>NZ_CP041756.1:0-41171 GCF_005937945.2 Pseudomonas sp. KBS0707 | reverse complement strand
GCCTCGCCGCCTTGGCCATCTGGTTGGCCAACAGCGAAAAAGGACGTCACACAAAGGTGCAGCAGGGGGGGCAGGGCGCGCTCATAGGCGGCGCACAGCTGTAGAAAAATCTTTTCCATAAGTTCACCGTTCAGCGGTGAACTGATGGCTTCACTTTTGACGGCTTGCACAAAGCCGCAGTGAACGCCATAATCAGCTCACGTTATGTGTGTTGAACAGGTACTCCGCAACCAAACGGCCTGTTCAAGATTTTCCAAAAAGCCCCGGCGCCAACCGGGGCTTTTTGGTTTCTGCAATTCAAGTATCTACACGATTGAAATCTCTGAGGTTTCGGGCTGCCTACGTAGACCTTCTTACGCGTCTACTGAGCTGTCATCTAGTCCAAGTCGAAACTGCGGGTGTTCCACACCTGCATCCACCTCTTTCAGATATGCGTGGACGGCGTCACGGAGTTGTTTGGACACCGTCGTACCGTTCGCGCGCATAGCTGCATCAAATCTTCGCTTATTTTTTTCGTCAAGTTTAAAGCTGACGACGCAGATCTTTTCGGATGTCATATAGGGCCGCCAAGGTAATACGGTCTGACTCAACCCGGGAGAGTAGAAGTTCTACGGTAGTACGTCAAGCAAGCTAAGCTGATAAAGCTTGGCGGCTGAAGGACTTACCTTTGAAACGTCCGTCAAACCATGAGGTTACAGCGACCCATTGGAGTATCAACAAGGCGTAGGGCGTAGTCGACCGAGAACGTGCAGGATTTCATTTTCAAAAGCGACTTTCGATGCGAGGTCGACCAGCTGCGCATGACGTTCTGCTACGCACCTCAGCAAGCCAGGCAGGTGACCGAGCTGGGGTAGCTCATGGCTGTTCGCGACCCGATGGCCTTTGTGATACTCCGCCGCGATGTAACCCTGCGTTTCCAATGCCCGTAAAGCTTCGCGTACGGGCATGCGGCTGACCTTGAAAGCATTGGCAATGGCCTGCTGTGTGAGTCGTTCACCGGGTGTCAGCCGCCCATCAATGATGGCTTGGCGAAGAGCCTCTTCAATAGTCTCGCGGGGTAGGTCGATAGGCTGTGCAATGCTAAGGGCAATGGTTTCAAGCAGGTGCTGCACGTGCTGTTTTTGCGCTCTGTGGTTAATCATGTCCTTTCCTCTCAAACGAGTACGAGCGGAACCACCTCCAGGTAAGGAGGTGGTTTTCCGGCACGGCTCACTCCATGTTCATGCCGTCTTCTTCATCTGGCGATGACAGCTCTGGAGTGCCGGCGGCGATGGCCTGACCCTTGGGCGTGGTCTCAGCCACTACCCGTTCAGGCGCGACCGGCTGCGCTGACCATTCGCGGCGGTTGACTGTTTTGTCCGTGACAGTGCCGTCCTCTTCAATGACCTGCACCACGACCGGCTGGGTGCCCAGGTCTTCCAAACGGACCTGGTCGCCTTGCTTCAGATCTGCGTCGCTCATGGCCTCTTCCAGCCCTACGCCCCACACAGTGCGAGGCTTACCTCCTTCGGGCTTGAGCGTCACGAAGTAGCTCATCTGGTTGTCGTCATTGTGCTGATACGGTGCTTCCCCATGCTCGATAAGCGTGCCCTCGATGACTTTGCTCCTGGACGGGGCTGTTTGGCCCGTTGCTGCTTGAGGTGTCGGAAACAGACGCTCTTCCACCTCATTGACTATCTGAGCAGCCATCGCCGTGAGGTGGTCCAGGTCATCGACCAACTTAGGTGAGTTTTCGACTTGCTTGTAAGCAGCGACAATGCCGGCTTTGAACGCTTCGCGGTAGCTGTCGTTTTCCATGTAAGCCGTCAGCATGGCAGCGGCTTCAGGTGTCTTGTCATTCGTCGCAATGATCCAGACGGCATGGTCTTCACCTCGCAAGCCCATGACCGTGTCAGAGGCCCTGACATCCGCTTCGGACATCGGGAAATCCCGACGCCATTGCGCTTCAAGCCTGACCAGCTCGCTGGGGCTCTGCAGGGCCGGGTCGTTGGCCAGAGCAGGCTTCGCAGCTTGTGGGGTCACCGGTTCAGGCGAAGTGTCTGAAGGCGTTGGCACGCCGGTCGGCATTTCTGCTGTAGCCGTTGCTGCGGAGTCCGCAGTTGGCTGCGCACGCTGAGCCTGCCATTGCGCAAACGCCTGGTCGCCTTTGGGCTGACCGCGTTCAGGGATGCCCAAGGTGATGGCCACCGTCTCCACGAACGCAATGCGTTCCGGCTCCGGCACGGTGTCCAGCTGGGTGGCCAGCGCCTGACTAACCTGATCAGCCGTTTTGCCTTCTCCATACAGCGCCTCGATCGGCACCGTAACGCCCAGGCGGTCTGCCTGGTCCCGCACGTCCCGTGTGGCGTCGTCAACGTGCCGAGGCAAATCGGTGGAAGGACCAATGCTCTGGCCATCACGTTCGATGTCCAGCTCTGCACGGCGGTCCGCCAGGCTTTGATTCATGGCCTTGTCGGTGAAATGCACGTCCAGGCCATTCTTGGCCACCGCCTCGATCACCAGCTTTTTGAATTCGGCAGTGCCGTTGATCGTCAGTGTGCTGCCAAACCTTTCCCGGGCCAACTGGAGAGCTACGGACACACCGGCTTCGGTGATGCCCGTGCGGCGCATGGAAATGCTGGTCCCCGTGTCGACAAACAAAGTCTTGTCGGTCTGTTTGTCCAGGTAATGCACGTTCTGACTGAACTTGGCCTTGCGGGTGTAAAGATCCTTGGCGCTGAGGTCGCGGGCCCGCTCACTGGCGGCGACTGGATCAATCTGTTTGGCGAAGCGATCCAGGACCCGCTTTACCTGGTCACGCACGCCTTCACGGCCTGGGCCCCTCGCGCCGCTGATGCTGAAGCCAGGGTCTTCTTTTTCATCGTCCAAGAGATTGCGTATGGCTGCACTGCCCATGAGATTTACCTCGATGTTGGGTTTCGGGTTGTGGAACTGTTCACGTGCTTTGATCCGCTCGAACGTCAGCACAGAAACCAGCTGTGCCTTGTCCTGGCGGGTTAAACGTTGATCGGAGAACACGGCGCGCCTGAGCGCGAAATACTGCTGATCGATCCGGCGTATGGCCCGGCGGTGGGCCGGAGCGATCTGGTTGTGCTGAGCCTGCCGCGTGAAGTACGCGGCCACCGTGGAGGCGTGTTTGTTAACTGTCAGGGCCTTGATCGAAGCCCGCTTGAACACCAGCGCCTTGTCTGCAGGTCGCTTGAGCGGATCGAACAGCATCCGGGCGCGCTGCTCGATGTCAGCCACCGTCGCGACCCGATTCGGGTTCTTGGCGTAAGGCGGGACGACAGACCCAGGCCGCCATTGGCGGGGAGGGCGAGGCTTGCCTGAAGTCCTGGGCCTACGACCGCCAGTGGAGCGTCCAGGCGTTGTTGTCGCAGTCACCGCCTTGGGCACCGCTGGGACGGAAGGTGATCGGTAGAACACCAGCGCGTTGTCCGAAGGCTTCTTGAGCGGATCAAACAGGCGTCGGCCCCGCTCCTCGATGTCAGCAATGGTGGCGACACGGTGGGGGTTCTTGGCATACGGAGGGACTACGCGTCCAGCTCGTACTCGGGCGTTTCGGGGTTTTCCAGCTCCGGATCGTCGTCGGCCTGTTGCGCCTGCTGGCGTTGCTGTTCCCGTTGCTTCCTGAGAAACGGCGGCAGGCCCGCTTCCTCCTCTTCCTCGCTCAGCTGTGGACCCGTTCCGTCTTCCTCGTCCTCCTCCTGGTACAGGTGGTCGCAATCCAGAATTTCCTCCTGGTTGCGACTGTCCCACGTGAACGTGTGCATCACTGGGCAGTAACACCGCACCGTCACGGCTTCGGGTCGGTCCGGCTTGCCGGTGATCTGCCACATGGCTGACGGACAGGTCTTGCACGCCATCGGCAGATGGCGCAATGCGTCGCCCTGTAGTTTCAGCAGGACTTCGCTTGTGATCTCTCTGTCGTTGCCCGGTGTGTACGTTGTCATGGGATTCTCCGTAAGTTTTATAAAATTTCTGTTCACATTCGTTTAGGATTCGCACCCGATCTTCAGGTGAAGACGCCACATACAGTTTCCGAAAGTCGGGCCCTGCTTTACTGACATACTTAATTTCTTTGGCTCGTTGCGGCCATTCCAGCAAGCGATCACGAATAACATTTGGATCAAGCGGAGGTTTCTTCAACTCTCGACGGACGATGAAATCATCTTGAAAAATTGTATCTTTAAGATTGGTAAATTTCGCATCGCCAGGTAACTTGACGGCAATATATTCATTTGGCTTGCCTTCATTGCGAACGCGAGTTTCCCCATGCTCTCTAACCAACTCATAGAACCCAACACGGGTTTGTACACATTGCTCAATAACCTGTTTGACCAGGTCTTGTTTGAACTGGCGATTTTTCCCATAAAAGTCGTCGCCCTTGTAGCGTGACAACACACTGGCGGCGTCTTTAATATCAGCCCGCACATGTTCCCGTGGCGAAGAAAGGTTATACTTGTGGTTTACATACTCCTGAAACGCTTCCAAATGCTTTTCAGATTGCGAGTAATTTGATCCGACAGGGTCAAATATATTTCCAGACAAAAGATTCTTCTTAGGGATGACAATATGAATGTGCGGCTTGCGCTCTATTTGCTCGCCTGTTTTTTTATCTGCGAGCGTTTTTATTTTGGGCAAATGAGCCTCTGCGTAAAAATTAAATTCCTCCTCTTTATAAGCGCACATCATGAACTGCTTAAATTCCTGCGTAATGCTATTAAGCACATTGTGCGGAATATAATCTTCACGAAACGCGAGGGTAATGGTCAAGTAGCGATCTTGGCCTTTATCTTCAATGCTTTCGTACACCACGCGGGTCAGGTCAAGATCGCCGTAGAGAATAACGCGATGATCAAGTTCATCTCGGGTAAATTCACGGCCAGACTTTGTCCCTTCCTCCAAATACTCTTGAACACCAGCGTTGTAGCCTCTAACTCTTATCAGCACGGTCCACCCCAGCTAAAAGCAAGTCTCGAATCGACATGAGGGTATTTGAGATTTTCAGGAACAACGCCTCTGAAACAATGCCTCTGTGGTGGGCCTGGTGAACTCGCTTGGCAAGTTGGTTCAGGTTGTTACTGGACTTGTTGAAGATGAAAACCAGCCGCTCCTGGTCCACCGAAGCCGCTTTGAATACCGGAGTTTTGTTGAGCAGCAGCTCGCGGAAGAACACCGAAGACTTGGTGCCCGACTGCTGCATGATTTTTTCAAAGGGTGCGTACTGTTCTTCGGTCAGCCGAAAGGACACTACGCGATCCTTGTTGCGTTTTTTGAGCATGGGACCACCTCTCGGATACCAACCGACAACAACAAATGACAGACGACGCTTTTCCGCTTTGCGGGGTTTCAAAGGGGTATCCCCTTTGGCACGGACGATGTTTTCAAAAAGGCGAAGCTCTTTTTGTAAACAATCGTCAACGTGCCTGTTTATCGAATTCGAGATAGGGGGTCAGCAGGGTGAACCCACGGGTTACATCAGAATTGCATCAGAAATGCTCGGTATTACGTCAGGAATACTTGGCATTGCGTTTTTCTACATCAGTGTTACGCTCGAATACGACAGATTTACATCAGAATTACATCACTTTGTACGCAGCAAGGGGCAAATCGTGGCTCAAGTAACCGAAAACCGGCGTGAGGCGTTGGCAGAACTGGCACAGGACAGCAAAGCCAGGTCGTACACTGCGCAGATCCGCGACCTGTATGATGTGATCGAAAACGCCCTGGACTCAGGTGTAAGCAGGACGGTGATCCACCAAAAACTGGTTGATACCGGACTTGCAGTCAGCCTTCGTCACTTCGACCAGGCGCTGTACCGAATCCGTAAAAGCCATAAACGAGCCGGACAGGTTAAACACCCCCTCCCTGAAAAAAACGACAGCGCAGCGGTCAGCAAACCCGCATTGCTGAATGGCGAAAAAACCACGCCAAGAGCCAACATCAGGCAAAGCATGAAGGAGATCAGGGAGGAGGTGGAAAACACAGACTGGGCCAAAGTCATCAGTGACGCGAACAGAACTTCAAAGCCATGACAGGGTATGGTTGCTAGCTCCGTAGTTACGGCGCGAACTGTTTCTTAATGGCGGATGGTAGCGTATCAATGACAGCCTGCTGTTTTTTGTATTCGTGGTAGAACCATCGATTGGTTTCATTAACGTCCTGAGCCTTTATCGCTACCCAACCCATTGCGGACACTACCACGATGCTCAAGGCCACAAATCCCGCCAAGACGATGTAATTGAACCGTGAAGCCTGCGTGTCACGGAAGTTACCGGATAAAGCACTTACTCGCTTTTCCAAGTCATCGATTTTTATCGCTGCGCGCTGCAACGCTGGTTCGAACACTCGCTCTAAACTCTGGTGAATGGCCGTGGACATTTCCAAAGCAACGTCCACACCTGCTTTGGCGGCAGTCGCTTGAATGACTTCCTTTGTCGTTTCTTGCAAAAGCAAGGCGGTATCTTCCGCATCCTCTACAGCGTCGGCCACAATATCCAGAGAATCCCTCATCGATAGCTCAAGCAATTGCGGTATGCGTTTTACATCATCGTGCAAACGACCAACATCGCTCAGAAGCTCAATGATCAGGGCATCACGCGCAGTTGTTGGGACAGCTTCAAGTTCACTCATTTGATCACCTCAATGCCAAACAGCGCTGTGAACACCGCATCAAGCTTGCGATTGACGCCTTTACACAAGAGTGTCAGCCCGAACATATCAGACCAACGATCACGCTCCTGTGCGCTGGCATCTTTATTCTTGAGGAGTGTTTTGTAGTCGGTGTCATCGTTCATTACGGTTTGCATTGAGATACGGTGGATAGACAAGGCGTCAAACAATGCTGATTCAAACACGGCACATTCTGGATTCAACGTGAATGCGCCGGCGCGCTGGTGATAAGCAAAAATAATCGGAAACTCTGCATCAACATCCTTTTTGACACGATTGAACAATACAAGAATCTTTTCAGGAGGTACGCCCAGGGAGGCCAGGCTGCCGATCATGCTGACTGTTTCTTTTTGCTCCTTGGTGCCCGAGGTGACTGGGATCACGAAGTAGTCGACTTCTTCATGAGCATCGTCAAACTCCTCCAGGTTGGCCATGAAGTCTTCAACGTTGGATGCTCCGACATCGATGATAGCCTGATCCTCAAGCATGAGTCGTTTGAACAGCTCACGAAATGCGTTGCCACGTAGCTTCTCTACATCCAGGCCAAGGTTCTCGGCCGTTTCGTTGATGGATTCAATGGCATAGAGCGGAGCGCCGCCCATACGTGGCCACAGCAGGTTGGCAGCGATGGTAGTTTTGCCAACGGTGCCGGTGTAGTTAATGACGACGACTTTCTTTTTAAACCAACTGATCGCTTTCATTTGGTATTCCTTGAATAGAGGGGTTCGCACCGGGTAAACACCACCCTGTGTGCTTGATCTGAAAAATGTTGATGCCAGGCGGTTTGAACACCAAGGGCGCTGCCCTTGTCATCCTGCAACGGCCGCGTTGACCTCGGGAGCGCGGGGTGGTGAAGCTACCCCACACTCCCAAGGTGAGGCTTTTCTGTACGGGGGTGCGTCAAGTGTTCGCTGCGCCCGTGCTTCCGTTCGCCGCGACGATAGAGCGTGTCACGGCGAGCCGGGAGCGCGGCACCTGACGTGGCCAAGATCGCTGTATGGGTGGGTCAGACCAGCATCCAGCTAAACCGGTAGGGGTCCATGAAGGGGATGTCGGGATCAAGGCCGTCAAAATCCCCAGCAGGTTGCGGTGCAGGCGCTTTGGCCTGAGTCTGCTTGCCTGATGCACGTGGCGGTTTTGGTGACGCTTTGCCCTTGCCGGACGATTTTTCCGGTGCCGCCTGCTGGGGAGCTTGCTGCCGAGGGGGTTCCTGGTGATCACTGCCACCGCTGCCCTGGCCGTTTTGCCCATGTGGGGAGTCACCCTGTGGACGGCCACCCAGCAACTGCATCGTGCCCTGCATGTCCACGACGATTTCCGTGGTGTAGCGCTTGATACCGTCCTTTTCCCATTCGCGGGTTTGCAACTTGCCCTCGATGTAGACCTGCGAACCCTTGCGCAGGTATTCGCCGGCGATTTCAGCGACCTTGCCAAACAGCGACACGCGGTGCCATTCGGTCTTTTCGACCTTCTGACCGGTCTGTTTGTCGTTCCATTGCTCGCTGGTGGCCAGGCTCAGGTTGGTCACCGCAGTGCTATTGGGCAGGTAACGACAGTCAGGGTCTTGTCCGCAGGTGCCTACCAGGATCACTTTATTGATGCCACGCGCCATGATTGCGCTCCTTCTTCAATGAGTGCTTAAAGGGATGTAAGGGGGTGTTACGGGACCTATGGACTTACCAAAAGGCGTCCATGGCGATACGTTCGAAGCCTGCCAATTGCGCTTCGTGTTCCTCATGAAAACGCTCGTAGCGATCCATGTGTTCTTCGCAGAACCGCTCCAGGGCGTCGGGCTGAAGGCGTGGCGAATAGATCAGCGCCGGTTCGGCGTCGTCGTCCACGAACTGCTCGGTGCCATCGGGAAACATCAGACGGCCCACACCACCAAGCAAGATTTCAACGGCAGTGGTATAGGGGGCGTTTTTGCTGGCGTCGGGATCAAAATGGATTGTCGTGTTCAGCAGCTCGCGGCCCCGGGCCGAAGACTGCGCAGCAGGGGCCAATATCAAGGCAGTTGTGCCGTTTGCCGACAACTCAAACTCGGCAAAACAGGTGTCGCAATCTACTGGACGCCAAGTCATTTCCCATTTTCTGACGTTGACGATATCAACAGTTGCGGGGGTTTCGCAGTTGGGGCAGTGCGCGGTCATCGTGTCACCAGGTGGCCACTGAGCAACACGTTCGGTAAAGGTCTGTGCAAGCCAATCAGCGTCTGCGGTCAGGATGGTGACTTCGTCGAATGGGGCTATCAGCAGCGCCTTGATGATCTTGGCCACCCAATTCGGATGTCTCGCCATTTGTGCCTGAGCATCAGCAAGTGCCTTGCGACCCAATGCCACCGCTTCAAGGTCGTTGCTTGGAATCGAAGCTGTTACGGCTACAGCCTGGGCCTGAAGCGCTTCAAGGGCGGCATACGCACCCTTGGGTAATTTCTCGTCTGACATAACAAATGCCTCCGTTGAGGAGAGGGGTCATGCGCGGGTTGGTTTGCGGCTGAATACGAATTCCAGCTTGGCTTCGTGATTGAGCTTCAGGGCCGCTTCAAAGGACTTGCCGGTTTTCTTGCTGTGAAAACCCTTCAGTACACCGGTCTTGCCATTCGTCAGCAGCGCCTCGATCTGGCCAGGCGACAGCATCTTGCCGCTGACTTCCGGATGGAACTTGAAGGCGCAGGCGCGACATCCGATCACTCGCGGGGTAACAGCCAGTTCACCCCCACACATGGGGCACTGGGCGTTCAGGCTGTCCAGCACCGGCTTACCGTCGCCTTGCACGTTGCCCAGGTCGATGCTCTGCACCTGGTCTGCGATGAAGCCCTCCAGTTCGTCCAGGAACGCATCCACGGTCAGTTCACCGGACTCGATCATCTGTTGCTGTTCATGCCAGAGCGCGGTCATGTCCGGCGTGGTCGCAATCGCTGGCAACGCGGCGATGAACTCCAGACCCAACTGGGTGGGGATCAGTTTTTTCTTCTCTACCGCGTAGAAGCCACGCTCCTGCAGCTTGGCCAGCACCGCGCCACGGGTCGCCGGGGTGCCGATGCCGCCGTTCTCGCCTTTCTTGCCCTGGTCACGGTCGATCAGCAGCTGCTTGATGCGCGGGTCTTTCACATACTTGGCGACCCGCCGTAGGTCCTTTAGCAGCTCGGCTTCGGTGTAGAGCGGCAGCGGCTTGGTCTTTTCCTTGGCCACGGTGATGCCGTCGCACACTCCGGCGTCACCGACTTTCAGATCCGCCAGTGCATCGAAGGGGCTTGCGACCTCGGCGGCGTCCGACGCATCTTCGTCTTGCTCGTTTTCTTCAGTGACCTGCGCCGTCCAACCGGGCTGCGTCACTTTGGTGGAGCGCGCAACGAAGGTGTGGCCGTTCACGCCAAAACGCACTTCGGCACTGAGGTAGCGCTTCTCGGGCAAGAACTGCGCGACGTAACGTTTGACGATGGCCATGTACACGGCGCGCTCATCGTCACTGAGCTGGGCAATGTCGATCTTCACTGCCGTTGGGATGATCGCGGTGTGCGCAGAGACCTTGCTGTCGTCGAAAGCCCGGCTTTTACGTTCCGAATTCACCTCAGTAAACATCCCGGCCAGGTCGGGCAGGGCTTCGCTGAGCAGGCTCAAGGTCTGCGGGGCCTCAGCGAATTGTTCGTCGGACAGGTAACTGCAATCGGAACGGTTGTAGGTGATGGCCTTGTACTTCTCGCGCAGTGCCTGGGTCAGGGCCAGGGTTTTCTCGGCATCGATGCTGTGGGTCTTGCTCATGTACACCTGAAGGTCGAGCAACGCGAACGGCAAGGGTGCTTGGGTTTGCTTCTCCTCCACACGGGCCTCGATCACGCTCGCTGGTTTCTGCCGGCACGCGTCGGCTACCTGCGTGGCATACGCCTCGTCGATGATGCGGTTCTTGTCATCCATCGGGGCATCCGCAGCCACCACGAGGCGGGCCTGAGCACGACTGCCACCAACGGCCAGGCTTGCCGTAACCGTATAGTAAAACGCACTGGCGTGACTCTTGTTGGCCAGGTAGCGATTCACGATCAGCCCCAGGATCGGGGTCTGCACGCGGCCCACTGACAACACGCTTTTGACGCCCTTGGCCCTACCGGCCAGGGTGCAGGCGCGGGTCATGTTGAAGCCGTACAACTGGTCGCCGATGCTGCGGGCCAAGGCTTTCTGGAACAGGCCATAAAACTCGCGGTTGTCGCGCAGGCCGTCCAACGCTTTGCGGGCAGCATTGGCGTTCATGTCGTTGATCAGGATGCGTTTGACCGGCGCGGTGTTGCCGAAATGCACCAGGACCTCATCGACCAGCAACTGGCCTTCATCGTCCGGATCACCGGCGTGGACGATTTCCGAAGCACGACCGATCAGCTGCTGGACGATGCTCAGCTGGTCCTTGGTGCGTGCGATGGGCTGGTACTTGGCCGGACGCAGCTTCAGAGGCAGGTCGGCCTGAACCCAGTTTTTATAATCGGGGTTGTGCACCTCGGGCGGGGCCAGTTCGAGCAGGTGGCCCACGCACCAGGTGACGATATCGCTGCTACCGCACTCGAAATAGCCGTCCTTGCGTATGACGGTGCCCAGCGCTTCGGCAATGACCTGGCCCAGGGCGGGCTTTTCCGCAATGAATACTCGCATGGTGTTCTCCTTGTCAGGATCTGGGGCTTAGCCCCGGACCTTGCCGAACTTGTCGTTGATTTTTTGGGTGTAGCTCTGATCAGCACCGGGGCAGCTGTTGAGGTAGTCCTGGCGCGCCGTGGCGGTCTGGCTCCATTTGATGTTCCCGTGCTTCTTGACCAGGATGCTGAAGTAGTCCTGTTCGGCGCTGCGGCACTCGCTGCCACCACTGTTGCCGGTGAACTTGCCGTATAGGCAAAGCACCGACTTGCACGGGTCACCGGCGAAGGCTGAGCCACTGCCCAGCAAACACATTGCGAATAGCGCGCAGACCCGCGTTTTGCCGCGACCGGGCACGGCGTTGCCAGCGGCATGACCCTGGCGGTCAGCCGTTTTGCTGAAGGTATTCATGGTTTGCTCCTGCTGACGCCGGATGGCGTCGGTGGGGGTGTTACATCGTTTCGTGGGTATCGTGAGCCTGCACAGACTCTGGCTCTGGGTCCGGCTCTACCTCAACTGGCTGAGCCTTGTCCGTTGCGGCCTGAGCCACTTCGATTGCCTGAGCGTTGGTGTCTCTGGGATTCCAGCGCTGCCGCTGTTCGGCCTGCATGGGCTTGGTGTCAGCCACCGCCACCTTGGCTTCGACGGTTCGCACCGGTACGGTTAACGCGTCGATCTTGGAGGCATCCCCCACGGGCAAGGGCGGCGGCGGCAGCTTTTCTCGCGACCTGAACACCTCTTCCTCGTAGTAAAAAATCTTGCGAGCCAAAATCTTCAGGGCGGGCGTGGTTTTGGTCCCCTGTACGAAGATTAACTGTTTGTCATAAGGCAGCTCGTTGATGTCTTGGGGCAGCATCAAGGGCCGGGGCTGTTCGCTGTAGCTGTCTGTTTGCCCTTGAGCCCCAACCTGATGCTTCTGCCTGTTCAACGACTGGTTATGGACGCGCACGGTGGTATTACCCAAGCGCCTGCTGTACTCCTCGGCCAGCTTAATATCACCAGGGGCGAACACGATTTCATTGTGAATCGCCTTCATGATGGCGTTGGCAGCTTCCTCACCATAGATAGCCCGCAGCTGATCCTTACCCTGGAAAATGAAGAAGAACCTCAGCCCCGCGCCTCGGGTCAAGGCGGGCGCAGTCTCCAAGATTTCAATACGGCCCATGATGGCCAGCTCATCCATCAATAGGGCCAGCTGGTACTTGTACCGAAGCGTGCCGTCTGCACAGTGCCCGCCTTGCTCCGGTATGACTTTGGAATTGAGCCGTATGGCCTGAGTGAAGAACAGGTTCATCAGCGGGCCGTACTTCTTCAGCGAACCCTCGGTGACACTGAAGTACGCAGTCATCTTTTCTTCACGGGCTTTGGACAGGTCGATGTCATCCCCTGACACGGCCCAGGCCACCGTCTTCTCGGCATACACCGACAACACGTCGCGCACGATGTCCACGGTGGTGGACCAACCGCTGCTCTTGTTTTTCGAGGCCTCGAATACACCATTAAGCTCGCGAAGGGCTTCAAAGGAGAGCGCATTAGGGCCGGTGCTGCGCAGCTCGATGATCTGCTGAGCCCACGTCCCCATCCCTGTCCCCAATGAGCCAATTTCATAGGCCTGGGGCAACGTGAAGGGCATGTCCGGCGTTTCCATCAGATACAACAGCACGGCGGTGAAGACGTTGCCTGCCTTGTTGTACCACTCCTGGTTCTTGGGATTGTCGGAGACGAACAGCACCCTGGCAATCGTGCGAATCTCCCCCAGCCGGTAGAGCGGATCGCGGTTGATTGCGCTCAGGGGGTTCCAGCGGTGCGTCTCCAGGCGCTCAGGTGAAAAGCGGTAGACCTTGTGACCAGCTGATGCACGAAACCCCGAGGTGATTTCCCAGTTTTCAAATTTCGGATCGTTGACCACCATGGAATCGGGGTAGCTGAGCAGGTTGGGGATCACAGCCCCGACCCCTTTCCCGGTGCCCGGTGGTGCGGCCAGCATCACGAACTGTTGCCCGTAGCTGGCCAGAAACGAATCCTCCGTGGGGTGCTTGCCGAGCAGGAACGCGGGGTGTTCATCGATCCGTTTTTGGGGATTGTCCGGGCTGATGGGTTTGGATTTAGCTCTGGCCATCAGCGACTCCCTGCTCGACGTTCAATCGCTTGGGCGTCGAGGCTTTGTTGCAAGGCGATGGCCACCTGCTGATTCGCCTGGATCTGCCTGAGCGATGAACTGATCTGATTGAGCTGGGCGAGTGCGATACAAATGCCCAGCCAAGCTGCAATGACGAAGACAACGCCCAGTGCAATGGGCAAGGGCAAACCCAGAAAGAGAAGGGGTTTCGATTCTTTTGATTGTTCCATTGGTAACCTCTCCAAGGTGTTTCCGGACACAGCTCGACCCCAGACGGCTCTGGCCGTCTGTGTGGCGGTGCATTGGGATAGTTTGGAAATGCAGGCGTATTAGGGGGCGACGCGGGTGCAATGCCTACTTGCTGGTGTTCTTGTATTCGCCCTGGTACTCGAACTGGCGCAGCTCGCGGTTGTTGGCAAAGCGCGCATCACCGTGCAGCGAGGTCTTGGGCTTCAAGCGCACGAAAAGGGCCATTAGCGTGATGCCGACCGGCAGGAAGGTGAGGGCAGCGGTCACACACCATGACCACGGCACGTACAGCATCCGCCGGTCGTTCCAGGCCAGCTTGCGGGCTTCCCATAGTGTGTCCCAGGCCAAGCCAGCGAAGTGACCTTGGGTCAGGTGCAGATACATAGCACCCCCTGCATACAGCCCGATCACGAAGCACACAGCCATCATGAACACGATTGATAACGAGACTTTCCACCACATGGTGTTCTCCTAGGCTGCGCGTTGACGCTGGCCATTGAGCAGGGCCAGCTTGTGTTCGGGTTCGTAATGCACTTCTTCGATGTAGGTGTTTTCCATGTACACCACCACGTCGAATGAGGTGCGCACCAGGCGCTCGATGTACGCGTAATCCAGGCCGAGTCCAATGGGTGACTGCTTCACCAGGCCGCACACACGGGCATAGCCTGCTTCACTGTCATTGGCATGCGCAGTGGTCACGGTGCCCTTGGTGCCGGTGTTCAGAATCTCGATGTAGTGCCACACCTCGTCACCGGTCAGCTCGGCCAAAAACAGGTGGTCAGGCTTCATCCGCATCGCGCTGGCCACCAGGGCTTTGGGCGTCACCACATGGCCATAGAGCAAATGCACATGGTTAGGGTGGAAGGGCATGGGGTCCTCCAGTATTTCCTGGATCGTGATCATGCGGCGGTT
The DNA here is from genome assembly GCF_005937945.2 of Pseudomonas sp. KBS0707. Taxonomy (NCBI): domain Bacteria; kingdom Pseudomonadati; phylum Pseudomonadota; class Gammaproteobacteria; order Pseudomonadales; family Pseudomonadaceae; genus Pseudomonas; species Pseudomonas sp. KBS0707. The sequence goes on along the minus strand of NZ_CP041756.1, from coordinate 26,600 downwards.
AACCGGAAACATGTCGATCAGCGACTTGCCGTAAGTGGTTTTACCCGAGCCCGGCCCGCCAAAAATGATGATGTTCTGGCGATTAGCGATGGCGATTTCCATGAATCGGTGCCACTCGCCGGCTGCGTGGGCTTCCTGCATGTCGCGCTGCCAGGCTTTCAGGGTCAGTATCGGTGAAGCGATGGCCTTGGCCCGGTCATAGCGACCGCTGTTGACGTAATCCATATGGGTGAAGCGATCCAAAGAGGGTTTTCGAAACGTCATCGACAGGGTGCCCTCTTCGCACGCCGGGGCCATGACGATCTGGCCCCGCTCCCCGCCAGGTAATTTCACAGTGTGAATAGGTGAGTGAGGAGCCAGTACGCGGTATCTCAGCGCACAGAGCGCATTGGCCAGCCGCCAGCACAGGTTGTAGGTGAGCCAAGGCGCTTCTTCGTGTTCCCAGCCGTTTGGACCGTCCACCCACAACTCGTAAGGCCGGTTGATGGCCACGTCCTTGGTGCCCTGACGATTTAGGCGCTCGGTGGCACCTGCCTGGTCGAGGAAGTCCAGAACCAGGGTGTCTTCGGTGAGTCCTTGCTCTTCAGTCATGAATACTCCTTAGCGGTTCTCGAAAACCGATGAAAAGTCGATGTCGCGGGCCACGATGACGGTGATCACGGTGCCAGGCAGCAGTTTCCCGGTGTCAGGTATGTTGATGGTGCTGTCCAACGCCTTGTTGGCCATGCTCTCCACGTTCTGCTCGCTGTTGTTCACCGTGTAACCTCCAGACCCCGAGCTTTTCTGCGTCGTGTTGGACGCGGCCTGAAGCGCGTCCTGAATGAACGACAACATCACCGCACCGCCAAAGCGCTGCATGTAGTGACGATCGATCCAGGCTTCGGTCCCGCTGGCTCCCATGGGGCCTGCTCCCAAGCTGTCAATCTTGGCCCGCACACCCGCTTGGGTTTCGATTTCGGTCCAGGTGGTGAACACGCTGGTTTCGCCTGGCCCAACCTCAACCGTCTGTTCACCGGTGAGCTTGTCACCTGCTGCCGCAATCACCGTGGAGCCATCAGCGGAATACAGCGGATCGGTCAGACGACAATCCACCATCCCTGGGTGGGTACTGATGATTTCGGTATACAGCGCGCAGCGCGTGTAGGTGTTGTGGCTGACCAGGTACTTGCGGTTCGGTGCCAGGTACGCCTTGGCCGGGACAAAGGTGGTACCGCCCAGATTGCTCAGGCTGCTGCGTTTTCTGCTGGACGATTCACCACCCAGACCGCTGCTCGATCCGCCCTGAATGTCGGCCAGCATTGAAGGCGGCAGGGATGGCTGCTCGCCGGACGGCTGTTGCGGCTGAGGATTCCCAGCACCAGTACCCTGCGCGTCTTCCGAGGTCACCAACATTTCACGTCCCAGTTTGCGTTGCCGGGGGGTCTGTTCCACGGGCGTGTTCTGGCCGGACGCGCCGGGCGGTGGCGGCGCACTACCGGCATGGTCCTGACCGTTTTTTCCGCGCTCGGCATCCTCTTTCTCCTTTTGCTCCTTGGCCAATCGCTCTCTTTCCGCTCGGGCTCGCCTTTCCTCTTCCGCTTTGTCAGCGGCCAGTTTGGCTTCCCGTGCCTTTTTCATGCTGTCGTCACTGCCCAGATTCACGTCCAGGGTCGCGTCCTTCTTGACGTTGGTTTCATCGACCTCGGAGCCGGTGGTTTTCATCTGGGAAATGGTGAAGTACCAGAGTCCGCCAATCATCAGCAGCCCTACAAACACCAGCCCGGCCATGCCCAAGTAAAGCGTCTTCTTGTTTTGGGTATCGCCTGTGCGTTTGGCCCGCACATCAAAGGCCCCACGGGCCTGGGTGCTAGCGGGCTCGGAGGCCGGTGCCTGTTCCGGGGCTGCTGTGGTCGCTGCTGATTCGGGCGGCCCGATGCTGTCCGGCCCTTGAGTGTTCTCCGGAGCCTGGTCGTTGTCATTGTTCTGCATGCTTAAGCTCCCGAATCTCGCCGGTAGTGGTCCCGTTGAAGTTGTACCCCGTGTTCACCTGGGCAGTAGGCCGGGCCTCTACAAGCAGACCGTTCAGGCGAAACCGAAACAATCGGCTGACCCCATGCACCACAATCACGTTCTGTTCGTTGTGCATGTCGGCTACGGTTTCAGTGCCATCGGGCAGTACCTGGTACAGCACAGGGCGCGGTCCGTTGCCGGTAAAGCGGAAGCAGGTCAGCATGCCGTTGTCCCAGCCCTCATAAGGCGCTATGGATCGACTCTCTTCGTTAGAGCGCTTTTGATAGGGGCCGTTTTGCACCGGGCCGTCACAGGGGTTGCCGGGGTCACGGCGAGCCGCGACGGATTTTTTCGGCGGCTCGGGGTAGGTGAAGCGCAGCAGATACGTCGAGTCCTCGGTGCGCTCGACCAGCTTCAGCTCAATCAGATAGGTACGCCGATTGGTGTTAATGGTCAGGTTCGTATCGGGTTCCTTATCCGTGATCGGCTTGAGCGAGACCATGTTGCCAGCCTTGTTAGGGCCAATTGACCAGGCTTTCGGATCGCCCGAGACCATCAGCCCGGTGTCCTGATTGATCGTCTCGTTGGATTGGAGCTGGACGAGCGCTCCACGGCCAACCGTCGCTTGCACCCTGAACACCTCGTCAGGGGAATAAATGGCCGTCTGCACGCGGCGGTCCAGTGCTGAGCCAGTACCCATGCTCTCGGCGTAGGCGGGCAGGCCGGACGTCAGAAACAACAAGGCGGTGAGGCCTGAAGCGGCTTTATTTACCATTGGACACCCCCACTTCCTGGGTCATCGTGTAGGCCTTGACCCCAAAACCTCGGGAATTTAGCCACTGGTCACCGGCTTTTTTGGCAGGGTTTTTGTAGTCGTAGGTCACTGTGGCCACCCAGGTGACCGGGTGCAGCTGGGGATCGGGGACGCCGTTGCGGTCCAGCACGGTTTTAGTGATCCGCACCTGGGCAGTGCCTTCCCGATCTTTGCGTTCCAGGAAGTTGATATTGTTGATATCCGTGCGTATTTGCCGGTTGGTCCCCAGCACTTCCAGATAGCCCTTGGAGGACAATTGGAAGTTTCGGTACTCGGTAAAGGTCTCGTCATAGGACATCAACTTGACCATGGCGTAATTGGCATCGTTACTCGAAAAGTTGTAGCTCTCGCGGAAACGGGTGTACGCGGAAAGCCAGAACTCGTCATCGATCTGCTCCTGGGGCTTGCCTTTGTCGTCGGCCCACACCACGTCCGTGTAGCCGGAGTTTCTGTCTACACGTACCAGGCCAAGTTCTACGGTCTTGAGCGGGGTCAGGCCCATCACGGCGGCAACTGACATGACGGCAATGGCCCCAAACACGTAATTCAACCGCGTTGCTCGTTTGGTCTTGGCCTTTTCATCGGCGGCGATGTTCTTTTCAAAGTACCGCGCTGCATGGATCCACGCCTGCTCAACCAGGCTGATTTCTTGTGCGGTAGCCGCATCGATGCTGGTACGGGCGGCCAGTTGGCGCTCCTGCTCGATCACGTCCTCTTTGGATTTTCGAAGCTTTTTCATAAGTCACCTAAACCTGGACAAACACGTGCTGCGCGGATCAGTTCGCGGAGCATTTGGAATCGTTAGGCAGGGCCTCGGCAGGCTTTGCCGGGGAGGCGCTTGCCGGACGCTTTGAAGGGGTGATCTTGAGCGACTGGGCCTTGGGCGCAGGGCTCGCTGCTGGCAGCACCCGGCCAGGCACGGGAGCAGGCGTTGCCACGGGGGCAGCGCGAGGCGCAGGGGCATGGGTGAAGGGCATGTCTTCCCATTGCCCTTCCGGTTCGGACAGTTTGGGTGCAGAGCCACACCCTGACAGCAGGGCAGCCGAAAGCAGCCCGCTCAAAGCAAGTTTGAAATTCATAGTGGAGTACCTGAGAGAAGCGAGGGTGTTGCAACTAAGGAGAGGGCGTAGCCGGTGAAGCGGTGTGTTATTTGATGTTGTTGCGTCCCCTCCGCAGTCTTGAAATGCCGGCGGCGACACCGCGTGTCATGCCTTTGGCTGCACCAAACCCTGAAATGCGGCTGACCATTCCGCCTCCGGAGGGACCGCCGCCCATGATGGAAGCCGCCTGACCAGGCAGTTCGATGACCAGCGCGGTGAACGTGCAGAAGACGATCAGGATGGTGATATTCCCTTCCAAGGTGGTCGTTAACGTTCCGTCTTTAATCATCACGGTGTTAATGAAGCCTATCTCGATGGCAAGGACAACCGATATCAGGACCTGAGCCAACATAAAACCACCGATGGCTGCAACCCACCCCCAGAAATACTGCTTGGTCTGATCAAACAGCAGAAAGGCGATGAACAGAGGCCCTACGGCCACAACAGCCGTTGTCGAGACTTTCAGGACAAAGAGGGTGGCGACGGCGGCCAGCAAGAACGGGATACCTCCCAGCACATAGAACACCACCCCCTGAATACCCAGCCAGATATCAGCAAGGCTGGCGCCGAAGATATTGAACTTCATAGCCCCTATCAGGCCGCTCAGGTTCGCCGCATAAGTAACAATCAAACTGTCGATCTGGTTGGTTTGCGTGCCCTCCTGGCCGGACAAGATTCCCCCCATCCAATTGGGGAGGCCGGTGATAAAAGGCACAATTGTCTGAACGTACCATTGCACATTGAACGCACACGCGGTGATGGCAGCCATTTTTATAATTTCTTTGGCCACATCCTCGAAGGCAACGTTCATGCCCCGGTACAGCCATTGCATGTTGCGAAGGGTGAAGTGGATCAACCACATGGTGCCGAAGAGCGCTCCTAGCCCCAGCATCACCTTGGCCATCCCGGTGACCAAGGCGCTTTGCAGAGCGGCATCAACGAAACCAAACAACGTCTGGGCTATTTTTGTTACGTCCATGCCGCCTCCGTTATTTTGCTCGGGTATAGGTGATGTAATCGTAATAGATGACGTCGCCTTCCAAACGCATGGTTACAAGACCATTAGCCATGCTTAAGACACTGTCCGACTCAGCCTTGGCTTCGAACAGCTTCATGCTTTTTTCTCTTTTGCCATGCCCCAAAATATCATCAGTGGTTTCGAGATTTACGTGGAAAATTTCGCCATCCTTAGATATATCCATGACATAGGTTGGCTTGCCCATTCTTTTCATGTTTTCGCCAGTCCATCGCCCCACAAATCCATCCCCTTTGCTATCGAAGCAACCCGACAGCGCCAGTGCAAACAGGACCAAGCACGAAAAAGCAGTCATTTTTTTAAACATAGGTCATCTTCCCTTTTGAATTTATTGGTTAATCACTCGTAGCTGGGCCGCACGCTCGTTTTACCGTTCATGTAATCACGGAACGCTTGTGCCCGTTTTTCGTTTTCCATTTTCTCTTGCTGCTGCTGAAGCATCTGCATGTTAGCCAGCCGCATCTGCTGGTTTTGCAGCTCGATCAACTCCTGCTGGTAACGCAGCTGTAAATCCTCCTTCTGCTGTGGGGTCGTCACTTCATTCAACCGCGCCCGTAGCAGCTCGGCGTTCTTGACTCGTTCAGTGCTGGCGTTGTAATTGCGCTCCAGCGCATCGGCAGCCGACATCAACTGGTCGAATTTCGCCTGCACGCTGGCATTATCCGAAGTTAAGCCGTACCGGTCACGCAAACTGGCGATGTCCCGGCCCGTGCTGTACACATCGGCCCACTCGCCCATGGGCATGACCTTGTTCAAGGCCGGGTCATTCAGGAACCCACCCAACATGTCGTTGCCGGTGATGATGCTTTTGTAGTGGTTGTATTGCTGCGCGACCTGGGTGATGCCTTCCTTGGCTGTACTCAGCGCGTCCATCGCCTGTTTGGCCTGGGCCAACGCATTCGCCTTCAGCGCGAGCAGGTTAGACGGATCCAGGACCGGAACGCCTGGTACTGCCGCATGCGCAGCAGGCAGGACTGTGGTCAATATGAGCGCGCTAAGCGCGTAAGCCATCACGTGTTTTTTCATGACGAAACCTCGATTTCATTCTGTTCCTGAAGGGCCTTCCAGGCTTTTTGAAAGGCCGGCATCCAGCGCTGTGCATCCCGCGTGTTCATGGACTGGCGCAAGCCCTCGGCATAGTCGAACGCAGGCAGCCACACGGCGGGATCGTCGGTGTTCAACCATTGGCGCACGGCCTCTGCCACCAGAAACGCATCGACCCACACCGTGGGATCGGTCGTGCCCAGGTGTTGCCGAATACGCTCGGCCACCGCCAGGTTCTTTTTCGTAGCTGATAACAGCGGCAGCCAATACTTGAGCGGACCGTCCAGCTCCATTTTCAGCTTCACCGTCTGGTGACCCTGCTGTACCACCATTTCCCGGCTCAGCGGCCCCATGTCACGCACGGCCTCAAACACCTTGCCGGTGACGCCGAATTTGGCGTAACCCTCGGCCTGCGCTTTCTTGTTAGGCAGCCAGATAGGTGTTGTCACTTGCTGAATGACCGCCGGAGCATACTTCGTCGCCAGCGCCTGTTCGGGGTACTGGGTGTCCATGATCAGGATTTCCCCGCGCATGCGTCCGCTTTGCAAGACTTCCTGGATGGCATCCGCCGTGCTTTTGAACGACAGCGGTGCCCAGTACTCGGCCACCACGTTCAACAGCAGATTGCCAGGGCGGGCTTCGTGCATTTCGCGCTTCATGTAGAACAGCGTGTTCAGAAACGCTTCCATGACCTCGGGGTGTTTCTCGGGATAATTGTTTTTAAGCAACTGCGTGCAGTCGAAGGCCAAACGCCGGTAGGTCTGCGCATTGAACTGGTTGACCGGCGAGTCCAGAACCCAGGCGTACTGACCTTCGCGGCCTTCACCGGCCAAACGGCACCATTTCGATAGCCGGGTGTGCAGACAATTGCCACCCTGATGGGGGATGTTTTGCAGCAGCAGCGACATGCCCCGAAGGCGCACATTGGTATGCGCCATAACTGCTTCGACCGAATCTTTGATCGTGCGCTGGTCGGCTTCGTCGGTTTTCGCAGGACCACCGGCGCAGCACAGCACCAGGTCGATGAGCATTTGCCGCAACCCCGGACTGTCGTGGAACTGGAACGGGTTGACGCCGGTGAAGTGGCCAGGCTGCACAGTGTAATACTCGGCCCCTAATGCACACAGCAGGTGTTTCAGCGACTCGTTGTAGTCGATGCCGAAAATCAGCGGCTCGAAACGGCTGAGGAAAGTCAGCAAGATGGCCTCGGCGGTGGTTTTACCCACCCCGGTTTGGCCCGTGTAAACCGCATGACCTGGCAGCATTTCACCGAGGTTGTTCTGGCCGGGCGGGCTGTCATGCACGTTGAGCACATACAACGCCTTGTTGGCCGTCAGCACGGGCATGACTCCTGTCCCGTCTCCGATGGGGTTGCCCTTGACCTTACCCGTCGGGGTGGAGTGCAGTGAAAAGCTGTCCGCCAGGTTCTCGGTCGATTTCATCATGGGGTACATGGCCTCGGTCACACCTGGGAACTGCGTGTACCAGGTATCGACGTTGCTCATGGTCGAACGCACAAAGGTCGCGTCACGCACTGTGAACACCGACGTCATTTTCGTGCCGTTCTCGATGGCCTGGTCCGGGGTCTTGCCATAGACGATCAGGGAGGCGTGATAACGACCGAACGCCTTGTCACCCAGAGTGATGTCTTCGATGGCTTTTTCAAGCTCCTTGATTTGATGGGAGTCGTTTTCGACGGAGCCCAGATCCGCCTTGTGCTTCTGGAATTTGTCCTTGGCCTTGTTGCGGTCCTCGAACAGAAACGTTTGCACCAGGGTGAACTCGAATTGCTGCTCGTTGGCTTCATCCCACATGCCGGGGTAAGTCCCACCACTGGGGTAGTCGCGCAGGTCAAAGGTGGTCGCGAAACGCTGACCGCCTCGGTTGGGCCGGTTCTCCACAAAATCGTAGTTTTCAAAGTTGGTGACGCTATCAATGATCGCGTCACCCAAGCGGGTGTCACTAACCAGCACGTCTTTTTCGTGCCCGTTGATCAGCAGGCTGTAGTAGCGCCCGATCTGCGAGAACAATGCGCCGTGTTCGTTCTCCTCCAGGCCCATGATCGCTGGGTCATATTCGGCCAGTAGGGTTCTGGTCAGTGACAACAGGTCGTTCATGCGCTGGATTCCGTCATCCAGCTCGCGGTACTTGAGAACCAGGGCAAGGCCGTAGCCCACCTGGTAGAAGGTGCCGTTGCGAAACGGTTCGGTATAAGCGTCTACGAAGTCCTGCAGGGCAGGCAGCGGCATCGTGTACTGCGTGTCCAGCTCGATGCCTGTCTTGGTGGTGTAGGTGTGCACCAACAGGTTTTTCCCTTCTTTCTTGCCCAACGCCAGAAAGTAGCGGTTGCGGGTCTCGCACAGGCGGATCAGTTCTTCATCACTGCGGGTCTCTGGGGAGACCCCCTTGAGCTGGATCAGGCTCACCAAGCGATTGCCTGACAGGGTTGTCATGAGCTCGTCTACCGGATAGCCCATCAGCGGCACTTTGTCCTCCGCTGGCATAACGCTTTTGTGAAAATCGTGCGCCATAGAATTTGCTCCATTGCGGATTAATGGGGGTCAGCAACAACGGCTTGCCGTACTTGAGGTTCAGCCGGAGACGCCGCAGTGCAAAGCGGACGCGGCGTAAATATTGAGGATCGATCAGGCCAACAACCCTCAAGGCGATGAGGGCAATCAGGAATGGGGAGGCAACGACCAGGCCCCACACCCAGGACAGCAGAAACGTCGCGGCAACACCGAAGACCAAGCCGCCCATCAGCAATCCCACCATCGGCATGATGGGAATGTTCCAGAACATCGCGGGCCGACTCATCGCGTTGTAGCTTGGGGAAACCTCTTTTTTGAGCACTTCGTTACCGGCCATAAGCGCTCCTGGTCAACCCGGCACGCCGGTGCCGAATATTCCCCAAACCGCTGTGCCAATGGCAACTGTGGCTCCGACAACCATCAACACAGCAACCTGCTCCAGGTAGTCCATGAAGGTGTGCGAGCGGTCGCCCGTGGAGCGAGCAATCATCCATTTGGCACCTGACCAGATCAGGCAACACAGGCCCAGGGTGCCCGTCAGCATATAAATGCCCAGGCGAATATTGCTGCCATATTGCTGCAACGTGGTCAGCCAGTCAGCGGAGGCGATACCGGGCAGGTAGGCCAGAGCCACCAGCAGAATGCCCAGCTCGCCTTTGTTGGGCACAAGGGTACGTTTGATCATCATTGATCCTCTTTGGGGGGAATTGAGGGTTCTTCAGGGGATTCAGCTGGTGGAGCTGGGGAAGCCGGTGGAGCAGAAACCGACGGTGGTGCAGGTGGCAGATAGCGCGGGTACTGGCGCAGTACGTCCCAGCTTTCATAGGTCGGCTCAACGGTGGACGCCGGGGCCTGAGCGCGCTGGTGCTTGTTCGGTTCGGGTGATCCGCCTTCCAGCGCAGGGACCGTAACGGTGGCCGTGCCTGCGTTGGCCAACACACGTTGCACGTGGCTGCTGCCACCAAATTCGGGCTCGGCCTTGAAGCCACGTTTTGGGTTACCGCTGTAGTAACAGGAAATGGCTTTGTGCAAAGCACTTTGCACATCAGGATCGGCTTTACTGGCCTTTACGTAGCACGCCTGTAGCTCTCGCGCTGCCATGCGCAGGTTGGTGCAGGGTTCGAACACAGGTTCGGGTCGGCTGACATCGAAATGCTGCCGGTTGATTTGGCCCAGGCCGATGCTGAAGTCAGCGCCCTCTGCGACCAGCTTTTTCACCGCCAATACGGCTTCATCCAGGCTCTGCGGTTGACGCGGCAACACTTTGCCGCTCACGCCGATGGCATAGGGATTGAAGGAGGATTCTGTCTTGACGATGGGAGTCAGCGTGTCAGGGTGTATCGAGGGAGCGCATTGCATAGCCAGGGCCAGAAAGGCACTGGTGGTGAGCATTACAGGTTCCTTTTAATCTGGGGCCGTAAGAGGTTTGCCGGGTACCGTTTTTTTGGAATCTTCAATCAGCTGCCCAACGGCCATTTCAAGAAAATTGTCGATGAGATAGCGGGCGAGCTCCGAGGGAGAAATCTGTCTGGAGCTTTGGGTTTCATAGCTCACCCGTATCGCAGCTTTATTCAGCGCCTCCACCCTGACCGCTCGGATATAAACGCTTACTGTCTTGGTGGTTGCTTCATCTTCGGATGACGCCATGGGAACTCCTAAGGGCTGTGAGAACGCAAAAAAACACCGCCTGGCTAAACCAGACGGTGAAATGGGAAATCGTGGGAACTGGTAAAGCCTAGGCAGCATTTACCATCGAGTAGCAAAGGGTTCCGGATCGTCTAACAAGGCGCTCCAGCGCTGCGTCCTGAGCCAGGAGCGCTAAGAACGCTGCTCGGCGCGCAGCTTCAGATTTCATGTCGATGATCAAACGCAGCGTCTTTTCCAGCTCAGTCGGCAAATTACGAAACTCGATGCAATCAAGCGCTCGGTTGGCACGAACCAAAGCCGCCGCCTTCAAGCCCTCTACTGTGCTGTCCTGCATGACACACGCTTGACCGCCAAACTCACAGGTTTGACCGCCGAACTGAACGAACCCATGAGCACCATTCAACGCTGTGATGGTGGTGGTATGCGTCACTTGGGGGTCGAAGCGCAGCAGCAGATACCCCGGAAACAAGCGCACCTCTTTCTCTACCGATGAGGGACGATCCGTGCGTTTGCGAGAGGTTTTTCTGGTGGGGGAAAACACCTCTACATCCAATCGCTCGATCGACGTGATAAGTGACTGATAAACAGAAGAATTGTGCATCAAAACACGCCAATTTTTCATATTCAGATCCTTTTGATCAGGCGCTCTTTCGAATTCCCAAACCGCTGAGCGCAGGGGCGAGTGATTTGCTGATGGAAAATCAGCTCCGTCTATGACTGGGCCGAGATGGCCAACAGGTGACGGATTTGTAGTGAACAAAATAGAGCAAGCAGAAAAAAAAGTAAACAGCATTCTATCTATTAGATAGACATCTTTCTTTTATGAAAGCCAACCTCATGAAACCATGGAGTTTTATGGGTAGAAAATGGACACGCTTCGAACCTTCGTAGGAGCAAAAATCAAGGCTCTTCGTAAATTGTCAGGAATGAGCCAAGCCGCTCTGGCTGAGAAAATAGGCTGTGATGCGCCACTGGTAGGTTGCTATGAAAGGGGTATTTACCTCCCCGGTGTCGAGCAGTTGATAAAAATTTCATTGGCATTTGACGTAGCGCCTGGGGAACTGCTACCAGGCGGCCAAGACGTACTGAGGACGCGCCTGATATCGCTTAGACAGGCAATCGCTGACAAAGCAATAGAAGTTGATTCGCCAGAATCTCTAGAAGAGATTCTGGCATTCATGAACAAATTCACAACCTGCAACAAGTCAGGTGAAAAAATATAAAACCTCAATTTAACCCGTATTTACGAGAAATTTCCATAATTCTAAAACGACGTTGATAGTTGAATTCAACTGCCTCATCATCTATAGGAAAAACACCATCAGACAATAAAGACAAAAATCTTTCGTCTAAGCGTATCAGCTCGATCAATTCTTTAATTTCTCTCACTTCATCTTTTTTGATTATCATTATTTTTCTCCACATACTGTGCACACAGAGCCTATGAAAAACATGAAAAAGGGAGCCTTTCTTCAGTTTTTGTAGGTGGAACACTTGCCACCTTGATCGAATGCGCTAGCCACTATTAACAAAACTGCTGATAAAATTAAAATTAACACTACACCATCTGTTGAGTGCGTCGGAGAACTAGAAACTAGCGTTAACGCTCCAAGTGGGGCTAGGCCTCCAGCAATTGCAGTACCAATCTCACGACCTGTACCTACACCTGATGACCTTGTATTTGTAGGAAATTGACGACTTAGAAAAGAGCCTTGTGGGGCAAACATCATGGGAGCAAGTACACCAGTTGCAAAACCGATACCTACATAGATCCACAAATTCTGGCCTGTTTCTAACAGCTGCATGAAAGAGTACGCAAAAACTGCCGAAAAAGCCCCCCCTGCCATCAACACTTTTTTACTGCTCCAACGATCACATAAAGCACCAAAGCAAGGTACCGCGAAGATGGCTATTAGACTAGCAATGGTCACAGCAAGAGACGTGGTGTTTGCAGACATCCCCTTGTACAAGGTGAGATAGGCAAGTGAAAAAGTCTTAAATATATAACTTAATGCGTTGTACCCGATTGCTACAAGAAGCACGACGATGAGACCTTTAAAGTCTTTCTTAAGCAAAGTCAGCAAAGGCGCTTTTTCTATCCCGGAGTTGGAGGTGGCCTGTGATTTGTTCTCTTCACTAATCTCCTGGAATGCAATCGTTTCAGGAATGCTTCTGCGCACCCACAATCCCACCATCACCAGAACGATACTGGCTATAAATGGTATTCTCCATCCTCCAGCAAGCAAGAACTCTTCACCTTGCATCGTCAGAAGATAGACCGTCAGCGACGATAAAAGCAGACCCAGATTCAACCCCAGAGCGGGCCACGCGCCCTGGCTTCCGCGCTTGTTCTCTTCTGCATGCTCATACGCCGTCACAGCTGCTGCGGCGAGCTCAGCGCCTGCACCCAACCCCTGGAGGATGCGGATGAATACCAACGTTATTGGTGCCCAGATACCCAGGGTGGTATAGCCAGGAATTAGACCGATAAGAGTGGTACAAACCCCCATGAGACAAAAGGTTACTATCAACATTCTTTTGCGACCAAATTTGTCCCCTAAGTGTCCGAACAAAACCCCTCCAAAAGGGCGAGCTATAAAGCCTATTGCAAATGTCGAGAACGATAATAGCGTGGCATTTTGCGCATCCACTGGATTAAAGAAAACTTTGGAGAATACCGTGGCAGCCATCAATGCATATAAATAAAAATCGTACCACTCCAGCATGGAGCCTACAATGGTTGCCGCAGCAACTTTTCGCAATCGAACTTTTCGCTGTGCTGGGCTTTCATCACCCATAAACTTAGTATTTTTATTCATGGTCGCGTCCATTCATTTTAGTCTGATTTGTATCAATTAGATTCCAGTACCGCTTAACTTGGAAACTATCATTTCGGCAATCGGCATAGCAGATGTTGCAGCAGGTGATGGCGCATTACAAACATGTAGCATTCTTGGAGTTTGTACAAACAAAAAGTCTTGTACAAAATTTCCTTTTTTAGTTACTGCCTGTGCACGTATTCCAGCCTCTAATGGCTGCAAGTCCTCAAGAGTGAGCGAAGGATAATAACGACGACATTGCTCTAAATAGCTTTTTTTGCAAACAGTGTTTCTAATCTCACTTAAGCCAGAGCTTAAGTTCTTACCGAGAAGCTTCCAAAATCCCGAGTATGACCCATACTGCAAGACATCCCGCGCATTGAATGCAAGCTTCGCATAACCCTCACGGGACAATCCCAGTACAGCATTGGGACCTACAGTAACTCCTCCGTCTATCATTCGAGTCAAATGAATGCCAAGAAAAGGTAGCCCCACCTCTGGCACTGGGTAAATTAGGTGGTTGATGCTATTGTTTTTTTCTGGCGGTAGACGGAAGTATTCACCACGAAAAGGTATAATTTGGAAGTCAACATTTAGACCCGCCAAAGCTGCCAAGCGATCTGATTGCAAGCCTGCACATACAACTAGTTTCTTCGCGCTCCATGTTGTTTTATCCGAAGAAATTGATACATGACTTGCATGCTCTTGTATGGCAATTATCTTTTGTTCAAGTTCTAGCTTTCCACCTTTCTTTTCTATCAGATTAGCCATGACACTGGAAACTATTCGATAGTCTACAATACCGGTACTGTCTACAAACAGTGCACCTAAACCTGTGATATTGGGTTCGCGCCTACTGAGCTCCGAAGCATCAAGTCTTGCAACATTAAGACCATTTTTTCGAGCCCTTTCTTCCAACTTACTGAGCAGTGAATATTGCCGAGTGTTAGATGCGACCAGCATTTTTCCGCAGACTTCAAACGGAATCTTATGTTCTGTACAAAATGATTTCGTCAGCTCTGCGCCTCGCTTGCACAGTGTGGCTTTTAAGCTGCCGGGATCGTAGTAGACCCCAGCATGGATGACGCCGCTATTGTGGCCAGTCTGGTGCTTAGCTATAGCGGTCTCTTTCTCTATAAGCACGAGCGACGCGCCAGGGTGAATCTCAAGCAGTTGCAAGGCTGTGGCCAGTCCTACAATCCCCCCCCCGATCACGCAGAAATCGTAAATCATAAATGCCCTATATGTCAGGTTGTCTGACAACTAATTGGAGTTGCAAATGATGCACTCATTGCCCTACTCCGCCACGTCAATATTGAGCCGAAGTGCGGCAGCCTTCAAATGCAAACGAGCACAGTGGGCAGCTTCAGCCGAGTTTCGTTTTTCGATTGCATGGTAGATTTCACGGTGCTCACGGATAGCACCGCTTGGCCCAACAGCAAGCCTTGAAGAGTTTTCCCAAGCCAAGAAACGGGCCTGGACTAACTGACTGCCTAGGAAATCATGGAATGCTGCTAGGTACTCATTTTTGCACGCGGCTACGATGGCACTGTGAAAATCCACATCCGCTTGAGAAGAGATGGTGAAATCGCCTGCTTTACTTTCCATCAACGACATTGCGTCTGACAGCCGCTCCAGATCTGGGGTTGTACGCCGCTGCGCAGCTATTGAAGCTGCTTGTATCTCAACCCATGAACGCAGCTCAAAAAGTTTAGCCAAATCCGCCGGATGACTCTCGTTGCTTGGCAGCCGAAAAACGGTTCCACACGGTGTTTGAGAAACATATGAACCACTGCCTCGGCGAATCACTAATATGCCATCAGCCTTGAGCTGCGAAATAGCTTCTCGCACTACTGACCGACTCACACTGAACTGATCAGCTAACTCATGCTCGGTGGGCAACTTCGTGTCTGCTGGTAGCGCCCCGCTCGCAATTTCTCTGCGAATTGCAGAGACAACGCTTTCAACGAGCGAATGAGGGCGTGAAATATTAAACATAGATGCATGGGTCCGGTTGTCTGACAATCAGGCTAGTGAAAACAGGATCCAATTACTATCCTTGCCGACGAATGGTCACCGATTCATGTCCCTGATTAACCGGGCACAACAGGCCAACAATTACAAAAGAAAGTGGTGATAAAATAGGTTATCAACACTTTTTGGCGAGGAGCTGTCGGTGGATAATCCAGAGCTGACCAAGATCAATTACATCACTCGCGTTGACTCATTGGTTGAGACCTATGCCGAAATGGCCGAGCAAGCATTCGGGTGTTTTCTGGATGAGGCCATCGATCCGGCTGCCCTGGCGGGCTACAGCGTTTTCGACGATCCCGATGGACTGATGGAAAAATATGAACGACGCCGAGCCGCCGGCATTAAGACCATCGTGTTTGCCGCAATGGCCATCGAGGCGGCGGCATTTGAATACGCGGCGATGAGCCTGGGTGACCAAATGGCCAAAAAGCTCGACAAGATGGACCTTGAGGGCAAATGGATGATTGCGACCCGCCTGGCTTGCGGACAGTCGTTTCAGATCAATAGTCCCGCCATCAATGGCCTCAACAGCCTGGTACGCGCGCGCAATGCTTTGGTGCATCACAAGTCCAAACCGGATGACAGCGAAGGAAAGTCGGTGGAGAGAATGATGAAGCAATGGGCCGACTTTGAAAAAGATCAGGTACCTAACGCCTTCAAGACCCTGGTACTGCTCTCGCTTGAACTGGATGCGTTGCCAAACAGCATTATTGGAACCCTCCCCTACTACGGCAAAGACCCATTCCACGATTATCCGCGCCATCCTGGCGTCAATGCGGTAATTGAACGTTGCCGCATGATTCATAGCAACGTGAAAGGAGCTTGAAGTGTCAGATCTAATCCTTTCCGGCGAACGCAGGCTGACAGCCGCCGAGTTCCAGCAGTTGGCCAGTGTGCCAGCGGCGGCGGAGTGGTTCGCCAATATCGACAACCCGCGCACGCGTCGTGCGTACCAAAATGACCTGGAGGACTTCTGCAGCTTTGTCGGTCTGGCCAGCGCCGAGGAATTTCGCGCTGTAACCCGCTCTCACGTTTTAGCCTGGCGCGCACAGCTGGAGCTGCGAGGCCTGGCCGGTGCCACGATCCGGCGCAAACTGGCGGCGCTGGCCAGCTTGTTCGATCATCTCCTGGAGAACAATGCGGTCGCTGGCGGCAATCCCGTGCATGGCGTCAAACGTCCTCGCGTCGAGAGCAATGAAGGCAAGACACCGGCCCTTGGTGATCACCAGGCTAAGCAGCTGCTCGATGCTCCGGACACTAAAACGCTCAAGGGTCAGCGCGACCGGGCCATTTTGGCCGTGCTGCTGTATCACGGCCTGCGTCGGGAGGAAGCGGCGCAACTGAAGACCGGCGATCTGCAGGAGCGACGAGGCATCAAACACCTGCGGGTGCATGGCAAAGGCAGCAAGATCCGCTTTCTGCCGCTCCATCCAGTGGCCGCCGAGCGTATTTATGCGTATCTAGAACGGGATGTTGAACGAGACGCTGCGCCAGGTCCGCTGTTTCGCTCGATGCGTGGGACCACCACCGGTGCTGGTATCACAGCGAACGGCCTTTACACCATTGTTGCGCAGTGGGCACGCGTGGCAGGCATCGAGGTCGAGCGATTGGGTGTGCATGGTTTGCGAGCTACAGCGGCAACCAATGCGCTGGAGCATGATGCGGATATCGCCAAGGTACAGATGTGGCTTGGCCATGCCAACATCAGTACCACGCGGCTATACGATAGGCGCGGCCACCGGCCAGAGGATTCACCGACTTTTAAAGTGAAGTACTGAGACGAGCGCTAGTGAAAGGTTCTGTTACTGATCACCTAGATAAACTCAGGCAAGCCCATCCAGCGCTCATAGAGAAGCCATGTGTGCGTGGGCGGACTTTCGGCTTTCCAATACGAGAAGCGCTATTGATGGCTCATAGTATTGACCGTTCGTCGGAAAAAAGCATTCAACGATTAGTTGACTGCTGACACCCTAGCAACACTTACAAAAAAACTGCGAAAACGAACTCCCTGGCCACCGACGAACGGGTGAGGCTCAATGATTCTGAGGGGTACAGTGGGGAATACTTTTAATGCATATCATCCCACGATGTACCTTTTGCAAAT
This sequence comes from Pseudomonas sp. KBS0707, assembly GCF_005937945.2. Taxonomy (NCBI): domain Bacteria; kingdom Pseudomonadati; phylum Pseudomonadota; class Gammaproteobacteria; order Pseudomonadales; family Pseudomonadaceae; genus Pseudomonas; species Pseudomonas sp. KBS0707. Next base: position 9,482 of record NZ_CP041756.1, on the reverse strand, counting down.
TTTCACTCAGAAACGACGAGGCCCGCAAACTGCGGGCCTCACGGCGTTTTGAACTCATCCACACGTAGCGCTCAGCGAACTTCTTCCTTCGTTGCAAAGCGATTGGTAACATGCAGGGCAAGACGAAACGCAATACTTCTTTTGACTTGGCGGTTAAAGGGTATTGCGGGATGACACTGCCGTCAACTTTAAGGCTTTGTGCTGTCCGCCTCGTTGATACCCTCGCTCGATCTGGGCGAGCCCTTTAACGCATGAGGTTTACTCTATGAAAGCAGTTTTCGAACGGTTTCTGCCGTCTGAACTGATTCGCGCGCTGCAAGCGGCTTACTGGTCCATTCGCTTGTATCGCGTGATACAGGAATTCTAAGGACTAGCCGCACCAGAGAAGAAACGGGAGCCTTGGCTCCCGTTTTTGACTCTCCAAAACAACGGCTAGCAGTTACCTGGTACTGCCATAGGCCCAATCAAAGGCAGGTGGTGCAGCGAATTTCCTATCCAGGTAAGGCTCATCACATGTCCACAATCAGCCGATCTGCCGGGTACTGGTTCATAAACGCCGCGCTCTGCTCTGGCCGCGCAGTCAACCAGTCCGCATACGAGCCCTTGGGCAAAATAACTACCATGCGCTTTTCATCCATGGGCTTGTGGTACGCCTTCATGAAGTCGTGATCATCTGCATTCACGGTCAGCATGGTGTAGCTGTGCAGGATCTGGTCGGTGGACGGATCGCGCCACTGCTCCCACAACCCAGCAATGCCCAGCAGCTCGCCGTCTGCACGCGCTATACGCGTGGCAATTGCCTTGCCTGATCGCCAGTCCGGCTCGTAGATGGCCACAGCTGGGATAATGCAGTGTTGCGCCTGGTGCCATGCATGTCGAAACGAAGGTTTCTCGGCCACTGTCTCTGATCGAGCATTGTATGTACGTTTTGCAAACTTGCTGTCCTTGCTCCAGGACGGGATCAATCCAAAAGAGCCGGTCAGCACCTCCATGGGTGCGGGAGAATCGTTGTCATCTGCACGGCCGTCTGGGCGGCGCAGGAATGGGCCGATGTAGCCCGGCCATAGATCGAGCCTGCCCTGGTCGAACAGCTCGACCCCAAACGCTTCAGCGACCTGGTGGGGTGACGGTGCTTCGTAATGGCTGCACATAGAGCCTCACTGGAACGTGTAAATGTCCTAATGGGAGGCCCTGCCCTGCCCCTGCGTTCCAATTATTCGACTCTACAGACGCTGACCCTTTAGAAGCCCACTGGCGCAACACAGATGGGAGGTTAGCTGCCACCACTCATAAAAAAGGCCCCTACGCTAGTGTCGAGCGAAGGGGCCAATTTGAAATCGTACCTGTTATGGATATTTCAGCAGCTTACCGGCCTTGAAAGGCACTGACACTTTCATACTGTCGGCACATTAGACCTCAAGTGAGGGGTTAACGGCCTGCTCGGCCTGCAGGATAGTTTGATGCATGCGATTGATGTGCTCGACAGCGGTGTGGCCTTGGGCCAGATGATAGACAAAAATCTCGCTCGTCTTGGTGAACCGATGGCCTATGCGCACGGTGTACGAACGGAACATCCAGCTGAAAAACCCCGTGTAGTACATGGCATCTTCAATGTCGCGCCATTTGACTCCGCGAACCCCTTTGCTCCAAGGCAAAATCCCTCGAAAAATCCATACGCCAATATCATCTGTGTAGAGGCGAACACTTTTGAGGAAAAGTATCCTGTAGATACCTATAGCCAGCGAGACCACCAATACGAACACGCTGAACGTAATGCCAATCTTAAAAGCCGAATCAGATTGAGCATTATGTGTCGTCCACGAGCCGATGCCTAACGACACAGCAATCAAAAAAATTGACGTCATGATCACGTTGGCATATGCAAGCCAGGACAATCTGTAGACCACGTGCGCCGGGGTGTCGCGGGTAGGGTGTTCATATCCATTCACGGTGCTAGCTCCTTAAATACGTCTGTTGGTTGAGAGATAACGGTCTCATACGACTACCCCTTGTTTCATTCCTTGAACGCTATCGAGCCACCTCGTTAGGGCTTCTGCCACGCATGGCGGAGCCATATGGCCAGCGAATTCTCTCAGTAGATGCAAATATTTTGGGTCTGAAAGCTGACTTAAGTGCAGGTTACGTACTGTGTTATATTCTCGCTCGGACATCATCTTCTCTCACAGGTTGGTTTTGTTCACGCTGGGGGATGGTTACAGCCATTCCCCAGCATCATTTAAACTGATTCGATTTCCCCCTCCTACAAATCCGCTCGAACGCTGAATGCTTCAGTTGACGCAATGACGCAATGACTATTTGACGCATTCTTCGCTTTCCGTGAAGCTATTGGGCAGCTCCGGCTCTATTCATAAATTCTTCTAGTGCCTGCATAGTGACTTTCTTGACGCTGACTCTGTGGTCCAAAGCAAATTGGTCTACACGCCTTTTAAAATCATCTGGGACGCGCAGATTCATAGGCACGTCTTTTTTGGCTTCTGGTTTTTCGGTGTTGTTACCAACAACCGTTGATAGGTCGTCGCTGCGGGGTGGCGTGCCTTTGCCTGTTACTCGTGAAGGCGGCTTAGGAATGTTAACCATTTGAACTCCTTACTAGCGTTAAAGCGTCAAAGCGTCAAAGCGTCAAATGACGCTTTAGTCATTTTCCGACAAAGAGCTTACGCGGTCAACAATTGATTGGACCAAACGATCTGCCTGTTCTCGAAGCCCTTTGTGAGAAACTTCGGTCACGGAAAATCCAGAGTCATGGGCACGGCGATACAACACCTTTTCATACAGCGTGCCAGCGAGTAAATGATATGGTGTTGCAGAGAGATACGAGCGAGCCTCCACAATTTCTTTGTCACTGTCGCCTCCACGAACCAATGCCAAAGCGATTCGGTCAGGTGAAATACCGTGTTTATCCACCAATTTGTTAGCCAGTCGAACGGTAGGGGTTAGGTCATCAAGGCTGAGACCGGTCGGAAGAATCATAAGATCAACTGATTTACCCATGTCGACCGTACCGGCAGTCGCTTGAGGGCCACCATCAAATATAAGTAAATCTACGTCATCTGAGCTGGAAGCCTTGAGAGCTTGGTTAAAAGTGCCAAACGTCTCCACCCTTATTATGGGCTCAATCCCAGCTTTCATACGGCGCAGGTTCCAGTCGTGACACGTGGATTGGTCAATATCCAAGTCACAGATTTTGACTGTCCAGCCAGCTGATGCATATGTCGTAGCAAGAGCGCGGGCAATGGCGCTTTTGTAAACGCCCCCTTTTTGAGATGCCGTACCGATACGAAGTGCCATACCGTCTCCAGTCAAGTTCCGTGCGTTATTGCGTTATTGCGTCAATTAACGCAGGAGATCTTAGCCCTCATTCGTTGCACACGCAAGAGAATTTTAACGCTTTAACGCTTTAACGCTTTAACGCTTTAACGCTTTAACGCTTTAACGCAAAATGGTCCGTATATGTACTTGGGAAGGCCAAAGAGAAACCGTCAATGAAGGCTTCAAAGGACCTACTGACAAGGGCAGCGCGGGAGTAAACCCATCACGTTTCATTTAACGTGGCAGGCTTGGAAGAAAATTTAATCCCCACCTAGAAAGTGGGGTCAAATTTCATCAGGTCAACGAGAACTGTCCGGTGCCGTATGGGTGGGTACCCAAGTTGAGTTAGGACGGATGGTAGGAGGCAAGCGGGTATTGTCGGGAACTGTAGGGGGCAATGGCAACGTAGCCAAGCGATTGGATCTACGCTACTTCAACGACAACACAGAAGGCTTACTCGCTTTCCAGACGTTCCCATTCTCTCGAATACTGCTCAGTCTCGTTGATGCAATTCTCACAGAGAACGCTTTCGTAGTAGCGTTCTTGCTCCAATGCTGTTGCAAACTCTTGACCTTCAAGGATTACATGGCACTCATTGTGATGACCACCTGGATTCGTCACACCCTCACATTTTTTCGTGAGAAGACGTGCAATCACAGACTGTTGTGGTGCGCTTAGACTATCAAAACCTTTGTCCACGGCTAGCTGAGCTATTCCGCTGACCTTAGCGTCTTCGTTATGTAGGTGGTCATTTTGAAGCAATTGCTTCAAAACCTCGGTTTCTCCACTCATTGGTTTCTCCTCAGATGATGCTCCATATGTGGAATAACTATATCACCAAGGGGTTAAAATTTAACGTGTTCTTACTGCGTATGCGGTCGAGCGGTCAAATCAACTCCTAGCGCTCGCATCACCACCAGCATGGTCTTCAGCGTAGGATTCCCGCGTTCACTGAACGACTTGTAAAGCTGCTCTCTAGCCAACCCCGTCTCATTGGCAAGCTCTGTCATGCCCTTAGCGCGAGCAACCACACCCATAGCTTTGGCGATATAGGCAGCATCTCCAGTGTCCAGAGCATCTGCGATGAACACGGCTATTGCCTCTGGGCCATCCAGCGCTTGCGCAGGATCGTAGTCATAAATTGGATCGGTCATTGCGGCCTCCACTCATTTGCTAGGCGTTTCGCCATTTCTATGTCCCTGGACTGGCTGCTCTTGTCTCCACCACACAGCAGGATAACGATCTCCATCCCGCGCTGTTGAAAGTAAACTCGATAGCCTGGGCCGTAGTGAATTCTCAACTCGCTCACACCTTGGCCGACTGGTGACACGTCCCCAGGTAGACCATTAGCCAGGCGAAAAATGCGTGCAGCAATTGCGGCCTTTGCCCGCTGATCCTTCAGCTTGCTTTCCCAGCTCATGAACGTAGCGGTTTGTTTAATTTCAATCATAAGCTAAGTGTAGTTTATAAATCACATAAAACCAACAGGACCCGCCCTTAGCGAATGAAAGGGACTTCCCCGTCCCAAGGGCGCGGCGAAAGTCGCGAATCGGCATCGAAGTGCCATGATGAAGTGTCAAACCTGCATCAAAACCACAGGAGGGGAAGTCCATGCCAATTATTACCGTGGGAATCGATCTAGCCAAGGCCGTATTCGCCGTTCACGGCATCGATGAGGCTGGTAAAGCCACCTTGGTGAAGCCCAAGGTTGCGCGGGATCAACTGGTGCCATTGATCGCCCAGTTGCCCCCGTGCTTGATTGGTATGGAGGCTTGCTCAGGCGCTCATCATTGGGCGAGGGTGTTCGCCGAGCACGGCCATACGGTCAAGTTGATGGCTCCTAAACTCGTTTCGCCTTATCGAATGTCGGGTAAGCGCGGCAAGAACGATGCCGCAGATGCGGCCGCGATCTGTGAGGCAGTGACCCGACCCAGCATGCGGTTTGTCCCTGTTAAAGACGAGCATCAGCAGGCCACTCTTTGCCTTCATCGAACCCGCCAGGGATTCATCGAAGAACGCACCTCTACGTACAACCGACTGCGCGGATTACTTTCTGAATTCGGCGTGGTCCTGCCACAAAGCCCAGAGCGATTGAGAAAAGAGATTGGTCCCTGTCTGGACACCTTGCCTGGCTGGGCAAGACGGTGCATGAGTGAACTGTTGGAGCACACCAGCCATATCGAGGATCGGCTGGTGGAACTTGATCGAGCCATCAATCAGATCGCTCGCGAAGATGATCGTAGCCGTAGGCTGCTGCAATTGCGTGGGGTTGGCTCGACCACTGCAAGTGCTTTAGTGGCCAGTATTGGAGATGGGCACGACTTCAGAAACGGACGCCAAGTGGCTGCCTGGCTCGGTTTGACGCCAGGCCAATACAGTAGCGGCGGCAAGCAGCGCCTGGGGAGTATCACCAAAGCCGGGGATGCCTATTTACGCAGTCTACTGGTGCTTGGAGCTCGATCTGTCATGGCCAACCTGGGCGATAAGCAAGACCCTCTCAGTCGCTGGATCCGCAACCTCATAGAGCGACGGGGTTACTGGCGTGCGGCCGTGGCGATTGCCGCCAAGAATGCGAGGATGGCCTGGGCCGTTCTGCATTACGGCGACACGTTCAAGCCTGAACAGGCAGAACCAACGGGCGCGTAAACACCAGAGGTCATGACTGATCACCTTGTAAGGCGTTAGGGCGAGGATCATGAGCGGATAAAAGGATCAATGTGCACTGCCGTCGTTGATGTGAAGCGGGTTGGACCTGCGTGGGGGATACCTGAAAAATCGTATGGGAAATTCAGTCCCGGTTAGCGAACGAGGCCCTCACGTGCGTCTTTCATCAGGGTCCGAGCGATCAGCTCAAGATGACCGTTTGTAGTACCGCAGTCCTTCACCTTCTTACGTCGATCCGGCATATGCAGCTGAGTCAAACAGCAACTATTGGGCTTGTGCTCAATGGGGAAGCCCTTGTAGTACGATTTTTTCCGTTTTCTTTAGCGACCATTGATCATTTGGCCTTTACAACCCACAGCTGATCTAGTCGTGTCGTATAGCTCTGGCTCATCTGCTCACGGCGCATGCCCCAATCTGGAACGACTGGCACTGACCCTGTACGCAGCGTCCCACGTCCCCACTTTCCGTTAATTGAATCCAAAGCAGCCATGAGCCGGTCTGAACTCATCGGCTGGCTGGCAGCAAACAGGTCATCGGTAAACTCGCCTGGCTGACAGAGATCCATCAGCAGCACTTCCGCTTTGCTGTACCTGAAGCCTGGTCGAAAAATCCGCGAAACCGCCTCGGTGGCGTACTGAGTCATCAGCCGCACATCGTTAGTGGGGTAGGGGAGTTGCACCAGTGCGCCGTTTGCGTACTTGGCTTCGTCTGGGTTGAACATGCCGGTGCGGATGCTGACCCTGATCTTTTTGCACACGGAACCCTGGGCTCTCAGCTTCTCAGAGGCGCGCATCATGTAGGTGGCCACCGCCTCTTTGATCGGACCCAGCTCGGTCAATCGCTTGCCGAACATTCTGCTGCAACAAATCTCCTGCCGTGGCGGTTCAACTTCGTCCAGCTCCAGGCATGCAGTACCCGCCAGCTCGCGTGCCGTTTTCTCGACTACGACGCTGAACGTTTTGCGCAGCATCCAGGAATCGGCCATAGCCAGGTCCTTGGCCGACAGGATCTGCATGCCCTCCAGGTGGGCTTTCATTTTTCGACCGATGCCCCAGACCTCCCCGACAGAGGTATTGCGCAGCACCCAATCACGTTTCACAGGGTCGCAGATGTCCACGACCCCACCCGTATGCGCTTGCAGCCGTTTGGCGGTGTGATTGGCCAGCTTGGCCAGCGTTTTGGTGGGTGCGATCCCCACACCCACCGGGATACCGGTGCAGCGGTAGACTTTTGATCGAATCGATCTTCCCAGCTCGGTCAAATTGCCAGGCATGCCGGAGAGGTCTACGAACGCTTCATCGATGCTATAAACCTCAACGGCTGGGACCATGGATTCGATGATGGCCATCACACGCTGGCTTAAGTCGCCATAAAGCGCAAAATTGCTGCTGAACGACTGGATGCCGTGACGACGCAGCACGTCTTTGATCTGGAAATAAGGCGCGCCCATCTTCACGTAAGGTTTTGCATCGTAGCTGCGGGCAATAACACAGCCATCGTTGTTGCTGAGAACTACGATAGGGACCTTAGCCAGGTCAGGTCGAAATACGCGCTCACAGCTCGCGTAAAACGAGTTGCAATCAACCAGGCCAAACACCGGCGTGGGCTTCTTATTCAAAACTGGTCACGCCATGTCTCACAACGCCCCATATCGACAGTTCTTCTCCCTCCAGTACATGCCGAGGCGGATAAGCGGGGTTGGCTGACTTCAGCACGACATGATCACCCTGCAGGATGAGAATCTTGCACAGAGGCTCATTGTTCAGCGCCGCAATCACAATGCTGCCACTGGACGGCTTTCGGGATCGATCCACCACGACCAGGCTGTCATGAAAAATCTTCGCCCCCTCCATGCTGTCGCCATCGATCTTGGCCACGTAGATGTGAGGCGCACGCAAATCCATCAACCGGTCGAATGAAAAATCCTGTTCGATGTGGTCCGCCGCTGGATTGGGAAAACCAGCAGGGATTTTAAAGGTGTAAAGGGGTATGACCTTTCCGGACCCGCACAACCGACCGAGTATTTTGACGTTCATGATGCAAACCTGGCTGGGAACAGAGTTAACTGTATGAACGTACAGTTAACGTCTCGCAGACTCAGCACGTCAACTCAAGCCGACCAACAGCACACAAAGCAGTCGCTGCACGCACTGTGTTCATAGGCACACTCCCCATCATGAACCATCCTCATGTTCTGTTTTTAAGGGCTCCACGGCTTGCGGCCCCTGCGGAACCGCAGATATCTGATGTACACCGGATTGCACACTCAAGGTGCGGCCATCAGCAGGCTGACCTACAGGGGCCTGAACGGGTGGGTTCGCGGGTGAACGATCCTGCCTAGGTGGTACGGACACCGCCTTACTGCTGGCGCTGAGAACGCTCACAGTGGCCGGTCGGGAGACTTCCGTGAGGATGTGCGCGTAGCTGGCCACCGTTCTCACCGAAACGCCGGCGAGCGAGGCAATGGCAGAACGCACCAGTGCTTTGCCCTGGTCTTGAAGCTGCCGGCACGCGGCCCGGATTTTCGATTCTGTGGCTTTGTGCCGCAGCTCATTAGTGCGCTTGGCAGCCAGGCTCTGCCGTTCGGTGAGCGACAAGCTGCCATCGAGCTGCATGGCCCCTCGGTGGCAACGGCGATCACCGGTGTAGCGATCCCACGTCCACCGGCCTACGGATTTGACCGTGGCGCGTATCGACGACAGCGGCAGGTTTTCCGAAAACCCCTGCTTTAGAAAGCTGTTGTGGTTGTAGGCATACGCATCGAGCGAGCGCATGAACGACTCGAACGAACCCAGCTCGCGCTCGCGATTGACGATGCTGTACGCAAAATAACGCAGCTGCTCGAACAGGATGCAGTGGCGCGAATGGCTGACCTGGTCAAGCTTGGGACCGGTGGCCCACGGTTTGACCGTCAACTCCACTGCGCTCGCCAGTTCGCCCAGTTCGTACACGTGGCTGTGGAATTCGGTCGTCTCCCACCAAGGGTGACCCGGTGTTTTGGCGACAGGGCCACCGTGATAGTCCACGTCCGCGTCGAGGCGAGCGGCAAACGCGGCATAGATCGCCTTCATGTACTGAATCGGCTTGGCCCGTGCGCTCTCGGTGGTGCACACAGACGGCACGGCATAGAACAGCTGGGAATGGCCGCTTTTGCGGTTGCGCACCATCAGGTTCGGCGCAGGTAAGCCGGCATCGTCCCAGGCCAAGGCGTTGGCATGGTCCAGGTCGAACACCAGCCAGGACACCATGCCAGGACGATTGACCTGCATGTAGGGGTAACGCAGCGCGTATTCACGAGGACGAACGCGGGTCGCGGTTTTGTCGTCGCTGCACCGCGCCAGGTACGGCGCTTCCAGCAGCAACCGGTTGAGCGCAGTGCCGTCTTCGAAGAAACGGGCCGGTGGCATGTGGGTGCTGCTGGCCAGCGGATCGGCGTTAGCCGTCTGCGGGAGCGCACTGAAGAGACTGATTACCTGGTCGTGGCTCAT
>NZ_CP041755.1:0-131974 GCF_005937945.2 Pseudomonas sp. KBS0707 | reverse complement strand
GCTTCACCGCCATTGCCAGCAGGTTGGCCAACGGCGTGAAAAGGTGTGACACAAGGGGTCAGCTGGGGGGGCAGAGTGCGGTCATCGAGGACGCACAGCCGCTGAAGAATCTTTTCCATAAGTCCACCGTTCAGCGGTGAACTGAAGGCTTCACTTTTGACGGCTTGCACAAAGCCGCAGTGAACGCCATAATCAGCTCACGTTATGTGTGTTGAACAGGTAACCCGCGTATCAAACGGCCTGTTCAAGATTTTCCAAAAAGCCCCGCCGGCAAGCGGGGCTTTTTGGTTTCTGCTATTTGGCTAAATCGTTAATATATTCCCGTCAACGCTCGTTCGAGCATGAAAAATATTGCTTCCCAGCAACGGTGGGCAGGCAAAGTGGGTGAACACTATCACCCGAACTCACTGTCCGCAATGAAAATGCCATTTTTCACAGCTGATTTTTAGCCTAGTACGAATGGCTATAGGCCTTGTGATACGGGGGCTTCAGAGTAGAAAGTGAAGTAATTTACGCAATAGGAATAACTTACGTAAGTTAAAGAGCTTACTCGTCCTCCATGAAATCTGTAATCGGCTCGGCATTAGATGCCTTCTCAAGCAGCGCAAGCAGATCAGCCTTATCTAGCTCTTGGAGTGCCATGATTCCAGCCCGAATCACATCGGAACGCGATATTCGGAAGGTCCGTGGCAATAGAGAAATCTTATCGATCTGCCTGTTCACGTCTTTGGACAAGGAAAAAGTAGTACGCACAAACGTGGGCGCTTTTTTACGCTTGCGCTTAGGCTCTGGAGTGGCACTGACAGGTGCAGCAGATATGAAAGCCAGCGCGGCTTCATCGTTAGCTTCGGATGATGGGGAGACATTCTCAGGCTTACGAATCAAATCTTTTAGTCCCATTTGGCATCTCCCCAAAGCTCCGCTGCCAACGTCTGTATTTCTTCTTTAGCACGAGGGTCGGAATTGCTCTCCAGGACTGAGCATCCGTCCTCATCAGCATCGTCGTAGACATTGCGAGCTGTAGTAATAGCGTCAAGAGGTTGGATGCCAAAGGAGCGGCACGCTTCTTTGGCATCCAATATCCGCTGTATCTGACTTGGCAGGGCTGGGCATTGGGTAATCACTGCACGTACATTCAGTGCTGGATTTACCGCAGTCGCCAGTCGTGCCAAGTTATCAACCTTGGGAAGGGTTTTGAGATCTCGTCGCTTGGGTCGAAAAGGGATCAACATATGAGTAGCGACCGTCATTGCTGACCGCAGCGCCTCCGAATCGGACCCTCCAGCATCGACCACAATCTGCCTATATCGGCCACGTAAGTCTGTCAGCGTTTGACGAATATTGCCGTGCGCCTGCACGACAGGAATCGCAGGGAGGTCTCCTTGAGCAGACCGTTCGGCGGCCCAGTCGGCAGTCGTGCCCTGTGGGTCCGCATCTAGAAGCAGGACATCACCCCCTCGAGCCTGCAGCCAAACGGCCAGATTTTGAGCTAAACAGCTTTTCCCGCTGCCGCCTTTTTCACCGCCTAAAAGTAAGATCATGAGAAGCCCTTGTAGGATTACTAAAGTGACATAACTTACATAAGTTACTGAAATTTTGCTATGCGCGAAATACGAAACTGCCACTCTGCATCTGCTTGATGTGAGCTAGACGGCCTTTGGATACGGCCCTATGGACTTGCTCTCTGCGTTCGAGCGCTTTTGATAGGGACCGTTTTGCACCGGGCCGTCGCAAGGATTGCCGGGGTCACGGCGTACATCGCCGGTCTTTTTCGGCGGCTCGGGGTAGGTGAAGCGCAGCGCATAGGTCATGTCCTCAGGCCGAGTCACCAGTTTCAGCTCCAACAGGTAGGTGTGCCGGTTGGTGTTGATCACCAGGTTGGTATTGGGCTCCTGGTCGGTGATGGGTTTGATGGCCACCAGGTTACCGGCCTTGTTCGGGCCGATGGACCAGGCCTTGGGATCACCTGACACCATCAGGCCTGACGCCTCGTTGATGGTCTCGTTGGCCGGAAGCTGAACCAGCGAGGTACAACCTATCGAGGCCTGGATGCGGTACACGTTGTCCGGGCTGTAAACAGCGGTCTGCACGCGCCGGTCCAGTGCCGAGCCGGTGCCCAGGCTCTCGGCAAAGACCGGCAGGCCGGACGTCAGGAGCAACAGGGCGGTGAGGCCAGAAGCGGCTTTATTTACCATTGGACACCCCCACTTCCTGGGTCATTGTGTAAGCCTTGATCCCGAAGCCACGGGGGTTTAGCCACTGGTCACCGGCTTTTTTGGCCGGGTTCTTGTAGTCGTAGGTCACCGTCGCCACCCAGGTCACCGGGACCAACTGGGGATCGGGGACGCCGTTGCGGTCCAGCACGGTTTTGGTGAGTCGCACCTGGGCGGTGCCTTCCCGATCTTTGCGTTCCAGGAAGTTGATATTGTTGATACGGGCGGCCAGTTGCCGCTCCTGATCGATCACGTCCTGTTTTGATTTTCGAAACTTTTTCATAGATCACCTAAACGGGACAAACACGCGCTGCGCGGATCAGTTCGCGGAGCATTTGGAGTCGTTGGGCGGGGCCTCGGCGGGCTTTGCCGGGGAGGCGGTTGCCGGGCGCTTTGTAGGGGTGGTCTTGAGCGACTGGGCCTTGGGCGCAGGGCTCGCTTCTGGCAGCACCCGGCCAGGTAGGTCTGCGCATCGAACTGGTTGACCGGCGAATCCAGTACCCAGGCGTATTGCCCTACACGGCCCTCACCGGCCAGGCGACACCATTTCGATAGCCGGGTCCGCAAGCAGTTTTCGCCTTGTTCGGGGATGTTTCGCAGCAGCAATGACATGCTGCGATTGCGCACGTTGGTGTGCGCCATGACCGCCTCGATAGAGTCCTTGATCCTTGTCTGGTCAGCGTCGTTGCTCTTGTCAGGGCCACCGGCGCAGCACAGCACCAGGTCAAACAGCATTTGCCGCAACCCCGGACTGTCGTGAAACTGGAACGGGTTGACGCCGGTGAAGTGCCCCAACTGCACGGTGTAATACTCGGCCCCCAATGCACACAGCAGGTGTCTCAGCGACTCGTTGTAGTCGATGCTGAATATCAGCGGATCGAAGCGGCTGAGAAAGGTCAGCAGGGTGGCCTCAGCGGTGGTTTTACCGACCCCCGTCTGGCCCGTGAAGACCGCATGCCCTGGCAACATTTCACCGAGGTTGTTCTGACCGGGCGGGCTGTCATGCACATTGAGGACATACAACGCCTTGTTGACCGTCAGCACGGGCATGACGCCTGTCCCGTCACCAATGGGGTTGCCCTTGACCTTGCCCGTGGGGGTGGAGTGCAGGGAAAAGCTGCACGCCAGGTTCTCGGTCGATTTCATCATGGGGTACATAGCCTCGGTCACACCGGGGAACTGCGTGTACCAGGTGTCGATGTTGCTCATGGTCGAACGCACAAAGGTCGCGTCACGCACCGTAAACACCGACGCCATTTTCGTGCCGTTCTCGATGGCCTGGTCCGGGGTGTTGCCGTAGACGATCAGCGAGGCGTGATAACGACCGAACGCCTTGTCACCCAGGGTGATGGCATCGACGGCATTTTCCAGTTCCTCGGTTTGCTTTGAATCGCGCTCGACCGAGCCCAGATCCGCCACGTGCTTTTTGAATTTGTCCTTGGCCTTGTTGCGGTCCTCGAACAGAAACGTTTGCACCAGGGTGAACTCGAACTGCTGCTCGATAGCCTCGTCCCACATACCGGGGTAGGTCCCGCCACTGGGGTAGTCGCGCAGGTCAAAGGTGGTCGCGAAACGCTGGCCACCCCGATTGGGCCGGTTCTCGACAAAATCGTAGTTTTCGAAGTTGGTGACGCTATCAATGATCGCGTCACCCAAGCGGGTGTCGCTGACCAGCACGTCTTTTTCGTGCCCGTTGATCAACAGGCTGAAGTAGCGCCCGATCTGTGAGAACAATGCACCGTGTTCGTTTTCCTCAAGGCCCATGATGACCGGGTCATATTCGGCCAGCAACGTAGAGGAAAGTGACAACAGGTCGCTCATACGCTCGATCCCTTCATCAACCTCGCGGTACTTGAGGATCAGGGCAATGCTGTATCCAACCTGGAAGAAGGTGCCGTTGCGAAACGGTGCGGTGTAAGCGTCCACGAAGTCCTGAAGGGCGGGCAGCGGCAAGGTGTATTGCGTGTCCAGCTCGATGCCCGTCTTGGTGATGTAGGTTTGCAGCATCAGGTGCTTGCCTTCCTTTTTGCCCAAGGCCAGGAAGTAGCGGTTGAGGTTGTGGAACAGTTGGATCAGTTCTTCATCACTGCGGGTTTCGCTGGAAACCCCCTTCAACTGAATCAGACTCACCAGGCGATTGCCGGGCAGTGTCACCATGTGTTCGTGGACCGGATAGCGCATCAATGGCACTTTCTTTTCCGGGGGCATAACGCTTGTGTGAAAATCGTGCGCCATAGAATTCGCTCCATTGCGGATTAAAAGGGGTCAGCAACAACGGTTTGCCGTACTTGAGGTTCAGCCAGAGACGCCGCCGTGCAAAGCGGATACGGCGCAAATACTGAGGATCGATCAGGCCCACGACCCTCAAGGCAATGAGGGCAATCAGGAACGGGGAGGCAGCAACCAGGCCCCACACCCAGGACAGCAGGAACGTCGCGGCAACACCGAAGACCAACCCAGCAATCGCTGGTCGTCTTTAGCGCGTGCAGATTGCGGCTCAGACAACCAAGCGTAATAACCACTGGGATGGACTTTCAGCGTCAGGCAAAGCCGTCGAATGGAGTAGTCGCCCGCGCGCTGCTTGATAAAGGCGTACTTCAGCCGCACTCCTTGGCAAAGTACGCGGCGGCCTTTTTTAAGATGTCTCGCTCTTCAGTGACCCGCTTGAGTTCCGCTCGCAGACGACGCAGTTCAGCGTGCTGATCATCGTCTTGCTGCCGTTCTGCCTGAGGTTTGCTGTAGCGCTTTATCCAGGCATAGAGGCTATGCGTCGACACGCCAAGACGCGCCGCCACATCAGCGACAGGCAGCTTCTTTTCGGTCACTTGATTGACCGCTTGGATTTTGAATTCTTCGGGATAACGTGGGTTGCTCATGGCACCTCCTGATTGGCCTCAGTTTAAGGCATGGAGGTGTCTACGAAACCCGGGGCGATTCATGCGTTTATACCCATTGAGCCATAGCTGATAAACCATGGCCTATCTGGGTATACCTAAATGGACAGAGTCATGGCGGTCCGCTAGGACGATCCCGCTGATCCTTGGATACGCACCGAAAACGGCGCATGCAGAGATACCGAGGCCATGGGAGGGTCCTCAAATTGAAAGAATGGGGATGAAGTTGAGCAAAGACGACCCCTTCGCAAAGGGCCTCGGTTGCACTAGGGTGTAGTTATCGCTAAAATGTTACATGTAACTATCTGCGGAGGTTTAAATGCCTACATCCCATGTAAATACCCGCGTTCAACGCCATCGCGACGCGCTGCGTGCGGCTGGCCTACGGCCCATTCAGATTTGGGTTCCCGATACCCGGCGGCCAGACTTTGCACAGGAGTGCCATCGACAGTGCCTGTTGGTTGCTCAGGCAGACATGGCCAATACCTATATGCAGGGGTTGATGGACGAAGCCTTAGACGATGTTGAGGGTTGGACGCCATGATGCGAGGTGACCTAGTCACCGTCGCCATGCAAGGTGACTTTGGTAAACCAAGACCCGCCTTGGTAATTCAGGCAAACCAATTTAGCGAACACACCAGCGTTACCGTGCTTCCAGTGACCAGCACCCTAGTCGCAGCACCGCTGCTGCGCATCACCGTTCAGCCGACCGCAGAAAACGGCTTGCAGAAGCCTTCTCAGGTCATGCTAGACAAGACCATGACCCTCAAGCGTGAAAAAATAGGCCCGACTTTTGGGCATATCGGAGTGGATTCAATGGTGGAGGTGGAGCGCTGTTTAGCCGTGTTCTTGGGTATCGCCAATTGACACCTTTTCCTTGTGTAGCAAGACAACGTTAATCGGGGTTGTAAGCCGGAACCGCCGAAATTTCCGTCATGGGCAGGAAGCCAGTACTGGTGCGGATTGACGCCAAGGAGAAGGCCGGTGACGATTATTCAGGAAATCCACGCGTGGTCTAAGGGACTTTCTGCCTGGCAGCAAGATGCGGTAGCTCGACTCTACCAAAACCGTACACTGAGTATTTCTGATCTGGACGACCTTTATGCTTTGGCTAAGGCTGAGGCGGGGATTCCAGATACTGATGGTAGGAAACCTAAGAAGCTAGAGGATGCTCAGATTGCTACATCTGCAGATCTTGTAGTGGTCAACTGATCCCGGACACGACGTTAAGTCTTTTTTCGGACTGAGCTGGCGCCAGTCCGTTATTGAACTGGTGTGGCCGAATCCAGTTGTAGCGATGCATCAGATAATGACTGATGTCTCGCTGAGCCTCTTGGGCCGTCATGTAGCCCACGGTCGGTATCCACTCAGTTTTCAAACTCCGGAACACCCGCTCCATCGGCGCATTATCCCAGCAGTTGCCACGACGACTCATGCTCTGGCGTATGCGGTATCGCCAAAGCCGCTGGCGAAATTGTCGGCTGCCATACTGGGCGCCCTGGTCCGAGTGAAACAGCAGGCCCTGCGGCTTGCCGCGTTGTTCGTAGGCCATATCCAGCGCCTTGATTACCAGATCAGTATCCGGTTTGCTCGATAACGCCCAGCCCACCACTCGGCGCGCGAAAAGATCCATAACCACAGCCAGGTAATGCCATTTCCCTTGTGCCCAGATGTAAGTGATATCGCCGCACCACACCTGATTGGGCGCTGGAACATCGAATGCTCGATTCAAAATATTCGGAATATCGGGTCGCTCCACCGTCGCTTTTCTATAAGCATGCGATCCCGGTTGCTTACTGATCAATCCCAGCTCTCGCATCAGGCTACGTACCTTGAACCGGCCAATCTGCTCGCCATCTTCATGCATCATCAACACGATGCTGCGGCTGCCGGCAGCGCTTCGACTTTGTGTAAACAGCTCGTTGACCCGGCTGCGTAGCCGGACTCGCTCAACGTCTGGATTGCGCCGTCTAAGGCGATGGTTGTAGTAGCACGAGCGAGGTACTTCAAAGGCTTCGCACAGCAACTCAACCGATTCACGGGCACTGAGCTGATCAATCAGCGCATGCGCTCGTGCTCTTCCGACATCAAGAGCGCGGTAGCCTAATGAGATGGTCACCCCCACACCCTGCGAGGGCTAAGCTTTAGCAGGGTGCTTTATTTTCGGAGGGCATCATCATGAGCGAGTCAGCGCTGATAGGTATTGATCTCGGTAAACATACGTTCCATCTGCACGGCCAGGATAATTCAGGCCGGGAGGTGTTTCGCAAAAAATGTTCACGGGCGCAAATGATGCAATTTTTTGCCAGCTCGCAGAGCTGTGTCGTGGCAATGGAGGCCTGTGCGGGGTCGCACTGTGTTGCTCGTCAGTTGGCGGCAATTGGACACACGCCCAAGCTGATTTCCCCGCAGTTCGTCAAGCCCTTCGTCAAGGGCAACAAAAACGACTTTGTCGACGCGGAGGCGATTTGCGAAGCCGCTTCTCGTCCTTCGATGCGTTTCGTTACGCCCAAGACTGAATCCCAGCAAACCCTTTCTGTACTCCATCGGATGCGCGAATCGTTGGTGCGTGATCGCACCAGAACCGCTAATCAGATGCACGGTTTTCTATTGGAATTTGGCGTCAGCCTGCCCAGAGGTTTGGCCATCATGAAGCGTCTGGCGGTTGTTTTGGCTGAGCATGAACTTCCCGTTCGTCTGACGGTGCTGCTGCAGCGTTTGCACAATCACCTCATCTATCTGGATGAGCAAATCAAGGCAATGGATAAAGAGCTGGCATGCCAAGTGGCCGATGATGATCTGGGTAGCCGTTTGCTGAGCATTCCATGTGTAGGCCCGATCAGGAATAATGCAGTGTTGCGCGTGGCACCAAGCATGCCGGAATGACGGTTTCTCGGCCACTGTCTCTGATCGAGCATTGTAAGTGCGCCTGGCAATTTTACTGTCCTTGCTCCAGGACGGGATCAGCCCAAAGGAGCCAGTCAGCACCTCCATGGCTTCGGGAGATTCATTGTCCTCAGCGCGGCCGTCAGCGCTACGTAGGAATGGGCCTAGGTGGCCAGGCCACAAATCAAGTCTGCCCTGGTCGAACGGTGCTACGCCGAAAGCTTCAGCGACCTGGTGGGGTGACGGTGCTTCATAATGGCTGCACATAGAGCCTCACTGGAACATGTAAATGTCCTAATGTGAGGCCCTGCCCTGCCCCAGCGTTCCAATTATTCGACTCTACAGACGCTGACCCTTTAGGAGCCCTGCTGACCAGCCTATTTTGAATTCAGCTCACGCGCCAGTGCTGACAGCGCCCTTTTAAGGGTCTCCCCTAGGGGAGCATCAATGTCATCTGCAAGGCGATAAAGCTCATCTTTAGTAGCTTGATCGCCCTTGATATTGATTTGGATATTTCTGCCGGTTGTGAACCTTCGCTTTGATCTATCGACTCGTGCATTTGATGGGGCTGGATGCCGGGCTACGAAGCCATGTTCGCTTGCCAGCTCTTCAAGTGCAGCACTTTCCTGTTTCGACTTTTGGCTAGCAGCAGGCTTAGGCTCAAAATTCTTCAGGCCTTCTAAAGGATCGACTCGACTCATGCTTCAACCTCCATAGGCTTTGCATCGCCAGGTGTAAGCTTGGCAATAACTTCGCGAGCGAAAACCTCAGCATTATCAATGGCTTTATCTACATTGGATACTTCGTTGCGAGGAAGCAATTCCAAGGTTTGACGATATGAAAACATGGCTTTGAAGGCAGCCCTTTCGTTGAGTTCAACCTCAAAAAACGGGATACCGCCTTTCTTGAAACTCTCTCGAATATGCCGTGTGTCCCTGCTTTGTATTGCGACGGAGGTGCGCGTAAATAAGACCGCGTAGGGCAATTTGTAGTCGGGCTTATGCTTCTGAATGCCTCGCTCATGCGCTCTGATGAGACCAAACGCCCTACTGGCTTGCTCAGCATCCAACTGCGATCCTTGGGAAGGAATTATAACCAGATCAGACTCCGCTATAGCGTACGCGACGATTGTCGCCGCTGTGCCTTCAAGATCCACGATTACAAAAGGCGTCTTGGTTGCTGCTTCCGCAATGGTGTCACTTATCGTTTGGTCTGTTACACCGGAGATAACAGTCATGTTCTCTGGAACCGCCCCCCCTTTTGACCAGGAGTCTATGGGGTGATTTGGGTCAGCATCAATCACTGTCACAGGCACACGCTTTGCAATCTGAGTGGCCAGCGCAAGGGCAGATGTTGTCTTGCCAGCCCCGCCTTTGGGGGACACGAACGATATGACCGGCATATAAGCACCTATAGTATCTATCAGGAATTCAAAAAGATATCATTATGGATATCCTTAACGATATCCGCAGTGAATTCTTTAGGAATTCATGCAGATATCTATCCGGATATCCTGAACGATATCTCAAAAGAATTCAATAGGAATTCATTGGGGAATTCCCAAGGATTTCTTTATGAATTCATTTAGGGATTCATTGAGGAATTCAAATATGAATTTATGCAGATAGGGGTCTAGGGCGTAACGGAACAGAAACCAGCGTAAGACCTGCCTCGGGCTTTCGGTATGGCTCAACATGGTGGTTCTTTCTAAGATGGCTCTATAGGCTTGCGGTTATACCCATTGAGCCATAGCTGATAAATCATGGCCTATCTGGGTATACCAAAATGGACCAATCAAGCATTCTTGATTTATGGTATCAAAAGCATATAGTGATACCACTGATGGCAAAAACTGGTAACTACCAAGTGGCAAACGTGAACGTAAGAAATCTACCCGATGAAGTGCATCGGGCAATCCGCATCCAAGCTGCCCTGCACGGGCGCAGCACCGAGGCCGAAATACGCGACATCTTGGAGCGGGCGGCGAGACCCGAGGGACGTGTGAAACTTGGCTCGTTCCTGGCTTCTATTGCCCGTGAGGTTGGTGGTCTGACCGATAAAGAACACACCTTGTTTGAGAACACGCGCATCACGTCTCCGGCCCGTGCGGTGAGCTTTGAATGATCCTGCTCGATACGAACGTAATTTCAGAACCGCAGCGCCGAGAGCCCAATGCCCACGTCCTTGACTGGATCGACGCACAAGCGCTGGAAACGCTTTATCTGTCCACCATCACGGTAGCCGAGTTGCGTGCTGGTATCGCGCTGATGCCTGTCGGAAAACGCCAGGATAGCTTACGTGAAAACCTGGAAAAGCACTTGCTGCCGATGTTCGCCAATAGGGTGCTGTCGTTCGATATGACTTGTACGAAGGCTTATGCCGAGCTGCTGGCCAAGTCCCGCGCAGCCGGGTTGGCGGTCGAAACGGCAGATGCCTTCATTGCAGCCATCGCCCTCGCCAACGGCTTCACCGTTGCCACCCGAAACACTGGCCCTTTCGAGGCTGCCGGGTTGAATGTCATTAACCCCTGGGAAGCGTAAACGTAGTGTTGAATCAGGAACGTATCTAAAGGATTAAAGTATGACGACTCTCAACGTTGCGCGGGTGTACCTGCGTGTCAGTTCCGAAGACCAGGACTTGCAGCGCCAAGAAGCGATTATTGGCAATGCTCGAGAGTCAGGCTACTACGTAGCTGCGGTCTATCGCGAAAAAGCCTCGGGCGCTCGATCCGACCGTCCCGAGCTGTTGCGCATGATCGAGGACCTGCAATCGGGTGAAGTCGTCATTGCGGAAAAGATTGACCGAATCAGCCGTCTTCCTCTGGTCGAAGCAGAAAAACTTGTGGACGCGATCAGGGCTAAGGGCGCACGCCTGGCAGTGCCTGGAATCGTCGATCTATCGCAATTGACCGAGGCGTCCCGTGGTGTCGCCAACGTGGTGTTGCAAGGCGTACAAGACATGCTGTTGCGTGTGGCCTTGCAAATAGCGCGTGACGACTTCGAGGACCGGCGAGAGCGACAGCGCCAAGGCATCGACTTGGCCAAGGGTGCCGGTCGGTACGCTGGGCGTAAACCGGATACCAAAATGCATGAACGGGTCATCGCTCTTAAAAGCGGTGGATGTAGCATTGCGGAAACTGCAAGGCTGGCCGGTGTCAGTGTCAGCCAGGTAAAGCGTGTCTGGGCACAGAACCAGACTAAAGATAAGGTCTGAATGTAGCAAGAACCCTCGTTTTCACGCACGGTCTCCCGGGCGGCGCGCATTTGATGTTTCGTTGCTCCCTGACGTGCCCCCAACCGATCCGCCGTTTAAGAACGCTTTGGCTAACTGCGCCAAATAAAACTTTGGCGTTGACCTACGTTTGCATGGAACCAAATCCGTCCAAAAGGCCACACAACGCGACATTTTTAATGAAAATTTGGTGGCTACATAACTTCAGCGTCAGTGGTCAAAAACCTCTTTAAGGAACGCTGCAAAAATAGCCAACCGCTCAGCAGGCCTGGCAAGAGGCTGGCTCGCTCATTACACAGCCGCGCAGAGACATCACTGCAGTTCGAACGCGAGGCGTGAGCGGCCAAACGGCACCTTGGCTGGACGCGCCACTGAGGCGGCCCTGTTGGATGAGCGGATCCTCGCTCAAATATCAGCGTCGGTACGAAGATCAGGTGCAAGAGCTAAAGGTCGTATTGCGTCAGCAAACAACGCCTTGACCGCCAAGAACCACGGCCCAGTACAACTCAACCGTGACAACGACTACATTCGGATGGACTAATTGCAGGCATGAGAATCCCCAACGTCAATCTAAACGCATTGAGCACAAACCGGTCTTTCAGTGAAGAGGACCAGCTCAAGCGGACCGGGGATCAGCCGGAAGCCAGTACCGGCACCAGGTGCAATGAGCGGCAGCCGGCCAAACGGCGACGGGTGGAGCAGGATGAACCTGGAGCCGGTGGCCGCGCACGGGACAGGGACGCTCGGCAACAGCCTACCATTCACGCGCACTTGCGCAACGATATCACCGACCGACATCGTACCAAGTCCGAGCGGCCCCATGACAGAGCGCCCGCTGACGTCAGTGCATCGTCATCGCATCGTAGGCCACAAAGAACAACGAATGGCTGGGAGGCGCGCCTGGCCGAACACACGTTCGACCGGGCGGCAGGAAAACGACCTCGGGAAGAGCGAGAGCCGTATCGGCAGCCAAAGCGGCCAATGCATGACTTGGAGTGGACGGCGGCGGATCTTCACCGGGCCGAACATCAGCTCGATCCAGCTGCAAAAGAACAGCTGCAGGAACAGCGAGAGCAGTATCGGAAATGGCTGAGTGCCCCCAGCCGAGTGCCTCAGAACCACAACGCTCGCTTGTGCGTGTCGGTGGCAAAGGAAAACGCGCTGGCGCGTCACATCGGTTGCGGGCTGGCGCTGCCTTTCCTGGATGAGAACGTCAACGCGCAAACCAATGCGCAGTGGCTCGACAAATACCTTCTGATGATTGCCAATGCAAGGCGGGCCACAGGGGCAGGCGTAACGCCTAGCGAGCTCGATCGTTGCACGGAGGTTGCGGCGCAGTATCTCTGCAAGACCAAGTGGTTTGACGGTGCATCGCTGACGCAGCTGGCCCATGTGGGCAACAAGCTGAGCAAGCACCCGAACCAGCAAGCGTGCATGGATGCAATCGCGTGGATCGCCGGACAGCTCAATCAGGCAGATGGTCTATCGGGACTGGATGGCCGCCACTCAGTCCTACTCCTGAACGCCTTCGCCAAGAACTTCAACAGCGGCAGGTGCGAACGCGCGGTGGCTCGTCTGGCACGTTACCTGCGACGTAATCCCCAGGTCCGGTCGTCTCTGAACGCGCAGAACATCGGCCTGGCACTCAATGCATTCAGCAAGTGGCCCGACAATCCGGACTGCCAATCCACGGCGTCCTTGCTTGCTGATATGCTCGCCAGCAACAACAGCTTGCGTCATGCGATGGATGGGCAGAGCGTCGCGAACGCGCTCAATGCCCTGAGCAAATGGCCTGACATACCGCGCTGCGCGGTCGCCGCCGACGAACTAGCCAGGCGGCTGGCCAATAATCACAACTTGGGCCACGTCCTCAAACCGCAAGAATTCGGAAACACATTGAATGCTCTGAGCAAATGGCCTGACAAACCGCGCTGTGCGGACGCCGCCAGCGCACTGGCCAGGCGGCTGGAAGCCGAGCCTGGGTTGTGCAATGCACTCGACCCGCAATGCGTGGCCAACACGCTCAACGCCTTGAGCAAATGGCCCGACACGCCAGACTGCAAGGACGCCGCTTATGCGCTGGCCTCGCGGCTGGCCAATGATCGCGAGTTACGCAACGCCCTCAACCCGCAACACATGGCCAACGCGCTCAACGCCCTGAGCAAATGGCCCGACACACCGCGTTGCGCGGACGCCGCCAGCGCACTGGCCGGGCGGCTGGAAGCCGAGCCTGGGTTGTGCAACGTCCTCAAACCGCAAGAGTTTGGAAACACACTGAATGCCCTGAGCAAATGGCCCGACACGCCGATTTGCGCGGCGGCAGTCAACGCGCTGGCCTCGCGGCTGGCCAACAATCGCGATTTACGCAACGACCTCGACCCGCAAGGCGTGGCCAACGCGCTCAACGCCCTGAGCAAATGGCACGACACGCCGGTTTGCGCGGCGGCAGTCAACGCGCTGGCCTCGCGGCTGGCCAATGATTGCAACTTGCGCAACGCCCTCAACCCGCAAGAACTGCGCAACGCCCTCAACGCTCTGGGAAAATGGCCTGATACGCCGGTTTGCGCGGCGGCCGCCAGCGCACTGGCCTCGCAACTGGCCAACAATCGCGATTTACGCAACGCCCTCACCGCGCAAGAACTGGCCAACATGCTCAACGCCCTGAGCAAATGGCCCGACACGCCGAACTGCACTGCCGCCGTCAAGGCGCTGGCCTCGCGACTGGCCAGTGATCGCGATTTATGCAACGCCCTCAACCCGCAAGGCGTGGCCAACGTGCTCAACGCCCTGAGCAAATGGCCTGACACGCCGGACTGCGCGGACGCTGCCAACGCGCTGGCCTCGCGATTGGCCAATGAGCGCAGCTTGCGTAACGCCGTCAACCCGCAACACATGGCCAACGCACTCAACGCCCTGAGCAAATGGCCAAACCGTGCGAACTGCGAGAAGGCCACCGATGTCTTGGCCGGCAGGCTGGCGGAGGACAACGATCTGCGACAAGCCATGGGTGAGCACCACGTGGCTGTGTCGCTCAATGCGCTGAGCAGATGCCTCGGAAGGCCGGCATGTCATTTGGCAGTGTTGCTGCTCGCCGAACGCGTCGGCTCGGCAGAGTTGCCGTGGCAGCAGTTCGAGATGCGTGGGCTCGCCATGGTGGCCAACGCGATGTCCCGTCTGCTGCACCTGGATGAGGAACAGTTCCAAATTTTGGGACGCGCCAAACTGCTGGCAATGGCCGGGCACCTGGAGCTGCACCGTGAGCGTTTTGAGTCTGCCTCCGCGCGAAATATTGGGATACTCTTCAAGGCCCTTTCATCGGCGCAACTTTATCGCCAGATGCGTCCGCTGGCACGGCCGGCGCTGGAGCGGGTTGCGGTGCTCGCGCAGGACGACGGATTACGGGAAACTAACCTTGAGGGTCTCGGCAGCCTGTGCATGGGATTTTTGCCGTTGATCCGCAGCCCAGAGTTGACCTCTCGCCATCGGGGGCACGCATTGCGCGTGTTCAATACGTTGCAGCCCATCATCGAGCGCAAGATCGACTTGTACCTTACCGGCGGTATCCCGCCGTCTTCGACCGACCTCGAACAATACGCCACTCGATGCCCGGCGCTGACCTTCTTCCAGGTGCTCAAGGCTTACAGCATGGTGAGCCGGCAATGCAAGCCGCGCCACATCGAAGGCTCGCGCCAGGAAATTCGCCAACGTCGCGAAGAGTTGGGGAAATGGGTTGACAGGACGCTGGAGCGGACACGCGAGGCCATCGAGGAGGACCTCGGCGAGATGAGCTGGAACTTGATCGCGCAGATCGAGGCCGGTGACATCGTATTTGACGCCTTGGACCTGCGCCTCACGAAGGAAGCAGCGAAGATTACGCAGGCCCATCCACCGAGCCAGTTCGACCTTGACGCCGGGCGCCTGAGCATGAAGTCGGCACCCGGCGAGCCCGTTGCGCCGGCCCCCGGCAACGGCAGCACGACCCACATCGTGGTCGATCTGCGCGGCAAGGAAGTGTCGACCAATGCGACCGAGACGAACAAGCCGTACTCGCTATTTACACGGCTGACGGGCTTGCCGCTGGTGGAGGTCCAACTGCCTGGGGCGATTTCGACGTTCATGCTCGCGCGTACGCTCACCTACCAGGACGAACCCTGGCGTTTTGACATGTTCGGCGGCAGCCGCGCCACGCGAGGCCACATGAGTCGCCCCGCCCAGTTGCTGTCCGGCACATCCGGAGCACCGTCGCTGCTGCCGGCAATGCGCTATGCAGACACCGCGCCGGGCAGTAGCCTGATGCAGCTCATCGCCAAGCTTGCCCCGCAGCGCGAAGACTGGTCGCGGATGCAGCGCTCGCTACTAGAGATGGTGCCGACCGATCAAGTCATTGAGGGCACACTGCGTCTGGGATTTTTTGAAGACGTCAGCGGCCCTGCGCACCCGTTCAAGCCAACAGCACCGGACGGGCATGCATTGGCGCTGTGCCCCAACGATGGTTGCGGCTTCCTAAAGCTGGAGGTGGCTCTACGCATACCGGCCTTCCGTGAGTACTTCTCTGCCTGGCAAGCAGTGCAGGCCGGTGAGGCCAGCCAGGAGCAGCGTGACCTTATTGCCAAGGATAAGGGACCCACGCGGCTGGCACCGCAGGCGCTGCAGCACTTCCCACGTGACGAGGCGGCACTGCAGGAGGCGCACGAGGCGATGCAGCGCCGGTTGCAGGCGCTGCCGTCGGAGTTGAGTCAACTCACGTTGTACGAACTGACCACCAGCGGCGGCTACCAGGGCCAAAGAGTCAGGGCGGTGCCTGCTGCCGACGACAAGGTGCACCTACCGAGCGAGCGCAGCCAGGCCTTCGACGCCGCAGGTGGCGCCTTGCTGATCGGCAAGCCGCCCTACGACAAGGAGAACCTGCTGCCCGTGCCGGAAGAACGCGTCGCGACAGTGGCGCAGAGCGACGCCACCGCCGAATTCCTCTCGCAGTCCTTTGGTATCCAGTACAGCTACACTGGCTTCGACGACGGATCGGGCAGCGACGCCGAGATGCTGCACAGCAAGGGCATGCTCATCGTGGTGCCATCAAAGAACTGGCCGGCCAATTTCGCGGACATGGACCTGGCCTGCTCGAAAGAGGATCTCAAGACCCTGTCGCGCTGGACGACCGGTCGCGACCGCAGTGCCGTGCCGCAGAACATGCTCAGCACCGGCAGCCTGCGGCTCAAGGACATCGTGGAGCCCGGACGCATGGGTGCATTGCCTATCCCGGAACTGCGCAAGCGCAACATGGACACCGACGGCGACGACGCGTTCGTGTACGCGGGCTACCCCAAGCTGGCCGCGCTGATTTCGCGCGAGATGGCCGATCGTGAGGTACGCCGCGGCCAGCCACGTTCCTTCAAGCCGCCGAAAACGGCCACGCCGGCCATTGATCCTGACAACGGCCATTACCAGGCGGGGCGGCTGTCCGAGATCATGTCTCTGCAACGTGGCGGCCAGATCATGGGGGCGGCCAGCACCTTGGCAGCGCGCTTCATGGCGCAGCCTGACCACCTGCGTGAGGCAATGGCGCGCAATATGATGTTCGGCACTTATGACGGCATTGAGCGCGACCTGCGTAACGGTCTACGTGTAGCACTCGACGGCAAAGCCAGAGATCCTCAGGTGTTGACGGAACTGCGCAACCAGGCATACAACGCCATCGGGCGCGCCCACCTGCCCGAGGCACGTGAAGCCGCCGAGCTCCTGCATGCACAACTGCTTCGACTGGAGCCGGGGGCATCATCGCGAGCCGAAGTGCCGCCATTGCCGGATGCGCTGGGCGAGGCCTTCCCACGCCTCGCCCAGGCGTACCTTGCTGCGCCTGATACTGAGGCACGGATTCACGCCATCATCGACAACTACCCGGTGTGCAGGCTCTCGCACGCGCAGTTCCCGGCAGGGCAACCGGGGCTCATCCCCGGTGAGCCGGAACTGAGCATGCGCAACCTCTTCACCATCGCGATCAAGGTGGGCACCGATGCGCTGAAGTCTGACACCGGCACGGCGCTGTTCGCCAAGATCGTGGAGTCGTGCGAACGATCCGAGCGAGGGTTCGCTGATCGGGTTCGCAGCGTACCGTATGGCAAGGTGACTGCCCGGGCCATGCACGATGGTCGCTTCGACGCCGAGCAGACCCAGGTGGACCTGCAGAACATGCCGACGATGGCTGCGGGCGTCATGCAAGACGCGCTACACTCGCTGCGGCAAGCAGGCCTGATCGACCCACCGCCACCGCCCACCGAGCGCCTGCGCGCTGTGCAGCCAGAGGACATTGCGCTTGAGGCGCAGAACTTACTGACGCGTGCTCGCGAGATGGAACCCAGGGTCACTCACATGCTGAGGCGCGTCGCCGAGTCCCATGCTGGGCAACTGGCGGGCATGGACCATCAACTGAAGTCGGTCGGCTCGTTGAAGGAAAAGCTAAAGCAACAGATGGCTTTGAAAAACAAGGCCCTGGAAGATGCCGTGGCCGGCGTGAACGACGCGCTGCGGTACAGCGTGGTACTGGAACCGCCGGATTTCACCGCTGGCTTGCGCGGTGTGCTGGCCTCACTGGACGATCAGGGCCATGTGCGCGTCAAGCTGAACAACCTGTTTGCCAAGCACCAGCCGGCCTTCAAAGCGGTCAATGTCACTATGCGCAGTCCCGAAGGCGCGCTCTGGGAGATCCAGTTCCACACGCCTGACACCTTCAGGCTCAAGGAGCAATTCCATGATCTTTACAAGCACAGCCATGCGCTGCAGCTTCAGGGCGCCCCACTGACTGTTCAGCGAGAAGTACAGGCGCCCGCGCAAGACGCCTTCAGACTCGTGCCTTCACCGCCAGAGTGCAACGATATCGACGACTGGGAGGAGGAGAACGTCCCGACCTTGGCAATGAAAGCTGCGGCTTTCAAATTCCAACCAAACAATCGCAAAGAGGGGAGCCTAGAGAATTCGGACAAAATCGTACTACAAGGGCTTCCCCATTGAGCACAAGCCCAATAGTTGCTGTTTGACTCAGCTGCATATGCCGGATCGACGTAAGAAGGTGAAGGACTGCGGTACTACAAACGGTCATCTTGAGCTGATCGCTCGGACCCTGATGAAAGACGCACGTGAGGGCCTCGTTCGCTAACCGGGACTGAATTTCCCATACGATTTTTCAGGTATCCCCCACGCAGGTCCAACCCGCTTCACATCAACGACGGCAGTGCACATTGATCCTTTTATCCGCTCATGATCCTCGCCCTAACGCCTTACAAGGTGATCAGTCATGACCTCTGGTGTTTACGCGCCCGTTGGTTCTGCCTGTTCAGGCTTGAACGTGTCGCCGTAATGCAGAACGGCCCAGGCCATCCTCGCATTCTTGGCGGCAATCGCCACGGCCGCACGCCAGTAACCCCGTCGCTCTATGAGGTTGCGGATCCAGCGACTGAGAGGGTCTTGCTTATCGCCCAGGTTGGCCATGACAGATCGAGCTCCAAGCACCAGTAGACTGCGTAAATAGGCATCCCCGGCTTTGGTGATACTCCCCAGGCGCTGCTTGCCGCCGCTACTGTATTGGCCTGGCGTCAAACCGAGCCAGGCAGCCACTTGGCGTCCGTTTCTGAAGTCGTGCCCATCTCCAATACTGGCCACTAAAGCACTTGCAGTGGTCGAGCCAACCCCACGCAATTGCAGCAGCCTACGGCTACGATCATCTTCGCGAGCGATCTGATTGATGGCTCGATCAAGTTCCACCAGCCGATCCTCGATATGGCTGGTGTGCTCCAACAGTTCACTCATGCACCGTCTTGCCCAGCCAGGCAAGGTGTCCAGACAGGGACCAATCTCTTTTCTCAATCGCTCTGGGCTTTGTGGCAGGACCACGCCGAATTCAGAAAGTAATCCGCGCAGTCGGTTGTACGTAGAGGTGCGTTCTTCGATGAATCCCTGGCGGGTTCGATGAAGGCAAAGAGTGGCCTGCTGATGCTCGTCTTTAACAGGGACAAACCGCATGCTGGGTCGGGTCACTGCCTCACAGATCGCGGCCGCATCTGCGGCATCGTTCTTGCCGCGCTTACCCGACATTCGATAAGGCGAAACGAGTTTAGGAGCCATCAACTTGACCGTATGGCCGTGCTCGGCGAACACCCTCGCCCAATGATGAGCGCCTGAGCAAGCCTCCATACCAATCAAGCACGGGGGCAACTGGGCGATCAATGGCACCAGTTGATCCCGCGCAACCTTGGGCTTCACCAAGGTGGCTTTACCAGCCTCATCGATGCCGTGAACGGCGAATACGGCCTTGGCTAGATCGATTCCCACGGTAATAATTGGCATGGACTTCCCCTCCTGTGGTTTTGATGCAGGTTTGACACTTCATCATGGCACTTCGATGCCGATTCGCGACTTTCGCCGCGCCCTTGGGACGGGGAAGTCCCTTTCATTCGCTAAGGTTTTCCGAGCTGTCGTAACGGCCTGAATTTTCCGTCTTCCAGCTTGCGGCTCTGCCGCCAGACGTAATCGCCGGTCAGGTTGATGTGTTCCCAACCCAACGGCGACAGTTACTTATACAGATCGGTATTCACCGGCTTTCCGGCCTCAGTCAGCCCTTGGGTGGCCCGCTCTAGGTAGACCGTGTTCCACAGCACGATGGCGGCGGTCACCAGGTTCAATCCGCTGGCCCGATAGCGCTGCTGCTCGAAGCTCCGATCCCTGATTTCACCGAGGCTATTGAAGAACAGGCGTTGCGCGCCTCGCCTTTGTTCAGGCCTGCATGCACATGGCGGCGCAGCTCGGCACTTTGCAGCAAGTCCAGGATAAATAGCGTGCGCTCGATCCGGCCCAACTCCCGCAGGGCGACGGCTAGTCCGTTCTGGCGTGGGTAACTGCCCAGTTTGCGCAACATCAACGAGGCGGTGACGGTGCCCTGTTTGATCGAAGCGGCCAACACGCTGTCGCTGGCCAGCGCGTAACCAGGGTAGCGCAACAGACAAAGTTGCACGGCAAAGCCGAGGCGATTGGCATCACCCCGTCGCTGACGGATCAGCGACAGGTCGGACTCGTTGAAGGTGTAATAGCGGATCAGGTCATCTTGGCTGTCCGGTAGTGCAAGCAGGGTGTCGCGCTCACTGGCCAAGAGGATCGAGCGACGGGGCATGTGTCAGTCATCCGTGCGAAGGTATTGGTAGAGGGTTTCCCTATTTATACCGAACTCACGAGCCAACTGGGCTTTCGGTTCCCGGAAGCCCAGTTGCCGGACTACGACGGCCTGTTCGTCGGACAGGGTCTTCTTGCGAGCCCGGTAAGCTCCACGTTACTTGGCCAAGATGCCTTTTTCGGCGGACTGCACTGTATAGGAACTTTGAAATCCCTATACATCGAGCTGCGTCACTCCACACGCTGAATAACCATGCTCTCCAATTGCAGGTGCCCATTCAGTCGACTGCCGTATCTGGTCATCAGATTCTGGAACATCGAAGGCAACTCCGGTAAAGTGGTAGAGAACTCGCCATAGTTTGGATCAAAGACGTTCACACTGCCTTCGGAGCTGGAAGCAGTGATGGCATGCCTTACACGCTTTCCATTGTTTTCAAAGCACAAGCTGATCAAATGGGCGCTACCATCGCGCGCAATTTTTTGCAATGCGGTCGATTGCCGATCCGCATGGAATACCGAGGGTTCACCTACAGGCTGCAAATCTTGACTTCGCAAAAGGGTTTTGCGCGCCGATATTCGACCTGCTTCTCGCTGCTCCCGCGACCCGCTCACTGAACCTGCTGCATTTTCGTATTGGTTCTGGATGTCCGAAGCATGGTCAAGATCCAGCGCCTCCATTCTGTAACTCGCCTCCTCCTCATCACGCAATCGCAGCCATTGGATTGCCAAGCCCATACAAGATTGACTAGCGTTCGCATTATTCAACGCTGCAATTCTATAGTTAAATACTGCGTCGATATCCGCCTCAGAGGACTCAGCAGAGGACACGTCGTCATCTGAACTACTCAAGGCCTTGGACGATGAACAGCCGCGTTCCACAGATTGGTGAGTAAGTATTTCTAACCGATGAAGACCAGCCCCTGACCTGACCCTTGTTCTGCCACGTTGAACGATGCTAGTAGCCTGCTGCTTGTCTTCCTCCGCTGTCGAAAAGCTCTGCTCGAGCCGCTCTCTGGTTCGGCGCGACAACTCCGTGGACCGTAGCAAAAGCATTTCACGCCCGGCTGGAGCCGTCGAAGTAGGCGGTACCTGCGGACTGTTCGAGGGTCTAGCGCTGCTCGAGTCGCGAGCGCTCGCTCGCTCAGACTCTGTGTACCCACCTAAATAAGCGCCAGATGACCCTGCTCTGTTGATACCCACCATATGCTGATTTTCTCCGCTTACTGGCTTGCAGGGTAACTGACCCTGCAAAATTAAAGTGTGTGGCAACGAGCAAGAAAAAGTTCCATCTTGATGTATAGGCATTTTTAAATTCCTATGCATAAGGTCTGTCGCTCTCGTCGAGACCGCCGCTTGGATGTACTCATGGCTGGACTTGGAACTGGGTGACGGGAATTTCTGGGATTCCGGCTTACAACCCCGACCTGTATCAGTACCTGTCGCCGTTGGGCTGGGAGCACGTCAACCTGACTGGCGATTACGTCTGGCGGCAGAGCCGCAAGCTGGACGACGGTAAATTCAGGCCGCTACGACACGTCGGAAAACCTTAGCGAATGAAAGGGACTTCCCCGTCCCAAGGGCGCGGCGAAAGTCGCGAATCGGCATCGAAGTGCCATGATGAAGTGTCAAACCTGCATCAAAACCACAGGAGGGGAAGTCCATGCCAATTATTACCGTGGGAATCGATCTAGCCAAGGCCGTATTCGCCGTTCACGGCATCGATGAGGCTGGTAAAGCCACCTTGGTGAAGCCCAAGGTTGCGCGGGATCAACTGGTGCCATTGATCGCCCAGTTGCCCCCGTGCTTGATTGGTATGGAGGCTTGCTCAGGCGCTCATCATTGGGCGAGGGTGTTCGCCGAGCACGGCCATACGGTCAAGTTGATGGCTCCTAAACTCGTTTCGCCTTATCGAATGTCGGGTAAGCGCGGCAAGAACGATGCCGCAGATGCGGCCGCGATCTGTGAGGCAGTGACCCGACCCAGCATGCGGTTTGTCCCTGTTAAAGACGAGCATCAGCAGGCCACTCTTTGCCTTCATCGAACCCGCCAGGGATTCATCGAAGAACGCACCTCTACGTACAACCGACTGCGCGGATTACTTTCTGAATTCGGCGTGGTCCTGCCACAAAGCCCAGAGCGATTGAGAAAAGAGATTGGTCCCTGTCTGGACACCTTGCCTGGCTGGGCAAGACGGTGCATGAGTGAACTGTTGGAGCACACCAGCCATATCGAGGATCGGCTGGTGGAACTTGATCGAGCCATCAATCAGATCGCTCGCGAAGATGATCGTAGCCGTAGGCTGCTGCAATTGCGTGGGGTTGGCTCGACCACTGCAAGTGCTTTAGTGGCCAGTATTGGAGATGGGCACGACTTCAGAAACGGACGCCAAGTGGCTGCCTGGCTCGGTTTGACGCCAGGCCAATACAGTAGCGGCGGCAAGCAGCGCCTGGGGAGTATCACCAAAGCCGGGGATGCCTATTTACGCAGTCTACTGGTGCTTGGAGCTCGATCTGTCATGGCCAACCTGGGCGATAAGCAAGACCCTCTCAGTCGCTGGATCCGCAACCTCATAGAGCGACGGGGTTACTGGCGTGCGGCCGTGGCGATTGCCGCCAAGAATGCGAGGATGGCCTGGGCCGTTCTGCATTACGGCGACACGTTCAAGCCTGAACAGGCAGAACCAACGGGCGCGTAAACACCAGAGGTCATGACTGATCACCTTGTAAGGCGTTAGGGCGAGGATCATGAGCGGATAAAAGGATCAATGTGCACTGCCGTCGTTGATGTGAAGCGGGTTGGACCTGCGTGGGGGATACCTGAAAAATCGTATGGGAAATTCAGTCCCGGTTAGCGAACGAGGCCCTCACGTGCGTCTTTCATCAGGGTCCGAGCGATCAGCTCAAGATGACCGTTTGTAGTACCGCAGTCCTTCACCTTCTTACGTCGATCCGGCATATGCAGCTGAGTCAAACAGCAACTATTGGGCTTGTGCTCAATGGGGAAGCCCTTGTAGTACGATTTTGTCCGTTTTCTCTATCGACCCCATATGCATCAGTAGTGGAACCACTTATGTCCGATCGCCAACTCATGTCCAATTGCCGAAGCCGGAACAGTTCGCAACCATGAGATCAGGAGTGGAGAGTCTATATGCCGGGTATCAACGGAGCAGGACCATCAAATTTTTTTTGGCAGTGGCGCACAGACGGCGAGCCAGTAACTGAGCGCGAACATGACTCCAGTCGCAGTGCCAGCTCGGCGAACAGTCCGGAGTTGCCGCCGCCCGCATCTCCTGCGGAATCCGGACGCCAGAGGTTGCTACGATCCAGCGCGTTGTCGCGGCAAACCAGAGAATGGCTGGAGGCAACGCCTGCCCGTGTCCAAGGCGCCACTCCGCCCGCAGAAGCCAGGCAGTCGCCTGAGGCACAACAGGCAGAGCGCATCGTTCAGGAGTTGGTCAGGGGAGGCGCTGATCTTAATAATGTTCGCACCATGCTCAGAAATGTAATGGATAACAACGCCGTAGCTTTTTCTCGAGTCGAACGGGATATCTTGCTTCAACATTTTCCTAACATGCCTATGACTGGAATCAGCAGCGACTCGGTGCTCGCTAACGAGCTCCGACAGAGGCTTCGTCAAACGGTCCGCCAACAAAGAATAC
The DNA here is from genome assembly GCF_005937945.2 of Pseudomonas sp. KBS0707. Taxonomy (NCBI): domain Bacteria; kingdom Pseudomonadati; phylum Pseudomonadota; class Gammaproteobacteria; order Pseudomonadales; family Pseudomonadaceae; genus Pseudomonas; species Pseudomonas sp. KBS0707. The sequence continues at coordinate 107,936 of NZ_CP041755.1, read as the reverse complement.
AATCGTCAACGCCTGCCCGCCTCGCAGACTCATCATCAGGAAGCAGCCAGCGTTCGTTAATTGGGCGGTCCACTATGTTGATGACACCGGGCCGAAGCTCGTCTTCGAGCGCGGCGGCTTCTAGAACATCGGTCGACAGGCATCCTCAAGGCCTGGACCTGGAATCAGCACGCCTCGCCAGTGCTGCGAGGCATAATCATAGTGCCAACCAGACTAACGAAGCACTGCGCAGATTGACTCAAGAGGGAGTGGACATGGAGCGCCTGCGCACCTCTCTTGGTCGCTATATAATGTCGCTTGAACCGCTACCCCCAGATTTGAGGCGCGCGTTAGAAAGTGTAGGCATTAATCCCTTTATACCAGAGGAGTTGAGCTTGGTGGATCACCCCGTGTTGAACTTCAGTGCTGCGCTGAACCGCATGCTCGCTTCGCGTCAGACCACTACGAACAGTCCGGAATTGCCGCCGCTCGCATCTTCTGCGGAATCCGGACGCCGGAGGCTGCTACGTTCCCCACCGTTGTTGTCTGGCCAAAGAGAATGGATTGAGCAGAGCATGCGGCAAGAAGCAGAGCCTCAATCCTCACGCCTCAATAGGGCTGTAAGATTGGCGGTGATGCCACCGCAGAATGAAAATGAAGATAATGTGGCTTACGCAATACGCTTGCGTAGACTGAACCCGGGGGCGGATGTAAGTAGGGTAGTTGCATCCTTTATAACTGACCCGGCGGCTCGACAGCAAGTTGTGAATGATATCCGCGCAGCCTTGGATATAGCTCCACAATTTAGTCAATTGCGTACAATCTCGAAGGCAGATGCTGAATCTGAAGAGTTGGGTTTCAGAGATGCGGCAGATCACCCCGACAACGCGACGTCCTGCCTTTTTGGTGAAGAATTGTCACTGAGTAATCCGGATCAGCAGGTAATCGGTCTAGCGGTTAATCCGACGGATAAGCCGCAGCCTTACAGCCAAGAGGTAAACAAGGCTCTTACATTCATGGATATGAAAAAACTTGCCCAATACCTGGCAGACAAGCCCGAGCATCCGCTGAACAGACAAAGGCTTGATGCCAAAAATATCGCTAAGTACGCTTTTAAAATTGTTCCATGACCGTCAGCGTTTTTCAAGAGAGCATCGGTCGCCAAGGCGAAATCCGTGATCGGACCACTGAGGGTCAACATTACCGTATGGGGCCGCCTCAGAAAAAGGATTTTAAAGTACGTTAAGCTGAACTGATTTCAGTCGTTGTAGTGGCCGGAATATTGGCGACGGCAGCTAGGGGTACTCTTGGCGGGCGTGCAGGACGTCCACGATGCTGATGCGCTCTGTACCGACGCGGTAGACAACCAGGTAGTTGGGATGCACAACCGCTTCGCGCGTTCATGTATAGGAATTTCAATACATGGTAATCCTCCTAAAAAAGGCACCCTCTGACCGCAGCGGTGTGGCTTACCAGGAATACCACTGCGTTTACGGTGAAGACGCGGAAACGGCGCTGCGCTTTCTGTTCAATGCCATGACACCGAAGGCTGACCCGACCATCAGCAACTGATCAAAGACATCAAGAGCGCGATCTTCGAAGGCCGCCTGATTGCACTCTGTGGCGTCATCGGCAGTGGCAAAACAGTGATGCTGCGACGGCTTCAACAGGTGATGGAGGCAGAGAAGAAAATCACCGTGTCCAAGTTCCCTTGCCATTGAGAAGCACAGCATCAAGCTGGCCACCTTCATCGTCGCGCTCTACTACGACCTGTCCACCGAAAAACAGGTACGCATCCCGACCCAAGGGGAAAAGCGTGAGCGCGATTTGCGCGAGCTGGTGAAGAAGAACAAACGCCCAGTGGCGCTGTTCGTAGATGAGGCCCATGACCTCAATGGCCATACGCTGACCGGACTTAAGCGCTTGATGGAGCTGGTCGAGGACGGTGACGGTCGGTTGTCGGTGGTGCTGGCCGGGCATCCCAAACTGCGTAACGATCTGCGCCGGCCGACGATGGAGGAAATTGGCTACCGCACCGACATCTTCTCACTCGACGGCATCGCTGGCAGTCAGCGTGAGTACATCCACTGGCTGCTGGAGACCTGCACGGAGGGCAGGGTTGAAGCTGAATCGATTCTGACCGAAGACGCCATCGACCTGCTCGCCACCAAGTTGCGCACACCGCTGCAAATCCAACTGCACATCAGCCTGGCACTGGAGGCCGGTTACCTGACCGGCGAGAAACCTGTCTCAGCGGAGTTGGTGGAATCTGTGCTGTCGCGACAACTGGATGATCTGGAACCAACCCTGACGCGCCATGGCTACCGCATCAAAGATTTGGTTGAGCAGTTCGACGCCAAGCCTACCGAGATCAAGGCGCTGTTCAGCAACGCGCTCGATCCGGCCCGAGCCGCTGAACTGCGTGACAAAATGCTGGCCGCAGGGCTGCCGATTTGATTCGGGCCGAAGACCGGTCAGTTGCAGTTAATGTGAGCCGGAGACGATGGAATGCAAGCCGATGCGGCTGAATGCAAGCTCGCTCGCAATTAATCTGAGCCAGACGGCTCTGTCGGTCGCAGTTAATCTAAGCGTGAAAATTGCGCTGATTGCGAGCACGGCTGTTTTCGATTGCAAGCCGCTACACCTAACGCCAACCTAGAACTGACCCTCTGGGTAAAACTGGCGCTTTGAGCTGCCATGCCTTTTCAGCGGAACTGATAGAAGGTCTCGACCACTCAGTGTTTCTACTTTTCAGAGGATATGCGCGTGAGAGTATCAAACACTTTGCAACCAGCGGTCGAACATACTACTCAAGCAACTATAGGGGGATGCTCCAGCTCCACAGCTTCACGCATCAAAGAGATACCTTTCAAGCAAGCAGATGAGCTGGCAAGAGTCGGCGATCAACGAGCGGCCTGCGTTGTGTTAACCGCAGCGTGGTTGGACCGCGTCCACCATCACTCACAACCGGCCGAAGCACGTATCGATCATATGCGACATAGAGCGACCCTGGAACAAGTTGCTGAGCGTCAGCAGACGTACCGTAATCATGAAATAAATAATCCTCGTACTCCGTACGAAATATTATTCTCTCCCACCTTCCGAGATTATTCATTGCGTCTCAGTAATGCTCGCATTCTTGATATTATGAGCGATGAAGAACAAGCTATGGGAAGCATGGCAAATACGCTGCGAGATCCCAATTCGTCCCATGTTCTTGTTATCGTGAGGATGAACGGAGATAACCATGCGATTGCCACGCACTGTACTGGTAACAAATTACATGTATTTGATCCGAATCATGGAGAATACAGTTTTAAAGCTGACACAGGTACCGTTGAGGAGAGCATGCGAGATATAATTCAAGCCTATTCGAGTAGATTTCCGGTCCCAGAAATACATATTCTGCCTGTGCGCTCGTAAGTCTTTGATACAGGTTTATGCGTAGTGAACAGGGGGCTGGGGAGCAATGACGGCTGATTCGGTCGGCCTTCTCTGCGATGACGACTTCACCAGGTTGCAGGTCCTCGATCATGCGCAACAGCTCGGGACGGTCGGATCGAGCGCCTAGGCGTTTTCGCGATAGACCGGCAGCCACGTAGTAGCCCGAGGTTCGAGGTTAGCGCTTTGCCAATGATTGCTTCTTGGCGCTGCAAGTCCTGGTCTTCGGTACTGACACGTAGGTAGATCCGCGCGACATTGAGAGTCGTCATGATGGTAGCCTATTTAGGCGTACTTAACTGAGACATCAACGGCGAGCAATCACTTGCAAATAATTCCGGTTCATGACGGTCGATTGCAGGTCTAACCGGATGAATGCAGGTTCATTCGCAAATAATCCCGGTTTGCTGGCTCGGATAGACGCAATCGATCCCGGTCGAAAAACGCGATGATTGCAGGTCGGGGCCATTTCGATTGCAGGTCGTTACAGGTAGCCGAACACCCCTATTTATATCGTTCTGGGCGAGCGCCAGGCACTCGCGAGCTGGTGGCTCACCCAAACTACGTCTTGGTCTAACGTGTCACCCTCAAGCGCATCGAGGTCGTGAACCTCAACGCTCAGGCGATTGCGCAGATGAGGTACGTGAAGCCCTGACAGGGCCTAGGTGCGTCCGCACCTAGGCTTCGCGGTGAAATAACCTGCATTAATGCTTGTTGATAGGGATTTTCACTGCATAAGTAACGCATCAGCGTCTTCCTACCCATCGCTTTGAAGGCATGACGCCTCCGTCATAGCGTCAGCCTGATGCATAGGCATTTTGAAATTCCTATGCATGAACGTAATCCACGCTAGGCAGGAATACCCCTCTCCCTGATTGGTGGCGTATTTGCGGGTATTAAGCGGCTGCTTGCTGAGCGTCCGTAGGACGATCCTCTTTCGGACAGCTCAGTCGGCATAGGGAATGACAGGAATGGAGTCACTGGCCATTATTCTTAAGTCGGTTCGCTGTTCCATTGCTACCCGGACCCCAGGGTCAGGTCTCGGCCTTGCCTTGGAACCGTTCTGCAACTCGTGCCACTAAGCTTTGACTATTCGTGCATGGTAGCATGTATGAAGGTAGATACTTTCTAGTCATACGATTATCGGGCATGACCGCTTGATGTGTACTACATTCGGAAAAATCAGGCGAAGTTAGGGCTTATTTCCTGTTGGAAACGCTTGCTGTACAGTTCTTCCACGTCCTGCAATGCCACCTAGAATAACAATACTTCATATTTTATATATATTGAAACAGAGGTTAAAAATGGGAAATGTTTGTTTCCGGCCTAGTAGAAGCCACGTTTCGCAAGAATTTTCTCAATCAGAATTTTCCGCAGCCAGTCCAGTCAGGACATCTGAACGCCCCTCGGATGCATCACTAGATGCTGGGCTAGAAAGCTCGAGTGCTTGTCACAGAAGCGGCCTGCGCGGTCCTGCGAAGCATTCCATGCTCAGTTTAGAAGAAATTGGCCTAGTCGGTGCTGCGCGCTGGCCAGATGATGCGCCGGGCTTAAATATTTCCAACAAAAGCAATACTCAAGAAAATAAGCGATACTGTGAAAGCTTATATCAAGCAGCACGAATTGCTGGTGGCTCCATAGCGTCTGGCAGAGTTACTAGTTTCGATGGGCTTTGGCGAAACGCAACAAAATGGCGCTTATCTAGAATTCTTTCGGGCGATGCGTCAAAAATCGACTTCGCTACTGTTCGCATGCCCAATACCAGATTCGTAACTTCTTTGAGGCGACCGTATCACTCAGTAATTGAGCGAGTTAGAAATCATTCTGATGCAAATTCGGAAATATACGAAGGAGAATATCTAGGCGGAATTGAGACCAAGGTCTATCGTCAGCATGGCACGATTTCAAGTACAACTATTCCGATGACGATAGTAAGTGCAGTAGCGGATGACGATGATATACATGAAAGGTTAAAGAGCCTGCCAAAGAATGAGCGGCGGCACCTGAAAGATTTGATGGCGGCGTCACACCCTAACATGATCACACACACTGATGCAGTATATCTTCCAATGATCAAGGATCATTTAGAATCATTATATTTGCAAGCGATAGACCCTTCGCTTGAGCAGCACGAGGCCCTCGAGTTGATCGCTCGGATACACTGGTGGGCTGCAAGTGCAGCACCAGATAGGCGTGGCAGTGCTGCCAAAGCAGAGTTCGCCGCAAGATCAATCGCGTTCGCTCATGGTATTGAACTACCGCCATTCGAGCATGGTGCAGTTCCTGATATTGAAGCAATGCTCAGATCTGAAGAGCAATTTGTAGAAGATTACCCTAACCTTTTTGAGCGGCCCCCTCAGTAAGAACAGGGCAGCCTGCGGCTGCAAATCGCCCGTTCTTACGATCGCGTAGCAGCAGAAACATCGATTTGAGCTTTGCCATGAGGCCCGTTATTGACCATCATGAAGCCTGCTTACCCACCGCTGCTGCTTCAGATGAGTCCTGCCTACACACCTCGACCGCTCAAAAACCTCTTCACCGCTAACCAGTGCTGGGCACACCTCCTCGAGGAGGGCGGCTTACGCGACATCGAAGTCGAGTCCGTCACCAAAATGCTCGCCTGCGGCACCTCGATACTGGGCGTCAAACACTACACCTGCGGCAACCACAGCTGCCCGCACGTCAAATACCTGTGCAACACCTGCCATTGCCGGGCCTGTCCCTCCTGCGGCAAAAAGGCCACCGACCAGTGGATCACCGTGCAAAACAACCGTCTGCCCGACTGCCCCTGGCAGCATCTGGTGTTCACGCTGCCCGACACGGATCGACGTTTAGAAAGGCTTTGGCCATCTGCACAAAATACAGCTTCGGTGTCGGTCCTGGCGTCGCCATCTTCAGTGCTTCATAGACCTTTGGCAGGTACTGCCCGCAGACCCGATTGGCCAGAAAACCAAAATACCGGATCATCCGGAAATGCTTTTCCGGGATGTGCTGCACCACCCGGAAAAGCATGTCGGCCTGGCTCAGCGTTTCCTGCTGATAGGTCTGTGTGCGGTGATCCAGGTAGGTGAAGCTCAACGTGGCCCCGTTGGTGTAATGCGCCAGACGACTGCCCGAGATGGGCGGTTTTTTCAGGTAGCGGCCCAGGTAATTGACGGTCTTTCGGCCGTTTTTCGTCTTCTTCGACAAGTGGATGTGCCAGTGCTGGCCACCAGCGGTCAGTATCAAACGGCGCCAGTCGCTTTCACAGAGGATGTGGGCCAGCGGCGGCGGCATCGTCAGTTGCGAAAGCGGCTGTCCCAGCAGGTAATCGCGCACCAGCCACATCCAGCGCCGCCGCAGGGCCTCTTTGTGGAACGACAGATTTTTCCAGACGCCCTGCTCATCCAGGCCGCCCGCGGTCACCGACAGGTGGACGTGGGGATGCCAGTTGAGCCGCCGGCCATAGGTGTGCAGCGCCCCTTAAATCCCGACGCGCAAACCGCGCCGCTTGGCGGCGTAGATCAGGTTATCGGCCGCCAGCCGAAACAGCGCATCGAGCAGCCAGCGGTTGTAGAAGAACAGGGGCCATAGCGTTCCGCTGCGTGCTGTGTGGCGCGCGGATGGTATACACGGCGGCAATCAGCGGGCTGACGGTGCAGGGACTGAACCTCAACGCTCAGGCGATTGCGCAGATGAGGTACGTGAAGCCCTGACAGGGCCTAGGTGCGTCCGCACCTAGGCTTCGCGGTGAAATAACCTGCATTAATGCTTGTTGATAGGGATTTTCACTGCATAAGTAACGCATCAGCGTCTTCCTACCCATCGCTTTGAAGGCATGACGCCTCCGTCATAGCGTCAGCCTGATGCATAGGCATTTTGAAATTCCTATGCATCGAGCGTTTCTGCATGCCTTACGCCGTTTTTTCATCGACTTTGAACTGTGGGACTGGGGACGTCTAAAGTTCAGCCCCCGTCATCACCTGGCCACACCTCGTACTGTGGCGTTCAACTCGGGTATGCCGGCAAGCGCAAGCAGACCCGTAAGGAATTGTTCCTGATCGAGATGGATCAGGTGGTGCCCTGGAAAGGTTTGATTGCCCTGATTGAGCCCTATTATCCAAAAGGAGAAGGTGGCCGGCCCGCCTACCCACTGATGGCGATGCTGCGTGTTCATCTGATGCAGAACTGGTTCGGCTACAGCGATCCGGCGATGGAAGAAGCGCTGTATGAGACGACCATCCTGCGTCAGTTTTCAGGCCTGAGCCTGGAGCGCATTCCAGACGAAACCACGATTCTCAACTTCCGTCATCTGCTGGAAAAGCACGAGTTGGCGACCGGGATTCTCGGCGTAATTAATGGTTATCTGGGCGACCGTGGCTTGTCGTTGCGTCAAGGCACCATCGTCGATGCCACGCTGATCCACGCGCCCAGTTCGACCAAGAACAAGGATGGCAAACGCGATCCTGAGATGCATCAAACCAAGAAAGGTAACCAGTACTATTTCGGCGCCAAGGCTCACATCGGCGCCGACGACGAGTCAGGCCTGGTGCACAGCGTGGTAGTAACAGCGGCCAATGTGGCAGACGTCACGCAGGTTGCCAAACTGCTACACGGCGAGGAAAACGTAGTCTGCGCCGACGCAGGTTACACCGGGGTTGAGAAGCGCGAAGAACATGCTGGGCGCAAGGTCATTTGGCAGATTGCCGCCCGCCGCAGCACTTACAAAAAGCACGGAAAACGCAGTGTTTTGTACAAGGGGGAGTATCAGTTTTTTTGTGTTCGGGCTGGTTAGGGCCTGCCGTCAGGCAGGCCCTTGTTTTACCAGCTCGGTCTGGTAAATCGGTCTCCGTACAGGATCGCAAATTGATTCATTGCCACTTTCCAGTCGTGTGCCGCATGACCCCAGTTGGCGGTGATGTTGCGCAACCCAAGCCATATCAGTTTCGTCGCAGCCTCATCGGTCGGGAAGTGCCCTCGAGTCTTGATGATCTTGCGTAACTGGGCATTGATGCTCTCGATGGCATTGGTCGTGTAAACCACTTTGCGAATGCCCGCCGGAAAAACAAAAAACGGTATAACCCGATCCCAGGCGCGACGCCATGCAGCAACTACAGTCGGATACTGCTTGCCCCAGGGGCCCGCTTCAAAGGCGTTAAGCTCTTGCTCAGCCACATCGGCATTGATCGCCTGGTAGATCGGCTTGAGTGCTTTGGCCAGTGCCCGACGTTTATCCCAAGCGGCATAGTCCAAGCTGTTGCGGATCAGATGCACGATGCAGGTTTGCAGCGTCGTGGCAGGAAAAACCGCCCCCAACGCCTCCGGTATTCCTTTGAGGCCATCCGTGACGGCGATCAGAACATCTTCAACGCCACGAGTCTTGAGGTCGTTGAACACCTTCATCCAAAACTTGGCACCCTCGGTGCTCTCGATCCATATACCCAGAATGTCGCGCGTGCCATCAGGTAATACCCCCACCCTCGCCCAATGATGAGCGCCTGAGCAAGCCTCCATACCAATCAAGCACGGGGGCAACTGGGCGATCAATGGCACCAGTTGATCCCGCGCAACCTTGGGCTTCACCAAGGTGGCTTTACCAGCCTCATTGATGCCGTGAACGGCGAATACGGCCTTGGCTAGATCGATTCCCACGGTAATAATTGGCATGGACTTCCCCTCCTGTGGTTTTGATGCAGGTTTGACACTTCATCATGGCACTTCGATGCCGATTCGCGACTTTCGCCGCGCCCTTGGGACGGGGAAGTCCCTTTCATTCGCTAGCGTGGATTTTGTCAGGTTGAGGTCATAGAAGTTGACGGCGATCCGTCAGGAAATACAGAAAACCGTCCTAGTCTGACAGGGGGCTGGTGAGCGGCCTGACGCCGGGTTGAGGTATACCCCAAGTGACACGAAAATCGAGACTGTCAGAAATTTTGTGTTCGGGCATAACATGTAGCTAGAGGTGCATGTATGCCGACCAAAAAGAAGTCCGCCAATGCAACAGCGAGGGAGTTGCCCTCGATTCCCCAAGAGCTGATCGAGCAGTTTGTTAAAGGCCCGATGAGCGCCGAAGCCATTCAAGACGCGTCCATGGCGTTCAAGAAGGCTCTGATCGAGCGTGCGCTAGGCGCCGAGCTGGGTCACCACCTTGGTTACCCTCAGGGCGCGGAGCGCCCTGAGGAGTCGACCAATCAGCGTAATGGCAAAAGCAGCAAGACGGTTCTGACCGACGACGGGCCGCTTCGCCTGGATATCCCCAGAGACCGCGATGGTAGCTTCGCCCCGATCCTGATTCCCAAGCACGAACGCCGTTTTACAGGCTTCGACGACAAGATAATTGCCATGTACGCCCGGGGCATGACGGTGCGTGAGATCCGCGCTTTTCTGTCTGAGCAGTATGGAACTGACGTGTCCCATGACTTCATCAGCTCAGTTGTCACCGCCACTGTAAAAATGCCCCCCCTAACGCCAACCTAGAATTGACCCCCCTGGGTAAAACTGGCGGCTTTGATCTGTGAGGCAGTGACCCGACCCAGCATGCGGTTTGTCCCTGTTAAAGACGAGCATCTGTAGTGGTCAACTGATCCCGGACACGACGTTAAGTCTTTTTTCGGACTGAGCTGGCGCCAGTCCGTTATTGAACTGGTGTGGCCGAATCCAGTTGTAGCGATGCATCAGATAATGACTGATGTCTCGCTGAGCCTCTTGGGCCGTCATGTAGCCCACGGTCGGTAACCCAGCGACGCAGTGCGGACTCGACAACTCCCAGCGAGCGAGAGGCCTCAATGTGGCTATAGCCTTGATCGAGCACGAGGCCTGCGGCCTCGCGTTTGAATTCAGCGGAAAAGGTACGGCGTTGTTTGGTCAGCTGCGCCAAATAAAGCTTTGGCGTTGACCTACGTTTGCATGGAACCAAATCCGTCCCAAAGGCCACACATGGCCACAAATTTTCTAAAACTTGGTGGCTGTATAGCTTCAGCAGTCGAAAACCTTTAAAAGTAGTAAACAATGGTTTATAAGGAATGTATCCATGCAAGACCTTAGCTTTAGCACTATAGAAAATCATTTGGGACCCGCTAAAGATCGTTTCTTTGGTGATGGTTTCAAACATGTGGAGTATAGTGCTAGACATGTTAATCTTACTGAAAGTGAAGCGAACGCAAGTATAAGTCTTAGCTACCCAGCCAACTGGTCAAAAAAGAACGATAGTGGCGAACTAATACCGCACTTGAGCTCCATTGACGCATTGACAATTTCAATTAATCTAAGCCAGGATATTCTACTGAATAGATTCAAAAGTATTGATCACTGTTGGGTGAGAAGAATATCTATCAGGGCCGGAAAAAAACCTGAAGAAGATCTACGTAATATCAATGCGAAAATAACTAAAGAAAGCCAAGGCTTGGACTCCCAAGGGGATACGAATTTAATTTTTGGTGGTAATGTTGGCACGATGACAGTGCAGTTGGAGTTTATCATTCCCGCCGCTCACGAAGTCGACACCATTAAGGATAGTACCGAGAAAAACTGTTACTCTCTACATTTTAAAAATCGCACTCAATTCATCGACGATATTATTTTTTACTCGCCACTCAACGCCATATCAAAACTTTTTGTCGCTAATGATAACGAGCCCCATTTTTTACCTGGCGGAATCGAGGCTAATTACCCTAACATTATAAATCCCGTAGATTCACTTGTCAGTCACGCACAAATAGCGCAAGCACTTCTTTACAAACTCGATGGTTTGACTCGTGGTGAATCAAACACCTTATGGATGAGGAACTTGAATATTATCGCCGAGAATCCCGCAAAGCGCAGAGCGGCGACTCGATTACTAGTAACCGAACTAAAACGTGCTAATATTGTTTCATTAAAGGGTGAAAACTGGCGAGTAGCGGAAGTGGCTGGACATATGAATGGTATCACCTTTTCTAGTTCAGTTGCGCATTTATTACCCCTTTAGTATGCGTCCGGAAAAAAACAGCTGCTGATTCCCGAAAAAATTAAAATTTATCAGTAGCTTATTCTATACATCATAGGTAGATTATTTCGCGAATAGTACACAGGGGTGCAACATGAACGTTCGTATTGCCGCCTTGGGAAACGCTCTGTCGTCTTTTGAGGTCACAAATGAAGGCTTTGATAACTGCGCGTCATATAGAAGTTCTGTGCATCCAATAATAATGCTAAGTGACAACGCTCGATGATCATTGTCATTATCCGACATGGTGAAACGCCACAAAATTTGCTTGGCGTTTTTCAGGGACAGTCTGATCCTGAGCTGGATAACGTAGGGATAGATCGGTTCAAGGACACTGCCAGAACGCTTAAGAATGAGAAGTGGGATGCTATTTATAGCTCTAACTATAAACGCTCACTGGTTTCCGCAAATCTTTTGACAGTTGACGTTAACTTGAGAAGATTTGTTTCCACAGACTTTTCGGAGCGCCACTTGGGCGCACTGGACGGTAAGTCTAAGGAGCTTCTTATATCTGCTGATCCTGAGTTATCGAGAAAGTTAATAACACTTGAGTATACCCCATCCGGAGGGGAGTCGGGTCGTTCAGCGTTGGAGCGTTTTGTCCGTGGAATACATACTATTAAAAATAATCACCAAGGCCGGGTTATTGTTGTTTCTCATGGAGGTATTGTGGCACTTTTTGCTCACCACATGTTAGGGGTGCGACAGACTTCCTGCCTTCTAGAGCATGGTCATGCCCTAATAATAAAGGTCTCAGGGACTGAAATTAGTTTGATGGGCATGAATGTTCCACCCAATTCAATAGCGGAAGCGACGTACTATGGAAAATATCTTGACAAGGGATTCATGGGGCAGTGGGAGAGCATCTAGAAAAATCAGATGCCCCGTCACCGGCTCAGCTGACACATGACAGCGTGATGACCAAGCAGGGACTTTATTTCAGAGGGGTGTAAATAGAGTCGGTACTCGCGTGCTTAGCCTTTGGAGCCTACGAAAGCGAACGAGCACTCAATTAATGGTTTTCGATCATGAGGCAATCCATGCAAGCGCTTCTAAACTAACTTTTTTATATGGGATAGGTATGCAAAGCCGATTCAATGGATGGTCAATGCAGGTTCTTGAGGTGGATGATACGGCAGCGGTTGGTCGACATATTGATCAGTTTGGTTTCGCGATCGTTTCGGGGGAATGGAGATTCGATGCGTCTGATTTTGACCGCATGGCCGCACTTTACGGCTTGGGCCCAATGTACCAGTCGGATTTCAACCGGCTTGAGCATGCAGAAGGCATAGCATCATCGGGAATTAACCAGGTCGGAGGTCTGTCGAGCGGCAGCCATGTCGTGTTCAACGGCGCTACAGACGTGCCGCTTCATACCGATGGTTCCTATTTACCTATAGGCACCATCAAGACGTCGATCCTCTTTTGTAGAGAATCTGCGGCTCTCGGCGGGGAGTCCATTCTGTTCGATAGCGTGTCGGCATTTCGAGCACTGAGCGAGGATCATCCTGATCTTGCTCGGTCCTTGCTCGCCGATAATGCGTTCAGGCGCCGATCTACTAGTACGCGTTCGGGTAGGCAGTATCAACACATTGGGCCGATGTTTCTTCGTCGCGAAGACGGAGATATTGTTGGCGGCTTCACGCTCGATATCACGGCTGACTGGGAATACTCGCGTCGTATGGACGCACGGGTGATTGACGCAGCGGCGTATCTCATCCGGCTCGCCTCCGAAAACAGCGATTACACTCTGAAGTTTGGGTTGCATAAAGGGCAGGTGCTAATTATACGAAACGACCAGCTGTCGCATGGTCGATGCTCATATGTCGACGACCCTGCCAGGCCTCGAATCCTGTTTCGAGGACTCTTTCTGTCCTCACCATGCGATTCTGGTGCACCAACAGACTTGGTCTGTACCCGAGGTAGCCAATCTTGACTGAGGGAATGTCACATATGCCGGAGCAAGATGCGGGGGCGCAGTGGGCCTCATGGATATCGTGTCGCGCCAGTCAGCTTAAGTCGCGGATCCAGACCGACCTTAACGCCTACTCATTAAGCGACGACATGAAACAGGTCATTGTTGAATTTGTTCGCGAATATCGGAGGGGCGGTCGGGGCTGGAGCGAGAGGGGGATGCGCGGCGACGAGGTCATGGCGCCAATGCTCGGCGTCAGGGATACCGCCCCTGAACTGTTTGAACTCGTTCGTACGAAGATCGCACAGGCAGAGAAAGATAAATGGATGGGCGGCAGCTTGGACAGTAATGTCATGGCAGCGCAGTTGCAATATCGGCGATTTGTCATCGTATCTACGCCACGTTCAGGAACACATCTGCTGCGTACGCTGCTTGGCTCGCATCCGTGTATTGAGGTCCACGGTGAGGCGTTTAATCGATTCGGTCAGCACCTTTTGCCTTATTCGGTGCAGGACACGACGGCAGCCGGGGTTCTTGAAAGGCATCTATTTCGACCGTATTTCGAATATGTCGAAGCCGTCGGTTTCGTGCTCTTTCGCGATCTCGACACCCATTGGGCAGGCCAGAACGTGTGGGGCGCCTTAGCAGATGTCCGCGACCTAAAAATAATCCTGCTCGACCGACGCAACCGGCTGGAGCGACTTGTGTCGCTAAAGAAAAGCCTGTGCGATCACGTTTGGTACGTTGGCCGTGAAGATAAGAGGTTGAGGCCGCATGTGGAACTGTCGGTTCCGCTTCATGAACTCGTCGACTTCATTGACCGCGATCTTGTAAATCGGGCGCAATTCTGCGACCAGTTTCACGGGCACGACATATTGCCGATCACTTACGAAGAGTTGCTCGCGACTCCAGAAGTTGTGCACGCCCGTATGCTCAAGTTTCTTGGTGTGTCAGCTGCAATGCTTCAGTCCGGAACAGGTAAGAAGGAGAAGGCGCCGGTTTCGGCGGTGGTCAACAACATCGATCAATTGAAGTCAGAACTTTCAGGTACGAAATATGAGAGCTATATCTAATACGCCGCGACTGTATTGGCCTCCCTACACACCAATGAAAATGGATGATTGCAGGCCGAGCATTGTTCGTGGTGAGGGGGTTTATCTCTACGATGATACGGGTCGACGCTATATTGATGGTATCTCTGGTAGCTATAATCATTGCCTCGGACACTCGCACTTCGGGCTTATCGAGGCGGTGAAGGAGCAAGTTGATACACTCGTTCATGCGTGTAATATTTCTTCAAATACGGTACTCCCCGAAGCGCTTGCCGAGAGAATCAGTGGCAAACTGGTGAAGGCCAGACTTGTCCATACGTTTCTCGTCATGAGTGGAAGTGAAGGTGTCGAGGCCGCCCTCAAGATGGCGTGGCAGTATCAGATTAACCGCGGGTGCCCTCAGCGAACCAAAGTCGTTGCGATTGATGGTGCGTACCACGGCTGCACGCTGGGTGCGATGATAGCCACGCGTCGTGAATTCATCAATGAAGGGGCAGCGCCGTTACTTGCCGCTCACGCGATTGCGATGCCTATTCCATCAGGCCTTGAGGATATTTCACACTGGCGTGCGCTGCTGGCCGAACAGGAAACGACCATAGCTGCAATCGTCATCGAGCCTGTTATGGCGATGGCCGGGACCCGGCAGTTTCCGGATGGGTTCCTACGGGAATTGTCTGCGCTAGCAAAGAAGTACGATATCCCGTTTATCTGTGACGAGGTGTATTGCGGGGTAGGGCGCACAGGTGCATTTTGTGAATCCATTAACCAAGGTGCTAGCCCGGATATTGTCATTTTGAGCAAGTGCCTTGGTGGCGGTTTTCCGATTACCGCAGTGGTGACGACGGCAGACATGACCGACAGTTTTGCTGCGCAATCTATGCCACTTTTCAGGCATGGGCATACGCAGTCAGGCAATCTCCTTGGCTGTCGTGCAGCATTGTTCATTCTCGATTATCTAGACAGTCATCGTAGTTATGAGGTAGTGGCAGCGGGTGGTTCGCGACTGCTGCAGGGAATTCGCGAGAACTTGCAGACGACGAACAGTATCGTGAGCGTGCAGGGGAAAGGGCTTATGTTGTCGATTACATTCGAAACGTCGCAAGCGTGCACCCGCGCCCAACTTGCCGTTCGCAGACAGGGGGTTATTGTGGGGGCCGCCGATCGACATCTGAAGTTGGCGCCATCGTTCTTGATCAGCGAACCCGAAGCGGATGAGTTAACCGATCGCCTGGTCAGTTCAATTCGCAGTGTTTCGCAACAGTAAGCTCCCAGGTTCTGATAGTAATAAAGGAGGGTCCAAGTGTCTGGATACTTGGCGCTAAAACGGATTGCACACGGCACTCTACATGACGTACCGTTCAGGTGGGGACAGCTGTGCAACATATGGTGTGACGACACTATTGCGAATAAGCTTGCTGGCGATTTCCCGACCGAGGGTTTCAGTTATCGGGAACGTAACGGCGGCCACTTCTACCGACGTACTATTATTCCACTTGCATCGCACCATGTTCGCGAACCAGCGACCTTATCTGCCGCATGGGTCGATATGAGTAACGAACTTGTATCTGATTCGTTTCGGGCGGCCATGACCGAGTTTTGCGGAGTTGATCTCACTGACTATCCGATGGAAGCCGTTGCGTTTCGCAGCGGGCGCGATGCGCACTACTTGCCGCACGTCGATGCTTCGCTGCCTCGCGGTTTTCGTTTGATCGTCTATTTCAATGCACACTGGGAGGCAGACTGGGGTGGATTGTTCCGCATTCTCGATCCTTGCGATCATTGCAAAGCCCATCACACCGTTTTTCCTTTGGTTGGCAATGCCAGCATGATAGTCCGCGACGGACACTACGAGGACACGTGGCATGAGGTGACGCGTTTGTCGGGCAAAGAAGTTGTTACCCGCAATACGCTTAACATTACCTACTACGAGCCGGGCACAACGAGTACCGTTCAGTGATGACGACCCATAAAGCACGTGATGCTAAAAAACTGGTTCTTCTCTATGGCCCGCCCGCTGTTGGCAAGTTGACCGTGAGCAAGGAGCTAACGCAGCATCTATCCGCGATTCTTTTTCACAACCACTTGATATTCGACGTGGTCGCCAATTTGCTCCCGCCGGACTGCAGCTTTGAGGACTGCAAGCGGTTCACGTGCAGGCTTCGGCTTAGCGCGATGGAGTTGTTGCTCGAATGCGACGACAGGGTTGTCGTAACAACGTTTTGTTACCGTGGTATTGATGACGACTGGTACATCGACGCCCTGAAGGTGCTGTGCCAGAAATACCAGACGATTCCCTATTTTGTTCAGCTTACGGCTGCCAACGAGCATCTGCTCGATAGGGCGGAGAATGAAGACCGACGAGCATTCAGAAAGGTCAACAGTCGGACATGCCTTGAGGATATTTTGCGAAATAACAATAACTATGCGGCGTCCATACATGCCATCAACCATATTTGCCTGGATACTTCAACACTTGCGCCTTGGCGCGCTGCGCTCATGCTGATGGACTGGATTAATGGGCGACAGGAATTGTAGCGGCTTGCAATCGAAAACCCGCTTGCTCGCGTTTATGGGCCCTTTCTGGCTCGTTGCGTGTAGGCAAGGGATGCACTCAAGGTACCGGGCCAGTTGCCGGAGGGTGGCGGTTTTCAGCAGACAGTCAGCACGCCACCACGCGTCTGATAGGAAATTCGGCTACCGCGCCTAGAGCGCTTGGTGGCTGCTATTAAAGGAAATTCGTATGCTCGTTCTGACTCGCCGCGAAGGTGAAAATATTATGATTGGCGATGGAATTCAGATCCAAGTCCTAAGCGTTTCAGAGGAGACTGGGGATTTACGTATCCAGATTGAAGCCCCGGATGTCGTCGAGGCCCAGAGCAGAAACGTTGGTAACGAAGTGACTGATCGCAAGCCTGGTCCTGTTATTATTCATAAGCGCCGGTGGCGCTCGTTGGAAACGCAGGGTTACATTACATAGCCGCGCAGTATCACAAAGGCTACCTGGTCACGAACGGCAATGAGCCGCCCCAGTGCGGACACCTGCCTAGCTTGCTGAGGTGCGTTGCAGAAGGCCATAAGAAGTTGGGCGACCTCGAATCAAAAGTGGCCTTTGAAAATGAATTCCTGCACGTCCTTGGCCGGCTACGCCCTACGCCTTGCTGATGCTCCAATGGGTCGCCGTAGCCTTATGTGTAGCGGCTCGATAACATCGACCGCTTGACCCGATTACGTCGCCCGTTTCGGGACCACATTAGCTGAGAATATCGGCCCGCTTTGGCCCACATTAAGTGAGAATGAGCCCATATTGCGTGAGAACAGCCCGATTACATCCGGCTCGGCCCACATTAGTTGAGAATGACGGCGCATCAGGACGGTGGCCAATGCCGAGCAGCGTGCAGTACACGTAAAACTCGCACGGCATTGTCGACCACGTCATAGACAAGAATGTAATTTCGGTGGGCGACCAACTCGCAAGTCCCAACAATACGGCCTGGCTTGCCTATGCCTGGATGATCGACCAGGCGGCCAGATCGCTCTTCAAATAACTCGTCAAGGGCTAGTGCCGCACTTGGATTGTCGGCCTCGATGTAGTCATAGATTCTGTCACGGTCTTGTACTGCCTCGGGCGTCCAAAACAGTTTCATCAATTGGATGCCTCAAGCCGGCGACGTGTAGCTGCCCGCTTAAGCGCAAACTTGGTTTCAACCTCGGTCGCCGAAGTTAGGTGACCAGCATTAGCTGAATTCAAGCCGATCTGAACTTGCTCGCGGAACCAAGCCTCATGTTCGGACGCTTCGCGCTGCGTCTGTACGAACTCGCGCATGAAGTCCCGCAGGAGCTGCGCGCTGCTGCGGTCGCGGGCCTTGGCGGCTGTAGAAAACTCGTCTTTCAGTACTCCATCCACCCGGAACGTAAATGTGGCCTCACTCATGCTGCCATCCTCCATGCATTACAATGATAGTGCATTGTAACACATGGAAAACGACGGTTGCATCGTTGCTCAAGGGGCCTCTGCACGGCGCAGGCGGTGTGCGCTTTTGGCTCCTAACTGACGGGCAAGCGTTCGGTAGACAGTAGGACGCGAAACCGAAAACAGTTCAGCCAGGTCACTGATGGAGTAAGTGCCGCAGCTATGCATTCGGCACAACTCCTTTTGCTGTTTGATGGAGAGTTTCGGCTGCTTGCCTCGCAGCTTTCCTTTAGCGCGGGCAACGGCCATTCCTTCACGGGTGCGCAAGCGAATCAGGTCAGCCTCGAACTCGGCGAAAGTAGCCAGGATGTTAAAAAACATTTTTCCCATTGGATCGGTAGGGTCGTACACGCTCGAGCCAAGCGCCAACTTTATGCCGCGTGCAATCAGTGCATCGGCTATGTCGCGGGCATCTGGGACTGACCTGGCTAATCGGTCGAGTTTTGAAACCACAAGAGTGTCACCAGACCGAACGGCAGCAAGAGCCTGATCGAGCCCTGGTCTAGAGCGATGGGTGCCGGTTAATCCGTGATCTGTATAAATTCGATCAGACGCAACGCCTAATGCGAGGAGCGCAGCCTGTTGTGCGCTGAGGTCCTGTTTGTCAGTCGAGCAGCGAGCGTAGCCAATAAGTGTCGTCATGCAGAAATTTGTACGCTTAAGAGGGTGTAGACAAAATCATGTAGTGAGTCGGCGCGCGAGTATTCGAGCCTCGGCCAACCAAACCCATGCCTCGCTTACCGCAAAAAGGCGATCATGATGCATGATCAGTCGCCGAGCTCTCTCATTCCAGGCATGAGTTCGCTCCACTACCCATCGCTTGGGCATGACCACAAATCCAGTCTGAACAGGCTCCACGGAAAATAGATCGCCTTGTTCAGAGTGCCATTGCCCTGTTCTTCTGTTATTCGGGCCACGGATCACTTGAACATCGATAGCGTGCAGTTGATGGGTGCGCTGTGCCCATTTTCCTGCGTACGCACTATCAACAAAAAGCGTGCTCAGTGACGGATATTTTTCCTTCGAGTACGCCACCGCATCATCCGCCGCGTCACGATCCTGCACGCTTGCAGCACTGATACTGACAGCCAGCAGCAGGCCCAATGTATCGACAATCAGACTTCGTTTACGCCCCTTCACTTTTTTGCCTGCGTCGTAGCCGCTGTCACCGCCTTGAGGAGAACTGCGGGTCGACTGTGAATCCAGGATCGCTGCTGACGGGCTGTCAGCGCGTTCTTCCCGCTCACGCCATTGAGCTCGCAAGCGATCATGCATTTGCTCGAACTTGCCTTGAGCGCTCCACCGGCGGAACGTTTTGTAGACATTGTCCCAATGAGGAAAATCGCGGGGTAGCATTCGCCATGAGCACCCCGTGCGTACGACATAGCAACAGGCTTCCAGCAACGTGCGCCGAGAGTGAAGCGGTGGCACTCCTCGTCCGCCCTGGCTTTCAAACAGGTCGGCGACCAGTGCCCACTCGGTATCTGTCAAGCAACTCGGATATAGCTGCTCCGGCAGTTGGCGGCGGTGGGTTTCATTGTAGCCATAGGCTTTATTAGGTTCAGGTGACTGAAAACTTCCCTTGGCCCGCTGCTTTACACGCGTAATCCCTGCCATTTTCAACGCTTTTGCAAAGGTGTCGGGATGCGCAGTGATACCGGTTTCGGCGAAGAATACGAGCGCCAATTCGGCCTGGCTGGAATAGGGCTGTGCATGAGCGAGTTTCACCAGCACGGGATAGTGCTCGGCGGCAATCGAGCGAGGACGTCCGGTTTTAGGCATGGCTTGAGGGCTATTCAGACAAGGGAGTGAAAGTTTAATTTATTTTGTCTACACCCTCTTAGGAAAGCCAGACGTTGAGCGAGTCCGGCTAACCGAACGTGCGCTCGTCATCCGGTGTTTCAATCCACACCAGTGTCTCGGCGAACGTTATCGGCGGACTGTAGAAGTTGCCTTGCACCATTGTGCAGCCCAGACTCGTCAGCATATTCAGCTCGTCCTGCGTCTCGACACCCTCGATCACGCAGTCCAACGACATGTCCAGGCTCAGGGCTACCAGCGACTTGACGATCTTGTAACTGGTCGGATTGTCATGCACGCTCGTCACAAAACTGCGAGCAATCTTCAGTTTGGTCAGCGCTAGGGCGTGCAACTGACTGAGACTGGAGTAACCGGTGCCAAAATCGTCAAGGGAGATACCGCAACCTAGCTGGCGAAACTGGGCAATCGCCTGTTGAACCTGCCCAATGTCCTGCATGACGGCCGTTTCAGTGATTTCCAGATCAAGTCGTGAGGCGTCAAAACCACTGTTCTCTATTATCTCGACAATTTTCTTGACGCTTTCCCAAGTCGCGCAGTCATGGGCCGACAAATTGAACGACAGCTTGATCGGCGACGGCCAGGACAATGCTCGCTGTAGTGCCTGCGTCAACAAAGGGGCGGTCAGCTCGTTGATCATGCCGATCCGCTCAGCAATTGGAATGAAATGCGCAGGCGATACCGCGCCGAGTTCTGGACTGTTCCAGCGTGCCAGCGCCTCGAAAGCCACTGTTTCGCGTGTACAGCTTTCAATGATCGGCTGAAACAAGACGTGAAACTCCGTCTCCAGGTTCGCCCGACGCAATGCCTGCTCGGTTACGCCATCGGCATTAAGTTGTTCACGGTGACTGGCCGAAAACAGGCAAGTGGACCCGGGGTTGTGGTTCTTCCCTTGATAAAGGGCGTAATCTGCATATTCATACAGTTGGGCGGCATTGTCGGCGGTAGCCGGAAACGTCGCGAAACCCAGGGTCGCGCCGATCTGGATCGGTATTTCCGAGAGTTCGAAACCTTCATGTATCAACGTGCAAATGTGCTTGCCAAACATCAGCAACGCTTCGTCACTGATGTCGCCCTTGACGAGCAGTGCAAACTCGTCACCGCCCAGCCGCGATACCTGCACGGTATCGCTGACAGCGCTGATCAGCCGTTCAGCGACCAGCATCAGCAGCCGGTCACCGACACTATGGCCATACAGGTCGTTGACAGGCTTGAACCCGTCCAGATCCAGCACACCCACCGCTAGCCCGCTCCGCTGTAGCAGTGCCTCGTTCATCGCCGTATCCAGTGTCTGGAAAAAATGCCGACGATTAGGTAGGCCGGTCAGGCTGTCCCGATTGGCCAACAACAGGTTCGCGTTGCTCAGTTGTTCAGTCTTGAACTGGGCGTTCACCAGGCTGGTGAAGGCGCGGTACTGATAGCGAAGAATGATCAGCATGCCGATCGATACCAGCACAATATTTGCCGCCGTGGCGATAAACGTGATGTTGTGTGTTGAGGCGAAGAAAATAACGAACGCTGTGTTGACGATCACTGCGGTAATCAAGGCTGCAGACTGCAAATGCATCATGCAGAAAATGCACACAATCACGGTGATGCCCATGAAAAACGCCACTTGCGCCTGGGTATAGGCATCGCCATAGGGGTACATTGATAAAGACCATGCCGCAAATGCGGTGGAGATGATACCCACCAGCCTATTGGTGCCGCGAAGCGTCTCGAGAATAGTGCTTGAAGCTGGCGGCGGCTTGTTTACCGTAAGCAGCCACTTGCGCGCGCGAATGCCGCACCCGATGGTAAGGACTGTCGGTACCAGCAACGTCAGCCACATCGGGGCAGTTGCCCAATGGGTAAAGGCAAGCGCCCAGGTGTTGACCAACAGCACGAAGTACATCAGCGGCAGTTGTCGGGACAATGCGATGTATTGAGCTTGCAGCAGCCGAGGATTATCGGAGGGCACGGACATCAGGGTGCGCAAGGCCCCCATCATTTTTTTCAGCATCGCAAGGCTTCTCTGTCAGTACATTCAAAGCGCAAGCGGCTTGCTGCTCATCATGCGAGCCAGGTTGTAACCTGCTCACCTGTAATGCTCTCGGCAGCGATAATTAATTCTTTACGGTAAAATCAAACAGGGCAGCCAGGGGTTGTAAGCCGGAATCCCAGAAATTTCCGTCATGGGCGGGAAGCGAGTACTGGTGCGAATTGACGCCAAACAGGTGTTTTAGGGGGGAATAGGGAAAACGGACAAAATCGTACTACAAGGGCTTCCCCATTGAGCACAAGCCCAATAGTTGCTGTTTGACTCAGCTGCATATGCCGGATCGACGTAAGAAGGTGAAGGACTGCGGTACTACAAACGGTCATCTTGAGCTGATCGCTCGGACCCTGATGAAAGACGCACGTGAGGGCCTCGTTCGCTAACCGGGACTGAATTTCCCATACGATTTTTCAGGTATCCCCCACGCAGGTCCAACCCGCTTCACATCAACGACGGCAGTGCACATTGATCCTTTTATCCGCTCATGATCCTCGCCCTAACGCCTTACAAGGTGATCAGTCATGACCTCTGGTGTTTACGCGCCCGTTGGTTCTGCCTGTTCAGGCTTGAACGTGTCGCCGTAATGCAGAACGGCCCAGGCCATCCTCGCATTCTTGGCGGCAATCGCCACGGCCGCACGCCAGTAACCCCGTCGCTCTATGAGGTTGCGGATCCAGCGACTGAGAGGGTCTTGCTTATCGCCCAGGTTGGCCATGACAGATCGAGCTCCAAGCACCAGTAGACTGCGTAAATAGGCATCCCCGGCTTTGGTGATACTCCCCAGGCGCTGCTTGCCGCCGCTACTGTATTGGCCTGGCGTCAAACCGAGCCAGGCAGCCACTTGGCGTCCGTTTCTGAAGTCGTGCCCATCTCCAATACTGGCCACTAAAGCACTTGCAGTGGTCGAGCCAACCCCACGCAATTGCAGCAGCCTACGGCTACGATCATCTTCGCGAGCGATCTGATTGATGGCTCGATCAAGTTCCACCAGCCGATCCTCGATATGGCTGGTGTGCTCCAACAGTTCACTCATGCACCGTCTTGCCCAGCCAGGCAAGGTGTCCAGACAGGGACCAATCTCTTTTCTCAATCGCTCTGGGCTTTGTGGCAGGACCACGCCGAATTCAGAAAGTAATCCGCGCAGTCGGTTGTACGTAGAGGTGCGTTCTTCGATGAATCCCTGGCGGGTTCGATGAAGGCAAAGAGTGGCCTGCTGATGCTCGTCTTTAACAGGGACAAACCGCATGCTGGGTCGGGTCACTGCCTCACAGATCGCGGCCGCATCTGCGGCATCGTTCTTGCCGCGCTTACCCGACATTCGATAAGGCGAAACGAGTTTAGGAGCCATCAACTTGACCGTATGGCCGTGCTCGGCGAACACCCTCGCCCAATGATGAGCGCCTGAGCAAGCCTCCATACCAATCAAGCACGGGGGCAACTGGGCGATCAATGGCACCAGTTGATCCCGCGCAACCTTGGGCTTCACCAAGGTGGCTTTACCAGCCTCATCGATGCCGTGAACGGCGAATACGGCCTTGGCTAGATCGATTCCCACGGTAATAATTGGCATGGACTTCCCCTCCTGTGGTTTTGATGCAGGTTTGACACTTCATCATGGCACTTCGATGCCGATTCGCGACTTTCGCCGCGCCCTTGGGACGGGGAAGTCCCTTTCATTCGCTAAGGTTTTCCGAGCTGTCGTAACGGCCTGAATTTTCCGTCTTCCAGCTTGCGGCTCTGCCGCCAGACGTAATCGCCGGTCAGGTTGACGTGCTCCCAGCCCAACGGCGACAGATACTGATACAGGTCGGGGTTGTAAGCCGGAATCTCAGAAATTTCCGTCACCCTTTTAAGTCCCCCAGGCGGGGGGCTCGACGAGAGCGACAGACCTTGTGTGTAGAAGTTTCAAAATGCTTATGCATCAAGAGACAGTGCCCTGCCCGAAGATATTTACATTCGGTGTGCCTTGGGCGTATACGCCCAAGGCTTGAGGCAGGGAGTTATTGGTTAATTCTGCGGTCTTCGTGTGCGAGCATCGTAAGGCGTCTCTGTAATTCAACAAGGTCAGCTCTTGCTTGGCGCAGCTGTTGTGTTGTATTCGCCATTTCGTCAGGATTGGCCTCTTCTGTAGCGTCTTCAAGCTCTTCAGTAAGGTCGTTAACAAAGGTTTGTTTGTCCTGTATTTCTTGTCCGCAATGCGCGGGTTTCGGGATTTACTAATTTTTTTTCATCGTGGCATTATCGCTGGTAGCAGAAGCCACTCTGTTTTGATTAGCTGGCTTGGAATCGGGCGGCGAAGGCACGTCGTTGCAAGACGGAATATAACTCATCACACTATGCACAATTTTCATGATCCACCTACGGTAGCTTAATGGGTGATGAGTCAGTGGTCGTAAGCGTCGAAAGGTTCCACGTACAGCTTCGTACCTTCTGAAAAATTTGAAGCTTTGTCTCGCCCATTACTGAACTGCTGCATGCATTTGTAGCAAAATATGGTGCTTTTTCGTTGATTAGTTTTATAAGGATGCTCCGCCTCCATTGCGCAGCCACTTGGAGTGTTCTACTGCCAATTCTCGCAGCATGAACCTGACATGGTAAATTTTATCGCTGCATATTTGTAAATATCGACCAACTCGTAAGTTTTGTTTTAACAGCCATCGACAAAATTACATATAATAGAATGCTTGTAATTGAAAGATCATTTTGTGTAAAAATTTAATTACTTACATGCCGAATGGAATACTTACCTTTTATGATAATTACCTCCGCCCAACCAACTGCACGCCTTTATGTAACTACAATAGTTGGGGGGGGCCGGGCTTGCTACTTTTTCAGGTGAGATAACCGAGTCAGCTCAGCAAGTCGAGTTCATCAAAATATGCCCAGAAATAAAATTTTACTGTGGCAGCTCTACTTTCTTAGGCTGCCGCAGAATGACCGGCAATGGGCTATTTTCTGCTAAGTCAGCGCCAATGAGTGCCAGGACACTGACAAGATAATAATGCTAAATAGGTTGAAGCAGGCAGTAACGGATGAGTGCCTGTTCAACACTTTGTTTTCCACTAATGACAAGCACCACGACGATGACGGTAACGCCATCAGCATCCATCACCTCATAAAAGATCCGGTATCCGTCAGCATTCAACTCACGATAATGCAGTACGCCCAGCTCACTCAATTGAGGACTGACCGGGTAGCCCAACGGGGTGGACAAGAGCTTGTCCTGGATGACATCGATCAGGGTATTTATACGTTGAGCAGCTAATGAGAATCCCTGAGTGATAGCCAGGTGCTCGACCTGATCTTCAATGCTTTGCTGGGCAACCTCGGTAAAGCGTAGTGCAAACGTGTTCATTTATGCTCCTATTTATTTTTGGGCAAACCTCCTGCTCAACCGGGCTTTAAGTTCGTCAGTGGAACAGTGCTTGCCTTGGGAGTACTCGCGGGAACTGATCGCCAGGAGCTTTACCAAGGCGATCGACTCATCGCGGCGCTTACGATCTGCGTAAGACTCCACCACGTAGGCCGGGACACCGTTTTGCGTGACAACCAGTGGCTCATCGAGAGGCAGGTCGGCTGCGTTACGTTTCAGATAACTTATTGTTTCAACTCGCATGAGTTGAGATCTCCTTCATAGTGGCACCGAGAAACAGATGCCTAACTTGGCTGCTTTGACTGCGCTTCTTGCCTAAGCTTTAAACCTCAAGCCCAAATATAGACCAAATACAGTCTTTTTGCAACCTTCATTTTTTATATCGCGTCAAGAGATTTAACAAGCAGTGCTCAATTGATTTAACATCCACCTTCTCCTAGATTAGTGGTGATAAAATATGTTATCACCACTAATTGGGACTTTCTCCGAATCGTGTACGCTGCTGGGTACTGGCGTCGTTTTTATGACTGAAATGGTGATATTTGATCGCCGATAATCCGATTGAGGGCTGTACATGCAGGAAGTGACGAAAGTCGGATCCCACGACCAACGCAGGCTCACGGCGGTCGAATTCCAGAGTTTGGCCCGGGTACCAGCCGCGGTCGAGTGGTTTGCCAACCTGGACAACCCACGCACGCGTCGAGCCTACCAAAATGACCTGACGGATTTCTCTTCCTTTATAGGGCTGGCCAGCGCCGACGACTTTCGCCAGGTGACCCGGTCGCACGTCTTGGCCTGGCGCGCCGATCTGGAACAACGCGGCCTGGCCGGGGCCACCATCCGGCGCAAACTGGCCGCGCTGGCCAGCCTCTTCGATCACCTTCTGGACAACAACGCCGTCGCCGGGGGCAACCCGGTGCACGGGGTCAAACGACCGAGGATAGAAAGCAACGAAGGCAAGACACCGGCGCTGGGTGATCACCAGGCCAAGGCCCTGCTTGAGGCACCGGATGAAAGCACGCTGAAGGGACGGCGTGATCGGGCCATGCTGGCCGTGCTGCTCTACCATGGCCTGCGCCGCGAAGAGGCCGCGCAGTTGCAGGTCAGCGACATCCAGGAAAGGCGCGGTATCCAGCACCTGAAAATCCACGGTAAAGGCGGGAAGGTGCGGTATTTACCGCTGCACCCCGTCGCGGCCGGACGCATCCATCTCTATCTGGAACGTTCGGAACATCATCTGGCCGACAGGAAGGTCCCATTGTTTATATCGCTACGAGGCAAATCGACCGGTGCCGGCGTTTCGGCCAACGGCATCTATACCGTGGTCGAGGCCTACGCGAAGAAGGCGGGAATTGAGGTGGCCGGGCTGGGCGTGCACGGCCTGCGGGCCACAGCGGCAACGAATGCCCTGGAGCACGAAGCTGACATCGCCAAGGTTCAGGTCTGGCTCGGGCATGCCAATATCAGCACGACGCGCATCTACGATCGGCGGCAGAACAGGCCGGAGGACTCACCGACCTATAAAGTGAAGTATTGATAGGCCGGCGGCGCCTATCAATAATTCTCTAATCCTACTTCGCTGCTGACGAGATTTGATATCTGCCGCTCATATCTAGATACTAATTTACTCAATTCAGGATCTCCAACCTTACTTTCAGATTTCTTCAACTCATTTAGTGCAAATTCAAACACCGAAAAATCTTTTGTTTTTCGATAAAACTCAATGTCCAGCTCGCAATGAGCTGCGTGCACGTACTTATGTCCAGGAAATTTGTTAAGAGCGATGTGTGCGACATCACATGCCTCTCGCAAAATAGAAACTCTATCTTCTTCCATAATGCCCGGTGTGTGGACCGCTCGCGCTGTTAGCAATGCTATCTTATAACGCATAACGGCTCCATCTGAGTCAAAGTCATTCTCAAATATTCGGATCTCTGTTTCAGCTTTTTCGTATACTCCAAGTTCGATCAAATTTCTTATCAAACGGTGTCTAGGCACTCTTTCTCCAGGAGCCATCGATATCATCTTGCGAAGTAGTACATTCTGACTATTCTTGTCGGGTATCATCTGCAATCCCGAATCAATATTGCATAGCTCCCTGATTGTTCGAATTTCAATTTCGTATGTAGGTGAAATACAATCAATAACATTTGTAAAAAGATCATATAGCTTAGCTGTATCCGAAAACTTATACTTAGAAATTATTTTTACGATAACCGAATGGCGTCCACGCCATATGTAAATTCCTTCTCGGGTAGATAGATTATATTCACTTATAATATCAGTAAGACTGACTAAAATCCCTTGTATTGTGATTGCAGGGATTCCTAACAAACGTATCACTAGCTGGCGGTGTACTCGAATGCCAGAATTCTCCATGGCTGCGACAAGTTTTTAGATATTCTGAAGTTCTTCAGGAAGTGCTGCATACTCTCGCAGTATGATGTCATCAAACTTTTCTGAAGCGAAAATATTTTTTAGACAAACAAACATGTCTGCTTCGCATATATCCGTGAGCCGGCGTCTTTTTTCTATTTTAGAAAAACCTGAGAAAGTCGACTCTGTGAGCTTTTCGAATGCAGGTGTTCGATCAACAAGCGTAAGCAATCTGTCTATCTCATTTTGAGAAAGCCTGCTTAATGATAGCTCTATACCTTTCTTATATATGTTAGGAGATTTTATTCGAGGATTCCATAAGTTTCTAGCACTTGCAGCGATCATAACCAAGCTATTGATTTCATTAGCAATAAGTCTATCGACTAGCTCGTTAATGCTATTTAGGTGACTGTGCGCCTCATCGATCATAAGGCAGGCCTTTTTACCTAGTCCTTTTAAACCTTTTGCAACTGTTAGCCAGGCGGGAACATCAAGATTCAAATCAGCCTTATGCTCCCAAGACTGGTACCCCTTAGATCTAAGATTCAACAGTACCTGTCTCGCCGCAGTGGTTTTACCTACACCACTTGCTCCCACAACAACACAAAATATTCTATTTTCATTAATTATTGAATTGACAGATGATTCTACTAAATCCCGCTCAAATGTAAGTCCCGATTCAATATCTTTGAATGATGCAGGCCACCCATTAAACATCGCCCCAGCATTTGGCTCACCTAAGAGTTGATGATTAACCTCAATAGTTACAGGGCGTAATTCGGCAGCATCTTTGAAGCTATCATCTAAACTGTCATCCTCGTCGGTTTTAGGAAAAGATGTTATTTTAGCAAGTGCTGCAGTAAACTCATTTATCCCTCCAAAGCAAACTCTAATACCTCTCATTTCATATAGAGCAGCACGATCATTATCATTTGTAAAAAGCAGAAATGTTACTTTTCCTATACCACTTACGGCATTTATTCTTGTAACAGACTCTATCGTTTCTTTAATATGTGGATCTGCCAAGGAATATCCGATTATGACGACGTGGCTGCTAGAAATGTCATCTTTGAACCTTGACCAAATATGCTCCCTGTAATCATTGGTTTTATCATAGTCTTGATCAGTTATTATGATCCTTGAAGAATCACCATCGACTACATCTTTTTCAATCGTACCATGAACTTTAAAAAGCTTTAGCGGATCGGACTTATGGTGCATTTGAAAATCAAAATTGTTGCTATAAACATTTATAGACTGACGATGCAATGCGAAGCTCTGTCCGATTAAGTTGTCATAGTTAGTCGTATAAATAGTTTTCCATGGGTATAACGGGATATTCAAAAGCCCCCCCTGATGGTTTAAGATCTATTATGACACTTCTCAGCTCAGCGATAAGTTCCTTTCTCGACCTCTTATGCTCTATCAGGCTAGTAATCTCCCTTAAGCTATAGTCATCCGAGATAGAAAATTTACCAGCCAGGATGGATTTGAGCTTATCTCCACTCGGGGCAAATGACGGCATTGACGATCCTGCCCCAAAGAAAAGCACTGTATTCTCGGGCGTTATTTCTTCCACTAACTGCTGCAGACTGATAGGCATGCGCACCTCTCCATGGTTTTTCTGGATGATACTGCTTTACACATCTGATACGTAAATTCTCTATGGGCACAGACACGTAATCCACACGCGTCTAGTCTTCCTGCCACCAAACCTTTCTGCCATTTATCCAAACAACGCGCTCGAGAATCCAGCTGTACCGCTCTGCATCGCGCCGCAGCATGACCAGGTCCTCACTGTCTCTATTTTGCGGGCAGCACAGATACCAATTCGACATATTTGTATGAACCGCCCCGGGTTTCTCGGAGACTCCAACCTTTGAGAGGATGGAGCGATGAAAAAACTACCGAAGTACTCCCCAGAGGTCCGTGAGCGGGCCATCAGGATGGTTTTCGAACACCTTCCTGAGTACGAGTCGCAGTGGGCCACCATCAGTGCCATTGCCCCCAAGATCGGCTGCACGCCCGAGACATTACGGCTGTGGGTTCGCCAATCTGAGCGCAACACCGGCCAGCGTGATGGGCTGAGCACAGTCGAACGTGAGCGAGTCAAGCTGTTGGAGCGTGAGAACCGTCAGTTGCGTCAAGCTAACGAGATCTTGCGCAAGGCCTCAGCCTATTTTGCCCAGGCGGAGCTCGACCGCCCATTCAAACGATGAAGACGTTTATTGATGAAAACCGCCAGTCTTACGGGGTCGAGCCGATTTGCAAGGTGTTGCCAATCGCCCCGTCGACGTACTACCGGTACGCTGCTCAGCAGGCTGACCCCAGCCAGCAGTCAGCGCGTGCGCAGCGTGACCAGGAACTGGGTGAGCACATCCAGCGAGTCTGGGATAAGCACTTCCATGTATATGGCATGCGCAAGGTCTGGCGACAGTTGCTGCGTGAAGGCCAGCAAGTCGCCCGCTGTACGGTGCAACGCCTGATGGGAGAGCTGGGCCTGCAAGGCGTGGTACGCGGCAAGCCCGTCAAGACGACGGTCAGCGACCAAGCCAGGCCGTGCCCGCAGGATCATGTCAACCGTCAGTTTGTTGCTGAGTGCCCGAACGCCCTATGGGTATCGGACTTTACCTACGTCAGTACCTGGCAGGGTTTTGTTTACGTGGCCTTCATCGTTGATGTCTTTGCCCGATTCATCGTCGGTTGGAAGGTGTCCAGTTCAGCGCGTACCGATTTTGCACTCGATGCACTGGAGCAAGCCCTTTACGCCCGTCGCCCAGTCAAGCAGGGTGGACTCATTCACCACAGTGACCGTGGCGTGCAGTACGTGTCCATTCGCTATACCGAGCGTCTTGTCGAAGCCGGTATTGAGCCATCGGTCGGGAGTGTCGGTGACTCTTACGACAATGCCTTGGCTGAGACCATCAATGGTCTTTACAAGGCTGAAGTGATTCATCGACGCTCTTGGCCCACACGGGGGGCGGTGGAGCTGGAAACGCTGAAATGGGTGGACTGGTTCAATCACCGCCGCCTGCTGGAGCCAATCGGTCATATTCCACCGGTCGAGGCAGAAGCCATCTATTATCAGCAACTCACCGAGTCTGCCCAGGTGGCATGACTCAAACAAAAGGGTCTCCGAGAAACCCGGGGCGGTTCACAGGTACGTTTGGAAGACCTGGGCACCCAGCCTGTCGTGGTGCAGGTCATTGAAGAGGACGGCACTGTCACGAACAAAACGGTCAACCGCCGCGAATGGTCTGCGCAGCCGACCGCGCCTGAGCGGGAAGTGGCAGAGACCACGCCCAAGGGACAGGCCGCAGCAGCAGGCACACCGGAGCTGTCATCCCCGGATGAAGAAGACGGCATGAGCATGGACTGAGTCGTCTTGGTACACCACCTCCTTGCCTGGAGGTGGTTCCCAGAAACTATTCGTATAAGGGGGACGGTACTGATAGCACGCTTAATGCCACGCTACATGTGGGCGAATTTCAACAGATTGCCAGAATATTTCCCCGAAGATTAGGAACTGTCGGCAGGTGCGAAGCCACTAAAATTTTCCTTCCTTTCCATAAGGGTAAAAATGAGTAACGCATGCCTGCTCATGCGCATTAAATTCTTTGACAAAGAGGCTTCCCCATGAATCGAATTTCAACCAGTTCAGTAAATTCCAGCTTCAGTTACTCGGCCCCTGCAGAGGAAGCGCAAAACCGCGTTTCCTCAGCCCCCACCAACTCCTCTCCACCTGGCACCACAACCGCTGTCGCCCAGGCGTCAGAGGGGCAAAAAAAGCCGGGGGCGGTATTAAGCATGCAGGCACAGCGACTGCGCCAATTGTGTGAGAGTTCATCTTACCAGTACCGGCAGAACGCGCTATTAGCTAAATCTTTTGATGCTCAACGCCTAGACATTAACACTCAAGCGGGCCCTTCCAATAGCCCTCACCTGAACGCTCTCAACAAGCTCCAACAACGAGACTTCAAACCTGCGGCTGGCGGGCTAGAAATCCCATTTACACCCAAATCCCTATTGGGCGGAGGTAAACGAGTCTATCAAATTGGCTCATCGTCACGCGACGTACAAGTCTGCCCACGTGGAGCTGGTGCTGCATTGAGGCAAGAAATCGCAGATAAGCAACTCATGGTTAACCATCTCACGGACGAGCTTCAAGACGCTATAGATGAGGCCAACCAAGCCGAGATAGCCAATACTTCACAACAGCTGCGCCAAGCCCGGTCTGACCTTGCTGAGCTACAGAGACGCTTTGCGGTACTCGGAAACGAAGACCGCAGAATCAACCAATAACCTTAAACACATCATAGCCCCTGCCTCAAGCGAATATGTAAGCCCAAGGCAAGTTGCATTTTAAATATCCTCGGGTAGGGCTCTGTCTTTTGATGCATAGGTTTTTCAAAATGCCTATGCATCAAGAAGACGCTATTAATAATTCGACGACACTTCGCTACCGGGGTTATTGACCTGCATCACTTGCGCACTGGCAGGACGATACGGCTACCGGCAAGAAAGCTAGCCTGATCATCGACTGATCGATACGCCCCGCTCTTTGGGGCACTCAAGCGGCTCCTGATACACATCACAACCCCCCTCAATCATGTGCAGCGCTGACCCCAGCGCTACGGCGCAGGGGGCTGTTCGCATTCGTTAAATAGGTGAAGGACATGATTAACTGTAGCGGCTCGCGTTTGAAAACACGCGTGCTCGCAATCTTGCGCTGATTGCGAGCACGGCTGTTTTCGATTGCAAGCCGCTACACTTAGAAGATGAAAAGGAAGACCCAGGCTTCAGCATCAGCGGCGCGAGGGGGCCTGGCCCAGAAGGCGTGCGCGACCGTGTGAAGCGGGTCATGGATCGCTTTGCCAAACAGATTGATCCAGCCGGCGCCAGTGAGCGGGCCCGCGACCTCAGCGCCAAGGATCTTTACACGCGCAAGGCCAAGTTCAGTCAGAACGTCGATTACCCGGACAAGCAGACCGACAAGACCCTGTTTGTGGACACAGGCACAGCCATTTCCATGCGCCGCACGGGCATTACCGAAGCCGGGGTGTCTGTAGCCCTCCAGCTGGCCCGGGAGAGGTTCGGCAGCACACTGACGATCAACGGCACTGCTGAATTCAAAAAGCTGGTGATCGAGGCGGTGGCCAAGAACGGTTTGGACGTGCATTTCACCGAAGGCCATGAACCAAAGCTTGGCGGCTCGCCGCGCAGAGCTGGCGATTGAACGTGACGGCCTAAGCATTGGTCCTGCCAACGACCTTACCCGGCACGTAAACGATTTCACGCGGGACGTGCGCGACTAGGCGGATCGCATGGGCGTTACGGTGCCGATCGAGGCGCTGTACGGCGAAGGCAAAACGGCTGAGCAGGTGAGCCAGGCGCTGGCCACCCAGCTGGACACCGTGCCGGAACCGACCCCATCATGTTTTCGCACTGATGCATCTGCTGGGCTTTCGTTTTGCCCCGCGCATCCGCGACTTGGGCGAGACCAAACTGTATGTCCCACAGAGCGTCCAGGACTACCCGACACTGCGCCCGATGATCGGCGGTACGCTAAACATAAAACACGTCAGTGCTCACTGGGACGAGATTCTGCGCCTGGCCACATCTATCAAGCAGGGCACTGTCACCGCCTCGTTGATGCTGCGCAAGCTGGGTAGCTATCCGCGTCAGAACGGTCTGGCCGTGGCCCTGCGGGAACTAGGCCGGATCGAGCGTACGTTATTTATCCTGGACTGGTTGCAAAGCGTCGAGCTACGTCGTCGTGTGCACGCTGGGTTGAACAAGGGCGAAGCGCGCAATGCCTTGGCCAGGGCGGTGTTTTTCAACCGCCTTGGTGAAATCAGGGATCGCAGCTTCGAACAACAGCGCTATCGGGCCAGCGGACTGAACCTGGTGACCGCCGGTATTGTGCTGTGGAACACCGTCTATCTGGAGCGGGCAACCCAAGGACTGACTGATGCCGGAAAGCCGGTGAATACCGACCTGTATCAATACCTGTCGCCGCTGGGCTGGGAGCACATCAACCTGACTGGCGATTACGTCTGGCGGCAGAGCCGCAAGCTGGACGACGGTAAATTCAGGCCGCTACGACACGTCGGAAAACCTTAGCGAATGAAAGGGACTTCCCCGTCCCAAGGGCGCGGCGAAAGTCGCGAATCGGCATCGAAGTGCCATGATGAAGTGTCAAACCTGCATCAAAACCACAGGAGGGGAAGTCCATGCCAATTATTACCGTGGGAATCGATCTAGCCAAGGCCGTATTCGCCGTTCACGGCATCGATGAGGCTGGTAAAGCCACCTTGGTGAAGCCCAAGGTTGCGCGGGATCAACTGGTGCCATTGATCGCCCAGTTGCCCCCGTGCTTGATTGGTATGGAGGCTTGCTCAGGCGCTCATCATTGGGCGAGGGTGTTCGCCGAGCACGGCCATACGGTCAAGTTGATGGCTCCTAAACTCGTTTCGCCTTATCGAATGTCGGGTAAGCGCGGCAAGAACGATGCCGCAGATGCGGCCGCGATCTGTGAGGCAGTGACCCGACCCAGCATGCGGTTTGTCCCTGTTAAAGACGAGCATCAGCAGGCCACTCTTTGCCTTCATCGAACCCGCCAGGGATTCATCGAAGAACGCACCTCTACGTACAACCGACTGCGCGGATTACTTTCTGAATTCGGCGTGGTCCTGCCACAAAGCCCAGAGCGATTGAGAAAAGAGATTGGTCCCTGTCTGGACACCTTGCCTGGCTGGGCAAGACGGTGCATGAGTGAACTGTTGGAGCACACCAGCCATATCGAGGATCGGCTGGTGGAACTTGATCGAGCCATCAATCAGATCGCTCGCGAAGATGATCGTAGCCGTAGGCTGCTGCAATTGCGTGGGGTTGGCTCGACCACTGCAAGTGCTTTAGTGGCCAGTATTGGAGATGGGCACGACTTCAGAAACGGACGCCAAGTGGCTGCCTGGCTCGGTTTGACGCCAGGCCAATACAGTAGCGGCGGCAAGCAGCGCCTGGGGAGTATCACCAAAGCCGGGGATGCCTATTTACGCAGTCTACTGGTGCTTGGAGCTCGATCTGTCATGGCCAACCTGGGCGATAAGCAAGACCCTCTCAGTCGCTGGATCCGCAACCTCATGGAGCGACGGGGTTACTGGCGTGCGGCCGTGGCGATTGCCGCCAAGAATGCGAGGATGGCCTGGGCCGTTCTGCATTACGGCGACACGTTCATGCATAGGAATTTCAAAATGCCTATGCATCAGGCTGACGCTATGACGGAGGCGTCATGCCTTCAAAGCGATGGGTAGGAAGACGCTGATGCGTTACTTATGCAGTGAAAATCCCTATCAACAAGCATTAATGCAGGTTATTTCACCGCGAAGCCTAGGTGCGGACGCACCTACCCCCTGTCAGGGCTTCACGTACCTCATCTGCGCAATCGCCTGAGCGTTGAGGTTCAGTCCCTGCACCGTCAGCCCGCTGATTGCCGCCGTGTATACCATCCGCGCGCCACACAGCACGCAGCGGAACGGATCGACGTTTAGAAAGGCTTTGGCCATCGGCGCAAAATACAGCTTTGGTACCGGTCCTGGCGTCGCCATCTTCAGTGCTTCATAGACCTTCGGCAGGTACTGCCCGCAGACCCGATTGGCCAGAAAACCAAAATACCGGATCATCCGGAAATGCTTTTCCGGGATGTGCTGCACCACCCGGAAAAGCATGTCGGCCTGGCTCAGCGTTTCCTGCTGATAGGTCTGTGTGCGGTGATCCAGGTAGGTGAAGCTCAACGTGGCCCCGTTG
The DNA here is from genome assembly GCF_005937945.2 of Pseudomonas sp. KBS0707. Lineage (NCBI taxonomy): Bacteria > Pseudomonadati > Pseudomonadota > Gammaproteobacteria > Pseudomonadales > Pseudomonadaceae > Pseudomonas > Pseudomonas sp. KBS0707. The sequence goes on along the minus strand of NZ_CP041755.1, from coordinate 72,205 downwards.
GTGTAATGCGCCAGACGACTGCCCGAGATGGGCGGTTTTTTCAGGTAGCGGCCCAGGTAATTGACGGTCTTTCGGCCGTTTTTCGTCTTCTTCGACAAGTGGATGTGCCAGTGCTGGCCACCAGCGGTCAGTATCAAACGGCGCCAGTCGCTTTCACAGAGGATGTGGGCCAGCGGCGGCGGCATCGTCAGTTGCGAAAGCGGCTGTCCCAGCAGGTAATCGCGCACCAGCCACATCCAGCGCCGCCGCAGGGCCTCTTTGTGGAACGACAGATTTTTCCAGACGCCCTGCTCATCCAGGCCGCCCGCGGTCACCGACAGGTGGACGTGGGGATGCCAGTTGAGCCGCCGGCCATAGGTGTGCAGCGCCCCTTAAATCCCGACGCGCAAACCGCGCCGCTTGGCGGCGTAGATCAGGTTATCGGCCGCCAGCCGAAACAGCGCATCGAGCAGCCAGCGGTTGTAGAAGAACAGGGGCCATAGCGTGTCGGGCAGCGTGAACACCAGATGCTGCCAGGGGCAGTCGGGCAGACGGTTGTTTTGCACGGTGATCCACTGGTCGGTGGCCTTTTTGCCGCAGGAGGGACAGGCCCGGCAATGGCAGGTGTTGCACAGGTATTTGACGTGCGGGCAGCTGTGGTTGCCGCAGGTGTAGTGTTTGACGCCCAGTATCGAGGTGCCGCAGGCGAGCATTTTGGTGACGGACTCGACTTCGATGTCGCGTAAGCCGCCCTCCTCGAGGAGGTGTGCCCAGCACTGGTTAGCGGTGAAGAGGTTTTTGAGCGGTCGAGGTGTGTAGGCAGGACTCATCTGAAGCAGCAGCGGTGGGTAAGCAGGCTTCATGATGGTCAATAACGGGCCTCATGGCAAAGCTCAAATCGATGTTTCTGCTGCTACGCGATCGTAAGAACGGGCGATTTGCAGCCGCAGGCTGCCCTGTTCATGCATAGGAATTTCAATAATTCCTATACAAGGTAATCCGCCGAAAAAGGTCCCCTCGGCGTGATGCCAACGTGGCGTCGATGTCGGCAAAAAGCTTTTTTAACCCATCACCCACGCCGAAAAATGGATTGAAAGCAACTTTTCTGTACCTTTTCCAGATTTTGGACGCACCTCTCCCGTCTAAGGCCGGCACGTACCTCAATTGCGCGATGCTTTGAGCGTTGTTGATCAAGCCCTGCACGGTCAGGCCGGCGATGGCTGCGGTATAAACCATCCGTGCTCCGCACAGCACGCAGCTGAACGGATCCCGATGCAAGAACGCTTTGCTCATCTGCGCAAAATACAGTTTTTGCGCTTTGCCACGCCTTTCCATGCGTAGCGCCTCATACACCCGGGGTAGCTGTCGGCCACAGACGCGGTTGGCCAGAAATCCAAAATACCGGATCATCCGAAAGTGCTTCTCCGGGATGTGCTGCACCACCCGGAAAAGCATGTCGGCCTGGCTCAGCGTTTCCTGCTGATAGGTCTGTGTGCGGTGATCCAGGTAGGTGAAGCTCAACGTGGCCCCGTTGGTGTAATGCGCCAGACAACTGCCCGAGATGGGCGGTTTTTTCAGGTAGCGGCCCAGGTAATTGACGGTCTTTCGGCCGTTTTTCGTCTTCTTCGACAAGTGGATGTGCCAGTGCTGACCACCGGCGTTGAGCACAAGGTGACGCCAGTCATTTTCGCTCTGCAGATGAGCGTTTTCAGGTGGGACGGTGGTGTGCTCCCACTGACTGAGCAGGTACTGGCGTACATTCCACATCCAGCGCCGACGCAAGGCTGATGGATGAAACGACAGATCTTTCCAGACACCTGCGTCATCGATCCCATGGGACACGTCAGTTCCATACTGCTCAGACAGAAAAGCGCGGATCTCACGCACCGTCATGCCCCGGGCGTACATGGCAATTATCTTGTCGTCGAAGCCTGTAAAACGGCGTTCGTGCTTGGGAATCAGGATCGGGGCGAAGCTACCATCGCGGTCTCTGGGGATATCCAGGCGAAGCGGCCCGTCGTCGGTCAGAACCGTCTTGCTGCTTTTGCCATTGCGCTGATTGGTCGACTCCTCAGGGCGCTCCGCGCCCTGAGGGTAACCAAGGTGGTGACCCAGCTCGGCGCCTAGCGCACGCTCGATCAGAGCCTTCTTGAACGCCATGGACGCGTCTTGAATGGCTTCGGCGCTCATCGGGCCTTTAACAAACTGCTCGATCAGCTCTTGGGGAATCGAGGGCAACTCCCTCGCTGTTGCATTGGCGGACTTCTTTTTGGTCGGCATACATGCACCTCTAGCTACATGTTATGCCCGAACACAAAATTTCTGACAGTCTCTCGGTAGCCGGAAAACATCCGGCTACTTCAGACCTTCCTTAGAGGGTGTAGACAAAATAAATTAAACTTTCACTCCCTTGTCTGAATAGCCCTCAAGCCATGCCTAAAACCGGACGTCCTCGCTCGATTGCCGCCGAGCACTATCCCGTGCTGGTGAAACTCGCTCATGCACAGCCCTATTCCAGCCAGGCCGAATTGGCGCTCGTATTCTTCGCCGAAACCGGTATCACTGCGCATCCCGACACCTTTGCAAAAGCGTTGAAAATGGCAGGGATTACGCGTGTAAAGCAGCGGGCCAAGGGAAGTTTTCAGTCACCTGAACCTAATAAAGCCTATGGCTACAATGAAACCCACCGCCGCCAACTGCCGGAGCAGCTATATCCGAGTTGCTTGACAGATACCGAGTGGGCACTGGTCGCCGACCTGTTTGAAAGCCAGGGCGGACGAGGAGTGCCACCGCTTCACTCTCGGCGCACGTTGCTGGAAGCCTGTTGCTATGTCGTACGCACGGGGTGCTCATGGCGAATGCTACCCCGCGATTTTCCTCATTGGGACAATGTCTACAAAACGTTCCGCCGGTGGAGCGCTCAAGGCAAGTTCGAGCAAATGCATGATCGCTTGCGAGCTCAATGGCGTGAGCGGGAAGAACGCGCTGACAGCCCGTCAGCAGCGATCCTGGATTCACAGTCGACCCGCAGTTCTCCTCAAGGCGGTGACAGCGGCTACGACGCAGGCAAAAAAGTGAAGGGGCGTAAACGAAGTCTGATTGTCGATACATTGGGCCTGCTGCTGGCTGTCAGTATCAGTGCTGCAAGCGTGCAGGATCGTGACGCGGCGGATGATGCGGTGGCGTACTCGAAGGAAAAATATCCGTCACTGAGCACGCTTTTTGTTGATAGTGCGTACGCAGGAAAATGGGCACAGCGCACCCATCAACTGCACGCTATCGATGTTCAAGTGATCCGTGGCCCGAATAACAGAAGAACAGGGCAATGGCACTCTGAACAAGGCGATCTATTTTCCGTGGAGCCTGTTCAGACTGGATTTGTGGTCATGCCCAAGCGATGGGTAGTGGAGCGAACTCATGCCTGGAATGAGAGAGCTCGGCGACTGATCATGCATCATGATCGCCTTTTTGCGGTAAGCGAGGCATGGGTTTGGTTGGCCGAGGCTCGAATACTCGCGCGCCGACTCACTACATGATTTTGTCTACACCCTCTAAGGCAGTCGCATTAATTGCCCTTAGCCGTCGCGGCTATTTCGAAAATCCAAAGCCGCCGATTGAGGCCTTCGCCAATCAGAGGCAGACCCGTAGACGCAGAACTGCGTAACCGAGTGCGAGAGCTGCTGGCTGCAGGACTCGGGATCCGCGCCGTAGCGAGGCACGCTGCGTGTTCAACTACGACCGCCATGAAGGCGCGCGACGAGCTGGCGCAACGTTAGTCGGTTAAGATCAATAGGCACTTGTCGAGCAATTTGGCGTCCTTGTGCTTAAAGTTCATTAAGAATTTTCTTCTGAAGCCGATGGGTAGCAGATATTGTAAAAAACCATTCTTGTTACGCCCTACTGGGTGGTCAAGAAAATCTTCATATTGCGCACCGCCGTAATCCCTTCATGAGGTGTTTTTAATGGCTAAATCTTTTCGCATTCAGGTTCTTGCCATGATGGGAGGAATCGTGGTGTTGCTGATCGCGCTGACCTGTTTTTACTTGCTTTCCAATAACTTAAAATCTTATCGCGGCTTGCTTGAGGGGCCGGTGCAGGTTTCGCAATTGGTCGATGAGGCCAATTTGAAATTCAAGATTCAGGTCCAGGAATGGAAGAATGTACTGTTGCGCGGTAAGGCGTCGGCGGACCTGAACACTATCTGGGCACAATTCGAGAAGGAAGAAAAGCAGGTTCAGGAAACTCTTGACAAGCTGATGAAAGCACAGGGTGTTTCAGACTCGACACAGAGCCAAGTGCAGAAACTTATCAGCGAACACAAGGCGCTGGGGCTGGCTTATCGCAAAGGACGTGATGCATTTGTCGCGGCCGGTGGTGATCCAGTAATCGGTGACGTTGTGGTCAAAGGGGTGGATCGAGCGGTCAGCGAACAAATGAGTCAACTGGTGGAAGGCCTGCATAAGAGCAGTAACGAACAGTCGTTGCTGATCAGCAACGCTGCGGACCAAACGATTCTATTTGGCACGTTGATCATGATTGCTTCGGCTGTACTTGTTGGGCTGCTCACATTATTGTTGGTCAATCGTGGTCTGATCGCGCCGATTCAGATGCTGATTAGCTATATCTCGCAACTGAGCCAAGGCAAGTTTGGCGAGCGTGTCGACATTAAACGCCAGGACGAAGTAGGTCAGTTGGCTATAGCCGCCAATGTATTGCGTGACTTTCTGACAGATACCTTCAAGCACCTCAAACACAGCATTTCCGAGCTGGACGCAGCCGGTAACGAACTAAACTCGATTGCGACTCTTATGGCCCAAGGTACTCACGAACAGTTCGAGCGTACCGACCAAGTGGCTACAGCTATGACCGAAATGTCGGCTACAGCGCAAGAAGTTGCCCGGCATGCGGCTCAGGCGGCCAAGGCCGCAGATGATGCCGATCATTATTCTAAGGAGGGCGATAAGGTCATGCAGTCAACCATGACCGCCATCAGTCTGATTCGCAATGAAATCAGCAATACAGCGAACGTGATTCAGCACCTAGAGACCGATAGCGTGCGGATCGGCAAAGTTCTTGAAGTGATTCGTGGTATCGCTGAACAAACCAACCTGCTGGCGCTCAATGCGGCCATCGAAGCGGCACGGGCCGGTGAAGCTGGTCGCGGGTTTGCGGTAGTTGCGGATGAGGTACGAAGTCTCGCCCAGCGCACTGCAGTATCTACCGCAGAAATCAATCAGATCATCAATTCGGTGCAGAGCAGTGCCAGAGATGCGGTTATCGCTATCCAGGGAGGTCAGACTCGTAGCGAAGAAGGCGTCGAGCAGGTTAATAACGCCAGCACCACGCTGCGCCGCATCACGTCTGCCGTTGAGGCGATTCGCGATATGAACCGACAGATCGCCACAGCCGCAGAAGAACAGACCTCTGTGGCAGAAGGTATCACGCACAACTTGGTAGAAATCAAGGCTATCGCCAGTAACAATCAGGACAACGTCAAGCGCACTCAGGAAGCGAGTAATAACCTGAGTGGCCTGTCTATAGGTCTAAATGACGTCATCTCGCGATTGAGTACATAGGTGACTTGGCCGGGCGGATACATCGAAATGGCCTCGACCTGCAATCATCGCATTTTTCGACCGGGTTTAATTGCATCTATCCGAGCCAGCAGACCGGACTGGCTACAAAGTGCCGAGCTGCGCCGTCGTGTGAATGCAGGACTGAACAAGGGCGAAGCGCGCAATGCGCTGGCCAGGGCTGTCTTCTTTAACCGGCTGGGCGAAATCCGAGACCGTAGCTTCGAACAGCAACGCTACCGTGCCAGCGGCCTCAACTTGGTGACTGCTGCAATAGTGCTGTGGAACACGGTTTACCTGGAGCTGTCCGCAAACGCATTACGCGAACAGGGCAGCCTGCGGCTGCAAATCGCCCGTTCTTACGATCGCGTAGCAGCAGAAACATCGATTTGAGCTTTGCCATGAGGCCCGTTATTGACCATCATGAAGCCTGCTTACCCACCGCTGCTGCTTCAGATGAGTCCTGCCTACACACCTCGACCGCTCAAAAACCTCTTCACCGCTAACCAGTGCTGGGCACACCTCCTCGAGGAGGGCGGCTTACGCGACATCGAAGTCGAGTCCGTCACCAAAATGCTCGCCTGCGGCACCTCGATACTGGGCGTCAAACACTACACCTGCGGCAACCACAGCTGCCCGCACGTCAAATACCTGTGCAACACCTGCCATTGCCGGGCCTGTCCCTCCTGCGGCAAAAAGGCCACCGACCAGTGGATCACCGTGCAAAACAACCGTCTGCCCGACTGCCCCTGGCAGCATCTGGTGTTCACGCTGCCCGACACGCTATGGCCCCTGTTCTTCTACAACCGCTGGCTGCTCGATGCGCTGTTTCGGCTGGCGGCCGATAACCTGATCTACGCCGCCAAGCGGCGCGGTTTGCGCGTCGGGATTTAAGGGGCGCTGCACACCTATGGCCGGCGGCTCAACTGGCATCCCCACGTCCACCTGTCGGTGACCGCGGGCGGCCTGGATGAGCAGGGCGTCTGGAAAAATCTGTCGTTCCACAAAGAGGCCCTGCGGCGGCGCTGGATGTGGCTGGTGCGCGATTACCTGCTGGGACAGCCGCTTTCGCAACTGACGATGCCGCCGCCGCTGGCCCACATCCTCTGTGAAAGCGACTGGCGCCGTTTGATACTGACCGCTGGTGGCCAGCACTGGCACATCCACTTGTCGAAGAAGACGAAAAACGGCCGAAAGACCGTCAATTACCTGGGCCGCTACCTGAAAAAACCGCCCATCTCGGGCAGTCGTCTGGCGCATTACACCAACGGGGCCACGTTGAGCTTCACCTACCTGGATCACCGCACACAGACCTATCAGCAGGAAACGCTGAGCCAGGCCGACATGCTTTTCCGGGTGGTGCAGCACATCCCGGAGAAGCACTTTCGGATGATCCGGTATTTTGGTTTTCTGGCCAATCGGGTCTGCGGGCAGTACCTGCCAAAGGTCTATGAAGCACTGAAGATGGCGACGCCAGGACCGGTACCAAAGCTGTATTTTGCGCCGATGGCCAAAGCCTTTCTAAACGTCGATCCGTTCCGCTGCGTGCTGTGTGGCGCGCGGATGGTATACACGGCGGCAATCAGCGGGCTGACGGTGCAGGGACTGAACCTCAACGCTCAGGCGATTGCGCAGATGAGGTACGTGAAGCCCTGACAGGGGGTAGGTGCGTCCGCACCTAGGCTTCGCGGTGAAATAACCTGCATTAATGCTTGTTGATAGGGATTTTCACTGCATAAGTAACGCATCAGCGTCTTCCTACCCATCGCTTTGAAGGCATGACGCCTCCGTCATAGCGTCAGCCTGATGCATAGGCATTTTGAAATTCCTATGCATCAAGCGCAATTTGGTAAGCTCTTGTAGTAAGGGCCGGGGAACGATGGAACCGCAACGCACTTAAGACGCGGTTAGAAGTCGCTAATTCTCTCAGGTGGGGGGGATTAGCGAACTTTGATTTTCTGAACGAGTTATCGTACCAGCCAGGCTGCACGCGGGTTTACGGACTGGCACTGGGCTGTAAGTGCACTTTCTGTTCCGTTGCACCCCAAACCCCATTCCTACTGACTGCCGTAGCAGTGCCAGGCCATGGCATTATGATGCTTTGATGGTATCCACCTTTAAGGACGATTGATGGCTATTAATTTTGAGCCCAAGATTGGGCAGGTGCTGGAATGCAACTACGGGGATTATCAGTACGATGAGGCAGGAGAAATCCTATTCAGAAGCTATGACTTTCGCCTCAAGCCCGAAATGATAAAGAACCGACTGGTGGTCGTGCTGAACGCACGGATTGACTCCAGTGCTTGCATAGTCGTGCCGCTATCCACCACAAAGGATTTCGGAAAGCTAGGCAGAGGGCTACACGTCGAGCTGGACAGCGATTTGATAGACGAACTCCCCTACTTCAAGCAGAAAATCAGATGGGCCAAGGCGGATCTTGTGGAGCAGGTCAGCAAGCAACGCCTCTTCAAGCCTAGGGCGATGCGCGGGCATCTTGAACAGGTGCTGTCGCGGGAGGTCGTGACGCTTATTCAAATAGCGGTCATAAAGTCCGTAAACGCTGGGGCATTGCTCAAATAAGTTGACATGCGTGTCACCCAATAATAGAATTTGCGACGTAGCCCTTGAGGCACTTGAGTTTTATGCCCCTAGAGGGACCTGCAAAGCCCGGCCAATGGTCGGGCTTTTGCCTTTCTGATACACGCGTTTCTTTCGCATGCCCCATGCAGGGTATCAGCCCGTGATTTCTCTTAGCCTTCCAGGCGGCTAAGCATAGCGACTAATAGGTCAGGCTCGTTCGCCTCTGCAAGGTGGGGTCCGGGGATCAATGGAACAGGGAAGTCAGTTAAGGCCTGTGCCTGTCCGTAAACCCGCATGCCGCCTGGCCGGTACGATAAAACCACCGTTTTTCGAAACTTTAACAAACGATCAGCCGTACACGCCGTCTGTGCCCACAACAGGTTCATAATAATGGTTTGACGTATCAAAGTTCGATATTGTCGAAATCAGACGAGTAAAGAAGACTTTTGATGAAAATCGGCTATGCCCGCGTAAGCACGCGCGACCAAAATCTCGACCTGCAGCTCGATGCACTCAAACGCGCCGGTTGCGAACGCATTTACCAAGATGTAGCCAGTGGCTCGAAAACGGCGCGGCCCGCATTGGACGAACTGCTTGGCCAAGTTCGAGCTGGGGACGTGTTAGTGATCTGGAAACTCGACCGGATGGGACGATCACTCAAGCATTTGGTAGAGCTGGTGGGCAATTTGATTGAGCGCAAGGTCGGCCTGTTGAGCCTGAATGACCTGAGCTGAAAAGTCGCTGGCTGCGAGCACGCCCATTTTCGATTGCAAGCCGTTACATATTAGGCAGCGATGAATTTTCACCCAATCTCTAGGAACTTTTCTGGGCGGAGCACCACTCATATTTTTATGGAAAGCTACACCGCTGAGAGAAGGAATAGACCAATGAATCCAGCTCGGATCACCTGCTTCCCCCATTCATTCCCGCCGAGTTTTTCTCGTACTTCCTCTTCAGCCGAAAACAGTCATGCGCAATCGTCGCAGCAGGTTCTTACCCGTGCGTTCGTCGCGTCTGGTGAACTGAATGCGGCGTTCGGACGGACCTCCACTGCCTTTGCGCAGCATTTCACAAGACTTCTGGCTACCCTTCAGCATGAGTTGGAGAGAAAGACCCAGCCGTTTACGGATCTCGCACAACTAGCTATTTTCAGAATTTTGCGCCCCCCCTGATTAGGCCTCTATTTGCAACAGCAAAATGAATCGTTTAATATCGAAAAATAAAAAATCAACTTCAAGCTATCAAATATCAGCCATGGCGGAGAAAATTCATGCTGAAAATATTACCCAAAAATAATAATTTTACATTATTTGCTACAATGGTATTCGGAATTTCTTTTTTTTTCGCTATATCAACTTCAACCTACGCAGAAGATCTAGGAGCAGTTTCAGTGTTTGGTGATGTAAAGCCTGCAAATCCTACAAATCAGCAGGTGTGGAATTCGCACTGGAGTCAAGCTTACGATAACTGTAGAAAACAGTTCGGTAATGCTCACTCTGTAGTTTTAGATAGCTGGGAAGTCACTGCAGGGGGAAGGCAGTCTGATCATTGGCAAATTAATAGTGTCTGGACTTGCAGAAGCTGACTTAAGAGGGTTTGGAGGAAACATGTAGTGAGTCGGCGCGCGAGTGTATAGGGTCTGGTTCCGGCTGGGGACGACCATCGCGCGGGTCGGTGGAAAGGAGGAGTTCACCAAGCGCACCGACATTGATTTCACCGGCGGCCTGGCGTCACATTCTACTGAACGGCCACTACACCTTCCAGAGCGGCAAATGATCGACCTGGACAGGCTGGAGCTGGGGGGAACGGAATTTTATAAGGGGCCGGCTCCCCCCCCCCTTCTCGATGCTTTTGTTGATACAAGTCAATGACGGGGGCTCTTGGTTTCGTACTGGTGGAACCTAATGACTATGAACGCCAACCAAAGACTGCGTTATCTAAAAATCACGAGAAAAGACAGGTCCACATTAGCAGAACTTAATTTTCTCCCCGCAAAAGAGGCACGAAATGTCTTATGAAGCTTTCAATTGCATGCATTGGAGTGCTCATTTTCGGAGAGTTTCTGCTTGAAATTGGCCTTCCCACTACTGACCTTGTGCTTGTTAAAGAGGGGCTTTTGGCGCTCATCGCTTCAATTGTAATCTTTCTGGCAGAACTAGGCTTGGCGGCCTTGAAATCCTTGCGTGAAGATTCTTGATCCGGAGTCGTGACCAAGCATGCCCAGCCGCTACATGCTGGGCCTAATCAGTAGAGGCTCGTCCATGTCCACCTCCAGGCAATCAATAAGAGAGGAAAACTCTATGCTTGTTCTGACTCGCCGTGAAGGTGAAAATATTATGATTGAGGGTGGGATTGAGATCCAAGTCCTCGTTGTTTCAGAGTTCGATCAGATTGTGCGTATCGGGATTGAAGCACCGAAAGTCGCCATTGTTCAATGCAGAGACATTGATAGAAAGGTAACTGAACACAAGCCCAGGCCTGTCATCATTCATAAGTGTCGGTGGCGCTCATTGGTCAAAAAATAGGTAGGAAAGCTTTCATGAACATGCAATCTTTCATCGCGGCGGGGCAAAAATACGGTGCCTGCACGTTTCGGCACGTATTCTGGATAGCCACTTCCGTGGGTATTTCGCTTACTGTCACTTTACCCACGCAGGCGGCCAGCGACGCTGCAGTAGTCACGTCCTGGGGCAGGGTAAGCGAGCCATCCAGCCCGCCAGTTTGCAAGCAGATACAGGCCACACTAACGCCCAGGAACGGCTCACTGGACAGTGTCGACAGTGCGGCGCTCGACTCCCGACCTGACCAGGACAGAATCCAGAGTGCAATCGACGGTTGTGCCGCCGGACAAGCCGTCCAGCTTGTCAAAGGCACAGGTGACAACTCAGCGTTCCTCAGCGGTCCTCTGCAACTGAAGTCTGGCGTTACGCTGTGGGTCGACGAGGGCGTTACGCTTTTCGCGTCACGCAACCCCAAAGACTATGACAACGGCAAGGGCACCTGCGGAGTGACCACGGTCGCCAATCAGGACGCCTGCAACTCGCTGATTTCTGCAAAAAACACCCGCGCCAGCGGCGTGATCGGAAAAGGCGTGATTGATGGTCGCGGCGGGAGTCTGCTTACCTCAGGGGCAAATGCCAATCTGCGCAGCTGGTGGGACCTTGTTTACCAGAAGACCTTGTCCAATGCTTACCAGCAAAAACCGCGCCTGATTCAGGTCAGTGGGGGGACAGACTTTGTCATCCAGGGGCTAACGCTGCAAAACGCGCCGGCCTTCAACATTGTGACTGACGGCGTGACAGGGGTGACTGTCTGGGGGATCAAGATTTTGAATCCCAGCCGCGTCTATACGGTTGAGGGTTATCACTGCCCGACCGGCTCGACGCCTGACCAGAAAACCCCGGGCACCTGCTTTACCCCGGAAACCGTGAAGAACACCGATGGCTTCGACCCCGGCCAATCACACAAGGTACTGCTGGCCTACTCCTATATCAGTACAGGCGATGACAACGTAGCGATAAAGTCCAGCCGCCTCCCCGGCAGCCGGGACCTGATGTTCGCGCACAATCACTTCTACTATGGGCACGGCTTGTCCATCGGCAGTGAAACCAACGGCGGCGTACACAATGTCAGCGTTGTGGATCTGGCAGCAGATGGCGCAGACAGCCAGGACGGCATTGGATTGAGAATAAAGTCAGGAGCCAAGAGCGGAGGGACCGTCGACAGCGTCAGCTACGCGAACATATGCATGCGCAACGTCAAATTCCCGCTAGTGTTCGACACCAACTACGGCAGCGCCGGCGGAACCTCGTACCCTGATTTCAGTGGTATCACCGTGAAAGGCTTCCACTACCTGGGCAGCCAACGCTTCGGTGGCGGTAAGACGACTTTTGTCGGATACAATGACAACGGCCAAAAACGACCGATTTTCATCACGCTGGATAACGTTGTCTTTGACGGAACCCAACCCAGCTTCACCGGACTCACCTCGACCCACTTCATATTGGGGCCAGGGCCGGTCAGTTTCGCCAACAAACTGGCGCCTTCGATAAAGGATGACGTCACGGTGTCCGGAAGTCCTGGTAACGGAACACCGGTCGATTGCACGGCAGCGTTTGTACCGATGAAATCCGTGGTGCCTGAGGCTCCGTTCTAGGGGGCCGGGGAGCAATGGAACAGCCAACCGACTTAAGGAGCCGCAGGACTCTCCTGAGCTCACGGTAATCTGCTCAATACGCTGTCCGAAAGAGGATCGTCCTACGGACGCTCAGCAAGCAGCCGCTTAATACCCGCAAATACGCCACCAATCAGGGAGAGGGGTATTCCTGCCTAGCGTGGATTACGTTCACGACCTCGATGCGCTTGAGGGTGACACGATAGACCAAGACGTAGTTTGGGTGAGCCACCAGCTCGCGAGTGCCTGGCGCTCGCCCAGAACGATATAAATAGGGGTGTTCGGCTACCGGCTCGATAGCCTCCTGCAGGAGGCTTTTCAACCGGCGCGCTGCGCTCGGGTTTTCCCATGCGATGTAGGTTGCGATTTCGCGCAGATCATCCAGTGCGGGACTGAGCCAGACCACCGGCAGCATCAGCGTTTCTCACGTTGGGTTTCAACCTGATCGATCAGCGCTTCTATTTCCGCCATGACCTCATCATGAGGGATGGCCGGACGCGGATCGGCCAGACTGGCGGCGACCTTGGCGCGAAACCAGCGGTCGTAGCTTGCGGCCTGTTCATCGGTTTCGAATTCTGAAACGATGGGTGAGAGGTTGGCCATGTGGCTTTCTCCAGCTGGGAGGGTTTTACATCACTGTTACATAGCGTTTACGCCATGTGTACGTCATTTTCGCATCATATGTACGCCAAATCTGAGCCATCCATCGTTACACTGCAAATCAAGTGACTGAAAATACTTCAGCAAGGTCACAGACAGGCACTGGACCAAGGAAGCGCCTCAGACATCTGCCTTAGCCGCCAGGTACTGCGACCAAACACGTTTTACCTGGCTGACACTGACACCCGCCAGCCGCGCAGTCTCTGCAATGCTACACCCGCCGCTTTTAAAGGCAATGATCTGTTCATGCACTTTAGCATTCGGCTTGCGTCCTCTATATAGACCAGCGCTCTTGGCCAAGTCGATGCCCTGCCGCTGTCGCTCTCGCCGGTCCTCGAAGTCGTCACGTGCTATTTGCAGTGCCACACGCAACAGCATGTCTTGTACGCCTTCCAACACCACCTTGGCGACACCGCTGGATGCCTCTGCCAATTCCGATAAATCGACGATGCCGGGCACCGCCAAGCGTGCGCCCTTAGCCTTGATCGCGTCTACAAGCCTTTCTGTTTCGAGCAAGGGAAGACGGCTGATTCGGTCGATCTTCTCAGCGATGACGACTTCACCTGGTTGCAGGTCCTCGATCATGCGCAACAGCTCGGGACGGTCGGATTGAGCGCCCGAGGCTTTTTCGCGATAGACCGCAGCCACGTAGTAGTCCGATGCTCGCGCATTGCCAATGATCGCTTCTTGGCGCTGCAAGTCCTGGTCTTCTGTACTGACACGCAGGTACACCCGCGCAACATTGAGAGTCGTCATCGTATGGCCCATTTTGGTATACTCAAATGAAACACAGGCGGTGAGCGCTCACTCGCAATTAATTCCGGTTCGTGACGTTCGATTGCAAGTCGAATCAGATGAATGCAGGTTCATGCATAGGAATTTCAAAATGCCTATGCATCAAGCTGACGCTATGACGGAGGCGTCATGGCTTCATAGCGATGCGTAGGAAGACGCTGATGCGTTACTTGTGCAGTGAAAATCCCTATCAAAAAGCGTTAATGCAGGTTATTTCACCGAGAAGCCTAGGAGGGTGTAGACAAAATCATGTAGTGAGTCGGCGCGCGAGTATTCGAGCCTCGGCCAACCAAACCCATGCCTCGCTTACCGCAAAAAGGCGATCATGATGCATGATCAGTCGCCGAGCTCTCTCATTCCAGGCATGAGTTCGCTCCACTACCCATCGCTTGGGCATGACCACAAATCCAGTCTGAACAGGCTCCACGGAAAATAGATCGCCTTGTTCAGAGTGCCATTGCCCTGTTCTTCTGTTATTCGGGCCACGGATCACTTGAACATCGATAGCGTGCAGTTGATGGGTGCGCTGTGCCCATTTTCCTGCGTACGCACTATCAACAAAAAGCGTGCTCAGTGACGGATATTTTTCCTTCGAGTACGCCACCGCATCATCCGCCGCGTCACGATCCTGCACGCTTGCAGCACTGATACTGACAGCCAGCAGCAGGCCCAATGTATCGACAATCAGACTTCGTTTACGCCCCTTCACTTTTTTGCCTGCGTCGTAGCCGCTGTCACCGCCTTGAGGAGAACTGCGGGTCGACTGTGAATCCAGGATCGCTGCTGACGGGCTGTCAGCGCGTTCTTCCCGCTCACGCCATTGAGCTCGCAAGCGATCATGCATTTGCTCGAACTTGCCTTGAGCGCTCCACCGGCGGAACGTTTTGTAGACATTGTCCCAATGAGGAAAATCGCGGGGTAGCATTCGCCATGAGCACCCCGTGCGTACGACATAGCAACAGGCTTCCAGCAACGTGCGCCGAGAGTGAAGCGGTGGCACTCCTCGTCCGCCCTGGCTTTCAAACAGGTCGGCGACCAGTGCCCACTCGGTATCTGTCAAGCAACTCGGATATAGCTGCTCCGGCAGTTGGCGGCGGTGGGTTTCATTGTAGCCATAGGCTTTATTAGGTTCAGGTGACTGAAAACTTCCCTTGGCCCGCTGCTTTACACGCGTAATCCCTGCCATTTTCAACGCTTTTGCAAAGGTGTCGGGATGCGCAGTGATACCGGTTTCGGCGAAGAATACGAGCGCCAATTCGGCCTGGCTGGAATAGGGCTGTGCATGAGCGAGTTTCACCAGCACGGGATAGTGCTCGGCGGCAATCGAGCGAGGACGTCCGGTTTTAGGCATGGCTTGAGGGCTATTCAGACAAGGGAGTGAAAGTTTAATTTATTTTGTCTACACCCTCTTAGAAGCACGGCATTAATCGGCGTTCTAAGATCGTGTTCCAAAATTGCTAAGAACTCTTCGCGCAAACATCCGGTTTCCTCACACACGTTCAATTTAGCATGAGTTTCCTCCTACCGCCTGTATAGGGCAATATAGTCGGCCAAGAGTTCAGCAAACAGCTCAAGTGCCTTATTGACTTCAGATTTTTCAATGGGATTTGATACAGCATCTAGCCCACAGAGCGCGCCAACAGCCATGCCGCTTGATGTGGCTATGGGTATCCATCTATGATATTGCGGATGGTGAATGCTTGGATGTACACGGCGACTCACTTCATGGCCAAGCATTTTCACCATGTAATACTGGTGTCTGGAATTTATCTCTACATACTTGTTTCCGTCAACGGTGTAACAAGCTCTAAATGCAGGAGAAAAATTTAAGGCTGCAGCAAATCGAAGACCTGTGGACTCTGAAATTAGCCGTAAAACGATAAAAATCGTGTTATCCCTCGAAGCCGAAGCTAAGCATTTCTCTGGGTATATCTCACGCGAGCACCGATCCATGATTAAAGATTCTCAGTTATAATAATTAAATGCCATCAGAACAGAATTCACAGTTTAGTGTGTCAGTATCTAGCGGAACGCGATTTGTTCATCAATACATATTCAAGTGTTGGTAAGTCAATGGATTGATTGTGCTATACAAAATTGTAGCCAATTTGGCATGTGCTGTCTTCAATCTCATTTTTCATAGAGCGCAAATCTTCGAACCAGCTGCTTCCGTTGTCGTGTTTGTCAAGGCACTCCTCCAGCTTATCCCGAATGTATACAAGTTCACATGGCCCTGGATAATAGTCACACACATACTCTGCAAAGCACCGTAAAGTCATACACTCGATAAACCCATACGGGATTAAACGGCTGATCAAATTGCGTCTGCTGATTTTTTTGTGTTTTGCGAGATGGGTCTTGGCAATCACACTGGTAGCCCTCAATTTAGTAGGTCATTTATGTTGGAACTGAGAGTGGGAAATCTAAAATCCGCACCTGCTGGAGGTGCGGAATTACTACTAAGGGACGTAAACACCTGCTACCGTCTGTATGGTATATTTACCGGCCTTTCTGGGTGGAGTGGCGACCACACCGTAATCTAAGCTGCTTATATCCTTGTTGGATACAAAATATCCACTGCCATCCTCTTCGATGTGCATACTGTAATCATTCAGTAGACTCACATTGATCCTACCTGTTCCGGGAGCTGTTGAGTAAATAAGCGCATAATCATCGTCCCCTTCATGACCTTCTGCGTATGTAGTTATACCAGGGTCACGGTCATTCAAAGTCGAGAGTATCGCCAGGCGAGCAGATGCACCCGACTCGCTAATTCTTACTTGACCTGTCGCTATTGTGATTTTTGTCGAACTGTCCGGGTCGTCGTCTGCTTGTAGTCCTGAACTGGCTGTTAAAGTATTAATAAGTGTTATGGGTTGCTTGAACTCCACGACTGCCGTTGCACGAGTTTTGTTGGTAATGCCGCCAAATGTAGCTTGTTCGTCTGGAGTGTCATCTGCCGAAGCGACAGAACTGGTGATCGCGCAAATACAAGCTGCTACCTTAAATATCGTTCTCACATTTTTTCCTTTCTTGGGTTGATACAACTAATGAGCTGTGTAAGCAGTGACGTGTTATCCGACCTTGGCCAAAATTATTTAATGACAATCGCGTTAATTGCTACCTCCCATGAGTCTGCTGCTACAGTCTGATCGCCATCGGCCACCAGTCGAAACTGCACGCTGTTATCTGTAACGTAGGTGACTTGGCCAGCAACATCACGAGGATCTGGCTGCCACCCCTGACCCTCCAGTCGTACTTGCAGTATGTGGGTTGAATCACGCAGGCCATGTAATCGAAGTACTTGGGGCCTACCAGTATCCGCCTGTAACTCTTGCTGGATGCGAAACCCAGTATGAATTCCGGGATCATTCACTTGTCCAATCATCACCAATGCGCCGTTCCTGATATGTCCCGCTCTTAGACCCGCCGCTGGCTGCAGTTTCAGAGTCGGAACACTCGCCCAGATGCTCGGTGATACGGTTATTAGCAGCGTCAGAAGAGCTATTGCTTGGCGTATTTTCTTCGTTATCACTTCAGCCATGGGGTATTTCCTTCTTTAAGGACTCGAGACACACGGCATCTAATTGATAAAGTCCCGCCGTTTCCTTATTCCCCGGCAAATCGTAATTTGCATGGCACATCTTGTTGCCCGAACGTACGCTGAGCGTGCCGCTTGAGGAAAGGCCGGTGAGATAGGCCAAACCCTTTGCATCGGTGATGCCGGCGTTTCCTTCCCGCCCCTCTGCGGTCACCTGTGAGCCGAAAGCGACGGGAGATCCGTCTGAGTAGTGCAGGGTAACCAAGGCCTTGGCACCAGTGCGCGTTCGAAAGGCTGCTTCAACCACTGCCCCGGCTGTCGGCACGATCTTTACGTCGGTCTGCGGTATTTCCGCGTTGTCTGGAACAGTTATCGGATTCAAACTCACTGTATTCTCTTGGTAGCCCACGAGATTCGAGGTTACTGTGTAGCCTCGTCTATCTGTTTCGACGCCAGGCCATCCCTCAACTTGCACCCCTGCAGCACCTGGTGCGCTCACAAGTGCAACCGTGTCTGAAAGCTGTTGGCTCAGGGTTACCCCGTCGTGGTGCACAATTACCCCGCCTGACACATCCATATTTGCTTGTCGGCTAGTCGCGCTGTAGCCATACCCGACACCAACCTGCCCACTCGCGCCATTCCAACTTGCATGCAGATCGCTGCCGCTGCGCTGATCCGAGGACACGTCAGTGCGGTAGCGTTGTCTGACATCCCATGCCAAGCGGTCTTCAAATGCTCGGCCATTTAGCCCGCCTTCTTGTTCTTGTTGGCCCCGGGTGGGAGCCGTAAGGGTCCAACTGGCGTTTGTGCTACCGCCAATGGGAATGCTCACCCATACACTCAACGTGCGGTCCTGACAGCCATCAAAAGAGCGGTTTTGTTGCCATTCAATCGACACTGATAAGCTGTGAATTGATTTACTCCAACTGAACCCCATTCCATCGTCATGTCCTTGGCCGTAGCGCCAGTCGGTGCGCGAAGCGCTGATTCCCAAGCTGCCTAGCGGGCCCAGCTTTTGACTCAACGACAATGTGCTGCGCGCCCGCTGACGGCGCCCGCTATAGTCTTTGTCGATCGCAAATTCCTCGCGCTGTCGCGAGCCTAGCGTTTCGGTTAAAGACCGGTATCCAGCAGAGGCGTACTGCATGCTAGCGAGCGAAACAGCGGTATGCGTTAACGGCAGTTGGGTGCTGTAGCGTAGCCGCCACTTCAAACCTCCTTGCGTGTTCCCCCCTGGCGTTTGGCTTCGTGAGCCCGTGGCGTCCACCGAGACTGCGCCCCAGCCTCCCAGCATTGCACCTACGCCTAACGATGCGGCGCCGTAATGTGTGGCTCCCTGCAGACCACCGTAACCCGTCAGATTCCAGGGTAGGCCATAGATAGCTGTGGCTTGGATCAACAAGGCCTCAGGTGTGCGGCTTTCTGCTGAGCGATAACGGCCAGCTGTCACGCTGTATTTTAAATGGTCTTTGTGCAGAGCAATGGCAGGCGTGTTCCAAGGCACGATAAAGAACTGATTTCTGCCGTCGGCCTCATATACCGCCACGTGCAGATCCCCATTGCCGCTGCTAGCAGCAAGGTCTTGAATTTCGAAAGGTCCTGGCGGTACGGATAGGGTCTTGATAATGTAGCCGTTCTGACGGACTTCGATTCTGGCACGTGTAAGCGCTACACCGCTCACCGTAGGTGCAAAGCTACGCTCACTGGCAGGGAACATAGTATCGTCCGTAGCGAGCATTACACCGGTGAAAGGGACGCCATCGAATACATCACCCGGTGACGTTCGTTCACCTAAGGATAGGCGGCTTTTGAATCCCCTAACTCCACGTTCAACATAGGCATAAGAGCGCTGCAAATCCCCCCCATCCTTCCAACTAAACGAACTTCTTGCTCGCCATGGTCCGAGATTGAAGCCCGGCTGAAGTTGCGCCCAAGAGGATGTGTCGTTGGCCCCTATGTCTCGGCTGTCCACGCGTGATGCTCCTGCACTGTAGTTCATTAAAAATGCCGTGATCCCATCATCCCATAGGCCCTGAGGCGCTAAACCTCTATAGTTTGGACGCATGAATGATTGCGGTACTTGCAGTTGCAGCTGCTGGTTCGCAATGTCTGCGTTTACAGTGGACTCGGGTATACTCTCAAGTATGACGCAAGCCCCTGCATTTGATGTGCGATTCAGACCTGGAATTGCTTCTGTTTTAATGCCCCATCGCGATAATTGTTCTAAGCTGAGGCAGGGATCAAGCACGCTGATGCCGGCAGCATTTTTTTTCAAACTCAGTGTAATGTCTTGGCTGTCGACCTGCTCGTCATTAAGCATTACATCTAAATGATACCTGCCTGGCTGCTGTAGCCCTCGGTTGAACAGTGAAAGATCGGTATGCTTCGCAGAGCTCCCTAGCAACGCCGGATCAAAATGGTAAGTCTGCGCCTGAACGGAAGTAAAAAAACATGCTGCAGGTAAGGACAGAGCATAGGCAAGGCGACGCATTTGTCCCTCCTGAACGATTTAAGTAGAGGATGGTTACATAAGTGCAACCTTAAAACGCCTGCTTTCCCCACCCTGATCATTGATGACAGTCCAAATCACATCACCATCTGCGCCAGCAGGAATTGACCATGACACTTGACCATAGGGTGAAATATATGAAACCTCGTGCAGTTCGGTTTTCCCGATAATTAGCGACTTCAGATTCATGTAAAAAGGCGTCTTGTTAAAAACCTGCAGCGTGTTGTTGTGCCGTGACCATTCAAGTGAACCCGCAGCCTCCTCGGCGGTTCCTTTCAGCCCTGATGGCCGATACAGTATTTTTTCGCAGGTGTTAACGGCCATGTTGATGGCTAGTGAAACCTTTTCTGGAGCCGTGGTAGCGTCGTCATCACTGGGTGGGACGGCCTTCACACACATCCAGAACAAGCTTTCGCGATCAGTTGGTAAGTTGTCGTCTGTGCGGATAACCCTGAGTCTACTCTGCTGATGCGCCTCGAGCCGGAATAGTGGGGGTGTTACCAGAAAAGGGGCAGCTGACTTGTTATCTTCACCGGTCACTGACGACTGCACCAAGATGGGGTAGTCCTGCAGATTTGAAACCGAAAGTTGCTCTCCCGATGATTTTTGCGGATAGACGATCCGAGTGGCTCCTAAATTTACGCTAAAGGAACGCGAGTTAATGTCGGTCTGCAGGTCAGCTCCCTGTGCTAAGGGACCTATGGCGAGCAAAGTTGCTGCGATAGTGAAAGCAGCCTTTGTTGAGAAACCCATCACATCTCCCAAGTTTGAGAACAGTCAATACGATATGATTAATTTTTTAGCGGAAAGCAAGTAAGTTCGTTTCTATGGCTAATTTTTTAATTTGCGGAAGTAAAGATTTGTAGCTCCTGGCAATCTACATTTTTCCCTTTTTTCAATTTGCTTTCTTCTTGGAGCCAGTATAGAGGTTGTAGGGGGCTTGAATAACCCTCTGATGGTTAAACGGGTATTAACTTTATGGAAAGAGTGAGGCGGAGGCAGAGCTATTCTTTTTTGGGACTATAGAATGTGTCGAAATCTGGCATCAGCACCACATTCGAAGCGTTACCAATATTCTTCAGTTGCGTCCGAGAATTCCATCGCTGTTCAACATAGTCGCGAAAGTCATTGAAGAGTCGAGTCTGGCGACTACGTTGCCGCCAGATAAGCCAGACTGGGAGATCGGGTAATTTCCAATCTGGCAGAATTATTTCGAGGTGGCCGCCGCCGACGTAACCTGAAGCCAGCCACCCCGGCGTCGCAAGACTTATCCCGTATCCCTGAATGGTCAGGTTCAGCATGCTGAAAAGGTTATTGGAGGATACGCCCGTCTCCGATATTCCCTCCAGCATGTAGGATTCGCTCCCACGAGAAAACATCAATGGACCAGCGAGTCCGTGATGGTGCAGCCCAAGCAGATTATGAGTTTCCAAATCGCGAGGATGAGAGATAGTCGAATGTTGGCGTAGGTAGTCCTGACTAGCGCAAAGGACCAGTTTCAGGGGACTAAGCTTACGGTGTACCAGGTCCTCGCTTTCAATCCTACCGCTGCGTAATACCAGGTCATCTAGTTCGGGTGAATCTCGGTTCAGCTCGCTGCGCTCGCGTGCGTCAAGAAAAACCTTAACCTGAGAATGAGCCTGTGTGTAGTCATATGCCCATACGTTGGCCAGAAACTCACACACGATAGCAGGCGCGGTCAGCCTGATGCTGCCTTTCACTTCATTGCTCGGGTTGCGGATTTCTTCAAGCAGTGAATGGAAGGAGGAAGCGATCTCGCGCGCGCGGTTCAACGTCGTTTGCCCAGCTTCCGTCAGAACCATACCTTGAGGAGTACGCGTGAATAGTGCCGTGTTAAGGTATTGCTCGAAGCGAGCTACAGCCTTGCTGACGGCCGCTGTGCTTACGTTCAATTGACGCGCAGCCTCGCCAAGGCTTCCGGCTTCCGCAGTGCGAATAAAAATTAACCAGTCCCGCATGCCGCGGTTGTTGTCCTTGTCCATGAAACCTCTAGTTTTTTTACCAGCAGTGTCAGATTGTTAAATCTGACCAATAAGAACTCAATAGCTGAGCAACTCAAAACATCTTGGGCTTCTCACTTCGTCGCTGTCGAGTGTCCGCAATATTTCACCTCACGTTGCAAGGAAGGCCTTTTGGTTTGCAGGGTTGTTTGAATCGCCCCGGATTCTCTAGACACCTTGCAAGCTCATTGCGTAACGTTTTTCAAACTCTACCGGTGACAGCTGATTGTTGAAACCATGGCGGCGTTTTGGGTTGTAGAACATCTCGATGTAATCGAACACATCACTACGAGCATCTTGCCGTGAGGTGTAGATTTTCCGCTTGATTCGTTCCCGTTTCAGAAGCTGGAAAAAGCTCTCAGCCACGGCGTTGTCATGACAATTGCCTCGGCGGCTCATGCTGGCAACCAAATTGTTTGCCTTCAAAAAACTGCGCCAATCGGAGCTGCTGTACTGGCTGCCCTGGTCGGAGTGAACCATCACCTCTTGTTTCGGTTTTCGCCTCCAAACCGCCATCAATAACGCATCAATGGCCAAATCACTGGTCATCTGCGACTTCATTGACCAGCCAACGACCTGACGAGAAAACAGATCCAGCACCACCGCCAAATACAGCCAGCCTTCATACGTACGAATGTAGGTGATGTCGGTGACCCAAACCTTGTTGGGTTCCACGACATC
The DNA here is from genome assembly GCF_005937945.2 of Pseudomonas sp. KBS0707. NCBI lineage: Bacteria > Pseudomonadati > Pseudomonadota > Gammaproteobacteria > Pseudomonadales > Pseudomonadaceae > Pseudomonas > Pseudomonas sp. KBS0707. Next base: position 49,692 of record NZ_CP041755.1, on the reverse strand, counting down.
GAACTCGCGCTTCAGTAAATTGGGTGAGGCGACCGCTGGCTTACCGCCGTACTTTCCAGGACGACGTCGATACCCTGTCTGAGAGCGCAGACCTTCAAGACGCATCAACCTCGCCACACGATGCCGACCACAATCTTCACCGACCTCGCGCAGGTCGTCATGGATTTTGCGATAGCCATAAACTCCGCCGCTCTTCAGCCACGAGTGCTTGATCAAACCCAGCAATCGCTGGTCGTCTTTAGCGCGTGCAGATTGCGGCTCAGACAACCAAGCGTAATAACCACTGGGATGGACTTTCAGCGTCAGGCAAAACCGTCGAATGGAGTAGTCGCCCGCGCGCTGCTTGATAAAGGCGTACTTCAGCCGCACTCCTTGGCAAAGTACGCGGCGGCCTTTTTTAAGATGTCTCGCTCTTCAGTGACCCGCTTGAGTTCCGCTCGCAGACGACGCAGTTCAGCGTGCTGATCATCGTCTTGCTGCCGTTCTGCCTGAGGTTTGCTGTAGCGCTTTATCCAGGCATAGAGGCTATGCGTCGACACGCCAAGACGCGCCGCCACATCAGCGACAGGCAGCTTCTTTTCGGTCACTTGATTGACCGCTTGGATTTTGAATTCTTCGGGATAACGTGGGTTGCTCATGGCACCTCCTGATTGGCCTCAGTTTAAGGCATGGAGGTGTCTACAAAACCAGGGGCGATTCATTTCTCGTGAGTTAGGTAACGCAGCCTTTAGTTGGCGTTCATAGCAATTAGGTTCCACAAGCACAAAACCAAGAGCGCCTGTCATTGACTTGCATCAACAAAAGCATCAAGTAGGGGCTGTATCGAAGCCTACGCTGAGCCAGAAGGGCTCATCGTGCTGGAAATCGACGATCGACCTTCCGAAGAGGTCTCCTATCATGTTCGGCTCTTGGATGAAGCATGTCTGCTGGCGGCTCTAAATACTGGCGGAATGGACCGATTCCTGTGGCAACCTCAGCGGCTGACTTACAAGGGGCATGAGTTCCTCGACACTATTCGCGATGGCGAGGTGTGGCGGCGCACCAAGGCCGGTGCAGAAAAGGCAGGTGTTGCAGGCCTATGAAAAAGTGCGCTTTCGGGGCTTGGCCAAGAACACCGCGCAGATGGTGACGTTGTTCGCCCTGTCAAACCTGTGGATGGCCCGTCGACATTTGTTGGCGAGCGCAGGAGAGGTGCGCGTGTAATGCAGGAAATGGTTACCGCAAAAGGCTTTGCAGCGGCCGAAAGAGCTGAAAAGCGAAGATAATTGAGCAAATTTCGACATGCATCGTTTTTTGAAAAGTGCTGAGGACTCGGTAGCCGGAAAACATCCGGCTACTTCAGACCTTCCCTAAGCTCGGAACGTCTCCAAACCAAAGTTACCGATGAACTGGGTGAGCACATCCAGCGAGTCTGGGATGAGCACTTCCATGTATATGGCGTGCGCAAGGTCTGGCGACAGTTGCTGCGTGAAGGCCAGCAAGTCGCCCGCTGTACGGTGCAACGCCTGATGGGAGAGCTGGGCCTGCAAGGCGTGGTACGCGGCAAGCCCGTCAAGACGACGGTCAGCGACCAAGCCAGGCCGTGCCCGCAGGATCATGTCAACCGTCAGTTTGTGGCTGAGTGCCCGAACGCCCTATGTGTAACGACCTGCAATCGAAATGGCCTCGACCTGCAATCATCGCGTTTTTCGACCAGGATTGATTGCGTCTATCCGGCACCGCGAACCAGCATTGACTGCAAACGAACCTGCATCCAGCCACTTCGACCTGCAATCGAGCGCAACCGACCAGGATTAAATGCGACTGAAAAACCGATGATTGCAGGTCGGGGCCATTTCGATTGCAGGCCGCTACAATTAGGGGAAAATACTCTGCTAACGTTTTACACCCTCACTTTCAAAAAGCTCTACACACCAAGGTGCCGTCGAACTTCCGAATAGTCATAGAGCTGGTCCTTCATCGACGAGATCGTCGGGGCACGGGCGGAATCCGGCGTCCGGTGTGGCAGACCTGACGCGGCCAATGCGTCGAGCGCCGACTGTAAGCTGGCTCGTGCCTGGCGCAGCTCTACCTTTGCGACCGCTAGGTTCTTCAGTCCTACCGGGCCACTCGTGAGGCCATGTTTGAGCGCTTGGGCAACAAGCGCAAGCTCGTCCCAACGCGTATGCGCGTGTTGCTTATATCCGGCGGACGTACGTAGGTCGACATCGCGATTTCCGGCGCGAAATCGCCAGTGCTCAGCATCGGCTGTGTATACCTCGGGGTCCACGCGCAGTTGCGTCATGATCTTCTTATTGTCAGCTTTACTCATCCGCACCTCGCCCGTTGCACCGGTGAAGACGGCACCGCCCGCAGCACCCGTGCCCGCCGCCACGGCGAGCGGCGCGGGCTGCAAGCCATGGTCGTGACCTTGCGAGTCATGTACGTGGAAGCTGTCGATCGACGCGACGGCATCGACCACCGGTAGCGTCGTCCCCGTCGATACGCCGCCCTGGAATGCCTGCACGTAGCGCTGCACGATCTGTGCACCTTCGCCCGGCTTGCGCAGACGCGCTCGGCGGTTGGCCTTCTGGAGATTGTCGAGGTCGTCCAAGCAGCGTCCGATTACGCTGTCCTCAGGAATAGCGCTCCAGCGGTCCATGTTGAAAGATTCGAATTGGTCGGCGTGCATCTTCGTAACGTCTATCTCGGCGTCTAGTTCCCGCAGCTGCTTAAGAGCTAGGGCGCGCATCGGCCTGCCCGCCTCGCGCTGGACGTCAATGTCCTTCTGCATCTCGAGCCGCCGCCGCATCAGCTCGCCGATGGTGTCCTCGTAAACCTCGCGAATCGCGGCGATCTGCACCTCTGGCTGGGTCAGGAACGACTGGCGCAGCTTGGACTCGGAAATATGCTCGACAGTCAGATCCTTGAAGTGGATATTCGCCGCATTGTCCTTCAGAAAGTCCCCCCACTTCGTGTTGGCGCGTAGGTTGTAGCGGTGCTTGTTGCGCCGCTCGTCCAAGTAGCCCGCTCCCCATTGCAAAGGGATAGTGCTGGCCAGAATGGCGGGGCCCGCGACTTGACCCACCACCGGAACGGTAGTGGACACAACGGTGCCTATGGCGGCCACGCCATTTACGGCCATTCCCCAACCTTTACCGTAGGTTTGCGTGCGATTCAGGCCGATGCGGCGCCGATACTGTCGGTCGGCTACGCCATGCAGCGCGAGAAAGGCGTCCACCAATCGCGGCAGCGCCTGGGGGTCGCTCTTATGGGCTCGCGCAAAATGTCCAACGGCCTCATCGAGTTGACCGCGCATCTCCCTCGCGGCTTTCACTATCTTACCCATATCGGGGCTCTTATCGATCTGCGGCGATAGGACAGGGAGTCCACCCACGCGCTTAAACGATTCCATGACGTCCGTGACGGAACGAAGGCCGCCTGTCAGAGCTGGATTGACCACGCTGGACGGCAGTTGGTGGGAAAGAATCTTGACTGTCTTGGTGACGGTCTTACTCACGCCGGGGACCTCGGAAACCCCAGCGCTGACTGCTGCGGCAGCTACGCTAACCAAGCGTCCCGCCACCGAGTGTAGTCCTTCATACAGGCCGGCTTTGTGCACGCCCTTTTTGTATTGGTCTATGTCGATATTCAATGCGGCGAGCAGGTGCCTCTGTGCAACGTCGGTGAGCTGCGTTCGGCTGAACTTGCGGGGGGCGGCCTGCACTTCGGCGATCAATTCATCGACGGGCCGGTTGACCAAGGCATCAAGGCGTTGATTGCCCGCACTCGTGCGTGGTGGCCGTGGAGAGAGACGTGCCAAGTTGTTTTTCTTGCAATAGATCTCGGCGGCCGCGCGTAACTTTACGGCTGCAAGCACGCGATCAAGGTCGAGCGGTCGGGCAATCGCGGCTTGGTAATCGGTCAGGAGCGAATGGCGCCTGCCGGCGGCTGTCATAACTTCAGCACTACTAGCGGTTTGCTCAGATCCGACGCTCTGTACCTCAAACGCCAAAGGCGTTGCAACACGTTCCAATCCGTGATCGGATTTTGAACGTGTAAGCAAAGGCTGATGAGGCGTCAAGCCGTGAGCGCCGACATCAGAGCGCGTGCGCCGCATCGGATTGCCAACAAGATGTCTGCCACGGTTTTCCTCTTGTGTCACAAGGTGCCGGTGGTTGTGATGCTCCGGTGGCGCCATGCTTTCAGGCTGAACAGGGCAAATGGTCTGGATGGGAGGGGGCTCCTCCGTCAGACTTTGCGGTTCTTGGAGTATTCTGTATGCATTCAGATTGCTGCTCCAACTATTAGCCTTAATCATTGATTTTCCTAATCGCTGCCTCGACATTGTTGTTCATTTGACCAACCGGCAAGAGCCGATGCCTCGCTTGAGTGTTCAAAAAGCACAGGAGGGTTCCTAAGACAGCTCCGAAACAGAGCCTGATAATAGACTTGGCAAGATTGCTGAGCCGCTGCACAGCCAAAGCACTAAGGGACATGCCATGAACGCAATTGCTACCCCTGTCATGGGGTTCATAACCTGTACTGAGCCGCTTCAGGCAAAAGGCAATGGGTATGACTATCCCATCCTGGTTCGGATTGAATTCGAGCGACAGCCAGATGATTCAGTCCAATTGATTTCCCGGGGAGGCCACACAGGAACACTGATCACAAATGCTCGAAGGGTGAATATCTCAAGCCACGACTGGGACAACCGCCCGTATGACCCCCTTGATAGCCTCGTCCTGAACCGGTGGGCTTTTTCAAAAGCGGGCTGGGTGCTTCGTGACGATGAGTAGGTCAGTGCCCTTAACCGACTAACGTTGCGCCAGCTCGTCGCGGACCTTCATGACGGTCGTAGTTGAACAGGGCAGCCTGCGGCTGCAAATCGCCCGTTCTTACGATCGCGTAGCAGCAGAAACATCGATTTGAGCTTTGCCATGAGGCCCGTTATTGACCATCATGAAGCCTGCTTACCCACCGCTGCTGCTTCAGATGAGTCCTGCCTACACACCTCGACCGCTCAAAAACCTCTTCACCGCTAACCAGTGCTGGGCACACCTCCTCGAGGAGGGCGGCTTACGCGACATCGAAGTCGAGTCCGTCACCAAAATGCTCGCCTGCGGCACCTCGATACTGGGCGTCAAACACTACACCTGCGGCAACCACAGCTGCCCGCACGTCAAATACCTGTGCAACACCTGCCATTGCCGGGCCTGTCCCTCCTGCGGCAAAAAGGCCACCGACCAGTGGATCACCGTGCAAAACAACCGTCTGCCCGACTGCCCCTGGCAGCATCTGGTGTTCACGCTGCCCGACACGCTATGGCCCCTGTTCTTCTACAACCGCTGGCTGCTCGATGCGCTGTTTCGGCTGGCGGCCGATAACCTGATCTACGCCGCCAAGCGGCGCGGTTTGCGCGTCGGGATTTAAGGGGCGCTGCACACCTATGGCCGGCGGCTCAACTGGCATCCCCACGTCCACCTGTCGGTGACCGCGGGCGGCCTGGATGAGCAGGGCGTCTGGAAAAATCTGTCGTTCCACAAAGAGGCCCTGCGGCGGCGCTGGATGTGGCTGGTGCGCGATTACCTGCTGGGACAGCCGCTTTCGCAACTGACGATGCCGCCGCCGCTGGCCCACATCCTCTGTGAAAGCGACTGGCGCCGTTTGATACTGACCGCTGGTGGCCAGCACTGGCACATCCACTTGTCGAAGAAGACGAAAAACGGCCGAAAGACCGTCAATTACCTGGGCCGCTACCTGAAAAAACCGCCCATCTCGGGCAGTCGTCTGGCGCATTACACCAACGGGGCCACGTTGAGCTTCACCTACCTGGATCACCGCACACAGACCTATCAGCAGGAAACGCTGAGCCAGGCCGACATGCTTTTCCGGGTGGTGCAGCACATCCCGGAAAAGCATTTCCGGATGATCCGGTATTTTGGTTTTCTGGCCAATCGGGTCTGCGGGCAGTACCTGCCGAAGGTCTATGAAGCACTGAAGATGGCGACGCCAGGACCGGTACCAAAGCTGTATTTTGCGCCGATGGCCAAAGCCTTTCTAAACGTCGATCCGTTCCGCTGCGTGCTGTGTGGCGCGCGGATGGTATACACGGCGGCAATCAGCGGGCTGACGGTGCAGGGACTGAACCTCAACGCTCAGGCGATTGCGCAGATGAGGTACGTGAAGCCCTGACAGGGGGTAGGTGCGTCCGCACCTAGGCTTCGCGGTGAAATAACCTGCATTAATGCTTGTTGATAGGGATTTTCACTGCATAAGTAACGCATCAGCGTCTTCCTACCCATCGCTTTGAAGGCATGACGCCTCCGTCATAGCGTCAGCCTGATGCATAGGCATTTTGAAATTCCTATGCATCAAGACGGTTGTGTTCGCCGCGTAGCGGTAGGAGGGCTTTGTGGTCGTCATCGCTCAAGTGGAAATAGCGTTCCAGCTCTTCGCGGCTAGGAGGATCGACATAGCGACCAAAGCCATCGCGTTGTTCCTGAGTCAGAAAGCCAACCGGCATCGATCACAGTGCCTCGGCGCAAAACACGGCCGGAGTGACAATCCGCGTGCGTTCGATATGCCCACGTTGCAAGAGGCCTGCGCGGCGATCACCGGTTACCAGGTAGTCCGCATTGCCCGCCAAAGCCATGGCCAGCAGAAAAGAGTCATCCGGATCATCGGCTTCAATCTCGATGGTCAAGCGCTCCAGCACCGTCGCTCGTTGCAGGTTATTGATCATGGCTCCCACTTTGGCAGGCTGCAGGATGGCCTGTAGCTTGGGGTAACGACTGGCCCGACGAATTTCATCGAGCTGTGCCCGTGAGGTCACTACCTCAAACCGAGCCGAACGCCAGGCTCGATAGATTGCATCGGGTGCCCCATGCGGTGAGATCAGCGCACTGAACAGTATGTTGGTGTCCAATACGACCCGCATCAGCGCTTACGTGCCCAGTCGAGCGCTTCATCAACCGCTTCGGTTAGTTCGGCCTCACCCAGATGGGCGTTAGAAGCCTTGGCCTGTTCGGCGCTCAGTTCTAGGATGTGTGCTCGCACAGCTTCTTCGATGAAGCGCGACAGGTCGCCCTTACGGCCACCGCCTTGGCTGGCCAGAAACATGCGGAGCGATTGGTCGGTGTCGGTGGAGACGGCGACGTTCCAGCGAGTGGTGTTCATGACTTTTTCCAATGATAGGTGTTTGTGTGTTTATACACTCGATCCTCACCGTGCCGCAACGGTTCGATAAAAACCTCGTTTGATGGACGGGATGCCGCCGACGTTTTCAGTCGCAGCTAATGTGAGCTGTCAGAAATGGAATGCAAGCCGAGGCGGTTGAATGCAAGCTCGTTCGCAATTAATGTGAGCCCGAGGGGGCCGTCAGTCGCAGTTAATCTGAGCCGAAAAAGGCGCTGAATGCGAGCACGGCGGTTTTCGATTGCAAGCCGTTACAGCTAAGTAGAATTGCGCCAGGTTCATCCTGGATTGAGGACGTTGCAGCCCTCATCGACCGTAAACCTACCATGCCAGGTTGCACTTATAGGGGTCGGTTCCGGCTGGGGGCGAAATGACACGTTAAGAACTTACGTGTCAACGCCAACTAAAAAGTGACCCCCTTCCGTGCTAAATCGCCAACTTAGTTTTGACCCCCCTCGGGTTCGTATTTTCGAGCCGGTTCGGCCCGGGAAGATTTGATTCCTGCTTTGCGCTTGTCCTTGAGTCGATAGCTTTCACCTGTCATCTGCACGATATGGGCATGATGTAACAGCCTGTCCAGCATGGCCGCTGTCAGTGTTTGATCATCCGCAAAGGTTCCGGCCCACTGGGTAAACGGCAAGTTACTCGTGAGGATCAGGCTGCCTTGCTCGTAGCGCTTGGCGACAACATTGAAGAACAGGTTGGCTTCATCACGACCAAACGGCAGGTAACCGATTTCATCGATGACCAACAACCCGGGGGCCATCACCACACGACTGAAGTATTCCTTGAGCCGTTCCTGGCGGTGCGCAGCGGTCAGTTGCAGCATCAAGTCAGCCGCAGTGACGAAGCGGGTTTTGATACCGGCCATCACTGCCCGGTAGGCCAGAGCGATGGCCAGGTGGCTCTTGCCTACACCACTATCTTCACAACACGAACTAGCGAAAAACCGGCCTTCACCCAGCGCTGAAACTTGGGCGTGTGATGCAGGTCTTCCGAGTCGTCAAAACAGATCTCCCAAGCATTGCCTTCGTTTTGCTAGGAGAGCGTAGCTGGATCGAATGAGGGACGATCCTCGAACAAGTGCCAGCAACCACCAGGGCAATTGATACCGTCATCCATCGCGCAATACTGCGGCTCAAAGCGGAAGCCGAAATTGGCGTTAGCAAGGCCCAATTGCTCAAGCCTTGCTTCTGGAATATCAGTGATTGATTGTTCTGTCGTCATGCATGTCGGAACGACGGGTTCTCGGCCACTGTCTCTGATCGAGCATTGTATGTGCGCTTGGCAAATTTGCTGTCCTTGCTCCAGGACGGGATCAACCCAAAGGAGCCGATCAGCACTTTCATTGTTGCAGAAGAATCGTTGTCCTCTGCACGTCTGTCAGGGCGGCGTAGGAATAGGCAGATGTAGCCAGGCCACAGGTCGAGCCTGCCCTGGTCGAACAGAGCGACTCCGAATGCTTCAGCGACCTGGTGGGATGACGGTGCTTCATAATGGCTGCACATAGAGCCTCGCAGGCATCCGCCTACGTAAGCGGACTATCAGTAGGTGAATCACTTGGCGAGACAGACCCAATTCGGCGGCAGCTTCTGCCACACTGGCTCCTTTCACGAAAACCAGACTGGCAGCGGCTACCGAATTTTCAGAGCAAGGCCTGCGTGTATTTTTCCCGGCTAGCACCTCCATGAGCTGCTCGAGTTTTTCACACCTCTGGCCTGTTGCCGTTCGCTCAACCCAATAGTGAGTTTTTAAAAATAAACTCAAATGAACAAATGAACAAATGAACAAATGAACAAATGAACAAATGAACAAATGAACAAATGAACAAATGAACAAATGAACAAATGAACAAATAGATTTACCATTACTAATCAGGGAGTTGGGCCACAAAATCGCTCAATACCTCTTTGATACTCCTTCCCTGCTTGGTCGCATAAAGCTTTAGCTTCATGTGTTGCTCCCGATCCAAGTCAAAATTGACTCGAACCGTCGAAGGCTTATCAGCCAAGCTGGCCAAGGTGGTTGCCTTCGAGCTTCGCGCGCTTGGTCGGCCGGCACTCAAAGCACCTTTTAATTTTTCACTCATAAACTCATTAGCTCCTTTGCTCAAAACAGTTTCTGTTTTATCTCGGTCATCAGCGCGCGAATTTCCTTCGCACCGTCGCTTTCTGGATCGCTATCGAGGATGGTCGTGCCTTGAGCGGCAGTGCCTGGGTAGCTCACACGCTGAGTGATGCGCGACTCCAGTACAGGGAGGCCATAGCCGGCCAACGCTTCCGAAATCTCTGCACCTATCCGCGTACCCTTGATTGCACGCGACACGACAAATGCTGCCTGCAAGGCACCATCCGTTACTTCTATGCGCTGTTTAACCAAATCCACGAGGTCTGCTGTAGCCCAAATGTCATACGGGCTCGGTTGCACTGGGATCAAAATAAAGGAGGCAGCTTTGATGGCCGAGATAGCCAAGTCTGCTGCCTGGGGTGCCCCATCGATAACAACAATATCTTTGTGCCCGATCGCCTTTAGATCGCGGTCAATGGTAGGGCGGTCGATACCAACAACCGTCACAGGGTTGTCATCAAGCACCGCTGCCCAATCACGAGCGCTTCCCTGGGGGTCTGAATCCACCAGCAGCACACTGGACCCATCCAACTGGAAAGCGCGCGTCAGGTGCGTGGCGATGGTCGTTTTCCCTGAGCCGCCTTTCTGGTTCAACACCGCAATGACTCGCATGAAACCTCCTGAGTAAATGATTTTATGTGCTTTTACTCAAGCAAGTATACCATTAACTCAAACAAGTAAAAGCTCATAAACTCATAAATTTATTTCCTCCAGATGCGCTATTGTTGGCCCAGCGTGAGCCAACAATCATTTTTATGAAGAAGGCCTCAGAGCTTTAAAAGCTCGTTGAGTCATTGGGAGTGAAAACTATGGATTGCTACCTGTGCAGTGAGCCTCTCACGTTCCAAAACGATTCTGGTGAACACATAATCCCAAACTCAATCGGCGGAAAACGCGAGGTTAAAGGCTTCATCTGCGGTGCATGCAATGGTGCGGCGGGGGAGACGTGGGATTCAGATTTAGCCAAGCAATTTAACAAATTGGCATTGTTCTTCCGTGTCGTGCGTGACAGAGGGGAAAACCGCTCTGAGGTCATTGAGACGACTGCCGGCGAAAAGCTGATCTATGGGAAGAATTCACTGAAATTTTTTGCCCCAGTGATCACGCAGGAGTTGCGTGGCGCAGGAATTCATCTTCAAATCAGTGCCAATAACATGAAACAGGCTCGTGAAATCTTGAAAGGCTTGAAACGCACCTATCCCACGCTGGATGCCGAGAAGCTTCTGGCGGATGCGACAGTACAGCCCAAATACCCGGATGGATATTTCCAATTTGAATTCAGCTTCGGCGGCCTGAGCGTTGGCAAATCATTCGTAAAATCGGCTCTAGCTCTGCTGTCTGCGATCGGTATCAAACCCAAGATATGCGAGAGAGCGAATGCCTATCTCCTGGATGATGGTGAGCCGTGCTTCGGTTACTACTACCACCCACATGACCTGATTATCACACGACCGGTCGGCATGCCCATTCATTGCATTTGCGTGAAGGGAAACAAAGCCGCGCGTACGATTCAAGCATACCTTGAGTATTTTGGCATCCTTCGAATCGTTATCTCGCTGAGTGCAGATTATGAGGGTGATGATTTGAACAGGGCAGCCTGCGGCTGCAAATCGCCCGTTCTTACGATCGCGTAGCAGCAGAAACATCGATTTGAGCTTTGCCATGAGGCCCGTTATTGACCATCATGAAGCCTGCTTACCCACCGCTGCTGCTTCAGATGAGTCCTGCCTACACACCTCGACCGCTCAAAAACCTCTTCACCGCTAACCAGTGCTGGGCACACCTCCTCGAGGAGGGCGGCTTACGCGACATCGAAGTCGAGTCCGTCACCAAAATGCTCGCCTGCGGCACCTCGATACTGGGCGTCAAACACTACACCTGCGGCAACCACAGCTGCCCGCACGTCAAATACCTGTGCAACACCTGCCATTGCCGGGCCTGTCCCTCCTGCGGCAAAAAGGCCACCGACCAGTGGATCACCGTGCAAAACAACCGTCTGCCCGACTGCCCCTGGCAGCATCTGGTGTTCACGCTGCCCGACACGCTATGGCCCCTGTTCTTCTACAACCGCTGGCTGCTCGATGCGCTGTTTCGGCTGGCGGCCGATAACCTGATCTACGCCGCCAAGCGGCGCGGTTTGCGCGTCGGGATTTAAGGGGCGCTGCACACCTATGGCCGGCGGCTCAACTGGCATCCCCACGTCCACCTGTCGGTGACCGCGGGCGGCCTGGATGAGCAGGGCGTCTGGAAAAATCTGTCGTTCCACAAAGAGGCCCTGCGGCGGCGCTGGATGTGGCTGGTGCGCGATTACCTGCTGGGACAGCCGCTTTCGCAACTGACGATGCCGCCGCCGCTGGCCCACATCCTCTGTGAAAGCGACTGGCGCCGTTTGATACTGACCGCTGGTGGCCAGCACTGGCACATCCACTTGTCGAAGAAGACGAAAAACGGCCGAAAGACCGTCAATTACCTGGGCCGCTACCTGAAAAAACCGCCCATCTCGGGCAGTCGTCTGGCGCATTACACCAACGGGGCCACGTTGAGCTTCACCTACCTGGATCACCGCACACAGACCTATCAGCAGGAAACGCTGAGCCAGGCCGACATGCTTTTCCGGGTGGTGCAGCACATCCCGGAAAAGCATTTCCGGATGATCCGGTATTTTGGTTTTCTGGCCAATCGGGTCTGCGGGCAGTACCTGCCGAAGGTCTATGAAGCACTGAAGATGGCGACGCCAGGACCGGTACCAAAGCTGTATTTTGCGCCGATGGCCAAAGCCTTTCTAAACGTCGATCCGTTCCGCTGCGTGCTGTGTGGCGCGCGGATGGTATACACGGCGGCAATCAGCGGGCTGACGGTGCAGGGACTGAACCTCAACGCTCAGGCGATTGCGCAGATGAGGTACGTGAAGCCCTGACAGGGGGTAGGTGCGTCCGCACCTAGGCTTCGCGGTGAAATAACCTGCATTAATGCTTGTTGATAGGGATTTTCACTGCATAAGTAACGCATCAGCGTCTTCCTACCCATCGCTTTGAAGGCATGACGCCTCCGTCATAGCGTCAGCCTGATGCATAGGCATTTTGAAATTCCTATGCATCAAGCATTCGTATGCAATAGATCCAACCAAAGGTGAGGAGTTTGCAGTCGATTTTGATCTTGATTTTGATGAGCTAGAGATCAGAAAAATCTATGAATACGAGTTTTATGATGCGCAGCGTGCATTGGAATGCATGCACGCTGCCGTTGCCCCTGAGATTCAGCGGCAGCAGGAGCAGCATCAAGAAGAGGTTTTTGCCAAGGCCAAGAGCGCTATAGAGAGTCGTTTCGCTGGCAGCGATCACATAGATCCAGAGGTTTTTATTGATGCTTATGTAGAAAGTCTTATGCCCTACATTCAACATCTGTCCAGGAATGGGCGCATCAGGGACAAATAGTCTATGAACCATTGCAACGTTTGCTTATTGCTTTGGATGCAAAGCCATAACTCAAATAAGTAAAAGCTCACTTACTCAAAATATCATGAATTATTAGCTTACTGGTGGTCGCCTCAGAGGGGAGCCCGCAGAATAGGGGTCCGGGGAGCAATGGAACAGCCAACCGACTTAAGGATAGTGGCTATTGGCCTTCTTTCTCCATGAGCCGAACCTAAGGGTCTGTCCGAAAGAGGATCGCTCAACGGACGCTAAGCAATCGATCGGTCAAGGTGGCTTTACCAGCCTCATCGATGCCGTGAACGGCGAATACGGCCTTGGCTAGATCGATTCCCACGGTAATAATTGGCATGGACTTCCCCTCCTGTGGTTTTGATGCAGGTTTGACGCTTCATCATGGCACTTCGATGCCGATTCGCGACTTTCGCCGCGCCCTTGGGACGGGGAAGTCCCTTTCATTCGCTAGCGTGAATTTTGTCAGGTTGAGATCATAGAAGTTGACGGCGATCCGTCAGGAAATACAGAAAACCCTCCTAGTCTGACCCGGTGCTGGTGAGCGGCCTGACGCCGGGTTGAGGTGTACTTCTTTCGGACACAGCCCAAGCGGCACGAGGGCCTGCACGCCCCAGCCGGAAACGACCCCTTCTCAGGCTCACGTTCTGCGTGGCATTGCCGATAGGTCTATATTCAGCTTATGGCCGTCATTGAACTTCGCAATGATGACTTGCCACTGGCGATGTCATAGCGCCATCTATTCATGTAGATGAGCTGTTTTGGCATCGCAAAACTGACCTGCACCTACCGTGATGCAAAGAAGGGTGTTTCTTGAGCCTGATCAGGCACCTTCAATTAAAACGAGAAAATACATGAACATTCTTTCGCCTGGTATCAGCCTTACCAACCGCCTGCGCTTCCCTGCCAAATTTGCCGTTTTAGCCGTAATTATCGTTATTCCACTGGTCATTCTCGGTATGAGGGTGTTCAGCAACCTGAATTCAAGAATCGATAGCGTCGAGCAAGAGCGTGTCGGTCGCGAATACCTGCTTACCGTCACGCCTATTCTGCGGCTTTCCATGCTCCAGCGCGCGCACACCAACCGTCTGTTGTCAGGTGATGCGTCTGCTGCTCAAGACCTTGCCAATAACCGCAACCAGCTTGAAACGGCCTTCAATAATCTTTCCGATATGGATGCTCGCAAGGGCCCTGAGCTGGAAACAGAGAATCGCGTGCAGCGCCTTCGCGAAAGTGCGCGCTCACTGATGGAAGGTGTCAAACCGGGCCTGTCGCCGGACGATTTGTTTGCTCAGTGGAACGAGCAACTGGCGCAGACGCTCAACTTTATCTACTACGTATCGGCCACCTCTGGTCTGGTGCTGGACGATGATCCTGCGACGCTGTTTCTGATCGACCTGAGTACCATTCGTATGCCCAGGGAAATCAACGTGGCCGGTCAGGTCCGAGGTATCACTGCGGGCATTAGCACAGGACAGGGCCTGACCGCCTCGATGCGCGGTTCGCTCGACAGCCTGTTGAAGCTCGAGTTGCTGTTCCGTGGCGAGCTTGAGCAGAGCGTCCGTTTGCTCAAACGACGTTCTCCGGAACTGGCCAACCGCATCAATGATCCGATCGCCACGGCCACCACGGCAATGGACAGTTTCCGCAATGAGTTGCAAGCCTATGTCAAAGGCCCGGACTTCTCGGCGCAAAGGGGTCAGGCGCTCGGTGCTCAGGGGAACGTTGTGGTCGCTGCCCTTTATAAGGCACAAGACGAAATCCAGGTTGCACTGCAGGACCAATTGAATTCCCGCTACACCTCGTTGCTTGAGCTACACCAGATGATGATCGCCATGTGCGTGATCGTGGGTTTGTTGCTGCTCTATGCGTTCAGTAGCATCTATCGCGCCTTGCGTATCGCCATCGACAGCCTGTTGGGTGTCACCCGTCGACTGGCCGACGGTGATCTGAGTGCGCGAGTGCAAGTGGTCAGCAAGGATGAAGTGGCCGATATCGGTAATGGTCTGAACCTGATGGCAGAAGCGTTTTCAAGCTCCATCTCACACATGGATCGTACCTCGTATGAACTGTCTGACGTGGCGGCGCGACTGGGCACTTCCATTGGTCTGGCCAAGCAATCGATGAACGCGCAGCAGGCCGAGACCGAACAGGTGGCCACCGCTATCAACGAGATGACTGCGAGCGTTGCCGATGTGGCGCAGAACACCGAAGGCGCAGCATCGGCTGCTGACGAGGCCAATACCGCTTCGCGTAATGGGCTGCGCATCATGCATCAGGCCCACACAACGATTCAGGCCCTGGCCGATGAAGTGGAAGTCAGTGCCCAGAAGGTTCAGGCGCTGGCCTTGCACAGCCAGTCGATTGGCGGCGTCATTCAGGTGATCAGCACTATTGCCGATCAGACCAATCTGCTGGCCCTCAACGCGGCCATCGAGGCGGCACGTGCCGGCGAGCAGGGTCGTGGTTTTGCGGTCGTGGCTGACGAAGTCCGCACGCTGGCATCGCGTACTCAGGCGTCTACTGAAGAGATCCGCAGCATCATTCAACAGCTGCAAAGCGCGACCGACGCTGCCGTGCAGCAAATGCAGGCAGGGCAGCACAAGGCTCAAGCGTGCATCAGTGCGGCCAGCGAAGCATCCGGCAGCCTGTCGAGCATCAGCGAGGGTGTCGAGCGTATCGTCGAAATGAACACCCAGATCGCCAGCGCTGCCGTACAGCAGCATGCGGTTTCCGAAGACATCAACCGTAACGTCATGGAAATTCGCAACAGCTCCGGGACCTTGATGCTGGGTATCGACAACAACGCAGTGACCGCCGACGAACTGGCACGGGTTGCCAACGACATGCGCAATGTCGTCGCACGTTTCAAGCTGGTTGTCTGATCAGACCGGCACAAACTGCCGAAATGTCTGTCACGGGGTGTGGGGAGTAACGGAACAGAAAGTGCACTTAAGGGTAGCCCGCAGAATTCGGACAAAATCGTACATTAGCTATCGTTTGCGGTCATTTTTTTAGCAATATAACAATACTTTTCAACGACTTACTTTTTTAGGCGTGTCCGTTTGAAGTACACCTCAACCCGGCG
Source organism: Pseudomonas sp. KBS0707 (assembly GCF_005937945.2). Taxonomy (NCBI): domain Bacteria; kingdom Pseudomonadati; phylum Pseudomonadota; class Gammaproteobacteria; order Pseudomonadales; family Pseudomonadaceae; genus Pseudomonas; species Pseudomonas sp. KBS0707. The sequence goes on along the minus strand of NZ_CP041755.1, from coordinate 33,858 downwards.
TCAGGCCGCTCACCGGCACCGGGTCAGACTAGGACATTTACTGTATTTCCTAACGGATCGCCGTCAACTTCTAGGACCTCAACCTGACAAAATTCACGCTAGCGAATGAAAGGGACTTCCCCGTCCCAAGGGCGCGGCGAAAGTCGCGAATCGGCATCGAAGTGCCATGATGAAGTGTCAAACCTGCATCAAAACCACAGGAGGGGAAGTCCATGCCAATTATTAGGGGGTGTACGCCGGAATCCCAGAAAATTCCGTCGGAAAACATCACCAGAGTGGTTCCTGGCTGCTTGTGTTACCCGATACGGTTTTCCGTACATATTTGGCCGCTCAATCAAGCCGTTTTCGGCTTGGCGGCGTCGCTGCCGGAAAACAACTGTTTGGCGTCAATCCGCACCAGTACTGGCTTCCCGCCCATGACGGAAATTTCTGGGATTCCGGCTTACAACCCCTATTACCGTGGGAATCGATCTAGCCAAGGCCGTATTCGCCGTTCACGGCATCGATGAGGCTGGTAAAGCCACCTTGACCGATCGATTGCTTAGCGTCCGTTGAGCGATCCTCTTTCGGACAGACCCTTAGGTTCGGCTCATGGAGAAAGAAGGCCAATAGCCACTATCCTTAAGTCGGTTGGCTGTTCCATTGCTCCCCGGACCCCTATTTGCAATGTTGCGTGGCCAACGCCTCAATGCGCGGATTGAATTCTTCTGGCCGCAGGCTCTCCAGTGGGCCGTGTTGCGGCCACACCTGGAGAACATTGGCGCGTCGCTGAGGTATCGGGCCACCGCAGTATTGCGGACCTATAAGCCAGGTCGGCACGTTATGCCAGGCATAGTGCATGTACATCATGCGTGCACAATCTTCCAGCTGGTCAAGGTCATTGGCCTCATCGGCAAATACAACCAAAGCCACCAGTTGATTGCATACTTCACAATAGACTTCCTCAACCGGGACCTGCCCACGTGGCTCAGATAACCGGACGGGGAGGGCTGTAGGACGTCCACGACCCAATGTCGTTTCCAGACGATGGGTCAGTGCCTCGCTGATAGGTTCAAACACCTTGAGACGCTGCGCTGTCATGGGGTCTTGCGGATCGCCCGCGACTTCACTGGAGATTCGCGTTTCACCGTCAACCGTGGATTCGATCACCAACCTGCCCAACTCACCCATATCTATGTCACGAAAGGCGTACACCATCCCGTCAGGCAAGGGCTGGCGGGTAACAGAAATGTTAGGGGGCAACCAAAAATCGCCGCCTGACGTATCGGGGTGATCGGTCCGTGTTGTCATGCTTCGCTCCAATGCAACGCTGACCCACCAAATCGGCGCGCCAGGTGTTCAATCTCGGTGATGCCATATAGGGAAAGTGACGGTGACACCGTCACATTACTCCGCGCAGCCACATCACACGCCACATTCCACGCGAAACCGCGTTCTCGACGCAATGCTTGCAATCCTTTGATCACCAATTCACGTTCAGCGTCTGACAAGCCTTCGATCATGGTTACCGGCGGCATGACTGTGCTCCTGTGCGACAAGTGGGCCTATCAAAACTTAGTACCCATCACGGGTACGGTGTACATAGGAATAGCCGCCCAACACAATGATGAGTAACACGCACCAGCGAGTGAACAGGGCAGCCTGCGGCTGCAAATCGCCCGTTCTTACGATCGCGTAGCAGCAGAAACATCGATTTGAGCTTTGCCATGAGGCCCGTTATTGACCATCATGAAGCCTGCTTACCCACCGCTGCTGCTTCAGATGAGTCCTGCCTACACACCTCGACCGCTCAAAAACCTCTTCACCGCTAACCAGTGCTGGGCACACCTCCTCGAGGAGGGCGGCTTACGCGACATCGAAGTCGAGTCCGTCACCAAAATGCTCGCCTGCGGCACCTCGATACTGGGCGTCAAACACTACACCTGCGGCAACCACAGCTGCCCGCACGTCAAATACCTGTGCAACACCTGCCATTGCCGGGCCTGTCCCTCCTGCGGCAAAAAGGCCACCGACCAGTGGATCACCGTGCAAAACAACCGTCTGCCCGACTGCCCCTGGCAGCATCTGGTGTTCACGCTGCCCGACACGCTATGGCCCCTGTTCTTCTACAACCGCTGGCTGCTCGATGCGCTGTTTCGGCTGGCGGCCGATAACCTGATCTACGCCGCCAAGCGGCGCGGTTTGCGCGTCGGGATTTAAGGGGCGCTGCACACCTATGGCCGGCGGCTCAACTGGCATCCCCACGTCCACCTGTCGGTGACCGCGGGCGGCCTGGATGAGCAGGGCGTCTGGAAAAATCTGTCGTTCCACAAAGAGGCCCTGCGGCGGCGCTGGATGTGGCTGGTGCGCGATTACCTGCTGGGACAGCCGCTTTCGCAACTGACGATGCCGCCGCCGCTGGCCCACATCCTCTGTGAAAGCGACTGGCGCCGTTTGATACTGACCGCTGGTGGCCAGCACTGGCACATCCACTTGTCGAAGAAGACGAAAAACGGCCGAAAGACCGTCAATTACCTGGGCCGCTACCTGAAAAAACCGCCCATCTCGGGCAGTCGTCTGGCGCATTACACCAACGGGGCCACGTTGAGCTTCACCTACCTGGATCACCGCACACAGACCTATCAGCAGGAAACGCTGAGCCAGGCCGACATGCTTTTCCGGGTGGTGCAGCACATCCCGGAGAAGCACTTTCGGATGATCCGGTATTTTGGATTTCTGGCCAACCGCGTCTGTGGCCGACAGCTACCCCGGGTGTATGAGGCGCTACGCATGGAAAGGCGTGGCAAAGCGCAAAAACTGTATTTTGCGCAGATGAGCAAAGCGTTCTTGCATCGGGATCCGTTCAGCTGCGTGCTGTGCGGAGCACGGATGGTTTATACCGCAGCCATCGCCGGCCTGACCGTGCAGGGCTTGATCAACAACGCTCAAAGCATCGCGCAATTGAGGTACGTGCCGGCCTGATACGGGAGAGGTGCGTCCAAAATCTGGAAAAGGTACAGAAAAGTTGCTTTCAATCCATTTTTCGGCGTGGGTGATGGGTTAAAAAAGCTTTTTGCCGACATCGACGCCACGTTGGCATCACGCCGAGGGGACCTTTTTCGGCGGATTACCTTGTATAGGAATTATTGAAATTCCTATGCATGAACGTGAGCGAGTCAAGCTGTTGGAGCGTGAGAACCGTCAGTTGCGTCAAGCTAACGAGATCTTGCGTAAGGCCTCACCTGGCGTTGCGTCGAAGGGTCGAGGCGGTCCATGTCTGAAGGCATGCGCATGGGCATCTGCCAGGGTTCGAGCAGCATGACAGGTGACCAGACCAGCAAGGCCGGCAGACTGAGCCACAGGCTGACCGGGTACAGGACGCCTCCCACCACAGACCCGGCAAGGCCCAGCGTCAGACTACCGGGGCCCATCAACCACTCAGCCAGTGCCGAGTGGTAAACCCGCCGATTTAGGCGCGTGCGTTCGACGGCGTAGTCATTGGGGCGCATTCGACACCTCCTGAACCTGGCGGGCAGGTTGCTCATCGAGGAAGGCTTTAGTCACGCAACAGCGTCTGCGGCACATAGCGCCCATCGTCGCTGATCACCCAAGGCGTGCCCGGTATGCGATACGCCTGATAGGCCGTCTGGTTGATCCCCAAGGCCTTTTCTGCCACATCGCACGTGCCTGCTGGTTGCGCCGCTTTCACTTCCACCCCTTCCGACGCCGGCTTTAACTGGGTTTTCCCAAGGTTTACACCCTCGGGGGCTGCATCAAACAGGCGATCCCACGCGGTTTTGCGCTGCTCAGGCGGCAAGCACAGCACGGGCGTAATGGCGGCGATCGACTTTTCCTTACCAATCACCGGCACAGGAAACACCACCACGTTGAAGGCGTCGGAGAGCGTGTTGAGGGACGACTCCAGACGCTGGCAGTTCGGGCAGCCAGTAGCTCATGGGTTTCGTCACTGTCATGGGTTTCAAGTGAGAATTCAAAACCCTGAACATCGCGGCAGACCACACCGTCATTGCTCAGATAAAACGAGTGCTGATGGCGAAGGTCCAGGGTGCAAATCGTGCGCGTCACGATACCTTCTGCCTGATCTGCCTGATAGACAACAAGCTGATCGCCTTGGATGTCCACCGAAAACAGGGCGCGCAAAGATGCCGAGGCCATGGGGTTTCCTCTTTTAAAGTAAAGAATTAATAGTGTTTTCTGGAATCAAATTTGATGTAGAGTTACATCAAAATTGAAGCAAGGAGTCATCATGAGAACGACCGTCACCATCGACGATGCGTTGTACCAACGTGCTCTGGAAGTCGCCGATCCGGCGATGGACAAGGCCGACCTGTTCCGTGAAGCCGTTCAGACGTTTGTGCGCATTCAAGCGGCTAAACGATTGATGGCTTTAGGGGCCACACTGCCAACGATGGAAGACATCGCCCGCCGACACGAGAAGGCACTGTGAAAGGCGTCCTGGTAGACACCTCCGTTTGGGTTGAGCACTTTCGCAACAACAGTCCAGAACTGGTGAACTTGCTCAGCCAGGACCGGGTACTCATACACCCCATGGTGATCGGAGAACTGGCGTGTGGTACGCCGCCTGATCGTTCCAACACCTTGACCGACCTTGGCGACCTACGAGGTGCACAACAACCCACGGTGAGTGAAGTCATAGCCTTTCTGAACACCCACAAGCTCTATGGCCTGGGCTGTGGACTGGTGGATATGACGCTCCTGGCCTCCGCGTTATTGAGCGGCACAGCGCTTTGGACGTTAGACAAGCGCCTGGAGCGTTTGGCTAGCCGCATGGCCGTGTCATACCAGCCTCCTACTCACTAGGCTCATCAACCACAGGTGGCTGCGCGGCATACACCGCCGTCATGACAGGAAGGTCAGAGGCCTCCCGGCGTTTAGGCGTGATGACATGTCGCGCAAATACCAGACCGATGCTTTCCAACTCGGCCTGCAAGCCATCGATGGCCTGGGTCACCATCAACCCAGGACGTGGCAGCCCCAGCTTACTGGCATGGACTTCTGCCCGCGCCTGAGCCTGAACACCGGCGCCTTCCACAAACACCTTGGCCGTGTCGGCACTGTGCAAGGCATACCACAAAGTACGGTTAACCCCCTTGAGCCAGCGAAAGCGCGCCGGCGCCAAGCGCAGATCGCGGCCAACCACTCTGGTGATGTTTTCCGACAGAGTTTTCGGGGATTCCGGGGTACAGCCCCTACTTGATGCTTTTGTTGATGCAAGTCAATGACAGGCGCTCTTGGTTTTGTGCTTGTGGAACCTAATTGCTATGAACGCCAACTAAAGGCTGCGTTACCTAACTCACGAGAAATGAATCGCCCCGGGTTTCGTAGACACCTCCATGCCTTAAACTGAGGCCCAAATAGGAGGTGCCATGAGTCGTCAGCGTTACCCCGAAGAATTCAAGATCGAAGCGGTCAAGCAAGTGACTGAAAAAGGCAAACCTGTGGCCGATGTCGCCCAGCGCCTGGGCATGTCCGTGCACAGCCTCTACGCCTGGATCAAGGTCTACAGCAAGCCCCAAGAGCAGCGTCAGCAAGATGACACTTATTCCTGCTGCGTGCGGGCACTAGGGCGACGGCGCAAATTCTGGCCGAGACTGCTGTTTAAAGCCTGTCGAGCAGTGCTGATCGCTTGCTCCGCACCCTGCAACGCATGCTGACTATGGCGATTGGCACTCGCCTGCATAACCGGCGCAAGGTTGCCGCGCATGAATGTCTCCAGGCTCGTTGGCTTAGGGTTACCTTCGCGGAAGTTATTCTTTGCGTTGATTGCCGCAAACTGCGTCTGAGCACCGATGAATGAGGCCGCAAGGCTGTAGGCACCGAGAAATCCGACAACCGCATTGGGGATATGACCTGCGCCGCCGCAGATCGCTGCAGCGAGTTTATTGACGATCGAGGGTGTGAACTGGCCGGCCAGGCCGAACATGGATACGTCCGTGGAGACCTTCTGCGTCCACTGGGCCTTGAGTTCGCCCTGCTTTGCGTACTTCACCTTGGTCATGTTTTCCAATACGTGCATGCCGCCGCTATTTACGCAGTCGTCGAAAGCCTTCTTTACTTCTCCGTCCGGCAAATCGGTCAAGAAGTTCGGATTCCCTTCGCGGATGGCTTGAGTCACCGCAGACATGTCGGCCGACAGCGCCTTATAGCGTTCGACTTTTGCGCGGATCTCGGGAGGAGTGATGCTTGAAGTGTTTTCAGGCAAGGCATTGAGCGCATGCCCCGCCTCGCTGATTTCGACGCCAAGCACTTTTTGTCGCTGTTTCAGGTTCTCTTGGGTCGACTTGACCATGTACTCCGACACCGAAGTGAAGACCCCGCGCAGCTTCGCTTGGTCGACGTCGCGGTCCGGGTCCATTTCCTCACCGGCCAAATAGCGCTGCTTACCTTCGGGCGTGAAGGCGTCGTAGAACACGATAGCTGCCTTGACATTGAATTTCTGCTTGTTCCGCTCGTCCAAGCCAGCCATAGGCGACTGTAATAGCGAGATCGCTGCCGCATAGGAGGTACCGACAGCCGGGCTTGCGAGCGCGTTGAGCCCCTCAAAATGGCTTTTCCGGTCAAGAGCAGGATTCATGCGTGTCGGTATCTCGTCTCTCTTCAGACCTGACAGTCCGGAGGTCAACGTACCGCCCGACGCGCGGAGACTGCGCGGGATGCGCTGCCAATCATTTCCTTCCTTCTGGCGAAGGTTTGAAAACTCGGCTTTCAGCGTAGTCTCGCGTTGCTCAAGCATGTTCGGGCGGCTTGCCTCTTCCAAGGCTCTAAGTGATTCCCGAGTCTGCGGAGCGGTGTTCTGCAGCGCATTATTGACGCCCTCTAGGGCCTCGCGCAGACAATTGAAGTGGGTATCGCTCAAATGATCGAAAAACAATTCAAGTCCTTCGTCCGTTTCGAGAAACTTTGGATCCCTTATCCCCACCGACGTAATCGCGGCCTGCACAGCATCATCGAAAGAAGTCAGAGCACGACGCGTGTCCTCGTTCAGGCCCTCCAGAGTCTGGGCTGCGGCATCCAACCAGATCTCGTCATTGACTTCGCCTTTGGCCAGCACGGTTGGCGCATTACGTCCGCGGATGTTGTCGCACAACGAAACAATGGCAGGCTGAATGCCGCCGGCCATGAACGGCTTGGCGGCCGCGAACGCAAGCGCGCTGCCGAAACCAGACCACGGTCCGTGGACGGCGCCGATGAAGCTTGACGCACCGAACGTAAGCATACTGGGTAACGCGCTGCTGATAGGGTTTGGCAGGCCAGAGTTGAAGCTGAACTTTAGGAAATTGTTCACATCACCGCCATGCATGCCCCTAGAGGCATATGCCATTACACGGATCGCATCGTCGTCTATCCGAGCAGTCATGGTCTTCGCGCAGATGTTCTCATGGCCTTCGCTGGCGTGGCGCTCGTCGTGTACCCGAAAAGTTTCGCAGAGCTTAAGGTAGAGGTCAGGGTGCGTGGGCGCATTTTTGGCGGCCAGATAGGCAGTCTGCAATTGGCTGAGGTCTTCCGGCTTGCGCGACATCACAGTCGTCCCGTCCGGTATGACCTTGGCCGCCGCCGTGATGTCTCTAACGCGCGCCGTGGTAAGTTGCTCTGCGGTCTGCGTCGTTGCAGCGGTGGCCTGCATTCCCTCTGTTTGCGTGATGCCACTTATTTCATGAGAGCATGACGCTTCTTGCCCAAGATTGGTTAGAGGATTGTAGTGTTGTGTTGCACTAACTGATTGAACGGGCTTCATCGCTGCCTCGACATTGTTGTTTATTTGACCAGCCGGCAAGAGCCGACGCCCCGCCAATGAGTGTTCGAAAATCACAGGAGGGTTCCAAAGACAGCTTCGAAACAGAGTCTGATAATAGACTTGGCAGGATTGCTGGGCCGCTGCACAGCCAAAGCGCTGAGGGACATTTTATGAACGAGATTCCTACCCCTGTCACGGGGTTCATAACGTGTCGTGTACTGAGCCGCTTCAGGCCAAAGACAATGTATGACTATCCCATTCTGGTTTGGATCGAATTCGAGCGACAGTGAGATGATTCAGTCCAATTGATTTCCTGGGGAGGGCACACAGGAACCCTGATCACAAATGCTAGAAGGGTGAACATCTTACGCAACGAATGGGACATGCGGTCGGTGAACTCATCACCCGACTAAGCCGTCATGCCTTGATGGCTGGTGGGCGGATCCACAGAGACGATCCGTATGCCTCGGTTATCGATTGCCTTCTTGGGGAGCCTAGAGAATTCGGAAAAAATCGTACTACAAGGGCTTCCCCATTGAGCACAAGCCCAATAGTTGCTGTTTGACTCAGCTGCATATGCCGGATCGACGTAAGAAGGTGAAGGACTGCGGTACTACAAACGGTCATCTTGAGCTGATCGCTCGGACCCTGATGAAAGACGCACGTGAGGGCCTCGTTCGCTAACCGGGACTGAATTTCCCATACGATTTTTCAGGTATCCCCCACGCAGGTCCAACCCGCTTCACATCAACGACGGCAGTGCACATTGATCCTTTTATCCGCTCATGATCCTCGCCCTAACGCCTTACAAGGTGATCAGTCATGACCTCTGGTGTTTACGCGCCCGTTGGTTCTGCCTGTTCAGGCTTGAACGTGTCGCCGTAATGCAGAACGGCCCAGGCCATCCTCGCATTCTTGGCGGCAATCGCCACGGCCGCACGCCAGTAACCCCGTCGCTCTATGAGGTTGCGGATCCAGCGACTGAGAGGGTCTTGCTTATCGCCCAGGTTGGCCATGACAGATCGAGCTCCAAGCACCAGTAGACTGCGTAAATAGGCATCCCCGGCTTTGGTGATACTCCCCAGGCGCTGCTTGCCGCCGCTACTGTATTGGCCTGGCGTCAAACCGAGCCAGGCAGCCACTTGGCGTCCGTTTCTGAAGTCGTGCCCATCTCCAATACTGGCCACTAAAGCACTTGCAGTGGTCGAGCCAACCCCACGCAATTGCAGCAGCCTACGGCTACGATCATCTTCGCGAGCGATCTGATTGATGGCTCGATCAAGTTCCACCAGCCGATCCTCGATATGGCTGGTGTGCTCCAACAGTTCACTCATGCACCGTCTTGCCCAGCCACCTCCGGCTCGTCGTATCCGTAATACTGACGGTGATCCTTCTCGATCACGTCATAGCGCGCCAATGCTCAGTCCTGTTTTACCGTAAAGAATTAATTATCGCTGCCGAGAGCATTACAGGTGAGCAGGTTACAACCTGGCTCGCATGATGAGCAGCAAGCCGCTTGCGCTTTGAATGTACTGACAGAGAAGCCTTGCGATGCTGAAAAAAATGATGGGGGCCTTGCGCACCCTGATGTCCGTGCCCTCCGATAATCCTCGGCTGCTGCAAGCTCAATACATCGCATTGTCCCGACAACTGCCGCTGATGTACTTCGTGCTGTTGGTCAACACCTGGGCGCTTGCCTTTACCCATTGGGCAACTGCCCCGATGTGGCTGACGTTGCTGGTACCGACAGTCCTTACCATCGGGTGCGGCATTCGCGCGCGCAAGTGGCTGCTTACGGTAAACAAGCCGCCGCCAGCTTCAAGCACTATTCTCGAGACGCTTCGCGGCACCAATAGGCTGGTGGGTATCATCTCCACCGCATTTGCGGCATGGTCTTTATCAATGTACCCCTATGGCGATGCCTATACCCAGGCGCAAGTGGCGTTTTTCATGGGCATCACCGTGATTGTGTGCATTTTCTGCATGATGCATTTGCAGTCTGCAGCCTTGATTACCGCAGTGATCGTCAACACAGCGTTCGTTATTTTCTTCGCCTCAACACACAACATCACGTTTATCGCCACGGCGGCAAATATTGTGCTGGTATCGATCGGCATGCTGATCATTCTTCGCTATCAGTACCGCGCCTTCACCAGCCTGGTGAACGCCCAGTTCAAGACTGAACAACTGAGCAACGCGAACCTGTTGTTGGCCAATCGGGACAGCCTGACCGGCCTACCTAATCGTCGGCATTTTTTCCAGACACTGGATACGGCGATGAACGAGGCACTGCTACAGCGGAGCGGGCTAGCGGTGGGTGTGCTGGATCTGGACGGGTTCAAGCCTGTCAACGACCTGTATGGCCATAGTGTCGGTGACCGGCTGCTGATGCTGGTCGCTGAACGGCTGATCAGCGCTGTCAGCGATACCGTGCAGGTATCGCGGCTGGGCGGTGACGAGTTTGCACTGCTCGTCAAGGGCGACATCAGTGACGAAGCGTTGCTGATGTTTGGCAAGCACATTTGCACGTTGATACATGAAGGTTTCGAACTCTCGGAAATACCGATCCAGATCGGCGCGACCCTGGGTTTCGCGACGTTTCCGGCTACCGCCGACAATGCCGCCCAACTGTATGAATATGCAGATTACGCCCTTTATCAAGGGAAGAACCACAACCCCGGGTCCACTTGCCTGTTTTCGGCCAGTCACCGTGAACAACTTAATGCCGATGGCGTAACCGAGCAGGCATTGCGTCGGGCGAACCTGGAGACGGAGTTTCACGTCTTGTTTCAGCCGATCATTGAAAGCTGTACACGCGAAACAGTGGCTTTCGAGGCGCTGGCACGCTGGAACAGTCCAGAACTCGGCGCGGTATCGCCTGCGCATTTCATTCCAATTGCTGAGCGGATCGGCATGATCAACGAGCTGACCGCCCCTTTGTTGACGCAGGCACTACAGCGAGCATTGTCCTGGCCGTCGCCGATCAAGCTGTCGTTCAATTTGTCGGCCCATGACTGCGCGACTTGGGAAAGCGTCAAGAAAATTGTCGAGATAATAGAGAACAGTGGTTTTGACGCCTCACGACTTGATCTGGAAATCACTGAAACGGCCGTCATGCAGGACATTGGGCAGGTTCAACAGGCGATTGCCCAGTTTCGCCAGCTAGGTTGCGGTATCTCCCTTGACGATTTTGGCACCGGTTACTCCAGTCTCAGTCAGTTGCACGCCCTAGCGCTGACCAAACTGAAGATTGCTCGCAGTTTTGTGACGAGCGTGCATGACAATCCGACCAGTTACAAGATCGTCAAGTCGCTGGTAGCCCTGAGCCTGGACATGTCGTTGGACTGCGTGATCGAGGGTGTCGAGACGCAGGACGAGCTGAATATGCTGACGAGTCTGGGCTGCACAATGGTGCAAGGCAACTTCTACAGTCCGCCGATAACGTTCGCCGAGACACTGGTGTGGATTGAAACACCGGATGACGAGCGCACGTTCGGTTAGCCGGACTCGCTCAACGTCTGGCTTTCCTAAGGCAGTCGCATTAATTGCCCTTAGCCGTCGCAGCTATTTCGAAAATCCAAAGCCGCCGATTGAGGCCTTCGCCAATCAGATGTCGCATTTATTTCAGAAACCGACACTGGTCGCAAATACCATGAGCTGAGTGGCACATAATCCGAGCCAGCGGCTACTGATAGTCGCAATTAATGCGAGCCCGCAGGTTTTCGATTGCAAGCTGATACACGTACCGTTTATCCAGGTCAATGGCGCAGCTGTGGTCGAACTCATGTTGAACTCCGGCCAAACTCGACCTACCCCGAAACTGCCCCTTTCCAGCCTTTCCGGAGGGAGGTAAAAAGGCACCACGATATGCGATTTGCGCCTCAGGGCAGCCGCCGGATACGGGCTTTTAAACAGCGCCAAACGGTAAATTGCGATCCCCCAAACCCCGCCCAGCCGGGGTTTTTTATTGGGCGAAGCACAAGGAGACCAATGCAAATGTTGAAAGACTACCGATGCGGGCAGTGCAAGAAGCTGCTGGCCCGCATGGGTGACTACACCGAACTCCAAATCAAGTGCTCCCGCTGCGGGACGCTGAATCATGTGAAGGCCGTGAGCCTTGAGTTATCGCCTTTGAGCGAAAGAGGTACAGCAGCGTCGCTGCTGCCTCCCAAAGCTATTTAAAGGTATCAATTATGTCCACTAGCAGCTCTGCTGTAAGCCAGCTCAAAAATAGTCCTCTAGCAGGTAACATCAACTACGAACCCACTGTCTGGTCCCGCGCCGATGCGCTGAAGGTCAATGAAAATGACCCGACCACCACGCAGCCACTGGTCAGTGCGGACTTTCCGGTCATGAGTGATACGGTATTCATCTGGGATACCATGCCGCTGCGCGAGCTGGATGGCACGGTGGTTTCGGTCAACGGCTGGTCGGTTATCCTGACCCTGACGGCTGACCGTCACCCCAATGATCCGCAATACCTCGACGCCAATGGCCGTTATGACATCAAGCGTGACTGGGAAGATCGTCATGGCCGCGCACGCATGTGCTACTGGTACTCGCGTACCGGCAAGGACTGGATCTTTGGTGGTCGTGTAATGGCCGAGGGGGTATCGCCCACCACTCGAGAGTGGGCGGGCACACCCATACTGTTGAATGACAAAGGCGATATTGATCTTTATTACACCTGCGTCACACCCGGCGCAGCGATCGCCAAGGTACGTGGCCGTATTGTGACGTCCGATCAAGGCGTGGAGTTGAAAGACTTTACCCAGGTCAAAAAACTGTTCGAGGCCGACGGAACGTATTATCAAACCGAAGCGCAGAACTCGAGCTGGAACTTTCGCGATCCCAGTCCGTTCATTGATCCTAATGACGGCAAGTTGTACATGGTGTTTGAAGGCAATGTCGCCGGTGAACGCGGCTCGCACACAGTAGGGGCTGCCGAACTTGGCCCTGTGCCGCCGGGTCATGAAGACGTGGGGGGTGCCAGATTCCAGGTGGGTTGTATCGGTCTGGCGGTTGCAAAAGATCTCAGTGGCGAAGAGTGGGAAATACTTCCGCCATTGGTGACGGCCGTCGGCGTGAACGATCAGACCGAGCGCCCGCACTATGTCTTTCAAGACGGCAAGTATTACTTGTTCACCATCAGTCACAAGTTTACGTATGCCGAAGGTCTTACAGGGCCAGACGGTGTCTACGGTTTTGTCGGCGAACATTTGTTCGGTCCGTACCGGCCAATGAACGCTTCCGGCCTGGTGCTCGGCAATCCGCCCGAGCAGCCTTTCCAGACGTATTCGCACTGCGTCATGCCGAACGGTCTGGTGACCTCGTTCATCGACAGCGTGCCCACCGAAGGCGAGGATTATCGTATCGGCGGGACCGAAGCGCCGACGGTGAGAATCCTCTTGAAAGGGGATCGCTCGTTCGTGCAGGAAGAATATGACTACGGTTATATTCCTGCGATGAAGGACGTGACGCTAAGCTGACACGTCGTTCTCATATGAGGCCTAAAGAACGCCTGTGCGAGCAGGCGCTCTTCGTGCGTTCAGCCCAGCAGCTCGCTCATCACGATAATTTGCCCGGCTAGCCACGAACATCGGCATTGATAGGTAGATGGAAGTCGCTACAACTACTTAGCCTGGCCAGGGTCCTAACCGTTCTTCTGCAAAACCTGCAGGGAGTTCATGCGAAGTCCTAAGCATCCTTGCCAGATCCAGGACCTCACGGGCTTCCGTTGGCGGCAGCCACACCTCTACCTTCACCCAGTCGGTAGGCAATGCTTCCATTCGGGCTCTAATTCGGGCCATCAAACGGTGCACCACCTGCCTAGCCATACCAGTGGCTGCAGCTGCCTCGGCCACACTAGCCCCCATGACCAGGATTAGCCTGGCGGCATGCCGTGATCGATCAGAGAACGCCCTGCTTCGGCTCTGGCCTGCCATTATTTCCATGACTCGCTCAAACGCTTCAGGACTCATCAAGCCACAGCTGGAGCCTGGGCTGATCAACCGGACTAGGGGTCCGGGGAGCAATGGAACAGCGAACCGACTTAAGGATAGTGGCTATTGGCCTTCTTTCTCCATGAGCCGAACCTAAGCGTCTGTCCGAAAGAGGATGGTGTTCCAGTAGATAATGATTGCGGTGAGCAGGTTGAGCCCAGCAATCCGGTAATTGTAGCGGCCTGCAATCGAAATGGCCTCGACCTGCAATCATCGCGTTTTTCGACCGGGATTGATTGCGTCTATCCGGCACCGCGAACCAGCATTGACTGCAAACGAACCTGCACCCAGCCACTTCGACCTGCAATCGAGCGCAACCGACCAGGATTAAATGCGACTGAAAAACCGATGATTTAGCGTCCATCAAACAGTGGTCTTCAGGAGCTGGGCTAAGTGCACATTCTATTTCGTTACTCCCAAACCCTGTATTCCAGAGCACCATAGTGGCGGTCACAAGATTCAGTCCTCTACCCCAATAGCGCTTTTGTCTCTTTAGGCTCTAGATTTTGTGACAGTACTATATCAAAAATGAAAATCAGCCCTATTGAGACATAAAAAACGCCTCAGACACGCGTCCCGCAAGGGTGTGCTCAAATGAGACATAAGCGGCGAGCGATCACTCGCAAATAATTCCGGTTCATGACAGTCGATTGCAGGTCGAACCAGATGAACGCAGGTTCATTCGCAAATAATCCCGGTTTGCTGGCTCGGATAGACGCAATCAATCCCGGTCGAAAAACGCGATGATTGCAGGTCGAGGCCATTTCGATTGCAGGTCGTTACAGGTAATGCTGCCCTTCGCTTGTGCGGTCACGTATTTCGCCCTGGCGGCCGATGCGCAACGCATTCTTGAGAGCATGGTGAGCCTCACCCTTGTTAAGGCCGATCTGGGCGCGCCGCTGCATGTCCGTGTCTAGAATCCACTCAATAGTAAAGAGTGTTCGCTCCACACGGCCAACCTCACGCAGAGCAACCGCCAGATCGTTCTGACGCGGGTAGAGGATTACGGGCGCGCTTGGTCTGCACAGCGCGCAGGCCGAGAGGCCGGAGGCGTTAGAGCCGACTCGCCGGCGTGGATTGAAGCCCGAAGGGGCGAGACGGGTCGGCTTCATGGCCTGGCTCAATGCGCAGCACGTAAGCCCGGCCCTGAGCGCAGCGAAGGGAACGCACGTCAGAGGTTGTCAGCGGTCAAGCTGCACCGAGGCTGAAACAGCCAGGGCACGCCTCTCCTATTACGATCGAGCAGATCTGAGTGATTGAGCCAAAGCCAGAACGTCACCTGCAGCTGCTGGGGGAAGCCAGGCTTCAACCTTGACCCAATCAGCCGGCAAATCCTCCAGGCGTGCCCGAATGCGTGCCATAAGCCTGTGAACCACCTGCCGGGTCAATCCAGTCTCCAAGGCTGCTTCGGACACGCTGGCACCCATGACCAAGACAAGCCTGGCAGCACTTATCGAGCGATCGGAGAACGCCCGACGTCGATTCTGGCCCGCAAGCACGGCCATGACCCGCTCAAATTCGTCCGCGGCCATCAGGGCGCAGGGTGAAACAGGACTGATCATCCTGATCAATTGGGCAATCTGGGCGTTGCTGTAGTTCTGAGTGATCTTCGTTGCAAGACCAGGCAGGTCAGGATCGACAATCATAGGGGCAGACCAGGCTGAAAGAAGTCAAAACTACAGGAATCGCAACCACATGTAACCTGTATCAAGCTGCAGTTTTGACACTGACTTCAACGTGCATGCCGCCCTGGGCGAGCATGTTGATCAATCGATCCACGCTGAAAAGGTCGATCTTCCCGCGCTGGAGTTCTGAAATGCGGGGTTGCGTTACGTTGAACAGCTGCGCAGCGTCAGCCTGCGAGAGCTGACGCACCTCGATAAAGTCTCGGATAGCCGTCATTAGGCTGGTGCGAATACGCATGTTTTCTGCTTCGGCTGGTGAGTCCTCCAGGGCGTCCCAGACGCTGCTGAAGGCTTGATTTGATTCAGTCATTAGTTCAACTCCTTAATCAGTTCTTTCATCCGCTTGGCGGCGAGGTCAAGGTCATGCTTGCTCGTTTTTTGCGTCTTCTTTTGGAAGCAGTGCAGGACATAAACCGCCGTCGCTAATTTCGCAATGTAGATCACATGGGCTTCCAATCGTCAGGATCATTGCCCACCTGCACCCTATCCAGCTGAAAGCCGGCCTCACGGCGGGCAGAGATCGGGAACGCTCTCAGGTCGTTTAGAGCTGAGCCCATAAAGATGATTTGTTTGAGGACTTTGTTCATGGACTAATTATACGAGATTACGTATATCTAGCCTCTTTTATTTTACCTGCACTTTTGTCACCACATGGTGCTACTTATTATCGTCAACATAGGGTATACCCCAAGTGACACAAAAATCAGCACGAACAGATTTCAGCTTTGCACACTTAACGTACACCCAATTTGATACAATGATTTGACTACACCCAAAATGAGACAGATCTACCGATGTTCATTCGTGCATACCTTCGAGCATCGACCGATGACCAGGACGCAAGTCGAGCGCGTCATTATTTGGAAACGTTTGTCTCCGGCTACGGCAAGGCCATCGCATCGTGCTACATGGAAAATGCCAGTGGCAGCCATGCCGACCGCCCGGAATTAATCCGACTAGGTGTAACGACCTGCAATCGAAATGGCCCGGACCTGCAATCATCGCGTTTCTCGACCGGGATTGATTGCGTCTATCCGAGCCAGCAAACCGGGATTATTTGCGAATGAACCTGCATTCATCCGGTTAGACCTGCAATCGACCGTCATGAACCGGAATTATTTGCAAGTGATTGCTCGCCGTTGATGTCTCAGATAAGTACACTCTTGTGAGACGTATGGCCGAGACGCTTTTTGCGTCTCAATAGGGCGGCTTTTAATTTTTGATACGGTACGTTCACAAATTCTAGAGTCTAAAGAGAAAAACTTGACTATGGCACCTTACGGAGGTAAGAGGTTGGAGCTTCCAACAGCAGCGCTACCGGGCTACCGGGCTACCGGACTGAATCGTGTGATCGCAGTACAGGGTGCGGGGAGCAATGAAACAGAAAGTGCACTAAGCCGAGTGCATGCGCGTAAACCCCGCTAAAATCATCGGTTTTCAGTCGCATTTAATCCTGGTCGGCCGCTCTCGATTGCAGGTCGAAGTGGTTGGATGCACGCTCGTTTGCAGTCAATGCTGGTTCGCGGTGCCGGATAGACGCAATCAATCCCGGTCGAAAAACGCGATGATTGCAGGTCCGGGCCATTTCGATTGCAGGTCGTTACACCTAACCACAGCAATACGCGAAGAAATCAGCATGGCTACTCAGCATTCTACGGAGACATCCAATGTAGCCCGTCACGATGACGCACTGAAGCGTTGACTAGCTGATTTAGAGAGTTTATTTTTGATATTGACTGCTTTCGCAGTCTAGAATTTTTTAAGGATAAACTAAACATGAAAACTACTTTTGAAAGCACTAAACCAGCACAAAAACTTTCAATAGCGGCCATGCAGTATATCGCTGCTCGCCAAGCTGCCGCTAAAAATAATGGTGGTGGTGGTCACTGCCAAGGCGGCGGTGGCTGGTAAGCAATTCGTGCGTCGGTCGCCTTTGGGCGATCGACCTACCCTTTTAGGTATTATGATGAACGAGCAATACTACTCTATAGTAGATACGCTACCACATTCGATGGTTGCTAAAAATGTCGAAAGTGAGCCTAGTCTGGATGAGGCAGTTAAGTACATAGAACGTATAGATTTTTCGGCTATACAAGAAAAGCTTTGCAGTGATGACCCGTTGTTATGTAGACGATGGTCACCGCTAGGGAAGGTCTGAAAAAGCCTTTTCTTCAAAAGTCGAAGCCAGTAAATATAGGCGCTCCAGCCCGGTTCCTCTCCAAAAAAATGGGCTTTTTCAGAGGATACCTAGAGGCTGAAATTGGTATACAGTATTATAGAAATCTTTTATATATAAACAAAAAATATCAGCGTAAATACAATGTGTTACCTCCATTATTGGAAGTTGATGAAATTTGGCATCACCACATTCTGGATACTAGAGCATACATTACGGATTGTGAACATATTTTTGGTTATTATTTTCATCATTACCCTTATTTCGGAACTCGTGGAGAAAAAGATAAAAAAAATCTTCGCATCGCTTTTAAGTTAGTTCAAGACTTATATAAAGAAGAATTTGGCTACTATATGACAAATATATGGGAGTAATAATGCCTCCATACCTACAGAACATAAAAAAAAACCTGCTCAGTTTTATCGAAAGTCGATTATTTCCCTTTTTTGGCGTCTCTATATCCGCAGCACTCTTAGCCCATAAGAACATTCACGATCTTCCAGAATTCGCATACACTTTAGCAGTATACTCTGTAGTATCAACTGTATTTTCTATGCCTTTAGCATCTATTGGAAACATTTTTCACCTCCATCGAGACAAATTAACGCCTCAAGCTATCTTTGAAGAAGGCTTTAAAATATCTATTGTATTTTCCGTTTGTGCTTTTTTTGTGGCTATTTTGGTATATTTTTCCTTAGCCGGAGCAGGATTAAAAATAGATGGAGAAAAATTTTTTTTGTTGTCCGCTATTTATATACCCGCTATACCATTATTGGTTTTGAACACTTATCTACATATTTTTCATGAGTCTACAGGGGCTTCTTACATTTGTGCAAAAATAAAGAGATGGAGTATCCTTTCAGGATGCGCAGTTTTAGGACTGGCTTTTTTCATATCAAAGGATAAGTTTTTTTCATATTTTGCGATTGGATATTTTTCTTTGGTTGAAATACTCATATTAGTTTCTTTAGCTTTGCTCTCTAAAAGGCAAGGTTATGTTTTTGAAGCAAATAAAAAGTCAGCAATACTACATGATGTGGTGTCTCTTGGATTTCCTATAGCGGCCGGTCTGGCAGGGCAAAAGCTATACTACTACCTGTTGAATGAAAAGCTCTTATCCTTAGATAGTTCATTAGCGGGACATTTGTCTATTTGCATGTCTGTCATCGGCTTATTAAGTATACCTTTAGTTGCTTTTTCTCAAATGCACAGCGTTTATACTAGCAAAAATATCGCCACTGAAAATAATTTGTATTTAAAAGGTATTATCACCTGTACAGCCTTGATATTGTTAGTTTCTATTTTTTTGCTTATCGGTGGAAAACCCTTGTTTTATGTATTTGGAGATAATTCTTTAGAGTTTTCAGAAAAGGCCTTTTTAGTTATTTCTTTTTCTATGGCAAGCTCTGGTTTCTTCATGGTTACTACAAGCCATTTACGCGCTATGAGTGACACTCTAACACCGCAGATAATTATAAATTTAGTAATGCTTTTTATTTTGATTCCAATAATATATTTTACTTCGCTCGATAACGTGTCGGTATACATTTTTATTTCCTTGCAAGCATTTGCCGTTTTGTCAGTTACCCTTATTTTGCAACTCCGAATTTTTTCTTTAAACAAAAAATTTATAGCAAATTCTTTTGTGGCTGATTCTGGGGTTAGGGAACAACGGAACAGAAAGTGCACTTAAGCTCAGTGTCTGCCCGTGAACCATCGTGCAGCCCGGCCCTCCTTCTCCTCTCTGTAGGAAAGTTTCCGGATCGGAAACTTTGGCCACGATTTGGGGTCCGGGGAGCGCTGGAACAGCGAACCGACTTAAGGGGAGCGTTTCCGGCTAAACAGCGAGGTCTTGTTTGTCGGTCGAGCAGCGGGCATAGCCAATCAGGGTTGCGTCATGGCAAAAACTGTAACGTAAGACCTCCCTTCACTGCAAAAGATTTAGTACTAGCTAAATGAGATGGCTAATGGAGCCTATTTAGAACAGGGCAGCCTGCGGCTGCAAATCGCCCGTTCTTACGATCGCGTAGCAGCAGGAGCATGGATTTGAGCTTTGTCATGAGGCCCATTATTGATCATCATGAAGCCTGCTTACCCACCGCTGCTGCTTCAGATGAGTCCAGCCACACACCTCGACCGCTCAAAAACCTCTTCACCGCCAATCAATGCTGGGCACACCTCCTCGAGGAAGGCGGCTTGCGCGACATCGAAGTCGGGGCCGTCAGCAAAATGCTGGCCTGCGGCACCTCGATCCTGGGCGTCAAACACTACACCTGCGGCAACGACAGCTGCCCGCACGTCAAATACCTGTGCAACACCTGCGGCTGCCGCGCCTGTCCATCCTGCGGTAAAAAAGCTACCGATCAGTGGATCGCCAATCAACAGCACCGCTTACCCGAGTGTACCTGGCAACACCTGGTGTTCATGCATAGGAATTTCAAAATGCCTATGCATCAGGCTGATGCTATGACGGAGGCGTCATGCCTTCAAAGCGATGGGTAGGAAGACGCTGATGCGTTACTTATGCAGTGAAAATCCCTATCAACAAGCATTAATGCAGGTTATTTCACCGCGAAGCCTAGGTGCGGACGCACCTACCCCCTGTCAGGGCTTCACGTACCTCATCTGCGCAATCGCCTGAGCGTTGAGGTTCACATTGCCTGACACCCTGTGGCCGCTATTCTTTCATAACCGTCACTGGCTCGATGCCTTGTGCCGCCTGGCCGTCGACAACCTGCTCTATGCGGGCCGACGCCGGGGCGTGGAGGTGGGTGTTTTCTGCGCCATCCACCTACGGCCGGCGACTTAACTGGCACCCCCACATCCATGTCTCGGTCACCTTGGGTGGGATCGATGACGCAGGTGTCTGGAAAGATCTGTCGTGTCATCCATCAGCCTTGCGTCGACGCTGGATGTGGAATGTACGCCAGTACCTGCTCAGTCAGTGGGAGCACACCACCGTCCCACCTGAAAACGCTCATCTGCAAAGCGAAAATGACTGGCGTCACCTCGTGCTCAACGCCGGTGGTCAGCACTGGCACATCCACTTGTCGAAGAAGACGAAAAACGGCAAAAAGACCGTCAATTACCTGGGCCGCTACCTGAAAAAACCGCCGATCTCGGGCAGTCGTCTGGCCCATTACACCTCCGGTGCCACGTTGAGCTTCACCTACCTGGATCACCGCACCAAGACCTATCAGCAGGAAACACTAAGCCAGGCCGACATGCTGCGCCGAGGGGTGCAGCACATCCCGGAGAAGCACTTTCGGATGATCCGGTATTTTGGATTTCTGGCCAACCGCGTCTGTGGCCGACAGCTACCCCGGGTGTATGAGGCGCTACGCATGGAAAGGCGTGGCAAAGCGCAAAAACTGTATTTTGCGCAGATGAGCAAAGCGTTCTTGCATCGGGATCCGTTCAGCTGCGTGCTGTGCGGAGCACGGATGGTTTATACCGCAGCCATCGCCGGCCTGACCGTGCAGGGCTTGATCAACAACGCTCAAAGCATCGCGCAATTGAGGTACGTGCCGGCCTTAGACGGGAGAGGTGCGTCCAAAATCTGGAAAAGGTACAGAAAAGTTGCTTTCAATCCATTTTTCGGCGTGGGTGATCGGTGAAAAAAGCTTTTTGCCGACATCGACGCCACGTTGGCATCACGCAGAGGGTGCCTTTTTAGGAGGATTACCCTGTATAGGAATTATTGAAATTCCTATGCATCAAGTTTTGGATGAAGGTGTTCAACGACCTCAAGACTCGTGGCGTTGAAGATGTTCTGATCGCCGTCACGGATGGCCTCAAAGGAATACCGGAGGCGTTGGGGGCGGTTTTTCCTGCCACGACGCTGCAAACCTGCATCGTGCATCTGATCCGCAACAGCTTGGACTATGCCGCTTGGGATAAACGTCGGGCACTGGCCAAAGCACTCAAGCCGATCTACCAGGCGATCAATGCCGATGTGGCTGAGCAAGAGCTTAACGCCTTTGAAGCGGGCCCCTGGGGCAAGCAGTATCCGACTGTAGTTGCTGCATGGCGTCGCGCCTGGGATCGGGTTATACCGTTTTTTGTTTTTCCGGCGGGCATTCGCAAAGTGGTTTACACGACCAATGCCATCGAGAGCATCAATGCCCAGTTACGCAAGATCATCAAGACTCGAGGGCACTTCCCGACCGATGAGGCTGCGACGAAACTGATATGGCTTGGGTTGCGCAACATCACCGCCAACTGGGGTCATGCGGCACACGACTGGAAAGTGGCAATGAATCAATTTGCGATCCTATACGGAGACCGATTTACCAGACCGAGCTGGTAAAACAAGGGCCTGCCTGACGGCAGGCCCTAACCAGCCCGAACACAAAAAAACTGATACTCCCCAATACCTATCAGCAAGCGTTAATGCAGGTTATTTCACCGCGAAGCCTAGGTGCGGACGCACCTTCCCCCTGTCAGGGCTTCACGTACCTCATCTGCGCGATCGCCTGAGCGTTGAGGACCAGTCCCTGCACCGTCAGCCCGGCGATGGCTGCGGTATAAACCATCCGTGCTCCGCACAGCACGCAGCTGAACGGATCCCGATACAAGAACGCTTTGCTCATCTGCGCAAAATACAGTTTTTGCGCTTTGCCACGCCTTTCCATGCGTAGCGCCTCATACACCCGGGGTAGCTGTCGGCCACAGACGCGGTTGGCCAGAAATCCAAAATACCGGATCATCCGGAAATGCTTTTCCGGGATGTGCTGCACCACCCGGCGCAGCATGTCGGCCTGGCTCAGCGTTTCCTGCTGATAGGTCTGTGTGCGGTGATCCAGGTAGGTGAAGCTCAACGTGGCCCCGCAGGTGTAATGGGCCAGACGACTGCCCGAGATCGGCGGTTTTTTCAGGTAGCGGCCCAGGTAATTGACGGTCTTTTTGCCGTTTTTCGTCTTCTTCGACAAGTGGATGTGCCAGTGCTGACCACCAGCGTTGAGCACAAGGTGACGCCAGTCATTTTCGCTCTGCAGATGAGCGTTTTCAGGTGGGACGGTGGTGTGCTCCCACTGACTGAGCAGGTACTGGCGTACATTCCACATCCAGCGTCGACGCAAGGCTGATGGATGACACGACAGATCTTTCCAGACACCTGCGTCATCGATTCCACCCAAGGTGACCGAGACATGGATGTGTGGGTGCCAGTTAAGTCGCCGGCCGTAGGTGGATGGCGCAGAAAACACCCACCTCCACGCCCCGGCGTCGGCCCGCATAGAGCAGGTTGTCGACGGCCAGGCGGCACAAGGCATCGAGCCAGTGACGGTTATGAAAGAATAGCGGCCACAGGGTGTCAGGCAATGTGAACACCAGGTGTTGCCAGGTACACTCGGGTAAGCGGTGCTGTTGATTGGCGATCCACTGATCGGTAGCTTTTTTACCGCAGGATGGACAAGCGCGGCAACTGCAGGTGTTGCAGAGGTATTTGACGTGCGGGCAGCTGTCGTTGCCGCAGGTGTAGTGTTTGACGCCCAGGATCGAGGTGCCGCAGGCCAGCATTTTGGTGACGGACTCGACTTCGATGTCGCGCAAGCCGCCCTCCTCGAGAAGGTGTGCCCAGCATTGATTGGCGGTGAAGAGGTTTTTGAGCGGTCGAGGTGTGTAGGCTGGACTCATCTGAAGCAGCGGTGGGTAAGCAGGCTTCATGATGATCAAGAACGGGCGATTTGCAGCCGCAGGCTGCCCTGTTCTAACCCGGAGCGAGCTGCACTTGACCCTGGTGATGAAACCGAAACGGCGTTGCTTGCCACACAGCAGGTTCATCTATCCAGGAGGTCGACTCAATGCATCGTCCTATCACCGCAGGCCATACCACCTCACGTCTCATCCTAGATCAGTTAAAACAAATATCACGTACCCCATCGGAAAGTAGCGTGCAATCAGCACTTTCTCAGCAAGCAAGCATGAGCAGCCCAGTTTTGGAGCGGTCGAAAAGTGCGCCAGCTTTATTGACTGCGGCACAGCGCACGATGCTTGCACAAGTGGGAGCCTGTAACTCTCATCTGACCTCAGACGAAAACATGGCCATCAATGAACTGAGATTACACAAGCCCCGGTTACCTAAGGATACGTGGTTTTTCACTGATCCTAACAAGGACCCGGATGATGTCGTGACCTACACCTTGGGCAAGCAATTGCAGGCTGAGGGCTTTGTGCACATCACGGACGTAGTGGCAACACTGGGTGATGCTGAAGTTCGCTCTCAACGTGCCGAGATGGCCAAAGGCGTGTTCAACAAGCTTGGGTTGCATGACGTGCATGTGTCGCGTGGTCGGGATTACGCGATGAATTCGCTTCAGTCGAAGGAACATGCCAAATTTTTACTGGAAGGTCATGCTTTAAGGGCTGGACCTGGTGAAATACACCGCGACAGCTTGCAGGACATGAGCAGGCGCCTGGCCCGTGCGCCACATGGAGTCGGTATTGTCGTAATTGCAGGCATGAGTGATATCAATGCTCTCATCACTACCTGCCCGGATATGGTGCGCGAACGGGTTGATGACATTACCATCATGGGCGGCGTCGAGCCTTTAAAGGACGCAGATGGTTTTGTACAGCCTGATGCACGCGCTTACAACAATGCGACCGACATGGATGCTGCGCGCAGTCTTTATCGGAAAGCGCAGGAGCTTGGCATTCCACTTCGTATAGTGACAAAGGAGGCGGCCTATAAAACGGCGGTTTCGCCTTCATTTTACGAAGGGATAGCGGGGAGCGGACATCCAGTAGGCCACTACCTGAGAGACGTTCAGAAGAGTGCGTTGAAAGGCCTCTGGGAAGGTATTCAAGCTGGATTGCTTCCCGGGTTGGATGACTCATGGTTCTTTCGGACGTTCATGCCAAATGCACAGATTGAAGCAGCACAACTGGATAAAAATAAAGAGAGTTCGTTTGAAGATATCTGGCCTAAGGTGACGAAGCTAAACCTGTATGATCCTCTGACATTACTGGCCTCAGTGCCAGGGGCGGCAAAACTGCTATTTAAACCAAAAGCTATACACACAGAAGGATTTGGTGTTGTAGAGCAAGTAGGTCCAGATGATGTGACGCATCCAGAGAAAGCAAAGTTATTGATGTCCGCTTTAGCCAAATCTGCGCTTGTCCAGTCGACGGTAGCCCCAGATTGACCCGTAGTGCCGACAAATGTGGGAGCATCCGCGATGGCGAGGGTAGCACGGTGAAAAACCATGCTACCCGCCTGACTGCTGCTCGTGAAGTCCAGTAGGTCGCGTCGACTATGATTCAGGGTGCGGGCTGCCGCGACGTGTCGGGCACAGCCAGGTCTTGATACGGAATACGTTCGGCCAATGGAGCCTCACCGTATCCAAGCTTCCGAACCAGGGCGGGAATTGCCTCAAAGCTGGCATTCATGCCGTTGACAATCGCAGATCCCACATGGCGCAGGAACTCGCTCCGGGGAGCCAGCATTTGATGTAGCTCCTCTGCGGAAATTTCACGGTCTCCAGCTTCCATGTGCTGGCTGGCCCGCGCAAGGATGGTTTGTGCCACGCGTGCATGCTTGGCATTGTCGGAATCAAATAGCCCGGGAACGTTGACACGCCCGCCAAGCGCCAACGCGTTCAGAGCGATGGCTTCGATTGGATTGAAGACGGCGTTCCGGAAAATACGCAGTATCTGTTCCGACACTAGCCCGGTTGCCTTGCTGCTGGCAATCAGTGGAATCATCCCGACAATCGCTGCCAGTCCCATGGACTTGACAGCGGTGCTCTCACCCGGAGCAATATCCAGCGCATGGCGCGTCATCCGCTCAATCGTCTCTTTGGTATCCATCCCCTCGCCTGGATGAGCCATCACGCCGTCCTTCATGCTCTGGAATAAGCCAGCACGCATCAGCTCTTCACTTTCCTTGACCTCGGGTGGGATACCGGAGGCGGCGCCAAAGATGGCCGCTTCAGTTGTTATCGAGTTTGCCGCAAGATCGGCGACTCTGGATTTGAAGCCTGCGTACTGCAAAACATTATTGGGGAATGACATCGCCGAGGAGATGGCGCCTGCCTTCAACGCCTTGGGGAGTAGATCTTTCATGGACCACAACTCACCTTTCATGCCTTTGATGATGACAAGTACGCAAAAGGAGTCCATGGCCTCGATAATAAAAGGAGGCACTGAATCGATTCCAGCCAATTGCAGGGCATATTGGCTCGGTGAGAAATTTTTGCCGAAGATGGCATTTTTCAAAAGCTCAGAAGCGCCAAGCTCCCATGCCGAGCCGAGTATGCTGCTGACCCCGATGCTGCCGGCTAGACCGCCGAGCTGGAATTCCTTCTTGGTGGCTACATGCAACAATTCCTGTGCGCCCAGGCGAACCTGAAGATCGTCGTCCCCCTTGAGTTTCTGGTTGATGAACTCGGAGAGGACATCGTCATTGGACGTGATCGTGGGAGCACATGAGGCGAGAAATGCTTTCGCGCTTATCTGGCCGCCATCCGCGATCTCAATCAACGCGCCTGGGCCAAATGCCCCAGCCCCCCGCTCGATAGCCTTGAGCAATAAGGGTATATGGATGTCTGCGTTGACGTCCTCATCTACCCGCTCCGACGAGCTGCCCCCGGACATCAGTTGCGCCTTCTCCACCGTGAAGGCGCCTTTTAATTCCTCAAGTGCTTGCTCAATATCCCGACGTGACCGCATTTCCAGCTGGACCCCGGCAATGCTCGCGGCCTGTGGTGGAAATGCCTGGTCGGCCTGCACAAACGATAGCAGGGCCTGCACTACCGGGTTATCGGAAACAAGGCTACCAGAGTCCCTGCGGACCGACCCGATATGCACGGGCTTTGGCTGTGATGGCGGACGAGAATGGTCTGGCGAGCTCACTAACGGAGTTTCCAGGCTACTGCTATCCACTGCATCTTGTGAGAGAACGCTACTCATACCTAGATGGGTCCGTTCACTCAAGACAGAAGATGCTGAACCATGTGCGGGTGGGGGGCTGGGTACGTCGAAGGATATGGCTTTCGAAGAGCCATGCAAATGTGCGCTGACGATGTCGTACTCCGATTGATCATTTAATCGGGCCTGAACCGTCAGCTCGTTATTAATCAAGTGGTCGGTTCTCACGGTATCGGTGTCAGCTGGCAGACAGATTGACGCTTTATAGGTTACTTGCGTGTGGTTACTGGATTGAAATTGAAATGTGCCATCCTGCAGAGCGTTGCGTACCAGTGATGCAAGGCGTTGGTGTTCGGCATTAGCTGAAAGGCGTTCTAGAGCCTGGTGAGCGCTTTGGCTCAATTGAGAAGGTGAAATCCTTTTAGGATGGGATTGCTGGGCCTGAGGGCCCACCGCGTCTAATGGCTGACCGCCACTGATTGGGGGAGTTGTAATGTTGTGTTGAATAGATCGTAGAGGATTCATAGCTCTATTAGCTGTCCCGGATGAATTAATCAGATCCAATGTGTGGTCGCAAGGGCTCTTGGGTTCCAAAGACAGACTCAAAACCGGCGAATGCGTCGAGCGGGAAGCACACCACTGACATGGACACACTGCGCGACGAAATGCTCGCAGCGGATTTGCCGATCTGCCCCGCTCATTTTCACTCGCAGCTAATGTGAGTTGCCAGCGATGTAATGCAAGCAGACGCAGTTGAATGCAAGCTCGCTCGCAACTAATGTGAGCCCGAGGGCTCCGTCAGTCGCAGATAATCTGAGCTGAAAAGTCGCTGGCTGCGAGCACGCCCATTTTCGATTGCAAGCCGTTACATATTAGGCAGCGATGAATTTTCACCCAATCTCTAGGAACTTTTCTGGGCGGAGCACCACTCATATTTTTATGGAAAGCTACACCGCTGAGAGAAGGAATAGACCAATGAATCCAGCTCGGATCACCTGCTTCCCCCATTCATTCCCGCCGAGTTTTTCTCGTACTTCCTCTTCAGCCGAAAACAGTCATGCGCAATCGTCGCAGCAGGTTCTTACCCGTGCGTTCGTCGCGTCTGGTGAACTGAATGCGGCGTTCGGACGGACCTCCACTGCCTTTGCGCAGCATTTCACAAGACTTCTGGCTACCCTTCAGCATGAGTTGGAGAGAAAGACCCAGCCGTTTACGGATCTCGCACAACTAGCTATTTTCAGAATTTTGCGCCCCCCCTGATTAGGCCTCTATTTGCAACAGCAAAATGAATCGTTTAATATCGAAAAATAAAAAATCAACTTCAAGCTATCAAATATCAGCCATGGCGGAGAAAATTCATGCTGAAAATATTACCCAAAAATAATAATTTTACATTATTTGCTACAATGGTATTCGGAATTTCTTTTTTTTTCGCTATATCAACTTCAACCTACGCAGAAGATCTAGGAGCAGTTTCAGTGTTTGGTGATGTAAAGCCTGCAAATCCTACAAATCAGCAGGTGTGGAATTCGCACTGGAGTCAAGCTTACGATAACTGTAGAAAACAGTTCGGTAATGCTCACTCTGTAGTTTTAGATAGCTGGGAAGTCACTGCAGGGGGAAGGCAGTCTGATCATTGGCAAATTAATAGTGTCTGGACTTGCAGAAGCTGACTTAAGAGGGTTTGGAGGAAACATGTAGTGAGTCGGCGCGCGAGTGTATAGGGTCTGGTTCCGGCTGGGGACGACCATCGCGCGGGTCGGTGGAAAGGAGGAGTTCACCAAGCGCACCGACATTGATTTCACCGGCGGCCTGGCGTCACATTCTACTGAACGGCCACTACACCTTCCAGAGCGGCAAATGATCGACCTGGACAGGCTGGAGCTGGGGGGAACGGAATTTTATAAGGGGCCGGCTCCCCCCCCCCTTCTCGATGCTTTTGTTGATACAAGTCAATGACGGGGGCTCTTGGTTTCGTACTGGTGGAACCTAATGACTATGAACGCCAACCAAAGACTGCGTTATCTAAAAATCACGAGAAAAGACAGGTCCACATTAGCAGAACTTAATTTTCTCCCCGCAAAAGAGGCACGAAATGTCTTATGAAGCTTTCAATTGCATGCATTGGAGTGCTCATTTTCGGAGAGTTTCTGCTTGAAATTGGCCTTCCCACTACTGACCTTGTGCTTGTTAAAGAGGGGCTTTTGGCGCTCATCGCTTCAATTGTAATCTTTCTGGCAGAACTAGGCTTGGCGGCCTTGAAATCCTTGCGTGAAGATTCTTGATCCGGAGTCGTGACCAAGCATGCCCAGCCGCTACATGCTGGGCCTAATCAGTAGAGGCTCGTCCATGTCCACCTCCAGGCAATCAATAAGAGAGGAAAACTCTATGCTTGTTCTGACTCGCCGTGAAGGTGAAAATATTATGATTGAGGGTGGGATTGAGATCCAAGTCCTCGTTGTTTCAGAGTTCGATCAGATTGTGCGTATCGGGATTGAAGCACCGAAAGTCGCCATTGTTCAATGCAGAGACATTGATAGAAAGGTAACTGAACACAAGCCCAGGCCTGTCATCATTCATAAGTGTCGGTGGCGCTCATTGGTCAAAAAATAGGTAGGAAAGCTTTCATGAACATGCAATCTTTCATCGCGGCGGGGCAAAAATACGGTGCCTGCACGTTTCGGCACGTATTCTGGATAGCCACTTCCGTGGGTATTTCGCTTACTGTCACTTTACCCACGCAGGCGGCCAGCGACGCTGCAGTAGTCACGTCCTGGGGCAGGGTAAGCGAGCCATCCAGCCCGCCAGTTTGCAAGCAGATACAGGCCACACTAACGCCCAGGAACGGCTCACTGGACAGTGTCGACAGTGCGGCGCTCGACTCCCGACCTGACCAGGACAGAATCCAGAGTGCAATCGACGGTTGTGCCGCCGGACAAGCCGTCCAGCTTGTCAAAGGCACAGGTGACAACTCAGCGTTCCTCAGCGGTCCTCTGCAACTGAAGTCTGGCGTTACGCTGTGGGTCGACGAGGGCGTTACGCTTTTCGCGTCACGCAACCCCAAAGACTATGACAACGGCAAGGGCACCTGCGGAGTGACCACGGTCGCCAATCAGGACGCCTGCAACTCGCTGATTTCTGCAAAAAACACCCGCGCCAGCGGCGTGATCGGAAAAGGCGTGATTGATGGTCGCGGCGGGAGTCTGCTTACCTCAGGGGCAAATGCCAATCTGCGCAGCTGGTGGGACCTTGTTTACCAGAAGACCTTGTCCAATGCTTACCAGCAAAAACCGCGCCTGATTCAGGTCAGTGGGGGGACAGACTTTGTCATCCAGGGGCTAACGCTGCAAAACGCGCCGGCCTTCAACATTGTGACTGACGGCGTGACAGGGGTGACTGTCTGGGGGATCAAGATTTTGAATCCCAGCCGCGTCTATACGGTTGAGGGTTATCACTGCCCGACCGGCTCGACGCCTGACCAGAAAACCCCGGGCACCTGCTTTACCCCGGAAACCGTGAAGAACACCGATGGCTTCGACCCCGGCCAATCACACAAGGTACTGCTGGCCTACTCCTATATCAGTACAGGCGATGACAACGTAGCGATAAAGTCCAGCCGCCTCCCCGGCAGCCGGGACCTGATGTTCGCGCACAATCACTTCTACTATGGGCACGGCTTGTCCATCGGCAGTGAAACCAACGGCGGCGTACACAATGTCAGCGTTGTGGATCTGGCAGCAGATGGCGCAGACAGCCAGGACGGCATTGGATTGAGAATAAAGTCAGGAGCCAAGAGCGGAGGGACCGTCGACAGCGTCAGCTACGCGAACATATGCATGCGCAACGTCAAATTCCCGCTAGTGTTCGACACCAACTACGGCAGCGCCGGCGGAACCTCGTACCCTGATTTCAGTGGTATCACCGTGAAAGGCTTCCACTACCTGGGCAGCCAACGCTTCGGTGGCGGTAAGACGACTTTTGTCGGATACAATGACAACGGCCAAAAACGACCGATTTTCATCACGCTGGATAACGTTGTCTTTGACGGAACCCAACCCAGCTTCACCGGACTCACCTCGACCCACTTCATATTGGGGCCAGGGCCGGTCAGTTTCGCCAACAAACTGGCGCCTTCGATAAAGGATGACGTCACGGTGTCCGGAAGTCCTGGTAACGGAACACCGGTCGATTGCACGGCAGCGTTTGTACCGATGAAATCCGTGGTGCCTGAGGCTCCGTTCTAGGGGGCCGGGGAGCAATGGAACAGCCAACCGACTTAAGGAGCCGCAGGACTCTCCTGAGCTCACGGTAATCTGCTCAATACGCTGTCCGAAAGAGGATCGTCCTACGGACGCTCAGCAAGCAGCCGCTTAATACCCGCAAATACGCCACCAATCAGGGAGAGGGGTATTCCTGCCTAGCGTGGATTACGTTCACGACCTCGATGCGCTTGAGGGTGACACGATAGACCAAGACGTAGTTTGGGTGAGCCACCAGCTCGCGAGTGCCTGGCGCTCGCCCAGAACGATATAAATAGGGGTGTTCGGCTACCGGCTCGATAGCCTCCTGCAGGAGGCTTTTCAACCGGCGCGCTGCGCTCGGGTTTTCCCATGCGATGTAGGTTGCGATTTCGCGCAGATCATCCAGTGCGGGACTGAGCCAGACCACCGGCAGCATCAGCGTTTCTCACGTTGGGTTTCAACCTGATCGATCAGCGCTTCTATTTCCGCCATGACCTCATCATGAGGGATGGCCGGACGCGGATCGGCCAGACTGGCGGCGACCTTGGCGCGAAACCAGCGGTCGTAGCTTGCGGCCTGTTCATCGGTTTCGAATTCTGAAACGATGGGTGAGAGGTTGGCCATGTGGCTTTCTCCAGCTGGGAGGGTTTTACATCACTGTTACATAGCGTTTACGCCATGTGTACGTCATTTTCGCATCATATGAACAGGGCAGCCTGCGGCTGCAAATCGCCCGTTCTTACGATCGCGTAGCAGCAGAAACATCGATTTGAGCTTTGCCATGAGGCCCGTTATTGACCATCATGAAGCCTGCTTACCCACCGCTGCTGCTTCAGATGAGTCCTGCCTACACACCTCGACCGCTCAAAAACCTCTTCACCGCTAACCAGTGCTGGGCACACCTCCTCGAGGAGGGCGGCTTACGCGACATCACACGCTATGGCCCCTGTTCTTCTACAACCGCTGGCTGCTCGATGCGCTGTTTCGGCTGGCGGCCGATAACCTGATCTACGCCGCCAAGCGGCGCGGTTTGCGCGTCGGGATTTAAGGGGCGCTGCACACCTATGGCCGGCGGCTCAACTGGCATCCCCACGTCCACCTGTCGGTGACCGCGGGCGGCCTGGATGAGCAGGGCGTCTGGAAAAATCTGTCGTTCCACAAAGAGGCCCTGCGGCGGCGCTGGATGTGGCTGGTGCGCGATTACCTGCTGGGACAGCCGCTTTCGCAACTGACGATGCCGCCGCCGCTGGCCCACATCCTCTGTGAAAGCGACTGGCGCCGTTTGATACTGACCGCTGGTGGCCAGCACTGGCACATCCACTTGTCGAAGAAGACGAAAAACGGCCGAAAGACCGTCAATTACCTGGGCCGCTACCTGAAAAAACCGCCCATCTCGGGCAGTCGTCTGGCGCATTACACCAACGGGGCCACGTTGAGCTTCACCTACCTGGATCACCGCACACAGACCTATCAGCAGGAAACGCTGAGCCAGGCCGACATGCTTTTCCGGGTGGTGCAGCACATCCCGGAGAAGCACTTTCGGATGATCCGGTATTTTGGATTTCTGGCCAACCGCGTCTGTGGCCGACAGCTACCCCGGGTGTATGAGGCGCTACGCATGGAAAGGCGTGGCAAAGCGCAAAAACTGTATTTTGCGCAGATGAGCAAAGCGTTCATGCATAGGCATTTTGAAATGCCTATGCATTGAAGGCATGACGCCTCCGTCATAGCGTCAGCCTGATGCATAGGCATTTTGAAATTCCTATGCATGAACCACTGCCTGGTCGCAATTAACTCATTCAACCACGCCCCATCATGAACAATCATCATGTTCTGTTTTTAAGAGCTCTCCGGCTTGCGGCCCCTGCGGTACCGCAGATATCTGATGTACACCGGATTGCACACTCGAGGCGCGGCCATCAGCAGGCTGACCAACGTGGGCCTGAACGGGTGGGGTAGCAGGTGAACGATCTTGCCGAGGTGGTACGGACACAGCCTTACGGCTGGCCCTGAGAACGCTCACAGTGGCCGGTCGGGAGACTTCCGTGAGGATGTGCGCGTAGCTGGCCACCGTTCTCACCGAAACGCCGGCGAGCGTGGCAATGGCAGAACGCACCAACGCTTTGCCCTGGTCCTGAAGCTGCCTGCACGCGGCGCGGATCTTCGATTCTGTGGCTTTGTGCCTCAGCTCATTAGTGCGCTTGGCCGCCAGGCTCTGCCGTTCGGTGAGCGACAAGCTGCCATCGAGCTGCATGGCCCCTCGGTGGCAACGGCGATCACCGGTGTAGCGATCCCACGTCCAGCGGCCTACGGATTTGACCGTGGCGCGTATCGACGACAGCGGCAGGTTTTCCGAAAACCCCTGCTTCAGAAAGCTGTTGTGGTTGTACGCATACGCATCGAGCGAGCGCATGAACGACTCGAACGAACCCAGCTCGCGCTCGCGATTGACGATGCTGTACGCAAAATAACGCAATTGCTCGAACAGGATGCAGTGCCGCGAATGACTGACCTGGTCAAGCTTGGGGCCGGTGGCCCACGGCTTGACGGTCAACTCCACCGCACTCGCCAGTTCGCCCAGTTCGTATATGTGGCTGTGGAATTCGGTCGTCTCCCACCAAGGGTGACCCGGTGTCTTGGCCACAGGGCCACCGTGGTAGTCCACGTCCGCGTCGAGGCGAGCAGCAAACGCGGCATAGATCGCCTTCATGTACTGAATCGGCTTGGCCCGTGCATTCTCGGTGGTGCACACGGACGGCACGGCATAGAACAGCTGGGAATGGCCGCTTTTGCGATTGCGCACCATCAGGTTCGGCGCAGGTAACCCGGCATCGTCCCAGGCCAAGGCGTTGGCATGGTCCAGGTCGAACACCAGCCAGGACACCATGCCAGGACGATTGACCTGCATGTAGGGGTAACGCAGCGCGTATTCACGTGGACGAACGCGGGTCGCGGTTTTGTCGTCGCTGCACCGCGCGAGGTACGGCGCTTCCAGCAATAACCGGTTGAGCGCAGTGCCGTCTTCGAAGAAACGGGCCGGTGGCATGTGGGTGCTCGTGGCCAGAGGATCAGCGTTGGCCGTGGGGGAGGTCGCGAGGGCAAGACTGATCGCGTTGTCGTGACTCAT
>NZ_CP041754.1:5175000-5936802 GCF_005937945.2 Pseudomonas sp. KBS0707 | reverse complement strand
GGCGGTATGAAGAGTCGTCTGTAAAAAAGGTCGGGCATTTTAACAGGCCCGCGGGTTTGTGCAGCGGTCATCGTAGCCAGACAGTGATCGCTATCTAATTCTTCTGTTTTTGTTACATTTGCGCCGCGACGCAACGATACGTGTATTTGTCACGCTCCAGCGGGAGTGCGGCCACCGGTTTTTCCTTTGCACTTAGGAAGTTAGATTGCCTACACCTGTCGAACCCTTGCGATTGCTGTTATTGGCGCACGAGCCTTTCTGGTACGCGCTGCTGCGCGATTGCCTTACTGCACCGGGCAGCAACGTAATACTTTTGCATGGCGAGAACTGGGACGCTTTCAGCGCCGGGTACGCTAACGAGCGCAGCACCGTGCTGCTGACAACGCCCGACCTGCAGCCCAGAACCGGAACCTGCCTGCTACTCACCGTGGTGCTGCTCGAAAAGGAACCGCTGGTCGGACCGAGTGGCGTCAGTGACTGGCTGGTGCGCGATGCATTGACCGGCGATGCGCTGCGCCGCTGCCTGCGCTATGTCCACGAGCGCAGTCGCCTGGAAGACAGCCTGCGGCGTCTGGTCGGTCAGGACCCGTTGACCGGCATCGCCAATCGTCAGGGTTTTCAGGCGCTGTTGACGGCGCGTCTGGCCGAGGGTGGCAGCCTGGCGCTGGGGCATCTGGACCTGGACAACTTCCGCCGCGCCAACGATTCGCTGGGGCATCAGGCCGGTGACCGACTGATTCTGCAAGTCGTGGCACGTCTGAAAAACCAGCTCGCTGCGGGCGATCAGCTTGCACGCCTGGGCGGCGACGAATTCGCCCTGTTGATTGACACCCGCACAACACCTGCACGCGCCATGCAACTGGCCGAGCGAATTACTGACGTGCTGTCCGAACCCTACTGGGTCGATGGCGAAAGCCTGCTGCTGGGTTGCAGCCTGGGCATTGCCCATTCACAAACCCGGCCCGAAGCAGACCCGCTGATGTGGCACGCCCACATCGCCATGCGCCAGGCCAAGAGCATGCAGGGCTGCACCTTTCATCTGTTCGACGAGCGCATCAACCGCAACGCCCGCAGCCTTGCCGATCTGGAAGGCGAGCTGCGACGAGCCCTGCGCCGCGATGAACTGGAGCTGCATTATCAGCCACGGCTGTGCCTGGAGACCGGGCGCGTTGTCGGCCTGGAAGCGCTGGTACGCTGGCGCCACCAGGCGCGCGGGCTGCTGCCGCCCAGTGAATTCGTGCCATTGGCCGAGCAAAGCGGCCTGATCGTGCCGCTCGGCTACTGGGTCATCTTCCGCGCCCTGCGTGACATGCAGGCCCTGCGCGAGCAAGGATTTGCGCCGTTGCATATGGCGATCAACCTGTCGTTCCGGCAATTTCAGGACAGCCAGTTGTTGCCGACACTGAGTCGCCTGATTGAGGAGCTCAGCGTCGACGCGCACTGGCTGGAGTTCGAACTGACCGAAACTGCCGTCATGCGCCGCAGCGATCAGGTCCTGCAGACCATGGACGCAATGCGGCGGCTGGGTGTGCGCTTCTCGCTGGATGATTTCGGTACGGGCTATTCATCGTTCATGCACCTCAACAGCCTGCCCATCGCGCTGCTCAAGATCGACATGGGCTTTGTCGGGCAGATGGAGCTACGCGAAGAGAACCGCAAGCTGGTCAACGCCATGATCAAGCTGGCGCACAACCTGAACCTGGAAGTGGTCGCCGAGGGCGTCGAAACCGCCGGGCAACTGGAGTTGCTGCGCGATTTCGGCTGCGACCAGGTGCAGGGTTATCTGATCAGCAGGCCGCTGCCTATAGCGGATCTGGTGGCTTACCTGCGCTCGGAAGCCGCCAATACGGGTGCATCAAACTCCGGATGACGGCGCGCCGGATCAGGCCGGCACAGCTAACCCGGCTGCCTCCCGACGCAACAGGCGAGCCGTCTTCCACTCAAACGCATAGGTCAGCGCCACAGCCGAGCAGAACAGACCCAGCGCCAGCCCCCACCAGACGCCTGAAGCACCAGCATCGGTAGAAAAGCCGAGCAACCAGGCGGCAGGCGCGGCAATCAGCCAGTAACAGCCCAGACCGATCAGGAACGTGGTGCGCGCATCCTTGAGCCCGCGAATCGCCCCCATCGCAATCGTCTGAGTACCGTCGAAGAACTCGAACAGGGCCGCAATGGCCAGCAGTTTTGCGGCCAGCACGACAATCTCGGCAAAGGCCGGGTCATTGATATCCAGAAACAGGCCGATGACCACATTAGGTGCCAGCCAGAACAGCAACCCGAACATCAGCATCACGCAGCCGCCAAAACCGATGCCCAGACGGCCCGCCATGCGCACCATCAACAGGTTGCCCGCGCCATAATGCTGGCCGATACGTATGGTTACCGCATAGGACATTCCCACCGGAACCATGAACGCCATGGACACTGTCTGCAGGGCGATCTGGTGCGCGGCCATTTGCGTACTGCCCATTGCCCCCATGCAGAACGCTGCGAAGGTAAACAGGCCGACTTCCACCGCATAGGTCCCGCCAATCGGCAGGCCGAGACGCCAGAGTTCTTTCAGGTGGCTGCGCGACAGCTTCGAAAGCCCCTTGCTGATCGGGTACGCTGCGTAGGCCGGATGGCGCTTGATGTGCAGTGCCAGCGCCAGGGCCATGCAGTTGGTCACGATCGCGGTCACCAGCCCGATGCCCATCAGCCCCAGATTCGGCAGCCCGAGCCATTGATGAATCATCGCGTAATTGAGCACGAAGTTTGCGGCCGCACCGGCCAGACTGATGGTCATCACCGGCCCCGCACGCCCGAGTGCACTGGTGAAGCCGCGCAGTGCCATGAAGCTGAGCAAGCCAGGCAGGGCAAAGGGCAGGGTGATCAGAAATTGAGCAGCCATATGCACGTTGGCTTCGGCCTGGCCGAACTGCAACAGGATGGGTTCGAGGTTCCACAGCAGCAGCGCAGCAACCAGCGCCATGCCCCACGCCAGCCACAGACCGGCCTGCGTCAGGCGCGTCGCACCTTCGGTATCACCTGCACCATGGCGAATCGCAACCAGCGTGCCGACCGCAGCCATCACGCCCACGCAAAAGAACGAAACAAAGCTGTACGTGGCCGCACCCAGGCCACCGCCTGCCAGCGCCTCCGGGCCGATCTTGCCCATCATCACCGTGTCGGTGAACACCATCAGCATGTGCGCCATCTGCGATGCAATCAGCGGCCCGGCAAGGCGCAGGATGATCCAGAGTTCTTTGAGTGCGGGCTGCATGTGGGCGGTGCTCTACGGCGGAGTTCGGATGAACGCCTATTCTGGGCGGTTGGACGCGCAAGCACAAAACGATAAACCTGATGCGCTGCATGAGTAAAACTCATCTGAGACGATTTGCAGTAAAGTAGCCACTCATCGCCAGCAGGAAGCGCCATATGCCTCGCAGTCTCCCCCCTCTTTATGCACTAAGGGCATTTGAAGCTGCGGCGCGGCATACTTCGTTCACGCGGGCGGCCGAGGAGCTTTCGATCACTCAAAGTGCAGTAAGCCGTCACATCCGCACGCTGGAAGATCACTTTGCCTGTCGTTTGTTTCAGCGCAACGGGCGCAACTTGCAACTGACTGAATCAGCGCGTGCGCTGTTGCCCGGCGTGCGTGATGGGTTTCTGGCGCTTGAACGAGCCTGCAGCACCTTGCAGACCGACGAAGGCATTCTGCGCATGAAAGCGCCATCGACGCTGACCATGCGCTGGTTGCTGGCGCGGCTCAGTCGCTTTCGTCATCTGCAAGTAGGCAACGAGGTGCAGCTGACCAGCGCCTGGATGGATATCGATGCCGTGGACTTTACTCTGGAGCCTTTCGACTGCGCGATTTTACTCAGTCACGGGCATTTCCCCTCGGACTGGGAAGCCACTTTGCTGTTCCCGGAGCTGTTGATTCCGGTGGGGGCGCCTACGTTGTTGAAGGACCCGCCATGGGACGTGAAGCGGCTGGCCAAGGCCGAGTTGCTGCACCCCACCCCTGACCGGCGTGACTGGCGCACCTGGCTGAACCGCATGGGGCTGGCCGATCAGGTGTCGCTCAAAGGCGGGCAGGTGTTTGATACGCTTGAGCTGGGAATGATTGCAGCGGCACGCGGTTACGGCGTATCGATGGGCGACTTACTTATGGTCGCCGAGGACGTGGCGCAGGCCCGTCTGAGTCTGCCGTGGCGCACCGCGGTATTCAGCGGAGAAAATTATTATCTGGTCTGGCCGCGCACAAGGCCCGGCGCAGAGCGGTTGCGTCGCCTCAGCGATTTTCTGCAGACGGAAGTCAACGCTATGGAGTTGCCGTTAGTTGAAGTACTGCATTAAAAATTAGTTTAGTATTGAACTGCCATCATTGGTTAATGTCGCGACCGTTACTCAAGTAACGACTCTGGTGGCCGACGCACCGCTTAACGACTGCATGTTCAGGCAGCTTAAAACACTCATTAATTTGTTCGCTGAATGGTAAGCCACGGATCAGGCAACTCCAATCATTCGGCATGGAGTCTCTATGTCCAAGCCCCGTACCCGAATTGCCTCGCAACTCGGTATTGCTCTGGCCGTGATCCTGGCTGTGGTTATCAGCGGCAGCACCCTGTTCGCGTTAAGGTCTCTGGACGCGTCCAACCTGGTCATTCGCGAAGAGCACATGTCGAGCGAAGCCAGATTGCTCGCCGACCAGTTGAGCACGTTCCACAGCACACTGCGCGACAGCACTCAGCGCCTCAGTGGTCTGTTCGAAAAGCGCTTTGCCGGTGGCCTGAGCCTGCAACCCGACAAACCGGTCACGGTAGCGGGCACTTCCACGCCAGGCCTGTTCCTGCGTGATACCGCACTGAACAACGACTTTGCCGAGGTTGATGAATTCCGCTCGATGACCGCGGGCGTGGCGACGATTTTCGTGCGCAGCGGCGACGACTTTGTTCGTATCAGCACTTCTCTGAGCAAACAGGATGGCACGCGCGCCATCGGCACCGTGCTGGATCGCAAGGGCGCAGCCTACGAGCGCTTGATCGCCGGTCAGAGCTATGTGGGCAAAGCGGTGTTGTTTGATCGCTATTACATGACTCAGTACAGCCCGGTTCGCGACAGCAGCGGCAAGATCATTGCGGCGCTGTTTGTAGGCTTCGATTACACCGATGCACATAAAACCCAATTCGATAACCTCAAGAGCTTCCGCATTGGCTCTACCGGTTCGCTGGCACTGCTGGACGAGAAAGGCACCTGGCTGGTTCCGCCGGCGGGCGTCAAATCTCTGGACGGTGCAGCGAAGTCCGTTGCCGACCTGGCCAGCAAACAGGGCAAGGCGCAGTTCTGGAACGACGGTGATGACGACTACTACAGCGTTGGCCAGCCGTTTGCCGGTGGCCCCTGGACCGTCATCGCCAGCATGCCGCGTGACGAAATCAGTGAAGTGACCTGGAACGTCGGCACCCAGCTGGCCATCGGCAGTGTGCTGGCCATGCTGATCGCGGTGATCAGCGCGATCTGGCTGCTGCGCAGCAAGCTGCGTCCACTGTCCGAACTGGTACGCCAGGCCGATGCATTGGGTGCGGGCGACCTGAGCGTACGCCTCAATGTGACCAGCAACGACGAGATCGGGCAACTGTCGGGCAGCTTCAACAAAATGAGCGAAGCGCTGTCATCAATGGTGTCGCATATCCGCACCGCGGCGCAGGAAGTCAGCACGCGCGCCCACGCATTGTCCGGCCTGTCCGGCGGCGCGTTCGAGGGCATGGAGCAACAGTCCGGCGAGATCACCAGCATGGCCGGTGCCGTCGAGGAGTTCAGCGCCACGTCGATGAACATCG
Source organism: Pseudomonas sp. KBS0707 (assembly GCF_005937945.2). Classification (NCBI taxonomy): domain Bacteria; kingdom Pseudomonadati; phylum Pseudomonadota; class Gammaproteobacteria; order Pseudomonadales; family Pseudomonadaceae; genus Pseudomonas; species Pseudomonas sp. KBS0707. The sequence goes on along the minus strand of NZ_CP041754.1, from coordinate 5,930,980 downwards.
CTGACAACATGAGCAACACCGAGCGTCTGGCGCAGGAAAATGCGCAGCAGACGCGCATTGGTCGTACCTCGATGGACGAGGCGTCTTCATCGCTGCAACAGATCGCAACCTCGCTGAGCAGTACAGCAACGGTCATCGACACACTGGGCCAGCGCTCGCAGGAGATCGGCAGCATTGTCGGGGTGATTACCTCGATTGCCGACCAGACCAACCTGCTGGCACTCAACGCCGCCATCGAGGCCGCACGTGCCGGTGAACAAGGCCGCGGCTTTGCCGTGGTGGCTGACGAAGTGCGCAGCCTGGCCTCGCGTACCCGTGAAGCGACGGACGAAATCTCCGGCATGATCGCCAGCATTCAGCAGGAAACCGGTAACGCCATCAGCACCATGCAACAGGGCAATACGCTGATGCAGGAAGGCTTGTCGCTCAACGCCAAAGTGGCCTCGGCACTGGCCCAGATCGACGAACAAAGCCGCTCGGCCGGTCACCAGTTCGCCGCCATCACCACCGCCACCCAGGAACAAAGCAGCACCGCCACCATGCTCAGCAGCAACCTGCAAAGCATCGCCATGGCCAACAGCGAACAGCGCCAGGTGATGTCCAACCTGGCGGTCACCGCTCAGGAGTTGAATGGGTTGGCGACTGAACTGCGTAACGAGGTTGACCGGTTCCGTTGATGGCTGCTGGAAGCCTGACGACTATCGTGCCGATGCTCCGCGTCGGAGAGCGATAAGTGCTCTCAAGAACACCATCGTACCCATGCTCCGCGTCGCATGCCGTTCTGGACGCTCCGCGTCCGGTCTTGCGTTTGTGGTGCGGCGCAGACTTGTGACGCAGAGCGTCACGAACGGCATTCCCACGCTGGAGCGTGCGGAACGATAATCCCAACTGTCGTGCCGAAGCTCTTCAGCCATCGTGCGACGCTCCGCGTCGCATGCCGTTCTGGACGCTCCGCGTCCGGTCTTGCGTTTGTGGTGCGGCGCAGACTTGTGACGCAGAGCGTCACCCGAGGCATTCCCACGCTGGAGCGTGCGGAACGATAATCTCAACTGTCGTGCCGAAGTTCTTCAGCCATCGTACGACGCTCCGCGTCGCATGCCGTTCTGGACGCTCCGCGTCCGGTCTTGCATTTGTGGTGCGGCGCAGACTTGTGACGCAGAGCGTCACCCAAGGCATTCCCACGCTGGAGCGTGCGGAACGATAATCTCAACTGTCGTGCCGAAGTTCTTCAGCCATCGTACGACGCTCCGCGTCGCATGCCGTTCTGTACGCTCCGCGCCCGGTCTTGCGTTTGCAGTGCGGCGCAGACTTGTGACGCAGAGCGTCACCCAAGGCATTCCCACGCTGGAGCGTGCGGAACGATAATCTCAACTGTCGTGCCGAAGTTCTTCAGCCATCGTACGACGCTCCGCGTCGCATGCCGTTCTGGACGCTCCGCGTCCGGTCTTGCGTTTGCAGTGCGGCGCAGACTTGTGACGCAGAGCGTCACCCAAGGCATTCCCACGCTGGAGCGTGCGGAACGATAATCTCAACTGTCGTGCCGAAGTTTTTCAGCCATCGTGCGACGCTCCGCGTCGCATGCCGTTCTGGAAGCTCCGCGTCCGGTCTTGCATGTGCGGTGCGGCGCAGACTTGTGACGCAGAGCGTCACGAACGGCATTCCCACGCTGGAGCGTGCGGAACGATAATCCCAACTGTCGTGCCGAAGTTTTTCAGCCATCGTGCGATGCTCCGCGTCGCATGCCGTTCTGGACGCTCCGCGTCCGGTCTTGCATCTGCGGTGCGGATTTATGACACTTTTATTTCAATGAATCCCACCCTGTGCGATGCTGGCGCCAAGGCTAATAGCCGACTAAAAGCTTAGTAGAGCGTTACACCCTTTCCCCGCTCGCTACATGCACATCTTTCAATTCATCGCCTGAACGGGCAAACCTCAGGGGGCTTTCAGCATGCTGACCCTGCTCGATTTGCTATCTGCCGTCGCCCTGCTGATCTGGGGCACGCATATCGTGCGCACTGGCATCCTTCGTGTTTACGGTGCACAACTTCGTCGTTTACTCAGCCAGAACATGTCCAAGCGACCACTGGCGTTCATCGCCGGCATTCTGGTGACAGCCATGGTGCAGAGCAGCAATGCCACTGCCATGCTGGTGACCTCATTTGTCGGCCAGGGGCTGATGACGCTGACACCGGCGCTGGTGATCATGCTCGGCGCCGATGTCGGCACGGCATTGATGTCCCGCGTGCTGACGTTCGATCTGTCATGGCTGTCGCCGTTGCTGATTTTCCTTGGCGTGGTGTTCTTTCTGTCGCGCAAGCAGACCCGTGCCGGTCAATTGGGGCGGGTCGGTATCGGCCTGGGCCTGATCGTGCTGGCACTGCAATTGATCGTCGCAGCGGCTGCACCGATCACCCAGGCGGCCGGGGTCAAGGTGCTGTTTGCCTCGTTGACCGGCGACCTTCTGCTGGATGCGCTGGTTGGTGCCATGTTTGCGCTGATCTCCTATTCCAGCCTGGCGGCAGTTCTGCTGACGGCCACCTTGGCGGGCACGGAAGTCATTGGTCTGCCAGTGGCAATCGGCCTGGTGATCGGTGCCAATATCGGCAGCGGCCTGCTGGCCTTTCTCAGTACCAGCATGCAGAACGTCGCTGGCCGGCAAGTCGACTTGGGCAGTCTGCTGTACAAACTGTTCGGCCTGTTGCTGATCTTTCCGGTGCTCGACCCGCTGGTTGCCTGGATCGACACGCTGGGCTTTCGTCCGCAGGAGTTGGTGATTGGCTTTCACCTGATCTACAACACGTTGCGCTGCCTGATCATGCTGCCTACCGTTGGCCCGATGGCGCGGTTGTGCGCGGCCTTGCTGCCGCAGCAGAACGAGGTCGGTGGCCTGGCCAAACCTCGCCATCTGGACCTGACCGCACTGTCGACGCCCAGCCTGGCACTGGCCAACGCAGTGCGAGAAACCCTGCGCATGGGCGATTTGATCGAAAGCATGCTGGGCTCGATGCTGGCGGTGCTGCGCGGCACGCAAACAGCGGTTACTCAGGAAGTGCGCCGCCTCAACGATGACGTGGAAGCGCTCTACAGCGCGATCAAGCTATACCTGGCGCAGATGCCGCGTGAGGACCTCGGCGAGCACGATAACCGGCGCTGGGCCGAGATCATCGAGCTGACCATCAATCTGGAACTGGCCAGCGGCCTGATCGAACGCATGCTGCGCAAGATCCAGCAGCAGAAGACCTCGCACCGCCGCTCATTCTCGGAAGTCGGCCTGGAAGAACTCGCCGATCTGCATATCCAGTTGCAGTCGAACCTGCGTCTGGGGCTCTCGGTGTTCCTCAGCGGTGACGAGGAAAGCGCGCGTCAATTACTGCGTGAAAAACGCCGTTTTCGAGCCCAGGAACGCCGTCTGGCGCATGCTCACGTCAGCCGCCTGCGGCAGAAGGTTGTGCAGAGTATCGAGACCAGTTCGCTGCACCTGGAACTGATTGCCGACATGAAACGCCTGAACTCGCTGTTTTGCAGCAGCGCTTATGTGGTACTGGAAACGGCCGACACCGGGGCCTTGTCGAGCGAGAGCGAGCCCGAACGATCACTATGAACGTAAGGGCCGAGGTGAAGTCTGTTAAACATACCGGCCCGCCAGGAAAGCTGTTTTATGCGTTGCCTGCTGTTCGCTTGTCTGCTCCTCGGTTCACTCCCTTCGTTTGCCCTTGACCGCCTTCAGGTCGAGGGCTATCTGCTGCCCAATGGTTTGCAAGTCCTTCTCAAGCCCGGTTCCGAAAAGGGTCACGTCGCCATCCGCCTGGTGGTAGGTATCGGGTTCGATGACTTCCCCTGTCAGGACAAGGAGCTGCCGCATTTGCTGGAACATCTTCTGTTCAGCGGGGTTGATGACAGCGGTGAAGGCGGCCTGGAAGAGCGCATGCAGGCACTGGGCGGCGAGTGGAACGCATTCACCAGCAATGCCGATACCACCTTCGTGATTGAAGCGCCCGCGCGAAACCAGCGCAAGGTGCTCGACCTGCTGCTGGAGATCATGACCAGAACCGAGCTCAGCCAGGCAAGACTGGACGGGGTAAAACGAGTCGTAGAACGAGAAGACGGCGGACACTTTTCACACTTGCAGCGCCTGCTTGACCGGCGTGACTCGGGGCGCAGCGCCAGCAGTCAACTGGCGGTGGAGCTGGGCCTCAAATGCGCCGAGCGTCCTGAAGTGGATGGTATCAAGCTGGGCCATATCGAAGACGTCTTCGCCAACTGGTACGCGCCCAATAACATGACGCTGATCGTGGTTGGCGATCTGGACAAGCTGTTGCCGGCCTATCTGGAGCGCACTTACGGCAAACTGGCACCCACCGACCCCATCGATCACCCGCCGCTGGCGCAAAGCTCGGGTTCAGCCGAGCCGCGACGCGAGCTTGAGCGCGGCGGGCTGGGCGAGAGTGCCAAGCTGCACCTGATCTACCCCGAGCCACAACTTGACGACCAGCACGACGAAACCTGGGAGCTGGTCAAAGCCTATCTTGACTGGACGCTCTACACCGAGCTGCGTCTGAAACACAGCTTGTCGTACGGTCCTTCTGCCGAGCGGGAAGTGTTCGGCGATGTCGGGTTTTTGAGCCTGAATGCCGATGTCGAACGTGACGATGCCGATGAAGCCGAGCGGGACATCCGCAATATGGTCGAGCGCCTGCAAAAAGAAGGCATGCAGCCCGCTACATTTGCGCGGTTGCAACAGCTCGCCATCGACCGGCAATCGTGGGCCACACAGGGCAATAGTGCGCTGGCCGACTATTATTGGAGCGCGCTCAATGATTACGAAAACGGGCGCTTCGAAGACCCGGCCAAACGCATCAAGGCGGTGAAACTGGAGACAGCCAGTCAGGCCATACGCCAGCTGCTCGCCCAGCCGGGCTACATGCGAATTGAAAAGCCTCTGTTCAGTTATGACGGCCTGTATTGGCTGATTGGCGGGGTGCTGGGCCTGATAGCCTTGTTGGCCATGTGGCGCTGGCGTGTACGCAATAAATAGAATTCTGACGCCGAACTGCATTGGTGGTGTTGGCTGCGCGCCGCGCTTGTTACGCTACGCAGTTTTTTGTATGAACAGAACCGAGTGAACCCCCGAATGTTTGACGTGAACCGCTATGTGACGCCCGTGCTCAACTTGATGCAGCGCTATCCGGGGCTCATTGCGGCGTTTGGTTTTGTTTCAGGTATCGCCAGTTTTATCCTGGTCGACCGCCAGGCAGGGCTGGCCACCTGGATCGCCGTGGTGATGCTGATCAGCTGGCTGTGGCTGATGGTCGAAAACACCATGGTCGGGCTGCTCAACAAGGCGCTGGGCCGCGAGATTCCGCAGGGTTTGCTGCGCTACGGCACGCAGATGATCCATCAGGAAAGCCTGTTTTTCGTGTTGCCGTTCTTTTTCATCACCACCACCTGGAACAGTGGTCAGGCGGTATTCACTGCGGTGCTTGGCGCCGCCGGGCTGATCTCGATCATCGACCCTCTCTACTACAAGTGGCTGGCGCCCAGACGCTGGCTGTTCATGACATTGCACACTCTGACACTGTTCGCGGCACTGCTGACCGCGCTGCCGATCATCCTGCACCTGACCACCGCCGAGAGTTACAAACTGGCGCTGGGCGTGGCGATGGTGCTGTCGGCACCCAGCCTGATGTCGAACTTCCCGCTCAACACCTGGCGCAGCGCACTGGCCGTGATCAGCATCATCCTGGCCATCGGCGCGGCGGGCTGGTTGCTGCGCTCCTGGGTGCCGCCTGCGACGCTCTGGTTGACCGAAGTGGCGGTCAGCCCGGACTTCGATAACAAGAACCGCACACCAGGCGACAGTATTTCGCTGATCAGCGCCAAACAGCTGCGCAACGGCGGCCTGTATGCGTACACCGCCATCAATGCGCCGCGCGGTCTGGACGAGCGTATCTACCATGTGTGGTGGCATGAAGGCGAAGAGATGGACCGGATCGCGCTGGACATTCACGGCGGACGCAAGGAAGGCTATCGCGCCTGGACACGCAAACAGAACTTCCCGGAGGACGTGACAGGGCGCTGGCAGGTGAGGGTGCTGACCGAGGACGGCCAGATGATCGGCGTGCTGCGCTTTGTGGTCACCGACAACGATCAACCGGCCGTGAAACGACCTACAGGCCGGATAATCAAACTCAAGCCGGGCGGCGACTCGGCCGAAGAGACTACGCCTGAGTCCGCACCGGCTGATGGGCCGAAGCAGGAGAAGCAGGAGGCTGCGCCTGCCGAAGCAGCCCCCGCGGAGTCTGCGCCTCAGGCTCCGGCGCAGTAATGTTTCAGGTCGCGGTAGCGCCGAAGAACCAGTAGCAGACGAAGATCGCGGCCACGACACCGGAAAACTCGGCCAGCAGCGCGCAGCCCACCGCATGGCGAGCGCGCTGAATGCCCACGGCGCCGAAGTACACCGCGAGCACGTAGAACGTGGTTTCGGTGCTGCCCTGAATCGTTGCGGCGGCCAATGCCGCGAAGCTGTCGACGCCTTGGGTCTGCATGGTTTCGATCAACAGAGCACGGGCGGCGCTACCGGAGAAGGGTTTGACCATCGCGGTCGGCAACGCATCGACGAAGCGTGTATCCAGCCCCAGCCACTGCACCACATGCCGAATGCCTTCCAGGCCAAAGTCCAGCGCGCCGGATGCGCGCAGTACGCCCACTGCGCAGAGCATGGCGACCAGATAAGGCAACAGGCTCTTGGCGACGTCGAAGCCTTCCTTCGCACCTTCGACGAAGGCCTCGTAGACCAGCACCTTGCGTAACGTGCCGATGATCAGAAACATCATGATCAGGCCAAACAGCGTGAGGTTACCCAGAATGGACGACAGTCCCGCCAGCGCAGCTGCCGACAGTGTGCCGAGAAAGGCCATGAAAGTACCCAGCAGCAGGGCGCCGGGGATCAGGTAAGCGAGCACCACCGGGTCCCAAAGCCGCAGGCGCTGCATGAACGCCACCGACAACAGGCCGACGATGGTCGAGACGCTGGTGGCCAGCAGAATCGGCAGAAATACCAGGGTAGGGTCGGGAGCACCCTGCTGGGCGCGGTACATGAAGATCGTTACCGGCAGCAGTGTCAGCGAGGAAGCGTTGAGCACCAGAAACAGGATCTGTGCGTTACTGGCGGCGGTCTTGCTCGGGTTGAGTTCCTGTAGCGAGCGCATGGCTTTCAGGCCAATCGGCGTGGCGGCGTTGTCGAGACCCAGCGCGTTGGCGGCGAAGTTGAGGGTGATCAGCCCCAGCGCAGGGTGGCCGGGCGGCACTTCCGGCATCAGGCGCAGAAACAGCGGACCGAGAACCTTGGCCAGCCAGTCGACGATGCCCGCCTTTTCGGCGATGCGCAAAAAGCCCAGCCACAGCGTCAGTGTGCCGAACAGCAGCACCATCACCTCGACCGACAGCTTGGCCATCGCGAAGATACTTTCGACCATCGCCGCAAAAATGCCGGCGTTGCCGCCCACCAGCCACTGCACCAGCGCGGAAATCGTCGCCACGACAAAAAAACCAAGCCACAGGCCATTGAGCATCGGATAAGTCCCTCACAAGATGCGGCGATGATAGCGGCGAGGTGCGCTGGAGGGAAATCGGCGGAAGCCGTACGGCGCAATCAAGAGCGGACGCAGAGCGTCCAGAACGGCATGCGACGCGGAGCGTCGCACGATAGTAGGGGTCATCGTTCCTCACACTCCAGCGTGGGAATGCCGTAGGTGACGCTCTGCGTCACAAATCTGCGCTGCGCCGCACACTCAAGAGCGGACGCAGAGCGTTCAGAACGGCATGCGACGCGGAGCGTCGCACGATAGTAGGGGTCATCGTTCCTCACGCTCCAGCGTGGGAATGCCGTGGGTGACGCTCTGCGTCACAAATCTGCGCTGCGCCGCACACTCAAGAGCGGACGCAGAGCGTTCAGAACGGCATGCGACGCGGAGCGTCGCACGATAGTTGAATGGTCGTTCCTCAGGCTAAAGGAATGCCTTGGTTGTATTCAGCGCCCGGCCAGCAGTTCCTGACCGCGGACCACGGCGGCGCGGACCTGTTCGGGTGCGGTGCCGCCGATGTGGTTACGGGCGTTGACCGAGCCTTCCAGGGTCAGCACGGCAAACACGTCCTGCTCAATCTGGTTACTGAACTGACGCAGTTCTTCCAGACTCATTTCTGCCAGGTCCTTGCCGGTTTCCACGCCATATTTCACGGCATGACCGACGATCTCGTGGCAGTCACGGAACGGCAGACCACGGCGCACCAGATAGTCGGCCAGATCGGTCGCGGTCGAGAACCCGCGCAGCGCGGCTTCACGCATGATCGCGTGCCTGGGTTTGATTGCCGGGATCATGTCGGCAAACGCACGCAGCGAATCACGCAGAGTGTCGGCAGCGTCAAACAGCGGTTCCTTGTCTTCCTGATTGTCCTTGTTGTAGGCCAGAGGCTGGCCTTTCATCAGGGTCAGCAGGCCCATCAGGGCACCGAACACACGGCCGCTCTTGCCACGTACCAGTTCAGGCACATCAGGGTTTTTCTTCTGCGGCATGATCGAGCTGCCAGTACAGAAGCGATCCGGCAGATCAATGAACTGGAACTGCGCACTGGTCCAGAGCACCAGCTCTTCGGAGAAGCGCGACAAGTGCATCATCGCGATGGACGCGGCCGAGCAGAATTCGATGGCGAAGTCGCGATCCGATACGCCGTCCAGCGAATTACCGCCCACGACATCGAAACCCAGCAGTTTGCAGGTCAGTTCGCGGTCGATCGGGTAGGTGGTGCCTGCCAGCGCAGCGCTGCCCAGAGGCATGCGGTTGAGACGCTTGCGGCAGTCGACCAGACGCTCGTAGTCGCGGCTGAGCATTTCGAACCAGGCCAGCATATGATGACCGAATGTAACGGGCTGGGCAGTCTGCAAATGGGTGAAACCGGGCATGATGGTTTCAGCTTCGCGCTCGGCCTGGCCCAGCAGGCCTTGCTGCAGACGCGTGATTTCGCTCAGGATCAGGTCGATTTCGTCGCGCAGCCACAGACGGATATCGGTCGCGACCTGATCGTTGCGGCTGCGACCGGTGTGCAGCTTCTTGCCGGTGATACCAATGCGATCGGTCAGGCGTGCTTCAATGTTCATGTGCACATCTTCCAGATCGACGCGCCACTCGAAATTGCCGGCCTCGATCTCGGCCTGGATGGTGTTCAGGCCGTCAACGATGGTGTCACGCTCGGCGTCCGTCAGAACGCCCACCTTGGCCAGCATCGTGGCGTGGGCGATGGAGCCCATGATGTCGTGGCGATACAGACGTTGATCGAAGGTGACGGAGGCAGTGAAACGCGCGACAAACGCGTCGACGGGTTCACTGAAGCGGCCGCCCCAGGACTGATTGGTCTTGTCGGTGCTCATGGATTCGCTCGTTGCTAACAGAAAGTGGCGTGCCCGTTACCTGGCACAAGGGCGATTGCGATGATAACAGGGTTGATGCATTTTTATCCCCGGACAGCTTGCCGCTGACGAGGCCAGGGCAGAGACTGGAGGCATGCGAATCGAACCTGTGAAACACGAAGCCCGGCCTGTGCCCGGCAAAGACTTTTTCCTCCCCGAACCGTGCCTGCCGCAGGCATTGCTGGTGCTTGTCGTTCTGGCGGAGCTGCTGGTGCTGGTTCTGGTGCTGGTAGAACCGATGCGTACCGGCTTCGACTGGGTACGTCTGGCGCTGATGTCGCTGTTCGTGCAATGGATCGTGCTGCTGTCCGCAGCGCTGCTGTGTGGTTTGCGACCCTGGCTGGCGCGCCTGACGCCGGGGCTGGCTGGCATGCTCAGTTGCCTGCTGGTGGTCGGCCTGACGTTGCTGTGCACAGCCGTCACCGATGTCTGTCAGCTCACCGGACGGATTTCAATCGGCGGGATGGTCGAGCGCTACCTGCGCTACTCGACAATTGCGTTGATCATGTCCGCACTGATGCTGCGCTATTTCTATTTGCAGAGTCAGTGGCGCAAGCAGCAACAAGGCGAGCTGCGCGCGAGGATCGAATCGCTGCAGGCGCGAATCCGTCCGCACTTTCTGTTCAATACCCTCAACAGCATTGCCAGCCTGGTTGCCAGCAACCCGGTCAAGGCAGAGCAGGCGGTACTCGACCTTTCAGACCTGTTTCGCGCCAGTCTGGCCAAGCCCGGCAGCCTGGTAACGTGGGGCGAAGAGCTGGCATTGGCAAAACGATATTTATCGATTGAGCAATATCGTCTTGGCGAGCGTCTACAGTTGGACTGGAGGGTGAGTGCAATTCCCGATGACTTGCCGATTCCCCAGCTAACCTTGCAGCCATTACTTGAAAACGCTTTGATTTATGGCATTGCTCCGCGAGTCGAGGGGGGCGTTGTAACGGTCGAAGCGAACTATGAAGGGGGAGAGTTCATATTGAGCGTCAATAATCCCTATGAAGAAGTTGCCAATCGGCAGACTTCCAACGGTACTCAGCAGGCTCTGACGAATATAGGCGCACGTATTGCGGCACTTTTTGGCCCGCACGCCAGTCTGAGCGTGGAGCGCCGTGACGGTCGTCACTACACCTGTCTACGCTATCCTTGTGCGAGACTCACGCAGGAAGCCAGAGCTATATGAATGTCCTGATCGTTGATGACGAACCCCTGGCCCGCGAGCGATTGAGCCGCATGGTCAATGAGATTGAAGGTTATCGAGTACTGGAACCCAGCGCCTCCAATGGTGAAGAAGCCTTGGCGCTGATTGAAACTCACAAACCAGACGTGGTGCTGCTCGATATCCGCATGCCGGGTCTCGATGGCCTGCAGGTTGCAGCGCGACTGTGCGAGCGGGAAGCGCCGCCTGCGGTGGTGTTTTGCACTGCCCACGATGAATTCGCCCTGGAAGCTTTCCAGGTCAGTGCAGTGGGCTATCTGGTCAAGCCTGTGCGTTCCGAGCACCTCGTCGAAGCATTGAGGAAAGCCGAGCGGCCAAACCGCGTGCAACTGGCGGCGTTGACCCGTCCGGCTGCCGAAAGCGGATCGGGCCCACGCAGCCATATCAGCGCGCGGACTCGCAAGGGTATCGAACTGATTCCACTCGATCAGGTGATCTACTTCATCGCCGATCATAAATACGTGACCTTGCGTCATGAGGGTGGCGAAGTGCTGCTGGACGAGCCGCTCAAGGCGCTGGAAGACGAATTCGGCGACCGTTTCGTGCGTATTCACCGCAATGCACTGGTGGCCCGCGAGCGAATAGAACGGTTGCAGCGCACGCCGCTGGGGCATTTCCAGCTGTTTCTCAGAGGGCTTAATGGCGATGCGTTGATCGTCAGTCGCCGCCATGTAGCCGGTGTACGCAAGATGATGCAGCAGCTCTAGCGCCTCGCCGCTTTGGAGCCTCTGGGCCCAGACCGAGTCATGGAACGGGAGAGAATTCCGGCTACATGTGCTTTTCGGCTGGCCTGCGCGCAGCCTTTCCCATGCGCCCCTCAGCCACTGCCGATTGATTGATCGGCTCAGTGTCTGACGCAAGTTTCAATCAGCGCCGAAGCCGCCCTGACCGGGATTGAGCTGTTATTATCCGTCGCATTCACTCAGTACGGATTGTTCAATGTCCTCTCGCGAAATCCGCATCGCCACGCGCAAAAGTGCGCTGGCACTCTGGCAGGCAGAATACGTAAAGGCCCGTCTCGAACAGGCTCATCCCGGCCTGCTCGTGACGCTGGTGCCCATGGTCAGTCGTGGTGACAAGCTGCTCGACTCCCCACTGTCGAAAATCGGCGGCAAAGGCTTGTTCGTCAAGGAGCTGGAAACAGCGCTTCTGGAAGACAACGCCGATATCGCCGTGCATTCGATGAAAGACGTGCCGATGGACTTTCCACAAGGCCTGGGCCTGTTCTGCATCTGCGAGCGCGAAGACCCACGCGATGCGTTCGTGTCCAACACCTTTGCCAGCCTGGACGAACTGCCAGCTGGCAGCATCGTCGGCACCTCCAGCTTGCGCCGTCAGGCGCAATTGCTGGCGCGCCGCCCCGATCTGCAGATCCGCTTCCTGCGTGGCAACGTCAATACGCGCCTGGCCAAGCTCGATGCCGGCGAGTACGACGCCATCATTCTTGCCGCTGCGGGCCTGATCCGCCTGGGCTTTGAAAATCGTATCACCTCGGCAATCAGCGTCGACGACAGCCTGCCTGCGGGCGGGCAGGGCGCGGTGGGTATCGAATGCCGCAGCGTCGATGCAGAAATTCATGCCTTGCTTGCACCTCTGCATCACGAAGACACCGCCGTGCGCGTGATTGCCGAACGCTCGCTGAACAAGCACCTCAACGGTGGCTGCCAGGTGCCTATCGCCTGTTACGCCGTGCTGGAAGGCGATGACGTCTGGTTGCGCGGGCTGGTGGGCGACCCGGCCGGGAGTGTATTGCTGCACGCCGAAGCCCGCGCGCCACAGACATCCGCCCAGGCGCTGGGTGTGCAGGTGGCCGAAGCACTGCTGGCGCAGGGTGCCGCCGACATTCTGAAAGCGGTGTATGGCGAGGCCAACAACGAATGAGCACCTGGCGCCTGTTGCTGACCCGCCCGGCCGAAGAATCGGCAGCGCTGGCAAAAGTGCTGGCCGAGGCCGGTATCTTCAGCAGCAGCCTGCCTTTGCTCGAGACCGAGCCATTGCCCTTGACGCCTGCACAGCGTTCGATCATTTTCGAGCTGCTCAATTATTGTGCAGTGATCGTGGTCAGCAAACCTGCGGCGCGGCTGGCTATCGAGCTGATCGACGAAGTGTGGCCACAGCCACCCATGCAACCCTGGTTCAGTGTGGGTTCAGCAACCGGGCAGATACTGCTTGATTACGGGCTCGATGCGAGCTGGCCGGAGCAGGGCGATGACAGCGAAGCCTTGCTCGAGTTGCCGCGCTTGAAACAGGCGATTGCCGTACCGGGAAGCCGTGTGCTGATCATGCGCGGCGACGAAGGACGCGAACTGTTGGCCGAGCAATTGCGCGCGTTGGGGGTGGGAGTTGACTACCTGCCGTTGTATCGTCGCTACCTGCCGGAGCATGCCCCCGACGCCGTGCCGCAACGTGTTGCGGTGGAACGCTTGAACGGGCTGGTGGTCAGCAGTGGGCAGGGTTTTGAACATTTGCTTCAGCTGGCGGGTGATTCTTGGCCAGACCTGGCCGATTTGCCACTGTTCGTACCAAGCCCCCGGGTGGCCAGCATTGCGCAGGCAGCTGGAGCCCGGACCGTTATTGATTGTCGTGGCGCCAGCGCCACGGCATTGCTGGCAGCGTTGCGGGATCAACCTCAGCCTGCCGTCAAGGCGTAATGATCGACACTTGTCGTTTACGCTATTACGCCAAAATGCAAAGGATGGGATACGTGAGCGAAACAGCCTTGCCTAAAGACGAAGAATCGGTGTTGAAAACGCCTGCACCCAAGCCTGACCCAGTACGTGCCGAGCGCACCGGCAGCCGCAGCAGTGGCTTGGTATTCCTGGCCTTGCTGCTCGGTATCGCTGGTGTCGCGGTCGCAGGCTGGGGAGTCTGGCAACTGCGCATGCTGCAAGCCGGCCACCAACAGCAGCGCGGCCAGGTTGAAGACATCGCCGAGCAGACGCTGGTACTGGCTCAGAATGATCAGCAGCTGAGCGCACGCCTTGCGCAATTCCCGCCTGCCGATCAGTTGGCAGACAGCAGACGGCTGGTCGCGCAATTGCAGGGCGATCAGCAGCGTCTCAGCCAGCGACTCGAAACCGTGCTGGGCGCGAGCCGCAAGGACTGGCGCCTGGCCGAGGCCGAGCATTTGCTGCGTCTGGCCAGCCTGCGTCTTTCAGCGCTGCAGGACATCAACAGTGCTCAGGCGCTGGTTCAGGGTGCCGACGAAATTCTACGTGAGCAGGACGATCCCGGCTCCTTTGCCGCCCGCGAGCAACTGGCCAAGAGCCTTGCCGCCTTGCGCAGCGTTGAGCAGCCAGACCGCACCGGACTGTTCCTGCAACTGGCCGCCCTACGCGAACAGGCTGAGCAGCTCAATAAGCTGGCACCTGAATACGAAGACAAGGGCGAGTCTCTTCTGGGCCTGACCGCCGACAAGACTGAACAAAGCCGGTGGACGCAGTGGTGGGACGAAATTTCCCACTACTTCCGTATCGATTTCAACGCCGACAAGGATATACGCCCGGTATTGGCAGGCCAGAGCCTTTCCCAAGTGCGCCTTGCCCTGAGCCTGGCGCTGGAGCAAGCGCAATGGGCGGCGCTCAACGGCGAGCCGCAGGTCTATACCAAGGCCATCACCGAAGCACAGAGCGTTTTGAAGGCCAACTTCGATCAGGACGACCCACAGAGCAAAGTGCTCGCCCAAGGGCTTGAGGCGCTGGCCAATCAGCCTGTGTCGGTCAAGACCCCTGATCTTGCGCAGAGCCTGAGCTCGGTGCAGGCCTACCTTGAACGCCGTCATGCCGCGGGCCAGCCAGCCGAGGCGCAACAGGGGACCAGCCGATGAAGCGCTTTTATGTGCTGTTATTCATCGCTATCGCCGCTGCGGCGCTGATTGGTGTCGCCATCGCCGAGCATTCCGGCTACGTGCTGATCGCCTATCAGAACTTCCGCTATGAATCGAGTCTATGGGCAACGCTGGCATTGCTGGTCGCAGTTCTGCTGGTAATCGCCCTTCTCAGGCTGGTCATCACGCTGCTGACGACGTCAGGCCGCGTGGTCAACCCATGGTCGCGTCGTAACCGCCGTCGCCGTGTGCAACTGGCTATCGAGCATGGCCAGATGGACCTTGCCGAAGGACGCTGGGCCAGTGCACAACGTCATCTGCAACGGGCGGCCGAAGCCGATGCCCATCCATTGCTTTACTACATTGGCGCCGCCCGCGCGGCTAATGAGCAGGGGCGTTACGAAGACTGCGATGCCTTGCTGGAGCGTGCGCTGGAGCGTCAGCCGCAAGCCGAGCTGGCAATTGCCCTGAATCACGCTCAACTGCAACAGGATCGTGGCGACACCGAAGGTGCGCTCACCACGCTGCTGGCAATGAAAGAGCGTCATCCACATAACCCTCAGGTGCTTCGCCAGTTGCAGCGGCTCTATCAGCAACGTGGCGACTGGTCCGATGTTGTCCGTCTGATGCCGGAACTGCGCAAGGACAAAGTCCTGCCAGCCAAGGAGCTTGCCGAGCTGGAGCGCCGCGCCTGGGGCGAGAACCTGACCCTGGCGGCCTACCGCGATGGTATCGAGGGCTCACCCACCGGGTTGCCTTCGCTGGAAAGCGCCTGGCAAGGACTCGGCTCCGCACAGCGTCAGGAGCCGCAACTGGTGCTGGCGTATGCCGATCAATTGCGTCGTCTGGGCGCCGAAGCTCAGGCTGAAGAGGTGCTGCGTAGCGCCCTCAAGCGCGAATACAACAGCCATCTGGCGCGTCTGTATGGCCTGGTGCGCGGCAGCGATCCGCTGAAGCAACTGCAAACGGCAGAAGGCTGGCTCAAGCATCATCCTGCCGATCCAAGCCTGTTGCTGAGCCTGGGGCGTATCTGCCTGCAAGGCCGATTGTGGGGCAAGGCGCGGGATTATCTGGAGAGCAGCCTGCGTCTGGAACGCAATCCCGAGACCTGCGCAGAGCTGGCTCGTCTGCTGGCCCAGCTGGGTGAGACGGATCGCAGCAATACGCTGTTTCAGGAAGGCCTGGGCCTGCTCGACGAACGCTTCCTGTCGCGCCCTGTGCCTGTGCTGACCAAAGCATAAAGCTGCCGGAGAGCCCCGTGCGAGGGCTCTCCATGCTGTCTCGAAGACCATCAGAAAATAGTGCGTGAGAATCTTCCTACGCCGATGTGTAAAAGAACCACGCAGTAGTGTGTTTGTTTTCCCAGGTAAACAGCGACGTATCCGCACGCCGCCACCTTGAATGCGCCGTACCCTTTCCTCTACCGTAATCGCCTCGTCCTTTGTTACGGATTTGCCATGTATCTGGCTCGCACACGCTTCCTGTTTTTCCTGGCATCGCTGGCCTGTGCATCAATCATTGGCACCGCCTTTTATCTGCAGCAAACCTTCGGCCTCGACCCTTGCTTCCTTTGCCTGATACAACGCGCGGCAATCATCGCCTGCGGTGTGTTGGCATTGTGCGCTGCCTGCCACGCTCCCGGCCCGACAGGCATGCGGCGCTACAGCCTGGGCTTTCTGCTGATCGCGCTGACAGGGCTTGTTACGGCAGGCGCTCAGGTATGGCTGCAAACCGCCTCGGCAGATCAATTGATACCTTTCATTACCAAACTGGAGCATCTGTTAAGCCTGCTCTCACTGGACATGTGCATTGACCGGCTGCGAAGCGATGCAATGTTTTGCGCAGAAATCACCTGGACCCTGTTCGGTATAAGCCTGCCGGAGTGGAGTCTGCTGGCATTTACCGGCCTTGCGCTGTTACCCCTGTATCCTCTTTTCAGCGAATTCAGCCACTGGCTGGCGACCAAAGATCGGGCCAGGTATTAAACGCTTGTATGAACTTTATCTCCTGCGTACCTTGAAGGCCTTGTCGAGCGGGCATAATCTGGCCCGCACGCGTCACTGGAAATATGCTGTCCTGGCGCATCTATCAGGCCAGGTACAGGCTAACCGCCAGGACCGGCCCAGGACTGCATGCCCCTGAAGGGAAGAGAGAAGACCATGCTGGAAAGTTGTCAGAATGCTCAGGAACGCTGGGGCGGAGTCAATAAGCTGATTGATCGCTGGCTTCAAAGCCGCCTCGAACTGGTCGAAGCCTACGATGCGCTGGGCGACACGCCCCAGGCTCTGGCAGCCGACCGTGAAGGCTTGCAGAACTTCTGTGGAGTTCTTGTCGATTACGTCTCGGCCGGCCACTTTGAGGTCTATGAACAGCTGGGTGATGAAGCCCGCGCGTTCAACGACGAGCGTGGGCTCGAGCTGGCTGACACGATCTACCCGCGCCTGGACGTCATTACCAAGTTTGCGTTGACGTTCAATGATCGTTGCGACAAGGGCGACTGCTCGGACGCTACGGTGGTGGCCAAGGAATTCAACCAGCTGGGGCAACTGCTGCACGAGCGCTTCGAGCTGGAAGACTGCCTGATTGAAGTGCTGCACAACTCCCACAAGGAAGAGATCGCCGCGCAGGTGTGACCGCTCGCGTGCAGAGGCTACAAACCGCCAAGGGTGCTTTTGCACCCTTTCGCGTTTCTGGATTCCGGATTTACATCCGCTTACTGTGAAACGGCAATCAGCTCGATTTCAAATACCAGCGGAGTGAACGGATCGATCAGGTCGCCAGCACCCTCAGCGCCGTAGGCTTGATCCGAAGGAATCACCAGTCGCCATTTCGCGCCGGTCGGCATCGTCTGCAATGCGCTGGTCCAGCCGCTGATCACGCTGTCGAGCCGGAACCATTGCGGCTGGGTGCTCTGATCGAAGATCGTGCCGTCCGGCAAACGACCCACATAGCGCACTTCAACCCTGCCATTGGCATCAGGTTTGGGGCCCGTGCCAGGTGTCAGCTCGGTCATGAGAATCCCGTCCGCCAATACCTTCACACCCGGCTTGGCCTTCTCGCTGTCCATGAACGTGCGCTCTGCCTTCAGGGCTGCTTCGGTAGGCGCGTCTGTGCCTGCGGTCTCGGCCTGCGCGATTGCGGCGTCATGCTCACGCAGGACCTGGTCGATACGCTCCTGCTTGAGTGCCAGCGGCTTGCCCTGATAAGCCTGTTTCAGACCGTCGACAAGTGCCTTGAGATCAAGGTCAGGGACTTCCTGATGCAAGCGTTCACCCAGGCTTGCACCCAGGCTGTAGGCGAGATCATGACCATCATCGGCCGCCGCAGGTGGTGCTTCGGCAGCTTGAGCCAGGGGTAGCAAGAGGAACAACGACGTTAACAGGTAGCGCGACATTAATGCTCTCCGGCCTGGGAAGGCAGCGATTATGCCAGCGCCAGCGCGTGTAGTGACGAGTCTTGCCAAGTGAATTTCACAATGCCTGTGCATCGTGTCAGGCAATCATTTTTTGCAGTATGCAACAGCGCCCCCTGGATGCTGTCAAGATGCGCTAGCGGCGATGCGCGCAGAAGCCTAGTATGAGCCGCAATTTCGTCACCCAGGAGGTAAGTCATGTCGGCCAAAAAGAAGCCAGTAAATACTCCGTTGCATTTGCTTCAACAATTATCGGGCAGCTTGCTTGAACATCTGGAAGACGCCTGTTCCCAAGCCTTGGCTGATGCCGAGAAACTGCTCGCCAAGCTTGAGAAACAACGCGGCAAGGCGCAGGAAAAACTGCACAACTCCCGCATCAAACTGCAGGACGCTGCCACCGCCGGAAAATCCAAGGCACAGGCCAAGGCCAAAGACGCCGTTTCCGAGCTGGAAGAGTTGCTCGATGCTCTCAAGGATCGCCAGACCGAAACCCGCACCTACATTCTGCACCTCAAGCGCGATGCCCAAGAGAGCCTGAAGCTGGCCCAGGGTATCGGTCGCGTGAAAGAGGCGGTCGGCAAGATCCTCACCACTCGCAATGCCAAGCCTGCTGCCCCTAAAGCCGCCGCCAAAGCAGGGACTGCCGCTACAGCAAAAGCACCTGCAAAAACCGCAGTGAAAGCGGCCGCTGCCAAGCCAGTCGCCAAAACTGCTGCCAAGCCTTCGTCGGTCGCCAAGCCTGCAGCCAAACCTGCGGCAACCAAGGCCCCGGTCAAAGCTGCCGCCAAACCTGCCACCCGGGCAGCGGCAGCAGCCAAGCCTGCCGCGGCAAAAACAGCCGCCGCCAAGCCAGTTACGGCTAAACCTGCCGCCACCCGGCCGGCTGCCAAAGCGGCTGCGGCCAAGGCACCTGTCGCCAAAACGACGGCAAGCAGCGCTGCCAAACCAGCAGCAGCAAAAACCCCGGTAGCTAAACCAGCGGCCAAAGCCCCGGTAAAAGCGCCCGCGAAGGCCGCGACCAAAGCACCAGTCAAGGCACCTGTGAAAGCAGCAGCCAAGCCTGTCGCAAAACCTGCGGCCAAGCCAGCAGCGAAGCCGACCGCCGCCAAACCGGCTACGCCAGCGCCTGCTGCCGCTGCCAAGCCGACGACGCCTGCACCTGCCGCGCCATCTGCTGCACCGGCAACACCTGCCAACGGCGCAACGCCAACCAGCGCTTCCTAAGTCTGGTCGACGGCAAGATCAACCGCGATGCGCAGCACCTGCAGCGCATCGCGGTTTTTTTCTGCCTCTCCGTCAGCGAGCTCGATCAGCCATTCCTCTGCACTTCTCGCCTCACCCGCTGGCCAGTCTCCAGCCAGTGCCTCAAGCTTCAGCATCAGACTCTGTTCGGCCTCCAGCTCCAGCGCCTTGACCTTCATTCGCAACGTCATCAGCACCGCGTCCTCAAGCGCTGCATTGCGCCATTGGTTACGCAAATCCCGCAGCGGACGCACCACTTCATCGTGCCAGGGTGTCGCCAATTGCCTTATTTGCGTTAATCGCTGCGCATTGCACTCCACTTCGCGCGTGCCGAGCCAGACCCCGCAAAGCACCATGCACACGTTGGCCCCGTTGGCTTGCAGCGTCAGACAAGCCTGCTCTACACCCGGACGGGCGTAGAAATCGAGGGTGAAACTCCAGAGCGCTGAAGGCATAGTGATCCACCTGTTCAGGACGAAGCTGGTAGACTCCGCCGCCATTATGATTCGACTTCAAAGCCTTACCTTACAGCGTGGTCCGCAACGTCTGCTAGAAGACGCCGAGCTGACCCTGCACGCCGGCCATAAAGCCGGCCTGATCGGTGCCAATGGCGCCGGTAAATCCAGCCTGTTCGCCTTGCTGCGTGGCGAGCTGACGCCCGATGCGGGTGACTGCCTGCTGCCCGCCGACTGGCGTATCGCGCATATGCGTCAGGAGGTCGACACCCTTGAGCGCCTGGGCGTGGACTACGTACTCGACGGCGACGAGCGCCTGCGCGAGGTTCAGCGTCTGCTGGCCGAGGCGGAAGCCGCGCAGGACGGCGCTGCTCAGGCGCGTCTGCATTCGGAGCTCGACAGCGCCGACGGTTACACCGCAGATGCGCGGGCACGCAAGCTGCTGGCAGGGTTGGGCTTCACCAACGAACAGATGGAACGTCAGGTCGGCAGTTTCTCCGGCGGCTGGCGTATGCGCCTGAACCTCGCGCAAGCGCTGATGTGCCCATCGGACCTGTTGCTGCTCGACGAACCGACCAACCACTTGGACCTGGACGCCATTCTTTGGCTTGAAGACTGGCTCAAAAGCTACCCTGGCACCTTGCTGCTGATTTCCCACGACCGGGATTTTCTGGACGCTGTGGTCGATCACATCGCCCATGTCGAGCAACGCAAGATCACGCTTTACCGTGGCGGCTACAGCGCTTTCGAGCGCGCTCGTGCCGAACGTCTGGCCCAGCAGCAACAGGCCTACGAGAAGCAGCAGGCGCAACGCGCGCACATGGAAAAATACATCGCGCGCTTCAAGGCCCAGGCCACCAAGGCCCGTCAGGCCCAGAGCCGGATCAAGGCACTGGAGCGCATGGAAGAGCTGTCCGCCGCGCACGTCGATTCGCCGTTCAACTTCGTTTTCCGTGAGTCCGACAAGATCTCCAGCCCGTTGCTGGATCTGTCAGACGCGCGTCTGGGTTACGGCGACAAGACCATCCTGGAGAAGGTCAAGCTGCAACTCACGCCGGGCGCGCGCATCGGCCTGCTGGGCCCCAACGGCGCGGGCAAGTCGACGTTGATCAAAAATCTGGCTGGCGAGCTTGAGCCGCAGAGCGGTCGACTGGTTCGAGGCGAAAACCTCACCGTGGGCTACTTTGCCCAGCATCAGCTTGACTCACTGGACGCCAAGGCGACCCCGTTGCTGCACTTGCAGCGTCTGGCACCGACTGAGCGTGAACAGACGCTGCGCGACTTCCTCGGCGGCTTCGATTTCCGTGGCGCACGTCTGGATGAGCCCGTGCTGAATTTCTCCGGTGGCGAGAAAGCCCGCTTGGCGCTGGCACTGATCGCCTGGGAAAAGCCCAACCTGTTGCTGCTCGATGAACCGACCAACCACCTCGACCTGGAGATGCGCCTGGCGCTGACCATGGCCTTGCAGGAGTTCGGTGGTGCGGTACTGGTGGTGTCTCACGATCGGCACTTGCTCAAGAGCACCACCGATGACTTCCTGCTGGTGGCTGACGGCCGCGTACAGGAGTTCGACGGCGATCTGGATGACTACACGCGCTGGCTGGCCGATTACCGCCTGCGCAACGCGCCGGTCAGCGCCACGCCAGTCAACGCCGACAAGACTGACAAGAAAGCCCAACGTCAGCAGGCAGCGGCCTTGCGTCAGCAACTGGCGCCACACAAGCGTGAAGCCGACAAGCTGGAGCGTGACCTTGGGCTGGTGAATGAAAAACTCGCCAAGGTCGAGGAAGCGCTGGCGGACAGCACCAACTACGAGGCGGCCAACAAGGACAAACTGCGCGACCTGCTGGCCGAGCAGGCCAAGCTGAAAGTGCGTGAGTCCGAGCTGGAAGACGCCTGGATGCAGGCGCTGGAACTGCTGGAGTCCATGCAGGCCGAACTGGAAGCATTGTCGTGAGCGAGGCAGGGAAGTGATGGACATGTTGGGCCTGCCGGTATCCGCGTACTGGCTTGAACCGCTGCTGGTGGGTGCGCAGATTCTGCTGATCCTGTTGGCCGGTTACGTATTGCAACGCATCGTGGGCGGTTTTCTGACCGGTCTGGGCGAGCGCTATCCATTGCCGCCAGAGCTGCTGGTGCCGGTGCGTGGCGGCTTACGCTGGTTGATCATGGGCAGCGCGTTTGTTCTCGTCCTCGGCCGCCTCGGAGTTTCGGCCACGGTGCTGTGGACGGCACTGTCCGGCTTTGTAGCCGTCGCGGCGGTGGCGTTCTTCGCCATGTGGAGCGTGCTGTCGAACCTGCTCTGCGCCATTTTGATCTTCACCATCGGCCCGTTCCGCATCGGTGACATGGTCGAGCTGGTCGATACGCTGGACAAGCCCGGGGTAAAAGGTCGCGTGGTCGCTATCAATCTGATGTTCACCACCCTGATCGAGACCCCGGAAGCCGGTGGCGCGTTGGTTCAGGTGCCCAACAGCCAGTTCTTCCAGAAGTCGGTCCGGCGCTGGCGCGGCAGTGATCTGTTTCCACAGATGGTGGTTGCGAAGCAGCCTGACGAGCAGGATTAAAAATAGTTAGCCTTCCAAAGCGTTAACCACTAATTTATCGGGCATTCGACTTTGCTTGAGGTGTGTGATGGCGCTTGAAACGTGGCTGGGCTTCTTTGCAGCCTGCTGGATTATCAGCCTTTCCCCTGGCGCAGGCGCTATCGCCTCCATGTCCTGCGGCCTGCAATACGGTTTCCTGCGCGGCTACTGGAATGCCCTGGGGCTGCAAATTGCGTTGGTGGCGCAGATCGCGATTGTTGCTGCCGGGCTCGGCGCGGTATTGGCAGCTTCCGAGATGGCCTTCACGTTGATCAAGTGGTTCGGCGTGGCGTACCTGGTCTATCTGTGCATCAAGCAATGGCGCGCATTGCCTGCTGACCTTGGCGACGAGTCTGCCGTGCGCCCTGTCGGCAAACCGATGACGCTGGTGATCCGCGGTTTTCTGGTCAATATCAGCAACCCCAAGGCCCTGATCTTCATGCTGGCGATTTTGCCGCAATTCATCGAACCGGCTGCTCCGCTGCTCATCCAGTACGTCATTATCGCGGCGACCATGGTCGTGGTCGATCTGATCGTGATGGCCGGCTACACCGGGCTGGCGTCGAAGGTGCTGCGCATGTTGAAGACACCTCGCCAGCAGCGTCGCCTGAATCGTACGTTTGCCAGTCTGTTCGTAGGGGCCGCGGGGTTTCTGGCCACGCTGCATCGCGGTACGGCGTAAATCTGCCAACCTCTTCAAGCCTTTGAACGGGCAAACGTCCTGTTCAAAGGTTATCTGAAAGCCGAATGTAAGATTCAGTAACAAAAATAGACCTCGACTCTTGAGTAGTGCTCTTGCGGCGTTAACAATGCACCGCATCGCATTCCTGTCGAGATTCTGCAATGCCCCTCCGTTTTCGTTTCCTTGCCTGGCTGCTGATACCGCTACTGGCGCTGTGCAGCGGCGTCACGCTGGCCGATCCTGTCGAGGGCGCAGCCCAGGCGTTGCATCTGCTGGATTATCTGGGTGCCGACTATCCGGCCACTGTGGCGGATGGCAAGGTCGTGAATAGCGCCGAGTATCAACAGCAGGTCGACAACCTGGCCGCGCTGCAAAGCCTCGTCGTGGCCCTGCCGCAACGCGCAGAGCGTGCTGACCTGGAACGGGCCGTGACGCAGCTGAAAAGCGCCGTAGCGGGTCGACAGGACGGTGCGCAGGTCGCTCGTCAGGCGCGGCAGTTGAGTGCGAAGCTCGCACTTGCCTATGAAGTCAGCCAGGCCCCTGCCATTACTCCGGACCCGGCCCGTGGTGCGCCCCTTTACGCTCAGCATTGCTCGGTCTGTCATGGCGATAGCGGCGCAGGTGATGGCCCGGCAGGCATCGGCCTGGAACCGCCTCCCTCAAACCTGCGTGACACGGCACGGCTGGATCGCCTGAGTCTTTATGATCTCTACAACGCGACCGGGCTGGGCATCGCCGGTACCGATATGCCCGCATTTGCCGACCAGCTGGACGACCGCCAGCGCTGGGACATCGCGACCTATATCGCCAGCTTCAGTGCGCAACCGGTTGCCAACCCTGCCAAGACCTTCAACATCGCCGACCTGGCTCGTCAGACACCTGCCGAAGTTCAGGCAGCCGAGGGTGCGGATGCCAGCGCAATCTTCCGTGTCCAGCGCGCGCAGCCGCCACAGGTGCAGCGCGGCCCGGCGCAACTGCTGGATTACACCAGTGTAACGCTGGACAAGAGCCTGGCAGCCTACAAGGCCGGTGATCGCGAGCAGGCCTATGATTTGTCGGTCGCGGCGTATCTGGAGGGTTTCGAACTGGTCGAAAGCTCGCTGGATAACGTAGACGCCAATGTGCGCAAGGACACTGAAAAGAGCCTGATGGCTTACCGGCAGTCCTTGCAGGACAGCATGCCGCTACCTCAGGTCGCGCAGAAGCTGGAAGCAGCCAAAGGAAAGCTCAAGGAGTCGGCGGACCTGTTGGGCAGCGATGGTCTGAGCCTGTCGCTGAGCTACGTTTCGGGCCTGTTGATTCTGCTGCGTGAAGGACTGGAAGCGATTCTGGTGCTGGCGGCGATTCTGGCGTTTCTGCGCAATACCGGCCAGCAGTCTGCGGTGCGCAGCGTCAACATCGGCTGGGGTCTGGCGCTGCTGGCAGGGCTGGGTACCTGGGCGCTGGCGGCCTACGTCATCGACGTCAGCGGCGCACAGCGTGAATTGCTGGAAGGTGCCACCGCGCTGTTTGCCAGCGTGATGGTGCTCTGGCTTGGTGTGTGGATGCACGACCGTCGTCATGCCGCCGCATGGCAGGACTATGTCAAAAGCAGTCTGGTCGGCGGTGGTGGTCGTTTCGGTTTCGCTGTGCTGGCGTTCTTCTCGGTGTATCGCGAGCTGTTCGAAGTCATCCTGTTCTATGAAACCCTGTGGTTGCAGGCAGGACCCGCCGGGCACGATGCCGTGCTGGCGGGTGGTGCCACGGCGCTGGTGCTGCTCGTGGGCCTGGCATGGGTCATCCTGCGCGGTTCGGCGAAGCTGCCGCTGTCGCTGTTCTTCGGTATCAACGCTGCGCTGCTGTGCGCGCTGTCAGTGGTGTTTGCCGGTCACGGCGTCAAGGCGCTACAGGAAGCGGGCATATTCGGTACCAGGCCCGTGCCGTTCTTCGAGTTCGACTGGCTGGGTATCCACGCCGACCTGTACTCGCTGAGCGCACAGGCCATTGCCCTGATCGCCATTGCGGTGCTGTACGGCAGAAGCCGTCTGGCAGAGAAACGCAGGCTTCAGGCAGCAGGCTGAGACATCGCCTTCTTCATGGGCAAGCGGTGCGCGCCGCTTGCCTGCATGAACGAGTCGATACCGTTCCAGCCTGTTACTCGCGTGTTTTAACTTCCTGTACAAACAACCACCTGCCATTTCTGTCAGTAGACGCATTTTTAGTCGCGCACTACTGTAGGGAAACGCCAACTCGGCTGCCGGGTAATGGCGCATTTACCTGAGAACGAGGTGGGTGATGGCAAAGTATGAGATACGGTTGTGGGCTGAAGATATCGAGCAACATAACCATCCTGTAATAGCCATCCAGTTTTATGAGGACGACGACCTGCAAGAACAAGCCTGGGTCAGGCTGCACCCACACGGAAATCACAAGATTTTCGGCGAGCTGGGCAGGGATGAGGAAGTGCTGACGGTTCTGGCGCTAGCTTTCAGGAAGAAGGTGGCTGAATTGGCCGATTGGTAATTTCTGTCGCTGATAACCTGAGGCGGCGAGCTATAAAAAAGGTTCGTTCAGACGAACGAACCTTTCATTTTGACCCGACCGATCACGTCACTCAGGATCCACCGGCTTCTTCAACTTCGGATTCGGAAAAAACTGCACACCCTGCACCTTCGGGTCTGCCGGTTTGACCACCACCTTGTTGACCCGCGTACCCAGCTCCTTCGGTATCGAAATACCTTGTTCGTTGAGCGTATCGCTGTAGCAGCAACCCACGCATTCGCGATGTGGCACGTCGTTTTCGCTCCACATCATGAGCTTGTCAGGCTCGCTGCACGCCGGGCAAACAGCCCCGGCGATGAAGCGTTTCTTGGTAATGATTACCGGTGTATCGGTCATGCTGCCGCATCCTCACTCAAGCCACTGTGACGCAAGAGTGCGTCAATCGACGGCTCGCGTCCGCGGAAGTCGACGAACAGCACCATCGGTGCCTGTGAACCGCCACGGGCCAGAATGGCTTCGCGGAAGGCGCGACCGGTTTCGGCGTTGAGCACACCGTCTTCCTCGAATTTCGAGAACGCATCGGCAGACAGCACTTCGGCCCACTTGTAGCTGTAATAACCGGCGGCATAACCACCTGCGAAGATGTGCGCGAAGCTGTTCGGGAAACGGTTGTAAGCAGGCGGACGCATCACCGACACCTCGTCACGAATGCCTTCCAACACCTCCAGCACGCTGCGGCCGTCGCCGTGGGTGGCGTGCAATTCAAAGTCGAACAGCGAGAACTCCAGCTGACGCACCATCATCAGGCCGGACTGGAAGTTCTTGGCGGCGAGCATTTTCTCCAGCAGGTCCTGCGGCAATGGCTCGCCGGTTTCGTAATGACCGGAGATCAGCGCCAGGCCTTCGGGCTCCCAGCACCAGTTTTCCATGAACTGGCTCGGCAACTCGACTGCGTCCCAGGCCACGCCGTTGATACCGGATACGCCGGCATGATCGATGCGGGTCAGCAGATGATGCAGGCCATGACCGAATTCGTGGAACAACGTGGTGACTTCATCGTGGGTCAGCAGCGCAGGCTTGCCCGCGACCGCAGGCGTGAAGTTGCACACCAGATTGGCCACCGGGCTTTGCAGTGTGCCTTCAGCCGTGCGACGGCGATCACGGGCGCCGTCCATCCAGGCACCGCCACGCTTGTTGGCGCGTGCATACAGATCGAAGAAGAAACGCCCGACGTGCTGGCCGTTTTCCTTGATCTCGAACAGACGAACATCCGGGTGCCAGGTGTCGAAGCCTTTTTGCTCGGCAATCTCGATGCCGTACAGACGCTGGACGATAGCGAACAGACCGCCGAGCACTTTATCGATGGGGAAGTAGGCGCGCAGGATTTCCTGGGAAACGCTATAGCGCTGTTCGCGCAGCTTCTCGCCGTAGAAACCGCTGTCCCAGCTTTGCAGATCCGGGCAACCCTGTTCGGCGGCGTAGGCCTTGAGCTGCTCCAGGTCCTGGGCCGCGAACGGCTTGCTGCGCTTGGCCAGGTCACGCAGGAAGCTCAGCACCTGATCGCTGGACTCGGCCATCTTGGTTGCCAGGCTCAGCTCGGCAAAGTTCGCGTAGCCAAGCAGTTGCGCCAGTTCCTGACGCAGGTCGAGGATCTGCTCCATGACAGGGGTATTGTCGTTCTTGCCCGCATTCGGGCCTTGATCCGACGCGCGAGTGCAGTATGCCGCATAGACTTCTTCACGCAGTGCGCGGTCTTCGGCGTAGGTCATCACCGCGTAGTAGCTCGGGAATTCCAGCGTGATCAGGTAGCCTTCCAGATCCTTGGCCTTGGCGGCGGCAGCCATCTGCTGTTTGGCAGAATCGGTCAGGCCGGCGAGGGCGGACTCATCGGCAACCAGCTTGGTCCAGGCCTGAGTGGCATCGAGCAACTGGTTGGAAAACTGGCTGCCCAGCTCCGACAGTTTGCTCTGCACTTCAGCGTAACGCTTCTGCTGTTCAGGCGGCAGATCGATGCCGGACAGGCGGAAATCGCGCAGCGATTGCTCCAGAATGGTCTTCTGACCGACGTCGAAGGTGGCGGCTTCAGGACCGTTGGCCAGCGCTTCATAGGCCTGAAACAGTGCGCGATTCTGGCCCATCTCGGTGGAGTAGGCGCTCAACGCCGGCAGGCAGGACTCATACGCTTCGCGCAGCTCGGCGCTGTTGCACACGGCGTTCAGGTGGCTGACCGGGCTCCAGGCAGCGCCCAGGCGGTCATTCAATTCGTCCATCGTCAGGACCAGCCCGGCCCAGGTCGGTGTCGACCCCTGTTTAGCGAGGATGTCGGCAATCGCGGCACGGTTGTCCGCCAGGATTTTTTCAACAGCAGGTTTGACATGTTCGGCACGAATCGCCGAAAAGGGTGGCAGGTCGTACGATTGCAGAAGAGGGTTGTTCGCGCTCACGGTTTTGCACCTTGGCTGGAAGAAACACCCAACCATCTTAATTACAATCGACGCCGACCGCAGCAACCAAACCCGCTCTGCACGCCTATCACTGCCAAAGAAGGAGCCTATCGTGGCCATTCGCAAGTTTCAGGACCACACCCCAGCCCTCGGCGAACGGGCCTTTGTCGACCATTCAGCGGTGGTTATCGGCGATGTTGAAATCGGAGCCGACAGCTCCGTCTGGCCGCTGACGGTGGTGCGCGGCGACATGCACCGCATCCGCATCGGTGCCCGCACCAGTGTGCAGGACGGCAGCGTGCTGCACATCACCAACGCAGGCCCCTTCAACCCGGACGGTTTCCCGCTGCTGATCGGCGACGAAGTGACCATCGGCCACAAGGCCATGCTGCATGGCTGCACAATCGGCAACCGCATCCTGGTCGGCATGGGCACCACCATCATGGACGGCGCGGTTGTCGAAGACGAGGTCATCATCGGCGCAGGCAGCCTGGTGCCACCGGGCAAAGTGCTGGAAAGCGGGTTTCTGTACGTTGGTCGTCCGGTCAAACAGGTACGTGCATTAACCGACAAGGAAATCGCCTTTTTTCCGTACAGCGCCACTAACTACGTGAAGCTCAAGGATCAGCATCTGGCGGAGGGGTTTGATAAGGCCTGACTATCGTTCCTGCGCTCCAGCGTAGGAGACTGTCAGAAATTTTGTGTTCGGGCATAACATGTAGCTAGAGGTGCATGTATGCCGACCAAAAAGAAGTCCGCCAATGCAACAGCGAGGGAGTTGCCCTCGATTCCCCAAGAGCTGATCGAGCAGTTTGTTAAAGGCCCGATGAGCGCCGAAGCCATTCAAGACGCGTCCATGGCGTTCAAGAAGGCTCTGATCGAGCGTGCGCTAGGCGCCGAGCTGGGTCACCACCTTGGTTATCCTCAGGGCGCGGAGCGCCCTAAGGAGTCGACCAATCAGCGCAATGGCAAAAGCAGCAAGACGGTTCTGACCGACGACGGGCCGCTTCGCCTGGATATCCCCAGAGACCGCGATGGTAGCTTCGCCCCGATCCTGATTCCCAAGCACGAACGACGTTTTACAGGCTTCGACGACAAGATAATTGCCATGTACGCCCGGGGCATGACGGTGCGTGAGATCCGCGCTTTTCTATCTGAGCAGTATGGAACTGACGTGTCCCATGACTTCATCAGCTCAGTCACCGATGCGGTCATGGAAGAGGTGGGCGCTTGGCAGCAACGACCCTTGGAACCGATGTATCCGGTGATCTTCTTCGATGCGTTACGGGTCAAAATCCGGGACGAGGGGTTAGTGTGCAACAAGGCTATTTATCTGGCGCTGGGGGTATTACCTGATGGCACGCGCGACATTCTGGGTATATGGATCGAGAGCACCGAGGGTGCCAAGTTTTGGATGAAGGTGTTCAACGACCTCAAGACTCGTGGCGTTGAAGATGTTCTGATCGCCGTCACGGATGGCCTCAAAGGAATACCGGAGGCGTTGGGGGCGGTTTTTCCTGCCACGACGCTGCAAACCTGCATCGTGCATCTGATCCGCAACAGCTTGGACTATGCCGCTTGGGATAAACGTCGGGCACTGGCCAAAGCACTCAAGCCGATCTACCAGGCGATCAATGCCGATGTGGCTGAGCAAGAGCTTAACGCCTTTGAAGCGGGCCCCTGGGGCAAGCAGTATCCGACTGTAGTTGCTGCATGGCGTCGCGCCTGGGATCGGGTTATACCGTTTTTTGTTTTTCCGGCGGGCATTCGCAAAGTGGTTTACACGACCAATGCCATCGAGAGCATCAATGCCCAGTTACGCAAGATCATCAAGACTCGAGGGCACTTCCCGACCGATGAGGCTGCGACGAAACTGATATGGCTTGGGTTGCGCAACATCACCGCCAACTGGGGTCATGCGGCACACGACTGGAAAGTGGCAATGAATCAATTTGCGATCCTGTACGGAGACCGATTTACCAGACCGAGCTGGTAAAACAAGGGCCTGCCTGACGGCAGGCCCTAACCAGCCCGAACACAAAAAAACTGATACTCCCCAGCGTAGGAATGCATCCCGTGACGCTCTGCGTCACAAATCTGCACAGCGCCGCTCACTCGAGGCCGGACGCAGAGCGTCCAGAAAGGCATTACCACGCGCAGCGTAGTAACAATAATCGTACTCAGGGCATCAACCGCTGCAACGCCGCCTTGCGCGCCTCGACCGGCAGCCCTCCCAGCTTTTCCACGGCATTGAAAAACGCCACCCAATCGCCATTCACCTGCCTGAACAACGCTGCAAACGCTGGCACCCACTGATCATAAAGACCAAATGGCAGCAGCTTGGCGTTGTTCATCGGGCTGTTGATCCAGGCATCAAAACGCTTGTCGCCTGCCCATTGTTCATCGCGTAACGTGCGGTAGTCACTGCGCAACCGCTCGAACTCTTCAGCCTTGCGCGCGCGCATCACCTCAGCCGACAACGGCTGACGATACAACGCCTTGAGCCGCTCCCGAGTGTCGAGCACCAACCGGATAAACTGGTCACGCCGTGCGGACTGCGAAACACTCTCCGGCGGCAAACCCCGCGCCGCACGCCACTGCCGTGTACCTTCCTGTTCGACGAAGCTGGCGTAGGACTCGTTGAACTCGGTGTCGTCTTTCACATAAAACCGCTGATGCGCCAACTCATGAAAAATCAGCGTCGCCAAACGCTCATCTCCCCAGCCCATCATCGAACTGAGAATCGGGTCATTGAACCAGCCCAGTGTCGAATAGGCTTCCACACCGCTCAAATACACATCCTTGCCCGCCTGACGCTGCAACGCCGCCTCACCACGCGCCCCGCCAGGGCTGTAATAACCGCGATACGCCACACACCCAGCGATTGGAAAACAGTGCGTGACCGGCTCCAGCGAGAACTCATCCGTCGCGAACACATTCCACACCACATAAGGCCGCCCCAGATCCGCATACAGGCGGTAACTCTTGTTATCCGGCAGATGCAAATGCTCACTGGCAAACGTCCGCGCCAACTGCGACCGGGCCAGATGCTGGCGCAAACCTGCATCCCGAGTCGGGTCAGCCACGATCTTCTCCACCGGCTCACGTGCCTGCAGCAACTGCCACTGCCCCTGAGCCAACTGCCCGTAGTAAGAAACGCTGGAGCAGCCGGCAAGCAGCGTGACGACCGTCAGCGCTGGCAGGTGTCGAAGGCGTGGCAGGGAGAATGTGGCCATGAAGGAAGTGCTTTGGTGGCTTGGGTACGGTGATGTTATGCAGGAGGGGAGTGGGGATGTGCAACTGTTATGAGGATTGAAGGTTACAGAGACTCAAACCACGGACGAGCTGGAACGCACCAAGCTGTGCGCCCGTGTAAAAAGCTATTTTCATTAGACACAAACAGAAAACCCACCGTGCAGGTGGGCTTTGGGTATTGCTATATCATCTGTCCGTGGGGGGAGGCATAAGCCAGCTAGGCCCTCGGCAAGTGGGCAGACTATAGGGAGATTTGCAGTTGTCGTCAATGTCAGCTTTAGAGGTCGCAAAGGCAATCAGATTGTCCATTTCCTCTGCCCGGATTTCGACGTATGAGAACGCAGCGCGCGCTGTGGGCCGGGGTCTTGATGAGGCCATCACTTTGTATGCCTGGAACGCCCTCGTCTCTGCAGCGTTCCTTACACCGCTACACCTGTGCGAGGTGATTGTTCGTAACGGTGTTGCAGACGCAATCGCTTCGGTTTACGGCCCCGAGTGGCCTTGGAGTCCCGGCTTCGAGCAAAGCTTGCCCAATGTTACAGGTCCGGTTTTCAAGCCAAAACAAGAGCTTGCAAGAGCCAGACAGAAATGTGGAACAACCGGGGCCGTTATTGCGGAGTTGAAATTCGTTTTTTGGGGGAGTATCAGTTTTTTTGTGTTCGGGCTGGTTAGGGCCTGCCGTCAGGCAGGCCCTTGTTTTACCAGCTCGGTCTGGTAAATCGGTCTCCGTACAGGATCGCAAATTGATTCATTGCCACTTTCCAGTCGTGTGCCGCATGACCCCAGTTGGCGGTGATGTTGCGCAACCCAAGCCATATCAGTTTCGTCGCAGCCTCATCGGTCGGGAAGTGCCCTCGAGTCTTGATGATCTTGCGTAACTGGGCATTGATGCTCTCGATGGCATTGGTCGTGTAAACCACTTTGCGAATGCCCGCCGGAAAAACAAAAAACGGTATAACCCGATCCCAGGCGCGACGCCATGCAGCAACTACAGTCGGATACTGCTTGCCCCAGGGGCCCGCTTCAAAGGCGTTAAGCTCTTGCTCAGCCACATCGGCATTGATCGCCTGGTAGATCGGCTTGAGTGCTTTGGCCAGTGCCCGACGTTTATCCCAAGCGGCATAGTCCAAGCTGTTGCGGATCAGATGCACGATGCAGGTTTGCAGCGTCGTGGCAGGAAAAACCGCCCCCAACGCCTCCGGTATTCCTTTGAGGCCATCCGTGACGGCGATCAGAACATCTTCAACGCCACGAGTCTT
The DNA here is from genome assembly GCF_005937945.2 of Pseudomonas sp. KBS0707. Taxonomy (NCBI): domain Bacteria; kingdom Pseudomonadati; phylum Pseudomonadota; class Gammaproteobacteria; order Pseudomonadales; family Pseudomonadaceae; genus Pseudomonas; species Pseudomonas sp. KBS0707. The sequence continues at coordinate 5,898,663 of NZ_CP041754.1, read as the reverse complement.
GAGGTCGTTGAACACCTTCATCCAAAACTTGGCACCCTCGGTGCTCTCGATCCATATACCCAGAATGTCGCGCGTGCCATCAGGTAATACCCCCAGCGCCAGATAAATAGCCTTGTTGCACACTAACCCCTCGTCCCGGATTTTGACCCGTAACGCATCGAAGAAGATCACCGGATACATCGGTTCCAAGGGTCGTTGCTGCCAAGCGCCCACCTCTTCCATGACCGCATCGGTGACTGAGCTGATGAAGTCATGGGACACGTCAGTTCCATACTGCTCAGACAGAAAAGCGCGGATCTCACGCACCGTCATGCCCCGGGCGTACATGGCAATTATCTTGTCGTCGAAGCCTGTAAAACGTCGTTCGTGCTTGGGAATCAGGATCGGGGCGAAGCTACCATCGCGGTCTCTGGGGATATCCAGGCGAAGCGGCCCGTCGTCGGTCAGAACCGTCTTGCTGCTTTTGCCATTGCGCTGATTGGTCGACTCCTTAGGGCGCTCCGCGCCCTGAGGATAACCAAGGTGGTGACCCAGCTCGGCGCCTAGCGCACGCTCGATCAGAGCCTTCTTGAACGCCATGGACGCGTCTTGAATGGCTTCGGCGCTCATCGGGCCTTTAACAAACTGCTCGATCCGCTCTTGGGGAATCGAGGGCAACTCCCTCGCTGTTGCATTGGCGGACTTCTTTTTGGTCGGCATACATGCACCTCTAGCTACATGTTATGTCCGAACACAAAATTTCTGACAGTCTCTCTTTTGGGAAAAAATGTTCACAAAACGGTTTGAAGGCCGTATCTGGACTCCTTATCTATACCGCTTTTTTCCAAACCTCGAAAAGTGCTTCACTGTATCTGCCCACCGAGCAAAGATCGCGGCTGATCTCGAACAAATCCGATTGCTTCGAAATCGAATTGCTCATCATGAACCAATCTTTTCACGAAACCTGAGAAGCGATTTTGCCGTTATCCAACGCTTGACCGAAACACGCTGCGCAGTTTCTGCAGACTGGATGAATGGCCAACAGCAGGTCATGTCAACGGTTGCCACTAAACCTTTTTAAACAGAGGTACACCTCGGTGCCAAACCGTCTTCTGATACTGATAACCGCACTCACTCTAGCCACCCTCGCCGGATGCGCCGGCCCCTTGCCCACCGTCAATCCGGACATGGCGTGGGTCGAGATGCGCACCGTCACCGGCCAGTTGATCATGGGCGACAAGCTGGATGGCGAGAACACCTACGACGGGCGCTATTTTCAGGTGACGCCGGGCAGCCATGAGTTACAGGTGCGTTATGACTATGAGTACCGGTCGGGCGGCATGGGGATGATCGGCGACGAGTACACCGAGATCACGTGTTACGTCAGTGTTCGTTACGACCACTTCGCTGCCGGGCAGCGTTATGTGCTGGAGGTACGCTCACTGGCGAACAGTGTCGACGCCTGGCTTTACGATGCAGAGCGCAAGATGGTGGCGGAGGAGGAAGAAGAGGGCGGGGTGCACTGCATCTGATCAGCGACCGTTGAGCTGGTAGATGATTTTTTTCGTACCGTTGTCGCAGCTGCCGACGATCATGCTGGGATCGGAAGCCTCTTCGTTGCTAACAATTTCCAGCGTGTAGGACGTGACGTTGTTGGCCTGGATCTTGGCTTCGATTTCATCCTTGAGTTCTTCACAGGATTTCGGTGCCGCCAGGGCGCTGGTTGCCAGCAGGGTGCAGGTTACTGCCAGAATAAAACGTTTCATGCTCGACTCCTGATCAAAATCAAACCATGCGCCAATGAACGCATGACCGATGAAGCAAGCCAGCTTTATACAGAAGATGAAGGAGCGCACAAGGCGCTCCCGCAAAGCTCGCTGTGGATCAGCTCAACAACGTAGCATCCAGAGTGATCTTGGCGTTCAGCACCTTGGAAACCGGGCAGCCTTCTTTGGCTTGCTTGGTCAGTTCGTCGAACTTCTCCTGCGTTGCGCCTGGCACTTTGGCCTTTAGGGTCAAATGCACAGCGCTGATTTCAAAACCGCCTTCAATCTGGTTAAGCGTCACGTCAGCCTGAGTGTCGATGCTCTCAGCAGTCAGGCCTGCACCGCCCAGAATCATGGACAATGCCATCGAGAAGCAGCCTGCGTGGGCCGCGCCGATCAATTCTTCAGGGTTGGTGCCTTTACCGCCTTCAAAACGAGCCTTGAAGCCGTAAGGCGCTTCTTTCAACACGCCGGTTTCCGTGGAAATGCTGCCGATACCGTTTTTCAGATCACCTTCCCAGTGGGCGGATGCTTTCTTGACGATGCTCATGGTGGCTCCTTCTTGAGATGAATTTGGATCAATGCTGTTACAAGGTTCTGAGGATAGACGGCTCTGGAAAGTTCAACCGTCGGAAAGACCAAGCGTTTAAGTAGGTTTTTATCCGCCTGCCATTGAAAAGCCAGACTTGCGCCCGCACTGCTGTTTCATCGTGGGCAGCTCTAGCAGCCAGCCAATCACAATTCGAGGAGCTACCCCGGCCTATGAAACGTCTGGCAGATGTAAAAATTTCCACCCTTGATCTGGTGCCGGTGCGCCACGACAAAGGGCCCGCCGATTCCCTGCGCAACTCGCTCAACCTTGCCCAGCATGTTGAAAAGCTGGGTTACAACCGCTTCTGGGTGGCCGAGCACCACAACATGGACGGCATCGCCAGTTCAGCGACCTCGGTGCTGCTCGCCTACCTGGCAGGCGGCACGTCGACCATTCGTGTCGGGGCTGGCGGAATCATGCTGCCCAACCATGCACCACTGGTGGTTGCCGAGCAGTTCGGCACGCTGGCCAGCCTGTATCCCGGTCGGATTGATCTGGGGCTGGGTCGCGCGCCGGGTTCCGATCAGATGACCGCTCGCGCCTTGCGCCGCGAACGCTCCGGCAGCGCCGAAGATTTTCCGGATGACGTCACCGAGCTGATGGAATATCTGGGGCCGCGTACGCCTGATCAAAAAGTGATCGCTGTTCCTGGCTCAGACACCAACGTGCCGATCTGGCTACTGGGCTCGAGCCTGTTCAGTGCTCAACTGGCAGGCATGCGCGGTTTGCCGTATGCCTTCGCGTCGCATTTTGCGCCGCGTTATATGCATGAGGCGATTCGCGTGTACCGCAATCACTTCCAGCCATCGGCCGTGCTCGACAAACCCTACGTGATGCTCGGCGTTCCGCTATCCGCAGCAGACACCGACGAGCACGCCGAATACCTCGCGACATCTGTTTACCAGCGCATCCTGGCGCTGATGCGCGGGCACAGTCTGATGCAGCGCCCACCGGTCGAATCCATGGACGGCCTGTGGCTGCCGCATGAACGTGAAGCGGTGGCGAGCTTCCTGGGGCTGGCGATGGTTGGCGGCCCGGACAAGATCCGCGCCAAACTGGATGTGCTGCTTGAACAGACCGATGCCGATGAACTGATCTTCACGTGCGACATGTATGAGCACGAGGACAGGCTGCGTTCCTACGAGATTCTGGCGCAGGTCGCACAAGGCTGATAGCAACCTTTCGGGTCACAACGCGGGCTTCAAAAACAGCATCGCCCCGGACTGGATGACAGTCCGGGGCGATGCTGTTCGTGAAACCTGCAAACGGGATTAGCCGGCGAACCGACCTGAGTCAGGCCCGGCTGGCAATCAACCGCGCTGGTAAACGACTTCCTTGGTGCCGCCTTCGCAGGTGCCGACGACTTGCTTGTCGGACGCGCTGCCTTTCTCGACCACTTCCAGCGTGTAGGACGTTACGCCCTTCGCCTGGAGTCTGGCGTCGATTTCACTTTTCAACTCTTCACATGGCTTGCCTGCCGCGAGGGCAGTACCTGCAATGCTCAGCAAGCCTACAGCCAACAAAAACTTCTTCATGGGTAATCCCTCTCGTCCGGCCAAATGAAGACGCCATCGGAACAGGCGCCCATTGAAAACCCCCACGCCCACACATCAACCGTGTGGTCATATCAGTGTGTGTAGCGCAGGTTATGGCAATCGGCCAGCCGAAAGGTTCAGCAGGGCATCAGCTATTGGTAATGCGGAAGCCGACTTTCAAGGTGACCTGGAAATGCGCGACTTTGCCGTTTTCGATATGGCCGCGGGTTTCGGTCACCTCAAACCATTCCATCAGGTCGAGGCTTTTGCTGGCTTCGGCCAGGGCGTTGTTGATGGCGTCTTCGATAGTGGTAGTGGAAGAGCCTACGATTTCAACTTTTTTGTACGTGTGATGATCGGTCATGGCAGTTCTCCTGAAGGTCTGGAAAAGACGCGATATAGACCGCGCTCCCTGCTTCTGTCAGGAGAACGCGCGCAAAAGTTCAGCGCTTTGCAAAAATCCCATCGCACTTTCCAAAAAGCCCGGAGTCGGAAACAACACGCCCACTCATCATTGCAGGAGAAACACCATGGCTACTACGTCACTTCGCAAAGCCTCGTTGCAGAGTATGGAAGCTGAGATCGAGAGCCTCCTGAAGTCCCTCGAGGGCCTGAAAGCCGACGCTACCGACGAGTCGCGCAAGACACTGAAAAATCTGAAAGCCAACGCTGAAAGCGCACTGAGCCATTCGCGCAGCCTGCTCAGCGATGTCTACGAAGACGTTAAAGAGAAAACCCGCGAAAACGCACTGGCAACCCGCGACTACGCTCAGGAACACCCTTGGACCACCGCCGGCGTTGCAGTAGGTGCCATCGGCCTGATCGCTGCCTACATGCTGTTCAAGCGCGGTAACTGATCAGTTTTTGATCGGTTCCCCGGACCGCTTCAGCTCATTTTTTAACCACTGAGCAAGCTGCTGCGCCCGTCCATCGGCCGCACGTCTGGGTACCCAAAGCGCCAGCTGCGCCGGGGTTTCACTGAACCCCCAAGGCGCAGCCAGGCGACCGGCCTTCAGGTCATCGATGACCAGAGGCTCGGGCGCAATTGCAATGCCAAGGCCCGCCACGGCCGCCTCCAGCAAATAATACAAATGCTCGAAACCCTGCCCGTAACGCAATGACTGCGGATCGATGCCGTTCTGCTGCGCCCAGCTCGGCCACGCCTGCGGACGCGATGTGGTTTGCAGCAACGATTCTTCCAGCAACGTCTCGGCAGGTGCATCGCACAGACGCTCGAATCGCGCGAAACGTGGGCTCAACACCGGTCCGATCCGCTCGCTTGCCAGTTCGAATACCTGCATGTCTGCCGGCCACGGCGGCTCGGCAAATATCAGCAGGGCATCAAGACCTGGCCGACGCGGGTCAAGATCACCTTCACCTGCCGACAGGTGCAGACGCAGGTCTGGCAACTCGGCATTAAGACGGCTCAAACGCGGTATGAACCAGCGCGCCAGCAGGCTGCCGGAACATCCCAACACGAATGGCGCGTCTGCGCTGCCCTTGCTCAGTTCGACACACACGCCGCGCAATCGATCGAATGCTTCGCCACTCACATCGCGTAACCGAATGCCTGCATCTGTGAGTTTCAAGCCTCGTCCATCCTTGCTGAACAGGCTTACACCCAAGTGTTCTTCAAGCACTTTCAATTGGCGACTGACAGCACCGTGTGTCACGTTCAGCTGTTCGGCGGCCTGACTGACGCTGCCAAGTCGGGCGGTGCTTTCGAAGGCACGCAGGGCGTTGAGGGGAGGAAGGTCGCGGCTCATGATCTGTGAGTTTTCCTGACAGGTTGCAGCGATCTTATCGGTTTTCATCCAGCCGTGCGCTGGTTAAAGTGGACCCATTGCCGATCCGGCTCAATTCATTCGCCCAATACTGCAACTGGAGCACTTCATGACCCAGACCAACTTCCGCAGCGGCCCCGACGTCAACGGCCTGTTCGGCTCATTCGGCGGCCGCTACGTGGCTGAAACTCTGATGCCGCTGGTGCTAGACCTCAACCGCGAGTACGAAGCCGCCAAGGCCGACCCGGAGTTCGCCAAGGAAATGGCCTACTTCCAGCGCGATTACGTGGGCCGTCCAAACCCGCTGTACTTCGCCGAGCGCCTGACCGAATTCTGTGACGGCGCGAAGATCTACTTCAAGCGCGAAGAGCTGAACCACACCGGCGCGCACAAGATCAACAACTGCATCGGCCAGGTATTGCTGGCCAAGCGCATGGGCAAAAAACGCCTGATTGCGGAAACCGGCGCGGGCATGCACGGCGTTGCTACCGCTACCGTCGCGGCGCGCTTTGGCTTGCCTTGCGTGATCTACATGGGCGCGACCGACATCGAACGTCAGCAGGCCAACGTGTTCCGCATGAAGCTGCTGGGCGCCGAAATCGTGCCGGTCACTTCCGGCACCGGCACCCTGAAAGATGCGATGAACGAAGCCCTGCGTGACTGGGTGACCAACGTCGACGACACCTTTTACCTGATCGGCACTGTGGCAGGTCCGCATCCGTATCCGGCGATGGTGCGTGATTTCCAGGCCATCATCGGCAAGGAAACCAAAGAGCAGATGCAGGAGAAGGAAGGTCGTCTGCCGGACAGCCTGATCGCCTGCGTGGGCGGCGGCTCCAACGCCATGGGCCTGTTCCATCCGTTCCTCGATGACGCCAGCGTAGAAATCATCGGCGTTGAAGCGGGCGGTCACGGCGTGGATACCGACAAGCACGCGGCCAGCCTCAATGGCGGCGTACCGGGCGTGCTGCACGGCAACCGTACCTACCTGCTCCAGGATGGCGACGGGCAGATCACAGACGCGCACTCGATCTCTGCTGGCCTGGACTATCCGGGTATCGGCCCGGAGCACGCCTTCCTGCACGAAGTGAAACGCGTCGAGTACGTCAGCATCACCGATGACGAAGCGCTGGATGCCTTCCATCAATGCTGCCTGCTCGAAGGCATCATCCCGGCACTGGAAACCGCTCATGCACTGGCCGAAGCCATGAAGCGGGCAACCAACCTGCGCGACGACCACCTGATGGTCGTGTGCCTGTCCGGGCGCGGTGACAAAGACATGCAAACCGTCATGAACCATATGGCAGCCGCCGAAAAAACTCAGGAGAAGCTGGTATGAGCCGTCTCGAACAACGTTTCGCCCAGCTGAAAACCGAAGGTCGTGCGGCGCTGGTCACTTTCATCACCGCCGGCGACCCAGGCTACGACACCTCGCTGCAAGTCCTGAAGGGCTTGCCTGCTGCGGGTGCTGACGTGATCGAGTTGGGCATGCCGTTCACTGATCCGATGGCAGACGGTGTGGCGATTCAGCTCGCTACGCTACGCGCTCTGGACGCGGGCCAGACCCTGCAAAAAACCCTGCAGATGGTCAGCGAATTCCGTGTCGACGATCAGACCACGCCGATTGTGCTGATGGGTTACTACAACCCGATCCACCGCTTTGGCGTCGAAGCCTTCGTGGCGCAGGCAAAAGAAGCGGGCGTCGACGGTCTGATCATCGTTGACCTGCCTCCTGAGCACGACGCCGAACTGGCAACGCCTGCACAGGCATCCGGTATCGACTTCATCCGTCTGACCACGCCAACCACCGACGATGCGCGCTTGCCGCGTGTGTTGGAGCGCAGCTCCGGGTTTGTCTACTACGTTTCGGTTGCCGGTGTAACTGGTGCTGGCTCGGCGACCACCGAGCACGTTACTGAAGCCATCGCACGCCTGCGTCGCCACACCAGCCTGCCGATCAGCGTCGGTTTCGGTATCCGCACACCCGAGCAGGCAGCGGCCATTGCTCGTCTGGCAGACGGCGTTGTAGTGGGCTCGGCGTTCGTCGATAAGATCGCCACTGCCGAGTCGCCTGAAAAGGCAATCGATGGCGTGTTGACTCTGTGCGCCGCATTGGCCGAAGGTGTACGTAACGCACGCATCGGCTGAGGGTAAAGTTTCTGATACAGAGGAATCAAAGCGCTATCAGCGGTTCTATGTAGCACGACACAAGGGGTTCATGACCAATGTCATGAACCCCTTTTTGCTGCATTGAGTGAAGCTGAGGAAGCACCATGAAACTGCCAAACCGTTTTATCACCGGGCTGGGTATCTTGATGATCAGCGCCAGCCCGCTACTGCAAGCGGCGCCGCCTGACCAGCGCGGTGATGGCCCGGACGACAACCGCGGCGGCCAGCAGCAGGGACCGCAGAACAACGGCGGCCATAACGAGCGTGGCAATGACCGTGGCCCTGGCAATGACAATGGCCGAGGTCCGGATAAAGGCCCGGCCAGTCAGCCAGGCAGACAGGCCCATCAGGACAACCGTGGCGGCAACCGCCCACCGCAGGATTTCGGCCCGGTACGCGAGACCTTCCAGCAGCACCGCGACGTCATCGGCCGAGGCCAGCCGCTGCCACCTGGCGTACACATCGCCAAGGGCCGTCCGTTGCCACCTGGTTACGGTAAACGCCTGGACAGCCGCTCGCTGCAATACCTGCCACATTATGACGGCTACGAATGGCGACGCCTGGGCACCGACGTCGTACTGATCGCCGTGGGTTCGGGAATTGTTTACGCGATTCTGGATGGTGTTTTGAATTGATGGTCTGCTGACGCCCTTGAATACGCGGTGACACACAGACTTGTGACGCGGAGCGTCACGAACGGCATTCCCACGCTGGAGCGTGCGGAACGATCATCCAACTATCGTGCGACGCTCCGCGTCGCATGCCGTTCTGGACGCTCCGCGTCCGATCTAGAGGGCCCAGCGTAGAAACCAGCCCGCCTCAACCCTGCTGCTGATTAACCCGCGCCAAAAACGTCATCAGCGCCCCTGACACAAAATCCGGGTTTTCCAGATTGGCGATATGACCCGCTTCAGGCACCAGCACGTAAGGGCAGCCAATCAGGCTGGCCATCTCACGGGTTTCTTCAGGCGGGCGCGGGATGTCTGCATCGCCACACATTACCAGCGTGGTGTCGGCATTCAGTTGTTCAAGCAACCCAAGCCAGTCATCGCGACCAAAGATCATTCGCCCCAGAGGCACTACAGTCTGGCGCAACTGCTCTGCATTCATACCCGCCAATGCGGAGCGGAACGCCTGATACACCGGCGACTGCGGGTCAATGCCAGGCCGGAAGAAGATCGGCACCACAATGTCCAACAGCGGCTCAGGAAAGGCACCGGCCTGTTCCAGCTTGTCGAGCAACGAGAAATAGTAGGCTTTCTTGGCTTCCGACTCTTTGCCCAGATAAGTGTCCATCAGCACCAGCCCGGTAATGCGCTCTGGCGCGAGCAGCGCAGCAATCGCACCCCACATGCCGCCCACCGACAGCCCGACGATACTGCAACGCTCAATATTCAAATGATCCAGCAGCGCCAGCGCATGACGGGCCAGATCATCGAGATTGCGGGTGCCTTCCGGAAAACCGCTGGAATCTCCATGCCCCCAAAGGTCCGGCACAATCACCCGATACCGGCTGGCCAGCGTGTCGATCTGCGCACTCCACATCGCCTTGTCCCAAAGGTAACTGTGACCGAGCAAGACAACCGGCCCGGTGCCTTGGTCAGCGTAGTGAAGGGTCTTACCGTCGATGAGTAGATCCGGCATTTCTGATGATCCTCTGTCTGGTCTTTCAGCATTCATTTCAGGCAGCCCGTGAAAGGCGGCTTATCGATGTTGACGCGTATGTATGACCGTTTTGTTGAAATTTGCGCTGCAACGGACCGAGTGGTCATTTTTCAGCGGAGCTATCTTACACCGATCTTTTCGACGAGGAATGCGCTTGTAATTGCTGAATGAAAACGGCCGAGAAGCTGGCTATCAGCCACTTAGAGCGCCCAGATTCAAAGGCCGAACCGCGCCCATCCAGATGGCATGGTCGGTATGGTCGCGCAGCTCATCGCCCGTCAACGGATGCAGAAAAACCACCAATCCATCGCGATTAAGCGCGAGCCATAAAGTGACGTCAGCCAACTGCTCATGCCCGAACGCCAACTGGCAACTCCAGTCCGGATGCGGCCCAACCAGCTTTTGGTGAACGCGGCCCATCTGCACGGCAAATTTCTCGGTCGCGGCTTCGCACAGGGCTCGGGCCTGGTCCAGGGTCTGGGCGTTGAAATAGATATGGGCGTGGTAGCCGTGGGTGTCTTGCATGTATGAGTCCTTCCTGACCAAAAAATGAACGCCTGCTTACACCGCAATCGACGGCAACGGCCTGCCCGCCAGCGAAACCCCGCTCAACGCCTGCTCACTCGCCAGCCAGTCCATGAACTGCTGGACGATCTGCACGCGCCGTTTGCGCTGGGGCAAAACCACGTAATAGCCCTGGCCGGAAATGGCGGCTCCGGCGATGGGGCGGCAGAGCAGGCCTTGGTCGAGGAGGTCGTCGACCAGGTGTTTCCAGCCGATGGCGATGCCTTGTCCGCCAATCGCAGCCTGGATGAGCAGGGTGTAGTTGTCGAAACGCAGCTGGCCGGGGGTAGGGGCCTGGGGGATGTCGAGGGCGCGGAATACGCCCGCCCAGTCGAACCAGTTGTTGCTGCTTTCGCCGCGCAGGTGCAAGAGCGGAAAGTCGCGCAGTGCCTCGTTGGGCAGCGGCGTCTGGCGACCCGTGATCAGTTGCGGGCTGCACACTGGAAAGACTTCTTCGCTGAACAGCCAATGGCTTTCGCCTTGCTTGAAGCGTCCGTCGCCGAACAGTACGGCAACGTCGATATCTGCGCGTAACATGCTGTGGGTACGCTCGCTGGTGACCAGGCTGACATCCACGTCCGGGTTGACCTTGTGGAAACGGTGCAGACGCGGCATCAGCCAGTAGGCGGCGAAGGCAAAGTCGGTCGCCACTTGAAGCACTTCGTGCTGGTGCTGTTCGGTGATCGCTATCAGTCCGCTGTCGATGGATTGCAGGCCAGCCTGTACATGGCTGAACAATATTTCGCCGGCTTCGGTAAGCTCGATGCCGCGATAGATCCGGTCAAACAGGCGGGTGGCCAGCTGTTCTTCAAGGCGCTTGATCTGCTGGCTGACGGCAGGCTGAGTAGTGCCCAGTTCGATAGCCGCCGCAGTGAAGCTGCGCAAGCGAGCCGCGACTTCAAAGGCACGCAGCAGGTCGAGGGACATGTCGCCAAAAGCTTCAAACATAAGCGGTGCTTATCCTAGGCATTGCTGCGCATGGGCTTTACCATCAAACACGACGACTTCATCCTCATACCCAACACTTTCGCATAACTTTTCACAATGGGATGCAGCGATTACATGAAGCGCAAAAATATTCTGTTCATCATGGCCGATCAAATGGCCGCGCCAATGTTGCCGTTTTACTCCCGGTCTCCAATCCTGATGCCGAATCTGAGCCGCCTTGCTGCCGACGGCGTGGTGTTCGATTCAGCGTATTGCAACAGCCCTCTGTGCGCACCATCGCGTTTCACACTGGTCAGCGGCCAGCTGCCAAGCAAGATCGGCGCGTACGACAACGCAGCCGACTTCCCCGCTGATATTCCAACCTACGCTCACTATCTGCGTGCGCTGGGCTACAAGACCGCTCTGGCAGGCAAGATGCATTTCTGTGGGCCGGATCAACTGCACGGTTACGAAGAGCGCCTGACCAGTGACATTTACCCGGCCGACTATGGCTGGTCGGTCAACTGGGACGAGCCGGACGTGCGTCCGAGCTGGTATCACAACATGTCCTCAGTGTTGCAGGCCGGCCCGTGCATTCGTACCAACCAGCTGGATTTCGATGAAGAAGTGCTGTTCAAGTCCCAGCAGTATCTGTACGACTACGTACGCCAGGACGGTGATGCGCCTTTCTGCCTGACCGTTTCCATGACTCATCCTCATGATCCGTACACCATTCCCAAGCCGTTCTGGGACCTGTACGCCGACGAAGAGATCCCGATGCCGCCGCCGCACGCCAATCAGGCCGCGCTGGACCCGCATTCGCAACGGCTGCTCAAGGTCTATGACCTGTGGGACAAGCCCATGCCGACCGACAAGATTCGTGATGCGCGCCGCGCCTACTTTGGCGCGTGCAGCTACATCGACCTCAACGTCGGCAAGCTGATGCAGACGCTGGATGAAGTCGGGCTGGCGGAAGACACCATCGTGGTGTTCTCCGGCGATCACGGCGACATGCTGGGCGAGAAGGGCCTCTGGTACAAAATGCACTGGTTCGAAATGGCCGCCCGCGTGCCGTTGGTGGTGTATTCGCCGGGCCAGTTCAAGCCAGGGCGGGTCAGTGCGTCGGTGTCGACTGCCGACTTGCTGCCGACCTTTGTCGAAATGGCCAACGGCAAACTGGACGCAGGGTTGCCACTGGACGGACGCTCTCTGATGCCGCACCTGAAACGCAAGGGCGGGCACGATGAGGTGTTCGGCGAGTACATGGCCGAAGGCACGACCAGCCCGTTGATGATGATCCGTCGCGGCGCTTACAAATTCATCTATTCGGAGCAGGACCCGTGCCTGCTCTTCGATGTGAAGAAGGACCCGAAAGAGCAGAAGGATCTGAGCCAGTCACCCGCCCATGAAAAGCTGTTCAATGACTTCCTGGCTGAAGCTCGAGCCAAGTGGGATATACCGGCGATACACCAACAGGTGCTCGCCAGCCAGCGCAGAAGGCGCTTCGTCGCCAAATCGCTGGCAACCGGCAAGCTGAAGAGTTGGGATCACCAGCCACTGGTCGACGCCAGTCAGCAGTACATGCGCAACCACATTGATCTGGACGATCTGGAGCGTAAGGCACGTTTTCCGCAACCTTGACCCTGCCCACACCAAAAAAATCAAAAGGGGTACATCAATGAAGAAGTTATCCACAGCCGTTGCGGTCGCGGTCATGACGTTCGGCAGCCTTGCGGCGCAGGCAGAGGACGCAAGTTGCAGCACCGTGAAAATGGCCGATCCGGGCTGGAGTGACATTGGGGCCACCAATGCTATCGCCAGCGTGGTGCTTGAAGGTCTGGGCTACAAGGCCAAGGTCGACACCCTGGCCGTGCCGATTGCCTATGGCGGCCTGAAAGACGGCAAGCTGGATGTTTTTCTGGGTAACTGGATGCCGGCTCAGCAGGGCTTTTACGACAAGTTCGTGGCGACCGGCGATGTAACGCAATTGGCCAGGAATCTTGAAGGCACCGAGTTCACCCTGGCGGTGCCGGATTACGTCTGGGATGCGGGTGTGCATGATTTTGCCGACCTGAATAAATTCGCTGACAAGTTCGACCAGAAGATCTACGGCATTGGCTCTGGCGCACCTGCCAACCTGTCGCTGCAGGAGATCATCAAGAAGAATGAATTCGATCTGGGCAAATGGAAGCTGGTCGAGTCGAGCGAGACCGCGATGCTCGCCGAGGTCAATCGCAATGTGAAGAAGAAGGCGTTTGTGGTCTTCCTCGGCTGGACCCCGCATCCGATGAACGTGCAGATCAAAGGTATGCATTACCTCAAGGGCGGCGAGAAATACTTTGGCGATACCGGCTCGGTCTTCACCCTGACTCGCAAGGGTTATGCGCAAGCCTGTCCGAACGTCGGCAAGCTGCTGACCAATCTGAGCTTCACCCTGGACATGGAAAACAGCATCATGGCTGAAGTGGCGAACAAGAAGGTCAGCAATAGCGCAGCGGCAAAGGCCTGGATCAAAGCCAATCCCGCAGTGCTGGACACGTGGCTGGAGGGCGTGAAGACGTTTGATGGCAAGGATGGGCTGACGGCGGTGAAAGCCAGGTTGTAGGCGTAAGGTCTTGAGCACGCGGCGTGGCGCAGATCTGTGACGCGGGGCGTCACCCAAGGCATCTCCACGCTGGAGCGTGAGGAACGATAGGTGTCCGACTATCGTGCCCATGCTCCGCGTGGGTATGCGGTTCCGGACGCTCTGCGTCCTCTACGTTCAATTCACTCGAGGGACCGATGCGCTGGCTCAATCGCCATAAATTCCTACCCTTTCTCGCCTGGCTGCCGCAGCAGAATCGCGCCAGCGTCGGGCGTGATGCGCTGGTGGGCTTGAGCGGTGCGATTCTGGCCCTGCCGCAGTCCATCGCTTACGCACTGATCGCCGGGCTGCCTCCGGAGTACGGTCTGTACGCCGCCATTGTTCCCGTTCTGATCGCATGTCTGTGGGGCTCGTCCTGGCACCTCATCTGTGGGCCGACCGCGGCTATTTCCATCGTGCTGTATGCCAGTGTCAGTCCGCTCGCCGTGCCGGCCAGTCAGGATTACATCATGTTGATCCTGTTGCTGACGTTCATCGCCGGTGTATTCCAGCTATTGCTGGGGATGATGCGCTTCGGTGCGCTGGTGAATTTCGTTTCGCACTCGGTGGTGCTCGGCTTCACACTGGGCGCTGCAATAGTCATTGCACTCGGGCAGATGCCCAATCTGCTGGGCATTGACCTGCCGAGTCAGACCACCGCCCTTAGAAGCCTGACCGCCGTGTTAGAACATCGTGGAGAGGTCGATCTACCTTCACTGACACTGGGCCTGTTGACACTGGCGCTGGGCATCGGGCTCAAACTCCTGGTGCCTCGCTGGCCAACCTTATTGATTGCATTGGTATCGAGCAGCCTGTTGGTGTGGCTGTGGCCGGCGATGTTCGGCCATGTCCGTGTAGTCCGCGCCTTCGTTGGCCATCTACCGCCTTTCAGCCCGCTACCGCTGGACCTTGAGCTGATCCTCAAGCTGCTGCCGACAGCAGTGGCGGTGGGCATGCTCGGGCTGGTCAACAGCCTGTCGATTGCCCGCTCGCTGTCGGCACGTTCGCAGCAGATGCTCAACGCCAATCAGGAAGTCCGTGCGCAAGGTCTGTCGAATATGGTCGGCTCGCTGTTCTCCGGCTACCTGTCAGCGGGCTCGTTCACCCGTGCGGCGCTGAGTTACGAGGCGGGTGCGCGTTCGCCGTTGGCCGGCGTTTTTTCGGCGCTATGGGTGGCATTGTTCGCGGTCGCCGGAGCCTCGTTGATCTCGCACATTCCAATCCCGGCCATGGCCGCCTCGATCCTGCTGATCTGCTGGGGCCTGGTGGATCGTCGTGGCATTCGCGCACTGTTCCGTGTCAGCCGCGCCGAGTTTTTCGTGATGGCGCTGACCTGTCTGGCCACCCTGCTGCTGGAGCTGCAAACCGCGATTTATGCCGGTGTGCTGGCCTCGCTGTTCTTCTACCTCAAACGCACTTCACAACCGTGCGTGCAGCAATGGCGCGAAGGCGATGAGGATGTGCTGCGGGTCGGCGGCTCGATCTTCTTCGGTGCCAGCCATTACCTGCAAACTCGCCTGCAACGCACTGAAGGGCTGCGTGTAGTGATTGATGCGCAGCAGATCAACTTTATCGATTACTCAGGCGTGGAAATGCTTCATCAGGAAGCCAGGCGCTTGGGTCAGCAGGGGCGGGTGCTGGTAATGCGAAATGCCAGACCGCAAGTGATCGAGGAATTGCACAAGCTGGAAGGGCCGCAGAACTGCCCGATTCTGTTTGAGGATTGAGCCATAACTCATCGTCCCGACGCCCTGCGTCGCAAGAGGACGCGGAGCGTCCAGAACGGCATGCCAACGCGGAGCATTGGCACGATAGTCTCTCAGTCAACCAGCCGCCAGCAGCCTGCGCAACTCGGCCAGTACCGGAGCCGAATCCGGCCGCACGCCGCGCCATAGCAGGAAGGCTTCTGCTGCCTGTTCCACCAGCATGCCCAAGCCATCAACCGACTGTGCCGCACCATGCTCAGTAGCCCAACGGCAAAAGGCGGTGGGCTCTTTGCTGTACATCATGTCGTAGCAGAAGGTCGCACCGGGCTGGATAAGGCTCGGGGAAATCGGTGGCAGCTCTCCGGCCAGGCTGGCAGAGGTGGCATTGATGATCACATCCACCGGTTCTTCAAGCCAGTCGAAGCTGCTGGCAAACACAGGACCCAGATCCGCAAATTCCTGAGCCAGTCGTTCGGCTTTTTCAACGGTGCGATTGGCAATCACCAGCACTGCGGGTTGCTCCGCCAGCAACGGCTCCAGCGCGCCACGAACAGCACCACCCGCACCCAGCAACAGAATGCGCTGACCACGCAGGCTGCGCCCGCAATTGACTGTCAGGTCGCGCACCAGCCCGGCACCGTCGGTGTTGTCACCCAGCAGCTTACCGTCATCGAGCTTGCTCAAAGTGTTCACGGCTCCCGCACGCTGCCCGCGCTCGGTCAGGCTATGAGCGAGGCGATAGGCTTCTTCCTTGAACGGCACAGTCACGTTGGCACCACGTCCGGTCTGGAAAAACGCCTGGGCAAATGCGGTGAAATCATCCAAAGGTGCCAGCGACGTCTGGTAATCCAGCGCCTGCCCGGTTTGCTCGGCAAACAGGCGATGAATCAACGGCGACTTGCTGTGGCCAATGGGGTTACCGAAGACGACGTACCGGTCCATCAGTTGTCCGCCAGCCAGTCGCGATCAGTCAGGAAGTATTCGGTCAGACGCGCCTCTTCACTGCCCGGAGCGGCTTTCCAGTCATAACCCCAGCGCACTTGCGGCGGCAGCGACATGAGGATCGATTCGGTACGGCCACCCGATTGCAGACCGAACAGCGTGCCGCGGTCGTACACCAGGTTGAACTCGACGTAGCGCCCCCGACGGAATTCCTGAAACTCGCGCTGCTGCGCCGTATAGGCCGCAGCCTTGCGACGACGCACGATCGGCAGGTAGGCATTGATAAACGCATCACCGATGGCGCGGATGAAGGCAAAGCTGGTATCGAAATCCCACTGGTTCACGTCATCGAAAAACAGACCACCGATACCGCGTGGCTCATCACGATGCTTGAGGTGGAAGTAACTGTCGCACCATGCCTTGTAGCGCGGGTAGACATCGTCGCCGAACGGCGCACAGGCGCGTTCGGCCACCCGGTGCCAGTGTACGCAGTCTTCCTCGACGCCATAGTAGGGCGTCAAATCGAAACCACCACCAAACCACCAGACCGGCTCCTCGCCTTCTTTCTCGGCAATGAAGAACCGCACATTGGCGTGGGACGTCGGCACATGCGGGTTGTGCGGGTGAATCACCAGCGACACGCCCAGCGCCTCGAAACCACGCCCGGCCAGCTCAGGCCGATGGGCACTGGCCGACGGCGGCAGGTTGCTGCCGAACACGTGGGAAAAATTGACACCACCTTTCTCGATGACCGCACCATTCTCGATCACCCGCGTGCGACCACCGCCGCCCGCCGGACGCGTCCAGGCATCTTCCACAAAGTGTGCGTTGCCATCTTCCTGCTCGAGCGCGGTGCAGATCCGGTCTTGCAGGTCGAGCAGGTAGGCTTTTACGGCCTCGGTACGGGTACTCATGAGGATCCCTTACGGCTGACGTCAAACGGCTGAGCCCCCGCAGCAAAAGAGGCGCAGGCAAATTGGCGCGTAGCATACCATCGGCAGCGCGGGCTGGCAGTTGACGAAGGCCGGGGGAAGGAGTCCGATAGGTGCTTTCGGAACTTGTTTTAACCATCAAGGAGAGAGCACATGGCAAAGCGTATCCAGTTCAGCACTGTCGGAGGACCCGAGGTTCTTGAATATGTCGATTTCGAGCCAGAGGCTCCGGGGCCGCAAGCGGTGGTTGTGCGCAACAAGGCCATTGGCCTGAATTTCATTGATACCTATTATCGTAGCGGGCTGTATCCAGCGCCTGAGTTGCCTTCAGGGCTCGGTGCTGAAGGGGCAGGCGTGGTCGAGGCGGTGGGTGATGAGGTGACGCGCTTCAAGGTCGGTGATCGTGTCGCCTATGGCACCGGGCCTCTGGGTGCGTACAGCGAGGTGCATGTGCTGCCTGAGGCGAATCTGGTGAAGCTGGCGGACTCGGTCAGTTTCGAGCAGGCCGCTGCGTTGATGCTCAAGGGCCTGACCGTGCAATACCTGTTGCGCCAGACCTATCAGGTGAAGCCGGGCGAGATCATTCTGTTTCATGCGGCGGCGGGTGGTGTCGGCTCGTTGGCCTGTCAGTGGGCCAAGGCATTGGGCGCGAAGCTGATCGGCACGGTCAGTTCACCGGAAAAGGCCGCTCACGCCAAGGCGCTGGGTGCCTGGGAAACCATCGACTACAGCCACGAAGACGTCGCCAAACGTGTGCTGGAACTCACCGACGGCAAGAAGTGCCCGGTGGTCTTCGACGGCGTGGGGCAGGACACCTGGCTGACATCGCTCGACAGCGTGGCACCGCGTGGGCTGGTGGTGAGCTTCGGCAATGCGTCCGGACCGGTCTCAGGTGTGAATCTGGGGATTCTGGCGCAAAAAGGCTCGGTGTATGTCACCCGCCCGACGCTGGGCACCTACGCAAACAATGCGCAGAACCTGCAAGCCATGGCTGACGAGCTGTTCGACATGCTCGCCAGCGGCAAACTCAAGGTCGACAACATTCAGCAGTACGCCTTGAAGGACGCCGCCAAGGCGCAAACCGAGCTGTCCGCTCGGCGCACCACTGGCTCGACCATTCTGATTCCCTGAGCCTGCACTCCCGCCAGCGTCAGCCAGCGCGCATGACCTGGCCGGTCGCGATATCACGGATCACGCTGGGGTTTCGGCGGCCGCCCAGGCTGCCGCCCAGCACACCGTCGATCTGACCCCGGAAGTACTGCTCGACGCGCAATCGCGAACGGGCAGCCGGGCGACCTGCCGGGTTGGCCGATGTGGAAATCAACGGGCCGACCAGCGCGCACAGTTCGCGCACCGTAGGGTGGTCGGTGACGCGCAGCGCCACGGTTTCATGAATGCCGGTGATCCACTCGGGCAGCAGGTTCTGATGCGGCACCAGCCAGGTATTGGGCCCTGGCCAGGTGCTGGCCATGCGGTCGAGCCACAATTGGGGGAAGTCTTCGAACAGAAAGTCGAACTGGCGAATGTTGTCGGCGATCAGGATCAGGCCTTTTTCCACTGGCCGTGACTTGATCGCCAGCAAACGATAAACCGCTTCTTCATCCCATGGATCACAGCCCAGGCCCCAGACTGCCTCGGTCGGGTAAGCAATCACCGCACCGGCTCGAATATCCTGAGCGGCTTGTTGCACACGCCAACTGCTGACCATTGTTTGTCTCTCCGCTAAATCCTGACGGCAGTTTAACCTCAGGGCGCTCTGGCGAACCATCGTCCCGCTTCACAGCTTATTCTGCCGTCCAGTTCCAGCTCGGTCAGGCCCGCCAGTACCTTGGGCAACGGCCAGCCGCTGGAGACCGATAACCCCTCGCTGGTATGCGGCGCAGCGTGCAGCAGCGCCAGAAGTGGATGGTCGCAAGGCACCGGTTTGGCAGGTGTCTCGGGCGGTGCAGCGGGCGCAACGCTCTTCCAGTGCTGCAAGCCTTCAAGAATGTGCTCAACGGTCTCGACCAGCGTTGCGCCATCGCGTATCAACTGGTGGCAACCCTTGGCACCCGGATGGTGAATCGAACCCGGTATCGCATAAACCTCTCGCCCTTGCTCAGCGGCCAGGCGTGCGGTAATCAAAGAGCCACTGGCAACACTGGCCTCGACCACCAGTACGCCGAGCGACAGGCCGCTGATGATTCGGTTGCGCCGCGGGAAGTTACTGGGCTGTGGTTCAGCGTCCAGCGGGAACTCGGAAATCACCGCGCCACCTTGTGCCGCCATCTGCGCGGCGAGCGCACGATGCTGCTGTGGATAAAGTTTTTCAAGCCTGGTGCCCAGCACACCGATTGTATGCCCACCGACATCCAGTGCGCCCTGATGCGCGGCTCCGTCAATGCCGCGCGCCAGACCGCTGGTGATCACAAAACCGGCACCCGCCAGGCTGCGCGCAAAAGCTCTGGCGGTGTCCAGCCCGGGTCTGGAAGCGCGACGACTGCCGACCATTCCCAACTGCGGACGCTCGAGGATTGAAGGGTCGCCGGCAATGAAGATCAGCGGCGGAGGGTCGGCGATTTCGGCCAGCAGAGCGGGATAGCAAGGGTCGTCCCACATCAGCAAATGCTGGGCCGGACACTCCAACCAGGCCAATGCAGCACTCGCACCGTCCCTGACGGAAGGGGCTCGACGCGCCTCGGCGCAGGCACCTGGAATACCCAGCGCACGCCACGCACTGGCCGGTGCGCTCAGCGCAGACGACGCAGAACCGAAGGCTTCGATCAGCCTGGAAAAGCGTTTCGGTCCGATCTCGGGCAAGCGATGCATGCGCAGACGGGCTTCCAGCTCTGCTGGCGAAGAGAGGGCATTTTCGAACAGTGGCATGAGATCGTCCCTGATCCATTGTGCATCTCAGACGATGCACAAACCTGTGGATAACTCTGTTGACAACAATTTGATAAGTGTTTGGCTCGTCACACAAATCCGTAGCAGAACTGAAACATACGTTTAAGGATTCCGAACCTTGTCCATGATGGCCAAAGATCGGTTGGCTTGCAGGACCAAGGCGTAACTAAGCTTGTCGTACGTACGGAAAACCATGAGCAGGCCAGACCGTTCGTCAGGGATTTTTACCTGTTCACCGGTGATTCGGTCGCGCACTGTCTCGCTGGTTTTGTAGATCGCCAGCACATTCCCCTCGGCCAGGCCGTCACGTTTGCCTTTGTTGAGAGTGACCACATCCAGCACGCTGACCTGGGTTACGCCGCGTGGCACATCCAGAATCAAACCTTCTATCGGCGTTTGCGGGGCGCTGGGCAGGAAAGTCGAGTTGATCGCTCGCTCTTCGCTGCTGAACAATCGGTCGCCCAGGCGCACTTCCTGCGTAGAGCGCTGCAGAACCAGAGTCGAGACGTCGCCCTCGGAGGCAACCACCTCAGCGCTGCCGATGTCATCCGCGTTGATCCCCAGCACTTCCTTGGTCTGTGGGTCGGTGTAGGTCTTGCCCTGTCGGAAAATGCCGTAAACAGTGTGCGCCGGGTCCAGCGTGCCTCGTGCATAGGCCCGGTCACCGCTGCCGCTGAGCACGCGCTCGGCATTGCCCGCGACGATGTAGGGGGCCTTTTCGAACTGCTCGGCATTGTCGACGATGCGATTGCTGATCAGGAAAGCGTTGATTGCGCCCAGCGGAATACTTGGAATGGCCTCGACCATCGGCGTACTGCGCACACGCGGTGACAATTTGATGGTCCCGCGCGACTCGCCCCGATTGAGCGTCACGCGCGGCTGACCATCGACCCAGGTCAGCGCGAGGGTGTCACCGGGGTAGATCAGGTCAGGATCATGGACTTGCGGATTGGCCCGCCATATCTCGCGCCATTTCCACGGTTCACGCAAAAACTTGCCGGAAATGTCCCAGAGTGTGTCCCCGGCGACAACGGTGTAGCTCTGCGGATAGCCTTCCCTGAGTTGCACTTGCGCCTGAGCAAGACCGCTGGCGGTCAACAGCAGCAGGGCGAGTAGTGATTTCCTCATGCGGTGAATCCCTTTATCATGTTGCCTCACGCGAACCCTAGAGTCCTGTCCTGGGCTGCCTGCCTTGAACTCCCGGGCCCGGCACCCAACATTGACTTTACCTTAACAGTGCAGCTCTTACGTATATGGCCATTCTAAACATCCTCGAATTTCCCGATTCGCGCCTGCGCACCATCGCCAAACCTGTGGCGATGGTAGACGAAGGCATTCGCCAGTTGGTCGACGACATGTTTGAAACCATGTACGAAGCGCCCGGCATCGGGCTGGCTGCCACGCAGGTCAATGTCCACAAGCGTGTGGTTGTCATGGACCTGAGCGAAGACCGCAGCGAACCGATGGTCTTCATCAACCCTGAAATCGAAAAACTGACCGATGAAATGGATCAGTATCAGGAAGGCTGCCTGTCGGTACCCGGTTTCTACGAGAACGTCGACCGCCCGCAAAAGGTCCGCGTCAAGGCGCTGGACCGTAACGGCAAGCCTTACGAACTGGTTGCCGAAGGCCTGCTCGCCATCTGCATCCAGCATGAGTGCGATCACCTGAACGGCAAGCTGTTCGTTGATTACCTCTCTAACCTCAAGCGCGACCGGATCAAGAAAAAACTCGAGAAACAGCACAAGCTGAACGCTTGATCCTTCGTCCCTTCAAAAGGCCTGCACAAGGCCTTTTTGTTTTTTAGAACGAGAAGCCCATGACTGAGCCACTGCGCATCGTCTTCGCCGGCACCCCGGAATTTGCCGCCGAACACCTCAAGGCCCTGCTCGACAGCCCTTACCAGATCGTCGCCGTGTACACCCAGCCTGATCGCCCGGCCGGTCGTGGACAAAAGCTGATGCCCAGCCCGGTCAAGCAACTGGCACTGCAGCATGAAATCCCGGTCATGCAGCCGCCCACGCTGCGCGCCCCTGAGGCGCAGGCAGAACTGGCTGCGCTCAAGCCTGATTTGATGGTGGTGGTCGCCTACGGCTTGATTCTGCCGCAGGTGGTGCTGGATATCCCGCGTCTGGGCTGCATCAACAGCCATGCGTCGCTGCTGCCACGCTGGCGCGGTGCTGCGCCGATTCAGCGCGCGGTGCAGGCCGGTGATGCCGAGAGCGGTGTGACCGTGATGCAAATGGAAGCAGGTCTGGACACCGGGCCGATGCTGCTCAAGGCCGTCACTCCGATCACCGCACAGGACACCGGTGGCACGCTGCATGACCGTCTGGCCGAACTCGGCCCACCAGCGGTGTTGCAGGCCATTGCAGGGCTGGCGGATGGTTCGCTGGTCGGCGAGGTTCAGGACGACAGCCTGGCCAATTACGCTCATAAATTGAACAAGGATGAGGCGCGTCTCGACTGGACACGTCCGGCCGATGAGCTGGAACGTCTGATCCGCGCCTTCAACCCGTGGCCGATCTGCCACAGCACGCTGAACGAAGAAACCCTGAAAGTGCTGGCTGCCGATCTGGCCGAAGGGCAGGGCGTACCGGGAACTGTACTCAGCGCCAGCAAGGACGGCCTGATCGTCGCCTGCGGCCAGAACGCCCTGCGCCTGACCCGTCTGCAACTGCCGGGCGGCAAGCCGCTGAATTTTGCTGATCTGTTCAACAGCCGTCGCGAGAAATTCGCCATCGGCACGGTGCTGGGCCAATGAACCCGCGTCTGGCCGCCGCCAAGGCACTGGCTGCCGTGCTCAGCGGCAAGGCGTCGCTGAACAGTTCGCTGCCCACTCAACTGGACAAGGTCGAGGTGCGTGATCGCGGCCTGACTCAGGATCTGGCGTTCGGCACCGCACGCTGGCAGCCACGCCTGTCGGCACTGGCGGCCAAACTGTTGCAAAAACCCTTCAAGGCCGCCGATGCCGACGTCGAGGCGTTGCTGCTGGTAGGTCTTTACCAGCTGTTTTACAGCCGAATTCCTGCGCATGCGGCCATTGGTGAAACCGTTGGCTGCGCTCACAAGCTGAAAAAACCGTGGGCCAAAGGCTTGCTCAACGCCGTACTACGCAACGCGCAACGCGATGGCGAAGCGCTGTTGATTGAGCTGGAACACGACCCGGTGGTGCGCACCGCCCACCCGCGCTGGTTGCAAAAAGCCCTGAAAGCGGCGTGGCCGGAGCAATGGGAAGCGATCTGCGCAGCCAACAATGCGCATCCGCCGATGATTTTGCGGGTCAACCGTCGGCATAACAGCCGCGACCAGTACCTTGAGCTGCTGAACACTGCCGGGCTGCAAGCCAGCGCGTGCACCTTCAGTCAGGACGGCATCGTACTTGCCGAGCCCTGCGACGTGCGCTCGCTGCCGGGCTTTGCCGAAGGCTGGATCAGCGTTCAGGACGAAGCCGCGCAACTGGCCGCCGACCTGCTGGAGCTCGCACCCGGGCAACGCGTGCTCGACGCGTGCTGCGCGCCAGGTGGCAAGACCTGCCATTTGCTGGAAGTGCAGCCGCAATTGAGCGGCGTAGTGGCGGTGGACCTCGAAGCCAAGCGCCTGGTGCGCGTGCGTGAAAACCTTGATCGTCTGGGGCTGGACGCCGAGCTGATCGCTGCCGACGCCCGCGAAACGGCGCAGTGGTGGGACGGCAAGCCTTTCCAGCGCATCCTGCTCGACGCACCGTGCTCGGCGACAGGTGTAATCCGTCGCCACCCGGACATCAAGCTGACCCGCCAACTGGATGACATCGCCGCGCTCGCCAGCCTGCAGGGCGAACTGCTCGACGCGTTGTGGCCTACGCTGCAGGTAGGCGGCATGCTGGTGTACGCGACCTGCTCGACACTGCCGACCGAAAATACCGACGTCATCGAGGCGTTTCTGGCCCGCACCTCCGGGGCCAGAGAACTGGATATCGCCGGGCAGGCCGGACAGCCACCCGCAGGTATCAAGCAAGCCCATGGTCGCCAGCTGCTTGCCCAGCAAGGCGGCCACGACGGTTTCTACTACGCCAAACTGATCAAGATCGCGGATCAAGGTCGAGGCGGCGCGGGAGTAAGCAGGTGAAGATCATCATTCTGGGTGCAGGTCAGGTAGGCGGTACGCTGGCCGAGCATCTGGCGGGCGAAGCCAACGACATTACCGTGGTCGACACCGATGGCGACCGGTTACGCGATCTGGGCGACCGCCTGGATATCCGTACCGTGCAGGGCAAGGGCTCCTATCCCGCAGTCCTGCGCCAGGCGGGCGCGGACGACGCCGACATGCTGGTCGCGGTGACCAGCAGCGACGAAGCCAATATGATCGCCTGCCAGGTGGCCCACACGCTGTTCCACACGCCGACCAAGATCGCGCGCATCCGCGAAGCGGCGTACCTGACACGCGCGGGCCTGTTCGATAAAAACGCGATTCCGGTCGACGTGTTGATCAGCCCGGAACAGGTGGTTACCAATTACATCAAGCGTCTGATCGAGTACCCCGGCGCGCTACAGGTCATCGATTTCGCCGAAGGCAAGGCACAACTGGTCGCGGTCAAAGCCTATTACGGCGGTGCCTTGGTGGGCCAGCAGCTGCGCCAGTTACGTGCGCACATGCCCAATGTCGACACCCGTATCGCGGCGATCTATCGGCGCGACCGGGCGATCCTGCCCCACGGCGATACGGTCATCGAAGCCGACGACGAGGTGTTCTTCATCGCCGCCAAGGCCGATATTCGTGCGGTGATGGGTGAGCTGAGGCGTCTGGACGAGAACTACAAGCGCATCGTCATCGCAGGCGGTGGCAACATCGGCGAGCGTCTGGCTGAAGCCATTGAAAGCCGCTATCAGGTAAAGATCATCGAAGTGAACCCGGCGCGCTGCCGCTATCTGTCGGAGCATCTGAACAGTACGGTGGTGCTACAGGGCAGCTCATCGGACCGTGATTTGCTGATGGAAGAAAACATCAACAATACCGACCTGTTCCTGGCGCTGACCAACGACGATGAAGCCAACATCATGTCGTCGCTGCTGGCCAAACGGCTGGGCGCACGCAAGGTGATGACCCTGATCAACAACCCCGCCTACGTCGATCTGGTCCAGGGCGGTGAGATTGATGTGGCGGTCAGCCCGCAACTGGCAACCATCGGCACGCTGCTGGCTCATGTGCGACGGGGCGATATCGTCAGCGTGCACTCGTTACGGCGCGGTGCAGCCGAAGCCATCGAGATCGTCGCGCACGGCGACCCGAAATCCAGCAAAGTGGTCGGTCGCGCCATCAAGGACATCAACCTGCCGACCGGCACGGCAATCGGTGCGATCATCCGCGACGAACAAGTGCTTATCGCCCATGACATCACCGTGATCGAATCCGGTGACCATGTGATCATGTTCCTTGTGGATAAAAAATGCATCCGCGAGGTTGAGCGGCTGTTTCAGGTCGGCCTGAGCTTTTTCTGAACCGCTCCTGAACAGGGTATGACCCTGACTGAACCTCTTGCCGACGCGCCCTGTCGGCAACGCTCGTCGACTCGGGCGAATTCTCTCTGAGCCCGTGCATCTCAGACACACGAGCTTCATGCCTGCACGGGCTTTATGAGAGAGAACGCACCCCATGTCCGAATCGGAAAATTCCCCGGCCCCGCTTCAAGGATCACAGACCGACGGCACACCTGCGGGCGGCTGGCCTGCGCTCAGTGCGGTCAACAAGCACCTGTTGCACCAGCATGTGCTGATCAAGGGCAACCGCACGCTGCTGTCCATGAACAAGCCTGGCGGCTTCGATTGCCCCAGTTGCTCCTGGCCGGACCCAAAGAAACCGCACACGTTTGAATACTGTGAGAACGGTGCAAAAGCGCTGGCCTGGGAATCGACCAAAAAACGCGTGACGCCTGAGTTTTTCGCCCGGCATACGGTCAGCGAACTGGCGACCTGGAGCGATCACGAGCTGGAAGCAAAAGGCCGTATCACCGAGCCGATGCGCTACGACGCAGCCACTGACAAATACCTGCCCGTCACCTGGGACGAGGCGTTCGCCGAGATCGGCGCAGAGCTGCGCGGCCTGAGCGATCCGTGGAAGCTGGAGCTGTACACCTCCGGGCGCACGTCGAACGAAGCCGCCTTTCTGTATCAGCTGTTCGGTCGGCTGTACGGCATGGCCAACTTCCCTGACTGCTCGAACATGTGCCATGAAACCACCACTGCGGCGCTGCCCGAGTCGATCGGGGTCGGCAAGGGCACCACGACGCTGGAAGATTTCGAGAACGCCGACGCGATTTTCATCATTGGTCAGAACCCCGGAAGCAACAGCCCGCGCATGATGTCCGAGCTGCATGCGGCCGCAAAACGGGGTGCCAGCATCATCTCGTTCAACCCGCTGCGGGAAAGGGCGCTGGTATGCTTTGCGGCGCCGCAGGACCCGCGCGACATGCTCAGCCTTCATGGCGTAGAGATCAGCTCGCAGTACCATCAGGTGAGAATCGGCGGCGACATGATCGCCCTGCAAGGCGTTTGCAAGGCCGTGATCGAAGCCGACGACGTGGCCCACCGTGAAAACCTGCCGCGCGTCCTCGATGTGGCGTTCATTGAAGAACACACCCATGGTTTTGAGCAGTACGCCGATTATTGCCGACAGTTGCCCTGGGACACCATCGAGCGCCATTCGGGCCTGACGCGCCAGGCCATCGAAGAGGTGGCTGCGGTTTATAAGCGCTCGAAGGGGGTCATCTGCTGCTGGGGGATGGGCATCACTCAGCACAAGCGTGGCGGTGATGCCATGCAGCAGATCATCAACCTGCTGCTGTTGCGCGGCAACATCGGCAAGCTCGGTGCGGGGGCTTGCCCGGTGCGTGGGCATTCCAACGTACAGGGCGACAGGACGATGGGCATCTATGAAAAGGCCGGCGAACCGTTTCTGGCCAGCATGAGCAAGGTGTTCGGTTTCGAAGCGTCCAGAAAAAAAGGCCATGCCGTGGCCCAGACCTGCGAAGCCCTGTTGCGTGGCGAGGTGGAAGCACTCATTTCCATGGGCGGTAATTTATTCCGCGCCATCCCGGACACCGATGTGATCTGCCCGACCGTCAGCCGTTTGAAAATGACGGTGCTGGTCAACACCAAACTCAACCGCAGCGCGACGGTGCATGGTCAGAAGGCCTTTCTGCTGCCATGCGTGGCGCGTTCGGAACGCGACCTGCAGAACAGGGCAGCCTGCGGCTGCAAATCGCCCGTTCTTACGATCGCGTAGCAGCAGAAACATCGATTTGAGCTTTGCCATGAGGCCCGTTATTGACCATCATGAAGCCTGCTTACCCACCGCTGCTGCTTCAGATGAGTCCTGCCTACACACCTCGACCGCTCAAAAACCTCTTCACCGCTAACCAGTGCTGGGCACACCTCCTCGAGGAGGGCGGCTTACGCGACATCGAAGTCGAGTCCGTCACCAAAATGCTCGCCTGCGGCACCTCGATACTGGGCGTCAAACACTACACCTGCGGCAACCACAGCTGCCCGCACGTCAAATACCTGTGCAACACCTGCCATTGCCGGGCCTGTCCCTCCTGCGGCAAAAAGGCCACCGACCAGTGGATCACCGTGCAAAACAACCGTCTGCCCGACTGCCCCTGGCAGCATCTGGTGTTCACGCTGCCCGACACGCTATGGCCCCTGTTCTTCTACAACCGCTGGCTGCTCGATGCGCTGTTTCGGCTGGCGGCCGATAACCTGATCTACGCCGCCAAGCGGCGCGGTTTGCGCGTCGGGATTTAAGGGGCGCTGCACACCTATGGCCGGCGGCTCAACTGGCATCCCCACGTCCACCTGTCGGTGACCGCGGGCGGCCTGGATGAGCAGGGCGTCTGGAAAAATCTGTCGTTCCACAAAGAGGCCCTGCGGCGGCGCTGGATGTGGCTGGTGCGCGATTACCTGCTGGGACAGCCGCTTTCGCAACTGACGATGCCGCCGCCGCTGGCCCACATCCTCTGTGAAAGCGACTGGCGCCGTTTGATACTGACCGCTGGTGGCCAGCACTGGCACATCCACTTGTCGAAGAAGACGAAAAACGGCCGAAAGACCGTCAATTACCTGGGCCGCTACCTGAAAAAACCGCCCATCTCGGGCAGTCGTCTGGCGCATTACACCAACGGGGCCACGTTGAGCTTCACCTACCTGGATCACCGCACACAGACCTATCAGCAGGAAACGCTGAGCCAGGCCGACATGCTTTTCCGGGTGGTGCAGCACATCCCGGAGAAGCACTTTCGGATGATCCGGTATTTTGGATTTCTGGCCAATCGGGTCTGCAGGCAGTACCTGCCAAAGGTCTATGAAGCACTGAAGATGGCGACGCCAGGACCGACACCGAAGCTGTATTTTGTGCAGATGGCCAAAGCCTTTCTAAACGTCGATCCGTTCCGCTGCGTGCTGTGTGGCGCGCGGATGGTATACACGGCGGCAATCAGCGGGCTGACGGTGCAGGGACTGAACCTCAACGCTCAGGCGATTGCGCAGATGAGGTACGTGAAGCCCTGACAGGGCCTAGGTGCGTCCGCACCTAGGCTTCGCGGTGAAATAACCTGCATTAATACTTGTTGATAGGGATTTTCACTGCATAAGTAACGCATCAGCGTCTTCCTACCCATCGCTTTGAAGGCATGACGCCTCCGTCATAGCGTCAGCCTGATGCATAGGCATTTTGAAATTCCTATGCATGAACCTGGTGCGGATGAGTTCGGAGGGGACGCAAGTGGCACTGGAACGGCGCGGGTTGATTGCGGCGGCCAGTTGAGGGAAACACTATCGTGCGGCGCTCCGCGTCCGATCTTGAATGCGCGGCGCGGCGCAGATCTGTGACGCGGAGCGTCACGCACGGCATTCCCACGCTGGAGCGTGCGGAACGATAACCTGACTATCGTGCGGCGCTCCGCGTCGCATGCAGTTCTGGACGCTCCGCGTCCGATCTTGAATGCGCGGCGCGGCGCAGATCTGTGACGCGGAGCGTCACGCACGGCATTCCCACGCTGGAGCGTGCGAAACGATAACCTGACTATCGTGCGGCGCTCCGCGTCGCATGCAGTTCTGGACGCTCTGCGTCCGATCTTGAATGCGCGGCGAGGCGCAAATCTGTGACGCGGAGCGTCACTCACGGCATTCCCACGCTGGAGCGTGCGGAACGATAACCTGACTATCGTGCGGCGCTCCGCGTCGCATGCAGTTCTGGACGCTCTGCGTCCGATCTTGAATGCGCGGCGAGGCGCAGATCTGTGACGCGGAGCGTCACGCACGGCATTCCCACGCTGAAGCGTGCGGAACGATAATCTCGACTATCGTGTGGCGCTCCGCGTCCGATCTTTCCTAGTACCAGCGCGCTTCGCCTGCCGGGCGTTTCTTGAAGCGTTTCATGGTCCACATGTACTGGCTCGGGTAGGCCCGCACGTATTTCTCGACCACTTTGCTCATCGCCGCTGCCGAGGTTTCGGTGTCGGTGCTGTACATGGCTTCAGGGGCCGCTTCGAGTACCACTTTGTAACCCGAGCCGTCCGGCAAGCGCATGGCGTGCAGGAATACACCGACCGCCTTGCCGCCCGCCAGCATGTTCGGCACAAACTTGCTGGTCAGGGCCTGGGTGCCGCAAAAGGGTACGAAGATACCCGCAGACTCAGCCGGCTCCGGATCGGCCGGAATACCTACAGAACCGCCTTTGCGCACTTCCTTGATGACACTGAGAATGCCTTCCTTGGTCGACGCCGCCACCCGGTTGCCCAACTGCACACGCTGCTTGCGCAAAAGGTCGTCGACCGCCTTCAGCTTCGGTGGACGATAGAAAATGATCGGCTTGCACTGGCTGCAATAGAAGTGATTAAGCACTTCCCAGTTGCCCAGGTGGCTGGTGATGCCAACCACGCCCTTGCCGGACGCCAGCGCGTCCTTGAGCACATCAAGCCCTTCGACTTCACGCACCAGGTTGATCGATTTCTGCGCAGGCCAGATCCACGCACAAGCGCTTTCGGTCAAGGTCTTGCCGATGTCCATGAGGCTGCGGCCAACGAGCTTTTCCAGCTCGGGCTCGCTCAACTCGGGGAAGCACTTGGACAGGTTGATCCGTGCCACTTCGCGCGAGCGGTTGGGCAGCTTCCACATCAGCCAGCCAATCGCAGTGCCTGCCCATTGCACCGCGCGCCACGGCAACAGCGCAAACAATCGCAACGCTCCGACCATTACGGCGCCTTTGAACTTATCCACAGATGACTCCCAGATTCTCGAGGCGGGTAGTGTAACCGTCAGCGGCTCAGGATCGCATACCGATCACAATCTACAGTGTGATCCATGACCATACCGCTGGCCTGCATATACGCATAACAGATGGTCGGGCCGACAAACGTGAAGCCGGCCTTTTTCAGCGCCTTGCTCATCGCTTCGGCCTCGGCGGTAATCGCCGGCACTTCGCTGCGATCCTTGAAATGGTTGATCTTCGGCTCGCCACCAACAAACGACCAGAGCAGACCGGCCGGGTCTTGCAGCGCCAGCCAGGCCCGCGCATTGGTGCGCACGGCCTTGAGCTTGAGGCGATTGCGGATAATGCTCGGATCGAGCATCAGCGCCTCTATTTCGGCAT
Organism: Pseudomonas sp. KBS0707; assembly: GCF_005937945.2. NCBI lineage: Bacteria > Pseudomonadati > Pseudomonadota > Gammaproteobacteria > Pseudomonadales > Pseudomonadaceae > Pseudomonas > Pseudomonas sp. KBS0707. The sequence continues at coordinate 5,867,967 of NZ_CP041754.1, read as the reverse complement.
CGCTCAGCTGCGCCAGGCGCACGACGTCAAAGCCGTGCAGCACTTCGCGATAACGCGCCCGCCGCTTGAGAATCGTGATCCACGACAGCCCGGCCTGGAACCCTTCGAGCAAAAGCAACTCGAAGAGCTTCTGCGCATCGCGCAGCGGCACTCCCCACTCCTGATCGTGATAAGCGATGTACAGGGGGTCTTCGTTGCACCAAAAGCAGCGTGTCATAGGGCTCCCAAGGAGTGGACGTGCGGCCGAATCGGGTATACTCCCGCTCTTTGAATCGCAGCCCAGCACAGGTGAAATTTGTGAGCCAGCCTACGCCAGCCGTGCGTACCTTCCAAGACTTGATCCTCGCCCTCCAGCAATACTGGGCAGAACAAGGTTGCGTGGTACTTCAGCCCTACGATATGGAAGTAGGCGCCGGCACGTTCCACACTGCCACGTTTCTGCGCGCCGTAGGCCCGGAAACCTGGAACGCCGCTTACGTACAGCCAAGCCGTCGCCCGACTGACGGCCGCTACGGCGAAAACCCGAACCGCCTGCAGCATTACTATCAGTTCCAGGTGATTCTCAAGCCCAACCCGGACAACTTCCAGGAACTGTACCTGGGTTCGCTTAAGCACATCGGCCTCGATCCGCTGGTGCACGACGTGCGTTTCGTCGAAGACAACTGGGAATCGCCGACGCTGGGCGCCTGGGGTCTGGGCTGGGAGATCTGGCTCAACGGTATGGAAGTCTCGCAGTTCACCTACTTCCAGCAGGTCGGCGGCCTTGAGTGCTACCCGGTTACCGGCGAAATCACTTACGGCCTTGAGCGTCTGGCCATGTACCAGCAGGGCGTGGACTCGGTCTACGATCTGGTCTGGGCTGACGGCCCGTTCGGCAAAGTGACTTACGGCGACGTGTTCCATCAAAACGAGGTAGAACAGTCGACCTACAACTTCGAACACGCCAACGTCGACAAACTGTTCGAACTGTTCGATTTCTATGAGAGCGAAGCCGCACGTCTGATCGAGCTGGAGCTGCCGTTGCCGGGCTATGAAATGGTCCTCAAGGCCTCGCACACCTTCAACCTGCTGGATGCCCGCCGCGCGATTTCCGTGACCGCGCGTCAGCAATACATCCTGCGCGTGCGCACGCTGGCCCGCTCGGTGGCTCAGGCCTACCTGCAGGCCCGCGCCCGTCTCGGTTTCCCGATGGCGCCGCCCGATCTACGCGATGAAGTGTTGGCCAAGCTGGAGGCAGCGCAATGAGTGCTCAAGATTTTCTGGTTGAACTGGGCACTGAAGAACTGCCACCCAAGACCCTCGTTTCCCTGGCAGATGCATTTCTGGCCGGTATTGAAAAAGGCCTGTCGGGCGCAGGTCTGACCTACAGCGCCAAACAGGTCTACGCTGCACCGCGTCGCCTGGCCGTGCTGATCACCGCGCTGGCCACACAACAGCCGGATCGCAGCGTCAACCTCGACGGCCCACCGCGTCAGGCAGCCTTCGATGCGGACGGCAACCCGACGCAGGCAGCACTGGGCTTCGCCAAGAAGTGCGGCGTCGACCTGAGCGAAATCGATCAGAGCGGCCCGAAACTGCGCTACAGCCAGACCATCCTCGGCAAGCCGACCACGTCGCTGCTGCCAACCATTGTCGAAGACTCGCTGAACGACCTGCCGATTGCCAAGCGTATGCGCTGGGGTGCCCGCAAGGAAGAGTTCGTGCGTCCGACCCAGTGGCTGGTGATGCTGTTCGGTGATCAGGTGGTTGACTGCACGATCCTTGCCCAGAGCGCGGGTCGTCATTCTCGTGGTCATCGCTTCCATCACCCGCAAGACGTGCGTATTTCTTCGCCTGCCGGGTACCTCAGCGACCTGCGCGCCGCGCACGTACTGGCCGACTTCAATGAACGTCGGCAGATCATCAGCAAGCGCGTCGACGAGCTGGCCACCCAACAGGAAGGCACCGCCATCGTGCCGCCAAGCCTGCTGGACGAAGTGGCCGGTCTGGTCGAGTGGCCGGTTCCGCTGGTGTGCTCTTTTGAAGAACGTTTCCTGGAAGTACCTCAGGAAGCGCTGATTACTACCATGCAGGACAACCAGAAATACTTTTGCCTGCTGGATGCCGAAGGCAAGTTGCTGCCGCGCTTTATCACCGTGGCCAACATCGAGAGCAAAGACCCGGCGCAAATCGTTGCCGGTAACGAGAAGGTGGTTCGTCCACGCCTGACTGATGCCGAGTTCTTCTTCAAGCAGGACAAGAAGCAGAAGCTGGAAACCTTCAACGATCGTCTGAAAAACGTCGTGTTCCAGGCACAATTGGGTAGCGTGTTCGACAAAGCCGAGCGCGTCTCGAAACTGGCTGCCTACATCGCCCCGCGCATCGGCGGCGACGCCCAGCGTGCGGCACGGGCTGGCCTGCTGTCCAAGTGCGACCTGTCGAGCGAGATGGTCGGCGAGTTCCCGGAAATGCAGGGCATTGCCGGTTACTACTACGCCAAGGCGGACGGCGAACCTGAAGATGTTGCGCTGGCGCTCAACGAGCAGTACATGCCACGTGGCGCGGGCGCCGAACTGCCGACAACGCTGACTGGCGCTGCGGTGGCCATCGCCGACAAACTCGACACGCTGGTCGGTATCTTCGGTATCGGCATGCTGCCCACCGGCAGCAAAGACCCCTATGCGCTGCGTCGTGCTGCGTTGGGTATCCTGCGTATTCTGATCGAGAAGAAGCTCGACCTGAACCTGGTCGAAACGGTGAAATTCGCAGTCACGCAGTTTGGCGCGAAGATCAAGCCTGCCGGTCTGGCGGAGCAGGTACTCGACTTCATCTTCGACCGTCTGCGTGCGCGTTATGAAGACGAAGGCGTCGATGTGGCTGTGTACCTCTCGGTACGTGCGCTGCAACCTGCTTCGGCGCTGGATTTCGATCAGCGTGTTCAGGCGGTCCAGGCTTTCCGCAAACTGCCACAGGCCGCTGCACTGGCCGCGGTGAACAAGCGCGTATCGAACCTGTTGAGCAAGGCCGAGGGCAGCATTGCCCAGACCGTCGAGCCCAAGTATTTCGACAACGCCAACGAGTTTTCGCTGTACTCGGCTATTCAGCAGGCTGACCACGCGGTCCAGCCGATGGCTGCCGAGCGTCAATACAGCGAATCGCTGGCGCGTCTGGCGATGCTGCGTGAGCCGGTCGATGCATTCTTCGAAGCGGTAATGGTCAACGCGGAAGACGCCAATGTGCGCGCCAACCGTTATGCCTTGTTGTCGCGTTTGCGCGGCCTGTTCCTTGGCGTTGCCGATATCTCGCTGCTGGGCTGAGAAGGAGTCGATGGTGAAACTGCTGATACTTGATCGAGACGGAGTCATCAACCATGACTCCGATGCTTACATAAAGTCAGTGAAGGAGTGGGTGCCCATTCCCGGCTCGATCAAGGCTATCGCAGATCTGAGCAAGGCCGGCTGGACGGTGGCCGTCGCCACTAACCAGTCGGGCATTGCCCGAGGTTATTATGATCTGGCCACGCTGGACGCCATGCATGAGCGCTTGCGCAAGCTGGTGGCAGAGCAGGGTGGCGAGGTCGGTTTGATCGTCTACTGCCCGCATGGGCCAGACGATGCCTGTAGCTGCCGCAAGCCCAAACCCGGCATGCTGCAGGCCATCGTCACTCATTACGCAGTAGACCCCAAAGGTCTCTGGTTCGTGGGCGACAGTAAAGGTGACCTACAGGCCGCTTTGGCCGTCGATTCTCAGCCTGTGCTGGTGATGACCGGCAAAGGCCGCAAGACGATGGAAGGCGGAGTGCCGGCAGGCACGTTGATTTTTGACGATCTGGCGGCAGTTGCCGCAGAACTTATCCACAACAGCGCTCACTGAACAGTCAGCTCTTCAGGTTCAGGGCGCTCAAGGAGCGGGCACCTGCCCGTACGGTAAACGTAACTATGTCGATCATGCAGGCAATCAGGACCTTCTTTTTCTACCTGTTGCTGGGCACCAGCTCGCTGTTGTGGTGCACGTTGAGTTTTTTCATTGCGCCTTTTCTGCCGTTCAAAGCCCGCTATCGCTTCATTAACGTCTATTGGTGCCGCTGCGCCATCTGGCTGACCAAGGTGTTTCTGAACATCCAGGTTGAAGTGACTGGCGCCGAAAACGTACCGACCCCCCCCTGCGTGATCATCTCCAACCATCAGAGCACCTGGGAGACTTTCTTCCTGTCGGCGTACTTCGAGCCGATGAGCCAGGTCCTCAAGCGTGAGCTGCTGTATGTGCCGTTCTTCGGCTGGGCCATGGCGATGCTGCGCCCCATTGCCATTGACCGTGATAACCCTAAAGCCGCACTGCGGGAAATCGCCAAGAAAGGCGACGAACTTCTAAAGGATGGCGTCTGGGTGCTGATATTCCCGGAGGGTACACGCGTACCTTATGGCCAAGTCGGAAAATTCTCTCGCGGCGGTACTGCGTTGGCGGTAAACGCTGATCTGCCAGTCCTGCCTGTCGCGCATAACGCTGGCAAATACTGGCCTCGAGATGGCTGGGCGAAAAAGCCAGGCACTATTCAGGTAGTGATTGGCGAACCGATGTACGCAGAAGGTACAGGCCCGCGCGCCATTGCTGCGTTGAATGACCGTGTGCAGGCCTGGAATGAGGAAGCGCAGCGCGCGATGGGCTCGCCTGTTACACCAGCAGCAAGTCCTGAAAAAGTCCCGGCGTGATTTTGTGGATAACCTGTGTACAGTTTTTCTTAAATCCGTCAAAAACCCTGGCTAACTCTTTAATTCGTATACATATTTTTTCAGGCTATAAAAACCGGAAAAACGTGCATAAGTTTTGGTGATGTATCAAAAACCGACCTCAAAAAGGTCGGTTTTTTTTGCGTGGGTTAACGCCCGAGGCGAAGCCAACTTCGCTTAGGCCAACGTACCGCTCCAATATTTCTGAAAGGGCAGAAGGGTGGCCGGATCCATTAATGCGTCGAATAGTCACTGATGTCCCAAAACTGTGGTGTTCCACGTGGAACACCGGTCGTAAGTTTTCTCAGCTTCAACACGCACACAGTTGTTGACGGTGCCCACGCTGATTTAAGCACGGCAGTCGCTGTGGAACAAGCCTGGCGGCTTCGATTGCCCCAGTTGCTCCTGGCCGGACCCAAAGAAACCGCACACGTTTGAATACTGTGAGAACGGTGCAAAAGCGCTGGCCTGGGAATCGACCAAAAAACGCGTGACGCCTGAGTTTTTCGCCCGGCATACGGTCAGCGAACTGGCGACCTGGAGCGATCACGAGCTGGAAGCAAAAGGCCGTATCACCGAGCCGATGCGCTACGACGCAGCCACTGACAAATACCTGCCCGTCACCTGGGACGAGGCGTTCGCCGAGATCGGCGCAGAGCTGCGCGGCCTGAGCGATCCGTGGAAGCTGGAGCTGTACACCTCCGGGCGCACGTCGAACGAAGCCGCCTTTCTGTATCAGCTGTTCGGTCGGCTGTACGGCATGGCCAACTTCCCTGACTGCTCGAACATGTGCCATGAAACCACCACTGCGGCGCTGCCCGAGTCGATCGGGGTCGGCAAGGGCACCACGACGCTGGAAGATTTCGAGAACGCCGACGCGATTTTCATCATTGGTCAGAACCCCGGAAGCAACAGCCCGCGCATGATGTCCGAGCTGCATGCGGCCGCAAAACGGGGTGCCAGCATCATCTCGTTCAACCCGCTGCGGGAAAGGGCGCTGGTATGCTTTGCGGCGCCGCAGGACCCGCGCGACATGCTCAGCCTTCATGGCGTAGAGATCAGCTCGCAGTACCATCAGGTGAGAATCGGCGGCGACATGATCGCCCTGCAAGGCGTTTGCAAGGCCGTGATCGAAGCCGACGACGTGGCCCACCGTGAAAACCTGCCGCGCGTCCTCGATGTGGCGTTCATTGAAGAACACACCCATGGTTTTGAGCAGTACGCCGATTATTGCCGACAGTTGCCCTGGGACACCATCGAGCGCCATTCGGGCCTGACGCGCCAGGCCATCGAAGAGGTGGCTGCGGTTTATAAGCGCTCGAAGGGGGTCATCTGCTGCTGGGGGATGGGCATCACTCAGCACAAGCGTGGCGGTGATGCCATGCAGCAGATCATCAACCTGCTGCTGTTGCGCGGCAACATCGGCAAGCTCGGTGCGGGGGCTTGCCCGGTGCGTGGGCATTCCAACGTACAGGGCGACAGGACGATGGGCATCTATGAAAAGGCCGGCGAACCGTTTCTGGCCAGCATGAGCAAGGTGTTCGGTTTCGAAGCGTCCAGAAAAAAAGGCCATGCCGTGGCCCAGACCTGCGAAGCCCTGTTGCGTGGCGAGGTGGAAGCACTCATTTCCATGGGCGGTAATTTATTCCGCGCCATCCCGGACACCGATGTGATCTGCCCGACCGTCAGCCGTTTGAAAATGACGGTGCTGGTCAACACCAAACTCAACCGCAGCGCGACGGTGCATGGTCAGAAGGCCTTTCTGCTGCCATGCGTGGCGCGTTCGGAACGCGACCTGCAGAACAGGGCAGCCTGCGGCTGCAAATCGCCCGTTCTTACGATCGCGTAGCAGCAGAAACATCGATTTGAGCTTTGCCATGAGGCCCGTTATTGACCATCATGAAGCCTGCTTACCCACCGCTGCTGCTTCAGATGAGTCCTGCCTACACACCTCGACCGCTCAAAAACCTCTTCACCGCTAACCAGTGCTGGGCACACCTCCTCGAGGAGGGCGGCTTACGCGACATCGAAGTCGAGTCCGTCACCAAAATGCTCGCCTGCGGCACCTCGATACTGGGCGTCAAACACTACACCTGCGGCAACCACAGCTGCCCGCACGTCAAATACCTGTGCAACACCTGCCATTGCCGGGCCTGTCCCTCCTGCGGCAAAAAGGCCACCGACCAGTGGATCACCGTGCAAAACAACCGTCTGCCCGACTGCCCCTGGCAGCATCTGGTGTTCACGCTGCCCGACACGCTATGGCCCCTGTTCTTCTACAACCGCTGGCTGCTCGATGCGCTGTTTCGGCTGGCGGCCGATAACCTGATCTACGCCGCCAAGCGGCGCGGTTTGCGCGTCGGGATTTAAGGGGCGCTGCACACCTATGGCCGGCGGCTCAACTGGCATCCCCACGTCCACCTGTCGGTGACCGCGGGCGGCCTGGATGAGCAGGGCGTCTGGAAAAATCTGTCGTTCCACAAAGAGGCCCTGCGGCGGCGCTGGATGTGGCTGGTGCGCGATTACCTGCTGGGACAGCCGCTTTCGCAACTGACGATGCCGCCGCCGCTGGCCCACATCCTCTGTGAAAGCGACTGGCGCCGTTTGATACTGACCGCTGGTGGCCAGCACTGGCACATCCACTTGTCGAAGAAGACGAAAAACGGCCGAAAGACCGTCAATTACCTGGGCCGCTACCTGAAAAAACCGCCCATCTCGGGCAGTCGTCTGGCGCATTACACCAACGGGGCCACGTTGAGCTTCACCTACCTGGATCACCGCACACAGACCTATCAGCAGGAAACGCTGAGCCAGGCCGACATGCTTTTCCGGGTGGTGCAGCACATCCCGGAGAAGCACTTTCGGATGATCCGGTATTTTGGATTTCTGGCCAATCGGGTCTGCAGGCAGTACCTGCCAAAGGTCTATGAAGCACTGAAGATGGCGACGCCAGGACCGACACCGAAGCTGTATTTTGTGCAGATGGCCAAAGCCTTTCTAAACGTCGATCCGTTCCGCTGCGTGCTGTGTGGCGCGCGGATGGTATACACGGCGGCAATCAGCGGGCTGACGGTGCAGGGACTGAACCTCAACGCTCAGGCGATTGCGCAGATGAGGTACGTGAAGCCCTGACAGGGCCTAGGTGCGTCCGCACCTAGGCTTCGCGGTGAAATAACCTGCATTAATACTTGTTGATAGGGATTTTCACTGCATAAGTAACGCATCAGCGTCTTCCTACCCATCGCTTTGAAGGCATGACGCCTCCGTCATAGCGTCAGCCTGATGCATAGGCATTTTGAAATTCCTATGCATGAACAGGGCAGCCTGCGGCTGCAAATCGCCCGTTCTTACGATCGCGTAGCAGCAGAAACATCGATTTGAGCTTTGCCATGAGGCCCGTTATTGACCATCATGAAGCCTGCTTACCCACCGCTGCTGCTTCAGATGAGTCCTGCCTACACACCTCGACCGCTCAAAAACCTCTTCACCGCTAACCAGTGCTGGGCACACCTCCTCGAGGAGGGCGGCTTACGCGACATCGAAGTCGAGTCCGTCACCAAAATGCTCGCCTGCGGCACCTCGATACTGGGCGTCAAACACTACACCTGCGGCAACCACAGCTGCCCGCACGTCAAATACCTGTGCAACACCTGCCATTGCCGGGCCTGTCCCTCCTGCGGCAAAAAGGCCACCGACCAGTGGATCACCGTGCAAAACAACCGTCTGCCCGACTGCCCCTGGCAGCATCTGGTGTTCACGCTGCCCGACACGCTATGGCCCCTGTTCTTCTACAACCGCTGGCTGCTCGATGCGCTGTTTCGGCTGGCGGCCGATAACCTGATCTACGCCGCCAAGCGGCGCGGTTTGCGCGTCGGGATTTAAGGGGCGCTGCACACCTATGGCCGGCGGCTCAACTGGCATCCCCACGTCCACCTGTCGGTGACCGCGGGCGGCCTGGATGAGCAGGGCGTCTGGAAAAATCTGTCGTTCCACAAAGAGGCCCTGCGGCGGCGCTGGATGTGGCTGGTGCGCGATTACCTGCTGGGACAGCCGCTTTCGCAACTGACGATGCCGCCGCCGCTGGCCCACATCCTCTGTGAAAGCGACTGGCGCCGTTTGATACTGACCGCTGGTGGCCAGCACTGGCACATCCACTTGTCGAAGAAGACGAAAAACGGCCGAAAGACCGTCAATTACCTGGGCCGCTACCTGAAAAAACCGCCCATCTCGGGCAGTCGTCTGGCGCATTACACCAACGGGGCCACGTTGAGCTTCACCTACCTGGATCACCGCACACAGACCTATCAGCAGGAAACGCTGAGCCAGGCCGACATGCTTTTCCGGGTGGTGCAGCACATCCCGGAAAAGCATTTCCGGATGATCCGGTATTTTGGTTTTCTGGCCAATCGGGTCTGCGGGCAGTACCTGCCAAAGGTCTATGAAGCACTGAAGATGGCGACGCCAGGACCGACACCGAAGCTGTATTTTGTGCAGATGGCCAAAGCCTTTCTAAACGTCGATCCGTTCCGCTGCGTGCTGTGTGGCGCGCGGATGGTATACACGGCGGCAATCAGCGGGCTGACGGTGCAGGGACTGAACCTCAACGCTCAGGCGATTGCGCAGATGAGGTACGTGAAGCCCTGACAGGGCCTAGGTGCGTCCGCACCTAGGCTTCGCGGTGAAATAACCTGCATTAATGCTTGTTGATAGGGATTTTCACTGCATAAGTAACGCATCAGCGTCTTCCTACCCATCGCTTTGAAGGCATGACGCCTCCGTCATAGCGTCAGCCTGATGCATAGGCATTTTGAAATTCCTATGCATGAACGTCGCTCCTCGTTTCACTCAGAAATCTGCCACCTTGCCCCAGGCTGAACCGTGGAAACGGTCTGGATGATAAGGTTTAGGGTCGACGATAGGGGCGACACCGCTGACAATGTGAGCGATCAAATGACCTGCTCCTGGTCCAATACCGAAACCATGGCCACTGAACCCGGCGGCCAGCACCAGCCCGGGCAGGCTGGCGATTTCGCCTATTCCCGGCACACCATCAGGGGTGCTGTCGACATAACCGGCCCAGGCTGCGTTGACCGATGATTGCTTGAGAGCGGGGACCATCGCCACCGCGCGCTTGTAGGTCAACTCCACCGCAGATGTATCTACCTTTGGATCGAGTATGCGCATTTTCTCCATAGGTGTCGGCTGGTCGAGACGCCACCTGCCACGGCCCTCGTGACCTGAGCGCAAGCCTTCCAGACCTCCCGGCGCCAGATTGCGCCAACGGCGCCCAAACATGGGCAGAAACTGCGCAGCAAACCCGAACAGCTGTGGGGTAGGATCAACCCTTCCACGGCCACTGATTGCCAGGGTGTAGCTACCGTCATGACGGCGAGTCATGGAAACATTTGAAGTATGCAATGCGGGCACCAACTCACCGGTCGGCGGGGAAACTGACATCACCGTCTGGCGAATAGTGGCCTGGGGAAAACTAATACCGTACTGGCGACAGAATGAGGAAGCCCACGCGCCTCCGGCAAGTACCGCGAGCCGGGTACGAATGGTGCCGTTCTCGGTGACCACGGCAGACAATCGCCCACCTTCGGTTTCCAGCCCCCGAGCGGCGCAACCTTGATGCACGGTGCCGCCCAGCGCCATGATCGCTCGCGCAACAGCTGGTGCTGCACGAGATGGATCGGCAGTACCATCCGTAGGCGCATAGACTCCGCCCTTCCATTGCTTGCCTGTAGCCTTTCCGCGTTCAGCAGCCTGCTGGGCGGTCAACATGTAAGTCTGGACACCTACAGTACGGGCAAATTCTCCCCAGCGTGCCCATCCCGCAAGTTCTTTCTCGTCGTTGCTCAAGTAAAGCAGGCCGCAGCGGGTGAAGCCTGTCTGCTCGCCGCTCTGCTTGGCAAACTGCTCCCACAGGTCCAGGCTTTTGGTTGCCATCGGCAGCTCCCGGGCATCCCGATTCTGCTGCCGGCACCACCCCCAATTACGACTCGATTGCTCGGCACCGATACGGCCTTTTTCAACCAGAGCGACCTTCATGCCGCGCAGGGCGAGGTAGTAGGCGGTGAAGCTGCCTATTATGCCGCCGCCAATTACAACTACATCTGCCTCCAAGGGAAGCTTGGGGGAGGTCTCGACGGGGATCAGAGGTGCGGGCATTTTTGCTATTCCTGCCAATATCGTAGTAATACGTGCAGCCTTGAGCGGCTGCGATATTGATCAGGTTAATCGGTCAGCGAAATCATCTGCGCTGAAGTTCTCCGCGCAAACGTACGGATCGACTGTTTTGGCCACTATAAACGGCAGATTCATTCAACGTTCATCGTGGCCAAGTCCATAAGATCGTTGCGACACAGGATAGGCCTGAAAGACACTCAAATGAAAAAGGCCAACCCTGGGGTTGGCCTTATCAAGCCGAAATCACCATGGCGGGATAACGGCTAGCTTTTCTGTGAAGCTACATGTCCATCAGAAGTCCAGGTTGGACACTGCCAGCGCATTGCTCTCGATGAAGTCACGACGTGGCTCGACCGCATCACCCATAAGGGTGTTGAAGATCTGGTCAGCGCCAATGGCGTCTTCGATGGTCACTTTCAGCATACGGCGCACACTTGGGTCCATCGTGGTTTCCCACAATTGGTCCGGGTTCATTTCACCCAGTCCTTTGTAGCGCTGGATGGTGTGGCGCTTGGTGCTTTCGGCCATCAACCAGGCGAGGGCTTCCTTGAACTCGGTGACAGGCTTCTTGCGCTCGCCACGTTGTACATAGGCACCTTCTTCCAGAAGTGTGCTGATCTGCAGTCCCAGAGCGGTAACGGTCTTGTAGTCATTGCTGCCGAAGAAGTCACGGTTGAAGGTGACGTAGTTCGACAGACCATGAGAGATCAGTTCTACCTCTGGTAGCCAGACGTTACGTTCACGGTCTTCACGCAGGCTGGCCTTGTAGACCAGACCCGATTTCTCGCCGGTGCGCAGACGCGCGTCGAATAGTGCCAGCCAGGCCTGCATGCCCTCGTGGTCGGACAGTTGGTCCAACGAGATCGGCGGCAGGTAGACGAAGTGTTCGGTCAGTTCCTGTGGATAAAGACGCGACAGACGCTTGAGAGTCTTCATGACCATGCGGAAGTCATTGACCAGTTTCTCCAGCGCAGTACCAGAGATGCCCGGTGCCGATTCGCTGAGGTGCAGGCTGGCGTCTTCGAGGGCCGATTGGGTCATGTACTCTTCCATGGCCTCGTCGTCCTTGATGTACTGCTCCTGCTTGCCTTTCTTGACCTTGTACAGCGGTGGCTGAGCGATGTAGATGTAGCCACGCTCGATCAGCTCAGGCAACTGACGGAAGAAGAAGGTGAGCAGCAGGGTACGGATGTGCGAGCCGTCGACGTCAGCATCGGTCATGATGATGATGTTGTGATAACGCAACTTGTCGATGTTGTACTCTTCACGGCCGATGCCACAGCCCAGCGCGGTGATCAAAGTGCCCACTTCCTGGGAAGAGATCATTTTGTCGAAACGCGCTTTTTCAACGTTCAGGATCTTGCCCTTGAGTGGCAGGATCGCCTGGGTTCTACGGTTACGCCCCTGCTTGGCTGATCCGCCAGCAGAGTCCCCTTCCACCAGGTACAGTTCGGAGAGGGCAGGGTCCTTCTCCTGGCAGTCGGCAAGCTTGCCCGGCAAGCCAGCGATATCCAGTGCACCTTTGCGGCGAGTCATCTCGCGAGCCTTGCGCGCTGCTTCGCGGGCACGGGCTGCGTCGATCATCTTGCCAACAACTGCTTTGGCTTCGTTCGGGTTTTCCAGCAGGAAGTCGGAGAAGTACTTGCCCATCTCTTGTTCCACTGCAGTTTTGACTTCGGACGAAACCAGTTTGTCCTTAGTCTGCGAGCTGAATTTCGGATCAGGTACTTTGACCGAAATGATCGCAGTCAAACCTTCACGCGCATCGTCGCCGGTGGTCGCGACCTTGTGCTTCTTGGCCAGACCTTCCTGCTCAATGTAGTTGTTCAGGTTACGCGTCAGAGCGGAACGGAAGCCCACCAAGTGAGTACCACCGTCACGCTGTGGGATGTTGTTGGTGAAGCACAACAGGTTCTCGTTGAAGCTGTCGTTCCACTGCAGGGCAATTTCGACACCGATTCCATCATCACGCTGGATGTTGAAGTGGAACACTTCGTTGACCGGCGTTTTGTTGGTGTTCAGGTATTCAACGAAGGCACGCAGACCGCCTTCGTATTTGAACAGTTCTTCTTTGCCGCTGCGCTCGTCCTTGAGGACAATGCCAACACCGGAGTTCAGGAACGACAGTTCACGAATTCGCTTGGCCAGAATGTCCCAGCTGAAGTGGATATTCTTGAACGTGTCAGCAGAAGGCTTGAAGTGGATCTGAGTACCGGTGGTATCACTTTCACCGACGATTTTCATCGGCTCCTGTGGAACACCATGCACGTAGGTCTGTTCCCAGATCTTGCCGCTACGACGAACCGTCAGCAGCAGAAGCTCTGAAAGGGCGTTAACAACCGACACACCTACACCGTGCAAGCCGCCGGATACTTTGTAGGAGTTGTCATCGAACTTACCGCCAGCGTGGAGCACGGTCATGATGACCTCGGCTGCCGACACGCCTTCTTCTTTATGCACGTCTACCGGAATACCGCGGCCGTTGTCGCGCACGGTGATAGATTCGTCTGGATGGATGATAATGCTGATGTCGTCGCAATGGCCTGCCAATGCTTCGTCGATCGAGTTATCAACCACCTCGAACACCATGTGGTGCAGACCGCTGCCATCGTCTGTATCACCGATGTACATTCCGGGACGCTTGCGTACGGCATCAAGTCCTTTCAGCACCTTAATGCTGGACGAGTCGTACGTTTGGTTTTCGCTCATGCAATCACTCCCGATGGTCGTGGGTCTGGGTGATACGGCCTTGTTCCACGTGGAACAAAGCGACTGGCGTTTCCGTCTGCCAGCCTTCCCTCAAAAATTCTTGATCTACACAGGTGATAAACACCTGGCAGCGTAATTCTTCCAGCAAGCGGCAAAGCGCGCGTCGATGGTTGTCATCCAGTTCGGAGGGCAAGTCATCCACCAGGTAAATACACTGGCCGCGACGGACCTGGCTGACCAGGTGTCCCTGAGCAATACGCAATGCGCAGACCACCAACTTTTGCTGACCGCGAGACAATATATCCGCCGCGTTATGAGCGCCTAATCTAAGGCGCAGGTCAGCTCGTTGTGGTCCAGCCTGGGTGTGGCCCATTTGCTGATCACGATGCAGGGAAGAGGCGAGCACTGTACTCAGCTCTTTTTCCTTGTCCCATCCTCGGTAATAGCTCAGGGTCAAACCTTCAAGCTCAACAAGTTCGCTCAAAGTCTGTTCAAAAACGGGCTTCAATGCCTTGATATAGGCGCGACGGAATTCATCTATTTCGTCACTTGCATAGCACAGCTCTCGGTCCCATGCCGCCTGTGAAGCGGCGTCAAGTGTACCATGCCGAAGCCACGAGTTTCGCTGCTTGAGGGCCTTCTGCAGGCGCTGCCAAGTGACCATAAAGCGAGGTTCCACGTGGAACACTCCCCAGTCCAAAAACTGCCTGCGTATCTTCGGTGCACCTTCCAGCAATCTGAAGCTGTCCGGATTGATCAGTTGCAGCGGCAATATTTCAGCAAGCTGAGCGGCACTTCTCGCATTCTGCCCGTCAATACGAATCTGGAATTCGCCTTGTCGGTCGCGCGAAACTCCGAGATTGCTGTGACCACCTTGCGCAAGATCGACCTGTCCAAAGACGGTGCAAGAGGGCTGCACGTACTGGATAACAGGGAGCAGGCGACTGCTACGAAACGAACGCGCGATCCCCAGCAGGTGGATGGCTTCCAGAACACTGGTTTTGCCACTGCCGTTTGCGCCGTAGAGGATATTGATACGCGGGGAGGGGGAGAGGGTCACCGGGTGCAGATTGCGCACCCCGGTGACCGAGACGCGACTAAGAGACATCTAGGTTGCGCTGGACATGAAGTTACAGACGCATCGGCATGACAACGTAGGCGGAATCGTCGTTATCCGACTCTTGCACCAAGGCGCTGCTATTGGAGTCCGACAGAATCAGGCGTACCTGCTCGGTCGTCATCACACCCAACACGTCGAGCAGATAGCTCACGTTAAAACCTATCTCCAGCGAATCGCCGTTGTACTCGACGCTGATTTCTTCCTCTGCCTCTTCCTGCTCTGGGTTGTTGGCCTGAATTTTCAATTGACCACTGGCCAATTGCAGGCGGATACCGCGGTACTTCTCGTTGGACAGAATTGCGGTGCGACTGAACGCTTCGCGCAATGCCTGACGGTCACCCAGCACCAGTTTGTCGCCGCCTTTGGGCAACACGCGCTCGTAATCCGGGAATTTGCCATCGACCAGTTTGGAAGTGAAAGTGAACTCGCCGGTAGTCGCGCGGATGTGATGCTGACCCAGAACGATGCTGACCATACCGTCCTGCTCAGTCAGCAGGCGCGCCATCTCGAGAATACCTTTGCGCGGGACGATCACCTGATGACGATCGGCATGTTCGATATCGGCAGACATCGAGCACATCGCCAGACGGTGACCGTCAGTGGCGACGGCGCGCAAAATACCGGCACTCACTTCAAGCAGCATGCCGTTGAGGTAGTAGCGAACATCCTGCTGGGCCATCGCAAAGCTGGTGCGTTCAATCAGGCGGCGCAACTTGCTCTGCACCAGATTGAAGGTCAGCGAGCCCGGGCCTTCTTCCACTGTCGGGAAATCATTGGCAGGCAACGTGGACAGAGTAAAACGGCTACGACCTGCCTTGACGATCAGCTTGGAGTCATCGAGTTTGATATCGATCAGCGCGTCATTGGAAAGGCTTTTGCAAATGTCCATGAGCTTGCGCGCAGGAACCGTGATTTCTCCAGGTTCGGCGGGCTCTTCCAGCTGGACGCGGCCAACCAGTTCGACTTCCAGATCCGTACCGGTCAGCGACAGTTGCTGACCTTCGACGACCAGAAGCACATTGGAAAGAACCGGCAAGGTCTGGCGGCGTTCTACCACGCCGGCGACCAATTGCAGGGGTTTCAACAGGGCTTCGCGTTGAATGGTGAAATGCATGGTCTAGTCCCTTGCCTTAATAAGCTGCACTGGCGTTATCACGTAGTCAGAGTGCGCAGCAGGTTCTTGTAGTCCTCGCGGATATCCGCATCGGATTCCTTGAGCTCGTTGATCTTTCTGCAGGCGTGCAAGACAGTCGTATGGTCCCGACCACCAAATACGTCACCGATTTCCGGAAGACTGTGGTTGGTGAGTTCCTTGGAAAGCGCCATTGCAACCTGGCGAGGCCGGGCAACAGAACGGGAACGACGCTTGGACAGCAGATCGGAGATCTTGATCTTGTAGTACTCGGCGACAGTACGCTGAATGTTATCCACACTCACCAGCTTGTCCTGCAACGCCAGCAAATCTTTCAGCGATTCGCGAATCAGTTCGATGGTGATGTCGCGGCCCATGAAGTGCGAGTGAGCGATGACACGCTTGAGCGCGCCCTCCAGCTCTCGAACGTTGGAGCGAATCCGCTGGGCAATGAAGAACGCCGCGTCATGAGGCAGATCGACCTTGGCCTGATCCGCTTTCTTCATGAGGATAGCCACGCGGGTTTCCAGCTCCGGAGGCTCGACAGCAACTGTCAGACCCCAGCCGAAACGCGACTTGAGCCGTTCTTCAAGGCCTTCGATTTCTTTCGGATAGCGGTCGCTGGTCAGAATGACCTGTTGCCCGCCCTCCAGCAGCGCGTTGAACGTGTGGAAAAACTCTTCCTGTGAACGTTCCTTGCGAGCAAAAAATTGAATGTCATCGATCAGCAATGCATCGACTGAACGGTAAAAGCGCTTGAACTCGTTGATTGCATTGAGCTGCAAGGCCTTGACCATGTCTGCGACGAAGCGCTCCGAGTGCAGGTAGACAACCTTGGCGTTCGGATTCTTCTTCAGCAGGTGGTTACCCACAGCATGCATCAAGTGAGTTTTACCAAGACCTACACCACCATAAAGGAACAGCGGGTTATAGCCGTGCTTGGGATTATCGGCAACCTGCCAGGCTGCAGCGCGTGCCAGCTGGTTGGATTTACCCTCGACAAAATTCTCGAAAGTGAACGTGCGGTTCAGGTAACTGGTGTGCTTGAGCGCGCCTTCGACCTGCACGGTACGTTGCTCCGCACGAGCGGGCGCCTGTTGCGAGCTGGCACCAGCCATTGGGTCGAAGCTGTCGCGTGAAGGCTCGTCGTGTGCTGCAACGTTCTGAACCGGTGCAGGCACCGCGACAGCAGCAGCCGGAGTAGCCATGGCGGGTGCAGACGATGAGACGCTGCTGACCGAATTGGCAGACAGCGCCTGGGACGCCGCGGCAGCTAATGGCGCATTCGGAGCGGCACGTGGTGCAGAGCTGCGCTTGCTTCCTATTAATAAGGAAAGGGCAGGCGCCATGCCTTGGCCATGCTCGCCAAGAAGCTCCAGCAAACGGCCGAGGTATTTTTCGTTGACCCAATCGAGAACAAAACGATTCGGTGCGTACACACGCAACTCGTCGCCTTCGGCTTCGACCTGTAGCGGACGGATCCAAGTGTTGAATTGCTGGGCAGGCAGCTCATCGCGCAAAAGCTCCACGCACTGCTGCCAAAGTTCCACTGACACGGATATCCCCTGAGTTGAAAGCCGGTGAGGCAAAAACAGCCGCCATTGTAACGATCCGCAGACGACTTATCCACATGTAGGTTGCTCACAGGCAGCTATAAATCAACGATTTATGCAGTGGTCACACGACAAACGGTCAAATCGTAAGCTCTGTGGATAACCCATCTTCAGCCCATTGCATAAGTCAGGGCTAAACTCTGTGCATAACTCGCCTGTGGATAAACCCGCATTCCATGCACAGCTTTTCCGACCGTGTGGCACAGGCAAAGCACCGCTTCTGGACAACCTTTATTTTCGCTGTACATACTGAATTACAAGGGCTATAGGATGTTATCCACAGAAAACGGCTACGTAAGAGTTATAAGCTTTATAAAGAAGCTTTAAATACTCTCTTCTTTTTATTTCTATAACTGACACGAGCCCGACTGCTCCAAATCGAGTGCCAGCGGGAAATTACCTATAAAAGACGCGTATGAAGAAAAGCTGGTTGGAAATTGACCTGCGGGACTGCTTTCTCTAGAATCCCCGGTCTCTTAAAACGGGGGCCATTCCGGCCCGTAGTGGACGAACCAGGTAACACGCCATGAAACGTACTTTCCAACCCAGCACTATCAAGCGCGCCCGCACCCACGGTTTCCGTGCACGCATGGCCACCAAAAACGGCCGCGCAGTCCTTTCGCGTCGTCGTGCCAAAGGCCGTAAGCGTCTGGCAGTTTGATAAATCGGCACAGGAGGTGAGTCGAGACTTCAGTCGGGAAAAGCGTTTGCTGACTCCCCGGCATTTCAAGGCAGTCTTTGACTCCCCTACCGGCAAGGTTCCGGGGAAAAATCTCCTGCTCCTTGCGCGCAACAACGACCTTGATCATCCCCGTCTGGGGCTGGTGATAGGTAAAAAGAGCGTCAAGCTCTCCGTCGAGCGCAATCGCTTGAAACGCCTGATGCGCGAATCATTTCGCCAACACCAAGACAGTTTGGTCGGTTGGGATATCGTTATCGTCGCGCGTAAAGGTTTGGGTGACGTAGAAAACCCTGAACTGATTCAGTATTTCGGCAAGCTCTGGAAACGTCTGGCGCGTAGCCGACCCATTCCGGAAGAAAAATCCGAACCTGCAGGGGTAGACAGTCCAGATGCGTAAACTGGCACTCGTTCCGATCCAGTTTTATCGCTATGCCATTAGCCCGCTGATGGCCAGTCACTGTCGTTTCTACCCCAGTTGCTCCTGCTACGCGTATGAAGCCATCGAAAATCATGGCCTTTTGCGCGGTGGCTGGCTGTCAATTCGTCGCCTGGGTCGCTGTCACCCATGGAATCCCGGTGGTTATGACCCGGTTCCAGCTGTCCCCACCTCCCGTTCTTCTTCGATGGCCGAGTAATCATGGATATTAAACGCACGATCCTGATCGTCGCCCTGGCAATCGTGACCTACGTCGGGGTTCTGAAATGGAACCAAGACTATGGCCAGGCTGCCATGCCGACCCAGAATGTTGCAGCCAGCACCACCGCACCGGGTATTCCGGATACGGCTGCTGGTACTAATGGTTCTGCAAGTGCCGATGTTCCAAGCGCAAGCGCTACGGCCAATACGGCTGCAGCACCTCTTGAAACTCCGGCCGTAGCCAGCAAAGACCTTATCCACGTCAAGACCGATGTGCTCGATCTGGCGATCGATCCGGTGGGTGGCGACGTCGTTCAGCTTCGTTTGCCTCTGTACCCGCGTCGTCAGGATCGTCCTGACGTTCCGTTTCAGTTGTTCGACAACGGCGGCGAGCGTACTTTTCTGGCACAAAGCGGCCTGACCGGGACCAATGGTCCTGATGCACGCGCTGCCGGTCGTCCGGTTTACACCTCCACACAAAAGACTTATCAACTGGCTGACGGCCAGGACACGATGGTCGTGGATCTGAAGTTCTCGGAAAACGGCGTCAACTACATCAAGCGCTTCACCTTCAAGCGCGGTCTGTACGATCTGGTCATGACTTACGTTGTGGATAACCAGAGCGCACAACCCTGGGCCGGTAATCTGTTCGCGCAATTGAAGCGTGACGCCAGCTCCGATCCTTCTTCGACGACTGCTACCGGTACAGCCACCTATCTGGGTGCTGCCCTGTGGACTGCGGCCGAGCCGTACAAGAAAGTGTCGATGAAAGATATCGACAAGGGTCAGATCAAGGAAACGGTCCAGGGCGGTTGGGTGGCATGGCTGCAGCACTACTTCGTGACTGCGTGGATTCCGGATCACAACGCCACCAACGCTGTTCAGACCCGTAAAGACAGCCAGGGCAACTACATCATCGGCTTCACCAGCCCGACTCTGTCGGTTGCACCCGGTGCACAAGGTGAAACCAGCGCTACCCTGTATGCAGGTCCAAAAAGCCAGGCGGTACTCAAAGAGTTATCCCCAGGTCTGGAGCTGACCGTCGATTATGGTTTCCTGTGGTTCATTGCCCAGCCTATCTTCTGGCTGCTGCAACATATCCACGCCATTCTCGGTAACTGGGGCTGGTCGATCATTGTTCTGACCATGCTGATCAAAGGCCTGTTCTTCCCGTTGTCCGCAGCCAGCTACAAGTCGATGGCACGCATGCGCGCCGTGGCTCCCAAGCTTGCACTGCTGAAGGAACAACATGGCGATGATCGCCAGAAGATGTCCCAGGCAATGATGGAGCTGTACAAGAAAGAAAAGATCAACCCGCTGGGTGGATGCTTGCCGATTCTTGTCCAGATGCCGGTTTTCCTTTCGCTGTACTGGGTACTCCTGGAAAGTGTGGAAATGCGTCAGGCTCCCTGGATCCTGTGGATAACCGACCTGTCGATCAAGGACCCGTTCTTCATCCTGCCGATCATCATGGGCGCGACAATGTTCATCCAGCAGCGTCTGAACCCGACTCCGCCGGACCCGATGCAGGCCAAGGTCATGAAAATGATGCCAATCATTTTCACGTTCTTCTTCCTGTGGTTCCCTGCCGGTCTGGTTCTGTACTGGGTTGTGAACAACACCCTGTCGATCGCTCAGCAGGCTTACATCACTCGCAAGATCGAAGCGGCTACCAAGAAAGCAGCTGCCTGATCTAACCTGTGAATAAGTTCTACAAGACGCCCCCTCGTGGGGCGTTTTGCTATCCGTCATTTGTCCGGGAGCCGGAGCATGAACGTTCCTCGTGAAACCATTGCCGCCATTGCCACAGCCCAAGGGCGGGGCGGTGTTGGTATTGTCAGGGTGTCAGGTCCTCTGGCGGGCAGGGCCGCCGAAGCCATTATCGGTCGGACCCTCAAGCCACGATTTGCCCATTACGGACCTTTTGTCGATGATGCCGGACAGGTACTCGATGAAGGGATCGCGCTGTATTTTCCGGGACCCAACTCGTTTACCGGCGAGGACGTGCTGGAACTTCAGGGCCACGGCGGTCCCATCGTTCTGGACATGCTGCTGCAGCGCTGCCTGCAACTGGGCAGCAGACTGGCTCGTCCGGGCGAGTTCAGTGAGCGCGCCTTTCTCAATGACAAGCTGGATCTTGCCCAGGCAGAAGCCATTGCCGACCTGATCGAGGCGAGTTCTGCACAGGCAGCGCGCAATGCACTGCGCTCGTTGCAGGGCGCTTTTTCGCGGCGTGTGGATAACTTGACCGAGAAGTTGATCAGCTTGCGGATCTATGTGGAAGCTGCAATCGACTTCCCCGAGGAGGAAATCGACTTCCTTGCCGATGGCCATGTCCTGAATATGCTCGATGACGTGCGTGCTGAGTTATCCACAGTGTTGCGTGAAGCGGGGCAGGGTGCCCTGTTACGCGACGGGATGACCGTTGTGATTGCCGGGCGTCCCAATGCAGGCAAATCCAGCTTGCTGAATGCTCTGGCGGGCAGAGAAGCGGCCATCGTCACCGAGATCGCCGGCACTACGCGCGATGTGTTGCGTGAACATATCCACATCGACGGGATGCCGTTGCATGTCGTAGACACAGCAGGCCTGCGTGATACCCAGGATCAGGTAGAAATGATCGGCGTGCAGCGCGCACTCAAGGCCATCGGTGAAGCTGACCGGATTCTGCTGGTTGTGGATGCAACGGCACCCGAGGCTGCCGACCCGTTTGCTCTGTGGCCGGAGTTCCTTGAGCAACGTCCGGATCCGGCGAAAGTCACGCTGATCCGCAACAAGGCAGATTTGAGTGGAGACCCCATCGATCTGCAAACCAGCGTAGATGGCCACGTCACTATCAGCCTGAGCGCCAGGTCAGGGGGCGCGGGGCTTGAACTGCTGCGTGAGCACCTCAAGGCCTGCATGGGCTATGAGCAAACCTCGGAGAGCAGCTTTAGCGCACGTCGACGCCACCTTGAGGCACTGCGCCATGCCAGCGACTCGCTGGAGCACGGCAGGGCTCAACTCACCCTGGCAGGTGCTGGAGAGCTACTGGCCGAAGACCTCCGTCAGGCACAACAAGCGCTTGGCGAGATTACCGGCGCATTCAGCTCCGACGACTTGCTTGGCAGAATCTTCTCCAGCTTCTGCATTGGCAAGTGACTACCGCTGAATGAAGTCAGGCGTGACCCGCACCGGGGTCATGCCTTTTCAGGCATCACAAGACGCTTTTTAGCCGCGTCGTTATCCACACGGTCTGCCATTTCCCCACTACCGCTCCCCACATGCTGAATTTGCCGAACAAAAATCCTCGGCGAAGCGATTTTCTGCGCCTGATTTTTGCTGACTGGGCGTTTTTATGCGGATTAAGCCCTGTGAATAACTGCCCTTCAGCTCGGTGGGTAAGCAGGGTGCAAACCTGAAGATAAACTGCCCTGTGGACAAGTGGCTATCTTATCAACAGGCTCAAGTCAGTTATCCAAACCCCTCATCCCTACATGAACACAGACTTTTGATTCTCTGTACATATTGAATATAAAGGCTTGTAGAGATATATCCACAGAAATCATGCTCAGTAAGAATAAACATAAAAACAAGGCTTTATAAACTTTCTTTCCTTTTTATTTTCTTTATTCGTGAGTTTTCCATAGCTGGTTAAATTTTGTCCAACGGGTTTCATTCAGGTGGGGTAAGTCCCTATACTTGTCAGCTATCCCAATTTCTCATCGACAACAGGCACGAGGTGCGTGGTGGATTTCCCTTCCCGTTTTGAAGTGATCGTCATCGGTGGCGGTCATGCCGGTACCGAGGCCGCACTGGCGTCGGCGCGCATGGGTGTCAAAACCCTGCTGCTGACGCACAACGTGGAAACGCTCGGCCAGATGAGCTGCAACCCGGCCATCGGTGGCATTGGCAAAAGTCACCTGGTCAAGGAAATTGACGCCCTTGGCGGTGCGATGGCCATGGCTACTGACAAGGGTGGCATCCAGTTCCGTGTGCTGAACAGTCGCAAGGGCCCGGCTGTACGGGCTACTCGTGCTCAGGCAGATCGCGTGCTGTACAAGGCAGCCATCCGCGAAACCCTGGAAAATCAGCCGAACCTGTGGATATTTCAGCAAGCCTGCGATGACCTGATCGTTGAACAGGATCAAGTGCGCGGCGTCGTGACCCAGATGGGTATGCGCATATTTGCCGATTCAGTGGTGTTGACCACAGGTACGTTCCTTGGCGGACTTATCCACATCGGTATGCAAAATTATTCGGGCGGTCGGGCAGGTGATCCTCCTTCGATCGCACTGGCGCAAAGACTGCGTGAACTGCCGCTGCGCGTCGGCCGCCTGAAAACCGGGACCCCGCCACGGATTGACGGACGTTCTGTGGATTTTTCGGTGATGACCGAGCAACCAGGTGACACACCGATTCCGGTCATGTCGTTCCTGGGCAACAAGGAACAGCATCCGCCGCAGGTCAGTTGCTGGATTACGCACACCAACGCGCGGACTCACGAAATCATTGCGTCCAACCTCGATCGCTCGCCGATGTATTCGGGCGTGATCGAAGGTATTGGTCCGCGTTACTGCCCGTCGATCGAAGACAAGATCCACCGGTTTGCCGACAAGGAAAGCCATCAGGTCTTCATCGAGCCGGAAGGATTGACCACGCACGAGCTGTACCCGAACGGTATCTCCACGTCGTTGCCATTTGACGTGCAACTGCAGATCGTCCAGTCGATTCGCGGCATGGAGAATGCACACATCGTTCGTCCTGGTTACGCCATCGAATACGATTATTTCGACCCGCGTGATCTGAAATACAGCCTGGAAACCAAGGTCATCGGTGGTTTGTTCTTCGCAGGCCAGATCAACGGCACGACCGGTTACGAAGAGGCCGGTGCCCAGGGTTTGCTGGCCGGGACCAATGCTGCACTGCGCGCTCAAGGTCGCGACAGCTGGTGCCCGCGTCGGGATGAAGCGTATATCGGGGTTCTGGTCGATGACCTGATAACGCTTGGTACGCAAGAGCCTTACCGGATGTTCACGTCTAGGGCCGAATACCGGTTGATCCTGCGTGAAGACAACGCGGACCTGCGACTCACCGAAAAAGGCCGCGAACTGGGTCTGGTCGACGATGCCCGCTGGGCTGCGTTCTGCACCAAACGCGAAAGCATCGAGCTGGAAGAACAGCGCTTGAAAAGTACCTGGGTGCGCCCGGGTACCGCGCAGGGCGATGCGATTGCAGAGCACTTTGGCACGCCACTGACCCACGAATACAATCTGCTCAACCTGCTGACCCGTCCGGAAATCGACTATGCCAGTCTGATTGCCATTACCGGGCAGGGCTGCACTGACCCTCAGGTAGCCGAGCAGGTCGAGATCAAGACAAAATACTCCGGTTACATTGACCGCCAGCAGGACGAAATCGCCCGTCTGCGCGCCAGTGAAGACACGCGTCTGCCGGAAGACATCGATTACGCCGCGATATCCGGCCTGTCGAAAGAAATCCAGAGCAAGCTGGGGATAACTCGGCCAGAAACACTCGGACAGGCTTCACGCATTCCTGGCGTTACGCCGGCGGCTATTTCGCTGTTGATGATCCATTTGAAAAAACGCGGCGCGGGCCGTCAGTTGGAGCAAAGCGCTTGAGTTCTATGGTCACCCCGCAACACGCCCAAGAGTTATCCACCGGTGCCCGGGAATTGGGGATCGACCTCAGTCCGGCGCAGCACGAGCAATTGCTGGCGTATCTGGCGTTGTTGATCAAGTGGAACAAGGCCTACAACCTGACTGCGGTACGCAACCCGGACGAAATGGTATCGAGGCATCTGCTCGACAGTCTCAGTGTGGTGCCCTTCATCGAAGGTACGCGCTGGATCGACGTTGGCAGCGGCGGTGGGATGCCCGGCATTCCCATGGCCATCCTGTTTCCGGAGGGCAAAGTGGCGCTGCTGGACAGCAATGGCAAGAAAACCCGGTTTCAGACCCAGGTCAAACTGGAGCTGAAACTGGACAATCTTGAAGTTATCCACAGCCGTGCAGAAAGTTATCAGCCCGAAGTGCCTTTCGACGGGATCATCTCCCGTGCATTCAGCAGCCTGGAAGACTTCACCGGCTGGACGCGTCACATGGGCGACGTCAATACACGCTGGCTGGCAATGAAAGGGCTGCATCCTGATGATGAGCTGGTAGCATTGCCCTCGGATTTTCACCTCGATAGCGCACACGCCTTGACCGTTCCGGGTTGCCAAGGCCAACGCCATCTGCTGATACTGCGCCGCACGGCATGACGGGGAACACAAGCAAGAATGGCTAAGGTATTCGCGATAGCGAACCAGAAAGGTGGGGTCGGCAAGACCACCACATGCATCAACCTCGCTGCGTCGCTGGTCGCGACCAAACGCCGTGTGCTGTTGATCGATCTCGATCCCCAGGGCAATGCGACCATGGGCAGCGGTGTGGATAAACATAATCTGGAAAACTCGGTCTATGACCTGTTGATCGGCGAATGCGATCTGGGCGAGGCCATGCAGTTTTCCGAACACGGCGGGTATCAACTGCTTCCGGCCAACCGTGATCTGACGGCGGGTGAAGTGGTTCTGCTGGAAATGCAGATGAAAGAGAGTCGTCTGCGCAATGCGCTGGCGCCGATCCGCGAAAATTACGATTACATTCTGATCGACTGCCCACCTTCGTTGTCGATGCTGACCCTGAACGCGCTGGTTGCGGCAGACGGGGTAATTATCCCCATGCAGTGCGAGTATTTCGCGCTCGAGGGTCTCAGCGACCTTGTGGATAACATCAAGCGCATCGCTGAACTGCTCAATCCGCAGCTGAAAATCGAAGGTTTGCTGCGCACCATGTATGACCCGCGTCTGAGCCTGATCAACGATGTTTCGGCACAGCTCAAGGAACACTTTGGCGAGCAGTTGTACGATACGGTGATCCCGAGGAACATCAGGCTGGCCGAGGCGCCGAGTTTCGGCATGCCGGTGCTGGCGTATGATAAATCGTCTCGCGGTGCGCTGGCCTATCTGGCCCTGGCAAGTGAACTGGTTCGTCGTCAACGTCGCGGCGCAAAAACCGCTCAGCCAACCTAAGGAATTCCCATGGCCGTCAAGAAACGAGGTCTCGGACGTGGGTTGGACGCACTTCTGAGCAGTCCAACCGTCAGTTCGCTGGAAGAGCAGGCCGTCAAGGCTCCGCCAAGTGAGTTGCAGCATGTGCCGCTGGACCTTATCCAGCGCGGCAAGTATCAGCCGCGCCGCGACATGGATCCTCAGGCGCTCGAAGAACTGGCGCAGTCGATCAAGTCACAGGGTGTGATGCAGCCGATCGTGATTCGGCCTATCGGCGACAACCGCTTTGAAATCATCGCCGGTGAACGCCGTTGGCGTGCCAGCCAGCAGGCAGGTGTCGAGACAATCCCGGCGATGGTCCGTGATGTTCCGGACGAGACCGCGATTGCGATGGCGTTGATCGAGAACATTCAGCGCGAAGACCTCAACCCTATCGAGGAGGCCATGGCGCTACAGCGCCTGCAGCAGGAGTTTCAACTGACCCAGCAGCAGGTGGCGGATGCCGTCGGCAAGTCGCGTGTCAGTGTGGCCAACCTGTTGCGCCTGATTGCCTTGCCTGAAGCCATCAAGACCATGCTGTCCCACGGCGACCTGGAAATGGGGCATGCACGCGCCTTGCTCGGTCTGAGCGAAGATCGGCAGGTCGAAGGTGCGCGACATGTTGTCGCACGCGGGCTTACCGTGCGCCAGACTGAAGCACTGGTCAGGCAGTGGCTGAGCGGTAAGCCGGAGGCTGCCGAACCAGTCAAGGCCGACCCTGATATCAGCCGCCTCGAACAGCGTCTGGCCGAGCGTTTAGGCTCTGCGGTGCAGATTCGCCACGGACAGAAGGGCAAAGGCCAATTGGTCATCCGATACAACTCGCTGGATGAGCTGCAAGGAGTGCTCGCTCACATCCGCTGAAACAATTGCTCTGTAGCGTATAGTCGGAAATCACTACCCGACTGTTGAATAGGGGCTGAACCGCCCCTATACTCTGCGCGCATTTTGTCGGCACAAATTATGCCAAGTTATTGATTATGGCGACCGACATCGAAGGAGCAGTTGCGATGGAATCCCGCATGCCAGACCGCTTGCCGTTCTATCGCCTGGCGGTTTTTCCGCTATTGCTGGCTCAATTGATCGTGCTGCTCATGGCCGCATTGGTGCTATGGCAGTGGCAAGGAGTCGTTGCAGGATATTCGGGACTCTGTGGAGGCCTGATAGCCTGGCTACCCAATTTATACTTTGCTCACAAGGCATTCCGGTTTTCCGGGGCCAGAGCAGCGCAAGCCATCGTGCGGTCGTTCTACGCCGGCGAGGCAGGCAAACTGATTTTCA
Source organism: Pseudomonas sp. KBS0707 (assembly GCF_005937945.2). Classification (NCBI taxonomy): domain Bacteria; kingdom Pseudomonadati; phylum Pseudomonadota; class Gammaproteobacteria; order Pseudomonadales; family Pseudomonadaceae; genus Pseudomonas; species Pseudomonas sp. KBS0707. The sequence continues at coordinate 5,840,808 of NZ_CP041754.1, read as the reverse complement.
CGGCAGTGCTTTTTGCATTGACGTTCGCAGGTGTGAAGCCACTGGCACCGCTGGCGGTATTCGGTGTGTTCATGTTGATCCAGGTGGTCAACTGGTTCGCTCCCCTGCTTACGAGAACAAGACTTTCGAGACCTTAGGGCGTTTGAGGCAACCATGGCAGAGCAAACAGCTTCGGGCTATATCCAGCACCACTTGCAGAACCTTACATTCGGGCACCTGCCCAATGGCGAATGGGGCTTTGCCCACACCGCAGCAGAAGCCAAGGAAATGGGTTTCTGGGCCTTCCACGTCGATACCCTCGGCTGGTCGGTTGCGTTGGGTCTGATTTTCGTTCTGATCTTCCGCATGGCGGCCAAGAAGGCAACTTCCGGTCAGCCTGGCGCACTGCAGAACTTCGTCGAAGTTCTGGTCGATTTCGTCGACGGCAGCGTGAAAGACAGCTTCCACGGCCGCAGCGCGGTTATCGCACCACTGGCGCTGACCATTTTCGTCTGGGTTTTCCTGATGAACGCGGTCGACCTGGTACCGGTGGACTGGATTCCGCAGCTGGCGATGCTGATTTCGGGCGACGAGCACATTCCGTTCCGTGCCGTTCCGACTACTGACCCGAACGCCACGCTGGGCATGGCCCTGTCTGTGTTCGCACTGATCATTTTCTACAGCATCAAGGTCAAGGGCATCGGCGGTTTCATCGGCGAACTGACCCTTCACCCGTTCGGCAGCAAGAACCTGTTCGTTCAGGCGCTGTTGATCCCGGTCAACTTCCTGCTGGAATTCGTGACGCTGATCGCCAAGCCTATTTCTCTGGCTCTGCGTCTGTTCGGCAACATGTATGCTGGCGAGCTGGTCTTCATTCTGATCGCCGTGATGTTCGGCAGCGGTCTGTTGTGGCTCAGCGGTCTGGGTGTAGTGCTGCAGTGGGCGTGGGCTGTTTTCCACATCCTGATCATCACCCTGCAAGCGTTCATCTTCATGATGCTGACCATCGTCTACCTGTCGATGGCTCACGAAGATAACCATTGAGATTCGTCTCAGGACGTGTCTGATGACCGTCTCGCCATCGGCGGGACGGTGCCCGCAAGGGCTGATGTAGAAACGATTTTGTTTTACCGCTTCAATTAAAAAAACCTAACCAATACGACGTAAAAGTCGGGAGGAAAGATGGAAACTGTAGTTGGTCTAACCGCTATCGCTGTTGCACTGTTGATCGGCCTGGGCGCACTGGGTACTGCAATCGGTTTCGGCCTGTTGGGCGGCAAATTCCTGGAAGGCGCTGCGCGTCAGCCGGAAATGGTTCCAATGCTGCAAGTTAAAATGTTCATCGTTGCGGGCCTGCTCGACGCCGTGACCATGATCGGTGTTGGTATCGCTCTGTTCTTCACCTTTGCGAACCCCTTCGTTGGTCAACTCGCTGGCTGATCACTCGAATTTTCGAGTTGATTGGTGTGATGGACAACGAACGAGCGAGGTGTTGGCGTGAACATTAATGCAACCCTGATTGGCCAGTCCGTTGCGTTCTTCATTTTTGTGATTTTCTGCATGAAGTTCGTGTGGCCTCCGGTCATCGCGGCTTTGCACGAACGTCAGAAGAAGATCGCGGATGGACTGGACGCTGCTTCCCGAGCAGCTCGCGACCTGGAGCTGGCCCAAGAGAAAGCGGGTCAACAACTGCGCGAAGCTAAGGCTCAAGCAGCTGAAATCATTGAGCAAGCCAAGAAACGCGGTACTCAGATCGTCGACGAAGCCCGTGAAACGGCACGCGTTGAAGCTGACCGTGTGAAGGCCCAGGCTCAGGCCGAGATCGAGCAGGAACTGAACGGTGTCAAAGACGCCTTGCGCGCCCAGTTGGGCAGCCTGGCAGTCAATGGCGCAGAGAAGATTCTGGGTGCCACAATCGATCAAAACGCGCACGCGGAGCTGGTTAACAAACTGGCTGCTGAAATTTAAGCGAGGGCGATCATGGCAGAACTGACCACGTTGGCCCGACCTTACGCGAAGGCGGCCTTCGAGCACGCGCAGGCCCACCAGCAGCTGGCCAATTGGTCAGCCATGCTCGGCCTGGCTGCTGCGGTGTCGCAAGACGACACCATGCAGCGCATGCTCAAGGCCCCGCGACTGACGAGCGCACAAAAGGCCACCACTTTTATTGAAGTGTGTGGCGAAAAGTTCGATGCCAAGGCACAGAATTTCATTCACGTCGTTGCTGAAAACGACCGCCTCCCGCTTCTGCCGGAGATCGCCGAACTGTTCGACCTGTACAAGGCCGAGCAGGAAAAATCGGTCGATGTGGATGTCACCAGTGCTTTCGCATTGAACCAAGAACAGCAAGACAAACTCGCCAAGGTTCTCAGTGCACGGCTCGGCCGGGAAGTGCGCCTGCATGCTGCGGAGGATGCCTCTCTCATAGGGGGTGTCGTAATCCGCGCCGGCGACCTGGTTATCGATGGCTCAGTTCGTGGCAAGATCGCGAAACTAGCCGAAGCATTGAAATCTTGAGTTTGAAGGGGCAGCAGAGCAATGCAGCAACTCAATCCTTCCGAAATAAGTGAAATCATCAAGGGTCGCATCGACAAGCTCGATGTAACCTCCCAAGCCCGTAACGAAGGCACAGTCGTCAGCGTGTCTGACGGTATCGTGCGGATTCACGGTCTGGCCGACGTAATGTACGGCGAGATGATCGAGTTTCCGGGCGGCGTCTACGGTATGGCGCTGAACCTTGAGCAAGACTCCGTGGGTGCCGTTGTACTGGGCGCTTACACGACTCTGGCTGAAGGCATGAGTGCCAAGTGCACTGGCCGCATCCTCGAAGTTCCGGTTGGTAAGGAACTGCTGGGTCGCGTTGTCGATGCACTGGGTAACCCAGTTGACGGCAAAGGTCCGCTGAACAACACCGAGACCGATGCGGTCGAGAAAGTTGCTCCAGGCGTGATCTGGCGTAAGTCGGTAGACCAGCCTGTACAGACTGGCTACAAGGCTGTCGATGCCATGATTCCTGTCGGGCGTGGCCAGCGTGAGCTGATCATCGGTGACCGTCAGATCGGTAAAACCGCTCTGGCCATCGACGCAATCATCAATCAGAAGAACAGCGGCATCTTCTGCGTCTACGTAGCAATCGGTCAGAAGCAATCGACCATCGCCAACGTTGTTCGCAAGCTCGAAGAAAACGGCGCACTGGCTAACACCATCGTCGTGGCTGCAAGTGCTTCCGAATCCGCTGCGCTGCAATTCCTTGCACCGTACTCGGGTTGCACCATGGGCGAGTTCTTCCGCGACCGCGGTGAAGACGCGCTGATCGTTTATGACGATCTGTCCAAGCAAGCAGTGGCTTACCGCCAGATTTCCCTGCTGCTGCGCCGTCCACCAGGCCGTGAAGCTTACCCAGGCGACGTGTTCTATCTCCACTCCCGTCTGCTGGAGCGCGCATCGCGTGTTTCCGAAGAGTACGTAGAGAAGTTCACCAATGGCGCAGTGACCGGCAAAACCGGCTCGCTGACCGCACTGCCGATCATCGAAACCCAGGCTGGCGACGTTTCCGCGTTCGTTCCGACCAACGTGATTTCCATCACCGACGGTCAGATCTTCCTGGAATCGGCCATGTTCAACTCCGGCATCCGTCCGGCTGTGAACGCCGGTGTTTCGGTATCCCGTGTGGGTGGTGCCGCTCAGACCAAGATCATCAAGAAGCTTTCCGGTGGTATCCGTACCGCTCTGGCTCAGTACCGTGAACTGGCGGCATTCGCCCAGTTTGCTTCTGACCTGGACGAGGCGACCCGCAAGCAACTTGAGCATGGTCAGCGCGTTACCGAGCTGATGAAGCAGAAGCAATACGCACCAATGTCGATCGCTGACATGGCGCTGTCGCTGTATGCCGCTGAGCGTGGGTTCCTGACTGACGTCGAAATCGCCAAGATTGGCAGCTTTGAACAAGCGCTGATTGCTTACTTCAACCGCGATCACGCCGATTTGATGGCGAAGATCAACGTGAAGGGTGACTTCAATGACGAAATCGATTCTGGCATGAAAGCCGGCATCGAGAAGTTCAAGGCCACCCAAACCTGGTAAGCCGCAGCGGGGGCCGCAAGGCTCCCGCTTGCTAACCTGATAGGTGTTACATGGCAGGCGCAAAAGAGATTCGCAGTAAGATTGCGAGCATCAAAAGCACGCAAAAGATCACCAGCGCCATGGAAAAAGTGGCGGTCAGCAAAATGCGCAAGGCTCAAATGCGCATGGCTGCTAGCCGTCCTTACGCGGAGCGCATTCGTCAGGTGATTGGTCATCTGGCAAACGCCAACCCGGAGTACCGCCACCCGTTCATGATCGAGCGCCCTGTGAAGCGGGTCGGTTATGTCGTAGTGAGCAGTGACCGTGGTCTGTGTGGTGGATTGAATACCAACCTGTTCAAGACTCTGGTCAAGGACATGGCGGTGAACCGTGAAAACGGTGTAGAGATCGATCTGTGCGTGGTCGGCAGCAAAGGTGCGGCATTTTTCCGCAACTTCGGCGGTAACGTCGTCGCTGCGATCAGCCACCTGGGCGAAGAGCCGTCGATCAACGACTTGATCGGCAGCGTCAAGGTGATGCTGGATGCCTACCTGGATGGCCGTATTGATCGCCTGTCCGTGGTATCCAACAAGTTCATCAACACCATGACCCAGCAACCAACAGTGGAGCAATTGATTCCGCTGGTGGCAACCCCGGATCAAGGGCTCAAGCACCACTGGGACTATCTCTACGAACCCGATGCCAAAGAGCTGCTAGACGGCCTTATGGTTCGCTACGTGGAATCGCAGGTGTACCAGGCGGTGGTCGAGAACAACGCAGCTGAACAAGCAGCGCGGATGATCGCGATGAAGAACGCCACAGACAACGCCGGTGATTTGATCAGCGATTTGCAGCTGATCTACAACAAGGCGCGTCAGGCAGCGATCACCCAAGAGATCTCGGAAATCGTCGGCGGCGCTGCCGCGGTTTAACGGTTCAAATATTAGAGGAACCAGCTAATGAGTAGCGGACGTATCGTTCAAATCATCGGCGCCGTGATCGACGTGGAATTCCCACGCGATAGCGTACCGAGTATCTACAACGCGCTGGAAGTTCAAAGCGCGGCAGGAACCACCCTGGAAGTTCAGCAGCAGCTGGGCGACGGTGTGGTTCGTACCATTGCGATGGGCTCCACCGAGGGCTTGAAGCGTGGTCTGGAAGTAACAGACTCTGGCGCAGCCATCTCCGTACCGGTCGGTAAAGCGACTCTGGGCCGGATCATGGACGTGCTGGGCAACCCGATCGACGAAGCAGGCCCGATTGCCACCGAAGAGCGCTGGGGCATTCACCGTCCTGCACCGTCCTTCGCTGAGCAGGCTGGCGGCAACGACCTTCTGGAAACCGGCATCAAGGTTATCGACCTGGTTTGCCCGTTCACCAAAGGCGGTAAAGTTGGTCTGTTCGGTGGTGCCGGTGTCGGCAAGACCGTAAACATGATGGAACTGATCCGTAACATCGCCATCGAGCACAGCGGTTATTCCGTGTTCGCCGGTGTGGGTGAGCGTACTCGTGAGGGTAACGACTTCTACCACGAGATGAAGGATTCCAACGTTCTGGACAAAGTGGCACTGGTTTACGGTCAGATGAACGAGCCGCCGGGTAACCGTCTGCGCGTAGCACTGACCGGCCTGACCATGGCCGAGAAGTTCCGTGACGAAGGTAACGACGTTCTGCTGTTCGTCGACAACATCTATCGTTACACCCTGGCCGGTACCGAAGTATCCGCACTGCTGGGCCGTATGCCTTCCGCAGTAGGTTACCAGCCGACCCTGGCTGAAGAGATGGGCACTCTGCAAGAGCGCATCACTTCCACCAAGAATGGTTCGATCACCTCGATCCAGGCCGTATACGTACCAGCGGACGACTTGACTGACCCGTCGCCTGCGACCACGTTTGCCCACTTGGACGCCACCGTCGTACTGTCCCGTGATATCGCTTCCCTGGGTATCTACCCTGCGGTAGATCCACTGGACTCGACTTCGCGCCAGCTGGACCCGAACGTCATTGGTCAGGAACACTACGACACCGCTCGCGGCGTTCAGTATGTGTTGCAGCGTTACAAAGAGCTGAAAGACATCATCGCGATTCTGGGTATGGACGAGCTGTCGGAGACCGACAAACAGTTGGTTAACCGTGCTCGTAAAATCCAGCGCTTCCTGTCCCAGCCTTTCTTCGTGGCAGAAGTCTTCACCGGTGCTTCGGGTAAATACGTTTCCCTGAAAGACACCATTGCTGGCTTCAAAGGCATCCTCAACGGTGACTACGACCACCTGCCAGAACAAGCGTTCTACATGGTCGGCGGCATCGAAGAAGCGATCGAGAAAGCCAAGAAACTGTAATCCCGGCGCCCGGAAACGGGCGCTAATTAGGTTGAGGCAAGCAAATGGCTATGACAGTCCATTGCGACATCGTCAGCGCGGAAGGGGAAATTTTCTCCGGTCTGGTCGAGATGGTGATTGCGCACGGCAACCTGGGTGATCTCGGTATCGCTCCAGGCCACGCGCCGCTGATCACTGATCTGAAGCCGGGCCCGATCCGCTTGATCAAGCAGGGTGGGGAAGCCGAGGTGTTTTACATCTCCGGTGGTTTCCTTGAGGTTCAGCCGAACATGGTCAAGGTGCTTGCCGATACTGTGCAACGTGCTGCCGACCTGGATGAAGCTTCTGCTCAGGCTGCCGTACTGGCTGCCGAGAAGGCTCTGAACGAGAAAGGCGCAGATTTCGACTACGGCTCTGCAACTGCTCGTCTGGCCGAGGCTGCAGCTCAGCTGCGCACCGTTCAGCAAATTCGCAAGAAGTTCGGCGGCTAACCCCGCTGCATTCGATGCGCGATTGAGAAAAAGGGTAGCCTCGGCTACCCTTTTTCTTTTTTCAGATTTCCTCTTTCAAGTCAGCCCGCCTTCGGCCCGGTTGCCGCTCAGTTGGTAGTCCTATCATGTCCCTCGATATCGTTATTCTCGCTGCTGGCCAAGGTACCCGGATGCGTTCCGCCTTGCCCAAGGTCCTGCATCCCGTGGCTGGCAACTCCATGCTTGGTCATGTTATCCACAGCGCACGTCAGTTATCCCCAAATGGAATACACGTCGTGATAGGACACGGCGCTGATGCTGTTCGTGAACAGCTGGCAGCCGATGACCTGAATTTCGTGATGCAGGACAAGCAACTGGGCACAGGCCACGCTGTTGCTCAGGCTCTGCCTGCGCTTACGGCTGAGACCGTGTTGATTCTTTATGGCGATGTGCCGTTGATTGAGGTGGAGACGCTTACGCGCCTGCTCAAACTCGTCAATCCGCAGCAACTGGGCCTGTTGACTGTCACCCTGGACGACCCCACCGGTTACGGCCGCATCGTTCGCGACCAGCAGAATCGTGTCTGCGCGATTGTCGAGCACAAGGATGCGAACGATGTACAGAAGGCAATCACCGAAGGCAACACTGGCATTCTCGCGGTGCCTGCCAAGCGTCTCGCTGACTGGCTGGGGCGGCTGTCCAACAACAACGCCCAAGGCGAGTATTACCTCACAGACGTAATCGCCATGGCCGTCAATGATGGGCTGATTGTTGCTACAGAGCAGCCTTACGGCGCAATGGAAGTGCAGGGTGCCAATGATCGCAAACAGCTCTCCGAGCTGGAGCGCCATTACCAGTTGCGCGAAGCCCGCCGGTTGATGGCGGGTGGTGTAACCCTGCGTGACCCTGCGCGATTCGATGTGCGCGGCGAAGTCAGCGTCGGCCGCGATGTGCTGATCGACATCAACGTGATCCTTGAAGGCAAGGTAGTCATCGAGGACAACGTGGTCATCGGCCCTAACTGCGTCATCAAAGACAGCACCCTGCGCAAGGGGGTCATCGTCAAAGCCAACAGCCACATCGAAGGCGCAATTCTGGGCGAGGGCAGCGATGCCGGCCCGTTTGCACGTCTTCGCCCTGGCAGTGTGCTGGGCGCCAAAGCGCATGTGGGTAACTTTGTTGAACTCAAGAATGCGAACCTGGGCGAGGGTGCCAAGGTTGGTCATCTGACTTACCTGGGAGATGCCGAAGTCGGCGCACGCACCAATATCGGTGCCGGTACCATCACCTGTAACTACGATGGTGCCAACAAGCACAAGACGACGTTAGGCACAGACGTGTTCATTGGTTCTAACAACTCACTGGTCGCGCCTGTGGATATCTTTGACGGTGCGACGACCGCAGCCGGTTCGACCATCACGCAGAACGTGCCCACTGAACAACTCGGCGTGGCTCGCGCCCGCCAACGCAACATCGAAGGCTGGAAGCGTCCTGTGAAAATCAGGAAAGACTGAGTTATCCACAGCCCGGAAAAATGATGTTCTGTGGGAGCGGACTCGTCCGCGAAAGCCATCCCCCGTCCTGGAATCTATGTAAATAGTTTTCGCGGACGAGTCCGCTCCCACAAAATGCATTCCGGGTTGGTCCAACTGGCCTATGCATACTTCTGAGAGCGGAGCACTGGAGCGAGAGTTACAGGAATCTCGTTCCTCATGGTCCATTGAAAATGCCCTGCCAAACCCTCTGGCCTTGACCAAGCCCAAAAAATAGGTTTTGATTGCCTTCGTTATCTTTCGAAACGAAACTTAAGGCTGTCATGTCGAAGCGCAATACACCACAACGTCGCCACAACATTCTTGCCCTGCTCAATGAGCTGGGTGAAGTTAGCGTCGACGATTTGGCCAAACGCTTTGAAACTTCTGAAGTTACGATTCGAAAGGATCTGGCAGCCCTCGAAACCAATGGTTTGCTGTTGCGCCGTTACGGGGGCGCAGTGCCGCTCCCTCACGAGCTGATCAGCGAAAGCAGCCAGCCGGTTTCCCGTTACAAACAGGCCATTGCCCGCGCTGCGGTTTCCCGAATTCGCGAGCACGCCAGAATTATTGTCGACAGTGGCAGCACCACGGCTGCGTTGATCCCTGAACTGGGCCAGCAACCTGGTCTGGTGGTCATGACCAACTCACTGCATGTGGCGCGAGCCCTTACTGAGCTGGAACACGAACCGGTCCTGTTGATGACTGGCGGAACATGGGATCCGCACTCGGATTCTTTTCAGGGGCAGGTCGCTGAACAGGTACTGCGCTCCTACGATTTCGATCAGTTGTTCATCGGTGCCGACGGCATCGATCTGACTCGTGGCACCACCACCTTCAACGAGCTGCTGGGCTTGAGCCGGGTCATGGCGGAAGTCGCCCGGGAAGTCGTTGTCATGGTCGAGGCCGACAAGGTCGGTCGCAAGATCCCCAATCTGGAGCTGCCCTGGAGCAGTATCCACACCCTTATTACTGATGATCGTCTGTCCAGCGAGGCTCGCGATCAGATACAGGCCCGCGGCATCAATCTGATTTGTGCTGCTGTCAGCTAGGAGATAACCATGTGTGGAATCGTCGGCGCCGTTGCTGAACGTAATATCACGGCCATTTTGCTCGAAGGCCTCAAGCGTCTTGAGTACCGCGGTTACGACAGCGCGGGCGTGGCTGTTTTCACCAACGAAGGCACCCTTGAGCGCCGACGTCGCTCGGGCAAGGTCAGTGAGCTGGAACAGGCGCTGGCAGGCGAGCCGCTGATCGGCCGTCTGGGCATCGCCCACACCCGTTGGGCGACCCACGGTGCACCATGTGAACGTAACGCTCATCCACACTTCTCGGCCGACACGCTGGCAGTTGTCCACAACGGCATCATCGAGAACCACGAAGCGCTACGTGAACAGCTGAAAAGCCTGGGTTACGTCTTCGCATCCGATACCGACACTGAAGTCATCGTTCACCTGCTGCACCACAAGCTCAAGGACACGTCAGATCTGGCGGTTGCCCTGAAGGCTGCCGTGAAAGAATTGCACGGTGCCTATGGTCTTGCCGTGATCAACGCTGCACAACCGGATCGCCTGCTGGCCGCCCGCAGTGGCAGCCCGCTGGTTGTCGGCATGGGCCTGGGTGAAAACTTCCTGGCCTCCGATCAACTGGCGCTGCGTCAGGTGACCGACCGTTTCATGTACCTGGAAGAAGGCGATATCGCCGAGATCCGTCGCGACAGCGTGCAGATCTGGAACGTCGACGGTGTGTCGGTCGAGCGTGAAGTGGTGCAATACCATGAAGGCGCTGAAGCCGCTGACAAGGGCGAATACCGTCACTTCATGCTCAAGGAAATCCACGAGCAACCCAAGGTCGTGCAGCGCACCCTCGAAGGTCGCCTGGGGCAACAGCAAGTGCTGGTCCACGCATTTGGTCCACAGGCTGCCGAACTGTTCGCCAAAGTACGCAACGTTCAGATCGTGGCGTGTGGCACCAGCTACCACGCAGGCATGGTCGCGCGTTACTGGCTTGAAGGCCTGGCCGGCATTCCTTGCCAGGTGGAAGTGGCCAGCGAGTTCCGCTACCGCAAGGTCGTGGTTCAGCCGGACACCTTGTTCGTTTCGATCTCGCAATCCGGCGAAACCGCCGACACACTGGCAGCGCTGCGCAACGCCAAGGAACTGGGCTTTCTGGCCAGCCTGGCGATCTGCAACGTCGGCATCAGCTCACTGGTACGTGAATCCGACCTGACCCTGCTGACCCAGGCTGGCCCGGAAATCGGCGTGGCATCGACCAAAGCCTTCACCACCCAACTGGTCGCCTTGCTGCTGCTGACCCTGTCACTCGGCCAGGTCAAAGGTTCGTTGGAAGAGGGCGTTGAAGCACAACTGGTCGAAGAACTGCGCCGTCTGCCAACCCGACTCGGTGAAGCCCTGGCAATGGACGGCACCATCGAGAAAGTCGCCGAGCTGTTCGCCGAGAAACACCACACCTTGTTCCTCGGTCGTGGCGCGCAATTCCCTGTAGCAATGGAAGGCGCACTCAAGCTCAAAGAAATCTCCTACATCCACGCCGAAGCCTATCCGGCTGGCGAGCTGAAACACGGCCCGCTGGCGCTGGTCGATGCCGACATGCCGGTCGTCACCGTCGCGCCGAACAACGAGCTGCTGGAGAAACTCAAATCCAACCTGCAGGAAGTACGCGCCCGCGGCGGCGAACTGATCGTGTTCGCGGATGAGCTGGCTGGGCTCAAGAACGGCGAAGGCACTCACGTCATCGCCATGCCGCACATCATCGACGCCCTGGCACCGATTCTGTACACCATTCCGTTGCAGCTGCTTTCGTATTATGTGGCGGTGTTGAAAGGGACGGATGTGGACCAGCCGAGGAACTTGGCGAAGTCGGTGACGGTGGAGTGAGTTATCCACAGGGGTGAGTTTTGGTGGTTTTAGAGAGTTAGAGATGTCGCGGGAGTCGATGGGTCTGTCTCACTGAAGGCGCTGGATCGTAGCTTTGACGCAACTTTAAGCCGGCCGATGAAAGCTGCTCACAGAGCTGTCGAGCACTTCTGCGCCGGTCTGCTTTGACAGCTGCGGGAAGTTGGACTAACTACTAGCAGTACTCAACAACCCAAGCGGAAAGGAATTTTTGCATGAGCATCAAGCCAGGACCTAAACGCACCAATGAAGATGGCACTCCGGATAAAAGGCAGCGAGTCACTCCTGAAAAGCAAAAGGAACACCCGGACCTGAAACCCCATAAGCACAAAAAGGGCGAGTAGGGAAGAAAAGCAGCTCTTGAGAGCTGCTTTTTTCAAGGTGCTCAAGATTTCAAGTCGCTGCGTTCGAGATAGGCTGCGGAAACTCTATCTTCCATACAATGCCGTGTCGAGGTTGCCAAGCTAAGTACTACTATCTCAACGCGTCTCTCTGTCGCTATGCTGACCGGATTTGAAGGGTGGCATGGTATGTGGGTTTGGCGTGAGACGAGGGAAAAGTGGCTGCTTGCCGCTGCACTGGTTGTTCTGGGAGGCATCGTCCTGATCAACCTGAGGTTGGATGTCTGGCACTGGCTTAAAGGGAGCGAGGCTGCTGCATTTCTGGCTGCCGAGGCTACTGGCAGTGTAACCAGTGACCTGCTCGTGGGGCTGTTTTCTGCGTATGTGTTCTACGTGGTCATCGAGCTCATACCTAGCTATAGGCGGGAGAGGTTAACGCTAACTCCTCTGAATTTGATTGTCGCTTCAGTTATTGATGCTTACGAACGCACTCGGGTGTTTGGGCATGAAACCCCGATTACATCTATTGATGTTTCCATCCTGGCTCTGCACAGCCTCAATGCCCACAAAAGTTCTGTAGTGACGAATGCGCAAATCCTGAAGCTTAAATTTGCGATGGAAACTGCTCATTCTAGGTATCCAGACTTCCAGCACTGCCTGACGCTGGCCGCTTCTATTTCACCTGACCATGCTCTCGACTGGCTGGTTCTTACAGACAAAGTACGACTACTGGCAGACCAGTATGGTTCATGGCCTCTGCATCCTTTTCCTGAAAATCTGGGTAGTGAGCTAAGCGAGCAGCAGTGTCGTGACCCAGCATGTTTAGCTGCTTTCGATAAGTATCAGCGAGACATGCAACTCATGTCTGGCACTCTTAAGCTTCGAGTGCTAGAAGTCATTGAGGCGTCGATTTTTTGGATGCAAAGGCAGGCCTCATAGCCCTAACCACGTAAAGCGTTTTGGCAGGCGCTTACATTTTTCATATAGATGGAAATTAGTAGCTCCCATGTCAAAATTTTATACGCCTGATACCGAAGAGAAGACCGTTACTCTAATTATAGAAAGCTATGAGGTTTCGCCTGAATATGCCCAGCGTTTAGCTGTAAATGTCCTTGACGGAATTGAATCGCATGGTGGAAACCCAGAGGACTGGGAAATGGTAAAAGAGGCAGTACGCTTAGTAGTGGCTGCCTGGATCAATACTGGTGCAACGGAAAAAGGATGCGGCTGCGAGGCGAGCAATTGAGGTTACAGGGGGGCTTCACATAAGTGTGGTGACCAATTGACCTTAGGACGCTTAGATCTAACGCTCGCTCTAGGGCGGTCTTGCGACCGCGCGTTGGCTCGCTTCTCAATGGTAGCCATCGGGGATGCCACGCTTGAGGTCCTCGGCGAAGGTGGCAATCACCCGCAAAGCAGTGTCGCCCAAGCGCGGGTTTTGAACGGACGGAAGTTGTGAGTTTGGCGGGAGTATCAGTTTTTTTGTGTTCGGGCTGGTTAGGGCCTGCCGTCAGGCAGGCCCTTGTTTTACCAGCTCGGTCTGGTAAATCGGTCTCCGTACAGGATCGCAAATTGATTCATTGCCACTTTCCAGTCGTGTGCCGCATGACCCCAGTTGGCGGTGATGTTGCGCAACCCAAGCCATATCAGTTTCGTCGCAGCCTCATCGGTCGGGAAGTGCCCTCGAGTCTTGATGATCTTGCGTAACTGGGCATTGATGCTCTCGATGGCATTGGTCGTGTAAACCACTTTGCGAATGCCCGCCGGAAAAACAAAAAACGGTATAACCCGATCCCAGGCGCGACGCCATGCAGCAACTACAGTCGGATACTGCTTGCCCCAGGGGCCCGCTTCAAAGGCGTTAAGCTCTTGCTCAGCCACATCGGCATTGATCGCCTGGTAGATCGGCTTGAGTGCTTTGGCCAGTGCCCGACGTTTATCCCAAGCGGCATAGTCCAAGCTGTTGCGGATCAGATGCACGATGCAGGTTTGCAGCGTCGTGGCAGGAAAAACCGCCCCCAACGCCTCCGGTATTCCTTTGAGGCCATCCGTGACGGCGATCAGAACATCTTCAACGCCACGAGTCTTGAGGTCGTTGAACACCTTCATCCAAAACTTGGCACCCTCGGTGCTCTCGATCCATATACCCAGAATGTCGCGCGTGCCATCAGGTAATACCCCCAGCGCCAGATAAATAGCCTTGTTGCACACTAACCCCTCGTCCCGGATTTTGACCCGTAACGCATCGAAGAAGATCACCGGATACATCGGTTCCAAGGGTCGTTGCTGCCAAGCGCCCACCTCTTCCATGACCGCATCGGTGACTGAGCTGATGAAGTCATGGGACACGTCAGTTCCATACTGCTCAGATAGAAAAGCGCGGATCTCACGCACCGTCATGCCCCGGGCGTACATGGCAATTATCTTGTCGTCGAAGCCTGTAAAACGTCGTTCGTGCTTGGGAATCAGGATCGGGGCGAAGCTACCATCGCGGTCTCTGGGGATATCCAGGCGAAGCGGCCCGTCGTCGGTCAGAACCGTCTTGCTGCTTTTGCCATTGCGCTGATTGGTCGACTCCTCAGGGCGCTCCGCGCCCTGAGGATAACCAAGGTGGTGACCCAGCTCGGCGCCTAGCGCACGCTCGATCAGAGCCTTCTTGAACGCCATGGACGCGTCTTGAATGGCTTCGGCGCTCATCGGGCCTTTAACAAACTGCTCGATCAGCTCTTGGGGAATCGAGGGCAACTCCCTCGCTGTTGCATTGGCGGACTTCTTTTTGGTCGGCATACATGCACCTCTAGCTACATGTTATGCCCGAACACAAAATTTCTGACAGTCTCAGTTTGGCCTATAAATCACATACTCAAGAATTTAATACACCGCATGCCAGTTCACCGGTTGACCATTCTGCATGCCCCGTCTGGAGTCACTTGGCAAACCACCGACGACGCGTTCACAATGCAGGGTGTTGAAGCGAATTGGAATATCAGCCTTGAAGGTGGCTGGGGCGCATGGCACGAGACTATTTCTTCCTTTGAGCCCCAAGCATCTGCATTCGCGTGTGTTGGCCATCGGCCTCCTCCACAAAGCACCGCCCTAAGTCTTGCCGAAGCAGCTTTTTTAAGACCATACTCGATGCATAGGAATTTCAAAATGCCTATGCATCAGGCTGACGCTATGACGGAGGCGTCATGCCTTCAAAGCGATGGGTAGGAAGACGCTGATGCGTTACTTATGCAGTGAAAATCCCTATCAACAAGCATTAATGCAGGTTATTTCACCGCGAAGCCTAGGTGCGGACGCACCTAGGCCCTGTCAGGGCTTCACGTACCTCATCTGCGCAATCGCCTGAGCGTTGAGGTTCAGTCCCTGCACCGTCAGCCCGCTGATTGCCGCCGTGTATACCATCCGCGCGCCACACAGCACGCAGCGGAACGGATCGACGTTTAGAAAGGCTTTGGCCATCTGCACAAAATACAGCTTCGGTGTCGGTCCTGGCGTCGCCATCTTCAGTGCTTCATAGACCTTTGGCAGGTACTGCCCGCAGACCCGATTGGCCAGAAAACCAAAATACCGGATCATCCGGAAATGCTTTTCCGGGATGTGCTGCACCACCCGGAAAAGCATGTCGGCCTGGCTCAGCGTTTCCTGCTGATAGGTCTGTGTGCGGTGATCCAGGTAGGTGAAGCTCAACGTGGCCCCGTTGGTGTAATGCGCCAGACGACTGCCCGAGATGGGCGGTTTTTTCAGGTAGCGGCCCAGGTAATTGACGGTCTTTCGGCCGTTTTTCGTCTTCTTCGACAAGTGGATGTGCCAGTGCTGGCCACCAGCGGTCAGTATCAAACGGCGCCAGTCGCTTTCACAGAGGATGTGGGCCAGCGGCGGCGGCATCGTCAGTTGCGAAAGCGGCTGTCCCAGCAGGTAATCGCGCACCAGCCACATCCAGCGCCGCCGCAGGGCCTCTTTGTGGAACGACAGATTTTTCCAGACGCCCTGCTCATCCAGGCCGCCCGCGGTCACCGACAGGTGGACGTGGGGATGCCAGTTGAGCCGCCGGCCATAGGTGTGCAGCGCCCCTTAAATCCCGACGCGCAAACCGCGCCGCTTGGCGGCGTAGATCAGGTTATCGGCCGCCAGCCGAAACAGCGCATCGAGCAGCCAGCGGTTGTAGAAGAACAGGGGCCATAGCGTGTCGGGCAGCGTGAACACCAGATGCTGCCAGGGGCAGTCGGGCAGACGGTTGTTTTGCACGGTGATCCACTGGTCGGTGGCCTTTTTGCCGCAGGAGGGACAGGCCCGGCAATGGCAGGTGTTGCACAGGTATTTGACGTGCGGGCAGCTGTGGTTGCCGCAGGTGTAGTGTTTGACGCCCAGTATCGAGGTGCCGCAGGCGAGCATTTTGGTGACGGACTCGACTTCGATGTCGCGTAAGCCGCCCTCCTCGAGGAGGTGTGCCCAGCACTGGTTAGCGGTGAAGAGGTTTTTGAGCGGTCGAGGTGTGTAGGCAGGACTCATCTGAAGCAGCAGCGGTGGGTAAGCAGGCTTCATGATGGTCAATAACGGGCCTCATGGCAAAGCTCAAATCAATGTTTCTGCTGCTACGCGATCGTAAGAACGGGCGATTTGCAGCCGCAGGCTGCCCTGTTCAAGCGTGTCGGCAAGCCTGGTGGTATCAAGGATGACGCTGTATCCCGCAATCCCTACTTTTTTATCAACCTGCTGAGCATAAAAACGCATCGAACATCCCTTTTCAAATGACGGTCATGGGCACACTCAGATGGTGACTTATGACCTTTAATTGGTGAGGCTATCGGAGACGTGGCGTGAAGGGAAGTCTCCTCACGGACGGGAGTAATAAAACCAACCTGTAATCCCGGCGTCTGATCAGTCGCGGGATTGCATCTGCTTCTTGTCGACACGAACGCGATCAGGCAGCAAACCGTGCCATATCCGAAGCCAGCCGCAATTGACATTGCTTTGGGTATCCCGTCTTGCGCATTTTCACTCTTCCTGCTGTGTCGGCAGGCGTGTGACGAGCTTCTTCATATAGGCTTATGGATCATGGCCGTTTAGCCGCGTCAATTGGATCAAACTGGTAGAATTAGGTTAGCTAAATGCCATCCACGAGAAGCCACATGAACCCAGAATTTACTCAAGAAGAGATGCGACGAGCGCTCTTCGGTAGCCCCGCGGTAGCAGAAAAAGTCAGTGACACGCCGGCAGACACGTCCCAATCGGATATTGAGCCCGCTAGACCAACGAACATGCATCAGAAGAAAAAGATCGCTAATACGTTCACGCCTCGATTGAAGGTAACTCTGCGCGTTGGCAATGAGTTTGAAGGCAAGACCTACGAGATGGTCCATGAGGCGGATACCTTGAGCACCCTACTGGCAGAGCAAGAAGCGGTTAGAGCAGCCAAGGCAAATATCGATACGTGGAAGTGGTGTCGGTCAAATCAATGTAAAAGGTCAACCAATGCTAGGTAATCGTTCCATTGATTTTCGAAAAGCCGTATCTATTTTCAATCCTCCACCTCACACCAAGAGCCGGATGCGAAACGCTAGGGAGCTTACAGAAAGGCTGGTGGCGATAGTCAGTGGCAGGATTTAGCCGTATGTCCAAACTTTATTCCAAATAAAAATTCTTCAGATTTGAGCTTAGGTACAAACTTTATTCCAAAGATCGCTTTCGGTAGGTACGAAAAATCAATGACTTAAGCCGATTTTACGTACAAATTTTATTCAAAAGAGACAGTGGTATTTGTGAATTAGAACCTTCGCACGCCGCCGTTCTTCCCCACGATTCCCTGAATACATGAACATCGCTGGCTTAGGTCCCTGAAAAGCACCGGTCCGGAGTGTTCTGCATCTGCAGTGATGGGCCTTAAAGGGCCTATCACCGCGCCGCGTTACCTAAGTAGGGATGTCGCGGAAGACGTCATGGCCCAATGCTCCTGAGCACTTTTCGCTCAAGCTGCCCATGGCCTGTCGCTTTATCCACGCTCCGCCATCAAGCCATTCAAAAACCCCGTAAGCGCCTGCGTATCCAGCTGTCCGCGCTCGATGAAAGAGCGGGCCAGCCCTTCCATCGCGCCGTACAGAAACTCCGCAATACTGGAACCGGCGCTCAGGCGTCTAACGCCTAGACGCTGCAATTCGTCGGGCGCCGACAGCCCATCGCGGGCAAGCAGGTTCACCG
Source organism: Pseudomonas sp. KBS0707 (assembly GCF_005937945.2). Classification (NCBI taxonomy): domain Bacteria; kingdom Pseudomonadati; phylum Pseudomonadota; class Gammaproteobacteria; order Pseudomonadales; family Pseudomonadaceae; genus Pseudomonas; species Pseudomonas sp. KBS0707. The sequence goes on along the minus strand of NZ_CP041754.1, from coordinate 5,822,990 downwards.
GTAGTGTGGAGGTGTTGCACAGTGTGGAAATCTCGGCGGGTGTGACCATACCTGCGGCGAAAATGCCGTTGGCTCCTGCCTGTGCATAAAGCGCTGCACGCCGGATGATTTCATCCAGACGCTGGGAGGCGGGCACCAGGTTTTTCAGATAGACGTCACTGCGCGCATTGATGAATAGATTAACGCCGTGTTTGTTGGCGACTTCTCGGGCAACTTCGATTTTGCGCACAAGTACCTCCGGTGGTGCGCTACCGTCTTCGATGTTGATACCCACGGACCTGAAGCGACAACTGCTTCGACAACCCTGGCAACGTGCTGGAGGTCGTCGGAGTAACCGGCCTCAATGTCTACGGTCAGGGGGACGTGCAGTATTCGCGTCATGGATTCAACGCTGGCCGCCAGCCGCGTAAGGGGGAGCTGATTGCCATCGGTGTAACCATGCGCCCAAGCCATGCCCGCACTGCTGGTGGCGATCGCGGCGGCACCCAATGACTCTACGACTTTTGCGCCGCCTGCATCGCTGACATTGGCCAGGATCAAAAGGCCATTCTTGTGCAACTCATGAAAAACATTGTCCAGTGGTTTCATAACACTTCCTGTCTGAAAGTTGCCATCTGTTGACCTTGGCAGGCAAGCGACTGGAAATAGAAAGCCTGCCTTCGTACAGATAGTCCGTTGTTCTCGACCGCCTTTGCCATCAACTCAGGACTCAGGCCATGAGGCAGATCTGTCAGTTGATGAATAACAGCCCATGGCTGTATGCGGACCAACTCTTCGTTTAAACGCTCGGCGTCATAGACATCGACCACTACTGCCGTAGCACCTGTGGCCTCAATGTCCTTCACTTTTTCGGCGCGACGGGTAGCGCCATACACGCTGTAGTCCGCAGCCACCAAGAGCTTGAGCAGGGCTTTGCCGATTACACCGGATGCGCCGGCTACAAAAACTTTACGCGACATTGCACTCATATCCTTGAGGTTTCATTGGGACGGATGCAGGCCGGCGGCCAAGACTTCACTCAAGCATCTTGGCCGCTGCGCTTGAATCCCCCAGGGGCTAAAAAACATAAAACAGACCATGACAAGAGTGCTGTGTCAGAACAGCTTGCTTGTCGTGTTCGAGTTGTTAAATCTTGCCCCTTGGGCTCACATTGAAGTGCGTGCACGACGCGCGAACATAGCATTGAACATACGCTGACCGTAGAGGCCGACGGCCAGGCCGAGTACGATCAACACCACTGCCAGTACTTTGCTCACCGGCACGCTTTCGTTGAACACCATTACCGAGCCGAGCATGCCGAAGATAGGCACCAGCAGAGACAGCGGCGCCACTGTGGAAACCGGATAGGTTTTGAGCAGCGAGTTCCAGATCCAGTAAGCGAACAGCGTGTTGGGATAGACCTGAAACAGGATCGACAACACGGCAGTCGTATTCACCTGACTGACAAACGCGGTGTAGCCGGCGCTGCCGTTCACCGCGTAATCGAGGGCGAACAGCGGAATCGGTGCAAACGCGCTGGACCAGACCAGAAAGCCGAAAACATCCTTGGTGCTGGCCTTCTTGTTGATGATGTTGGCAACGCTCCAGGATGCCGCGCCCACCAGCACCAGCAATACGCCGGTGAGGCTCACCGAACCGTCACTGATCTTGATGATGCACAACAGCCCCGCGAGGGCGATCAACATGCCCAGCACCTGGAAGCGGGTCAGCGCTTCCTTGAACACCCAACCGCCGAGCAGGATGGTGAAGAACGCGCTGAACTGCAGCACCAAGGACGCGATGCCCGCCGACAGCCCTGCCTTGATACCCAGGTTGACCACGCCCCACAGACCAATGCCGAACACCAGGCCATAGCCGATGATGTAGCGCCACGGCACGTCGGGTTTACGGATGAAGAAAATCGCCGGTAATGCACAGAGACTGAAGCGTATACCCGCCAGGATGAGCGGATCGACGGTGGCCAGTCCGAGTTTGATCACCGAGAAATTCACACCCCAGATTGCCGTTATCAATACAGCCAACACTACGTGCAGTGGTTTCATGGATTATTTGCCTTGGTGAAGGTGGTCGTCCGCGACGCGGCAGCCCAGCGGGATGATGTTCTTGCCACCGGCTTCCCACTGTTTCACGCCATCCGTTAACTGACGATCGCGAGAAGTTTATTAAGGGTTGAACGTTATGTGGACGTCAGTTCCAGGTAGGTCCAGTACAGCAGGGCAACTGCGCTGATGGCGGCACCCAAACTACAAACGGCGACCCAGCCAAAGTGTGCATATGTATAAGTCGCAGCGATGGCACCCAGACCACTGCCTACCGAGTAGAAACACATGTAGGCACCCACCAGTCGGCTTTGCGCATCGGGGCGTGCGGCAAAGATCAGGCTCTGATTGGTGACATGGACGGCTTGCACGGCGAAATCCAGTAACACCACACCCACCACCATGGCGAATAATGAGTGTTCAACGAACGCCGTCGGCAGCCAGGACAAGGTCAACAGTGCCAGCGCGATGCCCGTGGTGCGATTGCCGAGCCCTTGGTCGGCGAGCCGTCCGGCCCGTGCCGCTGCCAGCGCACCGGCCACACCGGCGAGTCCGAACAAACCAATCTGGGTGTGTGACAGCGACAACGGCGGTGCGCTGAGCGGCAGTACCATCGACGTCTACAACACACCGAATGCGGCGAAGATCAGCAGGGCGAAGGTGCCCCGGACACGCAATGTGCGTTCGGTCAGGTACAACTGGAACACCGATCGCAGCAATTGCCAGTAGCCGCCTTTCGCCGGTGGCGTGGTGGAGGCAGGCATGGCGCGCATCAGCACCAGTACCATGCCGATCATCAGGGCGGCCGAGACAAAATAAACGCCGCGCCAGCCGGCCAGATCAGCCACTGCACCGGAGACGAAGCGGGCCAGCAGAATTCCCAGCACCACGCCACTGGTCACGGTGCCGACGGCTTCGCCACGTTGCTCGGGACTCGCCAGCGAAGCGGCGTAGGCAACCACCACCTGCACCACGACTGCCATCAGGCCAACGAGCACCATCGAGCCGAGCAACATGCCCCAATCCAGCGACAGACCCACTGCGCACAGGGCCAGAGCTGACAGCAGCATTTGTGTAAGGATAAGTTTCTTGCGATTGAGCAAATCACCCAGCGGAACGATGAACAACAATCCGACGGCATAACCTGCTTGTGTCGCGGTCACTACGACACCAATCGTGCCCGGCGAAACCGACAGGCTGGCAGCCATCGATTCCAGCAAAGGCTGGGCGAAGTAGACGTTTGCGACCGCCATGGCGCAGGTAATTGCAAAAAGAAAAGTTTGATAGCGACTAAGCTTGGGGGTGTCCCGGGGTTGGGGAGCTTGCGTGTACCCACCGCTGGATTTTTCGGCTTCGATTTCCATCTTTACCGGGGCACGAGACTTGAACGGCATCGCTCCATCCTTGGAATATGTGGTTGCAAAAGAAAACCTTATGTGAACTTTTAACAAACGAGGTTGTTAAATGCAACCACATGTGTAAAACATTTTCGTCTGACGTTAGAACTTTTTACATTTCCTGCTACCTCGCCTCCAGGAGCCCCATGGCCAAACAGCAATTATTGGCGCAGAGCGAATGCCCTGTCGCCCGCACGCTTGAAGTAATCGGAGATCGCTGGGTTTTAATGATCATCCGCGACGCGTTCGACGACGTTCGCCGCTTCAGTGAATTTCAGAAACGTCTTGGTCTCGCCAAGAACATCCTCACGGTCAAGCTCAAAATGCTCGTGGAGTTGGGCGTATTCAACATTCAGCCGGCCTCCGACGGCAGTGCCTACAAAGAATATGTGCTGACTGATATGGGCCGCGCGGTGTTCCCCATCGTCGTCAGCATGCGCCAGTGGGGGGAGCGTTACTTGTTCAACGCAGGGGAGAGCTACTCGGTGCTGCTCGACAATGAATTGTCGGAGCCAGTAGAAACCATCGCCGTACGTTCCAAGGCGGGCAAGGTGCTGGCCCCGGCCGATTGTCATCGTCGGGTCGTCAAGCGCTGGAGTTGACGCGAGTCGATAGCAACCGATCGCTGATCAAGTTGCTCTGTGATGATGTTGGCGGTTACAAAGCCAGCTTCGAACTGACGTTACCGAAACCGCAAGCCCTTCATAACGATTCCCTCACCACAAGCGGGCAATCTACCGGCTGGGCACCCGAGACTTCGAGGCCATCGATCAAGTACCGGGCGGCATTGCGACCGATCTCGTAATACGGCAGTTGCACCGTGGTCAGCGCGGGGATGAACAGTTCGGAAATGCCGATCATATTGTCATAGCCCAGCACGGCGACATCACCGGGGATTTTCAGGCCACGGCCCAGCAGCAGTTGGTAGGCACAAAAGGCTATGCGGTCATTGCCGCAGATCAGAATATCGAACTGCGGACGGCCATCAATCATGTGCCGTTCAAGGATGGCTGCGGTTTCCCCATAGGCGTCATGCTCGGAGAGGTCGTATTGCAAGAGTTCGCCGGTAGCCAGGCCGAATGCCTGGCAGGCACGCTGCATACCCGCCTGGCGAATTTTCCAGGCCAGGCTCTTTTTTGGCAGATTGATAAACAACGGACGTCGGTAGCCCTGGCTGAACGCATGGTGCAAGGCGCGGTACTGCCCTGTTTCGTCGTCCGGCACATAACTGACGAGGCTGCTGTCATCGGCTACGCAGTTGGCGAGCACCAGCGGTTTGCTTTTCAAGCGCTGGGGAATAGTCACTTCGCGCAACCCCATGGTGCTGAAGATCAACCCGTCAGGTCGGTGGGACAGCATCAGGTCCACGTTCTGGTCGGTGGGCGGGTTGCTTAGCAGGTTGAGGATAAATACGTTCCAGCCTGCCTGCTGTGCGGTCTGCTCGATGGACAGCAGCAGCTCTACCGCAAACGGCGTTGTCGCGGTGTCCAGCGCAAACACTCCGATGGTTCGTGTCTGCAAGTTGTCGCCGCGAATCCTGCGCGCTGACAGGCTGGGTACGAATTGAAGCTCGTCAATCGCGCTACGGACTCGCTGATACGTCTCGGGGCTCAGTTTTTCCGGATTATTGAGCGCCCGGGATACCGTCATCAGGGACACACCGGCCAATCGTGCAACGTCTTTAACTGAGGTCATGCAAGGCGGGGCCTGTCAGGTTGACTGATAATTATCATGCTACAGAGGCCTGATTTTTTTCGCGACTTCAATGATTTACCTGTAAGCATCCCGAAGAGAGTTCCCATGCGTTGGCAATGCACACCCGGCCTCCTGTTCCGTTGGCAATAAGCTTGACCCCCAGGCTGTCGGTCTGTGGATAAAGGCGACTACTGAAGCTGAAGCTGCCGTTTTGATCAAACACTTCAATGGACGAGCGATCCAGGAAGACTCGCAATTCAAGCCGCTCCTGTTGTGGGTCTATTGCTACGCTGCGTTGACCGCTGACGTGGGTGCCCGACTGATCGCGGTCCAGTATCAAACGTTTTAGCGACGCGTCGTAGTAAAGCAGAGTTTGCTCCTTGCCATCTGAACTGCAACGCAACGCCACTCCCAGGTGACCTTCGGTGCAGTCGAGCAGGTCCAGGTGCACGTGGATTTCCAGCAGATCGCCGTGTACGTCAGTCAGCCACTGAGTGCCCGCTTCGCTCCACCAGGGAGTGCCTGGCAATGACGCATTGCGCAGCGCTGTCAGTTCGCGTGCGGGGTGCACGCAAAGGCGATCGTCGCGCAGTTCGAGTTCGCGTGGCAGGCCGAGCATTCCGCGCCAGAGATGGGTTGCTGTGGGGGTCGGGCTTTCCCACATATCGAGCCACGCCCACACCAGACGTCTGCCATCGGCAGCCACGAGGGTCTGCGCAGCATAAAAGTCATGGCCGTTATCCAGTTCGATAAAAGGCCCGCCGTTGAACTGCCTCTGGCTGTCGATTTGGCCCACTCGGTAGCCGGTATGAAACTTGTTCAGTCGCTCGTAGCCCTGGGCTGGCATGCCTTGGGGGGAGTAAAGCAGTACATCGCGTCCATCAAGGCGAAACAGGTCGGGGCATTCCCACATATAACCATCACCTTCGTTGCCGCTGGATACATAGCTCACGAATTCCCACGCGTGCAGGTCCACAGACCGATACAACGGCAGCAACGGCCTGTCGCCCAGACGCGCACCGGCAATCAGGTACCAGTGGTCATCCTGCTGCCAGACCTTCGGATCACGGAAATGAATGATCGTGTCTTGCGGCGGGCTGTCGATGACGGCACCGTGTTTGACGAAGTTGATGCCGTCGAGACTGGTGGCCAGGCACTGCACCTGACGGATCAAAAGCTCGTCGCCTACCTCACCCAGCCAGGTGTGCCCGGTGTAGATCAGTGCCAGGGTGTCGCCACACACCACTGCGCTGCCGGAAAAACAACCGTCCTGGTCGAAGTCATCACCGGGTGCCAGGGCAATGGGCAGGTGCTGCCAATGGACCAGATCGGCACTCTTTGCATGGCCCCAGTACATCGGGCCCCATTTCGCGTCGAACGGGTGGTGCTGATAGAACACGTGATATTCGCCACGAAAGTACACCACCCCGTTAGGGTCGTTCATCCAGCCCGCAGGCGGGGCCAAGTGATAACCGGGTCGATAGTCGTGGATCACCTGCGCCAGGCTATCCTTCAACGCATGGTGCGCGCGCTCCAGTGTGTTGGACATTGGACCGTTCATGGCATTCACAGAAAAACTCATAGGGAACCCGCTTGTACGAAGTGCGGCGTGGTGTCGTGTGTCAGGTGTTGGTCGGCGTCAGAGTGGCGTTTCAAGGCCAGGCCATCGGCGTCGAACACGTGCAGATTTTCGGTATCGAACTGCAGCGCGACCCGGTCGTCCACCTGCCATCCGGCTTTTGCCTCGCAACGGCAGATCAAGGGTTCGTTCTCGCCTGTAGCCAGATGCACGTAGACCTCGCTACCCAGGTATTCGACACTGGTCACGGTGACGCCAGTGCCACTGTTCGCTGCACTTAGAGATATGTGTTCCGGACGGACACCCAGGGTCAATTGCGCGTCGTCGGCCAGGTTCGAGCTGTCGAAGGGCAGGGATGTCATGCCCAGTGCCGGGATATCGATCAGGCTGTTGCGGCTTGGTGCGTGCAAGCGGACTGGCAGAAAATTCATTCTTGGCGAGCCCAGAAAACCGGCGACGAAGAGGCTGGCGGGGCGCTCATAGAGTTCGCGTGGTGAGCCAACCTGTTCGACCTGACCGCCGTTGAGGACGACAATTTTGTCAGCCAGGGTCATGGCCTCTACCTGATCGTGAGTGACGTAGATCATGGTCGAGCCCAGCCGTTTGTGGAGCCGGGCGATTTCGTTGCGCATCTGCACCCGCAACGAGGCATCGAGGTTGGAGAGTGGTTCATCGAACAACAAAATGTCCGGTTCCCGCGCCATGGCTCTGCCCATTGCAACACGCTGGCGCTGCCCACCGGACAGCTCCCTGGGCTTGCGTTGCAGCAGTTTTTCCAGTTGCAGGATCTGTGCGGTTTTCAGTACGCGTTCGCGCAGGCTGCCTTTTTCAGTCTTGGCCAGCTTGAGACCGAAACTGATGTTGTCGTAGACGCTCATGTGCGGGTACAGAGCGTAAGACTGAAAGACCATGCCGACGCCACGCTCGCGCGGTTCCAGGTCATTGACCCGGCGTCCGTCGATCAGCAGGTCGCCACCACAGATCGAATCCAGCCCCGCGATCAAGCGCAGCAGCGTCGACTTTCCGCAGCCCGAAGGGCCAACGAACACAACGAACTCACCCGCAGCGATTTCCAGGCTGACATCGCGCAGAATGCGCGTGCCGCCCAATTGCTTGTTGATGTTGGCTAGCTTCAATTTCATCACGATGCTGTTCCTTGTCAGTTGTGTGCATCAACCTTTCAACGCGCCGGCAGTGAGGCCGGAAACGATGCGGCGCTGGAAGATCAGCACCAGAATCACCAGTGGGACGGTCACCAGCACCGACGCCGCCATCAACAGGCCCCAGGGCAATTCGTGGGAGCTGCCACCCGAAATCAGGGCGATGGCGACCGGGACCGTTCGTTGCGCGTCTGTCAGGGTGAAGGTCAGGGCAAACAGGAACTCGTTCCACGCGGCAATAAAAGCCAGCAGGCCGGTTGTGACCAGTGCGGGCCACAGCAGCGGCAACAGCACGCGGGTCAGCGTGACCCAGGGCGATGCGCCATCCATGATTGCCGCTTCTTCCAGCTCATGCGGCAGTTGCCCCATGAACGTGGTCAGCACCCAGACGGTGAAGGGCAGGGTAAAAATCGTGTAGCTCAGGATCAGTGCCCATGAGGTGTTATAGAGACCCAGTGCACGGATGACTTCAAACAGCCCCGACAGCACCGCGACCTGAGGAAACATCGAGACGCCGAGCACCATCATCAGCACCGTGCCGCGGCCTCGGAACTTGACCCTGCCCAGGGCGTAGGACGCCGTCAGGCCCAGGAACAGCGCCAGCGCTACCACACTCAGCGCAACCACCAGCGAGTTGGCGATGGCCTGCAGGAATGACGCCTGACCGAGGACCGCTGCGTAATTGGAGAAGTCGGCTTCGGTGATCCAGTAGCTCACTTCAAACAAGGCACTGGACGGCTTCAGCGATGTCACGATGGCGTAGTAGAAAGGGAATATGGCGTAGAGCAGCAAGATCCCGATCAGGCACCAGAAACCCACACGTAGCAGGGCTTTCTTCAGTTGGCGCAGGTTCATGAACGCACCTTCAGTTGGCGACGGCCGAGGTACAGATAAAGCATGGCAATCACTGCCACGACCAGAAACAGCAGGGTGGAGGCGGCGCTGCCGTAGCCGACGTCCTGGAACTCCACCAGGTGCTGGCGGGCATAGACCGACATGCTCATGGTGCTCGAGGAATTGGAGGTCAGGACATAGATGACGTCGAACACCCGCAGTGAGTCGAGGATGCGAAAGATCGCCGCGACTAGTAAGGCCGGCATCAGCAACGGCAACGTGACACGCCAGAACACCCGCACCGGATGAATGCCGTCAACCCTGGCAGCTTCGTAGCAATCGCTTGGCAGCATCTGCAGGGCCGCCAGCATCAGCAAGGTGACGAAGGGGACGGTCTTCCAGACGTCGACGATAATGACAGCCCACATCGACAGATCCGCATCTGCCGTCCAGGCCAGCGGCGCGTCGATCAGGCCCAGGCTCAGCATCATATGGTTGATGATGCCGAACTGGTCATTGAGCATCCATGACCAGATCTTCGCCGAGACGATAGTCGGAATCGCCCAAGGGATCAGGATCAACGCACGGACCAGCGCGCGGCCGGTGAACTTGACGTTCAACAGCAACGCCACCATCAGTCCCAGGACCATTTCCAGACCTACCGACACCACGGTGAAATGCAAGGTGTTGCGCACCGCGTTCCACCATTGCGGATCGACCAGAACGCCTGACCAGAGTGTGCCGTCGTAGAGCAGATAATTGCTCAGGCCAATGAATGAGCCGCCTTCAGTGTCCGACAGGTCGGCGTCGGTAAGGCTGAACCAGAATGTGCGAAGTAACGGCCAGGCCGCCACCAGCGTCAGGCACACCAGCATGGGCGTCAGAAACAGCCAGGCGGCACGTAACCTGCGACGCTGTACGGGCGTTTCCCGGGTAATCAGGACGTCGTCACCGGGAAAGTCGATAGAAGAGGACGGCATGTTGATCTCCTTACGTGTGGCTTACCAGTTCCGACGTTTGATGCGCGTCAGGTCGCGTTCCAGGTCGAGCAGTGCCTGATCGACCGGCAAATCGCCCGCCAGCACGCTGTGCACACGATCAAAGAACGCGTTGGAGACGCGTGGGTAGCCGTTGGCGGTGATGGCGGCAGGGCGCATAACCCCATTGCTGAGGATGCCGTGCAACTGGGTGTAGTAAGGCATCGCCGCGAGCAACTCGGGGTCGGTATAAAGTGACTCGATAACCGGGTTGTAAGCGCCTGCCAGGGCACGCTGTTTTTGCTGCTGGGCACTGGTCAGGTAGGCAACCAGTTCTGCCGCCAGTTTGGGGTTGCGGCTGTAGCGCGAAATCGCCAGGCCCCAGCCTCCGAGCGTTGAAGCGTGGGTGCCGTTTGCGCCGCCACTGGGCAGGGGCGCGACGCCGACCTTGTCTTTTATCGCGCTGTCCTTGCTTTGCACCAAGGCCCAGACGTAAGGCCAATTGCGCATGAACAGCGCATTTCCTGACTGGAATACGCCACGGCCTTCTTCCTCGGTGTAGTTAAGTACGCCGGGCGGTGAGATCTCGCCGATCCAGCTTTTTGCCAGGGTCAGCGCGACTCGTGAGGCCTGGCTGTTGACCACAATGTCTCCGCGCGGGTTGACCAGTCCGCCGTCCGGCTGGCTGCTGATCCATTCCAGGGCGTTGCACGTCAGGCCTTCATAGGCGCGCCCCTGGAACACGTAGCCCCACATAGTGGCATTCCCCGCATCGCGTTCGGCTTTTTGCACTTTTTTGGCGGTAGCGGTCATGTCCTCCCAGGTCTGGGGGACCGGCTGTTGGTACTTGTCGAGCAGATCCTTGCGGTAATACAGCAGCCCCGAGTCGGTAAACCAGGGCATCGACACCAGCCGGCCGTCGACGGTGGCGTTGTCAACCTGTGCCTGGAAATAGCCTTGTGTCGCATTTGCCGGAAGCAGTTCGCGCAGATCCGTCAGGTGTTTGGCGAGCATCCCCGGCCACACCATGTCGATTTGAATGATGTCGATGTCGGTGGACTTGGCACTGAGGATCTGCTGGTAGAACGACAGGCGTTCGGTTGCCGAGTTAGGCGTGGAAACCACTTGAACGTTGTTGCCGGTCTGTTTTGACCAGCTATCGACTGCCTCCTTGCACAGTTGCAATTCAGCGCCGACGGCCCCGCACGAGATCGTCAGATCGGCTGCGTTCGACAGCGCAGAAAACCCGGCAGACAGGGTGAGCAGCGCGGCGGGAAGAAGAGATTTCAGCTGTTTCATAGAGCCCTCTTTATTTTTGTTTTTATAAAAGTTAATGTTAACATCGTCAATGTAACAGCGTATTTTCGATGTGGCACCCTTTTTTCTCCGATTTGCACAATTTTTTGCTGAAGGAAAAAGGCTCGGCCAACGTCACGAAAACAATAAAAACAAAACAGGAAGTCCACATGCAGAACGCATCAAGATGGCTACTCGCAGGGGTACTCGGCACCTCGACAACCGTCTCTCAGGCCGCGACTCTGGAAGAGCGGATGGCCGCATTCGAAGCCCGTGCCAGCGCTGCGGAAAAACGTGCAGCCGCAGCCGAACAGCAAACCCAGGCGCTCGCCAGGGAGCTTCAGCAACTCAAACTCTCGACCCCCGTTGCGCAGCCTGCCGCACCCACTTCTGCGTCCACCGTTGCGGCCAGTTCACAGCCGGCTCTGGATGATCGCGTGGCAAAACTCGAAGCCCGCCAGCAAAGCATGGAGAAGCCAGGCAGTGCCGGACACCTCACCGACGGGTTCAGCTTCAAGGGCTACGCTCGCTCCGGTCTGTTGATCAACGACGGTTTGGGCGGCGGTCGCGGTGGGCCTTATACAACCCCCGCAGGTTCAGTCGGTGGAGCGGTCGGGCGGCTGGGTAACGAAGACGACACCTACATGCGCTTCGATCTGTCGAAAGAAATCTACGCGCAGAACGGCACGCGCTCCAAGTTCACCGTCTCCATCGCCGACGGCGTTGAAAGCTATAACGACTGGACGGCCACCGAAAGCAGCCTGAACGTGCGTCAGGTATTTACCGAACTCGACCATATCGCCGCCTTCAAGGGGAATTCGGTGTTCGAGAACGCCACACTGTGGGCCGGCAAGCGCTTCGACAGGGATAATTTCGATATCCACTGGCTGGACTCGGACGTGGTCTTCCTGGCCGGTACCGGTGGCGGTATCTACGATGTGCAGATGACCAAGGACTGGCGCTCGAACTATTCCTTGATTGGACGTAACTACGGAGATTTCAGTGAGGGCGGCGTCGATGCCGATGTGGAAAGCTACATCCTGACCTCCAACCAATTCTTCGCCAATGGTCAGTGGCAGTGGATGTTCAACGCCATTGGCGCAAAGAAAAACGACGTCGGTACGCGCACTAATCAAGCGGGTTTTGCGCCCGCAGATTCAGGCCTGCACACCATGTTGGCCAATCACCAGAAAGACTTTTTCGGCAGGGAAGGCTTCTTCAAGACGGCGTTGCTCTATGGGCAGGGCCTGGGTGCGCAGGTCAAGGACATTGGCGCGGATGGCGAACTGATCGACGATGCCCGCGCGGTGCGTCTGGCCATGTACGGCGAGACACCTATCGCGCCGGGATGGCGCATCGGCCCGAGCCTGCTGGCCGAACAGAGCAAAGACCGCTACGTCAAAGGCGACGATTACCGCTGGCTCACGCTGAACATGCGCCTGGCCAACGAGATCAACAGTAACTTCGAGATGGCCTACGAGCTGAGTTGGCAAACCATGGACCTTGACCCCAAAGGCTACCTGCAACGCAATGCGGTCGACGGCAACTTCTGGAAATTCACGGTTGCGCCAACCTTCAAGCCGGACATGGGTGACCTGCTAACGCGTCCCGAATTGCGAGTGTTCGCAAGCCTCATGAACTGGTCTTCGGACCTGGACCGCTACAGCACAACCGGCAACTTCGGCAAAACCGACTTCAACTCCGGTGGTGTCTGGCAATTTGGCATTCAGATGGAAACCTGGTTTTAGTGAGGTATTTCAGAAGTGCCAGTGAACAGTCAGGCTCAGTGCGATGCTGCGTGAGTGTCATGAGAAATTACCCGTCTACCTATCGAGTGGTTTCTTCAACCGCGCTTCATCATGAAAATAAAAAACAGCCCTCCCAACAATGCGGTCGCGATACCTATAGGCAGATCCTCTGGCGCGATAAGCGTGCGGGAGACGACATCCACCCAGATCATCAATAAAGCACCCAGAAGCGTGGCGACGGGCAACAGTCGTCGATGTTCTGAGCCCACCAGACGTCTGGCGATGTGCGGCACCATCAGGCCGACGAAACCTATGGAGCCGCACAGCGCAACCAGCACGCCGGTCATCAGTGAGGCGATCAGGAAAACCAGCAGGCGCACGTTGCGTACTTGCAGACCAAGGCTTGTGGCGGTCTGATCGCCGCCCATCAATGCGTTCAGGGAACGACCCAGCCCTTGCAAAAGAACCCAGCCAGACAGAACCGTGATCAGTGGCACAACGAGCAGCTCCCAGCGCGCCAGCCCCAGCCCGCCGAGCATCCAGAACAGCACTGAGGAGCTGGCGCGGTGATCGCCCAGAAACAACGACAGGTTAGCGATCGCCATCATTACAAAGGACACGGCCACGCCGCCGAGCAGCAGGCGTTGGCTGTCCAGGCGGCCTTTGTGGCTGGCCAGCCACAGCACCAGGCACAGGCTGACCAGCGAGCCGACAAACGCAGCCAGTGGCAATGTCAGCGTGCCAAGCACTTCTCCTACATGCATGACCACGATAACTGCGCCTAGTGTCGCGCCCGAGGTCGCGCCCAGCAGGTGAGGGTCTGCCAGCGGGTTGCGCGTCGCTGCTTGCAGGACGCTGCCGATCAGAGCCAGTCCCGCGCCTGCCAGTACGCCCAGTAACACGCGGGGCGTGCGTATCAGCCAGACGATGGTTTCCTGTCCCGCGGTCCAGAGAGGTGGGTTTTCGCTGGCGCCGAACAGCTTGAACATCAGGATATCCATCACCCGGTTCAAAGGCACAGGGGCCGCGCCGAAGGTGATGCACACCAGACATGACATCAGCAGCACGAGCGTCAGAGTGATCAGCAACCCCGTGTAACGGCGAGGGTGCTCGGTCAGCCACTGCGCCAGGGTCATCGCGTCACGTCATGAAATGCCGCTGCAAGCGTCTCGATGGCCGCGACGTTGTCGATGCCTGGCGTCACCGCCACGTAGGGCAGCACGACATAGCGTCGGTTGCGGATCGCGTCGACGGATTGCAGCGCCGGGTTGCTTTCAAGGAAGTGCTGTTTCTGCGCGGCGCTGACTTCGCCGTAGTCGACGATCACGATAACCTCGGGGTTGCTTTGCAAAACCGATTCCCAGTTGACGTGGGTCCAGCTGGCCGCGACGTCGCCCATGACATTCTGCCCGCCCGCGGCGCTGATCAGTGCCTGGGGTATGGCCAGACGCCCGGCGGTCATGGGCCGGTCTTCACCGCTGTCATACAGGAAAACCCTGGGCGACGATTTGCCTGCCACGCTTGCCTGAACCTCGCTCACGCTGCGGCGCATTTGCGCAACCAGCGCCTCTGCGCGGGCCTGCACGTCGAATATCCGGCCCAGGTTCAGCAAGTCGTTGTAGACATCTGCAAGTGTTGCTTCAGCGCGCGGCATTATCTGCGCGCAGGACTCGGTCAGTTCATAGGCCTGAATACCCAATGGGGCCAGGCTCTGCGGCGTGACGTCGCCACCCACCCGCATGCCATAGTTCCAGCCGGCAAAATAGAAGTCGGCGTTGGCATTGAGCAGTGTTTCCAGAGAGGGGTATTTGCTGGCCAGCTCGGGCAGGTTGCCAAGGTCGCGCAGCAGGGCCTGATCAGGTTTGTTCCAGCCGGTGATACCGCTGTAGCCGACCATGTGTGATTGCAAACCCAGGGCAACCATCATTTTGGTGAGGTTTACATCGTTGCTGACTGCACGCTGCGGCGCAGCCGTGAAGGTCACCGAGCGGTCGCAGCTTTGCACTGTGACGGGGTAGGCGCTGGGTTGCGCTTGCACCATCGGGCTGCACAACAAGGTGATCAAAGCCAGGCGGGTGAGCAGGGCGTTCATTTCAGGGTATCCAGGTAATGCGCGGGTAATCACGCAGAGGGTGGCTGTCGACCAGCGCCTTGGCGCCGAATACGTGGAGCAGCATTTCCGGGGTCAGTACTTCCTGGGGCGTGCCTTGCGCAATGAGCCTGCCGTGATGAATGACACACAGTCGATCACAGAATGCCGCCGCCAGATTCAGGTCATGGATACTGGCCAGCGTCGCCACGCCGAGCTGCTTGACCAGCCCCAGCAGTTCCAGTTGATGGCGCGGGTCCAGGTGATTGGTCGGCTCGTCGAGCACCATTAACTGAGGTTCTTGCACCAGTGCCCGCGCCAGCAGGCAACGCTGTTTCTCGCCGCCGGACAATGTGTCGAACCGATGCTGTTCATAGCCCGCCAGCCCTACGGCGTTCAAAGCGCTCTGCACAATCGCGCGGTCGTGGGCGCTGTCCGCAGCGAAGAAGCCCTGATGAGGCGCGCGGCCCATGCTCGTCACGTCCAGTAGCGTCAGGCCGAATGCATCGGGGAATTCCTGAGCAACCACTGCGACGTGCCGGGCGCACCAGCGCGGGCTGCGGGACCAGATATCGTGAGCGTTGATCGCGACCTTGCCGCTGTGCGGACGGCTGTAGCGGAATGCGCAACGCAGCAGGCTGGTTTTGCCGCTGCCATTGGGACCGATCAGGCCGACAAACTCGCCGGCAGCGATCTGCAGGTCGATATCTTTCAGGGCGAAGTGTTCGTGCGCGCAGACCGACGCCTGTTCCGGCGCCCATGCGATACGCTCTAGCGCAAGCATCAGAAACTCAGGTCCGCAGTCACGTACAGCGAGCGGGGTTCACCCAGAATCCATTGCTGGCCTTCGTTGTACTGACTCGCTGCGTATTGCCGATCAAACAGATTGCGCGCCTGCAAGCCGAGCGTGGTATTGCGCAGTGCTTTCCATGACAGGCTGGCGTCCGCCACGGTGTAGGCGGGCAGTTCGCGGGTGTTGGCGATATCGGCGTATCGGCTGTCGACGTAGCGCAGCCCGGCGCCGATCTGCACAGCGCTGCCGAGCTGTTTGTCGAGCCACAGGTTGGCCGTGCGCTTTGGCACATCGACGGGTGTATTGCCGTCACGCGAGACGGCCACGCCCGATACGCTCTGATCAAATTGGTCATAGCGCGCACGAACGAAGGCCGCGTTGGCGGTCAGGGCCCAGTCCTGCGGCAGTTGCAGCTTCATGCTGGCCTCAAGCCCATCGGAAGACTGCTGGCCTACCTGTTGGGTGAGGTCAGGATTGCCGGCATCGGTGGTGAGCAGCTTTTTCTTGACGATATGGTAAGCCGCCAGCGTCCACTCCAGGCGCTGGTCCCACAGGGCCTGTTTGAAACCCACCTCCGATTGCCTGGCGGTGGCGAGGTCGAATTGTTGCTGCGTGGGGTTGAGCGAGACAAGGCTGCCGACGCCATCGGTGCTGGTCGAGTATTGAGCGTAGGCAGAGCTGTCCGGAGTCAGTGCGTAAACCAGTCCGATTTTCCAGTTGTTGCCGATCAGGTCTTTTTCTGTGCGGCTGTCGTCACGCAGGGCGTTGCGTTCGATATCCACGTAGTCACGGCGCACGCCTGTGATCACCGAGAGTTGGTCGCTCAGTTGCGTGCGGTTTTCCCCGAAGACCGACAGTTGTCGGGTCGTGCTTTTGAACAGCTCCGAATAGGGCGACGCACTCTGAAAATTGCCCGGTGCCGGATGTTCGATATCAATGGGGTCTCCCGCGGGATTCACATCGTTGTAGGGCGAATTGTTGGTCAGCTTGAAACGGATACGGTTGACGTCCATTCCCAGCACACTCTGGCTATCCAGCCCGCCCAGGCTGTGTTTGAAGGTGAACGTCTGCCGATCTCCCACCTGCTCCTGATTGTGCTTGATGCTGAAATAGCCGCTGCGCGACAGCTGCTGAGTAGCAGCGTCCCAGTTGTAGTTTTCGGCGTTCTGCCAGCGTCGGTGCGAGGTCAGGTAGTAAAGCTCGTTGGATGAGGTGAGCCGGTCGGAGATCTGCCAGTCGGTGGTCAGCCGCGTCCATTGGTCGTCGTAATGTTGCTTGTCGTTCTCGATGTTGTAGTTCTTGTCTCGCAAGCCTTCGTGATAACGGCCATTGATCATCGGCACGCCGAAGTAGTTCATCGGGCGCTGATTGCCGCCGTCATGGGCGAGGGTGAACGTCAGGTCTTCGCTGGCCTGCCAGCGCAGGGCACCACTGAAGAAAGTGCTTTGCGAGTCGCCGTCATCGATCCAGCCGTTGCTGCGCAGCTGATTGAGGTTCAAACGGTAACTCAATTGATCGGTTAACGAGCCGCCGCTGTCCAGCGCGGTCTGCTGGCTATCGTACGAACCGTAGCCAAGGCGCAGGTGGTTTTCGATATCGCCTTCAAAAGGTTTCTTGGGAATGACATTGATCACTGCCCCGGTAGCGCCTTCGCCATAGAGCACGGAGGCCGGGCCGCGCAGCACTTCAATGCGGTCGACTGCCCAGGTATCGACCGGCATGGTGACGGTGCCCATGGCGCTGTACATGCGGCTGCCGTCATACAATTGCATCACCGAGCCCTGACCTGTGAAACCACGCGCGGACAACGCCGTGCCTCCGTCGCCGGGTGTACCGATCGCCGTGATACCGGGGCTGCGGGCCACGGCCTGCTGCACATTTTCGTCACCGCGACTGCGCACCTCGTCCCCATTCAGCGAGCTGGTGCTGGCCGGGGTCTGCAAGGCCGTCAATGACAGGCGAGAACCGGCATGGGTAACTGAATCGAGATGCTCTCCATCTTGCGACTGGGCCGTAGCCTTAATCGCGGACGGGGCAAGCTCGACCTGTTCGGAAGCGTTTGCGTAACCTGCGCTGCTGGCCAGCAGGCAGAGGGTTGTGACTACACGGCGGGACTGGAAAAGAGGGCTGATCATGGATTGAAGGGTCGCTTTGGAGGACTGCGCTTGATGATTTGCTAGTGTTATAACATAACATTTTGGCGACGATATACACGTCTGTTTTCTCCAAGGATGTGAGAAGACCTACGCTTATCACTAGTTAGTCAAGAAAAACGAGCACAGCCGCTCGAAGTCAGGATTTTCTTTGCAGAGTAAGAAAACCTGGACGCGTAGACTGACAAAGGATTTTCCCATGCATCTGGCTGGATATGCCCGGCATCAGGAATCGTTAAAGCTCGCGGGCTTCCCTCTGCATCGACCGGCAAGGGTTCAGCCTGTCACGAGGATTGAGCAAACCGGCGAAACCCTGGCCGTGCCTCCAGGCGTTGCGCCCGATCCGGAGGATCTGCCGGGTCATTTACTGTCTCCAAAAACCGCCGCGAGCATTACGTATATTCAGTGCAGGAAGAGGTGTTTGATTACATCGAAAAAATCACGAACGCCGTGCTCGCTGAGCAGCATGCGGCAAAGAAATATGCTGGGATTACTGATCAATAACGACTCAATAAATCGCCCAGCATCCTGGCGTCAGCAATTCGACGAGATTTTCATCGGGGTCGCGGAAGTAAATGCTTGATCCGCCCTGAGGCCATTCAGTCCGGCCTTCAATGGCGACTTCGGCCTGAGCAAGGCGATCAGCCCAGGGTTGCATCTGGTCGGCGTTGATAGCGAAGCACACATGAATTCGCCCTTGCGCATCATGAGGCGGTATTTCTCCGCCGCTCAGATACTGCGTCTGCAGTGAAGCTCCGCATTTGAACAGCAGCAAGGTACTTACACCGCCCACATTGAATGCCACCAATGTCGGGCTTTCAAACATGACCTCCAGTTCAAGGGTGTCGGAATAAAAGTCCCTGGCCTTGGCGAGGTTCTCTACATAGAGCGCCGTTTCGATAATTTTGTTGAGTCGTAGCATGTGGTGTCATCCCTTCCGTTTTGCGACAAGTCTTCCCTGATCAACGGCGTCTCGTTGATCAAGGGCGTGTGGCAAGTTTTACCGGGAGGCCGACGGGCTGACCAATGCTCGGTTCTTATGTGCGTTATAAGCCTGAACTATTAAAGAACACCAAAATGGGCCTGCGGGACATTTCTATGCCCGCCTTGTCACCACCAGCTCCACCGCTGCAATGCGGTCCACGTCTTCGTAACCCTCTTCAAGCAACTCTTCGCCAAACACATCCGGGTCCAGTTCGCGATAGGTCCATGCCAGCGCCGCATGATCGATATCGTTGCGTACGGCCTCGAAGAACGGGTCGTGCTCGCCCACCATGGCCACGCCGGTATAGAGCAGCAACGAGCCGCCCGGGGTAAGGCGATCCAGTGATTCGCGCAGGATGCGCACTGACAGGTCCGCGCCCAATGCGTCACCACCGTGGCGGTAGGCGCGGCGTTTGGCGTCTTTCATATACGGCGGGTTGGCAACGATGAGGTCGAAGTTGCCCGTCAGACCCGAGAGGATGTCGCTGTGGCAGCATTGCATGTTTTCCAGCCCGGCCACCCTGGCGTTGGTCTGAGCGAAATGCAGGGCCTTGGGGTTGATGTCGACGGCGTAGACCTGCGCCTGCGGGCGCGCAACTGCGATCAGCAGGGCACCAGCGCCGGTGCCACAGCCGATGTCGACAGCACGGCTGATCGAGTGTGAAGTGCCTTGCAGATGACGATTGATGGAGTGCGCAAAGCGATAGGTATCCGGACCGAAAAACACCGAGTCTTCATCGCCGGTAGGAAACGCGGAATGCACCAGCAACAAGTCATCCAGGCTTGAAAATCTCACCCGGCTCTTCAAGCCGTCTTCGTTGCGTTGAAGAATACCGGCTTCCAAAAGCCCTTGAGCCTCTGCAACCGGAAGCATGGATTCCGGTATCGTACGGCTCCAGCCGAAGACATCCCGCAGTGACGCGGCAATGCGGTTTTCCGTGCGTTGATTGACGTGTTGATGAGTCAACGGCGTGGGCGTGATGAAACGATAGCCACTGGTTTTGAGGCGCTGGGCGAGCGCAATCAGCGCGGCGCTGTCGGGCAGTGATTGAGTCATGGGCGGGCTCCTGTCACTCGTTCGGCCATGCTGCTGACAAACAGGCGAGTGGCATGCAGCCCGGCGGCTGTCGCGTGCCTTGCCGGAGACATGCTTTCGATCAACGTAGACATCTTCTCGGACGCTGCTGCCGACTCGAGTTTCATGTGCAGCTCGCGCACATCCGGGTCAGCATCCGCCGACGCAGGCACGGCAAGAACCGGCGATGGCTGAGCACCGCCTTGCAGATTGCGGAAACGGGATCGAAATGCTTCCGGCAGACGCTTGCCGACAGGCGGCTGAGCGCTGCCATCCGACAGCCAGTCGCCAGCGATCCAGTCGTGCACCAATTGCTTTTCGTAGCCATTGAACACGCCGAACATCGGTGCACCGACCCCTTCGAACAGTTTCCAGAAGCGGCTATTGAGAGGGTCGTCATGACGCTTGATCCAGCCCCTGTTCTGCAGCACGGCGACAAACTCCGGGATCTGGTCGGGTTCTGCGAGCCATTCGTTGACTGTCTTGCCGTCCAGACGGCAATAGTCGGAATGCATGTGCTGACCAAAGGTCCGCTTGCGTTCCAGCATGGCGATCACTTCCTGCTCCAGATCGAACGACTGGATCACAGCAGTCGAGCCCATGCCCAACTCGTTCAGCCTGTAGCCATTGGCGACACGGCGATAAAATTCGTCGCGTTCCTGGCCCACAGGCAACAGCTCAAGAACGCTCTGCGCAGCCTTGCGTGCGTGGCCGGTGCTGGCGTTATCGATCGTCACATGCAGCGTGAAGTAATAAGGGTCGATGCCCAGTTCATTCAGTTCGAACGATGTGATGAGCAAATGCAGCGGCAGCTGTTCATAGCCCAGGTTGTAACCAATCACCTCGGGAAGGTACTGCTCGCTCAGTTGCCCCAATGACAGCTGAATGGCGCCTTGCAGATAGGCGTCATCTGCCAGTGGGGCGCTGGTGTCGCAGTCCAGGTCGGCCAGCAACTTGCGATAAAGGGAGACATGATTCTGCGCCTGTTCGCCGTCGCCCAGTTCTTCCAGGTAAGTACGAATCAGACCGTGAAAACGGTAGTCTGCCCAATGCGGCAGCAAGCCATACAGCCATGCGCCGTCAACCAGCTTGGTCGGCGCGACCTGCTGAATGAAATACATCGCGTGAGCCTTGGTCTTGAAAAATCGCCTGGGTTGTCCGGCGCGACGTTGTTCAAGATAGAGCGCATAGTGATCGGCTACGACCCCTACGTTCTGCTCCATCCAGTGTTCCAGCGCTTCAGGCTGAGCCGGAAGGTCGCAGTTTTCCCGCTCGGCCTGGGCCAGGCAGTGATTCAGAAACATGACCGCATCGTGTTGATATTCTGGAGCACGTTCACTCATCCATGATTGATAGACGGTTTTTGAACAGGCTTCTTCAACGACGGTTTTGACGACGGCATTACCAGTCATCACTTGAAGAGACGTCATGAAAATCGTACCTCGGCAGTTGAAAATCACGATTGACGCGGTCACGCGAGACTTTCTGTTTTCTATGCAGCGTAGGTAAGTGAGTATCGTGATACGGGGAAATTCAGCGTATTTTGCCGAGGGCCGATAGGTGGCAGATGTGGTTATTCCATGAGCACGAATGCCTCGCGGAAAAAATGTATTCTGGTTCTGTGTGCACATCAGGAACAGGCGATCATGGACAACTCACATGGTGTACAGAACCTTGTCTGGCAAACCAGCCAAGTGTCCTCGACAGACCGTGAGCAGCATTTGAAGCAAACGCCGAAAACAGTCTGGCTGACCGGATTCAGCGGCTCCGGAAAGTCCACCATAGCGTTTGCACTGGAGCGAGCGTTGATGGACCTTGGCAGGCTTGCGTATACCCTGGATGGCGACAACATACGTCAGGGTTTGTGCCGGGATTTGGGGTTTGCTGCGGCAGACCGTTCGGAGAACATCAGGCGCATCGCAGAAGTCGCCCGGTTGATGAATGACGCAGGCCTGATCGTTATCTCGTCGTTCATTTCGCCCTATGAGGCCGACCGGGAAGCCGCTCGCTCGATCATTGGCCACGAACGCTTCATCGAAGTGTTTATCAGCACACCGCTTGAAACCTGCATTCAGCGTGACCCTAAAGGGCTTTATCGCCGGGCGTTGGCAGGCGAGTTGAAAGACTTTACCGGCATCAGCGCCCCTTACGAACCGCCTGCTGGCGCCGCCCTTTGTCTTGATAGCAGTCAATTATCAATGGATGACTGTCTTGAGCGAGTTTTACGACTGCTCAGTCTGAATACATAAGCTGGGTGCCTGAGTTCCACCTTGTCCGGCGCTGTAAACATCTGACAGTTCGTGAATGAACAACTCTTCTATGGTCGTACGAGCCATGGTTATACCCTTTTCAGCAAATGAAGGACTTATCCACAGGCAACGCTGATGTCCAGCCTGCCCGTGGACTCGTCTTATAGACCGTGTGCCATTGATGACCGGATGTGATCAGCGTCCTGGCAGGTTGTTATCAAGCAAGGTTCCAACCCCGAAGACCTTCATAGCCATCACCACCTGAAGACCCCGACGTGCAAGCAGCGCCTGAGCCTCGAAAGCACGAAGCCCTTTTACAAACACTGCGTCGGTCAACGCAGTATCCAACTCGCCCTGAGACGGGAGAGGTTTGCGGGAGCGAAGTTTTTTCATGATTCCGTTCTCCTGAACAAGACAGGCTTAAACCCGTTTCAAACATTTTTGCCCTGTACAAAACCAGAACCCAGATCCGCACCGGTAATAGGGTTGGCAGTCGGGTCGGACTGGGTTCGCTCCTTCATCATTTCCAGCACGTCTGCATCCTTGGCATCCAGCGTGACGGAAGCAGTGCCATCGCCGCCATCGACAGCCGGTTGTGGCGATTCCACATACTCCCAGTTACCGCCCTGGTTCCACGGGCCGCGTACGTTGGGTTCACCGGACATGTTGAAGTACTTGTTGGTAAATTCCGGCATGCCCGGCAGTTTGCCCTGCGGAAAGTTGGGCTGGATGGCGTGCAGGGCTTTTTCGAAAGACAACTGATGCGCGATTTCACGTGTCATCAGAAAGCCCAGTGCCTCTTTCACGCCCGGGTCATCTGTCACGTTCATCAAACGCTCGTAAACAATCTTCGCTCTGGATTCCGCAGCGATGTTGGAGCGGAAGTCAGCCGTTGGCTCGCCAATGGTATCGATGTAGGCCGCCGTAAAAGGCACACCGGCAGAGTTGGTCAACGGCGCACCGGCCCCGTACAGCAGGCTGGTGATATGGGAGTCGTTGCCATTGCCGTTGATGGAGCGGTAAAGCTCGCCTTCTTCTTCGATGCCTTCAGCCAATTGACCTTTGGCGCCTTTATTGAGCATGACAATAATGGAGCCGACTATTTCCAGGTGGCTCAACTCTTCGGTGGCGATGTCCATCAGCAAATCTTTACGGCCTGGATCCTCCTCGCTCAATCCTTGGGTGAAATAACGTCCGGCTGCTGCCAGCTCGCCTTGGGCACCGCCGAACTGTTCCAGCAGAAGATTGGCCAGTCCAGGGTTTGGTCTAGCTACCCGCACGGTATATTGAAGCCGCTTGTTATGAATAAACATGTCGTATCCTCAGGCGTGATCTTTTGGGAAGCGTCAACCCACCTGGATGGGTTTGATTCAACGCAGTCACTGGATATGAGAAGGCGGGTATGTATACGTTGCGTATAACTTTAGTGAACGGGATGAACGGCCCGAAAATCCGGGTTCAATAGAATTTTCTTATTCGCTTAATCTTTGAAAAACAACTCACTCTTAGTTCAGAGGCCCCGCAGGCAAAGCTGAGGGCGTAAGCCGTCTGTGCTGGCGAAAAATCCAAAAAAGAGGGGTTATAAACAAAGTCTATTAGTTGTCGTAGCCTTGCGCCCATCCCTATGGGTACGAACAAGGGTAGCTATATGATATCGTTTACATTATGGCATTAATATTTTGAATTTTTCGAAAACCCTGCGATCTGTTTTGCGAGTCGACAAAGCAGGAGCACCACAATGGCTGATGAAAAACACTACCGTATCGATTACCTGCTGCATGGCAGTTACAGGACGTTCTATATAAGAGCGGTGGTCATGGACAATAAAGAAGCCTGGCACTGGGCGTCGGTTGATGCAGGATTCGGTGCGATCCCCAAGTACCGTTCCGACCCGGTACCAAAGCTGAGCAAGCCTCAGGCTGAAAAGCTGGGGTTGTCGAACGTGGAGTGGACGAGGGCTTGAAAGGCCCTCGTTCAAAACGCTATGACGCTCACCGTTGTGCGTCACGATGCCGCACAACGGTGTACGCGCTGAAAGATCTGTGGTCGACAGATCTGCCAGATGGACACCCGTTTCCTCCGTACTGAACTGAATCCACCTCATTTGGATCAGCGTTCACCGCAAGCTTCACTCCCCAGGCTCCGCCCCCGCGTCTTCCCGCAAACCCCCGCGACCTCAGGTTCTATGTAGCCCTGCCGATAGACCGGTATCAGATGATGGCCCTCATTGAACTTCCAGATGGGGCACAGCTCTGAGGTGATGTCACTATGCCTCTATCTGAATGGATGATTCCCTTCAAAGCGGCACCACTGACCTTGCACCTGCCGTGATGCAAAGAAATAAAGGAGCTTTTTCAGCCGGATCGGGCACCTAAATTAAAATAGAGACCACTATGAACATCCTTTCGCCTGGTATTTACCTTACCAATCGCCTGCGGTTCCCTGCCAAGTTTGCCGTTTTAGCCATCATTATCGTCATCCCGCTGATCGTTCTCGGTCTTCGGGTTTTCAACAGTCTGAATGCGAGCATCGACACCGTTGCCCAGGAACGCATCGGTCGTGAATATTTGCATGTCGTGACGCCCGTTCTCCGACTCTCCATGCTGCAGCGTGCAGCAACCAACCGTTTGCTCGCCGGTGATGCCTCCGCTGCCCAGGATCTGGCCAGCAACCGCACTCAGCTTGAAACAGCATTTAATAACCTCGCCGACATGGATGCCCGCCAGGGAAGTCTGTTGGAGACCGAGAGTCGCGTACAGCGTCTTCGTGAAAGTGCGCGTTCCCTGATGGAAAGTACCAAGCCCGGTCTTTCGCAAGACGAGGTGCTTGCACAGTGGAATGAGCAGCTGGCCCAGACACTCAACTTTATCTATTACGTCTCGGCTACCTCGGGCATGGTACTGGACGAAGATTATGCCTCGCTGTTTCTGATCGACCTGAGCACCATTCGCATGCCCAGAGAAATCAACGTGGCCGGTCAGATCCGGGGTATCACCGCCGGTTTGAGTACTGGTCAGGGGCTAAGCGTACCGATGCGCGGCTCGCTTGAGAGCCTGCTGAAGATCGAGCTGCAATTTCGTGCGGAGCTGGAGCAAAGCATTCGACTGCTCAAGCGTCGTGCGCCAGAGCTTGCCTCGCGCATTGGTGACCCTATCGCTTCGGCTACCTCGACGATGGACGGCTTTCGCAATGACCTGCAAGCGTACGTCAAAGGTACGGAATTCTCGGTGCCGCAGGGGCAGGCGCTGAGCGCGCGCGGTAACGCTGTGGTCGCCGGGCTTTATAAGGCCCAGGACGAAATTCAAAGTGCGCTTCAAGGTGAACTGGATACGCGTTACAGCGCGCAGTTGCTGCAACGCGAAGTCGTGATTGCCATGTGCGTAATCATGGGCTTGCTGTTGCTCTATGCGTTCTTCAGCATCTACCGTGCCCTGCGCCTGACCATTGATGGTCTGCTGGGCGTCACCCGTCGCCTGGCCGGCGGTGATCTGAGCGCCCGTGTACAGGTGAGCAGCAAGGACGAAGTGGCTGACATCGCCAACGGTCTGAACCTGATGGCCGAAGCATTCGCCAGCTCCATTTCGCACATGGACCGCACGTCATACGAGCTGTCTGATGTAGCTGCCCGCCTGGGCACCTCCATCGGTCTGGCCAAGCAGTCGATGAACGCGCAACAGGCTGAAACCGAGCAAGTGGCGACCGCCATCAACGAAATGACCACAAGCGTGGCCGACGTAGCGCAGAACACCGAAGGTGCTGCGCTGGCTGCTGATGAAGCGAACACTGCCTCGCGTAACGGGCTGCGCATCATGCATCAGGCCCACTCGACCATTCAGGCTCTGGCTGAAGAAGTGGAAGTCAGCGCCCAGAAAGTCCAGGCGCTGGCCCTGCACAGTCAGTCGATTGGTGGCGTTATTCAGGTCATCAGTACGATTGCCGATCAGACCAACTTGCTGGCCCTGAATGCTGCCATCGAAGCGGCCCGGGCTGGCGAGCAAGGCCGTGGGTTTGCTGTGGTGGCTGATGAAGTCCGCACACTGGCTTCGCGCACTCAGGCGTCGACCGAAGAAATCCGCAACATCATCCAGCAACTGCAAAGTGCCACCGATGTTGCCGTGCAGCAGATGCAGGCCGGCCAGCAAAAGGCTCAAGCGTGCATCAGTGCCGCCAGCGATGCTTCTGGCAGCCTGTCGAGCATCAGCCAGGGCGTCGAGCGTATCGTCGAGATGAACACTCAGATCGCCAGCGCCGCGGTGCAGCAGCATGCGGTTTCCGAAGACATCAACCGTAATGTCATGGAGATCCGCAACAGCTCCGGGACCTTGATGCTGGGTATCGACAACAATGCGGTCACTGCCGAAGAACTGGCGCGAGTTGCCACCGACATGCGCAATGTCGTGGCGCGTTTCAAGCTGACTGCCTGACCGGATCGGGGGCTTGCAGCCCCCCGATTCTCCTCTCGAATCGGCGTTCGAACGCTGATTGCCTTTTTTTGATCAAGTTTTGCTCTTCTGCAGCCGATAGCTCTGGCGCGCGGGTTTGCTGTCCATAAAAACAAATCTTCAGCTCTTTCGTCGCGCACAAAAAGCATTTTCAGGAGATTTTATGAACAGCAGCTTTGCGAATATCAGCGTCAACATGAAGTTGGCATTGGGCTTTGGGACGGTTCTTTTTTTCACTGCCATTCTCGCCCTGGTCGGCTGGACCAGCCTCGATAAACTCATCAATCGCACCGACAGAATCGGCGACATCACTGAGTTGAGTGACAACTTGACCAATCTGCGGGTCGCGCGCCTGCAATATATGCTGACTGACGGCGATGAAACCGCCGCACAAAACATGCAGAGCAAGCTGGATGTCTTCAAGGCGCAGCAGCAATCACTGCTCATCAGCTTCAACAACCCGCTCAACCTCAAGCCTCTGCGCGAACTGGCCGATGTCACCCGTGACTATGAAGCCTCGTTGAACAGCATGCGCGCTGCGTTTCAGGCTGGCGCCAAAGTGCGTAACGAGATGACCGCCAATGCCATGGTTGCCATGCGGGCTGTCGACTCGTTGAACGATGCCGTCACGCAGATTGATCCTGCGGACCCGGCGCGTTTTGATCAGGCCCAACTGGCGACTGCCGCCAGGCAAGACCTGATTCTGGTTCGCTATGAAGTACGTGGTTATACCAGCAACCCCAATGACAAGACCGAGACAGCAGCTTTTCAGCAACTGGATACGGCGATCAGTCATCTGGACAGGCTCAAAACCACTTTTGGCGCTGCCAACCGCGAACAGATTGCCCAGTTTGAAAGCGCTCTTCGTAGCTACCGCAGCTCGGTCGACGCTTTCAAGGCCACCACTCAGACTGCTGCGAGCGTGCGTAAGGACCTGACTTCCCAAGGTGCTGCCATCGTCAAACTGGGCGAAGAGCTGTATGGCATTCAGATGCAGATGGGCAAGGATGACACCGCTCAGGCGCGTAATCTGCAGATCGGTTGCGTGCTGTTGGTCATGTTGCTGGGCATTCTTGCGGCCATCGTCATTACCCGGCAGATCACCCGGCCGCTGCGCGACACGCTGGCGATTGTCGAGCGCATCGCTGCTGGCGACCTGACTCATACCGAAGCTGTCACCCGACGTGACGAACTGGGCGTATTGCAGCAGGGCATCCAGCGCATGGGCACCACCCTGCGCGAGCTGATTTCCGGTATTCGTGACGGCGTCACGCAGATTGCCAGCGCTGCCGAAGAGCTGTCGGCGGTTACCGAGCAGACCAGCGCCGGGGTCAACAGCCAGAAGGTCGAGACCGATCAGGTGGCGACCGCCATGCATGAAATGTCGGCCACCGTGCACGAAGTGGCACGCAATGCCGAGCAGGCGTCCGTTGCTGCCTCCGATGCCGACAAGCAGGCCCGTGAGGGTGACAAGGTCGTCGGCGAAGCCATCCAGCAGATCGAGCGACTGGCCGCCGAGGTGGTTCGCTCATCCGATGCAATGAACGTGCTGGAGCAGGAAAGCGACAAGATCGGCAAGGTTATGGATGTAATCAAGGCGGTTGCCGAGCAGACCAACCTGTTGGCACTCAACGCGGCCATTGAGGCCGCGCGTGCCGGGGAAGCCGGTCGTGGTTTTGCCGTGGTGGCCGACGAGGTCCGCGGCCTGGCGCAACGGACCCAGCAGTCCACCGAGGAGATCGAGGGCCTGGTGGCTGCATTGCAGAATGGCACGCGTCAGGTGTCGGGCATCATGCTTGGCAGCCGCACACTGACTGACAGCAGTGTCGAGTTGACGCGCAGGGCCGGTACGTCACTGGAAAGCATCACCCGGACCGTGTCGAATATTCAGGCGATGAACCAGCAGATCGCAGCCGCCGCCGAGCAACAAAGCTCGGTGGCCGACGAGATCAGCCGCAGCATCGTCAACGTTCGCGACGTATCGGAGCAGACCGCCGAAGCCAGCGAAGAAACCGCAGCCTCCAGCGTCGAACTGGCGCGTCTGGGAGGCCAGTTGCAAACGATGGTCAGCCACTTCCGCGTCTGAATCAGCGCACTGTTGTGCCCGTGCGGAGCGGGGCGCGTGAGGTGTTCTTTCGGACACCTCTCGTTCCCTGCGCTCCAGCTAAGAAGTCATAAAGAGGACGCAGAGCGTCCAGAACGGCATGCGACGCAGAGCGTCGCACGATAGCTTGCGTTCTCACAGACACCTATCGTTCCTCACGCTCCAGCGTAGGAATGCCTTGGGTGACGCTCTGCGTCACAAATCTGCGCCGCGCCGACTGTTCACGATCGGGCGCAGAACATTCAGAACGGCATACCCGTTAGTCCTGCAAATATACGTTGGTATATATAACTCATACTCACAGATAAACATGACCTACTTTTGCAGGTTTTAACAGTTGTTCAAAACTCGATAAGCTTTACTCACTGTCCGGCAACTATTAACTCACGGCCTTTTTCTGTTATCGCCGACCGCCTGTTTGTTTATCACGCTGGCGGGTACGCGCCTGCACAGCCGATTCGAGGTGAACAATGCATTCGATATTTGAATTCGGTAAAAGCCTGCGCACGCCCCGTTTTGTAAAACCCGGTGCGCGCACTCCTTATTGGGCCGATGGTATTTGCCTGGTCGTTATTGCCGTGTTTATTGCGCTGGTGCTGTATGGCGTGGGCCAGATGATGCAGCCACTTGCCGCGCTGAACTCAAGCCCGATGAGCCTCGACCCTGCGCGCCTGCCCGAATATGCATTGCGCACCACGCTGCGCATGTTCATCGCGCTGGCCGCTTCGCTGGTTTTCACGTTTGTCGTGGCCACGCTGGCGGCCAAAAGCCGTAAGGCCGAGCAGGTGATTATCCCGGCGCTGGATATTCTTCAATCGGTTCCGGTACTGGGGTTTCTGACGTTCACAGTGACCTTTTTCATGGGGCTGTTCCCCGGTCGGCAAATGGGTGTCGAATGCGCAGCGATTTTTGCCATTTTCACCAGCCAGGCATGGAATCTCGCATTCAGTTTCTATCAGTCACTGCGTACCGTGCCGAGCGACCTGAATGAAGTCACCCGGCAGTTCGGACTGTCTCCACTGCTGCGTTTTACCCGTCTGGAGCTGCCGTTCGCCGTACCGGGGCTGGTGTGGAACATGATGATGTCGATGTCCGGCGGCTGGTTTTTTGTGGTCGCTTGCGAAGCCATTTCGGTCGGCGACACCACGGTCAATTTGCCCGGCATCGGCTCGTGGCTGGCGCTGGCCATCGAGCAGAAAAACCTTGCTGCGATTGCCTGGGCGGTGGGCGCAATGGCGCTGGTGATCCTGGCCTATGACCAATTGTTGTTCAGGCCGATCGTGGCATGGGCGGACAAGTTTCGCTTCGAGCAAACCGCGTCGTCAAAGCGTCCGCGCTCCTGGATGTACAGCCTGCTGGGTCGCTCGCGGGTGGCACCGATGCTGGGCTCGATCCTCGCTGCGCCGTGCAAATGCCTGATGCTGATCGATTGGCGCGTGGTATCCCGGCTGTGGAACGTAAAGCTCACGCCTGGCGTTGCCCGGTTGCTCGACTATCTATGGCTGGCCCTGGTGATGGCTGCTTGCCTGACCGGCAGTGTTTACCTGTTCAGGTTCATCGAGACATCGCTGGGCATGAGCGACCTGGTCACCGCGTTGGGATTGGGGCTGGCAACAATGGTGCGGGTGATTGTCCTGATCGTCATCGCCAGCCTGATCTGGGTGCCTGTTGGTGTATGGATCGGCTTGCGTCCGGTCTGGGCTGAACGCTTGCAGCCGATAGCGCAGTTCATGGCGGCTTTTCCAGCCAACGTACTGTTCCCTTTTGCAGTGATTGCGATTGTCGGCCTGCACCTGAACCCGGACATCTGGCTTTCGCCGCTGATGGTGCTCGGCACCCAGTGGTACATCCTGTTCAACGTGATCGCAGGGGCCAGCGCCTTGCCGACTGACCTGCGCGAAGCGGCCACGATATTCAACATGCGCGGCTGGCAGTGGTGGCGGCGTGTGGCCTTGCCGGGGGTGTTCCCCTACTACGTCACCGGGGCGCTGACCGCATCGGGTGGGTCGTGGAACGCCAGCATCGTCGCTGAAGCGGTGTCCTGGGGTGATCAGCATCTGGAAGCGGCAGGGCTGGGTTCTTACATCGCCAACGCGACTCAGGCGGGAGACTTTCCACGCGTTGCGTTGGGCATTGTTGTCATGTCGATCTTCGTCATCGCGTTCAACCGGTTGCTGTGGCGTCCGCTGTACGGGTTTGCCGAGCGGCGTCTGAGTCTTGTGTGATTTTGATTGAGGAGGGCGCCATCATGATGGCTGTCGAAACGCGTTGCCTGGTAGACGTTCAGAAAGTCCGACATGTGTACGGCAAAGGCAGCAAAGAGCGCCTGGTGCTGGATGACGTGACACTGACGCTCAATGAGAACGAAATAGTCGGCTTGCTGGGTCGCTCCGGCTCGGGCAAGTCCACCCTGCTGCGCTCCATCGCGGGGTTGGTGGTGCCCACCGAAGGCGAAGTGAATTTTCCTCGCCGCGTGCAGGGGCGGGCGATGTCGGTAGGCATGGTTTTTCAGAGCTTTGCCCTGTTCCCGTGGCTGACCGTGCTGGAAAATGTCGAAGTCGGGCTTGAAGCGCAACGTGTGCCACCTGCCGTGCGTCGCAAGCGCGCGTTGGCGGCCATCGACCTGATCGGTCTGGACGGCTTTGAGAGTGCTTACCCCAAAGAGCTTTCAGGCGGCATGCGCCAGCGGGTGGGCATGGCACGAGCGCTGGTGATCGACCCTGATGTACTGCTGATGGACGAGCCGTTTTCCGCGCTCGATGTGCTGACGGCCGAAACCCTGCGCACCGACTTGCTGGATATGTGGAGCGAAGGGCGCATGCCCATCAAGTCGATCCTGATGGTGACGCACAACATTGCCGAAGCCGTGCTGATGTGCGATCGCATTCTGCTGTTCTCCTCCAATCCGGGTCGGGTGATCAGCGAGATCAAGGTCGATCTGCCTCAGCCGCGCAACCGTCAGGACCCAATCTTCCGGGCGCTGGTGGAGGAGATTTACGTGCTGATGACCCAGGACAACGATGCAGGCGAAATACGTCAGGGCGTGTTTCCAGGCACCGGGCTGGGCATGGTCTTGCCGCAGGTGTCCACCAATGCGCTGGCAGGGCTGATCGAAGCCATTCATGCGCCGCCCTACAGCCTCAAAGCGGACCTGCCGGAACTGGCCAGCGCGCTGCACTACAACGCCGACGAGCTGTTCCCGATTGCCGAGGTCCTGCAACTGCTGCGTTTTGCAGAACTCAAGGGCGGTGATATTCGCTTGTTGCCTGCCGCAAATCGCTATGCGCTGGCGGATGTGGACGAACGCAAGCAACTGTTTGCCCAGCACCTGCTGAGCTTCGTGCCGCTGGTCGCGCACATTCGGCGAGTGCTGGATGATCGCCCCACGCACACGGCACCGGCGCGGCGTTTTCGCGATCAACTGGAAGACTTCATGTCGGAAAGCGATGCCATGCAGACCCTGAATGTCGTTACGCAATGGGGGCGTTACGCCGAGCTGTTCGCTTATGATGAGCTGGCCGATCAGTTCAGTCTGGATAACCCGTCCTGAGGTTTGTACGACATACTCGGCAGGCCTTTTGAAGAGCGAGATGGTGCAGATGCACGAGCCAGAATCCTGTAGCAGGACCGCGATGGTCGTCAGGTGGGTCGCTTTGCTGGCGCTGGCGCTGGTCATCGCGATTGCCGATACCCTGACCGATCTGGAGATCGCCGTGGGGGTGTTCCAGATCGCGGTGGTGTTGCTGGCGGTCAGGCTTTTGCCGTTCAGGGGCGTTATTGTCATGGCGGCGGTGTGCATGCTGCTGACGGTGGTCAGTTACGAAATGACCACCTCCAGAGGCAGCGAGGCGTCCGGGCTGATCAACTGCGTCATCAGCCTGGCCGCCATCGCCATGACCACCTGGCTGGCGCTGCGTATGGCGCGGGCCATCCGCACGGTTCATGAAGCGCGCTCGCAGCTGGCGCACATCGCACGGGTCAATCAGTTGGGTGAGCTTGCTGCGTCCATTGCCCATGAGGTGAATCAGCCGCTGTCGGCGATTGTCATCAGCGGTAACGCCTGTCAGCGCTGGCTGGCCACCGAGCCGGTCAATCTGGAAAAGGCCCGTCAGGCAGTCGAGCGCATGATCGGTGATGCTAATCGCGCCGGAGATATCATCGTGCGCGTGCGCGCCCTGGCGAAGCGCTCGTCGACGCACAAAGAGTGGATCAGTGTGGCGGACACGGTGGCCGAGATTGTCGCGCTTGCGCACAGCGAGATAGACGGGCAGGGCGTCACACTGTCGGTTGACGTGCCGGAGGGAATGCCACCGCTGCTGGCTGACCGGGTGCAGATCCAGCAAGTGCTGCTGAACCTGATGCTCAACGGCATGGACGCGATGAGGAAAGTCGAACCGGAACAGGCGCAACTGGACGTGCGGGCCGAGTGGCGCGGAGGCGGGGAAATCGAGTTCACTGTCAGCGACAGCGGCGTAGGGATTCAGCCGGAAGCAGCCGACCGGCTTTTCGACGCTTTCTACACCACCAAGGAGGAAGGCATGGGGATTGGACTGGCGATCAGTCGGTCTATCATCGAAGCCCATGGCGGGCGAATCTGGGTGACGCCCAACCCCTCAATCGGCGCCACGTTTCATTTCACGCTGCCCACTGGAAAAATGGAAACCTGATGAACACAGCCGCCACTGCACCGCAGGCCGAAGAGCCGGTCATCTTTGTCATCGATGACGACCTCTCGGTGCGTTCTTCGCTGGAAGACCTGCTGGCGTCAGTCGGCTTGCGCAGCATGTTGTTCGGCTCGACCCGCGAGTTCATGGACACCCCTCGTCCTGATGCGCCGGGCTGCCTGATTCTGGACATTCGCATGCCCGGCATGAGTGGCCTGGATTTTCAGGAGCACATGGCCAGGTCGGGGATTTTTCTGCCGGTCATTTTCATCACCGGGCATGGCGACATCCCTATGTCCGTAAGGGCGATGAAGGCCGGTGCGGTGGAGTTTCTGACCAAACCCTTCCGTGACCAGGACTTGCTGGATGCGCTCCAGCAAGGGCTTGAGCGAGACCGCAGCCGTCGCCGCAACTCCGCCGTCGAAGCCGAGTTGCAGCGCCGTCACGCCAGCCTGAATCATGGCGAACAGCAGGTGATGGAACTGGTCGTCAGTGGCTTGCTCAACAAACAGATCGCAGCCCGCCTGAACGTGAGTGAAATCACCGTCAAGGTCCGGCGTGGCTCGGTCATGCGCAAGATGGAAGCCGACTCGCTGGCTGACCTGGTCAAGTTTGCCGAGCGGCTCAAAGAACTCCGTTGATTAACCCACGCCCGCACACTTATCGTTCCTTGCGCTCCAGCGTGTGACCGCCTTGCGTGAGACTCCGTGTCACAACTCTGCGCCGCGCTGCTTGCTCGACTCATTCACCAGTTGTGGCAATACGTAGTTGCGCACCACGTACAACGAACCCTCTGCGCTCAAGTGTCCCGAGTCGATCTGCAGCAATGAGCGGCTGTTTTCCAGGCGTACCCGGCAGGCATCGGCGATGCACAGCTTGTCGATCAGCGACACAAACTGGATGCCCGCCGATACAGCCAGCACGCGGGTTGTCTGATCCACCCGCATGACGCTTTGATCCAGCGCCGGATCGCGGATATGCGACTCGCTCAGCCCCCAATGACGGTTGACGATGACACTGGGCAGCGATGGGCTCCACGACGGCATCGGACCGATCAGCACGATATGTTTCACGCCAAAGCCCTTGAGGCGGGCCGCAATCTGCTTCCAGTCGGTCTTGTCGTGGCCATCCTTCTGCGCGATGACCACGATGTCCGGACGCAGCCTGTCGATGCTCTGCAGGGCAGTCCTGTTGGAGTAGTCGCAGGCCTTGCTGGTCGCTGACGCGCGTCCCTCGTGGTCATTCAGGTCGGGAACGCAACTGGCCGAGGCCACCTGATAGAAGGGGGTCGTGCGTGTCAGCAAGGTACGCAGCCCGAGTGACAACGCCTGGGCGTGAGAATCGCCCCACAAGAACACTCCGCCCGGCCCCTGTTTGCGCGTGCAGGTCTCGTCGATGCCCGACTGGCCACGCTGGGTCAGGGCGGAAAAGGCGTCACATTTCAGCCAGTAGGGCTCGTACAGGTTGTGCTGTCGATCAACGTATTCCTGGATGAAATGCGCCTTTTCCGAAACACTGATCGGGCGAAGTGGCGATACCGCGCCTCGCGTCGCACCCACCAGCGCCCCCGCCACAAAGACCAGAACGACCAGTGCGCCAGGCATGGCAAATTTCCGGCGCTGGTCAGGTTGATGTGGGATGGCGGGCCGCTCGATCAACCGCCATGAGATCAGCCCCAGTGTCAGGGCCACACCGATGCCCAATAGCACCGTGCGGGTGTCGCCCAGCAAACCGGTGTAGTTCATCCACACCACCACCGGCCAGTGCCACAGGTACAACGAGTACGACAGTTTGCCTGCCCATTGAAACAGCGGGCTGCAGGTCAGCAGCGAATCATTGCGGGCCGCCGCGATCACCGCGAAAGTCCCCAGCACCGGCATCAGCACCAGATACCCTGGCCACGTATCCTGCACGGACAGCAGACAGAAACCGGCAACGATCAGCGCCAGTCCGACCTGTTCCAGAACTCGCTGCTGTAGGGGCCTGAGTTGCAGCGGGAACAGGCAGGCCACGCCACCCGCGAGCAACTCCCAGGCACGGGTCGGCAGCAGGTAAAACGCGGCTTCTGGCCATCGGGACGAGGCAAACACACACACCACAAAGCCCGCCAGACTTGCGCCCAGCACCCACCAGCGCAGATTGTGCAGCGCGACAAAGCGACTGAGGAGCAACAGTGCAATCGGGTACAGCAGGTAAAACTGCCACTCCACCGACAGCGACCAGGTGTGCAGCAGCCATTTCTCATGAGCACTGGCGGTGAAATAACCGGCCTCGCGCCAGTAGACAACGTTGGAAACGAATCCCAGGCTGCTGGCCACATGAGTGCCCAACGCGCTGTAGTCCAGCGGCAGCAAAGAGAACCAGCCCAGCAGCAAGGCAAGACACAGCACCGCGAGGGCCGGGACGATGCGTCTGGCCCGCGACGTGTAGAATGTTGTCAGCCTGAATTTGCCGCTTCTCAAGCCACGTAGGATGATCCCGGTAATCAGATACCCCGAGATCACGAAAAACACGTCCACCCCTGCGAAACCGCCAGGCAGCCAGGCGGGTTGAAAGTGAAAGAGCAGCACCGCAGCCACCGCGATGGCGCGCAGCCCATTGATGTCTTTTCTGAAGTCCATTTGAGAAAGCCATCCGGTGGATGATCGTGAGGGAGAGTGGCACTGTGCAGCGGCCGGTAAATGATCTGGCGGTCCGTCAGTGGGCAGCGGAGGGCAGCCTGAGCGCATGGCTTGCAGCGGATTGTCTGCCGGCAATCACATGACCAATGGCCACGCCTATAAACAGATTGGCGACAGCGACCTCGAACATGTCGGTGGTCCAGCTGATCAGGCACCAGCAGAAACTGATCGCCAGCAGCATGTGGCCGATGCGGGTCTGATCATCGATCAGTCGGAACAACAGCGGAATCTGTAGCGCGTACAGCAACAGCCCCAGCACGCCCAGCATCGCCCACAGATACAGGGCCGAGCTGTCCATGCCGAGAAATACGCCGGCACCTTCGACCGGAAACAGCCCCATTGTGCTACCGACCATGCCGAAGCCCGCGCCGCTGATCATCCAGCCTTCGCGGCTCATGGCATTTATCAGGTTGGGCCAGGTATTGATCATCCGGTCATACAGCGAGGCCAGAGAGCCGCCGCTACTCACCGCATAGGCATCGGGGCTCACAATCAGCCCTAGAGTCGGTAGCAGCAGCCCGATGCCTGCCACCACGATGCAAAGCGTTCGGCAGGTCCAGCTCATTCGCCGCAGCAACAGCAGAATGAGGGTCAGGGCGAATGCCGCGGCTGGCGCTTTGCTGGTGGTCAGCACGATGGCGTAAAGCGCCACGGCACTGAGCAGGATCATCATCAGGCGTGAGCGCAGGAACATGATCAGGTACAGCGTGTAGAAGGCGATCATGATCGACAGCACGTTGGACACTCTGGCGAAACCGGCAATGCGGTCTACCTCGTCCGCGCTCCATGTGGTGTTGGCGCTCAGTTCGGTTTCACCGACGCTGTAGCTGTAGCCCTTCCAGGGCACCGAGGTGTACTTGTCCAGAGCCATACCCAGCAGTGAGGCCAGCAGGCAAAAGCCGATGGCGCGGTACAACAGCGTGCGGCGGTAGAGCAGGTGCTTGCTGCACACCAGGCCGAACACCAGCGGGCTCAGCGCGAACAGACTGAACGCCAGGTTGTAGACGCTGGCGCGATGTAGCATGGCCAGCAGCCCGGAAATCAGCCACACCACCATGAACGCCCAGAACAACCGTCCCGCTTTGAAGGTGCACAGCTCAAGCACAAACAACAGGATGCAGGCAGCTTTGGGCATGTAGAGCAGGGGGCTGATGCCTGCCTGATCGAAGTAGAAGCGCAAGGCTCCGGAGAAGGTCTCGACCAGAATCAGGCTGATGGCGACCCACACCACCACCGTGGATTTATCAAAGGACATCACCGACGACCTGGTGTCGGCGCTGTTCGCAGTAGTCAACGCCATGCTGGCTGCCTTCTGGATATGCGTCAGGGGAATTGCGCGGACAAAGCTACCGCCCGACGATCACGGGCATGTGTCGACACAGGAAGGCTCTGGGAGATGAAAGGTCTGGAGCGAACGCTCGCAACGGCGTGACAACACGTATATCAGTCGCAGTTCGGGCAACTGTCAATTAATTAGTCAGGATTAAGGGCTATGCGCTGCACTTAGTACCCGGGACAGGACGCGGAGCGTTCAGAACGGCGTGCCCACGCTGGGGCATGGGCACGATAGTGTTTTGGCGGGCACTTAGTTGAGCTCATCGTTCCTCACGCTCCAGCGTGGGAAAGCAGTGCGTGACGCTCCGCGTCACAATTCTGCGCCGCACTGCACATTCAGGATCGGACGCGGAGCGTCCAGAAAGGCATGCGACGCAGAGCGTCGCACGATAGTTGCACCTATCGTTCCTCACGCTCCGCGTGGGAATGCCTTTCGTGACGCTCTGCGTCAACTATCTGCGGACTACGGGTACTTGCGTCTGTCCGGTGCTGGCGGGAAGTACTGGTACATCCACGTTTCGCTCAGCGTACGGTCGCCAGTGCGGATGAACATGCGCATTTCAACCGGCTCGACCGAGTCGCTGTCCGGTACCCAGTCGAAGGTGACGCGGTAGCCCTTGATGTCCGGCAATACGAGGATGTTGAAGTCCTGCACCTTGCCATGCGTGACCGTGACGATGGGCTCGATCCCGGTGCCTTCCGGCAAGCGATCCAGACCGCCGCCGTTGAAATCCACAGCAAAGCGGCGCGCCCAGGTTTTCGGGTAATGCTCGCCAGGTGCCCAGCCTTCGAGGAAGCCGCCCATGCCTGAACGAGTGGCATGGACCTGCGCCAGCGGCGTGCTTACAGGTGGCAACGGGCTCCAGAACAACTTGTA
This sequence comes from Pseudomonas sp. KBS0707, assembly GCF_005937945.2. Taxonomy (NCBI): domain Bacteria; kingdom Pseudomonadati; phylum Pseudomonadota; class Gammaproteobacteria; order Pseudomonadales; family Pseudomonadaceae; genus Pseudomonas; species Pseudomonas sp. KBS0707. Next base: position 5,784,819 of record NZ_CP041754.1, on the reverse strand, counting down.
GCCATAGTTCATCGAATCCCCGGCCTTGACCGGCGTTTTCGGTGTCCAGAACACCACGATGTTGTCCATCGTTTCGCCCGTGGTCGGCAGCTCCAGCAGGCTGACCTCGCCCTCGCCCCACGCGGTAATCGGCTCGACCCACAGACTCGGACGGCGGCTGTACCAGACTACGGTGTCCTGATAGCTGGAAAACTCGTGATCGCTCTGCACCAGCCCGAAACCTTTCGGGTCGGTGTCGGCGAACGCGCTGAATTGCGGTTTGGCCGGGTTGTTCAGCGGACGGCAGATCCACTCACCATTACCGCGCCACATCGACAGGCGATCCGAATCGTGAATTTGCGGATGAATGGTGTCGCACATGCGGCGCTCGTGAGTGCCGCAACTGAACATGCTGGTCATCGGCGAAATGCCCAGTTGCTGGATATCGGTACGGGCATTGATGTGCGCGTCGATTTCCATGACTACCTGGCCAGCCTGACAGTCGATGTCGAAGCGGTAGGCACCGGTTGCACTGGGTGAGTCGAGCAGTGCGTAAACCACAAAGCGTGTGGCGTTTTTATCTGGCGTTTCAAACCAGAACTTGGTGAAGTCGGGGAATTCTTCCTGACGCTTGGCGTAACTGTCGATGGCCAGGCCGCGGGCCGACAAACCGTATTGCTTGTTGCTGTCCACGGCCCGGAAATAGCTGGCACCGAGGAACGAAACAACGTCGTTGATGGCGATTTCCGGTGCCTTGAACAACTTGAAGCCTGCAAAGCCCAGATCGCCCTTGACCAGATTCTTGTCGATGCCGCTGCTTTCGTAATTGAACAGGTCATGGCGGAAATGCACTTCGCGCGCCTGCTTGTTCTGCGGGTCGACGCTGTACATGCGCACCGGCGTCTTGAAACCCATGCCGACGTGGAAGAAATGCACGTCGAGCTGACCGTGGACGTCTTTCCACAGTGAGTGGTTCGGGTCGTAGCGAATGGCATTGAATTGCAGCGGCGTCATATCTGCCAGGACGGGTGGCAGCACTTGCTTGTTGCTCACATAGCCTTTGCCTGCGAGCTTCTTGGCATGGGCTTGCAGCTCTGCAAAATCGAAGTGTTCGATCTCGCCATCGGCTGCGGCGGCCAGTGCTCGCGCAGCATAAAGCCCTGAGGCCGACACGCTGCCGTAAGCGGCCAACGCCATGGACGCTTTCAGGAGATTTCTGCGATTCATAAGGGTGAAGCCTCTGAGTAATTCTGTGCGTCCTGCACAAAAAATGGCGCGCCAACGACTCCTTGCCGAACGCAAACTACCCACAACAGATAACAAAGACGAGATCCCGTTCGGAAATCAGTCAAAAAAAATCGCTGATTGTGCTCAATGGAAGCGGCATCCAGATGGCAGGAATGGACGTTTTTCAGGCCTGTTGGGGTGGGTTGAATGCGCTCGGCACCGCTTGGCGCAAGGCTTGCGAGCGAGGTGGGTGCGCAGCGCCGGTCAGGGCGATAGGGTGCGTTGGCGCAGAGCGCCCGAATATGCGCGCAATATTCAGCAACCATTTTGCCGGGTCGCAGACTGAGCAAATGTCAGCCTGCCGCAGGCAGAGCGTCCAGTACCGCATGCTGGTGCGGAGCATCTGCACGATATCCAGCCCAATCATTTGCCGCTATATCGTATTCGTTCAGGCAATAGTCCTGACGAAAGTTTCACTCTGCGTGTTATATCGTAACGCTATGATGCAGCTGCATTAATGGATGCCGATACACGGCTCTCCACAGGGCAATAATCAGCGGGTGCCGGGGTAGTGATGCGGGTTGATTTGGGTGAGCACGATGGCCTCGAAGGCCTGCCGCGTTTTCAAATGGCGGTGCAACAGGTTCGGCGTCTCGGGCGACTGATGTATGTGAGCGGTGGGGTGGGCGCGTTCGGGCTGCTGCTGGCGCTGTCCATCGATCTGTTTTCCCCTGGTTCATTGTGGATGGCCGTGCTGGGCAATGCGTCGGCGGCGCTGATACTGCTCGCTGCGGGCCTGCAGTCGGCCAGGCACGTCGCGATGTGGCGTGCCCGCGCGTTGGCTGCACCTGTTGCTGCAGACTCTCCCACAACGGCGCAAGCGCTCGATGAAACCGCCTGGTATGAGCGCCTGCTTACCCGGCTGAGCGATTCGGGCGAGTCACTGGTTCGGCACATCGGCAGCTCGACCCTGTGGCTTGCCGGGTGGGCAGTGCTGGCGTTGATCGTCATCCGCGCCTTCTGGAACCTGACGTTGTCTGGCTCCGACCTTTCCACTTCAGGCAATCTGGCGGGCAGTATCCTGTTGCTGTTGGCGTTCGGGCTATTGGTCATCGAGCGGCAACTGAGCAGCGAGCCCGAAGGCCAGTCGCCAGAGGCCGGGGCGCTGGCGCAGCTGGTGCGCATGACGCTTATCGTTCTGCTGGTCGGCGCGTTGTGCCTGTTCTTCTCCAGCGCTGATCGCGTCTGGCCTGCACGGCTGGCTGTGTTGATCGGCCTGCTGCCATTGGGTGTGGCGCTTGAATTTCTATTGCGGGCTGTGTTGTCGGTGTTCAGCCCGCGCACTCCGCGTCTCGAGCCGCGCCTGCTGGCCGCCAGTTTTATCGCTGACCTGCTGCGCTGGCCGCCGCGCCCGTTGCTCGCTTTGCAGCATGAGCTGCACAACCGCTTCGGCATCGATCTGCGCCAGATCTGGGCCTTTACCTACATGCGCCGCGCCTTTTTGCCGGTGCTGGCGGTGGTTGCAGCGCTGGGGTGGGCGCTGAGCGGCGTGCATGAAATTCCGATGCAGGGGCGAGGCATTTACGAGCGGTTCGGCAAGCCGGTCGAAGTCTTCGGACCGGGTCTGCATGTCGGTTTGCCTTGGCCGTTCGGCCGGGTTCTGGCGGTTGAAAACGGCGTGGTACATGAGCTGGCGACCAGTGTTTCTGCGGCCGACGCGGCCGAGCAGACGCTGGACCCGGCGGAAGGCCCGCCGCCGGGCAGCGCTAACCGACTGTGGGATGCCAGCCATATCAACGAAAAATCCCAGGTCATTGCCAGCAGTGCCGGCGACAAGCAGAGCTTTCAGATCGTCAATATGGATGTGCGGTTCGTCTACCGCATCGGCCTGACAGATGCCGCGGCGATGGCCTCGACCTATAACAGCGCCGATATTCCTTCTCTGATCCGCAGCACGGCCAGCCGCGTGCTGGTGCATGACTTTGCCTCGCGCACGCTGGACGAGCTGCTCGGCGAACAGCGCAGCGGGCTGGCCGATGACATCGGCAAAGCCGTGCAGGCTGACTTGCAGCGTCTGGACAGCGGCGTTGAACTGCTCGCCACGGTGGTCGAAGCCATCCACCCGCCAGCGGGTGCCGCCAATGCCTATCATGCCGTGCAGGCTGCGCAGATCGGCGCACAGGCGCTGATCTCCCGCGAACGCGGCGCGGCCAGTGACAAGGCCAACCAGGCGCAACTCAATGCCAGCGTTGCCCGCGATCAGGCCAGCGCTGCAGCCCGTGAAGTTCTGGCCACAGCGCAAGGCGCGGACCTGCGCTTCAGTGCCGAGCGCCAGGCCTATGCCAAGGCAGGGCAGGCGTTTTTGCTGGAACAATACCTGGCGCAACTGACCGAAGGCCTGGGCAATGCCAAGCTGCTGATACTCGACCACCGTCTGGGCGGCGACAACGCGCCGACCATCGACCTGCGTACCTTCACCCCACCGGCAGACCCAACGGCGCCGCGTAAAGCCGTTCAGTAAGGAGTCGTCCCTTGAGTCTGTTTCATCATCATCACGATCACGCCGACCACGATAGCCATGACAGTCACGGTCATGGCGGCCACGGCCATCATCACCATCATCATGGCGCGACCGGTCCGGCAGCGTTCCCTTGGCGACGGGCAAGCCTGGCGGCGGTGCTGATCGCCTTCGCGATTGCGGCGGCGAGCCTGGTGCAGGTGCGCTCGGGTGAAGCGACCGTCGTCACCCGCTTCGGCAATCCTTCCCGCGTTCTGCTCGACCCGGGCCTTAACTGGCGCTGGCCCGCACCGTTCGAAGCGACCATTCCGGTGGATCTGCGTCTGCGTACCACATCCAGCGGTTTGCAGGATGTCGGCACCCGAGACGGCTTGCGCATCATCGTTCAGGCCTATGTGGCGTGGCAGGTACAGGGCGATGCCGACAACGTGCAGCGCTTCATGCGCGCGGTACAAAACCAGCCCGACGAAGCAGCCCGGCAGATCCGCACCTTTGTCGGCTCGGCGCTGGAAACCACCGCGAGCAGTTTCGACCTGTCCAGCCTGGTGAACACCGACGCCAACAAGGTGAATATCACCGCGTTTGAAAATCAGTTGCGTCAGCAGATCGATCAGCAACTGCTGGCGACCTATGGCGTTCGTGTTCTGCAGGTAGGCGTAGAACGACTGACCTTGCCGTCGGTGACGCTCAACGCCACCGTGGATCGCATGCGCGCCGAGCGCGAGACCATCGCCACCGAGCGGACCGCCGTGGGCATGCGTGAAGCGGCGCAGATTCGTTCGGCAGCCGAGCGCGACGCGCGCATTGTCGAGGCCGATGCCACGGTCAAGGCGGCCGATATCGAAGCGCAATCCCGTGTTGAAGCCGCGCAGATCTATGGCCGCGCCTATGCGGGTTCGCCGCAGCTCTACAACCTGCTGCGCTCGCTGGACACACTGGGCACCATCGTGACGCCGGGTACTCGCCTGATACTGCGCACCGACGCCGCGCCATTCCGCGTGCTGGTCGATGGCCCGCCAACGCTGGACGGCAAGAGCGGAACGCAGCCATGAGCCAACCGGTCGACGAGCCCGTAACGCAACGACCGCCTGCCAATAGCCCATGGTTGCAGGCGAGCCGACTGGCGTTCATCGGACTGTATGGCGTGACCCTGCTGGCTGCGCTTGCCTGGGCGACGTCCAACGTGCGCCAGATCGATCCGCAGAACCGTGCCGTGGTCATGCGCTTCGGCGCGCTCGAGCGGGTGCAGAACGCAGGATTGCTGACCGCCTGGCCGCAGCCGTTCGAGCAGGTAGTGCTGCTGCCCTCGGCTGATCGGGTGATCGAGCGACGGGTGGAAACCTTGCTGCGCTCGCCAGCGGCACTGAAAGCCGATGAAATCGCGACCCTGTCGGCGCCAATGAGCGATGCTCTGGCGGGTTCTGGCTTTCTGCTGACCGGTGATGCCGGTGTGGTGCAGCTGGACGTCACCGTGTTCTACAAAGTGACTGACCCCAACGCCTTCGTATTGCAGGGCGATCATGTATTGCCCGCACTGGACCGGCTGGTCAATCGCAGCGCTGTGGCGCTGACGGCGGCGCGGGATCTGGACACCATTCTGGTTGCCCGTCCCGAGCTGATCGGTGCTGACAGCCAGGCCGCCGAGCGCCGTGAGCGGCTGCGTGGCGATCTGGTGCGCGGCATCAATCAGCGTCTGGCCGAGCTGAAGGCGACCGGCATGGGCATCGGTGTCGAGGTCGCTCGGGTGGATGTGCAGTCGAGCCTGCCGACCTCGGCGGTCAACGCGTTCAATGCTGTGCTGACGGCCAGTCAGCAGGCCGATCAGGCCGTGGCCAACGCGCGCACGGAGGCCGAAAAGCTGACCCAGACCGCCAATCAACAGGCCGACCGAACCCTGCAAGTGGCGCATGCACAGGCGTCCGAGCGTCTGGCCAAGGCGCAGTCGGCTACTGCAACGGTTGTCAGCCTGACCCAATCAGCCGAAACCCGCAGCGACCCCGGCCTGATGCAACGTCTCTACCGTGAACGCGTACCGGTCATTCTGCATCAGGCGGGTTCGGTGACCACGGTCGATCCCAAAGACGATTCCCGCCTGATCATTCAGGGAGCACCACAATGAGTGGCGAAGCCGTTCACACCCATCACGCCATCAAACCGCAAGCGGATGGCAGCCTGCTGAGCAACGCAGAGCAGCGTAGCGCAGCCCGGCAATTGACCCTCGCGATGCTGGCGCTGGGCCTGTTGGCATTGGGTCTGGTCTGGCGTTTTTTCGCTCCGGAACAGGCAGGTGTCAGCCAATTGCTGTTGGGCGCTGCCTCGCTGCTGGTGGCGATACCTGTGATCAGCGCCGGTTGGCACAGCCTGCGGCATCCAAGCCTGCATGGCATCACCGATCAGTTGATCGCGCTGGCGATGCTCGGTGCCTGGGCCACTGGCGATCTGATGACCGCCGCCTTGCTGCCGATCATCATGATCTTTGGCCATGTGCTGGAAGAGCGCAGCGTGATCGGCTCGCAGGAAGCCATCGAAGCGCTGGGTCGTCTGACCCGCAGCCAGGCACGTTTGCTGGGGCCTGATGGTAATATTCGCGAGGTCGACAACGCAACGCTCAAGGCTGGCGATCAGGTTGAAGTGCGTGCAGGTGACCGGGTCCCGGCGGATGGTCGGGTTCTTTCCGGGCAGGCCAGTCTGGACACTTCATCGATTACCGGCGAGTCTGTGCCGCTGGAAGCCAGTATCGGCATCGAAGTGTTTGGCGGGGCGATCAACCTGGACGGGCTGCTGCGTATCGAAGTGACCCGCATCGGCGATGAGTCCACGCTGGGCAAGGTCATCGCGCTGATGCAGAGCGCGGAGCGTTCCAAGCCGCCGATCACACGCCTGCTGGAACGCTACGCAGGCAGCTACATGGTGCTGGTTTTGCTGATCGCGGCGCTGACCTGGTTTATCACTCAGGACGCTCAGGCGATGCTGGCGGTGCTGGTGGCTGCCTGTCCCTGCGCACTGGTGCTTTCAGCTCCGGCCACGGCTATCGCCGGTATCGCAGTCGCCGCACGGCACGGCATTTTGATCCGCAGTTCGGCGTTTCTCGAAGAACTGGCTGACCTGAACTCACTGGTTGTGGATAAAACCGGCACCCTGACCTATGGCCGACTGCGCTTGCAGTCGGTGCAGGCTGAAGGGCCGCAGCATCCGCAATTGCTCGAACTGGCGGCCAGCCTGGGGGCGGCCAGCAGTCACCCGGTCAGCCGTGCATTGGCCGGGCTTCTGGATAACACTCGGCTGCTGCAGTTGCTGGACACCCGTGAGCGGCAGGGACTGGGTGTGGTGGCGTCCACCGGGCAGGGTGAGGCAGCGCTGGGCCGTCCGGAATTGTTCGAGCAGTTGGGCATTGTCACCCCCGGCGTACCTGCACATGACGGCCCGCTGGCCGGGTTGTCGCTGGATGGCGTTTTCCTGGCCTGGCTGCTGCTGGCCGACAGCGTCAAGCCTGAAGCGCAGGCTGCGCTGTTTGAATTACGTGAGCTGGGCATGGGACGGCAGTTGCTGTTGACCGGCGACCGACAAAGTGTGGCCGACAACCTGGCACACGATATCGGCATAGCAGACGTCCAGGCGCAGGCATTGCCGGAGGACAAACTGAACCGTGTCATGGGCGAGATCGCCAGTGGCTTCCGGCCGATGGTGGTCGGCGATGGGGTCAACGATTCGCTGGCTCTCAAGGCAGGCGTGGTCGGCGTCGCGATGGGGGCGGGCGGGGCGGACATTGCCCTGGCTTCCGCCGATATCGTGCTGATCGGCAGCGATCTGCGTCGTCTGGGCACCTGTGTGCGGCTCAGCCGTCAGTGCCGTCAGACCTTACAGGTCAACGTGATCATCGGTCTGGGCTGGACGCTGGCCATCGTTGCGCTGGCCGCCTTTGGTCTGCTCGGCGCTGCCGGCGCGATGGTCGCAGCTATCCTGCACAATCTGAGCACCTTGTTGGTGTTGGGCAATGCTGGACGTCTGCTGCGCTTTCAGGAGCCATTGCTGAAGCTCTAGGCCTTTCGTGAGCGACAATGCTCAAGCCAGCGGCGCTGATCAGCGCTATAAAACGGCTTGAGCTTTGACGAATTCTGTTACAAATTAAGCGCTGTGTTTCAGTGCGTGATCCAAATTCAGGCTGTCTTTCGGCTCGAATCAGTGGGCACAGGGCTGTTCCCCGAAGTTGATTCATTGCAGTTTTGCCGTCGCCAATAGCCTTTGCGGGCCCTTTTGCGGGGCCCTTGCTGGATTACTCTTTTTGAGTTTCTGGATAAGGGGGTGATTTTGATGCTTACACAACTTCCAACGACCTTGCAGAACCTTCATCTGCCGTTACGGCTCAAGCTCTGGGACGGCCATCAGATGGACCTGGGGCCTGCGCCCAGCGTCACGATAGTGGTCAAGGACCCGCAACTGGTCTCCGATTTCAACCACCCCAGCCTGGGCTTGCTCGGCAGTGCCTTCGTAGAGGGGCGGCTGGAGCTGGAAGGTTCGATCAGCGAAGTTGTACGGGTTTGCGATGAACTGACTCATGCCCTTGTGGATGATGACGACAGCACCGACAACCCGATCCGCGTCCAGCATGACAAGGACACTGACGCCGCGTCGATTGCCTACCATTACGACGTATCCAACGACTTCTACCAGCTCTGGCTCGACAAAGAGATGGTCTACTCCTGCGCGTACTTCAAGACCGGTGACGAATCGCTCGAGCAGGCGCAGCAGGATAAATTCCACCACCTGTGCCGCAAGTTACGGCTCAAGCCAGGTGAGTATCTGCTGGACGTGGGGTGCGGCTGGGGCGGACTGGCGCGGTTTGCCGCTCGCGAATATGGCGCGAAGGTTTTCGGCATCACGCTCAGCGAGCAACAACTGACGCTGGCCCGTCAACGAGTGCAGGCCGAGGGCTTGCAGGACAAGGTCGACCTGCAACTGCTCGACTACCGCGACCTGCCGCAGGATGCGCGCTTCGACAAGGTGGTCAGCGTCGGTATGTTCGAGCACGTAGGGCACGCTAACTTGCCGTTGTATGCGCAATGCCTGTTCGGTGCGGTGAAGGAGGGCGGCCTGGTCATGAATCACGGGATCACCGCCCGGCATACGGACGGGCGTCCTGTCGGGCGCGGTGCCGGGGAGTTCATCGACCGCTATGTATTCCCCAACGGCGAGCTGCCGCACGTGGCCATGATCAGCGCCCATATCAGTGAAGCCGGGCTGGAAATAGTCGACGTGGAAAGCCTGCGCCCGCACTACGCCAGAACGCTGGAACACTGGAGCGCGCGGCTTGAATCAAGGCTCGGCGAAGCCGCCCGTATCGTGCCCGAACATACCCTGCGCATCTGGCGTCTGTACCTGGCGGGCTGCGCCTATGGATTCGCCAAGGGCTGGATCAACCTGCACCAGATACTCGCCGTGAAGCCCTTTGCCGATGGCAAGACCGGGTTGCCGCTGACGCGGGAGGATATTTATGGATGAGACTTATCTGTTGTTCCCGCTCATGCGCGTTGAGTGAGCAGGGGCGTCACAGAATCGGCGAAATCAGCCGCGCCACGCGCATACCCAGTTGATGCAGGCGCCGCGTTTCGTGGCTTTCCTGCACGGATATTTCGCGGGCGAGGTTGAAGTCGGCAGTGAGCATGGATTCCACCTGGCTGGAGAAGTCGCTGTCGACCGTCAGTAGCATCAGTTCGAAGTTGAGGCGGAACGAGCGGTTGTCGAGGTTTGCGCTGCCTATGGCAGTGATGTCGTTGTCGACCAGCACGACCTTCTGGTGCAGGAAGCCTGGTTCGTAACGGAATACCCGCACGCCGGCACGCACGGCATCGAAAGCGTACAGGCTGGAGGCGGCATAGACCACATAATGATCAGGCCGTGAGGGCAGCAGCAGGCGCACATCCACCCCGCGCAGTACCGCCAGGGTCAGCGCAGCGGTCACGGCTTCGTCAGGTATGAAGTAAGGGCTGGTGATCCATACGCGCTCTTCGGCAGCGTGGATGGCTTCGACGAAGAACAGCGAGCAGGTTTCCTGCGCATCGGCCGGGCCACTGGTCAGCAACTGGCAGAGCACACCATCCTCGGGAAACTCATCAGGCAGGCTCAATGGTGGCAGCTCGCGGGTGGCCCAGAACCAGTCTTCGGCGAACGACTCCTGCAGGCAGGCGACCACCGGGCCGATGACTTCTACATGGGTATCGCGCCAAGGTGCCAGCGGCGGCTTCAGCCCCGTGTATTCATCACCGACGTTATGCCCGCCCATGTAGCCTTTCAGGCCATCGACGACGACGATCTTGCGGTGGTTGCGGAAGTTGATCTGAAAGCGATTCAGCCAGCCGCCACGTGTGGCAAAGGCTTTTATCTGCACGCCACCGTCGCGCAATTTGTCGATGTAAGCCCCCGGCAATGCGTGGCTACCGATCCGGTCATAAAGGACAAAGATGCCTACGCCCTCGGCGGCTTTTTCCAGTAGCAGTGTTTGCAGCTGGCGACCGAGGTTGTCGTCATGAATGATGAAGAACTGAATCAGGATTGTCTTTTTCGCCTCACGGATGGCTTTGAAGATCGCTCCGAAGGTTTCCTCACCATTAATCAATAACCTGACTTTGTTATTGGCCAGTGCAGGCATGTTTCCCAACTTGGGCATGGCGCGCAACGCTGCATAGGCATCCGAGCGACGTGCTGCCACAGCTTCCTCGATCCACGGCCGCCAGTTGAGGCTGCCAATCGCAATGCGCATTTCCTGGTTGGCCTGGCGACGCGCCTTGATGTACGCGTCGAACGAGCTTCTGCCGAACACCAGATAAGGCAGCAGGGTGAAATACGGAATGAACAGCAGCGGCATCGCCCAGGCAATCGCACCTTGAGAGGTACGCACCGTCAGCAGCGCGTGAATAGCGGCGCCTGTGCCCAGCAAATGAATGAAGCCGAGGACATAACCGAAAAAGTACGGGTCGTGATAATCCATGTGGAACAATGCTCCTCGTCTTTGCTGCCTAACAGACCACAGCTGAACGGGAATGTCGCTATTTTATTACCCATGCAACTGGGCGACGTCTGTGCCGTCTAAGGCTTATCTTCCGGCTGGATGATTCCGGCCCCGTTTACATCTGCAATCGTCCATCAGGAATCTTGAAATGAACAAACGCATATTGGCCTGGATGTTTTGCCTGGCTACCCCCCTGGCTCAAGCGCAGATGCTGCAACCCGGCTTGTGGGAACTGACGTCGAGCAATATGAAGGTGGACGGACAGCAATTGCCGGACATGCAATTGATGCACGGCCAATTGCAGAATCTGCCGCCTGAGCAGCGCGCCATGATGGAACAGATGATGAAGAAGCAGGGCGTGTCGCTCGGCGGCAAGGGCGTGAGAGCCTGCCTGACACAGGCTCAGGTACAGTCTGACAACATTCCGCTGACTGATCCGGCTTCCGGATGCACGCAAAAAATTACCGCGCGAAATGGCAAGACCTGGAATTTTCAGTTTAGCTGCCCGAAAGCTCAGGGCACCGGGCAGGCGCAGTTCCTTAGTGATCGTGAGTTCACCACAAACGTGGTAGGTACTTTCAATGCCACTGGTCAGCAACAGAATGGCAGCATGGACACTCGCGCTGTATGGCTGGGGCCACAGTGCGGCAATGTCGCCCCGCGTACCTGATCAAATTCAGAGGGTTATGTTCCACGTGGAACACTCTGTCTGAAGGCGGTGATTTTTTGTCACGTTGGCGAGGTGCCAGATGACGGAATCTTCATGAAGGGCTTCATCTTTCGTCCGTAACTGCATGTTATATTGTTACTAATGATGTGGATGAACCCTTCGTGAGCCGGGATGCTCAATTTGCTCTTTGAGATGTTCCATGCACCGACGCCAAGTGTTGCTCAACATGCTGCTGGCCAGTGCGGCTCTGACGTTGCCGTTGGGTGCCTATGCCACACAGATTCGTAACGCCCGCCTGTGGCGTACCAACGACAAGCTGCGCCTGGTCCTCGACCTTAGCGGCCCGGTGCAGTACAAAACTTTCACGCTTACCGCCCCCGACCGTCTGATCATCGATGTCAGCGGTTCGCGGCTGACCGGCGACTTCAGCCAGCTGGCGCTGGACCGTACCGTTATCAAATCCATTCGCTCCGGGCACTACGGCCAGGGTGACGACACGCGCATCGTGCTGGACCTGACCGCGCCAGTGCAGCTCAATAGTTTCCTGCTCGGCCCGGAAGGTGGGCAGGGGCACCGGCTGGTGTTGGACATGAGTTCCACGGCCCATGCGCCCGTGCAGATGGCTGAGCTGCCGCCACCGGTGCCCGTCCCGATCCAGACCAACAAGGCGCACACCGGACGCGACATCATGGTGGTGGTCGATGCCGGTCATGGCGGCAAGGATCCGGGGGCTGTAGGTTCTCGGGGTGAACGCGAAAAAGATGTGGTGCTTTCCATCGCGCAGTTGCTGGCCAAACGCCTGAAGCGCGAGAAGGGTTTCGACGTGCGTCTGGTGCGCAACGATGACTTCTTCGTACCGCTGCGCAAGCGCGTCGAGTTCGCGCACAAGTCCAACGCCGACATGTTTATCTCCGTACATGCCGACGCAGCGCCTCGTCTGACGGCCTCTGGTGCTTCGGTGTTTGCCCTTTCCGAAGGCGGTGCAACCTCGGCAACGGCGCGTTTCATGGCGCAGCGGGAAAACGGTGCCGATTTGTTGGGTGCCTCGTCGCTGCTCAACCTCAAGGACAAGGACCCGATGCTCGCCGGGGTGATTCTCGACATGTCGATGAACGCTACCATTGCAGCCAGCCTGCAACTGGGCCACACCGTTCTCGGCAGTCTGGAAGGCATTACCACGTTGCATCAGAAGCGTGTCGAGCAGGCCGGGTTTGCCGTGCTCAAGTCACCGGACGTACCGTCGATTCTGGTCGAAACCGGGTTTATCTCCAACAGTCGAGACAGTCAGCGTCTGGTCACAGCTCGCCATCAGCAGGCCGTTGCAGACGGCTTGTTCGATGGCCTGCAGCGCTATTTCCAGCGCAACCCGCCAGTGGATTCGCACATGGCCTGGCTGCAAGCGCAGAAGCAGGAACAGCAGGTCTGAGCAGGTCAACGGCAGCCGTTCAGCCGGCTGCAGGTGATCTTGCTACGCGTACCGCTTGAGCTGGACACCCGCGTGATTGTTGTCCAGCCCACGCGCTGGACAGTGCCTACCCAGGCTTCGCCATTGGAAGCCAGCCCGGTAAAAAACGTCAGCTGACCATAGCGACTGTTGGTCTGCGTCCAGCGGCGCTTATCGAGTACCTCGTAACCCTTCAACCAGGTCGTCGATCCGGCGGTGGTCACGCTGTAGCTATTGCCTTGGGCATCGCTGCACGCCAGCACCGTCGCGCTACGCGTACAGGTGGCGAGGTCGGCAGAAGGCCTGGGTGGTGCTGCCATCAAGTGCGCGCTGATCAACATCGCCACCAAACCTGTTGAAACCCGTCTCATGAAGATCCCTTCACCAACGCCGTAGCTATTATGTGTTGTTATACTATAGCATCTCAGTGTGATTAGAGCCGGCTGCCTGAGGGATTCGTTGCAGCCGACATGAACAAGGTTCAAGCCTTGCAGCTGCCTGGAGAATCCTGATGGCAAATCTTCTACCCGTTACCGTTCTGTCCGGTTTTCTAGGGGCCGGTAAAAGCACTTTACTCAATTATGTGCTGCGCAATCGTGAAAACCTGCGGGTTGCCGTAATAGTCAACGATATGAGTGAGATCAATATCGATGGCAGCGAAGTTCAGCGCGATGTCAGCCTGAACCGTGCCGAAGAAAAGCTGATCGAGATGAGCAATGGCTGCATCTGCTGCACCTTGCGCGAGGACTTGCTCGAAGAGGTCAGTCGTCTTGCTCAGGACGGTCGTTTTGACTATTTATTGATCGAATCCACTGGAATCTCCGAACCACTGCCAGTGGCCGAGACCTTCACTTTTCGTGACGAAGCTGGCAAAAGCCTGATGGATCTGGCGCGTCTGGACACCATGGTCACCGTCGTCGATGGCGTGAATTTTCTGCTCGACTACGAAGCGGCGGACGGCTTGTCCACACGCGGTGAAAGCCTGGGTGAGGACGATGACCGCTCGATTACCGACCTGCTGATCGAGCAGATCGAATTTGCCGACGTCATCCTGCTCAGCAAGATCGACCTGATTAGCTCCAGTGAGCGCGAAGAGCTGATGGCGATCCTGAAGCGCCTCAACCCCGAAGCCGAGATTGTGCCGATGGTGATGGGCCAGGTGCCGTTGGCGACGATTCTCAACACCGGGCGTTTTGACTTCCAGCGCGCGTCTCAGGCCCCGGGCTGGCTCAAGGAAATGCGCGGCGAACACACGCCGGAAACCGAAGAGTACGGCATAGCATCAACTGCCTATCGTGCCCGGCGCCCGTTCCATCCGGAGCGTTTTTTCAATTTCATCAATCGCCCATGGACCAATGGCAAACTGCTGCGCTCCAAAGGCTTCTTCTGGCTGGCCAGCAAATACAAGGATGCAGGTAGCTGGTCGCAGGCGGGCGGCTTGATGCGCCAAGGTTTTGCCGGACGCTGGTGGCGCTTCGTGAACCGTGAAAGCTGGCCAGAGGACAGAGAAAGCGTCAAATCCATTCTGGAGAACTGGTCGACTGAAACCGGTGACTGCCGTCAGGAACTGGTGTTCATCGGTCAGAACATCGATTTTGAACGGCTGACCGCCGAGCTGGATAACTGCCTGCTCACTGATGCGGAAATGGAGGCGGGTGTCGAGCGCTGGCGCACGCTGGCCGATCCTTTTGGCGACTGGTACGAAGAAGAGGTGGCTGCCTGATGCTGGCCTATCGTTTGAATGACAAGAACGCCGTTCGTCAGGCACACGGCGGCACGCCTGAGGTATTGAGCGAGATCCTCCAGGATGACGTCAACCTTGCGGTCTGGCAGCGTCAGCTGCCTGCGCACATCGAAGATTTCGGTGCCTTGTTGCTGTCGATGGGCGAGCCCCTTGCCGAGTCCATGCCCCTGCAAGTAAGGGGGGGTGAAGTCGAGCCTGACCTGACCACGCTGGCTCGGGGATATTCCGATTTGCAGGGATATCAGGGTTTCATTGCCGACGTTTCCTGGCTGGTCAGCGCTTATGCCTGTCTGCTGGGTGCCGAGTGCGTTGGCCTGCGCCTGCGGGTGCTCGATAAAGCCATGTGCCCGCGTTTCCATGTCGACCATGTGCCGGTGCGCCTCATCACCACTTACGGCGGGGTGGGTAGCCAGTGGCTGCATGAAGACGTCATGGACCGCAAACAACTCGGTCGCCTCGATGCCGAGCCCACCAATGCCGCCGACATCCAGCAGATCAACAGCGGGGAAGTGGCGTTGCTCAAGGGTGAACGCTGGCACGGTAACGAAGGCTTCGGTTTGATCCATCGCTCGCCGCAACTGCTGCGTAACGAGCGCAGGTTGATTCTGACGCTGGACTGGCTGGACTGAAGCTTTATTCAGGCGTTACCCATTGCCCCTTGCTCTGGCCTTCACAGAAGGGCTTGAGGTACAGCGCGTCACGGGCGACCCCGTAATAGTGAATGTGCTCGCGATACGGCAGATTGGCGACCTGCGCATTGCGACAGACACCGAAGGCACCTGCCGGGCACTGTTGCGAGTAGGTCGTTTCGGTCTTCTGCCCGGCCAGTTGTGGCTTGCAGAAGCTGTCGTGGAACAGGTCTGCCGGGATATTGATATTTTCCTGGCAGACTTTCACATCCAGCCTTTCGGCTTGGCTGTGGACCAGACACGCCTCGGCCCACGCCGTACCCGAACTCACCGCCAGCAGCGTCAGTGCCAGGCGGACGGGCAGCCACATCACTTGCATCATTACCCTTCCTTGCTCTTCAATGACCCACGCATTCGTCAAAAGTGATCCCATGCTGCAAAACATACCGACGCATGTCATCGGTGGCCCGCTGGGCGCCGGCAAGACCAGCCTGATCAAACGCCTGCTGGCGCAGAAACCCGCCCATGAACGCTGGGCCGTGTTAATCAATGAGTTCGGGCAGATCGGTCTGGATGCCGCCCTGCTGACCACGGATGCCGATGGTATCGCACTTGGCGAAGTGGCTGGCGGCTGCCTGTGTTGCGTCAATGGCGTGCCGTTCCAGATCGGTCTGGGGCGGTTGTTGCGCAAGGCCCGGCCTGATCGTCTGCTGATCGAGCCTTCGGGGTTGGGTCATCCTGCTCAACTCATGGCGCAATTGCGCGAGGCGCCCTGGCGCGGCGTCCTGAATGTTCAGCCCGGCGTGGTGGTGCTGGACGCGCAAGCAATGCTCGCCGGACAACCGTTGCCGAGCACTCAACAGGAAGCACTGGCGGATGCAGGGCTTGTGGTCATGAACAAGTCCGAGCAACTGGATGAAGTCTCTCGCTTGGCATTGGCCGAACAGTTGCTGCCGCACGCTTTGATCTGGACCCGATACGGGGAGCTGCACCCGAGCCAGATACCGGGGTTCAACGCCGCTGCCATTGTGGATAAACAGGCTGTGGATAAGTTGATGCTGCCCAACAGAGTTGGCCAGTTGCCTGCGCTATGGGTCGACCCGAAGGTACCGATCTGCCTGATTCAGACCAGTGCTGAAAGCTGGAGCATCGGCTGGCGCTGGCATCCCTCGCAGCGCTTCGACCTGCAGTGCATTCTGTACTGGCTGGAAAGCATTGAGTGGCGGCGGGCAAAGATGGTTATCCACAGCGAAGGCGGCTGGTATTCCGGGAATGTGGTCGACGGTGCTCCGCTGGCCTGGCAAATCAGCGAATGGCGTCAGGATTCACGTCTGGAATTGATCTTTTCCACCGATCAGGATGTGGATAAGTTGCAGGCGCAGATGGTGGAGTGTCTGGCGTGATGCGCCGCTTGCTCGCGAAGGCGACCCTTCAAACGCCCTCTTTTCGGGGGCTTTGACGCCCTCTTCGCGGGCAAGCTCGCTCCCACAACGATTTGCATTTAACCAGCCGCTACTGCTTCCATTTCTGATGCGATTGACGCCACTCGCTCATTTGAATAATTTCAGCGCTGGGTGGTGGCGTCTTGATTTCAAACGGGTAGGGTGCCAGTTCGATTTGCGCAGTGTGCGCGCCGAACATGGTGATCGTGCCAGGGTGACGCTGCTCGCCGGTCACCGTGAACTCGAAGCCATACACGCGGGCCAGGCGCTTGCGACCCTGAGCGTCGAGGGCAAAGGTCAGGCGGCGCAGGGCAACGGCGTCGTCCAGCAGTTGCAGCTCAAGGCGTGCACAATGCTGCTTGACGCGCGCCAGCGCTTTCTCTCGCAGACCATGGGCGTGCCACCACCAGGCCGCAGCACTTGCGAACAGCATCAGCACGAAGATGTTTCCCAGGGTCAGCATGACGGAGTGCTCCAGCGTAGGAGTTACCAGCTTAACTGCCCTGAGTGATTTACAGCCATACTGCGCAACTTATATTTCTCATTATTGCATTTGCATCGTGTTCAGGATTCCGCCCCCAATGAAACGTACGCCTCACTTGCTCGCTATCCAGTCCCATGTGGTATTCGGCCACGCCGGCAACAGCGCAGCGGTGTTCCCGATGCAGCGTATCGGGGTCAATGTCTGGCCGCTCAATACGGTTCAGTTTTCCAACCACACGCAATACAAGCAGTGGACAGGCGAAGTGCTGGCCCCGCAGCAGATTCCCGCGCTGATCGAGGGGATAGCCGCCATCGGCGAACTGGGCAACTGTGATGCCGTGCTGTCCGGGTATCTGGGCAGTGCGGCGCAGGGCAGGGCGATTCTGACCGGCGTGGCGCGCATCAAGGCTGCCAATCCGAAGGCGCTGTACCTGTGCGACCCGGTGATGGGCCATCCTGAAAAAGGCTGCATCGTTGCGCCTGAAGTCAGCGACTTCCTGCTGCAAGAGGCTGCGGCCATGGCTGATTTCATGTGCCCCAATCAACTGGAGCTGGACAGCTTCTCTGGCCGCAAGCCCGAATCGCTGGCCGACTGCCTGGCGATGGCGCGGGCTTTGTTGGCGCGTGGCCCCAAAGCGGTTGTCGTCAAACACCTTGATTACCCCGGCAAGGCTGCCGACGGCTTTGAAATGCTGTTGGTGACCGCCGAGGCAAGCTGGCACCTGCGCCGCCCGCTATTGGCATTTCCACGCCAGCCGGTCGGTGTGGGGGATCTGACGTCCGGGTTGTTTCTGTCACGCATTTTATTGGGCGACGATCTGGTCGCAGCGTTCGAATTCACCGCAGCGGCAGTCCACGAAGTGTTGCTGGAAACGCAGGCTTGCGGCAGTTACGAGCTGGAACTGGTGCGCGCTCAGGATCGCATCGCGCACCCACGGGTGAAGTTCGACGCTGTGCGTCTGTAACCTTCAGATGCAACCGAGGGCTCAGGCATCCATGTCTGAGCCTGTCCCTTGCAAGGCTTCTTCCTTGATGTCCTGATAACGCTTTTCCAGTTCCTGACGAATCTGGCGGCGTTGTTGCGCCTGAATGAAACGACGCTTGCCTTCCGGGGTTTCCGGTTCCAGAGGCGGTACGCTGGCGGGTTTGCGATTGTCGTCCACGGCAACCATGGTGAAAAAGCAGCTGTTGGAATGGCGTACCGAGCGCTCGCGGATGTTTTCGGTGACCACCTTGATGCCCACCTCCATGGACGTGTTGCCGGTGTAATTGACCGACGCAAGGAAGGTCACCAGTTCGCCGACATGCACCGGCTCGCGAAAAATCACCTGGTCCACCGACAGCGTTACCACATAGCGTCCGGCGTAGCGGCTGGCACACGCGTAGGCCACTTCGTCCAGGTACTTGAGCAACGTACCGCCGTGTACATTGCCAGAGAAGTTGGCCATGTCCGGGGTCATCAATACAGTCATCGACAGCTGGGCGTTTCCGGGTTCCATAGCGTACTCACACGGTCAAGGTGTTCAAGGGGCGCCTATGCTGGCGCTCAATGGGGCTTGCAGTTATCGGGACGCTGGCCAGCAGGCGGCCGTCACGCGTCATAACTATCTGTTTCCATATATTGCACCGGCTTTATGTCGAAGGGGGCGGTGTTAACCTGCAAAAACCCGTGGATCGGGAATTTTCCTACGCTTTCATCCGATTTTGATGGCGCAATTACCCGCCGACGCTGTTGCAAGAACAGCGCCAGCGGTTTTGGGAGTCATCACCCACAAGGAGCCGTACCCCCATGCATGCCATCAATTTCATTCAGGACCTGGCAGTAATCATGCTGGTGGCCGGCGTGGTGACCATCCTTTTTCACCGTCTCAGGCAGCCAGTGGTGCTCGGTTATATCGTGGCGGGCTTCATTATCGGTCCGCATACACCACCGGTCAGCCTGATTCACGATGAGGACACCATCAAGATTCTGGCCGAGCTGGGAGTGATTTTCCTGATGTTCTGCCTGGGGCTGGAATTCAGCCTGCGCAAGTTGTTCAAGGTCGGCGCGACGGCGTTCATCGCGGCTTTCCTGGAAATTGCCCTGATGATCTGGATCGGCTACGAGATCGGCCAGTTCTTTGGCTGGAAAACCATGGACTCGCTGTTTCTCGGCGCGATTCTGGCGATCTCTTCCACCACCATCATCGTCAAGGCGCTCAACGACCTGAAGATGAAGAACCAGCATTTTGCCCAGTTGATCTTCGGTGTGCTGATCGTCGAAGACATTCTCGGCATCGGCATTATTGCGCTGTTGTCCGGCATCGCAGTCAGCGGCTCCGTCAGTTCGGGGGAAGTGTTTTCCACGGTCGGCAAATTGTCGCTGTTCATGATCGTAGCGCTGGTGATCGGGATTCTGCTGGTGCCCCGTTTGCTGTCTTATGTCGCCAGGTTCGAAAGCAATGAAATGCTGTTGATTACCGTGCTGGGCCTGTGTTTCGGCTTCTGTCTGCTGGTGGTCAAGCTGGAATACAGCATGGTGCTGGGCGCGTTCCTGATCGGCGCTATCATGGCCGAGTCGCGTGAGCTGCTGAAAATCGAGCGATTGATAGAACCGGTTCGCGACATGTTCAGTGCAATCTTTTTTGTCGCCATCGGTTTGATGATCGACCCGAAAATCCTGCTGGAATATGCCTGGCCGATTGCAGTCATCACTGTCGCTGTGGTGCTGGGCAAAATGCTGTCTTGCGGCCTTGGGGCGTTTATCGCCGGCAATGACGGTCGCACCTCATTGCGCGTGGGGATGGGGCTGTCACAAATTGGCGAGTTCTCCTTCATCATCGCGGCGCTGGGCATGACCCTGCAGGTCACCAGCGACTTTCTCTACCCGGTGGCAGTGGCGGTATCAGCCATTACTACTTTGCTGACGCCCTATCTGATTCGCGGTGCTGATCCGCTGTCACTCAAGCTGGCGTCGATAATGCCCCGGCGGGTTGCGCGGGTGTTCGGCATGTACGGTGAATGGCTGCGCAGCATTCAGCCACAAGGGCAAAGTGCAGTGCTTGCCGGAATGATCCGGAGGATTCTGCTACAGGTCGGGGTCAATCTGGCGCTGGTAATGGCGATTTTCTTCAGCGGTGGTTACTTTGCCGAGCGTCTTGGCGGATACATGGACGAATGGGTGGCCGATGTCAGTCACCAGAAAGCCTGGATCTGCGGCGCGGCGTTGCTGCTGTCGCTGCCGTTTCTGATTGCGGCGTATCGCAAGCTCAAGGCACTGTCGATGCTGCTGGCGGAGATGGGCGTCAAACCCGAGATGGCGGGCCGACATACCGTGCGGGTGCGCAAGGTCGTGGCGGAAGTGATTCCGCTGTTGTCGCTGGTGGTGATTTTCGTGATGTTGGCAGCATTGTCGGCAAGCATTCTGCCTGCCAACGAATTGCTGCTGGTCATCGCCCTGATTGCCGCTCTGGTTGCGGCGCTGCTCTGGCGCTGGCTGATCCGCGTGCATACGCGGATGCAGATCGCGCTGCTGGAGACGCTGGGCAATAATCAGGAATCGTCCGGGCATTGAGCCCGGCGATTACCTTACAGTCTTTACCAAACGGGGTGTCTCAGCTTTCCAGCCAGACATCCCGAGCCCAGTGCCAGACTGACTCCCAGCTTTCCTCGGTGACCAGTTCCTCTTCGGCGGACCACAGCACGACCGTGCCGTCTTCCTCGACGCAGTAGTAGTCGTCGCCGTCCTGGCAGATCGGAATCAGCTCGCGCGGCACGCCCAGATCCCAGGCCGTGGCGGCCACGTCCGGCAAATAGGTGTGCGACTGCGGATCGGTCACGGTGACGGGCTCAAGGCTGCCGTACACCACATCGCTGACCGTCAGGAGAAACTCTTTGAAGACGAACGGAATATTGATGAACAGTTGTTCTTCAATTTCGACCAGTTGGTCTTCGTCTGGCAGCTCAAGCGGAACCGGGACCGGTTCGTTTGCTTCACGCAGTTGTTCGATGACTTCTTCCACGACACAGATCCTCTCACTTGATGGCGCGGGTTATACAGTAGCGTAAAGCCTTTCTCAAAATAACTATCCGAACGGATAAGCAAAAACCCCGGACATGTCCGGGGTTCTGAACGCGAGAAAGGAATCTGGTTCAACCGTTCTGGCGAATTCCTGCTACCAGCCACGGCTGGTTATCACCCTGTGGGCGCTCCATATTCCAGCTTTCGCTGAACACTTCGCCCTGGTCGAAGCGCGACGACTTGGACACGCCCGAGAAGGTCAGGGTAGCGATGGTCTTGTCGGCGCGATCATCCACACCGTCCAGTTGAACCTGGAGGTTGTCGATGTAGGTCGACTGAAAGCCATCGCCCAGGTCCGCACGTTCCTTTTTCAGGAACTGCAGCATTTGCGGGGTAACGAACTCGGCGATCTTGTCCATTTCGTTGGCGTCCCAGTGCTGCTGCAGCGACTGGAAGTGGCCACGAGCGGCTTCCAGAAAGCGCTCTTCGTTGAACCAGGCCGGGGCGTTGATCACTGGCGCAGCGGAGGCCGGTGAGGAACTGCCGAAGATCGGGTTCTGCGCAGGCTGGCTGCTTTCACGCTGGTACGGTGCACCGGCAGCAGCCATTTTCGGCTGTTGCTGCTGACGACGACGCGCAATGAAGCGGAAGATCAGGAAGGCGATGAGGCCCATGATCAGGATGTCGAACAGTTGCAGGCCATTGAAGCCGTCACCCATGAACATCGACGCGAGCAGGCCACCGGCAGCGATACCGGCCAATGGGCCCAGCCAGCGCGAGGCACCGCTTGCCGCAGGAGCAGGACGGCCAGCAGCGTTAGGTGCAGCCGCCGGAGTGGAGGGTGCGGTCTGGCGTGCCTGATGCGTAGGCGCGGAGCCCATGCTCTTGCCGCCACCGAAACGCGCGGCGTTCACATCCAGGCTCATGGTGAGCCCGATGCACAGCGCCATCGCGATGCTTAAAAAACGTTGCATAAGGGTATTCCCGTTTTGTGATTGCACGCGCGCCATGTTGCACAGCAGATGACTACATGACCAGCGCGTTAGTGTTTCGGACTTTTACATAAATAGCGTAGGACTTTTCAGCGCGCTTCGTAAGACTTGTGATTAGCCCCACGCACCGAGGTTATACACAGGTCTTGGAACGCCCGGAATAAATGGCCCCTGTGCTTCTGCCCGAAGGGCGTGGGAGCGAACTTGTTCGCGAAAAGGTCTTTATAATCGCCGAAAATGCATCGACTGAAACAGCGCCTTCGCGAGCAATCTCGCTCCCACGGCCTGCGGCCAGAATCAAAAGCGGACTAATGCATGACGCCGAGCGCGGGAACAAGAACTGGCACCGCGCCCAACCCCTGAGCGCTACAACGGCACCAGCTTCGCATAGCCCATCATCAGCCACTTGCTGCCTTCGGCGAAGTTGACTTGCACCCGTGCCTGAGCGCCAGCGCCCTCGAAGTTGAGGATCACGCCTTCGCCGAACACCGCATGCTGTACGCGCTGGCCCATGGCGAACTCGGTTTCCGGAATGCCGGTGCCGTTGAACAGGCTGCTGCTGTTGAACTTCGGAGTGCCACCGAACGGGCGACTCACGCTGTTGGACAGGCGCACTTCCTGGATCAGCGCCGGCGGAATCTCGCGTACGAAACGCGAGACCTTGTTGTAGGTTTCGCTGCCGTACAGACGACGCGTTTCGGCGTAGGTCATCACCAGCTGTTTCATGGCGCGGGTGATGCCGACATAAGCCAGACGTCGCTCTTCTTCCAGGCGCCCCGGCTCTTCCAGACTCATCTTGTGCGGGAACAGCCCTTCCTCCATGCCCACCAGGAACACATGCGGAAACTCCAGGCCCTTGGCGCTGTGCAGGGTCATCAGCTGAATGCTGTCTTCATGCTCCTGCGCCTGGGTGTCGCCGGCCTCCAGTGAGGCATGCCCCAAAAACGCTGCAAGTGGCGTCAGGTCTTCTTCGCTTTCGTGATTCTCGAAAGCACGGGCCGCGCTGACCAGTTCCTCAAGGTTTTCTACCCGCGCCTGGCCTTTCTCGCCTTTTTCCTGCTCGTGATAGGTGATCAGCCCGGACTGCTCGATAACCGTCTGGGTCATCAGGTGCAGCGGCATCTCCATGGCCTTCGCCGACAGGTTCTCGATCAGCTCGATGAACCCGCCCAGGGCCGTGGCGGCGCGGCCGGTCAGGCCCTTGTTGGCGACCAGCAGGCGCATGGCTTCCCACATGGAGACGTCGGCATGACGCGCATGCTCGCGAATCGCTTCGACGGTTTTTTCGCCGATGCCGCGAGCCGGAACGTTGATCACCCGCTCCAGCGCTGCATCGTTGCCACGACCTTCCAGCAAGCGCATATACGCCATCGCGTTCTTGATTTCGGCACGTTCGAAGAAGCGCTGCCCGCCGTAAATGCGGTATGGAATACGTTCGCGCAGCAGGGCTTCTTCCAGCACCCGCGACTGGGCGTTGGAACGGTACAGAATGGCGATGTCGTTGCGCGAGATGCCGGTTTTCAGCGCGCTTTCGATGGTCTCGACCACATAGCGCGCCTCATCGTGTTCGTTGAAAGCGGCATACAGGTTGATCAGCTCGCCATCGCCGACGTCAGTCCACAACTCCTTGCCCAGGCGGCCGCTGTTATTGACGATCAAGCCGTTGGCAGCCTTGAGAATGCTCGCTGTGGAGCGGTAATTCTGCTCCAGACGGATGACTTCGGTGTCCGGGAAGTCAGACGAATACTGGTGGATGTTCTCGATCTTCGCGCCACGCCAGCCGTAAATGGACTGATCGTCATCGCCGACCACCATCAGGCTGTCGCCGCCCTGAGCGAGCAGACGCAGCCACGCGTATTGCACGGCGTTGGTGTCCTGGAATTCATCCACCAATACATGGCGGAAACGACGCTGATAATGCGCGAGCAAACCCGGATTATCGCGCCACAGGTCGAGTGCGCGCAGCAGCAGTTCGGAGAAGTCGATGACGCCAGCCCGCTGACAGGCGACCTCGTAGGCTTCGTAGACACTTTTCATGGTGGTCAGGAACAGATCGCCGCTGGCCTGAATATGTTTCGGGCGCAGGCCTTCATCTTTCTGGCCGTTGATGAACCACTGGGCCTGACGTGCAGGCCAGCGTTGCTCATCCAGGCCCAGCTCGCGCATCACGCGTTTTACCAAGCGCTGCTGGTCATCGCTGTCGAGAATCTGGAAGGTCTGCACCAGCCCGGCTTCCTGCCAGTGCGCTCGCAGCAGGCGGTGGGCCAGACCGTGGAAGGTGCCCACCCACATGCCAGCAGGGCTGATGCCCATCAGCTGCTCGATACGGTGGCGCATTTCGGCGGCAGCCTTGTTGGTGAACGTCACCGACAGAACCGAATGCGGGGAGGCTTGCTCAACCTGCATCAGCCATGCGATGCGATGCACCAGCACACGGGTTTTGCCGGAGCCAGCACCAGCCAGGACCAACTGACGACCCAATGAGGCGGCTACGGCCTGACGTTGGGCATCGTTGAGGGAATTCAGAAGAAGAGAGAGATCATCGCGCATCCGCGCATTCTAGGGTGCTGCGTCATGCCGGGCAAACCATGCTTTGCGTCAGGCAATAAAAATGACCGGGTGCTGACGACCGGTCGTCGAGCGTTGCAGGGTCGAGCGCGGTCAGTCGACCTTGAAGATTGGCCATTCGCAGGCCAGGCGCAGGATTCCGCTTAATGTAGGATTATTCCCACAATTTTTTTCGATTCACCCATTCAGGGCCCGTGTAACAGGTTTCAGCGTCGTTTAACTGGGCGGTTTGCAGGTCATGTAGTATAACTACAAGAAAGCTACAACCCAGCCCATCTTCCTTTTGCCGAGTCTGCCCCTTGAATCTGCTGCAACACATCGCCCAGTCACGTAATTTGCTGCGCAAATCGGAGCTCAAGGTTGCCGATCATGTGCTGCTTGACCCTGCGGCTGTGATGCACAGTTCCATGGCGGATCTGGCGCACAGCGTCGGCATCAGTGAGCCGACCATCGTGCGGTTCTGCCGCGCCATTGGGTGCACCGGGTTTCAGGACCTCAAGCTCAAGCTGGCGCAGAGTCTGGCGGCGGGTGCGAGTTTCGGCCAGTTCGCGATTCACGAAGACGATTCGGTTGCTGACTACAGCCTGAAGATTTTCGACACTACCCTGCACACGCTGATGGAAGTGCGCGAAAACCTCGACCCCCATGCTTTACAGATGGCAGTCACGGCCATGGCTGGGGCCAATCGGGTCGAATTTTATGGGTTTGGCGCTTCCGGTGCAGTGGCTGCCGATGCGCAGCACAAGTTCTTTCGTTTGCTGCTGACCGCGGCAGCGTATTCCGACCCGCACATGCAGGCGATGTCGGCGGTCACGCTCAAGCCGACAGACGTCGCGGTATGCATTTCCCAGTCGGGGCGCTCAAAGGACTTGCTGATCACCGCAAATCTGGTCCGCGAGAGCGGCGCGACGCTGATTACCTTGTGCCCAAGTCAGACGCCGCTGGCCGAGCTGTCATCGGTCAATCTGGCCATCGATGTACATGAAGACACCGAAATCTACACGCCGCTGACGTCCCGTATCGCGCACCTGGTGGTGATCGATGTGCTGGCGATGGGCGTGGCAATGGCCCGCGGCCCGAGCCTGGTCAATCACCTCAAGAGCGTCAAGCGCAGCCTGCGCGGCTTGCGTCTGTCGCCGAAGTCGATAAAGACTCACGAAGACTGATCGCTCAACCGAGCGAAATTCATCGATCTGTCATCTGCATGCCGCCTGATTGTCACTGCCGCGCTCCATTCTGGTGCTCCCACAAAACGTATTGGGAGACAGGATATGGCTCGGCATTACGATGATTTACCTACCAGCACCGTGAAAACCCGCCGCCAGCAGGAAGACCAGCGCCGCATGGAGTTTCGTCGGGCTATTGAGAGCTACAGTGAAGCGCGTCAGCTTAATCAGGAGCTGTGTGACTACATGGATGGTATTGACAACGCTGTATGGCAGACTATCAAGTTGCCCGCGGTCGACCGTCGAAACGCTCGACAAGCTGGTTGATCTGCGCACGTTCGGTGCGGATGAACGCAAGAAAGGCATGTGCCACGGGTGAAAGGCGTTTGTCTCGGGCCTGAGCCACGCACCAGCTTCGATACAGCGGCAGCTCCGCCACGGGTAGCTCCACGAGAGCACCGGTGGCGAGTTCCTGGCAGACCGCATGCCGTGTCAGCATCGCCAGGCCCAGTCCGGCGACCACGCATTCACGTTGCGCCTCGCTGGAAGACACCTCCAGCGTCTGCGTGAAATGCACGCGTTTCTCTTTGAAGTACTCCTCGCAGGCCCGGCGTGTACCTGACCCCGTTTCCCGGGTCAGCAACGGCCAGGGCTCCAGGTCTTTCAAGTTCAGCGTCGCATGGCTGCTCAGCGGGTGGTCGGGTGGTGCTACGGCGACAATCGGGTTGTTGAGAAAGGGTAGAAACTCCAGACCCATATCCAGCGGAACCGCTGACATCACTACAAGATCATCGCGGTTGTCCGATAATCGCCTGATTATCTGTGCACGATTGACAACCATCAGGCTCAGGCTAACTTCCGGGTGCTGGCGTTTGAATGCAGCGAAAAGGTGAGGGATGAGATACTTGCAGCTGGATTCAATCGCCAGCTTCAACTGGCCTTGCAGCGAGCCCTGCATGTCCGAAAGCTGCATGTCGAGACTTTCCAGGCGTCCGAAAATATCCCGGCTGGCCAGTTGCAGTGCCTGCGCCGCCTCAGTCAGGTAGAGCTTTTTGCTGACGTATTCGAACAGCGGCTGGCCGATCAGCTCTTCAAGCTGGCGAATCTGCAGGCTGACGGCAGGCTGCGTCAGAGACATCTCTTCGGCTGCACGGCTGTATGAGCGCAGATCACATACTTCATTGAAAATACGCAGCTGACGCAATGTCATACGCATCAATGACTTACGCATTTATAAAAGCTTCCTGGGACGACAAGAAGCTTCAACTATAAGCTTTTGCTTATGCATGTCCCAACTTTTACTCATTTTTGTTAATCCTTGATTCGGCATAGGGTGTCCCTGCGGCATTCAGTCACATGCCCTGTTACAAAAACGGGTCGAGGAAAACGCCAGTGATAACAAAAATTCTGATCGCCAACCGCGGGGAGATTGCCGTCCGGATCGTGCGTGCCTGCGCCGAGATGGGTATTCGCTCGGTCGCGATCTTTTCCGACGCTGACCGGCATGCCCTGCATGTCAAACGTGCTGACGAAGCCTATAGCATTGGTGCCGAACCGTTGGCCGGTTACCTGAACCCGCGCAAGCTGGTGAATCTGGCGGTAGAGACGGGCTGCGATGCGCTGCATCCCGGTTATGGCTTTCTGTCGGAGAACGCCGAGCTGGCCGACATCTGTGCTGAACGTGGCATTAAGTTTATCGGTCCGTCCGCAGAAGTGATTCGTCGCATGGGCGACAAGACCGAAGCGCGGCGCAGCATGATCAAGGCCGGTGTGCCGGTTAC
Organism: Pseudomonas sp. KBS0707; assembly: GCF_005937945.2. Taxonomy (NCBI): domain Bacteria; kingdom Pseudomonadati; phylum Pseudomonadota; class Gammaproteobacteria; order Pseudomonadales; family Pseudomonadaceae; genus Pseudomonas; species Pseudomonas sp. KBS0707. The sequence goes on along the minus strand of NZ_CP041754.1, from coordinate 5,757,170 downwards.
GCCCGGCACCGAAGGCAACGTCGCGGACATCGACGAGGCGCTGGTCGAAGGCGAGCGTATTGGTTACCCGGTAATGCTCAAGGCCACCTCCGGGGGCGGCGGGCGCGGCATACGCCGTTGCAACAGCCGCGAAGAACTCGAGCAGGCCTTTCCCCGGGTGATTTCCGAAGCAACCAAGGCCTTTGGCTCGGCGGAAGTGTTTCTCGAGAAGTGCATCGTCAATCCCAAGCACATCGAAGCGCAGATTCTGGGTGACAGCTTCGGCAATGTAGTGCATCTGTTCGAACGCGACTGCTCGATTCAGCGCCGTAACCAGAAGCTCATCGAAATCGCCCCCAGCCCGCAACTGACTCCCGAGCAGCGTGCTTATATCGGTGATCTGTCGGTGCGTGCGGCCAAGGCTGTCGGTTACGAGAACGCAGGGACCGTGGAGTTTTTGCTCGCCGAGGGCGAGGTGTACTTCATGGAAATGAATACCCGGGTTCAGGTCGAGCACACCATCACCGAAGAAATCACCGGCATCGATATTGTTCGCGAGCAGATCCGTATTGCGTCCGGCCTGCCGCTGTCGATCAAGCAGGAAGACATCATTCACCGCGGTTTTGCCCTGCAATTCCGGATCAACGCCGAAGACCCGAAGAACAATTTCCTGCCCAGTTTCGGCAAGATCACCCGCTATTACGCGCCCGGAGGACCAGGCGTGCGCACCGATACGGCGATTTACACCGGCTACACCATTCCGCCGTTTTACGACTCGATGTGCCTGAAGCTGATCGTCTGGGCGCTGACCTGGGAGGAGGCGATGGACCGTGGCCTGCGTGCGCTGGATGACATGCGCCTGCAAGGAGTGAAGACCACGGCTGCCTATTACCAGGAAATTCTGCGTAACCCGGAATTTCGCAGCGGTGAATTCAACACCAGCTTTGTCGAGAGCCACCCCGAGCTGACCAATTATTCGATCAAGCGCAAACCCGAAGAGCTGGCTCTGGCCATCGCCGCCGCCATTGCCGCACACGCCGGTCTGTAAGGAATAGTGAAATGTCCAAGAAGATTTTCGTAACCGACACCATCCTGCGTGACGCTCACCAATCATTGCTGGCGACCCGCATGCGTACCGAGGACATGCTGCCGATCTGCGACAAGCTCGACAAGGTCGGTTACTGGTCGCTGGAAGTCTGGGGCGGCGCGACCTTCGATGCCTGCGTGCGTTTTCTCAAGGAAGATCCGTGGGAGCGCTTGCGTCAACTGCGCGCGGCCTTGCCCAATACCCGGTTGCAAATGCTCCTGCGCGGCCAGAACCTGCTGGGCTATCGGCATTACAGCGATGACGTGGTCAAGGCGTTCGTCGCCAAGGCGGCGGTGAATGGTATCGATGTGTTCCGTATTTTCGATGCCATGAACGATGTGCGTAACCTGCGCGTTGCCATCGAAGCGGTAAAAGCTGCGGGCAAGCATGCGCAGGGCACCATCGCTTACACCACCAGCCCGGTGCACACCATCGAAGCGTTCGTCGCACAGGCCCGGCAGATGGAAGCGATGGGCTGCGATTCGGTGGCGATCAAGGACATGGCCGGTCTGCTGACTCCCTATGCAACGGGTGAACTGGTCAAGGCGCTGAAAGCCGAACAGTCGCTACCGGTGTTCATTCACTCCCACGACACCGCAGGCCTGGCTGCCATGTGCCAGCTCAAGGCCATTGAAAGCGGCGCGGATCATATTGATACGGCGATCTCCAGCTTTGCCTGGGGCACCAGTCATCCGGGCACAGAGTCGATGGTTGCGGCGCTCAAGGGCAGCGAGTTCGACACCGGGCTGGACCTGGAGCTGTTGCAGGAAATTGGTCTGTATTTCTACGCGGTGCGTAAGAAGTATCACCAGTTCGAAAGCGAATTCACGGCGGTCGATACCCGTGTGCAGGTCAATCAGGTGCCTGGCGGGATGATTTCCAACCTGGCCAATCAGCTCAAGGAGCAGGGCGCGCTCAATCGCATGGGCGAAGTGCTGGCTGAAATTCCGCGCGTGCGCAAAGACCTCGGTTATCCACCGCTGGTAACGCCGACCTCACAGATCGTCGGTACTCAGGCGTTCTTCAATGTGCTGGCTGGCGAGCGCTACAAGACCATCACCAATGAAGTGAAGCTTTATCTACAGGGCGGTTATGGCAAGGCGCCGGGGCCGGTGGATGAAAAGCTGCGTCGTCAGGCCATTGGCAATGAAGAACTGATAGATGTTCGCCCGGCCGATCTGCTCAGGCCGGAGATGACCAAGCTGCGTGCCGATATCGGCGCACTGGCCAAATCCGAAGAGGACGTGCTGACGTTTGCCATGTTCCCGGACATCGGCCGCAAGTTTCTTGAAGAGCGTGCAGCTGGAACGCTGACGCCGGAAGCGCTGCTGCCGATTCCCGAAGCCGGAAGCGTGGCCAGAGCGGGCGGCGAGGGCGTGCCGACCGAGTTCGTGATTGATGTGCACGGCGAAACCTATCGGGTCGACATCACCGGCGTGGGCGTCAAGGCCGAGGGCAAGCGCCACTTCTACCTGTCCATCGATGGCATGCCGGAAGAAGTGGTGTTCGAACCGCTCAACGAATTTGTCGGCGGCGGTGCCAGCAAACGCAAGCAGGCTCATGCACCGGGCCACGTCAGCACCACCATGCCGGGCAATATCGTCGATGTGCTGGTCAAGGAAGGCGATATGGTCAAAGCAGGGCAGGCGGTATTGATCACCGAAGCCATGAAGATGGAAACCGAGGTCCAGGCGTCGGTCGCGGGCAAGGTTGTGGCGATTCACGTTGCCAAGGGCGACCGCGTCAATCCGGGTGAGGTTCTGGTCGAGATCGAAGGCTGACCGGGCACATACAGATAATTCAACGATTTACCTCAGGGAAGCACTCGTGGCTTCCCTTTTTTTATTCTGTGCAGGCGGGCCCGGTTGTCACCGCTATCGTTGCGCACGCTCCGGCGTGGGAATGCCGTTCTCGACGCTCTGCGTCCTCAGGATCAGCGAAACGCCTCAAGCCCTTTGATCTGCTGCCCGTCCGCGAAGTTATCCACAGCCAGCCAGCATTCAAAGGCCTTCTGCAATTCAGGCCATTCGCTGTCGAGTATCGAGTACCACGCTGTGTCCCTGCTCTGGCCCTTGACTACCATGTGCTGGCGGAAGGCGCCTTCGTAGCTGAAGCCGAAACGTTGGGCTGCGCGTTTGGAACGGGCGTTGTTGGCGTTGCACTTCCATTCCAGGCGGCGATAGCCCAGCGTGAATGCTTCCCTGGCCAGCAGGTAAATGGCTTCGGTGCCTTTGGGGGTTCGTTGCATGGCCGCGCTGAAAGTGACATGACCTATTTCGATACGCCCGTGGGCGGCGACGATCGACATCAGGCTGATGACACCTTCGGCTTTACCGGTCTGCTGATCGACGACCGTATAAAACCATGGGTCGGACGCGACCTGATGCCCGGACAGCCATGCATCAAAGGCACTGCGCTCGATAAAAGGCCCGTAAGGGAGGTAATCCCACAGTTTCGGGTCGGCATTCGGGCCCTGAAGCGCAGCCCACAAGTCATCGGCGTGACGTGTGGCATCGAGTTTTTCCAGGCGAATGAAACGGCCTGTCAGTGTGTTGGTTGTGGGCAATGCAGCGGCTTGCCAGTCCAGCAGAGTGTCGGACATCAATCACTTCCTGTTTCAGAGCGCTTTGCGAAATTGTATAAGGCCAGGCCGTTCGGCAATCCTTTCGTACAACTGAATGGCCGTGGCGTTGGTTTCGTGGGTCAGCCAATGCACCTTGTCGCAACCGTCTGCCTTGGCCGTGGCGTAAACAAACTCGATCAGCTGCCTGCCAATGCCTGTTCCGCGTTGTTCGGGCGCGACAATCAGGTCCTGCAGGTAACAGGCATTGTTGATGCTCCAGTTGGAGCGATGGTAGATGAAGTTCACCATGCCCACCGCTTCGCCATCCAGCCAGGCCAGCGCCGAGTGGGTCGGCTCGTGCGAATCCACAAGGCGTTGCCAGGTGACGTCGCTGACGCCTTCGGCCAGCTCGGTATTGTAGAAGCGCAGATAGGCCTGCCATAGCGGCAGCCAGGCTTTATGGTCGTTGACAGTAACGACGCGAATCCGGACATCGGTCAAAACGTTCTCCCTGCGCTCATCAAACGAGCGATTTGCTGGTCGTTTGCATTCTCGCTTGCTGCGAGGCCGTCGCGTACACCGGCCATGTCCGAAGCGCTGCGGTTCTGGCTGAGTTTGCGTTTGCCTTGCAGCCGCTGCACGGGAATTGCAAACCCTGCAATCGCTCCCAGCATTTTTGCAATGTAGTCCGCAGGTGCATCCTCGATTGACCAGGGTTGCGGGCGGCTGGATTCATGGCGATGGGTCAGGTCAGCCAGCAATTGGTGCAGTTGCGCTGCATCGGTAAAAACCGTGGCCTGCCCATAGGCATGCACGGCCAGATAATTCCAGGTAGGTACAACCTTGCCGTGTTCTGCCTTGCTCGGGTAGAAAGACGGGCTCACATAGGCATCGCCGCCGGGAAAAATCACCAGCGCCTCGACACCTGAGTTCAACTGCTGCCACTGTGGGTTGGCTCTGGCCAGATGCCCGTAAAGCGTGCCGTGCGGACCTTCATCGCGGCGCAACAGCAGCGGCAAGTGAGTCGCGTGCAATCCTTCTTCACCCTGTGTGACAAGAATAGCCAGGCGAGTTTGATCCATCTGCTCGTGCAGGCTGAGCGTGTCGTTTTCCTTGAAGGCAGCAGGTATGTACATGGTCATGTTCCTTGGCTGATGAAACGATCGTAGGCAAGGTATTGGTCTGATGTAAGATCCATTTTTTATAATTTTCATGGGACCAATTCATGCCCATCGCCCCTGTCGCGTTTCCACCCACGCTTACCGGCATTGAGCTGGACCCGAATCACGGCTTGAGCAAGCAGCTCTACGAGATTTTGCGCCAGCAAGTGCTGGATGGGCGCTTGAGTGGCGGCATGCGTCTGCCCGCCAGTCGCGATTTGGCGCATTCACTGGGCATCTCCCGTAACAGCGTCATACGGGCCTATGACCAGCTGTATGCCGAGGGTTTTATTGAAGGGCGCGTTGGCGACGGTACGTATGTTGCGCAGCTGTCTGAACGAAGCGCTGCGCCTCGACGGCAGAGCCGTAAAAAACTATCCACCAACTTACCCACAGGTGTATCCACAGGTTTACACACAGGTTTGTCCACAATTGCGGCGGAAATGCCGTCGAATTGTTCCGGCGAAGTTATCCACAGCCCGACACGCGTGCTGCTCGAAAAGCATCATTTGCACGAGCCGCCGACGGGTAGGCCGCGGGCTTTTCGGGTAGGCGTTCCAGCCTTCGATCTTTTTCCGTTTGCCTTGTGGGGCAAGCTGTATGCGGCCTTTTGGCGCAAGCCGGACCTTGTTCAACTGGGTTACGGCACCGCTGCGGGAGATTCGCGGCTGCGTGAGTTGATTGCCGTTTATCTTCGTTCATCGCGTGGGCTGCATTGCACGGCTGAGCAAATTGTGATCACCAGCGGCGCGCAACATGCAATCAGCCTTTGTGCACAGTTGCTTTTGACGCCGGGCGATGGCGTTGCTATGGAAAATCCAGGCTATCGCGCGGCGGGTCATGCGTTTGCACTGGCAGGTGCGCGATTGCACGGCGTGCCTGTGGATAACGAGGGCATGCGTTGCGCTGATCTTGAGCAGGCCGATTGCAGATTGGCGTACGTGACCCCTTCGCATCAGTACCCGACTGGCGTAGTCATGAGCCTGGCACGGCGCCTGGAGTTACTGGCCTGGGCCGAGAGGCACCAGAGCTGGATTGTCGAGGACGATTACGATGGGGAGTATCGGTACAGCGGTTCGCCATTGGCCCCGTTGGCTGCGTTGGAGCAGAGTGGTCGAGTGCTCTATGTCGGCACATTCGGAAAAGTCGCCTTTCCGGCGCTGCGCCTGGGGTATCTGGTTCTGCCTGAGCAACTTGTCCGCCCGTTCAGCCAGCGCAAGGCGGTAGACATGCGCCATACCGAGATTGGCGTGCAGGCGGTCATGGCGCAATTCATTGCGTCGGGGCATTTCCAAAGACACATCCGTCGTATGCGTCGCGCGGCGCTGAGTCGTCGCAATGCGCTGCTGGATAACTGGCCTGCCGACATAGCAGGGTGCGCTGCAATGCCCAGGGTGGTTGCAGGGCTGCATGTGATGGTCAAGGTAGACAGTGTCGCGCGTGAGCAGGCACTGATTGCCAAGGCTGGTAGCGTTGGCGTCGAGATGAATGCCTTGAGTGATTACTGGCTGCCCGACTCCAGTGAGCCTGTGGATAACCGCGCCGGGCTGGTTTTGGGTTTCGCCGCCGTGCCCGAGGTCGAGATTGCCGATGCATTGAACAGGCTGCGCAAGGCCTGGTCCGAGTAGTCCAGCTGGCAGGCGTATAATCTGCACTTTCTGTTACTTGTCCTGAGATACCCATGAACAACTCTCTTACTGCAACACCCGGACGCAAGTTCGGCGCGCCGCTGGCTGCGCTGTTCCTGCTGCTGATGGGCGCCCAGTTTCTGCTGCTCAGTGTCGGCACCCGCCAGGTAATGCTGTGGATCGTCGGTGCAGCGCTGGGCGTGACGCTGTATCACGCGGCATTCGGCTTCACCTCGGCGTGGCGGGTGTTTATCCGTGAGCGGCGCGGTGCGGGTTTGCGGGCGCAAATGGTCATGCTGGCGGTGGCTGTGGTGCTGTTTTTCCCTGCGCTGGGTGCTGGCACGCTGTTCGGTCAGCCCGTTACCGGACTGGTTGCGCCGGTCGGAATTTCGGTCGTCGTGGGGGCGTTCATCTTCGGTATCGGCATGCAACTGGGCGGTGGCTGTGCGTCCGGTACGTTGTTCACCGCAGGTGGCGGCAATGCACGCATGCTGGTGACGCTGCTGTTTTTCATCCTCGGTTCGTTGATTGCGACCCATCACGTCGACTGGTGGTTTGCCCTGCCTTCGTTCCCGGCAGTTTCGGTGGTCAAGACCTTCGGCGTATTGCCTGCGCTGATCGTGAATCTCGCTCTGTTCGCCTTGATCGCTTTCATAACCGTGAAGCTCGAAAAGCGGCGTCATGGACAGCTTGAAACGCCGGTTACCACTGACCATCGTGGGTTGAGCCGGGTGCTGCGCGGGCCATGGGTTCTGGTCTGGGGCGCTGTCGCGCTGGCGCTGCTCAATTACGCAACACTGGCGCTGGCGGGTCGTCCGTGGGGCATCACCTCGGCGTTTGCGCTATGGGGCGCGAAGGTAGCCAGTGGTCTGGGTGTGGACGTCGGCAGCTGGGTGTTCTGGCAGAGCGCGGCGAATGCCAAGGCGTTGGCGGCTCCGGTGTGGGAAGACGTCACCAGTGTGATGGACATCGGCATCATGCTCGGTGCCTTGCTGGCGGCAGGGCTGGCCGGCCGTTTTGCGCCGAGCCTGGACATTCCCACGCGCTCGCTGGTTGCTGCGGTCATCGGCGGGTTGCTGCTGGGTTATGGCTCTCGACTGGCCTACGGCTGCAACATCGGCGCGTACTTCAGCGGTATTGCCTCGGGTAGCCTGCACGGCTGGCTATGGCTGGTTGCAGCCTACGCCGGTAACGTGATCGGCGTGCGCTTAAGGCCGATTTTCTTTGCTGGCGAACGCCCGCAAGTGGCGCTGACTGGCTGCTGAGGAAGTCTGTAACCCCAAGATAAAGCGGGTCGTTTGCGAACCATCTGCCGGTTTGGCATTCAAAGGCCATGCGGCAGATGTCAGCCTGCGATTCGCTTATTTTTCGATGGGGTAGTTCTTTTGCAGCAAACGATCATTTCGAAAATCCGTTTTCTCGGCAAGACCATCGGTTACGTGGGTTGGTCGCTTTTCTGGTTGTTGATTTGGGATGTGATCGTCACGGTCGACTTCATGCTGTATCTGGAGCGCAAGATCACGTTGCCTTCCATGCCGTTGACCCTGCTGGGCTCGGCACTTGTGGTCCTCACCAGCTTTCGTAATTCCAGCGCCTACAACCGCTGGTGGGAAGCACGAACGTTGTGGGGCGCGCTGGTCAATAGTTCGCGCAGCTTCGCTCGGCAGGTGTTGACGCTGGTCGAGGATGACGACGGGATCAACCCGGTCAAGGCCACGCTGTTGCGTCGCCATGTTGCCTACGTGAAATGCCTGTCCGCGCACCTGAAGGGCGCCAAATGTGGTGATGAGGTTCAGATGCTGATTCCTCGCGAGGAATTCGAACGTCGTCACGACACCAACAACTTTCCCAACGACCTGCTCAATACGTCGGCTGCGCTGTTGGCCAAGGAGTATCAGGCGGGGCGACTGGACAGCATTCGTCTGGCGCGTCTTGAGTCGACCATGGTGGACATCTCCAATTGCCAGGGCGGTATGGAGCGTATTGCCAACACACCATTGCCTTATCCGTACGTCGCTTTTCCGCGTCTGTTCATCACACTGTTCTGCCTGATCGTACCGATTGGCCTGGTGGAGACCCTGGGCTGGTTCACGCCGTTGGCATCAACCGTAGTGGGTTTCATGCTGTTAGCCATCGAAAAGATCGGCACCGACCTGCAGAGCCCGTTCCGTGCCAGCGAACATGAGATTCAGATGACGGCATTGTGCGAAAACATCGAGCGTAATCTGGATTCGATGCTCAGGGGCGCGCAGGAAGAAAGCAAGGCTTCGTAAAGAGGGTGAGGCGTTGCGCGTGTGCAGAACGCCTCGGATAACGCAGAGATTGCGGTGGCTTAACGCAGCTCGCCACACAGGTCCAATTCGACCAGCCGCCTGACTTCCTCGGTCGTCAAGCTTGCCCCCAGCAGTGCATGCAGTTTGCCAAGCGCTGCCTCACGGGTCATGCCGCCACCGGAGAGCACGCCTGCACCGCGCAGACGGCTCCCCGCTTCGTAGACATCCAGCTCGACACCACCTTCGTGGCACTGGGTAATCGCCACCACGCAGATACCAAGCGCTCGTGCATTTTCCAGGCTGGCCAGAAACTGCGGATCATCACTTGGCCCGGTGCCGCTGCCGAAGCACTCAAGCACCAGACCCCGAATACCGCTGTTGATCAGACCGTCCAGCTGAGCTGCGCCGACGCCGGGAAACAGCGGCAACACGGCGACCTCTGCAAGCGTCTTCGCCTGCCGGTAGTTCAGTGCATCGGGCAGCGAAACCACCGCATGACCGCCACGCGAGCGTTGCAGCGGTGCGAACGGTTGACGACCGAAGCTGCGAATTTTCGCGCAGCGCACAGGCGTCATCAGTTGCCCGTGGAAATACAGCTGAACGCCTGACACCAGACCCGAACCCAGCGCCAGCAGGGCACCGTTGACGTTTTCCCAGGCATCGCTGTCCTGCACGCCGGCAGGCAGCATAGAGCCGGTGAACAGCACCGGTGCGCTGAACCCCAGCAACTGGAAGCTCATCGCCGCTGCGCTGTACGCCAGGGTGTCGGTGCCATGCAGCACCAGAACAGCATCGCAGCCATCGACCTCCACCGCCTCGATCACCGCCTCACGCAGGCGCAACCAGTAGGAAGGGGTCATGTTGGCGCTGTCGATCAGCGGCGACATCTCGCGAAAGCGCCACTGCGGCACCCGCAGTTCCGGGTGCTCGGCCAGTTGCCCGGCCATCCGCGCCTCGAAACCCGAGGCGGGTGCCAGGCCGTTGGCGCTGGCCTGCATGCCGATGGTGCCGCCGGTGTAAAGAACCATGACGCTCTGAGCGGGTTTATGTGCATGATCAGTCATGGTTGTTCTCCGGCGTAAGGTCGCGTTGGTTATCGTGCTTCGGGTACAGGCTTGGCGGCCGCTTCGGCGTCCTGTGTCGACTGACGGGTCGGATTGGCTGGCCATGCGTTGCGATCCAGGTCCAGATCAGGGAACTGGCTGGAATCGAACACCGGCGTCTTGATGCCAGCCCGACGCTGCGAATCGTAGTCGTTCAGAATGCGCTTGACGACTTTGAACAGCATGGCGAGTGCGATCAGGTTAACGAACGCCAGCATGGTCATGGTGATGTCGGCGAACGCCAATACATCTTTCAGGTCGACGACGGCACCCCACATGATCAGTACCAGCACCGCGATACGGTAGATGATGATGGTCTGGATCTTCTCGCCAAACAGGAACCGCAGGCTGTTTTCACCCAGGTAGTAGTTGTAGAGAATCGAGGTGAAGACGAACAGTGCTAGCGCCACGCTGATGAAGATTCTGCCCCAGTCACCGACCACTGCGGCCAGCGAGTTCTGCGCCAGAACGATGCCGTTGCCGTCGTAACCGATGTCGTAGATACCGGACAGCAGGATCAGCAAGGCGGTGCAGGTGCAGATCACGAAGGTGTCGAGGAACACGCTGAACGCCTGAACCACGCCTTGTGCAACCGGGTGCTCTACATGCGCCACGGCAGCCACGTTGGGCGCACTGCCCAGACCGGCTTCGTTGGCGAACACGCCACGCTTGACGCCCATCACGATAGCGCTGCCGATCAGGCCGCCGAATACCGGGTCAAGACCGAAGGCGCTTCTGACGATGGTCATCAGCATGCCGGGAACGTGGTCGATCTGCAGAACGATGACGTAGATGGTGACCGCGATGTAGATCAGGGTCTTGACTGGAACCAGCAGGTCGGAAATTGCCGCGATACGCTTGATGCCGCCGACGAAGGCCAGACCCAGCAGCACGACCAGACAGATGCCGGTGGTTCGGGTGTCGATGTTGAACGCGCTTTTCAGCGAGTCGGTCACGGCGTGGGATTGCAGGCCGTTGAAGGCAAAACCGAAGGTCACCAGCAACAGTACGGCCATGACCATGCCTAGCCAGCGCTTGCCCAGACCGTGCTGGATGTAAAACGCCGGACCGCCGCGGAACTGTCCTTCGGAATCCTTGCGTTTATAGAGCTGGGCGAGCGAACACTCGATGAAACTGCTGGACATGCCGACCAGTGCGGTGACCCACATCCAGAATACGGCGCCCGGACCGCCCAGCGTTACGGCAATGCCGACGCCTGCGATGTTGCCTGCTCCGACGCGGCCCGCAAGGCTGAGCATCAGGGCCTGGAACGAACTCAACTGACCCGCGCTGCTGCGCAGACTGTCGCGAAAAACCGAGAACATGTGGAAAAAGTGTCGAAACTGAACGAAACGCGAGCGGATCGTGAAGTAACTACCTAGGCCAACGATAAGTACGATCAGTACCTTACCGGAGAGAAAGTCGTTAATCATTTCCAGCATTTTTGTTATTCCTCGCTACTTTTGAGGGGGCGCACTATACCGGTGCAAAGTTTTTACGTCTGTAGTCGCTTTCTTGGACGTCTGATTCTTCATTCGCGACGATGAATGAATACTTCCACGGATTACTCCGCCAAAGTGGGGTGCCGAAGGCTCTGGGTCCAGTGTCGGAGCCCTTTGCTGCAGGCAAAAAAAAGGGTCTGGAGAATCACTCCCAGACCCTCAAAAAATTGAGGGGTGTCTAGGCCCTCAATCTGGTGAGCTTGGTGCGCAGGTCATTTCCTGTCAGGCCTTCAAGGGGGCCAGACGCGGAGCGATCATGTTTTCCGGGCGCAGGATGTCGTCGAGCATGGCATCGTCGAGCAGACCTTCCTCACGCACCAGTTCCAGCACGCCGCGGCCGGTTTCCAGCGCGATGCGGGCGATACGGGTGGAGTTTTCGTAACCGATGTAGGGGTTCAGTGCGGTCACCAGGCCGATCGAATGCTCGACCAGCTCGCGGCAGCGCTGTTCGTTGGCCGTGATGCCCACAATGCAGTGTTCGCGCAGCATGTCCATGGCGCGCTGCAACAGGCGGATAGAGTCGAAGATCTTGTAAGCGATCAGTGGCTCCATCACGTTGAGCTGCAATTGTCCGCCTTCAGCGGCCATGGTCAGCGACAGGTCGTTGCCGATGATTTCGAAAGCAACCTGATTGACCGCTTCCGGGATTACCGGGTTGACCTTGCCGGGCATGATCGAGCTGCCGGGCTGGCGTGCCGGCAGGTTGATTTCGTTGATCCCGGTGCGCGGGCCGCTGGACAGCAGGCGCAGGTCGTTGCAGATCTTCGACAGCTTGACCGCAGTACGCTTGAGCATGCCCGAGAACAGTACGAACGCGCCCATGTCGGAGGTCGCTTCGATCAGATCGGCTGCCGGCACCAGCGGCTGACCGCTGATGAGCGCCAGACGATCGACCGCCAGCTTCTGATAGCCGGGGTCGGCGTTGATGCCGGTACCGATGGCGGTTCCGCCCAGGTTCACTTCGGTCAACAGCTCGGGTGCCAGGCTGCGCAGGCGGTTGAGGTCTTCGGTCAGGGTGGTGGCAAAGGCGCGGAATTCCTGACCCAGGGTCATTGGAACGGCGTCCTGCAACTGGGTGCGGCCCATCTTCAGCACATGGTTGAATTCTTCGCCCTTGGCGGCGAAGGCCTGAATCAGGCTGGACAGGCTGGCGAGCAGGGCGTCGTGACCCAGCAGCAGACCCAGACGGATCGCGGTGGGGTAGGCGTCGTTGGTCGACTGCGCCATGTTGACATCGTTGTTGGGGTGCAGGTGTTTGTATTCGCCTTTCTCGAAACCCATGGTTTCCAGAGCGATGTTGGCGATGACTTCGTTGGCATTCATGTTGGTGGACGTGCCGGCGCCGCCCTGAATCATGTCCACCACAAACTGATCGTGGAAGTCGCCACGGATCAGGCGGGCGCAGGCCTCGCTGATCGCCGCATGCTTGGCGTCATTGAGGTGTCCGAGCTGATGGTTTGCATCTGCTGCCGCCTGCTTGACCATGGCCAGCGCGACTACCAGTTTCGGGTAGTGCGAAAGCGGCACGCCGGAGAGGTGAAAGTTGTTCACCGCTCGCAGGGTCTGGATGCCGTAGTAAGCGTTGGCAGGTACTTCGAGAACACCAAGCAGGTCTTTTTCGATGCGCGATGATGCAGGCGAGGACATGATAAAAGAAGTCTCAAAAAGGCACGGACAATGCCGGAACGCCGCGAATAGTGGGCTTCCCACCCCGTCTTGACCAATGCTGTTAAACGCTGGCCTATGCAATAACGGCATAATCAGGGTGTGACCCGGATTCCGTTAAGTGCGTAAAGGGGGCAAAATGTCGCACCCGGACGCTGCTTCGGCGGCCTTGCCAGAGCCGTCTGGCCATGTATCCGCAGCGCGTTGCCGGTCGTCCCACTGCGGTCGTTTCAAGCCGGGTGCGTGCAGGGCATGCGCAATTGCCTGTCGAAGCCGTCATCCATTGTCCGGGAGGACCTGATGAATCTGGAAAGCAAATGGCTGGAGGATTTCAGCGCCCTGGCGGCCACCCGCAGCTTTTCTCAGGCCGCCGAGCGTCGTTTCGTGACTCAGCCAGCGTTCAGTCGGCGTATCCGCAGTCTTGAGTCGGCCTTGGGGCTGACGCTGGTCAATCGCTCGCGCACGCCCATCGAACTGACGGCTGCCGGGCAGCTGTTTCTGGTCACCGCGCGTACTGTGGTCGAGCAACTGGGCGAAGTCGTGCGCCATCTGCATCATCTGGAAGGTGGGCAGGGCGAGGTGATGCAGGTTGCTGCGGCACACTCGCTGGCGTTGGGGTTCTTTCCGCGCTGGATTGCCCAGCTACGTAACGAAGGGCTGAACATTGCCACCCGGCTGGTGGCCACCAACGTTGGCGATGCCGTACACGCGTTGCGTGAAGGTGGCTGCGATCTGATGCTGGCGTTCTATGATCCTGACGCCGCGCTGCAAATGGACGCTGAAATCTTCCCCTCGCTGCATCTGGGCCATACCGAGATGTTGCCGGTCTGTGCGGCAGATGCCGATGGGCAGCCGTTATTCGATATGGAAGGCGAGGGCAGTGTGCCGTTGCTTGCCTACAGCGCCGGGGCCTTTCTCGGGCGCTCGGTGAATCTTCTGCTGCGTCAGCGCAACCTGCGGTTCACAACGGTTTACGAGACGGCGATGGCCGATAGCCTGAAAAGCATGGCACTGGAAGGGCTGGGCATCGCCTGGGTTCCGCAACTGAGTGTGCGCGCCGAACTGGCGCGCGGTGAACTGGTGGTGTGTGGCGGGCCGCAGTGGCATGTGCCGCTGGAGATTCGCCTTTACCGTTGCGCTCTGGTACGCAAGGCCAATGTGCGCCTGCTGTGGCGCAAGCTCGAGAGTGCAGCGTCGCCGGGCGAAGCATAAAAACGGCCTGTTGTGATGCATGACAACAGGCCGTTTGCTCAGCGAACAGATATGTTATCGACGTATTTGCGAATCAATTCCTTGTTGGCATCGCTGAAGTAATAGCAGGGGATGATAGAGGTGGTGGAATATCCCCACATAGTCGTCTGGCATGGAAAACCGCTAGCCGCCTCATGCGTAGCGCCAAACAGGTGGCCGATCTCATGCGGCAGCGTGTTGTAATCTTTCAGGGACGCCATCGCGACGTGATGGCTTGTTGCTGCAACGCCGTGTAACGTCCCGTGGATTTTATTGGAAGTCACCAGCAGGTATTTATGGCGCTCGGACGGGCGTGGCAGGTTTTTAGCGTCTGCGTAAGCGGTGCTCGTCTGAAATAGCCTGTATAACGACTGTTCACCCTCCTCCCCACGATAGGCGAAGTCTGTAAGGCCCGGTTCGTCGTTGATGAATGTGACCGTTGTCCTGCGCCCCGTGATTTCCTGCAACTGAGCGAGAAAGGGATTCAAGTAGTTGTCACCCAGTTCAGCGCGTTCATATTTTGTCAGTTGATCGTGCATGATCACGAACAGTCCCAGATTGGGGCCGTCGGCGCTGGCAAATGGCAGGTAAAAAAGACGGCAAGTGACAGCCAGACTTTCAGTTTGTTTTTCATTGGTACGTTCTCATCCTTGAGAGTCAGGTTAGATCGCGACTTCAATGTCGCGCTTCCAGTTAAACAAATACTGTCCGGGCCTGACAGGCCCGCTATATGGCTTAGCGTCGTAGGGCAAGGCCTTTCATGTTGTAAGGCGCGCTGGTTAACGTGTTGGAACTTCAGTGTGTCCGGCTCCAGGGCACGGCTTGCGTCGATCTCTGGCGGTGCTGCTGACAGAAGGTGATCGCAGGTGCTTTAAACTCACCACTTTGCGGTATACTGCGCGGCCTTTGGCCGGCTAAATCGGTCACTATTCGTACAACAAGCCACGCCGGTTCCCCTGCGTGGCTTGTTGTTTTCAGACGCGCCTGCGGGCGCCCGATGAGAGGCACGACGATGAGCGCACTGGTTGGCGTGATCATGGGCTCCAAGTCCGATTGGTCCACCCTTAGCCACACTGCCGACATGCTGGAAAAGCTCGGCATCCCTTATGAAGTCAAGGTGGTGTCAGCTCACCGCACGCCGGACCTGCTGTTCCAGTACGCCGACGAAGCAGAGGGCCGTGGCATTGAAGTGATCATCGCCGGTGCTGGCGGTGCTGCTCACTTGCCTGGCATGTGTGCCGCCAAGACCCACCTGCCTGTGCTGGGCGTTCCGGTGCAGTCGTCGATGCTGTCGGGGGTCGACTCCCTGCTGTCGATCGTGCAGATGCCTGCGGGTATTCCGGTAGCGACCCTGGCCATCGGCAAAGCGGGGGCGATCAACGCTGCGCTGCTTTCGGCCAGTATCCTGGGCGCCAAACACCCTCAATTCCACGCAGCGCTGAAGAAATTCCGCGCTGAGCAGACAGACAGCGTCCTGGACAATCCAGACCCACGCCACGCCTGAGGTTTTTCCATGAAGATCGGTGTAATCGGTGGCGGCCAGCTCGGCCGCATGTTGGCATTGGCAGGTACGCCGCTGGGTATGAACTTCGCCTTTCTCGATCCCGCGCCGGATGCCTGTGCTGCTGCACTTGGCGAGCATCTGCGTGCCGATTACGGCGATCTGGACCATCTGCGTCAGTTGGCTGATGAAGTCGATCTGGTGACTTTCGAGTTCGAAAGCGTTCCGGCCGAGACCGTGGCGTTTCTGTCGCAGTTCGTACCGGTCTATCCGAGCGCCGAGGCGTTGCGCATTGCGCGTGACCGCTGGTTTGAAAAAAGCATGTTCAAGGATCTGGGCATTCCGACGCCCGCATTCGCCGATATTCAGTCGCAGGCCGATCTGGATGCTGCGGTGGCCAGCATTGGCCTGCCTGCGGTGCTCAAGACCCGCACGCTGGGTTATGACGGCAAGGGCCAGAAGGTCCTGCGCTCGGCAGCAGACGTGACCGATACATTCGCCGAGCTGGGCAGCGTGCCTTGCCTTCTGGAAGGCTTCGTGCCGTTCACTGGCGAAGTGTCGCTGATCGCCGTTCGCGCACGTGATGGCGAGACCCGGTTCTACCCGCTGGTTCACAACACGCACGACAGCGGCATCCTGCGCCTGTCCATCGCCAGCACCGATCACCCATTGCAGGCACTGGCCGAAGACTACGCCGGTCGTGTCCTGAAGCAGCTGGATTACGTGGGCGTGCTGGCATTCGAGTTCTTTGAGGTCGACGGCGGCCTGAAAGCCAACGAGATTGCGCCGCGCGTCCACAACTCCGGTCACTGGACGACCGAAGGCGCCGAGTGCAGCCAGTTCGAGAACCACCTGCGGGCGGTTGCCGGTCTGCCGCTGGGCTCCACAGCCAAGGTCGGCGAGAGCGCCATGCTCAACTTCATCGGTGAAGTGCCAGCAGTGGACAAGGTCATCGCCGTCGAAGATTGCCACCTGCACCACTACGGCAAGGCGTTCAAGGCTGGCCGCAAAGTAGGACACGCTACGCTCCGCAGCGTTGACCGCGCTACGCTGGATCGTCAGGTGAAGCTGGTTGAAGCGTTGATCAAGGGCTGATCAGGCCCGCGGCTATCGTGCCAATGCTCTGCGCTCGACGTAATACACAAATCCAACTGACTATCGTGCCAATGCTCCGCGTTGGCATGCATTGGGTGACGCTCCGCGTCACGAAATGCATTACCACGCGGAGCGTGGGAACGAGAATTAGCGGGGTGTCAGCCCTGTTTAGCCGTTCTGCGCTATCGCCAGGCCCTGTCATTCATGAAGAATTCTCCACCCCGAAGCAAACTGTCCATTGCGCCGGAACCATTCCCTGCCGCTGTTCTCAGATAGCAGTAGGTCGGGGCTGCTCATTAGCCCAGGCATATTCACTTAATACAGAGGGGAATGGCATGGGTATCATTGGAACCATCTTTATCGGCCTGATCGTTGGTCTGCTGGCTCGCTTCCTGAAGCCGGGCGACGACAGCATGGGCTGGATCATGACCATCGTACTGGGTATCGCCGGCTCGCTCGCAGCCACTTATGGTGGTCAGGCGCTGGGTATCTATCAAGCGGGCGAGGGTGCAGGTTTCCTCGGCGCGTTGGTAGGTGCAATCATCCTGCTGGTTATCTACGGCATGATCAAAAAGAAATAACGTTTAATGTTCAGCCCTCTGTTCTGCGCGGCACAGAGGGCTAGAATGCGCGGCAACTCTTCCTTCTTTGCCGAGCTTTATCATGCGCCGCTTTTTGTTGATGACTCTTCTGCTGCTGTCCGGGCTTGCACACGCCCAGTTGCCGGAAACCGACTGGCTTGAGTTGATGCCCAAGTCCGATCAAAAAGCCCTCGAAGCCATGCCCGAGATTGACCACAACTCTCCGGAAGCGATGGGCACGTTCGACAGCAAGGGTGGCTTGAAGCAGAGCAAGGGTTTGCCAGCGGTCATGTATTCGACCAAGACCGTCCCGGCAATGAACGGCAAGACCATTCGTCTTGGCGGTTACCCTGTACCCCTCGAAACCGATGCCAAGGGCCACAGCACGCTGTTCTTCATCGTGCCCTATCCAGGCGCCTGCATTCACGTTCCGCCACCGCCGCCCAACCAATTGGTGCTGGTGCGTTACCCCAAAGGCCTGAAACTGGATGATATCTACACACCACTGTGGGTAGAAGGAACCCTGAAAATCGAGAAGGTCAGTAACGATCTGGCTGATGCTGCGTATGCGATGGATGCGTCAAAGGTCCGCGTTGTGGTTGAGTCGGACCTTTGATGGGGTTGATCAATAACTGATCAGAGCGCCTCGCTCCAGATACTCACACCCAGAACATGCATCTGGTCGGGGGCCAGCGTCACCACATCGTCCAGCACGTTGGCCGTTTCGACGCAGACCATGCGCTGCCAGCCATCTGCTGCCATGTCGGTGAATTTACCGGTTTTCTCGATCCACGGGTTCCACAGGATGGCTGATTTCGAGCCGGTGCTGCGGATATGGATGCGGCGCTGCCATTGGGGGTCAACGATGCTGAGCACACCCGGCGTATCCTTGTAGATACGGTCGGTTTCGCCAGTGAACGTCAGGTCGCCGGCCTGTTCACGTTCTTCCCAGTTTGCCAGGGTTTCGATGTAGCGCAGGCCGTCTAGCCCTTCGACGCTGACCTGACGAACATCGCTGACGGCGAAATAGGTGTGCAGCGCCTGGCTGATAACGACAGATTCTGTGCCGCAGTTGTAGCTGACCAGGCTGACGTTCAGGGCATGGTCCAGACGGATGCTGAGTTTCAGGGCGACGTTGTGCGGCCAGCCTGGCAGGTGGCCTTCGGCTTCCGGAAGGACGAACTCCACCAGCAGTGCATCGCCATCTGCTCCGATCCCCAGCAACTGCCAATCCAGCGCTCGCACTTCACCATGCGCCTTGGCAGGTTCGCTGCTGTCGCGCATTGCCTGCACGCTTTGCGGGTTGCGTTCCAGGTTACCGAACCACGGCCAGCAGATGGGCATGCCCGCGCGAATGGGTTTGCCTTGCTTGAAAACCGCCTCTTCATTCAGCCACACCAGAGGCTGCTGTCCGGCCACTTGATAGCTGAGGATATGCGCGCCCTGCTGCGCAACCAGCAGCTCTGCTTCGCCGTGGCGAATACGCCAGCAGTTCAGTTCGTCGTACTGGACAGATTCAACGTTGGGTTCAACCGGGGATGTTGGCATGCAAAGTTCTCACTCAATGACCGTGACGAAAATAGACCGCTTCACGCAAGGTGAGTTTAACCGGGCAGCCATCCTTGGGTTGAGCAACCAGTTACCGCCGTGCGGGAACTGAGCGTGTCCGCCCGCTGGAATCTATGGCCACGAACACGAATGCGGCCTCAGTGACCTTGCGCCATTCGCTGGTGAGCGGGTCATCGCTCCACACTTCGACCATCATCTTGATCGAGGTGCGTCCGACTTCCAGGGTGCGGGTGTAAAAGGAAAGCTGCTCTCCAACTGCGACCGGGACCAGAAACGCCATGCGATCAATCGCCACGGTCGCTACACGGCCGCCGGCCACTTTACTGGCCATGGCTGTACCCGCCAGGTCCATCTGGGAGACCAGCCAGCCGCCGAAGATGTCGCCAAAGCCATTGGTTTCGCGGGGAAGGGCGGTAATTTGCAGTGCAAGGTCGCCTTGCGGAGTTGGATCTTCTTGTTCGAGCTCGATCATGCCTAGGGTGCCTCTGACCCATGACTCTCATTATTGTATGCCGCGGTTAACAGGCGCCATTCAAAACCATGCGCATGAACATTGTGTGTTCAGTGCCGGTGTGGCCCATAGAGAAACTCTGCGAAACCCGCTGATTCAGACGTTTTCGCACAACTTCCCAGTGCTGCTGACGACTTGCGAGTATATCGGGCGTTGCGTCATAGAACGACCGTCTGGTTTCCATTTTGTAATGATGCAGTTCTTGACATGTGTTTTTGAGAGCAATTTGCTATCTTGCTGGACCTCTACAGGTGACAAGACTGCCTGTACACGCAATTTTGGTGCCTATCTGCGCCTTTGCCCTCGACAATCGCTTCTGCACGGCACCCCGCAGCAGCCAGCGTTGCTGTCGCTTGCCCCTTTTTAAAGAACAAGTAAAGAGAAGCCTTGTCATGTCATCTGTTCCTTCAAGTTCCACGCAGCCTGCGCGGCCTTTGACCCGCAGCGATTACAAAACCCTTTCGCTGTCTGCTTTGGGTGGCGCGCTGGAGTTCTACGACTTCATCATTTTCGTGTTTTTCGCGGCGGTGGTCGGCAAGCTGTTTTTCCCGGTGGACATGCCCGACTGGCTGCGCATGATGCAGACGTTCGGCATTTTCGCCGCCGGTTATCTGGCGAGGCCGCTGGGCGGCATTATCATGGCGCACTTCGGCGATCTGCTGGGGCGCAAGAAAATGTTCACGCTGAGCATTTTCATGATGGCGGTGCCGACCCTGATCATGGGTCTGCTACCGACCTACGCACAGATCGGCATGTGGGCGCCGATTCTGCTGCTGTTGATGCGCGTCATTCAAGGTGCCGCCATCGGCGGTGAAGTGCCTGGCGCCTGGGTCTTCGTGTCCGAGCATGTGCCTGCACGGCGTGTCGGGTATGCCTGCGGCACCCTGACCGCAGGGCTGACAGCGGGCATCCTGCTGGGCTCGCTGGTCGCTACGGCGATCAACAGCATCTATACCCCGGTCGAGGTATCGGATTACGCCTGGCGTATCCCTTTCCTGCTGGGTGGCGTGTTCGGCCTGATGTCGGTGTATCTGCGTCGCCTGCTGCATGAAACGCCGGTGTTCGCCGAACTGCAACTGCGCAAGGCACTGGCCGAAGAGGTGCCGCTCAAGGCGGTGCTGCGTGATCATTGTGGCGCCGTTGCGCTGTCGATGCTGATGACCTGGTTGCTGTCTGCCGGCATCATCGTCGTGATCCTGATGACACCGACCATCCTGCAAACCATTTATGGCTTTCCGGCCGCTACCGCGCTGAAAGCCAACAGCCTGGCGATTGTCTTCCTGAGCGTAGGTTGCATCGCTGCGGGCGCGCTGGCGGATCGTTTCGGCGCAGGCTGGGTGTTTCTGCTGGGCAGCGCAGGTTTGCTGGTCAGTTCCTGGACGTTCTATCACATCCTCGGCAGCCATCCGGAAGTGCTGTTCCCGCTGTATGCCGTGACGGGCCTGTTCGTTGGCACTATCGGCGCGGTTCCTTATGTCATGGTCAAGGCGTTCCCGCCCATGGTGCGTTTCTCCGGGCTGTCGTTCTCCTACAACCTGGCATACGCCATTTTCGGGGGGCTGACGCCGATGGTGGTGACGTTCATGCTCAAGAGCAGCCCGATGGGCCCGGCCTGGTATGTCGCGATTCTCTGCGGCCTGGGTATGGCAATCGGCGTGTTTTTGCTCACCAGAAAGCGTTGATCAGCACCCACTGGTAAAACGCTCAAGGTATCCGCTACAGCGAAAGGCTATCTCCCTGCGAGGGGCGATGGCCTTTTCATCTTATTGTCATAATCAATTCATAGAGTAGTCACAAGACTGGCCCAAAAGGCTTGTGGACACCTACATACCCTGCCAGGAGCGCAAGGATGACACTCAAGCGTTTGATGGCTGCACTGATATGGGGTGCCGCCAGCGCGACGGCAGCCAATACGCTGGCTGCCGTCGACCCTGCCATCAAGGCCTATACCAGGACCTCCGGTGTGTCGGGCAATCTCTCCAGTGTCGGCTCCGATACTCTGGCAAATCTGATGACCCTGTGGGCCGAGGCCTACAAGAAAGAATACCCGAGCGTGAACATCCAGATTCAAGCGGCCGGCTCCTCCACGGCGCCACCCGCGCTGACCGAGGGCACGGCCAATCTGGGCCCGATGAGCCGCAGGATGAAAGACGGCGAATTATCTGCTTTTGAGCAGAAACACGGCTACAAACCGACCGCTATTCCGGTCGCTGTGGACGCATTGGCCGTTTTCGTGCACAAGGACAATCCGATCAAGGGCCTGACCCTGCAGCAGGTGGACGCAATCTTTTCCGCGACCCGGCTGTGTGGTGCCAGGGCGGATGCGAAAACCTGGGGTGATGTCGGCGTGACCGGCGATCTGGCAGGCAAACCGATCCAGTTGTTCGGTCGTAACTCGGTGTCGGGCACTTACGGTTACTTCAAGGAAGAAGCCCTGTGCAAAGGCGATTTCAAAGCCAACGTCAACGAACAGCCTGGTTCCGCCTCGGTCGTCAGCGCCATCAGCAATTCGCTTAACGGCATTGGCTACTCAGGCATCGGTTACAAGACATCCAACGTCAGAACTGTGCCGCTGGCGAAGAAGGAAGGGGGCGAGTTTGTCGAAGACAGCGAAGCCAATACCCTGAACGGCAGTTATCCACTGTCGCGCTTCCTTTATGTGTACGTGAACAAGGCGCCGAACCAGTCCTTGGCGCCGCTGGAGGCCGAGTTTGTAAAACTGGTGCTGTCGAGACAGGGCCAGGAAGTGGTGATGAAGGACGGTTATATCCCGCTGCCCGCCCGTGTCGTCGAGAAGACGCTGGCCGATCTTGGCCTGCAGGGCGCGGCCGGCGTGGCGGTAAAGTAGTCACGTACGCTTTGGAGCGGGGCTCAATGGACTGGCCTGCATACAAATTGAACAGTCCGCCGCCGGTTTCGCAGGCAGCGGGCTTTCTTGCGTCACCTTGCTGTAATGTTTCTGTCATACAAGGCGTCTACGGTGTGTGCGCATGAATGAGCTGTTCAAATCGACGATGGACCAAAGCTCGCCTCCAGCGCGTATTGATTTCAATACGCCTGCGATGGTGAGAAAGCGTCGTGTCCGTGCGTTCAAGGATCGCCTCACTCACTGGTACGTCGCTATTGGTGGCCTTGCCGTTCTGGCGGCGATCACACTGATCTTCTTCTATCTGGCCTATGTCGTCGCGCCGCTCTTCAAAGGCGCAAGCCTCACCTCCGAACCCGTGCTGAATACCGCCTGGATGCAGGATGCGGGTGCGCCGTTGATGATCGCAATCGAAGAGCAGAACCAGATCGGGATGCGCATTTCCGACAAGGGTGAAGTCATCTTTTTCAACGTCAAGGATGGCGCAGAGCTGCATAAGGTTGCCTTGCCACTGCCCGCTGGCGTGTCCGTCGCTTCCATCGGCAAGGATCAGCCCGGCGCGCCATTGATAGCCCTGGGACTGTCCAATGGCCAGGTGCTGGTGTTCAGGCACTCGTACCTGACGACCTACCCGAACAATCAGAAAACCATCACCCCGAGCGTGGCCTGGCCCTACGGCGAAGCGCCTTTGGTGCTGAATGAGGCCGGTCGTGCAGTCGAGCATGTGACCGTCAGTGCCGATGGCGACAGCCTGAAGCTGGCAGGGTCTACCGGTACTCAGTTGCACGTTATTTCGCTCGAGCAGAAAGAAAACATGATGACCGGCGAGATGACGCGTGAGCAGACGCGCATCGAGCTACCGCAGATGTCGGCCGCCGTTAAAGCGATTTACATCGACCCTCGCCAGCAATGGTTGTATGTCATCAATGGTCGCGCTCAGGCGGATGTGTTCAGCCTGCGCGACCGAACCCTCAATGGCCGCTATAAATTGCTGGAAGACGGTAACGCCGAGATCACGGCGAGTGCCCAACTGGTCGGCGGTATTTCGCTGATCATTGGCAACTCAAAGGGCAGCATGTCCCAGTGGTTCATGGCCCGGGACACTGACGGCGAGCAGCGCCTGATGCGCATCCGCGACTTTAAAATGGGCAGCGCACCTATCGAGCAGATCAAGGCCGAACAGCGGCGCAAGGGCTTCATTGCTCTGGACGCCTCGGGAAAGCTTGGCGTGTTCCATAGCACCGCGCACCGAACCTTGCTGATCGACAAGGTAACTGACGGTCCCGGCATTCTGGCGTTATCGCCGCGCGCCAACCGGGTTCTGATCGAAAGCGCTGGCAAGCTGTTGCCGCTGGCGCTGGACAACCCGCACCCGGAAGTCTCCTGGAGCTCGCTATGGGGCAAGGTCTGGTATGAGAATTACGACGAGCCCAAGTACGTTTGGCAATCCACGGCGTCCAACTCCGACTTCGAGCCGAAGCTGAGCCTGGCACCGTTGACCTACGGCACCCTGAAAGCGGCGTTCTACGCCATGCTGCTGGCCGCGCCGCTGGCCGTGGCTGCCGCGATCTACACCGCCTACTTCATGGCGCCGGGCATGCGCCGCAAGGTCAAGCCGGTGATTGAATTGATGGAAGCGATGCCGACGGTGATTCTCGGTTTCTTTGCCGGATTGTTTCTGGCGCCGTACCTGGAAGGTCATTTGCCGGGCATCTTCAGTTTGCTGCTACTCACGCCGATCGGCATTTTGCTGGCAGGCTTTTTCTGGACCCGTCTGCCTGACTCGCTTCGCCTGCGTGTGCCCGATGGCTGGGAAGGCGCGATCCTGATTCCCGTTGTGCTATTGGTGGGCTGGTTTTCACTGAGCATGAGTCCGCACCTGGAGAGCTGGTTCTTCGGCGGCGACACGAGCACATGGATCCGCGACCAACTGGGCATCACCTACGATCAGCGCAACGCGTTGGTGGTCGGCATTGCAATGGGTTTCGCGGTGATCCCCAACATCTATTCAATTGCCGAAGACGCCGTGTTCAGCGTGCCGCGCAGCCTGACACTGGGCTCTCTGGCGCTGGGCGCAACGCCGTGGCAGACCCTGACGCGTGTAGTCATTCTGACCGCCAGCCCCGCTATTTTTTCGGCCTTGATGATCGGTATGGGCCGGGCGGTGGGGGAAACCATGATTGTGCTGATGGCGACCGGCAACACGCCGATCATGGACATGAATCTGTTTGAAGGCATGCGCACGCTGGCGGCCAATGTCGCGGTGGAGATGCCGGAGTCGGAAGTGGGCGGCAGCCATTATCGGGTGCTGTTTCTGGCGGCCTTGGTGCTGTTGATGTTCACCTTCGTGATGAACACCCTCGCAGAGTTGATTCGTCAGCGACTGCGCAAGCAATACTCGGCGTTGTAAGGAAGGTAGGCGTTGGTGAAGCGGAACTCCCTCAAGAGCTGGTTCAAAAGCGGCGCCCCTGGCGTCTGGATGAGTGCGGGTGCCGTATCCATCGCTGTCATCATGACCATCGGCCTGCTGGCGGTGATCGCCGTGCGGGGTCTTGGGCACTTCTGGCCAACTGACCTGGTGGTCGCACGTTATGCGGTGCCCAATCAGGAATCGAGTGTGCTGGTCGGTGAGCGGGTCGAGCAGGAACAGGTTCCTCGTGCGCGTTTGAAAAGCGCGGGTCTGCCGGTGCCTGACCAAGGGCCGGAGTTCATGACCCGTGAGCTGTTCAAGGTTGGCAACCGTGACCTCAACCCCAGCGATTTCACCTGGGTTGTGGGCGACTGGCTGACCGACCAGAGCCGTCCTGCCGAACTGATGACACTGGAGCGCCGGGAGTGGGGCAATTTCTACGGCTATCTGGTCAACGTCAAGGAGGATGGCCGGATAGTGGCACAAGGCGAAGCTGCCTGGCCGATCCTGCAAGAGCGCATCAAACGCGTCGAAAAGCTGGCTGACGAACTCTACATTCTGGAAAAGAAAGACATCGGGGCCATCAATCACGGTATCGAGCGCCTGCGTCTGCAGGCCCGCAAGCTGGAACTCAATGGCCGGCTCGATGCCGCTGCGCAAGCTGACATGGCTGCAGAACGTGCCGAGCTGGAGGCGCGTTACAAGGTCATCGAGGGGCGTCTGGACGGCCTGCATGAGGCTTTTGATCGCGACAGCCTGACGGCCCGCGATGGCAATGGCAAAGAAATCGAACTCAGCCTGGGCAAAGTGGTGCGTGCTTACCAGCCCAACGCGATGGGCACCGTTACCAAGCTGGGTTTCTACTTCCAGAAACTGTGGGAATTTCTCAGTGACGACCCTCGCGAAGCCAACACCGAAGGGGGTATTTTCCCGGCTATCTTCGGCACGGTGATGATGACCCTGATCATGGCAGTGATCGTGACGCCGTTCGGTGTGCTGGCAGCGGTTTACCTGCGCGAGTACGCGCGTCAGGGGCCGGTTACCCGGCTGATCCGCATTGCGGTGAACAACCTGGCCGGTGTGCCGGCGATTGTGTACGGCGTGTTCGGCCTCGGGTTTTTCGTTTATGTGCTCGGCGGCTCGGTAGACCGGCTGTTCTTTCCTGAAGCGCTGCCAGCCCCGACGTTTGGTACGCCAGGCCTGTTATGGGCCTCGCTGACCCTGGCGCTGCTGGCCGTGCCGGTGGTGATCGTGGCCACCGAAGAAGGGTTGGCGCGTATTCCGCTGACCCTGCGCGAAGGCTCGCTGGCGCTGGGCGCGACCAAGGCCGAGACGCTGTGGAAGATTGTATTGCCAATGGCCAGCCCGGCAATGATGACCGGCCTGATTCTGGCGGTTGCGCGTGCTGCCGGGGAAGTTGCGCCATTGATGCTGGTGGGCGTGGTCAAACTGGCCCCGTCGCTGCCGCTGGATGGCAACTATCCTTATCTGCATCTCGATCAGAAGATCATGCACCTGGGTTTCCACATTTACGACGTCGGCTTCCAGAGCCCGAACGTCGAGGCGGCACGCCCGCTGGTCTACGCCACCGCGCTGTTGCTGGTGCTGGTCATCGCCTTGCTCAATCTCTCGGCTGTGAGTATCCGTAACCATTTGCGGGAAAAATATAAGGCGCTCGACAATTGATCCCGAATTCGCCCTTTGGCAAACGCAGCCGTTCGATGAAGCGAATCGTTCGCACAGGAGCAATCCATGCAGCATGAAAGCCCGACTCACGGCATGAACATGTCGGCCCTGAGGCGTCACAAGCAACGCCTGGATCTGGCCGATGAGACCGTGGCCATCGAAGTGCCGGGTCTGAATCTGTTCTATGGCGACAAGCAGGCGCTGTTCGATATTGCCCTGAATATCCCCAAGCAGAAGGTGACCTCGTTCATCGGTCCGTCCGGTTGTGGCAAGTCGACCCTGTTGCGCAGTTTCAATCGCATGAACGATCTGGTCGATGGCTGCCGCATTGAAGGCGCAATCAACCTGTACGGTCACAACATCTACACCAAAGGCGAGGAAGTTGCTGAATTGCGTCGGCGCGTCGGCATGGTGTTCCAGAAGCCGAACCCGTTCCCCAAGACGATTTATGAAAACGTGGTCTACGGGCTGCGTATTCAGGGGATCAACAAGAAGCGCGTGCTCGATGAAGCTGTCGAGTGGGCGCTGAAAGCCGCTGCGCTCTGGGATGAAGTCAAGGATCGACTGCATGAGTCGGCGTTGGGGTTGTCCGGAGGGCAGCAACAGCGTCTGGTCATTGCCCGAACGATCGCCGTGGAGCCGGAAGTCCTGCTGCTCGACGAACCCTGTTCGGCACTTGACCCGATTTCGACCCTTAAAGTCGAAGAACTGATCTACGAACTGAAATCGAAATACACCATTGTGATCGTTACGCACAACATGCAGCAGGCGGCTCGGGTGTCGGATTACACCGCGTTTATGTACATGGGCAAACTCGTCGAGTTCGGTGATACAGATACCTTGTTCACCAACCCGGCAAAAAAACAGACAGAAGACTACATCACCGGTCGTTACGGCTAGGACGTGCTTCGTCAGACCTGAACCACCGCTGCGTTTTCGCTATTAACCGGACGTTCCAAGGACACCCAGCATGATCCACAAAGACAGCCATACGCATCACATTTCCCAACAGTTCAACGCTGAACTCGAAGACGTTCGCAGCCATTTGCTCGAAATGGGTGGCCTGGTCGAGAAGCAGGTGAACGATTCTGTCACGGCACTGATCGAGGCCGACTCCGGTCTTGCCCAGCGCGTTCGCGAGGTCGACGACCGGATCAATCAGATGGAGCGCAGCATTGATGAAGAATGCCTGCGCATTCTGGCTCGTCGCCAGCCAGCGGCGTCCGATCTGCGCCTGATCATCAGCATTTCCAAGTCGGTGATCGACCTGGAGCGCATCGGTGATGAAGCCACCAAGATCGCCCGCCGTGCCATCAAACTCTGCGAAGAGGGCGAGGCGCCACGCGGTTACGTCGAGGTCCGTCATATCGGTGATCAGGTGCGCAACATGGTTCGCGATGCCTTGGACTCGTTCGCGCGTTTCGACGCCGAGCTGGCCCTGTCGGTCGCGCAGTACGACAAGACCATCGACCGTGAGTACAAAACCGCCCTGCGCGAGCTGGCGACCTACATGATGGAAGATCCACGCTCGATCTCCCGCGTGCTGGACGTCATCTGGGTGCTGCGCTCTCTGGAGCGCATCGGCGACCATGCTCGCAACATTTCCGAGCTGGTGATTTATCTGGTGCGTGGCACCGACGTGCGGCACATGGGGCTCAAGCGCATGAAGGAAGAAGTGCAGGGTATCTCGAGCGAAACCGCTAATGTTCCGGGCGACGCTGACGATAAGTAAGATTGCCTGCGAGAAAAACGCCCAGCATGCGCTGGGCGTTTTTCGTTGTGCAGACGAGTATTCCCGTCGCCTGCGGATTAAATGTCGCGGCGCAGTCAATCAATATGGCAGTTGGCCACCGGTCAACGCTATGCTTGCCGAAACAAAGGGCGTGTTGGCATACCGCAGTTCGCCTCCAGGTGAACACGCCCGCAGGAGCGTCGATGAGTAAGGTCAGTGTATTGGTGGTGGATGACGCGACTTTCATTCGCGACTTGGTCAAGAAAGGGCTGCGCAATTATTTTCCCGGGATTCATACCGAGGACGCAGTCAATGGTCGCAAGGCTCAGGCTTTGCTGGGCAAAGAGTCGTTCGATCTGATTCTGTGCGACTGGGAAATGCCCGAGATGTCCGGCCTGGAGCTGTTGACATGGTGTCGTGAGCAAGACAATTACCTGAGAACCGTGCCGTTCATCATGGTGACCAGCCGTGGCGACAAGGAAAACGTCGTGCAGGCTATTCAGGCCGGCGTGACCGATTTTGTCGGCAAACCGTTCACCAACGAGCAGTTGCTGACCAAGGTCAAGAAGGCGCTGGCAAAGGTCGGCAAGCTTGATGCGGTCATGTCCACAGCCCCGGCACGCATGAACTCGCCGCTCAATGACTCGCTCAGTGCATTGACCGGCGGCAAGGCCGAAGTGGTTCGCGCCACGCCAGCTGCCGCGCCTGCCGGCATCGCCAAAGCGCCGCCTGTAGCAGCCAAATCGCCGGAGCCTGCCGGTCGTGGACAGGGTCAGTTGCGCCTGCCCAACGGCATTCAGTCGTGCGTGATCAAGGCTTTGACGCTGAAAGACGCCACACTGGTGATACGCGTCAGCGAAAACCTGCCGCAGGTGCTCGACAGCGCGGTACTGGACCTTGAGCAAGGCGAGAGCAACGAGGTCGCACGCCTGAATGGCTATCTGCACTCCGTTGCCGCGTTCGAGCAGAAGCCTGACAGTGAATGGCTGCAAGTGACTTTCCGCTTTGTCGATCAGGATGCGCAGAAGCTCGACTACCTGTCGCGCCTGATCGCACGTGGCACGGCTCAGAAGCACTTTATCCCCGGAGCCTGATACACGCCTCCTGCTGACTGGCATGCCGACGTTCGCGTTGGCATGCCCCAAATACCTACTGCACAGCTACCCAATAACTTCACCCCGCTGCAATCACCCCCTCGCTGATCATGCTGTGTCCGTGGCTTGTCTGGCGCGTTATTCATGTCCGATTGATACCGACGAGTCCTCTTCTGTCTGCAAGGCTGCTAGGCTTGGCACCCAGTGCCCTTGAACCCGAACGCCTCTGATGCTTGCACGCTTGCTTATCCTGTTTGCCCTGATGTTGACTGTGCAGTCGGCCGGGGCAGTCACGATCTATAAATTCACCGATGCCGATGGCGTGGTGTCGTTCTCGGATCGGCCAACACCTGGCGCATCGGTCATGGTGTTTCGGGACCGGATGGTCGAGCGTATCGACGGCCAGGTGCATTTGAGTGTCAGACGTGAAAAGGGCGTGCACAGCCTGTACGTGCGCAACGATCTGTACGCCCCGGTCGAGGTCGAACTCAAGCTTTCCAGCGTAACCAACGTGCTGGGCGTCTCTGGCTCGTCAGCAACGCTGCGCCGCACGATCCCTGCGCGCAGTAATGAACGTGTGGTGGTGCTGAGCCCCAAAGTGGGGAGCAAGCCGATGAACTACGCCTCGGTGCTGACTTCAACCCTGGGCGATCCCAAAGGTTCGGTGCAGGCCTATAAATACCCATTGCCGTGGATTGGCGGACCGTTTCGCCTGACTCAGGGGCCGAATGGCAAATACAGTCATTACGGTGCCAAGGGCCGCTATGCGATGGACATTGCCATGCCCGAAGGCACGCCGATCATCGCCGCACGCGGCGGGACGGTGATAAAGATCGAAAACAGCCAGTCAGGGAGGGGTTCGAATGCGTCAGGCAACTTCGTACGGATTCTGCACGAAGACGGCACGATGGGCGTCTATCTGCATCTGATGCGCGGTTCGGTGAGTGTCAGGGAAGGTCAGCGGGTCAGCGTCGGAACCGCGCTGGCGCGGTCGGGTAATACCGGAAACAGCACCGGCCCGCATCTGCACTTTGTCGTGCAACGCAATTCGGGCCATGAACTGGTATCGATCCCTTACGAATTCGCCAGACCAGTGCAGAGCCTGCCCAACTTCGCCGTCGGCGGGAATTGACTGCTGGAGCGACCGTGCATTTCTTGACTATCGTGCCGACGCTCCGCGTCGGTATGCCGTTCAGGGCGCTCCGCGTCCGCTTTGAGTATGCGGCGCGGCGCAGATCTGTGACGCGGAGCGTCACCCAAGGCATTCCCACGCTGGAGCGTGAGGAACGATAGGCGTTCGGGAGAGCACCTATCGTGCCCATGCTCCGCGTGGGTATGCAGTTCTGGGCGCTCTGCGTCCGCTTTGAGTATGCGGCGCGGCGCAGATCTGTGACGCGGAGCGTCACCCAAGGCATTCCCACGCTGGAGCGTGAGGAACGATAGGTATTCGGGAGAGCACCTATCGTGCCCATGCTCCGCGTGGGTATGCAGTTCTGGACGCTCTGCGTCCGCTTTGAGTATGCGGCGCGGCGCAGACCTGTGACGCGGAGCGTCACCCAAGGCATTCCCACGCTGGAGCGTGAGGAACGATAGGCGTTCGGGAGAGCACCTATCTTGCCCATGCTCTGCGTGGGTATGCAGTTCTGGACGCTCTGCGTCCGCTTTTGAGTATGCGGCGTGGCGCAGATTTGTGACGCGGAGCGTTACCCAAGGCATTCCCACGCTGGAGCGTGAGGAACGATAGGCGTCCGGGAGAGCACCTATCGTGCCCATGCTCCGCGTGGGTATGCAGTTCTGGACGCTCTGCGTCCGCTTTTGAGTATGCGGCGTGGCGCAGATCTGTGACGCGGAGCGTCACCCACGGCATTCCCACGCTGGAGCGTGAGGAACGATAGGCGTCCGGTAGAACACCTTGCGTCCGCTCTTGAGCGGGTAGACCTGATCGGGTCAGTCCAGCTTCAGCACCTTGGCGAGTACGATTTTCGGGCCTTTCATCTTCTTGATGATGATGCGCAGGCCTTCGACTTCCATTTGCTCTTCTTCTTCCGGCACGCGCTTGAGTGTGTCGTAGATCAGACCGGCCAGTGTCTCGGCTTCGATGTGGTCCAGATCGATGCCCAGCAGACGCTCGATCTTGAACAACGGTGTATCGCCCCGTACCAGCAGTTTGCCCGGCTGATACGCGAGAATGCCGCGCTCCACCTTGCGATGTTCGTCCTGGATGTCGCCCACCAGCACTTCAAGCACGTCCTCCATGGTCAGGTAGCCGACGATCTTGCCGTCGGCTTCCTCGACTACGGCAAAGTGCGCGCCGCCCTTGCGGAACTGCTCCAGCAGCTGCGAAAGCGGCATATGTCGCGAAACACGCTCCAGCGGGCGGGTCAGTTCAGCCAGGTTGAACGACTCCGGGATGTGGTCCAGCGCTGCCAGTTCCAGCAGCAGGTCCTTGATGTGCAGCAGGCCGACAAACTCGCCACGTTCAGCGTCATACAGCGGATAACGGCTGAATTTGTGGCGGCGGAACAAGGCGAGGATTTCCTTGAGCGGCGCGTTGAAGTCCAGCGACACCATGTCTTCGCGGGAGTTGGCCCAGTCGACCACTTCCAGCTCGCCCATTTCGACAGCAGACGCCAGCACGCGCATGCCCTGATCGCTGGGGTCCTGGCCACGGCTGGAGTGCAGAATCAGCTTCAGCTCATCGCGGCTGTAGCTGTGTTCGTGATGCGGACCGGGTTCACCCTGGCCTGCAATGCGCAAAATGGCGTTGGCGCTGGCGTTGAGCAGGTAGATCGCCGGGTACATCAACCAATAGAAGAAGTACAACGGAGCCGCTGTCCACAGCGACAGCAGTTCCGGTTTGCGGATCGCCCAGGATTTGGGGGCCAGCTCGCCGATGACAATGTGCAGGTAGGAAATGATGAAGAACGCAGTGAAAAACGAAACGCCCTTGATCAGCTCCGGAGTATCGACGCCCAGCGCTGCGAGCAACGGCTCCAGCAGATGCGCGAACGCCGGTTCACCGACCCAGCCCAGGCCCAGGGAGGCGAGGGTGATACCCAGCTGGCAGGCTGAAAGGTAGGCATCCAGCTGGCCGTGTACCTTGCGCAGAATGTGCCCGCGCCAGCCGTTCTTGTCGGCAATGGCTTCAACCTTGGTCGAGCGCAGTTTGACCATGGCGAATTCAGCCGCAACGAAAAAGCCGTTGAGCAGGACCAGGAACAAAGCAAAAAGAATCATGCCGAAATCGGCGAAGAGTGAAGACAGGTTGAAACTAGGGGAAGGGTCCATGATGGGGTTTTGCAGGGTCCGTATTAACAGAAGAGGGTAATGTCACGCCAGAGAAGACGCTATGAGCCCGGCAATGTAGCGGCTCAAGGCGCGATTGCCTAGTAGTCTGAATCGTCGTGTACGGGTTTGGACAGTTGGCCGCTGGCAAAGTGACAGGTAAAAACACTGCCCTTGCCGGGAACACTGTTGATTTCAAGGTTGCCGCGATGGCGCAGCAGCACATGTTTGACGATGGCCAGACCGAGCCCTGTACCGCCGGTATTCGACGCGCGGCTGGTATCGACCCGGTAGAAACGTTCAGTCAGGCGCGGCAGGTGTTTGGTCTCGATGCCGATCCCCGAATCCTGCACGCTCAGGTGCGCGCCCCGCTCGTCGGCCCACCAGCGGATACGGATGACGCCTTCTGCCGGGGTGTACTTGACGGCATTGAAGATCAGGTTGGAAAACGCGCTGCGCAGCTCGCTTTCGCTGCCCTTGAGGCGCATATCGCTTTCCAGGCTCAGGTGGATCTGCTGGTTCTTGCTGCCCGACAACGCATTGGCATCGGCGGTGATGGTTTTGAGCAAGGTACTGACCATTACCGGATGATTGTCCGATGGGTAATCGGTAGCCTCAAGCTTGGCCAGCAGCAGCAAGTCGTTGAGCAGCGTCTGCATGCGCCCGCCTTGCTGATGCATCTGTTGCAGCGCCCGCACCCAGCGCGGATTGACCTCGTCCACGTTATCGAGCAGGGTTTCCAGATAACCGAATATCACCGTCAGTGGCGTGCGCAACTCATGAGACACGTTGGCGACGAAGTCTTTGCGCATCTGCTCCAGCTGATGGATGCGCGTCACATCGCGCACCAGCATCAGGTGCTCATTGTTGCCGTAACGGGTAATCAACAACTGAATGCGCAAGCGATCATTGGTCGGTGAGGGAATCTCCAGCGGCTCGCTGTAGTCGCCCAGCGCAAAGTACTCTTTGAAGCGCGGATGCCGGACCAGGTTGGTCACGGGCTGACCACTGTCCTGCGGCGTCTTTAAACCCAGCAGGGTTTCAGCGGCACGGTTCCACCACTCCAGGTTGCCGTCGCTGTCGAGCATGATCACTGCATCACGCAGCGCGGCGGTGGACTCCTGCACGCGGTCAATAACGGCCTGAAGGCGGCCGCGGACACGCTGATCACGGCGTTGCAGGTGGTAGATGCTGTCGAAGACTTCGCCCCACAGACCATAACCGTCCGGAGGAGGCTCATCAGCCTTGTGACTGCTCAGCCAGTCATGCAGGCGCAGCAGTTGTTTGAGGGTCCAGGCCAGATACAGGCCCAGTCCGGTGGCCAGGCTCCAGCCATACTGTCCACTGATCAGGCCGACCAACAGGCAGGCGGTGACCAGCAACAACATGTGGCGTATCAAGGTGCCGTGCCAATTTTGATTCAATTAAGGGTAAATCCTTGTCTGGTCACTGCCCTGCGTCGACGCAACGCCTGTCAGCTCTTTGTCGAGAAGCGATAGCCAGTGCCGCGCACGGTTTGTACCAGATTTTCATACGCATCGCCCAAGGCCTTGCGCAGGCGGCGGATGTGCACATCAACCGTACGCTCTTCGACGTAGACGTTGCCGCCCCAGACCTGATCCAGCAACTGGCCACGGGTGTAGGCGCGCTCCTGGTGGGTCATGAAAAATTGCAGCAGACGGTATTCGGTGGGG
The DNA here is from genome assembly GCF_005937945.2 of Pseudomonas sp. KBS0707. Lineage (NCBI taxonomy): Bacteria > Pseudomonadati > Pseudomonadota > Gammaproteobacteria > Pseudomonadales > Pseudomonadaceae > Pseudomonas > Pseudomonas sp. KBS0707. Next base: position 5,722,956 of record NZ_CP041754.1, on the reverse strand, counting down.
CCCATTTCAGCCGGTTTGCCGTCGATGGTGACGCGGTGGCTGATCGGGTCGAGCAGCAGACCGCCGACTTCGATAGGTGCTTCGCCATCAGTCGGGCCGGCACGACGCAGCACGGCCTTGAGACGTGCCACCAGCTCGCGGGGCGAGAAGGGCTTGGTGATGTAATCGTCGGCGCCCACTTCCAGGCCCTGGATCTTGTTGTCCTCTTCACCCTTTGCAGTGAGCATGATGATCGGGATGTCCCCGGTCAGTTCATCACGTTTAAGGCGACGGGCCAGTTCGATGCCGGATGTGCCAGGCAGCATCCAGTCGAGCAGAATCAGGTCAGGTTTGCGGTCGACGATAATCGCATGGGCCTGCTGAGAGTTTTCGGCTTCAATACAGTCGTATCCAGCCATTTCCAACGCAACGGCGATCATTTCACGAATAGGCGCTTCGTCGTCAACGATCAGGATGCTCCTGCCAGCCATGCTCGAACCTCTTGTCATTTAACTGTCTTGGGGCGCATTAGATAACGGAATTATTGCAGTCGTGTGACAGGTGTGGTTGAGGCTAGCACGCCGACAGGTTTCGGGAGGTCGGCGGGCCTCGCGATCCTGCGTTTATTTCAGTCGGAAAGAGGCTGGCGGTGGCTGTTTTCAGCGCACCGCATAGTCGGCGACGATACCCAAAAATATCGCCAGCCCGGCCCAGTGGTTGTGCAAAAAAGCCTTGAAGCAGGCGTCCCGCTCGCGCTGACGGGTGCTCCAGAATTCCCAGGCAAAGCATCCTGCTGCTGCCAGCAGGCCTATGTAGAAGCACGCACCCAATTCAAAACGCGCGCCGGCCAGCATCAGGCAACCCAGCGCCAGACCTTGCAGGGTAAGGATGATCACCCGGTCGGCATCGCCGAACAGTACGGCAGTGGATTTCACGCCGATTTTCAGGTCATCGTCACGATCGACCATTGCGTAATAGGTGTCGTAGCCCACGGTCCATAGCAGGTTGGCGATGTACAGCAGCCAGGCCGCAGCTGGCAGGTCGCCGGTTTCTGCGGTAAATGCCATCGGCATGCCCCACGAAAACGCAGCACCCAGCACCACTTGCGGGTAATAGGTGTAACGCTTCATGAATGGATAGCAGGCAGCCAGCGCCAGACCGCCGAACGACAGCCAGATGGTTGTCGCATTGGTAAACAGCACCAGCACAAAGCTCAGGCCGACCAGCACCGCAAACAGCGCCAGCGCTTCCCGTGAGCTGACTTTGCCACTGATCAGAGGACGCTGCTCGGTGCGTTTGACGTGGCCATCCACCTTGCGGTCGGCGAAGTCATTGATCACGCAGCCTGCCGCGCGCATCAGAAATACGCCCACCACGAAGATGAACACTGTCTTCAGCGACGGCGAGCCCTTGCCCGCAATCCAGACCGCCCACAGGGTTGGCCACAGCAGCAGGTAAATGCCTATGGGCTTGTCGATACGTGTCAGCTGAATAAAGTCCCAGGCGCGGGGGCTAAGACGATTGAGGGATTTGAGAAGGGACAGGTACATCAGACAGGGTCCTTGTCATGGATCGTATTGCACAGAGCGGGCAGGAACACTTCGGCGACCAGCACGCTCAACGCACCACGACTGAATCGCGAGCGGCGTGCCCATAGTCCGCGAGCTGCAACAGCGTCAGGCAGCCAGGCTTCAGGGTAATGACACACTTCAAGGGTGCCGCGCGCGAACGCAGGGTCGCTGAACAGCAACTCACCCAGCGAGCGAGTGCCCAGCTCATCCATATTCAGGCCACCGTCCTGCAAAGCGCTGCGGGCGGCTACACTGCGAGCGAATACCCAGTTGCTGTCATTACCGCACAAGTACACCTCGCGCACCCAGCCTTCGCTGGCAAGTGGCAGGCCCAGCGCCAGACACTCATCACGGCGCAAAGCCTGCCAGCCTTCGAATTGCGGAAATACGCTGAAGCCACCGTCAGACAAACGGTCCAGCCGGCGTGTGAGGGAGTCCTGATTGAACAACCAGTCGAGCATTATTGGTTCGGGCACATCGATCAATTGCTCGCGCTTGAGCCAGATCGGGCTAATGAATGCGGGGGATTGCTGGGTCACGGTAAGCCAGTTCCGGCAGCCAACGAGGCCGCGAGCTTAGCATGATTGCAGGCCTCGACCGACCGCCGGTAGTACGTCAGGTTATAGAATCAGACTTGCATCCGGGCCTGCCGATCAGTACAACGCCCGTTCAGACGGCAATCGACCGTCACACGCTATTCAGCCTGATAAACGAGAGAACCGAACATGAAGAAGTGGCAATGCATCGTCTGTGGCCTGATCTATAACGAAGCCGACGGCTGGCCGGATGACGGGATTGCGCCTGGTACGCTCTGGCAGGATGTGCCGGAAGACTGGCTGTGCCCGGATTGCGGTGTGGGCAAAATGGACTTTGAGATGATCGAAATCGGCTGATAGCAGACAGCAGAAAAATAATGAATAGGGAAGAACAATGAGCGCACCTGTGGTCATCATCGGCACCGGCCTTGCGGGTTACAACCTCGCCCGAGAGTTTCGCAAACTGGACGCAGACACGCCGCTGCTATTGATCACGGCCGATGATGGCCGGTCCTATTCCAAACCGATGCTTTCCACCGGCTTTGGCAAAAACAAGGAAGCCGACGGGTTGAGCATGGCCGAGCCTGGCGCGATGGCTGATCAGCTCAAGGCTGAAGTCCGCACGCATACGCGGATCAGCGGGATCGACCCGGGCCACAAGCGTCTGTGGATCGGTGAAGAAGCGGTTCACTACCGCGATCTGGTGCTGGCCTGGGGGGCTGAAACCATCCGCGTACCGGTGGAAGGTGATGCAGGCGATGCGATTTTCCCGATCAACGACCTTCAGGACTACGCCCGTTTTCGAGCGGCTGCGGCGGGAAAGCGTCGGGTTCTGATTCTGGGGGCCGGGCTTATTGGCTGCGAGTTTGCCAACGATCTGATTCTGGGCGGTTATGAAGTGGATCTGGTCGCGCCGTGCGAGCAGGTCATGCCAACCCTGTTACCACCTGCCGCTGCGGCTGCGGTAAAGACCGGCCTTGAAAGCTTGGGTGCACGTTTCCACCTGGGCCCGGTGCTGACCCGCCTGAATCGCAGTGGTGACGGCCTGCAAGCACATTTGTCGGACGGGCAGGTGATGGACTGCGACTTGGTGGTTTCGGCCATTGGTCTGCGCCCACGCATCGATCTGGCCGCTGCCGCGGGCTTGCAGACGGGGCGCGGTATTCTGGTGGATCGCCAGTTGCAGACCTCCCACGCCAACATCCATGCGTTGGGTGACTGCGCTGAAGTCGATGGCCTCAACCTGCTCTATGTCATGCCGTTGATGAGCTGCGCTCGGGCGTTGGCCCAGACGCTGGCCGGAACGCCAACGGCCGTAAAATATGGCCCCATGCCGATCACCGTAAAGACGCCAGCCTGCCCGCTGGTGGTTTCGCCGTCACCGCGTGGCACCGACGGCCGCTGGAGTGTCGAAGGGCAGGGGGCTGATATCAAGGCGCTGTGTCATGACGCAGATGGCAACCTGCTGGGCTATGCGCTGACCGGCGCGGCAGTTGTGGAAAAACTCGCACTGAACAAGGTTTTGCCTGCGTTATTGGCATAATTTCGCGTCATTTTGTCGGATAGACCACGTATTTTTGCCAATAAACCCCGCCTGCGCACTGGCGCGGGCTGGTTCGGCATGCCATCCTCGGTCTTGTCTGCCGCTACGTAGAGCCGTCGCGGCGCCTTGTTGCCGTTTTTTACAAAGCGGCGCGGGACATAAAAACAAAAAACCGTAAAAGAGGCTTCATATGCGTAAACCAGAAGTTGCAGCCGCCATTGCTGAAAAGGCGGATCTCACCAAAGAACAATCCAATCGTGTTCTCAATGCCATCCTTGAAGAGATTACTGGCGCACTGCACCGCAAGGACAGTGTCACGCTGGTAGGCTTCGGTACTTTTCTGCAACGCCATCGCGGTGCCCGGACTGGCAAGAACCCACAGACCGGGGAGCCGGTTAAAATCAAGGCAAGCAACACAGTGGCCTTCAAACCGGGGAAAGCCCTGAAAGACAGCGTCAACCCTTGACACCCTGTTGTGCGCCTCGGCGGGAGGCGGGCAACTCACAGGCGGGCACACCACTCAGACTGGTTGCCCGCTTTTTGTTTGTATCGTTTGTGCCGCCGATCACTCGTCGAAGCTCTTCGTGAGAATTGTCCTACTCAATTTCGTATGAATGCCTTCTCAAACCCCGGCTTTGCCTGACTTTTTCTTATTGCTGATTCCCTTAGAGTCCCGCCCTTGCTGCACCCCTTCAATTACTCTTGGGAAATCTCGAATGAAAAAGCTATGGAAGTTTGCTGCGGTTGCAACTCTGATCGCCGCTACCAGCGGCTGCGTGAGCTACAACGTCAGCCAGCCAAGCGCAACGCTGGAAGGCACGGTCAAAACCGACCTCAAGGCGGACGTCAAGGCGGACGTCAAGGTAGGCGGTACCATCAGCGGCGAGTCGTCCACCAATGTGTTGTTCAATTTCCTGAGTTTCGGCGGCGATAACGAGTTCGTCGATGGGGTGACCTACGGTGGTGCAAGTGGCGGTGGCGGCCTGGGTCTGGCGCTGCCTGATCCTGTCTCGACGACCAAAGCGGCAGCCGCCTTCAAGGCGGTTAAATCCTCCGGTGCCGATCTGATCGTCGCGCCGCGTTATGAAGTCAGCATCAAGGACTACTTCATCTTCAAGAAGGTTGATGTAAAGGTCACCGGCAGCAAAGGCAACATCAACAGCATTCGTTAATGCTGTCGTGATGCTGCTTCCCGCGCGAAGCAGCATCCTTGCGTTCAACAAGTGTTTTGTACCGATCTCCCTCGAAATTCATCTTGTCCTACAGGTTTTGGGCCAATAAACCGCTACACTGCCACGCCGATCCTGATCACCGGATCCAGTGCGTACAGAGGCCGAGCATGAAGTTTCGTTTTCTATTGTGGATGCTGGGCCTGCTAATGGCCCGCGCCAGTCGTAACAACCCCGCGTTCCAGCAGCAGTTGGCTGGCAAGGACCTGACATTTCAGTTACAGACCGCAGATGGCAAAATCGCGCGTCACTTCGTGGTGCACGATCAGCGCATTCGCAGTGCCAGCGGTGTGGTTGCAGAGCCAGCCTTTGCCATCTCGTTTCGCGATGCAGCCTTTGGCTTTGACACCCTCCAGGCGAAGAACAAGCAGCTGGCGTTCATGAAGGGCATTCAGGACAAGGATATTCAGATCAAGGGCAACCCGGCCCTGGTGATCTGGTTCCAGGGCCTGGTCAAATACCTCAAGCCGAAAAAGAAAGCTGCCTGATCACGGCAGTTGCAGCCCGCCTGCCGCCTTGTGCAGCGCCCGAAGGTGCTCGGATACCTGTTTGAGGTTGGCTTCGTTGGCTGCAATTTCCTTGGCGCGTTCGGGCTCCAGCAGGGCGCGCACTTCCTTGTCGAGATCGCCGGTCAGGCGCTTGAGTTGTTTCTGGCGTTGACTGCTTTCTGCTTCAAGCCGCTGCCATTCCCCCGCCTGTGGCAAACCGTACCCGCCGCTGCCGAGCAGCTCGGCTGGCCGGCTGAGAAAGCCACTGCTGGCGAGGATCTCCTGTAGCGTTTTGGTGGCATTGGAGACCTTGCCATCTTTCACTTCGCGTGCACCGAGATAGCTCTGCTTCACTTCGTCCTGGGCCAATAGCAGTTGCCTGCGCAGGCTGGCCTGCTCCAGCAGCAGAATCGCAGCACTGGTACGCAGATCGGCCTTAGCGAACCACTGGCTGCGCTCACTGGCTGGCAGGGCCATCCATTCTTCCACGGTGTTCTGCTTGATCGGCAGGTGCTTCTTCAAAACCTCGAACATGGCTTGATAGCGGTCACGGTAGGAATCGAACCGGTAGCCCAGACGCAATGCTTCTCTGGGGTCGTCCAGCACACTGGTATCGGCCAGCCCTCGGCCTTTGAGGACTTCAAGCAGGCCGTTGGGCAAAATGCTGTCCAGGCCGACGAGCTTGGGATTGTGCGTACCGGCGCGCAGCAACTTGAGGTTTTCAACGGCGCAGTTGTTCGAGAGGAAGTAGTAATTGCCGTCGTAGCTCCAGTGCATCTCGGCAGCGTGCTGAACCAGCCCTTCGATTTCCGGGCGCGACAGCTTGATTGGCAAGGAGGCCAGGCTGCGCAGTTCGGTCTTGGTGTATTCATCGATGACCTGCGCCAGCGGCAAGACGAACAGCCGTGATGGGTAGGCACCCATCAGGCCGTCCCAGCTCGATAGCTGTACATCGCCGACGAATGCCCGATAAGACAGGACCAGATGCTGGTCGAGGTCCAGGCGGCAGTCCGGCCCGCGAGGACGACCGGGTTTGCAGATCACCAGGCGCAACATGCTGTGGCCCCAGCGGCTTGCCCAGTTCTGATTCGCCTCGGCGAGCAGATAATCCACCGCGTAGACCCGCTCGGGGTCCAGCTTGCCCAGCGGCTCACGGCCGAAGTCGCTGCCGGCATTCAGATAAGGGTAGTGCGTGGGGCATTCATCCCGTGCTGCGGGTGCCCAGCCAAAGCGCTCTTTGTAATACGCATACAGTGCCGGGCGACGACAGGCGTAGGCCGGGTCGAGGAGGAAATACTCCATGTTCACGGCCACGAATTCCAGCGGGCTGGTGGTTTCGTAGATATCCGGGCTGCGGGCGACCTGGCCGTTATGTTCCTCGCGTTCACCGCGGCGTCCGACGTATTGCTGCCAGCCCGCCAGGTCCAGCAGGCGAGGGTCGTCACTCATGGTAAAGCGACGCTCGGTCTGGCCGCGGCAGTCGTCAGGCAGACCTACCTTGCCCAGTGAACTGCTACGTGATGTGCAGCGAAAAATCGCCGCTCGCTCGCTGGGCGACCACAGGCGGGCGCGGTCGTAGACGTGGGTCAGCTCATGCAGGACGGTGGCGAGCAACTCCTGGCGCACCGTTCCGTGTGGACGGCCTGTCTGGGCGGTGGCTGCCGAACCGTCGGTCAACGAGGCCAGCAGGTGGCTGTTGAGGTATAGCTGATAAGGGCCCGCTGCCTGACCATAGGCGTTTTGCGGCATGTCGCTGGACCAGCTTACCTCGACGGTTCGGTCCAGTGCGTCGACGAAGCTGGGCGGCAGCGCGTGCATGGCTTCGTCGAGCAGCGTCTGGCTGGCTTGCTGTTGCGGCGCATCGAGGCCGTCCGTGTGCAGTTCCAGCTTCAGGCTGGCAAAGGCATGCGTCCCGACCAGCGACAGCGCGCCAGCAAGCAGCCAGGCGCGAAATCGCCTCACAATGCGAGGATTGCTTCAGCCAGGGTCTGATCGCTTGCGCCGCGTGCTTCTGGTACGCGAGTGCGCAGTGTATCGAAGGCAGCATCCAGCTGGGCACCGTGGATGTCACCGCCGCTGGCAACGTAACTGGCGGCGTCGTCCTTGGCCTGGAGCACGACTTTGGAGTCGCGAATCGATGTGGTGGTGTCCGAGGTGAAATCAATGGTACGGCCAAACGCGCGAACGATGATGTTGCTCGTGGCTACAACGGTCTGAGCCTGGGCAAAATCGGCCAGCAATAGCAGGCCAAGGGAAGCAGCAATCAGCGGGGTACGCATGTGGTGACGTCTCCAGTTACGCAAAGAGGGGGAAGTGGCTATTGGACGAGGATTGCCTGCGCCAGTTCAAGGTCGCTGGCACGAAGTTTTGCATCTGCCTGACGCAGGGCGTGCAGCGCGGCCTCAAGCCGGGCACAGCGTATATCTCCGTCGCTGGCGATGAACGCAGCAGCGTCGTCTCTGGCAGCCATCATGAGTTTGTTATCGAAAGGTGCTGTTGTGACCTGACTGGTTGCATAGCCGGTCTTGACCAGACCCTGCGTGGTCGTATCGAACGCTTGAACCTGACTGATACACATCAGGCTGGCAACGGGTGCGATAAACAGAAGGTGCAGTAAGCGCATGACTTTCACGAACCGGCAAAACAGGTAGCAAGGCTAGCGCAATGCTCTGGCCAGAGCTACCCCGGCACATGGCCGGGGCACAACGGTCAGATGGCCAGAATGGCCTGAGCCAGTTGGCTGTCGGTCGCTTGCAGTTCAGGCAGAACCTGGCGGATGTGTTGCAGCGCACCTTCGAGACGAGCGCTACGGATGTCGCCGGAGCTGGCCACGAAGCTGGCGGCATCGTCTCGGGCGGCCAGAACGATCTTGTCGTCTTTCAGAGAGGAGGAAATGTTGGACGTGGCACGTGTCGATGCATTGACTGCATCGACCACTGCGTCAGTGGTCACAATAAAGCTAGAGGCGTTGGCACCTGCAGCAGCAGTCAACAGGAAGGCAGCGCCGAGGGTACGTAGCAGAGACATGATCGAGTTCCATTGTGGTCAAAAGGGCACAGGCTGCCTGCGAGGCCGAAGGGCCGAGGTAGAGCGCTAGACTATCCCACTGATAGCGCGCTTGTCATGGCAGTCGATGGCTGCAGCTTGCACAGTTTGCATTATTTGGTAACTGTACCTGACGTTTTTGATTTATCTGAAACTGTGCTGTTATTGGCAATCTGTTAAGTACCTGTCCGAAAACGACAAAACCCGTCTCGGTTGCCTGAGACGGGTTTTGTATGAAGCAATTCGGGTTGCTGGCGAGAGACTTTAAGGTCTGGGACCAGCGAGCGCTGATTTAGCGCCAGAACGGCTTGCTCAGCTCTTCGTAACGCTGGGATTCGCTGATACCGGCGTCAGCCAGCAGGCGTGCATCCAGACGAGCCAGTTGATGGCGGCTGGACAGGCGACGCTGCCAGAGCATCAGGTTGGCGAATACGCGCAGAGGCAAAGAAGCTTTTGCAGTGGTAACGGTGCTTTCGCTGAACAGATCGGAACTGATTGTACGTTCCATGGTGTGACTTCCTTCCGCTTGTGGCGGGATAAGTGAGTTGCTTGACTGGTGCCCATTTTCCTCGCACGCGTCCAGCTTCCATAGACACAGTTCACTTGTATTGTGAGGGTTCAGTTAACTGTGATTGGGCACTGTTCTGTTCATAAATGGGGCAACTGTACCGGTCAGCGCCATATGAGTGCATTTTGTGGTCGATTATGGTGATTTTGGCGATTTGAGGCAGTTTTATGACCGGTACAGCAGTACAGTTTTTCAAGAAGCTGTTGAGTACGAGCAGGAAGTGGGTCGGGAAAGGTCTCGTTCACTTCCAACTGTCCTGTTCAGCCCGGCAGCATGCGCCCGGTTTCTTCCAGGTTGATGTGCCAACTCAGTGCTTCGCGCAGTATGTGCGGGGTATGGCCGCCCAGCACGCAAGCGGCTTTGAAATAGGCGTTCAGCGCGTCGCGGTAATCCGGGTGTACGCAGTTGTCGATGATGACCCGCGCACGTTCGCGAGGGGCCAGGCCGCGCAGATCTGCCAGGCCCTGCTCGGTGACCAGAATGTCAACGTCATGTTCGGTGTGGTCGACATGGCTGACCATCGGCACAACGCTGGAAATCGCGCCGGCCTTGGCAATCGACTTGGTGACGAATATCGCCAGGTGCGCATTGCGCGAGAAATCCCCCGAGCCGCCAATGCCATTCATCATGCGCGTCCCGCACACGTGGGTAGAATTCACGTTGCCGTACAGGTCGAATTCCAGCGCAGTGTTGATGCCGATGATGCCCAGGCGGCGGATAACCTCGGGGTGATTGGAGATCTCCTGGGGACGCAGTACCAGCCTGGACTTGTAGCGATTGAAATCGGCAAAGACTTCCGCGTGTTTGGTCGCCGACAACGTCATGGAACTGCCTGAAGCAAAGGTCAGTTTGCCCGCGTCGAACAGATCGAATGTCGAGTCCTGCAGCACTTCGGAGTACATCGTCAGGTCCGTGAAGGGAGACGCCAGCAGGCCGTGCATCACGGCGTTGGCGATATTGCCGATACCCGCCTGTAGTGGCATCAGCTTGTCGGTAAGCCGGTCTTGGCGCACTTCCTTCTTGAAAAACTCCACCAGATGATTGGCGATGGCCTGCGTGTCGGCGTCAGGTGGCGTGACGGTGGACGGTGAATCTGGCTGGTTGCTGATGACAATACCGACGATCTTCGCCGGATCTATCTTCACTGCATGACTACCGATGCGCGAGTCTGCTTCCAGCACCGGAATCGGCAGGCGCGTCGGCCGGTAGCTGGGTATATAGATGTCGTGCAGACCTTCCAGCTCCAGCGGCTGCGACAGGTTGATTTCCACGATCACCTGCTTGGCCAGAATCGCGAAGCTGGCCGAGTTGCCGACAGAGGTACTGAGCACCAGATGGCCTTCCTCGGTGATCGCAACGCATTCGATCACCGCCAGGTCCACCGCCTTGATCTGCCGATTGCGCAGCATCTCGACGGTATCGGACAAGTGCTGATCGATGAACATCACCGTGCCGTTGTTGATTGCCTTGCGCAGTGTGCTGTCGACCTGAAAGGGCATGCGCCGGGACAGCACGCCGGACTCGGTCAGTTGCTTGTCCAGATCATTGCCCAGGCTGGCACCGGTCATCAGGCTTATTTTCAGCGGTGTCACTTTGGCGCGCTCGGCCAGCGCATGGGGAACGGCCTTGGCTTCGCCTGCACGGGTGAAGCCACTCATGCCGACGGTCATGCCGTCTTCAATCAAGGCGGCAGCGTCGGCTGCGCTCATAACCTTGCTCATCAGGGAGGGCAGGCGGATACGGTCACGGTACATGGATTCTGTCTCGTAGATAGAAGCGAGCGACAAGTCTAGAGCGTTGAACGAGGTTCGTCCTGCTACCAAGGTCGCATTTGAGGGCTCTAATTGGCGGCTTTCAGCGCAAAACACTGTTACGCAGAATGTAAAAAGCCCCGGTCGCCAAGCGAGCCGGGGCTTTAATGTGGCAGGGTCAGGCTAGGCGTTTTCGACGGCCTTCACCATGTCCTCGATCACCTTTTTGGCATCTCCGAATACCATCATGGTTTTATCCAGATAGAACAGTTCGTTATCCAGACCAGCGTAACCACTGGCCATCGAGCGTTTGTTGACGATGATGGTTTTGGCCTTGAATGCCTCCAGAATCGGCATCCCGGCAATGGGCGATTTCGGATCGTTCTTGGTGGCCGGGTTGACCACGTCGTTGGCGCCGAGCACCAGTACCACGTCGGCCTGACCGAACTCGGAGTTGATGTCGTCCATCTCGAACACCTGATCGTAAGGCACCTCGGCTTCGGCCAGCAGTACGTTCATGTGCCCCGGCATGCGCCCGGCCACCGGGTGAATGGCGTACTTCACCGTGACACCACGGTGCACCAGCTTCTCCGTCAGTTCCTTGAGTGCATGCTGCGCGCGCGCGACTGCCAGCCCGTAACCCGGCACGATGATCACGGTGTCGGCGTTGGTCAGCAGGAAGGTGGCATCGTCTGCCGAGCCGGATTTCACGGGGCGGGCTTCCTTGCTACCTGCCGGCCCTGCCGAATCCGTTGCGCCGCCGAAGCCACCGCCGATCACATTGAAGAACGAGCGGTTCATCGCCTTGCACATGATGTAAGACAGGATTGCGCCCGAAGAACCGACCAGCGAGCCCGCGATAATCAGCATCGAGTTGTTCAGCGAAAAGCCGATCCCGGCCGCTGCCCAGCCTGAATAGCTGTTGAGCATCGAGACCACCACCGGCATGTCTGCACCGCCAATCGGGATGATCAACAGCACACCGATCACGAACGCCAGCGCGAGCATGATCGCAAAGGCAGTAAGGCTACCGGTGAACATGAAGGTCAGACCAAAGAACAGTGTGGCCAGACCAAGCACCAGGTTGAGCTTGTGCTGTCCGGCAAACTGTACTGGTGCACCTTGAAACAGCCGGAATTTGTACTTGCCCGACAGCTTGCCAAAGGCGATTACCGAGCCGGAAAAGGTGATCGCGCCGATGGCCGCTCCGAGGAACAGCTCAAGACGATTGCCCGCGGGGATGGCATCGCCCAGATGACCAACGATGCCCAGTGACTGAGGCTCTACTACGGCCGCGATGGCGATGAATACCGCTGCCAGGCCGATCATGCTGTGCATGAACGCGACCAGCTCAGGCATTTTGGTCATTTCAACCCGCTTGGCCATGATCGAGCCAGCGGTCCCGCCTACCAGCAGGCCGACCACAATGTAGCCAATGCCCGCACTGGTACCTTCAGCGGTAGACAGCGCAGCCAGTTTGAACACCAGCCCGATTGTCGTGATGACCGCCAGACCCATACCGAGCATGCCGAACAGATTGCCGCAGCGTGAGGTGGTGGGGTGTGACAAGCCTTTGAGTGCCTGGATAAAGCAGATCGACGCGATCAGATACAGCAGGGTGACCAGATTCATGCTCATGACTTCGGCGCCTCATCCTTTGCCTTGGGGGCCTTTTTCCTGAACATCTCCAGCATCCGCCGAGTGACCAGAAAGCCGCCAAACACATTCACCGCTGCCAGTGCGACAGCCAGCGTGCCCATGGTTTTGCCCAGCGGCGTCACCGTGAGTGCGGCGGCGAGCATGGCGCCAACGATGACGATGGCCGAGATAGCATTGGTGACCGCCATGAGTGGCGTGTGCAGCGCAGGCGTGACGTTCCAGACCACGTGGTAGCCGACATAGATTGCCAGTACGAAAATGATCAGGTTATAGACGCCGGGGGAAATCAGCTCTTCCATTGGTGTGTCCTCAGCCGTTCTTGCGCACGACTTGCCCGTCGCGGCACATCAGGCATGCGGCGACGATGTCGTCTTCGAGGTTGATCGAGAATGTGCCGTCCTTGTCGAACAGCAGCTTCATGAAGTCCAGCAGGTTGCGGGCATAGAGTGCAGAAGCATCGGCTGCGACCAGCGCTGGCAGGTTGGTGTGGCCGACGATGGTCACTCCGTGCTCGACGACGACTTGATCTGCCACAGTCAGCGGGCAATTGCCGCCTTGTGCAGCGGCCAGGTCGATTACTACCGAACCGGGTTTCATCTGCGCCACGGTTTCGGCGCTGAGCAGCACCGGTGCCTTGCGGCCGGGGATCAGGGCGGTAGTAATGATGATGTCCGCCAGCCTGGCCCGCTCGTGAACGGCTGCGGCTTGGCGTTGCATCCAGCTGGCAGGCATCGGGCGGGCGTAACCGCCAACGCCTTCGGCGCATTCGCGCTCTTCGTCGGTCTCGTAGGGCACATCAATGAACTTGGCACCCAGCGACTCGATCTGCTCCTTCACTGCCGGACGCACATCCGACGCCTCAACCACTGCACCCAGCCGTTTGGCGGTGGCAATGGCCTGCAGACCGGCAACGCCTGCGCCCAGGATCAGCACCCGTGCGGCTTTGACAGTGCCGGCAGCGGTCATCAGCATGGGCATGAAGCGCGGGTAGTGGTGGGCGGCAAGCAGCACGGCCTTATAGCCTGCGATATTGGCCTGCGAAGACAGCACATCAAGGCTCTGCGCGCGGGAAGTGCGCGGCGCGGCTTCCAGGGCGAACGCGGTGATGCCCTGTGCGGCCATCTTGCCGATGAGTTCATTGTTGAAGGGGTTGAGCATGTCGATGACCACCGAGCCGCTCTTGATCAGGCTCAGCTCATTGTCGTCGGGCGCTACAACCTTGAGGATCAACTCGCCCGCAAACGCTTCGTTCGCGCTCCCAATCACGGCGCCTGCAGCTTCGTAAGCGCTGTCCGGAACGCTGGCGTGAATGCCCGCGCCGCTCTGCACAGTAATCCTGTGCCCTTGGCTGATCAGCTTTTTGATGGTTTCCGGGGTAGCAGCTACCCGGGTTTCGCCCGCTTGCGTTTCGAGAGGAACACCAATGTGCACGACAAATCTCCTGCGCGATTTTTTATCGTTCGTGTGTAGGCCAGTGCACTACGGCTGGTGCATCTGGCATGGCCAGGCAGCACGACCCTTTGCAGCAGGGGCGGGGCATTTTGCAGGCGAAGTTTGGGGGCTTCAATACATTCTGTAACGAAACTATATATTAACTACAAGTCACACTGTGACCTATTGTCGCAGTAATTGGACGCAGGCCATTACCTGTATGGGTTTTGGCGCTATTCCGTACAAAAAAGGTGATTAATATTTTTTTGCTCGAAAATATCGCACTCAAGCCAAAATAGGACAAAAGACCCTGTAAATATTAGGGGGTAAGTCCTTTTTTTGCGGCGAGCGAGAAGTTGTTTTAACGCGACATAAGGTTATATCTGTAGGTGTTATCTTCCGTTGACTACCTGAAATGCTGGTCAGATCTGCTCTTGGGGCAGCTGGTAATTCCGGGCCTGAGCGACCAGCCAGTCGCGAAATGCGCTGAGTGACGCCGACTCCACTTTCCGTTCTCGCCGCCCTTGCTCATCGCGATCAAAGCGATACAGGGCAATACATTGATATGGCGCTGCTCGATGTGCAGGTGGCGTGCCTGGCTAATCAGGCCATGAACTACCTGACCACCGGCGTTGCGCCCAGGCGCTTGGGAAATGCTCATCCCAATATAGTGCCGTATCAGGCTTTTCCTACTGCCGATGGCGACCTGATCCTGACAGTGGGCAATGACAGCCAGTTCAGAAGGTTTGCCGAAGTGGCGGGGCAGCCACAGTGGGCTGATGATTCGCGCTTTCTGACCAACAAGCTGCGCGTGGCTCATCGTACCGAACTGATTCCATTGATTCGTCAGGCTACGGTGTTCAAGACCACTGCTCAGTGGGTTGACGAGCTTGAGGCGGCTGGCGTGCCGTGCGGCCCGGTCAATGATCTTGCTCAAGTGTTTGCGGATCCACAGGTTATGGCGCGCGGGCTCGCTATAGAGATGCCGCACGCGTTGGGCGGGCGCGTTCCGCAGGTCGCCAGCCCGATCAGGCTATCGGAAACGCCAGTCGAATATAGAAGGGCGCCTCCTTTGTTGGGCGAGCACACGGCGCAAGTGCTTCAAGAGCTATTAGGGCTTGAGGGTGAAGAGGTTGCAGCGCTGCGCAAGTCTGGGGTCTTGTAGCTATATAGAAGAAAGCGTTTGCGAAGGGCTTTTCTATATAGCTACAGGGCCTTAATGGTTAATTTCGATGTTTTTGAAATTAACGGTTGACGCCCTCTGTGATCTGTCTATAATTCGCCCCACTTCCGGCGCAGACGGAAACGAAAAAACCTTGTAGATCAATAGGTTGCAAGGGTTTGGAGTGAAGAGTCAGCGAGGAAGGAGGTCGAGTCTGCAGTGATCGACAGCGGTGAGAAAAAAGAGTTTGACACGCGGTTGTAACGCTGTATAATTCGCCTCCCGCTGATGAGCAACTGAAGAGTTGATCGAAGCGCAAGTGGTTGAAGTTGCAAAGGAAACTTTGAAAACTTCTTAAAATAACCGCTTGACAGATACAAGAGACGCTGTAGAATGCGCGCCTCGGTTGAGACGAAAGCTCTTAACCACCCGCTCTTTAACAACTGAATCAAGCAATTCGTGTGGGTGCTTGTGGTGTCAGACTGAAGTCAACAGATTATCAGCAACCCAAGTTACTCCGCGAGAAATCAAAGATGTAGCCAACGATTGCTGAGCCAAGTTTAGGGTTTTCTCAAAACCCAGTTAGATGTTTGAACTGAAGAGTTTGATCATGGCTCAGATTGAACGCTGGCGGCAGGCCTAACACATGCAAGTCGAGCGGCAGCACGGGTACTTGTACCTGGTGGCGAGCGGCGGACGGGTGAGTAATGCCTAGGAATCTGCCTGGTAGTGGGGGATAACGCTCGGAAACGGACGCTAATACCGCATACGTCCTACGGGAGAAAGCAGGGGACCTTCGGGCCTTGCGCTATCAGATGAGCCTAGGTCGGATTAGCTAGTTGGTGAGGTAATGGCTCACCAAGGCGACGATCCGTAACTGGTCTGAGAGGATGATCAGTCACACTGGAACTGAGACACGGTCCAGACTCCTACGGGAGGCAGCAGTGGGGAATATTGGACAATGGGCGAAAGCCTGATCCAGCCATGCCGCGTGTGTGAAGAAGGTCTTCGGATTGTAAAGCACTTTAAGTTGGGAGGAAGGGCAGTTACCTAATACGTGATTGTTTTGACGTTACCGACAGAATAAGCACCGGCTAACTCTGTGCCAGCAGCCGCGGTAATACAGAGGGTGCAAGCGTTAATCGGAATTACTGGGCGTAAAGCGCGCGTAGGTGGTTTGTTAAGTTGGATGTGAAATCCCCGGGCTCAACCTGGGAACTGCATCCAAAACTGGCAAGCTAGAGTATGGTAGAGGGTGGTGGAATTTCCTGTGTAGCGGTGAAATGCGTAGATATAGGAAGGAACACCAGTGGCGAAGGCGACCACCTGGACTGATACTGACACTGAGGTGCGAAAGCGTGGGGAGCAAACAGGATTAGATACCCTGGTAGTCCACGCCGTAAACGATGTCAACTAGCCGTTGGGAGCCTTGAGCTCTTAGTGGCGCAGCTAACGCATTAAGTTGACCGCCTGGGGAGTACGGCCGCAAGGTTAAAACTCAAATGAATTGACGGGGGCCCGCACAAGCGGTGGAGCATGTGGTTTAATTCGAAGCAACGCGAAGAACCTTACCAGGCCTTGACATCCAATGAACTTTCCAGAGATGGATTGGTGCCTTCGGGAACATTGAGACAGGTGCTGCATGGCTGTCGTCAGCTCGTGTCGTGAGATGTTGGGTTAAGTCCCGTAACGAGCGCAACCCTTGTCCTTAGTTACCAGCACGTTATGGTGGGCACTCTAAGGAGACTGCCGGTGACAAACCGGAGGAAGGTGGGGATGACGTCAAGTCATCATGGCCCTTACGGCCTGGGCTACACACGTGCTACAATGGTCGGTACAGAGGGTTGCCAAGCCGCGAGGTGGAGCTAATCTCACAAAACCGATCGTAGTCCGGATCGCAGTCTGCAACTCGACTGCGTGAAGTCGGAATCGCTAGTAATCGCGAATCAGAATGTCGCGGTGAATACGTTCCCGGGCCTTGTACACACCGCCCGTCACACCATGGGAGTGGGTTGCACCAGAAGTAGCTAGTCTAACCTTCGGGGGGACGGTTACCACGGTGTGATTCATGACTGGGGTGAAGTCGTAACAAGGTAGCCGTAGGGGAACCTGCGGCTGGATCACCTCCTTAATCGACGACTCAGCTGCACCATAAGCACCCACACGAATTGCTTGATTCATTGAAGAAGACGATTAGAAGCAGCTTTAAGCTCCAAGCTGATAGCTCAACGCTAGCGGCTACAAGCTCGAAATTGGGTCTGTAGCTCAGTTGGTTAGAGCGCACCCCTGATAAGGGTGAGGTCGGCAGTTCGAATCTGCCCAGACCCACCAATTTTGTGTGGGAAACGCCTGTAGAAATACGGGGCCATAGCTCAGCTGGGAGAGCGCCTGCCTTGCACGCAGGAGGTCAGCGGTTCGATCCCGCTTGGCTCCACCACTTACTGCTTCTGTTTGAAAGCTTAGAAATGAGCATTCCATTGATCCTGATGATCAGTGCATGAATGTTGATTTCTAGTCTTTGATTAGATCGTTCTTTAAAAATTTGGGTATGTGATAGAAAGAAATAGACCGGGCACCTCTTTCACTGGTGCGTGTCCGGGCTAAGGTAAAGTTTGTGAATGCAAACTTTCGGCGAATGTCGTCTTCACAGTATAACCAGATTGCTTGGGGTTATATGGTCAAGTGAAGAAGCGCATACGGTGGATGCCTTGGCAGTCAGAGGCGATGAAAGACGTGGTAGCCTGCGAAAAGCTTCGGGGAGTCGGCAAACAGACTGTGATCCGGAGATGTCTGAATGGGGGAACCCAGCCATCATAAGATGGTTATCTTGTACTGAATACATAGGTGCAAGAGGCGAACCAGGGGAACTGAAACATCTAAGTACCCTGAGGAAAAGAAATCAACCGAGATTCCCTTAGTAGTGGCGAGCGAACGGGGACCAGCCCTTAAGTTGTATTGAGATTAGCGGAACGTTCTGGAAAGGACGGCCATAGTGGGTGATAGCCCTGTACGCGAAAATCCCTTTGCAATGAAATCGAGTAGGACGGGGCACGAGAAACCTTGTCTGAATATGGGGGGACCATCCTCCAAGGCTAAATACTACTGACTGACCGATAGTGAACCAGTACCGTGAGGGAAAGGCGAAAAGAACCGCGGAGAGCGGAGTGAAATAGATCCTGAAACCGTATGCGTACAAGCAGTGGGAGCCCACTTTGTTGGGTGACTGCGTACCTTTTGTATAATGGGTCAGCGACTTATTTTCAGTGGCGAGCTTAACCGAATAGGGGAGGCGTAGCGAAAGCGAGTCTTAATAGGGCGTCTAGTCGCTGGGAATAGACCCGAAACCGGGCGATCTATCCATGGGCAGGTTGAAGGTTGGGTAACACTAACTGGAGGACCGAACCGACTACCGTTGAAAAGTTAGCGGATGACCTGTGGATCGGAGTGAAAGGCTAATCAAGCTCGGAGATAGCTGGTTCTCCTCGAAAGCTATTTAGGTAGCGCCTCATGTATCACTGTAGGGGGTAGAGCACTGTTTCGGCTAGGGGGTCATCCCGACTTACCAAACCGATGCAAACTCCGAATACCTACAAGTGCCGAGCATGGGAGACACACGGCGGGTGCTAACGTCCGTCGTGAAAAGGGAAACAACCCAGACCGTCAGCTAAGGTCCCAAAGTCATGGTTAAGTGGGAAACGATGTGGGAAGGCTTAGACAGCTAGGAGGTTGGCTTAGAAGCAGCCACCCTTTAAAGAAAGCGTAATAGCTCACTAGTCGAGTCGGCCTGCGCGGAAGATGTAACGGGGCTCAAACCATGCACCGAAGCTACGGGTATCATCTTTTGATGATGCGGTAGAGGAGCGTTCTGTAAGCCTGTGAAGGTGAGTTGAGAAGCTTGCTGGAGGTATCAGAAGTGCGAATGCTGACATGAGTAACGACAATGGGTGTGAAAAACACCCACGCCGAAAGACCAAGGTTTCCTGCGCAACGTTAATCGACGCAGGGTTAGTCGGCCCCTAAGGCGAGGCTGAAAAGCGTAGTCGATGGAAAACAGGTTAATATTCCTGTACTTCTGGTTATTGCGATGGAGGGACGGAGAAGGCTAGGCCAGCCTGGCGTTGGTTGTCCAGGTTTAAGGTGGTAGGCTGAGATCTTAGGTAAATCCGGGATTTCAAGGCCGAGAGCTGATGACGAGTGTTCTTTAGAACACGAAGTGGTTGATGCCATGCTTCCAAGAAAAGCTTCTAAGCTTCAGGTAACCAGGAACCGTACCCCAAACCGACACAGGTGGTTGGGTAGAGAATACCAAGGCGCTTGAGAGAACTCGGGTGAAGGAACTAGGCAAAATGGCACCGTAACTTCGGGAGAAGGTGCGCCGGTGAGGGTGAAGCATTTACTGCGTAAGCCCACGCCGGTCGAAGATACCAGGCCGCTGCGACTGTTTATTAAAAACACAGCACTCTGCAAACACGAAAGTGGACGTATAGGGTGTGACGCCTGCCCGGTGCCGGAAGGTTAATTGATGGGGTTAGCGCAAGCGAAGCTCTTGATCGAAGCCCCGGTAAACGGCGGCCGTAACTATAACGGTCCTAAGGTAGCGAAATTCCTTGTCGGGTAAGTTCCGACCTGCACGAATGGCGTAACGATGGCGGCGCTGTCTCCACCCGAGACTCAGTGAAATTGAAATCGCTGTGAAGATGCAGTGTATCCGCGGCTAGACGGAAAGACCCCGTGAACCTTTACTATAGCTTTGCACTGGACTTTGAATTTGCTTGTGTAGGATAGGTGGGAGGCTTTGAAGCGTGGACGCCAGTCTGCGTGGAGCCAACCTTGAAATACCACCCTGGCAACTTTGAGGTTCTAACTCAGGTCCGTTATCCGGATCGAGGACAGTGTATGGTGGGTAGTTTGACTGGGGCGGTCTCCTCCTAAAGAGTAACGGAGGAGTACGAAGGTGCGCTCAGACCGGTCGGAAATCGGTCGTAGAGTATAAAGGCAAAAGCGCGCTTGACTGCGAGACAGACACGTCGAGCAGGTACGAAAGTAGGTCTTAGTGATCCGGTGGTTCTGTATGGAAGGGCCATCGCTCAACGGATAAAAGGTACTCCGGGGATAACAGGCTGATACCGCCCAAGAGTTCATATCGACGGCGGTGTTTGGCACCTCGATGTCGGCTCATCACATCCTGGGGCTGAAGCCGGTCCCAAGGGTATGGCTGTTCGCCATTTAAAGTGGTACGCGAGCTGGGTTTAGAACGTCGTGAGACAGTTCGGTCCCTATCTGCCGTGGACGTTTGAGATTTGAGAGGGGCTGCTCCTAGTACGAGAGGACCGGAGTGGACGAACCTCTGGTGTTCCGGTTGTCACGCCAGTGGCATTGCCGGGTAGCTATGTTCGGAAAAGATAACCGCTGAAAGCATCTAAGCGGGAAACTTGCCTCAAGATGAGATCTCACTGGAACCTTGAGTTCCCTAAAGGGCCGTCGAAGACTACGACGTTGATAGGTTGGGTGTGTAAGCGCTGTGAGGCGTTGAGCTAACCAATACTAATTGCCCGTGAGGCTTGACCATATAACACCCAAGCAATTTGAGTGGACTTCCTGACAGGAGCATCAGATTGCGGTGACTGTGAAGACGACACGAACCGAAAGTTTGCGTCACAAACGCACCGAGCTATCACATACCCGATTTGCTGAAGCGCGCCGCATGGCACGATTCGGTACCCGAATTTCTTGACGACCATAGAACATTGGAACCACCTGATCCCATCCCGAACTCAGCAGTGAAACGATGTATCGCCGATGGTAGTGTGGGGTTTCCCCATGTGAGAGTAGGTCATCGTCAAGATTAAATTCCAGAAACCCTCATCGCTTACGCGTTGAGGGTTTTTGTTTAAGTAGAAGCATCAAAATTCGCTGAGACGTTACCTGTTAACGGATCGGCAACAGAATTTCTTGACGACCATAGAGCATTGGAACCACCTGATCCCATCCCGAACTCAGCAGTGAAACGATGCATCGCCGATGGTAGTGTGGGGTTTCCCCATGTGAGAGTAGGTCATCGTCAAGATTGAATTCCGAAACCCCTCATTGCGTTTGCGATGAGGGGTTTTGTCGTTATGGAGCCCCAAAAAAGCCCGCGCAGGTTTTCGCGCTGAGCGGACTGGATAGTGCATGAGTCAGCCAAAAAGGCTGCGTACGTTACTCATCGCACCGTCAGCAAACCCCTGAAGAAACGCTTCAAATGCATCCCCTTCAGGGCCTCCCTGAACAGGGTCGGCAACGATCGTCCAACGAGCGACACACGCATCGTCCCCGGTAGCTTCAACAGTCATTGCCGCCCATAGGTTACTCACCGGTAAACTGGTGTGGATCAGTGACCAGGTCATGTACAGCGCCTGATCATCCCGGGAGTTCAGTTGTTCGATGGCCACGTTGCCGTCCTTGAACAGTTTCCTTCGAACCGAGCCCTTACCTTCCCCTGTGACCTCAATGCTGTCCAGCGCGGGTATGAAGGCTTGGAAACCACCAAAATTCCCGACCACAGCCCATACGCTGGCTGCATTACCGGGGACTTCCACGGCTGAAGCCACTCGGCACGACACCGGGTTCTGGATAAGGGTGTCAGGCTTCAGATTACTGTGAAGTGTGCTCATGTGTTTCTCCATTTACGTCAGTGGGGTATCAATTCAGATGAAGCCGATTTCTTTCAGGTAATCGCAGCCCTTGCGCAGCAGCTCAGGGGTTTTCTGCGGGTAATGCCCGCCCATACGGTGAATACCGCTGAGGGTGTTGCGGTACTCGATCATCGAGATGTCGCCGATGTCTTCTTCAAACCCGTCGAGATAGAAACCCAGCACGCCAAATAAAGCGTTCTGGCTGTCGACACGGCTGAGTTGGGCCTGCCATTGCTCGACGCTGACCAACTCGAACTGACGGCCTGCCCCGCGGAAGGCTTCCACATAGTTATTCCAGCTCAAGGGCTCGGGGTTATGCAGGTTGAACACAGCGTGTTCCGGTTGATAGCGACTGGCATGGAAGCCGATGAAGCGTGCCAGGAAGTCCACCGGCATCAGGTCGAAGTTGATGGCGAACGCCGGAACCTGACCCAGTTGCAGCGAGCCTTTGAGCATCAGCATCAGGCGGTTTTTTTGCGGCTGGCATACGCCGGTGACGCTGTTGAACGCTATGTTGCCGGGCCGATAGATGTTCACCCAGGCACCTTGCTCGCGCGCGCGCTGCAGAACACGCTCAGCTACCCATTTGGACAGGTTGTAACCGTTCTTGATGTAGATCGGCGGGGTAGCGGCAGCGGGCTGTTCAAGCACATTGCCGGCAGCATCAACTGCACTACAGGCGGAAAGGGTCGAGACGAAGTTGAAGATCTTTTTGCTGCGCCCCTCACATAGCTTCAGGCATTCAAAGACCGGCGCAACATTGTCTTTGACGAGGGTTTCATAGTCCTGCACATGGTTCACATTGGCAGCGTTATGCACCAGCGCACCGAACTCGCTATCCAGTCGTTCATATACCGCTTCACTGAGACCCAGCCTGGGCCTTGTCACGTCAGCGGCGTAGACCTTCACGCGACTCAGGTCCAGATGATCCAGACGGTTTTCCCGCAGTGAATGCTCGAAACGCTGTTGTGCGCTTTGCCCCGCAGCTTCACGAACCAGGCAGGCGATCTCTGTCGCCCCCCAGTTCAACAGCGCTTCAACGATATGCACACCGAGAAAACCGTTGGCACCGGTGACAATTACCTTGTGAACATCACCCAACTGGCTGATGGGCAAAGTCGCCAGCGGGTTATTCGCATCGGCATCCAACAGTGCCTGCGCACTGATGGTGTAAGCCGAAGCACCATCGCTGTCGATCAGGCTGGCCAGTGTCAGGACGGTAGGTGCTTCGATAAAACGGTTGATTGGAATGCTGCGCCCAAACCGCTCACGAACCCCCAGCAACAGACGTGACAGCAGAATCGAATGACCGCCCAGATTGAAAAAGCTTTCGTCCGTAGAGATATCTTCTGACGGCAGTTCCAGCAGTTCGGCCCATAACGACAGCAGCGCTTGCTCCTGCTCGGTCTGCGGCAGACGACCAGTGCGTTGCCCGCTGAAGCTCAGCGGTATTTCCAGAAGTGCTTTGCGATCGACTTTGCCGTTGCTGGCAAACGGCAGACTGGGCAGCGTCGTGTACACAGCAGGATGCATGTAGTCAGGCAGCAGACGTTGCACATGCGCTCTCAACGCTTGTTCGTCATGCTCCAGATACGGTTGAGCGAGAAACGCCAGAATGCGTCGCTGCTCGTCGATCACCACAGCCACTTGTCGATACAGCCCGCTGTCGCGCAGACAATGCTCGATCTCTTCCGGCTCGACCCGAAAGCCGCGAATCTTCACCTGATTATCGCGGCGTCCGCTCAGCACGATGCCTTCAGCCGTCCACTTGGCGATATCGCCAGTGCGATAGGCCCGCAGTTGCTGCCCGTCCGGCCTGGTCAGCCACACATAGCGCTCGGCGGTAAGCTGGGGATTGTTTACGTAGCCCAGGCAAACACCAGGACCGACGATATACAGCTCACCCTGCGTTTGCTCCGCTACGGGCTGCAATTGCTCGTCGAGAATCCATGCCTGGCTGTTGGCAATCGGTCGTCCCAGATGCCGATTGCTGCTGGACGGCGCGAACTCACAGGCCGTGATCAACACGGTGGCTTCGGTGGGGCCATACAGGTTGTGGAAATGACACTGCCTGGTGAGCTGTGCAATCACATGCGGCTCACAGACATCACCCCCGGTCATGACATGCTCCAGTCCCAGAGGCTGATCCAGCGGCAGAATGCTCAACAATGCCGGTGGCAGAAACGCGTGAGTGATGCCTTGTTGCAGCACGCTGACCAGTTGCAATGGATCGCGCCGCTGATCTTCATCAGGCACCACCAGTTCGGCACCATTGAGCCAGGTGGGAAAAATGTCGATGATCGACGAATCAAAGCTCAACGTAGAAAACTGCAGCACCCGGCTCTGCTCGCGCAGGCTCACATACTCGGCGTACCAGGCAGTGAAATGGCTGAGGTTGTGCTGGCTGAGCAGTACGCCTTTCGGCTGCCCGGTGGTGCCTGACGTGTACAGCGCCATGCAGGGCGCGTTCTGCGCGGCATGAACGCGCATGCGGGCTGAAACGGGATTCCCCATAGGCACCGCAGCAATATCCAGTGCCGGAAACTCCGCAGCGGCCAGAGGGTGCGAGCCGTCGTGAAGCAACAGCATCGCTCCCGAGTTTTCCAGAATGTACTGCTGACGCTGCAAAGGCTGGCCAGGATCAAGCGGCAGATAAACCGCACCGCAGCCCAGAATCGCCAGAATGCCCGCATACAACTCGGGTGACTTGGGCAGGCAGATGCCGATCACCGGAGGCGTGTCGGCTTTCGCAGACGCCAGCAAAGGCAGCAACAGGCGCTGAATGGCGATGCTGTGCGCGTGCAGTTCACGATAGCTGAGCGTCTGATTGCGAACGGACAGTGCTGGACGTTCGGCAAACATCAGCAGCGCCTGTTCCAGCCGCTCGGTGATCGAGGTTTCAGCCCGCTTCAGCAGGTGGGATTGCTCTGTCTGATTCAGACGATGCTCGAAGAGCAAATGATCAATCGCCTGCAAACCATCCTGCCGGTCACTCTGAGCGGGTGTTGCAGTAGGCAGACTGTTGAAATAATCATCGTCCCTGGACAGTCGGCTGACCTGCAATGCCACCATCCCCACCATGCCTGCTACAGCCGCATCACGCAGTACGCGGCCGTTGCCTGACTCCTCGGCCGGCAGCCACTCATGAGCTATCAGGCGTCGAACATAGGCCGGCCCATGCCAGCAGAGCAGCTCCAGGCGAGGCAGACCGTGCGCCAGCGCCGCGCTGAAGCCGACCCGCAGGCCCAGATGAGTGCCGTGGCCTCGTACCCCGCGAAGGTCCAGACTGCCGTCCTCGATCAGGACGCAACCGTCAGGCATCGTCAACGCATACAGTGCCTGCTGGTCAGACAGGTGCCGCACGCCATGCCCGTGGTCCTGAAGCTCGGTATTTAGCTCGCTCAGGGTCAGGCTGTGACCGATGAGCACAATCTCCAGGCGCTTCATTGCAGCGTCCCCTGAACCGGCAGATAGTCCGCCAGCGCACGCTGCACACAGGGATCGTCCAGCATCGAGCTGCTCTTGAAGAAGCGCATGATATTGGCGACCAGTGGGTGGTGGCGGTTGACTGGGAAACTCACGGCCCTGGTTTCATCCTTGAGCGCCTGCTTGATGGTGTCCGGCACCTGCAAGTGTTCGATCAGGGTGAAATCGAAGCCGTTCTGTATGTCATTGGTCAAATACTGAGCGATAAACACCGGCAGGATGCGCGCGATGGATTCCCGATCCTGCTCATCTGCGGTGTGCCAGTAGATTCGTACCAGCCGTGCCCAGAAACCCGAATGACGTCCCTCGTCCAGCAGATGGTCAGCCATCACTCCCTTGACCGATTGCTTGACCGAGTCGTCCTTGGCGAACGCCGCTACGTCATTTGTCACGGTGTTTTCCGCGATAGCCACGCAGATCAGCTCAACTGCACTGCGCAGATGCTCCGGGGCCAGAGCCAGCGCGGCGGGTATGGCCCGGCTGAGTTCGATTTCGGCAGGCAGCTGGATAGGCTCGATGCCCGTCAGCGCGATGGTCTGTTGCATGAAATCCATCGCCACCAGCGCGTGATAGTCCTCGTCGACCACCACCGTCATCGCGTCATAGCGGCAGGCAAACGGGAAGCGAATCGTGAAGTTGTCCTTGGCAATACTGCGTGCGGTCTTGTCGACGATCTCGGTTTCAAAGATCACCACATCGTTGATGAATTTATAGAGGCTCTGCACCAGTGCGTAATCGCGTAAATGCGCGCACTCGCGGGTGAACGTGTCACTGAGCACCAGCGGCTGACGGCTGAGGGGGTAGATCAGTTTTTCATCGTTCTCGACCATTCTGCGTGGACGGGTACGGATGGTGGCGCGGCCTTCCCACGCATCGATGAACGACGTGTAGTCTTCTGCTTTCATGATGTCTTCCTTGTAAAGGCTTCAGGGGTTGCGAGCGGCTCTTACGCACTGGCCTGCATCAATGGCGCTCGCATGCTCATGCGCAGCGTGTCCCATAGCCGGACCCTGCTTTCCACCGCTGCGATAGCCGCCTGATACACCTCTCGTTCACGCTGCGCGTCGCCAGCAATCAGGCGGGCCAGCAACTGCTCCGCTGCCGGGCCGTGGTCCTCGGAGTCCACTTCGATGTGGCGCTCCAGGTAGTAACGAAAGGTGGGTGCCTGTTCGACGGTGATGCCCCAGTCGTCGAGGATGCTCTGAAACATCTGCGGGATGACGCTTTCGCGCCCGTGCAGAAATGCCGCAGCAACGCTGTGTGCCGGCGCATGAAGGGCAGTGTCGAGGGTGTGCGTCACGAATGCCGATGCGGCCTGACCTGCGTTGACCCGTTGCAGGGCCGTTGTGTAATGCAGGCCCTGCTGCTGCAGTTCAATGAAACGCTCGATCTGTAACGTGCTCGCGCCAATCTCGCGCATGGCGTCCAGATACAGCTCGAAATGGCTGTAATGACCTGCATCCAATCGGTCATCGGACTCTTCTCCCAGCACGATCTCGTTGATCAGGCGGGCGGCGCGGGCATCGGTCGGTGGCAGCCACGGCAGTTGCGTGCAGGTCAGTTCCTGTTGCAGACGTTTGGTCAGAGACATGAAATCCCAGACGGCGAATACATGGGTTTCCATAAAGCGTCGCAATACGCCCAACGTCGTGATTTCGGCAAAGATCGGGTGACGGCTAAGTTCAACTTTCTTTTGGTCGAGCAGCGTTTTCTCACAATGCATGGTGATGTCCCTGTGGTCATGGTAGCGGTAGTTGGCAGTGCAGTTATTCGAAGTTTTAACGTGTTGCCCGTGCCGGATGAATAGGATGAAAGACCTGAATGCAAGGCGAACAAAGGCCTGAAGGCAGAGGCAATAATTTGCCGCAACTGCACGTCGGTTATGTCCATTAAAACGCTTGCACAAGTTCAATCAGCCGGGCTGCAGCCCTTATGATTTGAGGCTTTTAGTCCGGGTGCCGTCAATTACGCTGACGGCGAAGAAAACTTAAAACAAATTTAATGCAGTGCGCAATTCTTTTTTAATAATATTTAAGTTGTTGCTTTTACGGTGCGTAAGTTGCCATATAAAACACGTGGAATATGTTTTATAGGGACGCAGGCAACCCTTCCGACTGATTGAGTCAGAATTATCAATAATGAGTGAATGCCTCACTCAGCGTTGCCGTTATGCTGAATAATCAGGTGGTTGGGTTTTTAATGGGCGATGTTGGAAATGACTTCCAATGTCGTTTGCCCCGTTTAACAACTCCTTGTTCATTGGGTTCAAATGAACACAGAACTGCTCCGGTCCCGCGTGGACAGTTCAGCCGTAGCCAAGGAACCTCCTCAGGCTGGTTTCCTCTGCGCTACGGTCGAGTTTGCCTGATTCCTGTGTCGGGCCACCCGGCAGATCAGGAAAATAGCTATAAAAACGCCAGGCCAGGCGTCAGGCCTGACCGGTGTTGAAGATAGGTTGGGAAAGCACGGGGGAAGTGCGAGCGGCTAATCCGCAGGCGTCATGTCATCGCCTTGTGGATAAGCCGTCTCAATGATTCAGGCGGGGGTTTTCTTTGCTGTACGGGCTGGCTTGGCGTTGATGGCCTTATTGCTGTTCAGGTACTGGGTGACGGCCTGCACGCCGCGGTTGAGGTGGTGCTGCAGCGCTTCGACACATGGCTCGACCGCTTTCTGTTCGGCGAGCCGCAGCAGCTGCCAATGGTCATCCTGAGAAAGCTTGCCCAGCCCCATGGCGGAAAGATTGAAACGCAAGAAGCGCTCTTCTTCGTTCAGGCCTTCTTCAACCAGACGCATCAGGCGCTTGTTGTGAGTCTTGGCATACAACGACAAGTGGAACATCCGGTTGAGCCTGCCGATCTGGCCGAAGTCCGTCTCGACTTCAAGCTGCTCGATATAGCCTGCAGCCGCCGCCAGATCGTTCGCGTCCAGCAACGGGATGGACAAGCGCAACGCCTCGGACTCCAGAAGGATACGCAAGGCATAAGCGTCCACTGCGTCTTCGGTAATCAACGGTGCGACTACTGCGCCCTTGTGCGTTTCGACCCGCAGCAGCGACTGTGCCTCGAGCTGGCGCAGTGCTTCGCGCACAGGCATGCGGCTGACGCCAAACAGTGTGGCCAGCTCCTGTTGGCGCAGAGCCGTGCCACTGGGAAGACTGCCATCGATAATGGCATTTCGCAGCTTTTCTTCAATCACGGTTCTGGCAAGGTGCGCCGGAGGCTGCTCGTTGCCGAGTACGGAGCTTAGAAAGGCTTCTCTATCTGATTTGCGCATCGGTCTACTTCTTCATCAACCTTGGCTGGATAAAGTCCAATTAATCGCTGGATTGCCGACAGACTAGCCAAGACTTGCCAGTAAGTCGCGAAAATAGAAGCATCATCATGTTTTGCTGCAAGTGCCGGGTTGCGGTTCAGCCCTGCGAGCCTCAATGAGTACGCGCCTATCTTAGCGCTCATTCGCTCCGTGTACCGAGTGGGCATTCGTAGGTAACAGGAATTTCACGTTATGTTTTTATGAAATAACGCTCTGAAACGGGCGTTTCAGAGCGCACTAGAATGGCGTTCGCGGCATAAGGCCGCAGGCGGTACTGCCTCAGCGAGTCAGGCGGCCAGACACAAAGTGCTGAACGTCATTGAAACCAGGCGTCGACGCATGCCCAGGTGTTACCAGCGAATCGATAAATGCCTCGTCCTCGGCGGTAATATCAACCGTTAGTGCCTTGGTGTAACCGTCCCACTGCTGTTCGGTCCTTGGGCCAACGATTGCCGATGTCACGGCCCGGTTGTTGAGCACCCAGGCAATGGCGAACTCGACAATACCTACACCCTTGTCCTGCACGTACTCTTGAATTCGCTGCGCAATACACAGCGATTCCACGCGCCATTCGGTTTCCAGCAGCCGCTTGTCCTGACGTCCGGCCCGGCTTTCACTGTCGGGGGCGATGTCCGGTGCGTATTTACCGCTGAGCACCCCGCGTGCGAGCGGGCTGAAAGGCACCACCCCCAAGCCGTGATACGCCGCTGCCGTGATCTGCTCGACTTCGGCCTGACGGTTGACGATGTTGTACAGCGGCTGGCTGATGACCGGCTTGTCTACGCCCAGGCGCTGCGCGACGTTGACGATTTCAGCGATTCGCCAGCCGCGAAAGTTCGACACACCCCAGTAGCGGATCTTGCCCTGACGGATCAGATCGCCAATGGCCGAGACGGTCACTTCAAGTGGTGTGTCCTGATCTTCCTTGTGCAGGTAGTAAATATCCACATAGTCGGTGTCCAGACGCCGCAGGCTGTTCTCGATGGCATTGAAGAGGTGCTTGCGGTTCAGACCGGCGCGATTGGGTAGGCCGTCGGCTGGCCCGATGGCGACTTTGGTGGCCAGTACCCAGTCGCTGCGCTGGGCAGCGATGGCCCGGCCAACGATTTCTTCCGAGCGCCCACCGTTGTAGACATCCGCCGTGTCGATGAAATTGATGCCCTGATCCCTGGCCTTGTCGATGATGCGCAAGGACTCTTCGGCACCGGTCTGCTCGCCGAACATCATCGAGCCGAGTGTCAGGGTGGAAACCTTGAGGCCGGACTGGCCGAGGGTTCGATAATTCATGCTCAACATCTCCATGACATTCAGACGAGTTCAGGCAGCCCCCACGCTTTGAGCGGGAAGTCGGCCAGCGAGGCAAGCAGCAGGTCTGCATGCTCGTATTGCTCGACCGGCATATGCGAGTCCGGTACGGCAACAGCGTACATGCCCGCAGCCTTGGCGGCCGTCACACCGAACGGCGAGTCTTCGAAGACCAGGCAATCACTTGGCGAGACGCCAAGGCGGCGGGCGGCGACCAGAAAGATGTCCGGGGCCGGTTTGGCAGCGCCGACCTCCGGGTCGTCTGCGGTCACGACGGTATCGAACAGCTCGAACCACGCGCGGTGCAGCGTTGTTTTGGCTTCGAAGTAATGCACCGACGAGCTGGTGCCCACGGCGATGGGAATATTGTGGGCTGCCAGATGCCTGACCAGCGCCTCGGCTCCGGGCATTGCCGGCGCTTTGGGAAAACGCTCTTCGAGCATCGGTTCACGGGTTTCGAGAAACTCGTCGATCGACATCGGCAGTTCAAGCGTCTTGATCACGTAATCCGAGAAATCCCGGGCACCGCGGCCGATAGTGTGCTGTTTGATGGACCAGTCGAAAGTGCGCCCGTGGCGGCTGGCGATCAAGTGGGTGACTTCGGTATAAACCCCCTCGGTGTCCAGCAACAGGCCATCCATGTCGAAAATGACGGCCTTGATCGGGCCTCGTTCGGTGTGTTGCTCGCTCATGTGATTACATCCCGTTCTCAAATTCGTTTCAGCCTAACGTTTCCGTGAATACCGTGGCTACCCTGTGTTTCTGATAATCTTTCGCGGTTTTCAACTGTGCTGCCAGTCCCGGTACGACTTTCCCATCATCAGAACGGATATCTTCACGTCACTATGAATAAATCAGCAGGTATAGCGATTGGCGTCATCGTCGTAGCGGGCGCACTGGTTACGGCGGGCGCCTGGTACACGGGCAATCAACTGGAAGGCGCGCTGACCGACTCCATCAGCAAGGCCAACCAGGAACTCGCGAAGTCGTTCAAGGGCACCGACACCAGCGTCAAACTGGAAATGCTCTCGCTGGAAAAGCACTTCTTCAGCAGCACGGCGCACTATCGCGTGGACATCCAGAACCTGTCCGATAGCACCCAGGGCGGCCAGTTCCTGTTTGTCGACCAGATCGAGCACGGGCCCATTCCGTTGTCGCGCCTCAAGACCCTGAACCTGCTGCCCGTCATGGCCCTGAGCAATTTCCAGATGGAGAAAAGCCCCAGCGCCGAAAAGTGGTTCGCAATGAGCAAGGACGTTCCACCGCTCAAGGGGCAGGCCAGCATCGGCTATGACCGCGCCACCAAAGGCACGCTGCAGATGGCCCCGCTGGAAATGACCGACGTAGACGGTACGTTCAGGTTTTCCGGGCTCGACCTGAATGCAGAGTCGTCCGCCGACGCCGAAAAATTCAGTCTGGCCGGTAACATGGAAAACCTGCAGCTCAACGTCGCGTCGCCTGACGGCCCGGTCAGCATCGACGTCAAAGGCATGACCTTCGACACGGGCGGCACCAAAGGCCAGTCCGGTTTCTATCTGGGCCACACCAACATGAAAATCCAGAGTGCGGGTTTTCAGGTGGTGGGCAAGCCGCCGATGCAGATCAAGGACTTCACCAACACCAACCTGGCGCAGGAAGATGCCGGTAACCTGGCTGCCCAGATCAACTACGATGCCGGCATGATTTCCTACGCAGGCAAGGACGTTGGCTCAGCGCACATGGGCTTCAAAATAGCTAACTTCGATGTGGTGGCCACGCAGGCGCTGTATCAGTTGTATCAGGATAAAATCCTGCCTCAACAGCAGCAGGCCGCGCTGGAGAAACGTCCGTTTCGTCTTGAGCTGAACCCGGCTGATCAAGAGCTGATGAACACCCAGATGAAAAAGCTGCTGGTCGCCAAGCCGCATATCGAACTGGAAAAACTCTCGCTCAAGACCAGCAACGGCGAAAGCCACATGCGCATTGCAGTGGACCTGGCCGATCCAGGCCCGCTCGATCAGCCTTCCGATTCGCTGCTCTTGAAAAGTCTGGGCGAAGTCAACGCAAAGGTTGTCCTGTCCAAGCCGATGATCCGCGATCTTGCTACCCAGCAAGCCATTCGTGAAGGCCAGACCGACCTCAAGGTCATCGCCGAGCAGGCCAAGGCCGCTGGCGACATGGCCAGTGCCATGGCCGAGATGATGCAACTGGCCAAGGTCGATGGTGACAACATCGTTTCCGACCTGCGTTATGCCAACCAGATGGTCGACTTCAATGGCCAGAAAATGACCGTGCAGCAATTCATGAGCAACGTGATGGGCAAGGTCGGTGTGCTGGGTAACCAGTAAGCCGCCTGCAACACGGTCTGCTGTCAGGGCGGGCAATCTACCGTCCTGACAGCAGAGGCTCTGCTACCGAGTCAACCCGCGCAGGGTATCCGCCAGTTGCCGGGTACGTTGCGAGGTGCCCGCGGTCATGTCGCTGGAGCCTTCCAGCTCCGCCAGCAGGCTGGTGAGCGTGCCGACTTCCAGGGATTGCTCTTCGATATGCTGCGCAACCTTGCGAATCTCCTCGGCCAGACGCTCGATATCCGTGCCGATGTCATTCGCGTTTTGCGTGGTTTTCTGCGCCAGCTGACGCACTTCATCGGCGACCACTGCAAAGCCACGGCCCATTTCGCCTGCCCGAGCTGCCTCGATGGCGGCGTTCAGCGCCAACAGATTGGTCTGCCCGGCGATCTGCTGGATCATCTGCACAACTGACTGGATGCGCAGGCTGGACTTGGCCAGCTCCCGAGAGCCAAGCACTACCTCGTCGGCCTGGCTGACCAGGCTTTTGACGGTATTACCCGCCTTGTCGATGACCGTTTCCTGCTGCGTGATGGTCTGGGACAGTTCATCCATCGAAACATGCAGCTCGCCTGAATAGTGACGCAACTGATCGGCGATTGCTTCCTGATCCTGATGAGCCTTGACCAGTACATCGCCCAGATCGCTCAGGCCGCCGAACACCGGGCGGATCTGCTCGTCCAGACCACTCGGGTCAATGGTTTGCACAAAGTTACGCTGCTTGAACTGGTCGATCTGCTTGACCACTACATGGCTCAAACCGGCCAGCTTCTTGATCTGCCGACGCAGGAAGAACGCCTTGAATTCGCCGTAATAGGCAATGAAGTTATCGATGTAATCGTCGCGGAACGGCTGACCTTCCGGCACCTTGAAAAAGAACACTGCGGTAAGGGTCTGGTTGAGGTTCAAACCCAGAATCTCACCGAAGGTCGAGAAGCCCACTACTGGCGTCTCGCCGAACACATCATTCATGCGGCCCAATTCACTGCCGTTGTTCAGACGACGCAGAATGCAGTCGCTCAACAGGCCGAGCAGCGGCTTGCCGGACTTGCCCTGTAGAAAGCGCGTGAAGTCCTTGCGCGTGGTGTCGATCATCGACGTCCGTTTGACCATCACCAGTTCTTCGCCGGGTGCCACGTCGCAGAACAGATGAACCCGCTCGCTTTCATAATCGATGCGCGCAATGGAGCGTACGAACAGTTCCTCGCCCACCCGAATGGCGAACGAATATTGCGCCAGCTTGCCTTCCAGCTCATGCCGCTCGCACTTAAGCGCATCACACAGCGCTGCAACCATCGTGGCAATCTCGCCTCTGGAATTGACCACCTGGCTGATGTAGCGCTCTTCCAGCGAGGCGGTCAGGACACTCAGGCTCAGTGGCCTTGGCTCGAAGTTCTGGCTCTTGAAGACGCCAAAGCGCACATTCTTTGCGCTCTTGAGAAACACGACCTGAGCATGGTTCTCGTAGCTGCGTTTACCGTCGTGAATCAGCGTCTTCTTGAAGTCGCTTTTGCCGCCTGCAGAGCCACCCACGAACAGGCATGGGAAACGCCCTGACTCGTAGAGCGCTTCCATGAAAAACGACTCCGAGGCCGAAAGGCCGTCAAAGGTGACGTAGGCCAGCGTATCCCTGTGGTCGATAGGCGTGCTGACCTGAGTGCGCTTGATCGAGTCGGTCAGCCGCGCAATGCGCTCACGCATGGACAGTCGCTTGCCCGCGCCGCGAATATCTTCACTGTGCAGGGGAATATGCACCACCTCGGCACTCTGGATAACGCTTGAGTCGAACAGCGCCAGCACGATCCGGTCCCACTGATTACCCGCCGCGCAATACAGCGAATCATTGCTGGAGCACAGTTCGCCGGATGTCGTACACAGGCTGATCTTGGCGTTGGGAAAGCGTGCCGCGACAGACTGGGCAACCTGACCGAAGTCGACGTGAGGTGAAACGAAGCCTGTCAGGTAGACCGGGTCAAAACTTAACGCCGACAGCGTGTCGTTCAATTCCCGCGCGGACGTAATGACACTGAGTACGCCTCCGGTCCGCGAAGTGCCGGCCCGAAAACGAGATAGAAAGCTCATGGTTGAATCCGTAAGAGTAAAAGGCAGGGGCCGTAAAAAAGGCCCAGGTCTTTTAATCGGCTGCTGACGGGTTCAGGTTAGCCGGTGGGCGATGAATTTTGCCTATGCGTGCCGCTCAGACATGTTCAGCATAAACGCTCTGATCAGGGCAAGCGTCTGGCGATGCACTGAATCATAGTGATTATTATGGCAATAGGGGCGTACTGACAGGGTGATGGAGTCGGCTGTCGTAGAGGACAGATGCACATCGACCGCGGGGCTGCTCAGTACATTGGGGAGGCGGGCGATTTGATCCTTGAGGCGCGGAATGATCGCCTGCTCGTCGGCAGTGCCTGGCAATATTGCGGTCAGTTCGACGCTGCGGAAATCATTGCTGGAAAAATTGATGATCGTGTCAGAGAAGATCTTGTTGTTGCCCACCAGATTCAACACGTTTTCCGAGGTGTTGATCGACGTGACGAACAGTCCGATTTCGACCACTGTCCCGGTCACACCCGCAGCCGAAATCATATCGCCGACCTTGAAGGGCCGCAGCACGATGATGAAACCACCTGCCGCCAGATTGGCCAGCAAACCCGACCACGCCATGCCGATCGCCAGCGCCACGGCCGCCAGCAATGCCGCAAAGCTGGTGGTCTCGATGCCGCAATAGCTCAAGATGGCGATCACCAGAATGATATTCAGCGTCACCGTGATGAACGAGCCGACATAGCGCAGAACCGTCGGATCAAACCGCTGCCGCGTCAGCGAACGCTGCGCCATCCTCACCAGCACGCCGATCAGCCAGCGACCCACTATCCACAACAAGGCTGCGATCACCAGCCTCAAAACGACAGTTGTTCCGTACTGCAGAACGATATTGAACAACGAGTTGATCCCGTCAGTGCCGATATTGATGACATTCAGCGCATCCATCACCGCAACTCCCGACCGCAGGGCTCGCCCGGCAGATGGCCTGCGGAGCGGAGCCGTACATTGAAGGGCAAAGCAGGGCGGTGGCTACTGGTAGTTTTGACTGGAGGCAAAGGGCCTTCAAGTGGCGCTGGTCGCCGACTCGGTGATAGGCAGTAACCAGCGTACGTTGAGTTTATTTTTTGTTTTTTGATACGTAGTCAACGATGTCTTGTACAGTTTTCAATTCGAGATATTCTTTGTCCAGGATCATGAATCCAAACTCGACTTGTAGAGCCATAACGGCTTCTGCGAAATCCAGGTCGTCCGAATTTAAGTCTTCGACTAACCTGTCTGTCGGTTTTATTCTTGATTCTGATAGGCCAAGTTTCTCGGACAAAATTGCTATCACTTTTGCTTCAATGTCGCTCATGATCACGCGCTCCTTGCATGTAGATTTACAGCCATTCAAAAGAACGTTAGTCCACCTCAAAAACGCTGTCTACTGTCAGAAATAGCAGGTATTCGGGATTAATTCAGCATAGGCTTGAACCTCGATAGTCAGACGCATTCCAGCTGACGATCAGCCCTTGTACTGCATAGGCATGCAACCCTTCAATCTAAAACGGGAAAAGCGGTAAGGCGGTCAGTATTAAGCCCCTCCCGAAATCGCTACACTCGCCACCTCACAAGGACGAACCAAGGACCTGCAATGCCGCTCCCTTCTACCACGCTGCGCCACACGCTGGTGATCTGGTTGTATGCCGTCGCGGTCGCGCACGTGCTGGGCAGTATCGTGTTTACCTGGGCAGGTTTTTCCGGCTTGCTCGACGGCTACCTGACTACGCTTGAGCAGGCTTTCTGGACCGACGCCGTTCCTGCCGCTGCGCGTGCGCAACAGGTCTGGTGGATGGCGCTGTTTGGCGCCACCTTGCAAACCTATTCCGTATACATGCTGGCGCTTGTGCATTTGGGCAATCGTCTGAAAAGCGCCATGCCTTGGGGCTGGCTGATCGCAGGCCTGCTGCTTTGGGCTCCTCAGGACATAGCGATTTCCGTGCGCGGGGGTGTCTGGTCGCATGTGTGGCTCGATCTGGCGGCGCTGCTGGCGTTGCTGCCGCCGTTGTTCTGGCTGTATCGCCATGATCGCCGTACTTCTGCTGCCAACGCATTGAAGGAGCCCCGTCATGTCTGACCTGCCCCTTCTGTACCTGCTGGCGGGCAACGGCAGCAGTGCCGAATGGTGGGATGATGTGCTGCCGCATTTTCAGCAGCATCAGGTCGTGCCGCTGGAACTGCCAGGCTTCGGCAACAATCCTCAGCCTCCGTGCGAAGACCTCGCCGCCTACGCCGATGCGCTATTGGCAGCGACGGTCAGGGGCAGTGCCATCGTCGCCGTGGGCGTTAATGCTTTGCTGGTCATGCATGCCTTGCAGCGCCAGTCCGGACACTTCTGCAGAAGCGTGCTGCTGGCCCCGGTGGGGGCTTTTCTGTGGCAGCGGCGCTTGCCTGCGCTGATGTCGCCGCTGCCCATTCGCAAGACCATTCACTGGCTGCTGGCCAACAAGCCCACGCTATTTGCGCACAAGTTTTCCAGGCAGACCTGGCCAGCCGAGCACTACCAGCGCATGGGCTCCGGTTACGCCCGCTGCCGCGCCTTTGTACCGTATTGGGGCCTGTTGTGCGCCGACACTGCGCTGCCGCTTCTGGAATGGGTGCAAGACCCGATAGAGCTGGTCTGGGGCGATCAGGACAACGTGCTGGGTATCGAGCAGGCGGCAGCGTGGTCTGCCATTCTGGCGCGTGCTGACCTGAGCATCAGTCTGAAACCGGGTTGGGGTCATTACCCGTGGATTGACTCGCCGGCCGAGTTTGCGCAGTGGCTGGAGTCGGGCGAGCGCGGCTTCGTCGCACACACCAAAGGTGGCCGCCTGCGTCTGGCAACCATCGCCGGGCAACCGGTGCCCGCAGCACTGTCGTTGGTGCAGGGCGATGACTCGGCCTTGCCCGCGTTTCTGGCCAGCCAGCCGGAGGCTATCTGGGCGGTGCGCTCGTCCAGCTTCGGCGAGGATCAGGCCGATGCGGCCAACGCTGGCCTGAGCACCACTTTCCTTCGCGAGCCCACCCCAAACGTACCTGCACGTATCGCAGAACTGCACGGCGCTGGCGTCGAAGAAGTCGTGGTGCAGCGGTTCATCACGCCGGTGCTTTCCGGCATCGCGTTTGCGCGTCACCTGTCGGTCGAGCTGGAGTGGGTCGAAGGGCATCTGGAGTCGCTGGCTGACGGTCAGGCAAGCCCGGAGCGAGCGATCATTTCCCGCCTCGGCGATGTCTGGAACAGCGGCAGCTTCACGCCATCCCACGGTTTGACACAAGAAATGCTCTGGGACTTCCTGCAAGGCGTGCTGCGCGTTTTCCATTACGTGCCGGGCGATGTCGAGTGGGCGTGGGATGGCCGCCAGCTTTGGCTGTTGCAGTACCGCCCGATCAGTGATTACGGCTGGCGCCGACACCTGACCGCGGCCAACATCGCCGAGATCCTGCCGCCCCAGCCCAGCAGGCTGGTCGAGTACGCACAGCGGCGTGCTGCAGGCAGCATCCCGGCGATCATGGCGCGTTGGGATTCACGCGTGTTGCAGGACAACGAGCCATTTACCGCACTGTTTGGCGCAGCTTCCTACATCAACAACGACCTGTTTCTCGCACGTCTGGCTGATTGGGGCGTCGCGTCCAGCAGTTACGCCGATGAAGTCGGCGGCGCAGCACCGCATCTGCCTTGGCGACCTCTGCGTTTGCTGCGCTCGTTACCGGTATTCCTGCGCATGCAGCGTATCGCGCGCGGCCACCTGCTGACCCTGGAAAAGCAACTGCACCGTTTCGACCGAGAGCTGCATGCCTTGACGGCCCAAGGGGCTGACGGCCAGCAATTGGCTGATTGGTTCACGCGTTTCTACGTGTTCGTCGTGCAAGGTAACCTGTGCATCGCCACCTCGCTGGCCAGCAGCGGCGGTGATCTGCTGGGACGTCCGCCAACCGCTTACGACGACCTGGAGCACTGCCCGCACCGGCTGCCCTGGGAAACCGAACCCGCGACCCCACGCCCGGCAGCCACTGACCTGCCTTTACAAGCCTTACCGACCTGGCCGGGTTTCATTCGCATCGCCCACCGCGCAGGCCTGCCGGGCATGCGCGGCTACTACCTGCAAGTGCGCGAGTGGTATCGCGACAACCTGATGCGCCTGTTCTTCCGCCTGCATCACGCTATGCCCAGCGCCGACAGGGCACACTGGTTTGCGCCTCATCCAGACATTCGCAGCCGCGCAGGCAGTTTCTGGCAGGACGGCCGCGAAGGCACCGAGCAGGCCACCGGCTTCATGATCTATCCGGGGCAGGTCCAGGGCATTCTGGGCGACGACATCCTGCTGGAAGACACCCTCGACCCCGGACGCCACGCGCACTACCAGAACACACGCGCCGTGATCGCGCGCATGGGCGGGCGTCTTTCCCACGGGTCCACGTTGCTGCGCGAACTGCGCAAGCCTTCGGCGGTGCTGCCGAATGTTGATATGGCGTGGGTGGGGAAGGAGGTGCGGTATAGGGATGGGGAATTGCTGCTGGTCGAGGGGCAGTGATAAAGCCCGAGGGTGACTTATCCACAGCGAACCCGCACGCTCATTGAGGGGTGCGGGTATGCTTCGCCAAGGTATAGCGAAAGGCTTACACGCGGTGGAGGGGTTTGGCCATTTCCGACCTGGTCCGTCCTCCGTAAGATTGGATCCATCAAGTGGTGAACAGGAGTTCACCAGGATCAAGGATGATCGACCATCGCCTCGGAGGCAGCCGACAGGGAGTCGGGATGGTCTTGGAAAAACCCGCTTCGGCGGGTTTTTTGTTGGGCGCGAGAAAGTCCTCGTTGAGCCTGGGCTACTTGCGCAGTGCCTTTCTCTTGCGCAGGCTTTCACGATGCACCTCGAGATCCCTGCGCCGCCGCATCTCCTGACGCGTCTCCTTGCGTTCGGATCGAATAATCCTCCATTGCATGCGCAACTCCCGGCCGCGCTCGCTGTTGAGCGATAAAAGGCCCAGCAACGGGAAAAGCAGCCCCAGCATGTAAAACATCAATTCAAAACGCCGCCAGTGCGTAGGGGCAGTGGGTAACACCGCGAAAAAGCAGCTCACCAGAATGGCCGCCAATATCCACATTCCGCAGGCATGCCCGCGACTCATCATGATGCCGCCGAAACTCAAAACCAGTGATACGCCCATCATGAGCATCATCGACTGGCCGGTTCTCTCCGGCTCATTTGGAAAGTACGCATCGACCACCGTGCCTGCGGTAATGGCGAGGGAAAATATGCCCATGAAGATCGGAGTCAGAAAGGACAGCAGATAACGAGAGCGGAAAGCGGCAACGTGGCTGCGGTAAATCACCATCGGCTCCGGCGAGGCCCGCTTGCTGCGAGATTGTTTACCCATTTTTCTTCCTTGGTTGGGTGTTGTGGTTAGTTGCCTTCTTCGCTGATGGTCTGCTACCTGGCTTCATTTACTGAGTGATATTACCCATTTCAAAAACCTACCCAGCCACCAGCGACTGCGTGCTTCACGAAGCTGTTCGATGTACTCGAACGTGTAAGACCGATTGTGCTTCTTTTCCAGCGTCAGAATTTTTTTCAGTATTCGGATGGCGTCCCTGTTCCAGTAAAGAAGGTAAAGATTGCTCAGTGCTATCCAGATACTGACCATAATGATCAGTTCTATATGCCATACGATCATTGCAGCGATTCCGGCCACAATGACGCCTCCGCTCAGTAAGTTTCCGTTTCTCGTGCTGACATAACCGTGCACCATATAGACCTTGTTATCCCTGGTCTCAAAAGACAGCTGACCTGATCTCGATTTTGTGAAGTAAATAAATAAAAATGAAACGAGCATCAGTAAGGCCGGAATCATCGCCCACGATAAAGCATCTGTCGTTGAAGCGCCGTATTCAGATTTTGCTATAAGATAAATAACGCTTGTATTCATGAGTAGAAATGAAGAGAAAAGGCCTGTGAAAGAATGAACTGCGATTGCAGTGAAGCTTTCGCTCAGGTAAATCAAATATATTGTTCGCATGAGCAGGGTAAAGAGACCGAGGCATACCAGCCAGAAAAAATCCGATTTAAACGTCGACATTGTGCCAAATAAGGCAATCAGGAAGAAAGACCCGTAAAGTCCCTTTTTTATTGCGTTGGGTTGTAGTTCGATCATGTTGTTAGCTCAAGTTTTAAAAGCGAAATATAGCAAAAGCCTAATGGCATAGTCTGAAAGATCATACATCAAATATTTAAGTGCCTGACTAGTCGTCCCACTATTTAGATGGTTGCCTTTTGACGTGTCACCTAGTCAAAGCGGCCGGTGCTGAGGTTCAGGCGGTTGCCGATGTCGTAATACGGATGGTTAGGTGCTGGTCTATGCGAAGAGGCAGTGAGGTCTAATTGCTGAGTTAATCGTCCTGGCAGCCTGCGCTCCATAAGTCACGGTCTTTCACATTATGGCCCACAGTTCGTGTGCGAAGTCTGTCTTCTCAGCGGTGACGCCCAGTTTTCTGCCGGTGTCCGTCGGCTTGCGCTCGATTGACAGCAGTCGGTCGCCTTCGTCGTAGGCGTAGTCCTGACGCGCATCGTCGTTAAGTCTTGCCAGCAGGCGACCAATCAGGTCGCGCTCCAGATGGGTGCTGCGCCGTGGCTGTTCGCCTTTCTCGCCGTAGCCGATTTCCTCGACCTGTGTCAGGTGCCCGCCGAGGTTGTAGCTGAAACGGCGGGTCAGGTTGTCGATGCGTTTTTCTTCGATCAGACGGTCTGCGTCGTCGTAGGCAAAGCGGTAGGTCGCATCGTTTTCGCTGGTCAGGGCGACGAGGCGAATGGTTTTGTCGTATTCGTAGGTGATGGTCTGCCCTTTGGCATCCTGTCGCCATTTGGGCAAGCCACGACCGTTGCGCAGCAGCTGGGTGGTCTGGCCTTTGCCATCGGTGTGTGTCAGGACCTGGCCCAGTTCGTTGTAGGTAAAGGTCTCGCTGGTGCCATCCGGGTGGTTGATGCGCAGCACTTCGCCGTCGGGCTTGCGTTCCAGCGTGGTGGTGTTGTTCAGGGCATCGGTGACGGCCACCAGATGAAGGCGCTCGTCATAACGGTAGTGCGTGCTTTTGCCCGAGCAGTCCTGAAAGCGCTGGACCTGGGCCAGGGTGTTCCACCACAGGTATTTGGACTTGAGCGTCGGGTCGACTATGGTTCCCCAGTAGCATGTTGCTGTGGCGGGTCACCACGTCTTCGGTGTAGGTGAGATAAAGCGCACTGAATCGCCGTTATCATTGAACACCTCGCCGAGCTTGCTGTTGCTGTCGGTAGTACAGCTTGATGTGGTGTAAGCGATAGCACAGCGCTAATTCAAGAGAAAGTGGCAGCTGACTGAGACAAAGTTGGCAGTCATGCCGCGGCATACCTTATTAAAGAGCAATAGAGCTTTTGGTATATGTGAAGTAGGTAGCAAATGCATCGTTACGACTAATAAATTATTTTTTACGCTTGCGGTATCTGTGCCTTTCGAGCTAATAACTAGCCATGCATAAAATACTGGCTAGATTATTTTATTTAAAGTTGCTTGTGGTTTTTCTAGGCTTTAAAGATCTTAAATGCATCATTTTCATAATAAAACTTAAACGCATCGAAGTAGTTCTCGACGCTTGGGTGAGGTAATTGTTCATTAACATTTGATATTATATCTTCGATAATAGGTGTTTCTAGGGTCTCCTTCCAACCCTCACCTAATACTTGCGGAGGCAAGTAGTCCGTGGAGTCGGGCGGAAAATCGCGACTATCTAGTGAAAATGCCCCTTTGGTATCCAATGTCCATGGGGTGTCAGGAAGATAAAACCATGAGTCTGGCATCTCTGATATGTTTAAAATAACTTCTTTAATGCTATAAGTCTTCATTTTCACCTCAACATGCTGAGTTTTGCAGCTTTTTAAATCCACCCTGCTGGTTAGGGTGGAGGCTGTTCTGTACGAGGGCTGGAGCCTTATGTTGCGCTCTAGGCATCAACTCAATATCTTTAGTGCTTTGAGCATTATGATGCCGCGAATGGTTTGGAGGGCTTCTATCACTGAAACCTCCTCTAGGACCAGGTTGAATGTGCTTTGCCGCTTCTGGAGGAAGAGCTGGCTTTAGTTGGGGGTATAATGCTATAGCATATTCAAAGCATATGGCTGGTTACTAATTTTTCTAGATCACTAATACTTATGCCGAAAGAGGTTTTTGTATTTGAGATTTTTGTGGCTAGATCTAATACAATGGCAATTTCATTTGAGGTTACTTTATTTTCATCATAGAGATTCGTCAATCTCATAGCTCAATAAGTCTATATTCTGCAGAGCCATGTCTACGCATTTATGAAGTTTGGAAGTGTCGGAGTCGATAAGAAATAATAAAAAATAATCTAATGCAATCATCAGGTTTTGTGCATAGCTACCTTCTTGCTCAGAAAACTCCTCAGTGTCTGGTATGTTTTTTTTTACAGTATGCTCAATTTTTATAATAGAATCTTTCTTTTCGGACAGCGAGGTTTTGAGCGCCGCTACAACTAAACCTTCAAGATTTTCTGAATAGCAATTATCAAAAGCTTTTATAAGGCGTATTTGCCTATACAAATAGCTTGCTATCAGCAAGGATTTTTGTTGAGGGTTAAGTTTTTCGATATAGGACGACACGGTGGCGTCCTCAAAAATCAAATTCCACTGCATGTGCTTCCTCCTAACCGTTTTCGACTCTTTTTACCAGTTGTATGTGTGTCAGTCTTAACGCCGTGCTCCTTCATTAAGTGTTCACAGTCCAAACATACCCCTCTCGATGCATCTATATTGATAGCGCCTTTACCTGCTTTTATTATAGTTTTCTCTGCATGGCCCTGCCCATTTACGACATTAATCCCTTTACCTTGGGCCCACTCTCGTTGAATTTTAGGCACGGTCTTATCGCTTGATGCAATGAATAATCCCCCTTTGCTATCCATTCCCAAAGCAGTAGTCTTGAGCTTTTGCGCGGTAGGATCAAGCAAAGCGTGAGCTTCATTCACAAGGTCTAGTAATTCAGATACTGGTAACGAATACTGCGGCCCAGCGGGTCGGTTTCCTTGAGCAGCCGGGCGAACTCGTCGTATTCGAAGGTCAGCTGGTTGCCGTCGGGCAGCGTCAGGCCGGTCATGTTGCCGGTGTCGTCGATCTCGATGACGTAGTGATCTCCGCTGTAGTCGCGGCTCGAGGTGACGCGGTGGTCCTTGTTGTAATGAATCTCCAGCTCGCGGCCCAGTACGTCGGTGACCCAGGTGGTGCGGGCCTCGCGGTCGTAGCGGAAGTGGAAATGCTCACCGTCGCTGGTCTGGTGTTCTACGACACGTGGCTGGCCGTCGATGGTTTCCCAGCGGTACTCGCAGGTCAGGCCCAGTGCGTTGCTGTGGCGGATCATGACGCCGTCGGTGTAGAAAAAGCTGCGTTTGGAATCTCCGTTGCGATGATGAAATAGGAAGGAGGCTAGACTAAATGTTAGTAGCCTCTCTTCCGGCTTGATTTTTAAAGAGCTTTAATTAATATCTAAAACTGCTATTTAAAAATTTGACCACCTAGCTAATAGCTCTACTTTGACTTATTAAAACAAGGATAAAGTAAAGCTTTAGTGTTTCTGCAGCTTACAGCTCACGAACTATTCGTAAACCCCAGCATCTTGTGATTTTTCAATGAAAATATCCATGAGATCACCTTGAATATCTTTGCCTTCACAAGAAAGTTTAAAATCTCCTTCTAAATTGTCGGGGAAATGTACGCCGTCCAAAGTGCCTAAAATTACAGAAGCACTATCTGCAATTACCACCCTAAAAAAGTTTATAACATCGGACCTTTCAGATTCACTCAAAGACGCTAGAGCATTTCTAGCCCTTGCGTAGGGGTCTTTACCATTATCAATTGGTTTGTTTAAAGCTGTTTTGTATTGATCGAAATTCTTTTCAAAAAGCTCGTCATATATAGCGTAAATAAAATCTTTATCTGAAGACATAAATACTCCGGTTAGCGCATCTCAGGATACATGGATTTGTTTAGTTTTATGAGTTCTTGAAGTTTTGTATTAGGAATGTCTGGGTAAACTCGCCTAAGTTCTTTAATGTCACGCGCCACAACGTCCCTTGCGCTTGTGAATGGTAGCCCGGTATTAGGGTTTATCCGGCTACGAGAAACTATTCCGACACCTTCTTTTGATACAGTATGTCCGACACGAGGCACCAACATTGCTGGAGCAGTTGCAGGGTCGTAACCTTCCACCAAATCCTTCATCAAGTCCTT
Source organism: Pseudomonas sp. KBS0707 (assembly GCF_005937945.2). Classification (NCBI taxonomy): domain Bacteria; kingdom Pseudomonadati; phylum Pseudomonadota; class Gammaproteobacteria; order Pseudomonadales; family Pseudomonadaceae; genus Pseudomonas; species Pseudomonas sp. KBS0707. Next base: position 5,678,549 of record NZ_CP041754.1, on the reverse strand, counting down.
CTGACCCACATGATGAGAATCCAAGCCGAGATTTTTGCCTTTCACGGAGCTTTTGTTTGCTTTATGTGAACTGACTGTCCACTTATCACACGCCAGCCCTAGAGCATCAATCCAAGATTGCGTGTTTGGAGCATATTGGTAAAGATTTTCCCCACCCAACAACCCAATCGGATCTTGCGTTATAAACCGCCCAATCTCCGGGTCGTAATACCGAAACGTGTTGTAGTGCAGCCCCGTCTCGACATCAAAATACTGTCCCTGAAACCGCAGGTTTTGCTCAACCTCGTTCACCACCAGCTTCTCAACCGCTCCCCAGGCCCGGTACTTCGCCTGCCAGACGATCTGACCTTCGGCATCGGTCATTTCCAGCGGTGTACCAATCTGGTCGGTATGGAAGTAGTAAACCTTGTTTTCTACCTCGCCCTCTTTCTCATCAACACGAGCCAACGGCGCATAGCTGCCGGGCTCGTAAAGGTACAGGCTGCTCTGGCCGGGGCTTTCTTCGCGCAGCATGCGCAAGCCTTGCCAGAGGAAGCGTTTGTGGTCGGTGCGGCCTTTGATCTCGGACTGTTTGGCGACTCTTCGGCCCAGGCTGTCGTATTGGTAGCTGCTGGTGCTTTCGACCTGCGTGCCAGCCATGGTTTCGGTTTTGACCAGGCGGTTTTCGCAGTCGTAGGTGAAGGTTTGCCAGCGCACGATGCCGACGACTTTTTCGATCAGGTTGCCCCAGGCGTCGTATTTGTATTCGTGGTTCGCCCACTGTTTTAGGCGGTTGTCTTTGACGTGGTCGAAACGACTGGTGTTGAAGTTCAGGCGATTGGCGGCGGCGTCGTAGCGGAATTCTTCGCCGTCAACGACTCTACCGGTGTTGCGCGCCAGCAGCTGGCCGTTGGCTTCGTATTCGTACTGGGTTTCGCCGCGCAGTTTGTCGAGGGTGCGGCTCAGTTCACCGGCCGGGTCGTATTCGTAGCGGCGGTGGACAGGGTTGTAGGCGTGCTCGACGTAACGTTCTGGCTTTATGAGCGGGTTCTGGATCTGCGACAGCTTTTCCGCGGGCAGAGTTGTGGCGTACTGCCACGCTTTGCGGCCCATGCTGTCGTAGCCGAAGCAACTGGTGAGTTTGCCCTGGGTACGGTAGACCTCGCGGTGCAGGTCGTCGCGTTCCATGTCGCTGATCAGCTGGCCATCGAGGTTGAGCTGATGTAGGTGACCGCTGCCGTAGTACAGGTGGTTCAGGTGTTGACCGGTGGGCAGGGTCAGCGTGGTCAGGTTGCTGAGCGGATCGTACTCGTAGGCCAGCGCGCCTTGGGGTGTGGTCTCTTTGACGAGGCGGCCCAGCAGGTCGTAGGCAAATTCCAGTTTTTCGGCGGTGACGCCCAGTTTTCTGCCGGTGTCCGTCGGTTTGCGCTCGATTGACAGCAGTCTGTCGCCGTCGTCATAGGTGTAGTCCTGACGCGCGTCGTCGTTGAGTTTGGCCAGCAAACGGCCTATCGGGTCGCGCTCCAGATGTGTGCTGCGCCGTGGCTGTTCGCCTTTCTCGCCGTAGCCGATTTCCTCGACCTGTGTCAGGTGCCCGCCGAGGTTGTAGCTGAAACGGCGGGTGAGGTTGTCGATGCGCTTTTCTTCGATCAGACGATCTGCGTTGTCGTACACGAAGTTGTAGGTGGCGTTGTTCTCGTTGACCAGTGCGGTTAAGCGAATGGCCTTGTCGTACTGGTAGGCTACGGCTTTGCCCTTGGCGTCCTCGCGTCGGGTTGGCAGGCCACGGGCGTTGCGGGACAACCGCGTTATCTGGCCTTTGCCGTCGGTGTGAGAAAGCACTTGGCCGAGCGCGTTGTAGGTGAAGGACTCAACGCTGCCATCGGGATGGTTGATGCGCAGCACTTCGCCGTCGGGTTTGCGTTCCAGCGTGGTGGTGTTGTTCAGGGCATCGGTGACGGCGATCAGATGACCGCGATCGTCATAGCGGTAATAAGTATCTTTGCCTGAGCAGTCCTGGAAGTGCTCAACCTGAGCGAGGCTGTTCCACCACAGGTATTTGGATTTATAGGTCGCATCAATGATGGTGTGTGGCAGGCCATCTTCACTGTTGAGGTATTCGGTCTTGTTCCCGAGTGCATCGGTTTCGACCAGAAGATTGCCTCTGGAATCGTAACGGGCCTTCCACGTGCTGCCATCAGGGAAAGTCGTCTGGGTCACCAGCGTGGTCGCCAGATGATGCTTGTAGGTGATCTTGCGCCCTAGCGGGTCGGTTTCTTCAACCAGTCGCGAGAGGTGGTCGTATTTGAAGGCCAGCGTGTTGTCATCGGGTAATACCAGCCCCGTTATATTGCCGCTTTCGTCTATCTCGATGGTGTAGCGCTCTCCGCCGTAATCACGGCCGGACGTGACGCGCCGGTCTTCGTTGTAATGAATTTCCAGTTCACGCCCGAGCACATCGACGGCCCACGACGTACGCTGCTTAAAGTCATAACGGTAATCGAAATGTTCACCATCGCTGGTCCAGTGCTCGACCACGCGAGGCTGGTCATCAATGGTTTCCCAGCGGTAGTAACAGTTCAGGCCCAAGGCGTTGCTGTGGCGGGTCATCACGCCGTTGGTGTAGGAAAAGCTGCGAGTGGAATCGCCATTACGGTTATAAACGTCACTGAGCTGGCCGTTGTCGTCGTAGTGGTAACGAACGAGGGTTTCAACAGCTTCCTTATTGACGATCCGCTTCACCGACGTCAGCCGGCCCAGCGGGTGCTCATACTGCAAATGCACATGTAAGTTGCCGGGTGCGCTGATGTCGGTGAGAGTACCTTCATCGGTACGGCTGAAATGCAGGTAATGGCCGAGCGCGTTTTCAATACGCTGCAGCGGAACGGGTTTGTTGTTATTCGGCACTTCGCCGAAGTAGAAGAAGATGTTGTCCTGGGTTTGGAGCATGTAATGGCCGCCTTGCGTGCGGACCAGATGCATCTGCTCGTAAGGGTTGTAAATGCTTTCCCCGGGCTCGACGTTGACGAAGGGTACGCTGCGCCCCTGATTGTCGATGAGGTAAACGAAACTGCCATTTCGGCGCAGGTTTTGCTCCCACGGCAGCACCCAGCCCTTGCCCAGAACGCTGTCGACGTTGAGGTCGCTGGCGTAAAAGCGCGACCACTCGATAGGCATCAGCCCCGGCAGCGCAAAGTCTGTTTCGCCTTCTTCAAGCAGTAATTTTCGCCCGCTGGTGAGGTCAACGGGGTTGCCGCTGAAGCCGCCTATCACCCCGCTTATTGCAGGCCCCGCAACAAAACGTCCAAATAAATAGGACACGCCTACCGTGGCAGCGAATTTCAGGGCGCAAGGTGCGACTGCCTTCAGGCCGCCACCGAGTCCCTTGGCTAACATGGGCAGTCCACCGCGCCCCATCGAGGCAATGATGATTGCGATATCAATACCGACACGAAGCGACTCGGATATCTCTTCGTTCACTTTCAGATAGCGTTTTGTCCCGCCGCCAATAAAGACGTTATTGGAACCTGTAGCGATTTTCGAGTCACAGGTGAGCTTGTCGCCCTTGCGGGCGGCCGGGTAGCCATTGATGAAAACGCTGGCAGAGCCATCTGCAATCTGTACCGGTGCGGGGTGATTCTCGCACTTGGCGATACTTTGTGTGGTAAGAGCAGCATTGCGGCCGTTGATAAAAACGTTGGGCGAACACCCAGTTTGCGTGATATCTCCCGCGGGAGAACTTCGTGCCGCGCCCCAGCTTTCACCCACCGCTGGGGCTGCGCCTGCGCCGACTGACAAAACAACACCCAGAAGAACAGCTCCCAACCCGGCGGTGCAGACAATCAGGGCCGCGCCAGCAACGGCCATTGCGATGCCGATCACAGCACCCGCCAGAAGCCCGCCCAGTGCGCTATTGTGCTCAATTCCATCGTGCAAACGCGCTGCTTCGAACATGGTTTTATTCCTGTTCGGTGTTTATTGGCCCAGCGTTATCCGGATGTGGCTGAAAACTGGCCAGCAATTGCAACCAGTCCTCGTCCTGCGTGGAGCTAAAGTCAGTCTGACTTGTTGCCGAAAACACCAGAATACGTCCCGGTATGACTTCAAAGGCCGCTTGGCGCTGGTAAATCGGTCTGCCTTCATGCATGTAGTAGGCATCTACTTGTATACCGGGGAGGGTGTGCCCAGTAGACAACAAGGCAGACTTCTTACCAAGCAGCGTGTAGCCCCGAAGTTTATTGGCGATGAGCTTTATCTGCCGGCTTATGTAGGTGCTCATGTCCTCAGCGGGCAGCATGTCATCACGTGAAATCGTGATATTGAGGGGCGCTGGAACGCTGTCGCCCAAGGTGAACATGTTCACCGTCCGGTCCTTGAAACCATCTGGTAATGCGATTGATCCTTCGTGAAGCTGATAGTCCATTGTGAATGTCCTGAACTCGAAAATAAAAAATCAATGAGCGACAATTGCTTCAAGCACTGCGTCGAAATCGATCAACCAGTCTGCCAGCGTAGCCGTGTCAGGATCAATCATTGTGGAGATGCAAAGCCATTGCTTATCTCCATTCTCTGCAGTGGTGATAGCGTTAATAGCTCTGCCGTGACTAAGCCCTTGCCTGGAGGTGAGTACGTAGTCGAGAGCCACAGCTGCATTTCCCGCCAGCAAGCAATCTCTCTGCCGCACAGTATCGATATCAGGGTGTCTCTCACGCAGGTTTGCCAAGTAGAGATCTGTATAGCGGTTCAGCGTCAGATCATCCCGAACCGGCCGACGTGTGATGGTGAGCGTGATGGGGTGTCCATCCTTTTCAAGAGTGATGCTGATCTCCTGAAAGTTCACCCGCTGCGGCATGACCAGTTTCAGCCCGGCAACCGTAATCTCATTGCGTGTCAATTCAAGCGGCAAAACCGGCACTGGCTCAGGCTCGGGAACGGTCGGCGGAGCACTTGCTGCGTGTAATGCTTTCTCACGCGCCAAAGCCTCATCGGCTAGACGCTTTTCCGAAATACGGTCATAAAGGCTGGTTCTGACCATCTCAGGATTTCTCGATATTGATATCGACACGGTCACCTTCGACAAAGGTGTTTTTGCCGAGAACCTTTATTTCGTCGCCCTTGATTTCGATGCTGCTCGGCTTGAGGGTAATGCTACTGGTACCTACAGTGAGGGTGATCTCCGTCATGGCCGTAATGTCGATAGACTGTTTGTCCACGGTAATCGTCAATGAGCCTTGCTCTACCTTGAGCAAAGTGTCGTTCTGAATAATTTCCGTATTCTTACCGCCGACAGTCACACTGCGGTTATTACCCACGTCATGCGTCTCATCCAGCTCGATCTCGGTGTCCATGTTGCGCTCGGCATGCACAATCACCTGTTCGGCACCGGCCTTGTCTTCAAAGCGGAAGAAGTTGGCTGTACCGCCATCACCCTTGGCCGAACGCGTCAGGAAACCGCTTTGGGTCTTGTTGGCAGGCAACGACCACGGCGGCGTATTCTGGCTGTTGTACAGACTGCCCATGACGAGCGGACGGTCGGGGTTACCATCAAGAAACACAACCACAACTTCGTCGCCGACGCGCGGGATCTGGATGCTACCAAAACCGCCACTTGCGCCGGATTGAGCGACGCGGACCCAGCAGGAGCTTTTGTCGTTGTGCTCGCCTTTGCGGTCCCAGTGGAACTGAATCTTTACGCGACCCAGTTCGTCGGTAAAGATTTCTTCGCCGGGCGGACCCACAACGATAGCGGTCTGCGGGCCGGAAATGACGGAGCGATTGGTTGTGAGCTGCGGGCGAAAAACTATCTTCTTGCGCACACAGGAGAAGGTGTTGAAGTAGCTGGCTTGCTGGCCGTTGAGATAATTGTTGTGGCCTTCACTATCAACAAGCACGAGCAGGAACTGGCGGTCTTCAGGTGAGCCCTGATCGTGGTCGTAATGCTGCAGCAGTTCGAAGGTGTAGCCAGGCTTCATGGCACGACAGTTACTGGTGCCCCTAAAGCTCTTGCCCCTCAGCTCAAGCGCTTCAACGCGCAAGCGCAACAGCGCTTCACCTTCATCGTAGGTGCCATGGGTGTACTGGCCGGGAAAGTCGTACACCTCGAAGTTCTCGACATCACCCTGCTGGTTCAGGCTGTTCATGGCGACCGGCAGCCTGTTGTTTGGCTGACGATAGTCGAACGTCTGAACCGCTATTTTCCCTGATTGTAGTTTGCGGTCGCCGTTCCATTCGATAATGGAGTCGGCTGTTTCGGTGACCGACGCCGAGTGGAAGCGTATCTGGGGCTGCTCCGGCAACGGCACCAGCGTGGTGGAGTCGTCGCAGATGATCATGGTGTGACCTTCGGCGGTGTGCTCGAAGTAATAGAACATCCCTTCTTCTTCCAGCAGACGCTGGACGAAGTTGAAGTCAGATTCGCGGTATTGAGTGATGTAGGTATAGCGCTTGAGAGGCTTGCTCAGGCGAAACTCATGCTTGGAGAACGCGGTACACATCGCGAACACTTGGGTAACGACTTCCTCAACCGTATTTCCCTGGAAGATACGTGTGTCGAAGCGGTTCTTCAGCATGGAGAACCAGGGGTTGAGCGTTGCCGTGTATTTGGCCATGCCGCCGTCGCTGCCACCGCTGGCAAAGCGCGTGAGATAGCCAGCGATATAGCGTGGCGAGCCATCGGCCAGCTCGATTTCGATAACCACGTGCTGGCCCATCATCGATTTCAGCTCGACTCCGGAGTCCTGGCACACCAGCAGCAGGTCAAATTGGTATGCACGTGACAGACCTTCAGACCCTCTAAAGGACTCCAGCAGCAGCTCCTGCTCGGGATTCGCGAGGTTCTTGAATTTAAAAAGGCGCCGGTTCTGCGGCGAAAGCATCGCGGCAAGGTCCATCAACATGTATATCTCCTTGAAGGCAGGGAGGCCAGCGCCGCCGGATTTAGCGGCTAACGGTTACAAACTGACAAGTCACGACACAGGTCTGGTGCATAAGCATCGACTATTTCAGGAGGGCTGCGATATCAAAAATCGACATCCACCGCTCATAAAATTCTGAAAATTTCGTAGGACCAGAGCTACAGACGCGTTCGGCATCTCGCAATTACTGCGAATGTGCGACCACAAAGCAATATGAAAGTGCCACTAGCTCAGTAAAAAAACAGCTAACATTTCTCTCAAAACCGTTACAGTTCTTAAGAGATGAAAGGAGACACCGAGGCGTTGCGCCGTGTCAACCACAACGACGGCCTCGGACGATCACCCTCATTTTGGGATGTGTCTGATTTAGCTGGACGGTCGTAGTTGTGGAGCACTTAGAGCGCGCATTAGTTGGAAGATTTTCAAGCGTAGCAATGAGTTAAGCAGGGACTCGAATAGGTGATGGCCTAATGGCATTGTTGCGATCTGTTTTTTAGGTGAGAAAAATGAGCATGTCCTGAAATTTAGCTTCAGAATTCAGGTCCCATGGAGCCATGTACATGGCTCGGATCACGTCAATTTGTAGCCGCGCGATTGGTGCAAGCCTCCTTCAACCCAGGGACAGTGATGTGTAAATGGACCTATTAGCCAACATTCCTAGCTGGGATGACATCGAGCGGAACCTTGATGATAAATTCAACACGCTGAATCAAGCCTACAGCGATGGGCTGCAGAGCACCTATGACAGCTGGAATGGCTTCACGCGACGCGTCAATACCACCGCGACTCAAGCCTACGGATACATGGGCGGCAACCGCATTGACTATGTGAAAGCGGCGATGAGGCTTTCCTATCCCATCATCGAGTCAAACCTCAAGCGCAAGTGGGCATCCATCGAGATCGAACAGATCCTCCCGGTGCTGCTGCAACTGGTTAAAGAAGTGGCGATGATTCTCGGCGGCAGCGTTGCGGTTGGTACGGTCGCTGGCGGCGTTGCTGGAGCGTTTTTCTTTGGTGTCGGCGCTGTGCCGGTAGCGGCAGTTGGAGCGGGTATCGGTTTACAGGTTGGCAACCTGATCCTGATGGCGCTGGGCCTCTCAGCTATAGCTGAATATTTCTATAAAGGTCTGCCTGCTTGCCTCTCTACCTTGCAGGAAGGCTTCGCCACTGCCTGGCACGCTGACGAAGGGCTGAAACCCGAGGGCCTCGACCCCACTGGTGGTTCGGCATACGAAATCCAGGAGCGGATTGATCGTGCTGCCCGCCAAATTGCAAAGGGCCAGGAGCAACTGGTGCTGCTGCTCTTTACTGCCATCGTGACCTACATGACACGTGGGCAGGTCAAGGCAGGCATCATAGGGAGCGTGGATAGCATCGCAGCGCGCAGTGCCAAGCTTCAGGCAGATATTTCGAACAAGCAGTTTGCGAATTGGTTGGCGCGTAATGAGCAGAAGTTGTTGGCTCAGCCTGAGTTGCGGGTTAATGAGCCGGCGCAGTTTAGAAAAGAATCACCTGACTTTGATAGTCGATATGAAGAGCCTAAACCGCAACCTGAACCCATGCCTGGGCCGCCGGAGCTAGATACTGAAAAATTGGCAAAGCTACGTCGCGAATACTTAAATAAAAAATTTGGACGAACGGGCGACGTACTAAAGGATATTTCGATCCGAGAAAATAAAGAGATTGCTTCGAGGTATTTTGAATCCAGAGGCTTCACTGAAGAGCACTACAAGCCGTACATGGAAGGTATAGATTTTACGAAGCCCGTCACTTTAGAGACAATCAACTCAGGCAAGAAGCTATGGCAGTTTCAAGTTCCAGGAGGAAGGCAGGGTATGTGGTATTCTCTCACTCCAAATGTGAAGCCTACAGAGCTCGGAATTAACCCTAATGCATTAATGTATAAAACAAATTATGAGGCGCAACGAGTTTTAAATATTTATCAGAGCACAGAAAAAGTCACAGTGCTTCGTAGCACCGCTGCTCCGATACTAGATAAATTTTCTATACCCAAAGAGCCTTATGATGCTATAGGCGGCGCCAGGCAATTGACCTCGGATCAACGAGAATTATTCAAACTAATAGACTCGGGTGAGCTATGAAATTTAATACTGCAATTGAATATATAAACCACGCTCTTCTACTTGCTAAGGATCGGTGTGCGCGTAATCCCCAGTTTCCAGTTTATACATCGGTAATTAATCAACTCCTCTATGTCAAAGCAGTTTTCGAGGGAGTTGAGAAAGACAAGTCGAGGCTTCATGATTTGTCACTTGGCGCTCTAGGAGCTAAGGAGTTTGAAGACACTGACTACGAGCTAGCTCGAGCCATTATGGATGTGAGCTATATAGCGTCTCAATCAGCTAGTGGGCTAAAAGTAAAACTACCCACAGGGGTCTTATACCAAAAACCACCCGTTAGGTGATGATTCAGATAGGGACGAGCTCTATGTCACATACACTGTTCAGAGTGGGGGCGGCGATATTCGTTTTTTTTATGTTGTTGGTCGGTGTGTTTTCAATTTACTGGATTTGGGAACATGTGCTGCATTTGTATGGGCGCCTATACAGAAATGCACCTGTCGTAGAAACTTCTTACCTTGCCTTTGCCCTGCTAATGGTTCCGCCGACCGTGTTGCTGATCACAGTTGGAGGCGCTATAGCAATATGGACAGGAAGGAAATTTGACCCTCCCAGCAACTCTTTCTTGCATCGATTTCAAAGCTTGATGCTCTACCTTTCTGTCAAGATAATAATCTATGTTGTGCCCGCTATAATTATACTAACCACGACTTGCTAAAGACTACACGCCTTGTCCTAAACTACTTATTTCTGGTTCGGCATGGCAATTATTTTGGGTGAACGATGAGCGGGTTTGCTTCAAGCCTACGCGCTATATCAATGATCATTGGCCTTGCAAAATGGTTGGCGATCAAGAGTATTGTGTACAGGTGGATGGACTGTAAATTTTGAGTTGTGGTGCGCTTTTAGCTGATGGTTAAATTGTTCGTGTTGGTTTTGCCTTAATTTTTATAAGCCTAGAAAATGTTTTTATGCCTTCCGATGAACATTGAGGTCTTGTGGCTATAGATGAAGTGGGAAATGAAAAGCAGAGAGGCAATAGGGCGTGCTAGATAAATGATAGTTCGACATGGCTCTCTGATGGGGTTAAAAGCCGCCATATAATTTCCAACATGAAAACTCCAGTAGAGACTGAGGTGTGCCTAGGTAAAATTGGTTGCCGGAATGGTTTTCATGGGTGTGGCGCTGTGTTGTCAAATCACGGCCCATTAAAGATAAATAAGTAATGAGTTAGCCCCTTTGAAATGAACAAAACTCAAGAAATAAACGCTCTTATCAAAAAAGCATCATGTCTGCTAAGGCAGTATGAAAGATCAGAATGGGCCGATAAGCTAGATGCATACGCCGAAGCACTCTTTGATGATGCGGATTATGCGCTGTCTAAAATAATTTCACTGTATGGCGGTTCGGGGTCAATAAATGATCTTGTTTTGTACAGTAATGGAAAGTTTTTATTTGAGAAAAATAATAGGTTGCATGAGCTGCTTTCTAAGATATACAGTTTGTGTTCAGGTGCAAATTAGCTAATGCCAGAATACGATTGTTAAGTCTGGGGTGTAGTGGCTAATTGCAGTGAATGGTCTGCGCCTAGGTTGAGGTGCACAAGCATGAACACTAATCCCTTTAAGGCTGCATCCATAAAGCTCACAGATAAGCTTGATTTCTACAAGAGTCATGACTCTGATGCTTCAACATTGTTATTGAATATTTGCTTTTCCTCGCAGAGCGGGGCCAAATAATGAAAGGCGTTAGCTGATAGCTGATTATTTGGGCTTTCCTTGTATATATGAAATAAAGTCGCTCAAACCTACCAGAGGTTACGTCAGCGAGTTCGCTCCGACGAGCGAGTTAGGAGGTCTAGTTAAACGCTCTGCCGGAGCAGTGCATTATGTGGTGCCTGATCGTGGTAGCTGGGCTCCAGCTGTAAGAATTAGGATAATAGGGAACTAGAAATGAATATAGATAAAATCGAATTTTCAGCAAAAGTTTTGGAAGAAAAATTAAAGGAATATGCTGTAAAGGATAATGAGGCTTCACGTCTCTATGAAGATTTAAAGCCGTTGTTGGAACTGGCAAAATCAAGACGTATTCTATCACCAGTACAATGGGGGAAAATCCCGGGGCGCTATCGCTTTACCGAGAATGGGCTTCAAGAATACAGCGATTTAGAGGAAGCATATGCTGTATTTTCAATTGAGATTACGGGCGGGGAACCTCCGTTTCTAAAGATGCTTCGTACAGAGAGAAATCAAAAATAGCTTATTGAACAAAGTGGCAATAAAATTTATACTGCATATTAGTTGGCGATAGTTAAATTTCATCGACATGTTCTATTGAACATGTTCAAAGCTCCGGAGTGTAGGTTACGAAACTGTTCACCCCGAGGGGACGTAAGCCACGATCCAACGACTCTCGAATGAAAATTTTAGATGAGTTGGCGATAGACAAAACGTCATTTTTACTTGTCATTTTCGGTTAATAATGACTTGGTTGGCTATGAAGAATATTATGAAATAGTCCAAAGTGGCTACGAGCTTTTTCAAAAAACTCCTGAAGTTGAGCTCGTTTTCGTCATAAAATTTAGACTCAGAGAGTTGGGTGATTTGCTTACTGTTCAGCCCAGTTAAAATAGGGGGCTACAAGTTAGGGAAGCAGACCCAAAGTAATTGCTCCACGAGCATGAAACTGGTGGCAGCTTAGTGTGCATGTGCGCCCGCAGGCTAATGCTCAAGGTTTATCTGAACTTCTCCGCTTATGGGAAAACGCACTTATAGAGGGCAGACCTCCCTCAAAGCGTTCTTGACAGGATAGCCGACGGAGCGGTATAAGTGGGCAAGGGTTTTTAGGACCGTAGCAAATACATCCTTCTTAGGCATTGCTTAAATAACGATGTAAGGAACGTCTGTAAAGAATATTTCATTTCTAAACTACGTGTCTCTGAAAAAAGGCCCATGATAAATCTACATACCCCGTTAGACATCGTTACTGACTATGCTGAACGGTATAGAAGCTTTAGGCCTGCGCCTACTTCTAGAGTATCTACCTCAAGTGGAAGATCTTCAGGGGTTGATAGTCTCACAGACTCCTCCTTGGTTCCGGGCTGGCTAGCATCTAGAATACCTACGCTAACAGCCTCTCAGGCACTTGACCGATCAAAAGGCGCCTTGCTATTGGTGATGCAGTCGGTACAACTCTGGAGTTTACTAGTCGCGATTCTAACACTGTGACAGACATGCAAGGCGGGGGGCCATTTAGACTCAACGCGGGTGAGTGGACAGATGATACCAGCCTAGCTCTTTGCTTGGCTGACTGTTACCTTGCGAATGGAAAACTGGATTACGCAGACTATTTGAATCGGCTGTGCCGCTGGTATAAAAAAGGGGAAAATAGCGTCAACGGTGTTTGCTTTGATATTGGTAATGCGACATGCAACGCACTTGAAGGTTGGCTAAAGGAAGGATTGAGTTGGAACGGTAACTGGGAGCCTAGTACCGCAGGCAACGGCTCAATAATCAGATTAGCACCGACAGCTATTTTTCGGCGAAACTCTCTGATCACTACATGGATGGAAAGTCAAACGCAAAGCAGAACTACGCACTGCGCGGTTGAGGTGATTAGCTGTTGCGAACTTCTAGGGGCAAAATTACACCTTGCTCTAAATGGGGCCAATAAGCAGGAGGTTTGTTCTCCCATGATCGGCCCATTCCAGCCTCGAGTAATGATCATCAACGCCGGTGAATATAAAGAAAAAACTAGAGACCAGATCCGCTCCTCAGGCTATGTCATCGACACACTGGAAGCAGCGCTTTGGGCTGTATGGAATACCGACAATTTTAAAGACGCCATTCTGCTGGCTTCCAACCTGGCTGATGATGCCGACAGCGTAGCCGCCACTGCCGGACAAATCGCCGGCGCGCTTTATGGGGTGTCGGGCATGCCGGAGGAGTGGGTCAAGAACGTCGCATGGTCCGAGCATATTCAAGGGCTGGCTCAACAGTTGTTCGAGCGTGCGCCGCTGCAGGACCCTTTGGACGAGTCTATCGGCGGCTGATAGGGAAACGCGCGTACTTTATCTGAGATCAGCCCGCGATCCCTGATTTTTATCGCGTCTCAAGGAATCTAACCCCATGCCCAAATCGTGTCCGCAACAGCTCTACAACAAAGCCTGGCTATTCGCATCCCAGGCCCACGTCGGCCAAAAAATGACAGGCTCGGACCTTCCTTACACCACCCACGTGGCGATGGTTGCCAACGAGTTGATCTTTGCCCATCGCGAAGAGTCCGTGGGCGCGCTTGAGATAGCCTTGCCTACAGCGTTGCTGCACGACGTGCTGGAGGATACGCCGGTGACTCAGAATGAGTTGGCTGAAGCGTTCGGTATGGAGGTCGCCTCAGCCGTGGCGTGCCTGAGCAAGAACCTGATCGTGCCGTTTTCCGAAGCGCTTTATTTCGCCGGGATCGCCAGGCATTCCAAAGAAGCTGCGTCGGTCAAGTTGTGTGATCGCATCACCAATCTTCAGTCAGCGCCGTCCACCTGGAAGAAGGCAAAGCGAGCGTCTTATCTGGTGGAGTCGGCGCAGATCCTGGCTGCCTTGGGGCATGCGAACGTGTATCTGCGGCAGCGGCTCATCGATACGATGGCGCGTTATGAGGCGCTTTATGTTGATGGCTTTGAAGGCTGAATAATGAGCTCTCATCATTGTCGTATCGAGAACGGGAGTCTCTGGATAGAAAGTCAGCGAGTCTGCCTTCCTTACCCGGCGGACACGTTTCTGCTGTTTCAGAGGATAGTGCTAATCAGGCTTGAATCCCCGCCGGGCGAGGGCTTCAACCGGAACATCTTTGCTGTCTCGATGGCTGGCGAAGTGCTCTGGCAGATCGAGGAAAGCCCTCACGGTGCGCAGGCGGACAAGCCGTTTATGAGTCTTCACTGCGATGACAACGCTCAGGTCATCGTAGGTTGCTGGAATGGTGTGACCTACTCGGTGAATGTGGAGAGCGGGAAGATTCAAGTTATCCAGTTCGACAAATAGCCGCGCTTCCGGGCCGGCTTTTTGTGATGCCGAATATCAGGCGACCTACTACTTGTGCCAAGCCGCTATCCACTTGCACAGCCTGCCCAACCACCATCTCCTACAAGCCTCACGAATGTCATCGATTTGCACGATAGGGTAGAGCGTTGACACGCCAAAGCAATCACGCGTCCGACTCCGGGTTGCTCAACTGGTCATACCTGTTACGGAACAGACTGCGATTGTCACTCGGTTTGACGTCTGGGTGCGAAGCGCTTTCGTGGCGGTGAAGCCCGCGGTTGGCCAGTTCCGCATTTTTGGGATCACCTTTGTAATCGGCGGCTACTGGCAGGTCATAGCTGACGCCGTTACTCAGGTCAATACGGTACTGGCTGGTTGTAACGTGATGGTCGATGCCGATCTGTCCGCTGGCGTCCATCACTCCTTTTTTGATCTCGGCCCCGTCTGCAAAGATGGTATACGGCTGACCTGCCCATGCCTGATAGCCCGCCGCACTACTAAGCCCTGCGTAGGCCGTAAGCTTCTGTTTGATCGCGTCGGTTGGCCACGCCGGGTTATCCCGGTTGAGTTGCGCCGGGCCGCTGAAGGTCTTTTTCACGCCTTTTACATCGATGGTTCCGGGAGCATGAATCTCGATATTGCCGCCCTTGATGCGGATGTACGCCGCGCCGCTGGTCAGCAGGATTGCTTCCTGCGCTGCAATCTCGATGGTGCGAGCGGTGGAGGTGATACGCACGCTTTCCTTCGCGGTCAGTTCAATGCTGTCGTTCTGCGCCTGTATTTCAACTTTGCCCTTTGCTGCAAACAGCTTGGCGCCCGCCGCTTGGGCGAACAGGCTGATGCTTTGCGCGACACTCACCAATAGCGACTTGCCACTGGCCAGGTTGGTGTCTTCACCGGTTGAAAGCGTTAACTGTTTGCCGCTGTGAATGTGGGTATTTTGTGGCGTAACGGTCACGATGTCGGCGGGCGAGGAGGCGACCAGCAAGGGCTTTTTATAGCCCGACGTCTGGCCCCGGCCGCCGCTCATGATCACCGCTTTGGTGTCTCCGCCGTTACGCTGCTGCTGGCTACTGCTGACCGGGCTTTCGCCGCCGCTGCCGTAATTGGCTTGAGTATCGGCGTTGAGCTGGTCGAGACTGTTGATACCGCCCGGCATTGGCAGCGCATTGTGCTGCTCGGCAATTTCCGACAATGCCTTCAAAGAGGATCTAGCGTAATGATGAAGCTGCTGCAAACGTTGCCCATCGAAAGCGCCATCACCGATCAGCACCTTGATTTTCTCCGCGTCGAAGCCGGTTCGGGCGCTTAGCCCGGCCATCAGGCTTTCCAGCACCTGCGTGTCGTTGCGGGTCTGTGAGTAACGGCTGACATGGTGTTCAGTGACGGGCGCAAACAGTTTCAAAGCGCCTTCGCGCAGCGCTTCAGGAGGGCTGGATTCGCGTTGCAGCAGAACCGCGCTGACCGCCTCCCCAGCCATTTCGCCGGGTCCGCCGACCTTCATCTGCTCCTTGCACGCCCAGGTATCCAGGCTCAGGCACAAGAGGTAGGGTGCACCGTAGCTTTGCCCCAGAACCTCGGGCAGCCATTGCGCCAACGGCTGAGTGGTGACTTCAAACGCGTAATAAGGCAAACGGTCGCGAGGCCACAATCTGCAAACGGCGGCCAGCCAGTCCAGCTCACTGAGTGCCGTAGGTGTAAACAGCATGACCTGAGTGTTCGCCCAGTCGACCTGCGAACAGAACGCCTCATCCCACTGGGCAAACATCGCCATGAGAATCTCGACAGCCCGCCCAGCCGCATCGACGGCAGGCGACCGAACAGCCGGTGTATCCAGGCGACGCAGAGGCCGTCGCAAATTGCGCGAGTCCACCAGGCGTGGATCATGATCAAAATCCGAACGGCGCAGCGCCAGCTCATCAGCCGTCAGCGGCGCGTCGAATACACCGCAAGGCAACCACACCCAGGCATTGACCACCGCCACAGAGCCAGAGGTGAAATTGCCCTTCGGCACCTGCGCCTCGACAACGCGCTGCCGCTCAAGATCAGCCAGACGCTTTTCGGACAGGCGATCATAAATACTCCTACGGGGACCAAGCATTTCTTTTCCTTAAGAGCGCGCGCGAGGTTTTGGATATCGCGCTGTGGTGCAAGTAGAGATCGTTTATTTTTTAACGGCTGCCAAAGGCATGCCTGTAGCGGGGTCGAGGTTCTTTTCAGCCGCAACCCGTTGAATCAGTTCTTCCGATGGGGGCGAAGGTGGAGCGGCGGAATCACGATCACGCTTCCATTTGAATGTGCCGTCCCACTCGGGTAACGGTGCTGGGGGAAGTGGAACGATATCGTCCAGATCTGGGACTTTTGCCCCAAGATGCTCATGGCGCGAGAGAAACATATTTATTTTATCCAATCGCTTCACACGCTCCTCATCTCTCTGCAAGGCCATATAGTAAAGCTCTTCCGATGGTGGCGGGCCTTCAAAAGCACGGGCCAGATTGCGTGCTCCACCGCTATCACCATTTCGGATTGCAATATGATAACCATTAACGGCGTCCGCATACTGCCCCAAAACCTTTAGATAGCTCGCGTAATAAATTCCGGCGGGCCGATTGCCTTGCTCCATTGCACATTTGTACATTGCTTGCGTGACATCGGCTGTATCGCGATGGTAGCTTCGCCCCGATCCTGATTCCCAAGCACGAACGACGTTTTACAGGCTTCGACGACAAGATAATTGCCATGTACGCCCGGGGCATGACGGTGCGTGAGATCCGCGCTTTTCTATCTGAGCAGTATGGAACTGACGTGTCCCATGACTTCATCAGCTCAGTCACCGATGCGGTCATGGAAGAGGTGGGCGCTTGGCAGCAACGACCCTTGGAACCGATGTATCCGGTGATCTTCTTCGATGCGTTACGGGTCAAAATCCGGGACGAGGGGTTAGTGTGCAACAAGGCTATTTATCTGGCGCTGGGGGTATTACCTGATGGCACGCGCGACATTCTGGGTATATGGATCGAGAGCACCGAGGGTGCCAAGTTTTGGATGAAGGTGTTCAACGACCTCAAGACTCGTGGCGTTGAAGATGTTCTGATCGCCGTCACGGATGGCCTCAAAGGAATACCGGAGGCGTTGGGGGCGGTTTTTCCTGCCACGACGCTGCAAACCTGCATCGTGCATCTGATCCGCAACAGCTTGGACTATGCCGCTTGGGATAAACGTCGGGCACTGGCCAAAGCACTCAAGCCGATCTACCAGGCGATCAATGCCGATGTGGCTGAGCAAGAGCTTAACGCCTTTGAAGCGGGCCCCTGGGGCAAGCAGTATCCGACTGTAGTTGCTGCATGGCGTCGCGCCTGGGATCGGGTTATACCGTTTTTTGTTTTTCCGGCGGGCATTCGCAAAGTGGTTTACACGACCAATGCCATCGAGAGCATCAATGCCCAGTTACGCAAGATCATCAAGACTCGAGGGCACTTCCCGACCGATGAGGCTGCGACGAAACTGATATGGCTTGGGTTGCGCAACATCACCGCCAACTGGGGTCATGCGGCACACGACTGGAAAGTGGCAATGAATCAATTTGCGATCCTGTACGGAGACCGATTTACCAGACCGAGCTGGTAAAACAAGGGCCTGCCTGACGGCAGGCCCTAACCAGCCCGAACACAAAAAAACTGATACTCCCGTTTCGACAGATGCATTTTCTCAATCACGGCGCCCTGAAGGGCTTTCAGCGGTTATTGCCTGCACTTCAGCGATAAGCCCTGACACTTGGCTCAGTCAGCAACAATCCATCCTTGCTCAGCCCCTCACCCAAACTAAAACTAACGGCTGCCGCGCAACGACGTACATCAACCCCGCCGCTTATAACCCCTTCGTCGGATAAGGCCCACTGCTATCAACGAGACGGCATTACTGGCGTCATACCCCACTCCCAGTGGACCAACTGCAAGTAAGGAGCACGGCATGACCCAGGTATTCAACATCAAGGACGCCACCAACCCTACGGCGCTTGGGAATTTGCAGGTCAAAAGCGCCAGTAGCCAGGTCAGCAATAACCCGATCGAACTCATCGTGCAGGGCACTCCTGGCAACGACTATATACGTGGTGGGCTGGCCAATGAACTGCTGATGGGTGGGGGCGGCAACGACCAGCTAGTCAGCGGGGGTGGCAACGATGTGATGGTCTCCAGTGCCGGATACGACGGTATGGACGGCGGCGCCGGTAATGATGTATTCCGCTTCGACCGCATCGGCGACAGCTATATCAATGGTGGAGGCGAGCACACCGATTCCATCAGCCATTTTGACCCCGCCCACGATACCCTCGACGTGTCGGCCCTGGGCTATAGCCATTTAGGCGATGGCTATGGCGATACCTTGCACATCCGTAGCGAGCCTCTGCGCGGCATTTACTTTTTGGAAAGCTACGAGCGAGACGGTAATGGCAAACATTTTGCCGTGCAGTTCCTGGCCAATAGCGGCCTTATTACCGATGCCAACTTTCAGCCGCTGATCAACGGCACTTCGCACAACGATCAGCTCGAAGGCACAGACGCCAGCGAATCCCTGAAAGCCGGCGCTGGCCGCGACAACGTCGAAGCGGGTGCGGGCAATGATCGGCTGTTCGGTGGCACCGGCGGCGACACTCTGAGCGGCGGCGCGGGTGCCGACAGCTTCGTTTATACCCGGCTCAGCGACAGCTACCGCAACGATGCCAGTGGCAGCTATAGCAGCCGCGACCTGATCACCGACTTCAGTGGCAACGGCCATGACATGATCGACGTGTCAGCCTTGGGCTTCACCGGGCTGGGTAACGGCTACAACGGTACGCTGAAGGTGGTCCTCAACCTGGCCGGCGATGCCACCGCGCTTAAATCATTAGAGGCTGATGCCAACGGTAACCGCTTTGAAATTCTGCTCAGTGGCAACCATGTCAATGAACTCAACGCCAGCACTGTGCTGTTCGCCCCTCCCAGTGATGCGACGGTTGTGACTACTCCGCAGCCGATCACCTCGGTGAGTCTGGTAGGCGGTGACAAGTCCGACACCCTTTATGGTTACTGGGGCAACGATACCCTCGTCGGTGGTGCCGGAAACGACACCCTCGAGGGTAACGCCGGCGACGATGTGCTGACCGGTGGGGTGGGCGCGGACAAACTCACCGGCGGCACAGGCAACGACCGTTTCGTGTTCACTAGCAGCGCCGACAGCCATGCTGGCAGCAGCGACCTGATCACTGATTTCATCTGGGGCCAGGACAAGCTCGACGTCGCTGCGCTGGGCGTGACCGGTTTTGGCAACGGCCGCGACGGCACCTTGAGCATGACCTACGATGAAAACACCGACCGTACCTACCTGCGCAGTAGCGAGCCAGGCGCCGATGGGCATGCGTTCCAGGTCACGCTAGCAGGGTTCGACTACACGCGAGAGCTCACCAACGCCGACCTGGTGGTTGCCGATACGGCAGACGTGACGCTCGTGGGTCAAACCGCCGTCGACCTCGCGAGCTGATATCACCTGAACAGCTAGCGTGTGGGCACCCCTGCCCACCTTTAGTTGTCTGGACGCCTACAAGGCAGGAACAGTGAGCGGTATTGATGCTCACTGCTCCTGCATTTTCAACGCGACCAGGCCTGGTTCGCTGTCAAAGCGCTCGCCTTCCGCTCTTTCTTTTCGCTGGCGCGCAGTCAATAGGTAGAGTCGCCGTTTTATTGCGTCAGGAAATAGACCAATCAAAACTTTTCACTGGCTTGCAGAACAGATGGGCAAAAACCGCTGTTAATTTTGTGCGCGAAAAACCGCATTTTTGAAAATAACCGGAAGCCTGGGCAAGCCGGCTTATGGCGTTACTCCGACGTATTTAAATCCAGCCGACCTGCAGAAAATAGGCTGAACTTGTAACGGGCGCTATCTCTCTCAATAACTACGCCCACCTGTTTATAAGGAAAACACCATGTCCAAACTCGCAGAATACCGTCAGCTGGAAAAACACCTCGCCGAGCAACTTCAGGCACTGGAGACCATGAAAGGCAACGAGGGCCTGAAGAAAGAGATCGAGTTCGAAACCAAGCTGCGCAAGCTGCTTGAGCACTATGGCTTCAGCCTCAAGCACATTGTCAATCTGCTGGACCCACAGAACTCGTCGCGTCGCCAGGTCGCGGATAAACCTGCGGGCACGCGCAAGCCGCGTGAACTCAAGGTGTACAAGAATCCGAAGACCGGTGAAGTGATCGAAACCAAAGGTGGGAATCACAGAGCCTTGAAAGAGTGGAAAGCAGAGCACGGTGCTGATGTCGTCGAGAGCTGGCTGAAGAAATAAGCCTTGCGCCATGCAACGGTTGATTGACCGGGGTTAATCTGGAGCATCGGCTAATCACCGTTCGCGCGGTCGAACTGCCGATGTCGGGAACGACCCGCTTCGCCAGTACGTCAGACCTCTATCGACTCACTGAAAAGGTACAGCGCAATGGAAAAGACAATCACCGTGGACCAACTGGCTAAAACTGACCTCAGATCAGTTAAAGAGATATGGCTTGGTGATACCCATACTCAGCTATGTCTGTGGCGTGGCGAACAAGTCGTCACACACGACATGCTCAGCGAGGGTACCCACGATCAGAACAATAGTCGCCTGCACTTGCAACTGGTCAACCCTGACGACCGGGCTGCAGTGGCCAGCGTCGAGGTGCTCGTTCGTGAGCGGCTGGAAAGGATGGGAAGCAAGGGTGAGTTTTATCCAGCTGAGAATGCGGACACTCACCAGTAATCACGCTGATTACACGCGATTCTGTAGGGGCCTTGGGCTGCGTTGTCAGACTGTAGATGTGTGACGCAGAGCGTCACGAACGGCATGCCAACGCGGAGCATTGGCACGATAGTCAGCTCAACGTCTCATTCAGGCCCCGGCTGCCGAGCCTGCCATAAAGCGAGCCCGCACCTTCGCCAATATTTCTCCAACCGGCATAAAAAACACCGAAATCAGCTTCAGCACTCCAGGCACATCTCTGCGAATGGTCGTAACAGGCTCACTCGCATCATGGACGGCAAGCAAATACCGATACACCCGACGGCTACTCATCGGCAGCAGCCCGATCTGCTCAAGTATCGAAGGGCCTACCTCGCGGACCATGCTGGTGACCATGATCCAGAGCAATATGATTTCGCCACACAGGAAGGTGACAATCACAACAGTGGCGCCTATCGTTCGCCAGTCTTGCAAGGCCTCGAAGATAGCGTCGATGCTGCTGCCCAAGGTCACCATCGTTGTAAATATCGCGGCGATAGTGAAGAGTGCTGCAATGAATCTGCCAGGGTCAGGTAGCCGGAAGAACGCAGCAATACGTGGCCCCATTGTGTCGTGACTGGCCAGTTGCTTGAGCTCCTGACGCTCCTCCCACAGATGTCTAAGCGCCCTCGCTTTATCGACAAGCTTGCCGGGTCCGCAGTTATAGCGTGTGCATAGCCAGTCCTGTTTCAGCTTTAACCTTTCGGAGGGCGTAGTAATTGAAGCGGCGCCCATCCGCTCTGCTCTGATCCGCGCGTACACCTCTCCCAGATGTACTGTGCATATCAGGGAAGTCAGCAGGACTGGCAGCAAAGCGGGAACGTAGTCAGTCAGGGTAGGCGCAGGTAAAAATATCAGCGCCCCTGAAAATGCCAATATCAACGCAGCCATCCAGATCAGACAGATACGGGCATCACGCCGACGCCAAGCCTCTTTGAAAGGTGCCCGCTCAAATCGCTGAAAGTGTTCTTCTACATCTTTACGCAGCTGGTTGATGCTCATCGTTTGCTTCCCTTGCATGGCAAACGCACGAGTTTAAGCCGCCTGTTGGGTAACGTAATTAAACGAATTGTAAAAAGCAGCGTGCCTGCGGGCGTTCTGTCGATGATTGTTTATAACCCGGTTATCCATGATGAGACGGCGCGGATAGGCGCTGGTGAACGGTTACTTAAAGCGTTAACGCGGCTGGAGAGTCTTCAACGCGGCTGAAAAGCCATCAGGATTTTCTGCTACCAAGCTGCCCCCCCGCGCGAAAGATCGAACCGCCACTCCCACGCACACTCGAAAGTGTGTGACCTCAAAAACCAGCCCTTTCCCTCCATCTGGCAATTCCGTGTTCGAAGCCCCGGTACAGCCCTCGCTTCATTGATGAACGCCACATTCCGATACCGCCGATCAGGTGTCGACCACAGCGCTCCGGACCTCGCCAGATGGTCAACCCGAATTCAAAAAGAGTAACCCTATGAGACCGCAAACCTCCTTCATCTTCGACCTGGACGGCACGCTGACCGACAGCGTTTATCAAAACGTTGCTGCCTGGAAAGAAGCGCTGGATGCAGAAAATATCCCGCTTGCGATGTGGCGTATTCATCGCAAGATCGGCATGAGCGGCGGGCTGATGTTGAAGTCGTTGTCGCGTGAAACCGGCTTGGATATCAGTGAAGAACAAGCCGAACGACTCAGCGAAAAACACGCTCAGGCGTATGAGCGGCTACAGGGGCAGATCATTGCGTTGCCCGGCGCCGTCGAGTTGCTGGAGACGCTCGACAAGGAAAACCTCAAGTGGTGCATCGCCACTAGCGGCGGGATTGATACGGCGACGATCAACCTGAAAGCGCTGAAACTGGACATCAAAAAGATCAACATTGTTACGCGCGATAACGTGAGCTATGGCAAGCCTGACCCCGACCTGTTCCTGGCTGCAGCGAAGAAGATAGGCGCCCCGATTGAAGAGTGTCTGGTGATCGGCGATGCGATCTGGGACATGCTGGCGGCGCGCCGCTGCAAGGCAACCGGCGTGGGCCTGCTTTCGGGTGGTTATGACATCGGCGAACTTGAGCGCGCGGGTGCCTTGAGGGTATATGAGGACTCGCTGGACCTGCTGAATCATCTGGACGAGATTGCTTCTCGCCCTTGAATGATCGGCTGGCGTGGCAAATGAGGTAATTATTTACCTACATGCCCGCGAAAATCGGGTTCATCATTCCCATATCACTCGCTGCCGTCATTGACCGTAGCGTTGCGAGCCCATAGTGTACGTGCACGCGCTGTATTCTGCGGTGCTCGTCATAGCCAAGGAAAAGGCAATGCACAGTAGCCCGCGCTTGCACTGGCCCGACACACTCCTCTCTGATATTCCAAATTTGCCATGAGCCAAGCCGCGTTCGTTAACCCAAGCATCCTCACGTGGTCCCGCGAGCGGGCAGGCCTGTCTGCCGCCCAGGTCGCCAGAAAGCTGCCTGTGAAACCTGAGCGTATCAAGGAGTGGGAAGCAGGAAAGGCGAGACCAACCTTTTTGCAAGCCCAGAAGTGGGCGAGCGTTGCGCATGTTCCCTTTGGGTTTTTGTTCTTGCCTCAGCCTCCTGTCGAACAGCTGCCGCTACCAGACTTGCGCACAGTCGGTAACTCGGCACCCTTGCGGCCAAGTCTGGAGCTTGTGGACACAGTAAAAGACGCAATTCGCAAACAGGACTGGTATCTGGAATACCTTCACGTACAAGAGCACCAGCCTCTTCCGTTCGTCGGTCGCTTCGACAGCCGGACTCCGGTGAAGACGGTTGTGAGTGATATTCGGCAAACTCTCGGTGTCGATCCGGAAAAGTCCCGCCTTGATTACGATAAATACAGCCGCGCGCTGATTGATGCTGCCGAAGTGGCTGGTGTGCTTGTCATGCGCAGTGGCATCGCGCTGGGCAATACCCATCGCAAACTGGAGGTCAGTGAGTTTCGAGGCTTCGCCATCAGTAATTCGCTGGCTCCAGTGGTGTTTATCAACAGCTCGGATGCTCCGACAGCTCGCTTATTTACGTTAATGCACGAACTCGCTCATCTCTGGATTGGCAGCAGCGGCGTTTCTGACGCGGGTACTGCGAATGGTCGAGAGGAAGAGCGATTCTGCAACGCCGTGGCGGGTGAGTTTCTTGTGCCCGAAGAGCTTTTTCGAGCTGTATGGAACGCTGGTATTGAATGGGAAAGTAATCTGGCCCCTCTCGCTACGAGGTTTCATGTCAGCAAGCTTGTTATTGGCCGACGCGCGATGGACCTGGGCTACGTTACGCAAGAGCAGTACGGCCTCTATTACCAGAAGGTCCTAAAGGCATTCCGGGAAGAGAAAGGCGGTGCCGGGGATTACTACCGCAATGCAACGGCCAAAAACAGTACGCGGCTGAGTAAGGCTGTACTGACCGAAACCCTGAGTGGGCGGATGCTGTTGCGTGAGGCAGGTAGTCTTCTCGGTGTACAGCCAGCCAAGTTAAGAACGCTGGCGGAGACACTGGGCCGGTGATGTTTCTGATGGACTCCAACACCCTGATTGAAGCCAAGAATCGCTATTACGGCATGACGATTTGTCCGGCTTATTGGCAATGGTTGCTGCTTCAAAACCAGACATTTTTCTTGGCCAGTATCGGTCCTGTTAAAGACGAACTTACCAAAGGCCATGATGAGCTGGCTGACTGGGCAAAAAATAATTCGACTTTTTTCCAAAGCATTTCGGATGAAAAGACTCAGGCCGAATTCGTGAAAGTCGCTACGTTGGTAGCACAAGCGCAAGGCATGAAGACTGGAGCAATGGAGGAGTTTCTTAAGGGGGCCGATCCATGGCTGATCGCCAAGGCCCTGACATCCGGAGCAACCGTAGTTACGCATGAGGTGCGTAATCTGGACGCAAAGCGAAAGTTCATCATCCCCAACCTGTGTGAGCAGCTCAAAGTCCCTTATATGAATACGTTTGAGCTGTTACACCACCTCAACGCCAGGTTTGTACTTCCTTAACCCGGCGTAACACCACCACCCTCATCTGCCACGATATCCGGGTCATCCGAATAGACTTCCGGCTCATCGTCCTCGTAGGCCTCGTCATTTTCCGTACGCTTCTTCACTTCATCGCCTTTGGCAGAACCGACGCCGGGCTTGTTTGAGTTCATGGCGAGTACCGGGTCGGCTTCGCGGTCGTATTGGCCGAGTTCCGGGCTGGCGGGGTCTTCTTTGGGCACGCTGTTTGTGAGTATGTGATCGGTTGTCATGTCAGCCACCTTTTTCGTTTGCCAAAGAAAGTGGACGTGGCATCGGGCTGAGGGTTCGATTCAATCGATGAGCGTGGCTGCGCTCAGCCGCCAAACGATGCGTATTGCAAGGGCAGGCCGGTGGTGAACTTGATCTGTTCCATGGCGAAGCTGGAGCTTACGTCGCTGATCCCGGGGATGCTGATCAGTTGTTTGTACACCGCGTCGTACCCTGCGATGTCAGCCACGACGATGCGCAGCATGTAGTCGGTGTCGCCTGCCATGCGGTAGCACTCGACCACTTCAGGCAGTTCGCCGACGGCAGCGTGGAACTGTTCAAGCCAGGCGGCGTTGTGCTGGTTGGTGCGGATGGCTGCAAAGACGCTGACCGACACGTTCAGACGTTGCGGATTGAGCAGGGCAACCCGGCGGTCGATGATGCCGGCCTCTTCCAGCTTCTGGATGCGTCGCCAGCACGCGGTGCTGCCCAGGCCGATGCGCTCGGCGATGTCCGCCACCGAGCGAGTGCAGTCGGTTTGCAGGATGTCGAGAATTGCCCGGTCGAATTTGTCCATTAGCGGTTTCCTGCGTTAGTCGCTCTACACTAATCGTTCCTCACGCGTGAGGAACGATCGATGTCTGGGCGATGACTATCGTGCCAATGCTCTGCGTTGGCATGCCTTTCGTGACGCTCTGCGTCACACAACGGTGAGGAAAGAGGGGTGTCTGGATGCGATTCTGCGTCTGAAACAGCATCCTAGGATTTTTAATCGTTTAAATCCAATTGAAAGCGAATAATTTTTCGCATTGAGCGCTCATACTCGGGTAAATATCAATAAATTTTCGCGTGCGCATCAGTAATCTTTCAAGCAATCGGCCTTGTACCGCCAGCCCTTGATTCTGACTCGATTACAAAGTGAATTGCCCATGACCACCTCTGCGCTCTACTTGGATTACGCCGCTACCACGCCTGTCGATGAACAGGTCATCGAAGCCATGGTTGCCTGTATGGGCCGCGAAGGTCATTTCGGTAATCCGGCATCCAGCGGGCACGGTTATGGGCAGGTGGCGCGGCAGGCCGTTGAACAGGCACGCGCGCAGGTGGCCGATGCGGTGGGTGCGCCTGTCGACACCATTGTCTGGACCTCCGGCGCAACCGAGTCCAACAACCTGGCGATCAAGGGCATCGCCTATGATGCCAGCGCGCAGCGCCGTCACATCATCACCAGCGTGCTGGAACACAAGGCCGTGCTCGACACCGTCAGCACGCTGGAGCGTCAGGGCTTTCCCGTCACCTGGCTGAAACCGGACGCCCAGGGCCTGATCCAGCCGCAGGCGGTTCAGGCTGCCCTGCGCGAAGACACGCTGCTGGTATCACTGATGCTGGTGAACAACGAGCTGGGCACGCTGACCGACATCGCCAGCATTGGCGCCTTGGTGCGCGAGCACGGCGCGCTGTTTCATGTGGACGCTGCGCAGGGAGTCGGCAAGGTGAAGGTCGATCTGGCGAGTCTGGCCGTCGACCTGATGTCGTTCTCGGCGCACAAGGCCTACGGCCCCAAGGGCATTGGCGCGCTGTACGTGGGCCCGCGTGCTCATTCGCTGCTGAAAGCGCAGATTCACGGCGGCGGACATGAAGGCGGCTTTCGGTCGGGCACACTGGCTACGCATCAGATCGTCGGCATGGGTACAGCCTTTGCGTTGGCGATCAGCCAGGCCGAAACTGAAAACCGCCGTATCGAAGAGCTGAGTCGCCACCTGCGCGAAGGCCTGTTGAGCCTGCCGGATGTGCAGCTCAACGGCTGTCCGCAACAACGTATCCCGCACACCCTGAACCTGTGCATCACCCGGAGTGGCTTCACCAGCTCGCAGCTATCCCACAGCCTGGCATTGTCTTCTACATCCGCATGCAACTCGGCCAGCAATGCACCCTCGCATGTGCTGCTCGCTCTGGGGATGGATTCAGCCAAGGCTCTGGCCAGCGTGCGTGTCAGCCTTGGCCGCTACACCACGCAGGCAGACGTCGAGCGTGCCATTGAGATATTCAGCAAGGCGCTCAGCGCACCTGCTGCGTTCTGGTAATTTGCAACGCCTCTCAAGCCGCCCTTTCAGCGGGCGGCTTGCTGCCATTTCTTCCCTTCCCGCCAAAGCTGCTGCCTTGTAGCTCGCCACTTGCAGCGTGCCGCTAAATAAAATGTACCCCTCCAGATACAAAAAGACACAAATTGGCACAGTTCTTTCAAATGGAACGGTCGTGCCATAAACCATTGGTGCACGCTGCATTCAAGGGGTGCCTACACGCACCAAAGTGCAGTTAACGGATGCCAGAGCGTCCACAAACAGTGCAGGAGGGCAGACCACAAGTCTTTCTCCTCGCCAGGAAAGGAATCTAGCCGTGCTCTATCAGTCTTGTGTCAGACCACCGTTACGCTGGCTGCTTACCCCTGAGGCATTGCCTGCCTTGGACGGTGCCTGCCCGGTCGCCTTCGCGTTATCCAGATCTGCATGTTGTTTTTCGACGGCTCTGCACGTCTGGACGTAAGTCATTTTGCGTGTGCCCTTGAATGTTCTGACGATTAATCAGGGCCTTGCAGAACTGTGCGCGCAATAAGGATAAACCCCCTGTTTTTAATTAACGGGCAACCCACATATAAAGATTGTCCGACACTTTATTTGAGGTGGTTTCATTTGGCCATCATTCGTGCGATGGCTTTTGTTTCTTCAACGGTTACTGATCATATAAACACGGACCCACATGGAGCAGTCCTTTATGAATTCTTGAGTAACTAGCGCACCAACTTGATCCTCGTTACACAGTATTGGTGCATCCAGGAAAGTGACTAGCAGGTCACGAGTTTCGAACGCGTCTGGCACAGCAGAGGGTACGAATTTGTCTGCTGTTTTGTTTAAGGAGTTCTTCATTCGAATGCCTTCGAAGTCGATGAAATAGGGATTCGATAAATAGTTACATGAATGCGACACCCGCTCTGAATCAACGGTCTCCGCGTGGGCTTTCTGGCACAGCGGTTGCAATGTAAGCATTCAGGAACATCGCTGTACGTCCCCGTACATGACGATAAGAAGCAAGGATCAGCAATGCCAGCGCCCTGATGTAGACCGCTTTTCCCTGTTTAAGCCTGCCGTGCGCAGGTACCGCGGTGCGCTGCATATAAACAGTGTGCAGGCCGCCCTCAGTCGAATATTCACAAAAATATTCGAACGGATTTTTATTGCCCTTTAACTACCCGAGGGAGCGTTAATGAATGATGCGGTAATAATGAAAGCGGTTCCCTCTCCCTCGCCCGATGACACTTCGACGGCGTGGCAGGGCATTCCTTTCAGCGCCAATACGTCACGACCGGGTGGCCTTAACAAGCCACAAGTAATGGTGTTGATTGCTGCGTCAGTACTTATCCATGGTGTGATCTGGTGGTACATGCAAACTGCCCAGCCAGACCTGCCGGAAGTTGCACCACAAGTTCCGGAAATGACTATTGAGCTGACCAGCCCGACACCTCCCGCCCCGGAACCGCCGCCGCCCGAGCCGCCACCTCCGCCGCCACCACCCGAGCCGGAACAACCGGTCGAGGACCCGGACGCGGTAGAGCCGCCGCCAAAACCGGTGGAGAAGCCAAAGGTCGAGAAGCCCAAGCCGGTCAAGAAAGTCGAGCCGGTGAAAAAGCCGACGCCACCTGCGCCAACGCCTGCTGCCGCGCCGAGCCCGCCTGCGCCGCCAGCACCTGCGCCCGCACCTCCGGCACCTGCCGCGCCACCGGCTCCGGTCAAGGAAAGCGCTGCCGTATCCGGGCTCGCCAGCCTGGGCAACCCGCCGCCGGAATACCCGGGGCTGGCCTTGCGTCGCAGTTGGGAAGGTCGCGTGATTCTGCGCATCAAGGTGCTGCCAAACGGCCGCGCTGGCGCTGTCGAGGTGACCAAATCCAGCGGCAAACCGGTATTGGACGAAGCCGCCGTTGAGGCCGTGCGCAACTGGAAGTTCATTCCGGCCAAACGGGGTGACACGCCGATAGAAGGCTTCGCGACGCAGACCATCGACTTCAAGTTGCCGGAATGATCCGGCACCTGACAACCGACACTTCAATTATTAAAGCTGGTGAGGTTTAAACCATGAACGCATCGCTCTCTTCCATGATTGTCCCGGCCGTGCTCTGGGCATTGATTCTGTTTTCCGTATTGAGTTGGGCACTGTTGCTGATCAAGTCGGCGCAGTATGTCCGCCAGAAGTCCCAGAACAAACAATTCACCAAAGCCTTCTGGAGCGCACCGGACCTGCTCACCGCTGCCGAGCATTCTGCGCAATACCCTGGCGCGCTGGCGCGTATCGCCAATAGTGGCTTCGAAGCCATGGCGGTCGATGAGTCGCCGCGCACCACGCAACAACTGGCGCACACCATCAACCGCTCGGACCGTCTGGAGCGCAACCTGCGCCAGCAGATACAAAAAGAGCGCCGCGCACTGGAAAGTGGTCAGGCAATTCTCGCCAGTATCGGCAGCACCGCGCCCTTCATCGGCCTGTTTGGTACCGTCTGGGGGATCATGGAAGCACTGCAAAGCATCGGCGTGACCGGCTCGGCCAGCCTGGAAGCGGTCGCCGGCCCTATCGGACATGCGCTGGTCGCCACCGGCGTGGGTATCGCCGTTGCGGTGCCTGCGGTGCTGATTTACAACTTCTTCCTGCGCCGCCTCAAGCTCGCCGTGGCCGACATGGATGACTTCGCCCACGACTTCGACGCCCTCGCCCAGCGCAGCGCCTTCGCGGTCACCCGTCAGCCCATCGCCAGCAAGAATGGCCATGCCGTTCGGGAGGCCAGCTAATGTATTTCTCCACTCAGGACAGCGATGAAGTACTCAGCGAAATGAACGTCACGCCGTTGGTGGATGTGATGCTCGTACTGCTGG
This sequence comes from Pseudomonas sp. KBS0707, assembly GCF_005937945.2. NCBI lineage: Bacteria > Pseudomonadati > Pseudomonadota > Gammaproteobacteria > Pseudomonadales > Pseudomonadaceae > Pseudomonas > Pseudomonas sp. KBS0707. The sequence continues at coordinate 5,648,612 of NZ_CP041754.1, read as the reverse complement.
TGGTGTTCATCGTCACCACGCCGCTGATGACCAACGCGATCAAGGTCAACCTGCCCAAGACTGATGCAGTCGCCCCTGCCGAGAAGAAAAACCCGGTGGTGGTCAGCGTCGATCAGGACGGCAAGTTCTACCTCGCCAAATCGGAAATTGCCCCGGAACTGCTGGAAAAAAGCCTGCAGGACGAAAAGGCCAAGGACCCGGAAATCCGCGTCCAGTTGCAGGCCGATACCGCCGTGAATTATGGCCAGGTGGCCAAGGCCATGGCGTCCATCGAGCGTTCGGGCATTACGAAGATATCCGTCATGACGGCGAAATGACCCTCAGGTGATTTGACGGCTTCGCCGCGCGAAGCCTTCTGACCCGACCCCCGTAAATGCGGTTGTCCGTGGGCTGAAAAGCCTCTGGAGGGGAGCGGCTTGCTGGAAAAAGAAGAAGTGGAACTCCCGCTCGGCACAACCGCGTCGGGAACAGAGGGCTCACAAGGCCATTTCAATAACGTCTGGACCAAGTCGGAACTAACCATGCTGATGAATCTTCCCGGTTGCACCCTCAAACCACTGGCCCTAGCGGTCCGGCGTCATCCACGTGCCCTGCTTTGTGCATTGGCCATGGGCATGAGCGGTGCTCAGGCGGCAGACGCCGTCGACGCGGACACAAGCGGCTCGGCCGTGTCCACCAGCGCAGCGGTTGTGCCTGCCACGACCCAGCTGCAACGTGTAGAAGTGACCGGTTCGGCGATCCGCCGGGTCGATGCCGAAACCGCAGTGCCAATTACCATCCTGCGCGCTGACGACTTGAAGAAACAGGGCGTGACCACCACCCAGGAAATGGTCCAGCGCATCACCGGCAGCCAGTCGATCAACAACAGCGCAGGCTCGGTCGGTGCAGGAACAGGAGGTGCCTCGTTTGCCGATATGCGCGGTATCGGCGCCAACAAGACGCTGGTGCTGCTCAACGGCCGCCGTCTGGCCAATAACGCACTGTCGGGTGTGGGCACGCCCAACGGCAGCGCCATCGACCTGAACATGATCCCGTTTGCCGCCATCGACCGTGTGGAAGTATTGCGTGACGGCGCGTCGGCGCTATACGGCACTGACGCCATTGGCGGTGTGATCAACTTCATCACCAAAAAATCCCTGACCGACGGCAGCCTGACCCTGGGTGGAGAAACCCCGACCGCCAGCGGCGGCGGTGCCACCAAGGACATGAGCGCCAGTTGGGGCTTTGGCGATCTGGAGCAAGACCGCTTCAACGTCATGGGTGTCTTCAACTACAACAAGCAGCAAAACCTGGACGCCAACGACCGCTCGTTTGCCAGAGATTACGTGCCAGGACGCGGGCTCAATCAGACCTCCGGTACGGCCTATCCCGGCAATTACTTCCAGGGTGACAACTCTGCCAACCCGCTGGGCAGAAACTGCAGCGGCCCTAACCTGATCGCCAGCAACGGCATCTGCCGGTTCAGCACCCGTGAATACATCGACCTGATCCCGCAAACCGAAAAGACCTCGTTTTTTGGCAAGGCCACCGGCAAGCTGGCAGACGATCATAACGTCAGCCTCGAATACTTCTGGGCCCGTAACAACAACCATACCGATATCGGGCCAGCGCCTCTCACCGGCCTGTCTCTGGACTCATCGTCGCCTTTTTATCCCGGCAACGGCATCACTCCGGCACCGACCGACTTTACTCTCGACCCGACCCAACCGATCAGCACAGCCTGGCGAGAAACGGCGGCCGGGCCACGCGGGTCCAGCGACCAGAACACCAGCCAGCGTTTTCTGCTGAACTTCGACGGCCTGGTGGGCGGCTGGGACTACAACGTAGGTGCTTCTTACAACCAGAACAAAGTCCTGTCATCGCTCACCAACGGGTATGTCAGTGACGCTGCAATGCTCAACGGCCTGGCCAATGGCACCCTTAACCCGTTCGGCCCGCAGACCACTGCCGGTCAGGCGCTGATCGATGCCAGCGAATATCACGGCCAGTACTCCAGCGCTGTGGGCCGGGTGGCCGGGCTCGATGCGCGCATCAGCCGGGAAATCGGTGACTGGTTCGGTGCAGGCCCTGCGGGTCTGGCGTTGGGCGGCGAATACCGCAAAGAGAAAATGCATCAGCAGTACGAAGCCTACGTCAACGACATCAGCAGCCTGGGCGCAGATGCCGCCGGTAGCGTCGAAGGTGACAGGAGCGTCAAGGCGCAATACGCCGAACTGAATGTCCCCGTGCTGGACAGCCTTGAACTGACCGCCGCCGTTCGTCATGACAAATACAGCGACTTCGGCAGCACCACCAATCCGAAATACTCGTTCCGCTACCAGCCGTTCAAGCAACTGGTGGTCCGTGGTGCCTACAGCGAAGGTTTCCGCGCGCCGTCGCTTTACGAGCTGTATGCCCCGCGCAGTACGACTTTCACTCAGGGCTATTACAACGACCCGGTTCTGTGTGCCGGTGGCGTCGTTCAGCCGGGTGGTAACGCCGGTCGTGATTGCCAGCAGCAGTTCCTCAACAATGGTGGAGGCAACACCGAGCTGGCCCCGGAAAAAGCCCGCAACATGACGCTGGGCTTCGTCTATCAGCCGGTCAACAACCTGTCGATGGGCCTGGATTTCTGGTGGATTCACATTTCCAACCAGATCCAGGCGTTCCCCGAGTCGACTGTGTTTGATGATCCGAACACCTACGCCGACCGCTACGTGCGCGCTGCTGATGGTTCGATTGCCAATATCGTTACCGGCAACGCCAACCTGGGTATCGTCAAGACCAGCGGTGTCGACGTAACGCTCGACTATCGCTTTCCGAACACACCTTATGGTCAGTTCGGTCTGGGCATGACCGGCACCTATGTGACCCGTTATGACTTCCAGAACATCATCGACGGCCCGTACACCGACAAGGTCGGCGACTTCCAGGGCGACGGCGTGATCTCGCGCTGGAAACACGTTCTGACCGGCACCTGGGCACTGGGCGATACCCGCGCTTCCATCACCAGCCGCTTCACCAGCGGCTACAACGACTACGACCGCACCACCAATGCGCGCGTCGCATCGTATGCGTTGTGGGACATGTCGGTGGGTCATACCTTCGACAAAGTGCTGGATATCGACGCCGGTGTGCGCAACATGTTCGACCGCAACCCGCCGTTCTCCAACCAGGCCTACAACTTCCAGTCCGGCTACGACCCTCGTTACGCCGACCCGCTGGGCCGCACCTTGTTCGCCCGCGCGACTTACCACTTCTGAGTGTGACGACGTGGCCCATAACGCTCCGTGGGCCACGTCAGATTGCGAGCTCGCCCCTCCGGCCCAGGTTTCATCCACCTTCCCCGGCCGGGGGCTTTTTCGCAGTGTTCCGTCATTCAGTGCGTACGAGGAAAGCCCCACCATGTCGCGTCTTAACCGTTTTCTGCGGCGCCTGCTTCTGGGTGTTGCACTGTGCAGTGGCTGGCAGACTGTGCTGGCGACGCCGACCCACGCCTTGACCGTCTATGGCGAGGCACCGAAATACCCGGCTGGCTTCCAGCACTTTGACTACGTCAACCCGAACGCCCCCAAAGGCGGTTCACTAAGCCGCTCAGCGGAAGAAATCGGCCAGTTCAACTACCTCAACCCTTATGTCGATCAGGGCATCAATGTGGTGCAGGTCGATACCTGGGTTTACTCACCATTGGCTTATCGCTCGCTGGATGAGCCGTACACCGTTTATGGATTGATCGCGGAAAAGATGGAGATGGACCCGAACGGTCTGTGGATTCGTTTTTTCCTCAACCCCAAGGCGCGCTTCGAGGACGGCAAGCCCGTCACCGCCGAAGACGTGCGCTACACCTTCGAGCTGATGACCACCAAGGCCAGCTTCAGCTATCGCCCCATGTTCGCCGACGTCAAACAGGTGACCATCGAGGGGCCGCTACAGATTCGCTTCGACTTCAAGAACAACCTCAACCGCATGCTGGCGCTGGACATTGCCAGCCTGCACATTCTGCCCGAGCACTGGTGGAAGACCCGCGACTTCGCCAACGGCGGCGGTTTCGAGCCACCGCTGGGCAACGGGCCCTACCGGGTCGCCAAGGTCGATGCCGGGCGCAGCGTGGTCTTTGAACGGGTCAAGGACTGGTGGGGCAAGGACCTGCCAGTCAGCCATGGCCTTTACAACTTCGACACGCTCACCGTGAACTACTACGGCGACACGGAAATCGCCCGCCAGCTGCTGCAGGCCGGGATGTTCGACTACAACCGAGAGTTCTCCTCCTCCGGCTTTGTGGTCGGCTACAGCGGCCCGGCGATTGACGATGGGCGTCTGCAAAAGCGCATTCTCGCCCGGCAACGCCCGGTCGCCGCGCAAGGTTTTGTTTTCAATCTGGACAACCCGATCTTCAAAGACCGCCGCGTGCGTGAGGCGCTGTCATTGCTGTGGGATTTCGACTGGATCAACCGCCGGGTCATGCGCAATTTCTACGTGCGCGAACAAAGCTACTTTCCGAAAAGCGACATGGCTGCTACCGAGCTGCCGACCCCGGCCGAGCTGAAGATTCTCGAACCCTTGCGCGGTCAGGTGCCGGACGAGGTTTTCACCACGGTGTATCAGCCGCCGAAAACCGACGGCAGCGGTTACATCCGTGACAAACAGTTGCAGGCCCTCAAGCTGCTCGCCGAGGCGGGCTGGCACCCGAAGAACAACAAGCTGGTGAACGCCGCTGGCGAGCCGATGGTGTTCAGCTTTCTCGATGGTCAGGGTGGTTTCGATCGCCTGATTCTGCCCTTCAAACGCACGCTGGCGCAGATCGGCATCACCCTGGATTTCCTGCGCATCGATTCGGCGCAGTACATCAACCGGCTCAATGCGCGGGACTACGACATGATCGTGGTCAGCCTGCCGAAAAACGGTAATCCGATCATTTCCCCTGGCCGTGAGCTGTACAACCTGTACGGCTCGCAAAGCGCCACCGAAGTGGGCAGCTCCAACGCGATGGTGCTGCGCAACCCCGCGGTGGATACGCTGATCGACGGGCTGGTGAGCGCCAATACGCGCAACGATATGGTGCTCTACGCGCGGGCGCTGGACCGGGTCCTGCAATGGGGCTACTACATGATTCCCAACTACTACTCCAAGGGCACGCCACTGGTGTTCGCCAACCGTTTCGGCATGCCTGATGTGGCACCGACCTATGACGTTGGTCTGGAAACCTGGTGGCAGATCAGCCCGACCCCGCTGACCAACGCTCAGGCTGCTGCATTGACCGGCAAGCCCGCCGCTGCCAAGGAGTACTGAAATGCTGGCTTATGTGATTCGACGCCTGCTGCTGATCATTCCCACGCTGCTGGCCATTTTGATCGTCAACTTCCTGATCGTGCAGGCCGCCCCCGGTGGCCCGGTCGAGCAGGCCATTGCGCGCATTCAGGGTTTCAGCCCCAATGGTGTTGGTGGCGGCGGTGGCGAAGTAGCCGCAAGCGGCACCGCCAGCCGCAGCACGCGCGGGCTCGACCCGGCGCTGATCGAGCAGATCAAGGAACACTACGGTTTCGACAAACCGATGCACGAACGACTCTGGCTGATGCTCAAGAATTACGCACAGCTGGACTTCGGCACCAGCTTCTTCCGCGGCGCGCCGGTCACCGAACTGATTGCCCAGAAGCTTCCGGTGTCGCTGTCACTCGGGCTTTGGGCGACGCTGATCACCTACCTGATTTCCATCCCGCTCGGCATTCGCAAAGCGGTGCGGCATGGCAGTGCGTTTGATGTCTGGAGCAGCACGCTGGTGATCATCGGCTACGCCACGCCCGCGTTTCTGTTCGCCATTCTGCTGATTGTGGTGTTCGCCGGAGGCAGCTACCTGAGCTGGTTTCCGGCGCAGGGTTTGTTCTCGGAGAACTTCGACAGCCTGAGCACCTGGGGCAAGGTGAAAGACTATCTGTGGCACCTGGTGTTGCCGGTCAGCTCACTGGTGATCGGCGGGTTCGCCACGCTGACCATCCTCACCAAGAACAGCTTCCTCAACGAAATCAGCCGCCAGTATGTGGTCACGGCCCGCGCCAAGGGCCTGACCGAGCATCGCGTGCTGTACGGCCATGTGTTTCGCAACGCCATGCTGCTGGTCATCGCGGGCATTCCGCAGGCGTTGATCGAAGTGTTTTTCGCCGGCTCGCTGCTGATCGAAACCATCTTCGGTCTCGATGGGCTGGGGCGCATGAGTTACGAGGCGGCGGTCTCGCGGGACTACCCCATCGTGTTCGGCACGCTGTTCCTGTTCACGCTGTTCGGCCTGCTGATCAAACTGATCGGTGACCTGTGTTACACGCTGGTCGACCCACGCATCGACTTTTCCGCGAGGAGCGCCTGATGTTCGAGTTCTCTCCCCAGACCCGGCGCCGCTTCGACCTGTTCAAGGCCAACCGTCGCGGTTGGTGGTCGCTGTGGATCTTCATCGGCCTGATGCTGGTCTGCCTGTGCGGCGAGCTGATCGCCAACGACAAGCCGCTGCTGGTCAGCTACGACGGGCAGATGTATTACCCGGTGTTGCGCACCTACATGGAAACCGATTTCGGCGGCGAACTGCCCTTCGAACCGGACTATTCAAGCGACTACGTGCGCAAGCTGATCGCCGCCAAAGACGGCTGGATGCTGTTCGCACCGATCCCGTTCAGCTACGACACCATCAACTACGACCTGGACGCGCCCTCGCCCAGCCCGCCCGACGGCACTAACTGGCTGGGCACTGACGAGCAGGCCCGTGACGTGCTGGCACGTGTGCTGTTCGGCGCGCGAATTTCCATTCTGTTCGCGCTGCTGCTGACCGCGATTAGCACGGTGATCGGTGTCTGCGCCGGGGCCATTCAGGGTTACTACGGCGGCATGACCGACCTGATCGGCCAGCGCATTCAGGAAATATGGTCGGGTTTGCCGGTGCTGTATCTGCTGATCATCCTGTCCGGCTTTGTGTCACCGAGTTTCTGGTGGTTGCTGGGCATCATGGCGCTGTTCTCCTGGCTTTCGCTGGTGGACGTGGTGCGTGCCGAGTTTTTGCGCGGGCGTAATCTTGAATACGTGAAAGCCGCCCGCGCACTGGGCCTGACCGATGCCGCGCTGATGTGGCGGCACATCCTGCCCAACGCGATGACCAGCACCCTGACGTACCTGCCGTTCATCATCACTGGCGCCATCGCCACGCTCACCGCGCTGGATTTTCTCGGCTTCGGCATGCCCGCTGGCAGCGCTTCGCTGGGCGAACTGATCGGCGAGGCCAAGCGCAACCTGCAAGCGCCCTGGCTGGGGCTGACCGCGTTCGTAGCGCTGGCTCTGATCCTTTCTCTGCTGGTGTTCATCGGCGAAGCCTGCCGCGACGCGTTTGATCCTCGGAGCTGACATGCAAGACAACCTGATTGAAATTCGCGACCTGCGGGTCGCCTTCAACGGCCATGAAGTGGTGCATGGCGTCAGCCTCGACATCCGCCGTGGCGAGTGCCTGGCGCTGGTCGGCGAATCCGGCTCTGGCAAGTCGGTCACTGCGCATTCGATTCTGCGTCTGTTGCCGGCGAAAACCGTCAGCACCCAGGGCTCGATTCGCTATGACGGGCTTGATCTGGTCCACGCCAGCGACAAGCAATTGCGCAGCCTGCGTGGCAACCGTGTGGCGATGATTTTTCAGGAGCCCATGAGCTCGCTGAACCCGCTGCACACGGTCGAAAAGCAGATCGGCGAAATTCTCGTCAGTCACAAGGGCCTCAAAGGCAAGGCCGCGCTGAGTCGCACCCTGGAGCTGCTGGAACTGGTCGGCATCCGCGACCCGCTGTCACGTCTCAAGGCATATCCGCATCAACTGTCGGGTGGGCAGCGCCAGCGCATCATGATTGCTATGGCACTGGCTAACGAGCCCGACTTGCTGATCGCCGACGAGCCGACGACCGCGCTGGACGTGACCGTGCAGGTGAAGATTCTGGAGTTGCTCAAGTCCCTTCAGCAGCGGCTCAACATGTCGTTGTTGCTGATCAGCCACGACCTCAATCTGGTGCGGCGCATCGCTCAGCGGGTCTGCGTGATGCGTGAGGGCGAGATCGTCGAGCAGGCCGATTGCCAGACGCTGTTCGACAATCCGCAGCATCCTTACAGCCGCTTGCTGATCAACGCAGAACCAGACGGCGAGCCGGTGCCGTCCACGCACAGCAACACGCTGTTGTCGGTGCAGGACCTGAAAGTCTGGTTTCCGCTGGGCAAAGCCTGGTTCAAGCGCGAGCCGCAGTATGTGAAGGCGGTGGATGGGGTGAGTTTCGAGCTGCTCAAGGGCAAGACACTCGGGATTGTCGGCGAGTCCGGCTCGGGCAAATCAACCCTGGGCCAGGCGATTTTGCGTCTTGTCGATTCAGAGGGCAGCATCCGTTTCGGCACCAAGGAGCTGAGCCTGCACAGTCAGCACCTTATGCGCCCGTTGCGTCGTCAGTTGCAGGTAGTGTTTCAGGACCCGTTCGGCAGCCTCAGCCCGCGCATGACCGTGGAGCAGATCATCGCCGAGGGGTTGGTGACGCACAATATCGGCACGCCGAAAGAGCGTGAGCAGACGGTGATCCGCGTGTTGCAGGAAGTCGGGCTGGACCCGGCCACCCGGCATCGTTACCCGCACGAGTTTTCCGGTGGCCAACGCCAGCGCATTTCCATCGCCCGGGCGTTGGTGCTTGAGCCGGATCTGATCCTGCTCGATGAGCCGACGTCAGCGCTCGACCGTACGGTGCAGAAACAGATCGTCGCCCTGCTGCGTGACCTGCAAATCCGTCATGGCCTGACGTACCTGTTCATCAGCCATGACCTGGCGGTTGTCCATGCGCTGGCGCATGACCTGATTGTGATCAAGGACGGTAAGGTGGTCGAACAAGGCCCGTCCCGCGAGATCTTCGCCGCGCCGCAGCAGGCCTATACTCAGGAACTGCTGCGTTCTTCCGGGCTGGTGTTTGCCTGAGCCTGGCCTTAAACGTTACGAGTGAAAGCTCTGGCCCAGTGCCTCCAGGCGTATGGCCAGCGGCGAAAGGCTCTGGCTGCTGGTCGCCAGCACACCGATATTGGCGGCGGTGTGCTCGGCGATGGTCTGCACCGAACGTAATTGATCGGCGATTTCCCGGCTGGCGGTGGACTGCTGTTCAGTGGTCGTGGCAATCAGACCGTTAAGCTGGGTGATATGCCCGATACCTTCACCGACTGCGCGCAGGGATTCCGACGCGCGCTGGCTGTTTTCCACACAACGCCCGACGCCTTGCAGGCTGTCGTTCATGGCTGTAGCGGCCTGACGGCTGCCCCTTTGCAGGTCTTCAATGATTGTCTGGATTTCCTTGGTCGACGACGCTGTGCGTTGCGCCAGATTGCGCACCTCGTCGGCCACCACGGCAAAGCCCCGGCCCTGCTCTCCGGCTCGTGCAGCTTCAATCGCTGCGTTCAGCGCCAGCAGGTTGGTTTGCTCGGCAATACTGCCGATCACGTCCAGCACCTTGCCGATCTGCTCTGACTGGTTGGCGAGTGCCTGCACGGTTTCATCGGTGGTGTTGATGCGCGCGGCAAGCTGAGTGATTTCGCTCTGCGCACGGTCGACGCTGTCGCGTCCGTGAGCCACTTGATCGCTTGCATCACCGGCACGCTGCACGGCTTGCGCAACATGGCTGGAGATATCGTTCATTGCATCACCCATGCGCTGCATTGCGCCGGTCATGCGGGCGATCTCGCTGAGTTGATGCTGCGCCCCGGTTTCCAGCGTACCGCTGGCCTTGGCAAGGTCATGATCCAGCTCGCCGAGCCCGCGTGTGTCGCGCACCACGCCGTCGACAAGGCTGGTGATCTGCTCCAGAAACTGCTCGAAACGTTGCGCCAGCGGCACGCGTTTGGCCGAACGCTCGCTTGTCTGGCTATTGGGCGAAAACTGATTGGTGGTGGCCAGCATTCGATCGAGCATGTCCTGATTCTCGACCGCTTCAGCCTGATTCTGCACGGCCAGATAGACCAGAATCGCGCTTTCTACAACGACGTACACCGCATGCACCATTACCATGCTCCAGCCGCCGCCGTGGTGCATGACGTAAACCGGGAAGCCTGCATGCTGCAAGGCGTGGAAACCGATATGGTGGATGGCAATGGTGACGGCAGCGACCAGAATCGGCAGCCAGTCACGGTAGAAGGTCAGCACGGCGAGGAAGACGAAGATGCCGAAATGTATTTCGATCAGCCCGTGCGCCTGATTGATATGCAGCGCGGCCATGACCATCAGGCCTACACCCACACAGCAGCGCATCAATCGGGTGCCGCCGATGGCACGATACAGCCCGGTCAGCACCACCGCGGTGCCGCCACCGACCACGACTGCCTGGGTGAAGGTGTCGAACCAGAACGCCAACCCGAGCGCGTAGATGAACAACAGCCAGATCAGACCCAGCATGATCCGGTCGGCCTTGCGGTAATGGTCCAGGAAACGAGGGGCTACGGGCATCGAACACATCCTTTTGAAATCCATGGCGACAGGGGGCCCCGTCGGTTTTCAGATCTGCACGAGCAAAACCCCGGCCAACGTGCCAGCTGGATGGTGGCCTCGTGCCATAAATTCAGAAATGGATTATTTACCCGGTGTTGAGGCGCGATTATGGAGCGGGCATCCGTTGGTAGCAGGCCGGACCTCTTCGCGGACAAGTCCGCTCCCACCACATCAATCGGTGATCCTGGTCCTGGACTCCTGGACTCCTGCACTCCTGTGGGAGTGGACTTGTCCACGAAGGCTGATCATCAAACACCGAATGATTCATTGAAATTACATGCTGTAAAGCATTACTCAGCTGCTCCACGTGCCACGCACTAAAGTTCACCGGTGAAGTGATTTCAGGGGCAAGGGAATGCATGTGTACTCTGCGTCAAAACGTTTACGTACAGGCCGATATTCCGCAATAGGCCAGATATATATGGTGACTTCAGTGACACGAGGACGCGAACCGGTATTCGCCGATGTTCGTCTCGGGCGTTTGCTGGTTCGAGAGCTGGGACGATGCGAAGAGCAGGAACTGGTCAAGTCGCTTGCCTGGGTCGTAATGCCTGACCACTTTCACTGGCTTTTTGAGCTCAAAAAGAATGATCTGCCCATGTTGATTCAACAACTTAAAGCACGCAGTTCGATAGCCATCGGAAAAATCAGAGTACATCCCGACACCTTATGGCAGTCCGGGTATCACGACCAGGCTGTGCGCAACGAACAGGCCATGGTCGGTCTGGCTCGCTATATCGTCGCAAACCCGCTACGCGCAGGACTGGTCAAGAAGATAGGAGATTATCCACTGTGGGATGCGATATGGGTTTGAACCACACATCAACGCAGTGAAATTTCTTTACGCCGTTTCAATGGCGCAACAGTTTGCGCAGTGGCACGCCGTCTTTCATGACCGGGGATTTGATGACGATGTAGCTGAAGTACTTGGAGATGCCGATGTTCTTGTCCAGCAGCTCTTCGATCACTTCCTGATAGTGCTGAATGCTGCGGGTCATGAAGCGCACTAGGTAGTCGTAGCCGCCGCTGATCAGGTGGCACTCCAGGACTTCGTCAACGTGACGGATGTTGGCTTCGAATTTGGCGAAGTCTTCGCGCTTGTGGTCGCTGAGGGAGATTTCCGTGAACACGGTGACCGATTCGGTGATCTTGGCCAGATTGAGGTGCGCCTTGTAGCTGGAAATGTAACCTGCCGACTCAAGACGTTTGACGCGCTGCAGGCAAGGGCTCGCGGAAAGCCCGACGGCGTCGGCCAGGCTGACGTTGGTCATGCGCCCGTCTTTCTGGAGTTCTACCAGGATATTGATATCAATCCGATCCAGTTTGACCAAGCCTTCCATTACCTACCTCTTGTATTGCCATTCACGGTGCCTACCTTCTAGCAAAATCAGCGCCGTAAAGACAGCTGATGCTGAGCGACGAGATCGGCCATGCTGTTGATGCACAGGTCGGCAGTGCATGGCTGACGGTGCTGTTCGCGGCTGCGGCGGATCAGACACAGCCCACCGGTGCCAAGCGCCGAGGCGGGCGGGCGAGACACAAGAAGCGTTTCACGCGGTTCCAGATCCATCCCGGCGAGCCAGTCCGGATTGTCCAGCGGGTGAGTGGTCAGGGACAGCAGGCTGTCAGGTTCAAGCCCCAGCCGTTCGCACAGGATGCCGCGATCCTGCAGGTCCCGGTCGGCGTACACCAGCAGCCGATAGAACTTGCGCAGGTAGAGCATCGCGCCGGGTGCATCCTCGAACAGCGTCCAGTTCGGCACGGAACGGGCGAAGGTCATACCTTCTTCCCAACTGGCCTTGATGCCAAGGCGCTCTGCCAGTTGCCGGTGCGCGAAGCACAGCAGGCCGCTGAATCCCAATTCGTCGAAGCGCGGATAGAGCGTGCGTACAACATCATCGAATTCGGTCAGGACCGAGTCTTTATCCGGTGTGTTCAGACCGTTTTCCAGCAACGGCTGCAACGCCGCCCAGACACCCGAATCACGGTCCACCAGAACCTCGTCGCAATCGATCAGCAGTGCGCGGTAATCAATAAGCCCCATGGCAGGCAACGTCTCCATTCAACAATGATCCCCAGCGCTGGTGGTCGCAGCGTCTCGCGACAACCGCGACCACGTCTACGCTCAGCTGGACTTCAATACTCGTGCCAAGGCGGCATCGAGAATGGTCAGTGCTTCATCGATCTGCTGCTCTGTGGTGACCAGCGGTGCGAGGAAACGCAACACGTTGCGGTACACACCACACTTGATCACCAACAGGCCGCCAATGCGTGCCTGATCAATGATCTTCTGATTGAGATCAGCGTCCGGGCTACGTGCGGCGTCGTTCTTGACCAGTTCCATGGCGAGCATGAAGCCGGTGCCGCGCACGTCGCCGATGCAGGTGTAACGGTCCTTGAGCTTGAGCAGACCGGCACGCAAATGTTGGCCCAGCTGCTCGCCACGCGCGAGCAGATTGTCCTGCTCGTATGTGTCGATCACCGCCAGTGCGGCGGCGCAGGACAGCGCATTACCACCATAAGTGCCACCCAGACCGCCCGGAAGCGGTGCATCCATGATCTCGGCACGACCGACCACGCCTGACAGCGGCATGCCGCCCGCGAGGCTCTTGGCAACCGTCACCAGATCAGGCTGGATACCCGAATGCTCGAAACCGAACCATTTGCCGGTCCGCCCGAAACCGGACTGGATTTCATCGACAATCAGCACGATGCCGTGTTGCTCGGTCAGCGCACGCAAGGCCTTCATGAACTCCACTGGCGCAGTCAGGAAGCCGCCATCGCCCTGCATCGGCTCGATCAGAATCGCCGCCACACGCTCCGGTGCGACCTGAGTGGCCAACAGCTCGTGCAACGCCGCCAGCGCGACTTCGCTGGTCACGCCGCGATACTCGTTCGGGTACGGCGTGTGGAACACTTCGGGGGCCATAGGGCCGAAATTCTGTTTGTACGGCTGGCTCATGCCGGTCAGCGTGGTGCCAAGCAGCGTACGGCCATGAAAACCGCCGCGGAACGAGATGATTGCCGGGCGATTAGTGTGGGCGCGGGCGATTTTCACCGCGTTTTCGACCGCTTCGGCGCCGGAGGTGAAAAGCACGGCCTTGTGATCGATGCCGCTCTGGCCCGCGATGAGATGGCTCAGGCGTTTGGCCAGGTCCAGATAGGGCTGATAGGACGCCACCTGAAAGCAGGCGTGGGTGACTTTGGTCAGCTGCGCCTGAATCGCCGCGACCACGTTCGGGTGGTTGTGGCCGATGTTCAACACGCCGATACCGCCGACGAAATCCAGATAGCGCTTGCCATCGACGTCCCACAATTCAGAACCCTGTGCCCGGTCGATGACCAGCGGGTGGGCCGTGACAATCCCGCGCGGCACGAACTGATCGCGCTGGCGGAGCAGATGGGGGGGTTCGTCGACTTTGCTGTTCATGGTTATACCTGTCGTGGGCCTGGCAGCCGACGGGGTGGCTGCGATGCTGTTCAGGTTAAGCGTTCAGCGAAATGATCTACGCCGAACTTGCCCTCTCAGATGTCCAGATCAACTGTTTTTCGCCTCGCAAACGGCAGATTCCTTCATGCCTTGCGAGCACCACGCAATCTGCCGGGCAACGCTGCTTTTCAGTCATGCCGGTGCTCTGCAAAAGGCTGTTTCGACAGATCCTGCTTCCGACTTGCGGCATGATGGGGCTCCACTTTCACACTCAGGAAATGCCCATGCCCGCCCTGCTCTACAAAGCTGACCCCGCACGCGCCGAACGCTGGCGTGTCCTGTTTGCCGAGCATGCGCCGGACATTGAATGGCGTGTGTGGCCGGATATCGGTGACCCGGCCGATATCCACTATTTGGGGGCCTGGCTGGCACCTGATGATCTACAGGAGCTGCTGCCCAACCTGAAGGTGCTGTTCGCCTTGTCTGCGGGCGTCGATCAACTGGACCTGAGCCGTATTCCCGAGTCCTTGCCGGTGGTTCGTCTGCTGGACCCCGGCATCAGTCATGGGATGTGTCAGTACGCGTCTTTGGCGGTACTGAGCCTGCACCGGGAAATGCTGCGTTATCGGCAGCAGCAGGTCGAGGGCGTCTGGAAAGCTCATCCGCTGGTACCGGCGCACAAGCGTCGCGTGGGTGTGATGGGGCTGGGCTTGCAGGCGCAGCATATTCTGTCGACCCTCAAACCATTCGGTTTCGAGCTGTCGGGCTGGGCGCGTAGCGAGCATCAGGTAGAAGGCGTGACGTGTTATGCGAGTGAAGGACAGCTGAGTGCGTTTCTTGGTCAGTGCGACATTCTGCTGTGTGTGTTGCCGCTGACCGGGCAAACCGAAGGCATCCTCAATCGCCAGCTTTTCGAGCGCCTGCCCCAAGGTGCAGCATTGATCAACATGGGCCGTGGCGGGCATCTGGTGGAAGCGGACCTGCTTGAAGCACTGGATAGCGGCCAATTGAGCGCTGCGGTGCTGGATGTACTGCAACAGGAACCGGCACCGGCTGATCATCCGTTCTGGCAACACCCGAAGATCATGCTGACACTGCATGTCGCGGCCATCACCCAACCGGAAAGCGCCTTTCCTGGCCTGCTCGATAACATTCGCCGCTTTGAGCGTGGTGAAGCGATGCAGGGGCAGGTGGATCGCGGCCAGGGTTACTGATGCGTTGGATTATCGTTCCCCACGCTCCGCGTGGGAATGCAGTTCTGGACGCTCCGCGTCCGATCTTGAGCGTGCTGTGCTCTGTGGATTTGTGACGCGGAGCGTCACGACCTGCATTCCCACGCTGGAGCGTGAGGAACGATAATCTCAACTATCGTGCCGACGCTCCGCGTTGGTACGCCGTTCTGAACGCTACAACCCCCCCACATGAAACGCCTTTACTTCCAGGTATTCATCCAGGCCGTAGCTGGAGCCCTCGCGGCCCAGGCCGGATTGTTTGACGCCACCGAACGGGGCGACTTCCATGGAGATGATGCCGGTGTTGAGGCCGACCATGCCGAACTCCAGCGCCTCGCCGAAACGCCATGAGCGACGCAGGTCCTGGGTGAAGTAGTACGCGCCAAGGCCATAAGGCGTGGCGTTGGCCAGTGCCAGCGCTTCGGCTTCGTCGGTGAAGCGCATCAGTGGCGCAACAGGCCCGAAGGTTTCTTCGTTGGCCAGCAGCATGCCCGCATGGGTTTCGCCCAATACCGTTGGCTGGACGAATTGACTGGTGCCATCGGGACGGCCGCCATGCAGCAACTTCGCGCCCTGGCTCAGCGCATCATCAATGTGCCGGGTAACCTTGCTGACCGCCGCCGGGTTGATCAGCGGGCCAATGGTCACGCTCTCTTCCAGGCCGTTGCCGACCTTGAGTTTGCTCACTTCCTCTACCAGCCGTGCAGCAAAACGGTCGTAGATGCCGTCTTGTACCAGAATCCGGTTGGCGCACACGCAGGTCTGCCCGGCGTTGCGGAATTTGCTGAGCATGATGCCCGTCACCGCCTGTTCCAGGTCCGCGTCGTCAAACACGATGAAGGGCGCGTTGCCGCCCAGTTCCAGGCTCAGACGCTTGATGTGTTCGGCGCTCTGGCGCATCAGCAAACGGCCGACCGGGGTCGAGCTGGTAAAGGAAATCTTGCGCACCACCGGGTTGCCGGTCAGTTCTTCGCCAATGCCTGCGGGCATGCCGGTGATGACGTTGAACACACCGGCAGGAATACCCACACGCTCGGCCAGTACCGCCAGCGCCAGCGCCGACAAAGGCGTGAGGTCCGATGGCTTGACGATGATCGGGCACCCGGCAGCCAAGGCTGGCGCGCACTTGCGGGTGATCATTGCGTTGGGAAAATTCCACGGGGTGATTGCGGCGCACACACCCACCGGCTGCTTGAGAGTCATCAAACGGCGGTCTGCGCTGGGCGCGGGGATGGTTTCACCGTAGGAGCGGCGCGCCTCTTCAGCGAACCATTTGACGAAGCTGGCGCCATAGCGGATCTCGCCGCGTGATTCGTTCAGCGGCTTGCCCTGCTCAAGGGTCATGATCAGCGCCAGGTCTTCGACGTTATCGAGCATCGCCTGATGCCAGCGCTCCAGCAGAGCGGCGCGCTCGGCAGCGGGACGTGCGCGCCAGGCGGGCCAGGCACGATCCGCAGCTTCGATGGCGCGACGGGTTTCAAGGCCATTCAGGGCCGGAACCTGCGCGATCATTTCGCCGGTCGCCGGTCGCCGGGTCGCTGATGGTCAGCGTTGCACCATTGTCAGCGCTGATCCATTGCCCATCGACGTAGGCGCGGTCTACCAGCAGGCTGGGGTCTTTCAACTGATTCTTGAGCATGGTCGAGTCCTGTTTCGGGATACCTGCCAGTCTAGGCAGGCGCCGCAGTCCAGGATGCTGAAAGCAGGATAACGGCAGCGTCCGATGCTGAAATTTGCCCTCGGACGGCAGCCTCTACTGCTTTAATGAGCCCAGCAGGGTTTGCAGAAAGCGCTCACCCGCGTTCATCTGGCTCTCCTCGATAAACTCATCCGGCTTGTGTGCCTGCTCGATAGAGCCTGGCCCGCACACCACCACCGGCACGTTGAGCCGCCCGGCGAACAGACTGCCTTCAGTGCCATAGGAGACCTTGATGTGCTGAGTGCCCGGTTCGGCAAATGCATGCAGCATGCGCACTGCTTCAACACTCGGATGAGTCTCCAGTGCCGGGTATTCGTTCATCACTTCGATTTCGATAGCGGCCACGCCCGACAATTGTTTCGCCTCGCGTACCAGCACTTCGGCGCGCTCGCGCAGTTGCTCCAGCAGCACGTCGGGATTGTCGCCCGGCAGGTTGCGGTATTCGAATTCCATGGTGCACAGGTTGGGCACAATGTTCAGCGCCTTACCGCCATCGATACGGCCGATGTGCACGGTGCTGTAAGGAATGTCGTAACCCTCGTCACGCGCGCCTTGTTGCTCGATCTGCTTCTGGCTCTTGCGCAGCTCGGCGATGAAATCGCTGGCCAGATGAATCGCGTTGACCGCTCTGGGTGCCAGCGACGAATGCGCCTCCTGGCCTCGGCAGAAGGTGCGATAGGACGCTTTTCCCTTGTGCCCTACGGCAAACTGCATCAGCGTCGGTTCGCCTACCACACACAGGAACGGGCGTACCGGTGCCAGATGCAGGACGTCGAGCAGACGCCGCACGCCGACACAGCCGATCTCTTCATCATGGGACAGCGCCAGTTGCAGCGGACGGATCAGGGTCGTGTCCGCGGCATCGAGCATCGCGTCGATGGCCAGGGCAATGAAACCCTTCATGTCGCAGGTGCCACGGCCGTAGATGCGCCCGTCGCGCAGGGTCGCCTGAAACGGCGGCATCGTCCACGCCTGGCCAGCAGCAGGAACCACGTCGGTGTGCCCGGAAAGCAGCACACCCGGCACATCACGCGGGCCGGTGCTGGCGAACAGGTTGGCCTTCTTGCCGGTCTCGTCCTTGACGATCAACGACTCGATGCCTTTGCTGGCCAGCAGTTCACGGACGTATTCGATCAGTGCCATGTTCGGCTCCGACGACACGGTGTCGAAGGCGATCAGGCGTTTGAGAATTTCCAGGGCGCGGGGGCTCATGAGGCTTTACTCGCTTGTTCGGTAACGATTTCAAAACGGCGAATGTCGAACGGGCTGATCGAGGTGCTGGTGGTGCCGGTGCTGATCAGTTCAGCCATCACGTCGCCCACGCCCGGACCGAGCTGGAAGCCGTGACCGCAGAAGGCAAATGCATAGAACAGGCCATCGACCTTACCGCTGCGGCCCATCACTGGCAGCGAGTCCGGCGTGTAGCCTTCAATGCCGCTCCACACGCGGATGATGTTCAGGTTGCCGACACCGGGCAACAGCCGACGCATCTGCTGCACCTGATTAATGATGCTGCGCGGCTCGACGTAGGCGCGGCGGTTGACCATGTCCGGCTTGCTGCGAAAACCACCGCCGATGACGATGTTGCCACGTGCGATCTGCCGAAAGTAGATCACTTCGTGAGGGATTTTGGTGAACACGCCGATGACGGTCGGCAGCGCATAAGGCACCGGTTCGGTCACAGCCATCTGCGGGCCATTGGTTTCCAGCGGTACGGGCTCGCCAAACTGCGCCGAGAGTTTTTGCCCCCAGGCACCTGCGGTGATCAATAATTGATCGGCAGTGAAAATGCGCCCGTCAGTGGTAGTGACTTCAAATTCGTTACCGACCTTTTCCACATGGGCCACTTCGGTACGCTCTTCGATGCGCGCCCCGGCACGAATCGCTGCGCGCGCAAAAGCCGGTGCAGCCAGACGTGGGTTGGCGTGGCCATCGTGAGGCGCGTAGGAGCCGCCCTTTACGTCCGGCCCGAGAAACCCGAAACGCTCGTGCAGTGCCTTGCCGCTGTAGATTTTCAGGTCCAGCTCACGGGCTTCCGGGGCCGCTGCATAAGCTTCCAGCTCAGCGATTTCATCCTCGCGATAGCAGACGCGCATGTGCCCGCTGGGCAGAAACTCCAGGTCTTCGCCGATCAGCTCAGGCAACCGCTGCCACAGTGCTCTGGAGCGGTTGGCCAGTTCCAGCTGACCGAGGTGCCGACCTTGGCGCCGTACGTTGCCGAAGTTGACGCCGCTGGCGTACTGGCCGATCACGTCGCGCTCCAGCAGGGTCACCGACTTGCCGCGCTGACGCAGAAAAAACGCCGACGCCGAGCCCATGAAGCCGCCACCGACAATCAGCACATCCACTTTCGGTTGTTTCATGAGGCCACCTCGTCCACCAGCATCGACAGCGGTTTCACGGGTGCCTGCCCGCGCTGACGACCGACCTGCTCGACCGGCACACCGGCCTGGGCAGCGATTACTTCGGCACCGGCCTGCGAGCAATAACGCCCTTGGCAACGGCCCATGCCAACGCGACTGAAAGCCTTGGCGCGGTTGACTTCGCATGCGCCTTTTTCACGCACCACGCCGCGCAATTCACCGGCGCTGATCATCTCGCAGCGGCAGACA
The DNA here is from genome assembly GCF_005937945.2 of Pseudomonas sp. KBS0707. Taxonomy (NCBI): domain Bacteria; kingdom Pseudomonadati; phylum Pseudomonadota; class Gammaproteobacteria; order Pseudomonadales; family Pseudomonadaceae; genus Pseudomonas; species Pseudomonas sp. KBS0707. The sequence goes on along the minus strand of NZ_CP041754.1, from coordinate 5,629,141 downwards.
ATCGCTTCATCGGGCAACGCAGCTGCCTGGGCAGCAGGCCAGGGAAACGCTTCGGTCAGCCCGACACGGAAGCGGTCCATGACCTGCAGATTCTTGCGCACCTCTTCGCGGCGCGAGTTATCCACAGGCCGGCCAAGATCGTCCAGCAACGCCATTGCCGCCAATCGCCCTGCCTGTTCGGCGGCATCGGCACCACGGATTTTTGCGCCGTCGCCCGCTGCATAAACGCCGTTCACCGAGGTGCGACCGTCTTCGTCGACCGCCAGCACCCATTGCCCGGACGCGTCGTCGAAACGCAGTTGGCATCCGGCCAGGTCAGCCAGTTGAGTTTCCGGGCGCAGGTGATAACCCAGCGCCAATGCATCGCAATCGACGGTCAGCGAGTTACCGTTGGCGAGCTTCACGCGCACGCCGGTCACACCGTCCTGCTCGCTGCCGATAATTTCTTCGGGCTGCACGCCCAGGTGCACCGGCACTTTAGCGCTGTACAACTGGGCCAGCAGTTTCATGCCGTTGAACAGCAAGCCAGGGCGCGCGAGCAATTTGGGCATCGCGCCGATGCGCTTGCTGAACGGCGAGGTGTCGAGCACAGCGGCCACATCGGCACCGGCTTTGACGTACTGGCTGGCGACCAGATAAAGCAACGGTCCGCTGCCCATGAACACCACGCGACTGCCAATCGAGACCGATTGCGACTTGAGCGCGATCTGTGAGCCGCCCAGGCTGTAGGTGCCTGCCAGTTGCCAGCCCTTGATCGGCATAAGCCGGTCGGTGGCCCCGGCACACAGGATCAGTGCGTCGTATTCCACCACGGTATGCACGCCCTGGCTGGCACAGCACAGCTCGCCATGCGTGAGGTTCCAGGCCAGTGTGTCGGGGCGATAGTCGATTTGTGCGCGCAGGCGATCAAAGCTTTCGTGCAGGTCACGCGCCTTGGCTGCTTCGGTGCCATACAACGCTGAATAATCGCGCTTGAAGCCTTCTGGCTGACGGCGATAGATCTGCCCGCCGTCGCGCCGGTTTTCGTCGATCAGAATCGGTTTGATGCCCGCCGCCAGCAAGGTTTCGGCGCAACGGGTGCCCGCTGGGCCAGCGCCAATGATGACGACTCTCGGGCTGGCAGGGTTCTGAACGTCTAACCGTGAAGAAGTGGCCATTTCGCCTCCGGTTGGGTGGTGACGATATCGAGTCCGTCGCGGACTTCGTTGGAGCAGGCGCGCAGGCGCTCGCCGTTGCGGGTCCAGACCCAGCAATCCTGACAGGCGCCCATCAGGCAAAAACCGGCACGACGTCCGGAGTCGAACTCGGACTGGCGCAGCGTGGCTTTGCGGGTCAGCAACGCCACCATCAAGGTGTCGCCCTGCAATGCTTCTATGGGCGCGCCATCGACCATCAGGCTCACAACCGGGCGATCACGTTCGCCCAGTCTCACAAAACGGCCACTCATGCGTAGGCTCCCACGGTCACAGGATTAAGGTTTTCTTGCACCGCCTGCAGCTCGTCGCTGTCGCGATGGCAGAGGATTTCGCTGCCGCCTGCGATCATGCGACGGCTCGGGGCAGTCTTGTTGCACAGGCCTTCGACACGTGCCGGGCAACGGTTGAGGAAGGTGCACAGTTCGGGGTTGCTGGCCGGGGCGCTGATGGGTGGCAGCTTGCCGCTGGTCACACCACAGGTTTCCAGCCAGCCCTGACGCAGTTCCGGCACTGAGTGCACCAGCAGGTCGGTGTACGGATGGAATGGCACACGGCTGAACGCTTCGCGGCTGCCCTCTTCGACCTTGTGGCCGCTGTACATCACCACTATGTCGTCGCACAGCGCGCGGACGGTGGAAATGTCATGGCTGATGAACAGGTAGGAAACACCCAGCTTGCGGCGCAGTTCGCCAAGCAGTTCAAGGATGCACGCGCCCACCACGGTATCCAGCGCCGAGGTCACTTCATCACAGAGGATCAGGTCCGGCTTGGCCGCCAGCGCGCGGGCCAGGTTGACACGTTGTTTCTGGCCACCCGACAGTTCGTTGGGGCGCCGCTCTGCCAGTTCACGGGGCAGGCGCACCAGGTCCATCAGTTCGTCGATGCGATCGCGCAGGGCTTTGCCCTTCAGGCCGAAATACATCTTCAGCGGGCGCGCCAGAATTGCGCTGATGCTGTGCATCGGGTTGAGCGCGGTGTCGGCGTTCTGGAACACCATCTGGATGCGCCGAAATTGCTCTTCGGTGCGTCCCGCCAAGGTGCCGGACAAGTCGGCACCGTCGAATGTCAGGCTGCCGTGCGCCGGGTCCAGAAGACCGGCGACCACACGGGCCAGGGTCGACTTGCCCGAACCGGACTCGCCGATCACGCCAATGGCCTGGCCACGGCGAATGGTCAGGTCGATGTCTTCCAGCACGCGAATCATCGGCATGCCTTGCAGGTTCTTTTTGCCGTAGCCTGCAGTCAGGCCCCTGATGGTCAGCAACGTGCTGTCCTTGACCACCTCGCTGGCCGGTTTCAGTACTTTGTCGGGCCGCGCCGCTGCCAGCAGGCTGCGGGTGTAGGCGTCTTCCGGGCCTTTGAGCAGCGCCGCAGTGCTGCTCTGCTCGATAATCCGCCCGCCATTGAGCACCACGATCTGATCAGCCATCTGCGCCACGACGGCAAGGTCGTGAGAGACATAGACCGCCGTCGCACCGCGCTCGCGCACCACCCGCTTGAAGGCGCGCAGCACGTCGATCTGCGTGGTGACGTCCAGCGCCGTGGTCGGCTCGTCGAGGATCACCAGCAACGGGTCGCTGATCAGCGCCATGGCTGCCATCACGCGCTGCAACTGACCGCCCGAAACCTGATGCGGGTAACGCTGGCCGATGCTTTCCGGGTTGGGCAAGGCCAGGTCGCGGAACAGCTCTACGGCCTTGGCTTGCAGGTCTGCACGACTGCCCAGACCATGAATCAGCGCGCCCTCGATAACCTGATCAATAAGTTTTTTTGCCGGGTTGAAAGCCGCCGCGGCACTTTGCGCGGTGTAGGAAACACGGTTGCCGCGCAGGCCCTGCAACTGGCTTTCGGGCAGGCTGAGCATGTCGTGCTCGCCCACCTGAACCACACCGCCGGCCAGTTTGCAGCCGCGTCGGGCATACCCCAACAGGGCCAGCGCGATGGTGGTCTTGCCGGAACCGGACTCGCCGATCAACGCCAGCACTTCGCCTTTTTCCAGCGCGAAGCTGACGCCTTTGACGATTTCCAGCTCGCCCTGATCGCCATCGGCAACCACGCGCAGGTCTTGCACACGAATCAACTGGCTCATTTTCAATGCCCTCCCGAGCGGCGACCGCGCCGTGAGGCGAGCCGGTCGATGAACAGGTTGACACCGATGGTCAGCGTGCCGATGGCCAGCGCAGGTATCACGATGGCCGGCGCGCCCTGACTCAGTCCGCCGATGTTCTCGCGTACCAGCGAACCAAGGTCGGCATCGGGCGGCTGCACACCAAGCCCCAGAAAGCTCATGCCGCTGAGCAGTAACACGATGAAGCCAAAACGTAGCCCCAGGTCGGTCATGACCGGGTTGAGCATGTTCGGCAGAATTTCACGGCAGGCAATGTAGATACGACCCTCGCCGCGTGTGCGCGCCACTTGCACGTATTCCAGCGCTTCGATATTCACCGCCAGGCTGCGCGCGATACGAAACGCTCCCGGCGTGTAGCTCAATACCGCCGTACAGATCAGCAGCACCTCGGACGAGCCGAACGCCGAGACCATGATCAGCGCCAGCATTTTGCTGGGGATCGAGATGAACGCGTCCATCAGGCGGCTGATGATTTCGTCCAGCCATTTTGGCGCGACCACCGACAACAGCGCGCAAAGCGTGCCGATGCCGCTGGCCAGCACCGCCGAAATCAGCGCCAGGCCCACCGTGAAGCGCGCGCCGACCAGCACCCGGCTGAGCATGTCGCGGCCCAGGTAATCAGTGCCGAACGGATAAAGCGCGCTCATGTTTTCAAACATGTTGTCGGAAACCACTTCGCCGACAGCATGCGGCGCGAGCCAAGGACCGAACAGCGCGACCATCAGCCAGATGAAGCACACCGTTGCGCCCAGCAGGCCAAGCCATGAGGTGGGGCGGGACGCTTTTTTGCGCAGCACCGGTGCCGGCGCTTCAGGCGTCGATTTCGCAATGAATTGAGTCATTGGGTTCTCAGCCTCGGATTGGAAAGAATTGCACACAGGTCGGCCATCAGCACCAGACCCAGGTAAGCGGAGCAGAACAGCATGGTGCAGCCTTGAACCAACGCCATGTCACGGTTGGTTACAGCATCGACCATCAGGCTGGCGATGCCGGGATAGTTGAAGATGGTTTCAACGATAACCACCCCACCCAGCAGGTAGGAAAGGCTCAGCGCCACCGCGTTGACGATCGGCCCGATAGCGTTGGGCAAGGCGTGGCGCAGCACGATACGCACCGGGCTGACGCCCTTGAGGCGGGCCATTTCCACATACGGGCTGTCCAGTTGGTCGATGACCGCAGCGCGGGTCATACGCGCCATTTGCGCCACGATCACGCAGCACAGCGTCATCACCGGCAACGCGTAAGTGCGCATGAATTGCCACGGCGAGCTGACGTCACCGCCATACGACAACGCCGATAGCCAGCCCAGGTTAACGGCGAAAATCAGCACCGCCAGGGTTGCCACCAGAAATTCGGGCACCGCCACCAGGGTCAGCGTGATGAAACTCAGCGCACCATCAAGGCGGCTGCCGCGGTACATCGCTGCGCCAATGCCCAGTGCCAGCGCTAGCGGTACCGAGACCAGCGCGGTGGTTGCCGACAGCATCAGGGTTTTCGGAAAGCGCCCGGCAATCAGCTCGGACACCGGCATCGCGTTGGACACCGACTCACCGAAGTTGCCGCCGAGCAGGTTGGTCAACCAATGCAGGTAACGCACCACACCTGGCTGATCCAGGCCCAGCTTTGTACGCAATGCGGCGACCTGTTCAGGCGTCGCGAATTGTCCAAGGGCCTGTTGTGCCGCGTCTCCAGGCAACACCGCCGTAATGGCGAAGACCACGATGGAAACGATCAACAACGTCACGATCGCCGCGCCGAAGCGCTGCACGATCAACCAGAGTGTGTTGCTATTCATCTGCATCCTCCTGCTCGGTTCAGCGTTGCATTTACGCGTCCAGCCAAACCTGCTCGCTGAACATGTAGCCCATGAAGCCGCCCAGCGGGTTGCTGGAATAGCCCTGAACGCGCTTGTCCACGCCGTCGATGTTGCTGATGAACACGGGGATGCCGATGCCGCAGTTCTGGCTTACCAGGGTCTGCATGTCGCCGTACATTTTGGCGCGCTTGGCGTCGTCGGTTTCCCCGCGGGCCAGCAGCAGCAACTGGTCGAACTGATCGTTTTTCCAGCCGGATTCGTTCCACGGTGCCGAGGACTGGAAGAACTGCGAGAAGATCACGTCGGCGTTCGGTCGCGGGTTGATGTTGCCGAAGCTCAGCGGGTGCTTCATCCAGTGGTTGGACCAGTAGCCGTCGCTTGGCAAACGGTTGACGTTGAGGGTCAGCCCGGCCTGTTTGGCGGACTGTTGCAGCAGCACGGCGATGTCCACCGAACCCGTGGCGGCAGGCGATGCCGCGACGGCCATGGTGATCTTTTCCATGCCGGCTTTCTTGAGCAGGAATTTGGCTTTTTCCGGGTCGTAGGCGCGCTGTGGCAGGTCGGCGTTGAAATAGCGCGATCCCGGCGAGATCGGATGGTCATTACCCACGCACGCGTAGCCACGGAACACCGCCGATTTGACCTGTTCACGGTCCAGCAGGTACTTCATAGCCTCGGTGAATTCCGGGCTCTTGCCGGGCATCTGGTCCTGACGAATGATCAGGTCGGTGTAGTTGCCGGACGGTGCATCGACCACGCGGTGTTTGGCGCTGGCGGCAATGCGTGTGGTGGAGCGCGGATTGACCTCGTTGATCATGTGTACGTCGCCGGAAAGCAGCGCGTTGACCCGCGATGGCTCGTCGCTGATGGCGATGAATTCGATCTCGTCCAGGTACGGCAGGCCCGGCTTCCAGTAGTTGGGGTTGCGTGCACTGACCGAGCGCACGCCAGGGTTGAATTCCTTGACGGTGAACGGCCCGGTGCCGATGCCTTTGCTGAAGTCGGTGGTGCCTTCGGGCACGATCAGCAGGTGTGAAACGGCGAGGATCGACGGCAGCTCGGCATTGGGCGAACTGAGGGTGATCTGCACTTCCAGCGGGCCGGTGGCCTTGATCTCGGAAAACTGTGCCATCAGTGGCAGGACTTTCGAGCCAGTGGCCGGGTCCTTGTGGCGCGACAGGGAGAACACCACGTCGCCAGCGGTCAGCGCCTTGCCGTTGTGGAAGGTCACGCCTTGGCGCAGGGTAACGGTCCAGACGATCGCGTTGTCGCTTTCGATCTTCTCGGCCAGCTCCATGTGCGGCACCAGATGACTGTCGAAACGGGTCAGGCCGTTGTAGAACATGAAATGACGCACGTAGTCGGTAGACAGCGCGCCTTTGGCCGGATCCAGCGTGTCGGCGGTAGAACTGGACATGCCGGCAACGCGAATGCGGCCGCCCGGCTTGCCTTTGACAGGGGCATCCGCGTCGTCGGCAAAGACCTTGCCGGCCGCGCCGAACAGGCTGGTGGAGCCCGCCGCAACCACACCTGCAACACCCAGCATGCGCAACGCATCGCGCCGCGACAGGCCACGATTGAGACCTTTGAAAACCCGCAGGCTGTCTTGGCCTGTGATCAACGCGGAGTCGGTTTTGTTATCAGCCATATCAGTTCTACCTGTCGAAAAGGGGAAATTCCGAATTGCTCACGGTTGGCCGGAGCGTCCTTCAAACACACACGACGACGGTTAAACAAACACTCAGTGGCGGCTGTCCTGGTAGCGGTAATACGCGCCTACCAGCGGCAGAAACCATGGCTTGCCGAAGTGGCCGGGAATGGCTGGCCAGCTCAGGTCCTTCCACGGATTGGCCTGTGCCTTGCCTTCCATGACGTCGGCCATCATCCGCCCCATGTGCACTGACATCTGTACACCGTGGCCGCTGTAACCCATCGAGTAGAAGACCCCGTTGTGTTCGCCTGCACGCGGCAGACGGTCCGAGGTCATGTCCACCAGTCCGCCCCAGCAGTAGTCGACCTTGACGTGTGCCAGTTGCGGAAACATCTGCACCATGGCCGCCTGCAGTACCTTGCCGCTCTTGGCGTCGGAGCTGCTGTTGGACATGGCGAAGCGCGCCCGCCCGCCGAACAGCAGGCGGTTGTCCGGCGTGAGGCGGAAATAGTTGCCGATCAAACGGCTGGTCACGTAAGCGCGCTGGTGGGGGAACAGTTGGTCGATCAGCGCTTGCGGCAACACTTCAGTGACGATGACGAAACTGCCGACCGGCACGATGCGCCGGCGATACCAGCCCAGTCCGCCATGCTGGCAGGCACCGGTCGCCAGCAGCAGCTGGCCGGCCTGGATCGAGCCCTTCGAGGTGTTGACCACAAAGCCGCCACGGTTGGCCTTCCAGTCCTTTACCGTTGCGTTCTGATAGACCCTTGCGCCATGACGCACCGCCGCGTCGGCGAGACCCAGACCGAAACGTCCGACATGCATCTGTATGCCGTTGCGCTGCAGCAGGCCGCCGTGAAACTCGTTCGAATCGATTTCGGCGCGCACGTCCTGGGCGGACAGCAGCTCGACGTCAGCATCGACTTCACGGCGGATCAGCTCGCAGGTGCGCGCCAGTCCTTCGTAATGCCCTGGCTTGGCCGCCAGCTTGAGCTTGCCGTTACGCTTGATGTCGCAGGCGATGTTTTCCTGCTCGATCACGGTCACGACGCTCTGCACCGCGCTTTCGTAAGCCTTGTAATACTCGCGTGCCTGATCGGCACCCAGGGTTGCGCTCAGCGACGCGTAGTCCTGAGCCACGCCGGTATTGCACTGTCCGCCGTTGCGGCCCCGATCACCCGGCCTGCTTCCAGAACCACCACGCTGGCACCTTTCAAGGCCAATGCACGCGCCGCCGCAAGGCCGGTGAAACCGCCACCGACCACTACCACGTCAGCCTGCCCCTCCACTGCGCCGTCCTGCGCGCCGGTAAAGCCTGGAGCCGTATCGAGCCAGTAAGACTCACTGCGCATCTCGTTCCCCTTGTCACTCATCGAAGAGCACCTTGAAAAATGCCGGTGTCAGGCGCCGGGCCTGGCTTACAAGCCGACCAGCCCGGCCAGTCCGCCGATATCGGGAATCTGGTGGTATTCGAAGCTGCTGTTGGCTGGCTGCTCATGACCACGCGCCACGAATACCTTGTTCCTGATCTTCATGTCATGCGCCGAGAACAGGTCGTAACGGAAGCTCGAGGACACATGCAAGATGTCTTCCGGGCCGCAACCCAGGTTGTCGAGCATGAACTCGAAAGCAGCCAGACGCGGTTTGTAGGCCTTGGCCTGTTCAGCGGTGAACACCTTGTGGAACGGCGCGCCGAGCTTTTCGACGTTGGACATGATCTGGCTGTCGCTGGCGTTGGAGAAAATCACCAGCGGGATCTTGTCGGCGATTTTCGACAGGCCGGCGGGCACATCGGCGTGCGGGCCCCAGGTCGGCACGGCGTCGTAATACAGTTGGCCTTCTTCGCGGTATTCAACGTTCCAGCGCTTGCAGGTGCGAGCCAGTGCGACCTTGAGGATTTCGTCGTACGGCATCCAGTCACCCATGACCTGATCCAGACGATACGCCGAAAAATCCTTGACGAACTGATCCATCTGTTCAGCCGCAACGCGGTCGGCAAACAGCTCGCGCGTCATGGTGCCCATGTGGAAATTGGTCAAGGTGCCGTAGCAGTCGAACGTAATGAATTTTGGTCGAAGAAAGCTCATTGTGTGCGGTCCTGAAAGTTCGTTGAGGTCATGGCATGACGAGCAATCCGGCCTGATGTTCAGGGGCGGTGATGCACGCTGCAGCACAACCTCATTACAACACCGTGAAATCAGCAGATGGCGTTAAAAGTGATGGCTGCTTGATAGAAACCACCGTTTTGAGGTGCGCGCTCAGCAGACTTTGCGGGGCGCTCCAGCCTTGGGCAGAGCCCGGTTTTCGGCGCTTTTATGACCCTTTTCAGGGCGCTCGGGCTCAAACCCGCGGGTTTGCGCCGCAGAAACTGCGCCGCGCCAGCGCTTGGCGGGCGACAAACTCCGAGCCCTATATAAAAGGCTTGAACACGGGGTGAAAACCCTAAGCATTTGCTGCCGGAGGCCGCGCCGATTTAAGCAGTAACTGTGGTCTGGCGAACGGCACTTCGTGGAATCTGCCGAATGCGTGCAGCCCTCTTGTCACCGTCCGCAGCAGGTGGGATACAACATGCCTGACGCATCCTTTTATTGCCTGTGCATCCTTCTGGACGGAGACACGTCATGCTCGCTCAGCAACGCCTCGATTTTGAATTTCGCCCCATGACCGCAGCCGATGTCGGTAACGCTCATGAGTTATCCATTGCCCTGAAGTGGCCGCATCGACTGGAAGACTGGGCCATGCTGCAACGAGTCGCCCAAGGCTTTGTTGCAGTACACAACGGTCGCTTGATCGGCAGTGCCTTCGCCTGCCATCAGGGCGAGTTTTCCACTATCGGTCTGGTGATTGTCAGCGACGACTATCAAGGCAAGGGCATTGGCCGCAAATTGATGGAGCTTGCTGTCGGCTGCGTGCCGCCACGCACCGCCATCCTCAATGCAACACTTGCCGGCGCCCCGCTGTACGAAAAAATGGGCTTCGTCAGTTTTGGTGAGGTTCAACAGCGTCAGGGGCAGGCACAACTGCCTGACACAACCGCATTGAAAGCACAGGAAAGCAGTCGTGCGCTGAGCGAGGCTGACCATGCTCGCGTGCTGGAACTGGCCAATGCCGGTTCGGGTATGGACCGTTCGGTAACGCTGGGCGATGTGCTGAATAACCTTGAGCACGCAGTCGGCATCGAACGCGATGGCCAGTTGCAGGCTTTTGCCCTGTTGCGCCCGTTCGGCCGTGGCCTGTGCATCGGCCCTGTCGTCGCCCAGACGGTGGAACAGGCCAGGCACATGATCGAGCAACTGCTGGCCAAAGTGCCTTGCGCCTTTGTACGCATCGACATCCCGACCGACTGCGGCCTGGCCGACTGGCTGGACGAAGCCGGCCTCAAGCGTGTCGATAGCGTGACCTGCATGAGCATGGGCGCAGTTCCGCAAGCCAGCCAGGGCGTGCGCCAGTTTGCGCTGATTACCCAGGCGATCGGCTGATCGCCCGGAAAAACATCATCGTGCCAATGCTCTGCGCTCAGCGTTACACAAAAGTGCGGATGAGCTCTAAAAGCGGGGCTGAAACCGCAGTGGCAGGCTGGGCAGAAACCTACAGTGGGAGCGAACTTGTTCGCGAAGACGGTAATTCAGGCGATATATTTTCGAAGAATGTACCGGCCCTTTCGCGAACGAGCGAAGCGTCGCCCGGTCCGCTCCCACAAGAGTTGGGTATAACGCCAAGCGCACCGCGTTGGAACGATCATCGATGAATCATAAATTCTCATCCAGGAGCCCAACCCAATGCCCCACCCCACAGTCCTGCTATTGGCCCGCGCTGACCTCAGCCCGGTAGATACCGAATTCACCACCGGCCCCATTGATGCGCATGACCCGTTCGACAGTGGCCGCCGCACAGCATTTGTCGATGAACAGGGTATTGCGGCTGGCATCGTTGAATTGGGTACGGCGCTCTCGATAGAGGCCTACCCCTACACCGAAATGCTGGTGATGCATCGCGGTAGCGTCACGCTGACCTCTGGCACCGGCAGCATCACCATCAGCACCGGCGAAAGTGCCGTGATCGGTCGTGGCACGCAAGTACGTATAGAAGCGCAACCGGACAGCCTCTGGGCGTTCTGCGCATCCACTCAGGCCAGCGGCCCCGACAAACCCGGTGTCACCGCCCTGGACCGCCTCGCCATGCTCACACCGTCCTCACCGCCAGCCCCGGCGATCATGATCAGCGCGCTGCCGCAGTGCCGCAGCAACAACCTGTTTGAAGACACCGCAAGCACTTTGCGCATCGGCGTCTGGGACTCCACACCCTACGAGCGCATCTCGCGCCCGCACAAAATCCATGAGCTGATGAGCCTGATCGAAGGCAGCGTAGTGTTGAGCCTGGAAAACGGTCCGAGCCTGACCGTGAACACTGGCGACACCGTATTCGTCGCCCAGGGCGCGCCCTGCAAATGGACCAGCACGGGGTATGTGCGCAAGTTTTATGCTGTGACGTGAAGAAAGTTATTGCGCCCTTCAGTCTTGCAGGGCGCAATATACTTACATGTTTAGCTCTCGCCAGCGCAGTTAATCCAATGCAGCGCTAAAAGACAAGAATAAAAAATTTCTTTCGCCAATGCACGAAGAATCAGAAGTTTCCTACTTGCCTTCCGTGTCGCTTGTGTTAAGAAAAAATAACTAATTTCAGCAAGTTGAAATTTGCTCCTGACGGGCCCATCAAGGCAGTCATGCGCTTTATGCATTGCTTAACCTTTATCTCTCATGTTGACTGGAGATACTTTATCTGACCGACGCATTCACTGTGCGCACACTTACTAACCCTCCGCGAGACTCTATAAGCTGAACGATCCGTATGGGCACGAACGACCGCTGCCCCGTTTCGTCTCGCGTTTACCTTATTCAAAATCAATATGAAATTACTCATTTAACTCAAGGATTATTCCCTATGAAAACCAACAAGACCTTATTGGCTTCCCTTGCTTTTGCAACACTGTGCACCAGCGTTACGGCGCAAGCGGGACCAGCAGTTACTGTTACATTTAAAAACCTGGGCTCCGAGGTGGCGGAGTATAAACCCGTTACGCGTAATGAGATATCTGCCCGGCTGAATGCTAAATCACCGATTAACTCTGCAGTCCCCCCCGGGAGGTTCAGATACTTACTCGATGCAAAGCACTCTCTCGCCGGATACCAGCTACGCCAGTGTTCGCTACGTCATGGGGTCCAAGGTTTGCGTATTCTCGACCACCTTTATAAAGCTTCCCGGTGCAGGCGGGGCCAAGGTGCCGAAATGGAACCGGACTGCAAATTCTGAAGGCGGCGCTGTCTGCGCGGCGACGTCTCGCGCCACCAATCTGTCCACCTACGCGTGGGCTGCTGAATTCACCATGAAATAAGCCCCCCGGAGCGTGCGTGTCGCATTTTGATACGCACGCTTTTCAGCGGAAAACTAAAGCGGTGTCTGGCTGGGCCGATACAAAGAGTGAATATAAAGCCATGGATTGGCCCCTGCCGCGAGGACGCAGCATGATTGATACGATATCCCTCACACACCTCACCAATAAAACTGCACTATCGACTGTCGGGAAAAGCACCTCCGCCACGACTTTGAACTCCAGCCTGAAAGAGCTTGATTCTGCATCTGCTATTGACGGTGCCACCTTCTCGACATTGTCCAGTCAATTAAGTAGTAGTTCCGCACGAGCCCAAGCCCGCGACAGCAGTCTTGACTTCAAAAACCTGGGGGCCTTGGCAAAAAAAATTAGTGATAAAGTTGCAGGCAACAGCTATTACGCCAGTAGAAAACTGCACGACGCAGAGATTCCGGATACGGACGACCCTGCATTGCTCGAAAGAGCCATGCAAGCGACTTCGTTCAACAACGGGGCAGGAAAAAACCCATTCGCGGGTTTATCTCAGGATCAACTGAGGTTGATTATTTATGACGAGGGTGGCGACTTCACAATAAACGAAAGAAATGCCGCGTACTCCGAAAACTACTCTCAAGAGCAAGTATGGAAAAGGGCCATATGCCAAAGGTATACCGACGAATACAACGAAACCGGCAAAAGTACTCAAACACTGGTCATGCTTCTCGCCCACTATGACCAGCTGCCACCCATAGAAAAAGCACAATACCCCGCCAATTACGCCGCGCTCATCACATCGGACGACAGCTCGGCCATGGACATTTTCAACGCGCTGAAAAGCCAGTCAGATATTCAGGAGGCTTGAGCGCCTACGACGGAGCACGCGGTTTCGCGTGCCCGGTATTGCTGTCGGCGTCCTGCTGAATTGCCGCTCGCCGACAAAACGGCCATTTCATTAGTCGTGGCTCAGGGCCAACGTATAAAACTTGCTGTCCACCGCAATCAGCGGAAAGCTCGCTGGCAGGTCCTTTTTCTCGATCTCCCGAAAGCCGTGCTTCTCGTAGAAGCGATGCGCGGCATGAAACTTGTCGGTCGTGCCCAGGAACATCTCAGTAACGCCCCTGCTGCTGGACTCCTTGATCAAGCAGTCCAGCAGCTTGGCTGCAATCGAGAACTCTTTGCCGCGAAACGGCGCGGCAACGAACATCTTGCGCAGCGCTGCCTGCCCTGAGCCGATGTCCTTGAGCGCGATGCTGCCGACGACCTGATTACCTTGCACCGCGACCCAGAAATCACCTGTGCCGGTCTGGTAAAACGTGGGAATCGCCTTCAGATCAGGCTGATCCTCGGCGGTGATGGGGATACCGAATTCTTCACGCTGGATGGGCAGGATCAATGCCGACACACCTTGCTCATCGTTCGGCACAAAACGACGTACCTGAATTCCGGTCGCTGTCACAAACCACCTCCTTGCCATCGTCACAAATGGAAATGAGTATTCCAGACAAGCAAACGCCCCGACAAGTCGAGGCGTTTCCATGAGCATTTACGGGGTCCGTATGTGGGGACGGACACGGAGATGTTTAATTACAACATGGCTCCGGCGACCTCGCAGTTACGACGGTTGCCGTTGAATCAGGCATTCAGTCGTGCCCCTCCAACCCCGGCCGTGGACAACTCCCGACCGCCGCGATTGAGCTGATCACTGGCCTAATGCGCTGTGGCCGAAGCGATAGCCATATGAGCAGATTTTTCGACGCATGAACGGCATAGGCTAGGCCATCCATCATGTGGTCAAACGTCGCGGACGTGCGGGCTCACAATGTTAATCGAGTCACATGGAGAGAGAGAATCGATACTTCGGTGCGCAGCGAAATTGACGGTTTGGGTACACAGGCTAAACAATGCAGATCTGCATTACGTTGCTCCGGCAGTTCTGCCGCTGCGCGAGAGGTGCTGAGCGGATTTGGGATTTTATTGTTTTACCAAGGAACGGGTTTATGGCTGAAGTAAAGAAAATACCTTACTACACGATGAAACGGTCTATTTTTCGTGGCAAAGTATGGAAAGAAAATGATGGCCTAGAGGGGGCTGTCCCCATCAATACTCCGCAAAAAATCTCCTATAATCGTTGCGCGCCTGGTCAAGTAGTCTTAAAGCCCACAGAGCGTAGTAAAGAGCAACGTATGGCGCAACAAACAGAAGCGGGAGGTAAGAGATCGCTTACTGAAGTTAAAAATAATAAACCCTCCTCCGTGGAAACCAAACCCTCAAAGCCCTATACGCGAGAGCGCGATGCGGAAGATAAGGAAAAGCTTCCAGAGTTTGATCTTCAGGATATTCCTTTGGCCATGGACAAAATAGGTTGGCCGACAGCTGCCAAGATCGCCAAACGGTGGTTCGCTAGCCCTAAGCATATCTACAATAACCAACCCAATTCAGTTCAACCCATTGATGACACAACAGTGACATTAAAATGGGCTTTTAAGTATGGAAGCGTAGCAGAAAAATTTAATGAATTAATTGAAGAAAAAATTCATTTTGAAAAAGCAATTGCAGGTGCTAAACAAAAAATCCTCACGCATGTAAAAAATAAATTCGATGATTCTAGTTCGGCAGCAAATCTTTCCTTTGATACGTCTCCTTGGATAGGGGATATCAGGCAGTTTCATATTGACTGGCAAATTCAGTTTCAGGCAATATCAACAAGTAACACTCTTGACGGCATGAGTTTAACTGATCTCACTGCCACGCTAGGAAATTTTAATATCTATGCTGCTATTGGCAGGGTTGAAGTTGCTGTGGAAAAATTTTACAGATATGACGATACAGCCAGAACAAAAACTTTTTGCGCTGAAGCTACGGCGACCATTACTAGTGTATATACCTACCTGAAAGACAACTATTCCTTTAACGACAAAAATGATGGCAACAGTCAATATCTAGGGCACTGGAACAAAAATGACATGATTCTTTCCTACGCTGCCGTTGTCAGTGATCTTGTTGACGGTAAGAAAATTCATACTAATATGGGTAGTACCCCTATAACTGAAACTAAAATCAATTGGGACTATTTGCCTGGCGGGCAGATTGACAAGCCAGTAGATAAAAGAACAGGTATTGTCAGAAAATTTATGGAGAAAGATGTTTACTGGCCTGTGTACAATAGCTCTTATAGTGAGTGGAGAGAAAAGCATGGTCGGGGTGGCGATTTTATGATTTACAGCAGACCTGAAATACATAAACTAAAAAAGCCTATTATCATAAAGCTGGATACATTATGCAAACCCTCAGAGCCCATGTAAGAAAAATGTACCTCTGGTCTTTTTTCTTCTTTGTTTTTATATTTATTGCTTTGGTTATTTACTCCACTGCATTTAACGTGCTAGACAATACTGACTGCCAGAGCTACAACCACACTAAAGAATTAAACGGAGGCACAAAAAACTTCGACAATGAGAAATTTATAATAAATATTTGCGGAGCCGGACTCAACAACAGTCTTTTTAATGGCGATGGCATGGAGAGGGTCCGGCTGACTATCTTCGACGATCAAGGCGAGCTGTTAGCCAGGAGATACTATAGGATCTTTTGGGACGGCCAGCCCGGACATGAGCCGCTTAAGTTTTCTGAAAGCAGTATTACCTATCAAGACGACAAGGAGCAGAAAGGTCACGCAATCACTATGCCTCCTACACGCTTGGAGTGGATTCGGGCACGGCTTCCCCTATAATTTTGGTCCTCATACGAATGGGCTTATTACGGATATTAGAGAAGCCCTGATGCAGTGGAAGCGCTCATTGATAAGGATTTAGCCAGAGACTATACGAGCCCTCTGATTGACTCTGAAGTAAAGGGCGTAAAGTTTTATTTATTGAAATGCCTTGATCTCTACTTCGGTAAAGAACTCAATGCTCTGGTAAAGAAGTTTGTAATAAAGCCGGGCCCTACCTACAGGCAAGATAATAAATGACTGACGCCAACGCTGATATTTACACGGAGGTTGTGCGGACGCTATTCAATCGTCGAGTCGCAATCTGAACGGTTCTACATCAAGTACTCAATTCCAGGACCAAAAAAAACCGCCTGATGAAGGCGGTTTTTTTAGAGGACGCTAATTACAACTTCGGACCCGCAGCCTTGATGGCGTCGCTCACGTCGAACTTCTTGAAGTTCTCCACGAACAGACCAGCCAGGGCCTTGGCGGCTTCGTCGTAGGCAGCTTTGTCAGCCCAGGTGTTGCGTGGGTTGAGCAGGCCGGTGTCGACGCCGGGTACCGATTTCGGTACGTCGAGGTTGATGGTGTCCAGGTGCTCGGTTTCTGCACCGATCAGTGCGCCGCTCTGGATGGCTGCGACCACGCCACGGGTGGTCGGGATGTTGAAGCGCTTGCCGACGCCGTAGCCACCGCCGGTCCAGCCGGTGTTGACCAGGTAGACCTTGGATTTGAAGCCGCGGATGCGCTTGATCAGCAGTTCAGCGTATTCGCCAGCCGGACGCGGGAAGAACGGGGCACCGAAGCAGGTGGAGAAGGTGGACTTGATGCCCGAACCCGAACCCATCTCGGTCGAACCGACCAGTGCGGTGTAACCCGACAGGAAGTGGTAGGCAGCCTGTTCTTCGCTGAGGATCGACACCGGTGGCAGGACGCCGGTCAGGTCGCAGGTCAGGAAGATCACGGCGTTTGGCTCGCCGCCGAGGTTTTTCGGTGCGCGTTTTTCGATCAGTTCACGCGGGTATGCCGCACGGCTGTTCTGGGTCAGGCTGCTGTCGGCGTAATCGGCTTTTTTGGTAACCGGGTCGAGTACGACGTTTTCCAGTACCGCGCCGTGCTGGATGGCTTTCCAGATGACCGGCTCGTTCTTCTCGGACAGGTCGATGCACTTGGCATAGCAACCGCCTTCGATGTTGAACACCACGCCTTCGCCCCAGCCGTGTTCGTCGTCACCGATCAGGTAGCGGCTTTCGTCGGCGGACAGGGTGGTTTTGCCGGTGCCGGACAGGCCGAAGAACAGGGTTACATCGCCCTCTTCGCCCATGTTGGCTGCGCAGTGCATCGGCAGAACGTCGGAAGCCGGGAGCAGGAAGTTCTGCACCGAGAACATGGCTTTCTTCATTTCGCCGGCATAACGCATGCCTGCGATCAGCACCTTGCGGGCTGCGAAGTTGATGATGACGGTGCCATCGGAGTTGGTGCCGTCACGCTCAGGGTCGCAGACGAACCATGGCGCGTTCTGGATTTCCCACTCGTCCTTGCCAGCCGGGTTGTACTGTTCAGGGTTGATGAACAGGCAACGGCCGAACAGGTTGTGCCACGCAGTTTCGGTGGTCATCTTGACGGGCAGGTAGTGCGCAGGATCGGAGCCTACATGAACGTGGGAAACGAAGCGCTCGCGCTCGGCCAGGTATGCACCGACACGGTTCCACAAGGCGTCGAATTTCTCGGCCGGAAACTTGCGGTTGATCGGGCCCCAGGCGATGGCGTCCTGGGTGCTCGGCTCTTCAACAATGAAACGATCGACCGGCGAACGGCCAGTACGATGGCCTGTCTCCACAACCAGTGCGCCAGTGTCGGAAAGTACGCCTTCGTTACGGGCAAGGGCTTCCTTGACCAGTTCGTCGGTGCTCAGATCGGTGTGCACAGCGTTGTTGATTTGCGTCATGAGGTTCCCCGTCGGCCTGTAGCCGAGTGCTCCAAACGGTTTTGTAGTAAAAAAACAACCACTACTACAGCGTAAAAGTGGGCCGGATTATGCCAGAAATGCCCAGAAATGGTAGGACCCTCCTGTCAGAACAGCATTACAAGGGCCCATACCGTATTCTGAGGGGCTTTACGCGTTGATCAATGGCGCGTGTCAGATGGCGAATCGACACCGCCGCCAGCAAACAGCTGTGCAACGTCAGTGGCATCGAACAGGTAGCGCTCGTTGCAGAACTGACAGTCGATCTCGATGCTGCCGTTGTGCTCGATGACCAGTTGCTGCGCGTCCTCCAGGCCAAGACTGACCAATGCGTTGGCCGAGCGCTCGCGCGAGCAACTGCAGCGAAAACAGATTGGCTGGGCGTCGAACAGGCGCACCGGGTCTTCGTGATACAGGCGATGCAAAATGGTCTGGTTGTCCAGGCCGAGCATTTCTTCGGCAGTCAGGGTGCTGGCGAGGGTAATGACATGTTCCCAGCTGGCATCGCGCTCTTCCGGGTCGGTGATCTGTGCGGCAGGCAGTTGCTGCAGCAGCAGGCCGCGGGCGCGATGACCGTCAGCCTTGAGCCAGAAACGGGTGCCCAACTGCTCGGACATCACGAAGTAGTTAGAGAGGCTTTCCGACAGGTCGACGCCATCCAGCGCCACAATGCCCTGATAGCGCTTGCCCTTGTGCGGGTCGACAGTCAATGCCAGCGAACCGTCAGGCATCAGGTCCTGCAGGCCCGCGTCTGGCGTGATGAGCGTTTCGTCATAGCGGGCGATGCCGCGCAGCTCGCGTTCGCTGGAGCATTCGACCATCAGCAGCGGTACAGCGCCGCTGGAGCGCGCCTGCAAAATCAGCAGTCCGTCGAACTTGAGGGTGCCGACCAGCAGAGCGGCGGCAGCCATCAGTTCTCCCAGCAACTGCGCGACCGGCTCCGGGTACGGGTGCTTGGCGAGTACTTCGGCATAACTGCGTTCAAGGGCTACCAGCTCTCCACGAACGTCGCTTTCGTCGAAGATGAAGCGCTGGGTGAAATCGGTGTCCGGTAAATCATGCATAGGGAAGGTATCTGAAGTAATGACATTGGATGGCACGCGGCTGAGCAAGCACCGTCCGGCACTCGAAAGCGCCGTGGCCATGCGGATTGACCGGCATTTTAGGAGCTATCCGGTGCGCTTCCAAGCGGGTTGGCCGTTCGGGCTGATCGCCGGAGCCGCCATGCGCTGTTTTCAGTCGTTGTTGTGGCTGGCACGGAAACCAAAAAGCTCCCGGCGTTGCTTCTTGGTGGGCTTTCCGTCGGTAGTTACACCCAGGTTGCCAGCCTTGCGCTGAGCGGCCGCGCTTTCTCTTTTGGCGATGCTGTCGGGTGTCTCGCTATACAGCGTCTGCGCCTCAGGCGCACCCCGGCGAACGGTGGACAACGCCTCGACCACTATCGTGCGCTCATCGAAGCCTATGCGAATCTGAAACTCGTCGCCTGGACGAGGCTCCTTGCCGGGCTTGCAACGTTCGCCGCGACAGTGCACCTTGCCGCTTTCGATAGCTGCTTTGGCCAATGCGCGTGTTTTGAAAAAACGTGCGGCCCACAGCCATTTATCCAGACGGACCTTGTCATCTTCTTCCGGCTTTTGCGCCATTTGAATTCCTCATCAGTGCAGCAGTCTGAACGTTATCGGGCTCATCAGGAAACGCGACTGCGTCGCTCGCCTGATGTGTACATACCCACACGAACATGAAGTAACCGATCCTTGCTTGTCAAAAACAGCTATTCCCCTTTTCATTGCCCGACCCCTACATGGAGCGCGACGTGACAGATTTTCCAACTTCGTTGACCGCCCCCAGAAAAGGGTGCGCGGGATGCACGGGCAGTCCGGAACTGGATTTCTCGTTTGACTACGCGTATCAACCGATCGTGAACCTTCACGACCAGTCGATTTTCGCTCACGAGGCGCTGGTTCGTGGCCCCAATGGCGAAGGTGCGATGTCCGTTCTGAGTCAGGTCAACGACCAGAACCGCTACCGCTTCGATCAGGCGTGTCGGACCACCGCCATCGCCGGTGCCGCGAAACTGGGCATGAACGAGCGTTTATCGATCAACTTTTTGCCCAACGCCGTGTATCGTCCCGAGCTGTGTATCCGCAGCACGCTGGAGGCCGCGAGGCAGCGTGACTTTCCTGTCGAGCGTTTGATTTTCGAAACAATCGAAAGCGAGCATGTGGATAACAATGGGCACTTGAGCAATATTCTGCGCGAGTATCGCGAGTTCGGCTTCATGACCGCCATCGATGATTTCGGTGCCGGGTATTCCGGGCTGACGCTGCTCGCGGACTTTCAGCCAGACCTGATAAAGCTCGACATGAACCTGATTCGCGACATTCATCGTGATCGCGCGCGTCAGGCTATTGTTCGGGGTGTTGTCACAATGTGTT
Organism: Pseudomonas sp. KBS0707; assembly: GCF_005937945.2. Classification (NCBI taxonomy): domain Bacteria; kingdom Pseudomonadati; phylum Pseudomonadota; class Gammaproteobacteria; order Pseudomonadales; family Pseudomonadaceae; genus Pseudomonas; species Pseudomonas sp. KBS0707. Next base: position 5,608,866 of record NZ_CP041754.1, on the reverse strand, counting down.
CGGACTTGGGGATTAAGCTCATCGCCGAAGGTATAGAGCAGGTTGAGGAGCGGGACTTTCTCGCCGATTGCGGCATTTTCCTGATGCAGGGCTATCTGTTCGCCAAACCTGCATTCAAAGCCCTGGCGCAGATAGCACCTGACGTCTGGCAGAAGTCTTGAGACATACGGAATTGCTTTGAAAACATTCGACCATCTGACAGTCATCGGCCTGCGCGAGTGGGTAGCGCTTCCCGACCTGGGGGTGGCGGGCCTGCGGGCAAAAATCGATACCGGTGCGAGCACGTCAAGCCTGCATGCCACCGAAATCGAACCTTTTGAGCGCGATGGCCAGAAATGGGTGCGCTTCAACGCGCATCTGGGCACTGTGGTTCAGTTGCGGCATCGCCGCTGCGAGGCGCAACTGGTCGCCATGAAAACCATTAAAAGCTCCAATGGCCACGCGCAGGTGCGTTACGTCATTCGCACCACGCTGGCCCTGGGTGATCGTATCTGGCCAGTGGAATTCACACTGGCTTGCCGCAAGTCGATGCGTTATCGACTGCTGCTGGGTTCCAAAGCGCTGATCGACGGCCAACTGGTGGTCAATCCGGGCATAACTTACGTACAAGACAAGCCGGTGTTCCCGGCCTCTACTTCCTCAGGTGTTGCATGAAGATCGCTGTGCTTTCGCGTAATCCGCGTCTGTATTCCACCCGTCGTCTGGTCGAAGCTGGCATCGAGCGTGGCCATGAGATGGTGGTGATCGACACCCTGCGCGCCTATATGAACATCGCTAGCCACAAGCCGCAGATCCACTATCGCGGCAAACCTCTGGAGGGCTTCGATGCGGTGATTCCGCGCATCGGTGCTTCGGTGACTTTCTATGGCTGTGCGGTGTTGCGTCAGTTTGAAATGATGGGCGTGTTTCCGCTCAATGAGTCGGTCGCCATTGCCCGCTCGCGCGACAAGTTGCGCTCGCTGCAACTGCTGTCACGTCGGGGCATCGGCTTGCCGGTGACAGGCTTTGCCCACTCGCCTGACGATATTCCCGACCTGATCCAGATGGTCAACGGCGCGCCGCTGGTCATCAAGGTGCTGGAAGGCACTCAGGGCATCGGCGTGGTGCTGTGCGAAACGGCCACGGCGGCCGAATCGGTGATCGAAGCCTTCATGGGTCTCAAGCAGGACATCATGGTGCAGGAGTACATCAAGGAAGCGGGCGGTGCCGATATTCGCTGCTTCGTTGTCGGTGACAAGGTCATCGCCTCGATGAAGCGTCAGGCCAAACCGGGCGAGTTTCGTTCCAACCTGCACCGTGGCGGCAGTGCCAGCCTGATCAAGATCACCCCGGAAGAACGCATGACTGCATTGCGTGCAGCCAAGGTCATGGGCTTGAGTGTGGCGGGTGTGGATATTCTGCGCTCCAATCACGGCCCGCTGGTGATGGAGGTCAACTCGTCACCTGGCCTGGAAGGCATTGAAGTCACCACCAGCAAGGATGTGGCCGGGATGATTATCGAGTATCTGGAGAAAAACAGCGGCCCGCACATGACCCGCACCAAAGGAAAAGGCTGACAGGGCGGCGACTCGACTCAATCGCTCAGGCCATGAGCTTGTCTGCGGATAAGCTGGCCTGAGCACTTCACTACCGTACATCTGTTAAATGCGCCGAGTAATCGATTCAGCAGCGCTATGTTCTTTCTGCAGACCCGCTTCTCTCCATCAGGCCGAAGACGACGTTTTAGCCACCTTCGCGCCGAATCGCCCTCTCGCCTCGCGACATAAATCAACACATTTCTGCTTATTTGTATGCCGATTGAGCATGAGGTAGTCGTTTACGGCATTAGACGTATGCGCGTGCCATGGGAATAGTTGCGACTTTTTTCGCCTGCTACAGAGCCGGGATGCTCGTCTGCGGTGACCTTCTCGGGACATTTCCAAAGGGATCCCCTGCCCTGAAACTGCTTTGAAAAGCACGCTCGGCGCATCGGTCTTGGACTTGCCCAAGCCACTTTGAACAAGGGTAATAATATGAAGAAGGCAAAGCTGAGTCTGGCCTGGCAGATTCTTATCGGACTGGTACTGGGTATCGCGGTGGGTGCGCTGCTCAACCATTTCAGCGCCGAGAAGGCCTGGTGGATCACCAATCTCCTGCAGCCTGCGGGCGATATCTTCATTCGTCTGATCAAGATGATCGTTATCCCTATCGTTGTCGCATCGCTGATTGTAGGCATCGCGGGCGTAGGCGACGCCAAGAAACTGGGGCGCATCGGTCTGAAGACCATCCTCTATTTCGAAGTCGTGACCACCATCGCCATTCTGGTGGGCCTGGTGCTGGCCAATGTGTTCCATCCGGGCACGGGTATCGACATGAGCACGCTGGGTACGGTGGATATCTCCAAATACCAGCAGACAACGGCCGAAGTTCAGCATGATCACGCGTTTATCGCGACCATTCTCAACCTGATCCCGTCCAACATCTTTGCTGCCATGGCGCGTGGCGAGATGCTGCCGATCATCTTCTTTTCAGTGCTGTTCGGTCTCGGGCTTTCCAGCCTGCAGGCAGAGGTCCGTGAGCCTCTGGTGAAGCTGTTTCAGGGCGTCTCGGAAACCATGTTCAAGGTCACGCACATGATCATGAACTACGCGCCGATCGGCGTGTTCGCGCTGATTGCGGTGACCGTCGCCAACTTCGGTTTCGCCTCCCTGTTGCCGCTCGCCAAGCTGGTGATTCTGGTGTACGTGGCCATCGCCTTCTTTGCCTTCGTGGTGCTGGGGCTGATCGCTCGGGCATTCGGCTTCTCGGTGATCAGGCTGATGCGCATCTTCAAGGACGAGCTGATTCTGTCCTACTCCACCGCCAGCTCCGAAACCGTACTGCCACGCGTGATCCAGAAAATGGAAGCCTACGGCGCGCCAAAAGCGATCTGCAGCTTCGTGGTGCCGACGGGTTATTCGTTCAACCTCGATGGTTCTACGCTTTATCAGAGCATTGCGGCGATCTTCATTGCCCAGCTGTATGGCATTGACCTGTCGATTGGCGCGCAGCTGATGCTGGTTCTGACCCTGATGGTCACGTCCAAAGGTATCGCGGGTGTGCCGGGTGTTTCCTTCGTGGTACTGCTGGCAACGTTGGGCAGCGCCGGTATCCCGCTGGAAGGCCTGGCGTTTATTGCCGGTGTCGACCGGATCATGGACATGGCGCGTACGGCCCTGAATGTGATCGGCAACGCGCTGGCCGTACTGGTCATCTCGCGCTGGGAAGGCATGTACGACGATGAAAAGGGCGAGCGCTACTGGAACTCCCTGCCGCACTGGCGCAGCAAGGAACCTGTACCGATGGGCCAGCCGACGGCTGACTGATCTTCGTCAATGTGCTGACAAACCCCGGACCTCCGGGGTTTGTTGTTTTCAGGTCGCCGGTTAGACTGCCTGCCTTACCAGAGGAATGAACATGAACGACGCACTCGACAATGACGAAGAAGAATTTGCCGCCTCGACCCTGATCGAAGCCATCGAGAACCAGATCGAATCCGGTAACCCGCCAGCGGCCAAGGCTGTTTTCAACATGCTTACCCTGGTTAACTACGAGCGTGAAGACATTCTCGAAATGATGGCGCACGTCCTGGCCATCGAAATCGACGCCTTGCTGGAGCAGGACCGTCCGTTCGATACGCAATGGTACGAAGCAGCGCTGCGGGCCCTGCCCGATCTGCCCCCGGAAAAGTAACCTTGCGGTCAGGTCGTGCCAGCAAGATATATGCTGCAAACACTCCAGACGCTGACTACACTGCAAATGCCCCGCTGCCGCATGATCCTCCGGGGCTGCCACGCCAAACCGGCTTCAACGGTCATCCAGAACCGACGAGCGCAGATTGGACACGTCGATTCCAGAGCACACCCGCCAGCCGGCGAGGTCGTACTACTACAAAAAGTCTGGAGTACCTATGTCGTATACCCCTGAGTTGGTTGCCGAACTGGAAATCCTTGCACTGTTCAATCTGGGAAACACCCAGGAAGGCCTGAAAGTCCACCATGTAGCGGCACCCACTGCCGTTGCAGCAGCAAAAAGACTCTTCGATAAAGGACTGACGACCCAGGTCGATGGCGGTTATCTGACCAGCCTCGGGCTTGAGGCCGCTCAACATGCCCAATCACTGTTGACCATCCTCAACGTTTCCAAACAAGCTGCCTGACAGGCGCAGGGCCTGCGCACAAAAAAGCGTGGCAGGCCCTTCACTTATCTGAACGCCGGTCGATACAGGATTCTGGCGTCAGAATAACAACCCGACTGAATCCTTTTCTCTCGGCTGCAAACCTTCTCCGCCATCTTTGCTCAGTAATTCCACGCCTGCACAGGCCAGATGCCTTGAGTTGCGATGACGCGTAATCCTGAAATTCGCCCCGACCTGGATGAGGGCATCGACCGCAAGGTTCTCAGCCAGTTGCGCAACCGTTTCCTGTCGCTCAATGACGGGCGATATGCGCGTGCCCTCGAAGGCATGTCGACCCGCCAGCAAAGCGTTCTGACCCTGCTGCCGCTGTTCTTTCACGTCAACCACCCTCTGCTGCCCGGTTACGTTTCCGGTGGCACGCCTGCTGGCGTCTCGCAGTACGAACCGGACACGCTGGCGCTGGCCGAAGCGCAACGCCTGACACGCTCCTTCTCTTACAAGGTCCGGCGTGGTAACGCTCCTCAGCCGATTCACGGCCTGTTCCTGATGGGCAGCCTCGGTACGCTGGCCCAGGCTGAACAAAGCGACATGGACGTATGGGTCTGCCACGACAGCGAACTGGAGCCGGAGGCCATCGCCGAACTGCGCAGGAAATGCCAGGCCCTTGAAGCCTGGGCCGCCACTATGGGGGCAGAAGCGCACTTTTTCCTGATTGACCCGCAACGTTTCAAGCGCGGGGACCGCGACTCGCAGCTCAGCTCTGACGACTGCGGCACTACCCAGCATTACCTGTTGCTCGATGAGTTTTATCGCACGGCGATCTGGCTCGCAGGGCGCACCCCGATGTGGTGGCTGGTGCCAGTCTATGAAGAGCAGAACTATGAGGATTACACCCATACCCTGCTGAGCAAACGCTTCATTCGCGCCAGCGAAGTGCTCGACCTCGGGCCGATGTCGCACATTCCTGCGGCGGAGTTTATCGGTGCCGGCTTGTGGCAGTTGTTCAAGGGTATCGAGTCGCCCTACAAGTCTGTTCTCAAGCTGCTGCTGATCGAGGTTTACTCCAGTGAACATCCCCGCGTGCAGTGCCTGAGCCTGCGTTTCAAGCAAGCGGTGTTTGCCAACCAACTGGACCTGGATGAGCTGGACCCGTACGTGGTTGTGTACCGGCGTATCGAAGAGCATCTGCAGGCACGCAACGAGCAAGAGCGCCTCGAACTGGTACGGCGCAGCCTGTACCTGAAGGTCAACAAAAAGCTCACCGGCTCGAGCCGTCAGCGCAATACCGGTTGGCAACGCCTGCTGCTGGAGCGCCTGACCTTTGAGTGGGGCTGGGATGAACGACAACTGGCGCTGCTCGACAGCCGCAGCCAGTGGAAAGTGCGCCAGGTGGCCAGCGAGCGTCGTGCACTGGTTAACGAGCTCAATTACAGCTATCGCTTTCAGACCCGGTTCGCCAGAACGCAAAGCACCGCCGACGCGCTCAATGCTCGTGACCTGACCATACTCGGTCGGCGCCTGTATGCCGCTTTCGAGCGCAAGGCGGGCAAGGTCGAGTTCATCAATCCGGGCATCGCTCCGGACCTTGCAGAAGATACGCTGACGCTGGTGCATTCCCCTGATAAACGCGAGCCAGGCAAGCATCAGTGGGCCCTGTACAACGGCAACCTGGGTATTCACGAGTGGCCGAACTTTTCGCCAATCAAGCGCAGCCGGGAATTGCTCGAGCTGCTGACCTGGTGCCACCGCAACAACGTGATCGACACCACGACCCGCGTGGCGCTGCATCCGGGCACCAGTGACTTGAGCGAGTTCGAGTTGTTCAACCTGCTCGGTGCCTTGCAGCAGAGTATTGAACTGCCGCTGCCCGAGGTCAGCGACGACGAGCTGCTCATGCCCAGTACACCCAGCGAGATACTGTTGCTGGTCAATGTCGGTGTCGACCCGCTCAGGCATCACCGCGACCTTAATATTCTGATGACCACCGAGCGCACCGACTCGCTCAGTTACGCGGGTGTCCGGGAGAATCTGGTGCTGACGCTGGACCAGATCACCCTCAATACCTGGAACGAAACGCTGGTCAGCCGCTATGACGGCCCGCATGCCCTGCTCGACTGCATGAGCGAACTGCTCGGCAGCCTGCCGCAGAGCGGTAAACAGCCGCAGATTCGGGTGCGCTGCTTCTGTCATAACCGGGCGCCTGCCATCGCCCAGCGGGTTGAAGAGTTGATCAGCACGGCCCGGTTATTACTCGCCAGGCAGTTGAACCACCGTTATCTGATTCAGGTGCAGCAGCAGTATCATGTGCTGGAGATCAAACCCGGACAGGTCGGTCATGTAGTGGTCAACAGCCTGCCAGGCCTGTTCAAGTACCTGGGTGAAGAGCTGCCGTTGTACAGCCCTTTGCATCTGGACCCTCAGGCACTCGACGGCCACGATCTGGCCCTGATCCTGCCACTTGGCCAGCCTGAATGTATTCAGGTGTTCTACCGAATCAACGAGCCGGATGCCGACGTGTACGTGCTGGACGAACACAATTCGCTCTGGCACCAGCGCCTGCCGTATCACGACGAACAAAGCCTGCTGACGCCACTGCAGCGTTTTCTTCACTCGCTGGTTTATCGCCGAGGCGCGTCATTGCCGCTGGACGACCCGTCCGAGCCGGTTTCGCTGGAAACCCTTTATTACCAAGTGCTGCCTTCTGGCCCCGGGCTTGCCCGGCGTGTCGAACATCGGTTGGCACCGACTGCGGCGGACAAGGCGTTTTATGACGTGCAGGCAATCATCGAAGAAACCTCGCCCGGACAGCTGAGCGCCACGCTGTACTGCGATAACTGCGAGTTTTCCGAGCTGGAATATGGCGATCAGCTGTATGCCGCCGTTGCCCGGCAAATTCTCGGCAAACGCCTGGAACCCCAGCGCTATCGCTGTTACATCACCGATCTGGACCTGTCCGGGCTGCTGGATGACCGGCATGGACAAAGCATCCTCTTCCTGCATCACAAGGCAGAGCTGGAAAAGCTGTTGAACGAGGCGATGGACCAGGCCTGACGTACGCTTGTCCTGCCCCGCGCGCCTAACGTTCCAACGCCGAGCATTGGCACGATAGGTGTTCTCTGGTGCGCCTATCGTTCCGCACGCTCCAGCGTGGGAATGCCGTTCTGGACGCTCTGCGTCCGCTCTTGAATGCGGAGGCGCTTTACGGATGCAGCGCCTTCGATTACTCGTACTCGCCCGCTGCTTCCGGCTGATATTCCACCGCCAGCAAGGTCAGCTTGAGGGTCTTGCCGCCCGGTGCTGGCCAGTCGATGTGCTGGCCGACGTGCAGACCCAGCAACGCCGAGCCCATTGGTGCCAGAACCGAGACGGTGCCGTCTGCGCCTGCATCCTGTGGATAAACCAGCTTGAGGTGGTAATCCTTGCCGCTGACTTCTTCACGGCAATGCACACGCGAATTCATGGTCACAACGCCCGCAGGCACTTCATCGTGGCCCACTACCTGGTCGGCGCGGTCCAGTTCGGCCTGCAACGCCTGGATGCCCGGCGTGTTTTCGTCCTGGCTGTCGATGAAACTCTCAAGACGCTGTACATCGAGGCGGGTGAGGATGATCGAAGGTGCTGTGGTCATGGTCTGGGCAGACTCCTTTATTCTCCATGAATAAAACAAAACCCCGCCGGGGTGGGCGGGGTTCTACGGGCCTCTCAATCTGGAGAAGCAGGTTCCGACACTAACACAGCGCAGTAAATACACAACCCGACGCGGCATCAGCCTGCGGTCTGGCCCGCGCTGGCTCGACGCTGTTCCGCTTCATGGCGAATCTGTCGACGACGATGGTCATCGGCCGAGCGCCATTCGCGGATGTCTTCGACATGACGGAAGCACCCGAGGCAAACCTTCTGCTCATCGAGCCGGCACAGGCTGATACAGGGCGACGGTACAGCCGGGCTGACGTTGCTGAAAAGCGGTTTGGGCGGTCGAACGGGGGACTGGCTCACGATCAGATCTCGTCGAAATCCAGTTCGACACCGGCTTGCTCAAGGGTGATGCGCGCAAGCATTTCGCTGAGCAGCTCATCACTGGTGTCGCAGGCCCAACGGCTGTTCTCTTCGTCATAATCGAAATGGAAACCGCCGGAGCGGGCTGCCAGCCACAGCTGACGAAGCGGCTCCTGACGACTGAAGATCAGTTGCGAGCCGTTTTCGAACTTGACGGTGAGGACGCCGGCCGAGTTTTCCAGGTCGACATCCAGGTCGCTCTCGTCGAAAACATCTTCCAGCACCTGCTGCGTCGCATCGACGAGGTCGTGAAAACGGGCTTCGGTCAAACTCATTGCGGGAACCTCGATAAGTGTCTGCAAATAGCGCAGAGGGGCAAGATACGGACGCAGCCAGGCAAATGCAAAGCTTACTCATCATTGACGATGCACGAGCACTTTAATCCCGATCAACCACCGCTCTGCTGCGGCTTTCACGTCAAAGGCACGCCAGACGGGACGCCGCTCGCATAGGCAAGCTGCCGGGTGGTCGGTATACTCTGGCGCAATTAATGCTTTTACAAAGGATTTCGCCATGAAGCGCCTGATCTCTTCGCTTGCTGCGCTTGTCGCGGTCGCTTGTCTTGTTACGGCCTGCGGCCAGAAAGGCCCGCTGTATCTGCCGGATGACACCAAAACTCCGGATGAACAAGCCAAATCGCAATCGCACAAGCGCCTTTAAGGGAATTCAATGGACGCCTTCAACTACCGCGACGGTGAGCTGTTCGCGGAAGGGGTAGCATTGTCTGCCATTGCCGAGCGCTTCGGCACGCCGACCTATGTCTACTCGCGCGCTCATATAGAGGCGCAATACCGTGCCTACGCCGATGCGCTGAGCGGCATGCCGCATATGGTCTGCTTCGCCGTAAAAGCCAACTCCAATCTGGGCGTGTTAAATGTCCTGGCGCGTCTTGGCGCCGGTTTCGACATTGTTTCGCGCGGCGAACTGGAGCGTGTGCTGGCCGCAGGCGGCAAAGCCGAGAAGATCGTGTTTTCCGGCGTCGGCAAGACCCGTGAAGACATGCGTCGCGCTCTTGAAGTTGGTGTGCACTGCTTCAATGTCGAATCCACCGACGAGCTTGAGCGCCTGCAGGAAGTGGCTGCCGAGCTCGACGTTCGTGCGCCGATATCGCTGCGGGTCAACCCGGATGTGGATGCAGGCACTCACCCTTACATCTCCACCGGCCTTAAAGAAAACAAATTCGGCATCGCCATTGCAGATGCCGAAGACGTTTACATTCGCGCCTCGCAACTGCCAAACCTGGAGGTGATCGGGGTCGACTGCCATATTGGCTCGCAACTGACCACGCTCGAGCCGTTCATTGATGCGCTGGATCGCCTGCTGGACCTGGTTGATCGCCTGGGCGATTGCGGCATTCACCTGCACCATATCGATCTGGGTGGCGGTCTTGGTGTGCGTTATCGCGACGAAGAGCCTCCGCTGGCGGCCGACTACATCAAAGCCGTGCGTGAGCGACTGGCTGGTCGTGATCTGGGGCTGTTGTTCGAGCCGGGGCGCTTCATCGTGGCCAACGCAGGCGCGCTGCTGACCCGCGTCGAATACCTCAAGCACACCGAGCACAAGGATTTCGCCATCGTCGATGCGGCGATGAACGATCTGATCCGCCCAGCGCTTTATCAGGCGTGGATGGACGTCACCGCGGTACGCCCGCGCGACGGCGAACCTCGTGCGTACGACATCGTCGGGCCGATCTGCGAGACCGGCGACTTCCTCGCCAAAGGGCGCGAGCTGGCGCTGGCCGAAGGCGATCTGTTGGCGGTCCATTCGGCCGGTGCCTATGGCTTCGTCATGAGTTCGAACTACAACACCCGTGGCCGTGCTGCTGAGGTACTGGTCGACGGTTCCCAGGCTTTTGAAGTGCGTCGTCGCGAAACCGTGGCCGAGCTGTTCGCTGGCGAAAGCCTGCTGCCGGAGTAATCCCATGCTGCTGCGTTTTACCAAGATGCACGGGCTGGGTAACGACTTCATGGTCCTGGACCTTGTGAGTCAGCACGCGCACATCTTGCCCAAGCATGCCAAACAATGGGGCGACCGCCACACCGGTATCGGTTTCGATCAGCTTTTGCTGGTCGAGGCGCCGAACAATCCGGATGTGGACTTTCGCTACCGAATCTTCAACTCCGATGGTTCCGAAGTCGAACAGTGCGGCAACGGCGCGCGCTGCTTTGCCCGTTTCGTACTCGACAAGCGCCTGACGGCCAAGAAGCAGATACGCGTCGAGACCAAGAGCGGCATCATTGAGCTGGATATCCGCAGCGACGGGCAGATCAGCGTCGATATGGGGCCACCCAGGTTTGTCCCGGAAGAAATACCTTTCGAGGCCGCAGAGCAGGCCACCCGTTACAACGTCGAGGTAGACGGGCAGAATATCGAACTGGCTGCTGTGTCCATGGGCAACCCGCATGCCGTACTGCGTGTCGATGACATCAATAACGCGCCGGTCCACGAGCTGGGGCCAAAGATCGAGCATCACCCGCGCTTTCCGGCACGGGTCAATGTGGGCTTTCTCCACGTGGTGGATCGTCAGCGTGCGCAGTTGCGTGTCTGGGAGCGTGGTGCCGGGGAAACCCAGGCCTGTGGCACCGGCGCCTGTGCGGCGGCGGTTGCTGCCATCAGCCAGGGCTGGATGGATTCGCCGCTGCTGATCGACCTGCCCGGAGGTCGCCTGTCCATCGAATGGGCTGGCCCGGGACATTCTGTCATGATGACCGGCCCCGCCGTCAGGGTTTATGAAGGCCAAGTTCGTCTTTGAGTGAGTAACTGCCATGACCGATCAACCTCCCGCTTCAACAGGCACCCCCTGCGAATCGCCTGTCGATAGCGCAGCGCCAGACCTTGAAGCAGAGGCGGTCATCGCCTTCCTGCTCGAGCACCCGGACTTCTTCGCCGAGCACGACGAGCTGCTGGTGTCGATGCGCATCCCGCACCAGCGTGGCAATACCGTTTCGCTGGTCGAGCGTCAGCTAAAGCTGCTGCGCGAGCGCAACATCGAAATGCGTCATCGCCTGTCGCAGCTGATGGACGTCGCTCGGGACAACGACCGCCTGTTCGAAAAGACCCGACGCCTGAACCTCGCCTTGATGGATGCCACCAGCCTGGACGAGCTGGTCATCGCTGTCGAAGACAGCCTGCGTCAGGATTTTCAGGTGCCCTTCGTCAGCCTGATCCTGTTCAGTGACAGCCCGATGCAAGTGGGGCGATGGGTCAGCAGCGCCGAAGCACAGAAAGCAATCGGCGGCCTGATTGGCGAGAAGATCATCTGCGGCGCGTTGCGTGAGCATGAACTGGCGTTCCTGTTTGGCGCAGAGCAAGGCAAGGAAGTGGGCTCTACCGCCATCGCCAGCCTCAATCACCTGGGCCTGCATGGTGTGCTGGCCATCGGCAGTCGTGATCCGCAGCATTACAAAAGCTCGGTCGGTACTCTGTTCCTCAGTTACATCGCCGATGTCCTGAGCCGCCTGCTGCCGCGTTTCGCTCACTCTTTACGCTCGGTTCGCTAGCTATGGAACAGCATCTGGACGCCTACTGCATGCACCTGCGCAGTGAGCGTCAGGTGTCGCCTCATACGCTTGAAGCCTACCGGCGCGATCTGAGCAAGGTTCTGGCATATTGCCAGAAGGCGCAACGGTCGAGCTGGAATGATCTGGATATCCAGCACCTGCGCAGCTTTACCGCCCGCCAGCACCAGCAGGGCCAGTCTTCACGCAGTCTGGCGCGCATGCTGTCGGCGGTGCGCGGTTTCTACAAGTACCTCAATCGCGAAGGCATCTGCCAGCACGACCCGGCAAACGGCCTGTCACCGCCCAAGGGTGAACGGCGTCTGCCCAAGACGCTGGACACCGACCGCACCGCGCAATTGCTGGATGGCGGCGTCGAAGATGATTTTCTGGCTCATCGCGATCAGGCCATTCTGGAGCTGCTTTACTCATCAGGGTTGCGACTGTCCGAACTGACTGGTCTGAACCTGGACCAGCTGGACCTGCGCGACGGGCTGGTGCAGGTCTTGGGCAAAGGCAGCAAGACCCGCGTACTGCCGGTCGGCAGCAAGGCGCGCCAGGCATTGGAAATATGGTTGCCGTTGCGTGCCCTGACCAATCCGCAGGACGACGCCGTATTCGTCAGCCAGCAAGGCAAGCGCCTCGGCCCGCGCACGATTCAAGTGCGGCTCAAGGCGGCTGGTGAGAGGGAGTTAGGGCAGAACCTGCATCCGCACATGCTGCGTCACTCGTTCGCCAGCCACCTGCTGGAGTCGTCACAGGACTTGCGCGCCGTGCAGGAGCTGCTGGGTCATGCGGACATCAAGACCACGCAGATATATACGCACCTGGACTTCCAGCATTTGGCTACTGTTTATGACAGCGCCCATCCCCGAGCCAAACGTAAAGGAGCTGCAGATGATTAAGCTGGTGACGTTTGATCTTGACGACACGCTCTGGGACACCGCCCCTGCCATTGCCGGTGCCGAAGTCACACTGCGTGACTGGCTGGCCGAACACGCGCCAAAGCTGGGGGCGATTCCTGTCGAGCACCTGTGGGAAATTCGCTCGCGCCTTGTGGCTGAAGACCCGTCCTTCAAGCACCGCATCAGCGCCTTGCGACGCCGCGTGCTGTTCCATGCGCTCGAAGATGCCGGCTACGACCCGGACGAGGCGCAGGACCTTGCCGACCGCGGCTTTGAAGTCTTCCTGCATGGCCGCCATCAGGTGCAGATTTTCCCTGAGGTGCAACCCATGCTGGAAATTCTCGCCAAGACCTTCACGCTGGGCGTGATTACCAATGGCAATGCCGATGTGCGTCGTTTGGGGCTGGCTGACTATTTTGCCTTCGCGCTGTGCGCCGAGGACCTGGGTATCGGTAAGCCCGACCCCGCACCGTTTGTGGAAGCGTTACGGCGCGCAAAAGTCGATGCCAGCGCAGCCGTGCACGTAGGCGATCACCCGAAGGACGATATCGCAGGTGCCCAACAGGCGGGCATGCGCGCCATCTGGTACAACCCGCAAGGCAAGGCCTGGGACGCAGACCGGCTGCCGGATGCCGAGATCCACAACCTGTCGCAGCTGCCGGAAGTCCTGGCACGCTGGGCCTGAAAACGGTCTGATGTTCGCTCAATAGAAAAAGCCCGCAGCGACGGCGGGCTTTTTCTCATACAGCGTCTGCAGCCTTAAATCGGGCGGCTACCGTATTTGTTGTCAGGCTTCTTGGGCGGATCGGCGACCACGTTGGCCTCCACTTCCTGCACCTTGCCACCACGCGCCAGGAACTCTTCCATGGCACGCGCCAGAGCATCGCGCTCTTTGTTCTTGGCTTCTACGCTAGGCAGTTCATCGACCGAGACAGCGGCCTTGGCCTTGCCTTTTGCGGGTGCTGCCGGAACGTCGGAATCGTCTGGCTCGGCTGCGTCGTCTTCCGGGGAGGCTGCTGCAAGCTCCTCACCGTCTTCGCCTTCCAGGTCGTCTACCAGATCGTCGTTAGTATCGTCGTCGTCGCTCATGTTCTACCTCATGACTTGCGAAAGCTGATTAGTTATAGCCCAACCGCCCGGAAATGCTAAGGCGATCGGAAAAATTCCATAACCGCTGACTCCAGCGGTTATATCCACTCACCCTGAAGGGTGGCGAGGACGTTACGAGACCCACCAGCGTCTCGATGTTCGCCCAGGTAAATACCTTGCCAGGTGCCCAGCGCCAGTCGCCCTGCCGTCACCGGCAGAACCAACTGGCAGCCCAGCAGACTGGCCTTGAAATGCGCTGGCAAGTCATCAGGGCCTTCGTCGTCATGTTCGTAGCCGTCCACGCCCTGGGGCACCAGACGGTTGAAAAAACGCTCAAAGTCACGACGTACCGCCGGATCAGCATTTTCGTTGATGGTCAACGAAGCCGAGGTATGTTGCAGCCATACATGCAGTAGCCCGACACGACAATCGCGCAACGGGGGCAAACCCGCGACTATTTCGTCAGTCACCAGATGGAACCCGCGGGGCCTGGCCCGCAAGGCAATTCTGGATTGATGCCACATACCGTTCTCCGCACCTTCGGCGCGCATTCTAACTCGACTGAGAAAAAAGCAAAGCGCGCAATAAACCGGCTTCCCTGCAAGTTGACGAAGACTGTCGATACATCGTTACCTGCGCTGCGTCACGGTGCCGAAATCATTGACGCGGGCAAAGTCAATGACAGCAAAAATCCGCGGTATATCCGCAAACGTCAGACAAAAAAAATGCCCGGAGACCGGGCATTCTTTTTTGCATCTGCGGCTGCTTACAAGTTGTAGCCACGCTCGTTGTGTTGCGCAAGGTCCAGACCGACAGACTCTTCCTCGTCGGTAACCCGCAGACCCATTACAGCATCCAGGACTTTAAGGATGATGAAGGTCACGATTGCGGTGTAAACGACGGTGAACGCGACGCCCTTGAACTGAATCCAGACCTGGGCACCGATGTCAGTAACAGTGCCGAAGCCGCCCAGTGCAGGTGCTGCGAACACGCCGGTCAGGATCGCGCCGACGATACCGCCGATACCGTGAACGCCGAACGCATCCAGGGAGTCGTCGTAGCCAAGCTTGCGCTTGAGGCTGGTAGCGCAGAAGAAGCAGATCACGCCTGCCGCCAGACCGATGATCAGAGCGCCCATCGGGCCGACTGTACCGGCAGCCGGGGTAATAGCGACCAGACCGGCAACCACGCCCGACGCGATGCCCAGAGCGCTTGGCTTGCCGTGGGTCAGCCACTCGGCGAACATCCAGCCCAGTGCGGCGGCAGCGGTAGCGATTTGAGTCACCAGCATCGCCATACCGGCAGTGCCGTTGGCCGCAGCGGCGGAACCGGCGTTGAAACCGAACCAGCCGACCCAGAGCATTGCTGCGCCGATCAGGGTATAACCCAGGTTGTGCGGTGCCATCGGCGTGGTCGGGAAGCCTTTGCGCTTGCCCAGTACCAGGCAGGCCACCAGACCGGCTACACCGGCGTTGATGTGCACCACGGTGCCACCAGCGAAGTCGAGAACGCCCCAGTCCCACATCAGGCCACCGACGCCACCCCAGACCATGTGGGCGATTGGCGCGTAGACCAGAGTGAACCAGATACCCATGAACACCAGCATTGCGGAGAACTTCATGCGTTCTGCGAAAGCGCCGACAATCAGGGCAGGGGTAATGATCGCGAAGGTCATCTGGAAGGTGACGAACACCGCCTCAGGGAACAACGCAGCAGGACCGGTAATGCTTGCTGGCGTGATGCCTGCCAGGAACGCTTTACCCATACCGCCAAAGAAGGAATTGAAGTTGACGACGCCCGCTTCCATGCCGGTTGTATCGAACGCAATGCTGTAGCCGTACACGACCCACAGGATGCTGATCAGACCGGTGATGGCGAAACACTGCATCATCACGGACAGAATATTCTTCGAGCGAACCATACCGCCGTAGAACAGCGCGAGACCGGGGATGGTCATGAACAGGACCAGAGCGGTCGAGGTCAGCATCCATGCAGTGTCGCCAGAGTTCAGCACCGGCTCGGCCACTGGGTCAGCCGCCAGGGCAAGACCAGGTAATGCGAGGGACAACAGGGCACCGAGCCCTGCGAATTGACGCAGAGTCATATTGTTTTCTCCTGGGGCGTTGGGTTTGGCGGCTTAAATAGCGTCTGTATCGGTCTCGCCGGTACGGATGCGAATGGCCTGTTCCAGATTGACCACAAAAATCTTGCCGTCACCGATCTTGCCGGTGTTGGCGGCCTTGGTTATGGCTTCGATGACACGATCCAGATCCTTGTCATCAATGGCGACATCGATCTTCACTTTGGGAAGGAAGTCGACGACGTATTCAGCACCGCGATAAAGCTCAGTGTGACCCTTCTGACGCCCGAAGCCTTTGACTTCAGTGACGGTGATGCCCTGCACGCCGATTTCAGACAACGACTCGCGAACGTCATCCAGTTTGAACGGCTTGATGATGGCAGTGACTAGCTTCATGAAAACTTTCTCCCGAATTTGGTGGACTTGCCCCAGGAAAACAAACCCGACTCAAGTCTAAGCGCAGTGCCTGGCTTTGTAACGTGTCGGCCGCCTGATCAGGCCAGGCCAACTCCAGAAAACCGCTTCTGACGAAACACTTCCCCGCTCCGCCTGCCGCACTGCATTCGTCACAGCGACTGCATCAGTGCATGGGTCATAAGCCACTAAGCAGAAAGCTTGCCATCTCGTGAATATTCATTGAATACAGGCTCTTGGGCAGGTTTTGCCGGGTCAAACCGGCTTCGCGACCAAGGTAATGCACACTAATGGTGCTCATGTGTACGCCGCAGCGCTCCATAAGCGTGCGACTCGCCCCCGTCAAATTGACTATAGACACTGCGTGTTACACTGCCGGCTTCTGATTCAGGAAAATCATCATGCTCGCGCCCAAAGCCTTTCTTGACGCCCTCAGCTGCCACGCTTCCCGTCTTTTCAACGGCGAAACGCCAGTACCCCGCAGCGAATTCGAAGCCCAGTTCAAGGCCCTGCTGCAAAGCGGCTTCAGCAAACTGGACCTGGTCAGCCGTGAAGAATTCGATAGCCAGATGGCCGTCCTCGCCCGCACCCGCGCCCGCCTGGAAGCGCTGGAGGCCAAGATGGCCGAGCTGGAAGAGAAGGCTGGCGATGTTGAAAAGGCCGAGTAATTCCTGGCCTGATATCTTCGCCGGTCGTCAGGCCATTGCGATCAGGCGATCTCGCTTCTGATCGCTTGTACCACCATGCTCGACAATCGCTCGGTCAGAGGATTGGGATTCGCCTCGTGCCTGTGCAACGTCAGGGCTATCGAAGGCAGAGCCGGCAAACCCCGGTCTTCGATATTCAGAAGCTCAGTGCCCGATTGAAGACCAAGAGCCGTTCTGATGGTGTAGCCCAATCCAGCCTCGGTGGCCGCAGACAGACCATTGAGACTCGAGCTGGTAAAGGAAAGATGCCAAGGGATCCCGGCAAGGTTCAATGCGTCAGTGGCCTTTGAATGGAAGGGACAAGGCGCGTCAAATGCAATCACAGGAAGTGGGTTGCCTGACTCGACACGCCAGTCCAGATACCGGTGTGACGATCCGATCCATTGCATGGGCAGCTCTACGATCGTTTCTTGGTACCCATTCTTTTTTACACCCCCCCACGCCACCGCAAGATCGAGAGAACCATTTTCGATGCGGTTCAACAGATCTGCATTACGTGCAATACGTGCCTCGACTCGAACATCGGGGTGGGCTCTGGCGAATCGTCCAAGCACTGTCGGCAAGAAACTGCCCAGGTCTTCCTGAAGCCCGAGGCGTACCCAGCCTTTGAGTTTGAGCTCCGAC
Organism: Pseudomonas sp. KBS0707; assembly: GCF_005937945.2. NCBI lineage: Bacteria > Pseudomonadati > Pseudomonadota > Gammaproteobacteria > Pseudomonadales > Pseudomonadaceae > Pseudomonas > Pseudomonas sp. KBS0707. The sequence continues at coordinate 5,591,338 of NZ_CP041754.1, read as the reverse complement.
ACTGCCGTTATGGTCTCGTCGTTAAGGCTCAAGAGGCGCTTGGAATAGTTAAGTAACACCTCCCCGGTGTCCGTCAACGCCAGCTTGCGTCCGGCTTTCTTGAAGAGTGGAGAGCCTGCCTGAGCTTCCAGTTTTTTCAATTGGGCACTAATGGCTGAAGTAGAGCGGGCAAGTTTCTGCGCGGCCTTGGCAAAACTGCCCAATTCGACCCCTGTTACAAAACTGCGCATGACATCCAAATCGAAATTCACCGGTCTCATAACAATCCTGCTTTTTGGGACGAACACGCAAAATAATTTGATATTCGAGACGATACTCTCATGAGAATCTTGCGACCCACAACCAATTAAATAGTGGGATTCTTATGACTGTCGATAACGGTCACCGTTGGAAAGTGCTTGGCGTCGGCGTGGCCGCCAATGCGAGCTTTTCAAGCGTCGTAGGGGGGCTGCCCGCGACGGCGGTCTATATGCGTGCCACCTACCAGTTGGATAACAGCGAGCTGGGGCTTGTACTCGGCGTTTTAGGATTGGGTATCGCCATCAGCGAGATCCCGTGGGGGCTGCTGACTGACCGCTGGGGAGACCGTCCCGTACTGCTGACTGGCCTGCTCAGTTCGGGGATTGCATTGCTGATATTGGCCATGCTGGCCTCTTACGCACCGACGGTCGTATTGCTGGCGTTGGGCCTGTTCGTAGTGGGCCTGCTTGGCAGCAGCGTCAACGGAGCCAGTGGGCGAGCGATCATGGCCTGGTTCAAAGAGGGTGAACGGGGGTTGGCCATGAGCATTCGCCAGACGGCCGTTCCGGGCGGTTACGCCTTGGGGGCCATCGTGCTGCCCTATCTCGCTTATACCTACGGGTTTGTAGAGGTCTTTACTGCATCAGCCTTGTTCTGCCTGATAGCGGCGTTGTTTGCCGGGTTCTGGCTCTATGAACCCGACTTCTCCAGCAGCGCTGCAAAAAAACAGAGCATGGAGACAAGTGCGAGCCCGTTAAAGGATCTGAGGGTCTGGCGCATCGTATTAGCCATCGGTCTGTTATGCGCGCCTCAATTCGCGATCCTCACCTATGCGGCGGTGTTCTTCCATGATTTCAGCAAGATGGACATCACGCTGATTTCAACCACGTTGGCGATTATCCAGGTCGGCGCGATTGTCAGCAGAATATGGAGCGGACGCTGGACCGACAAAAACAAAAACCGACGTGCCTACCTCAAGACCTGTGCCTGGTTAAGCACCCTGACTTTTTTGGCGCTAGGCACCTTGGTGTCGGCAGCGGGCTTTTATGGCCTGAGTGAAACTGCGCTGGCCAGCGGTCTGATTATCGGCGTCATGATCATTGCTGGAATAAGCGTGTCCGCCTGGCACGGTGTCGCCTATACCGAACTTGCCACACTGGCGGGTGCGAGTCGGGCGGGTACAGCCTTGGCCATGGGCAATACCTGCGTGTTTGTGGTGCTGTTCGCAACGCCCATCGCTGCATCCTCTCTCATGACTCACTTTTCCTGGGGAGTGGTGTGGCTGGCAGCAGCCTTCTGCGCGCTGTTGACGGTGCCGTTGTTCCCGCGCGTTGAAAAAAGCTATGCACTGGCACCCCGTTCAACCTGAGATCGATTCCCCTGCTGACCGCTGTTGTAAACCGTGTTGCCAACTAGTTTGAGCAGCACGCCCTCGCACTGACGATAGACGCCACCGGCCTGACGCTTTCTTAATTGAACTGAACTCTTTCCATGGAGGAGAGGCATGATCCCGCTATTTACTTTTGAGCCTGAAGAGAAAGCACACCTGCTGAATCTTCTGGAACCGCTAGATTTATCCCCCTATAAAAGCTACACAGGTTTCTCGGAAGGCATACGGCGCTTGCACTCCGATGTGCCCGCTCGTTTCCTGAGTGCCTGTCAGATTATCCGCAGCGAAAGAGCGAATCATCAGCAAAAGATTCACGTTATTCGCAACTGCCCTATGGACAGGTTGATTCCCGAGCTTGATCCGGAGGATCCGGTAAAGGATAAACACGTCAAGAAAACACAGTTTGTCAGTGAGGCCTTTCTTGAGCTGTTTGCGCAACTTACCGGCACACCGTTACTGTCTTATGAGACCAGAAATGAAGGTGATTTCTTCACCGATGTTATTGCCATCAAGAAGTACAGCGGGCAATTGACCGGCTTCAGTGACAGTGAACTGGTGTTCCACAATGATCGTACCGCGCATAAAGTCAGGGCCGACTACATCACTGTTACCGCTGATGCAGAATTGACCCATGTGACGACTTGGCGTTGCCCCATAAGTATTCAGCCCAAAGTCAGACCTGCTAACGCTTTACGGAGTAGAAGCTTGGGTCAGCGAAATTTCGACACATGGGTCAATTCTGCATCAGCGGCAACAAGCAATGGAACTGAAAACCAACGTAAGGCATGGTTAGAGTTTGCTAATCCCCTCAGATTGCGGGGATTAGCGAACTTTGATTTTCTGAACGAGTTTATGGCACCGCTTTTCAGGGGGATATCACCTGTCGTGGCGCTCGCTGAAGCGGTATCATAAAACGTGGTTTTATCGTATTGGCCAGGCTGCATTAGGGGGGACGGACAGGCTGGGCTTAAGTGCACTTTCTGTTACGTTGTTCCCCAAGCCCCCGACAATACAATATTAGACGTCAGCCCAGCGAAGCTTCAGGTAGTCGACCACCTGCTGAGTCTGTGAGGCCCGCAGAAACATATGTCGAAATAACATGCACCCGGAAACCTCAGTCAGAGAATCATTCAGGTCAAGCTGACGGGTAATTTCAGGCACGCCCCCCTCGACAGTCCAGTCGGGCTCGGTTTCTGATGCCGTTCCCACTTTATACAGAGCCATACCAATATATAACGCTGTGCCAGTTCCGCTGACGGTATCCGCCCACCACTGTGTGATGACATCATAACGCGCAACCTCACGAGCAAACGGCCAGTATACCTGCGGGGCGATATAATCAATGATGCCGTCAATGACCCATTTCCGTGTGTCTGCATACGCGAAATCGTAATTAGACGCACCGGCCTGCGTATCGGACCCCAGCGGGTCGTCAGATTTATTCCGCCAGACGCCTGCCGGGCTGACGCCAAACAAGACATCTGCTTTTACGGCGGCTATTTTCTTATGGCATGTATCAACCAGCGAATAAGTGTTATTCCGCCGCCAGTCGGCCTTCGTGGTAAAGTTAGTGTTGTATTTCTGGTAGGTGGCATCATCCTGCAGCAGCGAGCTTGCAGTTTCATTATAAAAATAATCATCGAATTGAATGGCATCAACATCGTATTTAGTGACAATTTCTTCAACAATACTACTAACCCACGTCTGAACTTCAGGTATACCGGGGTTGAGAACAAAGCGGTTCGCTGCGGTTCCCGTCCATTCAGGATGCGTTTTAAACACACTGGCCGGTGAGTCAGATGATGAGTTGTTCAGCTCTTCGATTGTGGCATCGCTGGCGTTCATTGATACGCGGTACGGGTTCACCCATGCGTGCAGCTCAATATTGCGAGCATGTGCCTGCTCGATAGCATAAGCCAGTGGGTCGAAGCCGGGATTCTTCCCGAGCGTACCCGTCAGGTACTTCGACCACGGAAGCAGGTCTGATGCGTAGAATGCATCTGCGCAGGGAACAACCTGGAATATGACGGCATTCATTTTCATTGCCACAATTTCATCAAGAATGCCGGTCAATTCTTCTTTCTGTTTACTGACACGTGCAGCCTCGTCAGTGATGGCCACAGATGAGACTGACGGCCAGTCAAGATTCGTAACTGTCGCGACCCAAGTCGCCTTGAGGTTTTTGTTCGCAGTTGCCATTGCGGTTTCTCCTTTAGGGTTCTGAGTGAACGAAGAACGCCTGCTCTCACAGACGTTCTTCAGGTATGGGAACGGCGTGTCAGCTCAGTTGCACGTCTTTCATCGCAGGAATATAACCGTAGTCATATTCTTCCTGCACGAACGAGCGATCCCCTTTCAAGAGGATTCTCACCGTCGGCGCTTCGGTCCCGCCGATACGATAATCCTCGCCTTCGGTGGGCACGCTGTCGATGAAAGAAGTTACCAGACCGTTTGGCATGACGCAGTGCGAATACGTCTGGAAAGGCTGCTCGGGCGGATTGCCGAGCACCAGGCCGGAAGCGTTCATTGGCCGGTACGGACCGAACAAATGTTCGCCGACAAAGCCGTACACCCCGTCTGGCCCTGTAATACCATCGGCATACGTGAACTTGTGACTGATGGTGAACAAGTAATACTTGCCGTCTTGAAAAACATAGTGCGGGCGCTCTGTCTGATCGTTCACGCCGACGGCCGTCACCAATGGCGGAAGTATTTCCCACTCTTCGCCACTGAGATCTTTTGCAACCGCCAGACCGATACAACCCACCTGGAATCTGGCACCCCCCACGTCTTCATGACCCGGCGGCACAGGGCCAAGTTCGGCAGCCCCTACTGTGTGCGAGCCGCGTTCACCGGCGACATTGCCTTCAAACACCATGTACAACTTGCCGTCATTAGGATCAATGAACGGACTGGGATCGCGAAAGTTCCAGCTCGAGTTCTGCGCTTCGGTTTGATAATACGTTCCGTCGGCCTCGAACAGTTTTTTGACCTGGGTAAAGTCTTTCAACTCCACGCCTTGATCGGACGTCACAATACGGCCACGTACCTTGGCGATCGCTGCGCCGGGTGTGACGCAGGTGTAATAAAGATCAATATCGCCTTTGTCATTCAACAGTATGGGTGTGCCCGCCCACTCTCGCGTCGTGGGCGATACCCCCTCGGCCATTACACGGCCACCAAAGATCCAGTCCTTGCCGGTACGCGAGTACCAGTAGCACATGCGTGCGCGGCCATGACGATCTTCCCAGTCACGCTTGATGTCATAACGGCCATTGGCGTCGAGGTATTGCGGATCATTGGGGTGACGGTCAGCCGTCAGGGTCAGGATAACCGACCAGCCGTTGACCGAAACCACCGTGCCATCCAGCTCGCGCAGCGGCATGGTATCCCAGATGAATACCGTATCACTCATGACCGGAAAGTCCGCACTGACCAGTGGCTGCGTGGTGGTCGGGTCATTTTCATTGACCTTCAGCGCATCGGCGCGGGACCAGACAGTGGGTTCGTAGTTGATGTTACCTGCTAGAGGACTATTTTTGAGCTGGCTTACAGCAGAGCTGCTAGTGGACATAATTGATACCTTTAAATAGCTTTGGGAGGCAGCAGCGACGCTGCTGTACCTCTTTCGCTCAAAGGCGATAACTCAAGGCTCACGGCCTTCACATGATTCAGCGTCCCGCAGCGGGAGCACTTGATTTGGAGTTCGGTGTAGTCACCCATGCGGGCCAGCAGCTTCTTGCACTGCCCGCATCGGTAGTCTTTCAACATTTGCATTGGTCTCCTTGTGCTTCGCCCAATAAAAAACCCCGCCTGGGCGGGGTTTGGGGGATCGCAATTTACCGGTTGGCGCTGTTTAAAAGCCCGTGTCCGGCGGCTGCCCTGAGGCGCAAATCGCATATCGTGGAACCTTTTTACCCCCCTCCGGAAAGGCTGGAAAGGGGCAGTTTCGGAGTAGGTCGAGTTTGGCCGGAGTTCAACACGAGTTCGACCGCAGTTGCGCAATTGACCCGGATAAACGGTACGAGACAGCGCTTTTATTGAGGGCGCTTCAGAAAAAGGAATTTCCTATGAAAGTGCTATGACTAATCGAAAATTTGGGTATCTAGGAAAGACTGGAGGACACCCTGCCCCTTCATCCCAACCATGTGCATTTGCTCTACGGCCATGTGGTTGCACCTAAAGCGCTGGTGGCCAGTTCGCTGCGGATGAAGCCCGACCACCTGTTTCTGGCAGAGCTGACGGGCGATGAGGCGTGGCACTGCATTGAAATGCAAAACACCGGTACCGGAGGCACCGTATGTACGGCGCACGCCAACGATGCCGAAGCAGGATTCGCTCGGGTGTGCGGCTTGATCAAGCAGTCACCGATCGGCATCGGCCTGGACTATAGCTACATCGAGCGCCTGGTACGGACCACATTCGACGTGGTGGTGTACATGGAAAACACCTACATCGAGGGAAGTGCATTACGAACCCGAACACAAGCTGGCCTTGCTCAATGGCCAGCGTCAACGAGCTGCCTAGGAGAACGCCATGTGGTGGAAAGTCTCGTTATCGATAGTGGTCATGATGGTCGTGTGTTTTGTGATCGGGCTGTACGCAGGGGGTGCGCTGTTTCTGCACCTGACTCAAGGTCACTTCGCGGGCTTGTCCTGGGACACACTGTGGGAGGCCCGCAAACTACCCTGGAACGACCGGCGGATGCTGTACGTGCCTTGGTCGTGGTGTGTGACGGCCGCCCTGACGTTCCTGCCAGTCGGCATCACGCTGATGGCCATTTTCATGCGCTTGAAGCCCAAGACCTCGCTGCACGGTGATGCCCGCTTTGCCAACAACCGCGAGCTGCGCCAGTTCGAGTATCAAGGCGAGTACAAGAACACCAGCAAGTAGGCATTGCACCCGCATCTCTCCTGATACTCCCGCATTTTCAAACCATTCCAATGCACCACCACGCAGACGGCTATCGGCCGCCTGGGGCCGAGCGGTGTCCGGAAGCACCTTGCAGGAAATTCTCAATGGAGAATCAGAAGGATACTTGGGCAACACTTGTCGGGTCGAAAATCCTAATGCGCAGTGGATGAGTGGAACAAAAAGTAGAAAAGCAGCCACTCATACCGCTGGCAGTTTGCTTAAAGGGCTGCTGATACTAGTTCTAAAATTTCCCGATACGAAAAACAGGAGAGGTTCGTGAGTACAAATAAGAAAGGTATTGATCTATCGCATTTTCAAGGTGATGTTGACTTTAAAAAAGTTTCTGAGGCTGGCATTGAGTACGCTTTTATCAAAGCAATAGAAGGCGCTACCGTACAGGATGCAAAATATACCACGTATCGTACGGACGCTAGAGTCGTTGGAATAAAAACGGGGGCATATCATTACTTTCGAGCACTCAGTAGCTCGCCGGAAGCACAACGAGATAACATCGTTAGTACACTTACTGCTGCTGGCTTCGATGCATCAACTGAGTTTTTTGCCATTGATGCGGAGCTCGAAGGCAACGAAAAAGCCACGCCGGACGAAATGGCTGATAATCTTCATAAACTGCTAACTTTATTGGAGAATGAAAAAATTTTACAAGGAAAAAGACCCTTTATATATTGCGATAATAATTTCTGGGCAAATCATATTTCAGGGGATAAGTATGCCTTTAGGGAAGGTCTGAAGTAGCCGGATGTTTTCCGGCTACCGAGTCCTCAGCACTTTTCAAAAAACGATGCATGTCGAAATTTGCTCAATTATCTTCGCTTTTCAGCTCTTTCGGCCGCTGCAAAGCCTTTTGCGGTAACCATTTCCTGCATTACACGCGCACCTCTCCTGCGCTCGCCAACAAATGTCGGCGGGCCATCCACAGGTTTGACAGGGCGAACAACGTCACCATCTGCGCGGTGTTCTTGGCCAAGCCCCGAAAGCGCACTTTTTCATAGCCAAACTGGCGTTTGATGACCCGAAACGGATGCTCGACCTTGGCGCGAACCTGAGCCTTGGCCTTCTCGATTTTGCGGATCGCCTTGTACAAAACACTGCGTTTTCCGTGCTTTTTGTAAGTGCTGCGGCGGGCGGCAATCTGCCAAATGACCTTGCGCCCAGCATGTTCTTCGCGCTTCTCAACCCCGGTGTAACCTGCGTCGGCGCAGACTACGTTTTCCTCGCCGTGTAGCAGTTTGGCAACCTGCGTGACGTCTGCCACATTGGCCGCTGTTACTACCACGCTGTGCACCAGGCCTGACTCGTCGTCGGCGCCGATGTGAGCCTTGGCGCCGAAATAGTACTGGTTACCTTTCTTGGTTTGATGCATCTCAGGATCGCGTTTGCCATCCTTGTTCTTGGTCGAACTGGGCGCGTGGATCAGCGTGGCATCGACGATGGTGCCTTGACGCAACGACAAGCCACGGTCGCCCAGATAACCATTAATTACGCCGAGAATCCCGGTCGCCAACTCGTGCTTTTCCAGCAGATGACGGAAGTTGAGAATCGTGGTTTCGTCTGGAATGCGCTCCAGGCTCAGGCCTGAAAACTGACGCAGGATGGTCGTCTCATACAGCGCTTCTTCCATCGCCGGATCGCTGTAGCCGAACCAGTTCTGCATCAGATGAACACGCAGCATCGCCATCAGTGGGTAGGCGGGCCGGCCACCTTCTCCTTTTGGATAATAGGGCTCAATCAGGGCAATCAAACCTTTCCAGGGCACCACCTGATCCATCTCGATCAGGAACAATTCCTTACGGGTCTGCTTGCGCTTGCCGGCATACTCGGCGTCGGCGAAGGTCATCTGTTTCATCATCGAAAAGCTCGGCGACTGGTGTCCGGAGATTTTGCCAAATTAGGAAGTCTTTTTCAGAGTTTCCTTAGAGGGTGTAGACAAAATAAATTAAACTTTCACTCCCTTGTCTGAATAGCCCTCAAGCCATGCCTAAAACCGGACGTCCTCGCTCGATTGCCGCCGAGCACTATCCCGTGCTGGTGAAACTCGCTCATGCACAGCCCTATTCCAGCCAGGCCGAATTGGCGCTCGTATTCTTCGCCGAAACCGGTATCACTGCGCATCCCGACACCTTTGCAAAAGCGTTGAAAATGGCAGGGATTACGCGTGTAAAGCAGCGGGCCAAGGGAAGTTTTCAGTCACCTGAACCTAATAAAGCCTATGGCTACAATGAAACCCACCGCCGCCAACTGCCGGAGCAGCTATATCCGAGTTGCTTGACAGATACCGAGTGGGCACTGGTCGCCGACCTGTTTGAAAGCCAGGGCGGACGAGGAGTGCCACCGCTTCACTCTCGGCGCACGTTGCTGGAAGCCTGTTGCTATGTCGTACGCACGGGGTGCTCATGGCGAATGCTACCCCGCGATTTTCCTCATTGGGACAATGTCTACAAAACGTTCCGCCGGTGGAGCGCTCAAGGCAAGTTCGAGCAAATGCATGATCGCTTGCGAGCTCAATGGCGTGAGCGGGAAGAACGCGCTGACAGCCCGTCAGCAGCGATCCTGGATTCACAGTCGACCCGCAGTTCTCCTCAAGGCGGTGACAGCGGCTACGACGCGGGCAAAAAAGTCAAGGGGCGTAAACGAAGTCTGATTGTCGATACATTGGGCCTGCTGCCGGCAGCCGCAGCATCGTGTTGATGATGCATGAAGATGGCGAGCAGATTGGCCGGTTCAAGGTACGTAGCCTGATGCGAGAGCTGGGATTGATCAGTAAGCAACCGGGATCGCATGCTTATAGAAAAGCGACGGTGGAGCGACCCGATATTCCGAATATTTTGAATCGAGCATTCGATGTTCCAGCGCCCAATCAGGTGTGGTGCGGCGATATCACTTACATCTGGGCACAAGGGAAATGGCATTACCTGGCTGTGGTTATGGATCTTTTCGCGCGCCGAGTGGTGGGCTGGGCGTTATCGAGCAAACCGGATACTGATCTGGTAATCAAGGCGCTGGATATGGCCTACGAACAACGCGGCAAGCCGCAGGGCCTGCTGTTTCACTCGGACCAGGGCGCCCAGTATGGCAGCCGACAATTTCGCCAGCGGCTTTGGCGATACCGCATACGCCAGAGCATGAGTCGTCGTGGCAACTGCTGGGATAATGCGCCGATGGAGCGGGTGTTCCGGAGTTTGAAAACTGAGTGGATACCGACCGTGGGCTACATGACGGCCCAAGAGGCTCAGCGAGACATCAGTCATTATCTGATGCATCGCTACAACTGGATTCGGCCACACCAGTTCAATAACGGACTGGCGCCAGCTCAGTCCGAAAAAAGACTTAACGTCGTGTCCGGGATCAGTTGACCACTACAGAATAGCCCTCAAGCCATGCCTAAAACCGGACGTCCTCGCTCGATTGCCGCCGAGCACTATCCCGTGCTGGTGAAACTCGCTCATGCACAACGTCGCCTTCTTCCAGCCTGAAATTCCGACTTTTTCAACAGAATCTGCCAGAAGCAGTCACTCGGCGGATAGGCTTGGCAAACCGTTGTCAGCGAGATCCGGACGACAGATGGTAGCTAATGAAAAGCCACGAAATCTAATATTTATTCTTCATTCTTGAAGAGTATTTGGTCACCAGTTTGGCCAGCAACCAGGCCAGAAAAGTCACAATGATTAAAGAAGCAATTAGTATCGTAAAGATTACCATTGTTTCCGCATCCTCTATCCCGTTGACACTGAAGACATCGTGCAGGGACAAATAAATTGCATTACCAACTGGTGTTTCTAATCCGGCCCTCACCAGTCCGCTAAGTATCAGGGTTCGCGTTATGATGGAGGCTACTATAACTACAGCGAAGACTTTAATGGTGGCTTTAATAAAGCGCATTATTTCTTGTTCCTGGGGTCAATGACATCTAAAACTCCAAAGTATTTTTTTTCGGATCCGGGAATTCTGTCTCCTTCCATATTGCGCAAGTAAATGCTTAGTTGATCAAAGCCAAGTTGAGATGTCATAGTTACACATCCCTCGCTTAAGCCTAGGGGACCTATAGGGTGCAGTCTGAAATTACCTCTCGTCACGTTGCTGACGATGGTTTCATCATCAATACTTCCGTCGTCACGGTAAAGTGAAAACCAATGACTCCGATCAGTCCGGGCAAACAAATCTGAGATCGGCTCTCGGAGCCAGCCCATTCTTCCGCCGCTTTCCCGATCAAGAATATAATATCGGCCAGGCGGCAGTGGCCCCTGTTTTAGATCACCCACTGCAGCAGGATCGTTGGCGAAGCCAGTTAATCCTGAAAAAGCCTCATAGCTTTCATTATTACTGCACTTCAGCTGGCTCATCGGCTGGCCTGTCAATTCAAAAGTGCAGTACGCTACTTTGTTGGTATCTATTGATTGGGTGTCCATGGGCATACATCTCCTTGTGTGATATCAGGCGTATACCTTGTTGGAAATTGCATCCCAACCGCCCACCACCTGGCCGCCCCCTTGCCCATCTGCGCGTTTTTGTTGTGTATAGGTCATTTTGATACGGCCATAATTCAGACGTACCGTTTCTGTGGGAAAGCCGCCCTCTACATCTCCGTTACCGTTAAGTGAAACGGAGGAAATAATGACCTCTTCAAGTACGATTTCCAAATATTTGAGCTTGTCTGTTCCTGCACGGTTGACCGCGAGTGTGACCTCTTTGAAGTGCTTTCCACTGCAGCAGGCTTCGTGCAGCTTTGGGGTGGCTTTGTCCACAGTTTTGCGGAAGAAGAGGTCACTCATACGAGCACGACCACTCGTTGCTCCGCCTGCACTGGTCGCCGTGACAGAGGCGGACTGGCTTGCTCCTAGGTCGAAATTTTCCATTTCGATCCAGTCCTTAAATTGAGCGTCAAGAGCTTCACCTGGAATTCCGTCGATTTTCAAATACGCGTCAAAGGCCATGTCGGTAATCATCCCTGCTGATTGATTTACAGCATATTGAGTGGCTTACTTTGTGAGGTCAACCGGGCTGCTCTCCAAATTGTTGGCGCTGATTAAAAACTGCCCGCTGCGAGTGGCGGGTGTTGGCCGTCTGCTGCCCCTCCCTCATCTGAAGTAGCCATCACGCGCCCTATGTTCAATAGCCCCCCACAGAAAGGCCCGCTCTGGCGGGTTTTTTGCGCTTGCTAGACACCAGTCCCTGGCCGTCTGGACTACCATTCTCGTTCGTACTGGTCTGGATGGCTCAGACCTTGTGAAAAACAGGAGTGATCATTTTGAAAGGAGCCGGCTCATCCAGCTTTGAGGCCAAATTTATTGAGCAGCAATGGGAAGAGCTGCGAGTCAGTCACCCGCCGCTGGGTCAACTGATCGATGACCTATGGGTTGCCATGGACGTGAGCAAAGCCTGCGTTGTTGATCACGTGCAGCTCAAAAATATGGTGGGGGCATTGGGGCGCAGTCTGCGCAGCGGTTCGCCTGACAGTGTGCGACGCTTTAAAGGTTGGACGATGCAATTCGTCCGGGACGGCGCGTTACCTGCTGACAAGGCCGCAGAGCTAGACACACGTGTCGAAGCTCTAAACCATGCGTGAAGGAATGTAGAGGGAGGCGATGAGAGCCATTTTGGAGAGTGGCGCGGCGCGCTTCAGCTTTGGGTGATGCGCACCTGGTTCAACCTTACAAAAGTTGGTCATGTTGCCGAAAGTCGTGGGGTGAAAGTGCTGCAGGCCGAAGTTTGACGCCTGGTGCTACGTCTGGGAGGCATTGACCAGCGGGACGCTGAGGTCGTAAACGTCCATCATTGCTCCGTCCCGGTGACCACTGGCCTCCTGCTTGTCCGCGCGGTTGCCAGCCGTGTCGGTAATGCCCCGCCGCTTGAGGTCATGCAGGCCAAACCGCTGCTCGACCGTTATGGTGCCGTCCTCGATGGCAGAGGTGATGAATCGTTGCCAGGCCGTATCCAAACTGGATTTGCGTAAAGCCCCACCGTGACTGGCCACGATGATGTAACGCCGGTCGGGACGAATCGGAACGACCGTTGATTTGCTGGCCCACACCTTGGCCCGGTAGGCCTTCGCTCCCTCCCAGGCGGCGCGCAGGCGTGGCGTCCAGCGGACAATGTTGTCCCGGCTGCCCTTGCGCCGGTTGGTCATGACTCCTTCGGTCAGCTCGTGGGCGTCGGTCAGGGTGATGGTCTCAATGCCCCGCAAGCGGCATAGGTAACCCATCTCCATCACGTAGCTCAGGTACTCCGGACAGCCGCCTTTCTCGTTCCTGGCCAAGCGACCGAATGCCAGCGCACGGTCGACCAGCACCTCCATGACTTGGTGTTCCGGCAAACGCCGGCGTTTGCGCTCCACCGGCGCTTCAATGCCCTGCGCCGGATTGCTGTCGAGGTAGCCCCGATTGCGACCCCACTGCAGTACCCGGCGCAGATAGCGCAGGACATGCGCTGCTTTAGACGGCGTGCCCTCGTCCGCCAGGCGATCGACAATCCGCTGGATCAATGCCGCCGTGAATTTCTTCACCAGCAGTTCCCCCAACGGTTTGCCCAGCCGGGTAGGGATATCCAGCAAAACGTCTCGCGAATAACAGTAGTCGCTGTGAGTCTTGAGGCTGAGCTTCTTGTAACGATCGCTCAGGTGAAATTGTGCGCAGACGTAACGCAATGTGCCTTTATCGACGCCCGAGGTTTGCTCCATGATCTGGTGTAACTCGGCCAGGCTCACGTCAGCAGGTGCCACATTGCGCCGGCGCTGTTTGCCGGTTTCGTCGTAATGCAGCGTGTACCAGACGCCGGCGTTGCGATGATCAAAATAGATGGCCGCTGGAAGAGCGACCTGGTCGATGTGTGGGGGGATGTGCGGATTGTGCTTCCGCTTACGCGCTTTCCTCATAGGATATTGGTGTCATAGCTCTCTGAGGTTACAGACTCGATGCCCGCAGCGTGGTGGATAAGATCCAGCGTCGTCCACGGACCAGTGCGCCCCCGGAACATGCGGATCCCTTGGGTTATCAGCGAGCGTTCGACGTCGGAGCGGCGTTGGTAGCCGGTGATGCGCTGCAGGTCCTCAAAAGTGAGAACGTTGCTTGTTTGGGAGTTCATGATTGCTCTCTATCTCAAGCAGCAATCAGGGCAGTGTAACGTCCCACCCTGATGCTCAAAGCCAGAACCTGACGGCTCAATTACTGGGGGAGGGGATGTCGAGAATGCTGGCCAGAACGCGCATGTCGTTGGCGCTCAAATCACCTTGGGTCGTAGCCTGTGCGGATTCAGATGGCGGCTCCAATGCTTCTGGCGAAGGGGGCGGCCTGCAGCGCGTCTTCGTGGTGAACGCCTCGGAGATAGGTGCCGGATCGGGTTTGCCGGGCCAGCGCGATACATCACGTAGAGGACGGCGATCAGCCCGCGCACGTCGTCGTGCAGGCGCTGGGTCTCGTCCGCCCGTCGTTTCACCGCGTCCAACTGGTGAACCGCGTAACAGGCCTGTTCCGCCGCGTCCGGTCGGTGAGCCGCGCATCCGTCCGATACTACCAAGCCCGCCCGGTGAGCCGCGCATCCGCCCGGTACCGCCAAGCCTGGCCGGTGAATCGCGTATTCGCCCGGTGCCACCGCGTCCGACCGATGCTCCTCGTATTCGTCCGGCCTCACGTATGCCCATCCCTGTGCCGCCGCTTCCTGCGGCTGCTCAACGAAGCATTATGCCTTTGCTGGGCAAGATGGCAGGCAAGGCCAAGGTTTTGCCTGGCGAAGCGGTAATCAGCGCTGGCCTGAAAGCGGTCGAGCTGTATCAGTCGGATGACCCTATCGAGAAAAAACTGGAAGGTGCTACCGAAGTTGCGGGCTCCGCGCTGGGCGGGTGGGGTGGAGCTGCGGCCGGTGCGGCGATTGGCACGATGATTTTGCCGGTCGTTGGCACGGCGATAGGCGCGGCCATTGGCGGTGCCCTGGGGTCTTGGGGCGGCAGTGAGGTCGGCGGCTTATTGGGCAAAGAGCTGTTCAGCAGTCCTGAGAAAGAGAACAAGCCGGTGTCGTTGCTGGCAGCGCCTCCGGTTCCGGTCGCGCTGCCCGGACCAGTAGTGCCCACGCTAGGTGCGACGGCCAAGGCTTTCGATAACGACCGGGTGCCCCTTATGGCTCGGGGGCCAGCTCCAGCGTTGGCTCCTTCCGGGCCGCTGATGGGGGATGTAGGTCGGGCTATGACGGAAAAGCCCGCAGCGAGTCCTGCCGCGCCGATTGTCATCAAGCCCGAGGCCCCCAAGATGCCGATAGGGGGCTTATTCAGATCACAGGGCGGGATAACTACGCCGCGTGCGCAGAAGCCCTGGGCCTGGATCTGCTCGAGCATCCTGAACTCCTCGAGCGTCCGGAGCATGCCGCCATGTCAGCTGCTTGGTTCTGGCACCGTGCTGGGCTCAATACCTTCGCAGATAGAAGCGACTTCCTGACAATCACCAAACGGATCAATGGTGGCACAAACGGCCTTGCCGACCGCCAAGCGCTTTATACGCGTGCCCTGAAGGTCCTGGTCTGATTGAGCTGAAGAGATAACGCAGCAGATTGAAAAAGAGCGACCAGTCGAGATGCGCCAACATCGCGACTGGTCACTGTTCCCGCAGATTACCCCTGCAAGTCCAGCCAAGGCTCTCGCTTCGTGCACAAAGCGGAGTGAGCCTAGCACCTGTCTATATATACAGTAAAGGTCTTGCTTTCTATGTCCACACCCATCATCCCCTGGATGGGCGGCAAACGCCGCCTGGCCGACCGTCTTATCCCGCTTTTCCCACCCCACGAATGCTACGTCGAAGCGTTCGCTGGCGGTGCGGCCCTCTACTTCATGCGTCCCCAGGCCGCCCCCGTTGAAGTCTTGAACGACATCAACGGAGACCTGGTGACGCTGTATCGCGTCGTCCAAAATCACCTTGAAGAATTCGTCCGTCAATTCAAATGGGCACTCAGCTCGCGCCAGGTATTTGAGTGGCAGAAGATGACCCGCCCCGAAACCCTTACCGACGTCCAGCGCGCGGCACGTTTCTTCTATCTGCAGCACCACGCCTTCGCAGGCAAGGTGAGTGGGCAGACGTTTGGTACCGCTACAACCGGTCCGGCCATCAACCTGCTGCGGATCGAGGAAAATCTTTCTGCGGCCTGGCAGCGTTTGTCCGGTACGTATGTGGAGAACCTGCCGTGGCTTGAGTGCGCAGAGCGTTACGACCGGCCTCACACGTTCCATTACATGGACCCGCCGTACTGGCAGACGGCTGGATATGGTGTGGATTTTCCATTCGATAATTATGAGCGAATGGCTGACTTCATGCGGCGGTGTAGGGGGAAGGTGATGGTCAGCATCAACGACCACCCTGACATACGGCGCGTTTTTGAAGGCTTCCATTTTGAAACTGTGGACATTCGTTACAGCACGGCAAACCAGAGAAAGGGAAAGGCTGATGTCAGCGGGGAGCTGGTTATCATGAATTGGGAGCCTGCCGCGCTCGGTGGGTTGTTCTGATGTTTGGCTTCAAGTCGGCCAGCGACCAGTACACCGAGAGAGAACCTTGATGATACAGTATGCTGACGCGATCTAAGTCATGGATGAGTTGATATGAATGATTTTTGCACGCCGGAGTCCAATGGTAGTCCCACTTGGGGGGTCTTTGATGTTTTTGTTTGGAAGTTGGTGCCAGCACGGTTCGGTGGAGGGCGAGGTCATATCCAGCGCTTCAAAGATACTTGGCTGATTCACAATAAGCAGTTCATCAAGGCATCAGCCGCAAAGTATTCGCTTCCTGTTGAGCTGTTGGCAGGTGTGTGTTGGATAGAAGCCGGAGGAGACCCAAGTTCTGCCGATAGAGCAGCATTCGAATTCCGAGTGTTCGATCATTTGGGCAACTTGCCAACCGTCAGCACTCCGCCACCTGCTAAGACTAGTTTCGGATGGGTGAGTGTTCAGCTTAGGACCGCAGCAGTTACATTAGGTCTTAACCCCGATGACATGTCAATTAGCGAGTTGAGAAGCTTAGCCAACTGTCTGGAGCAGGATATCTATAATATTGATCTAGCAGCAAAGCACTTGCGGCTGCTAGTTGATCATGACAATTTTAAATCCATCGGCATGGACGAGGTGCGTATCATTGGTGCTCGATACAATCGAGGGACAAACCCATCTATTGAGAGAATAAAAGAAGACACCAGTTATGGGGATTTTATTGTGAAAAGATGGAATTTTTTTAGTCAGCTTGTAAGGTAGTTTATATGACGGCTAAAGGCGTTTTGATAAGGGTTTTGCTGTATACGGTTTACGTATCCTGTCTGCTGACGTATATGATGTTTCATGGTTCGCAATACGATTGGATGGAACCAAGTTCCATAGTGTCGCATATTGAGGACAGATCCAATACTCGCGGTGATATAAGAACCATGACTGTGCTGCTTGCGCTTTTTGTACAGTTCTTGATTTTCATAAGCTGTACTAGAAAGGAGTGGGTAGGTACTGCTATTCTTCTTGCAGTCGTATTTGCTGTTTACTGGTGACCCAGTATGCCCGCCTGTTTGGTAGGCGGGCTTCTGCTGTGGCAGGGTACTCAGGGCACTGATTTATGCAAATGGCTTATTCGCGGTCCGGTCCCATCCGCCGGATACGATCCCAGCACTTCCACCGTCAGCACGGCGCTGCTGTGAGTACTCGAATTTTATTCGTCCATAGTTAAGTGTGATTAGCTCTACAGGTAAGCCTGCATGCTCAGCCCCATTTCCGCTAACGGTAGATATCAATACCTCTTCTAAGACGATATCCAGATACTTAAATTTTTCTGTGCCCGCCCGATGGACACGAATAGTTACTTTCTTGATATGCGACCCACGACAGCATAGCTCAAACAGTTTTGCCGTTGCTCTGTCTATATATTTACTTACTTTAAAGTCGCCCAGAGTAACGCCGCCTGCGCTCGCGCCGCCGCTAGAGCTGGCGGATGTACTGATCGACTGAACCGCGTCGTAATGGTAGGACAGCAGTTCCACCCAGCCTTTGTGGGCGTCATCAAGAGATTCGCCCTCTACACCGTCGACCTGCATAAATGCGTCAAAAGACATATCAGCTTCCTGCTTTAAAGATTAGAGCGCTTAGCCTAGCTTATAGGGGGCGGGTATTGCCAGCATCCTCTAATCTGCGCATGAAAATAGATGACCGAGAACTCACATCATGGGGTTTATTCTATTTTGCGACTCGCTCCTACAAGCAGAGTAAGCGATCTGAATCGCTCGGACTGAAGGTCACTGTCTATCCACAACTGTTATTTCGCAGAGCCTCCAACGGCCATTAGCAGCCTTCTGGCACTGAGGGCTTCGGTAAGGTGCTACCCATCACAACGAATAGCAATCGACCCAAATCAGCCGGTCATATTGGGGTTTCCGGCAGCATCTAGGATCCTTGACACGTATCGCGTAATCTGAGATCACGAATGAGGAGGATTTTATGGTTCAGGGACACGATGCACTTTTGTACCAAGCTGGGTGGATTACCGCAGAAGAGCTGTTCCGGCGGATGTTTTCCCCTCTATCTTTGGAATGGGTTTTCAGAGACCGATTTGGAACATCTTTGGCCAAAGGGATTGACCGGATCAATGGCTTCCAGTTTAGCTGTAGGTCAGCATCCGAGCTGGAAGTCGTTTCGGCCAAATGTCTTGATAGCACTTTTAGATTTGCACCATTTCTAGAACAGCTAAAGTTGAAAGGGCGCGGAAAGGAACCTCGCGTTATAAGTATACCAATTGTCCGAGATCGTATAGTTCTTCATCAGCTTCAAAAATACCTAGCCCTGATTTTTCCTGAGCAGGTACCTAGAAACGTAGCTAGTAGTTATGTCCGCCAGGTAGCTTTGGATGTCAGTACGATGGACGCGGCTAGTGCATGGGTGTGTAGTACTGACATCCAAAAATTTTATGACTCGATTGACCAAGATCGAACGGTCATGCTGGTAGGGAGAAAGATCAAGATACCTCAGGTCTTGAACTTGATCGCTCATGCCTTGCGGACTCCGACAGTGCCCAAAAATACACCACGAAATAAGCACTCAGTCTATAAGCAAGAAGTTGGCGTCCCTCAGGGGCTAGCGATATCTAATATATTGGCAGCGATCTATATGGCTGACGTGGATCGGGCGATGCGGTCAGTACCAGGGCTTCACTATTATAGATACGTCGATGATGTATTGATGTATGGGGAGGAAAGCCTGGTTACCACTTCGTTTAATTCGTTGAAAAGAAGGTTGATGAGGCGTGGCCTTCATCTTCATGGCTTAAGCTCTGATAAGACGAAATTTGGCCCGCTAGATCAAGACTTTTCGTATCTTGGTTACGTTTTTGAACTTCCTAAAATTACTGTGAGAAGAAACACAGTGGAGCGTTTTTTGCAATCGGTTGCCGCAAAGATAAGCGATTTTAAGCATAACCGAGCAAAGCGCCTTGAAAAGTTAAAATATCTCAATAAAGAAAGATTAGTCGATATTTTCTTTTTAGAGATAAATGAAAAGATTACTGGGGCAATCAGTCAAAATAAGAGGTACGGCTGGGTGGCCTACTTTAATCAGATTACAGATGAAAAACTCTTACACGAGATGGATAGAGCAGTCATGCGAATGGTTGCCAGGGTTCCTGACCTTGCAGCTGTAGGCACTATTAGGCTCAAGAAGTTAGCTCGCGCGTATTTTGCGATGAAATTTGATCCACGAGGTGGCTACGTACGAGATTACGATGTGGTTAAGACATCGGCGGAAAAGCTCAGCTTTTTGGAGAGCCGGGGCAGAGTAGACCCAGCCGTGGCACTGACTGAGGTGCAGATAATAGAAAAATACGATCATTATATTCGGATGGTGCTAGCACGGATGAACGAAGACGAAGGAGAAATTTACTAGCCAGATGTGTATATTGGCATCGGGTGGTGCCTACCGCTATGCGGTACCTCTCGCCTTAGGTCGAGAGCGGAAGTGCTCCGAGCCCCTTCAAACGGGCGTGACACCAAGTGTTATACCTTCCTAGGGGCTGTCCAACGGCTGCTTGGGAAGTGGATCTGACTGATTACTCAGGCGCCACCCCATTTTTCTAGGAGCGAAAGATGAAGAATTACCTGACTGAATTGCGCACTGTAATCTGGCGGACTGCTGGCGCGCGCTACAATGCGGCTCGACGCCTAAAGCGCAAGGAGCTTTTCTCTACGATAAGCTTGACCTTTTTCTCAGTCATGAGCATCTGTCTCGCGGTTGTCCAAAAAATGTATGCACCAGCTATTTCAAATGTTTCTGGATTAGATGATTATTTGACGACTCTCTCTATCCTGTCAGGCATTTTTCTATTAGCGATCTCGCTAATGGAGTGGGGGGCGAGGAACGGTTCAAGTGCGGATGCGCTCTACAAAAATGCTGAAGACTTGAACTCATTGCAAAGAAGAATAAAGCAAGAGCTTTTCAAAATTGACGCCATCGCTAGCTCTTGGGATAAATGTAGCGCATTTTCTATTGAATATGATGTCATCCAAAGTCGGTGCGATGTTAACCATGATCCGCTTGATGATCATCGGTTCCTGGCTGCGAAAAGATTGGCTAGTGAGTTTGCGAGCGAGAATATCAGTTTTTTTCATGCCGCCTGTATTAAAATGCTGTGGTTTTTTTCCAGTATTTGGTACTACTTGCTATTTTGGTTTGTTTCAGTTGTGGCCTTGATTCCGGTGTTTAGTGGTATTAAATTTTTTTAATATTTGCTCGATTTGTTTAAAAGTGTTTTTTGATAAGTCCGTGTTTCGCGATGATTTACTACCGATAAGTTATTCGTCAGTTGTTATCCGGGTGCTACTTAATAGCCGAACCCCTAACACTCTCCTTTGCGCCTCGCCGTCTGCCTTCGCTAGCACTATTGTTTTTGTTGCTTCAAGAGAAATAAGTCGTTGCGATACGAAATCGTCTAGGGCCTTCATGGACTGAGAGCCATTGCAGAACGTAAACGCCTTTCCCCATCCCAAGATGATTTTGTCGATTCGGTAGAGGGCTGATGAATACGAGTACTTACCGTTACCGTCATCATGCTCTGCGTTGTATCGAAGGGCACGAGCGGCTGTGTCAAATTCGGCGCCCAGCTTTACTTTGAAGCGCTTACGAGTTGCTTCGCTTGGTTGAACTAGCCCTGGAGATACATTGCAGCCTAGAAAGTCGAAGCCTTTGTCTGTGGATCCCCGAGACGCTTTTACTTTGTCTACACGCGGGTCGTAGGCGCTCAAGCCTATTTTGTCTAGCGTCTTTAAAGCCCTGTTGAAAGCCCGATCCACATTGCTAAGACTTTCTCCAAGAAGCAGGAAGTCATCGATGTAACGAAGGCAGGTAATGCCATCAGCGTTCATGGCCACGTCGAAATCGGCTAGATAGATATTGGCTAACAATGGCGACAAGGGTGAGCCCTGCGCTACACCTTCGATTCCTATCGGAAATATCTCGTTGAGCCCCTGCCGTCTCAAGTCGTCAATGTTAGCGAGGTCGGTCGTGATCGCCAGGTCTAGAAGCTTGAGCGTTGCGTCGCAGTTGATGTGGGAACGTAATAGGTCCTGGACCCGGTCTTTATTTATTTTAGTAAAGAAGGCCGGAATGTCCGAACGAATATGGAAGCGAGCACCATTCCGCATAGCATCCCTCGCGTCAGAGATGGCCATTGCAACGCGTTTCGTAGGTATTCCCCCATAGCTCGTTGGAGTGTCGAGCACTTTTCTAACAAACCGCACACGACGCTGTAGAACGTCGAGCAAGGCACGTTGAACCACACGATTGGGGATAGGTGCTAGCACCAAAGGGCGAGCTTTTCCTCCCGGCTTCTTTTGAGCAACTCCGGTTTGTTGGAGAAAAGTGAATGTCTGCTTTGATAGGGACCGCTGAATTTCAACCAAAGAGTCAGGCAGCCGACTCTCGAACTCTTCAGCGTCTCGTTTTATTTCGTCGGAGGACGAAAAGAGCGCGCTACTGCGCACCTTCCTCCACGCGCCGTAAAGGGTTCGTTGACTACAGATGTCCTTATACAGTCTGCTCATTCAGACGATCCTTGTGTTGTTGGGCATCCCCAGTTCTCTCTCACCCAACTGCTACAGGGACTAACTACCTTCGGGAGACCCAGATACCTGAACGGCTATCTTGGTCGCGACCCGCACAGCGCCCTCCGAAGAGATAACGCTGCCGTCTGGCAAACTCGGTTCAACGCCGCGTGGCGGCTCGACCAGCAAGCAGACGAAGCAGGTCCATGATAGCAAAATAATAGCCGAGGGCTTGTATAAACTTAGGTAGTGAAACAGTCTCTAAATAGCTGCCCGATCAGGCTTTGGTCAACAGCATGATGTGTGTGGCATGGATATCTTCTGTCTGCATGAAGCCGCAACGCAGGTAAAACGCATCGCCTTCAGAGGTGTCAGTGGAAAGACGCACGCACTGAAAACGAAGCGCGGCCTGCGCAATCAATGCTTTTACCAGCGCCTGACCTACATGTTGCCTCCTTACAGTAGGTGTTACGTACACACGCCTTAGCCTTGCGGTATCAGTTTTGATATACGGATCGACCGATAGCCCCCCGATGCCTATGAGTTGCTGCTGCGAATAAGCTGCCATAAGACATTCGCCAGGCGCATCAAAGCGATTTGCTCCGGAGTGCCATTCTGAAATCAGGCGTGTCAAAAATCTGAAGCCCTCTGCAACCGCCTCCTCCTCCAAGGCAAGAACCTGTGAGGGCAGGTGCGCAATTTGCTGAATCTCGATGGGTTGCATTCATCGTCCTCCGATTCGTTGATAATTCTTCAGGCCGGTGAGAGCTCGTCACCTACATGCTATGAGCGATGCAAGTGGATGCTTTGGCTGCTTGCTGCCTCCAAGCTCAACGAGCTGAATTGGTAAAGGGGCGTGTGCTTCAAAAAAACACTTCGCTTTAGCATAGAATAATGGAGTGAGACCAAGCGTGGCGCTAATGAGTTACAAATACTTTAGTTTATCTTTAATTTCTTTTCGAGCGCGACGGGATCGATTTTCCTAATTCAACGGCTGATGCTCTCAGTGAATGCCGATGTAAGAGGTTTTCGACTATGTCCATTACAAGTGTTACGTCATCCGATTGAAGAACATATCCTCTATGAGCGGCAGCATGGCCAGCATCAAGAGCAACTTCGAGTATCTCTTGATCTACAGAGCTCAAATGTCCACCGCGAACGAGTGCTGCGAGCTTTTTTGCAAAGCCGCCGACATCACCAATTGTAGCGTTGATGTAAATATCTATGAGCGCCCTCACGCCCATAATGGTCAGCCTACGGCTGTCTGTGTGTAAGGCTGTGTAGATCTCTCTGAGAAGAGACTGCCATTCATCTGGAAGCGTTGAAACCCAGGGTGGACTCTTTCTGGATATCCTAGGTGGAAAGTACTCAGTCTCTGCACTCATATCGTAGTCTGAGTGCCAATGCTCTACTTTGAATAAAACGCTCTGGCATCCACAGCACGACCATATTCTGTATATTGTTCCCCACTCCTCCCAGGGATTACGATCTGTATTTGTAACGCTGACCGCGTATTGCCTGACCTCGTCGTGCATTGTCCAGCTCGCGCAACGATTGCAATGGGCGCTACTCATTATTGCTCCCGAGGCCATCTCTTCGTAGCTGACCTGTTAAGAGTTCGGTGGTGTTGGAAAATTTATATGCTAATACTTGGAGTACGTACACAGCTAGATTCTCCGAAATCCCGCCCAAGCGAATGGTGAACCCGGTGTCCCATTGCATCGGCTTTTTTTCAACGTTCAACTGCGAAAAACGCTTGGTGTTTTCGATCCACCCCTCCGCTATGGCTGACCAGATCCAGGCTTCGTAATCGGTTTCGGGCAAGGATTTGTACGTTGAATTGTACGTACTACAGAAAAAAAAGGGCCTGCATCGCTGCAAGCCCTTGATTTGTATGGTGCCGGCACCAGGAGTCGAACCCGGGACCTACTGATTACAAGGAAGATGCTTTAAATAGATTAATCAATGGGTTACGGATTTTCTTATTACGTGGCAATGTTTTGGAAGGCTTGCCGCACGTGGCGTATCTGACTGTTATTACGTGGTCCAGAGCCCACCACCGACCACTTACAGAGACCCAGCCATGAGCGATGATGATTTGATCTATCTTTACGAACCTCCCCTCTCCGACAAGGAGGCGATCTTAATCGGAAGGATCATTGCTCTATGGGGAGCACTGGAGTCCATCGTGTTTGAGCAGACGCTTGATACTTTCAAGGTGCGTGGAGAGAGAGAGTTGCCCAAGCAAATGAACAACCTCAACTTTTCCAATGTGTTAGGACTTTGGAAAACCCATGTTGCAGACGTAGCAGAGGGCGGACGTGCAGAGGTTTTCAAGCAGCTGTACGCGAAAATCAATCACCAACTCGATTCGAGAAACGCTATGATTCATGGCATGTGGACCTGGACCGTCGATGATCCAGGGAAGATAAGCACGATGCGAGTTTCTAAAAAACAGCTCATAACCATGGACTTCCCAGCTGGCAGTTTGGCTGACATCCATAAGCAACTTGCCGTTATCAACTTCAAGATCCGATATCCTGGTGGACTGGAAGATTATGCGCGTGAGAGGGGGGAGGAGGGCTTTTCCATCAGCCGCAAAGCGATGAGCATGCTTGCCGGTAATCCAAATGCTAATGACTGGCTTACGTTGCATCCGGTGCTGGGCGACGAGTCCGAATGATCTTTTGAGCTACCCATAACGCGGCCTATGTTCAATCGGCCATCACAGACAAGCCCGCCCTACCGGGCTTTTTTGCGGCCAGTGGATGCCATAGGCCGGGGGGCAGAAGTTTCAGCACATCAGCGAGAGTCTACCACTGGAGAAGCGCTGGCGACTCGCTGCGGTATGGGGTGTAGTGAATGCCTAGAGCGAATTGAGCCCCAGCACAATAGCGTTTAGATGCCGTGCTTGCGAAGGTAGCGAGAGATTTTGGGAGCAACTAGATCTGACAGATCGAACCCTGCCCTGACCTGATCATATACGATACGGCTGACGGGGGTGTCCGGTCGAACATCCCCGGCTATAATTTGAGTCTCCAGCCGTGGCACCTTTAGCACCGTAGCTCCTCTGTAAACCACCCAACTCTTACGATTTATGAATGGGTGGCAACCAGGGTGCAAAACACATGCAGGATCGTGGAACGCCCCCTGCTGGACAGATGAGAAGTTTACTACCAAAACGCTCATCTCGTTGATTTCGCCACAGTGAACAGGATCGTTCATTACCACGTGGAGATGCGGGACAGGCCCTGTGACTATGAACAACGTTCCTTGCTGAAATACAGTCCATTGCGGCATTACGACATCTCGGCGAGTTTCTGACCTAGCAGCTTACGGGTTTGGAGCATTGAGACCTTTTCATGAGCCTGCACTTTGGTGAGCCCAAAAGATTTGAAAGTGACCTCAGAGTCAATTGGCTTGCTGGAGCTGCCGGGATTCTCCCATTCCGGAAGCGTATGAACGTAATCCACCAACTCCCAGCGCTTCAATTGGCCAAAATTCGCGAACACTTCTTCAAGAATCGCCAAGTCTGCCCGCGACAGCTCATCAAGCTCATCCCATGCAAAATCTCGCTGGAGCGTTACTTCGTTGTTTCGGATCGGGGAAATGAGCGCGCTCCACGCATCACTACTACGACTGCCATTCATTAGATCCAGAGTCGCCGAAAGGATAGGACCGTTTTTCATGTTGCATTGGGAGTCGTCAGACATCGGAGCGTCGTAGCGCTCCATACTCAAACGGTCAGCCAGATAGAGCAGCTTCATCAGCTTGATATGAGCCATCGGAGCTTCACGGCGAGCCAAAAAGAAAGCCGCCATCTGGGCCACTTTTTGTTCGGAAAAAATCAAGGGTCACCTCTCTTGCGCCATCCATGGGCATTGCTGATCGCGGGCGCGAAATTATGGGCGCACATGTGTATTAGTCAACAATATCAGGTGAGCATCCCATGGAAGCAGACGAGTGGTTGAATTCGCCTCCTCATCTTTTATCTATCGGCTCTCTGCCACGATCCTTGAATGTGGGTATAGCACGATTTCGAGATTCGCAACGGATTGGCCGACGATACGACGCCTTTATGCCGTATCTAATGAGCAGTGCTACGTCTGGGACGCATTGACCAATGGTACGCTGAGATCGTAGACGTCCATCATTGCCCCATCCCGATGACCGCTGGCCTCCTGTTTGTCTGCCCGGTTGCCGGCGGTGTCGGTGATACCACGTCGCTTAAGGTCATGCAGCCCGAAGCGTTGCTCGGCCACGATTGTGCCGTCCTCGATGGCCGAGGTAATAAACCGTTGCCAAGCCGTATCCAGGCTGGATTTGCGCAGAGCTCCTCCATGGCTGGCCACAATGATGTAGCGTCGATCGGGACGAATTGGAACGACCGTTGATTTGCTGGCCCATACCTTGGCCCGGTAGGCCTTTGCCCCCTCCCAGGCGGCGCGCAGCCGAGGTGTCCAGCGGACGATGTTGTCCCGGCTGCCCTTGCGCCGGTTGGTCATGATCCCTTCGGCCAGTTCATGGGCATCGGTCAGCGTGATGGTCTCAATGCCCCGCAAGCGGCACAGGTAACCGATCTCCATCACGTAGCTCAGGTACTCCGGACAGCCGCCTTTCTCGTTCCTGGCCAAGCGCCCGAACGCCAAGGCTCGGTCGACCAGCGTCTCCATGACCAGGTGTTCCGGCAAACGTCGGCGCTTGCGCTCTACAGGCGCTTCGATGCCTTGCGCGGGATTGCTGTCGAGGTAGCCCCGGTTGCGGCCCCACTGCAGTACCCGGCGTAGGTAGCGCAGGACATGCGCCGCTTTGGACGGCGTGCCTTCGTCGGCCAGGCGATCGACAATCCGCTGGATCAGTGCTGCGGTGAATTTCTTCACCAGTAGATCCCCCAACGGCTTGCCCAGCCTGGTCGGGATACCCAGCAGGACGTCCCGTGAATAGCAGTAATCGCTGTGAGTCTTGAGGCTAAGTTTCTTGTAACGATCGCTCAAGTGAAACTGCGTGCAGACATAACGCAATGTGCCTTTATCGACGCCCGAGGTTTGCTCCATGATCTGGTGCAACTCGGCCAGGCTCACGTCAGCAGGTGCCACATTGCGCCGGCGCTGTTTGCCGGTCTCGTCGTAATGCAGCGTGTACCAGACGCCGGCGTTGCGATGATCAAAATAGATGGCTGCTGGAAGAGCGGCCTGGTCTATGTGTTGGGGGATGTGCGGATTGTGCTTCCGCTTACGCGCTTTCCTCATAGGATATTGGTGTCATAGCTCTCTGAGGTTACAGACTCGATGCCCGCAGCGTGGTGAATAAGATCCAGCGTCGTCCACGGACCAGTACGCCCCCGGAACATGCGGATCCCCTGAGTTATCAGCGAGCGTTCGACGTCGGAGCGGCGTTGGTAGCCGGTGATGCGCTGCAGGTCCTCAAAAGTGAGAACGTTGCTTGTTTGGGAGTTCATGATTGCTCTCTATCTCAAGCAGCAATCAGGGCAGTGTAACGTCCCGCCCTGATGCTCAAAGCCAGAACCTGACGGCTCAATTACTGGGGGAGGGGATGGCGAGAATGCTGGCCAGAACGCGCATGTCGTTGGCGCTCAGATCACCTTGGGTCGTGGCCTGTGTGGCCAGGCCTTCAAGTCGCCCGCGAGCCTGCGGAGTCTTGTGCACTTGGTAACTGATCAATGCTGCGCCGATCAGGGCGATAGTCAGCAGGTTTGGGGATGGTGTGCTAGCCTTTGGATCGCTGCTGCTTGGGTGTTCCGTCTTCATCACCGTACTCCTAGTAGTGGTTGGTACTGGGGAGCTGCAACTCCTCAGTACCGTTCTTTTGCTGACATCGTTGCCGTCAGTTTCTTATGGCTGCAGTCATGCCCTGCGCACTAGGTGAATCACCAAGTCTTCCAGATCGATCAGATCTTCCGTTTCTGATTGCCATTCCAGCACCGCCTGGATCTGATCCCGGCTGCATTCCAGTACTAAAAGCTCCTGCTTTGTGGCGCTCCGAACCTCCAGAATCTCTACCAAGCCAGCAGCGCTGTATGCCTCGGCATGTACCAGTTGGTTTGCTTCGCCGATCCAGTCGTGCAGTTCTTTCAAATGCTTGAGCTGCTTCGTAGCACCTTGCCAACCTTCGCCCGTGATGACTTGAATGTGCATGTGTGTTCCTCCTCGCGGTAGTGATCAAGCGGCCTGAAAAATCCAGCAACGCACGGTTTTCGGCTTATCAGCGGCGTCGATATCCCAGGACGAACACACATTGCGGTTTGTCTCGATAAACTTCGGGCACTTGCTGGTTTTGAGGTGGCGTTTGAGTTCGGCCAGATCCGGGACCTTCTGCCGCTTGTTCGCTGCAGCTTCGGCAAAGTCGTTCAGGTTGACGGCAATCAGCCCCTCATTACGGGAGTGGTTCAACGCGCCAGCGTGGCTGTTTAGGTATTCGTAAAGCTCCCAGAACTCAACGACCATCGGGTGATCAGCGTTGATTGCCAGTTGTCGCTCTTTGGCCATGCATTGAACCTCCGCATGGGCTGCGTCAACTTGGTGCTGCTGCAGTGGCACGACATGTACCAGGGCGTCGACCAGCGCATGCAACTGGGCGTGGTTCTTGGCAATACGCACCGTGCGGATCTCGGGCAACTGCAGCAGCCGCTGTTCATAGAGCGGCACACTCGCTTTCACGGTCTGCATCACTTGCGCTTCCCGGGTTGTTGCCATCAACAGAAAGCCACTCACCTTGTCGACTGGCATCTGCTCGAGCTCTTCCACCAGCAGTTTGGTTTTGGCTGTCTGGCCGTCCTTTGTCATGCCGACGTGGGCTATCCGCTGCAGGATGGGCTCCGAGGCGTTCACAGCATGGTTTTGGGCGAACACAAAAGCACCGCGGAACGGCGGTTCCCGCGTGTCGTTGCCGTTGTTCTTCACCCCGGTCGACCGGACGCTACGGCCGTTGTAAGCGGTTTTCAGCTCGTCCCAGTCGTACTGCTTCGTCGCGCTGCCATCGGTCTTTTCCCGTTCAGATTCGATCAGCACGACCGGGAGGTTGCCGACCTGGGCGAAGTTACGGGCGCGGGCAGCTGCAGTTGCTCAAGGTCGAACAGATCGCAGCCGCCGGCGATGGCGTCCAGGATGGTGATCACCTTGCGCCACTGACCGTCCGGACACAGCGCGCCGGCAGAGATCTGCTTATCGCTCGGCCATGGCTCCTTGGCGTTCTTGCGCTTGCTGTTGCGGAATTTCTCACCCTGCCAGAACGGGTACGCCTGATGCGATACGGCGCTAGGCGTGGAGAAATAGGTTTTGCGCCACTTCTTATGGGTCGCCATGGCGCTGGCCACGGTGTTCAGTTTCTCGAAGTCGCGAATCCAGAAATATTCGTCAACGTACACATGGCCATGGTGACCCTGCGCAGTGCTGCTGTTGGTACTGAGAAACCGCAGCTCGGCCCAGGGCTTGCCGTCCTTGCTAAGTACGATCGGGTTGCCGGTCAGCTCCAGGCCGAACCAGGCTTGGGCAAACGCGATGATGTAGCTGCGGAAAATCTCGGACTGGGCGCGGCTGGCTGAATCCTACGGCGTCGAGCTTGCCAGCAAGACGTTCAGCGTCGAGCCGTCGATTGCCCAGGAACTCAACGAGGCGATCACCCACAAGTCCGATTTCCTGCAGCGCATCAACGTCATCGGCGTGACCGAGATCAAAGGTCAAAAGGTGTTCCTGGGCGTGTCGGGTCCTGTGACCGGTCGCACCAACACCAAGACCACTGATCGTGAAGCCAAGGATGCTTCGGCGCTGGATGACAGCACCTATGAGCTGTTTTCCACCGAATCCGACGTCAGCCTGCCTTACGCCAAGATCGACGCCTGGGCCAAGTTTCCGGACTTCCAGCAGCGCTACTCCGCTGCAGTGCAGAAGCAGATCGCACTCGACCGTCTGATGATCGGTTTCCACGGTCTCAAAGCCGCGCCGCAGACCAACCTCACTGAATTCCCGATGCTGCAGGACGTGAACAAGGGCTGGTTGCAGATCGCTCGCGAGCAGATCCCTGAGCAGGTTCTCAAGGAAGGCAAGGTCGCTGGGAAGGTGACGCTGGGCGAAGGCGGCGACTATGCCAACCTCGATGCCCTGGTGCATGACACCAAACAGATGGTCGACGAGCGCGTTCGTGATGGTGGCGACCTGATCGCAATCATCGGCAGTGACCTGCTGGCCGCTGACAAAGCCAAGCTTTATGCCAAGCAAGGCGACCTGCCAACGGAGAAAGAACGCATCGAAGACGCTCAGGTTATCGCGACCTACGGCGGTCTGCCGAGCTTCAGCGTGCCGTTCTTCCCGGTCAACATCGTAGTGGTCACCAGCTTCGACAACCTGTCGATCTACTTCCAGGACTCCAGCTGGCGCAAGCAGACCGTTGATAACCCGAAGCGCTCCCGCGTCGAGGATTACAACAGCCGTAACGAAGGCTATGTGATCGAGCAGCTGGAAAAGTTCGCCATGACTGAAAACGTCGAATTGGTGAAAGCATGAGCCTGGCACTGGCGCACAAACGCCGCTTGATCGCAGAAGGCCCAGCGGCTGCGGTCGCCGGTGCACAGATGGCTTATTCGGCTGACACCGCGCTGTCCAGTCCTGCCAATGCACGCAAGCATTTGAAGCTGATGGAAGACGCCTTGGCGGGTGATTTGGAGCGCATCAGCGCGATCAACAGCCGCGAGCAGCGCCAGTTGCTCAAGCGTGACGAGCTGCTGCCCAAGTACCTGGATTACGTACAGCGGTACCGCGATTCGGAATTGAATTTCCAGAACTCGGTGCTGGTGTATGTCCTGATCTGGCTGTTCGACACCGAGCAGTTCACCCAGGGCCTGGAGCTAGCCGACTTCGCAATATCCCAGGACCAGGCGCTGCCTGAGCGCTTCAACCGCGACATTCCGACCTTTGTTGCAGACGAGGTGATCGACTGGGCCGAGGCGGAATTCAAGGCCCGGCGCAGCCCTGAGCCCTACGTTTCCAACCTGCTGCCCCGTGTGGATGGCGAATGGCAGCTGTATGAGCGCATCCCGGCGCGCTACCACAAGTTGCTGGGAATGATCGCGCTGCATCGCAAGGACTGGCCTGTCGCTATTCACCACTTCGAACGAGCCGAACAGCTCTACGAAAGCATCGGCGTAGGAACACGCCTGTCTGACTGCCGCAAGGCGCTGGCCAAGGCGCAAGCCAAAGAAAACGCCGGCAACGGCATCGAATAACCGACTACCCCCCCGGCGAGAAACTGTGGATGTGAGCCAACCATTTATGGCCCTGACCCACTGAAACAGTTTTCCCGCCCCTATTTGAGCGGCCAGAAATGAGCTTTTCCGGGAAACCCACCACCTTTGTGGAACAAGCGATCGAGAACGACGGCTTTTGGCCTGATCTCTCTGTGACCGAGTTTCAGAAGGGTTACCGCCTGCCGGCGGAGTACCTGGTAGAGATGCTGGCCGCCGATCTGACCATGGCCATGGTCGAGGTCAATACCGACCTGGCCAAGTTAAAAGCGCGCTGGCAGGGCGCTGGCGTGTCCAACGTTGAATCCGCAGACACCACCATCCTGCCAGAGCGCACCTTTCAAGCGGCGACCTATAAGCGCGCCGTCTACAGCCGCGCCAAAGCCAGCCTGCTGACTCAGTTCGCCACGGTCAATCGCCGCGAAAGCGCCGAAAACGTGGGCAAGGAACTGCCAGAGCGCTCCGAAACTTTCCTCGCTTTCAGCCAGGCTGCTGTGCGGTCGCTGCAGGGCCGTGGCCGCATCACGGCGGCGCTGCTGTGATCAAGCTCAAGGCGTTGACCGCCTACCTGCTCGAGCGCCAATTGGTCGCTCCTGAGCAGCTCGACAGCTGGACCGACCAGGTGCAGGTCGAGCTGGTCTGGAAACCTGACACCCAAGGCATGCACATGGGTGACATGAATTACGGCGCGACCATCTCGATCGAGCGGTTCGCGGATCACCCGGCGCGCCTGTTTGCCCTGGTAGGCAGCTGGCTGGAAACCCACGACCAGGACCGCGACGGTCTGCCAAACGTGGTGTTCGACGTGGTCATGCTCGACAACGACCTGGCCGACGTCGACATCAAGCTGCAGTTCACCGAAGCGCAGTACCTGGCCGAGGATCCTGCCGGCGAGATCGAGGCGTTCGGCAATACCTGGTCGTTCGTGCCGTTCGAACTGTGGGTAGCTGAGAGCGGCGAGGTGACCGGTCATGGCCTTTGATCTGGACATTCGCGGCATGCTCGAAGCCCAGGACCTGCTGGCTTTGATGGAGCTTCCGACGCCCAAGCGCAGACGTCTGTTGAACAACGTTGCCAAGCGCGTGCGCAGTCTGAGCCGCCAGCGGATCCGCAATCAGCAGAACCTGAATGGAACGCCGTTCGCGGCCCGCAAGGACACGTCCAAGGGCAAGAAGAAGATGGAAACCGGCCTGGGCAAGCTGCTCGATGTCACTCGCCTGACCGGTACCGAAGCGGAGCTGGGCTGGCGTAACACGCTGACCCGTTGGGTTGCCTCGCAGCAGCACAACGGCGTGTCCGAACGGCGCACCGCCGCGCAGATGCGCCAGTGGAACAAGGTTCCGCCGGGCACCGCCGCTACCGAAAAACAGGCCAAGAGCCTGCGCCGTCTGGGTTTCAAGACCCGTCAGGAAGGCAAAAAGACCCTGACCCGCCCATCCGTGGCGTGGATCCAGCAACACCTGAACTACGCCAGAGCGGGATTGCTGATCCGCGTCCTGGACGACGAACGAGCCGAATCCACCGGTGCGCAAAGCTGGAACATCCAGCTGCCTGCGCGTCAGTTCCTCGGTGCCAGCGACAGCGAAACCAGCCAACTGGTGAACCTGGTGCTGCAACAAATCCTTAATTCACCCCGCTAACGAGGCACCGCTTTATGGCACTCGGCAAAGTCAGCGTTAACAATCTCAACCTCGGCCAGGGTGCCGTAAGCGAGATCGAACGCTATTTCCTATTTATCGGTCCCGCTGCCAAGAACGTCGGCAAGCTGGTCCCGTTGGACACCCAAAGTGATCTGGACGTCCAGCTGGGCGTTGCGGACAGCGACCTGAAAACCCAGATCCTGGCAGCGCGCAGCAACGGCGGTGATCGCTGGGCCTGCATCGCCGCTCCGATCGCGGGCGAAACCACCTGGCAACAGGCGCTTGAGAGCGCGACTCGCAGTTATTCCTTCGAAGCGGTGGTGATGGTCAACCCGGCAACCACTCAGGCCGAGCTGTCAGCGATGTACGTTGCAGCCAATGACCTGAGCAACAAGCTGGGCCGCCGCGTCTTCGTGCTCGCCGCGACTGCCGGCATTGCTCCGCAGTTGAGTTGGAGCGCTTACGTTGTCGAGCAGAAAGCCATCGTCGGCGGCCTGGCTGCGCCTCGGGTTCTGCCGGTACCGCAGCTGCACGGCAATAACCTGGGCGTGCTGGCCGGTCGACTGGCCAATGCCGCCGTGAGCATTGCTGACACGCCGATGCGCGTGGCCACCGGCGCGGTCCTGGGCCTGGGCGCTGAACCCAAAGACATGGATGGCATCCCGCTGACCTCCGCGGTGCTTTCGCAGCTCGACGCAGCGCGCCTGTCTGTGCCGCAGACGTACCCGGACTATCCGGGCACCTACTGGGGCGACGGCAACATGCTGGACACCCCCGGCAGTGACTTCCAGGTGATCGAGAACCTGCGTGTCGTGGACAAGGCAGCACGCCGCGTGCGCGCTCTGCTGATCCGCTACGTAGGCGATCGCACCCTGAACAGTTCGGCCAACAGCATGGCGACCACCACGTCCAAGCTGATGGCCCCGCTGCGCGCGATGGCCAAGTCCACCAAATTCGCCGGCCAGGTATTCCCGGGCGAGATTGAGCAGCCCAAGGACGGCGACATCGTGCTGACCTGGACGAGCAAAACCTCTGTCGTGGCCTACCTCAAGCTGCGCCCCCTCAACTGCCCGAAAGACCTGACCGCGAACATCGCGCTGGACCTTTCCGTTACGGATTCGGAGTAACCCATGGCCGCAAAAATTGGCGGTAAGAACTTCGACGTGAACCTGGGCGATCTGCTCGTTCACGTCGAGGCCGGCACTATCGATATCACGGACAACAGCACCGTGGCCCAGACCAAGGGTGTGCCCAATGGTCACGTCGACGGCGATGTCGCTGCAGCTGGCGAACTGGAGCTGGACACCACCAACTTCAATCTGCTGATCGAGCAGGCCAAGACTGCGGGCAGTTTCCGCGAGCTGGAGCCGTTCGACATCGTGTTCTTCGCCAAGGCCGGCGAAGAGGAACTGCGCATCGAGGCCTTCGGCTGCAAGGTCCGCGTGTCCAGCCTGCTGAGCATCGATCCCAAGGGCGGCGCGAAGAACACCCACAAGGTGCCGTTCGACGTCACCAGTCCAGACTTCATCAAGATCAACGGCGTGCCGTACCTGGCTGCTGCTGAAATCGAGGGCCTGACGTAATGGTTTGCCCGTTCGATCGTGCGCAGGCTCTGGAGCAGCGACAGCGCGACCAGGCCATTGCGGCCCAGTTGGCCAAGCCGCGAGCGAGCGGGCCGAGCCTCACCCATTGCCAGGACTGCGACAAGGAGATCCCACCGGCGCGCCAGGCGTTGGGCGGTATGACCCGTTGCGTGCCTTGCCAAACCCTGACCGAAAAAGGACGTCGCTGATGAGCACGAATCAAGTTGCTCAAGACACAGCCATTGCCCTGGTAAAGGCATCGCCCGCCATTGGCGTTGCCGCCACGGGTGCGACCGGTGCCGTTGACTGGTCGACAGTGGCCTACATGCTGACCGCGTTCTACATGGTGCTGCAGATCCTGCTGCTGATCCCCAAGTACCGCCAGATGCTGCGCGAGTGGGAGACCAAAGCATGAGCCTGCGCGTCAAGATTACCGCCGGCTTCCTGCTGCTCTGCAGCGGCACGTTGACCGCCTTCTTGGGCACTTGGGAAGGCAACGGCCAGAACGTGGTGTATGCCGACAGGCTGGCCGGCGGGTTGCCCACTGTCTGCAAAGGCATCACCA
This sequence comes from Pseudomonas sp. KBS0707, assembly GCF_005937945.2. Taxonomy (NCBI): domain Bacteria; kingdom Pseudomonadati; phylum Pseudomonadota; class Gammaproteobacteria; order Pseudomonadales; family Pseudomonadaceae; genus Pseudomonas; species Pseudomonas sp. KBS0707. Next base: position 5,556,696 of record NZ_CP041754.1, on the reverse strand, counting down.
GGCACACCAGCCCGGATCCAGTGGTGGTCGGTGAATATTGGTCGGATGCGCGCTGCGCCGAGGTGGAAGGCCTGGTCATCGCCAAAGGCCAGTTGAGCCTGGCCGACTGCCTGACCAACCAGGCGATCGGGCAGAACACGTTCGACGCCTTGAGCAGCCACGGCCACAACTTCGGCGTGCCGACGACATGCGCGAGCCGTGCGGTGGGCCTGATCAATGCGGGCCGCATTGCCGACGGCTGCAGAGCGCTGGCCTGGGCTTCTGACGGCACGACACCAGTGTGGGCCTATGTGACCGGTGCCGACGGCCGTAAGACTTTTGTTCGTGGCCTGCACAACCGCCGGCTGGCCGAAATGAGGTTGTGCCTGCAATGACCATCAGCCCGCTGCAACTGTTATTTCGCACCCTGTTCGTCGGCCTCGTCATCTGGCTTGCCGTCGATTGGGCGCTTGATCGGTATGAAACCGTCGTCCAGGAGCGCAACAGCGCAATAACCGAGCGCGATGGCCTGCGCGAAGCCGCACGGATCAGAGGCGAGCAGCTCGCAGCGCGGGACCAGCTCGACACCCACCACACCGAGGAACTGAATCGTGCCCGCGCTCAAATCAACACTCTGCAGCTTGCTGTTGCTGATGGCCGTTACCGGCTGCGCATCAAAGCTGTCTGCCCAGCAATGCCCGGTACCGCCGGCACCACCGGCCTGGCTGATGCAGGCAGCGCCGAACTCGCAGCAGACGCTCGATCGGATTATTTCACCCTCAGAGACGAGCTTGCCCTCAGCCGGCAAATGATCCTCGGCCTGCAGGACTACATCCGCCAGGTCGTGCAACGCACGCCGGCACAACCCTGAACCTTTGCAACTCAACCTTACGGAAACACTGACATGAGCGAAGTAAATCGCAGCATCACTTTGGAACGTGGCGACAAGGAATTCACCTTCAACCTGACACCGCAGGTGATCACCAAGTACTTCAACGCCACGACCCAGGCCAACAAGGTCGCGCCGGCCCACAACCTGCTGATGGGCACCGTCAAGGACGAAGACAAGGCCGCACTGAAGGCGCTGCTGGAAAACCCGATCACCACCATGACCCTGGCCGGTGCGTTGCTTGAAGAGTATTCGCCGGACGTTGAAGTGATCGTAAAAAAGCCCTCGAACATGCCGAAGGCCTGACCCAGGACGGGCTGGGCCAGTTGCTGGCCTTGGCCCAACGCTGGCTGCCTGGCGCTGAACCCACGATCGAAAGCATGGGCACCGCCAAGTGGCTTGAAGACGAACACTGGAGACGCATGGAAATTGCCGTCGCCAACGGCATTTCCACTGCCTTTAACGGATAACCCTGATGGCTGACCGTTCCGCCCGCCTGGCTTTCATCCTGAAACTGACCGACAAGGTCAGCGCCCCGTTGGGCAAGGTGAAAACCAGCTTCAGCGACCTTGCCGCGAAGAGCCAGCAGAACATCATTCAGATGGGTGCAGGCCTGGCCGGCATGGTGGGGGCGGGCAAGGCCATCACCGAATCACTGGAACCGGCGCTGGAAGTGAACCGGGCGCTGGGTGACATGCGCGCCTTGGGCACCACCGAAGACGCGCTGGCGTCGCTGAACCGGACGGCCCTCGAATTTTCGATCACCTACGCCGCCAGCGCCGCCGAGTTCGTGGCGTCGTCACGTGTCATCGATGGCGCGATCAAGGGCCTGGTCGGCGGCCAGCTGGCCACCATCACCAGTGCCAGCAACCTGTTGGCCAAGGTCACCAAATCCGACGCCGAAACGACCGGGGCGTACCTGGGCACCATGTACAACCTGTTCAAGTCCCAGGCAGACAAGATGGGCCGGGTGGAATGGGCCCAGCAGCTGACCGGCCAGACCGCGCTGGCGGTGAAGCTGTTCCGCACCGACGGTGCCCAGTTGAAAGATGCCTTCAAGGAAGTAGGGGCGATCGCAACCCAGGCCGGCGTCAGCTTTGCCGAACAAATGGCGGTGGTCGGTACGCTGTCCAGCACCATGGAAGGGGGCGATGCCGGGGGGCGCTACAAGGCGTTTTTTGAAAACCTCAGCGCGGCTGCCGAGAAAACCGGCCTGAGCTTCACGGACGCCGTCGGCAATGCACTGCCCATGCTGCAGATCATGGACAAGCTGCAGGGCAAGTACGGCGACCTGACCAGCGCTGCTGCCGGCACCAAGCTGATGGAAGTATTCGGCGGTGAAGGTGCCCAGGTGATCGGCGCACTGGCCAAGGACACCGATCGGCTGCGCAACGGCATTGCCGAGCTGGGCAAGGTCCGGGGCCTGGAGAACGCCGAGAAGATGGCTAAGGCCATGGTCGACCCCTGGCAGCAATTCGGCAAAGCCGTCGAAGCGCTGCGCATCGCCTTCGGCCAGTCCCTTATTCCGACGCTGACCCCGCTGATGGAACGTCTGGTGGGCATTGCCAAGACCTTGACCCGCTGGACGCAACTGTTCCCGAACATCACCCGGCTTATCGGTATCACCACGCTGGTGGTCTTTGGCTTCATCGCCGCGATGTCGTTGCTGACCCTGGTAGTCGGTGTCAGCAAAATGGTCTGGCTGGGCATGCTCACCGTGTGGAAGCTGCTCACCTGGCAGGGCTTCAAATCGATCGCCATGTTCCTGTTCCACACGGTCATGGTCGCAGCTTTCGTGGTCGGCCTGATCGGTCTGTACACCTGGATGGCGATCGTGCGCGTCGGCATGCTGCTGTGGCAGGGCGCAATCTGGCTGGTCAACGCCGCCATGCTGGCCAACCCGGTGCTGCTGATCGTGGCCGGCATTGTCCTGCTGGCCGCTGCCGTGGTCGCAGCGGTCGTTTACTGGGACGAGCTGTGCGCCGCACTGATGAACACCACCGCGTTCCAGTGGATCAGCGATCAGATGGCCAAATTGTCCAGCTGGTTCGACTCGATGGGCGGTTGGTCAGGCGTCGCCAAAACGGCCTGGGACAGCATCCTGTCTACGGTCAAAGGCGCAATCAATGGCCTGATCGAGATGGCCAACAAGATCCCCGGCATCAACATAGAAACAACGTTTGGTGATCTGCCCGAGCCGCCGAAGGTTCCAGATCTGCCCGGTCAGGTGGGCGCAACTGTACCGGGTCCACAACTGCCGGCAGTGGTGACCACACCGCTGGCGGGCACCGTACCGGGAGCGGTCGCTCGATCTGCGCCGGCCCAGGGTGCTGCAGCGAGAGTCCAGGTGAAACCTGCACCGCCTATCAGCCTGCCGCAACCCAACGTGCTGCCCTTCAAACCGCTGCAGATGCCTGCTCCGCAGATCAGTCAGGCCGACCCGATCATGCTGCCGTCGGCGTCGGCGGACCTGGCGTTTTCGATGCCGGCCAAAACGGCACTGCCAGAGCGCGTCGAGAAGGTCATCGAGCTGCCTGCCAAATCGGACAAGGGTATTGAGGCCCGCAAGGCGATCAACGCCAATACGTCGATCAGTCCCACCAAACCGCAGGCCGTCCCGAAAGGAGGACTGATGCAAAGCTTCCAGAACCAGAGCAATGCCATGAACCCCAACCAGCGCCCCGGCACCCACGTCGAGACGCTGAATATCAATACCTCCAAACCGATGACACCGCTGGAGCTGGAAAACATGATGGCCATGGCGGTGGGCGGCTGATGAGTGAATACGTCGACCTGCTGATCATGAACAACGACCTGGTACTCGACCCGGCTCGCCAGCCCCTGCTGGTGGATGACCGCGCCTCGATCGCTCAGGACATCGCGCATCTGATCCGCGAAAGTGGCCTGCTGATCACCCTGGTGGCCGAGCGCGACCGGTTGCGTCAGCGTGACTGCATTCAGCAGATGGAGCTGCTCGTCGAGGATGACGAACGCCTGGTACCAGGTACTGCGCAGATCGAGCAGACCCAGCCGGGTGTGTACCTGGTGACCGCCACGACCGTGAAGTTTGGCCAGGTGGAGATCACCTTATGACCGTCGACTTCAAAAAGGCGCTGGGTGATTCCGGCATTCCGACTACCGAGGCGCAGCTCAAACAGGCCTGGGAAAAACTGGCCGTCGAGCAGGGCAGCACGCTGACCAACACCAGCGCGTACAGCCCGTTCTGGCGAATCATCACGGCGCTGGTCACCAAGCCCGTGCTTTGGCTGCTGGAGTTTGTCAGTGGCACGGTGCTGCCGAACTTCTTCGTCAAGACTGCCGGCGCGCAATGGCTGGACATGCTGGCTTGGGCGGTGAACATCGAGCGCAAAGCCGCGACGGTGGCCGTTGGTGAACTGCTCTTTACCCGCGCCAATACCGGTGGCGAGCTGGAAGTGCCGATCGGCACTGTCGTCCAGTCGCCGACCCTCAACGGTCATATCTACCAGTTGGTAACCACCGAGCCGCGCACCTTTGAAGAGGGCCAGAGTCAGCTGGTGGTACCGGTCAAGGCGGTGGGAGTCGGCAGCGGCTACAACCTGGCACCTGGTTATTACGCCGTGCTGCCCCAGTCGGTACCGGGCGTTGTCCAGGTGGTAAACAACATCGACTGGTTGCAGACGCCTGGCGCGGATTCCGAGCATGACGACCAGTTGCGCCTGCGCGTGCGCAATCAGTTTTCGGCGGTCAACCAGTGGCACACCGATGCGGTGTACCGGGCGATCATCACCGGGTTTCCTGGGGTTGCCGCTGACGGCGTGTACTTTGAACACGGCGCGCCGCGTGGACCAGGCAGTGCCAACGCCTTTGTACTGTTCGACGCCGGCGTGCCCGCCGATACTTTCCTCGAGCAGATCAACACGCATATCCGCGACGGCGGCAACCATGGCCACGGTGACGATCTGCTGGCCATGGCCATGCCTGAAACTCTGCACGCGATCAGCGTCAAGGTCTGGCCGGTGGCGAACCTGACAGCGCTGCAGCTGCAGACGCTGCAGGCTGAGGTCGGGCTGTTCATCCGCGCCGCTTTCCGCGAAAGCACCCAGAGTGACTACGCGCCGACTCGGACATTTCCCCAGTCACGTTTCAGTTTCAGCCGCCTGACCGAAGAGCTGCACGTCCAGTTTCCGGATATCAGTTCGTTGCGGTTTGCCAACAGCGACATCGTCTCGGCCTTGGACATCCCGCGCATCAGCACCCTGGCGGTGGTCCTGCAATGATCAAGCTCAAGCTGCCGTTCTGGCTCGAAGGGCTGGAGCTGACCAAGCTGGTCACCACCGCCCAGCTCTGGTGGGAGCAGGCCACCGAGTGGCTGCGCTGGCCGTACCTGCAGTTCGACGCAGACACCTGCCACCTGTCCATTTTGGAGCTGTGGGCCTGGCAGCGTGATGTCACGCGGTTTCCCGCCGAACCTGAAAGCCTGTTCCGTCTGCGGGTCAAGTACGCCTTTATCAACTCGGTGGACGCCGGCAGCACTGCTGGTTTGAAACGCATCCTGGAGCGCTTGGGCGTCGGCTACGTCGAGATCCAGGAGCGCATGCCCGAACGCGACTGGGACGTCGTGTTGCTCACCCTGAGCGATTCCCAACTTTCCGAGAACCCCGACCTGTTGCGCGTGCTGATCCGTCAGTACGGGCGCACCTGTCGCCGGTACGACTTCGTAACCATCACCCCGGTGCGGCTTGCTGTTGCCCTGGTGGATTTCAATGACGATCAGCAAACGCTGGTCGCCAGCCTTTAGGAGCCCTCATGGCTGCAAGCATTACCCTCGCCGGCGAGAAACTGATCGCCCAGAAACAAGCGGACAACCTGCCGCTGACCGTGGCCCGCTTCGTGCTGGCCAACGTGCCCGGCCTCAATGTGAGCGGCCCGGTCAATCGCGCCGGCGTGAAGCCGCCAGCGGCCCAGATCGTCTACACCGCAAACATCACCCAGCAGGGCTATGTGAACCCTAACCAGGTGGTGTACAGCCTCCTGATGGGCACCGATATCGGTGACTTCGACTGGAACTGGATCGGCCTGGAGACCAGCGAAGACGTGCTGCTGTCGGTGGCCTACGTGCCATTGCAACAAAAGCGCAAGAACGTCCTGCCTGACCAGATCGGCAACAACGTGACGCGCAACTTCCTGGTGGTGTTCGACGGTGCCCAGCAGCTGACCGGCATCAAGATCGATGCAAGCACCTGGCAGCACGACTTCACTGTACGCCTCAAAGGCATCGACGAACGCGAGCGGCTGAGCAATCGCGATATGTTTGGCCGTGCCTGCTTCTTTGATAGCGGTTTGAAACTGGAGAAAGTCGGTAGCACCTACCAGCTCAAGGCGGGGGTGGCTTATGTCGAAGGAATTCGTCTTGAGTCGACAGCCGTCCTGCCGGTCGTCGTGCCGTCGGTGCCCAACAACGCCTGGCTGGATGTGTCTCTGCAGCGCGATCACAGCGACGTGGTGGGTACGTTCCAAGTGGTGTTTGGCATGGACAAGGTGGATTACAACGACGGTGCCGGCGCACGCCATTACTTGGTGCCGTTGGCCGACTTGCCCACCTCATCGTTGATTACCGATCTGCGCAGCGTCGAGCCGATCATCACTGAACTGATCAAACACCTGGCCTCCCGGGTTGGTGACTATCCCAATCTGCGCGCCCGTGCCACCACTAAAGATGACGTGAAGCTGGACCAGGTTCCCAACGCGATCAGCAGTGATCCAACCAGCAATAGTGATCAAGTGTTGGCCACCACCAAAATGGTTGTAGCTGTACGCCAACTGCTCGAGGCCCTAGTCGACACCAAGCTCAACAAAAACGGTGGGGATGTCACGGGTACGATCAACACTACGCAGTCCATAGTGCTTAATAACGGTAGCAGTGACTCGCCAGAGGTGCGCTGGGCGACGACGTTACGTACCGTCTTTGCTGATGTGTATAACCATACGTTCCGTATTTTTTCGACAGGCGTACCGGATCCGCTGAACCTGGATCTGGCCAACCAGCGTGCGTATCTGTTTGGCCGCGAGCCGTGGGACACCGGTAACTTCAATCCGGCCCTTAAAGCTAATCTGGCGGGGGCAGCATTTACCGGCCCGGTCAGAGTGCCTTCGCTACCGGCCACGACCAAGGACCAGCAGGCCGCGAACACTGCCTTTGTGCATTCGGTGGTCGCCGCCCTGGTGGACTCGTCGCCGGCGGCGCTCGACACCCTCAAGGAGCTGGCGACGGCCCTGGGCAACGATCCCAACTTTGCCACGAGCATGACCAATGCCCTGGCGGGGAAACTGTCGACCAGCGGCGGCACGGTGGCCGGCCGACTGTACAGCCGCAAAGCAGATGCTCAACTCGGCGATTGGGGATCTGCGGGTCTGGTTCTCGATTCGGATTTGCACCCAGCCATTACCTTTCATGCCTCTTCGCGTAGTGTGGCGCGGATGCTTGGGCTACAAACTGACAATGAGCTGTATCTGGGCGGATCTGACCCTGGCCAGCCGCAGTACAAGCTGTACCACTCGGGCAACTTCAATCCTGCCGGCAAAGCCAACGTCGCCACCACCCTCGGTGGCTATGGCATCACCGACGCCTATACCGCCAGCCAGTCAGATGGGCGTTTTGTGTGGCTCGCGGGTGAAAACGGCTACACCGCATTCAGCCTCGGTCAGGTTCCTTCGCTGGCAGCGGCGGGTGCTTACACCCAAGGCCACGCCCCTCTGGGGATTACGAACGGCAATAACCCGGCCGCTGCAGCAGTGATTACATTTCATCGGGGCGGGTCCTACGGCACGTTCTTTGGTCTGGACACGGACAACCAGTTTGCGTTCGGTGGCTGGTCAGCGGGTAACGCTCGGTACCGTTTTTGGACCGAAGCCAACCGGCCGAAAAACACTGCCTCAGTTGAGGTCAACGGCTGGCACAAAGATGCTGACACCGGTCGCATCGAGCAGTGGGGGCGAGTCACGCTGGTATCGCCGAATGACGTCGGGGCAGTGGCGGAAGCGGGGATTTATTTTCCGATGTCGTTCCCGGCCGCGTTCCACTCTGTGACGTTCGGCATTGAGGCGGTCGGAGAGACCACTGAAATTGCCGAGAACCTGGTGGGGTTTCATAGCCCTGGCTTGGGCGCCATGACCGTACGCGTTCAACGCGTTGCCGGCAGTAACCCAAGCAACACCCCCATCACCATCCACTACCGCGTAACGGGGAAATAAATGGAGTTCTTTTACGGTCGCCCGTCGGGCGGGTTTTACAGCAGCGCGAGCCACGGCCCCCGAACCATCACTATCGATGACCCAACCTTCGAACGACCGAAGATCCTGGTCCCGGATCCCGCATACATCCCGGGCGACCACAGCCAGGAGGAGTCCGTGCCGATGATCGAGATCGATGACCTCGGCGTCCCGGTGCCGCAGATTACCGTCGACAATCCGGAATGCCTGCTGCCCCCGGCGAGCGATCTGATCGAGATCAGCATAGAGCACTACCAATCCTTACTGGAGGCACAGAGCAACGGCATGCGTATCGACCTAGATGACAGTGGTAGACCTGCTGCTATTGCGCCGTTTGCTCCCAGCATCGAGACGCTGCGCGAGAATGATCGTTGCTGGCGGGACTATCAGCTCAAACAGACCGATGGGATGGTCAGCCGTCACCGTGACGAGCTCGAAGCGGGGCAGGCAACGACGTTGTCGGTGGAACACTACAGGGCGCTGCAGGCCTATCGTGGCGCGCTGCGTGATTGGCCGGAGCATTCGTCGTTTCCTGACATTTCAGCCCGCCCATCAGCCCCGACCTGGTTGGTGCTGCCATGAGTTGGACCAACATCAAGTTTCGCTGGCCGGCACAAGCCACTCAGTGGATGGACCAGATGGCCGGCGCTCGCAATCTCATTCAGAGCGAAATGCTCAGCACTGGAGAGCGAGTCTCCAAGCTAGCCGGCATCGCGACCACCAGCCCGGGGCGGATCGGCGGAGCTGCACAAGCGGCGATCAGCGCCGGCCGTACCGCCTTGGCGGACCAGTTCGAGAACGTCCCGTCGTGCATCGTGGTGACGCCATTCCAGCACGGTATAGGGCAGGGCAGCGGTGGTCACCAACGCTTTCTGTCTGCGCCTAACCTGCTACAGCTGCTGGCCGACAAGTTGACTGACACGACCGACGCAGTCCGCCCGCAAGGCCAGCAGAGCGCCCTGGTACTGATATTCCTCGCCACGCGCCTGGACCAGCTTGCCGCGACGTTGGGTCGCTTCAACGTGGTGTTGCCTATGCCTGACCTGGTACGCGCCGAACGCCGGGCCGAACACCTGGCCAAGCTGGAGGTGGAAAAGTGGGTCATGCCGATCGCCGGGCAAATGCCGCTCTGGAGCCAATTGCCGCTGCAGCGGTGCCCGATCACCAAGCTGGCCAGCCAGTCCATGGCCGGACAGCTGGCTGTACTGGAGGGCTATGCCGCCGACAGCTCGCCCATGGCGGACCTTGCAGATCTGCAGGCGCGGAAGAAGGCGCAGGTACAAGAGCGCGAGCAGCAGCTGGCCGATCTGAAAGCCCAGTTCACTAACAGTGCCGACGACGTATCGATACAGTCCAGGATGCTGGGACCGGGTGACCTGGGCCAACTGCGCGGAGAACTACTTGAGGGTGAAGCACCGGGCCATGAATGGCCGCTCTGTGCCGGCGCGCTGCTGGTGGGATCTGCAGAGAGCCTGAGCTTTGTCCAGGAGCTGGTGGGCCTATGAGGCTGCTACTCAATGGCGAGCAGATCGTCGGCCACCGCATGAAGCTGACGGCCAACCTCAAGATCGAGGCCGATGAGCTGGGCGGCCAGACATCGGCAACCGACAAATCGCACAAGGGGTTCAAACCCAAGACGCTGACCGTGGCGCTGACAATCCCCTACAAGGCCCTAGAGGACCTGCGCACGATCATGCGCCTGGCCGAGGCGACTGCAGGCGGTGGCCAGCTCCAGACCTACCGCATCGTGAACGACACGGCCAAGGCCTTTGGCATCCGGCAGGTGACGTTCTCTGACGGGGTCAGCGCCCGCGAGGACGACACACTGGCCCAATGGATCGTCCAGTTCACCCTAAGCGAGAAGCTATCCAACCCTGAGAAGGTCGAGAACCGGCGCGCCGGCAACGGCGTAACGTCCCAGTCAGCACCAGGTGACGGTGTTGCAGGCAGCGGATCGGGCACGCCCGAAGAGCTGACAGGCTTTGAAGCGGTGCTCAAGAAAGTGGACACCTATCTGGGCGGCACGCCATGAGCATGAAACTGCACAAGGTGCTGACGATCGGCGGAGTGACTATGCCGCTTATCAACGACGATGTTCGTCTGGACCTCAAGAGCCCGGGCCGTGCCACGTTCACAATCAAGGCCGGTGCCACCGTCAAAGGTTTGGTCACGTTCGATATCGGCTACAACGAAGCGGTCCTGCAGCGTCATTTCATTGGCTACGTCGAACGCTGCACCGCCACCAACGGGATCGAGCAGGTGGTGCTGTGTCGTGAGTTAGCCGCGGTGCTGGCCAACCCGTTGCCCATGAACCTGCGCCACGTGGATCTGCGCGCTGTGCTGGCTGATATCGATAGCAAGACCGGCCTGCGTTTCCGGGTTCCGGATCAGGCCTACACACGAGTCAAGACGCCGTTTTTCTACAACCTGGCCGCTGGATACCAGGCGCTGGACAGCATGGCGCGGGTGTTTGGCATCAAGGACTTTATCTGGCAGCAACAGGGCGACGGCGAGATCTACGTCGGTGCGTGGGCTGACAGTTTCTTCGGCGCTCGGTCGCCGTTGCAGTTGCCGGTTAACCTTTTTGACGGTTATCAGGGCAGCCAAAGCGCGATGATCGCGGCCTTACCAGGCCTGCGACCAGGCGTATCAATCAACCAGGGCGAGCGGATCACGAACGTGACGCTGGCCGGCACACAGATGGCCATCAAATGGACGACGCAATAAAGCGCAGCGTAGAACGACAATTCCCTGAACTCACCGGCGGCTATCACTTGCCTCGCTTCGCCAAGGTCGTGGCCGTAGCGGATGCGCCGGCCAGCGCCGGGCTGTGTGACGACTTCCGACCGCGCTTCTCGGTCGACCTGCAGGTGATGGGGCCAGATGGTGAGATCGACACGACTTTGCCGGTACTGGCCGGCGTGCCGCTGCCCATGCCGGTGGGTGGCGATGAAATGGGGTTCTTTGCGTTTCCGGAGGAGGGCACCAGCGTAGTGGTGTGTTTCGCCTACGGCCTGCCACATAAGCCTTACATTCAGACGATCCTGCCGCACGGCCTGACACTGCCGAAGGTGCCCAAGGGCGACCAGGTGTGGCAGCACAGTGATGCCGTGCAGCAGCGCGTCGACGCGGACGGCAACTGGCTGCGCAAGACCGACGGCAAAATCCAGGACCAGGCGATCGAGCGCGAAGTCGACGCCATGACGAACACCGAAAGCTTCCAGAGCCACACCAGGAAGGTGGATGACCATTCGATTGAGTCAGTGGGTGGCGTAAAAAAGATCGAGGCTTTGGGCGCGCTCAAGCTGTTGTCAGGCGGATCCGCGAGCCTGGCGGCAGTGGACGACTTGCACCAGGCAACCGGTCGAGATCTGAACCTGGTGGTCGGCCAGAAGCACAACGTCACGGTGGGTGGCGACATGCACGAACGGATTCAGGGCCTGCGTGAAAGCATCACCAGTAAAAGCCAGCGTTTGCAGGCTCCGAAAAACTGGGTTGGGTCTGGAGGCGTGAACATCTTTCAGGTCGTGTGTGACCTGCTTGATCTGGTTCAGGACATGAACTCTCAGCTCGCTGCGCATACCCATGGCGCGACGCCGGTGCCTGCCAACGCAGCCGCGTTCACAGCTGATGCGACGAAAGCAGCGTTACTGTCAGCGAAGCTCAAGCCAGTAACGCTCTGAGAGAGCCTATTCCTTAAGAGGTGGTGCCTGGGGAGCATAAAGGGCACTGTCCGGCATTTGCTACGCAGTTCAAAGACCTTATCGCAGGCACTGGGTTATCTCATCACTCAACCAGCGGAGCCAACGTGGCTTTCTGTTGGGTCACCCGTTCGCTTTCCTATTGGTCTATGTATGGGGCTATGTATCGCTTTATCTATTGGTCTATCTATTCATTTATCTATTGATTCAGCAGTCAACTTAACCTTTCGCGTCTGGAGTGACGTTGGTTCTCCATGCTGTTCCGAAAGAAGCATATGGCTTTCCGAAAGTGTTTATTGTGTTTACTAATGTTGACCAATTAATCTAATTTTCAAAACGTCTGAGAGTGGATCTAAACCGTTCGTCTGAGAGATTAGCCGCATAGCTCAGAGCAAAGAGTCTTAGGCCCGATGATCAAATTTGATCAATGACCCAGAAATGCTTGGTTTTCGTGGGGTGAGATTTTACTGAGGGGTCGCTAAAACGACTCAGGCCCACGCAGTGGCGGGCCTGAGAGGAGGGTTTCGGGAGAGATTTGTTGTGTTACGATCTTCCCGTCACCCATACAGCTATGCATCTTGGAACCTAGGAATCTCTGAGCGTATGGCCAGCGCACGGGCGCGTCAACATGCGAATACGCATGTCGCATAAGTAATTCGCCTTTAAAATATTGAAACTGACACTCAACTGATATCGCAAATGTCAGCGAAAGTTTTCGTGTGCGCGTAGGCGGTGACGGCTTAAACGCTTTCACAGCAAGTTTGTGTTGCTGTCCATCCACACAGGAGATACTGACGTGAAACGATTTTTCCACGAAGACTTGATCCGGATCTTGCAGACGCTTTATTGGTCGCTACGCTTGTACGGCATCATCAAAGAGCTGTGATCAATCGCGGGGCGGAGGTGGGTTCTGTTATCTCTGTCCCGCACCACTGAATCAATTACTCTTAACACACCGCGGTTGGTCTGGCGTGTAATGTCGCCTTGGCCTAGTGCTTCCTGCGCATTCAACAGGCTAGGTTTGCAGGTGTGGATCAGAGCGCTGATATCACAGGTGCCTGCACCACCAAGCCTGCGCGTAGGCACAGCCGTCGACGTATTCAATACCACTGAGCACAAACCCATTGTGGGCCATTGTGGCCAACGTGACGTCCAGCAGCTCTGGGAGCCGCTGTCCCTCTTTTGGCATGCCTGCCTCAAGCCAGGCAATGTTTGCATGCCTGCCTAAATATTTGCAGTGAGTCGATCGGACTACCACGTTCCCTAGTATCGCTTCGTAACGCTCCCTCTCTCTGGGTTCCAGCGCTACGCCCTTGTGCCTCATTGGAATCACCAAGACCTGCATCAGGCGGCACTTTCTGATGGGGGGAGGTAAAGCTGCTCTTCAATTGCATAGGCGAGCGCTCCGTCAGCGAGTTCCAGCATGTCGCTGTACTCCTCTGCGTTCACGATTTTCGAGGTATGCAGAGCGCAAGCACGTTGCAGCAACAATTTGTGATGGACTCCTGGACGAGCGAGCAACGCGGTGCTGTCCTCAAGCAACGCGACCCATGCATCAACCTCTGCTTTTTTCTCTGCGATAACCACTGCCATGACCGTCTGCCCTCCGAATTTAACTGTATGTGCGTACAGTACAATCGCGTGCTTTGGCTTCGCCACAACTCTCCGATGGAAGGACTGAGTCTCAGCTAATCCGGGCTTCGGCGGAAAATTGGCCTAGGAATAAAAAAACTCAAGGAAAAGCACTTATCCCCCTCCCGCCGACGGGCTCCGCGTCCGTTTTTTGTGCAAATCCAGATGCGATGAAAGCACTACCCCAGCCCAGGCCAGCCGTGGGGTTGCGCAGGGGAGGGGCAATTGCACAACGTGCAAGCTTATGCAGAAAAATGTCAGCGCCTTACACAGTGAGCGACGGAGCGGTACAGATGGTGGCAAACCTCGGGGGCTCGGCCCGCTTGGGTGAAAAGTTGGAAAACCGAGGAGGATGGTGGTTTTCCAAATCGACACCAGTCCTGAAGCGGCGCACCAAGGCATCGATAGCCAGATCAGGTCAAACCTCTACAACGCACGCAGGACGGGGTCTATAGCCGCACTCAGGATGCTTTGGACGTTGCACACAGTTACACGTGCTGGTGACGACCTGAAGACCTTAACCCGCTGCAGTCGGCGTTTTGAAAAAAACCGTTTTAAATGAGATCGAATCTCAGGTATGGGAGGGTGTTTTCAAAAAGAGCGATATTAGCTATATGACCCACGAACCTAGGCTGGAGGCCACGGTTTTACTGGGCTGCGCGTATTACATCGAAAGGTAATATGAAGCGATATGAAAAGTAATATTTTCCTGAAACCCCCGGATTCATTGGGTTTTAGGAAATGAAAATATAGCTTTAGTAAAAGGTAATATTATCGCCTTTGTATCGCTTCAATATTACCTTTGCCCGAAAACGCTGAAAGCCACGGCCTGCAAGGGCTTCAGCCATTTTTCCCGAGCCGTATTACTAATATTACCTTTTTTCTGACCCCCCTCAGATTTTGAGCGGGGTACCCTGTCCGAGCGGTTGGCCAGGGTCTCGCGCTACTGCTCATGAGCGTCTGTAGCTGCGGTTGGAGCTCGACGTGGAGCGCGTAAGACAGGCCCGATCGGTGGACTTGTTACGTGGCTTATTACGTCTGGGGGAAAAAACAAGGGCCTGCATCGCTGCAAGCCCTTCTTTTATATGGTGCCGGCACCAGGAGTCGAACCCGGGACCTACTGATTACAAGTCAGTTGCTCTACCAACTGAGCTATACCGGCGTAATGGGCTGCGAGTATATAGCTTCTGATGAGCTTGTAAAGCCTAGCTGTCTGATTCAGTTGAAAAAAATCGACCATTGGCGCTTTGGGTGGGATGCGGGCGGGTGGTGGTGCAGGACGTTTCTGTTGGTTTTGGCGGAATGGTCTGCTTGATGTGTGTGAGCACTGCGCATTTGAATGCTGATTTCGCCTCTGGCACGCGCAGCTTGTACCTGACAAAGCGATGGATTTTTAACCTGTTCGTTCAAACCGATGCGTCCAGCGTTGATGGCTATCTGGTGCGTGAACAGGCACCCATCCGACCCCCGCCATTTTTGGGCAGTTGCAGGGCGGGAGGGCTTTGCATAGGCTTGTTCTCAACGGCCCAGGCTACTGAGTCAGTAGCACGGGACGTTAGCTTTTCAGCCAGCAGATAAAGGACTATCTGATGAGTAATGCGATGGATCGTAACCGGGTTTGGGGTTTTGTTTGCCGCAGGCTGGTCATTCGCTGAGGAGTTGTTGAAGGATATTTGTAGTTGCGTCTGGCCTGTCGGGTCTTGCGCAAGGTGGGGCTGAGGATTGCTGTCTGAATCGCATGAATGTGCGTCTGGACGCTCACGAAGGCTTCATCGATGTTTCAAGAGATGCCCGGATCCTCTGGATTCGGGCATTTTCTTGTGGGCTGGTTCTTGTTGCGTTGCATTTGCACTGGAGATATGGGCTTTTTGGCCGATACATCTGTATCAAAAATGGCAGTCAGCCATGGACAGCAAGTGCAATGCAGAGAACGCCCACGCATTACGAGCTGCTGAGTGTTGCTCGCGATGCCTCTCCTGAGCAGATCAAGAAGGCTTATCGCAAGCTGGCGCAGAAGCTGCACCCGGACAGGAATTCCGACCCTTATGCCTCGGACATGATGGGCGTGGTCAACGCGTCTCATGATGTGCTGGCGGACCCTTCGCGGCGTGCGGCTTATGATGCGCAGCTTGCTGCCGATGAGCACAAAGCTCGTATGGACGCGTTGCGGCGCAAGCAGGCGCGTGCGGCGGGTGTGCAGGCGGTGCATGTATACGCCGCAAACTCTGCTACTGCCACTGCAACGCCCTCTCGGGCCGCTCGGACGGGCCCGGCGCCCAAGGCTTCTCCTTCCTCTTCATCGCCTTCCAGTGACAAGCGTCGCCGCAGTGCGTGGCGTTGGGCGCTGGTGTTTGTGGTGTTTTGCGCAGCCGGGGCGTGGATGGGTTATGACCGGGATGCTGGCAAGGCGTTTGTGCCAGCCGAGCCGGTGCCGGTGGCGCAGACGTGGGTCAAGCCAGCGCCCGCCGCACCGGTTGAAGAGCCTGTGGCCAGTCCAGCCAAGCCGGTTGATGCGGTAACGTCCGAGTGTGAGGTGCCCGCGCTGGATCCGATGGGCGCGCCCTGGCCGGAAAAGGCGGGTTACGTGAAAGATATGCCGTTGCTCAAGGACAACGGCTGGTCGCAGATCACTGTGGATAACTCGGCCGGCGAGTCGGCGGTGTATGCCAAGGTCACGGATGCGGTGGGGCGCAGGGCGTTTCGGCATGCGTTCGTGCCGGCCGGTGCGGTGTTTACGTTCGCCAAGATGGACCCGGGGCTGTATCTGCTCAAGTACAAGATGATGAGCACGGGTTGTGCCTTTGCGTCGGGTCGGATCTTGCTGGAGGAGACGCCGATGGGTAGTCAGATCAAGTCCAGTGCGTACAAGCTGACGTTGCGCAAGTTGCAGAACCGCAGTGTGCCGTTTGCGCGGTTGAAGGATGATCAGTTTTAGCGGTTGGGCTGTGACGTGAGTGCGGCGTCGTCTGTTAAGTCTTCGCGGACAAGTCCGCTCCTACGGGCTTCGGCAATTGTGTGCAGAGATCATCTTTTGCAACGCTTTCAGGCCGGTTTTTGCAGGCTTGGTCTCTTTCTTTTGAAGGACATTTCCGAGAGAATCCCCGACCGCTTGCGCCTCTCGATGTGTGCTTCTAATCTCCGCCCGTCGCTGCATATCAGCGATCGGGTTTAGTCGCCCGGATTTGAGTTAAGGCGTATCGCGTCGCTGTTTTGGTCAGGTCTTCTTCCTGCACTTTATGGCGGCTGTGCGCGAGGGCACCTTTGGGTGCGCCGGTCTTAGCTCCCGGTCGACTAACCTTCGCACAGCTGCCACCTCACTCGTTTAGTCGCGACCCCAGTGGCAGTTCCATTGAGGAGAGAGCTAAGCATGGTCAAAATAACCCCCGACCCACCCAAACAGTCCAGCACCGCGCCAATCTTCGACAAGGCGGTCGTCAAGCGCGCCATGGCGTGTTACCTGCCAATCCCCCGCACTGACAAAGAACCCCACGACGGCAAGTTCGACTTCATCAGCCTGGAAGCAACCCTGGTGCATGCGCTGGATTTCCTGCGTTGTGCATCGGCTACTGCCCACGAACTGGGCGATGAATTGGCCGGTGCGCAACGCGACCTGGCGTTTGCCTCCATGCACATGCTGGAAATGGCCAAAGTCATGGTCGAGCGCTCGCTGGAGTGTGTCGAAGAGGTCTGAAACCTCGCACTAAACAAGTCGTGCACAGGCACTTGCGTGTGCACGATTGAGCCAGGTAAAAGGCTTGTCCCAGAGCCTTTACCAAATCTTTATGCACAATTGCTTGATAAAAAAATACGCGCGTTACCAGATGTGCGCACATTGGCCTGATGCGCCGCAAGGCATTGTTTTTGCGGGGTACGGAAAGGATTGCGGGAAAAAATAAGGGGCTTTAGTAACTGGCGCGCCAAGCTTTAACGCACTCATCCACATTTTCATCAACAGACTTATCCACAGGTTGCTCAATCGATTTAGGTCACGATTTTCGAGCCAGAATCAGCAGGTTGCGTGGTGTAATCCGGCTGTCACAGAAAGTGCCAACGCTGACGCTGTAGCCCTGCTCGTGGACATACATTGCCCTGTCGAGCACCAGCCACATCTCCAGCGGACGCCGAAACAGGTCGCGGATCAGTTCCAGGTTGCGCACTTCGGCCAGCCTTTTCCAGCCAG
The DNA here is from genome assembly GCF_005937945.2 of Pseudomonas sp. KBS0707. NCBI lineage: Bacteria > Pseudomonadati > Pseudomonadota > Gammaproteobacteria > Pseudomonadales > Pseudomonadaceae > Pseudomonas > Pseudomonas sp. KBS0707. Next base: position 5,539,064 of record NZ_CP041754.1, on the reverse strand, counting down.
CGGCTTCCAGAGAAGCCCAGTCCTGCTGGCCCGGTGCCGGTAGATTCTTCAGTCGCGCCAGATGATTGCAGTAGTCCGCGTAGGACGCGTCCAGCCAGGAAGTCGGCAGCGAGGGCGTGGGCAAGTAATCGTCAATGCCGCGCAAGCTTCGCTGCAGCAGGTCGAAGCCCAGACGGCGAGCCATTGAGGTGTCGCGTTGACGACGCACGCGAGCGCCAGCCGTCACGGTTTCGCTGAGTGGCAGGCCGAGTTCGTCTCGCGACAGCTTCAAACCCGATGTTTTGCCGTCGCTGGACAGCGGTCGATACAAGTCGTGCCGGGTGCGGTTGTAGCAGCATGGCGCGATTGCCATGTGCCGACAGCCGGTCTGGCTTGCCAGCTCCATCAGCTGAATGTGCAGGTCGCCGCAGGCATGCAGCGCCACAGGCGTGTGCTCGGGTTGCAGGCAGCGCCAGGCGTCGTCGGCCATGACATCCTGCTGCACATGCCTGGCGTCGATGCCTTGCCGCGTACTCAGTGCCAGGCCTGCTTCGATCAGCGCCGAGTCGTGCTCCAGGCAGGTCAGGCGCTGACCGCGCCCGGTCAGGCGACGTCCCAGGTGGCCTTTACCTGAGCACCAGTCCAGCCAGTGAGTGGTGGTATCACGCCTGTCCAGATGGCTGGCGAAGGCTTCGATCTGTTGCCATTTGCGCCCCGGCACGTCGACACTCATGCGCGCATCGACTGGCTCCAGAGGATATGAAGGCAGTTCCGCTACATTGCTCAGGGCGACGGCCTCGGCGGCCAGTTGCGGGAACGGAAATGGCGCGTCGAGTTGTTCCGGGTGGTTATGCGCGGTCTCGGCCTGTTCCAGCGTGCGTTGCCGCAGCCAGTTTGCGAGGTCAGGATATTTGTCTTCCCACGGCAGACGCAGGTGCGTGAACGGCTTGGGCCGCCACAAGGCCTGATGCGCGAACAGAAAGCTGTCCAGCGCACGAAAGTGGCTGCCGAGGTGTTCATCCTGCAAGCAAGGTTCAGTGGGCATAGTGGCGGCCTCGCGGGGCAAGGTGCTGACTGGGTCGACGCCAGCACCCTTCATATCAGCGCCCCTGACTGGCGTCTACACGCAATAGCTTTTCCAGCAGGCGGAAGCCTTGTACCAGCACGAACGTCATCACGAGGTAGAACATACCGGCGGCGAAGAAAATTTCTACCGGCAAGTAAGTGCGGGCGATGATCGTGCGGGCCATGCCGGTCAACTCCAGCAGGGTGACGGTGCTGGCCAGTGCGCTGGCCTTGAGCATCAGGATGACTTCGTTGCTGTAGGCAGGCAGGCCGATACGTGCCGCGCGGGGCAGGACGATGTAGAACAATGCTTTCCATTTCGACATGCCCAGCGCCCGCGCAGCCTCGACTTCACCGACCGGCACGGCCTGAATGGCGCCGCGCAGGATTTCTGCGATGTAGGCGGCGGTGTGCAGGGTCATGGTGACAACCGCACACCAGAAAGGGTCACGCAGGTATGGCCACAGCGGCCCCTGACGCACCACGTCGAACTGCGCCAGGCCGTAGTAGACCAGAAACAGTTGCACCAGCAGCGGTGTGCCGCGGAAGAAAAAGATGTAGGCGTAGGGCAGGGCGCGTACCGGCCAGTGACGCGATGCACGGGCGATGCCCATCGGGATGGCGAGGATCAGCCCGGCGATGACGGCAATCGCCACCAGCTCAAGGGTCAGGGTCGCGCCCTGTGCCAGGCGTGGCAGCCACTTGATGATGACTTCCCAGTTCATGACGCGCTCCTCAGAAAGCCGCGACTGGCACGCTTCTCAAGGAAGTACATGCCGGCCATCGCCAGCACGGTCAGGCCCAGGTACATGAAGGCCGCGACCATGTAGAGGTGAACGCTTGCTTGGTGAAGCCCACGGCGATCTGCGCGTGGCGCATGATTTCTTCCAGGCCGATCACCGAGACCAGCGCGGTGTCTTTCATCAGAATCATGAACAGATTGCCCAGGCCGGGCAGGGCGATGCGCCACATCTGCGGCAGGACCAGTTTGAAGAGGATGCGCGAGCGTGACATGCCCAGCGCCAGCCCGGCTTCACGATGACCTTTGGGGATGGCCAGAATCGCGCCGCGAAACACTTCGGTCGCGTAGGCACCAAAGCAAATACCCAGGGCGATGACCCCGGCAGAGAAAGCGCTCAGGGCCAGGTCAGGAATGTCGAACAGTTTGCCCAGAGCGCGCATGCCGTTGACGGTGCCGAAGTAAATCAGCAACACCCAAAGCAGTTCGGGAATGCCGCGTACCAGGGTCGAGTATGTACTGCCCAGCCATTGCAGAGGCTTGTAGGGCGAGGTCTTGGCCAAGGCGCCGAGCAGTCCGAGTATCAGCCCCAGGCACAGGGCCGAGAGTGCAAGCTGGACCGTCATCAGCGCGCCAGCCGCAAGGGCCGGGCCGAATCCGTGGAGATCAATGTTCATGGGCAGGCTTTGTCAGGGCCGGTCGCCGCGCTTCGACAGGAAGCGGCGGCGACGCGGTCAGGTGAATCAGAGGATGCTGAAAGGGAAATACTTGTCGTTGATCTTCTTGTAGGTGCCATCAGCGATGATTTCTTTCAGGGCCGCGTTCAAGCGCTCGCGCAGGGCATCATCACCCTTGCGCACGGCGATGCCGATCTTGTCGTCTTCAACGACAGGCTCGCCCTTGAACTCGAAGTTCTGACCCGCTTCGCTTTTCAGCCACTCGAAGCTGACGTATTTGTCGGCCAGCATGGCGTCGACGCGACCGGAGGACAGGTCGAGGAAGGCGTTTTCCTGAGTGTCATAGAGCTTGACGTCCATGATCCCGAGCTTGTCTTCCAGCCAGGTGGCGGCCAGTGTCGATCGCTGTGCACCCACTGACTTGCCGGCAAGGCTTTCTTTGGCTTTTTCAGTGCTCGATACGTCGATCGAGGAAGTTTTCGGCGCGATGAATTGCAGCTTGTTCGAGTAATACGGGTTGGTGAAATCGACCACCTGCTTGCGCTCTTCGGTGATCGACAGCGACGAGATCAGGAAGTCGAACTTGTTGGCCATCAACGCCGGGATGATGCCGTCCCAGTCTGACGTCACCGCTTCGCACTCGACCTTCATCCTGGCGCACAGGGCCTGGCCGATTTCATAGTCAAAGCCCACCACCTGTCCACTCGCGTCCTTGTTGTTGAACGGCGGGTAGGCACCTTCGATGCCCATTTTCATTGTTTCAGCAAAGGCACTGCCGCTGAAGGCAAGGGTGGCCGCTGCGATCAGCAAGATCTTTTTGTACGACTGCATGGGTGTTGCTCCGTTAGCGGTGACTCGACATGAATTGTTTGCACCTTGCCGACAGCGGGTTTTCGAATACTTGCTGCGGTGTGCCCTGTTCTTCGACCATTCCCTGATGCAAAAACACCACTTCAGTTGATACCTGACGTGCAAAATTCATTTCGTGGGTCACCAGCAGCATGGTCCGGCCTTCTTCAGCCAGTGCGCGGATGACGCCGAGTACTTCCTGAACCATCTCCGGGTCGAGGGCCGAGGTCGGCTCGTCGAACAGAATGACCTTCGGCTGCATGGCCAGTGTACGCGCGATGGCGGCGCGCTGCTGTTGCCCGCCGGAGAGCTGCGCAGGGTAGGCATGGCGTTTGTCGGCGATACCCACCTTGGCCAGCAGCTCTTCAGCCACCTCGATGGCTTCGGCCTTGCTCTGGCCCAGAACGCGACGCGGGGCCTCGATGATGTTATCGAGCACGCTCATGTGCGGCCACAGGTTGAAGTTCTGAAATACGAAACCGATCTGGCTGCGCAAGCGGTTGATCTGCCGGTTATCGGCGGCAATCAGGTCGCCGTTGCGCGCAGCCTTGAGCTTCAACTCTTCACCGGCCACCAGAATCTGCCCCTGATGCGGGTTTTCCAGCAGGTTGATGCAGCGCAGCAGCGTGGACTTGCCGGAACCGGATGAGCCGAGGATCGATATGACATCGCCGTCGCGGGCGGTCAGCGAGATGCCTTTGAGCACCTCAAGCTGATCGTAGCGCTTGTGCAGGTTGCGGATTTCCAGGGCGGGCGTGGCCTCGGCCATGTGGGGTCCTCGTTGAAGTGTGCGCGCTGGCTGCCAGCGAACGCCAAGCTAGCACAGCGTTTAAAGGACAACCATCGACGTATTGTGTCGAGCGTGGAGGCGCTCGACGGGTTGTCTCATCCGGGCAGCGGACGGTCGCATGAAGGCAAGCACCATGCCCTGCAAAGCAGGGACGTGCGCGAAAAAGGCGCGATGTTGCCAGCTTTGGCCTGGTGTTGGAAGTAGCATTTGCTGAGTGGCGGTCTGATTTCTGCACCATGTTTGCGCTTTTAGGAAGGTTTGGGGCATTTTTGGTGCGTGCATGTAGACGAATCTGAGGCGTTTGGTAACAAGTCCTACAGGCTGCGTATAAAAGCCATCACCCTGCATGCTTCACAGGCTAAGCCACAGGCCTCGTATTCTCTAAGCGACGTCGTTTTCGAAATATTTTGGCGCAATTCTTGCGTCAATAATAAAGAACGGCACCGTAGCTTTCTTTTTACGTAACGCTTCGGTGTGCCTCGCTCGTCTTGCACAGGTGGTTTTATGAGCAGTACCGCTAACTCTTCCGAGCTCGAACAAGGGCTGAAACCGCGACACATTACGATGCTGTCGATTGCCGGCGTTATTGGTGCCGGTCTGTTCGTCGGCTCCGGCCACGCGATTGCCGAGGCAGGCCCTGCCGTGCTGCTGGCCTATGCCGCTGCGGGTACGCTGGTGGTGCTGGTGATGCGTATGCTGGCCGAAATGGCCGTTGCCTCGCCAGACACGGGTTCGTTCTCAACATACGCTGACCGCGCTATCGGGCACTGGGCCGGCTTCACCATCGGCTGGTTGTACTGGTGGTTCTGGGTGCTGGTGATCCCGCTGGAGGCCAATGCCGCCGCGACCATTTTGCATGCCTGGTTCCCGAACATCGCGATCTGGATGTTCACGCTGGTCATCACATTGCTGCTGACCGCGACCAACCTGTTCAGTGTGAAGAATTACGGCGAATTCGAGTTCTGGTTTGCGCTGATCAAGGTTGTGGCGATCATCGCGTTCGTGGTGCTGGGTGTTGCGGCAATTTTTGGCCTGCTGCCCACCAGTAACGTCAGTGGCGTGAGCCATCTGTTTGATACCGGTGGCTTCCTGCCAAACGGCATGGGCGCGGTGCTGGCGGCGATGTTGACCACCATGTTCTCGTTTATGGGCACCGAAATTGTGACCATCGCTGCGGCGGAGTCCAAGAACCCTGGCAAGCAGATCACCAAGGCCACCAACTCGGTGATCTGGCGGATCTTCCTGTTCTATCTGGTTTCGATCTTCATCGTTGTGTCGCTGGTGCCGTGGAACGACCCGCGCCTGGCCGAGGTAGGTTCGTATCAAACCGTGCTTGATGCGATGGGTATTCCGAACGCCAAGCTGATTGTCGATCTGGTGGTGCTGGTTGCTGTGACCAGCTGTCTGAACTCGGCGCTCTATACCGCATCACGCATGCTGTTCTCGCTCGGTAAGCGCGGCGATGCACCGGCATTGTCCAAGCGCACCAGCAAGGGCGGCACGCCTTACTGGGCAGTGATCATGTCGACTGCCGCGGCGTTCCTGACCGTGTTCGCTAACTACATCGCACCGGCTGCCGTGTTTGATTTCCTGCTGGCCAGTTCTGGTGCCATTGCCCTGCTGGTGTATCTGGTGATTGCCGTGTCGCAACTGCGGATGCGCCAGAAGCGCATTGCTGCAGGCGAGGCTATCGACTTCAAGATGTGGCTGTTCCCATGGCTGACGTGGGCGGTGATCGCGTTCATCGTTGCAGTGCTGACGATCATGTTGATCCAGGAAGAGCACCGTGTCGAAATCATCGCCACCGGCCTGCTAAGCCTGCTGGTGATCAGTGCTGGCCTGCTGGTTTCGCGCCGCCGCAAAGCCGGGCGTGTGGGCGCTGCTGCGCTGGGTTGATTGGCCGCTGACTATCGTGCTGACGCTCTGCGTCGGCACGGTCTCGATCAGCGTGCGGCCTTGGTGTCTCGTTTCATCAGCAGATCGGATGCCAGGGTGTAATCCTTCTGGAAGGCAGGGCTTTCGATCCATTCGATCGCCGTGTCTTCGTCTTCATCGTGGTACATGGCGCGGTACACGATCAGCAGACCCATCATGAAGTCCGTGGCAGGGTCTTCGTCCTCTTCGGAAACGACCAGTGCCAGCACCGGGTACTGCAGGAAGACGACGCACAGCGCCAGTTGGCTGATGGCTTCGGCGGCTTTCATGGCCACGAAGAGATCATCATAGTCGGCCGGGTCGAAGCCGTTCTCTACGATGTCTTTGAAGTCGAACGTGTTTAGATCAAGTTCGACGTCATCAAACGGCAGATTGACCAGCTCAGAGGCAAACACCGGGTGGACGAGGCTGGTTGTGCCCTTGCCCGAACGGTTCTGCTTGGCCTTGATTTTTGCGCGCTTGGCACGTTTTTGCTGCTTGTCTGGCGAGGCCATGAGCGGTCCTTTGGCTGGCGTGAAATGCGATGGCCGCTATTGAAGCGCAGACGGGCTGGATAACCAAGGCTTGGCCGTAATCTCTGGACAATAAAAAACCCGCAGGACGCGGGTTTTGATGTGCTGGGTGTTACACGATCGTCATCGCTTGCCCGGCTTTGCAAACGCTTCGGCTTCATCCATGCGCGTGGCGAACATGTTCACGGCCTCGACCGCATCGCTTGCGCCGTCGCGGATCTGCACGATGACCTGTCCGGCCTGATCGGCCAGTGTCACACCTCGAATGGCACCTTCCTGCGTGGCATCCATGCTCGCCACGGCTTCACGTGTTTCGGCGAGAATCTTGCCGATCATTTCGGCAATCTCGGTGGTAGAGCCGCTGGTACGTCCGGCCAGTTGCCGGACTTCGTCTGCCACCACGGCAAACCCGCGACCCTGATCACCCGCCCGTGCCGCTTCGATGGCAGCGTTGAGCGCCAGCAGGTTGGTTTGGTCGGCGATGCCGCGGATGGTATTGACGATGGCGGTGATCTGCTCGGAGCGATCGCCCAGTTGGCTCACCAGCTTCGCCGACGCGCCGATGTTTTCGGCAATCTGGCGCATTTCCCGAGCGGTTTCCTGAATGACCAGGGTTCCTTGTTCGGCCACTTTCTCGGTTTCTGCCGAGATATGGTAAGCACGCGACGCACCATGCGCATCGGCTTCCTGCTTTTCGACACGCTGGGTAATGTCACTGGCAAACTTGACGATCTTGTAGAGCTTGCCGTCGACATCAAAAACCGGGTTATACGTTGCTTCCAGCCAGACAACCCGGCCATGTTTGCCGAGGCGTTTGAACTGATCGCCAATGAACTCGCCCTGATTCAACTTGCGCCAGAATTCGGCATATTCCGGGCTGTTGACCAGTGCCGGTTCGCAGAACGATCTGTGGTGTTTACCTTTGATCTCGTTCAGTGCGTAACCCATGACGTTCAGGAAATTACTGTTGGCGGTTATCACATTGCCATTGGGCTCGAATTCGCAAACAGCCATGGCCCGGTCTACTGCTGCCAGCTTGCTGTTGGTCTCGTTTTCGAGCATTACGCGTTTGGTGACGTCCAGAGCATATTTGACCACCTTGAAGACTTTGCCCTGCGTATCGGTCACCGGGTTGTAGCTTGCCTCCAGCCAGACGCTACGGCCATTCTTGTCGATGCGCTTGAAGGTGCCGGAGATGAACTTGCCAGCCTTCAGAGACGCCCACAGGTCCGCGTATTCGCGGCTGCGGAGCATCTCCGGCTCGCAAAAGTCGCGGTGCGTCTTGCTGGCCAGCTCATCGGCCCGGTAGCCCATCGCTGCAAGGAAGTTATCGTTGGCACGAAGGATCTTGCCGTCGAGACCCAGCTCGACCACCGCCATTGATTTTTCCAGTGCGCTTGTCAGTCCTTTGAGTCCATCTACCTCGGCCTTCATGGCTGTCAGTTCAGCTTTGTTCTTGTTTCCGAACATAACCTGCCCCTTGGTGTGTTTGTGGACTTGCTGTGATTAGAGTATCGGCTCGAAAAGCTGCGACATGAACGAGTCATCGCAACAATCGACTGGATAAATGAAGAGATTTATTGGCGTCAAAAAAGTGCAGTTTTTGGTCAAAGAAAAATACATTGACTATAAGTGCACAGATATCTGGAAAAGCGGTCTGCCCGTCAAATTCCGGGCAAAGAAAAGCCCGCGATGGGGGGAGCGGGCTTAAGGATTCACACTTGGGAGCAGCTCTACAATGACGCGGCCGCTGTGAAAACTTTGTGAAGAGTATTCACTGTTTTCACTTTTTTTCCGGCTGGATGGTGTTGGTCACTTCGGACGTCGGCACGAAGGTCTTCGATTCTTCGGCAGCCGCTTCCTTGGACGCAGCTTTGTCCTTGGCCGCTTCGGTGTTCTCTTTGGCAGCCTCGTTCACTTTGTCCTGGGCAGACTCCATTTTCTCCTGGGATTTCTCCTGATGAGCCTGAGCGTCCTGTGCTTTCTGTTCGGATTTGCTGTCGCAGGCAGCCAGACCCAGAGTGGCGGCGATGATGAGGGCGGAGGCAGTAAACTTGAGCACGTAATTTTCCTTGTGGAAGCAAATGTATGGCTTCGATGGTGGGGAGGGAAAATTAGTTCAACGGGATGGGGGCGGCAGGGCTCTGGATGGCTGGTCTTGAGGGGCTCGAAGCTCTGGGCTTCCGCGCTGCGTAACGCATGTATGAGCATGCCTCTTCCAGGAGAAGGCCTCTCGCAGTCGATAACCGATTTTGGAGTTCAAGTATGGAGACCGTACGGATGACCGATCAAAAGGGCACCTTGACAAGCGCGCAGACTGAAGTGGGCACGTACACGAGACTGTCAGAAATTTTGTGTTCGGGCATAACATGTAGCTAGAGGTGCATGTATGCCGACCAAAAAGAAGTCCGCCAATGCAACAGCGAGGGAGTTGCCCTCGATTCCCCAAGAGCTGATCGAGCAGTTTGTTAAAGGCCCGATGAGCGCCGAAGCCATTCAAGACGCGTCCATGGCGTTCAAGAAGGCTCTGATCGAGCGTGCGCTAGGCGCCGAGCTGGGTCACCACCTTGGTTACCCTCAGGGCGCGGAGCGCCCTGAGGAGTCGACCAATCAGCGCAATGGCAAAAGCAGCAAGACGGTTCTGACCGACGACGGGCCGCTTCGCCTGGATATCCCCAGAGACCGCGATGGTAGCTTCGCCCCGATCCTGATTCCCAAGCACGAACGCCGTTTTACAGGCTTCGACGACAAGATAATTGCCATGTACGCCCGGGGCATGACGGTGCGTGAGATCCGCGCTTTTCTATCTGAGCAGTATGGAACTGACGTGTCCCATGACTTCATCAGCTCAGTCACCGATGCGGTCATGGAAGAGGTGGGCGCTTGGCAGCAACGACCCTTGGAACCGATGTATCCGGTGATCTTCTTCGATGCGTTACGGGTCAAAATCCGGGACGAGGGGTTAGTGTGCAACAAGGCTATTTATCTGGCGCTGGGGGTATTACCTGATGGCACGCGCGACATTCTGGGTATATGGATCGAGAGCACCGAGGGTGCCAAGTTTTGGATGAAGGTGTTCAACGACCTCAAGACTCGTGGCGTTGAAGATGTTCTGATCGCCGTCACGGATGGCCTCAAAGGAATACCGGAGGCGTTGGGGGCGGTTTTTCCTGCCACGACGCTGCAAACCTGCATCGTGCATCTGATCCGCAACAGCTTGGACTATGCCGCTTGGGATAAACGTCGGGCACTGGCCAAAGCACTCAAGCCGATCTACCAGGCGATCAATGCCGATGTGGCTGAGCAAGAGCTTAACGCCTTTGAAGCGGGCCCCTGGGGCAAGCAGTATCCGACTGTAGTTGCTGCATGGCGTCGCGCCTGGGATCGGGTTATACCGTTTTTTGTTTTTCCGGCGGGCATTCGCAAAGTGGTTTACACGACCAATGCCATCGAGAGCATCAATGCCCAGTTACGCAAGATCATCAAGACTCGAGGGCACTTCCCGACCGATGAGGCTGCGACGAAACTGATATGGCTTGGGTTGCGCAACATCACCGCCAACTGGGGTCATGCGGCACACGACTGGAAAGTGGCAATGAATCAATTTGCGATCCTGTACGGAGACCGATTTACCAGACCGAGCTGGTAAAACAAGGGCCTGCCTGACGGCAGGCCCTAACCAGCCCGAACACAAAAAAACTGATACTCCCACGTACACCAGCGACAGCCAACATATTCGCGACTTGATTCGTCGCGAACAGGCCCGGAGCGCAGACATCGAAGCCACCCGGCTTGCGCTGATGAAGGCGAGTCCAGCGGGGCGCCTCGTCCATTCAGCGTAGATGAATTCAAACGGAGAATGTTGAAGGCGAATGGCTGAGTATCGTTTCGCCCAGACAACAAAAAGCCCGCACGAGGCGGGCTTCTTGTGTGCTTTCAGGTGTGCTTGGCATCACCTGAAAACGAAAGGTGGTGCCCAGAGACGGAATCGAACCGCCGACACGGGGATTTTCAATCCCCTGCTCTACCGACTGAGCTATCTGGGCAACGGGGCGCATTAGACGTGTTTTTCAGGAGGTCGTCAAGCGTGTTTTTTAAAAAATTTGAATTATTACCGACGCTTACGACCTTCACTGCGTGAAACGCTTTATTTTTCGGGGGGTACGTAGCCTTCGGCCTGGGCGTATTCTTCGCCCGAGAGAAACTTGTCCATCTCGGTCTGGAGGAATTTCCGGTCTTCGGCGTTCATCATATTCAGGCGGCGCTCGTTGATCAGCAGGGTCTGGTGTTTCTGCCAGTCGGCCCAGGCTTTTTGCGAGACGTGGTTGAAAATGTCTTCGCCCTTGGCGCCAGGGTATGGGGCGCGTTCCAGGCCGGGCAGTTCTTCTTTGTACTTGCGGCACATTACGGTGCGGGTCATGACGACTCTCCTGCGTTCAATACGTCGGCTGCGCGTTTGAGCAGCTTTTTCACCGGGGCAGCTAGGCCCAGGCGTGGCGGGGTGGCGAGGTTATACCAGAGCCAGTCGGCCTCGGCCACGTGATCGGCGGACTCCTGGACCTTGACCAGCCAGGGTTCGATGCTCAACTGGAAGTGGCTGAAGGTGTGGATCAGCCCCGGCAATTCTTGATGCTCGCCCAATTGCAGTGCGTGTTGCGTGGCCAGGTGCTGCAGGTCATCGAAGTCATCCAGTTCCGGAAGGCTCCACAGGCCGCCCCACAAGCCGCTGGAAGGGCGACGATAAAGCAGAATCGCGCCTTCTTCGTTGGCGAGCATCGGCATGAGCGTGCGTTTCTGCGGCACCGTCTTGCGCGGCTTGGGGATCGGGTAACGGGTTTCCAGGCCGAGCATGTGCGCCTCGCAACTGCGTTCCAGCGGGCAGAGCAGGCAGCTGGGTTTGCTGCGGGTGCAGAGCGTGGCACCGAGGTCCATCATGGCCTGGGTATAGTTGTTGACCCGGCTGTGCGGTGTGAAGCGTTCAGCTGTGGCCCATAGCTGTTTGGCCACCTTGGGTTCGCCGGGGTAGCCCTCTTGCGCGGTAAAGCGCGCCAGCACGCGTTTGACGTTGCCGTCGAGGATCGGCGCGCGAAGACCCATGCTCAGGCTGGCGATTGCGCCTGCGGTGGATAGACCGATACCGGGCAGCAGGATGAGTTTTTCGACGTCGCGGGGAAACTCGCCATCGTGATCGGCAACCACGATTTTTGCGGTCTTCTGCAAGTTGCGGGCGCGGGTGTAGTAGCCCAGCCCGGTCCATAGGTGCAGCACTTCGTCTTCCGGTGCCTCAGCCAGCGCCTGCACGGTCGGCAGGGCCTCCATGAAGCGGTCGAAGTAATTCAGAACGGTGCTGACCTGGGTCTGCTGCAGCATGATTTCCGATACCCAGACCCGATACGGCGTGATGTCTTGTTGCCAGGGCAGGTCATGTCGGCCATGACGGTCGTACCAGTCCAGCACGGCGCTGGAGAATTGTTCGGGTTGCATGGCCTGAAGGGCTCTCGTCGTCGGGATATGAGTCGGGATAGGAAAGGGTGCGCCAGTGGAGCGCCGCGAGGGCGCTCCTGAGCTGTTCACATGGCTCTAGCGCTTGAACAATCCCTTGAGGGCGTCCTTGAGTTCGGGGCTGACCTTGTCACCGAGTTTTTCATTCAGCTTGTCCTCAAGCTTCTCGCTGATCCGTTCGCCCGCCAGCCTGGCAGCGATCTGGCCCACGCCTTCCTTGTCCAGGCGGCAGGCTTTGGCACCCAGTTCCAGCGGGCCGCGGCACTGCACCGGCCACTCGATGCCGACAAAGCGCGGATTAATCTCGCAGGCCGGGTCCGGCATGTCGCTCTTGTCGCCTTCGACGATGATGCCGACGCGGTAATTCATGCCCAGTACGCGCAGATCGACGTCGCCGTTACCGTTGACGGCCATGCCCGGCGTACGAACCTTGAGGTCCGGATTGCTGGCCACGCCGTTGCGTATCACCAGATTGCCGTTGAGCTGCTGGAAAGGAGTGTCCTTGGCGCGTGGTTCGCCGCTAAGCGTCTTGCGGTTGAGGATCGAAATACCCTTGCACAGCTGCTGCTCCAGGTTGGCATTGACCAGTACGCCGTTATTGAGCGCAAAGCTGGCGGTGCCGTTCAGGCTGTCGATCAGGGCTTTTTCGCTGTTGCCTGTGCCGGTCAGGCTGCTGTCTAGGTTCAGCAGGCCACGCACTGGCGGCGTCTGGCCCTGGCTTTCCAGAATGCGTTCGACCGGTACTTTGGCAATGCGCGTCTGTACCGTGGCCACAGGCGTGTCCGGACGCGCGTCCAGATTGCCCTTGACCTCGAAGTTGCCGTTGTACAGGTCGCCACTCAACGTATCGACCTTGATGACGCCACCACTGGCCTGGGTCTTGAACGCTGCGTTGTCGATGGGCAGTTTGTTCAGGGTCAGTTTGCCGAAGCTCAGGTCAGCTTCGACATCCAGCGTACGCAAGCGCTCCAGCGGCAGCAGCCTGGCAGTGCTCCAGGCGGCCTTGGTCGGTTGTTCGGGCAGCGGTGAATCGCCCGCAGCAGCGGCGGCCTCACCGGACTGAACCTCGGATTTGCGCGCGGCCTTGGCACCTTTGCTTTCTTCGCTCTCAGCCGGACGATAGCGGTCGGCGTCGAAGGTATCGCCCTTGAGCTGGACACGCAGCGCCTGCTTGGCGAAGTCGTCCACGGCGATCCGACCCGTGAAGGTGCTGTCGTCGACTTTCAGATTGAGGTTTTCCAGCGCAAGGCTGGTGGGCGTGCCGGCGAGGCGTGTGACCATTTCAACCTTGCTCAGCGCGCCCTCGGACATGGCGGGCAATGGCTGGCCGATGTTTTCGAAGAAGGTGCGCAGGTCGAGCTGGGCGATGGACAGACCGCCGCTGATCTGTGGCGTTTTATCCAGATCACGGGCACGCAGTTCGCCCAGTGCACGCAACTGGTTGGCTGACACTTTGAGGCTGTTCCATTCGGCGATATTGGCGGCAAGGTCTACCAGCAGCTGGCCCTGCGCCGAGAAAGTGACGGTCTTGCCCTGCAGCGGCTCGCCTGCGACTTCGCCGGACAAGCGCATGTCTTCGAATTGATAGCGCTTGAGTACGCGGTCCATGCGCAGTTCGCCGACCAGTTCAGTCTTGGCGCGCACGACGGGCTGGTTGGTGCTCAGGAACGCCGTCAGTTTGATCGGGATGTCGGATGTTTCACGAATTGGTCCGGTGCTCAGTTGAATGCTCTCGGCCGTGAAGGTTCGGCCTTTGCGGGCATCGCTGTAATCCACGCGGGCGTTGTTGACAGTCAGGCTGTCGATATCCAGCCGGATGGGCTGGGAAGGGCGATCGGCCTTGGGCGCGTCCGGGGCTGGTGCAGGAGCCGGTTCGCCAGGCGCTGCGGTGGTTGCGACAGCGGGCTTGCCGATGTCCTCCCAGTTGCCATGACCGTTTTCGTCACGGTGCAGGGCCAGGTTAAGGCCTTCGACGCGGATGTCACTCATCTGCACCTGACGACGAAGCAGCGGCAGGACACGTACGGACAGGCCGAGCATCTGCACATCGGCAAACGGCTGATCGGGGGCGGTCAGGGTGGCGACATGGGCGTCGTGCAATTCCAGGCCGAGCCAGGGGAACAGGCTCCAGCCGATATCACCGTTGAGCGTCAGCTCGACGTTGGCCTTGTCGCGTGCCAGCTGGCGAATCTCGTCTTTGTAGTCGTTGGGATCAAACAGGTGGGTCAGGGCGAAGCCGAGAGCCACGATGATCAGCAACAGCCCGAGAATAAACAGCCCCAGGATTTTGCCGAACGCTTTCATGGGCGAGTCCTTGTGTCGATATTCAAAAATAGCCCGTGAGTATACCGCTCTGACGCGCGTACCGGGCTGCGGATGCCTTTATTGCTGTCCGGTCTCCGGTTTGAGGTAGCAGCGCTCCTCTCGACCCTACAGCTACATAGCTTTTTTGCCTCAACTAAGGTTCTGACAGGCTTTTCCTTATCATTTAATTGATTGCATCTATGGCGTCATAGAGCGCGCGGATTAACCGATAAAATAGATAATAAAAAGCATGTAACGAGATGCTTATTTGCTATCAGACAGTGATAGTCTCCGTTTTTGCTGGCTCAGGTGCGTCTTTTTGTCACGTATCTGAACAACCTGCCGATAAAACAGACATGGCCGCTCGGCATAGAGTCTGTGGCGGACCAGCGGACCATCTGCGAGCTTCACACATTGGGGTAATTATAATGAGCACAAGCACAGCCTTGGGCGGCGACGCCGTTCAGCCTGCGTTCTTGTCCAAAGAGCGCATTATCGCCAAGCCCGGTTTCAACCGTTGGCTTGTTCCACCAGCAGCATTGGCCATCCATCTTTGTATCGGTATGGCTTACGGTTTCTCGGTGTTCTGGTTGCCGTTGTCCAAGGCCGTGGGTATTACTGCACCCGTCGCCTGTACTCCGGACATGGGTTTCTTCGCGCAGATGTTCGCGTCGACCTGTGACTGGCAGATCTCCATGCTGGGCTGGATCTACACCCTGTTCTTCATTTTTCTGGGTTGCTCGGCTGCCATCTGGGGTGGCTGGCTGGAGCACGCAGGTCCACGCAAGGCCGGTGTTGTTTCTGCCCTGTGCTGGTGTGGCGGTCTGCTGATTTCCGCGTTGGGCATTTATACCCACCAGATCTGGCTGATGTGGCTGGGCTCGGGGGTTATCGGCGGCATTGGTCTGGGGCTGGGCTATATCTCCCCCGTTTCGACCCTGATCAAGTGGTTCCCGGACAAGCGCGGCATGGCGACCGGTATGGCGATCATGGGCTTTGGCGGCGGCGCGATGGTGGGTGCACCGCTGGCTACGGCTCTGATGGGTCACTTCGCTTCGGCTGAAAGCGTGGGCGTATGGCAGAGCTTCGTGGTGATGGCGGTGATTTACTTCATCTTCATGATCGGCGGTGCACTGGGCTACCGCGTTCCGCCAACCGGCTGGAAACCTGAAGGCTGGACCGCTCCGGCTGCCAAGGCCAAGAACTCGATGATCACCAACCGTCACGTGCACGTCAGCGTGGCCTGGAAGACACCGCAGTTCCGTCTGGTCTGGCTGGTGCTGTGCCTGAACGTATCGGCCGGTATCGGCATCCTGGGCATGGCTTCGCCGCTGTTGCAGGAAGTGTTCGCCGGCAAACTGCTGGGCGTCGATCTGACCTTCAGCCAGCTCAATGCCGACCAACTGAAAGCCATTGCTGCGATTGCAGCCGGCTTCACGGGTCTGTTGAGTCTGTTCAACATCGGCGGTCGTTTCTTCTGGGCTTCGTGTTCGGACTTCATCGGTCGCAAGGCAACCTACTTCGTATTCTTCGCACTGGGCTTCCTGCTTTATGCGTCGGTTCCGACCCTGAGCCACATGGGTAGCATCGCCCTGTTCGTGGCCGCGTTCTGCATCGTGCTGTCGATGTACGGTGGCGGTTTCGCGACGGTTCCGGCTTATCTGGCTGACCTGTTCGGTACGCAGATGGTCGGCGCGATCCACGGTCGTCTGCTGACTGCCTGGGCTGCGGCCGGTGTGCTCGGTCCGGTATTGGTCAACTACCTGCGTGAGTACCAACTCGCCCACGGTGTTGCACGTGCCGATGCCTACGACATCACCTTGTACATCCTCTCGGGTCTGCTGGTGCTGGGCTTTATCTGCAACCTGCTGATTCGTCCGGTTGCCGACAAGTACTTCATGACCGACGCCGAGCTGGCGGCTGAACAAGCCATCGGTCACGACAAGGGTGCCAATGCCACGACTTCGCTGGAGTGGAAAGCATCCGCAGGCAGTAAGCCGCTGGTCATCGCCGCCTGGCTGGCCGTAGGCATCCCGCTGGCGTGGGGCGTCTGGATTACCCTGCAAAAAACCGCAGTGCTGTTCCACTAAAAGCCTGTAGGTAACAGATAAGCGCTTGCACTTAGGTGCAGGCGCTTTTTTTTGTGCGCAGAATTCTTGTTCCACGCACTCTGAATCGGACGCAGAGCGTCCCACTATAGTTGAGGCTATCGTTCCACACGCTCCAGTGTGGGAATGCCGTTCGTGACGCTCTGCGTCACCTATCTGCGGCTCAATGTGTTTGATGCACTGCCCGTTCCCCCGCAGACGCTGCTACATTAGCAACCCCTGTTTTTATTGCCTGTAGGAGTTGTTTGCATGCTAGCCCACGTGGAGTCATACGCTGGTGATCCGATCCTTTCCCTGATGGAAACCTTTGGCAAGGATTCCCGTGCGGACAAGGTCAATCTGAGCATCGGCTTGTATTACGACGCGCAGGGCCGTATCCCTCAGCTGGCATGCGTAGCAACGGCACAACAGCAACTGGCCCAGGGCGAGCAGGAGGCTTCTGTCTATCTGCCGATGGAAGGCCTGGCGGCTTATCGGCATGCAGTGCAGACCCTGTTGTTCGGGGCGGATCACCCGCTTGTGCAGGCAGGACGCGTGGCGACCATCCAGACCGTGGGCGGCTCCGGCGCGCTGAAAGTAGGTGCCGACTTCCTCAAGTATGCCTTCCCGGACTCGCAGGTCTGGGTCAGCGATCCGACCTGGGAAAACCACAACGCGCTGTTCGGTGGTGCGGGCTTCAAGGTCAACAGCTACCCGTATTTCGACGCGCAGACTGGCGGGGTCAGGTTCGAGGCCATGCTCGATACGGTGCAGCGCCTGCCTGCGCAGAGCATCCTTTTGCTGCACCCTTGCTGCCACAACCCGACAGGTGCCGATCTGACAGTCGAGCAATGGGACCGGTTGATCGAGGTTATCAAGGATCGTCAGCTCATCGCGTTTCTGGATATTGCCTATCAGGGCTTTGGCAAAGGCATTGATGAGGATGCCTATGCCATCCGCGCAATGGCCAACGCAGGTGTTACAACGCTGGTCAGTAACTCGTTCTCGAAAATCTTCTCGCTGTACGGCGAGCGGGTCGGCGGGCTGTCGGTCGTCTGCGAAGACACCGCGTCGGCTGCCAACGTATTCGGCCAGCTGAAGGCCACTGTACGTCGCAACTACTCCAGCCCGCCTGCGCATGGCGCCTTTCTGGTTTCAAAAGTGCTCAACACGCCGCACCTGCGCGAGCAGTGGCTGAGCGAAGTCGAGGCCATGCGCGTGCGCATCATCGACATGCGCACGCGGCTGGTTGAGGTGCTGGCGCAGAAGGTTTCCGGACGTGATTTCAGCTTTATCCTCAGGCAGAGCGGGATGTTCAGCTATACCGGTCTGACGCCACAGCAGGTCGATGAACTGAAAGACGTTCACGGCATTTACATGCTGCGCAGTGGCCGGGTGTGCATGGCGGGCCTGAATGAAGGCAATATCGACAAGGTATGTAACGCAATCGCGAGCCTCTTCACCCACTAAATGCCCTGCTGGTCGTCTGTTTGCTTCATGGCGGGCGCATCTGGGCCTATAATGCTCGCCTTTTTTCGCCCAATGATTTTGCGGAGCTGGTGATGGCCGAACGTAAGGCGTACGTCGAGCGTAATACTCTGGAAACCCAGATCAAAGCCTCGATCAACCTGGATGGCACCGGAAAGGCCCGATTCGATATCGGTGTGCCTTTTCTTGAGCACATGCTCGACCAGATCGCCCGGCACGGGCTGATCGACCTGGACATCGAGTGCAAGGGTGACCTGGCAATCGATGATCACCATACGGTGGAAGACGTCGGTATCACCGTGGGGCAGGCGTTCAGCCAGGCCATCGGCGACAAGAAAGGCATTCGTCGTTACGGCCACGCCTATGTGCCGCTCGACGAAGCGCTGTCGCGCGTGGTCATCGACTTTTCGGGTCGTCCGGGCCTGCAGATGCATGTGCCGTATACCCGTGCCACGGTGGGTGGCTTTGATGTGGACCTGTTTCAGGAGTTCTTCCAGGGCTTCGTCAACCACGCGAACGTGACGCTGCACATCGACAACCTGCGTGGCACCAACACTCACCACCAGATCGAGACCGTGTTCAAGGCTTTCGGTCGCGCGCTGCGCATGGCGGTCGAGCTGGATGAGCGCATGGCCGGGCAAATGCCATCCACCAAGGGTGTGCTCTGATGCAGACGGTTGCGGTCATCGATTACGGTATGGGCAACCTGCACTCTGTCGCCAAGGCGCTTGAGCACGTAGGCGCAGGCCGTGTGCTGATTACCAGTGACGCCAAGGTGATTCGCGAAGCCGACCGTGTGGTGTTTCCGGGTGTGGGCGCGATTCGCGACTGTATGGCCGAGATCCGCCGTCTGGGCTTTGATTCGCTGGTCAGGGAAGTCAGCCAGGACCGTCCGTTTCTCGGCATCTGCGTCGGCATGCAGGCGTTGCTCGACAGAAGTGAAGAGAGCGGCGGCGTGGATTGCATCGGTCTGTTTCCCGGCCAGGTGAAGTTTTTCGGCAAGGACCTGTATGAAGAAGGCGAGCACCTGAAAGTGCCGCACATGGGCTGGAATCAGGTCGCTCAGGCGGTGGATCACCCGCTGTGGCATGACATTCCGGACCTGGCGCGTTTCTACTTCGTGCACAGTTTCTACATCGATGCCGCCAATCAGCGTCAGGTGGTCGGGCGCGGTCACTATGGCCTCGACTTTGCCGCCGCGCTGGCCGACGGTTCGCGCTTCGCCGTGCAATTTCACCCGGAAAAGAGCCACACCCACGGCCTGCAATTGCTGCAGAACTTCGCTGCCTGGGATGGTCGCTGGTAATCGTATGAGCAAAACCAAGAGCAAGCCGCCGATTCTGACCCTTTCGCCCGAGCATGAGCAGCAGGCGATCGACAAGCTCAAGCGCCTGTTCGCAGAGCGCTTCGAGCTGGAGCTGGGTACGTTTGAAGTGGCTGAGGTACTGGAATTATTCACCCGCGAGATTGCCCCGCATTACTACAATCGCGCTATTTTCGATGTTCAGCAGCAGCTCAAGGAGCGGTTCGAGAGCATCGAAAGCGACCTCTGGGCGCTCGAAAAGAATTGAATAGAAGCAGCTTTGAGCTTCAGGCTTCAAGCCGCAAGAATCAGTGAGTACGCATACTTGCAGCTAATCGCTTGCAGCTTGCCGCTCTTTTTGACCAAGGAATAAGCATGCTGATTATCCCCGCTATCGACCTCAAAGACGGTGCCTGTGTACGTCTGCGTCAGGGCCGGATGGAAGATTCCACGGTGTTCTCCGATGACCCGGTGGCCATGGCTGCCAAGTGGGTCGACGGTGGTTGCCGCCGTCTGCATCTGGTCGATCTGAACGGTGCGTTCGAAGGACAGCCGGTCAACGGTGATGTGGTCACGGCCATTGCCAGACGCTACCCGAACCTGCCGATCCAGATTGGTGGCGGCATCCGTTCGCTGGAAACCATCGAGCACTACGTCAAGGCAGGCGTGAGCTACGTCATCATTGGCACCAAGGCAGTCAAAGAGCCCGAGTTCGTGGCTGAAGCCTGCCGCGCGTTCCCTGGCAAGGTGATCGTCGGTCTGGATGCCAAGGACGGTTTCGTCGCCACCGATGGCTGGGCTGAAGTCAGCTCGGTTCAGGTCATTGATCTGGCCAAGCGTTTTGAAGCCGATGGCGTGTCTGCCATTGTCTACACCGACATCGCCAAAGACGGCATGATGCAGGGCTGCAACATCCCGTTCACCGCCGCGCTGGCGGCGGCTACGCGGATCCCGGTGATTGCTTCGGGTGGCATTCATAACCTGGGCGACATTCAGGCGCTGTTGAATGCGAAGGCTCCGGGCATCATCGGCGCAATCACCGGTCGTGCGATCTACGAAGGTACGCTGGATGTGGCCGAAGCCCAGGCGCTCTGCGACCGCGAACAACGCTGAATAGCTGGAGACTGACCCTGTGGCCCTAGCCAAACGCATCATCCCTTGCCTGGACGTCGACAACGGTCGAGTGGTCAAGGGTGTCAAGTTCGAGAACATCCGGGATGCAGGCGATCCGGTGGAAATTGCTCGTCGTTACGATGAGCAGGGTGCCGACGAAATTACTTTTCTCGACATCACTGCCAGCGTCGATGGCCGTGACACCACGCTGCACACCGTCGAGCGCATGGCCAGTCAGGTGTTCATTCCGCTGACTGTCGGTGGCGGCGTGCGTACCGTGCAGGACATCCGCAACCTGCTCAATGCGGGCGCGGACAAGGTGTCGATCAACACGGCAGCGGTGTTCAACCCTGAGTTTGTCGGTGAAGCCGCCGCTCGTTTCGGGTCGCAGTGCATTGTGGTCGCTATTGATGCCAAGAAGGTCTCCGGCCCGGGTGAAACCCCGCGCTGGGAAATCTTCACCCACGGTGGACGCAAACCCACCGGGCTGGACGCGGTGCTCTGGGCGAAAAAGATGGAAGACCTGGGGGCTGGCGAGATCCTGTTGACCAGCATGGACCAGGACGGCATGAAGAACGGCTTCGACCTGGGCGTCACCCGCGCCATCAGTGATGCGCTGGGCATCCCGGTGATTGCTTCCGGTGGTGTCGGCAACCTTGAGCATCTGGCCGCCGGCGTCATCGAAGGCCACGCCAGTGCCGTGCTGGCGGCGAGTATTTTCCACTTTGGCGAATACACCGTTCCCGAAGCAAAGGCTTATATGGCCAGTCGCGGGATTGTGGTGCGCTGAGTCGCTGCGCATCAAAGCGGGCGTCGCTTGTTTCAGACCATGGGTTTGAAGCAGTCGGCGCTCGCTCTGTTTCAGCCCTGTGGCATTCGAGTATTACCTGTAAGCGACATCGCCGGACAGCGCGCTAGACAGTGCGCCGGGTTCGCGGCACTCTGCATGCGTCAGTCACGATCGAGTGCCGGAACATGTTCAAACGTCTATTTCTCGCACTGATCGGTGTCGGCTTGTTGCTGAATGAAACTGCGCGAGCCAGCGACTCAACGCCTTATTCCATGGTGTTGCTCACCGAGAATTTCCCGCCGTTCAACATGGCGGTCGATGGCAAGAATTTCGCGCAGGAAAACAACATCGACGGTATTGCCGCTGAAGTGGTGCGCGAGATGTTCAAGCGCGCAAACATTGGTTACAGCATGACCCTGCGTTTTCCGTGGGATCGGGTTTACAAGCTTGCCCTCGACAAGCCCGGCTATGGTGTGTTCTCCACCACTCGCCTGCCTGAGCGCGAAAAACTGTTCAAATGGGTAGGTCCGGTAGGCTCCTATGACTGGATCATGCTCGCCCGCGGCGACAGCCCCATCACGTTAACGTCGCTTGAGCAGGCAAAGAACTACAGGATTGGTGCCTATAAAGGCGACGCCATCGGTGAGCGTCTGAACGCGATGGGCCTTAACCCGATTTTGATGCTGCGTGACCGGGACAACGTGAAAAAGCTCGACAATGGTCAGATCGATCTGTGGGCCGTGGGCGATCCGGTTGGCCGCTATCTGGCGAAACTGGAAGGGGTCTCGGGGTTCAAGACCGCGCTGCGTTTCAACAGCGCCGAACTTTACCTGGCAGTCAACAAGAGCACGCCTGACGACGTTGTGGCTCGCCTGCAGAAAGCCCTCGACCAGATGCGCGCCGAGGGTTGGGTCGACGCCGTCAAGGCGCGCTATCAGTAATCGCTCAACCTGCTGCGGGAAGGGTGTCTTCACGTACGTTGGAGGGCTGCCCATTGATGTCATGGGCGTAAGTGCAGATCTTCAACGGCAGTAGTGTCTGGCGGGCCCACCTTGACCGTGTAATGGTCGATCAGGCGATGCTCGTACGACCAACTGACCGATAATGCGCCTAACCGGTTTTTCCCAATAACCACCTGTGGCTCGGGCGTCGGTCCCGCCGGTTGCAGCTCTATGGCAAGCGCAAGCGGCTGGATGCCGTCATTGAAAACCGTGTCTTGCTCTCCGTTGTGGAGACCTCACCCTTTAAGCCGGAATTGATCGGGTTATCAAGGCTGAAACGGCGCGGGACATGGAAAACAGACCTTGCCTACTTTGCGTGCGGAACGTGCTGACTCGGTTTTGGCGGGATCGACGGTAAAATCCGTCAGCGTCATTTCGGGAAAGGCGAGCGCAGATTGGCGAAAGCCAATTATATGCAATTAAGAGCTATTTATATGCAGCATAAGTGTTGCCCACGCTACATAAGTGTTGCTTATTGATGTTGCCGAAACGGTAGGATTCAAGCAATGAAGTGCAACGAGTTTCGGCGATGATTGCAGGCTCAAGGCGTTGAGTTCAGGGCGGCCAAGGGTAGTCATTTCAAGGTTACCTGAATGGTAAGGCAACCATCTTTGCAGACCATGGAAGCAAAGAAATGCACGAAGGGTTACGCAAGTCGATCATCAAGCAGCTCGGCCTTAAGGATTGACGTCGAGCTGCTCCACTACAGGTGAGACCTTATGTATCAATATCCATTGGATCTACATCGGGAGCCGACAGGTGTTTGGCTGTCGTGTCCAGACATTCCCGAAATGAGCGCCTCTGGCGACACCCTGCCTGAAGCATTGAGCGAAGCTCTTGACGGCATGGAATCGGCTCTATCGCTCTACGTCGATCAGCGTCGCAAGATTCCCCAAGCCTCAGTCGTACCCGGCCATGAACTGTTGATGCGTTTGCCTGCGCTGACGGTTGCCAAAATCATGCTATGGAACAGCTTGTTGGAAGAGGGCGTTAGCCGTGCTGAGCTGGCGCGTCGCCTCGGTTGCACGCGGCAAGTGGTGGATCGGCTTGTGGACTTTCTGCATGCCTCGAAAATCGAGCAGGTGGAGCGAGCGCTGGCTGAGCTTGGTCGGCGTATTACGTTGAGCATTGAGCGGGCCGCTTGATGTGTAACACCTCCTTTGAAAGACCAGCTGACGGACGTTTCGTCGTTCGCAGGCTCAGCGATACACCCCATTCTTGCCATGCGCCGCACTCGCCTGATTGCCGCGTTCGCTGATCATGCTGCGCAGGTCGATCCATTCGACGCCCTGATCCTTGAGTTTGGGCAACTCGCGTTCCAGTACGTCCAGCGTGACAGGGTAGGGGTGACCGATGACCACTGCCGAGCCATGCTTGCGGGCGATTTTGATGGCTGACTGCAATTGTCGGTTGATGGCTTCGGCCGTGCGCTCGTCGTCCAGAAACACGTCGCGTGAGACGCTTGCGAGGCCGATGCGCTGAGCCTCTGCGGCTGCCACGGTTTTCGCGCTGGTGCGGCTGTCCACGAAAAACAGATGACGTCGTTGCAGTTCGGCCATCAACCAGGCCATCGCGACCGGTTCGGCGGTCATCCGGCTGCCCATGTGGTTATTGATGCCGGCTGCATAAGGCACTTTCAGCAGCGCCGCATTGAGACGGCTTTCCAGTTCAGGCAAGGGCAGTTCGGGATGCCAGGCGTAAGGCCCGGTCGCCGGGTCCATCGGCATGTGCAGCATGACCGTCTTGCCTGCGCGGTGAGCCTCGCGGGCAAATTCGGTGGCGTGTGGAGTGTCAGGCATGATCGCCAGCGTTACCGGCCCGGGGAGCGCCAGTGTACGGCTATCCCGCGCCGGGTTCTGACCCAGGTCGTCGATGATCAGGCTGAGATAGGCCTTCGGCGGCTTGCCGTTGTCTTCGGCTGGCGCTGCATGGGCAGCGCCAGTGATCGAGAGTGTCAGCAGTAACAGAGCGAGAACGCGCATCCGTCAATTGCCGCGGGTGATACTCAGCCCTTTCAGAAGACTGAGCGCCTGGCTGAGCTGGAAGTCATCATCCTGCGGACGCGCCTTGGCTGCTGCGCCACCCTTGACGGTCGGCTTGTCGGCACCGCCGTTGCCATTGCCCAGGTGACCCATCAAGTCGGCTTCCTTGTAGTTCTCGCCGTCTGCTTCGCTGGTGACCTTGGCCCGACGTACCACGATGTCTGGGTTGATGCCCTGCGCCTGGATCGAGCGACCGTTCGGCGTGTAATACAACGCTGTGGTGATCTTCAGAGCGCGATCGTTGTTTAACGGCAGAACGGTTTGCACCGAGCCTTTGCCGAAGGTGTCGGTGCCCATCAGAATCCCGCGTTTCTGGTCTTGCAGGGCTCCGGCGACGATTTCCGACGCAGAAGCGCTGCCGCCGTTGATCAACACCACCAGCGGTACGCCTTCGCTGGCGTCTGCCGGGTCTGCCGAGAAACGCAGTTCGGAGTTGGCGATACGGCCTTTGGTGTAGACGATCAGGCCTTTGGTGAGGAAGTGGTCCGCCACCTGCACAGCCGATTGCAGCACGCCGCCGGGGTTGTTGCGCAGGTCGAGAATCAGGCCGCTCATCTTCTTGCCGTTGTCCTTGCGGAATTTGGCCAGCGCCTTGCCGACTTCGTCCCCGGTCTTGACC
Source organism: Pseudomonas sp. KBS0707 (assembly GCF_005937945.2). Taxonomy (NCBI): domain Bacteria; kingdom Pseudomonadati; phylum Pseudomonadota; class Gammaproteobacteria; order Pseudomonadales; family Pseudomonadaceae; genus Pseudomonas; species Pseudomonas sp. KBS0707. The sequence continues at coordinate 5,514,269 of NZ_CP041754.1, read as the reverse complement.
TGGAACTGGGTGATGCGGATATAGCCGTAGCCGTTCTCGAGCATCTGCGCCTTGACGCTCTTGACCTGAATGGTCGCCCGCGCCAGCGTCACATCAAACGGCGTACCGCCATCGCGCACCAGTGTCAGGGTGATCTTCTCGCCGATTTTGCCGCGCATCTTGTCGACCGCTTCCTGCATGTTCTGGCCCTGGGTCGGCGTGCCATTGATCTTCACGATCAGGTCGCCTGCCTCAATGCCAGCCTTGGAAGCAGGTGTGTCGTCGATGGGTGAAACCACCTTGACGAACCCGTCTTCAACGCCCACTTCGATGCCCAGTCCACCGAACTCGCCGCTGGTGCTTTCCTGCAGCTCCTGGAAATCTTCCGGGCCCAGGTAGGCGGAGTGTGGATCAAGGTTGCTGAGCATGCCCTTGATGGCGTTTTCCAGCAGAGTCTTGTCGTCCACTGGCTCGACATAGGCCGCCTTGACCCGATCCATGACCTCGGCAAAGGTGCGCAGCTCGTCAAGCGGCAGCGGCGGCTTGGCGTTGGCATTGGGCTTGGCGGGCGAGACTGCTGCAGGCGTGGCTGGCGCGGTCTTTTCGGCAGCTTGCGCCAAAGGCGCGCCAATATCGATGGCAATTGCCAGGGCCAGCGAGGTGAGGCGGGACAAATGCAGCATGTCTAACGAACTCCTACAGATATTGACGCCGGCTTATCCTTGAGTGCGGCACCATTGGGCTGGATCGCTGGGGCGACCCTGCTGACGAATAGCAAAGTACAACGCTGCCGTGTCCTGACCGCCACTATTGCCGACCGTGGAAATCGCTTCACCGGCTTTTACAATGTCACCTGCCGACTTGAGCAGGCTCTGGTTATGCCCATACAGGGTGAGATAACCGTTGCCATGGTCGAGAATGACCAGAAGCCCGGCACCACGCAACCAGTCGGCGAACACCACTCGTCCGCCATGCACTGCATGTACCTGGCTTCCGGCTGCGGCGCTGATCATGACGCCGTCCCATTTGGTTCGCTCGTCATCACCGCGGGCTTCACCGAAACGCGCAAGCAGTCGACCATCAATAGGCCATGGAAGTTTTCCCCGGGCCTCTGCAAAAGGTCCGCCGTAGGAAACTCCGGCACTGGAAACGACTGCGCCGGGGGCTTTGACCGGGCGACGCGGTGTGGGTTCATCAGCGCTTTTACTGCTGCTGGTGCTGTTGTTGCGGGCGACGGCCTCAGCTTCGCGCTGACGTTTCTCTTCGGCCTCGCGAGCGGCGACCAGCGCCTTCTGGCGAGCCTCTTCAGCTTCACGTGCCTGTCGGGCCAGGGTTTCTTCGATGGTCTTGAGAACCTTGGCCAGGTCGGCCTGATCCTGCTGACGGGCCTGCAGTTTCTGATCGCGGGCCTTGTAGTCCTGATTCAGCTTGGCCAGTGCCTGCTGACGCTCCTGGCGCACCTTGGCCAGTTCTTCGCTCTGGCTGTCCAGGTTGCTCTTCTGCACCAGCAACTGTGCCTGTTGCAGATCGATGTCTTTTTCGACATTGGCCAGCTGGCGCAGGGTTTCATTGAAGTTGCGTAGCTGCTCCAGGCGCGCCTGGCTCAGGTAATCGTAATACGTGAGGGTTCGGGCAAACTTCTCGGGGTGCTGCTGATTGAGCAACAGCTTGAGGTATTCCTGGCGGCCACTCTGATAGGCGGCGCGGGCCTGGATAGCAATCAGGCGTTGCTGTTCAACGCGGGCACTATTCAGTTTCTTTTTTTCACTGTCGAGCTTTTGCAGCTCGGTTTCCGTCTTTTTTAGTTCCTTTTGCAGGACCTCGACCTGCTTTTCCAACTTGCCCATTTCGGTTTCGGTGGTGCGCAGGTCCTTCTGGACGCCTGCACGTTCTTCCTGAAGCTTGCCCAGGACTTTTTGCAGCTCCGTCACATCCTGACGCGCAGCATCTATCTGTTTTTGGGTTTGCACACGCTCGTCTTCGGCAAACGCCGGATTGAGCAGGCAGATCAGAGCAAGGGCAATCAAGGCGCGAAGCATGTGGGTGGGCGATACCGAGGAATTGTGAGAAAAAATGTCAGGCTTAGTATGCCCGCCATGCGCTGCAAAAAAAACGCCCCGCAGCCACTGCTTTAGGGCTTGAAACATAAAAAACCGGCTTTGCCTGATGGCTATAGGCCGGTTTTCAGCGTTTTACTTCGCCACAAGGATCGAGTGGCCCGTCATCTCTTGCGGTTTCTCCATGCCCAACAGATGCAGCATGGTCGGTGCCACGTCAGCCAGAACACCACCTTCGCGGACTTTCAGCGGGCGCTTGCCGACGTACACGAAAGGCACCGGCTCGGAAGTGTGCGCGGTATGCGCCTGGCCTGTGGAGTCATCGGTCATCTGCTCGACGTTGCCGTGGTCAGCGGTAATCAGTGCTTCACCGCCGACTTTTTCCAATGCCGCGGTAATGCGACCGACGCATACGTCCAGGCATTCCACGGCCTTGATTGCCGCTTCCATGATGCCGCTGTGGCCGACCATGTCGCCGTTGGCGTAGTTGACGATAATCACGTCATAACGCTGATGCTCGATGGCATCGACAATTTTGTCGGTCACTTCCGGCGCGCTCATTTCCGGCTGCAGGTCGTAGGTGGCAACTTTTGGCGATGGAATCAGAATGCGCTCTTCGCCCGGAAACGGCTCTTCACGACCGCCAGAGAAGAAGAACGTGACGTGCGCGTATTTTTCGGTTTCGGCGATACGCAGTTGAGTCTTGCCGTTGTCTGCCAGGTATTCACCCAGCACGTTTTTCAGGCTGCCAGCCGCAAATGCCGAGGGCGCGGGGATGCTTGCCGCGTACTGGGTCAGCATCACGTAATTGACCTTGGGCTGACGGGCGCGCTCGAAATCCTTGAAGTCGTCTTCGACGAACACACGGGTCAGCTCACGGGCGCGGTCGGCGCGGAAGTTCATGAACACCACAGCATCGCCGTCCTCGACGCGAGCGGGTTCACCGATACGTGTGGCTTTGACGAATTCGTCGTTCTCGTCACGTGCGTAGGCAGCTTCAAGCCCGGCAACACCGCTGTCTGCGTGAAATTCGGCGGTGCTGTCGACGATCAGGTTGTAGGCGGTGGAGACCCGGTCCCAGCGGTTGTCACGGTCCATGGCGAAGTAGCGGCCGATGATCGTGGCGGTGCGGCCCTTGCCCAGGCGGGCGAAGGTTGCGTCCATCAGCTCAAGGGATTTCTTCGCGCTGCGCGGTGGCGTGTCGCGACCGTCGAGGAAGGCGTGCAGATAGATTTTTTCTGCACCGCGCTTGACTGCCAGTTCGGCCATGGCGACCAGATGGTCCTGGTGGCTGTGCACGCCGCCATCGGACAGCAGGCCCATGATGTGGACCGCCTTGCCCGCACCGACAGCTTTATCCACAGCGGCACAGATGGTCGGGTTCTCGAAGAACTCGCCGTCGCGAATCGCTTTGGTCACTCGAGTGAAGTCCTGATACACCACGCGACCGGCACCCAGGTTCATGTGTCCGACTTCGGAGTTGCCCATCTGACCGTCCGGCAGACCGACGTCCATGCCCGACCCTGAAATCAGGCCGTTGGGCATGGTTTCGTAAAGACGATCCATGACCGGCATCTTCGCGGCCAGGATGGCATTGCCTTCATGGCTTTCGCTGTGTCCGAAGCCATCCAGGATGATAAGAACCAGAGGTTTTGGCGTGGCAGTCATAGAACCCACTCGATGCTGGTTGAATAAAGAGAGTAACAAAGTACAAGGGAGCGGCATTTTAGGGACAAGTTCAAACGGCGTCACTGCCGTACGGACTTTGGCCCACCTTGGCTGCTGTGTATACTGGCCGACATTTTAATGCCCTGGAACCTACTGATGGTTGCTCACCTGCTTGAATTCGCCACTAACCACTATTTGATCACCGGTGCCTTCGTCATTCTGCTGGGACTGCTGATCGCTTACGAACTGAGCAAGGGCGGTGCCAGCCTGAGCACTCGCGAGCTGACCGCGCTGGTCAACAGCGACCAGGGCGTGGTCATCGACGTGCGCTCGAAAAAGGATTTCACTGCCGGCCACATCGTGGGATCCCTGAATTTCCCGCAGGACAAGGTGCTGACGCGTACCGCTGAACTGCAGAAATACAAGGACAAGACGTTGATCATAGTCGATGCAATGGGGCAGCATGCTGGCACCACCGCCCGCGAGTTGCTCAAATCCGGCTTCAAGGCGGCCAAGCTGTCCGGCGGTATTTCCAGCTGGCGCGGCGACAACCTTCCCCTGGTGAAGTGAACATGGCTCAAGTCATCGTCTATTCCAGCGATTATTGCCCGTATTGCATACGTGCCAAACAGCTGTTGCAGAGCAAGAGCGTGGCCTTCGAGGAAATCTGTGTCGACGGCAAGCCGCAACTGCGTGCCGAAATGACCAAGAAGGCCGGTCGCACTTCCGTACCGCAGATCTGGATCGGCTCGACCCACGTGGGCGGCTGCGATGACCTGTTTGCTCTGGAGCGTGCCGGCAAGCTTGATGCGCTGCTGGCCTGATTCCCCTTAAACTTTCAGCCCTATCTGACAAGGATCCGAGATGACCGACCAACCGAACAACGGTGCTGTTGCCAACGAAGAAAACGGCCCACAATTTTCCCTGCAGCGTATCTACGTTCGCGACCTGTCGTTCGAAGCGCCAAAAAGCCCGGCAATCTTCCGCCAGGAGTGGACACCGACCGTCAGCCTGGACCTCAACACCCGTCAGAAGCAGCTGGAAGGCGATTTCTATGAAGTCGTGCTGACCCTGTCCGTGACCGTCAACAATGGCGACGAAGTTGCTTTCATCGTTGAAGTGCAACAGGCCGGTATCTTCCTGATCAAGGGTCTGGACGACGGCGCGATGAGCCACACTCTGGGCGCGTTCTGCCCGAACATCCTGTTCCCGTATGCACGCGAAGCCATCGACAACCTGGTCGTACGCGGCTCGTTCCCTGCGCTGATGCTGGCCCCGGTGAACTTCGACGCCCTGTACGCCCAAGAGCTGCAACGCATGCAGGAAGCTGGCGAAACGCCGACTGTGCAATAAGCATTACGGCTGTTAAAGCGATAAAAAAAGCGCCTTTCGGGGCGCTTTTTTGTGTCTGGCGGCGCGCTATCAGGCAAACCCGTGCTGGCGCCATGCTTCATAGACGGCCACCGCCACTGTGTTGGACAGGTTCAGACTACGGCAGCCTTCGCGCATGGGCAGTCGCAGGCGGTGCTCGCTGCTCAGCGAGTCGAGGATGTCGGCGGGCAGGCCGCGGCTCTCCGGGCCGAACAGAAATGCATCACCAGGTTCAAAGCTGGCATCGTGAAAAGGGCGCGAGCCCTTGGTGGTGAAAGCGAACAACCGTGGGTTGCCGATCTTCTCCAGACAGCTTGCCAGGTCAGGATGCGTCTGCAGCGTGGCATACTCGTGATAGTCGAGCCCGGCACGGCGCAAGCGCTTGTCGTCCAGCTCGAAACCCAAGGGTTCGATCAAATGCAGGGTGCAGCCGCTGTTGGCGCATAGCCTGATGACATTGCCGGTATTCGGCGGAATTTCTGGTTGAAAAAGGATGACGTGAAACATGCACGGCTCCGAACGAAAGGACGGGATGCATTCTACCCCTGAAGAGGACCCGAGACCGAAGCTATGGCCGCGAGTTCTGGGTTCGATGGCGATTGTCGGCTTTACCGTGGGCACCATTATCGGTCGTCTGCAGCAACCTGACCCCGTTGAACTGGAGCAGATCGAGGAGCTGCCTGCCGGGCTGGCGCTCTGGTTCAATGAGGAGCCTAAGTACCAAGGGTCGACGGTGGATGGCGCTGTGGTGCTCAACGTCGATGCTTCAGGGCGGCCGTGGACGGGCCAACTGAGGTTCGACAACAGGGTTGCACGCTGGAAGGTGGAGCGAGGTGAGAAGGGGTTGGTGCTGACGCTCCTGGCAGCCCGTCCACTTCATGGCGACTGGCGCACTGAGAAGGTGGACGGGCGCTGGAGACTGGAGGTCAGTCTCCGGGAGGAATAAAAGAGGGGAATCCCCGGCCTGCCTGTACCAAGGTCCCCAAAACTGGTGATGTAATACCTATTGCAGAGTGCGTGCCAGTTTTGAGAATTAATCCGAAAGAACAGGCTGACTTAGCCATATCCGGTTAAGCACTTCTTGAGTCCGAAGCCGTTTAATATCATCAACGTATTGAATTTATTAAGTATTTTCATATTCGAAAACCTTGGATTGGTTGATGAGTCAGCCGCTGTGAATGCTCGGCGCTGGCATCTGGTCGCCCTGAATGTCGCGCCAGGCCCCGCAATGCGGTATCAGCGCATGCACTCAATTTGCGCACCGCAACGACCCACACACCCATACTGATGCATTAATGCTGCTGACCATGCCAGGGCACCAACCTGCGTTGCAGCGCGCGCAGTCCCAGCTCCATGGCAAAAGCGATCACGGCGATCACCAGAATCCCCAGCACCACAACGTCGGTCACCAGAAACTGCGCCGCCGACTGCACCATGAATCCCAGCCCGCTGGTGGCAGCAATAAGCTCTGCGGCCACCAGCGTCGACCAGCCCACGCCCAGGCCGATGCGAATACCGGTAAGAATGTCCGGGAGTGCGCTGGGCAGGACCACGTGCCGAATCAACTGCCAGAGCGTCGCGCCCAGCGATTGTGCCGCCCGCACTTTGATCGGGTCCACGGTGCGAACGCCGGTAGCCGTGGCAATGGCAATCGGCGCGAAGATCGCCAGATAAATCAGCAGTACCTTGGAGAATTCGCCGATACCGAACCAGATAACGATCAGCGGCAGGTAGGCCAGCGGTGGTATCGGTCGGTAAAACTCGATCAGCGGGTCAAATATCCCCTGAGCGATGCGGTTATGGCCGATGGCGATTCCTATCGGGATGGCCGTCAAAATTGCCGCGGCCAGCGCCAGCCCGATGCGTTGCAGGCTGGCGCCCAGATGCTGCCAGAGTGTGGCGTCCATGTAGCCCTTGGTTGCCAGCAGCCAGCCTTTGCTCAGCACATCCGCTGGCGGTGGCAGAAACAGCGGCTCGATCCAGCCCCCGGCAGTTACCGCCCACCAAAGAGTCAGCAGTGCCACGAGGGTCAGGATGCTGATCGCTCGGGTGCTCAGATAAACCTTCGGCGTGGGGGCAGCCGGTTGTTTGGCGAACGGTTTGCTGATGCCGGTCAGTTCGCGGCTATCTATAAGCTCATGGCTGCCAACAGGCTCAAGTCTACTCATACACACTGCTCCCGGGTGCGCTGGGAAAACACGCTGGCCAGCACATGCTCGCGGGTTTCGATAAAGCGCGGATCGGACTTTATCGCGCGGGCCGATTCGCCAGCGGCGTAGCGACGGCCGAAGTCCAGGTGCAGATGCTCGGCGATACGACCAGGGTTAGGGGCGAGCAGAACCAGGTCGGTGGCGAGGAAAACTGCTTCTTCTATGTCGTGGGTTATCAGAAACACCGGCTTGGCGGTACGTTGCCAGACTTGCAGCAATAGCTCCTGCATCTGCTCACGGGTGAAGGCATCCAGTGCACCGAATGGCTCGTCCATCAACAGGATGCGCGGATCGGCTGCCAGCGCTCTGGCCAGGCCGACGCGTTGCCGTTGTCCACCGGACAGCTGCCATATTCGCCGCTGGTCAAAACCGGCCAGATCCACCAGTGCCAACATCTCCCGCGCTCTGGTTTCACGTTCCAAGCGGCCGACACCCGCCAGTTCCAGGCCAAACGCAACATTGGCCAACACGTTCTGCCAGGGCAGCAAGGCATCGTCCTGAAACACCACGCCACGCTCTGCGCTCGGCCCCTCTACGGGAATGCCGTCGAGAGTAATGCGGCCGCTGCCGGGTTTGATGAAGCCGGCGATGAGGTTCAGTAACGAGGTTTTACCGCTGCCGGAAGGGCCAAGCGCAACCAGCAGTTGCTGTGGGCCCAGGCTCAGGTTGATGTCTGCCAGCACGGGTGCCGCTGCACCGGGGTACTGAGCGCCAATACGCTCCAACTGCAACAGCGCCATACGTTTCTCCTTGTGCTGAGAGCGCTTAGCGTGGGATGAACCGGGCGCTGACGTACGGTGAGTAGTCAGGCAGTACTGCGTCGACCTTGCCCTGCTCTTTAAGGAATGCTGCGGTTTTGGTCACCGCCTCGATGGTCGGTGTACCCAGCAGCGCGGTCTGCTCGGCAGCCAGCGGGTAGACATTGCCTTGCAACAGGCCAGGTACGTCAGATGCCTTGGCGCCAGACAGTCGGGTCAGCTTGTCTACGTTGGCCGGGTTGGCGATCCATGCAGCCGGGTCCTGGCGATACCGGGCGTAGGCATCGAGCGTTACCTTGGCGAATGCGCTGACAACTTCCGGGTGTTTGTTGGCGAAGTCCTTGCGCACGATCCAGGCATCGAAGGTCGGCGCTCCGACCTTCGCCAGTTCGCCGGAGGTGATCAGCACCTTGCCGGTTTCCTTGGCGACGCCCAGTGCCGGGTCCCAGACGTAAGTGGCATCAATGTCGCCGCGCTTCCAGGCCGCAGCAATGGCGGGCGGCGCGAGGTTCAGGATCGTGACCCTGGCCGGATCGATGTTCCAGTGTTTGAGCGCTGCAAGCAGGCTGTAATGGCCGGTGGAGACAAAGGGCACGGCCACTTTCTTGCCGATCAGGTCCTGCGGTGAGTTGATCCCCGAGCCATTACGGGCAACCAGCGCCTCGGCCGCGCCGATCTGCGTAGCTATCAGAAAGGTCTCCACCGGGAGTTTGCGTGTAGCGGCGGCTGTGAACGGGCTTGAACCGAGATAACCGATCTGTACGTCGCCGGATGCGATTGCGGTGATGACGTCCGCACCATTATCGAACTTGCGCCAGGAGATTTTTGAGTCGGTGGCTTTTTCGTAGGCGTTATCGGCCTGGGCAACCTTGGCCGGGTCGACGGTGGTCTGGTAGGCGACGGTAAAGTCTGCTGCCTGTGCAATGAATGTTGCGCCAGTCAACGACAGCGCAGTCAACAAGCGCAGGGAAAAATGCAGTTTCATGATGAAGCTCCGAATCAGACGGGCCGAGGACTGGCTGGATAAGGAGACTAAGTGATCTAAGAATCTTAAAATAAATAACTTTTGGGAATTAGCTTATGAAGCGGCTTTAGAGCCATCTGCAGAACCCATTTGCACATCGAAGGGCTGTTGCGCATCTGCCAATCGGCTCGGGGTTCACGCGCCCGACACCAAAATTGCTTTTTTGTTCACCTGGACTACAGTTGAGCGCATGTTTCAGACGGCAAAAAACGCTGAAAAAGGGTGTTTGGAGCGGTTTTTAGAAAATATTTCATGACCGTGGAGCGTCGGGAGTCAAGGTGATGACAATTGTCACAATTCATCACTAATCTCTCTGAAGTGCCCGTTTTACAAGGCTTTTACTGGCAAGCAAATTACGCTTCGCCGTTGGGAACTATGACCGGTTGGTCGCGATTTGGCCGGTCACTGATACAAAACCAAAAGATCTGACGAATGGTACCGAAATAAATTTTGGGAATTACCCGATTAGGTCGATACACTCCGTGACGTCCTGGCTGACACGAGTTGTGACATATGCCTGATTGTTCTTAGAACCTGCAAAACGGTTTCTTTTGAGCATGATGAATTTTCACTAACGTACGGCCACCGACATGCGCGGTCTAGTCAAAAGTCGGGGTGTACAGAATCCATTGATCTCCAGATCGGGACTGTCACCTTTCGCAATATCTCTGGGTCAGGGCAATGCCCGGCACCGGAGACATAAAAAATTAGATTCACGAGGAGCGTAGTTAATGAAGAAGTCCACCCTGGCCTTGGCCGTAACCGTCGCGGCATTGGCTCAGCAGGCCGGTGCAGCTGGTTTCCTTGAAGACAGCAAAGCGTCCGTTAGTTCTCGTACTCTGTATTTTGACAATGACCAGCGTGAGCCGGGCTCAGCCAACAACCGTGAGACGGCCACTGGCCTGAAATTCGATTATCTGTCGGGCTTCACTCAGGGTACTGTAGGTTTTGGTCTGGACCTTCAAGGTCTGGTGGGTGTTCACCTTGACGGCGGCCGCGGCCACCATGCGCTGAACGGCGGCATCACTCCTTCTGACAGTGACGGTTCTTCAGTTGGTGAGTGGACCCGCCTGGGCGCCAACGGCAAGGTTCGCTTCTCGAAAACCGAGCTGAAAGTCGGTAACGCACTGGCTCCTAACCTGCCAATCCTGGTTAGCAACGATGGTCGTCTTCTGCCTCAGGCATTCCAGGGCGGCATCCTGACCTCCAAGGATCTGGACAACGTAACCTTCACTGCTGGTCAGTTGAACAAATCCATCGGCCGTGCTTCGAGCAACTGGACTGACCTGTCCGTTGCCGGTGCCTCAGAAACCAGCGATCATTTCCGTTTCGCTGGTGCTGACTGGAAAGTCACCAAAGACCTGACCCTGCAGTACTACTACGCCAACCTGGAAGACTTCTACAAGCAACACTTCCTGGGTCTGGTTCATGTTTACCAGATCAGCGACAACCAGTCTTTCAAGACTGATCTGCGTTATTTCAACAGCAGCTCTGATGGCAAAAACAGCGACGCGGCGACCGGCTACCGTTTCAATAACAACAGTGGTTATGCCAAGAAAACTGGCGAAGTGGATAACACCACCTGGTCGGCGATGTTCACCTATTCCCTGGGTGGCCATGCATTGATGGTTGGTCGTCAGCAGGTGGGCGATGACGGCGGTATGGTTTACCTGGGTCAGGGCAACGTTACCAAGAACGGCACCAGCACTTCGAGTCTTGAAGGCAACGGGGGTTCGAGCTTCTACCTGTTCATTGACTCGATGATCAATGGCTTCAACCGCGCTGGTGAGAACACCACGTTCGGTCAGTACTCGTATGACTTCGCCAAGCTTGGCGTGCCAGGCCTGAAAGCATCCATTGCTTACCTGTATGGTGACGACATCAAAGGCGCACGCGGTACTACTGCGTTCGGTAACGAGTACTCCGAGTGGGAACGCGACATGCGCGTTGACTACGTAGTCCAGAGCGGTCCGTTGAAAGGCTTGGGTACTTCATTGCGTCGCGGTAATTACCGTGCTGATGGCGGCCTGAACAACGCTGCTGACGCTGATCAAACCCGTCTGATCTTCAACTACACCTACAACTTCATGTAAGTGTACTGAAGCTTGAAGAAACCCCGCTCCGTGCGGGGTTTCTTTTGCCTGTTTTTTGATATTCCTGGCAGGTCTATCAAGCGCATTATTTATTCTTTTTAACTTTTCTCAGCAGGGCGCACAGTAACGTCATACCAAGGCCTACCCGATACAGACAAGGAGCAACACCATGACACTGCGACTTGGCGACATCGCCCCTGACTTCGAGCAGGAATCCAGCGAAGGTCGTATCCGTTTCCATGAATGGCTCGGCGACAGCTGGGGTGTGTTGTTTTCTCATCCCGCAGACTTCACGCCTGTGTGCACCACTGAACTGGGCTTCACCGCCAAATTGAAAGACGAGTTTGCCAAGCGCGGTGTAAAAGCCATTGCGCTGTCGGTAGACCCGGTTGACTCGCACATCAAGTGGATCGACGACATCAACACCACGCAAAACACCCAAGTTAACTTCCCGATTCTGGCCGATGCCGACCGCAAGGTCTCCGATCTGTATGACCTTATTCATCCCAATGCCAGCGACACACTGACTGTGCGTTCGCTGTTTGTGATCGACCCTAAAAAGAAAGTGCGCCTGACGATTACGTATCCGGCGAGTACCGGGCGTAATTTCCACGAGATTCTGCGCGTTATCGACTCGCTGCAATTGACCGACAACTACAAGGTTGCCACGCCTGCCAACTGGGTGGATGGTGATGATGTAGTGATCGTGCCGTCGATCAAGGACGAAGCCGAGATCAAAGAACGCTTTCCCAAAGGTTACAAGGCCGTCACGCCTTATCTGCGCCTGACGCCACAGCCAAACCGCTAATTTTCGATCTACCAAGCGTGGGGTTATTTGGGCCGATTCATCGGCCCTTTTTTATTCCTCCCTCACAGCCGCCGACTGCGTCGCTTGATCAGGCGCGGACGCAGAGCGTCCAGAACGGCATGCGACGCGGAGCGTCGCACGATAGTCGAGATCATCGTTCCTCACGCTCCAGCGTGGGAATGCCTGTCGTGACGCTCCGCGTCATGGATATGCGCCACGCCGCATACTCAAGATCAGACGCAGAGGGTCCAGAACGGCATGCCGCCGTAGTACGCCGCACGATAGTTGAAAAATAGTGCTGCCCTTTATATTCATTTATGGAATAACTAAATGAATAAATAAGATTTATAGATATAAAAAAGTGCTGTTAAGGTCGTCCCTATTCCCGCCTTGTTCGTCTGTGACTGGCTGAGCAGGCACTACCCAACACCCGCTAGAGGAGCGCATATGCGCACTGTCATTTTGCGTCGAGGCCTTGTCGCTCTGTTTGCTGCTGCGGTCGCGCTTGGCGCGGTCACCCAGGCCCAGGCGGAAGATCTGCGCATCGGTTATCAGAAATACGGCACGCTGGTGCTGCTCAAGGCCAAGGGTTCGCTGGAGAAGCGCTTGGCCGAGCAGGGCGTAAAGGTTCAGTGGACAGAATTTCCGGGCGGTCCGCAGTTGCTTGAAGGTCTGAACGTGGGCTCGATTGATTTCGGCGTGACCGGTGAAACGCCGCCGGTTTTCGCTCAGGCAGCAGGCGCGGATCTGCTGTACGTGGCTTACGAGCCGCCAGCGCCGACCAGCGAAGCCATCCTGGTGCCCAAAGACTCGCCTATTACTTCGGTCAAAGACCTGAAAGGCAAGAAAGTCGTCCTCAATAAAGGCTCGAACGTCCACTACCTGCTGGTCAAGGCGCTGGAAGATGCCGGCCTGAAATACACCGATATCCAGACTGTCTTTCTGCCTCCGGCCGATGCGCGTGCCGCTTTCGAGCGCGGCAGCGTAGACGCCTGGGTCATTTGGGACCCGTACCAGGCTGCCGCAGAGAAGCAATTGCAGGCGCGGACCTTGAAAGACGGCACCGGCATTGTCGACAACCACCAGTTCTATCTGGCGACCAAGCCTTACGCGCAAAAGAATCCGAAGGTGATTCAAGCCTTGATCGAAGAAGTTCGTGCAGTGGGCGAATGGTCCAAGGCTCACCCTGACGAAGTGACCAAACAGGTTGCGCCGTTGCTGGGGCTGCCCGCCGACATCACCCTGACCTCGGTAAAACGCCAGGGCTACGGTGCGCTGTTTATTACTCCGCCGGTTGTAGCGGCGCAGCAGAAAATTGCTGACACCTTCTACCAGCTCAAACTGATTCCGAAGCCGCTCAGCATTGCTGATGTGGTCTGGACACCTCCTGCTGCTGTTGCTCAAGCACAGTGATCGTCAGGCCCTTCGAGGAGACAACTCCATGAGCCTCAGTGCTTCGCAACGCATCATTCACCGACTGGCGCCCTGGGCACTTCCAGTCCTGTTGTTGGCCGTCTGGCAGCTGTCGGTCAGCGCCGGATGGCTATCCACACGCATTCTTCCTGCACCCAGCGCAGTCATTGAGGCGGGTATCAATCTGGTTGCGAGTGGCGAAATCTGGACGCATCTGGCGATCAGCGGCTGGCGCGCCGGGATCGGATTCGCCATTGGCGGTGGCATCGGTCTGGCGCTGGGCTTCATTACCGGCCTGAGCAAATGGGGCAAGCGCCTGCTGGACAGCTCAGTGCAGATGATCCGTAACGTGCCGCACCTGGCGCTGATTCCGCTGGTCATTCTGTGGTTCGGCATTGATGAGACCGCCAAGATATTCCTGGTCGCGCTGGGCACCCTGTTCCCGATTTATCTGAACACCTACCACGGCATCCGCAACATCGATCCGGCACTGGTAGAAATGTCCCGCAGCTATGGCCTGTCCGGTTTCAGCCTGTTCCGGCATGTGATCCTCCCAGGTGCCATGCCTTCGATTCTGGTCGGTGTGCGCTTTGCGCTGGGCTTCATGTGGCTGACGCTGATTGTGGCAGAAACCATTTCTGCCAGCTCCGGCATCGGTTATCTGGCGATGAATGCACGGGAATTCCTGCAAACCGACATCGTGGTACTGGCCATTGTGTTGTACGCCGTCCTCGGCAAACTGGCCGATCTGGCGGCGCGAGGCCTTGAACGTGTGTGCCTGCGCTGGCACCCGGCCTATCAAGTGAGCAAAGGCGGTGCCGCATGACCAGTCTGAAACAGCAACCTCCACATTTGCTGCGCGGTATTCCGCTGGCAGTCCGCAACCTGAAAAAAGCGTTCGGCACTCGCGAAGTGCTCAAGGACATCGACCTGCATATTCCGGCCGGTCAGTTCGTCGCCATCGTCGGCCGTAGTGGCTGCGGTAAAAGTACCTTGCTGCGCCTGCTTGCCGGTCTCGACAAGCCAACCGAGGGTCAATTGCTTGCAGGTTCTGCACCACTGGACGACGCTCGCGAAGATACGCGTTTGATGTTCCAGGAGGCGCGGTTGCTGCCCTGGAAGAAGATCATCGACAACGTCGGCCTTGGCCTGAGCGGCGACTGGCGTGCGCAAGCACTCGAAGCGCTCGAGGCCGTCGGCCTTGCCGAACGCGCCAACGAGTGGCCAGCGGCATTGTCCGGTGGCCAGAAGCAGCGTGTTGCTCTGGCGCGTGCGCTGATTCACAAGCCGCGCCTGCTGTTACTCGACGAACCACTGGGCGCGCTGGATGCCCTGACTCGGATTGAAATGCAGCAACTGATCGAAAAGCTCTGGCACCAATACGGCTTTACGGTGCTGCTGGTCACCCATGATGTCAGCGAGGCCGTTGCCATCGCCGACCGGGTGATCCTGATCGAAGAAGGCCAGATCGGCTTAGACCTGTTGGTCGACCTGCCACGTCCGCGTGTTCGTGGTTCGCATCGCCTTGCAGCATTGGAGGCCGAAGTGCTCAACCGTGTGCTGGCCCTGCCGGGTTCACCACCTGACCCGGAACCGTTTTCGCCACTGCCCACGCAATTGCGCTGGGCAAATTAACCCTGATCCCCAAAGGAAGACATGCCATGACTATCAAAGCCATCAACGTTCGTAACCAGTTCAAAGGCACCATCAAGGAAATCGTCCACGGCGACGTACTGTCGGAAATCGACGTACAGACCGCTTCCGGCGTTGTGACCTCGGTCATCACCACCCGCTCGGTAAAAGAGCTGGAACTGGTCGTCGGCAGCGAAGTAATTGCCTTCGTGAAGTCGACAGAAGTCTCCATCGCCAAGCTATAAACAATGAATAAAAAACGCCCCGGACGGTCCTGACCCTCCGGGGTTTTTTGCTGTTTACCTAGAGGGTGTAGACAAAATAAATTAAACTTTCACTCCCTTGTCTGAATAGCCCTCAAGCCATGCCTAAAACCGGACGTCCTCGCTCGATTGCCGCCGAGCACTATCCCGTGCTGGTGAAACTCGCTCATGCACAGCCCTATTCCAGCCAGGCCGAATTGGCGCTCGTATTCTTCGCCGAAACCGGTATCACTGCGCATCCCGACACCTTTGCAAAAGCGTTGAAAATGGCAGGGATTACGCGTGTAAAGCAGCGGGCCAAGGGAAGTTTTCAGTCACCTGAACCTAATAAAGCCTATGGCTACAATGAAACCCACCGCCGCCAACTGCCGGAGCAGCTATATCCGAGTTGCTTGACAGATACCGAGTGGGCACTGGTCGCCGACCTGTTTGAAAGCCAGGGCGGACGAGGAGTGCCACCGCTTCACTCTCGGCGCACGTTGCTGGAAGCCTGTTGCTATGTCGTACGCACGGGGTGCTCATGGCGAATGCTACCCCGCGATTTTCCTCATTGGGACAATGTCTACAAAACGTTCCGCCGGTGGAGCGCTCAAGGCAAGTTCGAGCAAATGCATGATCGCTTGCGAGCTCAATGGCGTGAGCGGGAAGAACGCGCTGACAGCCCGTCAGCAGCGATCCTGGATTCACAGTCGACCCGCAGTTCTCCTCAAGGCGGTGACAGCGGCTACGACGCAGGCAAAAAAGTCAAGGGGCGTAAACGAAGTCTGATTGTCGATACATTGGGCCTGCTGCTGGCTGTCAGTATCAGTGCTGCAAGCGTGCAGGATCGTGACGCGGCGGATGATGCGGTGGCGTACTCGAAGGAAAAATATCCGTCACTGAGCACGCTTTTTGTTGATAGTGCGTACGCAGGAAAATGGGCACAGCGCACCCATCAACTGCACGCTATCGATGTTCAAGTGATCCGTGGCCCGAATAACAGAAGAACAGGGCAATGGCACTCTGAACAAGGCGATCTATTTTCCGTGGAGCCTGTTCAGACTGGATTTGTGGTCATGCCCAAGCGATGGGTAGTGGAGCGAACTCATGCCTGGAATGAGAGAGCTCGGCGACTGATCATGCATCATGATCGCCTTTTTGCGGTAAGCGAGGCATGGGTTTGGTTGGCCGAGGCTCGAATACTCGCGCGCCGACTCACTACATGATTTTGTCTACACCCTCCTAGAAGGTGTAGACAAAATAAATTAAACTTTCACTCCCTTGTCTGAATAGCCCTCAAGCCATGCCTAAAACCGGACGTCCTCGCTCGATTGCCGCCGAGCACTATCCCGTGCTGGTGAAACTCGCTCATGCACAACCCTATTCCAGCCAGGCCGAATTGGCGCTCGTATTCTTCGCCGAAACCGGTATCACTGCGCATCCCGACACCTTTGCAAAAGCGTTGAAAATGGCAGGGATTACGCGTGTAAAGCAGCGGGCCAAGGGAAGTTTTCAGTCACCTGAACCTAATAAAGCCTATGGCTACAATGAAACCCACCGCCGCCAACTGCCGGAGCAGCTATATCCGAGTTGCTTGACAGATACCGAGTGGGCACTGGTCGCCGACCTGTTTGAAAGCCAGGGCGGACGAGGAGTGCCACCGCTTCACTCTCGGCGCACGTTGCTGGAAGCCTGTTGCTATGTCGTACGCACGGGGTGCTCATGGCGAATGCTACCCCGCGATTTTCCTCATTGGGACAATGTCTACAAAACGTTCCGCCGGTGGAGCGCTCAAGGCAAGTTCGAGCAAATGCATGATCGCTTGCGAGCTCAATGGCGTGAGCGGGAAGAACGCGCTGACAGCCCGTCAGCAGCGATCCTGGATTCACAGTCGACCCGCAGTTCTCCTCAAGGCGGTGACAGCGGCTACGACGCAGGCAAAAAAGTCAAGGGGCGTAAACGAAGTCTGATTGTCGATACATTGGGCCTGCTGCTGGCTGTCAGTATCAGTGCTGCAAGCGTGCAGGATCGTGACGCGGCGGATGATGCGGTGGCGTACTCGAAGGAAAAATATCCGTCACTGAGCACGCTTTTTGTTGATAGTGCGTACGCAGGAAAATGGGCACAGCGCACCCATCAACTGCACGCTATCGATGTTCAAGTGATCCGTGGCCCGAATAACAGAAGAACAGGGCAATGGCACTCTGAACAAGGCGATCTATTTTCCGTGGAGCCTGTTCAGACTGGATTTGTGGTCATGCCCAAGCGATGGGTAGTGGAGCGAACTCATGCCTGGAATGAGAGAGCTCGGCGACTGATCATGCATCATGATCGCCTTTTTGCGGTAAGCGAGGCATGGGTTTGGTTGGCCGAGGCTCGAATACTCGCGCGCCGACTCACTACATGATTTTGTCTACACCCTCCTAGCAATTATGTGAGGTAGGCGAAGTATCAGTTTTGCTGGATGCTGATAGCTGGTTCTATTTGAAGCATCAGCCATGACCTCTTCAGCCCAAGCAGTTTTATGCCGCTATCGCTACGACCCGCTGGACCGTCTGGCTTCCAGTTCGCCGGTGAGGCAGGAAGATATCCAGCGCTTCTATCAGAAGAACGTTCTGGCGACCGAGATTCAGGGTGCGTTGCGGAGCACGGTCTTTCAGCATGAAGACCGGCTATTGGCTCAACAGCGGCACGTTGATGATCTAGTGGACACGACGCTGCTGGCGACCGATCAGCAACGTTCAGTTTTGCAACTTGTGGATAACACCGGGGTTGAGTCTATGGCGTATAGCGTCTACGGACATCATCCGCCTGAAAGCGGACTAACCAGTTTGCTGGGCTTCAATGGCGAGCGACGAGATCCGGCGACCGGGCATTATCTGCTGGGGAATGGGTATCGGGCTTATAACCCGGTGTTGATGCGGTTTAACAGCCCGGACAGTCTGAGCCCGTTTGGCGAGGGAGGGTTGAATGCTTATGGTTATGTGAGTGGGGATCCGGTTGGGTTTGGGGATCCGTCGGGGCATATAAGTGCTGGGTTGCTTGATAAGTTATTACGGGCCGGAACAATTATACTGGCGCCTAAAAAAATACCGTTATCACAGTTGCCTGGCATGGTTGATGAATTGCCATATTCCTCTGCTACTGTTTCGTCACCTCCCTCGCTTCCCATTGCGTCATCAACAGGTGCGGGCTTGGCAAGTAAGAGTTCAATTTCCAGCTCGTCTGTTGATCCGAGTGCAGGCGGGACTTTAAAATCCATGATCAGAAAATATAAAGAAAAACGTGAAGCTTTTAATCGTTTTTATAAATCTGGTGCAGCTGACCAGCGCAAAGCAGACGTACTCAAGGCGGCAGAAGCCACCTACCGAGAAGAGTTAGACGTTACAGTGAAAGCGCTCGAAGTGATGGAGGCGTCGAAAGGAACCAGTGCTTTTAATCCTGAAAGGTACAATATTCTGAACGCCAGGTTTATCAAGCGAGAAAGAAAATATAGCAAACGTTTTATGCCTTATCATGAAGGTGTGAAGAAGATCCGTGAATAGTGAGCTTTAAATAACTCGCTTCACCAAAAACATCGGCAAATACAACCCCAAATAAGCATCAAACACCCGCATCCCTTCCTCAGCCATGCGCGGTGTGATCTCGTCATGCAATTGCACTGATCGCGCATACACCCGATCCCCCAGTTCCATCGCCAGCGCAAATACGTCCATGTCATCCGGCAGCGCAGGCAGCTGGAAGTGGCGGTCAAAGACCTCAAGCATCAAATGCCCCAGCTCTATGTCGTGCTGGCGGTCTGCCTGGTTGATTTCGGTCAGGCCGTGCTGGGCAAGGATCAATTGGCGGGCGGCGGCGTCGGCGTTGTAGATGGCCAGCATGCGCAGTTCGACGATACGCGACAGGTCGCGCCAAGTGGTGAGCTGGTCGTGATCGATAGGCGCTTGCAGTGAGGCGCGGAAAGCCGCGTGAATATCGGCGGTCAACGCTTCAAGCAGCGCCGGAACGCTGGCGAAGAAGTGATACACCGAGGAGGGTGGAATACCTGCGCGTTCAGCCACGCTGTAGATCGACAGGCTGGCCACCCCTTGCTCGGCGAGCAGCGTGCGCGCGGCGTCGAGAATCGAATCGATCCTGGCCTGGCTGCGTGCTCGAGGTTTGCGGGGCGTGGCGGCGCGTGTCATGGGCGTGGCTCGTGGTTGGGCTGACGGCATTGTAAGGGATTCTGACTGGATGAATCTCTGTCGTCGCCAAACGATTATCGCTCCCACGCTCCGCGTGGTAGCGCAGTTCTGGACGCTCCGCGTCCTCTCCTGATTATGCGGTGCGAGAGGTGCTCCGGGCGCAAACAAAAACGCCGCAAAGCTCAAGGCTTTGCGGCGTTTTATGTTGCTCAGCCTCAATCAGACGGTGTGCAGGTACCAGTTGTACTCGAGGTCGGAGATGGAGTGTTCGAACTCTTCCAGCTCGCTCTCTTTACAGGCGACAAAAATGTCGATGTATTTCGGGTCGATGTACTTGGCCATGACCGGGTTGTCGTCCAGCTCGCGCAGTGCGTCGCGCAGGTTGTTCGGCAGGCTTTGTTCGTGTTGCTCGTACGAGTTGCCTTCTACCGGCGCGCCAGGCTCGACCTTGTTGACCAGGCCGTGGTGCACGCCGGCCAGTACCGAAGCCATGACCAGATACGGGTTGGCATCGGCACCGGCAACGCGGTGTTCGATACGCACGGCATCGGCGGTGCCGGTCGGTACACGAACGGCGACCGTACGGTTGTCCAGACCCCAGGTCGGCGAGTTGGGCACATAGAACTGCGCACCGAACCGGCGATACGAGTTGACGTTCGGGCACAGGAAAGCCATTTGTGCCGGCAGGGTCTCGAGCACACCGCCGATAGCGTGACGCAATGCGGCGTTCTGCTCGGGATCCTCGCTGGTGAAGATATTCTTGCCATCGCGATCCAGGATCGAGATGTGGACGTGCAGACCATTACCCGCCTGACCCGGATAGGGCTTGGCCATGAAGGTCGTGTCCATCTCGTGATCGTAGGCGATGTTCTTGATCAGGCGCTTGAGCAGCACGGCGTAATCGCACGCCTTGATCGCGTCGGCGACGTGATGCAGGTTGACTTCGAACTGTGCCGGGGCGCTTTCCTTGACGATTGCGTCGGCAGGAATGCCTTGCTCCTTCGCACCTTCAAGGATGTCCTGAAGGCAGTCGACGTATTCGTCCAGGTCATCGATCAGGTAGACCTGTGTCGAATGCGGGCGTTTGCCGGAGATCGGCGAGCGGGGCGGTTGCGGGCGACCGTTCACGTTCTCCTGATCGATCAGGTAGAACTCCAGCTCGAATGCGGCGCAGATGGTCAGGCCCATTTCGTCGAACTTGGCGACGACCTGGCGCAATACTTCACGCGGGTCGGCGAAAAACGGGTCGCCTTCGAGTTCGTGCATGGTCATCAGCAATTGCGCAGTAGGGCGCTTTTGCCATGGCTCGTTGCACAGGGTGTCGGGGATGGGATAACAGATTCGGTCAGCATCACCGATATCCAGGCCCAGGCCGGTGCTTTCCACCGTGGAGCCATTGATATCCAGAGCAAATAAAGAGGCCGGCAGGTTGATGCCTTTCTCGTAAACCTTATGGAGGCTGGTGCGTTCGATGCGTTTGCCACGCACCACACCATTCATATCTGCAATCAGAAGGTCAACGTACAGAACCTCAGGATGTTCCTTAAGGAACGCGTTCGCTTCGTTAAGCTGAACGGCACGCGGGGGTACCGACATGATGCAACACCTTTGTTGTTAAAAATATCAATCATCAATGATTGCGGATCTCAGTCAATCCGAAAGCCATGATGAAGTCAATAGAGCCTTTTTTTGCCCTAAAACTGCGCCATATGGCCTTTTTTGCCGCTATTTAGGGCGTTTTATTCCGTTTCTGACCGCTGTTAAATACGAGCTAGAGCGGCCTGTCTTCTATTTTTAACGGGTTGTTGTATAAAAAAATGAACGAGGCTAAGCTCGATCGCAACCCAGTAGAGCAACAATAGCGGGGGTCCAATGCTTCACCTTTCCCTGGTCGACACGCGACTATCAAGTCCGTACAGCGCTCATCATGCCTGTGATATCGGTGCTCGTGGTGGGTTGCCACACCTTGCGACATCCCTGAACGGCTATCGAAGCCAGTCTGCTCTACTCTCAATGCTGGACATTACCACTATAACGGCTTCGTCAGTGTGACCGCGGCCGTCTGGAAATCCGGCCCCGCAGCTGTCACCTTACCCCTAATCGGCGTCTGCCGAAACGAGTTGTACAACATGACGCCGATGCGTCTGGAACGCCTGATCACGATCAGGACAATAAAACCCTGAGGTATTTATGAGTACCAACCTCGACCAGCTCACCGATTGGTTGAAAGAACACAAGATTACCGAAGTCGAATGCATGATGTCCGACCTTACCGGCATCACCCGAGGCAAGATCTCGCCGACCAACAAGTTCATCGCTGAAAAAGGCATGCGTCTGCCTGAAAGCGTGCTGTTGCAGACGGTGACTGGCGACTACGTAGAAGACGATATTTACTACGAGCTGCTGGACCCGGCAGACATCGATATGATCTGCCGTCCCGACCAGAACGCGGTGTACCTGGTGCCCTGGGCGGTCGAGCCCACTGCGCAGGTGATTCACGACACCTACGACAAGCAGGGCAACCCCATCGAGCTGTCGCCGCGCAACGTGTTGAAGAAGGTCCTCAAGCTTTACGCCGATCAGGGCTGGCAGCCAATCGTGGCACCGGAGATGGAGTTCTACCTGACCAAGCGTAGCGACGACCCGGACTATCCGCTACAGCCACCGATCGGGCGTTCCGGGCGACCGGAAACCGGCCGTCAGTCGTTCTCGATCGAAGCGGCCAACGAATTCGATCCGCTGTTCGAAGACGTCTATGACTGGTGCGAACTGCAGAACCTGGACCTGGACACGCTGATCCACGAAGACGGTACGGCGCAGATGGAAATCAACTTCCGTCATGGTGATGCCCTTTCGCTGGCTGATCAGATTCTGGTGTTCAAGCGCACCATGCGCGAAGCCGCGCTCAAGCACGACGTCGCGGCGACCTTCATGGCCAAGCCGATGACCGGCGAGCCTGGCAGTGCCATGCACTTGCACCAGAGCATCATCGACATCGAGACCGGCAAGAACATCTTCTCCAATGAAGACGGGACCATGAGCGAGCTGTTTCTGAACCACGTGGGTGGTCTGCAGAAGTTCATCCCCGAGCTATTGCCGCTGTTCGCCCCCAACGTCAACTCGTTCCGCCGCTTTCTGCCCGACACCTCGGCACCGGTGAACGTCGAGTGGGGCGAAGAGAACCGTACCGTCGGCCTGCGCGTGCCGGACGCTGTGCCGCAGAACCGTCGCGTGGAAAACCGTCTGCCAGGTGCCGATGCCAACCCCTATCTGGCCATCGCCGCCAGTCTGCTGTGCGGCTTCATCGGCATGGTCGAAGGCATCAACCCGAGCGCACCGGTGGTCGGGCGGGGTTACGAGCGGCGTAATCTGCGTCTGCCGTTGACCATCGAAGACGCCCTGGAGCGCATGGAAAACAGCAAGACCATCGAGAAGTACCTGGGCAAAAAATTCATCATCGGTTACGTCGCGGTCAAGCGCGCCGAGCATGAAAACTTCAAGCGCGTGATCAGCTCGTGGGAGCGGGAATTCCTGCTCTTCGCAGTCTGATCCCGCAGAGCGCCGCAGCAGCAGGTATGCGGCGCTCTGATAACTGACCCTAATTAAAGGAAGTGCTGCATGAGTGCCCACAATAATCCGCAAACCCTCGAGTGGCAGGCCTTGAGCAGCGAACATCACCTGGCACCGTTCAGCGACTACAAACAATTGAAAGAGAAAGGCCCGCGCATTATTACCCGTGCCGAGGGCGTTTATTTGTGGGACAGCGAGGGCAACAAGATCCTCGATGGCATGTCCGGCCTGTGGTGCGTAGCCATTGGTTACGGCAGGGAAGAACTGGCCGACGCTGCCAGCAAACAAATGCGTGAGCTGCCTTATTACAACCTGTTTTTCCAGACCGCCCACCCGCCGGTGCTGGAACTGGCCAAAGCCATTTCCGAAATCGCTCCACAGGGCATGAATCATGTGTTCTTCACCGGTTCAGGCTCTGAAGGTAATGACACGATGCTACGCATGGTTCGTCATTACTGGGCTCTCAAAGGCCAGCCAGACAAGAAAACCATCATCAGCCGCGTCAATGGTTATCACGGCTCAACCGTCGCCGGTGCCAGTCTGGGCGGCATGACCTACATGCACGAGCAGGGCGACCTGCCGATTCCGGGTGTTGTCCACATTCCGCAGCCCTACTGGTTCGGCGAAGGCGGTGACATGACGCCGGACGAGTTCGGTGTGTGGGCTGCCGAGCAACTGGAAAAGAAAATTATCGAGCTGGGCGTCGAGAACGTCGGTGCGTTCATTGCCGAGCCGATCCAGGGCGCAGGCGGTGTGATCGTGCCGCCCGATTCCTACTGGCCGAAGATCAAGGAAATCCTTTCCCGCTACGACATCCTGTTCGCCGCCGATGAGGTGATTTGTGGTTTCGGGCGTACCAGTGAGTGGTTCGGTAGCGATTTCTACGGCCTCAAGCCGGACATGATGACCATCGCCAAAGGCCTGACCTCCGGTTACGTGCCGATGGGCGGCCTGATCGTGCGTGATGAAATCGTTGCGGTGCTCAACGAGGGCGGTGATTTCAATCATGGCTTTACCTACTCCGGGCATCCGGTGGCGGCAGCCGTTGCGCTGGAGAACATACGTATCCTGCGCGAAGAAAGGATCGTCGAACGGGTCAAGTCGGAAACGGCACCGTATTTGCAAAAGCGTTTGCGTGAGTTGAGCAATCATCCGCTGGTGGGCGAGGTCCGTGGCGTCGGGCTGCTGGGGGCCATCGAACTGGTGAAGGACAAGGTCACTCGCGAGCGCTACACCGACAAGGGCGCCGGGATGATCTGTCGAACCTTCTGCTTCGATAATGGCCTGATCATGCGGGCCGTGGGCGACACGATGATCATTGCGCCGCCACTGGTGATCAGTTTTGCGGAAATCGACGAACTGGTGGAAAAGGCTCGCAAATGCCTGGATCTGACGCTGGCGGTATTGCTGGGCTGAATCCGCAAAAAAGGTCGATTCAAGCGCAATGTGCGTTGTTTAACGGGTGTCGGCTTGAAAGCCTGCCCTGGAAGTTGCCAGACTAATGGCTACAAGCCGCTAACTGACGGTCAGTGATAAAAATACATTGGAGCTACGCATGAAAAAATTTGGCAAGACCCTTCTCGCGCTGTCCCTGATGGGCGTTGTGGCCGCCGCTGCGCAGGCCGATGATAAAGTGCTGCACGTCTATAACTGGTCCGATTACATCGCGCCGGACACCGTTGCCAAGTTCGAGAAAGAATCGGGCATCAAGGTGGTCTACGACGTTTTCGACAGCAACGAGACGCTGGAAGCCAAATTGCTCGCCGGCAAGTCCGGCTACGACATCGTTGTGCCGTCCAACAACTTCCTGGCCAAGCAGATCAAGGCGGGCGTCTACCAGGAACTGGACAAATCCAAACTGCCGAACTGGAAAAACCTGAACGAATCGTTGCTCAAAGCCGTGTCGGTCAGCGACCCGGACAACAAGCACGCATTCCCGTACATGTGGGGTTCGATCGGTATCGGCATCAACCCGGACAAGGTCAAGGCTGCGCTGGGCGCCGATGCGCCGGTCAATTCCTGGGACCTGCTGTTCAAGCCGGAGAACGCTGCCAAGTTGAAGTCGTGCGGCATCAGCTTCCTCGATTCGCCGACCGAAATGCTGCCGATTGCCCTGCATTACCTGGGCTACCCGACAGACTCTCAGGACAAGAAGCAGCTCGCCGAGGCTGAAGCGCTGTTCATGAAGATTCGTCCGTCGATTGGCTATTTCCACTCGTCCAAGTACATCTCGGACCTGGCCAACGGCAATATCTGCGTCGCAGTCGGCTACTCGGGTGACATCTATCAGGCCAAGTCCCGTGCTGCGGAAGCCGGTGGCAAGGTAAAAGTTGCTTACAACATTCCTAAAGAAGGTGCCGGTAGCTTCTACGACATGGTCGCCATTCCCAAGGATGCCGAAAACGTCGAGGGTGCCTACAAGTTCATGACCTTCCTGATGAAGCCGGAAATCATGGCCGAGATCACCAACGCCGTACGCTTCCCGAACGGTAACGCGGCGGCTACGGCGCTGGTTGACAAGGAAATCACCAGTGACCCTGGCGTTTATCCACCTGCCGACGTACAGGCCAAACTGTATGCAATCGCGGACTTGCCTGCTGCCACGCAGCGGATCATGACCCGCAGCTGGACCAAGATAAAGTCAGGTAAATAAGCCTGTCATCAAACCTGTGGATGCTGCGTAGCCTTGGCTGCGCAGCCTCCAACAGACAGGAATATTGCCTAAACCTTTGCTGGTTGGACGCATAGACGGTAAGTTGCGCGCCGGTTTGGTTTTCCGGACGCCCTCCGGCGCTCAGGCCCCTCTGTTAAAAGGACTCATTCTTTGTCTATTTCTATTTTTTCCAAAGCCTTGCTGGCGGCTGCCGGGCTGACACTGTCGATCAGTGCCCAGGCTGAGTCCACCGTGCATATTTATAACTGGTCCGATTACATCGGCAAGACCACCCTGGCGGACTTCGAAGCCGCTACCGGTATCAAGCCGATGTACGACGTGTTCGACTCCAACGAAACCCTTGAAGCCAAGCTGTTGGCCGGACGCACCGGCTATGACGTGGTGGTGCCGTCCAATCACTTCCTCGGCAAGCAGATCAAGGCCGGTGCGTTCCAGAAGCTCGACAAGTCGCTGCTGCCCAATTACAAGAATCTCGACCCGGCGCTGCTCAAGCGTCTGGAGAAGAACGATCCGGGTAACCAATACGCCGTGCCGTACCTGTGGGGTACCAACGGCATCGGTTACAACGTCGAAAAGGTCAAGGCCGTGTTGGGCGTCGACAAGATCGACTCCTGGGCCGTGCTGTTTGAGCCGGAGAACATCAAGAAGCTCTCCAGCTGTGGCGTAGCGTTTCTCGACTCCGCCGATGAGATGTTGCCTGCGGTGCTCAACTACATGGGGCTGGACCCCAACAGCACCAAGGAAGCCGATTACAAGAAGGCCGAAGCCAAGCTGCTGGCGATTCGTCCTTACGTAACCTATTTCCACTCGTCCAAATACATCACTGATCTGGCCAATGGCGACATCTGTGTTGCAGCCGGTTTTTCGGGCGATGTGTTTCAGGCCAAGGCGCGCGCAGAAGAGGCAGGCAAAGGCGTGAAGCTCGCTTACAGCATCCCGAAGGAGGGCGGCAACCTGTGGTTCGATATGCTGGCCATTCCGGCAGACTCGAAAAACATCAAGGCTGCCAGCGCCTTCATCAATTACATGCTTGACCCCAAGGTGATCGCCCAGGTCAGCGATGAAGTCGGCTACGCCAACCCCAATCCCGCCTCCGGCGAGTTCATGGACCAGAAAATCCGCACCGATGCAGCGGTTTACCCGCCTCAGGAAGTGCTGGACCGCCTGTTCGTGAACAGCGAGTTGCCCCCCAAGGTGCAACGTCTGATGACCCGCAGCTGGACCAAGGTCAAGTCGGGCAAATAAAAATCCAGCACCCGGCCGTATTGGCCGGTTGCCTACCTGTTGGGAGTTTCACCCATGGCAGTTGCCTCCGGCGCCTACAAGAAAGCCATCGAAGGCGGTCAGCAACCCAAAGAGGTGCTGGTCAGGATCGATCGGGTCACGAAGAAGTTCGACGAGACGATTGCGGTGGACGACGTGTCGCTGCAAATCAACAAGGGTGAGATCTTTGCCCTGCTTGGCGGCTCCGGTTCCGGAAAGTCCACACTGCTGCGCATGCTGGCCGGGTTCGAACGGCCAACCGAAGGCCGTATCTACCTCGACGGTGTCGACATCACCGACATGCCGCCGTACGAACGCCCGATCAACATGATGTTCCAGTCCTACGCGCTGTTCCCGCACATGACCGTGGCGGACAACATCGCCTTTGGCCTGAAACAGGACAAGCTGGCCAAGCCGGAAATCGAAGCCCGCGTGGCGGAGATGCTCAAGCTGGTGCAGATGACCCAGTACGCCAAGCGCAAGCCGCACCAGCTCTCGGGCGGCCAGCGTCAACGTGTGGCCCTGGCCCGCTCGCTGGCCAAAAAGCCCAAGCTGCTGTTGCTTGATGAGCCAATGGGTGCGCTGGACAAGAAACTGCGTTCGCAGATGCAGCTGGAACTGGTGGAGATCATCGAGCGCGTCGGCGTGACCTGCGTAATGGTGACTCACGATCAGGAAGAGGCCATGACCATGGCCGAGCGCATCGCAATCATGCACCTGGGCTGGATCGCGCAGATCGGCAGCCCGATCGATATCTACGAAACCCCGACCAGCCGTCTGGTCTGCGAATTCATCGGCAGCGTCAACCTGTTCGAAGGTGACGTGATCGAAGACATGGAAGCCCACGCGCTGATCCGCAGTCCCGAGCTGGAGCGCAATATCTATGTCGGCCACGGCGTCAGTACGTCGGTGGAAGACAAGCACATCACCTACGCCCTGCGCCCTGAGAAACTGCTGATCACCACCGAGCAGCCAGGCTTCGAATACAACTGGTCACGCGGCAAGGTCCACGACATCGCCTATCTGGGCGGTCATTCGGTGTTCTACGTCGAGCTGCCGGGCGGCAAGCTGGTGCAATCGTTCGTCGCCAACGCCGAGCGTCAGGGCGCACGGCCTACCTGGGGCGATGAAGTCTACGTGTGGTGGGAAGACGACAGCGGCGTGGTACTGCGCTCATGAAAATCCGCAAGATCAAGCGCGCGTTCGAGCGCATAAAGCCCAACGGGCGGCAGATGGTCATCGGCGTGCCGTTCCTCTGGCTGTTTCTGTTCTTTGCCCTGCCGTTTTTGATCGTGCTCAAGATCAGCTTCGCCGAAGCCGACGTCGCGATCCCGCCATACACCGAGATCTTCAGCTACGCCGACGAAAAGCTGCAGATGGTCCTCAACTTCGCCAACTACACCTTGCTCAGTGGCGATGACCTGTACGTTTCGGCCTATCTGGGCTCGCTGAAGATGGCCTTCATCAGCACCTTGCTGTGCCTGCTGATCGGCTATCCGATGGCCTATGCCATCGCCAGCGCGCGCAAGGACCTGCAAACCGTGCTGTTGCTGCTGATCATGATGCCGACCTGGACGGCGATCCTGATCCGCGTCTACGCCTGGATGGGCATCCTCAGCAACAACGGGCTGCTCAATGCTTTCCTGATGTGGCTTGGGCTGATCGACGCGCCGTTGCAGATCCTCAACACCAACCTGGCGGTGTACATCGGCGTGGTCTATTCCTACCTGCCGTTCATGATTTTGCCGCTGTACGCCAACCTTGTGAAGCATGACACCAGCCTGCTGGAAGCCGCGTCCGATCTGGGTTCGAGCACTTTCAACAGCTTCTGGAAAATCACCGTGCCGCTGTCCAAGAACGGTGTGATCGCCGGCTGCATGCTGGTATTCATCCCGGTGGTCGGCGAATTCGTGATTCCCGAACTGCTGGGTGGCCCGGAAACACTGATGATCGGCCGCGTGCTGTGGCAGGAATTCTTCAACAACCGTGACTGGCCGGTGGCTTCGGCGCTGGCAGTCATCATGCTGCTGGTGCTGATCGTGCCTATCATCCTGTTCAACCGCAGTCAGGCCAAAGAACTGGAGGGCAAGGCATGAACCGCTTTCGATTCTCGAACCTGATGCTGGTTCTGGGTTTGCTGTTTATCTATGCGCCGATGGTGATTCTGGTCATCTACTCGTTCAACGCCTCGCAACTGGTGACGGTCTGGGGCGGCTGGTCGGTGAAATGGTACGTCGGCCTGCTGGATAACTCGCAACTGATGGGCTCGGTGATGCGCTCGCTGGAGATCGCCTGCTACACCGCCGTTGCTGCGGTGGCGCTGGGGACGATGGCTGCGTTTGTGCTGACCCGCATCAGTCGCTTCAAGGGTCGGACGTTCTTTGGCGGGCTGGTAACTGCGCCGCTGGTAATGCCCGAAGTGATCACCGGCCTCTCGCTGTTGCTGCTGTTCGTGGCCATGGCGCAATTGATCGGTTGGCCGCAGGAGCGCGGCATCATGACCATCTGGATCGCGCACACGACGTTCTGCGCGGCCTACGTGGCAGTGGTGGTATCGGCGCGGCTGCGTGAGCTGGACCTGTCGATTGAAGAAGCGGCGATGGATCTGGGCGCGCGTCCGTGGAAGGTGTTCTTGCTGATCACCATCCCGATGATCGCGCCGTCGCTGGCAGCCGGCGGCATGATGTCGTTTGCACTGTCGCTGGACGACCTGGTGCTCGCCAGCTTCGTTTCCGGGCCGGGTTCGACGACTCTGCCGATGGAAGTGTTCTCCGCCGTGAGACTGGGCGTTAAACCTGAAATCAACGCAGTGGCGAGCCTGATTCTGCTGGCCGTTTCATTGGCGACCTTCCTGGTCTGGTTCTTCACCCGCCGCGCGGAAAACAGCCGCAAGCGTGCCATCCAGCAAGCCATCGAGGAAAGCGCAGCAGACGCCTGGAAACAACCGGACCCAAGGCGTGCGCCTGCGGCGTGAGGACCTGATCGTGCGCGGAGGGCGTGGGAGCGAGCTTGCTCGCGAACTGCCGGTTACCGGCAGCAACTAGCTATCTCGGTTTATCGCTCCCACGCTCCCATGCTCCAGCGTGGGAGCGCAGCTCTGGACGCTCTGCGTCCGATCTTGATAGCGCGGTGCTACGCAGACTTGTGACGCGGAGCGTCACGAAAGGCATGCCAACGCTGAGCATTGGCACGATAGTCAAACCCGGTTGTGCCTGATGTACCGTACGTGAAGGTTTCACTGTCGGTTCCCGACAGTTCGCGAGCAAGCTCGCTCCCACGAGAAGCCTCATTTCCGGGCTCGGCTATTCCCCCGGCACTAACCGTAAAACCCCTTCCGTATGCTCTGCCACGTCTTTCTCGCTGAAGCGCTGTGGCACGTACTCGCCACTCACAAACGCCTTGGCCTGATCCGAATAATGCTTGTCGAACGGCACGCCGCTCTGGCCTACCGGGTTGATACCCAGGCTATGCGCCGGGTCGGCGAAGTCGATGAGGCGGCGGGTCGAAGGGCCGTAGCCGACGGGCCACGGGGCAGGGCGGATGCTGGATGACAGGTTGTTCGGCACTTCATGGGTGCCCGGCGCTGCATACGGGCCAACGTTGAAGATCATATCCAACGGCTTTTGCGACCCCAGCGGGTGGCCTTGGGTCAAGGTATGCGCCTTGCCCCACACCCATTCATCCGGGTTAGTGCCATACAGCGACCTCAAGTGCGAAACAGTGGCTCGCCAGGCTACCTTGACGGTATTGGCGCGGCTTTCTTCATGGGGTGAATTGCGATTGTTCCACCACGGCGAATCGGCATCGGCGGCCAGACGCGGCAGGGCGGCGTCCAGTACGCGGGTCGACAGCAGCGTTTCGAACATCGTATCGCCCAGTTCGTCGTGGAATGTTTCTTCCGTCAGGTCGAACAGGAACTGGTTGAACAGTGTGGCACCCACCGAATCAACGGGGTAATCGCCTTTCCAGCTGGCCAGCCGCTCCACGAGGGCGATTTCGTCCGGGTCGCTGCCAACGCTGCGCAGTACCGGAATCAGCGGTTTGAGAATGCTAGGTGCGTAATCGGTCTGCGTGCCCAGTTGCAGCGCCTTGCTGGCGGCCAGGTCCCACTTGATGGTGGAGTCGCTCAGTTGCCGGTTCAGCTCCTGACCGCGCTCGGCCGGGTTGTAGTAACCCGGAATCTGCATGCCGGTCGGCGACAGCGGCTGGAAGTTGGCGGACACGATGTAGCCACGCGCCGGGTTTTCTTCGTGCGGGTTGGCGCTGAACGGGTAAAAGCCGAGCTTATCGGCCTGTGCCGTGCTGCCGTCCAGAATGAAGCTCGGGTTGACGCCTTGCGGACGAGTCGGCAGTTGCGCCGCAGCCCACCAACCGATATCACCTTTGGCATTGGCCCAGACGATATTGAGGCCCGGCGACTGAATCTTCTCGGCCGCGCTACGCATCTTGTCCAGCGTGTCGGCGCGGTTGGCCTCGTAGAAACCATCCAGCACCGGGTTGGCGGACACCAGAAATGACCACCACATCGCGATTGGCGTCTGGCCGGCGTTCTTGCCCATCACATTGTTGACGATAGGACCGTGCGGCGACTCAAGCAGGGTCAGGGTGACAGGGGCCTGACCTTTTACCGCGATCTGCTGCTCGGTACGCTTCATGTCCACCCATTGCCCGTGATACCAGACCTGATTGGGGTTATCAGGATTGGTCTTCTCGGCGATCAGGTCCACGTCATCGTTCTGGAACATGGTCAGGCTCCAGCCGAAATCCATGTTGTGGCCCAGAAACGCGAACGGATTGAGCCCCGGAAAGTGTCCGTACAGCTCAAAACCCGGCGCAGAAAGCTGTGCTTCGTACCACACCGAAGGCACGGAAAAGCGGATGTGCGGGTCGCCCGCGAGGATCGGTTTGCCGCTTTGCGTACGGCTGCCGGAAATCACCCAGGCGTTGCTGCCCTCGAACTGCGGCAGACCTGCGCCTTCCAGCGCTTTGTGGCTCAGCTGGGCCAACTGCGCCAGGCCTTTCCAGTCGGCGCTGGCCAATGCCGGTTTAGAACCGAGCATGCCGTCCGGATGCCAGTCCAGATCAAACACTTTCAAATACTGCGGGCCCAGTTGATCGCGCACATATGTCAGCAATGGTTCGGTTCTGAATGCTGCCGCAAAGCTGTACGCCAGATAGCCACCGATGCTCACGGTGTCTTCGGTAGTGAAGCGCCGCTTGGGAATACCCAGCGCGTCGAACTCCATCGGTCGTGCGTGGGTGTCCTGATACTGATTGACGCCGACGATGTAGGCTTCCAGCGCTTTCCAGGTCGGGGTGTTCTTGTCCTGGCGTGCGACATACGCGTCGGCATGCTCGCGAATACGCAGTGTGCGAAACAGTTTGTCGGTCTCGACCAGGTTCGGCCCGAGTATCTCCGCAAGTTCGCCACGCGCCAGACGCCGCAGCATTTCCATCTGGAACAGCCGGTCCTGAGCATGGGCATAACCCAGCGCTCGGTACAGATCTGCTTCGCTCTCGGCGCGGATGTGCGGCACGCCACGCTCGTCGTAACGCAGCGTGACAGGTGCCTGAAGATGGCTCATGGCAATCTCGCCATCACGGACCGGTTGTTTGCTATTGACGTACCAGCCCGCGCCGCCTGCAAGGATGGCGATGATGATGGCTAGAATGACGAGGCTGCGTTTCATCCGGGGTTCTCTGTGAATGGCGTGATGCATGGGCGAAGGCTATGGTTGTGCACTATGGCAGCAGCCTGACAGGCCGTCCTGCAGAACACAGCGCGAAAGCCTACCGCGATCGAGTACGCAGTAAACATTAAGATAGCGTTCGCTACCGTGCAGTCTGATGGCGATGTGCCTAAGCATGTGAAGCGTGTGATTGCAGTCGAGCAGCTTGCCATGCCGGAGCATACAGAAGAATATCGTTACACAATTTTACTTACCGTTTCCCGGAATCTGGAAGCCACATGTCCGCCACGTTTGACCCCGATAAACTGCGCGCCAGCCTGCTGCCGCTGAATATCATCGACCCGCTTTCCATGGACGGACTGGCCTATCAACGCTTCTACGGCCTGGCCGGGCTGGGCGGCGAAAAAATCATACGCAGCTGGCTGGGGCGTCTCGATGTCGCGGGCTACGAGGTTGTCGGGCAGGTGTGGATGCCTGACAGTCCGATCGCCACGCTGTTTCTGTTTCACGGTTTTTACGACCACATGGGGCTATACCGGCATGTGATCGAATGGGCGCTGGAGCAGGGCTTCGCCGTGATCGCCTGCGACTTGCCGGGCCATGGCCTGTCCAGCGGCAGTCGGGCCTGTATCGATG
Source organism: Pseudomonas sp. KBS0707 (assembly GCF_005937945.2). Lineage (NCBI taxonomy): Bacteria > Pseudomonadati > Pseudomonadota > Gammaproteobacteria > Pseudomonadales > Pseudomonadaceae > Pseudomonas > Pseudomonas sp. KBS0707. Next base: position 5,480,997 of record NZ_CP041754.1, on the reverse strand, counting down.
ACTTCGCCGAGTATCAACTGGTGTTGCAACGTCTGCTGTCTGAAGCCGAAGGCCTGGGACTGCCACATCCCTGGCACCTGTGCGGACAAAGCATGGGCGGTGCCATCGTTACCGATCACCTGCTCCATCAGGGGCACGACACGCCTGCGCAAGGTGAGGTAATCCTGCTGGCACCGCTGGTCAGGCCAAGGGCCTGGGGATGGTCGCGGTTGAGTTATCACCTGCTCAAACCGTTCGTAAACGGCATTGCCCGGCGTTTCACCGAAAACTCCAATGCGCCTGCGTTCCTGCCTTTTCTCCTGGCGGACCCTTTACAGCCGCGTCGCCTGCCCACTGCCTGGGTCGGCGCGTTGTCGCAATGGATTGTGCGTATTGAGCGCGCGCCGCGGAGCCTGCGCAGCCCGTTGATCATTCAAGGTGACGCAGATATGACGGTCGACTGGTCTCACAACCTCACGGTTCTGAAAGGCAAGTTCAGCCAGCCGCAGATCCTGATGCTGGGGCACGCCCGGCATCATCTGGCCAATGAATCGCCGGAGTTACGGGCAAGGTACTTTGATTTTCTGAAAGGGCGTTTGCGCTAAGCCGTCGGTACCGATCAGGGGTTCAGGCTCGACGCACTTTGCCCAACCGCCAGTCCGGCGCGAATCGCAGCCAGTGCGGCCTGATAATAGGCTTTGCCTTCCGGCGACTCGGCGAAGGTCGAGAATTCTTCAAGCTCAGGGTCCGACAGGTCGCGATAGACGTACAGCAGCGTGTTGTTCAGATCAGCACTCATCTGCGCCATCAGGCGCTCGCGCTGGCCTTCGAGCATGCCCTGTGCCTGGCCTCCACCGAGCAGGCCGGGAATCATCTGGCTCAGGCTGTCTGCGGCAACGCCTGCGATGGCAAGGCTGACTTCCGCGCCGGCCTCTCTGGCCGGCAGTGCCTGGGCCAGATGGCCGATCAACAACTGACGCGTTGCATCCGCTTCGATATGCGGCAGCCCCTGGGCATGTTTGGCCAGCTGATCGGCGCGGGTGGCGGTCAGCTCGGCGTTGACGATCTTGCGGCCCAGCGGCGACTGGAAAAACTGCAGCGACGGGGCAGGGTCCTTGAGGCTTTCACGCAGGCGCCTGGACGCGCGCTGGTCCATGGCCTGGGGGGAAAAACGCTGATTGCTGTTATTGACCAGCGCTTGATAAACCGCAGGCGGCAGGTTGTTGCTGTAGCGCTGTTGAGCAGCCTTGAGAGCATCGTTGAAATGCGCGCGCTGTTCCGGCCAGCCTGCGGCCTTGTACAACTGATCGTAGCTGTCTGCCCAGGCAGGGGAGGTGCAGAACATCAACAGCAAAACAAACAAACGACGCATTGGGGACTCCTGTCGGCAGGCCGCTATTCTCCGGGTGTTAGCGTGGATTTGTCGAGTTATGAGTGCCGTTGGCGAGTGAAATCTCACGCGTGTGATACCACATGTATACGCCTCTGTCGGATTTCATGGCTTATCGATACTATGCACGCCATGCGCATACCCTCTGACCACCCACTGCTGTTGCGAATCGTCGACGACCTGGCCGCCAACGGCTGGTCGCAGCAGAATATTTTCCTGCCCGAAGCTCTGACTCTTGAACTTGAGCAAGAGTGCCGAAAACGTGCTGCCGAAGGCGAGCTCGAGCCTGCCGCTATTGGCAAGGGCGCAGCGCAGGAAATACGCGAAGGCATTCGTGGTGACCGCATTCAGTGGCTTGAAGCGGGGCAGGTGCAGTGTTGCGACAGCTATCTGGAATTGATGGAAAGCCTGCGTCAGGCGCTCAATCGCGGCCTTTTCCTGGGGCTGGAGGACTACGAAAGCCATTTTGCGCTGTATCCACCGGGTGCCCGCTACCTCAGGCATGTGGATCGCTTTCGCGATGATGACAAGCGCATGGTGTCGGCGGTGCTTTACCTCAACAATGCCTGGCTGCCCGAGCATGGCGGCCAGTTGCGCATGTACCTCAAGGACGATGTGGCTTACGACGTCCAGCCTACAGGCGGTTGCCTGGTGGTTTTTCTGTCCGGTGATATTCCCCATGAAGTCATGCCTGCCAGCCGTGATCGACTGTCACTGACGGGCTGGTTCAGGCGCCGCGGTAACGAGCTGTTTCAGTGACCGGTGGCCTGTTCATGAAAACTGTTTCATCAATGCAGTGAGCCATTGAGCCCTGCTGCGGTCTATCGTGAGCACTCCTGAACCGACGGATTTGTTGTGTGAGGGTGACTTACGTCAACTGCAACCGGAGCAATCATGAAATCCTTATTTTCTGGAACGGTGGTCGCGGGCCTGTTGCTCAGCGCATCCATGCTGGTCAGCGCCGCCGATATGCCATGCACTGCATCCCCTGAAGGCGCCGAGGTGTACATCATCTCGCCCAAGGATGGTGAAACCGTGACTTCACCGTTCAAGGTGCAATTCGGCCTCAAGGGCATGGGCGTCGCGCCTGCGGGTGTGGATGTTCCCGATACCGGTCACCATCACCTGCTGATCGATGTGAACGACCAGCCAGCGATGGATGCGCCGCTGCCGGTCAGTGACAACATCCGTCACTTCGGCAAGGGCCAGACCGAAACCGAAATCAACCTGCCGCCTGGTCAGCACACATTGCAATTGCTGATGGGCGACAAAGGCCACATGCCGCTGAACCCGTCGGTCGAGTCGAAGAAGATCACGATCAATGTGAAGTAGGTGTGTCAGTGTTTTTGTGACGCAGAGCGTCACGAACGGCATTCCCACGCTGGAGCGTGAGGAACGATTATCGCAACTATCGTGCGACGCTCTGCGTCGCATGCCTTTCTGGACGCTCTGCGTCCTCTTGCGACGCGGAGCGTCGTGAACTGCATTCCCACGCTGGAGCGTGAGGAACGATAGGTGCCCGGAATAACACTGATCGTGCCCACACGGGGTGGGCACGGCGCTCGGATCAGAACAGAACGCGGCTGCGGATGGTGCCTTTGATCTGTTGCAGCTTGGCTTGTGCCAAATCCGAGTACTCGGCGTCGACGTCGATGACCACGTAACCGACTTTCTCGTTGGTCTGCAGGAACTGACCGGAGATGTTGATGCCGTTCTCGGCGAAGACCTTGTTGATCTCGCTGAGCACGCCCGGGATGTTCTCGTGGATGTGCAGCAGGCGATGCTTGCCAGGGTGAGCAGGCAAGGCCACTTCCGGGAAGTTGACCGACGACACCGATGTACCGTTGTCGCTGTACTTGACCAGCTTTTCTGCGACTTCCAGACCGATGTTGGCCTGCGCTTCGGCAGTGGAACCACCGATGTGCGGGGTCAGGATCACGTTGTCCAGGCCACGCAGCGGGCTTTCGAAGATGTCGTCGTTCGAGCGTGGCTCGACCGGGAACACGTCGATTGCAGCGCCGATCAGGTGCTTGTCCTTGATCGCGTCGGCCAGGGCGTCCAGCTCAACGACTGTGCCGCGAGCCGCGTTGATCAGGATGCTGCCCTTTTTCATCGCGCGAATTTCTTTTTCGCCGATCATCCACTGGGTTTCCGAGGTTTCCGGCACGTGCAGGGTGACGATATCGGACATGCCCAGCAGCTCGTTCAGGCTGGACACCTGAGTCGCGTTGCCCAGTGGCAGCTTGGTCAGCGTGTCGTAGAAGTACACCTGCATGCCCAGGCCTTCGGCCAGCACCGACAACTGCGTACCAATCGAGCCATAGCCAATGATGCCGAGCTTCTTGCCACGGATTTCGAAAGAGTTGGCCGCGCTTTTGATCCAGCCGCCACGGTGGCATGAAGCGTTTTTCTCAGGGATACCGCGCAGCAGCAGGATCGCCTCGGCCAGCACCAGTTCAGCTACCGAGCGGGTGTTGGAGTAGGGCGCATTGAACACTGCAATACCGCGCTCACGCGCTGCATTGAGGTCAACCTGGTTGGTGCCGATGCAGAAGCAGCCGACGGCAACCAGTTTCTTGGCGCAATCGAACAGCTCTTCGGTCAACTGAGTGCGGGAGCGGATACCGATGAAGTGTGCGTCGGCGATCTTTTCTTTCAGTTCGGCTTCCGGCAGAGACTTGGTGTGGTACTCGATGCTGGTGTAGCCGGCTGCCTTGAGGACGTCGACAGCGGACTGATGGACGCCTTCGAGAAGAAGGAACTTGATCTTGCTCTTGTCGAGGGAAGTCTTGCTCATCTGCGTAAACCTGTGTCCCGAAGAAAATTGGCAGGGGGTGCCCGGTTCGGCTCTGGGCACGACTCACGGGGGGCGTATGCTAGCATATGAGCCCCGCGAAACCTCATCCCGAACGTGAACCGTTCTCAGGATGCCCATGAATCGTTCGAGAGTTGATTCAATGACCGATCGCGTTTTGATTGATGAGCTGCAGACCCTGGTTGACCCCGGCAAGGTACTCACCGATGCCGGTTCTCTGGAAACTTACGGCAAGGACTGGACCAAGCAGTTCACTCCTGCGCCACTGGCCATCGTATTCCCCAAGACCACCGAACAGGTGCAGGCCATCGTACGCTGGGCCAATGAGCGGCTCGTGGCGCTGGTGCCTTCGGGTGGACGAACCGGGCTTTCGGCGGCCGCGGTGGCAGCCAACGGTGAAGTGGTCGTCTCGTTCGATTACATGAACCAGGTGCTGGATCTGAATCTCACCGACCGGACGGCGGTCTGTCAGCCTGGCGTGATCACCCGGCAATTACAGGCGCTGGCTGAAGAGAGCGGCCTTTATTATCCGGTCGACTTCGCTTCTTCGGGCTCCAGCCAGATCGGCGGCAATATCGGCACCAATGCGGGCGGCATCAAGGTCATTCGCTACGGCATGACGCGCAATTGGGTCGCGGGCCTCAAGGTGGTCACCGGCAAGGGCGACCTGCTGGAGCTGAACAAGGACCTGATCAAGAACGCCACCGGCTACGATTTGCGCCAGTTGTTCATCGGTGCCGAAGGTACGCTGGGCTTTGTCGTCGAAGCGACCATGCGCCTCGACCGTGCGCCGAAGAACCTCACCGCGATGGTGCTGGGCACCTCGGACTTCAACTCGATCATGCCGGTGCTGCATGCCTTTCACGGCAGGCTCGACCTGACCGCCTTCGAATTCTTCTCGGACAAATCCTTCGCCCGGGTCATGGCGCGCGGTGATGTGCCGTCGCCTTTCGACACGCCATGCCCGTTCTATGTGTTGCTGGAGTTCGAAGCGACCACCGACGACCTGGCCGATCAGGCACTGGCGACCTTCGAGCACTGCGTCGAGCAGGGTTGGGTGCTGGACGGCGTGATGAGCCAGAGCGAACAGCAATTACGCAACCTGTGGAAGCTGCGCGAGTACATCTCCGAAACCATCTCGCACTTCACACCGTACAAAAACGATATCTCGGTCACTGTCTCGAAAGTGCCGGAGTTTCTGGCTGAAATCGACGCGATCGTTGCCGAACACTACCCAGACTTCGAAGTGCTCTGGTACGGCCACATTGGCGACGGCAACCTGCACCTGAACATCCTCAAGCCCGAGGGCCTCGACAAGGACGAGTTCTTCGTCAAATGTGCCCGGGTCAACAAGTGGGTATTCGAGACTGTCGAAAAGTACAACGGCTCGATTTCGGCCGAGCATGGTGTCGGGATGACCAAACGTGACTATTTAACGTACAGTCGCTCGCCGGTCGAAATCGAATACATGAAGGCGTTGAAAGCGGTGTTCGATCCCAACGGGATCATGAATCCCGGCAAAATCTTCGCCGTTTGATCCGTCGCAACCATTTGATCCGTCGCAACAATAAGCAGGCTACCTCTTACAGCCTCAGGAGACGTCATGAGCTACCAGCACAAATATGTCGATGGCACCAACATTCACTTCCCGCTGGGTAAAGTGGTCTGCATCGGGCGTAACTACGCCGAACACGCCAAGGAACTGGGCAACGCGGTGCCTACCGAGCCACTGCTGTTCATGAAACCCGGCAGCGCGGTGGTTGCGCTGGAGGGTGGCTTCACTATCCCGGCAGACCGCGGCTCGGTGCATTACGAAGCAGAGATCGTGGTGTTGATCGGCAAGCCCCTGAGCAAGAACCCTTCGCGCGAAGAAGTGCTGGACGCGATCAGCGGCTTTGCGCCCGGCCTGGACCTGACCCTGCGTGACGTGCAGTCGCGTCTGCGTGAGAAAGGCCTTCCATGGGAGCTGGCCAAGTGTTTCGACGGCGCTGCGGTGATTCCGCCGTTCGTGCCCGCCGAGACCTTCCCTGATCTGGAGGACATCGGTATCCGCCTGACCCTCAATGGCAAGGTGGTTCAAGACGGCAACAGCAACATGATGCTCAACCCGATCGTGCCGATGATCCAGCACATGGCAGCCAACTTCTCGCTGCAGGCCGGTGACCTGATCATGACCGGCACGCCTGCCGGTGTCGGGCCGTTCGAAACCGGCGACCAGATCGCGCTGGAACTGGTCGGGCAGACGCCGTTCGAGAGCGTCGTCAGGTAACCCGACAGCATCTTCAAGCTGCACCCAAAGCCACGCGGGATCACTCCCGGGTGGCTTTTGTTTGTGGAGTGACTGATAGTTCAGCCGATTTTGCGTTTTTTTCACACCTGTTCTGGATAATCCGGCCGTCCCTGCAAGGGCACCACGTCGTCATGAAGTCTCATTTGCTCAGGAACACATGAATGGCCAGTACTGCCGCAACGCCGCCTCGTAACAAAAAACGCTTCGCTTACTTGCGAAACATGCGCTGGTATTCGTGGTTGTTAGTGGTTGCCTTGCTGGGCTATGGGCTGGCCTTCATCATGCATTGGGATGATCGCGCGCTGCTCTGGTTTCAGGAGCGGTTCGAGAGCAAGGCAGGTCGTCACGCCAGTATCTGGCTGCCGGACTACCATGTGGATATCGACGCAAAGGTGCTGCCGGGCATGGAAAAGGACGAGGCGTCCGACCTGTCCTATAACCCGGTCACGAAAACGCTGTTTGCGGTCATGGGCAAAAATGCGTTTCTGGTGGAGCTGACGCTCACGGGCGATGTACTGCGCAAGATCCCGCTGGTGGGCTGGAGCAATCCGGAAGGTGTTGCCGTCATGAACGATGGCCTGATTGCGATCACTGATGAGCGCCAGCACAAGCTGACCATCGTTAAAGTAAACGCCGACACCACCACCCTGAACATAGCGGATTTCCCCCAGTACGAACTGGGCAAGTCTGCCAACCAGAACAAGGGCTTCGAAGGTATCGCCTGGGACCCACAGCGTCAGCAGCTGATACTGGGCGAGGAGCGACCTCCCGCGCTGTACACCTGGAAAAGTGATGGCAGTGACGCGCTGAAAGGCGACAAGCAACCGCTGTCGAGTCGCTCGCTGGACATGCGCAACCTGTCGTCATTGAGCATCGACCCGCGCACCGGCCACATGCTCGCGCTGTCTGCCGATTCGCACTTGTTGCTGGAAGTCGACGAGCAAGGCGAGCAGGTAAGCTTCATGACCCTGCTGGGCGGCATGAACGGTTTGAAGGACACAATTCCGCGCGCAGAAGGCGTGGCCCTTGATGAGGCCGGTACGCTGTACATGGTCAGCGAACCGAACCTGTTCTATTCGTTTCACCGGGCGCTTCACAAGCACTGAGCCAGGACGGCAACTACACAGGTCGCCGATACACATTCGGCAAAAATATAGCACCATGCCATTAAGCTTGCTTTCAGGATGGCATGGTATCAATCCCGTCCGCTCAATCTGTCCGAGTCACCCTTCATGCGTCGCTCTACTCGCTCTTTAGTCCTGCTTCTGGCCCTTGTACCCCTGATCGTTGTGTTCGTGATCGCCAATCAGCGATACCGCTATGTTGAAAGTGCCCTGTTCGACTGGCAGGTGTTCTGGCAGTCCGACTCACTTCAGTCCATTGGTCTGGATCAGTACCGAGTCGTCACCGAAGCACAGGTGATCGACGGGCTGCAGGATGATGTCTCGGGCCTGAGCTACGACCCGGACCGCAAGAGCCTGTTTACGGTGACCAATCAGAACCCTGAACTGGTCGAGCTGAGCCTGGACGGTCGTGTGCTGCGGCGCATTCCGCTGGTGGGGTTCGGTGATGCCGAGGCTGTCGAATACATCAGCCCGGGCACTTATGTGATCAGCGATGAGCGCCGGCTCCGGCTGATTCAGATTCACGTCGATGACAACACCAAAAGTCTGGACGCCGCCCAGGCAGAACAATTGACGCTGGGCATCACCGCCAGTGGCAACAAGGGCTATGAAGGGCTGGCCTATGATTCGGTCGGCAAGCGCCTGTTTGTCGCCCGCGAGCGTGATCCCGGTGCAGATCATCGAAGTGCGCGGCTTTCCCAGTACCAACTCCGAGGCTCCCGGCAATCTGCAGGTCATCTCCAACAGCAAGCGCGATGGCCGACTGTCGGTTCGTGACCTCTCCAGCCTGCAATTCGATGAAACCAGCGGCCATTTGCTGGCGTTGTCCGATGAGTCGAAGCGCATTCTTGAACTCGACACCAGCGGTCATCCGATTGGCAGCGGCTCGCTGGCAAAAGGGGCGATGGGGCTGAGCAAGGACGTGCCGCAGGCTGAAGGGATGGCTATGGACGCAGAAGGGACGCTGTATCTGGTGAGCGAGCCGAACCTGTTTTACGTGTTCCGCAAGCCTTGAGCCTGTGAGGGTCATGCCCACCTTGCGTGGGCACGACCGGTTTTATCAGCGCGTCAGGGTTTTCACGCCTTCGGTGGTGCCCAGCAGCAACAGGTCGGCCGGACGGGCGGCGAACAGGCCATTGGTGACCACGCCGACGATGGCGTTGATCTGTGCTTCCAGCTCCACCGGATTGGTGATGCTCATGTTGTGCACATCAATGATGATATTGCCGTTGTCGGTTAGAACACCTTCGCGATAAACCGGGTCGCCGCCCAGTTTCACCAGTTGTCGCGCAACGTGGCTGCGGGCCATCGGAATGACTTCGACCGGCAGCGGGAACGCGCCCAGCACCGGCACCAGCTTGCTGCCGTCGGCGATACAGATGAAGGTCTTGGCCACGGCCGCGACGATTTTCTCGCGAGTCAGTGCCGCGCCGCCGCCCTTGATCAGGTTCAGGTGCTCGTCGCTTTCGTCGGCACCATCGACATAGAACTCCAGGTCGCTGACCGTGTTCAGCTCATACACCGGAATGCCATGGCCCTTGAGGCGCGCGGCGGTAGCTTCCGAGCTGGCGACTGCGCCATCGAATGCCGCCTTGTGTTTAGCCAGCGCATCAATAAAGCAATTGGCCGTGGAGCCGGTGCCGACGCCCACAATGCTTTTGTCATCGAGCTTCGGAAGGATGAAGTCGACAGCTGCTTGGGCGACTGCCTGTTTGAGTTGATCCTGGGTCATGCGGGCTCCACGGTGCCTGATGTAGGTAAAAAGAGGGGGTATGTAAAAAAGGCCCGCATTATAGCGGCGACTGCGCTGCAAAGCCCTGTCATTCGTATGGTCGTCTTTCGGCACGCAGGGTAGACTTCCCGACCTTGCCCGCTTCGTCAGTGATGCCGCCCCGATGCTTGAACACTACGTCAAGAAAATCCTCACCTCCCGCGTGTACGACGTGGCTGTCGAAACCCCGCTGCACGGCGCTCGCCAGCTGTCCGAGCGGCTGGGAAACCGGGTATTGCTCAAGCGCGAAGACCTGCAGCCGGTGTTCTCCTTCAAGATTCGCGGCGCGTACAACAAGCTGGCGCAATTGACTGCAGAAGAAGCCGCACGCGGCGTGGTCACGGCCTCGGCGGGTAACCACGCGCAAGGTCTGGCACTGGCGGCACGCGAACTGGGCATTCTGGCGACTATCGTCATGCCGCGCACGACCCCGGAAATCAAGGTCGAAGGCGTGCGCTCGCGGGGCGCCACAGTGGTGCTGCACGGCGACTCCTTCCCCGAAGCGCTGGCCTACTCGCTGAAGCTGGTCGACGAACAAGGCTTCGTCTACATCCACCCGTATGACGACCCTGACACGATTGCCGGGCAAGGCACCGTGGCGATGGAGATTCTTCGCCAGCAGCCGGGGCAGCTGGACGCGATATTCGTACCGGTCGGTGGTGGCGGTTTGATCGCGGGTATCGCGGCGTACGTCAAATACCTGCGACCGGAGATCAAGGTTATCGGCGTCGAACCGGACGACTCCAACTGCCTGCAAGCGGCAATGGCGGCGGGCGAGCGCGTGGTATTGAGCCAGGTCGGGCTGTTTGCCGATGGTGTGGCGGTGGCGCAGATCGGCCATCACACCTTTGAAGTGTGCCGTCATTATGTCGATGAAGTGATCACCGTCAGCACCGACGAGATCTGCGCGGCGATCAAGGACATTTACGACGACACCCGCTCGATCGCCGAGCCCTCCGGCGCGCTGGGCGTGGCCGGGATCAAGAAATACGTCGAGCAGCGCGGTATCAGCGGTCAGACACTGGTGGCGATCGACTCCGGAGCCAACGTCAACTTCGACCGTTTGCGTCACGTTGCCGAGCGCGCCGAGCTGGGCGAAGGCCGCGAGGCGATCATCGCCGTGACCATTCCCGAGCAGCCGGGCAGCTTCAAGGCGTTCTGCGAGGCCATCGGCAAGCGGCAGATCACCGAATTCAACTACCGCTACCACACCGATCGCGAGGCGCACATCTTCGTCGGCGTGCAGACTCACCCGGAGAACGACCCGCGCAGCGCGCTGATCACCAGCCTGACCGGGCAGGGTTTTCCGGTGCTGGACCTGACCGACAACGAACTGGCCAAACTGCATATTCGCCACATGGTTGGCGGGCATGCCGAGCGGGTCAATGATGAAGTGGTGCTGCGCTTCGAGTTCCCGGAGCGACCGGGCGCGCTGTTCAACTTCCTCAACCGTCTGGGCGGCCGCTGGACCATCTCGATGTTCCACTACCGCAACCACGGCGCTGCTGACGGCCGGGTGGTTGCCGGGCTGGTGGTGTCGGAGGAAGAGCGGCATCTGGTCGGTACTGCTCTGGATGAGATTGGTTACCCGTATTGGGACGAGAGCGAGAACCCGGCGTACAGGCTGTTTCTGGGCTGACGTTGGGCGCAGAGCAGGCTTCTGCCCGCAGGGCGTGGGAGCGGACCGGGCGACGCTTCGCTTGTTCGCGAAGACGGTGTTTCAGGCGACGCAACTTCGGCGGATGTACCGGATCTTTTGCGAACAGGTTCGCTCCCACGGCCTTCGGCCAGAATCAAAGGCGGATTTGTGTATAACTCTGAGCGCTGGAGCGAAGGTCTGCGAAGCTGCCCTGAAACCGGTAACCTCGGTTGCGTCTGATGTACCGTGTGTACCGGTTTTGCTGCCGGTTCCCGGCAGTTCGCGGACAAGTCCGCTCCCACACAAGCGAAGCGTCGCCTGGTCCGCTCCATTCCGATCTAAAAGGAACACCGCGTCATGGAACCCATCACCGCCCTCAATACCCTGCACATCGTCGCCATTGCGCTGTTGTTGATCAGCGCGCTGGTGTTGTCCAGCGGGGTGGTCAAGGTGCGTCTTGAAGGCGACACGACCATTCAGAATCGCCTGCTCAAGCGGCCCTTGCTGTTTTTCTGGGTCCTTATGGCCGTGTGCCTGGCGACGCTGCCATTCAGCGGCTGGTGGCTGGTGCATCTGAAAGGGTTGTCGCTGGGCCAGACCTGGGTGCTGGGCAGCAGCGTGCTTTACACCCTGGGGCTGTGCAGTTGGGTGTGGCTGGTGGTCAGGCTCAACCGGTTGCGCCTCGGCGCCAAGGGCGGTAAGCGAGGCTTTACCTTGGCGCTGACCGTGATCAGCGTCGTGTGCTTTGTGGCGATGGCCGGTCTGATGGGCTTCAAACCGGCCTGAGCAGTGCCGACGTTCAGTTACGCAGGGTGATAACCGGCCAGCCGCGTCGCTCGGCTTCGGCACGCAATTTATCGTCCGGATCGACCGCAACCGGGTTTGCCACTTGCTCCAGCAGCGGCAGGTCGTTCATCGAGTCGCTGTAGAAATAGCTGTCCTCAAGGCTGAACGCGTTGTCTTCAAGCCACTGATTGAGGCGTGTCACCTTGCCCTCACGGAAGCACGGAACGCCCGTAGTACGGCCTGTATAACGACCATCAACCATCTCGCATTCGGTTGCCAGCAGTGTATCGATGCCCAGCCGCGCCACAATCGGTGCGGTCACAAAGCGATTGGTAGCGGTAATGACCACCAGCTTGTCGCCTGCGTCGCGGTGTTTGGCGATCAATTCCAGCGCCTTGGGCAGCATGATCGGCTCGATGCAGTCGCGCATGAAGTCGCGGTGCCATTCCTCCAGTTGCGCCATATCAGTGTTGCCCAGAATCTCCAGGGTAAAATTCAGGTAGTCGGTCATGTTCAGCGTACCGGCCAGGTAATCCTGATAGAACTCATCGTTGCGGGTCTTGTAGGTTGCGGCATCGAGGATCCCGCGTCGGCACAGATAATCGCCCCAGGCATGGTCGCTGTCGCCGCCCAGAAGCGTGTTGTCGAGGTCGAATAAAGCCAGACGCATAGGGTTACTCGCTGAAATAGTTGAAAAAAGAGTCCCAGAATACGAGGTTTTCACAAGTCTTCACATAAGGTGATAAGCCTCGTTGCTGGTTTGATCGCCTTTGTGGAACAATGCGGCGACATGCGTTTGCGAGGTTGTTGCCGTGATCGACCCCGATGGTTTCCGTCCTAATGTCGGGATTATTCTGACAAACGATGCTGGTCAGGTCCTATGGGCTCGGCGTATTAACCAGGATGCCTGGCAGTTTCCTCAGGGTGGAATCAACCCGCAGGAGACGCCGGAAGACGCGCTTTATCGCGAATTGAATGAAGAAGTCGGTCTGGAACGACATGATGTGCAAATACTTGCCTGCACTCGGGGCTGGTTGCGCTATCGTCTGCCGCAACGTCTGGTCCGTACCCACAGCCAGCCGCTGTGTATCGGCCAGAAGCAAAAATGGTTTCTCCTGCGCCTGATCTCCAACGAGCAGCGGGTGCGGATGGATTTGACCGGTAAACCGGAGTTCGATGGCTGGCGCTGGGTCAGTTATTGGTACCCGTTAGGCCAGGTGGTGACATTCAAGCGCGAGGTGTATCGACGCGCACTCAAAGAGCTTGCCCCGCGCCTCTTATCGCGCGACTGACACGGAGTTCGACCCCGAGCCATGCTCAATACGCTGCGCAAGATCGTCCAGGAAGTTAACTCCGCCAAGGATCTCAAGGCGGCGTTGGGCATTATTGTGTTGCGCGTCAAGGAGGCCATGGGCAGCCAGGTCTGCTCGGTCTACCTGCTCGATGCCGAGGTCAACCGCTTTGTCCTGATGGCTTCCGAAGGCCTCAACAAGCGCTCCATCGGCAAAGTCAGCATGGCGCCGAATGAAGGCCTGGTCGGCCTGGTCGGTACGCGCGAAGAACCGCTGAATCTCGAAAACGCCGCAGATCACCCTCGTTATCGCTACTTCGCCGAGACCGGTGAGGAACGCTACGCCTCGTTCCTCGGCGCGCCGATTATCCACCACCGTCGCGTGGTGGGGGTGTTGGTGATCCAGCAAAAGGAGCGTCGTCAGTTCGACGAGGGCGAAGAAGCCTTCCTGGTCACCATGAGCGCGCAACTGGCGGGCGTTATTGCCCATGCCGAAGCCACCGGCTCGATCCGCGGTCTGGGTCGCCAGGGCAAGGGCATTCAGGAAGCCAAGTTCGTCGGTGTGGCCGGTTCGCCGGGCGCTGCTGTAGGTGTGGCAGTGGTCATGCTGCCGCCTGCCGATCTGGAGGTGGTGCCGGACAAGACCGTCACTGACATCGCCGCCGAGCTGGCGTTGTTCCAGAACGCGCTGGAAGGCGTGCGCAATGACATGCGCACCCTGTCAGCCAAGCTCGCCACCCAGCTGCGCCCCGAAGAGCGCGCGCTGTTCGATGTTTACCTGATGATGCTCGATGACGCCTCGCTGGGCAGCGAAGTGACCGATGTCATCAAGACCGGCCAGTGGGCGCAGGGTGCCTTGCGCTCGGTGGTCAGCGAGCACGTCAAACGTTTCGAGCTGATGGACGATGCCTACTTGCGCGAGCGAGCCTCGGACGTCAAGGACCTGGGCCGTCGCCTGCTGGCTTACCTGCAGGAAGCGCGGCAGCAGGCGCTGGTCTACCCCGACAACACGATTCTGGTCAGTGAAGAATTGACCCCGGCCATGCTGGGCGAGGTGCCGGAAGGCAAGCTGGTGGGTCTTGTATCGGTTCAGGGGTCCGGCAACTCCCACGTTGCGATTTTGGCGCGGGCCATGGGCATTCCCACGGTCATGGGGCTGGTGGACTTCCCTTACTCCAAGGTCGACGGCATCGATCTGGTGGTCGACGGTTATCACGGCGAAGTCTTCACCAACCCCAGCGAAATCATGCGCAAGCAGTTCGGCAAGGTGGTCGAGGAGGAGCGCCAGCTTTCCCAAGGCCTGGATGCCCTGCGTGAACTGCCCTGCGTGACCCTTGACGGCCATCGCATGCCGCTGTGGGTCAATACCGGCCTGCTGGCTGATGTCGCTCGCGCTCAGCAGCGCGGTGCCGAAGGGGTGGGGCTGTACCGTACCGAAGTGCCATTCATGATCAACCAGCGTTTCCCGAGTGAAAAGGAACAGCTGGCGATTTATCGTGAGCAACTGGCCGCCTTCCATCCGCTGCCGGTGACCATGCGCAGCCTGGATATCGGCGGCGACAAGTCGCTGTCCTACTTCCCGATCAAGGAAGACAACCCGTTTCTGGGCTGGCGCGGTATTCGCGTCACTCTCGATCACCCGGAAATCTTCCTTGTCCAGACCCGCGCCATGCTCAAGGCCAGCGAGGGCCTGAACAACCTGCGCATTCTATTGCCGATGATCTCCAGCACCCACGAAGTGGAAGAAGCACTGCACCTGATCCACCGGGCGTGGGGTGAGGTGCGCGACGAAGGCACCGATGTGCCGATGCCGCCTGTGGGCGTGATGATCGAAGTGCCTGCGGCGGTCTACCAGACCCGCGATCTGGCGCGTCAGGTCGACTTCCTCTCGGTAGGCTCCAACGACCTGACCCAATACCTGCTGGCGGTCGACCGCAATAACCCGCGTGTGGCCGATCTTTATGATTACCTGCACCCGGCCGTGCTCCAGGCCCTGCAAAGCGTGGTGCGTGATGCACATGCCGAGGGCAAGCCGGTCAGCATCTGCGGCGAGATGGCCGGCGACCCGGCTGCGGCTGTGCTGCTGATGGCGATGGGCTTTGACAGCTTGTCGATGAACGCCACCAACCTGCCGAAAGTGAAGTGGATGCTGCGTCAGATCAACCTCAGCAAGGCCAAGGAACTGCTTGCGCAGTTGATGACCAACGACAACCCGCAAGTCATCAGCAGCTCCCTGCAACTGGCGCTGAAAAACCTCGGCCTGTCGCGGATGATCAACCCGAGCTCGGTCAAAGGGCACTAAGCGCCACGATAGTTACAGAACTATCGTTCCTCACGCTCCAGCGTAGGAGTGCCATGGGTGACGCTTCGCGTCATAAATCTGTGCCGCGCCGCCTGTTCAAGATCGGACGCAGAGCGTCCAGAACTGCATGCGACGCAGAGCGCCGCACGATAGTGAGGTGATCGTTCCTCACGCTCCAGCGTAGGAATGCCGTGGGTGAAGCTTCGCGTCATAAATCTGTGCCGCGCCGCCTGTTCAAGATCGGACGCAGAGCGTCCAGAACTGCATGCGACGCAGAGCATGGGAGCGATAACCCCGCTTCGTTACCGCCAGACACATCAGGTGCACCTTTTTTCACTTCGTTCAGCTGGCTTCCATCGGTAGCCGCTAGAGCATCCTGCCGGGCTCCGGTAACATGCGCGCCTGATTCAATCGCTCGCAAGGGCGTTCCAATTGAGGAGTCGCAATGCTGCCTTACCCGCAGATTGACCCGGTAGCTGTCGCTATCGGCCCGCTGCAAATTCACTGGTACGGGTTGATGTACCTGGTCGGCATCGGTGGCGCCTGGCTGCTCGCGTCGCGTCGTCTCAACAAATTCGACCCGACCTGGACCAAGGAAAAACTCTCCGACCTGATTTTCTGGCTGGCCATGGGCGTGATCGTCGGTGGGCGGCTGGGTTATGTGCTGTTCTACGACCTGTCGGCCTACATCGCCAATCCTCTACTGATATTCGAGGTCTGGAAGGGCGGCATGGCGTTCCATGGCGGCTTTGTCGGTGTGATGATTGCGGCCTGGTGGTTTGGCAAACGCAACGGTAAAAGCTTCTTCCAGCTGATGGACTTCGTCGCCCCGCTGGTGCCGATCGGCCTGGGGGCCGGGCGTATCGGCAACTTCATCAATGCCGAGCTGTGGGGCAAGCCGACCGACGTGCCGTGGGCGATGGTTTTCCCGCCGTTCAGCGACCCTGCGCAACTGGCGCGTCATCCTTCGCAGCTGTATCAGTTCGCATTGGAAGGCGTTGCACTGTTCATCATCCTCAATCTGTACGCTCGCAAGCCGCGCCCGACCATGGCCGTTTCCGGCATGTTCGCGCTGTTCTACGGCATCTTCCGCTTTGTGGTCGAGTTCGTCCGCGTCCCTGACGCCCAGTTGGGCTATCTGGCGTGGGGATGGGTGACCATGGGTCAGATCCTCAGTCTGCCGATGATCATTGCCGGCCTGTTCCTGATCTGGCTGGCCTACAAGCGCGACCCGGCTGCCAGCAAGGCAGCGGCTTAATACCGAAACGCCGGGTGTCAGCAACCGGCGCGTTCAACAAGGCAGGTGATTTATGAAGCAATATCTGGAACTGGTCGCACATGTGATCAAGCACGGGACCTTGCAAGCCAACCGTACCGGCGTGAACACCATCAGCTTTCCGGGTGCGATGCTGCGTTATGACTTGCAGGAAGGCTTTCCGGCCATCACCACACGGCGCATGGCGTTCAAATCGGCCATCGGCGAAATGGTCGGCTTCCTGCGTGGCGTGAACAATGCTGCCGAATTCCGCGAGCTGGGCTGCAAGGTCTGGGACCAGAACGCCAACGAAAACGCCCAGTGGCTGAACAACCCGTTCCGCAAGGGAGAGGATGACTTGGGCGAAATCTATGGCGTGCAGTGGCGCAAGTGGCCTGCCTACAAGCGTATCGATGCCGGCAATGTCGCAGCCATCGAACTGGCGCTTGGTCAGGGTTATCGCCAGATTGCCGAATCGGAAGAGGACGGCCAGTCGTTCGTAGTGCTGTACAAGGCCATCGACCAGATTCGCCAATGCGTCGACACCATCATCAATGACCCAGGCAGCCGCCGGATCCTGTTCCACGGCTGGAACTGCGCACAGCTCGATGAAATGGCCCTGCCGCCGTGCCACCTGCTGTACCAGCTGCACCCGAACCCGCAGACCCGCGAAATCTCGCTGACGCTGTACATCCGTTCCAACGACCTGGGCCTCGGCACGCCGTTCAACCTTACCGAAGGCGCTGCACTGCTGAGCCTGATCGGCCGCCTGACCGGCTACACCCCACGCTGGTTCACCTACTTCATCGGCGACGCCCACGTGTACGAAAACCACCTGGACATGCTCAACGAACAGATGACCCGCGAGCCGTACCCGATGCCGAAACTGGTCATCTCCGATCGTGTACCCGAGTTTGCCAAGACCGGTGTGTATCAGCCTGAGTGGCTGGAGCTGATCGAGCCTTCCGACTTCACACTGGAAGGCTACCAGCACCATCCGGCAATGACGGCGCCGATGGCGGTTTGAGCCCGTAAGAGAGCGAATCTAGCGCTGTGCTATAGTTTCAGCGCACACCCCCCTGACCTTGTTCAATGGAATCGACTATGTTTTTCAATCGGATTGGACATCGTAGCGATACGAAGAAGGCTGAAGACGAGGCCTTCATGCAGGCAATCAAGAGCATCGACTCTCTGGTGGTAAGGGTGGCCGCATGTCCATGGACGCCAAAGAAATCGAAGCCTTGGTTCGTTCCTCTCGCGACAAGGCTAAAAAACTGGTCACACCGCAAGCTGAATCCTGATAAATGGCTTTTTTACTTCTTCTGCCATTACTCGTCAGTGGCTTTTTGGTGTGCCTGAAGGATCCCACCGTTTACTGCAGGCTGCATCGCTATGAAGGCCAGATGCTTTACTTGCAGGTGGGGCGATACGGTATTTACTGCTTTGTAGCGGCCATGTGTGTCACCGCAGTCCTTGCAGGACTGTTCTCGCATGACTGGGGTGTGTTGTGTCCCGAATGGCTGCAAACGGCAAACGCTGCCTCGCCAGTCTGTTTTGCCGTGAACACCGATTTCATGGGTGCTTTAAGCCAAGTAGGGCAGGATTTTGACATCGCTGGCAGGAATTTTAGCCAAGTGGGTGTGTTCCTTGCATTGTCAGGTTTACTGACCTTTGTAATGCCAGACCTGGGGGCTTTTTTTACTGTCAGGATTCTCAAGTGGCAACTGGGCGCCAGTAAAAAAGAAGAAATTGTGGCCTATCTGCTGGGTGAGTCTGTAGATCACAGCCCTATCTGCTCGACTCTTTTCGATGCATTTGTCGAAAAGGATGAAGTGATGATCACGATGGCAGATCGAAAGGTCTACGTCGGCTACATCATGGATGTCGGAGCCCCTACCGAAGTGACGGGTGTGAATCAGGAGATTCTGCTCATTCCCACCGTCAGTGGCTATCGGGATAAAGACACCCTCAGAGTGGTGTACACGACCGATTATCCAAGCGACACACCGCTCAGGCCTATTGGTTTTCGGCAGGAAAATATCGTCTCGATCAGCGTCTTCAGCGAGGAAGTACGCGAAGCGTTCAAGCGCGCTGACTCTGGGCGGGCGGGTGAAGAGGCAGCGAAAGAGAAAGCTGCCAAGGATCAGCTCGTAAAGGCGATCACTGAGCTTGTGGCGGTGGTGCAAGCTGCGCAGCGCTGAACCAGAGATTTCAAACCTGTCTCAATGCCCATGACTCCTCCCCACATGTGAAGCCTCGCCCTCTGGCGCTGCAACAGCGCCCGTCACTTCCAGCCTCTCAAGTATCGCGCAGTGTTCTGCCGCGCCATCGCTGCAGCGGCGGCGCAGGTCGAGTAGTTGTTCCTGAAGCGCTTGCAGGCTCGCGACCCGGGCGTTGACGTGTTCGATGTGTTCGTCGATCAGCGCATTGACGCTTTCGCACTGGTCCTGCGGGCTGTCGCGCAGGCTGAGCAGGTTGCGGATTTCCTCCAGGGTCATGTCCAGGCTGCGGCAGTTGCGGATAAACGACAGACGCTCCATGTGTGCTTGGGTATACAGCCGGTAGTTGCCATCGCTGCGGGCAGGTGCGGGCAGCAGGCCTTCGCGCTCGTAATAGCGGATGGTTTCGACCTGGGTGTCGGTCAGTTTTGCCAGTTCGCCGATTTTCATTTGGACTCATCTCGTTTGAGTGCTTGACCCTATAGTGGCTACAGGGTGTTCACTTGGCAACAAGCAGAATCCTGGAGCGCAAAGAATGGGTACGACGATCAAGAATTCCCCCGCACATGACCATGACCACGACCACGATCATGACCACGGCGAGCATGCGCCTGAGCAAAAGCCCGTAGAACATGCTCATGCATGCTGCTCCAGCGATGCACAACCTGCTGTGGTGACCTTTAACGATGCGCTGGCATCAGGTAGTCGCTTGAGCAGCTTTCGTATCGAAGCCATGGATTGCCCGACTGAGCAAACCCTAATCCAGAACAAGCTGGGCAAGCTTGCCGGGGTGCAGAAGCTTGAGTTCAACCTGATCAATCGCCTGCTGGGCGTCTGGCACGATCTGCCGTCCACCGACCCGATTCGTGAGGCCATCAGTTCGCTGGGCATGCAGGCCGAGCCGGTCGAGGAGAGCGCAGCGTCTGATCAAGCGGCTCCGGTCGTGAAGAAACACTGGTGGCCGCTGGCATTGTCCGGCGTTACTGCACTGGGTGCTGAAGTGGTCCATTTGGCGTCACTCGGCCCGACCTGGGTCGTTGCTCTGCTGGCGCTGGTGTCGATCTTCAGTTGTGGGCTGACGACTTACAAGAAGGGCTGGATCGCGCTCAAGAACTTCAACCTGAATATCAATGCCCTGATGAGCATTGCGGTGACCGGTGCAATTCTGATCGGGCAGTGGCCTGAAGCGGCAATGGTGATGTTTCTGTTTACTGTGGCCGAGTTGATCGAAGCCAAGTCCCTCGACCGTGCGCGCAACGCAATCAGCGGGCTGATGCAGTTGACGCCAGAACTGGCCACCGTTAAACAGGCGGACGGCAGTTGGCAGGAAATTGAAGCTAAAAGCGTCGAAATTGGCGCTATTGTCCGCATCAAGCCAGGTGAGCGCGTAGGGCTCGACGGCGAGGTGGTGTCCGGTAACTCGACCATCGATCAAGCGTCGATCACAGGTGAAAGCCTGCCGGTCGAGAAGACTGTCGGCGACAAGGTATTCGCGGGCACTATCAATCAGGCGGGCTCGCTGGAATATCGTGTGACCGCTGCGGCGAACAATTCGACGCTGGCGCGCATCATCCATGCGGTAGAAGCGGCTCAGGGTTCGCGTGCGCCGACCCAGCGCTTCGTCGACAGCTTCTCGCGCATCTATACGCCGGTGGTGTTCGTTGTCGCCTTGGGCGTGGCGCTGATTGCGCCGCTGTTTTTCGGCGGCGAATGGTTTGACTGGGTTTACCGCGCGCTGGTGTTGTTGGTAGTCGCTTGCCCCTGTGCGCTGGTGATTTCTACGCCGGTGACCATCGTCAGCGGTCTGGCGGCAGCGGCGCGCAAAGGCATCCTGATCAAGGGCGGCGTTTATCTGGAAATGGGCGAGAAGCTTGATTACCTTGCCCTCGACAAGACCGGCACGCTGACCCACGGCAAGCCCGTGCAGACCGACTACGTGCCACTGGACCCGACGGTCGCCGACACTGCGCCGGCCATTGCTGCGAGCCTTGCGGGTCGCTCCGATCACCCGGTTTCCCAGGCGATTGCCAAGGCGGCTGACAGCAGCCTGAAGCTGCATGAGGTCTCGGCGTTTGAAGCCTTGGGTGGACGCGGTGTGAAGGGTGCAATCAACGGCCAGATGTATCACCTGGGCAACCATCGCCTGGTTGAAGAGCTGGGTCTGTGTTCGCCGGAGCTGGAGGCGAAGCTCGATGTTCTGGAAATGCAGGGCAAGACCGTGGTGCTGTTGCTGGACACCTCCGGTCCGATCGCGCTGTTTGCGGTGGCTGACACTGTCAAGGAAACCAGCCTTGAAGCCATCGCTCAGTTGCATGAGCTGGGCATCAAAACGGTCATGCTGACTGGCGACAATCCGCACACCGCCAAGGCGATTGCCGATCAGGTCGGTATCGACGAAGCGCAAGGCAACTTGCTGCCTGCCGACAAGCTGAGTGCCATCGAGGCCCTTTATGCTCGCAACCACCGTGTAGGCGTGGTGGGTGACGGCATCAATGATGCACCGGCGCTGGCTCGGGCCGAGATTGGTTTTGCGATGGCGGCAGCGGGTACTGATACTGCTATCGAGACGGCAGATGTCGCCCTGATGGACGATGATCTGCGCAAGATACCGACGTTCATTCGCTTGTCCCGTCGGACCTCGGCAGTGCTCAAGCAGAACATTGTTCTGGCAATCGCGACCAAGGTGTTGTTTATCGGCATCACGTTTGCGGGCATGGCGACCATGTGGATGGCTGTGTTTGCCGACATGGGCGTGAGTTTGCTGGTGGTGTTCAACGGGCTGCGGCTGCTCAAAAAGTGAACAGTCGAGGGCGTTGAAGGGCGGACGCGGAGCGTCCAGAACGGCATTCCCACGCAGAGCATGGGAACGATAATCATGGCCATCGGCTCCGATCACTGGCTATCGCTCCCACGCTCTGCGTGGTAGCGCTTTTATGGACGCTCTGCGTCCGACTTAGTCAGCCAAACCGCTCCTGTCCCCAGGCAATGAAGGTTTCCAGCAGTGGCTTGAGCACGGCGCGGGTCGGCTCGGCCAGGTCCGGGCGGTAGTGGAAGGGCACGAACTCCTCCATGTAGGTGCTTTGCGCCAGTTCCAGCTGCACCGCATGGATGTTGTTGGCCGGGTCGCCATAGTGGCGGGTGATGTGGCCGCCCTTGAAGCGCCCGTTCAACACATGGCTGTAGTCTTTGGCCGCAGCGCAGACCTGCTCCATTCAGCTGGCCAGCTCCGGGTCGCAGCTCACACCATTGAAGGTACCGAGGTTGAAGTCCGGCAGGCGACCGTCGAACAAATGCGGAATGTGCCCGCGAATCGAGTGGGCGTCGAACAGCAGCGCATAGCCGAACTCATCACGCATTCGCTGCAGCTCCTGCTCCAGCGTCTGATGATAGGGCGTCCAGATCTGCTGCAGATACAGCGCCCGCTCTTCGGCACTCGGTGTCTGCCCATCTTTGAACAGCGGCACGCCATCGAACAGAATCGACGGGAACAGGCCAGTGGTCGCGCCAGCGTACATCGGTTTGTCGTCGGAGGGCCGATTAAGGTCGATGACAAAACGCGAGTATTCAGCGGCCAGGGTACTGGCACCCAATTCAGCAGCAAAGTCATACAGGCGCGGGATATGCCAGTCAGTGTCCGGCAGGCTCAGGGCTTCGTCCACCAGCGCGGCTTCGACCACCGGGGTCAGTTTCAGACCGGCATGCGGCATGCTGATCAGCAGCGGAACGCGGCCACGTTTGAATGTCAGAACGTTATCCACAGGACTCTCCTTCAGATCGATGATTCGACGCCGTGGCGCACGATGCGTTTATCCAGATCGCCGCCCAGCCAGTAGGCCAGATCAGCCGGTCGCTCAATGTCCCAAGCGACGAAATCCGCTACCTTGCCGACCTCCAGCGAGCCGTGGGTCGCGCTCATGCCCAGTGCCTTGGCGGCATTGAATGTCACACCCGCCAGTGCCTCTTCAGGTGTCATGCGAAACAGCGTGCAGGCCATGTTGAGCATCAGACGCAACGACAGCCCTGGCGAGGTGCCGGGGTTCAGGTCGGTGGAAATCGCAATCGGCACGCCGTGCTTGCGCAGCGCTTCCATCGGCGGCAGCTGTGTTTCACGGAGGAAGTAAAACGCCCCCGGCAGCAGCACTGCGACGGTCCCGGCAGCGGCCATGGCGACGGCATCGTCTTCGGTCATGAACTCCAGATGATCCGCCGACAGCGCCTTGTAATGTGCCGCGAGGCTTGACCCGCCCAGCGAAGAAAGCTGCTCGGCATGCAGTTTGACCGGCAGTGCCAGTTGCCCTGCGCTGATGAACACCTGCTCGACCTGCGCAGGCGAAAACGCCAGGTACTCGCAGAACGCGTCCACGGCATCCACCAGCCCTTCGGCAGCCAGTGCTGGCAGCATGTCATTGCAGATGTGATTGATATAGTCGGCGGCGCGATCCGCGTATTCCGGTGGCAGGGCGTGGGCGGCCAGACAGGTGGCGCGTACGGTGACCGGTTGGGTATTGCCCAGACGGCGGATCACCCGCAGGATCTTGCGCTCGTTTTCCAGGTCCAGCCCATAACCTGACTTCATCTCGACGGTAGTCACGCCGTCCTTGAGCAAGTGTCGCAAGCGTCGCTCGGCGCTGGCGTACAGCTCATCTTCACTGGCCGCACGAGTCGCGCGCACCGTGCTGGCGATACCGCCGCCTGCTGCGGCAATCTCGGCGTAGCTCACACCCTGGAGACGCTGTTCGAACTCACCGCTGCGGTTGCCGCCAAACACTGTGTGCGTATGACAGTCGATCAGGCCGGGCGTCACCCATGCTCCGCCCAGATCGATGCAGTTGTCATGTTCCGGCTCGGCCAGCTCGGTTTCAGGCCCGATCCACTCGATGAGCGCTCCGGAGGTCACGATGGCGGCATTCTCGATGATCGAGTATTTACCGTGCGCCATGCTTGCGATGTGACAGTGTTTCCAGAGCGTTTTCATTTCGGGCCTCTTTGGTCAATGGGGATTGTTGAGCGCCTTTGGCTTGACCCACAACCCGTAGGCGATGAGCAGCAGCACAATCCAGATTGCGCCGACGATCAAGGCTGCACGGTTGTCCGGGAAATAGCCCAGCACGCCGAAGATGAACAGCATGAAGACGATGGCGGCGGCCGGTCCGTAAGGCCAGAACGGCACCGCGAATTTCAGTTGTGCGGCCTCGTCGCGGTTCATCGAACGGCGCATGGCAACCTGGGTGAGCAGAATCATCAGCCAGACCCAGACCGTGGCAAACGTTGCCAGCGAGGCGATCAGCAGGAACACGTCCTTGGGGATCAGGTAATTGAGCAGCACGCCGCCCAGCAACGCGATGCCCATGACCAGCACGGTCATCCACGGCACACCATGCCGTGACAGGCGCGCAAAACTGGCGGGTGCCTGACCGTCACGGGCCAATCCGTACATCATGCGCCCGGCGCCGAAGATGTCGCTGTTGATGGCCGACACCGCAGCAGAGATGACCACGATATTGAGGATAGTCGCCGCCGATGCAATGCCCAGATTGTCGAAAATCTGCACGAACGGGCTGCCTTGGGTGCCGATCTGCGGCCACGGGTAAATGCACATCAGCACAAACAGTGTCAGCACATAGAACAGCAGAATGCGCAACGGTACGGCGTTGATCGCCTGTGGCAGGCTGCGTTGCGGGTCCTTTGCCTCACCGGCCGTGATGCCGATGATTTCGATGCCGCCGAAGGCAAACATCACCACCGCAAACGAAGCGATCAGGCCGGTGACGCCGTTGGGCATGAAGCCGCCGTGTGCCCACAAGTTGCTGATGCCTATTTCGGTGCCGCTGGTCGAGCTGCCGATGCCGAAGATCATGATGCCGAAGCCCGCGACAATCATGGCCACGATGGCGCTGACCTTGAGGATCGACAGCCAGAATTCGGTTTCGCCGAAGACTTTCACATTGCACAGGTTGAGCGCGCCGATCAGGAACACGATGCCCAGCACCCAGATCCAGCGCGGCACCTCCGGAAACCAGAAGCCCATGTAAATGCCGAATGCGGTCACGTCGGCGAGGCAGACAATGATCATTTCGAATGCGTAGGTCCAGCCCAGTACGAAGCCGGCCAGCGGGCCCATGTAGCGCGTGGCGTAATGGCTGAACGAGCCGGAAACCGGGTCGTGAACGGCCATTTCGCCCAGTGCGCGCATCACCATGTACACCGCCGCGCCGCCGATCAGGTACGCCAGCAATACGGCCGGACCGGCCTGTTGAATCGCCGAGGCCGAGCCGTAGAACAACCCTGTGCCGATGGCAGAGCCCAGGGCCATGAAGCGTATGTGGCGGGCGGATAACCCGCGTTTCAAACCATCTTGTGACGTCATTTCAGGTCCATTTCATTACATACAGGTATGGCAAAAGCCGCGAAAACGCCTGCAACCGGCTTCCCGCAGCAATGACCAAAGCGAGCCCTGCCAGGCTCGCGGTACATCACAAACTCGGTAGCAGACGTGCAGGAACCAGCGGGTTCAGGCAAGTGGAGGACAACAGCTGACTGGCAGCTTCGATGTCCGGTGCAAAAAAACGGTCCTTTTCATAGAACGGGACCTTGCTGCGCAACAGGCTGCGGGCTTGCTCCAGTTTCGGAGAGGTTTTCAGACCCTCACGCAAGTCCAGACCCTGGCAGGCAGCCAACCATTCTACGGCAAGAATCCCGCGAACGTTTTCTGCCATTTCCCATAACCGCTTGCCAGCGGCCGGGGCCATCGACACATGGTCTTCCTGATTGGCGGATGTCGGCAGGCTGTCGACGCTGTGCGGATGAGCCAGCGCCTTGTTTTCACTGGCCAGCGCGGCGGCCGTGACCTGCGCGATCATGAACCCGGAATTGACGCCGCCGTTGGCGACCAGGAAGGGCGGCAGTTGCGACATGTGCTTGTCCATCATCAGCGAAATACGCCGTTCGCTGAGCGAGCCGATCTCGGCAATGGCCAGTGCCAGATTGTCTGCGGCCATGGCGACCGGCTCGGCGTGAAAATTGCCACCGGATATGACGTCGTTCTCGGCGGCGAACACCAGCGGGTTGTCGGACACCGCATTGGCTTCGATTTCCAGCACTTCGGCGGCTTGGCGCAACTGGGTCAGGCATGCGCCCATGACCTGCGGCTGGCAGCGCAGCGAGTAGGGGTCCTGAACCTTGTCGCAGTTGCGGTGCGACTCGGACACGCCACTGCTTTCGCCTAGCAAGTCGCGGTAGCAGGCAGCAGCATCGATCTGCCCGCGCTGACCGCGTGCTGCATGAATACGTGCATCGAAGGGTGAGCGCGAACCGAGCACGGCTTCGACGGTCAGCGAGCCACAGGTCAACGCCGCAGCGAACAGGTCTTCGCCCTCGAACAAGCCGCGCAGTGCATACGCGGTGGATACTTGCGTACCGTTGAGCAGCGCCAACCCTTCCTTGGCTGCGAGGGTCAGCGGTTGTAGTCCCGCGACAGCCAATGCATCGACAGCATTCAGCCATTCGCCCTTGTAACGCGCCTTGCCTTCGCCCAACAGCACCAGCGACATGTGCGCCAGTGGAGCCAGGTCACCCGAAGCGCCGACCGAACCCTTGAGCGGAATATGCGGATAGACCTCGGCATTGATCAACGCGATCAACGCATCGATCATCACCCGACGAATACCCGAGAAGCCACGGCTCAGGCTGTTGACCTTGAGCACCATGATCAAGCGCACCAGATCATCGCTGATCGGCTGACCAACACCGGCTGCATGCGACAGCACCAGCGAACGCTGCAGATTTTCCAGGTCTTCGCTGGCAATCCGCGTCGAGGCGAGCAGGCCAAAGCCGGTGTTGATCCCGTAGGCGGTGCGGTTCTCGGCCAGAATGCGTTCGACACAGGCGACGCTGTCGTCGATCTGCTGGTCTGCGCTGCTGTCCAGCGTCAGGCTGACCGGCTGCTGATGAATGGCGCGCAATTGCGCCAGGGTCAGTTGGCCGGGGATCAGGTTCAGCGTCTTGGCAGATAAGGTGGTCACGATGCAGCTACTCCTTGATTAATGTCAGCAACGGCGTGTGGCCGTCCGCCGCTTTTTATAGGGTTGCCGCATGATCGCGGCAGTGCTGGAAAACCCTTTCCAGCGATGTTGCGTCTTTGAGCAGGGCCGCGCTGCTGGCGATATCAGGGGCCAGCCAGCGGTCTTCATCGTAGGCCGGAATCCGCTCGCGCAGCAGTCGCCACGCAGCACCTGTACCCACGCCAAACCCTTGCGCCTTGAGGAATTCGAACGCCTGGGCCGCCAGCAAATACTCGATGGCCAGAATCTGTGTGACGTTGCCTAGCACTTTGTGCAGCTTGAGCGCGGCACTGGTGCCCAGGCTCAGATGGTCTTCCTGCAGGCCGGAGGTGACGTAGTTATCGACCACCGCCGGTTGCGCCATCTGGCGGTTTTCCGCGCACAGCGAGGCGGCGACGTACTGAACGATCATCATCCCCGAATTCACCCCCGGCTGGCTGACCAGAAACGCCGGCAGGCCGCTGACCATCGGGTTGATCAGGCGGTCGAGACGTCGCTCGGCGATGGAGCCCAGTTCTGCCAGCGCCATGCACAGCAGGTCTGCCGCCATCGCCACCGACTGGCCATGCGGGTTGGCCTGAGACACCACGCGCCAGTCATCGGGCGTGTCGAGCAGCATGGGGTTATCGGTGACCGAGTTCAGCTCGGTCTCGATCTGGCGAATGGCATGAGCCAACTGATCGCGGGTTGCGCCATGCACGTGGGGAATCGAGCGGATGCTCAGCGCGTCCTGGGTACGAATGCCCTGGCGGCTGGCAAGCACTTCGCTGCCCGCCAATACGCTGCGCAGGTTTTTGCCCACCTGCTGCATACCGGGATGTGGTTTGAGGGCAAGAATGCTCTCATCGAATGCATCCAGCTGACCGCCCAGTGCTTCGAAGGTCATCGCGCCGATCACGTCGGCCCATTGGCTCAGGCGCTCGGCATCGGCAATGGCCAGGCAGCTCAGGCCGGTCATGCATGGCGTGCCATTGACCAGACACAAGCCGTCCTTGGCACCGAGAATCACCGGAGCCAGACCTTCTTCATTCAAGGCCTGCTCAGCCGGGACGATCTGCCCGCGATAGCTGACCTGACCGACGCCCAGCAAGGCGATGCCGACGTGCGCCATGTGGGTCAGGTAACCCACCGAACCCTGCGATGGCACGTGTGGCGTAATGCCCCGATTGAGCAAGGCCAGCAGCGCTTCGACCACTTGCCGGTGAATGCCGGATTTACCCTGGCTGTAATTGAGGATTGCGGCGCAGATGATTGCGCGAGTCTGCTCGTCGGCCAGCGGCGCACCCACGCCGCAGGCATGGCTGAGCAGGGTATTGCGCGACAGGCGACTGAGCTGTTCGCCTTGCAGCGATACGTTGCACAGCGCGCCAAGCCCGGTGTTCACGCCATAGGCGCGTTCGCCGCTGACGACAATCTGCTGCACGATGGCCTGCGCGTTATCGATCCGCGCCCAGGCGGCATCCGACAACACCAGTTGCGCGCCTTGCCGGGCTACGGCGACTACGTCCTGCCAGCCCAGCGGGGCTTCACCGATGACGATCTGTTCTGCTCGCGACATCTGCAACGGTCCTTAAAGGGTGGCCACGCGGCGCTGAACGAAACGGTCCACGTAATCGTCGGCGGGCGAGTGAAGGATTTCTTTCGGTGTACCGACCTGAATCAAGCGCCCGTCCTTGAGGATCGCGATGCGATTGCCGATGCGTACCGCTTCGTCCAGGTCGTGGGTAATGAACACGATGGTCTTGTGCAGGCTGGCTTGCAGTTCCAGCAACTGGTCCTGCATCTCGGCGCGAATCAACGGGTCGAGGGCGCTGAACGCTTCGTCCATCAGAATGATGTCGGTGTCGGCTGCCAGTGCTCGTGCCAGACCGACGCGCTGGCGCATGCCACCGGAAAGCTGGTGCGGGTATTTGTTTTCGTAGCCCTTGAGGCCTACGGTCGTTATCCAGTGCTGCGCGCGTTCCTGGCACAGCGCCTTGCTCTCGCCGCGCACTTTCAGGCCATACGCGACGTTGGCCAGCACGGTCTTGTGCGGCAGCAGGCCGAAGCTCTGGAACACCATGCTGATCTTGTGCCGACGGAATTGGCGCAGCGCCTCCATGTCGTAGCGCAGGATGTCTTCACCATCAACCAGAATCTCGCCGCTGGTAGGGTCGATCAGGCGGTTGAAGTGGCGTACCAGCGTCGATTTGCCGGAACCGGACAGGCCCATGATGACGAAGATTTCGCCACTGCCGATCGACAGCGACAGGTCGTTGACCCCGACCACGCAGCCAGTTTGCGCCAGTACCTGATCCTTGCTCTGGTTCTGTTTGATCAGCGCCAGTGCTTCCTTTGAGCGGTTGCCAAAAATCTTGAATACGTTTTTAACGACGATCTTGCTCGGTTCCACGCTGCTCATTTGTGCGCCTCATGCCGTGGGCGGCCATAGGCCTGCGTGATACGGTCGATGACGACCGCCAGAATGACGATGGCCAGACCCGCTTCCAGCCCGCGTCCGAGGTTGAGCGTCTGAATGCCCACCAGCACGTCTTCACCCAGCCCGCGTGCGCCGATCATCGAGGCGATGACAACCATCGACAGCGCCATCATGGTGGTCTGGTTGATCCCGGCCATGATGCTCGGCATGGCCAGTGGCAGTTGCACACCAAACAGCTGCTGCCAGCGGTTGGCACCGAAGGCGTTGATGGCTTCCATCACTTCACCGTCAACCTGACGAATGCCCAGGTCGGTCAGACGAATCAATGGCGGCGCGGCATAGATCACCGTGGCGAAGATGGCCGGGACCTTGCCCAGGCCGAACAGCATCAGCACCGGAATCAGGTAAACGAAGCTGGGCATGGTCTGCATGATGTCCAGCAACGGCATCAGCACCGAGCGCAGGCGATTGCTGCGCGCGGAGAGAATGCCCAGTGGAATGCCGATCAGTACCGCAATGATCGTGGCGACCAGCATCAGCGCCAATGTCTGCATCAGCTTGTCCCACAACCCGACCGCACCGACCAGAAACAGCAGGCCGACGATGACCAGCGTCGTGACGATCTTGCGTGTCGCGTGCCAGGCAATGCCGCCAACGATTATCAGCATCAGCCACCACGGCGCAATGCGCAGCAGGCCTTCGAGGTTGACGATGGCCCATAGCAGGGTGTCGGAAATGTGCCGGAACACATCGCCATACTGAGTCACCAGCGAGTCGACCCCGTCGTTGACCCAATTGGCGATCGAGAAAGTGAAGCTTTCAGGAAACATAAGCGGCTCTCAAATGAGGTGTGTCGGGTCAACGTCAGGGCAGTCGGATTTGTCAGTCCGATTGCCCTTTCGTTTACAGCGAAGCGTCCACCTTTTTCGCGGCGTCTTCGCTGACCCATTTGTGCCAGACTTCGGGGTGCTCTTTCAGGAAAATCTTCGCCAGCTTCGGCGATTCGATACGTTCCTTGGCCATGCGCCCCAGGTTCTGGTTGAGCAGGTCGATAGGCAGGTTGACCTTTTCCAGGATGGCGAACAGTTCAGGGGCCTCATCGTGGAACACTTTGGACACGCCGACCTTGATATCGATCGTCTTGTTGACCCCGGCTTTCTCCTCCAGACGCACCAGGTCCACCTGGCCCATGAGCGGAGTTGGCGACCAGTAGTAGGTCAGGATCGGCTCGCCACGTTTGTAGCTGGAGAGAATAGCCGCATCCAGCGCAGGGCCGGTGCCCGGGCGGAAGTTGGTGTATTTGCTTTCCAGGCCATAGCTCTTGAGCATTTCGCTGTTTTCCAGCTCGCAGGTCCAGCCAGCCGGGCAGTTGTAGAAGCGGCCTTTGCCGGGCTCTTCCTGATCCTTGAACACCGCCGAATATTGGGCCAGATCGCTGATGGATTTCAGGTTGGGTGCCTTGGCTTCAAGCTTGCGTTTGGCATCGCCTTCGATCACATAGCGGGGCACATACCAGCCTTCCACTGCGCCAACGATAGGCGCGCCGACACCGACCACTTTCCCGGCTGCGGCGGCCTTGTTCCAGACCTCGCTGCGACCGACCCATTCTTCGGCAAAGATCTGGATATCGTTGGTGCTCAAGGCGTTTTCCATGGCGATGGAATTGCCGGGCAGGGCGTCAACGGTGCAGCCGTAACCCTTGTCCAGAACGACCTGCAGAATGTCGGTCAGCAGCATCGCGCTTTCCCAGTTAAGACCGGCGAACTTCACCGGCTTGCCTGATTCGCACCAGCCGGCAGCCTGACTTGCGCCTGCGCTGGCGAGCAGGCCAGCGGATACCAGGGTGGTCAGCAGGGCCTTTTTCATATTCATTATCGATGCTCCTAAGCCTGAAATGGATGACGGCAGCTTCAAGTAGGCATCCGGCCTGTGGGCATGTTCATGCCCGTTCCCCCGAGTCTGTCGGTTTGATAACCGCAGCCCCCTTAACGTCCGATCATCGGCAGGTTCAAGCCCTGCTCTCTGGCACAGTCGATGGCAATGTCATAACCGGCATCGGCATGGCGCATCACACCGGTGGCCGGGTCGTTATGAAGGACGCGGGCGATGCGTTCGGCGGCTTCGTCCGTACCGTCACAGACGATCACCATGCCGGAGTGCTGCGAGAAGCCCATGCCCACGCCGCCGCCGTGGTGCAGCGAAACCCAGGTCGCGCCGCTGGCGGTGTTGAGCAGGGCGTTGAGCAGCGGCCAGTCGGAGACGGCATCGGAGCCATCGCGCATGGATTCGGTTTCGCGGTTGGGGCTGGCGACCGAACCGGAGTCCAGGTGGTCGCGACCGATCACCACCGGTGCCGACAGCTCGCCGCTGCGGACCATTTCATTGAACGCCAGACCCAGCTTGGCGCGCTGACCCAGGCCGACCCAGCAGATACGCGCTGGCAAGCCCTGAAAGCTGATGCGCTCGCGGGCCATGTCCAGCCAGTTGTGCAGGTGATCGTCGTCCGGAATCAGTTCCTTGACCTTGGCGTCGGTCTTGTAGATGTCTTCTGGGTCACCCGACAGCGCGGCCCAGCGGAACGGGCCGATGCCACGGCAGAACAACGGGCGGATGTAGGCCGGGACGAAACCGGGGAAATCGAAGGCATTGGCAACGCCGACTTCCTTGGCCATCTGGCGAATGTTGTTGCCATAGTCGAAGGTCGGAATGCCCGCTTGCTGGAACGCAAGCATGGCTTCGACGTGTTCGGCCATGGATTGCTTGGCGGCTTTTACGACATTGGCCGGTTCACTGACCGAGCGGACGCGGTACTCGTCCCAGGTCCAGCCTTTGGGCAGGTAGCCATTGAGCGGGTCGTGGGCGCTGGTCTGGTCGGTGACCATGTCCGGACGCACGCCGCGACGGACCATTTCCGGCAGAATTTCTGCTGCGTTGCCGCACAGGGCGATGGAGATGGCTTTGCCTTCGGCGGTGTATTTGGCAATGCGCGCCAGAGCGTCATCCAGATCAGCGGCCTGTTCGTCGACGTAGCGGGTCTTGATGCGGAAATCGATACGGCTCTGCTGGCATTCGATGTTCAGCGAGCAGGCCCCGGCCAATGTCGCGGCCAGCGGCTGCGCGCCACCCATGCCGCCCAAACCTGCGGTCAGCACCCAGCGGCCCTTGAGATTGCCGTCATAGTGCTGACGTCCGGCTTCGACGAAGGTTTCGTAGGTGCCTTGCACGATGCCCTGGCTGCCGATGTAGATCCAGCTGCCTGCGGTCATCTGGCCATACATTGCCAGGCCCTTGGCATCCAGTTCGTTGAAGTGCTCCCAGCTGGCCCAGTGCGGCACCAGGTTGGAATTGGCGATCAGTACGCGCGGGGCGTTGCTGTGGGTCTTGAACACACCAACCGGCTTGCCGGACTGCACCAGCAGGGTCTCATCATCGTTGAGCTGAGTGAGGCTTTCGACGATTTTGTCGTAGCACTCCCAGTTGCGCGCAGCGCGACCGATGCCACCATAAACCACCAACTCGTTGGGGTTCTCGGCGACTTCCGGGTCGAGGTTGTTCATCAACATGCGCAGCGGCGCTTCGGTCAGCCAGCTTTTGGCTGTCAATTGAGTGCCGCAGGCAGCCTGTACGACGCCTTCGCGATGGCGGGTCCAGTTCTGCTTCAGGTCTTGATTATTCTCGGTCACAAAAAAATCCTCGGCGATCAATGCGAACCAGCCCGTTGAAGGGCGAACAGTGCCTGGCGAAGCAGGCCGATTCAGTCCAGTAGAAAGACAGAATGTCTAGCCTGTCTCTACTTGTATATACAAGCATATGCAATCAGAAGACCAACTTTGTCTGGCGGCTGTTCATTGATCGTTCGATGACCCTGCGGCTCAGTGTTTTCAGGGGGTAGCGGACTTTGCCGAGCAGGCGAACAATGTGTGAGGCGAGGTCAGGCGTGTTACCTGAAGCGTGATTTGCGCGCTTTTGGGGCGGCAGGTAACAGAATGGTGCGGTAAATGTGCGCAGGGTCGCCGGGTCAACATCGGTTATTTATGGATGCCTGAAAAATCCCCGTTAGGAGGGCCTGAATTGTGTTGCCTGAGGCTGGGAACGATCCCGCTCAAGCATGCGTCATACCCAAGCCTGAGCGAGCATTCACTGGCCCCCGATTAGTCTTTACGGGCACTTTCATGTTTAAATTGAACGCTCGTTCAAGTTAAACCGGTGGTTCGCTGCCCGCTCACAACAGGAGGCTTACCCTTGCCGTATCCGCTTTTTGCAGTTGGTTTTATCAGTCCGGAGGCACGCAACCGATGAGCTCTCCGAGTACTTCTTCAAGCGGCAACGTCCGCATGAACGCTCCAGTGTTCTACTTCGCTGCGAGTTTTATTCTGATTTTCGGCATCGTCGTGATCGCGTTCCCGCAAGCCAGCGGCGAATGGCTGCTGGCGGCGCAAAACTGGGCGGCCAACACGGTCGGCTGGTACTACATGATGGTCATGACCCTGTACCTGGTCTTCGTGGTGGTCACCGCCTTGTCGGGCTTCGGCAAGATCAAGCTCGGTGCCGACCACGACGAACCCGAGTTCAGTTACCTGTCATGGGCTGGCATGCTGTTCGCCGCGGGGATCAGCATCACGCTGTTCTTCTTCTGCGTTTCAGAGCCACTGACGCACCTGCTGCAACCGCCGCAGGGCGAAGGCGGTACGGCTGAGGCCGCGCGTCAGGGCATGCAGTTGCTGTTTCTGCACTGGGGCCTGCATGGCTGGGGCGTGTTTGCCTTTGTCGGCATGGCGCTGGCCTACTTCGCTTATCGCCACAACCTGCCGCTGGCCCTGCGTTCGGCGCTGTACCCGCTGATCGGCAAGCGCATCAACGGCCCTATAGGCTATGCAGTCGACGGCTTCGGCATCATAGCGACCATTTTCGGCTTGGGCGCAGACATGGGCTTCGGGGTACTGCACCTGAATTCCGGTCTGGATTACCTGTTTGGCGTGGCGCATACCCACTGGATTCAGGTCGGTCTGATCACCCTGATGATGGGCGCGGCGATTCTGGTGGCGATCGCAGGTGTCGACAAAGGCGTGCGCGTCATGTCCGACATCAACATGCTGCTGGCCTGTGCGCTGCTGCTGTTCGTGCTGTTTGCCGGCCCGACTCAGCACTTGCTCAACACGCTGGTGCAGAACATCGGTGACTACCTGGGTGCGCTGCCGAGCAAGAGCTTCGACGTCTACGCCTATAAAGAACCGAGCGACTGGCTGGGTGGCTGGACCGTGTTCTATTGGGCCTGGTGGATTGCCTGGGCGCCATTCGTGGGTCTGTTCATTGCGCGTATTTCCCGTGGCCGGACCATCCGTGAGTTCGTCTTCGGTGTGTTGCTGATCCCGCTGGGCTTCACCCTGGCGTGGATGTCGATCTTCGGTAACAGCGCCATCGATCAAGTGCTCAACCACGGCATGACTGCGCTGGGCCAGTCGGCCATCGATGATCCGTCGATGACCCTGTACCTGCTGCTGGAAACCTATCCGTGGAGCAAGACGGTCATTGCGGTCACGGTGTTCATCAGCTTTGTGTTCTTCGTGACGTCGGCCGATTCGGGCACTGTGGTGCTGTCGACGCTGTCAGCCAAAGGCGGCAACCCTGACGAAGACGGTCCGAAATGGCTGCGGGTGTTCTGGGGTGTGGCGACTGCACTGATCACCAGCGGCCTGCTGTTCTCGGGCAGTATCGATGCGCTTAAATCAGCGGTGGTGCTGACGTCGTTGCCGTTCTCGCTGATCCTGCTACTGATGATGTGGGGCCTGCACAAAGCGTTCGTCATGGAATCCCAGCGCCAGATTGCGCAACTGTATTCGCTGGCACCAGTGTCCGGCTCACGACGTGGCGGCTGGCGTCAGCGTCTGAGCCAGGCCGTGCATTACCCGTCGCGAGACGAGGTGTATCGCTTCCTTGACCAGACCGTGCGTCCAGCGATTGATGAAGTGACAGCGGTGTTTGTCGAGAAGGGCTTGAGCGTGGTCAACGTACCTGACCCTTCCAACGACTCGGTGACCCTGGAAATTGGTCATGGCGAAGAGCGTCCGTTCATCTATCAGGTGCAGATGAAGGGCTTTTTCACCCCTTCGTTCGCCCGTGGCGGCATGGGTTCCAAACAGCTGAACAACCGCCGCTACTACCGCGCCGAGGTTCACCTGAGCGAAGGCAGTCAGGACTACGACCTGGTGGGCTACACCAAGGAGCAAGTCATCAACGACGTGCTCGACCAGTACGAACGGCATATGCAATTTCTGCATCTGGTGCGGTGATAGGGGATTAAGAGCACCTATCGTTCCTCACGCTCTGCGCCGCGCCCCATGTTCAGGCGAGGACGCAGAGCGTCCAGAACGGCATGCGACGCGGAGCGTCGCACGATGGCTGAAGTCATCGTTCCACGCCCCCCAGCGTAGGCTCGAGATTGCGTCGGGCTCATGTACTCTCGCGCTCTACCAACCTGCACTCCAGCAAATTCAGCCGTTGTATGTCTCCCTCCACCGGCAACACGCCAAGGCTTTCAAGCACACGCGTTGCGGCCAGTACGCCGATCTCCAGCGCTGGCGGTTTGATGGTGGTCAGGCTAGGGAGCATCATTTCTGCGAAGGCGTAATCGCCAAAGCCCATCACGGCACAATCCTTCGGTATATGCAGGCCTGCGCGCTGGCTGGCGAGCAGGGCGCCGGCTGCCAGGTTGTCGTTGGCGAAGAAGATGGCGTCGGGGCGCGGTGTTTGGCTCATTAGTGTTTCCATGGCCTGTTTGCCTGCTTCGAACGGCGCCCGTCCGGCGTCCGGGACAAAGACCCACGGTTTGATGCCGAGCCCTTCCAGTGTGGCGATATAGCCGTCACGCCGCTCCAGTGCGCTGAAGTCGCCTGCAATGCTGTTCTGCACGAACGCGATGCGGCGGTAGCCCTTGTCGTACAAATAGCGGGCTGCCGTGACGCCGACGTCATAGTGAGAAAAGCCAATCTGGATCGGGCTGCGTTCGGGCTGGTGGTCCCAGGTTTCGATCACCGGGACATCGGTCTGCTCGATCATTTTCTCGGTAGCCGGGCTGTGGAAACGACTGGTCAGCACCAGCGCAGCCGGAGACCAGCCCAGAAACGCCCGTACTGCGCTTTCTTCCTGTTCGGCGGAAAAGTAGCTGGAGGCCAGCAGCAACTGGAAACCGTGCTGGCTCAGCGTGTCGCTGAAACCCTGAATGGTGTTGGCGAAGATAGGCCCGGAGATGTTGGGAATCACCATCGCTACCACCCGGCTGCGCGCCGACGCCAGGCCGCCTGCCACCAGATTGGGCACATAGCCCAGCGCATTGACCACGGCTGCAATTCGCTCACGCAGTTCAGGCGAGACTTGCTCCGGCTGATTGAAATAGCGCGATACGGTAATGGCCGAGACACCGGCCTCACGCGCCACTGCCGTGATCGTCACCCGGCCTGCGCCTCGGCGTTTGCGTGTCGCGGGTTTCTCGTCGGCCATGCTCGATCACTTCGTATAAAAGTAAAAAGAATATAAAACTAATTTTTCAGTATTGGACGATCTATTCGCCGTTTCCTGATACTGGCGATGTTAGCGCTAACAAACATGGTTTGTCTGCTACTCGCCACCGCGAATGCCCGGACCCGGTTTAGCCAGCAATCAACAGGCGCCAGTGCGTATCGCATTGTCGGATCAGGGCATATTTCAGGTAGGCACGCAGATGCACACAACACGTGGGGATGGCGTCAAATACACACTTCTGGCGCAAGCCATCGATCAGGCTCATGTGGCGCGGGGGCGCCGTTATGGCTGGCTGTTGATGGGGCTTGCGGCGTTGCCATGGGTTCCGGCAATGGCAGATAACGCAGCAACGCAGAGCACTGAAACGGTAGCGCTGGAGTCCGTCACCGTAACGGCCACGCGCCGTGAAGAGTCGTTGCAAAAAGTACCGGTCGCAGTTTCGGTGATTCAGGGCGAGCAACTGGAGCGGGACAATCGCAACGGCGTGGCCAGCATCGTGCAGCAAGTGCCTTCGCTGAATTTCCGTACCGGTGCGTCCAACAAGGACACCTCGCTGTTCATTCGCGGTGTCGGCACCATTTCCACCTCGCCGGGTGTCGAGCCGACGGTGGCGACAGTGATCGATGGCGTGGTGTATGCACGTCCGGGCCAGGCCACGCTGGACCTGCTCGACCTTGAGCGCATCGAAGTGCTGCGCGGCCCGCAAGGTACGTTGTTCGGTAAGAACGCCTCGGCTGGCGTGCTCAACGTCACCACCAAGGCGCCGACCGAAGAGACCCACGGTTACATCGATCAGTCGTACTACAGCGGTAACGAAAGCCGCACCCGTTTCGGCATCAGCGGCAGTCTGATTCCGCAAACCCTCAAGGGCTCGATTACCACGCTGTTCGGCAGCTATGACGGCAACGTCGATAACAAGCTCAACGGTCAGGAGGTCAACGGTTACAACCGCAAGGGCGCGCGCGGCAAGCTGGAATTCACACCCAACGACGACATCACCTTCACCCTTGCCGCGGACTACATGCAGTCCCATGACGACGCGCCCAATGGCGTAGTGAGCAAGGCGCTGACCCCAGCGTTCGCCAGTGCGCTGTCACCGGTGCGCGCCGACAGTGACAACCGTGATGTGCTCAGTGATTACCGCAGCCATGTCGAGGACGTCAACAAGGGCCTGTCGGGCCAGCTTGACTGGCAACTGGGCGATTACACCCTGACCTCCATCACCGCCTGGCGGGGCTGGGATAACATCCAGTATCAGGATGGCGACCGTCTCGGCACCGTCACCGCTGCATTCCCCGGCACCGAAGACAAAGGCGATCTGGAGTTCAATCAGTACTCTCAGGAGCTACGTCTGGCATCGCCAAAGGGCCAGTTTGTCGAGTATGTCGGCGGTCTGTTCTATATGCATGGCAAGAGCGACGAGACCTACCAGCGCACGCTCATCACGCCAACCCGTCAGGACCGTGGTATCGCCGATTACAGCACCACCACCGACAGCTATTCGGTATTCGGCGAAACCACCTTCAACTTCACCCCGGACTTCCGTGCGATTGCCGGGGCGCGCTGGACCCACGACGATCTGGAATACGACCATCGCCGCGTTTCGACATCGGCGACCACGGTCAGCGGCATTCAGCCTGCGACCAGCAGTTCCGGTTCGGTGGACGAGGATGGCAAGTCCGGTCGGCTGGGTCTGCAGTACGACCTGAACGACAGCGTGATGACCTACTTCACCTACTCGCGCGGCTATAAAGGCCCGGCTTACAACGTGTTCTTCAACATGCAGCCGCGTGACACCGACGCTTTGAAACCGGAGACCTCGAACACCTGGGAAGTCGGCGTCAAGGCCACCACCTGGAACAATCGCCTGACCACCAACCTGGCGGTGTTCCATAGCGATTACGATAACTATCAGGCGAACTTCTTCGACAGCGTTGCCGGGCAGGTCGTTACGCGGCTGATCAACGCAGGCAGTGTCAGTACTGAAGGCGTCGAACTGGATTACGCCTTGCAGGCCACCCGTAACCTGAAATTCTCCGGCGCGCTGTCTTACACCAAGGCGCGCATCGACAGCTTTGCCTGCCCGGCCGGTGCAGCGGCGTCGTGCAACGTCGATGGCAAAACCCTGCCGTATAGCCCTGACTGGAAAAGCTACGTTCGTGCCGACTACACCATCCCGCTGGACAACGGTCTGGATATCGAGCTGGGCACCGATTACAGCTGGCAGAGCGAAGTGCAGTACGACATCAGCCAGAACCCGGACACCAAGCAGGGCGCTTATGGCATCTGGAATGCCAGCGTGGCATTGGCCGATTACAACAGTGGCTGGCGCGTGGCGCTGCTCGGCAAGAATCTGGCAGACAAGTCCTATTCGCCGATGCTGGCCACCGGTGGTAGCTATGTTTACCGGTCTGTACCGCGTGATGACGAGCGTTATTTCGGCGTACAGCTACGCAAGGATTTTTGAGTCGTGGCACGCGGTAACACAGTAAGGAGTGAAGAATGAGCACGACTGCTCGACAGATGAAACTCGGCGCTTTTCTGATGGCCACCGGGCACCACGTTGCGGCTTGGCGTCACCCTGATGTGCCTGCCGATGCAGGGCTGGATTTCAAGCACTATCGGCACGTGGCCAAGGTCGCGGAAGCGGCAAAATTCGACACGTTGTTCGTGGCCGACAGCGTGGCTGCCGCCACCGGCGATATCGCCAGCCGCATGGCCCGCTCTGATCATTTCGAGCCGCTGACCCTGCTCTCGGCGTTGAGCGCGGTGACCGATCACATCGGTCTGATCGCGACGGCGACCACCACCTACAACGAGCCGTATCACGTTGCTCGCAAGTTCGCCTCGCTGGATCACTTGTCCGGGGGGCGAGCGGGCTGGAATCTGGTGACCTCCGATGCCGCCGCTGAAGCGCAGAACTTCGGTCGCGCCGAGCATGTGGGGCATGTCGAGCGTTATAGCCGCGCACGGGAGTTTCATCAGGTGGTGACCGGCCTGTGGGACAGCTGGGCAGATGACGCGTTTAACCGCGACAAGAGCAGCGGTGAATATTACGACCCGGCCAAATTACATGTGCTCAATCATCACGGTGAGCACTTCAGTGTCAAAGGCCCGCTGAACGTGGCGCGTTCGCCGCAAGGGCAGCCCGTGGTCGTGCAGGCGGGTTCCTCTGAAGTCGGCCGCGATCTGGCGGCGCAGACCGCGGAAGTGGTGTTCACCGCACAGACCTCGCTGGCCAGTGCCCAGGCGTTTTATGCGGACATCAAGGGCCGCCTTGGCGCATACGGACGTGACGCAGATTCGCTGAAAGTCATGCCCGGCGTGTTCATTGTCGTGGCCGAAACCGAGGCGTTGGCGAAAGCGAAATTCGAGTCGTTTCAGGAGCTGGTCGAACCTCAGGTGGGTGTCGCGCTGTTAGGCCGTATGCTGGGCAATTTCGACCTGTCGGGCTACCCGCTGGACGGCCCGTTGCCAGAGCTGCCGCTAACTGACAGCGGCCAGCGTAGTCGGCAGAAACTGCTCACCGAACTGGCCGATCAGGAAAACCTGACCCTGGCGCAACTGGGACGGCGGATTGCCGGTGGGCGAGGGCATTACAGCCTGATCGGTACGCCTGAGCAGATCGCCGATGAGCTGCAAACCTGGTTCGAACACGGCGCGGCAGACGGCTTCAACGTGCTGGTGCCGCATTTGCCGGGAGGTCTGGAAGACGTCGCGCAATTGCTAGTGCCGGAGCTGCAGCGGCGTGGGCTGTTTCGTACTGAATATGAAGGCACAACGTTGCGCGAGAACCTGGGGCTGCAGCGGCCTGCTTATAGATTTTGATAATTCCCGTACCAGATACCGAGCCTGGCTGCAGAGAGGTGACGCGGAGCGTCACGGGATGCATGCCAACGCGGAGCATTGGCACGAGAGTCGACCGAGAAAGGATTACCCATGAAACCATTCACCTTCATCGCCGCCATTCTGGCTTTCAGCGGCTTGCTCAATACAGCCTCAGCCGACGAACCTGACACGCTGCGCATTGGCTATCAGAAGGGCTCGATCACGCTGGTGCTGGCCAAGGAACATGGCCTTCTGGAGAAGCGCTTTGCTGCTACAAAAGTCAAATGGATCGAATTCCCGGCCGGGCCGCAGATGCTTGAGGCTTTGAATATTGGCAGTCTGGACATTGCGTCCACCGGTGACATCCCGCCGATCTTTGCTCAGGTCGCAGGCGCAGACCTGGTCTACATCGGCGCAGAACCGGCCAAGCCACAGGCAGAAACCATACTGGTGCGCAACGAAAGCCCGCTGCACAGCGTGGCAGAGCTGAAAGGCCGCAAGGTCGCGCTTCAGAAAGGCTCCAGCTCGCATAACGTGGTGTTGCGCTTGTTGAACAAGGCAGGGTTGACGTTCAAGGATATTCAGCCGATTTACCTGACCCCCGCCGATGCCCGCGCCGCCTTTGAAAACGGCAGTGTCGATGCCTGGGCAATCTGGGACC
This sequence comes from Pseudomonas sp. KBS0707, assembly GCF_005937945.2. NCBI lineage: Bacteria > Pseudomonadati > Pseudomonadota > Gammaproteobacteria > Pseudomonadales > Pseudomonadaceae > Pseudomonas > Pseudomonas sp. KBS0707. The sequence continues at coordinate 5,439,650 of NZ_CP041754.1, read as the reverse complement.
CGTACTACTCCATCGCCCTGAACGAAGGCCATAGCCGCCTCTTGGCCAATGGCGAAGGACTTGGACTGTCCGGGCCGTTCTATACCGCACGCCGGGCTTTTGCCGAGAAAAATGCGGCGTTTGTGCAGCAGGTTCTCGACGAACTGACGGTGGCCGATGGGCTGACTCGCTCGCAACGCAACGAAAGCATTCAGATCCTGGCGCGCAGCATGGGCTTGTCCGAAGCGGTCATCACTCAGTATCTTGATCATCGACCTGAATCACCCAGCCTGCCGATCACAGCCGAGATCGTGCGTGCGCAGCAGGCGACCGCCGATCTGTTTTACGACAACCACCTGATACCCAAGCGGGTCGATATCCAGCAGGTTGTCTGGCAAAAGCCATGATTCCGGCGTTGCGAACAGGCGTCGCCTGTTCGCAAACGCAATCAAGACGCCTCGAATATCCCCCAGACAAGAGAGGATTCAATGACCTACATCGCTGCCGAAAATCGTTACGAAGACATGCCTTATCGCCGTACCGGCCGCAGCGGGCTGGTGCTTCCGGCACTGTCTTTGGGCTTGTGGCACAACTTCGGTGACAGCACGCCGATCGACACCCAGCGTGCCATGCTGCGCACGGCGTTCGATCTGGGCATTAACCATTTCGACCTGGCCAACAACTATGGCCCGCCGTACGGCAGCGCCGAGATCAACTTCGGCCGTCTGCTGCGCGAAGACTTCAAGCACTACCGTGATGAACTGATCATCTCCAGCAAGGCTGGCTGGGACATGTGGCCGGGCCCATACGGACAGGGCGGTGGTTCACGTAAATACGTGCTCGCCAGCCTTGATCAGAGCCTGCAGCGCATGGGCCTGGATTACGTCGATATTTTCTACTCGCACCGCTTCGATCCGGACACCCCGCTGGAAGAAACCGCCAGCGCGCTGGCTACGGCAGTGCAGCAGGGCAAGGCGTTGTATATCGGCATCTCGTCGTATTCCGGGGCCAAGACCCGCGAAATAGCGGCGCTGCTCAAAGAGTGGAAAGTGCCGTTGTTGATTCACCAGCCGGCTTACAACCTGCTCAACCGCTGGGTCGAGAAAGACCTGCTCGATGCGACCGAAGAGCTGGGCGCTGGCGTGATCGCATTTACCGCGCTGGCCCAAGGGCTGCTGTCGGACAAATACCTGAACGGCGTGCCCAAGGATGCGCGGGTCAATCGTCCGGGCGGCGGCTCGTTGCAGGCTTCGCACCTGTCCGAGCAGAACATCGCCCACGTGCGTGCGCTCAACGAAATCGCCCAGCGTCGTGGTCAGAGCCTGGCACAAATGGCCCTGGCCTGGACGCTGCGTGACCCGCGCGTGACGTCAGCGCTGATCGGTGCGAGCCGTCCCGAGCAGATTGTCGAAAACGTCGGCGCGCTGAAGAACCTGGCGTTCAGCCCGGAAGAACTGGCCGAGATCGACAGCTTTGCGGTGGAAGGCGGAATCAACCTGTGGGAAAAACCGTCACTGGCTGAGTGATGCGGTGCTGAGCTGCGCGTTACACGCAATTCCTGAGATGACTATCGTTCCCACGCTCCGCGTGGGAATGCAGTTCTGGACGCTCTGCGTCCTGCCTTGAATAGTAGGCGCGGCGCAGAGTGTTTCGAAATGCATGCCAATGCGGAGCATTGGCACCAATGACCATCATATAACCACTCAGCCCTCATCAGCCTCGTCGTCATCCCCACCGTCGACCTTCATGCCCAGTTCCTTGATCTTTCGGGTCAAGGTGTTGCGGCCCCAGCCCAGCAGCACGGCGGCGTCGCGGCGGCGGCCGGCGGTGTGCTTGAGGGCGGTTTCGATCATGATCCGCTCGAAAGTCGGTACAGCGCTGTCCAGCAGGCTGGACTGACCGCGAGACAACGCTTGGTCGGCCCACTGACGCAGCGCCTGTTCCCAGTTGGTGACCGGGGCGGCGTCCTGCGGCAGGCTCAGCAGTTCCGGTGGCAGATCGCTGATGTGCACTTCACGACCCGAGGCCATGACCGTGATCCAGCGGCAAGTGTTTTCCAGCTGTCGCACGTTGCCAGGCCACGGCAGATGCTTGAGGTATTCCTCGGTCTCGGCCTTGAGCAGCTTGGGTTCGACTGCCAGTTCCTGAGCCGCGCGGCTGAGGAAGTGCTTGGCCAGGGTCGGGATGTCTTCGCGGCGGTCCGACATGCGCGGAATGTGGATACGAATCACGTTCAGGCGATGGAACAAGTCCTCACGGAACTTGCCGGCCTGTACCAGGGTTTCCAGGTTCTGGTGGGTGGCGGCAATGATGCGCACGTCGACCTTGACCGGCGTGTGCCCGCCCACCCGGTAGAACTCGCCATCGGCCAGCACGCGCAGCAGACGGGTCTGGGTGTCGGCTGGCATATCGCCGATTTCATCGAGAAACAGCGTGCCGCCGTCGGCCTGTTCAAAACGACCGCGACGCAGGTTGGCCGCGCCGGTGAATGCGCCTTTTTCGTGGCCGAACAGCTCCGATTCCATCAAGTCCTTGGGAATCGCCGCCATGTTCAGTGCAATGAACGGCGAGGCCGAACGCGGGCTGTGGCGGTGCAGTGCATGAGCGACCAACTCTTTACCGGTACCCGATTCACCGTTAATCAGAACAGTGATGTTGGAGTGGCTCAGGCGCCCGATAGCGCGAAATACTTCCTGCATCGCGGGCGCTTCGCCAATGATTTCAGGGGTGCGGGTCAGGGTCGGTGCGACGTCCAGGCCTTGCTGTTCCTGGGCGTGCTGATTGGCGCGTTTGACCAGCGAGACGGCTTCATCGACGTCAAACGGCTTGGGCAGGTACTCGAAAGCGCCACCCTGATAAGACGCCACGGCGCTGTCCAGATCTGAATGGGCGGTCATGATGATCACCGGCAGACGTGGATGCTGCTCGCGAATCCGCGCCAGCAGGTCCAGACCACTGGCACCGGGCATGCGGATGTCGGAAATGATCACGTCCGGCTGCTGACGGGCCAGACGGCTCATCACCCCGTCGGCGCTGTCGAAGCTCTGCGTGGTCATGCCTTCCTGTTGCAAGGCCTTTTCCAGTACCCAGCGGATAGAACGATCGTCGTCTACGATCCAGACAGTTTCACTACGGCTCATGTCGAAGGTGCTCCTTGTTCCAGCGGCAGGAAGATCGAGAACGTGGTGTGGCCGGGATGGCTGTCACACTCGATCAGGCCCTGGTGCTGGCTGATGATGTTCTGGGTAATGGCAAGACCTAGCCCTGTGCCATCCGGGCGGCCACTGACCATCGGGTAAAAAATGGTTTCCTGAAGTTCGGCCGGAATACCGGGGCCGTTGTCGATGATTTCGATCTTGCTGACCAGCCGATGGCGAACGTGGCCGATAGTGAACTGGCGCATGGCGCGGGTGCGCAGGGTGATTCGTCCCAGGCGCAATTCGTTCTGGCCGCTGATGGCCTGCATGGCGTTGCGCACGATATTGAGCACGGCCTGGATCATTTGCTCGCGGTCGATCAAGACGTCGGGAATGCTTGGGTCATAGTCGCGCACCAGCGTGATGCAGCCCTGACTTTCGGCCTCGACCAGGCTGCACACTCGTTCAAGCACTTCGTGCACGTTGGTCATCGCCAGCGACGGCAGCTTGTTGGAACCGAGCATGCGGTCGACCAGATTACGCAGACGGTCGGCCTCTTCGATGATGACGTTGGTGTAATCCTTGAGGCTTTCTTCAGGCAGCTCGCGGGCCAGCAGCTGTGCGGCGCCGCGAATGCCGCCCAGCGGATTCTTTATTTCGTGAGCCAGGCCACGCACCAGCATCTTGGTGGTTTCCTGCTTGGACAACTGGGCCTCTTCCTTGGTAATGCGCAGCAACCTGTCACGTGGGTGCACTTCAAGCAGCAGCAGGGTATCGCCCTTGCTGAGAATCGGCGTCACGGCATAGTCGACAGTCAGTGTCTGACCGGTCAGTGCGGTGAGCATCGCTTCGCGCTTGGTGAAAGGATGAGCCTGTTCCACTGCCTGACGCAGCGAACTCAGTGCCTCAGCCGACTCGGTGAACAGCTCGCTGATGAATTGCCCATGGCTGCGCTGCCCGCTGATGGCGAGCAGCATTTCCGCTGCCGGGTTCATGTACTCAAGTCGCAGGTCGGCGTTGAGCAGAATGGTGGCAGTGGTCAGGTTATCCAGTAACAGTCTGTGCAGCGCGTCGCTGATAGTCATGAATCGTGTTGACCTCTTTTGGCACATTGCAGTTGCGCAATGCTGGTGCTGGTTGGTCTGCGCCAGCAGGAGCAAGGCCACCAATACGGTGCTGTCTCAGTGAAGTTGCAAAAACCAAACCAAGGCTCCGAAAAGAAGCGCTTTATCTGCAAAATCGGGCCGTTTTTCGAGCGAGTGCCCGCATACGGCGCTACTTTCAGTGCGTTCCTGAACCAAATTGGACTGTATTGTTGCGCAGGTGTGCAGGTTGCGCACCAAAAAGGTGCTTCTGCGTTGTCGAGGATCAGAAGAAAGGCAGGATGCTGCTTTTAGGCTCGGGCTTGTCCTTGAGCGGACACTCCGGGCGCACGCCGTAGTCATCATCCTTGCAGGGATGAATCGCGCGCTTTTGCGCGAGGGAAATGCGCTGCACGTGAAACGGCTGGTTCGGCGTTTTTTCCAGGACACGGCCAAGCTCGTCGAAAATCTCTACCGATAATTGATGCGTGCCCCGATCCACATTGCTCAGCGGGAAGACAGGGCTGCGTCCGGCCTCGCCGACGGCAACGCCATCCAGCAATAGCCGGTAGCTGTGACCCGGCTGTAAAACCGGTTCGCTGGTGACGGTAACGATCAGATCGCCACTGGGATTGACCAGCGTGGCGTCCGGCTCGGGCACGAGAATTCTCAGCAGTTGATAATGAAACATCGGCTGCACGGCGGGTTTGGCGGGGTGCGCTTTCAGGGTTCGGGTCGGCGGGGTGCCGGTCATGTTGTTGCTGGGTGGAATATCAACGCGCTTGGCGTTCTTGCGCGGCTGGTCGGTAAACACCCGATTGCCTTGCGCGTCGATGTAGGTATAGACGTCGGCAGCGGCTGGCAGCGCTATCAGCAGCAGCAAGCAGATCAGCGTGCTGTGCATTCTGTGTCTGTTCATGGTTTGCCGAGGTGCACGCGTTGAATGGTCAGCGTAATGGTCTCGCTCTGCTGAATGATCCGCTCGCCGTCTTTCACCACTACCGCGAAGCTGTGCTCGCCGCGATCGATGTTGACCACTTGAAAGCGCGGGAGGTTGGAGGGCTGCCCGTACAGGTTGCCGTCCAGCAGCAGTTGCAGGCTGTGAGTCGGTTGCAGACGCGGCTGGATCTTCACGCCAATGATGAACGTGCCGTTGTTGGCACGTAATGCTTCATCGGCTGGCAGGTCCGTCAGTTCCAGTACGTCGTAGGCCGTTTGCGGCTGCGAGGGTGGTGCGTCAGGGGCTGGTTGCGGCGCACTGTTGACGACCGGTCTGGAAGGCGTCTGCGTTTCTATGCTGTTGAGTGGCGGCAGCTCGACCACTTCGGTTTTGGTGCCGTTGGGTGGCTGATTGCTGAATGCAGTGTTGCCGTTCGCATCGGTGTACTTATAGATCTGCGCCAAGGCAGGCAGGCTGATCAACAGCAGCAGGCAAATCAGGCTTTGACGCATGAGACTCTCGACAGCAATGGCACAATTGGCCGTCAGCATAGAACACATCGCCCTATGCTGCGCTACCCGCCTGATGTGTCAGAGGTTTGCCGAGCAAAGATCGGCAGTGGCCAGTACCAGCGCCTGATCGTGAATCGGGTCGGTCTGATAGCGCTTGAGCGCCATATCCAGCTTTATCCTGCAGTCTTCGGTCTTGCGCAGTGGCTGGAAGTCGGCATATGCCTGCAGCAGCTGGGTTTGCAACCGGTCGAGTTTCGGGCGGATATCGTCCACCAGGCTCAGCCTGGCCGTATCAGGGGCTTTGCCTGCTGCATGCCATTGGGCAAGCAGTGCATTCTGTATTTGCTTGTTGGCTTCGATCTGCGCCTTGAACAAGCGTTGAACGTCGTCAGGGTTCAGCTTGAATTCGGCAGCGCGGGCCTGCGCTGCGCTGATGACTTGCAGCTCGCGCGGCGGGTCCTCGACGGCTTTGCCGCTGTCCCATTTGCTCAGGGCAACCTGATCGGCGATGGACAGGCGCTCGCTGATGGCTTGCAACAGCGGCTCGATAGCAGAGGGCTTCTGCTCGGCGGCGAAGGCGAAGCAGGAAGACATGCACGTCAGGGTCAGCAGGGAAGTGGCCAGAAGCAGGCGCATATTCAACTCCATATTGATCGGGGCGGGTTCAGAGTTAAGCCCGATTCTTGGGTATGCAGCCAGTGCCCGGTGGTGAAAAGAATTTCATGTTGCAAGGCTGCATTCCGCGTACGTGCTGGTGAGAGCTTATTGCGACAACGGCGTTGCTTCTGTCGCGGCGTAAAAGACGATAAGTTCGACCGGTGTGTCGCCCGTCTTGCCGCGGTGCACGATATCAACCATCTCTGCGAGTGCGTCGCCTTTTTTCAGGCGGATTTCCTTGTTGCTGTCCCGTTTTTCGACGGTGATTTCTCCTGAGGCCACGTAGGCGGCGTTGGGGATCGGATGGCTATGCCATTTCAGCGCGGTGTTTGCAGGAATGTTGATTTTCAGAACGGTCAGCTCGGGCTGGCCTTTGGGGTAGGCAATGTAAGGCGTGCCATCCCAGGAAGTTTTGCTTTTCAGCAGAACACGGGATTCGACGGTGGGGCTTGCCTGTTGGGCAACGGCGTTGCCTGTCAGTGCTATCAGGGCAGCTGTGATCAGAAGTCTGTAGGGCATGTCGGGATGGCCTTGCTGGCTGAAATTCGAGCCAGAAGTTTGCCCGGTATTTTTTTTCTGATGCGGTATCCCGTTATTGCACAAAATAAAAAATCGGTCCTCGGAAACAAAGAAACCTCCCGAAGGAGGTCTCTTCTTACGCCATCAACGCTGGCGCGGCTGGATCAGCAGCTGTAGTACAGCTCGTATTCCAGTGGGTGTACGAAGGTACGAACGCGGATTTCTTCTTCGCTTTTCAGTGCGATGTAAGCGTCGATGAAGTCGTCGCTGAACACGCCGCCTTTGGTCAGGAACGCACGGCCCTTGTCCAGTTCTTCCAGCGCTTCTTTCAGGCTGCCGCAAACTTGTGGGATCTCTTTGGCCTCTTCAGGCGGCAGGTCATACAGGTTCTTGTCAGCTGCGTCGCCAGGGTGGATCTTGTTCTGGATGCCGTCCAGGCCAGCCATCAACAGAGCCGCGAAGGCCAGGTACGGGTTGGCCGAAGGATCCGGGAAGCGTGCTTCGATACGGCGGCCGCGTGGGCTGTTGACGTAAGGAATACGGATCGAAGCGGAACGGTTACGCGCCGAGTAGGCCAGCATGACCGGTGCTTCGAAGCCTGGAACCAGACGCTTGTACGAGTTGGTGGACGGGTTGGTGAAGCCGTTCAGCGCCTTGCCGTGCTTGATGATGCCGCCGATGAAGTACAGAGCGAGGTCGGACAGACCGGCATAGCCTTCACCTGCGAAGGTGTTCTTGCCATCTTTGGCGATGGACATGTGCACGTGCATGCCTGAACCGTTATCACCGTACAGAGGCTTTGGCATGAAGGTCGCGGTGCGGCCGTAAGCGTCAGCAACGTTGTGAACAACGTATTTCAGGGTCTGAACTTCGTCAGCCTTTTTAACCAGCGTGTTGAATTTCACGCCGATTTCGTTCTGGCCAGCGGTCGCCACTTCGTGGTGGTGAACTTCAACGGTCTGGCCCATTTCTTCCAGAGCGTTGCACATGGCGGTACGGATTTCGTGGTCATGGTCAAACGGCGGAACCGGGAAGTAACCGCCTTTGACGCCTGGGCGGTGGCCTTTGTTGCCGCCTTCCACGTCCTGGTCGGACATCCACGAACCTTGTTCAGAGAAGATCTTGAACATGGAACCCGAGATGTCGGACTTGAATTTCACTTCGTCGAAGATGAAGAATTCTGGCTCAGGGCCTGCGAATACGGTGTCACCGATACCGGTGGACTTCAGGTATTCCTCGGCGCGACGAGCGATGGCGCGTGGGTCACGATCGTAACCTTGCATGGTCGACGGTTCGATGATGTCGCACACCAGGATCAGGGTCGGTTCTTCGGTGAACGGGTCCAGAACAGCGGTTTCGTCGTCCGGCAGCAAAATCATGTCGGAAGCTTCGATGCCTTTCCAGCCAGAGATGGAGGAGCCGTCGAACATCTTGCCGACTTCGAAGAAGTCGTCTTCCAGCGCATCGCGAGCTGGCATGGTCACGTGGTGCTGCGTACCTTTAGTGTCCGTGAAGCGCAGATCAATCCACTTAACGTCATGATCTTTGATGAGTTGAACCGACTTCGACATGGTGTCCTCCGGGTGGCTAAGAACCGCCTTCTATAGGCTGGGTCCCTTGAATTTGGGTGATGCCGGCGCGAATATTCTGCCAAGGCAACCTGCCTCACAAGGGAGCAATTTGCATGCCAGTGCCCCGTGTTGGGTTTTTTGCTTCAAAAGCAGGCTTTCAGGGGATTTAAACGCGTCTGCCGAGAAAAGTACGCACCGTTATGGCGCTGCAGTTTGGTGCGTCGACTCTTTTTGGTGCGCTGATGATCGGGTATACGATAACTGGTTAAACGTTGAGCAATTTCCGCTATAATCCGCGCCCCCCTTTTTCAGTCGGCACCTCACGCGCTGTTTCCATGAAACTAATCGTTAAAGTTTTTCCAGAAATCACCATTAAAAGCCCGCCGGTGCGCAAGAAATTCATCCGGCAACTGGGCAAGAACATTCGTACCGTGCTCCGTGAACTGGACGCGGACATTGTCGTGGGTGGCGTATGGGACAACCTTGAGGTGGAGACCCGCCAGACCGACCCCAAAGTGCTGCAGGGCATCAGGGACCGGCTAAGTTGCATGCCCGGCATTGCCAACTTTCTGCAGGTGGCCGAGTACCCGTTGGGCGACATGGATGACATCGTTGCCAAGTGCAAACTGCACTACGCCGACCTGCTGCCCGGCAAGATGTTTTCAGTGCGTTGCAAGCGCGCCGGTCGCCACGATTTCAGCTCGATGGATGTCGAGAAATACGTCGGTAGCAAGTTGCGCATGCAATGCGGCGCTGCCGGAATCGAGCTGAAAAAGCCCGACCTGGTCGTGCGGATGGAAATTCGCGACCAACGGTTGTTTGTCGTTCATGACCAGCATCAGGGCATGGGCGGCTACCCGCTGGGTGCGCTGGAGCAGACCCTGGTATTGATGTCCGGCGGGTTCGATTCAACCGTTGCGGCCTACCAGATCATGCGCCGCGGCCTTATGGCGCACTTCTGCTTCTTCAATCTGGGCGGAAGAGCCCATGAACTGGGCGTGATGGAAGTCGCTCACTTTATCTGGAAGAAGTACGGCAGTTCGCAGCGGGTGCTGTTTGTCAGCGTGCCATTCGAGGAAGTTCTCGGAGAAATTCTGCAGAAAGTCGATAACAGTCATATGGGTGTAGTTTTGAAGCGTATGATGTTACGCGCTGCATCCGCCGTGGCTGATCGTCTCGAAATCGACGTGCTGGTAACTGGCGAAGCGATTTCACAGGTTGCCAGCCAGACGCTGCCAAACCTGTCGCTGATCGACGCGGCTACAGACAAGCTGGTCCTGCGACCGCTGGTTGCGAGCCACAAGCAGGACATCGTGGACCTGGCGACCGAAATAGGCACTGCCGATTTTGCCCGCCACATGCCTGAGTATTGCGGGGTGATTTCGGTCAACCCGAAGACCAACGCCAAGCGAAATCGCGTTGAGTACGAAGAAAAACAGTTCGACATGGCGATTCTCGAGCAAGCGCTTGAACGCGCGAAGCTGATTTCGATCGATCGGGTCATCGACGATCTGAGCCGCAATGTCGACATAGAAGAAGTCAGCCAGGCGCTGGCCGGTCAGGTCATCATCGACATCCGTCACCCGGATGCCCAGGAGGACCAGCCGCTGCAAGTGCCTGGCGTGGAGATACAGACGTTGCCGTTCTACGCATTGAAGAGCCGTTTCAAGGCACTGGATGACACGCGCCAGTACCTTTTGTATTGCGACAAAGGCGTCATGAGTCGCCTGCATGCTCACCATTTGCTCAGTGAGGGGCATGCCAATGTGCGCGTTTATCGACCGAGCTAAGTGCCCGGGGCTGTTTGCCTGTGGCTTGCGTCACCGGCCCCCCGACACCAGTCGTCATGCCGTAACGGCTTTTGCCGACTCGAAATAGTTAATCGCTGCCTTATAAACAGTCAGCAGACCGAATCCTCTGATCGAGATACACAAGTGATCGAAAATCTACGCAACATCGCCATCATTGCTCACGTTGACCATGGTAAGACCACCCTGGTAGACAAACTCCTGCGCCAGTCCGGCACCCTTGAGCGCAACGAGCTCAACGACGAGCGCGTGATGGACTCCAACGACCAGGAAAAAGAGCGCGGTATTACCATTCTCGCGAAGAACACCGCGATCAACTGGAATGGCTACCACATCAACATCGTGGACACCCCGGGCCACGCCGACTTCGGTGGTGAAGTAGAGCGCGTGATGTCGATGGTCGACTCCGTACTGCTGCTGGTTGATGCCCAGGACGGCCCTATGCCGCAAACCCGTTTTGTGACCAAGAAGGCTTTCGAAGCTGGCCTGCGTCCAATCGTGGTCATCAACAAGGTTGACCGTCCAGGCGCGCGTCCGGACTGGGTTCTGGACCAGATCTTCGACCTGTTCGACAACCTCGGTGCTACCGAAGAACAGCTGGACTTCAAAGTCGTCTACGCCTCGGCCCTGAACGGTATTGCCGGTCTGGAACACACCGACATGGCTGAAGACATGACTCCGCTGTATCAGTCGATCGTCGACCACGTTCCTGCGCCAAAAGTTGACCGTGACGGCCCGTTCCAGATGCAGATCTCGGCTCTGGACTACAACAGCTTCCTGGGCGTCATCGGTGTTGGCCGTATCGCTCGCGGTCGCGTCAAGCCTAACACCCCGGTTGTTGCTATCGATGCCGAAGGTAAGAAGCGCACCGGTCGTATCCTGAAGCTGATGGGTCACCACGGTCTGCACCGTGTGGACGTTGAAGAAGCAGCTGCCGGCGATATCGTCTGCATCAGCGGCTTCGACCAGCTGTTCATCTCCGACACCCTGTGCGATCCGCTGAATGTTGAAGCGATGAAGCCGCTGACCGTCGACGAGCCAACCGTTTCGATGACCTTCCAGGTTAACGATTCGCCGTTCTGCGGTAAGGAAGGCAAGTTCGTCACCAGCCGTAACATCAAGGAACGTCTGGACAAGGAACTGCTTTACAACGTTGCCCTGCGCGTTGAAGAAGGCGACACCGCCGACAAGTTCAAGGTCTCCGGCCGTGGTGAGCTGCACCTCTCGGTACTGATCGAAACCATGCGTCGCGAAGGCTTCGAAATGGGTGTTGGTCGTCCGGAAGTGATCATCCGTCGCGTAGGTGACGTTAAGCACGAACCGTACGAAAACGTGACCATCGACCTGCCGGAAGAATCCCAGGGCGCGATCATGGAGCAAATGGGTCTGCGTAAAGGCGACCTGACCAACATGGTTCCGGATGGCAAGGGCCGTGTTCGCCTTGAGTACAACATCCCGGCCCGCGGCCTGATCGGTTTCCGTAACGAGTTCCTGACCCTCACCTCCGGTGCTGGCATCCTGACCTCGATCTTCGACCGTTACGACGTGATGAAGTCCGGCGACATGTCCGGCCGTCAGAACGGCGTTCTGGTTTCGGTTGAAACCGGCAAGGCGCTGACCTACTCACTGGAAACCCTGCAAGCGCGCGGCAAGCTGTTCGTCGAGCACGGTCAGGAAATCTACGGTGGTCAGATCGTTGGTCTGAACAGTCGCGACAACGACCTGGGTGTGAACCCTACCAAAGGCAAGAAGCTCGACAACATGCGTGCTTCGGGCAAAGACGAAACCATCGCTCTGGTTCCACCTGTCAAGTTCACCCTTGAACAGGCTCTGGAATTCATCCAGGACGACGAGCTGTGCGAAGTAACGCCGAAGTCCATCCGTCTTCGTAAGAAGATCCTGGACGAAAGCGAGCGTACCCGCGCTGCCAAGAAAGCCAAGGCTTGATACTTAGCCCGCGCTGAATAAAAAACCCCGGTCGAGAGACCGGGTTTTTTTTATGCCTGATGGATTATCGGAGCACGCAGCCGGGTGAAGTTCAGGGCGGGTATCAGGTTTCTAGCGCTTGCCACCCACCGGTGCCAGCAGCAGTTCGATACGTTGCTTGCGGATACCATCGGCAGCAGCTTCAGCCAGCGCGGCATCGGTGATGATGGTGTCGAACTGCTCAAGCCCGGCCACCTTGTACATGCCGAAGGTGCCGTATTTCGAGCTGGTCGCGACCAATACGGTTTGCGAGGCTGACTGCATGGCGGCCTGTTTGACCTCGACTTTCAGCGCCGACGGTGTAGTCGTGCCGCGTTGCAGGTCCCACGAACTGGTCGACATGAAGGCCACGTCGGTCGCTAGCTGGCGCAAGGTCGCTGCCGCCAGCCCGCCGACACTGGAGCGGTTCGGGTGATCGAGCAGCCCGCCGGTGTGAATCACATCCACATGAGCAGCATCGGCCAGCGCGTTGACTACGCCGAAATCATTGGTGACCACAGTCATGCCTGACAACGCAATGATATGCGGCACGATTTCCTGCGTGCTGGTGCCCGCGTCCAGGTAAATCGTCATGTCCGGGTGCAGCAAACCCGCCGCGAGCCTCGCCATGCCCTGTTTGTGCGGCAGCTCTATAACCGCCTTGGACTGATGGCTGGGCTCGCTGTGCACCTGGCTGGCGATACGCACGCCACCGGTGACTGAATAGGCCCGGCCTTCTTGTTCCAGCTGGGCGATATCGCGGCGGATGGTCATGTGCGAGCAGTCGAACATCTCCATCAACTGATGAACGCTGAGCACCTGATGCTTGCGCAATTGACGCAGCATCAGCTCCCGGCGCTGATCGGGGATCATAGGTGTACCGCCGGAAATGGCGATCTCCTCTTCAGTGGACATTCGTGCTCCTTGATGAGCCGCCAAGACAACAGGCGGTCCGCGCATCTTAGCCAATCGCTCCGGCAATGGAAGCAGCGACGGGCCTTTTTGCACGGACTTGCTCATCTTTGCAGGCAGTCCACCTCAGTTCATCCAGTTGCCACCATCGACGTTATAGGTCTGCGCGACCACGTATTCACTGTCTGGCGAAGCAAGGAAAATCGCCATGCCGGTCAGGTCATCCGCCGTGCCCATACGTCCGTATGGCACCTGCTCGCCGACCAGCTTCTTCTTCTCGCCCAGCGGGCGGTTTTCATAGCGGGCGAACATCGCATCCACGCCATCCCAGTGTTCGCCATCGACCACGCCCGGTGCGATGGCGTTGACGTTGATGCCATGCTTGATGAGGTCCAGTCCGGCCGATTGGGTCAGGCTGATCACCGCAGCCTTGGTCGCGCAGTACACCGCCACCAGCGCCTCGCCACGCCGACCAGCCTGACTGGCCATGTTGATGATCTTGCCGCCGTGCCCCTGGGCAATCATTTGCCTGGCTGCTGCCTGCAACGTGAACAGGGTGCCCGCGACGTTGATCGAAAACAGCCGCTCGTAACTGTCGCGGGTGATACCGACAATTGGTGCCAGATCAAACAGCGCGGCGTTGTTGATCAGGATATCCAGCTTGCCGGTCTGTGCGACCACAGCGGCGATGGCCTGATCGATGGACGCCTGGTCCGTCACGTCCAGGCGTTCGGCCCCAGCTCGTTCGCCGTGGCTTGCGCGCGTTGCAGATTGATATCGGCAATGGCTACACGAGCACCTTCCTGGATATATGCCTGGGCAAACGCACGCCCGATGCCTCGCGCCGATCCGGTGATCAGCGCACTTTTACCTTCAAGTCGTTTCATGGGTTCATCATCCGTCCAATACAGTTGAGGGCCGCAGCTTTACTTCGGATAACCGGCGCGTTTCATCTCGCGTTCGGTGACGGCCTGTGCAGCGCTGAGCGCCTGTTCAGTGGTGGTCTGGCCAGTCACGGCAGCGGAGAACAACTTGCCGACCGAGGTGCCGATGGCCTGGAACTCGGGAATGGTCACGTACTGGATGCCGACGTAAGGCACGGGCTTGGCCGAGGAGTGCGCGGGGTCGGCGTGTTGCATCATCTGCAGCGTGATCTTGGCGAACGGCGCAGCTTTCAGGTAAGCCTCGCTGTAGGTGGAGGCGCGTGTGCCAGGCGGCACATTACTGATGCCGTCTTTCTCGGCGACCAGCTGGATATAGGCTTTGGACGTCGCCCAAGTGATGAACGTCTTGGCCGCGTCCTTGTGCTTTGAGGTGGCCGGTATCGCCAGCGACCAGGCGTAAAGCCATGATGAGCTCTTGTCGGTCACCTCAACCGGCGCAGGCGCAAAGCCGACGCTGTCGACCACCTTGCTCTGTTCCTTGTCCGTCGTGAAGGAGCCGGCCACGCTGGCGTCGACCCATAAGGCGCATTTGCCGCTGTTGAACAGCGCGAGGGTTTCGTTGAAACCATTGCTCGACACGCCCGGCGGGCCATACTTTTTCAGCGTATCGACGTAGAAATTCGCAGCCTTGCTCCATTCCGGGCTGGTCAGTTCGGGCTTCCATTGCTCATCGAACCAGCGCGCGCCAAACGCGTTGGCCATGATGCTCAGCAGCGCGATGTTCTCGCCCCAACCGGCCTTGCCGCGCAGGCACATGCCGTAAATACCTTTGTCGGGCTGATGCAGCTTCGCCGCGAACTCACCCAGTTGGGTCCAGGTTGGCTGCTGCGGCATGCTCAGACCTGCCTGCTTGAACAGGTCGGTGCGGTAATAGGTGATCGTGCTTTCGCCATAAAAGGGCAGGGCATAGAGCGTGTCCTTGACCGACAAACCCTGCCGCACCGAGGGAAATATGTCTTCCAGTTCGTACTCGGGCGCAAGGCCGGTGATTGGTTCCAGCCATTGCTTGGCGCCCCACAGTGGCGTTTCGTAGGTGCCGATGGTCAGCACGTCGAACTGGCCGCCTTGAGTGGCAATGTCGGTGGTCAGGCGCTGGCGCAGGACGTTTTCTTCCAGCGCCACCCAATTGAGTTTGATATCAGGATGCTGCTGTTCGAAGATTTTCGAAAGGCGCTGCATGCGGATCATGTCGCCGTTGTTGACGGTGGCGATGGTCACGGTTTCGGTGGCCTGCGCGGCCATGCTGCTGATGGCGACAGACACGCCCGCTGACAGGAAAAGCGCTTTGCGGATGTTCATCTCAGGGCACTCCATCCCGCGCCTTGGCTGGCGGGAGTCATTGTTTTTGTTGTTGGCCACGGCTGAATCACCATGGTGGACGGCTCGATTACAGCAGCCTGTTGCGGCCTGAACAAACGCACGGCGAATGATCGACTGATACTTTTTTAACCGCTGGCCACGCGGCGCTCTGAAAGCAAAAAAGTATCAGTGGCGGATTAATTGTGAGCTAGCACTGGCCGAGCGGCAGGGCGTATGTTTAGTTGTCCACAGCGCATTCATAACGATAAAAGGGGCGTCCAGTGCCTGACAGCCGAGCGGCTTTGTTTGAGCAGCGTCCCGCCGAGCTTGAGGTTATTCTCCCGCAGCCCGACCACTGCTTTCGCTGGTACGAGCACGACTATCCCTACTCGCTGGCCCGCTGGAACCACCATCCAGAATTTGAAGTCCACCTGATCCGCCAGGGCAGTGGCAAGCTGGTGGCCGGTGATTACATCGGTGAGTTCGGTGCCGGTCATGTGGCGCTGATCGGTCCCGATTTGCCCCACGACTGGATCGGCGATCTGGCCCCCGGCGAGCACCTGGCCGGGCGTGACGTGGTGTTGCAGTTCGATGGCGCGGCGTTGCTGGCGCTACGTGGCACGCTGCCGGAACTGGGCGATTTGCAGCGTCTGTTCGAACAGGCACATCGCGGGTTGGAGTTCACCGGCGAAACGGCCATGCAGGCTGCGCAACTGCTGGAGCAGATTGGCGCGGCACAAGGCCTGGAACGGCTGATTCTGTTCCTGCAACTGGTCAACACGCTGATGAAAGCACCTGCGCAGGAGGCTCGTCTGCTGGCCAGCACCTGGTATGCACCGACCCTGGATGCGCGCAGCTCCGAACGGATCAACAAGGCGTTCGATTATCTGCTGACTGAACTGACCAGCGATATTCGCCTGTCAGTCATCGCGCAACGGCTGGACATGAGTGATCCGGGCTTTTCGCGCTTCTTCAAACGCACCACCGGGCATTGTTTTATTGATCTGATGCGCAAGCTGCGGGTTCAGCGGGCTTGCCGGTTGCTGCTGCACAGCGAGATGTCGGTGTCGGACATCTGCTTTGAAGTGGGTTACGCCAACCTGTCCAACTTCAACCGGCATTTCCGCGTGGAGATGCAGCAGACGCTCAGTGAGTACCGGCGCGCCGCTGCATCCGTCTGATCAATGCTCTGCCGGCTCTTTCGCCTGAGGCGAACGGGTGACGGCATGCACCAGCTTACCGATCGTCAGGCCTTGCAAGAGGATCGACAGCAACACCACGATATAGGTGATGCTCAGCAGCAGATCGCGTTCCGGCCCGGTCGGCAGCGCCAGCGCCAAGGCGATCGAGACACCGCCGCGCAGGCCGCCCCAGGTGAGGATGCGGATCGTACCGTGCGGCACCTTACGCCAGCGACGCAGCAGCAGAATAGCCGGGGCCACGGTGACAAAGCGCGACAGCAGAATTGCCGCGGCCAACAGGCTGGCGGCAATCAGGTGCTGCCACGAGAACGGCAGCAGCAACAGCTCCATGCCGATCAGCGCAAACAGCAGTGCGTTGAGCATGTCATCCAGCAATTCCCAGAAACCGTCCATGTAACGACGGGTCATGTCGTTCATCGCCAGATTACGCCCCAGGTTGCCGATGATCAGCCCGGCCACGACCATCGCGATAGGGCCTGACACATGCAGCTCGGAGGCCATCGCCGAGCCGCCGATCACCAGTGCGAGAGTCAGCATGACTTCGATCTGATACTGCTCGATGCTTTTGATCATCAGGTACACGGCATAGCCAATCAGGCCGCCGAACAGCACACCGCCGACTGCTTCGTGGACGAACAGCAGGGCGGTTTCGCCAACCGTCGGCGTCTCGCCCAACTGCGCGATACCCAGCAGAACGGTGAACACCACCACCGCCGTGCCATCGTTGAACAGGCTTTCACCAACGATGGTGGTTTTCAGCGGTTTGGAGGCGTTGGCGGTACGCAACACACCGAGTACTGCAATCGGGTCGGTGGGCGAGATCAGCGCACCAAACAGCAGGCAGTACAGCGGGCTGACGTGCCAGCCGAACAGGGCGAAGATCCAGCAGGCCAGCGCGCCGATCACCGTGGTGGCAATCAGTACACCGAAGGTTGCCAGCAGGCCGATGGGCCAGCGATAGCTTCTCAGGTCGGCAAGGTTGACGTGCAGCGCGCCGGCGAACAGCAGGAAGGACAGCATCCAGTTCATCAGCAGGTCGCCGAAGTCGATCTGACCGATCAGCTGCTGGACGCGATCTTCCAGGCCGGGATAGCCCAGAAAACTCAGCCCTTGCAGCAGCAAAGAGAACATCAGCGCGGTGACCATCACACCGATGGTGGGCGGCAGACCGATAAAGCGATAGTTCACATAGGTCAGCAGCGCAGTGAGGCAGATAAAACCAGCAGCAAGTTCAAGCATCCGTCATTCCAGAATCCGTAAGTGCAGTGTCTCGATCACCGTAACCGAGCCTGTGTTTGATGGACCGGATCCATGTCCAGACACATCGCGACACGACACAGTGGGGTTTGCGTTGACCACGCAGATGCGGTGATGTTGCAAAAAAGGCAGGAATCAGTGAATGAGGCAGACTTGAAAGCGCAAGAAGCGGGGCATTGCAGGCACAAAAAAGTCAGCCCGGATAACGGTCCGGGCTGATGGGGGATGTAACAGTGGGTGGCCTCCCTGGCAGGTTCAGAATCATTGGCTGTTTCTGCACCCGCTCAGGACCTGGTACTGCACGGTGTTCAACTTGCCTTTGGAGTCCTCGTATGTCATCAGTTTCGGCATCACGCTACAGGTTTGCAGGTCCGGGGATTTGCGAATGACCTTGGCAACGTCGAGCTTCATTCCGTATTTGTACTCCTTGATCTCCGGCATCGGCTTGTTATGGATAGCGGCGTATTTCTGCACGCTGGCCTGGTGTTCCTTGATCACTGTGGTGGCTTTGACTTCATCAGTGGTGTAAGCGTAAGCACTCAGTGGCGAAAGAATGACCAGAGCAAGTAACAACGATTTGGCGGTGCGCATTTTCTTTTGTCTCCGTTTGAATGTGGTTCAACCTTACCAAGTGCGCACTAACCGGAAAGTGGCTGAAACATTACAAATCGGTAATCTCGCAGATGTCAGCTTTCTAACAGTATTGTCATTCTCTGCTCACCTTCCTGTTAGCTACCCGGACGTAAGCTTGTTTCATCCCTGACGAGCACTGAGCTTTTAAGGAACTCCTTACACACCGAAAGAGGGAATGATGATGAAACTGATCAAGTCGATGGTTTTCGCCGTAGCTGCCTTGTCCGCCACTGCAGCCTTCGCCGACGACGGCAACGAGTACGCAAGCACAGCGGCTGACAAGATGCGTCTTGCACAGGAACTGCGCTTCAAGGAACAGAACAGCAGCAACAAAGCCGAGCGCTACGTCAATACAGACGACAACGCCAAGGCCGAGCGGTCGACCAAGTCCGAAGGCTGATGCCTTTGATGCCCGACCCGCTGCACCCCAATTCGCCCTTGGTAGCTCCCTGCTCCTTTGGTCGGGGCGAATCTTTAAGCGTCCTTCGGGGCGCTTTTTTTATTCCCGTATCTACACAAATCGTTATCACGCCCGTGCTCCAGCCCCCGTGGGAGCGAGCTTGCTCGCGAAAAGGCCGGTACAGCCGCCAGAAGGAGTGCACTTGAACCAGGGAATGCCGTTCTGGACGCTCTTCGTCCTATCTTGAATGTCTGATTACACCGGTCAAAGCGTATTTTATTTTATTGAGCAACGGCGCGCTGTAATGCACTTCCTTTCATATTTGTAATCTTTCCGTCACCTCGGCGTTATCTTCGCCACTTCAAGATTGTGCCCCACTGGCAGCGCTCGGGTTAATAAAAACAGCCAGATCGACATGTTTATAACAATCTGCCGATTGGACGGAGCGCACATGACTCAACCTAAAACTCTATCACTGGCCCTGTGTTCGACCCTCGCCGGTGTCGCACCGGCTGCCGTATTCGCTGAAGAGCAGAAAGAAGGCTTCATCGAAGGCAGCACGCTGACGGTACTCAACCGCAACTTCTACATGAACCGCGACCACCGCAACGGCGAATCCAGCCCTACCGGCAATGGTTACTCCGAAGCGTGGGCGCAAGGCATCATCGGGCGATTCCAGTCAGGTTTTACTCAAGGCACCTTCGGCGTCGGGGTCGATGCATTTGCCATGATCGGCATCAAGCTCGACACTGGCGACGGCCGCAACGGCGGCCGCAGCGCATTTGACGTGCTGCCGGTCGATGGGGAAGGCCGCGCCCGTGACGAATACACCAAGGTAGGTGGCTCGCTGAAGGCCAGAGCCTTCGACACCGTCGTCAACGTGGGCGATGTGTTTCCCTCCACCCCGGTGGTTGCCTTCGGCGACTCCCGACTGCTGCCGGAAAGCTTTCGCGGCGTTACCGCCGTCAACAACAGCATCAGCGGCCTGACCCTGCAAGGCGGTCGCCTGCACTCCATGAGCCAGCCCGTTTCCAGCAACATGCGCGACGGCTTCGTCACCTTCTACGGCGGTGCCGTGGACTCTCCATGGGTTGCCTACTGGGAGTATCAGTTTTTTTGTGTTCGGGCTGGTTAGGGCCTGCCGTCAGGCAGGCCCTTGTTTTACCAGCTCGGTCTGGTAAATCGGTCTCCGTACAGGATCGCAAATTGATTCATTGCCACTTTCCAGTCGTGTGCCGCATGACCCCAGTTGGCGGTGATGTTGCGCAACCCAAGCCATATCAGTTTCGTCGCAGCCTCATCGGTCGGGAAGTGCCCTCGAGTCTTGATGATCTTGCGTAACTGGGCATTGATGCTCTCGATGGCATTGGTCGTGTAAACCACTTTGCGAATGCCCGCCGGAAAAACAAAAAACGGTATAACCCGATCCCAGGCGCGACGCCATGCAGCAACTACAGTCGGATACTGCTTGCCCCAGGGGCCCGCTTCAAAGGCGTTAAGCTCTTGCTCAGCCACATCGGCATTGATCGCCTGGTAGATCGGCTTGAGTGCTTTGGCCAGTGCCCGACGTTTATCCCAAGCGGCATAGTCCAAGCTGTTGCGGATCAGATGCACGATGCAGGTTTGCAGCGTCGTGGCAGGAAAAACCGCCCCCAACGCCTCCGGTATTCCTTTGAGGCCATCCGTGACGGCGATCAGAACATCTTCAACGCCACGAGTCTTGAGGTCGTTGAACACCTTCATCCAAAACTTGGCACCCTCGGTGCTCTCGATCCATATACCCAGAATGTCGCGCGTGCCATCAGGTAATACCCCCAGCGCCAGATAAATAGCCTTGTTGCACACTAACCCCTCGTCCCGGATTTTGACCCGTAACGCATCGAAGAAGATCACCGGATACATCGGTTCCAAGGGTCGTTGCTGCCAAGCGCCCACCTCTTCCATGACCGCATCGGTGACTGAGCTGATGAAGTCATGGGACACGTCAGTTCCATACTGCTCAGATAGAAAAGCGCGGATCTCACGCACCGTCATGCCCCGGGCGTACATGGCAATTATCTTGTCGTCGAAGCCTGTAAAACGTCGTTCGTGCTTGGGAATCAGGATCGGGGCGAAGCTACCATCGCGGTCTCTGGGGATATCCAGGCGAAGCGGCCCGTCGTCGGTCAGAACCGTCTTGCTGCTTTTGCCATTGCGCTGATTGGTCGACTCCTCAGGGCGCTCCGCGCCCTGAGGATAACCAAGGTGGTGACCCAGCTCGGCGCCTAGCGCACGCTCGATCAGAGCCTTCTTGAACGCCATGGACGCGTCTTGAATGGCTTCGGCGCTCATCGGGCCTTTAACAAACTGCTCGATCAGCTCTTGGGGAATCGAGGGCAACTCCCTCGCTGTTGCATTGGCGGACTTCTTTTTGGTCGGCATACATGCACCTCTAGCTACATGTTATGCCCGAACACAAAATTTCTGACAGTCTCCCTACTGGCGGTGACTATCAGGCCACCGACAGGTTGAGCCTTGGCCTCTACACCAGCCGACTCAAAGACGCCTGGGATCAGAAATACGCTTCAGCGTCCTACGTGCTGCCGCTCTCTGACGACCTGTCGCTGACCAGCAGCCTTAACTATTACAACGCCACCGACGAAGGCAAAAAACTGCTCGGCGAATTCGACAACGACATCTGGAGTGCAAAAGTCGCCCTGCAATACAGAGCACACACCCTGTCGCTCTCGCACCAGCGCAACGAAGGTGATGACGATTTCGACTACCTCCGGCAGTCCGACTCCATCTACCTGGCCAACTCCATCCAGTACAGCGACTTCAACTCACCCAAAGAGCGCTCGTGGATGGTCACCTATAACCTCGACATGTCCACCTTCGGCGTGCCCGGCCTGTCATTCATGACCCGCTACGGCAAAGGCACCGACGCCGACTACTCCAACGCCAACAGCACCTACATGCGCCGCGACGCACAAGACAACCCGCTGACCGACCAGAAACGCTGGGAGCGCGATATCGAAGCGAAATACATCGTGCAGACCGGATCACTCAAAGACCTGTCGCTGCGTGTGCGCCAGGCAACGACTCGTGCCACGGCGTTCGAATCGGATCTGGATGAGGTGAGGGTGATTATGGAGTATCCGTTGGGTGTGCTTTGAGGGGTGATGATTGAGTGAGGCGTCCTTTGGGGCGCTTTTTTTGATGAGGCGTGAATATTTTCACAGTCCCGATCTTATACGCTATACAGGAAGGGCATGCGCTGCGGAATTATGTCGCCCATCCTTGGCTAATGTTTTTGCAAATGATGAAGCCCGCATTTGAAAAGTTTGATGTTTTGGTTGTTGTGAGTATCCTGATGTTTAAGTTTCGTTATAGGTTTTAGTTGTTGAGGTCGGTTTCTATCTTAATGACATGCAGCCGTCAATTTCAAAGCTTTCAGAGTTTATTATAAAAATTACGAGATGATTTTCTACTTTCAAGGGGACCCAGCTTCGCAACGCCTCATCCTTTGAACATTCAAGCGATGCTGCACATAGGTATGCGCCATTAAGCTGGCGCCCTTGGGCTGCCAGGTTGTTGGCTCTGAATTCTATAATTGATTTTAGCGTGTCTTTGTTTTGATCATCATAGACAGATACTTCTGGAGCTAGCAGAAAGGAAATATCAGATATCTTTGATTTGCTGATTAATTCGCGTGTGATGGGATCGCATAGGTTCGAAGAAACGTACGATTTGAAGTCGACTTTTTCTATGATATCTTTAGCGTTCATTTGGATTGAATGCCTTAATTTCACGATTGATTTGCTTTAAGTAGTAATCTACTTGCTCTCTAATCCTAGCCGCAAAAAGCTCCTGCGGCCAATTTTTTCAAAGCTTGGGTGCACATTTACATGCGTTAGAAAACATACCTAATGGGCTGCTCTTATCTAACCAACATTTCCATATACTGCCCCTGAAACCTCAGGTTCTGCTCGACCTCGTTCACCACCAGCTTCTCAATCGCCCCCAACGGCCGATACTTGGCCTGCCAGACGATCTGCCCTTCGGCGTTGGTCATCTCCAGTGGCGTACCAATCTGGTCGGTGTGGAAGTAGTAGACCTTGTTCTCTACCTCGCCCTCTTTCTCATCAATACGGGCCAAAGGCGCATAGCTGCCTGGCTCGTAGAGGTACAGGCTGCTCTGCCCAGGACTTTCTTCACGCAGCAAGCGAAGACCTTGCCAGAGAAATAGTCGATGGTCGGTCTTGCCCTTAATGTCGGACTGTTTGGCAACGCGCCTGCCCAGGCTGTCGTACTTATAGCCGCTGGTGCTTTCCACCTGACTGTTGGCCATGGTCTCGGTTTTGACCAGGCGGTTTTCGCTGTCGTAGGTGAAGGTCTGCCAGCGGACGATGCCGACGATTTTCTCGACCAGGTTGCCCCACGCGTCGTATTTGTATTCGTGGTTGCTCCATTTTTTGAGGCGGTTGTCTTTGACGCGGTCGAAGCGGCTGGTGTTGAAGTTCAGGCGGTTGCCGGCAGCGTCGTAGCGGAATTCTTCGCCGTCGAAACGTTTTTCGGGGTTGTGCTCAAGCAGGCGGCCGTTGGCTTCGTATTCGTAGGTGACTTCGCCACGCAATTTGTCGGCCGGGTCATATACTTAGCGCCATTGCTAATCTATATCGCTCTATCTGGGTTTTTAAAGAGCCATTTTTAATATTCAATATTATCATCCGCGTCTTGGATGCTTACGGCCAAAAGAGAATGTTTAATGATGTTCCTTTCGTTTGTTGGTCTTCTGGTTTTTTTAAAGTCTAGATGTAAGTGGTTCTCCATTTTTCATTGTCTTGAAATTCGCGTTTTTGTATTCTGCATGTATTATCTTTTATTGAGAAGGTCAATCTGTAGGTTTGTCTTAGGTCGTGCTTTTTTTATATACTAAGCTTGCAGTCTTTTTTGAAGAGATTTCTAACCTTATCGATTCTTCTTCAAACTCATATTCAGGATGCATGCTGCATACCAGATTCTCTAATCGATCATAGTTTCTGCCTTTTTCAGTAACGTAAGTCGAAAAGATTGCTAGTAACTCAGTGCGCGCACGTCCATCCGCATTAGGCGTACTGTTATTTGCGTTTCTGTTCTCTCTCTTGTGCGTATAAAACCAATTTTCCCAATTGCGCAATGCCGTCGAAAAATCGCGAAACGTTTTTTCTACAATTTCCTCGTTAAGCTCGGTGCTTATGTTAGTTGTTGAATTCGGTGCCATCAATTAACTTCCCGTTACGATAAAGGTCATAATAAATTTTAGTGGGACGTGTGCCGCCATTTGCATATTGGAAAACGATTTCAAGATCAACTGGCCCATTGTCTTTAACCTCGTTCGCAATTGCTCGTCGAAGTCTCTGAACAACCCTCTATTAACTTTCGATAGCTGTGGAAAGACCCCATCCTTACCACCCCGATCCACCAAGAAGCTTAGCGATTATGTGACCAGCATCATCGTCCGGATTGCCAAGGCTTCTCGCCCAACTCCGGGACGACGCGTTTGTCGCAGTTCCGCCTTTTTTGATGTCGGCCTTGGTAATCGTAGCCGTTGCTCGCAAAGGCTGTCCTGCGGTGCCTCGAGTAACACTCGCATTGACGCACCAGCCTAACGGATCAACCCACCCATTAGGATTAGGCGCATATTGATACAGGTTATCCCCACCACTCAACCCAATCGGATCCTGCGTAATAAACCGCCCAATCTCCGGATCGTAATACCGAAACGTGTTGTAGTGAAGCCCCGTCTCGACATCGAAGTACTGCCCCTGAAACCTGAGGTTCTGTTCGACCTCGTTCACCACCAGCTTTTCAATCGCCCCCCACGGCCGATATTTGGCCTGCCAGACGATTTGCCCTTCGGCGTCAGTCATCTCCAGTGGCGTACCGATCTGGTCGGTGTGGAAGTAATAAATCCTGTTCTCCCCCTCACCTTCGCGCTGATCAACACGGGCCAGCGGCGCATAACTGCCGTGTTCGTAGAGGTACAAGCTGCTCTGCCCAAGACTTTCTTCACGCAACATCCGCAATCCCTGCCAGAGAAAGCGTTTCTGGCCGGTCTGCCCCTTGATCTCCCACTGTTTGCCAACGCGCCTGCCCAGGCTGTCGTACTGGTAGCTGCTGGTGCTTTCCACCTGACTGTTGGCCATGGTCTCGGTTTTGACCAGGCGGTTTTCGCTGTCGTAGGTGAAGGTTTGCCAGCGGACGATGCCGACGATTTTCTCGACCAGGTTGCCCCATGCGTCGTACTTGTATTCGTGGTTGCTCCATTGCTTTAGACGGTTGTCTTTGACGCGGTCGAAGCGGTTGGTGTTGAAGTTCAGGCGGTTGCCAGCGGCGTCGTAGCGGAATTCTTCGCCTTCGAAGCGTTTTTCGGGGTTGTGTTCAAGCAGGCGGCCGTTGGCTTCGTATTCGTAGGTGACCTCGCCGCGCAGTTTGTCGAGGGTGCGGCTCAGTTCGCCAGCCGGGTCGTACTCATAGCGGCGGTGGATCGGGTTGTAGGCGTGTTCGACATAGCGCTCTGGCTTAATGAGCGGGTTCTGGATCTGTGAGAGTTTTTCAGCGGGCAGGGTGGTTGCGTACTGCCAGGCTTTGCGGCCAAGGGCGTCGTAGCCGAAGCAACTGGTGAGTTTGCCTTGCGTGCGGTAGATCTCGCGGTGCAGGTCGTCGCGTTCCATGTCGCTGATCAGTTGGCCGTCGAGGTTCAACTGGTGCAGGTGACCGCTGCCGTAATACAGGTGGTTCAGGTGCTGGCCGGTGGGAAGGGTCAGCGTGGTCAGGTTGCTGAGTGGATCGTAGTCGTAGTTCAGTGCGCCCTGAGGCGACGTCTCCTGCGTTAGGCGGCCCAGAATATCGTAGGCAAATTCCAGTTTTTCGGCAGTGACACCGAGCTTTCTGCCGCCGTCAGTGGGTGTGCGTTGAATGGACAGTAGGCGGTCGCTGTCGTCGTAGGTGAAATCCTGAAGGGCGTCGTCGTTGAGTCTGGCCAGCAGGCGACCAATCGGGTCGCGCTCGAAATACGTGCTGCGCTGTGGCCGTTCGCCTTTTTCGCCGTAGCCGGTTTCTTCGACCTGAGTCAGATGCCCGCCAAGGTTGTAGCTGAAACGGCGGGTCAACTGGTCGATGCGCTTTTCTTCGATCAGCCGGTCGGAGTCATCGTAGGCGAACGTGTAAGTGGCGTCGTTTTCATTGATTAGCGCGGCAAGGCGCAGGGCCTTGTCGTACTGGTAGCCTACGATAAAACCCTTGGGGTCCTGGCGTCTGATCGGCAGGCCACGGGCGTTGCGTGCCAGATGCGTGGTCTGGTCCTTGCCGTTGGTGTGCGTCAGGACCTGGCCGTGGGCATTGTAGGTGAAGCTCTCGCGGGTGCCGTCCGGATGGTTGATGCTCAGCACTTCGCCGCCAGGTTTGCGTTCCAGTGTGGTGTTGTTCAGGGCATCAGTGACGGCCACCAGTTGATCGCGCTCGTCGTAACGGTACCAGGTGCTCTTGCCCGAGCAGTCCTGGAAGCGCTCGACCTGCGCCAGGTTGTTCCACCACAGGTATTTAGATTTATAGGTCGCATCGATGATGGTGTGCGGCAGGCCATCTTCGCTGTTGAGGTATTCGGTCTTTTGACCCAGCGCATCAATCTCGGCAACCAGATTGCCTTTCGAATCGTAGCGGGCCGTCCAGATGGCGCCGTCAGGGTAAGTGATCTGTTTGACCAGTGTGGTCTTGTAGTGATGCTGATAACGCGTGGTTCGGCCCAGCGGGTCGGTTTCTGCGGTCAGGCGTGACAGATCGTCGTACTCGAAGCCCAGCTGGTTGCCATCGGGCAGCGTCAGGCCGGTGATATTGCCAGTGTTGTCCAGCGCGATACGGTACTGCTCACCGCCGAAATCAGTGCTGGCGATGACGCGACGGTCCTTGTTGTAGGTCACCTCGGCGCGACGCCCCAGCACATCGGTTACGCGCGTCTGGCGCGCCTCGAAATCATAATCGAAATGAAAGTGCTCGCCGTCGCTGGTCCAGTGCTCGACCACGCGCGGCTTGCCGTCGAGAACTTCCCAGCGGTATTCGCAACTGAGCCCCAGCGCATTGGCGTGGCGGGTCATCAGGCCGTCGGTGTAGCTGAAGTTGCGCACCGAGTCGCCATTGCGGTTGTACACACTGTTCAACTGGCCGTTGCTGTCGTAGCCATAGCGCACCAGTGTTTCAACGGCTTTGTCGTCGACGATGCGCTTGACGGTACTCAGGCGGCTGGTCACTTCGTCGTAGTGCAGGTGTACACGTTGCCCGCCAGTGGCGCAGATGTCGGTCAGAACGCCGTCTTCGCTGCGCACGAAATGCAGAAAATGGCCGAGTGCGTTTTCGATGCGTTCCAGCGGCACCGGCTGGTTGTCGTCGGGCACTTCGCCGAAGTAATAGAACACGTTGTCCAGGGTTTGCAGCAGGTAATGACCGCCTTCGGTACGCACCAGATACAGCTGTTCCTGTGCGTTGTAGATGCGCTGGTTGTAGTCCAGTGTCACGAACGGCACGCTGCGGCCTTGGTTGTCACTGAGGTACAGAAAGCTGCCTTTACGGCGCAGGCTTTGTTCCCAGGGCAAGACCCAGCCATTGCCCAGTGCGCTGTCGACAGTCAGGTCGCTGGCATAGAAGCGTGTCCATTCGATGGGCATCAGACCGGGCAGGCTGAAGTCGGACTCATCGATCAACAGCTTGCGCCCAGTGGTGGTGTCGACCGGGTTGCCGTGCAGGCCACCCAGCACTTTTTCGGCCACGGGGGCGACGCCGAAGCGAAAAATGGCGTCCCCGAGAAAGATACCGCCCATAAACTGCAGCGCGCAAGGGCCTGCCGCTTTCAGACCGGCCTGCATGCCCAGCTTGGCAATGCTGAGCACGGCCTTGGCGCCGCCGGCCACGACCAACAGAATATCCACGGTGTAACGGGCCATCGCCGAGACTTCGTCGTCCACCGGCAGGTAGCGTTGGGTACCGCCGCCGATGATGACGTTGGGCGAGCCGGTGCCTATCTTCGCGCCGCAGGTCAGCTTGTCGCCCTTGCGCGCAGCGGGCTGGCCGTTGATGAAGACGTTGCTGGAGCCTTCGGCCACCTTGACGATCGGCGAGTGCTTGTCGCACACGGCGGTGCTCTCGATAGCAAAAGCAGCAGGCCGGCCGTTGATGAAGACGTTGGGCGAGGCAGACTCGATCTGCCCCGCGGGAGAGCTGAAGGCGCTGCCGATACTCTCCCCGATACTGGCGATGGCATTACCGGCCAGGCCGACTGCCATGGCCAGTAAAAAACCGCCGAACCCGCACGTGGCGACGGTGAGCGAGACATACGCCACTGCCGCGATGCCCACGATCGCTCCGAGCACAAAGCCCGCCATTGCACCGGTGTGTTCGATCTCATCCATTAACCGCGCGGCCTCGAACATCGCCGTTACTCCTGCGGGCTGCGAGTAGTTGAGGTGCGATCACCTGGCGTGACGCTGATATTCTGCAACGGATAGTCCATTAAAGCGTGTCCTGTCAGCGATGAAATAGAGTTCAGGGGGCGGTCAGGCCTTCAAGCATGCTGTCAAAATCCAGCAACCAGGTTTTCAGCGCGGGCTTTTCGGAGTCAATCACGCAGCCCACGCTCAGCCATTGGCGTTCGTTGTGATCGGCACACGGCACGATGGAACCGATCAGGCGTCCATGCCGCTCTTCAAGGCCTGCGCGAAAATGAAAATCCAGCGCCAGCGCGGCATTACCCGCCAACAGCGTTTCATAGTGGCGAATGACCTGGACTTCGCCATGCAGTGGCTGCAGCGCCTTGACGGCTTCGGCGAACGCTTCGGCAAGCGTTGCCTCTTCAGGTACATCGCGACGCTGAATGGAGACGACGACAGGCTCTCCGCCCACTTGAACGGTGGCTTCAATCGCGTTGCACTGGAAATCTTCCGGGAAGCCGACGTGGAACCCGCCGAAATTGAAACTGCAGGGCGCGTCGAGCAACGGCTTTGGAGCAGGGATGAGCGCTTCGACACGTTCAAGTGCCTGCTGCGCGGCGGCATGTTCGGCTGCCTCACGCGCCAGGGCTTCGTCAGCCAATCGGCGCTCGGAGATGCGGTCGTAAATACTGGTGCGCGTCATATGGCCGGAACCTTGTTCGTCAACATCTACATGTCCTTATGCACGGCGGCCCCAATGACTGCCATTTGCAGGTTGACGATAAGCACTTGCGCGGGTGGTTTGTATGCCCTGCGGCTACCTGCTTGCCTGGAAATGTCTGAAAACACCGCGGGAAGTAGGCTACAGACACAGTCTACTGTCGAAGGCTGAATCGTTTGACCTTTTCCCAAATGAAAGTTCAGTGAGGGCAGGGCAAAGCTCCAGAAGGCTATTTGTCGAGCGTTCTGGAGCTTGAACGGTTGCTTTGAACCCTATTTCAACGCCTCAACCGCCTTCTCATCCTCCCGCCGATGCGCCCACTGATACAACGCCGGCAACACCAGCAACGTCAGCGCCGTCGACGACAGAATCCCGCCAATCACCACCGTCGCCAGTGGTCGCTGCACCTCAGCCCCAGTCCCGGTGGCGAGGGCCATGGGGATGAAGCCCAGCGAGGCGACCAGTGCGGTCATCAGCACTGGGCGCAGGCGGGTGAGGGCGCCTTCGTTGATGGCGTTGTGCAGCGAGTGGCCTTCTTCGCGCAGGCTGCGGATGAAGGCGATCATCACCAGGCCGTTCAGCACCGCCACACCCGACAGGGCGATGAAGCCCACGCCTGCGGAGATCGACAGGGGAATGTCGCGCAGCCACAGGGCCATGACGCCGCCGGTGAGGGCGAACGGGATGCCGGTGAAGACCAGCAGGCCGTCCTTGAGGTTGTTGAACATCATGAACAGCAGCGCCAGTACCAGCAGCAATGCCACTGGCACGACGATTTGCAGGCGTTTGGCGGCTGATTGCAGTTGCTCGAACTGGCCGCCCCAATTGGTCCAATAGCCTGCCGGGATCTGCACGCCGCTGTCGATGGTGGTGCCTGCTTCTTCGACAAACGAGCCGAGATCCCGACCGCGCACGTTGGCGCTGACGATGACCACACGTTTGCCATTCTCGCGACTGATCTGGTTCGGGCCGAGCACCAGGTCAAGGCTGGCGACCTGGGACAGCGAGATGAAGCTGATCTGCTGGTTGCTGTTGGCGCTCGCAGGCACCGGAATGAGCAGGCTGGAGAGCCCGTTCACATCGGTGCGCAGTTGCTCGGACAGGCGCACCACCATGTCGAAGCGGCGATCACCTTCATACAACGTTCCCGCCTGACGACCGCCCAGCGCAATGGCGATGGCGTCCTGCACATCGGCCACGTTGAGGCCGTAACGCGCGGCCTTGTCGCGATCGATTTTGATGGTCAGTACCGGCAGGCCGGTGGTCTGCTCGACTTTCACTTCTGAAGCGCCTGACACTTTTTGCAGGGTGGCGGCAATTTTTGCGGCGGTCTGGTTGAGCACGTTCATGTCGTCGCCGAACACTTTCACCGCGACGTCACTGCGTACACCGGAAACCAGCTCGTTGAAGCGCAACTGGATCGGCTGGGACAGTTCGTAGTTGCTGCCCGGCACACTGGCGGCGGCCTTTTGCATGTCGGCTATCAGTGCCTCACGGGACTTGTCCGGGTCCGGCCATTCGCTTTGTGGTTTGAGCATCACGTAGCTGTCAGAGATGTTGGGCGGCATCGGGTCGGCGGCGATCTCGGCGGTGCCGGTGCGGGCGAACACGCGCTGCACTTCCGGCACTTTTTCGATGATGGCTTTTTCCAGACGCTGCTGCATGTCCACCGACTGGGTCAGGCTGGTGCCGGGAACCCGTAGCGCCTGCAAGGCGAAGTCGCCTTCGCTCAGGCTCGGGATGAACTCGCTGCCCATGCGGCTGGCGGTGAACCCCGACAACACGATCAGCACCAAGGCCAAGCCGAACGCTATCGAGCGATGCCCCAATACCCAGCTCAGTATCGGCGCGTAACGGTGGCGAGCGGTGCGCATCACAAAACCTTCTTCTTCCTTGACCTTGCCGGTGACGAACATGGCGATGGCGGCAGGCACGAAGGTCACCGAGAGGATCATGGCGCCGAGCAGGGCAATGACCACAGTGAACGCCATAGGGTGGAACATTTTGCCTTCCACACCGGTGAGAGCGAAGATCGGCAGGTACACGACCATGATGATCAACTGGCCGAAAATCAGCGGCCGACGGGCTTCTCTGGCGGCGGCGAAGACCTCTTGGAAACGCTCGGAGCGGGTCAGCATGCGGCCGTATTTCTTCTGGGCATGCGCCAGCCTGCGGATCGCGTTTTCGACGATCACCACCGCGCCGTCGACGATAATGCCGAAGTCCAGCGCGCCCAGGCTCATCAGGTTGGCGCTGACCTTGTTGGTGAACATGCCGGTAAAGGTGAACAGCATGGCCAGCGGAATCACCATGGCGGTGATCAGCGCAGCACGGATGTTGCCCAGAAACAGGAACAGAATCACGATGACCAGAATCGCGCCTTCGATCAGGTTCTTTTTCACCGTCGCGATGGCTTTTTCGACCAGGTTGGTGCGGTCGTAAACCGTTACCGCTTCGACGCCTTCGGGCAGTGTGCGATTGATGTCGGCAAGTTTCGCCGCCACGGCCTGTGACACCGTCCGGCTGTTTTCACCGATCAGCATGAACACCGTACCAAGCACCACTTCACGGCCGTTTTCGGTGGCTGCGCCGGAGCGCATTTCCTTGCCGATACCGACCTCGGCCACGCTGCTGATTCTGATAGGCGTGCCCTGCACATTGGCGATGACGATGTTGGCGATATCGTCCACCGTGCCGAGCTGGCCCGGTGCGCGTATCAGCAGTTGCTCACCGCCGCGCTCGATGTAACCTGCGCCGACGTTGGCGTTGTTGCGCTCAAGCGCAGCCACCAGGTCGTTCAGCGTCAGCTTGTAGGCGGCTAGTTTTTTCGGATCAGGCGCGATCTGGTACTGCCTGGCGAAACCGCCGATGGTGTTGATCTCGGCCACGCCTGGTACGTTGCGTAATTGCGGCTTGATGATCCAGTCCTGAATCACTCGCAGGTCGGTCGGCGTGTAAGGCGTGCCGTCTTCTTTCAGTGCGCCCTCTCGGGCCTCGACCGTCCACAGAAAGATCTCGCCGAGGCCGGTGGAAATCGGCCCCATCATCGCGTCGACACCTTCAGGCAACTGGTCCTTGGCAATCTGCAGGCGCTCGCCCACCAACTGCCTGGCAAAGAACAGGTCAGTGCCGTCTTCGAAAATCACTGTGACCTGAGACAGGCCCGAGCGCGACAGCGAGCGCGTCTGTTGCAGACCGGGCAGGCCTGCCATGTTGGTCTCGATGGCGAAGGTGATGCGCTGTTCGGTTTCCAGCGGCGAAAAGCCGGGTGCCGACGTGTTGATCTGTACCTGTACGTTGGTGATGTCGGGGACGGCATCGATAGGCAGTTTCTGGTAACTGGCAATGCCCAGCCCAGCCATGAGCAGCACAGCAAGCATCACGACGATGCGCTGTTCAATCGCGAATTGAATCAACCGTTCAAACATGGAGGTGTACTCGTGTGACGCAGATCAATGGGCGTGCTCGGCGGAGCCTTTGCCCAGCTCCGACTTGAGGATGAAACTGCCCGCGGCAGCCACTTGTGTACCGCCAGCCAGGCCTTTGACGATTTCCACGTAGCCGCCATCGCGGCGACCGAGCGTTACCGGTGTCAGTTGAAAACCTTCAGCGTTGCGTACGAAGACCGAGGGTTTGTCCTCAATCGACTGAATCGCAGACTCGGGAATGCTGACCGCCACGCTGGTCTGCTCGGCGGCGACTTCCACCGACACGAACAGGCCGGGACGCCAGGCACCCTGCGGGTTGGCAAGGGGCACGCGCACGGCGGCAGCGCGAGTCTGCTCGCCCAGCAGGCTGCCGACGTAACCAATCTTGCCTTCGACCCGCGCATTCAGATCGGGCGCGCTGACGATGACCGGACGACCGACCACCACCTTGTCCAGGTCCTTGGGCGCCACGCCGAAGGTGGCCCAGACACGCGACAGGTCGGACAGCGTGAAGGCATTGCTCGCTTCGCTGACCATCTCGCCGATGCCGAGGTGTTTCTCCACGACCATGGCGTCAAATGGCGCGATCAATTCGTAGCGATTGCCCGCGGATGGGTTCAGGCTGGCACCGATGGCGCTGATCTTCTGCCGGGCGTTGGCCAGGTTGATGTCGGCCTCCTGAAACTCCTGGCGCGCTTGCAAGTAGTCCTGCTCGGCGGAGATCTTGTCTTCCCAGAGTTTCTTCTCGCGCTGTAACGTCAGGCGGGCCAGTTCCTGGCGGCGTTGTGCGGCGTTCAGTTCGCTGCGCTGATCGGAGATCTGCTGGCTGGCAATCACTGCCAGCACCTGGCCCTTTTTCACGGCTTGACCCAGATCGACCTTCACTGATTCGACCACACCGCTGACCCGAGGCACGACATGCGCGGTGCGGTCCTCATCGAAGCGGATTTCGCCGGGGAAGGTCACAGTGGTGCTCATCTGTCGAGGCTCGGCGGTGGCCAGCTCGATGCCGGCAGTCTTGATCTGCTCGGCGCTCAGTTCGATGTGTCCCTCTTCCTCTTCATGGGCAGATTCTGACGCTGCGACGCCTGGTGTTTTCTTCTCGTTGCCTTGGCTCTTCTCGTCGGCATGACCTGGCTCGGCGTCATGGTCGTGTTCCTCGCCTGATGGCTCTGTTCCCGTTGCGAATGGCAGCATCTGCGGGTTCAGCGTCAGACTGCCCAGACCAATGATGGCCACCACCGCCAGCGTGATGGCAATGCTTCGTTTGTTGTTCATAAAGGCTCCCGGCGATCAGGTGCTTGCGGCACCTTGCGATACGCTCGATATAGGCGGACAAAGACAGTCAGGGGTTGAGGCTGAACCGGTTGAGATCACCGTGAATTCGCTCGACAGCCACTCGGGCTTCGGTGGCAGTCGCCAGCGATTCCAGGTACTGGCTGCGCGCTGAAATCAGCGTTCGTTGCGCATCCAGCACTTCCAGAAAACCGAACTTGCCCATTTCGAAACCGCGCGTTGCGGTGTCGACGGCGCGCTGCGCGGCGGGCAGGATGACCTGATTGAAGGACTCGACTTCCTGCGCCGCGGTACTCCACTGATCGAGGGCTGACTGGGTCTGGGTGCGCAGCTTGAGTTCAACGGCATTGCGCAGGTCGCGTGACTGGTCGGCCCGGCGTGATGCTGCAAGTACGTTGCCCTGATTCCGGTCGAATAACGGCAGCGGCATCGACAGACCCACTACGTTGACCCGTTCGCGCTCTTCGCGGCTGTACTGGCTGCCGACGCTGACGGTCAGGTCCGGGATGCGCTTGGCGCGTTCTGAACCCAGCGCGGCTTCGCGCTGTTCTATTTGCGCCTGAGCGAGGCGTAGCTCGGCAGACTGGTTGATGGCGCTCAGTAGCTTTGTGCTCTGTGGCAGCTTGCCCGGCGACAGATCGGTGTATTCCAGACGCTCGAAAGAGGCGACCGGCGAACCGGTGGTGCGCGCCAGTTCACGGTTGCTATTGATCTTCAGGGTCTCGGCGCGCCTTACCAGCACGTCGGTTTCAGCCAGTTGCACCTGAGCGCGCGTGGCCTCCACCGGTGACACCTTGCCCGCCCGAACACGCCCTTCGGCAACCTGCAGGCCGCGCTCGGCCAGTGTCCTGGACTGGCGCGCCAGGTCCAGACCTGCCTGCGCCCGCGCCGCTGCGTAGAACGCCTGAACCACTTCGGCCCGCAGTTCGTTACCGCGTCGCTCCACCTCCAGCCGGGCGGCGTCCTGGCCCTTGCTGGCGGCTTCGATGCGTGCTCCGCGCTTGCCGCCCAGTTCCAGTGCCTGGCTGAGCATCACGGTGGTGGTGCTGGTCTCGCGGCGTGTGTCTTCAACCTCCCACGACACCACCGGGTTGGGAATCAGCCCGGCCTGCTGGCGATCACCTTCGGCAACGCCGATCTCCCATTGCGCGGCGGCGAGTTCCGGGTTGCGCGCAAAGGCTGCGTCCAGCGCCTGAGCCAGGCTGATGCCCTGGGCTGCTGCGATGCCGGGAGCAGCAAATGGCAACAGCAGCAGACAAAGTGCGGCGACTTTCATGCCGGGCACCCTGTTGCCAGACCGGTACGCGGAGTGCGTACGTTGTTCTTCAGTCACATGAATTACCCTGTCCATGAAGCACCCCATCAAAACAAAAAACAAACAGGCACCTTGGCGCTGAAGTTGGCTGTGGGGACTTTATGTAACCGGAGCTATCACAGGGATTGCTGGAAAATTACGATTTTGTTATCCAGCAAGATAAGCGTTTCTTTTCAGTACACTGCACGGCATCGTCATCATCCGTTCATCAAACAGGAAGCCTGGTTATGCGAATCCTTGTCGTAGAGGACGAGCCGAAAACTGCCGAGTACATGCATCAGGGTCTGACCGAAAGTGGCTATATCGTCGATATCGCTGCAACCGGGCTCGATGGCCTCTATCTCGCGCAGCATCAGGCTTACGATGTGGTGATACTGGATGTGAACCTGCCAGAAATGGACGGCTGGGAGGTATTGAGTCGCCTGAGGAAGACGGTCAGTACGCGCGTCATGATGGTCACCGCACGAGGGCGCCTGGAAGAGAAGGTCAAGGGCCTGGAATTGGGCGCAGATGACTATCTGGTCAAGCCGTTTGAGTTTCCCGAGCTATTGGCAAGGGTCCGCACGTTGATGCGGCGCAGCGAGCAGACCACCACCTCCAAGGTGTTGCAGGTTGGCGATCTGGAGCTTGATCAAGGGCGGCACCGGGCGTTTCGCGGCAGCCAGCGCATCGACCTGACCACCAAGGAGTTCGCGCTGCTGCACTTGCTGATGCGTCACAGCGGTGAAGTCATGTCGCGTACCCAGATCATTTCTCTGGTCTGGGACATGAACTTCGATTGCGACACCAATGTGGTGGAAGTGTCGATCCGTCGCCTGCGCGCGAAGATCGACGATCCTTTCGAGACCAAGCTGATCCACACGTTGCGCGGCGTGGGCTATGTGCTGGAAGTGCGTGAATGAAACCGACGCGTCTGTCGACGCGCCTGGGGCTGACCGTTACTGCGCTGATTGCGTGTCTGGTACTGGTAATGGAAATGCTCGCTTATGCGGCTATTTCCCGTCAGCTCGATCTGCGCGCCGAAGACAGCCTGAACGAGAAGTTCGCGCAGATTGAACACAGCATGAGCGAGGGCTTTCTCGGCATCGAAGACATTGTTCAATACCCTCATACCCTGCGTGACCAGATCATCGGACACGACAGCTATTCGTTGATGGTGCTCGACGCGGGCAACCCTCGGCAGCAATTGATGATGGTCGGTAACGAGGAAGGCCGGAACCTGCCTGTCCCCGAGGCAGATCACATACCTCAAGGCTTTCAGGAGTTGCAGTCGGTACACGGCCACAAGATTCTGATGGGTTACAGGGAAATACACCTCAAGACAGGGCAGGACATTCTCGTCAGGCTGTCGATGGATCGGGAAAGCGACAGCACGCTGCTGCATGCTTATTTGAAATCGACTTTCCTGATACTGCCGCTGATCTTGCTGCTGGTCGGCTTCGTTGCCTGGTGGGTGGTGCGTCGTGGTCTCAGGCCGTTGGGTGCTTTCAGAAAAGTAACGGCACTGATCTCGGCTCGCGATCTGTCTCATCGCATGAAAGTGAAGGGCCTGCCTGATGAATTGCGCGACCTGGCG
The DNA here is from genome assembly GCF_005937945.2 of Pseudomonas sp. KBS0707. Taxonomy (NCBI): domain Bacteria; kingdom Pseudomonadati; phylum Pseudomonadota; class Gammaproteobacteria; order Pseudomonadales; family Pseudomonadaceae; genus Pseudomonas; species Pseudomonas sp. KBS0707. The sequence continues at coordinate 5,403,057 of NZ_CP041754.1, read as the reverse complement.
CATGCGGTCAATTTCATGCTGCACCGGCTGGACGGCGATGTGCAGCAACTGGCGCAGTTCTCGGACGACCTCGCACATGAGCTGCGCTCGCCCATGAACAACCTGATGGGCAAGGCGCAGGTCACGCTGTCCAGGCCGCGCCCTTCGGAAGAGTACAAGCAGGCGCTGGAATCGTGCACCGAGGAACTGGAGCGCATGTCGCGCATGATCAGCCAGATGCTGTTTCTGGCCAGTGTCAGCCAGCCTGCCGCGCCGTTGCCGGTTGAGGTCATCGACCTGCGCGAAGAGGCCGATAAGGTCGCCGAGCTGTTTTCATCTTCGGCGGAAGAGCGCGACATCACCTTGCAGGTTCAGGGTAACGCGAAAGCAACAGGCGACCGGCTGATGATTCAGCGAGCGATTTCGAACCTGCTGTCCAACGCTATCCGCCACGGTCTGTCCGGCAGTGTCATTACCATCACCCTTGCCACGCATGCAGATGAAGTGTCACTGGCGGTGCGCAATGCGGGCGAGGGGATCGATGCCGAACACCTGCCGCGGCTGTTCGATCGCTTCTATCGGGTTCATGTCAGCCGCGCGCGACAGCAGGGCGGGACGGGGCTTGGGCTGGCGATTGTGCGTTCCATCATGAGCCTGCATGAAGGGCAGGTGACGGTCGAGAGCGAGCCCGGACACTTCACGACGTTCAGCCTGATCTTTCCTAAACTGGTGTAATGCGTCAGGTTGGTGGTCGTTCTTCAAGAACCTTTCGCTGCCCCCCGGCTCATAGCTTGTGAGCGGGTATTGCCCGGATGCTTCAGATGAAGCTGAACCTATAAGGATGGACGTATGACAGTTGCTTTCTGGTGCGTGCTGATCGCGATCCTGCTGCCGATTATGTGTGCCGGTATCGCCAAGTTCGGCAGCGGCAAATTCGGCAGTGGTCACAATCATGACCCGCGCGCCTTTCTCGACAAGCTGGAGGGTTTCCCGCGCCGTGCGCATGCTGCCCAGCTGAACAGCTATGAAGCGACACCGGCGTTCGCTGCGGCAGTCATCATTGCGCACATTGCCGGCAATGCGCAGCTGGTGACCATTGATGTGCTGGCGGTGCTGTTCATCACCAGTCGTCTGTTGTACATCATCTTCTATCTGGCTGACCTCGCCGCACTGCGTTCGATAGTCTGGCTGGTGGGCATGGGGCTCATCGTCGCGCTGTTCGGCGTGTCGGCTTTCTCGGCCGTATCCTGACAGCCAGGTTGCGGCGCTGCCTATAAGCAGCAGCGCCGCGACCTTGATCAATCGTCAGGCTGGACTTTCTCAAGGTCGGTCTGGGCTTCCTGCAACTGTTTGCGCGACTCGGCCAGCTTGTCCTTGCGCTTGTTGATCTTCTCCGGATCACCTTTGTCCATGGCCTTGTTCAAGTCGGTCTGGCGGCGGCTGACTTCCTGCTTGGCGTCCAGCACCTTTTGCTTTCTCTGCTTGATCAAGGAGGTTTCGGTGCAGTTGGCATTGACCTCGGCGAGGGCCTTCTCAAGCCCGGCCTGCTCGGCCTTGTTACCTTCGGTCTTGGCGTCCTGAATCTTGCTGCTGATTTCCTGGCTTTTGATCTGGCACTCGGAAGGTGCGGGTGCCTGCTCATCTGCCAGCAGCGTTGTAGCCAGTAGCGTGCAACTGGTGAAAAGGATCAGTGGTGATAAAAACTGCATATGAACTCCGTTTGAACACGGACCAAAAAATGGACGTCCGCTACTTAAAACCTGAAATACCCTGAGCCTGCAATTGATAGCTCAATGCCTGCACCTCGGGGGCCTGAAAAAAGACCTCAGTTTCGCTGCCCGGCCAGGCCCTATGCCCGGCTCTGCTTGCCATTGCTCAACGCTACGCCCAGCCAGTTCCTGCCAATTGTTAGGAAGTGTTGCGCTTCCTGTGGGCGGCAGTCCGATGGCCTTGAGCCACGTCTGAAACGGCCGTTCACGCGCTGTTTGCAGGCTGGCGAGCAGTTTAGCGCTGCTGCGCTCTGCGAAGCCGGGAATGTTAGCAAGCTCAGCATGATTCAGGGTCATCCAATCGAGCAGGCTCTCTATTTGGCCGTTTTCAATAAGCTTGTCCCAGGTCCCCGGACCGACGCCGGGCAGCGCAAGGCCTTTCTTGCCGCTGAGCCAGATCAGTCTGGCGCGGAACTGGCTTTCACAGCCTGGGGTGGCTTGCCAGCAGCTCAACTCATGAAAGTCGTCGGCTTGCGGAATGATCATTTCAACTCGTTCGGCCGCGCGGGATATCACGCCGTCGAGTCTCGGAATCGTCAGCCCGGCCAGGCTCACGGCTACCTGATCGCCAGGTCTTATATCCAGTGTTTGCCAGCGTTGCAGTGAGCCGGTGCTGATGCGGCTGACGGTACGGTCGTCGAGACGTACCGGGGTCAGCTCCAGCACAGGGGTAATCCTGCCGCTGCGACCGACATTGAAGCTGACCTTGCGCACCTCGGCCAGCGCCTGGGCGTAGGGATGTTTCCAGGCGGCGATCCAGTAAGGCGCACTGGCTTGCCAGCGTTGCATCGGTGGGCGCTGGCCCTGGCGCATGATCACGCCATCTGTCGCGAACGGCAGAGGATTGCGGTACCAGTGCTCGCGCCATCGTGCGGCCTTGGCGTAGTTTTCCAGTGGGTGCGAATAGGCCGCGCTGTCCTCAAAACCCATGGCTTGCAGGCCTGCGAGACGTTGCGCCATATCGCCAGGCCCGTTCGGCCAGTCCCAGACGAACAGCCCGATGGCGTCGGCCTGCTGCGGGCTGATCGTCTGCCGCGCCAGCAATCCCGCGACCTTGCTGCGCGCGTTGACGCTGCCGGATGCTGACTGAATATGGTCGTCCAGACGCCAGTACAGCTCGCCTTGCAATATTGCGGATTCAGGCTGGGGCAGGTGCTGAGGAATGGTCTTGATCAGTCGCGCCTGCGAGGTCCAGTCCTGCCCCTTGCGCCCGTCACCACGACTGATCGCCTGCACAAGCTGACCGTTTTCGTAGACCAGGGTGACGGCTACGCCATCGACCTTGGGTTGAATCCACAGATCGTTGCGGCCCTCGAGCCAGTCCTTGACGCTGCTTTCGTCGGCCAGCTTGTTGACGCCCGTGTGCGCAACGGGATGAGGCAACGGGCCGACTGCTGTCTTTAGCGGATCGGCCTCGGGGGGGGGAAACGGCAAAGCACGAGCGCCACAGGTTCAGCTTCTGCCGCGCCTGATCGTAGAGCTCGTCCGGAATGTGCGAAATGCCCTGGCGGTGGTAGCTGTCGTTCCACGCAGCCATCTGCTGTTGCAAGTTTGTGACCTCGCTGCGCGCCTTGGCTGCAGGCCAGTCAGGGCATTGACTGGCATGGCCGAGGCCGGGCAGAAGAAACAGAAGGGCACACGTCATCAGGCGAATGGTGGGCAACATCGAAGCATCCTTGCTTTAGGAATGGGCTCGATGAGGCTAGTTGCTGGTGTTGTTTATAGACGGGTTGCTTGGTTACCGGGTTTTGCCAAAGCCCTGCGCGGCCTGTTTGATGACAGGACGCAGAGCGTCCGGAACGGCATACGACGCGGAGCGTCGCACGATAGTTGAGATAGTTGAGATAGTTGAGATAGTTGAGATAGTTGAGGTTATCGTTCCGCACGCTCCAGCGTCGGAATGCAGTGCGTGACGCTCCGCGTCACAGATTTGTGCCGCGCCGCGTATTCAAGATCGGACGCAGAGCGTCCAGAACGGCATGCGACGCGGAGCGTCGCACGATAATCGCCAGACGAAAAAAGCCCCGAAACGACCAGGTCGCTCGGGGCTTTTTTACTGGTTTTTACAGGCCGGCAGCGGCGCGCAGGGCGTCGGCGCGGTCAGTTTTTTCCCAGGTGAAGGCGGTGAAGGTGTCATCGCCAATGGTCATTTCGACCGGGGTACGGCCGAAGTGGCCGTAGGCCGCAGTGGCTTGGTACATCGGGTGCAGCAGGTCGAGCATGGTGGTGATGGCGTATGGGCGCAGGTCGAAGTTGTCGCGGACCAGCTTGATGATCTTGTCGTCGGACAGCTTGCCGGTGCCGAAGGTGTTCAGCGAGATCGACATCGGCTGGGCCACGCCGATAGCGTAGGACACCTGAATTTCGCAACGCTCGGCCAGACCGGCAGCCACGATATTCTTGGCCACGTAACGACCTGCGTAAGCAGCCGAACGGTCAACCTTCGATGGGTCCTTGCCGGAGAATGCACCGCCACCGTGACGGGCCATGCCGCCGTAGGTGTCGACGATGATTTTACGGCCGGTCAGGCCACAGTCACCTACCGGGCCACCGATGATGAAGTTGCCGGTCGGGTTGATGTGGAACTGGGTGTCCTTGTGCAGCAGGTGCGCAGGGATGACGTGCTTGACGATCAGCTCCATCACGCCTTCGCGCAGGTCCTTGTAGGACACATCCGGGTTGTGCTGAGTCGACAGTACGATGGCGTCGACGCCGACAACCTTGCCGTTTTCATAACGGCAGGTAACCTGGGATTTTGCATCCGGGCGCAGCCACGGCAGCAGGCCGGATTTACGCGCTTCGGCCTGACGCTGCACCAGCTGGTGGGAGAAGGTGATCGGCGCTGGCATCAGCACGTCGGTCTCGTTGCTGGCGTAGCCGAACATCAGGCCCTGGTCGCCAGCGCCCTGATCTTCAGGCTTGCTGCGGTCAACGCCTTGGGCGATGTCTACCGACTGTTTGCCGATGATGTTCATCACGCCGCAAGTCGCGCCGTCGAAACCGACGTCGGAGCTGTTGTAGCCGATGTCGAGGATGACGTTACGCACGATGTCTTCCAGATCGACCCAGGCCGAAGTCGACACTTCGCCAGCGATGATTGCCACACCGGTCTTGACCAGTGTTTCGCACGCTACACGGGCGTATTTGTCTTCAGCGATGATAGCGTCCAGAACCGCGTCGGAAATCTGGTCGGCGATCTTGTCCGGATGCCCTTCGGACACGGACTCGGAGGTGAAAAGTGAATATTCGCTCATCTCTACGGGTTTCCTTCATTTTACCGATGGTGAGTGTCGCCAGCCGGTCGCTGAAAATGGCGAACCTGGATCTGGAAACCATTACGTAAGCCTACATAGAGGCTTTCCCCGGGAACTAGCCCCGCAGCGATGGCCCAACGGGCCAGGTCTTCCTGCTCGAAACCTAACCAGAGATCGCCACAGGCCCCCCTGGCCCAGCTCTGGTCATGACTACACAATTCTGTTACCAGCAAACTACCGCCGGGTTTTACGTGTTCGGCCAGTTGCCTCAAGGCTTGGGCCGGGACTGCGAAATGATGCAGCACCATGTTGAGGACGACGCAGTCGGCACTGACTTTAGCGTCCGTCAGTGCATCGGCCAGCCTCAGCTCAACGTTAGCCAGCGCCTTGCGCTCGCAGACGCCGCGCGCCAGGTCCAGCATCACCGGGCTGTTGTCCATCGCGATAACCTGGCGGAAGCGCCGGGCCAGCTCTGGCAGAAAGCCGCCGTCGCCGGGGCCTACTTCCAGCGCCGTTGCCTGCGCGCCGAAGCTCAGTTTGTCGAGCAATGTCAGCAGGCTTTCGCTGTACTGCGCCAGACCGGCGATCAGGTCTTGCTGGGCACGAAACTTTTCGGCAGTACGGGCAAAGAAATCCTGGCTGGCCAATGCACGTTGCCGATGCACCAGACTTATGCGGCTCTGTACGTCGTCCGGCAGGTTCAGGGTGTCCACTTCATCAAGCAGCGCCGCATGCAGCCTGCCGCCCGGCAATCCAGTGTGGGGCAGGGCGCGACGGTAGAAAATCGCGTTGCCTTCACGCCGCGTTGCAACCAGATCCGCCTGAGCCAGCACCTTGAGGTGATGGCTCATGCCGGACTGACCAATGGCAAAAATCTGCGCCAGCTCAAGCACGCCGAACGAATCGTTGGTCAGCACACGCAGTACGTTGAGCCGCAAGGGATCGCCGCCGGCCTTGCACAATGCAGAGAGGTCGTCGCATGCATCATGGCGAATGGCAGGTACACGCAGGTTCATAGCTGCGCAGTCTAGAGAGCGATCCGGAGCGCTGCAAGGGCAATATCAAAAAGTTTTGATATTGCTGGATGGGTGGCACCGGTCAGGCATTCTGAACTTGTTGCGCTGACGGGTAATCCAGTCTTTACAGGGCAAATAATGTCCGTAACCCCGGAAAAAAGCCTATGGTCGACTATCTGTGATTGCCCCCGGCCTGTCCCTGAGGGAAAATGGCCGTCTTTTTTCCGATCCTAATTTTACAATTCCCAGGAGATCAGCGATGCCAAGCCGTCGTGAGCGTGCCAATGCTATTCGTGCCCTAAGCATGGATGCCGTGCAAAAAGCCAACAGCGGCCATCCGGGTGCCCCGATGGGCATGGCGGATATCGCCGAGGTTCTGTGGCGTGATTATCTCAAGCACAACCCGGCAAACCCCGCGTTCGCTGACCGTGACCGTTTCATCATGTCCAACGGCCATGGTTCGATGCTGGTCTATTCGTTGCTGCACCTGACCGGCTACGACCTGTCCATCGACGACCTGAAAAACTTCCGTCAACTGCACAGCCGCACACCGGGTCACCCCGAGTTTGGCTATACCCCAGGCGTTGAAACCACCACTGGCCCATTGGGTCAGGGTTTTGCCAACGCCGTCGGTTTTGCCGCTGCCGAGAAAACCCTCGCCGCACAGTTCAACCGTCCAGGCCATTCCATCGTTGATCACCATACCTACGTGTTTATGGGTGATGGCTGCATGATGGAAGGTATTTCCCACGAAGTCGCTTCCCTGGCCGGCACGTTGCAGCTTAAAAAGCTGATCGCGTTCTACGACGACAACGGCATCTCCATCGATGGCGAAGTCGAAGGCTGGTTTACCGACGATACGCCTAAGCGTTTCGAGTCGTACGGCTGGTTGGTGATCCGCAATGTCGACGGTCATGACCCTGAAGAAATCAAGACCGCCATCGACACCGCGCGCAAGAGCGACAAGCCGACGCTGATCTGCTGCAAGACCACCATCGGCTTTGGCTCGCCGAACAAGCAGGGCAAGGAAGAATCCCACGGTGCGCCGCTGGGTGCGGACGAAATCGCCCTGACCCGTGCGGCCCTGAAATGGAACCACGGTCCTTTCGAAATTCCGGCTGATATCTACGCCGAGTGGAATGCGAAAGAAAAAGGCCTGGCTGCCGAAGCCGAGTGGGATCAGCGCTTTGCTGCCTATTCCGCCGCTTTCCCTGAGCTGGCCAACGACTTCATTCGTCGCATGAGCGGCGAGTTGCCTGCTGACTTTGCAGAGAAATCCGCTGCTTATGTCGCCGAAGTCAACGCCAAAGGCGAAACCATCGCCAGCCGTAAGGCCAGTCAGAACGCCCTGAGCGCACTGGGCCCGTTGCTGCCGGAAATTCTCGGTGGTTCGGCTGACCTGGCCGGCTCCAACCTGACCATTTGGAAAGGCTGCAAGAGCATCACTGGCGAAGATCCCAACGGCAACTACCTGCACTACGGTGTTCGTGAGTTCGGTATGGGCGCCATGATGAACGGTATCGCCCTGCACGGCGGCTTCGTGCCGTACGGCGCAACCTTCCTGATCTTCATGGAATACGCTCGCAACGCGGTGCGTATGGCCTCGCTGATGAAGAAGCGTGTGATCTACGTATTCACCCACGACTCCATCGGTCTGGGCGAAGACGGCCCGACTCACCAGCCGATCGAGCAACTGACCAGCCTGCGTACCACGCCGAACCTGGACACCTGGCGTCCGGCAGATGCCGTGGAATCGGCCGTGGCCTGGAAACACGCCATCGAGCGCAATGACGGTCCATCCGCATTGATTTTCTCGCGTCAGAACCTGACTCACCAAGCGCGTGAACAGCAGCAAATAGATGCCATTGCCCGTGGCGGCTATGTACTGCGTGACTGCGCTGCAGAGCCTGAGCTGATCCTTATCGCGACTGGTTCGGAAGTCGGTCTGGCTGTGCAGGCGTATGACAAGCTGACCGAGCAGGGTCGCAACGTTCGTGTGGTCTCCATGCCATGCACCAGCATCTTCGAAGCTCAGGATGCGGCCTACAAGCAGGCTGTTCTGCCACTGCAGGTCAGTGCACGTATTGCTATCGAAGCGGCTCACGCCGACTACTGGTACAAATACGTGGGTCTGGAAGGTCGCGTGATCGGCATGACCACGTTCGGCGAGTCGGCCCCTGCGTCAGCCTTGTTCGAAGAGTTCGGCTTTACGCTGGAAAACGTCTTGAGCACGGCTGAAGAGCTGCTCGAAGACTGATCAGCTATGTAATGTTGATGTTGTGGGAGCGACCGGGGCGGCGATCCGCCTTGCTCGCGAATGTAGCAACTCGGTAAATCAGCTGCACCGAGTGCTGCCATTCGCGGACAAGTCCGCTCCCACATGACTGTTATTCCCTGGCGAAAACTTCATGCCCCAGCCCCGCCCTTACAAAGTTGCTCTGAACGGTTACGGCCGTATTGGTCGTTGTGTTGTTCGCGCGCTGTGCGAGCGGGGGGCCAAGGCCGGGTTTGAAGTGGTTGCCATCAATGATCTGGCCGACATGGCCAGTCTCGAATACCTCACGCGCTTTGACTCCACACACGGCCGGTTTCCCGGCGAAGTGCGGGTCGAAGGGCAATACCTGCACATCAATGACCACCGGATCAAGGTCCTGCGCAGTGCGACGCCCGAAGGCATCGACTGGGCCGGTCTGGAAGTCGATCTGGTGCTTGAGTGTTCCGGTGTCTACAACACTCGCGAAGATGGCCAGCGCTTTCTGGAGGCCGGTGCGCCGCGGGTGCTGTTTTCCCAGCCGATGGCCAGCGAACGGGATGTCGATGCCACCGTGGTGTTCGGCATCAATCAGCACAAGCTGACTGGCCGCGAGCTGCTGGTCTCGGCCGCGTCGTGCACCACCAACTGCAGCGTGCCGCTTCTGCGCTTGCTGGATCAGGCCATCGGCCTGGAATACATGACCATTACCACCATCCACTCGGCGATGAACGATCAACCGGTGATCGACGCTTATCATCACGAGGATCTGCGCCGTACGCGCTCGGCCTTCCAGTCGATCATTCCGGTGTCCACCGGTCTGGCGCGCGGAATCGAGCGGCTGCTTCCGGAACTTGCCGGCCGAATTCAGGCCAAAGCTGTTCGTGTTCCGACCGTCAATGTGTCTTGCCTGGACATTACGCTGCAAATGTCGCGAGACACCGACGCTGTCGAGATCAACCGTATTTTGCGTGAGGCTGCCACCAGCGGCCCGCTCAAGGGACTGCTGGCCTACACTGAGTTGCCGCATGCCAGTTGCGATTTCAACCATGACCCGCATTCGGCGATTGTCGATGCGAGTCAGACCCGCGTTTCCGGACCCCGGCTGGTCAATCTGCTGGCCTGGTTCGATAACGAATGGGGTTTTGCCAACCGAATGCTCGACGTCGCCGATCACTTTCTGCGCGTCGCTGACCAATAACAGTAAAAAAACAGGAATGCTCATGACCGTCTTGAAGATGACCGACCTCGATCTGCAAGGTAAACGTGTACTGATCCGCGAAGACCTCAATGTCCCGGTAAAGGACGGCGTTGTCAGCAGTGATGCACGTATTCTTGCCTCGCTGCCGACCATCAGGCTGGCGTTGGAAAAAGGCGCGGCCGTCATGGTCTGCTCGCACCTGGGTCGTCCGACCGAGGGCGAGTTCTCTGCTGAAAACAGCCTCAAGCCGGTTGCCGATTACCTGAGCAAGGCATTGGGTCGTGATGTTCCGCTGGTTGCCGATTATCTGGACGGCGTTGACGTCAAGGCCGGCGATGTCGTGCTGTTCGAGAACGTTCGCTTCAACAAGGGTGAGAAAAAGAACGCCGACGAGCTGGCACAGAAATATGCGGCCCTGTGCGACGTGTTCGTGATGGACGCTTTCGGTACCGCTCACCGTGCCGAGGGCTCGACCCACGGCGTTGCCAAATTCGCCAAAGTGGCAGCGGCAGGCCCGTTGCTGGCTGCCGAGCTTGAAGCGCTGGGCAAGGCTCTGGGCGCTCCGGCTCAGCCGATGACTGCCATCGTTGCCGGCTCCAAGGTGTCCACCAAGCTTGACGTACTCAACAGCCTGAGCGGCATCTGCAATCAGTTGATCGTCGGCGGCGGCATTGCCAATACATTCCTGGCCGCAGCGGGTCACAAGGTCGGTAAATCGCTGTACGAACCTGACCTGCTCGATACCGCGCGTGCCATTGCCGCCAAGGTCAGCGTGCCATTGCCGACTGACGTGGTGGTTGCCAAGGAATTCGCCGAGAGCGCCACTGCAACCGTCAAGCTGATCGCTGACGTGGCCGACGACGACATGATTCTCGATATTGGCCCGCAAACTGCTGCGCATTTCGCCGAATTACTGAAATCTTCCGGGACTATCCTGTGGAACGGTCCAGTCGGCGTGTTTGAATTCGATCAGTTTGGTGAAGGCACCAAAACGCTGGCCAAGGCCATTGGCGAAAGCCAGGCGTTCTCCATCGCGGGCGGTGGCGACACACTGGCGGCCATCGACAAGTATGGTGTTGCAGAACAGATTTCCTACATTTCGACCGGTGGCGGTGCATTCCTCGAGTTCGTGGAAGGCAAGGTTCTGCCAGCGGTAGAAGTGCTCGAACAACGCGCCAAGGCTTGAATGAAAGCTTTGGACAAGGAGTGGTCAATGGTCAGGGCGTTACCGTGGTTTCTCATCGCAGGTTTGCTGGCCGGTTGCGCGGGCAAACCTGCGGTTGAAGAGGTGGAGAGCGACTCCCCGAGCCAACCGCTCCAGTTAAGCTGTTATCAGGCGGGCTGGCAGGCCGAAACGGTGCCGGTCATCTACAAGCGTGGCGGTCCGCAGGCATGGGATCGTTACGAGTTCATGCCCAGAACAGGCAATGTAGGATGTTTGTGAGCCAGGTCTGAAATCCGTTTGGCAACATTGACGGGCTTGGGCGGTCTTTAAAGAGTGGATATTTTTCCGGCAAAGGAGTTTCGCCATGAAGATCGCTGCCCTGGCTCTGATGAGCTGCGTTGTATTGGCTGGTTGTACCGGTTCTGGCTCACATGCCAAGACCTGTCAGATATTCAGCCCGGCCTCTGTGAATGTGCCGACGACTGAAAACAGTCAACGGGTCGAGGCACATGTAACGGGTGAGCCGGCCGACGACCGTAAACAGGAACAGAACTGCCCCTGACAGTTGAGACGACCGGCATACACCGCGTTTCGCAGGGCAGCCAGGAGATGTAATGAGACGCGTGATTGCCCTTGGGGTTTTGGCAGTGCTTGGCGGTTGTTCGAGCCTGAGCACATCGCAGCACAATGACCCTTGGAACCGTTGGGTGTGTGACAGCAATGCAGAGGTCAACTGGCGCTACATCGATTCGGCCAAAAAGGAAGTCGATGTTCGTCTGAATCAGAGCGATCAGGTGTTCAGGCTCAAGGCTGAACCCGGCGCTGCCAGCGGAACGCTTTACAGCAACAATGTGTTGGCATTCGTCAACAAGGGGTAGCGAGGGCCTGATCTACTGGGACGCTACCAACGATCTGATCGGTCGCGGCTGCAAGGCCAGATAAGTCGGATCTCGGGCACACACGCACAGCCTTCGTGGCTGAGCTTATAACTTGAATGGCAGCCGCCACTACGGCAGGCTTGCTCGATTAACGACCCTACCGGGAGAGAGACAGACAATGGCACTTATCAGCATGCGCCAGATGTTGGACCACGCAGCCGAATTCGGCTATGGCGTTCCAGCTTTCAACGTAAACAACCTGGAACAGATGCGCGCCATTATGGAAGCGGCCGACAAGACCGACTCCCCGGTGATCGTCCAGGCTTCTGCCGGTGCCCGCAAATACGCCGGTGCGCCGTTTCTGCGTCACCTGATTCTCGCCGCGATCGAAGAATTCCCGCACATCCCGGTGGTCATGCACCAGGACCACGGCACCAGCCCTGACATCTGCCAGCGCTCGATCCAGCTGGGCTTCAGCTCGGTGATGATGGACGGCTCGCTGCGTGAAGACGGCAAGTCCCCAGCCGATTACGACTACAACGTCGACGTTACCCGTCGCGTAGTGTCCTTCGCTCACGCCTGCGGCGTTTCCGTGGAAGGTGAGCTGGGCGTGCTGGGTTCGCTGGAAACCGGTATGGCCGGTGAAGAAGATGGTGTTGGCGCGGAAGGCGTTCTGGACCACAGCCAGATGCTGACCGACCCTGAAGAAGCGGCTGACTTCGTCAAGCGCACCCAGGTGGATGCTCTGGCCATTGCCATTGGCACCAGCCACGGTGCGTACAAGTTCACCAAGCCGCCTACCGGTGACATCCTGGCGATCGAGCGTATTAAAGAGATCCACAAGCGCATCCCTAACACTCATCTGGTGATGCACGGTTCCTCGTCTGTTCCACAGGAATGGCTGAAGATCATCAACGAGTTCGGCGGCGACATCAAAGAAACCTACGGTGTACCGGTCGAAGAAATCGTTGAAGGCATCAAGCACGGCGTGCGCAAGGTCAACATTGATACCGACCTGCGTCTGGCCTCTACCGGTGCCATCCGCGAATTCATGGCTAAAAACCCAAGCGAGTTCGACCCGCGCAAGTATCTGGCCAAAACCGTCTCGGCCATGCGTGACGTGTGTATCGCGCGCTACGAAGCCTTCGGCACCGCTGGCAACGCCTCGAAGATCAAACCGATCTCCCTGGACGCCATGTTCGAACGCTACGCGCGTGGCGAGCTGGATGCCAAGATCAACTGAGTTGATTGCGCATTGAAAAAAACCGCAGAAATGCGGGTTTTTTTATGTCGGGTCAAAAGTAACTGCGCGGCGAATGAATGTGACGCGGAGCGTCACGAACTGCATTCCCACGCTGGAGCGTGAGGAACGATAATCCCCGCTATCGTGCGACGCTCTGCGTCGCATGCCGTTCCGGACGCTCTGCGTCCTCTCTCGAAAGGCTTAAACGCTCTTCATCACACCCGCACACGCCGCCTTGTACGCTTCGTGCTGATACTTGTTCAGGGTGGCGGGCAGGGCGAAGGTGTGTTTCTTGTTCTGCGCATTGACGGTCTGCGGCGAGATCAGCACCACGTTGCAATCAGACATCAGTTGAAAGATGGTTTCGATCTTGAAGGTGGTCGGGCCGCCAGCGAATTCGCCTTTCTTGCTGCGCTTCTTGATAACCACATGGCTGATGCCGTTTTCACGTACGAAACCGGCGAGTTGCGTGGAGAAGGCTTTGACGTTGGCGGCCTCGTCATCATCCTCCAGCGCAAGCTTCTTGGTGGCGAGCGGCAAGTGCTCGATGCCGCCATTACGTCGAGTGGCAAGGGCGAATATGGCTTCGCTGCCTTTGATTTCTACACCGCAAATAATCATGAGAAAACCTGATGAGCTCGTTCATATAAAGAAGCAGGTTATCTCATCGTAGACGTTATTCCTGTGCAATCGACTCCAGGTACTCCGAGCGCTCGTCGCTCATGCGCGCAATGCAGTCGTTTTCACTGATGGTGAATGCTTTGCTGCCTGCCGCAGAAGGGAAGACTTCAACGGCGCAATCTGCGTCACGCAGCTTCTCCCAGGCTTGCTGGGCGGTCTTGAGTTTGCTGGTAAAGTCGTTGAATTGCGTCTTGTTGGCAACGAACTGCGACTGAACACGCTTGAGCAGGTTGTTGAAGTTTTCCTTGAGCAATTCTTCTGCAGTCGTGCGGCTGTAAACCGAGCACTCCAGAGTCTGCTTGTCATCGTCAACACCGTCGCAAGGCGAGACATCCGGGTTCTGAGCAGCCTGTACGCCTGTCACAGCCGTTGCCATCAGGGCCAGGGTCAGCAAAAACGTTTTCATCGAGTCGCTCCGATCCATTGATACGCTGGATTCTGTCTCAAGCGCGAGACAATGAACAGGTTTACGACATCGTGGGGCGACACGCCGTCACCCTTTGTCGCATCTTGACGCTTTCGGCAAACCCCCTGTCGTTTTTGCACCCGGTTCACGCGACCCTCCGGCATATGCTGACCCCATTAGCGCCGACAGCCGATTCGGCGCGCCGGAATCAAAAAAGGGGACAGCCTGATGAGCCCAGCCGAATTGCACGCCGACAGCATCGTTATTGACGGGCTGATCATCGCCAAGTGGAACCGCGAGCTGTTTGAAGACATGCGCAAGGGCGGCCTGACCATGGCCAACTGCACGGTGTCGGTATGGGAAGGCTTCCAGGCCACTATCAACAGCATCTGCAGCAGTCAGAAACTGATGCGCGAAAACAGCGACCTGGTCATGCCGGTGCACACCACCGCAGACATTCGCAAGGCCAAGGAACTGGGCAAGACCGGCATTCTCTTCGGCTTCCAGAATGCGCATGCCTATGAAGACCAGATCGGTTACGTCGAGATCTTCAAGCAACTGGGCGTCGGCATTGTGCAGATGTGCTACAACACCCAGAACCTGGTCGGCACCGGCTGCTACGAACGCGACGGCGGGCTGTCGGGTTTCGGTCGTGAGATCGTCGCTGAAATGAACCGGGTCGGGGTGATGTGCGACCTGTCCCACGTGGGTTCGAAAACCTCGGAAGAAGTCATTCTCGAATCGAAAAAGCCGGTCTGCTATTCCCACTGCCTGCCTTCAGGCCTCAAAGAGCATCCGCGCAACAAATCCGACGCTGAACTGAAGTTTATTGCCGACCACGGCGGCTTTGTGGGCGTGACCATGTTCGCGCCGTTTCTGGCCAAGGGCATCGATTCGACCATCGACGATTACGCCGAAGCCATCGAATACGTGATGAACATCGTGGGCGAGGATGCCATCGGTATCGGCACCGATTTCACCCAGGGCCACGGTCAGGAGTTTTTTGAATACCTGACCCACGACAAGGGCTACGCCCGCCGTCTGACCAGCTTCGGCAAGATCATCAACCCGCTGGGCATCCGCACCGTGGGCGAGTTTCCCAATCTGACTGAAACATTGCTCAAGCGCGGTCATTCCGAGCGCGTGGTGCGCAAGATCATGGGCGAGAACTGGGTCAACGTACTGGCCGACGTCTGGGGCGAGTAATCCGCCAGCCACACCTTATCGAATTGAACCCCCGCGGCCTTTCAGGCGGTGGGTGTAACCCGAATCATCTGGAGTTTGACCCCATGGCTAAAATCGCCCCGCAACTGCCTATCGAAGTCGACAGCGAAACCGGCGTCTGGACCTCCGATGCGTTGCCGATGCTCTATGTGCCCCGGCACTTTTTCGTCAACAACCACATGGGCATTGCAGAAGTGCTGGGTGCCGATGCCTACGCTGAAATTCTCTACAAAGCCGGTTACAAGTCCGCCTGGCACTGGTGTGAAAAGGAAGCCGAATGCCACGGCCTGCAAGGTGTTGCCGTGTTCTAGCACTACATGAAGCGTCTGTCGCAACGCGGCTGGGGACTGTTCGAGATTCAGGACATCGATATCGAAAAAGGCACCGCCAGCGTGAAGCTTGAGCACTCCTGTTTCGTGTATGTCTACGGCAAGGTGGGACGCAAGGTCGACTACATGTTCACCGGCTGGTTTGCCGGGGCGATGGACCAGATACTCGCCGCCAGCGGCAGCTCGATCCGTACCGTAGCCGAGCAGGTTTACGGTGGCTCCGAAGAAGGTCACGACGACGGACTGTTTGTCGTCAAGCCGCTGTAAATCGAGGATCGCGTTATGGCTTTCGAAGCGATGTTCCAGCCGATCCAGATTGGCAAACTGACAATCCGTAACCGTGTGTTGAGTACCGCGCACGCTGAGGTTTATGCCACAGACGGCGGTATGACCACCGACCGGTATGTGAAGTACTACGAAGAGAAGGCCAAGGGCGGCATCGGTCTGGCCATCTGCGGCGGCTCATCAAGTGTCGCCATCGACAGCCCGCAAGGCTGGTGGAAATCGGTCAATCTGGCGACCGACAGAATCATCCCGCACTTTCAGAACCTCGCCGACGCCATGCACAGGCACGGCGCCAAGATCATGATCCAGATTACTCACATGGGCCGTCGCTCGCGCTGGGATGGTGATCACTGGCCGACCCTGATGTCGCCGTCAGGCATTCGCGAGCCGGTACACCGTGCGACTTGCAAGACCATTGAGCCGGAGGAGATCTGGCGAGTGATCGGCAACTACGCCAGCGCAGCGGCGCGTGCCAAGGCCGGTGGGCTGGACGGGGTCGAGTTGTCGGCGGTGCACCAGCACATGATCGACCAGTTCTGGAGCCCGAGGGTCAACAAGCGCACGGATGAATGGGGCGGCAGTTTCGAGAACCGCATGCGCTTTGGTCTGGAAGTTATCAAGGCGGTGCGCAAGGAGGTCGGCCCCGACTTTTGTGTGGGCCTGCGCATCTGTGGCGACGAGTTCCACCCCGATGGCCTCAGCCACGAGGACATGAAGCAGATCGCCAAGTATTACGACGACACCGGCATGATCGATTTCATCGGCGTGGTGGGCTCGGGTTGCGACACCCACAACACCCTGGCCAACGTCATTCCGAACATGAGTTACCCACCAGAGCCGTTTTTGCACCTGGCGGCCGGGATCAAGGAAGTGGTCAAGGCCCCGGTGCTGCACGCGCAGAACATCAAGGACCCGAACCAGGCAACGCGAATTCTGGAAGGCGGCTATGTCGACATGGTCGGCATGACCCGCGCGCACATTGCCGACCCGCACCTGATCGCCAAGATCAAGATGGGCCAGATCGATCAGATCAAACAGTGCGTCGGTGCCAACTACTGCATAGACCGCCAGTATCAGGGGCTGGATGTGTTGTGCATCCAGAACGCTGCGACGTCCCGCGAATACATGGGCGTGCCGCACATCATCGAAAAGTCCACTGGGCCGAAACGCAAGGTCGTGGTAGTCGGTGCCGGTCCTGCCGGTATGGAAGCGGCTCGGGTATCTGCCGAGCGTGGCCATGACGTGACCCTGTTCGAGAAGAAGGAATTCATTGGCGGGCAGATCACTACCGCGTCCAAGGCACCGCAGCGCGACCAGATTGCCGGTATTACGCGCTGGTTCCAGCTGGAGCTGGCGCGCCTGAAAGTAGATTTGCGTCTAGGCGTTGCGGCCGATGCAGCAACCATCCTCGACCTGCGCCCAGACATCGTGGTGCTGGCGGTGGGCGGTCATCCGTTTCTGGAGCAGAACGAACACTGGGGCGCTGCCGAGGGGTTGGTGGTCAGCAGCTGGGACGTGCTGGATGGCAAAGTTGCGCCGGGCAAGAACGTGCTGGTCTACGACACCATCTGCGAGTTCACCGGCATGTCGGTAGCCGACTATCTGGCCGACAAGGGCAGCCAGGTCGAAATCGTCACCGATGACATCAAGCCGGGCGTGGCAATTGGCGGAACCTCGTTCCCGACCTACTACCGCAGCATGTACCCCAAGGAAGTGATCATGACCGGCGACATGATGCTGGAAAAGGTCTATCGCGAGGGCGACAAGCTGGTGGCGGTGCTGGAGAACGAATACACCGGTGCCAGGGAGGAGCGAGTTGTCGATCAAGTGGTGGTGGAAAACGGCGTGCGTCCGGACGAAGCGATCTATTACGCGCTCAAGGAAGGCTCGCGCAACAAGGGACAGATCGACATCGATGCACTGTTCGCCATTCAGCCTCAGCCTTCATTGAGCCAGCCGGGCGACGGTTACCTGCTGTTCCGTATCGGCGACTGCGTGGCGCAGCGCAATACCCATGCAGCGATCTATGACGGCTTGCGCCTGTGCAAGGATTTTTGAGAACAGCTACAGGTTGCAAGCTTCAAGCTGCAAGTAGAAGCCTTTGCTCGGTGCTTTTTCTTGAAGCTTGCAGCTTGAGGCTTCCAGCTTAAAGCTTGCACCTTGAGGGCAACGTGATGCTAGACACCCTTCTTCCCATCCTGCTGTTCAGCGCCCTGGCCCTTGCGGCGCTGGGTGCGTGGCGGCGGGTGAGCATGTGGCGCAACGGACGGCCCTCGAAAGTCGACTTGCTCGGCGGGCTGCTGGCCATGCCCAAGCGCTACATGGTTGACCTGCACCACGTAGTCGCACGCGATAAATACATCGCCAACACCCATGTTGCCACTGCAGGCGGGGCGGTTGCCTCAATCGTGCTGGCGATTCTGGTGCACGGCTTCGGCCTGCATAACCGCGTTCTTGGCTACGCGCTATTGCTAATGACGGCGGTGATGTTTGTCGGCGCGGTATTTGTCTATAAGCGTCGTCTCAATCCGCCCGCGCGTTTGTCGAAAGGGCCTTGGATGCGCCTGCCGAAAAGCCTCATGGCGTTTTCAGCAAGCTTCTTTCTGGTCACGCTGCCGGTGGCGGGCATTCTTCCCGAGCATTTTGGTGGCTGGGTGCTGGTTGTGATCCTCGGGTTGGGCGTGTTGTGGGGCATCAGTGAACTGTTCTTCGGCATGACCTGGGGCGGGCCGATGAAACATGCTTTCGCCGGGGCGCTGCATCTGGCTTGGCACCGGCGAGCCGAGCGTTTTGCTGGGGGACGTTCCACGGGTCTGAAACCTTTGGATCTGAACGATCGAACCGCACCGCTGGGTGTGGAGAAACCTCAGGACTTCACCTGGAACCAACTGCTGGGCTTCGACGCCTGCGTGCAGTGCGGCAAGTGCGAAGCGGCCTGCCCGGCGTTTGCGGCAGGCCAGCCACTCAACCCGAAAAAGTTGATTCAGGACATGGTGGTCGGCCTTGCCGGTGGCACCGACGCAAAATTTGCGGGCAGTCCATATCCGTCGCTGGATGGCAAAGGCAAGCCGCTGGGCGAGCATGGCGGCAATCCGCATCAGCCCATCGTCAACGGGCTGGTGGACGCCGAAACGCTATGGTCCTGCACCACGTGCCGAGCCTGCGTCGAAGAGTGCCCAATGATGATCGAGCACGTCGATGCCATCGTCGACATGCGCCGTCACCTGACCCTCGAAAAGGGCGCGACGCCAAACAAGGGTGCCGAGGTGCTGGATAACCTGATCGCCACCGATAACCCCGGCGGTTTTGCACCGGGCGGGCGGATGAACTGGGCAGCGGATCTGAACCTGAGTCTGCTCAGCGAGAGAAAGAGCGTTGACGTGCTGTTCTGGGTCGGTGATGGCGCGTTCGATATGCGTAACCAACGTACCCTGCGCGCGTTCGTCAAAGTCCTCAAGGCGGCTAAGGTAGATTTCGCTGTGCTGGGCCTCGAAGAGCGCGACAGCGGTGACGTGGCGCGGCGTCTGGGTGATGAAGCGACCTTCCAGATGCTCGCCCGACGCAACATTCAGACCCTGGCCAATTACAGCTTCAAGCGTATCGTGACCTGCGACCCGCACAGTTTTCATGTGCTGAAAAACGAATATGGCGCTTTTGGTGGCGACTATCAGGTGCAGCACCACAGCACCTTCATGGCTGAACTGGTGCGCAATGGCGCATTGAGTCTGGGCCAGCACAAAGGTGCCAGCGTGACCTATCACGACCCGTGTTACCTGGGCCGTTATAACGGCGAGTACGAGGCCCCTCGTGACGTGCTGCGTGCCCTGGGTATAGAAATCAGGGAAATGCAGCGCTCGGGCTTTCGTTCCCGCTGCTGTGGCGGTGGTGGCGGCGCGCCGATTACCGATATCCCCGGCAAACAGCGAATTCCCGACATGCGCATGGACGACATTCGTGAAACCGCTGCCGAGGTGGTAGCAGTCGGTTGTCCACAGTGCACGGCCATGCTTGAAGGCGTGGTTGAACCACGCCCGCTGATCAAGGATATCGCCGAGCTGGTGGCCGATGCGCTGATTGAAGAAGTTATCCCCAGCCCGTCTGTTGCCAGCAAACGTGAACCCGCGGAGGTGCACTGATGAGCGACATTATCCGCCGCGACCCTCGTGCCGAGTGGATCGCTCGCAATCGACTGCACCCGCTGCATGCCGCCATGCAGCCTGTGCAGAGCAGTTGGATGGGACCAAACGGTTTGCTGCGCAAGAACGTGCATGGCCTGGGTTTTATCGGTCCCAGCGGTATAAAGCGCATTGACCGTAGCGGCGCTCAGCAGGGTGGCGCGGTCAAGCGTTCAGCTGTCGCCGACGTGCAGTTGCCGCTGCATACCATCGTCGAGCCAGCGTTCTATATCACGGTGGTGCCCGATATGGTCGGCGGCCGCCTGAGCAGCCACGATCGCGACTTGCTGGGGCTGGCGCGTCAGCTTGCCGGAGCCGACGGTGCCGTGCTGGCAGTGGTGTTCGGCGAACACAAGGAAACTGCTTTCGACGTTGCTGGCGTGGATCGGTTATTGATTATCGACGGTGCCGGGTTCGACGGTTATTCACCGGAACAGCGCGTGCAAGGATTGCGAGCTGTGGATAACCAGTTCAACCCGCGCCACTGGCTGTTGCCGGACAGCCGTAGCGGCGGTGGCGAACTGGGAAGACGTTTTGCCGCCAGCATCGGCGAGCGACCTGCAACGCGGGTCTGGCAGGTCAAGGACCAGCTGTGCATAAGTCGGGCAGGCGCGGGACGCGAAGACCTGGTTCGGCCTTTGGCCCGTCTGATTCTGGCCGCGGTGGAGTGCGCCGAACCGGTCAGCGAAACCCGCCACGAGGTAGTGCCGGTCGAGTTGTCCACAGGCGTGGCGCGCAGCCTGCCGCGTATCGAAGACCTGGGAGCGGTTGCCGTCGATCCCGGCGTTATCCCCATGGCTGAAGCCGAATTCATTCTGTCTGGCGGCAATGGTGTCAAAGACTGGGGCCTGTTTCATCACGCCGCTTCGGCACTCGGGGCCACCGAAGGGGCGTCGCGGGTGGCGGTGGACGATGGTTTCATGGGCCGCGAGCGGCAGGTGGGCGCGAGTGGCACCTGGGTGACCGCAAGGGTGTATGTTGCCGTTGGTATTTCCGGGGCCATCCAGCATCTGCAGGGCATCGGCGCCTGTGACAAGGTCATTGCGATCAATCTGGATGCGGGGTGCGACATGGTCAAGCGCGCTGATCTATCGGTCATCGGCGAAAGCGCCGAAGTGCTCACGGCGTTGATAGCCGCAGTGCAAGCCTGGCGCAGCGGAGGTAAGCGTGATGCAGCCTGAAGTGTCTGTGGATAAGCATGCGGCACAGATCATCAGTCTGGTATCCATCGGAGCGCACCCGACATCAGGTCGTGCGCGCCGCGCCGAACAGGATGCGCGGACCGTCGAGCTTGGCTTGCAGCTGGCTGGGGATAACTTGCAGGTACTGCACGCCGGCAATGCCGAAGAACCGGCGCTGCGCGCTTACCTTGGCATGGGGCTCAACGAGCTACATGTGCTGGAGCAACCCGAGGGCGCCGATGCGCTGGTCGCGTTGACTGACTACCTCCGCGATTCTGCCGCACAGGTGGTGCTGGCCGGCAGTCAGGCTGAAACCGGTGAAGGGTCGGGCATGCTGCCTTTTTTGTTGGCTGAAAGGCTGGGCTGGTCACTGGTGACCGGTCTGGCTGAAGTCGAGTCGCTGAACAACGGTACCGCAGTGGTGTTGCAGGCTCTGCCTCGCGGCCAGCGTCGTCGGCTGAAGGTCCGCCTGCCGTTTCTGGCCACTGTGGATAACGCGGCTCCCAAACCCCGGCAGAGCGCCTTCGGGCCCGCACAGCGTGGCACGCTGGACACCGAAAGAGTTCAGGTCGTTGCCGATGAGTTATTGACCAACCAATCGCTGCAGCCAGCCAGACCGCGGCCCAAACGTCTGAAAGTGATCAAGGCCAAGAGCGGCGCTGACCGCATGAAAGCCGCCACTGCCAAGGCCAGCGGCGGCGCAGGTCAAGTGCTGAAGGGGCTGCGCCCGGAAGAGGGCGCAGCCGCGATTCTGAAGCTGTTGATTGATGAGGGCGTCGTAAAGTAAGGCTATGGTCTTGTGCTGCCCTCTTTGATGGGCGGTTTGCTTTCTGCTCGGAGAAAGGCCGGAAGCAGGCATAGGAAATACTCCCGTCCAGACCACCGCCATTACTGACCTCGACTTTTACATCCGCGTTTTCGTAACTGCGATCTAAACTCGAAATGGTGATGGGGTAGCAAGATGGCTCGTTTGAACGTTACGCCTGTACAGCCTTGACCAATATTCTTTTCGGGAAGACTTACGCACAATCCCTGTGCGTGTGCCTGTGGATAATGTGTTGGTTAACGTCTGAAGAGCTTTTAGAACGTGGCTTTCGGAGTGGTGTTCAAAAAATGATCAATCTAACTCTTTATTTTTATTGCATTTTTTTGTGGATAAATGCGCACTGCCATGTGCCAACCACTGGTTTGCCCACAATCTCTGTGCGCGTGCTTGTGGACAAGTTGTTTGTGATTACCTGCAAGCCTTGTAAATAAAGGCTTTGGAGGTTTTGTACGAAAAATGATCAAATCAGGGTTTTGCGTGCAGCGTTGGTTCATTCGGGTGGTTTTTCAGTCATTGTATACGTTGTCCACAGCAGGCCGGGTGATTCGGACGAAGTTGTACCCAAAGTCTGTTGACGCTTCTGTGGATAAGGTGTTCGCGCTCCTCTGTAACCCAGTGAAACTGTGGGCTACAAGGTTTTGAGCAAAAAATGTACAGGTGCAATGTTTGCAAGGTGATCTGGATAAGTGATTGTTATCCAGTACATTCCTGCGTCAGCGCAACGACTCACCCACATGAACGCTTTGAAGGCTGTGTGGATAAGTCATTTCGTCGCTATATTTTCAAGCCCGTCTCATCGGCTATGGCAGCAGGTACCTGACGCCACGAGGATTACTGCCATTTTTTCGGCAAACCGGGATAAAGTTTGCCGCCTGCTTGCTCCACCCAAAGCGCCCACAACGTTGGTGCACTACCTGGCTTCCAGTCTGTTTGTGAGGTGTGAGGATTGAGACAGATATAGGTGTCGCCGCCATACGTCACTTTATCCCCCTCCAAGTAGGATTGAGCTGTTTTCCACTCAGAAATCGCTGCGCTGGTCGAAGCTTGTACAACATTGCTTGGGCCAGACAGGTTTTTCTCTGTATCGAGCGCGCCGGCAAGACACTGATACGTTTTAGCCGCTGTTAGTCCTTCCACAGTGTACTTGAGTGTTGTGGCGTCGAGACTCACTGTCTCCCCGCCAAAGGTTATGAGGCGGTAGGACGCGACACCCAGTGCACTGAAAGACGCGTCCCACTCTAATGAAACACTGGTCATTGTTGCAGCGGTCTGGCGTAAGTTGCCTGGTGGCGTAGGGCGATCGTCAGAGGGCTCGGACTTTGTAGTGACCAAGAGCGTTTCAGATCGCTCAGAGCTGTTTCCCACGCTGTCAATCGCCTGGATCTGATAACCATAAAGACGGCTGTGCAAAACACTTGTGTCAGTAAAGGGTGCGCTTCCAACGCGCTGTAAAAAAACATTATCCCTGAAGAGGTCATATTGGACGTGAGCAACTCTCGCCTTGCTCCAGTCGAGCGTTACCGACGTTGTGGTCTGTTCGGTGGATTTGAAGTCGAGAGGCAGTGACGGGTTACCGGGAACAGGTGTTTCGCCAGCGGTCTTGACCTTTAGTACATTACTGACCTCTGACCACTGAAGTTCGGTATCTTGTGCAACGACGTAGTATTCATACTGAGTATCGGCAGTGACGTCGCTATCGGTATACGCGGTCGTTACGCTTGCGATCGTTTGAAAAGGCCAGCCATTTCGGCCAATTTGATACCTGACGATTTGGCTATCGCTGGTAGACGGTGTCCACGTTAGCGACACACTGCTCTCGGTGATCTCCGCGAGGCTCAATACAGGTGTCGTCGGTTTTGCATCGCCTCCGCCTTCACTCTGTGTACGCACGGTGAGCGCGGCCGAGAATTCGGATGTGTTGCCTATGACATCAATTGCACGCACCTGGTAACTGTAAGCAGTACCGGGCTGAAGGCCGGTATTGTTATAAACAGGGTTGTCTACAAGAAAGGAGTCCGCACCGTTACGACGCAATTCATATTGCAAGACCGGTTGCGGGCCTTCCGAGAGCGACCAGTTCAGTTTCACCGACGTTGCAGTTTTTTCGGTTGATCTGAGATCAGCAGGTACTGATGGTTTTTCCGGTACAGGTGTTTCGCCTCCGGTGAGATAACCGTAGCGGTTCACGAACTCCCAGTTGTACTCCTCGCCGCTTTTGTTCTTGCCGGCATCCCAGTTGACTGACCAGGTCATCAGCCCGCGAATCGGATTGCCGGCTTTTCTCAAGTCGTCCAATGCATCTATAGCATCCTGCGGGTTTACCACATAACCGGTAGCGGCTGCGTCATTATTGGTGGGTAAGCCAATGGCCAGTCTATCGGCGGGAATTGTTGTGAAGCCACGTGTACCGTGGATCAGGCTATCAGTCAGGTAGTAGAGAAAATCTTTCTTGTGAGCATCGTTGTTTTGAGTGACCCACAGGCCGCTGCCATTATTGGCTTCATCGACCCGTAAGCCATCGCCGCCCTGGTTGTAGTACTGTGGCGCAATAAAGTCATAGATGTCTTCCAGAGCGTTGATGTAGGCCAGGTAAGCGCCGCCGCTTCTCAACGATTCCAGGAACGTCACGACGTCTTTTAGAAACGGAAAGTACGCAGTGATTTCTTTCAATAAAGGAAGTTTTTTGCTGACTCTAAGGTAAGGAAATTCCGGGGCCATGCTGATGATGAAGTGCTTACCTTCTGTCTCGTAATACTCGCGCACCATCCTCAACGCAGCGGGTAATACGGTCTGGTTATCGGCAAAGGTAATAGCAGCTTGTTCAAGGTCGATATCCAGGCCGTCAAAGCCATAGGTTTCAACCAGACGAATAATTTCATAAGCCAGTGCATCTTCCTGACCGGCATGCAACTCAATATGCGCGTCAGCCCCGCCAAGAGAAATCAGCACTGCACGGCCTTGTGCATTCAGTGCTGCCACCTGAGCGCGAAACGCATCATCACTCAGGTTATAAGGTTTGAAGGTGGGAATGCCGGCACCTTTCATAAAGGCCACGGCCACGACGTTATACGCTTCGGGTATGTCGGTCAGCGCCATCTCTTTGAAGAGGCCTTGCTGGTAACCTTGACCGGGTTCGGAAGGCCAGTTATGCCAGAACCCCATGAGAATATTTTTGCCCCTTATATCCGGCATGGCCGAGGCGGCATCGGTTGTTTTGTTTTTATATTGATTAATGATTTTTGGGTTGAGCATAGTCCGTGTCTCCTTCCGTTGGATTGACTTCAACGAGAGTTGATCACGAGAGGGGTTTTCAGTTAACTGTCAGAAATGACGGTATCGGCGGAGGAGTTGTTGTGCGGGGGAAACGGGAAATTCGTCAGTCGACGATCGTTTGAGCAGGCTCACCTCGCTGAAGAGTGAGCCGTACTCAGTATTGCCAAGGGCAGGTGTGCCCTCTACTCGTGATTCACCGCCACGCCCTTCAGATAGGGTGCAGGCTCTGCCCCGAGGTTTTCCAGCATGCGCGAGCTGTACCAGTCGACGAAGTTGACCACGCCGAACTCATAGGTTTTCGAATAAGGCCCGGGTTGATAGGCGGTAGAGTTAATGCCGCGCTGGTTTTCTTCGGCAAGACGGCGGTCCTGATCATTGGTGGCATCCCAGACCTGGCGCATGCGTTCCACGTCGTAGTCCACGCCCTCGACTGCATCCTTGTGGACAATCCACTTGGTGGTGACCATGGTTTCCTGTGCACTTATCGGCCACACCGTGAATACGATGATGTGATCGCCCATGCAGTGGTTCCAGGAGTGTGGCAAATGCAGAATACGCATCGAGCCCAGGTCCGGGTTCTGGATGCGGCCCATCAGTTTTTTGCAGCCGACCTTGCCGTCCAGGGTCATCGACACCGTGCCTTTGAGCAGCGGCATGCGCACGATACGGTTACGCAGGCCGAAACTGGCGTGGGCGTAGGGGATTTTCTCGGCGTCCCACGCAGCAGCAGACGCGGCCACGTGATCCTTGAAGGCCTGATCGGCGCGCGGGTCTGTGACATCGTCCCATTCCAGCAGGGTTTTGAGCAGCTCAGGGTGCGAGCCACCGCAGTGATAGCACTCGCGGTTGTTCTCCAGTACAAGCTTCCAGTTGGCCTTTTCCATCAAGGTGGTTTGCACCGCCACCTTGGTGTTCTCCATATCATAGGGTTCCATGTAGTGCCGCAGCGTCGACAGGAACTCGTCGATGGCAGGCGGGTTTTCCGCCAGGCTGATGAAAATGTAGCCACCTGCGGTCTTGACGTGCACCGGCTTGAGGCCGAACTGCTTCATGTCGAAGTCGTCGCCCATTTCAGTGCCCGCATACAGCAGACGACCGTCCAGCTCATAGGTCCACTGGTGATAGTGGCAAACCAGTTTGGCGACCTTGCCTTTCTCGGCAGTGCACAGGCGCGAGCCGCGATGGCGGCATACGTTGTGGAACGCGTTGACTGCACCGTCCGGACCACGCACCACCAGGATCGGGTTCTTGCCGATCTGCAGCGTCAGGTAATTGCCCTTGGTCGGGATCTCGCACGTCATCCCGGCAATCAGCCACTCCTTGTGAAAGATTTCCTGCATGTCGATTTCAAACAGTCGGTCATCACTGTAAAAAGGCTGCGGCAGCGAGTAGGTGCGCTCGCGATTCTGCAGCATCTCGGCAGTGGCCTTGCGTGCAGGTTCCAGCGGATCGCCCAGGCTCAAGGTTGCGGTGACGTCCATCGATTAAATCCCTCATGACCGCGGCATGGGCGGCCTGCGAATGTGGCTGATACGGGTGTGATCGCGTTTCACGCATGACGATAGATCAGTCAATCATGCTCATGACCCTTGATGGCGAGTGTGGAGCCGGGCGCTGAGTGAACCTTATCCATGGGCGACATGGCCGCATCCGTTCCCGACGCGACAGGCCTTGTTGCACGGGGCTGGTCGCGGTAAGTACGTGAATGTCGTTGATAGGTAAATGGCCGCCTCGCGCGTTACGCAGAATCCGCAGCATGAGAGGCCGACAGTCGGCCGTGGAGATCGAGTATGTCGCAAAGTTTCCTGAGCCCGGTCACGACCCAGACATGGGCCAACGGTCGCCACCTGGTACGTGTCGTCAAAGTCATCCAGGAAACCTGGGATGTGCGCACTTTCTGCTTCATGGCCGACCAGCCGATCATGTTCTTTTTCAAGCCGGGCCAGTTCGTAACCCTGGAGCTGGAGATCGATGGTCTGCCGATCATGCGCTCTTACACCATCTCCAGCTCACCGTCGGTGCCCTACAGCTTTTCGATCACCGTCAAACGCGTACCGGGTGGCAAGGTCTCCAACTACCTGCATGACACGCTCAGTGAGGGTCAGGAACTGGCCGTGCACGGGCCGGTCGGGCTGTTCAATGCCATCGATTTCCCCAACCCGAAGATTCTCTACCTTAGCGGTGGCGTCGGCATCACGCCGGTGATGTCCATGGCGCGCTGGTTCTATGACACCAACGCCAATGTCGACATGGTGTTTGTGCACAGCGCCCGCTCGCCCAAGGACATCATCTATCACCGCGAGCTGGAACACATGGCCTCGCGTATCGATAACTTCAGCCTGCATCTTGTCTGCGAAAAGCATGGGCTGGGTGAGCCGTGGGCCGGTTATCGCGGCTACCTGAACCAGAAAATGCTTGAACTGATGGCCCCGGACTTCATGGACCGCGAGGTGTTCTGCTGCGGGCCGACACCGTACATGGCGGCGGTCAAGCGTCTTCTGCTGGAAAACGGCTTCAACATGGCGCAATACCATGAGGAGTCGTTCGGCGCGACACCGCCTGAGGCGCGGGCCGATGCAGTCGAGCAGGCCGAAATCGCAGCCGACACGCCGGATGTCGACGCCGCCGACCTGCATCAGGTGGAATTCACCGACACCGGCAAGAGCATTCGCGTGGCCCCGGGCGAAACTGTTCACGCCGCTGCCGCCAAACTCGGCCTGATGATCCCCAAAGCCTGTGGTATGGGCATTTGCGGCACCTGCAAGGTCATGAAGCTGAGCGGCGAAGTGGAAATGGAGCACAACGGCGGCATCACCGACGAGGATGTTGCAGAGGGCTACATTCTGTCCTGCTGCAGCGTACCGAAGGGGGATGTGCGGATTGAGTATTGAGCACGCCGAAACTGTGTAACGCGGAGCGTCCGGAACGGCATACCCACGCGGAGCATGGGCACGATAGTGATCTCTCTGACGACTATCGTTCCTCATGCTCCAAGCGCGGGAATGCCGTGGGTGACGCTCTGCGTCACAAATCTACGCCGCGCTGCAGGTTCAAGACCGGACGCGGAGCGTCCAGAACGGCATGCGACGCGGAGCGTCGCACGATAGTTGGTGTCATCCTTCCGCACGCTCCAGCGTGGGTACGATGGGCATTCTTTAGGGCACCTATCGGTTACGTTCCACTGTGACTCTGCTTATAAGCCGCCAGCGCTGGCAGCAGTTGCTGGTCGATGGCCTGGCGGACGGCGGGGAGGAGGGTGGCGCTGCCGGTCAGGAGTTGCTCTACCAGACGTCGCAGGGCTGTAGCGCGTTCGGCGTTCAGGCCGCAAACGGCTTGCGCGCAGGCTTGTTCAGCGGTTGCGCCGCCGGGTGCTTCGAAGCCCAGGGCTCTGAGTTGGCCGAGCAGGTCTTCCTGGTCAATCAAATCTGCGTGCATCATGGCTTCTGTTCCTTTGATCGGGCTTTTTTCCGATTCTGGTAGGGCAGACTGCCAAGGGCAAGTCCTGAGCGTCGCGCATGGCAGGATTGACTACAGGTACGTCGTTTTCAGTTCAGGTCGCGCTTATTCGATTTGCAGGTTTTCTATTGTGTTGTCGACCATGACCTTTGCCATTTCCACCAGGTGCATGATAGTGAGCGTCATATCTCTTTGCGCGCCGGTCATGCTGTCGCTGAATTCGTAAGCGCTGGTTGCTGCACAGCGCAGCAGGTCGCTGGCATACATCAGCGCATCTTCATGGCTGACTTTGGGGCGGGCGTTGAAGAGGGGTGGGTCGGGGACGATTTTTAGCATGTGATGTATCTCCTGGAGTTTTAGAAGACCATCACCGTCGGCTACTAAGCGAGGGTGGTGATCATGCGCAGGTAGTAGCCCGGTCCAGGAACCCCGGTGCATCCGAAGATGCCCCACGCACGACCACCATAAAAAATGCAGGCCGTGAAAGGGCACCTGCACAAGGTGGCGCAATGCGCCTGGATTTAACGAGGGCTACTAATCCTCATCGCTGAATATGCAGCGACGGGCGCAGAGTAGTGATCGAAATCGGCAGGCACAAGGGGGCGGGAGTTTCTCGGAAATTTCCTTCAAACGAAAGAGACGAGTCCCGCAAATTCGTTACAAATTCTTGTTCATTGCTCAGGTTTGCTAAACTGCGCAACTTGCCAGGAGCTGCCATGAATTACCGTCACGCCTACCATGCCGGCAACCACGCCGACGTGTTCAAACACCTGACTCTGACTCGCTTGATCGCCCTCATGGCGCGCAAGGAGCAGCCGTTCGCCTATCTCGACACCCACGCGGGGTTGGGGTTATACGACCTCAAGGGCGATCAGGCCACCCGCACCGGAGAGTGGCTGGAAGGCATCGGCCGTCTTTGGGATGCACCGGATTTGCCCGCGCTGGCCTCCGATTACTTGCAAGTGCTGCACGACATGAACCCCGACGGCGAGCTGCGCTACTACCCCGGCTCGCCGGAGCTGGCCCGCCGCCTGACTCGCGAGCGCGAGCGTGTGCTGCTCAACGAGAAGCACCCCGAAGATGGGCGTCTGCTCAAGGAAAACATGAAGGGCGATCGCCGCGTGGCAGTGCATCTGGGGGAAGGCTGGCATGTGCCACGCGCCTTGCTGCCGGTGGCTGAGAAGCGTGCCGTGATGCTCATTGACCCGCCGTTCGAGCAGCTCGATGAAATGAAACGCTGCGCTGTAGCGCTCAAGGAAACCATCGGGCGCATGCGTCAGACGGTGGCTGCTATCTGGTACCCGATCAAGGACCCGCGCCTGCTGCGGCGTTTTTATCAGGACCTGGCCGAGACTGGCGCACCCAAATTGCTGCGCGTCGAGCTGTTCGTCCACCCGCTGGACACCCCGGCCAGCCTCAACGGTTCAGGCCTGGCCATCGCCAACCCGCCGTGGGGCCTGGAAGAAGAGCTGCGTGAGCTGATGCCTTATCTGGCAGACAAACTGGGCCAGACCCAGGGCGGCTGGAAGATGGACTGGTTGATCGCCGAGTAAGTTTGCGTGCATCCAGGCCGTATTGCGCGGTCATGAGCGGACGCAGAGCGTCCAGAACTGCATCCCCACGCGGAGCGTGGGGATGATAGGGCGCCAGCCTCGCTCATCCGCTCGCTCAAGCTGGCAGACAAACTCCGGTACCACCAAGGCCGCAGTAGCCCTGAGGGTTCTTGGCCAGGTATTGCTGGTGGTAGGCCTCGGCAAAGTAGACCGTCGGGGCTTCTTCGATTTCAGTGGTAATTGCGCCTAGCCCGGCCTTTCTCAGTTCCGCCTGGAACTCCGCAGCGCTGGCCTTGGCGGCGTCGAGCTGTTTGGGAGTTGTGCAGTAGATCACCGAGCGGTACTGAGTACCGATGTCGTTACCCTGACGCATACCCTGGGTCGGGTTGTGCGCTTCCCAGAACACCTTGAGCAACGACTTGTAGCTGATTTTCTCGGGCTCGTAGACAACCAGCACCACTTCAGTGTGGGCAGTCAGACCGGAGCAGACTTCTTCGTAAGTCGGGTTCGGGGTAAATCCGCCCGCATACCCCACGACGGTGCTCACCACACCTTCCTGTTGCCACAGGCGGCGTTCTGCGCCCCAGAAGCAACCCAGGCCGAAGATGGCGAATTCCACATTGCTCGAAAACGGTCCCAGCAGCGGGTTGCCGTTGACGAAATGAGTTTCCGGAAGCGCCATAGGCGTTTCACGACCCGGCAGTGCTTGTTCGGCGGTGGGCAATACGTTTTTGTTCACTAGAATTTTCGAGCGCAGAGTCATGAACCATATCCTCTCGTTTAGAGACAGGCAGCAGGGGCCAGGACAGATGAGCAGAGTTACATAGGTCCCGTTACACGCACAAACAAGTGCTGCCGTGTAATAACAGCCTGACAGTGTGCCCGAGAGAGCAGGGTGCAGGGAAGGTTGTCAGGCGGACGGACGACGCGGGTAGCGCTTCAGTTTCTCGATCAGCTCTTCGCCGGGGATAGGCTTGTCGAACAGATAGCCCTGGCCCACATCGCAACGATGACGGCGCAGGAACGTCAACTGTGCAGCGGTTTCAATGCCTTCGGCGACCACTTTGAGCTTGAGGTTGTGGGCCATCGCGATGACCGCAGAGGTGATTTCCATGTCGTCTTCATCATCCGGAATATCGCGGATGAAGCTGCGATCAATCTTGATCACATCAATGGGGAATTTCTTCAGGTAGCTGAATGACGAGTAACCGGTGCCGAAGTCATCCATGGCCAACGACAGGCCAAGCTTCTTCAGCGAGTCCAGCTGCTGGCGCGTGTCTTCGGTGGCTTCCAGCAGCAGGCCTTCGGTCAGTTCCAGTTCCAGCAGCGAAGGATCCAGCTCTTCTTCTCTGAGGATAGCGGCAATCGATGACACCAGCTCGGGGTCGGAAAACTGCTTGGGTGACACGTTGATCGCTACCTGCAAATTACCGAAACCAGCGGCGGTGAGGTCCTTGCTCATGCGGCAGGACTGGCGAGCGACCCACTTGCCGATGGGGATGATCAGGCCGGTTTCTTCCGCCACGCTGATGAACTGATCGGGGCGGATCATGCCTTTTTCAGGATGATTCCAGCGCAGCAGCGCTTCCATGCCCAGTAAACGACCGGTCAGCAGGCACAGCTTGGGCTGGTAGAACACCTCCAGCTCGTTCTGGGTCAGGGCGCGGCGCAGGTTGTTTTCCACAAACAGCTTGTAGCTGGCCTCGGCATTCAAGGCTTCGGTAAACACCTGAACCTGGTGCTTGCCGTTGGCTTTGGCCTTATGCAGGGCCAGGCCGGCGTTTTTCATTAAGGTCTGCGGATCACGGCCGTGCAGCGGCGCGCAAGCAAGGCCCACCGAGCCGGTAACGCTGATCAGCTGATTATCGACGAACATCGGCTTGTCCAGCGTGGCCAGTACCTGACTGGCGGTGGCCTGACCGGCTTCCTGATCCGTGTTGTCGAGCAGAACGGCGAATTCGTTACTGGCAAAGCGCGCGAGCACGTCGGATGGGCTCAGGGTGTTACGCAGGCGGCGCGCCAGACTGATCAGCAGTTTGTCGCCGGTCTGGTGGCCGAGACTGTCGTTGATGCGCTTGAAGTTGTCGATGTCGACCAGCAACAGGCTCATCGGCGTGTCGGTGTCACGGACAAAGCGTTCGTCCAGGTTGCGGATGAAGGCCGGACGGTTGCCCAGATTGGTCAGGTTGTCAGTGTAGGCCAGGCGCTCGATACGCTGCTGGGCCAGCTTGCTCTGGGTGATGTCTTCATAGATGCCAATGTAGTGCGTCAGCTCGCGATTATCGCCATACACCTTGGAAATCGACAGCTGGCCCCAGTAGGGTTCGAGGTTCTTGCGTCGACTTTTGAACTCGCCCTGCCAGCTGTTGCTGTTGGTCAGGCTGGAGTTGGCTTCCAGCAGCAACTGGTTGAGGTTTTCCAGCGCAGGCAGTTCCGAGAGCTTGTGCCCGGAGACTTCATCGGAACTGTACTGCGTGATCGCCGTGAAGCTTGGATTGACGTATTCGACCACGCCGTTGCAGTTGACCAGCAGAAAGGCGTTGGCGCTCTGTTCGACCGCACGCTGGAACAGGTGCAGCGCATTGGTCGCGGCTCGACGGTTATGGTTGTTGATGACCTGAGCGAACTGGTCGGCCAGCTCCCCGGCGAAGGCGATTTCGTCGGACTGCCACTCGCGTGTCGAGCCGGACTGTTCCAGGCAGAGCACGCCAATGACCTGGCCATCGATACGAATACTCGCATCGAGGACCGCCTTGTCTTCTCCAGGGTTCAGGCTTTCGGCCATTTCGCGGGTGCGCGGGTCGGTCTGGATATTGCTGGCGTCAATCGCCCTGCTGGTATTGAGCGCTTGCAGATAGGTGGGGTAGGCGCTGATATCAATCGGCGTACGCGACTGATAGTCGCCGCTTTCCCGACGATAGTCGGTGATCGGTTCCAGACGCTTGTCGGTGAGGTTCCAGATACTGACATGATCGACGTCATAAATGTCGCAGGCACTCTTGGTGATCAGCTTTGCCGCTTCCAGCAGGGTATTGGCTGTGGTGTAACGATGCCGGGTCAGGCGCAGGATCAGGTCCTGCTGGGCACGCACGCGTTCCAGATGGGCAAACTGGTCACGCTGGGCGCGCTGGTTGAGTTCAAGGGCAATCTGCAGGCGCAGGTTACGGGTTTCGAGATCGGAGTCAGTGGCGGTCTCGCTTTCTGTTACAAGGCCATCGACGATCAGAAAATAACCACGCAGCAGATGACGATTGTGCTGCTTGTAGGCTTCGCCGATTTCCAGCAAGCCAAGCGCGCCCTTGGGGCTGTGCAGGGTGTAGCGAATCAGGTAATTCGGAGAAGAAGCCAGTTGCTGCTGGATGTCGTCATGCAGTTGATAGCGTGCTTGCGGCTCCATGAGGCTGGCATAAGGGGATCCAATCAAGGCGCAAAGGTCGACGGCGGGCAGGCCGAACTGCTTTTCGCAATTCGGATCGAGAAACAATAGCGCCCAATTGGCTTCATTCAGCCGCTCGAAACGCAGCATGCCCAGGCGCGATGGCACTGGCAATTGCGTCACTACCTCGGCTGCGGATCTACCGGCAGCATCGGTTTGGCTTTTCATGAACAAACTCGCTTCCGGAATACTAGTCGCGACGGGCGTAAACCCCACTTTCGCGTATGGCAAGGTTGCATGATGCGGCTCGTGCTTACAAGAGACCACAGTGGCTTAGTGCTATAAAAGTGTCGGCCGATTGCCCAGGTTCTTCAATGTATCTGGTCGGATACTTGAAACTGCTCGTTTTTCGGGCAAAGTCCCTGTTTTAAAGGGGATTTCGCCATACAGGTTTGCTCCTGTCCGGAAGGGTTGTCAATCAAGTCGTCGCTACCCTGGCCTCCTTCGCTGGTAATTGCAGGAAAATCCCGGCGGCAAACATGGCCAGAACTCCGACGCTCAGGAACGTCAGCTGGAAAGCCTCCAGCACGCTGCTCAGCTCGCCGGTGGCCACTTCTTCGCTGAAACCGCCCAACAAGGCCGCAGCGCTTGCAACCCCAAGGCTCAGCGAGAGTTGTGCCACCACCGAGAGCAGGCTGTTGCCGCTTGCCGCGCTGGCATCGTCCAGATCGATCAGGGTGACGGTATTCATCGCTGTGAACTGCAGGGAGTTGACCGCGCCGAGCAGGCCCAGATGCACCAGCAAAACCCAGTACGGCGTCTGCACATCGACCAGTGCCAGGCTTGCCAGCAGGATGCCCAGCAGCAATGTGTTACCGGTCAGAATGAGGCGATAGCCCATATGCTCGATCAGCCAGCGCGCTACCGTCTTGGCGAACATTCCTGCAGCTGCCAGCGGTAACATGCTCATGCCCGCCTCGGAAGGCGAATACCCCAGTGCCACTTGCAGCAGCAACGGGATCAGGAACGGCAAGGCTCCGCTGCCCAGACGGGCGAACAGATTGCCCAGAATACCGACCGCAAACGTTCGGGTGCGAAACAGCGAAGGGGCGAACAACGGCGATTCGATGTGCCCGGCGCGCAGCCAGTAGGCCGCCAGGCAGCCCATCCCGGCAAACAGCAGAAGCACCACGCGCATATGTGGCAGGTTCAGCTCGCCCAGCCCCTCAAGGGCAATGGTGATCAGCACCATTGCCGCGCCAAACAGGATAAACCCGATGCCGTCAAAACGCGTTCGACCGCCTCCGGGAAGGTCGGGGATGAAGTGTTTGACGGCATAGCAGCCGATAATCCCGACTGGAATATTGAGCAGGAAAATCCAGTGCCAGCTCAGGTACTCGACCATCCAGCCGCCAAGCGTCGGCCCCAGCAACGGTCCCAAAAGACCGGGCACGGTGATAAAGCCCATGATCCGTACCAGCTCCGAGCGCGGATACGCACGTAAGACGATCAGGCGTCCGATGGGCAGCATCAGCGCGCCACCCAGCCCCTGAATCACCCGCGCCGCCACCAGCACGTTGAGTGACCAGGACAGCGCGCACAGCAGCGAGCCGAAGCTGAACAGCAAAATGGCGCTGAAGAAGATGCGCTTGATCCCGAAACGATCGGCAATCCAGCCCGAGGCCGGGATCAGCAGTGCGATGGTCAGCATGTAGGCGATAACCACCGACTGCATGCGCAGGGGGTCTTGCGCCAGCGAGCTGGCCATGGACGGCAGGGCGGTGTTGAGGATCGTGCCGTCCAGGCTTTGCATGAAGAACGCAATGGCGATGACCCAGGGCATCCAGCGCAGGGTCTTTTCATCCATGATTGGCGCTGCTGAGTTCGACATAAGCTCCTGCTACAAGGTTAGGGTGATTCGGCTTATCTAGAGCGCCGGGCAGTTGAATCGACCCCGTCTGGCGCTGAGTGTAGGTACTCGATTGAAGAATCAGTTCCCGCTCGCGAGTCAGGTCCTCCAGTGCGCTACCCAACAGGCTGTAGGCGCTGTCATCGAAACGCATGGTGCTGACCGGTGCGACGATCTTGCCGTCTTCGACCCAGAATGTTGCGAAACGTGTCATCCCGGTCAGACGTGCGGCAGCGCGATCCGAAAAGTTCAGGTACCACAGGTTGCTGATGTAAAGGCCTGTGCCGAGCTTTTCAAGGATCTGGTCCAGCTCCAGCGAGCCGCCGGCAATGCTCAGTGCGCTTGGACCTTCGCCATAATCCGCGCCGTTGGCAGGCAGGTCGTACTCAGCGGCACTGCTCGAGTCCACCAGTCGCTCGCGGGCCTGCCCGTTGACGATCAGCTTCAGGTCCTTGCGCGGGTAGCCTTCGCGTGAGAAGGCTGGCGAGAGCGAGCCACTGACTTGCTCGTCGAAGCTGATCAGCGGGCTGAAATGAGTCTCGCCGTCATACAGCCTTTGCAACGGGCTGCGCTTGCTGGCCACCGCTTGCGCGGAAAACCCGCCCCATCTGAGCATGCCAATGACTTCGTCCAGCGCCGCCGGAGCCAGATAGGCACGGTATTGACCGGGCTTGAGGGTGTGCAGTGGGCGGCCGAGAAATTCGAGCTGTTCACGGGCCTGCTGAAAGCGTTGCACGAACGCTTCGTTGTTCCAGTCGTGACCTGCGTAATTGGCTTTCACCGCCTGGCCGTTTTCATGAAACAGGCTCCAGTCGAAATTGAAGCTGTTGGCCTGATGCCAGCCCAGCGCGCCCCACGAACTGGCGAAACCCCGGTACAGCGGGCCAGCCGCATAAAAACCCACCAGATCGAGGTCGCCTGACAGTTGGCTGATCTGCTCGACTACCTGCGCGCTGTCCGGCAGCGGTAAGTCCTGCACATTGCTGCTCTGCCAGGCCTGCGTGTTAGGCAACAGATACGGGTCTTTCGCCAGCGAAGGCAGGGTTTCGCGCAACTGCTGCAAGGCATTGGAAAGGCGCCGAGTATCGGTCTCCTGATCCCCGGACAAGGTCACTTCCAGGTTGGCATGACGCCCGTCGTCGATCAGTTTGAAGGTCGCAATGACCTGCTGCACGCTCCCGGCCTGCCGAACCTGGCCGTGGTTGAAACGAATGAAGTCGGACGCTTCGGCGTCGTAGGCCAGGGTGAAGTGTTCCGTCGGGCTGATGGCAGCCTTGAGCACGGCGACCAGCGCCTCGAATTGCTGTTGGTGCGACATCAGGCATCCCCTCCAAACACATCGACATTGGCAAATACACACGCCGGAGAGGCATGGCCTACACGGATCACCTGATTGGGTTCGCCATTGCCGCAGTTGGGCGTGCCCAGCACTTTGAAGGTACTGGCCTCACCGACTGCGCTGAGGTTTTTCCAGAACTGAGCAGAAATTGCCCGATAGTTGGGGTTCTTCACCACGCCCTTGAGTTCACCGTTTTCAATTAATTGGCCCCATTCGCAGCCGAACTGGAACTTGTTGCGCGCGTCGTCGATGGACCAGGAGCGATTGCTCGACATCAGGATGCCGTGCTCGATGTTACCGATCAGGCCGTCCAGTGACTGGTCGCCCGGTTCGATGTTCAGGTTGGCCATGCGATCGATGGGCGCACGGTTCCAGCCGCAGGCGCGGCTGTTGGCGACCCCGTCCAGGCCGCTGCGGTATTGCGACAGTGCGCCGGCGGCCGTGCCATCGTCGTCGTGCGCGTAGCTGGCCAGCTGTTCAGGAATGTCCGGGTCGAACGTCACGTTCAACAGGCTGGAGCCATATTGCAACGTGCCGAAATCAGTCGTCTTGACGAAGCTGGTGCCTGCGTAATTACGCTCGTCGCCAAGAATCCGGTCCAGTTCCAGAGGATGGCCGATGGACTCGTGAATCTGCAGGACCATCTGATCCGGCATCAGCAGCAGGTCGCGTGGGCCTGACGGTGTGTTGGGTGCGAGGATAAGCTGCAAGGCCTCATCGGCGACGTTGGCCTCAGAGCCGATCAGGCCGCAACTGCTCAGCACTTCGATGCCGCCCTGCTGGCCGAAGTTATGGCCACCCAGCGTGCGGGTCTGGCTGTCACGACCGTCGTAGGCTGTCACGCTCATGCCGGGGAAAACGAAGCGTTGCGCCTGACGAAGCTCTGCGCCCGCGGTGTTCAGGTAAATCTGCTCAACCGTTTCCAGCCCCAGTACGGCCTGCCAGTTGACCAGCCGTTCGTCTTTCGGGACGGCGCTGGACTCGGCCATCAGCAGGCCGATGCAGTCGCTCAGTGGCGGGAATGCTTGATCCATGTGCGGCGACAGATAGTCAGCCTTGGCAGTCGAGACAGCTTGATCGCTCAGGTTCAGCAACGCGTGTGGTGCCAGGCGACGTGCCAGCGATTCGGCCTGCTGCAAGGCGGCTTGCAAACCCCGAAGGGAAATGTCGTTGGTGGCGGCGTAGGCTTCAACACCGTTCAGGCGCACGGTCAGCATTGCGCCCTCGTCGCTGCTCAGCGACGGCGGCTCGGCCACATTCTTGCGCACGCACAGGCGTTGGCCGGTGCGGTGCACGTAACGTACGGAAAAAAATTGCGCTTCACTCTGCAGAGCAGCGAAATGCTGCTTGAGCCGGGCGGAGAAATCGAACATGCAGACAAGCTCCTTCTTGAGGGTGGTCAGTGAAGTCCGGGCGGCCTTTTGAGCCGATTGCCGTTAAGGGGGAGATTACCCCCCACGATTGCCAGGCTGCACCCGCAAGCTTTGAGCCAGAAGCTTCAGCCCTGCATCACCAGCTTGATATCGGCGGCCAGTTCACGCACGCGCTCTTCTTCGGTGTCCCACGAGCACATGAAGCGTGCGCCGTTGCCGATGAAGGTATAGAAACGCCAGCCCCTGGCGGTCAATGCTGCAATGGCCGGTTCCGACAATTGCAGAAACACACCATTGGCCTGTACCGGAAACATCAGCTCCACGCCGGGAATATCCTTGACCAGTTCGGCCAGGAGTTGTGCGCAATGGTTGGCGTGGCGTGGCGTGCGTGTTTGAGCCAAGCGTCGTTTTCCAGCAGCCCGACCCACGGCGCAGACAGAAAGCGCATTTTCGACGCAAGCTGCCCGGCCTGTTTGCAGCGGTAATCGAAATCTTCAGCCAGGTCATGGTTGAAAAACAGGATGGCTTCACCCACCGCCATGCCGTTTTTGGTACCGCCGAAGCACAGCACATCGACGCCGGATTTCCAGGTCAGTTCTGCCGGTGAGGCCTCCAGAAAGGCGCAGGCATTGGAGAAGCGGGCACCGTCCATGTGCAGATGCAGGCCCAGCTCCTTGCAGGTCGCACTGATTGCCTTGAGTTCTTCGGGCTGATAAACGCCGCCTACCTCGGTGGCCTGGGTCAGCGTCACGACGCGCGGTTTGGGGTAGTGAATATCCTGACGCTTGAGCGCCACTTCGCGAATCGACTCCGGAGTCAGCTTGCCGCCTGCGCTGCGTGCTGTCAGCAGTTTGGAGCCGTTGGAGAAAAACTCCGGCGCGCCGCATTCATCGGTTTCAACGTGAGCCGTTTCCGAACAGATGACACTGTGGTAACTCTGGCACAGCGATGACAGCGCCAGCGAGTTGGCCGCTGTGCCGTTGAAGGCAAAAAACACTTCGCAGTCGGTTTCGAACAGACGGCGGAAATCATCTGACGCGCGTGCAGTCCATTGATCGTCACCATAGGCACGTTGATGCCCCTTGTTCGCCTGCTCCATGGCTGCCCAGGCTTCAGGGCAGATACCGGAATAGTTGTCGCTGGCGAACTGTTGGCTTTGGTCTGTCATGGCCGATTCCTTATGGGCGATTATGGTGCGCACTGTAGCGACAATATAAGGTTCGGTCATGTGTTGACTGCATGACGCAATTCCCCATTCAGGAGCGATATGGATCTGTCCAACCCGCCTTTTCTGCCCGGACGCAACAAGGCGCTGGACCTGCTCAAGTGGCTGGCGATGCTGAGCATGGTGCTCGATCATCTTCGCTATGTGGGCTGGTCAGTTGATTTTCTTTACGTGCCGGGGCGTTTCGCCTTTCCCTGGTTCTGTCTGGCAATTGCCGTAAACCTTTCCCGGCGCAGCGCAGCCATTCTGGCCCCGAGGGTGCAATGGCGCTATCTGGGGTGGCTGCTGGCATTCGCAGCGCTATCAGAAATCCCGTATCGGCTGTTCATGGCGGACGTGACCGTGCTGAACGTGATGCCGACCCTGTTGCTGGGGCTGCTGATTGCTCAAGGCTGGCAGCACCGCAACGTGACGACGCGAATCATGGCCATCGTGGCCCTGCTGCTGGGCGCGGTTTTTCAGCAACAATTGATGTTTGGTTTTGCCGGTGTGTTGCTGCCGCTGGTTTTTCTGTTGGTGCTGCAAAAGCGCCTTTGGTATTCGGTGTTTCCGGTAGCTTTCTGTCTCGCAGGCAATGCCTGGCCGCAGATGTTTGCCGGCGCGAGCTGGGGCGATCCGATTTCCATTGGTTCGATAGCTGCCTGCCTGGTAGTGCCCGCGCTGGGCATAGCGCTACTGCGCACCAAACCGAAGTTCGCAGTGATCCCGATGCGGCGCTGGGCCTATGCGATCTACCCGCTGCACTTCCTGGTATTGCTGGGTTTGCGGACGGTGTTGGAGCGTGGCTGAACGATAACCTCAACTATCGTGCGACGCTCCGCGTCGCATGCCTTTCCGGACGCTCTGCGTCCTCTTGCAAGGCAGAGCGTCGTTAACTGCATTCCGATGCTGGAGGCATCAGCTATTAGGCAGCAACCGGCAAGTAATGCTCTTGATGTAGCGCGTCTCGGCAATTGCCGGGTGTACCGGGTGATCCGGGCCCTGGCCGCCGCGTTCCAGTAGCTGGATGTTGCGGTCCAGATGGCGGGCGCTGGTCAGGAGGACGTTTTGCAGGTCGTCTTCCGGCAGGTGCATGGAGCAGGAAGCGCTGACCAGAATGCCGTCCTTGCTGAGCAGGCGCATGGCTTGCTCGTTCAGGCGGCGGTAAGCGCCTTCGCCGTTTTTCATGTCTTTCTTGCGTTTGATGAACGCAGGTGGATCGGCAACGATCACATCGAAACGCTCTTCACCGGCTTTCAGCTCTTTCAGCGCTTCGAAAACATCGCCTTCGATGCAGGTCATTTTTTCTGCGAAGCCATTCAGGGCCGCGTTGCGCTCAACGCCATCAAGGGCGAAGGACGATGCGTCGACGCAGGTCACGTCACTGGCACCAAAAGCCGCTGCCTGAATCCCCCAGCCACCAATGTAGCTGTACAGGTCCAGTACACGCTTGCCTTTGACGTAGGGGGCAATGCGCGCGCGGTTCATACGGTGGTCGTAGAACCAGCCGGTCTTCTGCCCGGCCATCACCGGTGCTTCGAACTTCACGCCGTTCTCTTCCAGCGCAACCCATTCGGGAACCAGGCCGAACACGGTTTCGACGTAACGATTCAGACCTTCCGCATCGCGAGCGGCTGAGTCGTTCTTGAACAGGATGCCGCTTGGCTTGATGACCTGAACCAGCGCGGCAATGATGTCTTCCTTGTGGTTTTCCATGGTGGCCGAGGCCAGCTGGACAACCAGAATGTCACCGAACCGGTCCACTACCAGACCCGGCATCAGGTCTGAATCGCCGTAGACCAGACGATAGAAAGGCTTGTCGAACAGACGCTCGCGCAGCGACAGCGCCACGTTCAGGCGATGGACCAGCAAAGACTTATCGAGCGGCAGCTTGATATCGCGCGACAGCAAACGTGCGCAGATCAGGTTGTTGGGGCTCATGGCGACGATGCCCAGCGGCTTGCCGCCAGCAGCTTCGAGGATGGCCTGATCACCGGCTGCAAAACCATGCAGCGGGGTGGCGGCTACGTCGATTTCGTTGCTGTAGACCCACAAGTGACCGGCGCGCAGGCGGCGGTCGGCGTTGGCTTTGAGGCGCAAGCTAGGCAGGGACATGACGTCGCTCCTGAAAAAAGAGCGGGATTATAGCGCGTCATCCCGGTAGTGCGCCGGGATGACTACAATAATCGCAACCGATCAAGCCGACAGCGCTTCAATCAACTTGCTGTTGAAGGCCGGGATGTCATCAGGCTGGCGGCTGCTGATCAGCGTGCCGTCGGTGACAACTTCCTGATCAACCCATTTAGCCCCGGCGTTGACCAGGTCATCCTTCAGCGTCTTGAAGCTGGTCAGGGTTTTACCCTTCACCAGGCCTGCCGATATCAACAGCCAGCCGCCGTGACAGATAACCGCCACTGGTTTGCCGGAGCCCTCTATGTCCTTGACGAGCTTCTGTGCGTCCGTGTCTATGCGGATGGTGTCGGAGTTCTGTACGCCGCCCGGCAGAACCACGCCATGGTAGTCGCTGGCGTTGGCCGCCTTGAACGTGCGGTCGATCTTGAAATCATCGGCAGGTTTGTCGTGATTCCAGCCTTTGACCTTGCCCTCTTCGGTGGACAGGATTTCCACGGTGGCACCTGCTTGCTCCAGCGCTTCTTTCGGGCCGGTCAGTTCGACCTGCTCGAAACCGTCGGTTACAAGAATTGCGATGCGTTTGCCAATCAGTGCTTTAGACATGGGATCCTCCAGTGTCGGGCTTTCAGGGTGGCGTCTGGCGGTCGTTTTGAGGCCGCCATATACGCCGTCAACACAAGGTCCGAAGCCTGGCATTTGGCAAAGTTCCGAGAATATCTTCGTCTTGGGTGATGGACCGTTTCCCCGCAAGGGGTCAGAATCCAGTCATTACGGTGAGTAAATTCCTATGTCCGAAGAGCTAAGCCCAGAACAGATCCAGCAAGCGTTGCAGGGTATCAGTGTGCCCCCGCAGCCGCAGATCATGGTGGATCTGCAGATGGAGCAATACATGCCCGATCCGGACCTTGGGGTAATTGCGCGGCTGATTGCGCAAGATCCGGGGTTGTCCGGGGCGCTGCTGAAGATCGTCAACTCTGCGCACTACGGCCTGTCCAACAAGATTGCCTCGATTGACAAGGCTGTGAATCTGCTGGGCAGTCGTACCGTGATCAATCTGATCAACGCACAGTCGATCAGGGGCGAGATGACCGATGAGACCATCGTCGCGCTTAATCGCTTCTGGGATACCGCGCAGGATGTCGCAATGACCAGTCTGACGCTGGCCAAGCGCATCGGCTCGCAGACTGTGGATGAATCCTACGCATTGGGCCTGTTCCATGACTGCGGTATTCCGTTGATGCTCAAGCGCTTCCCGAATTACATGCCGGTCCTTGAAGAAGCCTACGCCAACGCAGGGCCTGATTGTCGCGTTGTCGATACTGAAAACGCCGCGTTCGACACCAACCACTCGGTGGTCGGCTATTACACGGCCAAGTCATGGCGCTTGCCTGCGCACGTGACTGACGCGATCGCCAATCATCACAACGCATTGGCGATTTTTCAGGACGATACCAGTCGCAATGCCCCGCTCAAGAACCTCTTGGCCCCCCTGAAAATGGCCGAGCACATCTGCCAGTCCTACCAGGTGCTGGGCAATCAGGGCGAA
Source organism: Pseudomonas sp. KBS0707 (assembly GCF_005937945.2). NCBI lineage: Bacteria > Pseudomonadati > Pseudomonadota > Gammaproteobacteria > Pseudomonadales > Pseudomonadaceae > Pseudomonas > Pseudomonas sp. KBS0707. Next base: position 5,360,032 of record NZ_CP041754.1, on the reverse strand, counting down.
GATCACGAATGGGAATGCATTGGTGCGCTGGTGCTGGATTACGTGGGCTTGTCCGAATATGACTTTGAATACCTGAGGGAAAGCATCCGCGAGCTGGGCGCGCGCTGAGCCTGTGCGCTGATGGCTTGCCCTTCCTGTAAAACCGAGTGATACATGCCTGAATTACCCGAAGTAGAAACCACCCGTCGCGGCATTGCGCCCCATCTTGAAGGTCAGCGTGTCAGCCGCGTTATCGTGCGCGACAGCCGTTTGCGCTGGCCCATTCCCGAAGATTTGGACATCCGACTTTCCGGACAGCGCATTGTGCAGGTGGACCGGCGCGCCAAGTACCTGCTGATTCAGGCCGAAGTGGGTACGCTGATCAGCCACTTGGGCATGTCGGGCAATCTGCGCCTCGTCGAGGCCGGGCTTCCGGCGCTCAAGCACGAGCATGTCGATATCGAACTGGAGTCCGGGCTGGCCTTGCGCTATACCGATCCGCGTCGATTCGGGGCGATGCTCTGGAGCCTTGATCCGCATAATCACGAGTTGTTGATTCGTCTGGGGCCGGAGCCGCTGACCGATCTGTTCGACGGTGAGCGCCTTTACGAGCGCTCGCGCGGCAAGTCGATTGCGGTCAAACCGTTTGTCATGGACAACGCCGTGGTGGTCGGGGTGGGCAATATCTACGCGACCGAAGCGCTGTTCGCGGCGGGTATCGACCCGCGACGCGAAGCCGGAGGAATCTCACGGGCGCGTTATCTCAAGCTCGCCATCGAGATCAAGCGCATTCTGGCCTACGCTATAGAGCGCGGCGGCACCACGCTGCGTGACTTCATCGGCGGCGACGGCAAGCCGGGGTATTTCCAGCAGGAATTGTTTGTCTACGGGCGTGGCGGCCAGCCATGCAAGGTCTGCGGTACAACGTTGCGTGAAATCAAGCTGGGGCAGCGCGCCAGTGTTTATTGTCCAAAATGCCAGCGCTGAAATACGAGAGGCGCAGAGCGTAAGGCCACTTGCTTAAGCTGCACCCCTGTTTATAGTGATGGCACCTTAATTATTTGCTACGCCTGAAGGACCAAGCCATGAGCCCGTTTCGTATTCTTGCTGCCACGCTGGCGCTGTTTGTCGGCCTGCAGGCACTGCCTGCGATTGCCGCCGATGTCTCCACCGGCAGCGGCGATCCGGTCTACACCATTCAGAACCCGCCAGCGTTCGCGATGATCGGCGATCTGCTGATCGCCCGACCGCTGTTGATCGCGGCCACGGTCATCGGTACAGGGCTGTTCGTGATTGCTGCGCCTTTTGCAGCGGCAGGCGGCAACCTCGGCGCAACGGGCAAGGCGCTGGTGGTCGATCCGGGCAAGGCAGCCTTTGTGCGTTGCCTGGGTTGCACCGGTGACGGGTATGGCAAGCAGCAGTAAAGGCTGTATCAGGCTTTGCTGGTGATGATCCGGTACTTGTCCATCAGCTGTTCTTTGCTCTCGACGTGATTTTCATCCAGGGGGATGCAGTCGACCGGGCAAACCTGCTGGCATTGAGGCTCGTCGTAGTGACCCACACATTCGGTGCACAGGTTCGGGTTGATCACGTAGATCTCCTCGCCTTGTGAAATCGCCTCGTTTGGGCACTCGGGTTCGCAGACGTCGCAGTTGATGCAATCGTCAGTGATGATAAGGGACATGAATTGCTCCTGCCGCAGCCGACGCCGGGGCACATTAAAACCAATGCGGCGAATTGTGCCGCATTAGGCTTCGGGATGCACCTTCACATGCAGTGCGTCTAGCGCTTGAAACGTTCGGTCAGCGCCTGAGCGACAGCAGGATGAACGAATTTGGTGATATCACCGCCCAACGCCGCGATTTCACGCACCAACGTCGAGGAAATGAACGAGTAGCGCTCTGACGGCGTGAGGAACAGGCTTTCGACGTCCGGTGCCAGCTGACGATTCATGTTGGCCAGCTGAAACTCGTACTCGAAGTCTGATACCGCGCGAAGGCCGCGCAGAAAGACGTTGGCATTCTGTTCCTTGGCAAAATGCGCGAGCAGCGTCGAGAAGCCGACGACTTCCACGTTGGGCAGGTGTTTGGTGACTTCGCGGGCCAGTTCGACGCGTTGTTCCAGAGGAAACAGCGGGTTTTTCTTCGGGCTGGCGGCAACCGCAATGACCACGTGGTCGAACAGGCGCGAGGCGCGCTCGACCAAATCTCCATGGCCCTTGGTAATCGGGTCGAAGGTGCCTGGGTACAACACTCGGTTCATCGCGTCGTCCTGGTCGGAGTCCGTTGTGGGACTCGGATGGTATCGCAGCCTTCCCGATGGGCCAAGCTGCGTAATAAGCGCCAAGTGTCGTATTGCGCCGATTATCGGCCATGTTTCAGCCCAAACCCCCGATTTTGGGGCTATTTACTGTGGTGCGGATGATGCCCGACGCGCAGCAATTGGCTAAGACACCTTGTGTTCAGCTTGCCTGCGTCGACTCTTCACTGGTGCTGCTTCGATTCTGCCACCATTGCGGCATCTGCCTGCGTTAAGATTGCCATCATCTGATTAGCACTTAGAGTGGCCTTGTCCGCATGGCAACCCGTACCAAAACCCGTGAACGCATCGTGCAAACCAGTCTGGAGCTGTTCAATCAGCAGGGCGAACGAAGCGTGACCACCAATCATATTGCTGCGCACATGGAAATCTCGCCCGGCAATCTCTATTACCACTTCGCCAACAAGCAGGTGATCATCGCCGAGTTGTTCACCGAGTATGAAACGCTGGTGGGCAGTTTTCTGACCCTGCCTGCCGACCGCCCGCCGACCATCGAAGACAAGCGCGATTATTTTCTGGCGATAATGGACGCCATGTGGCGCTACCGTTTTCTGTACCGCGACCTTGAGCATCTACTGACGTCGGATGCAGAGCTGGCGAGGCGTTACCGGCGCTTTTCGTATCGCTGCCTGATGCAGGCGATGACTATCTATCGGGGGTTTATCAAGGCTGGCATCCTGAAAATGGATGAATCGCAGATCGAATGGACCAGTCTCAACACCTGGATCGTTCTGACGTCGTGGGTGCGTTTTCTGTGCACCAACCGGGAAAACGCTACAGAGTTGAACGAATCGGCGATTCGACGTGGCGTCTATCAGGTACTTATGCTCGAATCTGTGTTTGTCGCGCCTCAGGCTCGCGAAGCGTTCGACGCGCTATGCGAAACGTTTCACTCGACGTTGCCTGAGGTTCTGATGTGAATTTCAGAGCCGATGAGCGGCCTGCTTGTCGGTTCTCTGCCACAGGAGTGTGTCATGTCCATTGCGCAACTGATCAGCCCCGAGCAACTGGCTGCACGACAGAAAACCCCAGGTCTGGTGATTCTCGATTGCCGTTATGCGCTCGAAGATTCCGACTATGGTCAGCGCAGTTACGCCCAGGGGCGTATCGAGGGCGCGTCCTTTGCCGATCTGAAGCGCGACCTCAGCGGGCCAGCGATCAAAGGCAAAACAGGCCGCCACCCGCTGCCGGACCCGGAAGTCTTGTTACAGTGTTTCCAGGCATGGGGCATCAACGCTGACAGCGATATCGTGCTGTACGACGACGGACCTGGAATGTATGCCGCGCGCGCCTGGTGGTTGCTGGCCTGGATGGGCAAGCGCGAAGGCGTGTACCTGCTCGATGGAGGGCTGAAAGCCTGGCACGCCGCCGGGTTGCCGTTGAGCCTTGACGCGCCGAATCGTGAGCCAGGCAGTTTCAGCGGTGAGCCGGACATGTCGATGGTGCTCAGCGGCAGTCGCTTGCATGGCCGTCTCGGTCGCCCGGAAATGACCTTGATCGACGCCCGCGCCGAAGCGCGCTTCCGAGGTGGCGTAGAGCCTTTGGACCCTGTCGCCGGGCATATTCCAGGTGCTCAGTGTGCGGCCTGTACCGATAACCTCGGGCCGGATGGACGCTTTTTGCCGCCAGAGCAGCTCAGGCAGCGTTTTGCCGAAAAACTGCAGGGTCGACCGCCGGAAAGTCTGGTGTCCTACTGCGGATCAGGCGTCACGGCCTGCCATAACCTGTTCGCGCTGTGCCTGGCCGGATACCCGTTGGCAACGCTTTATGCGGGCTCGTGGAGCGAGTGGATCAACGATCCCGAGCATCAAATCGCCACGGGCGCCGGTTGATGCGTCGTCAGCCTGATCAGGCGTTTTCGCGCTGATGTGCAGCGCTTAGCCATAACGGGATGCGGCGCTCAAGGTAATAGCCCGGATTGCGCAGCGAGCCGTCGACGAAACCGACATGCCCGCCTTTGGCGTGTAGCTCGAACTCGGTGCAGGACGACAGCTCGCTCGGTTCGGGGAGGCTGTGGGGGAACACGAACGGGTCGTCGCTGGACTGAATGATCAGCGTCGGCGTCTGAATCTGACCCAGATAGTAGCGGCTGGATGCCCTGCGGTAGTAATCCGTGGCGTCGGAAAAACCATGCAGCGGTGCAGTCACCCGTCCATCGAAGTCCCAGAACGTTCGCATGTTCTCCAGTGAGCCCAGCGCGGCGAGTTCGGCCAGCCCCTCGCTGATGCCTTCATGCTGGAAGCGATGCTGCTTGTCACGGATATACGCCAGCATTTCGCGCATGAAGTGCCGTTGATAAACCCTGGAGAATCCTTGGCCGATGCGGTTGGCGCATTCGTCCAGCCGAAACGGCACTGACACCGCCACCGCTCCCCGAAGATCACTGCTAGCGCCGGATTCACCCAAGTACTTGAGCAACACATTGCCGCCCAGCGAATACCCCGCCGCATAAATCGGAGCCAGTGGCCGCAGCGAACGCAAATGAGCGATCACCTCGGCCAGATCCTCGCTGGCTCCCGAGTGATAACTGCGTGACAGCAGGTTCGGCTCTCCCGAGCACCCGCGCCAGTTCAGCGCCACACTGGGCCAGCCCTGCGCCGCCATGGCCTTTTGCAGGCCGGCTACATACGGCGAATTGGACGACCCGGTCAGGCCGTGCAATACCAGCACCAAGGGCTTATCGGGCTCATCCGGGCCATGCCAGTCCATGTCCAGAAAATCCCCATCCTTCAACCACAACCGCTCGCGAGTGCGCGCCAGCAGCGTCGGCTTGCGCAGCAGCGGCCCCCACAGCGTCTGCAAATGCGGATTGCCCATGCCGACGGCCGGGACGAATGGATTGGCATGGGACAGAAAGGTAGGGCGTGTGGACACGTGCTTGCTCAACGATCAGTTCAGGGGCTGAAGCTGTACGTTGCCACTAAGTGGTCCGGGATGTAAGGGGGAGAGCAGTCATGTAGCTCTATGACGTGTTTTTAGGACCGTAGCACCAACCTGGATTGGCGAAACTGTTGAACTGAGTCAAGTGGCGCGGCGTAGGAAAAGTATCTCCGGTGTGTAAGGCCTGAAGTCCTACAAAAAAACAGGTGCTTTCCAATCATTGATCGCTACACATCATCTCACTCAGGCGATACTGTTCGCTTTCTGAATACATGCATAAGGAAACCTCTGATGCTCAAGACCCTGAGCGTTAAAAATCTCACGGTTTTCCGAGAGCTGAACCTCACATGCAGTCCCGGCCTTAATGTCATTGTCGGGGAGAATGGCATGGGTAAGACCCATTTGCTTAAAGTGGCCTATGCGCTGATCGCCACAAGTGCAGAGGCGGCAAAAAAAGCCAATTTGGCAGAGCCTACCAAGACCTATCTGCAAAAAGCCTATGCGGACAAACTGACAGGTGTGTTCAGGCCTGAATCAGTAGGCAGGCTGGCACGCCGCAAGCAGGGTCGTGGCAGGTGCGAAATATCATTAGCCTTCGATGACAGCGCTCTTGATACCCGTATCAGCTTTGCAACGAGCGCTAAAACGGATGTCCAGATAGAAAAACTTTCCGAGAAGTGGGATGAGCAGAGCCCGCTCTACCTGCCTACTCGCGAGTTGTTGACAATATTCCCCGGTTTTGTGTCTGTTTATGAGGGGCACTACCTTGAATTTGAAGAAACCTGGCGAGATACCTGCTTGCATCTTGGTTCTCCGACTTTGAAGGGGCCGCGCGAGAAATGGGCCGCCCAAATATTGGAGCCGATTGAGCAAGCGTTGGGCGGGAAAGTGGTTCTGGATAACAATGGCCGTTTTTATTTGAACGTGCCGGGTAGTGGATCCATGGAGATGCCGCTGGTAGCAGAGGGGCTTAGAAAGCTGGCGATGCTGGCCCGCCTCATTGCCACAGGCTCAGTCCTCGACAAAGGGTATCTTTTCTGGGATGAGCCAGAGGCAAATCTTAATCCGCGTTTGATCCGGTTGGTGGCAAGTGTGATACATGCGCTGTCCAGCCAAGGTGTTCAGGTATTCATCGCAACACACAGCTTCTTTTTACTCAAGGAACTTGATCTGCTCTCCAGGCAAAAGCCTTTTCCACTCCAGTACTGGGGGCTCAAAAAAGAGGAGAGCGCTGATGGCGTTTCGGTCGAGCAAGCAGATGTGCTGAATGGCCTTTCAAAACTGGTCATGCTGGACGAGGAGCTTGCTCAATATGATCGTGAGTTGGATATTGCCAATGGTTGATGTGGTTGAAGGTGCGTTAACATTTTCATTTACTGATGATTGGCAGGTCATCAAGTACGACGAGACTCTCTGGTACACCGAGCGCATGAAGAGAAGCCTCAAAGGTGTGGATATCCTGGCCGCAAAAGAAAATCGTCATTGGTGGATAGAAATCAAGGACTGCGTCGGCTATGAGCCGGATAACTTACCGAGGTTGTCAGAGTCCCCACCGACCTCGGTGACTCACACCAAGGCGTGGCTTGATGCGCAGGTATTTGCCGAGCAGGTAAAAGTGCTGCGTAAGAAGCCGTTTATTATTGATGAGGTCATGCAGAAGTTTCGAGACACGCTGGTATCCGTCGTGGTGGCGCACAGGGAAGACGATGGTGAGTTGTCTTCCTACACTGCGCCAGCCATAAGCGGCCAAGGGCTGGTGATTGTTCTACTTCTTACATGGTCCCCTCGTGACTATGGCCGTCTGGCGACTCGTTTGAAAACCAAACTGGATATGGCTTTGAAGCCTTATGGCTTGATCGGTTTTGTTGTCAATGAGGCTTGTAGGGTCCCTGGACTCGACGTGGCGGTAAATAGAACCGCCTAGGATTTTTTCTCCTCACGCAGTTCAGTTCCACAGATTTCCCCGAGAGGTCTGTGGAATTCTGATTACCCCCGCTGCCACAACGCGTAATACACCTGACCAGCCTTTTTCTCGCGGTGTAACCGCCAGCTGCCCGGCAAGCCGGTGGTCGATGGCGGGGTTTCGCTTTCGGTGTAGATCCAGGCAGTGTCGGCCAGCCAGCCGTGGCTTTCCAGCAGGTTGCAGGCTGAAGCCAGCAGGCCCTGATGGAAGGGCGGGTCGAGGAACACCACGTCAAAGGGCGAGGCGGTGGCGGTTTCCAGATGGCGCAGGGCGTCGGTCTGGGAGACCTGGCCGCTGGTGCAGTTCAGTGCGTTGAGGTTCTGGCGCAGGCTGGCGATGGCTGCCGCGTTGCTGTCCAGCGCCAGGCCCATGCTGGCGCCACGGGACAGGGCTTCGAAATACAGTGCGCCGCTGCCAGTGAAAACGTCCAGCACCCTGGCACCAGCGATGTAGGGCGCCAGCCAGTTGAACAGGGTTTCGCGCACGCGATCAGGCGTCGGGCGCAGGCCGGGGGCGTCGGGGAAGGTCAGGCGACGGCTGCCCCATTCTCCGCCGATGATACGAAGCTGACCCAAGCCGTTGTGGCCCTTCGGACGTGGATTGGCCATCAGTGTTCCGGGACCCCTACAGGTTGGCGAGTGGGTTTGTCGGTCGGCGCCGGCAGTGGCTTTTGCTCGACGGTCGGGCCAACGGTAACAATGACCATCTTGTCGGCGCTCAGGTGCTTGCTCATCGCAGCTTTCACCTGTTCGACGGTCACGCTCTGGGCGGCGGCCATGTAGTCCTCAAGGTAGGTCAGCGGCAGGTTGTAGAAACCGATTGCTCCTAGCTGGCCCACGATGGCCGAATTGCTGGCTGCGGTGAGCGGGAAGCTGCCGGTCAGTTCGCGTTTCACATCGTCGATTTCTTTCTGGGTCGGGCCGTTGGCGAGGAAGTCGCGAACGATGTCCTGTACCAGTTTGAGGGTGTTTTCGCTCATTTCCGCGCGCGTTTGCAGGCCGATCATGAACGGCCCGGCAACCTGCATGGCGGTGAAGCCTGACGACACACCGTAGGTCAGGCCGCGTTTTTCCCGCACTTCGGTCATCAGTCGACTGCCAAAGCCGCCACCACCCAGTACCGAGTTACCCACGGTCAGCGCCGCGTAATCCGGGTCGTTACGATCGATGCCCAGTTGCGCGAGCATCAGGTGGGTCTGGTTGGACGCGAATTCGATATGCGTGGTGCCTGCCTTCGGTTCAACCGGATCGGCGACCTTCGCCAGCGCCGGGCCTTTGGGCAGCGAGGCGGAAACCTGCGCCGCGACGGCTTGCGCTTCGTCTCGCGACAGATCGCCTACCAGAGCAATCACCGCGTTGCCTGCCGCATAGCCTTTGGCGTGGAAGGCCTTGAGCTGAGCCAGGGTAATGGCATTGATGCTTTTTGCGTCGCCTTCGCTCGGGTGAGCGTAGGGATGGTCGCCGTAGAGATGGTTGAACAGTTCCTTGCTGGCGATAGCGCCGGGGTTCTGTTTCTGAGTCTTGAAGCTGGCGATCAACTGGTTTTTGATACGGGCCAGAGAGTCGGCAGGGAAGGTGGGCTTGCCCACGACTTCGCTGAACAGCTTCAGTGCCGGGTCGCGTTTGTCGGCAGCACTCAGGCTGCGCAAGGACGTGACCGCCATGTCACGGTAGGAACCGTTGCTGAAATCCGCTCCCAGGCCTTCGAAGCCCTGTGCGATGGCATTGACGTCCTTGCCTTTGACGCCCTCATTGAGCATGGCGTTGGTCAATAGGGCAATGCCGGGCGATTTCTGGTCCTGGCTGCTGCCTGCGGCGAATGTCAGGCGCATGTCGAACATCGGCAATTCGCGCGATTCCACGAACAGCACCCTGGCACCCTCGGCGGTATTCCAGGTTTGTATGTTCAGGGCACGACGGGCCGGCGCCTTGCCGTCCAGTTCCTTGAGGGTTTGCAGGTTGCTGCCCAGTGCAGGAGTGGTCTGGCCCTGCTCGGCAGGGGCGGCGTTGTCGGCCACGGCTGGCAATGCGACAAAGGTGCCGAGTGAACCGGCCAGGATCAGGCCAAGCAGCGCATGACGTGGAGCGTTGCGCGTGATCATTTGGCTTTCTCCTCAGGCAGAACGTGCGCAACGCTGAGGCGCTCACGGGTGAAATAGGTGTTGGCAGCTTTCTGGATGTCCTGCGGGGTCACGCTTTGCAGCGCCTCCAGTTCATTGTCCATCAGCTTCCAGGACAGGCCGACAGTTTCAAGCTCGCCGATCATGGTCGCCTGGCTGGTAATCGAGTCGCGCTCGTAGACCACGCCCGCAATGACCTGAGCCCGAACGCTCTCCAGTTCTTCGGCCGACGGTGCCTTGGTTTTCAGCTCGTCGAGCAGACGCCAGATGCCGGCTTCCACATCGGCCAGGGTCTTTTTCTTTTGCAGGTTGGGTGTGGCGCTGATCATGAACAGGCTGTCGCCGCGAGCAAATGCGTCGTAGCGCGACGATGCGCCGGAGACCAGTTCTTCGCCACGTTCCAGGCGTGAGGAAATGCGTGCGCTGTAACCACCGTCGAGCAGTGCCGCAATCAGGCGCAGGGCATTCGCCGAACGTGGGTCTTCAGCGGTCGCAACGCTTGGCACGTTGAAGCCGTAAATCAGGCTCGGCAACTGGGTTTTGACGTGCAGAGTGATCTTGCGCTCGCCCGGCTCGGCCAGTTCCAGCGGTTTTTTCGAGGACGGCACGTCGCGGCGCGGGATCGGCCCGAAGAAACGCTCTGCCAAGGCTTTGACCTCGTCCGGCTGCACATCGCCAACCACCACCAGCGTGGCGTTGTTCGGCGCATACCAGGATTCGTACCAGTGGCGCAGCTCTTCAACCTTCATGCGCTCCAGGTCCGCCATCCAGCCAATGGTCGGCGTGTGATAGCCGCTGGCAGGGTAGGCCATCGCCTTGAAGCGTTCGAATGCCTTGCCCATCGGCTTGTCATCAGTGCGCAGGCGACGCTCTTCCTTGATGACTTCGATCTCGCGGCTGAATTCGTCGGCGGGCAATTTCAGGGTTGCCATGCGATCGGCTTCCAGCTCCAGCGCTACGCTCAGACGATCGCGGGCCAGGACCTGATAGTAGGCGGTATAGTCATCGCTGGTGAACGCATTCTCTTCAGCACCCAGATCGCGCAGAATCAGCGAGGATTCACCCGGTCCGGTCTTGCTGCTGCCCTTGAACATCATGTGCTCAAGCGCATGGGACAGGCCGGTCTGGCCGGGTGTCTCGTAGCTGGAGCCGACCTTGTACCAGATCTGGGAAACCACCACTGGAGCGCGGTGGTCTTCGCGGACGACAACTTTCAGGCCATTGTCCAGGGTAAATTCATGGGTCGGTTGCGAATCAGCAGCCAATGCTGTCAAGGGCAGACAAATAGTGCTGAGCAGCAGGCCTGCGGCGCGGCGGGCTAGAGCATTCATTCGTAGTTTGAACCTGTAGGACGGCCCGCGTGAACTTAGCGTCGGCGGGCGCGGGGGTGTTAGGATACTGATCCGTTTGCTTCAGAGACAGCCTTCACTGGCCGATTGCGAGTGAAACCTGTCTGAAACGCAGGTAAAGGTAGCGCTTCAAGCGGCCGTTGAGTGAACAAGAAGCCCTAAACGCAGTCTGTTTTGCATGTCAGAATTTTTCCGGGTCGCCCTCTGGCGCCCCGCAACCTTGAGATAGCCGTCCTCCATGTTTGGTTCCAACGACGACAAGAAGACCCCAGCCGAGGCTGGAGAGAAGAAAGGCCTGTTCGGATGGCTGCGCAAGAAACCGCAGCAAGCCGAGCCAGCGCCACAAGAATCATCCCCGACGCAACCCGATCCGGTCCACGACCCGGTTGTGACCACACCGCAGGTTGAGCCTGCTGCTGCCTCGCAATCTGTACCCGAGAGCATCGTCGAGCCGGTTGCGCATTCGCAGCAAGGCCATGTCGAGCCGGGTGCGCCGTCGCCTCAGCCGTGGCTGACCTTGCCGGTAACCGAAGAGCCAGTGGCACTGAGTGACGAGCGCGAGCCGCACATCACCCCGCCAATTCCAGAGCAAAGTCAGGCTCATGCCATGCCCGAGCCGGTCGCAGCGCAACCTGTGGCTGATATCGTGCCGCTGAGTGTTCCCGAGCCGCTACTGGTTCAGCCTGTTCCAGAACCAGAACCAGAACCAGAACCCGTCGTAGCGCAGGCTGTGCCACAACCGGTAGCGCCTGTTCCGCAAGTGGTTCCTGCTCTGGCCCCTGCTCCGGTACAAGAGCCCGAAACCGGCAAGGTCGGCTTCTTTGCTCGCCTGAAGCAGGGGCTGTCGAAAACCAGCGCCAGCATCGGCGAAGGCATGGCCAGCCTGTTCCTGGGCAAGAAAGCCATCGATGATGACCTGCTGGAAGAAATCGAAACCCGTTTGCTGACCGCCGATGTCGGCGTTGAGGCCACATCGGTCATCATCAATAGCCTGACTCAGAAGGTCGCGCGCAAGCAGTTGACCGATGCTCAGGCGTTGTACACCTCGTTGCAGGGCGAACTGGCTGCGATGCTCAAGCCTGTCGAGCAGCCCTTGGTGATCAAGGTCGAGCACAAGCCGTTCGTGATTCTGGTGGTCGGCGTCAATGGTGCGGGCAAGACCACCACTATCGGCAAGCTGGCCAAGAAGCTGCAACTGGAAGGCAAGAAGGTCATGCTGGCCGCGGGCGACACGTTCCGCGCTGCAGCCGTCGAGCAATTGCAGGTCTGGGGTGAGCGTAATCACATACCGGTCATCGCTCAGCACACCGGTGCCGATTCCGCCTCGGTGATTTTCGATGCCGTGCAGGCCGCCAAGGCCCGTGGCATTGATGTGTTGATCGCCGACACCGCAGGTCGCCTGCACACCAAGGACAACCTGATGGAGGAGTTGAAGAAGGTTCGCCGCGTGATCGGCAAGCTGGACGCAGATGCTCCTCACGAAGTCCTGCTGGTCCTCGATGCGGGCACCGGGCAGAACGCTATCAATCAGGCCAAGCAATTCAACCAGACGGTTACGTTGACCGGGCTGGCGCTGACCAAGCTGGACGGCACCGCCAAGGGCGGCGTGATTTTCGCCCTGGCCAAGCAGTTCGGCTTGCCGATTCGCTATATCGGTGTCGGTGAAGGTATTGATGACTTGCGTACCTTCGAGGCCGAACCCTTTGTTCAGGCACTGTTTGCGGAGCGGGAGCGTCCATGATTCGATTCGAGCAGGTCGGTAAGCGCTACCCGAATGGACATGTCGGGTTGCATGAACTGAGCTTTCGAGTACGTCGCGGCGAGTTTTTGTTTGTCACTGGTCATTCCGGTGCCGGTAAAAGCACGCTGTTACGCCTGTTGCTGGCCATGGAGCGTCCGACCACCGGCAAACTGATGCTGGCCGGCCAGGACCTTGGGCAGATCAGCAACGCACAGATCCCGTTTCTGCGTCGTCAGATCGGCGTGGTGTTCCAGAATCACCAGTTGCTGTTCGATCGCACGGTGTTCAACAACATCGCGTTGCCCTTGCAGATCCTCGGTCTGTCCAAGCCCGAGATTGCCAAACGGGTCGATTCGGCCCTTGAGCGTGTGGCGCTGTCCGATAAGGCCGAGCTGTACCCCGGCGACCTGTCCACCGGTCAGCAACAGCGTGTCGGGATTGCTCGCGCCATTGTCCATCGCCCGGCCTTGCTGCTGGCCGATGAACCGACCGGTAACCTCGACCCACGTCTGGCGGCGGAAATCATGGGCGTGTTTGAAGATATCAACCGACTGGGGACCAGCGTGCTGATCGCCAGTCACGACCTTGCATTGATTGCCCGCATGCGCCATCGCATGTTGACCCTGCAACGCGGTCGTTTGATCGGTGACGGGGAGGCCGGAGTATGAGTGCTACACGCAGCCCCAAGGTTTCCGAACGCGTCGCGCCCAAGGCCGCCGACCCAGTGCCGCCGAAAAAGAAAAAGCAGCGTCACGACCATGATGATGACGGCCCGGATTTCAGCGCGTTGTTGTCGGCGTGGCTGGAAAGCCATCGCTCCAGTCTGCTGGACAGCCTGCGACGTCTGGCCAAACAGCCGATAGGCAGCTTTTTTACCTGTCTGGTGATGGCGATTGCCTTGAGCCTGCCGATGGGCTTGTCATTGCTGCTGAGTAATGTCGAGCGTCTGGGTGGTTCATGGCAGCGTGCGGCGCAGATTTCCATCTACCTGAAGCTGGATGCCAATACTGCTGATGGCACTCGCTTGCGCGATGAAATCAAGTCGATGCCCGGTGTGGCAGACGCCGAGTACATCAGCAGCGAGCAGGCATTGGGTGAATTCAAGCAACAGTCCGGTCTGGGCGAGGCGCTCAAGGAATTGCCAGAGAACCCGCTTCCGGGCGTGGTGCTGGTAACGCCGGATGAAGTGGACAAACCTGCGCTGGAAGCCTTGCGCACGCGGTTGGCAGAACTGCCTAAAGTCGAGCAGGCGCAACTGGATCTGGTCTGGGTCGAAAGACTGGCCGCGATCCTCAAGCTGGGTGACCGATTCGTTTTCGGCTTGACGGTTTTGCTTGTCTCAGCTTTGCTGTTAGTAATTGGTAACACAATTCGTCTACATATTGAAAACCGCCGTATCGAAATCGAAGTCATCAAGCTGGTGGGCGGTACTGACAGCTACGTGCGCAGACCCTTCCTTTATATGGGCGCGCTGTACGGTTTCGGGGCAGGTATCCTGTCCTGGGGCGTTCTGGCTTATGGCCTGAACTGGCTGAACGGTGCGGTCGTCGGGCTGGCAGGTCTCTATGGAAGCGACTTTGCGCTGGCAGGTGTTCCGATGGGTGATGGTCTTTCGCTCTTGCTTGGAGCGGTTCTGTTAGGGTATATCGGTGCCTGGATTGCGGTCGCTCGTCACTTGCGTGAGCTGGCGCCCCGTTAGAGGCAAATTTTTCGTTCACCAGACTGGCTTCTGAAAATCAAGGAACTTGGTTAGCGGTTCCGGGTCAATCTCGCTATTGCTGAACTGCACATAACCTGTGCGCTGGAGGTTTTTTCGTATGACCACTTCTTTGCAACCTGCTTATGCTTTAGTCCCGGGTGCGAACCTTGAGGCCTATGTGCACACGGTCAACAGCATTCCCTTGCTGACGCCCGAGCAGGAGCGTGAACTGGCTGAAAGTCTCTACTATGAGCAGGACCTGGACGCGGCCCGACAAATGGTCCTCGCCCACCTGCGCTTTGTCGTGCACATCGCTCGCAGTTATTCGGGTTACGGTCTGGCTCAGGCTGACCTGATTCAGGAAGGTAACGTTGGTCTGATGAAGGCCGTGAAGCGTTTCAACCCCGAAATGGGCGTGCGTCTGGTGTCCTTTGCCGTGCACTGGATCAAGGCCGAAATTCACGAGTTCATCCTGCGTAACTGGCGCATCGTCAAGGTCGCCACCACCAAGGCGCAGCGCAAGTTGTTCTTCAACCTGCGCAGCCAGAAGAAGCGTCTGGCCTGGCTGAACAACGACGAGGTGCATCGCGTCGCTGAAAGCCTTGGCGTCGAGCCGCGTGAAGTGCGTGAGATGGAAAGCCGTCTGACCGGCCATGACATGGCCTTTGACCCGGCAGCCGAAGCGGATGACGACAGTGCGTTTCAGTCACCAGCCAATTATCTGGAAGACCACCGCTACGACCCGGCGCGTCAACTGGAAGATTCCGACTGGACTGACAATTCCACCGCCAACCTGCATCAGGCGCTGGACGTGCTGGACGAACGCAGCCGCGACATCCTCTACCAGCGTTGGCTGGCAGAAGAAAAAGCCACGCTGCACGACCTGGCGCAGAAGTACAACGTCTCCGCCGAGCGTATTCGCCAGCTGGAAAAAAGCGCGATGAACAAGCTCAAGACGTCGATAGCTGCGTAAGGCTTCCCGGTGACGAAAAAACGCCCCGAGATGATCGGGGCGTTTTTGTTTGTATACCAGCTATCGTGCGTCGCTCCGCGTCGCATGCCGCTTCGGACGCTGGAACGTAGGGAACGATAATCTCAATATCGCATGCCGTTCTGGACGCTCTGCGTCCTCTTCGCGACGCAATCACCACCGACGGCTGCTATTGAGTCCCTGCAAATACTCATCCCCACCCAACTGACGCATTTGCTGACGAATCCAGCCGGCGCGACGCGAGACGTAGCTGCTCGGGTGGCTGGCGCTCCACTCGCGCGGGTTGGGGAGGACGGCGGCGAGGTAGCTGGCCTGCTGTACAGAAAGCGCGCTGGCGTTGGTGCGGAAGTGATGTTGCGCTGCTGCCTGCGCGCCGAATACGCCTTCGTCCCATTCGACGCTGTTCAGGTACACCTCAAGGATGCGCTCCTTGGACCACAGCAGCTCGATGAGCATAGTGAACCACGCCTCCAGCCCTTTGCGCAGGTAGCTGCGACCGGACCACAGGAACAGGTTTTTCGACACCTGCTGGCTAAGCGTACTGGCACCACGGATCGAGCCGCCGCGCTCGTTGTGCAGGATGGCCGCTTGAATGGCGTCGACGTCGAAACCCCAATGCTCTGCGAATTTCTGATCCTCGCCGGCAATGACCGCAATTTTAAGGTTGTCGGAGATCCTGTCCCACGGTTCCCAGTCGCGTTGCAGGTCGATAGGCTCGCCGTCGACCCAGGATTCGACCTTGCGTTCGACCATCAGCGCGGTGCCTGGTGGCGGTACCCAGCGCAGAACCAGAACCACGAGAACACTGCCTGCGGCGAACCACAGCAGGGCTTTGACGATGCGACGAAGGATAAACTGCAGCATAGAGATGGCTTGGCCGAACCCGTTGAGCGGGCCATTATACAGACCGTGCGCCTTTCGACGATTTTTCACTGGAGTTCCTGATGCTTCGTAGCTTTTTGATGCTTGCTGCCTTCTTCGGCTTCACGGGTGTGGCGTTGGGCGCATTTGCCGCTCACGGTCTCAAGGAACGCCTGAGTGCCGAGTACCTGGCGGTGTTTCATACGGGTGTGCTTTACCAACTGATCCACGCGCTGGCCCTGCTCGGTGTGGCGATACTGGCGACGCACATCCCCGGGCGTCTCGTCACTTGGGCCGGATTCTCGTTCGCTATCGGCATACTGTTGTTCTCCGGCAGCCTGTACGCGCTGACCCTGACCGGCATCGGCAAGCTGGGCATCATCACCCCGTTCGGTGGTCTGGCCTTTCTGTTTGGCTGGTCGATGCTCGGTCTGGCTGCCTGGCGGTTGGGCTCTGCTCCTTGAGTGACGGCTTGCACGGCAGATCGCGCTTGAGACGAATGGCGTGGCTTTGCCTTGGTCATACCCGCTGATCGGGCTAGAATGCTGGCCCCCCAAAAATGATGGCTGCTCTCGCATGCACATTCAGTTGAACGGTGAACCCTTTGAATTGCCCGATGGCGAAACCGTCGCGGCATTACTGACCCGCCTGGACCTTGCCGGACGCCGGGTTGCGGTGGAACTGAACCTGGATATCGTGCCGCGCAGTCAGCATGCAGCGACCGTCCTGAGTGAAGGCGATCAGGTCGAAGTGGTTCATGCCATTGGCGGTGGCTAGTTCGCAACCTGCACTTAGCCCAACCCCCATCTGCACGTTATGAGGATTTCCGATGAGCAATGTTCGCAGCGACAAGCCCTTCGTCCTGGCCGGTCGGACTTTCGAGTCGCGTCTTTTGGTAGGCACCGGCAAGTACATCGATATGGAACAGACCCGTCTGGCCATTGAAGCCTCGGGTGCCGAGATCGTGACTGTTGCCGTGCGTCGCACCAACCTCGGCCAGAACCCCGGCGAGCCGAACCTGCTGGATGTGCTGCCACCTGATCGCTACACCATCTTGCCGAACACCGCTGGCTGCTTCGATGCAACCGAGGCCGTGCGCACCTGCCGCCTGTCCCGCGAACTGCTCGACGGCCGCAATCTGGTCAAGCTCGAAGTGCTGGCCGACCAGAAAACCCTGTTTCCGAACGTCATCGAAACCCTCAAGGCCGCCGAGATACTGGTCAAGGACGGTTTCGACGTGATGGTCTACACCAGCGATGACCCGATCATCGCCCGCCAGCTGGCCGAAATCGGCTGCATCGCGATCATGCCGCTGGCCGGCCTGATCGGCAGCGGTCTGGGTATCTGCAACCCCTACAACCTGCAGATCATCCTTGAAGAAACCAAAGTGCCGGTGCTGGTCGATGCCGGTGTCGGCACTGCCTCCGACGCCACCATCGCGATGGAGCTGGGCTGTGAAGCCGTATTGATGAACTCGGCCATCGCCCATGCACAGCAGCCGGTGATGATGGCCGAAGCCATGAAGCACGCTGTAATTGCCGGTCGTCTGGCGTACCTCGCCGGGCGCATGCCTCGAAAACTCTATGCCAGCGCATCTTCGCCGCTGGATGGCCTGATCAAGTAAGAGCCCGTTGATGACTGATTCACACGTTCCGCACCCAGAGTCGCCTGCTGTCGAAGAAGGCGAAGAGCGCCCGCACCGCCGCATCAAGAGTTTTGTGATGCGTGCCGGTCGCATGACCGAAGGTCAGCAGCGCGGCCTTGATCAAGGTCTCCCCCTGTATGGCCTGTCGCTGACCGATGCGCCGGTGGATTTCGATCAGGTGTTCGGTCGCGCTGCGCCGCGCACGCTGGAAATCGGTTTCGGCATGGGCCACTCGTTGCTGGAAATGGCGGCAGCGGCTCCCGAGCACGATTTTATAGGTGTCGAGGTGCACTCCCCAGGCGTAGGCGCGCTGCTCAACGGTGTGCTGACCCAAGGGCTGACCAATGTGCGCGTCTACGATTGCGACGCCATTGAAGTGCTGAACCGCTGCGTCGCCGATAACAGCCTTGATCGCCTGATGCTGTTCTTCCCGGATCCGTGGCACAAGAGCCGTCACCACAAGCGCCGTATCGTGCAGCCGGAATTCGCCGCACTGGTGCGTAGCAAGCTCAAGGTTGGCGGTGTGTTTCACATGGCCACCGATTGGGGGCCTTACGCGGAATACATGCTGGAAGTGATGAGCGTAGCGTCTGGTTATCGCAACCAGGCTGAAGACAACCAGTACGTTCCGCGCCCTGCGGAACGGCCGATCACCAAGTTCGAGCGCCGTGGCGAGAAGCTCGGACACGGCGTATGGGATCTGAAGTTCGAGAAAGTCGACTGACCGGCTTTGCGGGTTGCTGACAACCCGCAATGTCGTGTCGCTTACTGAATCTCGTCCGGCTTGACGATCACCCAGTTCTTGT
Source organism: Pseudomonas sp. KBS0707 (assembly GCF_005937945.2). NCBI lineage: Bacteria > Pseudomonadati > Pseudomonadota > Gammaproteobacteria > Pseudomonadales > Pseudomonadaceae > Pseudomonas > Pseudomonas sp. KBS0707. The sequence goes on along the minus strand of NZ_CP041754.1, from coordinate 5,341,680 downwards.
CCGCCGTGACCGGCAGCTTCTCCTTGGCCTGAGCTTCGGCATTGTCCTTGATCATGCCGTTCAGCTGGGTCATGTACTTGTCCTTGCGGTTGATCCACAAGTGCACGCCGCCCTTGCTCACGTCGACGCTGTGAAACAGCATGTAGCCGTCGCTGGTCGGGGTATCGCCGCCGACCAGGACCGGTTTTTTCCACTGGTCGATGTAGGTCAGAATGGCCGCCTGCTTGCCCGCCATCCAGGTTGCCGGTGTCCACAGGTATGGCGTCAGCTCCAGCCCCATGTTGCTTTTCGCATCGTATTTGCCTGCGGTGATCTGCTTGCGTGCGGTAGTCAGCTCACCGGTCTTGCGGTCTTTGAGCAGGGTGGTGACGCCTATCACGTTCTGCGGTTTGACGTTGTAGCCATACTTCGGATCGGCGGCGACCATGCGCACCAGCTCTTCGGAGGCTGCGGTCATCACGTAGACCTCGATCCCGTTCTCCATCAGCTTGTTGTACAGCTCGGTCTGCCCGGTGAATACGCGCGGCGGCTCGACATTGAGTTGCTTGACCGTATCGCCGTCGTAATAGGTCGCCGGGATCGGCTTTTTCAGGGCCATCAGCTCATCGACATAGCCTTTGAGCTCCTGCAGGGTAAAGCCGGAAAACACCTGCGCGACCCACGGGTAGCAGACCATGTCGTCTATTTCGCAAAGGCGATAGTAGTAACTGAACAGGCTTTCCTTGTGGTCGGCGGTGTCTTTGAAGGGGATCAGCTTCAGCGAGGGGTCGAGTTTTTCGCGGGTGATCAGGCCTTTGTTTTCCATGTACGGCAGCAGCGACTCTTCGAGGTCGAAGCGGTAGCTGGTGTTGTCCATGTCGAAGACTGCGTAATTGCCCTTGTTGGCATTCGCTGCAATCATCGCGTCGAGCGCCTTGGCGGCAGGCTCGGGCCAATGCTTCAATTCGGTGGCCGCGATAGCCTGGCTGGCAAGCCCGAAGCAGACGGCAGCAGCCAACAGTTTTGGCACGAGTTCCATAGGCGATTTCCCCTTGTCGAAAAAACGAAGGGGCAGACCGTAACAAATTATTGTGAAGGCAAAAGTACGTCAGCGACCCGAAAAAGGCCAAATGACGCCGTTTGCCCCTTTATTTGCGACAGTGAAACCAAAAACGACACTTTTATTGCAGTTTTTCGTCAGCGGCCGCAATTGCTCCAGAAATTGCTGATCAGACGCGTTCCCACACTTCGAAGTTGTAGGCAGGCTTGTCATCGACGGCGGCGTTTTCGATGTTGGATACCAGCGCCCACTGCGCCGTATCGAATTCAGGAAACCACGCGTCGCCATCAGGGCTCAGTGCCACGCGAGTCAGGTACAGGCGATCCGCCTCGGGAAGGCCCTGGGCATAAAGCTGCGCGCCGCCGATCAGCATCACCTCGTCGACACCCTGTTCCTGCGCCCACTGCTCGGCGCGCACGACGGCGGCGTCCAGCGAAGCGAAGACTTCCGCGCCTTCAAGCTGCAAATCAGTCTGGCGGCTGACCACCAGGTTCAGGCGACCGGGCAGGAGGCGGCCCAGCGAATCCCAGGTCTTGCGACCCATGATGATCGGCTTGCCGAGCGTCGTGGCCTTGAAGTATTTGAAATCCCCCGGCAAATGCCAGGGCATGGAATTGTCGACGCCGATCACTCGGTTTTCACCAAGGGCGGCAATCAGGCTAAGGGGGAGATGAGTTTTCATGCGCCGAGGATATCAGAGGTCGCAGGGCAGGCGAATGAACTGACACGCACCGTGCTCAGTCCCATGACAGCGGTTATGCTCACCGCTGAATTCAATCAAGAGACACTGTGTGACTGCTCTGACCCCACTCGATACCCTCTGGCTGACCGAAGCCGTGCGCCTGCGTGAACAACAGGCTGGCGCGCTGGATGATCAGGAAGCCAATCGCCGCGCCCGGGCGGCCGGAGGCGACCTGACTGCCCGTATCACCCATCGCGCCCTTGGGCTGGCACAGCGCGACGGCATGCTCGGCGCATTGCATCACTGGAAGCAGGGCGCGCGGTTGGCGTTGATTGCGCTTGCCGTATTCGCTGTCATCAGTGGCGCGGGCCTGGCCTTCGCCGCAATGGGCGACGGGCAGGCACCGGTCAATGTGTTCTGGGCGCTGGGCAGTCTGCTTGGGCTTAATCTGGTGCTGCTGGCTACCTGGGCGCTGGGCTTTATCTTCGCTGGCCGCAGCAACAGCGGGCTGGGCCGCTTATGGCTGTGGTTGAGTGAAAAGCTTGCCCGTGACGCCCAGGCTGCGCAACTTGCTCCGGCATTGGTTCTGCTGCTGCAACGCAAGCGTCTGAATCGCTGGGTGCTTGGCCTGGTGGTTCACAGCCTGTGGCTGCTCGCGCTGGTCAGTGCGCTGGTGGTGCTGTTGATGCTGATGGCGACCCGGCGCTACGGGTTTGTCTGGGAAACCACCATTTTGAGCAGCGACACGTTTGTCAGCCTGACTCAGACACTCAGTACCGTCCCGGCTTGGCTGGGCTTCAGTGTGCCGGACGAAGCCATGATTCGCGCCAGCGGCAATGCAGCGCTGAGTATCGAGAATGCACGCCAGGCCTGGGCTGCGTGGCTGGTGGGCGTGCTGCTGGTCTACGGCATTGTGCCGCGTCTGTTGCTGGCAGCGTTCTGCCTGTGGCGCTGGAAGCAGGGGAGTGCGGGGCTGCGTCTCGATCTTGAGTTGCCCGAGTACCTTGAGCTGCGTGAACGATTGATGCCCAGCAGCGAGCGATTGGGCGTCAATGACGTCGAACCTGCCGCGCTGCATCAGATTCAGCCCGGCGTGGGTGCGTCCGACAGTAATGGCGCGTTGCTGGTGGCCATCGAGCTGGATGATCAACAAGTCTGGCCGCCAGAACTGCCGTCAGGCGTGGTCGATGCAGGCATTCTCGACAGCCGTGAGTCGCGCCACAAGCTGCTGGAGCAACTGACCCATTATCCGCCTGCGCGCATGGTGGTCGCCTGTGATCCGCGCCGCTCACCGGATCGTGGCAGTCTGGCACTGATTGCCGAACTGGCGCGCAGCGCGGGGGCGACACGTGTATGGCTGTTGCCCGCGCCTGCCGGGCAGGTGCTCGATCTGGAGCGTCTGGGCGACTGGCACGCCGCGCTGGATCAGTTGCAATTGCCGCGCACAGACAGCGCGCCCTTGAACTGGCTGGAGACAGGCCATGACTGAAGCAGACAATGTCCGCGCCATCAAGCTGGCGGTGGTCGGCCACACCAATGTCGGCAAGACTTCGCTGCTGCGTACCCTGACCGGCGATGTCAGCTTCGGCGAAGTGTCTCACCGGCCCAGCACCACCCGCCATGTGGAAGGTGCGCGCCTGTCGGTGGACGGTCAGGCACTGGTCGATCTGTACGACACGCCCGGCCTGGAGGACGCCATTGCGCTGCTCGATTACCTGGAGCGGCTTGATCGTCCCGGTGAACGTCTGGATGGCCCGGCGCGACTGGCGCGCTTTCTGGAGGGCAGTGAAGCACGCCAGCGCTTTGAGCAAGAGGCCAAGGTCATGCGCCAGTTGCTCGGCTCGGACGCTGGGCTGTATGTGATCGATGCACGCGAACCGGTACTCGCCAAGTACCGTGATGAGCTGGCGGTGCTGGCCAGTTGTGGCAAGCCACTGCTGCCGGTGCTGAATTTCGTCAGTGCACAGCAACACCGCGAGCCGGAGTGGCGCGAAGCGCTTTCACGCTTGGGGCTGCATGCATCGGTGCGCTTCGACAGCGTCGCACCGCCGGAAGACGGCGGTCGACGTCTGTATGAAAGCCTGGCGCTTCTGCTGGAAAGCGCGCGGCTGCGGCTCGAGCGTTTGATTGAGGATCAGGAGAAACAACGTCGAGCCAGAAAACACAGCGCGGCGCGGCTTATCGCCGAACTGTTGATTGACTGTGCAGCGTGTCGGCGTAGCGTCGAGACCACTGCCGAGCAGGAACAGCAGGCTGTGGAAGCGTTGCGCAAGGCGGTTCGCCAGCGTGAGCAGCAATGTGTCGAGGCGCTGCTCAAGCTGTATGCGTTTCGCAAGGATGATGTGTCTACCAGCGATTTGCCGTTGATGGATGGCCGTTGGGGCGATGATCTGTTCAATCCGGAAACCCTCAGGTTGATGGGCGTGCGGGTTGGCGGCGGCGTGGCAGCCGGTGCGGCGGCCGGGGCAGGGGTCGATCTTATGGTCGGCGGCGTAACGCTTGGCGCTGCGGCTTTAGTCGGCGCAATTGCGGGCGGTGCCCTGTTGACGGCGCGCAGCTACGGCGGACGATTGCTGGGCAAGTTGAAGGGCCGCAGGGAATTGACGGTGGACGATGCAGTGCTGCGCCTTCTCGCACTGCGACAGGGGCACTTGTTGCTGGCATTGGGAGTGAGAGGCCACGCGGCCATTCACCGCATGGAATTGACCACGCCGCAGGACAAAACCTGGCGCAAAGGCAAAATCCCCGAGCCGCTCACCCGTGCCCGCGCCCACCCGCAATGGTCAACACTCAATCCGCACGCCAAACCGAATCAGGCTGAGCGGCAGGAAGCGATTGATCAGCTGGCGGATGTGGTTTTGCAGGATTGACTGTTCCAGCGCTGAAGACCGGACGCAGAGCGTCCTAGAACGGCATGCGACGCGGAGCGTCGCACGATAGTTGAGGTGATCGTTCCTCACGCTCCAGCGTGGGAATGCCGTGGGTGACGCTCCGCGTCACAAATCTGCGCCTTGACGCATCCTCCAGAACCCCCGCACTCAGGCGCTTTTCAGCTTGCCGTTTGCCGGCGAAAACCCGCCGATTATCTTTTATTGATTGATCGTTCAATAAAAAATCTTTAGACTGGTCTCACCGTTTTGGTAAAACGATCACTGCAGACACCCGGGAGAATCGCGCCAATGCCCAAGGTCGGAATGCAACCCATCCGCCGCCAACAGTTGATCCAGGCCACGCTGACTGCGGTCGATCAGGTCGGTATGGGCGATGCCAGCATTGCGCTGATTGCGCGACTGGCAGGCGTGTCCAACGGCATCATCAGTCACTATTTTCAGGACAAGAACGGCCTGATCGCCGCCACGATGCGGCATCTGATGAACGCCTTGATCCAGAACGTCCGCGAACGTCGGCAGGCGCTGACCGAAGACAGCCCAAGGGCTCATCTGCAAGTGATCATCGAAGGTAACTTCGACGCCAGTCAGGTCAGCGGCCCTGCCATGAAAACCTGGCTGGCCTTCTGGGCGACCAGCATGCATCACCCTTCGCTGCACCGATTGCAGCGTATCAACGACCACCGTTTGTATTCGAACCTGTGCTGTCAGTTCCGCCGTACCTTGCCACTGGAACAGGCACGCAGCGCCGCCCGCGGGCTTGCTGCCCTGATAGATGGGCTGTGGCTGAGAGGCGCGCTGTCAGGCGATGCATTCGACACCGAGCAAGCACAACGGATTGCCTACGAATACATGGATTTCCAATTGGCGAAATCGGCGAGCTGAGGCTTTCGAAGCCCCTTACCGAACGACTGTAAAAGCCTGTTGCCGAACGAACCCGGCACACTGAAATCAGTCATCGCCCCCCACTGAATTTGCGAGGACTTTATGGCCCGTTTTGAACTGCAGAAACTTTACATCGATGGCGGTTACGTCGATGCCAGCAACACTGAAACCTTCGATGCCATCAACCCGGCGAACGGCGAAGTACTGGCGCAGATCCAGCGCGCCGGCAAGGAAGACGTCGAGCGCGCAGTCGTTGCTGCTGAAAAAGGCCAGAAGATCTGGGCGGCCATGACCGCCGTCGAGCGTTCGCGCATCCTGCGCCGTGCTGTCGACATCCTGCGTGAGCGCAACGATGAGCTGGCCGCGCTGGAAACGCTGGACACCGGTAAAGCCATTTCCGAAACCCGCTACGTGGATATCGTGACCGGCGCTGACGTACTGGAATACTACGCAGGCCTGGTGCCTGCCATCGAAGGCGAACAGATCCCGCTGCGTGATTCCTCTTTCGTTTACACCCGCCGAGAGCCGCTGGGTGTGGTTGCAGGCATCGGTGCGTGGAACTACCCGATCCAGATCGCCCTGTGGAAATCCGCACCGGCGCTGGCTGCGGGCAACGCGATGATCTTCAAACCAAGTGAAGTCACCTCGCTGACCACTCTGAAACTGGCAGAAATCTACACCGAAGCTGGCGTGCCAAATGGCGTGTTCAATGTGCTGACCGGTAGCGGTCGCGAAGTCGGCACCTGGATCACCGAGCACCCGCGCATCGAGAAAGTCTCGTTCACCGGCGGCACCGACACTGGCAAGAAAGTCATGGCCAGCGCTTCGAGCTCGTCGCTCAAGGAAGTGACCATGGAGCTGGGCGGCAAGTCGCCGCTGATCGTGTTTGACGACGCTGATCTGGACCGTGCTGCCGACATCGCAATGATGGCCAACTTCTATAGCTCCGGCCAGGTCTGCACCAACGGTACGCGTGTGTTTGTACCGAACGCGTTGAAAGCCGAGTTCGAAGCGAAAATCCTTGAGCGTGTGAAGCGTATTCGCGCCGGTAACCCGGAAGACGAAAACATCAACTTCGGCCCGCTGGTCAGCTTCGAGCATATGGAAAGCGTGCTGGGCTACATCGCCAAGGGCAAAGAGCAGGGCGCACGCCTGTTGTGCGGCGGTGATCGTCTGACCGGTGGTGTGTTCGACAAGGGCGCTTTTGTTGCGCCAACCGTGTTCACCGACTGCACCGACGAGATGACCATCGTGCGTGAAGAAATCTTCGGCCCGGTAATGAGCATCCTCGGCTACGACACCGAAGAAGAAGTGGTGCGCCGCGCCAACGACACCGACTTCGGTCTGGCCGCAGGCATCGTGACTCGCGACCTGAACCGCGCACACCGCGTGATTCATCTGTTGGAAGCCGGTATCTGCTGGATCAACGCCTGGGGCGAGTCGGCGGCACAAATGCCGGTCGGCGGTTACAAGCAATCGGGTGTTGGTCGTGAGAACGGCATCAGCTCGCTGGCGCAGTACACGCGGATCAAGTCGGTACAGATCGAGCTGGGCGACTACGCCTCGGTTTTCTAAACACGCTTCAAGTGGCACGCGGCAAACCTCAAGCAGACGCAATCAAAAGCGGCTTGCCGCACCCCATTTTCACAAGTATCGCCTCGCTGCTTCTGCTTGCAGCCGAGGCTTGAGACTTGCAGCTCTATGAGGGAGCCTCTATGACGACTCAATCCGAATACGACTACATCATCATTGGTGCCGGCTCTGCCGGTAACACCCTGGCAGCCCGTCTCACCGAAGACGCAGGCGTCACTGTTCTGCTGCTGGAAGCCGGTGGCCCGGACTACCGTCTGGATTTCCGTACCCAGATGCCAGCCGCTCTGGCATTCCCGCTGCAGGGCCGCCGTTATAACTGGGCCTACGAGACCGAGCCAGAGCCACACATGAACAACCGCCGCATGGAATGCGGTCGTGGTAAAGGCCTGGGCGGTTCGTCGCTCATCAACGGCATGTGCTACATCCGCGGCAACGCGATGGACTATGACGGCTGGGCCAAAGAGCCGGGCCTTGAAGACTGGAGCTACCTCGATTGCCTGCCGTACTTCCGCAAGGCCGAGACGCGTGACATCGGCCCGAATGACTACCACGGTGGTGAAGGTCCGGTCAGCGTGACCAAGCCCAAGGCGGGCAACAATCCGCTGTTCCACGCGATGGTCGAGGCGGGCGTGCAAGCCGGTTTCCCGCGCACTGACGACCTCAATGGTTATCAGCAGGAAGGTTTCGGTCCGATGGACCGCACCGTGACGCCTAACGGTCGTCGCGCCAGTACCGCCCGTGGTTATCTGGACGAGGCCAAGAAGCGCTCGACCCTGACCATCGTCACTCACGCGCTGACCGATCGCATTCTTTTCGAAGGCAAGCGTGCCGTCGGCGTGGCGTACCTGGTAGGTGACAGCGACACCCGCATCCAGGCCCGTGCCCGCAAGGAAGTGCTGCTGTGTGGCGGCGCGATCGCTTCGCCACAGATTCTCCAGCGTTCCGGCGTCGGTCCGGCCGAAGTGCTGAACAAGCTGGATATTCCGGTGGTTCATGATCTGCCGGGCGTTGGCCAGAACCTTCAGGATCACCTGGAGATGTACCTGCAGTACGCCTGCACCCAGCCGGTGTCGCTGTACCCTTCGCTGAAGTGGTGGAACCAGCCTGCCATCGGTGCAAAGTGGATGTTCCTCGGCACCGGTATCGGTGCGAGCAACCAGTTTGAAGCCGGTGGTTTCATTCGCTCCAGCGAAGCGTTCGAATGGCCGAACATTCAGTACCACTTCCTGCCGGTCGCGATTAACTACAACGGCACCAAGGGCGTTCAGGAACACGGCTTCCAGGCTCACGTTGGCTCCATGCGTTCGCCGAGCCGTGGTCGTGTGCAGGTCAAATCCAAAGACCCGCGCGAGTACCCGAGCATCCTGTTCAACTACATGTCCAGCGAGCAGGACTGGCAGGAGTTCCGTGACGGCATCCGCCTGACGCGCGAGATCATGCAGCAACCGGCTCTGGACCCGTACCGTGGCCGCGAAATCAGCCCCGGCATCGATGTCCAGTCTGATGAAGCGCTGGATCAGTTCGTGCGCGAGCATGCTGAAACGGCTTATCACCCGTCCTGCTCGTGCAAGATGGGCACCGACGAGATGGCCGTTGTCGACGGTCAGGGCCGTGTGCATGGCCTGCAAAGCCTGCGCGTAGTCGATGCCTCGATCATGCCGATCATCACCACCGGTAACCTGAATGCACCGACGATCATGATCGCCGAGAAAATCGCCGACAAGATCCGTGGTCGCCAGCCGCTGCCACGCAGCACCGCCGACTACTTCGTTGCAGGCGACAAGCCGGCACGCGGCAAGCCGCTGCGCGAAATCAGCCACCAGGCCTGATCTGACGACGGGCGTCCTCCCTGGACGCCTTTCGTTGTGCATGCTCCAGCGTGAATGCATTTCACACTGGAGCATCGGCACGATAGTTACCAGATTCTCGTTCCTCAAGCTCCAGCGTGGGAATGCATTTCCCGACGCTCCGCGTCGCAATGGACGCGGAGCATTGGTACGAGCGCCAACTCGATTCAGACCCTCCTCCCGACAGACGCGAATTGCCACCATCCCTCCGCTCTGCCACAATCGCGAATGATTCTCTTTAGTTAGATCTTTCTCATCGAGGCTATTCGTGTCGTCAGTCCCAAGCACTCATAGCGAGATTGTTGGCGCGCTGTATCGCGATCATCGTGGTTGGCTGCTGGCCTGGCTCAGACGCAATGTCGCCTGTCCACAGCGTGCTCAGGATTTGAGTCAGGACACGTTCGTGCGTTTGCTCGGGCGACAGGAATTGCTGACGCCCAGAGAGCCTCGAGCGTTCCTGGCGGCCGTTGCCAAGGGACTGATGTTCGACTACTTCCGCCGCGCTGCGCTGGAGCAGGCTTATCTCGGGGAGTTGATGCAGGTTCCCGAGGCCGAGCAGCCTTCGCCGGAAGAGCAGATGCTGATTCTGGAAGACCTCAAAGCGATCGACCGTATGCTGGGCAGCCTCTCCAGCAAAGCACGGGCAGCCTTTCTGTACAGTCGCCTCGACGGGCTGAGCCACGGCGAAATTGCCGAGCGGCTGGGCGTCTCGGTTTCGCGCGTCAGGCAATACCTGGCTCAAGCCATGCGTCAGTGCTATGTAGCGCTCTACGGTGAGCCGACATGAACACCAGGCCGGTATCCGCTCATGTTCTGGACGCCGCGATCCAGTGGCAATTGAACATGGATGGCAGCAGCGGCAATGATGCTGAGCTTGCTCGCTGGCTGGCCGCCGACGAAGAGCATGCCAGGGCCTGGAGCCAGTTGGGCATGGTCAATCAGCGTTTTGCCTTGCCAGCAGGTCCGGCGCGCAAGGCATTGCAGCAATCGCCTGGTGCCCAGCGGCATAGCTTGCGCAAGCTTGGCGGCGGTCTGGTCGGCGTGTTCATGGCGTTGGGGCTGGCATTGTTCGTCGGCGACCGCTACCTGCCGATAGATTACTGGCTTGCCGATCAGCGCACCGCCACCGGTGAACAGCGTGACGTGCGTCTGGCGGACAACACCCTGATTCGCCTTAACACCCACAGCGCGATTGATGTGCGCTTCGATGCGCAGCAACGTCGGGTGATTCTGCAGGACGGCGAAATAATGGTGCAGACCGGCAATCATGACGATCCGCGTCCCTTCATCGTCGAAACTGCGGATGGCAAAATGCGCGCCCTGGGTACGCGCTTTCTGGTCCGCCGCGAGCCAGACGGAACACTGCTCAGCGTGCTGCAATCAGCGGTTGCCGCCAATGCGCGCAATGCGTCCGGTGAACAGGTTCTGCGCGAGGGCCAGCAGGTTCTCCTTACGCGCAATGGCCTTGGCCCGTTGCTCAGCATGCCTTCCGGCGTCGACGCCTGGACGCGCGGCATGTTGGTGGTGGACAACGCCCGGCTGGCGGACATGCTTGCTGAACTGGGTCGTTACCGTACAGGCCATCTGAGTGTCGACTCGACCGTGGCTGATCTGCGTATTACCGGCACATTCCCGCTGGCCGACACTGACCTGGCGCTCAAGGCGTTGTTGCCGACCTTACCCGTGCAGATCGAACAACACACCGCGTGGTGGGTCACTGTGCTGGCCAGGGATGAGCAGGCCAGCAGCAATCCGGCAAAACTCTGAAACATACCTCTTCGTGCCTGCATCGGATCGCCCTGACACTTTTCCAGTTTCGAGCGGCTTAGTCTTACAAGTCATTTCGGGGGCACGCTCCGTTTTGCGTCCCTTCGCCTGTGGATAAACCATGAAAAGCCAAACCGTGCGCCGCTGGTCCATCGTGCATACCTGGAGCAGCCTGATTTGCACCCTGTTTTTGTTGATGCTCGCGGTTACAGGACTGCCGTTGATCTTCCATCATGAAATCGATTACCTGCTGGGCGACGCCCCGCAGTACCAGGAGATGCCTGCCGACACGCCGCATCTGAACCTGGAGCAACTGGCCAGGGCCGCCGAAGCACATCGCCCCGGCGAGGTGATGCAGTATTTCGGCTGGGACGACGAAGACACCAATGGCGTGATGGCCATCACCGCGGCAACCGCAGGCACCGAGCCCAATTCCTCGCACACCTTCGCCCTTGATGCACGCACCGGTGAAGCGCTGGAAATGCCTTCTGCCAATGGCGGCTTTATGATGGTCATGCTGCGCCTGCACGTAGACATGTACGCCAACCTGCCCGGCAAATTGCTGCTGGCGTTCATGGGTTTGCTGTTTGTGGTGGCGATCGTTTCCGGGACCGTGTTGTATGCGCCGTTTATGCGCAAGCTGGAGTTCGGCCAGGTGCGGGTCAATAAATCCAGGCGTACGCGTTGGCTGGACCTGCACAACCTGATCGGCGTAGTGACATTGACCTGGGCGCTGGTGGTGGGCGTGACGGGGGTGATCAGTGCCTGTGCCGATCTGCTGATTGCCTCCTGGCGCAATGATGCGCTGGCCACCATGATCGCCCCTTACAAAGACGCGCCGCCATTGACCCAGCGCGCCCCGGCGACTCGATTGCTGGAAATTGCCGAATCCGCTGCGCCCGGCATGCAGGCCGATTTCATCGCTTTCCCCGGCACGCGCTTCTCCAGCGAGCATCATTACGCGGTGTTCCTCAAAGGCAACACGCACTTGACTGCGCACCTGGCCACGCCAGTGCTGATCGACGCGCAGACGCTGCAAGTCACGGCCGTGGTAGAGCGTCCCTGGTACATGGATGCATTGGGTATGTCGCAGCCTCTGCATTTCGGTGATTACGGCGGCATGCCGATGAAGATTCTCTGGGCAGTGCTGGACATGCTGACCATCATCGTACTCGGCAGCGGCGTCTATCTGTGGTGGGTGAGGCGTCGTGCCGCGCGCTCGGTGAGCGTGATTCGCGCTCAGGCGGCGCAATGAGTTCCAGGCCATCGCGATTCTGGAAGACCTTTGCGATACCCGCCTTGATAGCGCTGCTTATCGGCGTCGGCTTGTTCGCCGCGCTGCTGGGTGATGGCTGGTGGGATACGCTGGCGTGGCTGGGCATGGGGACGGCTGCCCTGTTGAGCATCAAGGGCTTGCTGGTGCGGCGCGGCTGATTGAAACGCTCATTGCAGGCGCGTCACAGGCTGACTAGTCTAAGAGCCTGTCTCATTCGAGGAACACCCATGTCAGCGCCCACGATGACGTTGTACTTCAACGCCGCCTCGCCTTTTGCCCGCAAGGTGATGGTGATGCTTCATGAAACCGCTCAGCTCGACCGCGTCGAGTTGCAGACCACAGTGCTGACGCCGGTCAGCCCGTCTGCCGAGCTCAATGAAGACAACCCGGCCGGCAAACTTCCCGCGCTAAGGCTGGCTGACGGTAATGTCATTCATGACAGCCGGGTGATTCTTGATTTTCTCGACCACCAGCACGTGGGCCTGCCACTGATCCCCCTGGAAGGCTCGGCACGCTGGAGGCGCCTGACCCTGGCTTCGCTGGCCGATGCGGTGTTGGATGCAGCGGTAATGATCCGCTACGAAACTGCCTTGCGTCCGCAGGAAAAACACTGGGACCAGTGGCTGGACAACCAGCAGCAGAAGATTGAACGCTCGCTGCATTACTTCGAAAGCGACGCGGTCACAGAGCTCAGCACATCCTTTGATGTCGCATCGATCAGCGTCGCCGTGGCGCTCGGTTATCTGGACTTTCGCCAGCCGGATCTGAACTGGCGCAGCACTTATCCGCGACTGGCCGCTTGGTATCTGGACGTCAGTCAACGCCCGTCGATGATCGCGACCCTGCCGCCAGTTTGAGTCAATCTGCGCCGCGCCGCACAGTCAAGATAGGACGCGGAGCGTCCTGAACGGCATGCGACGCGGAGCGTCGCACGATAGTCAGGAAGAAGCATGAGCACGATAGACGCCTCAGCAGTCAGGCTGGTCAGCGGTATAGCGGCGTGCCGGATTAACCGCTGCGTCGAACTCGCGCAGCGCCTTGGCACCGATCAGTAGCGGGAAGTTGAAGTGGCTGCGGTCGACCAGATTGACTTCGACCGTGCGCTTCTTGTTTCCCAGGCACAGTTCCAGGTCTACAACAGGACGCTTGGCAGGGTTGATGCCTTCGTCGTCTTCGTCATCACCTTCTGCACGCCCTTTGATCTTGCTGATCCGCGACACCTTGTGCTCATACACCTTGTTGTCGGCGCCCTTGGTTGCCAGACGGAATCGCACCCAGTCATCGCCATCACGCTGGAACAGCTCGATGTCCTTGGCCGACAGTGAAGCAGTCAGTGCGCCGGTGTCCATCTTGGCCTTGAAGGTCTGGTCTACGTCCAGAACCTTGATGTTCTCGTAGCGGCCATACAGCGTCGGTTCAGCAGCCATGACCGGCAGGGCCAGCAACGACAATAGCGCCAGGATCGGTTTCACGTGAGAGGTTCCTCGCAATGGTCAGCGCCTGATTGGCGCGCGTTTTTAGACAGCGAACCTGCAGTAGGTTCGCCAGCAAGAGTGTCAGGCCAGCATAAGTGCCCGGACGTGAAACATTTGTAAGCACCTGTGTAATTGGCGTAAAACGCGTGGGTCTTTATTATTGCCGCCCCTGAACCTTCAAGAGTCCGCCATGCGCCGTCTGCTCACCGGCTGTTTTGTTGCTTTGTTGTTACTGATCAATACGCTGGTATTGATAGGTCCGTTATTGGTTTTTGCCTTGCTCAAGCTGCTGTTCAGAGGCCGAATGCGCGATCGCTGTTCAGTCGCCGTTATGTGGATTGCCGAAACCTGGGCCGAGATCGACAAGGTCATCTTCGCAACCTGTGTACCGACGCAATGGGATATTCGTGGCGATGAGGGCTTGCGCGGTGATACTTCGTATCTGGTCATCAGCAATCATCAGTCGTGGGTGGATATTCCCGCGCTGGTCCAGGCACTCAACCGGCGCACGCCCTTCTTCAAGTTTTTCCTGAAAAAAGAACTGATCTGGGTGCCCCTGCTGGGCCTGGCGTGGTGGGGGCTGGATTACCCGTTCATGAAGCGCTACAGCAAGGCGTTTCTGGCGAAGCACCCGGAACTGAAGGGCAAGGATCTGGAAATCACCAAGGCCGCCTGCGAGCTGTTCAAGCGTCAGCCAGTGACCATCGTCAACTATCTGGAAGGCACGCGCTTTACTCCGGGCAAACATGCGACTCAATCATCGCCCTATACCCATCTGCTCAAGCCCAAGGCCGGTGGCGTCGCATTCGTGCTGGCTGCCATGGGCGAGCAACTGGACGCCATTCTGGATGTCACCGTGGTCTGTCCGGGTTCAGGCATCCCGGGGTTCTGGGACATGCTGTGCGGGCGGGTGCCCAAGGTGATTGTCGACATCAAAACCCGCGAAATGGACCCGGCACTGTGGCAGGGCGATTACGAGAACGATCCGGTGTTTCGCGAGAAAATCCAGAGCTGGGTCAACCAGCTCTGGGTGGAGAAAGATGCGCGTATTGCGGCGTTGCGGCTTGAATCAGCTGCCGGAACCCCATAACCCGCTCAAGCTCTGCAACGCCGAACCGCTGGCACCTTGCTGCCCGAGGTATTGCAGAATCAGCGGGGCAAACTGGCTGACCATCGTGCTGTCCATGCCCAGTGCCTTGAAGGCGTTATTCACATCACCCATGCTCTGCACGTTGCCCAGTGCGCTGTTGAGCATCGAGTTATCGCCGGACTTGCCACCGAGCAGGCTGCCCAGTGCGTTTGCGCCTCCCAGGCTGTCCAGTGCGGAGGTGCCGGACATCTGCTCCAGACCGGGAACCGATTTGGCCAACTGCGAATAATCGGTGCTGGTCAGCTTGTTCTTCGCCAGCCCGAGCAATGCGCCTGTTCCGCCAACGGCTTGTTCAGGGGTGACATTGAGCTGGGTGCCAAGGGTATTAAGCAGTCCTGCGACTTCAGGGGCCGCTGTGGCTTTCTGATTGCCACTCGTGGCATTGGAAACCGCATTTGCGGCGTCATTCAGATTGAAGGCAAACACCGGGCTTGCAGCCAGTGCCATCAACGTTACCAAAGCCATACCGCGTGCAGTTTTCATTGCGTCACCCTTATCAAACCTGAACCGCCCATGAGTGGGCGGTAAAGCAGACGGTTTGACTGTGAGCAACAGAGGCTTGTTCCCAACGCGCTGAAGACAGGCAGTTATTTCATTTGCCTGAATCGGCTCTGGCAGACGAGGTGGGCTCCCTAGCATTTCTGCTAACTGTGCAGCACGAGATCACACGCCCAGAATTACGGTTCTATCATCGATTGCCGCAGGTGATGTTCATGTCTTCTGCCAGCCCTGTAGTGCTCTGCACTTACCATTACGACGCAACGGATCGCTTGGCCGACTGCTCGCCTGCGGGGCAGGGGAGCGACCGGTTTTTTTATCAGCAGAATCGCTTGGCGACGCAAATTCAGGGGCAGATACAGCACACGCTTCTGCGTACGGACGAGCATTTGCTGGCTCACCTGAGTGTGGAAAACAACCAGAACGATTGTCTGTTACTGGCGACGGACCAACAGCAGTCCGTGATCGCGGCACAGGGTTTGGCGTTTGCTTATACGCCTTACGGCCATCGTTACCCTTCAGGCCCCGCAAGCCTGCCGGGCTTTACCGGCCAGCGGCTTGACCCGATTACAGGGCATTATTTGCTGGGCAATGGGTACAGGGCTTTTAATCCGGTTTTGATGAGGTTCAATAGTCCGGACAGTTTGAGCCCGTTTGGCGAGGGCGGGTTGAATGCGTATGCGTATTGTGAGGAGGACCCGGTTAATCGGGTTGATCCGGGCGGACATTTGCCAGCGTTTTTTGTGAGCATTTTGAAAAGAGCAAGCAGTGTGAAAAAGCGCTTACTTGGTCGAAAAGTTAGCCAGGATTCTCTATCTTCCCCGTTGCTTTATCCTGTCGAGAGTTTCGGGTCCGCACAGGTGGGAGTATCAGTTTTTTTGTGTTCGGGCTGGTTAGGGCCTGCCGTCAGGCAGGCCCTTGTTTTACCAGCTCGGTCTGGTAAATCGGTCTCCGTACAGGATCGCAAATTGATTCATTGCCACTTTCCAGTCGTGTGCCGCATGACCCCAGTTGGCGGTGATGTTGCGCAACCCAAGCCATATCAGTTTCGTCGCAGCCTCATCGGTCGGGAAGTGCCCTCGAGTCTTGATGATCTTGCGTAACTGGGCATTGATGCTCTCGATGGCATTGGTCGTGTAAACCACTTTGCGAATGCCCGCCGGAAAAACAAAAAACGGTATAACCCGATCCCAGGCGCGACGCCATGCAGCAACTACAGTCGGATACTGCTTGCCCCAGGGGCCCGCTTCAAAGGCGTTAAGCTCTTGCTCAGCCACATCGGCATTGATCGCCTGGTAGATCGGCTTGAGTGCTTTGGCCAGTGCCCGACGTTTATCCCAAGCGGCATAGTCCAAGCTGTTGCGGATCAGATGCACGATGCAGGTTTGCAGCGTCGTGGCAGGAAAAACCGCCCCCAACGCCTCCGGTATTCCTTTGAGGCCATCCGTGACGGCGATCAGAACATCTTCAACGCCACGAGTCTTGAGGTCGTTGAACACCTTCATCCAAAACTTGGCACCCTCGGTGCTCTCGATCCATATACCCAGAATGTCGCGCGTGCCATCAGGTAATACCCCCAGCGCCAGATAAATAGCCTTGTTGCACACTAACCCCTCGTCCCGGATTTTGACCCGTAACGCATCGAAGAAGATCACCGGATACATCGGTTCCAAGGGTCGTTGCTGCCAAGCGCCCACCTCTTCCATGACCGCATCGGTGACTGAGCTGATGAAGTCATGGGACACGTCAGTTCCATACTGCTCAGATAGAAAAGCGCGGATCTCACGCACCGTCATGCCCCGGGCGTACATGGCAATTATCTTGTCGTCGAAGCCTGTAAAACGTCGTTCGTGCTTGGGAATCAGGATCGGGGCGAAGCTACCATCGCGGTCTCTGGGGATATCCAGGCGAAGCGGCCCGTCGTCGGTCAGAACCGTCTTGCTGCTTTTGCCATTGCGCTGATTGGTCGCCCCCTCAGGGCGCTCCGCGCCCTGAGGATAACCAAGGTGGTGACCCAGCTCGGCGCCTAGCGCACGCTCGATCAGAGCCTTCTTGAACGCCATGGACGCGTCTTGAATGGCTTCGGCGCTCATCGGGCCTTTAACAAACTGCTCGATCAGCTCTTGGGGAATCGAGGGCAACTCCCTCGCTGTTGCATTGGCGGACTTCTTTTTGGTCGGCATACATGCACCTCTAGCTACATGTTATGCCCGAACACAAAATTTCTGACAGTCTCTTTTGTGAATACCCCAGATACTTTCCAACTGAACGTCTCTGATTGAGTCGGTGATCAACCTGCCATTCCTTGAATCCCCGACAACCTTTCACCCATCCTCGCGCGCACCAAAATAAAAGCGGAACCGAATCCACATATCGACCACCCATCCAGACAGGTCCGAAAACCTCCCGTTCAAGCTGGGAAACGTTTCAGGCACCTGCCACAGCTGACTCACCAACGGAAGCAAACCGCGAGTCAGCAACGTAGCCCCCGTTATGCCCCCGAGCAAACACGACTTCCCCGTGCAGCCCTGGCAGTTTGAAGAAGTGTCGCCTGCAACCTCTTGGCGTCATGGCGACAGCCCTTCAAACACGTTTACGCACCACCGAATGTGCAGTGACGATTACTACCACCACCTGTATTGATCTGTCGAACTTGATATCTGAGCCGATGGAGCCCGCTCATGACCTTAAGAATCAATACTCGTTCTGCTACCCCGGTTGTGCCTCTGGAAACAGGATCTTCGTCGCAGCCGGAAGTACCGTCTGTCACGGCAAGACCGACTGAGCCTCCGCCAGTCGCCAATCCTGCTGCACCTAAATCAGCGCCAGGTGTTCAGCAAGCTCACGGGCTGAAGACGCGCATCGCTGGCAAGCTTTCCGAGCGTCAGACCAATTTCAGTCTCGGTATTCCCGGCACCGGTCGTACTTTAAACCGGCCCTTGCGCAGCGGGATTCCGGAGGAAGGTGAGCACCTATCGAGCGAGGAGAAACACGATCCGTTGCTAAAAGAAGCGCATGAACTGCAGCGCATGGTCGATTCGGCGCTGACCCACCTGAAGGCGGCGCCAACGTCTCTCTGGGAGCGCCCCGCCCCTTCAACGGTAAGGGGTATTACCACCAAGATTTTTCCGTGGCTAAAGCCTGCCCCGCTACGCGAGGTTGCCAGCAATGGCAGCAACGCCAAGACCAAGGCCGATAACTCAAAGCAAAGCCCTGAAACCATCGCAGCGGCGGTGAAAGAGTTGAGCACCCGGCTGGATCATCAGAGCAAGGTGCTCGCCACAGCCACCCTCGCATTGGTCGCTGCGCGCGAGCATCTTGAATCGCTCGAACAGACCACCCCACCCACGTCGACCGAACGACTGAACCATGCCAGGGCTCGCGTTCAACAGGCCGACTCCACCACCCGCCTGGCCAGCCAGCAACTTCGGGAGCTGATTCAGGGCACAGAGGTACTGCAACTGGGCGCGCTGAGTGAGGGGCAGGATCAGGTTAAACAGAAAGCCGAGTTCTCTCAGCAGTGGCTGGGCGAGTTGCGCACACGCATGCAGGCGCTGGATGTCCGTTTCGCCGACCGGCACGCTGCCATCGAAATCGAACTGCAACTCAAGGTGGCAGAGACTCGTGAGCTGATTTCACTCGATCACGACATGACCGCGGCCGAGCACACGGCCGCGCACGCCAATACGCAGCTTTCTGCGTTGCGCGCCCAGCGACAGGAGACGCCCGAAGGGTCAGACGAAGCCGACAGGCTGGACACCGCCATTGGACAGACGCTTGCAACGCGTTCACAGGCCATGCAAACACATCAGCAACTGACAAAAAGACTGGTGCGGGTCGATGCCGATGTTGCGCGCCTGAACGACGAACTGGGCAAGATTCATCAGCGAATCGCGATCGTCAATGACGAGCGCTTTGCACTCAAGACACTTGATCAGAAACTGCCCGCATCAGACCAGGTCACCACGCCTGCAGAGGGCGAGGCCCAAGAACGAATCGATAAAACCGCTCTCAAGAACGTCCGCGAGCAGTACCTCGCCAGTCAGATCAGTCAAGCGCACGCTTTTGCAGCAACCGGTGCGGATGAAATTCAAGCGGCCCTGCAACGTATCGGCGATCGCCTGCAAGGCACGCCGCCACCCACATCGCTGCCAGCTTTCGCGGTTATCGAGGTAATAACGTCGGCGCTGGCAGACGTGACGGGCAATGACGCCACACGTGCCAACCGTGTGCTCGACGTACTGAGCCAGCACCCACTGGAACATTGGCCACGCGTGGCCGAAGAAATGTCGAAGTCGGTCAGGACCCGCAGCGCCACAAACAACAGCATTCAGCAGGACACGCTCAACCTCTGTCGAAAACTGGCAACTGTGCCGCGTGGCATGGAAATGCTGCAAGTGCTCTCCAGCGATGGCACTGCACCGATCGTGGCCGAGCGGGCCAAGCCTTTGCGCGTGTTCTGGAATGCCGATGAAGCGCAGCAGAAAGAGCCCGACGGCAAGGTCAAGGCATGGCTGCAAACCGCCAAACAGGTGGCGCGCAGCAAGCTGGATGGAGACGAGAAGTCGTTCGACGATGTTGATCACGCCGCCTTCAACGCGGTTCGTAACGGTTATTTCAGCAACGCTCCCGGCACGCCCTATGCGCAGCATGACCAGCGCCTGAAAAAAGCGACGATGGAATGGGTCATGCGCGCCGTGGCGGCCAATACCCCGGAGCAAGCAACAGCAACTGCCCCAGCGAAAAGCTCGTTACCACGCCGCCTGGTCCCAACGCTGAACAAAACACCCTTTGCTAAATCGACGCTGGATCGGGCCTACTCGGTGGGCGAAAGCATGGGCCTGCAATCGCCCAGAAAGCAGGTTGATCAGGTGATTTCTGCGCGTATCAGCATGCTGGAAGAAACCCTGAAAAACGCCAAGGGTGCACCAGGACTGCAACTTGAAATCCCGGCCGCCCAAGCCCTGCTCGATCACCTCAAATCTCTGGAAAAGAAAGGCACTCACCTGTCGCAGGTGACGCTTAAAAATCGCGATGGCAAATCGATGCAAAGCCTGCTTAAGGCCCGCGTTCAACAGCAGCGGCTATCACAGATATGGGATAAGCCGGACGCGAACGGCAAGCGTGCAGTCAACGTACTGCACAAAGCTCAGCACATCGAACTGCCGCCGCTGTACAGCGAACTGGCGAACAGCAAGCTGTCGGTCTACGAGGCAATCAATCGCGTCGATGAGCACCTGCGCGAGATATTGCCGCCAGCGCTGCAACCTGCTCAGTCTGTTGAAGAGGTGCTTGATCAGGACTTGAACGCGGCGATAAAACTGCTGAAAACCCGGCATTTGAGCGAGAAAAGCGACATTGTGACGTTTTTCAAGCCGTTCATTCTTGAAAGCCGCCTGCGCGACCGGCTGCGGCTGGGCGGCGGAGGCACGCTGGGCGTAGGCTTGCCGTCGCTGCCCTACAGCTTGATATCGCCCATCGTGTCACCGATCTTTTCGGCAGAGAAATCTCGCAGTGACGAAGCGTTTGCCCAGTTGTTCATGCCGATTCTGGGGATGGAAATGTCCTTCGGCAAAACACGAACCGAAGCCGCCGAGGTCACCATCGGTGTGGCGGCAGGAAGCGCGGTTGCAGAGGGTGTGGGGATACAGGCTGCGCTCACTGGCCGCTTTACCGCTCAGGAAACCCAAACCAGCTCGACCCTCATGCGCTTTTTCCGCACCCGTCACAAGGACGATGAAATGCGCGGCAACATGCTGACCGCGCTGGACAGCATGGTCCGCTGGGACATCATCGACCCGCAAAAGGGCCAGCGCTACGCCGGGCCGCTGGAAGCCATACTGGCGCGTAACCCGGAGGTCTCTGTCAGCCAGATAGATGCGACGTCCAGCACCCGCAACGTCGCGGCGCGTATGGCATTGCGCGTCCCGGCGGTACGTTTCAAGGATGGCGCAAGCGATGCCTCTCAAACCCTGACGCCGGAACCTTCGGTGTACGTCGAAGCGGATCGAATCAAGGAAACACGTACGGAAACCGGCGGATTCATCAGCGTTGTCGGCGCCAAGGGTGACACTGCTCAGCAACGGGCGGGGGTCACCGCCAACCTGAACTTCGCGCCGATTGCCAGCTCGGCCACGTCAGCAGAAAAAGGTGCCAACCATGGGGTTCAGGTTCAGGGGCTGGGTTTGCAACTGGGCATGTCCCGAGACTTGGCCTGGGCGCTGGAAAAGAACGAAATATCACCCTTCCTGATTGGCGACAAACAGGACGCCGATCTGGACCGGCACTACTCCACGCTGCGCGACATGCAGGCCGAAATCACCGCCAACCGTGATCTGTGGTTGATGCGTTGCATCGAAACACTGGAGCCGGATGAGACAGGCAACAAAAACACCCCCGACAACCGCCTGCGCGCGGCTATACACCTTGACGCTTTCGAGGCGACAATCAAACGTCTGGGCAAGGACAGCAAGTATTGCCAGTACAACGTCAATTACTCGATGAAGGGCCGGGCAGGCGCCGAAATAGACGGCTATCGCGGCATTCAGGCTGTGGCTTTGCAGCGCGGGGATGTGCAGGCAGCGGAAAAGGCCCAGCAGGCCATTGACGATATTTTGCTGACCAAAGAAACCTGGCGACCACTGATGTTGATCGTTCGTGAACGGGCACGGGACTCAACCGTTGTCGGCTGGCGTAACCTGCTGCGTTGGCAGAAGCTCTCCAATATCGACGGTCAGCGCACTGCAGCGCAGTTTCCGCCGCCGTGAAAACGGGGATCGACACGCTGGTCATTCAACTGCACGACTATCGCGTCAATTCATTCCCAGCTCACGCTTTACCAGCTTCACCAGCTGCTTGGTGTTAAGCGGCTTGAGCAGGAAGTCCACCACGTTCAAGTGCATGGCATCGATGGCATCGCGCACGTTGGCATCGCCGGAGACGATAATGATCGGCAGTTCGGCGCGATCCGACTCCCTTACCTTGCGGATCAGGTCCAGCCCGTCGAAAGGTGCCATGCGCAAATCGGTAATCAGCAGTCCGATGGACTGACGCGTCTGGATCATTTCGAGCGCGCTGTCGCCACCGGGTGCGGTCATGCAACTGATGTCATTGAGGCTCAGAATTTCGGCCAGCAGCTCGCGCGCGTCGCTGTCGTCATCGACGATCAGAACTCGTTGCGGTGCGTCACGGGCGGGCGTGAGCATGACCTCATGGAGGGCATTGCGCTCTTCATCGCTCAAAATGTCGTGGTCAATCATTGCAGTCTCATCATTCCCTGAACTAATCCGACAGCAGATATGGATAAATCTGCGATGCATTTCGTCGGCATCCTGGCCAGTCTTCGCTCGCAATCCATTGCGTTCGTCAAATCAGTTACGCCGCAGCAGGCACGGCACTGTCACTCGGTTCAAGCGTAAGACTTACGTCCAATGGGCACCTGGCTGCAAGCGGCCGACCATGAGCACCAATAACAAGAACGCGGAACAGGCCATGAGCAAGGCAGATGCTTTCACCCAGGCAGGCAAGACAGCCGTGCTACAGAACATACACGGCACCATGCAGTTTCTGCAAAAATTCCCGCCTTTCAACCAGATGGAAAACGCGCATCTGGCGTACCTCGTAGAGCAGTGTCAGCTCCGGTTCTATGCTGCGGATGAAAGCATCATCAAGCCTGGCGATGGCCCGGTAGAGCACTTTTACATCGTCAAGCAGGGGCGAATCGTCGGTGAACGTCCGCATTCTGCCAAAGGCGGCACAGAAACAACATTTGAAATTACCACTGGCGAGTGTTTTCCACTTGCGGCCCTGCTGGGCGAGCGTGCCACTCGCACTGAACACCTGGCTGCAGAAGACACCTTCTGCCTGCAATTGAACAAGCAGGCGTTCATCAAGCTATTCGCGCTTTCCACAACGTTTCGCGACTTTGCCCTGCGCGGCGTCAGCAGCCTGCTGGATCAGGTCAATCAGCAGGTCCAGCAGCGCGCCGCTGAAACCCTGGGCACGCAGTATTCCCTGAATACACGTCTGGGCGAACTGGCCATGCGTCACCCGGTGATGTGCAGCCCTGAAACACCCATGCGCGACGCGGTGAAACTGATGCATGAACAGCAGGTAGGCAGCATCGTGATTGTCGACGAGCAGCAGGCCCCGCTGGGGATTTTTACCCTGCGCGACCTGCGTGAGGCAGTTGCCGATGTGAATGCCGATTTCAGCGCGCCGGTCAGACGCACCATGAGCCTGTCGCCGTTCCATCTGAGCCCGGACGCCAGCGCATTCGACGCGGCCATCGCCATGACCGGACGTCACATCGCCCACGTGTGCCTGGTCAGAGACGGGCGATTGTGTGGAGTGGTATCGGAGCGCGATTTGTTTTCCTTGCAACGGGTCGACCTGGTCCACCTGGCACGGACCATCCGCAATGCGCCGCGTATCGAGGCGCTCGCCGGTTTGAGGGGCGATATCGTCCAGTTGGTCGACCGCATGCTGGCCCATGGTGCCTCTTCGACCCAGATAACCCAGATCATTACCCTGCTCAATGACCACACCGTGTGCCGCGTGATCGAGCTGACGCTTGCAGAAAATGGCGACCCCGGCATTGCATTCAGCTGGCTGTGCTTTGGTAGCGAAGGCCGTCGCGAGCAGACGCTGCATACCGATCAGGACAACGGCATTCTGTTTGAAGCCAGCGATGCGGCGGAGGCAGAGCAGATCCGCACGTTATTGTTGCCGATTGCCGAACGTATCAATCAGAGCCTGGCACAGTGCGGTTTTACCCTGTGCAAGGGCAACATCATGGCCGGCAACCCCGACCTGTGCCTGTCCCGGCTCGAGTGGTCACAGCGCTTTGCAGCCTTTATCCGCGAGGCAACTCCGGAGAACCTGCTGGCATCGAGTATCTATTTCGATCTGCGCGTGGTCTGGGGCGATGAGAGCGGCGGCGAGCAACTGCGCCGCGGCATTCTTGATCAGGTAGCAGACAACAAGCTGTTCCAGCGCATGATGGCCGAGAACGCACTGCGCCAAAGGCCGCCGGTGGGCCGCTTCAAGGATTTCGTCCTGGCGCGCAAAGGCAGCGAAAAAGACACCCTGGACCTCAAGACCGAAGGCCTGACGCCCTTTGTCGACGGTGCGCGCCTGCTGGCGCTTGCCAATGGTGTCGGCGTCAACAATACCCAGGAACGCCTGCGCCAACTGGTCGAACGTGAAGTCATCGACCCCCTGGATGGCGCTGCGTATGAAGAGGCGTACCACTTCATTCAGCAGACCCGCATGCAGCAACATCAATTGCAAAGCCGCCAGAACCTTCCTTACTCCAACCGCATCGACCCTGACACGCTCAACCATCTGGACAGACGCATTCTGCGCGAATCGTTTCGCCAGGCGCAGCGACTGCAAACCAGCCTGACCCTGCGTTATCAAGTATGAACCTGTTCGAATGGCTCAAGCCGCGCGCGAAAAAGACACCCTTGCAAGCGCATCAACTGGATCGCCTCAAAAAGCTGCCGGTCTGCGCGAACCTCAGCGACAAGCCTTTGCGCCAACAGCGCTGGGTCGTGCTGGACCTTGAACCCAGCGGCTTGAACATGAACCGCGATCAAGTGCTGTCCATGGGTGCGGTGGTGATTGAAGACGGCGCCATCGATCTGGGCCAGCAGTTCGAGCGCACGCTGTTGCGCGTCGACCACAAGATCAGCCCCGCCGTTCTGATTCATGGGCTGGCGCCCAGTGCGATTGCCGCAGGCAGTGAGCCGGTCGAGGCTTTGCTGGACTTCATGGAGTTCGTCGGTGACAGCCCGATCCTCGGCTTTCACGCGCCATTCGATCAGCACATGCTGTCGCGTGCCTTGAAGGAAAGCCTGGGCTATCGCTTGCAGCATCCGTTTTTCGACGCTGCCGAAATAGCTCCGATGCTCTGCGAGCACGCCAACCTGCGTCATGCCGGGCTGGATGACTGGACCCGTTTCTTTGGTCTGCACGCCGAAGAGCGTCACCACGCCAGCGCCGATGCGCTGGTCACCGCAGAACTGGCGCTGATCCTGTTCAGCCATGCTCGTCGCCAGCAGATCGACAGCCCCTTGCGGCTGGAGGAAGCACTCGGGCAATGGCGCAGACGCAGACAGTCGCATTCGTTCTGACTGCGACTGCGTCAGCGCCTCACATTCAGTTCGGGGCGATGGTCTTGGCGATCACATCCACCGTCGCTTCGACCTGCTCCCGGTAGCGCTTGAGCTCGACCTTGTGCAATTGCTCAAGCTCGATCTGCTGCGAACAAAGGTTCAGCGCAGCAAGGACCAGCAGACGGTCACCGATCAACGTCGGGTATTTGCGCTTGGTGTCGGCCAGCGACGCATTAAGCATCGCGGCGGCCTTCATGAGGGTCAGGTCTTCGCCAGCCGGCGCCTTGACCGAGTACTCATTGCCCAGAATAGTGAGGACGGTTACACCGCTGCCATCGACGTTCATGCGCCGACAGCACTTGCGCTGGTCGCGCGATCAACCAGTGCCTGGATGCGCGCGGCAGTGCTGCCATGCTTCTCTTCCTGCTCCATCAGACTCAGTTGCAAGTTCTCGTTCTCGTCCTTGGCTTTTGCCAGCTCGGCACCGAGCTGTGCATTTGTTTCCTGAAGGGCCTGGTTCTGCTGCACCAGATCGCCGACAAGTTGTTCCAATTGGCTAAGGGAGGCTTCCAACATTTTGATTTCTCGAGCAAATTTCAACGGGCGCGTACGATAAAGAAAAGTCGCTGCGCATACCAGCGCTCAGGCTTTGATACTGATCTGTCATGACGTTGACATGTCCATAACGTAGACGCGTAGGGGGCTTGTGACTACGTATTCGGAATCCGGTTCCTGCTGTTCGTCAGACCGCCCCGAACTGCGACAAATGCGCACAGCCAATGGGCAAACTGACATCACCCTAACCCCCCTCAACCCAGTCTTTTCAAGGGTTTGCGCGAATGTCAGCCATATCCAAAGATAACCGTCAGTAATAAGTCGTCAATATTTAGTGCCTACTGACTCAAGACGTTAGTCGCATGACCGATAGGCAGCCATTCACTGCATTCCCTTCACCGTTAAATCGCATGGATTGCGTACCTGACCCTGGAAGCTTTCTATGTCCCTGCGAAATATGAACATCGCGCCCCGAGCGTTTCTTGGATTTGCCATGATCGGCACACTCATGTTGATTCTGGGTGTATTTGCACTGTCTCAGATGAGCAAGATCCGTGGCGCCACTGAAGTGCTGGCCGACAACAATGTGCCGAGCATCAAGAGCCTTGACCGATTCGCTGAAGTCAGCATTCGTTTGCGCGTTCTGTCCTATCGATTGCTGGTCAACCGCGACCCGGAAACCCAGCAGAAAACCATCGAGTTGATGGCGATGCGCAACAAGCAGATCACTGACGCTCAGGCGATTTACGAGAAGCTCATCAGCGATCCCGACGAGCGCAATCTTTACAGCCAGTACGTACAACTGCTGGGACAATATCGCCAGCTTGAAGAGCGCCTGAAGACCCTGACTCGCGCCAACAAGATCGATGAATTGCAGGGCCTGCTCAATAACGAAATGCTCAACAACTCCGACCAGATGAATGTTGTGCTCAGCAAACTGGTGGAGTTCAACACGGCTCAGTTGAACCAGGTGAAGAAGGATGCGTCCAGCGAGTACGATTCGGCATTCAATCTGGTCGTCGGACTGTTGATCGCTGCCACCCTGCTGACCATCGTGTTTGCCTGGATGCTGATCAAAAGTATTACCACGCCGATTGCCACGGCTCTGCATGCAGCGGAAACCATCGCACAAGGCAACCTGACCCGGCCGATCCAGATCGACGGTACCGATGAAGCCGGTCGTTTGCTGCTGGCCATGAAAACCATGCAGGACAAGCTGCGCGATACGTTGCAGGGAATTTCCGGTTCGGCCACGCAACTGGCCTCGGCTGCTGAAGAGCTCAATGCTGTCACCGACGAAAGCGCACGCGGGCTGGTGCAGCAGAATAACGAAATAGAGCAGGCTGCAACCGCGGTCAACGAGATGACCAGCGCCGTGGAAGAAGTCGCGCGCAATGCCGTCAGCACGTCACAAGCGTCTCGCAATGCTGCGACATCTGCTGGCGACGGTCGTGACCTGGTTCAGGAAACCGTCAGCGCCATCGAACGCATGAGCGGCGATGTGAAAGGTACGGCTGAACTGATCATCAACCTGGCCAGTGAATCGCGTGATATCGGTAAGGTGCTGGACGTGATTCGCGGCCTGGCAGACCAGACCAATCTGCTCGCCCTCAACGCCGCCATCGAGGCTGCACGCGCTGGTGAAGCCGGGCGTGGCTTTGCTGTAGTCGCCGACGAAGTCCGCGCCCTGGCGCACCGCACGCAGCAATCGACCAGTGAAATCGAACGCATGATCGGTAGCATTCAGAGCGGTACAGAGCAGGCAGTGAGTTCGATGCGCAACAGCACCGAACGCGCCGAATCGACGTTGAACATCGCCAAAGGCGCGGGCTTGGCGCTGAACACCATCAACGTTGCAGTCGAAGAGATCAACGAACGCAACATGGTCATCGCCAGTGCTGCCGAAGAGCAGGCGCAAGTCGCTCGCGAAGTGGACCGCAACCTGGTCAACATCCGCGACCTGTCTGCACAATCCACCACCGGCGCCAATCAGACCAGCGCGGCCAGCACCGAGCTATCCCGCCTGGCCGTGGACCTCAACAGCATGGTGTCGCGCTTCGCACTGTAAACACACGAAAACCCAACTGGCGTGCCGGCGCTCCGCGTCAGTACGCCGTTCTGGACGCTCCGCGTCGCATGCCTTTCCGGACGCTCCGCGTCCTCTTGTGGCGTAGGGCGACTAAAGCCTCACACTCGCAAACGTCGATTCATTACGCGCCTGACTCAACGCCGACATCGGTCCGGACAATGGGGCGAGCACCATTGCCTGCGGGATCGGCATCATGGCGACCTGTTGCGCGGTGTTGGAACCCACGCGCTCGTCACGCGGCGGAATGCCGAAGTATTCGCGGTAGCATTTGGAGAAGTGTGGCGTCGATACGAAGCCGCACACTGACGCCACTTCGATGATCGACATCGGTGTCTGCTTGAGCAGTTGCCGAGCGCGGATCAGGCGCAGTTTCAGGTAGTAGCGCGACGGCGAGCAGTGCAGGTATTTCTGGAACAGTCGCTCCAGCTGCCTGCGCGACACGGCGACGTACACCGCCAGCTCGTCAAGGTCGATCGGCTCTTCAAGATTTGCCTCCATCAAAGCCACAATTTCCTGCAGCTTTGGCTGATTGGTACCCAGCATGTGCTTGAGCGGCACGCGCTGATGATCCTGTTCGTTGCGAATGCGCTCGTAGACGAACATCTCGGAAATCGCGGCCGACAACTCACGACCATGATCGCGACTGATCAGGTGCAGCATCATGTCCAATGGCGCCGTGCCACCCGAGCTGGTGAAGCGGTTACGGTCCAGGGTGAACAGCCGGGTGCTCATCGACACGCGTGGAAAGGCTTCCTGCATTGAAGCCAGACACTCCCAATGCACACTGCAATCGAAGCCATCCAGCAAGCCGGCACACGCCAGCGCCCAACTGCCGGTGCACACCGCGCCGAGGCGACGTGACTGACGTGCCTGGCTCTGCAGCCAGCTCACGTGTTCACGCGTCACGGTGCGCTGAATGCCGACACCACCACAGACGATGACGGTATCGAGTGCCGGAGCCTTGTGCATGGCGGCATCCGGTGTGATCTGCAAACCGTCACTGGCCCACACCTGACCGCCGTCCACGCTCAGCGTGGTCCAGCGATACAACTCGCGGCCCGACAGCTGGTTAGCCATGCGAAGAGGTTCTACCGCCGATGCGAGGGAGATCAGGGTGAAGTTATCCAGCAGCAGAAAGCCGATGGATTGTGGCGCGCTGTTCTGAGGTTGAGCCCCTTGATTGAACGATGTCATCACACTATCTCCTCACATATGGCATTGGTTGGCCCCAGGACAGGCTCTTCTTATAGCCCTCTTCATTGATGGGCTTTGTGATGACATCGCAAATCCCATGCCGGAAATTGATCAGCCATTCAACAACACCTGAAAACGACGTCGCGAAGTGTCTATCCAGCAGCGACCCGAGTGTCTGTTTGCGACGCCAAGGCGCGCTGGCCGCACTCCTGATGAGCAATTCGGTAGCACACGGGGAAACGCCATGGGGCTAGACGTGCCCCAAGTGCTACTCAAGGAGGGTGTAGACAAAATCATGTAGTGAGTCGGCGCGCGAGTATTCGAGCCTCGGCCAACCAAACCCATGCCTCGCTTACCGCAAAAAGGCGATCATGATGCATGATCAGTCGCCGAGCTCTCTCATTCCAGGCATGAGTTCGCTCCACTACCCATCGCTTGGGCATGACCACAAATCCAGTCTGAACAGGCTCCACGGAAAATAGATCGCCTTGTTCAGAGTGCCATTGCCCTGTTCTTCTGTTATTCGGGCCACGGATCACTTGAACATCGATAGCGTGCAGTTGATGGGTGCGCTGTGCCCATTTTCCTGCGTACGCACTATCAACAAAAAGCGTGCTCAGTGACGGATATTTTTCCTTCGAGTACGCCACCGCATCATCCGCCGCGTCACGATCCTGCACGCTTGCAGCACTGATACTGACAGCCAGCAGCAGGCCCAATGTATCGACAATCAGACTTCGTTTACGCCCCTTCACTTTTTTGCCTGCGTCGTAGCCGCTGTCACCGCCTTGAGGAGAACTGCGGGTCGACTGTGAATCCAGGATCGCTGCTGACGGGCTGTCAGCGCGTTCTTCCCGCTCACGCCATTGAGCTCGCAAGCGATCATGCATTTGCTCGAACTTGCCTTGAGCGCTCCACCGGCGGAACGTTTTGTAGACATTGTCCCAATGAGGAAAATCGCGGGGTAGCATTCGCCATGAGCACCCCGTGCGTACGACATAGCAACAGGCTTCCAGCAACGTGCGCCGAGAGTGAAGCGGTGGCACTCCTCGTCCGCCCTGGCTTTCAAACAGGTCGGCGACCAGTGCCCACTCGGTATCTGTCAAGCAACTCGGATATAGCTGCTCCGGCAGTTGGCGGCGGTGGGTTTCATTGTAGCCATAGGCTTTATTAGGTTCAGGTGACTGAAAACTTCCCTTGGCCCGCTGCTTTACACGCGTAATCCCTGCCATTTTCAACGCTTTTGCAAAGGTGTCGGGATGCGCAGTGATACCGGTTTCGGCGAAGAATACGAGCGCCAATTCGGCCTGGCTGGAATAGGGCTGTGCATGAGCGAGTTTCACCAGCACGGGATAGTGCTCGGCGGCAATCGAGCGAGGACGTCCGGTTTTAGGCATGGCTTGAGGGCTATTCAGACAAGGGAGTGAAAGTTTAATTTATTTTGTCTACACCCTCAAGGCACGCCCTGAAAAATCAGGTCGTCAGCGGGTTTTCGCGCTAAAAGGTGGCGGCCATCAAGGCGTGTGATCAAAAACCGCGCAGCCATCAAAAGTGATGGTCAGACCTGACGACACGACCGCACGGGCTGACCCGATAATGAACTTGTCGGCGTTACCCCCCTCCAAAAGACCGCGTTCGCGCAGGCACCGACCTGCCAACCGACCGTTGCCGACCTGCGCAGCGACTGTGTAACGTACTGGCCGTTTTTCAGCAGTCCCAACACTGCAACCGGGCGTGTGTACGATGCAACGAATCTGTAAGCGACCTTGCGCGCACTGGATACGACGCCTCCTGCACTGGATACGACGCCCCCTGTAGGCGTTTGATTTTCCCTGTTACATGATCGGTTCCGACTCGATCGCCCGGCGCAGTGATGGAGCTTCGCGAAAAGCCTCGCCAACCCATAAGCCGCGTCAGCGTTCACCTGCTGATGACTAGAAGAAACTCACAGGAGTCCACCCATGAAAGGTTCCAAATCGTTGCTGTTGGCCGCTACGCTCTGTATGCCGGTGCTTGCTCAGGCAGCCGAGCCAGAGGCCTGTCATACGGTCAACTTCTCCGACGTAGGCTGGACTGACATTACCGTTACTACTGCGGTCACCAGCGCCGTACTCGAGTCTCTGGGTTACACGACCAAGACCACCATGATTTCCGTACCGGTGACCTACAAGTCGCTGGCCGACGGCAAGAACATGGACGTGTTCCTCGGCAACTGGATGCCGACCATGGAAAACGACATCAAGCCGTATCGCGAAGCCGGGACTGTCGAAACCGTGCGAGCCAACCTGGAGAACGCCAAGTACACCCTGGCAGTGCCTCAGGCGCTCTACGACAAAGGCCTGCATGACTTCGCCGACATCGCCAAATTCAAGAAGGAACTGGGCGGCAAGATCTACGGCATCGAGCCCGGCAATGATGGCAATCGCCTGATCCAGAGCATGATCGACAAGAACGCCTTCGGCCTGAAAGATGCAGGCTTCAAGGTTGTAGAGTCCAGCGAAGCCGCAATGCTTTCGCAGGTCGACCGCGCCGTGAAACGCAAAAACGACGTCGTGTTCCTCGGCTGGGAACCGCATCCGATGAACACGCGTTTCAAGATGAAATATCTGACTGGCGGTGATGACTTCTTCGGCCCCAACTATGGCCAGGCGACCATCTACACCAACACCCGCAAAGGCTACAGTCAGGAATGCAGCAACGTAGGTCAGTTACTCAAGAACCTGTCCTTCACACTGGACATGGAAAGCACCCTGATGGGCAACGTCCTGGACGACAAAATGAAGCCTGATGCCGCCGCCAAGGCGTGGATCAAGAAAAACCCGCAAGTACTCGACACCTGGCTCTCCGGCGTGACCACCGTCGATGGCAAGCCAGGCCTGGAGGCAGCCAAAGCCAAGTTGACCCAGTAAGCCGACAGCAGGCGGGGCTGACCCGCCTGCTGCCCTCTTCACCTTCCGCAAGCGGACACCCGAAATCATGCTGACTGACCATAAAATCCCTCTGGGCGAGTACATCGCCGCATTTGTCGATTGGTTGACGGCCAACGGCGCCGATTACTTCGACGCGATAGCCTCGACACTGGAAATGATGATCCACGGGTTCACTTTCGCGCTGACCTGGTTCAATCCATTCGTACTGATCGGCCTTATCGCCGCCCTCGCGCATTTCATCCAGCGCAAGTGGGGCCTGACGGTTTTCGTCATCCTTTCGTTTCTGCTGATCCTCAACCTGCATTACTGGCAGGAAACCATGGAAACCCTGGCGCAGGTGCTCTTCGCCACGCTGGTGTGTGTCGTCATCGGCGTGCCGCTGGGCATCATTGCCGCGCACAAGCCGCTGTTCTACACCATCATCCGGCCATTGCTCGATCTGATGCAGACTGTTCCCACGTTCGTCTATCTGATCCCGACCCTTACGCTATTCGGTCTGGGCGTAGTGCCCGGCCTGATCTCGACCGTGGTCTTCGCCATTGCTGCACCGATTCGCCTGACGTATCTGGGCATCCGCGATGTACCCCAGGAATTGCTGGACGCCGGCAAGGCCTTCGGCTCGTCGCGCCGCCAGTTGCTGACCCGCATCGAACTGCCCTACGCCATGCCCAGCATCGCTGCCGGGATCACCCAGTGCATCATGCTGTCGTTGTCGATGGTGGTGATTGCCGCGCTGGTCGGTGCCGATGGTCTAGGCAAACCCGTGGTCAACGCACTGAACACAGCCGATATCGCGCTCGGCTTCGAAGCCGGTCTGGCAATCGTATTGCTGGCCATCATGCTCGACCGTATCTGCAAACAACCCGAAGCCAAGGTAGGGTCCGACGCATGAGTATCATCAAATTCGACAAGGTAGACGTCATCTTCTCCAGGGACCCGCGTGAAGCCCTCAAGCTGCTGGACGAAGGTCTCACGCGTGACCAGATTCTGAAGAAAACCGGGCAGATCGTAGGCGTCGAGAACGCCAGTCTGGACATCGAGAA
The DNA here is from genome assembly GCF_005937945.2 of Pseudomonas sp. KBS0707. Classification (NCBI taxonomy): domain Bacteria; kingdom Pseudomonadati; phylum Pseudomonadota; class Gammaproteobacteria; order Pseudomonadales; family Pseudomonadaceae; genus Pseudomonas; species Pseudomonas sp. KBS0707. The sequence continues at coordinate 5,308,651 of NZ_CP041754.1, read as the reverse complement.
AGGCGAAATCTGCGTGTTGATGGGCTTGTCCGGCTCGGGTAAATCCAGCCTGTTGCGCTGCATCAACGGTCTCAATACCGTCAGCCGTGGCTCGTTGTTCGTCGAGCATGAAGGCTCGCAGATCAACATCGCCAACTGCAGCGCGGCCGAGCTGAAAATGATGCGCACCAAGCGCATTGCCATGGTCTTCCAGAAATTCGCCCTGATGCCCTGGCTGACAGTACGCGAGAACATCAGCTTCGGCCTGGAAATGCAGGGTCGCCCGGAAAAGGAACGACGCAAGCTGGTCGATGAAAAGCTCGAGCTGGTGGGCCTGACACAGTGGCGCAACAAGAAGCCGGACGAGCTGTCCGGTGGCATGCAGCAGCGAGTGGGGCTGGCCCGCGCACTGGCAATGGATGCCGACATTCTACTGATGGACGAACCGTTCTCGGCGCTTGACCCGCTCATCCGCCAAGGCTTGCAGGACGAACTGCTGGCCCTGCAAAGCAAGCTGAGCAAGACCATCGTCTTCGTCAGCCACGATCTGGATGAAGCCCTGAAGCTCGGCAGCCGGATCGCCATCATGAAAGACGGCCGCATCGTGCAATACAGCGTGCCAGAACAGATCGTCCTCAACCCGGCAGATGAATACGTTCGTACCTTCGTTGCGCACACCAATCCACTGAACGTGCTGTGTGGTCGCAGCCTGATGCGCACGGTCGATGAGTGCACGCACGTCAACGATTCGGTGTGTCTGGACCCGAGCGGCGACTCATGGCTCGACCTGGCCGAAGGCAATGTGATCAAGGGCGCACGGCAAGGTGCTACGCCCCTCGATCTGCAGAACTGGACCCCCGGCCAGGACGTCGGCACGCTCGACCGTCGCCCTACCCTGGTGCACTCCAACATCGGCATGCGCGACGCATTGCAGATCCGCTACCAGACCGGCAACAAGCTGGTCCTGCAGGACGGCAATAAAGTGGTCGGCATTCTCGGGGATACCGAGCTGTATCACGCGCTGCTGGGCAAAAACCACGGCTAAGGCCTGAAAATTAAAGTCTGAAACCGACAAGCCCGCTTCCCTGCGCTGGAATCACTCCCGCCGGGAGCGGGCTTTTTCGTTTGCGGCCTCGTCACCGCGCAACGCCTCTTCTGCTATTTCCGTTCCCTTGGCCCCCATGTCGTAAACGCACCTTTGTGTGGCGTCCATAGGCATTTGGCGACTTCGGTCCGGCCCTACCATCGCTCTCAGAGGGCTCTGTTCGGCCCTAACGACAAGTCAGGCGCCGCGCCGCCGCTGGGAGATCCGCGATGTTCAGCAAGCAAGACCAGATCCAGGGTTATGACGACGCACTGTTGTCGGCAATGAACGCCGAGGAGCAGCGTCAGGAAGACCATATCGAGCTGATCGCCTCGGAGAACTACACCAGCAAACGCGTGATGCAGGCGCAGGGCAGCGGCCTGACCAACAAGTACGCAGAGGGCTACCCTGGCAAGCGTTACTACGGCGGCTGCGAGCACGTCGACAAGGTCGAGCAACTGGCCATCGAGCGCGCCAAACAGCTGTTCGGGGCCGATTACGCCAACGTACAGCCACACTCCGGCAGCCAAGCCAATGCAGCGGTCTATCTGGCGTTGCTGCAAGCAGGCGACACTGTATTGGGCATGAGCCTGGCGCACGGCGGTCATCTGACCCACGGTGCCAAGGTCAGCTTCTCGGGCAAACTCTACAACGCCGTGCAGTACGGCATCGACACCACCACCGGGCTGATCGATTACGACGAAGTCGAACGCATCGCCGTCGAATGCCAGCCGAAAATGATCATTGCCGGTTTCTCGGCCTATTCGAAGACGCTGGATTTTCCGCGCTTCCGTGAAATCGCCGACAAGGTAGGTGCCTACCTGTTCGTCGACATGGCACACGTTGCAGGTCTGGTGGCTGCCGGTCTCTATCCGAACCCGCTGCCGTATGCCGATGTGGTCACCACCACCACGCACAAGACACTGCGTGGCCCACGCGGCGGCCTGATTCTCGCCAAGGCCAACGAAGAGCTGGAGAAGAAATTCAATTCCGCCGTCTTCCCCGGCGGTCAGGGCGGCCCGCTGATGCACGTTATCGCCGCCAAGGCCGTGTGCTTCAAGGAAGCGATGGAGCCAGGTTTCAAGGCTTATCAACAGCAGGTCATCGACAACGCACAAGCGATGGCGCAGGTATTCATCGACCGCGGCTTCGATGTGGTTTCAGGCGGGACCGACAACCATTTGTTTCTGGTCAGCCTGATCCGTCAGGGCCTGACCGGCAAGGACGCCGACGCCGCTCTGGGCCGTGCGCACATCACCGTCAACAAGAACTCGGTGCCCAACGACCCGCAGTCGCCGTTCGTGACCTCCGGTCTGCGCATCGGCACGCCGGCCGTCACCACCCGCGGCTTCAAGGTGACCCAATGCGTCGAGCTGGCGGGCTGGATCTGCGACATTCTCGATAACCTCGGTGATGCCGATGTCGAGGCCAACGTCGCCAGCCAGGTAGCAGCCTTGTGCGCCGATTTCCCGGTTTATCGCTGAGTCAGGAGTAGCCTCACATGCAGCATTACTCAGGCTTCGGCCTTCTCAAGCATTCCCTCAGCCATCACGAAAACTGGCAGCGCATGTGGCGCACGCCGACCCCGAAAAAGGTCTACGACGTGGTCATCGTCGGCGGTGGCGGGCACGGTCTGGCGACTGCCTACTATCTAGCCAAGGAGCACGGCATCACCAATGTGGCCGTGGTCGAGAAAGGCTGGCTGGGCGGCGGGAACACCGCACGTAACACCACTATCGTGCGCTCCAACTACCTGTGGGACGAGTCGGCCCACCTTTATGAGCACGCGATGAAACTGTGGGAAGGCCTGTCTCAGGACCTGAACTACAACGTCATGTTTTCCCAGCGCGGCGTCTACAACCTGTGCCACACCTTGCAGGACATGCGCGACTCCGAGCGGCGTGTCAGCGCCAACCGCCTGAACGGTGTAGATGGCGAACTGCTCAACGGCAAGCAGGTCGCTGAGGAAATCCCATACCTGGACTGCTCGAAAAACACCCGCTACCCGATCATCGGTGCAACCGTTCAGCGTCGTGGCGGCGTAGCTCGTCACGACGCAGTGGCCTGGGGCTTTGCGCGTGCCGCCGACGCCTTGGGCGTAGACCTTATCCAGCAGACCGAAGTCATCGGCTTTCGCAAGGAAAACGGCGTGTGCATCGGCGTCGAAACCAACAAGGGTTTCATCGGTGCCAAACGTGTCGGCGTGGTAACCGCCGGTAACTCCGGGCACATGGCCAAACTGGCGGGCTTTCGTCTGCCGATCGAATCACATCCTTTGCAGGCACTGGTCTCCGAGCCGATCAAGCCGATTATCGACAGCGTCATCATGTCCAACGCCGTGCACGGCTACATCAGCCAGTCCGACAAGGGCGACCTGGTGATCGGTGCCGGTATCGACAGTTGGGTCGGTTATGGCCAGCGTGGCTCTTACCCGGTGATCGAACACACTATTCAGGCCATCGTTGAGATGTTTCCGGTGCTGTCGCGTGTGCGCATGAACCGCCAGTGGGGCGGCATCGTCGACACCACGCCGGACGCCTGCCCGATCATTTCCAAAACGCCGGTGCCGAACATGTTCTTCAACTGCGGCTGGGGCACAGGCGGCTTCAAGGCCACGCCGGGCTCGGGCAACGTGTTTGCCGCCAGTCTGGCCAAAGGCGAAATGCACCCGCTGGCCAAACCGTTCTCCATCGACCGTTTCCACAACGGCGCGCTCATCGACGAACACGGCGCTGCAGCCGTAGCCCACTAACAGGAGAACCCGACCATGCTGCATATCTTCTGTCCTCACTGTGGCGAACTGCGCTCCGAAGAGGAATTCCACCCGTCCGGCCAGGCGCATATTCCACGCCCGCTGGACCCAGGTGCCTGCACCGATGAGCAATGGGGCGACTACATGTTCTTTCGCGATAACCCGCGCGGCCTGCACCACGAGCTGTGGATACACGCTGCCGGTTGCCGCCAGTACTTCAACATGACGCGCAATACCGTGACCTACGAGATTCTCGAAACCTATCCGATTGGTACGAAGCCGCAGTTCACGGATCAGGGAGACAAGGTATGAGCCAGACCCAGCGCTTGCCCAACGGCGGCCGTATCAATCGCAGCAAGGTGCTCAACTTCACCTTCAACGGCCAGACCTATCAGGGCTTTGAAGGCGACTCGCTGGCCTCTGCCCTGCTGGCCAATGGCGTCGATATCATCGGCCGCAGCTTCAAATACTCCCGCCCGCGCGGCATCTTTGCAGCGGGTTCGGAAGAGCCAAACGCCGTGTTGCAGATCGGCGCGACCGAAGCGACGCAAATCCCCAACGTGCGCGCCACGCAACAAGCGCTCTATGCAGGACTGGTCGCCACCAGCACCAACGGCTGGCCAAGCGTGAACACCGACGTCATGGGCATTTTGGGCAAGGTCGGCGGCAAGTTGATGCCACCGGGCTTCTACTACAAAACCTTCATGTACCCGCAATCGTTCTGGATGACTTACGAAAAGTACATCCGCAAGGCTGCGGGCCTGGGGCGCTCGCCGACCGAGAACGATCCGGACAGCTATGACGCGATGAACCAGCACTGTGACGTGCTGATCGTCGGCGCAGGCCCAGCCGGGCTGGCCGCCGCGCTGGCTGCCGGCCGCAGTGGTGCCCGAGTGATCGTTGCGGATGAACAGGAAGAGTTCGGCGGCAGTCTGCTCGACAGCCGTGAAAGTCTCGATGGCAAACCCGCTGCTGAATGGGTGGCTACGGTGGTCGCCGAGCTGAAAAGCCTGCGCAACGTGACACTGCTGCCGCGCGCCACGGTCAACGGCTACCACGATCACAATTTCCTGACCATTCATGAGCGCCTTACCGACCACCTCGGTGATCGCGCGCCCATCGGCATGGTTCGCCAACGTATGCACCGGGTACGCGCCAAGCGTGTGGTGCTGGCTGCCGGTACTCACGAGCGCCCGCTGGTTTACGGCAACAACGATGTGCCGGGCAACATGCTGGCAGGCGCCGTTTCGACCTATGTCCGGCGTTACGGCGTAGCACCGGGTAAAAAACTGGTGCTGTCCACCAACAACGACCATGCCTACCGCGTTGCGCTGGACTGGCTCGACGCCAGCCTGCAAGTGGTTGCGATTGCCGATGCTCGGCATAACCCGCGCGGCCCGCTGGTTGAGGAAGCCCGCGCCAAAGGCATTCGCATTCTGACCGGCAGCGCAGTGATTGAAGCGCGTGGCAGCAAACGCGTGACAGCTGCCCGCGTCGCCGCAATCGACGTCAAGGCGCACACCGTCACCAGCCCCGGCGAATGGCTTGAGTGCGATCTGGTGGCCAGCTCCGGCGGCTACAGCCCGATTGTGCACTTGGCCTCGCACTTGGGTGGCAAGCCGGTATGGCGTGAGGACATCCTCGGGTTTGTACCGGGCGAAGCACCGCAGAAACGTATCTGCGTAGGCGGCGTCAACGGCGTCTACAGTCTTGCAGACAGCCTGGCCGATGGTTTTGAAGGTGGCGTGCGCGCGGCCAGCGAAGCAGGCTTCAAGGTGGTCGAAGGCGTGATGCCCAAAGCCTTCAGTCGCGCTGAAGAACCGACACTGGCGCTGTTTCAGGTGCCGCACGAGAAAGGCACCGCTCGGGCCCCCAAGCAATTCGTCGACCTGCAGAACGACGTGACCGCTGCCGCCATCGAGCTGGCGACCCGTGAAGGTTTCGAGTCGGTCGAGCACGTAAAACGCTACACCGCGCTGGGTTTCGGTACTGATCAGGGCAAGCTGGGCAACGTCAACGGTCTGGCCATCGCCGCCCGTTCACTGAACGTGTCGATCCCGGAAATGGGCACCACCATGTTCCGCCCCAACTACACGCCGGTCACGTTCGGCGCGATAGCCGGGCGTCATTGCAAGCACATCTTCGAACCGGTGCGTTTCACCGCACTGCACGCCTGGCATGTCAAAAACGGTGCCGAATTTGAAGACGTCGGCCAGTGGAAACGCCCGTGGTACTTCCCGAAAAACGGCGAAGACCTGCCCGCAGCCGTCGCTCGCGAATGCAAGGCTGTGCGCGACAGCGTGGGTCTGCTGGACGCTTCGACGCTGGGCAAAATCGACATTCAAGGCCCGGATGCCCGCGAATTCCTCAACCGCATCTACACCAACGCGTGGACCAAACTGGACGTGGGCAAGGCCCGCTACGGTCTGATGTGCAAGGAAGACGGCATGGTCTTCGATGATGGCGTGACTGCCTGCCTCGCCGACAACCACTTCCTGATGACTACCACCACAGGCGGCGCTGCACGCGTCCTGCAATGGCTGGAAATCTATCAGCAGACCGAATGGCCGGACCTGAAAGTGTATTTCACCTCAGTGACCGATCACTGGGCGACGCTGACGCTGTCCGGCCCCAACAGCCGCAAGCTGCTCAGCGAAGTCACCGATATCGATCTGGGCCGTGAAGCCTTCCCGTTCATGACCTGGAAGGAAGGTCTGGTCGCCGGTGTGCCAGCTCGCGTATTCCGTATCTCGTTTACCGGTGAGCTTTCCTACGAGGTCAACATTCAGGCTGACTACGCCATGGGCGTTCTGGAAAAGATCGCCGAGGCAGGCAAACAGTACAACCTGACGCCTTACGGCACTGAAACCATGCACGTACTGCGCGCCGAAAAGGGCTTCATCATCGTTGGCCAGGACACCGATGGTTCGATGACTCCGGACGACCTGAACATGGGCTGGTGTGTCGGCCGGACCAAGCCATTCTCGTGGATCGGCTGGCGCGGCATGAATCGCGAAGACTGTGTACGCGAACAGCGCAAGCAACTGGTCGGCCTCAAGCCTGTCGACCCGACCAAATGGCTACCAGAGGGCGCGCAACTGGTGTTCGATACAAAACAGACGATCCCGATGAGCATGGTTGGCCATGTGACTTCCAGCTATGCACACAACTCGCTGGGCTATTCGTTTGCGATGGGCGTGGTCAAAGGCGGCCTGGCGCGCATGGGAGAGCGGGTCTTCGCGCCTCTGGCAGACGGCAGCGTGATCGAAGCCGAGATCGTTTCCTCGGTGTTCTTCGATCCAAAGGGCGAGCGCCAGAATGTCGAGTAACACGCGGAGCGCCGATCATCAGCAGCAAACAGAATTCAAGGCAGGTGATTCATGACCACAGCGAACGTTTACCAGCAGCGCCCGACCACCGATGTCAAAGCCGAGTCGCCGCTGTTCCACGCAAACCTCGACAGCCTGATCGGCAAGGGGCGCGCCAGCCCCGGCGTGTTCCTGCGCGAGAAAAAGCTGCTGGGCCACCTGACGATTCGTGGCAATGCCCACGATCCGGCCTTCGCCGCAGGCGTACACAAGGCGCTGGGCATGGAGCTGCCCGCCGCACTGATGCTGGTCATCAGTGGCGAAAGCTCGCTGCAATGGCTTGGTCCGGATGAATGGCTGCTGATCGTGCCGAGCGGCGAAGAGTTCGCGGCAGAGCAAAAGCTGCGCGAGGCGCTGACCGGGCTGCATATCTCCATCGTCAACGTCAGTGGCGGCCAGTCGATCCTCGAACTGACCGGTCCGAAAGTGCGCCAGGTATTGATGAAATCCACCAGCTACGACGTGCACCCGGACAACTTCCCGGTGGGCAAGGCCGTCGGCACGGTGTTCGCCAAGTCGCAACTGGTGATCCGCCGGACCGGTGAAGAAACCTGGGAGCTGCTGGTCCGCCGCAGCTTCTCGGATTACTGGTGGCTATGGTTGCAGGATGCGAGTGCCGAGTACGGGCTGAGCATTCAGGCGTGAAGAGCCGGGAACCGGGGCTGAAACCGCAGCGTCGGTCTCAATGAAGACTCCAGTGGGAGAGGCCTGTGGGAGCGGACTTGTCCGCGAAGACGGTAGTCCAGACGATACATTTCCGGTGAATGTACCGCCCCCTTCGCGAACAAGCGAAGCGTCGCCCGGTACGCTCCCACAAGATTTGTGTATAACGCGGAGCATTGGCACAAGAGTCAGCCGTATCTGTGGATAACGAACATTCAGGAGCTTTGATTCAATGAGCCGCGCGCCCGATACGTGGATTTTAACCGCCGACTGCCCCAGTGTACTGGGCACGGTAGATGCGGTGACCCGCTTCCTGTTCGAGCAGGGCTGCTACGTCACTGAGCACCACTCCTTCGATGATCGCCTGTCAGGGCGTTTCTTCATACGCGTGGAATTTCGTCAGCCCCAGGCTTTCGACGAACAGGCTTTCCGGGCCGGGCTGAGCGAACGAGGCGAAGCCTTCGGCATGATCTTCGAACTCACAGCACCCAACTACCGGCCAAAAGTGGTGATCATGGTTTCAAAAGCCGATCACTGCCTGAACGATTTGCTCTATCGCCAGCGTATCAATCAACTGTCCATGGACGTGGTCGCGGTGGTGTCCAATCACCCGGATCTTGAGCCATTGGCTGGCTGGCACGGTATTCCGTACTACCATTTCCCTCTGGACCCGAACGACAAGCCTGCGCAGGAAGCGAAGGTCTGGCAGGTGATCGAAGAATCCGGCGCAGAGCTGGTGATTCTCGCCCGCTACATGCAGGTCCTTTCACCCGATTTGTGCCGCAAGCTGGACGGCAAGGCGATCAACATCCACCACTCGCTGCTGCCCGGTTTCAAGGGTGCCAAGCCTTACCATCAGGCTTACAACAAGGGTGTGAAACTGGTGGGTGCTACCGCGCATTACATCAACAACGATCTGGACGAAGGCCCGATCATTGCTCAAGGCGTGGAAGTGGTTGATCACAGCCACTATCCCGAAGACCTGATTGCCAAAGGTCGAGACATCGAAGGTCTGACACTGGCCCGCGCAGTGGGCTATCACATTGAACGGCGGGTGTTTCTCAACGCCAACAGGACGGTGGTTTTATAGCTGCAACTGCTTCTCTCTGCTCCACCACAATAAAAGCGAGGTGACATGTATGTCTGGTAATCGCGGTGTAGTGTATCTCGGCGCTGGCAAGGTCGAAGTGCAATCAATCCCCTTCCCGAAAATGGAAGACCCACGCGGCAAGCGCATCGAACACGGCGTGATCCTGCGCGTAGTCTCCACCAATATCTGCGGCTCGGACCAACACATGGTGCGTGGTCGCACGACGGCGCAAACCGGGTTGGTCCTGGGTCATGAAATCACCGGCGAGGTGCTGGAAGCCGGGCGCGACGTGGAACATCTGAAAGTCGGTGATCTGGTTTCTGTGCCGTTCAACGTGGCGTGCGGTCGCTGCCGCAGTTGCAAGGAACAGAACACTGGCGTCTGCCTGACGGTCAACCCGGCCCGCCCCGGCGGTGCATACGGCTACGTCGACATGGGCGACTGGGTCGGCGGTCAGGCTGAATACGTGCTGGTGCCTTACGCTGACTTCAACCTGCTCAAACTGCCAGACCGCGACGCGGCGATGGAGAAAATCCGCGACCTGACCTGCCTGTCCGACATCCTGCCCACCGGCTACCACGGTGCAGTGACTGCCGGGGTTGGCCCTGGCAGCACGGTTTACGTAGCAGGCGCTGGCCCGGTCGGCCTGGCTGCGGCGGCGTCAGCACGCTTGTTGGGCGCGGCGGTGGTAATCGTCGGCGACGTCAACCCGAAACGCCTGGTCCACGCCAAGGCCCAAGGCTTCGAAATTGCTGACCTGTCCCTGGACACGCCACTGCACGAACAGATCGCTGCCCTGCTCGGCGAGCCTGAAGTGGATTGCGCCATCGACGCCGTAGGCTTCGAAGCACGCGGTCACGGCCATGCTGGCGCTCAGGCCGAAGCACCCGCCACCGTTCTCAACTCGTTGATGGGCGTAGTGCGCGTCGCAGGCAAGATCGGCATCCCCGGCCTGTACGTCACCGAAGACCCAGGTGCCGTAGACGCTGCCGCAAAAATGGGCAGCCTGAGCATTCGCTTCGGCCTGGGCTGGGCCAAATCCCACAGCTTCCACACCGGCCAGACCCCGGTCATGAAATACAACCGCCAGCTGATGCAGGCCATCATGTGGGACCGCATCAAGATCGCCGATGTGGTGGGTGTAGAGGTGATCAGTCTGGATGATGCGCCGCGGGGTTATGGGGAGTTTGATTCGGGCGTGCCGAAGAAGTTTGTGATTGATCCGCATCGGTTGTTTGGTGCTGTGTAGGCATCTAACAGAAAATGGGGTTATTGACTAATTACGTCAGCAGATTCAAGAGCGGGGAATGCTCTCTCACATCTGCTGGCGTATTAATCTTAACTCTTTCTTCTTCAGCATTAGAAATTTTAAGGGCTAATTTGTAAGAGGGTGGCGTCGATAGATTCTGAATAGGATTAGCGAGGTTTTTCTGCGATTTCTTGTATTGTTGAACCAGAGAGACTGTCAGAAATTTTGTGTTCGGGCATAACATGTAGCTAGAGGTGCATGTATGCCGACCAAAAAGAAGTCCGCCAATGCAACAGCGAGGGAGTTGCCCTCGATTCCCCAAGAGCTGATCGAGCAGTTTGTTAAAGGCCCGATGAGCGCCGAAGCCATTCAAGACGCGTCCATGGCGTTCAAGAAGGCTCTGATCGAGCGTGCGCTAGGCGCCGAGCTGGGTCACCACCTTGGTTATCCTCAGGGCGCGGAGCGCCCTGAGGGGGCGACCAATCAGCGCAATGGCAAAAGCAGCAAGACGGTTCTGACCGACGACGGGCCGCTTCGCCTGGATATCCCCAGAGACCGCGATGGTAGCTTCGCCCCGATCCTGATTCCCAAGCACGAACGACGTTTTACAGGCTTCGACGACAAGATAATTGCCATGTACGCCCGGGGCATGACGGTGCGTGAGATCCGCGCTTTTCTATCTGAGCAGTATGGAACTGACGTGTCCCATGACTTCATCAGCTCAGTCACCGATGCGGTCATGGAAGAGGTGGGCGCTTGGCAGCAACGACCCTTGGAACCGATGTATCCGGTGATCTTCTTCGATGCGTTACGGGTCAAAATCCGGGACGAGGGGTTAGTGTGCAACAAGGCTATTTATCTGGCGCTGGGGGTATTACCTGATGGCACGCGCGACATTCTGGGTATATGGATCGAGAGCACCGAGGGTGCCAAGTTTTGGATGAAGGTGTTCAACGACCTCAAGACTCGTGGCGTTGAAGATGTTCTGATCGCCGTCACGGATGGCCTCAAAGGAATACCGGAGGCGTTGGGGGCGGTTTTTCCTGCCACGACGCTGCAAACCTGCATCGTGCATCTGATCCGCAACAGCTTGGACTATGCCGCTTGGGATAAACGTCGGGCACTGGCCAAAGCACTCAAGCCGATCTACCAGGCGATCAATGCCGATGTGGCTGAGCAAGAGCTTAACGCCTTTGAAGCGGGCCCCTGGGGCAAGCAGTATCCGACTGTAGTTGCTGCATGGCGTCGCGCCTGGGATCGGGTTATACCGTTTTTTGTTTTTCCGGCGGGCATTCGCAAAGTGGTTTACACGACCAATGCCATCGAGAGCATCAATGCCCAGTTACGCAAGATCATCAAGACTCGAGGGCACTTCCCGACCGATGAGGCTGCGACGAAACTGATATGGCTTGGGTTGCGCAACATCACCGCCAACTGGGGTCATGCGGCACACGACTGGAAAGTGGCAATGAATCAATTTGCGATCCTGTACGGAGACCGATTTACCAGACCGAGCTGGTAAAACAAGGGCCTGCCTGACGGCAGGCCCTAACCAGCCCGAACACAAAAAAACTGATACTCCCGAACAAAAAACGCGATGTTTACTCATCGCCTTCCCGAAGAGGCAGCAAGCTGCCTCTCAGGTCCGATGACTAAAATCCTTACATTCCTTTTTTGGCCTTGAACTCACGACGGCGACGATGCAGTACCGGCTCGGTATAGCCGTTAGGCTGTCGCGTACCTTCGATCACCAGTTCGACGGCTGCCTGGAAGGCAATGTTGCTGTCGAAGTCTGGCGCCAGCGGGCGATACAGCGGGTCATTGGCATTCTGGCGATCCACGACCGGTGCCATGCGCTTCAAGCTTTCCAGCACCTGAGCTTCGCTGACAACGCCGTGACGCAGCCAGTTGGCCATGTGCTGGCTTGAGATGCGCAGCGTTGCGCGGTCTTCCATCAGGCCGATGTCGTTGATATCCGGTACTTTCGAGCAACCTACACCCTGATCGATCCAGCGCACCACATAGCCGAGAATGCCCTGTGCGTTGTTGTCCAGTTCGTTCTGGATTTCTTCGGGCGTCCAGTCGGTGTTCGGCGCAAGGGGAATGGTCAGAATGTCATCCACCGATGCCTGCTCGCGTTGAGCCAGTTCGGCCTGGCGAGCGAATACATCGACCTTGTGGTAATGCAGGGCGTGTAGCGCAGCCGCTGTAGGCGAGGGCACCCATGCAGTGTTTGCGCCAGCCAGCGGGTGAGCGATTTTCTGTTCCAGCATGGCGGCCATCAGGTCGGGCATGGCCCACATGCCTTTGCCGATCTGTGCGCGACCTTGCAGGCCGCATTTCAGGCCGATGTCGACGTTGGAGTTCTCGTAGGCACTGATCCATTTCTCGGCTTTCATCTGCGCCTTGCGCACCACCGGGCCCGCTTCCATCGAGGTATGGATTTCGTCACCGGTGCGGTCGAGGAAGCCGGTGTTGATGAATACCACGCGCTCGCTGGCTGCCTGAATACAGGCTTTGAGGTTGACCGTGGTACGGCGCTCTTCGTCCATGATGCCGACTTTCAATGTGTTGCGCGGCAAGCCCAGCACCTGCTCGATACGCCCGAACAGTTCGTTGGTAAACGCGGCTTCCTCCGGCCCGTGCATCTTCGGTTTGACGATGTACATCGAGCCGCTGCGGCTGTTGCTGCGCGAGGTATTGCGGTTGAGGTTGTGGATCGCAGCCAGACTGGTCAACAGGCCATCGAGAATACCTTCCGGCACTTCATTGCCATGCTTGTCGAGAATCGCGTCGATGGTCATCAAGTGACCTACGTTACGAATGAACAGCAGCGAACGACCGTGCAGCGTGACTTCGCCGCCTTGCGGCGTGGTGTAGACGCGATCCGGGTTCATGGTGCGGGTGAAGGTTTCGCCGCCTTTGGACACCGATTCCGCCAGGTCGCCTTTCATCAGGCCTAGCCAGTTGCGGTAGACGACTACTTTGTCGTCGGCATCGACGGCTGCAATGGAGTCTTCGCAATCCATGATGGTGGTCAGCGCGGCTTCCATGAGGATGTCTTTCACGCCTGCCGCATCGGTTTGGCCAACCGGGCTGGAAGCGTCGATCTGCAATTCGAAATGCAGGCCATTGTGTTTGAGCAGCACGGCGAACGGCGCTGAAGCCTCACCCTGAAAACCCACCAGTTGTGCATCGTCGCGCAGGCCCGTGTTGCTGCCGCCCTTGAGGCTGATGACCAGTCTGCCGTCGATCAATTTGTAAGCAGTCGAATCAACGTGCGAGCCAGCCGCCAAAGGGGCTGCCTGATCGAGGAATGCGCGGGCGAAGGCGATCACCTTATTGCCACGCACCTTGTTGTAGCCCTTGCCTTTCTCCGCGCCGCCTTCTTCGCTGATGGCATCGGTGCCATAGAGCGCGTCATACAGCGAGCCCCAGCGGGCATTTGACGCATTGAGCGCAAACCGTGCGTTCATTACAGGCACGACCAGTTGCGGTCCGGCCATGGTGGCTATTTCTTCATCGACGTTTTGCGTGGTGATCTGGAAGTCCGCTGCTTCTGGCAGCAGGTAGCCGATCTCCTGAAGGAAGGCTTTGTAAGCCGAGGCGTCGTGAGCCTGTCCGGCGCGCGATTGGTGCCACGTGTCGATCTGCGCCTGCAATTCATCTCGTTTGGCGAGCAGTGCCTTATTCTTTGGCGCAAGGTCGTGGATCAGTTGGTCCGCACCCGCCCAGAACGAAGTGGCGTCGATGCCGGTTCCGGGTGTGGCTTCGTTCTGCACGAAGTCGAACAGGACTCTGGCGACTTGCAGGTCACCGACTTGAACGTACTCAGTCATTGCACTTGCCTCACTCTGCTCAGCAGGGTCGAGCACACTCGGGGAGCGCTCTGTTATTGATCTTGGTGTCATGTAGTGCGAGATTCTGGATACTACATGAGCCGCCGTTGCGTGAAAACGTCGCTGAATATGTCATTAAACGACTGGATATTCATATCGGGTCACGATGATATTCATTGTGTTCCCAAAAGCGCTCGTGATTGTTCCATAAAGCGTGGCAAACGGTACACGATTTACCGCGCACGGGCTGCCTTCGGGGCTGTCTATACTGGTGCGACCGACGCCGTTTTCAAATCACCTGCACAGAAAGAGGAATTGACCGTGGATCATCTCGTCGTAACGTTGGTTGCTCCCGACAAACCGGGTCAGGTCGAACGTATCGCGCAATGCATTGCCGAGCAGGGCGGTAACTGGCTGGAAAGCCGCATGTCGCGCATGGCCGGGCAATTTGCCGGGATCCTCAAGGTGGGCGTCGAGCCGGAAAAGTACGATGACCTGATCAAAGCGTTGAACGCCCTGTCGGCCCATGGCATTCGCATGCTGTTGGCTGAAAGCGTGATAGAGACAACCGCCCCGACCCAGTTGATCAGCATGCAACTGGTCGGTAACGACCGCCCCGGCATTGTGCGCGACATCACCCGCTTGCTGGCCGGGCAGGGTGTCAACGTTGAACACTTGATTACCGACGTTTCTCCTGCGCCCATGAGCAGCGAGTTGCTGTTCCACGCCGATGCAGTGCTGGGCGTACCGGTGGGCTTGTCGCTGGATGGCCTGCAGGCAGGGCTTGAGACCCTGGCTGATGATCTGATGGTGGAGCTGGTGTTGGGTACTGAGGACTAGATTCACTTTCAGGTTATCCAGGTTAACCGTGCACCTGCCTGTGGATAACCTGGGGGAATAGCCTTGCACGCCACGTTCGCCGTGGCCTGGCGAAATTTGATCAAAAAACCAACAGTTTCAATGGCTTGTGCACAGATAAGGTTAGCCTGCCTGTGGATAACCCTTGGAGAACCTCTTGCAGGCCACGGGGGGCGTGGCTTGCGAGGTGTTGTGTGTTTTTTGATCAGCCTCGGCCGCGGGATTTCAGCCAGATATCCACACTGTAGATTGCCAGCCCCGCCCAGATGAAGGCAAAGGTGATGATGGTGCTGGTGGTCAGGTGCTCCCCATACAGCAGCACGGCCAGCAGCAGAACCAGCGTGGGCGCGAGGTATTGCAGGAAACCCAGGGTGGTGAAGGGCAGGTGACGGGCTGCGGCGTTGAAGCACACCAGCGGGATCAGCGTCACCGGGCCTGCGGCGGCGAGCCAGATGGCTTGCGTGGTGGTCCAGAATTCCGGCTGGGCGCTTACGGCCGTCGGGTTGAGCGTTAGCCAGATCAATGCCAGCGGCACCAGCATCCAGGTTTCCACTACCAGGCCAGGCAAGGCGGCAACCGGGGCTTTTTTGCGGATCAGGCCGTAGAACGCAAAGGTCAGCGCCAGGGCCAGTGACACCCACGGCAGGCTGCCGACGTTCCAGACCTGCTGGGCGACACCAATGGTGGCGAAAGCGACCGCCAGCATTTGCAGACGCCTGAGCCGCTCGCCCAGCAACAGCATGCCCAGCAGCACGTTGACCAGCGGGTTGATGTAATACCCGAGACTGGCTTCAAGCATGCGGCCGTTGTTAACGGCCCACACGTAGACGATCCAGTTCGCGGCGATCAGCGTCCCGCTGAGTGCCAGCACGGCCAGTCGCTGTGGGTTGTTGCGCAGGTCACGCCACCAGCCGGGATGTTTCCAGAACATCAGCACAATCGAGCCGAAGAGGGCTGACCAGAGCACTCGATGGATGATGATCTCGATGGCCGGAACGGCTGAGATGGCCTTGAAGTAGATGGGGAACAGGCCCCAGATGGTGTAAGCACTCAGGCCCAGGATGTATCCACGGCGTGGATTGGCAGCTTGCATGGAGCGTCCCTTTAATACAGATTAATACAGAAATTTCCGGTTTTATTGTGGGGTGATGCGGTTGATGGTTTTGATCGTACTCACGCTGGAGCGCTGGATGTTATACACAGGTTCGGCTGATTCACGACATCTTTGCCGCGTCACTTGTTCAGGATCGGACGAGGAGCGTCCAGAGCTGCATGCGACGCGGAGCGCCGCACGATAATCTGGGGCTCATCAGGTCAAAACAGCTTCAACGGCTCTTCATTCAGCGCTGACATCTGCTCGCGCAGTGCCAGGATATGGTCGCCCCAGTAACGCTCTGTGCCGAACCATGGAAAGCTGTGCGGGAATGCAGGGTCGTCCCAGCGCCTGGCCAGCCAGGCGCTGTAGTGCATCAGGCGCAGGGCACGCAGTGGTTCGATCAGGGCCAGTTCGCGTGGATCGAAATCATGAAACTCGTTGTAACCGTCCATCAGCTCCGACAACTGGCCGAGGCGCTCCTGGCGATCACCGGCCAGCATCATCCAGATGTCCTGAACGGCAGGACCAAGGCGGCAGTCGTCCAGGTCGACGATGTGGAACATCTCGTCGCGGCACATCATGTTGCCGGGGTGACAGTCACCGTGCATGCGAATGTTAGTATGCGGCGTGGCGGCGTAAACGTCTTCGACACGCTTGAGCAGGTCACGGGCTACCGACTCGTAAGCCGGAAGCAGGCTGCGCGGGATGCAGTCGTTTTCCAGCAGGTAATTGACTGACGCATGGCCAAAGTTATTCACACCCAGTGCTTCGCGGTGCGCGAACGGTTTGGTCGAGCCGACCGCATGGATACGCCCCAGTAACTGACCCAGGCGATACAGCTGATCCAGATTGCCCGGCTCCGGCGCGCGTCCGCCTCGGCGCGGGAATAGCGTGAAGCGAAAACCGGCATGTTCGAACAGGGTTTCGCCGTTATGCACCATGGGCGCAACAACGGGCACTTCGACCTCGACCAGCTCGTAAGTGAAGCTGTGTTCTTCAAGGATGGCTTCGTTGGTCCAGCGCTGGGGCCGATAGAACTTGGCGATCAGCGGCTGACCGTCTTCGATACCGACCTGATACACGCGGTTTTCGTAGCTGTTGAGTGCCAGGATGCGGGCATCGCTGAGAAAACCGATGCTTTCAACGGCATCGAGCACCAGATCGGGAGTGAGTGTTGCAAACGGGTGAGCCATGACTACTCCTGCGCGCAGCAGGTTGCCGCGTCGGACCGCTGATGGTAACGCAGACCGGTCCCGGTTCGCTAAACCCCTTCTGTTTAAAGTGCCCAAGGGTCGAGTTGTCACCAAACGGTCATCCTCCGGTCGCTGTTCAGCCATGTTCGGCACTTACAGTTGCCGCCAATGAGATCGATCTCAAGCGAGCGACCATGACTGATTTGAAAGAAGTTGCACGACTGGCCGGGGTTTCCCGGGCTACTGCTGCACGCGCCTTCGCAAGCCCTGAGGTGGTGCGCGCCGAGACCCGCGAGCGAGTATTCGTCGCTGCTCGTGAGCTGGGCTTTCGCCCCAATCGGCTGGGCAGACAGTTACGTCTGCAAACCACCAATCTGATTGGCGTCATCGTGCCAAACCTGCTCAACCCGGTGTTCGCCGAGCAGTTTCAGGCTATGGAACGGGCGGCGCGGGCACGAGGCTACAACCTGTTGTTGGCGACCACCGACTACAGCGCCGAGCGTGAAAGCGCCGTGGTTGAGGAACTGCTGCGCCAGCGGGTCGACGGGCTGGTGCTGACCGTAACCGACGCCGAGCACAACCGTGTGCTGGAGAGCCTGGCCATCGAGGACACGCCGTTCGTGCTGGCCTATCACCAGACCGACAATGAGGAGTACAGCGCTGTGTCTGTGGATAACCGCGCAGGCATGGCGCTGGCGACGCGGTATCTGATCGACGCCGGCCACCGGTGTATTGCGATGGTCGCAGGCCCGGTCATGCAGTCCGACCGCGCCCGCCTGCGTTACGAAGGCTATCGCGATGCCATGAACGAGGGTGGGCTTGAGGCGCGCCCGGTGATTGAAATGCCTGCC
Organism: Pseudomonas sp. KBS0707; assembly: GCF_005937945.2. NCBI lineage: Bacteria > Pseudomonadati > Pseudomonadota > Gammaproteobacteria > Pseudomonadales > Pseudomonadaceae > Pseudomonas > Pseudomonas sp. KBS0707. The sequence goes on along the minus strand of NZ_CP041754.1, from coordinate 5,290,629 downwards.
CATACCAACGCCGACTTCGCCGCGCTCAAACCGTTGTTACGTGGTCCGACTGCGCCCAGCGCGCTGGTCTGTTCCAACGATTTGCTGGCCATCAGCCTGATTGCCGAATTACGCCGCAACGGCTGGGGCGTTCCCGAGCGCCTGTCGGTGATCGGCTTCGACGGCATCGCCCTCGGCACGCAGATGCACCCGACCTTGTGCAGCGTGGTTCAGCCCATCGCCGAGCTGGCGCACATTGTCATCGACCAATTACTGGCACGGATTGCTGGCGCAGTACCTGTTTCTCATTGTCTGCCGTGCCACATCCGGCCCGGCGAAAGCACCCAGCCCTACAAGGAGATGCTTCATGCTCAGCCTCAGTAAAACCCTCGCGGCACTGCTGTTATGTGGTGCGGCCAGCCTCGCCCAGGCCGCCGAAACCGCCATCTGCTACAACTGCCCGCCCGAATGGGCCGACTGGGGAACACAGCTCAAGGCGATTGCCGACAGCACCGGTGTCCAGGTGCCGCTGGACAACAAGAATTCCGGCCAGGCGCTGGCGCAGATCGTTGCCGAGCAGGCCGCACCGGTCGCTGACGTGGTCTATTACGGCGTGACCTTTGGCCTGCAGGCGCAGAAGGCCGGCGTGGTCGATACCTACAAACCCAAACACTGGGACGAGATTCCGGCAGGCTTGAAAGACCCTGAAGGGCACTGGTTCGCGATTCACTCCGGGACCCTCGGCATCATGGTCAACGTGGACGCACTGGGCGGTCTGCCGGTGCCGCAAAGCTGGGCGGATCTGCTCAAGCCCGAGTACAAGGGCATGGTCGGCTACCTCGACCCGTCCAGCGCGTTCGTCGGGTACGTGTCCGCCGTTGCGATCAATCAGGCCATGGGCGGCACACTGGACAACTTCGGCCCGGCCATCGACTACTTCCAGAAGCTGGCGAAGAACTCGCCCATCGTGCCCAAGCAAACCGCTTATGCACGCGTACTGTCCGGTGAACTGCCGATTCTGGTCGACTACGACTTCAACGCCTATCGCGCTCGCTACAAGGACAAGGCTAACGTCGCTTTCGTGATTCCCAAGGAAGGCACCATTGGCGTGCCGTACGTGATGAGCATGGTTGCCAAGGCACCGCACCGCGCCAATGCCGAGAAGGTGCTGGATTTCGTCCTGTCTGACGAGGGCCAGGCGCTGTGGGCCAAGGCTTATTTGCGTCCAGTGCGCTCGAAGATGCCTGCCGACGTGGCCGCGCAGTTCCTGCCCGACAGCGATTACGCTCGTGCCGGTGTGGTGGATTACCAGCACATGGCTGCCGTGCAGGAAGCCTTTGCTGCCCGTTATCTGCGTGAGGTGAAGTAATGTCAGCCTCGCCGGGACACGCGCTGGCTCTGCACAAGGGCGGATTTATGAAGCTGCGGCTGCGCCCGACCGCTGCGGTGGCACTTGCTCCGGCGCTGGCGGTGTTGCTGGCATTCTGGCTGCTGCCGCTGACCCACCTGATCCTGCTCGGCGCACAAGGTTCTGACGGCAACGGCAACGGCAGCGGTTACTGGCAGGTGTTGAGCAGTGCTCAATACCTCGGCAGCCTGGCGCAGACCTGTCTGCTGGCACTGGTGGTCACGCTTGCGGCGTTGCTGGTCGGCGGTATCAGCGGTGTGTTTCTGGCCCGTAACCAGTTTTTCGGACGCTCTGCGCTGGTGGCGTTGCTGACCTTTCCGCTGGCGTTTCCTGGCGTAGTGGTGGGCTTTCTGGTGATTCTGCTGGCCGGTCGCCAAGGCATCTTCGCGGCACTCGGGCTGGAGCTGGCTGGCGAACGCTGGATATTCGCCTATTCGCTGACCGGTTTGTTCATTGGCTACCTGTATTTCTCGATTCCGCGCGTGATTCTCACCGTCATGGCCGCTTGCGAAAGCCTGGACCGCAGCCTTGAAGAAGCTGCGCATTCGCTGGGTGCGGGTCATTGGCGGGTGGTGTGCGATGTGATCGTTCCGGGGCTGGCACCCGCGCTGGTGTCCTGCGGTGCGATTTGCTTCGCCACGTCGATGGGCGCATTCGGTACTGCATTTACGCTTGGTACGCGCCTGAACGTCACGCCGGTGGCGATCTACAACGTGTTCACCAATTACGCCAACTTCACCGTAGCCGCCGCGCTGTCGGTGATCCTCGGGCTAGTGACATGGGCAGTGCTGTTGCTGGCCCGTCGCATGGTCGGGACATCAGGGGTTGCCCTTTGAAACGTTCTCCATTGTTTGCTGCGCAACTGGCATTCACGTTACTGGTTTGTGCGTTCATGCTGGTCCCGGTAGTGCTTTCGCTGCTTGCCGGGCTGACCCGCAATTATTTTCTGGGCCTGTCGAGCGGTTTGACCTTCGACTGGCTGGTGCAGGTCTGGCAAGCCTATTCACCGACTGTCTGGTTGTCGCTGCAACTGGCTGTGGCCTGTGCGATCTGCGTATGCCTGGTCGGCATTCCGGCGGCGTATGCGCTGGTGCGCATGAACAATCGCTTCAGCCGGGCCTTTGAAGAACTGATGGTTCTCCCCGTCGCCATGCCCGGCCTGGCCAGCGCCCTGGCGTTGCTGCTGACCTACGGCCAGTTCGGCAGCTTTCGCAGCAGCTGGCTGTTCATTCTGGTGGGCCATGTGTTGTTCACGTTGCCGTTTCTGGTGCGCCCGGTCATGGCGGTCATGCAGCGTCAGCAACTGCCGGTTCTTGAAGAGGCTGCCGCCAGTCTGGGCGCCGGGCCGATGAAGCGCTTTTTCAGCGTGGTGGTGCCCAATTGCCGGGCCGGGATTCTGGCCGGTGTGCTGATGGTCGTGACCCTGTCGCTGGGTGAGTTCAACCTGACCTGGATGCTGCACACGCCGATGACCAAGACCCTGCCGGTCGGTCTGGCCGACAGCTACGCCTCAGCCCGACTGGAAGTCGCCAGCGCCTACACCCTTCTTTTTCTGTTGCTGATTGTGCCGCTGCTGATTGCGTTGCAGGCCATCAGTGCGCGTCTTGCCCGTGGAGAGAGCCGATGAGCGGAACTACCATTCGCCTGAAAGGCTGCCGCAAGGCATTTGCCGACGGCACCGTTGCTGTACAGGATCTGCACTTGACCATCGAGCCTGGCGAAACGCTGGCGATTCTCGGTCCGTCCGGTTGCGGCAAGACCACTACCTTGCGCCTGATCGCCGGGCTGGAGCGGCCGGATGTCGGTCGGGTGTTGTTCGATGATCAGGACGTTACGCGCCTGCCTATCGAGCGGCGTGACGTCGGGATGGTGTTTCAGAACTACGCGCTGTTCCCGAATCTAGACGTCGCCGGGAACATTGTTTACGGCCTGAAGATTCGCGGCCTGTCGCCTGCCGAACGAAGCAAGCGTTGCGATGAGTTGCTGGAACTGGTTGGCCTGACCGGTCATGGCAATCGTCGTGTCAACGAGCTTTCTGGTGGTCAGCGTCAACGGGTCGCGCTGGCCAGGGCTCTGGCACCGCGTCCGCGGGTGCTGCTGCTCGACGAGCCGCTGGCGGCACTGGATGCGCAGTTGCGTGAGCGCTTGCGCAGCGAGCTCGATCAGTTGTTGCGTGGGTTGGGCATCACCTCGGTGTTCGTCACCCACGATCAGGGCGAGGCGATGGCCCTGGGCGACCGGATTCTGGTCATGGAAAAAGGCTGCGTCTCGCAATTGGCGACGCCGAGGGAAATCTATCAACAACCTGCCAATGCGTTCGTCGCCGGGTTTGTCGGCAATCTGAATGCGTTCAGCGTGGTCGAGCGCACCCCGTCAGGCCTCAAGGTGAGCGGCGGCGAGCTGCCGTGGCACGGTGCTGACGTACCCGGCACGGTGTATTGCCGCCCGGAGCATCTGCGCCTGATGCCGGAGCGCGGGCACCTTCAGGGTCGCTTGGTCGGGCAGTTTTTTCAGGGTGCGCAAAGCCGTTTGCTGGTCGATGTCGGAGGTCCGCAGCCGCTGTTGGTGGACAGCACCGACAACGTTATTCACGCCGCCAACGCTGCCATCGCCCTGAGTGTTGAGCCGCAGGCGCTGTTCACCCTGCATTCGTAACATCGTTTCCGTAGAGAGATTATTTTGAATCGTCCGTTTCTTATTGCCCAGATCAGTGACTTGCACCTCAAAGCCGACGGGCGTCTGACCTATGGCGTGGTCGATACACTGGGTGCATTGCGCCGCGCAGTCGAACACATCAACGCCAGCAAGCAGCGCCCAGACATCGTGGTGATCAGTGGTGATCTGGTCGACTTCGGGCGTGAGGACGAATACGCCGTGCTCAAGCCTGAGCTGGAACGCCTGCACATGCCGTTCTATCTGGTGCCCGGCAATCATGACGATCGACACAACCTGCTGGCTGCGTTTGCCGAACAGGTGTACCTGCCATTGTCGGCCAGCGGACCTCTGGACTGGGTGGTGGAGAAATACCCGGTACGTCTGATCGGCATGGACACGACCATTCCCGGCGAGCATGGCGGGCGGCTGGATTACTGTCAGTTGGACTGGTTGCACGCGCAGCTGTCACGTCGTCCTTATGTACCGACGGTGATCATCCTGCACCATCCGCCGTTCATTACCGGCATAGGGCACATGGACCGCGAACCCTTCGGCAACGCGTCGGCGCTGGAGCGTGTGATTGCCCAGCATCCGCAAGTGGAGCGTTTATTGTGCGGGCATTTGCATCGCCCCATGCAGCGGCGTTTTGGTGGCAGCGTGGCAAGCATCTGCCCTGGCACGTCACACCAGATCGTGCTGGACCTCGACGAAGCCGCGCCTGCCCATTTCAACCTGGAGCCGGCAGGCTACGTGCTGCATCGCTGGCATTCGGAACAGGGTTTTGTCAGTCATAACGCCGTGTTCGGCGGCTATGAAGGGCCATACCCGTTCTACGATGTGAACGGGTTGATTGATTGATTGTTCATTAGCTATAGCTCCCACGCTCTGCGCCCGGCGTGATACTCAAGTCTTGATGAGCCCGGAAAGCGGGGCTCGACGCGCAGTATCAGGCGGAGTAAAGATCCTTGTGGGAGTGAGCTTGCTCACGAAGACGGTGTTTCAGTCGATGCATTTTCGACGATCATACAGCCCTCTTCGCGAACAAGTTCGCTCCCACGGCCTCCGGCCAGAATCAATAGCAGATCTTTATATAACGATGAGCGATCTGCGTCCTCTTCCTGATTGCCGATCAGGCGCCGATAACGCCGCCATCTTCGCGGGTAATGACCATCACCGATGAACGCGGTTTGCCGTTTGGCAAATGCTCGGGGAACGTGGAACCACCGTTTTCACCGGGATGCTGGATGCCGATGAACATGGTTTTGTAGTCCGGCGCAAAGCTGATGCCGGTGATTTCGCAACCAATCGGCCCGACCAGAAAGCGACGAATTTCGCCGGTGGCAGGATCGGCGCAGAGCATCTGGTTGTTGCCCATGCCCGCGAAGTCACCCTTGTTGCTGGAGTCGCCATCGGTCTGAATCCACAGTCTGCCGGCTTCATCAAAGCTCAAGCCGTCGGGGCTGTTGAACATGTTCTGCGCGTTGATATTGCTCGACCCGGCCTGCGGCGTACCGGCATGCACCGTCGGGTTACCCGCGACCACGAACAGGTCCCAGTCGAAGGTCATCGCCGAGGGATTGCTGCCTTCTTCGCTCCAGCGCAGGATCTGCCCGTACTGGTTCTTGGCGCGCGGATTCGGCCCGCCTACAGGCTGACCCTCTTCGCCGCGTTTGACGTTATTGGTCAGTGTGCAATAGACCTGACCGTCCTTGGGACTGACCACGATCCACTCCGGGCGGTCCATGCGCGTGGCTTTTACAACGCTGGCCGCCAGGCGCGCGTGAATCAGCACTTCTGCCTGATTGTTGAAACCGGCAGCCGCATCCAGGCCATTCTTGCCATGAGTCAGTTCGACCCACTGGCCCTTGCCTTTCGGATGATCCGGATTGCTGTCGCCTGCATCGAACTGCGCCACGTACAAGGTGCCGTGGTCGAGCAGGTTACGGTTGGCTTTGGGGTTCTGATGATCGATCTTGTCGCGGCTGATGAACTTGTAGATGAACTCGCCACGCTCGTCGTCGCCCATGTACACCACGGCGCGGCCACCCTTGGTTTGGGTGAACGCCGCGTTCTCATGCTTGAAGCGACCGAGTGCAGTGCGTTTGACCGGTGTGGACTTGGGGTCGAACGGATCGATCTCGACCACCCAGCCATGACGATTGACCTCATTGGGGTTTTTCGCAACGTCGAAGCGTGGGTCGTGCGGGTGCCAGTTGATCTCCTTGCTGGCAGCAACCACGCCATAGCGCTTCATGCCGGCGTCGAACTTTTGCTCGGCGTTGCTGCTGCCGAAGCAATCAGTGAAGTTCTCTTCGCAGGTCAGGTAAGTGCCCCACGGCGTCTGGCCGCTGGAGCAGTTCTGAAACGTGCCGAGCGCCTGGGTGCCGGTCTTGTCGGCATCCGTTTTGAGCCAGTCGTGTCCGGCTGCCGGACCACTCAGGCTGATCGGCGTGTTGCCGTGAATGCGACGGTTGTAGCGCGAGTCCTGAACGAACTGCCATTTACCATTGTGCTGTTGCACTTCGATCACGGAAACGCCTTCTGCAGCCAGTGCCTTTTGCACTTCTTCAGCCGATTGCGGCTCTTTGCCGTGATCGAAAAGGTAGCGGTAATTGGTGTATTCGTTGTTGATCGCCATCAGTGCGCGATCCTTGTGGCCTGGCATCGGGAACAGGCACATGCCGTCGTTGTTGTCGCCGAACTGCACTTCCTGAGCCTGGGCCGTATCCTTGCCGCTCGGGTCGAAAGCCGGGCCGCCTGCCTGTAAAGGGTGGCCCCAACTGATCAGAACGGATGAGGTATAGCCTTGCGGCAGGCTGATGCTGTCGGCAGTGGCGGCAGGGATGCTCTGGAAGCCCAGCAGTGTGCCGGACGCTGCGCTGATGCTGTTCGCGAGAACCGTGCGGCTCAACAGGTTGCCACCCAGAAACATCGCTGCGCCGCACAGGGCACCTGCGCTAATGAAGCCCCGGCGGGTGAGGCCGACCTTGTCTGTGCCGACCAGGTTTTCCAGATCGGTGGTTTGATTTTCTTCTAATAGTTTCATCATCACGGCTCCCTCGAATATGGCAGCCACCTTAGTGCGCGCATATGACGGAATTGTGTCGTGGTAATGACTTGCCGACGCTTACATCGGTATACCCAGCAACACCAGTGAAGCGGCAAATCTTGCCTGCACCGTTGCACCGCTTTTCAGCTGTTGTGCATGCAGGTGCTCAGGTGTCGCCATGGCGCACAGCGTCTGGCCGCCAGGGAGTGTGATGCGTACTTCGCTTGGGCCATCTTCAGCGTCGGTCACGTTATCGATTCGGCCGATCAGGCAATTGTTTCCATTTGTTTCTTCGCTGTTGTCTGCATGCAGTTCCAGCCAACCGGCCTTGATCAGTGCAACCACCTCCGTGCCGTTTTCCAGCTCCAGACGCAGGGTGCTGTCATGGGTAACCTGTGCTTCGATGAACACCTCGCCAGCCAATTGCAGGCGAACCTGATCGTTGTGTCCCTGACGGGTGATGCTGACGATCCGCCCCAGCAACTGGTTGCGTGCGCTGGTGCGCAAGGTCAGACGATTGAGCAGGTCAAGGTCGCTGCTGTCTTCGGCCGCTTCCAGCACCTGCGCCTGCAATGCCTGCACCCGCTGATAAAGACGCAGCACTCGCTCGCCCTCTACCGACAGCTTTGCGCCGCCACCGCCACGTCCGCCGACACTGCGTTCTACCAGCGGCTTTTGCGCCAGATTGTTCAGCTCATCAATGGCGTCCCATGCTGCCTTGTAGCTCAGGCCTGCGCTTTTCGCGGCACGGGTGATCGAGCCCTGTTCGGCAATGTGCTACAACAACGCGATACGTTGCGGGCGGTGGACCATGTGTTGCGTCAGCGGGGTGGGTAGCGACATGGTAATCCGGGGCGGTCGAGTAGGAGAGGGCAGTATGATCGCTCTCGCGCATGGCGTCGAAAACCGGACGCGGAGCGTCCAGGGCTGCGCTCCCACGCGGAGCGTGGGAGCGATGAGTGTTTTGAGGTTCCTGAGCATAGTGCCCAATCAATCCCCAGGCTTCGGCGTTCTTGCCAGGCAGTACACGTCCACTCTTCGCGCGCCGGCCTTGTTCAGGAGTCGCGCAATGACCTCTGCCGTCGAACCGGTGGTCAGGACGTCGTCCACCAGCGCCAGGTGCTTGCCCTGCACCCAGTCGGGATCAACGAGGGTGAAGGCGTCGCGCAGGTTGCGTTTGCGTGCCTTGGCGTCCAGCCCTTGTTGCGCTGCTGTCTCCCGGCTGCGCAACACATGGTGTTCGTCAACGGGCAGCTGCAACTGTTTACCCAGCCACCCGGCCAGCATCGCCGCCTGATTATAGCCGCGCTGGCGCAGGCGCTTGTTAGCGAGAGGAACAGGAATCAGGTAATCGGGACGTGGCAGGTCTTCCTCGAAATGGTGCTGCAGAAACTGCCCGCACAGTTCGGCCAGCAGGCGTCCCATCGGCCATTTACCGTTATGTTTGAAACGGGTGATCAGGCTGTCCACCGGGAAGTCGTACAGCCACGGCGCGATCACCTGAGCAAATCCGGGAGGGCGCTTGCAGCATTGCGCGCAGCTCATGCCGGAGAGGGGTAACGGCAGCGCACAGCAGTCGCACTGGCTGCCCAGCCATGGCAGCTCGGCTTCGCACGGCACGCAGACAGGCATTGGCACCTCGCTGCGCTCATTGCATAACAAACAGTTTTGTTTGTTTTTTAACCAGATGTAAACCTCGTATTGGCGGTTGGGTTGACAGCGCATGGCTCTTCCTTAAATATGCCCGACATCCGTGTAGCGCATGGTGCCTTTACGCCCTCGCGCATTGCCCAGAAACACCAAGGAGCCGCCCGATGAGCGCCAGCACCACCGACACTTTGCGTCACGACTGGACTTTAGCCGAGGTCAGGGCGCTGTTCGTACAGCCATTCAATGACCTGCTGTTTCAGGCGCAAACGGTGCACCGCGCTCATTTCGACGCCAACCGTGTGCAGGTTTCCACGCTGCTGTCGATCAAGACAGGCGCTTGCCCGGAAGACTGCAAGTACTGTCCGCAGTCCGGTCACTACAACACCGGTCTTGAGAAAGAAAAACTGCTGGAAGTGCAGAAGGTGCTTGAGGAAGCAGCGCGTGCCAAAGCCATTGGTTCGACCCGTTTCTGCATGGGCGCGGCCTGGAAGCATCCTTCCGCCAAGGACATGCCTTACGTGCTGGAGATGGTCAAAGGCGTGAAAGCCATGGGCATGGAAACCTGCATGACCCTCGGCCGTCTCGATCAGGAGCAGACCGAAGCGCTGGCCACTGCCGGGCTGGACTACTACAACCACAACCTCGACACCTCGCCGGAGTTCTACGGCAGCATCATCACCACCCGGACCTACAGCGAGCGCCTGCAAACCCTGGCCTACGTGCGCGATGCCGGGATGAAGATCTGCTCGGGCGGCATTCTGGGCATGGGCGAGTCCCTCGATGACCGCGCCGGGCTGCTGATCCAGCTGGCAAACCTGCCGGAGCACCCGGAGTCGGTGCCGATCAACATGCTGGTCAAGGTTGCCGGTACGCCGCTGGAAAACGCCGAAGACGTCGACCCGTTCGACTTCATCCGCATGCTCGCGGTGGCACGGATTCTCATGCCGCAGTCCCACGTGCGGTTGTCTGCCGGGCGCGAAGCGATGAACGAGCAAATGCAGGCGCTGGCCTTCTTCGCCGGTGCCAACTCGATTTTCTATGGCGACAAGCTGCTGACCACCGCCAACCCGCAAGCCGACAAGGACATGCTGTTGTTCTCGCGTCTGGGCATCAAGCCCGAAGCGGGCGAAGGCCATGCTGATGAAGTGCATCAGGCTGCCATCGAACAGGCGCTGGTCGAACAGCAAAGCAGTTCGATGTTCTACGACGCTGCCTCTGCCTGACCCCTTGAACGGGCCGGCCTGCTCCGGCCCGTTTTGAACTGCCATCTTTCGGACCGGGGCCTGCATGTCTTTCGATCTCCGCACGCGCCTCGACGCCCGTCGCGCCGAACATCTCTACCGTCAGCGCCCCTTGCTGCAAAGCCCGCAAGGCCCGCAGGTGGTTGTCGACGGTCAGCCATTGCTGGCGTTCTGCAACAACGATTACATGGGCCTGGCCAACCATCCGGAAGTGATCGCCGCCTGGCAGGCAGGTGCCGAGCGTTGGGGCGTGGGCGGCGGGGCGTCGCATCTGGTGATCGGCCACAGCACGCCGCACCACGAACTGGAAGAAGCGCTGGCCGAGCTGACCGGTCGTCCTCGTGCCTTGTTGTTCTCCAATGGCTACATGGCCAACCTCGGCGCGGTGACAGCCTTGGTCGGGCAGGGCGATACGGTGCTGGAAGACCGCCTCAATCATGCCTCGCTGCTGGATGCCGGTCTGCTCAGCGGCGCACGGTTCTCGCGCTATCTGCACAACGATGTGACCAGCCTGGCAAGCCACCTGGAGAAATCCGTGGGCGATACGCTGGTGGTCACTGACGGTGTGTTCAGCATGGATGGTGACATCGCTGACTTGCCTGCGCTGGCGCAGGCTGCGAAGGCCAAGGGTGCCTGGCTGATGGTGGATGACGCCCACGGATTCGGGCCGCTGGGTGCAAACGGTGCCGGAATCGTCGAGCACTTCGGCCTGAGCATGGAGGATGTGCCGGTACTGGTCGGCACCCTCGGCAAATCGTTCGGCACCTCTGGAGCATTCGTGGCCGGCAGTGAAGAGCTGATCGAAACCTTGATTCAGTTCGCCCGGCCCTACATTTACACCACCAGCCAGCCACCTGCGCTGGCCTGCGCGACCTTGAAAAGCCTGCAATTGCTGCGTACCGAACATTGGCGTCGCGAGCATCTGGCGAGCCTGATCCAGCAGTTTCGTCAGGGTGCCGAGCAGATCGGCCTGCAGTTGATGGACAGCTTTACGCCGATCCAGCCAATCCTGATCGGCGATGCCGGACGGGCTCTGCGTCTGTCGCAGTTGCTACGTGAGCGTGGCTTGCTGGTGACGGCGATTCGTCCGCCGACCGTGCCTGCTGGCAGTGCCCGATTGCGCGTAACGTTGTCTGCCGCACACAGCAAGGCCGACGTACAGCTATTATTAGAGGCTCTGGAGCAGTGCTACCCGCTGCTGGATGCAAGTGAATCCACGGAGCCCGTCCATGCGTGATCGTTTGATTCTACTGCCGGGCTGGGGCTTGGGCGTTTCGCCGCTGGAGCCGCTTGCCGCCGCGTTGCGCGGGCTTGACGGGCACCTGCGGGTCGAAATCGAGCCGTTGCCGGATATCGACAGCTGCGACCTGCCTGACTGGCTCGACGAACTGGACGCCAACCTGCCGGATAACGCCTGGCTGGGCGGCTGGTCGCTGGGCGGCATGCTCGCCGCCGAGCTGGCAGCACGGCGTGGCGAAGGTTGCTGCGGGCTGCTGACCCTGGCCAGTAATGCCTGTTTCGTCACCCAGGGCGCGTGGCCGAATGCGATGCCCGCGCAGGATTTCGATGCGTTTCTGGCCGGCTGTTCCGCTGACCATGACGCGACCCTCAAGCGTTTCAGCCTGTTATGCACCCAAGGCGCAGAAGACTCACGCGGTCTCGCCCGGTTGCTCAAGGCTGGCGCGCCGCACAGCTCCAAAACCGCTTTGGTCGACGGCCTGAAGATACTCCAGCAACTCGATACACGTGGCGCGCTGCAAACCTATCGCGGCCCGCAACTGCACCTGTTTGCCGGACTTGATGCGTTCGTGCCGGCTGAAGCAGCAAGTGATCTGCTGGCCTTGTTGCCGGATGTCGAGGTCGGTCTGATCGAACAGGCCAGCCATGCATTCCTTGTGGAAAACCCCCACGGAGTAGCCGCTGCGATTCACGCCTTTCTGCACGAGTTGGACGATGACTGATCTTTCTATGCCCAAACCGCCCTCTGTCCTGCCGGACAAACGACAGGTCGCCGCGTCTTTTTCCCGGGCCGCGGGCAGCTATGAGAGCGTGGCCGAACTACAGCGCAGCGTCGGCAGCGAGCTGCTGTCTCGTCTGCCTGCGCAGTTCAGTCCGGTTCGCTGGCTGGATCTGGGGAGCGGCACTGGCTATTTCAGCCGGGCACTGGATCAGGTTTTCAGTGGCAGCGAAGGCATCGCGCTGGATATCGCCGAAGGCATGTTGCGCCATGCGCAGCCATTGGGCGGTGCACAGCACTTTGTGGCAGGTGATGCCGAGCACCTGCCACTGCGTGATCAGAGTTGCGGGCTGATTTTCTCCAGCCTCGCTGTGCAGTGGTGTGCGGATTTCGCCGCGGTGCTCCGTGAGGCTCACCGGGTATTGCAACCAAGCGGTGTGTTTGCCTTCGCCAGCCTGTGCGTCGGCACGTTGTACGAGTTGCGCGACAGCTGGCAGGCAGTCGACGGCCAGGTTCATGTAAACCGCTTTCGTCACGAGGATGATTATCGTCAGTTGTGCGCTGCCAGCGGTTTACAGGTGCGCAGCCTGGATGTGTGCCCGCAGGTGTTGCATTACCCCGATGTGCGCAGCCTGACGCATGAGCTGAAAGCGCTCGGGGCGCACAACCTCAACCCTGGGCGGCCCAGTGGCCTGACCGGACGCGAGCGGATCAAGGGCATGGTTCAGGCCTACGAAGCCTTCCGTCAGGAAGCCGGTCTGCCCGCTACCTATCAAGTGGTGTACGCGGTGCTTGAAAAAGCCTGACGGCTCCACGTCATAAGGAAGATTACCGAGATGAGCGCTGCTTATTTCATCACCGGAACCGATACCGATGCTGGCAAGACCACGGTAGCTGCCGGTTTGCTGCATGCCGCCCGCTTGAAGGGCTTGAGCACCGCAGCGGGCAAGCCTGTGGCATCCGGTTGCGTAGTGACTGCACAGGGACTACGCAATTCCGACGCGCTGGCGTTACAAGCCGAGTGCTCTGTCGAGCTGGATTACGATGAAGTCAATCCGCTGGCTTTCGAACCGGCCATTGCGCCGCATCTGGCCGCGTGCGAGGCAGGTGTCGTGTTGACGGTCGACTCGTTGCTGAAGCCGATGCAGCATATTCTGGATAAACAGGCCGACTTCACCTTGATTGAAGGCGCAGGCGGCTGGCGCGTGCCCTTGGCCGGGCAGAGCAACCTGTCTGATCTGGCCATTGCACTGGATCTGCCGATCATTCTGGTGGTGGGCGTGCGTCTGGGCTGTATCAATCATGCGCTGCTGACTGCCGAAGCCATCGCCCGGGACGGTCTGCACCTGGCAGGCTGGGTGGCCAACGTCATAGACGCAAACACCTCGCGGCTTGAGGAAAACCTCGCCACGCTGGTCGAGCGTCTGCCTGCACCCTGTCTTGGACGCGTGCCCCGATTGAACGAGGCGAGCGCCGGAAATGTGGCGCAATACCTTGAATTAGGGCAACTGCGCTGACAGCGACGCTATCTTGCTGACAGGCAACGTTGTTTTGGTTTTTTCAAGAGTCAGGCTATCATGCGGCCTAGTGCCATTAGTCTATTTGTCGAGTATTTCTGCGCAAATGCTGGTTCAATGGCACGTGTTCGTTTTTTGAACTGAGGATCGGCTTATGCAAATCACCATGAACAACACCCTTTATCCGGGCCTGAGCGCTATGCAGGTCGGGCAAGGTCGTGTGGATCAGGCGGCCACCCAGATCGCCAGCTCCAATATCGAAGTGTCTGGCAGAAGCCAGTCTTCCGACTTTCAGCTCGAAAACCTGCGTTCCGTCGACCGCAGCCAGCGTTCTGACCTGTCTGCCAATATTGTCGAGCTCAACGCCGGTAAGAGTCAGGTCGAAGCCGGGGTTGCGGTTCAAAAGGCCAGCGACGAAGCGCTTGGCACTCTGATCGACACTTACGCTTAACATCCTGTGTTCTAAAGCTTCGTGTAACGCCCACGCCGTGCCACACCTGCACGGCGTCGTTTGCTGAATTGCCTGCCATCACCCTCCTGTATCGCCCCCGTAACACCTTCCGCCCCCCTACTAAACTTGCGCTTACGTTTTTCCTGCGCCTGATGCCTTTGTCTGCGCGGTCTGTGGAGCAGCGTGGACGAATGGTGCGCGCTTCGCTATTGACAAGGTTTAGGCGTAAACGTATGTTTCAAACACCTGTTTGACCGCAAGGCATACGAGATTGTCTGGTGCTTGAGGCTATGCTTTCAGCGACCGCCCGGTCATTCGTTCCAGGATTCATCAGCAGAGGTTTATCGCTATGCCTGACTACAAGGCCCCCTTGCGTGATATTCGTTTCGTCCGTGATGAGCTGCTCGGTTATGAAGCGCACTATCAAAGTCTGCCAGCCTGTCATGACGCCACCCCGGACATGGTCGACGCCATTCTCGAAGAGGGTGCCAAGTTCTGCGAGCAGGTTCTGGCACCGCTGAACCGGGTGGGCGATACCGAGGGCTGCACCTGGAGCGAGTCGGGCGTGAAGACACCGACCGGTTTCAAGCAGGCTTACAAGCAATTTGTCGAGGGCGGTTGGCCGAGTCTGGCGCATGACGTTGCGCATGGCGGCCAGGGCTTGCCCGAGTCGCTGGGTCTGGCAGTGAGCGAGATGGTCGGCGAAGCGAACTGGTCGTGGGGCATGTACCCTGGTCTGTCGCATGGTGCGATGAACACCATCTCCGAGCACGGCACCCCCGAGCAGCAGGACGCCTACCTGACCAAGCTGGTCTCCGGCGAATGGACCAGCACCATGTGCCTGACCGAATCCCACTGCGGCACTGACCTGGGCATGCTGCGCACCAGGGCTGAACCTCAGGCTGACGGGACCTACAAGGTTACCGGCACCAAGATTTTCATTTCCGCTGGCGAACACGACATGGCCGATAACATCGTCCACATCGTGCTGGCGCGTCTGCCGGACGCACCGGCTGGCACCAAAGGCATTTCGCTGTTCATCGTGCCCAAGTTCCTCTCGGCGGCTGATGGCAGCATCGGTGAGCGCAACGCGGTTAACTGTGGCTCCATCGAACACAAGATGGGCATCCACGGCAACGCCACCTGCGTGATGAACTTCGACGGCGCTACCGGCTACCTGATCGGCCCGCCGAACAAGGGTCTGAACTGCATGTTCACGTTCATGAACACCGCGCGTCTGGGCACTGCACTGCAAGGTCTGGCGCATGCCGAAGTGGCCTTCCAGGGCGGCCTGCAATATGCCCGTGACCGTCTGCAGATGCGTTCGTTGACCGGCCCTAAAGCACCGGACAAGGCCGCTGACCCGATCATCGTCCATCCAGACGTGCGCCGCATGCTGCTGACCATGAAGGCTTTCGCCGAAGGCACGCGTGCCATGGTGTACTTCACGGCCAAACAGGTCGATATCGTCAAGTACAGCGAAGACCCGGAGCAAAAGAAAGCCGCCGACGCCTTGCTGGCGTTCATGACGCCGATTGCCAAGGCTTTCATGACCGAAGTGGGCTTTGAAGCCGCCAACCACGGCGTGCAGATCTACGGTGGTCACGGTTTCATTGCCGAGTGGGGCATGGAACAGAACGTTCGCGACAGCCGGATTTCGATGCTGTACGAAGGCACCACTGGCATTCAGGCTCTCGACCTGCTGGGCCGTAAAGTGCTGATGACTCAGGGCGAAGCGCTCAAGGGCTTCACCAAGATCGTCCACAAGTTCTGCCAGGGCAATGAGGGTAACGAAGCGGTGCAGGAGTTCGTGACGCCGTTGGCCGCGCTGAACAAGGAGTGGGGCGACCTGACCCTGAAAGTCGGCATGGCGGCCATGAAGGATCGCGAAGAAGTCGGCGCCGCTTCGGTGGATTACATCATGTTCTCCGGTTATGCCTGCCTGGCGTACTTCTGGGCCGACATGGCGCGTCTTGCGGCCGAGAAGCTGGCTGCCGGTACATCGGACGAGGCGTTCTACCGCGCCAAGATCCAGACCGCGCGCTTCTACTTCCAGCGCATCCTGCCGCGCACTCGCACGCATGTTGCTGCGATCCTGTCGGGCGCTGCCAACCTGATGGACATGAAAGAGGAAGACTTCGGCCTGGCTTACTAAGAGGGTGTAGACAAAATCATGTAGTGAGTCGGCGCGCGAGTATTCGAGCCTCGGCCAACCAAACCCATGCCTCGCTTACCGCAAAAAGGCGATCATGATGCATGATCAGTCGCCGAGCTCTCTCATTCCAGGCATGAGTTCGCTCCACTACCCATCGCTTGGGCATGACCACAAATCCAGTCTGAACAGGCTCCACGGAAAATAGATCGCCTTGTTCAGAGTGCCATTGCCCTGTTCTTCTGTTATTCGGGCCACGGATCACTTGAACATCGATAGCGTGCAGTTGATGGGTGCGCTGTGCCCATTTTCCTGCGTACGCACTATCAACAAAAAGCGTGCTCAGTGACGGATATTTTTCCTTCGAGTACGCCACCGCATCATCCGCCGCGTCACGATCCTGCACGCTTGCAGCACTGATACTGACAGCCAGCAGCAGGCCCAATGTATCGACAATCAGACTTCGTTTACGCCCCTTGACTTTTTTGCCTGCGTCGTAGCCGCTGTCACCGCCTTGAGGAGAACTGCGGGTCGACTGTGAATCCAGGATCGCTGCTGACGGGCTGTCAGCGCGTTCTTCCCGCTCACGCCATTGAGCTCGCAAGCGATCATGCATTTGCTCGAACTTGCCTTGAGCGCTCCACCGGCGGAACGTTTTGTAGACATTGTCCCAATGAGGAAAATCGCGGGGTAGCATTCGCCATGAGCACCCCGTGCGTACGACATAGCAACAGGCTTCCAGCAACGTGCGCCGAGAGTGAAGCGGTGGCACTCCTCGTCCGCCCTGGCTTTCAAACAGGTCGGCGACCAGTGCCCACTCGGTATCTGTCAAGCAACTCGGATATAGCTGCTCCGGCAGTTGGCGGCGGTGGGTTTCATTGTAGCCATAGGCTTTATTAGGTTCAGGTGACTGAAAACTTCCCTTGGCCCGCTGCTTTACACGCGTAATCCCTGCCATTTTCAACGCTTTTGCAAAGGTGTCGGGATGCGCAGTGATACCGGTTTCGGCGAAGAATACGAGCGCCAATTCGGCCTGGCTGGAATAGGGCTGTGCATGAGCGAGTTTCACCAGCACGAGATAGTGCTCGGCGGCAATCGAGCGAGGACGTCCGGTTTTAGGCATGGCTTGAGGGCTATTCAGACAAGGGAGTGAAAGTTTAATTTATTTTGTCTACACCCTCTAAGCCTCGCTGCGGTCATGAAAACCGCCTGATCGCTGATCAGGCGGTTTTTTTATGGGTGCGTTTTGGCTCATTGTTAACACCAATCTCAACGAGACTGTGGGGAGCACTGACCCCGGATAACTCTCGTTCCCATCACTGCGCGTGGTAATGCATTTCGTGACGCTCTGCGTCACATCGCAGCCATGGCGCACTATTCAATCCGGTCCGAGATACAGATAGCACCAACGCCCGCGACTTCCGCAATAAACATTTCCCACCTCCTGCCGTTACAGAAAGTAGCTCGTTTATTGATCCTGCCGATGCATTGTTCGCTGGCGGAGGGCACAATGCCATCAGGCCAGCCATTCATTCAGATGCCGGGTAGGAGATAACCCCTTTTGTTGCGTCCATCAGCTGCGCGATTGAGTCATTTTTTGCCTTCACTGGGTCTGCTGGTGGCGGGGCTTGCGGCTGCGTACGTAAAGGACCTGACCGTCTTCTTCACATCGCTTTTCAATGTGCTGCCCACGCTGGTCCTGCTGTTGGGCGGTGCGTATTGCTGTGTTTACCGGCGTCAGCGCGAGCTGTTTCTGATGCTCACGGTGTATATCGCCTACTACCTGCTGGATACCCAGACCGATTTTTACCGCGATAACGGCAAGGTCCGTGAGGATGCGGCGGTGATTTTCCACCTGGTCTGCCTGCTGCTGCCGGTGCTGTTCGGGCTGTATGCCGCGTGGGAAGAACGTACCCATCTGTTTCAGGACATGGTCGCGCGGCTCGCGGTATTGGTGGCGGTAGGCAGTGTGGCGCTGGGTCTTGAACAGAGTTATCCGGTCGAACTGCAACTCTGGCTGGCCGACATCCGCTGGCCTGCATTGCACGGTGCCTGGATGAGTCTGATTCAGCTGTCCTATGCCATGTTCCTGGTGTCATTCGGGGTGTTGATCTGGCAATACCTGGAAAAACCGCGACCGCTGCACGCCGCGCAGATTGTTGGCCTGCTGGGATTGTTCTGGGCACTGCCGAAAACCTTCATCCTGCCGTTCACGCTGAATATCCTCTGCAGTCAGGTGATGCTGATGATTGCCGCCGCCGTGGCTCACGAGGCGTATCAGATGGCCTTCCGGGATGAACTGACCGGACTGCCTGGTCGCCGGGCGCTCAATGAACGCATGCAGCGTCTGGGACGCAACTATGTGCTGGCGATGAGCGACGTGGATCACTTCAAGAAATTCAACGACACCCACGGCCACGATGTGGGCGATCAGGTGCTGCGTCTGGTGGCCAGCAAGCTGTCAAAAATCACCAACGGTGGTGGCAAGGCGTATCGCTATGGGGGCGAAGAGTTCGCCATCGTGTTTGCCGCCAAGACCATTGATGAATGCATGCCGCATCTGGAAGCCATCCGCGAGACCATCGCCAATTACGAGATTCAGTTGCGCAACAAGGACAGTCGCCCTCAGGATGATCAGCAAGGCCGACAACGCCGTGGTGGAGCGCAGGCAGGCAGCGTGTCGGTAACGGTCAGTATCGGCGTTGCCGAGCGCCAGCCGGAACATCGCACGCCGGAAGAGGTGCTCAAGAGTGCTGACCAGGCGCTGTATGCGGCCAAGGGGGCCGGGCGCAACTGTGTGGTCGCTTACGGGCAGTTGAACCGGCGCGGCGCTGTTCGTACAACTGAAGCGGCCACCTGAACCAATCCTGCTATTTTTCCCCGTGACCTGCTGTGACTATTCAGTCATGACACGACCCTATGTCTCTGAAATGTTGTTCGGGTAGACTCGTGAAACTCGACTGCTGATCTGCGTCTCTGCATGCATCGATCAGCCTCCAACAGAATTTCGCTCCGTGTTCACGAGGTTTGCCATGGCTGACTACAAAGCGCCACTGCGCGATATGCGCTTCGTCCTCAATGAAGTCTTCGAGGTTTCAAAGCTCTGGGCTCAACTGCCCGAGCTGGCCGAAACAGTCGATGCTGAAACGGTCGAAGCCATTCTCGAAGAAGCCGGTAAAGTGACCAGCAAGACCATTGCGCCGCTGAGCCGTAACGGTGACGAGGAGGGCTGCCACTGGAAGGACACCGTCGTCACCACACCTGCAGGTTTTCCCGAGGCCTATAAGACCTACGCTGAGGGCGGCTGGGTCGGTGTAGGCGGCAATCCCGAGTTTGGCGGCATGGGCATGCCCAAGGTGGTGTCGGCTCAGGTCGAAGAGATGCTCAACTCTGCCAGCCTGGCGTTCGGTCTGTACGCGATGCTCACGTCCGGCGCCTGCGTATCGATAGACACCCACGCCAGCGAAGCGCTCAAGACCAAATTTCTGCCCAATATGTATTCAGGCGTCTGGGCCGGTTCGATGTGCCTGACCGAGGCCCACGCCGGTACCGATCTGGGCATCATTCGGACCCGCGCCGAACCGCAGGCTGACGGTGACTACAAGATCACCGGCAGCAAGATTTTCATCACAGGCGGCGAACACGACCTGACCGAAAACATCATTCATCTGGTCTTGGCCAAGTTTCCGGATGCACCTCCTGGGCCGAAAGGCATTTCGCTGTTTCTGGTGCCCAAGTTCATGGTCGGCGACGACGGCAGCCTTGGCGAGCGCAACACCGTCAGCTGTGGCTCGATCGAGCACAAAATGGGTATCCAGGCTTCGGCGACCTGCGTGATGAACTTCGACGACGCTACCGGCTACCTGATCGGCGAACCGAACAAAGGGCTGGCGGCGATGTTCACAATGATGAACTACGAGCGTCTGGGCGTTGGTATTCAGGGCCTGGCGTCGGGCGTGCGGTCTTACCAGAGCGCCGTCGAGTATGCGCTGGATCGTTTACAGAGCCGCGCCCCGACCGGAGCGCAGAACAAGGACAAGGCTGCTGACCCGATCATCGTCCACCCCGACGTGCGTCGCATGCTGTTGACCATGAAGGCGTTCAACGAAGGCGGTCGTGCGTTTTCCAGCTACGTCGCCCTGCAACTGGATATCGCCAAGTTCAGCGAAGACGATGCCGCGCGCAAGCGTGCCGATGATCTGGTGGCGCTGCTGACCCCGGTCGCCAAGGCGTTCCTGAGTGATATCGGTCTGGAAACCACTGTTCATGGCCAGCAGGTTTTCGGCGGTCACGGTTACATCCGCGAGTGGGGCCAGGAACAGCTGGTACGTGACGTGCGCATTACGCAGATCTACGAAGGCACCAATGGCATTCAGGCGCTGGACCTGGTGGGGCGCAAGATCGTTGGTTCGAACGGCGCTTTCTATCAGCTGTTTTCGGATGAAGTGCGCCAGTTCATCAATGGCGCGGATGGCGCACTTAACGAGTTCGCCCAGCCGCTGGCAAAAGCCTTGAACATGCTGGATGAGCTGACTGGCTGGGTGCTGGACCGCTCGCGCGGTAATCCCAATGAAATCGGCGCAGCCTCTGTGGAATATCTGCATCTGTTCGGTTACACGGCGTATGCCTACATGTGGGCCATGATGGCCAAGGCAGCACTCGGTAAAGAGCAGCAGGAGGAGTTCTACGCAAGCAAGATGGGTACTGCACGCTTCTACTTCGCACGTCTGCTGCCGCGTATTCACTCGCTGGACGCCTCGGTGCGCGCGGGCAGCGATTCGCTGTACCTGTTGAAGGCGTCACAATTCTGACCTGCAAAAGCCTTGTAAGCATTTGCTTACACTGCGTGGTGCCAATTGACCTCTTCCCAAGAAAGGGATCCAAAGTTAATCTTTGTTCATGGACGTAGCGCAGGACGCGCAACAAGACATAACAGGGACACGTAGGGAAGCCTGCCAGGATGGCGGGGTGAAAGGGAAATCAGGGAAACAGTCTGGAAAGCCCCGCTTCGGCGGGGTTTTCTTTGTCTGCGTTTTAACGATTCTGTTTTCTTTCCGCTCGCAGCACACGATGCTGTGCCCGCAGTGCAACGCTTGTCCTGATCCTCTCCCGAGAAAGAATAATGGCGCGGTGCCAGAGCCGGTTGAACCCTCACCGACGGCTAGGGTCGATTAGCTGTATGGCCAATCAGAGCCAATTCAATCAGGAGCTTTTCATGGACATCATTCGTATCATTTTCGCCATTCTGCTGCCTCCGGTAGGCGTGTTCATGCAAGTAGGCTTTGCTGGCGCTTTTTGGCTGAATATCCTGCTGACCCTGCTGGGTTATATCCCGGGCATCATCCACGCGATCTACATCATCGTCTCGCGCAAGTAACTCTCGCGCAAGTAACAAGGTCGCCCGACCACGCAGTAGCACTCGTTGATCGTTCCCTGCTGCGGGAACGATCACACGGCTTGATCAGGCATCAAGCACATCCCGATAAAAACGCCATTCTTTCTCCAGAGCATCTGCCAGGTTACCCGCCTTGTGGAATCCATGATGCTCGTCTGCGTAGAAGTGCGCTTCAGTCTTGATGCCGTTGTCTTGCAGGGCTTTGAGCATGGCCCGGGTCTGTTCGGGCACTACCACGGCATCCAGCTCGCCTTGAAAGAAAATCACCGGCACCTTGATGCGGTCTGCGTGCAACAGCGGCGTTCGGTCCTGATAACGCTCGATGTCCTTGTCCGGGTCGCCGATCAGCCAGTCCAGGTAATCGCCCTCGAATTTATGCGTGGCCCTGGCCAGTGCTACCGGGTCGCTGACGCCATACAGACTGGCACCTGCACGAAACACATCCTTGAAGGCCAATGCACAAAGTGTGGTGTAACCACCCGCGCTGCCGCCGCGAATGAAGGCCTGTCCTTCGTCAATCAGGCCACGTCCCGCCAGATGCGTGACAACCGCACAGGCATCTTCGACGTCCGCCACGCCCCATGCCAGGTGCAGGCCTTGCCGATAGGCGCGACCGTAGCCGCTGCTGCCGCGATAATTGAGGTCTGCCACGGCGAAGCCGCGGTGTGTCCAATACTGAATACGTGGGTCCAGCACCGGGTAGCAGGCGGAAGTCGGGCCGCCATGGATGAACACCACCAATGGCGGTTTTTGCGTGCCGGTCATGGCCGGGTAGAAATAGCCGTAGGCCTCGGCTCCACCGCTGGGATAACGCAGCGGCTGAGGGCGGCTGATCAGTTCGGGCGGCAGCGGCGAGCCTCCCCCGGCAAGCACCTGAACACCGGCGTCGTGGCGAGAAATAGCCAGCACGGCAGATGTGCTCACCGCGGATGCCGCGATGCAATACACGAACTCTTCGTCAATGGCGAGGCTGCGAAAGCGGCTGTAACCAACGCTGAAATCCTCGACGCTGCCGTCAGCCTGACAAAGCCCCAGAACACTGGAGCCGTCTTCGATCCAGCTCGCCAGATAGCCATCGTTGATTGGCAGCCAGGTGCAGCTGCCCAGTTGCCAAGGCGCAGAAGCGTGATCGGCCGGGCTGGCGGGCAGCGGCGCAAACCCGGAAGGCGATTCACCCCACGGCTGCCAGAAGCCAGCGCGATCAGTCAGGCAATGCAGGCGACCCTGGGCGTCAAAACGTGGCTGTTGCAGCGACTCTTGTGCGCCTTCGCCTGCAACACACTGCGCAGTGCCCCAGCTGCCGTCGTCTTGTCTCGCTGCACACATCAAGCGGGTGCTGGTCCACGGTTGATGCGGGCGTTGCCATTCGATCCAGGCCAGGCGCTTGCCGTCGGCGCTGATGATCGGCGCTGCGTAGAAATCAGCGCCTTCTGCCAGCAATCGGCGCTGCCCGTCAGCCAGATCGATAGCGACCAGCCGATGGGTGTTGTGGTCTTCTTCAACGGCTAGAATCTGACCACCGCTAAAGAACAGGCCGCCATAACGCTTGTCGCCCTCCGTCAGCGCAACCGGCGCGCTGGCGTCCAGCGTCTGGCGGTACAGTTGCTGGTCGCGCTCATTGACGAACACTAGCGCGTCGTCGGCCAGACAGAACGAACCACCACCGTATTCATACACTCGGCTGCGAACGCTGAAGCCTTGTAGCGTCAGGCAGCGCTTGCTGTTCGCGTACCAGTGCCAGATACGACAGGCACCGTCTTCGGGGCGGTATTCGTTCCAGAACAGGCCCGCCGAGCTGACATCCAGTTCGGCGAAGTCGACGCCTGCAGCGACCGCTTGGGCGGCGCTCAGGCGTTCAGGAGGATTTTGCGATGAGTCGTGAGTTTCGGTCATTGCGAAAGGCCAGCTCTTCAATGGTTTGAGTAGCGGTTTCGGACTCGTCACGAGCCTGAGTGATGATCCCGTGGTGATAGGATTTGCTGCACACCGGGTCGGCATTGGCAGCATCGCCAGTCAGCATGAAAGCCTGGCAGCGACATCCGCCGAAGTCCTTTTCCTTTTCGTCACACGAGCGGCACGGCTCGGGCATCCAGTCGTAACCGCGGAAGCGATTGAAGCCGAACGAGTCGTACCAGATGTGCTGCATGCTGTAATCGCGCACGTTGGGGAACTGGATCGGCATCTGCCGTGCGCCGTGGCAGGGCAGCGCTGTGCCATCCGGTGTCACGGTCAGGAAGATATTGCCCCAGCCGTTCATGCATGCCTTGGGACGCTCTTCGTAATAATCAGGCGTGACGAAAATCAGCTTGCACGGATGATTCTCTGCCTCCAGCCGGACGCGGTATTCATTGGTGACGGCTTCGGCGCGGACCAGTTGATCCTTGGTCGGCAGCAGGCCGAGGCGATTCAGGTGCGCCCAGCCATAGAACTGACAGGTGGCCAGTTCGACGAAGTCCGCTTCAAGCGCCAGACACAGCTCGATGATCTTGTCGATGCGGTCGATGTTGTGCCGATGGGTGACGAAATTCAGCACCATCGGGTAGCCGTGCTTTTTGACCGCCTTGGCCATTTCCAGCTTTTGCGCAAAGGCTTTTTTCGAGCCGGCGAGCATGTTGTTGACCTGCTCGTCGCTGGCCTGGAAGCTGATCTGGATATGGTCCAGGCCTGCTTCCTTGAAGGCGATGATCTTTTCTTTTGTCAGGCCGATGCCCGAGGTGATCAGGTTGGTGTAGAAACCCAGGCGCCGGGCTTCGGCGATCAACTCGGCAAGGTCCTGGCGCACCAGCGGTTCGCCGCCGGAAAAGCCGATCTGTGCCGCGCCCATCTCCCGCGCTTCCTGCATGACCTTGAACCACTGCTCGGTGGTCAGCTCCTGGCCCTGTTTGGCAAAATCCAACGGGTTGGAGCAATACGGGCATTGCAATGGGCAGCGATAGGTCAGCTCGGCGAGCAGCCACAGTGGCAGCCCGACCTCGGGAGTGGGCGGTATGTAGGGTGTATTGGTAACGGGGGCAATGTCAGACAAGATCGATCCAGTTTTTCTTTTTGGTGCCTTCCATGAACTCGTCGACGTCCATGCCCAGTTCGGGAACATTGGGGAACTGCTGCTGAAGCTCATGAATGATGGCGGTGATGGTGCGCTTGCCATCGATCAGCCCGCCAATCAGGGCCGCGCTGTCATTGAGTTTGATCATGCCTTCAGGATAGAGCACCACATGCGCCTTTTGCGCAGGCTCGTACTGAAAGCGATAGCCTTGATGCCATTTGGGTGTCAACGCTCGGAACTGCGGATCGTGCTTCATAGCGTAATCCCCTTATGCCAGACCTTTTGGTCTGTAACGCTGTGATACGGCGGGCGGTTCAGCTCGTAGGCCATGGACATCGCATCGAGCATGCTCCACAGGATATCGAGCTTGAACTGCAGGATTTCCAGCATGCGCTGCTGGCCTTCATATGTAGTGTAGTGCTGTAACGTGATGGCGAGGCCGTGTTCCACGTCGCGTCGGGCCTGGCCCAGGCGAGTGCGGAAATACTCGTAGCCTGCCGGGTCGATCCACGGGTAATGCTGCGGCCAGCTGTCCAGGCGCGATTGGTGGATCTGCGGCGCGAACAGTTCGGTCAGCGAGCTGCTGGCCGCTTCCTGCCAGTTGGCGCGGCGGGCGAAGTTCACGTAGGCGTCGACGGCAAAACGCACGCCTGGCAGCACCAGTTCCTGAGAGCGCAGTTGGTCCGGGTCGAGCCCCACGGCCTGGCCGAGGCGCAGCCAGGCTTCAATGCCGCCGTCTTCGCCGGGCGCACCGTCATGATCGAGCAGGCGCTGAATCCACTCGCGACGGATCTCGCGATCCGGGCAGTTGGCCAGAATCGCCGCGTCCTTGAGCGGAATGTTCACCTGATAGTAGAAACGGTTGGCGACCCAGCCCTGAATCTGCTCGCGGGTTGCACGACCCTCGTACATCGCCACATGGTACGGGTGATAGATGTGGTAATAGGCACCCTTGGCGCGCAAGGCCTGTTCGAATTCGGCGGGGGACAGCGCAGTCGCTTCGCTCATGTCAGCTCCTAAAGCTCGATGCTCATGCCATCGAAGGCCACTTCGACGTTGCGACGAACCAGCTCCGCACGTTCCGGGGAGTCTTCGTCGAGAATCGGGTTAGTGTTGTTGATGTGGATAAGCACTTTGCGCTGCTCGGGAAAGCCTTCGAGGACTTCCAGCATGCCACCGGGGCCGTTCTGTGCCAGATGGCCCATTTCCCGGCCGGTACGCGTGCCCACGCCACGGCGCTGCATTTCGTCGTCGTCCCACATTGTGCCGTCGACCAGCAGGCAGTCGGCGTCACGCATTTTCTCGGCCAGTGCTTCATCGACCTTGCCCAGGCCCGGGGCATAGAACAGCTTGCCGCCAGTGCGGGTGTCTTCGACCAGCAGGCCGATGTTGTCGCCCGGGTGCGGGTCGAAACGGTGCGGCGAATATGGTGGTGCGGCGCTGCGCAGCGGGAATGGCGTGAAGCGCAGGTTAGGGCAGGCCGGAATCACAAAGCTGCCCTGTAATTCGATGCGGTTCCAGGTCAGGCCGCCGTTCCAGTGCTTGAGCATTTCGAACAGCGGGAAGCCGGTGCTCAGGTCTTCATGGACCATCTCGGTGCACCAGACCTGGTGCGGGCAGCCTTCGCGCAGGCTGAGCAAACCGGTGGTGTGGTCGATCTGGCTGTCCATCAGCACAATGGCGCTGATGCCGGTGTCGCGCAATGCGCGCCCCGGCTGCATTGGCGCAAAGCCCTGCAGTTGCGCACGGATATCCGGTGAGGCGTTGCACAGCACCCAGTTTATGCCGTCGTCGGACAGCGCAATCGACGACTGGGTCCGCGCCTGAGCACGCAGGCTGCCGTCGCGAAAACCTGCGCAGTTGACGCAGTTGCAGTTCCACTGGGGGAATCCACCACCAGCAGCAGAACCTAGAATCTGGATGTACATGACAGCTCCTGGCACACGTTCTGAAATAAAAAACAGCCACAACCATAAAAAAAGCCCCGGCGAACCGAGGCTTCACAGCGCACTGAAATCAACGGCTTGCGAAGTACATGGTGACTTCAAAACCGATACGCAGATCAGTGTAAGCAGGTTTAGTCCACGACATAAAAATCTCCTCGGATAAGTGCTGCGGTTGGTGACTACATCTTAGTGCATCGCTGAAGGCATACGTTCAGATAGTTAGGGAGCTATGTTACTCAATTTAACAATTGCGCAGGACTGGAATCTGCAGGAAAGACCATTACCGTTCAGGTAAGGATAGCGGGATGGCCGCGTTGGCAGGGCGATTGGCCACGATCAGCCAGCCGCCAGTGGCATTGGTCAGCTGCTCCGTAGCAGTGAGTAACGAGTGTGTATCCAGATTTGACAGAGCGCGTTGCAACGCCTGCGAGTGGCTACCCTGATGGCCGGCAAGATGCGCTTGCCACTGCATGTCCGCCTGCTGCTGGTCCGGCATGCTCGACGGCTCGAATTGGGCTGAAAGGGCTTTTATCTGCTCAGACACATCTGCGTCGCGAACCCGCTCGGGCAATCTGCCGATGAACGTCTCAATGTGCTGAAAAAGCTGCCCTGCGTCGCAGGAGGGTGATTGAACACCAAACAGTAATCCGGTCCTTCCATTGATCTGTCTGATGCCACTGAACACGGCGTAACCCAGTTGCAGCTCGACCCGCAGCCGCTGGTAGAAGAGCGCTTGTGACACGTGCGCGAGCAACCGCCAGGCAGCTTCATCTTCAATGGAGGCCGTAAGGGCCGGGCAAAACACCAGCACTGCGTCTTCCGACGAGGACGATGCTTCAGTCGCCCAGCGTTTGCCTGGGAAAGTGGCGGGCGGCTTTGGCGAGTCTGTTTGCCGAACGCCCGGTGCTGCATTCAATGTGGCGTCTATCAAGGGCTGGCTGGCAGCAGAGAAGCCACTGGCGAAGCTGATCCAGCGCGAAGCCGCCCATACGCTTGGCAGATCGCCAACCGTCAGCTGCGGTTCGCTGCTCAGGTAATGATCGGCAAGCTGTTTGAGCAACTGACGAATCGGAATCAGCTCAGGTTCGTCGCCTGCCAGCGATGCGGGCTCAGCGCGCTGCAGGCGATGCAGGGCGTGTTCGATAACCGCAACCATCGGCTCGCGCAGGCCGTTCAGTTGAAGCTGCCAATAAGGCCCGTAAGCACTGAACGTCATGGTCACACCAGCCTGACGTGCGTCTTCGATCAATGGCTTGAGCCCTGTATCGAGCATCCGCCAGAGGGTTGGCTGCGGGGAGGGCAGTTCCCAGCGCAGATAAAACGCGGCTTCATCGCTGTTGGTAAATGCCGTATCGAGAAACGGATTCGGCGCTGGCAAACGCCAATTGACCTGCTCGATGCTGTGGGTATCTGCGAGTGCGGAGCCGATCAGCGCGTCGGGCGTGAACTGTTCGAGCAGCGCGCGCAATGCCTCTTGGCCTTGCGCGCCTAACTGCGCAGGCGTCTCGCGACAGTAATGATGTGCCAGCGCCAACGCACCGAGCATGTGCAGGCGGCGTTGTTCGAGGCGTTGGTATTGCTCGACCAGCAACGGCCAGTGAGTCTTGAAAAAATCGAGCCAGCTGAAAAACAGGCTGTTGATGGTGAGAGTTTTCGCGAGGGCATCTTTCAGTTCGATATAAAGCAAGAGCTGCCCGCCGAACTGGTACAGCGGTGCGGCTTTCAGGGAGCTGGCAAGGCCCCTGTCGACCAGCTCGGCAATCAGTCCGCCCGGCTGAGTTGCATTAAGCCAGTGACAGAAGAACGCCAGCGCTTCGTCAGACTTGTCCGGCAAGTCCTCAAAGGCAAACAGCAGGTGGTTTTGCTCGTCAGCCTTTGGTCGATTGGCAATCAGCGGTGGGGGCGGTTGTTGTATGGCCTTCAGACCACTGGCGAACATTGCGCCATGGTTGATTGCCAGTGTTTCCAGCTCGGCCATTGGTAGCGGCCCACTCAGGCACAGGGTCATCTGCCCTGCCTGATAGAAGCATCGATAAAAGTCCTGCAACGCCTGTTGAAACGCAGGGTTGGGCACTGACAGGCTGTAACGATTGCCAGCATGAAAGCCGCGCAGCGGATGCTGTGGATTGATCGATGCCAGCCGGCGCGCCTGATCGCGTGATGCGCTATCGCCGACCCAGGCGATGAACTCGGCGTGCAGCACTTCGCGCTCGCGCAGTTGATCGGCCATGGTCATGCGCGGCCGGGCAAGCATGTCGCACAGTCGCTCCAGCCCTTGGGCAAAGACCGCCTGCGGCAGCTCAAAGAAGAAGTCAGTGGTGCGTTCGCGTGTGCTGGCATTGACCTGACCGCCATGGCGCTGCACGAACGTCATCAGGTTTTCGCTGGCAGGGAAGCGCTCGGTGCCGAGGAACAACAGATGCTCCAGAAAATGCGCCAGCCCTGGCCAGGCCCGCGGCGCATCATGGCTGCCCGCCGCGACGCGCAATGAAGCTGCGCAGCGCTTGAGGCGCGGTTCGTGACACAGCACCACATTCAGGCCGTTGGCCAGCGTGAGGCGTTTGATGTCAGAGGAAGGCGGGGCAGGCATGAGGGTGTCCACGGCAGCAGGGAATGCAAAGCATCATGCTAGCGGATAACCGGCGAAGTTCGCGAGCATGGCTGAACCAAGGCAGGACGCGGAGCGTCCAGAACTGCATGCCGACGCGGAGCGTCGCACGATAATCGAGATTGTCACTCCAGTGTAGGAGTGCCGAGCGTGACGCCTCGGGATCAAGTCAGCGACGTATACAGCCCCGGCCGACGATCGACGAAATAGTCGTTCACCGTCCTGGCCTGGGCCAGCAATGCCTTGTTCAGCGTCCCCACCAGCAAGCCTTCGTCCTGACCTGCCAGCAGTGGGCGGCTGCCGTCCGGTGCGCAGAGGCTGCTTAGCCCGCAGTAACGAATCGCGCCTTCGCTGCCGCAATAGTTGGCGTACACCACGTAGCAGTGGTTCTCGAACGCTCGCGCCCGTACCGTCACTTCACAGACAAAGTCGTAAGGCAGCATGTTCGCGGTCGGCACCAGAATCAGTTCGGCCCCTGCCAGCGCAAGCCGACGGGTGTTTTCAGGGAACTCCACGTCGTAGCAAATCAGCATGCCCAGACGCCAGCCGTTCAATTCGACCACCGGGTAATAATCCTCGCCTGCTGCGAACATCGACCTGTCCAGCTCACTGAACAGATGGGTCTTGCGGTAGTTGCACAGACGTGTGCCCCGGCTGTCGATCAACTGCACGGCGTTGTATACCTGTTGATCAGGCCCGCGCTCCGGATAGCCGTACAGAATCGCAATGCCGCTGGCTTGCGCGATGGCGGCAATGCGCGACGCTGCCGGACCATCCTGCGCTTGCGCCAGTTCACTGACCGCCTGTGCACCGATGTTGTAGCCAGTCAGGAACATCTCCGGGCAGATCAGCAGCTGTGCCCCTTGCTCTGCGGCAGCCTGGGCCTGTTTTTCCAGACGCGTCAGGTTGCCGCTTATATCCAGCGGCAACGGCGAGCATTGATACAGCGCAATGCGCATGGTTTTTCCTTCTGTCAGTCGCCCAGTGCAATCGGGCCGATTTCATGAAACACGTCACCGGGGCCGGGGTTCTCGGCGTGAGTCTTGCCGCCGAAGTGGTTCATGATGCCCCACACGGCGTTGAGCGATGTCTGCACTGCGCCTTCAACCCAGGCCGGCGTCCAGGACACATCGTCACCGGCGATGAACATGCCGCGCTGTTCGCTGGGCATGTCCTGCTGCATGAAGTGCGCGTACATGCGCTGGTTATAGCGGTAATGGCCCGGCAGCGCACCTTTGAAGGCACCCAGGAAGTGCGGGTCGGCCTCCCACGAAACGGTGATCGGGTCGCCGATGATGCGCGCCGCGATGTCCACTTTCGGATAGATCTTCTTCAGCGCATCAAGCGCCAGCTTCACACGCTTCTCGATAGGCTGCGGCAGCATCTTCAGCGCATCGCTCATCCACGAGTAAGACAGGCAGATCACGCCCGGCTTGTCGTCGCCGTTATCGAACAGGTAAGTGCCACGGGTCAGGCGGTCGGTGAGGGTCATGCTCATCAGATCGCGACCGGTTTCCGGGTCCTTGTCCTTCCAGAACGGACGGTCGACCATCACGAAGGTCTTCGAGGATTGCATGTAGCGTGTGCGATCCAGGGCCATCCACATTTTTTGCGAGAACAACGATTCTTCGCACTCGATCTGCGTGGTCAGCAGCCAGCTCTGACAGGTGGTCAGCACGGCGGCGTATTGCCGGGTGTCGCCCCAGTTGTCGGTCACGGTAAAGCTTCCGTCCTCGGCGCGGGCAATGCGTTTTACGCCAGGACGCGGTGCGCCGCGGTGCAGCGAAGACAGGCTGGTGCCCTTGGGCCAGTGTGCGCAACGCTCGGGCACATGGCTCCACAAACCGACCGGCACCTGCTGCACGCCGCCCACGATCAGGTGCTGGTGCTCATCGCAATTGGTCATCACCACGCGGAAGATTTCCAGCATCGAGTTGGGGAAATCCGAGTCCCAGCCGCCGGTGCCGAAGCCTACCTGACCGAATACCTCGCGATGATAGAAAGACAGTTTGGCGAAGGCCTTGGACGTCGCGACGAAATCGTAGAAGGTGCGGTCGTCCCACAGCGGCACCAGCTTGTTCCACAGCTCTTTGAGGCGCGGCACATCACTGTCACGGATGGCCTGCTGGATGTCACCGAACTGCGAGCCGCTTTCCAGTGCGTCGGCCCAGGCGTCGGCCACTTCCTGAAACAGCGCCGGCAGATCCGAGAGCATTTGCGCGTAATAGGTGGTGCCTTCCAGGTCGATGACGGTGCTGCCGGAAGCGGCGGTCAGCGGGTTGGGAAAGGGCCTGGACTCAAGGCCCAGTTTGTCGACATAATGAAAGAATGCGGTCGATGACACCGGAAAGCGCATGCCGCCCAGTTCGGCAACGATGCCTTTGGCACCCTCAAACTCTTGCGAACGCAACCGCCCACCCATCTTGGAGGCTTCGTACACCACTGGCTTGAGGCCCATCTTCATCAGCTCGTAGGCCGCCACCAGCCCCGCGATACCGGCACCGATAATCGCTACTTCCGCGCCATGATTTTCAGCCGGGATACTGCCCAGACCTTTCGGGTGTTCGATCCAGTCATCGAAGGCGAAGGGGAAGTCGGGGCCGAACATCGTGATCGGCTTTTTGCCGTTGGCGGGGTGACGGTTGTTCTTCATGACGGACCTTGATGGGCAACGGCGAAAACAACAGTCTAGAGACGGGCGGGCACGTTAATAAGACGCAAAGTGTCGTCGATATGCTGTTTATTTATGCAAAGTGACGAATATTTTGGTCATCTTGTATGGTTTCGTGCAGCTATGGCTTGCTTATACCGGCTGGCCGCGGTCGATCTTGCTGCTGAGGATGATCGATGTCGTGGTCTTCTCGACACCATCCACGCTGCCGATCAGGTCCAGTAGCTGGTCCAGTTGCTCGGGAGAGTCCGTGCGCAGCCAGGCGACATAATCGAACTCGCCACTGACCGCACATAACTGCTGCACCTGCGCCATGGCGCTGAGTCGGCGCAGCACTTCCTTGCCCGAACGAGGTTGCACGGTGATGCCGACATACGCCTGCAATCCGCCACTGACCACTCGCTGGCCAAGGCGCACGCCATAGCCGGTAATCACCTTGCTGCTTTCCAGGCGTGCCAGCCGGGAGGTGACGGTGGTACGGGCGATGCCCAGTTGACGGGCGAGCATGGCGACGCTTTCGCGTGCATTGATTTGCAGCGCTGCGATCAACTGTCGATCAATTTCGTCCAGCACGGGCGGGCGGGTATCGGGCACGGGTATTTCCTTAAAACTTCCAGCGTTTAGCGGTCTTGGCCAGGCGTGCCTGGAGCCCGTCCAGGTTCTGTGCCAGTTGCTGAGTCATCAAGTGATAGCCCATCAACTCGGCTGGAATGACCGGCTGCGCGGGAGCGCTTTCCGATGTGCGCACCAGTCGCTCGGTTGCGCCGGTTTGCAGCGCGCGAGCCATGCCGATCAACTGACGACGTATCTGCCGGTAATCGTTATCCAGTGAAGTTTTAAACGACTCGCCCGCTACTTTATCCAGATCGGCAGGGCGAATATTGGCAAGAATTTCCAGGGTGCTCAGGCACATGCGGAAATGGCCTTGAATGGCGTCCAGCTCGACCATGGACATCTTCACTTCCTTGGAAACCGACGGCAGCAGCGAGCGCAATTGCAGCATCGTGGCGTTGAGCCTGGCGGTCAGCTTGAGATGCTCGTCAGCGGTGACCGGCTGGCCTTGCACGATGCGTCCATAGACCTTGGCGCAGTCACGCAAGCCACTGGCCAGGTTGTAGCGCCAGGAAAACACGGCATACAGCGGCAGGGCGAAGGAGAAGGCCAGCGCCAGCGCGATACCGATCAAAATATCTACGGTGCGCCACAACCCGTCACTGATCGGGTTGTAGCCATGACCGGCCACGATAAACAGCGTTATCGCCGACAGCAGCGCGGTGTAACCGCCTTTGCCGATAGCGTGATAAGCAAAAAAACCGCACATAACCGACATCATCGCGTAGGTCAGCAACGGCATTTCCAGATAGCCCTGCTGGACCACCACGATCAGGCCAAGACCAGCTCCGATCAACGTTCCGTAGGCGCGCTCGACTGACTTTTTGCCGATATTGCCGTGGTGCTGCAAACCGCCGATGACGATCAGCATTGTCACCGACGCCCACTCGCCATGAGGCAGATTGAGGCCCGTGGTCAACAGAATCGTTACCAGCAAGCCCACCGCAATCCGCGCCGCGTGGATCAGCCGCGCATGCCGATAACGGCGATACGGGTCCAGCAGCGGACGCAGAACAGGGCGAAGCCAGGAGGGTATGAAAGCAGAGCGCGAATTCGTCATGCGTTAAGAGACCGCGAGGGTAGGGAAGAGATTCCCTGATTGGATGATGGCAGGTCTCAGTAAGCCACATTTTGAGAGGGGATGGGTGGTGTATGTTGGTGATCAGTGAACATGACATCGTGGATTCAAGCGGTAGGAACGACGATCTGAATTCAGTAAGGATGAAATCCAGCACTTTTTAAGATGTCTCTATATGAGACTTTATGGTCATTAATGTGTACTTTCGTGATCTATTATCTACAGGTTCAAGCCTGCAAACGTGCTACTTTGTGATTCCTTGAACCCCCGCGCCTGCTGCTGGTAACTGCTCATGAAAGCTTTTTTCCCCGTTCAATGCAGCGACACGCTGTTGCGGATTGCCCTGCTGGTAAAGCAGGCCCGGCTACAACAGGGCGTTCGGCAAGTGGATCTTGCCTAGCGGCTGGGCATTTCGCTGCGTACATTTCGACGTATCGAAGCAGGCAGCGCAGACGGCGTATCGCTGCGCGACTTCATGCTGGTGGTCTGGGGGCTGGGTGTGTCAGAGCGCTTGTTTCAGGGGCTGCGAGACGACGAGTCGTTTAGCGTCGAACAGCTTGAAGCGGCCGACCGCAAGCGCGTTCGCCTGCCCAGAAGCAAGCCGGAGGACTTCTGATGGCTCAGGCCTACATTTATATGGAGTGTCCTGTGTGCAGAGTTGGACGCTACGGTCGATGCTACCAGTGCCGGGCGCTTGAAGGGCCAGTAGCCCCCTCAGATTCTGCAGCCCTTATGGCAAGGGCCGATTGATCTGGTAGCGAGTGCTGCGGCCGCCGCCGGGCAGACGAGTCAGGCAGTTTCTGCCAAGCAGATCACTTAAATGCCGGGTCGCCGTGGCCTTGGAGACTTTCGCTACCGCTTGATACTGCGCGGCGCTCAGACCTTCTTCAAAGCCCCGCTCGCCGCCATCAAGCAGTCGATTCAACACCTTGACCTGCTCGGCGGACAAGCCGTCACCATTGTGCAACTGCCAGAATCGCGTCTTGGCCAACACCCGTTCGATACGAACCAGGGCATGCTCAATGCTGTTCAGCAATGTGCGCAAAAACCATTCCAGCCACTCGGTGATATCGGTTGTACGTTTCTGGCTGGTTTCCAGAACATGGTAATACCCGGCGCGGTCATCGAGGATGCTGGCAGACATGGAAAACAGCCGAATGGCTTGTTGATCGCCCTGAGTCAGCGTCAGGTCAGTCAGCGCCCGCGTCAGGCGACCATTACCGTCGTCAAATGGATGCAGCGTCACAAACCAGAAATGTGCGATGCCGGCACGCACGAATGGATCTAGCCCCGGATCATTTTGACTGGCGGCAAACCAGTCGAGGAAGTCGTCCAGTTGTTGCGCAAGCAGCGCACGCGGTGGTGCTTCGAAATGCACGACCGGTCTATCAAGTCTCCCGGAGACCACCTGCATGGGCTCGTCGCTACGCAACTGGCCTGCCAGGATGCGAGCGGATACAAAGCTGTCTTCTGCCGGGAACAGCCAGCGATGCCAGGTGTACAGGCGTTGCAGGTCAAGCGGTTGATCGTGCCTGCGTGTGGCGTCCAGCACCAGCTCTGCCAACCCCTCGCTGCGGGGGGGTTGTTTACCGTTATTGGCAATACCCAGACGACGCGCCAACGAAGACCTGACAGAGCCCACATTCAGTCGCTCGCCTTCGATGGCAGACGAGGTAACAATATTCTGCAAAAGAGCTGCTGACACCGACCGACGCAGCGTTGGTGCGCCGCAGTGGTGTGCTTCCCGATCATCCTGCGTACGTGATCTACACCTCCGGTTCCACCGGCAAGCCCAAGGGCATCCTGATTTCCCAGCGCAGCATCTGCCATTTCCTGCGCAGCGAAAACGCGGTACTCGGTATCCGCGCCAGCGACCGGGTCTACCAGGGCTTTTCCGTGGCATTCGACATGTCGTTCGAGGAAATCTGGATTGCCTATCTGGTGGGCGCAACGTTGTGGATAGGCCCAAAGGAAACCAGCGGAGACCCCGAAACCCTGCCACGTCTGCTGAACGAGCAGCGCATCAGCGTTTTGCACGCGGTGCCTACCTTGCTGGCGCTGTTCAGCGAAGACGTCCCCGGCCTGCGGGTGATCAATCTGGGCGGCGAGATGTGCCCTGAGTCGCTGGTCGACCGCTGGGCCACGCCGAACCGGCAAATGTTCAACACCTACGGGCCCACCGAAGCCACTGTGTCGGCCAGTCTGGCGCGGTTGTCGCGTGGTCGCCCGGTCTCGATTGGTACGCCGCTCCCCAATTATGGTCTGTTGGTAATCGCCAATGACCCAGCGGTCGGCAGCAGCCTGGCACCCAGCCTGCTGCCCCGTGGCGAAGTCGGCGAACTGTGCATCATCGGCCCCGGTCTGGCTGAAGGTTATCTGGGCAGACCGGATCTGACCCAGGAAAAATTCCTGCCTAACCCGTGGTCCACTGGCTATCACGATGCGCGCCTGTACCGCACCGGCGACCTCGCGCGGATCGACGATGAAGGACAAGTACAATGCCTGGGACGTGCCGATGATCAGGTGAAAGTTCGTGGCTTTCGCGTCGAGCTGGGCGAGATTGAAGCGCTGTTGGCGCAACAGCCCGGCGTAGGTACTGTTGCCGTCCTGTTGCGCAACGAGGGTGGCGTTGATCAGCTGATTGCTTATCTGGTTTGCGATACATCGACGGACTCCACATTCACCAGCCAGCTGCGCAAGGTCTTGCAGACCCGGTTGCCGTCTTACATGGTGCCGGGGCATTTCGAGTTGCTCGACAGCATGCCGCGCCTCACGTCCGGAAAAATCGACCGCAAAACACTCAAGGCCCGCCCGTTGACGGTTGATGCCGCGGGTGCTGGCGCAGAGTCCGAAGTGGCTGAAACTGAAGGCGAAATCGCACTGTTTGCTGCGTTGGCCACACTCTTTCCTGGCATGCCGATCCGCCGCGATGCGGACTTTTTCACTGATCTGGGCGGGCACTCCTTCTTTGCAGCACGTTTGGCCTCGGCCTTGCGGGCGAACCCTCGCTTTGCACAAATCACCGTGCGCGACATTTACCAGCAACGCCGTATCGGCGCGATTGCCGAAGTGCTGGATCAAGCACCGCAAGAGATGGCTGCCCCGGTCGACTGGACGCCTCCGTCCGCGTGGCGTCGCTGGCGTTGCGGCGTGGCTCAGGCTCTGGCATTGCCGGTAATGGTCAGCCTGCGAATGACTCAGTGGCTCGCGCCATTCTTTACTTATCACTTGCTTACCGGTTCGCCTGACGACTCTGTGGCTTTGGCGACTCTGGCTTCTATCTCGGTGTTTCTGATTGCCACCGTTCTGCAGTTTTTCATCGCGTGGGCGGCCAAGTGGCTGATCGTTGGTCGCCTGAAGCCTGGAATATACCCATTGTGGGGCGTCACTTACTTTCGCTGGTGGGCCGCCGACCGTATGGTCGAGTCGGCACCGACTTACCTGTTGAGTGGTTCTTCGCTTTATCCCCTGTGGCTGCGCGCCCTGGGAGCAAAGATCGGTGAGGAAGTGATTATCGGCGGGGCCACGGTGCGGGCCCACGACCTGCTGGAGATCGGTGACGGGGTCAGCGTCGGCAACGGCGTGAGCTTCGAGAACGCACGCGTCGAGCGGGGTCAGCTGCATCTGGGACGTATCGCGTTGCAGGACAATGCCTGTGTCGGTTCCTACGTGATCATGGAGGGCAATACCGCTATCGGTCCGTGGGGGCATCTTGAGGCGCAATCGGCCATGGCCGACGGCCGGGAGGTTCCGGCTGGGCGTGTCTGGCAGGGCTCACCTGCGTGTGATGTCGGCGCGTTCGATACGCTCGGCCAACCTGCGCGGCCTGTGACCAGCCCTGCGCGTTTGCGGGCAGAAAAACTGTTCTTCGTGTTCGGCGTTCTGCTGGTCGCGACGCTGTTCTTCATCCCGGTCTTCCCGACCTTTTTCCTGATCGACTGGTTCGACACGCAGAACGTCTTGCCATGGTTCGAGGGCAGCGGACCATTGGGACAACTGGCGCGCTATTTCCTGCTCGCGTTCCCGGCCAGTGCGGTGCTGATTGTCGCGACTGTTCTGGCCTCTGCCGCATTGCGCTGGATCGTCTTTCCACGTCTCAAGCCGGGTCGCTACGCGGTACACAGCAACACTTATTGCGCCAAGTGGCTGATCAGCCAGATTCAAGAGGCCAGCCTCAACGTGCTGTCCGGCATCTACGCCACGGTGTATTCGCCCTTCTGGTATCTACTGCTGGGCGCGAAAGTGGGGCGCGACGCCGAGATTTCCAGCGCACAGGGCGTCATCCCGGACATGCTGACCCTGGGCGATGAAACCTTTATCGCCGATGCGGTGATGCTGGGCGATGAGCGTATCGATGGCGGCTGGATGACTATGCAGCCCACGGTCGTATCCAATCGCAGCTTTGTCGGCAACGGCGGTTACATTTCAGATGGCACGGTACTGCCGGAAAACGTCCTGATCGGCGTCCACTCCTGTGCACCGCATAACAGCAAGATGGCCGATGGCGATACCTGGCTGGGCTCACCACCAATCCACCTGCCAGCCCGCGAGCAGGTAAGCGGTGCTCCGGAATCGCTGACCTTCAAGCCCTCGCCATTGCGTCGTCTGGCCCGAGGTCTGGTCGAAGGTGTGCGCATCGTCACCCCTCACGCGGTGGTGATTGCGGTTGGCTACACCGTGATGCTTGATCTGATGCCACTCGCCGACCAAGAGCGCTGGGGTGCCGTGCTGGCTTACCTTGCCGTCATCGGCATGGCGTACAGCGTGGGTAACTTTCTGCTGATCGCAGGCTTGAAGTGGCTGGTCATGGGGCGCTATCGCAAACGCGCAGACCCTATGTGGACACCATTCGTATGGCTTTCGGAAGGTATCACCAGCCTTTATGAAGGCATGGCCGCACCAAACTTCATGCGCTACCTGCGCGGTACTCCGTGGTTGCCGCTGGCCTTCAACCTGCTCGGCTGCAAGATTGGCCGAGGGGTTTACATGGACACAACCGACATCACCGAATTCGACTGCGTCAGCATCGGTGCAGACAGCGAACTGAATGCCGGTGCCTGCCCGCAAACACACCTGTTTGAAGACCGGGTCATGAAGATTGATCACGTCATCATCGGCGAACGCGTGTACATGGGGCCACGCAGCGCCGTGCTGTACAGCGCCGTAGTCGGCAACGATGCGCACCTTGGCCCACTGACCCTGGTGATGAAAGGCGAACACATCCCCGCGTGCAGTCGCTGGGCCGGCTGCCCTGCGGCACCTGACAAAGCATGATGCCCGGAGCGAGCTGGACATTTGATGAAAATGGCCAGCTTGCCCCTCCCAAGTCTTTCCCGCACCACGGTGTATTGCTGGTCAGTTGCGTCACCAGGCCTGGCTCTGCAAGAGATGACGCGAGAAACCGCATTCGGGCCTGCACGCGTAAAGCCGTGGGGCAGTGGCTCGAATTGCCATCGGACGCGATCACGTTCATCAGCACTCCAGGTGTTGCGCCGCTATTGATGATCGACGGCCTGCCGGAGCCCGGTTTTTCCATCAGCCATGAAGCTGGATTCTCTCTGGCTGCGGTCAATCTCAACGGAGCGGTGGGTGTGGACTTGATGCAGGTCCAGCCTGTACCTGACTGGCAGATTGTTGCGCGAGATTATCTCGGGCCAGATGTAGGTGCGCGACTGCGGGATGTTTCCGAGGCGATGCGCCCGGTCGCGTTTGCCAAGGCCTGGTGTGAGCGAGAAGCTTTTTTGAAGCTGCACGGCCGTGAGTTGGGGGAGTGGGCAGAGGTGGGGCAATTGGAGGGCGTGGGCATCGAGGTTGAATTGGGGACGAATGTGGTTGGGATGGTGGCTTTGAAATGGCCTCGATGTGTAGCTCAGAGCCGTCAGGTCGGGACTGTCAGCCGGTGTCCCGACCCAAAGCCCCGTTCACACATCAGTTTGATTTATTCAAAGGTTAGGTATAAGTTACATTTAATCTAATTTGTTATGTATACGGAACATGGACTATTCCCTCATCACAACGCGTCTTGGCGAGCAGATTCGGCAGCGCCGCCTCAATCGAGGGCTTACGCAAGCCAGGCTCGCCGCGATGGCAGCCGTCACCCGGCAAAAGATAATCGCCGTAGAAAAAGGTGACCTCTCAGTAGGTATGACGGCCTATGCGCGCGTGCTCGGGGCGCTGGATTGTGAGCTCTCGGTCATACCCGCTGTCATGCCTACACTGGATGAAATTGAGGGAGTATTCGACTGATGATGACCACGCTGCAAGAGCTACTCCGCTATCGCCAAAGCAATCCGCCTGTTCTGTGCCCCCGACCAGGTACAGGACTCATTGGCCCAGCTATTCGCCATCGTGACCCTGAGCTGTATTGTCGGCAACGGCGACGCCCACCTGAAAAACTTCGGTCTGCTGTATTCCAACCCCACCCAGCGAGATGCACGGCTCGCTCCAGCTTACGATATCGTCAACACCACGGCTTACATCCCCGAGGACGTGTTGGCACTGGATCTGCTCGGCAACAAGTCGCTATTCGCCTCGCGGCAGGGCCTACTGGATTTCGCCCAGATCTGTGATGTGACACGTCCAGAGGAGGTGATTTCCGGACAACTTCAGGCACTGGAGCAAGTACTGGCGAGTTCGGTTGAGCTGAACGAGCGGGCGCCGGAGGTCATCGCTGCGGTCAGGCGATGTGCTGAGCCGTTTATGAAAACTTTTGGATAGCGAGCCGTTGGGCTTCGTGTAGCGACCTTTGGCAACTGCAATTCCAACAGACAGATGAATGCACGAATGTTCTAGACTCACCTCCTGACGTCAGCGATAACCAATCGCTTTCATCGATTCAGGTGTTTTATGCCTTCCACACACTGGATAGACCTCGCTCGCGACCTTGATACAGGCATCGAGACGCTGCACGCGCACTTTCAGGGGCATGCCTATGATCCCCATTGGCATGACAGCTATCTGGTGGGCGTTACCCGGCAAGGTGTGCAGCAGTTCAATTGCCGCCGTCAGCGCCATGCCAGCACGCCCGGGCAGGTGTTCACGCTGGAACCGGGGGAAATTCATGATGGCAATGCCCCGTGCGCCGAAGGGTTCACCTATCAGATGCTGTACCTGGACCCGCATTGGCTGAGCCGGGAGCTCAGTGGGTTGTTCGAACAGGCTCCCGACCAGCATCTGCCTTCTTTCGCCAACACCCTGCAAACCGAATCACGGCTGGCTCACGCGGTCACGTTCGCTTTCACGGCGCTGCATCAAAAAGAACTACGCATCGTTCGTCAAAGCGCGTTGGATGAATTACTGGCGCAGCTCATTGATCGGGTGCAATGGCGACGCATGACCGATCCCGATCCGCGCTTGCCGCAGGTGGCCTTGCGGGCGAGGGATTATCTGCACGCGCATCTGCATCAGGACGTGGGCATGAACGAGTTGGCAACTGTTTGTGGCGTTGACCGCTTTCGCCTGACTCGGGCGTTCAAGGCGACCTTTGGCCTGCCACCTCATGCATATCTGGTACAGCTGCGCCTGGCCAAGGCCCGTCGAATGCTGGCAGCGGGAATCTGGCCCGCTCAGGTGGCCAGCGATCTGGGCTTTGCTGACCAAAGCCATCTGGGCCGCTGGTTCATGCGCGCCTACGGACTTAGCCCGGCGGCCTATCGCTTGCGCTGCTCAAACCTTCCAGACTGATCCTGTGGTATGTCGCAGCATGGGATTTTTCAGCCCTGGATTGCCGATCATGCTGCCTTTCATTATGTACGCCTTCGTCGCCTCGATTACCCCCGGCCCCACCAACATCCTGGTATTAAGCAACAGTGCCCGCTTCGGCTGGCGCGCCGTCGTACCGTTGATTCTGGGAGCCTGCACCGGCGCTGCACTGTTGGTGTTGCTCGTCGGCATGGGTGTCGGCCACTCATTGCTCGCGATCCCCAATGCTCAGCGCGTCATGGCATGGGTCGGCGTGCTGTGGCTAACTTGGCTCGCCTGGAAAATAGGTGCCGGCCCGACCGACTCAATCGAGCGGCAAAACAGTCTGCCGATGGGCTTTATCGGTGGCGCAGCACTGCAATTAGTAAATCCCAAGACCTGGGTCATGGCGCTGGCGGTAGTCAGTGTATTCAGCCAGCGCAGCCCGGTGTCTTACCTGGCGCTGGTGTTTTTTCTGATTTCCTTGCCCTGCCTCGGCAGCTGGGCTCTGATGGGCGCAGGCTCGTCCCGATGGCTCACATCGCCTTGGCGAGTGCAGTGGATGAATCGAGTGCTGGCGGTTTTATTGCTGCTGGCGGCGTGGATCGGTTTTATGGACAGTGTCTGAACGCGTGCGGCCTGGGTTGGCGGTGGGTACGCGAGGAGTCTGCTTCATTTCAAAAGCTGATCTTGTCGAGCCAACTCAACTATTTGCTTGTGAGGTGAGTTTTGCTCTTCAACTTGCTGGTTTGCTCTGCGGTCGTCATCTCTTTTCACCGCAGAGCCTGTATGGCGTCAGATTATTCCGGTGCTTGCGCGCCGCTGGCCCTGGACAGCTCAGCAGGTCGGGCTGCCGCATTGAAGAAGGCCAGGTGATAGGCCAGGCCGACGAACACCGCACCGCCCACCGCGTTACCCAAAAATACCGGAACGAAGTTGTCGCCGAACTGCGCCCAGCTCAAGGCGCCGGCAAAGATCGCTGCAGGAATGACGAACATATTGGCGACGATGTGCTGAAAGCCGATCGCGACGAATGCCATCACCGGAAACCACATGCCGACCACTTTACCGATCACGTCCTTGCTTGCGTAGCTGAGCCACACCGCCAGGCACACCAGCCAATTGCAGCCAATACCCGAGATGAATGCCTGTTCGAAGCTGGCCCCCATCTTGGCATTGGCGATGGCCACAGTCTTGGCCATGAATGGGCCTTCAGTCAGCCCCACCACATGGCCGAAACAATA
This sequence comes from Pseudomonas sp. KBS0707, assembly GCF_005937945.2. NCBI lineage: Bacteria > Pseudomonadati > Pseudomonadota > Gammaproteobacteria > Pseudomonadales > Pseudomonadaceae > Pseudomonas > Pseudomonas sp. KBS0707. Next base: position 5,248,290 of record NZ_CP041754.1, on the reverse strand, counting down.
GGCGACGAACAGCGCGCCGATAAGGTTGGCCAGCGTCACTAGTACCCAGTTGCGCACCAACTGACCCAGACCGATACGCCCGGCGAATAGCGCCATGGGCAGGCTCATCATGTTGCCGGTCAGCAACTCGCCACCGGCCAGCACCACCAGAATCAGCCCGACCGGAAACACCACAGCGCCAAGCAGATTGCCCAGCGACGCCCACTCGTGAGGGATCATGGTGCTGACATGAATATCGAGAAGGAACCCGAGGGCAATGAAAGCCCCTGCCAGAAAGCCCAGGATCATCAACGACGACAGGCCCAAGTGGGCTTTCTTGACGCCGCTTTCGACGGCAATTTCAGCGATTTGCTGCGGGGTGTTCAGAGACATGGTGGGCTCGTGCGTGGTCGTGGGCTGAGCGTGGGGAGCAGAAGCTCAAGCGGTGCGCGCATCTGTCGCACGGGGAAACAACGTTACGGAATGTTTCGAAGGATGGCTAATCGGATGTTTTGATCGGGTGATTGAGAGGGTCGATGACTGGACTTACAGTTGTTTGGTTGGCAGGTTTGTAGTGGGTCAACTAAACCCGATCACTGAGTTGTCAGCGAACGAGCCATCTTGGAAACGCTCAAGGGGAGTATCAGTTTTTTTGTGTTCGGGCTGGTTAGGGCCTGCCGTCAGGCAGGCCCTTGTTTTACCAGCTCGGTCTGGTAAATCGGTCTCCGTACAGGATCGCAAATTGATTCATTGCCACTTTCCAGTCGTGTGCCGCATGACCCCAGTTGGCGGTGATGTTGCGCAACCCAAGCCATATCAGTTTCGTCGCAGCCTCATCGGTCGGGAAGTGCCCTCGAGTCTTGATGATCTTGCGTAACTGGGCATTGATGCTCTCGATGGCATTGGTCGTGTAAACCACTTTGCGAATGCCCGCCGGAAAAACAAAAAACGGTATAACCCGATCCCAGGCGCGACGCCATGCAGCAACTACAGTCGGATACTGCTTGCCCCAGGGGCCCGCTTCAAAGGCGTTAAGCTCTTGCTCAGCCACATCGGCATTGATCGCCTGGTAGATCGGCTTGAGTGCTTTGGCCAGTGCCCGACGTTTATCCCAAGCGGCATAGTCCAAGCTGTTGCGGATCAGATGCACGATGCAGGTTTGCAGCGTCGTGGCAGGAAAAACCGCCCCCAACGCCTCCGGTATTCCTTTGAGGCCATCCGTGACGGCGATCAGAACATCTTCAACGCCACGAGTCTTGAGGTCGTTGAACACCTTCATCCAAAACTTGGCACCCTCGGTGCTCTCGATCCATATACCCAGAATGTCGCGCGTGCCATCAGGTAATACCCCCAGCGCCAGATAAATAGCCTTGTTGCACACTAACCCCTCGTCCCGGATTTTGACCCGTAACGCATCGAAGAAGATCACCGGATACATCGGTTCCAAGGGTCGTTGCTGCCAAGCGCCCACCTCTTCCATGACCGCATCGGTGACTGAGCTGATGAAGTCATGGGACACGTCAGTTCCATACTGCTCAGATAGAAAAGCGCGGATCTCACGCACCGTCATGCCCCGGGCGTACATGGCAATTATCTTGTCGTCGAAGCCTGTAAAACGGCGTTCGTGCTTGGGAATCAGGATCGGGGCGAAGCTACCATCGCGGTCTCTGGGGATATCCAGGCGAAGCGGCCCGTCGTCGGTCAGAACCGTCTTGCTGCTTTTGCCATTGCGCTGATTGGTCGACCCCTCAACGGCCTGGAGCCAGGCTGCCTGCAACTGGAAATCACCGAAAACTTCATCATGAGCCAGACCCAGGAAGCGCTGGCAGTGCTGCACAAACTGAAGAAACTCGGTGTGCAACTGGCCATCGACGACTTCGGTACCGGCTACTCCTCCCTGAGCTACCTCAAACGCCTGCCGCTGGACATCCTCAAGATCGACCAGTCCTTCGTTCGCGGCCTACCCGAAGACACCCACGACGCCGCCATCGTCCGCGCCATCATCGCCCTCGGGCGCAGCATGCAACTGACCGTGATTGCCGAAGGCATGGAGAACAGTGAACAGCAGCAATTCCTGACCCGCGAGGGCTGCGAACAGATCCAGGGCTACATCATCAGCCTGCCCCTTCAACCCGAAGAATTCAGCGCGAGATTTCTTCTTATGAATCTTTCGGACGTTTCGGATAGCACAGCCGCGAAACCGCCGTTATAATCCGCGGCCTACTGAGGGCCCATAGCTCAGTTGGTTAGAGCAGAGGACTCATAATCCTTTGGTCCACGGTTCTTATGTGGTATGAATGTCGGTGTGGCATTTGAACCTCATTTCTGGTAGTTTTGCATCACCTCAGCGCCACTGTAGCTCAATTGGTTAGAGCAACCGACTCATAATCGGTGGGTCGCGGGTTCGATTCCCGCCGGTGGCCCCATCTCCTTGTATATCAAGCACTTCATGAATTCTGCACAACTTCTCTGACAACGCTGTCGGAGTTTTTCGCGTGCTAAAAAATCCTCATTTCAAGACTTTTGCTTGACATGGCAAGTGCAACACCGAAAGCTAGATGGGTGTTGTATTTGGAAATGCGCTCGTGAAAAATTTCATCTTGGTCGAGGCACCGCTCACAAGCGAAGCTAAACACCTATTGCTTCACCTTGACCCGGATATGCCCGACGAGCTGCGGGAATTCAAGCCTTTTAAGCACGCAGGACATCATGCAGCAGGGTGTAGCTCGCCCAAACCGAAGCGACACCCTCTGTGTTGGCTTCTCGGTTTGAATACCAAACAGGTCGTTAGCCCTACAATATTGTGAGCAGGGCTTTCGCTTCAGGCGCCTTACCCTCCTTGTATGACCGCAGGATCCGCGCCCAATGCCTCAAGGTAGGAGAATGTCATTGAAGTTGCTCACAACGCTTTGGAGCGTCATCAGCCCCGACCGCCGCCCCGAGCGTGAGAAAGCGCATGAACGCGAGTTCATCCGGGCGGCCAACTCTTTGAAGACCCTCAAGGTGACACCGGAGGGCGGGATGTCCATCGATCCTGAAGAACTCCGAGATCAGATAATCGCCTCACGTCAGCAGTTGAAGCATCTTGTCCACAAACCAGGAGCGCCTAGGAGACCTTTCGAGGCAGCGACAGGCCTCCTGCTGGAACAGGAAGCGAGTCCCTCCGTAGAGACTCCAGTGGGTGCCATGGACTGTATCGAGGTGGTGGCTTGGCGTCGGTTGCACAGTGGCGGTGCAGTGCGTTATCTGTGCCTCCAGTCTACGAGTACGGGGCGATTCGCTGTCGCGACCGCAAGCCTGTTCTCGGACGGCACGCAAAGTATCCCAACTTGGATCGAAGCCAACACCGCCAAGCACGTCGCCAATGCCATACAGCACGATCATCTCCGCTGGTTGGCTACCGTGAGCGAGGCGATGGACGCTTGGGATGCACACCTTTGATTGCCTTGAGGCGAGACTTACCGACGCTTGGGCCTACAACTGCCATGCCTCAATAGTGTTGAAAAGTCTTTCAATCTGAGTTGGCAAGTCGGTTTGTGGGTCATAGCTATGGTTGAAAGTGCTACCCCCGGCTACGAACTTGTCCGCGATTGTAACTTTTGAATAAGTAGTAATTTGCTTTAGTCTAGCGCCGAAAATCCGATAATGCTTGTCTCGAAAAGCTGCTGGCAAATAACTTTCAATCGTATAGCCATCAGTCACCCAGCAATATCCTGTCTTCGATTCATGTTCAGCAATGTCTGCCCAAACCTGATATTTCACACAGTTTTGGTTAATGCATTCATCAGTGCCGTCAGCTGCGCGCTGAAAGTCTAGATCTCGATCCATAACTACTATGGAGTTCCTGTTTATACTGAATATGTCAATTAATCCTGGCGTAGCATTTGATGTGAAATGGCCGAGCATAGAGCCGCCGTAAAAAACGAAGGAGAAATCAAGATTCTCCATGGGCATGGATTTACCATGCGTCGAGCACCAGAGCGAAAGCCAGTGCAAAATGTAGATTCGATCAGACGCCCCTTCGACCCATATCACTCCGTTGGCTTGGAAAACATCGCTTGGTTTTATGCCGAGCCCTGACAGAGCCCTTGCAGGTGATGTTAATTCTGATAATGCGTAACCATTTACTTCAAATAGCTTTGTGTCTGGTACAGACCAGCTTGATATGTCTAGAAGCACAGAAGAGTGCGTAGAGATGAAAAGCTGAAGGTTCTTGCGGGTGACGATTTCAGAAACTCTAGCCATCATGAGTCTCTGAAGCGTTGGATGCAGGTGGACTTCAGGCTCCTCGATGACACATATCTGGTCATCCTTAACAGAGTTCAGCCATCCTATTAGTCCAGCAAACGCCCGCCATCCAGACGGCAGCATCTTTATTGGGATATGGTTGTACTGACCTAAATCATCGTTGAGGTAGACACCTAACGTATTCTTATCAAGAAAGCTAATTGGGTTGGCATGCTTGTAGGCGTCATCTGCATTTGGAGGCCTTTTATAGTCTACTTGGTCGGGCTGCAATGGGTGCGGCGCGAGTCCCACTAGATGCTTGCCATCATTATTGAGCGCGTTGATGACTTTGTTAATACAAACTCCGCGCTCGTCGTGTGATGAGCGAAAACTAATTATTGCTTCTAGTTTATCTAAAACCTTTAAAAGTTCTTTGGGAGATTTCGACGATTTACTGTAAATGCTTCCCTTGAATAAGTGTCTGTCTTCTCGTGTGGTAACGGCTATGTATGTGCCAAATTCATCAATATCTAGCTTGTTGAATACTGAAGCTACCCAAGTTCCATTGTCAAAGTAGATGATGGAAGCCGCCACGGTAGTGGATCGCATGTTTTCACGAGCAATCGTTTTTATAATCTCAACATCCTTGAGTGCGCGCACCATATCTAGCACAGTTGACTTACCGCCGCCGTTGGGGCCGACGAAAATATTAACCTTTGAAGCTTTGACTTGAGGAACATCACGCGGATTGAGGGAGTTGGTCTGCATGATGTTATTGAGGCAGAGTGTTCGAAGCCCCAACAGACCAAAACTTTTAATATGCAAGACTGTATTCCTTTACTGATTGATTTTGATAGGCGCACTCATTAGGCATCTTCTGAAAATGAGCTCCCGAGCGGTGCAGGCGTCACGCTCGTATTGTACCTAGAGGGTGTAGACAAAATAAATTAAACTTTCACTCCCTTGTCTGAATAGCCCTCAAGCCATGCCTAAAACCGGACGTCCTCGCTCGATTGCCGCCGAGCACTATCCCGTGCTGGTGAAACTCGCTCATGCACAGCCCTATTCCAGCCAGGCCGAATTGGCGCTCGTATTCTTCGCCGAAACCGGTATCACTGCGCATCCCGACACCTTTGCAAAAGCGTTGAAAATGGCAGGGATTACGCGTGTAAAGCAGCGGGCCAAGGGAAGTTTTCAGTCACCTGAACCTAATAAAGCCTATGGCTACAATGAAACCCACCGCCGCCAACTGCCGGAGCAGCTATATCCGAGTTGCTTGACAGATACCGAGTGGGCACTGGTCGCCGACCTGTTTGAAAGCCAGGGCGGACGAGGAGTGCCACCGCTTCACTCTCGGCGCACGTTGCTGGAAGCCTGTTGCTATGTCGTACGCACGGGGTGCTCATGGCGAATGCTACCCCGCGATTTTCCTCATTGGGACAATGTCTACAAAACGTTCCGCCGGTGGAGCGCTCAAGGCAAGTTCGAGCAAATGCATGATCGCTTGCGAGCTCAATGGCGTGAGCGGGAAGAACGCGCTGACAGCCCGTCAGCAGCGATCCTGGATTCACAGTCGACCCGCAGTTCTCCTCAAGGCGGTGACAGCGGCTACGACGCAGGCAAAAAAGTGAAGGGGCGTAAACGAAGTCTGATTGTCGATACATTGGGCCTGCTGCTGGCTGTCAGTATCAGTGCTGCAAGCGTGCAGGATCGTGACGCGGCGGATGATGCGGTGGCGTACTCGAAGGAAAAATATCCGTCACTGAGCACGCTTTTTGTTGATAGTGCGTACGCAGGAAAATGGGCACAGCGCACCCATCAACTGCACGCTATCGATGTTCAAGTGATCCGTGGCCCGAATAACAGAAGAACAGGGCAATGGCACTCTGAACAAGGCGATCTATTTTCCGTGGAGCCTGTTCAGACTGGATTTGTGGTCATGCCCAAGCGATGGGTAGTGGAGCGAACTCATGCCTGGAATGAGAGAGCTCGGCGACTGATCATGCATCATGATCGCCTTTTTGCGGTAAGCGAGGCATGGGTTTGGTTGGCCGAGGCTCGAATACTCGCGCGCCGACTCACTACATGATTTTGTCTACACCCTCTTAGCGTCATTCAGGTAACTGTGAGGGATGCAAAACACTTCATTGATGTGTTTCTGCCCTTGCTGTTCTGGTTGACGCCAATTGTGTGGGTCACCTCTGCGCTGCCCGAGGGTGTCGCCAGCATAGCGGCCCACAACCCGGTAGCTCTTTATTTCGATAGTTTCAGCAGCATTTTGCATGCTGGTGTGGTTCCAGACACCCGTGATCTGCTGCTTTGCGTGTTGATGGGGGCCGCCTCGTTGCTCATCGGCCTGCTGATATTCAGAAAGGTCGACGACGTGGTGGAGTATTTATGAGCCGCGTCGTCATCAAGGCGGAAAACCTTACCAAGCAGTTCACTCTTCGCCACAACAGGGGCGGTTTGAAAAGCAAGTTTCTAGGCCTGTTCGATGCTCAATACCGTGAGCATGCCAAAACGTTCATGGCAGTCAGCGACGTGTCGTTCACCTTGCATAAAGGGGAGTCGCTTGCACTTGTGGGACATAACGGTTCAGGTAAAAGCACGCTCTTACAGCTGGTTTCACGCATCCTTGTTCCCACCAGCGGACGCTTGACTACGGTGGGTCGTGTAGCCCCTTTAATAGAAATCGGTGTGGGCTTTCACCCTGATCTGACAGGGGAGGAGAATATCTATCTTAACGCCAGCCTGTTCGGGTTAAGTAACAGGGAAGTACGTTCGCGTTTCAACGAGATCGTGGATTTTTCCGGGCTGGGAAACTTCATTGATACCCCGGTCAAGAACTATTCGTCGGGTATGTATATGAGGCTGGGTTTTTCGGTGGTGGTTCATGTTGAGCCACAGGTTTTGCTGGCTGACGAAGTGCTCGCTGTGGGGGACGAAGAGTTCAAGCGCAAATGCCACGAGCGAATTCGCACTTTGCAGGATGACGGCATGGCCCTGATTCTTGTTACCCACGCGGTAGAAGAGGGTAAAGAGTTTTGTCAGCGCTATTTGACGCTTGAGCGTGGCCGGATGATTGAACACGGTTGTTATTGATTCATTGCAGTCAATGCCGCTTCGTCAACTTCAAAATCACCCATTCAAAAGGGATTTTCATGCTGCAAATTATCGTTCCGATGGCGGGTGCCGGGAGTCGCTTTGCGGTCGCGGGCTACACCGATCCCAAGCCGTTGATCCCTGTACATGGCGTACCGATGATCAAGGTCGTGATTGACAACCTGACGCCGAATTGTCCGCACCGATTCATCTTCATCTGTCAGGCGGATCAGGTCGCAACCTATTCGCTGAAGGAAAAGCTGAATGCGTGGGCACCTGGATGCGACATCGTCGAGCTTGGTGGGCTGACGGGGGGCGCCGCGTGCTCCGTTTATGCCGCCAGGCACCTGCTCGACTATAGCCAGCAAGTGATGATTGCCAACAGCGACCAGTATGTCGATGTGGACATAAACGCTTATCTGCAGGCAATGAACGAGAGTGACGCAGCGGGCTTGATCATGACGATGAAAGCCAGCGATCCGAAGTGGTCGTTTGTGGGCTTCAGCGCAGAAGGCCTCATCACCCGCGTAATGGAAAAAGAGGTCATCTCTGACGAAGCCACTGTCGGCATCTACAACTTTCGCAATGCAGGTCAGTTGATATCGGCCATCGAGACAATGGTCATGAAAGATCTTCGCGTCAATGGCGAGTTCTATGTTGCCCCGGCGTACAACGAGATCATTGGACGCGGCGCCAAAGTGATTCATTACAGTATTGGCGCAGAGGGTCATGGCATGTACGGCCTGGGTATACCGGCAGACCTGAACCAATTCCTGTCGTTGCCGCTAAGCAGGCAGGCAGCCTCGGGAAGGCAGGCCTGACATGCAGATCATCAGCCATCGTGGCTATTGGCTGCAAAAGCCGCAGCGCAATTTGCCCGAAGCATTTCACCGATCATTCGACCTTGGTTTCGGCACAGAAACCGACGTCCGTGATGTAGCGGGTCAATTGGTTATTTCTCACGACATGCCCGTTGGTGGCGAGCTGACGCTTGAGGAGCTGCTCGCCATCATGGCAGGTCGTAACTTGCCACTGGCCATCAACATCAAAGCTGATGGAATGGCGCAGGCGCTCGCCAAAACCTTCGCTCGATATGGTCATACCAACTGGTTTGCCTTCGATATGGCGGTACCGGACATGCGCAGTTACTTTCACGCGAACGTTATTACTTACACCCGGCTCAGCGAAGTTGAACCGTCCCCAGCCTGGATCGAAAAGGCAGCAGGTGTCTGGCTTGACGGTTTTGAGGGGGAATGGTTTTCCAGTCAGGTTATTGGCGATCTTCTATCTCAGGGCAAGCAGGTGTGTGTGGTATCTCCCGAGTTGCACGGGCGTGACCATCGCGGCCTGTGGCAGCAATTGCTTGAACTCGACGCGCACGACGGTTTAACGATTTGCACTGATATTCCCGCAGACGCAGCCACTTTCTTCAAGTGAGGCAATCATGATCAAGGCAGTGATATTCGATATGGATGGCGTCCTCATTGAAGCCAAGGAATGGCATTACGATGCACTGAACAAAGCCCTCAGCCTGTTCGGTTACAACATCAGTCGCCATGAACACCTCACCGCCTACGACGGTCTGCCCACCTCGCGCAAACTCGACATGCTGAGCGTAGAGCGCGACCTGCCGGTTGCGTTGCACGCATTCATCAACGAAATGAAGCAGCAGTACACCATGGAAATCGTGTACGCCCAGTGCAAACCGACGTTTGTGCATCAGTACGCGTTGTCATCGTTGAAAACAATGGGCTACAAGCTGGCGGTTGCATCCAACTCCATTCGCAACACCGTGGAGGTCATGATGAACAGGGCAGACCTGGAGCGATACCTCGATTTGCAGCTCTCCAACGAGGATGTCAAACATGCCAAGCCAGCTCCCGATATCTACACCAAAGCCATCAGGCAACTGGGCCTGATGCCCGAAGAGTGTCTGATCGTCGAAGACAACGAAAATGGTATCAAAGCCGCCAGAGATTCCGGTGCCCATGTTCTGATCGTGGCTGAAACCTGCGATGTAAACCTCAATAACATCCTCGGCAAGGTCGATGAGATCAACGTCGACAAGGTGGCTAGCCTGTGAGCGCATTGAACATCATTCTTCTGTCGGGAAAGAAGGGAGAGACGTCGCTCGACGACGGCGAGTACCCCGAATATCTGTGCGAATGCAATGGCAAGCCACTGATCCATACGCTGATCGACAACTGTGCTGCGCTTGAGCCGCGCAGGATCATCTGCACATTCTCGAATGACGATGTCACTCGGCTGCACCTTCGCAACATGGTCCAGCAAATGCACCCTGCGGCCAGTGTTCTGCCCATTAACAAAGTCACCCGGGGTGCCGCCTGCACGGCACTTCTGGCGAGCGGGCAAATCGACAACGATGATGAGTTGTTGATTCTCAGTGTCAGTGATTTTCTGGATATAGAGCTGCGTGACGCCGTGCGTGCGTTTCGGAACAACGATGAAGATGCCGGCGTGGTTATCTTCAATTCACTGCACCCTCGCTATTCATTCGCACGTCTGGATAGCAACTGCCGGGTCATTGAAGCTGCCGAAAAAAATCCGATCAGTCCCCACGCCATTGCAGGTGTGTACTGGTTCAAATCCGGCTCGCTGTTCGTGGCGGCGGCGAAAGAGATGATTCGCAAGGATGCCAGGGTCAATGACAACTTCTACATAGCACCCGCCCTCAATGAGCTGGTGCTGTTACAGAAAAGGATCGGTGCCTACCGAATCGAACCCAGTCAGTACCGGCCACTGAAAACCAATAGTCAGCTTCACGCTTTCGAAGCAGGAGAAATGCGATGAAAACGGCAAGACTGCAAGACATGGTCAAAGGCTGGTTTGTGGGCGGCTTCGAGCCTGCTGCTTTCAATACCGAGTCCTGTGAGGTCGGGGTCAAGATTTACCAGGCAGGCGAAAAGGAAGCTGCCCATTATCATAAGGTTGCCACAGAGATAACCGTGCTCATTTCCGGGTCCGTCAACATGCGCGATCAGGTCTGGCATGCAGGCGACATCATCGTTCTGGAGCCGGGCGACATCACTGCGTTCGAAGCGCTCACTGATGCAACCACCGTTGTCGTTAAGGTGCCCGGCGCGCTTGCCGACAAGTACGTCGTCTGAACCATGAAAACGACCCATCTCCAGCACCATCCAAGCCTTGGTTACCTGGCGGCGGACAGCCTGCGTAAGCTCCCGGTTGGCCTGCTGCTGCCCCATGAATGTTCGGGTTTTGTTTCGTTCCGCGCCCATCCGTTTCGCAAGCGGGAGCGGGTAATCAAAAACCTGCATGCCGCACGGCGTCCGTTATCCATGTACGACTCGGGTAGTTACTGCTTTTATGGTGTCCAGAGTGATTCACCGCTGGCACCACTGCTGCTGTGGGACGGTGCCCATTTTCTGAATGTTGGCGAGAAGATTACAGTTATCGAAGACACTGAGTTTGAGTGCTATCTGGACCGTGAATATTTTGCCGGATCACTCAAGGTAATCGAACGCTCGGCCACCTCTGTCACCTACAAAAAGGTAGCAAGGCTGGCGGCGGAATCCGATGACGATCTTGATGGCTGGAGCTTTTGCCTTCCTGTAGGGCCAGGAGACGCCACGGTCCTGAATGCGGTAGTGAAGCGTATTCTGGAAATTGACGTCCCGAGCAAGGAGATACTTCTGTGTGGCACACCGGGAAGCAACTTCGCCTATTTCGACAAGGTCCGCATCGTGGGGCAGGACATTACTGCTCCGCCAGTGCAGATCTGCAAGAAGAAAAATCGTCTCGCTCTGGAGGCCGGATTCAGCAATCTCGTGATCCTGCATGACCGCGTATTTCTGCCCAGGAATTTTGGAGAAATCGTACGTCGCTTTGGTCCGCGCTATCCGTTGATGACACTGCAAAGCATGTTTTTCGACAATCGGCTCAGTATGCACCCTCGCCGCTATTCGGATTACGGCATGGCTTTGGGCGCGATAGCCAACGGTCTTCAGGGGGTGAGCCGAAACTGCAGCGATGCAGCGAGTATCGCCCCGTCGATTTTTCCAGAGATCGAGCGGACCGGTTTCAGTTATGCCAGTGCCATGCGTTACAACAGCGACTCCTGCTACGCGACCGGCAGTCTCTACATCTGCCGGAAGGAAGTGTGGAATGCTTTCCCGTTGGACGAGTCTTTGTATTGGGTTGAATTTGAAGACATTGAACACGGTATGCGCCTGTCAAAAGCTGGCGTACCTTGCAGGGTCAATCCATTCGGCATTACGCAATCAATCACCTCCCGTGCGCTATTGGGATCAGAGACTTTGGTGCAATCAGCAAGTGGCAAACTCGGACGCATAGGCCCGCGTTACTTCTCGGTTCTGAACAAGAAGCCTCTGATCAACATCTCCAGCAAAACGGCTCTCGCCAGGCTGCACCAGTTCGCAAGTAAGTACCTCGTCAGCCGGGCAGCAGTGAGTATACCGACCGGGGTTTGTCATATAAGTGTTCGAGCCTGGATCGAGCTGATCAATCATGTCGTTCAGCAGTCCACGTTCAAAAACGATATTGGAACGGTCAGAGAATTTATCAGCGACTTTGAGAGGCTGGTGTTGTTTGGCCAGCTACCAAGTACGCGGCAAGAGTTTCTGGTCAATCGCTTCCTTGCAGACCCTGTGCTGGCCAAACAGACGCTGATCACCCAGAGCTGTGAAGTGCGCAATATGTTGCGTCAACGCAGTACGCAGACATGGTTTGTTCGTCAGCAGGATGATTACTTTCATCACATCCTCCTGTCGCTCCCGGGTATTTTGATTTCGGCGGTTCGTGCTTGCAGAAACAACGGGAAAATCTTCTATTTTGAAAGCGTGTGGGCTGCGGTGAAGGCTATCTATAACTCCACTCCCTTCAAGTCCTATGCCAGAGGTTCAAAATGAAGATATTCGTCGTGTCTCATTTGAGCCCCAGGCCGGCCAGTCATGAGCTGATCTGTCAGCTGTCCCACATCCAGCACGCGTATAGAAAGACAATCCCGGTGCTTGTCATCGATGACCGCTACAACCTGACCGAACTGCCCATCAGCGATCTACCGACGGACCACGTCCAGTTCAGTCTGGAAGATTTCCTTCACGAAAATGGCCTGAGCGGCATTGTGGCGAACAGCGTTGCGCGTCATATGGATAAGGTCGAGAGCGTATGGGTACTGATTGATTTTGGTCAGCATGACTCGGCTACCTGCATGGACTTCATCCAGAAAATGGCTCGCTACAACTATTTGAGCCCAAGGCTTCGAAACCGAAACATCGTGATCATGGTGCCTGCCATGCACCTGGGTATCTATTCGCGAACCCTCAATGCCTCGTTCAATAACCTGCCTTCAATCACAAGAGCTGCAGCTCGTTCGGCTCAAATCGGGAGGTTACTCATGGTCACCCGTCTTGAGACGGTGCTGATCAGCCTGCCAATGCTGGCTGGAGTCCTGCGTCGCATGCATCGTCTTTTTTTGCGCGTCTTTCGGCGTGCTGCGAGATTTATCTGAATGATCTGTTCTCGTCGTCATCTCCCATTAAGGTTAAAAACATGCCTCATCTTGTGGCCGTTGATTCCAGAAAAATCAGCGTGGTTATCCAGGGGCCTCTTTATCGCAACCTGAGCCCCCAGCGGAATATCTTCGCCTGTATCGCATCGGTCAGGACACACCTGCCACATGCCGAAGTTATCGTCTCTACCTGGTGTCATGAAGATACTTCTACGGTTGAAGCGGATCAGCTCATCATGTCGGATGATCCGGGTGCCTTCGTCGACGATGCCGGTAATCAGATCAACATCAATCGCATGCTGCGATCGACGTTGTGCGGTATTCAGGCCGCCTCAAGACCGTATGTCATGAAGATGCGCGCCGACCACAACCTGACCAGCCCTGCACTGGCTGTCATAGGCCAGCCAGATGATGCCAACCCTGGCGAAACGTGCTTGTTCGAGACGCCCATTACCACCACGACGCTCTACATTCGTGACCCTGAACGGTTACCGATGTTGTTCCACATATCAGACCTTGTTCAGTTCGGCGCACGCGATGCGATGCTCGCCATGTGGGAACAACCGCTGTTCGAAAGGGATGCGCTTTTCAACGACAAGCCGTCTCGCAACCCGTTTGGCAACTTCATTGGTTATACCTCCGCGCGCATGGTGGCAGAGCAGGCGCTCATGCTTGGCGTCATGCACAGGAGTGGCATTGACGCCCGGCTCGCACGACCTTGCGAGGTAGGGCTGAGCAACCTGAAACTGTGGGATAGCGTCTTGAGGTGCAATTTCAGGGTCTTGAACCATCATGAGGCCGGAGTCGATTTTCCTGAGCGTTTTCTGACAGGCAGCCACGTATTAAAGACGCTCTACAAAGCCACCGACATACATCAGTTGCGGAGTCTCGACGCAAGTGGCTACAGGTTGAGAATAGCGCGCATCTGGCTCAATCAATACGTGCTGACCTGCCTGCGCCCCGGCTGGTGGATTTCCTCGGCGACCATCGTACTGTTCAGCATCTCGCCGACTTTCGCTAAGCGTGTTCGGTCGTACTGGCGTACGTTCAGGAAAGTGGCTCATGCGCAGTCGTATCGGGTTTGAAGGCTGGGCGTGGGCCGGTACAGAAAATACGTCACGAGCTAAGTAAGCGCTCATCCAGCTTGCTGAGCAGCGCATACGGGTCAGTACCGATCCCCCGACAGACATCCATGAACTCAATGACATCGAGCCTGCGCTCGGCGTTCTCCGTCTTTGAGACAAATGACTGCGGCCGCCCTAGCCTGATGGCCAATTCTTTTTGCGTCATACCGGCTGCGCTGCGCGCTTCCAGCAAAAGATCAAGTAACGCTTGGTAGCGGGCGTTATGGACGGTTTTCACTTGGCAAACCCTCTAATAGTCCGGTTACCTGAATAAACCTGACTTGGGATTATCCTAAAGTGGGTTTCGACCGGGACAACCAGCAAAGTACTGTCAACGGCTGATTTGGCGGGAAGCTTCTCAAGTAGATGATATCCACTGCCCAGCCGCGGGAAGAAAGCAGTAGGCATTAAAAAGCCGGCTTGTGGCCGGCTTCTCGTAGGCGGTTCCGATCTATTTTTGATAGACCGCAATCACCTTCAACAGGTGCGCCTCTTAAAGAAGCGCGAATAGACAATAGGGCAAACGGATCACATGCCCCATTCAAACACCGCATCGCATGACTGCGTCAGGTGCTCTGGATGGCGCACAGAATACTGAAATTCTCCGCCAATGCCCAGCCTGAATGCCTTTCAACCCCAAACGCCTCACAACAGCAGCATCGCATTGCGCCGACTGTTGAGTGTCGACCACCAGAATATCCAGCCCAGAATCCGTATTTTCTCCCGGTCGATGTCTTCGGCACTGAACAGTTCGTCCGGGTATTCGGCGTCGTTATGGCTGCGCAGGCGCAGACCGCCATTGGGCATGCGGTAGAGGTAGCGCACGCGCAGGATGCCGCCGTGCTCGAGGGCGTAGATTTCGCCGTCGATGACCTGGGTCAGTTCGCGGTCGACGCCGAGAATCGAGCCGTCCTGGATCTTGTCGGCCATGCTGTTGCCGACCATGGCGACACACATGCAGTTTTTTGGGTCGATGCCCATGGTTTGCAGAACTTGCAGGGGCAGGCGGATTTTTTGCCCGGGGGCTTCGGAGAGGACAGTTTTGCCGACGCCATGAGTGGATTCGACCTCCGTGTAGATCTGAATTTCCACATCGCCGCGCAGCACGTTTCTGGTCTGCTGGATGACCATTCGGGTGTCGTCACCGGTGTTTTCATTGGCCGATTCATTGGGATGTTTGGGCCCGTCGCCCGTGCGCAGCCAGCGTGCGTTTACGGTTAACAGTTCAGCCACCTCATCAATCCGCGCCATGGGCACGCCACGCTTGAACCAGTTATTGACGTGTTGCGGCGTGATTTTGCGGTTGGCCGCAAAGTCAGTCGCTGTGAGATGGCACTCCCGAAGGAGGATGCGGAGTCGATCGCCTGATGTATTCATAGGGGCGAAGTCTACGGACGTCGCTTGGGCGTTTAAATGAACGAGGTGTTGAGATCGACGTTATCCCAAGGGGGGTGCGGCTATCCGGACTACGGATGGAATGAATATCGTGTAGGCAGATTCCGTAATAGCGCTTTTTTGGCTAAACGATGTACCGGGCGTTTACCCTTGCTATACGGGCATTAACGAACTGTTTATCGAGCGCCTAAAAGTCGAACGCATTTTTAAACGTGTGCGCTGCAAAAAAACGGATGAGTGTGTTTCAAGGAGCGGTATTGGCAGGGAGCAGCGGCGGGGAAGGGGTAAAGCGTGTTTCAGGGCACGCGTGTGGCGTGCCCTGAAACGCCAGATCAGTGATCAGCCTTTGAACGCTGCAACCGATTTGGTGATCTCGGCGCGGGCAGCGTCAGCATCGCCCCAACCTTCGATTTTCACCCATTTGCCTTTTTCGAGATCCTTGTAGTTCTCGAAGAAGTGCTTGATCTGCTCAAGCAGCAGGGCTGGCAGATCGGTGTACTCTTTCACGTCGACATACAGCTGGGACAGCTTGTCGTGTGGCACTGCGATAACCTTGGCATCGCCACCGCCGTCGTCAGTCATGTGCAGAATGCCGACCGGGCGGGCACGGATGACCGAACCTGGAGACACCGGGTAAGGCGTTACCACCAGCACGTCCAGCGGGTCGCCGTCGTCAGCCAGCGTGTTAGGGATGAAACCGTAGTTGGCCGGGTAGAACATCGGGGTGGCCATGAAACGGTCAACGAACAGGCAATCGGTTTCTTTGTCGATTTCGTACTTGATCGGCGCGTGGTTGGCCGGGATTTCGATCGCGACGTAGATGTCGTTCGGAAGGTCTTTGCCTGCCGGAATCTTGCTGTAGCTCATTGGGCATTGCCCCCATAGTTGACCAGACAGATTTTGGCGCGAACCGCCAAAAAGTGGTCCGGATTATAGGCATATTCTGTTTTGGTTGCCACGCATGGCCTTGGTGGCTGTCAGTTGTCCCGGCAAGCCGAGTCCTGCTGACGCAGCAGGTTCAGTCTGGCGAGAGTGTCTTGCCGGTAAAACGCCTTCAGTTGTTCGTAGACTGCCGGGTAACTGTCGTGCAGCAGGTCGGGTGCGCTGAAGAAGTATTCGCTGGTCACGGCGAAAAACTCGGCAGGGTCTTCTGCGGCATAGGGATCGATGGCGGGCTCGGCGTCGGGGTTGTGGTCCAGTTGCCGGTTGAGATCATCGAACGCGCTTTGCATGACGCGAGCCCATTCGGTCACCTGCATGTCGCTGTGCAGCGGCGGCAGGCCATTGGCGTCGCCGTTGAGCATGTCGAGCTTGTGCGCCAGTTCATGGATCACCAGGTTGTAGCCATCCCAGTGGCCGCTGCTCAACACGCCCGGCCAAGCCAGAATCACCGGGCCCTGCAGCCAGGCTTCGCCGCTGTGTTCGCCGTCCCACTCGTGCTCCACGCCACTTGCATCGCGATGGCGCTGCGGGCTGACGAAGTCGTCGGGGTACAGCACGATCTCGTGAAAGCCCTGATACCAGTTCAGTTCGCCCAGATTCAGCAGAGGCAGTTGCGCCTGGGCGGCGAGAAACAATCGCTGCTCGTCATCCAGATCAACGCCCGGCAGTGCACTGAGGTGTTTGTCATTCAGAAACAGTACGCAGGCGTCACGCAATTGCGCATGCTGCCCGCTGCTCAGCCCATCGAGGATCGGCAGACGTCCACGCACCTTCTGCCACAGCTCGTCAGCAACCGGGTGTCTGGCGAGCGTGCGCTGCCTGCGCCAGTTGCTGAACGACCACATGATTCAGCGTGCGTCTGCCGGAGGCGCGCTACGGCTGCGAACCACACCAATGATCATCGGCACCAGCGACAGCAGGATGATTGCCAGCACCAGCAAGGTCAGGTTGTGCTTGATGAACGGCACGTTGCCGAAGAAGAAGCCCAGTGTCACCAGGCTGCCGACCCACAGCACTGAGCCCAATACGCTGAAACCCACGAAGCGCGGATAGGACATTCTGCCCACACCGGCCACGAATGGCGCAAACGTGCGGATGATCGGCAGGAAACGCGCGAGTGTTACGGTTTTGCCGCCGTGGCGCTCATAGAAGTCCTGGGTGCGCAGCAGGTAGTCGCGGCGGAAGATGCGCGATTTAGGATTGCTGAACAGTTTTTCGCCCGCAGTGCGGCCAATGACGTAGTTGGTACTGTCGCCCAGAATCGCCGCCAGCATCAGCAGCCCGGCCAGCAGGACCGGGTCCATGCCGCCACCGGCAGCCACGGCTCCGGCGATGAACAGCAGCGAGTCGCCCGGCAGGAAGGGCATGATCACCAGCCCGGTTTCGCAGAAAATCACCAGAAACAGAATCGCGTAGACCCACGTACCGTAGTTGGTCACCAACAGGTCAAGGTAGACGTCGAGATGCAGAATAAGGTCAAGCGGGTTGAAATCCATTAAGGCACCTGAGGCGAGAACCCTGTACGGGGTCGCATGCGGAAGAAACGACTGTTCAGTATGCGCGGCATTATAGAAGCAGAATGCGCAGAAGGGGTTTGGGAATAAACGCTGGGTTTTTGATGTGTGACGACTGGAGCAGTATGTTGCGCTGACGCGGCTTTGCTGCCGCGTGCTGGCGAGGGGGTGATCAGTCCTGGTTGATGGGCAGCACGTAGTTTTTGAACTGCGTGTCTTCCTTGAAACCGATGGACTCATAGACTTTTTGCGCCACCTCGTTATTGCTGCTGGTCGACACGCGCAGTCGCACCGCATGTGTTTCCTTGGCCATCTTCTTCGCCTGTTTCATCAAGTGATCGGCGACCAGTTGGCGGCGCGCGTCCTCGGCAACATAGATGTCGTTGAGAATCCATACCCGCTTGAGCGACAGCGATGAGTAGCTGGGATACAGCTGGCAGAAGCCCAGCAGTCTGCTCTCGTCATCCTTGGCCAGCGCCAGATAGATCACTGACTCGTCACGACGCAGACGTTTTTCGAGAAAGTCCCGTGAGGAGTCCGGGAACGGTGACTCACCGTAGAACTCGCGGTATTTGATGAACAATGGGCAGAGCAGGTCCAGGTGTTCGAGAGTCGCTTTGATGATCCGCATGGTTGGCCTCAACTTCCCTATGGGCTGATGCAGTGCGCCGGGATGATTACGCGATTCTGCCCGGCGACTTTAGAAAGCACAATCTAATGTGGTGCGGCCGGGCCGTCGAGCAGGAAATTGCCGATCGGCTTGCCTGAATGCTCGGCAGAGCCGTCTGAATCAAGGGTCTGCAGTTGCGCTTCGTCTTTAAGATTGACCCCCGAGATCTGCCGCCTGCAGGCCTCGCGCATCAGGTACAGCAGCCGATGGGCTGCCATGCCGTAGCTCAAGCCCTCCAGGCGCACGTTGGAAATACAGTTGCGGTGCGCATCATTCAGCCCGACCTTCGGCGCGTAGGTGAAATACAGCCCCAGACTGTCCGGTGAGCTTAGGCCCGGGCGCTCGCCGATAAGGATAACCACCATTTTCGCGCCGAGCAGTTCACCCACCTCGTCAGCCACGGCGACGCGGCCCTGCTCGACCATTATCACTGGCGACAGGGACCAGCCCTCGACGTTTGCCTGCTCCTCCAGGCGAGTGAGAAAAGGCACGGCATGTCGATGCACGGCCAGGGCTGAGAGACCGTCGGCGACCACTACCGCCAGATCGAGGCCGCCCGGATGAGCCGCCGCGTACTCGCGCAGTGCCTGCGCAGACTCCTCATTCAGGCGTCGGCCCAAGTCCGGGCGTTGCAGGTAGCTGTCGCGGTCGGCAGCAGCGCTGTGCAGCAAAATGGTTTCACGACCTTTCTCGGTCAGTTGCGCGCTGATCGCGGCATGATCGAAGGCCAGATGCACGGCATCGCGCGCCTGGGCATGCGCCGCTTGAAAGTCGAGCTGCGCGGAGGTGGGCAGGCTGGTGCCGGTTCGCCCCAGCGCGATGCGTGCGGAGGTCAGGCGGCGTAGCTCCAGCCAGGGATTGGCTGGTGCGGCGTTGTCTTGTATTTCGTTCATCGGCTGATCACTCATGCGAGGTGCGCCAGTGCCTGGCGGAACGCAGGCGGCAGGCTGTCACCGAAGCGGACGCGGCCGTCGGTCTGGGTAAAGATGCCCATTTTCTCCAGCCAGGCCTCGTATTCCGGTGCGGGACGCAGGCCCAGGCTTTGCCGGGCATACAGCGCATCGTGGAACGAGGTGGTTTGATAATTGAGCATGATGTCGTCCGAGCCGGGGATGCCCATGATGAAGTTGATCCCGGCAACTCCCAGCAGCGTCAGCAGGGTATCCATGTCGTCCTGATCGGCTTCTGCGTGGTTGGTGTAGCAGATGTCACAGCCCATCGGCACACCCAGCAGCTTGCCGCAGAAGTGATCCTCCAGACCGGCACGGATGATCTGCTTGCCGTTGTAGAGGTACTCGGGGCCGATGAAACCGACCACGGTGTTGACCAGAAACGGATTGAAATGCCGGGCGACGGCATAGGCGCGGGTTTCGCAGGTCTGCTGGTCGACGCCGTGATGTGCGTTGGCCGACAGCGCGCTGCCTTGCCCGGTCTCGAAATACATCAGGTTTTTTCCGAGAGTGCCGCGGTTCAGGCTCAGGCCCGCTTCGTAGCCTTCCTGTAACAGCTTGAGGCTGATGCCGAAGCTTGCGTTGGCGGCCTCGGTGCCGGTGATCGACTGGAACACCAGGTCCACCGGTACGCCACAGTTTATCACTTCGATGGACGTGGTGACGTGGGTCAGCACGCAGGATTGCGTCGGGATTTCATAGCGCTGGACGATGGCGTCGAGCATTTCCAGCAAGGCGACGATGGACGAGGTGCTGTCGGTTGCCGGGTTGATACCGATCATGGCATCGCCATTGCCGTACAGCAGGCCGTCGAGCACGCTGGCGGCAATGCCGGACGGGTCGTCGGTGGGATGATTGGGTTGCAGGCGTGTCGACAGCCGCCCGCGCAGGCCCATGGTGTTGCGAAAGCGCGTCACCACCCGGATCTTCTGTGCCACCAGAACCAGGTCCTGCACGCGCATGATTTTCGACACGGCAGCGGCCATTTCCGGTGTCAGGCCGGGAGCCAATGCGCGCAGGCTGGTTTCATCGGCCTGCTCGCTGAGCAGCCAGTCACGAAAGCCGCCGACCGTCAGATGGCTGACCGGGGCAAACGCCAGTTTGTCGTGGGTATCGATGATCAGCCGGGTGACTTCGTCCTGTTCGTACGGGATCAGGGCTTCTTCAAGAAAGTGCTTGAGCGGAATATTCGCCAGCGTCATCTGCGCTGCAACGCGCTCGCCGTCGCTTTGCGCCGCAACCTCGGCCAGATAATCACCGGAGCGCGCGGGGCTGGCCTTGGCCATGACTTCTTTGAGGCTGTCGAAGCGGTACGTCTGCGCACCGACAGAATGGGAAAAGCTCGCCATACAGATTCTCCATGACGCCGCGCTGCTTGCGTCGGACGTAGTCTTTCGGGTGAACCGGTGACGTCCCGGTTCAAACGACTGTGGGAAGCGATGCAAGCAATTAATACTCCATCCCGGCCGGGAGTGCGAGTTTGCAACCATGAACAGGGGATTCAGAGCAAAGATGCATCACGCCAAGGCGGTGTGCCAAGGCACGATGCACAGGGTTGGTGCGCGATGCTTTTTGAGATGACTATTGTGCTGACCCGCGCATTTGAGATTGGACGCAGAGCGTCCAGAAAGGCATTCCCACGCGGAGCATGGGAACGATGAACATTTTGAGACGACTATCGTGCCGATGCTCCGCGTCGGCATGCAGTTCATGACGCTTTGCTTCACAAGCTCGTGCTGACCCCGCGTATTTGAGATCGGAGGCAGAGCGTCCAGAAAGGCGTTCCCACGCGCATGGGAACGATGAACATTTTGAGACAACTATCGTGCCGATGCTCCGCGTCGGCATGCAGTTCGTGACGCTCTGCGTCACAAGCTCGTGCTGCCAGCGCGCATTCAAGATCGGACGCAGAGCGTCCAGAAAGGCATTCCCACGCGGAGCATGGGAACGATGAACATCCTGAGACGACTATCGTGCCGATGCTCCGCGTCGGCATGCAGTTCGTGACGCTCTGCGTCACAAGCTCGTGCTGACCGCACGCATTTGAGATTGGACGCAGAGCGTCCAGAAAGGCGTTCCCACGCGGAGCATGGGAACGATGAACATCCTGAGACGACTATCGTGCCGATGCTCCGCGTCGGCATGCAGTTCGTGACGCTCTGCGTCACAAGCTCGTGCTGACCCCACGCATTTGAGATCGGACGCAGAGCGTCCAGAAAGGCGTTCCCACGCGGAGCATGGGAACGATGAACACCCTGATACGACTATCGTGCCGATGCTCCGCGTCGGCATGCAGTTCGTGACGCTCTGCGTCACAAGCTCGTACTGCCAGCGCGCATTCAGGATCGGACGCAGAGCGTCCAGAAAGGCGTTCCCACGCGGAGCATGGGAACGATGAACATCCTGAGACGACTATCGTGCCGATGCTCCGCGTCGGCGTGCAGTTCGTGACGCTCTGCGTCACAAACTCGTGCTGACCCCACGCATTTGAGATCGGACGCAGAGCGTCCAGAAAGGCATT
Organism: Pseudomonas sp. KBS0707; assembly: GCF_005937945.2. NCBI lineage: Bacteria > Pseudomonadati > Pseudomonadota > Gammaproteobacteria > Pseudomonadales > Pseudomonadaceae > Pseudomonas > Pseudomonas sp. KBS0707. The sequence goes on along the minus strand of NZ_CP041754.1, from coordinate 5,226,357 downwards.
CCCACGCGGAGCATGGGAACGATGAACATCCTGAGACGACTATCGTGCCGATGCTCCGCGTCGGCATGCAGTTCGTGACGCTCTGCGTCACAAGCTCGTGCTGACCGCACGCATTTGAGATTGGACGCAGAGCGTCCAGAAAGGCATTCCCACGCGGAGCATGGGAACGATGAGCATTTTGAGACGACTATCGTGCCGATGCTTCGCGTCGGCATGCAGTTCGTGACGCTCTGCGTCACAAGCTCGTACTGACAGCGCGCATTCAGGATTGGACGCAGAGCGTCCAGAACGGCGTTACCACGCTGGAGCGTGGTAACGATAGTCGGACAATCAACTGGCCTAGAAAAAACCCAACGGGTTGGTGTCGTAGCTCACCAGCAGGTTTTTGGTCTGTTGGTAGTGCTCAAGCGCGATTTTGTGGGTTTCGCGACCGACGCCGGACTTCTTGTAGCCACCGAATGCGGCGTGGGCCGGGTACAGGTGGTAGCAGTTGGTCCAGACTCGCCCGGCCTTGATCGCCCGGCCCACGCGGTAGGCGCGGTTGATGTCGCGGGTCCACAAGCCTGCGCCCAGGCCGAACTCGGTGTCGTTGGCGATGGCCACAGCCTCTGCTTCGTCCTTGAAGGTCGTGACGCTGACCACCGGGCCGAAGATTTCTTCCTGGAACACACGCATCTTGTTGTTGCCTTTGAGCAGCGTCGGCTGGATGTAGTAGCCAGTGGACAGGCTGCCCTCAAGCTTCTCGACCTTGCCGCCGGTCAGCAGCTCGGCGCCTTCGCCCTTGGCGATGTCCAGATACGAAAGAATCTTGTCGAATTGTTGCTCGGATGCCTGAGCGCCGACCATGGTGTCAGTGTCCAGAGGGTCGCCGCGCTTGATCTTCTCGACCTTGCGCATCACCGCTTCCATGAACTGTGGATAGATCGACTCCTGCACCAGTGCGCGGGACGGGCATGTGCAGACTTCGCCCTGATTGAAAAATGCCAGCACCAGGCCTTCGGCAGCCTTATCGATGAACTCTGGTTCGGCGCTCATGATGTCTTCGAAGAAGATGTTCGGCGACTTGCCGCCCAGTTCCACGGTGGACGGGATGATGTTGTCCGCCGCCAGTTTCATGATGTGCGAGCCGACCGGGGTCGAGCCGGTGAAAGCGATTTTGGCGATGCGCTTGCTGCTGGCCAGCGCTTCGCCTGCCTCGCGACCATAACCCTGCACGATGTTCAGCACGCCGGGAGGCAGCAGATCGCCGATCAGTTCGATCAGCACGCTGATCCCCAACGGGGTCTGTTCGGCTGGCTTGAGCACGATGCAGTTACCGGCAGCCAGCGCAGGAGCGAGCTTCCAGGCGGCCATCAGGAGCGGGAAGTTCCACGGGATGATCTGCCCGACCACGCCCAGCGGCTCATGAATGTGATAGGCAACAGTATTACCGTCGATTTCGGCAGCGCTGCCTTCCTGAGCACGCAGCACGCCAGCGAAGTAGCGGAAGTGATCGGCGGCGAGCGGGATATCAGCGTTGAGGGTTTCGCGGATCGCTTTGCCGTTGTCCCAGGTTTCGGTGATGGCCAGGACTTCGAGATTGGCTTCAATACGATCGGCAATCTTCAGCAGCACCAGCGAGCGTGCCTGCACTGAGGTCGAGCCCCAGGCTGCAGCGGCTGCGTGCGCAGCGTCGAGGGCCTTTTCGATATCTTCGGCAGTGGAGCGCGGAAATTCGGCGATGGCCTTGCCGGTGACGGGCGAGGTGTTGGTGAAGTACTGGCCTTTGACCGGTGCGACGAACTCGCCGCCGATATAGTTACCGTAGCGTTCCTTGAAATTGACGATAGCGCCTTCGGTACCGGGATGAGCGTAACGCATGATATGTCTCCTGGTTCTTGTTGTGAGGGAGTCTGTGTCGATTCTGCTTTCGGGTATCTGGCAATAAGCGTTCAAGAATAGGCCAATTGCATCCGGCCGTGGCTAGGACTTTAGGCTTATCTGCCCGGCATTGAAATGGCTTGTGCAGGCAATGCGGTGGACAAACTCAGAGTGCCATTTCACCGTCCCTACGTTAACCTGCGCAGATGTTCTGAGAGGTTGGTCATGCATATTCATATCCTTGGTATCTGCGGCACGTTCATGGGTTCTCTGGCGGTGCTCGCCAAAGAGTCGGGGCACCGGGTCACCGGCTCCGACGCTAACGTCTATCCGCCGATGAGCACCCAACTGCAAGCCCAGGGCATCGAGCTGACCCAGGGTTACGATCCTGCGCAACTGGACCCCGCACCTGATTTGGTTGTGGTCGGCAATGCGCTGTCGCGTGGCAACCCGGCGGTTGAATACGTCCTGAATAAAGGTTTGCCGTATGTGTCCGGCCCGCAATGGCTGGCTGACCATGTGCTGCAAGACCGCTGGGTATTGGCGGTGGCCGGTACGCACGGCAAGACCACCACCAGCAGTATGCTGGCCTGGGTGCTGGAACATGCCGGCATGAGCCCCGGTTTCCTGATCGGCGGCATCCCGCAGAATTTCGCCGTGTCGGCGCGTCTGGGCGACACCCCGTTCTTCGTGGTCGAGGCCGATGAATACGACAGCGCGTTTTTCGACAAGCGCTCCAAGTTCGTTCATTACCGCCCGCGCACTGCGATCCTCAATAACCTTGAGTTCGATCATGCCGACATCTTCCCGGATCTGCCCGCCATCGAACGCCAGTTTCACCATCTGGTGCGTACCATTCCGAGTGAAGGCCTGGTGATTCATCCGACCACCGAGCCTGCATTGTCGCGGGTCATCGAAATGGGCTGCTGGACGCCGGTGCAAACCACTGGTGATGGCGGTCAGTGGCAGGCGCGGCTGTTGAGTGAAGACGGTTCGCGTTTTGAAGTGCTGTTCGAAGGCGAGCTACAGGGCGCGGTTGAGTGGGACATGACCGGTCAGCACAACGTGGCCAATGCCTTGGCAACGCTGGCGGCTGCTCGCCACGTGGGCGTTGTGCCTTCGCTGGGCGTACAGGCACTCAGCGCCTTCAAGAGCGTCAAGCGGCGCATGGAAAAGGTCGCCGAGGTGCGCGGCATCACTATTTATGATGACTTCGCTCACCACCCGACAGCCATTGCCACCACGCTGGATGGCCTGCGCAAGAAAATCGGTGATGCGCCGATCATTGCCGTTATCGAGCCGCGTTCCAATTCCATGAAGCTCGGCGCGCACCGCGACGGTCTGCCGGAAAGCGTGAGTCAGGCAGATCAGGTGGTCTGGTATGCCCCGCCCAATCTTGGCTGGGACCTGGCGGCTACGGTCGCTGGAGGCAGCGTACCCTCGACGGTATGTGATTCGCTTGAAGCAATCATCGCGCGAGTCCATAGCCAGGTGCAGCCCGGCACGCATATCGTCATCATGAGCAACGGCGGCTTTGGCGGCCTGCACGGCAAACTGGCCGAGGCGCTGAAATGAGCGGCCCGGAGCGCGTTACGGTTGCGATGACCGGCGCTTCTGGCGCGCAATATGGCCTGCGCTTGCTGGATTGTCTGGTGCGTGAGGACCGGGAGGTGCACTTCCTGATCTCCAAGGCCGCGCAGTTGGTAATGGCCACCGAGACCGACGTACGTCTGCCACCCAAACCGATGATGATGCAGGCGTTTCTGACGGAATACACCGGCGCGTCTGCCGGGCAGATTCGCGTTTATGGTCGTGACGACTGGATGTCGCCAGTGGCGTCAGGTTCTGGTTCGCCCAGCGCAATGGTGGTGGTGCCATGCTCCACCGGTTCGCTGTCGGCAATTGCTACCGGGGCCTGCAACAATTTGATCGAACGCGCTGCCGACGTCACGCTCAAGGAGCGTCGCCAGTTGATTCTGGTGCCCCGCGAGGCTCCGTTTTCCAGTATTCATCTGGAGAACATGCTCAAGCTGTCGAACATGGGTGCGGTGATTCTGCCCGCATCTCCGGGCTTTTATCATCAGCCGCAGACCATCGACGATCTGGTGGACTTTGTCGTCGCGCGGATTCTCAATCTGCTGAATATTCCTCAAGACATGCTGCCGCGTTGGGGCGAGCACCACATTGGCGGCGATGAATAAGCTGCTGCTGGTAGCGCTTGCGCTGACGCTGACTGGCTGCGCCACCGCGCGCACGCTCAATGCGGCTAAACCTGGCGCGCCGGTGGTGTATGCAGGCACGCGGTTGAATATGTATGCGCTGCAGGGTTGTTGCTGTGCTGCTGACCGTTTCGGTGCCGAAGCACCGAGCTATCCGGGCCTGGACCTGCCGGGCAGCGCGCTGCTCGACACCTTGTTGCTGCCGCTGTCATTGCTGACGGCAGCGGGACTAGGGGTTCAGGCTACGGGCGGGCTTTAGGGTTACCGGTGCAACACCTGCGCTATCAGGTAATGCTCCCTTGGGTGACGCAGAGCGTCACGAATTGCATTCCCACGCGGAGCATGGGAACGATCATGCGATGGGCTGGAAAACGATCATCGTCCGGCCGCAGCGACCGTCATCTACTTGCCCAGCTTGCGCAGTTCATCCGACTCGACGATACGCTCGCCATTCTGCTCTTCCAGCGCCAGGCGCCACATGGCGCGGGCCAGCTGGCAGGCTTCGATAGCGCCGTATTTGCCGGGGATCAGTTTGGCGATGGGGGCTGCCAGTTGCTCGACCCAGCGGGTTTCGGTGCGGCTGCCTACCAGCAGGGAAGGGCGCGCGATAGTCAGTTGCGGCCAGCTCTGCGCGCGCAATGCCTGTTCCATCTCGCCTTTGATACGGTTGTAGAAGGTGCTGGACTTGGGGTCTGCACCAATCGCACTGATTACCAGCAAGTGGCGCGCGCCCAGCTCGCGCGCACGTTTGGCGAACGCTGTGACCAGCTCCAGATCAACCGCCTTGAACGCATCCTGTGAGCCTGCCTGCTTGATCGTGGTACCCAGGCAGCAGAACGCGATGTCCACACGGCCAGCCAGTGTTGGCAGCAGTGTGCTCAGCTCGCCAACCGGGTTTTCAAGGTGCGGGTGTTCTGCCAACGGCCTGCGCGTTGGTGCCAGCACGCGGCTGACTGTCGGTTCGTTGAGCAGGCGGTCAAGCAAGTGTTCGCCCGTCAGGCCGGTGGCCCCTGCAAGCAGGATGTGTTGCGGCGTCAGATACATAATCGTTCTCCCTTCATACACTGATAGCCTAGTGGCTAGTCGAGGTCTTCGCTTCCGTGCGGTTCAACGCCGTATTCAACGCGCGTTCGGCCTGGCTTTTGCGCAACTGCTGCCAGCGCGCCAGAACTCCTTTCGGTGCCCATATCTGCGGTTCGGAGGCATCGAAATTGTCTTCGCTCTCACGTTGGGCAACATAGGCTTTTGCTTCGTTGAAAGCGTGTTGCAGGTCATCGGTTTCGACCAATGCCCTGGCGAATAGTGCATCGCCAAAGTAAGTGAAGTCAGCCTCTTCCGAGCAGCCGAATGAAACGCGGTCGGCGCGTGATGCGGTTATGATCAACGTGCGTTCATCCTTCAGGTCTGGAATGAAACCACCGGAATAACAGGCCGAAATCACCACGATCTTGTCACGATTCTTCAGCGGCGCAAGGGCGGCCGCGAGTGCATCGGCGGGCAGATCGGCCAGCGACAGGCGCGGCTGGTCCAGCACCAGTTCGTGGTCCTGGGTACCGTGGCTGGTCAGGTAAATGAAGATCAGGTCTTCCGGGCCGGTACGTTGCGCGAGTGTCTGGACTGCGCGGGAGATGGTCTCGCGGGTTGCCATTGGCCGGTCATCCATGTGGTCGCGATGATTGACCAGACTGACCTGCCCGACGGCTCCAAAGCGCGACTTCAGCAAGTTGCTGACATAGTCTGCCTCGCGCATGAACACGCTCTGCTTGCCGTCGCCTCCCACGACCAGGGTGTAAAGCTCGGTGGCGGGCGTTGATGCAGGGACTGCGGCCAGCGCTTTTTCCAGCAGGGTGCCTTGTACCAGCAGCCCTGCTTCAAGCGCGTCAGGCAGCAGTTTGCCTTTGGCGTCGCGCACCCGTTGGCCATTGGCCCAGATACCACGCTGCTCCTTACCGTCCGGGGAGATCAGCACGCCGTCGCCCTGATAGGTGTCATCGGCGAACTGGCCGACATAGCGGCTGCCGTCGGCCAGTTGCAGCTGGCCCTGACCCATGAAACGCCAGTTGTCGAAGTCGCCCTGATAACGGCTGCCGTCAGAACCGATCAATTCGCCTTTGCCGGTCAGCGCGCCTTCCTTGAAATCACCGCTCCAGACGTCGCCGTCGCTATTTTCATAGCGACCCTTGCCGTCGAGCTGGCTGTTGCGAAAGTTGCCGACGTATTGATCGCCATCAGCGCTGGTGAAGCTGCCGGTGCCCTGCAATTGACCGTCGACAAAATTACCGCTGTATTGATTGCCGCTGGCGTCACTGCGCGAGCCTTCGCCGTTGGCCTTGCCATTGGCGAACATGCCCTGGTGCTGGCTGCCGTCTTCCAGCTCCAGACGTCCGGGGCCGTCGTACAGGCCTGCCTTGAACTGACCGCGATAAAGCACGCCCTTGTCTTTCTGAGTGCCTTCGCCGTCGCGCAGCCCGAGTTTGAAGTTACCGACATAACTCGCGCCATTACGGGTCGTCAATCGGCCCTGACCGTTGAACAGGCCTTGCTCGAAACCACCCTTGTAGACGTCGCCGTTGCTGGCGTGCCACTCACCCTGGCCTTGGCGCAGGCCGTTTTCGAACTGACCTGCGTACCAACTGCCGTTGGGGTAGTCGATACGCCCCTGGCCCTGCAATACGCCGTTGACCAGATCGCCGCGATAGCGCCCGCCGTCGGACAGGCGGCCGTCGGGTGGCAAAATTGATTCGCCATCACCGCAGCCTGCGATCAAGAGTGTCAAAGCCAATGGAGCGAGCGCGCGCATGTGAGATCCCGGAAGAATGATTCAGGGGCGGGCCCGGCTCTGCTTGAGCAAATGTTATGGGGCACGACCGCAGGGGAGTATGCCGCAGCGAGTAAGCGGGATGAAACAGTCTGTTACGACTGTTTCATGTTTTAAACGTGTTACACGAAAAACAGGGTTAAAGGTTCGGCCACAAAAGCGGGTTTTTCCTGACCTTCGATCTCCAGCGTGGCGGTTGCCTTGAGCAGCCATTGGCCCGGTTTTTTCTCGGTCACTTCAGTCAGCTGGACCTTGAGACGCACGCGAGAGTTGACCAGCACTGGCTGAACGAAGCGCACGCTGTCCATCCCGTAGTTGACCGCCATCTTCAAGCCTTCGGGCAGCACCATGATGCCCTCTATCAGCTTGGGGATCAGTGACAACGACAGGAAACCATGCGCGATAGTCGCGCCGAACGGGGTCTGCGCCGCTTTGACCGGGTCGACATGAATGAACTGGAAGTCCCCTGTGGCTTCAGCGAACAGGTTGATGCGCTCCTGGTCGATGGTCAGCCAGTCTGAACATTCTGCTTCCTTGCCGATGTAATGCTTGAGCTCTGTGACGGGTACAGAAGGCATACCGCTCTCCTTGCCTGATGTGGTGTTGTGTTGAAGTGCCGCTGCCCGAATCAGCTAATGCCTGCGGGCGAATCACAAGATCAGCAGAGTGTTGCCGGTTGGTCAAGCAACTGCCTCAATACGAATACCCGCTCATGACCTGCGACGCGGCGTGTTTATAATGACGCCGATAATTCGCTGGATTCGTTTATTTGCCGGGGTCCTCATGTTGTTACGGGGTTTGACATGGCTGGTGATGTTCCAATTGCTGGGAACCGCGCTCAACCATCTGTTTCTATCGATATTGCCGGGGCCGATCATCGGCCTTGTGCTGCTGATGGCCTATCTGATGCTGCGCGGTGAAGTGAGCGAGCCGATCAGCATGGCCGCCAGCAGTCTGCTGCGTTATCTGCCGCTGCTGCTGGTGCCGCCTGCCGTTGGCGTGATGGTGTATGCGTCGGCCATCGCCAAGGACTTCTGGGCGATCTTCGGCACGCTGACCCTGTCGCTGATGATTTCCGTGACCTTTGTCGGCTGGCTGATGCAGGCACTCATCCGGCGTCAGGCCCGCCGCCAGGAGGGGCCATGAATATGGACTGGCACGGTGCATGGCTATCGGTGATTCACCATCCGCTTTTTGGCATCGCGATCACCCTGGGTGCCTATCAACTGGCGATGGCTGTGTATGAGCGAACCCGTTGGCTGTTTCTGCAGCCGGTGCTGGTCTCGATGGTGGTGGTAATCAGTGTTGTGCTGTTCTGCGATCTTGAATACACCGAGTACCGCAAGAGCACTGAAATTCTCAGCACGCTGCTAGGGCCTGCGACCGTGGCGCTGGCGGTGCCGCTTTACCTGAATATGCGCCGAATCCGCCAGCTGTTCTGGCCTGTCTTGACTACGCTGGTAGTCGGCGGGGTATTTGCCACCGGGCTGTGTGTCGGGTTCGGCGTGCTGTTCGGTGCTGACCATATGATTCTGATGACCATGGCACCCAAGTCGGTCACCTCGCCCATCGCCATGCTGGTTGCCGAGCAGATCGGCGGGGTCGCAGCCCTGGCGGCGGTTTTTGTGTTGATTACTGGCGTATTCGGTGCCATTTTCGGCCCCGGCCTGCTGTCGCTGGTCGGGGTCGACAACCCTGCGGCTCGCGGCATGGCACTGGGTCTTACGGCCCATGCAGTGGGGACTTCCGTGGCATTGCAGGAAGGAGAGGAATCGGGGGCTTTTGCTGCGTTGGCAATGAGTCTGATGGGCGTTGCAACGGCATTGTTCCTGCCGCTGGCAATGTCGCTGGCCATTTAAAGGAGGCTTTTCCATGACGTTGCCGTTGTTTCCGTTGAACGCTGTGCTGTTTCCAGGTTGCGTGCTTGATCTGCAGTTGTTTGAAGCGCGCTATCTGGACATGATCGGCCGCTGCATGAAGCAGGGTGAAGGGTTTGGTGTGGTGTGCATCACCGAAGGAAGTGAGGTGGGCACCGTGCCGGGCGGCTACTCGCCGATTGGCTGCGAAGCACTGGTCACGGATTTCCAGCAGCAGGACAACGGCTTGCTGGGCATCCGTGTCGTCGGTGGGCGGCGCTTCCGGGTGGTCGCCGCTGAAGTTCAGCGCGATCAACTGCTGGTGGCCGAGGTTGAATGGCTGCAAGAGCCCGTGGAGCGTCCGTTGCAGGAAGAAGACGCCGACCTCGTTGCACTGCTGGAAGCGCTGGCCGAGCACCCGATGGTGGCGTCCTTGAACATGGGCGTGTCGGCCGGTGGGCAGTATTCATTGTCCAACCAGCTTGCCTATCTGCTGCCGTTCACCGAAAAGGACAAAGTGGAGCTTCTGGAAATCGACGACCCCGAAGAACGCCTCGACGCGATTCAGGAGCTACTCGATGAAATGCAGGGCGATCTGCAGGCCTGAGCCTCGATCGCGCTGCTCATTGCGCAACACGTCAGGCGAGGTTAGCGCGGCGGATATTGCTCCAGAATTTTTGCCACCGTGTTGCGGATGGCCTGCTCCCGTTCAGCCGGGTTGCCAGCGTTGTCGTTAAGGATGCGCTCGGTACTGCCGCGCCAGACCAGTTTGCCGTCCTTACCGTCGAACATATCAATCTGCAAGGTGCCGACCTTGTAGTCCACGCTGCGGGTTTCGGTGTTCATCGGCCCGTTCCAGTAGCCGTAGCCACCCCAAGGGTTCCAGCCGCCGCCATAGTTGGTGCTGACCGTTTGTTGGCGGTTTTCGACAATCAGCCAGGCCTGTACTTTCAAATCCGACCGGGCACCGGCAGCGGCCATACGCAGGCCGCGCTGGTCCAGTTGCTCGCTGATCGATTGGCGAATGCGTTGCTCGGTCAGGTCACTTTTGAGCCGTGGGTCATCATCCGGCTGATACTGAACGGCAGGCTCTTTCCAGCTCCAGTTGCGATAGCCGCCGAAATCACGCTGGGCATCGAAATCGCGATTGATCGAATTGCTCTGACAGGCAGCCAGCAGCAAGGCACAGGACAGCAGGACGATACGGCGAAACATGGCAGTGCACCGAATGGGTTACGAAGGAGGGTAGGCCGTCAGCGCCTGTTGCACGGCCTGACGTAATGCGCTGCTGCGGTCAGCCAGGTTATTGCTGGCGCGTGCATCTGCGCTGGCGCTCCATACCGGCTGGTTGCTGCGTGCGTCGATCAGATTGATCTGCACCACCATCACGTTTTCCTTATAAGTGCGCACCACCGGCACGCTGGCGTATCTGCCGTAACCGGGCCGGTAGCCATCGTAGCGGCCATAGCCCATGCCGCCTGCGTAATACGGATCGTAATCTTCGCGCACCTGACGCAACCGGGTTTCCTGCCGGGTCGTGGCGCTGACGTAGAGGTCCGCAGCTTGATTACCGCGAGCCGGCCGCAAGCCGCGTTGGTCCAGACCATTGCTGACCGCTTCGACCACCTGCGCAGAATCCACCCACGCCGTACCGGGCGGCAACTGGCCGTTGAGCCAGCCCCACGACCGATACCGGCCATAGTCGCGCGGCGGCGCAGGGTAGGCGCTCATGTCCAGGGTCTTTGCCGCCTGCGCAGGAGCAGGCGGCATGGGCAGAGAACTGGCCACATACGGATTATCGCTCTGGCACGCGCTAATCCCGAGCAGGCCAGTCCCCAGAAGCACGGCAAACAAGGCAGAACGGTGTTTCATGGTGGTCTCCGCAGTGATGTCAGACCGGACGGCACATCCAGTGAAGGTATCGACCCAGCCCGGCAAAGGCTGGATGACGCCGATGCGCCAGTTCCATTTCCAGCAGATCCGTCAGCTCGGCCCGAGCCTGGAATTCAACCGGCATGTAATCGTGAAATACCCGCACCCCGCTACGGGTTTCGACTTGCCACAGGCCTTCAAGTTGCGTCGCCAGTTCCCGAGGGTCGAGCGGTTGTTGTGGCGTCAGGCTCTGCTTTTCCCCGGCCATGTCATTTTTGCGCATCTTGCGGAAATGACCTTTCAACAAGTTGCGATAGATCAGCGCATCACGGTTGTAAAAAGCCAGTGACAGCCAGCCATCGTCGCGGGTCAAGCGGCGCAGTACCGGAAGGATGGCGTGCGGCTCGGCCAGCCATTCCAGCACGGCGTGGCACAGCACCAGATCGTAAGTGTCGCTCAGTAAACCGGGCAGCGCCTGCCAAGGAGCCTGAATGAAGGTCGCCGTCTGTCCGGCCTCGACAAAGCGCTGACGTGCGCCTTCGAGCATGGGTTCGGCGGGCTCGGCCAGGGTCACTTCATGTCCTTGTTCGGCCAGCCACAGTGACATGTGGCCCAGCCCGGCACCGATATCCAGCACGCGAAGCGGTCGTGCGGGTAGCGTCTCGGTCAAATCGGCCTGCAGCACCGCCAGACGAATGGCTCCCTTGGCACCGCCGTAGATCTTTTCTGCAAAGCGGGTCGCCAGCTGGTCGAAATGCCGATCACTCACTTGGCAAATCTCCGCTCGCTGTCTGCCAGCTTGTTGCGCACCACGGTTTCCATGTCCAGCCCCAGCTCGTTGCACAGCAACAACAGATAAAGAACGATATCGCCGACTTCCTGACCGGCATGTTCCAGTTGGTCGGCAGGCAGCTCGCGGGACTGGTCTTCACGCAGCCACTGAAATATCTCCACCAGCTCGGCCATTTCCACGCTGGCAGCCATGGCCAGATTTTTCGGGCTGTGAAATTGCTTCCAGTCATTCTGGTCGCGGATGCGGTGCAGGCGTTGGGTCAACTCGTCGATGTTCATCGTGCTCTCCTGAAGGTGCATAGCTTCAGGGGGATCGGGTCGCCAGGCAAGTGGGCGTTGCGGTTTGTTCAGCCATTGAAGGGAGCGGTGCTCCCGTCAGAGGTTTTTATCAGGGATGCATCACTCGGTTGCAGGCTGCCAGCTACCGATCATATGCACGATGCCCTCCTGGCCTTCGACACGGAACTGACCATGAGAGCCAGCGGCGCTGGCCGAGAGTGTGACGTCGGCGGGCAGGCGTACCGGCTTCTGGAACTGCACGCTGATCTCGACATTCGAGGCTGGCAAGTGCTCGCCAAGGGCCGCGAGCGTACGTGCCTTGAGCCACATGCCGTGGGCGATGGCACGCGGGAAGCCGAACAGCTTGGCGCTGGGTGCGCTGAGGTGAATCGGGTTGTAGTCGCCCGACACCTTGGCGTACTCGCGCCCGATTTGTGCCGACGCACGCCAGTTGTCCAGCTCGATCAGGGGCAGCGGCGCAAGCTCGGGATGCTCTACAGGCGCGTCTTCTAGATGCACAGCGGTGCACAGCATGGTGCTTTCTTCTTCCCAAAGCAGGCCCATGCCGTCCTCGGCCTGAGTCACCAGGGTGAAGGTGGCGCCTTTGGCGTGCGGGCGCAGGTCGGTGGCCTGAACGCTGATATACAGCTGGCTTACTCCGCCGAGCGGGCGATGAGTGCGAATGCGATTGGCAAGGTGAATAAGCCCCAGCAACGGAAACGGGAATTCCTGAGAGGTCATCAGCTGCATTTGTAACGGAAAGGCCAGCACATGCGGATACGTCGGCGGCAGCAGGCTGCTTTCTTCGAATCCACAGACCTTGCGGTAGGCATCAAGCTTGTCGGTATCGACCGCGATCCAGCTTCGCAATCCCAGATCGGGTAACTGCGACCCTGTGACCTTGCGCCTGAGCGCTGCCTGGATGAACAGGTTGGACAGGGGCTGCAGAGAATTGAGGTAGCGCCAGTGAGCCGTCATCATCCATCTCCTTGAATTCGATGCTGGGGCTTATGCCCCGATCACGTTTTGACCACATACACGTAGAACCTGACCGCTCACCGCGCCGCTGCCCGGCTGGCTAAACCACGCCACAGCTTCAGCAACATCCTGTGGCGAACCGCCCTGACCGAGCGAACTCATGCGCCGTCCTGCCTCACGCAGGGTGAACGGCATGTGCGCGGTCATTTTCGTTTCGATGAAGCCTGGCGCGACGGCATTGATGCTGATGCCGCGCGACTTGAGCCCGGGAGCCATCGCCTTGGCAAAACCGATCAGACCGGCCTTGCTAGTGGTGTAGTTGGTTTGCCCGCGATTACCGGCAATGCCGCTGATCGACGCCATGAGCACAATCCGCGCGTTATCCCTCAGCGCACCGGCGTCGAGAAGCACCTGAGTCAGCACTTGCGGAGCGTTGAGGTTGACCGCCAGTACCGAATCCCAGAAGTCCTCCGGCATGTTGACCAGCGTCTTGTCACGCGTGATGCCGGCGTTGTGCACCAGTATGTCGACGCCGTCCGACAGGTGTTCAAGCAACTGGGCCGGAGCATCCGCTGCGCAGATGTCCAGCGCCAGTGCCTGGCCGCCGAGCCGTGAGGCCAGTGCTTCCAGTTCGTTTTTGGTCTGTGGCACGTCCAGCAGGATGACCTGCGCGCCATCACGGGTCAGGGTCTCGGCAATCGACGCACCGATGCCGCGCGCCGCGCCCGTCACCACAGCCTTGCGTCCGGCCAGCGGGCGAGTCCAGTCCTGCACTTTGCCCGGACAGGCGCTCAGGTGGACAAACTGACCGGAGATGAACGCAGCCTTGGGCGTCAGGAAGAAGCGCAAGGCGCCCTCCAGTTGATCCTGCGCGTCATCATCCACTTGCAGCAGCTTGACCGTTGCGCCGTTGCGCACTTCCTTGGCCAGCGAGCGGCTGAAACCTACGATGGCCTGTTGAGTGCTGGCCGCCAGCGGATCAGCGAGTGTTTCGGGGGATTTGCCGAGGATGACCACATGCGCGCAGTGGTCAAGATTGCGCAGCAGCGGCTGAAAGAAGTCCCGCAACTGCCTGAGCTGCTCGGTGCGCAGAATCTGGCTGGCATCGAACACCACCGCTTTCAGGCGAGGCCCCTGGTTGGACACCCAGGTGGTGGCGCCAGGCATGTCACTGCCGAAACTGTAAAGCGAGTCGGTCAGACGACTGGCGAACTGACGGACCTGATCACCCAGCGGCCCGGCACTGATCAGCAGTGTGCCTTCTACAGGACGAAGCCGGCCGGCCTGCCAGCGCTCCAGGTGCGTGGGGGCGGGCAGACCGACGGCATTCACCAAGCGCCGACCCATGTCGGAATTGGCGAAATCAATATAGCGATCTGACGGCATGGAACACTCTCCTGAAGTCGGGGTTCAAAGGAATGGACCACGGTGGCATGACGTTTGTTCTTGCGATCGACACGGCTCATCCATTCGCTTGAAGAAAGGGAGTTTTCCATGACGCATCCTCGTCGGGTCGCCATCGTTGGCGGTAACCGCATTCCGTTCGCCCGCTCCAATGGCCCTTACGCCACTGCCAGCAATCAGGACATGCTCACTGCTGCTCTGGAGGGGCTGATCGAGCGCTTCAATCTGCACGGGTTGCGCATGGGCGAGGTAGTGACAGGCGCGGTGCTCAAACACTCCAGAGACTTCAACCTGACCCGCGAATGCGTGCTCGGCTCGCGGCTCTCGGCACAGACCCCGGCGTATGACATTCAGCAAGCCTGCGGCACGGGGCTGGAAGCCGCGTTGCTGGTGGCCAACAAAATCGCGCTGGGGCAGATCGAGTGTGGCATTGCCGGGGGCGTGGACACCACGTCGGATGCGCCGATAGGTGTCAATGAAGGGCTGCGCAAGATTCTGTTAAAGGTCAACCGCGGCAAGACGCCGGGCGACAAGATCAAGGCCTTGATGCAGTTGCGTCCACACCACCTCAAACCGGAGCTGCCCCGTAACGGCGAGCCACGTACGCGGTTGTCGATGGGGCAGCATTGCGAGCTGATGGCGCAGAACTGGGGCATAGAGCGCGGGGCGCAGGATCAACTGGCGCTCGAGAGCCATCTGAAAATGGCCGCAGCCTACGCCGAGGGCTGGCAGGATGACTTGATAACGCCGTACCTTGGGCTGATACGTGACAACAACCTGCGCCCGGACCTGACCCTCGAAAAGCTGGCTGGCCTCAAGCCCGCATTCGAGCGAAGTGCCAAGGGCACGCTGTCGGCCGGCAACTCGACGCCGCTGACCGACGGCGCGTCGGTGGTGTTGCTGGCCAGTGAAGAGTGGGCGCGCGAGCGTGGCCTGCCGGTGCTGGCCTACTGGCGGGATGGCGAGGCCGCGGCGGTGGATTTCGTCAACGGCGCAGAAGGGCTGCTGATGGCCCCGGCCTACGCCGTTCCGCGCCTGCTGGCGCGCAATGGCCTGACCCTTCAGGATTTTGATTACTACGAAATTCACGAAGCCTTCGCCGCGCAGGTGCTGTGCACGCTCAAAGCCTGGGAGGACGCTGATTACTGCAAGACCCGTCTGGGACTGGACGCACCATTGGGGGCTATTGACCGCAGCAAACTGAACGTCAAGGGCAGCTCGCTGGCAGCCGGGCATCCGTTTGCCGCAACCGGAGGCCGTATAGTCGCCAACCTGGCCAAACTGCTCGATGCAGCAGGCAGCGGGCGTGGATTGATTTCGATCTGCGCAGCTGGCGGGCAGGGTGTTACGGCGATTCTGGAGCGTTAGGCAAATACTGGGGGCATGGGCATAATCCACAGCGGAAAAGGACGGTACGTCTGAAGAGATATGACGCGGAGCGTCATGAACGGCATGCCGACGCGGAGCATTGGCACGATAAGGTTCTTCTGGACACCTCTCGTTCCTCACGCTCCAGCGTGGGAATGCATTTCGTGACGCTCCGCGTCACACCCGTGCGCGGGATGAACAGTCAGCATTATTGGCCTGTAACGTTGAGGTAAGGCATGGGGTTCATCATTGGGGTATCGGTGCTTCTGATTCTGATCGGCACGGTGTTCTATCTGTTTGACAAAGGCGCGCAAACCCGCTGGCTACGGCCCTACATCGGCCTGGCGCTGATTGGGTTGCTGATCGGCGGGATGGGCTTGCTGGTGGGGCTGGTTTCCGATGAAATCGAAAGTTATTTCCTGCTGGTTGCCAAATGGGTGATCGCTGTGACCGGTATCATGTTTTGCCTGCGGCTGATCATACTGATCGCCAGGCGCTTCATCGTCAGAAATTGAGCGTGCAACCCGCCCATGTGTGACAGGACAACGTGGAAAATCACTTCAAATTTCTGACCTTGCCCAAGACATCGGGCGAGGTCGCCAACGTCTTCATTCACGGCTATTCGTCAGGGCATGATCTGGACGACCGGCGCATGCTGGCCAACAGTATTCCTGGTGCCTTGCGCCAAAGCGTGAATATTCTGGCGTTCTGGCCATCCAGCCATTTCACCCAGATGGACAACCGTTCCCGTGGCCTGTTGATGGCCGCCGCCCGAGTGCATCCGTTGGCGGGCGCAGCCGCGCTGGCGGGAGACCGCGTCGTTCATTTTGCGCGCATCCGCAACCGGGCTCGCGATATGGGCAAAGTGTTGCTGGCACAACTGGACCGCTATCTGTTCGAACATCATCCGGACGTAAAACAGGTCAACCTGATTGGCCATTCACTGGGCGGACGACTATTGGTCAGCGCGCTCAAGAACCTGCAACAGACGCCCGAACACGGGCTGGTGGTGGGCGATGTGTTGCTGATGGCTGCTGCGGTGCGCATTGAAGCGGCCGAGGCCGAAGTGTTGAAGCAGAAAATCAGCGGACGACTGATCAACGCTTACTCCAGCGAAGACCACGTGCTGTTGTTGAATCTGGGCGAGAAGAGCCTGGGACGCACACCGGTCGAGCATTTCGAGAATGTGCGGATGCCGGGTTATCGCCATCACCATTATTGGAGACGCTTGCAGGAAGTGCTGATCGCAACTCGCTTCAGCGGCTGTGAAGGGCTGGAAACCGGCGTTGCCGTTCTACCGACAGTCACCCGCGACCCTGTCTTGCAGGACATCTGGCTGCACAGCGTTCTGGCCCGCTCCCCAGACTATGTGGTGGAGGCGGCCATCAAGCATTTGTGCAGCAGTCGATGGACACGCCTCAAGGCCACCGAATCGGATCGCACCTACGCATTTGTGCGCGAATTCCAGCTGGTCGCCGGACACTTTCTGATCAATGCCGCCCGGCGTAGAGGCGTGCCCTATACGCGAGTGCTGGGCATGCTGGCGCGGCAATACGGCCTGAGCGATTCGCTGCACCAGTGTGCGACGGTGGTTGAAGTGGAGGAACTGCTGCTCAGAACGTTCTTTCGCCATGCGTTCAACAGCGCGCACCCGCTGGTGCAGATGCCACGCGCCAGTGTCAGCGCGATGAGCTGGGAGGTGTATGCCGCACATGTCGATGCACTGGCCGAGCGTTTGACCGTGGCTGCATTCTTCAAGCCCGCGCAGGCCGAGAAAGCTCCCGGCACGATCAAAGGGTTGCTGGGTGCAATTCGCCAGGCGCCGGTGCAGCGCCTGCTGACGCACTTTGGCACGGCGCTCAGGCCGGGTTATTCAGCGTTGATCCCGACAGTGGCAATCGTCTTTTACGCGCGCGTCACGCTGGGCGATGACGCGCTGATGTAACAGTGGTCAGGCGGCCTGGGCTTCTTCCAGCGCGGCCTGCGAAAGCTGCTGGCGATGACGACTAGCGTAGCTCTCGGCGATGATCGAACAGACGATCAACTGCATCGGGTGGTAGATCATGATCGGCAACAGGATCAGGCCCAGCCCTGGATTACTGCCGAAGATCAGCGCTGCCATCGGCGCCCCTGCTGCAAGCGATTTCTTGGTGGCGCAGAACACCGCCGCGACCTTATCGGCATGATCGAACTTGAGCGCCCGTGCGGTGCGCGTGGTCATCAACAGGATCACCGCCAGCAGCAGCGCGGTGCCGATGAATGCGGTCAGGATCACGCTGTTGCCCTGGCTCTGCCACATGCCGGAAATCATCGAGTTGCAGAACGCCGCGTAAACCAGCAGGAGGATCACCAGCTTGTCGATCAGGTTGGTGTACTTCTTGTGACGGGCGAAAAACTTGCCCAGCAACGGCCGCATTAGCTGGCCAAGCACCAGTGGCAGCAGGAGCATGGCGCACAGGTCGAGCAGTGTATCGCCCAGATCGATCCCGCCAGCGCCGGTGCCGACCACCAAGCTGACCAGCCACGGGGTGATGAAAATCCCGATGACGCTGGACATGCTGGCGTTGAGAATCGCTGCCGGGACATTGCCGCCTGCGCTGCCGGTCAGCGCCACCGAAGACGAAATGGTCGAGGGCAGGGCGCACAGGTAGAGAAAACCCAGCATCAGCAGCGCTGGCACATACGAGTCCAGCAGCTTTTGGCACGCCAGCCAGATCAGCGGGAACACCACGAAGGTGAAGACCTGGATCATCACGTGCAGGCGCCAGTTGGTCAGGCCTTTCTTGATCTGCTCGCTGGACAGGTTTACCCCATGCAGAAAGAACACCACGAACACGCCGACCTTGATGACGTATTCAGCGTGCATGCTGCCGCCGGTAGCGCCGAAACGCGGGAAGAAGTAGGCGAGCACCGTTGCCAGAACCATGCCCCAGAGGAACCAGTCGGTAGCGACGCGTTTGAAGTGTTTGAGTGATTGCATGCGGGGTCCGTAGAACGTTTGTACACAGAGATGCGTGCAGGCTACTCTGTTGCGCCATAGCCGTCTTGCGACATAAGGCCATAAGATGCCGACTAACGGACAAATAGATCAGCGACATCCCACTGGCGAGCGGCAGATACCGGCACTGTCCGGTCTGCCGCGCCCGTTATATGCCCGCGCTGAAAGCCTCAGTGCCGGTTCGTGGACGCCGCCCCATCGTCACGACTGGGTGCAGTTTTCCTATGCGATCAGCGGGGTGCTGGGTGTGCATACCGCCGAGGGTAGTTTTTTTGCACCACCACAATGGGGCGTCTGGGTGCCTGCGGGGCTTGAGCACGAGGTCGTGACCTCCATGCGTGCCGAAATGCGCAGCCTGTACATTCGCACGGCTGATTCCGGCTGGGCACCACAGCGTTGCCGGGTGCTGGAAGTCACGCCGCTGGCCCGCGAACTGATCAAGAGCTTCTGCCTGTTACCCGTGGACTATCCCGAGCAGGACAGCCATGAGGCGCGGCTGGTGCAGGTATTGCTGGACCAGTTGGCGCACCTGCCGGAAGTCGGTTTTTCGCTGCCGTTGCCGCGTCACCCGCGTTTGCTGAGCCTGTGCAACGAGTTGATCGAAGAACCGGGCCAGTTGATTACCCTGCACGACTGGGCGGCACGTCTTGGCACATCCGAGAAAACCCTGATGCGCCTGTTTCAGCGGGAAACCGGGTTGAGCTTTCGCGGCTGGCGTCAGCGGGCACGATTGCTGTCTTCACTTTCTGCACTGGAAGAGGGCGCCAGTGTGACCCATACCGCGCTGGCCTGTGGGTATGACTCGACGTCGGCTTTCATCGCTGCGTTCAAGGGCTTGTTCGGCTATACGCCCGGTGATTTGTTCAAGTAACGCCAGGTTGTATTGCGTACTAACGAGTGCATTTAACGAAGATTTTTCGGCCTTTACACGTTTTGTCCCGGAATATCTTTTATCGCCTGAACGGCACGAAAGGTGTTTTAAACCAGGGGATTGCGTGGTTTTTGCTTAAAAAACCTTTCAATCCCAAGGCCACTACCCCTACTCGCTGGCGGAGGATTGCCGTATAACGGCAACAATCGCGTATCTGGCAACAAAGGACCCACAATAAAAGCTGATGAAAACTCCTAAACGCATTGAACCCCTGATCGAAGACGGTCTGGTCGACGAGGTGCTGCGCCCGCTCATGAGTGGTAAAGAGGCAGCTGTTTATGTGGTGCGCTGTGGCAATGAGCTGCGGTGTGCCAAGGTTTACAAGGAGGCTAACAAACGCAGTTTCCGTCAGGCGGCCGAGTATCAGGAAGGCCGCAAGGTACGCAACAGTCGCCAGGCCCGGGCCATGGCCAAGGGCTCGAAGTTCGGGCGCAAGGAAACCGAAGACGCCTGGCAGAACGCCGAAGTGGCTGCACTGTTTCGTCTGGCCAGCGCGGGTGTCCGGGTGCCCAAGCCGTACGACTTCCTGGAAGGCGTACTGCTCATGGAACTGGTGGCCGACGAGTATGGCGACGCTGCGCCGCGCCTGAACGACGTGGTTCTGGAGCCTGATCAGGCGCGCGAGTATCACGCGTTCCTGATCGAACAGATCGTGCTGATGCTGTGTTCCGGTCTGGTGCACGGTGACCTTTCCGAGTTCAACGTGCTGCTGGCACCGTCCGGCCCGGTCATTATCGACTTGCCACAAGCGGTCGATGCAGCGGGCAACAACCACGCGTTCAGCATGCTGGAGCGTGACGTTGGCAACATGGCGCTGTACTTCGGCCGCTTCGCGCCGGAGCTCAGAAAGACCAAGTACGCCAAGGAAATGTGGTCGTACTACGAGGCTGGCACTTTGTCGCCCGCCACGGTGCTGACCGGTGAGTTCGACGAGCCGGAGGACGAAGCCGATGTGGGCGGCGTACTGCGCGAAATCGAAGCCGCCCGTCTCGACGAGGCTCGCCGTCAGGCAGCTCGTGCGGCAGACGATGCGCCACCGAGCAAATCCACCGAAGAACCACCGCCGCCGTGGATGCAGTAAAGCTTTTGTGGGAGCGAGCTTGCTCGCGAAGACGATGGATCAGGCGCGCTGTTTTCGGAGCTTGTACCGGCCCTTTCGCGAGCAAGCTCGCTCCCACGGGAGTGCGTGTGCAGGCGCACCGCCGAGTGATGCAGTAAGACCCCTGTGGGAGCGAGCCGGGCGTGTTGGACTAGCTCTAACGTAGGTGGTGGCTAGCAACCCACTCCCGACGCTAGGTCCTTGAGGATCGGGCAGTCCGGGCGGTCGTCGCCGTGGCAGTGCTCTACCAGTTCCTGAAGCGTATCGCGCAGGCTCGCCAGTTCCTCGATCTTCTGATTCAACTGCACGATGTGCTGACGGGCCAGCGCCTTGACGTCGGCGCTGGCGCGTTGGCGGTCTTGCCAGAGGGTCAGCAGTTTGCCGACTTCCTCCAGCGAGAACCCCAGGTCTCTCGAGCGTTTGATGAACGCCAGCGTGTGTAAATCGTCGGCGCTGTACAGGCGATAGCCACTGTCGCTGCGATGCGCCGCTTGCAGCAGGCCGATGGATTCGTAGTAGCGGATCATCTTCGCACTCAAGCCACTGCTTTTCGCCGCCTGACCGATGTTCATGGCGTGTCCTCCAGATCACGGGGTTTCCAGGTTTTCAGCAGCAGCGCATTGCTCACCACGCTGACACTGGACAGCGCCATGGCCGCGCCAGCCAGTACCGGGTTGAGGTAGCCCAGCGCCGCGAGGGGAATGCCAATCAGGTTGTAGACAAATGCCCAGAACAGGTTCTGGCGGATCTTTGCGTAGGTTCGCCGGCTGATGTCCAGCGCCGCCGGCACCAGTCGCGGGTCGCCGCGCATCAGGGTGATGCCCGCTGCATGCATCGCGACGTCCGTTCCGCCGCCCATCGCAATTCCCACATCCGCAGCCGCCAGCGCCGGTGCATCGTTGATGCCGTCACCGACCATGGCAACCACATGATGGTTTTTCAGCTGGGTGACGGTGGCCGCCTTGTCGGCAGGCAGCACTTCGGCATGTACATCGTGTATCCCCAAGGCCTTGGCGACTACTTGAGCGCTGCCACGGTTATCGCCGGTCAGCAGATGGCTGGTAATGCCGCGTGCGTTCAGCGCCCTGATCGCCTGATCCGTTCCGGGCTTGAGTGTGTCACCAAAGGCAAACATGCCGATGACCTTCGGCTCCGGGGCCTGCTCGATCAGCCAGGACAGCGTTCGCCCTTCGGCTTCCCAGATACGCGCAGATTCGGCCAGTTCGCCGATGGGCAGGCCGCTTTCATCCAGCAGGCGTCGATTGCCCAGCGCCAGCTCCCGGCCCTGAACGGTGCCCGCTATCCCCCGGCCGCTGAGGGCATGGCTGTTTTCGGCTGCATCGAGCTTGAGTTGCCATTCATGACACACATCGAGCACCGCCCGGGCCAACGGGTGTTCACTGCCGCGTTGCAGTGCGCCCGCCAGTTGCAACAGGTGTTCTTCATTGCCCGACACCGCACTCATGTTGGTGATGCGCGGCGTGCCTGCGGTCAGCGTGCCGGTCTTGTCGAATACCACGGCATCCACCGCGTGGGCGCGCTCCAGTGCCTCTGCATCCTTGATCAGAATGCCGTAGCGCGCCGCCACGCCGGTTCCGGCCATGATCGCTGTAGGTGTCGCAAGGCCCAGAGAGCAGGGGCAGGCAATCACCAATACGGCGACCGCATTGATCAGCGCCACTTCAAGCGTGGCTCCAGCCAGCAGCCAGCCTGCCAGCGTGAAAAAGGCAATCCCCAGGACAGAGGGCACAAACACCTGGCTGACTTTATCCACCAGTTTCTGGATCGGGGCCTTGCCCGCCTGAGCGTCTTCGACCAGCCGAATGATGCGCGCCAGAACTGTTTCCGCGCCCAGCGCAGTGGTTCTCACCAGCATCTGGCCTTCGCCGTTGATGGCACCCCCCGTGACCTTGTCACCCGGCTGCTTGGCCACCGGCAGGCTTTCACCGGTAATCAGTGCTTCATCGGCATGGCTGCTGCCTTCGACCACTTCGCCGTCCACCGGAAACCGTTCGCCAGGTTTGACCAGCACCTCATCGCCAAGCTGCAGTGAGCTGATCGCGACGTCCTGTTCGACGCCGTCGACCACGCGCAGCGCGCGCTCCGGGCGTAGAGCCTCAAGGGCACGAATGGCGCTGGCGGTCTGATGCTTGGCGCGGCTTTCCAGGTATTTACCCAATAGCACCAGCGCGATGACCACCGCCGATGCTTCGAAATACAGATGCGGCGTTGTGCCGGGTGCAGCACTCAGCCATTGATAGACGCTCAAGCCGTAGCCCGCGCTGGTGCCGATGGCGACCAGCAGGTCCATATTGCCTGCGCCGGCGCGCACGGCTTTCCAGGCAGCCAGATAAAAACGCGCGCCCAGAACGAATTGCACCGGTGTCGCCAGCGCGAATTGCGCCCAGGCGGGCAGCATCCAGTGCACGCCCAGCGGCGTCAGTAACATTGGCGCGATCAACGGCAGTGCCAGCGCGATGGCCAACAGCAGGGCCCATCGTTCGTTGTGCAGGTGGCGTGCTTTCTGGTCAGCTTCGGCGTGGCGATCCTCAACCAGCGTCGCGCTGTAACCGGCACGGCTGACGGCGTCGATCAGGGTTTGCGGATCGGTCTGGGCTGCGGTGTCTACATGGGCGCGTTCATTGGCCAGGTTGACCGTCACACTGTTGACCCCCGGCACTTTGGCCAGAGCACGCTCGACCCGACCCGCACAACTGGCGCAGGTCATGCCGCTGATCGGCAGGTCGAAGGTGGTGGTTTGTTGCATGTGAATCACTCCCTGAGGCTGGATACCTGCAAGGATCAACCTTGCCACATGGGCAAGGTCAAGCGCGAATCAATAGTTGAGGTCGGCTTTCTTGAGGTACATGCCGTTCAGGTCCGCGGCGATACGGTATTTGAGGATATCGCCCGAGCGTAGCTGGATCTTGGTACTGCGCGGCGCTTCCATTCCCGGTTCGCAGCCCACCACGGTGCCACGCAGGGTGCTCAGTCTTATCGACACTTCACCGGGAGGCAGGTTGAAAGACACCGAGTCCTCCTGAAAAAGTCTCCCGGCCAGACGGTCCTGCACATAGATGCCGATCTCACAGGAGGTCGCGACTTCCAGGCGCTCTCGGGAAATGATCAGGATGCCGTAATCCTGATCGGCCTGAGTGGCGGGTGCGATAGCCAAGAAACCGAGAATGCTGAAGAGGCTCACTGTTGACCAGCGCATCGCTGATACTCCTGATGTAAACGTTGATGAGTCAGCTTGGCTCACGATCAGCACGAATACCAGCCCGGCAGCGATAACAGAAACTTGACCTTGCCATCATGACAAGGTTGAAGATGCTCGCTATCCATCAATGAGGGAGTGACACCATGCAGTTATTCAATGTTCAAGGCATGACCTGCGGGCACTGTGTTCGTGCGGTGACTCAGGCGATCAAGAATGACGACCCAGGCGCTGATGTTCAGGTTGAACTGGCCAGCAAGCAGGTGAAGGTGCAAAGCAGTCTTTCACCCGAGCAGATCGTCAGGTTGATCAGCGAAGAGGGTTATCAGGCGCAGCCTGCATGACGCGGGTCAGGGAGACCGGAGCGGTCTCCCTGTCTGTAAACTTTGAAAAGTTTTGAATTAATTACCCTGTCCTTCGTTCTCTGCAAGGTAAGCCGGTTAGACTAACCCGTTGCCCTGCACCCGTTAATGGACACCCGATGAATCTACGCACAATCCTTATTCTTGGCTCATTGAGTGCCTTCGGCCCTCTGGCCATCGACTTCTATCTTCCTGGCTTTCCGGCCATGGCCTCGTATTTCGGGACCGACGAAAAACATATTCAGTTGACCCTCGCGGCTTACTTTCTCGGGCTTTCCCTGGGACAACTGGCCTATGGTCCGGTGGCTGACCGGTTCGGCCGGCGCATTCCACTGCTGTTCGGCGTTACCTTGTTCATGCTCGCCTCGATAGCCTGCGCCTTTGCGCCCAGCCTTGAATGGCTGATTGGTGCGCGCTTCGTTCAGGCGTTGGGCGGCTGTGCCGGGATGGTGTTGTCGCGGGCAATCGTCAGTGACAAGTGCAATGCCGTCGAGTCGGCCAAGGTCTTTTCGCAACTGATGCTGGTCATGGGGCTGGCACCGATTCTGGCACCCATGCTTGGCGGAGTACTGGTCAGCACCTTTGGCTGGCAATCGATCTTTGTCAGCCTGGCGCTTTTCAGTGGTGCCTGCCTGGCGGCGGTTGCACTGGGGCTGCCGGAAAGCATGCCCGCCAGCACGCCTCGTCAGCCGTTGAGTGGCGCATTTCGCCAATACGTCAACCTGCTGCAGGACCGCGTCTTCATCGGCCATGCCCTGACGTGCGGCATTGCCATGGCCGGAATGTTCGCTTACGTCGCCGGGTCGCCGTTCGTGTTCATCAAGCTGTACGGCGTACCAGCCGAGCATTACGGCTGGCTGTTCGGGATGAACGCGGCGGGTTTCATTCTGGTCGCGCAGATCAATGCGCGTCTGCTGCGCAAGACGGGGCCGGCATTTTTGCTGTCACGCACGGTCTGGATCTATCTGACCGCGGCGCTGGTGTTGCTGGCGATCAGCTTGCTGCGCACAGAATCGCTTTGGCCGCTGCTGGTGCCATTGTTCATTTGCGTGGCAAGCCTTGGGTGCATCATCCCCAATGCGTCAGCCTGCGCCATGAGCGGCCAGTGGGCGCGTGCGGGCAGTGCCTCGGCGCTGCTGGGTTGTCTGCAATTCAGTGTTGCCGTCATCGCCGCCAGCCTGGTGGGCTTGTTGCATGACGGCACGGCCACACCCATGGCGCTGGTTATCAGCCTGTGCGGTGTGCTGACGGTCGGCCTTTCGGTACTGACACGCCGTGCGCAAGGCACGCGGGATGCGCAGGCGAAGCCGGTCTGATTCGGCGCAATGGTTGTGTCAGTCACGCTATGCGCTGACACAACCATCTCGCGTTCAGAACCCTTCCAGTACGACCTTGCCCTTGGCCTTGCCACTTTCCAGCAGGGCATGAGCGCGGCGCAGATTCTCTGCGTTGATACTGCCGAAGTGCTCACCAAAGGTGGTTTTCAGCGTTCCGGCGTCGATCAGCTCGGCCACCCGGTTGAGCAGGTTGTGCTGTTCGATCATGTCCTCGGTTTCAAACATCGACCGCGTGTACATGAACTCCCAGTGCAGCGACAGGCTCTTGCGCTTGAGCTTCGACACATCCAGTGACTTGGGATCGTCGATCAGCGCCAGCTTGCCTTGTGGCTTGAGCGCCTCGACCAGTTGGTCCAGATGCTGTTCGGTCTGGGTCAGGCTGGCCACATGGGTCACCTGATTCAGGCCGACACGTTTCAGTTCTTCGCTCAACGGTTTGCTGTGGTCCAGCACCTCGTGTGCGCCCAGTTCGCGTACCCAGCTTTCGGTCTCGGGCCGGGAAGCGGTGCCGATGACTTTCAGGGTGGTCAGCTGACGTGCCAACTGGGTAAGGATCGAACCTACACCGCCCGCTGCACCGACGATCAGCAGGCTGTGCGAGCCTTCGCCTTTTTGCTGAGCGATCTGCAGGCGCTCGAACAACAGCTCCCAGGCAGTGATCGCCGTCAACGGCAACGCCGCCGCATGGGCAAAGCTCAGGGTTTTCGGCATATGTCCGACAATACGCTCGTCGACCACATGCAGTTCGCTGTTGCCACCCGGCCGGGTCAGGGAGCCGGCATAGAACACTTTGTCACCCGGCTTGAACAGCGTGACCTGGCTACCCACCGCTTTCACGACGCCTGCCACATCCCAGCCCAGTACCTTCGGAGCGCCGTCCTCGGGCTGTACGTTCTGGCGGATTTTGGTGTCCACCGGGTTGACGGAGATGGCCTTGACCTCGACCAGCAGATCACGAGCGCCAGCCACCGGTTCAGGCAGTTCGATGTCCTGCAATGACAGTGCGTCGCTGATCGGCAGCGAGTGGTAATACGCGATTGCTTTCATGACGAGCCTCTTCAGGAAAAATGATAA
This sequence comes from Pseudomonas sp. KBS0707, assembly GCF_005937945.2. NCBI lineage: Bacteria > Pseudomonadati > Pseudomonadota > Gammaproteobacteria > Pseudomonadales > Pseudomonadaceae > Pseudomonas > Pseudomonas sp. KBS0707. The sequence goes on along the minus strand of NZ_CP041754.1, from coordinate 5,199,893 downwards.
AGAGATCATTGGCTATTTCCAGTAAAGATAAAAACCGCTAAAACGGCAGGCTCTTTCAATTTTATTTTGATAATACGAGGCATTGATGTTGCGCTTTGACGACTTGCAGTTGTTCGTTCGTGCGGCGGACCTGGGCAGTCTTTCTGCTGCGGCGCGGGTGATGGACATGTCTGCGGCGGTTGCCAGCGCGGCGCTCAAACGCATTGAACGGCAATTGGGTGCGCGCTTGCTGGCACGTTCGACCCGCAGCCTGCGTCTGACCGCCGAAGGCGAGGGGTTTCTGGAGTATGCCCGCGCCGCACTGGGCAGTCTGGAAGAAGGGCGGCGCCTGCTGGCCAGCAGCCAGGACCGTTGTGAGGGCGTGTTGCAACTCTCGGCACCGTCGGATCTGGGACGTAACGTGCTGTTGCCCTGGCTTGACGAGTTTCAGCAGCAACACCCGCAACTGACCGTGCGCCTGTTGCTGGGTGATCGTATTGCCGACCTGTTCCGCCAGCCGGTCGATGTGGCGCTGCGTTACGGCGAGCCGGAGGATTCAAGCCTGGTCGCATTGCCGGTGTTGCCTGACAACCGGCGGGTGTTGTGTGCCGCGCCGAGTTACCTGCAACGTCATGGCGAACCGCAGCAGGTTGAGCAACTGGCGCAGCATAACTGCCTGTTGTTCATGCTCGGGGACCGCGTGCATGACCGCTGGACGCTGAATGACGGCAAGCGCGAAATCAGCCTGACGGTCAGCGGCAACCGGTTCAGTGACGACGCAGATGTAGTGCGCCGCTGGGCAGTAGCGGGCGAAGGTGTGGCGTACAAATCCTGGTTGGACGTCGCCGCAGATGTACGGGCCGGGCACCTGAAAGTATTGATGCCAGATTTGATCGGCGAGCGAGCGCCGCTGAACCTGTTATGCGCGCACCGGGCGCAGCTCAGCAAGCCGGTCATTCTGTTGCTGGAAATGCTCAGGTCACGTTGTAAGCAACAGGCTGTAGGTCCGTCACCCGTTGGGTTGTTTTAATAGCCACGTCCGGGTAGGAAATAACCTTCGGAAGTGTCGGAAAATATAATATTTTAAAGTGTTTCAACGGTGCAAAGTTTCAACTCTCAGGCGAAGTTGAAACTGACTGTTGTTGAGTGGTTTTGGCGTTTTTGTCATGGGTATTACGCTTGTTTTTTCAATGTCTTTTTGAAGTAATGGTTGAAACCGCTTTGCTAGAGGGGGGGGGGGCGCCGTTAAGACAGGAAGATCTTCCTGCCGATGGGGCGAGAAAGAAACGTTCGATTTTTCGGGCCGTTGTACAACAACAGTTTGTACGAATCGTTTTTCGCCCACTGGGGCCGAAGGGCATAGAGTTTATACTTGTCATTTCATATAAGAACCACGTTCAACTCTACCGAGGCGTGATTGCTTTCACCCAGTCATCACGATAGATGAATGTTTCAACAGGGAGTGAACACATGGAATACGGACCTTGCATCAGCCAGATCGCAACACTGCTGGCCGACCCCAAGCGCAGCGCAATGATCTGGGCACTGATGGATGGTACTGCTCGTCCTGCCGATGAGTTGGCGATTTTGGCGGGACTCTCGACCTCCTCTGCCGGCGCGCACCTGGCGCGTCTGACCAGTGGCGGTCTGTTGAAACAGGAGGCGCGGGGTCGCAAGCGTTTCTTTCGCCTCGCCGCGCCGGAAGTGGGGGCCGCTGTCGAAGCTCTGGCTTGTGCCTCTCTGGCCAGCGCCGAACAGATCAGCCGCAGGTTTGCCCAGCCCATGCCGCCGTTGCCGCTGCGCCGTGCAAGAATCTGCTCCGATCATCTGGGTGGCGAAATGGCCGCTGAGCTTTATCAGCGTCTTCTGGAAGCGGGCTGGATAGAACAGCAAGAGAAGCGTGTCGAGGTCACGAGCAAGGGTGTGGCCAGTTTTGCCGAGCGCGGTATTTACATACCGGCGCTGGCACAGCGCAAGCGTGAAACGGTATGTGCCTGCCCGAAATGGAATGATCGCAACCCGCACCTGGGCGGCGCGCTGGGGGCGGGGCTGCTGCAGCTATTCTTCCAAATGGGCTGGCTGCGTACCACCGACGAGCCCAGCACCTTGCAGGTCTCCTCCAGTGGGCAGCGGGAAATCAGCAAGATCGCGGCGGCGGCCTGACGGGAGCGGCAGGTGTGGCGCGCTCCACCACTAACGTACCACCGGTCCGCGTCGGCACGCAGTTCCGGACGCTCCGCGTCCTCTTGCGACGCAGAGTGTCGCGAAAGGCATTTCAACGCGAAGCGTTAGGAACGATGGATGTGCGTGCCCGCCCCACCACTATCGTGCCAACGCTCCGCGTTGGTATGCATTTCCGGACGCTCCGCGTCCTCTGCGACGCAGAGCATGAGCAGCGATGGATGTAACTCGCTCAATCCCTCTTTAGGGCTTTACCAGGCGTGCATCCAGGCTGTTTTGTGCCAGACGTTTTGCCTGATCTTCAGTCATGCCCAGATGCGTGTACAGCGCATGGAAGTTCTCGGTCACGTAGCCACCGAAGTAGGCCGGGTCGTCCGAGTTGACGGTGACTTTCACGCCGCGCTCGAGCATGTCGAGGATGTTGTGCTGGGCCATGTCGTCGAACACGCAGAGCTTGGTGTTGGACAGCGGGCAGACGGTCAGCGGGATTTGTTCGTCGATGATGCGCTGCATCAGTCGCTCGTCTTCGATGGCGCGTACACCGTGGTCGATGCGCTGGATTTTCAGCAGGTCCAGTGCTTCCCAGATGTATTCCGGCGGGCCTTCTTCCCCGGCGTGGGCGACCGTCAGGAAGCCCTCGCTGCGGGCGCGATCAAATACGCGCTGGAACTTGCTCGGCGGGTGGCCCATCTCGGAACTGTCGAGACCCACGGCGACGAACGCATCACGGAACGGCAGCGCCTGATCGAGGGTTTTTTCGGCTTCTTCCTGGGACAGGTGACGCAGGAAACTCAGGATCAGGCCGCTGTCGACACCCAGCTTCGACTTGCCGTCTTTCAGCGCACCGGTAATCCCGGCCAGCACCACTTCAAACGGGATGCCCCGGTCAGTGTGGGTTTGCGGATCGAAGAACGGTTCGGTGTGGATAACGTTCTGTTCCTTGCAGCGCAGCAGGTAAGCCCAGGTCAGGTCGTAGAAATCCTGCTCTGTGCGCAAAGCGTCCGCACCGCGGTAATACAAATCAAGGAATTCCTGCAGGTTGTTGAAGGCATAGGCCTTGCGCAGGGTTTCGACGTCATTCCACGGCAGGGCAATTTTGTTGCGCTCTGCCAGGGCGAACAGCAACTCGGGTTCCAGCGAACCTTCGAGGTGCAAGTGCAGTTCTGCCTTGGGCAGGGCGTTCAACCAGTCGTACATATTCTTTTCTCATCAGGTGCAGATCGCGGGCATTCTACAGATGCACGTCGCTGCGCAGGGTAAAACCTGACCGAACGTTCAACTTGCCTCCTGATCGCGGCGGTAAGCATAGGTATCAGCAAAGCGCGACAGCAGAAACTCGGCGCAGGTGGTGACAGGATAGCGCGCGGGCTGGCTTTCGCTCTGGCAACCGGGCAAACATTCGATGCGCGTGTCGGGATGCGGTTCGGCGAAGAACGGCATCGAATAGCGGTCGACGCCAAGCGGGCTGATAACCCGGTGCGGCGTGGACAGATAACGGTCGTTGCTCCAGCGCGCCATCATGTCGCCGAGGTTGACCACGAACGTGCCGTCAATTGGCGGTGCGTCGATCCATTCGCCCCGCACGTCGCGAACCTGCAAGCCGCCCGCCGTGTCCTGGTACAACAGGGTGATGCAGCCATAGTCGGTATGCGCGCCTGCGCCTTGTTGCTCGGCAGAGGTCGCCGTATCACGCGGTGGGTAATGAATCATGCGCAGCACGCTGACGGGGTCCTTGAAGCGCTGATCGAAGAAATCGCGTTCGATGCCCAGCGCCAGGGTCATGGCGCGCAGCAGGGTTTGCGCCAATGCCTGCATGTCCAGGTAATGCTGCTCCATCAGGCCTTCCCAACCGGGAATGTCCGGGTGCCGATTGGGCCCGCGCAGTGGTTTGCCAGCCAGCACGTCGGGATGGCTGGCATCCAGATGCAGGCCCATGTCGAAGGTTTCCTTCAGGTCGCTCGGCAGGCTGGGGTCCAGTTGCTCGGTGGCGATGGCACCATAGCCGCGATGATGGGTGCTTTGCGTGATGTCGATGATGAGCTTTTCGGCTGCCGGACGGGCGAAAAAGTCTTTGGCTGCCGATTGCACCTGCTCGATGCGTTGCGCGCTGATCGGATGGCCCTTGATGTAAAAGAAGCCCCATTGCCGACAGGCACTGTCGATCTGCCGGGCGACATCCTGCCAGGCCTCAAGGTCGGTGCCGTAGAGCGGGGCTATGTCGATGACGGGAAGCTGGTCCATTAAAGGTCCTGGAAATCATGTGGTATTCGCTGTCGATGAGCGTGCCCGCCGAAGCGGGCACGCGACGCCAGACGGTTATTTAGGCAGTTCGGCCTTGATCCCTTCAACGTAATAGTTCATCGAAGCCAGCTCGGCGTTGGTTGCAACCACACCGTCAGCAATTTTCACGGTGCCGGTCTGGTCCTTGATCGGTCCGGTGAACGGGTGGAATTCGCCGCTTTCGATGCTGGCGATGATCTTCTGCGCCTCAGCCTTCACATCAGCAGGCACCACGTCGCTGATCGGCAACTCGACCGTACCCTCTTTCAGGCCGCCCCAGTAATCCTGTGGTTTCCAGGTGCCTGCGATTGCACCCTCGGCAGCCTGAATGTAATGCGGGCCCCAGTTGTTGACGATGGAAGCCAGTACCGCTTTCGGCCCGAAGTGCGCCATGTCCGAAGCGTAGCCGACGGCATAGACGCCACGACGCTCGGCGGTCTGGATCGGCGCAGGGCTGTCGGTGTGCTGGAAGACCACGTCAACGCCCTGATCGATGAGTGCGTTGGCAGCATCGGCTTCCTTGCCCGGATCGAACCAGGAGTTGACCCACACTACTTTGATCTCGGTGCCCGGATTGTATTTGTTCAGCGCCAGCTGGATGGCGTCGATGTCACGCAGCACTTCAGGGATCGGGAATGAAGCGACATAACCGATTTTCTTGGTCTTGGTCATTTTCGCGGCGATGTAACCGCTCACGTAACGACCCTCATAGGTACGGGCCAGATACGTGCCCATGTTCTTGTCCTGCTTATAGCCGGTCGCGTGCTCGAACTTCACCTTGGGGAACTGCTTGGCGACTTTCAGCGTGGGGTTCATGTAGCCGAACGAGGTACTGAAAATCAGGTCGTAACCGCCCTTGGCCATGTTGCGGATAACCCGTTCGGCGTCCGCGCCTTCCGGTACGTTTTCCACATAGCTGCTGCTGACCTTGTCGCCCAGCGCCTTGACCATCGCTTGGCGGCCCTGTTCATGCTGATAGGTCCAGCCGTGGTCGCCAATGGGGCCGATGTAGACGAATCCGACCTTCAGCGGATCGGCTGCCGAGGCGAGCAGGCTGGAGCCAATGCCGACAACGGCGGCCATGGCACACAGTAGTTTTTTCAGAGGACGACGTGGGTTGGTCAGGTGCATCGGGTCTAGCTCCTTGCGGTCTTGTTGGAGTGCATACCCCGACAATGCAAATAACTGACCAACAGGACAACTTACGATGCTGGCGTGCTTCACCCTGTAGCAATAGTGCGTGTGTAGGAGCGGACTTGTCCGCGAAGGAGGTCGTTCAGACGATGCATTTTCGGAGAATATGCCGACCCTTTCGCGAACAAGTTCGCTCCCACGGCCTTCGGCCAGAATCTAAAACAGACTTGTGTGTAACGCGTAGTGCAGCGAGAAGGTGCAGGTGCGGTGGGCTGCGCCGCTAACTGGTGCAGCGCGTGCTGCGCTCGACGATGCACATCGGCGTACCGGCCACGGGTTCGCGCATGATCTGCACCTGCACATCGAACACCTGGCAGACCAGCTCGGCTGTCAGCACCTCGCCCGGCGCGCCGCAGGTCACCAGACGTCCACCCTGCATGACCGCCAGGTGGTCGGCATAGCGACAGGCCTGATTGATGTCGTGCAGCACGGTAATCACGGTTTTACCTTCGGCGCTGAGTTCGCGCATCAGGTCCAGCAGTTCGACCTGATGGCTGATGTCCAGATACGTGGTGGGCTCGTCGAGCAGGACGATGGCGGCGTCCTGCGCGAGGATCATCGCCAGCCACGCTCGTTGGCGCTGCCCGCCGGAAAGGTCGGACAGCGGCCGTTCGGCCAGGGTTTCCAACTCCATGCGTTGCAGGGCCTGCTCGACACTGTGCTGATCGGCCCCGCTCAAGCGTCCCCACATGCTGTTGTGCGGGCTGCGACCATAAGCCACCAGTTGACGCACACTGACGCCTTCCGGAATGGGCAGCACTTGCGGCAGAAAAGCCACCTTGCGGGCCAGCTCTTTGGCGGAGAGCTGGCTGTAGGCCTTGCCGTCCAGGCTGAGGCTGCCCGATTGCGGGGTGAGAATTCGGGCAAACGCTTTGAGCAGTGTGGATTTGCCGCAACCGTTGGGGCCGATCAGCGCCGTGACCTGCGCGGGCGGCGGGCTGAATGACAGGTCTTGCACGATCCGCGTTGCGCCATAGCCGATGTCGAGTTGCTGCGCCTTCAGAATACTCATGGGATCAACCTTTGAATCGGGCCAGCAGCCAGAGGAAATACGGAGCGCCGATCACCGCCGTGAGAATACCGGCGGGGATCTCGCTGGGGGCGATCAATGTGCGCCCCAGCGTATCGGCCAGCACCAGCAATAACGCGCCCAATACCATGGAGGCGGGCAGCAGGTATTGATGATGACCGCCGACCAGACGGCGGGCCATGTGTGGCGCGACCAGCCCGACAAAACTCACCGGACCGATGATGCCCACGCCCAGGCTGGTCAACAGCACGGCACTGCCCATTGCCAGCCAGCGCGTACGTTTGAGGCCGGTGCCCAGGCTCTGCGCTGCTTCATCGCCCAGGCCGATCAGGTTCAGCGGTTTGGCCAGCAGCAAGCTGAGCGGGATCAACAGCAGAAGCGGCGAGGCCAGCCACACATGGTGCCAGTTACGGCTCCACAAACTGCCGGTCAGGGCCAGCAGGGCGGTATTGATATCCAGCGGGTTGGACAGAATCAGAAATTCGGTGATGCTCGACAGCGTCACCGCAATCGCCACTCCGGAGAGCGCGAAACGCACGCCGGAAAACTGCACGCCGGTGTTATACAACGCCAGCAGCAGCGCACCTGCCGCGCCGCCCAGACACGCCACAAACGGCAGCGCGGACACCGGTAATTGCGGCAGGCCGATGATGGCGATGGTCAACGCCAGCCCTGCGCCCTGTGTTACGCCAAGAATTTCCGGCGAGGCCAGCGGGTTGCGGATCACGCCTTGAACAATGGCGCCCGCCAGGCCGAAGGCGCAGCCGGTCATGATTGCGATCAAACCGCGTGGCAGACGGTGATTCCAGACCTCGAAATCCTTGCTGTCGTGGGCGATCAGGTGATCAAGCACTGCACCGGGCGTCAGCCAGACGGTGCCCGCGCTGAGGCTCAGCAGCACGGCCAGTGCCAGCAACAAAATCAGCAACAACAGCCGTTGGCGGGGCTGGTTCATAGCGCACGCCTCGCCAGAAACAGAAAGAACGGCGCGCCAATCAACGCAGTGACCACGCCGGCCGGGGTTTCCACCGGGAACGCCACAGCGCGGCTGATCAGGTCGGAAGCCAGCACGATAGCCGCGCCCAGTCCGGCGCTGATCGGGATCAACCAGCGGTAGTCATTGCCCAGCCATTGGCGAGCAATGTTCGGCGCGATCAGGCCGACAAACGCTATCGGCCCCACCGCACAGACGCTGGCGCCGGCCAGCAGCAGGCTGACCACGAACACCAGCAGGCGCAAGGCACCGATACGCACGCCCAGTGAACGGGCAGCGTCTTCGCCGAGGTTGATCAGGTTCAGGCGCGGCGCACAGGCAATCGCCAGCACCAGACCGACCAGCGTGCAAGGCCAGAGCAATTGCAATTGCGCCGCGCCGACATTGGCCAGCGATCCGGCCAGCCAGTTGAGGACGCTTTGCGCCTGCGCTTCGACAAGAATTACAGTGAGACGGGTCAAGGCGGCGCACAGCGCGGCGACGGCGACACCCGCCAGCACCAGTCGGCCTTGAGCCGTGGCGGGTGACCATGCACCGCCAAGACTGAACACGGTGATCCACGCCAGCGCACCACCGAGGCAGGTCATCAGCAGGGCACCACCGGGGAAGGGCAGAGCGACCAGGCCTGTGGAAAACAGCGCCAGCCCAAGCGCCGCGCCCGCCGTAACGCCAAACAATGACGGGGAGGCCAGACGGTTGCGCGTGATGCCCTGCATCAAGGCACCGGCCACGCCGAGGCAGGCACCGACCAGCGCCGCGCACAAGGCGCGTGGCACGCGCAATTGCGCAACGATGTAAGCGATGTTGCCGCCCTCGCGGCCCTGCGTGATCAGTCCGTTCCAGGCATCTACCTGACGAATACTGAACGACGACAGGGCGAACAGCGACATCCAGAACAGTCCCAGGCAGGTCGCGGTGATCACGCCCGCCATCAGCCAGCGGCGCATTTACGGGTTCAGCACGGCCTTGCCGCCCTTGAGCACGGCAAGCGCATCGTCGGCGATCTGCTCGGAGGCCATGATCCCGCGATTGCGCGCCCAGCTGTCGCCATCCACTTCAGCTACCTGCTTGTTACGTACTGCGCCAAGCACCTGCCACAGCGGCTGCTTGCTCCAGCTGTCGACGATGCTCGGGCGACGATAATGACCGACCAGCAACCAGTTCGGGTCCAATGCCAGCAACTGCTCCAGGCTGACGAATTCGGTGGGCGCGGCGTCTTTGCGTACTTCCGGGACCTTCAGACCGATCGCCTGCAACACGCTGCCCGCATAAGAGTGCGGGCCATGTACCGAGAAGCTGTCTTCGCGGGCGACGCCGAACAGCACGTTGGTGTTGGCCGGAATCTGCTCGGCAACAGTCTTCAGGTGCTGGCGGTTCTCCGCGATCCGCGCCTGCATCTCTGGGCCTTTGCCGAGCGCCACGCCAATCAGCTCGGCAGATTTCAGACTGCCCTGATAATCCTCGCCGCGCGACGGCAGCATCAATGTCGGTGCCAGACTGGCCAGATCGTTGTAAAGCGCCTGATGGCGGCCGAGGTCGGCAATGATCAGGTCCGGCTTGAGCCGCGCGATCACTTCTATATTGGGCTGCGAGCGCAGCCCCACGGACTGCCATTCGCCTACCGCCTTGCGCACCTTGGGCAGTACGCGGTTGGCATCGCCATCGTCGGCGGCACCGACCGGCGTCACACCGACCGAAGCCAGTCCGTCGAGAAACGAAAACTCCAGCACCACCACGCGCTTGGGGGGGGCAGGCAGGTGAACTTTGTGTTGGCCGTCATCGATGTCGATAGGTGCGGCCTGGGCGGCGCTCGCCAGCAGAGTGAGCAGGCCGCAAGCCAATAAATGCGGAAGTCGAAAAGCACGCACGGCGAATGTCCTTTCTAACAGAAGCTGAATCGTGAAAAACAGACGCGCCAGAAAAGGCGCCTGGAAAACGGCGGGCACTATTTCACATCGTGACGACGGGATCAAAAGTCATTTACGTGTGGGTGCAGTTCTCATTCGGGTCATTTGTTGAAACCTTTTGTCACACACCGCACTCTGAACGGCTTCAATGACAGACACGTTCATGACTATCCGCGGCGATCTGTCGCAAGGGTTTGGAGAAAGTAATGGGCGCTTTGCTCAAGCAAGAAAAGTTTCTACTGCTGGCAATCATTGCCATGTTTGTCGCCTATCCGCTGGAGCATGTGCTGCTGGGCAACGGACAGGTCGTCGCACTGGTTTCAGGGTTGGCGCTGGTCGGCTTCATCGTCTGCGCCTCGATGCGCGTCGCGCATCACGCCGAGATGCTCGCGGAAAAGGTCGGTGACCCCTACGGGACGATGATCCTCACGCTCTCGGCGGTGCTGGTCGAAGTGGTGATTCTGGCGATCATGATGAGCAACGAACCATCGCCGACGCTGGTGCGAGACACGATTTACTCGGCGGTGATGCTCGACATCAACGGCATCCTTGGCCTTGCGGCGCTGATGGGCGGCATCAAGCATGGCGAGCAGTCCTATAACGATGACTCGGCGCGCACCTATAGCGTGATGATTTTTACCGCCATGGGCGTGTCGATGGTGGTGCCCGAGTTCATCCCCAAAGGCGACTGGAAGATCTATTCGGCGTTCACCATTGGCGCGATGATTCTGCTCTACACGCTGTTCCTGCGCATGCAGGTCGGCCCGCACAGCTACTTTTTCAGCTACAGCTACCCGGAAAAGAAAAAGCGCCAGGGCTCGGATCAGGCTGAACAGCATGCAGAGCCGGTCAACCTGACCCGCTCGATTGTCACATTGGTCACCGGTGTGGTGGTGATTGGCGCGCTGGCTGAAGTGATGTCCAAGACGGTCGACCTGGGCCTGGAAGGGACGGGGGCTCCGCCAGTGATGACCGCCATTCTGGTGGCCGCCATTTCCGCTGCACCGGAGATTCTGACCGCCCTGCGCGCGGCACTCGCCAACCGCATGCAGTCAGTGGTCAACATCGCTTTGGGTGCATCGTTGTCCACCGTGATTCTGACGGTTCCGGTCATGGAAGCGATGGCGCTTTACAGCGGCCAGCCGTTTCAGATGGCCATGACGCCGGTGCAGACCGTGATGATCTTCATCACCCTGCTGGTGTCCGCCATCAACCTCAACGACGGCGAAACCAACGCCATCGAAGGCATGACCCACTTCGTGCTGTTCGCGACGTTCATCATGCTGTCGTGCCTGGGGCTTTAGGAATGTCACGCTCTGCGTCGCAAGAGGACGCAGAGCGTCCTGAACGGCATGCCGACGCGGAGCGTCGCACGATAGTTGAGATTATCGCCCCGCACGTTCAGCCCCGAATCAACTCCCGCGCGGCCTGGCTGTGATCGGCAATCAACTGCTTGATGTCCAGGCCTTCGACCTGGCCGTCGATCACTCGCCATTGTCCTGCGATCATCACCCGATCGGCACGGTCCGCGCCGCACAGCAGCAGCGCCGAGAGCGGATCATGGCTGCCGGAAAAGCGCAGCTCGTCCAGCTTGAACAGCGCCAGATCAGCCTGTTTGCCCACCGCCAGTTCACCGAGGTCAGTGCGTCCCAGCAATTGCGCCGACCCCTTGGTGGCCCAGCCCAGCACGAGCTGCGGAGTGATTTTTTCGGCGCCGTAGCGCAGGCGTTGCAGGTAAAGCGCCTGGCGGGTTTCGAGGATCATGTTCGATGCATCGTTGGACGCCGAACCATCGACCCCGAGCCCCAGCGGCGCGCCCGCAGCGATCAGCTCCAGCGTCGGGCAGATGCCAGAAGCCAGGCGCATGTTCGAGCTTGGGCAGTGACAGACGCCGGTGCCCGCAGCGCCGAGGCGGGCAATCTCGTCGGAGTTGAAATGAATGCCGTGGGCCAGCCAAGTGCGCGGGCCGAGCCAGCCGACGCTGTCCAGATAATCCACGGTGCGCAGGCCGAAGCGTTGCAGGCAGAAGTCCTCTTCGTCGAGGGTTTCAGCCAGATGCGTGTGCAGGCGCACGTCGAGTTTTTCGGCCATGGCCGCACTCTCGGACATGATCTGCGGCGTGACCGAAAACGGCGAGCAGGGTGCCAGCGCGATCTGGATCTGCGCACCATCGCCGCGCTCGTGATAGGTCTCGATCAGGCGCTGACTATCGGCCAGAATCACCTCGCCCTGCTGCACGGTTTGCTGTGGCGGCAAACCTCCGTCGGCTTCACCAAGGCTCATCGAACCACGCGTCAACATTGCGCGCATACCCAGCTCGCGAACGCTTTGCACCTCAACATCGATGGCGTGTTCAAGCCCGTCGGGAAACAGATAGTGGTGGTCGGCAGCGGTTGTGCACCCGGACAGTAACAGCTCGGCCAGCGCCACCTTGCTGGCGACCGCGAGCTTCTCCGGCGTCAGGCGCGCCCATACCGGGTACAGGGTTTTCAGCCAGGGGAACAACGGCTGATTGACCACTGGTGCCCAGGCCCGCGTGAGGGTTTGATAGAAGTGATGGTGCGTGTTGATCAACCCCGGCAGCAACACATTCTCACGGGCATCGAACGTCTGAGTGCAGGGCTTTGACGGGAGCTGCCCGGCGGCCAGCACTTCAGTGATGACGCCGCCTTCGATCACCAGACCGCCACGGGCGTCCAGGTCATTGGCAGTGAACACGGCAAGGGGATTTTTCAACCAGATACGGATCGCAGGCATGGGCCGGCTCCTCTGAAAGACAGGTTCAGGTTAGCCAGCTCAGTGTTGCCCTGTCTGCTGATCCAGGGTCGCCGGGGTCAGGTGCGCCCCGGCGAAGGACGGCGATTCTAGTCGAGCAGCCGATTACCAGGCAATCGTCTTGCCCTGGTAATCGATGAAGTGATGGCCGCCCTTGCCTGCGTAGGCATTGAGCTGTTCTACAAGTCCGGTGGTGCTGGTCATGACGTCGATGGCGGCATTTTCGCCGCCCATGTCGGTCTTCACCCAACCCGGATGCATCGACAGCACGGTAGGACGGTTCTCGCCCAGCTCGGTGACAAAGGTATTGGTCATCGAATTGAGTGCAGCCTTGCTGGCCTTGTACAGCGCAAGGTTTGCGCCGTCCGGGCAAGTGACGCTGCCCAGCCACGAACTCATGAACGCCAAGACGCCCGTGCCGGGACGGATTTGCTCAACGAAGCGCCCGGCCAGACGAATCGGCGCTACAGCGTTGGTCAGGAACAACTGCCCAAGCTCGGCGGCGGTCGACTTCGCCGCGCTCTGGTGTTGCGCACCGGTAATCCCGGCATTGACGAACAGCACGTCGAACACCTCGCCACGCAGCTTCTGGACCAGCACTTCCAGCGAAGCAGGTTCGTCCAGATCCACTGCTTCGATGCGCACGCCTTCTACCGCTTTGAGGTTTTCGGCGTTCTGCGGATCACGCACCGTGGCGGTGACCTGCCAGCCCTGTTCGGTCAAGCGCTGCACCAGCCCGAGGCCCAGGCCACGCGAAGCACCGATGATCAGGGCGGTTTTCTTGGTAGTGGTCATGAATGATTCCTTGGCAAATTGAGAGACAGACTCCATGGCAGTGCCAGCAAGGCCTCTCGAAAGTTTCGACCTTGCAGCGTACTCCTGCCCATGACCTGTTGGAATCTTCGCGAGCCGAAAACGTTCAGGGGAATCACTGGAACGGCATGCCTGATAGTTTCAGGATTATCGTTCCTCACGCTCCAGCGTGGGAATGCCGTTCATGACGCTCTGCGTCAACCATCTGCGCCGCTAGCTCCTCAATGCCCCGCCCGCCAAGGCTGGCCCAGCGATACCGGCGCATACAGCCGGGTGCGCAAGGCGTCGCGGGAGAGCAGGACGAGGACGATGATGGTGGCGAGGTAAGGCAGCATCGCCAGCAGGTTGGACGGGATGGCCAGGCCGATGCCTTGCGCGACCAGGTGCAGGATGCTGGCGAGGCCGAACAGGTACGCACCGAGCAGTAGACGCCACACGTGCCAGCTGGCGAACACCACCAGCGCCAAGGCTATCCAGCCGCGTCCGGCGCTCATGTTTTCCGCCCACATCGGTGTGTAGGCCAGCGACAGGTAGGCCCCGGCCAGCCCAGCCATTGCGCCGCCGAACAGCACGGCCAACGTGCGTACACGCAACACTGGCAAGCCCATGGCGCTGGCCGCATCGGGATTTTCGCCGACCGCCTGGATAATCAGCCCGACGCGGCTTTTCAGCAGCGCCCAGGCGACCAGTGCAAACAGCGCAAAGGACAGGTAGACCAGCAGGTCCTGGGCAAACAGCATGCGGCCGATCAGCGGAATGTCACTCAGCAGCGGGATGGCCACCGGTTCGAAACCGCTCAATGGCTTGCCGACCCAGGCGGCGCCGACGAAGCTGGAAAGGCCGACACCGAAGATGGTCAGCGCCAGCCCGGTCGCGACCTGATTGGCGTTGAACACCAGCGCCACCAGCGCAAACAGTGCCGACAGCAGCATGCCAGCGAGCATCGCCAGCAGCACGCCCAGCCATAGATTGCCGGTACTCAGGGCGATGATGAAACCGATCACCGCGCCAAACAGCATCATGCCTTCCTGACCCAGGTTGATGACGCCGCTTTTTTCGCAGATCAGTTCGCCCAGCGCCACCAGCAGCAAGGGGGTTCCGCAGCGGACCATGGCATAGAAAATGTTGCTCAGCAGGTCGATATCCATCATGCGGCTCCTGTGACGGCTGTCATCTGGCGCTTGGCCCAGTGCAGTTTCAAACGTGGGCGATAGAGAATCAGCACATCACAGGCCAGCAGGAAGAACAGCATCATCCCCTGAAACAATTGCGTGATTGCCAAGGGCAGGTTCAAGGTCATTTGTGCGCTTTCACCACCCAGGTACAGCAAGGCGATCAGCAGGCTGGAGAACAGAATGCCGATGGGGTTGAGGCGTCCGAGAAAAGCGACGGTGATCGCGGCATAGCCGTAACCCGGCGAGACCTGCGGCACCAGTTGACCGATCGGCCCGGTCACTTCCGACACGCCCGCCAGACCGGCCAGTGCGCCACTGATCAACAGTGCCAGCCATACCAGTCGCTTCTCGCGAAAGCCGACAAAACCGGCAGCACGCTTGTCGAGCCCGAGCACCTTGATCTGGAAACCGACAAAGCTGCGCTGCAGCAATACCCAGACTGCGACCAGTGCCAGCAGGGCGAAGTACACGCTGATGCGCGCGCGGCCATCTTCCATCAGCAGCGGCAGACGGCTGGCCTCGCCAAAAGTCGCGGACTCCGGGAAGTTCATGCCGGCCGGGTCTTTGAGCGGCCCGTGCACGAAGTACAGCAACAAGTTGAGGGCGATGTAGTTGAGCATGATGCTGGTGAGGATTTCATTGGCGTTGAAGTGCGTGCGCAGCCAGGCGGTCACGCCCGCCCAGGCCGCGCCTGCCAGGGTGCCGGCCAGCAGCACCATGACCAAGGCCCAGCGACTTTCCATCTCGATGATATTCACCGCCACGGCACTGCCTGCCAGCGCGCCGAGCAGCAGCTGGCCTTCCGCGCCGATGTTCCAGATGCGCGCTTGATACGCGACCGCCAGGCCCAGCGCGCAGAGCAGAATCGGCAAGGTTTTGACCATCAATTCCGACACGCCATACCAGTCGCTGACCGGTGCGATCAGCAAGGTGTGCAGCGTCACCCAAGGGTTGAGCCCCAGGCCGATGAACAGCAGCGAGCCGCAGACCAGTGTCAGGACGGCAGCCAGTAAAGGGGAACACCACAACATGGCGCGCGATTGCTGGCCGCGCGGTTCCAGAGAAAGCAGCATCTTTTGCTCCGTTAACCCGCCGTATGGGCCTGGGTGTGA
Source organism: Pseudomonas sp. KBS0707 (assembly GCF_005937945.2). NCBI lineage: Bacteria > Pseudomonadati > Pseudomonadota > Gammaproteobacteria > Pseudomonadales > Pseudomonadaceae > Pseudomonas > Pseudomonas sp. KBS0707. The sequence goes on along the minus strand of NZ_CP041754.1, from coordinate 5,184,453 downwards.
GAATGATCGAACTGTCCCGCCATCCAGCCGCCGATTTGCACGGTGCTGGTCTGTTCAGTGGGGATCAGGTCGGAAAGCTGGCCGCCGCTCAGGGCGGCGAGTCGGTCGCTGATCTGGAACAACTCGTCCAGGTCTTCGGAAATCACCAGAATGGCCGCCCCCGCGTCACGCAAGGCAATCAATGCCCGGTGAATCGCTGCGGCAGCACCGACATCCACGCCCCAGGTCGGGTGCGCGGCAATCAGCAGTTTGGGGTTTTGCAGTATTTCCCGGCCGAGAATGAATTTCTGCAGGTTGCCGCCCGAGAGGCTGCGCGCCGCGGCCTGTGCATCCGGCGTCTTGACCGCAAAGCGACGGATAATTTCGTCGGCCAGCGCGCGAACCTTGCCGCGCTGTATCAAGCCGTTGCTCACCAGCCCTTGCTGGAAAGCGGTCAGCAGAGCGTTATCGGCCAGGCTGAGTTCCGGCACTGCGCCATGCCCCAGACGCTCTGCCGGAACGAACGCCAGCCCGTGTTTGCGGCGGGCGTCGGGGCGCAGGTCGCCGACCGGGATGTCTTGGAAACGCAGGGTTGTCGCCTGGGCATGAGGCAGGGTCTGTTCGCCACTCAGCAGCGCCAGCAATTCATCCTGACCATTGCCGGCCACGCCCGCGATGCCGACGATTTCGCCGCTGCGTACTTCCAGGCTCAGGTCTTTCAGTGAGCAACCGAACGGGTCCGGGTTGTGCCAGGACAGCTTGTCGACGCGCAGAAAGGCTTCGCTGCCGCTGACTTTGTCGTAGTGCGCGGTCAACCCTTCGGCATCACCGACCATCAAGCGCGCCAGCTCCAGATCGGAGCATTCAGCCGGGATACAGTGCCCGGATACCTTACCGTTGCGCAGGACGGTTGCGCTGTGACACAAGGCACGAACCTCGCCCAGCTTGTGACTGATAAACAGAATGCTGCAGCCTTCTGCGGCCAGATGCCTGAGGGTCACGAACAGCTCTTCGGCTTCCTGGGGTGTGAGCACAGAGGTGGGCTCGTCGAGGATCAACAGACGAATGTCCTGCATCAGGCAGCGAATGATTTCGACTTTCTGCCGCTCGCCAATCGACAGGCTGTGGACCAGGCGCTGAGGCTCCACTGCCATGCCGTAGCGTTGCGAAACTTCGCGAATGCGCGGTTCCAGTTGCTTGGGCGTGCCTGCCGCCGCGCCCATCGCCAGGGCGATGTTTTGCGCGACACTGAGGGTTTCGAACAGCGAGAAATGCTGGAACACCATGCCGATGCCCAGGCTTCTGGCTTGTGCCGGATTACGCATGGTCTGCGCCTGGCCTTGCCAGATGATCGACCCGGCGTCGGGTTGCGTCACGCCATAGGTGATCTTCATCAGCGTGCTTTTACCGGCGCCGTTCTCTCCCAGCAGGGCATGAATTTCGCCGGGCTGAATCGTCAGGTCGACAGCGTCGTTGGCCAGGCAGCCGGGATACCGTTTAGTGATGTGGCGCAGTTGTAGACGCGCAGGTATCGCGTGGTTTGACATGAAAGGCTCGAAGGCAGAAGTGGGTCGCTTGTGGATAAAGCAAAATCCTGGCCAAGGAGTCAGGATTCCTGTCCTGTGCGTTCAATCAAGGCTGAGTAAGGTGTTTTCGACATTCATGACCGTGCAGTAATAACCAAACGCGATCGTTTCGGCACCAGTTCGGGGCGCGCTGGCGGAGCAAGGGGCAAATGTGGCTCTTTGATTTGAGTAAAAAATATACAGCAGGCGTCAAGCGAGGTGCGTTATGTGGATGCGCGACCCTTGCACCTGTTATCCACAGGTTCTTCCACAGATACTGTGCGCAAGCGGGCCAGCGGAGAATAATACGCCGGTTGTTAGCGTCCAAAGGTGCTAAGGAGCGCTAACAGACTGTTTTTGCACCCTTTATGGATCCACGTCAGGCGATTGCTCAAAAAACGATCATTCGTCTGAAACGCAAGCCCGACAAGGCCCGCATTGGAGTGTACTCAGCTTATCCACAGCCGGATGCACAGTAGATGTGGGCAATTGCTGTCGCGTTGCCTACTCCGTTGTGGTCTTGTGCAAAACGATTCTGCCGCGACTCAGATCAGCCAGTTGTCGTTGCAGCGTGTCGGCATGCTCGGGGCCTATCGCGATTGCCATCTGCACGCCAGTGGCAGTGAAGTTTTCACTTTCCAGCAGGCCGTTGACTTCCGCGAGACGCAACTTGACCAGCGCCAGTTCACTGAAGCTGCATTCAAGGTGGAATGACGAACGCTGAATCAGCGGCAGACGCTCGGCCTGCTGCAAACATTTGTTGGCTCCACCGCCATAGGCGCGGGCCAGGCCGCCAGTCCCCAGTTGAATGCCGCCGTACCAGCGGATCACCAGCACCACGACCTGATCGAATTCCTGCGCCTCGATGGCTGCCAGGATCGGCCTGCCTGCAGTACCGCCCGGTTCCCCGTCATCGTTGCTGCGATACTGACCACCCAGCTTCCAGGCCCAGCAATTGTGGGTGGCGTTGAGGTCGCTATGCTGCTCGATAAACGCCTGGGCGTCGGCCGGGCTGGCGATGGGGGCGGCGAGGGTGATGAAGCGGCTCTTGCGGATTTCTTCACGAAACTCGCAAGGGCCGACCAGGGTAAAAGGCATGCGTGTATCCAGCTGACGTCAAGGCGCCGATTCTACAAGGCTGGCGGCGTGAGCCCACAACCTTTGAGGATGATCCGGATCAGATTGTTGCTGGCCTGATCCATGTCTTGCCAGGTCAGGCGGGAGCGACCGGTGACTCGGCAGATCTGCGAGGCGAAATCAGCGTAGTGCTGGGTGCTTCCCCACAGCAGGAAGATCAGGTGTACAGGGTCGACCGGGTCCATCTTGCCTGCATCGATCCAGGCTTGAAAAACCGCTGCCCGGCCCTGGAACCACAGGCGGTAGTCCTGGCTGAAATACTCGCTCATGCATTCGCCACCGCTGATGATCTCCATGGCGAAGATCCGTGAAGCCTGAGGCTGGCGGCGCGAAAACTCCATCTTGGCGCGAATGTAGCGGGCCAGTGCCTCGGCTGGATCATCTTCGACGCTCAGGTGGTTGAACGTGCTGTCCCACAAATCAATGATGTTGCTCAGTACCGCGACATACAGGCCCAGCTTATTGGTGAAGTAGTAATGCAGGTTGGCTTTGGGCAGCCCGGCTTTCAGCGCAATGGTGTTCATGCTGGTGCCCTTGAAGCCGTGGCGGGCAAATTCATCTTCGGCTGCCTGGATGATTGCTTGTTCGTTCTTCTGACGAATACGGCTTGCGGGCTTGGTGACGTGAGCGCTGTGTGCGGGGACTTCAAGGGTCATGGGCAATTCCGGACAGGTCGTAGGGCGCAACTAATGAACAGATAGCGCACCGGCGATTATCTCGCAAGCACCGGCGCAAGTGCGGCTATGGAAACCTATCGTGGTTGTTCAAGGGGATTGGGTTCCGTCGCTGAATCATTCCGGGTCACGGCGACCTTTCCTTCCGGAATCAGCAGGCACATTACGATGGCTGTGATGCCGCCGCTGGTGATGGCCGAATCGAACAGGTTCTGTACCAGTTTGGGCATCTGATGCAGCAGCGCAGGCTGCGCGGCGATACCCAGACCGACACCCAGTGACGTGGCGATGATCAGCATGCTGCGTCGGTCCAGCGGAGACTGGGCCAGAATGCGCACACCGGCTGCCGCGACGCTGCCGAACATCACCAGCCTTGCGCCGCCGAGTACCGGTTTGGGAATCTGCTGGACGATGGCACCGATGTGCGGGAACAGCCCGAGCACGAACAGCACCGCGCCGATGTACAGTCCGACATAGCGACTGGCAACGCCGGTCAGCTGGATCACGCCGTTGTTCTGCGCAAAGGTGGTGTTGGGGAATGCACTGAACGTTGCGGCAATCATGCAGCTCACACCGTCGCCCAGCACGCCACCCTTGAGGCGCGCCACGTAGCTCGGGCCACTGATCGGCTGGCGGGCTAGCATGCAATTGGCCGTCAGGTCGCCGACCGTTTCGATACTGCTGATCAGATAAATCAGCGCGACCGGCAGGAAAGCGGTCCAGTCAAAGCTGAAACCAAAACGGAACGGCACCGGCACGCTGATCAAGGGCAGGTCGTGGATCGGCTGTGGAATCAGCTTGCCGCTGAACCAGGCGGCGAGACTGCCGACCGCCAGGCCGATGATGATCGCCGACAAGCGCACCCAGGGCGTATTCGAACGATTAAGTACGATGATCACTGCCAGAACGAAGGCACCCAGCGCCAGGTTCAACGGCGCGCCGAAGTCAGTTGCGTTGAAGCCGCCGACCAGGTCCGTCACACCTACCTTGATCAGGCTTACACCAATCAGCGTGATGACAATGCCGGTCACCAGCGGCGTGATGACACGTCGCAACTGGCCAATACAGCGACTGAGCACGATTTGCACAAGCGCGCCGAAAAAGCACACGCCGAAGATCATCGCCATGATGTCCTCCGGGCTGCCGCCGCGTTGCTTGACCAGAAAACCCGCGGACAACACCGCGCCCAAGAAAGCGAAGCTGGTGCCTTGCAGGCAGATCATGCCTGCGCCGATACCAAACGGGCGGCGCGCCTGAATGAAAGTACCTGTGCCCGACACCATCAGGGCCATGCTGATCAGATACGGCAGGTATTGAGTCAGGCCGAGCGTCGATCCGATGATCAACGGCGGGGTGATGATCCCGACGAAGCTAGCGAGGACATGCTGGAACGCTGCCAATATGGCCGTTAAAGGTCTTGGGCGATCATTCAGGCCGTAAATCAGGTCATCGTTGTCGAGTGTTTCAGGCTGCATGGCAAGGTCTCGGACGGGGAACTGCCATGTACTGGCGTGTCGTTATCGGGATTACTGCAAAAAACTGTCCAGTTGCTCAGGTTATTTTTATTTGAGTCCAACTATTTCAATAAATATCAGCCTGATAGCGTTTTCGAGCCGCTCTGCAACGTTGGATGACTGGAAGGGTGTCCTGCAGCAGTGTGTCATCGGGTAGCGGCCAGTGTTTCCAGAAAGCTCTCCAGCACCAAATGAGGGCGTCGGCCTTTTCGGGTAACGGTCACCAGGTTGAGGTCGTAGAACTTTGAGTCCGGTTTCAGCGCGCGCAATCGACCTTCCTGCACCCAGGCGTTGGCGTAATGATCTGGCAGGTAGCCAATGTAGCGTCCAGTCAGAATCAGGAACGCGATGCCCTCGCGGTCTGAAGCGCTCGCGGTGCAGGTCAGTGCCTGATAATGCTCCTGAATATCGTTGGGCAGGCGAAAGGTCGGGGCAATGGCTTCCTGCTGGGCGAGGCGTTCATCATCCAGCGTTGAGTTATCCACGTAGAAGAGCGGATGTCCCACCGCGCAATAAAGCAGCGAACGCTCACTGTACAACGGGTGATATTCAAGGCCGGGCAGGGCGCTGGCCTGTGGCACGACACCGACATGCAGGCCGCCGTCCAATACGCCTCGCTCGACTTCGGCGGGAGCAATCATGCGGATATTGATGTGCACGCCCGGGCCACGCTCTTTCAGGCGGGCCAGTGCATGGGTGATGCGCATGTGGGGAAGGGTGACCAGATTGTCGGTCAGGCCGATGTTCAACTCGCCGCGCAGGTTCTGATGCAGGCCGTTGACCTCTGTCCTGAAACTTTCCAGAGCGCTGAGCAGTTGCAACGACGATTGATAAACCTCACGTCCTTCGTCGGTCAGCGAAAAACCGGCGCGCCCTCGCTGGCAAAGCCGCAAGCCGAGACGCTGTTCCAGATCGCTCATTTGCTGGCTGATCGCCGACCGGCCAATGCCGAGCACGCTTTCGGCCGCGGAAAAACCGCCTGCCTCGACGACACTTTTGAAAATACGCAGCAGGCGGATATCAAAATCGCTCACCTGCGACAGCGGATCGGGGCGACGGACGCTCATTGTTTAGTCTCTACCAAACCAAAGATCATGAAAATCGGGTTTTATGAACTTTAGCTGCGTGACACCTTGGCTGCAATGACCGTTCGTTTAGCGCCTGCGAGGCTTGCCCCCCATGAATATGTTCGAAGCGTCTGATGTGCCTGTAGCCAGTCAGTTGAAGCTTGATGCCCACTGGATGCCTTACACGGCGAATCGAAATTTCCAGCGTGACCCGCGCATGGTCGTTGCTGCGCATGGCAGCTATCTGACAGACGACAAGGGCCGCAAGATCTACGATGGGCTTTCCGGGCTATGGACATGCGGGGCCGGGCACACTCGCAAGGAAATTCAGGAAGCCGTTTCCCGGCAACTGGGCATTCTGGATTACTCGCCGGGCTTTCAGTTCGGGCATCCGCTGTCGTTCCAGTTGGCGGAAAAGATTACCGAACTGACGCCGGGCAATCTCAATCACGTCTTTTATACCAACTCCGGTTCTGAATGCGCGGACACGGCAGTGAAGATGGTGCGTGCCTACTGGCGGTTGAAAGGGCAGGCAACCAAGACCAAGATGATCGGGCGCGCGCGTGGCTATCACGGCGTGAACGTGGCGGGCACCAGCCTGGGCGGAGTGAATGGCAACCGCAAGATGTTCGGCCAGTTGATGGATGTCGACCATCTGCCGCACACGCTGCTGGCCAGCAACGCCTATTCGAAGGGGATGCCCGAAGCGGGCGGTATTGCGCTGGCCGACGAGATGCTCAAGCTGATCGAGCTGCACGATGCATCGAACATCGCGGCGGTAATCGTCGAACCCATGGCGGGCTCTGCCGGCGTGATCGTTCCGCCGCAAGGCTATCTCAAGCGTCTGCGCGAGATTTGTGATCAGCACAATATCCTGCTGATCTTCGACGAAGTCATTACCGGCTTCGGCCGTACAGGCTCGATGTTTGGTGCGGACAGTTTCGGTGTCACGCCTGACCTGATGTGTATCGCCAAGCAGATCACCAATGGCGCGATCCCCATGGGCGCAGTGATCGCCAGCAGCGAGATCTATCAGACCTTCATGAATCAGCCAACGCCGGAATACGCCGTCGAATTCCCCCACGGCTATACCTATTCGGCACATCCGGTGGCCTGCGCGGCCGGGCTCGCGGCGCTGGAGTTGTTGCAACGTGAGAACCTGATACAGCAGGCAGCAGAAATCGCTCCGCATTTTGAAAGCGTGCTGCACGGTATCAAAGGCGCGAAAAACGTGGTGGATATCCGCAACTACGGACTGGCAGGCGCCATCCAGATCGCACCTCGTGACGGCGATGCCATCGTGCGGCCTTTCGAGGCAGGCATGAGACTGTGGAAAGCCGGGTTCTATGTGCGTTTTGGCGGTGACACCTTGCAGTTTGGCCCGACCTTCAACAGTCAGGCGCAGGACCTGGACCGGTTGTTCGATGCCGTCGGCGAAACGCTGAACCTGATCGACTGATCACGCTGACAGGCTCTCTTCTTATATAGGTACTTTTATACAGGTGCTTTTGTCGCATGGGCTGCGAAGTCATTCGCGCCCGATGCAATTATTCGGAGTTTTCCATGAGCAGCATTCAACACCTGATCCACGGCGAGTTCATTTCTGAAGATGGCCGCACCGCAGATGTGTTCAATCCGTCGACCGGCCAGGTTGTCCACACAGTAGCGCTTGCCACTCGGGACACGGTCCAGAAGGCGATCGATTCGGCCAAGGCTGCGTTTCCGGCCTGGCGTAATACACCGCCAGCCAAGCGCGCTCAGGTGATGTTCCGCTTCAAGCAATTGCTGGAGCAGAACGAAGCGCGCATTGCTCAGTTGATCAGTGAAGAACACGGCAAGACCCTGGAAGATGCTGCGGGCGAATTGAAGCGCGGTATTGAAAACGTGGAATACGCCTGTGCCGCGCCGGAAATACTCAAGGGGGAATACAGTCGTAATGTCGGGCCGAACATTGATGCGTGGTCTGATTTCCAGCCGCTGGGTATCGTTGCCGGTATCACTCCATTCAACTTCCCGGCCATGGTGCCGCTGTGGATGTACCCGCTGGCCATCGCGTGTGGCAATTGCTTCATCCTCAAACCCTCCGAACGCGATCCCAGTTCCACGTTGCTGATAGCTGAGCTGCTGCACGAGGCCGGGCTGCCGAAGGGTGTGCTGAATGTGGTTCATGGTGACAAGGTTGCCGTCGATGCACTGATCGAAGCGCCTGAGGTCAAGGCGCTGAGCTTTGTCGGTTCGACCCCGATTGCCGAGTACATCTACAAAGAGGGCGCAGCGCGTGGCAAGCGGGTTCAGGCTCTCGGTGGCGCCAAGAACCATGCGGTACTGATGCCGGATGCCGACCTGGACAACGCAGTGAGTGCCTTGATGGGCGCTGCCTATGGATCCTGCGGTGAGCGTTGCATGGCTATTTCGGTTGCGGTATGCGTCGGGGATCAGATCGCTGATGCGTTGGTGGCCAAACTGGTTCCGCAAATTCAGAGCCTGAAAATCGGCGCAGGTACGACTTGCGGCCTGGATATGGGGCCACTGGTTACCGGTCAGCATCGCGACAAGGTCGGCGGTTATATAGAGGATGGTGTGCAGTCGGGCGCTACCCTGGTGGTGGACGGTCGCGATCTCCAGGTTGCCGGACATGAACAGGGCTTCTTCATGGGCGGCTGTCTGTTTGATCGTGTCACGCCGCAAATGCGCATCTATAAAGAAGAGATCTTCGGGCCGGTGCTGTGCATCGTGCGTGTGGACAGCCTTGAACAGGCCATGCAACTGATCAACGACCATGAATACGGCAACGGTACTTGCATCTTTACCCGTGATGGCGAAGCGGCCCGATTGTTTTGTGATGAGATTGAAGTAGGAATGGTCGGGGTCAACGTTCCGCTGCCGGTACCGGTTGCCTATCACAGCTTTGGTGGCTGGAAGCGTTCCCTGTTCGGCGACTTGCATGCGTACGGTCCCGATGGTGTGCGCTTCTACACGCGTCGCAAGGCGATTACGCAGCGCTGGCCGCAACGTGCGAGCCATGAAGCGTCGCAATTCGCATTTCCCAGCTTGTAAATTCCCGTGGCGGGAGATCGTCTATAAAGAGGATCTCCCGCATTTGTTGGGGCTCAGCAGTCGAATTGCAGATTTTTGAAATTAACGGTTGACGCCCTCTGTGATCTGTCTATAATTCGCCCCACTTCCGGCGCAGACGGAAACGAAAAAGCCTTTTAGATCAATGATTTACAAGGGTTTAGAGTGAAGAGTAAGCGAGGAAGGAGGTCGAGTCTGCAGTGATCGACAGCGGTGAGAAAAAAGAGTTTGACACGCGGTTGTAACGCTGTAGAATTCGCCTCCCGCTGATGAGCAACTGAAGAGTTGATCGAAGCGCAAGTGGTTGAAGTTGCAAAGGAAACTTTGAAAACTTCTTAAAATAACCGCTTGACAGATACAAGAGACGCTGTAGAATGCGCGCCTCGGTTGAGACGAAAGCTCTTAACCACCCGCTCTTTAACAACTGAATCAAGCAATTCGT
>NZ_CP041754.1:3560000-5172500 GCF_005937945.2 Pseudomonas sp. KBS0707 | reverse complement strand
TTAGCGGAACGTTCTGGAAAGGACGGCCATAGTGGGTGATAGCCCTGTACGCGAAAATCCCTTTGCAATGAAATCGAGTAGGACGGGGCACGAGAAACCTTGTCTGAATATGGGGGGACCATCCTCCAAGGCTAAATACTACTGACTGACCGATAGTGAACCAGTACCGTGAGGGAAAGGCGAAAAGAACCGCGGAGAGCGGAGTGAAATAGATCCTGAAACCGTATGCGTACAAGCAGTGGGAGCCCACTTTGTTGGGTGACTGCGTACCTTTTGTATAATGGGTCAGCGACTTATTTTCAGTGGCGAGCTTAACCGAATAGGGGAGGCGTAGCGAAAGCGAGTCTTAATAGGGCGTCTAGTCGCTGGGAATAGACCCGAAACCGGGCGATCTATCCATGGGCAGGTTGAAGGTTGGGTAACACTAACTGGAGGACCGAACCGACTACCGTTGAAAAGTTAGCGGATGACCTGTGGATCGGAGTGAAAGGCTAATCAAGCTCGGAGATAGCTGGTTCTCCTCGAAAGCTATTTAGGTAGCGCCTCATGTATCACTGTAGGGGGTAGAGCACTGTTTCGGCTAGGGGGTCATCCCGACTTACCAAACCGATGCAAACTCCGAATACCTACAAGTGCCGAGCATGGGAGACACACGGCGGGTGCTAACGTCCGTCGTGAAAAGGGAAACAACCCAGACCGTCAGCTAAGGTCCCAAAGTCATGGTTAAGTGGGAAACGATGTGGGAAGGCTTAGACAGCTAGGAGGTTGGCTTAGAAGCAGCCACCCTTTAAAGAAAGCGTAATAGCTCACTAGTCGAGTCGGCCTGCGCGGAAGATGTAACGGGGCTCAAACCATGCACCGAAGCTACGGGTATCATCTTTTGATGATGCGGTAGAGGAGCGTTCTGTAAGCCTGTGAAGGTGAGTTGAGAAGCTTGCTGGAGGTATCAGAAGTGCGAATGCTGACATGAGTAACGACAATGGGTGTGAAAAACACCCACGCCGAAAGACCAAGGTTTCCTGCGCAACGTTAATCGACGCAGGGTTAGTCGGCCCCTAAGGCGAGGCTGAAAAGCGTAGTCGATGGAAAACAGGTTAATATTCCTGTACTTCTGGTTATTGCGATGGAGGGACGGAGAAGGCTAGGCCAGCCTGGCGTTGGTTGTCCAGGTTTAAGGTGGTAGGCTGAGATCTTAGGTAAATCCGGGATTTCAAGGCCGAGAGCTGATGACGAGTGTTCTTTAGAACACGAAGTGGTTGATGCCATGCTTCCAAGAAAAGCTTCTAAGCTTCAGGTAACCAGGAACCGTACCCCAAACCGACACAGGTGGTTGGGTAGAGAATACCAAGGCGCTTGAGAGAACTCGGGTGAAGGAACTAGGCAAAATGGCACCGTAACTTCGGGAGAAGGTGCGCCGGTGAGGGTGAAGCATTTACTGCGTAAGCCCACGCCGGTCGAAGATACCAGGCCGCTGCGACTGTTTATTAAAAACACAGCACTCTGCAAACACGAAAGTGGACGTATAGGGTGTGACGCCTGCCCGGTGCCGGAAGGTTAATTGATGGGGTTAGCGCAAGCGAAGCTCTTGATCGAAGCCCCGGTAAACGGCGGCCGTAACTATAACGGTCCTAAGGTAGCGAAATTCCTTGTCGGGTAAGTTCCGACCTGCACGAATGGCGTAACGATGGCGGCGCTGTCTCCACCCGAGACTCAGTGAAATTGAAATCGCTGTGAAGATGCAGTGTATCCGCGGCTAGACGGAAAGACCCCGTGAACCTTTACTATAGCTTTGCACTGGACTTTGAATTTGCTTGTGTAGGATAGGTGGGAGGCTTTGAAGCGTGGACGCCAGTCTGCGTGGAGCCAACCTTGAAATACCACCCTGGCAACTTTGAGGTTCTAACTCAGGTCCGTTATCCGGATCGAGGACAGTGTATGGTGGGTAGTTTGACTGGGGCGGTCTCCTCCTAAAGAGTAACGGAGGAGTACGAAGGTGCGCTCAGACCGGTCGGAAATCGGTCGTAGAGTATAAAGGCAAAAGCGCGCTTGACTGCGAGACAGACACGTCGAGCAGGTACGAAAGTAGGTCTTAGTGATCCGGTGGTTCTGTATGGAAGGGCCATCGCTCAACGGATAAAAGGTACTCCGGGGATAACAGGCTGATACCGCCCAAGAGTTCATATCGACGGCGGTGTTTGGCACCTCGATGTCGGCTCATCACATCCTGGGGCTGAAGCCGGTCCCAAGGGTATGGCTGTTCGCCATTTAAAGTGGTACGCGAGCTGGGTTTAGAACGTCGTGAGACAGTTCGGTCCCTATCTGCCGTGGACGTTTGAGATTTGAGAGGGGCTGCTCCTAGTACGAGAGGACCGGAGTGGACGAACCTCTGGTGTTCCGGTTGTCACGCCAGTGGCATTGCCGGGTAGCTATGTTCGGAAAAGATAACCGCTGAAAGCATCTAAGCGGGAAACTTGCCTCAAGATGAGATCTCACTGGAACCTTGAGTTCCCTAAAGGGCCGTCGAAGACTACGACGTTGATAGGTTGGGTGTGTAAGCGCTGTGAGGCGTTGAGCTAACCAATACTAATTGCCCGTGAGGCTTGACCATATAACACCCAAGCAATTTGAGTGGACTTCCTGACAGGAGCATCAGATTGCGGTGACTGTGAAGACGACACGAACCGAAAGTTTGCGTCACAAACGCACCGAGCTATCACATACCCGATTTGCTGAAGCGCGCCGCATGGCACGATTCGGTACCCGAATTTCTTGACGACCATAGAACATTGGAACCACCTGATCCCATCCCGAACTCAGCAGTGAAACGATGTATCGCCGATGGTAGTGTGGGGTTTCCCCATGTGAGAGTAGGTCATCGTCAAGATTAAATTCCAGAAACCCTCATCGCTTACGCGTTGAGGGTTTTTGTTTGTCTGCTGCACAAAAACTGCCATGAAAATACGTTTTCGTTTCTATGCAGCATGCCTCTGCGTGGCTATTATGCGTGCCTCATTGCCGGGCGACTCCAAATGCTGACCTTGTTAAAGCTTCTTGCCGATGGTGCATTTCATTCTGGACAGGTATTAGGCAATGCCCTCGGCATAAGCCGCAGTGCGGTCTGGAAGCAGCTTCAGCAGCTTGAAGCTGACCTGGGCATAGAGGTGCATAAAGTGCGCGGACGGGGTTATCGACTGGCAACGCCTATTTCGCTTTTAAGCCCCGCTGGCATAGCTCAGTGCGGATTCCCCGCCAGCTGGTCTGTACGCACTTACGACACTATCGACTCAACCAATGCAGAGGCCACGCGTCTGATTGCTCACGGGGCTCCCATGCCTTTACTGGTGGTGGCCGAGCAGCAAACCTCGGGAAGGGGGAGGCGGGGTCGAAAGTGGGTAAGTCCATTTGCCGAGAACCTTTATTACAGTCTGGTCCTGCGCATTGATGGTGGAATGCGTCAGCTGGAAGGTCTCAGCCTTTTGGTCGGATTGGCTGTGATGAACGTACTGCGCGACATCGGGGTTCAAGGCGCAGGCCTGAAATGGCCTAATGATGTGCTGGTCGGAAGACAGAAGATTGCTGGCATTTTGCTCGAGCTTCTTGGGGATCCGGCAGACGTTTGTCATGTGATCATCGGAATAGGGGTGAACGTGAACATGCGGTCATCGAGCGAAGTGGATCAGCTATGGACATCGATTCGACTCGAAACGGGCAGCCTTGCTGATCGGAATCGGATTGCAGCCCTTATAAGCAGTCAGCTTGAGTCTCTTCTGGCAGTTCATCGCAAAGAAGGCTTCGTGGCTTTTCAGGATGAGTGGGAGCGCGGACATTTATGGCAGGGAGCTGCTGTCAGATTGCTTTCAGGCGCTGAGGCAGTTGAAGGGGTAGTGTTGGGGGCCGACTCGCTTGGAGCGTTGCGTTTGGAAGTGAATGGGGTAGAAAAGAGCTTTAGTGGTGGCGAGCTCAGCCTGAGGTTGCGAGATGATTCTTGAGCTCGACTGTGGCAACAGCTTCATCAAGTGGCGGATAACGGCGAAGAACGATGCGGCAGTGATTAGCGGTGGCGTTGTGGGCTCCGATGCTGCCTTGCTGATGCACTTGAGTAATCTGCCTGACACATCATTCACTGACTGCCGTCTGGTGAGTGTGCGTAGTGCCGAAGAAACGGCGAGGCTTGTCTCTTTGCTGGCTGACACCTTTTCCGTTGCGCCTGTCTGCGCCGAACCTGCTCAAGAGCTTGCTGGCGTGATAAATGGCTATGACGACTTCGCGCGTCTGGGGCTGGACCGCTGGCTGGCTTTCGTAGGTGCTTACCATCTCGCCAGAAGCGCGTGCCTGGTGATTGATCTGGGAACTGCTGTGACGTCTGATTTTGTCGACGCTGGTGGTGCGCATCTCGGTGGCTTTATCTGTCCTGGAATGCCCTTGATGCGCAATCAGTTGCGTACCCATACCCGTCGCATCAGATATGACGACACAGAGGCTGAAAAAGCCCTTGCCCGTCTTGTTCCAGGGCGTGCAACTGCAGAGGCTGTAGAGCGCGGCTGCTCGTTGATGCTTCGTGGGTTTGCATTGACTCAGATTGAGATAGCGCAGGGGTACTGGGGCAACGATTTTGCTATTTTTGTGACTGGCGGGGATGCTGCTCTGGTTGCGGATGTGCTGCCGGGGGCTCGTATTGTTCCTGATCTGGTCTTCGTGGGTCTGGCTCTGGCTTGCCCTTTGCGTTGAGGTCTCTATGCGTTGGTTATTTCTTCTGCTGTTGATGCTTAATGCCTTTTATTACCTCTGGCATCAGCAGGAGGCTCCGCTCAGGGCTAAAGAGGTCATGCCATTGTCGTTGCATCGCGCTCCCCAGCAGGATATTCGCCTGCTTAGTGAGTCGGATGCGGGGCGCATGTCGCATGATGCCGACACGAAGTGCCTGTATGTCGGTGGCTTTGCGAGGCAAGAGGATGCTCGTCTGGTGGAGCAGCGCTTGAACAGTCTGGATATCCAGTCTCAATTTCAGTCGCTGCAAACGAATGGGGCGACGGCCTACTGGTTAAGGATTGCCCCGGAAAGCCGACGTCTTGTGGAGGCAGGTGTGATCAATCAATTGAGTCAGGATTTCCCACAATTAAAAAATCAAATAATGTCGTGCGAGGGCATTGCAACTGCTGAGTAGTTTACATAGAATGGCGCCCGCTTCGCAGCGAGGTGAAAGTCTCGCGAATGGGGTGGTAGTAGTCAACGCATGTAACCTCAGGTTTTTACTGAGAAAAAGGTTGACAGAAGGGTGGCATGAGTTGAGAATGCTGCCTCGCTTAGGAGGGGTTCCCGAGCGGCCAAAGGGATCAGACTGTAAATCTGACGTCTACGACTTCGAAGGTTCGAATCCTTCCCCCTCCACCAGATTTAGCGCGATCTGCAAATTGCGCGGGTATAGTTTAGTGGTAGAACCTCAGCCTTCCAAGCTGATGATGCGGGTTCGATTCCCGCTACCCGCTCCAGGTTTGTGGTTCATGCATTGTGTTTTGCTCTTGTAGCTCAGTTGGTAGAGCACACCCTTGGTAAGGGTGAGGTCAGCGGTTCAAATCCGCTCAAGAGCTCCATTGCTAAAGGAAGATATGAAAATATCTGCCTTTGTTTTAGGTAGTTGCGCTGTGCGTGATCCGCTTGAAGCTTGTTCGGAGTTTGTCACCTGTAAGGCGCTCCCTGAATAAGGTGTTGAAAAACTCTCGTCAGGTCCGCATAATGGTCGGCCTGATTTTGCTTTTAGGTCAGTAGCTCAATTGGCAGAGCGACGGTCTCCAAAACCGTAGGTTGGGGGTTCGATTCCCTCCTGACCTGCCAGATTTCCTAGATGTAATCTGGCTTTCTTTTCACAGGATCTCCGTAGATGAATCCCAAGGCTGAAGCATCAGACTCTCGCTTTGATATGCTGAAGTGGCTCCTGGTAGTCGTTTTGGTTGTCGTGGGTGTTGTCGGTAATCAGTATTATTCTGCTGAGCCGATCCTGTACCGCGTTCTTGCTCTCCTTGTGATTGCTGCTGCAGCTGCATTTGTCGCGCTGCAGACCGGTAAGGGTAAAGCCTTCTTCGTTTTGGCGAAAGAAGCTCGCGCTGAGATTCGTAAAGTCGTATGGCCTACTCGCCAAGAAACCACTCAAACCACGTTGATCGTTGTGGCAGTTGTGCTGGTTATGGCGTTGCTGTTGTGGGGGCTTGATTCCCTGCTCGGCTGGCTTGTTTCCTTGATAGTTGGCTAAGGGTGTCCCGTGGCTAAGCGTTGGTACGTAGTGCATGCTTACTCGGGTTACGAGAAGCATGTCATGCGCTCGTTGATCGAGCGTGTGAAGCTGGCAGGCATGGAAGATGGCTTCGGCGAAATTCTGGTTCCCACTGAAGAAGTGGTTGAAATGCGTAATGGCCAGAAGCGCAAAAGCGAACGCAAGTTCTTCCCAGGTTATGTGCTTGTTCAGATGGACATGAATGAGGGTACTTGGCACTTGGTCAAGGACACCCCGCGTGTCATGGGCTTCATCGGCGGTACCGCAGATAAGCCTGCTCCGATCACTGACAAAGAGGCAGAAGCAATTCTGCGTCGCGTTGCTGATGGTAGCGACAAGCCGAAGCCGAAAACGCTGTTCGAGCCGGGTGAGGTTGTTCGTGTCACCGACGGTCCGTTCGCCGATTTCAATGGCACGGTTGAAGAAGTTAACTACGAAAAGAGCCGGATTCAAGTGGCGGTGCTCATTTTCGGACGCTCTACCCCGGTAGAGCTAGAGTTCAGTCAGGTCGAAAAGGCATAACTGAGCTGGAATCCCATACCCCGCAGCCCATGGCTGTGGGGTTTTTTCGTCACTGGGATATACGCGTAAGTAACCGGGGAGCCTTTATTGGCGCTTGAACCCGTAATTGGAGTGCCTCATGGCCAAGAAGATAACCGCATACATCAAGCTGCAAGTGAAAGCCGCTCAGGCTAACCCAAGCCCGCCAGTTGGTCCTGCTCTGGGTCAGCACGGTGTGAACATCATGGAATTCTGCAAAGCGTTCAACGCCCGTACTCAGGGTATTGAGCCTGGCTTGCCGACTCCAGTGATCATCACTGTATACAGCGACCGTAGCTTCACTTTCGAAACAAAAAGTACCCCTGCATCGGTTCTGCTGAAGAAAGCTGCAGGCTTGACCAGCGGCTCGGCTCGCCCGAACACCGTTAAAGTTGGCACCGTGACTCGTGCTCAGCTGGAAGATATCGCTAAAGCAAAAAACGCGGATCTGACTGCAGCTGACATGGAAGCGGCCGTGCGTACTATCGCCGGTTCCGCTCGTAGCATGGGCCTTAACGTGGAGGGTGTGTAATGGCTAAGCTGACCAAGCGTCAAAAGGCAATCGCCAGCAAGATCGAAGCTGGTAAGTCTTACAATTTCGTAGACGCCGCAGCCCTGCTGACCGAGCTGTCGACCGTCAAGTTCAGCGAGTCTGTAGACGTTGCTGTTAACCTGGGTGTCGATCCTCGTAAGTCCGACCAGGTTGTTCGTAGCGCTACCGTACTGCCGCACGGCACTGGTAAAACTGTACGCGTTGCAGTGTTCACTCAGGGCCCTGCTGCTGAAGCTGCTCTGGCTGCCGGTGCTGATCGCGTTGGTATGGACGATCTGGCTGCTGAAATGAAAGCGGGCGATCTGAACTATGACGTCGTTATCGCTTCCCCGGACGCAATGCGCGTTGTGGGTCAGTTGGGTCAGGTTCTCGGTCCTCGTGGTCTGATGCCTAACCCGAAAGTCGGCACCGTTACTCCTGACGTGGCTAACGCCGTCAAGAACGCCAAGGCTGGTCAGGTTCGTTATCGCACCGACAAAAACGGCATCATACACACTTCCGTTGGCAAGGTCGGTTTCGACGCTGTCAAGCTGAAGGAAAACGTTGAAGCCCTGATCGCTGACCTTAAGCGTATCAAGCCTGCTTCTTCGAAAGGTATTTACGTCAAGCGCATCACCCTGAGCACCACTATGGGCCCAGGCCTGGTCATCGACCAGGGTT
This sequence comes from Pseudomonas sp. KBS0707, assembly GCF_005937945.2. Classification (NCBI taxonomy): domain Bacteria; kingdom Pseudomonadati; phylum Pseudomonadota; class Gammaproteobacteria; order Pseudomonadales; family Pseudomonadaceae; genus Pseudomonas; species Pseudomonas sp. KBS0707. The sequence continues at coordinate 5,164,479 of NZ_CP041754.1, read as the reverse complement.
CGTTGGAAGCGTAAGACAGAAGCGGTGCGGTTTTGACGCCGTACCGTTTGAAAGATTGGGGTCCCTGCCTGGCGGGGGCTATCCAAGACCGTAGGCGACGCAAGTCTTAAACCTCAAGCCTACGCAGATGGTGCTCCCGGTTCCTTACCGAATCAGACACCAAAACGACATCTGACTCCGGTCGGATGAAACGGTAACAAGCAGGAGTTAAACCCGTGGCAATTAAACTCGAAGACAAGAAGGCCATCGTCGCTGAAGTCAACGAGGCTGCCAAAGCTGGTCTGTCCGCTGTCGTGGCTGATGCCCGTGGTGTGACGGTCGGCGCTATGACCGGACTCCGTAAAGAGGCTCGTGAAGCTGGCGTTTACGTACGTGTTGTACGTAACACCCTGCTCAAGCGCGCTGTTGCTGACACTGAATTCAGTGTCCTCAACGACGTGTTCACTGGCCCGACCTTGATTGCGTTCTCCAACGAACATCCTGGCGCTGCTGCCCGTCTGTTCAAGGAATTCGCCAAAGGTCAGGACAAGTTCGAGATCAAGGCAGCTGCGTTCGAGGGCAAGTTCCTCGCAGCTAATCAGATCGATGTACTGGCAAGCCTGCCGACCCGTAACGAAGCAATTTCTCAGCTGATGAGCGTGATTCAAGGCGCTACCAGCAAGTTGGCTCGTACTCTGGCGGCTGTTCGCGACCAAAAAGAAGCAGCTGCAGCCTAAGGCTGAGTCAGATCTTTTCGCGTATTTTTGTTTATTTTGATGGTCGCGTAGGCCGTCCCCCAATTCAGGAAATTGAGTCATGTCCATCTCTCAAGACGATATCCTTAACGCCGTAGCTGAAATGTCCGTTCTGCAGGTTGTAGAGCTGATCAAGGCGTTCGAAGAGAAGTTCGGCGTTACCGCTGCTGCCGGTTCGGCTGGTCCAGCTGTTGCTGCTGCTGTTGTTGAAGAACAAACTGAATTCAACGTCATGCTGCTGGAAGCTGGCGAGAAGAAAGTTAACGTGATCAAGGCAGTACGTGAACTGACCGGTCTGGGCCTGAAAGAAGCCAAGGCAGTCGTTGACGGCGCGCCAGCGATGGTTCTGGAAGCTGTTGCCAAAGACGCAGCTGACAAAGCCAAAGCTACTCTGGAAGAAGCAGGCGCTAAAGTCGAGCTGAAATAAGCATCGACTTTGAGTGTCCAGCCCACGCGATTAGCGAAAGGCTGATGGCTGGTGGCTTTTGCCACCGGCCTTTTTCCGTTATAGACGATTGGCGCTGTCAACGTTTGTAATGTGCTGTATCCACCGATGGCGGTGGCGCAAACCAAGGGGTTTGCAAGATTTTCTGGCTGCTTCCGTCGGGAGGGAGCCAAACAAGCAGGTGACCAAGCTGGGGAACGCTGATGGCTTACTCATATACTGAGAAAAAACGTATCCGCAAGGACTTTAGCAAGTTGCCGGACGTAATGGATGTGCCGTATCTCTTGGCCATCCAGCTGGATTCGTATCGCGAATTCCTGCAGGCGGGAGCGACCAAAGATCAGTTCCGCGACGTCGGTCTGCATGCAGCCTTCAAATCCGTTTTCCCGATCATCAGCTACTCCGGCAATGCTGCGCTGGAGTATGTAGGTTATCGCTTGGGCGAACCGGCATTTGATGTCAAGGAATGCGTGCTGCGCGGTGTGACTTACGCAGTACCTCTGCGGGTCAAGGTCCGTCTGATCATTTTCGACAAAGAATCGTCGAACAAAGCGATCAAGGACATCAAAGAGCAAGAAGTCTACATGGGTGAAATCCCCCTGATGACTGAAAACGGTACCTTTGTAATCAATGGCACCGAGCGCGTTATCGTGTCTCAGCTTCACCGCTCGCCTGGCGTATTCTTCGACCACGACCGTGGCAAGACGCACAGCTCCGGTAAGCTGCTTTACTCCGCTCGTATCATTCCTTACCGCGGTTCGTGGCTGGACTTCGAGTTCGATCCCAAAGACTGCGTATTCGTCCGTATCGACCGTCGTCGCAAGCTGCCTGCGTCCGTACTTCTGCGCGCTCTGGGTTATACCACCGAGCAAGTGCTTGATGCTTTCTACACCACCAACGTATTCCATGTGCGCGGCGAAAACCTGAGCCTGGAACTGGTGCCTCAGCGCCTGCGTGGTGAAATTGCCGTTCTGGATATTCTGGACGACAAGGGCAAGGTCATTGTCGAGCAGGGTCGCCGTATTACCGCTCGTCACATCAACCAGCTGGAAAAAGCCGGGATCAAAGAGCTGGAAGTACCTCTGGACTACGTCCTGGGTCGTACTACTGCCAAGGTCATCGTGCATCCGGCAACCGGTGAGATCATTGCCGAGTGCAACACCGAGCTGAACACTGAAATCCTGGCCAAGATCGCCAAGGCTCAGGTCGTTCGCATCGAGACGTTGTACACCAACGATATCGACTGCGGTCCGTTCGTCTCTGACACGCTGAAGATCGACTCCACCAGCAACCAACTGGAAGCGCTGGTCGAGATCTATCGCATGATGCGTCCTGGCGAGCCGCCAACCAAGGATGCAGCCGAAACGCTGTTCAACAACCTGTTCTTCAGTCCTGAGCGTTATGACCTGTCTGCTGTAGGTCGGATGAAGTTCAACCGCCGTATCGGTCGTACCGAAATCGAAGGTTCGGGTGTGTTGTGCAAGGAAGACATCGTAGCGGTCCTCAAGACCCTCGTTGACATCCGTAACGGCAAAGGCATCGTCGATGACATCGACCACCTCGGTAACCGTCGCGTTCGTTGCGTTGGCGAGATGGCCGAGAACCAGTTCCGTGTTGGTCTGGTCCGTGTCGAGCGCGCTGTCAAAGAGCGCCTGTCCATGGCAGAAAGCGAAGGCCTGATGCCTCAGGATCTGATCAACGCCAAGCCTGTTGCGGCGGCGGTCAAGGAATTCTTCGGTTCCAGCCAGCTTTCCCAGTTCATGGACCAGAACAACCCGCTGTCCGAGATCACTCTCAAGCGCCGTGTTTCTGCACTCGGCCCTGGCGGTCTGACTCGTGAGCGGGCTGGCTTTGAAGTTCGAGACGTTCACCCGACTCACTACGGCCGTGTTTGCCCGATCGAGACGCCTGAAGGTCCGAACATCGGTCTGATCAACTCCCTGGCGGCCTATGCCCGCACCAACCAGTACGGCTTCCTCGAGAGCCCGTACCGTGTGGTCAAGGAAGGTCTGGTCACCGAAGAAATCGTCTTCCTTTCGGCGATCGAAGAAGCGGACCACGTCATTGCTCAGGCTTCGGCTGCAATGAACGACAAGCAAGAGCTGATCGACGAGCTGGTTGCTGTGCGTCACTTGAACGAATTCACCGTCAAGGCACCAGCCGATGTCACCCTGATGGACGTTTCGCCCAAGCAGGTTGTGTCGGTAGCCGCATCGCTGATCCCGTTCCTCGAGCACGATGACGCCAACCGCGCATTGATGGGTTCGAACATGCAGCGTCAGGCTGTACCGACCCTGCGTGCCGACAAGCCGCTGGTAGGTACTGGCATGGAGCGCAACGTTGCTCGCGACTCCGGCGTTTGCGTCGTGGCTCGTCGTGGCGGCGTGATCGACTCTGTCGACGCCAGCCGTATCGTTGTTCGCGTTGCCGATGACGAAGTAGAAACAGGTGAAGCAGGTGTAGATATCTACAACCTGACCAAATACACCCGTTCGAACCAGAACACCTGCATCAACCAGCGTCCGCTGGTCAGCAAGGGTGACCGTGTTCAGCGTAGCGACATCATGGCCGACGGTCCGTCCACCGATATGGGTGAGCTGGCTCTGGGTCAGAACATGCGCATCGCGTTCATGGCCTGGAACGGTTTCAACTTCGAAGACTCCATCTGCCTCTCCGAGCGTGTTGTTCAGGAAGACCGCTTCACAACGATCCACATTCAGGAACTGACCTGTGTGGCTCGTGACACCAAGCTTGGGCCTGAAGAGATCACCGCCGACATCCCGAACGTGGGTGAAGCGGCTCTGAACAAGCTGGACGAAGCCGGTATTGTTTATGTAGGTGCCGAAGTTGGCGCTGGTGACATCCTGGTGGGCAAGGTCACTCCGAAAGGCGAGACCCAGCTGACTCCGGAAGAAAAACTGTTGCGCGCGATTTTCGGTGAGAAAGCCAGCGACGTTAAAGATACTTCCCTGCGCGTGCCGACCGGCACCAAGGGTACTGTCATTGACGTTCAGGTCTTCACCCGTGATGGCGTCGAGCGTGATGCGCGTGCCCTGTCCATCGAGAAGTCGCAACTCGACGAGATCCGTAAGGATCTGAACGAAGAGTTCCGTATTGTCGAAGGCGCTACTTTCGAACGTCTGCGCTCTGCGCTGGTGGGTCGTGTAGCCGAAGGCGGTGCTGGCCTCAAGAAAGGTCAGGAAATCACCAACGAAGTGCTTGATGGTCTTGAGCATGGTCAGTGGTTCAAACTGCGCATGGCTGAAGATGCTCTGAATGAGCAGCTTGAGAAAGCTCAGGCCTACATCGTTGATCGTCGCCGTCTTCTGGATGACAAGTTCGAAGACAAGAAACGCAAACTGCAGCAAGGCGATGACCTGGCTCCAGGCGTTCTGAAAATCGTCAAGGTCTACCTGGCAATCCGTCGTCGCATCCAGCCGGGCGACAAGATGGCCGGTCGTCACGGTAACAAGGGTGTGGTCTCCGTGATCATGCCGGTTGAAGACATGCCGCACGATGCCAATGGCACGCCGGTGGATATCGTCCTCAACCCGCTGGGCGTACCTTCGCGTATGAACGTTGGTCAGATTCTCGAAACTCACCTGGGCCTCGCGGCTAAAGGTCTGGGCGAGAAGATCAACCGCATGCTTGAAGAGCAGCGTAAAGTTGCTGAGCTGCGTAAGTTCCTCAACGAGATCTATAACGAAATCGGCGGTCGTCAGGAGTCTCTGGAAGACCTCACCGACAACGAGATTCTGGACCTCGCGAAGAACCTGCGTAACGGCGTACCGATGGCTACCCCGGTTTTCGACGGTGCCAAGGAAAGCGAAATCAAGGCAATGCTCAAGCTGGCAGATATGCCGGAAAGCGGCCAGATGCAGCTGTTCGACGGTCGTACCGGCAACAAGTTTGAACGTGCTGTAACGGTTGGCTACATGTACATGCTGAAGCTGAACCACTTGGTGGACGACAAGATGCACGCGCGTTCCACTGGTTCGTACAGCCTGGTTACCCAGCAGCCGCTGGGTGGTAAGGCACAGTTCGGTGGTCAGCGTTTCGGGGAGATGGAAGTGTGGGCGCTGGAAGCATACGGCGCGGCGTACACTCTGCAGGAAATGCTCACAGTGAAGTCGGACGATGTGAACGGTCGTACCAAGATGTACAAAAACATCGTGGACGGCGATCACCGTATGGAGCCGGGCATGCCCGAGTCTTTCAACGTGTTGATCAAAGAAATCCGTTCGCTCGGTATCGATATCGATCTGGAAACCGAATAACACGTGACGCGAATCGGGGGCAGGGCGGTATTGCCTGCTCCCTGCTCCGCCAGGAGGAAAAGCCTTGAAAGACCTACTGAATTTGCTGAAAAACCAGGGTCAAGTCGAAGAGTTCGACGCAATCCGTATCGGACTTGCATCGCCTGAGATGATCCGCTCTTGGTCGTTTGGTGAAGTTAAAAAGCCGGAAACCATCAACTACCGTACGTTCAAGCCTGAGCGTGACGGTCTGTTCTGCGCCAAGATCTTTGGCCCGGTAAAAGATTACGAGTGCCTGTGCGGTAAGTACAAGCGCCTGAAGCACCGTGGTGTCATCTGCGAAAAATGCGGTGTTGAAGTAGCACTGGCCAAGGTTCGTCGCGAGCGCATGGCTCACATCGAGCTGGCTTCGCCGGTTGCTCACATCTGGTTCCTGAAATCGCTGCCGTCCCGTATCGGTTTGCTGATGGACATGACCCTGCGTGATATCGAACGTGTTCTCTACTTCGAGAGCTATGTCGTTATCGATCCAGGCATGACTACCCTTGAAAAAGGTCAGCTGCTGAACGACGAGCAATACTTCGAAGCCCTCGAAGAGTTCGGTGATGACTTCGACGCCCGCATGGGTGCCGAGGCTGTCCGCGAACTGCTGCACGCTATCGATCTGGAGCACGAAATTGGCCGTCTGCGTGAAGAAATTCCGCAAACCAATTCCGAAACCAAAATCAAGAAGCTGTCCAAGCGTCTGAAATTGATGGAAGCCTTCCAGGGTTCCGGCAACCTCCCTGAGTGGATGGTGCTGACCGTTCTGCCGGTTCTGCCGCCAGATCTGCGTCCTCTGGTTCCGCTTGACGGTGGCCGTTTCGCGACGTCCGACCTCAACGATCTGTATCGTCGAGTGATCAACCGTAACAACCGTCTGAAGCGTCTGCTGGATCTGTCTGCTCCCGACATCATCGTGCGCAACGAAAAGCGCATGCTGCAGGAAGCGGTCGATGCGCTGCTCGACAACGGTCGTCGCGGTCGTGCGATCACGGGTTCGAACAAGCGTCCTCTGAAGTCCCTGGCTGACATGATCAAGGGTAAGCAGGGTCGTTTCCGTCAGAACTTGCTTGGTAAGCGCGTTGACTACTCGGGCCGTTCGGTAATTACCGTAGGTCCGACCCTGCGTCTGCACCAGTGCGGTCTGCCGAAAAAAATGGCTCTCGAGCTGTTCAAGCCGTTCATCTTCGGCAAGCTGGAAATGCGTGGCCTGGCCACGACTATCAAAGCTGCCAAGAAGATGGTCGAGCGCGAGCTGCCAGAGGTCTGGGACGTTCTTGCTGAAGTAATTCGCGAACACCCGGTGCTTCTGAACCGCGCGCCAACGCTTCACCGTCTGGGCATCCAGGCGTTTGAACCAGTACTGATCGAAGGTAAGGCTATTCAGCTGCATCCGCTGGTCTGTGCTGCGTACAACGCCGACTTCGACGGCGACCAGATGGCCGTTCACGTACCTTTGACGCTGGAAGCCCAGCTCGAAGCGCGTGCACTGATGATGTCGACCAACAACATTCTGTCGCCAGCCAACGGTGAGCCAATCATCGTTCCTTCGCAGGACGTTGTACTGGGTCTGTATTACATGACTCGTGAAGCGATCAACGCCAAGGGCGAAGGTCGTGTGTTTGCGGACCTGCAGGAAGTCGACCGCGTATTCCGCGCCGGCGAAGCGGCTCTGCATGCCAAGGTCAAGGTTCGTATCCACGAAACGGTCAACGACCGTGACGGTGGCAGCGTCAAGAACACCCGTATCGTCGACACCACTGTCGGCCGTGCGCTGCTGTTCCAGGTGGTTCCGGCCGGCCTGTCCTACGACGTCGTCAACCAGCCTATGAAGAAGAAGGCGATCTCCAAGCTGATCAACCAGTGCTACCGCGTGGTTGGTTTGAAAGAGACCGTGATCTTCGCTGACCAGTTGATGTACACCGGTTTTGCATACTCGACCATTTCGGGTGTTTCCATCGGCGTTAACGACTTCGTTATCCCGGATGAAAAAGCTCGCATCATCGACGCGGCCACCGAAGAAGTTAAAGAGATCGAAAGTCAGTACGCCTCCGGCCTGGTAACCCAGGGCGAGAAGTACAACAAGGTGATCGACCTCTGGTCCAAGGCCAACGACGAAGTGTCCAAGGCAATGATGTCGAACCTCTCGAAAGAGAAGGTCATCGATCGTCATGGCGTCGAAGTTGACCAGGAATCCTTCAACTCGATGTACATGATGGCTGACTCCGGTGCGCGTGGTTCTGCTGCCCAGATTCGTCAGTTGGCTGGTATGCGTGGTCTGATGGCCAAGCCTGACGGTTCCATCATCGAAACGCCGATCACTGCGAACTTCCGTGAAGGTTTGAGCGTACTTCAGTACTTCATCTCCACTCACGGTGCTCGTAAGGGTCTTGCGGATACCGCACTGAAAACCGCTAACTCCGGTTATCTGACTCGCCGTCTGGTAGACGTTGCTCAGGATCTGGTCGTTACCGAGGTGGATTGCGGTACCGAGCACGGTCTGCTGATGACTCCGCACATTGAAGGCGGTGACGTTGTAGAGCCGCTGGGTGAGCGCGTACTGGGTCGGGTTATCGCCCGTGACGTGTTCAAGCCGGGCACAGAAGACGTCATCGTTCCTGCTGGCACACTGGTAGACGAGAAGTGGGTCGAGTTCATCGAGCTGAACAGCATCGACGAAGTGATCGTTCGCTCGCCAATCAGCTGTGAAACGCGCTACGGCATCTGTGCCAAGTGCTACGGTCGCGACCTGGCTCGCGGTCACCAGGTTAACATCGGTGAAGCTGTCGGCGTAATCGCTGCACAGTCGATCGGTGAGCCGGGTACCCAGCTGACAATGCGTACGTTCCACATTGGTGGTGCGGCAAGCCGGACCTCGGCAGCCGACAGCGTTCAGGTGAAGAATGGCGGTACTGTCCGTCTTCACAACCTGAAGCACGTTGAGCGTGTTGACGGTCACTTGGTTGCGGTATCCCGCTCCGGTGAACTGGCCATCGCTGATGACTTCGGTCGCGAGCGTGAGCGTTACAAGCTGCCATACGGTGCAGTGATTTCGGTGAAGGAAGGCGACAAGGTCGACGCTGGTTCGATCGTGGCCAAGTGGGATCCGCACACTCACCCAATCGTCACCGAGATGAAAGGTACTGTTACCTACGTCGGCATGGAAGAAGGCATCACGATCAAGCGTCAGACAGACGAATTGACCGGTATGACCAACATTGAAGTGCTTGACGCCAAAGACCGTCCGGCTGCCGGCAAGGACATCCGTCCTGCTGTGAAGATGGTCGGTCTGGATGGCAAGGATCTGCTGTTGCCGGGTACTGACGTACCTGCTCAGTACTTCCTGCCGGCCAACGCCCTGGTCGGTGTGGCTGACGGTGCGCAGATCGCGATCGGTGATGTTATCGCTCGTATTCCGCAGGAAACTTCGAAGACTCGTGACATCACCGGTGGTCTGCCGCGTGTTGCCGACCTGTTCGAAGCCCGTCGTCCGAAAGAGGCGTCGATCCTTGCAGAAGTCAGCGGTACCATCGCATTCGGTAAAGAGACCAAGGGCAAGCGCCGTCTGGTCATTACCCCGAACGACGGTAGCGATCCGTACGAAGAGCTGATTCCGAAGTGGCGTCACCTGAACGTCTTCGAAGGCGAACAAGTGAACCGCGGCGAAGTTATCTCCGACGGTCCTAGCGATCCACACGACATCCTGCGTCTGCTGGGTGTGAGTGCGCTGGCCAAGTACATCGTCAACGAGATTCAGGATGTATACCGTCTGCAAGGCGTGAAGATCAACGACAAGCACATCGAGACGATTCTGCGTCAGATGTTGCGCAAGGTTGAAATTGCCGAGTCTGGCGATTCCAGTTTCATCAAGGGCGACCAGATGGAATTGACTCACGTACTGGTAGAAAACGAGCGTCTGAGCACGGAAGACAAGTTTGTCTCCAAGTTCACTCGCGTGTTGCTGGGTATCACCAAGGCATCGCTGTCCACCGAGTCGTTCATCTCCGCGGCCTCCTTCCAGGAGACAACCCGCGTGCTGACCGAGGCGGCTGTGACTGGCAAGCGCGATTATCTGCGCGGCCTGAAGGAAAACGTGGTTGTGGGTCGTCTGATCCCGGCCGGTACCGGTCTGGCTTATCACAGCGAGCGCAAGCGTCGTCGTGAAATGGACAAGCCGACCCGTGTCAGCGCGAGCGAAGTAGAAGCCGCTCTGACTGAAGCGTTGAACTCCAGCGGTAATTGAGACTAAAGCCTCGGCATTTTCATCTGGCAGACAGCACGTTTTCGTGTTGTTTGCCTCTTGAGGATGTCGGGGCTTTGTCTTGACTGGGGACGGGATCCTCTTTAGACTCTTGTACCCCTAAATTTGGCGGGGCTTGTGCCCTGTCATTTGCTTTTCTTGTAAGACAATAGCGTCGCAAGACAACAGTGGAGCTAGTAGATGGCAACTATCAACCAGCTGGTACGTCAGCCGCGTAAGCGTATCGTCGAGAAATCCGACGTGCCTGCGCTGCAGAACTGCCCGCAACGTCGCGGTGTGTGCACTCGTGTGTATACCACCACGCCGAAAAAACCTAACTCGGCATTGCGTAAAGTCTGCCGTGTGCGCCTGACCAACGGTTTCGAGGTTTCCTCGTACATCGGTGGTGAAGGTCACAACCTGCAAGAGCACAGCGTGGTACTGATCCGTGGCGGTCGTGTAAAAGACTTGCCAGGTGTTCGTTATCACACCGTTCGTGGTTCTCTGGATACTTCCGGCGTTAAAGGCCGTAACCAGGGTCGCTCGAAATACGGTACCAAGAAGCCTAAGTAGTTTTTGGCTTCTGTGTGAAATTGCAGATTTCTATTTTTCTGAGTCGATAAGAGTAAGGTCGGGCGCATCCCTTGCAGGATGGTGGTCCCGAGCTAACCTGAAGACCGTTTGAGGGCTTATCCATGCCAAGAAGACGCGTAGCAGCCAAGCGCGAAGTGCTTGACGATCCAAAATACGGCAGCCAGATCCTGGCCAAGTTCATGAACCACGTTATGGAAAGCGGCAAGAAAGCCGTTGCCGAGCGTATCGTTTATGGCGCGCTGGAAAAGGTTAAAGAACGCAAGAACAGCGACCCCCTGGAAATCTTCGAGAAAGCTCTCGACGCCATCGCTCCGCTGGTCGAAGTAAAGTCGCGCCGTGTAGGCGGTGCTACTTACCAGGTTCCTGTCGAAGTTCGTCCGTCCCGTCGTAATGCTCTGGCAATGCGTTGGCTGGTAGACTTCGCGCGCAAGCGCGGTGAGAAGTCAATGGCGCTGCGTTTGGCTGGCGAACTGCTGGACGCCGCCGAAGGTAAAGGTGCTGCGGTCAAGAAGCGTGAAGACGTGCACCGTATGGCTGAGGCCAACAAGGCTTTCTCGCACTACCGCTTCTAATTTCAGCGTCACTAATTTTGCGAGGGCTTTATGGCTCGTACTACTCCGATTGGCCGCTACCGTAACATTGGTATCGTTGCTCACGTGGATGCTGGTAAAACCACCACCACCGAGCGCGTCCTTTTTTACACCGGCAAAAGCCACAAAATGGGCGAGGTGCATGACGGCGCCGCGACCACGGACTGGATGGTTCAGGAGCAGGAGCGTGGTATTACCATTACTTCTGCTGCTATTACTGCCTTCTGGCAGGGTTCCGAGAAGCAACACAAAGACCAATACCGTTTCAACGTTATTGACACCCCGGGCCACGTTGACTTCACCATTGAAGTTGAGCGCTCCCTGCGTGTACTCGACGGCGCGGTCGTTGTGTTCTGTGGCACTTCCGGCGTAGAGCCGCAGTCCGAAACCGTATGGCGTCAGGCCAACAAGTACGGTGTTCCACGTATCGTTTACGTGAACAAGATGGACCGTGCTGGTGCAAACTTTCTGCGCGTAATCGCTCAGATCAAGCAGCGTCTGGGTCACACCCCGGTGCCGATCCAGTTGGCCATTGGTGCCGAAGACAACTTCCAGGGTCAGATCGATCTGATGTCCATGGAAGCTGTTTACTGGAACGATGCCGACAAGGGTATGGTTCCACGTCGTGAGCCTATCCCTGCTGAATTGCAGGAACTGGCTGACGAGTGGCGCAGCAACATGGTTGAGGCTGCTGCCGAAGCCAGCGAAGAGCTGATGAACAAATACCTCGAAGGTGAAGAGCTCACCAACGAGGAAATCAAGGCCGCTCTGCGTCAGCGTACTATCGCTGGTGAGATCGTTCTTGCTGTTTGCGGTTCTTCCTTCAAGAACAAGGGTGTTCCCCTGGTTCTCGACGCCGTGATCGACTACCTGCCGGCTCCGACCGACATTCCAGCTATCAAGGGTTCCGATCCTGATAACGAAGAAGTCCTGATGGAGCGTCATGCAGACGACAACGAGCCGTTCTCGGCTTTGGCGTTCAAGATCGCTACCGACCCATTCGTGGGTACCTTGACTTTCGTCCGCGTTTACTCGGGCGTGTTGGCATCCGGCGACGGCGTGATCAACTCGGTGAAAGGCAAGAAAGAGCGTGTGGGTCGTATGGTGCAAATGCACGCAAACGCCCGCGAAGAAATCAAGGAAGTTCGCGCTGGTGACATCGCGGCCTTGATCGGCATGAAGGACGTCACCACTGGTGAAACCTTGTGCAACGCTGACAAGCCAATCATCCTGGTTCGCATGGACTTCCCGGAGCCGGTTATTTCGGTTGCCGTTGAGCCAAAAACCAAGGATGACCAGGAAAAAATGGGTATCGCTCTGGGCAAACTTGCTCAGGAAGACCCTTCTTTCCGCGTCAAGACTGATGAAGAGACTGGTCAAACGATCATCTCTGGCATGGGCGAGCTGCACCTGGACATCCTGGTTGACCGGATGCGCCGTGAGTTCAACGTCGAAGCCAACATCGGCAAGCCTCAGGTTTCCTATCGTGAGCGCATCACGAAGAATTGTGAAATCGAAGGCAAGTTCGTTCGTCAATCCGGCGGTCGTGGCCAGTTCGGTCACTGCTGGATCCGTTTTGCACCTGCTGACGAAGGTCAGGAAGGTCTGCAATTCGTAAACGAAGTGGTAGGTGGTGTTGTTCCCAAGGAATACATCCCGGCTATCCAGAAGGGTATCGAAGAGCAGATGAAGAACGGCGTTGTTGCCGGCTATCCGCTGATCGGCCTGAAGGCTACCGTGTTTGATGGTTCCTACCATGACGTCGACTCGAACGAGATGGCGTTTAAGGTGGCTGCTTCCATGGCGACCAAGCAACTGGCCCAGAAGGGCGGTGGTGAGTTGCTTGAGCCGATCATGGCGGTAGAGGTTGTTACGCCTGAAGACTATATGGGTGACGTGATGGGCGACCTTAACCGTCGTCGCGGCATGATCCTGGGTATGGAAGATACGGTTTCCGGCAAAGTAATTCGTGCCGAGGTTCCGTTGGGTGAGATGTTCGGTTATGCGACCGACGTTCGCTCCATGTCCCAAGGTCGCGCAAGCTACTCTATGGAATTCAAAAAATACAATACAGCTCCGTCGCATATCGTCGAAACTGTAACCAAAAAACAAGGCTGATTCAGCGCCTTTAGGCTAGGAGTTATTTGTCGTGGCTAAAGAAAAATTTGATCGTTCCCTCCCGCACGTCAACGTTGGCACCATTGGTCACGTTGACCACGGTAAAACCACGCTGACCGCTGCTCTGACTCGCGTCTGCTCCGAAGTTTTCGGTTCGGCTCGTGTTGACTTCGACAAGATCGACAGCGCACCGGAAGAAAAAGCTCGTGGTATCACCATCAACACTGCGCACGTTGAATACAACTCGCTGACCCGTCACTACGCTCACGTTGACTGCCCAGGTCACGCTGACTACGTGAAGAACATGATCACCGGTGCTGCCCAGATGGACGGCGCTATCCTGGTTTGTTCGGCTGCTGATGGTCCGATGCCACAAACTCGTGAGCACATCCTGCTGTCCCGTCAGGTAGGCGTTCCGTACATCGTGGTCTTCCTGAACAAGGCTGACCTGGTAGACGACGCTGAGCTGCTGGAACTGGTTGAGATGGAAGTGCGCGATCTGCTGAGCACTTACGATTTCCCGGGCGACGACACTCCGATCATCATCGGTTCTGCTCGTATGGCTCTGGAAGGCAAAGACGACAACGAAATGGGCACCACTGCCGTTCGTAAACTGGTTGAAACACTGGACAGCTACATTCCAGAGCCAGTTCGTCTGACCGACAAGCCATTCCTGATGCCAATCGAAGACGTGTTCTCGATCTCCGGTCGCGGTACTGTTGTGACTGGTCGTGTTGAGCGCGGTATCGTCAAGGTTCAGGATCCACTGGAAATCGTTGGTCTGCGTGACACTACCGTCACCACCTGCACCGGTGTTGAAATGTTCCGCAAACTGCTCGACGAAGGTCGTGCTGGCGAGAACTGCGGCGTTCTGCTGCGTGGTACCAAGCGTGACGACGTTGAGCGTGGCCAGGTTCTGGTCAAGCCAGGCACCGTCAAGCCGCACACTCAGTTCGAAGCTGAAATCTACGTTCTGAGCAAAGAAGAAGGCGGTCGTCACACTCCGTTCTTCAAAGGCTACCGTCCGCAGTTCTACTTCCGTACTACCGACGTAACTGGTAGCTGCGAACTGCCGGAAGGCGTAGAAATGGTTATGCCAGGTGATAACGTTAAAGTTTCCGTTACCCTGATCAAGCCAATCGCAATGGAAGACGGTCTGCGTTTCGCAATCCGTGAAGGCGGTCGTACCGTCGGCGCTGGCGTCGTGGCCAAAATCATCGCGTAAGCGTTGATTCCTTAAAAGAGCCCCCGCAACGCGGGGGCTTTTTTATTGGGTTGACACATAGTGAGGTCGTCTATAGAATTGCGCCTCCTTTTAACGGGCGTATTGCGCTCGGTGGGAACAGCAATCTGGAGTCTGAATCCAATGCAAAACCAGCAAATCCGTATCAGGTTGAAGGCTTTTGACCATCGCCTGATCGACCAATCAACCCAGGAAATCGTGGAAACCGCGAAACGTACTGGTGCACAGGTGCGTGGTCCGATTCCACTGCCGACTCGTAAAGAGCGGTTCACCGTTCTGGTTTCTCCGCACGTCAACAAAGACGCGCGCGATCAGTATGAGATCCGTACCCACAAGCGTGTTCTGGACATTGTTCAGCCAACGGAAAAAACCGTTGATGCGCTTATGAAGCTTGATCTTGCGGCCGGTGTGGAAGTTCAGATCAGCCTCGGCTAAGACTTGGGTCTTAGTCGTGTAACGCTCTGAAATGGGCGGCCATAGCGGGTGAAAGCCCCGTACACTCATGAGGTTTACAACATGACTATTGGTGTAGTCGGTCGTAAATGCGGTATGACCCGTATTTTCACCGAAGAAGGTGTCTCCATTCCGGTCACGGTCATTGAGATCGAGCCGAATCGCGTCACTCAGTTCAAAACCGAAGAAACCGATGGCTATCGTGCAGTGCAAGTCACTGTCGGCGAGCGTCGCGCTTCGCGTGTTACAGCCGCTCAGGCTGGCCACTTCGCTAAGGCGAACGTTGCCGCCGGTCGTACTGTCATGGAATTCCGTCTTGAAGAAGGCGACTACCAGGCTGGCGATCAGATCAACGCTGAAATCTTCGCCGCTGGTCAACTGGTTGATGTAACCGGTCAGTCCAAGGGTAAAGGCTTCCAGGGTACGATCAAGCGTTGGAATTTCCGTGGTCAAGACAATACCCACGGTAACTCCGTCTCCCACCGCGTCCCAGGCTCTATCGGCCAGTGCCAGACTCCTGGTCGTGTATTCAAGGGCAAAAAAATGTCCGGTCATATGGGCGCTGAGCGCGTGACCGTGCAGTCCCTGGAAGTAGTGCGCGTGGACGCTGAACGCAATCTGTTGTTGGTCAAGGGTGCTGTTCCTGGCGCTACTGGCGGCAACCTGGTTGTACGTCCGGCAGCCAAGGCTCGCGGTTAAGGGGAAGCTGACATGCAATTAAATGTAAATGACGCTCAGGCAATCGAAGTTTCCGAACTGACATTTGGCGGCGAATTCAACGAGACGCTGGTTCACCAGGCAGTCGTGGCCTACATGGCTGGCGGTCGTCAGGGCAGCAAGCAGCAAAAGACCCGTTCCGACGTTCGTGGTGGCGGTAAGCGCCCTTGGCGTCAGAAAGGTACTGGCCGTGCTCGTGCCGGTACTATCCGTAGCCCAATCTGGCGTGGCGGCGGTACCACTTTCGCAGCTCGTCCTCAGGATCACACTCAGAAGCTCAACAAGAAGATGTATCGCGCTGCTTTGCGCTCCATCCTTGCTGAACTGGTTCGTACTGATCGTCTGGTCGTGGTTCAGGACTTCGCTGTTGAAGCACCGAAAACCAAAGATCTGCTGAGCAAGCTGACTGGCATGGGCCTGACTGACGTCCTGATCGTGTCTGACGCTGTTGACCAGAATCTGTACCTGGCTGCTCGTAACCTGCCACACGTTGATGTACGTGATGTTCAAGGTTCCGATCCAGTTAGTCTGATCGCATACGACAAGGTGTTGATCACCGTGTCGGCCGTGAAGAAATTCGAGGAGCTGCTGGGATGAACCAGGAACGCGTATTTAAAGTTCTGCTTGGCCCGCACGTTTCCGAAAAGGCTACGGTTCTTGCAGACAAAAAAGGTCAGTTCGTTTTCAAGGTTGCTACTGACGCAACCAAGCTGGAAATCAAGAAGGCCGTCGAAAGCCTGTTCAGCGTGCAAGTAGAGCGTGTTACTACCCTGAACGTTCTGGGTAAGAGCAAGCGCACTGCTCGCGGTCTGGGCAAGCGTAATGACTGGAAGAAGGCAGTTATCTCCCTTCAGCCAGGCCAAGATCTCGATTTCAGCAGCAGTGCTGAGTAAGGAAGGGGTGCATCATGGCAATCGTTAAATGCAAACCGACTTCCCCTGGCCGCCGTTTTGTGGTCAAGGTGGTCAACCAGGAGCTGCATAAAGGCGCTCCTCACGCACCGCTGCTCGAGAAAAAATCGAAGTCTGGTGGTCGTAACAACAATGGTCGTATTACTACCCGTCATATCGGTGGTGGCCATAAGCAGCATTATCGTCTGGTCGACTTCCGTCGCAACGACAAGGATGGCATCGCTGCCACCGTCGAGCGTATCGAATACGATCCAAACCGTACTGCTCACATTGCTCTGCTGCTTTACGCAGACGGCGAGCGCCGCTACATCATCGCCCCTAAAGGCGTGAGTGCTGGCGACCAGCTGATTGCAGGTGCTCTGGCACCAATCAAGCCGGGTAACGCTCTTCAACTGCGCAACATTCCAGTTGGTAGCACCGTACACGGCATCGAACTGAAGCCAGGTAAAGGCGCACAGATCGCTCGTTCCGCTGGTGCCTCGGCACAGCTGATCGCTCGTGAAGGCGTGTACGTAACCCTGCGTCTTCGCTCCGGTGAAATGCGTAAAGTACTGTCTGAGTGCCGTGCAACGCTGGGCGAAGTCTCGAACTCCGAGCACAGCCTTCGTTCGCTGGGTAAAGCTGGTGCCAAACGCTGGCGTGGCGTTCGCCCAACCGTTCGTGGTGTTGCCATGAACCCGGTTGACCACCCACATGGTGGTGGTGAAGGTCGTACCTCTGGTGGTCGTCATCCGGTATCGCCGTGGGGCTTCCCGACTAAGGGCGCGAAGACTCGTGGTAATAAGCGTACCGACAAAATGATCGTCCGTCGTCGCAAGTAAATAGAGGGATACGACAGTGCCACGTTCTCTGAAAAAAGGTCCTTTTATTGATCTTCACCTACTGAAGAAGATCGAAGTGGCGGCGGAAAAGAACGATCGCAAACCAGTTAAAACCTGGTCGCGTCGTTCGATGATCCTGCCACAAATGGTCGGTCTGACCATTGCAGTGCATAACGGTCGTCAACATGTTCCAGTTCTCGTGAACGAAGACATGGTCGGCCATAAACTAGGCGAGTTTGCCGGTACCCGCACATATCGTGGGCACGTGGCAGACAAGAAAGCCAAGCGTTAAGGGGTAAGGAACGATGGAAGTAGCCGCTAAGTTGTCGGGCGCTCGAATCTCCGCCCAGAAAGCCCGCTTGGTCGCCGACCAGATCCGCGGGAAGAAGGTGGGCGAAGCGCTCAACCTGTTGGCTTTCAGCAGTAAGAAAGCCGCCGAGATCCTGAAGAAAGTGCTGGAGTCGGCTGTAGCCAACGCCGAGCATAACGAAGGCGCAGACGTTGATGACCTTAAGGTCTCCACCGTTTTCGTCAACGAAGGGCGTTCGCTGAAGCGCATCATGCCACGTGCTAAAGGCCGTGCTGATCGCATCGTCAAGCGGTCTTGCCATATCACTGTCAAGGTTGCTGACAAGTAACGGAGTCGAAGAGATGGGTCAGAAAGTACATCCCATTGGCATTCGCCTGGGAATCGTCAAGGAGCACACCTCCGTCTGGTACGCAGACGGTCGGACTTATGCGGACTATTTGTTCGCTGATCTGAAAGTGCGTGAGTACCTCCAAGACAAATTAAAAAGCGCGTCCGTCAGCCGTATCGATATCCATCGTCCGGCTCAGACAGCACGTATCACCATCCACACCGCTCGTCCAGGTATCGTTATCGGGAAGAAAGGTGAAGATGTTGAGAAACTGCGTCAGGACCTGACCAAGCAAATGGGTGTGCCTGTGCACATCAATATCGAAGAGATCCGTAAGCCGGAGCTCGACGGTATGCTGGTTGCGCAGAGCGTAGCTCAGCAGCTGGAGCGTCGTGTAATGTTCCGTCGCGCTATGAAGCGCGCTGTTCAGAACGCCATGCGCATTGGTGCCAAAGGCATCAAAATCCAAGTGAGCGGTCGTCTCGGCGGTGCTGAAATCGCACGTACTGAATGGTATCGCGAAGGTCGTGTGCCACTGCACACCCTGCGTGCCGACATCGACTATGCCAACTACGAAGCTCACACCACTTACGGTGTGATCGGTGTAAAGGTTTGGATCTTCAAAGGCGAAGTAATTGGTGGTCGCCAAGAAGAACTGAAACCACAAGCACCAGCGCCTCGTAAAAAAGCTGCTAAGTAAGGGGTACGCCAAATGTTGCAACCAAAGCGTACGAAGTTCCGCAAGCAGATGACCGGCCACAACCGTGGTCTGGCACTGCGCGGTAGCAAAGTCAGCTTCGGCGAGTTCGCGCTGAAGTCTGTTGCTCGTGGTCGTCTCACCGCTCGTCAAATCGAGTCAGCGCGTCGTGCTCTGACCCGTCACGTTAAACGTGGCGGCAAGATCTGGATTCGTGTGTTCCCGGACAAGCCTGTTACCAAAAAGCCACTCGAAGTTCGGATGGGTAAAGGTAAGGGTAACGTGGAGTACTGGGTTGCCCAGATTCAGCCAGGCAAAGTCCTGTATGAAATCGAGGGTGTTACTGAAGAGCTGGCGCGTGAGGCTTTCGCCCTGGCTGCTGCAAAGCTGCCGCTCGCCACCTCCTTTGTTAAGCGGACGGTGATGTGATGAAAGCGAATGAACTTCGTGAAAAATCAGCACAGCAGCTGAACGAGCAACTGCTCGGCCTGCTGCGCGACCAGTTCAATCTGCGTATGCAGAAAGCAACTGGCCAGTTGGGGCAGTCTCATCTGCTCTCGCAAGTTAAGCGTGACATCGCTCGCGTGAAAACTGTGCTCAACCAGCAGGCAGGTAAGTAATCATGGCTGAAGCCGAAAAAACTGTCCGTACGCTGACTGGCCGTGTTGTCAGCGACAAGATGGACAAGACCATCACCGTTCTGATCGAGCGTCGCGTAAAGCACCCGATCTACGGTAAATACGTTAAGCGTTCGACTAAGCTGCACGCGCACGACGAAACCAACCAATGCCATATCGGCGACAAGGTCACGATTCGTGAAACTCGTCCGGTAGCCAAGACCAAGTCTTGGGCGTTGGTTGATATCCTCGAACGCGCTGTGGAAGTCTAAGGGCTAGGGGTCGGAGAAATTATATGATTCAGACTCAATCCATGCTCGATGTGGCCGATAACAGCGGCGCACGCCGCGTTATGTGCATCAAGGTGCTGGGTGGCTCCCATCGTCGTTACGCTGGTATCGGTGACATCATCAAAGTGACCGTCAAGGAAGCAATTCCGCGCGGTAAGGTGAAAAAAGGCCAAGTGATGACTGCAGTTGTAGTCCGCACTCGCCACGGTGTTCGTCGTGCAGACGGCTCCATCATCCGCTTTGACGGCAACGCTGCTGTTCTGTTGAACAACAAGCAAGAGCCGATCGGTACTCGTATCTTTGGGCCAGTGACCCGTGAACTTCGTACTGAGAAGTTCATGAAGATCGTCTCGCTCGCCCCTGAAGTGCTTTAAGGAGATCCGACATGCAAAAGATTCGTCGTGACGACGAGATCATCGTGATCGCCGGCAAAGACAAAGGTAAGCGCGGTAAGGTGCTCAAGGTTCTCGCTGACGACCGTCTGGTCGTTGGTGGGATCAACCTGGTGAAGCGTCATACCAAGCCAAACCCGATGTCGGGCGTACAGGGCGGTATCGTCGAGAAAGAAGCGCCACTGCACGCTTCCAACGTCGCCATTTTCAACGGCGCAACCAACAAGGCTGACCGCGTTGGTTTCAAAGTTGAAGACGGCAAGAAAATTCGTGTCTTCAAGTCGACCCAAAAAGCGGTTGATGCTTGAACACTGCTAGGTAGAAGACCATGGCACGACTAAAAGAGATTTACCGGAAGGAAATCGCTCCGAAACTTAAGGAAGAACTTAAGCTTTCGAACGTGATGGAAGTTCCGCGCGTTACCAAAATCACCCTGAACATGGGTCTGGGCGAAGCGATCGGCGACAAAAAAGTCATCGAGCACGCTGTTGCTGACCTGGAAAAGATCACCGGTCAAAAAGTCGTTGTGACTTACGCTCGGAAATCCATCGCTGGCTTTAAAGTCCGCGAAGGTTGGCCGATCGGCGTCAAAGTGACTCTGCGCCGCGATCGTATGTATGAATTCCTGGATCGTCTGCTGTCGATCTCCCTGCCTCGGGTTCGCGACTTCCGCGGCCTGAATGCCAAGTCCTTCGATGGTCGTGGTAACTACAGCATGGGCGTGAAAGAGCAGATCATTTTCCCGGAAATCGACTACGACAAGATCGATGCTCTCCGCGGTCTGGACATTACCCTGACCACCACTGCCAAGAACGATGACGAAGGCCGCGCATTGCTGCGTGCTTTCAAATTCCCGTTCCGCAACTGATTGGAGTAGGAAAATGGCCAAGAAGAGCATGAAAAACCGTGAGCTGAAGCGTCAGCTCACCGTTGCCAAGTACGCCAAGAAGCGTGCAGAGCTGAAAGCTATCATCGTTGATCTGAACGCAAGTCCAGAAGCGCGTTGGGAAGCGACCGTAGCCCTGCAGAAGCAACCACGTGACGCAAGCGCTGCGCGCATGCGTAACCGTTGCCGCATCACTGGTCGTCCACACGGCGTCTACCGCAAGTTCGGCCTCGGCCGTAACAAGCTGCGTGAAGCAGCAATGCGTGGCGACGTTCCAGGTCTGGTTAAAGCCAGCTGGTAAGGCGACACCTCTCGCTTCGTTCCGCCGGCTACGCAAGTCGCCGGTCGGGATGAGGCCTGAATTTGAATCAAGCCCCTTTTGGGGCTTGATTCATTTCCGGGGTAGGACTAGAATTGCCGGCTCGCCTGAGCCCGTGTTTTTACTTGCCCGGAAGTTCTCGGCGATCAAGCTGTAGCCGCAAGGCTAATTATTTTGTTTTAGGAGCGTCTAGCCCATGAGTATGCAGGACCCGTTAGCGGACATGCTAACTCGTATCCGTAATGCCCAGATGGCTGAAAAGCCCGTCGTGAGCATGCCATCTTCCACGTTGAAGGTTGCTGTAGCAAAAGTTCTGAAGGACGAAGGCTACATTGCGGGTTATCAGATCAGCAGCGAAGTTAAATCCTCGCTGTCCATCGAGCTTAAGTACTTCGAAGGCCGTCCGGTCATCGAAGAGGTTAAGCGCGTCAGCCGCCCAGGCTTGCGTCAGTACAAGTCCTCCGATGATCTGCCGAAAGTTCGTGGCGGTCTTGGTGTGTCTATCGTCTCCACCAGTAAAGGTGTGATGACGGATCGTGCTGCGCGCGCTGCCGGTGTCGGTGGCGAAGTGCTTTGCACTGTGTTCTAAGGGGGGATAAGCATGTCACGCGTCGCTAAGAACCCCGTTAAGCTGCCATCCGGCGTCGAAGTCAAACTCGTCGGCCAGCTGCTTTCGGTGAAGGGTCCCAAGGGCACTCTAGAACTGATCATCCATTCGTCCGTTGAGGTTGAGATTGTTGAAGAAGCTGGTGAGCTGCGTTTCGCTGCTCGCAATGGCGATCAACAAACCCGCGCAATGGCAGGCACCACTCGTGCACTGGTAAACAACATGGTCCAAGGCGTGAGCCAAGGCTTCGAGCGCAAGCTCCAGCTGGTCGGTGTTGGTTACAAGGCGCAAGCAAAAGGCACGGTACTGAACCTTGCACTTGGCTTCTCGCACCCAGTGGACTACGAATTGCCGAATGGCATCACCGCTGAGACCCCCAGCCAGACCGATATCCTGATTCGCGGTATCGATAAGCAGTTGGTTGGTCAAGTGGCCGCTGAGATCCGCGACTTCCGCCGTCCTGAGCCTTACAAAGGCAAAGGTGTGCGTTACGCAGACGAAGTCGTCCGCCGTAAAGAAGCCAAGAAGAAGTAGGGCATAGCAAATGACCGTCAAAAAAGTTACCCGACTGCGTCGCGCTCGCAAAGCACGCCTGAAAATGCACGAGCTAGAAGTCGTGCGTCTCTGCGTGCACCGCTCTTCGCAGCACATTTATGCCCAGGTCATCTCGGCCGACGGCAGCAAAGTCCTGGCAAGCGCCTCGACTTTGGACAAAGAACTGCGTGATGGCGCCACTGGCAATATCGACGCGGCCACTAAGGTTGGCAAGCTGGTCGCCGAGCGCGCGAAAGCCGCGGGTGTATCGCAAGTCGCTTTCGACCGTTCTGGCTTCAAGTACCACGGCCGTGTCAAAGCGCTGGCTGATGCTGCTCGTGAAGGCGGGCTGGAGTTCTAAGTTATGTCAAATCACGACCAAAAACGCGACGAAGGCTACATCGAGAAGCTGGTTCAAGTTAACCGCGTGGCCAAAACCGTAAAAGGCGGCCGTATCTTCACTTTCACTGCGTTGACCGTAGTGGGTGATGGTAAAGGGCGCGTTGGCTTCGGCCGTGGCAAGTCACGTGAAGTGCCTGCTGCGATCCAGAAGGCGATGGAAGCTGCTCGTCGCAACATGATTCAGGTTGATCTGAACTGCACTACCCTGCAGTACGCAATGAAGTCTGCTCATGGCGCCTCGAAGGTGTACATGCAGCCTGCTTCTGAAGGTACCGGTATCATCGCTGGCGGTGCTATGCGCGCAGTGCTGGAAGTTGCTGGTGTCCAGAACGTATTGGCCAAGTGCTACGGTTCGACTAACCCGGTAAACGTGGTTCACGCCACTTTCAAGGGTTTGAAGGGCATGCAGTCTCCTGAGTCGATCGCTGCCAAACGTGGCAAGCGTGTTGAGGAGATCATCTGATCATGGCTACCGTTAAAGTAACGCTGATCAAAAGCATGACCGGCCGCATCCCTAATCACAGATTGTGCATTAAGGGTTTGGGTCTGCGTCGCATCGGTCACACTGTAGAAGTCCTGGATACTCCCGAAAATCGCGGGATGATCAACAAGGCTTACTACATGCTGCGAGTCGAGGGTTAATCGATGAAACTCAATGATCTGAGTCCAGCGCCGGGTTCCCGTCGCGAAAAGCATCGTCCGGGCCGTGGTATCGGTAGCGGTTTGGGCAAGACCGGTGGCCGTGGCCACAAAGGTCAAAGCTCCCGCTCCGGTGGCACTATTGCTCCGGGCTTTGAGGGCGGCCAACAGCCGCTGCATCGTCGCTTGCCAAAATTCGGTTTCGTTTCCCTGAAAGCCATGGACCGCGCAGAAGTGCGTCTGTCCGAGCTGGCTAAAGTGGAAGGCGACATCGTAACTGTGCAGTCCCTGAAAGATGCCAACGTGATTAACCAGAACGTTCAGCGTGTGAAAATCATGCTGTCGGGCGAAGTTACTCGCGCTGTCACTATCAAGGGTATCGCCGCCACCAAAGGTGCGCGTGCGGCTATCGAAGCAGCTGGCGGCAAGTTCGAGGAATAAATGGCTAAGCAAGGTGCTCTCTCTGCGCTCGGCAAAGGCGGTATGTCTGAACTCTGGGCTCGTCTGCGTTTTCTGTTCCTGGCGATTATCGTCTACCGAATAGGCGCACACATCCCGGTTCCAGGTATTAACCCTGACCGACTCGCAGAACTGTTTCGACAGAATGAGGGGACCATTCTTAGCTTGTTCAACATGTTTTCCGGTGGCGCGCTGGAACGGATGAGCATCTTTGCATTGGGGATCATGCCGTACATTTCGGCATCGATCATCATGCAGTTGATGACCGCCGTCAGCCCGCAACTGGAGCAGTTGAAGAAGGAAGGTGAAGCTGGCCGTCGCAAGATAAGCCAGTACACCCGCTATGGCACCGTTGTCCTGGCTCTTGTTCAAGCTATCGGCATGTCCGTTGGCCTGGCGAGTCAGGGCGTCGCGTTTTCTGGGGACCTTGGTTTCCACTTTGTGGCCGTAACTACCTTCGTGGCAGGTGCGATGTTCATGATGTGGCTGGGCGAGCAGATTACAGAGCGCGGTGTCGGCAACGGTATCTCGATGTTGATCTTCGCAGGTATCGTCGCTGGTCTTCCGAGAGCAATTGGGCAGTCTTTCGAGTCTGCGCGTCAGGGTGATATCAATATCTTCGCTCTGGTTGCTATCGGTTTGCTGGCGGTAGCGATCATCGGTTTCGTGGTGTTTATTGAGCGTGGTCAGCGTCGTATCGCTGTTCACTACGCCAAGCGTCAGCAGGGCCGCAAGGTCTTCGCTGCACAGACAAGCCACTTGCCGCTGAAAGTGAACATGGCTGGCGTTATTCCAGCCATTTTCGCGAGCAGCATTTTGCTGTTTCCGGCTTCGTTGGGGTCCTGGTTTGGTCAGTCTGAAGGTCTGGGCTGGTTGCAGGACATCTCGCAGTCGATCGCTCCTGGTCAGCCGTTGAATATTCTGCTGTTTAGTGCAGGGATTATTTTCTTCTGCTTCTTCTATACGGCGTTGATGTTCAATCCGAAAGACGTAGCGGAAAACCTGAAGAAGTCCGGTGCCTTTATTCCGGGTATTCGTCCAGGCGAGCAGTCGGCGCGCTATATTGATGGCGTTTTGACTCGCTTGACCATGTTCGGTGCTTTATATATGACGGCCGTGTGCCTGCTTCCCCAGTTTCTGGTGGTTGCGGCAAACGTACCGTTCTACCTTGGCGGGACCTCGTTGCTGATCGTGGTCGTGGTTGTGATGGACTTTATGTCGCAAGTGCAATCTCACCTCGTTTCGCACCAGTATGAATCCCTGATGAAGAAAGCCAACCTGAAGGGCTACGGTGGCAGCGGCGGTATGCTGCGCTGAAGCACCCCTAAGGTTCGAGGAGTTGGTGATGAAAGTTCGTGCATCGGTGAAAAAGCTGTGCCGTAACTGCAAGATTATTCGCCGCGAAGGTGTGGTTCGAGTAATTTGCAGCGCGGAACCACGTCATAAGCAGCGCCAAGGCTGATTGTGATTTGTGCTTAAGCCCAGCAGCTAGTGCGCTGCTGGGTTGATTATTTGTTACTACAGCGATATTATCTCGCGCCCTATTTCTTGGCTTCCGGGGCGTAGGTAGCTGTCAATTGGAGTCCCACTGAATGGCCCGTATTGCAGGCGTTAACATTCCAGATAACAAGCATACTGTTATCTCGCTGACCTACATCTATGGTGTTGGTCGCACCACTGCACAGAAAATTTGTGCAACCACCGGTGTAAACCCGGCGGTGAAAATCAAAGATCTGAGCGACGAGCAGATTGAACAGCTGCGTGGCGAAGTGGCGAAGTTCACCACTGAAGGTGACCTGCGTCGCGAAATCAACATGAAAATCAAGCGCTTGATGGACCTGGGCTGCTACCGCGGTCTGCGTCATCGTCGTGGTCTTCCAGTACGCGGTCAGCGTACCAAGACCAACGCGCGTACTCGCAAAGGTCCGCGTAAGCCGATCCGCAAGTAATCGCACCAGCGCAACGACAGGAATTTAGTCATGGCAAAACCTGCTGCTCGTCCTCGTAAAAAAGTTAAAAAGACAGTGGTTGATGGCATCGCCCACATCCACGCGTCGTTTAACAACACAATCGTCACCATTACCGATCGTCAAGGTAACGCTCTTTCGTGGGCTACCTCCGGCGGTTCGGGTTTCCGTGGTTCGCGCAAGTCCACCCCGTTCGCTGCTCAAGTAGCTGCTGAGCGTGCTGGTCAAGCTGCGCTGGAGTACGGTCTGAAGAACCTCGACGTCAATGTCAAGGGTCCAGGCCCAGGTCGTGAATCCGCTGTCCGTGCATTGAACGGCTGTGGCTATAAGATCGCCAGCATCACCGACGTGACGCCAATCCCGCACAACGGGTGCCGTCCGCCGAAGAAGCGCCGCGTGTAATCCAGGAGACTGTAAGAAATGGCTCGTTACATTGGTCCAAAATGCAAACTTGCTCGTCGTGAAGGCACCGATCTCTTTCTGAAGAGCGGCGTTCGCGCTATCGAATCCAAGTGCAACATCGAAGCAGCTCCAGGTATCCACGGCCAACGCCGCGGTCGCCAGTCCGATTACGGTACTCAGCTGCGTGAAAAGCAAAAAGTCCGTCGTATCTACGGCGTTCTCGAGCGTCAGTTCAGCGGCTACTACAAAGAAGCCGCCGGCAAGAAAGGTGCAACAGGCGAGAACCTGCTGCAACTGCTCGAATGCCGTCTGGACAACGTTGTATACCGCATGGGCTTCGGCTCGACGCGTGCCGAATCCCGTCAATTGGTTTCGCACAAGTCGGTCAGCGTAAACGGCAAAACCGTTAACGTTCCTTCTTATCAGGTTCGTGCTGGCGACGTTGTTGCTATCCGCGAAAAAGCTAAGAATCAGCTGCGTATTGTCCAGGCTCTCGATCTGTGTGCCCAACGTGGCCGCGTAGAATGGGTAGAAGTAGACACTGAGAAGAAATCGGGCGTTTTCAAGAACGTTCCAGCTCGCAGTGATCTATCCGCCGACATCAACGAAAGCCTGATTGTCGAGCTCTACTCCAAGTAAGGGCTAGAAAATAGGTGCATCCATGCAGATTTCGGTAAATGAGTTCCTGACACCCCGCCATATTGATGTGCAGGTTGTCAGTCCAACCCGCGCCAAGATCACTCTCGAGCCTCTCGAGCGTGGTTTCGGCCATACCCTGGGCAACGCGCTTCGCCGCATTTTGTTGTCCTCCATGCCCGGCTGTGCAGTAGTCGAGGCCGAGATTGACGGTGTACTCCATGAGTACAGCGCCATCGAAGGTGTACAGGAAGACGTCATTGAAATCCTGTTGAACCTTAAAGGTCTGGCTATCAAGCTGCACGGTCGAGACGAAGTTACGCTGACCTTGTCGAAGAAGGGTTCGGGGGTGGTTACCGCTGCCGATATTCAGCTGGATCATGATGTCGAGATCGTTAACCCCGATCACGTAATCGCTAACCTGGCGTCTAACGGCGTCTTGAACATGAAGCTCACCGTAGCTCGTGGTCGTGGTTATGAGCCGGCAGACTCGCGTCAAAGCGATGAAGACGAAAGCCGCAGCATTGGTCGCTTGCAGCTTGACTCTTCGTTCAGCCCGGTTCGCCGTATCGCATACGTGGTGGAAAACGCCCGTGTCGAGCAGCGTACTAACCTGGACAAGCTGGTTATTGATCTGGAAACCAACGGTACTCTGGACCCTGAAGAGGCTATCCGTCGCGCTGCAACCATCCTGCAACAGCAGCTGGCTGCGTTCGTGGACCTCAAAGGCGACAGCGAACCAGTGGTAATCGAACAGGAAGACGAGATCGATCCGATCCTGCTTCGTCCGGTTGACGATTTGGAACTGACCGTGCGTTCGGCCAACTGCCTTAAGGCGGAGAACATCTACTACATCGGCGATCTGATTCAGCGCACCGAAGTAGAGCTGTTGAAGACTCCGAACCTGGGCAAGAAATCCTTGACCGAGATCAAGGACGTTCTGGCTTCTCGTGGTCTCTCCCTCGGCATGCGCCTCGACAACTGGCCGCCGGCAAGTCTTAAGAAGGACGACAAGGCTACGGCCTGATCGTCGTAATCACCGAACGCGAGTTTGGTAAGGAATGAACCATGCGTCATCGTAAAAGTGGACGTCACCTGAGCCGTACCAGCTCTCACCGTAAAGCCATGTTTCAAAACATGGCGGTGTCGCTGTTCGAGCACGAGCTGATCAAAACTACCCTGCCGAAAGCCAAGGAACTGCGTCGCGTTGCCGAGCCGCTGATCACCCTGGCCAAGGAAGACAGCGTTGCTAACCGTCGTCTGGCTTTCGACCGTACTCGTTCGAAAGAAATCGTCGGCAAGCTGTTCAACGATCTGGGCAAGCGCTATGCAACCCGTCAGGGCGGCTACCTGCGTATCCTCAAGTGCGGTTTCCGCGCTGGCGACAACGCGCCAATGGCGTACGTCGAGTTGGTTGATCGTCCTGTCGGTGGCTCTGTAGAACCCGCTGAATAAGACATCAGTTTGAACAAGAAACCGGGCCTTGCGCCCGGTTTTTTGTTGTCTGGGATTTAAAAAACCTATCGATAGTCATGGCTTAATGAATTCGACGCTGCAATAGTTTTCCACAATACTTCCTCTCAAGCCAATCAACCGGCTATACAACCAGAGGAAGACTTACATGAGTCAGAAGACCCTTACGACCGCCAGCGGTGCACCAGTCGCCGACAATCAGAATTCTCGCTCGGCAGGCCCGCGTGGTCCTTTACTGCTCGATGATTTCCACCTGATCGAAAAGCTCGCTCATTTCAACCGTGAGAATATTCCGGAGCGTCGTGTCCACGCCAAAGGATCGGGTGCTCATGGAACGTTCACCGTTACCCGTGATATCAGCCAATACAGCAGCGCCAAGCTGTTCGACACGGTCGGCAAGCAGACCCCGATTTTTCTGCGTTTCTCCACTGTAGGTGGTGAGCGTGGTTCGGCGGATACTGAACGTGATCCGCGCGGCTTTGCAATCAAGTTTTACACCGAGGAAGGTAACTGGTACATCGTGGGTAACAACACGCCAGTGTTCTTTATCCGTGACCCTCTGAAATTTCCTGACTTCATTCACACGCAGAAACGTCTTCCGCAAACCAACCTGAAAAGCCCGCAAATGATGTGGGATTTCTGGTCGCATTCGCCTGAAGCGCTGCACCAGGTCACTATTCTGTTCTCGGACCGAGGCATTCCGGACGGCTATCGTCACATGCACGGTTTTGGTAGCCATACGTACAGCCTTATCAGCGCAGCAGGTGAGCGTCATTGGGTGAAGTGGCACTACAAGACCCGGCAGGGCATCAAGAACCTCACGCCAGCCGAGGCTGCGCGCATTGCGGGTACTGATCCCGATTACGCCCAGCGCGATCTGTTCACTGCTATCGAGAGGGGTGACTTCCCCAAGTGGCAGGTCTGCATTCAGCTGATGAGCGAAGCCCAGGCTGCGAACCACCACGAGAACCCGTTCGACGTGACCAAGACCTGGTCGCAGAAGGAATATCCGCTGATTGAAGTAGGTGAACTGGAGCTTAACCGTAACCCGCTCAACTACTTTGCCGAGGTTGAGCAAGCAGCGTTTGGTCCCAGCAATATGGTGCCCGGGGTTGGCTTGTCACCGGACCGCATGCTGCAAGGGCGGGTGTTTGCTTACGCCGATGCACATCGCTATCGCGTAGGTACCAATCACCAGCAATTGCCGATCAATGCACCGAGAAACCCAGTGCATAGCTACCAGCGTGACGGGTCGATGGCCTTCGGTACCAATGGCGGGGCGGCTCCGAACTATGAGCCAAACAGCTATTCGGATGCGCCGAAGGAAGATCCGCGCTACGCAGAACCTGCGCTGGCTTTGAGTGGTGCCGCAGGTCGTCATGATCATCGCGTGGACGGCGATTACTACAGTCAGGCGGGCAAGTTGTTCAACCTGATGAGCGATGATCAAAAAGCGCTGCTGATCAGTAACATTGCCGGCGCGATGGGGGGTGTTTCCAGTGACATCGTGCAGCGTCAGTTGCAGCATTTCTACAGGGCTGACCCGGCCTACGGGGAAGGCATTGCCAACGCTCTGGGTATAAAACTGGGCTGAGTCGAAGTGAGAAACAGAACCGCCCTCATTTGGGCGGTTTTTCGCTTCTTAACGGCGTAATTTCGCCACTTTTCGTCGGTTTATTGCGTTTTTCTCAGTGACCTTGCGCGGCGCTTGGTTCAAACTATCGGCTTTGAAGCAGGAGTCTGGTGCGATGCAAGGCCACCCCGAAGTAATCGATTATCTCAACACGTTGCTCACGGGCGAACTGGCGGCTCGTGACCAATATTTCGTTCACTCACGCATGTACGAAGACTGGGGCTTTTCGAAGCTCTATGAGCGTATCAACCACGAGATGGAAGAAGAGGCGCAACACGCTGATGCGCTGATGCGTCGTATCCTGATGCTTGAAGGTACGCCACGCATGCGTCCGGATGATCTGGATGTCGGCACCACAGTGCCTGAGATGCTCGCCAGCGATCTGCGTCTGGAATACAAGGTTCGTGCTGCGCTTTGCAAGGGCATCGAGCTCTGTGAGCTGCACGGTGACTACGTGACCCGTGAAATCCTGCGTGTGCAACTGGCCGATACGGAAGAAGACCACACTTATTGGCTTGAACAGCAGATGGGCTTGATCAAGTCCATCGGCCTGCAGAATTACCTGCAATCGCAGTTCTGATTCGGCAGCCATAAAAAAAGCTCCTGCACTTGCGTGACAGGAGCTTTTTTGTACCTGGGTCTGACCGAAACCAGACCCGTTTTCGCAACGCCGGTTAAGCCCTGTCTCTGATCAACAGAGGCTTCAGGTAATGCCCGGTGTACGACTGCTCCATCTCGGCGACCTGTTCAGGTGTGCCGGTCGCAATGATCTGCCCGCCTCTTGAACCGCCTTCCGGCCCCAGGTCCACCAGCCAGTCGGCCGTCTTGATGACATCCAGGTTGTGCTCGATCACCACCACCGTGTTGCCGTGGTCGCGTAAGCGATGCAATACATCCAGCAACTGCTGAATATCCGCAAAGTGCAGGCCCGTGGTCGGCTCGTCGAGGATGTACAGCGTTTTGCCAGTGTCGCGCTTGGACAGCTCGCGTGACAGCTTGACCCGTTGCGCCTCACCGCCTGACAGGGTTGTCGCCGATTGCCCCAGCTTGATATAGGAAAGTCCTACATCCATCAGGGTTTGCAGCTTGCGCGCCAGTGCAGGAACGGCGTCGAAGAACTCTCGAGCTTCCTCGATGGTCATTTCCAGCACTTCGTGTACGTTCTTGCCTTTGTACTTGATCTCAAGCGTTTCGCGGTTGTAACGCTTGCTCTTGCACACATCGCAGGGCACGTAGATGTCCGGCAGAAAGTGCATCTCGACCTTGATCAGCCCGTCGCCTTGGCACGCCTCGCAGCGTCCACCCTTGACGTTGAACGAGAACCGTCCCGGACCGTAGCCCCGTGAACGCGATTCCGGTACACCGGCAAACAATTCACGAATCGGCGTGAACAGCCCGGTATAGGTCGCCGGGTTGGAGCGCGGCGTACGACCAATAGGGCTCTGGTCAATGTCGACGACCTTGTCCAGATGCTGCAGGCCATTGATGCTGTCGTGGGCGGCCGCCTCAAGCGTCGTGGCACCGTTCAGCGCCGTAGCGCTCAGCGGAAACAGTGTGTTGTTGATCAGCGTCGACTTGCCCGACCCGGAAACACCCGTCACGCAGGTCAGCAGACCAATCGGAATATCGAGATTGACGTTCTGCAGGTTGTTGTCACGCGCACCTTTGAGCGTCAGCGAGAGCTTTTTGTTACGCGGCGTTCGCTTGGCGGGTACAGCAATCTTCACACGGCCCGACAGGTACTTGCCGGTCAGTGAGTCGGGATGCGACATCACTTCGTCCGGCGTACCTTCGGCAACGATATGACCACCATGCACACCCGCGCCCGGTCCGATGTCGACCACATAGTCGGCCAGGCGAATCGCATCTTCATCGTGCTCGACCACAATCACGGTGTTGCCTATGTCGCGCAGGTGCTTGAGCGTGCCCAGCAAACGATCATTATCGCGCTGGTGCAGGCCAATGGACGGCTCATCGAGGATGTACATCACCCCGACCAGGCCCGCGCCGATCTGGCTGGCCAGGCGGATACGCTGAGCCTCACCGCCGGACAGGGTGTCCGCGCTGCGATCCAGTGTCAGGTAATCCAGCCCGACATTGACCAGAAACTGCAGACGCTCACGGATTTCCTTGAGAATCTTGTCGGCAATTTCGCCGCGCCGTCCGGTCAGCTTGAGCGTTTCGAAGTAATGCGTGGCGTCGCCAATCGGCAGATTGGTCACCGCAGGCAAGGTCTTTTCGCCTACCCACACATGGCGCGCCTCACGACGCAAGCGGGTACCTCGGCAATCAGGGCAGGGCTGCGTGCCCAGAAACTTGGCCAGCTCTTCACGCACAGTCGCTGATTCGGTTTCCCGGTAGCGACGTTCCAGATTCGGCACGATGCCTTCGAACGGGTGCGCGCGCTTGACGATATCGCCGCGGTCGTTCAGATAGCGGAAGTCGACACTCTGCGAGCCGCTGCCGTTGAGCAGAACTTTCTGCATGTCGGCCGGGATTTCTTTGAACGGCACTTCCAGACTGAAACCGTAGTGCTTGGATAGCGACCCCAGCATCTGGAAGTAATAGACGTTACGCCTGTCCCAGCCTCGTATCGCGCCTTCGGCAAGTGTCAGTTCGGCATTTACCAGTCGCTTGATATCAAAGAACTGCTTTACGCCCAGACCGTCGCAGGTCGGGCATGCGCCGGCCGGGTTGTTGAAGGAGAACAGCTTCGGCTCCAGCTCACTGATCGCATGGCCACAGATCGGGCAGGCGAAGCGGGCAGAGAAAATCACTTCTTCGCCCGGTTCATCGTCCATGGGCGCGACCAGCGCAATGCCGTCGGCCAGCTTCAAGGCGGTTTCAAAGGATTCCGCCAGGCGCTGCTGCAGATCGGCGCGGACCTTGAAACGGTCCACGACCACATCAATCGAGTGCTTCTTCTGCTTGTCCAGCTTCGGCAGCTCATCCAGCTCACACAGCTTGCCGTTGACCCGCGCGCGAACAAAACCTTGCGCGCGCAGCTCTTCAAAGACCGACAGATGTTCACCCTTGCGCTCACGGATAACCGGCGCAAGCAGCATCAACTTGCTGCCTTCGGGCTGGGTCAACACGAGATCGACCATCTGGCTGACGGTCTGCGCTTCCAGCGGGATGTCGTGGTCCGGGCAGCGAGGCTGTCCGACGCGCGCATACAAAAGACGCAGGTAGTCGTAGATTTCAGTGATCGTACCCACGGTCGAGCGCGGGTTATGCGAAGTAGACTTCTGCTCGATGGAAATCGCCGGCGACAGACCTTCGATCGTGTCGACGTCCGGTTTTTCCATCATCGACAGGAACTGCCGGGCGTAGGCAGACAGCGACTCGACATAACGGCGTTGCCCTTCGGCGTACAGCGTATCGAAAGCCAGTGAAGACTTGCCTGAGCCGGAGAGCCCGGTGATAACGATCAGTTTGTCGCGGGGAAGTGTCAGGTCAATATTTTTCAGGTTGTGGGTTCGTGCCCCACGTATCAGGATCTTGTCCACTGCGGCCTCGCTTGGCGGGCATAAACGACGGAGTATAAGGCTCCGAGCCATTACGCGGCAAAGCGTCGCGTATGTGCTGTACAACGATGGGACTGGTAGAATCGCCGCCGGTTCACACGAGGTTATTCCATGCAAGATACCCACAGCGAGCGTATGAGTAGCGGCGAGACCCGCGCAGCAGGCGGTCTGGCCCTGGTGTTCGCGTTCCGCATGCTTGGCATGTTCATGGTTTTGCCGGTTCTGGCAACCTACGGCATGGACCTGGCGGGCGCGAGCCCTGCACTGATCGGTCTGGCGATTGGCGCTTATGGCCTGACCCAGGCAGTGCTGCAGATTCCGTTTGGGATCATTTCCGACCGTATCGGACGGCGACCGGTTATTTATCTCGGCCTGATCATTTTTGCGATTGGCAGCGTGGTGGCGGCAAATGCCGATTCGATCTGGGGAATCATCGCCGGGCGCATCCTGCAGGGTGCCGGCGCGATTTCCGCCGCGGTCATGGCCTTGCTCTCTGACCTGACCCGCGAACAGCATCGCACCAAGGCCATGGCCATGATCGGCATGACCATCGGCCTGTCGTTCGCCATCGCCATGGTCGTCGGCCCGGTCATCACCGGCATGTTTGGCCTTTCGGGATTGTTCCTGGCCACAGGCGGTATGGCCTTGCTGGGTCTTCTGATCGTCGCATTTGTGGTGCCCAAAGCCAATGGCCCGTTGATGCACCGCGAATCCGGAGTTGCCAGGCAGGCACTTGGGGCGACGTTGCGTCATCCGGACCTGCTGCGCCTGGATTTGGGTATCTTCGTGTTGCATGCGATGCTCATGTCCAGCTTCGTGGCCTTGCCGCTGGCGCTGGTCGAAAAAGCCGGTTTGCCCAAGGAAGAGCACTGGTGGGTCTACCTGACCGCCTTGCTGGTTTCCTTCTTCGCGATGATCCCGTTCATCATCTACGGCGAGAAGAAACGTCAAATGAAGCGCGTTCTGCTGGGCGCCGTCACAGTTTTAATGCTGGCTGAGCTATTCTTCTGGGCATACGGCGACACGTTGCGGGCACTGGTCATCGGGACAGTGGTATTCTTCACGGCGTTCAACCTGCTGGAAGCGTCCCTGCCATCACTGATCAGCAAGGTTTCACCGGCTGGCGGAAAAGGCACGGCGATGGGAGTTTATTCCACCAGCCAGTTTCTTGGTTCGGCCGCAGGTGGGATACTGGGCGGCTGGTTGTTCCAGCACGGTGGGCTCGATGTGGTGTTCCTGGGTGGTGCAGCCATGGCCGCCGTCTGGCTCGCCTTTGCAGTGACCATGCGAGAACCGCCTTACGTGACCAGCCTACGTCTGCCGTTGTCGCCGCAGGCGCAGCGTGAAGCAGGCCTGGCAGAGCGTTTGATGTCCGTAGCAGGCGTGACAGATGCAGTGGTGGTTGCTGAAGAGGCGGCCATCTACATAAAACTCGACACAAAATTATTGGATCGCGCCTCTCTTGAAAAGCTGGTCAATCCAGCGTCAGAAGCGTGCGAAGCCTATGACTAGGGCCAATTTTTTTTGTCTCAGTTTATAATGCTAGGGGCAATTGAAATTTGTCCTGAACAGGCTAGGGGCAATTGAATTTGTCCATTCTGATGAAGTTTTTACTCCCCTTTCAGACTAATATGCACTTTCATTACCGCAGTGCTGCTCTGGAGTGGGGACTAACTTTGTCCTAGCGCTGATTGGCGAGCAACTTTTTCACGATGAAGCGCTGGTGGCCGAAATGGCCGACCGGTCTTCTCGTTGCTGACGCTGGCGTCAACAGCAGGCCCTAGGCCTTACGTGTGTTAATGCCAACGCTGAATTGACCCACGTGCTGCCGTGCGATTAGCCCACCCTCAAGTCAACACAAACCCAGTAAAATAGTGGTTCTCGGGGAGTCTGCCCGGTTCAGTGATATCTCGGCAACTGGGTCAATTCGGTGCCGGCGCCAACAATCTAGGAAACCAGGGGCGATTCACTAGAACTGCATAAGTAATCAGAAATCAGCGCCAAAATAGAAATTGATGGGAATTTTCTGATATCTATGTAGTCTGTTTCACGATGGTTACACATGATGTCAAATTGCCGCTATTTGGCATGGCACTGAACGTCGTATTGACTAGTCCCGAACAGGCGTACCTCTCGCCACTAGCGCTTCTAATGGAATATTTATGCTTGCCTTTAAAAGGACATGGCTGGGTTTGTGTGCGCTGTTCTTGGCCACAGGAGCGTTGACGCCTGTTTAGGCTGCAACCCCCGGCGAACAGGATCTCATACGTGATCGCCAGGACCGCTTGCTCGAAGAGCAGCGCCGTCGCCTTGAAGAGCTCAAGGACCTACCCGGCAAACAGGCCACGCCGACAGTACCTGTCACGCCTGCCGATACCCGCTGCTTCACTATCAATCGCATCGAACTCAAGGGGGCGGATTCCTTGTCGCCCGCTGAACGCGATGCGTTGATTACACCGTTTCAGGGCAAATGCCTGGGCGTTGCTCAGCTCAATGAACTGCTGAAGGCCATCACCGACCATTACATCGACAAAGGTTTGGTGACCACTCGGGCCTATCTGCCGCAACAGGACCTGTCCACGGGCGACCTGCAAGTGCTGGTTATTGAGGGCAAGCTGGAAAAACTGCGCAGCGATGCTAACAGCGGCCTGTCGGATCGCGAGCTGGCCATGTCCTTTCCAGGCCAGGAAGGGCAAGTGGCCAACCTACGCGAGATCGAGCAGATGGTGGACCAGCTAAACCGCTTGCCCTCCAATCAGGCACAAATGGAACTGACTCCGGGCCAGACCGTGGGTGGCAGCGACGTGGTGGTCAAAAATACTCCGCAAAAACCCTGGCGCGCCAACCTGTCGCGCAATAACGACGGCCAGCGCAGTACCGGCGAACAGCAATGGAACGTCGGTCTGGACTGGGACAGTCCATTAGGCCTTGCAGACCAGCTGAGCCTGCGCGGCGGGCATGATGCCGTCAGCGACCATCAACAGGCTTCGCACAACGGCCTTCTGTCATACAGCCTGCCGTGGGGGTGGTGGACTTTCAGCTATCTGTATAGCGAAACCGAATATCGCTCCCAGGCCGAAGCCGATGGTTTCAAGTTCAACCAGGATGGCGACAGCCAGAACCATCAGTTTCGTGCCGAGCGCGTGATCCACCGCGATTCGGTCAGCAAGACCTCGCTTAACGCCGGTCTCGCGTACCTGCGCACCAACAACTACGTCGAGGACAGCAAGCTGGCCTTGAGCCGCAACCGCATCACCGAAGCACAATTCGGCATCAACCACGGCCGACGAGTCGGGTCTGCATTCGTCAACATTGACCTGGGTATGCAGCAGGGCATCGGCTTACTGGATGCTCAAGGCAATCACGATCCGGGGCCGGGCGAGGCCGATGCGCGCTATCGCAAATACACCGGCACCATCAGCTACCTGCCATCCGTTTCAGCTATGGGGCGAAAATCTGGCCTTCACCAGCCTGGCCACAGGGCAACGCAGCGAGGACGTGCTGTTCAGTCCGCAACGTCTGAGCCTTGGTGGTTCGTCATCGGTACGCGGTTACAAGGACGAATTTCTGTCCGGCGACAGCGGCGGCTACTGGCGTAATGAAATACGTCTGACGCGTCCGGTAGCGCTGGACTGGCTGCGCCCGGTGTTCACTGAATACGGCGCCGCTGCTGGCTACGATCAGGGGGTTATCCGCAATGATCGTTATAACGGCCAAAACCATGGTCGGTTGTCCAGCAACTCATTGGAATTGTTTACCCGTGGCCAGCACGTCGCTGCGTCCGTCACCTTTGCCCATTCCCTGGAACGTCCCGATGTGATCGAGCGCGAAGCGCCGATCTACTTCCGCATGGACTTTTTCCTTTAATAACGCTGCTCCGAGGTCGCCCACATGGACGCTCATCAACTGGCTCTGCTGGCACGTCAGCCCTCTGCTGCAGTAGCCGAGCGCACGCGATTTCTGGGCATTCCCAAGCGCCTGCTGGCGTTGCTGTTGGCCAACGTCATGTTCTGGCAACCGATCTGGGCGCAGGCCGATGGGATAGCAGTCAGTGGTACCACCAATACGTCCGTAGGCCAGGCAGGCAACGGCGTGCCGGTCATCAACATTGCCGCACCCAACGCGGCAGGGCTTTCGCATAACCAGTACCAGCAGTACAACGTCGACAGCAAGGGTGTGATTCTCAACAACGCCACCAATGCCATACAAGCCACACAGCTGGGCGGCAATATCCTTGGCAATAATCAGTTAGGCGGGCGCGCCGCAAGCACCATCCTCAACGAAGTGACCGGCGCCAACGCCAGCCAGTTGAATGGGTACACCGAGGTGGCCGGGCAGGCAGCCCGCGTGATCATTGCCAACCCGTATGGCGTCACCTGCAGCGGCTGCGGCTTTATCAACACGCCTCGTGTCACCCTCAGCACTGGCAAGCCGGTACTCGATGCGAATGGCAAACTCGACCATTTTGCCGTGGACGGCGGCAGCGTCACGATCGATGGCAAAGGCCTGGATGCAAGCGCAGTCGACCAATTCGATTTGATCACCCGTTCTGCGAAGATCAACGCCGATATCTACGCAAAACAACTCAACATCGTCACCGGTGCCAACGACGTCAACGCCGACACGCTGGCGACCACACAGCGTGCTGCCAATGCCGCCGACAAGCCGCAACTGGCCATTGATTCCTCTGCGCTTGGCGGTATGTACGCCAACGCGATCAAGCTGGTCGGCACCGAACAGGGTGTCGGCGTAAAGACGGCAGGCAATATGGCTGCAAGTGGCGGCGATATTCAGATAGACGCCAACGGTCACCTGAACATGGCGCAGGCCTCGGCGCAGGTTGCGCTGAACGTCAATGCACCTAGCGTCGAAATGACCGGCAAAACTTATGCGAGCAGCGTTAACGTGCGCACCGCCGGCGAGCTGGTCAACCAGCAAAGCCTGGCGGCACGTGAGCGGGTCGAGATCCACGCGGGCAAAGTCACTAACGCGGGGACCATCGCTTCGGGCATCGAAGCCGACAACAGCCGCAACGCGAGCGGTGACGTCACGATCAACGCGCCGGTGGTCGTCAACACCGGCAGCATCGAAGCCAGTCGCGCACTGACTATCAATGCGGCTCAGACCCTCAACAACCAGAGCGTGGTGCAAGGCGGCGCGGTCAACCTGACCAGCGGCCAGATCATTAATCAGGGATTGGCGGCACGTCTCGTCGGTGAACAGTCGCTGTTCATCTCGACCCCTGCCATCGTCAACCTGTCCGGCGTGATTCGTTTTGCTACCGGGCAGGCGGCCAGCCTGCAACTCGACAGCCTTGAAAACCGCGAAGGACTTATTCAGGCGGCAGGCGGCAGTCTGGCGATCAGCGCGGGCGCACTGGACAACAGTGCCGGTCAGATCGACGCCGGTAGCCTTACGGTTGCGTCCACCATGCTCAACAACCGCTCCGGCTTGTTGTCAGCTCGTGCAGGCGATGCACGTGTGACGGCGCGCAACACGCTGGATAACACCGGCGGCACCGTTCAGGCGCAGAACCTGTTGAGCGTCACCGGTGGCAATGTTCTTAACCAGAGCGGCAGCCTGCTGGGGACGAGCATCAACGTGGCTGCGCCGGGCGCGCAAATCGACAACCGTAGCGGCCTGATTCAGGCATCTGGCGGCAGCCTGACGATCGGTGCGGATGCGCTGGATAACAGTGCGGGTCAGATCGATGGCAATAGCCTTACCGTTGCGTCCACTTCGCTCAATAATCGCTCCGGCCTGCTGTCGGCCCGTGCGGGCGATGCACGCGTGACGGCGACTGGCACACTGGATAACACCGGCGGCACCGTGCAGGCGCAAAACCTGCTGAGCATCACCGGTGGCAATGTCCTGAACCAGACTGGCCGCCTGCTGGCGGTCACCGGCAATCTCGACCTTAACGCGACAGGCCTGGATAACCGCAGCGGCAGCGTGCTGGGGGCAGGCGTCAACGTAAGCGCGCCGGGTGCGCAGATCGATAACCGTGGCGGCAAAATCGTTGGTGACCGCATCGACCTGAACGCCGCCGGTCTCGACAACCGCGAGCAAGGCCTGCTGGCAGCCGGTACGCAGGGCATGGCCCTGAGCTTTGCCCCAACGGCGAGCCAGGCTCAGTTGCTCAACCGCGGCGGCCAGATTCAAAGCGATGCCGGCCTGCGGGTCAGCGGCGCATGGCTGGACAACAGCGCCGGTACGCTGCTTGGCCAGAACGTGCTGATCGACGCACCACGGCTGATCAACGACAACAACGGCGCAGTGGTCAGCAATGGCGGCGACGTAACTCTGAAAGTCAGCAACCTGCTGAGCAACATGACCGGCATCATCGATGCGGGCAGCAGCCTGGTCAAGATCAGCGGTTCGTCTGACCTCAACAACCAGGGCGGCAGCATTCGTGGCAAACAGCTGAGCCTGCAAGCAACCACCCTGCGCAACGGCCAGCAAGGCCAACTGGTTGCGGGCAGCGGCGGGCTGACCTACACCGGCGGCACGCTGGATAACAACGGCGGGACGCTGCTCACCAGTGGCGGCACCACGCGGCTGGAATTGGGCAGCGGCACCGTCAGCAACGTCGGCGGTACGATTCAGGGCGACACGGTAAACATCACCGCCGGTTCGCTGGACACCAGCAGCGATGGCAGCAAGGTGGGCATGATCTCCAGCCTGGTCGACAGCCTGACCTTGAACGTGGACTCGCTGACCAGCAATGCGGGCAAACTCTTCGCCAAGACATCGCTGGTATCGACTGGCACCACACTGTCGAACACCAACGGCGCCCAGCTCAGCGGCGACAGCGTCAACCTCACCGCCACCAACCTGGTCAACCGCGGCGGCCTGATCGAATCCAATACCACGCTGAATCTGCAAGGCGGCTCGCTGGACAACACCTCGGGGCAACTGCGCGCTTTGGGCAACGTGGTCAATAACAATGCTGGCATCAACAACACAGGCACAGGCGCACTGCGCGCCCTGACCACCGACACCAGCACTTTCGATTTCGCCGGCAGCATCATCAACCAGAGCGGCCGTATCGAAGTCGGCAACACCGACTTCGCCCTCAAGGCCGATGCGCTGGACAACCGCTCAGGCAGCATCGAGCACGCTAACACCGGCCTGCTGACACTGGACTTCAATCGCGTCTCCGGGGCGGGCGGCAGCATTACCACGCTGGGCAGCGGGGACTGGAATTTCGGCAGCGTCGACGGGCTGGGCAAGGTGCAGCTCAACAACGCATTGACCTACACCAGTGATTCGCTGGCACTGCTGGCCGGTGACCGGCTGGCCAGCGGGACCGGTCTGACCCTCAACCTGAACAGCCTCAACAACGGTGGCGAACTGCTCAGCGATGGCGACCTGACGCTCAACCTGAACGGCGATCTGACCAACAGCGGCCGCCTGTCTGCGCAAAACCTGCTGACCATCACCGCCAACAACGTCAGCCAGAACGGTGGCCGCATTGGCGCGGGCAGCGACACGCGCCTGAAACTCAGCGGCACCCTCGACAACCTCGGCTACCTGACCGCTCGCCAGAACCTGCGCATCGATGCAGCGCAGATCGACAACCGCGGCACATTGGGCGCACAGGGCGCCGTTAACCTCAATGCCAGCAACGCCATCACCAACAGCGCCGACTCGCTACTGTTCAGTGGCGGCGCAATGGCCTTGCGCACCGGCACGTTCAGCAACCTGTACGGCGACGTCTACAGTCGTGGTGATTTGAGCGTGGCCAATCTTGACGGCGGCGCCGCACAACGCTTCAGCAACCTGTCCGGCACGGTGGAAAGCGAAGGCGCAATCACCATCAATGCCACCGCTGTGGAAAACGCCAAGGCCGAGTTCGAGCTGGGCCAGAAAATCGTCAGCGGCAGCCTGAACTGGCAGTGCGGCCAGCATTGCGACGGGCATGACTCGTTCAAGCGCGGCGCCATTACCATTGAGCAGACGCTGCTCGAAACCGCCGTCAAGGATTCCCCGTCGGCCCGACTGGTGGCAGGCAAGGACCTGACCATTCAGGCTGACAACGTACAGAACCGTTACAGCCTGCTGGCCGCCAATGGCAACCTGAGCATCACCGCCAACGACCTGCTTAACCAAGGCGCCTCAGAGCGCACCGGGCAGAACAGCATCTCGATCGGCACACCGGGCCGGATCGACACCGGCTACTGGGATCAGATGGAGTTCGTCGACATCCCGGCCTTCAAAGCCGCTGTGGCTGCTGGCAACTTTGACCTGGCACGTTTTGAAGTGCTCAAGGCCCGTTCCTCCGATAGTCGCTTTGAAGAACAAAGCAACGTCACTGTCTGGACAGACAGCCCGCAGCCCAAATACGCCGCCACGCTTCAGGCGGGTGGTACGGTCAACCTGAACATCGCCCGCACTGTGCAAAACGGTTCGCTGCGCGCCAACAACACCCAGGAAATACTCACCGGAAAGCTGGGTGAGGATCAGACAGGCATCAAGGTCGGTGGCATCGACATCACCATCAACAAACAGGCCACCGACGCGAGCACTGCGACCGTGGCGTCGGTCAAGCCCGTCCAGCGCGTCGCCGCCGATGGCAGCGTGCAGACGGTCTTCACTCCGGTGGACTACAGCGGCATTCCGTTCGCCGCCGTGGACCCGACCGCTGGCGCGACCTTCCAGCTGCCCAAAGGCGATTACGGGCTATTCATTCGCAACCCTGATCCGACCAGTAACTACCTGATCGAAACCAACCCGAACCTGACCAACCTGTCGCAGTTCCTCGGTTCCGATTACATCCTCAGTCGCCTCAACATCAACCCTGACAGCAACTGGCGTCGTCTGGGTGACGGCCTGTACGAACAGCGCCTGATACGCGACGCAGTGCTGGCACAAACAGGACAGCGCTTCCTTGCCGACGGCCTCACCAGCGATTACGACCAGTACCGCTATCTCATGGACAACGCGCTGGCCAGCAAAAGCGCCCTGAACCTCAGCCTCGGCGTCGCGCTGAACGCCGAACAGGTCAGCGCCCTGACCCACGACATCGTGTGGATGGAAAACCGTGTCGTCGACGGCCAGAAAGTCCTTGTACCGGTGCTGTACCTGGCACAGGCAGACTCACGCAACCTGCGCGGGAACAGCCTCATCCAGGGCCGTGACCTGAACCTGATCTCGGGCGGCGACCTGATCAACGTAGGAACCCTGCGCGCCAGTAACAACCTCAAC
Organism: Pseudomonas sp. KBS0707; assembly: GCF_005937945.2. Taxonomy (NCBI): domain Bacteria; kingdom Pseudomonadati; phylum Pseudomonadota; class Gammaproteobacteria; order Pseudomonadales; family Pseudomonadaceae; genus Pseudomonas; species Pseudomonas sp. KBS0707. Next base: position 5,121,990 of record NZ_CP041754.1, on the reverse strand, counting down.
GTCAGCAGCGGTGGCAGTATCTATCAGGGCGGGCTGGTCGACGCCGGCAACAACCTGCAGATGATCGCGCAGGACAGCATTCGCAACGCGATGGCCGGCGAGATTCGTGGCGGACAAGTCAGCCTAACCGCCGTCAAAGGCGACATCCTCAACGACCGCACCGCCATCAAGGTGCGTGACGGCGCGGGTACCAGCGGCTCTTCTGCCTTACGTTTGAAGGGGCGAATATAAGCCTTCAGACGACTGACGCCGCCGCTGTACCCCAATGCCGTGATCTCACGCAGCAGGACGGTCGCCGGAATCCAGTGTGGGCGCGCCGCCTCAATACGCTCGTGCAGGTAGTCCTTGAAGGGGTCGATTTTGCACGGACGTGCGGGTCTCACCTTGTCACTGGGTAGCGACCGGGCCTTTCGCAGGTACTTGCGCACGGTGTTACGCGAAATACCCAGCTCACGGGCGATGAATTTGATGCCATGGCCCTGACGGGCCAACACTTTAATTTCCACAGACTGCTCCTGGGTCAACATATTGGCAGCTCAAAGCCGCCAGTTTTACCCAGGGGGGTCAATTCTAGGTTGGCGTTAGGGGGGCATTTTTACAGTGGCGGTGACATTTAACCTCGAGCCAAAATCGCAGCGTGTTTCAGACGCTCCTAAGGCCGAGCCCTATGCCGACGTAAATTCTTTATACTCGGTTTAAATTTAAACAGGACAGAACATCAAGGAGCGCCAATGGAATTTGAGCTGGACAAATTCAATGGAGTGATTATTGATCCTACGTCATTGCCGGCGTCCAGAGAGTCAATGGTCGCCGCGCTCGAGCACTTGACTACCTGGCAGGACCATGAGCAAAAATCTCTTGCTTGGATATCACTTCCCATCACAAGTGCCGAAAGCATTCCTCTGTTCACTCAGGCGGGTTTCACTTTCCATAGCTGTCTTCATAACGAATTGACATTGGTTCGAAAGCTTTCAAATCTGTCGTTCGTGCCGTTTATCCCTACGCATACGGTAGGTGCAGGCGCTATCGTTTTGAACGACGCCAATGAACTGCTCGTGGTCAGAGAGCGCGGCAGTAATGGTTTCAAATTGCCGGGCGGCCACGTTGAGGCTGCAGAACAGATTCAGGACTCCATCAAGCGCGAAGTCCTTGAAGAAACAGGCATTGATACCGAATTTCACTCCATCGTGGGATTCTCGACTAAACATCCTTATCAGTTTGGCAAATCGAATCTGCATTTTATCTGCCGGATGAAAGCGCTGACGTACTCAATCAACATCCTCGATACTGACGAAATTGAAGAGGCAAAATGGGTACCCCTAGCCTCGTATATCTTGGAGCCAGCCAACAGCCTCTCGAACCGCCAGATGGTGAGCCGCATCGCCTGCAGCGAAGGTCTGGCACCGACCGATCTCACTGGCAACTGCGGCCCACACAAAAAAGCCGAAATATTTCTGGCACGAGCAACCGGGTTAATCACTTTTGCTCAAAGCACTCTGGATTGATGGATTTTCAATAAGGCCGTTCGACGTCTACAATACAACCATATGGCCACAGCCAGAACGGCGGTTAGCGGTAAGCCATGGAACAGCACGATTACTTTGGCCGGAGGCCACGTTACATAAAAAGGTCCGACGAGGAGCATACCCACGCCGAAGCCTGCCATTTGAATCAGAGTCAACAGGCTAAATAACGGTAACCGCAGAGAGTCAGGTTCACGCTGAGCACGCGATATCAACGCAACTTCGGCAACTCCATCACCTAAGCCTGCCCATATGACTACCAGCAATGCGATCCAGAGTTCGGTTTGCTGAAACGTCAGAATAAAAGCACTGGACATCAGCGCCACTCCCGCTAGAAACAGAAGCTCCATCCCTTGATTACCGCGATTTCTCAATAGGCGACTGGCCACTCGCGCGCCCACGAACTTACCACAAGCCCAAACGGCTAATAGATAACCCATAACCGTCTTTGCGACGTCAGGCGAGATATACTCGGACAACACCGGAAAACCGACGTTATGCGCGGCACTGCCAAGCGTATCGAGCATCGTGACGAGCAGCATGCCAGCCAGAACGGGCGAGCTGCGCAAGCCTTTGGTGAGCTCGCGCCACTCTTCACTCAGTGGCCTACGTTGCGCAGGGGCTGCGCTGTACAAGACTCGCAAAGGCAGTATCAAACAGGCTGCAATTAAATAAGTCACGATATTGGCAACCAGAACGGCTTCGAACCCCCCACCGGCAATCAGCAACCCGGAGACCAGACTGCCAAATACAGCACCCGTGGCGGCGGCGGATGTAAGCCAAGCATTCGTTGCGACACGCTGGCTATGAGCAATCCATGTAGGCAACTGACTATTAATGCCAATCGCAAACAGGGAATTCGCCGCGCCGATGCCAAATGCTATGAAGGGAAGAATTGTCAGTTGATGAGCTGGTAACAAAAATAACAGTGGCGCCAACAACAGAGCCCTGAAGACATCCAGAGCTGCCAGTGGACCTCGGCCTATAAAACGACGGAAGAATATAACCCCGAACAAACTGGCAAATACGCCACCGGCGACTCTGCAGGCGAGAAATACACTGACAAATACCACGCTCTGGCTGAGCCAATAAACATATGTAGCCAGCGCAACCATGTTGAGAAACGCGCCGAAATCAGATGCGCCTCTGGCGAAAATCAGCAGACGCGCGTTGCGACTTGAAAGCGCTAGAGTACACTCGGACATCAACATGTCTCCTGCTCTGCAACATCTGGTACACGGCGAAATCCAACAACAAGCACGTCGCGCCAGGCTGGTGATGCGCTGGATGCTTGGCTGACATCGCTTGCCTGATGATAGGCGACGCTATCACGGACAACGATGGTTTCCAAGAATCGCTCCATTGTCAGACTCAGTACTAGGCTTTCAGCGTTCTCATTCAGGTAGATATTGGAGACCACAGGCGCCGTATTGCTTGCATCCACAAAGTGCATGAACACCCAGTCCAGCCCATCCTGATGTATACCGGAAGTGGTCGGGCTTGTGATTTGCATATCCGCTCTTACGCGGAACTGATGGATATCAATGGAATACGTTTGATCTGTCAAATGTGGGCCAACCACCGCGATGTCCGCCGCAACAACTTGACGCAAGACCGGGTGAGCGATGAAGGACTCCTCAGCATAGCTCAGCAGATTCACACCCTGGCGATAGTTGATTGCATACGTCACGGGCGACTTGAACGCGGGGTTCCTGTCAATTTCCAGCTGCCGGGAGGGCAGCAGGCGATAACGCAAAATACGTCGCTGGCGATTCGTGTATTCCTTGAATGCCTCGTCGAGCACCAAGTTTGACCAGTACTGGCGAAAACTATCCGCATCCTCAGGTGCGAAGTGGATCAGCTTACAAAAGTCCGGCGCATGACAGTAGTGTTGTTGTTTCAAACTTTTCGATATGTCCGAGAGGTCCATTGCTTTATCCACCCAACGTTTGTTCGATAACCGGTTGCAAGCGGTGTAGAAGCTCTTTGTGCAACGTTGATGCATGGGCCGCATCGTTGACTCTGGCCCAGCACTTAAGTAAATAATGTTCCTCGATTTCTGCATCCATGTAACTGCCGGGATCCTGCTGAGCATACTCTACGATCGAATCACTGCACTCGAGAAAGCTCACCCCTTCTATCCCTCGGAAATACCCGCTGCTCTCTGGGTACAAGGCCAACATTGCATAACTTTGTACCGAATTCGCCGCCTTTTGTGTTTGTTCCAATAGTTTAGCGTCAATCTGCTGATTCCCCAAAAGAAGCGAGACATACAGATGATAGGGATCCACGCCCGCCAAGTCGCGAAGTGCGGCATTTACGTACAATCCGCCCAAGCGTGAGTTGATCTCAATGACGACAGGCCCGAGTTCAGTCAAGCGAAACTCCAGATGCACAATTGCGTTGGTCATGCCAATTGCGTGCAAGCAATCCTTTGCGTACTGACGAATTTGCGCGCACTGATCCTGGGTGAAAGAAGCCGGCGGTGTGATCAACAGGTTCTCGAGGATCGTTCCACTGCGCTCTGTCAGCAATAGCTTTTCGTTGATCAGAAGTGGATGAACACGGTCTTCGACGATAACACACTCCACCGTACCTTCGATCCCTTCGATGTATCCTTCCAGCAGGATGCTCCGCCCAGGGGTGTACTCCAGTAAACGCCCGCACTCATCGCTAAGCATATGAGAACAACCGTAGAAGTCCGCGCAGCCGGCCTCGCCGTGTTGCGCCAAGTATTGCTGATAGTGCGCACGCAATTCTACCCAGTCAGAACACTTCTTGATGAACGCCGAAGCACCACCGAATGCTGGTTTGGCAATCAGTGGATACCCGACACGCCAAGCACCAGTTTCGAGTTCTTGCTCATTGTTGCAGAGAGCAAAGGGGACGGAGCGCAATGCATGTTTCTGCAGCACCTGTCGCATCAAAAACTTATTATTACACACCGCAATGGCGTCAGGGTTTGAATACACCAAACCCAGTTGCCGAGAGGCGCGAGCGACAATACAGCCAACTTCTCCACGCGCAGAGGCATGGCCAGCGTAACAGAAGATTGCGCGGACATCATATTGATTGTTCAGCGAACTGACCAAGTCGATAATTGCCTCTTCGCTTAAATCTGCCAGTAAAAAAACTTCTCCATTGTCATGCTGGAGCCGTTGTAAATGATCACGTCCGGAAACACCAGCGGTCAAACACTTGAGGCCAAGCTCACGTGCAGCAGTAAAGTGCGGTTCACGGTAGCTATAACGAACACAGGGGCCGTCATCGATATCAATAAATAGGATTGCATTTTGACTCATGATTTATCACCTCATGGAAAAAGTAGGCTACACATCGTGCCAAGTGCACCACTGTCCTTCGCAGTTTTTAAATTTGTAATAGCGTTGGCCATCACGATTTTCAAAACGCGGAAGATCTTCAGGCTGCTCAAAATCGACAAGAGGTACGGTAAATTTTCCCTGAGCATGCGGAAGCACATACTCCGGCAATGCGATGTTAGAGACTCGCCGCTTGAGCCGGTTCATGATGGCGATAGCTTGGCTTATCGAGGCCTTGTACTCGGAAGCGCCCGGTGAAAACGGCATGAAATGATATAAATAATAGGGTTTTACGCCCATGCGATACAGATCGATAAATAATCTGTGAAGCGTTTTTTCATTGTCATTAACCCCACGCAACAGTGGCATATTGGAGAAAATGATGGGAACGGCGATACGAATTTTCGAAATGGCTCTCTCAAAGTCAACACTTAGTTCCAACGGATGGCAGACATGAACACCAAAGGCATTAACCTTGTATTTGGCCAAAATCGCTACAAATTCATCAGTTACACGAAACGGATTGAAACTCAGTGCCCGCGAGTGAATACGTATAAGCAGGTCTTCCCTGATTGAGCGCAATGCCGCAAGGTTTTCTTCAAGCTTACGATCAGAAAGCATCAACGGATCACCCCCACTGAGAATGACCTCTTCGATTGCAGGGTTATTGCGGATGTATTCCACGGAATCGAGGAATAAATCCGTATTGGCATTTTTTTTGTCCGTGCCAACCTGCAAAGTACGCAGCGCTTCAAAACAAAATTGACAATAAGCATTACACGTATTGGTCATCCTAAGAATGACGCGGTTATCATACTTATGCTGGCAGATCGGAGTTTTCATCTCATGATTCAACTCCCAATTTTCCGATGCGCCATCGTAGTCGCCCATTACATTTTCATTCCAGTACGGAACTACCTGACGCCACAGCGGATGCTCAGTGACCGGCTCGCTGCCCAGTGATTGCATGATCAGATCAACATAGTAAGGAGTGATCTGCATCTTGCGCCCCAGCAAGTTTTGCTCGATACGGATTGATATTTCTTGATTCCAACCGCCACACGCGCTACGAAGTGCAGGTTCATCGCGCAGAGCATTCTTTTGCTGCCAGCGCCAGTCGCTCCATTGCCCAGAACTGCGAATAATATTTTCCTGAAAAACCGACATATACTTATCCTCAAGCAGGCTCACATGATTCTATATTGTTATCGATTCAGCGCCACCAACCACGCCAGTCAGGCAGAGGCCACTCGAATACTCTCGAGCCGCCATGCAGCCAACATCAACAGTGCTGCTAACACTGCACAACCCAGGCAACCGAACAATGCGAGCTTGAAACTTGACAGTTGCGCAACCAATCCAACCAAGGAAACGCCTGCCATCATGCCCAAACGCATCACATTGCTATAAAAAGCCGAGGCAAATCCCACACGATCAGGCATAGCGTCCTGAACAATGGTAATGGCTAAACCAATGAATATTCCGAAAAACAGGCCGTTGAAAAGTTGTACAAGTAGAAACATATAGGTTTCGGCAACGATTTGGAAAAGTGCATAGAAGATAATTGCGCAAGCATAGCCGAACAGCATTAAATTGTATTTTCCGTACTTTCGGCATAATGCAGCAGACACCAGCATGACCGGGATCTCGAATACTGAAGTAATACCTAACAGTAATCCAGGAAGGTAAACAGGTGTTTCCATTTCGCGTATGAGATACAGCGGCATAGCCGTGATGTATATGCTATTAGCGGCATTGGAGAAAAATATAGCTGCGCCCAACAAGCACACACGCCCAGTAATCATTGGCTTCTCCTGAAGCGACGATGCGACCGGAGGCAAAACCTTGAAAGCAGGTAACTTAGCCAGAGAAAACGCAAATACGAACAGGATGATAATAGCCGACAAGACGAAATTGAACTTGAAGCCGAACTTGTCAATCAAAATAAATGCTGACGGCGGCCCAACTATCCACACAATTGACACCGCAGATCGCATTTGCGAATTCAAACGAGCAGAATCCTTGCCCGATGCGACCGCATGGACTCTTATCATCGCCAGCAATTGCGGAATGGACGCGTGCCCCGCGCCCATCAATACCAAGCCAATCACCAGCGCCTGCCATATTTGACTTGTGTTGTAGAAGGCTACCGCTGAAAGAAATATAGACGACAGACTTAGCAGAAAAAGCTGTTTTTTTGACCGACCTTTATCTGCAAGTTGGCCGAACCATTGACTGAAAATCAAGCCTGAAACAGCAAAGCCCACACTATAAATTGCGATGTAAACCGGTGGCGCGTTAAGGTGATCAACCAGAAAGGTGCTCATCACCGGTAGGATAAATGCATAAGCAAGTGCAGTAAGACCGTTGATCAGGAAAAGATTTTTTGTCAGCGATTCAAAGCCTTTTTTGCCATTCTGATTTGGCTGCATATTGTCATCCTTTTTATAATCAGAACTGCTGCTTGCAAGATAAAGCTACCTACATCAGGCAGGTGCTAGTAACTAAGGAAACAGTTCAGCCAACTTCGCGGCATTGACCGGCCTATCGCTAATAAGAAAAATAGGCCAACGGGCAGCCCCAGGACTTTGGTAGAAGAACAATCCAGCAACCTCCGCAGCGTCACCGGGATTAAGTTTCACAGTCTTTTGACAGGAGCCGTTAATCAGTCTGTACTCAAAATACAGTTGATCCTTGCCGGCGTGCTTATCTGTGCCGATCGAGTGAATTTCAACAGAGAATGTTTTATCCTCATTTACCGCATTGAAGTTGACTCGGGATCCTTCGCGGGATTTGTAGAAGAGCAATGGAAACTTATCGACCATTACTTCTTGAAAAAAACAGATCCCATCTGGAATACGATAGAAAAATGCATCACCGTTAAAATAAAGGCTTTTTACCAGATACGAACTCGGCGAAAAAATATAGGTGAAATCGATCTTGTCGACATCCACTGACAGGGAAGCGATGTTTTCAGGCAAATCCCATTTGATCAGTTGCTCTTTCCCCTGATAACGCAAGAGCACATTATCGTTCTGTTGTTCGACGCTAATCAAACCAAGTGTCGGGTGCATGACCCCACACGATACGATATTCATAAAATGATCTCGTGGGTCCTCCAGACCAGAAGTGAATGACTGGAGGATGCCTGAATTAAGCTGGCGTATTCAGCATGGCCAAGGTTTCGTTCAATGTCGTGGTCACGTTGAAGTCTTTCCACTCCAGCCTGGTCTGGGTACGGTTAAAAATCTCATCGGAAATATCCAGAGCTTTTATCGAGTCCATGCCCAGATCAAACACCGATTTATCAGGGTCTATTGAATCCAGCTCAAGAATATCAGTCCAGATTTTTTCCAGTTGCTCTTTCGTTATTTTCATTTCAGTCCCTCGGTTTTTTAATACTCAGTACTGCCATGCCCCAGAAGTACAACCCTGTGCCGATCACGGCCACACGACTCGAAGCAGGAAGCGCGGTAATATTTTCCTGGTAGCAAGAATCAAGATTAATCAGACTGTCGCACGTGTAAGCATGCCCAAACCGGCCTATGTTGCCTTTATAAATAGAAGACTCTGGCGTTCCGACTGTTGCCGCAATCTGGCGAAGTGCACTGAAACTAAAATTATGACAAATCACATGTTTCAACTCTTCCAATTTGGTCTGCGCAGAATCCAGTGCTTCTGCGGAAACCTTCCTGATCCCGTCGAGGTAATTTTCATGGACATCGAGGTTCATTTGATTGGAGACAGGATCTATTAGGTCCTTGACTGTAATTTGCGAATGGGTGCTGATGCTTTTTAACTCGAATGGCAAGCTTTCATGCTCTTCGGTTGACACGATACACGCCACCGCGGCATCACTGTTTACAGCAAGATTCTTAAAGCGCGTACTTTCATCGAGCACTTTGTCGCAGAACACCAACAAGGCCTTGCGCTTCATGCCAGACTTTAGATACTGCGAAGTAATGTCGAGCGCTGCGAAGAAATTGTTGCACTGCGACAGATAGACGCCCAGAGGGTAAACGTGCCCCAAGTCGCACTCGATCAAGCAAGCCGCGAGATCTTTGTCGATCACATCACCGTGCCGATCGCCAAAGGTGCTCGAAGAAAAAATCAGCAGATCTATCTCGTCGGGACGGTGGCCATATTTCGATAGGGTTTTTTTGATCGCAACAGCAGAGAGCTCACCCAGACTGCGCTCTGTCCGATGGTAGTTGCCGAACCCCATGGATCGAAGAAAAAGCTGGCTCTTGCGGTCCTCATGAAGACGCATATTGTCCTCCAGCTCTTCGACATGCTCGCCGAGTTCGTAGCCGATCGCGCCCATCATCAATCGTTTCGCGTTCACTTCAGATACTCCGCTCGAAGGCTTGGTTTATCGCGCTTGCCGTTCGTATTGAGGGGAATTGATTCGATAAAAATGACTGTTCTGGGAATCATGTAGGTAGGTAAATGATCTGCCACCGCACGCCTCAGGTCAGCAACGCTGTCATTGGGCGAAACTACGAAGGCTACGAGGCTAGGTTCACCCTCGGATTTCTCGATCAATACGCAGCAATCGGTTGCCTTGAAGTGATCGATAATTGTTTTTTCAATCTCGCCTAGTTCAATTCGGTAGCCGTTAATTTTGACTTGGTCATCCACTCGGCCATGGTATTCAAGATCGCCTCTGGCATTTAATCTGCCAAGATCGCCTGTCCGGTAAAACCTGGTGCCCTCAGCTTCATCATTGATAAAGCTTTCCCGTGTTTTCTTTTCATCCAGATATCGCAGAGCCAAGTGATCGCCGGTGATCTGCAACTCGTGACTGGTATCGTCAACTTCGGCCAAACGGACAACGACGTGCTTCAGCGGTTTCCCCAAGGGAATAATCACATCCTCCGAACCCAGATACTCCTCCGCCCAACAGTAAGTCACCTGTACAGATGCCTCGACCGGTCCATAGAGATTGAGAATTCTGGTGTGAGAAAAAGGAAAGCTGTCTTTTACCTTTTTCACCAGTTGTTGCTCAAGAGGTTCGCCGCAAAACATGATCGTTCTGACCGTCTCTAAGCCCTGCCCGGCACTTTCCCGGAACAGCAGAATTCGGCGCATCAATGATGGAACCGATTGGAAAACCGTGATCTCGTGCTGATCCAGCCAAGGCACAAGTGACAGCGGATCCCTGACAGTTGACTGGCGCGGCACATACAGCGTCGCACCCGACATTAGACCTAGATAAAGCTCTCCCAGTGACAGGTCAAAACTGTGATTCGTCGTAAGAGCGACCCGGTCACCCCTTTTAACTTGAATCAAGTCCTGGACACCTTCAAACCAGCGATAGTAGCCAAGATGGCTCAACTCAACGCCTTTCGGTGTACCGGTAGAACCAGAGGTAAAAAACACGACCGCCGGAGTAGAAGAAGTTAGTCGTTCAACGGTAAATGGTTGCTCACGGTACCCTTCACGGAAAATATCGAGGGTCTTACCCGCTTTTTTCAGGGAAAGAACAACCAGAGGAATACCCAATCGTTCAGCAATGCTCTGGGCGCCTTGCCGATTCTGACTATCCGTCATAATCATGCATGGTTTCGCGACATCGGCTATGGCATCGATTCTGGAACCAGGTGTTTTCGGCTCTATCGGAATATAGGCGGCGCCCGAAAGCTGTGCACCCAAGATAGCCAGAACCATTTCCGCGGAGCCAGCAAAATAAGCCATTACTCTTTTCGTCAGGCTGTTGGCAACGCAACTGGCAATTTGCTCGGAAACAGTTTCAATATGGATGATGGCATTACGATAGCTAACGCTGGAGAAGTCATCCACTAATGCTATGGTGTCAGGTTGATATGATGACAGCGTGATAATACTCAGTATGGGTACGGCTATTTCGTCCATGAAGACACCTGTTCCTTGATTAAGCCTATGGCCATTGGGCCATGAGGCACGTTTGGCTTTTTAGAGCCTAGACCTCTTGTATTTCTGGGTATTACTGGATTATTACATCCTTTCATTACAACTACCGACTCATGCTTTAAATTGTTATCAAAAAATCAAATCGGCGTCAACTGCTACGTGAAATATTTTGTAACACGCACATTTTCAATAAGTAATCGCCGCATTGAAAAAGCACATACATATTATCTACCCCTATGATTTTATTGGTGTTTTTTAAAAAATCTAAGCTTCTCTAGACAGCTTCATTTTTTTCCTGTTATGTTTAAAAACATTGTGAGATGGATGCTTTATCTGCACCTACAGGGAGTCCAACATGAATAAACCCCGCGATCCTACAGACAGCTTTTTCGTGCCCTACAGTCGGCCTCCCTCACAAGACAGCATCAATTGCTTTCTCGCGATTGTTGAAAGCTACTGCCAGCAGAAAGAGTTGGTTGAAAGCTTTGATCTCGCTCATTTTGAGCATGAATTTCACATCATTGATGGTGCGAACACCGACATCATTGATGGTATCTCTGCATTAAAAATAGAATCTGCCTGGGAATGTCGCGACAGTGTCAGTATGCTGTCTGATAGAGTGATCAGGCGAATTCGAGAAAGACATGGGCTAGCCATCTCCCTAGAAATTATCAACGACAAATCGGCATATCTGCGTCGGCTGGAACAGATGGGTTTCGATGCAATCTGTATCTTTGATAATTATCTGATGAGTGAGAGTTATTACTATAAACGATGGCATGGATTTAGCGTCTGCATCCTTAACGGCTACGACCCCGTCACCGATCGATATGGACTTCTGGAGAGAAAGCATGGGCAATCATTCGCCTCGACCAAGGATATGTACCAGAGTGCTGATTACTTTATTGAAAGCTTGGGTGGAAGTCAGATATTCCACCCTATTTCTGTGCCTGTTACCACGGTTGCAGCTGAAATTGATTTGCGTAGTGACCTAGAGCGGATACTTAAAACGTATCACGATGAGGATCCATACTCTGGCCAGAAAGGTCTGCAGTTATTTTCAAAAACATACCCAAAGCTTATTGAAAAAAATACTCCATTTCTGATTCATTGGAGCCAACGAGGTTACGGCGAAAGATATGCCAACCATCGTTTCTTCAATGCTCTTCGCACCGCTGGCCATAGCGCCTCTGCCTCACATCAATTGCATTGGGAATACATATCGGTTTTATACAAGGAGTTGGGCGACCTGTGGCGGTCTTTTGAAATGTTTCATGTCTATTCAGTCGCACATTCAAATCCAGCGATACTAAAAAGAAATCTGCCATTATTGTCCAGCATAATTTCGAAAGAACACCAATGCATGGTTGCACTTGAAAAATTGCATGCAATGATCTAATACAAAACAAAGGAATAGTTATGACCATAGCTCTCATCGGCAAGATAGTGACGGAAAATCTTTGTCCAGTACTTGGACTCACGCACATCGACGACTCTGAGGATTTGTTTTCTTTAGGCATGACGTCTTTACACTCTGTATCACTTATGATGGCCATTGAAGAAGAGTTTAAATTTCACTTTCCGCACACAGCCTTACAGTCGGACAATTTCGAGTCCATCAGCAAAATAAGCCAAGTCGTCGAAGACATCCTGAAGAACAAAGAATATGGATTACTTTCGTGCTTAGATCGTATGAAGATGTTTTAGGCGCTTTGAACAAGGCGACCCCCGACATTCGCGAGATGGCCAAGCAAGCCGAGATCACTGGCTATTACTCGGACCAGGTCAGGTCGCTGCTGGCGAACACCGGTGCGTGTCAGTTCCTTTACCCCAAGGAGGCCGGAGGGGCGATGCAGAACGCTGATCAATTGGTGCGCCTGCTGAGACAAGCTGCGTACATCGACGGAAGTTTTGGCTGGCTGCTCATTTCATACTTTCTGGCCGCTACCCATTCAGCGATTTATCTTACTTGCCCTGGTTTCTCCAGGCTGTTCGGAGACAATCAACAGCCGATAGTCGCAGGACGATATCAACCCAATGGCAGAGGAGAGAAAGCTGAAGACGGCTTCACCCTGACGGGCAAATGGTCATTTGCAAGTGGAATTCATAACGCGGATTGGCTAGTAGCGGGTTTCTTTGAAACAACACGCGGCCAGATCCTCAAAGATAATGTTGGGAAACCCCGTGTGTCCGTTGCGGTTCTGCCGAGAAGAGACATTGCACTCACCGGCAGCTGGGACACCACCGGGTTACGCGGGACCGGCAGTATAAGTTATGAATGTACAGAGCTGTTTGTTCCAGAAAGTGCGTGTTTCAGCTTCGATCACCATGTTGTCCAGCGTGGACATGACATTCATACAATCGGAATCCTCGAACTGTCTGCCTTGACTCATGGCTGCTGGGCGCTTGGCATGGCGCAGCGTGTTGTCGATGAGATGCTGCTTTTGGCGAAACGAACCGTCAGGGCTCATGACGCCGCGCCGCTCTATGCCAAGGAAACTTTCCTTCTCGACCTGGCCAGGGCTTGTGCAAAAGTTGCGGCAGCACAAGCGTTCGTCATTGATGCGGCGCGCTCGGCTCAGCGTGAAATTCTACAACTAGGGGTGCTCGGCGATCCTGCAAAATCCAGCATTCGGCTGTCAGCAACCTTCGCCAATGAAGTGGCTGCTGATATCGCTGAAATTGCCTATCGACATATCGGCACTAGCTCGATTGCTAAACGCAATGAGATAGAACAAGTACTTCGTGATATCCAGACCGGTCGACAACACATGATGATCAGCCCACAAACGTATGTCGAATACGCACGCGCGCATTTCAGTGGAGCCAAGTGATGCCACTTCAAAAAAGCAATAAGCTGGCGATCATCGGCTACTCAGGCGTTTTTCCAAACGCCGATAACGCGGATGAACTGTGGCAGATTCTGCTGGGTCATGAAGCAACCTTCTCGACTGTTACGAATGACCGCTGGGATATGGCGTCCTATTACAGCGAGGATCGCTACGAGCCTGCCAAGAGCACCAGCAAGTGGCTCTCCTCGATCGATCTTGATTCCATCAAGGCAGAATATTTCAGCCAGTTTCCCCAGCCCGATCAGAAGCACACGGATCCGCAACAACTGATCTTATTGCGAGAAACGCAGAGGTCGCTGGACAAGGCCGGAATAACTGCTCAGGCTTTGTCAGGCTTTCGTGTATCCGTCTCCGTCGCCAGCATGGCGGCAGATAATTTGCTCAATGCCACGACCAAGGCGGACCATATCGGGCCTCATACCACGCTCGGTAACTATGAAGCCTTGTTGGCCAACCGTGTCAGCCAACATTTTGGTTTCACCGCCAGTAGCAAAACAATCAATACCGCTTGCAGCGCTTCATTGGTCGCCTTGAGCGATGCCCGTTATCAGTTAATGGCGGGCGATTGCGATTATGCCATCGTTGCTGCGGCAAACATCAGCCTGAATCCGCTGAAGTTCATTTCCTTTTCCAAAGCGGGAATGCTTTCACCCACCGGTCAATGTCGGCCTTTTGATATCAGCGCGAACGGCTACGTCCCTGCCGATTGCGTAGGCGCTCTGGTGTTGACGACCGTGGCGCGCGCGCGCGAGAGCGGGCATCCGATATTTGGCATAATTGAAGGGCTTTCGGTTAACCATAACGGGCAACGCTCACTCTCGGCGACAGCGCCGAGTGTCGAGGCCCAGGTCGAACTTTTGGGCCATGCGCTTCAGGACGCTGACTTGAAAGCAAGCGACATCACCTACATTGAGGCGCACGGCACAGGGACATCGTTAGGCGACCCGATAGAACTTGAAGCTATGGCACAAATATACGGCGCCAATGCCTGTGCCGTAGGCAGCATAAAAGGCGTAATCGGTCATGCGGAAGCCGCGGCAGGACTGGCCGGTATTATCAAGATTCTCCTGATGTTCCAAAACAGGGTCATTCCCGGTAACTTCTGGCTAAATAGAGTCAACCCGCTTGTTGCAGACCGTTCGGCTCAACTGACGATTCCGTCCACCTCAACGCCATGGCTATCAGGTCTGAAACGCACGGCGGCGCTAAGCTCCTTTGGTTTCGGCGGTTCGAATTGCCATCTTCTGATTTCTGAATATTCAGGTGAAGCATCGTCGGCGTCGCATCCGCAGCCTGGTTTTTCTGCAAGCAACGTGTACTTGTACGAAGCAGCGATCCCTCATGGCCTTGAAAGCGCCGCGTTGAAAAACTGGCTTCTGCGCAGAAACTGGTCCAATACGCCGCCTCGAAGCGTTTTCTCTAGCACCGGAAGACGTGTCATCGAAACCAGCGGTGACGGAAATTTACGCTTGCGGGAAATGTCCACTGACCACTTCAAGAATACGGTCAGGTGCGATTCCCTCGATGCCGAATGCAGCTTGATCCAGCATGTTAGCCGCCCGCTGAGCGTGTTGAGTCATAAGCCTTTCTCTGCAGCCTATGTTGATCGTCTGAGCGGGTTATTTCCTTCCGGCAGTTTCGTCCTCAGTCCTGACAATCAGTACTGGATTTTGCCAGTGTCGCTGGTCGACGAGCTCGGCAGTATCAGCTCATTGGTCGCCTCCAGCAGCTCACAGTGGACGTCCCGTTTCAGCGAATTGGAAGTCCATCAGTTCACCTTTAAGTTGCTCGTCGCGAAATGGAAGAAAGCGACTGCCGGCACGAGTGGACTGGAGGCCTTCGCAAGCTGCATGGCCTATATAGAGTTGTGCGACAAGTGGAAATTAACGGCGACCGCAGTACCCGACTCAATGCGCTTCGCTTATCAACTGGCAGCGCAAGGGTTTATTTCTCCGTCGATCGTGATTCAAATGATCAACAGCCACCAATTCAACGCCTACGCCCTGTTTGATTCGATTCTACGCAGCGCACAGCTCAACCCGCAAAAGGCGCATCTTCCGGCATTGCTAAAGTGCGACTTCCTAGAGCATTCCACATCGAGTAAAACGATCAGCATTGATGCACCTTTTGCGCCCGCATCTATGCCCTTCTTTTATAACGATCTGTTTTCAATGCTCGTCGATCTATGGCTGGCCGGGGAGCCGGTGAACTGGCAGGGACTGAGCAAAGAATGCAGTTCAAACCACATTTTCTTTTCTGAAAAATCCGAGTGCTAACATGATCGTAACTGTGTGTGATTACCTTGAGCGCTCCGCCAAGAAATTCCCCGAAAAAGTCGCTGTACAGGGAGTTCGCCTCGGCCACATCGAGGCCATTACCTACGCCGAGCTGAATACGTTCTCCGATCGATTCAGCGAGTTCCTCAGAGCCCAAGGAGTAACACGCGGCGAATTCATTCCGTTTTTCATGTTCAAAGAAATTGACTCGATCAAGTCGATCTTCTCCATTCTGAAAGCCGACTGCGCCTATGTTCCATTAGACTGCAAATCACCTGAAGGTCGGCTGCTATCGATCATTAAGTCATGCAAAGCAAAATTCATAATCGTTAACGAGCGAAGTGAGAGTCTGGCTGAACGGGTATTTTCCGCTATTCCTACGCTGAAAATAATCAACATCAGCGAGTTCGTTTCAGACACAGCTTTTGTCTTTTCTGCGTCGTTGAATATCTCGGTCGATCTGGCTTACGTTCTATTTACTTCAGGTTCCACCGGTACCCCCAAAGGAGTAATGATTTCGCACCAAGCCATTATCGATTACATCGGCTGGTGCACTGAGACGTACAATATCACGGCAATTGACCATGTCTCTAATCATGCTCCCCTGTATTTTGATAACTCGACGTTCGATATCTATACTTCCATGGCCGCGGGGGCGACGCTGCACCTTGTGCCCGAGGAATTCAACGTAATGCTGCCCCGGTTGATCGACTGGATAGAAGATAACCGCATCTCGATTTTTTTCTGTGTCCCTTCGATTCTGACCCTGATGCTGCAAACTGGCCGATTGCGTACTGAGCGGTTTGTCGAACTCAAACACCTGATTTGCGCAGGGGAAGTATTGCCTACGACAACGGCAAAAAAAATCCTCGGCCTTTTCCCGCATTTGCAATTGACCAATATGTACGGCCCCACTGAAATCACCGTCGACTGTACCTACCATGTCATTCGCGAGGCCGATGTTACCTCGTCCACTTCGATACCGATCGGTAAGCCTCGGCGCAATATGCAACTGATGGTATTAACCGATGACGGTGCAGTCACCAACGAGCGTGGTGCAATCGGTGAACTCATGGTCCGCGGTAGTTCCGTGAGCTACGGGTACCTTGATAATTATGCCAAAACACAAGAGGCGTTTGTTCAAAACCCTGCCCATTCACTGTACCCAGACATGGTCTATAAAACCGGTGACAGGGTCACCATTGGAGAAGAGGGTCTCTACTATTATTGTGGCCGATTGGATAACCAAATAAAGCACTTGGGCTATCGAATCGAGTTGGGGGAGATCGAGGCAAACGCGCTGCTGCTAGACACGGTTCTGGAAGCTGTCGCGGTCTACCGCAGTTCAACCTCGATGTTCGAATCGGCCATCTGCATGGCGGTAAAAACAACGGTACCGACCGACGTTCGAACACTCAGGGCTGCGCTCACTTCCGTGTTGCCCCCTTACATGATCCCCGGCCATTTCGTGTTTCTGGACAGCGATTTCCCCCGAACGCCCAATGGAAAATATGACCGGGCTTCGATCCTGGGTTTATTCGTCTGATCATCTCGATACCCCGCCAGTCCGGCACCTAAACGCTCTAAAAATCCTAATGGACCGCCATGAAACTGACCAACTCTGATCAACTCAACAGTGCTCCCACGCCTTCGCAATACCTATTCGCCTTGTGGAAAGATATTTGCGGGAGCACAGTTGTGTGCTCTGGCGTCAGCGTCAAGACTCAAGCATCGTTTACCAAGCAACTGTTCAAGCAAGCTTATAAAAAATTCATCAGCCAGAGCCCTGAATTACGCCTTGCCGTCGCCCAGCCCTACGAAGCTTATGGGCAACTTCAATTTGAAGCCTACCAACCAGCATCTGATTCAGCTTTCGCGTACGAAGAATCATCCTCGGTTGAAGCGCAATCCATTGTCGCTGATTTATTGAACATGGAATTGGGACTTACCGGCGAAGATAATCACTTGCTGCGCGTGACAAAATGCTCACCCAATGAATACCTGATCTTTCTGGCGGTGGAGCACTTGTTTGCCGATGGCCTCGGCGTCGATGCATTGCTGAGTCGCTACCTGAAGACGCTGGACGGCTTGTGCAGTAAAGCTTCTGCTCAGCCCTTGCGCCCACGGGCACTAACTGACCTGCTGGATTACTTTTCTTATGAAGAGACAGTGGCTCCTTTCGTCAAAAACTATATAAAACAGACCACCACATCCCCGTTCCTGTGGAATCCCGACGCCGCCATAATAGCGGATCGTAAAGGCCGCTTTAGCGTTAAAACGCTGGTGATCGCGCCAGCCCTGTTCAGCCAGTTAAACGCCACGGCCAACGCCAGCGCTTCATCCTTGTTTTCCCTACTGCTTGCTAGCTTCGCGAAATCCTTTTTTCAGTTCCAGCCGACAATCGACGATGTATCTCTGCAGATTCCTACACATGGACGTCAATACAACGGAAAAGTACTCGATAAAAGCTTGATCGGCTGCTTTGCCCAAGCCTTTATCATCGTGCTGAAAAGACAACAGCTCACTGAGTTCTCGGATGAGCAGGTTTACCAATACATTCATGACTATGCGGCCAATTGTATGGAGCATGATGTCGACCAAATCACTGCCCGAAGAAGCGCCACTTCAATCTTCAGAAGCGATCTAAAACAGCAACTGAAAAGCGATGACTTTGCGAAATCACTTCGCGGCCGGATGCCCTCGAATATTTATTTTTCATTGTACGGTGGGCTGTCGCTTCCATCAAAGTGCAGTATATTCGAGGTCGTGGACTATTACCTCGCGACGACCAACATGCCTGGCTCTTTAGACATCACTGTCGGCTATCACAACGGCTCGCTGAAAGTGTCGTTCAATTACGACAGCCTGTTCTTTTCTACGGCGACGATAGATGCGTTATCCAAAGTTTATCTTGAGCAACTCGTTGCTATCGCAGACACTCCTTTACTCGGATTAGGACAACAGCCAAAAACAGAGATTGACCAGAAACGTGTTGCCCCGGTGCTCGGACTGATCAACAAATTCAGTCTCCAGCCAGTAGACTGGAGCGACATTGATGCCCATCTTGAAATTGACCTCGGGCTAGACTCTCTTAGCAAGACACATATTCTGGTTCACGCCTTGAAAGTCCTGCAGTTAAAGAGCCAGGACGTTGATCGCCACGCTTACTACTCGTCGGGCACTCTGCGTGAACTATTGCAGGTGTTTCCCAGCAGCATTCAAGTCGCCTCGGACGATACTATTGCATGAAAGTCTTAGAGATAAACCCGCGGGGAGAAAGGACTGTTATAATGCTGGCCGGCTACATGTTCAATGCATGGAGTCTGGCCCCTCTCGCTCATTCACTTTCATCCTACCGGGTATTTTGTATCGACTCTATATGTGCTGACACCTATAAACCTAATGCCCTGCAGGCGTTCTGCCAAACGCTGGCGCAATTCATATCGTCAAGAGCCATCGTCGATCCAATTCTGGTGGGTTATTCCTTTGGTGGTTTTGCAGCGCAGCTTTTTTGCAAAACTTTTCCATCCATTTGTGACAAGCTCATTCTGCTGGGCAGTTGTGCGCCGTGGGATCACACTCGATTTAACTTTAGTCACGGCTTGAGATTTATGCGTTATCTGTTTACGTTAGAGCGCAGCGATTTTTTTTATGCCGCCATGTTCAGCATCCTGAGTCCGGCAAGCCAATCTGATACTACGATAATTTCAAGCATACAGAAAGACTTCTTGAGTGACTTCCCAAATGCTCGTCTTTGTACTCTGCAACTATTGGCTATGCGTCGTCTTGCGCAAGCTGCTCCGCATTTCAACCAACAGGTAAGCACCTACTTAATTTACGCTATAGACGATCGCGTAATTCCGCCCGCCCAATCACGACTTGCCAGCAATAGCTTTGCAAAACTGGAATTCACTTCAGTTCCTGGCACCCACTTTTTTGTATATGAAAACCATGAGCTTGTTGCAGACCATATAACAAAGTGGATTGAACAATAATCGCCCGGTGAAGTCACCCATCGTAAAAGCAAGAATCGCGCCGAAAGACCGCCAACCCGATCGAATATTCGTTTAGCTACCCCTCAAGAACTTGCAGTTTCTAGCGTATTAAAAAGATAAGAGATGCGCATGCGAGTGGGATATGGAAGTTCTCAGGGGCAAGTGTAGGATTTCGAAATAGATGCGACGTTTTCGAAATTGATGCAACAGGTGGTCTGAAGCGTAAATGCCTGATAAAGCGTTCGTATATGGGCTTTGGCGGTATGGAATTTGCCCTAGCTTAGGCGCTGCGCATAAAGAAATATTGTAAACACCGCCACCAGTAGGCCAGAGTGACCGTCGCCGCATTGTTGCGAGGTGCAAAAACGAATTACCTGGAGGCGCTAGCTAAACGGCTGCTTGATGATATTACGCTCTTGGTGTTTGGGTTGGTTGAATGGTGTGTGAAGACGCACCTGCGCATCACAATGGATATAATGACATTGAGTGGAGACGTGAAATGCCAGAACGCATTTACTTTTATTGCGATGAGTCCGGTGCGAAAGGCTACGCAGACCAACAGGAAAAATACCCTGGAGAGGTAGGCGTATTTGCCGGGCTTTTGGTGCCTGAGCAGCAGCATGCTGATCTGTCAATTAAACTTGATATGATTGCCAAGCGCTTCACGCCTGAGCAAGGAAAGCTGCACATAATCGCCGCTGCGGGGGCGCATACCAAACCTGCTCGCGGCCTGGATTAAGATCGCATTGTTTCAGATGGGTGTAGACTTGAAAAATGGTGACAGCGAACAATTTGAGTGATAACTTAAGTTGTGAGGTTGTGCATGTTTAATAACCAAGTCGCGACAGCTCAATAAGTCTTTAATAGGTAGCCCCGCTATTCGGCGGAGTTTGTTTGATGAAATGGGGATCAGTAACTTTGCATATTCCGCCATCGCCCAATTAATCAAACGATCATGAAAATGCTCTTTGGACTCAGCTGCTGTTGCAAAAATACGCGATAACTCCGATTTGTAAGGCTCTGGAAATGAATGTGGCTGAGTCACTCCGCAGTCTTTTCTTAGACGTGTTGCGGTAAGGCGAGTTGGTCGTCCAGATTTGTTAAGTTCTTTTGCCTTTTCGGCTTCAATGTCGAGTCGAATTTGCAGAAATCTTTCATTCAAGTCAACGCTATTGACTACGCTATAATATTTTCTAGCAGGTCCAGGGATGTTCTCACTTGTCCAGGTTGAGTCGTGAATCAATACTGCATCCATGGAGGATGAAAGAGTCTTGCGTAATTCAGTACGGGTGATGTGGGGTTGTGATTCTACGAGTGCCGAAAGTTTCTCCTTAGCGTGCTGAATTTTTGAGAGTTCCTTGCTCGATTTGCCGCAGAGAAGAAGAGGGGGTCGGTCGCCGAAAATTAATGATGTAGTATATTTCCCTAAGCCAAAGACTCTGCATGCTTCTTTGAGCCCCATACCACTCTTGATTGCTTCTCTGATCTCTTGTAGCAGGTGCCAACCGATTCGGTCACACTGTTTTTCATTTAGCGGTAAAGCTATTTGATGATGGCGCGCAGCTCTACGAAATGTGTCTTCCTTAATGTTCAAGCTTTTTGCCGCCGTAACTACGAAGCCTTTAGCTTTGGTCAGTGAATTTTGAATTATTTCTTTGTCGGGATATTTTTTTTGCTTTGGGGTTTTGTTAGGTTGAGTGCTAAAAACTTTTGGTAGTCGCATGTTTTGTTAATGTCGCGTACGTCGTCGCAAAACAGTTTTGCGACAAATAAATTATATATGATATTGGTCCCATTATGGTTGGTGCGAAAAACACGAGCAAAATCATGCCGGAGCGAGCCTCTGCGGGGGCATTCGACAATAAAGCCAAATTCATATAATAGATTGGGCCCAATTTCTTGCTCAAGAGCGTGGATTAGGGCGCTATTTCTGATTTTTCCTGCTGGCGTTATAAGGTCGTGCGATTTTAACAGCTGTCGAAGATTGCATGTTATGTTTGTATGTGAAGAATTAATTTGCAGCAAATGATCAACTTGCTGCGCCACCCATAACAGAGTTTTCTCGGAGATTTCATCTGTTGTTGTTTCGACAGTCGTAGGGTGAATAGGCGTTTCGCAATCGCACTGTCCAGCCATTCGCCACATGATAGCTCTAGTCCGTGTGTTGCAATTCACGCAGCTGAAGTGCAGCGGACAACTATGGCGTGCGCAGTATTTAACGAAGGCGGGCTGATGTTGTCGATACAGGACAGGAAATCCAAAGTTCTCGATGTCTTCGGTGACACAAGTTGTACAGAATTTAGAATTGTAACGACCATTTAAGCCATTTGCTTTTTTTCGTTTGGTTAGTCCCAATGTCGCTGAAGGATTACCATTTAATCCATGGCTGATTTCTTGTATCTTGTATTCATAAAAATCTGCGCTTGATGAATGGAGGAAAAGTGGGACTATAGTGTGATTCTCTACGATCTTTCTTGGGTTGTTACACCAAGGGTGTCCTTCAGTCATTCTTTTCGCCAGTTCCACGACCGCTATCGGCACTATAGCTGCGGCGCTAGCCTTATCAAGCCCGATCAAACCGAGATTGCGCTTGGTATAACCAGCAGTGCGGTGTAAATAACGTGCCACAACTGAAGAGTATAATTCACCCTCCACTGGTGTAGGAAATCCTGGGGCTTTCATGGGCCCTCCAAGATCTTACTTATATCGTCAGGATTCCCGTTAAAAACCATTTTTTTAAGCTCCTCCTTCGAAAGCGGTTTGTTTTTATTATTTCCTTTTTCTACTTGGCTCGATGCCTGGCGCTTTCGTGTAGGATTTAATGTATTCTTTTGGTCTGGTGGCCGCTTTTCAGTCAAGCTTGTATTGGCCGAAAGTGCGTTTGAAAGTGCTTCGTCAAATTTATCTATCAAGCGGGGGCTGTTGGACTTTAGGATGTTTACGGCATGATGGAGCGGAGTCATCCGCAGACTGTAAGTGTCGATTATGGTCTTTTCATCAATTTTCTCAGAGCCATCTTCGATTGCAGCGAGTTGAGCGCTAGCAAATACGCTGAGCATAATTCCTGTGATGCCTTGGCTGACATCATAAAGAGCGTCAATAATGCTGTCCTTTATCTCGGATCTCTCTCTGGTCCATTGATATTGCCAAGCAATTTTACACAATTGATTAAAGCTTTCATCATCGGCAGCGAGTGGCCTTTTCAGATCATAGTAACCACCTTCTACTAATCGCCGAGAGATGCTAAGATCACCCTCTAACAGTCTAAGGGCTTTATAGGTACCTGCTATCACGATAGTAATGCCAAGTTCATCGCGGAGGTTTACAAGAAATGCTATGATTTTGGCAGCGCCGACCCCCCCATCAGTGAAAGATTTTGAAACTCGTCTAAGACTAGTATTCCAACATGATGAGTGGTTATGATTTTTCGGATTTCTGAGAGGTAGAAGTTTCGATCGCCTCCTCGCACATTCTGAAAAATGCCATGATACAATTTTAAACCAAGAATCCGATCTGTATAGTCGCCAAAGGACGCGCATAAAGTTTTAACTGTACAGTGTTCGGGTACATTGCGGCGAAGCCACAGTATTTGGTGTTCTGGGAATGGTTGATCTTTAAATGAGGTGTGTTGATAACTCTGCTGCCCTACGCTTTCCAGCACTCGGTCAAGTAAAGTCGATTTACCCATTCCGGAATGCCCAGCTATCAGTGATATAGTTGGGCGGATAGTGATGTCTACCTTGCCTCCATAAAGTGCCCTCTGACCCTCAGCTGACATAGGGTTTCGAGGAATATATCCGTCAAACAGCTGAGAGCTGATTCCAATAAGCGCTCTTCGGTGTACTGCGTGTGTTGGTGCAAAAAAGTGCCTAAGTCTGTTGATTTTAATTCTTCTAAGATACGTGGGAAGGTCATGATCCAACGTGTCGTATTCAGGCTTCAGCCCAAGTCTCAGGTAAGCTTGGCGATCATTATCTGGCGGAAGGTTCAAGTGTGCTGTCAACGGATTGTCATCAATTTCCGCTGCGCCAGATTTTCGATAAAATATTTCATTTGATGATGTTGACTGCATCGACTTCGTCCCACATTGATATATCGTTTTTGTTATGCTCTGCATCAGGTGTTGGAGCTGGCCGGCTTGGCAGTGAACCTGTTTCAGTTATTGGGCTTAGGCTTAAAGCTCCGTTCATTCCCGAAGAGCGCTCATTTGCCCTTTCCTGAGCGCGATTTTGACGGATATCCACTCCCCGACTTCCCATAAGTGAGTTGCGTTTCTCCAAAACAGACTTTTGCACTTCGGCTTTTACCGCTCGTACACTAATCCTGCGTTTGCTGTAATGATTAAGTTCGGCCTGGCTGACTAATTGCTTCTGGATCGCTCGAAACTCTTTAACCTCGGGGAAAGATGCTCTAATGTCATAAATTTCCGGGTCTGTATTGAACGCCTGCAGCCATGATTTTATACTCGGATCATAAAAAAATATTTCGCTAGCGAGCAGCGGGTTATACGAGACTTTAACTTTTATAGCATGATTGATTGAGGCGCTGAGTAGGCCGGAGCTGCGAAGATGGTCGCAGGTATAGGTCTCTCCTTGGAACAATATGCCAAGAGGAGCAATACGGCCACTACCATTTGTCATCAAATACTCATACGTGAAGTTTGGTCCCATATTTCGGGTAAAGCCAGCTCTATTCGCTAGCGCCCAACGATGTAGTCCAATGCGAGTTGCTACCTTTGGTCCTTCAGATAAAGCATCAGGTGGAATTTTTTTGGGGTCAACTGCAGTGTTATTTAAATCCATAATTATTTCTACTAGAATTTTTTCAAATTCAAATATATTTAACGCAGCTGTTTTTTTTCCGTCAGGCGCCCGTCGTTCTCTTTTTTTTGAAAATCTTCCAGGCAAATCGTACCTGCTGCCTCTTGTGTTTTTAAGCTCGGCGTTCTTCCCCTCCACGGTACCTTTAGCGATAGGTGTCATAGATGGGGTGATTTCTACACGTATTCCTGACTGAGGAAAGTTATGTCCCATGTTGGAGACTAATTCTGCACGGTCTGCCCTGAGTAGTGTTGGCAGATGGTGGCACGGCCAATCGGCTGAGGAGTAAGGCAGTCCAAGTCGTTCAAAGACTAAAGATTTATCGCTGAAGCAGTTGTGCAATGCTAAAGCTGCAATCGCCCAGCTAGGGTTTTCCAAGCTTACTGCGTAGCCTGCGATGGCGCCATCATAGGTATCAACTATTAGATAGACAGTAGGCCTGCCAACGAGCAAGCTTTTTGTAATCCTTGAAACAAGCTGGATTTGAAAGTGAGTCGCGTCGATCTCATAAAAGCCTGGGCCCGGCGCATAGTCGCTAGCCTTACCTCTTGACCCTCTAGGTGATTCTGTTTCTAATTGGACATTGGCTTTTTTTAGTTGTCGGCAACGATATCTAAATTGCCGCCATGTAGGAACGCTGTGTTTTTTAGCAAGCGCAGGGTTTAAAAGTAATCCGTCGGTTCCTTCGGATATAGATTCAGGAGGAAGCTTGTAGACTGATAAAAGCATTTCATGAAAGGCGTCCTTCCAAGTCATCCGTTGCTGAATTATATATGTATCATAAGCTTTTGTTATTTGGGGCTCCACTTCGTATGATGGCACCCCCGTGTCAGCTGATAGCAGATGTGGCTTTGCTCCCCTTTTAGTACCGGATTTAGGGGGATTAGCTACTTGGTGTTCCTTTACGACGAATTTACTAACAACTGCGACGGTGTTGCGGCCGGCTTGAAGCCAGTCGCTCACCCAAACTTTAATGGTTTTCTCCGTCAGGTCTAACGAAGCGGCAATCTGCTTTATCTTGGCGTTGAGTGCCTTTTTATTAGTGAGGAAGTCAGGTATGATAGAAAGTGCGGAAGTGATATTAGATACCTGTTTGAGCCTTTTTTCTGCAGCCTGCGGGAGTTTGGGAGGTATTGACGGAAGATCGCCTAGCGGGTCCGGTACCTTCACCAAGCTTTCGGAAGCCAGCAGATTAATCCATTCTGAATAGTCAACGCTGAATGGCTTAGTGACTTTATTCTTCTTGATTTTTATGAGTATGACTTTTTTCAGGGCAATGGTTTCTAACACTCTAACCGGGCTGTCGAACACATTGGATGGCGTGGCTGCTACGTACACGTCGTGTATCTCGTACATTTCAGGCGACCTCCCTCAACAGCACATTCCCTCGGTGTGTCAATGTATTCCTTTCTATATCCAGTCGGCTGTGATGTCTCCAGACAGCTTGGCCTAAGAGGGTGTGGCCGGTATGCACGTCGATGTCCATTTCCTTAATGGACTTTGTCATGATCGCGTTGAAAGACAACTGACGGCTACAGTTTTCTTCAAAGCGCCGGCTGAAATCTTCCGGAGTAATCGGTGAGCTGAGGCCACAATCGTCCGTAAGTGATAATTCGAAAAAGCAGAGGTTATTAACCCTATGAGTCGAAATCTCTTTCTCGGTGATAAGCACCCACTTAACACCTCGGTTATTCCAATAAATTCGTTCTATCAGCAGTTTTTCTAGATTTCGATGCGTTAGGTCCTTCGTCAGCTTCACACTAATCGCTAGAAGTTGATCCCCATCCTGCCAATCAAGTGTGAGTAGAAGATCTGTGGTCATCACTGTTGGTGTTCTTGTCGTAGGGTAGGTTGGATGTCGCACACCGAGATCCGCCGCTATCTGCTGGGTTTCCGCCAAGGGAAGAAGCGCATACTGTTCTCGAATGTTTTTTGTGGACCTCGAATACTCGGCTTCAAGATGGACCTTAAATTCTTGCCGAGATAGGTAGTGATGGGTGCGCCCAGTTACCCGGCTTTTGACCATACTCGATGTCCCGGTGGATGGAACGTCTCGGACGTACATGAACGGCTTATAACCGGCGCCATCACCCTGCCCGTAACCGGCTGCTATCCACCTGTCCACCAAATCTGGATTTGGGGATCTGCATTTCGTGCCTGCCATACCGCCTCCTGATCGGCGATCCCCGTGAGGGAGATTGAGCTAGGGAGTCACCGAGAGTCAGAACAGTTGTTCGGTTTGATCATAAAGGCTTCGTTCCGGAGCCGTGTGGGGTAAACTAGGAGATCATGAAAACGCGTACGCCATGGCACGTTGCTACCTAAGATCGTCCATCAAGCGGCGCATTTCGGAAATTTTTTTGACCCCTACCAGAAATATAGACAAATTTTTTGGCCCTGGGAAAAATTCTTTTGTCCCTATGCACCTAGGAGAACGTTATGGCCCGTGGGGTTAACAAAGTCATATTGGTCGGTACATGCGGCCAGGATCCCGAAGTTCGCTACTTGCCTAACGGTAACGCCGTGACCAACCTGAGTCTGGCAACCAGCGAACAATGGACTGACAAGCAGAGCGGTCAGAAAGTCGAAAAGACCGAATGGCACCGTGTATCGATGTTCGGCAAAGTTGCCGAAATCGCTGGCGAATACCTGCGTAAGGGTTCGCAGGTCTACATCGAAGGCAAGCTGCAGACCCGCGAGTGGGAAAAAGACGGCATCAAGCGCTACACCACTGAAATCGTCGTCGACATGCAGGGCACCATGCAGCTGCTGGGTGGCCGCCCACAAGGCGACTCCCAACAAGGTCAGGGCGGCGGCAACTACAACCAGTCCGCACCGCGTCCACAGCAGTCGCGCCCACAGCAATCGGCGCCGCAGCAGTCCGCACCTCAGCAAAACTACAACCAGCAGCCGCCACAACGCGACTCGCGCCCGGCGCCGCAACAACAAGCGCCGCAGCCAGCTGCTGACTTTGATAGCTTTGATGATGATATTCCGTTCTAGGATATCGCTGGACCCTGCTGTACAGGTCCAGACCCGGAGCCCCCGTTTATCGGGGGCTTCGTCGTTTTCAGGCGTCAAAAAGCGCTGAACCACTTTGGCTGTACTGCTGCCGTGAAGCCGCTGAGCATCTAAATCCGCGCATCCATCTGCATTTGCGCGTCTTCGAAACAATGCGCGATCACCCAGCTCGCCGGCTTCACCTCACCTCGCGGGCCAAACGCCAATGCCCGCTGTGCCAACGGCCCGTTGCTGGCCGTGGCGCCTGCAACATGCGGGCTGTCCCAAACACCCCACGTAATAACGGTAGATACCGAGCGCGTGGCAAGCACTACGTCGAGATACCGCTTATAAGTCGCTGCAACTGATCCATCGCGTTCTGCGATAGACCCCGTCAAGTGGCCGTCGTCGACGTCCAGTTCCGTGATGTGGATCGACAACCCCATATCACGCACTGCAAGAATAAAGCGGGAAAGGCCCGGACCAAATATGTCGCCTGCACGCAGGTGGGACTGAATGCCCAAGCCGTGTATCGGAATGCCGCGCTGCTTGAGCCCGCGCAGCAGGGCGAGCACGGCAGTGCGTTTGCTTTCGCCGTAATGGGTATCCTTTTCCAGGCCGTAATCGTTGTAGCAGAGCAGGGCGTCCGGGTCGGCCTTGTGCGCAGCCTTGAAGGCTATGTCCAGATAGCGAGGCCCGAGCATCTGATACCAGAATGAATTACGCAGCCCGTCAGGCTGGCCATCCTCCAGCTGGATGGCTTCGTTGACGACGTCCCATGCGCTGATGAGACCGCGATAATGGCTGGCGACGGTACTGATGTGCGCCGTCAGCACCGCTTCGGCGTTCGTCGGGGTGACGGTTTGGTGAATCCAGTCGGGTAAAGAGCGATGCCAGCAGAAAGTGTGGCCGCGCATACGCTGTTCATGCGCTTTCGCAAACCCCGCGATTGCGTCGGCGGATGCGAAGTTGTAACGCTCTGGTTCGGGGTGGACGGTCTGCCACTTCAAGGCGTTTTCTGGCACTACGATGCTGGCATGACGGGCGACCAGTTGCCGATAGGCCGCATCGTCATTCAGCTTTGCCGGATCAACCGCAAAGCCGAACCGGATACCTTTCTCGGCTGCAGGCTGGCGCAATGTGGCAAAGGTTTCTGCCGCCAGCAGCCTGCTGTTGACGAAGGGCAGGCACGCCAGCAGGCGGACAAACGCAGTCAGAAAACTGCGTCGATTAGCCCGGCGCATTACGCACCAAAAATCTCCATCAACTCCTCACGCCCGACCATCACAGTCATTGACCCTTGCTTCTGCTCGCCTTCGATCGTGCACAGCAATCCAGCTTCTCGACAAATCACTGCGCCTGCCGCGATGTCCCACAGGCTGGTGAATTTCTCCATGTACCCATCCGTTTGCCCCAACGCGGCGAACGCCAGGCCGATGGTTGCGCAGCGATAGCCTGCCAGGCCCCAGCCCTGTCGGCGCAGGCTCAGGTGCAGTTTGCCCATCTCTTCGGCGTCCCAGCGGGTGTTTTCGCCGACGCCGGCGATGCGCAGGTGCTCGGGTGGTTGAGGGCGGACAAAAGGGACGCCGTTGCGCAGCAAGCCATCGCCCGTGCGGGCTGCGAGGGTGTAGCCCAATGCTGGGTAGGCGACGACGCCGATTTCGGGTTCACCTGCCGACATGTACGCCACCGCGATTCCCCACAATGGGGTGCCGCGCAGGTAGTTGCCGGTGCCGTCGATGGGGTCGATGACCCAGCCGTCGGTGATGAATTCGCCGCCCATTTCTTCGCCGAGGATTGTATCGTCGGGGAAGTGTTTGCTCAGTTCTGCACGTAGCAGTTGCTCCACTTCGAAGTCGGCGCGGGAGACGAGGTCTTGTGCGCTTTTGGTGGTGATGTCGAGGGTGTGGCGGTCGTTGAAATACGCCATGGCCAGGCCGGTGGCCTGTTCTACGGCGTGCATGGCGACACTGAGTCGGTTGTTCATTGCAGACAGCCTCCGTTCGGCAGGTTCAACAGGTCCGGGTAATCACTGAGAATCGACTGCGCGCCGTGTTCCAGCAGGTAACGCGCGCGTTTCGGGCTGTTGATGGTAGCCACGGCGAATTCGACGCCGCTGCTTTTCAGGCGAACAAGGTGATGGTCATCGAGCATGTCGTCAAGTACGTGAAGTATTCGGCAGTCATATTCGGCCAGTAAAGCGACCGGGTCAGCAGGCGCGACAACCGAGGCGATGGCCAGTGGTACGTCGTTCCACAAGCGGCGGGCGGCAGTTAGCGAGCGCACCGAAAAGCTGGAGACGAACAACCGATCATTGTCGGCGGGCCACAGGCTCTTGAGGATTGGCATCACCACTTCCGCCGTCTCGATATCGTCGCCAATGGTCGGTTTGAGTTCGACTTGCAAACCCAGATTGAGGCGCAGCGCGCAGGCCACGATCTCTTCGAAGGTCGGGATCTGCAGGCCCGCGAATTCAGGCGCGAACCAGCTGCCTGCGTCCAGTTTGCGGATGGCCTCAAGTTCGTGAAGCACGACAGCGCCGCGCCCGTTGGTGGTGCGGTCCAGCAAATCGTCGTGAATCACGACAGGCTGGCCATCGCGGGTCAGCTTCACGTCGATCTCGACCCACTCGGCGCCGCACTCGGCGGCTTTCTCCAGGGCCAGCAGGGTATTTTCCGGCACGTAAGCCTTGGCACCACGATGGGCAATCAGGGACGAGCGGACGAGGGGCGCAGGTTTGAGCATGGCGGGTCACTTGGTGGTTTGGGAGAAGGAAACGAGCTGGCGTTGGCCACTCTCGATATCGAACAGCAAGGGCGCGGGATGGATGGTGAGTCGAATCTGGGTGCCGGGCATCAGATGCTGCCGTTCGGCGAGGCTGACAACACAGCGTGTTCCGGCCAACTGGCAATACAGCAGGCTGTGGCTACCGAGATTTTCGGAGGACTCCACGGTGGCGGTGACGCCTGTCTGGCCGAGCACGACGGTCTCGGGGCGCAGGCCCATCAGCCATTTGCCTGTCCGGTTGCTGGCAATGCCGAGTTTGATGGGCAGGCGTTGTCCGTCGGCCAGTATCAGAACATTGTCGTCCAGGCAGTGCACAGGCAGCAGGTTCATGGGCGGGGTGCCGATGAAGCTGGCGACGAATATGCTGGCGGGTTGATCGTAGATGTCGGTGGGCGTGCCGATCTGCTCGACATGGCCCTTGTTGAGAATTACCACACGCTCGGCGAGTGTCATGGCCTCGGTCTGATCGTGGGTGACATACAGAATCGTCGCACCGGTCTGCTGGTGCAGGTTACGAATCAACAGGCGCATTTCATGGCGCAGCGCGCTGTCCAGATTGCACAGCGGTTCATCGAATAGCAGCACCGGCGGTTTGCGGATCAGCGCCCGACCGATCGCGACGCGCTGACGCTGACCGCCGGAAAGCTCTCCGGGCTTGCGTTGCAGCAACTCCTCCAGCCCCAGCGAACTGGCACACTCGCGAATACGCTGTTCGCGCTCCTTGCGTGAGATGCGTGCCAGCTTCAGCGCGTAACCGATGTTGTCGGCGACGCTCATGTGCGGGTAGAGCGCGTAGTTCTGAAACACCATGGCGCAGCCGCGTTCTTTGGGCGGCAGACGTGTCACGTCGCGGCCACCCATCAGAATCTGCCCTTTGCTGACGTCCTCCAGCCCGGCGACCATGCGCAGCAACGTGGACTTGCCACACCCGGACGGGCCGAGGATGACGTTAAGCTCGCCCGCCTTGAAAACCAGATCGAGCCCGTGAAGGATGTGCCCTGAGCCATAGGTTTTGTGCAGGCCCTTGAGGACGATATCCGGCGCGCAGGCAATAGGGGTGAGCGCGTTCATTTACCGACTCCGATCAGGCCTTTGACAAACCATCGCTGCATGAGCGCAATGACGAGGATGGGGGGTAGCATGCTGACCACGGCGGCGGCCATCAGCAGGTTCCATTCGGGGACCTGGGTTGCATCGGTCGGCAGAAAGCTGGCGACGCCCAGCACCAGCGTGCGCATGTCCTCGCGATTGGTCGCGACCAGCGGCCACAGGTAGTCTTTCCACGCGCCGATGAACACCAGCGTGCCGAGCGCTGCGAAGTTGGTCTTCGACAGCGGCAGCAGAATGTCGACAAAAAAACGCCAGGGCCCGGCACCGTCCATACGTGCGGCCTCGACCAGTTCGGCGGGCAGCGTCTGGTAAAACTGCCGGAACAGAAAGGTGCCGGTGGCTGAGGCAATCAGCGGCAAGGCGAGCCCGGTGTAGCTGTCGAGCAGGTTGATGGTCGGCACCGGCAGCCACTGGATGCCCAGCCATTGCAACAGGTTGCGTAGCGGTCCGAGCAGGTCGCTGGCCACCGCATACGTGGGGATGATGCGTACCTCCAGCGGCAGCAGCAGAGCGCCCAGCACGGCAAAGAAGATCACCGAGGTGTAGCGGCTGCGAAAGTACACCACGGCAAATGCTGTCAGCGCCGAAAGTGTCAGCTTGCCGATTACCACCAGCGTGGCGACCAGCAGGCTATTGCCCAGCAAGCGCAGCAGGTCGAGGCGTCGGGTGACTTGTTGCAGGTTCTCCAGCAGTTGGTCGCCGGGTATCAGCGCAAGGCCGTGGGCGAACAGTTGTGGGTTGCTCACAGTTGCCGAGCAGACTGCGACGTACAGCGGTCCCGTCGCGAACACCAGCCCGAGCGTCAGCAGCAGGTAAGCGCCCGCGTCGATCAGCCGGTGACGCTCGATCATGCTTTCACCCCACGGCGCTGGAAGCGGGACAAGAGTTTGAACTGAGCGATGCTCAGCGCTACGACTGCCAGCAACATAAGCACTGACAGTGTCGACGAACCTGCCAGATCCAGGCCCATGAAACCGTCGGTGTAAATCTTGTAGGCCAGCACATTGGTGGTATCGCCGGGCCCGCCGTGGGTAAGGGTGTCGACCAGTCCGAAGCTGTTCGACAGGCTTTCCAGCAGGTCGATGACAAACACGAACAGCAGATAGGGCGCAATCAGCGGCAGCTGTATGTCGAGCATGCGTCGCAACGAGCCTGCTCCATCCAGTGCGGCGGCGGCGAGGTAGTCATCGGGGACGGACTTCAAGCTGGCGACCAGCATCACGAAGTTGAACGGCACCAGGCACCACGCATACGCCACGATCAGCAACAACATGCTCTGCATCGGGCTGGCGTAGGGTGCCCAGGTGCCGGGGGCAATCGCGTTAAGCCAGGCGAAAATACCCATCACCGGATTGGCCAGCACGTGAAAGACAATGCCGATGGTGGCGCCCGATACCGCGTAGGGCCAGATCAGCAGATTGCGAAACACTGCGTTGCCGCGCAGTTTCAGTTCAAGGCACAGCGCAAGCACCAGTGCGATGAGGATCGAAAGCACAACGCTCGACAGGCTGAACACCAGCGTCGAGCCTAGCGACGCGAGCACGCCAGGGTCTCTCAACACTCGCCAATAGTTGCTCAGGCCGACAAAGATTTCGTTACCGCCGAAGGGCGGCACCAGATGAAACGACCACCAGATTGCCTGGACTGCAGGCCAATAAAAGAACAACCCGAGTGCCAGCAATTGGGGCAGGGCAAACAGCAGCGCCAGGCGCGGTTGCGGAAAATGCGCACGAGGCTTCATGGCGTTGCCCCATCTGACTCGTTGCTGGCCTGGGCCTGATGCATCTGCTGAAACAGACTGAGCAATTCGTTGGCACGCAGCGTTGTCTGACGCAGGGCGTGTTCAACGCTCTGGCGACCGGCGAGCGCGTTTTCCATTTCCTGCGACCAAACAAGACGCATCAGCGTGATAAAGCCGCAGCGCAAAGGCTTAGAAGGCTGGCCGTCAATGTCGTGAAGTGCCGCAAGCCCGACCATTACGGCCGACGGCTCTCTGCCTGCGGATTGCAACCGTGCCGCTGCCGCCTGAGTAACTGGCAGGTAGCCGGTCCGGGCACTGAATACCAACTGATTATCCGGTTGCAGTACGAACGCCAGAAACTCCGAGACCAGCCGGTAATCCCGAGCGGCATGCCCACGCATCACCCATAGCGAGGAACCTCCGGGAGCGTTGGTACGGCGTTGGGTGTTGGCGTAAATCGGCAGTGCTGTGACATCGATATCGGATTTGAGCGTGCTGTGCACGATATTCCAGGCACCGGTGGAGTCGATCAGCATGGCGCAGTCGTCGGTGGCGAAAGCCAGCGCCTGCTGCCCGCTGCGGGTCGAATCCTCGTGCACCACCAGACCTTCGGCGGTCCATTGCGCCAGGTCGTTCATCAGCCGCAGGTGGGCGCCTTTGTCGAACTGATAGCGTTCGGTGCCAGCGGCGCGAACCGCAACTTCGGTGCCTTGCGCTGCACTGGTCTGCTCCAGCCAGATCCACGGCGAAAATTCGCTGACTACAGGGCATGCGTGGCCGTTTTTCTTCAAGGCCCGCAAGGCTGTAGCAAATGCTTCCCAAGTGGCGGGGGGCTCGCTGATACCTGCCGCGGCCAGGGCATTTCGGTGCGTGTAGAGCACGGCGGTGGACGCCGCAAAAGGCTGGGCCGCCAGAGCGCCGTGATCATCGGAGTAATAGCGGCGCAAGGCTGGCAGAAAGGTGTCGTCGGAATAGGCCCTTTGATGACCGGCCATGATGGCCTCGACAGGCAGAGTGGCACCGCCCAGTAGCATGTCTGGTGTGGCCACGTCATAGATTTCGACCAGCGCCGGGCCTATGCCTGCGCGGTACGCTGCGACGGTCTTCTGCAGCGTCTGCTCATAACTGCCCTGGCGGATACAGTGCAGGCGATCCCCATCCTCACGCTGCGCATTGAAGCTTCTGCACAAATCTGCGATGGCACTTCCGGTCGCGCCGCCGTGGCTATACCAGAACTCGGCGGGGGCGGCGAAGACCTGAGCAGCGAACGGCAGCAGCGCCAGCATGGAAAGCGTCTTACTGATGAAAGGCATTAGGACACCCACAAGAACTCAGTGCCATTTAATACAGCTTGTGTGTAGTATTTGTGACCTGCGCGACTTTTATTAAATTTTCATGATGGAAGTGTGCAATGGGTGGCGGGCGATACACTGCTTTACACGCCCACTGTTTTAATCCTCCCCTGATTTGTAGATTCCATGCCCCTCGACCTCGATACGCCACTTCATGCGCACCAACCGCTGAGCATGAATGAACGCAAATTGCTGGATATCCTTCGCCGTCGAGGTGTGATCACCCGCGCCACGGTTTCGACCGAGATGGACCTGGCTCAGCAGTCGGTGCACCGCCTGATCGAAGAACTGATCAGCCGAGGCCTGCTGCGCAGCGGCGAGCGAGTGAAGAACGGCCGTGGTCAGCCCAGCCCGCGCATTGAGCTGGTCAACGAGGCGGTGTATGTCATCGGCGTATCGATCAATACCGATTCGGCAGTGGTCTGCATCGCCGATCTGGGCTGCAATGTGCTGGAACAGGTCACCTTGCGTACGCCGCCGTTGAGCCGCAACAGCACGCTGGATTCGCTTGATCAGACCATCGAACGCATGCTTCAACGCAATGGCATCGAGGCGCAACGAGTAATTGGCATGGGCTTCGCCATCGCCGGTTTTTTTCTTGAGAACCGCCAGATCAATGCACCTGAACCGCTGCGCGATTGGTCATTGATTGACTTGCAACCGATACTCGAAGAACGCTTCGGCATGCCGGTCTGGCTGGAAAACAACGCCACCACTGCGGCCATCGGTGAAAGCCTGGTGGGCGTGGGGGCCTGGGCCAGCAACTTCATCTACCTGTCGTTCAACTTCGGTTTCGGCGCAGGCGTGGTGATCAACGGCAAACCGTATTTCGGCAGCCACGGCAACGCGGGCGAGATCACCCTCTACAACGACGAAGAGTCGATAAACCGTCCGGCCTTGCGTTACCTGCTGGATGAATTGCATCAGAACGGCGTACAGGTGGACTCAATCGAAGACCTGCGCCTGCGCTTCGACCCCGACTGGCCCGGCGTGGACACCTGGCTGGCACGCGTCAAACCAACCCTGGATCGTCTGGTTAATGCACTGGCGGGCCTGTTCGATCCACAGGCGGTAGTGTTTGGCGGGCAATTACCGCCAGAGCTGGGCAGACGCCTGATTGCGGCGACGGCTTTCTGGGGAGCCCACCGCTACAACGCGCCACCGCCTCGGCCTCAGTTATTGCTGAGTGAGACCAATGGCGATGCGGCGGCTATCGGTGCGGCACTGGTGCCGTTGAAAGAGCGGTTTTTTGTTTGATCTGTCGTCAGCAATAGCTCATTGCTGGGTACTGCACGTTGCGGCCAAGGCAATGGTCATGCAGCAAAAGCCACCTTGGCCTGTCCAGTTCAAGACTATCGTGCGCACGCGGCAGGCAGGTGTGTTGGCTGGCCGATTAATATTTCTTCATGCAGTCGGTGCTTAAGATTCAAGGTTGTCGGCCGATCATACTATATTACTGAGCTTACGTTATTGCTCATCACCGTTGGGTAAGACGTTAGTCTGCATGTGGAGTTGACAAGTGAAGTTATGCCTGGGCTGCAAAGCTATAATGGTTGTCCTGTCGTTTGCCTTGTCAAATGTGGCCGCGTCTGAAGAACTTAAGGTTTACAATTTTTCGCCTGTCAATCAGTACAATCTTAATCTGTCAGCCAGTTTTTGGAATCCAATCATAAAGTATGTGTCCGACAAAAGCGGCGTGAATCTCACGCTGAAATTAGGTCGAACATCCTCTGATACAACAAGTTATGTGCTCGCTCAAGAAGTTGATTTCGCTTTTACTAACCATCTTTTTAGCCCGGAACGCGACAAGATGGGCTGGACGGTGTTTGGTCGCCGTGACGCGCCTGCCCTCGAGGGGCAGATCGTGGTACCTGCCGACTCGCCCATTCATAGCCTTTCGGAGCTAGAGGGCAAGGAAGTCGTGTATCCGGGACCGGAAGCGTTCATCGCTTATAAAGTCACAAACTCGGAATTGGTAAAGAAAGAGATCAGTACGTCTACCGTGTTTGCCGGAAACATGGATGGCGCTTTCAGCCAACTCTTTAGTGGCAAGGCTCAAGCGATGGGGGCCAATTCACAGCTTGTAAGTGGCTACACTGAGAGAGAAGGTAAGTCGTTCCGCGTGCTGTGGAGTTCGGCCTCGTTCAATGACCTGGCCCTCATGGCATCCCCTCGGGTTTCTAAAAAAGAACGTGATGCGGTAGCCAACGCATTTTTTAATATGCAAAACGATCCCGACGGTAGCAGGGTTCTTCGTGAGGCGACCGAGCTGGTCCATGCACCGGCACCGATTACCTTCATTCCTGCGACGGAAGCGGATTATGCGTCCTATCGTGATTTTTATAACAGTTTGCCAGCAAACCTTAAGTAAATAATTTCAACTTTAGCTGGAGAGGCTGTTAATGAATTTCTTTAAAAGCCTGCTGCCCAAATCACTGACGTCGCGAATACTGGCGATGTTATCCATTCTGATACTGACTTTTTTGACGACAGGGCTGGGGCTGTTTTATAAAAACCAGCTGCTTCAGCATATTGAAGAGATACAAGACACCGCTAACATGCTGATCGAGGTCGCCGCGCAAGCTGTAGAGGAAAGCGTCGTCATCGGCGATTACGACACCATCAAAAGGACCCTCGAAAAAACCTTGGCTCGCTCGCCGTTCAAGTCGGCCGTGTTTATTGACCTGTCGGGTGGCGTCATTCGCCTGCATGCAGCCAGTGCGCCTGTTGGAAGGGCCCCTGCGTGGATAGAGTCCGAAGTCGC
The DNA here is from genome assembly GCF_005937945.2 of Pseudomonas sp. KBS0707. Lineage (NCBI taxonomy): Bacteria > Pseudomonadati > Pseudomonadota > Gammaproteobacteria > Pseudomonadales > Pseudomonadaceae > Pseudomonas > Pseudomonas sp. KBS0707. Next base: position 5,084,558 of record NZ_CP041754.1, on the reverse strand, counting down.
TGCGAGATTATTCGATGTCAATCGCCCGATTACGGTCGGCGGGAAAGATTATGGCGTGATGCGTCTGTCTTTTAATGCCGAGAGAATCGCTACCGAACTCTATAGCCTGGTGATTCAGGCGACACTGTTTGCAGTATTTTTTTTACTGATCAGTCTGATTTTAATGGGGTTCATGATCAAGCGTTCGCTTGCCCATCTGGGCAAACTTCATTCGTATGAGGCAGAAATCGCTTCAGGCGCAGTGGCCGCTGAAGCTATGTTGGTCGCTGATGCCCCCATGGAAATACAGGAGGCTATAAAAGCGGTAAACCGCACTGCCGCCAGTATGCGCAATCACTTTGGCCTGCGTATCGACTCGCTGATGAATACCTTGGTGCAGCATAAAAATGCCCTGGACGAGGTCTCAATCGTTTGTGAAGTTTCGGCCTCCGGACGTATCACCTACGTTAACGAACGATTCGTAAAAAGCTCGCAGCATTCGCGAGCTGAGCTTTTAGAGCTGAAGATCGATGAAGTCTGGACCGGCATGTCTTCAGCCTCTGAGCCGTGGCGATGGGTACCTGAAAATGAGGTGTGGAACGGTGAGGTCAGGCTTTCGGGGCGTACCGGTAAGGACGCATGGCATCGACGCACCATAATACCTATTCTCGATGACATGGGCGGAGTTGAAAAATATATTTGCATCGATATCGATATTACTGTTCGAAAGGAGTTTGAGGTCGCGATTCTGGATAACTCCAGAAGGCAAAACCTTATCGCCTTGTTTGGTCAGCAGGCATTGACAGAAGAAAACGTCAGTGCACTGGGTGAGCTGGCAGCACTGACTGCAGCGCAAGGATTAACATTGAGCAAGGCGGCTTTATTAGTCGTTGATCGAGTGAGTCATGGGGTCATCCTCAACGCGGAGGTTGGCTTGAACCACGTGGAAGTCGGCAGTGGTTATCACAATGATTTTTTGAACGGTACTGCTTCTTCCACCGGGTGTGTCATTAGTTCTGATACACCTGATAACAGGTACACGCTGCTGCCGGGTGAAACAGTGGAGGCTTGCGGTATTAGAAGTGGTCTAGAGATTGAGATATCCTGCAGGGAGGTTTTCAAGGGCGTTCTTGGGGTGTATGCCAGCACTGACTACTCCTTTACACGTGAAGATGTGAGCTACCTTCAAACACTTGCTAACCTGTTGGCTGCCGCGCTTGAGCGGTATGACGCCAAGAAAAAGCTAATCTATCTGGCCGAAAATGATTCGCTCACCCATCTGCCTAATCGCTGGTTTCTTAGCAATTATCTGCGCGAGATAATCAGTCGGAAAACGTCAGTGCCAGATGCAGTCAGCGTCATATTCATCGATTTGGACAGATTCAAAGCAGTGAATGACACCATGGGGCATTCAGTGGGCGACCAATTGCTTATACAGGCGGGTCGACGCTTGAAAGACTGCATTGATGAAAACAGTGTGGTTGCGCGGCTGGGAGGCGACGAGTTTTCTATCGTCGTTACCCATCATGTTTATTCCGAAAGCCTTATAAAAGCCCTTGCGAACCATGTTGTTGAAGCGTTGGGGAAACCATTCAATCTGGGCGGTCAGGATGTATTTGTTTCAGCGAGTGTCGGTATTGCCAATTATCCGTTTGATGGGCGTGACACTGGCGTTATCCTGAAGAATGCGGATACCGCCATGTACCATGCGAAAAAAAGTGGCCGTAATAACTACAAGTTTTACAACGCCACAATGAATGAAAGTTTGGTTCGGCGCTTGCAAACTGAAACGCTATTGCGGGGTGCGCTTGATCGTGATGAGTTTATTCTACATTTTCAGCCAAAGGTCAGCCTCACCGATGGCAGGATAAGTGGTTTGGAGGCTTTGCTGCGGTGGAATCACCCGGAGCAGGGTATGGTTTCTCCGGCTGAGTTTATCCCTATTCTTGAGGACACCGGCCTGATAATTCCTGTCGGCGAGTGGGTTATCCGCAACGTCTGTGAAACCATAAAAAGCTGGGAAGAAAATAATGTCAGGCAGGTACCGATCGCCATCAATCTGTCCGTCAGGCAGCTTCAGGTAAAAGGCCTGGCTGAGACCATCAAGCACATTGTTGAGGGGTACGGTATCAACCCCGCTCTTTTAGAATTCGAATTGACCGAGTCAATGCTGATGATCGATCCCGAGTCGGCGGTTAACATACTTCGAGATATAAAATCGTATGGTATAAGCCTTTCGGTCGATGATTTCGGAACGGGCTATTCGAGTTTGGCTTACTTGAAACGATTCCCTCTTGACGCCCTCAAAATTGACAGAGCGTTCATAAAAGATATAACGAGCAATCATGAGGACGCCGCTATCACCAGAGCGGTCATCGTGTTGGCGCACGAATTGGGTCTTAAAGTCATTGCAGAAGGCGTCGAAACAGTCGACCAGTTAGCGCTGCTTGTGACGTATGGCTGCGATCAAATGCAGGGTTATCTTTTTAGTAAGCCTGTCATCATTGAAGAGTGTGCTTCTATGATTAAATCGTCACGTAGTCTGAGCTTGTTGGAAATACCTGCTTGAGAACCGCGAGCATGAGAGTTATTCGTAGTAAAGACTTAACCGCACTCAAGCTTGGGCAAGCAACGCCACCAATACTAGATTTCCTTTCACTGCATTTCCTTGCCTGAGTTATTTGAGGGCGTGATTATCAGGAACCTCAGATTCAAGGGCAATGCTTGATAGCCAGCGGGTCCTACATCCTCAGCGCTATAGCCTCTGCCACAAGACACTCCAGTGCAAACTGCTCGGTATAGGTCATCTGAATCGGCGTGGTTTCGCCTTTGACGGTCCTTTCCCCATCCAGAATGTAGCGAATGCGCTTGTCAGTCACACCAATGCGTTTTGCGATCCACGAAGGTGTTTGTCCGATGCGCGAAATCAGCTTGTCGGCATATTCGGTGGACGGGTTATAGAGTTCTGCGTTGGGTGTCATGGGGTGTCCAGATGAAGGTCAGGCGCTGTATGTCAGGGGAGTATGCAGCACGATGGGGTATTCGTCGCCATTGAGGTTGGCAACCCACGCAGTCGTGCAGAGACAGGTACATTGCCTTCGCGAGCAAGCTCGCTCCCACAAGAGCCTGTCTCCAAGAGCAAGCCGCGCGACGTAATTCAATGTAAGTGGCAGATGGGGCGATCCTTCGCCCGCTTTCAGTCAGCATCAATCAAAGTTTCACGCCCAGTGTTACAAACGCGCTGCGTGGCGTGCCCACCTGCAGAATCTGCAAATTGCCCGCCGGGTCGGTCGCTGCGCTGGCGTCGGTGTTGAGGGTGGAGATGTAACGCTTGTCGAACAGGTTGACCATGTTCAGCGAGACGGTGGTGTCTTTGACGGCGCCGAGTTTGCCGAAGTCGTAGCCGAGGTTGGCGTTCGCTACCCAGTAGCCGCTGACACTGGAGTCGTTGGTGTAAGTGTAATAGCGCTTGCTGATGTAGTTGCCCTGCATGCCGGCATTCCAGTGCTCCCAATTCCAGTCCAGGTTGCTGGAATACATCAGCTTGGGCGTATCGACGACGGTTTTGCCTTTCACATGAACGGTGCTGCCGCCGCTGGCATAGTCGTCATAAGTGCTGTGGTTGTAGGACATGGAGTTGGACCAGCGCCAGTGCTCGTCGGGTGTCAGGCCGAATGACAGTTCCAGGCCCCGACTGGTGACAGAGCCGACGTTGGCAACGCCGTTCTGGCAGATGACGATGCCGGTACAGTTGGTGATGGCCACCAGGCGATTGTCGAATTTGGTGTTGTAGACCGCCGCGGATGCCGAATACAGCTTTGTGCTGCGGCGCACGCCCAGTTCAGCGGTTTTCGAGGTTTTGGGTTTGAGGTCCTTGAAGCCGTTCTGCGCATCCACTGCGGTCTGCGTGGTGAAGAACGGGCTGTAACCGCCACTCGGAAAGGCCGCCATGTTTTCCGAATAAGACGTGAACACTTCATCGCTGTCATTGAGTGTGTAGGTTGCGCCCACTTGCGGCAAAAACCTGTCCCGCGCTTCCAGCGAACCGCTGGCATAACCGCCGCCTTTACCTTCGGCAGTGGAGGTGGTGACGGTATTCTTTGCGCCGAACTCAAGCTTGAGACGGTCATCGAGCAGGGTATAGGTGTCGCGCAGGAAAAACTGTCGGGTCAGGTCGTTGTAGCTCTGGTCCAGTACCGTAGCCGCCTGCCTCAGGCCATTGGTTTTGACGATATGGTTTTGCGGAGTCGCATTGGTGGTATCGAACAGGTAACGGGCGATGTCGTTCTTGTTCGATTGAATCCAGAACCCGCCCTGAATTTCATGCTGGCCCAGGAAGTAGGTCAGTGAACTCTGGAAGCCGGTTCGATCAATGCCATACACCGTGCTGCGAATCGAGTTGCTGGGGACAGTGGTCGAGCCGCTGGTAAAGATGAACGGATAGTACGAATTGCCCCGGCCCGAGTCATGGTGGTGATAGACCGTGGCGTCCAGCACCAGATCATCGGTGAGCGAGAAATTGCCATTGAGGATGTCCAGTTCGTCGTCGCGCAGGCTGCTGGCGTTGTAGGTCGCATCGCCTGCGCTGGTTACGCCGCCGGTGTAAATGCCGTTGGCCGCATTGACCGCGCGGGTCCAGTCCGGCGTGTAGTAACTCCAGTTGTTGTAGCCCAAGCGCTGGATGATGCTCTTCGACAGACTGGGCAGATTGGCTTCGTCGTGAGACGAGGTGCTGTGGAAAAAGCTCACGCGGTTTTCGCCGAAGTTGTAATTGACCTTGGCGTTCACAGCGTCGGATTTTTGCGGGTTGTCGTGACCTTTCCAGGCATCGGCGTCGTACTTTTCTCCCGACACATAAGCGGACAGACCGTTGTATTCGCCTGTGTCGACGCGCATGAAAGTGCGCGAGGTGTCGTAACTGCCCAGGGTCTGTGACAGTCGCGCGCCGAATTCCTTGTCCGGATTGGAACTGGTGAACTGGATGGTGCCGCCCAGATCGCTGTTCGATGCCGTGCCCAGCGAACCGATGCCTGGAGCCACTTCGCTGGCGGCGATGTTTTCCGCGATGATCGCCCGGGTGATGCTCAGACCGTTGAAGTTGCCGAAGCTCATGTTGCCAAGCGTGACGCCGTCCAGGGTGTAGCCCAGATGGTGCATGTCAAAACCACGCAGGCTGATGCGCTGGCTGCCTTCTTCACGACCCAACGGATCGCCGGACTGGAAGTTGACTCCCGGTAGCCGTTGCAGAACTTTCAATGGGCTGGTGCCTGCGGAATAAGCGCTTACGTCCTTTTGCGTGACGCGTTGCACCTGCCGGGTTTCGCCCTGGCCAATCACTGACACCGTGCCCAGTGTCACGGCAGCGGTGTCGTCGCTGGCGGGCGCCGTCACTGAGGTGGGCACATCGTCATCGGCCTGAATGAACGGGCTGATCAGGCACAGTGAATTCAATGAAACCAGCAACGCAAGGCGCGTTATCGGGAATCGAGAAGCACGCGGTATTGATCGATTGTTCATGAAAAGGTTTTCCTGGGGCGTCAGGGCGCCGCGCTTGCGACGGGGAATCTGCAGGACGGTGTTAGCGTTGACATGAGTTCAGCCGGCCCTTGAAGGTGTACGAGTCCGTCGTGTTTTCGAGGGGCTCGTTTCAACGAAAGGGCTCGTTTGAACTGGTGGTGATATTAATACTCGCTGTGTGTATTAATTATGACCAGTGGCGTGTTATCCCGATTTTTCTGCCGGTCAATGCCAACCGGCGTGCTGGGCAGTTGGTCGTAAATTTCATTAGGCAAGGCGTCCGTTGCGATGCTATCTGTCCAGACTCAGTGGGTTCAGCCCAATCGTGAATACGTATTTCCGAAGGCCGGGCAACAGGGCATCACCCTCTGAATCCGCGGTTTGCACCTTGGACTGAAACGGGAGAACTCGATGAAATTGCTTCGTTACGGTGAAAAGGGCCAGGAAAAGCCAGGCCTGCTTGATGCTGCCTACCAGATCCGCGATCTGTCCGCACATGTCACGGACATCGCTGGCGAGGTGTTGAGCCCGGCAGGCCTTGCCAGCCTGGCCGCGCTTGATCCCGAAAGCCTGCCTTTGGTGGCGGGCCGACCGCGCATCGGGCCGTGCGTCGGGCAGGTCGGCAAGTTTATCTGCATAGGCCTGAACTACGCCGACCACGCAGCCGAATCGCGGATGGAAGTGCCCAAGGAACCCATCATATTCAACAAGTGGACCAGCGCAATTTGCGGCCCGGACGATAACGTCGAAATTCCTCGCGGTTCGCTCAAGACTGACTGGGAGGTCGAGCTGGGCGTGATCATCGGCAAGGGCGGGCGTTATATCGACGAAGCCGTTGCCATGGAGCACGTTGCCGGTTATTGCGTGGTCAATGATGTGTCGGAGCGCGAGTGGCAGCTTGAGCGCGGCGGAACCTGGGACAAGGGTAAAGGCTTCGATACCTTTGGCCCGATAGGCCCTTGGCTGGTGACCCGCGACGAGGTTACCGACCCTCACTCACTCGACCTGTGGCTGGAGGTTGACGGTCATCGTTATCAGAATGGCAATACGCGCACGCTGATTTTCAACGTGCCGCAACTGATCGCCTACCTGAGCCGTTGCATGAGCCTGCAACCGGGTGATGTCATCTCCACGGGTACGCCGCCGGGTGTGGGCCTGGGCGTCAAGCCAGAGCCTGTCTTCCTGCGCGCAGGGCAACGCATGCGCCTGGGGATTGCGGGGCTGGGCGAGCAGAATCAGTTGACCGTTCAGGCCGACTGATTCGCTGCCTGCGGGGAGTCGGCAACCGGCTCCCTGTTACACAAAAATATCAGCCCTGCACAAACGTCAGCAGGTCTTTGTTGAGTGCCTCTGCATGGGTCACGGCAAAGCCATGCGGCGCGCCGGGATAGACCTTCAACTCTGCACCCTTGATCAGCTCGGCGGCGCGCTTGCCTGATGCTTCGAACGGCACAACCTGATCACCATCGCCATGAATCACCAGGGTCGGCACATCGATTTTCGCCATGTCCGCACGGAAGTCGGTTGCGGAGAACGCCGTCACGCAATCCAGCGTGCCTTTGAGCGAGGCGAGCAGGGCGATATTCAAGGTCTGGGCCTGTACGCCCTCGGAAACCTTCTGTCCTTTGTTCAGACCGTAGAACGGCGTGGCGAAATCACTGATGAATTGCGCGCGGTCCTTGAGCAACCCTTCCTTGATGCCATCGAACACTGATTTGTCGACGCCTTCCGGATTGTCGTCAGTCTTGAGGAAAAACGGTGTGACCGAGCCCAGCAAGGCCAGTTTGGCAACTCGCTCGCTACCATATTTTGCGATATAGCGCGTCACATCGCCGCCGCCCATGGAAAAGCCCACCAGCGTCACGTCGTGCAGATCAAGGTGCTCGATCAGCTCGGCGATATCGTCAGCGAAGGTGTCGTAGTCATAACCGGTCCACGGCTGGCTGGAACGACCGAAGCCTCGGCGGTCGAAGGCAATGGTGCGATAGCCCCGGCTGCTGAGGTATTCCATCTGGTATTCCCACATATCCGCATCCAGCGGCCAGCCGTGGCTGAACAGTACCGGCTTACCCTCGCCCCAGTCCTTGTAATAGATCTCGGTGCCATCTTTTGCGTTGAACGTGCTCATGCAGATTCCTCTCGATGTCGGGTTGATCGGGCAAGCGCTCTGGTGCACAGGCTCATGCATGCCTTCGGCAGCCGCCGATAATTCCGGCAGTTGGCGCTTTGCATAGTTCAGTCGGGAAGAATGAGCGTACTGTTCTGGCGTAATTTTTTGAAACATCGGCTCATCGTATTTCCCTGCCGGAACCGAACTTGCCGGGCATAAGGGAATCAGTTCCTTGGGATCAAAGCGCGCTTTGGCCTGTGCATGGTTGTATTTGTCCATCGAAGGAGAGAACTGCGTGGCGTCTCAGCTGAAAATCTTGATCCTGTCGGGTCTGCTGCTATTCGCAGGCAGTTTCAATCTCCAGGCAGCCGATGTACCTGCGCTGCCAATGGGTGCTGCGGTGCCGACCGACGACAAGGCAGCCGAAAAGACCGATGGCAAAGCAGCTGAAAAACCTGCGGCGAAAGCGGATGAAAAGCCCGCTGAGAAGGCAGATGAGAAACCGGCAGACGGCGGCGAGCCAGCAGCGGCCGAGGCCCCGGAGCTTCTGGTGCAGGGCGGGTTGCTCGGCGCCATCAGTTCCAGCATTGATGACGTCCAGGAAAAGCTTAATCTTGACGACAACCTCTTCGACGCCTGGCAGCTGCGCGCCGACCGTGCAGCCGACGAACTGGAAAAGCTGGTCAACAAGCGCACCACACGTTCTCCGTGGAGTGTTGCCGGGGACTTCCTTGCCCTGTCGTTTGTCTGGATCGGCTCGTTTGCTGTTCTGACCACGTTGGGTCGTTTTCTGGCGGTGCGCTTGTGCCGGACGCCGTTCATGCGGGTGCGCGAGCGCAGTCAGGCGCTGCTCAAATACGTATTGCCGTTCACCTTGCCAGCCATCGTCTGTCTGCCATTGACTCTCTACGTCAGCCACTTCATGCCGTCTTCAGTGGGCCGTGCGCTGGCGCTTTGCTTCGCCTATGCGACCAGCAGTGGCATCGTGTCGACCTCGGTGCTGCTCTGCGTGATTGTGATGTTCAACTCCGGGCACAAGCGCGCCGCGGTACGCATGATTCGCCGCTACGCGCCGAGGCCACTGTTTGTGGTCGGTTTTCTGGCGGCGCTGAGCGATGCACTGACCAGCCCGCAGATCGCCCGCCAACTGGGCAGCAACGTCACCACCAGCGTTGCGGTGTTCACCGGGCTGTTTGCGTCGGTGGTGTTCTGCATGTTGATCATCAAGGTGCGCCGCCCGGTGGCGCACCTGATTCGTAACCGTTCCTTGAGCAGCCGCCTGCAACGGCCAGCACTGCAGCAGTCGCTGAAAATCTTCTCCAACCTGTGGCACTTGCCAATCCTGCTGATGATTCTGGTCTCGGCGATCAACCTGATCGGAGCCGGTGAAGACAGTCAGGAAGCGCTGCGTTGTGCGTTGTTCACCACCATTCTGCTGATCGCCACGGTATTTTTGAGCACAGTGTTCCAGCACCTGTTCAAACCGACCGAATCCCTGGGGCGCGGCGGGCATGTGTACAAGGCGCGCCTGCTGAGCCTGGTTTACGCGGTGTTGCGCATTGCGCTGGCCATCGGGTTCATCGAAATACTGGGGCGTATCTGGGGCTTCTCGATGTTCGAGTTTGCCCAGCGCAACACGCTGGGTCGCGTGATAAGCGATTCGCTGAGCAGTATCGGCCTGATATTTGTGGTCACCTGGCTGCTATGGGTAGTGCTCGACACGGCCATTCAGGAAGCCCTCAAACCACCGGCCAATCATCGCAGTGGCCGCCAGCCGAGTACACGAATCAAGACCATTTTGCCGCTGCTGCGCAACGCGGTGAAAATCATTCTGGTGGTGATCTGCGCGATCACCACCATGGCCAATCTGGGCATCAACGTTGCACCGCTGCTGGCGGGTGCCGGGGTTGTCGGTCTGGCCATCGGTTTCGGTTCGCAACAACTGGTGCAGGACGTGATCACCGGTCTGTTCATCATCATCGAAGACACCTTCTCGGTGGGCGATTGGGTAGTGCTCAGTACCGGCCACTCCGGATCGGTGGAAAGCCTGACCATCCGTACCGTGCGCCTGCGTGACGGCAAGGGTTTTGTCCATTCCGTGCCGTTCGGGCAGATCAAGGCGGTTACCAACCAGTCGCGGCAGTTCGCTTATGCGTTCTTCTCGGTGCAGTTCACTTACGACTCGGATATTGATGATGCGCTGGCGCTGATCCGCGAAACCGGGCAGTCGATCAGCGATGACATTCTGCTCAAGCACAACCTGCAAGGACCGCTGGAGGTGTTCGGCGTCGACAGCATGAACCTGAACGGCATGGTGTTGACCGCGCAATTCCGCACCTCTTCCGGTGGTCAGTACGCAGTGGGGCGCGCCTTCAACGAGCGCCTCAAGCGTCTTGTGGATAAAAACCCGAACGTACGTTTCGCGCAAACTTATCCACAGATGGTCATGGGGCCGGGCTTCAACAACCCGCAGTCTGGCGTTGAAGCCGAGGGGCCTCCTGCGCCCTCGGACCCTGCCGCTGCGACACCTTCTGCGCCGACACCTGCACCGCTTGGTCTGCCCAAGGGCAACAGCCCGCCGGGTCCGGCAGCTCAGTAATCAATCGGGCGGCATGAGACGGCTGCAACGCGTTGTTGCGGCGTCATTGCCCCGCCGGGCTGCGCAACTGTTGGGGGTTGGCAGGCAACGTGTTATGTTTGCAGGCGTTTTTCAATTGTTCGTTTGATTATCTGATACCGAGCCTGCTGACTCTATGCGAATGCGCCTTATGCTGTTGGGCGGCGGGAATGCCCTCGGGCAGGCGCTGATTCGTCTGGGTGCCGAGGAAGACATTGGTTTCCTCGCACCACGTCCACCGCAAGACGGCTGGGACGTGGCGAGCCTCACGCAACTGCTTGATGACACCCGCCCCGATGCCCTGATAAACCTTGCTTACTACTTCGACTGGTTTCAGGCGGAGACCGTGAGCGCAGCGCGCCTGACCCACCAGGAGCGCTCTGTCGAGCGTCTGGCCGAACTGTGTCAGCACCACAACATCACGCTGGTCCAGCCTTCCAGTTATCGTGTGTTCGATGGCTCGCGCGCGACTGCCTACAGCGAAAAAGACGAGCCAGTGCCCTTGGGTCTGCGCGGTCAGGCGCTGTGGCGTATCGAGCAAAGCGTGCGCGCCACCTGTCCGCAACATGTGCTTGTGCGTTTTGGCTGGTTGCTGGATGACAGCGCTGATGGCGTGCTTGGCCGCTTTCTTTCGCGCGCCAAAGAACCCGGAGAGCTGCTGCTGGCCGATGATCGACGCGGCAACCCGACGCCGGTCGATGATGCGGCGCGGGTGATTATTTCAATCGTCAAGCAACTCGATTGCGAAGCGCCGCTGTGGGGCACGTACCACTACGCCGGGCACGAAGCGACCACGCCACTGGCGCTGGGTCAGGCGGTGCTCACCGAAGCACGTCTGCTGCACCCGCTGGCCATTGAATCGCCCACCGCACAGGCTCACGCCGCGCGTCCCGATGCAGCCGAGGAACCGCAGCACGCGGTGCTGGCCTGCAAGAAAATTCTCCACACTTTCGGCATCAAGCCCCGCGCCTGGCGAGCGGGCTTGCCAAGCCTGCTGGACCGGTATTATCGACATGTCTGACGCCCCTGTTCTGATTGCGGGAGGTGCGGGTTTCATTGGCTCGCACCTGACCGATGCATTGCTTGCCGACGGGCATTGCGTGCGTATCCTCGACAACCTCTCGGCGGGCAAGCGCAGCAATCTGCCGCTCGACAACCCGCGGGTTGAACTGATCGAAGGCGACGTAGCCGATGCCGAGCTGGTCAAGCGCGCTGCGCAAGGCTGTAAGGCTGTGGTGCACCTGGCAGCGGTGGCCTCGGTTCAGGCGTCAGTTGACGACCCGGTGCGCACCCATCAAAGCAACTTCATCGGCACACTGAATGTCTGTGAGGCCATGCGCGAAGCGGGCATCAAGCGCGTGATCTTTGCTTCCAGCGCGGCGGTATACGGCAACAACGGCGAAGGCGAAGCTATCACCGAAGACACTACCAAAGCACCGCTGACTCCGTACGCATCGGACAAGCTGGCCAGCGAGTTCTACCTGGACTTCTACCGCCGTCAGCATGGTCTGGAGCCGGTGATCTTTCGCTTCTTCAACATCTTCGGCCCGCGCCAGGATCCGTCGTCGCCGTATTCGGGCGTGATCAGCATCTTTGCCGAACGCATCCAGAAAGGCCTGCCGATCAGCGTGTTTGGCGACGGCGAACAGACACGCGATTTCTTCTACGTGGGTGACCTGCTCAAGCTGCTGCTGCAGGCCCTGTCACGGGAAAGCGCCATCGAGGGCGCGATCAACGTCGGCCTGAACAAGACCACTTCGCTCAACGAGCTGCTGGCCGCGCTTTCGCAAGTGGTCGGAAAACAGCCGGAAGTGAGCTATCAGGCACCGCGCTCGGGCGACATCAAGCATTCACGGGCCAGTAACCAGCGTCTGCTGGAGCACTTCAGCATTGATGAGCCGACACCACTGGTTCGTGGGCTTGAGTTGTTGATGGGGCAATGAGCCCCGCATCGACTGTAAGTGCTGATCGTCCCCACGCTCTGCGTGGTGATGCATTTCTGGACGCTCTGCGTCCGCTCTTGAGCGTGCGGTGCAGCGCCTATTTGTGACGCAGAGCGTCACGAACTGCATGCCGACGCGGAGCATCGGCACGATATCCAGGAGTCCGGGCGCGGGTTAAATCACGGCACGATAATCAGGAATCCAGCACGCAGAGTTCAAACCACAAAACACAAAGGCACCCGCTTAGGGTGCCTTTGTGCCTGTGGTGCTGAAGGTGTGCAGGTCAGAACTTGTAACCCACGCCCACCATGTACACCCATGGGTCGATATCCACGTCGACCTTGGTCTTGCCGACGGCCAGGGCAGAAGGACCGTCCACAGTCGCTTTGGTATCGATGTCGACGTACCAGACCGAGGCGTTGACCAGTACGTTGTCAGTGATCATGTAGTCCATGCCCAACTGAGCAGCCAGACCAACCGAGTCCTTGAGCTTGAGGTTGCTGAAACCCTGATCCTTGCGATTGCCGGTCAGGTCGGTATCGAAGAAGGTGGTGTAGTTGATACCCACGCCCGCATACGGTTGAAATTTCGACGAAGGTTCCATCGGGTAGTACTGCAACGACAGCGTCGGCGGCAGTTGCTTGATATCAGCCAGCTTGCCGTCCAGGCCTGGCCCCAGGCCTTTTACTGAAACGGTGTGGCTGAACGGTGTAGCAGCCAGCAGCTCGATGCCGACATGCTGGGTCAGCATGTAAGCGAAGGTCAGACCGAGCTGGTTTTCGCCATCGACGGTGGCTTTGGTGCCGGAGACCTTGGCACCGTCCAGACGGACTTCGCCGCTGTCTTCATTGGGCTGGACGTGCGCAACACCGGCGCGAACGATGAAGTCGCCAGGCTCGTAGGCATGTGCCGCGACCGGGGCGGCGATGGCAAGCGCGACAACGGACGCGCGTAGCAAGTGCTTGTTCATGGAGGCTCCAGAGATCAGTCAAAATTTATGGGTATAATGTTAAAGCGCTGTCGAGCGGCGACTTTGACTCAGCTCAATGAAATCGCTGGGAACCTCGTCATCCTTATGAATCCGGCAACTCGTAGACAAGTATCTTGTCTGCCTGCATCTGATAACCCGCTTCTGCCAGTTCGCTGGTAGACGATTTGGCCTGCATCGGTCCTTCGATCCAGTACGGCTGATACAGCTCATCGACCTTCACACCCAGCTCACTCGTGACATGCACGATCTGGTTCGCTGGCGGCGGCGGCACATGGATGCAGGCACCGAAATACGGCACCAGCAAAAACTCCGTCACTCTGCCTTCCTCGCTGACCTCAAGTGGCACGATGTAGCCCGGTAAACGCACCAGCTTGCCATCCAGTGCCTTGACCACTGGCGCATGCGGAGCCAGTTGATGGGCCGCAGGAGCTGCCTCCATGGCCAGTGCATCGGACAGCTTGGACATATCGTGTATCGGAGCCGTTACCGGCTTCACCACGGGTGCATCGGGTGGAATCATGTCATTCCAGGTCAGTTCACGCGGCTCGGCGGCCCACAGTTGAGTGGAAACCGAAAGCAGCAGAGTGAGTAGCATGCGCCGCATCATGAAGGTCCTCATAAACGAATTGACAGTCCATCGGCCAGTGACTGCCTGTAGGCTCGCCAGGCTGGCACGGTTCCCATCAACAGCGCGCAACCGAGAATGGCACCGAGCAGGGTCCATTCATATTGGCCAGGTGGCATAGACGACAGGTACAGACCGTAGTTGTCGAGCACGTAGTCTCTGGCCACGAAGATGCCGATATAGAGCAGTGCGAGGCCGCTGATGACACCCGCAAGTGCCAGGGCGAAGGCTTCAAGTATAAGCAGACTTGCGATATGCCAGGGCCGTGCGCCGACCGAGCGCAGGATGGCCATCTCCCGGCGTCGTTCATTGAGGCTGGTGAGAATCGCGGTCAGCATGCCGATCAGACCGGTCAGCACCACGAACAGCGAAATTACGAACAGTGCCTTTTCAGCGGTGCCCATCAGGCTCCACAGCTCTTGCAGCGCCACGCCGGGCAGAATCGCCAGCATGGGCTCGCCACGGTATTCGTTGATTTCGCGTTGCAGGCTGAAGGTTGAGATCTTGCTGTTCAAACCCAGCATGAAGGCGGTGATCGCAGTCGGCGTCAGATCCATATTGCGTGCCTGATCGGCAGAGATACGCTCGTTGCCTCGCGCCGGTGCGCCGTTGTGCCAATCGATATGAATGGCTTCCATGCCGCCCAGGCTGATATGCAGCGTGCGGTCCACCGGTGTACCGGTCGGCTTGAGTATGCCGACCACGGTGAACGGCTTGTCGTCATGCTTGACCAGACTGATCGCCGCGACACCGTGCGCCAATACCAGTTTGTCTCCCAATTTATAATGCAGCGCCTTGGCGACCTCCGAACCCAGCACTACCTCAAAGGGATCGGTCTTGAATTCACGTCCTTCGGCCATTTCCAGATGCTGTTGGCGACCGAACTGGTAATGCTCGAAATACGCTTCGTTGGTGCCCATTACCCGATAGCCACGATGGGAGTCGCCCAGCGAAACCGGGATCGCCCATTTGACCTGTTTGCTCTGGGCAAAATGCTCAAAGCTGTCCCAGCGAATGTTGTTGGTGGCGTTGCCGATGCGAAATACCGAGTACAGCAACAGGTTGATCGAACCGGAACGTGCGCCGACGATCAGGTCGGTACCGCTGATGGTGCTGGCGAAGCTGGAGCGGGCTTCGGTGCGCACCCGCTCTACGGCCAGTAACAGGCACACCGACAGCGCAATGGCGAAGGCAGTGAGAAACGCGGTGAAACGGCGGTTGGCCAGGCTGGCCATGGCCAGACGAAACAGATACATCTCAAATCTCCACGGCGACGGCGGCGCGATTCAGATCGCTGAGCGACAGGTTGCGATCAAACAGCGGTGCCAGGCTCTGGTCATGACTGACAAACAGCAGGCTGGCCCCGGCCTCGCGGCATTCGGCGAACAGCAGGCGAATGAACGCTTCGCGAGAGTCGGCGTCCAGCGCCGAAGTGGGTTCGTCGGCGATCACCAGTTCAGGTTGACCGATAAGCGCACGGGCCGCGGCCACGCGTTGTTGCTGGCCGATGGACAGTGAGTCGGCACGTCGCGTCAGCATCGCCGGGTCTTTCAGGCCCAAGTGGGCGAGCAGGGTGGTGGTCGCTTTTTCGACGCTGCCGTGGCGTTGCTTCGCACGCTCGGCGCGGACGTTGGAAAAGTGGCAGGGCAGCTCGATGTTTTCTCGCACCGACAGAAACGGCAACAAATTGAACTGCTGAAAGATGTAGCCGGTGTGATCGACTCGGAAGCGATCACGTGCTGCCGCCGACAGTGTCGACAGGTCCTGATTCAACAGGCGAATGCTGCCGCTGACAGGTTTTTGCACGCCGCCCAGCAGGCCCAGCAAAGTGGTTTTGCCGCTGCCGCTGGGGCCTTTGAGGAACAGGGTTTCGCCGGTTTGCAGGCGAAATTCAGGGATGTCCAGTAACTGCGGATGGCCTGGCCAGTTGAAGCTCAGGTTCGATAGCTCGATCAGTGCTTGGGTCATGGGCTGACTCACGCTAGGTTGGAAATTAAAAGACCGGGCCAGGCCCGGTCGTTGTACCGCAGAGTGCGATCAGAATTTCAGCGTTGGGTTGGCTGCGATCACTTCTGCGCCCGATTGGCCGCCTGGCGAGATCAGTTGTACCTGAAGCTTCTTGGTGTCGGGAAAGGTTTTGAAGATTTGTGACAGGTCGAGCCTCTTCAGAACGGCCGGTGCGTCACAGACGAACTTGTAGTGACCGTGAATTTCGCTGTGCTCATGATGATCGGCATCGCCGCCCTTGGCGTGCTCATCGTGATCGTCATCCTTGTCGCCGAACAGCGGGCTTTCCAGTTTCACCGAGGTGGCCGAGCAATTGGCAGCATCGGCGATGCTGAACAGCGCGTTGGGCTTGAGTAGCAACTCGCGCGCCTTGGCGACTTTGGCCTTGTCTTCATCCGAAGTTGCAACGTGCTCGAAACCGACGATATTCATGGCCGGGCTGTCGAATTCAAATTCCAGCGTCTTGCCTTCCAGCACCACATCCAGACGTCCTACGCCATGCTCGTGGGCTCCCAGACTGCCGTGTTCATCGCCGTGATCATGGGCATGTACTTCGGCTGCGTGAGCAGCAACGAGTGGCAACAGGGCGAAAGGCAAGGCGAGTAGCAAACGGCGCATAGCGGACTCCGGGGACAATATTGATGAAATTTGTTATGTGATCTTATAACAAGTGCCGGTGTGCGTGGACGTGTTTTTGTTCAAGCACTGGACTATCCGGTCTTCATGGACCGTTATCTGGCGGCGTTATCTGGAATACCCTGGCCCGTGCTTATGCTGAAGTAGTCTCAGCCTTTGCGTCATCAGGTCCTACTCTGAAAAATGAAAATCGCTGTACCTGCGCCGGATGCGCCGGGAGGGTTTTCATCGCCAGCCGAGTGTGACATCAGGGAAGATACTCATGAACAAGCTCCATCCGAATAGAGAAATCCTGCGTGCGGTGTACAAGGATCCAACTCGAATTACCGAATTCGCCGACGCTGACATTGTGCTGCACAAAGCCGATCAGGGCGCTGGTGGTGGCTTGTCCATAGCCATTGGCAAGGACGCAGTGCTTTCCCACGAAATCAATCTGATCAGGCGCACACGTCAGACCCTCTACATGGATGTCCACGACATCATTGCCAACGAGCACTATGGCTCGGCGCTGGGAGAGATGCGCGCCAGTTGCGAGGGCCGGAAGATCATCATGCCGTTTTGCGGCCTGTGGCGGTTTCGTGATGGCAAAATTGTCGAGCATTGGGAAAATGTCTATGACGTGCGGGCGCTTGGCAACTTCATGAACGGCAAAGAGCCGGTCATCAGCCAGTGGCGTTACGGTTGATCATGGGCATGCGCGCCAGCCTGTGGGAGCATGTATGCCTGACTGTCAGCAGGTACACATCATGTTGCGTATTCGTGGAACCGTAGGCCAGTGGCCGGTGGATTTGACTCTTGAACTGGACGAAGGCGACTGGGCGCAACTGGGCGCGCAGCTCAAGGCGGCAGCTCCCGACTTATCGGCCGCCGTGGTCGAGAGCAAGCCGCTCAACCAGGACGACAGGCTGTGGCAGGTCGCACAGGAGTTGTTGCAAAAGGCCGGGCAGATGAGTGGGCCGGATCTGCTGGGGCAACTGGAAGGGCTGGCCGGCAGTATCGCGGCAGGCAAGCATTTGCTGGTGCGCCTGCGTCACTCTGCGAACGTGAAGGTCGAGAGCGGCGGGGATGCGCCGCTGTACAGCTGGGTCGACGCGACGTGATCTGACCTGGTTGTTCAGTCACTGGCACCCGCGCGGTGCCGGTGGCAAGCTGGCTTAATACAGCGCGGCGAACAGCTTGCGACGGTATGCGGTCACCAGTGGATGCTCATTGCCCAGCAGGTCGAACACTTGCAGCAGCGTCTTGTGCGGCAGGCCCTCGGCGTAATTGCGATTGCGAATGAACAGTTTGAGCAGGCCATCCAGCGCGGCTTCGTACTGTTGACGCGACAATTGCTGAATCGCCAGTTGATGCACCGCTTCGTCATCCTGAGGGTTTTGCGCCAGACGACTTTTCAATTCGGCCACATCCGGCAGGGTGGCCGCTTGTGCCAGGAACGTCAGTTGCGCCTTGGCACCCGCCAGCTCGGCTTTGTGTGCATCACCGGTAACGGCGTCCAGCACTGCCTTTGCCTCGCTCAGTTCGCCACGTTCTGCCAGGCAGCGCGCATACAGAATCAGTGCTGCGGCATTGGTGTTGTCTTCGCCCAACAGCGCCTTGAGCAGTGCTTCGGCTTCGGCAAAACGGCTTTCGGCAAACAGCTCTTGCGCTTGCTTGAGTGGATCGGCGGCCGACGGAGGCGGCATGACGACATGCTGTTCGAGAATCTTGCGGATTTCCGATTCAGACTGGGCTCCGGCAAAACCATCCACCGGCTGGCCGTCCTTGAACAGCACCACGGTCGGCAGGCTACGAATACCGAAGCGCGCAACAATGTCCTGCTCGATGTCGCAATTCACCTTGGCGAGCAGCAATTCGCCCTGATAACTCTCGGTGATTTGCTGCAGCAGGGGCATCAAGACCTTGCAGGGCGCACACCACTCGGCCCAGAAATCGACCAGCACGGGCTGGTCGAACGATTTGTCGATCACCATTTGATCAAAGTTCGCGGCGGTTGCGTCGAAGATGTAAGCAGTTTCCTGGCTCATTGCACGTCTCGAAGAATCTGAATGCCGCCAACTATAAAGCCCGCAGGGCAATGCTGAAAGCGGCGTCGGCGGTGGGGCATCATCCTTGCCCCGCACCCACAGCGCTATCCACACATCTGCTTTTGATTCTGGCCGAAGGCCGTGGGAGCGAACGTGTTCGCGAAAGGGACGGAAAATTCTCTGGAAATTTATCGTTTGAACGACCTCCTTCGCGAACAAGTTCGCTCCTACAGAAACCGTTTAGCTGAGCGATTCTGAACTGTTATTTAGCGCTCACCGCGCCGCGTGATACAGACTCACATCCCGAAACTCGTGGGGTTCAGCCAGGTCCGGCAGGGTGTGCGCATGCAGCATCGTCAGGCGCTGGTAAGCAGCGTGCTTGAAGTCGCGCACGCGGGAGTCTGCCACCAGTGCTTCGCGGCCCCGGGACAGAAATTGATCCAGCAGCGGCAGGTTGGCGCGGTCGTAGAGCACGTCGGCAACCAGAATCAGATCAAAGCGATCCGCTTCGGCGAAAAAATCCGTCGAGTAGCTTAACTGCACCTGGTTGAGTTCGGCATTGGCCCGGCAGTCAGCGATCGCCAACGGGTCGAGATCACAGGCCACCACCTCAAGTGCCCCTGCCCTGAGCGCGGCAATACCTGCCACGCCCGAACCAGCCCCGAAATCCAGTACCCGCTTGCCTTCTACCCAGTGCGGGTTTTCGGCCAGAAAACGCGCCAGAGCCAGGCCGCTGGCCCAGCAGAAGCTCCAGTACGGTGGCTCTTCCAGAATGCGGCTCGTTTCATCCGGGCTGAAGGCACGGTCCATGTTGGCATCGTCGATCAGCCACAGTTTCAGCTCAGTGCCCGTCAACGTTGTGACAACCAGCCGGGCGTCGCCGAGCAGTTCGCTCAGCGCGTCCTGAAGATGTCGCGGAGCAATCATGGCGCCTTGATGAATTGCAATTGCCCCAGTGCCTGAGTGGTGGGCTGGTCGATGCGCATCGACGGCAGGTGCAGTATCAATTGCCCCGACTGACTGGCGCGGCCGCGCAGTTCGACACGCCCGCCTACCGGAAAGGCTTCAGGGTTGAAGCGTAACTGGAACGGCAATGACTGGCCGTTGCCCTTCAGCAAGGTGTTGGTCAGCAGCTTCTGTGGACGGCCTCGCTCGTCGATCACCAGCATCGCCAGTTCGACCTCGGCCCCGGCAGGTACGCCGAGCAGTTGCCCGCTGAGTTCACGTTGGTACGGTTGCAGCGGGCCGGGCCCGGCAGGCACTTTGATTGCCGGGGCGACGGGCGGTGCCGCAGCCGGTTTTGGCGCGTCATTGCTGCTGCACGCGGCCAGCAAGCCAATGAGGCCGAGTAGAATAACGGGGCGTAACGTCATCAAGAGCTCCACAAGACAAAAATCGAAAGGCTGAGTGACGCCATGCATGCAGTATTACCGAGCGCAGGCAATTTCACATCGCTTTAATGCGCGTCTATATACCGTAAACCCTCAGCCTTGTCTTGCCAGCAGGATGCGCTAACATGGCGCTCCTCATTCTTTCGTTGCCAGCCACCATGCACTGTCCCTTCTGCGGTGCCAATGACACCAAAGTCATCGACTCCCGCCTCGTCGCCGAAGGCGAGCAAGTACGCCGCCGACGCGAGTGTCTGGCCTGCGGCGAGCGCTTCACGACGTTCGAAACTGCCGAGCTGGTTTTGCCGCGTCTGATCAAACAGGATGGCAGTCGTCAGCCTTTCGATGAAGAAAAACTGCGCGCCGGTATGCAACGTGCGCTTGAAAAGCGTCCGGTGAGTGTCGAGCGCCTTGAGGCGGCACTGGTGCACATCAAGCACAAGCTGCGAGCGACCGGCGAGCGCGAAGTCAAATCGCTGGTGGTTGGCGAACTGGTCATGGCCGAGCTGCAAAAGCTCGATGAAGTGGCCTACATCCGCTTCGCCTCGGTGTACCGCCGCTTTCAGGACCTCAACGAATTTCGTGAAGAAATCGACCGTCTGGCCCGCGAGCCGGGTAAGGAATAAGTGCATTGCTGACTGAACTGGCGGCTCTCGACGTTCATTACATGGCGCGTGCGCTGGAGCTGGCGCGTAACGGGCTCTACTCCACGCACCCCAACCCGCGCGTCGGCTGCGTTATTGTGCGTGACGGCCAGATCGTCGGTGAGGGCTGGCATGTACGGGCTGGCGAGCCGCATGCCGAAGTGCATGCCCTGCGCCAGGCCGGCGAACTTGCCAGAGGCGCGACCGCCTACGTCACCCTTGAACCGTGCAGCCATCAGGGGCGCACGCCGCCCTGTGCCGATGCGCTGGTCAACGCCGGGCTGGCGCGGGTCGTCGCGGCCATGCAGGACCCCAACCCTGAAGTGTCCGGTCGTGGCCTGTTGCGCCTGATGAATGCCGGTATCGGCGTTCAGTGCGGCGTGCTGGAAAGCGAAGCGCGAGCGCTGAACAAAGGCTTTCTCAAGCGCATGGAAACCGGACAGCCCTACATACGCGTGAAGATGGCCATGAGCCTGGATGGCCGAACCGCTATGGCCAGCGGCGAAAGCCAGTGGATCACCGGTCCCGAGGCGCGTTCCGCCGTTCAGCGTCTGCGCGCGCAGTCGAGCGTAGTGCTGACCGGAGCCGATACGGTGCTGGCCGACAAGGCCCGCCTCACCGTGCGCCCCGATGAGTTGGGTCTCAATGCAGAATTGACCGCGCTGGCCGCTGCGCGTCCGCCCCTGCGGGTATTGATTGACGGTCGTCTGCGCGTACCGCTGGACGCGCCGTTCTTTCAGGCGGGCAGTGCGCTGGTCGTGACCTGTGCTGCGGCGTCGGCGCGAGGTCGCTATCAGGAAGAAGGCCACGAAATGCTGGCACTGGCTGACAGCGCCGGTCATGTGGACCTGCGCAAGTTGATGGGCGAACTGGCCACGCGTGGTGTCAATGAAGTGCTGGTCGAAGCCGGTCCGCGGCTGGCGGGTGCCTTTGCGCGTCTCGGGCTGGTCGACGAGTTTCAGATATTCATTGCCGGCAAGTTTCTCGGCTCATCGGCCCGGCCGTTGCTCGACCTGCCGCTGGCGCAGATGAGCGAAGCGCTGGAGCTGAACATCGTGCAAATGCGTGCCGTCGGTAATGACTGGCGAGTCATCGCTCTCCCTGTGCGCGCACCCGGCGTATAATTCCCGGCTTTCGCCTTGCGCGCAGCCCTTGTTCTCCCGGAGGACCCATGTTTACCGGCATTATCGAATCCATCGGCAGCATCCGCGCCCTGACTCCCAAGGGCGGCGACGTCCGCGTTCACGTGGAAACCGGCAAGCTCGACCTGAGCGACGTCAAGCTTGGCGACAGCATTGCCGTCAATGGTGTATGCCTGACCGCCGTCGAATTGCCCGGCGACGGCTTCTGGGCTGACGTCAGTCGTGAAACCCTGACCGTAACTGCCTTCGTCGATCTGAAGAGCGGCAGCCGGGTCAACCTGGAAAAGGCCCTGACTCCGACCACGCGTCTGGGCGGTCATCTGGTCAGCGGCCATGTCGACGGCGTGGGCGAAATTGTTTCCCGTGCCGATAACGCCCGCGCCATTCAGTTTACGGTGCGTGCCCCGCGCGAGCTGGCCAAATACATCGCCCATAAAGGCTCGATCACGGTCGACGGCACCAGCCTGACGGTCAACTCGGTCAATGGTGCCGAGTTCGAACTGACCATCGTGCCGCACACCCTCAGCGAAACCATCATGGCCGACTACCAGCCTGGCCGTAAGGTCAACCTGGAAGTAGACCTGCTGGCACGTTACCTGGAGCGCCTGCTGCTGGGCGACAAGGCCGCCGAGCCTGGCCACGGCACGATCACCGAAAGCTTTCTGGCCGAAAACGGCTACCTCAAATCCTGAATTGATTGAAGGGGGTGCCGCGTGGCGCTCAATACTATCGAAGAACTGGTTGAAGACATTCGCCAGGGCAAGATGGTCATCCTCATGGATGACGAAGACCGTGAGAACGAAGGCGACCTGATCATGGCCGCCGAATGCGTGCAGCCCGAGCACATCAACTTCATGGCGCGTTTCGCCCGTGGCCTGATCTGCATGCCGATGACCCGCGAGCGCTGCGAAACCCTCAAACTTCCGCTGATGGC
This sequence comes from Pseudomonas sp. KBS0707, assembly GCF_005937945.2. Lineage (NCBI taxonomy): Bacteria > Pseudomonadati > Pseudomonadota > Gammaproteobacteria > Pseudomonadales > Pseudomonadaceae > Pseudomonas > Pseudomonas sp. KBS0707. The sequence goes on along the minus strand of NZ_CP041754.1, from coordinate 5,061,998 downwards.
ACCGCGTAATGGCTCCGGCTTCGGCACCAAGTTCACCGTTTCCATTGAAGCCGCGGAAGGTGTGACCACTGGTATCTCCGCAGCTGACAGGGCACGTACCGTTCAGGCTGCCGCCGCAAAAGAAGCCAAAGCCGAAGACATCGTCAGCCCGGGGCACATCTTCCCGCTGATGGCTCAGGCCGGTGGCACTCTGGCTCGCGCCGGTCATACCGAAGCGGCCTGCGACCTGGCGCGCATGGCCGGCTTCGAACCGACGGGGCTGATCTGCGAAGTCATGAACGACGACGGCACCATGTCGCGTCGCGCCGAACTTGAAGAATTTGCCCGGCAACACGACATCAAGATCGGCACCATTGCCGACCTGATTCACTACCGGATGATCCATGAACGTACCGTTCAGCGGATTGCCGAGCAGCCGATGGACAGCGAACTGGGCAGTTTCAACCTGGTGACCTACCGCGATTCGGTCGAGGGAGATGTGCATCTGGCGCTGACCCTGGGCAAGATCTGCGCAGAAGAACCAACCCTCGTACGCGTTCATAACATGGACCCGTTGCGCGACCTGCTGATGGTCAAACAGCCCGGCCGCTGGAGCCTGCGCGCCGCCATGCGAGCGGTTTCCGAAGCTGGCAGTGGCGTTGTGCTGTTGCTCGGTCATCCGCTGGATGGCGATGTGCTGCTGGCTCACATTCGCGAAACGGCAGGGCAGCAACCGATCAAGACGCCGACCACTTACAGCACGGTGGGTGCCGGTTCGCAGATCCTTCGTGACCTCGGCGTGCGCAAAATGCGCCTGATGAGTTCACCGATGAAGTTCAATGCGATATCCGGTTTCGATCTGGAAGTTGTAGAATACGTGCCCTCCGAATAAATACCGGCAGGTCGGGGCGTGCGAAAGACGGTTTTTCGCAGCTTTTGGCCTGACAGTTGCAATTCGTGGCCTAATATCCCTCAAAGTCCGCCCCAAGGCGGGCTTGCTCTTTAATACGAGACTCACCGAATGACCTTGAAGACCATCGAAGGTACCTTCATCGCCCCACAAGGCCGCTACGCCTTGGTAGTGGGCCGTTTCAACAGCTTCGTCGTGGAAAGCCTGGTTAGCGGTGCCGTTGATGCGCTGGTACGCCACGGTGTCAGCGAAAGCGACATCACCATCATCCGTGCGCCGGGTGCGTTCGAAATCCCGCTGGTCGTGCAGAAAGTTGCCCAGCGCAGCGAATTCGCGGCCATCGTCGCACTGGGTGCGGTGATCCGTGGCGGTACTCCGCACTTCGAATACGTTGCAGGCGAGTGCGTCAAAGGCTTGTCTCAGGTGTCCATGGAGTTCGGCGTTCCGGTCGCTTTCGGCGTACTGACCGTCGACTCCATCGAGCAGGCCATCGAGCGTTCCGGCACCAAGGCCGGTAACAAGGGCGCTGAAGCTGCTCTGTCCGCCATTGAAATGGTAAGCCTGCTGTCGCAGCTGGAGGCCAAGTGATTTCCGACGATACCGACCAGTTCAACCCGCGCGACGCCAAATCGCCGGAAGCTGCCAAGGGCAAAAGTGCCAAACGTCGCGAAGCGCGGCAGATGGCTACTCAGGCCCTTTATCAGTGGCACATGGCTGGCCATGCGTTGAACGAGATCGAAGCACAGTTTCGTGTCGACAACGATTTCAGCAATGTCGACGGCGCCTACTTCCGTGAACTGCTGCACGGTGTGGCCACCAACAAGACCGAGATCGACACCGCGCTCTCGCCTTGCCTCGACCTGACCATCGAAGAACTCGACCCGGTTGAACTGGCCGTCCTGCGCCTGTCCACCTTCGAGCTGCTCAAGCGCATCGACGTGCCTTACCGCGTTGTGATCAACGAAGGCATCGAGCTGGCCAAGGTCTACGGCTCTACTGACGGTCACAAGTTCGTCAATGGCGTGCTGGACAAGCTGGCACCGCGCCTGCGTGAAGTCGAAGTGAAGGCCCACAAGCGCTGATTCGCGCCTGACCTTTATGGGAGAGTTCGAGCTGATCCGCAATTACTTCGCCGCCGCGCCCTGTGCGCAGGTGGGCGAGGAAGTTGCCCTGGGGATCGGCGACGACTGCGCGCTGCTGGCGTTAGCGCCCGGCGAGCAGCTGGCGATCTCGACCGATACCCTGGTTGCCGGGGTGCATTTTCCTGATGTCTGCGACCCCTTTCTGCTTGGCCAGCGAGCGCTGGCTGTATCTGCCAGCGATCTGGCGGCCATGGGCGCTCGTCCTGTCGCGTTTACCCTTGCCTTGACCCTACCGCAGGTCGATGCCGACTGGCTGCAGGCATTTGCCCGCGGCCTCAATCACATGGCGCAGGGCTGTTCGCTGCGTTTGATCGGCGGCGATACCACACGCGGGCCCTTGAGCCTCACGCTAACGGTGTTCGGCGCTGTTCCAGCCGGCTCGGCCCTGACGCGCAGCGGCGCTTGCGCCGGCGATTTGCTCTGCGTTGGCGGCGCGCTGGGTGATGGCGCAGGTGCGTTGCCGCTGGTATTGAAGCAACGCAGCATCGAGGCTTCGATTGCCGAGGCGTTGCTGGCCCGCTACTGGTCGCCGCAACCTCAGCTAGCGCTGGGGCAGGCATTGCGGGGCAGGGCGACGTCGGCGCTGGACATCTCCGATGGGTTGCTGGCTGATTGCGGACACATTGCCCGTGCATCAGGCGTCCGGCTGGTCGTCGAGCGTGACAGGCTGCCGATGTCTGATCAGTTGCTGAAGTTGTTCGATCTGCCGTCTGCCCGGCAGGCTGCGCTCAGCGGTGGCGACGATTACATCCTGGCTTTCACGCTGCCGTCCGGACACCTTGCCAGCTTGCTGGATGAAGGCTGGCCGGTGCATGTGATTGGCCGGGTAGAAAAGGGCCAAGGTGTCGTTGTTGTCGACGGCGCAGGGCTGGATGTCACGCCCGATACGCGTGGCTACCAGCATTTCGGCAGCGCGCAGTGAAGCGATGCACTGCGTCTATCTATCGAACTTTATGATCTAAATGCCCGAGAATTCAGCCTGAGCGTCCGCAGGAACCTGCTGTTACAATGCGAATCTTGCGAATTTCCAGTCTTCATACTGATCAGGAGCACACGGTGCCCGTCGTATTTGTCGCCGCTTCCAAACTGCCCACCCCCTTTGCAGAGTTTGCCATGCACGGCTTTATCGAGTCGGCAACCGGCCGTGAACATGTCGTCCTGAGTCTGGGCGATGTGGCGGACGGTGCGCCGGTTCTTGGCCGCGTGCATTCCGAATGCCTGACAGGCGACGCCCTGTTCAGTCAGCGTTGCGATTGCGGTTCACAACTTGAAGCCGCCCTGCGCGCCATTGCTACCGAAGGGCGCGGCGTATTGCTGTATCTGCGTCAGGAAGGGCGCGGTATCGGCCTGATGAACAAGATCCGCGCCTACGAGCTGCAGGATGGCGGCGCTGACACAGTAGAGGCCAATGAGCGTCTGGGCTTTGCTGCCGACCAGCGCGATTACGCGATCTGCCTGCCGATGCTTCAGCACCTGGGCGTTCAATCGTTGCGTCTGATGACCAATAACCCACGCAAGGTCAAAGCCTTGACCGACATGGGCATCACGGTCGCCGAGCGTGTGCCGTTGCACACCGGACAAAACCCGCACAACCGCCTTTATCTGGCGACCAAGGCGGGCAAGTTGGGACACATGATGGGTAACGAGCATCAAAGCGAGGTCGGCCCCGCGTGACACGCAGCGAGGTGCGTCAAAAGCTGGAAATGGCGTGGTGGCGTCAACTGGGGCTGACATTGGCGCCATTGCTGGTGGTCTGTGTGTTTTTCGGTGCCAGCGAGCCGCTCATTCCTGTGTTGGCGATACCGCTGTTCATTGCCGGGATAGGCTCGATGTTCGTCAGCCTGAAGCCCTTCGGGGCTTACAAGCGAGCGTTAACGGCTACCCAGGCTGCACTCGACACGCCGGAAGAGCCGGCAGCATGGCTCAAACTCGCTGCTGTCCGCCGTCTGGCCTTTCTCGCTGCCGGGCTGCCCGCCTGGATCGCCGCCATCGCAGTGCTGTTCGGCTTGCACCCTTTGCCGGTCTGCCTGCTGGCGTTTGCCAGCGCAGTGCTGCTCTACCTGTACCGCATTCCTGCACTTTCCCGCTGATCGACCCTGGCTGATTTTTCCAGACGAAGTGGGTACGACCAGCCGGAAATCCGATCAGCCCGCCAGCAACCACACACCCGTTGCCGCAGAAGCTGCACCTGCGATGCGCACCAGCGGTGCTGCCGCCTGAGGCAATACGCGAACCACGGCATAACCTGCCGCGTGCAAGGCTGCAGTCGCTGCCACGAAGCCTGCTGCGTAAGCCCATGGGCTGGACATGTCCGGAAGCTCAAGGCCATGCGCCACACCGTGGAACAACGCAAACAGTGCTGTCGCTGCAACGGCCAGTGCCAAGGGCGGACGCACCGCCAGTGCCACAGCCAGACCCAGCGCCAGTACCGACGCGGCAATGCCGCTTTCCAGTGCTGGCAGGTTCAGACCTTCAAAGCCCAGCACGCCGCCGATCAGCATGGTGCCGACGAAAGTGCAGGGCAGCGCCCAGCGTGCGGAACCTTGCTGTTGTGCGGCCCACAAGCCGACGGCAAGCATTGCCAGCAAATGATCCAGACCGCCAATCGGGTGGCTGATACCCGCTATCAGACCGTTATCGCCATGACCGGGGTGGGCCAGCGCCAGGGTCGGGATCAGCAGCAGCGCGAGGGCACCAAGGGCTTTTTTGTAGTTCATCGACGGGTTCCTTTTGGTTGTGAATTCAGGCGGCTGCAGTGAGCAGACCCTGGCGTTCAATGAAGGCAATGATCTGCTCCAGACCCTGACCGGTTTTCTGGTTGCTGAACACGAACGGCTTTTCGCCACGCATCCTGCGCGTGTCGCTGTCCATCATTTCCAGTGACGCGCCCACCAGCGGTGCGAGGTCTATCTTGTTGATCACCAGCAGATCGGACTTGCAGATACCCGGGCCACCTTTGCGAGGCAGTTTGTCGCCTGCCGATACGTCGATCACGTAAATCGTCAGGTCGGAAAGCTCCGGGCTGAACGTTGCGGAAAGGTTATCGCCACCGGATTCGACAATGATCAGGTCCAGGCCCTCAAAGCGGCGATTGAGCTGGTCAACCGCCTCCAGGTTGATCGAAGCGTCTTCACGAATGGCGGTGTGCGGGCAGCCACCGGTTTCAACACCGATGATGCGCTCAGGGGCCAGTGCCTCGTTGCGCACCAGAAAGTCAGCGTCTTCGCGGGTATAGATATCGTTGGTCACGACCGCCAGGTTATAGCGGTCGCGCAATGCCAGGCACAGCGCCAGAGTCAGAGCTGTCTTGCCGGACCCTACCGGGCCACCGATGCCGACGCGCAGAGGTTGGCTGTTCATTGAGTTCTCCATAAATACTGATCAGGACCGGAATAACCGGCTGTATTGACGTTCATGCGCCATGCTCGCCAGGGACAGGCCGAAGGCCGCGCTGCCAGCATGGTGGGTATCTTGTCGGGTGGCATTGACCTGCGCTTGCTGCAGTAACGGCAACAGCTCGCTGGTCAGGCGTTGCGCAGCTTGCTGGCCGAGTGGCAGGGTTTTCATCAGCACAGCCAACTGGTTTTCCAGCCAGCTCCACAGCCATGCGGCCAGTGCGTCTTGCGGGCTGATCTGCCAGGCACGTGCGGCCAGCGCCCAGCCCAGGGCCAGATGCGGCTCTGCAGTCTGTTCAAGAAAGTGGCGTGCATCGCGATCCAGCTCAGGCAGGCCATTGAGCAATTGTTGCAAGGAATAACCCATCTGCCGGCTTTCCTGATGCAGCTCGCGCGTTTCACGGCTGGCGCGGTGTTGCTCGCTGACTTGCAGCAGTTGACCCCAGTCACCGGCCGACGCTGCTTCACAGTGGGCCAGCAGCAGGGGGGCCTCAAAGCGAGCGAGATTGAGCAGCAGCTGATCGCTGATCCAGCGCCCTGCAGTCTGCGGGTCTACCACGATGGATTGCTCCACGGCCATTTCCAGCCCTTGTGAATAGCTGTAGCCACCAATCGGCAGCTGCGGGCTGGCCAGACGCAAAAGCGCCCAGGCGCTGTTCACTTGCGCACGCCGAACTGGTGCATGCGGGGCGGATAGTTGAAATCCTCTTCGCCTGCACGCGAGTGGTGATGCCCACCGCCATAGGCACCATGTTCCGGCTGGAACGGTGCTTCGATGGTTTCGACGGTGGCACCGAGCTGATCGAGCATGGCCTTGAGCACGTAGTCATCGAGCAGGCGCAGCCAGCCGTCGCCGACTTGCAGGGCTACGTGACGATTGCCGAGATGATAGGCCGCGCGGGTCAGTTCGAAGGTACTGCTGCAAGTAACGTGCATCAGCTTTTCCGGGCGTGCGCAGACACGCACCACGCGGCCATCTTCGGCCTTTAGAAACTCGCCATCGCGCAGGGGCGATTGACCGCGTTGCAGAAACAGGCCCACGTCTTCGTTTTCCGCACTGAAGCAGCGCAGGCGACTCTTGCTGCGTGCCTCGAAATTCAAATGCAACTCGGCGGCCCATTCGGCCTGAGGTTCGATTCGGTTGTGAATCACCAGCATTAGATAGCTTCCAGCCAATTGCGATGCTTCAAATCAGAGCAAGGGGCTTGCCAACAGGGCAGGCTGTAGGAAATTGCTGGCGGAAGTGGCTGACTTTTAATTGTGCACGGCCTTGTCGTGCTCATTTATGGTGTGCAACAAAAAAAGCGACCTTTTTTGGTGCTATCACTGACTTCAACTGACGCTCAATCGTGACTGCCGAGCCCACGCCAGTGCCGTGCGCCGATAAAGATGAAGCGCAATTGCTGGGTAATCTTGGCCTGAGGTGTCAGGTGCGGTGCAAGCGAAGCGGGTGGAGGGTCGATCAGTTCCGGCAGCATGGCGAACACGCTTTTGACCACAAGGTCGGCGATGATCGACAGCGCGTCAGCGTTCAGGTGCTGCCATTTGGGCATTTTTGCCAGGTCGGCCGTCAGGTCGGCGCTGATGCCCTCGCGCAGAGCCCCCAGAGCCTGACGCACTTTAAGAGAGCCGCCATACTGTTCTCGGGCCAGAAAAAGAAACTGCGAGCGATTGGCTGCTACACGCTCTAGAAATATCTTAACTGACGCGCGAATCAGCCCGCCCATGGCGAATTCGTTGTGGCGTACCAGCCGGATAGTTTCGCGGAAGGTCTGGCCGACCTCACTTACCAGCGCCAGGCCCAGCTGGTCCATGTCTTCGAAGTGACGATAAAACCCGGTCGGCACGATGCCCGCCGTGCGTGCCACTTCCCGCAGGCTAAGGCTGCCGAAGCCGCGCCCGCTTTCCATCAACTGATGGGCAGCGTCAAGCAAGGCTCTTCGGGTCTGTTGTTTCTGTTCGGCGCGGGGCAGCATGGCTCAAACGATTCTTGGATTAGGCTGGACTGCACTTTAGCAAATGCGCTTTACCTGCGTCGAAAGGGTTTTCATTCAGACTCTTTTACGTGCGCTGCAGCGCGGGTGCTGGCCTTTGGTGCGATTTCGTATTCAAATCAAACCCTCGGCGCGTTTGTCAGTCGAACATTCATGTCGTATTCAGCGCGCCAGGGTCGGGGCGCTGTTTTCTGGAGAGTCACGCATGACGCGCAGCCGCAAGATTTTCGCCTGGACAGGTGCCACGTTGTTGGTGGTGCTGGCCATACTGGTCATTGTGCTTGTCACGTTCGACTGGAACCGCATCAAACCTACCCTCAATGAGAAAGTCAGCGAAGCGCTGCATCGCCCGTTCGCCATCAATGGTGACCTGGATGTGCGCTGGACGCGCGAGCCCGAGCTCGGTGGCTGGCGTGCCTGGGTGCCGTCGCCGCACTTCGTGGCCGATGACCTGACACTGGGTAATCCCGAGTGGTCGAAAACTCCGCAGATGGTCACTCTCAAGCACGTTGAGTTTCGTCTTTCGCTGTTGCCGCTGCTGGCTCAGCAAGTGGTCATCCCGCGTATCGATTTGACCGGTCCAGAGGCAAAGCTTGAGCGGCTGGCCGATGGTCGCGCCAACTGGGTGTTCGACCTGCCCAAATCCGACCCGAACGCTGAACCTTCCAAGTGGGTGGTGGATATCGGGGCCATCAAGTTCGACAAGGGGCTGGTGAGTTTCAATGACCAGACACTGAATGCCAATCTGGATGTGGTGATCGACCTGCTCGGCAAGCCGATCCCGTTCAGCGAAATCGTTGGCAGCAAGGAAGCGCAAAAGGCCCAGGAAAAGGGCGCAGTACCTCAGGACTATGCGTTTGGTCTGGCTGTAACAGGCCAGTACCATGGTCAGAAACTGAGCGGCACCGGCAAGGTGGGTGGCCTTCTCGCACTCAAGGATGCCAGTCAGCCTTTCCCGGTGCAGGCCGATGTGAAGGTCGGTGATACCCACGCGGTCATCGCCGGGACCCTGACCGACCCACAGAACCTGGGTGCGCTGGATCTGCGCCTCAAACTTTCCGGCGCGAGCCTGAGCAATCTGTACCCGCTGACCGGCGTGACCCTGCCGGACTCTCCGGCTTACTCCACCGATGGCCGCCTGATCGCCAAACTGCATGACCCGGCAGGAGCCAACTTTCGTTACGAAGGCTTCAACGGCAAGATCGGCAACAGCGATATCCACGGCGATCTGGGTTACGTAGCCAGCCAGCCACGGCCGAAGCTGAGCGGCGTGCTGGTGTCCAATCAGTTGTTGTTCAGCGACCTCGCGCCACTGATCGGTGCGGACTCGAATGCCGCTCAGAAAAAGCGCGGTGGCGAGAGCAAGCAGCCATCGGGCAAAGTCCTGCCCGTAGAAGAATTTCAGACCGACCGCTGGCGAGCGATGGATGCCGACGTGGAGTTCACCGGCAAGCGCATTGTGCAAAGCCCGGACTTACCGTTCACCGACCTGTATACCCATCTGATTCTCAACGATGGTCAATTGAGCCTGGAGCCGCTGCGCTTTGGAGTGGCAGGCGGCAAGCTGGATGCGGATATCCGCCTCGACGGCCGCAACAAGCCGTTGCAGGGCAGGGCGAAGCTGTCGGCGCGCAACTTCAAGCTCAAGCAGCTGTTCCCGACCTTTGAACCGATGAAAACCAGCTTCGGTGAGCTGAATGGCGATGCCGACATCAGTGGCCGAGGCAACTCGATTGCCGCTTTGCTCGGCACCGCCAACGGTGAAATGAAAATGCTGGTCAACGACGGCGCGATCAGCCGTGGCCTGATGGAAATTGCCGGGCTCAACGTGGGCAACTACGTGGTGGGCAAGCTGTTTGGCGACAAGGACGTGAAGATCAATTGCGCGGCTTCTGACTTCGGCATCAAGGACGGCTTGGCGACCAGTCGGCTGTTCGTCTTCGATACCGAGAACGCCATCATCTACATCAATGGCACCGCAAACATGAAGACCGAGCAACTGGACCTGCAGATCAACCCGGAATCCAAGGGCTTCCGCGTGTTCTCGTTACGCTCGCCACTGTACGTCAACGGCCCGTTCGCCAAGCCCAATGCAGGCGTGCAGTCCGGCCCGTTACTGCTGCGCGGCGCCGGTATGGTTCTGCTCGGTGCAACCGTAGGCCCGGTGGCCGGTCTGCTGGCGCTGGTCGCGACCGGCGATAGCGCACCGAACCAATGCGGCCCGCTGCTGGAGCAGATGCGCACCGGCAAGGCACCGAAGACGGTGAAGTGATTGCACACTCAAGGATCAGCGGTGCGATGCAGATCTGCGACGCAGAGCGTCACGCAATGCATTCCGACGCTGGAGCGAGCGCAACGATAATCTCAACTATCGTGCGACGCTCCGAGTCGCATGCCGCTCTGGACGCTCCGCGTCCGGTCTTGATGTACGGTGCGATGCAGGCTTGTGACGCAGAGCGTCACGATCGGCATCCAAAGGGAGCACAGGGAACGATAGTCGTGCGTGAATCGCGCATCCAGTTGTCCACAAAAAAGCCAGGACACAGGTCCTGGCTTTTCACTTGTCGCCGCTTGTTACAGGCCTTCGAGGATGTCCGACATGTCGTCGGCGTGCTCTTCTTCCTGAGCAAGAATCTCTTCAAAAATGCGGCGGGTGGTCGGATCGCTGTCACCGATGTACTGAATGATCTCGCGATAGCTGTCGACCGCGATGCGCTCGGCAATCAGATCTTCGTACACCATTTCCTTCAGCGTGTTGCCCGCAACGTATTGTGCGTGTGAGTTCTTCGACAGCAGGTCCGGGTTGAATTCCGGCTCTCCGCCCAGCTGCACGATGCGCTCGGCCAGCTTATCGGCGTGCTGTGCTTCCTGTTCAGCGTGCTCCAGAAACTCGGCTGCCGCCACGCTCGCCTTGAGGCCGGACGCCATGTAGTAGTGGCGTTTGTAGCGCAGCACACAGACCAGCTCGGTCGCCAGTGACTCATTGAGCAGGCGCAGCACGGTTTCGCGGTCAGCGCTGTAACCTTCAGTCACAGCACCATTCTCAACGTTCTGGCGCGCACGCTGGCGCAGAGTATTTACATCGGAAAGCTGTGATTGCGGTGCAGAAATCATCATTTATCTCCATGGTTCATCAGGTTTTTCTGTCCCGCTCTGTGTGTTGCCCGGCAGGATCAGCGAAGGTTGTGAGTGCTGGAGGAGGGGAAAAGTTTTATCGGATTTTCGCCGTTGCGGACGGTTGTGACTGAATGTAAAAATATAAGAAACGAGTGCAGAACGCTGCGGTCCCAACCATGAGACCCAAATAAATCGTGGAGATACACAATGCTTAAGTTTCTCGGAAGCACCGTCGGCATCATCTTTCTGATCGGCCTGGTCGTGGTCATCGCCCTGTTCAAGCTGGTTTTCTAAGCGTCAACCTGCTGGTTGGCGTGGTTACTGCGCTCTGAAGGATTCTTTGGGGCGCGGTAATGATTTTTTAGAAATGGACTGGGCGTCAGACGCTGCTCGTTAGAGGTATTTGGTCCAGAAATAAAATATCACGGATGCCGTCATGGCTAGCATGCCGATCATCCACGCCGCCAGAATGCGCACTTTGAGCTCCGCAGGAAAGTTTTTAAGATCCTGAGGATCGACGAGTTTCCTTCTGATAAGCAGGCCCGGCGTCGATAAAACCAATGCAGCCATCCAAAGGCGCTGCACTTTGCTGCGTAAATCATCACCTGCATACAGTCGCTTATAATCATTTACAAACTGACAGTTCGATAGGTGTGACTCGACAGTGTCGATGTACCGATGTGCTGTATATGCCATTGTAATCAAATTTAGAAATACTGAAGCCATGATGATGCCGGCTATGATGCCAGGCTCTACAGTGTTCAATACGTTGGCTCCCTGTTTGAGCTGATTTTTTGCGTCTCTGAACTTTAGATGATGTGAGAATTACAATGCCCTGAAGCTTAATCAGTGCGCTAGAAGATGACTCGGCGCTGCGGCGCAGGGAGTATCAGTTTTTTTGTGTTCGGGCTGGTTAGGGCCTGCCGTCAGGCAGGCCCTTGTTTTACCAGCTCGGTCTGGTAAATCGGTCTCCGTACAGGATCGCAAATTGATTCATTGCCACTTTCCAGTCGTGTGCCGCATGACCCCAGTTGGCGGTGATGTTGCGCAACCCAAGCCATATCAGTTTCGTCGCAGCCTCATCGGTCGGGAAGTGCCCTCGAGTCTTGATGATCTTGCGTAACTGGGCATTGATGCTCTCGATGGCATTGGTCGTGTAAACCACTTTGCGAATGCCCGCCGGAAAAACAAAAAACGGTATAACCCGATCCCAGGCGCGACGCCATGCAGCAACTACAGTCGGATACTGCTTGCCCCAGGGGCCCGCTTCAAAGGCGTTAAGCTCTTGCTCAGCCACATCGGCATTGATCGCCTGGTAGATCGGCTTGAGTGCTTTGGCCAGTGCCCGACGTTTATCCCAAGCGGCATAGTCCAAGCTGTTGCGGATCAGATGCACGATGCAGGTTTGCAGCGTCGTGGCAGGAAAAACCGCCCCCAACGCCTCCGGTATTCCTTTGAGGCCATCCGTGACGGCGATCAGAACATCTTCAACGCCACGAGTCTTGAGGTCGTTGAACACCTTCATCCAAAACTTGGCACCCTCGGTGCTCTCGATCCATATACCCAGAATGTCGCGCGTGCCATCAGGTAATACCCCCAGCGCCAGATAAATAGCCTTGTTGCACACTAACCCCTCGTCCCGGATTTTGACCCGTAACGCATCGAAGAAGATCACCGGATACATCGGTTCCAAGGGTCGTTGCTGCCAAGCGCCCACCTCTTCCATGACCGCATCGGTGACTGAGCTGATGAAGTCATGGGACACGTCAGTTCCATACTGCTCAGATAGAAAAGCGCGGATCTCACGCACCGTCATGCCCCGGGCGTACATGGCAATTATCTTGTCGTCGAAGCCTGTAAAACGTCGTTCGTGCTTGGGAATCAGGATCGGGGCGAAGCTACCATCGCGGTCTCTGGGGATATCCAGGCGAAGCGGCCCGTCGTCGGTCAGAACCGTCTTGCTGCTTTTGCCATTGCGCTGATTGGTCGACTCCTTAGGGCGCTCCGCGCCCTGAGGATAACCAAGGTGGTGACCCAGCTCGGCGCCTAGCGCACGCTCGATCAGAGCCTTCTTGAACGCCATGGACGCGTCTTGAATGGCTTCGGCGCTCATCGGGCCTTTAACAAACTGCTTGATCAGCTCTTGGGGAATCGAGGGCAACTCCCTCGCTGTTGCATTGGCGGACTTCTTTTTGGTCGGCATACATGCACCTCTAGCTACATGTTATGCCCGAACACAAAATTTCTGACAGTCTCCGGCGCACGCCAATGGAATTGTCCGGGTATTAGTAATCTCCTCTTGAGATGGCCAGTGAATTTGCTCAACTCATCTGCATCAGTCAGCCTTTAAGTTTGCCGGGTAAGCCACCTGCGTACAGTACTTTTCGGTTTGATGAGACGGATGAGGATTTTGGTAGCTGTGATTCGATTCCACCTGTGTAAATGTGCGCTACATAAATAATAGAGGGCAAGCTGAGCGCCATAATTGTCAAGATAATAATGTCTGCTAATCCTGACTCGATACGGGTCAATTGTTGATCTCGTCTAATACCTTAAAGTCCTAGGTAGTGTCCGGCGATTCTGAGCGCCATCATCGCTGTGAATAAAATAAAGGTTATGGTTGTCGGAATGATCAAGAGGTTTTTGTAACGTGCTGGAAGGCGTTCAACCTCCGAGGCATCAATGACTCCTCTTCTGGCGCTTAGTTTTGGTAACATTAGCACTACTGAAATAACGCCGCCGCGCATAACCTTTCCGAGCAGGCCTCCACCCGACCATGCCTCTCTAATGGTCTGTACGGAAGAGCAGTTTGGTAGCTGCTCCTCAATGATCTCAACGTACTTATGCGCAATGATAGCGGTGGCGAAAAGGTTGAGTATCATAGGTACCATTATGAGTATACCGATCAAGCCTACTGGGATATTTGTCATTTTGAAACTGCCTCATAAATGTACTCTCCAATTCGCTCGCCGACCCATTGGCCTCCTTCTCCGCCTACCCATCCTCCAGCTGCACCCCCGATTACAGTGCAAGCCAGTGCCCCAGGCCCTGTTGTGATACCTAGCGCCACAAGACATATACCGCCAGCTATGTACCCACCCCCAGCCCCGCTAACAGTGGAGCCTCCGATACTAAACAGTAATGAGCTCCCCTCCACATATTTCGCCCTTTGACATTGCTCCTCGCGGCCTACCGTACAGGCCTTATGAATCGAAAGCCCTGTGGTGCCCACCTCAAGTGCAGTCCCTATATACGTTCCTCTCTTGATCCATTTGGAGGCTTTGGCCACGCCAGATACCTTGTCAGCGTATCCCGCGATTTCTCCTGTGTGCATGTAGCTATTAGTCGAAAGTCCAAGCAGTCGTTTGATCGAGCCTTCGTTGCGCAGTCCGGATCCATACGCCAGAAAATTGTTCAGCAGCTTATCAAGCTTCATGAACAACTCAGTTCGTTTGGCGTAGAAAGCGTCTCGTTGGGTCATCGTGCCGGAGCCCATGTGTTCCCGGTAGAGTTTTTCGATCTGTTGAAGGGCTTTCTTGATCTCGTCCATATGCTTGGCCCAGCCATCACTCGTGGCGCCTATCCCCATGGACGTATAAGAAATCGTCTGCTTGAGCAACTCAAAATTCTCAAGAAAAAAGTCATCTCCCTCCACGCCATTCACCAGCAACGCTGTATGCACTTCCGCAGCCTTGGCCATCAGGAAGGCTTCCTGGGCGGTAGACGAGGGCGTGGACGCGTCGCCGACGATGACCAGCTCACCGGCCAGTACGACGCCGCCCGAGATGTGGGAATTGAGGGCGACGAATTTGGCTTTGGCATTCTTTGGCAGCGCAAGGTTGGCGTTCAAAGAATCGAAGGTCTGTGTTCTGGAGTTGATGAAGGATCGTGCTTCGGCCATGGTCGTGCCTCACGAGTACTTTTTATTATTGATCCGGTCCCAGCCGCCAGCCACGTTACCGCCTGCTGTGCCATCGACACGTTTCTGCAGGGTGTAGGTGGTTTTGATGCGGCCGTAATTGAGCTGTACGATTTCGATGGGGATGCCGGCGCTTGCGCTCTGGGTGTAGTCGGCGATGATGACTTCCTCGAGAACCACTTCGTAGTATTTGAGCTTGTCGGTGCCTGCGCGGCAGAGTACCAGCTTCACTTCCTTGAGGTGCTGGCCTGCGCAGCTGGCTTCCATGAGCTTGCAACTGGCGCTGTCGAGGTATTTGGTAAACGTGAAGTTGGTCATGGTGGTGCGACCGGATGAAGCGCCGCCCGAGGAACTGGCGGTGGCAGAGGTGCTTTGGTTGACGCCAAAGTTATAGCCGGTGATTTCGATCCACTTGCTGTACTTCTCGTCCAGCGCCTCGCCCGGGATGTCTGCGATCTGAATAAAAGCGTCGAAAGCCATATGAACCTTTCCTTGGTCATTAGTGATGCGGTGTAGTGATTTTAAGATGAGTGGCTATGACAGCAAATTTGTACATGGGTTTCAAGGCGCAAGCGGTGGTTTGAAACGCAATGTCTAATGACGGGTTTAATACTTAAACATCAAAATAGAAATGCCCGGCGCATTGCGCGTCGGGCGTCTGTAAGTTATTTCCGTTACATCGCTTTTTCGTTTTTCTCGCGTTGTTCGCAGGTCATGAAACCTTTGTTGGTCACGCGGCCGTCGCTGTTGAAGCTGACGTGGTAAACCTGTTTGTGGCCATCTTTGGCCAAGACGTAATTGTTGCAGGTGCCTGGGTTGACCTTACGCTCGATGGTGCTCGACGGCTCGCCGCCGATGGTCAGGACCTGCTGGCGCGTCATGCCGTTCTCAACCTGCTTGACCAGCGGTTCGTTGCGATAAGTGACGTAATCCACCGGGTTCTGCACGGTTGTGTTGCTGCAGCCGGCCATCGTCGCCAATACAAAAGTCGCCGCGAAGATTTTCTTGTACATCGTTATTGCTCCACATGTCAGAGCCGGTCTTGGCCCGGTAGCGCTTTGAGCAGGAAACCGGGCTAAGAGTTCGAAAAAAAGATGGCGATACGGCAGTACCTCTCGCGACAATCCCTGACCGCGAGGTGGCCCTTTGAATATTCGCCAGCACGTTCCCGAAACCGCGAGGTCAATCTGATGGCACGGTCGGACATTAGGGTCCGGCCCTGGGCTCGGTCATCGGTTGTCGGACCGTAGTTCGTTAATCAGCCGCTCCTCAGTGACGGCCAGGAAGATGCGATGAGCGATAAAGAACTGTATGAAATCGAGTACACCTTGCTGGGCGAGCACCACGTAGACGTCATCGAGAATCTGGATGTGCCCATCATCGAAGTGGTACACGAGCTGGCGCTCAAGCACCATGTCGAGCTGGACGATCTTGCAGTCGGTGAAGCCGGCATGGCTCACGCCGCCGGAATCACCGATGTGTCGATTCATAGTGTGGAGGGCAGTGAGGGCAGCGCGACTGCCTAACTCGTCTTTGACCGCAGCGGGGTCGTCCAGCGTTCTGCAAGGATGACGCCGCACAGGGTCAGCGCTCCGCCGAACAGGTGATAGAGCGCAAGTTGTTCGCCCAGCGTCGCCGCGGCAATCAATGCCGTGGCGATCGGCATCAGGTTGAAGAACAGCGTCGTGCGGCTGGGCCCCAGACGCATGATCGAGGTCATCCACAACCATGGCGCAAGCATGGAAGTCGGAATGGCTGCATACAGCACCATCGGAATGTTGCTGGCATTCAAGCCGGTTTTTGCCGACAGGATAAAAGGCGGCAGCAACACGATAAGCGCCAGCAGAATCTGTACGTAAAGCAATTGCAGGGGCGGCAGGCACAATTGCCACTTCTTGAGCAGCGTGCTGTAGACCGCGTACGACGCTGTGGCCACCAGCACCATCGCATCGCCCCGATTGACGCCATGATCGATCAGCCCAGCGGGATTGCCCGCCGACACCACGACTACCACTCCCACGAATGACAGCACAGCGCCCAGCAGTGCGCCACGGGTCAGGCGATTGCCCAGGCAGGCTATCGACAGCCCCTGCGCCATCATGGGCACCAGCGACTGAATGATCCCCATGTTGGTGGCGGTCGTCAGGCTTGCAGCGAAATACGCCAGGCTTTGATACATCGCAGTGCCGAGCACGGCAAGAATGAAAATTTTACCCAGCACCGGTTTGATCGCGGCACGGTTCGCCCAGACAGGCCTGAGCATGAAGGGTGTGAACAGCAAGCCTGCCAGCGCCCAGCGATAAAAGCCTATTTCAGCCGGAAAGATCACTCCGGCAGACGCCTTGGTGACGGCCGTATTGATCGCCCAGATAAGGACTGTAATCAGTGGAAAAGCGTATTGCATGAGGGAATCATCGTTAAAGCGAGGCGTAATTATCCGCCTGTTGGTCGAGAATGCCAGCGGCGATGCAGTGTGCCCCGTCATGGGTCGCAACATCTGACTACACTGAATCACAGCCTGCGCCGTCCGGTGCGGTGGTTCTGGAGAGTGGATCGATGAAGAAGCTCGGTATTCCTTTATTGCTCGTTGGCTTGATGCTGTCTGCTCAGGGGTTCGCGGCGACTGCACAGCAGAACAAAATGACCACTTGTAATGCCGACGCCAGCGCCAAATCGCTTAAGGGCGATGAGCGCAAGGCGTTCATGAGCACTTGCCTGAAAGCGGCACCAACGCCGGCAGCTACCCAGCAGGACAAGATGAAGACCTGCAATGCGACCGCCAGTACTCAGGCACTCAAGGGCGACGCTCGCAAGAGTTTCATGAGCGATTGTCTCAAGAAGAAATAATTTTCCAGCCAGAGCCATCGCTACAGACAAGGCGCGCGGGTGCAGTAAACACTGCACTTTGGCGCCGTTATCGAGCCGATCATCGGGCAGATGATTGCGCCGCACTTTTTCCGGCTTTCGGATTACTGGTTCTCGACTGAGAAGGCTGGCAGACTGCCCACCTTCCTTGTGTTGCCCGTTGAGGGTCTATGCCAACGTTTTCTGCGCGTCAGGTGTTAATAGCCAGCTGGATTCTTGTATTTGGCGGTCTGTTATTGGTGTTGCCATTCAAGTTGCTGCCCAGCCTGCTGGCCGGACTGTTGGTGTTCGAACTGGTCAACATGCTGACCCCCAAGTTGCAGCGTCTGATCTCTGGCGAACGCGCCCGCTGGCTGGCGGTAGCGCTACTGGGTACTGTGGTGGTCAGCCTGCTGACACTGATTTTTGCCGGTGTCATCAGCTTTGTGCTGCACGAAGCCGAAAACCCCGGGGCCTCGCTGGACAAGTTCATGACCCTGGTGGACCGCGCGCGCGGTCAGCTGCCGCCGTTCATTGATGCGTATCTGCCTGCCAGTGCGGCGGAGTTTCAGGTCTCCCTTGGGCAGTGGCTGCAGAAGCACGTCGGCGAGTTGCAGTTGATCGGCAAGGGCGCAGCACACATGTTCGTTACCATGCTGATCGGCATGGTGTTGGGGGCAATCATCGCCTTGCAGCGTATTTCCGATGTCCATGCGCGCAAGCCGCTGGCGGCCGCACTGTTTGATCGTCTGTATCTGGTCAGTCGCGCATTTCGCAACATCGTTTTCGCCCAGATCAAGATTTCCCTGCTCAACACGGCGTTTACTTCGGTATTCCTGGCCATCGTCCTGCCGTTGTGCGGGATTCACCTGCCGCTGACCAAGACCCTGATCATCATGACCTTCCTGCTCGGCCTGTTGCCGGTGGTGGGTAACCTGATGTCGAATACGCTCATTTTCATTGTCGGCATGTCGATCTCGATCTGGGTAGCGCTGGCTGCGCTGGGTTACCTGATTGTGATTCACAAGGTCGAGTATTTCCTCAATGCACGCATCGTCGGCGGACAGATCAATGCCAAGTCGTGGGAGTTGCTGCTGGCGATGCTGCTGTTCGAAGCCGCATTCGGCCTGCCGGGTGTGGTGGCAGGGCCGATTTACTATGCGTATTTGAAGAGTGAACTGCAGAAGGAAGGGTTGGTCTAGGGCGCGTGGATATCTGACTGGCTAGAGTCTGCGTTGCGGCTGGAATCTGTGACGCAGAGCGTCACGAACGGCATTCCCACGCTGGAGCGTGAGGAACGATAGTTCTTTAACTACCGTGCCTGCGCTCCGAGTCATACCACTAGCCGTAACGCTTCTTCGCTTCAATCGCCAGGCCGCTGCCGATGCTGCCGAAGATGTTGCCTTCGACGTGGCGGGCGTTGGGCAGCATAGCCGAGACGCTGTTGCGCAGGGCGGGAATGCCGCTGGAGCCGCCGGTGAAGAACACCGTGTTGACCTGTTCGACACTCACGCCCGCGTCGCTGAGCAAGTTCGTCACGCTGTTGCGCACGCGCTCAAGCTGAGCGTCGATTGCCGCCTCGAACATCACCCGGCTCAGGTCCACACTCAATCCTGCTTCCACCCGGTCCATTGGCAGATGGCGGTTTTCAGCGTGGGTCAGCTGGATTTTGGTTTCTTCCACTTCCATGGCCAGCCAGTGCCCGGCGCGCTGTTCGATCAGCTTGAACAGGCGATCGATGCCACCCGTGTCTTCAATGTCATAACGCATGCTGCCCAGTGCCAGCTGCGACTTTTGCGAGTACACCGCATTGATGGTGTGCCAGGTCGCCAGGTTCATATGGTGGCTGGTCGGCATGTAGGCACCGCTTTTCATACGGCTGCCGTAACCGAACAGCGGCATCACGCCTTGCAGGCTCAGCTGCTTGTCGAAGTCGGTGCCGCCAATGTGCACGCCGCCCGTGGCAAGAATGTCCTGTTGGCGATCATCGTGCTGGCGTCGCTCGGGTGACAGGCGCACCAGCGAGAAGTCCGACGTACCGCCGCCGATGTCGACAATCAGTACCAGCTCTTCGTCTTTGATGGTGGACTCGTAGTCGAATGCCGCAGCAATAGGTTCGAACTGGAACGAAACGTCCTTGAAGCCGATCTTGCGGGCCACTTCGGCCAGTGTGTCTTCGGCTTCCTGATCGGCCTGTGCATCGTCATCGACGAAATGCACCGGGCGACCCAGTACCACTTGCTCGAACTCGCGTCCGGCCGTGTGCTCGGCGCGTTTTTTCAGCTCGCCGATAAACAGCGCCAGCAAATCCTTGAACGGCATCGCCGTGCCCAGCACGCTGGTGTCATGCTTGATCAGCTTTGAGCCCAGCAGGCTCTTGAGCGAGCGCATCAGGCGGCCTTCATAACCTTCCAGATACTCGTGCAGCGCCAGGCGGCCATACACCGGGCGGCGTTCTTCCATATTGAAGAACACCACCGACGGTAGAGTAATTTTGTCGTCCTCCAGCGCGATCAACGATTCCACGCCGGGTCGTTGCCAGCCGACGGTGGAATTGGACGTGCCGAAATCGATGCCGCAGGCACGGGCCGGGGATTGGTCATTCATGTCTTTTACGTTCCAGTCAAAAAACGGCCGCGCAGTTTATGTCAGCGCGCGCCAATTGCGTAGCGCGACACGTCGCTTATATTTACCTGACTGTATTTACCGTCAAGGCTTGAACTGAAGCCCGTTACCCCCAATCTTGAAGGGATTCTCGGTAGACCTGGCTGTCGAACACGATGTTGTCGAGTGATCGACCCGTCTGCAAAGACGGCCGGCTATCTATAAATTTTCGACGTTAGGTAATCCAGATACCTCGTAAACAGAGGGAGCTGGGCGCGTGACGCCAGCGTATCTGGCTTTGCCGGATAATTCGGATGGGTGATCGTTACATGGATTTCAAAGACTACTACAAGATACTTGACGTTGAGCCGACTGCGGACGACAAGGCGATCAAGACCGCCTATCGCAAACTGGCGCGCAAGTATCACCCTGACGTCAGCAAGGAAGCAGGCGCTGAAGACAAGTTCAAGGAAGCGTCCGAAGCCTATGAAGTGCTCAGCAGCCCTGACAAGCGCGCCGAGTACGATGAGCTGCGCAAGTACGGTCGGCAGGGTCGTCCGTTCCAGACTCCGCCAGGCTGGCAAAGCCGGGCTGGCGCAGGCGCTGGAGGATTCGAGGAAACGGCAGACTTTTCAGAATTTTTCAGCTCCATTTTCGGCGGCCGGCCACAGCAGGGCGGCCGTACCCGCAACCCCGGGCGTACCGGGCAGGACGTTGAGATGGAGCTGGCAGTCTTCCTTGAGGAGACCTTGTCGGGTGAGTCCAAGCAGGTCAGCTTCAAGGTGCCGCAGCACAGCCCCAACGGGCAGCGCATGAGCGATATCACCAAGACCCTGAACGTGAAGATTCCTGCGGGCGTCGTCGACGGCGAGCGCATTCGTCTCAAGGGCCAGGGCGCGCCAGGAGTGGGCGGAGGTGCCAACGGCGATCTGTACCTGATCATTCGCCTGGCACCGCATCCGCTGTTCGAGGTCGAGGGCCATGATCTGGTCATCACCGTTCCACTGGCGCCCTGGGAAGCAGTGCTGGGCACCAAGGTGGCGGTACCGACGCTGAACAGCAGGATCAACCTGACCATCCGCCCGGACAGTCAGAACGGTCAGCGTCTGCGGATCAAGGGTAACGGCTTGATGAACAAGAGCGGCGAGCGGGGCGACCTTTACGCCCAGCTGAAAATCGTCGTGCCAAAGCACACCGACGAAGCAACCCGGGCGCTGTGGCAGAAACTGGCAGACAGTTCCTCGTTTGATCCCCGGGCGCAGTGGAAGGGTTGAGCGTAGCAGTCTTGCGATTCTGTCTTTTCTGAATGAGCTGATGCGCCACCCGCATCAGCACACAATCAGCCTTGATCAGTTTTTCGGCAGCACCACATTGAAGGTCGTGCCCTCACCAATGGTCGAGGTCACAGTGATGCTGCCACCGTGGGCGTTGACCACTTCCTTGACGATGAACAGGCCAAGACCCAGGCTGGTCGATGTACTGCGTGTTTCGCTGTTTTCCTCGGTGCTGCGCACCAGCGGATCGAAGATCGTCCCGATAGCGTCTTCGGCAATCGGCTTGCCTTCGTTGTGTACCACCAATATCACCGCTTTCTCGGCACCCGTAACACTGACCGTTATCTCGTGACTGGCCGCACCGTGCTGCAGGGCATTGCCGATCAGGTTCTGCAGCATCTGGCTGATCCGCCCGGCGTCCCAGTGCCCTTTGGTGTTGCCTTCGATGTTCAGCACCGGAACAGAGTCCGGTCGCCCGGCGCAGGCTTCCTCGATGGCTTCACGGCAAGCACTGGCCAAATCCATGTATTTGCGTTCAACCGGTAGCCCGGCGCCCAGGCGACTGCGCACGAATTCCAGCAGATCGCTGACCATCGAGCCCATATGGCGGGTGCTGGTCTGGATACGCGAAACATAGGACTGGGTCTTTTCGTCCAGCGCTATCTTGCGTGCCAGCAATTCCGTCGACATGCTGACGGCCTGCAGCGGCGCGCGCAGATCGTGACCCAGAATGGCAAGAAATATATCCCGTGAACGGCCAACCCGTTCCGCATAGGCAGCGGTGGATTCGGCAAGCGCCTCGTCGATGGCTTCGTTGAAACGAATCACGTCCTGAAAATCGGCCAGTTGCGGCGCTGCCAGGCTTTCTACCCAGAGGCGGATGACGCTGGCGCGCAGATGGCGAAATTCCGACGTCATCTGCACCAGATCAAAGCCGACCTCATGACGCAACTCGCCATGGCTGCTGGCTGCTTCGTCCAGGCTTGGCGTCTTGTTCAGCTCTTCGCCTCTGGCCTTGGCAATCTCCTCGCTTTTGCTCTGCGCAGTTTTCATGTCCCGTGCAGCTGCGAGCAGAATCGATTTGGCGTGATCGCGCAGCTCTAGCTTGCTCATCGAGTCGGCGGCAGGTTTCAGAGTCCTGGCGAAGTCTTCCCATTCATCGACAATGCGATCCACATGAACAACGATGAACTCGGAAAGGCGCATGTCCGACTACCTTGTTGGAGGAGCGTGACGGAAGATGGCGCATATTATCGCTTTTACATGACACGACAAACAGGGCGTTTACTGTCATTTCTGTCAGTAGACGCTGATTGTGGTCAGCAGTAGCTTGGTAGTCTGACTAACATTTGGATAATGACCATGTTGAAGACAGAGTTTGCAGCGTTCGTCGAAGAGCAGATCGCGCTGGCGGGGGAGATACTGGCAGATGCAAAAGTAAGCAAACGGGACTATATGTCGGGAGGCAAACTCAGCGTTTTTCTTGCTCTGCATCGGGTGTTGCAGGGTAAACCGACTGAACAGGATCTGGGCATGCTCGACGCCATCAACGACTCGCTGCAGTCGTTGCAGATACTGAACTCTAAAGAGACATTCCTGGAGCTTCTTGAGCCTTAGGGCTTTAATCCAGTTTGTACGTCAATCCAGTTTGTACGTCGAGCAGCAGGGGCTCAACAAGAGCCCCCACTTTCGAGCGCTTTGCTAGAACAGAAAATACCGTTGTGCCATCGGCAGCACATCGGCCGGTTCGCACCATAGCAACACGCCGTCGGCCTTGACCTGATAGGTCTGTGGGTCAACTTCGATGTCCGGCAGGTAGTCGTTGTGGATCAGGTCTTTCTTCTGCACGGTGCGACAGCCTTTGACTACGCCGATCTGCTTCTTCAGGCCCAGTGACTCCGGTACGCCTGCGTCGAATGCCGCCTGGCTGATAAAGGTCAGGCTGGTGGCATGCAGCGAGCTGCCGTAGCTGGCAAACATGGGGCGGTAGTGAACCGGTTGCGGTGTCGGGATCGAAGCGTTGGCGTCGCCCATCAGGCTGGCGGCAATGGCGCCGCCCTTGAGGATCAGGGTCGGTTTGACGCCGAAGAATGCCGGACGCCACAACACCAGGTCCGCCCACTTGCCGACTTCGATAGAGCCCACTTCATGGCTGATGCCGTGGGTGATCGCCGGGTTGATGGTGTATTTGGCGATGTAGCGCTTGGCGCGGAAGTTGTCGTTGCCGGGACCGTCCTGCGGCAGGGGGCCGCGCTGCTTCTTCATCTTGTCGGCGGTTTGCCAGGTGCGCATGATCACCTCACCAACCCGGCCCATGGCCTGGCTGTCGGAACTGAGCATCGAAAAGGCACCCAGGTCGTGAAGAATGTCCTCGGCGGCGATGGTTTCCCGGCGTATACGGCTTTCCGCGAATGCCACGTCTTCGGCGATGCTCGGGTCCAGGTGGTGGCAGACCATGAGCATGTCCAGGTGTTCGTCGATGGTGTTACGGGTAAAAGGCCGGGTCGGGTTGGTCGAGCTGGGCAGCACGTTCGGAGAACCACAGGCCTTGATGATATCCGGCGCGTGGCCACCACCTGCACCTTCAGTGTGGTAGGTGTGGATGGTGCGGTTCTTGAACGCGGCGAGGGTGGTTTCGACGAAACCTGACTCATTCAGCGTGTCGCTGTGAATCGCGACCTGCACGTCGTATTCATCGGCAACGCTCAGGCAGTTGTCGATGGCTGCGGGTGTGGTGCCCCAGTCCTCGTGCAGCTTCAGACCGATAGCGCCCGCCTTGACCTGCTCGATCAGCGGGCCGGGCAGGCTGACGTTGCCCTTGCCGGTGAAGCCAATGTTCATCGGAAACGAATCCGAAGCCTGGAGCATGCGCGCCATGTGCCACGGACCGGGCGTGACCGTGGTGGCGTTAGTGCCAGTGGCAGGGCCGGTGCCGCCGCCGATCATGGTAGTCACGCCGCTCATCAGCGCTTCTTCGATCTGTTGTGGGCAGATGAAGTGGATGTGCGTGTCGACGCCGCCAGCGGTGAGGATCATGCCTTCACCGGCAATGACTTCGGTGGCCGCGCCGACCGCAATGGTCACGTCTGGCTGGATGTCCGGGTTACCGGCCTTGCCGATGGCTGCGATGCGTCCATTCTTGATGCCGACGTCAGCCTTGACGATGCCCCAATGGTCGATGATCAGGGCGTTGGTGATCAGCGTGTCGACCACATCGGCGGCCATTAGCTGGCCTTGGCCCATGCCGTCACGGATGACCTTGCCACCGCCGAACTTCACTTCTTCGCCATAGGTGGTGAAGTCCTTTTCGACCTCGATCCACAGTTCGGTGTCGGCCAGGCGAACCTTGTCGCCGACGGTGGGGCCGAACATGTCTGCGTAGGCTTGTCGGCTTATCTTCATCTTTCGTACCTCGGATTCAGAGCGGCAAGCTGCAGGCCGCAAACTGTAAGTTTTTCAAAGCGACCAGCGGCGAGCTGCAAGTCGTTAGTCGTCAAAGCTTTTGATCCTCGTGCCGAGTGCCCATCGTCATACACACGTCCCGATTGGATGCCGGCATGACCGTTGCGGCGATCCGCATTGCTCACGAAGACGTTAGTCCGAACGCCCTGTTTCTGGAGGCTGTACCGGCCTCTTCGCGAACAAGTTCGCTCCTACGGCATTCGGCCAGAATCAAAAGCAGACTTGTATGTAACGATGAACGCGGAGCGTAGGAACGGTATTCAAAAAGGCTTCAATCCAGATCGCCCATTACCCGTCCGGCAAAGCCGTAGACCTTGCGCAATCCGGCCAGGTCCACCAGCTCGACTTCACGGGACTGGCCCGGCTCGAAGCGCACGGCGGTGCCGGCCGGGATATTCAGGCGCATGCCGCGGCTGGCGGCGCGATCAAAGGTCAGTGCGTCATTGGTTTCGAAAAAGTGGAAATGCGAGCCCACCTGAATCGGCCGGTCGCCACTGTTGGCAACCGCCAGGCTGAGGGTACGGCGTCCGTCGTTGAGTTCGATATCGCCGGGCTGGATCTGGTATTGACCAGGGATCATGTCGGTTGCCCCAAGGTTTTGAAATAAATGGCGGTCGGATGAAGGCGACCGTCCGGTGTGGCGCAGTAGCCTGGCAGTTCGCCGACGCGGGTGTAGGCCAGCGCGCTATAGAACGCTTCAGCCACCGAGCCCGCTTCGGTGTCCAGGTGCAGCAGCCCGCGTTTGTGTTTTACTGCAACCTGCTCGACTTCGTCCATCAGTTGCCTGCCCAGACCACGACCTCGGGCGCTGGGCAGCACCATCAGTTTCTGCACTTCGGCGCGGTTCAGGCCATTGGGCTTCTGGCACAGTGACAACTGCGCGCTGGCCAGCACATTATCGTCTTCGGCCACCACCCACAGCAGCAGACTGCCTGCGGCGATATCGGCCTTCAGGCCATCGCACCAAGCGTACGCCTGCTGCATATCCAGATCAGCCATGAACCCCACCGATGCGCCGCCGTGAACCGTTTCAAACAGCAACTGCGCCAGACCATGGCGATAATGGGCGAAGCTTTCAGCGGTAACACGTCGCAGTTGTGCATGGTTCATGGCGTGCTCTCTAGAAGGGCTTGGGTGATTGTGACGCGGGTGCCGGAACACCGGGCGACAAATCCAGTTGCATGAAGGTCAGGTCCAGCCAGCGGCCGAATTTGGTGCCGACTTGCGGCATCTGTCCGGTAGTCTTGAAGCCGAGGCGTTCATGCAGGGCGATGGAGGCCGCGTTGCCGCTTTCGATGGCGGCTACCATCATGTGTTTCTCACAGTCTCTGGCTCGTTCGATCAGCGATGCCATCAGGCGCGGCCCCAGCCCCTTGCCGCGCTGGTCTGCGCGAACATAGACCGAATGCTCCACCGTATGGCGAAACCCTTCGAAGGGGCGCCAGTCGCTAAACGATGAGTAGCCCAGCACCTCGCCTGCGTGGTCGACGGCCAGCAGAATTGGATACGCCTGACTCTGGCGAGCTGCGTACCAGGCCTGGCGGTTGGCCAAGTCGACCGGTCGTTCATTCCAGATAGCCGTGGTATTGAGCACTGCGTCGTTGTAGATCTCCAGAATGCCCGGCAGATCGTCCGGCAGGGCATCGCGAATCACGTCCTGCATGATCACTCCTTCAGGCAATCGGCTGATGCACGGTGACGAGTTTGGTGCCGTCCGGAAAGGTGGCTTCCACCTGAATCTCCGGGATCATTTCCGCGATACCTTCCATGACCTGATCGCGGCTCAGCAGGGTCGTGCCGTAGTGCATGAGCTCAGCGACGGTCTGTCCGTCACGCGCACCTTCGAGCAGTGCCGCAGAGATGTAGGCCATGGCTTCCGGGTAATTGAGCTTCACACCGCGTGCCAGACGCCGTTCGGCGACCAGTCCGGCGGTGAAGATCAGCAGCTTGTCTTTTTCGCGTGGTGTCAGGTCCATGGGGTTTCCGTTTGTTCAAATTCGGTGGTTGATCGTTCCCAGGCTTGAGCCCTCATCGTTATGTATAAGTCTGTTTTGGGTTCTGGCCGAAGGCCGTGGGAGCGAACTTGTTCGCGAAGGGGCCGGTGTAGTCGCCGAAAATGCAGCGCCTAAAACATTGTCTTCGCGAACACGTTCGCTCCCACGCCCTGCGGGCAGAAGCGCTAAAAGCCCCGATTTTCGGGCTTTTCAGGACTTATGTATCACGCTGAGTGTATCAGCGCCGAGGGTGTAGCCTGGAATGCAGAGCGTCCAGTCATCAATCAGGTGTTCCAGATTCTTGGCGTTACCGCCTGGCGTCCCAGCAGGGCAGGGCGCAGGTATTTCCAGATTTGTATCAGCCAGGCTCGCGCGTGCAATGCTTCGTCTGCCAGGCAGCGAGCCACTACAAGGCCCGGCAATTGGGTCAGATCACCGCGTACCGGGTTGGGCATCGACAGCGAGCGACAGGCCTCAAGCAGATCGCTGCTCACTTCACCGGTCAGCAGCAGGGTGGCGAATACCGTTTTGCCGTCCAGGCCGATGGGCGAGTCCAGCAGCCCGTCGCCACCGATAATGCGTTGCCGTTCGTGCCAGAGCAATGTGCCGTCGCGGCGGATATCCAGATGCGACTGAAAATGTCCCTGCTCGAAACGCTCGCCGCTGGCCGGACGGCCCAGTGCTACTACATCCCAGTAGCATAGCTTCGCGTCACCGTGCAGTTCTATGCGGGTGGTAAGTTCTGCCTGGGCATTGCTGAAAACGATGGTTTCCTGCGGCAGCCATTCCAGCGTCGCGCCGGGCTGGACATGCAGCTCCAGTTGCTGAAAGGCCGGGCTGGCGGCGCGATACCATTTCGCCGCGCCGGGGCTGGTCAGTTGTGCCCAGGCATCGGCACCGACCGTGGCTGAAATGTCCAGCCGGTCTCCCCCGGCGATACCGCCCGGTGGGTGAACGATGATGTGCTGGCACACCTGCGGTCCTTCGGCATACAGATGCTTTTGCACCCGCAGCGGCCCTTTGTGGCGACGTTGGGTCGGGCGTGTGCAGTCATCGAAACGGCCATAACCCAATTCCAGCTCGGCATGCCAGCTGGGGGTAAAAAGGGCGGTGTTGGCAGGCAGATTCATGGTGTCTTCATTGGCTTGTCGAGTGCAGCACGATAACGGATTGGCGCATTAATTAAATAGTCACCAGACCGCGAACCCCTTCGGTCTCCATGTTCTCGCCACGGCCCTGCTGGACGATTTCTCCTCGCGACATCACCAGGTATTGATCGGCCAGTTCCGCCGCGAAGTCGTAGAACTGCTCGACCAGCAGAATCGCCATGTCGCCGCGCTCGGCCAGTTTTTTGATCACTGCGCCGATCTCCTTGATCACCGAGGGCTGAATACCTTCGGTAGGCTCGTCGAGAATCAGCAAGCGTGGACGACTCGCCAGTGCCCGGCCTATCGCCAATTGCTGCTGCTGACCACCGGACAGATCGCCGCCACGCCGATGTTTCATCTGCAGCAGCACCGGGAACAGCTCGTAGATAAATGCCGGCACTTCCTTTGCTTCGGAGCCCGGAAAGCGTGACAGGCCCATCAACAGGTTTTCCTCGACCGTCAGCCGGCCGAATATTTCCCGGCCTTGCGGCACATAAGCAATCCCGGCATGCACCCGCTGATGCGTCTTGAACTGGGTGATGGCCTTGCCTTCCCATTGCACCGAGCCTTCCTTCGACGGCAACAAGCCCATCAGCACACGCAACAGCGTAGTCTTGCCTACGCCGTTGCGGCCCAGCAGGCAGGTGACTTCACCGACCTTCACATCAAACGACAGACCGCGAAGAATGTGGCTGCCACCGTAATACTGATGAAGCTTTTCGACCTGGAGCATGGTGAATGTTCTCGTCGGTTGCAGCGTAATCGTAATGTTGGGACGCGGGGCGTCTGGACAGGTATTTCCGTGCCGCGCGCCGATCAGTTCGTTGCGTCAGCGCCCTAAATACACTTCGATTACGCGTTCGTCGGCCTGCACGTCGTTCAGCGAGCCTTCGGCCAATACGCTGCCTTGGTGCAGCACGGTGACGTGGTCGGCAATCGAGCCGACGAAGCCCATGTCATGCTCGACCACCATCAGTGAGTGTTTGCCGGCCAGGCCCTTGAACAGCTCGGCGGTGAATTCGGTTTCGGCGTCGGTCATGCCCGCCACCGGCTCGTCGAGCAGCAGCAATTGCGGGTCCTGAACCAGCAGCATACCGATCTCCAGAAACTGCTTCTGGCCGTGAGACAGCAAGCCCGCCGGGCGGTGCATGGAGGTGGTCAGGCGAATGGTTTCCAGGACTTCGCGTATCCGGTCCTGCTGTTCGCCGCTCAACCGCGCACGCAAACTGGCCCATACCGATTTGTCGGTCTTTTGAGCCAGTTCAAGGTTCTCGAACACGCTCAAGGCTTCGAACACCGTCGGCTTCTGGAACTTTCGGCCAATTCCGGCCTGAGCAATCTGCACTTCGCTCATCTGCGTCAGGTCCAGCGTTTCGCCGAACCAGGCCTTGCCGTGGCTGGGGCGGGTCTTGCCGGTGATGACGTCCATCAGCGTGGTCTTGCCAGCGCCGTTGGGGCCGATGATGCAGCGCAGCTCGCCCACGCCGATGTACAGATTCAGATCGTTCAGTGCCTTGAAACCGTCGAAGCTGACGCTGATGTCTTCCAGCGTCAGGATCGTGCCGTGTCGTGTGTTCAGCCCTTTGCCAGCGCTTTTGCCAAGGCCTACCGCATCGCGGCTGGTGCCTGCATCAGAGTTGGGTGCCAGAACCGGTTCAAGCATGAACGACGGGGTAGGAGTGGTTTTCATTGCTCGCTCCTTTTCTTCAGCAAGCCGATCACGCCTTTGGGCAGGTACAGCGTGACGATGATGAACAGCGCGCCGAGAAAGAACAGCCAGTATTCCGGGAAAGCCACGGTGAACCAGCTTTTCATGCCGTTCACAAGACCCGCGCCCAGCAATGGGCCGATCAACGTGCCACGGCCGCCCAATGCTACCCACACTGCTGCTTCGATAGAGTTGGTCGGCGACATTTCGCTGGGGTTGATGATGCCGACCTGCGGCACATACAGGGCCCCGGCCAGGCCGCACAGTACGGCACTCAAGACCCAGACAAACAGCTTGAAGCCGCGCGGATCGTAACCGCAGAACATCAGGCGGTTTTCCGCATCACGCAACGCCGTCAGAACCCGGCCGAACTTGCTCTGCGCCAGGCGCCAGCCGATGTACAGGCTGGCAATCAGCAATAAGACTGTCGCTAGGAACAGCGTTGCTCTGGTTCCTTGGGAACTGATGCTGAAACCCAGAATGCTGCGAAAGTTGGTAAACCCGTTGTTGCCGCCAAAGCCGGTCTCGTTGCGAAAGAACAGCAGCATGCCGGCAAACGTCAGGGCCTGGGTCATGATCGAGAAATACACGCCTTTGATCCGCGAGCGGAAGGCGAAGAAGCCGAACACCAGCGCCAGCAGCCCAGGTGCGAGGACCACCAGACACAGCGCCCAGAGGAAATTGTCGGTGCCTGCCCAGTACCACGGCAGTTCGGTCCACGACAGGAACGTCATGAACGCAGGCAAACCATCACCTGCGGCCTGGCGCATCAGGTACATGCCCATGGCATAGCCGCCCAGTGCGAAGAACAGGCCGTGGCCCAGCGACAATAGCCCGGCGTAGCCCCAGACCAGATCCAGCGCCAGGGCGACAATGGCGTAGCAGAGGATTTTGCCCACCAGGGTCAAGGTGTAGGCCGAGACTTGAAAGCTGTTATCGGCAGGCAACAACGACAGCAACGGCAGTGCCAGCAGCACAGCCAGTATCACAATGCCTGCGGTCAACGTGCCTTTGGGGCCGACTTTTTGTGCGGCAGTTACCATCAATGGCTGGCTCATCAGTCGATCACCCGTCCTTTCAATGCGAAGAGGCCTTGCGGACGTTTCTGGATAAACAGAATGATCAGCGCCAGTATCAGGACCTTGCCCAATACAGCGCCGATTTGCGGTTCGAGAATCTTGTTGGCAATGCCCAGCCCGAAGGCCGCCATCACGCCACCGGCCAGTTGCCCGACACCGCCGAGCACCACCACCAGGAATGAGTCGATGATGTAGCTTTGGCCAAGGTCGGGGCCGACGTTGCCGATCTGGCTCAGGGCGACGCCGCCCAGACCTGCAATGCCCGAGCCCAGACCGAATGCCATCATGTCGATGCGCCCGGTCGGCACACCGCAGCAGGCAGCCATGTTGCGGTTCTGGGTCACAGCACGCACGTTCAGGCCCAGTCGGGTCTTGTTCAGCAGCAGCCAGGTCAGCACGACCACGAACAGGGCGAAGGCGATGATCACGATGCGGTTGTAAGGCAATACCAGGTTAGGCAACACCTGAATGCCGCCTGACAGCCATTGCGGGTTGGCGACTTCAACGTTCTGCGCGCCAAAGGCCAGACGTACGGCCTGAATCAGCATCAGGCTGATGCCCCAGGTGGCGAGCAGAGTTTCCAGCGGGCGGCCATACAGGTGACGAATGACCGTACGTTCCAGAGCCATGCCGATCGCGGCGGTGACAAAGAACGCCACTGGCAGCGCGATCAGCGGGTAGTACTCGATGGCCCCCGGTGCATAGCGCTGCAGCATCAGTTGCACGACATAGGTTGAATAGGCGCCCAGCATCAGCATCTCGCCATGGGCCATGTTGATCACACCCAGCAGGCCGAAGGTGATCGCCAGACCCAGCGCCGCCAGCAACAGGATCGAGCCCAGCGACATGCCGCTGAACGCCTGACCGAGGATTTCGCCGATCATCAGCTTGCGCTTCACCTGTGCCAGGCTGGTTTCAGCCGCCACGCGTACCGAAGCGTCGGTTTCCACGCCGGGCGCCAGCAATGATTCAAGACGGGTACGCGCCAGCGGGTCACCGGTTTCACCCAGCAGTCGCACGGCAGCCAGACGTACTGTCGGGCTGGAGTCGACCATTTGCAGGTTGGCCAGCGCCAGGGCCAGCGCGCTTTTGACGCTGGAATCGGTTTCGCTGGCGACACGCTCGGTCAGTAGCTCCAGTTGTGCAGGGCGAGCGCTTTTTTGCAATTGCAGGGCTGCTGCCATACGCAGTTGCGTATCGGCTGCCAGCAGTTGGTGGCTGGCCAGCGCTGTTTCAACCAGACCACGCAGCCTGTTGTTCAGGCGCAGTTTGCGCGGTTCGTCAGGAGTTGGGGCGTCGGCTGCTGCAGGGGCTTGTGCATCGACCGGCACGTATTGATCGTTGTTTTCGATCCAGGCGCGCTTGCTGCTGTCGGCGGCAACACGGCCATCGCGCAGAGCTTCAAGCAGTTCAACGCGTTCCGCTGTCGGCTTGGCTGCCCAGGCCTCCAGCAGCTCGGCCTGTTGTGCAGAACTGGCTGCGACAAAATCACTGGCATCGCTGGCCTGAGCTGCAAGGGGCAGCAGCAGGCTGATAGCGAGGATGAAACGGTAGAAGTAGGAAGGCATATCAATATGGCCTTGATTGAGTGTGTCGCCGTCTGCTCTTGATTCTGGCCGAAGGCCGTGGGAGTGAACTTGTTCACGAAAGGGCCGTTACATTCACTGAAGATGTATCGTTTGAACAGCCGCCTTCGCGGACAAGTCCGCTCCTAAAAAAAATGCTTTCCACCCTGAGGCCGAGCGAACGTGTGCGTACGACTAGCGCTGGAGCGTAGGGGCGAGAGTTGTTGTGCTCTCAGCCCCGTCACATCAGTTGCTCTTCACGGGATGATCAGGCTTTTTGTCGTTGCCAGGAATGTAGGGGCTCCATGGCTGGGCGCGGATCGGCTCTTTGGTTTGCCAGACGACGTTGAACTGACCGTTATCCTCCACTTCGCCAATCATTACCGGCTTGTGCAAGTGGTGGTTGGTTTTGTCCATGGTCAGGGTGAATCCCGACGGTGCTGCGAAGGTTTGTCCGGCCATTGCCTCGCGTACCTTGTCCACGTCAGTGGTTTTGGCTTTCTCGACTGCCTGTGCCCACATGTGAATACCGACGTAGGTAGCTTCCATCGGGTCGTTGGTCACCGCTTTGTCAGCGCCTGGCAGGTTTTTCTTTTTGGCGTAGGCAGTCCAGTCAGCGACGAACTTCTTGTTGACCGGGTTTTCCACCGACTGGAAGTAGTTCCAGGCGGCGAGGTGGCCTACCAGTGGTTTGGTGTCGATGCCGCGTAGTTCTTCTTCGCCTACCGAAAACGCTACAACCGGTACGTCGGTGGCTTTCAGGCCCTGGTTGGCCAGTTCTTTGTAGAACGGCACATTGGAGTCGCCGTTAACGGTGGAGATAACCGCTGTCTTGCCACCTGCAGAGAACTTCTTGATGTTGGCCACGATGGTTTGATAGTCGGAGTGACCGAACGGGGTGTAGACCTCTTCGATGTCTTTATCCGCTACACCCTTGGAGTGCAGGAATGCACGCAGAATCTTGTTGGTGGTACGTGGGTAGACATAGTCGGTGCCGAGCAGGAAGAAGCGCTTGGCCGAACCGCCTTCTTCACTCATTACGTACTCGACCGCAGGGATCGCCTGTTGGTTAGGCGCGGCACCGGTGTAGAACACGTTGGGCGACATCTCTTCGCCTTCGTACTGCACGGGGTAGAACAGCAAGCCGTTGAGTTCCTCAAAGACCGGCAGCACCGATTTGCGCGATACCGATGTCCAGCAACCAAAGACCACCGCCACCTTGTCCTGGGTCAGCAATTGGCGGCCTTTTTCGGCGAACAGTGGCCAGTTGGAAGCCGGGTCGACAACCACTGCTTCGAGCTTCTTGCCGTTGACGCCGCCTTTGGCGTTGATCTCGTCAATGGTCATCAAGGCCATGTCTTTGAGCGAGGTCTCGGAGATCGCCATGGTCCCGGACAACGAATGCAGAATACCGACCTTGATGGTTTCGGCAGCCTGAACGGTCCAGGTCAACCCCATGGCGGCGATCGATGCGGACAGGGTAAAGGCTTTGGTCAGGCTGCGACGCTTCATTGACTAGCTCCCTTGGTTCATTTTTTTGATAGGTCTGCGGCGGTGCATTACGTTGCTCTTTCAACCGTTAGCAAGGTCTGGGCCAACCTGAGCGCGTCGCAAAATGGAACGAATGTGTCGCGCAGTAAAGGGTATGCGCACCAACCTGGAACGGGGGCAGGAAGAGGGCGTGCGCTATGCGCTGCAATGGTGCGGACCATGAAATACCAGCATTGTCTCTACTGCCGTTGTGTTCAAACGGCCAAGCGCCTCATACCCAGAACTCCTGTGCTCCGGTGTAAAGATCGTAGGTCTGGTCAACGAGTCGCTCGGGAGCATCGAACCAGGCGAACAGCTGGCCGTTGACCCGTGTTGTCGCACCCAGTTGCACGCGAGTTCCAGGCGGGATGGCGACGTGATCACCGAGAAAGCCGGTAAACATGTTCTTCTTGGGCACATTAGGCGCGAAGATAAAGAATACCGGGTGATTTTCCGAGTTAGCGTTACTGCTCACAAATCCATCCTGGCTCCATCTGGAGGCATTGGCTCGCGATACCGATGCGGACTGCACGCCATTATCTGTAAACACCGCACCTATCTCGCGTTCCAGACATGCCACTCCTTCGCTGGATACATACGTGGAGCGAAAGGCAGTGCCATGCCATGGCTTGAGTTTGTAGAACTGGCGGAGAAACCTGCTTGTGGTGGCGTTGCGCATACCGTTTCGCAATACAGGATTGATGGCTGCCGAACCTCCCTCTGTATAAGCTGCTATTTCCGAAAAGCTTTCTGCGTTGGACGCTTTACTCAGGGCGAGGTAATCGGCCTCGAACTTCAAACGTTCAGCGCTGCTTGCTTCTTCCAGGGACGCAGGCCAGGCAGTTGTCAGGCTGGTCAGCTGTGCTTGGGCATTGCGGATGGCTGGCTGACTCAGCCGCGGTATTTGTTTTCCCACGGTTTTCCAGGCACCGCTGGTAGTACGCAAGGCAAATTCCTGCTCATGCACCAACTGCGTTGCATCCATGGGGTTCGGCCGATAAAGGCGCGAGTGGCCGAACATGTTGGCACGACGGCTTATGAAGCAGGTCTGGCCCTCTATCTCGATGGCAATGAAGCGGTGAGGGTCCATAGCGACGATTAATTTAGAGTCTGCAAAACGTGGGGCTTTGGAATGCGACAGGAGATAGCCAATCTGCATCTGCTCATCGCGACCCACCCTGCGAATCAGGTGCGGACTTCTTGCTGCTCCTGAGGCATGCGTTACCGGTTTAAGGGCTAGCGCCACATGGCCAATGAGAGCAGTGGCAAGATAGCCAATGGCGCTCAGAAACTCCTCGGCGGCTCCTTCGTGGTCGCCTTCGTCTATTTTCGAAAAGGCGTTCCAGGTTTTATACAGGCCCACGCCCAGCGCAACAGGCATCATGATCGGTTCAGGCAGAAACAGAATTGCGATACCGGCGATCAGATCGAAGCTTCGGCCGGCTTGCCCCTGATTGGTTTCCTGGCTCATATGCCGCTTGGCTTCGCTGATCAACTGAGTGATCCTGGTCTCGTGAATTTCCTCGTAAATATCTTTGCTCTGGCGGATAAAAACGACTGGATGCAGCAGCCTTGAAGGGATCGGTATAAGCGAAAATTGAGTAAGTACCTGTGGCGGGCGCCAGTGCTTTGCCTCTTTCTCGTACTGCATGGCACGCAGCGTCTCCAGACGCCTGGACAGCGGTATTTGCTTAAGCAGGTACTGCTGAAACGGGACTTCTTCCAGAAAGGTGGTGGTGAGATGAAACATGCTGTTGAACCAGCGGAAAACGATGCCGTCGGAAGCATTCAGTGTGCACAGTACAAGCGGTCCCTTATCGAATTTCCCCGCGGGAGCGATCAGCATGACATTGGTCATCTTGAATTGATTGACAGTGAAAAACCTGACTTCGATGGCTTCACCTTTGATGGTTCGGCGCCCTTGCGGTGCTGGCGAATCCAGCACTGCTTTGATCCACTCTCGACCCGCTGGCGCAAACGCCAGTTGTTCGATCTCCAGCAGCATCATCTTCATCTGAGCTTCCAGCATGACTTTTCGTGACTGCTTGAGTTGTTGCGCATACGCCGATGTTTTCAGATTGAGGTCGAGGTACTCGCTGAGGTGCTGAGGGGTCTCGATGGTTGTAACCAATTCCTTGACGGTGGTTTTGTCCAGTTTGCTGATGACTGCGCCTTCACTATCCATAGCCTGGATCAGCAATGCATCCTTAGCTTTGGCCCGGTAGGCATGGGTGTGTGCCAACTGCCATAGCGAAGTCTTCGCGGTCTCGGTTGCGGGCATCATAGGCGCGCCGGGAATATCCAGCACTTCAGTGCCGGTTATATAGGTCAGTGAAACAATAATGTGCTGCGCTGCTACCTCCACTGAGGCTCGTTTCAATACGTCCTCGAGCTGCTTGTCGATATAGCGCGTGAAGTAAGTGCGGCTGTCGTTATCCGGCTGACCGAAGTGGTCCTTGCTGTTTTTGCGAATATTCACAACCGATTGGCCAAACCGCTGCGCCTGCTCATGCCATTCGATGCGCTGCGACTGCTTCATGGTTTTCCACCATGCAGGCATCTGGCTTTCCACCAGATCGTTATCGAGCCGGTCCAGGCGCCAATGGTGGTCGAAGTAAACTTCTGATCCCAGTAGTTGCACTATCGATTGCTCGAAACAAACCGCATCCATTCGTTGGGTGCGGGCAAGCTGTACGGCCTGAGCGAACATAGATTGCTGTCTGGTGATCTGGCGTGTATGCAACAGGCTTAGAAAGTTGCCTTCCAGCAAAGTGTATTGCCACTGCAAGATGCTGCTGTCAGGTGCAGCCTGGACTGGTTGGTCAGCCCCGGAATCAGCCAGCAGACGTCGTCTGTAATCAGGTTCAGCCCCTCGTCGAGCAAGGGCTTCGTTCATTTGTGTCAAGGATGCAAATGCTTCCAGCCCGTCATGCGGGGTGAACAGCAGCACATCTTCAAGCTCCTCCTGATCGATCTGCACAGGTTCATCACGAAGACGTCTTGCGATTACAAACGCCCCGTAAAGCGAAAGCAGAGGGCTATCACCAGCGCTTGCTGAAAGTCCATAAACGCTGTGTGGCTGCAGCTCGGCAGTATTTCCGTCGGGGCCAGTGGCGCAGGCTGCCAATGCTGCCGACAGCAGGCTGTAGTGCCCGGTCGTCATTTTTTCGAGGGCAATCTGCACCGCGCATTCAGATTTCATGCACTCGATCTGCTCGGCGACAAACTGGTGTCCCTTGGTTTCGCCATCCGATGTTGCAATGCTCCAGTAGTCCGCAAGTTTCTGGCTATAGAACTGTTCCAGTTGCTGGCTGACCCGGGTATAGAAAGTCGCGATAGCTGCGCGGCCCAGCGGTTGGATGGCTGGTGTTTGCGAAGTGGACGACGGAGTCGGGTAAAGGCCTTGCACATCATGGTCGGTCCAGTTCAGAAGGCCGGTGAAGTGCTCGATCAGACTGGGGATCAGCGGAACACTGTGAATATTGGCTCCCTCGTCCGGTATTTCTTTGCTGTCAAGGTAGGTCAGCCATGTTGTCTGCACATCCAGCTCGGGTTTGAGGGGGGAGAGCAGGGTACTGGCCAGCTCCTGGGTTGCTTTGCTGAAACCAGGTGGATACGTGTCGCTGGCAAGTGAACGTTGTGGAGGTGGTATTGATGTTATGAGCGGTAGGTTCATGGTGCCGATTCGCCTGCATGATGGATGATCCGCTTGAGGCATTAGCCGGGCGGTTCATTTCATGTAGTCAGGGCTGACGGCGCACGGCTATCGGCCAGCGCAGGTCGGTGAAGGCAGCATTGGCGATCTGGTCGGTAGGAAGTTTCGGGGGCATGGAAGGTTCAAAGCAGGGCGGGACCTGAAACCGGGTATGAGGAGGAATTCATCACAACGCCACTCAATGGTTTCAGGCCCCGCAGCGAGCAATCTAAGCTTTTGCCGCAGTTTTGGCAAAGCGTGAAAGCACTATTCGATCAAGCACCCAGACAATCAGCATCGAAATACCCACCAGAGGGAATATGACGCCCAGGGCAATCATGACCACCGTCGCGGTTTTCCAGCGTGGCAGGTCGTGGCGCAATGGCGGTACGCCCAGCCCGCTTCGAGGTCGGCGCTTCCACCAGATCACCAACCCACTGACCGAGCTGAGCAGTACCATCAGGCAGACCAGCAGGATCAGCAACTGATTGATCCAGCCGAAAAATTTACCTTCATGCAGCATCACGCCCAGCTCGGTGGCCTTGGACACTGCGCTGTAATCAACGTAGCGTACGTCGGCCAGCACCTTGCCCGTGTACTGATCGATATGCAGCGTCGCGTCATCGCGCGGGTCGTCGGCGAACACCGACACAGTGAACACGCCATCAGCTGTTTTAGGCTGAGTGATGCTGTAGCCCGGTACGATCTCTCTGGCGCGTGCAATGTCGACAACTCGCTGCAATGACACGGTTGGCGCTGCCGGTGCGCTGGACATATGCATGTGGTCCATGTGCTCGGCGTGCTCGCCGGTTGAAACCGGCATCGGCGTATTTTCCATGGCCCATGGCACGGTCTGCACGCTGGCATTGTTCAACTCGCCAGCCTGCTTGTCGGACTTGGGCACGTCAGTCCACATGGCTGCCGGAAAGGTGTTCCATACCGCAGCGTATTGTTTGCCCCACAGCCCGGTCCAGGTCATGCCGCTCAACAGCATGAACAGCAGCAAAAACGCACCCCAGAAACCGGTCACCGCATGCAGATCACGCCACAGCACGCGCCCCTTGGCGGTCAGGCGTGGCCAGAACACGCCAGCGGCCGAGCGCCCTCGGGGCCACCATAGATAAAGGCCGGAGACCACCAGCACAATTCCCCAGCCAGCCGCCAGCTCGACAAGCCGGTCACCCAGCGTACCGATCATCAGCTCGCCATGCAGTGCGCGGGCAATCGCCTGCAGGTTCTTTTTGGCGTCCTGGGTGCCAAGAACCTCGCCGCGATAGGGGTCAATGAAGACATTCACCTCGCGGCCCTGCTCGCTGATCACAAACTGCGCACTGCCCTCGGCGTTTAACGGCGGGAAATACTTGCCAATGGCTGCCTGTGGGTAAGCACTCTTTACCCGCTGTTGCAGCTCGTCGGCAGTGAGGCGGTGCTCGGCCGGTGCCACGCTGAGCAGGTCGTGGTACATCAGGTTGTCCAGTTGCGGCTTGAACAGGTAAATGATGCCGGTCAGCGATAACAGGATCATGAACGGCGCGACGAACAGCCCTGCATAGAAATGCCATCGCCAGGCAAGGTTGTAAAAAGAGACATCAGGTTTGGACACGTTCAACGCTCCCCAATAGGGATAACACAGCACGAATGGCGCGCAGCCTTGAGCTGCGCGCCGTCGTAGAATCTTTTTTTCGGGTTATGCCGTGGTGAGCGCTGGCGGTGCCCGGCTTCGGGCATTGGGGAATATAGCCTTGTGTGCATGCCCCGGCAGGGGATGCGAGGCGAAGAAATCACCCGGCCTTGGCGGCGGGGCTGCGACCAGTTCCAGCACATGGGGCAGCGCCGGGCAACTGAACAACAGTGTGCAATAGCCGCATTTTGCCCACAGCGCGTGATCGCTCATGCCCGCGTCGGCAGGCATGGAATGCTCGCCGCCGTGATGGGCGTGGCTGTCTGCCGACATATCCATACTGGCTGGCATGGACATCGACATGCCGGCGTGATGATCCATCGGCATCGACTGGGAAACCAGTGGACCGATAAAGATCATCAACATGGCGAACAGGCTCAGCCATGCGCCCCGCTTGTTACGGGTGGCTGATCTGTCGCGAACGCGGCGCAATGTGCTCACTTTGTAAAACGACTCAGTGCTGGTGTTCCGGAGCCTGCTTTTGTACCACGACCTGCACCTCGACATCTCCCGCCTTTTCAAAATGCAGGGTCATCGGGAAGCGCTGGCCTGTAACCAGCTTCGAACGGTCTTTGAGGTCCAGCAGCATCACGTGCCAGGCCATCGGCGCGAAACTCACCTTCGCACCGGCCGGGATGTCGACCGCCTGAACGTGCTGCATCTTCATCAGCCCGTCGGCGTGTATATGCTCATGCAACTGCGCTTGCCCGGCGATGGGGCTGTCGACGCTGATCAGACGATCTGCGCTGTCGCCCTTGTTCTCGACAGTGAAATACGCCGCGACCGTCGGCGCATTGGGCGGCAGCTCCATTGACCAGGGATGGCCAATCAGCAACGGCCCAGCCTTGTACTCATGGGCCTGGGCAAAGCAGGCTGGCAGCAGTAATGCGGCCAGCAGGAGTGCGTTTTTGAGCATTGAGGGGGTTCTCCGGAGGTTTTAGAAAAAGAGTGAAGGGCAGCTCGACTGGACATACGAAACACTCAGGTAAACCTTTAAGCACACGCTAAGTGTGCGCGCTTTGTAGAGTCGCTCCCAAGCACGCAGCCATAAGGTGATGGGATGAGTGAGAGGGCAAAGTCGCATCGTTTGCGCATCGGACGGATCTCCGGTACAGGCCAGATTTATCTGGTCACCGCGAAAACACTCCAGAGAAAACCTGCTTTTTCTGACTGGCGCATGGGGCGTCTGTTCGTCGATGAGCTTCGGCAAGTCCAGGAGCAGCAACTGGCCGATTCATTAGCGTGGGTCGTCATGCCGGACCATATTCACTGGCTGCTGCAGTTGAATAGCCACTCGTTATCCAGAGTTGTACAGCGCGTCAAATCGAAAAGCGCGATCACCATAAACAGAGCCAGCGGCTGCCGTGGACCTTTTTGGCAAAGCGGATTTCACGACGTAAGCATCCGCACTGAAGAAAGCCTTTTAAATTTCGCCCGTTATATTGTTGCCAATCCTGTTCGAGCCGGCTTGGTCAAAAGCGTGCGTGATTATCCCTTGTGGGACGCAATTTGGCTTTGAAAATAACGACCCTGTGGGAGCGAGCTTGCTCGCGAAGGCGGATTAACGGATCAATTGATTTTCAGCGACTGTACCGGCCTCTTCGTGAGCAAGCTCACTCCCACTGACCGGGTTGTTTCACGATTTTCATGAGGACTGAAGACGGTTCATTCACTCCAGCCCCAACGCCTCCAGCACCTCATCCACACTCCACAAAATCCGATCCACCTCAGGCAACTCCGGGCGTTTCAGGATCAGGACGGGCAGGCCGCGCTCGCGGGCGACTTCAAGCTTGGGTTCGGTGGAGCTGCTGCCACTGTTTTTGCTGATCAACACATCAATATCGCGTTGTTCAAACAGCTGACGTTCGTCTTCCAGTGCAAACGGGCCGCGCGCGCCGATCACTTCGCAGTGGTCATTGCCGGGGTAGCTGTCCAATGCCCGAAGCGTCCAGAATTGATGCTCCGGAATCTCGTGCAGATGCTGCAAAGGCTCGCGCCCTAGCGTGAACAGTGGGCGCTTGAAGGGCGCCAGTGCCGTGACCAGTTCTGACCAGTCGGCCACTTCACGCCAGTCATCACCCGCACCAGCCTGCCAGGCAGTGCGGCGCAAGGCCCAGCAGGGAATTCCAGTCAGCCGGGCCGCACATGCAGCGTTGCGGCTGATTTGCGCAGCATACGGATGGGTTGCGTCCAGCAGCAAATCGACGCCCTGGTCACGAATGTACTGCGCCATGCCCTCTGCGCCGCCATAGCCGCCAACTTTCAACTGACAGGCCAGATCTGCCGGCACTCGACCCACACCTGCCAGGCTATAGATGTGCTCAGGCCCGAGCCTGCGTGCAATCGCCAGCGCTTCGGTAATGCCGCCCAACAGCAGAATTCGTTTCATGTGTGTTCCTTCGATAACGCAACGCCCGCCTGACCGACAATTCCGCCCTGGCGGTC
Source organism: Pseudomonas sp. KBS0707 (assembly GCF_005937945.2). Classification (NCBI taxonomy): domain Bacteria; kingdom Pseudomonadati; phylum Pseudomonadota; class Gammaproteobacteria; order Pseudomonadales; family Pseudomonadaceae; genus Pseudomonas; species Pseudomonas sp. KBS0707. The sequence continues at coordinate 5,020,514 of NZ_CP041754.1, read as the reverse complement.
GATGGCGAACACTTCGACCTGAACCTGTGCAGGCACCACGCTGCGGGCAAAAGCCAGCGCATGACGACACACCTCATCACCCAGCGGCACACCCGCCGTTGCGCACATCGCCAGCGCCTGCTGGCTGGTATTGGCATCGCGAATACGCTGTTGCAGGTCTGCGTCCGCGCCTGTATCCGCAGCCCACAGCGCCAGTTGCGGCAGGTCGATGCTCGAATGGCGGCTGTGCAGATCCATGTGGCCTGCGGCCAGTTTGCTGATCTTGCCGAAGCCACCGCACAGGCTCAACTTATCCACAGGCACCTTGCGCAGGTGCTTGAGCACTGCACCGACGAAATCGCCCATTTCGATCAGGGCGATATCCGGGATGTTGTACACGCGGCGCATGGTGTCTTCGCTGGCGTTGCCGGTGCAGGCGGCAATATGCCGATAGCCGTTGGTGGTGGCGACGTCGATGCCCTGATGGATCGACGCGATGTAAGCTGCGCAGGAGAAGGGCCGGACAATCCCGCTGGTGCCGAGAATCGACAGCCCGCCGAGAATACCGAGGCGCGGATTCATGGTTTTGAGCGCCAGCGCTTCGCCGCCCTCGACGCCAATCGTAACCTCGAAACCACCGCTGTAGCCGAGTTCTTCCGCCAGCTGCAGCAAGTGTTCGGTCATCATGCGTCGAGGCACCGGGTTGATGGCGGGCTCGCCCACCGCCAACACCAGGCCGGGGCGGGTCACGCTGCCTACACCTGCGCCTGCCACGAAGCGCACGCCAGGTGCCATTTCCAGCCTGACGCGCGCAAACACCAGCGCGCCGTGAGTAACGTCGGGATCGTCCCCGGCATCCTTGAGTGTTCCGGCTTCGGCGAAGTTATCCACAAGGCGGCAGAATTCCAGGCGCATCTGCACCTGTTTGCCCTTGGGCAACACAATCTCTACCGCATCGCTGATTTGCCCGCTGAGCAACAGCCGCGCCGCCGCGAGGCTGGTTGCGGTGGCGCAGCTGCCGGTGGTCAGGCCACTGCGTAGCGGAGCAGGCTGTTCGGCGGTTTCTTCGCGCATCAGGGTTTGACTACATCCAGCAGAGTGATCGGCAAGGCCTGACGCCACGTATCGAACTCGCCAAGAGGCTGAGCATGGGCGACGTGAATACGCGTCAGTTCGCCGCCATGCCGCTCGCGCCAGGCCATGAGTGCAGCCTCGCTTTGCAGGGTTACTGCATTGGCGACCAGCCGCCCGCCGGAGCGCAGCTGCTCCCAGCAGGTTTCCAGCACGCCGATACGGGTCACGCCACCGCCGATGAAAATCGCATCCGGACGCTCCAGACCGCTCAGCGCCTGTGGCGCGCTGCCACGGACCAATTGCAGGCCCGGCACGCCCAGCGCATCGCGATTGAATTCGATCAGTTGCTGACGGCCTTCGTCCGCTTCTATGGCCATCGCCCGGCAGGTTGGGTGCGCGCGCATCCATTCGATGCCGATGGAACCGCAGCCCGCGCCGACGTCCCAAAGCAGTTCACCCGGCACCGGAGCAAGGCGGGCAAGGGTGATGGCCCGCACGTCGCGTTTGGTCAACTGGCCGTCATGCTCGAAAGCGCTGTCTGGCAAACCGGCCACTGTACTCAGGCGAATGGCGCTGGCGTCGGCGCGACAATCGACGGCAACCAGGTTCAGCGCAGCGATCTCGGGATTACCCCATTCACTGGCCAGCCCCTCGACGCGCCGTTCGGCTTCACCTCCCAGGTGCTCCAGGACCGTCATGCGGCTAGGGCCAAAGCCTCGTTCGCGCAGCAAACCGGCAATCACTGCGGGGCTGCTGCCATCATTGCTCAGCACCAGCAGACGTACGCCATGATGGAAATGAGCGTTCAATGCGGCTACCGGACGGGCAACCACTGACAAGGTAACGACTTCCTGCAACGGCCAGCCCAGACGAGCGGCGGCCAGAGAGTAAGAAGAAGGGGCGGGCAGAATACGCATTTCGTCGATGGAGACTACGCGTGCCAGGCTGGCGCCGACGCCGAACAGCATCGGATCGCCACTGGCCAGTACGCAGATTTCGGCACCCCGCTGTTCCAGCACCGGGTTCAGCGAAAATGGACTCGGCCATGCACGCCGCTCGGCGCGAATGCACGGCGGCAGCAATGCCAGCTGGCGCGGACCGCCGAACACCTGATCAGCGTGCAGCAGAGCGTGCCGGGCGTTCTTGCCCAGGCCCTTGTAACCGTCTTCTCCGATTCCCACGACTGTCAGCCACGGCGACATGTACCTACCTCAATCCGAACTTCCGACAGAGCGCCTTTTCATGCCTGCGGACAAAGCAGGCATAATACCGCGCCCGACGGGGTACAAGTGCTCTAATCCACGTCCAGTTCATACCGGGTGATCCATTGAACGAGCCGCAGTCCGCTCGCACATCCTCTGCAACGCTACGCCCCTCGGCCTGTCCGGGGTTGCTGCGTATCGTCCCGGCACTGGACGGCGGGATCTGCCGGATCAAGCTGGCGGGCGGGGTCATCAGCAGTGTGCAGGCAATGGCGGTTGCAGAGGCTGCGCAGACTTATGCACAGGGCGTTATCGAAGCCACCAACCGCGCCAACCTGCAAATTCGCGGCATCGGCGCTGATCACGATGGGTTGATCAAGGCATTGATGGCGGCAGGGCTCGGCCCGGCCAACCCTGCCAGTGACGATGTGCGCAACCTGATGCTCAGCCCGACCGCGGGGCTGGATTCGCGCATGCTGTTCGATGCCCGACCGTTGGCGGCGCAGGTTCTCGATGCGCTGGAAAATCATCCGCGCTTCCATGAGCTGTCACCCAAATTTGCGTTGTCGCTGGATGCTGGTGAAGCGCTGGTGATGCTCGAACACGCGCATGATGTGTGGCTGTCGGCGCTGAACCTCGACGGCGAAGTGCTGCTGGCGTTCGGGCTGGCCGGTTGCCCGGCCAATGATCGACCGCTTGCCGCTGTGCCGCTGGCGGCTGGAGAAGCGCTGGTTGTCGGGTTGCTGGAATTGTTCCTCGATCTGGCCCGCCCGGAGCATACCCGGATGCGGCATCTGCTGGCCGAGGTGTCGACCGACGATGTGTTGCGCGAGCTTTCTACCCGGCTGGACTGCGCGTTGCGGGTGGATCAAGCCGTCACTAGCTGGCAGCGCCCGGCCATTCAGGGCAATCGGCATATCGGTATTTATCCACAGGCCGAGCCTGCGCGGGTTGCGGTGGGGGCGGTGGTTCCGCTGGGGCGTCTTGATGCCGCTACGCTCGCCATCGTCGCGCAACTGGCAGAAGAGCAGGGCGACGGCACTTTGCGCCTGACGCCCTGGCAGAGCCTGTTGTTGCCCAATGTACCGGTCGAGCGCGCTGCAACAGTGATGACGGCGTTGCAGGCCGCGGGTCTGATCTGTTCGGCCGAACAGCCACTGGCGCAGATGGTGGCGTGTACCGGTTCTGCCGGCTGTGTAAAAGGGCTGGCCGATACCAAGGCTGATGCGCTGCAACTGGCTACCGGCCTGGTTGCCAGTCAGGCCGTTCATTTAAGCGGTTGCACGCGTTCCTGCGCTGCTGCTCACGTAGCGCCGGTAACCTTGCTGGCCGTTTCGCCCGGCCGTTACGACCTTTATTTTCGCGACGCAGCGCATGCCGGTTTCGGTGTGCTGCGCGCGCGTGACCTTACTATTGAAGCAGTCGGTGCGCAGTTGAACGCCGACTCACGGAGCAACATTGCATGATTGATTACATCCGCGATGGTCAGGAGATATATCGCAACTCCTTCTCGATCATTCGCGCCGAAGCGCGCCTGGACACGATCCCCGCCGACCTGGAAAAACTCGCCGTGCGCGTGATCCATGCCTGCGGGATGGTCGAAGTCATTGAAGACCTGCGCTTCTCGCCGGGTGCCGGTACAGCCGGGCGCAATGCCCTGGCCGCCGGTGCACCGATCCTCTGCGACGCACGCATGGTCTCAGAAGGCATCACCCGTACCCGGCTGCCCGCCAACAACCAGATTATCTGCACATTGCACGATGAAGGCGTGCGGGAAATGGCGCTCGAACTGGGCAATACGCGCTCTGCGGTGGCGCTGGAGCTGTGGCGTCCGTACCTGGAAGGCAGCGTAGTGGTCATCGGCAATGCGCCGACTGCGCTGTTCTATCTGCTCGAAATGCTCGATGCAGGCGCGCCGAAACCAGCGCTGATTCTCGGCTTTCCGGTTGGCTTTGTCGGCGCTGCCGAGTCCAAGGCCATGCTTGCCGCAGACAGCCGTGGCGTGCCATTTGTGATCATGCAGGGTCGTCGTGGCGGCAGCGCCATGGCCGTGGCCGCTGTCAATGCACTGGCCACGGAGATCGAATGATGCAGGCACGCGGTCGATTGATTGGCCTGGGCGTCGGCCCCGGCGACCCGGAGCTGATTACCGTCAAGGCGCTGCGCCTGCTGCGGGAGTCGCCTGTGGTGGCGTACTTCGTGGCCAAGGGTAAAAAGGGCAACGCATTCGGCATTATCGAAGCGCACTTGCAGGACGTTCAAACGTTGATGCCACTGGTCTATCCGGTCACCACCGAGGCCTTGCCAGCGCCGCTGTCCTACGAAAAAGTCATCAGCGACTTCTACGACGAGTCCAGCCTGCACATTGCGGCGCACCTGAACGCCGGGCGCGATGTCGCGGTGATCTGCGAAGGCGACCCGTTCTTCTACGGTTCCTACATGTACCTGCACGACCGCCTGGCCGAGCGCTACGAGGCGCAAGTGATTCCGGGTGTGTGTTCGATGCTCGGTGGCGCTTCGGTACTGGGCGCGCCGCTGGTGTATCGCAACCAGAGCCTGTCGGTGCTGTCCGGCGTGCTGTCCCACGAGGACCTGAAACGCAAGCTGGCTGATGCCGATGCAGCAGTGATCATGAAACTGGGACGCAACTTCCACAAGGTCCGTGAAGTGCTGACCGAACTGGGCATGGCCGGGCGTGCGCTGTATGTCGAGCGCGCAACCATGGCCAACCAGAAAATCGTCCCGCTGGATCAGGTAGACCCGATGTCTTCGCCGTATTTTTCGCTGATTATCGTTCCGGGTGACAGGTGGCAAGGCTGATGACTCTCAACATTCCAGCCATCGTCATTCTCGGCAATGGCAGCCTGGCTACCGCGCGGCGCATTCAGCAGCTGTTTCCCGATGCGCAGATTCATGGCCTGGCCGAGCGTGTGCAGAACGCTGACATTACCTACAGCGAATTCGGTAGCACGCTGCGTCAGTTGTATCAGCAAAACACCCCTATTATCGCCCTGTGTGCCGCTGGCATAGTGATTCGCACCCTGGCCCCGCTGCTGTTGGAGAAGGGCGTCGAGCCGCCGGTACTCGCCGTAGCTGAGGACGGTAGTGCAGTGGTACCACTGCTTGGTGGCCTGGGCGGGGTCAATGTCATGGCGCGCAGCATTGCCAACGGGCTTGGCGTTGCACCGGCAATCACCACCAGCGGCGAATTGCGCTTCGGCACCTGCCTGCTCAACCCGCCCAGCGGCTATGCGCTGGGCGACCTGGAGCTGGGCAAGCGTTTTGTTTCCGACTTGCTCTCCGGCGAGCCGGTGCGCATTGAAGGCGAGGCACCCTGGCTGGAGCAAGCACAACTGCCCGAAGATCCGCAGGCTGAGCTGACGATTCATGTCGGCTGCGCCCTACGTGAGCCCGCTCCCCATGAATTACTGATCTACCCGCGCAGTGTACTGGTCGCCGTCAGCGAAATAACCGCTGAACTGGCTATGCGGGTCCGCTCGGCGTTGCACGACGCAAGCATTGCCGAGCAATCGCTGGCTTGTCTGCTGACCAGCGAAGAGCAGATGGCCAACGCGCAGTTGCATCAGGCAGCCAGCGAGCTGGGCGTTCCGGTGCGCTTCGACAAGGCTGGGTCGGCCAGCGAAATGGCCTCCCGCTGCGTGCCGCAACGGTTGCCGCCACTCAGCGTCGACTACATGGCGATTGCTGTCGCGACTCAACCGCTGGATGTGCAGAACATCGGCCGTGGGCGTGGCCGGCTTGCAGTCATTGGCCTGGGCCCCGGCGCAGCGGACCTTATGGTGCCTGCGGTCAAGGCTGAACTGGCACGCGCCAATGATGTGCTGGGTTACGAAACCTACGTGCGCATGGCCGGGCCGTTTCGTGCCGATCAGGTACTGCATTGCACCGACAATCGCGAAGAAATGCTGCGTGCCCGGCATGCCTTCGAACTGGCCGCGCAAGGTCGTTCGGTGGTTGTGGTGTCGTCCGGTGATCCGGGCGTGTTCGCCATGGCCTCGGCAGTGCTTGAAGCGCTGCACGAGTCCGGCAACCCGCACTGGCACTCTGTCGAGCTGGAGATTCTCCCGGGTGTCTCGGCTTCTCTGGCAACCGCCGCTCAGGCTGGTGCGCCGTTGGGGCATGATTTCTGTGTGTTGTCGCTGTCCGATAACCTCAAGCCTTGGGAGATCATCGAAAAGCGTCTGGACCTTGCCTGTCAGGCAGACCTTGCGCTGGCCTTCTACAACCCGATTTCCCGTTCACGACCCTGGCAACTGGGGCGTGCGCTGGAGATAGTTCGCCAGCACCGCACTCCTGAAACGCCCGTCACGCTTGGGCGCGACATCGGTCGTCCTGGCCAGACACTGCGCGTCATTACGCTGGGTGAACTGACGCCGGAGCAGGTGGACATGCGAACCATGGTGCTGATCGGCTCTTCCCTGACCTGCACCTTTTCTCGCAACGAAGGCGGCAATTGGGTCTACACGCCCCGCTGGTATGGCGCGAAACCTACAGCCTGAGCCCATAGGCTTGTCGTACCTGTATCGAATTTACTGTGGGAAAGTGCTGAAACCTCTGCGTATCAACAGGCATTCAGGCCGAGTTTTCGGCCTGGCTGCTTGCGCGAACGGATGTTCTTCAAGTTGCCAGGCTTGTGGCTTTTTTCTCTGTCCTGCCACGGATTTTTCTTTCGCCCGCTGTTTATCGAGGGCTGAGCACAGCTTGAGTTTTGCGCGCGCCATCGAGTGTTGCCGCGGCAGTTGAAAAAGCCATCAATAGACCGCTCGAAAGTGCCGGAAAAACGGCCTGATTTATTTGATTAGTCTCGTATCTGTCCACAAGGACTCACGAATTAAAGGACTAAATGAAATGAAACAGGACAATACGATGAGCATGACCGACAACCTTGATTACATTGCCGCTTGTGAGCTGGCTGAATGCTCTGCTTCGTCCATCGCCCACGCAGCAGCCATAAAGCCTGAATTGCTTCTGGCCAGTGACGAGACTGACTTTGACCCAGGCGATGAAGCTGCTAAGGGTGCTGTGGTTGCAAGCAGTCTGCTGGCATTTGCCGAGGGCGTTTCGCGGCAGAGCAAGCAAGACGTTATGGACTCCTTTCTGTTTGCCACCCTTGTGGCCAACAAGGCGTTCAGCCCTGAAACCCAGGGTGATCAGTGGTACGACAAATTCAACGAAGTACTCTCGAAGGTTGGCTGGCTTTCCACCCATTGGAACTATGCCCGCTATCGTGCTACCCAGCAGCGTTTCACCATGGACGAAGTCGGCCTTGAGATCCTTGGCTCGGCTGTTGCGGCTGCCGCTTTGCCTGGGCCTGCATCGCTGCTGATGCTCAAGGTCGCTGCGGATGCCATCGCTGCACTGAAAGACAAAAAAGAGCCTCTGCGCCTGTTTGAAAGCCAGACAAAAAACCACCGCGGAGGCAGTTTCCGTATTGCCTCGTGCATCGAGTCCGATGACAAGACCGTGACTCTGTCCATGGGCGCGGTCAGCTTCCATACCGACAGTGATGTCACCAATGTCCTGTTCTGGGAATGGCAGGACACAAACGTTGAAACCTGGAAAGGCGAGGACAACCTGGTGCTCAACACGAGCCTGTATTCGCGCCATCGCGACCTGATCCAGCAAAAGCTGAGCGACAACGCCAAGAGCGCGATCGAAGAGTTTGAAATCTGATCGGGTTATTTGCGGAGGCACGGGTTGCCTCCGCTTTCGGGATAAAAAGGAATTTCTCCCATGATGCAGGAATTGGATGCCGCAGTCGTCAACGCCGGCTGTTTGCTGTTTTTCCCCACGTCGCAGCAGGTCGCGCCGAAAAACGATGTGCTGGACTCGATGCTGTATGTGCAGTTGGCAGCATCGAAGCAGCACCCCAGGTTCGCCGAGTTCGAAAAATGGAATGAAACCCGCCTTGCTGCTGCTCTGCGTTTCGGCTGGGTGCTGAATGCCAGCGAACACGTCAGCGAGCCTTTGCCGGTAGATGCTGTCCGAACCGTATGGAGTTGCCTCGAGCGTGCCCTGGTACCCTCAGTGTCAGCGCAGACCCTGCAGGACGCAGAAACATTGATGCGTAAAGTGTGCAAGCAATCGGCTCGCAACCCGGCGCTTCAGTTGCTGCGTAGCCAGACGGTACAGAGCGGTTTGAATCATGCGGGAAAAGTGCAGGTCGGCGTGGTCCTGCAACTGGGGTTCTTCGACGATCAGCACAACCTGACGCTGGCGCAGCTTCAGTTCGCCACACGTCAGCCGTTGCCATCCGGTTTTCTTTTCGAAGTACTCGAAGCGCAAAGTGTCTACGGCAACATCGCTGTGACCGTTTATAAAATGCAATTGATTGAACAGGTCTATTCGCAGTTTCGCGATGACATCGACAAGGCGTTGTCGAGCAGGCGTCCCGGTATGATCATGTCGCTTGGGGAAACGCCTTATGTCTGATCTGGATGAGACCCTGCTGGCAGGGGCCAATCTCCTGTCGTTCGCCCGTAACGTCGAGCCCGGTTTGCGTCAGGACGTACAGGACTGTCTGCATCACGCGAAACTTGTCGCCGATGACCAGCATTCCCCGCGCATGGCCTGGCGTTCATGGCTGGACGCTTACCAGCAAGCCATTCTTGCAACGGGTGGACGGCGCAGCGCGGTGATTAACGACGTGCGCTTGAGCATTCACAGTTTCAGGGACATTGGCAAATTGCAGCTTCCAATGGTCAATAACTCCGTCGAGCTTCGCCGGCTCTATCGCAGCTCACTCGACAGGCTGCTGAGCAGTGATCATGCGAAGACATTTTTCAGCAGCTGGTTTACGTCTGGACGTTCTGAAAGCTTTCAACTCATGCCTTGTGCAATGCACAGCGAAGACGAGGTGATGATCCTGTTGTGCAGCCTGCAGATGACCACCATTGCGTCGAGGCCAGCGCTTTATTTTTGGCAGATTCTTGGCGGAGAAATGCAAGTACATGCTGTGGGTACTGCGTTTCGGTTCAGTCGCAAGAGCTTCGAACCTTTTCGCCAGACTGTTCAGGACATGCTGGCTGATCGTGCTGCCGCTGAAATCATCAATTTATAACGACGGTCAAGTTCCCATGGAAGGGAGTTACTCAAATGAAAGCAGGCACAGGCAATGCGGCGTATCTGGGCGATATCCCCAGTATGGTGACGTTTCTTCCGGGGCTTACAAGTGAGGAGCGCACGGACATTCAGGATGTACTTCTGGATGCGCAGTTGTTCGCAGGTAAGCAGTTTGATTTCAAGACGCAGTGGAGCAGTTGGATGCATTACTACCGCAGCCGGCTCAAGACACGTGGCATACAGCAAAAAGGCGTGGTTCTGGGCGACTCACTGGTCGTAAGCAATGTCGATGATTTGTTACAGGCGACCTTCAAGGTCAGCAGTCCAGCGGACCGCAAGCGCCTTGGCGGCATGGTGCAGCGCGCTGTCGCAGCATTGGGAGTGAATCAGGCGGCAGAGTCTTACTTTAAAAACGGCTTTGAACAAGGCCGTCTGGGCAGCTTCCAGGTAGTGCCCTGCGAGAAGTATGAACCTGATCGGGTACTTCTGTTGCTGTGCAGTCTGCATCTGAGCGTGGACGAGCACGCGGCAGGTAGCCGACGGCTGCTGTTTCACTTCAAGGGCGGCAGTTACACCTTTGACCGCAAGATTTACGCCGCACATCGTAATGATGTAACGCGGTATCTGGACGGCAGGGCGCAAGGGCTGGTGCGGGCCGCACGTATCTGAGTTGTATCAGGGCAGCAGATAGCCCCTTATACCGGTAAAGATGATTTGTGCCGCCAACGCACAGACGAACAACCCCATCAGGCGGCTGACAATCTGCAAACCCTGATCGCCCAGGATACGTTCGATGCGGTTGGAGAGGTAAAGCACCACGCCAACCGTGAGGCTGGCCAGTGCAATACTCAGGATGGCAGTGAGTTTGTCATCCCAATGAGGCTGACTGACGCCCATGACCAGTAGCGCACCGATGGTGCCGGGGCCGACGGTAAGGGGAATGGTCAGCGGAACAATGGTCACATCCTGCTGGATATTATCGGTCTGGACGGCCGATTTGCCTTGGGCCATACCCAGCGCGGATATGAACAGCACGCTGCCAGCCCCAATCCTGAAGGCATCGACCGTGATTCCGAATACATCGAAAATCACTCTACCGAACAGATACAGCAAGATGCTGGAAATCAGTGTCGCCAGCGCCACCTTCCAGGCCAGACGCCGCTGTTCCTTGCGCGAGTGACCGCGGGTCAGGCTGATGAAGCAGGAAAGAACGAAAAACGGGCTGTAAAGCACCAGCATTTTCAGATAGACGCTGAACAACACGTGAAGCATGGCTTCAACTCACAGCAGCAGGTGGATGGCAGCGCCAGTCTATCAGGCCACTGTGTGCCTTTCCCGTTGCTGTCAGTTTCTTCGATACTGCTCACCGTCCGAAGGCAGTCCGCGAGCCTTGTCGCGGTGTGCTACCCAGTGTTCGACCAGTTCGCGCAGTTGCGACAGCTCGATAGGTTTGGCCATGTGACCGTCCATACCTGCCTGGCGTGCACGATCCTTGTGCTCAGTGAGAATGTGCGCAGTCAGTGCAACGACCGGTGTGCGCACCCGCTGATTGCCGACCTCCCAGGCACGCAACTGCTCGGTTGCCGAGAAACCGTCGAGTATCGGCATTTCACAGTCCATCAGTACCAGGTCATAACGCTGCGCCTTCATGGCACGCAGCGCTTCTTCGCCGTTGCTCGCCGTATCGGGATTCAGGTTGAGCTTGCCGAGCATGCCGCGGATCACTTTGGTCGAAATGCTGTTGTCTTCGGCTACCAGAATCCGGAAGTCGCCCGGTACGCTGACCGGCGTATTGATGACCGGGCCAGGCTTTTGTGCAGCAACGCCCTTGTTCAACTGGGTCAGTTCATCTGCCAGCGTCGTCTTGAGCGTGTAGCCCGCCACCGGTTTGGCCAGAATGCGCTTGATACCGGAGTTGCGAGCAATGATCTTGCTTGGGGCATTGCTGATACCGGTAAGCATGATCAACAGAATGTCATGATTCAGACTTGGGTCTTCCTTGATCTTGGCGGCCAGTTGCATGCCGGTCATGCCGGGCATGTTCTGGTCGAGCAGGACCACATCGAAATAGTCGCGCAGATGCGCCTTGGTCCGCAGCAAGGCCAGTGCCTCCTTGCCGGACGCCACTGCACTGACATTCAGGCCCCAGGCGCTGCATTGCTGGACCAGCACCTTGCGGCAGGTATCGTTGTCGTCAACCACTAGCACTCTGGCATCTTTCAGCGGGCTGTCCAGATCGATGGTCGGCTGCTCCAGCAGCTTTGCGTCCAGCGGCAGGTTCAGCCATAACGTGTTGCCCTGGGTGCCGCTGTTCTGAATACCGAATTCACCGTCCATCAGGATGATCAACTGGCGGGCGATGACGAGCCCCAGGTGACCACCGAGCCTGCTGCTGGCCAGGAAATTTCGGCTGTGCAGTTCGGCGTGCAGCAACTCTTCACGTTCTTCGTCGGAAAGCGATTCACCGCTGTCCTGCACCGAAATACGCAAACGCGTCTTTCCGTTTTTCGAAGACTCAAGGGCGACGGCCAGAAGAATTTCACCTTCGTCAGTCTTCTTCAGGGCATTTTCCAGAAGACTCAACAGCGTCTGGCGCAGGCGAGTCGGGTCACCATTGATAACCCGTGGCACCTGGGGCTGGATCTGGCTGATCAGCTCGACCTGCTGCTGCTCGGCCTTGGCGCGGAAGATGTTCAGGCAGTCCTCGACCAGCGCGCCGATGTCGAACTGCACATCGTCCAGTTCTATCTGCCCTGACTCGAGCTTGGTGATGTCCAGAATCTCGTTGATCAGCGTCAGCAGTTCGTTACCTGCACTGTGAATGGTCTGCACATAGTCGCGCTGTTTGACCGACAGCGGGGTGCCGAGCAGCAGCTCGGTCATGCCCAGCACGCCGTTCATCGGGGTGCGAATCTCGTGGCTGATTTTGGCCAGAAACTCGGCTTTGGCGTTGATTTCGGCGGTGCTGGCCGCCTGATCGCGGCTGATGCTGAAACGGTCTTCGGTGATACTGCGATGACGTTCGCTGAGGGCCAGGCTCATCAGCAGGCCGCTGATGCAGAACACGCTGAGCAGCGCCAGCAGCAGCCATTGCGGTGGCACCAGGCTCAGCCACAGCAGGCCGGGCAGGACCACCATGTAGCCGATATTGAAGGTGATCATTCCGAGGACAAACAGGCGCGCCGAGCGATAGCCCTTCTGCCAGTGCCACATCGACACCGCCAGAATGCTCAGTGTCGTCAGCGAGACCAGGCCGAACGTCAGGAAGTTGATCGGCAGCTTTTCGTCGAACAGCACCAGCAAGGCGCCGATTCCCATGAGCACCGCGTTGCCCAGCAACAGACGATCGAGTTTGCGGGCATTGCGATGGACGAAGAAACAGTAGGTGTAGATCAGGCCTGCGACAGCGGCCAGCAGCAGCGCCAGGTGTGCGCTCGGGGTTTGCGCGATATTCCACGGGTCGATCGGGCGGAGCAGGTTGAGGAGCAACAGCGCACTGAGCCCGAGTAACGATTCGCAGGCGGCCAGCCACAGATTGCTGCGCGACCGGGTATGTCCGTAACGCGTCAGATTCTGCACGATCAGCATGGACAGCGCGCCAAACAGCAGTCCGAACAGCAATGGCTGGGTTTCGTTGGCGGCGCTTTCGATGGCCGGTTCAAGGGTGATGCTGGGGCGCATTTTCTGCGCAGAGACCAGTCTCAGGTAAATATCCAGCGAGGCCGAGCTTTGCGGAACCGGCAGCAGGAAATCGTTGGAAGGCAGTCGCTGATCTTCAATCGGCACGTCGTTGCCCGTGCGTAGATGATCAATCTGTCGATCGCCGTCCATGACATACATGTCGGCGCTGGAAAGGTCCGGGGCGAAGATACGCAGCAATTGCTCGTGCTGGGTCGGTTGCAGGCGGTAATGCAGCCATACCGCGCTGCCGCGATCCGCTGCAGCGACCCGTTCCAGCTCGGTGGGGCTGAATTGATTCTGATAGCGCGCCGAGCGGATTTCATCCAGCGTCAGATGGGCCTTTTCGTCGAGCAGCGTCGACCAGCCTGCACCATGCTCGGCCTGCGCCGAAAGCATGAACAGCAGGGTCAGCAGTCCGACGGTTGAGGCTATGGCAATCCTGAGCCAGCGCACAATGAAATCCCTTCGTGAGTGAATGCCTGGTAAAACCGCGAATGCCAGGTCAATCGGCCTGCCTCTGATTGAAGAGGCTGGTCCGATCGATTATTCCTGGTCTTCGCCACGCTCGCGGGCAATGGCACGGTAGCCAATGTCCTTGCGGTAGAAACACCCTTGCCAGTCGACTTTTGCGGCCAGCGCATAGGCACTTTCCTGCGCGTTGCCGACGCTGTCACCCAGCGCTGTGGCACACAGTACACGACCACCGCTGGTCACGACACGCTCATCCTGCAAGGCAGTGCCTGCGTGGAATATCTTGCCTTCCAACTGTGCAGCAGCTTCCAGGCCTTCGATAACTGCGCCTTTGGCGTAATCGCCGGGGTAGCCACCAGCGGCCAGGACGATCCCCAGGCTTGGACGGGGGTCCCACTGTGCTTCGATCTTGTCCAGCGCCTGCGCCAGCGCTGCTTCAACCAGCAGTACCAGACTTGATTGCAGGCGCAGCATGATCGGCTGGGTTTCCGGGTCGCCGAAGCGGCAATTGAATTCGATGACCTTCGGGTTGCCAGCTTTGTCGATCATCAGACCAGCATAGAGGAATCCGGTGTAAACATTGCCTTCATCAGCCATCCCCCTGACGGTCGGCCAGATAACCAGATCCATGACACGTTGATGAACTTCGGCGGTGACCACCGGGGCAGGGGAGTAGGCCCCCATGCCACCGGTGTTCGGGCCGGTGTCGCCGTCGCCGACGCGCTTGTGATCCTGGCTGGTGGCCATGGGCAGCACATTCTTGCCGTCGACCATGACAATGAAGCTGGCTTCTTCGCCATCGAGAAACTCTTCGATAACGACGCGGGAACCGGCTTCGCCAAAGGCGTTGCCAGCGAGCATGTCACGCACGGCATCTTCGGCTTCTGCCAGGGTCATGGCGACGATCACGCCCTTGCCTGCTGCAAGGCCGTCGGCCTTGATGACTATCGGAGCGCCTTCTTCACGCAGATAGGCCAGGGCAGGCTCGATCTCGGTGAAGTTCTGATAGTCGGCAGTAGGGATCTTGTGGCGCGCCAGGAAGTCCTTGGTAAATGCCTTGGAACCCTCAAGCTGCGCAGCGCCGGCGGTCGGACCGAAGCAGTCCAGACCACGGCTGCGGAACAGATCGACAACGCCTGCAACCAGCGGCACTTCAGGACCGACGATGGTCAGTGAAACGTTCTTTTCAGCGAAATCCGCCAGTTGCTCCAGTGCCAGAACGTCGATAGCCACGTTCTCGCATTTGGCTTCGATGGCCGTGCCCGCGTTGCCGGGTGCGACGAACACCTTCTGCACACGTGGGTCCTGAGCGACTTTCCATGCCAGGGCGTGTTCACGACCGCCGCTGCCAATGATCAAAACATTCATTTCAAAAACCTCGATGACGCTGATTCTGGAGTACGCGGTGTGCCTGAGGCGACCCAACCGCCGTACGAGACCGCACTGGCGCAGCAGACGCCTGCGCCAGTGCGGCCGTTTTTCTGATTAGTGCCTGAAATGGCGCATGCCGGTGAAGACCATCGCGATGCCTGCTTCATCTGCTGCTGCAATCACTTCGTTGTCACGCATCGAGCCGCCGGGCTGGATGACGGCAGTGATGCCGACCTTGGCCGCGTTGTCGATACCGTCACGGAACGGGAAGAACGCATCGGAGGCCATGACTGCGCCCTGTACCTGCAGCCCGGCATGCTCAGCCTTGATGGCCGCGATACGCGCCGAGTTCACACGGCTCATCTGGCCAGCGCCGACGCCGACGGTCTGGCGGTTGCGGGCGTAGACGATGGCGTTGGACTTGACGTACTTGGCGACTTTCCAAGCGAAGATCAGGTCATGCATTTCCTGTTCTGTAGGCGCACGCAGGGTGACGACCTTGAGGTCGGCCTCGGTGATCATGCCGATATCGCGGCTCTGTACCAGCAAGCCGCCATTGACGCGTTTGTAGTCCCAGGCAGGCAGACGCTCGCTCCACTGGCCGCTGGTCAGCAGGCGCACATTGGCTTTGCTGGCCACGATGGCACGCGCTTCGGCGCTGACGCTTGGCGCGATGATCACTTCGACGAACTGGCGCTCGACGATGGCCTTGGCCGTTGCTGCGTCCAGCTCGCGGTTGAAGGCGATGATGCCGCCAAATGCCGATTCGGAGTCGGTGGCATAGGCCAGCTCGTACGCCTGACGAATGCCGCCTTCATCATCCGGGCAGACCGCGACACCGCACGGGTTGGCGTGTTTGACGATCACGCAGGCCGGTTTGACGAAGCTCTTGACGCATTCCAGCGCGGCGTCGGTATCGGCGACGTTGTTGAACGACAGTTCCTTGCCTTGCAACTGGGTGGCCGTGGCAATGCCGACCTCGGCAGGTTTGGCTTCAACGTAAAACGCCGCGCTCTGGTGCGGGTTCTCGCCGTAGCGCATTTCCTGGGCCTTGACGAACTGGGTGTTGAAGGTGCGCGGGAACTGACTGCGGCCTTCGGTGCTCAGGGTTTCGGCAGTCTGGTCGACGCCGCCCAGGTAGTTGGCGATCATGCCGTCGTAGGCGGCGGTGTGCTCGAACGCCTTGAGCATCAGGTCGAAGCGCTGTGCGTAGGTCAGGCCGCCAGCCTTGAGGCTTTCCAATACCTGACCGTAGTCACTGGCGTTGACCACGATTGCGACATCTTTATGGTTCTTCGCAGCGGAACGGACCATGGTCGGGCCGCCGATATCGATGTTTTCGATGGCGGTCGGCAGGTCGCAGCCTGGCTTGGAGACGGTGGCTTCAAACGGGTACAGATTGACCGCAACCAGATCGATCGGCTTGATGCCGTGCTCGGTCATGATGGCGTCGTCGATGCCGCGACGACCCAGAATGCCGCCGTGGATCATGGGGTGCAGAGTCTTGACCCGGCCATCCATCATCTCAGCGAAGCCGGTATAGTCAGCCACTTCGACTGCCGCGACACCGTTGTCCTTGAGCAGTTTGAACGTACCGCCAGTGGAAAGAATCTCGACGCCCAGCGCTTCAAGCTCGCGGGCAAACTCAAGGATTCCTGTCTTGTCGGATACGCTGATCAGGGCGCGACGGATAGGCAGGCGGGTAGTCTGGTCGGTCATCTCGATTTCCATCAAAAGCAAAAGAAGTCAGCAAAAAAAGCGACCGCGGTGCAAGGTCGCCTTTTCTGTTTTGAATGCTTTAAAGCAGATCGTACTGTTTGAGTTTCTTGCGCAGCGTGCCGCGGTTCAGTCCCAGCAGCTCGGAAGCCTTCGTCTGGTTGCCCTTGACGTAGTTCATCACGCTTTCCAGAAGCGGAGCCTCGACTTCCGACAACACCAGGTTGTAGACGTCAGTGACGGATGCGCCTTCGAGGTGGGCGAAATAATTGTGCAGCGCCTTCTCGACACTTCCGCGCAGGGTCTGACCCTCTTCGCTCGGCGTGTTGAGGTGCTGTTTCAAATTGACGTTGTCGCTCACGGGTGTTGTTCCACTCACTAAAGTCTCGGTCATCATCGTCATGCGGCCACCTCTTTATCATTCTCGTTATCCGGGCCCTTGCAGCCTTGGCTGAAGAACTCCCGGACGTTGGCGCACTGTGCTTCCGTATCTTCCAAACGATTGAAGTGGGCGCGAAACTCTCTGGCGCCCGGCAGGGTTGCGAGATACCAACTGACGTGTTTGCGTGCAATACGCACGCCCATCACATCTCCATAGAAAACGTGGAGCGCTGCCAGATGCTCAAGCAGAATACGTTCCACTTCACTCGACTGCGGAGCCGGGAGTTTTTCTCCGGTACGCAGGAAGTGTTCTATCTCGCGAAAAATCCAGGGACGCCCTTGGGCGGCCCTGCCAATCAGTAACCCGTCTGCGCCGGTAGCCTGTAGCACGCGCCGGGCTTTTTCGGGTGAATCGATGTCGCCGTTGGCAAACACCGGTATCGACACTGCCTGTTTGATCATGGCAATGGTGTCGTACTCGGCTTCGCCGGTGTAAAGGTCGGCACGGGTTCGCCCATGTACCGCCAGTGCCTGAATACCGGCCTGCTCGGCGATTTTCGCCACTGTCAGGCCGTTCCGGTTGTCGCGATCCCAGCCGGTGCGGATCTTCAGCGTAACCGGCACATCGACCGCAGCCACGACGGCTTGCAGGATGTCGTTCACCAGTTGCTCGTCTTTCAACAGCGCCGAACCTGCTGCCTTGTTACAGACCTTCTTGGCCGGGCAACCCATGTTGATGTCGATGATCTGGGCACCCAGTTCGACATTGGCACGTGCTGCGTCTGCCAGCATCTGCGGATCACCGCCGGCGATCTGTACCGAGCGCGGCTCGGGATCACCTTCGTGGATCATGCGCAGACGCGATTTGCGGCTGTTCCACAGGCTCATGTCACTGGTGACCATCTCCGAAACCACCAGGCCGGCACCGAGTCGTCGGCACAGCTGGCGGAAAGGCTGGTCGGTGACGCCCGCCATCGGGGCGAGGACCAAGCCGTTTTGCACTGTATATGGGCCGATGCGTACTGCCGACATAGCCTTACCTGTTGTGGAGGCCAAATCATCCGCAGGCCGTGTAAAAAACCGTTTCACCCGGTCTGCAACGGCCCGTCCCGCCAGCCGCTTGCGCCACCGTCAGATCGAACCGAGAGTTTGAAAAAGGGTTGGCATGATACCCGCTCTCGATGACTGGATAAAGGCTGAATTGGATAAAATCTGAACAGCTGGTTGTGGCGCTTGCAGAGAACGATTACACGGCATCTGGCACTGTAAATTCTGCGATCATGCAGCGTTCCCTGGCCTAACGAGCCTGTATTGGATCAAGTAAAGCCGACGTTATGGCCGTAGGCCTGTCATTCCGGCGAACGGAAGTTCAGGCTGTAATTCACGGCCTTGGCGCCTGGATCAAGGATATCCAGCGCGATATGGATCGGCGTTTGCGGTGGCATCTCTTCCTTGCCGGCCATTTCGCCGCTCAGGTATTCACCGGGCTTGAACCGACGACTGGCAATCAACTGACCGCCGGTATCGGAAAAACGCAGCTCCAGCAGCGGGAACGGCTGGGAAAACGAGGCACGGTTGTAGATGATCGCGTCTACCACCAGAGCCCCCTGAAACTCAGGATGGCTGCGTACCACCAGGTTGCTGCTCTTGAGCTGGGATATGTCCACCTTGGTCGGCACCTTGCAGCCAATTTGCGGGCAAATCTGCTGGAACCACGGGCGATACTGATCCTGGCGCGCCAGTTGATCGAAATGGTACCAGACGTATTGACCTGCCAGACCCGCCAAAGCCAGTACGATCAACAGGCCCCACGCAAAGCGTCGGCCCCAGCGCGGTTTGGGCGGCTGCCAGTCCAGTTGCAAAGGGTCGTCAGTCAGGTCAAGCAGTGCCTGCTCGCGCACTGCAGGTTCGTTACGGCTGCGTCTGCCACGTGGTTCAGGTTCTGGTTCGTCGTCGTCATGATCTTCGTCGTCATCCACGGCTGACCAGCGTTGCACTTTTTCCGCAGGCAGGGCCTTGCGCGGTGTGGTAACAAGCACGACGGGTTCGTCATCGTCCAGGTGCTTGTCCAGTGACAGCGAGGGCTCGGTCCTTTTGTCGTCGGGCAAAGGCTCCGGGTCTTCGGGCGAATCCGGGTCGGGGATGACCTCGGCGTGCAGCTCGGGCAGACGTTCGACATCGTCGTTGTGCAGCGTGCCGACCCAGGCAGCCTCGTCGGTCTGGCGATTGTCACGCTTCGCCGTCAGGTTCTCATCGTCAGTGTCGTTGTCGCTGGCCGGGCGGGCGAAGGTGTCGGGTCGTCGGGTCTCGCGCTGTTCGAGGCGAGCCAGTTCTTCGTCCAGGTTCAGATTGTCCAGATCCAGCTCGCTGACCTGCCAGGGGTCATCGTCTTCATGGGCCTTTTCCGGTTCAGGCTTCAATTCGGGTTCAAGCGTCGACGCAGGCTCTTGTTGGGGCGGCGCTATGACCACCGGTGCGGCGCTCAGGGCCTCCTTTTCGGAGTCGACTATGGCGCGCTGCTCCAGCAACTGCCGGGCTGCGTTGAAAACCTGCAGGCAGGCGCCACATCGCACCACGCCGCGGGCCACGCTCAGTTGAGCGTGGCTGACTCTGAAACTGGTCTGGCAGTGCGGGCACTGGGTGACAAAACTGTCGGTCATGCGGCTGTCCGGTTGAAGCGGCGGTTAACGGCGGCGTCCCGTGATGCGTACCCAGCCATCTCGGTTTGCGATCGGGTCCAGATCAAAGCTGTCAGCATAGGCCGCAGCGACTTCCTCACCCTGTTCGGCCAGGATGCCTGACAGGGCCAGGCGACCACCGGTCCTGACCAGCGATGCCAGTTGCGGTGCCAGGGAAACCAGCGGGCCAGCCAGAATGTTGGCGACCAGCACATCGGCTTGCTGGTGCGGCAGGTCCTCGGGCAGGTACAGCGGGAAGCGCTCGGCAGCGATTTTATTGCGTCCGGCATTGTCACGAGAGGCTTCCAGTGCCTGCACGTCGATGTCAGTGCCCACGGCCTGTTCGGCACCCAGCAGCAGAGCGGCGATGGCCAGAATGCCCGAGCCGCAGCCGAAATCCAGCACGTTGCAGCCTTTGAGGTCCTGGCCGTCCAGCCATTCAAGGCACAGTGCGGTGGTCGGATGGGTGCCGGTGCCGAATGCCAGGCCAGGATCAAGCAGCAGGTTTACGGCATCCGGTTGCGGTGCAGCATGCCAGCTTGGCACGATCCACAGGCGCTTGCCGAAACACATTGGCTGGAAGTTATCCATCCAGCTGCGCTCCCAGTCCTGATCTTCGATGACTTCGGCGCTGTGCTCGGGCAGTTCTTCGCCGGTCAGCAGGCTCAGGTGTGCCAAGGCCATTTCGGCATTGGTGTCGGCTTCGAACAGCGCCAGCAAATGGGTGTGTGTCCATAGCGGCGTGGTGTTGAGTTCAGGCTCGAAAATCGGCTGGTCTTCGGCGTCCATGAATGTCACGGACACGGCGCCGACTTCAAGAAGGGCGTCTTCGTAGGTTTCGGCTTGTTCTGGGCTGATGGCGAGACGGACTTGCAGCCAAGGCATGGCGGATTACCTTCGATTCGGAAATTTAAGTGCGGCTTGCACGGCCGGCGCGGCCGCAGGAAGCGGGCAAGTTTACTGCTATGCGCTGCAAACAACAAAGCCGCATCGCTGCGGCTTTGTCGTTCTGAAACACACTGGCTTATTGATTGGCCAGTTTGTGCTCCAGGTAGTGGATGTTGACTCCGCCTTCGCAGAAGCCTTCATCACGGGTCAGATCACGGTGCAGCGGGATATTGGTCTTGATCCCGTCGACCACGATTTCGTCCAGGGCATTGCGCATGCGTGCCATGGCTTCTTCGCGGGTCGCGCCCCAGGTGATCACTTTGCCGATCAGCGAGTCGTAGTTGGACGGAACCTTGTAGCCGCTGTACAGGTGCGAATCGACCCGCACACCGTTGCCGCCCGGTGCGTGGAAGTGCTTGACCAGACCTGGGCTTGGAACGAAGGTTTTCGGGTCTTCGGCGTTGATCCGGCATTCCAGCGCATGCCCTTTGATGACCACGTCATCCTGGGTGTACGACAGTTTGTTGCCGGCGGCGATGCTGAGCATCTCCTTGACGATGTCGATACCGGTGACCATTTCGGATACCGGGTGCTCCACCTGAACACGGGTGTTCATTTCGATGAAGTAGAAACGACCGTTCTCGTACAGGAACTCGAAAGTACCCGCGCCGCGATAGCCGATATCGATACACGCCTTGACGCAGGCAGCCAGAACATCCGCACGCGCCTGTTCGTCGATGAACGGTGCCGGTGCTTCTTCCAGAACCTTCTGGTGTCGGCGCTGCAGCGAGCAGTCGCGGTCGCCCAGATGAATCGCCTGGCCCTGGCCGTCGGAAATGACCTGGACTTCCACGTGACGCGGGTTAGTCAGGTATTTTTCCAGGTAGACCATCGGGTTGCTGAACCAGGCCGCAGCTTCGGCGCGGGTCTGGGAGGCGGCTTCGATCAGGTCTTCTTCGCGATGAACCACACGCATGCCGCGACCACCACCGCCACCGGCGGCCTTGATGATCACCGGGTAACCCACTTCACGACCAATGCGCAGAGCGGTTGCTTCGTCTTCCGGCAGCGGGCCGTCGGAGCCCGGAACGGTTGGCACGTTGGCCAGCTTCATGGCGTCCTTGGCAGAAACCTTGTCGCCCATCAGGCGGATGGTGTCTGCTTTCGGGCCGATGAAGGCAAAACCCGATTTTTCGACCTGTTCGGCGAAATCGGCGTTTTCAGCGAGGAAGCCGTAGCCAGGGTGGATCGCCGTGGCACCGGTCACTTCGGCAGCCGAGATGATCGCCGGAATGTTCAGGTAGGACAGATTGGCTGGTGCCGGACCAATGCAGACGGTTTCGTCTGCCAGGCCCAGGTGCATCAACTCGCGATCTGCCGTGGAGTGTACAGCGACGGTCTTGATGCCCAGTTCTTTACAGGCACGCAAGATGCGCAAGGCAATTTCGCCGCGGTTGGCGATTAGAACTTTTTCCAACATCGCAGGCTCTCCCCGGGTCAAACGATTGTGAACAGCGGCTGGTCAAACTCAACCGGCTGACCGTTTTCTACCAGGATGGATTCGATCACGCCGCTGGCTTCTGCCTGGATGTGGTTCATCATTTTCATCGCTTCAACGATGCAGATGGTGTCGCCTTTCTTGACGGTCTGACCCACTTCGACGAATGCAGGCGAAGTAGGTGCCGGGGTGCGGTAGAACGTACCGACCATTGGCGACTTGACCACAAAGCCGTTCAGTTTCGGAGCCGATGGTGCTTCTGCTGCGGCCGGAGCGGCTGCAGGCGCCGGTGCTGCAACAGGCGCAGCAACCGGGGCTGGCGCGTAGTAAGGCTGCGCTGGAGTCTTGCTGTGACGGCTGATCCGTACGGATTCTTCGCCTTCACGAATTTCCAGCTCGTCGATGCCGGACTCTTCCAGCAATTCGATCAGCTTCTTGACTTTGCGAATATCCATTAATCAACTCCCAAGGTTCTGTAAGGGCAATTTGTCGGCCGTTTCAAGCGATGTGGTCAGCGTCAGGCTGGACTCGTCATGGCTTGGCACTGGCGGCCAGTTGTTCCAGGGCGGCTTCCAGGGCCAGGCGGTAACCGCTGGCTCCCAGGCCGCAGATCACTCCTACAGCGACATCTGAAAAGTAGGAGTGATGGCGGAAAGGTTCGCGTTTGTGCACGTTTGATAAATGCACTTCGATGAATGGGATGCTCACTCCCATCAGCGCGTCACGTATTGCAACGCTTGTGTGCGTAAAAGCAGCCGGATTGATCAAAATAAAGTCCACACCCTCACCGCGCGCGGCGTGAATACGGTCGATCAGTTCATACTCGGCATTGCTTTGCAGATACATCAGGTGGTGACCGGCATCGCGCGCGCGTTGCTCCAGGTCCTGATTGATCTGGGGCAGCGTGATGGTGCCGTAGACCCCGGGTTCCCGAGTGCCCAGCAGGTTCAGGTTGGGTCCGTGAAGGACCAGGATAGTCGCCATTGCGTGTTCCTTTTATTGTCTGCGAGCGGTTTACGCCCGGCGACTATGCCGGAAGGGCAATGGACTGTCCAGTTAACAACAGTAGCCAGCACGATGAGCGATATTCGCGCAAAGTTTGTGACTCACCGTTTAGTTTTGGTCATTTGCCCTATTCAAGCGTTCAATCAGGCCTGCGGCGTCGATTTCGCCGACGACTCGCACATTTTGCAGCTCTTCGCCGTTTTTAGCGAAAAACAGCAGCGCGGGAGGACCGAACAGCTTGTAGCGGTCGAGCAGGGCGCGTTGCTCTGCATTGCTGTCTGTCATGTCGAAGCGAACCAGGCTGTAACCCGATAATCCGGCAACGACCCCAGGATCGGGCAGAACTTCGTGCTCGATGACCTTGCAACTGATGCACCAGTCAGCGTACCAGTCGAGCAACAGCGGTTTGCCTGCGTTT
Organism: Pseudomonas sp. KBS0707; assembly: GCF_005937945.2. Taxonomy (NCBI): domain Bacteria; kingdom Pseudomonadati; phylum Pseudomonadota; class Gammaproteobacteria; order Pseudomonadales; family Pseudomonadaceae; genus Pseudomonas; species Pseudomonas sp. KBS0707. Next base: position 4,997,069 of record NZ_CP041754.1, on the reverse strand, counting down.
TGCGCTTCCTGCATCACGCGGTCCAGTTCGGCTGAGGTGGTGATGGTTTGCCATTGGTTCGAGCTTGATGTGACTGTTGGGTTGTTTGCCGTGGCGTATTCGCGGCCCAGCGGACGCAGCGGGTCGGTTTGTCCGGACAGCGCGCCATACCAGCTGGCCAGCGCATAAACCAACAGCGCCAGACCGAGCAGTTGAGCGAGCTTTTGCCGAGAGGTCTTTTCAGTGAACTCCAGTGCGCCGAGAAACAGCGCAACACCCGCAGACAGCAGGCCGACCAGCAACAAGGTGACCTGGCCCGGCAAAACGCGGCTCAGCAAACCGATGGCCAGCGCCAGCAGCAGTACACCGATTGCATTTTTCACCGTGACCAGCCAAGGCCCGCTTTTCGGCAGCCATGCAGCACCACCGGTGGCTATCAACAGCAATGGCGCGCCCATGCCCAGGCCCAGCGCAAACAGTTTCAACCCGCCACCAACGGCGTCGCCGCTGGCGCTGATATACAGCAGCGCACCGGCCAGAGGGGCGGAAACACAGGGGGATACCAGCAGGCTGGAAACCACGCCCAGCACGGCTGCGCCCCACAGTGATCCGCCTTCGGTCTTGCCGGCGATACGGTCCAGACGAGAACTGATCGACTGCGGCAGACGCAGTTCGAAAGCGCCAAACGTGGCGATGGCAAAGATCACGAAAAACGCTGAAAACGGCACCAAAACCCAGGCCGATTGCAGGCGTGCCTGTAGGTTCAGGCTCGCGCCAAACATACCCATCAACGCGCCGAGCAAGGCAAAACAGGCCGCCATCGGCAGTACGTAAGCCAGTGACAGACTCAGGCCGCGCAGGCCGCCAACCTTGCCGCGCAGCACCACGCCGGACAGAATCGGCAGCATCGGCAGTACACAGGGGGTGAAGGTCAGACCTACGCCTGCGAGGAAAAACAGCGCCAGTTCTTTCCAGCTCCAGGCGGCTGAGGTGGCTGCTGTAGTGGCTGATGCCGAGACGGCAGGGCTGGCGGCCACATCGCCAATGTTCAAACGCTCGGTTTCAGGCGGGTAGCACAGGCCCTTGTCGGCGCAGCCCTGATAGGTGACAGCGAGCGTGAAGGGGCGTTGTTCACCGGGTTTGCGTGGCAGGTCGATGTCGAGAATGCCGTGATAGACCTCGACATCGCCAAAGTATTCGTCGTGTTTCTGTTCGCCCTTGGGCAGTTGTGCTTCACCCAGGCCGATATCAGCAGGCTCGGTGCGAAACTGGAAACGATGGCGATACAGATAATAACCATCGGTGGCGACCAGCCTTAGCTTGATCGATTCTGGCGTGGTTTCGATCAGGCTCAACTGAAAAGCCTGCCGCACGGGCAGGAAGTCCTTGCTGTTATCCAGCGAGCCACCGCCCAGGGTTGACGACGGGCGGCTGTCCAGCAGACCGGCACCGAAGGCGGGCAGGGCCAGGATCAATAACATCAGGCATAACAAACGGCGCATGGCAGTCTCGAATCTCGAAAGTCCGCGCATGATAGCGGAGTGTTTCGCGGCCTGCTGCCAGGAGGTTTGTAAGGTGCAGTGTCATTCAGGTGACAGAACCACCCCGCGAGGCTACTTGCTACCCGCTGAAAACTTGCCGCCAGCCTCCTGTTCGTAGTACTCGGGGATTTTGTACTTATAGGTTTCCAGCCAGCGTTGCAGGCTCAGGTCACGCTCGGCGGCGGTATTGATTTGCGGCGTCGGCGATGCAGCCTTGCCGCTGGCTTGCAGTTGCAGCCAGGTTTCAGTCTGTTTCTGCGCGTAAGGTGATTGCTCGTCGCTCGCAGCCCAGGCGCTGCTGACGATGAACAGGATGACAATGCTGCCGACGAGTGCGCTTTTCATGGTTGTGCTCCTGTTGTACTGGCGGACGCGAGAGGTGTGGCGCGGGTTTTTCCGATTTTTTCGGCTCGCGACTGGGCCTCGGTGATCTGCTCGGGCGTCAGTCCGGCTCGAGAGGCCAGTTCGGCTGCTTGCGTCCATTTGTTCTGGTAGATCAGCAAGGTGGCCAGATTGATTGCCGCCAGCGGATCGGACTGTTTGAGCTCCATGGCGGTGAGGAACTGGAAGCGCGCCTGTTCCAGTTTCAACTGATTGAGATAGACAACGCCCAGGTCGTTGCGGATTTTTTCGTCAGTCGGTTGCAGTTTGCTGGCCATGAGCAGATGTTGCTGAGCCAGCGCATTGTCGCCACGCGCCGCAGCCAGTTGTCCCAGCCCATGCTCACCCTCGGCTGCCCGACAGGTGCCCAGCAGGCTGCGATAAAGCGGCTCGGCTTCGTTGCTGCCCAACAGCCGCAATACCCGTGCCTTGCGCAGGCGAACCTCGTCCAGGCTGTCCGGCAGGCTTTCCAGATTGGCGAGGCTGGCATGCAAGCGTCCCTCATCTGCCATGTTCTGAGCCAGATTCAGGGAGAACTCCTGATCCGATGTCAGTTTGGGGCATTGGCCGGACTGAGCCGTGGCTTGTGTCCAGAGCGCGCTGCCATCACTGGTACATCCGTTCAGCAACAGCAGCCCGAGTAGTGCGATCACTGGTTTCATTGCAATGCGTCCTTTCGTGCACGGGTAACACTGGATTCAACTGCCCAGTGCGCGACTTATGGCGATAAATCCAGGGCCCGCCAACACGATCAGCAGGGCTGGAAACAGAAACACCATCATGACCACCGACATCTTTGCCGACAGTTTGGAAATATATTCCTGCAGGCGGGTCAGGCGTCGGTCGTCAATCAGTTGCTTGAGCGTGAGCAGAGACTTCAATGCGCCGCCGCCCTGATGAATCAACTGATTGAGGATCACACATGTGTCACTCAACTCATCGACGGCCAGCAAGGCCGCGGTTTTTCGCAGTTCTTCGCCCAGTTCCAGGCCTGAGTCGACCCGCACCAGTACCACGCGAATTTCCTCGGACAGCACCGGCAGCAAGTCTTTACCTTCAAGACTCAGCACGCGTAGCGCCTGCTCGACGGCCATGCCGGACTCGAACAGGATGCGCAGCAACGGGATAAACGTAGAAATTTCCACCACCACCTGTTTCTGGCGGCGCTGAGCGACGGCCGCGAGAATTCGTTTGGGCAGCAGATAACCGATTCCCAAGGCAAATACCGGCGCTATGAGCGGCTGCTCGACGCCTTTGAAAAGCAGCAGTTGGGCCACAATGACCACGACCATCAGGCCGACCGGAACGCCGACCTGGCATGCGGCAAACAATGAGCGTTTGCTGGCGCGCCGCCAGCCGATTCGATTGAGCAACATCTGGGTTTCCGAGTCCAGGCTGATGCTGCGCTGGCCAATGCGGGTATCGCCGAGCAACCGCAACAGGCTGCCGATGCGGCTTTCGCGAATCACCTGGCCCCTCAATCGTCTTGCCACCAAGCGTTCGTTACGGCGTTGCCGAGCCATGCCGGACAGCAGCAGAAATGCGGCAGCGGCGAGCATCACGGCAGCGAGTAACAATTCCATCTAAATGCTCCTCAACATGCGCCACAGCACCACGCACCCTGTTGCCTGCAGGACGAAGGCCATGCTCAACATGATCTTCCCGCTGTCATCGTTCCACATATGCAACAGATAGCTGGGGTTCACGGTCAGAAAGTAGCCGGCCATGCCGACTGGCAGCAGCGCCAGCACTAGCGCTGTCATGCGGGTTTCACCGGTCATTGCGCGCAATTGGCGACCGGCCTGTTCCCTGTCACGAATCAGCTTGATCAGGTTTTCCATCAGCTCGCTGGCATTGCCGCCATATCGATGATTGACCCGCAAGCCAAGGGCAAACAGATGAAACTCGTCGCGTTCATACAGCTCGGCGAAATCCCTCGCGGCATCCGGCAGACTGACGCCCAGTTGCACGTTCCGCTCGATACGGCTCATGCCGTCCTTGAGTGGCTGATCCGTTGCTTCGATGCCTTGCAGCACCGCGTCGGCGAGGGTTCTGCCTGATTTGAGGCTGCGTACGGTATGGTCGAGCAGTTGCGGCAATTGCTGGATCATGCGGCGCACACGCACCTCATAGCGCCACGACACAAACAGGCGCAGGGTCAGCGGCACCGCCAGCAGCGCGCTGACCGCGCCGATGCCGCCGCCCAGCCCGTAGCCGATCAGAATCAACAAGGCATAGAGCGACAAAGCCAAGCCCATGCGCTCGGTCGGTCGACCCAACCCTGCACGCAAAAAGGCCCGATCCAGGTAGGTCCATCCAGCCTTTTCAACCACAGGCTGAACCTGTCCGGCGGTCAGACGCTGCCTGACCCGTTCGCTGGCGCCCTGATTGAGCGCGAGGTAGAACATGCGAATGGACGCAGTCAGCAGCAGCAAGGAGATCAGGCCGAGTACCAGTGATGCATTCATTGCGCCGCCTCCCTGAGCACGTCAGTAGCCTGGCCGCAGCTTGTCGCCTGCGGCGTGTGCAGCTTCGCGCATGAAGCCGACCCCGGTGCGGCGATCAAGGCGGAACAATGTATTGGTGACATAGATGTCATCGCGTATGCCGACTACCTCCACCACTTCGCTGACACAGCGTCGGCCATCAGGCAGGCGCGCCAGCTGGATAATCACATCCAGCGCCGCGCAGACCATCTGGCGCAGGGTTTTTTCCGGTATCAGTCGCCCGGTCAGGCCAACCAGCGTTTCCAGGCGCAGCAGAGCATCCTGAGCATTGTTGGCGTGAACGGTACTCATGGAACCGTCGTGGCCGGTGTTCATCGCCGTCAATACATCGAGCACTTCGACACCACGGATCTCGCCGAGGATGATGCGGTCCGGGCGCATCCGCAGCGAGTTGCGAATCAGGTCGCTGGCGCGCACCTCGCCATGCCCCTCGGCATTGGGCGGGCGGGTTTCCAGACGCACCACGTGCGGGTGGCTGAGCTGCAGCTCGGCAACGTCCTCGATAGTGACCAGGCGCTGGTTGCTGTCGATCAACTGGCTCAGCACGTTGAGCATGGTGGTCTTGCCTGTGCCGGTACCGCCGCTGACGAGGATGTTGCAGCGTTTGCCGACCGCTTCCTGAAAAAACTCGAAAATGGACTGATCGATGGTTTGCATGGCCACCAGATCTGCGCTCTTGAGCATGTCCTTGCGAAATTTCCGGATCGACAGGCAAGGGCCATCCAGCGCAATCGGCGGGATGATGGCATTGACCCGGCTGCCGTCGGGCAGACGCGCATCGACCATAGGCGAAGATTCATCCAGGCGCCGCCCGAGTGGCGCGAGGATGCGCTGCATCACGCGCTCGACGTGGTGCGAGTCGATAAAGCGCAGGTCGGTGTGGTGCAGCACGCCATCACGTTCGACAAATACCTTGCCCGGCCCGTTGACCAGAATTTCAGTGACCGACGTGTCGCGCAGCAACACTTCAAGCGGGCCGAAACCGGTCAGCTCATCGACCAGCTCTTCGGCCAGTCGCTCCATTTCATAGCGCGAAATAGCCAGCCGCAGTCGCGCAACGTATTCGGCCACCTTGTCGATGACAAATTGCGCCAGTGCCGGTCGTGAGCCTTCGAGCAGGTTTTTGCCGCTTTCTTCGATGCCGTCGATGATGTAACGGTGCAACACCAGTTTCAGGCCTTGGCCGTCATCGGCTTGCCCGCTGCCACGCGACGAGACGCCAAACAGTTTTTCCGCCATTACCTGTTCCCCCACAGTCGAGCGAGCCAGCCCTGATAGGGTTTGTCGTGAGCCTCGGTATTGCGTGCCAGATGCTCGCCAAGCCGACGCAGCCCGGAACACAACGCGTCGCGTGAGGCCAGCTCGAACAGCGTCACTCCCTGGTTTTTGGCGTTGAGGCGCAGCTCTGGTGCCAGCGGCAATACGGCCTGCACCGGCAGGCCGAAGGTCTTGGCCACGGTTTCCGAATTGGGTGCGACCGAGCGCTGATAGCGATCAATCAGCAGGCTGGCGTGTTGCATTCTCATGCCTTTCTCACGCCAGTTATTAAGCACCGTCAGGTTGCGTCGACAGCCCAGTACGCTCTGGTCGGCGTACCACAGCAACTGATCGCAATGGCTGACCAGCGAGCGCAGCGCCTCGCTGTCCGGCTGGCCCACGAGGTTCACGACCACATGCTGAAAATGCTGGCGCAGGGCGCTAAGCAGCATATAAAGCTCCGCTGCGCTGGACTGCTCCAGATGATCGTCGGCTTCGCTGTACGCCAGAATGCGCAGACCGCTTTCACTGGTGGTGAACGCACTGTCGATCAGCGTTGCATCGAGCCTGCGCAAGTGGCGCAGGGCATCGCCAAAGCTGAATGTGGATTCAAGGCCGAGCATCAGCAGACTGTCGCCGCGCGGCAGGCCGAGGTCCAGCAGCAGCGTGCGTTGCCCGGTCTTGTGCACCACCATCGCCAGGTGCGTCGCGATCAAGGCTCCGTCGTCATCGCCTTGCGCGCCATACAGCACTGACAGGCCGCTCATGTTCGGGTTGGGCGTCACGGCAGGCAAGCGCTTGCTCAAGCGTCTGACCAGGCCGGCGACCTCACTGGAGCGAGAGCCATAGGCGACGAAATCCCGCGCCCCGGCACGCATGGCATTGAGCACCAGCTGGTTATCCATACCATCGCCGAGCGCAACGATGGCCAGCATCGGCTTGGCCTCCAGCGCACTCTCGATCAGGGCGCTCTGGGTCATCAGATGCTCACGGTCCAGCCCGACAAACACCACACTGGCAAAGGTCACGTCCACCAGCGCCAGCAGATCGTCGAGGCTGCCGGTGCCTGCGCTGACCACCTGGCCCAGTGAGCCAAGGGCACTCTGCAACCATTCCAGATCAGTATTGTTTCGAGTGATTGCCAGGAAGGTCTGGCTCAGGCTCTGGCTCATTTGGATAACCCGTCGCGGCGGTCGAAGTCGCCGTTTTCCAGAAAATACAGGCGCGGAAAGCTTGGGTCGTAGGTGCGCAGCCCCTCACCCGGCAGCGAGGGCAGTTGCGCGTTGGCGGCCAGCGGTTGAACCAGGTGCGGGGTGACGATCATCAGCAGTTCGCGTTCATCGCGCTGGATTTTCGAGCTACGGAAAAACGCGCCGAGAATGGGTATGTCGCCCAGGCCGGGAAACTTTTCGACGGTCGATATGTTGCTGGTATTGATCAGACCGCTCACCACGAAGCTCTCACCGTCCGCAAGTGCGATGCTCGTGTCAGTGCGTCTTGTTCTGATTATGGGCACTGTAGTGCCAGCGATGGATATTTCTGAGGTGAAGTCCAGCTCACTGACCTCTGGGGCTACCTTGAGTAGGATTCGGTTGCGCCCGACCACTGTGGGCGTCAGCGTTAGGCGCACGCCGAACTCCTTGTACTCGATGGAAATGCCATTTCCCTCGGTGTTGGGCACAGGCACCGGGAATTCGCCACCGGCCAGAAAACTTGCACTTTGCCCGCTCAAGGCAACCAGACTCGGTCGGGCCAGTGTGTAGGCGAAGCCGCTGTTTTCCAGTGCGTTTAGTATCCCCAGCACTTTGCTGCTGCCACCGCCCCAGACAATATTAAAGGCGCTTTCTGCAAGCGGAATGCTCGGCAGTGCTCCACTTACTGTTCCGGGGGTGACGGTGACCCCTGGAACAGTTCCGGGAGCTCCGAAAAGAAAGTTGTTTGAGCCTTTACCAAAGATCGATGTACCCGCCTGTTTGAGTTTGGTCCGACTGACTTCGATAAAACGGATGTCGGTCTGCACCTGGCTGGGTAACTCGGCATCAGCAGATGGCGCAGGGACGGTCTCTACCATCGACGTCGTGGCCCGACCGCGCACGAACACCATGCTCTGGCGCGGAGCGGTGGCGCAGGCGGTCCAGACCATCAGGCTGGTTGTGCCCTGCGCAACGCCGGTCAACAGAAAGCCATCGGTGCCATTGACATGCACATCGGCGATTTTCGGGTCGCCGACGGCAATGCGGGTGATGGCCACAGGTGAGCGCACTTCCTGCTGAATGCCTTGATCGATTTCCACAGCCGCTGGCATTGCAGCAAGTCCTGCACAACTGCCGGAAGCGGCCCAGGCTGATTGTGCAGACAGCGCCGCCAAGACTAACGCCAGCAGCCGGGGTTTTGTTACTGGCACGGAACAACAGCTCATCAAATGCAATCCTTGCTCAATCAGGGAGTTTGTTGCGTGATCTGGTTACCGCGTATGACCTCGACTGCGCGAGGCGTGCGAGTGGCTGCGCCCTGTGTCGGCGAACTGGCCGGGCCCAGGCTCAATTGTCTGAAGCTGACCAGTTGGCGGTTGGCAGAGTCCAGTCGTTCGGCGGCATCACGGCTACCGGCTTCGCTCGCCCAGTAATTCTGAAGGTTGCCCTCGTCGGCGCTGCGCACGGCCAGACGCAGGACACCGGTTTGCGACGCCAGCATCAGCCGTGCCAGCAAGGCTTCCGGTACCGCGACGGTGACGGTTCGCGCGTTGATCCGCAGCTGTTCCTGTTTAAGGCGTTCGTCAGCGTTGATGTCCTGCACCGGCTTGCCGTTGCGATCCGGGCCGAGCAGCCCGCCAACCCCGAGAACTCGCAGGGCGGGTACGACCACCTGGCTGGAGCGATTCAGGTTGCTGGTGTCCTCGGGCAGGTAAAGCAGCACATCCACATAGTCGCCTGGGCTGAGCTGCCCGGATGCGCCAATCACCTCGTCAACCTGCAACGCCAGCGCTCGTTCATGAGGGCGAATCATCCGCGCCAGTGTGCCGCCTGCTTCAAAACTGTTCTCGCTAAGCCAGGTTCCGGCCGTCAGTGTTCGCCAAGTGCTGCGGCCCACCAGTTTGTCGATGTGCTCGAAACTTCCAGGCGGCGCGACCTTGAGGCGCTCTACGGTCAGGTCTTCAGCCGTGATGGGGGTATAGGCCGGTACGTCCCGGGCCAAAACCACTACGTTGTGGCGCAGCGCATCCTCGACGGGCGGAGTCGGGGGCGTTTGGGTCGATATTTCGGTGGCGTCAGGCACCGTGGGCGGCGTGACAACTGCAGGTGCCTCGGCCGGTTTGCTGACGGCGATTCCCAGATAACCGGCAATCAACGCTCCCAGCAAAAACAGGACAGCAAGCACCATGGTAATGCGACTGCTCATGGCAACGTTCCCTTTGTCATTGCAGGACAACTTCAAACCGGTGCGACAACTTCGCAATGTGGCGCGGCGGACGACGTTCCCGTCCGTTATGTGACGTTAGCTCATGGCACTCAGAATGCCATTGTGCTTTGGTATAAAAATGCTGTTGCGTGAACAACATAGCGTTTGACCACGCAGACGCAGGAGATGGCCAGTCTTATAACTTTCCGGTTAATGCTTTGTTGAGATTGTGGGTTTACGGATTGGAGACAATGCTGTGCAGGCAGACAGTTTCGCATGTGACACGCATGTTCGCGCCTAGAAGGCACAAGGAGAAATGAGATGTCCCTTACACGGCTATACGTAGGTACCTATATCCGGGTTAAATCCTTTATCAAAGACCGTGAAGCCGCTTCGGGTATAGAGTACGCCTTGATCGCAGCGATGGTTGCAGTGGCTATCGTTGCTTTTGTTCCCACGATAAGCGGCAGGATCACTGCAATGTTTACAACTATTCAGAATGCGTTGTGAGTTGAGCACAGATGGAGATATGTCAGTAGATAGCCTTTTTCAACAGGAGTAATCTGGATATCCTGATCGCATTTATTCACGTTTAAAGGTGTCAAAATGGCTGTCCATCCTACCCGCCAACAGCTGCTGTTGGTTGATGACGAAGAGGACGCGAACGAGGAGCTTGCAGAACTGCTCGAAGGCGAGGGGTTCTGCTGTTTCACGGCTTCGTCCGTGAAAATGGCCCTGCACCAGCTGACAGCCCATCCGGACATCGCGCTGGTGATTACCGATCTGCGGATGCCGGAGGAAAGCGGTATCCAGTTGATCCGCCACCTGCGCGAGCACACGTCGCGTCAACACCTGCCTGTCATCGTGACCTCAGGGCACGCCGACATGGACGACGTCAGCGACCTGTTGCGCCTGCATGTACTGGACTTGTTCCGCAAACCTATCTACCACGTTCGTCTGCTGGAAACGCTCAACAACCTGTTCCCCGAGCCGAAAATCTTTCAGGTTCAGTGACCACACTGTTTTCGTAACCTTCACTCCACCACGCTGAATTCAACCCTCACGGTCTGGCCGCTTTCGTCCAGTACGCTTAATTGATAACGGCCCGGTTTGCTCAGGGTCGGGGTGAAGTCTTGCCGGGTGTCGGTGTCCGCCAGTGGTGCGCCGTCAACGAACCACCAGCGATGTCCGCTGCCGCCCAGGGCCGAGAGTCTCAGGCGCAGCGCCTGACGGCTGGTCGCTGGCAGGCGCAGGTTGTCGCCTTCGCGCACGCCGACGATGCTAAGCGGCGGTGCCTGGTTGAGGTTCTGTGGTGGACAGTCCGGGTCGGCGGGTGGCAGGCGGGCTTCGCGTCGTTCAGCCCTGGGCAGCCAGGGTTCCAGAGGGGCAGGCCAAAGCGCGATGTCCTGCGCTTGAGCGTCCGGGCAACCGGCCGCCACGCGTAACCCCTTGGCGTTGATCCAGACACGTTCCTGCAAGCCCAGGCCGAGCGGTTGATCGGCCGCCTGCAAGGTTGGCGGCGTGGTGCCGTCCAGTGTCCAGGCGAAGCGCTGTCGACGGCAGTTCGGGTCGCTTTTGCTCATTGGTTGCCCCAGCGGCCAGCAGATCGCTGCCACGCCGACATTCAGCGGCACCGGTTGCACCGGCGCAGCGATCCCGCGCTGGCTGTCGCGATTGACCAGCACATCATGAATCTGAAGCATCAGTGGCGCTGCCGACGCCAGCCCGAACTGCCCCGGCACCGGTGTGCCGTCCGGGCGACCGATCCATACACCGACCAGAAAGCGCGGCCCCACGCCAATCGCCCAGGCATCGCGGAAGCCATAGCTGGTGCCGGTCTTCCAGGCCAGTTGCGGGCGCTGCACCAGCTCGGCGCGCGGGTCTATGTCCGGACGCGACTGGCCGCTGAGGATGCGCCGGATGATCCACGCGGCCCCTGGCGACATCATCTGCCGTTCGCGCAATCGGTCCTGCGGTTGCAATCGAACATCGGCGCTTCGCCCGCCACGAGCGAAGGCGCTGTATCCCGTCACCAAATCCTCCAGCCGACTGCCCGCACCTCCCAGAATCAGCGCCAGATTCGGCTCGGCCAGCGGCGGCAGGGTCAGCGGTACGCCGCCATTGCGCAGTTCGGCGGCGAAGCGTTTCGGCCCATAAACCTCCAGTAACTGCACGGCAGGCAGGTTGAGCGACATCGACAGCGCCGAACTGGCCGCCACAGGTCCGCCGAAACCGGTTGAGAAGTTGCCCGGCTGGTAGTCGCCATAGCGACGCGGGACGTCCTGCATCAGTGATTCGGAGTGGATCAGCCCGGCATCCAATGCCATGCCGTACAGGAATGGCTTGAGGGTGGAGCCGGGCGAACGCAGCGCCGTCACCATGTCCACATGCCCGAAACGTTTGGCGTCGTTGATGTCCACTGAACCCACATAAGCGCGCACGGCCATGTTTTCTGCCTCGACCACCAGAATCGCTGCCGAGGTCCGTTCCGGAAGGCGCGCGCGCCAGCCCATCAGCAGGTCTTCCATGCGCCGTTGCAGTGAGGCATCCAGCGTGGTGCGGATCAGCGGCGGGCTGTTGGGGCGATTAAGGCGTCGGGCCAGCAGCGGCGCAAGGCTGGGTTCCTGTCGCGGTGCTAGCCATAACGGCTCTTCCAGAGCCTCGTCCACGCTGGCTTGCGGCCATACCTGAAACTCGGCGAGACGCCTCAGGACCTTGTCGCGGGCACCTTGCGCCCGTTGTGGATGACGGTCCGGACGCAGACGGCTGGGCGCCTGTGGCAGCACCGCCAGCAATGCAGCCTCGGCGCGAGTCAGATTGTGTGGGGATTTGCCCAGATATGCCCAACTGGCGGCCGCCACCCCTTGCAACGTGCCGCCAAATGGCGCGCGATTGAGGTACAGGCTGAGGATTTCATCCTTGGACAGGTGCCACTCAAGCTGCAAGGTGCGCCACAACTGGCGAAACTTGCCGGATAAGGTTCGCGAGTGCGGGTCCAGTAGCCGCGCCACCTGCATTGACAGCGTACTGCCACCGGAGACCACGCGCGCGCCACTGAGGTTTTGCCAGGTGGCGCGCACCAGCGCCAGCGGGTTCACGCCAGGATGGCTGTAGAACCAGCGGTCTTCGTAGGTCAGCAGGGCTTCAAGGTAATAAGGCGAAACCTGCTCGTTGCTGACCGGATAGCGCCACACGCCATTGGCATCGGCAAAGCGCCACAGCGGTGTGCCGTCCTCGGCCAGTACGACGCGGGCCAGATCGTCTTTGGGCAGTGGCAACGGCCACAAGCGATCCGCCAGGCAAAGCAGGGCGATCAGCAGAATGATCGCGCCTGCCAGCCACTTGAGTTTTTGCCGCAGGCGCAGAAGAAATTCAGGTTTCAACGCAAAGAGCCTTTATGATCCACGGAACCTGACACGCCTTGCGACGGCCAAAGCGGACAGATCATTTTCTTCACGACCCCAATCAGGACGTACATATGCAGGTAGAAGGCTTTTTTGAATGGCTCGGGCAGGCCATCGGCGCGGTGATTCGCTTCTTCGTCGACGGTCTGGCGTGGTTGTTCAACGGGTTTACCCATGCTGGAGGAAATTTTGTCGATGGCCTGTCCCGCACGCTGGGCATGGACACTTCACTGATCAGCATCGTCGCACTGATCATCGGCCTGATGCTGCTTTACTCGGCTGTCCGGGCATTCATGCGCGCCTCGATCATCCTCGGGATCATCTGGCTGGCGCTGGGCCTGTGGTTGCTGAGCTGGATCATTCATTGATGCGCTAACTCCGCCTCCACGCCGTAAGCGCGTGCCCTTGTGGGAGCGAACTTGTTCGCGAAGGCTCTATTCCTGACGATACATCCTCAGTGGATGTATCGTCCCCTTCGCGAACAATGCGGATCGCCGCCCCGGTCGCTCCACGGGTACGCATTCCAGTCAAGCATTTGCCCTTCACCACCACTGCGGATCCATATTTGGGAGCGACCGGAATCTTTTGAGATAACGCGCACTCCTTGTGGGAGCGAACTTGTTCGCGAAGGCTTTATTCCTGACGATACATCTTCAGCGGATGTACCGGCCCTTTCGCGAACAATGCGGATCGCCGCCCCGGTCGCTCCCACGGGTACGCATTCCAGTCAAGCATTTGCCCTTCACCACCACTGCGCATCCATATTTGGGAGCGACCGGAATCTTTTGAGATAACGCGCACTCCTTGTGGGAGCGAACTTGTTCGCGAAGGCTTTATTCCTGACGATACATCCTCAGTGGATGTATCGTCCCCTTCGCGAACAATGCGGATCGCCGCCCCGGTCGCTCCCACGGGTACGCATTCCAGTCAAGCATTTGCCCTTCACCACCACTGCGCATCCATATTTGGGAGCGACCGAAATCTTTTGAGATAACGCGCACTCCTTGTGGGAGCGAACTTGTTCGCGAAGGCTTTATTCCTGACGATACATCTTCAGCGGATGTACCGGCCCCTTCGCGAACAATGCGGATCGCCGCCCCGGTCGCTCCCACGGGTACGCATTCCAGTCAAGCATTTGCCCTTCACCACCACTGCGCATCCATATTTGGGAGCGACCGGAATCTTTTGAGATAACACGCACTCCTTGTGGGAGCGAACTTGTTCGCGAAGGCTTTATTCCTGACGATACATCTTCAGCGGATGTACCGGCCCTTTCGCGAACAATGCGGATCGCCGCCCCGGTCGCTCCCACAGGTACGCATTCCAACCAACCAATCAGTCAGCGATCATTTGCCCTTTACCACCATCTGCGCGGGTGCATCACCCAGCGCCTGCCAGTTCGGGCGGTACATCGATTCGACCTGCGGCGGCGGCACGCGGTATGTTCCCGGCGTGACTGCGCGGGCTAGGTAGAGCAGGTGCACGGTGCTGCTGCCGTCGATATCCAGCGCCGCCACGTAACGATCACCGCGGTATTCCTGATGCTTGATCCCGGCGTTTTCCATCGATTCGCGGATCGTTTTTACTTCTTCACTGGCGTCTTCCAGGCTTGCCGAGCTTTGCGCCAGGTTCTGGTTTTCCAGCTCCAGGCCCGCAGGCAGCAAGTCCACCACCAACGCATCCGGTACGCGCTGTTTGGCACCAATCTCCAGATGCACCAGCACCAGTTGCCCGGTTTTCAGGGCTCCGACGTTCAGTGGCGCGCCGCTCAGGCTCAGGTATTCGCGACGAATGCTCAGGTTTTCGCCACCGGCCGCAGGTACCTGGGTTGGATAACCGGAAACAGTCAGTTGCTGATACAGCGGTTCGCTGCCTTGATTGTGTACTGAAAGCGGCGAGGCCAGCAGCGCACCGTCCAGCTTGAGGCCCGGCTGTTTGTTGCTCAACTCGCGGGTTTGAGTGCCGCTGGTGAGGCTGGCGGTCCAGTCCTTCTCCGCTTTACCCAGCAGGTTACGACCGGCAAGGAACAGCGAGTTGCTTTCCTGAGTGGACAGGTAGCGATTGGCGGCCACTTCATCGGCCAGGGCAAACAGGCGCTCGTCACGCCTTTCCCTGGCGAGATCATTTTCTTCCAGCAAGGCCAGAATCAGTGCCTGATCACGCAGCGAGCTGCCGTAGTCGGCCAGCCATTCATTTTTGCGGCTGACTGCCAGGCCGGCGCTCAGGGCCAAATCGGCACGCGGTTTGTCGCCCATCTTCTCCAATGCGACCGCCAGTTGTACCAGCGGCAGCCCGGAGCGGGCGCCACTGCGTCGGTCGAACAAACTGCGCAAGGCCGCCAGCGGAGCCTGTTGGCTGCGTGACAGCACCAGCCCCGCGTAGGCTTGCACGGAAAAGCGCGTATGTTCGGCGTTCTGGCTGTAATTGACCTGAATCTGCCCGGCATCCTGCAAATAACGCAGCAGACGTTCACTGGCTTTCTTCAGCGCGTCCGGTGGTACGGCAAAGCCCTGATCGCGGGCGCGCAGCAGGAAGTCGGTGACATAGGCAGTCAGCCAGTATTCCTCGTCGCTGTCCGAACCCCAAAGGCCAAAGCTGCCGTTGTAACGTTGCATGCCCAGCAGGCGCTCGATGCCGATTTCGACCTTGCGCTTGCGTTCGGCATCCGGTTCGCCGGTCAGGCCCAGACGCTTGAGGGTCGCCGCGTCGGCATACAGCGATGGATACAGGCCGCTGGCGGTCTGCTCCAGACAACCGTAAGGGTAGGCTTTCAGTGCCCGAATCTGTTCACCGATGTTCAGCGGCGGACGGCTCGACAGCGACAGCATGGCTTCGCGACCGGCAGGCTCGAAGGCTTCAAGTGCACCGTCCGGCAGGCTCCAGCTTTGCTCGTTGAGAGTGGCGCGATAATGCCTGAGCATCGCCGGGTAGGCTGGGCGTACACCGATGTTCCACTCGCGAGTGAAGGCGGGCAGGGTTTCACCGGGCAGGTCCAGACCTTCGATCAGTACTTTGATTTTGCCCTGACCCAGTCCACCCTGCGCCAGTACCGGCACTTTAAGGGTGACGCGCTGACCCTCTTTGAGTTGCAAGGGCTTGATCTGATCGCCGCCAGGGATGCTCAACTGGCCTTCAGCGCTGATCTTCACGTCCAGCTTTTGCGCTTTGCCCGACAGGTTGGAGACGTCAAGCGCGACGCTGGTCTGGTCGCCACCTGCAAGGAAGCGCGGCGTCGACAGCTCGGCGATGATCGGCGCAGCCACCACGGTTTTCGCCTCGGCCATGCCGTAGCGGTCGTCGGTCCAGGCCTGAGCCATGACCCGCAGTTCGCCGTTGAAGTCTGGAATGTCGACACTCGCTTCACCTTCACCCGCGTCGTTCAGGGTAACCGGCGCGCTTTGCAGTGCCACGATGGTCACGCTGGTGTCCGGACGCTTGCCGCCTTTGCCCAGCGCATCGCCACCGAACGCCATGCTGGCCAGACGTCCCTGACCGGCTTCGATCAACTGGCCGTAGATGTCCAGTTGGTCCGCGCCATACTGCTTGCGGCCAAACAGGCTGGCAAACGGGTCGGGCGTGGCGTAGCGGGTGATATTGAGAATGCCGACGTCCACTGCCGACACCAGCACTTGCACCTGCCTTGGCACGCTGCCATCGGCATTTTTGGCGACAATCTTGAGTTTAAGCGGCTGTTTGGGGCGCATTTTCTCCGGTGCGGTAACCGTCAGCGCCAGTTTGCGTTGCGCACGGTCCAGCGGCAGGTGCAGTACACCTACGGCGCGCTTCGGCGTGACGTTGGCCTTGCGCTCCCCGGGCCGTATGACCAGAGCGGTGACGTACAGATCGTGGCGAGCCCACTTTTTGTCCAGCGGGATTTCATACGATTTGCCCTCGGCCGGCACGTCGATTTCCTTCCACCACAATGGGCCTTCGCTGGACTCGACCAGCAGATAGCCCTTGCCCGCTGCGGGTGGCGTGACGGTCACCGTGGCGGTGTCGCCGTCGTTGTAGGCCGGTTTGTCCAGCGCCAGCTTGACCTGGTCCGGCCTGACCGCGCCGCCATCGGTGTTGTCCTGCCAACGATAGCCCGCCCAGAAGCGCAGGCTGCTGACCATGCCGGTGGACGGGTCTTCCACTTCGACACGGTACGGACCCCACTCGACCGGGAAGCTGATTTTGGCCGTCGAGTCCTTGGTGATGTTGAGGGTTTCCTCGTTCAGGTTGAGGAATTTCTCGTTGAAGTGGTAGCTCCAGCCATCGTTGGCCGAATAATTCCAGTAGTAGTCGCGGCGCTCACGAATCAACCGGACTTTTACGTTATCAGCAGCCAGTTTGTTGCCAGCGGCATCGGCCATCACGATTTCAAATTCGGCCGGGCCGTCGCCGTTGGTCTGCGCCTCGCCCTTGTCGGCTTCGTCGTCGTAGTCATCGCTGCCTGTACTGCTGCCGAACAACGCACGCACGCCGGGCAAGTGCTCGGCAGGCCAGATCGGCTGCACCAGACGACGGGTGATCGGACGCCCGCCGGACTCTTGCAGGCTGGCTTGCAGAATCAGTTGCAGTGGCGATTTGGCTTGCGTCCATTCGCTCTGCACGGCAAGCGTCGAGTGACCTTCGGCGTCGAGCGTAACGGGCTCAAGCTCCAGGTCATGCTTGAGGTCTTCTTCGGTGATCGAACCGAACTGATAGCCCGGCAGTTTCGGCACGGCTTCGCGCAACGGACGCACGTAGACCTGACCGGTCAGGGTATTGCCCGAGGCGGGCGCGCCGTACAGGTAGCGGCCAGTGATATCGAACTCGGGGTTGTCAGCAGGCGCAAACGGCGTGTCGCTGCCCTTGAGTTCCAGAGCCAGGCGCTCGGGCAGGAAGTCTTCAACCTTGAATTCGTAAAGTTGCGGTTTGCCGTCGCCCAGATCGAACACCAATTGCCAACGACCGGTCGGCGCTTCATCGGCGAGTTGCAATTGATACTGGTAGAACCCACTGCTGTCGGCTTCCCAGACAAACTTGCGGCTGATCTGATCATCAGGGCGGCGCACTTCGACGGTGATGGGTTGTGGCTTGACGTTCTTGCCGTCGCTGTCACGCAGCAGGCCGTTGAGCAGCACGGTTTCACCGGGGCGATACAGGTCACGCGGGCCGAAAATGAAGAATTGCAGCGGGTGAGCCTGCGGGCCGGAGATGTCGAACTCGGCCAGGTCCAGCGCCGAACTGTTCAAACGCAGCATGCTGGTCTGTTCGTCCTTGTGCGCCAGCACCACCGCCGCCTTGGCTGGCAGCGGCAGTTGAGTGTGGCCGTCGCTGTCGGTCTTGCCCTGGGCGACAACCTTGCCGCTGTCGTCGTACACGTCGACGCTCACATCGCTCAGGGCCTTGCCGCCCTCGAGCGCTTGAGTGAAGACGTCCAGACGGTTGCTGTAACGGTGTACCGACAGACCGATATCACTGAGGGTGAACAGGGTAGCCGGCTGCGAGTAGCTGTAGGTCCCCGACGCGCGCATGACTGCCAGATAAACACCCGGCTGTTGCAGAGGTTTGATACCGGCAATCGGCAGCAGCAGGGTTTCACGGGTATTGCGCGCAGGCTTGAGGTCGAAACGACCGCTGTAGACCAGTTCGGCCATAGGCAACAGCTCTTCGGAGCTGTAGCTGGACAGGCTCGACGCGCCGTCCCACTGGGCGAGGAAGTTGGGCATCGAGTCGGGTTTGACGCGAAAGAATTCGACATCCACCTTGTCGACGTTCAGGGCGATGACCGGCAGGCCCTCGGCCAGCCGCGTCGGCAACAGGCTGCCACGGCTGGCGAAGCCGACGGTGGCTTGCAGGTCACGGGTTTCCAGACGGCTGATGTATTCGGCCGCGAGTGTGGCCTTGTTGACGGCCTGCAGACCGGCATCGACGGTCAGCACCAGCTTGCGCTGCGGCTCCAGGTGGCGCAGGCGCAATTCCATGAGGTTGTCCGACAGCTCCCAGGCACCGTCGACCTTGCCGTTCTTGCTGTCCACCAGATGAAGTTTTTCGCCGAACTTCTGCTCCGGGTCGAGCGGCACGGAAAAGCTCACTGACAAGGCGCTTGCGCCGTCGATCTGGATTTCCGACACGTCGATGACGGTCAGTTCGCGCCCTGCGTAGCGCTTGCTCAGCGCGGCGAGGTCGACTGCGGGTTTGGGCTTTGTATCGGTAACCGCTGCCTGGGTCGTTGCTGCCGCGGCTGGCGCGGGTTTATCCGGGGAGGAGGAATCACAAGCGCTCAGCAACGCAAGCGCGCAAGCCAGAAACAATCCTTTGTTGAACATGGTGGCACTCATCGGCAAC
Organism: Pseudomonas sp. KBS0707; assembly: GCF_005937945.2. Classification (NCBI taxonomy): domain Bacteria; kingdom Pseudomonadati; phylum Pseudomonadota; class Gammaproteobacteria; order Pseudomonadales; family Pseudomonadaceae; genus Pseudomonas; species Pseudomonas sp. KBS0707. The sequence goes on along the minus strand of NZ_CP041754.1, from coordinate 4,978,286 downwards.
GGTAGAGAGGGTGCGACTATATAACAGTCGTGATGACAAGTATTACTGTCAGATTGAACAGGTAGTCCCTGGCATTCCTCACACGCCAGCGCAGGACGTAGAGCCTGGCTATCGTTCCTCACGCTCCAGCGTGGGAATGCCTTGGGTGACGCTCCGCGTCACAAATGTTCGCCGCGCCGCACATTCACGACCTGGCCACCATCATCTGCACAGCAAAGCCTTGGCGCTCTGGCTACAATGCTCGCCTTGCCGGGAGTTCTCATGTCCACGTTGCTCAACGATTGGCGTCATCGCTCAACCCATCGTCGTGTCTGGGCGCTGGCTGCGCCGATGATTCTGTCGAATATTTCCGTTCCGCTTGTAGCGCTGGTCGACAGCGCAGTGATCGGTCATCTGCCGCACGCGCATCAGTCGGGTTCCGTCGCGGTCGGGTCGACGCTTTACACCTTCCTTGCCTGGGCCATGGGTTTTCTACGCATGGGCACCACCGGTTTTGCTGCGCAGGCGGCGGGGCGCAATGACAGTGCTGCGTTGCGCCGGATCCTGTTGCAGGGGCTATTGCTGGCCATCGGGCTGGCGTTGTTGCTGGGTGTGATCGCCTTGCCGTTCAGCCATCTGGCGCTGGCGATGATGCAGCCGTCTGCCGATCTGCAGCAAATGACCCTGGATTTCTTTTACACCCGGCTGTTCGGCCTGCCTGCGGCGCTGGCCAGTTATGCGCTGGTCGGCTGGTTTCTCGGCGCGCAAAACGCCAGAGCGCCACTGGCCATTCTGCTCATCACCAATCTGGTCAATATCGCGCTCAACCTGTGGTTCGTCATCGGTCTGGACTGGGGAGTGGTCGGTTCGGCGCGTGCCTCGGTGCTGGCAGAGTGGACCGGCGTAGTGCTCGGTCTGCTGCTGGCCCGCAAGACCTTGCGCGCCTGGCCGGGGCAGATCGTCTGGTCAGCGCTGAAGCTATGGAGCAACTGGAGACCCTTGCTGGCGGTCAATCGAGACATCTTTCTGCGCACACTGGCGCTGCAATCGGTGATGTTCCTGATCACCGTGCAGGGCGCTCGTCTGGGTGACGCAACGGTTGCCGCCAACGCGTTGCTGCTTAACGGCCTGCTGTTGACTGCCCATGCACTGGACGGGCTGGCGCATGCGGTCGAGGCGCTGTGCGGCCATGCCATTGGTGCGCGTGACCGGGATACGCTGCGGCGCTCGCTGGTGGTCGCGGGAGGCTGGTCACTGATTGCCAGCGTGGCATTTGCGCTGTTGTTTCTGGTGGGCGGGCATGGGTTCGTCAGCGTGCAGACCGATATTCCCGAGGTTCGCGCAACGGCCATGACCTATCTGCCATATCTGGCGCTGATGCCACTGCTGGCCGTCTGGAGTTACCTGCTGGACGGGCTGTTCATCGGTGCCACCCGTGCCCGTGAAATGCGCAACGCGATGCTGTTCAGCGCAGCAGGCATCGCGCCGGTGGCTTATCTGGCTTCCAGCAACGGCAATCACGCGTTATGGCTGACGTTTCTGGCTTTTACCCTGCTGCGCGGCCTGAGCCTTGGTGCCATTGCCTGGCGATTGACGCGCCGGGACGGCTGGTTCGTTCACTGAGTCTTCAAGGCTGCACGGTTCTTTTCCGCGAGCCTTGGCGGGGTGTGATTGACGAACATGTCGACCTCGTCGACCACCGGTGCCAGGCCGCTTAACAGCTTGGCAAATGCACCGACCAGCGTGCCGTGGTTAGTGCGCGAGAAGTACAGATCGCGTACTGGCACACCCGCCTCGCGCAATGCCCGCGCCAGGCCACCGGTGTTGCGTTTGGGGTTGACCAGCGAGTCCGTATTCGAGGCCATCAGCAACGCAGGGGGCGCGCTGGAACTGACGTGGTTGATGGGTTGCGAGTCAGGCGGTGAGTCGGGGAAAAAGAACACCGGTTTCACATCGGCGTTCTCGATAGGCAGAAAGTCGTACGGCCCGGCCAGCCCGATCCAGCCGCTGAGAATGGACGGCGACAAGCCTTCACGGGCTAGCCAGCGGGGGTCGAGCGCCAGCATCGCAGCGTTATAGGCACCTGCACTGTGGCCCATCACGTACAAGCGGTCAGGATCGCCACCGTAGGTTTTTGCATGCTTGTGCGCCCAGGCCAGCGCCTTGGCTGAATCTTCCAGAAAGCTTGGGTAGCGCACCTGCGGATAGAGCCTGTAGTCGGCAATCACGACGACCATGCCACGCGCAGCCAATGCTTCGCCGACGAAGGCGTAATTGGCTTTCGAACCGGTGTTCCAGCTGCCGCCATAGAAAAACACCACGACTGGCGCATTTGCCGGTTTAGTCTGTGGGGTGTAAACGTCCAGCGTGTTGCGTGGATCCTGCCCGTAGGCCACCCCGTAGACATGATCGACAGGGCCGGTCGGATTCAACGTGTTGAGCAGCTTCAAGGGCGAGCAACCGGACAATGCTGCCAGTACGGCACCCGTCATGAGTGTCAGGAAAATCACTCGTATCATAAGGGAAGGGCTCTGGCAGATAAGTCGGATATGCCTGAGACCGTCGCGCTTCGCCCCAGTGCCGCATAGTTACTACTACGTCATTCAATAGCGTCCGGATCACCCGAAGAACGGCCATTCGCCTTGCTGGCAAAGCTGATGCGCGGGCTGCTCAGTGTCAGGCCATTATCGTCGACCTGCACCGTGCTGGACCCCGCATCCAGTGTGACTTTGCTGCCTTCACCAAGGTATAGGCAGACCCCGTCTGCCAGTTGCAGCAGTCGGTCAGCGCCAATGAACATTTGCCGGTCGAGGTGCATTTGAACGTTTTCGACAGGCGCTGGATCATTCTCGCGACGCGCCTCCTGCGCCGGCAGACAGCCGATGATCAGTGGTGGGTGTGTGTCATCCTCAGAAAAGCTCACCGCCACTGACATACCGGCGCGACATTCGATATCCAGCCCCGGTGCCAGATGCAGCCAGCAGCCACCACCGGGATCATTCGGGTGTTGCCATTCCCACTCCAGCCGGACGTGCACCCGGCCTGACGCATCAAGCCTTGCCGGATCGCCGCTGATGCCGATGATCCAGCCTCGCTGAAGGTGCGCAACCGGCTCGCGCGGTGCCGGGGCAGGCGTTCTGAAGCCGACTTCCCATGGTATGGCCTTGAACTGGTTCGAGTAGCGTTCCGATGCCCCGCGGTCATTGCCATCAACGATGCCAAAGCGATGCCGGACTTCTGTGATCAGCCACATGTGGTTCCAGTTCTTCTCGGGATGGTCGGCCAGCGGCAGCAATTCTGCGCAAGTCACGAATGGCAAGGTACTCTCGCCTGTCGCGTGCTGGGCTGCGCGGCTGCCGGGCAGATCCGTTGCATGCTCGGTGACGGCAAACCGGGTCACCCCGGACTGTTGCGCGAATTGACGCCAGCGTGCGACAGGGCTGCGCGCAAACCCGTGCAGGTTGGCGCCGAATACTAATTCGTGGCGATGCCGTGAATGGACAAAGTGGTAGTGAATGCCTTCTTCTGCGCACAGGCGCTGGACCAGTTGCAGGTCGGATTCCTGATACTGCACGCAACAGTCGCGTTCGCGGCACTCGGTCGGCAGATCAAAACGGAAACAGTTCTTCAGGCCATGTTCTTCGAGCACCTGGGTGATGATCCGGGTGGCGGTCATGTGCTGAAAGATGCGCGACTGGTGGCGTAACCCGAGACAGGCCAGTCGAGGCCCCATTATCAGCGTGTAACACGCCGGGCCGGGTTGGTAATGCTTGCGTGTCGCGCCTTGAATCTGACCGTGAAAGTTCTTCCGGCTTCCGAAGCTCAGCGAGGCAGGTTTGTACATCAGGCCGGTCAGGTCCAGATCCAGGCCGTCGCCAAGAATGTCCAGTTCAAATGTAAAAGGCTGGCTGATCGCCTCGCTTGCGCTGAACGATAGGACAGTGAAGCAGCGCTGCAGGCGGGCAATTTCCAGACGAAAGAGCGGCGCGCTGGTGGGGTCGGGCATGATGGAGTGCTTCTCTACCGGGAATGCGACCGCGAATTCTGGCGCAGAAATCGGGCAGGGTAGAGGGCTGCAGGTAGAACCGGACGTTGCCTACAGGGAATGTGGGTAGCGGCTTACGATGTGCGCATAACCATCGCTCCAGCGCATAAGTCTCGTAGGAGCGAGCTTGCTCGCGAAGAGGCCGGAACGCACCCCGAAACAAGGCGTTTGGCCTCATTCTCCTGGCTTATCAGAACTTGCCTGTAACGATGAGTGCACAGCATTGGCACCACAGTCACAGTAGATGGGGCCCAATTGCAGGCCCCATCGCAAATCCTGGAATCAGGACGACAGGTACGAAGAGCGTGTCAGCCCCAGGCGCAGGGCGTCGAGGAAGTAGGTACGCTCGCGCGGGGTAATCTTGGCGCTGGCGACCTTGTCCCGGTAATGGGTCATCAGTTCTTCCGGCGACAAATGCACGTAGCGCAGCATGTCTTCGATGGTGTCGTGGGTTTCGATGCCCGCGTGGTAAACGCTGCCGTCCGGGTTCTGGTAGATGTTCACCGAGTCGGTATCACCGAACAGGTTGTGCATGTCCCCCAGAATTTCCTGATAGGCGCCTACCAGGAAGATCCCCAGCAGATAGTCTTCGCCTTCGTTCAACGAGTGCACCGGCATACTGGTCTCGATGCTCTGCTCATCGACGTACTGCTTGATCTTGCCGTCGGAATCGCAGGTCAGGTCCTGAAGCACGGCGCGGCGCACCGGCTCTTCGTCCAGACGGTGCAAGGGCAGAATCGGCAGCACCTGGCCGATGGCCCAGGTATCGGGCAGGCTCTGGAACACCGAGAAGTTGCAGATGTACTTGTCGGCCAGCTTGTCGTTGAGTTCGTCGAGCACCTGACGGTGCGAGCGTTGACGTGCCTTCAACGAGTTGTACAGGCGGCGGCAGACGGCGAAGTAGCATTGTTCGCCGAGTGCTTTCTCCGCCAGGCTGATTTTGCCATCGGCGTACTGGGTAGCGATGTCGCTCATGTAGTGCGTGGCACGCCAGTAGGTTTCGGTGACCATTTCTATGTCGGTCGGACCCAGCAGGTCCACCAGCCACTGCACGGTTTCCGGCAGGCTTTCCTTGTCGGAGATTTCCGGCACTTCGTCGTTATGCTTCTCGACGTCGGTCACCTGGACCACCAGCATGGCGTGGTGGGCGGTCAGCGAGCGGCCGCTTTCCGAGAAGATATGCGGGTGCGGCAGGCTTTGCGCATCGCAGAACTCCTTGAGCATGCCGACCACCACGCCTGCGTAGTCGTCCATGTCGTAGTTGATCGAGCTGGCGTTGCGTGAGTGGGTGCCGTCGTAGTCGACGCCCAGACCGCCGCCGACATCGATGTAATCCACCGGCAGGCCGAGTTTGCGCAGCTCACCGTAATAGCGGATAGCCTCTTTGAAGCCGTGCTGGTAATCAGCCAGGTTGGCGATCTGCGAGCCCATGTGGAAGTGCAGCAGGCGGATGCCCTGATCGAGCCCGGCCTTGCGGAAGCGCTCGACCACCGACAGCAATTGTGCGGCCGACAGACCGAACTTGGATTTCTCGCCGCCGGTGTCCGCCCATTTGCTCGACGCCAGGGAAGACAGGCGCACGCGCAGGCCTACCTGAGGGGCGACTTTCAGCTCGGCGGCTTCTTCGATCACCAGCTCGACTTCGGATTCTTTCTCGATGACGATGAATACGTTGTGGCCCAGCTTCTGGCCCATCAGCGCCAGACGTATGAACTCACGGTCCTTGTAACCGTTGCAGACGATGGTGCCGCCTTTGGGCGCCAATGCCAGCACGGCCATCAGCTCCGGTTTGGAACCCGCTTCCAGGCCGATGGAGACGTTCTGCGTGGCGATGATGTTTTCCACCACCGCTTCCTGTTGGTTGACCTTGATCGGGTACAGCGCGGTGTATTGGCTCTGGTATTCCAGGCGCGCGATGTTGCTGTCGAATGCACCGGTCAGTTGACGCACACGGTCTTGCAGAATGTCGGGGAAGCGCACCAGCAAGGGCAGCGACAGGCCGCTCTTGCGCAGGTTGTCGACCTGTTCGTAAAGGTCGATGGGCGAGCTGTCCGGCCCATTGGGACGGACTTCAACGCGACCTGCTTCGTTGATTGCAAAATAACCCGCGCCCCAATGGCGAATACCATAAACGCTGCGGCTGTCCGCAACTGTCCATTGGCTGCCATCGTCTTTGCGTGTGCGTCGTACGGACATCGAAGTCCCCTATAAAGAAGTCGTTGCGCCAGCCAATAGCCAGCTGGGCGCAGTGTAATGAGTTGAAATGACGATTTGATTCGCTGCCCGCTACGCGGATTCAGCCGCCGGACTTTTTAGCCTTGAAGCCTTTTTTGATCAGCTCTGCCAATAGCAGTTCGACGTGATCGCCCTGAATCTCGATCACGCCGTCCTTGAGCGATCCGCCTGTGCCACAGCGCTGCTTGAGGGCTTTGGCGAGGTCTTTGAGCGGCTCTTCTGCCAGCGGGACACCACTGATGGTAGTCACGGTCTTGCCGCCACGGCCTTTGCTTTCCCGGCGCACGCGGGCAATACCGTCACCTTCGGGGATGGCGGTCTGTTTGCAGGTGCAGTCGGCAACGGGCTGACGACAATCCGGGCAGTGACGCCCTGCGTCGGTTGAAAACACCAAGCCACCAAGGGCGGCGAGAGAAGCGGCTTTTTTAGCCACGCAAAAATCCTCTTGTTGAGGACTGAAGATGGGTCGGGCTCACACGAACCATCGACCGCGAAGCCCCACTCTGGCAGGGGCAGCGCTACTGAAACGGCAGGGCCGGTCCAGTTTGAAAAGGTCGCGCAGTGTAACGGCAAACAGACCGGTTGCTAAGGGGCTGGATACGCCAATTTCTGAACACTGGCTTACTGAGCATTCTCTATCTGCTGCAGGTAGCGTTTCAGCGCCGCGAGCGAGTCCGGGCAGTAAGGGATTTTTTCAGCCTGATGCAGAACGTCGGCGATGGGCATGAAGCGCGCTTCCAGCACTTCTTCGGGCTGCAATCTCAAGGGCCCGTCCCACACGGCTGAAAACACGGCGCACCAGAGCCGGTTGCCCGGCTGATCGAAGAAAAACCGTTCGTGGGCCTGCAACGGTACGCCACTGACGCCCAGCTCCTCTTCCAGCTCCCGGGCAGCGGACTCGTCATAGCTTTCATCCGCCTGCACCATTCCGCCTGCGGCGACATCCCAATAACCGGGATAAATCGCTTTGCTCAGTGTGCGCCGATGCACGCAAAGCTCACCGGCACTGTTGAACAGCAGGATATAAGTGCCGCGCCCGATCAGTCCGCGCTCGCGCAAGTCGGCGCGGACCCGCGAGCCGAGCAGTCGGTCCTGCTCGTCGACCCAGGCGATCTGCTCGGCATCCGAGGCGGCACGGTGCGCGGCCTCGTTGGCAGGAATAGACATCAGCCTTGATTCAGCAACTGGCGCAGGTCGATAACCGCGGCGTTGGCACGCGAGATGTAGTTGGCCATGACCAGCGAGTGGTTGGCGAACACACCGAACGGGCTGCCATTCAGAATCATCGGGCTCCACAGCGGTTCCTGGGACGCTTCCAGCTCACGAATGATCTGACGCACGCTGACGGTCGCATTCTTCTTGGCCAGTACATCGGCGAAGTCGACCTCAATGGCGCGCAGCAGATGCGACAGAGCCCAGGCCTGACCGCGCGCTTCATAGAACACGTTGTCCACTTCCAGCCACGGGGTCTCGACGATTTCCTCGTCTACCTGCGGTACTTCGCCAGGTTTGACCGAAACAGCGGCCTCGGTTTTCAGCGTGCTGTTGAGTTTGACCCGACCGACACTGGCCGAAAGGCGTTGCGACAGCGAGCCCAGGCGGGTGCCGACATCACCCAGCCAGTTGTTCAGGTTGTCGGCGCGGGCATAGAACAGCGCGCCTTTCTGGTTCGGGTCGGACAAACGTGCCTGGTAGCGACTCAGAGAGTTGATACCTTCGGCGTATTGCGACTCGCTGGAAGGCAGGATCCAGCTGCGATTGTTGAAGTTGAACAGCGGCTCGGCGCGAGCCAGATCGCCATCTTCGGCAGATTGAGACTGGGAACGGGCAAAGTCCTTGCGCAGCGCACGACTCAAGTCACGCACCTGCACCAGTACGCCGTATTCCCAGCTTGGAATGTTGTCCAGCCACAAGCCTGGTGGCATGCGGTCGTTGGACAGATATCCACCGCGCTTGTTGAGCAGGGTGCCAGCCACGGTCTTGAGCGTTTCAACCGTCGTATACCCGATAACCATTGGCTTGCCTTCGCGCTCGGCGGCGGCTTGAGCGTTCTGTTGTACCGGGAACAGTGCAGGCTCTTTGCTCCAGTACCAGCCGACTACCAGTGCAACCAGCAGGTAAATCAAGATCAAGGCGCCCAGAGCGCGGCTATAGAACAGGTTACCCAGGTAACCGCGGCGTTTGACCGATGAAGTGTCAGCGGTGCGCTCACCCGCGCTGCCTGCGCGGTTCTTCCAATCCAGCATGGTAGGGTCCTTTCGATCTTGAGTTGAATGCTTCACGTGGGGTTCGACCGCAACCTTACCCTAAGGTGCGATCGGGGCAGCTGCAAGCTTCGAGCTTCAAGCCAAAAGCGAATTGCTTTCAACTTCCAGGTTGCATCTCAAGGCCTATAGCCAGGCTCTATCAGTCGATTGATTTTGAGTAATGGCTAAGCGCCATCAAAATGTTGTCAAATAAGTGACTTACGGCACTGTTCTGTTGTAACGGAGGTGCTAGCATAGCGCCATCAGCCGTATCGCTCAGTAAAACCACAGTAGTCTCAATATGACCGAGCCAGAAGACCCTAGCCGAGATCGCCTGAAGCATCATTTTGCCCAAAGGGTCATCCACCAGGCACGCCAGATTCTGGAGACGTGGCAACGTCTGCAGAAAGCCGAGTGGTCGGCTGGCGACATGGCTGAGCTCAAGGAATCGACGTTGCGTTTACTGCGCTTTGCCGAGCGCTTCGAGCAGGTTGAACACATTTCACTGGCGCATGACATCAACCAGGCACTTGAGGCTGTCGAAGCCAATCGCGGTCGCCTCAACAGCAGCGTCATCACTGACCTCAATCGTCTGATGCAACGTCTCTCCCGCACCGGGCTGCGGCATGGCGACCAGCTTGAGCAAACGTCGCTGCCTCCGCTGCGCAAGCCGGTCTATGTGGTGCTTCAGGACCATGAGCGGGCCGAGCGTCTGGCCAAGCAGCTGGAGTTTTTCGGTCTGGCAGCCCTGTCGCTGCACAGTGTTGCCGAGTTTCAGCGCGCAATGGCGCAACGGCATCCGGCTGCGATTGTCATGGATGTCGATTTCAGCGGGCCAGGACAAGGTCTGAAGCTGGCCTCACAGGCTCAGGAAGGCCTGGAGCAGAAGCTTCCGCTGTTGTTTTTCAGCCTTAACGAAACCGATACGCCCACCCGCCTCGCAGCAGTGCGGGCCGGTGGCGAAGAGTTTTTGACCGGCGCGCTGGAAGCGTCGAGTCTGCTGGAAAAAATCGAAGTCTTGACCTGCGTCGCTCAATACGAACCCTATAAAGTGCTGATCATCGACGATTCCCGCGCTCAGGCAATGCACACCGAACGCATTCTGAATGCAGCCGGAATTGTTACGCGGGTTCTGCTCGACCCGATTCAGGCAATGTCCGAACTGGCGGAGTTTCAGCCGGACCTGATCATTCTCGACATGTACATGCCTGGTTGCACCGGCACTGAGCTGGCCAAGGTCATTCGCCATAATGACCGCTATGTCAGCGTGCCGATCATTTACCTGTCGGCCGAGGATGACCAGGACAAGCAGCTTGACGCCATGAGCGAGGGTGGCGATGACTTCCTCACCAAGCCGATCAAGCCACGCCACCTGATCACCACGGTTCGCAATCGCGCCGCCAGAGCCCGCAGCCTCAAGGCGCGCATGGTTCGTGACAGCCTGACCGGGCTCTACAATCACACGCACATCCTGCAACTGCTGGAAGATTGCAGCTTTCGCTCGCGACGCGAGGGTAAGCCGCTGTGTTTTGCCATGCTCGATATCGACCACTTCAAGAAGGTCAACGACAGCCACGGTCACCCGATGGGAGATCGCGTCATCAAAAGCCTGGCGCTATTTCTCAAGCAGCGCCTGCGCAAGACCGACTTCATCGGTCGTTACGGTGGTGAGGAGTTTGCCATCGTCATGCCGGATACCGACATTCAAAGTGCCCATAAAGTGCTTGATGAGATCCGCCATCGCTTTGCGGAGATCCATTACCCCGCGCAGCCGACCGATCTGTTTTGCACTTTCAGCGCCGGGGTCGTTTCTCTGGGGGCTAATGACGACAGTCTGAGCCTTGCGTCACAGGCGGATACTGCGTTGTACTGCGCCAAGCACGCGGGCCGCAATCAGGTGCATTCGGCCCTGGTGGATGTGCCCTATCACGTCGTGTTGACGGAAATCGAGGCCTGATTCGGTTTCAGTCCTGGCTTTCGATCAGCTTTTGCCGCTCTGCCGATTTGCCGGGTGAAAATGCCAAGGCCAGTTGGGTGCGGTTATGCATGTGGGTCAAGCGCAGCACTTGGGACACGTAGAGTTTGACAGTGTTTTCGGTAATGCCCAGTTCGCAGGCAATCTGGTAATTGGTCAGCCCCTTGCTGACCAGGCGCGCGACGTCAAGCTGGCGGGGTGACAATTTGGCCAGCGATACGGGCATCTGTGCATCACTCTCGGAGCTGGTTTTGCGCTCGGACTGCGCCCTGTTCTGAAAGTTATCCAGATTTTGATAGAGGTCGTCTATGGATGCGGCCAGAAACTGAAGTTTCTCGTTGAGCAGGCCCAATTGCTGACGGTTTTTTTGCCGTTCGTGCAGCGCTTCCACCTGCAACTGGACACCCTCAAGCAACTCTTCAAGGTTGACCGGCTTCTGGTAGTAATCGGCGATGCCGGCTCGCAGAGCCTTGATGACATCCTTTTTCTCGGCTTGTCCGGTCAGCATGATGGCCTCGAACAGATGCGTCTTGCCGCCAGCCATCTTCATGGCTTCGACCATCTCGATCCCATTCATGCCTGGCATTTCCAGGTCGCAGAGTACGATGCCAATAGCGCTGTCGCTGCTGAAATGCTCGATGGCCTCAAGGCTTGAATGGCAGCGCACGCACGCATAGCCGTTGCTCTCCAGAAACTCACAGAGTTCTTCAACAATAAGAGGCTGGTCGTCGACCACCAGAAATTTCGTGACCGGGTAGTTATCCACATGCAACTCCATGCTGTTAAGGCCGGCAGACCGGAACCTTTATCCATTCAGCAAAACATGATTAAGCGTTGTATGACCCGTTTCGGGTAGTTCAATGACAGTACGCCACAGCGATGTGTTAACCGTAGTCGTACTTTCCGACTATGTACATAGCATTAAACTTTCAATTGGCCGAGAGTCGACTAATGGAGCAACGCTACTGTCAGCAGCAAGCCCGCCAATAAAAAAGGTGAAAAAGGATATTTATCTGGCGCGTCAGGGAACATATAGGCGTAACGCTGCGCAACTCGTTGGTTTATATGATGCTGCACTTTCCTGGCGAGCAACACCCAGGTCAGCGCGGCGATGCCTGCGCCGATAAACGTGCACAGTAAATAGACGCTGTCGGAGGCGAGCGCGAGTGCGGCCATCAGCTTGACGTCTCCGGCGCCCAGCTTGCCGAGCGCATAACCAGGCAATGTCAAGCCCAGTTCCAGCGCCAGTGCCAGCGCGGCTTCCAGTGGCGGGGCGCCTAGCCAGGTCGTTCCGGTGCCTGCCAGCCAGGCGGCCGCCAGTGTTGTTGCGCCCAGTGTCAGCCCGTTTGAAATGTGCTTGCGTCGCGCATCCTGTTCGGCGCAAATTACAAACCAGACAAGCAGAAGAAATAATTTCATCAAGCAAAAAACATCCTGTTTTCCGGAAAGAATCTATGCTCTGTTGAAGCCGTAAATGTCAGGGTAGACGTTGATATGAAAACCGTTCTGCAGCATGCCTTGCCTCATCGGCAGCAAGGTGCCGCCGCTATTGAGTTCGCTGCGGTGTTCGTTGTTTTCTTTGCCGTGTTCTATGGCGTGGTGAGTTATAGCCTGCCGTTGCTTATGATGCAGTCTTTCAATGCGGCGGCCAGTGAAGCCGTGCGCCGAAGTGTCGCCCTTAGCCCGACAGTGAGTGGCTATAACACTCTGTTGGTCAGCCAGGCGCAGAGTGTCGTCATGAATCAGCTGTCATGGATGCCGCCTGCGCTGGGTTTCAACGTCAGTTATACCAACGTGACCTACACCGCCGGTGTTCTGACGGTGACCATCCAGTACCCCAAGACCCGATTGACCCAGGTACTCCCGTTATTGACGCTCCCTGGCATCGGCGAGGTCCCGCGCTTGCCGACCAACCTTACTGCACAAGCGAGTCTGCAACTTGCCCCTTGAAAAAAATCGTCTGAGCCGTTGGCTGGGCCGTGGTGAAGCGCCGCCGGTATCCCAAGCTGTGCCCGTTTCGAGCGAGCCGGGACCGGTCGGGGTCGACCTTTATGTGCTGCTCGATGACGAAGGACGGATACAGAGCATCAGCCCGCAGTTGCTTGCGCGGCTGGGCATTGCCGCTCCGCTGTCAGCTGCGCAGCGGTTGATGAACCTGTTGCTGCCAAACAGCGCGCTGGTCATTGAAGGCGTGCCGCATGACTGGCTGGGGCACATGCTGGATCTGGACTTCAAGAGTGCCGATGCGCATACCTTGCACGCCCGTGGCTGGGTGCAGGCGCATGGCAAGGGCTGGCTGTTGCAGCTGCTGGATATCAGCGACTTGATGGAGGAGGCCAGTGCCGCCCGCAGCCGCCAGCAATGCCTGCGCTTTGCCGGGCAAATGGCCGAGCGTGTGCGCGTGTGCAACGTGGACCGGCTGACTGCCGTGGTGACCGAGCAACTCGAGGAACTGGCGCAGCTATGGCGCGTTCCCTGTCTGGCGCTGGTATTGCCGGAAGTCAGCGGCTCTGGCTGGCGTGTCTACTGCCAGTACAGCGCCCACACCGCGCCGGAGTTATGGCAGGTTGGGCAGCGACTGGGCAATGCGCTGGATCGATTCGATGCCAATATCACCCATCAACTCAGGTTTGGCGGCGGCGTCGACCAAGGGCCGTTGCAGAGTGCCTTCGGCAACGCGGACGGTTTTCTGATCCCCCACAGCCGTGACAACGTTGCTAAAGCATGGCTGATGTTCGGTTTCTATAACCCGCAACAGCAGGCTCCGGATCTTGGTGAGCGCGAGTGGCTCAACCTGTGTTCGGCGCTGGCCGGGCCGGTGCTTTTTCGCTTGTCCGAGCAGCACAACCGTCACCATGTAGAGCGCCTGGCGGTGCTTCAGGATCTACTGGGCACCGGTTGGTGGGAGCTGATGCCTGCTCGTGACGAAATCCTGCTGGCACCGCAATTGGCGCGCAGTCTGCGTCTGGGTGACCGGGTCGAAAGTCTGTCGCGTCAAGACTGGCTGGCGTTGATTCATCCGGCTGATCGACAAGAGCTTTCCAGTCGTCTGGCGCAGTTACGTGACAAAGGCACGCCGCTGCTGCTTTGCGTGCGTCTGGCACAGAGCGATCCCGCCCAGGAAACCCTCTGGTACCGTATTCAGGGCCAGGCGCTGATCAGTGGTCAGGTTCAGCGAGTGTTGGGTTTCATGCTCGATGTCAGTGATATCAAGAATCAGGAAACCGAAGCAGCGGCCGCTCACGCCCGGCTGGATAACCTCATTGCCAGCTCGCCGGCCGTGATTTATGTGCAGCGCTACGATCACGGCAACCTTGAGCCAACCTTTTTCAGTGACAGTCTCACGCCCTTGCTGGGCTGGACGCTGGCTGACTGCGTAGATGGCCAGCTGGCGGAATACATTCACCCCGAAGACCGCGACATCTGGTTCGAGCGTAACCGGCAGCTGTTGCGCGGAGGCGTTGTCAGTCGGCGTTACAGGTTGCGCAACAAGAACGGCCACTACCATTGGTTGCTGGACGAAGCGCGATTGTTGCGTGACGACCTCGGCATGCCCGTGGAGGCGGTCGGCCTGTGGCTGGACGTGACCGAAGCCACTCTGGCGGCCGAGCACGTGCGCCAGAGCGAAGAGCGATACCGCATTCTGGTCGAAGACTCACCGGCCATGATCTGCCGCTATTCTCCGGATCTGGTACTGAGTTTCGGCAACCGTCCACTGGCCAATTACATGGAATGCACGCCGGAACAACTGACCGGGATCAATCTGGGGGACTGGCTTTCGGACGAGCAGCGCGAGGCATTCATTCGGCGCATTGGTCAACTCACCCCGCAAGCGCCGGTGAGCACCGAAGAAATCTGTATCGAGCTGCCCGGCCGTGAGTATGCCTGGTGGGTCTGGGCCGACCGGGGAATATTCGACGAGCACGGCACGCTGGTCGAGGTTCAGGCCGTGGGCCGTGATAACACGGATGTGCGCCGCTCCAGGATGCAATTGAACCAGAGCGCGAAAATGGCCACGCTTGGCGAAATGTCCACAGGCCTCGCCCATGAGATAAATCAGCCCCTCAATGTTATGCGCATGGCGGTGGTCAACGTCCTCAAGCGTCTTGGGCGCGGAGACGTGGACATCGAATACCTCACCGAAAAGCTCAACCGTATCGACACGCAGGTACAGCGTGCTGCCCGCGTGGTGGACCATATGAGGGTATTCGGTCGGCGCTCTGAAGTGGAGGAGCATCTGTTCGATCCGGCGCAGGCGGTGGAAGTCACCCTCTCGATGCTGGCCGAAGGCATGAAAGGCAAGGGTGTGCAGTTGCGGGTCGGCACCATGATCGAAGACGTGCAGGTTCGCGGGCATGTCGATCAGCTTGAGCAGGTGCTGATCAACCTGATGGTCAACGCCCGTGATGCGTTGTTGTCACGTCGGGAAAAAGACCGGGATTTCGAACCGTGGATCAGCGTCGAGGCCGAGCGGGACGAAAATATCATCCGGCTGGCGGTTCAGGACAACGGCGGGGGGATTGATCCGCGTTTGCTGGAGCGCATTTTCGAGCCTTTCTTCACTACCAAGCCTGTCGGTGTCGGCACCGGACTGGGCTTGTCTGTCAGCTACGGCATCGTCGACCAGATGGGCGGCCAGCTCAGCGTCGGCAACGTCGGGGAGGGCGCTCGTTTCCAGATCGAGCTGCCGATATTCAACGCCGGTTAGATAATCAGCGTCGCCTGACCGATGTTGCAGCTTAAATTGGCCCCCACATCGGCGTCACCCAGACTCAGGCCAAGTGACTCGAACAGCGGGTCGACGACTGATGTCAGCAAGCCGGTCAGCGTGTTCTCCACAATAGCGTCCAGCGCAACGGTCAGGCTGTTCAGCGTTGCAGCTGCTCCAGTAATGACGTTGCCTAGCACATTGCTGGTCGCAGGTTTATAGACATTCACCTTTACGCTGGAAACCGTGCCGTTCAGCAACGTACTGGGTTTGGTGTGCGCAACGCTTGTCAGGAAATAGGGCGCGCTGTTGATTTCCGGCAGATTGGGCGAGCTGAAGGTTGTACTGACGACCGTTGAGCTGCCCAGCGGCGACTGGCTTACCGTGTCGAACGTGAGACCTATGCCGCCACCGCCGAAGGGGGTACGGGCGGTGCAGTTGCCCAACAGTCCCGCTATCTTCTGGCAGGTCTTGGTGCCTATATCCAGCACCGGTAGAGGCAGTGCGGTGATTGCCGAGGGGTCAGTGCTGGCAGGAAACGCTGCCGTGCTGTCAATCCAGCCAACCTTGGCGCTGAGCAATCCTGCATCTGTTTTGACACTCAAGGTTTTGCTGGTATTGCTGGTACAGGTGTAGCCGGTGACATAGGTGTCGGCGCTGGCCAGCGACAGGCTCAGATCTATCCTGGGGCCGGCGCTGGCAGAAGAGTCCGAGGTCAGAAACTTGAAATCGGTGACCATGCAACTGTTCAGCCCTACGGCGCAGGTGGCTGATGTCACCAAGCCCGCGATGTTCAGGCTCAACGCGCTATTGAGGATCGGTGTCAGGCTGCCGACCACCGAGCCCGCAGTGTTGGCCAATGACGTGATGGTGCCCAGCACCGGCAGATTGATCGACACCAGCGCACGCATCTGCGCGGTGCGCACGTAGATCCGGTTGGCACCGGTTTTGGGATTGAGCGGGTCGATCTTGCTCGGGTCGCCGATGGCCGATAACTGAGGCGGCTCAACGACCTGAAATCGTGTGTTGACCTGTGCCAGGGTGCCTACATTTATTTGCGCAGCTGTCGATATGCCGGTCTTGTCGTTGGCCAGTTGCGCAAGGCCTTGAACCAGGTCCAGAAGGCGCAGGTTGGTATTCAATGCAGCGAGGTCCGAACTGCCCTGTATCGACAGCACGTCGCCGAGCAACACAGTGGTTGCGCCAGCCGCCAGTTTCAAGGCTTGCAGGCCTGCGATGGTGGCCGTACCGTTCAAGGTCGCGCCGGGATCGAGCACATTGATAGCACTCTGGATCAGTTTGCTGACAGAAACCGATGTGTTGAGCACCTCGCTGTAACCGACCGCAGTCAGGTTAAGGTCGGTCTTGAGTCGGTTCAGATAGCTCAACAGGCTGAGGTCGGTGCTGGCGAGGCCCTGCCAGTTCGCTACGCTCAGGTTGAGTGTGCCACCGAGCAGGCTGCCGATGAGCGGGTTCAGAATGGCCGCCCGAGTGCTGTCCATTGTTACCGCCGCACTGCGAATGGTGAGTGCCGCCAGTGGCGCGGCACTGGCAGCCACGGCTGTGGCGCTGATCGTGATGTTCGCAGGGGAGGGAGTTTTTTCGAACAGGGCAACAATACCGGCAGCAATACTTCGTGGCACCGGATGCGCCGCGAACACTTGAATGGCCAGTGCCTGGGTGGAGTCCGCGACAAATACGCGCTGGCTCTGCAGGCCCACGGTAAGGGTGCCGCAGAGGGTGGTTAGCGTTCGACCTCCGGTATTCGGGGTAAAGCCGTTACGCGTGGCACTTTGTGTGGCGAAACCGGGGGCGGTGGCCGCCCCGCTGCACGTTCCCCTGCGCCCCGCAGCTTCCAGGGCGGCGATGTCCGCAACCCGCTGCAACGAGCGTTTCTCCAGATACAGCCTGCCGCTGTCGACCACTATCAGTGTGCACAGCAGCGCCAATCCCAATGTGAGCGCGGCCATCATGCCTATGGCGCCGCGTTGCCGGGCGGGCATTGCCGTATAACCATCCAGTGGGGACATCAGCACTCCTTCGGCCACGCCGTTGCTCACTCACCTGCTTCAGGGGAGTGTAGTCAACGCCTCGAAAGAGCACTTGCAAGGTGCCAGATTTGAGAAGTGTCGCACCCGATTTGTACGGGCGCGATCAGGTATGCCGATCAGTACTGGTAACGCAGTACCGCGTGCGAGAGGGCGCGCACCGCAAAAATGCCGAGCAGCGCGGTCATTGCCGGGACGATGAGCCACCATACCCGGACCGACATGGCGGGCAAGGGAGCGTTGCGCTGAATGAACGCCAGGCTGGCGGCGCAGACACAGAACGCCAGGAGCATTCCAGCGAGGATGTCGGTTGGCCAGTGAACGCCGAGGTAAACCCTGGAAAGCGCGATGGCCAGTGCCGGAATGCCACCGACCAGCATCCAGCTCAGGCGCAGGCGCACGGGCTGGCCGCGTCCGGCCAGCACCGCCAGCGTCATGAACAGCGCAAAGGCCGCAGAACTGTGGCCACTGGGCATACTGTAAGTGGTCAGCGGCTCTACCAGAACGTCCGGGCGAGTGCGGGCGAAGAACGTTTTCAGGGTGCCATTGGCTATTGCGGTACCCAGTGTTGCGGTCAGGGCAAAAGCTGCGTGACGCCATTGTCTGGCAACGGCCAGCACGATGATCAGCAGGGAGGCCGCCAGCAACTGGGCCTTGAAGTCGCCGATGCTGGTGACGAAGATCACGATGTTCTGTGCGGCCTCGCTGCGATGCTCCTGAATGAGTGTCATCAGGCCGTTGTCGAAGTCCGCCAGATAAGGCCAGCCGATGAACAGCGCCGCGACCAGCGTCAGGCTGAGCACGGAAATAAGTTTGGTTGCATAGCGCTTCTGGCGAATGCTGCTCTGAATACTCAGCCCGAACAGAATCGCCAGACCGGCACCGACCACTGCCGCCTCAGGCCAGAAGCCTTCCGGCAGCGGCAGGCGAATGGCCGCGCCCGCCGCCCAGCCCGGCATCAGGTAGGCAATCGACCAGCCTGCCGCGGCCAGTACACTGACGGCCGCAAAGCGCGGGAGCGGCATGTCGCACATGCCGGCAATCATTGGCAGCATCGGGCGTAGCGGTCCGATGAAGCGCCCGACCAGCAAACTGGCGATGCCGTAACGGTGGAAATATTTTTCCGCACCTTCCATCCACTCCGGGTGCGTGCGCAAGCCGGGCAACTGACGGATATTCTGATGAAAGCGCCGGCCTATGAAGTACGACACTGCGTCCCCCAACAGCCCGCCGAGAAAACCCAGTAACAGCACTTCGCTCAACGGCAGTATGCCGCTGCCCGCCAAGGCGGCGATGGCAAACATGATGACCGTGCCCGGCACGACGATCCCGACGATCGCGACGCATTCAGTGAAGGCCACCAAAAAGATCGCGACAGCCACCCAGGAAGGATTCGCTGTCAGCCAGCCGGTCATGCCATTGAGCAGATCGCCCATCGGTCAGTTTCCTTGATCGAGAAATAAGTAGTCGCGGCCTTCGACCTGACCGCGTCTGAGAGGGTTCCGTGTGCAGAAACGGGCGTAACCGGCATCCACGAAGCGATACATCAAGTGCTCATCGCGCCCGGCAGGAATGCCCAGACGGGTGGTCTGGATAATGCGCTCGGGTGCCTGGCCGATGTCTTCGACCAGCAACCTCTGTGGGTCGAAGCGTCTGGCGTCCCACTCCGGTACTTTCAAGCCAAGTGCCTTGCACAGTAGCGTCTGGCCAGCGCAGAGCCGTTGCGGCGGGCGGATTGCGCCGCTGGCGTCGGGGTTGTTCAACTGCATCTGCGCCAGGGCGTTTTCGTCGCTGGTTGCGTCGGTCCAGGGAAATGCCGATTTGATCAGCACTGCATTGCCCGGCCCCTCGGCGCTGAAATTCAGCGAGTCACCGCCGCGCGCGTAGTACATATAGATGTGCCCGCCGTCGAGGAACAGCGCTTTGCGCTTTTCGGTATAGCCCAGCGAAGCATGGCTGCCTTTTTCAGCGCAGTAGTACGCTTCTGTTTCGATGATGCGGGCGGCCAGCCACAGCTCGCCCACTTTATGCCGAATGACCTTGCCCAGCAGATCGCGGGCCAGCAACTGGGCATCGCGATGGAAGAAATGATCCGGAAGAGCAGCAGGCATAGTCAGGCAGGTACGTTGAGAAGGTGCCCGATAATAACAAGCGCAACTTTAATTGCAGCTGAATGTGTCTGGATTAGCGGCTTTGTTGTTTCTGAAAGTGACTGAGGCATGACAAACCGGTTAACCCATAAGAGCGTTTTGTGCGTGCGTTTCCCTGCGACGCTGGTCGAGAGGGCGCGCAGGCTGAGCGCTCATCGTTATACACAAGTCCTGAAGAGCCCGGAAAATGGGGGTGTTCAGGCTTCTGCCCGCAGGGCGTGGGAGCGAACTTGTTCGCGAAGGCTTTATTTCGGGCGACACATCTCCTGCGGATGTCACGGCCCCTTCGCGGACAAGTCCGCTCCTACGGCTTTCGGCCAGAATCAAAAGCGGACTTGTGTATAACGATGAGGGCTGAGCGTGATAAATGGTGGCGTTCAGGCTTCTGCCCGCAGGGCGTGGGAGCGAACTTGTTCGCGAAAGCTTTATTTCGGGCGATACATCTCCTGCGGATGTCACGGCCCCTTCTCGGACAAGTCCGCTCCTACGGCTTTCGGCCAGAATCAAAAGCGGACTTGTGTATAACGATGAGGGCTGAGCGTGATAAATGGTGGCGTTCAGGCTTCTGCCCGCAGGGCGTGGGAGCGAACTTGTTCGCGAAAGCTTTATTTCGGGCAATACACCTCCTGCGGATGTCACGGCCCTTTCGCGGACAAGTCCGCTCCTACGGCTTTCGGCCAGAATCCAAAGCGGACTTGTGTATAACGATGAGGGCTGAGCGTGATAAATGGTGGCGTTCAGGCTTCTGCCCGCAGGGCGTGGGAGCGAACTTGTTCGCGAAAGCTTTATTTCGGGCGACACATCTCCTGCGGATGTCACGGCCCTTTCTCGGACAAGTCCGCTCCTACGGCTTTCGGCCAGAATCCAAAGCGGACTTTGTATGTAACGATGAGGGCTGAGGGGGATAGGCATCGGTCTGCGCAATAAATCTGCGCACTGATATCGACCATCCGCCTGTCTGCGCTGTCGTTCGTGCGGCACGACAGCTATAATCAGCCGCTTTCCTCTTTGCCAAGACCTCTGAGACCATGACTGAGTCCGTTCTTGACTACATGACCCGCCTGGGTCGCGCCGCCCGCGAAGCCTCGCGAGTGATCGGTCGTGCCAGCACTGCGCAGAAGAACCGCGCCCTGCAAGCCACTGCCGCTGCTCTGGATGAAGCGCGCGCCGAGCTGTCTGCCGCCAATGCGCTGGACCTGGCCAATGGTCAGGCCAATGGCCTTGAGCCGGCAATGCTGGAACGACTGGCCCTGACCCCCGCGCGTATCGACAGCATGATCGTCGGGTTGCGTCAGGTAGCAGGTCTGGCAGACCCGGTCGGTGCGATCCGCGACATGAGCTATCGGCCGTCGGGTATTCAGGTCGGTAAGATGCGTGTGCCGCTGGGTGTTGTGGGAATCATCTACGAGTCGCGTCCGAATGTGACCATTGATGCGGCCAGTCTGTGCCTGAAGTCCGGTAACGCGACTATCCTGCGCGGCGGTTCCGAAGCCATTCATTCCAATCGTGCCATTGCCGCCTGCATCGAGCGTGGTCTGGCCGAGGCCAGGCTGCCTGCTGCTGTGGTGCAGGTGGTTGAAACCACCGACCGTGCAGCGGTTGGCGCATTGATCACCATGCCCGAGTACGTTGACGTCATCGTTCCGCGTGGGGGCAAGGGCCTGATCGAGCGGGTCAGCCGCGATGCGCGCGTGCCGGTCATCAAGCATCTGGACGGCATCTGCCATGTGTATGTCAGTGCCCACGCCGATCTGGCCAAGGCGCAGAAGATTGCCTTCAATGCCAAGACGTACCGCTACGGGATCTGCGGCGCGATGGAAACCCTGCTGGTCGATCAAACCATCGCCGCCGATTTCCTGCCCGCCATGGCCGCGCAGTTTCGCGAGAAGGGCGTCGAGTTGCGCGGTTGCGAGCGCACCCGTGACCTGATCGACGTAATTCCGGCCACCGAAGACGACTGGCACACCGAATACCTGGCTGCAATCCTGTCGATTCGCGTCGTTTCAGGGTTGGACGAAGCCATCGAGCACATCAACCATTATGGTTCGCATCACAGCGATGCCATCGTTTCCGACCATCAAAGTCAGATTCGCCGGTTCATGGCCGAGGTCGATTCCAGTTCGGTCATGGTCAATGCACCGACCAGCTTTGCGGACGGGTTCGAATACGGATTGGGTGCCGAGATCGGCATTTCTACTGATAAGCTGCACGCCCGCGGTCCAGTCGGGCTTGAAGGGTTGACCTGCGAGAAGTACATCGTGATCGGTGATGGTCAATTGCGCGGACAAGCCTGACTTGAACAACCCCACGACAGCGCTGCCCAGACGTATCGGTATGCTTGGGGGTACGTTTGACCCGGTTCATATCGGTCACTTGCGCGGTGCGCTTGAAGTGGCCGAACTGCTGGAACTCGATGAGTTGCGCCTGACGCCCAGCGCCAGGCCTCCGCATCGTGACATGCCGAGTGTCACCGCCGAGGACCGTCTGGCGATGGTTCAGAGCGCGGTTGCGGGCGTGTCGCCCTTGACGGTGGATGACCGTGAACTGAAACGGGACAAACCGTCGTATACCCTCGACACACTGGAATCGATGCGCGCCGAACTGGCGCCTCAGGACCAGCTGTTCCTGTTGCTGGGTTGGGATGCCTTTTGCGGGCTGCCGACCTGGCACAGGTGGGAAGAACTGCTGGAGCACTGCCATATCGTGGTGCTGCAACGCCCGGACGCGGACAGCGAGTCGCCGGATGCCATGCGCAATCTGCTGGCGGCACGCGCGGTCAGCGACCCCAAGGCCCTGAAAGGGCCGGGTGGACACATTACATTCGTCTGGCAGACGCCTTTATCGGTGTCTGCCACCCAGATCCGTCAACTGCTGGCCAGCGGTAAGTCGGTACGTTTTCTGGTGCCAGACGCGGTACTGGCCTATATCGATGCACGCGGACTTTACCGCGCGCCGAACACTGATGGGTCGTCCTGAAACTGCTTTGATCGATAAGCGTTTGAACGGTCCCACACATACGAGCTGAATGAGTTTTATATGACAAAGCAAAAAATGAGCAGTGAAGAAGTCATCAATGTTGCGATTGCAGCCCTTGAAGAAGTCAAGGGTGCAGACATCCTGACCATCGATGTGCGTGACAAGACCAGCATCGCTGACTACATGCTGATCTGCACCGGTACGTCCAACCGTCAGTTGAACGCACTGGTCGATAACGTCCGTGACAAGGTCAAGGCAGCCGGCCTGAAGTCCCTGAGCGAAGAAGGCAAGGGCGACAGCGACTGGGTTCTGCTGGACCTGGGCGATGTGATCGTTCACGTAATGACCGCTGCGGCACGCCAGTTCTACGACCTGGAACGCTTGTGGCAGGGCGCTGAACAAAGCCGTGCCGCCAGCGCTGCGCATCACACTCCAGGCAACGAATAAGGCCTTGATGTGCGTTTGCGTCTGATTGCTGTGGGTTCGCGCATGCCCAAGTGGGTGGAAGAAGGTTGGCACGAGTACGCCAAGCGGATGCCCTCCGAGCTTGCGCTTGAACTGGTGGAAATCCCGCTCAATACCCGGGGCAAGAACGCTGATGTTGCGCGCTTCATCCGTCAGGAAGGCGAGGCGATGCTGGCGAAAGTGCAGCCGGGCGAGCGGATTGTCACGCTTGAAGTGCATGGCAAACCGTGGAGCACCGAACAGCTGGCGGTCGAACTCGATCGCTGGCGCCTCGATGCGCGTACGGTCAACCTGATGGTCGGCGGCCCCGAGGGGCTGGCGCCTGAAGTCTGTGCCCGCAGTGAACAACGCTGGTCCCTGTCGCCGCTGACCCTGCCGCATCCACTGGTGCGCATTCTGATCGGCGAACAGATGTATCGCGCCTGGACAGTCCTGTCCGGGCACCCTTATCACAAGTAGCATCGTCTTTACTGTGAATACGGCCTAAATGTCTCAACCGATCCGCCTCAAAGACCACGAAAAGGACGCACGCCTGGTGCGCGGCAGGGTCGTGTTCGGTGCCGTGGCGGTGGTGTTGCTGGTGTGCGTGCTGATTGCCCGGCTGTATTACCTGCAGGTCATCCAGTACGAGTATCACTCCACACTTTCGGAAAACAACCGCGTTCACGTTCAGCCGATTCCGCCCAGCCGTGGGCTGATCTACGATCGTAATGGTGTGGTGGTTGCGGACAACCGGCCCAGTTTTAGTCTCAGCATGACCCGTGAGCGTGCTGGCGAGTGGTCCAGCGTGCTCGACACCATTGTCGAGATCCTCCAGCTCACCCCGGATGATCGCATCATCTTCGAAAAGCGTATGAAGCAGGGGCGTCGGCCGTTCGAGCCGGTGCCTATCCTGTTCGAGCTGAGCGAAGAGCAGATCGCCCTGATTGCGGTCAACCAGTTCCGCCTGCCAGGTGTCGAAGTGGTTGCGCAACTGGTCAGGCATTATCCGCAAGGGCCGCACTTTGCCCACTCGGTCGGTTACATGGGGCGGATCAACGAAAAAGAGCTCAAGAGCCTGGATCCGATCAATTACAGCGGCACGCACCATATCGGCAAGACCGGTATCGAGCGATTTTACGAACCCGATCTGCATGGTCAGGTCGGCTACGAAGAGGTCGAGACCAACGCCCGTGGCCGCGTGCTGCGCGTGCTCAAACGCACCGACCCGATCCCTGGAAAGGACATCGTTCTTAGCCTGGACATCAACCTTCAGGAAGCTGCCGAGGCCGCATTGGGTGGGCGTCGTGGCGCGGTAGTCGCGTTGGACCCTGCCACCGGAGAAGTGCTGGCGATGGTCAGTGCGCCGAGCTTCGATCCGAACCTGTTTGTCACCGGCATCAGCTTCAAGGCCTACGCCGAGCTACGCGATTCAATAGACCGGCCGCTGTTCAACCGCATTCTGCGCGGCCTTTACCCGCCCGGTTCGACCATCAAGCCTGCCGTGGCGATTGCCGGGCTGGACGCCGGTGCAGTAACGCCCGGCTCAAGAGTGTTCGACCCTGGCTATTACCAACTGCCCAATTACGATCACAAGTACCGTAACTGGAACCGCACCGGTGATGGCTGGGTGGATCTGGATACCGCGATCATGCGTTCCAATGACACGTATTTCTACGATCTGGCGCACAAACTGGGCATCGATCGGCTTTCCACCTACATGAACAAGTTCGGCATCGGGCAGAAAGTGTCGCTGGATATGTTCGAGGAGTCCCCCGGTCTGATGCCGTCCCGTGAATGGAAGCGTGCGACCCGTCGCCAGGCCTGGTTCCCTGGCGAAACCCTGATTCTCGGCATTGGGCAGGGCTACATGCAGGCAACGCCGTTGCAACTGGCCCAGGCGACAGCACTGGTGGCCAACAAGGGTGTGTGGAACCGTCCGCATCTGGCCAGAACCATCGAAGGCAAGGCACCTGTGGATGAAAACCCGATGCCGAACATCGTGCTGCGCGACCCGGCCAACTGGGGGCGAGTCAACCACGGCATGCAGGAAGTGATGCATGGCGCGCGTGGTACGGCGCGCAAGGCTGCCATCGGTGCGCAATACCGGATCGCCGGCAAGAGCGGTACGGCTCAGGTAGTCGCCATCAAGCAGGGCGAGAAGTACGACCGCACCAAGGTTCAGGAGCGTCATCGTGACCATGCCCTGTTTGTCGGTTTTGCACCGGCCGACAATCCAAAAATCGTTGTTGCAGTGATGGTCGAGAACGGCGAGTCCGGTTCCGGCGTTGCTGCACCCGTTGTGCGGCAGGTGATGGACGCCTGGCTGCTCGACGAAAACGGCCATCTCAAGCCTGAGTATGCCGGTTCCCTGAATCTGGAGGCTGCGGCCCGTGAAGAGTAATTTCGACCGCATCCTGTCCAGCGAAGACGTGATGCGTCGCCGTGCCACTTTTTTGCAGCGCATTCATATCGATGGCCCGTTGTTGATCCTGTTGCTGACCCTTGCGGCCGGCAGCCTGTTCGTCCTGTATTCGGCCAGCGGCAAGAACTGGGACCTGCTCATCAAGCAGGCCAGTTCATTCGGTATCGGTCTGGTGGCAATGGTGGTGATCGCCCAGCTGGAGCCGCGCTTCATGGCGCGCTGGGTGCCGGTACTGTATGTCATCGGTGTCCTGCTGCTGGTAGTGGTGGATGTCATGGGCCACAACGCCATGGGCGCGACGCGCTGGATCAACATTCCCGGGGTGATCCGCTTCCAGCCTTCGGAGTTTCTCAAGATCATCATGCCGGCGACCATCGCCTGGTATCTGTCCAAGCGCACGCTGCCACCGCATCTCAAACATGTGGCGGTCAGTCTCGCCTTGATTGGCGTGCCGTTCATTCTCATCGTGCGCCAGCCTGATCTGGGCACCTCGCTGCTGATTCTGGCGTCCGGGGCCTTCGTGCTGTTCATGGCCGGCCTGCGCTGGCGCTGGATTATCAGTGTGCTGGCGGCCGCTGTGCCTGCTGCAGTGGCCATGTGGTTCTTCTTCATGCACGACTACCAGAAACAGCGCGTGCTGACCTTTCTCGACCCGGAAAGCGATCCGCTGGGCACCGGCTGGAACATCATTCAATCAAAGGCTGCCATCGGTTCGGGCGGCGTGTTCGGCAAGGGCTGGCTGCTGGGCACTCAGTCGCACCTGGACTTTCTGCCGGAAAGCCACACCGACTTCATCATCGCGGTACTGGGTGAAGAGTTCGGTCTGGTGGGCATCTGTGCGTTGCTGATCATCTATATGCTGCTGATCGGCCGTGGGCTTGTGATCACGGCACAGGCGCAGACATTATTCGGCAAACTGCTGGCCGGAGCGTTGACCATGACGTTTTTTGTTTACGTTTTCGTCAACATCGGTATGGTCAGTGGCCTGCTGCCAGTGGTGGGAGTGCCATTGCCCTTCATTAGCTACGGCGGAACTTCGCTGGTGACCCTACTGTCAGCGTTTGGGGTTTTGATGTCGATCCATACACACCGTAAATGGATTGCTCAGGTTTGATTAAGGTGAACTATTCAATGCAAGCAATGCGTAACTGGGCTCGATATGCTCCGGTGGTCGGTCTGGTAGGCATCCTTGGATCGGTGCAAGAGGCGCTGGCCGGCCACTATGAGGGTTCGCCCCAGGTAGCGGAATTCGTTGGTGAGCTGACCCGCGATCACGGTTTTGCCGGTGAGCAGTTGATGAGCCTGTTTCGTGAGGTCGAGCGCAAGCAGGCCATTCTCGATGCCATTTCCCGCCCGGCCGAACGGGTCAAGCAGTGGAAAGAGTATCGGCCGATGTTCATCACCGATACGCGCATCGCCCGCGGTGTCGATTTCTGGCGTCAGCACGAGGCCGCATTGGCCCGCGCCGAGCAGGAATATGGTGTACCGGCGCAGATCATCGTTTCGATCATTGGCGTGGAAACCTTTTTCGGCCGCAACACCGGCAATTACCGGGTGATCGATGCGTTGTCGACGCTCGGTTTCGATTACCCGCCACGCGCACAGTTCTTCCGCAAGGAATTGCGTGAGTTTCTGCTGCTGGCTCGCGAACAACAGGTTGACCCCTTGACCCTCAAAGGCTCGTACGCCGGGGCAATGGGCCTGCCGCAGTTCATGCCGAGCAGTTTTCGCGCTTATGCAGTGGATTTCGACGGCGACGGCCATATCAACATCTGGACCGACCCGGACGATGCCATCGGCAGCGTTGCCAGTTATTTCAAGCGTCATGGCTGGGTAGCCGGTCAGCCGGTAGTCAGCCGCGCGACCGCACGTGGCGACCGGGTTGACGAAGGGTTGAGCCCTGCGCTTGATCCGGTAATGTCGGTCGGGGAGTTGCGACAGCTGGGCTGGGCGAGTCATGATGCGCTGCGCGACGATATGCCGGTAACGGCGTTCCGTCTTGAAGGCGACAATGGTCCTGAATACTGGCTGGGTTTGAACAATTTTTATGCTATCACCCGTTATAACCGCAGTGTGATGTACGCCATGGCCGTGTATCAGCTGTCTGAATCGTTGGTTCAAGCTCGAGGCGTCAAGTAATGCGGGCATTGCCGATTCTGCAAACATTCAAGCTTCTGGCGTTGACCGGCCTCGCAGTGCTGGTTGCCAGTTGCTCGTCGCCGTCACGCACAACCTCGTCGCAGTCGCCAAAAGGCGGTGCCGCTGTGCGCTCGATGCCGGGGCTGGACATTAACCGTGCCCACAAGGACGGCGCGCCGTGGTGGGATGTGGATGTCTCGCGCATCCCCGACGCGACACCGACTCTGCATACCGGTGCCTATAAGGCCAACCCATATACGGTGCTGGGCAAGACCTATTTTCCGATGAGCGATTCAAAGCGTTACGTCGCTTCGGGCACCGCTTCCTGGTATGGCACCAAGTTTCATGGCCAGAACACCGCCAACGGCGAGGTGTATGACCTGTATGGCATGAGCGCCGCGCACAAGACCCTGCCGCTGCCCAGCTATGTCAAAGTGACCAACCTGGACAACAACCGTACGGTGATTCTGCGCGTCAACGACCGCGGGCCGTTCTATTCTGACCGCATTATCGACTTGTCCTACGCCGCCGCCAAAAAGCTGGGCTATGCCGAAACCGGCACCGCCCGGGTCAAGGTCGAAGGTATCGACCCGCAGGAATGGTGGGCGCAACGTGGCCGTCCGGCACCGCTGATGCTCAATCAGCCGCAAGTGATGGCCCAGGCCACGCCGCCCGCGCTGTCGACATCGACCGGAACCGTCGAGCAATACACGCCGCCACCGCAGCAACACGCCGCACCTGTCGTGCCGTTGCAGGTTGACGCAAAAAAAAACGCTTCAGGACAAGCCGCTGGGCTGTTTCTCCAGGTGGGAGCCTTCGCCAACCCGGACGCTGCGGAGCTCCTGAGGTCGAAACTGAGCGGGATGGTTCGAGCGCCGGTGTTCGTCAGCTCGATAGCTCGCAATCAGCAAACGCTCTATCGGGTCCGGATGGGACCGATCGACACGCCGGGTGAAGCCCAGCAACTGCAAAACAGCGTCAGGTCTGCCAATCTGGGTCAGCCAAGTGTAGTGACATCGGATCAATAAGTTTTTCGACAATCGTTTTCCAGCAACAATGGAGGACGATATGCAGTCGCAGGCAGCGCAGCTTTGCCATCAGGGCCAGCGTTGCAGGTAACTGCCCACAAGGTCGTGTGTCGAACAGGCGACTTTGTCAGCCAGGGTTACAGCCTGGCGCCACGAGCCGTACCGAGGCGTTTTCGCCTCGCCGGTCTGTTCAGTTTTGCCCGCAAGGGCATGTTTGCCCATTAGGATTCTCGAGAGACGGATGAACATCACCACCTTTGCAAAACGTTTGTGCCTGCTTGTTCCACTGATTATTACCCCGACCGTCTGGGCGGCAGAGCAGATGACGCCTGCTGCGCCGCAACTGGCAGCCAAGTCCTACGTACTGATGGATGCCACCAGCGGCAACGTTCTGGTCGAGAACAACGGTGACCAGCGTCTGGCACCTGCCAGTCTGACCAAGCTGATGACTGCCTACATCGCGACCCTGGAAATTCGTCGCGGCCAGATCGGCGAGAACGATCCGGTGACCATCAGTGAAAATGCCTGGCGCACAGGCGGTTCGCGGATGTTCATCAAGGTGGGCAGCCAGGTGACGGTCAGCGACCTGCTGCACGGCATCATTATTCAATCGGGTAACGACGCCAGCGTCGCGATCTCCGAGCACATTGCCGGCAGCGAAGATGCATTTGCCGACATGATGAACAAGACCGCCGGCGATCTGGGCATGACCAACAGCCACTTTATGAACCCGACCGGTCTGCCGAACCCCGAGCACTACTCGTCGGCTCACGACATGGCGATCCTGGCGCGTGCAATCATTCACGAAGACCCGGCTCACTATGCGATCTACTCGCAGAAAGAGTTCTTCTGGAACGGCATCAAGCAGCCTAACCGCAACCTGCTGCTGTGGCGCGACAAGACCGTTGACGGTCTGAAGACCGGTCACACCGACGAGGCCGGCTACTGCATGGTGTCTTCGGCTGTACGTGACGGCATGCGTCTGATCGCAGTAGTGTTCGGCACCAACAGCGAGCAGGCCCGTGCGGCTGAAACCCAGAAGCTGCTGACCTATGGCTTCCGTTTCTTCGAAACCCAGAACTTCTATCAGAAGGGCACCGAGCTGGCTCAGGCAACCGTCTGGAAAGGCACCGAGCGTCAGGTCAAGGCCGGTCTGGCTGAAGATCTGAGCATGACCATGCCAAAAGGCGACATGAAGAAGCTGTCCGCCAGCATGACCATGAACCCGCAACTGGTTGCGCCAATCGCCAAGGGCGACGTGATCGGTAAGGTCGAGGTCAAGAAAGACGATCAGGTGGTTCATACCGCTAACCTGATTGCGCTTGATGCAGTTGAGGAAGGTGGCATTTTCCGCCGCGTGTGGGATAGCATCCGCCTGTTCTTCTACGGCTTGTTCAACTGACCCTCCAGTAACTACTGCCGACCTTCTCGCGGCCTGCTCATGATCTGAGCGGGCCGCGTGTCCGTCGTCACGGCTTGTGAGACCTTTACTGCCATGACTGATACCGACATCAAGTCGCACAAAATCGAATTCCCCTGCGATGACTATCCGATCAAGGTGATCGGTGACACCAGCGTGGGCTTTACTGCTGCTGTTATGGAAGTCCTGCACAAGTACGCTCAGGTCGACCTCAAGACACTCGCCGAGCGTCAGAGCAGCAACGGCAAATACACCACCGTCCAGTTGCACATCGTCGCTACAGGCGAAGATCAATTGCGCGATATCAATAGTGCCCTTCGCGCTACGGGTTTCGTGCACATGGTGCTCTGATGACGGTTGCGCTGGGTTTTCGTGATCTGGGCCTGATCGATTACGAAACCGCCTGGCACGCCATGCAGCGCTTTACCGATGGGCGTGGCCGCGAGGCTGCCGATGAGGTCTGGCTGGTCCAGCATCCCCCGGTTTTCACCCAGGGACAGTCCGGCAAGGCCGAACATTTGCTGCTGCCGGGCAATATTCCTGTCGTACAGGTCGATCGTGGCGGCCAAGTGACTTATCATGGCCCGGGCCAACTGGTGGCTTACCTGATGCTGGACGTCAGGCGCCTTGGTTTCGGTGTTCGCGATCTGGTAACACGGATCGAGAATACCCTTATCGCCTTGCTCGCCGACTACGGCGTCAAGGCAGCCGCCAAGGCCGATGCACCGGGTGTATACGTCGACGGCGCGAAAATCGCGTCGCTCGGTCTGCGCATTCGCAACGGCTGCTCGTTTCATGGTCTGGCGTTGAACGTCGACATGGACCTGGAGCCGTTCCGCCGCATCAACCCTTGCGGATACGCCGGGTTGGCCATGACCCAACTGAGCGATCAGGCAGGGCAGATAGAATTTTCCGAGGTAAGTGCCCGACTGCGTGCGCAGCTCGTCAAACACCTCGACTACGCTGAGCAGGCGACCCTTACGGGCGGAATAAACCATTATGACTGACACCGTGCAAACCCTGATCCCGACGCTGGATGTTTCCGAGCGAGTGGCCCGTCCGAAAGTCGAAGCGGGCGTTAAGCTTCGCGGAGCGGAAAAGGTTGCGCGCATCCCGGTCAAGATCATTCCAACGGTAGATCTGCCGAAGAAACCCGACTGGATTCGTGTGCGCATCCCGGTTTCTCCGGAAGTCGACCGTATCAAGCAATTGCTGCGCAAGCACAAGCTGCACAGTGTCTGTGAAGAGGCGTCCTGCCCGAACCTGGGCGAATGCTTCTCCGGTGGCACCGCAACGTTCATGATCATGGGCGACATCTGCACCCGTCGCTGCCCATTCTGCGACGTGGGCCATGGTCGTCCGAAGCCGCTCGACGTCAACGAACCGAAGAGCCTCGCCATCGCAATTGCCGACCTGCGTCTGAAGTACGTAGTGATCACCTCGGTGGACCGTGACGACTTGCGTGACGGCGGTGCTCAGCACTTTGCCGACTGCATCCGCGAAATCCGCCTGCTGTCGCCGGGCGTACAGCTTGAAACACTGGTTCCCGACTACCGTGGCCGCATGGACGTAGCGCTGGAAATCACCGCTGCCGAGCCACCGGATGTGTTCAACCACAACCTGGAAACCGTTCCGCGTCTGTACAAGGCCGCGCGTCCGGGTTCGGACTACCAGTGGTCGTTGACCCTGCTGCAGCGCTTCAAACAGATGGTCCCGCATGTACCGACCAAATCAGGGCTGATGCTGGGCCTTGGCGAGACCGACGAAGAGGTTATCGAAGTCATGCAGCGCATGCGCGAGCACGACATCGACATGCTGACGCTGGGTCAGTACCTGCAGCCATCGCGCAACCACCTTCCGGTGCAGCGCTTTGTCCACCCTGACACCTTTGCCTGGTTTGCCGAGGAAGGTTACAAGATGGGCTTCAAGAACGTCGCATCCGGGCCGCTGGTACGCTCTTCGTATCATGCCGACGAGCAGGCCAAGATCGCCAAGGCAATGCTCTGACAGCACGCCGCAAAAACAAGAAGGGCCAGGTAGCGATACCTGGCCCTTTTTGTTTGCGGTTGATTATCGTGCCAACGCTCCGCGTGGGCATGCCGTTCTGGACGCTCTGCGTCCTCCCGATTATTGCCCCACAGGCTTGCGCAGGGCCTCCAGCAATTCATGCGTCGGGTAACCATCTGCCGGCCAGCCGAATGACTGCTGCGCGCTACGAATGGCCTTGCGCGTATTGGCACCGATAATGCCGTCTGGTGCGCCTGCGTCATATTGACGTGCCGAGAGCAGGGTTTGCAGTTCAATGCGTTCAGAGCGGCTCAGCGGAGTGTCCCCGCGTGGCCATGCACCTACTACGTACCCGGCCCCTTTGAACCGGTCAGAAAGCAGGCTGATCGCCAGTGCGTACGAGGTGGAGTTGTTGTACTTGAGAATGGCTCGGAAGTTATCCAGCACCAGAAAGGCTGGCCCGCGATAACCGGCTGGCAACAACAAGGCGGCTTGCTGCTGGCTGGCTGCGACTGGAATCGCCGAGCCGTCCGGCTGTTTCAGGCCCAGTTGTTGCCATTCAGCGAGGCTCTTGCGAGTGCTCGAATCTGCCAGCGAGTAATCAAACCCGGAGCCGAGTACCACTTCAAACCCCCAGGGCTGACCGCGTTGCCAGCCAGAGCTTTGCAGGTAATGCGCAGTGGAGGCCAAGGCATCGGCGGGAGTGTTCCAGATGTCACGGCGGCCATCGCCGTCAAAGTCGACGGCATGAGTGTTATAGGTGGTCGGGATGAACTGGGTCTGGCCCATCGCACCGGCCCACGAACCCAGCATCTTGTCCGGTGTGATGTCGCCATGCTGGATGATTTCCAGCGCGGCCAGCAACTGGCTCTGTGCAAAACCGGGACGGCGACCTTCATAGGCCAGCGTAGCCAGCGAGCGAATGACGGATTGCGTGCCCTGGAACGACCCGAAATTACTTTCCATGCCCCATACCGCGACCAGCGCCTGACGATCCACACCATACTGCTGCTCGATCTTCTGCAGGTCGTCAGCGTACTGCGAAAGCAGCGCCTGCCCCTTGCGCACGCGTGCGGCGGAGATGGCACCGTCCAGATATTCCCAGATCGGACGGGTGAACTCAGGCTGGCTGCGGTCGGCCTTGACCACGCTCATGTCGGGAGTGACACCGGCGAATGCCTGATCGAATACATCCGCCCGGATACCTGCCTTTAACGCCTGAACACGAAAACCGGCCTGCCATTCGCTGAAGCTGACGGCGGGTTGAATCGTGAGGCTGTCATCAACGACCAGCGCAGGCGTAGGGGCTACGGCAGGAGCGTTTGTCTGTGCTTTGCTGGATTGAAGAGGCGTGGCATCGGCTGCAGTGGGTTTTTCTGCGCAGGCTACCAATGCAACAAGGCTGGAGGCAGCGATGAGTTGGCGCAGCTGCGGGCGATGGGTAAAACGAGAAGGCATGCTTGAGTCCAAGGGTATTACCGTTAGGTGCAGACCATAACACGGCTAAGCGGTTGAAAGCGCCCCGGAGATGTTGCTCGATATCAGGCCGCCATAAAGCAGGAAGCCTCCCAGCTTTTAGACTGGAAGGCTTCGCGGCGGTAGCTGCCTTTGCCCTTGGCGGGTTGTTCCTGACGACTGCGGAACAATGGCTGGGCGATGATGGATTTGGCCTTGTTCGGCCGCTTTGGCTTGCTCATGGCGGGGTGCTCCTGATGGGTGGCTTAAAGCGATGCAAATAATCGGGCAGAACGGCGCTTGTGTCTAATAGTCGTGTGCTATGACGCGGGAGGCGGACTTGAATGCAATACCTGTGGGAGCGAGCTTGCTCACGAATGGGGCGGTGCAGGCTGCTCGCTTTATCGTGCCGGCGCTCCGCGTCGACATGCAGTTCGTGACGCTCCGCGTCACAAGAGGACGCAGAGCGTCCTGAAAGGCGTTACCACGCAGAGCGTGGGAACGAGAGTCGACAACACCCACTCACTCCGCAGGCAGTGCCAGCCGTTGCCCCGCCATCAGCAGCGCCAGTCGGCTGAGGCTGCTCCACGGCGAGCCTGCCGCCTGCCCCTTGATCTGTGCGTCGATGCGCTGTGCGTCCATCAGCAACTGGCTCCAGCGTTTTGCCGAATGGCGTTGCAGGGCTTTGCTCATCAATGGTTTGCGCTTGTCCCAGATCGGCGGGCGGGCGGAGCTGAACACTTTGTCGAGTGGTACGCCCTGACTGAACTGCTGGGACATGTTGGCCAGTGAACGCAGTTCGCGAGTCAGCGCCCAAAGGATCACGGGGGTTTCGACCCCTTCGCCGCGCAGGCCTTCCAGCATGCGCAAGGCATGGGCAGCTTCGCCGTTGAGCACTGCATCGGTCAGACCGAATACGTCGAAGCGCGCACTGTCGGCCACGGCCGCCTGTACTGTCTCGACGGTGATCTGGCCTTCTTCGGCCATCAACTTGAGCTTTTCGATTTCCTGCGCGGCCGCCAGCAGGTTGCCTTCGACCCGGGCAGCGATCAATTCGACAGCGTCCTGGGTTGCGGCAAGCCCTGCCTGAGAGAGGCGCTGGCGAATCCATTGCGGCAGTTGGCCAATGTCTACCGGCCAGATCTGCACGAACTGGGTTTGCGCACCCTCAACCAGTGCCTTGCCCCATTTGGTTTTCTGCGCACTGCCATCGAGTTTGGACAGGCTGATCAGCAGCAGGGTGTCTTCGGCAGGTCTGGCGCAATATTCCATGAGCGCCGCAGCGCCTTTGTCACCGGGTTTGCCTGAGGGCAAGCGCAGTTCCAGAAGACGGCGCTCGGCGAACAGCGACATGCTGGCGCCAGCTTGGAGCAGCGTACCCCAGTCGAAGCTGGCGTCAGCGCTGAATACCTGCCGTTCATCGAAACCTTGCTGGCGCGCAGCAGCACGCACGGCATCAGCAGCTTCCTGGCAGAGCAACGGGTCATCGCCGCTGATCACGTAGACAGGCGCAAGCGCACCTTGCAGGTGTTTACCCAGTTGGGCGGGGGCGAGTTTCATGAGTCAGAGCATGCCGGGGCCAGCTGACTGGCCCCGGACACTTACCTGGCCGGTACTTCGACAGGTGATTGCTGAGGCGTCTCGTCGCGGATCCGCTGGGCGGCTTCCTGCGCGTCGGCTTCAGCCTTGGCAACTGCGTCGGCCTTGGCCTGCAGTTCTTCAAGGCGTGTCGGCGTCATTTGCTGCAAGCGCGCCATCATTTTCTGGATCAGGTCGTTACGCATTTCCTGACGAACCTGGGCAGCTTCCTGATCGGAACCGGTCAGGTTGTTGCCATCGTGAACGTAGGAGCGGTCTGCGGTGACCTTGTCGCCGAGCAGGAAACGATCTCTGTCGCCATGCACTTCATAGGTCAGGGTGGTGGTCAGCTGGTATTCAGCCGAACGACCCGAACCCGAATAGCTGAGGGCGCGCTGGGTTTCTGCTTCGTTGGTCAGCATGAGCTTGTAAGGCGCGCCGGTGTAGACCTTGACGCCGGAACTGGTCAGCAGGCGAGTGAGTTGGGTTACGGTTTCGCCATAAGCGTTACGCGCGCTGACATCCAGCTCCTTGATGGCCAGCTCGGTGGTGCCGGTGCCGCGCAGCTGGAAGCCACAGGCACTCAACAGAACAGCCAGGCCCATCACCAGCAAATTGCGTTTGATCATCTTGATGCTCCCCTTGAATCCGTTTGGGCCGCCAGTGCGTACCCTGGAAATATGTTCGGCGCCCGGCGTCTGCCGGGCGCCCGATCCAATCAGCTTGCGACGATGTTGACCAGCTTGCCAGGCACGACGATCACCTTGCGAATGGTCAGGCCATCAGTGAAGCGCAATACGTTCTCGTTGATACGTGCGGCCGCTTCGACTTCTTCGCGGCTGGCGCTGGCGGGCATTTCGATATGGCCGCGCAGCTTGCCGTTGACCTGAATCACCAGTTGCAGGCTGTCCTGAACCAGCGCATTTGCATCGAATGCAGGCCAGCCAGCGTCGATGACCGGCTCATTGTGGCCCAGTTGCGTCCACAGCTCGTGGCTGATGTGCGGCGTGATCGGTGCAAGCAACAGGGTGACCGTCTCCAGACCCTCCTGCAGCAGCGCGCGATCCTGCGGGGTGACCTGCGGGGCTTTTTCCAGGACGTTCATCAGCGTCATCACTTGTGCGACGGCGGTATTGAATTTCTGGTTCTGGCCAATATCCTGGCTCGCCTGCCTGATCGCCTGGTGAATCGAGCGGCGGATGGTTTTCTGGTCATCCGTCAGTGCCGCAATGTCCAGACCGGTCGATGCGCCCTGAGCGACATGCGCTTGAGCCAGACGCCACACGCGGCGCAGGAAGCGATGCGAGC
Organism: Pseudomonas sp. KBS0707; assembly: GCF_005937945.2. Taxonomy (NCBI): domain Bacteria; kingdom Pseudomonadati; phylum Pseudomonadota; class Gammaproteobacteria; order Pseudomonadales; family Pseudomonadaceae; genus Pseudomonas; species Pseudomonas sp. KBS0707. Next base: position 4,942,120 of record NZ_CP041754.1, on the reverse strand, counting down.
CTTCGACGCCCGAGTCGGACCACTCCAGGCTCATGTCGGGCGGGGAGGCGAACATCATGAACAGACGGCAGGTATCGGCACCGTACTGATCGATCATGGTTTGCGGGTCGATACCGTTTTTCTTCGACTTCGACATCTTTTCAGTGCCGCCGATTTCCACCGGCAGGCCATCGCTGGTCAGCTTCGCGCTGATAACCTTGGCCTTGGCGTCTCTTTCGAGAGTCACGTCGGCCGGGTTGATCCAGGTCTTCTTGCCGCTGGTTTCCATGCGGAAGTAGGTTTCGGCGTTGACCATGCCCTGGGTCAGCAGGTTCTTGAACGGTTCGTTCGAGGTCACCAGGCCTTCGTCACGCATCAGCTTGTGGAAGAAGCGCGCGTAAAGCAGGTGCAAAATGGCGTGTTCGATGCCGCCGATGTACTGGTCCACCGGCAACCAGTGGTTGGCAGCGTTCGGCTCGACCAGACCACCCTCGTAATGCGGTGACGCATAGCGAGCGTAGTACCACGAGGACTCGACGAAGGTGTCCATGGTGTCGGTTTCACGCTTGGCCGGTGCGCCGCATTTCGGGCAGCTGCATTCGTAGAACTCGGGCATGCGCGCCAGTGGCGAGCCAGCACCGTCGGGCACTACGTCTTCGGGCAGGACAACCGGCAACTGGTCTTCAGGAACCGGCACGTCGCCACAGGTATCGCAATGCACGATAGGGATCGGGCAGCCCCAATAACGCTGGCGGCTGATACCCCAGTCACGCAGGCGGAACTGGGTGCGCGACTGACCGAGGGATTTTTTCACCAGTGCCGCTTCGATGGCATCGAATGCGGCCTGGAAATTCAGGCCGGTGAACTCGCCGGAATTGATCAGCTCGCCATGCTCGCCGTAGGCCGGCTGCCATGGGGCAGGCGTCTGGTCGCCGGCGCTGGTGCGTACTACGGGCTTGATCGGCAGACCGTAATGGGTGGCAAACTCGAAATCACGCTCATCGTGTGCCGGCACGGCCATGACTGCGCCATCGCCATAATGCATCAACACGTAATTGGCGACCCAAACCGGCAGTTTTTCGCCGGTCAGCGGGTGCTCGACGAACAGCGAAGTCGGCTGGCCTTTCTTTTCCTGAGTGGCAACGTCAGCTTCGGCAACACTGCCGCCTTTGCACTCATCGATGAACGCTTGCAGCCCAGGGTTGCCTTGCGCGGCCAGGGTCGCCAGCGGGTGTTCGGCGGCGACGGCGACGTAGGTCGCGCCCATCAGGGTGTCAGGGCGAGTGGTGAAGACTTTCAGTGCACCGGCTTCGCCGATCGAGGCCTGATCGTACGGAAATTGCACTTCCATGCCGCGCGACCTGCCGATCCAGTTGCGCTGCATGGTCTTGACCTGTTCAGGCCAGCCCGGCAGCTCGTCGAGGCTTTCCAGCAGCTCGTCGGCGTAGGCGGTGATCTTGAAGTAGTACATCGGGATTTCGCGCTTTTCAATCAGCGCGCCGGAACGCCAGCCGCGGCCATCGATGACCTGCTCGTTGGCCAGTACGGTCTGGTCGACAGGGTCCCAGTTGACGGTGCCGTTCTTGCGGTAGATCACGCCTTTTTCGAACAGGCGAGTGAACAGCCATTGTTCCCAGCGGTAGTAATCAGGCTTGCAGGTGGTGACTTCGCGCGACCAGTCGACCGCCAGACCCAGGCTCTTGAGCTGGTTCTTCATGTAGGCGATGTTTTCGTAGGTCCACTTGGCCGGCGCAACGTTGTTGTCGATGGCGGCGTTTTCGGCCGGCATGCCGAACGCGTCCCAGCCTAGCGGCTGCAGGACGTTCTTGCCCAGCATGCGCTGGTAACGGGAGATCACGTCACCAATGGTGTAGTTGCGCACATGACCCATGTGCAGCTTGCCGCTCGGGTAAGGAAACATCGACAGGCAATAGAAAGTGTCCTTGCCTGGCTGTTCACTGACTTCAAAAGACTTTTGCTCATCCCAGAATGTCTGGGCAGCGGCTTCGATTTCGCGGGGCTGATAGAGTTCGTGCATGGCTACTTTTTACTAAAGATTAGTGACCCTTGACCTCTTCATTGCTTCGCCGAGTCAGGTCGGCACCGCGTGGCGGACAATTGCAACTGTCTGTGCGGTGCGTTCGGGCTCAAGAGCACGGAAGTGGAATTACAGGAAGCGCAGTAGCATACATGAGGGCTGTCTATCGAGGGAAACCCTGATTGCGCCTCGCAGGGCTCAAAGCCCGGCTGACAGCCCCATCTGCCCGTTGGTCGCAGTTCCATGCCGGTTTGCACAGCAGCGCTAAGCTCAATTTCGAGGGTGATGATTATCTTCGATGAGGTGAGCGGATGACCGAGTTGCAGCATGTAGTAAGCCTGTCCGAACTGTATGAGCGTCTGATCGACCGCCTCGGGCTTGCGCTCGAGACGGCGAGTACCTCGGTCCGGCTCCGAAACGAGTCGCCAGCCGAGCTTGAACTCAAGGGCTTGAGCAGTGCCGAATTCCAGCTGATCGAAGCCTATCTGGGAAAAGGTTTGGGGGCCGCAGACGTCTCTGTCAGGGATCGCCTGATCTTCCAGCCAGAGCTCGGCAGGCCGTCCAGAGCATCAGCCACTATCATTTGGCTGAAAGACAGGCGACGAGGCAAATCTTCGGCGCGGTTGGGCCGTCATAGTTAGGCATTTGAATTATCTTCTCTATGCGCAGGTTAGGACCTGCCTACTTCAGGCGTTGTCGCCTGGCTTCAAACATTCTAGGCTGCGGACATCCTTGGAGATGTCCCGATGCCTTTGCGCTACCTGCTCAAAACCCTCCTTTTGCCGCCCGGTGTCCTGTTTGTTCTGCTCATTCTTGGCTGGTGGTTGCGTCGTTCCCGTCCGCGCCTGGCAACGGCATTTTTTGCCTTCGGTCTCGGCGGGTTATGGCTGATGAGCCTGCCGGTGGCGGTGGAATTCGCTGCCCGAAAAATTGAGCAGGTCCCGCCCTTGCCGCAGCAGCAATGGGCAACACTGGCGCAGCAGGCGGACGCCATTGTGGTGCTGGGCAATGGCCGTGAGCGCAATTCTCCGACGTGGGGCACAGATACACCGACCGGGCTGGGGCTGGAGCGACTGCGTCTGGCGGCGCGGTTGTCGAAAACGTCCGGGCTGCCAATACTGACCACCGGCGGCCTGCACTTTGATCAGCCGCCCAGCGAGGCGTCGATCATGGCGCAGTCGCTGCACGATGATTTTGGTGTGACGGCACGCTGGCAGGAAGGGCTGAGCCGAACAACATGGGAAAACGCGACAATGACCGCTGCGGTTCTTCAACCGCTAGGCATCAAGCGCGTGGTGCTGGTCACGCAAGCCTGGCATATGCAACGAGCGCGCTGGAGTTTCGAGAAGGCTGGTTTTACCGTGGTGAGTGCGCCGGTCGGCTTTCTTGGTGTCGACAACGCTCGCCCCTTTGGAGGCTGGCTGCCTGAAAGTCGTGTGTTCACGCAAAGCGGCGTGTTGCTTAATGAAGCGGCAGGCTTGCTGGTTTATCCGTGGATTTATCCGCCCAGCCACTGACTCTTTAGCCGGTATCGCCTGAAAGCAGGCGATACCGGCTTCGTGCACTCAGACGGTTTTGGCAATCCGTGCTGCCATCAATGCCCAGCCGAACAGCAGCAGGCAGACAATTGCCAGTGGCCATGAGCGCCAGCGCAGGTAGGGCGTGAGTTCGTGCATCGGTACCACTTCGCCGTACAACACGCCGCGTTCGAACTGCGGAATCTGTACCGTAATCCTGCCAAACGGGTCGATCAGCGCGGTCACGCCGTTGTTGGTGGCGCGGATCATCCAGCGGCCCGCTTCAAGGGCGCGCATCTGGGCCATCTGCAAGTGTTGCAGCGGACCGATCGAGGTACCGAACCAAGTGTCATTGCTGACCGTCAGCAACAGGTCGCTTTGCGCCGACAGGCCTGCGGCGAACTCTGGATAAACCACTTCGTAGCAGATGAACGGCGCGATGTGATAACCCTTGGCCTGCAACAGCGCCTGGTCGTTCGGGCCGCGGGCGAAGTCCGACATCGGCAGGTCGAAGAAGGAAATCAACCCGCGCAACAGGTCTTGCAGCGGCACGTATTCACCGAACGGCACGAGCTTTTGCTTGTAGTAGGTGCCATCGCCTTGGCCGGTAACCGTGATGCCGTTGTAATAGCGATACTCGCCGCGCCCGGTCGGCTCACGCACTGGCACGCCGGTGATCAGCGCTGCGCCGCGGTCCGAAGCGAACTTGCCCACCATCGCCAGATAGCCTTCTGCGCTTTCCTTGAGCACCGGCACGGCGGTTTCCGGCCAGACGATCAGGTCAGCCTGCTGTGAACGGAAGGTCATGTCCCGGTACAGCGCGAGCTGATCATTGAGCTTTTGCGGGTCCCACTTCATGCTTTGTTCAATGTTGCCCTGCATCGCCGCGACTTTCAGCGGCGGGCCGGACGGTGATGTCCAGGCATGGTCCTTGAGTGCCAGGCCTGCGATCCAGGGTGCCAGCAACAGCACCACACCCGTCGCCAGGAACGATTTGCGTGCCCGCAAGCGGTGCAGGTTGCACAACAGTGCGGCAGTCAGGCCCAGCGAGAACGAGATTAGCCATACACCACCGACCGTGGCGAGCCCGGCAAGTGGTCCGTCAAGCTGGCTGTAACCGGAATAAAGCCACGGGAAGCCGGTAAGGAACCAGCCGCGAAATGCCTCCTGCCACAGCCATAGTGCTGCAAACGCAAGTGCATCGGCCAGCGGCGCTTCGTTGCGACGTAGCCAGCGCGCCCAGACCCAGGCGGGCAGGGCGAAAAACAGGGCAATGGCAGCGATGAACAGCAGCATCAACAGCCCGGCCAGCAGTACCGAAGCGCCACCGTAGGTATGGATGCTGACGTAGATCCAGCTGGTGCCCGCGCCGTACAGGCCAAAGCCGTAACACCAGCCGCGAGCCAGCGCCTGGCGCGGATTCAGCTCGCGCAGCCCCAGATAGAAGAGGGCCACCGACACCAGCACCAGCGGCCAGAAGTCGAAGGGCGCCAGGGCCAGGGTCGTGAGCCCGCCAGCCGCCAGGGCCAGCAGGTTACCGGGCCAGCCGGGGCGGGTTATCCAGCGCATGTAGATTCCTTAAAACAGCATCAAGTGGTTACGGACGTGAAATGGGAGTCACGCGCAGCAAATGAATGCGACGGCTGTCAGCGCTCAGGATGCGGAAACGATACGCACCGATTTCAGTGATTTCGTTGCGCTTGGGCAGATGGCCGAAGGCATTCATCACCAGACCGCCCACGGTGTCGAACTCGTCATCGGAGAACGCACTGTCGAAGAATTCGTTGAAATTCTCGACCGGCGTGAGGGCCTTGACCAGGAAGTCACCGCTGGGCAGTGGTTTGATATAGCTGTCTTCCTCGACGTCATGCTCATCTTCGATATCGCCGACGATCTGTTCCAGCACGTCTTCGATAGTCACCAAACCTGCCACACCACCGTATTCGTCAATGACGATGGCCATGTGATTGTGGTTGGCGCGAAACTCGCGCAACAGCACGTTGAGGCGCTTGGATTCGGGCACGAACGTAGCGGGACGCAGCAGCTTCTTGACGTCGTCGCTGTCGCCGTCGGCTTTAAGGATCAGAGGCAGCAGATCCTTGGCCAGCAGCACGCCGAGTACGTCATCGTGGCTCTCGCCGATCACCGGGTAGCGCGAGTGCGCAGCATCGATGACCGCAGGCAGGAACTCACGGGGTGTCTGGGTCGCCTTGATGCTGATCATCTGCGAGCGCGGCACCATGATGTCGCGCACTTGCAGGTCAGCCACTTGAATGGCGCCCTCGACGATGGCCAGCGCTTCGCTGTCCAGCAGTTTGTTCTGGTGGGCTTCGCGCAGCAGCTCAAGCAGCTCCTGGCGGTTTTTCGGCTCATGGACAAAGGCCTGGGTCAGTTTACCCAACCATGACTTTTGCCCGTTGCTCGATCGGTCTTCGCTCATAGCCCTTACTCGTGGTCCTTGCTTGGTGTGTCTGAATGGGGGTGGTCGGCACTTTCATCTTCTGCGTAAGGGTCGGGGTAGCCCAGCTCCTCAAGCAACGTTCGTTCCAGTGCTTCCATTTCTTCGGCTTCTTCATCATCGATGTGGTCGTAACCCAGCAGATGAAGGCAGCCATGAATGACCATATGTGCCCAGTGCGCGTCGACGGACTTGCCTTGTTCAGCAGCTTCGCGGTTGACCACCGGGACGCAGATGACCAGGTCGCCCAGCAACGGGATGTCCAGCATGTCGTCTGGAGCATCCGCCGGGAATGAAAGCACATTTGTAGCGTAATTTTTATGTCGCCAGGTGTGATTGAGCTCGCGCCCTTCGTTTTCGTCGACGAGGCGGATGGTCAGCTCGGAATCGGCACTGCGCTGACGCAAGCCCATTTCACACCAGAGGCGGAATCGGGCTTCGTCGGGGGCGCTTGTTTCGCTGGCAATCTGCAGGTCCAGCTCAAGCATCGCGGTTCTTGTCCCGTGGGTAACTGTTGTTGCCCGACGAACCATCGCTGAGCTGATCATCGAAACGCTCATAGGCCTCGACAATGCGCTGCACCAGCGGGTGGCGAACCACATCCTTGGGTTTGAAATGCGTGAAGCTGATGCCCGGCACGTCCTTGAGCACATCAATGACATGCGTCAGCCCCGACCGGGTGCCCTTGGGCAGGTCGACCTGGGTGATGTCGCCGGTGATCACGGCGGTAGAGCCGAAGCCGATACGGGTCAGGAACATCTTCATCTGCTCGACAGTGGTGTTCTGACTCTCGTCGAGAATGATGAAGCTGTTATTAAGGGTGCGTCCGCGCATGTAAGCCAGCGGTGCCACTTCAATGACCTGCTTCTCGATCAGCTTGGCGACGTATTCGAAACCGAGCATCTCGTACAGCGCGTCATACAGCGGGCGCAGGTACGGGTCGATCTTCTGGGCCAGATCGCCGGGCAAAAAGCCCAGTTTCTCGCCCGCTTCGACCGCCGGACGCACCAGCAGGATGCGACGAATCTGCTCGCGTTCCAGCGCATCGACTGCGCAGGCAACCGCCAGGTACGTCTTGCCAGTACCCGCAGGACCGATGCCGAAGTTGATGTCGTTGCTGAGGACTTCCTTGACGTAACGCTGCTGATTCAGGCCGCGCGGGCGAATCATGCCCTTTTTGGTGCGCAGCGAGACGCCGACTTCGGCGGCAGGGTGGTTGTCGAGGCCGTCCACGCCTGATTCCTGAAGGAACAGGTGGACCATGTCCGGCGTCAGCTCGGTACCCTTGGTTTCCCGGTACAGGCGGCGCAGAAGATTCTCGGCGGAGTGATTTTGTTTTGAGTCGCCAATGAGCTCGAATTGATTGCCGCGATTGCGGATCTCGATGTCCAGGCGTTGCTCGATCAGGCGCAAGTGCTCGTCGAGTTGCCCGCACAGGTTGGCGAAACGATGGGCCTCGAAAGGCTCGAGGGTGAAGCGATGAGGTTCTATGGGTGCGTTCAAGGTCGTTTAATGGCCGTCCGGCGGCAATTGAGATGTATTGAAGAATACCCCTGGCGCTGGTTGTGTGAAAGCTTTGCCTTGTTAAAGGCCGCGCCAGGGATTCACCGTGCTCAATGGTAGGGACCGCGCAGAACCGAATTCATTCGGCGATTCGTTTCTGCGGCGACATTCAAGTTTTACTGTAGCAGCGAGCCACGCAGAGAGTGAGGCTGCGCATCATCAATGTGTACGTCGGCAAACTGCCCGATCAGTTTCGGATTGTTGCAGCGAAAATTCACAATCCGGTTGTTCTCGGTGCGGCCCTGCAGTTCGCCAGGGTCTTTCTTCGAATAGTCGGTTACCAGAATGCGCTGGATGCTGCCCACCATCTGCCGGCTGATCTCGAAACCCTGCTGGTTCAGGCGGTGTTGCAGCGCGGCCAGGCGCTCTTTCTTGAGTGCTTCTGGCGTGTCGTCTTTCAGATCTGCGGCAGGCGTACCCGGGCGCGGGCTGTAGACGAACGAGAACGAGAAGTCGAAACCCACGTCTTCAATCAGCTTCATGGTGTTGTCGAAATCTTTTTCGGTCTCGCCGGGGAAGCCAACGATGAAGTCGGAACTGATACTGATGCCCGGCACGGCCGCCCTGAGCTTGCGCAAGCGGGACTTGTATTCCAGCGTGGTGTGGTTGCGCTTCATGGCCGCCAGAATGCGGTCGGAACCCGACTGCACCGGCAAGTGCAGGTGTTTGACCAGCTCCGGCACCTCCGCATGGGCCTGAATCAGGCTGTCGGAAAACTCCAGCGGGTGCGAGGTGGTGTAGCGAATGCGGTCGATGCCATCGACCGCGGCAACCACCCTGATCAGGTCCGCCAGATCTGCAACCCGCCCGTCGTGGGTGGTTCCGCGATAGCCGTTGACGTTCTGCCCCAGCAGGGTGACTTCACGCACGCCGTTTTCGGCGAGGTGGATGACTTCGCTCAGCACATCGTCAAACGGCCGGCTGACTTCCTCGCCACGGGTATAGGGCACCACGCAGAACGTGCAGTATTTGCTGCAGCCTTCCATCACCGATACATAAGCGCTCGGGCCATCGACGCGAGGCTCGGGCAAGTGGTCGAATTTTTCGATTTCCGGGAACGAGACGTCGACCTGCGGCAAGCGGGTGATACGCGCTGCGTCGATCATTTCCGGCAGGCGGTGCAGGGTCTGGGGGCCGAACACCACGTCCACATAGGGCGCGCGGTCACGAATGGCTGCGCCTTCCTGACTGGCTACGCAGCCACCGACAGCGATCACCATCTCGGGATTGGCCAGCTTCAATTCACGCCAGCGGCCAAGCTGGGAGTACACCCGGTCCTGAGCGCGCTCGCGAATCGAGCAGGTATTGAGCAGGATCACGTCGGCGTCTTCCGCGCGAGCGGTGACTTCCAGGGCCTGATGTTCGCCCAGCAGATCGACCATGCGCGAGCTGTCGTACTCGTTCATCTGGCAACCGTGGGTTTCGATATAAAGCTTCTTGGCCATGCGTGATCATCAACCGTATCAGTGAACCGAGCATTATAAGGATGAAGGGCTCGGGTTCCTAGCGTTGGCTGTCCGATGGACATGCTATAGTCCGTGCCCCTTTTTCATCTCCGATCGTTACCCGCCCGTTATGACCAAACGCGAAGCTCCAATCTACAAGGTGATTTTCCTCAACCAGGGACAGGTGTTCGAGATGTACGCCAAGCAGATCTATCAAAGTGATCTGTGGGGCTTTCTGGAAGTTGAAGAATTCGTTTTCGGCGAACGCACGACGGTTGTGGTGGACCCGAGCGAAGAGAAGCTCAAGGCTCAGTTCGAAGGCGTGGTGCGCAGTTTCGTACCAATGCATTCGATTGTGCGCATCGACGAAGTCGAGCGCATGGGCGTGCCGAAGATCAGCGAAGCGCGCGGCAGCAGCAACGTAATGCCGTTTCCCATGCCGATGCCGGAAAAGTAAGTCTGAATCGCAAGTGCCCTGAGCTATTGCTGGTCAGGGCAGCGGAGAGAAGGGGCTGCGCCCTTCGGCGGTCTGCAGTTCAAGCAGGTATTTGCGGAAGATCTGCCCCAGTACCTGGGTGGCAACTTCCAGTTCGTCGCGCTGCATCTTTGCCGATACCTCGTCGGCGGCATCCAGCGCTTCTTCCGAGCCATTGACTGCGGCCATCTTCAGCACGATATACGCCTGAATGTTATTGGCCTGCACCCCTTCACCACGGCTGAACATCAAGCCCAGTTGATACTGCGCCTGGGCATGGCCCTGCAATGAGGCCTGCTCGAAGTAATTCAGCGCCTGCGGCAAATCGCGAGGTGCATTTCTGCCCTCGTAATAGAACTCACCCAACTCGTACTGCGCCTGCGCATCCCCACCCTTGGCGGCCTGCTGGCACGCTTCAAGCGCAGCGGGCAGGTTCTCTGGCTGGGTATTGAGGGTGCAACGACCCATCGCCGGGATTAACAACGAGTTGCCGCCAGCAGTCGCCAGCAGGGGATAGACAAGCAACAGGCAGCCCAATACAAGGGTGCGGCCGGTGCGGTTCATGGGAGTCGACTTACCTCTGAAAAAGGTGCGGGCATGCCCGACCAGCTAAACGTGCTGGCTGCGCATTATGAAATAAGCAGAGCCAACCTTACAAAGTCTTTACGGATTTTCTGCTGCACGGCGTTGAAAACGCCCTTCTTTAGGGGGGGCATTACCTGAAACAACACTTCCAGTGACCTGTGTTTGCAGCATCCGCACTGCATTGTAGAAGCAAAATACGTACTTAGCGTTCCGTTTCATTCACAGGCATCACTCGCGCCGGTTCAATGACACCCGGCGCGGGTGAGTCTGACGAGCTTATTTCAGCGCAGCAAACGCTTTTTCCGCGGCATCGAGTGTCAGTTTCAACTCGGCATCGCCGTGTGCGATGGAGGTGAAGCCGGCTTCGAATGCGCTCGGCGCGAGGTACACGCCGCCCTCCAGCATCAAGTGGAAGAAACGTTTGAAACGCTCGGCATCGCTGGTCATCACGTCTTCAAACGTTACGATTTCACGCGCTTCACTGAAGTACAGGCCGAACATGCCACCCGCCTGGGTTGTCACGAACGCAATACCTGCTGCATCGGCGCGCTGTTGCAGGCCTTCAAGCAGGCGACGGGTGTAGTCGCTCAATTCATCGTGAAAGCCCGGGCGGCTGATCAGGCGCAGGGTAGTCAGGCCAGCGGCCATCGCCAACGGGTTACCCGACAGGGTGCCCGCCTGATAGACCGGACCAAGCGGTGCGATGTGCGACATGATTTCGCGTTTGCCGCCAAAGCAGCCGACCGGCATACCGCCACCGATGATCTTGCCGAAGGTGCTCAGGTCGGGCGTCACGCCGTAGTAAGCCTGTGCGCCACCGAGGGCTACGCGGAAACCGGTCATCACTTCATCGAAAATCAGCACCACGCCGTGCTCGTCGCACAGGTCGCGCAGACCTTGCAGGTAGCCAGGCGCAGGCGGCACGCAGTTCATGTTGCCAGCAACGGGCTCGACGATGATGCACGCCACTTCCTGACCCACTTCAGCCAACAGGTCACGCACGGCGTCGAGGTTGTTGAAGGGCACGGTCAGAGTGTGTTTCGCAAACGCTGCCGGTACGCCAGGCGAACTGGGTACGCCCAGGGTAAGGGCACCGGAGCCGGCCTTGACCAGCAGGCTGTCGGAGTGACCGTGGTAGCAGCCCTCGAACTTGATGATGCTGTCGCGGCCGGTAAAGCCTCGGGCCAGACGGATCGCGCTCATGGTCGCTTCGGTGCCGGAGCTCACCATGCGGACCATTTCCATGGACGGCACCAGTGCGCAGACCAGATCGGCCATTTCGGTTTCCATGGCCGTCGGTGCGCCGTAAGACAGGCCGTGTTCCAGCTGGCTGCGCACGGCATCGAGCACTTCCGGGTGGCTATGGCCAAGAATCATCGGCCCCCAGGAGCCCACGTAATCAACATAGCGTTTGTCGTCTTCGTCAGTCACGTAAGCGCCCGCAGCATGTTTGAAGAACAGCGGCGTGCCACCCACGCTTTTGAAAGCACGAACCGGCGAATTGACGCCACCGGGGATGTGTTTTTGGGCGTTGGCGAACAGTGTTTCGGAACGGGACATGATTGGGTCTCTGCTTTGAAACGGGGAATTCGTGTCTACGCTGGGGTCAGCCGAGGCGGGCAGCTTCAGGGTGGGCTGCTTTATTGGGTGGCATGAGCCAGAGAAGGCGCAGGAACGCGCACTATATCAAATGAAGGAGGATCCACGTACTCGTGGGAGCGAGCTTGCTCGCGAAGGGGGCGGTGCAGGACCCGAAAACAGAGCATTTTGAACCATCGCCTTCGCGAGCAATGTGGATCGCCTCCCCGGTCACTCCCACAGCAATTCTGCTCTACAACAACGCCATGAAGGCTTTTGCCCGGCGAGTGACTTCCTGGGCGTTTTCAGCGCCGAACAGGCCGTGTACCACGGCGAGCAAATCTGCTCCATGTTCGACCAGTTGCGGGGCGTTTTCCAGGGTAATGCCGCCGATCACGGCAATCGGCAAGTGAACCCTTGCACGCACCTGAGCAATCAGGTCCAGCGGTACTGCGGGGGCGCCGGGCTTGGTCAGGGAGTTGAAGAACCTGCCAAATGCTACGTACGTCGCGCCATCAGCCTTTGCCTGCTCGGCCAGTTCCAGACTGCCGTGACAGGTGGCACCGACAATCGCCTTGTGCCCCAGCAGGGCACGCGCATCCGGCAACGAGCCGTCGGTCTGGCCCAAATGCACACCGACGCCCAGACGCGCCGCCAGTTCGGCGTCGTCGTTGATGATCAGCCGCGTCTTGTAGCGTTCGCAGAGTTTGAGCAGCTCGGTCGCTTCGCGCAGACGGCGGGACTCGTCACTGGTCTTGTCGCGGTATTGCAGCAGCGTCACGCCGCCATCCAGCGCAGCTTCGACGTACGAGAGAAATTTGCCGGACAGCAACTGACTGTCGGTAATGGCATACAGGCCACGTAGTTTCATGAATCGAGCCTCATGGCGATGTGTTACGAGCAAAAATCCAGCGGCAACCGACGAGGTACAAATTGCCCGCGGCCCAGCTGTTCGGCGTCCCTGAGCGTTCGCCAGGTGTAGTCCAACGCCGATCTTACCGCGCTGACCAGTTCTTCTCCCTGGGCAATACGCCCGGCCAGTGCGCTGGCCAGTGTGCAGCCTGAACCGTGGTAGCTGCCGGGCAGGCGTTCGCAAATGAAAGTGTGGGTCTGAGCGCCACGCACATAAAGACGATTATGGATTTGCTGTTCGTCACCATGGCCGCCAGTGATTAACAGGTATTCACAAAACAGCAGTAGCTTGTCGGCGCACTCGTCCGCAGTACCCTCAGGCAGCTCGGCAAGAATGCGTGCTTCCGGAAGATTTGGGGTCGCGATGGTCGACAAAGGCAGCAGCCGTTCGCGCATGGCGTAGCCGACTTCATCCTTGCCCAGCCGTCCGCCGCCGCCAGCACGCAGCACCGGGTCGCAGACCATTGGCAAATGCGGGTGAGCAAGAAGCAGGTCGACGACTGTGTCGACCATCTCCAGCGAACCGAGCATGCCCAGCTTGACGGCGGCTACGTTCGAATCGTTGAGGACGGCATTGGCCTGTGCCATGACCCATTCGCGATCGAGCACGCGAAAATCACTGACATTTACAGTGTCTTGCACGGTGAGCGCAGTAATCGCCGGAGCGGCGTGACAGCCTTGGGCGAGCAGGGCTTCTATATCGGCCTGCATACCGGCACCGCCACTAGGGTCGTGGCCGGAGAGGCAAAGGACAACGGGGCGGGAGCTATAGATATTCATGGTGCGCGAGCTTATCACTAAACCTTTCGCGGGCCGCTCGGGGTGCCAGGTTTTTCTTGCTGGTGATGGTCCGTCGGCAACTGTCGCAGATTCGACAAACCTGCAAAAAATACTCATGTTTGGCCTGAAATAGCCGATGTAGAGCTATTGCCTTGATTTTTATCGCGATACTGTCTTTACGCTATTAGCGGCTATGCTTGTGTGGTCAGACCGATTACCGACGGTTTGCATCGTTTTTTATACCGATGCCAGCCAGGTCATCCCTACGTTCAATGGTCTGTTTGAATCATTAGCCTGTTTCAAGGACAGAAAATTGCGGGACGTCGTAATCAATGGATGGATTGAACGCGACGACCTACCTTGGGGCTTCAATGCGCTATCTGTTGATCATTCTGGCTCTTTGGCTGCCGTTGCAGAGTCATGCAGTCGAGTTTGATGAAAACACTCGTTTTCTGCCGTTGGGTCGTGCCATTCAGGTATTCGAAGACCCGACCGGCGATGCGACAATTGAAAGCGTCAGCGCCGCCGCTCACGCCGGTGCCTTTCAGTCCGTGCCTGCCGGGACCTTCAACGCCGGGTATTCGCGTTCCGCCTTCTGGCTGAAAGTCGAGCTGACCTATCGCCCGATAGACGCCAGCATCCATAACGACTGGTTGCTGGAACTGGCCTATCCGCCAATGGACCACGTTGATTTCTATGTCCCGGATGCCGACGGGAATCCCGGGCGGGTCTGGCAGACCGGCGACATGTTGCCGTTCTCCAGCCGCCAGTTCGCCCAGAACAACTACCTTTTCCAGCTGGACCTGCCAGCGGGTCAGACGCGAACCCTGTATATGCGCATACGCAGCGAAGGGTCGGTTCAGGCTCCGCTCAATCTCTGGTCTACTCACGCCTACCTCGAGGCGCAGCCCACCAAGGTTTACGTCTTCGGGCTGATCTACGGCGTGCTGCTGGGCATGCTGGTCTACAACCTGTTCATCTACCTCAGCGTCCGTGAGGTGGATTACCTGTACTACCTGCTGTATGTCGCCTCGTTCGGGCTTTACCAGATGTCGATCAACGGGGTTGCCATTGAATACCTGTGGCCTGACAGCCCCTGGTGGGCAAATGCGTCGACGCCCTTTCTGATGGCGCTGGCCACGCTGTTCGCGTGCCAGTTTTCGCGCAGTTTTCTGGGTACGGCACAGTTGGCGCGCTGGCTGGACCGCTTGCTGCTGATAGTCATCGGCGCTGCTGTGCTGGTGATGGGCATGGCCTTGTTCCTGGGTTACGGGCCAGCCCTGCGCGGGGCCACTCAACTGGTCATGACAGGGGCCGTGACGATCTACCTGGCGGGCATTGTCGCCATCATGAAAGGCGAACGGGTAGGGCGCTATTTTGTGCTGGCCTGGTCTGTCTTCATGGTCAGCGGGTTGATCTTCGGGCTGATGCTGCTGGGCTATTTGCCCAACACCTTCCTGACCATGTACGCCTCGCACATCGGCACAGTGCTGGAAATGGCATTCCTTTCCATGGCGCTTGCCGACCGTATCAACCATGCCCGGTGCCAGCAGGCGCGAACGCTGCTGGCGGCAGGTCAGGATCTGGAGCGTCTCAACCAGCAACTGGCCAACAGCAACCGGCTGAAAGATGAGTTCCTTGCCACGCTTACCCATGAGCTGCGCACGCCGATGAACGGCGTGATCGGGTCGCTGGAAGTGATGCAGACACTCGATATGGATGACGAACTGGAGATGTATCAGCAAACGGCTGCCAGTTCCGCGCGGGACATGATGAGCATGATCAACGGCATTCTGACCCTCACCGAACTTCAGGCCGGAGTGCTGTATGCCGACTGCAATGCCTTTTCGCCCGAAGACCTCACCGACAGGCTACGCAATCGCTTCCTGGGCGCGGCCCAGTCCAAGGGGCTGATTTTGACGCTCGATCTGGACGATAAGCTGCCGCCGTACCTGCGTGGCGACATCGACAAGCTCTACCAGTGCATCGAGTGCCTGGTGGACAACGCGATCAAATTCACCCGTAAGGGCGCGGTGCAAGTGCGCTTCAGCGGGCACCCGCAGGATCTGGAGCGCATGTACCTGCGGGTTGAAGTGATGGACAGCGGCATCGGTTTCAGTCGACTGGACGAAGCCCAACTGTATCAACACTTCTTTCAGGTCGACGGCTCCATGACCCGCGAATACGGCGGGCTGGGCATCGGTCTGGCGATTTGCCGGAAACTGGTCGAGTTGCAGGGGGGCGAGCTGAGTCATCGTTCCGAGCCAGGCAAGGGCAGTTGCTTTACCTTGAACGTCCCGATGCTGATGGTTGTACCGGGCGCAGTGCGCAGAGCCCCAGAACTCAAGGCTCAGTGGGGTATATAAAGCGTCATTTGATACGCGCATCAGGTAAAAGCGCCGAGATTTCGGCGGCTACGGCACTTTTGCAAATGTCGGGCGCGTGATTCACTGTTTGCATGTTGCGCGTGCACACAGGCAGGAGATGACTCATGAACCTGAATCAATTCGCCGAAACCCACGAAGTCACCAATCAACCGCCACCGCTGGACGGGGCGAACCTCTACCGTATCGACGTGCCGCTTCAGGAGTGGAGCAGCCGCTTCGGTGCGGGCTGGGCGCAACCGCGCATAGACGCTTACGGTGCCCTTGCAGGCGGCCCGCTGATGGAGGCGGGCTTTCTGGCCAATCAGAACAAGCCTGCATTCGCCAGCCATGACCGTTATGGGCACCGCATCGATCTGATCGAATTTCACCCGGCGTACCACCAGTTGATGAGCACGGCCATCGAGCATGGCATCCCGTCGTTGCCATGGACCGATCCGCAACCCGGTGCTCATGTGGCGCGCGCTGCCATGAGCTATCTGCATACGCAGGCAGAACCGGGCAGCGGCTGCCCGCTGACCATGACGTTCGCCAGTGTTCCTGCGCTCAGGCTGCAACCGGATCTGGCTGAAATATGGCTGCCCAAGGTGCTGTCTACTGAGTACGACCCACGTAACGTGGGCATTGCGCACAAGCGTGGCGCAACCCTCGGCATGGCCATGACCGAAAAACAGGGCGGCACCGACGTGCGCGCCAACACCACGCGCGCGTTCCCGGTAGGCGCAGGTGGCCCCGGCCAGGCTTATGAGCTGGTCGGACACAAGTGGTTCTGCTCGGCACCGATGTGCGACGCGTTTCTGACTCTGGCGCAGACCGATAAGGGCCTCAGCTGTTTTCTGCTGCCGCGCCACCGACCGGACGACACCCGCAACGAGTTCTATATCCAGCGCCTGAAAAACAAGCTCGGCAACTGGTCCAACGCATCGAGCGAAGTCGAGTTTCGCGGCGCGCTGGCGTGGATGATCGGTGAGGAAGGGCGCGGCGTACCGACCATCATTGAAATGGTCGCCATGACCCGTTTCGACTGCATGATTGGCTCCAGCGCCTTGATGCGTCAGGCGCTGACGCAGGCCACGCATCATTGCGCGCATCGTGCGGTCAGTGGCAGGGTGCTCGCCGAGCAACCGTTGATGCAGAACGTTCTGGCGGACCTGGCGCTGGAAAGCGAGGCCGCGCTGGCCCTGACCCTGCGCATGGGCCGTGCGCTGGACCATCTCGATGATGATCACGAAAAACGCTTTGTCCGTCTGGTCACGGCAGTGGGTAAATACTGGATCTGCAAACGGGCTCCGGCCATGATCAACGAAGCCGCCGAATGCCTGGGCGGTGCCGGTTATGTCGAGGACAGCATTCTGCCCCGGCTTTACCGCGAAGCCCCGGTCAACTCCACGTGGGAAGGCTCGGGCAATGTGCAATGCCTGGATGTGCTGCGAACCCTGTCCAAAGAACCAGGCGCGCTCGATGCGCTGTTCGACGAACTGGGCGACGGGCACGGCGATCGGCATCTGGCGGCGCATATAGCTGCATTGAAAGGTGCGTTTCAGGACACGAGCGATATTCAGTACCGCGCCCGCCAACTGACCGAGGGCATTGCCGTCGCCTTGCAGGGCAAGCTATTGCTGGAAGCGGGCAATGCCGCTGTCAGCGATGGCTTTATTGCGGGGCGAATAGCCTCTGGCGGGCGGGTGTATGGCACATTGCCGCGTGGTGTCGATGTCGAAACATTGCTGCTCAGGTCCTCGCCACAGGTGGCATGAGCACGCGAACCCGTTACGATGCACGTCTGCAAGATCAGACAGGACATGAATCGTGACCCAAGCCTTTGTTATTGTCGACACCGCCGAGCAGGCCGTAGAGCGGCTCGCCGAGCTGCATGAGCGCGCGACCAGCGCGCTGAGCCAGGCGCTCAAGCGCTATTTGAAAGACCGCGTCGAGCCCACTGCCGAGGAGCGAGCGCAATTCAGCTACCCGGAACTGCGCCTGGTCTACCAATGCAAGGGCGAAGTGCCGGTAACCACTCGTGCCTACGCCAAGGTGCAGCTGCCGGGCACTTACAGCGTTACCGTCACGCAGCCCAAGGCCTTCAAGAAGTACCTGCTCGAACAACTTGTCCCGCTGATGAAAGATTTCACCGTGACGGTCGAAGTCGGCATGAGCGAGCAGAGCATTCCTTATCCTTACGTGGTCGAGCAGGGCGATGAGCTGGCCGGCACTGGTGTTACCGCAGCGGCGCTGGCGCGGGTATTCCCCAGCACCGACCTGTCGGCTGCCACCGATGGTATTGCCGACGGCCTTTATGACTGGGCCAATGTCGACCCGCTGCCACTGGCGCTGTTCGATGCCGCACGGGTGGATTTCTCGCTGCGCCGTCTGGTGCATTACACCGGCAGCGACTGGCGTCATGTGCAGCCGTGGATTCTGCTGACCAACTACCACCGCTATGTCGACCAGTTCATCCTGCACGGGCTGGAAAAACTCCGCGAAGACCCGCGTTTCGTGCGTATGGTTCTACCGGGCAATGTGGTGGTCGACAAGAGCATGAGTCTGGATGAAGCCCAGGCCATCGTCGCCAGCGTGGTCTGGCACCGCTATCAGATGCCTGCGTACCACCTGATCGCCGAAGACGGCCATGGCGTGACCCTGGTCAACATCGGCGTCGGCCCGTCCAACGCCAAGAACATCACTGATCACCTGGCAGTCCTGCGTCCGCATTGCTGGCTGATGATTGGTCACTGCGGCGGCCTGCGTCAGTCGCAGACCATCGGCGATTACGTACTGGCCCACGCCTATATGCGTCGCGACGGCATTCTCGACCGCGTGTTGCCGCCGCATATCCCGATTCCGGCGCTCGCCGAAGTGCAACTGGCCTTACAGGAATCGGCGGCGCAGATCACCGGCGAACGCGGCGAAGAGCTCAAGAAGCGCCTGTGCACCGGCACGGTGTTGACCTATGACGACCGTAACTGGGAGCTGCGCTGGGCTCAGGAACGTCCATTGATAAACCTGTCGCGTGCCGTGGCGGTCGACATGGAAAGTGGCACCATCGCCGCTCAAGGGTATCGCCTGCGGGTGCCTTACGGCACGTTGCTGTGCGTATCCGACAAGCCGTTGCACAGTGAAATCAAGCTGCCGGGTTCGGCCAATGCGTTCTACGAACGTGCGGTCAGCCAGCACCTGAAGATCGGTATCGCCGCGCTGGACCTGCTGCGCACCGAGCTGAACTCGCTGCACTCGCGCAAACTGCGCAGCTTCGACGAGCCGCCGTTCCGTTAATAGATTGGTATTTGCACGAAGGGCCACTAAAGTGGCCCTTTCTGTTTTTTGATTGCCAAATTCCCATGTCCCGCACCCAACGCCCCGTTTCCCGCCGTCCTGCCTCCAATCCGGCAGGCGCTGCCCGGCGTGTCGCCAAAGCGCCACCGGCCGAGCCGAAGCTGTTCCTTTTCAACAAGCCATTCGATGTGCTGACTCAATTCAGTGACGAAGGAGGGCGCGCCACGCTCAAGGACTTCATCAAGATCCCCGGCATTTATCCGGCCGGACGACTGGATCGCGACAGCGAAGGCTTGTTGCTGCTGACCAACGACGGCCAGTTGCAGGCGCGCATCGCCGACCCGAAACACAAACTGGCCAAGACCTACTGGGTGCAGGTCGAGGGTGAGCCGACCGATGAGCAGTTGCAGCAGTTGCGCGACGGTGTCCAGCTCAACGACGGCCCGACCTTGCCCGCCGAGGCGCGGCAGCTCGATGAACCGCAACTGTGGCCAAGCAACCCGCCTGTGCGCTTTCGCAAGAGCGTGCCGACCAGCTGGCTGGAACTGGTGATCAAGGAAGGGCGTAATCGGCAGGTGCGGCGCATGACTGCTGCCGTCGGGTTGCCGACCCTGCGGCTGGTGCGGGTCAGAATTGGCGACTGGACGCTGGATGGCCTGGATCAGGGCCAATATCGGGAAGTCGCCGCAAATCTGTGAGGTCGAGCGTGCTCAGTTGCGCAAATGGGTCAGCGGCATTTCGGTGCTGGCCAGCACCTGATTGAGCACAAAGCTGGACTTGACGCTGGTCACGCCCTCGATCCGCGTCAGATGGCCCAGTAGCAGTTTCTGGTAGTGATCCATGTCCGGCACCACCACTTTCAGTTGGTAGTCTGCGTCCATGCCGGTCACCAGGCTGCATTCCAGAACCTGAGGCAGGTTACGGATTTGCTGCTCGAAATTCTCGAATCGCTCGGGCGTATGCCGGTCCATGCCGATCAGCACGTAGGCGGTGAGGTTCAGGCCAAGTTTCTTGCGATCCAGCAGGGCCACCTGGCGCACGATGTAACCGTCGTCCTCCAGTTGCTTGACCCGGCGCGAGCAGGGTGAGGGTGACAGACCGATGAGTTCGGCCAATTCCTGGTTGGATATGCGTGCGTCCCGTTGCAATTCAGCCAAAATGCTCAGGTCGTATCTGTCGAGCTTGCTCACGATGCACCCCTTTATCAATTCAATTGCGCTGGATTATTCATCTGAAGTCAAAAATTGCGCAAGTAATGTTTTAATCCGCAATATTAGCAATCCTCTGCCTTCGCCTCAGGCCTATTCTTTTAACCAGAATCACTGCCCGGACACAGCGTCCAGCGCGACTCGCCGAATCAGGCCAGTCGCGGCCTCCCACCCAACAGGGTGTGCCAGGCCCCCGGGCTACATACTGTCCAGAAGACGGCATGAGGTGAGCCAACGTCAAAAGCGTTGCGCCAGGGCGAAGTATCTCAAGGGGGCCATTTGGTCCCCTTTTCTTTGTCTGCTGATAAAGTGCGCAGAACGGCGCTACGCTTAAACAGTCTTAATGACGTCAACCCGCGCTCTAGTGAGGAAAGCATGAAATCTGGCATCTGGCAGTTTGCGGGTGTAAGTCTGTTGTGTCTGAGCATCAGCGCTCAGGCATTGGCCGACGAACGTGATGATTCGCCGCGCAATCAGTTGTACAACAGCTCTGGCGAAAACGGGCAGCAGCGTCAGCAACAACAGCAGCGCTTCCAGGAACAGAATAATCAGCAGCGTCAGATCCAACAGCAGCAGAATCAGCAGCGCCAGGTCGAGCGTCAGCAGCAACAACAGATCAACCAGCAGCAGATCAATCAGCAACGCCAGATTCAGGAACAGCAGAACCAGCAGCGTCAGGTTGAGCGCCAGCAACAGCAGCAGATCGATCAGCAACAACGTGATCAGCAGCGTCAGATTCAGCAGCAGCAAAACCAGCAGCGCCAGCAGTTGCGCCAAACCCAGAACAACCTGCCGATCCAGGGTGGTCCTGGAGAGGTGTGGCAAACCCAGCAGCCGCGTCAGGGCTACTATCAGGACATCCCGCGTGGCAACAACCGCAACTGGCAGGCCGGTAACGGCCGCCCCAATGATCATTGGGAGGGGCGTCCCGACGGGCGTGGCAATGGCTGGGGGCCAGGCCCGCAATATCGGCCTGGCTATGCGATAGATCGCGTACCGGGTGGCTACTCGCGTATTCCCTATCGTGGTCAGGACTATTACTACTCGGGTGGTTACTGGTATCGCCCGCAAGGCCCGCGTTATGTCGTGGTGACACCGCCTTACGGGGTACGTGTCAGCAGACTACCGTCCTACTCGCAGGAAGTGTGGATCGGCAGCAGTCTGCTGTTTCTGGCAGCCGGTACTTATTATGCCTACCAGCCTGACAGTCAGGACTACGTAGTGGTCAACCCGCCGCAGAACGAGGCGGTATATCAGGCCCCTGCTGGACAGCAGGTCAATGGCTACGATCCGGTTGCCTACCCTGCCAATGGCCAGAGCCCGCAACAGGTCGAACTGGATCACTATCAGTGCTATTTGCAGGCCGCGCAGCAGAGCGGCTTCGACCCGGCCAATGTCAGCGGCCAGCCGCCGCCGGACTTGGTGGATGCCTATCGTCGCTCGATGGGCGACTGTCTGGCAGGGCGTGGCTACAACGTCAGCGCCAATTGACGCTGATCAGGTATTGGCCTGCTTGACGACTTCCTGAGGGTCGGCGTGCACCAGCACTTCGGCCTTCGGGAATTGCTCGTGAATAGCATCGGCGACCTTGTCGCAGAGCGCATGGGCGACCGACAGGGTCAGTGTGCCCGGCAACTCCAGATGTAGCTGCACAAACCAGTGATTGCCGGAAATCCGTGTACGCAGATCATGCGCCCCAAGCACGCCCGGCACGTCGCACGCCAGCGCCAGCATGCGCGTGCTGACATCGGCGGGCAATTCTTCATCCATCAACACCGACACTGTCTCGCGGGCGATCTGCAAAGCGCTCCACAAGATGTACAGCGCGATGCCCAGACCAAAATACGCGTCCAGCTGTTGCCAGCCGAAATACGCAAGGGTCAGCGCCACCAGAATACTGGCGTTCAACAGCAAGTCGGAACGGTAGTGCAGCGAGTCGGCACGGATGGCCGCCGAGCCTGTCGCCTTGATCACCCGGTATTGCAAGGTGAGCAGTGCAAGCGTCAGTGCGATGGAAATCACCATCACCACCATACCCAACAGCGGCGCGCCCAGCGGCTCCGGGTTCTGGATGCGTTCGACCGCCTGAACAGCGATCAGCACGCCACTGACGGTGATGAACAGCGCCTGCGCCATACCCGACAGCGCTTCCGCCTTGCCATGACCATAGCGATGATCCTCATCGGCTGGGCGCAACGCGTAATGCACCGCCAGCAGATTGAGGAACGAGGCCGCGCCATCAAGCAGCGAATCGGTAAGGCCGGCCAACAGGCTCACTGAACCACTGAGCCACCAGGCAACGCCCTTGGCCAGGATCAGCGTCACGGCAACCGCCAGCGAGGCCCGCGTCGCCAGACGCAGCAGTCGGGAATGTTCGGCAGTGGTGCTCATGACGCTTCCTTGAACCATATCAATATCAGGCTGCCGGGACCAGGCCCAAGGCTGCCAGTTGTTCCACGCTGCCTTTGTGCTGAATCAGGCGTGGGTCGTTCAGTGGCAGGGAACGGCCCAGCTCGGTTTCAATGATGGCTTGCAGCTTGGTGTTGTCGACACTGCCGTCAGCCTTGATCGCCTTTTGCAGCTTCTGCGGATCGATCTGCGCATGCTCGCCGGGTGCGTAATAGATCGCGCCCGTCGCGAAGTCCACCGCAAACGCAATCACCCCGGGAACGATATAGAACAGCAGCGCAAAAGCATCCAGCGCCGCAATGGCCGGGTCAACCTTGCCATCAATCTGACCGCGACGGTCAGGATAGAAAATACTGCCGCAGGCAGAAATCTGAGTCAGCAACGTGGCGACCAGAACGCCACCGATCAAGCGAGAAGGAATGCGCATGGAAAGCTCCTGAGATGAAGAGGGCAACTATACAAGGCAATGGCTGCAAGGCTAAGACTATTGAGTGATGGGGTGGTTCTGCGGTTGATGAATGTTGATTTTCGTGCTGCAGCTCTGCGTTACCACGCGTAGTAACGGTCATCATATTGGCTTGAGCCACGTTTCCCGGCGTCATGGGGACTTGTGTATGAATATGAGCTAGGTGGCATGGGAACGAGAGGTGTCCGGGAGAGCGCCTTTCGTCGTGCCAAGGCTCGGCATCCGCAAGCAACCCATACTGTATAAGGACGCAGGTTGCCGGGTTTTGATCTCAAATATTTTAACCGGTATATCTTCGGTACGACCGTAAGTAGGCATTGAGCTAAACGTCATTTCCTCTAGCGTCTGGCAATTCCATACCTTCATTCTGGTCGCTTCGTACAGAATTCCCAATGTCAGAGGCGTTTTGGCGCGCCTGTCTTTGGCTCGGAACAGCATAAAAATATCTGTACCTTCCGGTTTGAAGTATCGACAGTGGTCGTAATCGCCCTGACCCACATTGAAGTGACAAAGAAGTCTTCTATGAAATGTCATCATTCCGTTTGGTAACATCTACCAAGCGATTTTCCGATCAGCTGCTGGATAAGCACTTCTTGGAATGCCGCTTACACGCTCTGCTTATTCGTTGCTGCCGATAATGCTCTCAGCTTGAGCTGGCTCCGATGAGTCTCGCCACTTCATCCAGTCGCCGAGTGTGGCAGGTAATCGATCGTGGATCTTTATCCATGCATGTAATCCAGGTTCGATCCACTTGATGACTTCAGATACATCTCTATGCAGTTCATAGAGCGGTTGCCACAAAAGCGGCTCATGGTGGAAGCAACGGTTCCGCAGGTCACGTCCCTTGTTCAGGCGAGTGCGAATGTTGTCGGGTTGTCGCATGCTTTTAGGGCAGAAATAGAAAACCCGCATTAGCGGTTTTGACAGGTTGATGATGGTCGCCCGGTTGAATAGAGACGTCCAGAAGCCGAAGCTTAGCTCGGCTACGATGTTGTCTGGCGTAAGCTCAACCCTTCGATTACGAAGCTCATTCTTGGCCTCTGAAATCTTGTCATAAAGTTTCTGGAAATTTGCATTGCCAGTACCATTCCATTCTTCGTACCAGTCATCCCGGCCGTACTCCAAGGCCATTTCTTTCTGAATTCCCTTACGCACAGCTACCTCAAGAACATGAAAAACTGAAACGAGAGACTCGGCAATTTTCATATTGTGGACGTAAGCCTCTGCGGCTCGGTCCTTGTCTCGGTTGCCTTTCAGGTAGCGGGACATCCTTGGCGTAGAAAGCTTCGCCTCCAGCGTTTGCCAAACCATAGCGACTCACTGCTCCTGAGTGTAAAGATGGCCGGTAGGCATTCCTTGGGCCAAAACCGAAAGGGTACACGTCAAAGATTTCTCGTAGAAGCCCATAGCTGTATCTGGATGGCTTTAAGACAAATTATCGAGGCGCGAGCGAGAAAGCGAAGTGAGCCCTGTCTTGGCGTGTGCTGGAGTTGGGCAAGCAGCCTAAGGTGCTCGTTCTGATCGCGATAGGTAGGTCAGGCGCTTTCAAATCCTATCTTGGGAGTTGACGTTGTCTCGTAGTGTGGTAAATTTACGTCGCTGCCCTGGAAACTCCACTCCCGTGCCACAAGAAACGGTGATGAGACTAGGTTAAGTTGTGGCCCCGCTTGCGGGGCCTCCTCGTTTTCGGAATTTGGTAACGGCGGGTATCGTTTCCGACGCTCGGCTCTGGTTCTTGCCTGCTCACAATCACCTGTGCTGCGCGACTATTCAGGTATGGGCAAACGCAGGACTGTGAGTGAATCTCGACTCACCGCTTTCACCAACCAAATCCCGTTATCTGCCTGAAAAAACCGTACCCCGGCTTCAAACATACCCTTCGCGTCAACGGCAAGAAGCACCGGTTGCCCGTATCGTTTGCCGACGCTCATTGCGGTCTCTGGATCCTCAGTCAGATGAACATGATGCCGACTGCCTGCGATCAGCCCCTGTGTCTCGATGGAGGTCATGAAGCGACTTGCGGTGCCATGATAAAGCGTAGCTGGCGGTTCCTTTTCGGCGTGCTGCACTTGAACCTGAACGGTGCTGTGGCCCTGTGCTGCACGAATGCGCTGGTCATCTTCGGATAGCGTGAAGCGTTTTTTCTCGTTGGTCTCAACCACTTCATTCAATGCCTGGCGGTCGAAAGCATAGCCATGCGCGTTTGCTTTCCGGATCAGATCATCGACCTCACTCCAGCCGTCGCGGTCCAGGGTCAGGCCCATTGATTCGGGGGCGTGGCGCAGCAGGTAGCTGAGCAATTTGCTGATTTCGTCACGTTGCTTTTTGTTCAAGGACGTGCACTTTTTCATTTGGGTGTGCGCCAAGTCTAAAGACAAACGTTAAACGGCTTCCATGCTCTCATCAGACGGTCTTTGACCGAAAACACTCCAGCTTTGCCAGTGTCCCCTTACCGCCCACTATTAACATCTGGTTTACTGTGCTCACGATAATTACAAAAACTCAGGAGTCATGTATGCAACCGATTCGTCTCGGTCTGGTGGGCTACGGCAAGATTGCGCAGGATCAACACGTCCCTGCCATCCACGCCAACCCCGCATTTGAGCTGGTGGCTGTCGCTACGCAAGGGCAGCCGTGTGCCGGGGTGGAGAACTTCAAGTCGCTGGGTGAGTTGCTCGAGAGTGGAGTGCAGGTTGACGCTATTGCGTTCTGTACGCCCCCGCAAGGTCGGTTTGCCTTGGTGCAAGAGGCATTGGCGGCAGGCAAACACGTGCTGGTCGAGAAACCGCCATGTGCGACGCTGGGTGAGGCGATGGCGTTGGTGGAGCACGTGTCGGAGCAGGGCGTCAGTGGTCTGTTCGCCTGGCATTCGCGTTATGCGCAGGGTATCGAAGCGGCGCGTGAGTGGTTGTCCACTCGTACTCTGCAAAGTGTCCAGATCGACTGGAAGGAAGATGTGCGCAAATGGCACCCCGGTCAGGCGTGGATCTGGCAGCCCGGCGGCCTGGGTGTTTTCGATCCCGGCATCAACGCCCTGTCGATAGTGACCCATTTGCTGCCACTTCCATTGTTCGTCGAGTCTGCCGAACTGCGCGTGCCGAGCAACTGTCAGTCGCCAATTGCCGCTTCTATCAAGATGTCCGACACGCGTCAGCTCGATATCCGTGCCGAGTTCGACTTCGATCACGGTCATGACGAACTCTGGAGCATCGAGATTCGTTGCGCCGAAGGCACCTTGCGCCTGGATAACGGCGGCGCGCTGTTGAGTATCGATGGCGTGCGCCAGACGGTTTCGGAGGAAGGCGAGTACGCGGCGGTGTATCAACACTTCCAACAGTTGATCGGCAACAAGGCCAGTGACCTGGACCTTCAACCGTTGCGGCTGGTCGCGGACAGTTTTTTCGTGGGCAGTCGGGCATCCGTTGAACCGTTCTACGACTAAGAGCCTCTCAGGTACAGGTGGGGGCAAGCGCTTTGTCGGCCCCCGCACACGTCAGCCTGACAACAGAGCAGAAATTGGACAAAAAACAGCCTTGGCCTTGCAGTGAGCAGGAGTTGTCAGAAGTGCGACTGTTTAATAAAACCCTCGCGCGAATGCCGCGTTTCCAGATTCGCAATCGTGTTACACCCCGGCTGATTCAGGCGTTATTGCGTGCGGCTCAGATTGGCAGCGCCCTGAAACCGGGAGGCCACGACCTGCGCATCGAGAAAAGAACGGTCAGTTCGGATAACGTACCGGTACCCGTGCGTATCATCAGGCCCAAAGGTAAACCCAAGGGCGTGGTGTTCGATATTCACGGTGGCGGATGGGTGATTGGCAACGCCCAGATGAACGATGAGCTCAACGTCGGCATGGTCAACGCCTGCAATGTTGCAGTGGTTTCGGTCGATTACCGGCTGGCGGTGACAACCCCCATTGAAGGCCTGATGGAAGATTGCTTTTCTGCCGCCTGCTGGCTGTTGGGCAAAGACTGCGAGGAGTTTGCCGGCCTGCCGGTTATCGTGGTCGGAGAATCCGCTGGCGGGCATCTTGCCGCAGCCACGCTTCTGAAATTGAAAAGCCGACCTGATCTGCTCGAGCGAATAGTGGGGACGGTGCTGTACTACGGCGTCTACGACCTGACGGGCACCAAGAGCGTGCGTACCGCAGGGCCGGAGACGCTGGTGCTGGACGGGCCGGGCATGGTCGGTGCAATGCGTTTGCTTACCCCCGACCGAAGCGACGATAAACGCCGCGAGCCGCCACTATCGCCTTTGTATGGCGACTTGACTGACTTGCCGCCTGCACTGATGTTCGTCGGGGAGATCGACCCTCTGCTGGATGACACACTGCAAATGGCCGAGCGCTGGGCCGACTCGGCAGAGGTTGAAATGCACCTGATGCCCGAGTCGCCGCACGGCTTCATCCACTTCCCGACTACCTTGGCGCGCAAGGCTCTGGCGCGGAGCCGCGAGTGGATCAATGAGCGGATCGACGCGCTGGGTTGAGCTCGCCTCTCAGCCTATCTCCGCGATCCACTTCGATACTGGGTCGCCACTGCTCAAGCCCGGCTGCACAAGACCGTCGATCATGAAGGTCGGAGAGACGTGTATGCCGTTCTGGCGGGCGTATTTAGCGTGCCATTTCACGGTGTGCTCAAGCTCGGGATTGGCGAAAGCGTCAGCCAGCGCAAGGCCGCTGTAACGCTCGATACGCGCGATGATGTCATTGGGCGTCGCGTCCATGTTCGGGCCGCTTGCGTGGTGTTCAAACTCGAACTCTTCACGGTGCGAGGCAACCGCTGTCATGACGGCCTTGGCGCTTTCCTTTCCGCCTTCCAGCGTTGCAGCCGCGAGTATGCAGCGCACGATAACGCCCGAAAACATGTGCCAGGGCTGGGATTGCAGGCGGATTTTGACAGTGATTTTGTCTTCTCCGGCCTGAGCCAGCAGTTCATCGAGCTTGAAGAACGCCTTCACTGAAAAAGGGCAGGTTGGCTCAAGGAAGACTTCGAACAGACGAGGCCCGTGGCCCCAGGAAAGTACGTCTGAATACATGGTCGTGTTGCTCCCGTCGATGGTTGTGCAGAAAACGCGCTGGGCTGATTGCATTGCGCCGAGCATGGTCACCAGAAGCGTTCTCGCGAACACCTCTCGTTCCTCACGCAGAGCATTGGCGCGAGATAAACAAGGCGCGCCCGGCTGATTTGCCTTGCGCCGGGCATGGTCACGAGAAGTAATCTCCCGGACACCTCTCGTTCCTCATGCTCCGCGTGTGAATGCAGTTCGTGACGCTCTGCGTCACACATTGCAACCTTGACGCCGTCAGATGAAGGCGCCATAAAGCCTGAACTGTGGATCATGCGGATTTGAGAGCAAGTTCGTGCACGAGTTCGATTTTCAGGCCAGCAATGCGCTAATCCAGCGAATCTGCTGCGCAACCTCCTGCCATTTTTCTTCGCTCACGCCTTTCTGTGCCCTTTCGAAGTTGTTCAGCGTTTTCTGTTTTTTGCCCAATAAACGCTGCCACTTGAGCAGAAACGCCGGGCTGCGCGCCTGCATCTGCAGCGGGCCGAAGTACAGCTCCTCGGCGGTGTATTTAACGGGGCCGGTGCGCTCGGCGACGATGATTTCGTAGTCGAAACGGTTTTCCCGCAGCACTTCTTCGCTGACGATGCGGTAATCATGTTCCATCAGCCAAAAGCGCAACGGCTGCTCACCACCGTTGGGTTGCAGGATCAGACGTTCCTGACCGCTCAGGCGCGCTTTGCCACGTTCAAGGATGTCGCGGATCGTCTCGCCACCCATGCCGCACATGCTGACCGCCGTTATCCCGTCTTCCGCCTCAATCGCCGCCAGACCATCGGCCAGACGCACGCAGACCTGTTGCTCCAGTTCGTTCTCGCGCACGGTGCGTTCGGCTGCGTGGAACGGCGTCAACGCCACCTCGCCAGCCACTGCCGCCGAGATGGCACCACGGTTCAGCAGCGCCACCGGCAGATAACCGTGATCCGAGCCGATATCAGCCAGCCGCGCACCGGCGGGTACGTGCGTCGCCACGCGCTCAAGGCGCATGGACAATCTCTGTTCGTTCAACGGCAACCCCTTTCAGCACAAGCGTCCGGCAGCACGGCCGGGTCCGGGCGCGATTCTGTAGAGCAACACGGCGCATTTCAACTTTCCGCGACAAAGCCCGCGGCTCGACCCCTCCCTACTGCTCGCGTAGGCTTGGCGTTTTCCGTCCTTTGCAAAGCAGAGATCTTATGGCAAACGCAGACATCATCTTCACCCCCGATCCCGATGCGGACTCCATCTCCTCGGACGTCGCCGACTTCAACGGCGTGCTGGTCAGCACCCAGATCCCGACCCATCCGGACGGCAGCCTGGAGCTGGGCGGCATCATCGAGCAGAGCGAATGCACCCTGCGGGCCCTGAAAGATGCATTGGAACGAGCCGGCAGCTCGATGGACCGCGTCATGCACCTGACCATCTACCTGACCGACATGGCAGATCGCGCCGCTTTCAACGAAGTGTACAAACGCTTCTTCAAAAAACCGTGGCCAGTGCGCGCAGCAGTGGGCGTGGCATCGCTGGCGGTTGAAGGTATGCGCGTGGAAGTAACGGCGATGGCGGCCAAGGCGGGCTGACCGTAATGCACACACCTGACTGATGCTCGCGTCAGTGTTCTGCGCCTGTGCAGAGTTGGACATCCCGTGGAACTAGATCCCGTTGCTTGCCACCAAGGCGGTATGAGTTCCCGGAGAAGCATATGATCAACCTCACCAGCATTGCATCCTCGTTGGCGCGTGTGGCGCTCAGCGATTCGACAAAGCCAACGATAGACCGCGCGCTGAACGTCGTTAGCCATATCGCTGGCAAAGTGGCGTTGCAGGTCAACAGCTCATTGCTGGAGCAGAAAGGCCGGCTCAACGAGCGCCAGCAGAAAGGCCTCGCGGTAATCCTGGACGCGTTGCGCGGCAAGGAGCCGGTGACCAATGTCGAGACCCATGAAGGCGGAGGCCGATTCAACCTGGCACGAGCTGCCTTCGACGTAGCCAGCGTTGTCTGGGAGCGCGACAAGTCGATGCATAACGTGATGAGCTTTTTGGGCGTCAGCGACAGCCAGGGCAAGATGTTGTTCTCTCTGGGCAAGAAGCTGGCCGACGCGATGGCCAAGCCCGAACCTGGGTATGGCAAGCACAACAGTGAGGCGAACTATGCGTTCTTCTCCAGCAACCTGAAGCTGAACAAACTGATGAGCGACATCGCTGATCAACTGATCAACGAGATTCGTCAGTCGAACACCGATCGCGTACGACGACCCACACCGGGCCCATCCTGGAGACCTGAAAGCGCCCAACAACAAGCACGTCCGCAAACGCCTCCACGCACTCGCCCGCAGGCCAACAGCACACCGCCGCCACCGAAAGCAAAGCCCAATGCAGGCGCTAAGCGGCCGTCAACGCAACGGCCCCACAACACACCAGCTGCTGACGCTTCCTCGAAGGTGGGCGATTCCGGCCCCGCCAAGCCACCCGTCAAGCCGTTGTACGAGCACCTGGGACTCTCGGACATGACGGCAGACCTCTCCGCAGTCAAAACGGCCTACAAGAAAGCCGCGTTGAAGAACCATCCTGATAAAAACGCGGGCAACGTTGCGGAGGCGACTGAGCGTTTCAAAGTGATTTCAAATGCGTTCAAGATTTTGTCCGACCCAGAATTGCGCAAGAAATACGACAATGGCCTTATTAATGAGAAGGGCGACGAGGTCCAGGTCTGATTTTTCGGCGTGAGGAGACTGTCAGAAATTTTGTGTTCGGGCATAACATGTAGCTAGAGGTGCATGTATGCCGACCAAAAAGAAGTCCGCCAATGCAACAGCGAGGGAGTTGCCCTCGATTCCCCAAGAGCTGATCGAGCAGTTTGTTAAAGGCCCGATGAGCGCCGAAGCCATTCAAGACGCGTCCATGGCGTTCAAGAAGGCTCTGATCGAGCGTGCGCTAGGCGCCGAGCTGGGTCACCACCTTGGTTATCCTCAGGGCGCGGAGCGCCCTGAGGAGTCGACCAATCAGCGCAATGGCAAAAGCAGCAAGACGGTTCTGACCGACGACGGGCCGCTTCGCCTGGATATCCCCAGAGACCGCGATGGTAGCTTCGCCCCGATCCTGATTCCCAAGCACGAACGACGTTTTACAGGCTTCGACGACAAGATAATTGCCATGTACGCCCGGGGCATGACGGTGCGTGAGATCCGCGCTTTTCTATCTGAGCAGTATGGAACTGACGTGTCCCATGACTTCATCAGCTCAGTCACCGATGCGGTCATGGAAGAGGTGGGCGCTTGGCAGCAACGACCCTTGGAACCGATGTATCCGGTGATCTTCTTCGATGCGTTACGGGTCAAAATCCGGGACGAGGGGTTAGTGTGCAACAAGGCTATTTATCTGGCGCTGGGGGTATTACCTGATGGCACGCGCGACATTCTGGGTATATGGATCGAGAGCACCGAGGGTGCCAAGTTTTGGATGAAGGTGTTCAACGACCTCAAGACTCGTGGCGTTGAAGATGTTCTGATCGCCGTCACGGATGGCCTCAAAGGAATACCGGAGGCGTTGGGGGCGGTTTTTCCTGCCACGACGCTGCAAACCTGCATCGTGCATCTGATCCGCAACAGCTTGGACTATGCCGCTTGGGATAAACGTCGGGCACTGGCCAAAGCACTCAAGCCGATCTACCAGGCGATCAATGCCGATGTGGCTGAGCAAGAGCTTAACGCCTTTGAAGCGGGCCCCTGGGGCAAGCAGTATCCGACTGTAGTTGCTGCATGGCGTCGCGCCTGGGATCGGGTTATACCGTTTTTTGTTTTTCCGGCGGGCATTCGCAAAGTGGTTTACACGACCAATGCCATCGAGAGCATCAATGCCCAGTTACGCAAGATCATCAAGACTCGAGGGCACTTCCCGACCGATGAGGCTGCGACGAAACTGATATGGCTTGGGTTGCGCAACATCACCGCCAACTGGGGTCATGCGGCACACGACTGGAAAGTGGCAATGAATCAATTTGCGATCCTGTACGGAGACCGATTTACCAGACCGAGCTGGTAAAACAAGGGCCTGCCTGACGGCAGGCCCTAACCAGCCCGAACACAAAAAAACTGATACTCCCGGCGTGAGGCATGCTTGCGGCAGTCTTTCTGGCGACTGCCGTTCAGCTAAAACACGCCGCCTGATTCCCCAACCCCACCCCGGTATACTCCCCGCATCCGCGCATCGCGCACCTGCTGCTACGCGGTCATGCATTGGGCTTGGGCGAACTGGCGTGTGACGTGGCCGCACTGTTGGGCGAGCGCGATATTCTGCGCGGCGGTGGGGCCGATCTGCACAGCCGCCTGACCTTGCTGGCGGGCACCGAGCGTGCTGCGCGTGGCGCACAGGGCGGCGTGCAGCGAGCTAAACAGCTAGCACGGCAATATCACGGATACCTGCGCGGCACCGCGAAAAGCCCGGTCATCGATCCCGATCATTCACGCTGGCTGGGCGCTCTGCTGGCACTGGCCTACCCAGATCGCGTGGCACAACAACGTCGCCCCGGCGGTGCTGAATATCGCTTGGCCAACGGTCGCGCGGCACTTTTCGCCGAGGCCGACGCACTGATGAAGCAGCCTTGGCTGGTCATCGCAGATTTAGGCAGCCGTCAGGGTCAGCGCGAGGAACGCATCTACCTCGCTGTCGAATTCGATCCAGCGCTGTTCGACTCTGTGCTGGCCGAGCAGGTCATCACCGTGGACCAGATAGACTGGGACGAACGCGAAGGCGTGTTCCGCGCCGAGCGACAGCGCAAAGCGGGCGAGCTTATTATCAGCCGCGAACCGCTGACCGGCCTCGATGACGCAGCCCGCAGCCAGGCATTGCTGGCACTGGTGCGTCGTAAAGGCCTGGAACTGCTGCCGTGGACGCCCGAACTGCGTCAGTGGCAGGCGCGTATCGCGCTGTTGCGCAGCCTCGATATCGACAAAAGCGCAGCAAGCGAATGGCCCGACCTGAGTGACGCGCAACTGCTGGCGACACTCGAAAACTGGCTGATGCCCTACCTGGGCAAAGTCACCCGGCTCAGCCATTTCAGCCAGCTCGACCTGTCCTCCATCCTGCGCAACCTCCTGCCGTGGCCAATGCCGCAACAACTGGATGCGCAGGCTCCGCAGACCATCCAGGTGCCGTCTGGCTCGAATGTCCGTATTGACTACAGCGAACAGCCGCCGATTCTGTCGGTACGGCTGCAAGAGTTGTTTGGGTTATCTGATACCCCGCGCATTGCCAATGGGCGGCAGGTTTTGAAACTGCATTTGCTGTCTCCAGCACGCCGCCCGGTGCAGGTGACGCAGGATCTGGCCAACTTTTGGCGGTCTACCTACATTGAGGTGAAGAAGGATTTGAAGGGGCGGTATCCGAAGCATTACTGGCCGGATGATCCGTTGGTGGCGGAGGCTACGGCTAGGGTTAAGCCGAGGGGGACGTAAAGTCGCGCAGCATTCAGCAGGCTATTGGTGAGCTAAAGACGAGGGGGATCGATGGTATAGCGGCGCACTCTTGCTGCTCAAGTACCCAGTCTGAAACACCTGATCAGATATTAGATACCCAACGCAACAGACCCGGAGAACACCAGGGCACAACGCCCTGGCAGGCAGCAAACATCACTTTTTCTTTTTAGCCGGCTTTTCCGCCTTGTCCGACTTCTTGGCCTTGTCTGGCTTGCTATCAGCTTTTTTGGCTGCTTTCTTTGGCTCGGCGTCTTTTTTCTTGTCCTTCTTTTCGGAAGACTTGGAAAGCGTCGAGGCCGCTTCAGATTTCTTGGCCGGTGATGCTTTTTTGTCTTTCAGATCCTTGCTGGCTTTCGAGGCTTCGCCTTTACTTTTCTTGTCGTCTTTAGCCACGTTGATCACCCTTTGGGTATGCCGGTATTGGCACGTAGCCTGTGGGAGTATCCACAGGCTAATCATTAGGCGAGCGCGCTCAGAAACGGTTCAAACGGGAGTATCAGTTTTTTTGTGTTCGGGCTGGTTAGGGCCTGCCGTCAGGCAGGCCCTTGTTTTACCAGCTCGGTCTGGTAAATCGGTCTCCGTACAGGATCGCAAATTGATTCATTGCCACTTTCCAGTCGTGTGCCGCATGACCCCAGTTGGCGGTGATGTTGCGCAACCCAAGCCATATCAGTTTCGTCGCAGCCTCATCGGTCGGGAAGTGCCCTCGAGTCTTGATGATCTTGCGTAACTGGGCATTGATGCTCTCGATGGCATTGGTCGTGTAAACCACTTTGCGAATGCCCGCCGGAAAAACAAAAAACGGTATAACCCGATCCCAGGCGCGACGCCATGCAGCAACTACAGTCGGATACTGCTTGCCCCAGGGGCCCGCTTCAAAGGCGTTAAGCTCTTGCTCAGCCACATCGGCATTGATCGCCTGGTAGATCGGCTTGAGTGCTTTGGCCAGTGCCCGACGTTTATCCCAAGCGGCATAGTCCAAGCTGTTGCGGATCAGATGCACGATGCAGGTTTGCAGCGTCGTGGCAGGAAAAACCGCCCCCAACGCCTCCGGTATTCCTTTGAGGCCATCCGTGACGGCGATCAGAACATCTTCAACGCCACGAGTCTTGAGGTCGTTGAACACCTTCATCCAAAACTTGGCACCCTCGGTGCTCTCGATCCATATACCCAGAATGTCGCGCGTGCCATCAGGTAATACCCCCAGCGCCAGATAAATAGCCTTGTTGCACACTAACCCCTCGTCCCGGATTTTGACCCGTAACGCATCGAAGAAGATCACCGGATACATCGGTTCCAAGGGTCGTTGCTGCCAAGCGCCCACCTCTTCCATGACCGCATCGGTGACTGAGCTGATGAAGTCATGGGACACGTCAGTTCCATACTGCTCAGATAGAAAAGCGCGGATCTCACGCACCGTCATGCCCCGGGCGTACATGGCAATTATCTTGTCGTCGAAGCCTGTAAAACGTCGTTCGTGCTTGGGAATCAGGATCGGGGCGAAGCTACCATCGCGGTCTCTGGGGATATCCAGGCGAAGCGGCCCGTCGTCGGTCAGAACCGTCTTGCTGCTTTTGCCATTGCGCTGATTGGTCGACTCCTCAGGGCGCTCCGCGCCCTGAGGATAACCAAGGTGGTGACCCAGCTCGGCGCCTAGCGCACGCTCGATCAGAGCCTTCTTGAACGCCATGGACGCGTCTTGAATGGCTTCGGCGCTCATCGGGCCTTTAACAAACTGCTCGATCAGCTCTTGGGGAATCGAGGGCAACTCCCTCGCTGTTGCATTGGCGGACTTCTTTTTGGTCGGCATACATGCACCTCTAGCTACATGTTATGCCCGAACACAAAATTTCTGACAGTCTCGTTCAAACTCTTTTGACACTGTCGGCTGTGAGGACGCCATTCGAAAGTTTGGTGGCCAGCCAGAATATTGAAACCTGCATACCGTTTTCTACCTCAAGGCAAAACCGGCAACAAAAACCGCCCAATCACCGGCAGGTGATCAGAGATCAACAAAGTATCATCCCGCCGTACCCTCGCACTGACCCGCTTCAAACTCGGGCTGTAAAACAGGTAATCCACCGTCCGGTCCGGCCCGTTGATGCGGCTGTCGTTGGGGAAGTGCGTGAGCCATTTGCCGCGGTCTATGCCGCCGGATTCGGCGTTGTCGGGGATCATCGGGTATTTCTCCCACAGCTCGTGCAGCTCGCTGTCGGCGGCGTAGCCGAGGCGTTGCTCCTCGGGGAGGCGCTGGTATTGGCCCAGCGGCAGCAGGTTGAAGTCGCCGCCGATCAGCCACGGTGTGCCGCAGCTTTCCAGTTTGTCCAACTGCTTTTCAGTGGCGACGACCTGTTTTTGTGCGGTGTCGCCGGTGTGTCTGGCGGTGGTCAGGCTGGTGTTGATGACGGCCAGTTTGCCGCCGTCACGCAGGGGCAGGTAGCTGACCAGCAAGGCATCCTTGGGCTGGAACTGACGGCTGATGATATTGGCGTCTGGCACCGGCAGTTGCACGCGTTCGGCACTGTCGATGTGGAAGCGGCTGAGGGTCGCCAGTTTTCTGCCGACGCTGCCCCAGATATGCGGGTTGGGTACGAACTCTGCCTTCCAGTAGAACGCCTGCGTGCTGCAGGGGTAGAGGTCCGCCACACGTTCTTTGATCAATGCCAGTTGGTCTTCGTAATCGGAGTTTTTGGCACCATCGTCGACCCCTTGCAGCAGTACGATATCCGGCTGTTCATCACGGATGACCCGCGCCACCTCATCCAGGTTGTAGGCCAGGTCTTCATGCGTCGGGCGTTCGTCCGGGCCGCTGCCGTCGGCCATGTCGTACCAGAACACATAGCGCTTGCCCGCCAGGTACTGGATGTTCCAGGTCATGACTTTGAGGGCTTGCCCCGGCACCAGCTTTGGCGCCTGAACCGCAGGATTGCAGCTGGCCGGGAGTAACTCGCGAGCTGGAGGGCGCCACGTCAGTTGGTAAACCATTACCAGCAATACGGCGACCAGCAGCAGGCTGTACAGGGTCAGACGTAGCAGTAGACGTGGCATCGGCTCGACTTGGAGCGCCTGGCGCTCGGTGAGGGATTCGGTATTTAGCATACCGAATCGGTGCGTCTGGCGTCAGCTGTTGGTTCAGGCCCGGTGCGCGGGCTCGCTGATCAGCATGAACAGGCGGAACGTCACAATGGTGGTGAACAGTTGCAGGAAGCTGCCGATGCTGTCGGTGATCACGGAAACCGCTGCGTTTTGCGGTTCCGGAAACAGGTACAGGCTGGCGCCCTCAAGCAGCCACAGGGGAATGTAGACGCTCAGTACGCACACCAGAATGCGAGTGAAATGCCCGGTGGTCATCAGCATGCTTTCGCGCATGGCCATGAACGGCGTGAGCTTGCGCAGGACCAGCAGGTATTCACAGAACGCCAGTTTGATCATGACCCAGAGGCCGGGGACCACGAACAGCGAAAGGCCGAACATGATCAGGAGAGTGCTCATTGCCGAGAGCACGGCGAAGGTGGGCCACAGGCGCAACGCCATGGCCAGCAGGTCGCGGGTGTAGACGTCTTCGCCACGGCTGCGTGCGTCGAGAAACAGGATCAGTGCCGCTGTATAGATAGGGTAGAAAAACAGCCCTATGACCAATTCGTAGGCAGGCGACGTGTCGGCGGACATGGCGTTGCTCAACGCTTGTTTGGCCAGCACCTCGAGTATCACGACAGGCAGGCACAACAGCATAATGCTGCCCAGATTGCGCCGAAAGAAATAGAGCGAATCCTGGATGACGGTCAACGGGTTCATGTAGATAGATCGCAGGCTAAAAGCAGGCGCACACTTTAGCCCATGGCCCTTGCCGAACCAAGCGCAGTGGTGGTGTGCCGAGATCTTCTTATCTTTTTCTTCATGTCATTGAAGCGGGTGGATGAGGCCCCATTTCCTGAGCATGGTCCTGCCGGTGCGGCAGGAAAGAATTCCAGTGGCAACTCAGTGAGGTGGTCATGAACAGCGAAGAGCAAACCCTGATTGATGGTCTTTTCTCGAAACTGAAAGATGCCGAAACGGCATCCGCTCCGCGAGATGCTGCGGCCGAGGCGCGCATCAAAGAGCATCTGACTCGCCAGCCCGCTGCGCCGTATTACATGACGCAGGCGATTCTGGTGCAGGAAGCTGCGGTCAATCAGCTCAATCAGCAGGTGAAACAGCGCGACGAGCAGATTCAGCAGTTGCAGGCCGAGCTTCAGCAGGCCAAGGGGCAATCTTCGTCAGCGCCGGCCAGCGGCGGGTTTCTGTCGAGTATTTTCGGCAGCAGCGCCTCGCGAGCGCCTCAGGCTCAGCCGGCCCAAGCTTCCGGTGGTGGCTGGCGCGACGGTGCCGGTTTCAATCCTGCCCCTGCACCTGCAGCGCCGCAGGGTGGTTACGCCGCGCCTGCCCCGGCTGCGGGCAGTGGCTTTCTCGGCGGTGCGTTGAAGACCGCGGCCGGTGTGGCGGGCGGTGTGCTGCTGGCAGAGGGCATCAGCAGCATGTTCAGCCACCACAGCCAGCCGCAGGAGATTGTCGAGGTCATTCACGACGCGCCACAGGCTCAGGACACCGGCTCGTTCAATGATCAGGGCGGTTGGGGACAGCCGGATCAGCAGTACACGGCCGATGACAGCTTTGACGATGGCGGCGACATGTTTTCTGATGATGATTCGTTTGTGTGAGGACGCAGTGATCGCTCCTCACGCTCCAGAACAGACAACTATCGTTGCGCACGCTCCAGCGTGGGAATGCCTTGGGTGACGCTCCGCGTCACAGGTCTGCGCCGCGCCGCCCTTTCAAGATCGGGCGTGGAGCGTCCAGAAATGCGTGCGACGCGGACCGTCGCACGATAGTTGAAGCTCAATTCCGTTCCCAAGCTGGCATACTGGGCGCCGATTCACATTCCGGATCGCTGTAACCAGTGGGCGTGTTGCCCGCCATGAGGAATTGCGGTGAAGAAGATCGCGGTGTTCGCCGACGTGCAGAACCTGTATTACACCGTGCGCCAGGCGCATGGCTGTCATTTCAATTACGCCGCCTTGTGGGCGGATATCAGCAAGCGCGGCGAGATTGTTCACGCGTTTGCCTACGCCATCGATCGTGGCGACAGCAAACAACAGCAGTTCCAGCAGATCCTGCGCAATCTGGGGTTTACCGTCAGGCTCAAGCCGTACATCCAGCGTAGCGACGGTTCGGCGAAAGGGGACTGGGATGTCGGCATTACCATCGATATCATGGATTTCGCACCGCAAGTCGACGAAGTCGTGTTGGCATCGGGTGATGGCGATTTCGACATGTTGCTCGAACGTGTGATCAGCAAACATGGTGTTGAGGCGGTGGCCTATGGCGTGCCGGGGCTGACCGCGAACTCGTTGATCCGCGCAGCCAGTCGTTATGTGCCTATCGAAGGCGCGTTGTTGCTGAAATGAATTTACAGGGTCAGGCCAGTGTTGGAACGTATTGCAGTCATCGACTTTGAAACCACCGGCATCTCCCCGGGCCATAGCTGCCGGGCAACCGAGATTGCCGTGGTCATCATGGAGCAGGGGCGTATCGTCGAGCTCTTTCAGAGCCTGATGAATGCCGGGGTGCGTATTCCTGCGTTTATCGAGGGGTTGACCGGCATCAGCAACAACATGATTCGCACCGCCCCCAGCGCCGAACGGGTGATGGGCGATGTGGCAGATTTCGTCGGCGCCACGCCGCTGGTCGCGCACAATGCCTCGTTCGACCAGAAGTTCTGGGACTACGAACTGTCGCGCATCCAGCGCAAGCTCGAACAGAGCTTTGCCTGTTCGATGTTGCTGGCCCGACGCCTGATGCCTGGCGCACCGAATCACAAGCTTGGCACGCTGACCAGCTACGCGCGCCTGCCCAATACCGGCAAGGCTCACCGGGCGATGGCCGATGCGGAAATGGCCGCCAACCTCACGGCGTATCTGACCAACGAACTGCGCAACACCCACGGTATCGCCGCAATCTCCCACCAGATGCTCTGCTCGCTGCAGAAAGTCCCCGCAGCCAAGATCGGCGAAACACTCCAGCGTCAGCGCGGCTTCTGATCTTCTAGTATTCCTGATTGCCGTTGCTGGTCAGATAATCGGCCGGCAGGCTGCGCTCCACTGCTGTCGACAGCACGATTGAGGTTTTGCTGAAGCCAAACCTGGCGATCCGATTGATCAGGTCTTCCAGGTGCGGCATCGAATCCACCGCAGCCCTCATGATCACGCACGGGTCGCCCGTCACCCGGTAACACTGGATCAGTTCAGGGACCTGCCACAGCTCCTTGTACGCCTGTTGATTGCCGTGACTGCCCATGCGCAACTCGATCAGGCATTGAATCGGCAAACCGACCTTTGACAGATCGACCTTCGCCTCGTAACCGGTAATCACTCCGCTGGCCTCAAGCTTGGCGACCCGCTCGGCCACGGCGGGCGCGGACAGGTTGACCAGTTTCGCCAGCTGCGCAAAAGACGCCCGGCCATTTTTCAGCAGCTCATCGAGCAGAATCCGATCGTATTTATCCAGCGTCATGACGTGCCTCGTGCTGTGCGATGAGTAATTTTAAAATAAAAGGAAAGCAGACCTTACAAGCATTGAATCGTAAGTTTCAGTGCGGTTTAAACAGGTTTGTCTGCTTAATATCCGCCTTAGGCCTTCATACAATAGGTTAACCATAACAATGATCCCAGAGCCTTGCCATGCCTCAGTCCGTTCGTGTTTCGCCGTTGCTCATTGGTGCTTTTCTGGCCTTGTACCTGATTTGGGGCTCTACCTATCTGGTCATCCGTATTGGCGTGGAGTCATGGCCGCCGCTGATGATGGCTGGCGTGCGTTTTCTGATTGCCGGGTGCCTGATGTACGGCT
This sequence comes from Pseudomonas sp. KBS0707, assembly GCF_005937945.2. Lineage (NCBI taxonomy): Bacteria > Pseudomonadati > Pseudomonadota > Gammaproteobacteria > Pseudomonadales > Pseudomonadaceae > Pseudomonas > Pseudomonas sp. KBS0707. The sequence continues at coordinate 4,901,649 of NZ_CP041754.1, read as the reverse complement.
TCCTGCGTTATCGCGGCGTGCCAGCACCGACCTGGCGCGAGTGGAAGGCGGCGTTTGTGATTGGCTTCCTGCTATTGGCTTGCGGTAACGGCGGTGTGACGCTGGCCGAGCACGCAGGCGTTGCATCAGGCGTCGCGGCGCTGGCGGTGGCGGCCATGCCGCTGTTTACCTTGCTGTTCGGCCTGTTCTGGGGCAATCGCACGACTAATCTGGAGTGGGCGGGCATCGTGCTGGGCCTGATCGGTATCGGCCTGCTGAATCTCGGTTCCAATCTGCAAGCCAGCCCTTATGGCGCTGCGATGGTGCTCTTTGCCGCTGCGTCGTGGGCGTTCGGCTCTGTATTAAGCAAGCATATGCCGCTGCCCAAAGGACCGATGGCCAGTGCGGCGGAAATGATCACTGCCGGCGCGACGCTGCTGATTGGTAGCGCTTTGAGCGGCGAGCGCCTTGCGCATATGCCGACCGCAGCGGGCTGGGGCGCGCTGCTGTATCTGGTGGTGTTTGGCTCTATCGTCGCGTTCAGCGCGTATATGTACCTGCTCAAGAACGTGCGCCCGGCAGCCGCAACCAGCTATGCCTACGTCAACCCGGCAGTGGCGGTGATGCTTGGCGTGGTGTTTGCGGGAGAGACAATCGGTATTGAAGAGTGCATGGCCATGGTGGTGATTATCAGCGCTGTCGTGCTGATTGGCCTGCCGCAATGGCGCAGGTCGGCGGTACGAAAGGTCGGATCGACACGCACAAGCTAACCGAGGCGGGCCGGACAGGTTAAACTGCGCGCCTTGCGTTGAATTTTTCCTACGGTATTTCCATGACATTCGCCTCTCTCGGCCTGATCGAACCCTTGCTGCGCGCCCTCGAAGCGCTCGGTTACCAGACTCCGACGCCTGTACAGACCCAGGCAATTCCTCCGGTACTGGCGGGCCGCGATCTGATGGCAGCTGCCCAGACCGGCACCGGCAAGACCGCAGGTTTTGCCTTGCCGCTGTTGCAGCGCCTGACCATGGAAGGGCCGAAAGTCGCGCCTAATTGCGTTCGCGCGCTGGTATTGGCCCCGACCCGCGAACTGGCCGATCAGGTTCACGAAAGCATTCGTCAGTATGCCGAACACCTGCCGTTGAGCACTTACGCAGCTTACGGTGGCGTGAGCATCAACCCGCAAATGATGAAGCTGCGCAAGGGCGTGGACGTGCTGGTTGCGACACCGGGACGTCTGCTCGACCTGCATCGTCAGAATGCAGTCAAGTTCTCCCAGTTGCAGACCCTGATCCTCGATGAAGCCGACCGCATGCTTGATCTGGGCTTTGCCGAGGAATTGCGTGGCATCTACGCGGTACTGCCCAAGCAGCGCCAGACCTTGCTGTTCTCCGCGACCTTTTCCGACGAAATTCGTCTGCTGGCCGCTCAGATGCTGAATGATCCGCTGACCATCGAGGTCAGCCCGCGCAATGTGGCGGCGTCGTCGGTCAAGCAATGGGTTGTGACCGTGGACAAGAAGCGCAAGGCTGATCTGTTCATCCACCTGATGAAAAAACATCGCTGGGGCCAGGTGCTGGTGTTCGCCAAGACCCGGGTTGGCGTTGATCAACTGGTGGACCGTTTGCAGGGGCTGGGTCTGAACGCTGATGGCATTCACGGCGACAAGCCGCAGGCTACTCGCCAGCGTGCGCTGGACCGCTTCAAGAGCAATGAAGTGAAGATTCTGGTTGCCACCGACGTGGCGGCTCGTGGTCTGGATATCGATGATCTGCCGACGGTCGTCAACCTGGACCTGCCGATTGTGGCCGAGGATTACATCCACCGTATTGGCCGCACCGGCCGGGCGGGCCTGACGGGCGAGGCGATCTCGCTGGTGTGTGCTGATGAAGTCGAACTGCTGTCGGCCATCGAAGTGCTGACCCGCCAGACGCTTGAGCGCAAGGAAGAACAGGACTTTGAGCCTGAGCACCGGGTGCCGACTACAGATGCCAGCGGCCAGATCCTGAAAAAGCCCAAGAAACCGAAAAAGCCCAAGGTCTCGGGCAGCAAACGTAACCTGGGCAAATGGGTCGACAGCGGCGAATCAGAGCCTGCGCCAGCGGTCAAACCCGTACGTAAAGTGCCGGTCTTCAACACCGGCCCGCGCAAGAAGAAGCCTTGATATACGCATGTGGGCGCAAGCCGGGCGACGCTCCCACAGAAGGATTTATGTATAACGTGAGCAAGCTCCCACAGGTTATCCGTGGGCTTTGTGGGAGCGAACTTGTTCGCGAAGAGGGCAGCGCAGTCGACGAATTTGCTGCGTTTGGAATATAGCCTTCGCGAACAAATTCCCACAGAAGGGTTTATGTATAACGCTGAGTGCAGAGCATACGCACAGGAATCACTGTGAGTTCAGCCACTCGACCATCCCCAGCCCCGCAGCGCGGCCGCTGGCGAAGCAGGCGGTCAGCAGGTAGCCGCCTGTAGGGGCTTCCCAGTCGAGCATTTCGCCTGCGCAGAACACGCCGGGCAATTGCCTGAGCATCAGACGCTCGTCCATGGCTTCGAAGGTCACGCCACCTGCGGTGCTGATGGCCTCATCGATGGGGCGTGGTTTGATCAGGGGCAGTGGCAACGCCTTGATGGCTTCACTCAACAACAGCGGATCGGCAAACGCTTCACGAGGCGCAAGCTCGCGTAAAAGCGCTGCCTTTGCGCCGTCCAGGCCCAATTGGCTGTGCAGGTGCTTGGACATCGAGCGCGAGCCACGTGGTTTGCTCAGAGCTTTTTGAATGTCTGTCAGTGTTTTGCCGGGCAGCAGGTCAATGTCCACTGTCGCCGAGCCGCGAAGGTTGATCTGTTCACGAATTTGCGCCGACAGTGCATACACCAGACTGCCTTCCACGCCCGTCCCGGTCAGCACGCATTCGCCCAGGCGCAGGGCATGGCCATGCAGGCCCATGGCGATATTTTTCAATGGTGCACCGGCAAACTTGTCGCGCAGCAGGTCGCTCCAGGCGCTCACTTCGAAACCACAGTTGGCGGCCTGCAGAGGTGCAACCTCGACATGCCTTGCCTGCAGCCATGGCAGCCAGGCCCCGTCAGACCCCAGCCGGGCCCAACTGGCACCGCCCAGTGCCAACAACGTGGCCGCAGGGTTGAGCGCCAGCTCACCGTCGGCATTAGTGATGCGCAGGCTGCCATCAACGTTCCATCCCAGCCAGCGGTGACGGGTATGGATCGTGACGCCCGCATCACGCAGGCGCTTGAGCCAGGCGCGTAGTAGCGGTGCGGCTTTCATGTCAGTGGGAAAAACACGGCCCGAGCTGCCGACAAACGTCTTGATACCCAGCGCATGAATCCACTGGCACAGCTGATCGGCACTAAAACTACGCAATAGCGGCGCGATCATCGGCGAACGTTCAGCGTAGCGCGACAAAAAAGCCGGGTAGGGCTCGGAGTGCGTTATGTTCATGCCGCCAACCCCGGCCAGCAGAAACTTGCGCCCTACTGAAGGCATGGTGTCATACAGATCGACGTTCAGCCCTGCCTGGCTCAACACCTCTGCTGCTATCAACCCCGCAGGGCCGCCTCCGATGATGGCGACGGTTCGGGAAGCAGGAGAGGCGAGGTCGGTCATGGTCAGCGAGGTATCGATAGCAGAGGAGGCGGGCATTCTACCCGAGCGTTGTTTTCAGGTGTGGTGCAACTCATTGGCTGCGACTGTGGTGAGGTGCAGCGCGCTGTCATAAGCCCATGTCGTCCCAGACCCGTTGCGCACTGTGATGCAGGATCCCGTGGCGTCTTGCCAGCGCCTGACGGTCCTTGCTGTAGCCGCCGCCGATCACGCCCATGACCGGAATGTCGCGGCTCAGGCAATGACGCAACACGGCTTCGTCGCGATTGGCCACGCCCTGATCGGTCAGTTGCAGATAGCCCAGCGCATCATCCTTGTGAACGTCCACTCCTGCGTCATACAGCACAAGATCCGGCTTGTAGAACGGCAAGAGGTAGTTGAGCAGATCGTCGACCACGTTGAGGTAATTGGCGTCGCCCATTCCCATCGGCAGCGGGATATCCCAGTCGCTCTGCGCCTTGCGTGCCGGGAAGTTCTTTTCGCAGTGTAGCGAGACGGTAATGGCGTCCTCGGTATCGGCCAGAATGCGCGCCGTACCGTCGCCTTGATGCACATCGCAGTCGAAGATCAGCACCTTGTCCACGCGGCCGCTTTGCAACAGGTACTGACTGATCACTGCCAGGTCATTGAAAATGCAGAAACCGGCCGGGTAATCATAGTGCGCATGGTGTGTGCCGCCCGCCAAGTGGCAGGCCATACCGTGCTTCAAGGCCTGCTCGGCAGTCAGTAACGAACCACCCACGGCACTAACCGTGCGACGTGCCAGCGCCTCGCTCCAGGGCAGGCCCAGACGCCGCTGGTCTTCACGGGACAGGTCGCCGTTAAGGTAGCGGCTGATGTAGGACGGGTCATGAGCCAGCGCCAGAATGTCCGCCGGGCATAACTCAGGACGCATTAATTGAACGTCACTGGTCAGGCCGCTGTCGACCAAGTAGTCACGTAACAGACGGAACTTGTCCATCGGGAAGCGGTGATCCGCCGGGAAGTCCGGGCTGTAGTCTTCATGGTAGATAAGCGGTAGGGACATTTTGCGTCCGTTGACAGGTCGAAGCCCGATAGTGCCAGCAAAGCGTGCGCACGCCCAGTTGTCTGGCGTAGTGGATAACTACACTGACGCCCACTCATGTCTCGTTACACGGGGGAATCGATGGAACCGATACTCAAGCTAGACAGCGCCCGGCTGCTGATGCGGCAGTGGCGCGACGATGACTTGCCAGCATTCGCCGAGATGTGCGCGGACTGCCGCGTCATGCGTTATTTCCCCGAACCGCTGAGCCGTCTTGAAAGCGCCGCCATGATCGGACGGTTACGTGGTCATTTTGCCGAATTGGGCTTCGGGTTTTGGGCGCTGGAGCGTAAGGATACCGGCGAATTCATCGGTTTTACCGGTCTGCATGTTGTGGGTTTCAAGGCACCTTTTACGCCGGCCGTGGAAATCGGCTGGCGGCTGGCTTATGACCACTGGGGCCTGGGCTTTGCCAGCGAGGCGGCATGGACCGCGCTGGGCTGTGGTTTCGAGCGCCTGAATTTGAAGGAGATCGTGTCGTTTACCGCGGTCAATAATCAGCCGTCGCAAAAGGTGATGCAGGCAATCGGTATGCAGCAGGATGAGTCCGGCAACTTCGATCATCCCAATCTGGATGACGGCCACCCGCTCAAGCCGCACGTGTTGTACCGGATCAGCCATGAGCAGTGGCTCAAGACGCTGAAGCCTTGATCAGGGTGTAGATTGAGTTAAGCCAATCATCTTAAATCTGTATCATTCCATTCCAGTGGGATGGGCCAGAGGTCTGTCGGAAAATGCAGCGACTGCCGTTGCCGTACAAGTGCAGAGTCGATGTGCAAGAGGAGTGGGAATGAGCCAAGTGCTGGATGATCTGGTTGAGTTGCTGACGCTGGAAGCCATTGAAGAAAATCTTTTTCGCGGCCGCAGTCAGGACCTGGGTTTTCGCCAGCTGTTTGGCGGCCAGGTGCTGGGGCAGTCGTTGTCTGCCGCCAGTCAGACCGTCGAAGAGGACCGCCACGTTCACTCGCTGCACGGCTATTTCCTGCGCCCTGGCGATGCAGGCCTGCCGGTGGTCTACCAAGTGGACCGCGTGCGTGACGGCGGCAGTTTCAGCACGCGTCGCGTAACCGCCATTCAGAAGGGCAAGCCGATTTTCACGTGCAGCGCCTCTTTTCAGTACGACGAAGAGGGCTTTGAGCACCAGGCGTCGATGCCGCAGATTGTCGGTCCGGAAAACCTGCCGTCCGAGCTAGAGCTGCTGACGGGCCGAGCACACCTGATTCCCGAAGCGATGCACGACAAGTTTCTGCGTCCCAAACCGATTCAGTTCCGCCCGGTGACATCCGAAGACCCGTACGATCCCAAGCCAGGCGAGCCGTTGAAGTACGTGTGGTTCCGCGCCGATGGCAGCCTGTCGGACGTGCAGGCGCTGCATCGTTACATGCTGGCTTATGCCTCCGACTTCAACCTGCTGACCACTTCGTTACGGCCGCATGGCAAGACGGTCTGGCAGCGCGATATGCAGGTCGCCAGCCTCGATCACTCGCTGTGGTTCCATAACGACCTGCGCACCGATGACTGGCTGCTCTATGCAATGGACAGTCCCTGGGCAGGCAACTCCCGCGGTTTCTCACGCGGCAGTATCTTCAACCGCGCCGGGCAACTGGTTGCATCAGTCAGCCAGGAAGGGCTGATCCGCCATCGCAAGGATTGGACATGACACTCGACGGCATACAGCACTGGGTGTTTGACATGGATGGCACCCTGACCATCCCGGTCCACGACTTCCCGGCAATCAAGCGTGAACTGGGCATCCCTCAGGACGACGACATCCTGGGACATCTTGCCGCGTTGCCCGCTGAGGAATCGGCGGCCAAACACGCCTGGCTGCTTGAGCACGAGCGCGATCTGGCGCTGGCTTCGCAGCCTGCCGAGGGCGCGGTCGAGCTGGTTCGTGAGTTGTCGGCGCGGGGCTATCGGTTGGGAATACTGACCCGCAACGCTCAAGAGCTCGCGTACATCACCTTGAAAGCCATCGGCCTCGCTGACTGCTTTGCTGTCGAGGATGTACTGGGCCGCGACGAAGCGACCCCCAAGCCGGATCCGGCGGGTTTGCTGACGCTGGCCGCTCGCTGGAGTGTCGAGCCGGAGAAGATGGTCATGATCGGCGACTACATGCATGACCTGAACTGCGGCCGTGCGGCGGGTACCAAGACCGTTCTGGTCAACCTGAAAGACAACCCCTGGCCTGAACTGACCGACTGGCATGCTGTGGACTGCACAGCGCTACGCGGAATGTTGGGGTGATCTGAGCTGCCTACCGTGCCAATGCGGAGCGCTCACCGTTATCCACAAGTGTTTGTGGGAGCGACCGGGGCGGCAATCCGCATTGCTCGCGAAGACGGTATTTCAGTCGATGCATTTTCGACGATTATGTTGACCCTTTCGCGAACAAGTTCGCTCCCACTGCCTCCGGCCAGAATCAAAAGCGGACTTGTATGTGGCGTTGAACGCGGAGCGTGGGGACGATAGTTATATCCCTATCACTCAAAACGGCTTGAACAACACCGCCTGCCCCTCAGGTGAGGTGAATATCCCGTCGCCGTTGTGGCCGACTTTCGGCACGATTACCAGGCGCTGGTTCAGCCCTTCAGGATGGCGCTTCTTGAGGTAGTTGAAGTAGTTCTGACCACGAATCAGGCGATATGCGCCTTGCGCTTCGGCGGCGCAGGTCTTGTCCAGAGCAGGGTGGTTGCGATCGGTGTCCAGCTCGCCCATCAGGTAAGTGATGTCGCGCTTCACGTAATTCTTCTCGATGTCAGCCGGCTTTTCCTTTCCCGAATAGAACGGCATCTTGTTCAGACCGTATTTCCACTCGTCGAAATCAGGGCAGTTCTGCGCCGTTACCGGTTCAGGCCGCTCTGCGTCGAAATAGGCATAGGACGACGGGTTGGCAATCACATAACGCAGCTTCACGCCTTCCCGCTGCAGCAGAGCATCTTCCTTGCCGCCGATCATCGCGTAGCGCTGCACCACCTGGGCACCACCGGAATGCCCGGCAATGACCACTTCTTTGAGATTCGGGAACAGCTTGCTGTCGCTCAGACGCTTGAGGATATGGTCCAGAACCAGAAACGAACTGACGGGCTTGGGATTGGTGGCGGTTGCGCCTTCCATCCAGCTGTTCTGGCGCCAGCGCAGAATCGACTCCGGCAGGTGATGCGCGACAATGTCCTTCTCATCCAGAAATTGCGGGGCGATCAGCAAGGTCTTGCTGCGCTCTTTGGATTGATTGGCGGCACGTTCGATGCTGCGCAGGTAGGTTTGCGCATTACGCAGGCGGCCGTGCAGCACGATCACCGCGCGCTCGATCTTCGGCTTGGGGTGTACCCATTCCTGGCTAAGCCCCAGTGTCGCCTCTGCACCATTGATGGCCAGGCGATCCGGACTGATAGACGTAACCGCTTGATCCTCGGCATGCGCCCCGAGGCTCGCGAAGGCAGTGCTCAACAACAGGACCAGAAGCGGTTTAATCATGTGTTCAGAGACTCTTGGAGGCGAATGTATCGCATTGATTGATTTGGCCTTGGGTAAAGCCTGCCTTGAACCAGCGTACACGCTGGGCAGACGTCCCATGAGTAAAGGAGTCCGGAGCGACTCGACCACTGCTTTGCTGTTGCAAGCGATCATCGCCGATAGCGTTGGCCGCATTCAATGCCTCTTCAATATCACCCGGCTCAAGCCAGTTCAAACGATTTTGTGCGTTGTACGCCCAAACACCTGCAAAGCAGTCCGCCTGAAGCTCCTGGCGGACTAGTAAACCGTTGGCACCTTCCATTTTTTGCCCGGCCTGACGAGCCTTGTCGACCTTGGCAGAAATGCCCAGCAGGGTCTGCACATGGTGCCCGACTTCGTGGGCAATCACGTAAGCCTGGGCGAAGTCGCCAGCGGCGGAAAAGCGCTGGGCCATTTCACTGAAGAAGTCCATGTCCAGATAGACCTGCTGGTCAGCCGGGCAATAGAACGGACCGGTTGCCGAGGTCGCGCGACCGCAGGCCGAGTTCACCTGGCCGCTGAACAGCACCAGCGTCGGGTCCTTGTACTCGCGACCGTTCTGAGCGAACACGGCGCGCCAAGTGTCTTCGGTATCACCGAGGATGCTGCGCACGAATTCGGCTTGCTGGTCGTTGGCCGGTGGCGCCTGACGCGTTTGCGCGCTGGGTGGGGCGCTTTGCTCGGTGCCTTGCCCGGTCAGTTGCCCGAGAATCTGCATCGGGTCCTGACCGGTCAGCAGGCCGATGGCAACGATGATCACAATGCCGCCCAGGCCCAGCCCCTTGCCACCGATGCGCATGCCGCCGCCGCCACTGCTGCCGCCATCACGCGCATCGACTACGTTGTCGCTACGTCGGCCTTTTTTCCAGAGCATGTCGGATCCCTCTTCTTTTCGTGCAATGAGTGTCGCTGCTGATACAGGTCTGCGCCAGTCTGGCGGTCCGGCCAGCGTGTGCAGGATACGAGGGTATAGAGGTGCGAGAGAGCCGATTGGTTCGGGAAGTCCGTGTCTAGCTTTTCACGGGCTGCGCCTGCAACACTTCAGGTGGCGACGCATCGGCAAAACGGTCGACCTGCCGCAGCGATTTGAAGCCCGTCATCCACGCGCCGACCACGCCCAGTGTGCAGACGCCGCCCATGATTGCCGCAGGTATCGCGCCGACCAGCGAGGCGCTGGTGCCTGCGCGAAATTCGCCCAGCTCGTTGGATGAGCCGACAAACAGCATATTCACGGCATTGACCCGGCCGCGCATGTTGTCCGGCGTCGAAAACTGCACCAGCGCCGAGCGAATGAACACGCTGACCATGTCCGCCGCGCCCGCGACCAGCAGAGCCAGGCACGAAAGCCAGAACAGTGTCGACAGTGCGAACACCAGATTCGCTACGCCGAACAGGCCGACGGCAATAAACATGGTCATGCCGACGTTGCGCTGCAGCGGGCGCATGCTCAGGTAAATACCGACGCCCAGCTCGCCCAGGCTCATCGACGCACGCAGCATGCCCAGCCCTTGGGGGCCCAGATGCAGCACTTCATGGGCGTAAATCGGCAGCAGCGCCACCACGCCGCCGAGCAGCACGGCGAACAGGTCCAGCGAAATGGTGCCGAGGATGATCGGTCGCGAGCGGATGAAGGCAATTCCCGCGGTGAACCGGCCCCAGGCGCTGGAGCCAAGTTCCACTGGCTTGCCGGCAAAGGGCGTCGCTACAGGGGCCAGAAACAGGATGCCAGCTATGAATGCTGCCACGCAGACTGAATACGTCAGTTCTGCGCCGCCGAGCCAATACAGATAGCCGCCGATCAGCGGGCCGCCAACGGTCGAACAGCGCATGATCACACTGTTGGTGGCAATGGCCGAAGGCAGTTGGTCACGCGGGACAATCTGTGGCAGCAGGCTTTGCAGGGCCGGGCCGGTGAAGGCGCGGGCGCAGCCGTAGAGCATCAGCGCGCCGTAGATCAGCCGCAGGTCTTGCAGTTTGAGGGCCGAAAACACAAACAGAATGGTGCCGCAGAACGCCTGCACGCCCCAACTGATCATCAGGATGACCTTGCGGTTGTAGCGGTCGATCAGGTCCCCGGCAGGCATCAACAGCAGCAACATGGGAATAAACTGAGCAAGGCCGACATACGCCAGTGCCATTGGCTCGCGGGTCATGTCATAGACCTGCCAGGCGACCACCACTGCCTGAATCTGCATGGCAAACACTGCCATCAGGCGCGAGAGGATAAAACTGACGAAACCGGGCTGGCTGGACAACTTGACCGGGGCAGGAGAGGCGGAAGACTCAGAGCTCAAGAAAGGGATCCCATCGAAGCGGCTAATTCACGTTTTCGGTTTATACCTTAGCGTATCGATAGGAAGCTAATAAATATTCTGACAGTTTCGCCGTGACGGGCATGAAAGAACTCCCGCTCCTCACGCTCCAGCGTGGGAATGCAGTTCACGACGCTCCGCATCGCAAGAGGACGCGGAGCGTCCAGAAAGGCATGCGACGCAGAGCGCCGCACGATAGTGATATGCCTCAACGGCGAACCAGCAGCACACCCGATTCCATGTGGTGGGTGTACGGAAACTGGTCGAACAGGGCGCAGCGCTCGACCCGGTGGGTGTCGTGCAACTGGGCGATGTTGGCGGCCAGGGTTTCCGGGTTGCAGGAGATGTACAAAATGCGCTCGAAGCGGCGGGTCAGTTCGCAGGTGTCCGGGTCCATGCCGGCGCGTGGCGGGTCGACGAAGACGCTGCCGAAGTCGTAGCTCTTCAGGTCCACACCGTGCAGACGGCGGAACGGGCGCACTTCGTTCAGCGCTTCGGTCAGCTCTTCTGCCGACAAACGCACCAGCGTGACATTGTCCACGCCGTTGTCATCCAGGTTGCTCAGCGCTGCATTGACCGAGGTCTTGCTGATTTCGGTCGCCAGCACCTTGCGCACGCGGGTGGCCAGCGGCAGGGTGAAGTTGCCGTTGCCGCAGTACAACTCCAGCAGATCGTCTTGCCGCTCGCCCAGCGCATCAAACGCCCAGTTGAGCATCTTGCCGTTCACCGTGCCGTTGGGCTGGGTGAACGCGCCTTCCGGTTGGCGGTAGCTGAAGGTGCGGCCAGCCACGTCGAGCTTCTCGGTCACGTAATCCTGGCCGATGATCAGCTTCTGGCCCTTGGAACGACCGATCAGGCTCACGTTCAGCTCAGCCGCCAATTGCTCGGCAGCGGCTTGCCATTCAGCGTCCAGCGGGCGGTGATAGCACATGGTGATCATCGCATCACCCGCCAGCGTGGTCAGGAAGTCCACCTGAAACAGCTTGTGATTCAACGTCGGGCTGGCTTCCCAGCGCTCGCGCAGCACCGGCATCAGCGCGTTGATGCGCTCGCTGGCGATCGGCAGGCCTTCGAGCAGGATCGGCGTTCGATTGTCGCCCGGCGCGAACATTGCGTAATAACGCTTTTGGTCTTCGCGCCACAGGCGAAATTCGGCGCGCAGCCGATAGTGCTCGCGCGGTGAATCAAACACCTGCGGCTCAGGTGCATCGAACGGGGCCAGCAACTCGCGCAGGCGAACGGTTTTTTCTTCGAGCTGACGGTCGTAGCTCGCAGGGTCGAAAGGAACACTCATGCGTTGAACCAGCCCAGCTTGATCACGAACAGGATCGACAGGATCACCAGCGCGGAATTCAGCTCGCGCCAGCGTCCCGACAACAGCTTGATCGCTGTCCAGGAAATGAAACCAAAGGCAATGCCGTTGGCAATGGAGTAGGTGAACGGCATCGCCAGAGCGGTAATTAACACCGGCGCTGCGACGGTGATGTCGTCCCAGTCGATTTCAGCCATGCCGGACGCCATCAGCACGGCGACGAACAGCAGCGCCGGTGCGGTGGCGAAGGCGGGCACGCTGCCGGCCAGCGGGGCGAAGAACAGCGCCAGCAGGAACAGCACGGCGACCACCACGGCAGTAAGACCGGTGCGGCCACCCGCGCTGACGCCCGCAGCCGACTCGATGTAGCTGGTGGTGGTCGAGGTGCCCAGCAGGGAACCGGCCATCGCGGCAGTACTGTCGGCGATCAGCGCACGGCCCATTTTCGGCATGTGCCCGTCCTTGCCCATCAGCCCGGCGCGTTTGGCCACGCCGATCAGGGTGCCGGAATTATCGAAGATATCGACGAACAGGAAGGCGAAGATGATGCTCACCAGACCAACGTCCAGCGCGCCCATGATGTCCAGCTGCATGAAGGTCGGTGCCAGCGAAGGCGGCATCGACACCACACCGCCAAACGGCGTGAAGCCCAGCACGATGGACACCAGGGTGACCGCGAGGATGCCGATCAGCACCGCGCCGCGCACTTTGAGGTGGTCCAGCGCCACGATCAGAAAGAAGCCCAGGGTAGCCAGCACCGGAGCAGGCTGCTTGAGGTCGCCCATGCCGATGATGGTGGCCGGGTTGCTGACCACGATTCCGGCGTTATGCAGGGCGATCAGTGCCAGAAACAGGCCGATACCAGCGGCAATGGCCGAACGCAGGGGCAGAGGGATGCTGTTGATGATCCATTCACGGATGCGAAAGATCGACAGAATGAAGAACATCACCGCCGAGATGAACACTGCACCCAGCGCTACCTGCCAGCTGTGACCCATGTGCAGGACCACGGTATAGGTAAAGAAGGCGTTCAGGCCCATGCCCGGTGCAAGGGCGATCGGGTAGTTGGCGATCAGCCCCATCACCGTCGAGCCGATGGCGGCTGCCAGGCAGGTGGCGACGAATACCGCGCCCTTGTCCATGCCGGTTTCGCCGAGGATGCTCGGGTTGACGAACAGGATGTAGGCCATCGCCAGGAAAGTCGTGACGCCCGCGAGAATCTCGGTCCGCACGTTGGTGTTGTGTGCCTTGAGTTGAAACAGCCTTTCCAGCATGTCTGGCTCTCCGTGACGCGGCGCGCGTCGTGAATGATCGACTCCAACAGCAAAGCACAGACTGCGAGGCAGCCCGTTTGATTTCTGCGAGTCGGAAAAAGCCGCGCATCATACCAGCAGCGGGTCAGGATGGCTGCCTGTGGATAAGGGCCTTTCGATGACAAGTGCGCTCATCAAGAAAGCCTGAACGTTGCAAACCTCACGAAGTCCCACCCCTTAAGACGCATAAAAATGCGCTAAGCGAACGCCTACCGTGAGGTTTCCATGAGTGCAACGACCCCGAACCCGAAGGATTTCGCGACCCACGCGATTTCTCTGACCCTGAACGGGCAGCAGCGCCAGCTGGACGTGCTGCCCTGGACCACCCTGCTGGACCTGCTGCGTGATCAGCTTGATCTGGTCGGCACCAAGAAAGGCTGCGACCACGGCCAGTGTGGTGCATGTACCGTACTGCGTGACGGTACGCGCATCAATGCCTGCCTGACGTTGGCGATCATGTGCGACGACGCCGAACTGACCACCATTGAAGGTCTTGCCGACGGCGATCAGTTGCATCCAATGCAGCAGGCGTTCATCAAGAACGATGCGTTCCAGTGCGGCTATTGCACGCCCGGGCAAATCTGCTCGGCTGTCGGGCTGGCCAACGAGGGGCGCGCCAGCACGCGTGCCGAGATCCAGGAACTGATGAGCGGTAACCTGTGCCGCTGCGGTGCTTACAGCAATATTCTTGCGGCGGTCGAAGAGGCCTTGCCACAGTTTCACAATGCAGCGCCGAAGCCGGAGGTGAACGCATGAATCCGTTTACCTACAGCAAGCCGACCGACATCACCGCAGCGGTCAACCTGAGCGGGCCTGCCACGCGTTTCATTGCTGGCGGCACCAACCTGCTCGATCTGATGAAAGAAAACGTCGCAACGCCTGAACACTTGATCGATATCACCGGCCTGCCATTAAGGGAGGTCAGCGAAACGGCTTCTGGCGGACTGATGATCGGTGCCCTGGTGAGTAATGCCGACCTGGCGTATCACCCGTTGATCGAGGCGCGGTACCCGTTGCTGAGCAAAGCCGTCCTGGCCGGTGCCTCGCCACAGTTGCGCAATATGGCCAGCACTGGCGGCAACCTGTTGCAACGGACCCGCTGCTATTACTTCTATGACACCGGTGTGCCGTGCAACAAGCGTGAACCGGGTAGCGGCTGCCCGGCGCGTGAAGGTCTGAACCGTATTCACGCAATCCTCGGTGCCAGTGACGAATGTGTCGCCACGCATCCATCCGACATGTGCGTGGCCCTTGCTGCGCTGGAGGCTGTGGTGCATGTCGAAGGACGTGCCGGTCGCCGCACCATCGAGTTCGCGGATTTCCACCGCCTGCCGGGTGATGCGCCGCAACGCGACAACCAATTGGCCGATGATGAGTTGATCATCGCGGTCGAGCTGCCTGCACAGGGCTTTGCCAGTCACAACGCTTATCTGAAGATTCGTGATCGCGCATCCTATGCGTTTGCCCTGATATCGGTCGCTGCTGCCATCGATCTGGACGGTGACGTGGTACGCGACGTGCGTCTGGCGCTGGGTGGCGTCGCGCACAAGCCGTGGCGCGACAAAGCGGTCGAGGCATTGTTGATCGGTAAACCGGTCACTCGCGAGCACTTCGCCGCTGCGGCAGACGCCATGCTTGAAGATGCCAAGCCTCTGGAGCACAACGGTTTCAAAGTCAGGCTGGCCCGCCGCGCGATCATTCGCGCCTTGAGCGATGCCGCAACAGGAGGGAGCGCCCTATGAACCAGCCATTTTCGCCAATGGGCAAGCCGGTAGACCGCGTCGACGGCCGACTGAAAGTGACAGGCGGCGCGCGCTACGCCGGTGAATACCCTGAAGAAGGGCTGCTGTATGCCAGCGTGGTCTCCAGCACCATCGCCAACGGTCGCGTCGTCAGCATCGATACCAGCGAGGCGTTGAAAGTCGCGGGTGTCGTCGCCGTCATCGACCATACCAATCGTCCTTCAGTGGCCAGCTACGACGAAAACTACGAAGACGCTGACTCTGCCGACGGTTCGCCGTTTCGGCCTTTTTACAACGACAACGTTATGTACAGCGGCCAGCCGCTTGCGCTGGTCGTTGCCGATACGCTGGAGCTGGCACGGCACGCCGGTTCGCTGGTGCGTATCGAATATGAACAGCAGGCTCACCAGACCGATTTGCAGGCCATGCTCGACACTGCCCATGACGCGCCTGCCGAACTGCCGCCGCCGCGTGGCAACTTCGAGGGTGAGCTGGCCAGTTCTGCGCTCAGCGTTGACGTGACCTACAGCACGCCCAGCGAATACCACAACCCGATGGAACCGCATGCTTCCACCGTCCTGTACCAGGCTGACGGCAGCCTGCAGATTCACGACAAGACCCAGGGCACGCAGAACTGTCAGGACTACCTGCATAAGGTCTTCGGTCTGGAAAAGGACAAGATCCGCGTGCTGGCAGCCTTCGTCGGCGGTGCCTTCGGTTCAGGCCTGCGCCCGCAATATCAGCTGCCATTGGCGGTGATGGCAGCGTTGCATCTGAAGCGCTCGGTGCGCCTGACCCTGACCCGACAACAGATGTTCACCTTCGGCTATCGCCCGCGCACCGTGCAGCGCTTGCGTCTGGGGGCGGCTGCCAACGGTCGTCTGCTGGCCATTGGGCATGAAGCCATCGGCCAGACTTCGCGATTCGAGGACTTCAGCGAGCATGTTGTTGAGTGGAGCGGCATGCTCTATCACTGCGATAACGTGCAACTGACCTACAAGCTGGTGCCGCTGGACGTGTTCACGCCTTTGGATATGCGTGCGCCGGGCGCTGCATTGGGCATGATCGGTCTGGAGTGCGCCATGGACGAGCTGGCCTGTGCGCTGGCCATCGACCCTGTGCGCCTGCGCCTGACCAATTACGCCGAACGCAACGGTAATGAAGACAAACCTTACTCCAGCAAAGAGCTGCGCGAGTGCTACCGCCAGGTCGCCGAGCGTTTTGGTTGGGAAAGTCGCAACCCCGAGCCACGCAGTATGCGCCAAGGTCGTCAACTGGTCGGCTGGGGCATGGCGGGCGGTGTCTGGGAAGCCATGCAGATGAAAGCCAGCGCCAAGGCGCGTCTTGAGGCTGATGGCAGTTTAGTAGTCAGCAGTGCCACGACTGACATCGGTACGGGTACGTACACTGTGATGACGCAGATCGCTGCTGAAGCCTCGGGCATCGATGTGGAGAATGTCACCTTTCTACTGGGTGACTCTTCGTTGCCGACCGCGCCTTTGCAGGGCGGCTCGTTTACCGTGTCTTCAGTGGGTACAGCGGTGCAGCAGGCGTGTCAGGCCTTGCAGCGTCAGGTGCTGGAAGTTGCCAAAGGGCTTCATCCGCAGTTCGCATCTGCCACGCCGGATGAGGTGCGTTTCGAAGCGGGCAAGCTGTATGTGGGCGAGCAGGCGCTGTCGATGGCAGAGCTGGCTGCCTCTCAAGCCAGTGGTGCGATTGAAGTGCAAGTTGATGCCGAGCCGGACAAGAAGCGTGAAGCCTATGCGGCTGCAACGCACTCGGCGGTATTCGTCGAAGTGCTGGTCGACGAGGACCTGGGCACGATCAAGGTCAATCGCGTGGTCAGTGCTGTGGCAGCGGGCCGGGTAGTGAACCCGAAGATGGCGCGTAGTCAGATTCTTGGTGGTGTTGTGTGGGGGATGGGCATGGCGCTTCAGGAAGAGGCGATGCTTGATCACACTCTGGGTCGCCCGATGAACCACAGCCTGGCCGAGTACCACATCCCGGTTAATGCTGATATCGGCGATATTGACGTGCTGTTTGTCGAAGAACACGACGAGATCGTCAACGCGCTAGGTTCCAAAGGCGTCGGCGAGATCGGCATCGTGGGCGTACCGGCAGCGATTGCCAACGCGATCTACCACGCCACCGGCAAGCGGATCCGCGAGTTTCCGATCACGCTGGACAAGTTGTTGTAATCGCGCGCGCAAATCCAACTGCTTATCGTGCCAACGCTCTGCGTTGGCATGCGGTTCTGGACGCTCTGCGTCCTCTTGCGTAGGTGGTGCGGCGCAGGTGTGACGCGGAGCGTCACGAACGGCATTCTCACGCTAAAGCGTGAGGAGCGGTGGGCGTCTGCAAGTGCTCTACCGGTGAGACAAATCGACACGCGACAATAGACCACACGACTTTAGCGGCTGAACAGGACTACTCTTTCATGGTCGATTGATCTGCATCATTGCGTTCAGGCAGTGATCAGTGCTTCGGCCAGCGTTTTCGCCATTGGAAACGCCAGAATAAAGAAACATAAGCACTCATTACCGTGGGAGCAATCGTTGTTGGCTCACAGCCAGCAGCAGGTTTCATCTGAGAGAGGAACATATTATGTTCGGTTTAGAGGCTATAGATCTCGCCCGAATTCAGTTCGCATTCACCATTTCGTTTCACATCCTGTTTCCTGCCATCACTATTGGTCTGGCAAGTTACCTGGCTGTGCTCGAAGGTCTGTGGCTGAAGACCCGCGATGACGTCTACCGTGACCTGTACCACTTCTGGTCGAAGATCTTTGCCGTCAACTTCGGCATGGGCGTGGTCTCCGGGCTGGTCATGGCCTATCAATTCGGCACCAACTGGAGCCGCTTCTCCGATTTTGCAGGTGCTGTTACCGGCCCGCTGCTGACCTACGAGGTACTGACCGCCTTCTTCCTTGAAGCAGGTTTCCTCGGCGTCATGCTGTTCGGCTGGAACCGTGTCGGCCGTAAGCTGCACTTCTTTTCCACGGTGATGGTTGCCATTGGTACGCTGATCTCCACGTTCTGGATTCTGTCGTCCAACAGCTGGATGCAGACGCCGCAAGGTTTCGAGATCATCGACGGCCGTGTCATTCCGACCGACTGGTTCGCAGTGGTGTTCAACCCCTCGTTCCCGTACCGCCTGACGCACATGGCGATTGCCGCATTCGTCGCAACTGCGTTCTTCGTCGGCTCCTCGGCTGCCTGGCACCTGTTGCGCGGTCGCGATACACCCGCCGTACGCAAAATGCTTTCGATGGCCATGTGGATGGCCTTGCTGGTTGCACCTATTCAGGCAGTGGTCGGTGACTTCCACGGTCTGAATACGCTCAAGCATCAGCCGGCGAAGATCGCCGCCATTGAGGGCCACTGGGAAAACGTCGGTGACGAACCGACCCCGCTGATTCTGTTCGGCATTCCCGACATGAAGGAAGAGCGTACCAAGTACGCGGTGGAAATTCCGTACCTGGGCAGCCTGATCCTGACCCACAGCCTCGACAAGCAGGTGCCGGCGCTCAAGGAGTTCAAGCCTGAGGATCGCCCTAATTCGACAATCGTATTCTGGTCGTTCCGGGTCATGGTCGCCCTCGGCATGCTGATGATCTTCACCGGCCTGTGGAGCCTGTGGCTGCGCAAGCGCGGCACGCTGTATAACTCGCGTCCGTTCCTGTACCTGGCGCTGTGGATGGGGCCGTCTGGCCTGATCGCGATTCTCGCCGGCTGGTTTACTACCGAAATCGGTCGTCAGCCGTGGGTCGTGTATGGCCTGATGCGCACCGCCGATGCATCGTCCGGCCACAGCGTGGCGCAGATGAGCATCACTCTGGTGCTGTTCGTGGTCGTGTATTTCGTGCTGTTCGGTGCAGGTCTTGGCTACATGATGCGCCTGGTTCGCAAGGGGCCAAAAGCCTATGTCGAACATGTGCCTCACGGTGGTCCCGGCCAGCAACGCACTCCGGCCCGTCCGCTCTCCGCTGCTGTTGAAGGCGAAGAAGATGGCGACCATCCTGACCGTCTCGGCAAGGGGATTTAAGCCATGGGTATCGATCTTCCGCTGATCTGGGCCATCATCATCGTCTTCGGCATCATGATGTACGTGGTGATGGACGGCTTCGATCTGGGCATCGGGATTCTCTTCCCGTTCATGAAAGACAGTTCCGACCGTGACGTGATGATGAATACCGTCGCGCCGGTCTGGGACGGCAACGAGACCTGGCTGGTGCTGGGCGGTGCGGCACTGTTCGGTGCATTCCCGCTGGCCTACTCGGTGGTCTTGTCTGCGCTGTACCTGCCGCTGATGTTCATGCTCATGGGCCTGATCTTTCGCGGCGTGGCGTTCGAGTTTCGCTTCAAGGCGACCGAACAGAAACGCCACCTCTGGGACAAGGCGTTCATTGGCGGTTCGCTGGCTGCAACCTTCTTTCAGGGCGTGGCGCTGGGCGCCTACATCGAAGGAATTCCGGTGGTCAATCGTCAGTTCGCTGGCGGTTCACTGGACTGGCTCGCGCCGTTTCCGATGTTCTGCGGCCTGGCCCTGATTGTCGCCTATGCGCTGCTGGGCTGTACCTGGCTGATCATGAAAACCGAAGGTTCGCTGCAGAAGGCGATGCATGATCTGGCCCGCCCTCTGGCACTGGCTGTGCTGGCGGTCATGGCGGTGGTCAGCCTGTGGACGCCGCTGGCTCACGCGGACATTGCCCATCGCTGGTTCAGCATGCCCAATCTACTGTGGTTCATGCCCGTGCCGGTTCTGGTGCTGGTGACCATGTACGGTTTGTTCAAGGCTGTCGCCCGCAATGCCCACTACACGCCGTTCCTGCTGACCCTGTTGCTGATATTTCTGGGTTACAGCGGGCTGGGCATCAGCCTGTGGCCAAACATCATTCCGCCTTCGGTATCGATCTGGGCAGCCGCCGCGCCGCCGCAGAGCCAGGGCTTCATGCTGGTCGGCACGCTGTTCATCATTCCGTTCATCCTGGGCTACACCTTCTGGAGCTACTACGTATTCCGCGGCAAGGTGACGGCTGCAGACGGTTATCACTAGTCCGAACCGAGGAGATTGACGATGTCTGGTAAAAATTCCATGCACGATCCTGATCCGGCACTGAGCAAACCGCTCTGGCAACGCCTGGCCTGGCTGGTCGGGATCTGGGCGGGCAGCGTATTTGCGCTGTTTATCGTAGCCAGCCTGATGCGCATGTTCATGAGCGCAGCGGGCCTGACGACACACTGATACTGAATTCCCGTTCGTGTCCTCCGGACACGTTTTGCGACCCTCTTGCCACCCGCTGGCAAGAGGGTCTTTTTTTGCGCCATGGATTACTTGCGTGCTTTCAGGATCACGAATTTCGGCGTGGCCGCCACTTGCTCGACACCGCGGAACAGGCGCGACAGCTTGGTGTGATAACCCAGGTGACGGTTGCCGACGATATACAGCGCGCCGCCGTTAACCAGTGCGGCACGCGCCTGGAGGAACATGCGCCAGGCAAGAAAATCTCCCACCACCTGTTGCTGATGGAAGGGCGGATTGCACAGCACCACATCCAGCGAGTCGGGTTCCTGAGTGTCCAGCCCGTCGGCTGCCCGAACTTCCACCACACGTTCGCCCAGCGTTGCGCGCCAGTTCTCGGCTGCCGATTGCACGGCCATGAACGACTCGTCGACCAGCGTGTAGTGCGCCTGCGGGTTGTCCAGCGCGCTGGCAATAGCCAGCACGCCGTTGCCGCATCCCAGGTCGGCGACCCTTGCGGTGCCGAGGTTTTTCGGCAGATAAGGCAGGAATGCCCGGGTACCGATGTCCAGCCCGTCGCGGCAAAATACATTGGCGTGGTTGAGCAGTTCGATGGCCGGCTCGTCCAGACGGTAACGGGTCGGGTAGGGCGAAGTCCGCACTTCCATGGGCTGCGGCGTGGCGAACAGCAGCCGGGCTTTTTTCACCGCCAGTGAGGCCTGCACCGGCCCTACGTATTCCTCCAGCAGGTCGCCAGCCGAACGTGGCAAATGCTTGACCATGGCTGCCGCGACCACGCGAGCCCCCGGTGCCAGTTGACCCTGCAGGCGTATCAGTTGTTCTTCCAGCAGCGCCAGGGTCTTCGGCACCCGGATCAGTACCCAGTCGAATGGCCCGCTCAAGGGCTCGCTGGCGGGGATGTGCGGTACCGCGTCATAGCTCATGCCATTGCGTGCCAGGTTCTTTTCCAGACCTTGTGCAGCCAGGAAAGAGTCGGTGCTGCTGACCACCGTGGCATGAGACGCCAGACTGGCCGCCAGCGCGCCGAAACTGTCATTGAGCACCAGCACCCGGCTTTGCAGGCTCAGCCCGGTTTCTGCAACATGATTGAGCAGGTACTCGTCAGCAGCATCGAATGCCTGCAACGGCTCATCCTGTTGCTCGGGTTGGCGAATGAGATCAAGTTCAGCGAAAGGACTGATGAGCAGGGGCATTGGCGGGAGAACTCTGTGCAATCGAAAGTATGTCAGTGAGCCCGAAGACAGGTGGGCTCGCCGAGGCAGACGATTTTACGTATTTTTTCGTTTTCATACCTGTTTGATTGCGGTTCGGCTGCGGGCTTTATCAGAACACCCCGCTCAGTGCGGCCTGTACGGCAGCAGCCGTCTTGTTGCAAACGCCCATTTTCTGAATGGCGCTGGCAATGTGAAAGTGGATGGTGCGCTCCTTCAGGCAGAGAATCATTGCGATATCGCCAGCTGGAGACTGTCAGAAATTTTGTGTTCGGGCATAACATGTAGCTAGAGGTGCATGTATGCCGACCAAAAAGAAGTCCGCCAATGCAACAGCGAGGGAGTTGCCCTCGATTCCCCAAGAGCTGATCGAGCAGTTTGTTAAAGGCCCGATGAGCGCCGAAGCCATTCAAGACGCGTCCATGGCGTTCAAGAAGGCTCTGATCGAGCGTGCGCTAGGCGCCGAGCTGGGTCACCACCTTGGTTACCCTCAGGGCGCGGAGCGCCCTGAGGGGGCGACCAATCAGCGCAATGGCAAAAGCAGCAAGACGGTTCTGACCGACGACGGGCCGCTTCGCCTGGATATCCCCAGAGACCGCGATGGTAGCTTCGCCCCGATCCTGATTCCCAAGCACGAACGACGTTTTACAGGCTTCGACGACAAGATAATTGCCATGTACGCCCGGGGCATGACGGTGCGTGAGATCCGCGCTTTTCTATCTGAGCAGTATGGAACTGACGTGTCCCATGACTTCATCAGCTCAGTCACCGATGCGGTCATGGAAGAGGTGGGCGCTTGGCAGCAACGACCCTTGGAACCGATGTATCCGGTGATCTTCTTCGATGCGTTACGGGTCAAAATCCGGGACGAGGGGTTAGTGTGCAACAAGGCTATTTATCTGGCGCTGGGGGTATTACCTGATGGCACGCGCGACATTCTGGGTATATGGATCGAGAGCACCGAGGGTGCCAAGTTTTGGATGAAGGTGTTCAACGACCTCAAGACTCGTGGCGTTGAAGATGTTCTGATCGCCGTCACGGATGGCCTCAAAGGAATACCGGAGGCGTTGGGGGCGGTTTTTCCTGCCACGACGCTGCAAACCTGCATCGTGCATCTGATCCGCAACAGCTTGGACTATGCCGCTTGGGATAAACGTCGGGCACTGGCCAAAGCACTCAAGCCGATCTACCAGGCGATCAATGCCGATGTGGCTGAGCAAGAGCTTAACGCCTTTGAAGCGGGCCCCTGGGGCAAGCAGTATCCGACTGTAGTTGCTGCATGGCGTCGCGCCTGGGATCGGGTTATACCGTTTTTTGTTTTTCCGGCGGGCATTCGCAAAGTGGTTTACACGACCAATGCCATCGAGAGCATCAATGCCCAGTTACGCAAGATCATCAAGACTCGAGGGCACTTCCCGACCGATGAGGCTGCGACGAAACTGATATGGCTTGGGTTGCGCAACATCACCGCCAACTGGGGTCATGCGGCACACGACTGGAAAGTGGCAATGAATCAATTTGCGATCCTGTACGGAGACCGATTTACCAGACCGAGCTGGTAAAACAAGGGCCTGCCTGACGGCAGGCCCTAACCAGCCCGAACACAAAAAAACTGATACTCCCCAGCTGTCTTGCCTTCGGCGGACCACTTGAGGACTTCAATTTCTCTCTGAGTCAGGTTTTTTGCTGGCGAGGGCTGTGAAAATTTTATTTCCATTGTGTTCATGTAGCCTCCTTGCAGTACGTGTCCAGACCTTGCTGTTCGTTTATCCAGTCTAGGAACAAAAACATCGCAAACTGCGCCTGCGCGCATTACCCGGACGGATGGGCTGATGGCACTTGGCAGCGTGTTATCGGCCTTTTGGCTGGAACCCCTGTGCAAGAGAGGTCGCGGCAATTTGGCCTGTAGAGGTTCGGTCAGGCATTTGCGGACTCAAGAACCAAATACTCTAAGCCGCAGCGCCGCTGACCGGGTAATTCACCACAAACAGCCGGTGTTTATCGGGCCCGCTTTGCGGGACACTGGGTTCTGCTTTTCATATTCAGGAGTTCAAAGCACACCATGACCGTCAGTGACGACAAATTCACCCGACAGACACTGCAGCGTGTCACGCCGCTGACCACCAACCTGTTCACCCTGCGCACCACGCGCGACCCTGGTTTTCGCTTTCGGGCAGGACAGTTTGCGCGCCTCGGTGTGACCAAGGCAGACGGCACCACCGTATGGCGTGCCTACTCGATGGTGTCTTCACCGCACGACGAGTTTCTGGAGTTTTTTTCCATCGTGGTGCCGGATGGCGAATTCACCAGCGAACTGAGCCGTCTGCGCGAAGGCGACGAATTGATGGTGGAAAAACTGGCGTTTGGTTATTTGACCCTGGACCGTTTTGTCGATGGCCGCGACCTCTGGCTGTTATCCACAGGTACAGGTGTCGCGCCGTTTCTATCGATCCTTCAGGATTTCGAGGTCTGGGAGAAGTTCGAGCGGGTGATTCTGGTGTACAGCGTTCGTGAGTCCCGCGAACTGGCCTATCAGCAGTTGATTGGCGAACTGATGCAGCGTGAATATCTGGCTGAATACGCAGACAAGTTCCTGTTTCTACCGACTGTGACCCGCGAACAGCATCCGGGCGCACTAAGTGGCCGCATTACACAGTTGATTGAAAACGGCGAGCTTGAGCGCGCTGCAGGCATCGCACTGACACCTGAGCATTCCCGGGTAATGCTGTGCGGCAACCCGCAGATGATCGACGACACACGTGCACTGCTCAAACAGCGTGACATGCGCCTGAGCCTGTCACGCAAGCCGGGGCAGGTTGCGGTGGAGACGTATTGGTAAGTGGGGAAGGCAGAACGCTCTGCATGACTATCGTGCCAATGCTCCGCGTTGGCATGCAGTTCGTGACGCTCTGCGTCACACAGCGGTTCTTCGACATCAGGTGAGTTGGCGCCCGACTCAGGTCACCTTTTCGCCCCTCGGCGAGTTACTTTGATGGGGCCAAAGTAACCAAAGCCCCTCGCTCCTGTTTCCGGCCCGACTTCGTCGGGTTCCTTCGCCCTGTCACTGATCCGGGGCTAGCCGCAACGGGCCATCCATGGCCCGGTGCGGCTAGCCTGGCGTCCTGCCAGGCTACCCCCGGATCAGCGCCAGGACTCAGCCGTCACTAAGGTCGCACTCTGCGTCGTCTGTGCCACCGCGATTGAAAAGCACTGCGTGGGGACGATAGCCATCTCCTTAAGCGCTCCGGGAGTCAAATCAAAGCGGACGCGTAGGGTCTACAGTGACTGGCGCGGCCGGTTTGTTCTGTTCCTTGAGCAGGTCACGAATTTCGCTCAGCAGCACTTCCTGCTTGGATGGCGTTGGTGGCAGGGTCGGTGCTTTGGCTTCTTCGCGCTTGAGGCGGTTGATCGCCTTGACGCCCATGAAGATCGCGAACGCGACGATAATGAAGTCGATAACCGTCTGGATGAACTTGCCATAAGCCAGCAGCACTGCCGGTGCCGTACCTTGCGCAGGACGCAGGGTGATGGCCAGGTCACTGAAGTCCACGCCGCCGATCAGCAAGCCTAACGGTGGCATGATCACATCGCCGACGAACGACGAAACGATCTTGCCGAATGCCGCGCCAATGATGATACCGACGGCCATATCGACCACGTTACCTTTGACCGCGAAGGCCTTGAACTCGCTAAGTACGCTCATGGGTAATTCCTTGTTACAGATAAAAGTGATCCGGGAGAGTGTAGTCCAGCCTTACAGTTGTCGTCCGTTCTACGTTCAATCGACCGAAGCGGCCTGTGTAAGTTTTATCCGGTTTTGAAAGTCATGGTTCGCTGCGCAGGTAGCTGCCGGCTCAACCTGCGTTATCATGGGCGTTTTTTACGACTGGGGTTGTCATGGCCAAGGCCAAACGCTTGTACGGCTGCACCGAGTGCGGCGCGACATTTCCCAAGTGGGCGGGCCAGTGCAGCGAATGCGGTGCCTGGAACACACTGGTCGAAACGATGATTGAGAGTGGCGCTGCTGCGCCGCCCACCGGGCGTACCGGCTGGACCGGTTCACAGGCGCAAATCAGAACCCTGGCAGAAGTCAGTGTCGAGGAGATTCCGCGCTTCTCCACCAACTCCACCGAGCTCGACCGAGTGCTGGGCGGCGGGCTGGTTGACGGCTCGGTGGTGCTGATTGGCGGCGACCCCGGCATCGGCAAGTCGACAATTCTGTTGCAGACACTGTGCAATATCGCCCAGCGCATGCCCGCGCTGTATGTCACCGGCGAGGAATCCCAGCAGCAGGTGGCCATGCGTGCCCGACGCCTGGGGCTGCCGCAGGACAAGCTGCGCGTCATGACTGAAACCTGTATCGAAACCATCATTGCCACTGCCAAGGTCGAGAAGCCCAAGGTCATGGTGATCGATTCGATCCAGACGATTTTCACCGAACAGTTGCAGTCAGCACCGGGCGGCGTGTCGCAGGTTCGTGAAAGCGCGGCCTTGCTGGTGCGCTACGCCAAACAGAGCGGCACGGCGATCTTTCTGGTTGGTCACGTCACTAAAGAGGGCGCGCTTGCCGGCCCGCGTGTGCTTGAGCACATGGTCGACACCGTATTGTATTTCGAGGGCGAGTCGGATGGCCGTCTGCGTCTGCTGCGGGCGGTGAAGAATCGCTTCGGCGCGGTGAACGAACTGGGCGTGTTCGGCATGACCGACAAGGGCCTGAAAGAAGTCTCCAACCCGTCGGCGATTTTTCTCACCCGCGCTCAGGAAGAAGTGCCAGGCAGTGTGGTCATGGCCACTTGGGAAGGCACGCGGCCGATGCTGGTGGAGGTTCAGGCGCTGGTGGACGACAGCCACATGTCCAACCCGCGTCGTGTAACGCTGGGTCTGGACCAGAACCGTCTGGCCATGCTCCTGGCGGTCCTGCATCGACATGGCGGTATTCCGACTCACGACCAGGACGTGTTTCTCAACGTAGTGGGCGGTGTGAAAGTGCTGGAAACCGCATCCGACCTGGCCTTGATGGCTGCGGTGATGTCCAGCCTGCGCAATCGTCCGCTGCCGCATGACTTGCTGGTGTTTGGCGAAGTGGGGTTGTCGGGTGAGGTCAGGCCGGTGCCCAGCGGCCAGGAGCGCCTCAAGGAAGCCGCCAAGCATGGCTTCAAGCGGGCCATCGTACCTAAAGGCAATGCGCCGAAGGAAGCGCCACCCGGTTTGCAGATCATTGCCGTCACGCGTCTGGAGCAGGCACTGGATGCGTTGTTCGAATAACCTCGCCCCGAGGATTATCCCTGCAGTTCGATCAAGGCTGCCAGTTCCCGATCCAGTTCTTCGGGGTCTCCGAGGTTCAATACGACCAGCCGCTTCAGGTGGCTGATTGACTCCAGCCCTATGTGCCGGCAAACGAATCCCAATTGCCGGTTGTTGTCATGGGTGATTTTGACATCCATTTTTACATAAGCGTCGTTGCTTAGAATGATGTCGACTTCAAAGGGCTGCGCCTGATCACCGTTCCACGGATCAGGCCGTTCGATGAGCAACCCTTTCAGGGAAATATCGACCAGTTGAACCTTCCAGGTCTGATCGCCTTGCTTTAAATCGGTTTTGGCGTCGAAGGCAATGCGCTTGAAACGACGGCGATCTGCAGGTGAGTCGGTCATCGAATGAACTCTCTTGTTGACCGCCACCGGAGGTCAGCGGGCAGGTCGTTATCTGATCAATTCTGTTGTTCCTGCACGATAGACCTGAAAGCCATTACAGAACAGTTCCGCATGACTGTTTTGTGATCCGGCAACCATCTGTCGAGGCCATTCCAGCCCTCTATGCCGGGTATCTGCCGCAATTGATCAAATTTCGCTCTAGACCATGGTTGGGGGTGGTCTTTCGCTGATCCGGCGCTAAACTCGGACTGCTTGCCTTCTAGTCAACTCTGCTGGAATAAAAAAATGAAAAATAATAATAGTCTTATGCGCCATGTTCCCTGGCTCATCGTCGCAATTGTCGGGGCATGTGCCCTTGGGGTCGTGGCCTTGCGTCGCGGAGAAGCGATCAACGCTTTGTGGATAGTGGTCGCTGCGGTGGCTATCTATCTGGTTGCCTATCGTTACTACAGTCTGTTCATCGCCACCCATGTCATGCAGCTCGATCCGCTGCGCGCGACACCGGCGGTGGTCAACAACGATGGTCTGGACTACGTGCCGACCAACAAACACATCCTTTTCGGTCATCACTTTGCTGCCATCGCCGGTGCAGGCCCGCTGGTCGGCCCGGTACTGGCCGCGCAAATGGGTTATCTGCCCGGTACGCTCTGGCTGATCGCCGGTGTGGTGCTGGCCGGTGCGGTACAGGATTTCATGATCCTGTTCCTCTCCACGCGCCGTAACGGTCGCTCGCTGGGCGACATGGTTCGCGAGGAAATGGGCCGTATTCCCGGCACCATCGCCCTGTTCGGCTGTTTCCTGATCATGATCATCATCCTGGCGGTGCTGGCGCTGATCGTGGTCAAGGCCTTGGCCGAGAGCCCGTGGGGCATGTTCACGGTCATGGCGACGATCCCGATCGCGATGTTCATGGGCATCTATATGCGCTACATCCGCCCGGGTCGTATCGGTGAAATCTCTATTATCGGTGTCATTCTGCTACTCGGTTCGATCTGGGTCGGCGGCATGGTAGCGGCCGATCCGACCTGGGGGCCGATGTTCACCTTCACCGGCGTGCAGATCACCTGGATGTTGGTGGGCTATGGTTTTGTAGCAGCGATGCTGCCGGTCTGGCTGCTGCTTGCGCCACGTGACTACCTGTCGACCTTCCTGAAAATCGGCACCATTCTGGCACTGGCAATCGGCATCCTGATTCTGGCTCCCGAGCTGAAAATGCCGGCCCTGACCCAGTTCACCAACGGCACAGGCCCGGTCTGGAAGGGCGCACTGTTCCCGTTCCTGTTCATCACTATCGCTTGCGGTGCGGTATCGGGTTTCCACGCGCTGATCTCTTCGGGCACCACGCCCAAGCTGCTGGATAACGAAAAGAACGCTCGTTACATCGGTTACGGCGGCATGCTGATGGAGTCGTTCGTGGCCATCATGGCAATGGTTGCCGCCTCGGTGATCGAGCCAGGCGTGTACTTCGCTATGAACAGCCCGGCTGCGGTGGTTGGCAGTGACGTGGTGACTGTCGCGCAGACTGTCTCCAGCTGGGGCTTTGCCATCACGCCGGAGCAATTGACTGCTGTCGCGAAAGACATCGGTGAAAACACTGTGCTGGCGCGTGCCGGTGGTGCGCCGACGCTGGCGGTTGGTATCGCGCAGATCCTCCATCAGGTGCTGCCGGGTGAAAACACCATGGCGTTCTGGTACCACTTCGCGATTCTGTTCGAGGCGTTGTTCATTCTGACCGCAGTCGACGCCGGTACACGAGCCGGACGCTTCATGCTGCAGGATCTGCTGGGCAGTTTCGTTCCGGCTTTGAAACGCACCGAGTCGTGGACGGCCAACGCTATCGGCACCGGTGGTTGCGTGGCGCTGTGGGGCTATCTTCTGTACCAAGGTGTAATCGACCCGCTGGGCGGCATCAATACCCTGTGGCCGCTGTTCGGCATCTCCAACCAGATGCTCGCCGGTATTGCCCTGATGCTGGCCAGCGTCGTGCTGATCAAGATGAAGCGTCAGCGCTATGTGTGGGTGACCATGCTGCCTGCCACCTGGCTGCTGATCTGCACCGTGACGGCTGGTCTGATCAAGCTGTTCGACGCCAATCCTGCGGTGGGCTTTCTGGCCCTGGCCAAGAAATACAGCGCGGCGGCGGATGCCGGCCAGATCCTGGCCCCGGCCAAGACCATGGACCAGATGCAGCATGTGATCTTCAACGCTTACACCAATGCCGGGCTGACCGTGCTGTTCCTGTTCGTGGTGTTCAGCATTCTGTTCTACGCCCTTAAAGTAGGCCGTGCGGCGTGGACCACCAAGGCGCGTACCGACAAGGAAGCTCCTTACCAGGCCATGCCGCCAGCGTCGCAGGTGTGATGATGGTTACCCACAGAGGATTTGCCCATGTTCAATGACCTGAGTCGCCTCGGGAAATACCTCGGTCAGGCCGCGCGTCTGATGGTGGGCATGCCTGACTACGACACGTACGTAGAGCACATGCAGAACACCCACCCGGACAAGCCGATGATGACCTACGAGCAGTTCTTCCGGGAGCGGCAAGAGGCACGTTACGGCGGCAAGGGTGGTCCGAAGTGCTGCTGATCCTCTGAACTGCGTTATTGTTTGATCCGACGCGCCGCAGGCCATCACCTGTGGCGCGTTTTCATTTCAGCTGAATGCATCACGCCAGGAGCCTTATGACTGAGTTGCAACCCATCCCCGTGACCGTGCTGACCGGTTTTCTGGGGGCAGGCAAAACCACTTTGCTGCGCCACCTGCTCAAGGCCGAGCACGGCCTGAAAATCGCCGTGATTGAAAACGAATTCAGCGATGCAGGTATCGACAGCCAGTTGCTCGGCACTGATCCCGTACAGATCATGACCCTGTCCAATGGCTGCGTGTGCTGCACCATCCACACCGACCTGACCAAGGCGCTCTACCTGTTGCTGGAGCGCCTGGACAGTGGCGAAATCGCTTTCGACCGACTGGTGATCGAGTGCACCGGGCTGGCCGACCCTGCACCCGTCGCCCAGACCTTCTTCATCGATGAAGAGCTGCGCGAGCGCTATATCCTCGACGGCATCATCACCCTGGTCGATGCTGCACACGCCGATACCCACCTGGCGCAAACCATCGCCCAGGCGCAAATCGGCTTTGCCGACCGATTGCTGGTGAGCAAGCGTGATCTGGTCGACGACGCAACCTTCGATGCCCTCAGCGCACGGCTGACCCGCATCAACCGCCGCGCCCCGATCCGCATCGTCGAACATGGCAACATCGACCTTGCCGAACTGCTCGATGTGCGCGGCTTCAACCTCAACGCCGACCTCGGCGGCGGTATGATCCTGCGCCCACTGGCCCCTGTCGGCAATTCAGGCGACCGCATCACCAGCCTCGTCCTGCGCAGCGAAAAACCGCTAAACCTGGACCGCCTCAGCGAGTTCATGAACGAACTGCTGGAAGACCATGGCAAGCAACTGCTGCGTTACAAGGGCGTGCTCAACATCAAAGACGAACCGCGCAAGATGGTGTTTCAGGGCGTGCTCAAGCTGTACGGCTTTGACTGGGACACCGAGTGGGCCGAAGGCGAAAAACGCGAGAGCGTGATCGTGTTCATTGCCGATGAATTGCCGGAGGAGAAGATCCGGGCGGGGTTCGAGAGGGTATGCGGCTGAGAGGTCGGGCAGCGGCTGAGCTCCTGCCCATACAGCGATCCGCCCAACAAAAAGCCCCGGCTCTCACGAACCGGGGCTTTTGGTACTGCGTTTAAACGAGGCTTATCAAGCGCCGTAAACTGGCAGCTTCGCGCAGATGGCCTTGACCTTCTCACGAACGGCGTCGATCACCGCTTCGTTATTCAGGTCAGCCAGGATGTCGCAGATCCAGCCGGCCAGTTCCTTGCACTCAGCTTCCTTGAAGCCGCGAGTGGTCACTGCCGGGGTGCCGAAGCGCAGGCCGGAGGTGACGAACGGGGAGCGTGGGTCGTTCGGTACGGAGTTCTTGTTGACGGTGATGAAGGCGCGACCCAGGGCGGCGTCGGCGTCTTTACCGGAGATGTCCTGCTTGATCAGCGACAGCAGGAACAGGTGGTTTTCAGTACCCCCGGAAACCACGTCGAAGCCGCGCTCGATGAACACACCGGCCATTGCCTTGGCGTTCTTGACCACTTGTTGCTGGTAGGTCTTGAACTCAGGCTGCAGCGCTTCCTTGAAGCACACGGCCTTGGCTGCGATGACGTGCTCCAGCGGACCGCCCTGGGAGCCAGGGAATACCGCGGAGTTCAGCTTCTTCTCGATTTCGGCGTTGGCGCGCGCCAGGATCAGGCCGCCACGTGGACCGCGCAGGGTCTTGTGTGTGGTGGTGGTCACGACGTCGGCGAATGGCACCGGGTTCGGGTAGACGCCTGCGGCGACCAGACCGGCTACGTGAGCCATGTCGACGAACAGGTAGGCACCGACCTTGTCAGCGATTGCACGGAAGCGCGGGAAGTCGAGGATCTGCGAGTAGGCAGAGAAACCGGCGACGATCATTTTTGGCTTGTGCTCGACAGCCAGGCGCTCGACTTCGTCGTAGTCGATCATGCCGTTGGCATCGATACCGTACTGAACGGCGTTGTACAGCTTGCCCGAGGACGAAACACTGGCGCCGTGGGTCAGGTGACCACCGTGAGCCAGGCTCATGCCCAGAATGGTGTCGCCGCCTTGCAGCAGGGCCAGGTAGACCGCCGAGTTGGCTTGCGAACCCGCATGTGGCTGGACGTTGGCGTAATCAGCGCCGAACAGCTCCTTGGCGCGGTCGATGGCCAGTTGTTCGATAACGTCGACGTACTCGCAACCACCGTAGTAGCGCTTGCCTGGATAGCCTTCGGCGTACTTGTTGGTCAGGGCCGAGCCCTGAGCTTCCATGACGGCCGGACTGGTGTAGTTTTCCGAGGCAATCAGCTCGATGTGTTCTTCCTGACGCAGAGCTTCTTGCTCCATGGCGGCAAACAGATCGGCGTCGTACTTGGCGATAGTCAAATCACGGCTGAACATGGCAGTCCTCAAGGGGGCATGGCGGAAAAGGCGGGTATTCTACCCCATCGGGTTTTATCTGGCATATGAAAGGCAGTCATCTTGACCAGTGACGCCGTTCACGCGGGTTTCGACAAGGCCTGAAATCATGGACGTGCCGCAGGCGCAAGGCTCGTTCTGTGGGGTGCTCACCCACATGAGAGGGTCGAGATTGGTTTAGTCATCGGCGGCGTGAACCGGGCACATCCACTCGAATTTTCAGCGATCACGCATCTATTTACCTTCAACTGCCGGAACCGTTCCGGGCCGGACGACACTCAGTTGGTCTGTTGCCCATATCCACCGACAGTAGGTAAAAACGCCATGATGCCCTCTCAGATCACGCGCTCCTCTCATTCCTCATTGCCGGAGGTTGCTCCTGCGTCCGGCGATGCAACCGGCGTTAGTGAGCAAACTCCGCAGCAGGCTCGTACCGTAGCGTTTTTTTCCTCCGGCGAGCTGGCCGTGGCATTTGGTCGCACCTCGGCTGCGCCAGAGCAGGACTCTGTGCGTCTGTTGTCTGCTCTTCAGCGTGAGCTGGATAAACAGCATCCGTCCTGGCACACCGTTGCTCAACTCTGTCAGAGCCTCGCCGAGGTCGGCACGACCGAGCAGGGCTGGCATCAACTGGCAAGCGAGGATCAGCTGCCGGCGCTGAGAGAACTGCTTGACCGTTGTACTCACCGGCTGGCCGATATGCCGGCTGCTCACGCATCTCACGACTCGCTGTCGCAGGCCTGTGAAGGGCTCAGGACGGCGCGGCTGCACCAATCCGTCGCTCGTTTGACTGCCCGACCGTCCTCCCTGGCCCGGGCGATGGCGGATCTGCTGACGTTGACTCATCTGGATCCCGAGACGCTGGGCGCAGAGCCCCCCGTTATTTCGTCTTACACGCTCTTCAGTCATTTCGTTCGCACGGCCAAGCAGCGTACGGCGGATTTGAATGACAGCCTCCAGCGTCAACCCGACGCGGTCGTCAGTCTGCTGCGCTCACATGCCGACACGCTCAATGATCTGGAGATGTTGCCGGGCGCATTGCAGGCATTGACCGAAAATTGCCAGGACGCGCCAGCCCGCAATGAATTGCGCGAGCTGGCGGAAGTAGCGGGGGCGCTGCTGCAGCTATTGCTCGAACACGATCTTTTGCCGAGGCTGGAGGAAATCTCCATCGAGCCAGGTGAAGCACCTGCACCTGGCCACGAGCCTGCCGAGCCCAGGCTGACCACACGCCAGGCATTGCTCAAGGTCGGCGGCAATCTGGTGCGCAAGTTTGATGCCTACGGGGCGCTCGCGCCGATGGATGACAAGGCGTTGCTGGCTTTGATGCGCACCCCGGCGCCACACCTGTCGCCCGATCAGATGCATGCCTTCCTGAACAAGCATGTGCTGCATCTCACGCAAGAACAACGCGATATCGTCAGCAATACCCCGCTGCCCTTCGCCCCTGAAGAAGACATCGAGGCCAGGTACGGCATGGGTTTCGATGAAAAACTGCGGTTGGCGCTGGCCAACGGTTCGCTGGTGTTGAGCGAGGAGCAACTGGCCCGTCTTGGTGATTTGCCAAGTGCCGCTACCACGACGTCCGACGTTGTGCAGACGCTGCTGGAAAAGCCATCGTCTGCGCTGAGCGAAGCCGAGCGTGACATGTTGGGCGCAATCGTTCAGGCCAATGCTCAGGGGCAACTCGACGCCTGGCGCGCTCACAACGAACAGTTGCCAGCAGTGTTGAGCCGCTCGGGGCTGCCCTCTGATGTAAAAGACGAGTTGCTCAGCCTCAACAAAAGCATGAATGCCGAACTGGGCACGCTCAAGAACGGCGCCTCGCTCAAGAGTCGCGTCCTTGCAAGCCCGGCGATGCTGCTCGCGCTGGCACCCTTGCCACTGGCCGTGGCGTTCGTCAGCAAGGACAACTCCTACAGCTCATCGCTGGTTGCCCACTTCACCAAGAACGCGGTGTTCATGGCTGGCCTGATGATGAACGAGCTGACCAACGCGCGGACCAATGTCGATCATGGCCTGAACCGCTACTTCGTCACCGTGCTGGCCAACGCCATCGTGGCGCAGCCCACCTTTGCCAGGAACGAACACCTGCTGGAGCAGGTCGGCTTCGGTATCGCAACGGCCGTGGCATCGGGCGCTGCCACGCTGGGCGTATTCAACCGTGAATCGATCGTCGCTGCCTTCAAGCTCGCCAAGAGCAAGCTTTCCAGGCAAGACACCGGGAACGCCCGCATCCCGCAGGAAGACCATCTGGCCGTGGTCAAGCATTTCGACGTCAGCGAGCATTTTGCCCAGCAGATGAAAGTGGCGACCGAATTGTACAAGCAAGACAAAAGCATCACCGACATCATGAACTCGAGCCTGACATACCTGGGCACCAAAAGCAGCGAGTTCCAGGCCAGGTTCGAAGTCGCCGATGCCCTGCGCGCAGGGCTGCAACTGGCCGAGGGGGAGCGCAAGGCGGACCCTGACTTCTACACCAAGCTGGGCCTGGTGGCCTTGACGGCGAGTATCGGTGCGGCGCTGGTGATGTTGATGAAAAGCATGGTCGGCAAAGCCGATTACGCGGCGGATGGCGTCTGGTGCGTATCGGAGATGCTCAAACTGGCCATGAACCCTGAAGTCGATATGCAAAAGGCGGTTCAGGTCTTCAAGGAAATCGTCGGTCTGAATCTGGTGATGACGGGGTTTCTGGGCGTCAACAAAGTCTGGAATTTTCTCGACAAGGGGATCAAAGGCTACGCCTCCGGTGCTGCGGTCCTGACCGCAGCCAACCTCACACTTCCCGGTATGGTTGGAGAAGTGGCTGGCGCAGCAGCCGGCAAGGGGTTGAGCTACCTGACTGACAAAGGCAAGGCGGCGCATCAGGCCGGCAGGGCGGCAGCGTCCTGGGCCGGAGATTACGTCAGCACGTCGCGTTTGGGGAGCGCGGTCGGCACCCTGCAAACGGCAATTCCGGGCAGGATTGCAGGCGGGCAGGTAGTGGCGGGGCTCTACGACCGCTTCCGGTACCTGACCTGGTCGCACCCGGCGCCTGCACCGCAAGCGGCTGGCGAGCCATAAGCCTGTAGCCGGTAGACCGCCGCCAGCAACGCAGGCGGTGGTCTTGCCTGGCTTACCACCATCACCGCCAATAATCCCTTCCACCTTGTTCAAGGCTTCGACGACCTGACAGGAAACACTGTCCAGGGACGTTGTATCGCTGATCATGCTACCCCCTTGTGTTCTTTGTTATGGGTAGAGCGCTCGCTGTCATTGACGCTGTGCG
Source organism: Pseudomonas sp. KBS0707 (assembly GCF_005937945.2). Taxonomy (NCBI): domain Bacteria; kingdom Pseudomonadati; phylum Pseudomonadota; class Gammaproteobacteria; order Pseudomonadales; family Pseudomonadaceae; genus Pseudomonas; species Pseudomonas sp. KBS0707. The sequence continues at coordinate 4,866,380 of NZ_CP041754.1, read as the reverse complement.
AGGCAGTGGCTCAAGTCTACTCATATTCAAGGGTTCGGCTATCGTTCAAATGGACGATGGCCGGGTCGCAAGGCTCGTCCTCAATCCAGCATGAACAGCGCATCGTTGCTGAATTGCGCTTCGAACTGGCTTGCTGGCATCGGGCGGCCGAACAGGTAGCCCTGGACTTCGTCGCAGTCGTGTTCGCGAAGAAACTCCAGTTGCTCGTGGGTTTCTACGCCTTCGGCGATGACCGAGAGGTTCAGTCTGTGGGCCATGGCGATGATGGCGCGAGCGATCTGGGCGTCCTGTTCGCCCGACGGAAGGCCGTCGACGAAGGTGCGGTCGATCTTCAGTACGTCGATCGGGAACTGTTTGAGGTAATTCAGCGACGAGTAGCCTGTGCCGAAGTCATCGACAGCGATACTCAGGCCAAGGTTTTTGAGGCCGTCGAGGATCTGCATGGCTTCGTTGACCTCGCGCATCAGGATGCTTTCGGTCAGTTCCAGCTCCAGGCAGGCAGGTGACAGGCCGGTCTGCTCCAGGATGTTGGCGATGCGCTTGCCGAGCTGGCCGTCCGAGAACTGTCGCGCCGAGATGTTGGCCGACACTTTCGGAACGCGAACCCGCGCCTGATGCCACTGTTTGAGCTGACGGCACGCTTCAGTGAGCACCCAGTCGCCGACTTCCACCACCAGCCCGAGCTCTTCGAGCACCGGGATGAAGTCGTTGGGCGGCACCAGCCCGCGGCGTGGATGGCGCCAGCGCAACAAGGCTTCCGCACCCGTCAGGCGCTTGCCGTCGCCGCTGAACTGCGGCTGGTAATAAAGGGTGAACTCCTGCTGTTCCAGGGCATGCCGCAAGTCGCTTTCCAGCTCCAGACGCTCCAGAGCGGTCGCGTTCATGTCCGCCTGATAGAACTGGAAGTTGTTCTTGCCACGTTCTTTGGCGTGGTACATCGCCGTGTCGGCGTTCTTCATCAACTGGCTCAGTTCCTTGCCGTCCTGCGGACTGAGTGCGATGCCGATGCTGGCAGTGACAAAGAACTCGCGGCCTTCAAGCACAAACGGCGTTACCAGACTGGTCAGAATCCGCTCGGCCACGTGAATGGCGCGATTCAGTGCGGCTTCGCGCGAGGTGTCCGGCTGCAGCAACAGGGTGAACTCATCCCCGCCCATACGCGCCACGGTGTCATCGGAAGACACGCAGGCGAGTAGCCGCGTGGCCATTTCCTGAAGCATCCGGTCGCCAGCGGCATGGCCCAGAGAGTCATTGATCGGTTTGAAGCGGTCCAGGTCGAGAAACATCAGCACCACCCAGGCCTGTTGGCGCTCGGCGTGTTGCAGCGCCGAATGCAGGCGGTCCTGAAACAGGGTGCGATTGGGCAGGTGAGTCAGGGCGTCGTAGTAGGCCAGACGGTGGATACGGTCCTCACTGGCCTTGCGCTCGCTGATATCGCTGAAAAAGCACACATAACTCGCCAGATCGCCTTCATCATCGAGCACTGCGGTAATGCCGACCCAGGCCGGGTAGTGCTCGCCGTTACGGCGCTTGAGCCTGATTTCACCTTCCCAGGTGCCTTGGCCGTTCAATTGTTTGAGGATGTAGCGCAGGTGGTTTTCCTGTTCCGATTCCACCGTGAGCATGCCCGGTAGCTGGTCGAGCACCTGGGCAACTTCATAGCCGCTGACGCGGGTGAACGCCTCGTTGGCCTGAACGATATAGCCGGCAGGGTCGGTAATGAGGATCGCCGATGTCGAGTGTTCAAATACGGTGGCGGCCATGCGCAGGTCTTTTTCTGCCCGACGCTGCTGGCTGATGTCCCGACCGACCCCGAAGATGCCCTCGAAATTGCCGTTTTCGTCCCACACCAGAACCACCCGCAATTCCACCGGGATCTTGCGACCGTCTGCACGCAGGCAGTCGAACAGAAACATTCTGGTCGTCACCTCTTCGCGCAATCTGGCGAGTTCCTGAGGTTTGTGCAGCACCTTGCCGATGCGGCTGATGAGCGCATCGAAACCGATCACTTGTTGAGGGTTGGCAATGACGGCGGACCAGCCGTTCTGGAGAATCCACTCGGCGCTGTATCCCAGTGCGCGTTCCACCGAGGGGCTGACGTAATTGACTGCCAACTGGCCATCCGTGGAAAAGATCACATCGCTGATGCTTTCAGCGAGCATCCGGTAACGCTGTTCGCTGTCACGCAGCGACTGGCTGGACGCGACCTGCTCGGTAATGTCCTTGGCGATGCCGATGATGCGGGTGATCAGGTTTTCTGCGTCCCAGGCCAGCGCCTGTTCGCGCACATCGAAGCAGCGCCAGTTGTTCTCGCGATCCCGAAAGCGCAGCACGCATTGCAATAACTCGTTATGGCCGTGATGGCGCTGGCGCAGGCGCATGTCCTGATAGCTTCTGGCGTCGTCAGGGTGCAGCAGGATTTCCCAGAAGAACTCGCCCATGGCGCGCAGCTCGGATTTGCTGTAGCCCAGCGTGTAGCCGAAATGGTGGTTGCTGTAGATCACTCGCTGGCTGAGTACGTCCTGAACGTACAGGTGGTCCGGCACGGTTCGCACCACGTCGGACCAAAAGCTCTCGCGGTCCAGCAAGGACAGCTCGATCTGTTTGCGGCTGGTGATATCGCCGATGCTGAGAATAACGGCATCGAAGTCGCTACGTGACTCGGGCAGGCGCATGACCAGCCATAGATGCTGGTCCTGGCCGCTCGCGCGTGTCAGGCATATTTCCAGTTCCAGCCTGGGCAGCCCGGCGAGAACAGCCTGAATAACCTGAACGCCGATGCCGGGGCGCGAGCGCGATTCGCCCTCGATCAACGGCTGCCACGCCTGTTCACTGTGTTCGATTTCCAGCAGGCCCAGGGCAACTTCGTTGAGTTCGTTGATTCGCAACTGCTGCAACAGTCTTTTCAGCGAGGCTGGCTGGCTTTTGAGCAGAAGTTCGAAGTCTTCGTCCGTTCTGACTTCGAGTGCTTCCAGTTGCTCTTGCAGACCCGACATGTCCATGACGCAGATCGCAACGCCCGCACCCTCGAAGATATCGCGATAGCGGCGGCGGCTTTGCAGCATCTGGCGCTGGCGTTTGCGCAGGCTCATCAGCGCGATCAGTGGCAGGATCGACAGCAGCAGGCCGATCAGACACTTGCCGATCAGAGGCGCAAGCAGCTCGCTGCGGGCCTTGTAGGTATCGAACAGGCCTCGCAGTTGCCAGTCGCTGTTACTCAGTGGCTGAAGCAGAACGGTATCGGAAAGACCGCTGTCCGCCTCGTTGGAGGGCGCCGGTTTCACGGAGGAGAACCCGCTGGGTCTTGCGTTGCTCCAGGCGCCAGATATGTTGAAAGTCCTGAGCTGGCTGGCTTGCCAGGTCCTTCAAGGCGTCGGGTGCCATGCGTAGCGCCCAGTAATCGCCGCTAACGCCACCGCCTTGGCGAATCAGTATATAAATCTGTTTAACGTCTTCGGTGCCGGTGTAGAAATAGGGGTGGCCTTGGGCCTTTTTCATGGCCTGTCGGAGAAACTCTCCGTCGCGGGATGCCTCGGCGCTGTCACCGACAATGTCACCCGTCGGGTTCAGCCGCGCGGCGCTGCGCAGCGCGGGCAGGGCAGTACGGAGGCTTGCCAGTGCCGTCGGCTGCTCCAGCCGGCCTCCGGAGGATTGCGCCTCGTCCAGCAGGTTCATGGCGATTTGCGCCTTGAGTGCCATGTTCAGACTCATCCGGTCGGAAAGCTGGATGCTGTACTCCAGGCTGCGCTGACGCTGGCGTTCCTGAGTCTGATGAAACTGCTCGATCAATTGCCAGAACAGCAGTGCAAGCACCACCAACACCAGCGCAATATACCTTTCACTGAGCCGCGCAAAGGCCTGGTCGCACTGTCTATAGCGACACTGGATGACGGCAGAGGCGTTGAAGTGGGCAAATCGTTGTTCCTGACTGCTGGACTGAAGCAGCGATGCTTTATGTAAAATGAGCAGGCCGCCCAAAGAGGGCGGCTAGCATGCCTTTACTTGTGGCAGAGTGCCAGCCCCATTGGGCCGGATCGTTTGCCCTGCACGCTGCATTCGGGTAGCTTTGCGCAACGCGTGGTATCCACCGACTCCTGCATGAGTGACTCCACTTTTTGCAATATCGACCAGGCTTTATATGTGTCAGCACGGCCCCGATCTGTTTCTGCCTGGGTTCATTCAAGGCTCGGAACGGTCTCGCGGCAAGTCTTGCGGACAAATAAAAGCTTTTTTCCGGCCGGAGCTTTAAGCTCGCGTTCTAAATCGGTCCTCATCACAGACGCTAGGTTTTCATTTCATGGCTCAATACGGATATCTGCCTTATTAAGTTTTAGTCACGTTTTACGATCTGCAGTCGATCCCTGACGGCTGCTGGTTCTTCCAGCGTGTACATCATTTTTTTCTTCTCAATCCTGGGGAAGGGAGGAGATTTTGGTTAGTTTTTACTGATTTTGGGTCAAATCTAGGCTCCAAAACTTAACTTTTTGGAAGTGTTCCTGTGATCGCATCTTGTCAAGGTGTGAGGTGTCCGAATTTTTGTGTACCCGCTCATGAGCGACACCGTCGCTACGAACTGGAGATACCACGAGCAAGGCGTAATACCCCATCACTGAGAAGACGTTGCGCTTTTTAGAAAAAGCGTGAGCGATGGTCAGTTCGTACCAGTTATCGAGTGCTCACGCAGAACCTTCAGCTATGGGGCGCGTGAGAGAGCTGAAGCTAGCTAAGCGCCAGAATAAGTCGCGCCAGGCTCGGCAGTATCACAAGACAAAACATGCGATGAAGCTCAAGCTGGGAGTACTGGGCGATTCGGCCGGAGCTAGCAGCACTAGTAATCTGAAGCCAGCTTAAGCGCCATGGTCGATCAGGCGGGTTGCAGCTCTGAAACCTGAGGCAATAGGCCGGATGGGTCGCATGCAAGCACACCTGCGATGCGATAAAGTTTCTCGACGGTAATATTTACTTCGCCACGCTCGATCCGGCCCATATAGCTGCGGTCGATATTGCATGCCAGCGCCAGTGCATCCTGAGAAATCTGGCAGGCTTTCCTCTGCGTTCGGATGCGTCTCCCTAACGCTTTCGCCAACTTGTCCATGACCGTCTCAATTCCACTTGAGGCGGGACTATCATGCGTTTGCGGACACACGAGCCACGGACTATAATCCGTATTTTTGGAAATCCACTCCGTTGGTACCTCAATGAAATCAGCCTCGTTCCATCTTTGACAGGCGTCTGTATGAGCTGCTTCAGGAGGAAAGGCGTACACGATTCGCGACTCGTAAATTGCGGGATGCTTACGCCAAGCGTCTGGATGGCATGAGTCTTCGTATCACCGATGTGCTGCGCTACCCATAGTTTTTCCACGAAGGGTATACAGGCGGCGCCGACTGAATTGGGAGTGGTTTAGCAATTGATATACGTACTTGACCCTGCAGAACGGACTGTCTTCACCAGGACACACTGTGAGTTGGATGGCATGGTTTTTCTCTTGACTATCACCTCCACTCAGACTGGGATGTGTGATCGCGCAGCAATGGTCAGTTGCGCGTATGAGCTTCAGCACTACATGACTGCCGCCTCGAATGTGGAAATCAGTCACGTCCAAATGCTTTGTCCACCAGCGATCAGCCGCTCTGGCAAATGGAGCCTCGAAGATCTAGATCGAATCACTTGTTTCCAAGGTGTCGTAACTGAGGAAAGTGCTGTGGTGTATCGCACCTCACAAGGCGTTTACAAAATGGGGGATCTAGACCTTCGCAAGAAAAAAACATCACGGGTATGGTTTTCTAAAAAGAGGCTAGAAAATCACCAACCCAGAATGTCGGAGCCAGCCCATAAGTCTAAATCTCACCAGATGTACGCTCCCCTATACCTGAAGCCGGCACCAGCTCTTAGGGCGAATAGTCAATGACTCTCGCCAGATTCGCCTGACCTTACCGGCCTCAGTATTGAGAGTATTCTGTGCCTGAATTTAGAAACGCCGCGAAGGCCCTGTTGGACGCCCCCGAGATTGTCGTCTTCACGGGTGCGGGAATCTCTGCTGAAAGTGGCATCTCCACGTACGGCGATCCATTGACCGGTATTTGGGCTTCATACGATCCGCGCAATATGGAAACAGCCAAGGCCTTTCGTGGAAATCCTCCTTTGGTATGGGGATGGTACCTGTGGCGGCGCCAACAGGTCTCTAAAGCCGCTCCCAATGCTGCACATCTTGCGGTGAGCCGACTCGCTAAATCGGGGTATAGCGTCTCCGTGATCACTCAAAACATTGATGACTTGCATGAGCGAGCGGGATCCGTGGATGTACTGCATCTCCATGGTAGCCTTTCTACGCCAAAGTGCTTTGCGTGCCATCGACCGGCAGAAATACCTCCATCGCAGGTGACTTCTCATATCGGTGGCGAAGTCGAACCGCCACGGTGTGTCAGGTGCAACGGGAAGTTACGCCCTGGTTTAGTTTGGTACGGCGAGGACTTGCCCTCAGACGTTTGGAAGTCGGCAATCGCCTTGGTGAAGAGCTGCGACGTTCTGATCTCCGTGGGTACATCTGGAATCGTTACGCCCGCAGCTGACATCCCTAGGATTGCCCTGTCGTATGGTGCGACGGTGATTCACGTCAATACGGAGGATGTCAGCACCGGCGCGCAGAATGAGCTCATGCTGATAGGGAAAGCGACTGAAGTCTTCAAGAAGCTATGCGCCCTCCTGCCGAGTGGAGAGCAAGCTCTATGACCACTGCCTATGAGCGGACACGCAGCGTAATTGAAACAGGCGGATTTCTGGCGAGGATTTCCCGAGATAAAACCTTGCCCGACCGCGTCCGCGAGCAAGCTAGGCAGTTGCTGCGTCACTATCCCACGGCAGAAGCTGTAAGACTGGCTGGACGATGCGAAGCGATCAGGCAGGTTGAAGTTTCAAAGCTCTCTGGCATTCCAAAAGCAATGCATCCAGCACTTGCGACCTGGCCTCTTCTTGATCCTTTCTTCTGCGACACTGCAATTCACCATGCCCCTCAGGCGAGTGCTCCATCGGCTATGCTTGGCTCAACCGCGCTGCAATCCAACCCTCGCCCAGAGGGCGGTATTGTCGCGGCCAGCTTTCAGATATTGGGGCTGGCTGCGCCCGCAGGCATGGGCTGTTGGAGCATTGAACACCGCAGCTTTAAATCAGCTCGAACGCTGGTTCTCTCCCGCGCCACTGTGGTGTTGGGGTCACCAACAAGCGCCCGCAACTGGTTTGAGAGTCGCATCCGTAGCCTAGATAGGCAGCAGCCCTGCACATTCATGAGCAACCTCCACGAATTCACTCTGGTCATGGACACTCTTTTCCGCCTTGAGCACGGAGTCTTCTGATAAGCCTCTTACTTGCGACGGTCACTGTCCAGTGTGCGTGGAATCCGCATTCTCCCCGGCCGCTGCCGCAACGCCTCGCAGATCGGGCTCGGCAACGCATGAAGGCTTACGGCGCACTCTTTCGGAGCTGCTGTCGAGAAGGCTCGTTGGGCTGGTTGTTTCGGTCCGCGCTGGATGCACCTATCAGGTATGGAATACCGTGATGAGGCTTTTTGGAAGCTATTGGACGATTACCATGTGTTCGCTGTCTTCGACGAAATCCATCATTGCGTTCGTCACAACATACTCTTAAGCAAAATTTGGTGTCGGCGCTGATACGACTTAGGCCCGGCGGTGTTGCCGCTGACCGAAACTGATTCGGTGGGGATGCGGACTGGTTGGCGGTGATTGAAAACTGACTCATGCCGATTAAAAATTGACGTAGGGCGGACCTGAAGCCAACGCAGATATCATGTGCGACGTCTGCCAATGACGCTACCAAATTGAGGAGCGTCGGCCTTCAATTTGCTATCCTCAAAGCACCCGGCGGTATGGAACACAGCACTACGGCTAGCAGTGTGAACTACAGCTATGTTAGGCCCGCTTCTTTGAAGCCGTGGTTATCTCAAACACGAGCGGCTTACCAAGTGCCAAGCCGTGGTGTAGGATAAGTGCGACGACAGATGCTGAGTGAGCTTCGATACAGTATGAGTCGCGAGTAGATACTTAGAAGCCGTTAAATGGTCTCTCTAAAAAACCTATGTGTTTTGGCCCAAACTGAGCAAGCCTTCTATATATTAAGTCGAAAGTTCAAAAAACATATTTGCTCGCCCGTTGATGAAGATCAATATAACTTTTCGTAAGGAGGTAAAAATGGCTGGTAAGGAAAACGTGGTGCAGACAGCTATCATCGTAGCACTACAGGGCTACTGCGAACGACCCGGCATGCCTAGTGTGCTGTTTTCGAAATAACTTAATTTTCTTGTGCGGTTTCAAGCGCCTCACGCGCACGTTGAATTTTGTTCAAAATCTCCTCTCCCTTTGCGTTCCAAACGCACCGGGTCGGCCGAGCATTTCGTAACGCCATAAACGTTGTGATGGAGCTTTCTAACTCTCGCACGGAGGCGAAGCTGCCGTCGCGCAAGTACACGGTGATGTCTCGAAAGAAGCGCTCAACCATGTTCATCCAGGAGCTGGAGGTTGGGGTGAAATGAATATGAAAACGCGGATGCTTCGCCAGCCAGGCTTTCACCGCAGCATGCTTGTGGGTCGCATAGTTATCGACGATCAGATGAAGCTGGAGGTGCTTGGGCGTTTCTTTATTGATCTTCTTGAGAAAGGCCAGCCACTCTTGATGCCGGTGCTGACGCTCGATGCTGCTGATCAATTTCCCTTGGAGGTAATCCAGTGCGGCGAATAACGTGACCGTGCCATGACGGGTGTAATCATGGGATTTAGTCTGGATATGACCGATGCCCAAAGGTAAGCCCGGCTGTGTTCGCTCCAACGCCTGAACCTGGCTTTTCTCATCACAGCACAACACCAAAGCCTTATCCGGTGGGGCCAGATAAAGCCCGATCACATCCCAGAATTTCTCGTCAAACTGCGGATCGTTGGACAGCTTGAATGTGCGTGTCAGGTGAGGCTTTAAATCGTTGGCAGCCCACAGTTTATGGACGGTGGTCGAGGAAATTCCCGCTGCCCTTGCCATGCTCCGACAGCTCCAGCGCGGCTCTCCGATGCGGGGTCGGGTGACTTGTTCCAAGACCCGGCGAACCGTTTCCTCAGGCAAAGACGACTTGCGTCCACGCCCAGGTTGGTCGACCAATCCGTCCAGTCGACGTGCCCGGAAACGCTGGCACCAGAGAGTGATCGTTGGGCAGGAAAAATCCGTCAACCGCGCAATGTTGTCTCGGGTTTCGCCTTCGGCAGCCAGCAGGATTATGCGTGCTCGCCGACCCTCTCGCTGAGGGATGGTGGCAGAGCGAACGCGCCGTTTGAGTTCGATCGTTTCTTCATGGCTAAGCGTGATGTCCAGAGCGCTCACGATAAGCTCTCCAAGGCTGGAATGACATCTGAAGTGTAGCCGAGACTAACGAAAAGCTATTTTGCGAACAGCACACTAGAAGATAACCCAGAGTCTCGGGCACAGATAAACAGCGAATATAGAGCATCTGAAGATCAGGCGGTGGGGATGATCGACCTTGTTGACCTCCCGGAGGTCAACAAGAGTGGCTATGCGATAAGGCTTCTGAGCGCGAACTTGGATTTAAGCTCGCTATCAGGGGACGACTGTCTCCAGCATCAGTGCTTTGATGGTATGCATGCGGTTTTCCCCTTGATCGAACACGCGACTTTGCGGCCCTTCGAATACGGAGTCTTCTACTTCGACAAGGTCTGGGGTCTCCCTTGCAACTTCGGTATCCAGATCATGGAATGCTGGCAGGCAATGCATGAATATGGTGTCGGCCTTGCCAGTCAACGCCATCATTTTTTCAGTAACTTTATAAGGCTTGAGCAGGGCGATGCGTTCTTCTACCGAGACTGATTCACCCATAGAAATCCACACATCGGTATAAATAACATCGGCCTGGTGAACGCCAGCGGCAACTTCGGTGAAGATTTCGATGGAGCCGTTTCGCTCGGGAGTCTGCTCATAAATGCCAGCAAGTACCGCATCGGTCGGGTGCAAGGCATTGGGGGCAATGATTCTCAGGTTGTAACCGAACTTGAGCGCCCCGATGGCCAAGGACGTTACCATGTTGTTTCGGCCGTCACCAACATAGGCGATCGTCACACCCTCAATGCGCCCGAATTCTTCCTTGACGGTCATGACGTCTGCCAGTACTTGAGTTGGGTGATGGGTATCAGTTAACGCGTTCCAGACGGGAATTCCCGAATGTTTGGCCAGTTCTTCCGCCACTTCATGCTCGAAACCACGAAAGGCGATGCCATCGAAGAGGCGGCCTACAACACGGGCAAAATCCTTGATGCTTTCCTTGTGCCCGAAGCGAATATTGTCTGCCGGGAAAAATTGAAAGTGCGCTCCTTCATCATACGAGGCAACGACAAATGAGGTGCTGGTACGACCTGAAGGCTTTAGGAAAATGCCACAAATATTCAAATGATTTAAGCCGAGGTTAAATATTCGATCTTTTTTTAATCGCTTGCATTCTATGGCGCGATCAATGAGGTGGGATAACTCACTTTGATTGAACTCGTTCATTGTCAGCAAATTGCGGTTTTTCAGGCTTGTAATCTTCATTGAATTATCGAGCTCATCAGGGTAATAGTTTGGACTGATGGAAAACTGCTTCCGTGCAAAACAAAGCCATAAAATAAAGGTCGACACCGTCAAGACTTTACTGTGTATTAACGGCTGAATTCAGGGCTTCATAAATTACGGGACAAATGTTTTATCCTAGCAAGGGATCGCGTGTCAAGGGCGGATTGCCCTTGTGCAGGCTCAAAGTAGTCGGCGGACCGTTGCAAAACATTAGTGTAGGCAGGGCGTTTTTGCATCGAGCGTCACGCTCTATTTTGGTGCGATATGATCAGGTTGCATCACAGATGAGTTCATTTAATTTTTTTCTTGACAGATGTTTTTTTGTCTGTGAGTATTTTGACATGCTCTGCGGTATGCTTTTTGAGCTCTGGATTTAGCACGAATGACAGTTAACCGATTATCTTCGAGTGCTGTACGAAAAAGGAAGTAATAAGTATGACAGGGCGTCTATTGGTGCGCAAAAACGAAAACACCAGGCTTTTACTTTTGAAAGCCAATGAAAAAAAACTTCGTGCCACAATACTTTCCCTGTTTCCGGAAGAGGCTGTCGCCATTGCGGGCTGGACAGCTAACAGGTTGCCCGTTGGCTGGGTATTAAGCGGTCCGCGCTGTGGCACAAGTGCATTCAAGGCTGCCCTCGCCAAGCATCCAGAGTGTCTAGCATTGGCCGGTGAGCATCGAATGTTCTTTACTTTGAATGAGCTCAATTATCCCCATACCAAAGCTAATCGCGAGAGCAGTTTGTCTACTTTGGACAGGAAGAGCAAAGACGATATAAAGCAAATGATGTTGCTGCTGGCTTCCTGCGGTGATGCGTTGGTGGAACCTGACTCCCGAGAAGTACTTCGCTACGCATGGGAATGGGCTTATCGTCTGCCATTACAGTGGACGACTACTGATTTCGACCCTGCTGTTGTTGTGAGTGCAGTGCAACAAGCAACCGATATATATCTGGAGGGCGGCACTCGAGATTTGTCGGTTCTCGACGGGTTGGTATTGGACAAGCTGACCACTGTTTATCCAACGATAGATTGTGCATATTATGATCTGCCTGGAAAAAGCTCCGCAAGCGCCTCGCACTGGTCGACATACAAGGAGAAAAATAATGGTCCGATTATCGAGATCAGTCCTTATGTCATTCCAAGACCGCGTCAGTTAAAGACTGCTTCAGTCAATGTAAAGTCATTACTGCTCAAAGCTTCCAGTGATCCTTTCCGGATCAGCGCGATGAGAAGCTTATTTGCCGAGCATGAAGTTAGAGTAGTCCGTCTCTCTCGCAATCCGTTGTCGTCTATAAATGGATTGATGGATGGTTGGCTTCATCACTGTTTTTGGCAGCATGATCTTAGTACCGAATTGGGAGAGGATCATCCATTGTCAGGGTGGTGTTTCGACTTGTTTGAGGATTGGAAGCAGACTGCGGGCAGTATGAGCCTAGTGGAAGTGTGTTCCGCTCAATGGCTGGAACCTAACAAGTTGATTGCGCAGGCCGTACGCTCAAAAGCAGCGAATGAGGAGTGGCGTGATTTTAAGTTTGAAGATTTTGTGCGTTCTGAGAATAGTCAAATCGACATGTTGAAGAATGCGGCAGAGTTTCTGTTCGGAACGGGGGATTATTTCATCGTCGAACAGTTTGTGGCGCCTTCGGTAAATGTGACTGAACCTCATAAACCTAGCCGTTGGCAAAAGCGCAGCGAGGTGCTAATGCCGCTACTCCAGTCGACTCAAATAATAGACTTAGCGCGAGCGCAAGGCTATGAAGTGGAAAAGCTAAGCGATTGGATCTGAACCCGCCAACCCAGTAGTGTTGTTCGTATCTGTAATGGTACTTGACGCTTAGCATAGAGAGCCATGGAATGTTCGACCACGAGTATGCAACCGAAAACTTCGATCGACTTTGGGTGCTGTACTTCGACGAAGAGACTCTGTCCGAAGAAGAATCCTTTTTATATCCACCCCTTGTTCTAACGGGGCGTGTCTCGCAATCGAAGCATGGGGTGAACAGCCTGCTTGTCGAGGCGAATAGCGTGTGGGTCGACCAGGTCCTTACCGGGCAATGCACACACACTTTTTCTGAACACCTGGATTTTGAACCACAAAGACTGACCAGCGCTCAGCGCAAGGTTAATGATCGAGTGAACCTGGAGCTCGATCGTGTCGTACCTGGTATCGCCCGTTCGGGCCTCAAGCCTGTCATCTATTGCGTCGAGGCGGGCGATGAAGTCCGCTGCTATATGGCAGTCGAAGCAACGGCCAGGCATCTGCTGGCATTGCGCTTTTGCACCGTTGCGTACCCACCTGGTGAGCACGACTACCAGGCTGTCCAGGCCATTGTTGCTCGCTCGCGGGCGTCGCTTATCGAGCGACTGCCGTTGTTAAATAGCCGTTTTGGTTATTTTCAATGGCGACCGGAGATGGAGTTTGAAAGAAAATTCACATTTCAGGATCTCCCTGACACCTGGAACCTTGTCACCGATTTGTATGCTCGATTATACGGCGGGGCCTTGCCTGGTTTTTTCCCTGAGTGCCATAAAGGCTTCCAGGTTTTCGACTATGAAAATCACATATTCGATATCGTTGGTGAGCCAGAGGAGTTGGGGTATATCTCCTTTATTCCGCAGGTCAACAGTAATGTGACTGTAAAGCGAAAGTGGTTTCAGGAAAATGCTGAACTTCGTCGAGAGAGCCTGTGGTGGGATCAGAATATAGGGGTGTCCGATCTGGCCGCAGAAGCAAGGAGTCGTGTAAATGCCGATATACTCCCGCTGCCGGTGTTTCGACGGAAACGCTTTGACGTAAACTTCGAGTCACTGAAGACCGGGCATGTATACGGCGTCTATTTTGATATTTGCAGAACCGTGGATTCGCCTGCGGAACATTCATTCGGGCAGGTTGAGGTCGAGTATTGCCGAAGCCGAACGGCGTTTTTGCTCGACGATATCTTTGAAGAATTCAACTTTCTGGCGAAATATGTTGAGCGATTGCTGTCAGAGAAAAAAGTAGCCTACAAAGAGGACCTTTTTTCAAAGCTTGATTTCTCCAGGCAATCAAGATCGAAAAATAATATTCCGGAGTAGTCCTCATGCAACGTGTCGTTATAACGGGGTCGTGGCGCCTGCGAGTTGGAGAGCCCGAAGTTGGGGTTGAGCTGAATGTTTGTCCTGTGGATGCCCCTATTGATTTTGACAGGCCGATGACACTTGTCGATTTGCGTCCCTACGGCCTGAATAACTTGGCGCATCGTGATGTGCCACTGGCGTTGGCTTATTTCGACGGTGACACGCTGTACTTGAAGGCGTTGCTTATGCGGCAGGAAATGCATGTTTGTCATTTCTATTCGCCGATGACACTGCCGTCTTGCAATAAAGATCGGGTATCCGATGTCCTGGCTGAGGCGTTTCAGAAATGGCACCTCACATTGAACAACTTTGAATGTTGTTTTTTTGAAGCGCCTCCAGGCATGGCATTCGCCTGTCATTTTGAAATTGATCTCCCTGCGAGCCATGCTGCCGATATGGTCATTGAGCATCTGGACACCTTGCAATGGCCGCAGTTTTATCTGCATCTGGGGAGCGAACTTTCATCTATACGAAGTCGGAAGGCTGTTTATCGATGTCCGTCATCAAGCGAGTGGCTGACGGTTGAACGTGGTTGTCGTCGAAAGAAGAGCATCAATTCCACTGGTCTACGTATTGAGGTATTCAGTCATGCCGGTAATGGTTGGGTCCGGTCTGACGTTATCGAGTCGCTCAATGACGACGTGGATAAGGAACTTTTGCAATTTCGAGGCGATAGCGATCCAGACAAACTATTCAAGCATAGCCATGACCTGTATGTGAGCGGCTCAAGAGTTGGTGTCGAATCAGCAATATCGGGTGGGATTTACGAGTTGGACTTCTGCTTCTTTCAGTCCGCGGGTGCGCAGCAGAGTAATAGTCGTGAAGAGTGCACCGCCAGAAGTGTCGTTATTCGATATGTCGGGGGGCGTAAACCCTTTGATATGGACTGTGTCCAGTCGGATATGAGTGCCCTTTCAAGTTGCCTGGTTAATACGCTGGATCTCGATTCTTCCACTCGTGAACTTTCGGAGCTCCCTAGCTGGACGTGGAATCATTTTGATATCGCATAGAGCTGTTTGATTTTATTTTTCAGATAAATTGTTGCATGATGTTTGTTCTGCTGTTAGGTTTAAGTGGCTCCGCTCGATAAGCGGCGTGCAATCCAGATTTAATTGTTATTGCTGATATTCCCCCTCAGGTGCGATGCACTTATGTGGTCTGGAAGTTTTCGGCGCCCGTGTGCCGGGAAGTAAAATGATAAGGACATTGAAATGGAATTGTCTTCCGCTGTGCAAGATTTCGTTAAAAAGAATGCACAAGACTTTCTCGGGGCTCGAAATATAGGCTTCAACTTCCTCAATGAAGTTGCTTCCCGTCAGTGCGATCCTGGAACACTTCTACTCACCAGTTCGGCGGTCCATGGTATTGCCACCATGGCCAGCGATATTGATATGTTGTGCGTGGTTGACGAGCCTGTCAGCACCGAGCAAATGGCAACCCAGATTCATCAGGAAGGTCTGCATCTCGAACTGTTGCTGTTCAATGCTGCCGATGTTCATCTGGCCCTTGGCGAACTCACCAGCCTGGCGCAAAGCCCAGCGCTGATCTGCCTGCAAAATTATTCAAGATGGGATAAGCGCAACAAGGTTCCGCGCAAATATGTCGAGCGCTTGGTCTATGGCGTGACCAATGATCTCACCACTCCTTATCTCTCGGCACTTGGCGACCTGTGTGTCGTGGTGTCTCGCAAAGACCTGGATGTTTTCAGAGTGAATGTCGCCTGCTCACGGCTGGCGCAACGGTCTGACGAGCCTTTTGCGGCGATCGGCTATTTGATGAATGCACTGACCGCAGCCATGAACTCGCTGCTTTCGATGTCGGGTTGGGTGTTGTCCAACAAGAAGTGGACGCTGCGTCGCTGGAATAAAAGCCGCGACCTGGTTTTCTTGGATCTTTGCCCTACCACCTGGACGGAGGTTTCAGCGCTCTGGGCAGACCTTGCGAAAGGTCCAGCGGTGTTGGACGAAGCCCTGTCACGCATCGAGACGTTATTGCAGCAAATGACAGGCAGGCTGGCTCCGGAACTCCTTCGTGATGAACCATTTACCGGGTTGCAGGGAAATGTTGCGCGGTATCCGTTGCACGGCCAAGCCGCTCTGGTCTGCGCTGGCAACGGTTATGTACGACTGGCCGAGAACGTGCCGGCCGGCGTAACGCTGGCGCAGTGTTTCGCCGATCTGTGCCAGTTGCCGCCGCTCTCTGCCCTCGAACACCTGCAAGCGATCCGCGCAGGGACCTGGAGTCCATCATTGCAACGCCAGTCCGGGGCCAGCGCCAGCTAAGGAGCACAGCATGTTTGAAGCACGACAAGACTCAACCTTGCGTTGGTTTCCTCGGCTGACCGGAGGCGTGGGGGTGGAGGGCAATAGCATGGCCCGCGCCATCGTCAGCGCGGCATGGCTGGTGATGTCCGAACTGTATGCCTACCTCGAAGATCTGGAAGGCGCCATGGATGCTCCGGATGCATCGGTGTTGATTAAAGTGAAGATTGCTGAACTGCTGGTGCAAATCGACTGCACGTTGGGGCGCACGGCGGTGCTCGACGAAGAGCACAGATTGCCGTGGTTACTTGAGTACGGCTTGTGCGAGGTGATCAATTTACCCGGGGCTGACATGGCGCGCTTGCTGGGTCTGTTCGCAGCGAATGACGCAACTGAAATCCGTCGAGTAAGCCAGCTGATACGTGATTTGATTGCGGCATTCCCGGGCGAGTTGGTCGATTCGCTGCAAGCGCACAACCAGGGAGGCGTTCTGCGTTTTCTTCGGTCTTCCGACAAGGCGTGTACCGCGTTGGGTTGCGATGCCAGTTTTCTGGTGCCACTGATGAAATCCCTATGAACACTGAACTGACTGGACGGTCTGTCCCGGTGCCGAAGCAATCCGAGCGTAAAAGCGCCTTCGTTGATCGCTATGGTGCTGTCTTCGGTCGTCAACAGGGCCTGATGTTGAAGATGTCGGGGTTGTCCGCATCCGAAGCGCGTGGCGACGGTGCCTGGGTCGAAGATACTCAGGGTGGACGCTGGCTGGACTTCGGTTCGTTCGGTGTGCACCTACTCGGCCATAGTCATTCAGGCGTGGTATCTGCCCTGGTGGAACAGATCCAGCGTTTTGGGCTTTCCACGAAAATCCTGTCGAACGAACCCATCGTACTGGCGGCCGAGCGGCTATTGGTCATGGCGGGACCTGAGAAGGATAAGGTGATTTTCGGCAATACCGGTTCCGAAGTCGTCGAAGCGGCATTGAAACTTGCCAGGATCGTCACTGGACGGCGGAGGGTCATTGCCTTCGAGCAGGCTTACCACGGGCGCACCGCGGCTGCCTTGAGTGTCAGTCATGGCTACATGCGGCATGCCGGTCTTCTGACTGAAGGTGACGTGGTTTTTTGTCCAATCGACGATCTCGATGCTGTCGCCAACGCGCTGGAGGCAGGCGACATCGCGGCGATCATTATTGAGCCCATACAGGGCGAGGGCGGGATACGCCCTGTGGAGAATGAATTTCTTCGAGGTCTTGGCGACCTGGCCCAGGCTTTTGACTGCCGCTTGATATTTGACGAGATCCAAACGGGCCTGGGGCGTATCGGTAGCCTGCGTGTCGACGTTCCTTGCGACATCCTGCTGTTGGGCAAGGTTCTGGGCGGTGGTGTTTTCCCGATCTCGGCAGCCTTGTTTACGTCGAAGCGTTTTGATGCGGCTGCCCGGGATCCGGTAGTCCACGCTTCGTCTTTTGCCGGTAGTGCCCTGGCCGGTGCCGTCGTCAACGCGGTGCTGGATGTTGTGTCCGCTCCCGATTTCACCCTCAGGGTGCAGCGCTTAGGCGATCGGGTCTTGAGCTATCTGCGCCAGCGCCTTGCAGATAATCCCTTGATTACCGACATCCGTGGCCAGGGCTTGATGATCGGCGTTGAGTTCAAGCGTCTCGATCATGTCGGGGAGATGATCATCGAGGCCGCCAAACGGCACTTGTTGCTCGCTTTCTGTCTCACCGATCCGAAAGTTTTGCGTCTCTACCCGCCAGCCGTCATCAGCGACGCAGATCTCGAAACAGGGCTGGAGCACTTTTGCCAGAGTGTTGAAGCGATCACTCGAACAGAATTCGATAAGGAAATCCCGTTATGCCAGCAGTAAATACATCACTGAATCTTGGGTCTCTTGAGCTGGAGCGAGTCTGGTCGACCCTTTGTGAGTTTCAGCGTTATCCGGAATTCATGAAGGACGTACTTGACGTCACTATCGAGCAACGTACCGGAAACGAAATCATCAGCACCTGGCGTGTATTGCTAAACGGAAGTGAGTTGACCTGGACCGAGCGCGATCTATTGCTGCCCGACCACCGTATCGTGTTTCAGCAAATCGACGGGGACCTGGAAGTCTGGTCAGGGGAGTGGTCCATCCAGCAGGCGGGGGACGACCTTAGTGTGCAACTGGATGTCTTGTTCGATCTTGGCATTCCGTCCCTGGCCGACGTTCTTCATCCGATCGGGGAGCGAGCGATCCGCGCCAATAGCCGGCAGATGCTGGAGGGTATTCGTGATCGAATCCTGCTATCGCAACTATCGACAGTTGCGGTCGAGGCATAAACGATGTCTGCGCAGACCCCTTTGCAATTGATACTGACTGGCGCCAACGGCACCCTCGGCATTCCATTGGTTCGTTCGTTACTCCAGCAGAGCCTGCAGCTTCAACTGCTCTGCCTGTTACGCACTCAAACGTCATGTGATGAATTAGCGGCGACCTTGTCTGCGGTCGAGCGGGCTCGTGTCGAGTTCCTGGTGGTGGACATTTGCGACGCCGGGGCGATGGCTGCTGCCGCCGACAGCCGACCCAAACTCGAATGTGCCCTGGGTATCCACCTGGCAGCCGACGTGTCCTGGGATAAAAGCTGCGAAGACATGACGGCGCTGAATGTCGGCGGGTCGGAAAACTTTTGTCGTTTCCTGCTGCGCCAGGCCGACCGGCCCGCACTGATCTATGTTTCCACTGCTTATACCCAAGTCGAAGACTGGGAGTACCGCAATGGCTACGAAGAGAGCAAGGCCATGGCCGAGCGCTCGCTGCGTGCAAATTTCGGTGAGCGCATCAGCATTTCGACCTTTAGTTGCAGCCTTGTAGTGGGTGACAGCAAGACCGGAGCCATCAGCCGATTCAACGGGCTCTATCCGCTGATCAGGTTCATGGCCGGGTTCAGCCCTCCCTTCTTGGTGGGAAACAAAACCGGTCTGCTCGACATCGTGCCACTTGATTGGGTGGTCGGTGAGTTGCGGGCGATGATCATACGGTTTGCCGCCAGCGGTGTTGCCGAACAGGTGGTGGCGTCTGCCGGAGACAAGCGTATCGGCTACGAACACTTGGTTCGCCTGGTCGAAAATCAACTGGGCGAGGCACGCGAAACGGCCGGCCTGGGAGCCCAGGATCCCGTGCCCATTCTCAAAAGCCGCCAGTGGGATTTCTTGAAGCGTTCGCTATCGGCCTGGAGTCCTGAAGGCATCTCCAAAAATGAGTTTCGTTACTTCGAACGGTTGTTACAAGTCTACGGGGTGTATGCCAGCAGCGACAGGGTTCGGGCGCCGTTGAATGTTTCTCGCCCATCACCGGATCCCGTCGAGTTTCTGCCACAGGTCATCAAGTTCTGGCTTCAACAACATCCACGGGCATTCCGCTCCCGCTCATTGACGTCTTCCGAGGTTCAAGGCGCTGCCACAGGATTGGTCGAGGAGTAAGAGGGATGAGTCTGGCAACCGCGGTAGTTTGCGAAAGAAAAGAACGATGTCGACATGAAAAACTGCGTGTCGATCCTCACGTAGTCCACGACTTGATGAAGTTGCGTCCAGGTAAATGTTTCATACAGATAGGCATGCAATGGTTATTGATTGTGTTCGCCGTTTTTTTCGCTAAGTGGGCCAGCAGTTGGCTGGCCTATAGTATTTCCATTGTATGGATCGCTACACGTCAACATGCGTTATTGGTACTGATGCATGATGCTTCGCATTATTTGATCAGTCGTCGGCGCTGGCTCAATGATACGGTGGGTAATCTGTTCCTGGCTTTTCCATTGAGCGTTTGTGTATCCCGTTATCGCCGGCACCATTTGCTCCATCATCGCCATCTCAATACCGAGCTTGATCCCGATATAAAAGATTCACAACTGCCGAAGACACGTATCAGGTTTTATGGGCTGTTGCTGCGCGATGCACTGGGTGTTTCGACACTGATGACACTTAGATCGGTCAACAACTTTGGGCTGTTGGGGTTGTTCGCCAGAGGCAGTCATGCCTCGCGGCTTGATCGGCGTCTGGCAATGGCTTTTATTATTGCCGTGGGCGGGGGGATAACTTGGGTAGGTGGCGGGTGGGACGTGTTATGGCTTTGGGTTGTTCCGGCGTTTACGATACTTCCGTTGATCCTGCGTGTACGCAGTATTGCCGAACACGGGGGAAGGTTAGACCATCCGAATGCCAGTAATGCCCGAAGTATCGATGTGGGTATTATCGAGCGGTTTCTCTGGGCGCCCTGTCATATCAATCGACACTGGGAACATCATCTCTGTCCGGCAGTGCCCACGTATAACTTATCGCTGCTTACTGCACGACTGGCTAGCTTTTTTCCCCAGTCGTCAGCGGCACAACGTACTCAAGGTTACTTTTTTAGTGCTCGGTCGCTGGTGTCGGAGTTGTACCCCAACACCACTCCCCCATGGCTGGCAGATTGATGTTCGAGTAAGCCAGCGAATGGCAGGTGTTTTGAGGAGAAGCTTTCATGATGCTGACGGGTAGTGAAATTCAACGAATGCGTGAATTGAAACGCATTGTGATCGAACCATTCGATCCCCGTTTGATAGAGCAGAATTCATATGCCTGCCATTTGGGGAGCGAGATTATCGAGTATGACGCCGAACAGATCGATCCTCATGAGGGCCTGGGAACTATTCAGCACACTATCCCGGAAGAGGGGCTGGTCCTGCAGCCGAGGCGTTTTTACCTGGGCTCTACCGTCGAATGTATCGGCGGGCTGGATTTTGCGAGTGAACTCTACGCCAATCTATCGACAGCGCTATGTGGCATGTTCATTCAAACCAGCGCGCCACTGGGGCACACAGGGGCAACGATCTGCTGGACGCTGGAAATTGTGGTCACTCAACCGCTGCGTATCTATGCAGGGACGAAGATTGCCAAAGTGTGTTTCTGGAAAAATTTTGGTGCCGTTCGCGCCTATGAAGGGCGTTATGCAGGCTCGCAAAGTGTCGTTCCTTCAAGAATTATAATGGACCAACCATGATATTGACGGGTAATGAAATAACCAATCGCGTTATTGCAGGGGATATCGTGATCTCTCCTTTCTCAAAGAATAGCATCAATCCAAATAGCTATAATTTTCGCCTGCATAATCATATGAAAGTCTATGAGGACGGCATTATCGACGTGAAGTCGGAGCAGCCAACCCGTGATATTTATATCGGCTCTGAAGGGTTTGTTCTCGAACCGATGCGGCTGTACCTTGCCAGTTCAATCGAGACCATGGGCAGTACTCGTTTTGTACCGACTTATGCGGCGCGTTCTTCCATTGCTCGACTCGGCATGTTTATCAACCTGTCGGCACCGCTTGGTGATATAGGATTTATAGGCCGTTGGACCATTCAACTTTTGGCCGTCAATAGAATTCGGGTATACCCTGGCATGGATATTGGGCAAATGATGTTCTGGCATGTTCAAGGCGAGATCGAGCTGTATAACGGCAAGTACCAGGGAGCTAAAGAAGCCAAGGCCTCACGCCTGTTTATGGATTATGCAACGACACTCAAGGAAAGTTCAGTGCTGGAAAGCCAGGAAATCTAGCGCTGTAGACAGTGGGTTATCGAATGTACGTCGAAAACGCCAATGGGTTCTTGTGCCGCCAATTTAAAGGAAATTAACCGGTGTCTGGAAAATATCTGACCCTGAAAACGCTTGCGCAGCGTACTTCTGTCCCGACATTAGTGGGGCTGCAAGAAAGCGACTTCAAACGACTTTGGCATAATTACGAGGAACTGCAAAAGCAGTTACGTGACGTACTTCAGGTTATTCAACTGACGGCGGGGGCGTTCCTCGACAAACATCTCGAACAGTTGCAGTTGCTCGCGCCGGTACAGTGGCGCCCGGATGCCCGTGATTATCTCGAGTCTCGTCTCACCGAGGCGGATATCAATATTCACCAGCCCTTGGCGGTACGTTCCAGCTGCGCCATTGAAGACGGCGCCTCCCACAGTTTTGCCGGTATCTTCGATTCATGGCTGGATGTGAGTGGCTGGGACGCGTTGTTTGACGCTATCGAAGGGGTTTGGCGTTCTGGCTTTTCTCACCGGGCGATTGTTGAACGACTGCGGTGTGAGCTGCTGGATGCATCTGTCGGAATGACCGTCATTGTGCAACATATGGTGGCTGCGCGCTGGGCGGGTGTTGCCTTCAGTCACGACCCCCTCGATGGCAGCGCAGTGCCTCTTATCGAAGCAGTAGCCGGTGCGGGGGATGCCTTGGTGTCCGGCGCCAGTCAGGCATTGTCCGTCAGGTTGCTGGCCAATGGTGATTTCACCGGCGCCCCCCAATTGCTGGCAGAGCCGGCGATGTTGAGCTCGATTGCAGAGCTGTTGTCGTTGGCAAGACAGCATTTGCACGCCCCTGCGGACATCGAGTGGGCCTGGGATGGCCAGCAAGTCTGGTTGTTGCAGGCGCGGGTTATCGCCTCACTGAGGAATCTGGAGTCCAGTGCGCCACTTTGCCATTGGGTGGATCTTTATACGGCCGCCGACCCGGAGCTGGAACCCTTTCGTCCATGGCCGGACTTCGCCCAATACTTTCGCAGCAAGCGCCGTCCGCTGGCGTTGCTGGCCCTCGATCACGGGGTCGAGGCAGGCAGCGCATTGTTGATCGCCGCCAACGCTGGTGGAATGACACAAGCGCATAGCGATGCATTGCTGGCCCAGTTGCACAGCGATCAGGTGGTGCTGGATTTTTCGGCGGGCATACGCCAGCAAATCTTGCCACGGGCACAATTACCAGCGCGTTTGCGTGAGTTGTTGGGCGCTCAGACCCAGGTGTTTGTCGTGCGTGACTTTATCCGCGGCGACGCCGGGCTCATTACCCAATCCCTGGGCAGTACGTCCTACGCCGGCCAAGTGCTTTGCGAGTATTCGCCTGACGGTTTGCTGGCTATCAACCGCGGCAGTGCTTCGACGTCCACCTGGCGTATCGATGCCGATGGACTGGCGCCAGGCCATGGTTTGTCTACCGGCACCCTGGACCTTCCTTTGAACCCCCATCAACGGCGCCAACTGGTCATCGTGACCGAGGCTGCCATCGCCGGGCTCGGTGAAGTTCAGCTGGAGTGGGTAGTTGATCGCGGCCAACTGAGCCTGGTGGATTTTTCGCCGTTGAAAAGCCAGTTTCTGGTGGATGACCGCGCCGGCGAAAGAACCATCTCTCCCGGTTTCGCCCGAGGTTTGTCCTTGGTGGTCGATGAGTGTGCCCAGATTGAAGAAATCAGTATTGCCGCGACTGTTTCCATCAATAACTTGCCGTCTCCAGAAACCCTTGGCCCGGCGATCATGCGACTGATGCAGCGCATCGAACAGGCGAAGGCGCCGATCGTCATGGTATCGCCACGGCCTTATGCGGCATTGGCGGCGCTTATCCCTTATGTCTCGGGCTTTATTTTCGAATCTTCATCGCTGCTGTGTCATTTGGCGATTCTGCTGCGCGAAAGCGGCGTTCCTGCCCTGGCCTCTCCGGCCCTCTATCGCGCGGCACTGTCGACACCGGGCAACGTACTCGTCCAGGCGAATCAGCGTCCGTTGGAAACAATACCGGGCTGAAAAGTGTTTCGCCGATGCCTTTCAGATCAGCTTTGCAGGTGTTTAACGCCTTAATTCAAGGAAGTTATATGGGCTACTTACTGAGTAATGGTGTGTTCCGGTTATCGCTTCAGGTCGAAGCCGATCCGGCAGGGCTGGTCCCGCGCCTCATGGCGTTCTTCACGCCCTATCTGATGGTGGATAACTCCGACGCACCGGCGGATCTCACGGTCTGCCTGCACGCTCCGCAAGCGTTCGAGACCCCCTGGAAAACGCGTTGCCAGATACCTCATCTCATTCGCGAAACCTATGCCGTCGGCTTCACCCTGAAGGTCTGGCGGGGCGATCTGCCAAACGGCGAGTCGTTGGCCTGGGATCCGGAAAAACAGGTCGGTTACCGCTACCGCATGTCTACCCGCAAAGTGGACTTTTACGGTGCGGAGGACGCCTTCATTCATCTCATCGAACTGGTGCGCTATTACGGTCTGCTGGTGGAGTCGGCGAAAGGTTCGGCGGTTCTTCACAGCTCTGCGGTGGTGTCCCGTTCGCACAAGGCCGTGACCGCTTTTGCCGGGGTCAAGGGGGCTGGCAAGACCACCACGATGCTGGAGTATGTGTTGGCGGGGGAGCACGACTATTACTCGGGCGACAAGCTGCTATTGGATGTCCAGGACGGTCGGGTACGGGCACGTGGCTGGCCGGATTATCCGCATATCGGCCTGGGCAGCCTGCGCCAGCATCCATGTTTGATCGAGGAGTTCCCCGAACTCGCCGGCCTGATCAATGACCCGGCCTGCGCAGACCGACACAAGGTGCTGATAGCGCCCGAGCGTTTCGCCCAAGTGTTCGGCCGGGCGCCGACGGGAAGTTCCTGGCTGGACGAAGTGGTTTTACCCGAGGTCATGCAGTCTGCCGAGCGGTCCCGGCAGTCCCTGTCGACGGTCGAGATCCTGGCCTTGATCGACGGGGACAGCGTATTCGAATGGCCTGCGCAGTTTACAACGTCGACCTGGCATGGAATCCCGCCGGCGAGGACGGACATTCCTTGTGCCCTGTCAGACGCATTACGCGAGGCGTTGTCCCGGGTTCGTTGGACGTACAGCCCCGGTCGCAGCTCCACGTCGACCCACGATAACCAAGCCACAACCGCCTGAGAGGTCTGCTCAATGTCTTTCAGTCAGTCAACTCGTGGGGGAGCCATTAGGCTCAGCATTGTTGCACCGAGTGGTTCGGGAAAGAGTACGGCCGCCAATTACCTCTATGAGTACTTCACTCACTTGGGGCTCAAAGTCCAGGTGTTGAAGTTGGCGGCTCCCCTTTATCGACTGCAGGCGCGATTTTACTCGGAAGCTTGCACAGCGCTCAGTCCTGGGGCCCAAGATCAGAAACTGCTTGAGCAAGTGGCTGGACAACTACGTTTTATCAACCCGTTCGCGCTGGTCAAGGCGTTCGCGCAAGAGCTGGAAAAAACCGAAGCCGATGTCGTGATCAACGATGATTTACGTGACGATCAAACCGACTGGCCTTACCTCAGGGAAAACGGATTCAAAGTGATCAAAATTGTCACCGATCCACTTTCGCGTCAGCGACGACTTGAGTCGAGGAAGGACATCAGTGTCATTCATAACAGTGCTCTGGACTTTCAGATAGAACGCATCCATGCCGATTTTACGCTCGCCAATGACAGCACTCCCGATGCCTTCCGTCATCAGATTCAGGAACTTGCCAATCATCTGATGAGTTCATTGCCAGCAGGGCTACAGGCATGAGCAGGCAGTCGTTGCTCTGGCTTTTGGTAGACGGCCTTTCGCGAGATCTCTACCAGCGGCTGCGAAACCGCATGGGCATCCAAGCGAATCATGCGGCGACGCTGGAACCGCTGTTCCCCAATTGCCAGACGCCGCCTTCGTTGTTCAGCATCTGGAGTGCAGAACCAGTCGCACGCCACGGCCTGACCGGGTATGAGATCCCGGAAGCGGTAGCGGGCAACCCTGCTCACTGGCGGGACGCTTTTCAGGTCTGGCCGCGCGAAAGCTTGATGGCGTGGGACTATTTCGCCCAAGCCGGCCGCGCCATACGCACCTGCGGTGTCCCGTTTGTCCAGCCTGAACGCTTGGGCGCGCAGTTGCTCAGTCACACTGAGGTGTACCTGAACCCGGTGCTACCCCTAAGCATCGTGCGGGCAGGTGAATGTTTGCGGTGCGAAGCCTTGGGATTGAGTTTCAGGGTGCATGCCGATGAGGTGGCGATGGTCTTGGTCGACGAGCAAGGCAAGCAGGCTCGCATTGCCCTGGACGAGACTCGGCATCTACCTCTTTCCCCGGCGATACCGGTGGGCGCAGGGGGGGAGAGCCATCGGGCTTTTGCGGTACGGGCAGTCATCATTGATCAGCAATTGTGTCTTTGCGTGTTGGGGTTTCAACCAATCCGAGTCCATGGAAGCCTGGCCGGCGAACGTAGACGCCAGCTCATGGATCGTGCCTATGTCGCCGGTAACCCCGGCAAGCTCTACGCCGCCGGTGAGTTGGGGGGGCGCCTGAATGAAGGTGGATCCGGAGCTGCGGAGCTGCTTCTGCTGGATTTGCTCGACAGCGTCCATCAGAGCTTTGTCGCCGATGTTGTTTTGGCGCTGGAGGCGGGCGACTCCGACCTGACAGTCGCCTACTACCCCGTCATCGACTTGGTGTGTCATCAGTTGTTGCGCTACCTGGAAGATGCAAGCACTCCCCAATTGTTGTTCGAAGCCATTGAACAGCGACTCGCACGCTGGTTGGACGAGTTGTTCGCCGCGTGCCAAACGGCATCGGGGAAGGAGACACGCTTCATCGCCCATTCCGATCACGGAATGCAGCCGATCTGGTGGGATATCAGACCCAATCGCTTGTTTCTGGAGCTTGGCTGGCTGGCCCTCGATGCCCAAGGGAACCTCGATGCCCAGCGTTCGAACGTCTTTTTCCACCCGGCAGAGAATGGCCTGTTGGTGCTGCGGCTCGAGCCTGCAGGTATTGGCATGCTCGGCGCGCCCCAGGTTTTAGATGCCTTGCAAACCGCTTTCGCGGAACTCGGCGAGGGTGGTTTTACATTGCTGCAAGGGGCTGCGGCGACATTAGGTTCGGGCTGGCGCAGCGATCTTTACCTGCAGCCCCCTCCCGGCGTGCGAGTGCGCGCCGATCACACCGGTGCATTGATTGAGTCGAGCCGCAAAGGGGGGGATCACAGTGTGTGGTCCGATGCCGCGTCGTTGAAAGGAGTGTTGCTTGAATTGGGCGCAGCCCCGTCCAGGCCGTGGCCGCAGCCTCTGTGTCTGGAGCAACTGTTGCCCCGGCTGTTAAACGACTTGTTCATTTCCAATCCCTTAACTGCCCCGGGAATCTCATGAAAATAAAAGCGCTCCTGCTGGATATCGACGGCACAATGGTCTTCAAGGGGCACGCCATTCCCGGCGCTGCCGAGGCCATCGAGGCGGCACGGATGGCCGGACTTCAACTTCGTTTTTTGACCAACATCACAGGCCAGCTACCTTCGACCATTGCCGAAGATTTACAGCGCCATGGCATTAATGTCCGGGCCGAAGAGATTCATACCGCGTCAACGTCCTGTGCGCGCTATTTGAAGTCACTTGGGGACGTCAGCTGTTTCTTTCTCATGCCTGAGTCAGTGAACAGCATGTTCGAGGGCATCGCTCGTGATCACGTGAGCCCTGATGTCGTGGTCATTGGCGATATAGGCGAGTCGTTCGATTATGCCTGCCTCAATCAAGCCTTCGGTTACTTGCACAAAGGCGCGCGTCTGGTTGTACCGCATAAGAACCTGTTCTGGTTTGACCCCAGGGGCGTGAGACTCGATTGCGGCGCTTTCATCCTCGGGCTAGAGGCGGCGAGTGGTAAACAGGCGTTGGTGACAGGCAAGCCATCCCCTGTCTTTTTTACCTCGGTCATGGACAGCCTGGGAGTCAAACCATCGCAAACCATGATCATTGGCGACGACCTGCTCACCGATATAGCTGCAGCCCAACATTTGGAAGTAGCACATGCCTTGGTTCTAACCGGAAAGGGAGCCTCCTATACCGAAAGCGATGTACCGCGCCCGGAAAGACTGTGGCCGAGCATCGCCGAACTGTCTCGATTTTTAGCTCAGTCGGGACATAACACCGATTGATGTGGGTTCTCCAGTTCAAGTGTCGCCCTGTGAAAGAAACGACCGGTGCTGTTGTTCCCAGATGAATTCAAACTGAATATTTACGCTGAAAGAGATCCGTTCAATGCAACTCAATGAAAAAGATTCAAACGTCATTCAAACCTCGCCCGTGTGTTCCTACACTGAATGGGACTTGCTGGAAGAAATCATCGTCGGGGTGGTGGACGGTGCGTGCATCCCACCTTGGCACGCCGCCATGGAACCTTGCCTGCCGACTCAGCAGCATCAGTTTTTTAGGGATAACGCCGGCAAACCTTTTCCTCAGGAAAGAATCGACCTGGCCAGAAAAGAGCTCGATGAATTCGCACGAATCCTTGAATGCGAAGGCGTCAAGGTCCGGCGCCCGGAGCCAAAGAATCAATCCCTCGTGTACGGTGCGCCGGGCTGGTCAAGTACTGGAATGTATGCGGCGATGCCACGGGATGTTTTGCTGGTGGTCGGCACTGACATCATTGAATGCCCTTTGGCTTGGCGTTCTCGTTATTTTGAAACGGCTGCCTACAAGAAACTCCTCAAGGAATATTTTCATGGTGGTGCCAAATGGAGTTCCGGGCCGAAACCCGAACTGTCGGATGAGCAGTACGTGGATGGTTGGGTTGAAGATGAAGCCGCGACCTCGGCCAATCTGGTGATCACTGAGTTTGAACCGACCTTTGACGCTGCAGACTTCACCAGGCTTGGGAAAGACATCATTGCTCAAAAAAGTAATGTTACTAATGAGTTCGGGATCAACTGGTTACAGCGGCACCTGGGTGACGATTATAAGATCCATGTCCTCGAATTCAATGATATGCATCCAATGCATATTGATGCGACGTTGGTGCCGTTAGCGCCGGGCAAGTTGTTGATCAATCCCGAGCGTGTCCAGAAGATGCCGGAAATATTTCGGGGCTGGGATGCCATTCATGCACCCAAACCCATCATGCCAGACAGCCATCCCCTGTACATGACCAGCAAATGGATAAACATGAACATCCTGATGCTGGATGAACGGCGTGTTGTTGTAGAACGACAAGACGAGCCCATGATAAAGGCCATGAAAGGCGCAGGGTTTGAGCCGATTCTATGTGATTTCCGTAACTTCAATAGTTTCGGCGGCTCCTTTCATTGCGCCACCGTTGACATCCGCCGCCGAGGAAAACTCGAAAGCTATTTGGTTTGATCAGTTTCAAGAACACAGATCTGGTTATTTTTGAATATTGAATTTACGAGAGGCAGTTCATGACGAATATATTAATGGTCGACTGCACGGACGTTTCGTCAAGGGCTATTATCACCGCCAGGCAGATTGGTTATAATTTGATTTTTTTACGCACGGAGATGACGCGTCTTTTTTCGTCGTTGAGTGAAGAGTTCTTAATTGAGAATACGTATAAACTTTACAGCATTGATAGCTGCCTCGATCTTGTGGCGTTTGAGGAGAAGGTGCGGGAGATAAATGAGGCGCATCCATTGAGCGTCATGTTTACGCCGCTGGAGGATATTGTCGAGTCCGTTTCCACGATTGCTGCAAATCTGGGAATACGGGCAACTTCAATCGAGGGTGTTAAAAATGCAAAGAACAAACCTCGCGCCCGTGCACTTTTGCATAGAAATGGTTTGAGCAATTGCACGTACAAAAAATGTGCATCTCTAGACGCTTTACATGAAGTTGTCGCGAAAATCGGTATTCCTTGTATTATCAAGCCGGCGAAAGGGTTTGCCAAATTTCTTACCGCTCATATTAAAAATCAACAGGATGTTGATAAGTTTATCGCTGATTACAATGATGCGCGCGGTAAGTTAGACGATATTGCTCTCTCACAAGTATCTTTGGATTTTGTCATTGAACAGTACATTGACGGTAAGATGTACTCAGTTGAAGTTGCCAAGAACGAGCAAGGTTTTTTCCCTCTTATGTTGACCGAGAGGCACAGATCGGAACACAACGATATTCTGGAAATCGGCTCGATTATGGCACCTGCAGGGTTCTTCCCACGGGAGCAGGAAATTTTTGATTATTGCGAAAAAGTTTTGGCATGCCTAAGCTTGGATGTTGGTGTGTTTCATATCGAGATTATCGTTTCCGATAAAGGTATCGATATCATCGAAGTTAACCCGCGGTTGATGGGTGGGGCCTTGGGAACTCTGTATAATAAGTCAACGTCATTGAGTATCTATGAAATAGTATTCAATGCATATATCGGCAGTCAGGTAAAATGTCGGCCGGCTTCGGCGTTATTTGCTACAGCTCGTAGAATAGCACCGATAGCAAGCGGAACGGCACAAAAAAATATTGGTAAGTTGTTCATCGAAGAGCACTGTCCATGGGTGTTGGAGCACTCTATTAACATAGTTGAGGGTCAGGCAGTTTTACCTATGATCGATAATGATACCTCCTTGGGGTACTTGCACGTGGTAGGTGTGACGTACCAAGACTCTGTTCAAAAAGCCAAGACAGCAACTCAGTTGATACAACGGGCTTTAGGTGTATCTCTTTCATACTAAATGGGCAGCCGCAGGCATACCTAGCGCCCTCCGAGTGTTCATGTCACGGCAGGTCATATCGGCCTACCGTGTACGGAGTAATGGCGACTAACACGCCTGTGCGATATCAGGAAAGGATTCGAATGAGCAAAAATGATAATGTTGTTTGGCAGCTGGGTACTGTTTCCCCTGTCGAGCGTCACCGTAACCTGAACCAGGCCCCAATGACGCTTTGGTTTACAGGTTTGAGCGGCTCCGGTAAAAGTACACTGGCGTTCAACTTGGAACGTCTTTTAATGCGGAGGGGAATTTTCTGCGCTGTTCTGGATGGGGACAATATAAGGCACGGACTCTGCAAAGATTTGGGCTTTGATGCCGAGAGCCGGGCTGAGAATATAAGAAGAGTTTCGGAAGTTGCGCGCCTCATGAATGATGCTGGTCTCACTGTGCTAGCAGCGTTCATCTCGCCTCACTCTTCGGATCGTGCATTGGCTAAAGAGATCATCGGTGACGATCGATTCTCCGAGGTCTACGTTAGCAGCCCGCTTCACATATGTGAAAGTCGGGATCCTAAAGGGCTTTATAAAAAAGCACGCCAGGGTGAGTTGGCAAACTTCACTGGAATTGATGCGCCCTATGAGCCTCCACCTTACCCGTCGGTTTGTCTGGACACGTCCAGCTTATCGATCGAGGCTTGTCTAGAAATCCTGTTAAGTGAGGTTGAGCGAAACAGGGGGAGTTCAAAATAGATATCTATAAAAGCACAAAAAGTCATAGTGATTGAAGGCTGTCCGCAACCCATAGGGCCCAGTGTGGTGCATGAATTATAACAAGCGCGGTAAAGTTTTTGCTGAGGCTCCTAGTTGCAAAGCCCAAGAGATCACTTATTACACACTTGAAGGTTTCGCATGATCAGCTACTTGAAAAATCCAGCAGTATCGGCAAGGGTGATCCTGATTTTTATTGATCGGGTGGTTGAAAAGTCGATTGTCGCCATGATGACCATCGTCATTTCCCTACAGTTTGGGGTGGAGCGTGCGACCTATGCATTAATCACGGCCGCGCTGCTGACTGTGGTCGGATCAATTGCTATTGATGCCTTGGCAAGGAAAGTAGATAAGTGGGCCATCGTATTGGTTTCTGAGGTGGTTCGTGGAGCCATTTTGCTGATCTTTGCGGTGGTAATTAGTTATTGCCCAAAAACATACATTGTTTATTTGCTTTTTTTGGTGTCCGTTTCAGTGCTTGGCGGTATATCAGCGACATTGTCCGAGTCACTGCTGATCGAGATGACGAAGAACATCGATAGAGCCGTCTTGTATAGCTTGATCTACTGGGTACGTAATCTTGCGTTGATCTTAGGACCGCTTATTGTGATGTTGGTATACCCCTCAGGGTTTATAGGGTATATAGGTTTTGTAGGGCTTGTAAGTGTCGTCTTGACAGGTATCTTGTTTTTTTGGTGCAAGGTTCCCGTTACGCTCAATGTGGAAACAAGCAATGCTGGTAGTCTATTTGGGTCTCTTTCTGTCGCATCAAAGGATCGCAGTTTTATCATATTTTTACTGGCAAGCACGATAATGTCGACAATCGCATTGATGCCCAGCCACTATATCGCAGTCAGGCTGGCAGTTGATTTTTCATCCATACCGATGACCATTTTTTTTCGGGAATTCTCATTGAGTGGTGTTGATTTGTCCAACTTGATGCGTTCTGCCAATAGTCTTTTTGTGTTGGTTCTGACGTTGCCGGTCTATTACCTGAAACCAAAGTTGAGCGAGATGCAATTGTTGGTCGCAGGCATGCTACTGTTCGGCTTGGGGTTCACTATAGCCTCCATGAGTAGTGGGATTTTCGTGTTACTGGTCGCTGTTTTTCTTTACTCGTTAGGAGCTACACTGTTCGTTCCAATTCATTTTTCAATCTTTGCCCGCCTTTGCAACGATGAACATCGTAATATCTATGTAGCCGTCAGTGAGCAAGATATACGGGTGGCAGCGTTGCTTTCGGCCTTGAGCCTAGTGCTTGTCAATAGTGTCAACTCTTCGTGGGTTGCCTTATTGGTAGCGTTTTTATCCGGCCTGACTCTTTGGCTGTATCAGCGGGTTTTACGCGATGTGCAGTAGGATATCTGATACGTTTTACTGCTTTTTAATCCCGGGAATATTGTTTTAACGTGTTGACGGATTATAAGGCGGGGAGCGCTAATGTCAGCTTTTATCAGAAAAATGAAAGCTAATTTGAATTGGGAGTCGTGCCAATGAAAAAAATAATATTGATCGAAACCAGTGACGTAGCAACCCGCTACTCTGCTTTGGCGGTATTGAAGCTGGGGTTTGAACCATTGTTTATCATCGGCAGTGCCAGATATTATCAAGGTGATACCTTCACTCAACTGATGGAATTTCCTTATCTAGAGTGCGGTGATACAACGAACGTCGATGCTGTGCTCAAATTGATAGGTGCTCTTCCTAAGGATTCGATCGAGGCTATTCTAAGTCTTGTTGAGACGAGAATTCCTATTGCTGTGGAGCTCGCTTCGACGTTAGGGGTAAAAGGACTCGATTGCGCATTGGCCCGGCTTGGCGGAAAGGAGTATGTTTCTTCCTTAATTCCCGAATACAGTCCTATAAGCATGGAAGTTGGCGAATTCAGTAATTTCTCTATGTTGGTTCGAGGCCCGTTTGCACACTGCAAGAAAGTTATTGTAAAGCCTGTACGGGGCTCGGGGGCTGCAGGCTACGCTGAATTTTCATTATCGGACTCAGAATTCAACGAAAAGATACTTGCCCATATCCAGAGTTGCGCGCTCTCTCTTGGGGCTCACGAATTCATAATGCAAGAATATGTCGACGGCGAACTGATCAGTTTGGAGGGGTATGCAGTAGCAGGCCAATGCCATTTTCTGGGGGTCAGCTTGCGCAGGAAGATCGCTAATACCGAATCGGTTAATTACTTTCCCGCTAGTAAATACTTCACCGAAGAGGTCATCCAACGCGCGAAGTTGGCTGTTGAGGCTATTGTGCTGCGCTCCGGGTTGCAGCAAGGGTACTTTCACAGCGAATTCAAGATCGGCCCTAAGACTGCGGTATTGATCGATGCTAATTTCGGGCGGGTGGCGGGAGCGGCTATTTCTGAGCAGATCGCACTTTCCTATCAGTGTGACCCCGTATATTTTTTCAAACATGTGATCGAGGTGGGCTGCTTGCAAAGCGAAGCGACGTTGAACGTATCATCGCCTATAGATACCATTTCCATTTTTTACGGATTGCCGGTTCAAGCGCGGATAAATGACATTAAGTTTTCGCTCGACTGGTCATTGAATCACACCCGTGTGCTTGACATCTTTACATCGGTAGATCCTATGGGTAGGGATGATTGGGGCTGGATCGCACTCGTCAGTGGCAGGGCTCAAGACGTTAGACGACAAATTGATGGGCTACTGATCGTGACTGATAAAGGTACGTACACTCCTTTCTACATCGATAGTTCTGAACCACTTTGAATCACTCTTAACATTCAGGTGTGAGGAAGCTTTGAAATTCCTTCAGGGAGGAATAGGTGTCAGGTATCGCCATTGGCATTGTCCTCACATTGAGTCTCACCGCCTCGCGAGGGGGAAGAGCGCAATCCATCGTCGACCTTCTTTACGTAGGAGGTAGGTCCCATCTCACTTTGCTATTGAGCTATCTAGCATTTGATCTGATCAATAGCCTGGTCGCCTTGGTGATTTCGGAATTCTATTCCTATCTTGTTCCATTCATGCTTGACTGGCTTAAAGTTCTAGTATGTGTGTTTTTCACCTGCTTTGCTGCGGTAAACCTCTATAAGGTATTTGCGGGGGCAGCTGTCAGTCCTGAATTTGGAGAGGCTCATGGCTTTCGTTACATACTTGCCAGCTCTTTAAAAAATTACGGTCTTTGGTTCGACGCTCTTTTTCCCATCCCTTTGCTGATTGTTTTTTTTGCGAGAGCGGGGTTTCAGTCATGGCAAATTTTAGCAGGCATGATGTTGGGTTATGTTGGGTGGTATACTCTTTTAGTTGGAGTAACTGCCAATAAATTGGCTTATCAAAACCTGATGTGGTTTGCAGCTACATGCATCATGGTGTTGATTGATTGCGTGTTGATCGGCATGCTGCTTTTTTACAAATAAACATCCTTCTAGCGTCAAGGTGCCGTTCAATGACTGAGCTTAGGCGAACGGCATTGGCCCGGGGAACTCACCTATGGCAACCCAATGAGTTATCAGACCCGTGTCTGGTTGCCAGTGATGCAGGAGGAGTGCGGGTGGCTCCACATAGGATGCCTCTTTTGAGTCTACCGCGAAGCGCAGGGCGATTGCTGTGACGGTGCTGGGGGCTGTACAGAGCAGGGTGCCGCCAAAACTCAACTGCATAGCTCGGTGGATATGCCCGCAAACGATTCGTTCAACCGCCGGATAGCTGGAGACCACTTGAGATAACCGATCTCCATTGCAACAAGTATAGACGTCAATGTAAGGAATGCCGCTTAGGAAAGGGGGATGATAGCAGAGATGCTATTTGGCCTTGTTCAGGGCTGTCGGCGCTTCCGTAGGCATCGAGCTCGTCGTGGTGGAGCCCAGACTGAGCGGCAGGAAACGAACAGGTTATGAGATGTGGCGTCCTAGACGCCTAGTCCAGCGTCAACGCTAACGCCGGTGACGAATCTCTCTTTCATGAAGCCGGATTATGTGTAGCCAATGATTCTATCAAACCACTTTGCCAGGTGCTGCGATCTGGGACACGATAGCGGGAACACAAACCGCTGCACGGCCAATAAGGGACATTTCAAGAGGGCTCTCGAGGGGTGTTTCCGTTGTGTTGATATGCACTACGCGCGCGCCTGATTTGAGCGCAATTCTCGGGATCTCTGCCGCTGGGAATACCACGCCTGACGTGCCGATAGACAACAGCACATCGCAGCCCTGCGCTGCCCCAACCGCCCGCTTCCAAACAGCAATAGGCAGGTCCTCCCCAAACCACACTACCCCAGGTCTTAGCTTCCCGTTACAACGCGGGCAGCGGGGCGGCTCTACACTTAAGCCATCGCTGACAAACTGTTGATCAAAAGTAACCGCTCCATAAACCCCACATTCAAAGCGCTTAACTGATCCCGGATGCTGTGCTCCCGATTCCCTCAGGAGCCAGCTCGCCATGATGCGACCCGATGCCAAAGTCGAAAAAGTGTATCTGTACCCCAAGCCCGTCGACTTCCGAAAATCTATCGATGGTCTGTCGGCCTTGGTCGAACTGGACATCAAGGTCGCCGTCTTTGATCCAGTGCTTTTCGTTTTCCTACCGACGCGCCTGCTTGAAGGTTATCGCGGCTATCTGATGACCGATGATTACGCCGGTTATAACGCGCTGGGCGCGCAGGCCGGAGTCGAACGTTTGGGCTGCTGGGCGCACGCAAGACGCAAGTTTGTTGAAGCCCGGAAAGTACAGCCGAAAGGCAAGACGGGACGTGCTGATATCGCGCTGAACTTGATCAACAAGCTCTATGGCGTAGAGCGTGATCTGAACGATGCGTGTGACGATGATCGTAAAACCGGTCGTCATGATCGGAGTCTGCCAGTGTTGGCTCAGTTAAAAAACTGGATGGAAAAGACGCAGCCACAAGTTACGTCTCAGAACGCCTTGGGCAGGGCCCTCGGTTATCTGGCAAGTAACTGGAAAAAACTGGAACGGTATGTCGAGGAAGGCTATCTGCCAATCGACAATAACGCTGCCGAGCGCGCGATCAGGCCCTTCGTCATCGGAAGAAAGAACTGGTTGTTTAGCGACACCCCCAAAGGCGCGTCGGCCAGTGCTCAACTTTACAGCTTGGTCGAGACCGCCAAAGCCAACGGCCAAGAGCCCTATGCGTGGCTGCGCCACGCATTAGAGCGGTTACCACTGGCGACGTCGGTTGAAGATTACGAAGCCTTGCTGCCGTGGAGCTGCGCACCTCGACTGCATTCCTGAACGCGCTGCCCATCTTTGACTAGGTGGGGTTTATGGAGCGCTTACAATTGATGCATGTGCTAGCGTAGAATTAATCCACTTCAAGTCAAAAAAATCCAGTGAAAATAATGGTTCGCTAGAAACCTGCCCCGGGTCAGTGATTTCTCGGCAACTTGTTCAAAATCGCAACGGCACCAATATTTTACATGCTCTGGGCCGCTTTTTGCCGGCCTCAGCCTACCTCTCAGGTCCAACGCAATCGCTGGTCATCATGACTGGTCATAAGAGTGCAACCACGTGTCTTGAATGCAATTGCTGACCTTTCAACAGAATCGGCCGTTTCCTGCTAATCCAGAGGTGTTTAACTGCTCACTGGGATTCTATCAAGACGGAGAGGCGATGAGTCTTTTCCATATTTTAAGTGTTCTGAAAAACGGATCAGCTCCTCTTTTGAAGCTGTGAAACCGGCCGTTCCAACATAGATTGTGTTAGCCCATGCATATCCGCATTGGCTTGCCAAATCAAAAACCGGCTATGCATATCTCGAACAGCAGCTAGCAGCTTCTGATTGTTCGCTGTCAGTTTCTCAATGTGTTCGTTGGCTGCCTGGATATCGCTAATCCAGCCCGGTTTCAGCTTCTGAGCTTTCAATGCCGCCTTGCAATTCTTCATTGCTAAATCCACGGCAGGTAGATTCATCAGGGACTGGCGAGCACGACTGATACCCAGTTTTTCTTTGCAGGCCTCAACGAGCAAAGGCCAGGTCAGCTTCGGCTCTGACCATTCCTCAATCAGCTTTATGATGCGCTTCTCATCCTTTGGCGTTAAATGCCCCATCTTTAACCCTCAATCTCATTCAGCAAAGCCAAGACGTCATCTAACGATGATAACGCCTCTTGCGCTGGGTGCTCTTCAATGACTTTGACTGCGATCAGACCTGACATTGCGACGGCGTTCTTGGTGAGCGTCCAACCGTTATCAGCGTTCCACACAATGGCACCCTTTTCGAGTCCGGGGTTTTCCAGCGTTTGGATGAGCTCCTCGCACTTAAAGAGCTTCTCACCCAGTTTCTTGGCCCACTCCGATGCCCCGAACACATCCCGAGACTGCGCATCCAGGGCTTTATCGAGGCGTCGTTTAAGATCGTCGCGTTCTTCCTTAAGGTTGCCAAGCTTCACGTCATCCCCTTTGACGCATCCGAGCCGCCCGCAGTCCAAGCAGGCGCCCATTTTCGGGCAGGGCTCGGAGGCAAAGTTGTGCACGCAAACGCCGAGATGGGTTTGATGGATAATGCGATCCTGCTCACCCTCGCGCAGTTCCCTTACATCTGCAAGACTCAGAGGCTGATTGGTTTTAACCTTGTCCAGACGCAGGGCAGCGGTGCCGAGCTTCGTTTTGGGGTGATAAGCCGCAACCCCTTGGGTGCGTTCCTCGACGGTTTCATGGTTGTAGACCGATCCCATCGACGAGCGCCCGGAGAAAGCATCAATCAAGAGCTGCGACAGACCGGCTTTGCGCATCTGCGTGTTCAATTCGTGCCGAAACGCATGCGTGTTGACCTTGACGCCGGGGTAACCATAGCGCTCGAACAAGCTTTTCACTGCTGGGTTGTTAGTACCTCCTAACTGCGCATTCATTCGGCCAGTATTCGCCGCTATCTCCACGCCAAACCCTAGTTGCGCACCAGATGTACCTGAGTCTCCAGCCAGTACTCCCGTGCGCATGGTGAACAACGCATCACGGTACTTCAACCGAGCTTTGCCCTCCGTGTACGGCGTGGTGTATGGAAAATCCTTTGGAAGATACTTCTCCCGCAACAGCATATTGAGCTTGCGTAGCGTGATCACACATCGGTCGTCAAACTCCCAACCCTGAACCCCAATCTTTCCCTTAACATGTATTCTCTTCCCTCTGCTTGAATCCCACCCGTCACGGATTTCGGTCAAGAGCGCTCGGGCGGCGGGGCTCAACGCCTTTTGCTTCTCAAGGCTTTTCAGTAAGTTGATATTGAATACTGATCGTGCATAACCCTTGTTAACGGCGAGTTTCAGCGCGGCACAAGCTTCGCCGTATGTGAGCGGTTCATCAGCTCCCTTGAGTGGCACTCCTGCGTGGGGGGGGAACTCATCGGGATGGTCTTCCAGCCAGGCGGCGTAAGCCCGCGCTTCATCGGTGATCGGTTTCAGTAACGTGATGACCCGCTCGACGACCGGCTCCATCTCAGGGATAACGACGGGCTTCGCCGTCACCTGGTTCATCTTTTCCGCGTACCAGCGCAGGAACATGCGCCGATTGCCCTGGGCATCCTCTTTGAATAGCAGGAAATCCAATGGAATATCCGCCAATTCACCCACGCGACTGGGTGCACTCAGTAACAGCGCACAGGCGGATGTCACTACGATGTCTAGGCGGCTCGTCAATTCGTTTGTGAACACTTCCCCGAGGGCTCTGATCGCTTCAGGGTTAGGCAGCTTCTTTTCCCGATCCTCTCTTTGCTGCTTGAGCGTGCCTCTCTGGCTCTGCTTCAGCGGAGAGGTCCACCGGAAATCCGACTTGAGCAGTTTTTTGGCCAGCATCAGGGCGATGATGGCCTCAAGTGACTTACTGTAAAGGTATGCAGTGTTTCCTTTCGTCCAGTGACGCTTCATGTGCTCGCACGCATTATTACAGACAGCGGCGGACACCCGTGTCACATCCAGCGTGCCGGTCAACTCGAACAGGGCGACTTCCAGCCCCCTAAGAGCGTTCATCCAGTCACTCATCCCCTTTTTCTGCAAATACACTCTTCGGTACACCAGTATGGCTTTGGTAAATTCCGTGAAGGGTGCCTGCATCGTTTTTCGGGCAGAGAAGGTCGATCCGAGCGCCGTGAAGCTACAGCCTAAGAGGCCATGCGAGTGCCAACTGCCGTCTTCCCAGCGAATACTCGCGTTCACTCGATTGGGAATGCCTTTGGGCAGAGTGTTTTTTGCCCATTCGATAAACGCCACGAGGTGAGCCTCCGGATCCAGCTGGCTCTTGGGCTTAAAATCAACAATGTTATTCGGCGGTTCAGAATCAAACGCTTCGGTCATTCTTCTGTGCCCTTGAGTCCGATGATCGGTGCATGGCCTCGCAATCCAGAATAACCTTTCGGCAAGCTAGAATGGCCCGATCCCATAGCACGCCTGTCGTTTTATCCGTGGCAATGGTTTGCTCCCGGCGACGTTCCAATCGCTCAAGGACCTCGCGGTGATTAGCGTGCAGAAGGGGCTGGAATTTTCCGCATGCATAACAGGTATATGGCGCATCGAGAAGGCAGGCGGTCGTGGCACCGCACACTGCCACATCCTCGATTAGGCGATCCGCTCGATCCCCGTTTATGGCTGAGGTGAGATCTGTGACGATGATCCCGGTGAACGCATTCACAATCAAGGCCATATGGTCGTTCATCTTCGCGTCGATCAACGCCAGCAACTCCGTCGACACGGCGCGGTACTTCCGCACTGTTCGAGTATCGCTATGCATCAACGCGCGGGCTATCGCAAACTCACTCAGCCCCGCATTGGAAAGGTCCGTGCCGAGGGTGTGCCTGAACCGGTGCCCCGCCACTTTCAGCGGCTGATGGGTGCGAGGTGAAATTGGAAAACTCTCCATCCGCTCGATGTGATGAAGCCATTGCTTGACCGTGCCTGATCCGACATGAAAGAGGGGCTGCGGCGCGTCTTCGAGGGCTTTTTGAAGGGGGCTATCGAGCAACACAGGGGGATTCCACCGCCGTTTCCAAGCTTCTGCTGCATCATGATCCAGCTTCTTACGAAAGAGCGGCACATTCTGGATGGCTACATTCCAATCGACACCGCTTGGATACGTTTGCCAGAGTTGCGCCAGAATCATTGCCTTGTAGGCCTGCACTGTGTTGTAGAGGTCCTCATCCAGCCTAAATGTTTCGGATTTTTTTCGCCAACCCGCCTCGTCGCCTTTTTGCTTTGCCCAATGAAACTTGACCTCGCTCTTCGTGAAATCACCAAAAACCATCATTCGCACCTGATAGCCACGCTGACCGTAAATCATCAACATGCGCAGGTAAATGTACTGCTCGAAATCTAACTGCCCGTGACAAAACTGCTCATGTATCCATTGATGCAGCGCGTCCTGCTCGACCTGTGTGAGCGGGCCTTCTTCGGGGTCTAGGCTAAGGATCACATCGTTGCTGGAATTCTTTTTCCTGGGCAATCCCTTGTAGGCATCGATCAGGGATTGCGACGGGCGCTGTTCGAGGGATTCGCAATCGTGCCAAAACGCTATGAAGGAGGCCATGACGCTAAACTCTTTATCGCTAAAGCGCTCCCGCAGTGCGATCAGTTGACCCTCGTTGAGCGGGTCAAGCCCAGCTTGAGCAGCCCGCGACAGCACACTGGCAGTGTTAGCAACCGTGCGCGCTGCCACATTGACCATTCGGTATACCAGGGCGGCGTGCAACCAAGGCCGCCAATCCGGCGAGACGCAGGCAATAGCCGCTTTCCAGTTAACTGAATCACTAGCCGACTTATCCGGTTTCCACATGGGGTCAGCGGGCGTGAACACCTCCCCACATTTCGCCAGGCGAGGCGTGTTCAGCCACGCATCTAGAGTGCTCTCCTTTGGTGCCTGAAGTGCTTCGACGGGAATGTTCACTATGAGCCTCCTCGTGTCGTGTCTGCTTTCTGACGGCTGGCCGTAAACCGCTTGGCCCGTTTCTGTATTGCTTTGTCTGCCTCTTCCTTCCAGAATTTCGCGCCGTAGTGGCCGGGCATGTTCGAGTCGGGACTCCAGCCGAACATCCATGTGAGGGTCTTTTGAACTTGCACGGTTCGATCCTCGGGTGTGAGCACTGCCAGTTCCTCACGCATGCTTTCCAGCATCGTGTAGACCGCGTCATGCCTCAGAAGATGTGGGTGCACATGAGCCAGCTCCGGCGCTATTTCTCGGACCCTGGACAGAACGCCATCTACTGCCTTGATGGTCAGAGGTCCGCCCTCATTTCGCTTGTGCGCCACCAGTAAAAAAGGATGCCTTCTCGCTAGCGATGCGCCGCTACGGGGCTTTCTGTTGCGATATTTCGATTCGTACTCAGTTATTGCGTCATACAGGTCATCGGTCATCACCAGCATGCGCTCGTTGGTTTTGAATTGCGGGGCCATCGTCCGTGGATCGAGGCCCTCATCCTCAAGGTTGACCACCGCTAGTTGACGACTGTGCCAGTGAATATCGCTAGTCTTGATCAGCAGCATCTCGGAGCGTCGCAGCCCCATGTCGAGACCCAGCAGCAAAATGATGTAGTTGCGCAGCCTGATGGCTTCATCTGAAAAGGGGTTCTCGGCGGTATCCGGATGCATGATTTCCAGCAATCGAGTTCGCTCCTGACTCGTAAGCCCCTTCATTTCTTCCGTTCGAGTTTTTCTCCACGCAGGTCTGGCCGCTTTGATCTTGCGGTTGATGCGCTTTTTCAGATCGTCAACCGCTTCATATCGTGTTGAGTGATCTCCCAACTTGTCATAAAGGAAGGCCAGATAGTCGCGTGCAGCCTCGATTCGCTGCTGCGCATGGACCTTGCCTACGGATTTGTAGGCAGTCGGATGCAAACGCATCCCCGCATATTTCATGTCCAAGGTTTGCTTGCTAAACCCTGCGTCCGACACAAACCTAGAAAGCTCACTGTCTGTCAGGTATTCGCTGTGAGGGCGCTGTTCGAGGTGAGAAATGAGATCAATGGAGGAAAAAGCAAGAAACTCCTCAAGCACGACCAAGTGCTCAAGGTACTTCTTGGTCGTTTCGAGGGCTCTGCCCGAGTGCTCCATGGTGATGTATAGGTTGGGGTAGTACACAGGAATGTAGTCTTGCACCAACAGCTTTCTTCGAGCAGCATTCACCACCTGCTCTATGACCTGGAAACCCATGTAGCTCCCTCATAAAACATAACTTTTCTAAGTATAGTCAGGGGTATCGGACGGTCAGCGCAAAACTTAACGTTTTATCTCCAGAGTTTAAGCGCCTGTCTCTACCCTCAAAGCACTGAAAATACAGGATTAAAGGCGAATCAAACCATGTCCAAAACTGACAAAGCGGGAAAAACAGGCTCTTACGTCTACACCATGCATCGGCTGAGCAAAGTTGTGCCGCCGAAGCGTGAAATCCTGAAAAACATCTCTCTGTCTTTCTTCCCCGGCGCCAAGATCGGCGTGTTGGGTCTCAACGGTTCGGGCAAGTCCACGCTGTTGAAAATCATGGCTGGCGTCGACACCGAGTTTGACGGCGAAGCACGTCCGATGCCCGAGCTTAATGTGGGTTATCTGCCGCAAGAGCCACAACTTGACCCGAACAAGACGGTCCGTGAAGTGGTTGAAGAGGCGGTCAGCGTCATCAAGGACGCCCAGGCGCGTCTTGATCAGGTTTACGCCGAATATGCCGAGCCGGACGCTGATTTCGACAAGCTGGCAGCCGAGCAGGCCAAGCTTGAAGCGATCCTGCAGGCCAGCGACGGTCATAACCTGGAACGCCAGCTGGAAGTAGCCGCCGACGCACTGCGTCTGCCCGCCTGGGATGCGAAGGTTTCGGTCCTGTCAGGTGGTGAAAAACGCCGTGTTGCGCTGTGCCGCCTGTTGCTCTCGGCACCGGACATGCTGCTGCTCGACGAACCGACCAACCACCTGGATGCCGACTCTGTCGCCTGGCTGGAGCATTTCCTGCACGACTTCCCGGGCACCGTGGTTGCGATCACGCACGACCGTTACTTCCTGGATAACGTAGCCGGCTGGATTCTGGAACTCGACCGCGGTGCGGGTATTCCTTACGAGGGTAATTATTCCGGCTGGCTTGAAGCCAAGTCCGACCGTCTGGCTCAGGAATCCAAGCAACAGACCGCCCACGAAAAGGCCATGAAAGACGAGCTGGAATGGGTCCGCAAGGGCGCCAAGGCGCGTCAGTCCAAATCCAAGGCGCGTCTGCAACGCTTCGAAGAAATGCAGTCGCAGGAATTCCAGAAGCGCAGCGAGACCAACGAGATCTATATCCCGGCCGGTCCGCGTCTGGGCGACAAGGTTATCGAGTTCAAGAATGTTACCAAGGGCTACGGCGACCGTGTGTTGATCGACAACCTGTCG
Source organism: Pseudomonas sp. KBS0707 (assembly GCF_005937945.2). Classification (NCBI taxonomy): domain Bacteria; kingdom Pseudomonadati; phylum Pseudomonadota; class Gammaproteobacteria; order Pseudomonadales; family Pseudomonadaceae; genus Pseudomonas; species Pseudomonas sp. KBS0707. The sequence continues at coordinate 4,823,073 of NZ_CP041754.1, read as the reverse complement.
TTCTCCATGCCTAAAGGCGCCATCGTTGGCGTGATCGGCGGTAACGGTGCCGGTAAATCGACCCTGTTCCGTATGCTGATGGGCAAGGAACAGCCGGATTCGGGCAGCATCGAAGTCGGTGAGACCGTGCAACTGGCCTGCGTGGACCAGAGCCGTGATGACCTGGACGGCAGCAAGTCGGTATTCCAGGCGGTATCCGACGGTTCCGATGTGATCCGTATCGGCAACTATGAGATCCCGTCGCGCACCTACGTTGGCCGCTTCAACTTCAAGGGTGGCGATCAGCAGAAGTTCGTCAAGGACCTGTCTGGTGGTGAGCGTGGCCGTCTGCATCTGGCGCTGACCCTGAAAGAGGGCGGCAACGTGCTGCTGCTCGACGAACCGTCAAACGACCTTGACGTTGAAACCCTTCGTTCGCTGGAGGAAGCGCTGCTGGACTTCCCGGGCGCCGCCATTGTGATCTCCCACGATCGGTGGTTCCTTGACCGTGTGGCGACGCATATCCTGGCGTACGAAGACGATTCGCAAGCGATCTTCTTCGAGGGTAACTACACCGAGTATGAAGCGGATCGCAAGAAACGTCTGGGCGAAGCCGCTGCCCAGCCGCATCGTGTGCGTCACAAGAAGCTGGCCTGATCAGCGTTTAGGCACGCGCCGTTCCTGATCGGGAACGGCGCTGCCGTTATTGTTCATCAGTACGCTTTAAGCATCCGGCTCGATCAGCAGTATTTCAATCGACTGATTTCCCGCCGGCCGCTCCCACACCACTTCATCGCCTTTCTGCGCACCGATCAATGCACGTCCCAGTGGCGAGCCCCAGTTGATCAGCCCTTTGGCGGCATCCGCCTGATCCTCCCCGACCAGATGCACGCGCTGGCGGTTGTCTTCTTCATCCGCGAACGTGACCCAACTGCCAATTTGTACTTTTTCGGTCGACACGGCCGTCGTCACAACCTGCGCGCTCTGCAGGCGCTGGGTGTAGTAACGCAGATCGCGTTCAAGGTCAGCCTGGCGCTGTTTATCGGCGGCGTCTCCCAACGCAGTTTGCGCACTGTGCTGCGCCTGCAGGCTGCTGACGTGCTTCTTGAGCAACTTCAGGCCCTCGGCGGTGACGTAATTGGTCTGTGCGCTGACCAGCCGCTCTACCGGTTGCTCGGCATCGGCGGCAGCGTTGTCTTCGTTTACAAATGCGCGGCTCATGAGGTGTCCTCCCTAATGAGCTTTGGGCCACAAGAGGGCATCATTGGTTTCGTCGATCTTCCCGCGTGCGTCAGTTTGGGTGATAGGCCTTGGCTGCACTGCGGGTCTTTTCCCGCTCCCAGGCACGATCACGATCGTTGAAGACCTGGCCGGGGTCGAGTCGGTCGCGGTTATCCTGCGAGGCCTGACACTGGCGAAAACCGTCAGTCCAGCCTTGGGCGTAGAGCTTGTCCTTCAGATAGCGGGGTACGTTTTTTCTGAATTGACCGGTGCTGGCACCTGCTGCGTCCCTGCCACTGCTGCAACCATCCTGATAACCGTCTGCAAAACCCGGCGGATAACCCTCGGCCAACATCTGGTCACGGGTGGACTGACAACCTGCCAGCACGATGGCCAGCGACAACAACACCCAATACCGCTTCATGGTGGTTCCCTCTACTTATGAGAGGAGTCTAGAAGGTAATTTGTGAGTTATTTGTAAAAGCGATGTAGGGAATAAGTGATGGCAGCGTGCTTTTATTTTGAGGCAGCGCCGCCCGCAGTTTTTGCACTTATCCTGTCAGTAGTGATACCACTTCACCTCAAGCATCACTTCGTTCTGCGGCGAGCTCATCTGGCTGAACTCGCGTTGGGCACTCAGGCGCAAACCGAGATTGCGCGACAGCTCCCACTGCTGATTGAGGCTGACGCGGCGGCGTACTTCGCCGTTGGTGAAGTAGTCGCCCTTGGCTTCCAGGCTCAGGTTGCCCAGCGGGTTGCGCCACAGTAAGCCAGTGTTGAAACCAGCAGCGGGAGAGATGAATTCGGCGAAGTCGTTGTTGTGCTCGACGCGCACGGTGCCCAGCGCAAAGCCCAGCACTTCGTCGCCCAATTGCCAGGTACCGCCGCCACCACCGTTGACGTGGCTGACAAGGTTTTCATCGCCATGTTTGCCGAGTACCCGTTCCAGCCCGCCGGTGACTTGCCATGACCAGGGTTTCAGCAGCTCGGTACGCGGGGTCAGGGAGCGAATGGTGGCCAGGTCCAACTGCTGAACTTGCCAGTCGTTACCTTCGTATTGGCGCACCTTGAGCTGAAGAATCTCGATCTGCGCACCCAGCGGAAAGCCGTAAGCGTTGTCGTTCAGGTCGTGATAGGCCATGCGCAGGCCATATTCGGCGAACGCTTTGTCACCGCGTGTGCCCGCACCCAGTTGCCAGGTACGTGATTCGTGGCCTTCTTCCGGCAGGCCGGGGCGCGGGATGTCCAGCTGTGGCGGCGGGTTCTGATTGATCGCCTGCAGCAACTCGAAACTGCGTTGCGAGCGCTGCGTGTCGCGTTCAAGCCCGTTGGCGCGGTAGCGCTCCAGACGGTAGGCCGCGTCCTGAATCAACGCGCGTCGTTCTTTCGGCTGGGCGAGGTACTCGCTGTTGTGCAGTTGTTTCTGATCGGCGCTGACTTTCAGCACCCACTGTTGTTCGTCGGCATCAAGGGGCTCGGCGCGGCTCAGCAATTCCCGCTCGCGAGAAGGGCGATAGTCGATCTTTTCAACCAGCACTGCGGCCTTGATCGCCTTGACCGTATCGGTCGGGATCGCAGTCAGGCCGAATTGCTCGGTGAGATTCAGCCCGGGACGTGCGACCTGCAGCAATTCCAGCAGACGGTACGAGCAGTTTTCGTCGAAGAAGAAATAGCTGAAGCGAATCTGTTTCAATTCCCAGACATGTTCAACCATGCGCCCGGTTTCTTCCGGGGTAAGGTTCAGACGGTATTCCCACAGGTCACGGTTTTCCAGGCTGCGGTATTCCGAGAGCTTTTCCTGATAGGGCACCAGTGCGAACAAGCCCGGATAGCCGCCAGCCAAGCCTTTCCAGGCATACAGAATGCTGTTGTCCATGCCTTCGATGTAGGCACCGAAGTTGATCGCATAGCTGAGTAACGTGGTGCTGTTGGTTTTCGCGCTGGCCGGATCGATGCGCAGTAACGTGTGGCCGAACATCGATGAGGGGCTGTTGAGGTACGCGGCCGGAAAAATCAGCACGGTGCTGTCCGGAGCCACATCCTTGTACCAGGCCTTGAACTCCTTGCAGTCCGGCGTGGGCAGGTCAGTCAGTTGCAACTGGTCGCGCAGCCAGCGGGTGCGTGCCGGGTACACGCACTGGGCGTGGGTCTGTTCGTTGGTTACGGGGGCGTATATGGCGTCAAGTGTCGCGCTCAGTTCCGCCTTCGGGTCGTGTGCACCGTCCGCAGCGAGAAAGAATTTCGGGTCTGTCACATAGCTGCGCCAACCGCCGAGCTTGCCTGCCTCGTAGTGACCCAGTGAAATCCAGAATGGCTCATTGGCCAATTGCTGCAAACGGTCCGTGGTAGCATGAGGTGCCGCAGACAAGGGGGCACAGACAAACAGCGCCAGCGAGACAAGACGTTTGAGCATAGAGGGCAACTAGTCAAGAGAAGTCAGGAAAGGTGATCCCGCCTTTTGCGATGAAAAGGCGGGCGAACGACTTTAAGCCTGGGTAGCGTACTTGGCCAGAGTCGGATCGTTTTTCAGAACGTTGACGGTGTTGGTGTGAACGTCTTCAGCGGTGGCGTCGGCCTTGCTGAAAATTTGCGAGAAGTGCTCGTGAGTGACCGCAGCGAAGTGCTCACGATCTTCTGGTGCAACGCCCAATACCACAGCGTAGGTAGTCAGTGCTTCGCCCTGACCCATCGCCATGTCCTTGGAAAGTTCATCCATCATGCCGTTCATGGCAAGCCAGGATTTACCGCCGTAAGTCAGTGCGCCGTTGGTCGAGCAGCCGTTGGTACCGGAGGTCATGCCGAAGGTGGCGTTACCCGAGGTGCCGTTGGTGGTTGAGGCCAGGAAATGAGCTGGAGTGCCGCGTTGACCTTCAAACAGCATGTTGCCCCAGCCGCAGTCCGGACCGCCTGGCGCTTGAGCCATAGCGTTGATGGATACAGCGGCGAAGAGCGTTCCAAGAAGAATCCGTTTCATAGCTTTTTCTCTTTTTAGTTCAGCCAAGGGTCGAGTTTCTTGAGTAGTCACATCAAGACAGACGGCCAACCAGCAACCACCTGTGCAGTTTGGAGCTTAGGCGGGTTCCAAGGGTTCCGTGAGCTATTACAGATTATTGCCGAAAATAGAAATTTTCCGGACAGCGGGCTACGGCTTTAAGGCTGTAAGTGCCTTTCGGTTTTTCCTGCCTTGCAAGTCTTGTACGGCGAGCGCCAGAATGCCGACATCTGCCCCGCCTGATGTAAGGATTACTGATGCCCGATTCTGTCGCAGCCAACCTACGCCTGGCGCCACATGCGCTGACCCGTCCGTTTTCCGCTGAGCAGTTCAGCTTTTCGACCACTAACGAGCTTGAACCGTTTCGCGGTGTACTAGGCCAGGAGCGTGCTGTAGAGGCCTTGCAGTTCGGCGTTGCCATGCCGCGCCCCGGTTACAACGTATTTGTCATGGGCGAACCGGGTACTGGCCGCTTTTCGTTCGTCAAACGCTACCTCAAGGCCGAAGGCAAGCGGATGAAGACGCCTTCGGACTGGGTTTACGTCAATAATTTCGATGAGCCCCGCGAGCCCAAGGCGCTGGAACTGCCACCAGGCACTGCGCATGAATTCACGGCCGACATCGGTGGCCTGATCGATAACCTGTTGGTGACCTTTCCGGCGGTTTTCGAGCACCCGTCCTATCAGCAGAAGAAAAGCTCGATCGACCGTGCGTTCAATCAGCGCTACGACCGCGCACTGGATGTGATCGAGCGCCTGTCGCTGGAAAAGGACATCGCGCTGTATCGCGACAGCTCCAACATCGCCTTCACGCCGATGGCCGATGGCAAGGCGCTGGACGAGGCCGAGTTTTCGCAGTTGCCCGAGGCTGATCGCGAGCGTTTTCACGAAGATATCTCCGCCCTTGAGGAGCGCCTCAACGAAGAGCTGGCCAGCCTGCCGCAGTGGAAGCGTGAGTCGAACAACCAGCTTCGTCAGTTGAACGAAGAAACCATCACGCTGACCTTGCAGCCACTGTTGGCACCGCTCTCGGAAAAATACGCCGAGAACGGCGCGGTCTGTGCGTACCTTCAAGCGATGCAGGTGTACCTGCTCAAGACCTTGGTCGAGCAACTGGTCGACGATGCCAAGACCGACGCTCAGGCACGCAAGTTACTGGAAGAGCAGTACAGCCCGAGCCTGGTGGTCGGCAATACCCGCGACGGCGGCGCGCCGGTGGTTTTCGAGCAGCATCCTACGTATGACAACCTGTTCGGGCGTATCGAATACAGCACTGATCAGGGCGCGCTGTACACCACGTATCGCCAGTTGCGGCCCGGTGCGCTGCATCGCGCCAATGGCGGCTTTCTGATTCTGGAAGCCGAAAAAATGCTCGGCGAGCCGTTCGTCTGGGACGCGCTGAAGCGCACCCTGCAGTCGCGCAAGCTGAAGATGGAATCACCGCTGGGCGAGCTGGGGCGCGTGGCAACCGTGAGCCTGACGCCGCAGGTTATTCCGTGGAACGTCAAGATCATCATCATTGGTTCGCGCTCGCTGTATTACACCCTGCAAGACCTCGATCCTGACTTTCAGGAGATGTTTCGGGTACTGGTCGATTTCGACGAAGAAATTCCGATGGTCGATGAAACGCTCGAGCAATTCGCTCAGTTGCTGAAAACCCGAACGTCAGAAGAGGGCATGGCACCTTTGACCGCCGATGCGGTGGCGCGACTGGCAACCTACAGCGCTCGACTGGCTGAACACCAGGGGCGTTTGTCGGCGCGTATCGGCGATCTGTTCCAGTTGGTCAGCGAGGCAGACTTCATCCGCCAGCTGGCCAGTGACGACAAGACCGACGCCGGGCATATCGAGCGAGCGTTGAAGGCCAAGGCCACGCGCACCGGGCGGGTTTCCGCGCGGATTCTCGATGACATGATGGCGGGTGTGATCCTTATCGACACTGACGGTGCCGCGGTCGGCAAATGCAATGGCCTGACGGTTCTGGAGGTCGGTGATTCGGCGTTTGGCGTGCCTGCGCGTATTTCCGCCACGGTCTATCCGGGTGGCAGCGGGATTGTCGACATCGAGCGCGAGGTCAATCTTGGCCAGCCGATCCACTCCAAGGGCGTGATGATTCTCACCGGCTACCTGGGTAGCCGTTACGCTCAGGAATTCCCGCTGGCGATATCCGCGAGTATTGCGCTAGAGCAATCCTATGGTTACGTGGACGGCGACAGTGCCTCGCTGGGAGAGGCCTGTACGCTGATTTCAGCGTTGTCGCGCACACCGCTCAAGCAGTGCTTCGCAATCACCGGTTCCATCAACCAGTTCGGCGAAGTGCAGGCGGTGGGCGGGGTCAACGAGAAAATCGAAGGCTTCTTCCGTCTTTGTGAGGCTCGCGGGCTGACGGGCGAGCAGGGCGCTATCATTCCGCACGCCAACGTCACCACGCTGATGCTGGATGAGCGTGTGGTACAGGCCGTGCGTGACGGGCAATTCCATATCTATGCGGTACGTCAGGCCGATGAGGCCCTGAGCCTGCTGGTCGGCGAGCCTGCCGGTGCGCCTGACGAGAATGGCGAGTTTCCGGAAGGCAGCGTGAATGCACGTGTGGTCGAGCGCTTGCGCGACATCGCGGAAATGCTCAGCGACGAAGACCTCAAGGAAGAGCTGGAGAAGGAGCCAGCCCAGTTACAACCTGAACTGAAGGTCTGACAACGGCGCTAGCCGGGCGGTGCTGAAACCGTCCGGTATCGCGTTCACCAGCGATCCGTTCATCAGGGATATTTCCTGCGGGACGGTTTTCTTCTAATCTTGCTCATGACCGCAGTGGCCAATCGGATTGGCGCACATCCTGCTTTGCCAGACGGATGAATACTGTTGCTGATCAGGAGCGCATCATGCAGCGTAGCCTTTGCCTTACCCGAGAATGCATGGGGCTGATGACCCGCATCGAATGTGTCATTCGGCCTCTTCCCCACGATGGTGGACAATGGATGGTGCTCTTCGCAGCCGGCATGGCTGAAGAACAGCCCTCCGCGATCAAATCCCAAGGACCGTTCAACGGCCTGCCAGCGGCGCAGGCGGTACTGACGAGCATTATCGAGAGCCTGTCGCTGCATGGTTATCAATGCGCCGATGATGTACCGATATGGACCTTGCATATTCAAGCCGAACTGCGACGTATCAACAGTGGCATGGTGGTGTGTGAGCGCTCATCGCTTTTCTAGCCAGTCTGCGCTACGCATGCCGGTCTCCTGACAGTGCATATATGCGCGCTGTGCGATATTTTGTCGCATCTCCAGAGCAGCGCGTTACCGCTGATATACTCGCCCGCTCCTTCAAAACACCTTGCGAGTATCAATGGAACGTTTTTTTGAAAATGCCATGTACGCATCGCGCTGGCTGCTGGCGCCGATCTATTTCGGTCTTTCCCTTGAGGGTGTAGACAAAATCATGTAGTGAGTCGGCGCGCGAGTATTCGAGCCTCGGCCAACCAAACCCATGCCTCGCTTACCGCAAAAAGGCGATCATGATGCATGATCAGTCGCCGAGCTCTCTCATTCCAGGCATGAGTTCGCTCCACTACCCATCGCTTGGGCATGACCACAAATCCAGTCTGAACAGGCTCCACGGAAAATAGATCGCCTTGTTCAGAGTGCCATTGCCCTGTTCTTCTGTTATTCGGGCCACGGATCACTTGAACATCGATAGCGTGCAGTTGATGGGTGCGCTGTGCCCATTTTCCTGCGTACGCACTATCAACAAAAAGCGTGCTCAGTGACGGATATTTTTCCTTCGAGTACGCCACCGCATCATCCGCCGCGTCACGATCCTGCACGCTTGCAGCACTGATACTGACAGCCAGCAGCAGGCCCAATGTATCGACAATCAGACTTCGTTTACGCCCCTTCACTTTTTTGCCTGCGTCGTAGCCGCTGTCACCGCCTTGAGGAGAACTGCGGGTCGACTGTGAATCCAGGATCGCTGCTGACGGGCTGTCAGCGCGTTCTTCCCGCTCACGCCATTGAGCTCGCAAGCGATCATGCATTTGCTCGAACTTGCCTTGAGCGCTCCACCGGCGGAACGTTTTGTAGACATTGTCCCAATGAGGAAAATCGCGGGGTAGCATTCGCCATGAGCACCCCGTGCGTACGACATAGCAACAGGCTTCCAGCAACGTGCGCCGAGAGTGAAGCGGTGGCACTCCTCGTCCGCCCTGGCTTTCAAACAGGTCGGCGACCAGTGCCCACTCGGTATCTGTCAAGCAACTCGGATATAGCTGCTCCGGCAGTTGGCGGCGGTGGGTTTCATTGTAGCCATAGGCTTTATTAGGTTCAGGTGACTGAAAACTTCCCTTGGCCCGCTGCTTTACACGCGTAATCCCTGCCATTTTCAACGCTTTTGCAAAGGTGTCGGGATGCGCAGTGATACCGGTTTCGGCGAAGAATACGAGCGCCAATTCGGCCTGGCTGGAATAGGGCTGTGCATGAGCGAGTTTCACCAGCACGGGATAGTGCTCGGCGGCAATCGAGCGAGGACGTCCGGTTTTAGGCATGGCTTGAGGGCTATTCAGACAAGGGAGTGAAAGTTTAATTTATTTTGTCTACACCCTCCTTGGGCTGCTGGCGTTGTGTCTGAAATTCTTCCAGGAAATCTTTCACGTCATCCCCAACATTTTCTCGCTGGCCGAAGCTGATCTGATTCTGGTGCTGCTGTCGCTGATCGACATGGCGCTGGTGGGTGGTTTGCTGGTGATGGTGATGATTTCCGGTTACGAGAACTTCGTATCGCAGCTGGACATCGATGAGGACAAGGAAAAGCTCAACTGGCTGGGCACCATGGATTCGTCTTCGCTGAAGATGAAAGTGGCGGCCTCCATCGTGTCAATCTCCTCCATACACCTGCTGCGGGTGTTCATGGATGCCACCAACATCAAGCCTGAATACCTGATGTGGTACGTGATTATCCACATGACCTTCGTGATATCCGCGTTTGCGATGGGCTATCTGGACAAGGTCACCAAGCACTAAGGCGACGCGCGATGAAAGGGGCGGGCGTTATCGTTTCTGGCATGTCGGCGCTGTGTGTTGTAAAACGTCCGTTCCGATGCATCAGGCATTTGCGCAGGAGGTTCGATCATGAATTATCAGGAATTTATCGAGCACGCCCAGGCCGGGCGGGTCGATGAGCTGAACCTGATCTCCATCGAAGGCGGCATCTATCTGCTGGATGTGCGCATGAATGGCACTTCGGTGATGCTCAAGGACCCGGCAGGCAAGACCCTGCATCTTCGCTCGGTGGAGCATGCGCGGGATTTGCTCAAGGACATACCAGTGGTGCCTTTTTACCTGGTCCATTGTGTGGTCCATGACGAGCTGTGCGGCATGCCGGTCAATGACCGCTCTGAAATGCGCCTGCCGATCTCGTTTCATTCCTCCTGGTCCTGATCGCCAGCCGCGTATTGCTGCTGCGGTAGGGGCTGTAGCGGCAATTGTGCTAGGCTGCTCGCCCTTTTGGTTCGGGGCGCATCAGGGTATAGCGTGATTGCCGTTCAGGTATTGCGTGATTGCCGACTGCGTGCCCCTCTGCGGAGCAGTGTCATGTCCGAAGTCAATCTGTCCACCGATGAAACCCGCGTCAGCTACGGCATTGGCCGTCAGTTGGGCGACCAGTTGCGCGACAATCCGCCACCGGGTGTCGACCTGGAAGCCATCGTGGCAGGCCTGCGTGATGCATTTGGCGGTCAGCCAAGCCGTGTGGGTCAGGAAGAAATGTCCGCCAGCTTCAAGGTTATCCGTGAAATCATGCAGGCCGAAGCGGCCGCCAAGGCTGAACAGGCTGTGGGTGCCGGCAAGGCTTACCTGGCTGAAAATGCCAAGCGCGAAGGCGTGACCACGCTGGCCTCAGGTCTGCAATTCGAAGTGCTGACCGCTGGCGCTGGCGCCAAGCCAACCCGTGAAGATCAGGTGCGCGTGCACTATCACGGTACGCTGATCGACGGTAACGTCTTCGACAGCTCCTATGATCGTGGCGAGCCTGCGGAATTTCCGGTCAGCGGCGTGATTGCTGGCTGGACCGAGGCGCTGCAACTGATGAACGCTGGCAGCAAATGGCGTCTGCACGTACCGAGCGAGCTGGCTTACGGCGCTCAGGGCGTGGGCAGCATCGCACCGCACAGCGTGCTGGTGTTCGACGTGGAACTGCTCGACGTTCTGTAATCGACCCGGTCGATCCAGAGGGTCGCTGAACGAATCGCGCTGATTCGTTCAGCGGCGGGGTTGTGCTGATGCTCCATGCTCAGTGCAACTCACCCATCGGGCGCAACGCCCGCGCATAGCAGAACAGAAACAGGTTTCTCACCAGCTCCTTAAGCACCAATGGTTCGCTGGAACTCAAGCTGCACACATCCAGATCGCCCTGATCACGTAACTCCTCCAGCGCCTCCTCTTCCAGCACCGCACACACTTCGCCCGTCTCGCGATGAAGAATTCTCAGGTAAGGGTGGGGCCGGTCCAGCCATGCATCGATCAAATAGGTCATGTCTCATCTCCTGTGCAAGTAAGATGAGAATAATTCTTATCGGTATAATAGCAAGGCACTATTGAGATTAATTCTCATTTTGCGCTGAATGGTTGATCCAGGTCAGTGGATGTTCAGGAAGGGTTGGACGCAGAGCGTCCAGAACGGCATGCGACGCAGAGCGTCGCACGATAGTCGCCATTGAGCTTATCGTTCCTCACGCTCCAGCGTGGGAATGCCGTTCCCGACGCTCTGCGTCGCACGATAGTCTGGATTATCAATGGTGCTCGCGGGTGGCGCGGAATTTCACGTCGGGCCAGCGTTCTTCCATCAGTGCCAGGTTCACGCGGGTAGGGGCGAGGTAGGTCAGGTGACCGCCGCCGTCCACTGCCAGGTTTTCCACAGCCTTGTTCTCAAACTCTTCAAGCTTCTTCTTGTCGGCGCAGTCGATCCAGCGGGCTGACCAGACGGTGATCGGCTCGTAGGCGCACTCGACCTTGTATTCTTCCTTCAGACGGCTGGCGACCACATCGAACTGCAGCACCCCGACGGCGCCGAGGATGATGTCGTTGCTGCGCTGCGGGAAGAACACCTGCGTGGCGCCTTCTTCGGCCAGCTGCTGAAGGCCCTGACGCAGTTGCTTGGATTTGAGCGGGTCCTTCAGGCGCACGCGGCGGAACAGCTCCGGTGCGAAGTGCGGAATACCGGTGAAGCCCAGCGCTTCGCCTTCGGTGAAAGTATCGCCAATCTGGATGGTGCCGTGGTTGTGCAAACCGATGATGTCACCGGCATAGGCTTCTTCCAGTTGCTCGCGCTCGGAAGAGAAGAACGTCAGCGCATCACCGATCCGCACGTCCTTGCCCAGGCGCACGTGGCGCATTTTCATGCCCTTGTCGTAACGGCCGGAGCAGATACGCATGAACGCGATGCGGTCGCGGTGCTTGGGGTCCATGTTCGCCTGGATCTTGAACACGAAACCGCTGAATTTCTCTTCGGCCGGTTCGACGGTGCGCTCGTTGGCCACGCGTGCCAGTGGCTTGGGAGCCCAGTTCACCACGGCATCGAGTACATGGTCGACGCCGAAGTTGCCCAGCGCGGTGCCGAAAAACACCGGGGTCAATTGGCCGTCGATGAATTCCTGCTGGTTGAATTCGTGGCAGGCACCCTGCACCAGCTCCAGTTGCTCGACGAAGCGCTCGTATTCATCGCCCAGGTGAGCGCGGGCTTCGTCCGAATCGAGCTTCTCGATGATTTTGGTTTCGGTACGCTCGTGGCCGTGACCTGCGGTGTAGACAATGATGTAGTCGTCGGCCAGGTGGTAGACACCCTTGAAGTCCCGGTAGCAACCAATCGGCCAGGTGATCGGCGCAGCCTTGATCTTGAGTACGGCTTCGATTTCATCAAGCAGCTCGATAGGGTCGCGGATGTCGCGGTCGAGCTTGTTGATGAAACTGACGATAGGCGTGTCGCGCAGGCGGCAGACATCCATCAGCGCGATGGTGCGTGGCTCTACGCCTTTACCGCCGTCGAGGACCATCAAGGCCGAGTCGACTGCCGTCAGGGTGCGGTAGGTGTCTTCGGAGAAGTCTTCGTGACCCGGTGTGTCGAGCAGGTTGATCATGTGCTCGCGATACGGAAACTGCATCACGGATGTGGTGATGGAAATACCGCGTTGTTTCTCCATTTCCATCCAGTCGGATGTGGCATGACGGTCGGATTTACGCGACTTGACCGTACCGGCGATAGAAATGGCCTTGCCCATCAGCAGGAGTTTTTCCGTGATGGTGGTTTTACCCGCATCCGGGTGGGAAATAATGGCGAAAGTGCGGCGTTTCGCGACTTCGGCGGCCTGTTGGGTCATGGGAAATCGCCTGAGACGGTATTGAAAAAGGGCGCAGATTATAGCTCAACTCGCGGCAATAACCGAACCGTTCAGACAATAAACGATGGCCAGATAATGTCTCGTGTGGGAACCTTTCAGGTCGTGGAGACGTCCACTCCCCCGTCAAGGCTCGCAACGAAGCCAACGCAAGGGGCTGATTCATCAGCATGTTGGCTTGACGAAGCTGCGCTTATGGCTTGTGTTTTCGCCGAGGTTAAACCCTTACCGGCGACCCACCCGCTGCTCTTCGCGAACGTTATTGCCGGTGTCCTTTGCGGACGCCCTGGTCAACGCGTTCGCCGACTGAAATAAGGAGTCCGCCTGTGGCTAATCGCTATGGCAAGGGGCTATTGGGAGGTGCGGTTGTGATCGCACTCCTGGCCCTGCTGATCCACTGGATCGGCATCAGTACTATCAAGCAATACCAGGATGACCTGCTGTTCTACCTTCAGGCTCACCTGATTCTGGTTCTGGTTTCAATGTTGGCGGCCCTGGTGGTCGGTATCCCCGCAGGCATCGCCCTAAGCCGCCCGAGCATGGTTGGCCGCGCCGAACGTTTCATGCAGATATTCAACATTGGCAACACCGTTCCTCCTCTCGCCGTTCTGGCCATTGCCCTCGGGATACTCGGGATCGGCAGCGGGCCTGCGATCTTCGCGCTGTTCCTCGCCTCTTTGCTGCCCATCGTGCGTAACACCTATGAAGGCCTGAAAAACGTTCAGGGTTCACTCAAGGAAGCCGCTGTCGGTATCGGCATGACGCCGCGTCAGGTGTTGTGGCGTGTCGAGTTGCCGAACGCCGTGCCGATCATCATCGGTGGTGTGCGTGTTGCGCTGGCGATCAACGTGGGTACGGCGCCTCTGGCATTTCTTATCGGTGCGAACAGCCTCGGTAGCCTGATTTTCCCTGGCATCGCCTTGAACAACCAGCCGCAGCTGGTGCTGGGTGCCGCGTGTACCGCTTTGCTGGCGCTGCTGCTTGACGGGCTGGTGACACTGGCCAGTCGTCTCTGGCTGGAACGCGGTCTGGCTCGTTGAGCGAAGGAATTATCATGAAAAGAATATGCTTGTTTTTAGGCTTTGCCTTGCTGTTTCCGGCATTTGCCCAGGCAGCGGAAAAGCCGTTGTTGCGCGTCGGCGCTCGTGTGTTCACCGAGCAAACCATCCTGTCTGAACTCACTGCGCAATACCTGCGTACAAAGGGTTATGACGTTCAAGTCACCGGCGGCCTGGGCAGCAGCCTGGCGCGTAGCGCGCAGGAAAGTGCTCAACTGGATCTGATCTGGGAGTACACCGGCGTATCGCTGGTGAATTACAACCACGTTGATGAAAAGCTCGACAGCGAACAAACCTACGCTCGGGTGAAAGAACTCGACGCGAAAAAAGGCTTGGTCTGGCTTTCCCCGTCGAAATTCAGCAACACCTATGCCTTGGCGTTGCCGCAGAAAGTCGCTGACAAGTACCCACAGGTCAACACGATGACCGACCTGACCAAAGTCCTCAAAGACGAAGCCAAAGAGGGGCATCTCGTAGCGCTGGACACTGAGTTCGCCAACCGTTCCGACGGTCTGCTCGGCATGGTCAAGCATTACGACATGAATCTCGGTCGTGAGAACACCCGCCAGATGGACGCGGGGCTGGTTTACACCGCGCTACGGAACGGCCAGGTGTTTGCGGGCCTGGTGTACACCACTGACGGTCGCTTGAACGCCTTCAAGCTCAAGGTGCTGGAAGACGACAAACGTTACTTCCCGGACTACACCGCCGCGCCGGTGATCCGTCAGGATTACTTGGACAAGCACCCGGATATTGCCCCGTTGCTCAAGCCTTTGGCTGATCTGCTGGACACCCAGACCATGATCGACCTCAACGCCCGCATCGATGTTGGTCACGAGAGTCCATCCAAAGTTGCCGCAGATTTCCTGCGTCAGCACCCACTTAACTAAGGACGGAGACGACATGAGTTTTTTTAACGTTTTCTCCCAGATCGACTGGGCTCAGGTGCTGCATCTGACCACGCAGCACATCACCCTGGTCGGCATTGCCGTGACCCTGGCCATTCTGGTCGGCGTCCCGCTGGGCGTACTGATGACCCGTTTTCCGGCACTTGCCGGCCCGCTGCAAGCCAGCGCCACAGTGCTGCTGACTGTACCGTCGATTGCCCTGTTCGGCCTGTTGCTGCCGTTCTACTCCAAATTCGGCCAGGGCCTTGGCCCGATGCCGGCGATTACCGCAGTGTTTCTCTATTCGCTGCTGCCGATCATGCGTAACACCTACCTGGCCCTGACTGGCGTAGAACCGGGTATCCGCGAGGCCGCCAAAGGCATCGGCATGACCTTCGGCCAGCGCCTGCGCATGGTTGAACTGCCTATCGCCGTACCCGTAATCCTCGCCGGTGTGCGCACCGCCGTGGTGATGAATATCGGTGTCATGACCATCGCCGCGACCATCGGTGCCGGTGGTCTGGGTGTACTCATTCTCGCTTCAATCAGCCGCAGCGATATGTCGATGCTGATCGTCGGCGCGGTACTGGTCAGCATTCTGGCCATCATCGCCGACCTTCTCCTGCAATGGCTGCAACGCACGCTGACTCCAAAAGGATTACTGAAATGATCGAACTCCAGAGCCTCTCCAAGACTTTCCAGAGCAACGGCAAAGAAGTGAAGGCTGTCGATTCGGTCAGCCTCACGGTCAACGAAGGCGAAATCTGCGTCTTCCTTGGCCCTTCGGGCTGCGGCAAGAGCACCACGCTGAAAATGATCAACCGCCTGATCATGCCGACCTCCGGCAAAGTGCTGATCAATGGTGAAGACACCACTGATCTGGACGAAGTGACCCTGCGTCGCAACATTGGCTATGTGATTCAGCAGATCGGTCTGTTCCCGAACATGACCATCGAAGAGAACATCGTGGTCGTGCCCAAGCTGCTCGGCTGGGACAAACAGCGTTGCCATGACCGTGCTCGCGAACTGATGAGCATGATCAAGCTGGAGCCCAAGCAGTACCTGCATCGCTACCCGCGTGAACTGTCAGGTGGTCAGCAGCAGCGTATCGGCGTGATCCGTGCCCTGGCAGCCGACGCGCCCTTGCTGTTGATGGACGAACCGTTCGGTGCGGTCGACCCGATCAACCGCGAGATGATCCAGAACGAGTTCTTCGAGATGCAGCGCGCGCTGAACAAGACCGTGATCATGGTCAGCCACGACATTGATGAAGCCATCAAGCTGGGCGACAAGATCGCCATCTTCCGTGGCGGTAAACTGCTGCAGATCGATCACCCGGACACCTTGCTCGCACATCCGGCTGACGACTTCGTCAGCAGCTTCGTCGGCCAGGACAGCACCCTCAAGCGCCTGCTGCTGGTCAAGGCCGAAGATGCAGCCGACAACGCGCCATCGGTCAGCCCGGAAACCCCGGTGGCCGATGCGCTGGACGTGATGGACGAAAATGACCGTCGCTACATCGTTGTCACCGACAGCGAGAACAAGGCAATGGGCTACGTACGTCGCCGTGACCTGCATCGCCAGCAGGGCACGTGCGCGCAGTTCCTGCGTGAGTTCAACGCAACCGCCGCTTACGACGAGCACTTGCGCATCCTGCTGTCGCGCATGTACGAGTTCAACCGCGCCTGGCTACCGGTGCTGGATGCCGAGAACGTGTTCCTGGGTGAAGTGACGCAGGAGTCCATTGCGGCTTACCTGAGTTCGGGCCGTTCGCGTGGGATGAAGACCAGTATTGTTTCGCCTGCGGATCAGGTTGCTTCCTGATTTTTGGCATTACCGCCAGTCTTCGTGACTGGCGGTAGCCGTTGCCACCCGTTTCTCCACGTTGCAGTGGCCGTCTTCATCAAATTTCTTGCTACTGATCCTGCCTCCCCGTTTGTTCAAGCTGGAAGGGCACGCCTTACCGTCAGTGATCCCGGATGAATGGAGGTCGTTGACGTAAAGTTCGTGCTGCTCTCGCTGCGTTTCTGCCTGTGCAGGCTACTGGCATTTCTGTCAGTAGCACTTTGGGCAGCGGTTGATTTAGTTTCTTCTGACCGAAGCGCAGCGAGGTACTGATGATGAACGAGCTTTGTCGATACAGGTATGACCCTTTGGATCGCCTTGCGAGTCTGACTCCTCTGGCTCAAGCGATGAGGCAGCGGTTCTATGGCGGCCAACAGTTGACAACCGAAGTGCTTGATGGCGAGCAGCGCACACTTTTTCGCGTGAGAGGAATGCCTCTGGCGCAGCAGACCCTTGCCAATGGAAACCGCATTGTTGTTTTGGATGCTGCAGATCAGCAACAAAATGTATTGCATGCGGGCAGTGTCGAGCAGAGAACGGCTATTGCCTACACACCTTAGAGGGTGTAGACAAAATAAATTAAACTTTCACTCCCTTGTCTGAATAGCCCTCAAGCCATGCCTAAAACCGGACGTCCTCGCTCGATTGCCGCCGAGCACTATCCCGTGCTGGTGAAACTCGCTCATGCACAGCCCTATTCCAGCCAGGCCGAATTGGCGCTCGTATTCTTCGCCGAAACCGGTATCACTGCGCATCCCGACACCTTTGCAAAAGCGTTGAAAATGGCAGGGATTACGCGTGTAAAGCAGCGGGCCAAGGGAAGTTTTCAGTCACCTGAACCTAATAAAGCCTATGGCTACAATGAAACCCACCGCCGCCAACTGCCGGAGCAGCTATATCCGAGTTGCTTGACAGATACCGAGTGGGCACTGGTCGCCGACCTGTTTGAAAGCCAGGGCGGACGAGGAGTGCCACCGCTTCACTCTCGGCGCACGTTGCTGGAAGCCTGTTGCTATGTCGTACGCACGGGGTGCTCATGGCGAATGCTACCCCGCGATTTTCCTCATTGGGACAATGTCTACAAAACGTTCCGCCGGTGGAGCGCTCAAGGCAAGTTCGAGCAAATGCATGATCGCTTGCGAGCTCAATGGCGTGAGCGGGAAGAACGCGCTGACAGCCCGTCAGCAGCGATCCTGGATTCACAGTCGACCCGCAGTTCTCCTCAAGGCGGTGACAGCGGCTACGACGCAGGCAAAAAAGTGAAGGGGCGTAAACGAAGTCTGATTGTCGATACATTGGGCCTGCTGCTGGCTGTCAGTATCAGTGCTGCAAGCGTGCAGGATCGTGACGCGGCGGATGATGCGGTGGCGTACTCGAAGGAAAAATATCCGTCACTGAGCACGCTTTTTGTTGATAGTGCGTACGCAGGAAAATGGGCACAGCGCACCCATCAACTGCACGCTATCGATGTTCAAGTGATCCGTGGCCCGAATAACAGAAGAACAGGGCAATGGCACTCTGAACAAGGCGATCTATTTTCCGTGGAGCCTGTTCAGACTGGATTTGTGGTCATGCCCAAGCGATGGGTAGTGGAGCGAACTCATGCCTGGAATGAGAGAGCTCGGCGACTGATCATGCATCATGATCGCCTTTTTGCGGTAAGCGAGGCATGGGTTTGGTTGGCCGAGGCTCGAATACTCGCGCGCCGACTCACTACATGATTTTGTCTACACCCTCTTATGGTTACAGTGAAAAAGCTGCGAGGAACCCAGAGGTACCGGGCTTCAATGTAGAGCAGATTGACACAGTTACCGGTCACTACCTGCTTGGCAACGGTTACCGGGCCTACAATCCGGTCTTGATGCGCTTCAACAGCCCCGATAGCTTCAGCCCTTTTGGCGAAGGCGGGCTTAATGCCTATGGCTATTGTGCGGGTGATCCGGTGAACCGGAGCGACCCTGGCGGGCATATTTTTCGCGCTATTGGCACACTATTCCAAGGGGTATCAAGGAATATGCGGCTGATGATAGACGCTGCGGAACAATGGTTACGCGGTTCCAGAGGGCGCGGATTGCCTGCGATCAAAAATAAGCCGTTCGAGGGCATTTTTCGCAAACCAGAGGCCGTTCTTGCCGACATGCCGCCGCACATAAAAGAAATGATTGCGGGTAATTTGTCTGGTCTTGATGCCGCAAGTCTGGCACGCACTTCCAAGGACTTCGAAAGCGTGGTGATGGCTGCATCAGCGCGTAAGTTCAATGCACTGAATATCCCCGACCTGGCTTTTCAACCGTGGTTGAAGAAGCTCGACGAAATCCATCACGGTGAGGTGACGGGTATTGTGCCGATGTTCCTAAGTCGCCAAGGTATTCCGTTTTCCTATGTGCAGGCCAATCTGATAAGAGAGCCTCGATTACAATTGCAGCTCGGTCGACTCTTGCGCCTGCAATCGCCCGTTCGGATAACCCACTATCAAACGTCCGCCATGGGTGCTGACGCTGAGGCTCTGGTTCATGAGCAGCGACTTTATATGATGCATAACAGACGTCCAGATTGGCTTTTTGATTTCTCAACGGATCCTTGCCAACCGGACGCGTTTGTCGGTTTATCAGACACTGAGGAACATCTGCCTGTCATGCAGGTCGGTTAAACAGGTCCTTGGGAAGGCAACTCAAGCGCTCTGTGCAAAAACGCGACATTTTTTGTTGATATCCGGCCCCTCAGGTCCTAAAGTTCGCGCCGAACGTCCATGCTGGAAACGATCCATCCGGCTCAAGTACTGACGACGAGACAGCAAGGCCAGGAAGGCAGCCCTTCAGGGCCTTTTTGCTTTCGGCGACATGCCTTGGGAAGTAGGCGAACCAAAGTGGGGATACGGAGGGCGTTCATTTGCACCCATTTACCAATACCGCTTGCCATCAGGAGTTCCAGCAGCATGTCGATCAATGTCGAAGACTACTATTCAGCCGAAACCTTCAAGAAAATGAAGGCGTTCGCTGACAAGCAAGAAACTCCGTTCGTGGTCATTGATACCGCCATCATCAGTAAAGCCTACGACGACCTGCGTGCGGGCTTCGAGTTTGCCAAGGTCTATTACGCTGTCAAAGCCAACCCGGCCGTCGAAGTCATCAATCTGCTCAAGGACAAGGGTTCCAGTTTCGACATCGCGTCGATCTACGAGCTGGACAAGGTCATGAGCTGTGGCGTTGGTCCGGAGCGCATCAGCTACGGCAACACCATCAAGAAATCCAAGGACATTCGCTACTTCTACGAGAAGGGCGTGCGTCTGTTCGCAACCGACTCGGAAGCGGATCTGCGCAACATTGCCAAGGCTGCGCCGGGTGCGAAAGTCTACGTGCGTATTCTGACCGAAGGCTCGACCACCGCCGACTGGCCGCTGTCGCGCAAGTTCGGCTGCCAGACCGACATGGCCATGGACCTGCTGATTCTTGCCCGTGATCTGGGTCTGGTGCCTTACGGCATCTCGTTCCACGTCGGCTCGCAGCAGCGCGACATCAGCGTCTGGGATGCTGCCATCGCCAAGGTCAAAGTGATCTTCGAGCGTCTGAAAGAAGAAGACGGCATCGTTCTCAAGCTGATCAACATGGGTGGCGGCTTCCCGGCCAACTACATCACCCGCACCAACAGCCTGGAAACCTACGCTGAAGAGATCATCCGCTTCCTGAAGGAAGACTTCGGCGATGACCTGCCGGAAATCATTCTCGAGCCAGGCCGTTCGTTGATCTCCAATGCCGGTATTCTGGTCAGCGAAGTCGTGCTTGTCGCGCGCAAGTCGCGCACCGCTGTCGAGCGCTGGGTGTACACCGATGTGGGTAAATTCTCCGGCCTGATCGAAACCATGGACGAAGCTATCAAGTTTCCGATCTGGACCGAGAAGAAGGGCGAAATGGAAGAAGTGGTCATTGCCGGTCCGACCTGCGACAGCGCCGACATCATGTACGAGAACTACAAGTACGGTCTGCCACTCAACCTGGCCATCGGTGACCGTATGTACTGGTTGTCGACCGGTGCCTACACCACCAGCTACAGCGCAGTGGAATTCAACGGCTTTCCGCCGCTGAAATCGTTCTATCTGTAAGCGCTGTCCTGATATGAAAACCCGCGAGTGATCGCGGGTTTTTTTTGCGTTTCATCCAGGGTTCAGACAGCCAGGTCCTGTCCAGTGTCGAACGCTTCTGAAAGACGCTGAATTTCCCGCACGTTGACCAGTAGCAGTCCCGACTCCAGGCGGCAACGCAAAGGTGTTCCAGCTTTACGTACTCTGATAATGCCGCCTGCACAGGCCCAGAGCAGTGCCCACATTCGCGACAGGTAGGCGCTCAGATTACTGGCGGCGGTGTAGGCGCGGATGTACCACCCCAACGCTCTGTACGCATAACCTTGTGCACGAAACAGTCGCTCTTGAGCGTCGATCGCATCCTGCGGAGCCCCTCAGGTGCATGGCCAGCTTCTGGTGCTGCGTTGTTGCACTTCCGGAAAACTGTGTGAGTTCTGCCGTCATGGCGTCGAGTCGTCTATGCATCGCCATCAGCGTGGGCAGAAGCGTCGACCAGCCAGATCAATCCCTGTTGGCCCTTTCAAGCACATTGTGTAGCTCGGGAATGGGATAGGAGCTACGTCTTGCCAACGGTACCTGATCAAGATGGACCTTGAACGAGCGGGTCAATGCCGGAAGCCTCTGCAAGACCTGCAGGTAAGTGGTGAGGTCCTTGAAGTCGCTTCGGTACAAGAGTTGTCCTGTCATGCTGGCCCTCGAGAATTGATAGCTGTTTGGCTGCCGCCTAACGGCAGGTGCATAAACGCATGTTGCAAGGGCGTACAGGTCATTACCCTTGCAACGTGGGCTTCGGTGGCGTCAGCGAATGCGGTTCAAGTATCCGATCAACTGTTGGCCCGAGTTGATCAGGCGCATGCTGCGTTGCTTGCCATCGGATGCGCTTGTGGTGTTGACGACCAGAAAGCTGTCCAGAGTGTTTTTGATTTTCTGGTATTGCTCGACATAAGCGGCACGCTGCTCGTCAAAAGCGTTGAAGCATTCAATCAGCTCAATGCGCTGTGCGAGCGCCATTTTTTCCTTGTCCATGCCTGCCAGTTGCTGGGACAGGGCATTGATGCGCTCGCGAAAACCATCACGGCGTTTGATCATCGCGATGAGGTTGATTCCCGCCTCACCCTTTTCCAGGGTCGCCTTCATTTGCTCGAGCGCCAGCATGATCACTGCGAGTTCAGGGGGCTGCATTCCCAGGCTGAGCACCTTGTCTGCAGTGATCAACGTGTCCTTGGCAATACTCGTCGCGCCCTTGCTTTCCAGGGCGTCAATAGCGGTGCTCAGCACTTGACGCTCTTCGTTCAACTTCGCCAGGGTGGTGTGTAAAACGTCGAGTCTGGTGCCTGCGTTTGCCATGTCACCTTGCA
The DNA here is from genome assembly GCF_005937945.2 of Pseudomonas sp. KBS0707. NCBI lineage: Bacteria > Pseudomonadati > Pseudomonadota > Gammaproteobacteria > Pseudomonadales > Pseudomonadaceae > Pseudomonas > Pseudomonas sp. KBS0707. The sequence goes on along the minus strand of NZ_CP041754.1, from coordinate 4,801,276 downwards.
GACTCTGCCCAAACTCAGCGGTCTGCTGTCGATCAATACCTTGTGTCATGCCACTCAGAGCACTGGCCAGTTGCTGGGCTATGGCAGTGGCATTGTTCACGAGGCGCTGACACTGAACGTCGATATCTTTCAGCTCTTCGGCATTGATGGGAGTGGCGGAGGGTTGAACGTACTGCCTCAGCAGGGCGGTCTTCGACTCGATATCGATGATCAGCCGTTCAGTCTGTTCTCCGAGGTACTGTTGTTCAGTGACAGCCAGGATGTTCAGGCGTGTGAGCTTTTCATAAAGGTTGGGCAGGTAGTGGGTCTTGGCAAACAGAAGGTCTGCCGTTACCAGACTGTTACGCATGAGGTGAAGACTGCGAGTCATGATGTCGCGGTCGGGTATTTGACCAGCGAAGGCTGTGTCATTGGGCGTGAACGTATTTTTCATTGTCGAGTTATCCATAAATCCGTTTATATTCTTCATCCGCTTCCTTAAACACATTAAGCAAGGCGTCCGAGTCGACTTCGATGGTCTTCCAGGGGTGAACGACTTGTCTGAAGTGATTCATAAACTGCCGTAAGGACAAGGCATCGTTTATCTCGGACGGGGAGTATCAGTTTTTTTGTGTTCGGGCTGGTTAGGGCCTGCCGTCAGGCAGGCCCTTGTTTTACCAGCTCGGTCTGGTAAATCGGTCTCCGTACAGGATCGCAAATTGATTCATTGCCACTTTCCAGTCGTGTGCCGCATGACCCCAGTTGGCGGTGATGTTGCGCAACCCAAGCCATATCAGTTTCGTCGCAGCCTCATCGGTCGGGAAGTGCCCTCGAGTCTTGATGATCTTGCGTAACTGGGCATTGATGCTCTCGATGGCATTGGTCGTGTAAACCACTTTGCGAATGCCCGCCGGAAAAACAAAAAACGGTATAACCCGATCCCAGGCGCGACGCCATGCAGCAACTACAGTCGGATACTGCTTGCCCCAGGGGCCCGCTTCAAAGGCGTTAAGCTCTTGCTCAGCCACATCGGCATTGATCGCCTGGTAGATCGGCTTGAGTGCTTTGGCCAGTGCCCGACGTTTATCCCAAGCGGCATAGTCCAAGCTGTTGCGGATCAGATGCACGATGCAGGTTTGCAGCGTCGTGGCAGGAAAAACCGCCCCCAACGCCTCCGGTATTCCTTTGAGGCCATCCGTGACGGCGATCAGAACATCTTCAACGCCACGAGTCTTGAGGTCGTTGAACACCTTCATCCAAAACTTGGCACCCTCGGTGCTCTCGATCCATATACCCAGAATGTCGCGCGTGCCATCAGGTAATACCCCCAGCGCCAGATAAATAGCCTTGTTGCACACTAACCCCTCGTCCCGGATTTTGACCCGTAACGCATCGAAGAAGATCACCGGATACATCGGTTCCAAGGGTCGTTGCTGCCAAGCGCCCACCTCTTCCATGACCGCATCGGTGACTGAGCTGATGAAGTCATGGGACACGTCAGTTCCATACTGCTCAGATAGAAAAGCGCGGATCTCACGCACCGTCATGCCCCGGGCGTACATGGCAATTATCTTGTCGTCGAAGCCTGTAAAACGGCGTTCGTGCTTGGGAATCAGGATCGGGGCGAAGCTACCATCGCGGTCTCTGGGGATATCCAGGCGAAGCGGCCCGTCGTCGGTCAGAACCGTCTTGCTGCTTTTGCCATTGCGCTGATTGGTCGACTCCTTAGGGCGCTCCGCGCCCTGAGGATAACCAAGGTGGTGACCCAGCTCGGCGCCTAGCGCACGCTCGATCAGAGCCTTCTTGAACGCCATGGACGCGTCTTGAATGGCTTCGGCGCTCATCGGGCCTTTAACAAACTGCTCGATCAGCTCTTGGGGAATCGAGGGCAACTCCCTCGCTGTTGCATTGGCGGACTTCTTTTTGGTCGGCATACATGCACCTCTAGCTACATGTTATGCCCGAACACAAAATTTCTGACAGTCTCCTCGGACGCCGATACCGCAGACGCCTCAATAAACAAAAACAGTTTGTTCCATACGGTAATCAGGTTTTTAGTCGCCACGTCGGCATCGACCACAATCGTTGCCAGGTTCTGCAAGTTAAACTTTACCCTGCTCAATGAGCCTAGAATAGTGTTCTTGTCTTGCAAGGTGTCTATGTCGGCGGTTTGTTGCGTCATTAATTCATTGCGTGCGGCCCTGACATTTTCAGCTTCTACGCCGAAATAAATGCCCAATGCCAAGCCCACAATGTTCAAGCTACTGACCGAATTCAACGATTGTTGCACCACCGCCTTGTATTCTTTGTTCTTTTCATCGATGTCCTTTGCGCGCTGTTCGATATCCAGGTTCAGCTTCGCCACGTCGGCCGGCAGTGAACTGTTGTCGATGGCAACCATTTTGCGCTGTATCTCGGGCCCGACATGCAGCGACAGGTCCAGGCCAAACTGATCCAGTTCCTTCTTGATGGTTTGGGCATCGGCCAGATTGGCTGCAATCAAGTCCAGTATGTCGGTGAGGTGGGAGCCGATTTCCTGGGTGATCTCCTTATCGTTTTCATCCAGCTCGATGCCCGGGAAGTCCTTGCCCAGTTCAAGACTCAAGCGTGTTACATCCTCCAGTGTCTTGATCTGATGATGGTCAACGATTTTCCCGGCCCTGACGTCGCCGTTGATCTCCTCCATGCTCTGGCCGTACACCAGCATCTTGCCTGCGAAGACCTTCAGTTTGCTGCCGATGCCCAGAAGGTCGGTGCGCAGAGGACTCCAGCGACGCGCATGCCGGTGGATAAGGTTGAAACTTTTCAGGAAGTCTTCAGGTTCAAGCCCTGCACCGGCGCCTTTTGAATAGCCGAGATAAACAATGACGTCCTCCAGCTCAACGGGCAGGGCGAGGCCCGCCAATTCATATTTCTTGAGATTGATAATCTGCTCTTTGGTCAGAATCAAACCGGGTGCACGGGTGACGTGCTTATCATTGGCAGACGACATCGTACTGAACAGTTCGGCCGTTTTTATCGCCTCATCCGCCTTGAGGTCTCCGGATAAAGGTAGCGCCTGCATGACGTTGTAAAACATTGGGTTCATGGGTATGTCCTTATTTCCACTGGGAGAACAGATGTTGATCTCCTCAACACGTTAATGTTCTCGTGTTGAAAAAGGTTAGTGTTTTAAGGGTGAGGGCGTCAAAGCATAAACATGGATTAAAGATGTAAGATAAATGACTCTTTACAGTCAGTCTGCCGTGGGCGAACGCCATTTTTAACAGAGGTGGTACATGTATAAATTCAACGCTTTTAATAAATAGGTTTTGTTCCCTTCAGCAGCGCGAATGAACAGGAAAACCCGCGCTGCCTCAATTTAAAGATGAGAATGTGTCGCGGTTGGAGCATACTGCGCGCCGCAGCCTGTAGAGGGGAGAGCGTCGGCGTTGAAGAAAGTCTTGTTCCAACTGCACTGGTTCTTCGGGATCACGGCAGGTCTGGTGCTGACCCTCATGGGGATTACCGGCGCGCTTTACTCGTTCGAAGACGAAATTCTCGACGCTCTGAATCCGCACGTTCTGCTCGTGCAGGAGCGTGAGGCCACCTTGCCACCGATTGAGCTTGTTCACAGGCTGGAGGCAGCGACCGGGCTGACCGTCGCTATTCTGCGTGTCGATACGCTGGGCAATCGTGCCGCTCAGGTGTATTTCACCCCGGAGCCGGGCGAACGGCGCGGTCCCAAACGCAATTTCGATCCCTATACCGGCGAGCTGAAAGGCGATGCTGTAGGTGAGGGCTTTTTCGACTTTGTCCTGCAACTGCATCGTTATCTGGCAGCAGGTGAGGTGGGTAAGCAAATCACTGCGGCCTGCACGCTGGTTCTGGTGTTCTTCTGCCTGTCCGGGCTCTACCTGCGTTGGCCTCGCAACGCGCTGAACTGGCGTGTCTGGCTGACGATGGACTGGGCTAAAAAGGGCCGCAGTTTCAACTGGGACCTGCATTCGGTGTTTGGTACCTGGTGCCTGTTGTTCTACCTGCTGTTCGCGATCACGGGCCTTAACTGGTTTTATGACTGGGTCAGCAATGGTCTGAACAGGCTGCTGGGAGATTCGCTGCCTGTACAGCGCAAAGCCCCTGTGGCCCCTTCCAGCCAATCCGCGCCGTTGCTGGTTGATTATGCTGCCATCTGGGACAGTGTGCAGAAAACCGCCGGGCCTGAACTACGTGCTTATAACTTGCGTTTGCCTGCTTCTGGCGGCCAACCGGCCACGGTGTTCTACCTGCTCAAGGACTCACCTCATCCACGGGCCTTGAACAGCATCACGCTTGACCCGGCCAACGGTCAGGTCAGCTCGGTTTCACGCTATGCAGAGCGCAGTTTCGGCGCGCAATTGCTGGCCAGCAACTATGCGCTGCATGTTGGTAGCTATTTCGGCCTCGTCGGCCGGCTCATCATGACGGCAGCATCGTTGATGATGCCGCTGTTCTTTATCTCTGGCTGGTTGTTGTACCTGGATCGACGTCGCAAGCAGCGCGCTGTCAGAAGTGCGCGCGGCGAGGTTCAGAGTGTAGGGGCAGATGACGCCGCTTCCTGGCTGATAGGTTTCGCCAGCCAGAGCGGTTTTGCCGAGCAGTTGGCCTGGCAGGCTGCTGGCCAGTTGCAGGCTTCAGGAGTGTCGGTGCGCGTTAAGCGTTTGGGTGATCTGACCGAAGAGGATTTCAGTCAGAGTCGTAAGGCGCTGTTCGTCGTCAGCACCTTTGGTGAGGGCGAGGCGCCCGATAGCGCGCGAGGTTTCGAGCGTAAGTTGCTGGGCCGTCCGTTGGAACTGAAGCAGCTCGATTACGCCGTTCTGGCCCTGGGCGATCGTCAATACCCGCATTTCTGCGGTTTTGCCCATCGTTTGCATGGCTGGTTGGTTGAGCGTGGCGGGCGCACGTTGTTCCCGCCTGTTGAAGTGGACAGCGCTGATCCAGCAGCCCTGCAACACTGGCAGCAGCAGCTGGGACAATTGACTGGCTCCGTGCCGTCAACGCACTGGCAGGCACCGGTGTTCGAGAACTGGACGCTGGCGCGGCGCGAGCATTTGAACCCGGGCAGCAGTGGTTCGAAGGTTTACCTGCTGGACCTGACAGCGTCGACGTCAGCGAGCTGGCAGGCGGGGGATCTGGTCGAGGTGATGCCGCGCAATGCGGCGCAGGTCATTGAACCCTTTCTCGCCGGGTTGGGTGTCGATCCTGCCACGCCGGTAACCGTGGATGGCTTGCAGGAGCCGCTCAGTCAGGCGCTGGCAACCCGCCAACTGCCGCACAATCGTGCGCATCTGGTGGGCCTGCACGCGCAGGCGCTGATCGACGCGCTGGTGCCGGTATCTGCTCGTGAATATTCGATCGCTTCGATTCCGGAAGACGGACGTCTGCAACTCATCGTGCGTCAGGAAGTTCATCCTGACGGCAGTCTGGGGCTGGGCTCCGGCTGGCTGACCACCCATGCCGACCTCGACAGCGCGATCAGTGTGCGTTTGCGCCGCAACAGCAGTTTTCATTTGCCTGTCGATTCCGTCCCGCTGATCCTGCTGGGCAATGGTACGGGGCTGGCCGGTTTGCGCAGTCTGCTCAAGTCTCGCATCGCTCAAGGGCAGATGCGCAACTGGCTGCTATTCGGCGAACGTAACCGCGCCCGCGATTTTCATTGTGGTAACGAACTGGAGGACTGGCTGGAGGCTGGTCATCTGAATCGACTGGATCTTGCCTTCTCACGTGACCAGGCTGAGAAAATGTACGTGCAGGATCGCTTGCGTGATGCGGCTGATGAACTGCGAAAATGGCTGGACGACGGTGCCGCGATCTATATTTGTGGCAGCCTGCTCGGTATGGCAGCGGGGGTGGATCAGGTGTTGAAGGATGTGCTGGGAGAGCAGAGAGTCAGTGAGCTGATCGAGCAAGGACGTTATCGGCGGGATGTGTATTGATCGGCGTGCCGAGACGGAAGTCTTTGAGAAAGATCGGACGCGGAGCGTCCGAGACTGTCAGAAATTTTGTGTTCGGGCATAACATGTAGCTAGAGGTGCATGTATGCCGACCAAAAAGAAGTCCGCCAATGCAACAGCGAGGGAGTTGCCCTCGATTCCCCAAGAGCTGATCGAGCAGTTTGTTAAAGGCCCGATGAGCGCCGAAGCCATTCAAGACGCGTCCATGGCGTTCAAGAAGGCTCTGATCGAGCGTGCGCTAGGCGCCGAGCTGGGTCACCACCTTGGTTACCCTCAGGGCGCGGAGCGCCCTGAGGGGGCGACCAATCAGCGCAATGGCAAAAGCAGCAAGACGGTTCTGACCGACGACGGGCCGCTTCGCCTGGATATCCCCAGAGACCGCGATGGTAGCTTCGCCCCGATCCTGATTCCCAAGCACGAACGACGTTTTACAGGCTTCGACGACAAGATAATTGCCATGTACGCCCGGGGCATGACGGTGCGTGAGATCCGCGCTTTTCTATCTGAGCAGTATGGAACTGACGTGTCCCATGACTTCATCAGCTCAGTCACCGATGCGGTCATGGAAGAGGTGGGCGCTTGGCAGCAACGACCCTTGGAACCGATGTATCCGGTGATCTTCTTCGATGCGTTACGGGTCAAAATCCGGGACGAGGGGTTAGTGTGCAACAAGGCTATTTATCTGGCGCTGGGGGTATTACCTGATGGCACGCGCGACATTCTGGGTATATGGATCGAGAGCACCGAGGGTGCCAAGTTTTGGATGAAGGTGTTCAACGACCTCAAGACTCGTGGCGTTGAAGATGTTCTGATCGCCGTCACGGATGGCCTCAAAGGAATACCGGAGGCGTTGGGGGCGGTTTTTCCTGCCACGACGCTGCAAACCTGCATCGTGCATCTGATCCGCAACAGCTTGGACTATGCCGCTTGGGATAAACGTCGGGCACTGGCCAAAGCACTCAAGCCGATCTACCAGGCGATCAATGCCGATGTGGCTGAGCAAGAGCTTAACGCCTTTGAAGCGGGCCCCTGGGGCAAGCAGTATCCGACTGTAGTTGCTGCATGGCGTCGCGCCTGGGATCGGGTTATACCGTTTTTTGTTTTTCCGGCGGGCATTCGCAAAGTGGTTTACACGACCAATGCCATCGAGAGCATCAATGCCCAGTTACGCAAGATCATCAAGACTCGAGGGCACTTCCCGACCGATGAGGCTGCGACGAAACTGATATGGCTTGGGTTGCGCAACATCACCGCCAACTGGGGTCATGCGGCACACGACTGGAAAGTGGCAATGAATCAATTTGCGATCCTGTACGGAGACCGATTTACCAGACCGAGCTGGTAAAACAAGGGCCTGCCTGACGGCAGGCCCTAACCAGCCCGAACACAAAAAAACTGATACTCCCGCGTCCAGAACTGCGTGCCCACGCTGGAGCGTGGGCACGATAGTCTTCTAGCTTCTAGCTTCTAGCTTCAGCCTATGCCGCTACAAATTGCTCGGCATAGTGGCAGGCCACCTGGCGGTTATCCACCAGGCGCAGTTCCGGTACGTCTGTTGCGCAACGTTCGGTCGCGTAAGGGCAGCGCTTGTGGAAAGCGCAGCCGCTTGGCGGGTTGAGCGGGTTGGGCAGCTCGCCGACGATCTTGATCTTCGGTTTGAGCGGGTCCGGGTGGATGGTCGGGGTCGCTGACAACAGTGCCTGAGTGTAAGGGTGCAGCGGACGGTTATAGATCTCTTCCTTGGGACCCATTTCCGCTGGCCGCCCCAGGTACATCACCAATACCGTATCGGCGACATGACGCACCACCGAAAGGTTGTGGGAGATGAACACGTAGGCGGTGTTGAATTCCTGCTGCAAATCCATGAAAAGGTTCAGCACCTGTGCCTGAATCGACACGTCCAGCGCCGAAGTCGGTTCGTCCGCGACCAGCACTTTGGGCTGTAGCATCATCGCCCGGGCCAGCGCGATACGCTGACGCTGACCGCCGGAAAACATATGCGGGTAGCGCTGATAGTGCTCGGGGCGCAAACCGACCTGAGCCATCATCGCCTGCACTTTTTCCCGACGTTCTGCTGCCGACAGTTTGGTGTTGATCAACAGCGGCTCGCCGAGCTGGTCACCGACTTTCTGGCGTGGGTTGAGCGACGCGTAAGGGCTCTGGAAGACCATCTGTACGTCTTTGCGCAACTGCTTGCGCTCGGACTTGCTGGCACCGGTCACTTCCTGGCCAGCGATTTTCAGCGAACCCGATGAAGGTTCTTCAATCAGTGTCAGCGCGCGGGCCAGCGTCGACTTGCCACAGCCGGACTCGCCGACCACAGCCAGCGTCTTGCCGGCTTCCAGTTCGAAGGACACACCGTTAAGCGCGCGCACCAGCGCTGTGCCTTTGAACAGGCCTCGGGAGACTTCGTAGTGACGGGTAAGGTCGCGGGCGGTAAGTACGACGCTCATTACGCCACCTCCTGATTCAAGGGATAGAAGCAGCGCGCCAGGCTATGGGCCTTGGGGTCCAGGCCAGGACGTTCGGTCCGGCAGTTGTCGCGCACATACGGGCAGCGCGGTGAAAGCAGGCAACCCTGTGGCCGGTCATAGCGACCCGGAACCATGCTCGGCAGCGTGGCGAGGCGTTCGGCGCCCATGCTGTGCTCGGGAATAGCAGCCAGCAAGGCTTCGCTGTACGGGTGGGCAGGGACCTCGAACAGACCAGGCACCTGACCGACTTCGACGGCCTGACCGGCATACATCACACAGACGCGCTGGGCGGTTTCAGCCACTACCGCCAGGTCGTGAGTGATCAGCACCAGGGCCATGTCCTGCTCTTTTTGCAGGCTCAGCAACAGCTCCATGATCTGCGCCTGAATGGTCACGTCCAGCGCGGTGGTCGGTTCGTCGGCGATCAGCAGTTTCGGTTCGCCGGCGATGGCCATGGCAATTGCCACACGCTGACTCATGCCGCCCGACAGTTGATGCGGGTAGGCATTCAGGCGCGCAGCAGCGCCAGGGATTTCGACCTTTTCCAGCAGTTCCAGCGCGCGCTGGCGTGCCGCCTTGCCCGACATGTTCAGGTGCTGGCGCAGCACTTCCTCGATCTGGAAGCCCACGGTGTAACTGGGGTTCAGCGCGGTCATCGGGTCCTGGAAAACCATCGCCAGGTCTTTGCCGATGATGCGACGACGCTGCCGTGCGTTCAGCTTGAGCAGGTCCTTGCCGTCGAAGTTGAGCGCGTCGGCGGTGATGATGCCGGGTGAATCGATCAGCCCCATCAGCGCCATCATGGTCACGGATTTACCGGACCCCGATTCGCCAACAATGGCCAATACTTCGCCTTTTTCGACGCTCAGGGACAGGCCGTCCACAACAGGTACGGCCTTGGCGTCGCCGAAGCGGACGTTGAGATTCTTGATTTCAAGAAGTGACATGCGAATCTCCTCAGGCGGCGTTCTTGAGTTTCGGGTCCAGCGCATCGCGCAGACCGTCGCCCATCAGGTTGATTGCCAGCACGCTGAGCAAAATGGTCAGACCGGGCAGGCTGACGACCCACCAGGCACGTTCGATGTAGTCGCGCGCCGAGGCGAGCATGGTGCCCCACTCAGGCGTCGGTGGCTGTACGCCAAGGCCCAGGAAGCCCAGCGCTGCGGCGTCGAGAATGGCCGAGGAAAAACTCAGCGTTGCCTGAACGATCAGCGGTGCCATGCAGTTGGGCAGCACGGTGATGAACATCAGGCGTGGCAGGGTGGCACCGGCCAGACGCGCAGCCGTCACGTAGTCACGGTTCAGCTCGCCCATTACCGCAGCGCGGGTCAGACGTACGTAGGACGGCAGCGACACGATGGCGATGGCGATCACGGTGTTGATCAGGCCAGGGCCGAGAATTGCCACGATGGCTACAGCCAGCAGCAGCGATGGCAGGGCCAGCATGATGTCCATCAGGCGCATGACCGAAGGGCCCAGCACGCGCGGGAAGAAGCCCGCCAGCAAGCCCAGCAGGATGCCCGGGATCAGCGACATGACCACCGATGCCAGACCGATCAGCAGCGACAGGCGCGAACCCTGGATCAGACGCGACAGCAGATCGCGGCCCAGTTCGTCGGTGCCGAGGATGAATTGCCATTGACCGCCCTCAAGCCACACCGGAGGTGTCAGCAGGAAGTCACGGTATTGCTCGCTCGGGTCATGGGGCGCAACCCACGGGGCGAACAGGGCGCAGAACACGATCAGGATCATGAACAGCAGGCCGGCAACCGCGCCTTTGTTTTTCGAGAACGCTTGCCAGAATTCTTTGTACGGGGATGGGTAAAGCAGGCTTTGATCGACTGCTACCGCAGGAGTAGGGGTGCTCATATCGATGATCTCAGCGCTGATGACGGATGCGTGGGTTGGCAAAACCGTAGAGGATATCCACCACGAAGTTGACCAGGATCACCAGACAGGCGATCAGCAGAATGCCGTTTTGCACGACCGGATAATCCCGGGCACCGATGGCTTCGATCAGCCACTTGCCGATACCGGGCCACGAGAAGATCGTTTCGGTCAGTACCGCACCGGCCAGCAATGTGCCGATTTGCAGGCCGAATACGGTCAGCACTGGAATCAGCGCGTTGCGCAGGCCGTGAACGAATACCACGCGCGCTGGCGACAGGCCTTTGGCCCGTGCAGTACGCACGTAGTCTTCACGCAGTACTTCGAGCATCGAAGAGCGGGTCATCCGGGCGATTACCGCCAGCGGGATGGTGCCCAGCACGATGGCCGGAAGAATCAGGTGATGCAACGCATCGAGAAACGCGCCTTGTTCGTCACTGAGCAAGGTGTCGATCAGCATGAAGCCGGTGACCGGCGGAATGTCGTACAGCAGGTCGATCCGCCCGGATACCGGCGTCCAGCCCAGTGATACCGAGAAGAACATGATAAGGATCAGGCCCCACCAGAAGATCGGCATGGAGTAGCCCGCCAGGGAAATCCCCATGACCCCATGGTCGAACAGGGACCCTCGCTTGAGTGCGGCGATGACCCCGGCCAGCAAGCCGAGAATACCCGCAAAAATCAGTGCCGCCAGCGACAACTCCAGGGTTGCCGGGAACAGCGAGGTGAATTCGCTCCAGACACTGGTGCGCGTACGCAGCGATTCACCGAGGTCGCCGTGGGCGAGCTTGCCGATGTAATCGATGTACTGGGCATACAGTGGCTTATTCAGACCAAGACGTTCCATGGCCTGAGCGTGCATTTCCGGATCGACCCGGCGCTCACCCATCATGACTTCGACCGGGTCGCCCGGAATCAGGCGAATCAGGGCGAAGGTCAATAAGGTGATGCCGAAGAAAGTGGGTATCAGCAACCCCACTCGGCGGGCGATAAAACTAAACATCTTGGTGTGTACCTCATCAGCCGGTTAGGCGTGCTCCGGCGAGTCTCGGGTTATGAGCTCGCCGGATTATTTTTCTACTTCACCTGGGTAGTGGCGAAGTTGTTGGTTGTGAGCGGGCTGATTTGGTAGCCCTCCACATTTTTACGCGTGGCCGTGAACATTCTGGTGTGAGCCATACTGATCCACGGCTGGTCCTTGTTGAATATTGCCTGAGCTTGCTCATAGAGCGTCGCACGCTCCTGCGGGTTCACTGTTTCGCGGGCCTTGTCGATCAGCGTCTGGAATTCGGCATTGCACCAGCGTGCATAGTTCTCGCCGTTTTTCGCCGCTTCACAACTAAGCATCGGGGTCAGGAAGTTGTCCGGGTCGCCATTGTCGCCTGCCCAGCCGGCAGACACCATGTCATGTTCGCCATTCTTGGCGCGTTTGAGCATTTCGCCCCATTCCATGACGCGAATGTCGATCTTGATGCCGATCTTTGCCAGGTCGGACTGCATCATTTGCGCGCCGAGCATCGGGTTAGGGTTGGTCGGGCCACCGCCGTTGCGGGTGAACAGGGTAAACGTGGTGCCTTCCGGCACGCCTGCTTCCTTCAGCAAGGCGCGTGCCTTGTCGAGGTCGACCGGCGGATTCTTCAGGCTGTTGTTGTAACCCAGCAGGGTCGGCGGATACGGGTTGACTGCTACCAGCGCATTACCCTTGCCGAACACCGCGTTGACATAAGCGTTCTTGTCGAACGTCATGTCAATGGCTTTGCGTACCCGCACATCGCTCAAATATTTGTGCGTGGTGTTGATCGCAATATAGCCGGTGGTCATGGCCTCCATTTCATCGATTTTCAGATTCGGGTCTTTCTTGATGCTCGGCACGTCGTCCGGCTTTGGGTACAGCGCGATCTGACATTCGTTGGCCTTGAGTTTCTGCAGGCGCACGTTGTTGTCGGTGGCGATGGCCAGAATCAATGCTTCGGCAGGCGGCTTGCCGCGGAAGTAATCCGGGTTGGCCTTGAAGCGTACCTGCGCATCCTTGGCATAGCGCTGGAAGATGAACGGGCCGGTGCCGATTGGCTTGCTGTTTAGATCGTTGGTCTTGTCGGCTTTCAACAACTGGTCGGCATATTCCGCCGGGTAGATAGAGGCGAACGCCATGGCCAGGTCGGCCAGGAATGGCGCTTCGCGGCGGGTCAGGGTGAACTTGACGGTGTAGTCGTCAGTTTTCTCGACGCTTTTCAGCAGCTCTTTGAAGCCCATGCTTTCAAAGTAGGGGAAGCCGACGCTCGACTTGTCATGCCACGGGTGTTTCGGGTCCAGCTGACGCTGAAAACTCCAGAGCACATCGTCGGCATTCATGTCGCGGGTCGGTTTGAAGTAGTCGGTGGTGTGGAACTTGACGCCTTTGCGCAGGTGGAAAGTGTAGGTCAGACCGTCTTCGCTGATGTCCCAGGATTCAGCCAGCGCTGGAATAACTTCCGTGGTGCCGGGTTTGAAATCTGCCAGGCGATTGAATACGGTTTCAGCCACGGCGTCGGCCGTCACGGCTGTTGTGTATTGCACCATGTCGAAGCCTTCGGGGCTGGCTTCGGTGCAGAGCACCGGGGGGTTTGCCGAAACACTGACGGCGACGCTGAGCAGGGCCAGGGCGATCAAGTTGCGTAGCGATAACAGTTTCATTGTGAACCCTCCATAGAGTTGACGCCGATGGTGATGTTCTGGCGCAAGGCTGTTGCCTTGCACCAGAACGGTTTTCAGCGAATCAAAGAATGTTGAACGGAACGGTGGTCACCAGACGGAATTCGTTGATGTTGCCATCAGCCTGATTCTCGCTGGCGCGGTGTGTGGTGTAAGTGGCGCGGATGGCAGTGGCCTTGAGCGGGCCGGACTGCACGGAGTACGACGTACCGATACCGTATTCGTAGTGAGTCTCGCCGTCCATTGCGTTTACGCCGCTCGCTGTCCGAACGCCATTGATTGTCTGGACGTCGCCGTAGACGTTGCCTTTATATTTGGTACCGTCGATGTCCCAGCCGCGCGCCTGGTAAATGTTGAACTTCAGGCCCGGCACGCCATATTCGGCCATGTTCAGTACGTAGGCGATCTGCAGGGATTTCTCGTTCGGGCCGTTGAAGTCCGAGAGCAGGGAGTTGGCCAGGAAGATTGCGTTGGTGTCGTGCGCATAGTCGAAATACTCATCGCCAGACACTTGCTGATAGGCAAGGCTGATGCTGTGAGCGTTATGCGTACCGGTGAACGACAGGCTGTAGGTATCGTTGTCGATAGGGCCCTGTTTGCTTTGACCGGAGTCCTTGGTCTTGTAGTAGTTCAGGTTGGTGCTGAGCGCCAGTGCCTTGCTGTCACCCAGTTCGTGGGTGAAGCCGAAGTAGTACTGGTGCCAGAAATCTTCCAGATTCGATGCATAAAAGCTGGTAGTCAGGCTGTCGGTCGGCTTGTAGTCAGCGCCGAACATGTCCAGGCGGTCGGCGGTCTGGCTGCGATCACCGTACTCGGAGCGGAACTTGTCCAGACTCTGTTCCATACGTGGTGATACGCGGTCGAAGCTACCGGCTTGAAACGACAGGTTGTTGAGCTCGTCGCTCTGTACGGCAACACCCTGGAAGCTGGAAGGCAGTGCGCGGTTGCCAATGAAGGCGATGACCGGGGTGTTAACCGATTGGCGACCCATGGTCAGGACGGTGTTGGAGACTCGCGCCTTGACGTTGCCCAGGCCCATTTTGCTCCACTGACCGACTGCATCGCCGTCACGGTGGGCCAGGGTCCGGTTGGAACTGCCTGCAAAGTCATCGGTGTCACGGTCCAGCGCAATGGCGTTGTACAGTGCCAGCTCGGTGGCGAAACCTACAACGCCCTGCGTGTAGCCAGAGGTGTAGTTGACGATGGTGCCCTGCTGCCAGTTGATACGACGCGAGGTCTGCTCAGCGATGCCGTTGTCGTTGTAGCGGAAAACCTCGCCACGACGCTTCAGTTCGTTGGCGTACCAGTTGCGGGTCGTGCCGGTCAGGTGTTGATCTTCGATAAAGCCATTGGCGTCGGCCTGTGCATTCTTCGAACTTAGCTCGGTCGGTATGAACGTCTGGCTGGCTGGCTCTGCCTGAACCAATGCGCCGAACGACGAGAGAGATAAGGCCAATAACGCAGTGCTTGTTGTTTTCACGATGTGCAGCTCCCTTTATCACTTTTTTATATGCCAGTTCTTAAGCCTGGCTTTTGGTGGTGCAGGGCTTTGGGCCCTGCGTTGTTATCGGTATAAACGCGCAAGTGCTGGCTCTCGCCGTGACACAAGACGGCGAGGGCATGCGGAGTTTCTGATCAGTCGGCGATGCTGACGCCTGAAAAGTGGTTGCGACCAAACGGGCTGACGTGGAAGTCCCTGACCTCGGCGCGCAACGGCTGATTGACCGTCGAGTGGGCAATCGGGGTGATCGGCACCTGTTCCTTGAGGTAGCGTTGCGCCTGTTTGTACAGGTCGGTACGCTGCTCGCGGTCGGTGACAGCGACGGCGGCCTTGATCAGCTTGTCGTATTTTTCGTCGCACCACATCGAGTAGTTGTTACCACCAATGGCTGCGCAGCTGTACAGCGTGCCCAGCCAGTTGTCCGGGTCACCGTTGTCGCCGGTCCAGCCGATCAGCGAGATATCGTGTTCGCCATTCTTGGTGCGCTTGAGGTATTCACCCCATTCGTAACTGACGATCCGGACTTTGATGCCGACCTTGGCCCAGTCGGCCTGCAGCATCTCGGCCATCAGCTTGGCGTTGGGGTTGTAAGGACGCTGGACTGGCATGGCCCAGAGGGTCAGTTCGGTGCCTTCCTTGACGCCAGCCGCGCGCAGCAGGGTTTTGGCTTTTTCCGGGTCATAAGGCGCGTCCTTGATGCTGTCATCGTAGGACCACTGGGTTGGCGGCATGGCATTGACTGCCAGCTGTCCTGCGCCCTGATAAACCGCGTTGATGATTGCCTTCTTGTTGACGGCCATGTCCAGCGCCTGGCGCACTTCCAGCTTGCCGAGCGGCTCGTGGCGCACGTTGTAGGAGATGTAGCCGAGGTTGAAGCCTGGCTTCTCGATGATCTGCAGGCTTTTGTCTTCCTTGAGGCTGGCGAGGTCTGCCGGACGCGGGTTGACCGAGACCTGGCACTCGTTGGCCTTGAGCTTCTGCATGCGGGCAGAGGCGTCGGTCACGATGGCGAAAATCAACTGGTCGATCTTCACCCGGCTCGGATCCCAGAACTCCTTGTTGCCCTTGTAACGAACCTGCGAGTCTTTCTGATAGCGCTGGAATACGAAAGGCCCCGTGCCAATCGGTTGCTGGTTGATGTCGCGTACATCACCCTTGGCCATCAGTTGTTCGGCGTATTCGGCGGACAGGATCCCGGCGAAGTTCATCGCGATGTTCTGGATGAACGCTGCATCGACCGTATTGAGGGTGAACACCACGGTCAGCGGGTCGGTCTTGTCGATGGATTTGATCTTTTTGTTCAGGCCCATACTGGTGAAGTAGGGGAACTCGGTCGGGTAGGCTTTGCGAAACGGATGGTCGGGGTTGAGCATGCGGTTGAAGGTGAACAGCACGTCGTCGGCATTGAAATCACGGCTGGGCTTGAAGTTCTTGTTGCTGTGAAACTTCACGCCTTCGCGCAGATGAAACGTGTAGGTCAGACCGTCTTGCGAAACATCCCATGAAGTAGCCAGCCCCGGAACCACGCTGGTATCGCCCTGCTTGAACTCGGTCAGACGGTTGTAGATCGGCTCTGATGCATCGTTATCCGTGGATGAGGTGTATTGCGCACCGTCGAAGCCAGCCGGACTTGCTTCGGAGCAGAACACCAGATTGCTTGCCGCCTGGGCAAACGGGGCAAGTGCAAACAGCCCCAGGCACGACGTCATCGCAAGAGTTTTACGCATGATGATCCCTATCCTTCAAAGGACGAGCCGAGGCTCGAATGTCTAACTGGCCCGAAGGCGCAGATACGAAAAAGATTTCCGAACAACCTGTCCGCACACATTGGGTTACAACGGCCACGAAGCGGCTGGCTTCCTGCCAGTTGCCGCGACCTCAGGACGGTAATTCGCCAAAGACGCGCGGTATATAGGCTCGCAGGCAGCAAAGTGCGTAGGAAATATCTTAGTGATAGTCGAAGAGTGCCAATATCGACACTTTTTCAACCAACTGCTCGGGGCTCATGTTCAGGTAGAACGGCAAGCTGCGCCGGTTGGGCGGCGCAGCCTGCCGCCGGTTTTATTTCCCGGTTACGCTCACGCCGTAGAAGGAATTCAAGCCAAACGGGCTGATCTTGAAGTCCTGTACGCTAATGCGCATGGGCTGGTAGACAGTCGAGTGCGCAATAGGCGTCATCGGCACTGCGTCTTTCAGGAGGTGTTGCGCCTGTTTGTACAGCTCGGTGCGCTTGGCCTGATCGGACGTTTCCTTGGCCTGATGGATCAGCGTGTCGAACGGCTTGTCACACCATTTGGCAAAGTTGTTGCCGTTCAGGGCGTCACAGCCGAACAGGGTGCCGAGCCAGTTGTCGGGGTCACCGTTATCGCCGCTCCAGCCAATCAGCATGGCGCCGTTCTCGCCATTCTTGGCGCGCTTGATGTACTCGCCCCATTCATAGCTGACGATCTTGGCGTTGATACCGATCTTCTTCCAGTCGTTCTGGAGCATTTCGGCCATCAGTTTGGCGTTGGGGTTGTAAGGACGCTGAACCGGCATCGCCCACAGGGTGATTTCGGTGCCTTCCTTGATGCCCGCTTCCTTGAGCAGCTCGCGAGCTTTTTCGGGATCGTACTTGGCATCCTTGATGGTGGTGTCATAGGACCACTGGGTCGGCGGCATGGCGTTGACCGCCAATTGACCTGCACCCTGGTAAACCGAGTCGATGATCTGCTGCTTGTTGACCGCCATGTCCAGCGCTTGGCGCACTTTCAACTGAGCCAGGGGATTTGGATGGTCTTCGCCCTTGATCTCAGGCATCACGTTGTAGGCGATGTAACCCAGGTTGAAGCCAGCCTGATCAGGCATCTTCAGGTTTTTGTCGGCCTTGAGTGGCTCAAGGTCGGCAGGACGTGGGTAAGCGGTGATCTGGCATTCGTTTTTCTTGAGCTTCTGCATGCGCACCGAGGCGTCGGTGGTGATGGCGAAGATCAGGTTGTCGACCTTGACGTCTTCAGGCTTCCAATAGTCCTTGTTGCCGGTGTAACGAATATTGGAGTCTTTCTGGTAGCTCTTGAACACAAACGGACCGGTGCCGATAGGCTGCTGGTTGATCAGTTCCGGCTTGCCTTCCTTGAGCAGCTTGGCGGCGTACTCTGCGGACTGGATGGACGCGAAGCTCATTGCCATGTTCTGGATGAACGCAGCGTCGACTTTGCCAAGAGTGAACTTGACGGTGTGGTCGTCGACTTTTTCGATCTTGGTGATGTTGGTGTCCATACCCATATCAGTGAAGTACGGGAATTCGGTCGGATACGCTTTGCGGTAAGGCATGTCCTTGTCGATCATGCGATTGAACGTGAACAGCACGTCATCGGCATTGAATTCACGGGTCGGCTTGAAGTAGGGCGTGGTGTGAAACTTGACGCCTTCGCGAAGGTGGAAGGTGTACGTCAGGCCATCATCAGAAATGTCCCACTTGGTTGCCAGGCCGGGCACCACGGCGGTGCCGCCGCGTTCAAACTGGCTCAGGCGGTTGAAAATGGTCTCTGCTGCGGCGTCGAAGTCAGTACCTGTGGTGTATTGACCCGGATCGAATCCGGCAGGGCTGCCCTCGGAGCAGAACACCAGATTCGAAGCTGCGTGAGCAAAAGGAGCACTGGCGAGCAGGCTGGCGCCGACCAGAAACGGAATGACCGCGTGTTTGAGCATGGTTGCCTCAGTTGTTGTCATTTTGATTAGAGGGAACGACCTCGTGAGCCGATCCATCCGATACTTATGCAGGGGCCATACCCAAAGCAAGACAGTGACGCCAAAGAAGCGACAAAGAGTGGCACGATCGTACAGGAATGTCGCGAAAGTGTAATTTTCGACCCTGTTGATCGTTTGCGTGTCGTTTTTTGAAACGTTTCACGCACCGTTAAGGCGCAACCGGGTGAGAAAAATGCACCCGGTTGGAGCCATGTTGTTACTTCACTGTTCCCAGGCTGACACCATAGAAGGGTGTCAGACCGAATGGGCTGATCTTGAAGTCCTGCACTTCCTGGCGCATCGGCTGAAACACCTTCGAGTTGGCAATAGGTGTGATCGGTACCTGCTGCTTGAGAATGTGCTGGGCCTGCTGATAGAGCTTGATGCGCTCGTCGCGGTTACTGGTCAGCTTGGCCTGCTGCACCAGCTTGTCGTAGGCCGGGTCACACCACTTGGCGTAGTTGCTGCCTTTGACGGCTGCACAGCTGTACAGCACACCTAGCCAGTTGTCAGGGTCGCCGTTGTCACCTGTCCAGCCGTAGATCATCGCGTCATGCTCGCCTGCCTTGGCGCGCTTGATGTATTCGCCCCACTCGTAGCTGACGATGTTGGCCTTGATGCCGATCTTTTCCCAGTCGGACTGAATCATCTGTGCAGACATGCGCGCATTGGGGTTCGAGGCGCGCTGTACGGTCATGGCCCACAGGTCGATTTTCGTGCCCGGTGCCACGCCTGCTTCCTTGAGCAGTTGCTTTGCCTTGGTCAGATCGTGAGGGGCATCCTTGATCGTCGGGTCATAGCTCCACTGACCCGGCGGCAAGGCGTTTTCGGCCAGTTGACCGGCGCTCTGGTAAACCGCTTTGATAATCGCCGGTTTATCGATAGCCATGTCCAGCGCCTGGCGCACCTTGAGCTGATCAAGCGGCGCATGGGTGACGTTGTAGGCGAGGAACCCCAGGTTGAAGCCCGGCTGGCTGAGGACCTTGAGTTTCGGGTCCTTTTTCATTTCTTCGATGTCCTGCGGACGCGGATAGCCGCTGACCTGACATTCGCCAGCCTTGAGCTTCTGCATGCGCACTGCGGCATCGCTGCTGATCGAGAAGATCAGATTGTCGATCTTCACGTCCTCGGGCTTCCAGTACTCGGTGTTGCCCGCGTAACGGATCTGCGAGTCTTTCTGGTAGCGTTTGAAGACGAACGGGCCAGTGCCGATCGGCTTCTGGTTCAAGTCCTCGGCCTTGCCTTCCTTGAGCAACTGGTCGGCGTATTCGGCAGACTGGATGGACGCGAAGCTCATGGCCAGGTTCTGCACGAACGCAGCGTCAATGTTGTTCAGGGTGAACTTGACGGTCAGCGGGTCGACTTTCTCGACGCTCTTGATCGTTGTGTTCAGACCCATGTCAGTGAAGTAGGGCGACTCGGACGGGTAGGCCTTGCGGAACGGATGGTTGGCGTCGAGCAGGCGGTTGAACGTGAACAGCACGTCGTCCGCGTTGAATGCGCGAGTAGGAGTGAAGTAGTCCGCGGTGTGAAACTTCACGCCGTCGCGCAGATGAAACGTGTAGGTCAGGCCATCCGGCGAGACGTCCCAGCGAGTAGCCAGGCCTGGCTCCACTTCCGTGCCGCCACGCTTGAATTGGGTCAGGCGGTTGAAGACGGTTTCGGCCGAGGCATCGAAGTCGGTGCCGCTGGTGTACTGACTGGGGTCGAACCCGGCTGGGCTGGCTTCCGAGCAATACACCAGTGTGCTGGCCGCCTGGGCCAGAGGTGCGCAGGCCAGCAGAGCGGAGGTCAGCAGCAGCGGTTTGAAGAGTGTGTGTCCCATGGATCCCTCGCGTAGTGCTGCGTTCTCAATATTGGACGCAGAGCGTCGGTAACTGCATTCCCACGCAGAGCATGGGAGCGATAGTTGTGCTGATTGAGCTCCGGTTTCCGGGCTCGGAATAAATGATGACCGTTTCTCAGGGAATCGCGACTTCAATCACGCCATCGGCTGCAACGCTGACCTGGCTGGTGCCCGCTTCGACATCGGGTGTTGGCGCTGAGTCTTCCCGCGAGGATTTTGCCATCATCATCACCGGTGCGCGCAGATACGGCTGCGGGTAGCCCGAGGTGTTCAGGTTCAGGTTAACCAGCTTGTAACCCGTGCCGCCCAAGGCTTCTGTGACCAGTTGCGCTCGGGCCTTGAACGCAGTCACGGCGTCCTTGAGCAGGGCGTCTTCGCTGGTCTTGCGGGTCGATGGCGAGATCGAGAAGTCCATGCCGCCCATTTTCAGATCCGTCAGCAGCTCGCCGGTCAGCTTCGAAAGTACCGCAAAGTCCGCACTTTCCAGACGCAGCTCGGCGCGTTCACGCCAGCCGGTGATCTTCTGCCCTTTGTCGTCGTAAACCGGATAGCTGTTGCGGCTGCCCTGACGGATCTTCACATCCTTGACCTGCCGCGCCTGGCCCAGAGCCTTGTTCAGGGTTTCAGTGATCTGAGCTGCCAGTTTGGCAGGGTCGCTGTCCTGTGCTTCGGTATAAAGGGTAACCAGCATCAGGTCGCGCTGGACTTCCTGATTGACCTCGGCGCGCAAGGAAATCTGGTTGTAGCGGGCTTCTTCAGCCAGGGCCGGCAGGCTGGACAGGGCGGCGGCCAGCGCGACGAGCGTGGCAGCAGGGCGAAGATTGAACATGAGAGCTCCTTGTTATCAAACGGCCTGCGACACGTGTCGCTCGGCGCAAAGTGTTCTGACTGTAGCGCTTTGGCCCGGTTCCTGCGATGCCGGACTGCTCTGGTGTGCGGTGCGTTGACGCACTTTTCCAGTTTTGCCTCTCGCTTGGTTATACTCGCTGCGATCCGCCTGGAGCACTCATCAGGAGAGCTCATGCTCGCCCCCGTTCAAATGCTTTCGGCCACACGTCAAAACCTGTGGCGCCTGACATTCATCCGTATTCTGGTGCTGGCCGCGCAAGCCGGCTCGGTAGGTATGGCCTGGCTGTTCGACTTTCTGCCACTGCCGTGGCTGCAACTGTCGATCACCCTGGGCTGTTCGCTGGTCCTGTGCGGGCTGACAGTCATTCGTCTGCGCACCTCGCTGCCGCTCACTGAGCTCGAATATGCGCTGCAACTGGCGCTGGACCTGCTGATTCACAGCGCGCTGCTGTATTACTCGGGCGGCTCGGCCAACCCGTTCGTGTCTTATTATCTGGTGCCGCTGACCATTGCCGCCGCCACACTGCCGTGGCGTTACTCGCTGATCCTGTCCGGCTTTGCGCTGAGCATGTACACCTTGCTGATGGTGCGCTCGTACCCGCTGGAAACCGACTCCATTGCCCGGGAAAACATGCAGGTCTACGGCATGTGGCTGAGTTTTGCGCTGGCGGCTTCCGTCATCACCTTTTTCGCGGCAAAGATGGCCGAAGAGCTGCGTCGCCAGGAGCAGTTGCGCGCCGAGCGCCGGGAGGAGGGCTTGCGCGATCAACAGCTGCTTGCCGTCGCGACCCAGGCCGCAGGCGCGGCCCATGAACTGGGCACTCCACTGGCGACCATGAGCGTGCTGCTCAAGGAAATGCGCCAGGACCAAGGTGACCCT
This sequence comes from Pseudomonas sp. KBS0707, assembly GCF_005937945.2. Classification (NCBI taxonomy): domain Bacteria; kingdom Pseudomonadati; phylum Pseudomonadota; class Gammaproteobacteria; order Pseudomonadales; family Pseudomonadaceae; genus Pseudomonas; species Pseudomonas sp. KBS0707. The sequence continues at coordinate 4,779,468 of NZ_CP041754.1, read as the reverse complement.
GCTTTGCAGGACGACCTGTCGGTGTTGCAGGAGCAGGTCAAGCAGTGCAAACAGACCCTTCAGCAACTGGTGCGTGCCGCCGAAGCCAACCGGCGCATGGCCGTTGAGCAGCAGCCTGCCACCCGCTGGCTGGACGAATCCCTTAACCGTTGGCATTTGATGCGCCCGGAAGTGAGCTACCGCTTTTACCAGTTGGGCAAGGGCGAGGTGCCGATGCTGGCCCCGCCACCGGACCTTACCCAGGCGCTGCTCAACCTGCTCAACAACGCGGCCGACGCCTGCCCCGATGGCCTTGAAGTCAACCTGAACTGGGACAGCACAGAAGTCTGTATCAGTATTCGCGACCACGGCGCAGGTGTGCCGCTGGCAATTGCCGAACAGATCGGCAAGCCGTTCTTTACTACCAAGGGCAAAGGTTTCGGCCTGGGTCTGTTTCTGAGCAAGGCCAGCGTCACCCGTGCGGGTGGCTCGGTAAAGCTCTACAGTCATGAAGAAGGCGGTACGCTCACCGAGCTGCGCCTGCCCCGAGATACGTGAGGAGAAGAAGCATGAGTGACGAAGACATCCAGGTTGAAGGCGAAGAGCTGCCGCACCTGTTGCTGGTCGATGACGACGCGACGTTCACCCGTGTAATGGCGAGGGCCATGAGCCGTCGTGGTTTTCGCGTGAGCACCGCAGGTTCAGCCGAGGAAGGCCTGGCGCTGGCGCAGCAGGACATTCCTGAATACGCCGCGCTGGACCTGAAAATGGATGGCGATTCAGGTCTGGTGCTGCTGCCCAAGCTGCTGGAAATGGACCCGGACATGCGTGTGGTGATCCTCACCGGTTATTCGAGCATTGCCACGGCGGTCGAAGCCATCAAGCGCGGCGCGTGCAATTACCTGTGCAAACCGGCTGATGCCGATGATGTGCTGGCGGCTCTGCTGTCCGAACACGCCAACCTCGACACGCTGGTCCCCGAGAATCCGATGTCGGTGGATCGCTTGCAGTGGGAGCACATCCAGCGCGTGCTGACCGAGCACGAGGGCAATATTTCCGCCACAGCCCGGGCGCTGGGCATGCATCGCCGGACCTTGCAACGCAAGTTGCAGAAGCGCCCTGTGCGGCGTTAATGAAGGTTTTTTCATAGTGGTCGTATAGGCGTTTTTTTGCTTCATTGTGATCAGGCATCGTACTTTCAAAGAGAGCGAGCCTGACCTACATGAATCGCAATGCTGAATATTCTGCCGTCAACGACACTGTGAAAGGGGCGTTTCTACACCGCGTCTGGAAGCTGATAACGCCGTATTGGCGCAGTGAGGAAAAGGTCACCGCCTGGCTGTTGCTGGTTTCGGTGATTGCGCTGTCGCTGTTCAGCGTACAAGTGTCGGTCTTCTTCAACAGCTGGTATCGGGATTTTTACAACGCGCTGGAGAATAAGGACCTGGCTGCCTTCACCCACCTGATCCTGTACTTCAGCGGTATCGCCGCGATCGCCATTCTGGCAGCGGTTTATCGTCTGTACCTGACCCAGTTGCTGACTATCCGCTGGCGTCGCTGGCTGACTGAACAGCACTTCGCCCGCTGGCTAGCAGACAAGAACTACTACCACCTGGAGCAGGGCGGGTATACCGACAACCCCGACCAGCGTCTGTCCGAAGACCTCAACGAGTTCACCACCAGCACCCTCAGTCTGGGGCTTGGCTTGATGAGTGCGGTGGTCAGTCTTGTCTCGTTCTCGGTCATTCTCTGGGGCGTGTCGGGCAGCATCGAACTGTTCGGGGTCACCATACCCGGCTATATGTTCTGGGCGGCCCTGCTTTATGCGCTTATCGGCAGCCTGTTGACGCACTGGATCGGCAAGCGGCTGATCCCGTTGAACAACCAACAGGAGCGCTTTGAGGCGGACCTGCGTTTTGCTCTGGTGCGTGTACGGGAAAACGCCGAAAGTATTGCCTTGTCCGAGGGCGAGCGTAATGAAAACCAGCGCCTCAGCGGGCGCTTCATGATGATCTGGAATAACTTCCGTGCATCCATGAAAGTCCAGAAGCGACTGACGTTCTTCACATCGGGTTATTCGCAGATTGCCCTGATCTTTCCTTTCATCGTGGCTGCGCCGCGGTATTTTTCGGGCAAGATCGAGTTGGGTGATCTGATGCAGATCAATTCGGCATTCGGTAATGTGCAGGAGAACTTCAGTTGGTTCATCAGCGCCTACAGCACGCTGGCCTCATGGCGCGCCACCTGTGACCGCCTGCTGAGCTTCCGTCAGGCCATGACTGATCATGAAGCGCAGCAACCGGCCATTGAAAGGGTTCACGCTAACGACACACTGGACCTGCGTGGCCTGGAATTGAGCCTCGCAGGGGGGCGTCAACTGTTGAGCGATGCCAACCTGCATATCGGTCCGGGAGAGCGAGTGATGCTCAGTGGTCGCTCGGGCAGTGGCAAAAGCTCGTTACTGAAGGCTTTCGGTGGTCTATGGCCGCACGGTTCGGGCCAGATTTGCTTGCCCACAGGGACGGCGCTGTTCCTGCCGCAACGGCCTTATCTGCCCATCGGCACCTTGCGTGAGGCAATGAGTTATCCACAACCTGCGCAACGCTACCCGGCAGAATGCTTTGCAGAGGTGCTGAACCAGTGTCGTCTGGAGCACCTGATACCGCGACTGGATGAAAGCAATCACTGGCAACGCTTTCTGTCGCCCGGCGAGCAGCAGCGAGTGGCGTTTGCTCGCGCCTTGCTGGTCGCGCCAAGCTGGCTGTATATGGATGAGGCCACCTCGGCCATGGATGAGGATGACGAGGCTGCCATGCACCGCGCAATCATTGATGGCCTGCCCGGTCTGACGCTGGTCAGTATCGGACATCGCAGCAGCCTCAAACGCTTTCATGGTCGGCATGTGCGTATCGAGGGCGCAAAACTGCTCGAGCAACCGACACCAGCAGCGGTTTGAGGTTAGTGCTGTTGGGCGGGTGGCGCTTTTGAGGGTGTGATCATACAACCGCTGAGCTATGATTAGCCCATGTTTAGCAGTCCAGAGATCGATGTTGGATGGAAAATCAAAGCGCTCCGCCCCGCGCCCGTAGAAAACACCGCAGCCTCGCGCAGGAGTTGGTGACTGAGCTGTCCGAGCGAATTCGCAGCGGTCAGCTCAAGCGTGGCGACAAACTGCCTACCGAATCCGCAATCATGGAAGAGCAGGGCGTTAGCCGCACCGTGGTACGCGAGGCGATTTCGCGCCTGCAAGCGTCCGGTCTGGTCGAGACCCGCCACGGGATCGGCACCTTCGTTCTCGATACGCCAAGCCCCAGTGGGTTCCGTATCGATCCGGCCACCATTGTCACTCTGCGTGATGTGCTGGCTATTCTTGAATTGCGTATCAGCCTGGAAGTCGAGTCGGCCGGGCTGGCAGCCCAGCGGCGCAGTGACGAGCAGTTGGCGGCGATGCGTTCGGCGCTGGACGCTCTCAATGAAAGTGCCGCACACGCCACGGATGCGGTGGCGTCTGACTTCCAGTTCCACTTGCAGATTGCGCTATCGACCGGCAATCGCTACTTCACGGACATCATGACCCACTTGGGCACCAGCATCATCCCGCGCACACGGTTGAACTCTGCGCGTCTGGCCCATGATGATCAGCAGCACTACATGGACCGCCTGAGCCGCGAGCACGAAGAAATTTTCGACGCCATCGCCCGTCAGGACTCCGATGCGGCCCGCGCTGCCATGCGCCTGCATCTGACCAACAGCCGCGAACGCCTGCGCCACGCCCACGAAGAAGCCGAGTCGCAGCGGGTCTGACGATTAAAGAGGACGCAGAGCGTCCAGAACGGCATGCGACGCGGAGCGTCGCACGATAGGTTAGGTGGATTGAGGTTTATCGTTCCTCACGCTCCAGCGTGGGAATGCCTGTCGTGACGCTCTGCGTCACAAATCTACGCGGCATCGCGTGAGCCAAAAACGGCCCCGGTCCTCTCCCTCTGAAAAAACCCGAAAATCCCTGTTGAGTGATTTTATTATCGGTTGTACGATGACTTACGACATCGGCACTGACCCGGTGATCCTCTAACAATTATGTCCTCCAGGGTGTTCGAATAATGAATCCACAAGAACTGAAGTCCATCCTCTCATCCGGTCTGCTGTCTTTCCCGGTTACCGATTTCAACGCTCAGGGCGACTTCCATCGCGCGGGCTATATCAAACGTCTCGAGTGGCTGGCTCCGTACGGCGCCAGTGCTCTGTTCGCCGCAGGTGGCACAGGTGAGTTCTTCTCCCTGGCCGCCAGCGAATACTCCGAAATCATCAAGACTGCCGTCGACACCTGCGCCACCAGCGTGCCAATCCTGGCCGGTGTAGGCGGTCCGACCCGTCAGGCCATCGAGTACGCTCAGGAAGCCGAGCGTCTGGGCGCCAAAGGTCTGCTGCTGCTGCCGCATTACCTGACCGAAGCCAGCCAGGACGGCGTTGCCGCCCACGTTGAAGCGGTGTGCAAGGCGGTGAAGATCGGTGTGGTGGTCTACAACCGTAACGTCTGCCGCCTGACCCCAACCCTGCTGGAGCAACTGGCCGAGCGTTGCCCGAACCTGATCGGTTACAAGGACGGTCTGGGTGATATCGAGCTGATGGTTTCGATCCGCCGCCGTCTCGGCGACCGCTTCTCGTACCTGGGCGGCCTGCCGACCGCTGAAGTCTATGCCGCTGCCTACAAGGCGCTGGGCGTGCCGGTCTACTCGTCTGCGGTCTTCAACTTCGTGCCGAAGCTGGCGATGGACTTCTACCACGCCATTGCCCGTGACGATCACGAGGCGGTCGGCAAGTACATCGACGATTTCTTCCTGCCGTATCTGGAAATCCGCAATCGCAAGGCCGGTTACGCCGTGAGTATCGTCAAGGCGGGCGCAAAAATCGCCGGCTACGACGCAGGCCCGGTGCGTGCGCCATTGACTGACCTGACTCCGGACGAGTGCGACATGCTCGCCGCGCTGATGGACAAACAAGGCAAGCAGTAACACCCCCAGGACAAAACCGCTGAGCGATCAGCGGTTTTGTCGTTGGAATGCATGACCCTTACAGGTGGTAGCTGTCGTCGCCGCGACACTGCCAAGGGGCCTGTAATGCAACACCCAAACACAGCTTTACCCGCGTAAAAAAATAATCAGTGGGAGCTCTACCATGCAAAAGTCCAAGCCGACGCACGTCCGCTATTTGATTCTGTTGATGCTGTTTCTGGTCACCACGATCAACTACGCCGACCGTGCCACCATCGCTATCGCTGGTTCCAGCATCCAGAAAGACCTTGGCATCACTCCGGTCACTCTGGGCTATATCTTCTCCGCATTTGGCTGGGCCTACGTGGCCGGTCAGATTCCCGGTGGCTGGCTGCTCGACCGTTTCGGGTCGAAGAAAGTCTACGCCATGAGCATTTTCACCTGGTCGCTGTTCACCCTGCTGCAAGGCTATGTGGGTGAGTTCGGCATTTCCACCGCCATCGTCGCGCTGTTCATGCTGCGCTTTCTGGTCGGGCTGGCTGAAGCGCCTTCCTTCCCGGGCAACGCCCGCATCGTCGCCGCCTGGTTCCCGACCGCCGAGCGCGGCACGGCCTCGGCGATCTTCAACTCGGCGCAATACTTCGCCACCGTTCTGTTCGCTCCGCTGATGGGCTGGATCGTCTACACCTACGGCTGGCAGCACGTGTTCGTGGTCATGGGCGCAGTCGGTATCCTGTTCTCGATGATCTGGATGAAGGTCATCTACGGCCCGCGCAACCACCCGATGATCAACGAGGCCGAACTGGAGCACATTTCCAGCAATGGCGCGCTGGTCGATCTGGATCAGGACAAGGGTAAAGGCGCGCAAAAAACAGCCAGCAGCGGCCCCAAGTGGGATTACATTCGCCAGTTGCTGACCAACCGCATGATGCTGGGTATCTACCTCAGCCAATACTGCATCAACGGCATCACCTACTTCTTCCTGACCTGGTTCCCGGTGTACCTGGTTCAGGAGCGCGGCATGACCATCCTCAAGGCGGGCATCATTGCCTCGTTGCCGGCTATCTGCGGCTTCATCGGCGGGGTATTGGGCGGCATCATTTCCGACTACCTGCTGCGCAAGGGCCACTCGCTGACCTTCGCCCGCAAGGTGCCGATCATCGGTGGCCTGCTGCTGTCCACCTCGATCGTGACCTGCAACTACGTTGATATCGAATGGGTGGTGGTAGGCTTCATGGCCCTGGCATTCTTCGGCAAAGGCGTCGGTGCACTGGGCTGGGCTGTCATGTCCGATGTTTCACCCAAGCAGATTGCCGGTTTGAGCGGTGGTCTGTTCAACACCTTCGGTAACATTGCATCGATCACCACTCCGATCGTGATTGGTTACATCATCAGCAGCACCGGCTCGTTCAAATGGGCACTGGTGTTCGTGGGCGCCAACGCGCTGCTGGCGGTAATCAGTTACATTTTCATCGTGGGTGAAATCAAGCGTGTGGAATTGAAAGAGCCGCCTGCCAAGGGGCCATTGCTGAACGACTCGGTCAGCGACCTTTCCGAAGCGAAATCCTGAGGAAACCGTGATGAACCTGATTCAACATGCCGATTCGCCGCGCTATATCCGGCTGCATCCGCTGGATAACGTCGTGGTCGTGGTCAACGACCAGGGCGTGCCGGCCGGAACCGAATTCGACAACGGCCTGGTGACTGTCGATAACGTCCCGCAGAGCCACAAGGTCAGTACTGTTGACCTCGCCGTGGGCGAGGCCGTGATTCGTTACGGCCACACCATTGGCTATGCGCTGCAACCGATACCGCGTGGCAGCTGGGTCAGGGAAGACCAACTGCGCATGCCCTCGGCACCTGCGCTCGACAGCCTGCCGATGTCCGACGCGGTGCCCGAGAAACAGGCCCCGCTGGAGGGTTATACCTTCGAAGGCTATCGCAACGCTGACGGCACCGTGGGTACCCGTAACATTCTGGGTATCACCACCACCGTGCAGTGCGTGACCGGTGTGCTCGACCACGCGGTCAAGCGCATCCGCGACGAGCTGTTGCCCAGATACCCGAACGTCGATGACGTCGTGGCCCTGACTCACAGCTATGGCTGCGGCGTGGCAATCACTGCCACCGATGCCTATATTCCGATTCGTACTGTGCGCAATCTGGCACGCAACCCGAACCTGGGTGGCGAGGCGCTGGTGATCAGCCTGGGCTGCGAGAAGTTGCAGGCCGGGCAGGTGATGCATGAGGGCGACAGCTCGGTGGACCTCAGCGAGCCTTGGCTGTATCGCTTGCAGGATTCCAGTCATGGCTTCAATGAAATGATCGAACAGATCATGGAACTGGCCGAAACACGTTTGAAAAAGCTGGATCTGCGGCGTCGCGAAACGGTTCCGGCGTCGGAGTTGATCCTTGGCATGCAGTGCGGCGGCAGTGATGCGTTTTCCGGCATCACCGCCAACCCGGCGCTGGGCTACGCCTCGGATCTGTTGCTGCGTGCCGGTGCGACGGTGATGTTTTCCGAAGTGACCGAAGTGCGGGATGCTATCTATTTGCTGACTTCCCGCGCACAGGATCAGGAGGTCGCACAGGCGCTGGTGCGGGAAATGGACTGGTACGACCGCTATCTGGCCAAAGGCGAGGCTGATCGCAGCGCCAACACCACGCCTGGCAACAAGAAGGGCGGGTTGTCGAACATTGTCGAGAAGTCTCTAGGGTCTATCGTCAAGTCAGGCAGCAGCGCCATCAATGGCGTGCTCGGCCCTGGTGAGCGGGTCAATGGCAAGGGGCTGATCTTCTGCGCTACGCCTGCCAGTGACTTCGTCTGCGGTACGTTGCAATTGGCGGCCGGTATGAACCTGCATGTGTTCACTACCGGACGCGGTACGCCGTATGGTTTGGCGATGGCACCGGTGGTGAAGGTCTCGACCCGCACCGAACTGGCTCAGCGCTGGCCTGACCTGATCGACATAGACGCCGGACGCATTGCCACAGGACGCGCAAGCATCGAGGACCTGGGCTGGGAGCTTTTCCACTTCTATCTGGATGTGGCCAGCGGCAAGAAAAAGACCTGGACCGAGCACTACCGGCTGCACAACGACATCACGCTGTTCAACTCGGCACCGATTACCTGACGGGAGTGTGACGCGGAGCGTCACGAACGGCATTCCCACGCAGGAGCGTGAGGAACGATGTGCAGAGGAATACGCCTATCGTGCTCGTGCTCGTGCTCGTGCTCTGCTTGTGTGTGCCGTTCTGGACGCTCTTGCCTCTGGGCTGAGCACCCGGTCACAATCCGAAAGATTCTCTGAACTTTAGGCCGCTTTCCGGCCTCTTCTACAGTAGGGCAGCCGGTCTGGCTGCCTTCGTTGATGGTGCAGGAGATTTCAAATGGGTTGGATATCGGAAAATCATTTGTGGCTGTTTGCAGCGCTGACTGCTCTGATCGTGATTTCGGACATTTGGGCAGTCATGCGTATTCGCAAGAGCAAGACACAATCCAGCAACAAGCTGATGTGGATCATCGTTGTTGTTGCCGTGCCGATTGCTGGCGTGTTGGCCCTGCTGGTCGCTGGTCCGCGCCATGTGGACACGCCTGCCAGGCCTGAGCAGCAAAGCACCAAGTACTGACCCCGCCTTCTGGAAATACCCCGCTCATGAGTGTGGGTATTTCTCTTGCAAACTTCTCATTCCTGTTTCACAAACCTTCTTTTCACAAAGATGGGCTTGTGGCTGGCAAAAATAAAAATCTCTGCAATTCTTCTGTCATGGTGATGTGTTTACATGCTTGCCATCCAGACCCGAACAAGGAGAGAGCACATGTCGATCATTACCAAGTGGGCGTTACAGGCGGTTGCATTGTTTGTGTTGGGCTGGGTGGCAACGACGACAGCGAATTGGAGCAACAACACGGCCAACGGTACAGGCAATGATCGCTTGGCGGAGCTGAGTGCTGGTGTCCTGAGCAGTCCGGTCCTGACTGCTTCTTCGTCGCAAGCAGTGCGAAGCGAATAGCCCGGCCTGATCCATGGAGGAGTGCTGGTACTTTTCTACAGGCAAAAAAATGGCCCACAACGGGGTGGGCCAAATGGGATTCATCAAAGGAGTAGGGTCAATTTACGCAGCCGGACGTGAAGAGGATGTGAAACGGATGTCATGGAAACGAGAAGTGGTTCGATAGTTCAAGCGGCGTGGTGACGGGGTGAAACAGCGTCGCCGGTTGCGTGGCAACGCTGTGTCGAGTGATTCGCGGGGATGGAGTCGGTCTAGCGGGCGGCCGCCTGAACGCTTATTTCGGCGGCTGCGCGGCGTGTCATATGCGGCAGCGAATGAGGCGCGTCGATTCTGGATTTCATGCGGTCGGCAAATTCTCTGGCTTCCTGCCAGCTCCGGCATTTGACCGGATAGTCGTCCAGTATTACAACCCAAGCGTCGCCATATACACCTTCTTCAATTCGGATGAGCATTGTTGGCATCTCCTTTCAGTGAGGGTAAGTCTGTGCCGGGTCATCGGCGCTGAAGCTGACGCACGAAATCCTGCGCCGAAAATCGGTGTCTCGCTACAAAAAATTATAATTCCCGATGAGTGCGCACGGCCTGCAGGCAAACCGGCTCTGCGGCTTTCGAGACTGTGTTCGTGGGCAAGCTTGACTCAGAAATGTGACAGGCTGATGGGTAGGCGCCGATCAGAACACCAGCTTGAAGCCGATCATGCCCAGCATGATGGCCAGGAAAGGCCGCAGCAGGTCGTCGGAAACGCGGCCCGCCATGTGGCTGCCCAGGTAAATGCCCGGCAATGAACCCATCAGCAGCCAGCCCAGCAATTCCCAGTTCATGTTACCCATGCTCGCGTGGCCCAGACCTGCAACCAGCGTAAGAGGGACGGCGTGGGCGATTTCCGTGCCTACCAGACGCCGGGTCGGTAGCAGAGGGTAGAGGATGAACAACGCCACGGTACCCAGCGCGCCCGCACCAATGGACGTCAGTGCGACCATGGTGCCGAGGATCAAGCCGGTGATGACGGTCAATACTGTCAGGCTCGTACCGCTGAAAAACGAATGTCCATCCCCGCGACCATGAGCGAAGGCCAGCAGCTTTTTCTTGAACAGAACGGCCAGGGCAGTTAATAGCAGTACAAAGCCCAGCGCCTGCTTGATGATCGCGTTCAGGGCCTCAGGTGCGGTATGCAGTGTGCTCAGGAACCACAGCGTCAGCAGCACGGCAGGGACGCTGCCCAGGGTCAGCAGCCCGGTGACTTTCCAGTCGATGTTGTCATTCTTGCGATGTACCAGAACCCCGCCGGATTTGGTAATCGCTGCGTACAAAAGGTCCGTGCCGACCGCTGTGGCCGGGTTGATGCCGAACCACAACAGAATGGGCGTCATCAGCGAGCCGCCGCCGACTCCGGTCATGCCAACGATAAAACCGACTACCAACCCTGCAACTACAAACCCCAGACCACCCGCTTCCATAACCAACCTATTCAAGCAAACGTATCAGGCAAAAAGTGGCGGGCAGCATAACGGCTTGTGTTGCAAACGGTTATGAAGAAGTATTCTAAGGTTATAACCGTTTGTCGCGGATGACAGCGGCTTCGGCGGCTTCAGTGACCGTTTGCAGGCGGCGGTCCGGGCCTAGCCAGTTGAGTACGGCGTCGGCTTCCATAGGTTTGGAAATCAGATAGCCCTGCCCCTCATCACAGCCCCATTGCTTGACCAGGCGGCGAATTTCGTCTGTTTCGATGCCTTCGGCCACCACGCAATAACCCAGCTTCTTGGCAAGGCCGATCAGTGCCTTGACCAGACGCTGATCGGTCTTGTCAGACGCCAGATTGCGAATCAGCGACTGATCGAGCTTGACGGTGGTCGCGGGCAATTGCCGCAGGTAGTTCCAGTTGCTGTAGCCCGTACCAAAGTCATCGATCGCCACATCCATGCCCATCTGACGCATGCGTTCCAACTGGTGACGTACTTCGGCCGGGTTGTGCATCAACGCGCCCTCGGTGAACTCCAGCTCAAAGCGTGTGGGGTCGATCTTGTGCTGGCCCAGCAGGCGAATCATCCGGTCAGTGAAAGCCGGACCGGTAAGGTCTTCCGGGGTGACGTTGATCGCAATACGGAAATCGAAGCCTTGTTGCTGCCAGCGGGCGGCCTGCTCGATTGCGCTTGTCAGCACCCACAGACTCAGCGGACGCATGAGTGCGGTTTTCTCGGCCAGCGGTACGAATTCGGCAGGTCCGATGGGACCAAGCGTCGGGTGGTTCCAGCGCAGCAAGGCTTCTACCGAGGTGCACAAGCCAGAGGCGAGGTCGATGCGCGGCTGGTAGACCAGGCGCAGTTGATCATGCGAGTGGACTGCGCTGGTCAACGAACTGAGCAGTTTGAAAGCACGTTGCTGGGCGGCATCGAAGTGCGGCTCATACATCGCCCAGCCCAGATTCCGGTCGCGGGCATCATCGGCAGCGCTGATGACCATGCGCATCCAGTCCTGCTCTTCGGTCGGGTCGCGGTTCAGGGTGACAACCCCCAGACCCACCTGCATCTGCACCGGGATGCCCCGGCATTCTACCGGTGTCTCGAAGTCTTCGAGAATGGTACGAAACAGATGATCAGGCGCTCTTTCTCCGGGCAGCAGAAAGCCGAAGCGGGTAGGGCTGACCTTGTACAGCGAACAGGTTGGCGGCAGCAGATGCTCCAGGCGGCTCTTGATTTCTGTCACCAGATCCTGAGAGAAGCTGTAGCCCAGAGCCTTGACGATATCGTTCAGGAACGCAGAGGTGATCATGTCCACCACGACCAACTGATAATCAACGCTCGATAGCAGTGCCTGATGGATGTCTTCCTGCAGGCGTGACCGGTTGTACAGGCCGGTCGGCTGGTCGATGAAGCAACTGAGGCGCAAGCTGACTATGCGCTTCATGACCAGTGAGGCGAAACGCTTGAGCATCTGCATCTGATGCTCGCTCATCGGTTCACGCGGCTTGGTGTCGATCACGCACAGGCTGCCCAGAGCGATGCCGTCATCGGTAATCAGCGGGGCACCCGCATAGTAGCGAATATCGGGGTGGCCGGTCACCAGGCTATTGTTCATGAACCGGTCGTCGAGGGTCGCATCCGGAATTTCAAACAGCGAGTCGGAAAGGATCGTGTAAGCACAGAAGGAGACGTTGCGTGGCGTTTCCTGGGCATTCAAACCCACTCTGGCGCGAAACCACTGACGGTGTTCATCGACAATCGAGATCAACGCAATCGGCGTCTGGAAGAAATCGGCGGTCATCGCCACGATTTCATCGAACACGTCGTCAGAGGTGTTTTCAAGTACGCACAGCTCCCTGATGCGCAACAGACGTTGCGTTTCATTCAGCGGAATGGGGGCACTGGCGTTCATAAAATTCTCGATGGGTGTTCGGTGATGACTATATGACATCACGGAACCGACTTTAACAGATGAAAAAAATTCAATTACAGGCGAGGTACAGGTTGATCGGCCGCAGACGGCTACTTTTTAAGCGCTATCGGTCGCGCAGCCCCATAAGATAAAGGGCCTGCTCATTTGTATGCAGAGTGTTACAAAGAATGCCATTCGTCGTTTGGTTACACATCAGCAAAACGGTCATGGCTCGGTATCAACGAAGCCGGCTTTCACTGTGCTCTTCATGTGCGGTTTATCTGCCCAGGTACGAAAAATGGACATCAAGGTTCGACCCGCACGGAGAGCAGACGCTGACGCCATCAGTCGAGTGGTGCTGGCTGCCTTGCGCACCAGCAATGCCAGGGATTACCCGGTCAGTGTGATCGAGCGCGTGCAACTGAGTTTCAGCCCGTCTGCCATTGAGCGGCTCATGCAGCAACGTCGGATGTTTGTGGCGGTGGCGGGGGAGGTGGTTGTCGGAACTGCCAGCCTGGAGGGTCAGGTTGTGCGCTCGGTATTTGTCGACCCTGACTGGCATCGTCGGGGCGTCGGGCGTTTGTTGATGGCAAAGCTGGAACGTGTCGCCCTGGAGACTGACATAGGGCTGCTGATTGTGCCGTCATCCTTGACTGCGCAGGAGTTTTACAAGGCGCTGGGTTTCAGGTTGGTGCGAGAGCATCAGGAAGGGGAAGAGCGCACATTGATCATGGAACGGCAATTGCGCACCTGAGGCATTCCATGCCTTAAGCAGTGATTTCCTGCATTTCCTGCAGTTGGTAGTGCGCGTACAGCGTGCTGGCGATCAACGTGCAGAAGACTTTCAGGGTATCTAGCGTATCGGCGTCGTCGAGTGGCGTCGGCAGGTTGTCCAGACCGCAGAGCGTGCCGAAAAAGTCTCCGTTGGGGAAAATGATCGGCAACGAGAAATAGCTCTGAAAACCGTAGAGTTTCGGGATGGGGTGCTCTGCGTAGACCGCATCCGTGGCAACTTCGTTGATCACTATAGGACGCTTGTGCTGTCGTAACTCATTGCACAGCGTGGTTTCCAGTTTGAGCTCGTGACCGGCCTCCAGTCCGAACTTGATCTCGTCGTACACAGCACATGCCGTCCAGCTGGTTTCGGTTACTTTGGCAATTGCCGCGAATCTCAGGCCGGTCAGCCGGGTCACCAGCCTTAACAGGCTGGAAGTGGCCTCAATCTCACTGATGACTGCCAGCTCTGCTGAAGTCAATTTGTTGTTCAAAATGCGTCACCCTGGTCATAAAAGCACTGATGCAGCCTTGGCAGTACGCCTGACGCTGCCGATCTTGTGCAGGAAGTGATCGTGCCATACCTGATCGTGGCTTACATAAAATATTGTGTTCCTCGCCTCCAACTATTTAACGAGTTTAATGCCCTTGTCAACGTTAAGGACTTACCCACGAGGTGTGTACTATAGGGATCCTATTTTTGCGTTGATAAAATCGCAGGTTTGCCAGCGCATGGAATGCCTGAAAACACTTTGCAGGTGTATGCAGGCAGTTTCCCCTTCAAACGGGTTGACCGGACCCCCTTTACTGCGAGCATTGAACACCATGCACAAGACGACCCTGGGCTTCACGGTTGCCATGATTTCCACGCACTTGTATGCAGGTGGCTTTGCGCTTAACGAGCAAGGTATAAGCGGCATGGGCACAGCGTTTGCGGGCCGGGCCTCTGCCGCCGAAGATGCCGGCACGGTATACGGCAACCCTGCAGGCATGGCGCGTCTGGCCGGCCAGCAGGTCACCGGTGGTGCTACCTTTATCGATGCATCGACGGATATCAGCCAGGCGAGTGGACGTTCGAGCGGCAGCAACGATGGCGACATGGTGCCATTCAAGGCCATCCCGTTCGGTTTTTATACTCGCAGGCTGAATGAACACTGGGCCATCGGCCTTGGCGCGTACGTGCCGTTCGGTCTGGCGACGGATTACGAACGCGGTTTTCAAGGGCGCGCCTTTGCCAGCAAGAGCGATGCAAAAGTTCTGACCCTGCAACCGACATTGAGTTATGCCTTCAATGACAGGGTATCGGTGGGCTTCGGGCCGACCATCAATCAGTTTGCCGGCTCGCTGGAGTCGGACCTGACGCTTAACCCGGCCATCGCCGACAGTAATGTGAAGGTGAAGGGCAAGGATGTCGCGCTGGGCTTCAATATCGGCGTTCTGGCCAGCCTGACTGATACCACGCAGGCTGGTTTGACCTACCACTCCAAAGTGCGCTACGACCTGGATTGCCACACCGAGGTTGCCACAGGTGCCGGTACGCCAGCCCAGTTGCTGAGCAGCAATCGCTATGACTGCTCGCTACAGGTCGATACTCCTGAATCCTACGAATTGTCAGTCACCCAGAAGCTCACCGATGCCTGGACACTTTATGCGGGGACGACCTGGACGCGCTGGAGCCGCATGAAGGACCTGAGTTTCAGCACCGAGAACATCAGGCCTGCGCGTGGAGGGATACTTGCTGCGTCCTTGTCTGGCGCTATCGCTGGCGGGCTGGACTGGCACGATACCTGGGCGTATGCGCTCGGCACATCGTATCGACTGGATTCACACTGGTCGTTGCGTACCGGCATTCGTCTGGATCAGTCACCGACCAGCAATACCAATCGCTCGCCACGCACACCGACCGGCGACCGTACGATCTTCAGTGTGGGGGCGGGTTATGACGTCAGCAAAGAACTGACCCTTGATGTTGCCTACGCCTATCTTAAAGAAGAAAGCGTTGATGTCAGCCGTGCCAATGCGCTGGCCAGTTACAGCGCGCGCTATCAGAACCGCGCCAGCTTTTTGGGCGTGGGGGCGACTTACCGTTTCTGAGAAAGTTGTCAGTCTGCAGAAGCAGTACATCCTTACTGTTACTAGTACATCCGTACTATGGCTGGCCCTGGTTCGGCAACTTAAGCTAATGCGCTGAATAACACCCTGACTTGTTGATGGCAGACGACGTTTTTATAACGTCGCCGGCCGCGCGTGCGCGACCGTAACAGGTCTTGCAGTGGTGTAAACGGATCACTCACAACAGACTTTGTTTTCAGAGGGAACGCGCATGGGTATTTCTCGCCATTTGGCAAACATAAGGGGGTTGGCGGCGATTACGCTGGTCACAGCAACCATGACGGCCTGTTCGACCGGTGGCGGCAACCCGCTCGATACCCTGACCGGTGATTACAAATATGCGCCTGACTATATAAAAGCCAACATCATTGCCCGCAAGTCGACCAAGGAACAGATTCGCCAGGCGTTTGGTGCGCCTTATTCGGCGCAGGACAATGTGTCCGATAACAGCTCTGAGTGGTACTACGACCGTAACGAATCAGGTCTTAACTCATTGACCAAAATGGCGGTCAAGTACTCCAACCGATACGGTTCCGGAGACGCGGCATCCACCTTGCTTCAAGGGCAATCGCGTATGGGCGATGCGCAGGAAATGATAGGCGACGCAAGCACACTGAGCGGCACGCAAGCTACCGGAAGAAAAGCGTCGATTACGCGCATCTTCATCAAGTTCAAGGGCAATGTGGTTGAGCGCTTCACAACTGACTGACCACAGCCCGCTGCCCAACGTCTGCAAGCAACACATTCCAATGGCTGTCAGTACACCGCCGAACCGGCCTTGAAACTCAGCAACAGCGAGCGCAGTTCGACCGGCCTTACCGGTTTTGATAGAACGGGGATATCCGGATCGTTCAGCGTCTGCCGGACGTGCTGAAGCTCATGGCCGGTAATCACGATAGCGGGTATGCGCCTTCCCTGCAGCCCGCTCAGGTAGGCAATGCAGTCGGCGCCCGAGGCCGTACGATCCAGATCGAAGTCAGTGACTACCAGATCACAGTCGACACTGATCTCGGGGATGCTGCTGAAGGTCTGTACCTCGCAGCCCCATCTGCGCAGCAACATGGCGGTGGCTTCAAGCACGTTGCGATTGTCTTCGATCAGCATGACGCGCAGACCGGAAAGCAGGCGGGTATTCCAGTTGATTTCGATGTTGTTCACCGGCTGGCTGGCGGCCACGGCTTTCAGGCCGCTGACGGTTACCGCAGTGCCGCGCTCGGGCACTGAACTGATATTGACCCGCAGATTCATGAGCCTGGCGATACGGCTGACGATACTCAGCCCCAGGCCAACACCTTCAATGTCGCGGTCACGCTTCTCGCGGACTCGATAGAACTCGTTGCACAAGTGCGGCAAGTGCTCGGCGGGTATGCCGCGGCCCCGATCATAAACACCAATGCTGACTGTGCCTTTTTGCCGGCGACAGCCAATCAGAATCGGTTTGCCCGGCGCGTATTTGAAAGCATTGGAGACAAGGTTCTGCAACAGCGTGCGCAGCAAGGCCGGGTCGGTCCAGACGTGATGGTTGCCGCTGTGTACGCGAATGTCCACGCCAGCCCAGGTGGCAGCCTCGCTGTTCTGAGCGGCCAGCCCGTTGAGCAGTGCATCCAGGTCGACTGATTCGGGGCGCGGTGCGACTTCGCCCTGATTGAGGGTGTAGATGTCCAGCAACGAACGAAACAGTTGTTCTACCGCACTCAATGCCCGGTCGATGTTATTTACCAGACGTTGTTCGTTATCGCCCAAAGCCGCATCGCGCAGGCAGGCAGTAAACAGGCTGATGGAGTGAATCGGCTGGCGCAGGTCATGACTGGCCTGTGCCAGAAACCTTGACTTGGCCTGATTGGCCGCCTGGGTTTCTTCAAGGGCCATGTGCAGTCGGCCAAGCAGAAAATAGACAAACAGTGGCAGGACCAGCATGGTCAGGATCATCATGACGGCCACAGCATGGTGTTCACGCAGAAACGGCGTGAGCACGATGATGATCATCAACGAAATCATGGAAAAGCCGGTTGCCAGCAGCAGGTAGTTGCGCCCGTAGCGCATACCGTAGCCGACCGTCATGCTCAGCATTACCGAGTACACCGGCAACATGGCCTCGCCGCCAACCGAGATCGTTACGATTCCCGCCAGATTATCGGTCACCAGGGCAAACAGACGTCGTCTGCCGGAGGCATCCGGGCGCTGGGCAATGCGTATGATCAGCCCCACCGTGACGACGCCGAAGCCCATGCAATAAGCCAGGATCACAAATAGCTTGTTCTCTGACATTTCACCCATCCCATACGCGATCAGTGCGTAAAGGATCGATGTGGCAATGACCGCCATGCGCAGCAGCGCCTGAGTCATTTCCAGATCTATTCGTTGGGGCAGTAATGACATGACGGCTACCGTCTCAGTGCTGTTTGCCGGCCAGGCTGGAAAACTGTGCAGCGGCAGCCGATCGGGTGGACACACCAAGCGCCTTGAGCAGGCTGGAGACATGAATACGCATGGTAAAGGGTGAAATACCCAGATCCCTGGCGATTTCCTTGTTGGTTTTTCCCGACGCCACAAGCCCCAGTACTTCTCTTTGACGTGCGGTCAGATGGCTGATTGCGCCAGAGTCCAGATCGCTCAGTAACGAACCTTCGGGCTTGTACTTGACCACCACTTCGCCATCGCGGATGGCGATGATGGATTCGGCAATTTCCAGGGGGTCTATATTTTTACCGATGAAGCCATCCGCACCCTGAGACATGACCTGTGAAATGGTGTCCAGATCATCGACCATCGAGACGACAATGATTGAAGTGCGTTTGAACTCGCTGCGCAGGCTGCCGATGGTCTGCATCGAAGTGAGCCCCGGAAAGCGCAGGTCTAGCACCAGTGTGTCGACCTCATCACCCCGGCGTGCGAGGGTGAGTACTTCATCCAGATTGCCTGCTTCTTCAATAATCGCTTCGGGTATCAGCCGCTCGATAGTACGCAGCATGCCCTCACGAAACAGCGGGTGGTCGTCGGCCACAATGATTCTGCACGGCATACCTCATACTTCCCGTATTCAAGTAGCGCGCATCATACCTGATAGAAGGTATTTGTATCGTTAATGAAACACATGAAATGCAACTTTAATGGCAGTCGAGTGCTGGCATTTTGTTATTGTTTTTTTGCCAGAAATGGCACTAGCGCTATGAAAAGGTGCAGCAGACGAATCCGCTGCCCTGTCGCCATGCATGATAGTTATGGATCCCGTTTCGCATCATGTCTTGAAGCGCAGTACAAGATCATTCAAGTTGACTGCCAACTGCGAAAGTTCGGTACTGGCAATCAGTGTTTGCCGGGTGCCTTCGCTGCTCTGTACGGCCAGATCACGGATGCTGATCAGACTTCTGTCAACATCACGTGCTACATGCGCCTGTTGTTCCGATGCCGCAGCGATCTGCAGGTTACGGTTATTGATTTCCAGTACCGAGTCGGTGATCTGGCGCAGCGATTGTCCGGCGTCTTCTGCCGTCTTGCGAGTACTGTGGACTTCCTGAGTGCTCTTCTGCATGGACTCGACTGTGGCCGAAGAACCGGCCTGAATCGCCGAGATCATCTGTTCGACTTCCTGAGTGGACGTTTGTGTGCGGTGCGCCAGCGCGCGTACTTCATCAGCCACCACGGCAAACCCCCGGCCTTGTTCACCGGCACGCGCGGCTTCGATGGCTGCGTTCAATGCCAGCAGGTTGGTCTGCTCGGCAATTCCGCGAATCACGCCCAACACTTTGCTGATGTCCTGTGCCTGGCCGGCCAGGGCAGTGACTTGTGCAGAAGAGCCCTCGACCAGGCCGGTCAGGTTGTGCATGGCGGTCAGGGTTTCGGTCACGCGCTGGTTGCCCAGATCGGCAGAGAGGCTGGATTGTTGGGCGGCCTGGGAGGTAGACGTAGCATTACGAGCGACTTCTTCTACGGCAGCACTCATTTCGTTTACAGCAGTGGCGGCCTGTTCGATTTCGCTGTTCTGTTGTTGCAGTGTACGGTCGGCGCTTTCGGTGATTGACGTCATCTCGACGGCAGCGGTACTTAATTGGGCGGATGCGCCGGAAATCTCATGAATGGTGGTACGCAGGTTCCCCGACATGGTGTTGAGGGCCGTCATCAAGCGTGATGCTTCGTCGCTGCCGGTAATGCCCAGTTGCCGGGTCAGGTCGCCTGCGGCGATGTCTTCTGCCAGTTTGAGGGAAGCGTTGAGCGGATCGACAATACTGCGTGTCAGGGTAATCGCCAGAACCACAGTCAGAAGGGACGCTGCAATAACAACGGTCAGCAATACATTGACGCTGTGGTTGTACACGTCGGTGGCATCTTTTCCAGAGCTCACGGCTTCTTCAGCGTTGTGCCCACGCAGGGTGGTGAGTTTTTCCTGATAGGCATTGGCGCGCTGAACCTGTTCTGCATTAGCAAAGGAAACAGCTTTCTCATGATCGGAACTGTCCAGGGCGATGATCTGTTTCACGCCGTCTATGTAGGCCCCCATCTTGCTGTTGGCGTCTTCGAATTGCGCACGGTCGGCTTCGCCCGAAATCAGATTTTTCCGATAAAACTCGCTGTTCGACCTGAGCGCCTCTATCGCTTCCCGGGCTTTGGCTTCTGCTGTGCTGTGCACGGCAGGATCGGTACTGGCGAGCATCCTGATGCTTTCCAGACGAGCGTGAAGCAGGGCGATCTGAATGTCGTCGACGACCTGAATGCTGGGCAACGAGTTTTCTTCGATGTTCTGCTCGGCCGTGCGCAGATGGTCTATCTGCACGTAGGAGAATCCTCCGAGGCCAATCAGCAGCAAGGTAATAACGCCAAAAAACAGGGATGCCCTGCGTGAAATATTCAGCGATCTGATGTTCATGGTTGCCTCCAGCGGCAAAACAGGCGGAAGGGCAATACGTTCCTTTCCGATATCTGTTTTTCTGCTGACGCCTGAGGAGCTTTAATTAATCGCGATGAAAGTTATTTCATGATGGGTATAATGCCATGTGGGTTCTGTTAAGCATCAGGCGCTAAAAGTCCCCGTCACAGAGTGAATAATGTTAACGGTTTACACAGTTCACTATTTCTAAAGTATTAACTCTAGTTGTAGGGGGTTCGAGGTCTTTGTTCAGTCGGGATTGCAGGACTAAGCCGCTGACACGGTAGCGGCCACAGATAACTTATCCAGAAAACCTGCTACGCAGCCCATGCACGCCATTCTTTCTTCCACATGGGGCATGTGGCTTGACTCTCTGAACACCGACCAGCGAACGTCAGGGATGTTCTCCACGTAGGGTTTCACCACGAGTGGAGTGGCTTCGTCGTAAAACCCCGAAATCACCAATGTCGGGACCTTGATGTTTTCCAGCCTGTCGACAATGGTCCAGTTCTTCAGGGTGCCGATAACGTGAAACTCGGTAGGGCCATTCATGGCGTGATACACGGTCGGGTCCGCGTCGATCTGGTCAAAGGTGCGTTTCACCTCGTCCGGCCAGGGTGTGATGCGGCATACATGACGGTCATAAAATGCCCGCGATGCTTCAAGGTACTCATGGTCGGTCAACGTTCCTGCCTGTTCGTGCTTGAGCAACGCAGCTTGCACAGCTTCAGGCAAGTCCTCGCGCAGTCGGTTGGCCTCGCTTACCCAGGTCTGCATGTCTGCCGGGGAGTTGGCGACAATCAGCGCTTTCAGCCCTTTGGGCTGGAGCACCGAATGCTCCGAAGCCAGCATGCCGCCCCACGACTGGCCCAATAACGCGTAATTGCCTTCGATGCCCAAGTGGGCAAGCAGGTTGTTCAGCTCTCTCAGGAACAGATCGACTGTCCAGAATTCGCGACTCTCATGGGGCAGGCGAGTCGACTTTCCGTTACCCAACTGGTCGTAATGGATCACCGCCTGACTGGTACTGGCGAGGTCCTTGAACGAGTCCACGTAATCATGGGTACAGCCGGGGCCGCCGTGCAGAATGACCAACGGTGTACGCGGGCCTTGCAAGTTGCCGGTGACGCGATACCACGTCTGATAGTCGCCGAACGGCGCAAAACCTTCCTTGATCGTCATGTCTGCCATGTCGCCGGTCCCTGCTGGATAGTTCGGGGCACCATAGCGCTGCGCGTGGCATCTTAAAACTATAGAAAATGATAGGTTTTGGCTGATGAACCGGTCATTGGTCGAGTAAACGGTAGTGAACGGCACGCACGACTGCCTGCACACGGTTTTTGGCACCCAGTTTCTGCATGGCCGAATTCAGATGCAGCGTCACCGTGGCGACCGAACGGTTGAGCTGATCGGCGATTTCCCTGGCCGTCAGCCCTTCGGCAGACCAGCTCAGGCATTCACGCTCGCGGCGGGTGAGCTTGATCGCATTACAGGAGCGCATCTTCTGGTCAAACAGCGGGTAGGCGACTTCCTGAAAGGCATGAGCCAGCAGACCGAACTCGGCCAGGCTCTGCCGGGCATCTTCCAGTGCAGCGTCGCTGCTGTCAGAACACAGGCCAGTCAGGGTGGCGAAACCGCCCTTGGGCATGTGGATAGGCACTGTCACGCCACACGTCATGTGTGAGTCATGCAGGTAGCGCACCACCGGCTTGTGCATGTCGGTGATAAAGGTTTGCAGCACCGTTTCAGCCTTGGGCTGGTATGACCATACAAAAGGCGAAACGCTGGCCACTGCCAGGTGTTGCACCGGGTCGATCTGGTAGTACCCCTGGCTGCACCAGAGTGCGTGCCAATCGGCCGGGGTGTTGCGCAATGAAAGCAACGAAGGTGTGATCAGTGCTCCATCATGGGACACAGGCACCGGGCTGTAATCGTAAATCACTGCATCGAATCCAAGCTCCGATGCCAGTAACAGTGCGCAATCCATTTGCTGATCCACTGTAGATGCAGATTGCAGACGCGAATTGAAATCCGACAACCTGATATGCATGGCTTGACCTCCTTTGTCATAGAGCCGGTGTAGGGGACTTAATATAGCAATTAGCAAGGACAGTGCCACGCCTGCGTCCAACCGGCTGTCAGTCGTGTAAAACCTATAAGAATTGCTAGCTGTTTGCCATGGCGCTGCGCGATAGGGTTGAGGCCATGAGCGACGTCCGCAAAGGTGAGGTGCGATGGGGTATGCGAGCAAGGCGGATGAGCGCAAAACAATCAAAGTCGACGGATGGTCAATGTTCGACTACAACTTCGCTCTGCCCTTTTGCGTGAAAGGGGTGGCGGCGTACTTTCCGGTCCTGCTGAATTCTCTGTCACAGCATCGGGGCGTCTGATGAATCTGGGTCGTTATCGTTTTATTCTCCAGCGTCCGTTGCAGTTGCTGCCGGTGCTGTTCGGCATCAGTCTGGTGACCTTCATTCTGGTGCGCTCGATCCCCGGTGACCCGGCGCGCATTCTGCTGGGCGCACGTTCCACACCGCAGGCACTGGCCAACATCCGCGCCCAGTACGGGCTGGATGAACCCTTGTGGACGCAGTATGTGTACTTCATGAAAAACCTCTTGCAGGGCGATATGGGTAAATCGCTGCTGTACAAGATCGATGTGCTCAAACTGATCGTTACCCGGCTGGAGCCTACCGTATTTCTGGTGTGTGGCAGCGTCCTGCTGGCTCTGCTGATCGCCGTGCCTTTGGCCACGGTCGCTGCACGCAACAATGGCAGTTGGGGCGATAACCTGATTCGTGTCTTCACCACCACGGGGTTGGGCATGCCGGCATTCTGGCTGGGCATCATGCTGATTCTGCTGTTCAGTGTGCAGCTTGGCTGGTTTCCGGTGTCAGGTTACGGCAGTGACTGGCTGGACAAGGTCCACCATATGGTGCTGCCATGCCTGACCATCGCCCTGGCTCTGTCCGCGGTGCTGATTCGCAACCTGCGCGCCAGCATGCTCATGGAGCTGCAAGCTGATCATGTCACTGCGGCGCGGGCACGTGGCGTCAGTGAAGGCGCAGTGTTTCGTCGTCACGTATTGCCCAACTCGCTGGTGCCGTCAATCAACCTGCTGGCAGTGAACATCGGCTGGCTGATCAGCGGCACTGTCGTTATCGAAAGCCTGTTTGCCATCCCCGGCATCGGCCAGCTGCTGGTGCGCGGCATCTTCAGTCGCGATTACATGGTGGTGCAGGGGGTAGCCATGGTGCTCGCCTGTGCCACGGTAATCGTCAACTTTCTCGCTGATGTGGCCACTGTCGCGATAGACCCGCGGGTGAACATCAAATGACCATCGCCCACGCCCATCTGCGCCCACACTGGCGTTCGCGGCTTCGCCTGCGCTTGCGCAACGGCCGACTGGCGATGCTGCTGGGCGGCTCGTTGCTTGGGCTATGGCTGCTGCTGGCACTCTTCGCACCGTGGCTGGCACCTTATGACCCGATTTACCAGAACACCGAACTGCGCATGCTTGCACCGCACCTCGCACATCCGTTCGGCACCGACAATTTTGGTCGCGACATTCTGTCCAGAGTCATCTGGGCGGCACGCATCGACCTGCAGATCTGTGTGCTCGGGGTGGTTTTCCCGTTCATCATCGGCACGTTTGTCGGCGCATTGTCGGGCTATATAGGCGGTCGCTTCGACAACCTGTGCATGCGCGTGATCGACATCGTTCTGGCCTTTCCGTTTCTGGTGCTGATGCTGGCGATCATTGCGATTCTCGGCCCTGGCCTGAGCAGTTTCTACATCGCCATGGCCCTGGTGGGCTGGGTGTCTTACGCGCGGCTGATCCGTTCACAGATTCTGGTCCTCAAGGAAAGCGATTTCGCCCTGGCGGCCAAGAGCCTGGGGTTTGGTCACCTGCGTATTCTGTTTCGCCATCTGCTGCCCAATGCGATGTTCGGCTCGATTGTGTTTTCCATGTCCGATGCGGTGCTGGTGTTGCTCAGTGGCGCTTCGGTCAGCTACCTGGGCCTGGGCGTGCAACCGCCGTTGGCCGAGTGGGGCACGATGGTCGCCGAGGGGCAGGCGTTTCTGACGTCTGCGTGGTGGATCTGCACCTTTCCGGGGCTGGCCATCGTGACGCTGGCCATGGGTTTCAGCCTGCTGGCGGACGGCGTTGCCGAAACCCTCGGAGAGCGGCAATGAGTACGCCAGTGCTGAAAGTCAGCGAGATGAGCGTGATTGCGAACAGTCGGGGGCGCGAGGTAACGCTGGTCGACCGGTTGTCGTTCGATCTGCAGCAGGGCGAGATTCTCGGGCTGGTCGGCGAAAGTGGCTCTGGCAAGACCATGGCTTGCCGGGCATTGATGCAACTGATGCCATCGCCGGACCTGCACGTGCGCGGTGGTTCGGTGCTGCTCAATGATGTCGACCTGCTGAAACTCGATGCAGCCGGCATGCGTGCCATGCGCGGGCGGCGGATCGGCATGATCTTCCAGAACCCCAGCAGTCATCTGGACCCGCTGATGCGTATCGGCGAGCAGATTGCCGAAGGCTTTCGTCTGCACCAAGGCGCTTCGAAACGTGAGGCTCGGGCGCAGGCGATTGATCTGCTGCGTCAGGTCGGCATTCCCGACCCGGCTTCGCGTGTGGATAACTTTCCCCATGAGTTTTCCGGCGGCATGCGCCAGCGCGCCATGATTGCCGTGGCGCTGGGCTGCGGGCCGCAGGTGCTGATCGCCGACGAACCGACCACCGCGCTGGACGTGACGGTGCAGGCGCAAATCCTGCGGCTGTTACTGGACCTGCGTGACCGTCACGGGCTGTCGTTGATCATGATTACCCACGACCTGGGCGTTGTAGCGCAAACCTGCGACTCCATCGCGGTGATGTACGCCGGTCGCTTGTGTGAACACGGCAGCAAGCGCGACGTGCTGGCCCGCGCCCGTCATCCTTACACCCGCGGCCTGATCGACTGCCAGCCCGCCAGCAGCGCGGGCAGCGGCCTGCTGCGCACCATTCCCGGACAGCCGCCATTGCTCGATGCGCTGCCCGTGGGCTGCCGTTTTCATGCGCGCTGCGGTCATGCGGGCGCAGGCTGCGTCGAGACACTACCCCTGATGCGGTCGATGGGGGTTGCCCATGAAGCGGCCTGTCACTATCCGTTGGCAGATTCCCGAGGGGCCGTATCATGAGCGGCTACAGGCTGTTGAACGTCAACGATCTGGTGGTGCGCTTCCCGGCCCCCGGATCAGGCTTCATGGGCCTCAACAAGCGTTGGGTGCATGCCGTCAACGGTGTGTCGCTGAGCATTTGTGCGGGTGAAACGCTGGGACTGGTGGGTGAGTCTGGCAGCGGCAAGAGCACGCTGGGGCGCGCCATTCTGCGTCTGAACGACATTACTTCCGGGCAGATCGTCTTCGATGACGTCGACATGGCCCAGGGTAGCGGTATCAGTCTGCAGCGTTTGCGCAGTGAAACAGCAATGATCTTTCAGGACCCGTCTTCCTCGCTCGACCCGCGCATGACCGTCGGTGCCACGCTGGCTGAGGTGCTGAAAGTGCAACGCAAGGTCAGCGCATCCGAGATTCCGGCGCGGGTCATCGAGTTGCTCGACATGGTCGGTCTGCGACCCGAATTTGCCGAACGCAAACCGGGTGCCTTGAGCGGCGGGCAATGTCAGCGTGTCGGCATTGCCCGCGCACTGGCCATCGAGCCGCGGCTGATCATCGCCGACGAGTGCGTGGCGGCGCTGGACGTGTCGATTCAGGGGCAGATCATCAACCTGCTGCTGGAACTACGCCAGCGCATGAACCTGGCAATTCTGTTCATTGCCCACGATCTTGCCATCGTGCGCCGCCTGTGTGACCGGGTGGCGGTGATGTACCTGGGCAAAATCGTCGAGGAGGGCCCGGTCGAAGAGGTCTTTCTCAAGCCGCGTCATCCCTATACCGCGGCGCTGATCCAGGCTATTCCGGAGATTGATCCGGATCGTCCGCTGCCCGGTGAACCCTTGCAGGGCGAGCCACCCAGCCCCCTGAATTTACCCGCTGGCTGCGCCTTTCATCCGCGTTGCCGGTTCGCCAGACCGACCTGTTCCAGCGTCGCGCCACCCACCCGGCATGTCGGCGAGCAGCGCTACGACTGTGTACTTGATGAACCCGTTTTTTGATCCAGACCTACAACAAACATCTGTCCCGACACCGGCAAGGAGTTCATTTGTATGAAAGCTCGACCAATGAAAATGCTGACCGTCGCCATGCTGGCGGCCTGTTCCCTGGCAGCGGGAGTGGCGGAAGCCGCGGGCGTGCTGACCATCGGCCGTCGTGAGGACGGCACTACCTTCGACCCGATCTAAAGCGCGCAAAACATCGACAACTGGGTATTTTCCAACGTCTACGATGTGCTGATCCGGGTTGATGACAAGGGCACAAAGCTGGTGCCAGGACTGGCCGAAAGCTGGTCGATTTCGCCCGACGGGCTGACCTATACACTCAAGATACGCCCGGCCAAATTCTCTGATGGCTCGGAGCTGACCGCCAGCGACGCTGTATTCAGCCTGCTGCGAATTCGCGACGACAAGGGCTCGCTGTGGAGCGATTCCTACAAGATTATCGACAAAGCCGTCGCAACAGATCCGCGTATGCTGGTCATCACCCTGAAGAATCCATCGGCCTCGTTCCTCTCGCAACTGGCGCTGCCCAACGTGTCGATTCTCTCCGAGAAGGCCATGAAGACCCTGGGCGAAGAGGCTTACGCCGAAAAGCCTGTCGGTTCGGGAGCCTTCACAGTGAAAGAATGGCGGCGCGGTGATCGGGTGATCCTGGCGAAAAACCCCGACTTCTGGGAAGCGCCGAGCGTCAGCCTGGATGGTGTCGAGTGGATCTCGGTGCCGGATGACAACACCCGTATGCTGATGGTCCAGAAGGGCGAACTGGATGCAGCGATCTATGTGCCGTTCTCCCGTGTCGAAAACCTGAAAAAGAACCCTGATCTGGTGGTCCACCTTGACCCGTCCACCCGTGAAGATCATTTGTTGCTCAACCATGAGCACGGCGCATTGGCCAAGCCTGAGGTACGGCAGGCACTGGACATGGCTATCGACAAGAAATCGCTGGTCGAAGCTGCCACCTTCGGGCTGGGCACAGTAGCCAATTCCTACATTCCCAAGGGCGCGCTGTATCACTACGCCGATAACCTGCAACGCCCGTATGACCCGGTCAAGGCCAAACAGATGCTGGCGGATGCCGGTGCGTCGGACCTGAAGCTCAACTATGTGGTCAATGCTGGCAACGAAGTCGACGAGCAAATTGCGGTCATGCTGCAACAGCAGCTGGCCAAGGTTGGCGTAACCACCACGCTACAGAAAGTCGACCCGAGCCAGAGCTGGGACATGCTGATTGCCGGTGACTACGACATCTCCGTGATGTACTGGACCAACGACATCCTCGACCCGGATCAGAAAACCACCTTCGTGCTTGGCCATGACACCAACAACAACTACATGACCCGTTACAAGAACGAGAAGGTCAAGGAGCTGGTTGCTGCTGCACGGGTTGAAATGGACCCCAAAAAGCGTGAGCAGATGTACATCGACCTGCAGAAAATGGCCAAAGCCGACGTCAACTGGATCGACCTGTACTACAGCCCTTACATCAGTGTTTCACGCAAGAACATCGAGCACTTCGGCCAGAACCCGTTGGGCCGGTTCACGCTTGAAGAAACCGTCAAGAAGTGAAGCGGGCAGGGCTGTTGTCTGGCAGACAGGAGCCCTGATTCCTCAAGCTATGATGGGCATGCGCGTTAATTTGTATCCTCAGGTTTACCTGCGCTGTGGCAGGCTCTGCGAGTGGTAAGGTTGCGGCCTTTTTGCGCTGTACCCTGCGGAGCCCTGCATGCACAACCCCACCCCCCGTACCGAATCCCCGAGCGCGCTGGCGTTCATCAAGCGCTTTTTCGCCGCTGAGGCCGCTGGCGGTCTGATCCTGATGGCGGCTGCGCTTGCAGCCCTGATCGTCGCCAACTCGCCGCTGGCCGACAGCTACTTTGCAGCGCTGCATACCGTGCTCGCCGGGATGTCGGTAGAGCACTGGATCAACGATGGCCTGATGGCAATCTTCTTCATGCTGGTGGGCCTGGAGATCAAGCGCGAAATGCTGGCCGGCCAGCTGGCGTCCTGGAGCCAGCGCGCCTTGCCGGGCTTCGCGGCGCTGGGCGGCATGGTGGTTCCGGCGTTGATCTACGTGGCATTCAATTGGGGCCAGCCAGACACCATTGGCGGCTGGGCCATTCCGGCAGCGACCGACATCGCATTCGCCCTGGGCGTGCTGTCATTGCTGGGCAAGCGTGTGCCGTTGTCGCTGAAGATATTCCTGTCGGCACTGGCAATTCTCGATGACCTCGGCGCTGTGCTGATCATCGCGCTGTTCTACACCAGCGATCTGTCCATTCCCATGCTGCTGGCTGCACTTGGCTCCATCGCCGTGCTCGTCGCGCTGAACCGCTTGAGCGTTAAAAAGCTGCTGCCTTACCTGATTGTCGGCGCGCTGTTGTGGTTCTTCATGCTCCAGTCCGGTATTCACGCCACCTTGGCGGGCGTAGCGCTGGCACTGTGCATTCCGCTCGGCAAGCCCGATGAAGAAGCCAGCTCGCCGCTGCTGCATCTGGAAGAAAAACTGCACCCGTGGGTCGCCTTTGCCGTCGTACCGGTCTTTGGATTCGCCAATGCCGGCGTTTCACTGTCAGGCATCACAGTCGACAAACTGCTGGACCCGGTGCCGTTGGGCGTCGCGCTGGGGCTGCTGATCGGCAAACAGGTCGGCATCTTCGCCCTCGCTGCACTGGCCATCCGCGCCGGCCTGGCCCGCTTGCCGGACGGCAGCAACTGGGGCCAGCTTTACGGTGTTGCGGCGCTGTGCGGTATTGGCTTCACCATGAGCCTGTTCATCGGCGCACTGGCCTTCCCGGGCGCACCGGAGCTGGTGGATGAGGTCAAGGTGGGCGTACTGATCGGGTCGGTGTTATCGGCGTTGCTTGGGGTTGTGGTGTTGCGCAGGTTTGGAGCGAGGGGGTGAGCGTAGGGGACGATAATCTCAACTATCGTGCGACGCTCCGCGTCGGCATGCCGGTCTGGACGCTCTGCGTCCTCTTCGCGACGTAAACCGTCGCGAACTGCATTCCCGAAGTAATGGACGTCACAGTCAATCATATAGCCAGGAGTAGATTGAGAAATGTTGAAGCTGATCAGTCAGCGCAATTGCGCGCCTTCGCTTGAGGACCCGAAACACGATGTGTACCTATTCAGTGTCGACACATCCGGAGCCGATAAACCGTTCTGTTTTGAACAGTCAATTACCGGCGGGCATGCTGAGCGGGGTGGCTGCATATTTCTGAGTCTGGCCGGGCTTGAGAACTGGCCCGGTGATTGGCGAGTTCATCTGGAGAAGTCCGGTTGCGGCTGGGTAGCGGAGTTGATGGCGGGGGCGCAAACCGATCAGCAAGCCGTGAAGTTGATTCTGGAACAAGTGACCATTACCTGATCGCAATCTGACGATTCAGAAACCGCACGGCATGTCGATAAAGAAGTGACATGCCAGGGACTCGGCAAATCTGACTTTATTTTGAGAGCCCTGTGTATGTTTCACTTATTCCGACCACGTCGTGACAGAAAAGCCCTTCAACAACTTATTGCCTCTTTCAAGGGGACTGGCGAGCCGGTGGTAAGAGGCTGCGCTGAAGAGAGCAGCGTACTTGAGTGCTGGAGTTCGCTGAGTACCCAGCGTCGTCTTGACGAGCAACGTATCGCCGATCTTGAGCAGGAACTGGAAACCGCCCGCCACCTTCTGGGTGAAGCCTCTGCTTCGGCCGCCGCTTATGAGACCCGCTTTGATCTGGTCAACCGTGCGTCGAGCGAGGGCCTCTGGGATATGGAGGTCGTAGCAGGCGATCCGGTCAACCCGAACAATCGATTCTGGTGGTCGCAGCAACTTCGCACGCTTCTCGGTTTTAACGACGAGCGAGATTTCCCTAACGTACTGGCGAGCTGGGCAGACCGGCTTCATCCGCAGGATAAACAAGCCACGCTCGACGCATTTGCCAAGCATCTGAATGATCGCTCGGGTAACACGCCGTACCGGGTCAAGAATCGTCTGGCGATGAAGAACGGCACTTATCGCTGGTTCTATGCCCAAGGCGAAACGTTAAGAGACGCACGCGGAACGCCGTTGCGTGTCGCCGGCTCGCTTCGTGATATTCACGATGAGCTTGAACGTGATCTGGAACACGATGTGATCATTACCCGATTCGAACTGGCCCGGGAGATGCTCTCCGACGGGCTCTGGGACATGGAGGTCATTGCTGGCGACCCGGTCAATGCGAGAAACCCGTTCTGGTGGTCTCCACAGTTCAGGCGGCTTTTGGGTTTTGAAACAGTCGAAGAGTTTCCTGACGTACTGGATAGCTGGGCATCACGGCTGCACCCCGACGACAAGGAGCGCAGTCTGACGGCATTCGGTGCGCACTTGAATGACCGGACTGGCAAGACGCCGTTCGATATCGAGTACCGCCTGAAGATGAAAACCGGCGAGTACCGCTGGTTCCGTGCACGCGGCCAGACTCGTCGCAATCCCGAAGGTATTCCGCTGAGGGTGGTCGGTGCGTTGGTGGATGTGCATTTGAAGCATGAGCAGGATGCTCTTCGCGACACCGAAGCACAGCATCAGAAAAACCTGGAAGAGAACATCACTCAACTGACCCAGATAGTCGGCACTATCCAGAGCATTGCCAGCCAAACCAACCTTCTGGCGCTCAATGCCGCGATTGAGGCTGCACGCGCCGGGGAAGCTGGGCGGGGCTTTGCGGTGGTAGCTGACGAAGTGCGCAAGCTGGCGACTCGAACGACTGAAGCGACGGAGCAGGCGGCAAGCATGATGAGTCGCTGATAAAACCAGCCTTCACTTTTTGATAGCCGTAAAAAAACGCCTCCGCAAGGGAGGCGTTTTTTCAACTCAGCACATCAAACACATCAAGCCAGGTCGAAGCGGTCCAGGTTCATCACCTTGGTCCATGCGGCCACGAAGTCTTTGACGAACTTCTCGTTAGCGTCCGAACTGCCGTACACCTCGGAAATCGCACGCAGTTGAGCATGTGAGCCAAATACCAGATCGACACGGGTGCCGGTCCATTTGACTGCGCCGGTTTTGCGGTCACGTGCTTCAAAGGTGTCGTTGGCACCTGAAGTCGCTCTCCACTCAACGCCCATGTCCAGCAGGTTCTTGAAGAAGTCGTTGCTCAGGGTCTCCGGCTTGTCGGTGAAGACGCCGTGCTTGCTCTGCCCGACGTTAATATTCAAGACCCGCAGGCCGCCCAACAGCACGGCCATTTCCGGTGCAGTCAGGGTCAGCAGTTGCGCCTTGTCGACCAGCAGCGATTCCGCCGAGACCTTGTAGTGCCCCTTCTGATAGTTGCGGAAGCCATCGGCGATCGGCTCAAGGAAGCTGAACGACTCGACATCCGTCTGCTCCTGCGATGCATCGGCACGGCCTGGTGTGAACGGCACCGTGACGTGATGACCAGCGTTCTTCGCAGCCTGCTCGACGCCTGCACTACCGGCCAGGACGATCAGGTCAGCAATGGAAACCTGCTTGCCACTCGACTGAGCGGCGTTGAACTCGCTCTGAATCCCCTCAAGCGTCTTCAGTACGCCCGCCAGTTGTGCAGGCTGGTTAACCGCCCAGTCCTTTTGTGGAGCAAGACGCAGACGGCCGCCATTGGCACCGCCGCGCTTGTCAGAGCCACGGAAAGTAGAAGCGGCTGCCCATGCGGTTGAAACCAGCTGCGGGACAGAAAGCCCCGAAGCCAGAATCTTGCCTTTGAGCGCGGCAACATCCTGATCATCCACCAACGCATGATCAACATTCGGAATAGGGTCTTGCCACAGCAGCTCTTCGGCCGGTGTTTCCGGGCCGAGGTAGCGCGCGAGCGGGCCCATGTCACGGTGAGTCAGCTTGAACCAGGCGCGGGCGAACGCGTCGGCCAGTTGCTCAGGGTTGTTCAGGAAGCGACGGGAGATCTGCTCGTAAGCTGGATCGAAGCGCAGCGCCAGGTCAGAGGTCAGCATACTTGGCGCATGACGTTTGGATGGATCGTGGGCATCCGGAATCTTGCCCGCGCCTGCGCCGTTCTTCGGCGTCCACTGATGCGCGCCTGCCGGGCTCTTGGTCAGCTCCCACTCGAAGCCAAAGAGGTTTTCCAGGTACTCGTTGCTCCATTTGGTCGGAGTCGAAGTCCAGGTCACTTCCAGGCCGCTGGTGATGGTGTCGCCACCCTTGCCGCTGCCGAATTTGTTTCTCCAGCCAAGCCCCTGCTCTTCAAGACCGGCTGCTTCCGGCTCTGGACCGACGTTGTCGGCAGGGCCTGCGCCATGAGTCTTGCCGAAGGCGTGACCACCGGCGATCAGCGCTACGGTTTCTTCATCGTTCATCGCCATGCGACCGAAGGTTTCACGGATATCCTTCGCCGAAGCCACCGGATCCGGCACACCCTCAGGCCCTTCCGGGTTCACGTAGATCAAGCCCATCTGCACAGCGGCAAGCGGGTTTTCCAGATTGCGCTCACCGCTCGCGGTGCGGCTTTCTTCGTTAGCGTGATTCTCCGGCTCGGCGACCAGCGTGCCGTCGCCCGGCTGCTGCATTTTCTTCTGTGCGCCGTAGCGCTCTTCGCCACCCAGCCAGGTAGTCTCGGAGCCCCAGTACACATCTTCTTCCGGTTCCCAGACATCCGGGCGACCACCGGAAAAACCGAACGTCTTGAAGCCCATCGACTCCAGCGCGACGTTGCCGGTAAGCACAATCAGGTCGGCCCAGGAGATCTTGCGGCCATACTTCTGCTTGACTGGCCAGATCAGGCGACGTGCCTTGTCCAGGCTGACGTTGTCAGGCCAGCTGTTGAGCGGCGCAAAACGTTGCTGACCAGCACCTGCACCGCCATGGCCATCGCCTGTACGGTAAGTACCGGCGCTGTGCCAGGCCATGCGAACGAACAGCGGACCATAATGGCCAAAGTCGGCCGGCCACCAGTCCTGCGACCGGGTCATGACGTCGCGCAGGTCTTGTTTGACCGCTTCGAAGTCAAGGCTCTTGAACTCCTTGGCATAATCAAAGCTCTCGCCCATCGGGTCGGAGAGTGAGGAATGCTGATGCAGAATCTTCAGATTCAGCTGCTTGGGCCACCAGTCACGGTTGGTGGTGCCGCCGCCAGCAGCGTGGTTGAAGGGGCATTTCGATTCAGTTGACATGCTTGATACACCTTTTTGTCATTTGCATCCGGCCATCCAGCCCACTCGCGGGGCTTCAGACAGTGATGACGGAACTCCATAGCACTGGGTTCGTACCGGCCGCTCGATCAACGATCAGGCCAGTAGCGATCATTGGATTGCTGCGATACGAGCCCACAACGTGCACAGAAAACTTGAGCTCATTCTTATCTCCTTATCAGGGTAAAACCGCACGGCCTTCGCCGATGCTCTTGCAGATTAGCCTTCTTTGTGGATATTTCTAATAGAAAGAACGTTATGGGTTGATAGGCAAACTCTGGCAGCGCTGTCATCTGATCAGCGAAATGCTCTGTTAATCTGCTCCGCCATTGGAATAACAGGCCGGGCATAGCCAGTGATCACGATTCGCAGCATGACAATCAAGGATTACGAATCGGTCATCGAACTGATGCGCAATACACCGGGCATCTCTCTGCGCGATGCCGATTCGCATGAATCGACGGCACGCTACCTCGACAGAAACCCCGATATGAGCTTCGTCGCCGAGGCGGAGGGGGCTGTGTGCGGCTGTGTCATGTGTGGGCATGACGGCCGCCGGGGTTATCTACAACATTTGATTGTGCTGCCGGAGTATCGTCGACAGGGGATAGCTCACGAGTTGGTCGAGCGCTGCCTTCAGCGTCTGGAAGCGCTGGGAATTTATAAGTGTCATCTGGATGTGCTGAAGGTTAATGAGGCAGCTGGCCGATATTGGTCGGGGCAGGGGTGGACATTGCGAGAAGATATTGACCGCTATTCGATGGTTCGGCAGGGCGGCGAGAATGCTTGAGAGGACCGAGCGCTATGCATGGGTATTAACCGATTTCACCCCTTGGTTCTGCTTTTCCGAGACTGTCAGAAATTTTGTGTTCGGGCATAACATGTAGCTAGAGGTGCATGTATGCCGACCAAAAAGAAGTCCGCCAATGCAACAGCGAGGGAGTTGCCCTCGATTCCCCAAGAGCTGATCGAGCAGTTTGTTAAAGGCCCGATGAGCGCCGAAGCCATTCAAGACGCGTCCATGGCGTTCAAGAAGGCTCTGATCGAGCGTGCGCTAGGCGCCGAGCTGGGTCACCACCTTGGTTATCCTCAGGGCGCGGAGCGCCCTGAGGAGTCGACCAATCAGCGCAATGGCAAAAGCAGCAAGACGGTTCTGACCGACGACGGGCCGCTTCGCCTGGATATCCCCAGAGACCGCGATGGTAGCTTCGCCCCGATCCTGATTCCCAAGCACGAACGACGTTTTACAGGCTTCGACGACAAGATAATTGCCATGTACGCCCGGGGCATGACGGTGCGTGAGATCCGCGCTTTTCTATCTGAGCAGTATGGAACTGACGTGTCCCATGACTTCATCAGCTCAGTCACCGATGCGGTCATGGAAGAGGTGGGCGCTTGGCAGCAACGACCCTTGGAACCGATGTATCCGGTGATCTTCTTCGATGCGTTACGGGTCAAAATCCGGGACGAGGGGTTAGTGTGCAACAAGGCTATTTATCTGGCGCTGGGGGTATTACCTGATGGCACGCGCGACATTCTGGGTATATGGATCGAGAGCACCGAGGGTGCCAAGTTTTGGATGAAGGTGTTCAACGACCTCAAGACTCGTGGCGTTGAAGATGTTCTGATCGCCGTCACGGATGGCCTCAAAGGAATACCGGAGGCGTTGGGGGCGGTTTTTCCTGCCACGACGCTGCAAACCTGCATCGTGCATCTGATCCGCAACAGCTTGGACTATGCCGCTTGGGATAAACGTCGGGCACTGGCCAAAGCACTCAAGCCGATCTACCAGGCGATCAATGCCGATGTGGCTGAGCAAGAGCTTAACGCCTTTGAAGCGGGCCCCTGGGGCAAGCAGTATCCGACTGTAGTTGCTGCATGGCGTCGCGCCTGGGATCGGGTTATACCGTTTTTTGTTTTTCCGGCGGGCATTCGCAAAGTGGTTTACACGACCAATGCCATCGAGAGCATCAATGCCCAGTTACGCAAGATCATCAAGACTCGAGGGCACTTCCCGACCGATGAGGCTGCGACGAAACTGATATGGCTTGGGTTGCGCAACATCACCGCCAACTGGGGTCATGCGGCACACGACTGGAAAGTGGCAATGAATCAATTTGCGATCCTGTACGGAGACCGATTTACCAGACCGAGCTGGTAAAACAAGGGCCTGCCTGACGGCAGGCCCTAACCAGCCCGAACACAAAAAAACTGATACTCCCGTCCACGCGCGTTCTTGAGGACAAACTCAAGCTTCTGATAAAGGCACGTGACGCGTCCGCAGAGCAGTCCAAGGAAGAAGGCCGTCAGGCGCAGATTCGCGCTAAAGGCAACGAAGCATTTGCCCAGTTCCAGAAGGACCAGGAAGCCAACTGGTCTAAAACCAAAAAGATGAACGATGCGCTTGAAAAAGCGCAAGTGCGTATCACCGCAGCCAGGGCAGGCGGACACAAAATTACTGCCGAAGAGGAAGAAGCGACCTATAAGTCGATTCGCGATAACTCGGCCTACAAGGAAGCTGATCCGAAGCCCTACCGGGAGGACGCCGGCACGAAGATGCTGGATCAGGCCCGGCAGCAATACGCGGTCCTGCAAGAGCAGTCGAAACTGATCGGTGCTCAGGTCGGTGAGCAGCAGAAGCTGGGCGCGGCCTCGCAGGACTTGATCCAGTGGGAACAGCAGCTAGCTGACATAAAGGGCAAGAAGACGCTTACTGCGGATCAGCAATCGCTGCTCGCAGTGGCCGACCAGATCACAGCACAGAAGAAATTGAGCGCAGATCTGGAGGTGCAGAACGCGCTGCGCACTAAGCGCCTTGAGCAAGAGCAGAAGCTGGCAGCGTTCGCAATGTCGGTCAGCGACTCGTTGGCGCAGAACCAGCAGCGGCTCAGTAACGATGTTGCCGGTATCGGCATGGGCGACAAGCAAGCCGACCGCCTTCAAGAAGACCTCAGAATCCGGCAGGACTACGCAAAGCAGATTGAAAAGCTGCGGCGCGATCAGCAGAACAACGGCACATCTAAGCAGCTTCTTGATGATGAAACAGGCCTGCTCCAGAAGGCGCTGGAAACCAGGCTGCAGCAGCAGGCGGACTACTACGCAAAAGTAGACGAGGCCCAGCAAAACTGGAATTTAGGGGCTAGCGCCGCGCTTCAAAATTATGTGAACGACGCGCAAAACTATTCAGCCCAGGCTGCCGACTTCGTATCCGGCTCATTGAATGATGCGACAAATGGCCTTGGCGGCGCGCTACCGGCTGGCGTGAACGCTGTGGTCGGGTCGGTGCTGGCGGACGGCTACAAGGCCGTTGGCTCTGGCCTGACCGGCATAACGACTCGCTGGTACAAGGAACCTGCCGCCTATGGTGAGGCGCAGTGCATCGAGCTGCGTGGAAGCATGGCGGCGGCGGGCGGCTACATCTACATGCAACCCACGGCCAACGTGGTACAGACCAACCTGGCGGCCGGTGACGTTATCGAAATGTTGTCGGCGGTGGAAATTATGGGTTCGTCGCGCGGCATACTGGCCTGGGAGGCTGAGTTGACCATCACCAAGACGGTCAATGGCACATCGTCCACGTTCTACTATCGGTCGATGGACAAGTACCAAGAGCCGTTCACTATGCCGGCCAGCTTTTCCGGGGAGCTGGAAACGCAGCGCGGCACGATTGACCTGACTGAAACCGTAATCACCTCGCGCATGGGCTTGTACCTGGCTGCAGGCGTGCCGCAGGAATCGACGGTCAAGGCCGCGCAGTTCGGGATTCGCAAGGTTTAAATATTTATGCCGAGGATGAGGTGCGCTTTTGAACGAGCTCAGTCACTTGGGTTTCTGCTAAGCTATCCTCTAATATAAATATTACCTGGTGTTTATGCTAAAACCCTCAATAGGGATTTCTTCGGTTCGATTGTAAATTGGCAAAGTGCTAAAGTTGGTCTTTTCAAGAGTTTCGAAGTTCCATGCCTTGGTTTGGGCTGCGTTATACAACATGCCCAACGTCATTGCCGTCTTTGCGCGCCGATCTTTAGATCTGAAGAATACGAAAATGTCAGTCCCTTCTGGCTTGAAGTAACGGTAGTGGTCGTAGTCGCCGGATTCAACACCAAAGTGTTCGAAAAAATCCTCCATAAAGTCACTGGCGTCGTCACCATCAAGCCCTAGCTCCCAACTGACTCTAGTAGCGAGGCTGAGAGTCTCGAATGCCTTTCGGCTAAATCCAACATAAAAGTAGATTCTCTCTACAAGATAATCAACTACTTCATAGTTTAGATCGCTTCTATCCATTTTTAAAAAAACCTGATCTTGTTCATCTGCGATAGAATTGTAGGTGTTCACGGTTATGTGTTTTATCTTGCCAATTTTTATGTGTTGTAGGATCATGCGATGACTAGTGTTGCCTGTATATCGTGGTTCCTAGGCGCTGGTGTATTTCGGAACTTAACAATCAAAGTCGCTCCGCCCGGTCTAGAAGGTTTAACTGATAAGGCCGGGCAACAATTATCAATACAGTCAGCTCTAAAGGGGAAGTCTTATTTGTCAGTCCCTTGGAGTGGTATCTTCTTGAGTTAGCGTAATCCTGTAACTTCTAAGGTCGTCGCCTTCAGTGACATACTCCTTGCTAAAGTAACGGTAGACAGCGCCCTTTACCGTAATTCCTACGCCATTGGGTGTGTCATGGATTGCGACGTTTTCTAAAGAACTATCCGTGATCAGAAATTCGCTTTCCTTATTAAGTTTATGCAGTACTTCTGAATCATCGCCTTCAAGCGGTTTGCTGATAAAAAAGCGTAGTGTGTCCACGTCAGTAGCCATGGCGCCGTAACGTGTAATATACAGCCAATCACCCTGAGGAAGCGCCCGCTTCAACACTACTTCATCCGCGTCACTACCGAAATCAAAAAGGTCGCCAAGAAATGCCTTCGCTATTAAAAAGACTACAAGTATCCAAAACGAATTCTTGTAAGTAAATCTAAAGTTAGTATCCTTTGGATTTTGCATACAAGATCCCCATTTTTATCCATTTCTGATCTTTGGGGTCATCCCCGTATGGAGGCAGCCAGAACCAATGGCCCCACTTATGCTTTCGTGTTTTGGCTTCTCCTTGTGCGAACCCAGCGGCTCTCAGTAGAAGCTGCTCAGTTAATTGGCCGGCTGTCCCCACAGCGCCGTAATGAAAATTGCCGAAGTCCTCCCACTCAGGATGTTTCTGCTTGTAGTCCCACGGGCCCTTGTTACGGACTTTGTAGTAAAACCAACTCATGAAAGCACCCGTGCTAGGATCTTTTTTCCACTGATCGTTCGCGAGCTTCATGTGGACGTCTACATTGACTCCGGGAGGAATGACTGCTGGTATTTCGTAATTCATCGCCTGTCCCTGCGAAATCTAATGGGTGGTTATGAAAATATCTTGTTGCTGATAGCATCCCAGCCGCCAGCAATTTGTCCAGCGCTTTGCCCTGTTTTTCGACTTTGCTTGGAGTAAATAAGTTGAATCCTTCCATAGTTCAGAGCGATAAGTTCGCTTGGGAAGCTGTTGTCTTGGTCGCCATTGCCCGTTAATGAAAAAGAACTGATAATAACTTCTTCAAGTTTTATCTCCAGGTATTTGACTTTTGGATCGCCTGCACGGAAAAGATGCACAGATACCTGCTTGAAGTGCTTACCACTGCAGCAAGCCTCATGAAGCTTTGGGGTAGCATTATCAACAGCCTTACGAACGAGCATGTCGCTCATGTAAGCCCTGCCCGAGGTTGCGCCGCCGGCTGACGTGGAGGTGGCTGAGGCCGTCTGACTAGCCGAAAGGTCGAAGTCTTGCAGCTCGATCCAGTTTTCATAGCCTTCTGATAGGGTCTCGCCGGGAATTCCTTCGATCTGCAGATATGCGTCTAATGACATTTTCAATTCCTTTTAATGCGATCCTGAGCTTTTGATAATACACGGAAGCATTTTTGATGTGAATCGCTCAGTCGGTGGGGCAGGGCGCGCATTGTGCAGAGAGGCTGGACAAAAAATTGTAGGTAGAAAACCAGGCCCGCCGCCAGCCCTTGTGGGCAGTCAAGGCTGTCATAAAGCTGGCATTACTGAGCCAATACGGCCCAAAAAGGCACAAAAAAAGCACTTGCGATAAACGCTAAGTGCTTGATTTGTAACGCTTGTTTGGTGGCCGGGGTCATTTGAACTGATATCTAAAGCCCCCATATTTGTTGGTTGGTATTTAGGTCGTGGCTATTGGGGATACAAGTAGGGATACACGTTGACCCTTGCTGCCCAATTTTTCAGCTTAACTGTTTTTGGCCAAGGGCTGCTTTTTGCTGCCCTTGGCCATCTAAAACAGGAGGAGCAACATGATTTTGTGGGGAGATTCAAAAAGAGATCACGACCTTATCTTGGCCGTTTGGCCACGCTTTGATCCCTACTACGACCGCTGGTGGATGCAGGAGCTTGCGTACAGTGAGGGAGCTGCGCCAGGGTGGCGGGCAAGGAGGGTAGCGACCGAGAAGGGGCGCGTACGCGCTGACATCTATGAAGATGAAACCACTGCGACTCAAGCTGCGGAGCTTTTGAACATCGAGCTCCTTGGCAAGATTGAAGTCATTGTTGATCCAGATGTACGGCAATCGCTACGGCTCCGAGCAGTGAAGTCAGTCCAGGCTAAGCAACGCTTAGCCAACGAAGAGAAACTGATGCTGGCTGAGGCGCAACGCCGCTCCGCTACTCTGCCTCGGGTATCTCGTGATCAATTAGTCATACACCCTAGTGCTGAGCTGTTTAGAGAACCTCTATTTCAACGACTCCAAGAAATGCCCTATCTAAGGTTGTGCCAGGTTGCACCACGCGTCTTTATGGGGCGTTCAGGAGACAATCCTTGGTCAATCGCATTCAATGGTTCTAAGAAGGGGCCAGAGCTTGCGCAGCGTGCTCAGATTGCTAACGGTTTTGGTTTTGGATACAGAGACCACTGGGGAAAGGTTAAGGCTCAGATAAGGAAGATGCTGTTACCTCGGGCAAATCAGCTGCTGCAACTGGCAAGCGTAAAACGCCTATTGGACGACGCGCTCAGGGTGGGCGATAGAATGCTTGTCTGTAATGGCATCGTTTTCTGGTACGAGCCCGACGGTGATGTCGGATGGCAAGTCAAGCAGACCACTACTTTAGATAGTACGGATGGTGAGGCGATCTGGCGTGAGGGGACGATATTGTCCACTAACCATGGGCGGCTTGTAGTTTTGCCCTATATCAAAGAAA
Source organism: Pseudomonas sp. KBS0707 (assembly GCF_005937945.2). Classification (NCBI taxonomy): domain Bacteria; kingdom Pseudomonadati; phylum Pseudomonadota; class Gammaproteobacteria; order Pseudomonadales; family Pseudomonadaceae; genus Pseudomonas; species Pseudomonas sp. KBS0707. The sequence goes on along the minus strand of NZ_CP041754.1, from coordinate 4,738,814 downwards.
ACGGCGAATACGTCAAAGGCCACACTAAGAACGCGCCCGGAGACGGCCCCGCGATTCCTAGACACGCCAAAGACTTTGTCGAAATTCCCTTCAAAAGCCTGAAGGACGATCTCATGATTGGATTGTTCGGCGAGCTCCCTTACGAGTAGCTGGGCACCTGGCATTCCCTCATTTACGCGGGATGTGAAACCCGCGTGGATTTGGCAACTGCTGATCGGTTGACGTTGGTTGACAGGTTGAGGGCATCAGATCAGTAGCTAAAGGAATGAAGATGTGGGTTCACCACCCGATTGGGTGAGTTCACCGGGTTCACCAGTTCACTAAGCTGTGAAAGCGTCGGCTACTCAAGAGGCGCGGGTTCCCTGCCCCGTATGCATCAGAAGTCCTCAGGGTCCCCCGGCTTATGCCGGATTCCATTCGCTGATGGGGCTCACTTCATAGGGGGGCGGGGGCAGACCTTCAAATGCGGTGTAACTGGTGTTTCAAGTGTAGCGATCATGCTTAAGTATATGAAATATAAGGATAAAATAGTTGTAACACTTCGCCGCGAGTTTCTGTGTATGTGATGTAACAATACAGAACTGTGTAACGCAGCCGTTGCCTCTGTGCCGTAAGGGTAACCGTGTACGATGGCCGCTAGCGGCCGATTCTGTTGAAAAAGTCGGAATTTCAGGCTGGAAGAAGGCGACGTTGGCCTTCGTTTCAGAACCTGGTCACCACGTTGCGTGGCTTTCCAGTTCTGCGTTGACCGTTGCAGCTTGGTTAATAGGTTAATTTGAGGGTTTTTGCTGGCTCCGGGCGCACCTATCCCGTAGTCGGTGGCCCTTGAGAGGTCAGTTTCGCCAGTCGTCTTAGATTCTGTACCGCAGCCGCCAAGGTGAATTCGTCGTTCGCACCGGTCATTCCTCGTAGCCTTAATCGATCCAGTTTCAGGATTCGTTTGAGATGAGCGAACAACATTTCGACCTTTTTGCGCTCATGGCGAGAGCACACGTATTGCGGTGTTGCGGCAATTCGCCGAGCAACATTGCGTGCCGCCTCATGGACGCTACGGGCGATTTTTCGGAACGAGGTGTTTGGACAGCAGCGCTCTTTCATTGAGCATTTAGAGCAGTCTGTTTGCCTGGATCGAAAGATGATGGTGTCGGCTTTAGTGACATGTGAGCGCTGGTTCTTGAAGGCCCGCCACTCGCTGCGCAGGGCGTGCCCCGTGGGGCAACGATATTCCTGCGCTTCTTCACTCCATTGAAAATCACTGATCGAGAGACTCTCGTTCTTACGCTCGGTTTTGTCCCAAACCGGCACATGCGGCTCGATGTCTTTTTCGTTCACCATCCAGGCCAGCATCGGTGCGGTTCCGTAAGCGGTATCGCCGATGAGCCGATCCGGCTTGATGTCGAACTGTTCTTCGACCCGCTCGATCATGGTCTTGGTGCTCTCGACCTCGGCGGTTCGATGCGCTGGGGTCGGTTCCACATCCATGATCACGCCATGCTCGACATCAATCAGATAGTTCGTCGAGTAGGCGAAAAACGCCGGGCCTCCTGGCGCTGCGGTCCAACGAGGAAGTGGATCAGTCACTGACAGGCGCTTAGGCAGTGCTTCGCCTAACGCTTCTTCATCCAGCGCTTCAAGGTACTCACGCACGGCGCGAGTACTCAGCGCCGGATCGCGCCAGTTGATTTCGTCATCGCCAGGTACGCCACGTTGCCGACTGGCATCTGCCTTGATGACGCTGGCGTCGACCGCAAACCCTTCGCCCTTGACCAGACCTGCGTCCATGCAGCGACGCAGCACCTCGTTGAACAGCCACCTGCAGGTGTGTGGTCTTGCCGCCGGAGCTGTCACCGTACAAGTGAAAGCCGCCTGACTCATGACCCAGCATGTGCAGCAGCGGGCCAGCCAAGGCCACGCCGACCACAAACGCCAGACGATGGTTGCCCACGCACAATGCGCCGATCTGCTCTTGCCATTGCTCAAGCGTGCCCGCTTCGCTGATCGGCGGTAGCTGAGATCCGGCTTCATAGAAGTGCAGATGTTCGCTGTGCGCGCCGACCTGTTGTTCCGGCAGGAGAAAGGCGCTGTCGTGCCAGCCCAATCGAGTGACCAATCGAGCCCGCTGGGGCAGTGTTGTTACACGATTGAGCCTCGTAACACGTCGCACTGTGTCGCCCACGTCGTCGTGTAACTTCAAATAATTCATTTATATTCAATGGGTTATAAGTTTTCGTTACACCCGTAACACGAGTAACACCTCTTTTGGAGGGGGTATGAAAAAGGAGTCTCATACGGCCTTTCCAAAGTGGCCGTGCACAACATTTCCATGCTCAAGCTCATCGAGGTAATCGGCGTACCATTGCATCATTGACGTCCGTTGCTTGAGATAAATCGCCTTGTTGTAAACACCGGCAACTCCATCTTTGACGTGTGAAAGCTGAGCTTCTACGTGATTTTCCTCAAAACCGTTCTCGTTCAGCGTCGTACTTGCGATGTGACGGAAACCGTGGCCTGTTTGTCTGCCTTCATACCCTAGCCTCCTTTTCGCCACCGGGGTCGCGCTGTAGCACGTATGAGGGCTCGCCCGCGAACAACCCCGTTTCTATAGCCAGTAACGATTCAGGCGAGCTATGAGCCGCCGTACGAGACTTGGCAGTCAGATTTACAGAATGCTGTGCTAGCAGTTCATCAAGGTCCGAAAAGTCTTGGTTCGCTTCGTCTTGCTCAAACTCGTTGTCTTGAAGAAGCCCCGCGAACCCCGCCTGCTGTAAAACGGCTTCCGCATTACGTTGAGCGAAGCTTCCTGTCAGTCGTTTCAGGATGTCATTAACTTCGCCTTCCTTAAATGGACTTTTTTGATGGGCGGTCATGGCGCTCTCTCTTTGCCCGTCAACAGGGTCAGATTTTCATTTTTGAGGTCCCCTCATTGTCGCCAAGGGGTTCGGCTCTTACACGTTGATCTAAGGGTTTGACAACTGCCCGGTCACAGTCAGGTCAACTTACGATCAGCTCTCTTCGATGATGTCGTCGTCGAGTTCAGGTTTATTCAATAGCCCGAGCTTGTGTTGCCGCCAGATCTCATTTTGGATCTCATCATCATTGAGCTCGCCATTCATCTCGGCGTCATACCTGCGTTGTTCCGCCCGCATGTCCAGAACGTCCTGCTCCGTCATCACATGAATGATCAGCTCTGGTAGTTCGTCCGTCTCTAGTGCTTGCCCGAGCTTCTCAAGCGGAAGGGCTTTTCTTCCGACTTCCTGAGTTAACCGAAGAGTGGTGGCGCATGCGGCAAGCGCTCGACAAGCTAGCGGCGCGTTGGCAGTGGAAGTATCCAGCGACTCTATGGCCTCTGTGAGTCTCAAGCGGATCAAATCCAATGCTGATAGCTCACCTGCTGCTAGTGAAGCTGCCACGAGCTGTACGCTCTCCAAGCCAAACACTGAGTTGATGAGTTCTTCCCGCGCCTTGGCAATCAGTGCTTGAGTCGTTGCACCAACAACTGCGGGATGTCTCTTCAAAAGCCTCTGAGTTGTGCTCACGCTGATTTCTAGCTGGGCAGCGATGGCGGGCAATGAATATCCCGCCTCTCTGAGAACGACGGCTTGAACGGCTTGGTCGGGAGTCTTTTTTTTGCCCGCCATTGCTCAATCCTCCTCAATTGTGGGGAGGGTGCTTGGTCGTAGCGGCAAACCTGCGCATGCAAGGAGTTCATTCTCGAGACGATGCCAGTTGCTTAGTACGGTGACTCGCTGAAAACCTGAAAGACGAGCGATTTCACCCGGTTGAAAAGGGGCAAGGTCACAAAGGGAGCGGCTGCTGGCGCTGAGCGATTTTAATGTCGCATCCAATATCGACTGTCTGATGCTACGACGACGGGTGATGCCTGCGGCTGGCTGGCTCCTGCACCGTCTCTTTGAAGCGATGCCGTTGGACCGGCAGAGGTGATACGCAAAGTCCTTGGTCCAGAAATGACCATCAGGGCGGGGCGATACTTGATTCAGATATGTGGAGAGGCTGCTGTACGAGTTAAGTGGGTTAGCTAAAAAATCACGTGCTTGGCTTTCTAGGCTGATTGGCATTTGCTTTATTCCGGGTGAGTTTGTGGGTACATCGGTTCATGACGTGTTCTCGCTGTTTGATGGTTTTGGTTAATGGGCTAGTGGAAGCAGCCAGGCAGTAATCTACCGCCTTAGCATGTCTCGCGTCTATAGATAAAACTTGACGTGATCTTAATTTTGTGTACAAGCGTTTATTATGTTTTATTCCAGTGGCGTTTAACAGTCGCGATGCCTAAGCCGGTTTTGGCTGCCACTTGCGATTGGGTGAACATCTGCGCTTTCAGCTCCTGGACGGCCGAGGTAGTTTGGGCTGCCTCTGGACGCCCTAGCTTCTTGCCCTCGGCCTTTGCGCGCTGGAGGCCTGCTTGGGTACGTTCGATCAATAGGTCGCGCTCAAACTCCGCTACTGCTCCTAGCACCTGCATAGTCATCTTGCCTGCCGGAGAGGTGAGGTCGACGCCTCCCAGTGCTAAGCAATGTACTCGAATCCCTGACTTCTCAAGACGTTCGATGGTGAGACGGACGTCCATTGCGTTACGACCAAGTCGGTCCAGCTTGCTCACCACCAAAACATCTCCATTCTCCATTTTCTGAAGCAGTTGGCCGAACCCTGGTCGCTCAGAGGCGGCGACAGATCCGCTGATGGTTTCGGTGACGATGCGGTGAGGCTCGATGGCAAAGCCTGCCGCATTGATCTCATGAACATGATTCAGTGTGGTTTGATCGGTGGTACTTACGCGGCAGTATGCGAACGGGCGGCTCATCTTGGTTACCTGGTATCGTTTAACATTCTGGTATCATACTTCGGTTGGTATCAAAAGCAAGGCTATTTTTATGATACTGATCATGGGGGAGTTTTGCTGGTATCGAAAAACGGTCGTTTAATGATGCTGCGATGTGCTGAATAAATTCGAGCGATGCCCTACGAAGCAGGTAATGGCACAGCGCTACCGTTCGCGGTGAAACCCGTATAGGATTCGTGAATTGTTGGCGTCCCACGAAGGAATGTATGTCGCAGATATCAATCCCGCACGTTGCCTATTTTCCGCTAGAAATCCAGCCGCCGAAAATCGACCCTCACGTTCTGAGTGGCGCTCTACGTATCCCCCCAGAGCTCTATGTCGATGCTGAGCATCATGGGGCTGTGTATTGCCCTGACTGCGGAGTCATGTGCAGCAGAATGCCTAGGCTGCTAGCCAAGCGGAAAGACAACGTTGATGCATTCTTCTTTCATATGCCGGGTTACGACGACGTTCCTTGCCCACATAGGAAGAGTGCCGCAGGTGGCGGCGACGATGGTGCCGGTAAGGAGAGAAAAGCGGTCAACTTAGTAACCTTCGCAGGATGGAAAAGCCTAGATGACGATGAGTTGCCAGAGGATGAGGACGAAATCGAAAAGTCTTCGAAAAGCAAAAGTGTTGTACAGAGAGGTTCCGCCCGAGGTGGAAGCGGCTTTGAGCTTGTGTACAACGAAAACGGGACTTTGCTGAATGCTGGTGAGTTTCGGACTGTAAAGCGACTAGTTTATCTTGCTCAGAAATCTCTGGAAATTTCAGTGCAGTTTGAAGGCGAGGATGCTATCAAACTGCGTGACCTTATTGTCCCCATCGAACGTATCCAAAAGAATCCCTCCAGATACATAGGTAAAAGCTTTCTCCTATTTGGGCAGCCGATCACAATTAAGGTCGGTACTCATCGGGTTTTTTTCAATTTCCCATCATCGGATCATAGCTTAAGCGGCCACTGCGCCCCAGCCATCTTTGAAAAGCGTCAATGGAAAACATTTGAGCGGGGGCATTATTATATTTTCTATGGGGTAATTGAAGGGACTGAAACAAAAACCAGTGTCCGGATACTTGAGCCTGGCCAAATTGACCGCCTACCTTCTTCAGCGCATGACTTATTTAGGTCGCTACGCTAGAAGATTGCCAGTAACGATAAGCTCACGACTGGTTGAATTAGTGCGGTCAAGGCTATCTGAAAGGGCTAAGCGAAGCTTTGCCGGTAATCTTGCCCTCAAAGTGTTCAGTCATAGTGCGGGCGAATACATCAGCTACCAATCGGGGGTCAAAATCATGTGAGTGTTCGAAGAGTATTGCATCATGCATAGGAACTTTTAAGCTTACGCCGGGCTCTTGACGAAGTTTAATCAAGGATTTTTTAAAAATCAGCGACGCTGTTCCTTGGACTAATTGACTGACAGCGGATCGTTTTTCTTTTTCAGTCAGGGGGCCTGCCCCGTCTCGTCTGAGATGGTTTCCTAAAGCCGTACCGATTCGCTGGTCCGTCTCAAATAATGCGTGCACGGAAATTTTCCATTTTTCGAATGTCTCGAATCTTTTGAAAAAGTCTTTAGTCAAGCGGCGGTCAGCGCCATAACCAAACGCTGCATCTATTAGATGTCGATTTTTCATGCCGTAGGCGTAGGAGAGAAAGAGTCGTTTGGCTTCTTTTCTCCGCTCTTCGTCCTGAAAGATACCGGACGCCACTTGCTTATATAGATCGCCATCTGCATACAGCGTTAGTAGAGTTTCGTCATTTGATAAAGCAGCCATGATTCCAGCTTCATACTGCTCATAATCTACATATGAAAAAACTTTACCATCATCTGGAATGAGGATGTTTCTATGGTGTTTTGCTAGGTTCTGTAGCGACGGGTCCTTGAAATATATCCTCGACGTAATTGAGCCAAAACAGTCGACTGTTGGAAATATTCGCTTTTGGCTTAGAGGAATGGCATTAAGCACATTTCTAGATTTTGCAATTTTTCGCAGGTTCAGTAGGTCAATTGCAAAGTTGTCATTCATCGGTACAAAATTCAGTACGTAATCAACATCTACACCTGAAAAATCGTACCCCAGTGGTTCGAGCCGATGGACGATATCATCATTCGATGGGAGCTCCAGGGGTAGGTTGTATTCTGCTGAAAACTTTTTTAATGCCATGTAGTAATCGAATTCGATGTTTTCTTTATGAACTCTTAGTCTCGCTGAATCGATGGCGATTCCCGCAGCTGCGGAGCTAATCAAGTATTCTGCTACAGGGCGTTCGATTTTAGTGAATCGCTCCCATTCGTTGTTTTCCTTAGCATCTGCTTCCAATTTCGATGACTGATTAAGCATAGCTTCCCCGATCGTTCGTAATACGTTCTCGTCAATTGGGGCTTTTTTGTTAAATATGTCAATGTAATGTTTAACAGTATCGCTGTCAGCGAAGTTTTGAAGAGCACCAGAAATATCTGTTTTTTCCCGCGATTCACGATCTCGCTTAACTCCGGACGAAGAAATTCTAAGCTCCTCAATGTCAGTCACGGTTATCGGAAGTTGCTGAGTGGAAGAGAATATTCTAGGAGCTATAAGCCAGTAGTCGTGGCAGATTATTTCTGCGGCCTCACCGACTAATTGCTGAGCAGTCACGCTCGTAAGCGTGTTATCCCCCCAAAGAAAAAGCTTATCTTCTCCTAGATCGGCATAGTCTCGAATAAATATAAGAACTTTCTTTGTTTCAGTCATAGGGGCTGATTTCTTCATGTAAGTCTAATGGGCTTCGCGGCTCCCTGTCGGCGAGAGGAAAACCGTTGTTGTAGTGTGATCTAGCGCGGTCGGCTGTTCCCTTAATCTTTATTGAGAGCTCTGGAATAAGTGGTTTGAGAACTTCTTTATCTAGATCGCTAGTTGCTAGCAAAAAATTGCGCTGATGATAATACGGCCAATTAGATTTGAATCTAGTAATCGTTGGAACTAATTTCGCGCTCTCATCTACGCACCTAAGGTATATAAATAACGCTGGAATCTCAGGCTGGAGAACATCTAGCTCTATTCTATCTAGCGCAAGTGATATGATCTTGTCGGTTTTATAACGTCTTTTCGCAAGCAGAAGCCATAGATGAAAGTTTTGCCAGGAATGAATGGATTTTTCGTAATCGCTTAGGTGTTGAGCGATCTGATCCAGGTCTTGCTCGTCTAACGCCAGTACTCCAAGTATTCGACAGTACTGATCAGTTGATGCAGCGTGTTCCTCAAGCGTTTCGATGAGTAGAATCTTGAGGTCGTTCGCTATGGCAGTGTGAATATCGAACAAGTTAGATTCGGCGAGTTGTATGAGTCTATTAACTGCAAATCGAAACTGTCTAGACTGGGTCTGTTTCTGATCTACACATTCCTTTAGCAGTTGATAGATGTATTTTGCGGAACGTGCGATTACTCTGCGGCTTCTAGAGCGCCACATGCTATCAATGGTTAAGGTGCGGTCATCTGATGTTGGGAAGTGTTCTGCGATTTCAGCTTCAGAGTTACTGCTTGTAAGTATTATTGTTTTGCCGGAGTTAATGTTCATCCCGACAGTTCGAAGTTGACTGATTAGTTCGGTCAAAACTTTTTTTGCTGCGCGAGGTGATGCGCAGATTATTCTGATGTCATCGACGTAGCGGTAATAGTCATGCCCTAGGTTAACCATAGTCTGGTCTACAGAGTTAAGCACGATGTTCGCGACAAAGGATGAAGCGTCCCTGTTTTGAGGGAGTCCGTGTAAATCGTTATAGCTCCATCTGGCTAATAGTTCACAAAGGGTCTGTATCGCATTTCGTATTAGCGATTTTTCTGGGCCGGTTGCATCAACTTTTTGAAGTAGGTTCTCGAAAGCATTTTTTATCGATGCTATCGATATGTTTTCAAAGTAATTTAGTAAGTCGGTGACTAACAGGCTCTGGTTGTTTTTCAATGCTGTTTTTGTAACGCCTTCAAATGTTTTCCAAAGGTCGATCCTGTTTTTAAATATGTATTTTTCAGATGTTCTGTTTTTATTATAGCGGTGGCCTAAAACCCTGTGGGAGAGTAAGGGGTCGAAGTATGGCATTAAATAGGAACAAATCGCTTGGTATATGAAACGGTCATAGAAATCTGTTTCAAGAGAATATCGAATGCCAAGTCCTTTTTTTGGTATATCGTAGATTTTCCTTTCGCACCCCAGATATCGTCCGTTATCCGTTGAGAGTAGTGTTCTTAACGTTTCATATAATGCTGGTTTGTTGTGAAATAAGTCGCGATGCTGGATCGCATCCACAAACCAATCGTCTCTCATGTCCTGGTTCAAATGCTGTAAAACAGCTTCTGTATTAATTGTGAACGCTAAAAGATCAGGATTTTCAGCTTTGGTTTCTTTTGTGATTTTTTGTGCTCGGCACTCCGCAACCAACTCTCGGAGTTTTCCGCGAACAGCTTTGTTGGTCGAAATAGCATCATTGTTTGTAATCGACGTTAGCAGAGACTCGATCTTCATTATTGCCGACTGAGCATCCTCTACAAGAGCGGCGTTGTCATCCATTTCACTTCTCCATAATGCTCGTCTGTAATAGAGGTCGGTCCACGTCTCTTCGTTGTCTAGAGCTCAGCAAGGCGGGGGTGCTTTCGACGATGAGCAGTGATGCTTTTAGTCAGAATGTTTGAAAAGCGTTTAACGAAAACATTCTGATAATTGTCGAGCTTCCGGATTGCTGTCGGTATTGGTAGTAGCTGTAACGCTGATAACTTATGCGCAACTGTAGCTCCCCCGTCATAGTGCTTTGCGCCAATAGTATCGGGGGTATGTCCAATTATTGCATCGATAATTGATTGGTCTATGTTTTTATCATCGCGCTTGGCGTTGCATAGATTTGTTTCAAGTGTATGCCGAAATGAGTAGAGGCTTTTCCCATCGAAAGGTTTATGGACGCCAATACTCACTAGATAACCTTTAGGTTTCTCATTGAAAAATTTACCTGCGCTCTTGGCCCATCCCTCCTTGTTATGGTCTGTATCGCCGCTTCGTGGAAGAAGGTATGTGAGGCCGTCCCCGAATAGCTTTTTTTGATCTGCTTGGCGCTGGCTACCCACGTAGTCAAGGAAGCCTAACTCGATCAGGCGGGGATGAATTGGCACCTGCCGGGCCTCACCTGTCTTTAGCCGCTTTGCTTCTGGAGCTTTAGCATCATCAGCGCAGAAGTCGAAGCAAGGATGCCCATCAATCACCTTGATATCGGCGGTGTCGAGCTGCGCTATCTCGTTGGTGCGGGCGCCTGTGAAGTAGCCTACCAGCGGCATCCAGAACCAATATGGATACGCTTTAGTTCGTTCTTTGGGCAGTGTACCTTGGTAGATAAAGCCAGAAAAAATAGCTTCGACATCTGCTGGTGAAAAAGGCACGCCCCCACGGTTGCTGTCATTCACCCTTTTCGACACTGGTTTTATGATTAATTCATCCACTCGAATCGATGTTAGATCTATGTGCTTAGCGTAGTTCTGGATCTGCTTCATCGATGCGATTAATGCAGCTACGCGTTCGTGACCTGTCATTTCCTTGAGGTCATGCGTCAGGATTTCACTGATCGGGGTGGGCGTTGGCCCTATAGCTGCTGTAGCCCCGCTCTTTGTCCTGCGTGCCGCGTCATATGCTGCTTGCCAGTCCTGTTTAGTCAGTTGGACCACAGGTTTATGCTGCGTAAGAACGGTCATTACGCGGGCGCGTCGCTCCCTCTCTTCCAGCGTACCCCCATGATGAGCTTGGCCACCTTTTGAGGAAATATCGGCCCGGTCGCGCTCAAGCTGGTGTTGCCATACATGGTAGAGAGTCCAGTCAGCCATAGCAGGATCATGGTTGGGCAGCACCTTAGGCACTTCTAAGGCTGTCTCTGCTCGTTTGCCTGGATTTAGCTTGCGTAGCACCACCTCATCCCGAAGCCTTGGCAGAATCGCCCGTAGCTCGGTTGGCATGTACGAGCGAGAGAGTTCCAGCAACTCCAGCGCCAGCGATTCTTGCTCGCTTGGGATTGGTCGGCCATAAGCGCCCGTCAACAAACGTTCGACTTCTCGACGTCTTTGTCTGGCCTCGATCTCTTCGTCCGAAAGGATCGGTTCAAGCGCCGTGGTAGCGCTTGTCGGACTGGAAAAGTCCGGCATTAGATCCAGGAGCTCGGTGTAGTCATCCTCTGAAAGGCCCAACTCGTCCCGTTCGATCACTCTCGTCACTCTGTCAAAGGCTGCCTGGTAACGAGCAGCATACTGCCGCGCACGTCGGCGAGCCCACCTTAGGCTATCTGTTTTGAGAGTTCGCCTGATTTCACGTCGTCCGCTAACGAGAAAGCGCAGGTGCTGAGGGATAACGATACGGAAGTAGAAGGTTCTGTGGCGGTTCAGGGTCAGGTAAGAAGGGTTGCGCTGCATGGTAGGCACCGGAAATGCCTCACCTGAATGTCACACCTCAGTGGCGCACTAGCCGAAAACGCTAGCTCCAGATAGCACAACGCCCCACGAATGGGGCGCTGTGTAAGGATAGTGGTGGAGCCGGGGGGATTTGAACCCCCGTCCGCCAGTACTCCGCTGTCGGTACTACATGCGTAGCCGTGTCTATTAAGTTAACCCTCAGCGACCCGACGGGCAGGGTGCTTTGGGCGAGCTGTGTAAGTTTTAGCCGATTCGTCCACAGCGTACTGCACGGCGATTCTGTTCTATATGACAATCATTTTGGGTTTACAGACATCCCCTGATGATTGCTGGAGCCGAAGCTACCAGAAGTGCGGCTAGGCTGCTTACGCAGCTAGTTGAGCACCGTAGTTTTCGTCATTGGCAACTATAGAAAGTTGCAACAGTGGATTTACGAGTTCTGTTACCAACTCGGCATGCACCTAAAGTTTCATCACCGGCGTCGAATCCAAATCGGCCCCGAGACTGCTTTCGCAGTCGCTGGGGCGCAGTGTACGCCGATTGGCATGTCACGTCGACCCGTTTGCTGCAATCGATCAGGCTAACCGGGTGGCGGGCCTGATCGAAGGGGTTACTTGGTGCCTTCGCTGCCTGAGCCGGTGTTTTTCAGCGAGGTGATCACCTTTTGAGTGATTTCGATGCATTTTTTCTCATTTTTGTCAGCTTGGGCCGCTTTGGCTTCTTTCTCAGTGTTTTCTAGCATTGTCTTGTTTTCCGGGCTCAGGTTGGTGCCGGAAGAAGCCTGTGCATTTTCGATCGTCTTGATGTTTGCAGCGCACAAATCATCGGCGGCAAAAACCGGCGAAGCCAACAGGGCGGCGCTGAGGAACAATCCAGTGAGGGCGGTACGCATCATGTGTCTCTCCTTATAACCTGTGGACTCGGTATGGCCGGTCGTTGAGGCCGTCGCCCGAGGGTTTGAAAAGCCCGTTTAACAGTTGGGCCTAAAGGATTGACTGTGCTGTAACGCAGGCGTTCTATTTTATTTTCAGACGGATGCGAAAAAGCCACATTGAGCGGTTAAGGCACCAAAGTGGGGCGATCTTCGCGTTGGGGTTGTGATTGTGCGGGCTGGGATAAGGGGCAGATGGATTGAAAGTGCGCACTGCCAAATGCCCCTTAAAGGCATTTGGCACAGGCAGGAAGTTAGTCGTCCTTGCCCTTGGAGCGCACGGCACGCTGCAGCTCACGGTCCGAGTCGCGTTCGCGCTCGGTGTGGCGTTTGTCGTATTCCTTTTTACCTTTACCCAGCGCGATTTCGCACTTGATCAAGTGCTCCTTCCAGTAAACGGAAAGGGCCACGCAGGCATAGCCTTTCTGTTGAACCGAGCTGGTGAGCTTTTCGAGCTCGCGCTTGTTCAGCAGCAGTTTTCGGGTGCGTGTCGGGTCAGCGATGACGTGCGTGCTGGCAGTCTTGAGAGGCGTGATGTGGCAACCCATCAGCCAGGCCTCGCCATCCTTGAGCAGCACGTAACTGTCGACCAGCTGTACCTTGGTGGCACGCAGGCTTTTTACTTCCCAGCCAGCCAGGACCAGACCGGCCTCGAACTTGTGTTCGATGAAGTAATCGTGACGCGCCTTTTTATTTTGCGCGATGGTCCCTGTAGGGTTTTTCTTGAGCTTAGCCATAGGGGGCGCATTATAGGGAGTTGCATCAATGTCGGCTATGGGAAAGCGCGTGCTTGAGCACAAAGGTTGAATCCCGGACAATGCGCGATCTTTTTTGGCTGGGCGTTTCGATAATGTCGACGGACAAGGTTTCAGTCCACGGTAGCTGGGCAAGCCGCTGGGTGTTCATCCTGGCTGCCACAGGTTCTGCCGTGGGGCTGGGCAGCATATGGAAGTTTCCGTACATGGTCGGCGCCTATGGCGGCGGTGCATTTGTACTGGTGTTTCTGGCGTGCATCGCGCTGATCGGCATTCCGGTGATGATCGCCGAGACGCTGATTGGCCGTCGTTCCCGACTCAGTCCTGCGAATGCGCTCAAGACGCTGGCGCTGGAAGCGGGGCATTCGGCGCGGTGGTCATGGGGGGCTTTTGCCGGAATGATCACGGCCCTGCTGATTCTCTCCTTTTATAGTGTGGTGGGCGGCTGGTCGCTGGATTACATCATCGACATGGGGCGCGGCGATTTTCAGGGTGTTTCGCCGGATCAGGTCGGTGCCTATTTCGGCGCGGTGATTGCAGACCCTTGGCGTCTGATTCTGTGGCACACCATTTTCATGCTGCTTTCGGCGGTGGTGATCGGCAAGGGTGTCGAGGCCGGTCTGGAGAAGAGCCTGCGCATCATGATGCCGATGCTGTTCCTGCTGATGCTGGCGCTGTTGGGCTATAGCCTGACCACCGGGCATTTCATGGAAGGCGTGCATTTCATGTTCGACTTCAATCCCGACAAGGTGTTGGACGGCTTGCTGCCCGCGATGGGGCATGCGTTCTTTTCCCTGAGCGTCGGTGTCGGCTCGATCATGGTCTACGGCGCTTACATGACCAAGGGCGCATCCATCAGCACCACGGTCGTCGGCATCGCGTTGCTCGACACCTTTGTTTCGCTGCTGGCGGGCCTTGCGCTGTTCCCTATCGTTTTTGCTGCTGGCCTGAACCCGAGCGAAGGTCCGGGCCTGATGTTTGTAACGTTGCCATACGCGTTCGGCAACGTGGCATTCGGGCAGTTGATGGGGGTCGTGTTCTTCGTACTGGTGGCTGTAGCGGCCTGGAGCTCGGCGATTTCGCTGCTTGAACCCATGGTTGCCTATCTGGTTGAGCGCACCCGTATTCGCCGCGCCTGGGTGACGTTCTGGCTGGCATTTACCTGTTGGTTTGTGGGGCTGGGAACGGTGTTCTCGTTCAATATCTGGCAAAAAGCCAAGTTTTTCGTGAACGATGGAGGTGTATTCCACCTCTACCAGTGGGGCGCATCGACTGGCCTGGACTTCTTTGGGGTCATTGATTTCTTCACTTCGCGGATCATGTTGCCGCTGGGTGGGTTGTGTTTTGTGGTATTCGCTGGTTGGGCGATGAGCCGTGAGACGGTGCGTGACGAATTGTCGATTCGCAGTCCGTTGCTCTTCAACCTGACGTTCTTTTTGATGCGCTACGTGGCGCCGCTCGGCATTCTTGTGGTGTTTGCCGCTCAGCTCTGGAAATGACGCTCACATGACTACGCATATACAACGCTCTGCTTTACTGCCGTACCCGGCCGGGTTCCTTTATGACCTGGTCAATGATGTGGCTCGTTATCCCGAGTTTCTGCCGTGGTGCTCTTCCGCTACCGTGCTCGAGTCCAGCGAAGCGCAGATGCGCGCCAGCCTGGAAATTGCCAAGGGCGGTCTGAGCCAGAAGTTCATGACGCGCAACACGCTTACCCCAGGCGAGTCGATCGTGATGGACCTGGTTGAGGGGCCATTCGAGCAGTTTCATGGCGTCTGGACATTCAAGCCGCTGGGCGAGAAGGCCTGCAAGATCAGTCTGGATCTGTCATTCGATTATGCCGGCTCTATCGTTCGCGCCACCCTCGGGCCACTGTTCAATCAGGCGGCCAATACGCTGGTGGATGCGTTCTGTCAGCGAGCGAAAGAGCTGCATGGCTGAGGCAGTGATTCAGATTGAGGTGGTGTACGCCTCTGTGCAGCGTCAGGTGTTAATGACGCTGGATGTTCCGGCGGGCTCCTCGGTGCGTCAGGCGCTGGCTCTCAGTGGCATGGACAGGGAGTTTCCCGAGCTGGATCTGGCGCAGTGTGCCGTAGGCATCTTCGGCAAGGTGGTGGCTGATCCTTCCACGCGGGTGCTGGAGGCGGGTGAGCGAATAGAGATCTATCGTCCGCTATTGGCCGATCCCATGGAGATCAGGCGTCTGCGTGCCGCCAGGGCACGGGAGAAACGGACGCTTCCCGGCTGAACGCTGACTGAACGAAAGGCACAAAAAAGCCCGGCATGCCGGGCTTTTTGTTGAGCGCTGCGGACTAACGAGAGTTGGTGTCCAGAGGCTCTTGGGTCGGGACAGGTACGGTCTCGACGCTGTCCACGTCTTTCTGGATCTTGTCCAGCAACGAACCTGGCTTGGCCGGCTCTTCAGGCTTCTGCACCGGCTGATTCTCTGCCGGGACAGTGGTATCGCTGCCTTTGCCGAGAATGGCTTCATCACGGCTGACACCGGGCATGAAGTCGCCAGACAGGCTCACAAGCTGGTCATTGCCGTTGAATATAAGGCTGACACGCTCCTGCTGGCGTTCACCGCCACCTGGCTGCAGGCTGTACAGGTAATCCCACCGATCGGAGTGGAAAGTGTCGGTCAACAGGGGGTTGCCCATGATAAACCGTACTTGCCGTCGGGTCATTCCGGGGCGTAACTGGTCTATCATGTCCTGCGTGACGACATTACCCTGCTGGATGTCGATTTTGTAAACCCCGGGGAATGAACAACCGGCGAGTGCGAGCAGTCCCACGAAGGTGAAACTGGTTAGCAAGAGCTTGGTGTTTTGCATCGGTGGGCGACTTCCACTATCTTGGCTGGGACAACGTAAACCCCGATCATACCTGCATTAAGAGAAGCTGCGAAGCAGCGTCTGCGAGAAAGCTGACCATGGTTGAAAATAGCGAACTACGTAAAGCAGGACTAAAGGTAACCCTACCCAGGGTTAAAATACTCCAAATGCTCGATTCTGCCGAGCAGCGCCACATGAGTGCCGAGGATGTCTACAAGGCGCTTATGGAGGCAAGCGAGGACGTCGGCCTGGCCACGGTTTACCGTGTTCTGACCCAGTTTGAAGCCGCTGGATTAGTGGTGCGCCACAATTTCGACGGCGGTCATGCTGTGTTTGAGCTGGCTGATGGCGGCCATCACGACCACATGGTCAATGTGGAGTCAGGTGAGGTGATCGAGTTCTTCGACGAAGAAATCGAGAAGCTTCAAAAGGCTATTGTCGAAAGACACGGCTTTGATCTGGTGGACCACAATCTGGTGCTCTACGTCCGCAACAAGAAGGCGTAAGCCAGACGGCGTAAAAACCAGCACCAAAGGCGACCCCGGGTCGCCTTTGTGCTTTCTGCGGTTCAGCTTTTAGCGGTAACGACCATCTTTTTGGCGTGCGCCAGAGATTCCTTGGTCAGGTCGATGCCCCCCAGCATTCGGGCCACTTCTTCTATGCGCTCGGTCTTGCTGAGTTTGGAAACCGCCGTACGCGTGGCGTCGTTGTCGCGGACCTTGTGCACAAACAGATGCTGATGGCCCTGCGCGGCAACCTGCGGCAGGTGGGTGACGGTCATGACTTGCCCGCGCTCGCCCAGACGACGCAGCAATTGCCCCACGATCTCGGCGGTCGGCCCGCCAATGCCCACATCGACTTCGTCGAATACCAGCGTCGGCACCCGCGAGGTTTGTGCAGTAATGACCTGAATCGCAAGGCTGATGCGCGACAGCTCGCCACCCGACGCGACTTTCGCCAGCGCTTTCAGTGGTTGGCCGGGGTTGGCGCTGACCAGTAGCTCTACCTGCTCAAGCCCATGAGGCGACGGTTCTACGCTGGCATTGGCTTTAAGGTCGATCTGGAAACGACCGCCCGGCATGCCCAGTCGATGAATTTCCTGCTCTACAGCGCTGGCCAGTGTCGTTGCCGAATTGCGGCGCAGGTCGCTCAGTTCGCGGGCCTTCTCCTGATAGTGCCGGGCAAATGCCTGCACTTCGTGCTCCAGGCGTTCGATGGATTCATCATTGGCATTCAGTGTTTCTATTTCATCCAGCAGCTTTTGTTGCAGCGTGGCCACTTCACCTGGCTGGATGCGGTGCTTGCGCGCCAGTGTATAGATAGCATCAAGACGCTCTTCAAGCTGTTGCAGTCTGGCCGGGTCGGCGTCGAAGTGATCCAGAAAACGGTTCAGTTCGCCTACCGCTTCTTCAACCTGTATCTGCGCGCTGGACAGCAAACCAGTGGCCTCGCTAAGGGCGGACGGCGAATGGTCGACGCTGCCCAGCCGATGCAGGCTGGCAGTCAGGGCATTGAGCACGTTGCCGGAATCGCTTTCGCTGCACTGCTCGACCACTTGTCGGCAAATGCTCAGCAGGCTTTCGGCGTTAGTCAGGTCTTTGTGTTCCTGCTCGAGCTGCTCAAGCTCGTTTTCGCCCAGGCTCAGGCTTTCCAGCTCTTCGAGCTGATAGCTGAGCAGTTGATGGCGTGCGCGCTGCTCGTCCCCTGAATTGGAGAGGCGCTCCAGCTCTTGTCGCGTCTGCCGCCAGCGCTGTGCGGCGAGATGGACCTGACGGGCCAGGTCGGTAGCGCCAGCGTATTCGTCCAGCAGACGTCGGTGGGTATCGGTCTTGAGCAGCGACTGATGCTCATGCTGGCTGTGGATATCAATGAGCAGTTCACCCAGTGCCTTCAAATCTCCCTGGGGGCAGGGCGAGCCATTGATGTAGGAGCGTGACCGACCTTCGGCGGTAATGACCCGGCGCAGGATGCAGGGGCCATCGTTGTCCAGGTCGCGCTCTTTGAGCCAGGTCTGTGCCTCGGGAATGTCGCCCAGGTCGAATGTGGCCAGGATATCGGCCTTGTCGGCACCCGGCCGGACCACGCCGCTGTCGGCACGGTCGCCCAGGGTCAGGCCCAGGGCATCGAGCATGATCGACTTGCCAGCGCCGGTTTCGCCGGTGATGACGCTCATGCCTCGATCCAGTTCGAGGTCAAGGTGTTCGACAATGGCGTAGTTGTGTACGGAAAGGTGCACCAGCATTGAGCGGCTCCCGGGCTGTTTGTCTGGTTATTTATACAGTGTTTTATTTGTTGCTGACAATGCCTTCGCTTAGCTCGATTTGATCGGTTTGCAGTGGTTTTTAGTCGCTCTTGTGTCGATCCGCAATTTTTCGCCCGTCCGGAATCCGCATTATTTGTCAGGGAATGCGTATCTCGATTGCATGAAACCCTTGAAGCCGGAAATTCCGATCCCATATAGGTGGACAGAAGCGCGAATCGGGATCGCGGACGTTTTTAGAGGAGAACATGTATGGCTGACGAACAGAATCTGGATGCGCAGGCTCAGGATCAGGCTGCCGAGGCGGGCGCGGGTGAAGAACTGACAACCCGTGTGCAGGTGCTCGAAGAGCAACTGGCTGCTGCGCAGGACCAATCCCTTCGCGTGGCTGCGGATCTGCAGAATGTCCGCCGCCGTGCCGAGCAGGATGTTGAAAAGGCGCACAAGTTTGCGCTGGAAAAATTTGCCGGTGATCTGTTGCCGATCATCGACAGTCTGGAGCGAGGCCTTGATCTGTCCAATCCGGACGATGAAAGCATTCGCCCGATGCGTGAAGGCATCGAGCTGACCTTGAAGATGTTTCAGGACACCCTCAAGCGTTATCAGCTGGAAGCCATTGATCCATATGGTCAACCGTTCAGTGCCGACCAGCACCAGGCGATGGCCATGCAGGAAAGTGCCGACGTCGAGCCTAATACTGTGCTCAAGGTATTCCAGAAGGGTTATCAGCTTAATGGTCGCCTGTTGCGCCCGGCCATGGTCGTGGTCAGCAAGGCACCGTCGCCTGCAACGCCGTCAATCAACGAGCAGGCTTGAAATCAGCTGTAAGGCCCCCATTTAAAGGTCAAGCGTTTAAGAGCTACCGCACGGTGTAAACGCACTGGCGGCAACCAAATCCAAGTTTTGCAAGTTTCGGGAGAGTCAAGATGGACAGAATTATCGGTATCGACCTGGGGACTACCAACTCCTGCGTCTCCATTCTGGAAAACGGTAACGTCAAGGTTATCGAGAACGCAGAAGGTACTCGTACTACACCTTCGATCATTGCTTATGCCAATGACGGTGAGATCCTGGTCGGTCAGTCCGCCAAGCGTCAGGCCGTTACCAATCCGCACAACACGCTGTACGCGGTAAAGCGTCTGATTGGTCGCAAGTTCGAAGAGGATGTCGTTCAGAAAGACATCCAGATGGTTCCTTACAAGATCGTAAAGGCTGACAACGGTGATGCCTGGGTTGAAGTGAATGGCCAGAAAATGGCACCTCCTCAGATTTCCGCTGAAATCCTGAAGAAAATGAAAAAGACTGCCGAAGACTACCTCGGTGAAGCGGTTACCGAAGCGGTCATCACCGTTCCGGCCTATTTCAACGACAGTCAGCGTCAGGCAACCAAGGACGCCGGCCGTATTGCCGGTCTGGACGTCAAGCGCATCATCAACGAACCAACCGCGGCCGCTCTGGCTTACGGTATGGACAAGGCCAAGGGCGATCACACTGTCATCGTTTATGACCTGGGTGGCGGTACGTTCGACGTCTCGGTCATCGAGATTGCCGAAGTTGATGGCGAGCACCAGTTCGAAGTGTTGGCCACCAACGGCGACACGTTCCTGGGCGGTGAAGACTTTGACATTCGTCTGATCGACTACTTCGTCGACGAATTCAAGAAAGAAAGCGGCATGAACCTCAAGGGTGACCCGCTGGCCATGCAGCGTCTGAAAGAAGCTGCCGAGAAAGCCAAGATCGAGCTTTCTTCCAGCACGCAGACCGAAGTCAACCTGCCGTACATCACTGCAGATGCAACCGGTCCAAAGCACCTGGTCGTGAAAATTTCGCGCTCCAAGCTGGAATCGCTGGTTGAAGACCTGGTTCAGCGCACCATCGCTCCTTGCGAAATGGCGCTTAAAGATGCTGGCATCGACAGAAGCAAGATCAACGACGTGATTCTGGTCGGTGGTCAGACCCGTATGCCGCTGGTGCAGAAGCTGGTAACCGAGTTCTTCGGTAAAGAAGCACGTAAAGACGTCAACCCTGACGAAGCCGTTGCAATGGGTGCTGCCATCCAGGGCGCTGTATTGGCCGGTGATGTCAAAGACGTTCTGCTGCTCGACGTCAGCCCGCTGACTCTGGGTATCGAAACCATGGGCGGCGTGATGACTGCGCTGATCGAGAAAAACACCACGATTCCTACCAAGAAATCCCAGGTGTTCTCGACTGCCGATGACAACCAGAACGCGGTAACCATCCACGTACTGCAGGGTGAGCGCAAGCAAGCCGGTCAGAACAAGTCCTTGGGCAAGTTCGACCTGGCCGAGATTCCACCTGCTCCACGTGGCGTGCCACAGATCGAAGTAACCTTCGACATCGACGCAAACGGCATTCTGCATGTTGGCGCGAAAGACAAGGCGACCGGCAAGCAGCAGTCCATCGTGATCAAGGCCAACTCCGGTCTGTCCGAGGAAGAAATTCAGCAAATGGTCCGTGATGCTGAAGTCAACTCCGAAGAAGATCGCAAGTTCGAAGAGCTGGCCTCTGCCCGTAACCAGGGTGATGCGCTGGTCCACTCGACTCGCAAAATGATCGCTGATGCGGGTGACAAGGTCACTGCTGAAGAGAAAACGGCTGTCGAGGCTGCACTGGTTGCTCTGGAAGCTGCTATCAAGGGCGATGACAAGGCTGCTATCGAAGCCAAGGTTGAAGAGCTGTCGAAGGTTTCCGCGCCAATCGCTCAGAAGATGTACGCCGAGCAGGCCGAAAACCCTGAAGCAGCGGCCAAGCCTGCTGAAGAAAATGGCAAGGCTGATGACGTTGTCGATGCCGAGTTCGAAGAAGTGAAAGACCACAAGTAAGCGCAGGCTCACTTGAACGCCGGTTGACCTCTTTCGAGCGCTGACTGGTAGGATGTCGCCGCGCGGGAGCTTGCTCCCGCGTTGGCGTGTCTGGAACAAGCAAAATTTCGGCGTGCGGATTTGCTCCGCAAGCCATGTGGCAAGATCGCTACGCTCCTGCGTAGCGAATCATTCTGCCGCTTTCTCGGCCAGACCTATCTGGTTGTTGAACGAAGACCAGGATCGTTGAATTGACGTGAGTTGGGTCCAGGGCCTGTATGGGGCTCAACGAGTTTGGCAGGGTTCAGGAGGGTCTTGCCGAACGTCCTCAAGAGTGCGGAAGAACTATGGCAAAGCGTGATTATTACGAAGTGTTGGGAGTGGAGCGAGGCTCCAGCGAGGCGGACCTGAAAAAGGCTTATCGCCGTCTGGCGATGAAGCATCACCCCGACCGTAACCCTGATGACAAAGCCTCGGAAGAGCTGTTCAAAGAGGCCAACGAGGCCTACGAAGTGCTGTCCGATGCCAGCAAGCGCGCTGCGTACGATCAGTATGGCCATGCTGGTGTCGACCCGAGCATGGGTGGCGGCGGCGGTTTTGGTGGTGGTGCCGGTGGTGCCAACTTCTCCGACATCTTCGGTGATGTGTTCAGTGATTTCTTTGGCGGCGGCCGTGGGGGTGGCGGCGGTGGTCGCGGCGGTGCCCAGCGCGGCAGCGATCTGCGCTATACGCTGGAGCTGAATCTGGAAGAAGCGGTTCGCGGTACTAACGTGAATATCCGCGTTCCGACACTGGTCAACTGCAAGCCGTGCGATGGCAGCGGTGCCAAGAAAGGCTCGTCGCCCGTTACCTGCCCTACCTGCGGTGGTATCGGTCAGGTTCGCATGCAGCAGGGTTTCTTCTCTGTGCAGCAAACCTGCCCACGCTGCCATGGACACGGCAAGATTATTTCCGACCCGTGCGATTCGTGCCACGGCGAAGGTCGTGTCGAAGAGTCCAAGACGCTTTCCGTCAAGGTGCCGCCAGGTGTCGATACCGGTGACCGCATTCGTCTGTCTGGCGAAGGCGAAGCGGGTACTCAGGGCGGGCCGACCGGCGACCTGTATGTCGTGATCAATGTGCGCGAACACGCGATCTTCCAGCGTGACGGCAAGCACCTGTTCTGCGAAGTGCCGATCAGCTTTACCGATGCCGCGCTGGGTGGCGAGCTTGAAGTACCGACCCTTGATGGTCGCGTCAAACTGAAAATCCCCGAAGGTACCCAGACCGGCAAGCAGTTCCGCTTGCGTGGCAAGGGTGTCGCTCCGGTACGTGGCGGCGGTGCTGGTGACTTAATGTGCCATGTAGCAGTCGAGACCCCGGTCAACCTGAGCAAGCGTCAGCGCGAGCTGCTTGAAGAGTTCCGCACTTCGCTTGAAAACGACGAGTCCCACTCTCCCAAGGCCAGTGGCTGGTTCGAGGGTGTGAAGCGTTTCTTCGGCGATCTGTAAGGCTTATCAACGGGAGCAGGGCATGCGACGTATTGCTGTAGTGGGCGCCGCCGGGCGCATGGGCAAGACTTTGATCGAGGCGGTTCAGCAGGCACCGGGTGCCGGGTTGACCGCCGCTATCGATCGTCCTGACAGCACGCTGGTGGGTGCGGATGCGGGCGAACTGGCTGCGCTGGGTCGTATCGGTGTGCCGTTGTCGGGCGACCTGGCAAAAGTGGCGGATGAGTTCGACGTGTTGATCGACTTCACCCACCCTTCGGTAACGCTGAAAAATCTGGCGTTCTGCCGTAAGGCCGGCAAGGCCATGATTATCGGCACGACTGGCTTCAGTGCCGAAGAGAAGCAGCGTCTGGTCGAAGCGGGTAAAGACATCCCGATTGTGTTCGCTGCCAACTTCAGCATTGGTGTAAACCTTTGCTTGAAGTTGCTGGACACCGCCGCGCGTGTTCTGGGTGATGAGGTCGATATCGAAATCACCGAGGCGCACCACCGCCACAAGGTCGATGCGCCGTCCGGCACCGCCTTGCGCATGGGTGAAGTGGTTGCCAGTGCGCTGGGTCGCGACCTGGAAAAAGTCGCTGTCTACGGCCGTGAAGGCCAGACCGGCGCGCGTGATTGTCAGACCATCGGGTTTGCGACCATTCGTGCCGGTGACGTTGTCGGCGACCATACCGTGCTGTTCGCAGCAGACGGCGAGCGGGTCGAGATCACCCACAAGGCATCCAGTCGCATGACCTTTGCCAAGGGTGCCGTGCGGGCTGCAATGTGGCTCGACGGCAAGGCGCCAGGGCTTTACGACATGCAGGATGTACTGGGTCTGCATTGATTTCATACAGGGCCATTCGTGGCCCTGTCGCATTTTCCCGCACTTCAGGCTCATTGGTGGTAGACCAAAAAGGGCCTTTTCTGTAAGCTAAAGCTTTAGTGTGTCCACTAAAAGCAAAGCGCGCAGATGATTCCATAAGAAAGCGGGGTGACGTAACTACGTCATTCCGCTTTTTTGCAGCCTGCGATCGCCCTTTCAGGTTTTATTTACGGGAGGTCTTCTTGACTAAGCCAGCCATACTCGCCCTTGCTGATGGCAGCATTTTTCGCGGCGAAGCCATTGGAGCCGACGGTCAGACCGTTGGTGAGGTGGTGTTCAACACCGCAATGACAGGCTATCAGGAAATTCTTACCGATCCTTCCTACGCCCAGCAAATCGTTACCCTGACTTACCCGCACATCGGCAATACCGGTACCACGCCTGAAGACGCAGAGTCCGATCGTGTATGGTCCGCTGGCCTGGTCATCCGTGACCTGCCGCTTGTCGCCAGCAACTGGCGTAACAAGCTGTCCCTCGGTGATTACCTGAAAGCCAATAATGTCGTTGCCATCGCCGGCATCGATACGCGTCGCCTGACCCGCATCCTGCGTGAGAAAGGCGCCCAGAACGGCTGCATCATGGCTGGCGACGACATTTCCGAAGAAGCAGCCATCGCTGCTGCTCGCGGGTTCCCCGGCCTCAAGGGCATGGACCTGGCAAAGGAGGTCAGTACCAAGGACACCTACGAGTGGCGCTCCAGTGTCTGGAACCTGAAGACCGACAGCCACCCTGAAATCGCTGCTTCCGAGCTGCCCTATCATGTGGTCGCTTACGACTACGGCGTCAAGGTCAACATTCTGCGCATGCTGGTCGAGCGCGGTTGCCGGGTGACTGTGGTGCCTGCGCAAACGCCTGCCAGCGACGTGCTTGCCTACAAACCCGACGGTGTTTTCCTGTCCAACGGCCCTGGCGACCCCGAGCCGTGCGACTACGCCATCAAGGCGATCAGGGAAGTGCTGCAAACCGAAGTGCCGGTATTCGGTATCTGCCTGGGTCACCAGCTTCTGGCCTTGGCTGCCGGTGCCAAGACCGTGAAAATGGGCCATGGCCACCACGGTGCAAACCATCCTGTTCAGGATCTGGACACCGGTGTGGTCATGATCACCAGCCAGAACCACGGTTTTGCTGTTGATGAGGCCACGCTGCCGGGCAATGTTCGCGCCATTCACAAGTCGTTGTTCGACGGCACCCTTCAGGGTATCGAGCTGACCGACAAGAGCGCATTCAGCTTCCAGGGTCACCCTGAGGCGAGCCCGGGCCCGAATGACGTCGCGCCTCTGTTTGATCGCTTTATCGAAGCCATGGCCAAGCGACGCTGACCGATTGCCTTGAGACTGTAATACGCAGGTGCCCTGGGCGGCCCCGGATCAAGTGTCCGGTTGCTGCCGCCCAGGCCACCTCAAAGAAATGTTCAAGACGGCTTGCCGACTGACCTGCGGATTTGAGTGACAACCCATGCCAAAACGTACAGATATTAAAAGCATCCTGATTCTCGGCGCCGGCCCTATCGTGATCGGCCAGGCCTGTGAATTCGACTACTCCGGCGCCCAGGCCTGCAAGGCACTGCGCGAAGAGGGTTACCGCGTCATCCTGGTGAACTCCAACCCGGCCACCATCATGACCGACCCGGCCATGGCCGACGCGACCTACATCGAGCCGATCAAGTGGCAGACCGTTGCCAAGATCATCGAAAAAGAGCGTCCTGACGCACTGCTGCCGACCATGGGCGGCCAGACCGCTCTGAACTGCGCACTGGATCTGGAGCGCGAAGGCGTTCTGGAGAAGTTCGGCGTGGAGATGATCGGTGCCAACGCCGATACCATCGACAAGGCTGAAGACCGCTCGCGTTTCGACAAGGCCATGAAGTCTATCGGCCTGGCGTGCCCGCGTTCCGGTATCGCGCACAGCATGGAAGAAGCCAACGCGGTTCTCGAAAAGCTCGGCTTCCCGTGCATTATTCGTCCATCGTTCACCATGGGCGGCACGGGCGGCGGTATCGCGTACAACCGTGAAGAGTTCGAAGAAATCTGCGCTCGCGGTCTGGACCTGTCGCCGACCAAAGAGCTGCTGATCGACGAATCGCTGATCGGCTGGAAAGAGTACGAAATGGAAGTTGTCCGCGACAAAAAGGACAACTGCATCATCGTCTGCTCGATTGAAAACTTCGACCCGATGGGCGTGCACACCGGCGACTCCATCACCGTTGCTCCGGCACAGACCCTGACCGACAAGGAATACCAGATCCTGCGTAATGCCTCGCTGGCAGTGCTGCGCGAGATCGGCGTTGAAACCGGTGGTTCCAACGTTCAGTTCGGCATCTGCCCGGACACCGGCCGTATGGTCGTGATCGAGATGAACCCGCGCGTATCGCGTTCCTCGGCGCTGGCCTCCAAGGCGACCGGCTTCCCGATTGCACGCGTTGCCGCCAAGCTGGCAGTGGGTTACACCCTTGACGAGCTGTCGAACGAAATCACCGGCGGCAAGACCCCGGCTTCGTTCGAACCGTCGATCGACTACGTCGTCACCAAGCTGCCGCGCTTTGCCTTCGAGAAGTTCGCCAAGGCGGATGCGCGTCTGACCACTCAGATGAAGTCGGTCGGTGAAGTCATGGCCATCGGCCGCACTTTCCAGGAGTCCCTGCAGAAAGCCTTGCGCGGCCTGGAAGTCGGCGTTTGCGGTCTCGATCCGAAGCTGGACCTGAGCCACCCTGAAAGCATGAGCACGCTCAAGCGCGAGCTGACTGTGCCGGGTGCCGAGCGTATCTGGTACGTCGCCGACGCCTTCCGCGCAGGCATGACGGTTGAAGAAATCTTCGCCATGAACATGATTGACCCCTGGTTCCTGGTGCAGATCGAAGATCTGGTCAAGGACGAAGAGAAGGTCAAGACGCTGGGCCTGTCGGCAATCGATCGTGACCTGATGTTCCGCCTCAAGCGCAAGGGCTTCTCCGATGCGCGCCTGGCCAAGCTGGTCGGCGTTACCGAAAAGAACCTGCGTACGCATCGTCACAAGCTGGACGTGTTCCCGGTCTACAAGCGCGTCGACACCTGCGCCGCCGAGTTCGCAACCGACACCGCGTACCTGTACTCGACGTACGAAGAAGAGTGCGAAGCCAACCCTTCGGCGCGCGACAAGATCATGATCCTCGGCGGTGGCCCTAACCGTATCGGCCAGGGTATCGAGTTCGACTACTGCTGTGTACACGCGGCCCTGGCGCTGCGTGAAGACGGGTACGAGACCATCATGGTCAACTGCAACCCGGAAACCGTTTCCACCGATTACGACACCTCTGACCGCCTGTACTTCGAGCCTGTCACCTTGGAAGACGTGCTGGAAATCGTCCGGGTCGAGAAGCCGAAAGGTGTGATCGTCCAGTACGGTGGCCAGACGCCGCTGAAACTGGCACGTGCCCTTGAAGCGGCCGGTGTGCCGATCATCGGCACCAGCCCTGACGCCATTGACCGTGCCGAAGACCGTGAGCGCTTCCAGCAAATGGTCGAGCGCCTCAACCTGCGTCAGCCGCCAAACGCCACTGTGCGTAGCGAAGACGAAGCCATTCGTGCTGCGGCGAAGATCGGTTATCCGCTGGTGGTGCGTCCCTCCTATGTACTGGGCGGCCGCGCGATGGAAATCGTTTATCAGGAAGACGAACTCAAGCGTTACCTGCGCGAAGCAGTTCAGGTGTCCAACGACAGCCCGGTGCTGCTGGACCACTTCCTGAACTGTGCCATCGAGATGGACGTCGATGCGGTCTGCGACGGGACTGACGTGGTGATTGGCGCGATCATGCAGCACATCGAGCAGGCGGGCGTTCACTCCGGTGACTCCGCATGCTCGCTGCCGCCGTACTCGCTGCCTGCACACATCCAGGACGAGATGCGCGAACAGGTCAAGAAAATGGCTCTGGAGCTGGGCGTTGTCGGCCTGATGAACGTACAGCTGGCACTTCAGGGCGAAGATATCTACGTCATTGAAGTCAACCCGCGTGCATCGCGTACCGTGCCGTTCGTTTCCAAGTGCATCGGTGTTTCCCTGGCCATGATCGCGGCTCGCGTGATGGCAGGTAAAACCCTGAAAGAGCTGAACTTCACCAAGGAAATTATCCCTAACTTCTACAGCGTGAAGGAGGCAGTGTTCCCGTTTGCCAAATTCCCTGGCGTTGACCCGATCCTCGGCCCGGAAATGAAATCGACCGGCGAAGTGATGGGCGTGGGCGATACTTTCGGTGAAGCGTTCGCCAAGGCTCAGATGGGCGCGAGCGAAGTGCTGCCGACTGGCGGTACTGCTTTCATCAGTGTGCGTGACGATGACAAGCCTCTGGTTGAAGCAGTCGCCCGTGACCTGATCAATCTGGGTTTCGAAATCGTTGCTACCGCAGGTACTGCCAAGCTGATCGAAGCGGCAGGTCTGAAAGTACGTCGCGTGAACAAGGTGACCGAAGGGCGTCCACACGTGGTCGACATGATCAAGAATGACGAAGTCACCCTGATCATCAACACCACCGAAGGTCGTCAGTCGATCGCAGATTCCTACTCCATCCGTCGCAACGCCTTGCAGCACAAGATCTACTGCACCACTACCATTGCAGCAGGCGAAGCGATCTGTGAAGCGCTCAAATTCGGTCCCGAGAAGACCGTACGTCGCTTGCAGGATCTCCATGCAGGATTGAAGGCATGATCAAATACCCAATGACTGTTCAGGGCGCTCGCGCCCTGGAAGAAGAGCTGACTCACCTGACCAAGGTGATCCGTCCCAAGTTGAGCCAGGACATCGGTACTGCGCGCGAACTGGGCGACCTCAAGGAAAACGCTGAATACCACGCTGCCCGCGAGCAGCAGGGTATGGTCGAGGCGCGTATTCGTGATATTGAAGGCCGCATGCAGAACGCTGTGGTGATCGACGTTACGACTATTCCGCACACTGGCAAGGTGATTTTCGGCACGACAGTCGAAATCGCCAACGTCGAAACCGACGAAAGCGTTGTCTACCAGATCGTTGGTGAGGACGAGGCGGATATCAAGAAGGGCAAGATTTCAGTGGGTTCGCCCATTGCTCGCGCCTTGATTGCCAAGGAAGAGGGTGATGTCGTTGTTGTGAAAACGCCTAGCGGCGTTATCGAATACGAAATCATCGAAGTGCGTCACATCTGATGCCTGTCGCCCGCTTTGGCGGGCGCAGTCAGCAGCAAAAAAGAGTCAGGGCACGCCTTTTGGCGGCCCTGACTTCTGTTTTTATCCGTGCGCGCGGTGGACGTTGGAGAGCTGCTTGTTTACCTTTGGGTTCTTGCGGTAGATCAGCGCCATTTTGCCGATGACCTGTACAAGATCCGCCGAACCGGCCTTGCACAGTTCTGCAACGGCGCCCAGGCGGCTCTCGCGATCAAGGATGTTGAGCTTGATCTTGATCAGCTCGTGATCGCTCAATGCGCGTTCAAGCTCTGCAAGTACACCTTCAGTCAAACCATTGTCAGCCACGATCAACACCGGTTTCAGATGGTGGCCAATGGATTTGTATTGTTTCTTCTGCTCTGGAGTGAGCGGCATAATCTGACCTCTGCGTCTGATCTTTTAAAAGCGGCGGCCAGTTTACCCGAGCGAGTCCGGGACCGCCCAGTTAATCACGACTCGTTTATTTTTGAGGTGCCCCGTGGCCCGTTCCAAGACAAGCCATAACTGGCTCAAAGAACACTTCGACGACAAGTACGTCAAAATGGCGCAGAAGGACGGCTACCGTTCGCGTGCCAGCTACAAGCTGCTCGAGATTCAGGAAAAGGACAAACTCATCCGTCCGGGCATGACCGTTATCGACCTCGGTGCTGCGCCCGGAGGCTGGTCGCAGGTGACCAGTCGTCTGATCGGCGGTCAAGGTCGTCTGATTGCTTCCGACATCCTTGAAATGGACAGCATCCCTGATGTGACCTTCATTCAGGGGGATTTTACCGAGGACAAGATTCTCGAACAGATCCTTGAGGCAGTCGGTAATACGCAGGTAGACCTTGTGATTTCCGATATGGCCCCCAATATGAGCGGATTGAGCGCTGTAGATATGCCGCGTGCGATGTTTCTCTGTGAATTGGCGCTCGATCTGGCCGGTCGGGTACTACGTCCCGGTGGCGATTTTCTGATCAAGGTCTTCCAAGGTGAAGGCTTCGATGTCTACCACAAGGATATTCGCAAGTTGTTTGACAAGGTGCAGATGCGTAAGCCTTCGTCATCCCGCGACAGGTCACGCGAGCAATACCTGCTGGCTCGCGGCTTTCGTGGAATCGACGGGGCAGCCAGCATCGAGCGTTTTTGAAGGGGCACGATAGCTTTTTTCAAATGGCGTTACCGATGCAGCATGACTGAACATTGTGTTGTCAAAGTTTCACAAAGGGTTACAGACGGTGTCTGCCGTATCTGTAGATTCTGTAGTAAGTTAGGCCGGTGAATATCATGCGAGGCACGCTTGCTCCGTGGAGCTTGCTTCAGAGGGTAGCTAATTGAACGATATGGCAAAGAATTTGATCCTGTGGTTGATCATCGCGGCTGTCCTGGTGACGGTGATGAACAACTTCTCCAGCCCTAACGAGCCGCAGAACCTCAACTATTCCGAGTTCATCCAGCAGGTCAAGGATGGCAAGGTCGAGAAGGTCTCTGTCGACGGCTACGTCATTACGGGCAAGCGCAGCGATGGCGACACCTTCAAGACCATCCGCCCGAACATCCCCGACAACGGTCTGATCGGTGATCTGGTCAGCAACAACGTCGTGATTGAAGGCAAGCAGCCTGAGCAGCAGAGCATCTGGACTCAGTTACTGGTGGCCAGCTTCCCTATCCTGGTGATCATTGCGGTGTTCATGTTCTTCATGCGCCAGATGCAGGGCGGGGCGGGCGGCAAGGGCGGTCCGATGAGTTTCGGCAAGAGCAAAGCGCGTCTGTTGTCCGAAGATCAGGTCAAGACCACCCTGGCCGATGTTGCCGGTTGTGACGAAGCCAAGGAAGAAGTCGGCGAGCTTGTCGAGTTCCTCCGTGATCCGGGCAAGTTCCAGCGTCTCGGCGGCCGTATCCCGCGTGGCGTTCTGATGGTCGGTCCTCCGGGTACTGGTAAGACGCTGATCGCCAAGGCCATTGCCGGCGAGGCGAAAGTGCCGTTCTTCACCATTTCCGGTTCTGATTTCGTCGAGATGTTCGTGGGCGTCGGTGCAAGCCGCGTCCGTGACATGTTCGAACAGGCCAAAAAACATGCTCCTTGCATCATCTTCATCGACGAAATCGATGCGGTCGGTCGCCATCGTGGCGCTGGCATGGGTGGTGGTCACGACGAGCGTGAGCAGACTCTCAACCAGTTGCTGGTCGAGATGGACGGTTTTGAAATGAATGACGGCATCATCGTCATTGCCGCTACCAACCGTCCTGACGTGCTCGACCCGGCGTTGCTGCGTCCGGGCCGCTTCGACCGTCAGGTAGTTGTAGGTCTGCCGGACATTCGTGGCCGCGAGCAGATCCTCAAGGTTCACATGCGCAAGGTTCCAATGGGCGAAGACGTCAATGCAGGCGTTATCGCTCGCGGTACACCGGGCTTCTCCGGTGCCGATCTGGCTAACCTGGTCAACGAAGCGTCGCTGTTCGCTGCTCGCTCCGGCAAGCGCGTCGTAGAGATGAAAGAGTTCGAACTGGCCAAGGACAAGATCATGATGGGCGCCGAGCGCAAATCGATGGTCATGTCCGAAAAGGAAAAGCGCAACACGGCCTACCACGAAGCGGGTCACGCTATCGTAGGGCGTCTGGTGCCTGAGCATGATCCGGTCTACAAGGTCTCGATCATTCCTCGCGGTCGCGCGCTGGGTGTAACCATGTTTCTTCCTGAAGAAGACCGTTACAGCCTGTCCAAGCGCGCGCTGATCAGCCAGATCTGCTCGCTTTACGGTGGCCGTATTGCTGAAGAAATGACCCTTGGCTTCGATGGCGTCACGACAGGTGCATCCAATGACATCATGCGTGCCAGTCAGATTGCCCGGAACATGGTCACCAAATGGGGCTTGTCTGAAAAGCTCGGCCCGCTGATGTATTCGGAAGAAGAAGATGCAGGTTACCTGGGGCGCGGCAGCAGCCAGAACTCCAGCGTTTCCGGCGATACTGCCAAGCTCATCGACTCTGAAGTGCGCAGCATCATCGATCACTGCTACGGCACTGCCAAGCAGTTGCTCACGGACAATCGTGACAAGCTTGAAGCGATGGCCGATGCGCTGATGAAGTATGAAACCATTGATGCCGATCAGATCGACGACATCATGACCGGTCGCGTGCCTCGTGAACCGCGTGACTGGGGCGGTGGTTCGGGTACCAACGGTACTCCGATCACACCTGACCCTCGTCCGGAAACTCCGATTGGCGGCCCTGCTGCCGAGCACTGAGGTCTGACATGACATCTGCGCTGTACCCAACCCGGTTGCCTTGCGGCAACCGGGTTCTTGATTTGGCCCATACACATGTGATGGGTATCCTCAACGCAACCCCGGACTCCTTTTCCGATGGCGGCCGCTACAGCCAGCTTGATGCTGCCTTGCGTCATGCCGAAGCAATGGTGCAGGCCGGTGCCACACTGATCGACGTTGGCGGCGAGTCGACGCGCCCGGGTGCGCGTCCGGTGTCTGCGTCAGAAGAGGTCGAGCGTGTGGCACCGGTGGTTGAGGTCATCGCGCGCGAGCTGGATGTGATCATCTCCGTGGATACGTCGACACCTGAGGTCATGCTGGCGACAGCTGGCCTGGGTGCCGGGCTTATCAATGACGTCCGCTCGCTTCAGCGGCCAGGCGCGCTTGAGGCGGCTGCAAGCACTGGTTTGCCGGTGTGTCTCATGCACATGCTGGGTGAGCCCGGAACCATGCAGGATGATCCGTATTACGACGACCTCGTGGGCGAAGTGGGCGCTTTCCTGCTCGAGCGCATCAATCAGTGTGCTGCAGCGGGAATCGATCAGCAAAAGATCATTCTTGATCCGGGCTTTGGCTTCGCCAAGACACTGGAGCACAATCTGAGCCTGTTCAAGCACATGGAAGCGCTGCATGCGCTCGGTCAACCTTTGCTGGTGGGCGTTTCGCGCAAGAGTATGATCGGTGCTGTGCTGGGGCGACCCGTAGATCAGCGTCTGTCCGGCGGGCTGGCCCTGGCTGCTTTGGCTATGACCAAGGGGGTCCGAATTCTACGTGTGCACGATGTCGCCGAAACGGCTGACGTGGTGCGCATGATCGCAGCTGTCCAGGCAGCTGAATAACAACAGTGGGGCATCCATGACTACCAGAAAATATTTCGGAACCGACGGCATTCGCGGTCGTGTAGGGCAATTTCCGATTACGCCCGAGTTCATGCTGAAACTGGGTTGGGCTGCAGGC
This sequence comes from Pseudomonas sp. KBS0707, assembly GCF_005937945.2. Classification (NCBI taxonomy): domain Bacteria; kingdom Pseudomonadati; phylum Pseudomonadota; class Gammaproteobacteria; order Pseudomonadales; family Pseudomonadaceae; genus Pseudomonas; species Pseudomonas sp. KBS0707. The sequence continues at coordinate 4,706,233 of NZ_CP041754.1, read as the reverse complement.
ATGGCCTTTCGCAAGATGGGCGCCTGCCGGATTCTCGTCGGCAAGGACACGCGCATCTCTGGCTACATGTTCGAATCCGCCCTTGAGGCCGGGCTCTCTGCGGCCGGTGCTGACGTGCTCCTGCTGGGGCCTATGCCGACACCTGCCATTGCCTACCTGACGCGTACGTTTCATGCCGAAGCAGGCATCGTGATCAGTGCTTCGCATAATCCTCACTATGACAACGGCATCAAGTTCTTCTCCGGTCAGGGCACCAAGCTGCCTGACGAGATCGAAATGATGATCGAAGAACTGCTCGATGCGCCGATGACCGTGGCGGAGTCCGAGAACCTCGGCAAGGTTTCGCGAATCAACGATGCCGCAGGGCGTTATATCGAATTCTGCAAAAGCAGCGTGCCGACCAGCACCGATTTCGCCGGCCTCAAGGTGGTTATCGACTGCGCGCATGGTGCGACCTACAAGGTAGCGCCCAACGTCTTTCGTGAGCTCGGAGCGCAGGTTGTCGTGCTTTCTGCACAGCCTGACGGGCTCAATATCAACAAGAATTGCGGCTCCACTCACATGGAGGCCTTGCAGGCGGCAGTGGTCGCAGAGCATGCCGACATGGGCATCGGCTTCGACGGTGACGGCGATCGCGTGTTGATGGTTGACCATACCGGGACCATCGTCGATGGCGACGAGCTGCTTTACATCATTGCCCGTGATCTGCATGAACGTGGACGCTTGCAGGGTGGTGTCGTCGGCACGTTGATGAGTAATCTCGGGCTTGAACTGGCCCTGGCCGAACAGAGCATCCCGTTTGTTCGCGCCAACGTCGGTGACCGTTATGTGATCGCCGAGTTGCTTGAGCGCAACTGGCAGATCGGCGGTGAAAACTCTGGCCACATCGTGTGCTTCCAGCACGCCACCACCGGTGATGCGATCATTGCTTCGTTGCAGGTAATACTGGCCCTGCGTCGCAGCGGCATCAGCCTCGCCGAAGCGCGCTTGAAGCTGCGCAAATGCCCGCAGATCCTGATCAATGTGCGCTTTGCAGGTTCAGGTGTAGATCCCGTTTCGCACCCGTCGGTCCAGCAAGCCTGTGCGCGTGTTACCGAGCAGATGGCCGGACGGGGCAGGGTACTGCTGCGCAAGTCGGGCACAGAGCCTTTGGTGCGCGTGATGGTCGAAGGTGAGGATGAAACCCAGGTCAGATCGTACGCCGAAGAGCTCGCAAAACTGGTTGCTGAAGTTTGCGCCTGATTTCGGCTTGCCAGTGTCGGAAGTGTTGGGTAACATCTGCGCCCACTTTGACCCACGAGGTGTAGCATGCGTCGCCCAATGGTAGCTGGTAACTGGAAAATGCACGGTACCCGCGCCAGCGTCGCTGAGCTGATCGAGGGTTTGGGCAAGCAGGTGTTGCCAGGCAGCGTCGATATCGCCGTAATGCCTGCAAGTCTGTTTACCAATCAGGTGATCGAAGGGCTTCGGGCAACGTCGATCATTGTCGGTGCGCAGGATGCAGCCATTCAGGCTGAGCAGGGCGCGCTGACCGGTGAGATCGCGTCGAGTCAGCTGGCTGATGCAGGTTGCAAACTGGTACTTGTCGGGCACTCCGAACGTCGTCAGCTAATTGGCGAGCAGGATGATGTGCTTAACAAGAAGTTTGCGGCGATCCAGGCAAGCGGGCTGACACCTGTGCTTTGCATAGGCGAAACGCTTGAAGAGCGCAAGGCAGGGCAGACGCTTGAAGTTGTCGGGCGTCAGCTGGACAGTGTCATCGCCGAGTTTGGCGTCAGCGCACTGATCAATGCCGTAATTGCCTACGAGCCGGTCTGGGCCATTGGCACCGGATTGACTGCTTCGCCTCAAGAGGCGCAGGAAGTGCACGCAGCAATCCGTGCGCATCTGGCAAAAGAGAATGCCGAAGTCGCACAAGGCGTGCGACTTCTCTATGGCGGCAGCGTGAAGGCGGCCAATGCGGTCGAGCTCTTCAGCATGCCGGATATCGATGGGGGGCTCATTGGTGGAGCTTCCCTGAATGCAGATGAGTTCGGTGCGATCTGTCGCGCCGCGGGAAACTGAAAAAAATGCTGGAAACAGTCGTAATCGTTTTTCACCTGTTGGGCGCTCTGGGCGTTGTTGCTCTGGTATTGCTGCAACAGGGTAAAGGTGCTGACGCCGGTGCGTCGTTCGGAGCAGGTGCATCAAATACTGTCTTCGGAGGTCAAGGAACCTCTACCTTTCTCAGTAAGTTTACTGCTATACTTGCAGCATGTTTTTTCATAACCAGCTTGGGGTTAGGTTACTTTGCTAAAGAGAAAGCTCAACAGCTGACTCAGGTAGGTTTGCCAGATCCCGCAGTGCTGGAAGTGAAGCAAAAGCCGGCAGCAGATGATGTACCGGTTCTCGAAGGGCAAAAGCCAGCCGTTGTTCCAGCTGACGTACCTCAAGCCCCAGAGAAGAAGTAAAAAAGAATTCGGCGATGTTTCGTGAGGTCGCCAAAGAGTTGTAATGCCGAGGTGGTGGAATTGGTAGACACGCAACCTTGAGGTGGTTGTGCCCAATGGGTGTAGGGGTTCGAGTCCCCTTCTCGGTACCAATTAACAAGGGAGCCCGCATTAGCGGGCTTTCTTATAGGTGGATGTTGGATTGACCCAGCAATGGATCGGTCGTATACTTCCGCCCCAGCTTTGTCGCGGGGCGGAGCAGTTTGGTAGCTCGTCGGGCTCATAACCCGAAGGTCGTTGGTTCAAATCCAGCCCCCGCAACCAGTTTTAGCGGAGCCCCTTTTAAGGGGCTTTTTGTTAGCTGGACAGTACATGACGTCGATGTTCAGCGGCGTTTTCAGGGATGGGCTTTTGCCCATTTTTTTATTTCTAAAGCATGCACGAGGGGGTTCAGGTGTCGAGCAAGCTAGAACAGTTGCAGGACTTGTTGGCCCCGGTGGTCGTGGCCCTTGGCTATCAATGCTGGGGGATCGATTTCAGTTCCCAGGGCAAGCATTCGGTGCTGCGCATTTATATTGACAAGGAAGGTGGTGTGCTGGTCGACGACTGCGCAATCGTAAGTCGCCAGATCAGCGGTGTATTGGACGTAGAAGATCCGATCAGCACTGAATACACCCTTGAAGTATCGTCTCCTGGCATGGAGCGCCCGCTGTTCACTATTGAGCAGTTTGCTTCGTACGCCGGGGAACAAGTGAAAATAAAGCTGCGTTCACCTTTCGAAGGTCGACGCAACTTTCAAGGCCTTCTCCGCGGGGTGGAGGAGCAGGATGTCGTGGTGCAGGTTGAAGACCATGAATTCCTGTTGCCGATCGACATGATCGACAAGGCCAACATTATTCCCACGTTTGACTGAGACGTGCCGGTTACTGCGGATCCCGCGGATCCAATGGCTTGCGAAAGGCGAGGCGTACGATGAGCAAAGAAGTACTGCTGGTTGTTGAGTCGGTGTCCAATGAAAAGGGCGTTCCGGCAAGTGTAATTTTTGAAGCGCTGGAGCTGGCTCTTGCCACCGCTACCAAGAAACGTTTTGAAGATGAAGTAGAACTGCGTGTAGAGATCAATCGCCAGACAGGCAACTACGAGACTTTCCGTCGCTGGACAGTTGTCGAAGACGAAGATCTGGACGATCCTGCGTACGAATTGGCCGTAGACCAGGCTCAAGTCAAGAAGCCAGGTGCCGTTGCGGGCGACCTGATCGAAGAGAAAATCGATTCCATCGAATTCGGTCGTATCGCCGCACAGACCGCCAAGCAAGTCATTGTGCAGAAAGTTCGTGAAGCCGAGCGTGCTCAGGTAGTCGATGCCTACCGTGAGCGTCTGGGTGAAATCATTTCTGGTACTGTTAAAAAGGTTACACGTGACAATGTCATCGTTGACCTGGGTAACAATGCCGAAGCCTTGCTGGCTCGTGAAGACATCATTTCCCGGGAAACTTTCCGGGTCGGTGTTCGCGTCCGTGCTTTGCTGAAGGAAATTCGTACCGAAAACCGTGGTCCTCAGCTGATCCTGTCGCGTACTGCGCCAGAAATGCTGATCGAGCTTTTCCGCATTGAAGTGCCGGAAATTGCCGAAGGTCTCATCGAGGTGATGGCTGCCTCCCGTGACCCGGGTTCTCGTGCGAAAATCGCTGTTCGCTCCAAGGATAAACGAATCGATCCGCAAGGTGCCTGTATCGGCATGCGCGGTTCGCGAGTTCAGGCTGTTTCCGGCGAGCTGGGTGGCGAGCGTGTGGATATCGTTCTTTGGGACGATAACCCGGCGCAGTTCGTGATCAATGCAATGTCCCCTGCAGAAGTAGCGGCAATCATCGTAGATGAAGACGCGCATGCAATGGATATCGCAGTGGGAGCGGACAACCTGGCCCAGGCTATTGGTCGTGGCGGTCAGAACGTGCGTCTGGCAAGTCAGCTGACTGGCTGGACCCTGAACGTAATGACCGAATCGGACATCCAGGCCAAGCAGCAAGCTGAAACCGGTGACATCCTGCGCAATTTCATCGAAGAACTCGAAGTCGATGAAGAATTGGCACAGGTGCTGGTTGATGAAGGCTTCACCAGCCTGGAAGAGATTGCCTACGTACCGTTGGAAGAAATGCTCAACATCGACGGCTTTGACGAAGAAATTGTCAACGAGCTTCGCGCTCGTGCCAAGGATCGTTTGTTGACTAAAGCCATCGCTACAGAGGAAAAGCTGGCAGACGCCCATCCGGCCGAAGACCTGCTCTCGCTTGAGGGTATGGACAAGGATTTGGCGATGGAACTGGCGGTGCGCGGCGTAATTACCCGCGAAGACCTGGCCGAGCAGTCTATAGATGACCTGCTCGACATCGACGGCATTGACGATGATCGTGCCGGCAAGTTGATCATGGCCGCCCGAGCCCACTGGTTCGAGTAATTGGGCGCGGCCTGAGGAGAGAAGTGCATGACGCAAGTCACGGTGAAAGAACTGGCCAAAGTGGTCGACACACCGGTAGAGCGCCTGTTACAGCAGATGCGTGAGGCAGGTCTGCCGCACACCGCCGCCGAGCAAGTTGTGACCGATAACGAAAAACAAGCCTTGTTGACGCACCTGAAAAGCGGTCACAAGGCCAAGGTGGAAGAGCCTCGCAAGATTACCTTGCAGCGCAAGACCACCAGCACCCTGCGCGTTGCTGGCAGCAAGAGCATCAGCGTTGAAGTGCGCAAGAAGAAAGTCTTTGTGCAGCGTAGCCCGGAAGAGATCGAAGCCGAGCGCAAGCGCGAGATGGACGAACGCCGTGCGGTAGAAAATGCCGCTCGTCAAAAGGCTGAAGAAGAAGCCAAGCGTCGCGCTGAAGAAGATGCGCGCAATCAGCCTGCCGCCGGCCAGCCTGCTTCGGCACCCGCGCAACCTGTTGCTGCAGCTGAGCCTGTGCGTGAAGCGCCAGCACCAGCAGCGGCTGCTCCGGCACCTGCCAGCGCAGCGCCGTCTGCTGACGCTCGCAAGCGTGACGAACAGCGTCGCCCTGACAAGCCTCGTGCTGACGACCGCAATGCCCGCGGCGGCGACGGGGAGCGTAAAAACGCTCCGCATCGCGCTTCGGTCAAGGAGAAGGCTCCGGCCCCTCGCGTTGCTCCTCGTACTACCGACGAAGAAAGCGACAGCTTCCGTCGTGGTGGTCGCGGCAAGTCCAGGCTGAAGAAGCGCAATGCACATGGTTTCCAGAGCCCTACCGGCCCTGTGATCCGTGACGTTGCCATCGGCGAGACCATCACTGTCGGCGAATTGTCGGCACAGATGTCGGTCAAGGCTGCTGAAGTCATCAAGTTCATGTTCAAGATGGGCACTCCGGTGACCATCAACCAGGTACTGGATCAGGAAACTGCCCAGTTGATCGCCGAAGAGCTGGGCCACAAGGTCACGCTGGTCAGCGACAACGCCCTGGAAGATTCCCTGGCCGAATCGCTGAAGTTCGAAGGTGAGTCGTTCTCCCGTGCACCGGTCGTGACCGTAATGGGCCACGTCGACCACGGTAAGACCTCGCTGCTCGACTACATCCGTCGTGCCAAGGTTGCAGCTGGCGAAGCTGGCGGCATCACCCAGCACATCGGTGCCTACCACGTTGAAACCGAACGCGGCATGGTCACGTTCCTCGACACCCCTGGTCACGCCGCGTTTACCGCCATGCGTGCTCGTGGTGCCAAGGCAACGGATATCGTGATTCTGGTGGTTGCAGCTGACGACGGCGTGATGCCGCAGACCATCGAAGCTGTTCAGCATGCTGTTGCGGCTGGCGTTCCGCTGGTTGTTGCGGTGAACAAGATCGACAAGCCTGGTGCTGACCTCGATCGTATCCGCAGCGAGCTGTCGGTCCATGGCGTGACGTCCGAAGAGTGGGGCGGTGATACGCCTTTCGTTTCGGTATCCGCGAAAATGGGTACTGGCGTCGACGAGCTGCTGGAAGCTGTTCTGCTGCAAGCCGAAGTTCTGGAACTGAAGGCAACTCCTTCGGCCCCGGGTCGTGGTGTTGTTGTCGAGTCCCGTCTGGACAAGGGCCGTGGTCCGGTCGCTACTGTTCTGGTTCAGGACGGTACGCTGCGTCAGGGCGACATGGTTCTGGTCGGTTCGAACTTCGGCCGCATCCGCGCCATGCTCGACGAGAACGGCAAGCCGGTCAAAGAAGCAGGTCCTTCGATCCCGGTCGAAATCCTGGGTCTTGACGGTACTCCGGATGCTGGCGACGAGATGTCGGTGCTGGCTGACGAGAAGAAAGCCCGCGAAGTCGCTCTGTTCCGCCAAGGCAAGTTCCGCGAGGTCAAACTGGCTCGCGCTCATGCCGGCAAGCTGGAGAACATCTTCGAGAACATGGGTCAGGAAGAGAAGAAGACGCTTAACATCGTCCTCAAATCCGACGTCCGCGGTTCTCTGGAAGCATTGCAGGGCGCCCTGGGCGGCCTGGGTAACGACGAAGTGCAAGTGCGCGTAGTCGGTGGCGGTGTCGGTGGTATCACCGAGAGCGACGCCAACCTGGCACTGGCCTCCAACGCTGTACTGTTTGGCTTCAACGTGCGTGCCGATGCTGGCGCGCGCAAGATTGTCGAGCAGGAAGGTCTGGATATGCGTTACTACAACGTGATCTACGACATCATCGAAGACGTCAAGAAAGCCCTCACCGGTATGCTTGGCAGCGACGTTCGGGAGAATATCCTGGGTATCGCCGAAGTCCGCGATGTGTTCCGTTCGCCGAAATTCGGCGCGATCGCAGGCTGTATGGTTCTGGAAGGCACTGTCTACCGTAACCGTCCGATTCGTGTTCTGCGCGAAGACATCGTTATCTTTGAAGGCGAGCTGGAATCCCTGCGCCGCTTCAAGGACGACGCTGCCGAAGTACGTGCAGGCATGGAATGCGGTATCGGCGTCAAGAGCTACAACGACGTCAAGGTCGGTGACAAGATCGAAGTCTTCGAGAAGGTCCAAGTGGCTCGCAGCCTCTAAATCGCGAGCTTCAGGAGTCATGGTGGGAGCTTCGCATGCAAATGCCCTGCTTCTCCCATGGGCTCTAAACGCAACGCCCGGTCTGGCAATTGTCGGGCCGGGCGTTTGCCGCTTTCAGACTGTCAGGGTTTGGTCCCGGATCAGTAACAGGTAACAAGCATGGCAAAAGAATACAGCCGTACCCAACGCATTGGCGATCAGATGCAGCGCGAACTGGCGCAACTGATCCGTCGCGAAATCAAGGACCCACGCGTGGGTCTGGTCACTATCACCGCCGTAGACGTCAGCCGTGACGTGGGTCATGCGAAGATTTTCATGACCGTCATGGGCCAGGACAGCGCGGAAGAGATCGCACAGACCATCAAGGTGCTCAACTCTGCCGCAGGCTTCCTGCGCATGCAGCTGGCACGCGAAATGAAGCTGCGCAGCGTGCCTCAACTGCATTTCCACTACGACGAAAGCGTCGTGCGTGGTGCGCATCTCTCGGCACTGATCGAGCGTGCAGTGGCACAGGACGGTCAGCATCAGGAAGGCTCGGCATCGCCAGATGCAAAGCCTGAAAGTACCGAGGAATAAAGAGTGGCTCAGGTCAAGCGTATACGCCGCAACGTCAGCGGGATCATCCTGCTCGACAAGCCACTGGGTTTCACTTCCAACGCCGCTTTGCAAAAGGTTCGCTGGCTGCTCAATGCCGAGAAAGCCGGGCATACGGGCAGTCTTGATCCTCTGGCAACGGGTGTTTTGCCGTTGTGCTTTGGCGAAGCGACCAAGTTTTCCCAGTACCTGCTCGATTCGGACAAGTCCTACGAGACTCTGGCGCAGTTGGGCAAGACCACCACGACCGCCGACTCTGAAGGCGAGGTTTTGCTCACGCGTCCGGTGACCGTTGGTCGCGACGATATTGAAGCGGTGTTGCCGCATTTTCGTGGGCAAATCAGCCAGATACCTCCCATGTACTCGGCCCTCAAGCGTGATGGCCAGCCACTTTACAAGCTGGCACGTGCAGGGGAAGTAGTGGAGCGCGAGCCCCGTTCTGTTACTATTGCGCGCCTGGAATTACTTGCTTGCGAAGGCGACACAGCACGTCTGTCCGTCGATTGCAGCAAAGGCACCTATATCCGTACGCTGGTCGAGGATATTGGTGAAAAGCTCGGTTGTGGTGCTTACGTCGCAGAGCTGCGTCGTACCCAGGCGGGGCCTTTCACGCTGGCTCAGACGGTTACGCTGGAAGAGCTGGAGCAAGTGCATGCCGACGGCGGCAATGAGGCGGTTGACCGCTTCCTGATGCCATCGGACAGCGGTCTGCTGGACTGGCCGCTGCTGAAGTTTTCGGAGCACAGTTCGTTTTACTGGTTGCACGGGCAGCCAGTACGCGCGCCGGACGCACCGAAATTCGGTATGGTTCGTGTGCAGGATCACGAAGGTCGCTTCATCGGTATCGGTGAAGTCGGCGAAGACGGGCGTATTGCGCCGCGTCGATTGATTCGGTCAGAGTGACCGGAACCAGTCCGTCCGCAGGCTAGCCTGCGAGCGGGGTGGAACGAGGATGGCTGTCAACAGGCACGGTCATACCTCCTTTTTTAATACGAGGATCTGTCCTCGGCCTGTTGGAAACGTTTCTCCGGAAGCGCTTCCTTGAACAAAAGGATTGCCCACATGGCACTCAGCGTTGAAGAAAAAGCTCAGATCGTAACCGACTACCAGCAAGCTGTTGGTGATACTGGTTCGCCAGAAGTGCAAGTTGCACTGCTGACCGCCAACATCAACAAACTGCAAGGCCACTTCAAGGCCAACGGTAAGGACCACCACTCGCGTCGTGGTCTGATCCGTATGGTAAACCAGCGTCGCAAGCTGCTGGATTACCTGAAAGGTAAGGACGTTAGCCGTTACAGCGCCCTGATCGGTCGTCTGGGTCTGCGTCGCTAATAACGACGTTGCTAGAGGTTGGTTGTCTGTCACGATCCGTCGGGTTTTCCCGGTGGTTCTGGCAGGCTCCCAGCCTCAAGTTTTATCTGGACTGTGGAAGGGGCCGATTCCCCACGCTGCCCAAGAATTCGCAAGAAACCAGTTCCCCAAGAGCCACAAAGAAAGGTAGGAAACCGTGAACCCGGTAATCAAAAAGTTTCAGTTCGGTCAATCGACCGTAACCCTCGAGACAGGCCGTATCGCCCGTCAAGCCTCTGGCGCAGTATTGGTCACCGTTGACGACGACGTCAGCGTACTCGTGACTGTGGTCGGCGCCAAACAGGCTGACGCTGGCAAAGGCTTCTTCCCTCTGTCCGTGCACTATCAGGAAAAAACCTACGCTGCCGGCAAGATTCCTGGTGGTTTCTTCAAACGTGAAGGCCGTCCTTCCGAGAAAGAAACCCTGACCTCGCGCCTGATCGACCGTCCGATCCGCCCGTTGTTTCCAGAAGGCTTCATGAACGAAGTGCAGGTTGTCTGCACCGTCGTCTCCACCAGCAAGAAAATCGATCCGGACATCGCTGCGATGATCGGTACTTCGGCTGCACTGGCCATCTCCGGTATTCCGTTCGACGGTCCGGTCGGTGCTGCGCGCGTTGCTTTCCACGAAAGCACCGGCTACCTGCTGAACCCGACTTACGAGCAACTGCAGGCTTCGAGCCTGGACATGGTCGTAGCCGGTACTTCCGAAGCCGTTCTGATGGTTGAATCCGAAGCCAAAGAGCTGACCGAAGACCAGATGCTGGGCGCTGTGCTGTTCGCCCATGACGAATTCCAGGTGGTGATCAACGCCATCAAGGAACTGGCTGCAGAAGCCGCCAAGCCTGTTTGGGACTGGCAGCCAAAGCCTGAAGCCACCGCACTGCTGGGTGCTATCCGTGCCGAGTTCGGCGACGCGATCTCCCAGGCTTACACCATCACTGTCAAAGCCGACCGCTATGCGCGTCTGGGCGAGCTGAAAGATCAGGTCGTTGCCAAGCTGGCTGTTGAAGAAGGCAGCCCGTCTGCCAGCGAAGTCAAAGCTGCTTTCGGTGAAATCGAATACCGCACCGTTCGCGAAAACATCGTCAACGGCAAGCCGCGTATCGATGGTCGCGATACCCGCACGGTTCGCCCTCTGAATATCGAAGTCGGCGTTCTGCCGAAGACTCACGGTTCGGCACTGTTTACCCGTGGCGAAACTCAGGCGCTGGTTGTTGCAACGCTGGGTACCGCGCGTGACGCACAGCTGCTCGACACCCTTGAAGGCGAGAAAAAAGACCCCTTCATGCTGCACTACAACTTCCCTCCGTTCTCGGTGGGCGAGTGTGGTCGCATGGGCGGCGCGGGCCGTCGTGAAATCGGTCACGGCCGTCTGGCCCGTCGCAGCGTTCAGGCCATGCTGCCAGGCGCCGACGTGTTCCCGTACACCATCCGTGTCGTGTCGGAAATCACCGAGTCCAACGGTTCCAGCTCCATGGCTTCGGTCTGCGGCGCTTCCCTGGCACTGATGGACGCTGGTGTTCCGATGAAGGCACCGGTTGCCGGTATCGCCATGGGTCTGGTCAAGGAAGGCGAGAAGTTCGCCATTCTGACCGACATCCTGGGTGACGAAGATCACCTGGGCGACATGGACTTCAAGGTAGCAGGTACCTCCAAAGGTGTTACCGCGCTGCAGATGGACATCAAGATCAAAGGCATCACCGAAGAAATCATGGAGATCGCCCTGGGTCAGGCCCTGGAAGCTCGCCTGAACATCCTCGGTCAGATGAACCAGATCATCGGTCAGTCGCGTAACGAGCTGTCGGCCAACGCTCCGACCATGATCGCGATGAAGATCGACACCGACAAGATCCGTGACGTGATCGGCAAGGGTGGCGCAACCATCCGTGCTATCTGCGAAGAGACCAAGGCTTCGATCGACATCGAAGACGACGGCTCGATCAAGATCTTCGGCGAGTCCAAGGAAGCGGCTGAGGCAGCACGTCAGCGCGTTCTGGGCATTACCGCAGAAGCCGAGATCGGCAAGATCTACGTCGGTAAGGTTGAGCGCATCGTCGATTTCGGCGCATTCGTCAACATCCTGCCGGGCAAGGACGGTCTGGTTCACATCTCGATGCTGAGCGATGCTCGCGTAGAGAAAGTGACCGATATCCTCAAGGAAGGTCAGGAAGTCGAAGTGCTGGTACTGGACGTGGACAACCGCGGTCGTATCAAGCTGTCGATCAAAGACGTAGCGGCAGCGAAAGCGTCGGGCGTCTGATTGATCTGAGCGGCGTGTGAAAAAGGACTCTTCGGAGTCCTTTTTTTATGAGCGCAATTAGAGGGTTACAAACGGGGCATGCAAACTGCTCGGTGCAAACATGCATCTTGCAAGCCCGATTAGTGACGAACGGGCAAACTGCACGACCTGGTGGAAAACAAAAAAACACAACCTTATGATTTTAAAAGGTTTTTAGTGTTTTTCGTTTTTGGCACACCGCTTGCGATATACCTGTTAACCCTGCCACCACACGCTGGTGCAGATTTCGAGAAAAACAGGAGTTATCGTATGAAGAAGTTCGCTATTGCCGCTGCTACCGCTACTGCCCTGACTCTGACCATGGCCAACGCTGCTTTCGCACAGACCTCGGCCCAAGCGCCAATGGTTCTGGCAGCCAACACCACTACTCAAGAAGTCAAAGAAGATACTTCTGACACTTGGATCACCACCAAAGTCAAAGCTGACCTGCTGACCGAGAAAGGCATCCCAGGTTCGGACATCAAGGTTGAGACCAACAAAGGCGTGGTTTCCCTTTCTTCCACCGTAGCTGTAACTGATGCTCAGAAGAAAATCGCCGTCGCTATCACCAAGAAAATCAAAGGTGTTAAAGACGTATCGGCTGCTGGCCTGAAAGCCGAGTAATCGAATACTGCTCATGAACAGCCGCAGTCATTGATTGATGGAAAGTTCATGCGAGGCTACAAGGATGTAGCCATTAAAGGCCCCGACTGAAGAGTCGGGGCCTTTTCTATGACGGTGACAAACGGACGCTTGGGAGAGTCAGGTGCGACGCTTGCTTTCAATCCTCACCAGGCGACCCCCTTCGAAGCGCAGATACTGATACATGCCGTTATCAGGTCCGTAGATCCATTCCTCAATTCTTACGGCTTCGGACCTTCGGTAGTTACTATTGAAGGTCTCCTGAGTGCCCAGCACTTCCTGGCTTATGGGCTCTCCGCATTTCTGCTGCACTTCGAATGCCCGGTCCCCCGTGCTGACCAGCTGGTTGCCGCAGCGCAGCGTTGACGTGGCATATGAAGAGGCAGCAACTGACCCGGCCATAGCGGCAAGGGTCAGGTTGATCAGCAGTTTGATTCGGGTACGTGCCAAGGCTTCATTCACTGTCGAGGTGGAGGGGGCTGATGACTTTACCATCTGGCTGGGCCTGACCCAGGCGGGCATCGACGAAGTACACACGAGCGTCTTCCAGCTTGCCCTTGTCTACCAGGTAGTCCTTGATGCTGCTGGCTCTGCCTTGGCCCAGCTCACGCAGCAATACCTCATTGCTGCTCCAGAACTTGAGCACGGCGGCACGCATATGGTTTGCACGTTGTTCCTTGCCCAGGTTTGCCCATTCGGCAGGCGGTTGCTGTTTCAGGCGTGTGCGGTAGATACCTTCAAGCATAGGAGCTTTTTCATCTTCCGGGACCTGTATCAACCCGGCCCTGGCCGGAACCTTGTCGCCGCGTCGCTGGAGGATCTTGTAATAGGTGTACTGGTATTCCCGCTCCAGCCGCTGTTGGGCGATCAGAGGACCGTCACTGCTGGCAGCGCTAGTGCCTTCGATCTCCAGCTTCAGGTCCGGGCGCTCCTTGAGCGCCACCGAGAGCTTGTCCAGGGCGCTTTGCGCCTCAGCCGACAAATCACTGGAGCCCGGCGCAAAACTCACGCTGCCGAGCTCCTCGGAGCTTCCACCGGCGACCAGCCCGCCGAGCATCTTGAACGGAGCCTGCGCAGCACGCAGCACAAGATTGCGCAGGGTTTGCCAGACAATTGGCATCACGCTGAACTGCGGGTTGTTCAGATCGCCCTCGATCGGCAGCTCCAGGGAAATTCGTCCCTGCGTATCCTTGAGCAGCGCGACCGCCAGACGGATAGGCAGGTCCAGCGCATCCGGGCTGTCGACCCGTTCACCCAGTTGCAACTGCTCCACCAGCACCTTGTTCTGAGCCTTGAGCTGACCTTTGGTGATCAAGTAGTGCAGGTCGAGATTGAGCCTGCCCTTGCGGATCCTGAAACCGGCGAACTTTCCGGAGTAGGGAGTCAGGTTGGTCAGCTCGACACGCTTGAAGCTGGTGGTGATATCCAGGCTGGCCATCGGGTCGAACGGGTTGAGGCTGCCTTTGATGGTCACAGGCGCGTATCGATCGACCTTGCCCTGGATGTCCACGGGTGCGGGTGTCGCCTTGCGGTTGTCGATGGTGCCGATACGACCATTGAGCTGTTGCACGGCGGTGGCAAAGTTGGGGGTCAGGGTCATGTCGGCAAAGTTTGCCGAGCCATCCTTGATATTCACTTCGCCGACGTAGATCGCCAGAGGGTTATCTGCCTTGGCCTTGGGCTGTGTTCTGGCTGTTTTTGCCTGCGATGCGGTCTTGTCATCAGGCTGCGGAATCAGCAGATCGTCGACATTGGTGGTCCGGTCTTCATTGATCATGAAGCGTGCGTAAGGCTGATCCATGTTGACTTTGGCAATCGAAAGGCCCGTGCCGTGCTGGTAGTCCAGCCCTTCGAGTTGCAGTTGCTGCCACTTCAGGAAGTCGCGCTGTTTGAGCGTGTCGAGTGTGTGAAGCTGATTGACCTGCGCTTTGCCGGTAACGCTGAACGCCAGCGGTTCGGTGCTTTTCAGGTTGACCGCCAGATCGCTGCCCAGCATGCCGCTGCGCATTTCCAGACGAATGAACGGGCTGATGTAGGCCTGGGCGAGGCGCAGGTCTATGTCGCGGGTAGTTACGTTAAGTTGTGCACTGACTGGGTTGAGGTTCACATCGCCGGCTGCAGTGAGGTTGCCCTGTTTGCCCAGCCCGGTATCAAGCTTAAGCGTGAAGGGGGATTTGTTAAGGCTGTCGAAATTCTGGATGTCCAGATTCAGCGGGCCAACATCCAGAGCAACAGGCTCTTGAGGTACGCGATCTGCCAGGTGGACCATGTAATTGCGCAGCTGCACATCTCGCAGCAGCACCTGCCATGGCGTGCTTTGCGTGGCGGGCTTGGCGCTGGCTTTGGCAGAGGCGTCGATGGCGGGTGCCGGTTCAGCCGCCTTGTCGTCCACGGCCGGTGTTTGCGGTGCCGCTGGCTTGCCCGGCTGGCTGGCGAATAGTTTCTGCCAGTCCAGTTGCCCGTCGGCTTCGCGCGCTGCCCAGGTTTCCAGTTTCTGGCTGCGGATCTTGCCTACGGTCACCAGCTGCTTTGCCAGATCGACTGATGTTTCGCTCACGTCTAGGCGTTGCAGGCGTACCAGAGGGCGACCGTCTGGCGTGTTCAACGCGAAGGGCGCGACACTGGCCGACACATTGGTCAATTTCAGCTCGGTTTCCTTGGCCAGATTGAGTGTGTAGGCCGTGCTGAAATTCAGCACGCCGTCCTCAAGCGCCAGCGGCAACGCATCACGCACATAAGGCCACCACAGCTTCATCTTGCTGTCGGTGACTTTCAGCGTCCCTTCCGAGGTGATCGGTATCAGGCTGATACGCCCGACCCAGTCGATCTGCCCGCCATCCGGACCTGCCGCGACCAGCGTCATGTCGGCATTGTCTTCGGGTAATGTGCTGAGGTTCTTGAGTTCGAAATTGAGTGTGTCGTAGAGAAATTCGATGGGCTGGCTTGGGCGCATATCCTGAAAGTGAACATAGCCATCGGCCAGTTTTATTTCGTCGATACGCAGCGGGAACGGCTTGCCGGGTGGTTCGTCCTTGGCAGGTTCGCTGGCTGGCAGCTTGAACAGTTGCGCCAGATTGAGCTTGCCTTGCTTTTCGAACAACAGCTCGGTCTTGGGTTTGATCAGCTCGATGCGTTGCAGGTGCAGGGCCCGTGTCCACAGGCTGTTGATTTGCAGGTTGGCATAAAGCTTTTCAAACGCGACCTGTTCCTTGCCCGGCGTGCCGATGTTCAGGTCCCAGAGCGTCAGCTCCAGCGTGTAGGGATTGAATTCCAGGCGTTCAAGCTTCGCCGGCACGGTGGCGTAATTGGCCAATTGCTGATTGGTGATCCGCAGAGCGACACCGGGAAGAATGAAGAACCCCAGCAAGCTGTAGAGCACGATCACAGTCAGCAAGGAGCCAAGTGTGCGTTTCAATCCTCTGGACATGGGCAGCGGCGTCTCTCTCTTTTGGAAGCCCTTGGAGTATGGCATGCCTGTTCGGTTCCCAAGGCACTGCCGTCGCCGCTCGTAGGAACTTTCCGATAGTGCTTTGCGATACCAGCCGCCGGATCAGAGTTGCAGGATCAGCGTTTTCAGGGGTGGCTGATTATCCAGAGACGGGAAGTCCTTGGCAGGAAGCATCTCCTGGCAGTCGCGTACCGGGCGTCCAGCCTTGGTGGCACAGCGTAATACCTGCTCACGCCAGTCCTGCATGCTGACCTTCGCAAGGTTGTTGCAGCAGATCAGCACGCCGCCGTCTGCCGTCGTCAACAGCGCCGGCTTGAGCAGGCTTTGATAGTCGCGCAACAGGTCAACGGTGCCGAACGCACTTTTGGCCCAGGCAGGTGGGTCAAGCAGGACCAGATCATACTGGCGCTGTTGCAGCTTCATGTAGCTGGGCAGTTGTTGGCTACGCCGCGCTGCAATCGGCAGCCCCGCCAGTTGGCGGATTGCCGGAAAATAATCCGACTGGATGAACTGCATGGGTGGCAGTTGCGGGTTAAGCGCACCATTCTCTCGACCCACGGCCAGATTACCCTCGGCGAAGTCCAGATTGCACACCTCGCTCGCGCCACCGGCCGCAGCGCTGAGACCGACGCCGCAGGTATAGGCGAACAGGTTCAGCACGCTTTTGCCGGCGCTGTGCTGTTTGACCCAGCCACGCGTGTTGCGCAGGTCCAGAAACACCAACGGGTCTTGGCCCGCATGTCGGCCGCGGACCCGATAGTTGAGCCCCCACTCATGCCCGATATGGTCGGCCAGCGCCGCTTCGTCAGCCTTGTAGACCGTATCCTGGCGATCCACGCGTGAGTTGCCTTGCGAGCGATCGTTATAGACCAGCAGCGTTTCCAGGCCCAGTCGTGTGTTGACTTGCTCGTGCAGCGCAAGCAATGCATCGCGATCCAGGCGGGTGTGGAAGCTTTGTACCAGCAACTGCGGGCCGTAGCGGTCGATGGTCAGCCCGCTGGCGCCTTCCTGACTGCCGTGAAACAGCCGATAGCAGTCCGTGCCCTGCTGATGCAGTTCGCCCAGCAACGATTGACGATTATCGAGGGCGACGCTGAGCGCCTGATTCAAGGAAGACATGCTAAGCGCCTCGGGCTGGAATAAGGCGCGGGAGTTTAACAGCTAGCGGGCGCTGACGGTTTTTAGCGTCAGGTGCGTTATTCCGGCCCTGTGTTGTCATACAGCGCCAACATTCCCCTGTTACGGTACTTTTTTGCCTGTCAGTGAGGGGATAACCGTGAGCCAGTTCGATCTCAAGCGTCGCCGTGTCATCCAGGCCGTGGGGGCCGGTTTGCTGTTGCCGGGGCTTGCGCCTGCGGTGATCGCTTCGGTGCAGGACCGTCCGAAAATGGTCGATGGTGTGCAGTCCGGAGATGTACTCGGCGACAAGGCTATGGTCTGGAGCCGCAGCGACCGGCCTTCGCGGATGGTGGTCGAATGGGACACACGCAGTATGTTTACCCAGCCACGGCGCGTGGTCTCGGCGCTCGCCGATCCGCGTACCGACTTCACTGCGCGGGTCGAGTTGAGCGGGCTGCCGGTCGATCAGGCGATTTTCTACCGCGTCTCGTTCGAGGATGCCCAGAGCGGTGTCGCCAGCGAGCCCTGGTTCGGCCATCTGCGCAGCACGCCCCAACAGCGTCGTGACATCCGCTTCGTCTGGAGTGGCGACACGGTGGGGCAGGGCTTCGGCATCAACCCTGACATTGGTGGCATGCGTATCTATGAGGCGATGCGCTTGCGCTTGCCGGACTTTTTTATCCACAGCGGTGACACCATTTACGCCGACGGGCCAGTGCCCGAGCAGATCACCACGGAAGGCGGGCGGATCTGGCGCAACCTGACCACCGAGGCGAAAAGCAAGGTGGCGGAGACCCTCGACGAGTACCGAGGCAATTACCGCTATAACCTGATGGATGAAAATCTGCGCCGCTTCAACGCAGAAGTGCCGCAGATCTGGCAATGGGATGACCACGAAGTCACCAACAACTGGTCGCCCAGCAAGCAGCTTGATGAGCGTTACAAGGTCAAGGATATCCAGCTGCTGTCCTCGCGTGCCCGCCAGGCTTATCTGGAGTACGCGCCGCTGCGCTTGCAGCAAGCCGACAATGGCGGACGCATTTATCGCAAGATTCCCTACGGTCCGATGCTCGACGTTTTTGTCCTCGATATGCGCAGCTACCGCGACGGCAATGATGCCAATCTGGCCGAAAAACCGGGTCCGACCACCGCATTTCTTGGTCGTGAGCAACTTGACTGGCTCAAGCGCGAACTCAATGCGTCGCGCGCGCAATGGAAGGTCATTGCTGCTGACATGCCCATCGGCCTTGGCGTACCGGATGGCGAGGTGAGCCCCGGTGTGGCGCGCTGGGAAGCCATCGCCAACGGCAATGACGGACCGGCGCTTGGCCGCGAGCTGGAGGTTGCCGAATTGCTGGCGTACCTGCGCGCGCAGAAGATTCGCGACTGTATCTGGCTGACGGCCGATGTCCATTACTGCGCCGCGCATCATTACCAGCCGGATCGTGCCGTGTTTCAGGACTTCGACCCGTTCTGGGAATTCGTCGCCGGGCCGCTGAATGCGGGCAGCTTCGGTCCCAATGTACTGGACAAGACGTTCGGTCCGGAACTGGTGTTCCAGAAGGCGCCCCCTGCACAGAACACTTCGCCTTTTGCGGGTTATCAGTTCTTTGGCGAAGTGAACATCGACGGGCAGACCGGCGAGATGTCTGTTGCCCTGCGCGATCTTGACGGCGTTTCAGTGTTCGAGCGCAAATTGCAGCCGACCGTGGAGGTTAGCCGCATTGTCTGACAGAGAATCGGGGTTGTTCAGGTAAGCCTTTCGGAAATTCCTTGCAACATGCTTGTCGTGTGTGGCCTATCATGAGCTACCTAACGACGGGACCGGGTGTGTTGCATGCTGGCTATTTTTCTCCAAACCCTGAACATCACCGCCCCGGTGTTTGCCATGCTGTTTCTGGGCGTATTGCTCAAACGCATCGGTGCTATCAACGACGGATTTATCGTCGCGGCTTCCGGGCTGGTGTTCAACGTCACGATGCCTGCGCTGCTGTTTCTGGGCATCATTAACGCTGATTTGCGCGCGGCTCTGCAACCCAGACTGCTCATCTTTTTCAGTGTCGCGACGCTGCTGAGTTTCGCATTCGCCTGGGGCTGGGCGATCTGGCGCTGCCCGCAAGAAGAGCGTGGCGTTTACGTTCAGGGCGCGTTCCGTGGCAACAACGGGGTAATCGGCCTGGCGCTGGCGGCGAGCATGTACGGCCCTTATGGCATTTCGTTGGGGGCGATTCTGGCCGCGCTGGTCATCGTCTTCTACAACACGTTGTCGACAATTGTGCTGGCGGTTTACAGCCCGGTGATCAAGTCCGACCCCTGGAGCGTGTTCAAAAGTGTGCTGGCCAATCCGTTGATCATCAGCGTCATCATCGCATCGCCTTTCGCTTACTTCAGCATAGGCCTGCCCAGGTGGCTGGAGACGTCCGGCAGTTATCTGGCGCAAATGACCCTGCCGCTGGCGCTGATCTGCATCGGCGGCACGCTGTCGCTGGCCTCGCTGCGTAAAAGTGGCAGTCTGGCGATCAGTGCCAGCGTCATGAAAATGATCACGCTGCCGCTGCTCTGCACGCTGGCCGCCTGGCTGGTCGGTTTTCGCGGCGCGGAACTGGGCATTCTGTTCCTTTACTTCGCGAGCCCGACGGCCGCTGCCAGCTACATCATGGCGCGCACCGCCAACGGCAACTACGAACTGGCCGCCGCGATCATCGTCATCACCACGCTGGCCGCAGCGGTCACTACCAACGTGGGAATTTTCATTCTGCAATGGGGCGGCTGGATCTAGTCCGGCTTTACGTAGCTGTCGATGACTTCCTGTGCTGCACGGAACGCGTCGATGGCTGCTGGCACCCCTGCATAGACCGCGCAGTGCAGCAGCGCCTCGCGAATTTCCTCAACTGTGCAACCGTTGTTCAGTGCTCCACGAACATGGCCCTTTAGCTCTTGCGGGCATTTGAGGGCGGTGAGGGTGGCCAGGGTGATCAGGCTGCGGGTTTTCAGCGGCAAACCCTCACGAATCCAGACGCTGCCCCAGGCGTGTTCGTTGACGAAGTCCTGCAGCGGCTGGCTGAACTCGGTTGCGTTACCCAGCGCACGGTCGACGTGGACATCGCCCATTACCTGACGACGGATCTGCTCGCCTTCGCTGATTGTCTTGTCTGTCATGGCATTCCCCTTTATCGATGCGGATTGAGGTCAGTGCTGGCGTCGCCATGCGCGGATCGTGCCCCAGGCAACAATAACGCCGAGCACAGGCAGAACCAGAGTAAGCATTTTTGTCTCGAGCCTTTCGGCCAGTGCCATTCCAGTGCTGATCGCCAGAATATGCAGCCCGTACGTCAGGTACAGCGACAGCAGAAACACCCCTTCCATGCGGTCTATCCGGTAGCCGGAATAGAACAGCGGCACACAAAGCAGCGAAACACCGAGCATGATCGGCAGGTCGAACACCATTGCATTCGGCGAGACCGTCAGCGGCACCGGGGCGAACAGTGCAGTCACTCCCAATACCCCCAGCAGGTTGAACAGATTGCTGCCGATCACATTCCCCACTGCAATATCGCGTTCGCCACGAAACGCCGCGATCAGCGAGGTCATCAGGGCGGGCAATGAGGTGCCGATGGCGATGATGGTCAGGCCGACAATGCGCTCGGAAAGCCCCAGATGGATGGCGATCACGACCGACGCGTCAACCAGCAAGTGCCCGCCAGCGGTCAGCAGCAGCAAGCCTGCGGCAAGCATGAGGATGCGCGTGAAGGTGCGTGGTTTCTCTGTTGTTTCGGCATGGCCGTGGCGCGGCGTGTGACCGCCCTGGCGGATGATGACAATCAGGCAGACCAGCAAACCTGCAAGCAGCAGTGCACCGTCAAATTTGCTGAATTCGCCGTTCCATGACAGGCCGATGGCCAGCAGGCAGGCACCGATCATCAGCGGAATATCGATGTGCAGCACCTGGCGGGCAACGCGTAACGGGATGATCAGCGCGCATAGGCCAAGAATCACCAGGACATTGAAGATGTTGCCACCGATGACGCTGCCTACGGCGATGTCGGTGTTATCGGCAAACGCAGCTTGCAGGCTTACCGCCATTTGCGGCGCGCTGGTGCCCATCGCCACCACGGTCAGGCCAATGAGCAATGGCCTGACCTTGAAAATCGCCGCCAGATGCACTGCCGCACGCACTGAAAGTTCTGCCCCGATCAACAGCAATAGCAGGCCGCTGAGCATTTGAATGAGCGCGGGGGCGGGCAGGGCCGATAGCTGGAGAATACGAGTGTCCTTGTTAGTGTTGAACGGGATTAAGGCTAATCGAGGGCCTGAACACGCACTGGCGCGGTGCCGCTACGCAGCATACCCAGTTGTTCGGCTGCTTCGCGAGAGACATCGATCAATCGACCACGCGTGTGAGGGCCGCGATCATTGATGCGTACGACCACTGACCTGTCGTTGTCCAGGTTAGTGACCTTGACGCGCGTGCCGAATGGTAACTGCCTGTGGGCGGCAGTCAGGGCGTTCTGATTGAAGGGTTCGCCACTGGCTGTGCGATTGCCATGATGGCGGGCACCGTAATAAGCGGCTGTGCCGGTCTCGTCATAACCGTGAGGGTCGATGATGTGATTGGCGCAGCCTGCCAGTAACGTCAGCAGGCTGCAGGCAAAAATAAGGCGGCGCATGGGTTGGGTTCCTGAGTGCCGGAGTAGGTGTGGTTGACTCTCATGCCAATCCTCCATGCTGGCATGCATTTCCTGACGCTCCGCGTCGCAACTCGGTGTCGCAGCGCGCACGCAACAGCGGACGCAGAGCGTCCAGAACTGCATTCCCACGCGGAGCGCTAGCGTTATACATAAGTCATGAAGAGCCCAAAAAGCGGGGTCTTTGACCGCAATCGCGATGTGAATAAAGATCTCTGTGGGAGTGAGCTTGCTCACGAAGACCTTGGTCCAAACGCCCTGTCTCTAGAGGCTGTACCGGCCTATTCGCGAGCAAGCTCGCTCCCACAAGACTCGTGTATAACGCTGATCGCATAGCATGGGAACGAGAGTGACGAGGATCAGCCCTCCAGCTTGGCCTTCAGCAACTCGTTGACCTGCTGCGGGTTGGCCTTGCCTTTGGAGGCTTTCATTGCCTGACCGACGAAGAAACCGAACATCTTGCCGCGCTTGGCTTCATCAGCGGCGCGATATTGTTCGACCTGCTCCGCGTTGGCAGCCAGCATCTCGTCGAGCATCGATTCGATGGCACCGCTGTCGGTTACCTGCTTCAGGCCGCGCTTGTCGATGACTTCATCGGCACTGCCTTCGCCATTGGCCATCGCCTCGAAAACCATTTTCGCGATCTTGCCGGAAATGGTGTTGTCGGTGATGCGCTTGAGCATGCCACCCAGTTGCTCGGCACTGACCGGCGACTGTTCGATTTCCAGGCCCTGTTTGTTCAGCAGGCTGCCCAGTTCGACCATGACCCAGTTGGCGGCCAGCTTGGCGTCACCGCTGATGCTGACCACCTGCTCGAAGTAGTCGGCCTGCTCGCGGCTGGAGGCCAGCACACTGGCATCGTAGGTCGACAGGCCGAACTGGCTCTGGAAACGTTCGCGCTTCTGCGGCGGCAGTTCCGGCAATGTGGCGCGGGTTTCTTCGAGGAACGAATCCTCGATGATCACCGGCAACAGGTCCGGGTCGGGGAAGTAACGGTAGTCGTTGGCTTCCTCCTTGCTGCGCATGGCGCGGGTTTCGTTGGTGTTCGGATCGTACAGGCGGGTCTGCTGGATAACCTTGCCACCGTCTTCGATCAGATCGATCTGGCGCTGGATCTCGCTGTTGATCGCCTTCTCGATGAAGCGGAACGAGTTGACGTTCTTGATCTCGCAACGTGTGCCGAACTCGACCTGGCCCTTCGGGCGAATCGACACGTTGCAGTCGCAACGCAACGAGCCTTCGGCCATGTTGCCGTCACAGATGCCCAGATAACGGACAATCGCATGAATGGCTTTTACATAGGCCACGGCTTCCTTGGCACTGCGCATGTCCGGCTCGGAAACGATTTCCAGCAGCGGCGTGCCGGCACGGTTCAGGTCGATACCGGTCATGCCCTGGAAGTCTTCGTGCAGGCTTTTGCCTGCATCTTCCTCAAGGTGCGCACGGGTGATGCCGATGCGCTTGACTGTGCCGTCTTCCAGAGTGATGTCCAGGTGGCCCTTGCCGACAATCGGCAGCTCCATCTGGCTGATCTGGTAGCCCTTGGGCAGGTCGGGGTAGAAGTAGTTCTTGCGGGCAAACACGTTGTGCTGCCCGATTTCGGCATCCACCGCCAGGCCGAACTTGACGGCCATGCGCACGGCTTCCTTGTTCAGCACCGGCAGAACGCCGGGCATGCCCAGATCGACGAGGCTGGCCTGGGTGTTGGGCTCGGAGCCGAACGTGGTGGCGCTACCGGAAAAAATCTTTGATTGGGTCGAAAGCTGGGTATGAATCTCCAGCCCGATGACGACTTCCCATTGCATGTGTTTCTCCTCAGAAGCCTTCAGGTGCGCGAGTGTGCCAGTCGGTGACTTGCTGATACTGATGCGCCACATTCAAGAGACGGCCTTCCTGGAAATACGGAGCGAGCAACTGCACGCCGACCGGCAGGCCATCGACAAAGCCTGCGGGCATGGACAAGCCGGGCAGGCCCGCCAGGTTGGCGGTGATGGTGTAGAAGTCTTCCAGGTATTCGGCAATCGGATCGTTGGTCTTCGCGCCGATTTTCCAGGCCGGGTTGGGCGTGGTCGGGCCGAGGATTACGTCGACTTCGGCAAATGCACTCATGAAATCGTTCTTGATCAGGCGACGGATCTTCTGCGCTTGCAGGTAATAAGCGTCGTAGTAGCCCGCCGACAGCGCATAGGCGCCCACCATGATGCGGCGCTGGACTTCCGGGCCAAAGCCTTCAGCGCGGGAACGCTTGTAAAGGTCGGTCAGGTCTTTCGGGTCTTCGCAGCGGTAGCCGAAACGCACGCCGTCGAAGCGCGACAGGTTGGACGAGGCCTCAGCCGGCGCGATGACGTAGTAGGCCGGGATTGCGTGTTGCAGGTTTGGCAGGCTGACTTCCTTGACGACCGCACCGAGTTTTTCCAGCTCCTTGACGCTTTCATGCACCAATTGCGCGATACGCGGGTCCAGGCCTGCGCTGAAATACTCTTTCGGTACGCCAATACGCAGGCCCTTGAGCGAGGTATTGAGGCTGGCGGAGTAGTCCGGAACCGGCTCGTCGATGCTGGTCGAGTCCTGCGGGTCGAAGCCGGCCATGCCTTGCAGCAGCAGTGCGCAATCTTCGGCGGTGCGCGCCATTGGCCCTGCCTGATCGAGGCTTGAAGCGTAGGCAATCATTCCCCAGCGCGACACACGACCGTAAGTAGGCTTGAGGCCGGTGAGGTTGGTCAGTGCCGCAGGCTGGCGAATCGAGCCGCCGGTGTCGGTGCCGGTTGCGGCAGGCAGCAGGCGTGCAGCAACCGCCGCTGCCGAACCACCGGACGAGCCTCCGGGCACGCATTGCAGATTCCACGGGTTTTTCACCGCGCCGTAATGGCTGGATTCGTTGGCCGAACCCATGGCGAATTCGTCCATGTTGGTCTTGCCCAGCGTTACCGTGCCTGCCGAAGCCAGTTTCGACACAACCGTGGCGTCATACGGCGCCTTGAAGTTGTCGAGCATCCGGGAGCCGCAACTGGTACGGATGCCTTGGGTGCAGAACAGGTCCTTGTGCGCCAGCGGGGCACCGAGCAGCGGGCCGTTCTCACCGGCGGCGCGCCGAGCGTCTGCCGCCTGGGCCTGAGTGATGGCCAGGTCTTCGGTGAGGCTGATGAAGCTGTTGAGCTGCGGGTCGAGCGTCGCGATACGCGACAGCAGAACGCGGGTCAGCTCTTCAGAAGAAAACTTTTTTTCGGCGAGTCCGCGAGCGATCTCGGCCAGAGTCATTTGATGCATGCAGGCGCTTTCCCTTACTCGATGACTTTCGGAACCAGATAGAGGCCGTCTTGGACCGCTGGTGCGATGGCTTGGTAAGTGTCACGACGATTTCGCTCGGTGACGGCGTCTTCGCGCAGGCGCTGGGTGGCTTCCAGCGGGTGGGCCAGAGGTTCGATGCCAGTGGTGTCGACCGCTTGCATCTGATCGACCAGCCCGAGAATGCTGTTAAGTGCTTCGGTGGTACGCGGGATATCGGCGTCATTGAGACCCAGTCGGGCCAGATGAGCGATCTTTTCCACGTCGGAGCGTTCAAGCGCCATGGGGTATCTCCAGTGGAATGCTTATGGATTTGCTTTGTTGCCAATTGCGGAACACTATCGCGTTATTACTGTCTCAAGCCGCTAACGTCGAGGGTCATGTTCGGAAAACCGCCAATTTAGCATATTGGCTCCTTGCCCAAAATCCCTGTCGTTGTTAGAGTTTGCCGCACTTTTTTTACCACGCGTTCCCTAGGGTCCCTTTCCCATGTTCAAGAAACTGCGTGGCATGTTTTCCAGTGATCTATCCATCGACCTGGGCACTGCCAACACCCTTATCTACGTGCGTGAGCGCGGTATCGTTCTGAATGAACCCTCTGTCGTTGCCATTCGTACTCACGGCAACCAAAAGAGTGTCGTGGCCGTCGGTACTGAAGCCAAGCGCATGCTGGGCCGTACTCCAGGCAACATCGCAGCCATTCGTCCAATGAAAGACGGCGTTATCGCCGACTTCAGCGTCTGCGAAAAAATGTTGCAGTACTTCATCAACAAGGTCCACGAAAACAGCTTTCTGCAGCCCAGCCCTCGTGTGCTGATCTGCGTTCCGTGCAAATCCACCCAGGTTGAGCGTCGTGCCATTCGCGAATCTGCCCTGGGTGCAGGTGCACGCGAAGTATTCCTGATCGAAGAGCCAATGGCCGCTGCAATCGGTGCCGGTCTGCCGGTGGAAGAAGCTCGCGGTTCGATGGTTGTCGACATCGGCGGTGGCACCACCGAGATCGCGCTGATTTCCCTGAACGGTGTGGTGTATGCCGAATCCGTACGTGTAGGCGGCGACCGTTTCGATGAAGCGATCATCACCTATGTGCGTCGTAACTACGGCAGCCTGATCGGCGAATCCACCGCCGAGCGCATCAAGCAGGAAATCGGTACGGCCTACCCGGGCGGTGAAGTGCGTGAAGTCGACGTTCGCGGCCGCAACCTGGCTGAAGGCGTGCCACGTGCGTTCACCCTGAACTCCAACGAAGTGCTTGAAGCGCTTCAGGAGTCATTGGCGACCATCGTTCAGGCGGTCAAGAGCGCTCTGGAGCAGTCGCCTCCGGAACTGGCCTCGGACATCGCCGAGCGTGGTCTGGTCCTGACCGGTGGCGGTGCATTGCTGCGTGATCTGGACAAATTGCTGGCTCAGGAAACAGGTCTGCCGGTGATCGTTGCCGAAGACCCGCTGACCTGCGTAGCCCGCGGCGGTGGCCGTGCGCTGGAAATGATGGATAAGCACACCATGGATCTGCTCTCCAGCGAGTAATTCGCCGGAGTGCCTTTCACGGAGTCTTTTGTATGCAGGTGGCGTATGTGCTACCTGTATGCATCGTGCTGACCCCGAAACGGGGTGCCTATCTCTTTCATTTGTCCAGGCCGGTTACATACCGCATGAATAATTGCCAATCGAAGTTCGATCCAACGATCGCATGCCCCGGAGGAGCGGCCTATTAAACCGCTTTTCGCAAAAGGCCCTTCGCTGGGCGTACGTCTGCTGGTGCTGGCCGTTCTGTCGGTTGCGTTGATGGTTGTCGACGCCCGCTTTACGATCCTCAAGCCCGTGCGCAGCCAGATGTCGATGGTGCTCATGCAGTCCTACTGGATCGTTGATCTGCCACAACGTTTGTATCAAGGCGTTGCCAGTCAGTTCGGCAGCCGCACAGAGCTGATCGCCGAAAACGAAAAACTCAAGACCGAAGCGTTGCTCCTGCAAGGTCGCTTGCAAAAGCTGGCGGCACTGACCGAGCAGAATGTTCGTTTGCGTGAGTTGCTGAACTCTTCTGCGCTGGTCAACGAAAAGGTCGAGGTCGCCGAGTTGATCGGCATGGACCCGAACCCCTTCACCCATCGCATCATCATCAACAAGGGCGAGCGCGACGGCGTTGTGCTGGGCCAGCCGGTGCTCGATGCGCGTGGCCTGATGGGCCAGGTTGTCGAGCTGATGCCGTACACCTCGCGGGTCCTGCTGCTGACTGATACGACCCACAGCATTCCGGTGCAGGTGAATCGCAACGGCCTGCGTGCTATCGCCAGCGGCACCGGCAACCCTGAACGGCTTGAGCTTCGGCATGTGGCAGATACTGCCGACATCAAAGAGGGCGATCTGCTGGTCAGTTCCGGCCTGGGGCAGCGCTTCCCGGCTGGCTACCCGGTGGCTACGGTCAAGGAAGTGATTCACGACTCCGGCCAGCCGTTCGCAATCGTGCGTGCCGTGCCAACCGCCGCATTGAATCGCAGCCGTTATCTGCTGCTGGTGTTCTCGGACGGCCGTTCGCCGGAAGAGCGCGCTGCCGACGCGGCGCAAGCGCAGGAATCCATCGACAAGGGTATCGAGCCTTCAGTGATGGCGACCCTGCCGCCGCCGACACCTGCTTTCCCGATGTGGCCGCAAGCAACTGTTCCGGTATTCCCGGGCAGCACTGCAACGCACAAGCCTGCAGGGCAATCGACAACGCCTGCGCCGGCTGCAGCGCCTGTGACACCGGCAAGGCCTGCCGCCCGGCCTGCTGCTTCACAGCCGCCTGCTTCAAGACCTTCCACTGCTCGGGAGCCTATCGATGGTTAGTCATGTTTCCGGGCGCAATGGCTGGGTGGTCTGGCTGACGTTTGCGATCGGTCTGTTGCTGAGCGTTTCGCCGCTGCCGCAATTCATGGAAATCTTCCGGCCCTTGTGGCTGGCCCTGTTGCTGACTTTCTGGGTTCTGGCGCTGCCGCACAAATACGGTATGACCACTGCGTGGATACTGGGGCTGATGGAAGATGTGCTGTATGGCACATTGCTTGGCCAGAATGCGCTGATCCTCAGCCTGATCACGTTTCTGGTGATGTCCCTGCAGCAGCGTCTGCGTATGTTCCCCATGTGGCAGCAATGTCTGGT
Source organism: Pseudomonas sp. KBS0707 (assembly GCF_005937945.2). Classification (NCBI taxonomy): domain Bacteria; kingdom Pseudomonadati; phylum Pseudomonadota; class Gammaproteobacteria; order Pseudomonadales; family Pseudomonadaceae; genus Pseudomonas; species Pseudomonas sp. KBS0707. Next base: position 4,678,249 of record NZ_CP041754.1, on the reverse strand, counting down.
GCTGTTGGTCGTATTCGGTCTGGCGCAGCTTGCGCAGCTCTGGCTGAGTGCATTGACCGGCAACCGTCAGCCTACGCTGGCGCTGGTTCTACCCGCGCTGGTCAGTGCCCTGTTGTGGCCCTGGATCAGCTATGGCCTGCGTGGATTGCGCAAACGTTTGAAAATCAATTAAGCGCAAGGTGAGCGCGACGCCCCGCTGCGTCCCTGGCGCTCACCCGAACAGACACGGAGATGTCCTTATGCCCTCGCTTTATCTGGCTTCTGGCTCGCCGCGCCGCCGCGAACTTCTGACTCAGATCGGTGTGTCCTTTACCGTACTGAACGCTCAGATTGACGAAACTCCCTTCGACCACGAAACCCCGGCTGCCTATGTCGAGCGTCTTGCGCTCGGCAAGGCCCAGGCCGGGCTGTCTGTGCTGGCGGCCGAACAACAGGCCTGCGTGATGGGCGCTGACACGGCGGTGGTGCTTGATGGGCGCATTCTTGGCAAGCCGGCCGATGAGGCGGATGCTCTGGCCATGCTGACGGCCCTGTCCGGGCGCGAGCACGAAGTGATGACCGCCGTCGCGCTGAGTGATCGGCATCGCAGTGAAACCCGTATTGTGACCAGTCGCGTGCGCTTTCGCCCGATTCAACCCCACGAGGCCCAAGCCTACTGGGCCAGTGGCGAGCCTGCCGACAAGGCCGGAGGCTATGCCATTCAAGGGCTGGCGGCGATTTTCGTCGAGGGCCTGCAAGGCAGCTATTCTGGGGTGGTTGGTCTGCCTCTGTGTGAAACCGCAGAACTGCTTGGCCATTTCGGCATACCCTGCTGGCAATGCCTGGAAGGTGACGAGTCATGAGTGAAGAGATCCTGATCAACATCACCCCGATGGAATCACGGGTGGCAGTGGTAGAAAACGGTGTTCTGCAAGAGGTGCACGTCGAGCGTACCCAGCGCCGCGGCATCGTCGGCAATATCTATAAAGGCAAGGTAGTGCGGGTGCTTCCCGGCATGCAGGCGGCGTTCATCGATATCGGTCTGGACCGCGCTGCATTCATTCATGCCTCGGAAATATCCATGCGTGAAGGGCCTGCCGTCGAGAGCATTGCGTCGCTGGTGCATGACGGCCAGAGCCTTGTGGTGCAAGTCACCAAGGACCCCATCGGCAGCAAAGGCGCGCGGCTGACTACCCAGCTCTCCATTCCGTCACGGTATCTGGTGTACATGCCGCGCACTGCGCATGTAGGCATTTCCCTGAAAATCGAGGACGAGGCAGAGCGTGAACGACTGAAAAAAGTTGTCAGCGATTGTGTCGCCCTGGAAGGTATCAAAGAGGCCGGAGGCTTTATTCTGCGTACCGCGGCCGAAGGTGCCGGTGCTGATGAAATCCTCATGGATATCCGCTATCTGCGCAGGCTCTGGGATCAGATCGGCGAGCAGATCAAGACCGTCAGCCCGCCTACGGTGATTTATGAGGACCTGGGCCTGGCCCTGCGTACCTTGCGTGACCTGGTGAGCCCGCGTATCGAAAAAATCCGCATCGACTCGCGGGAAACCTTTCAGAAGACCACCCAGTTCGTGGCCGAATTGATGCCGGAGATTGCCGACAGGCTGGAGCATTATCCGGGCGAACGGCCGATCTTCGACCTCTATGGGGTCGAGGATGAAATCCAGAAAGCTCTCGAACGCAAGGTGCCGCTCAAGTCCGGTGGTTATCTGGTGGTCGATCCGGCCGAGGCGATGAGCACCATCGACGTCAATACCGGCGCGTTTGTGGGGCATCGCAACCTTGAAGAAACCATCTTCAAGACCAACCTGGAAGCCGCGACAGCCATTGCCCGGCAGCTGCGCCTGCGCAATCTGGGCGGCATCATCATTATCGATTTCATCGACATGGAAGACGGTGAGCACCAGCGTCAGGTATTACGCACGCTGGAGAAACAGCTGGAGCGCGATCACGCCAAGACCAATATCATCGGTATCACCGAGCTTGGCTTGGTGCAGATGACCCGCAAGCGCACTCGTGAAAGTCTTGAGCAAGTGCTCTGCGAGCCCTGCCATTGCTGCGCGGGTCGGGGCAAGCTGAAAACCCCCGAGACTATTTGCTATGAAATCTTTCGCGAGATCCTGCGAGAAGCTCGAGCCTATCGGGCGGTGGGTTATCGGGTTCTGGCCAATCAGCGCGTGGTCGATCGCTTGCTCGACGAGGAGTCGGGCAATGTGGCTGAGCTGGAGAGCTTCATTGGCCGGACCATCCGTTTTCAGGTAGAAACCATGTACTCGCAGGAACAATACGACGTGGTGCTGCTCTGAGGGTGCTGATCGTTTGAAATATGATGACAAGTGCCCTTCGGGTTTCTGGCAGGTATGCCGTTTTATCGAGAATGATGCGTGGGAAATGAGCAAAACCTGTACCTGAACGCACCTGCACACCTGAGCCGGAATCGATTCGCCGATTCCGCTGCTTGTATCCCGCAGCGGAGGGCATCCTGAGATGGGTCGTCTTCCTCGCCTTGTTGCAACCCTGACTCGTTGGGGTTTGAGCCTGTGCGCACTGGTTTTGGTGCTCGCGGCTTTGTACGTAAGCCTCGGGCGTCAGCTAACGCCGCTGGTTGCCGAATACCGTGTGGATGTGGAAACCAGGGCCAGCAGCGCGCTGGGCATGCCGTTGAGCATTGGCAGTCTGGAAGGCAGCTGGAGCCGGTTTGCCCCGGTTTTTCTGGCTCACGACGTCATGGTCGGAGAGGGTTCCAGTGCTGTGCGTCTTGATCGTGTAAGGGTTGTTCCCGACCTCTGGGAAAGCCTGCTGGCGCGTCAAGTGCGCATTGCTCATCTCGAGGTGGACGGCCTGCAGTTCATGCTCAGGCAGGACAAGGAGGGCAACTGGTCGGTACAGGGCTTGCCAGTGCGCAACGACAGCCCGTTCGACCCCGGGCAAGTGCTTGAGCAAATGCAGATGGTCTCGCACTTGTCGCTGCTCGACAGCCAGGTCACTGTGCAACCGTTTGACGCCGCGCCGCTGACCCTGACCTATGTAAACCTCAGTCTGGCCACAGGCAGTTATCACCAGCGCCTTGATGCACGCCTGACGCTGCCGGATGGTCAGCCGTTTGCCCTGAATGTGCGTTCACGTATCCAGGCCAGTCAATGGAAGGACGGCGAGGCAGATGTCTACGCCAGCCTGCCGCAAAGCGACTGGGCCAAGTGGTTGCCAAAAAGCCTCACGCGGGAATGGACACTGTCGAAGCTGCAGGCCGGTGGCGAGCTGTGGATGAGCTGGGGCAAGGGCACTGTGCAAAGCGCGACTGCGCGGCTTAATGCGCCGCATGTCAAAGGCGTTTATGCCGGTCGCAAACCCTCGACTGTCGACAACCTCGCGCTCAACGCCTGGTTTGCGCGCACTGACACAGGTTTCGACCTGAACCTCGATTCACTGGCGATGAGCCTGGGCGACAAGCGCTGGGAAAGCCGCCTGCAACTCACGCAAACCGCTGCGACGCCCGACAGCGAAGAACTCTGGCATGTGCAGGCCGATCGCCTGGACCTGACGCCGCTCACGCCGCTTATTGATTCCCTCGCACCGTTGCCGGAGAAAGCCATGGCAGTGGTCGACGGTCTCAAGGTGACAGGCGGGCTGCGTAACGTGTTGCTGGATTACCGGCCACAGGCAACCGGCGACAAGCGCCTGAGCTTTGCCGCCAATCTGGACAAGGTGGGGTTCAACGCCTATCGCGGTGTCCCGGCGGCCGGAAATGTCACCGGTGCCATCAGCGGTGATCTGGGCCAGGGCGAACTGCGGCTCGACACCAATGACTTTATGCTTCATCTGGACCCTATCTTCGCCAAGCCCTGGCGCTACCAGAAGGCCAATGCCCGTCTGACCTGGAAGCTCGATGATCAGGCATTCACCCTGATCGCGCCGTATATCAAGGTGCTCGGCGACGAAGGCAAGATCGCGGCAGACTTTCTGATCAGGATTCATCTCAGCCATGAGCAGGAAGACTACATGGACCTGCGGGTCGGCATGGTCGACGGCGATGGTCGTTACACCAGCAAGTATCTGCCTACAGCCCTCAGTCCCGAGCTTGATCACTGGCTGCGCACCGCCGTGGTGAGTGGTGCGGTCAAGCAGGGTTTCTTTCAGTATCAAGGGTCGCTGAACAAGAGTTCGCCCGACACCGCGCGCGTCATCAGCCTGTTTTTCGATGTCAGCAACGCAACGCTGGCTTTCCAGCCGGGCTGGCCTTCGTTGACCGGAGTCGACGGCAAGGTTTACGTCGAAAACAGCGGCGTGCGAGTCAAGGCAAGCAAAGGGCAGTTGCTCGATACCAAAGTAAGCAACGTGCTGGTCAATATTCCCCACGTCCCGGCAGGTCAGGACAGCCACCTGCTGGTCGATGGCAGCTTCTCCGGCAATCTGATCGATGGCCTGAAGATTCTCCAGCAAGCGCCCATCGGCACGGCCAGCACGTTTGCCGGCTGGACCGGGGAAGGTCCGCTGGATGGCAAGCTGAAGCTGGATATTCCGCTGGCCAAGGGCGTCGAGCCAAAGGTTGTGGTGGATTTCAGTACCGACAATGCGCGGCTGAAGCTGGTCGACCCGGTTCTGGAATTGACTCGCCTCAAGGGCGATTTCCGCTTTGACAGCGCCAAAGGGCTGAGCGGCAAGGGCATCAAGGCGCAGGCATTTGATCGTCCCGTGACCGCAGAAATCGCTGCCGAAGGCAAGCCAGGCGACAACGTGACACGCATTGTGGCAAACGGGCAGATCACCGTGAAGCGGCTGACCGACTGGCTGAGCGTTACTCAGCCACTGCCGGTGTCGGGTGACTTGCCGTATCAGCTGCAATTGACTCTGGACAGCAAGGACAGCCCACTGGTGATCAACTCCACGCTCAAGGGCGTGGCAATCGATCTGCCTGCACCGTTTGGCAAGACTGCCGAGGAGGAGCGTCCCAGCGAGTTCCGCATGACCCTGCAAGGCGCGGAGCGCAGGCTTGGCGCGGCGTATAACGATCAGGCCAACTTTGCTTTTGCCGCACCGAATGGCAAGTTTGCCGACGGTCGCGGCGAGCTTTATCTCGGGCGCGGCGGGGCGATAGTGCCGGACGCCAAAGGGCTGCGGATTCGTGGTGAATTGTCTGAGCTGGACGTAGCGCCCTGGCAGGAGCTGGCTGGACGATATACCGGCAATGATCCGGGCGGCAGCGCAAAACAACTGCTCAACAGCGTCGACCTGCAGATCGGCGGGCTGACGGCGATGGGCACCACGCTGGATAACGTACGTGTTCAATTGCAGCGCAATGCTGCGGCCTGGGCCTTGTCGCTGGACAGCGCGCTGGCCAAGGGCACTGCCGTGCTGCCCGACGCGAAGTCCGCGCCGATCGGTATCAACATGCTCTACGTGCGACTGCCTGCCTCTGATCCGAATGCGGCGGTGGTCGAGAACGCGCCTGACCCTCTGGCGGATATCGACCCGCACAATATTCCTGCGCTGGACGTGAAGATTGCCCAGCTGTTTCAGGGCGACCAGTTACTGGGTGCCTGGTCGCTGAAAACCCGCCCGACAGCGACCGGTATGCGCATGTCCGACCTGAGTCTGGGGCTCAAAGGTATTTTGCTCGAGGGCGATGGTGCCTGGGAGGGCACTCCGGGGTCCAGCAGCAGCTCGTTCAAGGGGCGTGTGGCAGGCAAGAATCTGGCAGACGTGCTCAAGGCCTGGAACTTCGCGCCGACGGTCACCAGTGAAAGTTTCGAAATGAATGTCGACGGACGCTGGCCGGGTTCGCCTGCCTGGGTGGGCCTCAAGCGCTATTCCGGCAGCCTGGATGCGACGTTGAACAGAGGCCAGTTTGTCGAGGTAGAAGGCGGTGCTCAGGCGCTGCGGGTGTTTGGATTGTTGAATTTCAACTCCATCGGCCGTCGCTTGCGCCTGGACTTCTCCGACCTGCTGGGCAAAGGGCTCAGTTACGACCGGGTCAAAGGGCTGCTGGTCGCCAGCGACGGTGTTTATGTGACGCGCAACCCGATTACCCTGACCGGGCCGTCGAGTAATCTTGAGCTCAACGGTACGCTGGACATGGTCCGCGACCGCGTTGATGCGAAGCTGCTGGTGACCCTGCCGGTGACCAACAACCTGCCGATCGCGGCATTGATTGTCGGTGCGCCAGCCATTGGCGGCGCGCTGTTTCTGGTCGACAAGCTGCTGGGCGACAGGGTTGCCCGCTTCGCCAGCGTGCAATACAAGGTCGAAGGGCCTTGGAAAGAGCCGAAGATCACGTTCGACAAGCCATTTGAAAAGCCCCAATAGCGCCGCATGGAGTACAGTGGTGGCCAGGTCATCAAGGAGCGGGTCGCCATGTCCTTTGCTGTGATTCAGATGGTCAGCCAAAGCGATGTCCAGGCTAATCTGGTCAGCGCTCGCCGCTTGCTGGAGCAGGCAGCCGAAGGTGGCGCGCGGCTCGCGGTGCTGCCCGAAAACTTTGTTGCCATGGGGCGGCGTGACGTGGCCGACATCGGTCGTGCCGAAGCTCATGGGCATGGGCCGATCCTGCCATGGTTGAAACTGGCCGCTCGCGACCTCAAGTTATGGATTGTTGCCGGAACCTTGCCACTGCCGCCGGATGAGCGACCCGATGGCAAGGTGACGGCGTGTTCGTTGCTGATCGATGAACACGGTGAGCAGGTGGCCCGGTATGACAAGCTGCATCTGTTTGATGTGGATGTTGCTGACAATCGGGGCCGCTACCGTGAATCCGATGACTATGCTCACGGAAACAATGTGGTGGTGGCCGATACACCTGTAGGGCGCGTGGGGCTGACAGTCTGTTATGACTTGCGCTTTCCCGAGCTGTACACCGCGCTGCGGGAGGCCGGTGCTGAACTGATTACCGCGCCGTCAGCTTTTACTGCGGTAACGGGTGCTGCGCACTGGGACATTCTGATCCGGGCGCGCGCCATCGAAACCCAGTGTTACGTGCTGGCGGCGGCACAGGGCGGGGTCCATCCGGGGCCTCGCGAGACTTACGGGCACGCGGCCATCGTTGATCCATGGGGCCGCGTACTGGCCGAGCAGGCACAGGGTGAAGCCGTGCTGCTGGCCAAGCGCGACAGTGAAGAACAGGCGTCCATAAGGGCGCGGATGCCGGTGTCCAGTCACCGGCGCTTTTTTTCGCAGGACGCCATGCGGCCTGCTTCGGAGTGAATATGAGTGATCTGTCCTCAGTCAGCGAACATCTTCTGGCCCCTGGTGGCCTGAGCCTCGACAGCCTGCAATCGGTGCTCGGAGAGCTTGCCGGGCCGGGTATCGACGCGGCTGATCTGTATTTTCAGGGCATGATCTCCGAGTCCTGGTCGCTCGAAGACGGTATCGTCAAGGAAGGCAGTTTCAATCTCGATCAAGGCGTGGGCGTGCGCGCTCAATCGGGCGAAAAGACTGGTTTCGCTTACAGCAACGCTATCACTGAGGACGCACTGCGCACCGCTGCCCGTGCTGCCCGTTCCATCTCCCGCGCTGGGCAGAATGGCCGGGTGCAGGCTTTTACCTCGCAGGATGTGGCCCAGTTGTACGCCCCGGATAATCCTCTGGAAGTGCTGAGCCGCGCCGAGAAGGTCGAACTGCTCAAACGCATTGACGTCGCGACGCGCGCGCTGGACTCGCGTATCCAGCAGGTGTCGGTGAGCATGGCCGGTGTCTGGGAGCGCATTCTGGTGGCCGCAGCCGATGGCAGCCTGGCCGCCGATGTGCGCCCGCTGGTGCGCTTCAACGTCAGTGTCATCGTCGAGCAGAACGGCCGCCGCGAGCGGGGCGGGCATGGCGGTGGCGGGCGTACGGACTACCGTTATTTCCTGACCGATGATCGTGCCATGGGCTACGCGCGTGAAGCGCTGCGTCAGGCGCTGGTCAATCTGGAAGCGATTCCTGCTCCGGCAGGCACATTGCCGGTGGTGCTGGGTTCCGGCTGGTCAGGCGTGCTGCTGCACGAGGCGGTTGGTCACGGCCTTGAAGGTGACTTCAATCGCAAGGGCAGTTCGGCTTACAGCGGGCGCATGGGCGAGATGGTTGCATCGAAACTTTGCACGATTGTTGACGACGGTACCCTTGCAGGGCGTCGCGGCTCGCTGAGTGTCGATGACGAAGGCACACCGACCGAGTGCACCACACTGATTGAGAGCGGCGTGCTCAAGGGCTACATGCAGGACAAGCTCAATGCTCGCTTGATGGGTGTCGCACGCACTGGTAACGGTCGTCGCGAGTCCTACGCTCACCTGCCGATGCCACGTATGACCAATACCTACATGCTGGGCGGGCAGAGCGACCCGCAGGAAATCATCGCCTCGGTGAAGCGCGGTATTTACTGCGCCAATCTGGGTGGCGGTCAGGTGGATATCACCAGCGGCAAATTCGTGTTTTCGACCAGCGAGGCTTATTTGATCGAGGACGGCAAAATCACTGCGCCGGTCAAGGGCGCGACCTTGATCGGTAACGGGCCGGAAGCCATGAGCAGGGTATCGATGGTGGGCAACGACCTGTCGCTCGATAGCGGCGTGGGAACGTGCGGGAAGGACGGCCAGTCTCTGCCAGTCGGTGTGGGTCAGCCCACGCTGAAAATCGATGCGATCACGGTAGGTGGTACGGGTAGCTGAAGGTGAGTCGGGGCTGGCCGCTTGCTGCTGCCGGCCCCGCGGTTGAAATCAACGCAAACCGCGTTGAAGTTCGTCCAGCTCACGGATGTATTTGAAGATTTTGCGGCTGGTGGCCGGTGGTTTGTTACGTGCAACTTCGTGTTGCGCCTGACGAATCAGCGAGCGCAGCTGCTGACGGTCGGCATCGGGGTATTCGACAACGAATTTCTCGAGGTCGGCGTCATCACCCGCGATCAGGCGATCACGCCAGCGCTCCAGATTGTGAAAACGTTCGTTGTATTGGCGAGTGGAGGCATCGAGTTGGTCCAGCAACACCAGAATGGCTTCCTGGTCCTGATCGCGCATCAGCTTGCCAATGAACAGAATATGCCGCTTTCGCGCGATGTTCGCCGTGTGCTTGGGCGCTTCGGCCAGGGCCTTGCGCAAAGCGTCGGTCAGCGGCAGCTTGGCCAGCACATCGGCTTTGAGTGTTGTCAGTCGCTCGCCGAGGTCGACCAGAGCATGCAGCTCTCGTTTGACCTGGGTTTTGCTTTTCTCCCCGTCGAGGGAGTCGTCGTAAGAATCAACCATGGGGGCAGTCCGCAAAGAAACGCCGCCATGATAACCAGTCGTGGGCCGCTTGTCCGGCCCGGTCGGTATTCGGCCTGTGCTGAAAGAAGAATTTGATGGAGAAAGTCATGAGTGCAACCCAAAGCGTCGGTCCGCAAGCCTTGCCCGAACTGCAGGAACAGGTCGAGCAGATTATCGCCGAAGCCCGGCGTCAGGGCGCCAGCGCCTGCGAGGTCGCAGTGTCGGTGGATCAGGGGCTGTCGACATCGGTCCGTCAGCGTGAAGTTGAAACCGTCGAGTTCAACCGCGATCAGGGTTTCGGTATCACCCTGTATGTCGGGCAGCGTAAAGGCTCTGCCAGCACCTCGGCCACGGGGGCCGATGCCATTCGTGAAACCGTCGCCGCCGCACTGGCGATTGCCGAGCACACCTCCGAAGACGAAAGCTCCGGGCTGGCTGATGCTGCGCTGATGGCCAAAGAGGTCATGGATTTCGACCTTTATCACACCTGGGATATAACGCCCGAGCAGGCCATCGAGAAAGCGCTGATCTGCGAAGCCGCGGCCTTCGACGCCGACAGCCGGATCAAGAACGCCGATGGCACCACGCTCAATACCCATCAGGGCTGCCGTGTGTATGGCAACAGTAATGGCTTCGTCGGTGGTTATGCATCAACGCGGCACAGCCTCAGTTGCGTGATGATCGCCGAGGGCGAAGGCCAGATGCAGCGTGATTACTGGTACGACGTCAATCGCCAGGGTGAGTTGCTGGCCGATGCCCAGAGCATTGGTCGCAAGGCTGCGTTGCGTGCGGCGAGCCGTCTGGGTGCGCGTCCTGTGCCGACCTGTGAAGTGCCGGTGCTGTTTGCCGCAGAACTGGCAGGTGGCCTGTTCGGCAGCTTTCTCGGTGCCATTTCCGGTGGCAACCTGTACCGTAAATCGTCATTTCTGGAGGGTGCCCTGGGTCAGCGGCTGTTCCCGGAGTGGATGACCATTGATGAGCGTCCGCACTTGAAGCACGCAATGGGCAGTTCGGCGTTCGACAGCGACGGTCTGGCGACGTTTGCCAAACCGTTCGTGGAAGGCGGCGATCTGGTTTCCTATGTGCTGAGTACTTATTCCGGCCGCAAGCTGGGCATGCCGAGCACCGCCAATGCGGGCGGGGTGCATAACCTGTTCGTCACCCATGGTTCGGAAGATCAGGCCGCGCTGATTCGACGTATGGGCCGTGGCTTGCTGGTAACCGAATTGATGGGCAGCGGCCTGAACATGGTTACCGGTGATTATTCGCGGGGCGCAGCAGGTTTCTGGGTCGAGAACGGGGAAATACAATTTCCGGTTCAGGAAGTGACGATTGCCGGCAACATGCGTGACATGTTCAAGCAGATCGTCGCCGTTGGCAGCGATCTTGAACTGCGCAGCAACATCCGAACCGGCTCGGTGCTGATCGAGCGTATGACCGTAGCGGGTAGCTGAGCCTAGCGACGCTTCGCTGGTCCGCGATATCCAGGTTTTGTAGGAACGGACTCGTCCGCGAACTGCCGGGAACCGGCAGCAAAACCAAGCGCCTCGGTGCACCAGATACAGCCAAGGTGGCCTGTTTTAGGGCCGCTTTGCAGCCCATCGCGGACAAGTCCGCTCCCACGCCCTCCGGGCCGAAGCAGCCCTAGGCTTGTCCGCGATATCCAGGTTTTGTAGGAGCGGACTCGTCCGCGAACTGCCGGGAACCGGCAGCAAAACCAAGCGCCTCGGTGCACCAGATACAGCCAAGGTGGCCTGTTTTAGGGCCGCTTTGCAGCCCATCGCGGACAAGTCCGCTCCCAGGCCCTCCGGGCCGAAGCAGACCTACGCTTGTCCGCGATATCCAGGTTTTGTAGGAGCGGACTCGTCCGCGAACTGTCGGGAACCGGCAGCAAAACCAAGCGCCCCGGTGCACCAGATACAGCCAAGGTGGCCTGTTTTAGGGCCGCTTTGCAGCCCATCGCGGACAAGTCCGCTCCCACGCCCTCCGGGCCGAAGCAGCCCTACGCTTGTCCGCGATATCCAGGTTTTGAGCGGACTCTGCCGGGAACCGGCAGCAAAGCGGGCATCTCAGCACCTGTGTATGACGCACTCGCTCAAGATCGCACTTGTAATGATTCTTTATATTATTTAATAATGAATATCATTTCTAAAATTGGCTGCGGTCATGGGGTCTGTTCTGCACGAGCTGTCTTATCTGGAAAACTGGCGTGGATTGAGTCTGCGGATTCGTTGCGCCCTTGAGCCCGACGAGCCTCGGCTGATCGAGCATTACCTCGCCGAAGGGCGCTATCTGGCGCGTTTTACCGCCACGCCCCAGCCCATGATTGCCGAAACCACTTTCCGTCTTTTGATAGACACCGCACGCGATACGGCATTGCCGTGGCACTGGCGCTGCCTGTGTCTGGATCAGGCCTGGCGTCCGCTGCGTGATTTACAGGCAATCGCCTCCACGCCTGCGCGGCGTCAGCGCTGGCAAGCCTGTGTTCATCAACTGGCGACCTGCGTGCTACAGCCCTCGATTTCCCTCTCTGAACTGGTGCAAGGACATTGCGATGAGTAATACCCGTATCGAACGCGACAGCATGGGCCAGCTACAGGTCCCGGCCGAGGCCCTTTACGGCGCGCAGACTCAGCGTGCGGTGGAAAACTTTCCGATCAGTCATCAACGCATGCCCCGCCAATTCATTCGTGCCCTGTTGCTGGCCAAGGCGGCTGCAGCGCAGGCGAACCTGGAGCTGGAGCAGATCAGCGAGGGGCAGAGCAGGGCGATTGTCAGTGCCGTGAAAGACCTGCTGGCCAGTGACTACATGGCGCATTTTCCGGTCGATATCTTTCAGACCGGTTCCGGCACCAGTACCAACATGAACGCCAACGAGGTGATCGCCACGCTGGCCACGCGTGTGATGGGCGAAGAGGTCAACCCCAATGACCACGTCAACTGCGGGCAGAGCAGCAACGACATCATCCCGACCACGATTCATGTGAGCGCTGCACTGGCTCTGCACGAACAACTGCTGCCTGCGCTGGCCCATCTGGTGCGAGTGACCGAACACAAAGCCGAGCAGGTCCATGCCTTCGTCAAGACTGGTCGTACGCATCTGATGGACGCCATGCCCGTGCGCATGAGCCAGGTGCTCAACGGGTGGTCACAGCAGATTCGCGCCAACGTCGAGCATCTGCAAGGTCTCCAGCCGAGCCTTCAGTCACTGGCACAGGGCGGCACCGCAGTCGGTACCGGGATCAACGCGCATCCTGAGTTTTCGGCTCGTTTCAGTCGTCAGTTGAGCACGTTGACCGGTGTGCAATTCGCGCCTGGCAAGAACCTGTTCGCGTTGATCGGTTCGCAGGACACCGCGGTCGCGGTATCCGGCCAGCTCAAAGCCACGGCGGTGTCGCTGATGAAAATTGCCAACGACCTGCGCTGGATGAATTCGGGGCCACTGGCAGGGCTGGGTGAGATTGAGCTGGAGGCATTGCAGCCGGGCTCATCGATCATGCCGGGTAAGGTCAACCCGGTCATTCCGGAAGCCACCGCCATGGTTGCCGCGCAAGTGATCGGCAACGACGCGACGATTACCGTGGCGGGGCAGTCCGGCAACTTCGAACTTAACGTGATGCTACCGATCATTGCCCAGAACCTGCTCAGCAGCATCGAGCTGCTGGCCAATTCCAGTCGGCTGCTGGCTGACAAAGCGATTGCGAGCTTCAAGGTCAATGAATCCAAGCTCAAGGAAGCGCTGTCGCGTAATCCGATTCTGGTGACGGCCCTCAACCCGATCATTGGCTATCAGAAAGCCGCCGAAATCGCCAAGACCGCTTACAAGCAGGGCCGTCCGGTCATTGACGTCGCCCTTGAGCACACTGATTTGCAACGTAGCGAACTGGAAGTGTTGCTCAACCCTGAAAAACTCACCGCTGGCGGTATTTGATTCCAGCCAGCCAACGTCCCCTGGAGGTATGACCATGCAGCATTGGAAACGCACTATCGAGCAGGCCAATCGCTGTTTCAATCTGGGCGAGTGGGTCGAAGCCCGCGAGCTTTACCTTCAGGCGCTGGCGTTGGCGCAAGTGTTGTTCGAGCGTTGGGCGGATGTCGACGAGGCCGTCGCGGCCTGTGTGATTTCTCACCACAACCTGGCGGACCTGCACCTGAGCCTCGGTCAGCCTGAGAGGGTGTAGACAAAATCATGTAGTGAGTCGGCGCGCGAGTATTCGAGCCTCGGCCAACCAAACCCATGCCTCGCTTACCGCAAAAAGGCGATCATGATGCATGATCAGTCGCCGAGCTCTCTCATTCCAGGCATGAGTTCGCTCCACTACCCATCGCTTGGGCATGACCACAAATCCAGTCTGAACAGGCTCCACGGAAAATAGATCGCCTTGTTCAGAGTGCCATTGCCCTGTTCTTCTGTTATTCGGGCCACGGATCACTTGAACATCGATAGCGTGCAGTTGATGGGTGCGCTGTGCCCATTTTCCTGCGTACGCACTATCAACAAAAAGCGTGCTCAGTGACGGATATTTTTCCTTCGAGTACGCCACCGCATCATCCGCCGCGTCACGATCCTGCACGCTTGCAGCACTGATACTGACAGCCAGCAGCAGGCCCAATGTATCGACAATCAGACTTCGTTTACGCCCCTTCACTTTTTTGCCTGCGTCGTAGCCGCTGTCACCGCCTTGAGGAGAACTGCGGGTCGACTGTGAATCCAGGATCGCTGCTGACGGGCTGTCAGCGCGTTCTTCCCGCTCACGCCATTGAGCTCGCAAGCGATCATGCATTTGCTCGAACTTGCCTTGAGCGCTCCACCGGCGGAACGTTTTGTAGACATTGTCCCAATGAGGAAAATCGCGGGGTAGCATTCGCCATGAGCACCCCGTGCGTACGACATAGCAACAGGCTTCCAGCAACGTGCGCCGAGAGTGAAGCGGTGGCACTCCTCGTCCGCCCTGGCTTTCAAACAGGTCGGCGACCAGTGCCCACTCGGTATCTGTCAAGCAACTCGGATATAGCTGCTCCGGCAGTTGGCGGCGGTGGGTTTCATTGTAGCCATAGGCTTTATTAGGTTCAGGTGACTGAAAACTTCCCTTGGCCCGCTGCTTTACACGCGTAATCCCTGCCATTTTCAACGCTTTTGCAAAGGTGTCGGGATGCGCAGTGATACCGGTTTCGGCGAAGAATACGAGCGCCAATTCGGCCTGGCTGGAATAGGGCTGTGCATGAGCGAGTTTCACCAGCACGGGATAGTGCTCGGCGGCAATCGAGCGAGGACGTCCGGTTTTAGGCATGGCTTGAGGGCTATTCAGACAAGGGAGTGAAAGTTTAATTTATTTTGTCTACACCTTCTGAGGAAAGCGCTGAATACCTGTGTGCTGTTCTGTTGCGGACCATGCAGGATCAGCGTCTTCCTCCAGCGCTCCGTGAGGCAGCCTTGCGCCACAGCAGCAAAACCTACGCCGAGTTGCTGAGCTTTATCAGTGAACACGGCGAATACCCGCGCACTCATCGGCTGCTAAATAGCAGCAGCGAGCACACGCGCTCATCGTTGCAGCGCCACTCGGCAGCCACTTCCGGACTTTTCTACGGAGCACATTGAAATGCCTTATACCTTGCCTGCACTGCCTTACGCATACGATGCCCTGGAGCCGCACATCGATGCGCAAACCATGGAGATCCATTACACCAAGCATCACCAGACCTACATCAACAACCTTAATGCTGCGATCGAAGGCACCGAGTTTGCTGACTGGTCCGTCGAGAAGCTGGTGGCCAGCATCAAGCAGTTGCCTGAAAACCTGCGTCCGGCGGTCATCAACCAGGGTGGCGGTCACGCGAATCATTCGTTGTTCTGGGAGGTGATGGTGCCAGGCGGAGGCGGTTTGCCCAAAGGCCCTGTCGCTTTGGCCATCGACCAGCAGCTGGGTGGCTATGACAGCTTCAAGGGAGCGTTTACCAAAGCCGCATTGACCCGTTTCGGCAGCGGCTGGGCATGGCTGAGCGTCACCCCCGACAAAAAGCTGGTGGTTGAAAGCAGCGGTAATCAGGACAGCCCGTTGATGAATGGCAATACGCCGATTCTGGGTCTGGATGTATGGGAGCACGCTTACTACCTGCGCTATCAGAACCGTCGCCCCGAATACATCAACGCGTTCTACAACGTGATCAATTGGGATGAAGTGTCTCGACGTTATCAGGCCGCTTTGGCCTGACTCCCGTAACCGGGCTCAAGGCAGCTTATGCGCTCAGGAATATTCGCTCTCAGCGGTGTGCGGTTGTTGCGGCTCGTCGTAGGCACCGGGCTGCTGTTGGCAGGTATGGCGTTACTGATTGCTCACGGTTTGAGCTGGTTGCGGATGCACTGCTGGTGATCTTGGAAGGGGCGTATTTGAGGGCTTACTCGCCCTCATCAAACTTGTTGTTGATCAGTTCAACCAGGCCATCGAGCGCTTCCTGCTCGAATTCGCCTTCGGTTTTCAGATGGATTTCGGTGCCTTTGCCTGCCGCCAGCATCATCACGGCCATGATGCTTTTACCATCGACCATGGTCTGCTCAGAGCGGCCAACCCTGATCGTGCAAGGGAACTTGCCTGCGACTCCGACGAATTTGGCGGCAGCGCGGGCATGCAGGCCCAATTTGTTGATGATGGTGATTTGACGAGCGGGCATCGCAGTGAAAATCCTTTCAGCTAAGGTCGCGGTGGCGAACCTGAACGTTCTTGAGTGATTGTTGCAAGACCTGGCCGAGCCGTTCGGTCAGGTAGACAGAGCGGTGATGTCCGCCGGTGCAGCCAATGGCAATGGTAACGTAAGAACGGTTGCTGGCTGCAAACCGGGGCAACCATTTGTTCAGATAAGCGAAGATGTCCTGAAACATCTCTTCCACATCGGGCTGCACCGACAGGTAGTCGATAACCGGTTGTTCAAGCCCGGAATGGTCGCGCAGTTCAGGCTTCCAGTACGGGTTGGGCAGGCAGCGCACATCGAATACCAGATCTGCGTCAACGGGCATGCCACGCTTGAAACCAAAGGATTCGATCAGAAACGCAGTGCCTGGCTCGGGCTTGTTCAGCAGGCGAAGCTTGAGTGCGTCGCGCAACTGATAGAGGTTCAGGTGGGTGGTGTTGATTTTCAGGTCGGCCAGATCGATGATCGGGCCCAGCAGCGTTGTCTCGTCGCGTATCGCCTCGGCCAGCGAACGATCTGCCGTGCTCAAAGGATGACGACGCCTAGTTTCCGAGAAGCGTTTGAGAAGGGTTGCTTCATCCGCATCCAGGTAAAGCACGTCGCACTGGATGTTGCGTGAGCGGACTTCATCCAGCATTTGCGGAAAGCGGGTCAGGTGACTGGGCAGGTTTCGCGCATCGATGGACACCGCCAGTAAGGGCTCGGCCAGTTCAGTATTGATCAGCGCTCGCTCGGCCAGTTCCGGCAGCAGTCCGGCAGGCAGGTTGTCGACACAGTAAAAACCGTTGTCTTCCAGCACGTCGAGGGCTGTACTTTTACCCGAGCCGGAACGGCCGCTGACGATGATCATGCGCATGTTCAGTTTCCGTTCTGCACGTCCAGCACCACTTGATAAAGCGCTTCAGCACTTTCGGCACTGCGCAGGCGCTTACGCACATCTTTGTCATCAAGCATGCTGGCGATCTGGCGCAGTAACTCCAGGTGCTCATCGGTAGCAGCCTGCGGGACCAGCAATACAAACAGCAGGTCAACCGGCGCGCCATCGATGGCGTCGAAATCCACGGGGGTAGCGAGGTGAATGACTGCACTGACAGGCTCGCTGCAGTCAGCAAGGCGGCAATGAGGGATAGCAATACCGTTGCCGAAACCGGTCGAACCCAGTTTTTCGCGGGCAACAAGACTTGCGAATACTGTGTCCCGAACCATGCCCGGTACTTCACGACCGATCAGGTTGGCAATTTCTTCGAGTACACGCTTTTTACTGCCACCCGGCACGTTCACAAGGGAGCGGCCGGGGGTCAGGATATTTTCGATTCGGATCATTTAAATGGGCGTTAGCGAGCGGCCGCACCTTTGAGGATGCTTTGCTGCTTTTCCTTATGCTTGAGCAATTGTCGGTCTAGCTTGTCAGTGAGCAGGTCGATGGCAGCATACATATCGTCATGTTCAGCATTGGCAACGACCTCTCCACCATGGATGTGCAACGTGGCTTCGATCTTCTGCTTGAGCTTTTCGACCGTCATCGTGACCTGCACGTTGGTAATCTTGTCAAAATGCCCCTCGAGCTTTTTGAGCTTGAGCTCAACGTATTCACGAAGGGGTTTGGTCACTTCCAGTTGGTGTCCACTGATGTTGACTTGCATACAGCTTTCTCCTTTGCCAGTGCATAAAGAGACAGGCATGGCGCCTGTATCTGGGACGCTGTGGCTGGGCCTGCATCACATCAGCCGCTTACGCTCACTGGAAGGCGCTATCCCGAGTGACTCGCGGTACTTGGCGACTGTGCGACGGGCTACTTGAATGCCTTGTGCCTCCAGTAAACCAGCGATCTTGCTATCACTCAACGGCTTTTTCTGATTTTCCGCCGCAACCAGTTTTTTGATGATTGCGCGAATTGCCGTGGACGAGCATTCACCGCCCTCGGAAGTGCTCACATGGCTCGAGAAGAAGTATTTCAGCTCGTAAATGCCGCGTGGGGTGTGCATGAACTTCTGGGTGGTCACGCGCGAGATGGTCGATTCATGCATGCCCACTGCCTCGGCAATGTCGTGCAGGACAAGCGGCTTCATCGCCTCGTCGCCGTACTCAAGAAAGCCGCGCTGATGTTCGACGATCTGGGTGGCGACCTTCATCAGTGTCTCGTTGCGGCTTTGCAGGCTCTTGATGAACCAGCGCGCCTCTTGCAGCTGGTTGCGCATGAAGGTGTTGTCTGCGCTGGTATCGGCCCGACGCACAAAACCTGCGTATTGCGGATTGACGCGCAGGCGCGGTACGGACTCCTGATTGAGCTCGACCAGCCAGCGCTCGTTGTCCTTGCGCACGATTACATCGGGAATGACGTACTCGGCTTCTGTGGATTCGATTTGTGAGCCAGGGCGCGGGTTGAGGCTCTGGACCAGCTCGATGACCTGGCGCAGCTCGTCTTCCTTGAGCTTCATGCGGCGCATCAACTGGCCGTAATCGCGACTTCCCAGCAGGTCGATGTAGTCGGTGACCAACCGTTGCGCTTCCATCAGCCAATGTGTTTTGGCTGGCAACTGGCGAAGCTGCAGGAGCAGGCATTCGCTCAGGTTTCGGGCGCCGATGCCTGCCGGCTCAAACTGCTGGATGCGGTGCAGTACGGCTTCGATTTCGTCGAGTTCGATGTCCAGCTCGGGATCGAAAGACTCGAGAATCTCATCGAGGGTTTCGTCCAGATAGCCCTGGTTGTTGATGCAGTCGATCAGCGTAACCGCCACCAGGCGGTCCTTGTCGGACATCGGGGCGACGTTCAATTGCCACAGCAGGTGGCTTTGCAGGCTTTCGCCTGCAGATGTGCGTGTGGTGAAGTCCCACTCGTCATCATCGTTGCTTGGCAGGCTGCTGGCGCTGGTCTGGTAGATGTCTTCCCATGCGGTATCGACGGGCAGTTCGTTGGGAATGCGCTCGTTCCATTCGCCGTCTTCAAGATTATCCACGGTAGGCGCGGATTCCTGATAGGTCGGTTCCTGAACGTCGGGGTTGGGCTTTTGTTCGATGTTGTCGGCAAGCGGGTCGGAGTTGTCGAAGTCGTCGCCTTCTTCCTGCCGTTCCAGCATGGGGTTCGATTCCAGCGCCTCCTGGATCTCCTGCTGGAGGTCCAGTGTGGAAAGCTGGAGTAAGCGGATTGCCTGTTGCAGCTGCGGTGTCATCGTCAGCTGCTGGCCCATTCTCAAGACTAGCGATGGTTTCATGGCAGGGGCTAAACACCTTATTCGCCGGCGCTCATGCGCCATCTACTACAGGCGCCGGAGCGCCAACTTAAGCAAATTATATGCCTGAAACCTGTACCTTTGCCTAGAGTGATATGACAAATAAAATATTGTCAACACACTGCACTGGCATCAATCGGCCGCTAAGCGCAAAGGGCAGTCGATTAAAGGCGGAATTCGTGGCCGAGGTAGACCTCTTTCACCAGTTGATTCGCCAGAATGGTCTCGGAATCGCCTTCTGCGATCAGCTGTCCATCGTTGACGATGTAGGCAGTTTCGCAGATGTCCAGCGTTTCACGGACGTTGTGGTCAGTGATCAGCACGCCGATACCCTTGGCCTTGAGGTGGTGAATGATCTGCTTGATATCACCTACCGAAATAGGGTCTACGCCTGCGAACGGTTCATCCAGCAGGATGAATTTCGGCGCAGTGGCCAGCGCGCGGGCAATTTCCACACGGCGGCGCTCGCCGCCCGACAGGCTCATGCCCAGGTTGTCGCGAATGTGGGTGATGTGAAACTCCTGCAAGAGGCTTTCGAGCTCCTTGCGGCGTGCTCCGGCATCGAGTTCCTTACGGGTCTCGAGAATCGCCATGATGTTGTCGGACACTGAAAGCTTGCGGAAAATCGAGGCTTCCTGCGGAAGGTAGCCGATGCCGGCTCGGGCGCGACCGTGCATGGGTTGATGGCTGACATCCAGATCGTCAATCAGCACGCGACCCTGATCAGCCTGGACCAGACCTACGATCATGTAGAAGCAGGTGGTCTTGCCGGCACCGTTGGGGCCCAGCAGGCCGACGATCTGGCCGCTGTCGATGGAAATGCTCACATCGCGCACGACCTGCCGGCTTTTGTAGCTTTTAGCCAGATGCTGGGCTTTGAGCGTCGCCATTTACTGGGCCTTCTGAGGTTGGTCGGTTTTCTTTTTCGGCTGGATGACCATGTCGATACGCGGACGTGGTGTGGTCACCTTGGCACCGCCATTGGCCCGACCGGCGCTGACGACCTGTCTGACCGTGTCATAAACGATTTTCTCGCCTTCGGAAGTATTGCCATCATTGATGACCTTGGCCTTGTCAATGAGGACGATACGGTCCTGCCCGGCGTAGTACTGAATAGTGACGGCATAGGCCTGCACAATCGGTTTGTCTACGGCAGGCTTCTGCTCGTAATAGGCCAGATTGCCGACAGAGGTGAACACATCCACTTCGCCCTGGGCATTACGCGTGATCGTCACAGTGTTACCGGTGATCTTCATCGAGCCCTGGGTGATGATGACGTTGCCCTTGTAGGTTGCTACGCCTTTCTTGTCATCGAGCTGAGCATCGTCAGACTGGATGTGGATCGGCTGATCGCGGTCGGTTGGCAGGGACCAGGCGCTCGCGCTTCCCAGTGCTGCGCCCAGGCCGAGCAATAAAGGAAGAGTTTTAACGAGCCTCATACTGTCCTCTTACGTTGGACAGCAGGTCCATCCTGCTGTCTTTCAAATATGCTTTCATTCCCTTGGCCGTAGTCACACCGCCGGCGCCGTCGATTCTAACGTCTTGCTCGGTCTGCGCATATTGCTTCTGAGGGAATACGGTCATTCGACTGGTAGTGATAATAGTCGTACGTTGTTTTTCATCGGTACGCTCGACACGAACGGAATCGATCAGCTCGACCTGGTCGCCGCCGGACGAAACTTCGCCTTTCTTGCTCTGTACGTGCCATGGAAACTCGCCACCGCGGTACATGTGCAGGTCGGGCGTGGTCAACAGGGTCACGTCAGTGGCTTTCACGTGCTCGACCTTGTCGGAGGTCATGTCGTACTGAAGCGTGCCATCGGGCAGGTACTGCACGCTGTGGGCATTGATCGCATAGTAGTCGATGACCGTGTCGTCAACGGTCGACACCGGCTGATCCATAAAACTTTCCGGGCTGATGTTCCAGTAACCGACCGCTGCCAGCAGCAGCGCCAGTACCCCGAGCAGCAGGAACTTGCGAATTTTTTTAGTGAACATAATGGCTTCTATAAATAGACGGAGTGAGCCGCTTCAAGGTTGCCTTGCGCACTCAGGATCAGTTCGCAGAATTCGCGTGCCGCCCCTTCGCCGCCCCGCGCTCTGGTTATTCCGTGTGCATGCTCGCGTACAAAACTCGCGGCATTGGCAACCGCCATGCCCAGACCGACGCGCCTGATGACTGGCAAGTCTGGCAGATCATCACCCAGATAGGCGACTTGTTCGTAACCAAGCTGGAGTTCTGCGAGCAGTTTGTCCAGTACTACCAACTTGTCTTCACGTCCCTGAAACAGGTGTTCAATGCCCAGGCTCTTTGCCCGGCGCTCGACTATCGCAGTCTTGCGGCCGCTGATAATGGCTGTTGTGACGCCTGAGGCTATCAGCATTTTTATGCCTTGGCCGTCGAGAGTGTTGAATGTCTTGATCTCGCTGCCATCTTCCATGAAGTAAAGGCGGCCGTCGGTCAGTACGCCATCGACGTCGAAAACGGCCAGCTTGATAGCCTTGCCGCGTTGCATGAGGTCCTGGCTCATCGTTTCGGTTTCCATTACATGACGCCTGCGCGCAAAAGATCCTGCAAGTTGAACGCGCCAACCGGCCGGTCGTACTGGTCTACGACAACAAGCGCACTGATTTTGTTGTCCTCCATGATTTTCAGCGCTTCGGCGGCCAGCATTTCTGCATGGGCCGTCTTGCCGTGAAGGGTCATGACTTCATCAATGATGGTCTGGCGAATATCGACGGGGCGGTCCAGCGTTCTGCGCAAATCGCCGTCGGTGAAGATACCGGCCAGTGTGCCGTCAGCTTCGACAATCGCGGTCATGCCCAGGCCCTTGCGGGTCATTTCCAGCAGCGCATCCCTGAGCAGCGTGCCGCGTTGAACGCTGGGCAGCGCGTCGCCGGAGTGCATGACATTCTCGACCTTGAGCAGCAGGCGACGACCCAGCGCTCCGCCCGGATGGGAGAATGCAAAGTCTTCAGCGGTGAAACCCCGTGCGTCCAGCAGCGCCACGGCCAGAGCGTCGCCCATGACCAGTGCCGCGGTGGTCGAAGAGGTCGGTGCCAGATTGAGCGGGCAGGCCTCGTGCACGACATGGGCGTTGAGATTGATGTCGGCAGCCTTGGCCAGAATGGACTCGGGGTCGCCGGTCAGGCTGATCATCTTTATGCCCAGACGCTTGATCAGCGGCAGCAGGGTCACGATCTCGTGGGTGCTGCCGGAGTTCGACAGGGCCAGGATAATGTCATCGCGGGTGATCATGCCCATGTCGCCATGACTGGCTTCAGCTGGATGCACGAAAAAAGAGGTAGTGCCCGTGCTCGCCAGTGTGGCGGCAATCTTGTTGCCGATGTGTCCGGACTTGCCCATGCCGACCACAACAACTCGGCCTTTGCTGGCGAGGATCATTTCGCACGCGCGCACGAAATCGCCGTCAAGACGTTCAAGCAAGCCTTGTATGGCTTCTATCTCAAGGCGAATGGTGCGTTGCGCCGATTGGATCAGGTCACTGGATTGGTTCATGTCTGGAAAGGGTCAGCCTGCTGAAAGGCGGCGATTATAGCGGTAATGAACGATTCCCTCACGTCTGATCGTCGTTGTGTTGTTTTTAAACGAATTTCCTACGCACTTGAGGGTCTGTATCCACGCCTGATGCCATAACATTGTGGTACAGAATAATTCAGCGATTACCTGAACCGCTCGGTTCTCTTCTTGGGGGCTGGTGGCGGCGGTGGTATAGTTCGCGCCTGTTCGGCGCGCCTGGACAGCTGGTCGGCCTCCAAGAACCGACGGCTGAGGGCGGAGGCTGTATCGCAAGGAGTTTAGATGAGTCCTGATGACGCCTATGCGGTCGAGTTGAAAGGTGTGTCTTTCAAACGCGGTACGCGCAGCATTTTCAATAACGTTGATATTCGTATTCCGCGGGGCAAGGTCACCGGGATCATGGGGCCGTCCGGTTGTGGCAAGACTACCTTGCTGCGCTTGATGGGGGCTCAGTTGCGTCCAAGCGAAGGGCAGGTGTGGGTCAATGGTCAGAACCTGCCTGAGCTGTCGCGCAGTGATCTGTTCGATGCTCGCAAGCAGATGGGCGTGTTGTTTCAGAGCGGAGCACTGTTTACCGATCTGGACGTTTTCGAAAACGTCGCTTTTCCCTTGCGCGTGCACACTGAACTGCCGGAAGAAATGATCCGCGACATCGTGCTGCTCAAGCTTCAGGCTGTGGGCCTGCGCGGTGCGGTCGAACTGATGCCCGATGAACTGTCGGGTGGTATGAAGCGTCGTGTCGCGCTGGCCCGGGCCATCGCTCTCGATCCGCAGATTCTCATGTATGACGAGCCCTTCGTAGGGCAGGACCCGATTGCGATGGGCGTGCTGGTACGCCTGATCCGCTTGCTCAACGACGCATTGGGCATCACCAGTATCGTGGTGTCCCATGACCTCAGCGAGACAGCGAGCATTGCCGACTATCTCTATGTAGTGGGTGACGGGCAGGTGCTGGGGCAGGGCACGCCTGAGGAACTGATGTCCTCGGACAACCCACGCATTCGTCAATTCATGACCGGCGAGCCTGATGGCCCTGTTCCGTTCCACTATCCGGCGCCGGATTTTCGCGAAGATTTATTGGGGAAGCGCTGATGCGCAATAAGTCACTGATGGACCGGGTACGCCTGTTAGGGCGTTCGGCCATTGATATTGTTACTGTTCTGGGCCGTTCCGGTCTGTTTCTGGTAAACGCCCTGCTTGGCCGCGGCGGTGCGGGCAGCAGTTTTCAACTGCTGGTGAGGCAGCTGTATTCGGTCGGTGTCATGTCGCTGGTCATCATCGTGGTGTCCGGCATGTTCATCGGCATGGTGCTGGCGCTGCAGGGCTTCAGCATTCTGACCAAGTACGGCTCCGAGCAGGCCGTTGGCCAGATGGTCGCACTGACCCTGCTGCGTGAGCTGGGGCCTGTGGTTACAGCCCTGCTGTTCGCCGGGCGTGCAGGTTCTGCGCTGACCGCCGAGATCGGCAACATGAAATCCACCGAGCAACTGTCGAGCCTTGAGATGATCGGTGTCGATCCACTCAAGTACATCGTTGCGCCACGCCTGTGGGCAGGTTTCATCTCGATGCCGATTCTGGCGATGATTTTCAGTGTGGTCGGTATATGGGGCGCTTCCTGGGTAGCGATCGATTGGCTGGGTGTCTATGACGGTTCTTTCTGGTCAAACATGCAGAACAGCGTTTCTTTCACGAACGATGTGCTCAATGGGGTGATCAAAAGCGTCGTATTTGCCTTCGTGGTGACATGGATTGCCGTTTTCCAGGGTTACGATTGCGAGCCTACTTCCGAGGGGATCAGTCGCGCGACGACCAGAACCGTCGTATACGCCTCGTTGGCCGTGCTGGGACTGGACTTTATTTTGACCGCTTTGATGTTTGGAGATTTCTGATGCAAAACCGTGCCATCGAAACCGGAGTCGGTCTGTTCCTGCTGGCGGGGATACTGGCTCTGCTCCTGCTGGCCCTGCGAGTCAGTGGTCTGAGCACGAGCGCGAGCACCGACACTTATAAACTTTATGCCTACTTCGACAATATTGCCGGTTTGACTGTCAGAGCCAAGGTAAGCATGGCTGGCGTCACGATCGGCAAGGTGACGGCGATCGATCTGGATCGCGATACCTTTACCGGTCGCGTCACGCTGGAGATTCAGAAGAAGGTCGATAACCTGCCTTCGGACTCGACTGCGTCGATTCTGACTGCCGGTTTGCTGGGTGAAAAATACATCGGTCTCAGCGTCGGTGGCGATGACAAGCTGCTCAAGGATGGCGGGACTATCCATGACACGCAGTCGTCGCTGGTGCTGGAAGACCTGATCGGAAAATTCCTGCTCAATACTGTTAGTAAAGACGCCAAGTGAGGAGCTTCAAATGATCTCTATTCTGCGCCGTGGCCTGCTGGTATTGCTGGCCGCTCTGCCAATGCTGGCGAATGCCGCGGCGACCCCGTCGGCTCATGACCTGGTGGAGCGCACCACCAAGGAACTGTTGAGTGACCTGGCGACCAATCGCGAGCAGTACAAAGCCAACCCAAGCGCGTTCTATGACGCACTGAACCGCATTGTCGGTCCTGTCGTGGATGCCGATGGCATTTCCAAAAGCATCATGACCGTCAAGTACTCCCGCAAAGCGACGCCTGAGCAGGTGAAGCGCTTTGAAGAAAACTTCAAGCGCAGCCTGATGCAGTTCTACGGTAACGCGCTGCTTGAGTTCAACAACCAGGGCATCACCGTAGCACCTGCCAAGGACGAAGGTGATGACCGTACCAGCGTGGATATGCAGGTCAAAGGCAACAACGGCGCGCTTTATCCGGTTTCCTACACGCTGGTCAAACTGAACGGCGAGTGGAAGGTGCGTAACGTTGTCATCAACGGTATCAATATCGGTAAGCTGTTCCGTGATCAGTTCGCCGATGCCATGCAGCGCAACGGCAACAACCTGGATACCACCATCAACAACTGGGCTGGCGAAGTGGCCAAGACCAAGTCCACCGTAGACGCTGCGCAGAAGCCTGCACAATGACAGAGTCCGCCGTCTGCCTCGTCGGGCCTGGCGAGCTCAGGCTGATGGGTGTGCTGGATTACCGCACCGGGCCACAGCTGCGCAAGCAGGGTGCGGCGCTGATCAAGTCGGGTGATCTGGCCGATCTGACACTTGATTGCTCGGGTGTCGAGAAATCCAGCAGCGTAGGCCTCGCCTTGCTGCTGGCTTTCATGCGTGATGCACAGGAGGCAGGCAAGTCGATCACTGTGCGCTCGCTGCCTGAAGACATGCGTCAGATAGCCCGTGTATCAGGTCTGACCGAGCTACTGGACACTCACTGACAGGCGTCATCGAAAAAGCCCTTTATCCGGGACCTGCTTGTCGGGCTTCGCATAACATGGGCTTTTTTTGTATGATGGCCGACCCGCGCGCGTACAGCGCCGATCGAGGTTAAGCATGCAGGCCGTAGAAGTTAAAAGCTTCCTTGAAGGAAAGCTGCCGGAAATCAAAGTGGAAGTCGAAGGCGAAGGCTGCAACTTCCAGCTGAATATTATCAGCGACGAGTTGTCCGGCCTGAGTCCGGTCAAGCGTCAGCAACAGATTTATACCCATCTGAACCCCTGGATTGCCGATGGCAGCATCCACGCGGTGACCATGAAATTTTTCAGCCGCGCTGCATGGGCCGAGCGTTCCTGAGCCAATTGGTGTCGAGACTCTAATGGATAAATTGATTATTACCGGCGGCGTTCGTCTTGATGGCGAAATTCGCATTTCCGGGGCAAAGAACTCTGCCTTGCCGATCCTTGCCGCCACGTTGCTGGCTGACGGGCCGGTTACTGTTCAGAACCTGCCCCACCTGCACGACATCACCACCATGATCGAGCTGTTCGGTCGCATGGGCATCGAGCCTGTGATCGATGAAAAGCTCAGCGTCGAGATCGACCCGCGCACCATCAAGACTCTGGTCGCCCCGTACGAACTGGTGAAAACCATGCGTGCGTCGATTCTGGTATTGGGCCCGATGGTCGCTCGCTTCGGCGAGGCCGAAGTGGCGCTGCCAGGCGGCTGCGCCATTGGTTCGCGGCCGGTTGATCTGCATATTCGTGGTCTTGAGGCCATGGGCGCGATCATCGATGTCGAGGGTGGCTACATCAAGGCCAAGGCACCCGAGGGTGGCTTGCGTGGTGCCAACTTCTTCTTCGATACCGTGAGTGTGACCGGTACTGAAAACATCATGATGGCCGCCAGCCTCGCCAACGGCCGCAGCGTTCTGCAGAACGCTGCTCGCGAGCCCGAGGTTGTCGATCTGGCCAACTTCCTGATCGCGATGGGCGCAAAAATTCACGGCGCAGGCACCGACACCATCACTATCGATGGCGTCAAGCGTCTGGGCCCGGCCACCTACAAGGTCATGCCTGACCGTATCGAGACCGGCACCTATCTGGTAGCCGCTGCCGTTACCGGTGGTCGCGTCAAGGTCAAGGACACTGATCCGACCATCCTTGAAGCGGTGCTGCTCAAGCTTCAGGAAGCCGGTGCCGAAGTCACGACCGGTGAAGACTGGATCGAGCTGAACATGCACGGCAAGCGTCCAAAGGCTGTCAACGTGCGTACCGCGCCGTATCCAGCGTTTCCGACCGACATGCAGGCGCAGTTCATCTCGCTCAATGCGATTGCCGAAGGTACGGGTGCGGTCATCGAGACCATCTTTGAAAACCGCTTCATGCACGTGTATGAAATGCACCGCATGGGCGCTCAGATCCAGGTTGAAGGCAACACTGCCATTGTCACCGGCACCGAAGTGCTCAAGGGCGCGCCAGTTATGGCGACCGACCTGCGTGCATCGGCCAGTCTGGTGATCTCTGCGCTGGTTGCCCAGGGCGACACACTGATAGACCGCATCTACCACATCGACCGTGGTTACGAGTGCATCGAAGAGAAGCTGCAAATGCTGGGCGCCAAGATCCGCCGCGTTCCGGGCTAGTAGCGCGCGGCCCTGATGCCACTGGCATCGGGGCCGCCTGTTCTGTCGCGGGTGTGATTTCTGATTCGTTTCACTTCAGGCCGAACACGCTTGAGGGTTGTCATGCGCCGCTTGCGTCGTGACAAAAGTTTCCTGATAAGGACTTACGTTTCCCATGTTGACCATCGCACTGTCCAAGGGCCGCATTCTTGACGACACCCTGCCGCTTCTCGCTGAAGCGGGCATCGTGCCGACCGAGAATCCGGACAAGAGCCGCAAGCTCATCATCCCCACGACCCAGGCTGACGTGCGCCTGCTGATCGTGCGTGCCACCGATGTGCCGACCTATGTCGAGCATGGTGCCGCCGATCTGGGCGTCGCGGGCAAGGATGTGTTGATGGAATATACCGGCCAGGGCCTTTACGAGCCTCTGGACCTGCAGATTGCCAAGTGCAAGCTGATGACTGCCGGTGCCATCGGTGCGGTCGAGCCCAAGGGCCGTCTGCGCGTGGCGACCAAGTTCGTCAACGTTGCCAAGCGTTACTACGCCGAGCAGGGTCGTCAGGTCGATATCATCAAGCTGTACGGCTCCATGGAGCTGGCACCGCTGATTGGTCTGGCAGACAAGATCATCGACGTGGTCGACACCGGTAATACCTTGCGAGCAAATGGCCTTGAGCCTCAGGAACTGATCGCTACCATCAGCTCGCGTCTGGTAGTCAACAAGGCTTCCATGAAGATGCAGCACGCACGCATTCAGGCCCTCATCGACACCCTGCGCAAGGCAGTGGAGTCGCGACACCGTAGCTGATTCATTCACGCAACGTTGAGTTGCGTCCAGCTATCCGTGTCATAGCCAAATTTCTCAGGTGCCTGCGCGGATAGCTTGGTAGCTTTAGGCTCCTGAGCATCCGCCAATTATTGAGGCCCCCGCTATGACCACGCCCACTGCAATTCGCCGACTCGACGCTGCTGACCCGGATTTCGCACGACATCTGGATCACCTGCTGAGCTGGGAAAGCGTGTCTGACGACTCGGTCAACCAGCGCGTGCTCGACATCATCAAGGCGGTACGTGAGCGCGGCGACGAGGCGTTGGTCGAGTTCACCCAGAAGTTTGACGGGCTGCAGGTCGCGTCGATGGCCGACCTGATTCTGCCTCGCGAGCGCTTGGAACTGGCATTGACCCGCATCACGCCGGTCCAGCGCGAGGCGCTGGAAAAAGCCGCCGAGCGTGTGCGCAGCTACCACGAAAAGCAGAAACAGGATTCCTGGAGCTATACCGAGGCCGATGGCACGGTGCTGGGCCAGAAGGTTACGCCGCTGGACCGCGCAGGCCTGTATGTGCCCGGTGGCAAAGCCTCGTACCCGTCTTCGGTATTGATGAATGCCATTCCGGCCAAAGTGGCGGGCGTGACCGAGGTGGTCATGGTCGTGCCGACACCGCGTGGTGAAATCAACGAACTGGTGCTGGCCGCTGCCTGTATTGCGGGTGTCGACCGGGTGTTCACCATCGGCGGTGCGCAAGCTGTGGCAGCGCTGGCCTACGGCACTGAAAGCGTGCCAAAGGTCGATAAGGTTGTCGGCCCCGGGAATATTTATGTGGCCACCGCCAAGCGCCACGTATTCGGTCAGGTCGGGATCGACATGATCGCCGGTCCTTCCGAGATTCTTGTGGTGTGTGACGGCCAGACCGATCCTGACTGGATTGCCATGGACCTGTTCTCCCAGGCCGAGCACGATGAAGATGCCCAGGCCATTCTGGTCAGTCCGGATGCCGATTTTCTCGACAAGGTTGCTGCCAGTATCACGCGTCTGCTGCCAACCATGGAGCGCGCGGCTATCGTCGAAACGTCGATCAACGGTCGCGGCGCATTGATAAAAGTGGCAGACATGGCGCAAGCCATCGAAGTTGCCAATCGCATTGCGCCTGAGCACCTTGAATTGTCGGTCGCCGATCCGGAAGCCTGGCTGCCGCAAATCCGCCATGCGGGTGCGATTTTCATGGGGCGCCACACCTCCGAAGCACTGGGCGACTATTGCGCAGGTCCCAACCACGTACTGCCGACCTCCGGCACGGCGCGTTTTTCCTCGCCGCTGGGCGTGTACGATTTTCAGAAGCGCTCGTCTATCATCTACTGCTCGCCGCAGGGTGCGTCCGAGCTGGGCAAGACAGCGTCGGTGCTGGCTCGTGGCGAATCCCTGAGCGGCCATGCCCGTAGTGCTGAATATCGAATTACTGATCCCGACTGGAAAGCAGGCAATACAGAGGACGGCAAATAATGAGCAAATTCTGGAGCCCTTTTGTCAGCGGCCTGGTGCCTTACGTGCCGGGCGAGCAGCCGAAGCTGACCCGGCTGGTCAAGCTCAATACCAATGAAAACCCGTATGGCCCGTCGCCCAAGGCTGTCGAGGCCATGCGTGCCGCGCTGACCGACGACTTGCGTCTGTACCCGGACCCCAACAGCGACCTGCTCAAGCACGCTGTCGCCGATTACTACAAGGTGCAGCCCAATCAGGTGTTCCTGGGCAACGGTTCAGACGAAGTGCTGGCGCACATCTTTCACGCCTTGTTTCAGCACGATGCGTCGCTGCTGTTTCCGGACATCAGCTACAGCTTCTATCCGGTCTACTGCGGTCTGTACGGGATCGATTACGAAATGATCGCGCTGGATGATCAGTTCCAGATTCGTGCCGAAGACTACGCCAAGCCCAATGCCGGGATCATCTTCCCCAACCCGAATGCACCGACCGGTTGCCTGCTCGGTCTGGACAAGGTCGAGCAGATTATCAAGGCCAGCCCGGATTCAGTGGTCGTCGTTGACGAAGCGTACATCGACTTTGGTGGCGAGACCGCGATCACGCTGGTTGATCGCTACCCGAACCTGCTGGTCACTCAGACCTTGTCAAAGTCGCGCTCGCTGGCCGGTCTGCGTGTCGGCCTGGCGGTGGGGCATTCTGATCTGATCGAAGCGCTGGAGCGGGTCAAGAACAGCTTCAACTCCTATCCGCTGGACCGTATGGCCAATGTGGGTGGTGCGGCAGCTTTCGAGGACCGCGAGCACTTCGAGTCGACCCGCAACAAGGTCATCGAAAGTCGCGAGGCGCTGGTCGAACAGTTGCAGGGCAAAGGCTTCGAAGTGCTGCCTTCGGCAGCGAACTTCATCTTCGCCCGCCACCCGCAACACGATGCTGCAGCCCTGGCTGCGAAACTGCGCGAGCAGGGCGTCATCGTTCGCCACTTCAAACAGCAGCGTATCGCCCAGTTCCTGCGCATCAGCATCGGCACGCCAGAGCAGCATCAGGCGTTGCTGGAAGGTTTGAGCGATATCTGAGACGCGGATCGGTCAGCCCGAAAACGGGCTGACCTTGCGCTGCCACAGGATCATCGATGCCGCAGAGCATCCGCATGGCCTGGAAACACCGCCGACCTATGTGAGTAATCCAAATGGCTCGAAAACATTCCGGGTCTGTGGGAGCGAGCTTGCTCGCGAAGAAGCCCGTGCAGCCGCTGAAACTCCATTGATCAGGTAATCCGCCTTCGCGAGCAAGCTCGCTCCCACAAGATCATCGCTGCCGCAGAGCATCCACATGGCTTGAAACACTTCGGACCTGTGTGAGTGTCTCGCATGGCTTGAAACACTCCGGACCTGTGGGAGCGAGCTTGCTCGCGAAAGGGCCTGCACAAGCGCCGAAAATGCATCGACTGAAACACCGTATTCGCGAGCAAGCTCGCTCCCACAAGATCATCGCTGCCGCAGAGCATCCACATGGCTTGAAACAACCCGGACCTGTGTGAGTGTCTCGCATGGCTTGAAAACACTCCGGACCTGTGGGAGCGAGCTTGCTCGCGAAAGGGCCTGCACAAACGCCGAAAATGCATCGATTGAAACACTTTCTTCGCGAGCAAGCTCGCCCCCCACGCCCTTCGGGCAGAAGCCCGGATGCCCTTTATTCCCGGCGTCACAGATCTGTGCTGTACCGCACTTTCAGGTAATGGCGCATCACTCCGGCGCTGCGGCGGGTGTCGGGGCGGGTGGTGGGCGCAGGCCGACTTCGGCGCTCAAGCGCATCTCCTTGCCGTTGCGCATTACGTCGATAGCAATCTTGTCCTTGGGTTTGGTGCGCGCCACCTGGTTCATCGAGCGACGACCGTCGCCAGCGGGTTCGCCATTGATGCTCAGAATCACATCACCCAGTTGCAGCCCGGCTTTCTGCGCCGGTCCATCGCGGAAGATACCCGCCACAACGATTCCGGGACGATCCTTCAGCCCGAATGACTCGGCCAGTTCCTGGGTCAGCGGTTGAACTTCGATGCCCAGCCAGCCACGAATGACCTGACCGTGTTCGATGATCGACTTCATAACGTCCATCGCCAGCTTGGTCGGAATGGCAAAGCCGATGCCCTGCGAGCCGCCGGACTTGGAAAAAATCGCGGTATTGATGCCGATCAGATTGCCGCTGGCGTCTACCAGCGCACCGCCCGAGTTACCCGGGTTGATGGCCGCATCGGTCTGAATGAAGTCTTCGTAGGTATTGAGGCCCAATTGATTGCGCCCGGTGGCACTGATGATCCCCATGGTCACGGTCTGACCGACCCCGAACGGGTTGCCGATGGCCAGTGCAACGTCGCCGATGCGAATGCCGTCAGAGCGCGCGATGGTGATTGCCGGGAGGTTTTTCAAGTCGATCTTGAGCACTGCCAGATCGGTTTCCGGATCATTGCCGATGACCCGGGCAATGGTTTCGCGGCCGTCTTTTAGCGCTACCACGATCTGGTCCGCGCCAGTGGTGACGTGGTTGTTGGTCAGTATGTAGCCTTCAGGGCTCATCATCACGCCAGAGCCAAGGCTCGACTCCATGCGCTTCTGCTTGGGCGTATTGTCGCCGAAGAAGCGCCGGAACTGCGGGTCTTCGAAAAGCGGATTGTTGCCCTTGTTGACCATCTTGGTGGTGTAGAGGTTGACCACCGCGGGCGCTGCGGCAATGACCGCATCGGCATAGGACGACGGACCTTGCATGACGTTGGTGGTCTGCGGAGCCTGTTGCAGATTGACATCCAGGCTCGGCAGGCCGACCCACTGCGGATAGCGCTGAATAATCAGCATGGCGATAAGCACGCCAGCCAGCAATGGCCAGCCGAAAAAACGCAGTGCCTTGAACATTTAACAAGTCCTGATGGTTGCGGGCGCAGAAAGTTTTGCCACGGGTGCGCCATAATGGCGGGCATTATACGAGTACAACGCAGCTCTGAACTGCATATTTAGGAGTCTTTTATGGCTGTTGCCCTGAGCACCCTGGTCGAAGAAGCCGACCGCTATCTGAACAGTGCCCGGATTCAGGATTATTGCCCTAATGGCCTTCAGGTCGAGGGTCGGCCTCAAGTGATGCTCATCGTCAGCGGCGTGACGGCCAGCCAGGCATTGCTGGACGCTGCCGTAGAGGCTCAGGCTGATCTGATTCTGGTCCATCACGGTTATTTCTGGAAAGGCGAAAACCCCTGTGTTGTCGGCATGAAGCAGCGCCGCCTGAAAACTCTGCTCAAGCACGACATCAGCCTGCTTGCCTACCACCTGCCGCTGGACGTGCACCCTGAAGTGGGCAATAACGTACAGCTGGCACGTCAGTTGGACATCACTGTCGAAGGCCCGCTGGACCCCGAAAATTCGCGAGTGGTCGGCTTGATCGGTTCGTTGTCCGAACCCATGACGCCGCGGGATTTTGCCCGTCGCGTGCAGGATGCGCTGGGGCGTGAGCCATTGCTCATCGAAGGCAGTCAGATGATTCGCCGTGTCGGCTGGTGCACGGGCGGTGGTCAGAACTACATTGATCAGGCAGTGCTGGAAGGCGTTGATCTTTTCCTGAGTGGTGAAGCGTCGGAGCAGACATTCCACAGCGCACGGGAGAACGACATCAGCTTCATCGCGGCCGGTCATCACGCCACCGAGCGATATGGCGTTCAGGCCCTGGGTGATTACCTGGCCCGACGCTTTGCGCTCGAGCATATCTTCATCGACTGCCCGAACCCGATTTGAACGATCAAACAGCAGGGCATATGCATAGATCGTTTCGATCTAGCTGCATCGCTGATTAGCGATATCACGCATGTTAAAGTGCTCGGCTCGAATACGGCCCGCAGGCCGCCCCGGGGTTTCCCGGTCCATAACGAACGCAATCCGTGAGTAGCCATGGTTGACAAACTGACGCATCTGAAACAGCTGGAGGCGGAAAGCATCCACATCATCCGCGAGGTCGCCGCCGAGTTCGATAACCCGGTGATGCTGTACTCGATCGGCAAGGATTCCGCCGTGATGCTGCACCTGGCGCGCAAGGCATTCTTCCCCGGTAAATTGCCATTTCCGGTCATGCACGTCGATACTCGCTGGAAATTCCAGGAGATGTATCGTTTTCGCGACAAGATGGTCGAGGAAATGGGCCTGGACCTGATCACTCACATCAACCCCGATGGTGTGGCGCAGGGCATCAACCCCTTCACCCACGGCAGCGCCAAACATACCGACATCATGAAGACCGAGGGCCTGAAGCAGGCGCTCGACAAGCATGGTTTCGATGCCGCTTTCGGCGGTGCCCGGCGCGACGAAGAAAAGTCCCGGGCCAAGGAACGCGTCTATTCGTTCCGCGACAGCAAACATCGGTGGGACCCTAAAAACCAGCGCCCCGAGCTGTGGAATGTCTATAACGGCAACGTCAACAAAGGCGAGTCTATCCGAGTGTTCCCGCTCTCCAACTGGACCGAGCTGGATATCTGGCAGTACATCTACCTTGAAGGCATCCCTATCGTGCCGCTGTACTTCGCCGCCGAGCGCGACGTGATCGAGAAGAACGGTACGCTGATCATGATCGACGACGAGCGCATCCTCGAGCATCTCACCGATGAAGAGAAGTCGCGCATCGTCAAGAAAAAGGTCCGTTTCCGCACGCTGGGCTGCTACCCGCTGACCGGTGCTGTCGAGTCCGAAGCGACCAGCCTGACCGACATCATTCAGGAAATGCTGCTGACACGAACTTCCGAACGCCAGGGCCGGGTCATTGACCATGACGGTGCCGGTTCGATGGAAGAAAAGAAACGTCAGGGTTATTTCTAAGGGGTGTCACATGTCGCATCAATCTGATTTGATCAGCGAGGACATCCTCGCCTATCTGGGCCAGCACGAACGCAAGGAAATGCTGCGCTTTCTTACCTGTGGCAACGTCGATGACGGCAAGAGCACGCTGATCGGACGTCTGCTGCATGACTCGAAGATGATCTATGAAGATCATCTTGAAGCCATCACCCGGGACTCGAAGAAGTCCGGCACCACCGGCGATGACGTCGATCTGGCGTTGCTGGTGGATGGTCTGCAGGCCGAGCGGGAGCAGGGCATCACTATCGATGTTGCCTATCGCTATTTCTCCACGGCTAAGCGCAAGTTCATCATTGCCGATACGCCGGGCCATGAGCAGTACACCCGTAACATGGCCACCGGCGCTTCGACCTGTGACCTGGCGATCATTCTGGTGGACGCGCGCTATGGCGTACAGACCCAGACCCGTCGTCACAGCTATATCGCCTCTCTGCTGGGCATCAAGCACATCGTCGTCGCCATCAACAAGATGGACCTCAACGGCTTCGATGAGGGCGTGTTCGAGTCGATCAAGGCCGATTACCTGAAGTTCGCCGAGGGTATCGCGTTCAAGCCGACCACCATGGCGTTTGTTCCAATGTCGGCGCTCAAGGGCGACAACGTGGTGAACAAGAGCGAGCGTTCGCCCTGGTACACCGGCCAGTCGCTGATGGAAATTCTCGAGACCGTCGAAATTGCCAGCGACCGCAACTATGCGGACCTGCGTTTCCCGGTGCAGTACGTCAACCGTCCAAACCTGAACTTCCGCGGTTTCGCCGGTACGCTGGCCAGCGGTATCGTGCACAAGGGCGACGAGATCGTCGTGCTGCCGTCGGGCAAGAGCAGCCGTGTGAAGTCCATCGTCACTTTTGAAGGCGAGCTGGAGCAGGCCGGTCCGGGGCAGGCCGTGACGTTGACCATGGAAGACGAGATCGACATTTCCCGCGGTGATCTGCTGGTGCATGCCGACAACGTCCCACAGGTCAGCGATGCGTTCGACGCGATGCTGGTGTGGATGGCCGAAGAGCCCATGCTGCCGGGCAAGAAGTACGACATCAAGCGCGCTACCAGCTATGTGCCTGGCTCTATTGCCAGCATTACTCATCGGGTCGATGTGAACACGCTGCAGGAAGGCCCTGCCAGCTCGTTGCAGTTGAACGAGATCGGACGCGTCAAAGTCAGCCTCGATGCGCCCATCGCGCTGGACGGCTATGACAGAAACCCCACCACTGGCTCGTTCATCGTCATCGATCGTCTGACCAATGGCACTGTGGCAGCGGGCATGATCATTGCCAGGCCGGTTTCAGGCGGTGGCTCGCAGCATCATGGCGAGCTGGCCCACGTCTCGACTGAAGAGCGTGCGCAGCGTTTCGGCCAGCAGCCGGCTACCGTATTGCTCAGCGGCCTGTCCGGCGCAGGCAAAAGTACGTTGGCGTATGCGGTCGAGCGTAAGTTGTTCGACATGGGCCGTGCGGTCTATGTGCTGGACGGTCAGAACCTGCGTCATGACCTGAACAAGGGCTTGCCACAGGACCGTGCCGGGCGTACCGAGAACTGGAGCCGTGCTGCCCACGTGGCGCGCCAGTTCAACGAAGCGGGCCTGCTGACCCTGGCTGCCTTTGTGGCGCCGGATGCCGAGGGCCGTGAGCGCGCCAAGGCGCTGATCGGCAAGGATCGTCTGCTGACCGTCTATGTTCAGGCGTCGCCAGCAGTCTGCCGCGAGCGTGACCCGCAAGGCCTGTATGCCGCTGATGGCGACAACATTCCTGGCGAGTCCTTTCCGTATGACGTGCCGCTGAATGCCGATCTGGTGATCGATACGCAGACACTCAACCTGGAAGAAAGCGTTAAACAGGTGCTGGATCTGCTGCGCAGCCGCAGCGTGATCTGATACGCATGCAGGCGTGAAAACCCAATGGTTTTCAGCGCCTGCATTGGCCTCTTCGCGAGCAAGCTCGCTCCCACAATGGTGCGCACGCACGATCTTGTGGGAGCGACCGGCGTGGCAACCCGCATTGCTCGCGAAGGGGTAGGGCACAAAAAAGCCCGCTGCAGATGTTCTCTGTAACGGGCTTTTGTGTGGCTGTGAATCCTTACCTTTTCAGGCCGTAATGCTCATCCAGCATTCCAGGCGTGTTGGGCGACTTGGGGGCGTAGTCCTTGGGTGTCTCGGTGTCGCGCGGAGGGGTCAGGCGGTCGCGATGATCGCGGTGCGCATGATTGGCCTCAGGGTGCAGGGCGGCCAGCAAGCGTTGGCGGGTCAGCTCGTCGAGAGCCAGACGATTGGCGCCCTCGGCAAGGTGTTCCTGAACATCCTGATAGCTCTGCGAAAGCTTCTGTACCAGATTGGCCGTGCTGTTGAAGTGCGTGACTACCTCGTTCTGATAGGTGTCGAAGCGCTCCTGAATGTTGTCCAGCTGGCGCTGGGTGCTGTTCGGAACGGTGTTGGGCAGCAGGCGTGCTACCAGAAAACCAATGACGACACCGGCCACCAGGGCGAGCGTCGGCAACAACCAGACTAAGAGCGAGTGTTCCACGAGTCCTTCCTCTATAAACGGCTTTGCTTTACGTTAACGGCTGGAACCTGCGCTGTATACCCGCGACGTATCGTTGATATGCAAGCCGCAGACAATCAGCTAGACGAGTCGACCCATTTCGAGGTCACGGAGTTCTGTTTTGCTCATGCGTGAAACCCCATTATTTATCGATGGCCCAGAAGGCCAGCTCGAAGCGCTGTATCAGGATGTACCCGACGCCCGAGGCGTTGCACTGATCTGCCATCCTAACCCGATACAGGGCGGAACGATGCTCAATAAAGTCGTCTCGACGTTGCAGCGTACCGCAAGGGATCAAGGTTTGATCACCTTACGCTTCAATTATCGCGGTGTCGGTGCCAGTGCCGGTACGTCGGTCGCCGGGCCAGGTGAGATCGATGACGCCCAGGCTGCCGCCAAGTGGCTGCGCGCGCAACATCCTGATCTGCCCATGACTCTGTTCGGTTTTTCTTTCGGTGGCTACGTTGCCGCCAACCTGGGCGGTCGTCTTGAAGGGCAGGGTGAAAAACTGACGCATTTGTTTCTGATTGCTGCAGCGGCCTCGCGGCTCAAGGATCAAAGCGTCTTGCCGCAAGGCTGTCCGCTGACGATCATTCAGCCAGAAGACGATGAAGTGATCGATCCTGAAACGGTCTATGAATGGTCGGTCGCGCTGCAACGCCCCCATGAGCTGCTGAAAGTGGCAGAATGCGGACACTTTTTTCACGGCAAGCTGACCGATCTGAAAGATCTGCTTCTGCCGCGACTTTCCAACTGATTGCAGCCCGTATTGCATCCTTTAGATAAGCGACCTGCCATGACCACTCGTATCCTGACCGGTATCACGACCACCGGCACTCCCCATCTGGGTAACTACGCGGGCGCTATTCGCCCGGCCATTGTTGCCAGTCGCCAGAGTGACTTCGACTCGTTCTATTTTCTGGCCGACTACCACGCGTTGATCAAATGCGATGACCCGCTGCGCATTCAGCGCTCGCGTCTGGAAATCGCTGCGACCTGGCTGGCAGCTGGCCTGGACGTTGATCGTGTGACGTTCTATCGCCAGTCGGACATTCCAGAGATCCCGGAACTGACCTGGCTGCTCACCTGCGTGGCGGCCAAGGGCCTGCTTAATCGCGCGCACGCCTACAAGGCATCAGTGGACAAGAACGTCGAAGGTGGCGAGGACCCGGATGCGGGCATCACCATGGGACTGTACAGCTATCCGGTACTGATGGCTGCTGACATTCTGATGTTCAATGCGCATCAGGTTCCTGTGGGGCGCGACCAGATCCAGCACGTTGAAATGGCCCGCGACATCGGCCAGCGGTTCAATCACCTGTTTGGCAATGGCAAGGAATTCTTTGTCATGCCCGAGGCCTTGATCGAAGAGAGCGTCGCCACGCTACCCGGTCTGGACGGGCGCAAGATGTCGAAAAGCTACGACAACACCATTCCGTTGTTCAGCAGCGCCAAGGAGATGAAAAGCGCCATATCGCGCATCGTCACCGACTCGCGCGCGCCGGGTGAAGCGAAGGATCCGGACACCTCGCACCTGTTCACCCTGTATCAAGCGTTTTCGACGACAGAGCAGTGCGCTGAATTCCGTTCCGATCTATTGCAGGGTCTGGGTTGGGGCGAAGCGAAGAATCGTCTGTTCACCTTGCTGGATGCGCAATTGAGCGAGCCCCGTGAAAAATATCTGAGGCTGATCGAGCGTCCTGCCGATCTCGAAGATATCCTGCTCGCCGGCGCGCAGAAGGCGCGTAGGGTTGCCACGCCGTTTCTGGAGGAGCTGCGTGAGGCGGTGGGCCTGCGCTCGTTCCGCGCCACGGTGCAAAACGCCGATACCGGCAAGAAAAAGGCCACCAAGGGCGCGCGTTTCGTCAGTTTCCGTGAAGACGACGGCAGCTTCCGTTTCCGCCTGCTGGCCGCCGATGGCGAGCAGCTGC
Organism: Pseudomonas sp. KBS0707; assembly: GCF_005937945.2. Lineage (NCBI taxonomy): Bacteria > Pseudomonadati > Pseudomonadota > Gammaproteobacteria > Pseudomonadales > Pseudomonadaceae > Pseudomonas > Pseudomonas sp. KBS0707. The sequence continues at coordinate 4,639,042 of NZ_CP041754.1, read as the reverse complement.
TGTTGTCGCGCAATTTTGCCGACGGCAAGGCGGCCGGCATCGCCAGCAAGCAGTTGCAGCAGGGCGGTGAGCTGGATCTGCGCAGTGAAGCCAATGGTTTCACGCTGTGGCTGGACGGCGAGTGTGTAGCCGATAGCCCGGAGTTCGCCGATGCCATTGCGCGCGACAACGCGATTCAAACCCTTAAGCTGGCACTTGCTCCTCAACAGGACTGATTGCCAATCCCCGGGGTCGTCGCTACAGTGACGACCCGTTTTTGTTGCCTTGCTAACGAATTATGACGCCCCTAGAACGATATCAATCTGATCTGAAACGCCCGGACTTCTTTCACGATGCCGCGCAGGAAAACGCTGTGCGCCATTTGCAGCGCCTGTATGACGATCTGGTTGCCGCTCACGACAGCAAGCCCGGCCTGTTCGGCAAGCTGTTTGGCAAGAAAGAGCCGACCCTGGTCAAGGGTTTGTACTTCTGGGGTGGCGTAGGCCGTGGCAAGACCTACCTGGTCGACACGTTCTTTGACGCGCTGCCGTTTCAGGACAAGGTCCGTACGCACTTCCACCGCTTCATGAAGCGCGTGCACGAAGAGATGAAGACCCTCAAGGGCGAGCGAAATCCTCTGACGATCATCGCCAAGCGTTTTTCCGACGAGGCACGGGTTATCTGTTTCGACGAGTTCTTTGTTTCCGACATCACCGATGCCATGATTCTGGGCACGCTGATGGAAGAACTGTTCAAAAATGGCGTAACGCTGGTGGCAACCTCCAACATCGTTCCGGACGGTTTGTACAAGGACGGCCTGCAACGCGCGCGTTTCCTGCCTGCAATTGCGCTGATCAAACAGAACACCGATATCGTCAACGTCGACAGCGGCGTCGATTACCGTCTGCGTCACCTGGAACAGGCTGAGCTGTTTCACTTCCCGCTCAACGAAGTTGCGCAGGAAAGCCTGCGCAAAAGCTTCAAGGCCCTGACCCCGGATTGCGCCGAAACCATCGAAAACGATGTGTTGATGATCGAAAACCGCGAGATCCGTGCCCTGCGTACCTGTGATGATGTGGCCTGGTTCGACTTCCGCGAGCTGTGCGACGGGCCACGCAGCCAGAACGACTACATCGAGCTGGGCAAGATCTTTCATGCTGTGCTGATCAGTGGCGTCGAGCAGATGGACGTTTCTACCGATGACATCGCCCGACGTTTTATCAACATGGTCGACGAGTTCTACGATCGCAACGTCAAGCTGATCATTTCAGCCGAGGTTGAGTTGAAGGACCTGTACACCGGTGGCCGGTTGATGTTCGAGTTTCAACGCACCCTGAGCCGTCTGCTGGAAATGCAATCCCACGAATTCCTCTCGCGGGCGCACAAGCCCTAGCAGCGACTGCAAGCGGCGAGTTTCAAACTACACGCTTGAAACTCGCCCATGCTGCAGCTTGCAGCTCACAGCTTTTCCTTCTGGCTCTCGAACTGCTGCCGGTACTGGTTAGGTGACAGCTCGGTGTGTTGGCGAAACAGCCGGGCGAAGAAGCTGGCGTCGTCATAGCCCACCTCGTAGCTGATGGTCTTGATGCTTTTGCGAGACCCTGACAGCAATCCCTTTGCCGTTTCGATCCGCAGCCGTTGCAGGTAATGCAGCGGCTTGTCACCGGTTGCGGTCTGAAAGCGGCGCATGAAATTGCGAATGCTCATACCGTGCTCTCGGGCCACATCTTCAAAGCGGAACTTGTCGGCAAAGTGCTCTTCCAGCCAGTGCTGAATCTGCAGAATCACCACGTCCTGATGCAGTTTCTGCCCGCCAAAGCCTATACGGCCCGGTGAGTAGGTGCGGCGTACCTCGTAAAGAATATCGCGGGCCACGGCCTGCGCGACGTTGGCACCGCAGAACCGCTCGATCAGGTAGATGTAGAGGTCGCACGCTGACGTTGTGCCCCCTGCGCAGTACACGTTATCAGCGTCAGTCAGGTGCTTTTCCTGGTTGAGCAGCACCTTGGGGTAGCGTTCGGCAAATGCACCGAAGAAGCGCCAGTAGGTAGTCGCTTCCTTGCCGTCGAGCAATCCTGCCTCGGCAAGCCAGTAGACCCCGGTGGCTTCGGCGCAGAGTACGGCACCGTTAGCGTGTTGCTCACGCAGCCAGGGCAGGATCTGCGGGTAGCGTTCGCACAGGGTTTCAAAATCATCCCAAAAGGCCGGGATAACGATGATGTCGCTTTGGCACAGCGCGCCGTCGACTGGCAATGTGACGTCGCTGAAGCTGCTGACGGAGAGTCCGTCCGGGCTGACGAGGCGGGTTTCGAAAGCGGGCACCAGGCCCTGGCCCAGTTGTTTGCTGTAGCGCAGGCTGGCTAAGTGGAAGAAGTCTTTGGCCTGCATGACCGTCGAGGCAAACATCTTGTCGGTGGTCAGAATGCTTACGCGGCGCAGCAGAGTGGCGTGTTGGATCGGCATAATCGTTATTCTTATATGGGTAAATGGTCAAGCAACGGCTGGATCGTCTTATTTTTTGTCGGGTGTGTCCAGCCTCCTCATGCCAGGATCTCTACGAGAGGTGCGCATGATGGCTTTGTGCTAAGCGGGTAAATATCCGCCAATCCACGCCTCGCAGGCAATAAACAGAATGTGAACAAAAAATCCGGTTGAGGTTATTTTTACAGTCTGTATAATCCGCCAGCTCTTTGCAGTGGAAGTGATGCGCCGTCTGCCGAAGAATCTTGCCGTATAACGGACGCGCTGACCCGAGCCCCCGATAGCGTCTGTTTCCGGCTGCCTTTGACTTGTCAAAGTACGCACTATTCAGTAAGATCCGCCGTCTAATTTTCAGGGCGGCCCCTGAGGCTATAAAGAATGAAAACTTTTACTGCTAAACCGGAAACAGTTAAGCGCGACTGGTTCGTCGTCGACGCTGCTGGTCAGACCCTGGGTCGTCTGGCCACCGAAATCGCGAGCCGTCTGCGTGGCAAGCACAAACCGGAATACACTCCGCACGTTGATACCGGCGACTACATCGTCGTGATCAATGCCGAGCAGATCCGCGTTACTGGTGCCAAAACCACCGACAAGATCTACTACTCACACTCCGGTTTTCCGGGCGGGATCAAGTCGATCAACTTCGAAAAGCTGATCGCCAAAGCTCCTGAGCGCGTGATCGAGACCGCGGTCAAAGGCATGCTGCCTAAGAACCCGCTGGGTCGCGACATGTATCGTAAGCTGAAAGTCTATGCGGGCGCTGTACACCCTCATACTGCTCAGCAGCCCCAAGAACTGAAGTTTTAACGGAATAGTTCATTATGTCGGCGACTCAAAATTACGGCACTGGCCGTCGCAAGACCGCAACCGCTCGCGTCTTCCTGCGTCCGGGTACTGGTAACATCTCGATCAACAACCGCTCCTTGGACAATTTCTTCGGTCGCGAAACTGCCCGCATGGTAGTTCGTCAGCCGCTGGAACTGACCGAGACAGTTGAAAAGTTCGACATCTACGTCACCGTTATCGGTGGCGGTGTAAGTGGTCAGGCTGGCGCAATCCGCCACGGTATCACTCGCGCTCTGATGCAATACGACGAGACTCTGCGTGGCGCTCTGCGTAAAGCAGGCTTCGTGACTCGCGATGCTCGTGAAGTTGAACGTAAGAAAGTCGGTCTGCGTAAAGCGCGTAAGCGTCCGCAGTACTCGAAGCGTTAATTCGTTCTTCGTTCAAAGAAAGAACGTCCATCCCCTCGCGGGGCTGGGCGTTTTTTTTATGGGTGTGATTTTTGCGGTCGAGGTGTTTTCAAGCTGGGCTTGTCACGTCGATATTGCGAGATTTATAAGCCTGTCGGCGAAGATTACAGAATTTACATCGCGTAAATGAGCTATCTTGTGGCCCGCGACGAACACCTGTCCTGTTGCGTTCATTATCGGATGCGCCCTTAAGGCGTATTCGTTCGTCTGTCCGATAAATTTTAACAAGCGAGGAGGATCGCCATGGGCGTGACCAACCGGTTGGCCTGCTACTCCGACCCCGCCGACCACTATTCTCATCGTGTGCGCATTGTGCTCGCCGAGAAGGGTGTCAGCGCCGAAATCATTGAGGTTGTGGCAGGTCGTCATCCGCCGCAGCTGATTGAAGTAAATCCGTATGGCAGCTTGCCGACTCTCGTTGATCGTGACCTGGCGTTGTACGAGTCGACGGTGGTGATGGAATACCTGGATGAGCGCTATCCGCATCCGCCCTTGCTGCCTGTCTATCCCGTTGCTCGCGCCAACAGCCGTCTGTTGATCCATCGCATCCAGCGAGACTGGTGTGGCCTTGTGGACCTGATCCTTAATACGCGCAGCAAAGAGCCTGCTCGTGTTCAGGCGCGCAAGGAGCTTCGTGAAAGTCTGACCGGGGTTTCACCGTTGTTCGCGGAAAAAGCTTTTTTCATGAGCGACGAGCTAAGTCTTGTTGACTGCTGTCTACTCCCCATACTCTGGCGTTTGCCAATTTTGGGTATTGAATTGCCGCGGCCTGCCAAGCCGTTGCTTGATTACATGGAGCGCCAATTTGCGCGTGAGGCTTTTCAGGCGAGTCTGTCTGCTGCCGAACGTGAAATGCGCTAAGGCTTAAGGAGCCGTTAATGAACTCCAGTCGCCCTTATCTTGTTCGCGCTCTCTATGAGTGGATCGTCGATAACGATTGCACCCCGCACGTGCTGGTCAATGCGGATTACCCCTCGGTGCAGGTCCCGCAAGGGTTTGCCAATGACGGGCAGATTGTCCTGAATGTTTCGCCAAGTGCGGTGCGTCATCTGCATATGGATAACGAGGCCGTCAGCTTCGAAGGCCGCTTCGGCGGTGTGCCGCACACGCTTTACGTGCCTGTAGCTGCCATCCTGGGTATTTATGCCCGTGAAAACGGTCAGGGTATGGTTTTCGATCTGGAGCCTTCCATGGATGAGGGTGAGGAAATCGAGATCGAAGATGATACTCCGCCCGACAGCGAGCCACCGCGCCCGAGTGGCCGGCCGAGTCTGAAGGTCGTGAAGTAAAAAATGCGCAATAAAAAAGGCGATCTCCGGATCGCCTTTTTTTCGCCTGCCAGTTACCCGTCAGTCGATGTACTCAAACAGTTTGACGATCTTCTGCACGCCGGAGACGCCCTGTACCAGGTTGGTGGCGCGATTGGCTTCATCCTGAGTCACCAGGCCCAGCAGGAACACAATACCGTTCTCGGTCACCACCTTGATGCGCGAGCCGGGAATGGAGGCGTCGGCAATCATCTGGCTTTTGATCTTGGTGGTCAGCCAGGCATCGTTGTTACGCGCCAGCAGCGAAGAGGGTGCCATGACCTGCAACTCGTTGTTGACCTTCTTGACGCGCTGGACCGAGCTGGCGGCCTGTTCGGCAATTGCCTTGAGGTCGGCGCGGGGTGTCTGGCCAGCCAGCAGCACGATGCCGTTGAAGCTGGTCACAACGATGTGCGAGCCTTCTGCGAGATCAGGGTTGGCTTTGGAAATGTTGACGGCTGCCTTGGTCTCGATCAGCGAGTCATCGATCTTGCTGCCGAAGGTGCGGGTGCCGCGATCATCTTCGATCGGCTTGTCGCGAGTGGCCGTGATCACCGAGCTGCATCCGGTGACACTCAGGCACAGTGTCAGAACCAATAGGCTGAGACGATTAGGGGTCATTCTTCACTCCCGAACAGTTGGCTGTCGATCAAATCGCAAAGGCAATGGATCGCCAGCAGATGGACTTCTTGTATGCGTGCCGTGACATTGGCAGGTACGCGGATCTCCACGTCCTCGGGCAATAGCAGGGAAGCCATGCCGCCACCGTCGCGTCCCGTCAATGCTACGACAATCATTTCGCGATCATGTGCGGCCTGGATGGCCTGAATAATATTTGCCGAGTTACCGCTGGTAGAAATAGCCAGCAGCACATCACCTGGCTGGCCCAGTGCGCGGATCTGCTTGGAAAAGATTTCGTTGTAGCTGTAATCGTTGGCGATCGAGGTGATCGTCGAGCTGTCGGTTGTCAGGGCGATGGCTGGCAGGCTCGGCCGCTCGCGCTCGAAACGGTTAAGCAGTTCCGAGGAAAAGTGCTGTGCATCGCCAGCCGACCCGCCGTTGCCACACGCGAGCATCTTGCCCTCGTTGAGCAGGGCATTGACCATGACCTGACTGGCTTGCTCGATATAGGGTGCAAGGACTTCCATCGACTGTTGCTTGGTTTCGATGCTGGCCTGGAACAGCCGGCGAATTCGGGATTGCATGTCCATCAATGTGACCTTAATTAGAGCGTACGGCGGCGGGACGGATGCGCCGGGTTCTCCCGGGAGCTATCCGGCACACAAGGTGTGCAGCCGGCAAAACAAATAGCGAAATCGGTGAGCGTAGAAGCTATTGCAGGTCATTAACACGGCAGGGCTGCTGTGCCCGTGTGCAAGGTCAGCTGTCAAAAGCACTCTTGATCCAGTTCAGCGGTGCAGCGTTGCCAGGCTGGCCTTCAATGGCGATCACGTCGAAACGACAGGGGTGACTGGCCCAGTCTGTTGCTTGCTGCAGAAAAAGCTGTGCGGCAGTGACAAGTTTTGCCTGCTTGCGAAAATCAACGCTTTCCGTAGCGCCACCCCAGCCTGAATGGCGCCGGTAGCGAACTTCGACGAATACTACTGTATCGCCGTCAAGCATGACTAGATCAAGCTCGCCGCGTTTGCATAACCAGTTTTGTTCAATCAGGTGCAGCCCCTGTCGTTGCAAAAACTGCAGGGCGAAGGCTTCAGCCTCGCGCCCTGCTTGTTGGCGGCTGCTGCGTGGCATCAAGGCGCTGTGTCCGGCAGGCGTTGGATCTTGCCGTCGACGAACTCCGCCCATGGCAGCTGGCGCTCGACGCGACGGCCAGGGTTGATGCTCAGGCTGCCCGACAGGCCATCGATGCGGCTGTCAGGCATCGCCTTGAGTTGCGCAAGGCGTGGGGCCAGGCGGTAGGCGTCGATGCCCATTGCGTACAGGCGGCCAAGGCTGCCAGCAGCTTGTGGCCATTGCGCGGTGACTTGCTGGCGCAGTGGGTCTTCAGCGTTCAACAGCCATGGCGTCTCGCAGAAGCGCACACCGTTGAGGTCCATGTACTGCGCATGATCGTTGCTGTTGGTGAACAGGTGTGAGGTGGCGTAGACCGGAACATCGCCTGCGTACTGGAAAACCATGGTTGGCTTGATCTGCTGCGCTTGTTGCGGCGTCGCGGCGAGGAACATGAAGTCAATGTCTTGGCGACGGCTTGGCTGCGCGGCTACCTGAGTACCGGCAGTGCTCTGCAGGCGCTGGGCGCGGCCTTCACTGTTGCGCAACTGGAACAGATCGGCGACCTGTTGTGCCAGTTCTACGGGCTGGTCAACGTGCTCGGCTGCGATCAGCGTACCGCCCTTGGCCTGCCAGCTCTTGCGGAAGGCATCCAGTACGCGGTCGCCCCATTCGCCTTTCGGCACCATTGCTACAGCGCTGCGCTTGCCATCGGCCCAGGCGCGACGTGCAACTTCGCGGGCTTCGTCTTCGGCAGCCAGACCAAACTGATACAGCTGAGCGGGGCCTTCGTTGCTGGTGTCGCTGTAGTTCAGCGCCAGGGTAGTGATCGGAAGCTGCTGGCGGCTGTTCAACTGTTTGACGAGGTTCTTCTCCAGCGGACCTACGACCAGCTGTACGCCAGCGGCCTGGGCCTGACGGTAGAACTCATCCATCGAGGTAACGCGCGAGCTGTCGAACACCTGGATGGCGGGTGGATTCTGTCCTGCTTGTTGTGCCTGGAAGTGCGCGGCCATGAAGCCTTCGCGCAACGCTTTGGCAACGGCGGCCAGTTGACCATCCTGCGGAAGCAGCAGAGCGATTTTGGTAATCGGCTCGCTGGTCAGGGCGCGCAGTTGGGCGAGGGCGGTAGGCAGTTGCAGCGCTGCCGGGTGTTTCGGGTTCTGGGCTTTCCAGTTGTCGATGGCCGCCTGTTGCTGCTCAAGTGTGCCTGCGCCTTTGATCGAGCGGGCCAGATTCAGCCAGCCGCCCATATCGCCGCTGGCGGTACTTTGCAACTGCTCGGCCGGCAGAGCGGAGACCAGCGTCCAGATTGCATCATTGTTGGCGCTGGCCTCTGCGCCTTGCAGCAGAGGGCCGGCGAATACTCGCTCATTGACGGCCGCCAGGGCCTGGCCATCGGCCTCCAGGGCGCGCGCCTTGACCATGTGGGTGCGAACCTGCTGCTCGACCGACAGTTCGCCCAGGCGTTGCATGCTTGGGTGGTTCAGTGCGGTCAGTGCTGCCTTGGGCTGATTGCGGCCCATCGCCAGCTCTGCGGACAATGTGCTGGCGAAAACCTGCAGTCCGGGTTTGAGTTGATCGATTTGCACCTGTCCGAGGATCTGCGCAGCGCGTCCTGCGTCATTCTGGCGGGCGGCCAGGTCGGCTGCACTCAAGCGCAGCGTTGCAGCCTGCTCGGGTGTTTTGGCTGTGGTGGCCTGATCAAGCAACTGCTCGATGCTGGCGTCAGGGGTTCGAGGCAGCTCGCCAAGGCTGGACGAGGGCGAGCTGGCACAGGCTGCGAGAAGGGCAGCGAGGCAGAGGGCAGAGAGCAGCCGCAGACAAGCGATCATTGGTATGTTCCTGAAACTCGAGCGAATTAACGGGGAATTGTACCCAAGCGCTGGCCGGGGTGCGATGTCGAAGGTGTTTAAAGCCGTGATATTGGTCGCGTTAGGGTCATCTGGCGGCCAAATCGTTCAATTCGAGGGGGCTGCGTTGTGTTGTGTCCGGCCTTGATCATGTATTTATTCCTTTTTTATCGGCATCCCTGATGCGCGAACCGCTCGGCCGTGCTTCAGCCTGTACAATGCATTCTTTCCAAGTATCAGCTTTAACCTGTGAGGTTTGCGTTTTGACTGTTCCGGTTGTTTCGAATTCCACTCCGGGCTCGCTTTATGTAGTGGCGACTCCTATCGGCAATCTGGACGACATGAGCGTGCGGGCATTGAAGGTGTTGCGTGAGGTCGCGCTGATTGCGGCTGAAGACACGCGCCATTCTGCACGGCTGATGCAGCACTTCGGGATATCCACTCCGCTGGCCGCCTGTCACGAGCATAACGAACGTGATGAGGGTAGTCGGTTCATAACGCGTCTGCTGGCTGGCGATGATGTGGCGCTGATTTCCGACGCGGGCACGCCGCTGATCTCTGATCCCGGTTATCACCTGGTACGCCAGGCGCGTGCTGTAGGTGTACCGGTTGTGCCCGTGCCGGGCGCTTGCGCCCTGATCGCCGCTCTTTCTGCGGCCGGGCTGCCTTCGGACCGATTCATTTTCGAGGGCTTTCTTCCCGCCAAGGCTGCAGGGCGCAAGGCAAAGCTTGAGCGAGTAAAGGAAGAACCGCGCACGCTTATTTATTATGAAGCGCCGCACCGGATTCTTGAGTGTCTGCAAGACATGGAGCAAGTCTTCGGTGCCGACCGTCAGGCCTTGCTGGCACGTGAAATAACCAAAACTTTTGAAACGCTCAAGGGTCTGCCTTTGGGTGAGCTGCGGGCTTTTGTCGAGGCTGACAGTAATCAGCAGCGTGGCGAATGCGTGGTGCTGATAGCCGGCTGGACGCCACCCGAGGACGAGGATGTCATTGGTGAGGAGGCGCGCCGCATACTGGATTTACTGCTTGCAGAGATGCCTCTCAAGCGCGCCGCAGCCTTGGCAGCCGAAATAACCGGCGTGCGCAAGAACCTGCTTTATCAGGTGGCACTGGAGAAACAGAAGGAATGATGAGTTGCCTTTAAAGGGGTGGATAACGGGGACAAGTGCGCCCCACGTGCTATTAAAGCTTGTTCTTGAAGGCATGTGCCGCTAACCTTGGCGGCGGAGAGTCGATTGGACAGTCGCTGCCTCTTGTTGTTCCGCAACAGGGGGGGGAGGAAAGTCCGGGCTCCATAGGGCGGAGTGCCAGGTAACGCCTGGGAGGCGTGAGCCTACGGAAAGTGCCACAGAAAATAACCGCCTAAGCACTTCGGTGCCGGTAAGGGTGAAAAGGTGCGGTAAGAGCGCACCGCACGTCTGGTAACAGTTCGTGGCAAGGTAAACCCCACTCGGAGCAAGACCAAATAGGGTTCCTAGGCGTGGCCCGCGCTGGAACCGGGTAGGTTGCTAAAGACGTCCAGTGATGGCCGTCGTAGAGGAATGACTGTTCTCGACAGAACCCGGCTTACAGATCGACTCTCCACCTTTTTTCTCACCCTTCGTTTCAAGCAGCAAAACCCTCTCGTAATACCAAAAAAATCTTACAGCTCATAAATCACATTAACTTTGAATCGCAACGATTTGAGTTGTGTGGGATTTATCTGTCAGATCGTTCGTAAAATTACCCTTTTATACCCAATACCTCTCCTAAATCTCCGAAATGTAAGGGTTTTCCTTAAGACCGTGCCTTGACGGTGTGGTGGGCGCGTTCCTATAGTGTGCACAAGTGGCAGAAAGTGGCACGAAGTGGGTTTTTTCAGCGCAAAAAGCTAAAATTCGGAGAATGCGCCTGTGTTCCGTGGTGCCAACGCGATCAATCTCGATGCCAAGGGCCGTCTCGCTATGCCGAGCCGGTACCGTGACGAGTTGGATTCGCGTAGTGCCGGGCAACTTATCGTGACCATTGATGCCGTTGATCCCTGTCTTTGCCTGTACCCGCTTTCCGAATGGGAGCTGATAGAGGCAAAACTTCGTGATCTGGCGACGTTTCGTGAAGAGAACCGTCGTCTGCAAAGGCTTTTGATTGGTAATGCCGTCGATCTGGAACTCGATGGCAGCGGGCGTTTTCTGGTGCCGCCACGCTTGCGCGAATACGCCAGGCTGGACAAGCGCGTAATGCTGGTGGGCCAGCTCAACAAGTTTCAACTGTGGGACGAGGACGCCTGGAACGCTCTTGCTGATGCTGACCTGGCTGCCATTCAAAAACCTGGCGCTATGCCCGACGAATTACGTGATTTGATCCTGTGACTATGAACAGCGGCTTTACCCACATCACCGTGCTGCTTGAAGAAGCCGTGGAGGCTCTCGAGGTGCGTGCCGATGGCTGCTATCTGGACGGCACGTTCGGACGTGGCGGGCATAGTCGTCTGATATTGAGCCAGCTTGGCCCTGATGGTCGGCTTCTTGGGTTCGACAAGGACCCTCAAGCGATTGCCACAGGGCAAGCGCTAGCGGCCGAAGACGGCCGCTTTGTCATTGTGCAGCGCAGCTTTGCCGAATTGGGATCCGAGGCTCAGGAACGCGGTTTGGCGGGCAAGGTCAGCGGTATTCTGCTGGATCTGGGCGTTTCGTCCCCGCAGCTGGATGACCCCGAGCGCGGCTTCAGTTTCATGAACGACGGCCCGCTGGACATGCGCATGGACCCAACCCGTGGCGTGAGCGCTGCCGAGTTCATCGCGACTGCACCCGCTGAAGAAATTGCCCGCGTATTCAAGGAATACGGCGAAGAGCGGTTTGCCAAGCGCATGGCTAATGCCGTCGTCGCGCGCCGTGAAGTCCAGCCTTTCGAGCGTACCGCTGATCTGGCAGAAGTGCTCAAGGTCGCCAACCCTGCCTGGGAGAAGGGCAAGAATCCTGCAACGCGAGCCTTTCAAGGGCTGCGTATTCACGTGAACAACGAGCTGGGTGATCTGGAAGCCGGTCTTGAAGCCGCACTGGATGCCCTTGAAGTCGGTGGTCGCCTCGTCGTCATCAGTTTTCACTCGCTGGAAGACCGTATCGTCAAATTGTTCATGCGCAAGCTCGCCAAGGGCGAAGCCGACAACATGCCACGCAATCTGCCGATCCAGTTCAAACCGTTCGAACCGAAAATCAAAATTCACGGCAAGGCTCAATTCGCCTCGGACACCGAAACCAAAGCCAACCCGCGTTCGCGCAGCGCTGTCATGCGCGTAGCGGAGAAGCTCAGGTGAGCCGTCTGTTTCTGAAACCTTTGCCCGGCGGCAGCTTCATTATGCTGCTGCTGTTCATTGCTGTCCTGATTTCAGCGATTGGCGTTTCCTATAGCGCACATTGGAATCGTCAACTGCTCAACTCGCTGTACTCGGAAATGAGCGTGCGCGACAAGGCGCAGGCAGAGTGGGGCCGGCTGATCCTTGAGCAGAGCACCTGGACTGCACACAGCCGCATCGAGAATCTGGCCACCGAACAGCTGAAAATGCGCATTCCAAGCGCTGCCGAAGTGCGGATGGTGGCGCCATGATGAAACTTGAAGGCGCGCTTTATCCGTGGCGTTTTCGCGTGGTCGTTGGGCTGCTGGTGTCCCTTGTGCTCGCCATTTGCTGGCGCATCGTTGACCTGCAGGTTATCGACCACACCTTTCTCAAGGAGCAGGGCGATGCCCGCAGCCTGCGGCATATCCCGATTCCGGCTCACCGTGGCCTGATCACCGACCGCAACGGCGAGCCGCTTGCCGTGAGTACTCCGGTGACGACGCTGTGGGCCAACCCGCGCGAAATGCAGCAGGACAAGTCCAAGTGGCCGATGCTCGCAGCGGCTACCGGACAGGATCTGAAAGCGTTGACTGATCGCCTGGAATCGCAATCCACCAAGGAATTTATCTACCTTGTTCGTGGCATGACGCCGGAGCAGGGCCAGGCAGCACTGGATCTGAAAGTCCCTGGCGTTTACGGCATCGAAGAGTTCCGCCGTTTCTACCCGGCAGGGGATGTTACCGCGCACATGGTTGGTTTTACCGACCTTGATGACCACGGTCGCGAAGGTGTCGAGTTGGCTTATGACGACTGGCTTGCGGGAGTGCCCGGCAAGCGTCAGGTTATCAAGGACCGGCGCGGCCGACTGATCAAGGATGTTCAGGTGACCAAGAATGCCAAGGCCGGAAAGACCTTGGCTTTGTCTATTGACCTGCGTCTGCAGTACCTGGCAACCCGTGAACTGCGCAACGCCATCGTGGAAAACGAGGCCAAGGCAGGCAGCATGGTGATCATGGACGTCAAGACCGGTGAAGTTCTGGCGATGGTCAATCAGCCGACCTATAACCCGAACAATCGCCGCACCATGGTGCCTGCTGCCATGCGCAACCGGGCAATCATTGACGTGTTCGAGCCGGGCTCGACCATGAAACCGATCTCCATGACTGCAGCGCTGGACAGTGGCCGCTGGAAGCCCACCGATAAGGTCGAGGTTTATCCAGGCACACTGCAGATCGGTAAGTACACGATTCGTGACGTGACCAAGACCGAGGGCCCGATCCTCGATCTGACCGGCATCCTGATCAACTCCAGTAACGTTGGCATGAGCAAGGTCGCGTTCGATGTGGGCGGCGAAGCGATCTTCCGTGCCATGCAACGTGTTGGTTTTGGTCAGTACACCGGCCTCGGCTTCCCTGGCGAGCGCGTTGGCAACCTGCCCAACTATCGCGAGTGGCGCAAGGCCGAGACCGCCACGCTGTCCTATGGCTACGGTCTGTCAGTTACCGCTTTGCAATTGGTACACGCCTATGGCGCGCTGGCCAATAACGGCCGCATCGTGCCACTGACCATTTTGAAAACGGATAAAGAGCCGGAATCGACCCAGGCCATTCCCGAGAAAACCGCCAAGACGCTGCAGGGCATGTTGCAGCAGGTTATCGAAGACCCGCGCGGCGTTTATCGCGCCCGTGTGCCGTCCTATCACGTCGGCGGCAAGAGCGGTACGGCGCGTAAGACGTCCATCGGCACCAAGGGCTATGCGGAGAACTCCTATCGCTCCCTGTTCGCCGGTTTCGGACCGATGAGTAACCCGCGTTATGCCATCGTCGTGGTCATCGACGAGCCGAGCAAGGGCGGTTACTACGGTGGTCTGGTTTCGGCTCCGGTATTCAGCAAAGTCATGTCCGGTACGTTGCGTTTGATGAACGTCACGCCTGACAACCTTGCTCCACCGGAACAAGTCAATGCAGCACCGGCAGCCAAAGGAGGGCGTGGTTGATGGCCTTTAATCTGAGCAAGATTTTCGCTCACACCGACCGCGACCCCTTGATTCGCGAGTTGACTCTCGACAGCCGCAATGTCCGTCCGGGTGATCTGTTTCTGGCCGTGCCGGGTATCAAGGTCGATGGCCGTGCGCATATTGCCGACGCGCTCAAGCGTGGCGCTGCGGCTGTGGCGTACGAAGTAGAAGGCTCGACCGTTCTGCCGATCACCGACGTGCCGCTGATCCCGGTCAAGGGGCTCGCCGCGCAGTTGTCCGATATTGCCGGTCGCTTCTACGGCGATCCGAGCCGCAGCCTGAATCTGGTAGGCGTTACCGGTACCAACGGCAAGACCAGCGTCACTCAACTGGTTGCCCAGGCGCTTGATGCACTGGGTCAGCACTGCGGCATCGTCGGCACGCTGGGCACAGGCTTCTACGGCGCGTTGCAAAGCGGCCGTCATACCACGCCTGACCCGATAGCCGTTCAGGCGACGCTGACCGACCTTAAAAAGGCCGGCGCGCGCGCAGTGGCAATGGAAGTGTCGTCTCATGGGCTGGATCAAGGGCGGGCGACGGCGCTGGCGTTTGATGTGGCGGTGCTGACCAATCTGTCCCGTGATCACCTGGATTACCACGGCACCATGGAAGCGTACGCTGCCGCCAAGGCCAAGCTGTTTGCGTGGTCCAACCTGAAATGCCGGGTAATCAATCTGGATGATGCTTTCGGTCGTGAACTGGCCGGTATCAAGCAAGAGTCGCGGTTGATTACCTATAGCCAGCTGGACAGCTCGGCCTACCTGTATTGCCGCGATGCGAAATTCGATGACGATGGCGTGCGCGCTACGTTGGTCACGCCTCAGGGCGAGCACTTCCTGCGCAGCAGCCTGCTGGGTCGCTTCAACCTGAGCAACGTGCTGTCTGCGGTCGGCGCTTTGCTGGGCCTGGATTACGCGCTGGACGAAATTCTCAAGGTGTTGCCGAAACTCGAAGGCCCGGTCGGGCGCATGCAACGTCTGGGCGGTGCCGACAAGCCGCTGGTGGTCGTCGACTACGCGCATACTCCGGATGCGCTGGAAAAAGTCCTCGAGGCACTGCGCCCGCACGCCAAAGGCCGCCTGTTGTGCCTGTTCGGCTGCGGCGGTGATCGTGATCGCGGCAAGCGTCCGCTGATGGCTGAAGTGGTCGAACGCTTGGCCGACGGTGTGTGGGTCACCGACGACAACCCGCGCTCCGAATCGCCAGCCAGTATTTTTGACGATATCCGCCCTGGCTTCGCTGCTGCTGACAAGGTGCGTTTCATCGAAGGTCGCGGCCAGGCCATTGCCGAGTTGATCGCCAGCGCCAATGCCGATGATGTCGTAGTCCTGGCCGGTAAAGGGCATGAGGATTATCAGGAGATCGACGGTCAGCGCCATCCGTTCTCTGACCTGCAAGAAGCTGCCAAGGCGCTTGCTGCGTGGGGGCCTGCGAATGATTAAGTCAATGACATTCAGCGAACTGGTCGTGCCGCTTGACGCCCGTCTGGTCGCTGGCGACTGCAGCTTTGACGGTGTGAGCACCGACAGCCGTGGTATCCAGCCGGGCCAGCTGTTTGTGGCCCTGACCGGGCCGCGCTTCGACGGCCATGAGTACCTTGAGCAGGTGGCTGCCAAAGGTGCGGTCGGTGCTCTGGTAGAGCGCGAAGTGCAGGGCGCAAGCCTGCCGCAACTGGTCGTGCTCGATACCCGCAAGGCGCTCGCGCAATTGGGCGCAATGAACCGCAATGCGTTCATCGACAAGCCGGTTGCAGCGATGACCGGTTCCAGCGGCAAGACCACGGTCAAGGAAATGCTCGCGAGCATCCTGCGTACGCGCGGCACTGTGCTGGCCACTCGTGGCAATCTGAACAACGAGCTGGGCGTGCCATTGACGTTACTGGAGCTGGCTTCCGAGCACAGTGCGGCGGTCATCGAACTGGGTGCATCGCGGGTGGGCGAAATTGCCTTCACCGTGAGCCTGACCAAGCCACACGTTGCCATCATTACCAACGCTGGAACCGCCCACGTCGGCGAGTTTGGCGGACCGGACAAAATTGTCGAGGCCAAGGGCGAGATTCTGGAAGGACTCAATGCCAGCGGCACCGCGGTGCTGAATCTGGAGGACAAGGCTTTCCCTGTCTGGCGCAAGCGTGCCGGCAATCGCAACATTCTGACCTTCGCACTGGCTGACCCTGCGGCGGATCTGCACGCCAGCGACCTTAGTAATGATGCCCGCGGCTGCCCGGGCTTCACCATCAACAGCCCGCTCGGCGTCGCCCAGGTTCAGTTGAATCTGTTGGGCGCGCATAACGTGACCAACGCCCTGGCGGCCGCGGCTGCAGCCTGCGCACTGGGCGTGACGCTGGAAGGCATTGTCGCGGGCCTGAACAACGTGCAGCCGGTCAAGGGCCGTGCGGTTGTGCAAATCGCCAGCAACGGCACGCGCGTCATTGATGACACCTACAACGCCAACCCTGCCTCGATCAACGCCGCCGTCGACATCCTTACTGGTTTTACCGGTCGTACCGTGCTGGTGCTGGGCGATATCGGCGAGCTGGGCGAGTGGGCCGAACAAGGCCATCGCGACGTAGGGGCCTATGCCGCTGGCAAGGTCTCGGCGCTGTATGCCGTCGGCCCGTTGATGACTCATGCCGTCAGCGCCTTTGGTGAACATGCTTACCACTTTGCCAGTCAGGCAGAGCTGATCGCGGCGCTGGGCGCCGAGCAGGACCCTAATACCACTTTATTGATCAAGGGCTCGCGTAGCGCTGCGATGGAAAACGTCGTGGCTGCCTTGTGCGGTTCTAGCCTGGAGAAACATTAATGCTGCTGCTGTTGGCCGAGTTTTTACAACAGTTCTACAAAGGCTTCGCGGTCTTTCAGTACCTGTCCTTGCGCGGGATCCTTGGCGTGCTCACTGCACTGACACTGTCGCTGTGCCTGGGGCCGTGGATGATCCGCACCTTGCAGATGCGCCAGATCGGCCAATCGGTCCGCAACGACGGTCCGCAGTCGCACTTGTCCAAATCGGGTACGCCGACCATGGGCGGCGCGCTGATCCTCTCGTCCATCGGTATCAGTACGCTGTTGTGGGCTGACCTGAGCAATCGTTACGTTTGGGTTGTGTTGCTGGTGACACTGCTGTTCGGGGCCATCGGCTGGGTCGATGACTACCGCAAAGTGATCGAAAAGAACTCGCGTGGCCTGCCGAGCCGCTGGAAGTATTTCTGGCAGTCGGTATTCGGCCTCTGTGCAGCGATCTTCCTTTATACGACTGCACCGTCGGCTACCGAAACCACGCTGATCGTGCCGATGCTCAAGGATGTGCGCATTCCGTTGGGTATCGGTTTCATCGTGCTGACCTATTTCGTGATCGTCGGCTCCAGTAACGCAGTCAACCTGACTGACGGCCTGGACGGTCTGGCGATCATGCCGACGGTGATGGTCGGCGGTGCGCTGGGCATATTTTGCTACCTGTCGGGTAACGTGAAGTTTGCTGAATACCTGCTGATTCCCTACGTACCGGGGGCCGGTGAGCTGATTGTCTTCTCTGGTGCACTGATTGGCGCGGGACTCGGGTTTCTCTGGTTCAACACCTATCCGGCTCAGGTGTTCATGGGTGACGTCGGTGCGCTGGCGCTAGGCGCTGCGCTGGGCACCATGGCTGTGATCGTGCGTCAGGAAATTGTCCTGTTCATCATGGGCGGCGTGTTCGTGATGGAAACCCTTTCAGTGGTCATTCAGGTTGCGTCTTTCAAACTCACCGGTCGCCGCGTGTTCCGCATGGCGCCGATTCACCACCACTTTGAACTCAAAGGCTGGCCTGAGCCGCGCGTGATCGTCCGTTTCTGGATCATCACCGTGATTCTGGTGCTCATTGGCCTTGCCACACTGAAACTGAGGTAGAACGAGTGTCCCTGATCGTTTCCGACCGCTTCCGCATTGTTGTGGGGCTTGGCAAAAGTGGCATGTCCCTGGTTCGCTTCCTGGCGAACCGGGGCGTGTCCTTTGCCGTGGCCGACACGCGGGAGAATCCTCCTGAGCTGGCGACCTTGCGTCGTGACTATCCGCAGGTGGAAGTGCGTTGTGGCGAGCTGGACGTGGATTTCCTCTGCCGTGCCGACGAGTTGTACGTCAGCCCCGGTCTGGCGCTTGCCACACCGGCCTTGCAGCAGGCGCACGCGCGCGGCGTCAAGCTGTCCGGTGACATCGAGCTGTTCGCGCGTTACGCGAAGGCGCCGGTCATTGCCATTACCGGTTCGAATGCGAAAAGCACGGTGACAACGCTGGTGGGCGAAATGGCCGTCGCTGCCGGAAAACGCGTTGCGGTTGGGGGCAACCTTGGCACTCCGGCGCTGGACCTGCTCAGCGACGATGTCGAACTGTACGTAATGGAGCTGTCCAGCTTTCAGCTCGAAACCACCGACCAGCTCAACGCTGAAGTGGCAACCGTGCTGAACATCAGCGAAGACCATATGGACCGCTACAGCGGCCTGCCGGCTTATCACCTGGCCAAGCACCGGATTTTCCGTGGCGCGCGGCAAGTGGTGGTCAATCGTCAGGATGCGCTGTCCCGTCCGCTGATCGGTGAAGGCCTGCCTTGCTGGACGTTTGGTCTCAACAAGCCTGATTTCCACGGCTTTGGTCTGCTTGAAGAAAACGGCGAAAAATACCTGGCGTTCCAGTTCGAAAACCTGATGCCGGTACGTGAGCTGAAAGTTCGTGGTGCTCACAATCAGGCCAACGCCCTTGCTGCATTGGCGCTTGGGCATGCGGTCGGCCTGCCGTTCGATGCGATGCTCGCCAGCCTGCGCGAATTCACCGGGCTGGAGCATCGCTGCCAGTGGCTGCGTGAGCATGACGGCGTTCATTACTACAACGACTCCAAGGCCACCAACGTTGGTGCCGCACTGGCTGCCATCGAAGGCCTGGGTTCGGATATCGACGGCAAGCTGGTGCTGATCGCTGGTGGCGATGGCAAAGGCGCTGACTTCAGCGCATTGCGTGCGCCAGTCGCTGAGCATTGCCGCGCTGCGGTGTTACTGGGCCGCGACGCCGAGCTGATTGCTCAGGCATTGGGCGACGCCGTTACGCTGGTTCGTGTCGATACTGTGCAGGCCGCTGTCGAGCAAAGTGCCCGACTGGCTCAGCGTGGCGATGCGGTACTGCTTTCGCCTGCATGCGCCAGCCTGGACATGTTCAAGAATTATGAAGAGCGCGGACGTGTGTTCGCGCAGGCAGTGGAGTGCTTGTCATGATCTTCGGTGTGATCAAGCCTTATCCATCGCCACTGATCAGCGGGCGCGGCATTGACCTCGACTTCCCGATGCTGGTCGGTTGCCTGGCGTTGCTGGGCCTTGGGCTGGTAATGATTACCTCGGCCTCGTCGGAAGTTGCCGCAGTTCAGTCGGGCAACACGCTGTACATGATGACCCGCCACCTGGTTTATCTGCTGATAGGCCTGGGTGCCTGCGGCGTGACCATGATGATTCCGGTCGCCACCTGGCAACGCCTGGGCTGGATGATGCTGCTCGGCGCGTTCGGCCTGTTGCTGCTGGTACTGGTGCCGGGAATCGGGCGCGAGGTAAACGGTTCGATGCGCTGGATCGGTTTCGGCGCGTTCAACGTGCAGCCGTCGGAAATCGCCAAGGTATTCGTTGTGATCTTCCTTGCCGGCTACCTGATTCGTCAGCAGCAGGAAGTTCGCGAAAGCTGGATGGGCTTTTTCAAGCCGTTCATCGTGCTGTTGCCGATGGCAGGTCTGCTGCTCATGGAGCCTGACTTCGGTGCGACCGTAGTAATGATGGGCTCGGCCGCAGCCATGCTGTTTCTCGGTGGTGTCGGTCTGTTCCGCTTCTCGCTGATGGTGGTTCTGGCTGTGGCGTCGGTCGTTGTTCTGGTCCAGGCACAGCCTTACCGGATGGCGCGTCTGACCAACTTTACCGACCCGTGGGCCGACCAGTTCGGTTCCGGTTATCAATTGACCCAGGCGCTGATCGCCTTCGGTCGTGGCGAATGGTTCGGTGTCGGGCTGGGCAACAGTGTGCAGAAGCAGTTCTATCTGCCGGAAGCGCACACCGACTTCGTGTTCTCGGTGCTTGCAGAAGAGCTGGGCGTCGTCGGTTCGCTGATCACCGTCGCACTGTTTCTGTTTGTCAGTATTCGCGGCATGTACATCGGCATGTGGGCCGAACGTGCCAAGCAGTTCTTCGGTGCCTATGTGGCCTACGGTCTGTCGTTCCTGTGGATCGGCCAGTTCCTGATCAACATCGGTGTGAACGTCGGTCTGCTGCCGACCAAGGGTCTGACTCTGCCATTCCTCAGCTACGGCGGCAGCTCGCTGGTGATCTGCTGCGCGAGTCTTGGCCTGCTGCTGCGCATCGAGTGGGAATCGCGCAACAACATGGGCAGTGAAGAAGCCGAGTTCAAGGAAAGCGACTTCGCCGAGGACACGCCCCATGGACGCTAATGTGCTGATCATGGCTGGCGGCACCGGCGGGCATGTATTCCCGGCGCTGGCTTGTGCACGCGAGTTTCAGGCTCGTGGCTACAAGGTCCACTGGCTGGGCACGCCACGCGGAATCGAAAACGAACTGGTCCCGCAGGCCGGTTTGACGCTGCACCTGATCAATGTCACCGGGCTGCGTGGCAAAGGCCGGCTGTCGCTGCTCAAGGCGCCGTTCATGTTGCTCAAGGCCCTGATGCAGGCGCGCAAGGTTGTGCGTCAGGTGAAGCCGGTCTGCGTGGTTGGCTTCGGTGGCTATGTCACCGGCCCTGGCGGTCTGGCGGCGAAGCTGGCAGGCGTACCGTTGATCATTCACGAGCAGAACGCCGTTGCCGGTACAGCCAATCGCAGCCTGGCGTCGTTCGCCAGCCGCGTGTGCGAGGCGTTCCCGAACACCTTTGCGGCCTCGTCCAAACGCCGCACCACCGGCAATCCGGTGCGTGTCGAGCTGTTTCTGGAAACACCGCGTCAGGCGCTGACCGGACGCAAGGCGCGTCTGCTGGTACTGGGCGGCAGCCTGGGCGCGGAGCCATTGAACAAATTGCTGCCCGAGGCGCTGGCCCGGTTGCCTCAGGACATCCAGCCCGAAGTGTTTCATCAGTCGGGCAAGAATCACGACGCAGTCACCGCCGAGCGTTATCGCAACGTGGGCGTCGAGGCGCAGGTTGCGCCGTTCATCCAGAACATGGCCCAAGCCTATAGCTGGGCCGATCTGGTGGTCTGCCGCGCAGGCGCATTGACCATCAGCGAACTGGCCGCCGCCGGTCTGCCGTCGTTGCTGATACCGCTGCCCCACGCGATTGATGACCATCAGTCACGTAACGCTGACTATCTGGCTCGCGAAGGCGCAGCCTTCGTCATGCCGCAAGCGACAACTGGCGCCGCCGAGATGGCAGCACGCCTGAAAGAGGTTTTGATGCAACCCGAACAATTGAACAGCATGGCCCGCACTGCACGTAGCCTGGCCAAGCCTGATGCAACCAACACCGTCGTCAACGTCTGCGTGGAGGTGGCCCATGGTTGAGAATCAACGCGCCATGCCACAACCTGAAATGCGCCGTATCCGTCGCATCCACTTCGTCGGTATCGGCGGCGTGGGTATGTGCGGGATTGCCGAAGTATTGTTGAACCTGGGCTACGAAGTCTCGGGCTCCGACCTCAAGGGCTCGGCCGTGACCGAGCGTCTGGAATCGTTCGGCGCGCAGATTTTTGTCGGCCATCGTGCCGAGAACACTGTGGGTGCCGACGTACTGGTGGTGTCCAGCGCTGTGAATACTTCCAACCCGGAAGTCGCTACCGCGCTGGAACGCCGTATTCCAGTCGTGCCTCGTGCCGAGATGCTCGCCGAACTGATGCGCTATCGCCACGGCATCGCTGTCGCCGGTACGCATGGCAAGACCACCACCACCAGCCTGATCGCTTCGGTGTTCGCTGCTGGTGGCCTGGACCCTACCTTTGTGATTGGCGGCCGTTTGAACGCCGCGGGCACCAACGCCCAGCTGGGCACCAGCCGTTACCTGATCGCCGAAGCCGATGAAAGCGACGCCAGCTTCCTGCACCTTCAGCCTCTTGTGGCGGTGGTCACCAATATCGACGCCGATCACATGGCGACCTACGAAGGCGACTTCAACAAACTGAAGAAGACCTTTGTCGAGTTCCTGCACAACCTGCCGTTCTACGGGCTGGCGGTGATGTGCATCGACGATCCGGTGGTGCGTGAAATTCTGCCGCTGGTCAAGCGTCCGACGCTGACCTATGGCTTCAGCGAGTCTGCCGATATACGTGCAATCAATGTGCGTCAGGACGGCATGCTGACATTCTTCACCGTACTGCGCCGCGACCGCGAGCCGCTGGATGTGTCGGTGAACATGCCCGGCAATCACAACGTACTCAACTCGCTGGCGACCATCGCCATCGCCACCGACGAAGGCGTCAGCGATGAGGCGATCGTGCAGGGCCTTTCGGGGTTCCAGGGCGTCGGTCGTCGCTTCCAGGTGTACGGCGAGCTGCCGGTCGAAGGCGGTAATGTGATGCTGGTCGATGACTACGGTCACCATCCGCGTGAAGTGTCTGCTGTGATCAGCGCCGTACGTGGCGGCTGGCCGGATCGTCGTCTGGTGATGGTCTACCAGCCGCACCGCTTCAGCCGCACCCGTGACCTGTACGACGATTTCGTACAGGTTCTGGCCGACGCCAATGTGTTGCTGCTGATGGAAGTCTACCCGGCGGGTGAAGAGCCTATTCCCGGCGCCGACAGCCGCAATCTGTGCCACAGCATTCGTCAGCGCGGTCAGTTGGACCCGATCTACATCGAGCGCGGCGTCGAGTTGGCACCGCTGGTCAAGCCGCTGCTGCGCGCTGGCGACATTCTGCTGTGCCAGGGCGCTGGCGATATCGGCGGTCTTGCTCCACAACTACTGAAAAGCCCGCTGTTCGCTGGCGCAAAAGCGGCCCCTACCGAAGGGAAGCTGAAATGACAGCCGTCACCCTGTCTTCCCTGCGCTCGACACTCGAGCCGAAAAGCTTCGGTCGTGTCGCCGTGCTCTTTGGTGGCAAGAGTGCCGAGCGTGCAGTCTCCCTGAACTCGGGTAATGCCGTGCTCAAGGCACTGCTCGATGCTGGCGTGGATGCGTTCGGCATTGATGTGGGCGATGACTTCCTGCAGCGACTGGTCAGTGAAAAGATCGACCGTGCCTTCATTGTTCTGCACGGGCGAGGCGGCGAAGACGGCACCATGCAAGGCCTGTTGGAATGCCTGGAAATCCCTTATACCGGTAGTGGTGTACTGGCTTCCGCGCTGGCGATGGACAAGTTGCGCACCAAGCAGGTCTGGCAGAGTCTCGGCCTTGCAACGCCCTTGCATGCTGTTCTTGGAAACGAGAGCGATTGTATTTGCGCAGCGACGGAACTGGGCTTCCCTTTGATCGTCAAACCGGCCCATGAAGGTTCAAGTATCGGTATGGCAAAGGTGAACAGCGTCGATGAATTGATCGCCGCCTGGAAAGCCGCCAGTACCTACGATTCGCAAGTATTAGTTGAACAGTGGATTCAGGGACCTGAGTTCACTGTGGCGTCTCTGCGTGGCCAGGTGTTGCCTCCCATTGGCCTGGGCACTCCTCACAGTTTTTATGATTACGATGCCAAGTACCTGGCGTCCGATACTCAGTACCGGATCCCTTGCGGGCTTGGCGATGCGCAGGAACAGGAACTCAAACAACTTGCAGCACGCGCTTGCGACGCCATCGGTATTGCAGGGTGGGCGCGCACGGATGTCATGCAGGACGCACAAGGCAAGTTCTGGTTACTGGAAGTGAATACCGTGCCCGGCATGACCGATCACAGTCTGGTGCCAATGGCTGCGCGTGCTGCAGGTCTGGATTTTCAACAACTGGTGTTGGCGATTCTGGCCGACAGTGTTCAGGCGAGAGGGTAAGGCATGTACGGCGCGTCGGCACGTCCTCAGCCACCTGCACCCGGCCGCAACAAGCCGGTGCCGCGTGGCGCCAGCCGAATGGTGGCCAAGGAGCCTCTGTCGGCGCGCTTGCCCAAGGCTAACTTCAGTGTTCTGAAGCGTCTGCTCTGGCCTGTGTTGCTGGTGGTTCTGGGCTTCGGCACTTATGAGGCCGCACAACGTCTGCTGCCGTACGCCGACCGCCCGATTACCCGCATCAATGTGCAGGGCGATTTGAGTTACATCAGCCAGCAGGCTGTGCAACAGCGGATTGCGCCTTATGTGGCGTCGAGCTTTTTCAAGATCGATCTGACCGGCATGCGCACCGAGCTTGAGCAGATGCCCTGGATCGCCCACGCCGAAGTTCGTCGTGTATGGCCGGATCAGGTTGTGATTCGTCTTGAAGAGCAGTTGCCGGTTGCCCGTTGGGGTGATGAAGCGCTGTTGAATAACCAGGGGCAGGCTTTCACGCCGCGTGAACTGTCCAATTACGAACATCTTCCCCAGTTGTTCGGCCCGCAGCGGGCCCAGCAGCAGGTGATGCAGCAGTATCAGGTGTTGAGTCAGATGTTGCGCCCGCTGGGCTTCTCCATCGTGCGCCTGGAGCTGCGCGAGCGCGGCAGCTGGTTCCTGACGACAGGCGCCGGTAGTGCTGGCCCGGGAATCGAATTGTTGCTTGGACGCGACCACCTCGTCGAAAAAATGCGCCGTTTCATCGCGATTTACGACAAAACGCTGAAAGAACAAATCACGAATATCGCGCGCGTCGACTTGCGTTACTCCAACGGCCTTGCGGTCGGTTGGCGCGAACAGGCAGCGGCAACGACGGACAAACCCGCCGTCGCGAAGAATTGATAAGAGGCAGGACCATGGCAAACGTGCAAAGCGGCAAAATGATCGTCGGGCTGGATATCGGTACCTCCAAGGTGGTGGCACTGGTAGGCGAAGTCGCGGCCGATGGCTCGCTGGAAATAGTGGGTATCGGTACCCATCCCTCCCGCGGCCTGAAGAAGGGCGTGGTAGTGAATATCGAGTCGACTGTGCAGTCGATCCAGCGTGCAATCGAAGAAGCGCAGCTGATGGCGGGTTGCCGTATTCACTCGGCATTTGTCGGCGTTGCAGGCAGCCACATTCGCAGCCTGAATTCGCACGGCATCGTGGCGATTCGTGATCGCGAAGTCAGTTCTGCGGACCTGGAGCGTGTGCTCGATGCTGCTCAGGCGGTGGCCATTCCTGCCGACCAGCGCGTGCTGCACACCCTCCCTCAGGATTACGTGATCGATAACCAGGAAGGCGTGCGTGAGCCTTTGGGCATGTCCGGTGTACGTCTGGAAGCCAAGGTTCACGTCGTGACCTGCGCAGTGAATGCCGCGCAGAACATCGAGAAGTGCGTGCGTCGCTGCGGTCTGGAAGTCGACGACATCATTCTTGAACAACTGGCGTCGGCGTATTCCGTACTGACCGATGACGAGAAAGAGCTGGGCGTGTGCCTGGTGGATATCGGTGGCGGTACGACCGACATCGCGATCTTCACCGAAGGCGCCATTCGTCACACGGCGGTTATCCCGATTGCGGGCGATCAGGTCACCAACGACATCGCCATGGCGTTGCGTACCCCGACCCAGTACGCCGAAGAAATCAAGATTCGCTACGCCTGCGCCCTGGCCAAACTGGCCGGTGCCGGTGAAACCATCAAAGTACCGAGTGTGGGCGACCGTCCACCTCGCGAGCTGTCGCGTCAGGCCCTGGCCGAAGTGGTAGAGCCTCGTTACGACGAGCTGTTCACCCTGATCCAGGCCGAGCTGCGCCGCAGCGGTTACGAAGACCTGATCCCGGCTGGCATCGTGCTGACCGGGGGCACAGCGAAAATGGAAGGTGCGGTCGAACTGGCCGAGGAAATCTTCCACATGCCGGTGCGCCTTGGCGTGCCGCACAGCGTCAAAGGGCTCGCTGATGTCGTGCGCAACCCTATCTACTCGACCGGCGTAGGCCTGTTGATGTACGGGCTGCAAAAACAGTCGGACGGCATTTCACTGTCCGGGATGGTCGGCAACAGCAGTTACAGCGACGAAACCAAGGCACCGGTGCTTGAGCGTATCAAGCGTTGGGTGCAGGGCAATTTCTAAGTTTCAACGTTTAAAAGTTTCACAGCTTCAGATTCAGGGCTTCAAAAGCAATATCGGCAGGCAGTAGGCAAAACTAACTAGAAAGCGGAAGGAGAGAGAAATGTTCGAACTCGTAGACAACGTCCCGCAAAGCCCGGTTATCAAAGTTATCGGTGTAGGCGGTGGTGGCGGAAACGCTGTCAATCACATGGTCAAGAGCAACATTGAAGGCGTGGAATTCATCTGCGCCAACACAGATGCTCAAGCGCTGAAAAACATTGGCGCGCGGACCATTCTGCAACTGGGCACCGGCGTGACCAAAGGCCTTGGCGCTGGCGCCAACCCTGAAGTCGGTCGTCAGGCCGCACTGGAAGATCGTGAGCGCATTGCAGAAGTTCTGCAGGGCACCAACATGGTTTTCATCACCACTGGCATGGGCGGCGGTACCGGTACCGGTGCAGCACCGATCATTGCTGAAGTGGCCAAGGAAATGGGCATTCTGACGGTCGCAGTCGTGACCCGTCCGTTCCCGTTCGAAGGTCGCAAGCGTATGCAGATCGCCGATGAAGGCATCCGCATGTTGTCCGAAAGCGTCGACTCGTTGATCACTATCCCCAACGAGAAGCTGCTGACCATCCTGGGCAAGGACGCCAGCCTGCTGTCGGCTTTCGCCAAGGCTGACGATGTACTGGCCGGTGCCGTTCGCGGTATCTCCGACATCATCAAGCGTCCGGGCATGATCAACGTCGACTTCGCCGACGTCCGTACCGTGATGAGCGAAATGGGCATGGCGATGATGGGTACTGGCTGCGCCAGCGGTCCTAACCGTGCGCGTGAAGCCACCGAAGCGGCCATTCGCAACCCGTTGCTCGAAGACGTCAACCTGCAGGGCGCTCGCGGCATCCTGGTCAACATCACTGCCGGTCCTGACCTGTCGCTGGGTGAGTACTCGGACGTGGGTAGCATCATCGAAGCGTTCGCTTCCGAGCACGCGATGGTCAAGGTCGGTACGGTTATCGATCCGGACATGCGTGACGAGTTGCACGTGACTGTGGTTGCCACCGGCCTGGGCGCGAAAATCGAGAAGCCGGTCAAGGTCATCGACAACACGCTGCAGACCACCCAGCAGGCTCCTGCCCAGCAGGCGTCGCGCCAGGAAGCACCTTCGGTCAACTACCGCGATCTGGACCGTCCTACCGTGATGCGCAATCAGGCACACGCAGGCGCTACGGCAGCGGCGAAGATGAACCCTAACGATGATCTGGATTACCTGGATATCCCGGCTTTCCTGCGTCGTCAGGCCGATTGATGAAATGTATCAGGGGTATTAGGGTGATTGGTGTTCAGCAAAGGCATGGTCTGCTATCATCGCCAGCCTTTGTTGATACCAGTTCGCAACTTGCGCTGAAGCGGCCCATGCCATGATTAAACAACGCACCCTGAAAAATATTATCCGTGCCACAGGTGTAGGCCTGCACTCCGGGGAGAAGGTTTACCTGACCCTCAAGCCCGCACCTGTGAATACCGGCATTGTGTTTTGCCGAGCTGACCTTGACCCCGTCGTGCAGATCCCTGCGCGTGCGGAAAACGTCGGCGACACCACTCTGTCGACCACTCTGGTCAATGGTGATGTCAAAGTTGACACGGTAGAACACCTGCTCTCGGCCATGGCTGGCCTTGGCATCGATAACGCCTACGTCGAGCTCTCTGCCTCCGAAGTTCCTATCATGGACGGCAGCGCAGGCCCTTTCGTATTCCTGATTCAATCGGCTGGCCTGGAAGAACAGGACGCGCCGAAGAAATTCATCCGCATCCTGCGTGAAGTCACAGTGGAGGAGGGCGGTAAACGCGCTACTTTCGTGCCTTTCGAAGGGTTCAAAGTCAGTTTCGAGATCGATTTCGATCACCCCGTCTTCCGTGATCGCACCCAGAGTGCAAGCGTGGACTTTTCCAGCACTTCCTTCGTGAAGGAAGTCAGCCGTGCCCGGACCTTCGGGTTCATGAGTGACATCGAGTACCTGCGCAAGCACAACCTCGCACTCGGCGGCAGTGTGGAAAACGCCATCGTGGTCGACAAGGACGGCGTACTGAACGAAGACGGCCTGCGTTACGAGGACGAATTCGTCAAACACAAAATCCTCGACGCCATCGGTGACCTTTACCTGCTGGGCAATAGCCTGATCGGTGAGTTCCGTGGCTTCAAATCGGGGCATGCACTGAACAATCGTCTCCTGCGCACGTTGATCGAGCAGAAAGACGCTTGGGAAGTGGTGACTTTCGAGGATGCCAGTACGGCACCTATTTCCTACATGCGCCCTGTCGCGGCCGTGTAGGCAAGCTTTACTCTCTTTCCTTTTGTTCTTTAAAGGCTGCCCTCGGGTGGCCTTTTTTTATCGGCTTCATTGGGCAAAGCCAGTTGCGCAGAGGATCTGGCGAAAATCACTCAGACGTTATTTCTTGTCCTTGGCATGGCTGGCCAGCCGCTCAAGTGCTGCCCGCAGCTTGGGATCAGTGATGCCCTCGGCGGTGGCCTGAATGTTCTCGGCGGCAATCGAAGACAGGTCGATGGTGTGCGTGGCCGCTCCGCGCGGGGCTTCAGGTGGCTGCACCCTGAAGACAATGCGCATCAGGTTGATGAATTCGTCGAAGGCCATCAGTTGCCGGTGCAGGCGCTTCTGCTGATAGCGCAGGCGCGTGGCCCAGTGACCATCCGTCACGATCAGCAACAAGGTGCCTTCGCGCCACGAGGCCACACGACAGTGCGCGCGCGCGGCTGGTTGCAGCTGACTTTCGAGCAGGCGCTGCAAATGGCTAAGGCGTTCGGCGTGACGAAAGATAGCCTTCAGAGGCTTGGCTTCACGCAGCAGAACCGCGGGCGGGCGGGCGTTCAGAGGACGAAAGGCCATGGTGGAGTGCCTGGTAACAAGATGAACATCTTAACAGAAAGCGTTCTAACGGCTGCTTTTCAGGGCATTTCCGTGCTTTCATATGCAAATCAATGAGTAACTTCCCCGGATTATGGGTTGAAGTGCTTGAAATTGGCCCCATTGTAAACCTGCCCCATAACAGCGCTGTGCCAGCATCGTGGAATAACGCCACTTTCCTCACCATCGTTTCCGGGTAGAATGCTCGTTCGCATGCGGCCATCTGGGCTGCACGGGCGACTCACGGGGCCGCCCTCCATTCCTATGTGTGGAAGATCCTGTCGATATGTTTGCGCCTTTGTTGAAAAAACTTTTTGGAAGCAAGAACGAGCGTGAAGTAAAACGCATGCTCAAGACGGTACAGATCGTCAATGCCTTCGAAGAGCAAATGGTGGCCCTTTCGGACGAGCAATTGCGCGCCAAGACCGAAGAGTTCAAGGCCCGCATAGCCAAAGGCGAGACCCTCGATCAATTACTGCCGGAAGCCTTTGCTGTCGCTCGTGAAGCGGGCAAGCGCGTCATGGGCATGCGCCACTTCGACGTTCAGTTGATCGGCGGTATGACCCTGCACGAAGGTCAGATCGCGGAAATGCGTACCGGTGAAGGTAAAACCCTGGTCGGTACGTTGGCTGTGTACCTCAATGCGCTTTCCGGCAAGGGCGTTCACGTAGTCACCGTGAACGACTATCTCGCTCGCCGAGATGCCAATTGGATGCGTCCGTTGTACGAATTCCTCGGTCTGACCGTAGGCATCGTCACACCATTCCAGCCGCCGGAAGAAAAACGCGCTGCTTATGCTGCCGACATCACCTACGGCACCAATAACGAATACGGCTTCGATTACCTGCGCGACAACATGGCGTTCAGCATGGACGACAAGTTCCAGCGCGAACTCAATTTCGCCGTAATCGACGAAGTCGACTCGATTCTGATCGACGAAGCGCGTACGCCGCTGATCATCTCCGGTCAGGCCGAAGACAGCTCCAAGCTGTACACCGAAATCAACCGCCTGATCCCCAAGCTCGAGCAGCATATCGAGGAAGTGGAAGGCGAAGTCACCAAACCGGGCCACTTCACCGTTGACGAGAAAACCCGTCAGGTCGAGCTGAACGAAGCCGGTCACCAGTTCATCGAGGAAATGCTCACCGAAGTCGGCTTGCTGGCTGAAGGCGAGAGCCTCTACTCGGCGCACAACCTGGGCCTGCTGACTCACGTTTATGCCGGTCTGCGTGCGCATAAATTGTTCAACCGCAACGTCGAGTACATCGTTGCAGACGGCCAGGTTCTGCTGGTCGACGAGCATACCGGCCGCACCATGCCGGGCCGTCGCTTGTCCGAGGGCCTGCATCAGGCCATCGAAGCCAAGGAAAACCTGAACATTCAGGCCGAAAGCCAGACCCTGGCATCGACCACGTTCCAGAACTACTTCCGTCTGTACAACAAACTGTCCGGCATGACCGGTACGGCTGACACCGAAGCGTTCGAATTCCACCAGATCTACAACCTGGCCGTCATGGTCATCCCGCCGAACAAGCCGTTGGCGCGTAAAGACTTCAACGACCTCGTCTATCTGACGGCGGAAGAGAAGTACGCAGCCATCGTTACCGACATCAAGGCCTGCATTGCAGAGAACCGTCCGGTGCTGGTAGGTACAGCGACCATCGAAACCTCCGAACACATGTCCAACCTGCTCAAGCAGGAAGGCATCGATCACAAGGTTCTGAACGCCAAGTTCCACGAAAAAGAAGCAGAAATCATCGCGCAGGCCGGTCGTCCGGGTGCTTTGACCATTGCTACCAACATGGCGGGTCGCGGTACCGACATCCTGTTGGGCGGTAACTGGGAAGTAGAGGTCGCCAATCTGGAAGATCCGACCCCTGAGCAGATCGCACAGATCAAGGCTGACTGGCAGAAACGCCATCAGCAGGTGATCGAAGCGGGTGGCTTGCACGTTATTGCCTCCGAGCGCCACGAATCGCGCCGTATCGACAACCAGCTGCGTGGCCGTGCCGGCCGTCAGGGTGACACCGGTTCCAGCCGTTTCTACCTGTCGCTCGAAGACAGCCTGATGCGTATCTTCGCCTCGGACCGCGTGAAGAATTTCATGAAGGCGCTGGGCATGCAGTCCGGTGAGGCTATCGAGCACCGCATGGTGACCAACGCCATCGAAAAAGCGCAGCGCAAAGTGGAAGGTCGCAACTTCGACATCCGCAAGCAATTGCTCGAGTTCGATGACGTGGCCAACGAGCAGCGCAAAGTGATTTATCACATGCGTAACACGCTGCTGGCTGCCGAGAACATTGGTGAGACCATCGCTGACTTCCGTGAGGAAGTGCTCAACAATCTCATCAGTCAGCATATTCCGCCGCAATCCCTGCCGGAGCAGTGGAACGTTGCCGGTCTGGAAGCCGCGCTGAACACCGACTTTGCCGTCAAACTGCCCGTCCAGCAGTGGCTGGACGAAGACGACAACCTGCACGAAGACAGCCTGCGCGAAAAAATCATGGCGCAGTTGCTGGTGGCGTACAACGAGAAGGAAGACCAGGCCAGCGCCGAAGCCCTGCGTTCCTTCGAGAAGCAGATCCTCCTGCGCGTGCTGGACGACCTGTGGAAAGATCACCTGTCGACCATGGACCACCTGCGTCACGGTATCCACCTGCGCGGCTACGCTCAGAAGAACCCGAAGCAGGAATACAAGCGCGAGTCCTTCACGCTGTTCCAGGAGCTGCTGGATTCGATCAAGCGCGACACCATCCGTGTACTTTCGCATGTTCAGGTTCGTCGCGAAGATCCAGAGGAAGAAGAGGCGCGCCTGCGTCAGGAAGCCGAAGAACTGGCCAGCCGCATGCAGTTCGAACACGCTCCTGCGCCGGGCATCGACCAGCCGCTGCTGGATGAAGAGGGTGGCGAAGCGCCTGTAGCCGTCGCATCCGAGCCGGTCCGCAACGACCAGAAACTGGGTCGCAACGAGCTGTGCTGGTGTGGTTCGGGCAAGAAATTCAAACACTGTCACGGCCAGATCAACTAAGCCTTTGACTGTGTAATACCTGCGCCGCGACCGGCTTGCCCGTCGCGGCGTTTTTTCATTGATCGCCGTACTGATGCGGACGGCGCCATACTCCTTGAGGAGCACCCCGATGGCTGTTGGTCTTGGTCCTTTGCCTGCGTTGCACCCGGTTCCCGGTTTTGAACTTGGCATTTCTTCTGCCGGCATCAAACGCCCGGGGCGCAAGGACGTTGTGGTCATGCGCTGTGCCGAAGGCTCCAGCGTTGCCGGTGTATTCACCTTGAATGCGTTCTGCGCCGCGCCGGTCATTCTGGCCAAACAGCGTGTTCAGGGGACGGTGCGTTATTTGCTGACCAACACCGGCAATGCCAACGCGGGCACGGGCGAACCAGGTCTGGTTGCTGCGCGACGTACTTGCGAAAAGCTGGCGCAACTGACCGGCGTCGATGCATCAGCAGTGCTGCCTTACTCAACGGGCGTGATCGGCGAGCCGTTGCCTGTGGAAAAAATCGAAGGCGCGCTGCAAGCCGCGCTTGATGATCTGTCTGTGGATAACTGGGCCGCTGCGGCGACCGGCATCATGACCACCGACACCCTGCCCAAAGGCGCGAGCCGTCAGTTCACCCACGATGGCGTAACCATCACAGTAACCGGCATCAGCAAAGGCGCAGGCATGATTCGCCCGAACATGGCGACCATGCTTGGCTACATCGCTACCGACGCCAAAGTGTCGCAGAGCGTACTGCAGGACCTGATTCGCGACGGAGCCAACAAATCCTTCAATCGCATCACTATCGATGGCGATACCTCGACCAACGATTGCTGCATGCTGATTGCCACCGGTCAGGCTGATCTGCCCGAGATCACCGAGGCCAAGGGCCCGTTGTTCGACGCGTTGAAGAAAGCCGTGTTCGACGTGTGCATGGATGTCGCTCAGGCCATCGTGCGTGATGGCGAAGGTGCGACCAAGTTCGTGACGGTAGAAGTCAACGGTGGCGGCAATCAGCAGGAGTGCCTGGACGTCGGTTATGCCGTGGCCCACTCGCCGCTGATCAAGACCGCGCTGTTCGCCTCCGATCCGAACTGGGGACGTATTCTGGCGGCTGTCGGCCGCGCTGGCGTGCCGGACCTGGACGTGAGCAAGATCGACGTATTCCTGGGCGGCGTATGCATTGCCAGCCAGGGCTGCCGCGCCACGACCTACACCGAAGAGCAGGGCTCGGCGGTAATGGCTGAAGAAGAGATCACTATTCGTATCGAGCTGGGTCGCGGTGATTGCAGCGAAACCATCTGGACCACCGACCTTTCTCACGAATACGTGAAGATCAACGCGGAATATCGCACCTGATTCAATGCCCGGCGCGCGGGCATCCTGCCCTCGCGCCGGGCTCAATGGGAGCTGAACCATGAGCCTGCATCTGATTATCGGCGACAAACGCTATTCCTCCTGGTCGCTGCGTCCCTGGCTGGTGCTGGAAATGACCGGTGCTGCGTTCACCGATCAAGTCATCCGCCTGAACCTGCCGGACACCCGTGAGAATATTCTCAAGTATTCGCCGACCGGCAAGGTGCCTGCGCTTCAGTGTGAGCACGGCACGATCATCGATTCGCTGGCGATCTGTGAATATCTGGTCGAGCGCTTCCCGGACGTCGAGCTGTGGCCGCGTGATATCGCTGCCCGTGCCCAGGCTCGTTCGGCGTGTGCGCAGATGCACAGCGGTTTCGTCAATCTGCGCTCGAACATGCCAATGGACCTGCGTCAGGATAAGGCGCTGGAAGTGATCACGGTCGATACCCAGAACGATATCGACCGCATTGTCGAGCTGTGGGCCGAATGTCGCGCTGCCGCCGCCGAAAGTGGTCCTTTTCTGTTTGGCAAGCCGAGCATTGCTGATGCGTTCTTCGCACCGGTGGCTATTCGTCTGCGCGGCTATCACGTCCAGTTGCCGGCAGAGGCACTGGCGTATATCGAAACCATCTACCAGTGGCCCGCCTTCAAGCGCTGGCAGCAGGCAGGCCTGCAGGAGTCCTGATCGTGAAACGAGTTCATGTGGCTGCCGCCGTCATTCGTGGCGCTGACGGCAGTGTATTGATTGCCCGACGTGCCGACACTCAGCATCAAGGTGGCCTCTGGGAGTTTCCCGGTGGCAAGGTCGAAGAGGGTGAGACCGTTCAGGCCGCACTCGCACGTGAGCTTCAGGAAGAGTTGGGGATTCATGTCACGGCAGCGCGTCCCTTGATCAAGGTCGGTCACGATTATGCGGACAAGCAGGTATTGCTGGATGTCTGGGAAGTCTCGGCATTTACCGGCGAGCCGCATGGTGCAGAAGGGCAGCCACTGGTCTGGGCGGCTCCGCGAGAGCTGCCTGACTACGACTTTCCGGCCGCCAACCAGCCGATTGTCGCTGCGGCACGTTTGCCCGGCGAGTATCTGATCACGCCTGACGGGCTGGACAATATCGAGCTGTTGCGCGGTATGCAGAAAGCCATCGCAGGCGGTATCAAGCTGGTCCAGTTGCGGGCACCGGGTGGCTATGACCCGAAGTATCGCGATCTGGCGGTGGATGCGGCCGGGCTGTGTGCCGGCAAGGCGCAGCTCATGCTCAAAGGGCCTCTGGAGTGGCTGGGCGACTTTCCGTCCGCCGGTTGGCACCTGACGGCGGAGCAACTGCGCAAGTACGCCAGTCGTGGACGTCCGTTCCCTGAGAACCGCTGGCTGGCGGCGTCGTGCCATAACGCCGAAGAGCTGGCCCTGGCAGAGCAGATGGGCGTGGATTTCGTCACCCTGTCACCGGTTCAGCCCACCCTGACTCATCCCGATGCACAGCCGCTGGGCTGGCAGCAGGCGGCGCAACTGATTGCAGGCTTTAACAAACCGGTTTTTCTGCTGGGCGGCGTTGGCCCTTCCGAGCGTCAGCAGGCCTGGGAAAGCGGCGCACAGGGCGTGGCCGGGATCCGCGCGTTCTGGCCTGACGAAATCGTCTGAGTCGCACAGCTGACGCAGAGCACTCATCGTTATACACGTCCGCTTTTGACTCCGGCCGAAGGCCGTGGGAGCGGACTTGTCCGCGAAGCGTCGCCCGGTCCGCTCCCCACAAAAGCCCCTACGCTTCAACGTGAAAACGCCCCACGTCACAAATCTGCGCCGCGCAGCCATTCGGATGCTCATCAAACCGGCTTGGGCGCGGGCTGCCAGAGGATCTCGGCAATGCCCTGTCTTCTGGCGATCAATCGAGCAGCGACGAACAGCAAATCCGACAACCTGTTGATGTACGCCAGCCCGGCACCTTCCAGTGGCTCGACCGCATTCAAATGCTGGCAACGGCGTTCGGCACTGCGCGCAAGGCTGCGGCAGATGTGCGCTTGAGCGATCAGTGATGAGCCGCCTGGCAAGATGAAATTTTCCAACGGCCCCAGTTCTTCATTCCATACGTCGATTGCCGCTTCCAGCCGCCCGACCTCAGCGTCATTCAACGCTTTGTAAATCGGCATCGCCAGTTCGCCCCCCAGATCGAACAGCCGATGCTGGCAAGGCGCGAGCACCTCGATCACTTCGTTGAGAGCCGGCACGCTTTTGGCCTCATCGATCAGCCCGGCCAGCAACAGGCCGAGCTGGCTGTTGAGCGTATCGACCTCACCAATGGCCTCGACGCGCGGATGATCCTTGGACACCCGTCGACCGTCGCCCAGACCGGTCTCTCCGGCATCACCGGTGCGTGTGTAAATCTTCGACAAACGAAAGCCCATTGCTGCGATTCCTGATCAAGACTTGGAAATAACCTGCTGCTGAACGCTTACCTGGTTGGCCACCAGCGGTAGACGCAGCGTAAAGCAGGTGCCTGTGCCGAGAGAGGAATGCACCTCCATCTGGCCTTTATGATTATTGGTAACAATGAAATACGACACCGACAGACCCAGCCCGGTGCCCTGGCCGATTTCCTTGGTGGTAAAGAACGGTTCGAAAGTACGTTTTCGGACATTTTCGGACATGCCGATGCCGTTGTCCTCCACCTGAATTTCGGCCCAGGGCGGGTTGAGACGGGTACGCAGGATGATGCGTCCAGGCTCCTCGCTCTCCGGGCGCTGGTGAATGGCCTGGGCGGCGTTCTTCAGCAGGTTCAGCAGCACCTGCTCCAGTTCGTTGGCGATGCACGGCACCGGACCCAGTTCCGGGTCGAACTGACGGATGATGTGCTGGCCCTTGAAGTCGAAACCGACGGTCAGGTCAAAATCGTTGCTGGCAATTTCCACTGCCTGATCGATCAATGCCGGTAAGTCGCAGGCTGACAGCTGACGACTGCTCAAGCGGCTGAAATTGAGCATGTGGCTGACAATCTTTGCTGCCCTGGCACCCGCTTGCTGGATGCCATCGAGCAGTTTTGGTACTTCGCGGCTTTCCAGGTAATGATTGACCTGCGCCAGATCGATACCGTCGGCTTCGGCCTGCTCAATGTTCTTCGGCAGTTCCGGGGACAGACGCCGCCTGATGTTCTGCACATTGTGCAGAATGGCGCCCAACGGGTTGTTGATCTCGTGGGCCATGCCCGCTGCCAGACCGCCGACAGACAACATCTTCTCCGACTGCACCATCATTTCTTCCAGCGATATACGCTGGGTGATGTCATCGATACGGATCACCACGCCACGCCCGGCATCGCCGGTCAGCGGGTAGAACGTCAGCGCATAGTGGCGCGACTCGTCGTTTTTGATCCAGGTCACGCGCTCGATCTTGGTCACGCTGTGGCGCTCGACGGTGTGCTTGATTTGCGGCAGAAACGAGCGCATCGGCTCGAAGGCCAGAAAGATCGGCTGGTTCAACGCTTCGTCCAGCGTGGTTCCGGACAGCGCTGTCGCCTCCTGATTCCACTGGGTGACGTACAGCTGCTCGTCCAGCGCGATCATCGCCGAGGGCATCGAATCAATGATGCTGTTGAGGTAGTTCTGAAAGCCGGTGAGCTTCTTCTCGATCTTGCTGCGCACCTGGACTTCCAGTTCCAGTTTGCGGTTGGTATGGCGGGTTTCCTCGGCCAGCCCCTGTGCCTGATCGTAAGCTTCCTGGGAATCATCCCGAGCGCGCTTGAGTTGTTGCTCACGCGCTTCGATACGCGACAGCATGGTATTGAATGCCTCGGCCAGACTGCCGATTTCATCCTCGTTGCCTGGCTCTGCGCGCAGTGCGTAGTTTTCTTCGCGGGTGACCTGCCGCGACAGTTCTTCCAACTGATAAATGGGCTCTGTGATCAAGCGCCGGATCTGCCGGGCCACCACCAGCCACAGCAACACGCTGAACACCAGAATGCCCAGACTCGCGGTCAGTGTGCCGGTGTAGAACGCGGGAGGCAGCTCGCTGCTGGCAACCAGTAACATGTGCCCGGGCGGTTCGTCGCCTTTCGGTACGGTAATGACCTGCGTGCTGCGAAATTCAGTAAGCCGCCAGCTTTCGAGGTCCTTGTAGTGTCTGGGCAGTTGCAGGCCCTCGCCCTGCTGCATCTGCTCAAGTCGCTCTCCGTCGTTGTCGTATATGGCCGCTGCACGTAGCGGGCCGTAGCTTTTGAGTTCCTTGAGCAAGGCACGCGCATCGGCAGGCGAGTTCAAGGCGCGCTCGTTGAGATTGGCGCTGCTGATCAGACGGCCAATGGTCTGCAGGGCCTGCGGGGCCATCGCTTCCTGAGAGATGTAATAAGCCGCGCTGATGAAGGTCAGGTTCGCAACCAGCAGCACGGTGGTCATCAGGACCAGCAGGGCGGCCAGCAGTTTCTGACCTACCGGCAGGTTTTCCAGGCGTTGGCGCAAAGGCATTGGGAAGGTCGCAGTGACATGTGATGCGAGCAGGGTAGCGCGCGCTAGTCAGTACGCAAACCCTTGTGTGCCAGATGGGCTGTCAGACGTGTCCGCAATTGCTGCAGGTGTGCTGCCGGACAGCGATGACGCACGGCCGCCGCACACGCGTAACCCAGCAGGTAGCTGATTTCGGTGCGTCTCCCGTGAAGCACGTCCTGGTACATGGATGAGTAATTGGCGGCGGTCGCATGAATGACCCGCAGCACTTCAGCATGCAAGTCATGCGCTGCCGCTGGCTGGCCGCAGCGGCCCAGCAAATCGCTCAGCTCGGCGCACAGTGTTGCGACCTAGCAGGCGTGCTCGAGCAGGCCACCATTACGGCAGTCGTGCAGGACCGTCAGCGGGTTGATCGCGCAGTTCAGGGCCAGCTTGCGCCACAGCCGCGTCAGGAAGTCCGGTGTCCATTCGTGGGGAATGCCACTGGCGTGCAAGTCCTGCAGAAGTGCGGGTGCCGTCGGGTTCGATACATCGCCAAGCCAGTTGAAACCGTGGCCAGCGAACCTGACACGCCAGTCCGACTCCAGAAACGCGCCTTCAGTGCTGGAGGCGAACACGCAGCGGATGTGGGGGATTCTTGCAGCCACAGCGTCCTGACTGCCCAGGCCGTTTTGTAGCAGGATGACGTCGGCATGTGCCGCCAGACGTGGTGCCAACTGCGCAACAGCCTGCTCAGCGTCGTAGGCCTTGCAGGCGACCAGCAGCCGCTCGATGGGTTGGTGATGTTCGGCGGTCTGTGCTTCGACCGAGTACGTGTGGGCGATATCGTTTTCGACCAGTGTCACGCAACCGCCACTGGTGTTATAAGCCGCCAGCCGTTCAGCATTGCGAAGGATCAACCGCACCGGCAGGCCTGCGCGCGCCAGTCGCGCCGCCCACAGAGTGCCCAGACTTCCCGCGCCGAGAACATGCCATGTCACCGCCATCAGTGAGGCACGTTAAGGCGTTGAAGCGGTCTGC
The DNA here is from genome assembly GCF_005937945.2 of Pseudomonas sp. KBS0707. NCBI lineage: Bacteria > Pseudomonadati > Pseudomonadota > Gammaproteobacteria > Pseudomonadales > Pseudomonadaceae > Pseudomonas > Pseudomonas sp. KBS0707. The sequence goes on along the minus strand of NZ_CP041754.1, from coordinate 4,600,334 downwards.
TGAAGGTGAAAACAAGGATGTGCATGAAAGGCTCACAGTTAATGCAGGAAAAGTCTCGTTATAATGAGCGTTCTTTCAAACCGTCAAGTCACGCGTGCCCGAATCGTGCGCACGCCGTTTATCTGGAGAACATACATGCCCTCGTTCGACGTAGTGTCCGAATTGGATAAACACGAAGTCACGAATGCCGTCGACAATGCCATCAAAGAGCTGGACCGTCGCTATGACCTCAAAGGCAAAGGCACGTTCGAGTTCAAGGAACTGACTGTCACGCTGACCGCAGAAGCAGACTTTCAGCTGGAGGCCATGATCGAAATCCTCAAGCTGGCGCTGGTCAAACGCAAGATCGACGCAAAATGCCTCGAAATCAAGGATGCCTACGCTTCGGGCAAACTGATGAAGCAGGAAGTCACCCTGCGCGAAGGCATCGACAAGGAACTGGCGAAAAAAATCGTTGCTCATATCAAAGAAGCCAAGCTCAAGGTCCAGGCCGCCATTCAGGGCGAGCAGGTGCGGGTTACCGGCAAGAAGCGCGACGACCTGCAAGAAGCGATCGCAGCGCTGCGTGCCTATGATTCGGGCATGCCGCTGCAATTCAACAACTTCCGCGACTAATATTTTATTTGCACTGAAAGCCGGGGAACCCTGCGTCCCCCGGCCAGTCCGAAGCGCCTTGAGCATTGAAATGACGGCAGGCCGCCGTGGTTTCGATGGCAGTTCATGGCGGGTAAGGAGATAACGATGGATTTAAACGCAGAAGTCGGTCATCTGTGGCAAGCGTCGCAGGCCTGGATTTCGATGATCATGGAGTACGGCAGCCGCTTGCTGCTGGCAGTCGTAACGCTGTGTGTGGGCTGGTGGCTGATTAACCGGCTGACCGGAAAACTGGGCGTGTTGCTGGCCTTGCGACACGCCGACCTGGCCTTGCAGGGCTTCGTCAGCAACCTGGCGAACATCATTCTTAAGATCCTGCTGGTGGTCAGCGTCGCGTCGATGATCGGCGTCGAAACTACCTCGTTCGTGGCCGCTATCGGTGCTGCCGGCCTGGCGATTGGTCTGGCATTACAAGGCAGCCTGGCGAACTTCGCGGGTGGTGTGCTGATTCTGTTGTTCCGTCCGTTTCGCATCGGTGACTGGATCGAAGCCCAGGGTGTGTCGGGAACTGTCGACAACATCCAGATCTTCCACACCGTGCTGCGCACCGGCGACAACCGTACGGTGATCATTCCCAACGGCAACCTGTCCAACGGCATCATCACCAACACTAACCGTCAGCCAACCCGCAAGATCACCTTCGATATCGGCGTCAGCCACGATGCGGATTTGAGGAAAGCATTGCAGGTCCTGCTGGACATGGCAGACGACCCACGCGTACTCAAGGACCCGGCCCCACAGGCCGTGGTGGCAGCACTGGGGGAGAACGCAATTACCTTGTCCCTGCGTGTCTGGACCAGCAGTGGCGATATGGGCGACGTGACGTCGATGTTCAACATCGAAGCGCGCGACCGCTTGAAGGACGCAGGCATCGAGATTCCATTGCCGCAGCGGATTGTGCGGGTGGTTCAGGAATAGTGGTTTGTGCGGTATGAAAAAGCCCTGGCTTGTGAGTGAGAGTCGGGGCTTTTCTTTATTTGCAGGTTCAGGAAAAGGCTATTTTCATGATTGATGATTGTCTGCCTTCAGCGATGCCCGGGCGCTTTACCGTCTGTTGATACGAACATGCCTTTCAGCTCTCCGGCACAAAAAGTACGTTATTTACTGTAAATGTAACCGTCGTCCTCATCTTCCTCGTCGATATCTTTGAGTTTTTCTTGATGAGGCACCGGGTAAAGACCCAGTACAGCCGCTACTCCCGCAGATATGCCCATGAGGAATGGGGTCGGCTCGGGATACTGCGAAAGTTTCCGATCGGGATCCTCTGTGGGATTAACGCCGCTGCCAGCGGGGAGCTTCATTATCTTCATACCATCAGCGGTGAGAATGCAGCGAGGCGGGACTATCTTGCCTTCAAACATTTCCACTATTTCGGCGTTGGGTAAGGGGGTGAGCGGCTCACTGACCTGTGCACCCGATTCGCTATGCGTGAACAAGAACTTCTCGCCGCTTTTCTCGATACGAATCCTTGGCTGATTCTCGGGCTTTGTGGCGTAGTCACCAATCAACTCGTCACACGGGGACACTGACTCTTGCGCACAGCCCGCTAATAGAACCATCCCGGCGACTAAATGCATCCCTACGACGGCCTGACAAAAACGCATGTACATGTTTCTTCCTTGTTCCAATTGAGGGGGCAGTTCCATGTTGTTTCCTGTACTTGCGCTGCATGACCTGATCACGAAATATCCTAAACCACTCGCACATTCATGGCTTGGCTGGCCACACCCTGGCAGCCGCACGCCAGCCGATGGCCGTGCAGGACCACCGGGATGCCGTTCAGCTTTCGGGTGGGGTGGCCTTCGATAAAGGCGAATTCTCCTGAATGAAGCGGGCAGGTTGCTTTGTCGCCCAGTACGGCCGGAGGCTTGCCGTTGATTGTGTGAGTGCCTGCCAATTGGCAGGACACCACTCGGCCACCACTGCTGGTGGCGTCGCCCAGGCAGACGGGATAACTCACTCTGCAGGTGCCCCGCCGGTTGGCGAGCCGAAGGTGAACGGATCTGCGCCGCGGTTCTGAGTGTTCTTCGCTTTACGGGCTTCATCGGGCGGGCGGACCATTTGTACGGTCAGGCTGCCATCGGTGCCGGCATAGACCACGGCACTGACGCCGCCATCCTTGTAACTGGCGATGGTGGCCAGATTGATCTCGACCAGCGCACCGCTGACTTCGGTATTACCCAGACGGCGACCGATGTCGTAACCTTCTTCGACGTTGCCCAGCTCAAGACCGTGGCCGTCCTTGTTCAGGTCGTGCAGGGCGTTGTTCAGGGCGATTTCAGCTTTCGGGTTGTTGGTGCTGTCGTAGAACACCCGTACAGGTTTCTGCCCTTCGGGCAAAGTATCCAGCGCCTGTACCCAGGCGGCTTGCAAGGCTTTGGCTTGCAATGCAGGTTTCAGGCGCTTGCCGTTTTCATCCTGCATCAGAGCCTTGATTGGCCGATGCAGGTAGCCAAGCACCGGCGCAGCGTCGAACTCCTTGACCTGATGCTGACCCCAGCGAATAGGTAACCAAGGGGAGGGCTCGAAATTGCCGGGGCCGCGATTGCTGATGGTTTTCCAGAGGGTGGGGAGCTGGGATTGCCAGTAGGCGGTGGACATGGTGCTCGGGGCATCCGGTACCTTGGGATTATAGGTGCCTGCACCCGCTTCATACAGATTCTTGTCGCGCTCCCAGTAAAAACTCCATAGCTTGCCCAGATCGCTGTTCTTGTTTTGATTGTCCTCTGATTCATTAGTCGCGTACTGACGGATGTAGCGATCTACCCGATCCGAGCGAGTGACCAGTAGGCCTGTCATGCTTTCGAACACTGTTGGTACGACTTGAGCATTTTGCAGTCCGGGAGTACCCGCCACACGCAAGCCGTTTCGCGTGACGTCACCATCTTCACTTACGATTAGCGCCTGAGGCACTTGGGGATTATCGTCAAAAAGACGGAATAAGCGTTCAAGCATTTTTTGAGCATGGGTGGTGTTTTCAGCGTCTTGCCACAAAAACAGTGTCACACCTAAAGTAGCAGCGTTGCGCCCATTTAAAATATTGTCAGCAGCACCCGTATCCGAAGGTTGTTTGGGGGGGGCAATTGCAAACGTTGGGATGGGCCAATATGCGACCGCCTCGCCTGCTGAGTGCTTGAATGCAGCACGGATATTAATGCTCTGGGTATTCTCTCGAGAGAGTAAGGAATCCGTATAATCTTCGGGGTTTTGCGAATATATTGATGTAAAATTATTTTTCTTTTCTTTGATTTTTCGCCATACAGATGATTGATGCCATCCCCCTACGGCCAGTCCGATTCCGCGCATTTCTAAAGCGTAGGTCCGTTTTTGCAACGCCTGCTGTTCGGAAACTTGTGCTGCTACGTTAGATTTATACGCGGCTAGTTCAACCTTCTCATGAGCAACGGCTTTACCCCACCAGTGGCCGCTGTAGATCAGCAGTAAAGTGCCCAAAATGGCTGCAATGCCCCAGCGTGTTACCGAGTGTATGTCACGAAGTTTCATGTTGTTTTCCTGTGCTTTAAAGTAGGCAAGTAGGACGAACCCTATCCAGAGAAAAAGTAGTATTCCAGTTATCCAGATATACGCCTTCAGCTTGGGGCGTAGTGAGATTTTCGGTTGATGGAGCTTCACTTTTCACCACCTTTTTCAAGTGGGGCGGTTACTAAAGACGGCGGCGTTAGTGATACCAGCCCAGAGGGCGGAAATATGCCTCGTTGGTAATACGCATGACTGGCTTTCACCAATGTCTGAGCTTCGACGCTAATTTTTGCCCATCCCGGTAATCTTTCAATGATTCCGAATGTAGTTTTATCTATCCTCCAATTCGCAATCGCCAAGGGTTCGGCATTTATCAGGCACAACTGGCCCATCTCTACCGGGGCTTGCGAGATGACACCTGCCGCTGTCCAGCCTCCAGGGTAGCGTGGCTCATTGTCCGCACGCAGCAGCTCATGACCTGCCGGCTTTCCGACCAGTACCGGAGCGTTGTCACGATGGCGCTTGGTCCACATGCGTTGGTAGAAACGCAACGGTTGTAATTCATTCATGGGTTGCCGGCCGTTTTTCTTGCCCAGCGTATCCCAAACGCCATACGTGCCGATGCCCTTGACGTCATCCAGAGCAACGGTGGTGTCGTCCGGGCAGAAGTACAAGTACACCTTGCCGCGATTATCGCGCTCCGGAAAAATCGCCAGATTACCGACCTTGTCCTTGCGTACACCCTGCGCCGGACTCCATTTCGGGCCGCTTCGCCCGCAATAGGTTGCAGGGTTACGCAGGTCCGACAGCGGCGGCTGGGTGTGAGGTGCCTGAGTGACTTCAGTGACAATACGCGTCAGCGTGGACAGCGTGTCGTGGCCCTTGGGTGTGACATTAGGGAACAGGCTGTAAGGCGAGTCCACCATGATCAGCGTAAAGATAGGTGTCGGGATGAGACTGTCAGAAATTTTGTGTTCGGGCATAACATGTAGCTAGAGGTGCATGTATGCCGACCAAAAAGAAGTCCGCCAATGCAACAGCGAGGGAGTTGCCCTCGATTCCCCAAGAGCTGATCGAGCAGTTTGTTAAAGGCCCGATGAGCGCCGAAGCCATTCAAGACGCGTCCATGGCGTTCAAGAAGGCTCTGATCGAGCGTGCGCTAGGCGCCGAGCTGGGTCACCACCTTGGTTATCCTCAGGGCGCGGAGCGCCCTGAGGAGTCGACCAATCAGCGCAATGGCAAAAGCAGCAAGACGGTTCTGACCGACGACGGGCCGCTTCGCCTGGATATCCCCAGAGACCGCGATGGTAGCTTCGCCCCGATCCTGATTCCCAAGCACGAACGACGTTTTACAGGCTTCGACGACAAGATAATTGCCATGTACGCCCGGGGCATGACGGTGCGTGAGATCCGCGCTTTTCTATCTGAGCAGTATGGAACTGACGTGTCCCATGACTTCATCAGCTCAGTCACCGATGCGGTCATGGAAGAGGTGGGCGCTTGGCAGCAACGACCCTTGGAACCGATGTATCCGGTGATCTTCTTCGATGCGTTACGGGTCAAAATCCGGGACGAGGGGTTAGTGTGCAACAAGGCTATTTATCTGGCGCTGGGGGTATTACCTGATGGCACGCGCGACATTCTGGGTATATGGATCGAGAGCACCGAGGGTGCCAAGTTTTGGATGAAGGTGTTCAACGACCTCAAGACTCGTGGCGTTGAAGATGTTCTGATCGCCGTCACGGATGGCCTCAAAGGAATACCGGAGGCGTTGGGGGCGGTTTTTCCTGCCACGACGCTGCAAACCTGCATCGTGCATCTGATCCGCAACAGCTTGGACTATGCCGCTTGGGATAAACGTCGGGCACTGGCCAAAGCACTCAAGCCGATCTACCAGGCGATCAATGCCGATGTGGCTGAGCAAGAGCTTAACGCCTTTGAAGCGGGCCCCTGGGGCAAGCAGTATCCGACTGTAGTTGCTGCATGGCGTCGCGCCTGGGATCGGGTTATACCGTTTTTTGTTTTTCCGGCGGGCATTCGCAAAGTGGTTTACACGACCAATGCCATCGAGAGCATCAATGCCCAGTTACGCAAGATCATCAAGACTCGAGGGCACTTCCCGACCGATGAGGCTGCGACGAAACTGATATGGCTTGGGTTGCGCAACATCACCGCCAACTGGGGTCATGCGGCACACGACTGGAAAGTGGCAATGAATCAATTTGCGATCCTGTACGGAGACCGATTTACCAGACCGAGCTGGTAAAACAAGGGCCTGCCTGACGGCAGGCCCTAACCAGCCCGAACACAAAAAAACTGATACTCCCGTCGGGATCGTCCAGAATGCCCTTCTGATCGTCTTGCACATCTTCAGATGGTAGCTTTCTTAACTTTTCGTATTCAGCCCCGTACCGCCCCGCCACCAGATCCGGCCGATCCAGTCGCTCATTAACCCCCTGACACAACCCGGTCTCCACCGACTCATAAGAAGCCCCCGGGTCATTCACACCGTGCAGAAAGATCACTACGCCGGGCAAGTCGGCGGGCACTTCCATTTTGCTGGTGGTGTTGAGGTTGAGGATCAGGCGTGTGTTGCCTTGGGCAACGGCGTATTCATCGGCGCCATTCATTGGGCACCTCCTTTCGGTGTGCCGCTGCGTAGTGCCGATACTTGCGCCTGATGCATCATTTCGCGTTCCACGCGCTCCGTCAGTCCGTCTGCGTTCGTCATTCCTTTCGCCAGGCTGCCATCTTCCAGTTTGATTTCATACGAGTGATCCGCTGCTGCCCGCGGGCTTTGTTCGCTGTGGCCGGGGTAGTGGAAGGTGACCTGCTGGGCGGCGGGGTCGCGGCCGAAAGAGGGAATCGCAGCGCTGTCGGTCTTGGGGCCGATCCAGTCGTGTTCGCTTGCATGCACGGTGACTTTGCCCTGCGAGCCGATCTCGACGCCGCCACCAATCTTGATGTAACTGCCGTCATCGGCGACCAGGCGAATGGTCGGCGCGGTGATGACCACTTCGCCTTCGACGGCCGAGACGTGCAGGTTTTTCTGGGCATTGAGGGCGATGTCGTCTTCCTGGGCCTGCACCAGCACTTTGCCGCGGTTGGCGATGGCGCTGATGCCAGCGTCCTGGGCGAAGGCTGACAGCCCTTTGCCCGCTTGCAGGTGCATGGCCGCGCCGCTGGTCAATTGCAGGTTGTTCTGCGCGGTGGTGTCGTGATGTTCACCGGCATAGTGAACCTGCGAGCGCGGCGTGGCGCTGGCAATACCTGCTGCTGCGGTCATGGCCAGTACCGGGTCGCCCAGGCCGTTGCTGTCCGGCGCGGGCCATTGATTCAGCGACTGGCGCAAGGCTTCTATGCCTTGAACATCCACTGCCTGACCGCCGCGCGCGGCGGCGGTTTCGCCGAGGGATTTGAACAACTCGCCGCACTCGGCCAGCAGTTTGAGCAGCTCTTCGCGATCCAGCTGTGAGCCTTTTGCGTCGGTACGCGCATAGGTGGTGAGCAACATGCCCTGCGCGGCACGCAGGGCGATGGCGGCATCGGTGCGCAGTTCTGCGCCGTTGCCGCGTGGCTGGGCGGTGCCGTCAGTACGCGGGTCGGTCAGTTTGCCCAGGTTGAGGGCTGTGGCCTGATGGGTTGTGCCCATGCGCGCTCTCAGTGAGCCTGGCGTGTCATCGAACAGCAATTCGTTGAAGCCGCTGCCTTTATGTTCCTGGGTGCGGATCCCCGACAGCGTGCGGTTGCCCGGCAGCCCCGAGGCCTTGCTGAAGCGTGGCGGCAGGTTAATGTTGTTTTAGAGCACCGACGTCACCAGAGGCCGGTCGATATCGCCTGCCAGAAACGTTACCAGCACTTCCTGGCCGATGCGTGGCATGAACTGATGCCCGAAGCCGCTGCCCGCGCTGGGCATTGCCACCCTTAACCAGGTGGTGCCCTGCGGCAGGCTGTCGCCGCGCTGCCAATGGAACCTGACCTGTATCCGTGCCAGCTCGTCAGTGAACACTTCCTCACCTTCCGGCCCGACCACGATGGCGCTCAGCGGGCCGTTAATGCTCGGGCGCGCAACGGTGATCGGATGCCGATAGGGGATCTTGTGGCGAATGCACACGAACTCGTTTTTGTAGCCTGCGCTTTCGTCCGACAGGTAATTATTGCTGCCCTCATGCTTGACCGTTATCAGCAGAAAACTGCGATCTTCAGCAGAGCCGCGGTCATGATCAAAATGCTGGGTCAGCTCAAAGGTGTGGCCAGGGTACATGGCGCGGCAGTTACTGTTGCCGGTGAATGTCTTGCCCTGTACTTCAATGGCTTCCAGGCGCTGACGCACCAGGCGTTCACCGTCTTTGAAGGTGCCATGACTGTAGTGATCGAGCACGTCATACACTTCATACGCGTCGACGTTGCCCTGCTCATTGAGGCTCGGCATGCCGACAGGCAACTGATTACGGGGCTGCTTGTAGTCGAATGTCTGAATGGACATGCGCCCCGATTGCAGGCGTCGATGGCTGCGCCATTCGGTAATCGAGTCCGCTGTCTCGGTAACGGATGCGCTGTGATAACGAATGCTTGGCTGTTGCGGCAGGGGCGAGAGGTCACGCGAGTGATCAAGAATGATCAGCGTGTGCTTTTCCTGATTGTGATCGAAATAGAAGAACAGGCCTTCGTGTTCCAGCAACCTCAATACAAAGGTCAGATCGCTTTCACGGTACTGGGTGATGTAACTGTGCGTCTTGAGTGGCTGGCTGAGTTGAAACTCGAAGTCGGGCAATGCGCCGTAGGCCGCAAATACCGTTCGGATAACGGCTTCGATGGTCTGTTTCTGAAATATGCGCGAGTCGACGCGTCGCGAGAGCATCCATAGCCAGGGGCTCAGTGTGGCGCTGTAGCGGGCCAGGCCGCCGTCGCTGCCTTCCAGGCTGAAGGCACTGATATAACCATTGATGTAGCGCGATTCGCCGGTGGCGAGTTCTATTGCCAGTTGTGCAGGCTGGCCGATCTGCGATTTGAGCTCCAGGCTGGCATCGCGACTGATCATCGACAACTCGAAACTGAAAAGCTCGGACAGGCTTTCAGTGCCGGAAAAACGTTCCAGCAGGAGTTCCTGTTCGTCACGGGCAACGGTCGTCAGCTTGATCAAGCGACGGTTTTGTGGCGCAAATAGCGCCGTTAGATCCTTTAACATTGTTGCTCCGTTATATAAAACCAGCCGCTCGTTCCGCTAGAGAGTGCTGATATAGAGAGGGGCGTGAGTCTATAGACTTCTTTCCGAGGCACACACTTAAATTGCAATGGGCCATCACCGGGCAACATTACTCCTCATGGCGCGCTGAGGTAGTGGGGAGTGGCTAACGATTTCGTCGTCCAATTCATAAGAAGCTGTAGTGCGTTTCTTACGGCGCAATGAACACAGCCATGCAGGCTGCAAGACTTTGCTTTTGGAGAGGGCTGGAGGCGTGTGCTATGAAAAGCCCTGGCTCACGAGCATCAGGGCTTTTTAGTTGGCGTTTACTGCAGGCTTATATTGGCCAGCGTGACGATAATGCCGATGCCTGCGACAGTGGCGGCTACTGCGTTGATGGAGAACACTGTGCGTATCTTTCTGGACAGTCTCCATGGCTTTACTGCGAACGCATAAATCAGCAGAAAGATGATCGCGAAGATTTCCACCTGCGCGAGCAGCACTACCGCACTGCCCAAGGCCATTGATCCGGAAAGGCCATCAGCGTCTCGCGACAGATAATATGTCAGCAGGGTGCCGATGATGGGTAGCCAGATCCCCAGGCTGATAAGAATCAGTGGGATGGGGTTGAAAGGGCGTGTTTGGTTTTCGGTGTCCACTTTTTTTCCTTGATGAGTGATCCGGCGATCAGGGCTTCTCAATCTCTGAAACTGCTGTCGGTGCCTCGGCCTTCGCGGTGCGTATCTCGCGGCTCCATTGCAGGATGATCATCACCAGCGTTGGAATGCCCAGTAAAGCGGTGATCAGGAAGAAATTGTGATAACCGAATTTCTCCACCACCACGCCGGAATAACCGCCCAACAGGCGCGGCAACAGCAGCATGATGGAGCTGAGCAGGGCGTATTGAGTGGCGGAAAACTTAAGGTTGGTGAGGCTCGACAGGTAGGCGACAAACGCCGATGTCGCCAGCCCGGAGCTGAGGTTGTCCAGTGAGATGGTCAGGATCAGCATCTTCACGTTCGGGCCCATGTCCGCCAGCAACAGGAACAGGATGTTGGTCGCTGCCGAGGTGAAGCCGCCGATGAACAGGATCGGCATGATGCCGAAGCGTACGATCAGCAGACCACCGGCGCCAGCGCCCAGCAGGGTCATGATCAGGCCGAAGATCTTGCTGACACTGGCAATCTGGTCCTTGGTGAAGCCCTGGTCGATGTAGAACACGTTGGCCATGACGCCCATCACCGTGTCCGACATTCGATAGGTTGCAATCAGGCCCAGCAGCAGCAGCGCCTGCCAGCGATAACGCATGATGAAGTCGTTGATCGGCGTAAGCACCGGTGCCAGCCCGCGGCGCCCCATAGAGGACAGGCAGGCGAAGGTCAGAAGCGTGTAGAGAATGGCGCGCAGGAAAGCCCGGTCTTCCAGCAGCAGGTCCATCCAGCTGGTGCCGTTGAACAGCACGCTGGCGAAGTCGGTGTTGTAAAGCTGGGTAAACATCGCTGGTACTGACACCAGTAACACGATCAGCACAAACACTGAGGCCAGTTGGTGAGTGAAGCCATAACGTGCTGCCGACAATTGCGTGCGCAACGGCACCGGCGGCTCGCGCATGATCAGCGTAGTGACCAGCGCTGGCAGCATCAGCAGGCCAAACAGCACATAGGTGCCGGTCCACGCCGAATGCTTGTAGGCAAAGCCTGTTGAGCCGAAACCTTCAGCGAAGTACAGCGCGCCCGCGGTCGCCAACAGTGCGGCCACCCGATAGCCGGACATATAGCTGGCGGCGAGGGCGGCCTGCTGGGTGTCCTGAGCGATTTCAAGGCGATAGGCGTCGATGGCGATGTCTTGGGTTGCGGAGGCGAAGGCCACTACCACGGCAATTGCGATCAGCCAGGACAAATGCTTCTGCGGATCGCAGAAGCCCATCCCGATCAGGCCAAGAATCACCAGACTCTGTGCCAGTACCAGCCAGGAGCGCCGCCGCCCCAGCTTGCCCAGAAACGGCAGGCGCCATTGGTCGAGTAAGGGCGACCAGACCCATTTAAAGGCGTAGGCAAGACCGATCAGGCTCGCATAACCGATGGTCTCGCGAGCAACACCGGCTTCGCGCAACCACACGGATAATGTCGAAAAGACCAGCATATAAGGCATGCCCGCAGCGAATCCGAGCAGCAGTAACACTAATGTCGACGGGCTGGCATATGCGGCGAGCGCGGCGCGCCAGGTTTTACGGGGCATGGGCTGGAATCTGCCTCAGGTTACGAAAACAAAGGGCGCACTCTAACCGCTGTGCTATAGGGGACGCCAGCCATGGCGCTGCATATCCACCCGATTATTCCGAATGGTAACGCCCTCGGCGCGTAAACGGGCTCGCTGTTCGTCACCGGACACACTGCCAGCGGGCAGGCTGAGCCGACCGCCGGCCCCCAACACCCGATGCCAGGGTAGGGAAGAGCCGTCCGGCAACTGACTCAATGTACGGCCCACCCAGCGCGCAGCTCTGCCCAGCCCTGCCATTTCAGCCAGTTGACCGTAGGCGACCACTTTGCCCTCCGGTATTTGCGCCATCGTCAGGTAGAGGGCCGTACGTCGCATTTCGGCAGCTGACGGCTCGCCAGGGTAAAGAAGTGTCAAGTCCGGGTCGGTCACGCGTTTATCCTGTATAAAACGATATTGATTGTCGTTCGCGGAACTTTGGTCGATCTCTGCTGTCTGTTACCACCGTGTCCGGCGGTCCATGGATTGAGATCGCCTTGATGTTTTTCTGCAGGATGATGCCCGCCTTCCCGCCAAACAGAGCCTGATTACCGCTTATGTTGTCCAGAACCCTGCTGTGCCTCGCAATTACTACTGTTTCCACTCCATTGCTTGCCGACACTGTCTGGTTGAAGAATGGTGATAGGCTGACTGGCACAATCAAAGTGTTTGATGGTGGCAAGCTGCTATTGCAGACCGAATACGGCGGCGCTATTCCGTTGGACTGGAAGCAGGTCAAAACCCTTCAAAGCGATCAGCCACTGTTGGTCAAGCAGGATGAGCACACAGGCGAAGTCTCCAAGTCGTTGCAGGCTTCGGACGACGGCAAGGTCGTACTGGCTAATGGCGATGCACCCAAGACCGTCGAACTGGCAAGCATTCATCAGATCATCAAGCCCAAGCCGGTTATCACTGATCTTGTCTGGAAAGGCAATATCGATGCGGCGCTGGATTTCCAGCAGGCAGAAAACGATACCAATGACTACAACATTGCCTTCAAGACTTCGGCGCGTCACGGCCAATGGCGCCATAACGCCAAAGGCGATTACAACCGCGAAACGACCGATGATGTGGTGGGCACCGACAACTGGAGCGCCGAATACTCGCTGGACCGCTTCCTGACCGAGAAATTCTTCTGGGATGCTCGTGTGACCTACAAGCGCGACAAGATCGAAGACCTGTCGCGCCAGCGTGTTGTCGGTACAGGTCCTGGTTACCAGTTGTGGGATGACGAGCTGGGAGCCTTCAAGGTCGGTGCGCTGCTCAACCGTACAGATTTCGAATTCTCCAATGGCCAGAAGGAAAACTTCTATTCCGTTGCCGGCACCTGGGATTACAACCGCTACCTGATCGGCAAGAAGTTCGAGTTCTTCAGCAACGGCGAACTGGGCAAGCCGTTGAGTGGCGTTGCCGATTACTCGATGGATGTCGAAGCCGGGCTGCGCTACAAGGTTACCGACTGGGCGTCGCTTAACCTGAAGGCCGAGAAAAACATCATCAGTGGCTCGGATAACGGCGACGTGGACAAGACCCGCTACACCGCCGGTTTCGGTGTGAGCTGGTAAACAATGTGGCGAGCGATGCACACCGTGTGCATCGTTCTGCCAGGATGCGTTGACTAGATTCTCATCGCGCCGTCCAGCTCCAGTATGCGGCCACTGAAATAATCGTTTTCAAGAATGTAAGCCACCGAGTGGGCGATTTCGTCGGGCTTGCCCATACGCTTGAGCGGGATGGCCGAGGTCATTTTCTCAAGTGCTTCGGGGCGCATGCTACCGGTCATTTCGGTTTCAATGAACCCAGGTGCCACGCCCGCCACGCGGATTCCGTAGCGTGCCAGTTCCCTTGCCCAGGTAACGGTCGCGGCGGCAACGCCGGCCTTGGCTGCCGAATAGTTGGTTTGTCCGATATTCCCCGCCCGTGAAATCGACGAGATATTGATGATCGCGCCCTGGCTCTTCTGCTCGATCATTTTCGCCGCCACCTCGCGCGTGCAGAGGAATACGCCGGTCAGATTGACGTCAATCACCGATTGCCATTGCGCCAGGCTCAGTTTGGTCATCACGCCATCCTTGACCTTGACCAGCAGGCCGTCACGCAAAATACCGGCGTTGTTGACCAGGCCATGAATGGCCCCGAAATCCTCGGCGACCTTATTGACCGTGTCGACGACCTGTTCTTCATTGGCGACATTGCATAGATAGGCGCGAGCCTTGACCCCGAGCGCCTCACAGGCTACGACGGCCTGATCAAGTTTGTCCTGATTCAGGTCCAGCAGTGCCAGGTTCGCGCCCTTGCCAGCCAGATATTCGGCCATGGCTCTGCCTAGCCCCTGGCATCCGCCGGTGATAATTATCAGCTTGTCTTTCAATTCCATGTGCGTGCCCAATCACAGTTGATCGTTTCCATGGCATCACTGGCTTGATGCGAGTGCTTATGCCATAGCCAGAGCACGTTATAGGCTGTTTTCGCCCGTTCGTCTCGCCTCTGCCACCCAGCCCTGAAATACACCGATACACGTTTGTGAAGCCCAGGTTCAGCTGACTTATGCGCATAATTAAGCTGTTACCCAAGCGCAGGGAGCTTGAATTAACGACCTTCTGACATCACATACGGTCTACTCGGAAGGCATTCTTCCCTTGAGGAACTCATTTGATGCGTGTTTTTTTGCTGCTGTTTCTATTATTCCCGGTACTTGAGCTGTTTCTGCTGGTTCGTGTCGGGATGTCCATCGGCTTTCTCTGGACCTTCCTGCTGGTCGTCGCGACGTCGATGCTGGGCTTGTTCGTCATGCGGGTAGCCGGTTTTGCAACGGCGCTGCGTGCGCGCGAAAGTCTGGCGCGTGGCGAGTTGCCTGCCCAGGAAATGCTCGAAGGTCTGATGGTCGCTGTCGGTGGCGGTCTACTGCTGTTGCCCGGCTTCATCAGTGACATTCTGGGTGTGATCTGTCTGCTGCCGATTACTCGTCGTCTGCTGATCAACAAGGTTCGTCGCCGTGCAGAGGATCAGGCTATGCGTCAGCGCGCCTTCGCTGATGATCTGCAGACTCAGGCCAATCAGGGACCTGCCAGCCATCGCCCCAATGCCATTCACCAGCCGACCCGCGAGCCGGACGTCATTGAAGGCGAGTTCGAACATCGCGACAAGTAGCCGTTACACCCCCGGCAGCGCGGCACCTTCGGGTGCCGCGCTCGTTTTGGCGTGGCAATTGGGCTGTAAAATTTTTTTGCTCAAGACTTGTAATCACTTTGCTCGCCCTTATGTATGGGTCACCGCAAGGTTTCTGGCATGAAGGCCAGACCGTATTCTGCGGTTCGCGCGTCGAACCGTAACCGGCAAGTCCGGATTTAAACCGGCCGGTGCACTCACCGGACGATCAAACAAACATAATCAGGAGATCGACAATGAAGCTTCGTCCTCTGCATGACCGCGTCGTAATCCGTCGCAGTGAAGAAGAAACGAAAACTGCCGGCGGTATAGTTCTGCCAGGTTCGGCTGCTGAAAAGCCTAACCGCGGCGAGATCGTTGCTGTAGGTACCGGCCGCGTGCTGGACAACGGCGAAGTACGTGCGCTGGCTGTGAAAGTGGGTGACAAGGTTGTGTTCGGCCCTTATTCCGGCAGCAACACAGTGAAAGTAGACGGCGAAGACCTGCTGGTGATGAGCGAGAACGAGATTCTTGCTGTCGTCGAAGGCTGAGTGCTCCCGCTGATTTCCGTTACTACAAAGTATTCAAGGAATAATGATCATGGCTGCTAAAGAAGTTAAATTCGGCGATTCTGGCCGCAAAAAAATGCTCGCCGGTGTAAACGTCCTGGCTGACGCAGTTAAAGCGACCCTGGGCCCTAAAGGCCGTAACGTTATCATCGAGAAAAGCTTTGGCGCTCCGCTGATCACCAAAGACGGTGTGTCGGTTGCCAAGGAAATCGAGCTTAAAGACCGTTTCGAAAACATGGGCGCGCAGCTGGTCAAAGACGTTGCCTCCCGTGCCAACGATGACGCCGGTGACGGTACTACTACCGCTACCGTTCTGGCTCAGGCTATCGTCAACGAAGGCCTGAAGGCTGTCGCTGCCGGCATGAACCCGATGGACCTAAAGCGCGGCATCGACAAGGCGACCATCGCCATCGTTGCAGAGCTGAAAAAACTGTCCAAGCCTTGCACCGACACCAAGGCTATTGCCCAGGTGGGTACCATTTCGGCCAACTCTGATCACTCCATCGGCGACATCATTGCCGAAGCCATGGAAAAAGTGACCAAAGACGGCGTTATCACCGTTGAAGAAGGTTCGGGCCTGGAAAACGAGCTGTCTGTTGTAGAAGGCATGCAGTTTGACCGTGGTTACCTGTCTCCGTACTTCATCAACAAGCCAGACACCATGGTTGCCGAGCTGGACAGCCCGCTGCTGTTGCTGGTCGACAAGAAGATCTCCAACATTCGCGAAATGCTGCCGGTTCTGGAAGCAGTCGCCAAGGCTGGCCGTCCTCTGCTGATCGTCGCTGAAGACGTTGAAGGCGAAGCGCTGGCAACTCTGGTTGTCAACAACATGCGCGGTATCGTGAAAGTTGCAGCCGTCAAGGCTCCAGGTTTCGGCGATCGTCGCAAGGCCATGCTGCAGGACATCGCTGTTCTGACCGGCGGTACCGTTATCTCCGAAGAGGTCGGCCTGAGCCTGGAAACCACTACCCTGGAACACTTGGGTAATGCCAAGCGCGTCATCCTGAACAAAGAAAACACCACCATCATCGATGGTGCTGGCGTCAAAACCGATATCGACTCGCGCATCTCCCAGATCCGTCAGCAAATCGGCGACACCAGCTCGGACTACGACAAGGAAAAACTGCAAGAGCGTCTGGCCAAGCTGTCTGGCGGCGTTGCAGTGATCAAGGTCGGTGCCGGTTCCGAAGTTGAAATGAAAGAGAAGAAAGCCCGCGTTGAAGACGCCCTGCACGCAACCCGCGCAGCCGTCGAAGAAGGCGTGGTACCTGGCGGTGGCGTAGCACTGGTTCGCTCCCTGCAAGCTATCGAAGGTCTGAAAGGCGATAACGCTGATCAGGACGTCGGTATTGCTCTGCTGCGTCGCGCCGTTGAAGCACCTCTGCGTCAGATCGTTGCCAACTCCGGTGACGAGCCAAGCGTTGTTGTCGACAAGGTCAAGCAGGGTTCGGGTAACTTCGGTTACAACGCTGCTTCCGGCGAATACGGCGACATGATTGAAATGGGCATCCTGGACCCGGCCAAAGTGACTCGCTCTGCTCTGCAGGCGGCGTCCTCCATCGCCAGCTTGATGATCACCACCGAAGCGATGATCGCTGACGTGCCTGAAGACAAGCCAGCAGGCGGCGGCATGCCGGACATGGGCGGCATGGGTGGTATGGGCGGCATGATGTAAGCCGGCTTTACCCCCGAAAAGCTACACCCATAAAGAACCCCGCCTTGTGCGGGGTTTTTTTGTCTTGCTGTTCCGGATCAATCAGTGCGTCGGTTGTACTTTGCTGTTATCGAGGCCCTTGGGTTCTGGGCGGTAAAGTACAAAGTAGTAAACCCCCAGACAGATCAACCAGCAAAACACTGCAGTCCAGATGTTATGGGAAAAGAAGTGCGCGCCTTGCAGCATTCGGCCGATAGAGAACACTGTTCCCAAACCGAAGGCCAGGGCTAGCCCCATTTTCGCCATTCTCGGGCGGCGGTCGCGCAAGGCGAAGAACAGGGCAAACAGGGTAAAACCGGTGGCCGCATGACCTCCCGGCCAGCAGCGACCTGGCTTGTCGGTGGCGGGGCGCGGGCTCAACAGTTCACTGTAGGTTTCCTGGCCGCCGAACTCGGTCAGGCTCCAGGGGCATTGCACCGAGGTCACCACTTTTACAGGTGTCACGAAGGCGGTTGAAAGCGCCATGGACAACACCAGACAACCCAGTTCTCTGCGCCACGGGATCAGGCGTTCTACCTTGAATGACGCGGCAAAGCCGATCATCGCCAGTACACCGAAAACCATCACCAGTTGTTTGGCGCGGTCGTGAAGGACGTCTTCCAGAAAATAGCTATGCCTGCCAATGAATTGCCCACTGACGGGATCGAAGGCAAGCCTGGCGATGTCCATGTCCAGCGAAGTCAGCTCAAGGAGTACGAGGATCAGCGCGACAACAGCGGGGATACCCAGATAAATCCACGGATTTATTGAGCGAGAATAGGGTGGGGCGACGGTTTTCGACATATCGAATCCAGATCGGTGAAAGGCATGCCGCGATCATTGTGTGCGACGGTTTGTCTCAAAGTGTGTCATGTGCTTTGTAAATCATAGGTGAAAAAATCGTCATGCCATATCGGCGCTGGCCCTGACGCTCACTTCGTCTTAAGCTGCGCCAGCCCAAACTGCATATGAGAGTGCGTTATGCGAATTCTTCTGGTTGAAGACAACCGCGACATCCTGGCGAACATGGCCGATTACCTGGGCATGAAAGGCTATACCGTCGACTGCGCTCAGGATGGCCTCTCAGGACTGCACCTGGCAGCCACCGAGCATTACGACCTGATTGTGCTGGACATCATGCTGCCGGGCATCGACGGCTACACGCTGTGCAAGCGTCTGCGCGAAGATGCCCGTCGCGATACCCCGGTCATCATGCTGACCGCACGTGACCAGCTGGACGACCGTCTGCAAGGCTTCCGCTCCGGCGCTGATGACTACCTGCTCAAGCCGTTCGCCCTGTCCGAGCTGGCCGCGCGCATCGAAGCGGTGTTGCGCCGTGCCCAGGGCGGCGGACGGCGTATCTTGCAGGTCGCCGATCTGGTCTATGACCTCGACACCCTTGAGGTGACGCGTGAAGGCCGGATGCTCAAACTCAACCCGGTCGGGCTCAAACTGCTCGCCGTCCTGATGCAGAAAAGCCCGCATGTATTGCGCCGCGAGATTCTGGAAGAGGCTCTGTGGGGCGACGACTGCCCGGACAGCGACAGCCTGCGCAGTCATGTGCATCAGTTGCGTCAGGTGATCGACAAACCGTTCGGCAAACCGCTGTTGCAGACCGTGCACGGTGTGGGCTATCGCTTGGCCGAGGGCCGGGATGGAGTTTAAACAGAGTCTTGCCCAACGGATCATCATTGCCTTTGCATTGATGAGTGCACTGGTCGCCGGGTCTTTCGCCATCGGCATTATTTCCACGGTCCATCTGGTCGAAGAAAAACTGATTTCTGCCGGTCTTGGCGGCGACCTTAATCGCCTGATGCTGATGGACAGTGTCAGTGACTGGAGCCACCGGCCCAAGCCCGATCAGTTGTTCTATTTCAGCAACGGTCCGGGCGATTTCGATCTGCCCAAAGACCTTCGGCACCTTGAACCCGGTTTTCATGAGGTCTTCCGTGGGCCACTGTCGTACCACGCCATGATCGAGGTGGTAGACGGTCGGCATTACGCCCTGCTTCAGGACCAGAGCGATTTTGAAGAGCGTGAGCGGGTTTTGTTCGCTGTCGTGCTGGTCGGTTTTGTTCTGGCGTTGGCGCTGGCGGTATTTCTCGGCTGGGTATTGGCCCGTCGGGTGATGGCACCGGTAGTGCGTCTGGCCAGACAGGTTCGTCACCGTGACCAGTTGCTGGGGCTGGCACCGCCACTGGCACCTGACTACGCCGCTGATGAGGTCGGCGAGCTGGCGGTGGCGTTCGATGCAACGCTGGGGCGTCTGAGGCAAGCGTTGATTCGTGAGCGCATGTTCACCAGTGACGTGAGTCACGAGCTGCGCACCCCATTGATGGTACTGGCCAGCTCCTGCGAGCTGCTGCTGGAAAACCCTGCGCTCGACCTGCGAGGGCGTCGTCAGGTCGAGCGCATTGGCCGCGCCTGCGAAGAGATGCGTGATCTGGTGCAAACGTTCCTCATGCTCGCCCGCACCCAGCGTGAAGACCCGGCCATGACGCCCAAGGCCACGCTGGTCGGAGTGGCCGAGCAGTTGATCTCTCAATGGCGTGATCCGATAGAAGGCAAGGGGCTGCAACTGACCTACACGCCACCTGCCGATGACCAACTGTCCGAAATTCGTTACAACGCGACCTTCCTCCATGCCGTGATGGGTAACTTGCTGCGCAACGCGCTGCACTACACTGATTACGGATTCATTGCGCTGACCCTGCACGCCGAAAGTTTCACCGTGGAAGACAGTGGCGTCGGTATTCCCGAGGAAAAACGCGAGGCCATGTTCGAGCCATTTGTGCGTGGTAACGAGCAGCGCGGGGAAGGCCTGGGCCTTGGTTTGTCACTGGTGCAGCGCATCTGCGCCAACCAGGGATGGAGCGTCGATCTTACGCCCATGGAGCCACACGGTTGCCGGTTCGAAGTGACATTGAACCTGAACAAAACCTGACATTCATTTTTGAGCAGACCCACCTCAGTGTGTGACGGTAAATCGACTGCACTTCGTCGATAAGTCACACACGGCGTCTAACTCTCTGTAAAATCTCGAAACATCTGAAGTATAGAGGTAACAATATTTTCACATTCAGATGACCTGACAGTGACAGCGGTGCCTTTAGTTTGGCCCGCATCAACGTCAGGAGCAGCTCTCATGAGCGACCGCATAGAACTCGAGTTTTCCCGCAAGTACGACAAGTCGCATGCTCGTCAGTACCTTGAAAAGCATCAGGACGGTCTTTGGCGCAAGTTGTCGCATCATCGCGATGAACAACTGGCGAGAAAAGCGCTTCACTTGGCCGGTGACCCTGGCCTGGTGCTGGATCTGCCTTGCGGTGCGGGGCGTTTTTGGCCATTGTTGGCCGAGAAACCGAACCGCTCGATCATAGGGGCTGACAACTCCGCAGACATGCTCAGCACCGCTTGTGCCTCACAGCCGGCAGAAGTTGTAAAAAGGGTACAACCTTTGCAGACATCTGCCTTTGACATCGACCTGCCTGATAACGCAGTAGATAGCATCTTCTGCATGCGCCTGCTGCACCACGTCGGTCAGTCAAGTGATCGGATGGCTCTATTGCGTGAGTTCCAGCGCGTAACCCGGGACAGTGTGATTGTCTCGTTGTGGGTCGACGGCAATTTCAAAGCATGGAAGCGTGCACGTCTGGAGAAACAGCGTCTCCAGAAAAACGGGCAGGAAAGTTACCAGAATCGTTTTGTGTTACCGGTTGCTACCGCAGAATCCGAATTTGAACAGGCAGGATTTCGTATCCAGAACCGAATGGATTTTCTGCCGATGTACGCCATGTGGCGTGTCTACGTCTTACGTAAAAGGTAAACAGATGGGTTTGCAGTCCTTGAAAGAGCCAGTTATGAACTCGGTGCAGGATGAGTTCAACCATTTCTGGAGTCAGCACGGCGAATGGGTTGAAGAACCCAATTCCCGTCGAGGTGGAGAAAGTGGTGTACAGCGGCTCACGATGGACAACGGGCAAACGCTTTATGCCAAGCGTCAGACAGGGCATATATACCGCAGTTTGCTGCACCCTTTGGGGCGACCGACTGTATTGCGTGAGCGTGAAGCGCTTGAAGGTCTGCGCAAGCTTGGCGTAGTCGTGCCGGAAGTGGTGTTTTGTGGTGCCGAGCGTGGCGAGGACAATGCCTGGCGGGCATTGCTGGTCACGGTTGCGCTGGAAGGTTTCGAAGAGATAGAAAAGTGGCAGGCTGGCGGAGGACGCGAGCGGCATGGCGAGCTGTTCTATGAGCTCGTGCTCAAGGAAGTGGCGGCCACCCTGGCCCGCATGCACCTTGGCCGCTGGCAGCATAGCTGCCTGTATATCAAGCACATATTTGTACGTGTGACCGGTGAGGGGCCGGATGCCAAAGTCGAGGTTGCCTTGCTGGACCTCGAAAAAGGCCGGCGCCGCCTGACAGCGCAAGGGGCGGCCCAGCATGATATGAAACAGCTACGACGCCATTCGTCATTCAGCGCTGCAGACTGGCAAAAGTTGATCTACTTTTATCAGGCAGCGTTTGGCAGCTCTATCAAAGGTTTAGAGTCATGAAGCTAGAAATGGCAAGAGGTCTGTTTATCTTCGGTGCATTGGCAATTGCCACCGTCGCAGTGGCAGCGCTTGAACAACCGTCTACCCAGATACTCACGACACAGCACGGCGAGGGATATTGCCCGTTGCCGCGTGTGGCCAAGAGTCTGGTGAGCGTGCAGCCTGATCATGACCTGTTGCTGTTCATGTACAGCCTGGCGCAAGGGGCTGGGGTCAGGAACTGAGGCGTTTTGCTGCCTGACTTCTGACTATCCTGCTTGAGCCAGATGAAGGTGGTTGTCCCATAGCCCTGCTGGCAGGTCCAACGGTTTGGCCAGCAGTTGCGCTTTGCGACAATCATAGAAGCGGCAACGCCCTTGGCCCGAAGTCACGACAAACCCATCAGCTACCGCACCCACGCCTGCGCAGTCTGGTAGCGGCGCATCCAGCTTCAATGCACCGCTGTCCAGATCCCAGATAAAGAACCGGTTGCCACGCGGCGCTGTCAGGGCTACCAGGCGCAGATCACTATGCACTGCAACGCTTGCAGTGTAATGAGCCATCGCCCGCAGTTGTTCTTCTGCCACCGGAAAGGCCTGAAAGGGCTGCCCCGGCCGTTTGATTGCCAGCAACTCGGCTACTTCGTGGCTGTCGCCCATGAACTGCTGGCCTGCCACGATGGTGCCGTCGCTGGCGATGCCCATGTGACGCACGCTGTTCATCTGCTGGGAAAGAGTCTCCTTGCTCAGCAATGTACCGTCACGCTGCATGATCACCAGGCTGGGCTGCATGGCATTCAGGTTCATCTCTACCCGGCTTTCCGCTTCGGTGCGAATACCGCCGTTCGCGACCACCAGCGTTTCGCCATCCGGCATCCACGAAACCTGATGCGGACCGATACCGTGCGTAGGGATTTCAGCCGAGTGCACCAGTCGCTGATCAACGAATCGATAGACGCCCAGTAGCCCTCGGCCTGGGTCAAGGGTGTCGTTTTCCGTCGCATACAGCCATTCGCCGCCGCGGTGAATCACCGCATGACCATAGAAGTGTCGGTTCGGCTGCGAAGCGATGGTTTGCAGCAAGCGGCCATCGCGCAAATCGATCAGATAGCTTTCAGTACCTGGACGACGTGCGATGAACACCGCAATCGGCAGATCGGGATGATTGATGATGTCGTGGCAGCGCTGGCCCACCCGGGTGGCAAATACCTGCGTTCCGTCGAGCCGGAAACCCACCGCGTAGTGTTTGCCTTCGCCATCGTCGCGAGCGGAGAGCAGCAGAGGGGGTGCGTCTTTTTGCCTGAACAGCGTCCAGCCGCCCAGCGTGAAAGCGCTGAGCAAGAGACTGCCGAGGGCCATGGCCTGACGTCGCAACATCACGTGTACCTCTTGATCAATCGCCGTCGTTGGCGTTGAAGCCCAACTGAATGCCCAATGCCTTGGCCAGCTCGCCTTCGTGCAGGCGGTGCACCGCATTGAGGCTGTCGTAGAACGCATTGAGTTGCTGACGTCCTGTTTCGGTGGCCAGCAGGTCGGCGAGCGGCGGCTTGAGTTCCGACAGTAATTTGCGGCTGGTAGCGTAGGCCGCATTGATTTTGTCAGCCAGCGGTTTCTGCTCGGCGGGCAGCAAGCTGCGCAGGCCCTTGTTGTCGACACCGGTCCAGACCGTTTCGGCGCTGATCAGGCTGGCTTCCAGGCTGCTGAGCGACGATTTGCTGCGCCATGCATCTGCCTGGAAGGGTTGCGGCTGGCCCTTGCTCTGGCGACCCAGTGGCGTGCCCAGTTTCTTCTTCAGACTGTCGAGGGCCGTGACCTGAACCCGCAGCAGTTCGGCGATGGCTTCATGAGAATCTGCGTAGCGCTGGTTGGGGAATTTGCTCAGTTGCGCAAGCATGCCGTCGGTACTGTTCCAGCTGCTGAGGATTTCCTCGGCAAGCTGCTTTTGACGCTCGCCGATTGCCATCAGCAGCGGGCAGTAGCGGGCTTTCTGTTCGGTATTGGCCATGTCGATTTCCGCGTCGAACAGAATGTATTCGTAAGCGGACAAACCTTGCACCACGACGCTGGCCTTGGACAGCTCCTGAGCAGTGATCTGCGGCTGTGCCGTCACCAGTTGCTCGACCTGCCGGCCAACCAGGTTCTTCTTGTCTGGCCAGAACTGTATTTGCCAGGCGCGATTGCCCTCGGCCAGAGGGCCGATCAGCAGCGGTTGCAGCTCGGCCCAGGTCTTCTGCGCCTTGAGAAAGTCGGCGCGTGCTGTGGCCAGATCAGTCTTGCCCTGACAGAACGCCAGTGCGCTGGTTGCCAACTGACGATCAGCATCGACCCAACGGCTGTAGGTCGGCAGGATTACCTGTTTGGCAATGGCTGCGGACGTGACCGCCTGAGGGTCGGATGGCGAGCAGGCACCCAATGCAAGCGCCGCAAGGCTGGTCAGCAACAACTTGGGTCGGAACATGTCCGGCTCCTTATTTTATTTTCGAAAGATGATTTTGAAAAAATAATGTTGAACGAGACGATTCTGGAATGAGAGCAATCATAACGAATTCAGAAACGCCAACAGCGCTTCACGCTGTTGCGCGTCAAATGCAAGAACCTGCCGCTGCGCTGCCTGGGCTTCGCCGCCATGCCACAGTATCGCCTCAAGTACATTGCGGGCGCGACCATCGTGCAACAGTTGGGTGTGCCCGCTCACCGCGCCGGTCAGGCCCAGCCCCCACAGTGGAGGCGTGCGCCACTCGCGGCCAGTGGCCTGGAACTCGGTACGGTTATCGGCCAGCCCTTCGCCCATGTCGTGCAGCAGCAAATCGCTGTACGGGCGAATATCCTGATTGGCCAGCTCAGGTTCGGCAGCGTCTCTACGGGTCTTGAACGAGGGCGTGTGGCATTGCTGGCAGCCCGCCTGAAAAAACAGATTCTTGCCCGCCAGCACCTGAGGGGCATCGACCTTGCGGCGTGCCGGAACCCCCAGGTTGCGTGTGTAGAACTCCACCAGACGCAGGATGTTGTCGCTGACCTCCGGCTCGCCGTTCGGGCCATTGCCGTTGGGCGCTGCCAGGCAGTCGGTCTGGGCTGGCGTGCAGTCATCAAAGCGGCGCAGGCTGGTAGTCAGCCCCATGTCGCCGGAAAAAGCGTGCACGTTCTGCTGATTCAGGTTGGGTTGCCCGGCTTTCCAGCCGAATCGGCCCATGACGACTTTTTGCTGTGCATCGTCCCAGAC
This sequence comes from Pseudomonas sp. KBS0707, assembly GCF_005937945.2. Classification (NCBI taxonomy): domain Bacteria; kingdom Pseudomonadati; phylum Pseudomonadota; class Gammaproteobacteria; order Pseudomonadales; family Pseudomonadaceae; genus Pseudomonas; species Pseudomonas sp. KBS0707. The sequence continues at coordinate 4,575,599 of NZ_CP041754.1, read as the reverse complement.
CCAGTTTGGGCGTCCCGATATGCCATCGGCGTTCTTGTCATCCGGGTCGGCATTGGCAAGAATTGCTTCATCGGCAATCGCCTCAAGCAACCCCAGCCCGATCATCGGCGGGGCTATGCGCGCCGAGATGTGGGTATCGGGGTGCATCGGTCCGTAACCCAACTGGGTTATTCGGAGGGTCGGCTGGCGCAGCTCGACTGAGGTGCCATCGCGAAACTCGACCGCCAGCGCATCGTACTCGACCCGCACCTTGCCCTCGGGGGCCACGCCGGGGTTCGACATGTCCTGCAACTGCCCACCGTAAGTCGGCTCAGGCAGCACGCCATTGCGCTGCACAAGATCGGCGTAGGCCGGGTCATCAGGAATCGACAGCCTGACCAGCATCGACACGGCGTTGCTGTCGCCAGTTTCTGGCGGATGACCACGACCGTCCTTGATGTGGCAGTTCTGGCAAGCGTTGGTGTTGAACAACGGCCCAAGCCCGTCGCGAGCGGTCGTGGTCGATGGCGCAATCACCCACGGACTGCGGAAAAAACTGTTGCCGACACTGAAGTCCAGCCGCCGCACGGGCGACAAGTTGGCCGAGGGCATGGAAAAGGCATTTTGATCGCTCTTCCTGACCGTCGCACTGCCTCCGGACAAGGCTTCTCCCGGCTCGGCATGAGTGAAACGCGGGGCGTCATCGCATGCACTCACGGCCAGAGTCGTAAGCAAGGCGAGGGATAGACGGAGCCGCGTACTCATACACATCCTGCAACGAGGCGAAAATCGGGGCGTGCAAGCTTATCAGCCTCGTGCGGTTTGAATAAGAGGGATTATCGTTTGCCCGCTCTGACGTAATGCGTTGTTACGAATCTCTGAGGCTGGTCCGGTCCCGGCATTTTTGCCTATGCTGCACATGTCGAAGTTGACAGCACACACAGACAACATGCCCAGCAGAGGCCACATCAATGGATAACCCGGAAAACAGCGCGCTCGTGACCACAATCGAGACGCTGGAAGCGCTTTATGGCCCGATTGCTCCTCCTTCCATGATCAAGGAAGTTGACCATATTCACGCGGTTTACCGGCCCTTCATCGAGTCGGCACCCTTTGTTGTGCTGGCCTCTGCCGGGTCTGATGGCCTTGATGCGTCCCCGCGTGGCGATCAGGCGGGCTTCGTGCATATCGAGGACAGCAAGACGCTTTATCTGCCTGACCGGCGCGGCAACAACCGCATCGATACCCTGCGCAATATCATCAGCGACCCACGCGTCGCGTTGCTGTTCCTCATCCCTGGCGTGGGCGAGACCTTGCGGGTTAACGGAACAGCGCAGATATCGGTTCAGCCCGAACTGTTGTCGCGTTTTGAGGTGAACGGCCAACTGCCCAGGTCAGTGCTGCGCATCTCCGTGACCAGCGTGTACTTCCAATGCAGCAGGGCAACCATCAGGTCCGGTTTATGGGATGCAACCCGGCACATCGAACGCAGCACGCTGCCGACTGCCGGGCAAATACTAAAAGCGGTTTCGGCCGAGCAGATCGACGGTGACGCCTATGACAAGGCTTTGCCGGGACGCATCGCGGATACGTTGTATTGAAGCTCCGGGAACTCGCTTCTGTAATGGTCAGCGCTCAGCAGTTGAAAGCAACGCATATCGGTCAGGCATAAAAAATGCCGGTCAGCGAACTGACCGGCATTGGTTGTTACCGCAAACAGTACCTGTCAGAACTCGTGATCAGCGTTGTCCGGGTTGAGGTCGGTGATGCCGAGCTTGCTAGCGGCCTGTTCGATAGCCCCCGTCTGTTTGACCAGCGCAGCAATGGCGTCACGCACCACTTGATTGCCTGCCGTGTTGCCGGCAGCGATCAACTGGTCGAAGTGCTCACCCTTGTTGGCGTGATCAACGATGACCTGTAGCTTGGCCTGGGTGTCGTCCAGATCGGCGCGCAAGGTGGCGTCGGTGGCAGGGTCTACCTTGGCAACCAGAGACGAAAGGCTCGGGCCGCTGACTTTGCTGCCATCGGTGCGCGTGTATTCGCCCAGGTAAACGTTGCGAATACCCTTGCCGTTGTAGAAGTGCGAGTTGTGCGTGTTGTCGCTGAAGCAGTCGTGTTCGTCTTCGCTGGAGTTGGCTTCCAGTGCGACTTTCATACGCTCGCCCGCCAGTTCACCCAGCGACAGGCTGCCCATGCCGAAGAGCATTTTGCGCAGACCGCTTTCGCCGGATTCGGCTTCCAGCGTGGCACGGTAGTTGTCGGCAACGCCGGCCTTCCAGTTGCCGGACATTTCTTCCAGATCGCTGACCAGCAGATCGGTAACAGCCTTGAGGTAGGCGCGGCGGCGGTCGTTGTGGCCGCCGGTCGCACCGGCGCCTTCAAGGTAGTCACTGGCTGGACGAGCCCCGGCACCAGGACCGGTGCCGTTCAGGTCCTGGCCCCACAGCAGAAATTCAATGGCGTGGTAGCCGGTAGCAACGTTCGCTTCGGAGCCGCCCAGCTCGTTCAGGCTGGCGAGTTTTTCGGAGGTGATTTCCTTCACGTCGACCTTGTCTTCACCCACCTGAATTTCGGTGTTGGCGATGATATTGGCAGTCGCGCCAGGGTTGCCCAGCGCGTGCTGGTAATCCTTGGCGACATAGTCGATCAGGCCTTCGTCCAGGGGCCAGGCGTTAACCTGTCCTTCCCAGTCGTCGATGATAGTGTTGCCGAAGCGGAAGACTTCGCTCTGCATGTAAGGCACACGCGCAGCTACCCACGCATCCCGTGCGGCTTTCAAAGTTTCATCGTTGGGTTTTGCCAGGAATGCGTCGACGGCGGTGCTCAGTTTTTTCGCACCAGCTTCGGCGTCGTCGAACACCGCAGACACCATGTTGGCGTAATTCGCGACCACAGCCTTGGCCGCTGCGTCGTCAGTCTGGGCGGCTGCGGCCGGAGCAGGGGCAGCAGGCGTCGCCGCGGGAGTCGCAGGAGCAGCGGCTGGCGCGGGTGCCGGGGCGGCAGCCTTGTCCTTGCCTTCGCCACAACTGGCGAGAGAGATAGCGATGGCCAACAGACTAGCGGTTGCCAGAGGCATACGAATCATGACGGAATCCTGCGTCGATAAAGTTGATGGCGGGGTGCGCCCAGAAAATCTGCGACATGATGCGAAAGATTTGCATTCGATGTAAAGGCAAAACGCCTTTGCGGTCGTGTTCAGGTATTCAGCAGGTTGTAACAGTCGGTTTCAAGATGGCTCGAAAGAGCACTGCCGTTCAAAGGCTGGCGGCGTTACGCTCTCTCGACTGTTTCAGGTAGGCCAGCAATTCCCGACCGGGCAGCGGCTTGCTGTACAGGTAGCCCTGGCCTTCGTGACAGCCCTGGGTGACGATATAGGCTTCCTGCTCGAGCGTCTCCACACCCTCGGCGATGACCTGCATGCCAAGGCTTTTACCCAGCTGGATAATCGCCCGCACGATGGTGGCGTCATCGTCGTCGTCAATCAGGTCCTGAACGAAACTCCGGTCGATCTTGATCTTGTCCAGCGGCAGGCTTTTCAGGTAACTCAGCGACGAGTAACCGGTACCGAAATCATCAATGGCGATCAAGGCGCCGGAACGTCGCAGGCTCAGCAGGTGCTGGGCGGCGGTATTGATATCTTCCATCAGGCCGGTTTCGGTCACTTCCAGTTCCAGGCTGCGCGGTGGCAGGCGGTAGATCTGCAACAGGTTGTTGACCACGCGCGGCAGTTCCGCGTGGTGCAGTTGCACGGTCGAAAGGTTGACCGCCATGCGCAAGTCGGTGAAGCCCTGATCAAACCATTCGCGTAACTGGCGGCAGGCCTGATCAAGCACCCATTCGCCGATGGCGATGATGGTGCCATTCTGCTCGGCCAACGGGATGAATACATCTGGCGGCACCAGACCATGCTCTGGATGTTGCCAGCGGATCAAGGCTTCCACGCCGACAATGCGGTGATCGCGATAGCTGATCTGCGGCTGATAGACCAGGTACAACTGATTGCCCGGCAAGGCTTCGCGCAGATCTTTTTCGAGCTCACGACGGCGGCGCATTTCGCTGTCGACGCTGGCGATGTAGAACTGATACCGGTTACGCGAGCGGGCTTTGGCCAGCGTCATGGTCTGTTCAGCTTTTTGCAGCAGTTTCTCGGTGTTGTCGCCGTCCTCGGGAAATAGCGTGATGCCAATGGTCGCTCGTAAGCGGATCTGCTGTTCACCGACTATAAACGGGGCCTCCAGCTCATCCAGAATATTCTGCGCCAGCTCTGCTGCCTCATAGGGTTGCTCGATTTTGGCCTGCACCAGTGCAAACTGATCGCCGCCCAATCGCGCCAGAGCGCCGAGTCGCCCGCTGTGGGCGCGTAGCCGGTCAGCCAGCGCGAGTAACAGTTGATCGCCTGCCTGATAGCTGAACTGTTCGTTGATACCTTTGAAGTCATCCAGGCCAACGCAGAGAATCGCGACCCGGTGCTGCTGACGCCCCGCATCTTCGAGAATTCTGTCCAGACCGGTCTGCAACTGAAGCCGGTTGGGCAGGCCGGTCAGGAAATCGTATTGCGCCATGCGCTGCAGATTGTTCTCCGCCTCGTGGCGCAGATAAGTGTGGCGCTCGATGGAGGCCAGCAGCTGGTTGGCGGTATTGACCCAAATCCCCAGTTCGTTTTTCTCGTGGCCTTTGAGCAATGGCAATTGGTGTTCGCTGGGGCGGTCGGGGTTGATCGCGATCAGATGTTCGATGATTTTCGACAGTGGCCTGGTCAGCAACCAGTGATAGACCAGGTACAACACCAGCCCCATTGCCAATGCACGCAATACACCAGCGATGAAGATGATTGCGGCATTGACCAGAAATCTTTCGCCGTAATTGGCAGTGTCCAGCGTGATACGCAGGTCGCCGTAATACTCGCTGTAGGGGCTGCGACCGACCAGTTGCGTGGTGAAGCTGCGCTCCTGGCCGAGGATAAGGTCTGTCAGCCAGCGGGTTGGAGAGCTTTTCAGCGGGCGGTCTTTTTCTGCGAGCAGGCTTTCGTTGGGGTGTCCTATCGATGCCATGCGTACCGCGTCGTCCTGAAACAGGCCTTCGATGACCTGCATGCCCATTTCGCGGTCCAGGCTGTAAACGGCCTGCGTGGAGGGATCGCGGAACATTCCGAGAATTCGTTCGGCATCGTTCGCCACGGCCTGACGCGTCTTGTAGGCGTCGAAAACTATTTGCGCACAGCTTAGTACGACGCCTACCAGCAGCGCCGAAAGCAGTACGACGCGCAGCAACTTTACCGAAAGGCTATTCTTGAGTTCCAGCTTCAATGGCCGTTCCTTAGTTCGTGTCGGAGGACATATCGCCCCATGACCCTCGAAAAGCCAGATCCGCCCGTCGTGACGTGGTCAGAAACGGTGCGTCTGGCTGATCTTCGCGTTCCTTGCTCCTACTGGCCCAAGCCACCTGAGTGTGTCGGGTGGCCAGGTGGGTAACTTGAGCAGAACACTGTAAAGAATTACGTCGTGATGCGAGTCAGCTAGCGTTTCTGACAATACACAAAGTAACAGCGGCAGGCGAAAAAACATTTGCTGTTCACCTGACTGGCAGGTCGAAGTCTGACGCCGTTTATTAAACACGAATCTGGAAAGACTACAGGTATAAACCTGGAGTATAAAAAACCCGGCGCGAGGCCGGGTTTTTCGATGAGGCTGGAATCAGGCTTCGAATTGCTTGGCCACGAAGTCCCAGTTCACCAGGTTCCAGAACGCTTCTACGTACTTAGGACGCAGATTGCGGTAGTCGATGTAGTAGGCGTGTTCCCACACATCGCAGGTCAGCAGCGGGGTGTCGCCGCTGGTCAGCGGGTTGCCGGCACCGATGGTGCTGGCCAGAGCCAGAGAGCCGTCAGCCTTCTTCACCAGCCAGCCCCAGCCGGAGCCGAATGTGCCGATGGAGGTTTTGCTGAACTCTTCCTTGAACTTGTCGAAGGAACCGAATGCAGTGTTGATCGCCTCGGCCAGCGCGCCGGTAGGTTCGCCGCCAGCGTTAGGGGCCAGGCATTCCCAGTAGAACGTGTGGTTCCAGACCTGAGCGGCGTTGTTGAAGATACCGCCCGAAGAGGTCTTGATGATTTCTTCCAGGGTCTTGCCTTCGAACTCGGTGCCTGGCACCAGGTTGTTCAGGTTCACGACGTAGGTGTTGTGGTGCTTGTCGTGGTGATATTCCAGAGTCTCCGCAGAAATGTGCGGCACCAGAGCGTCTTTGGCGTAGGGCAGTGGCGGCAATTCAAAAGCCATGGTTTATCTCCTTTCAGGTCAATTGCGGTAGTCGCACGGCCGATCACGGGCGGCCAGATACAGCATGCACCGGGAGTTTTACTCTTTTGCGGCGCAGACCCCGGATCATAGCACCGGGTCTGCGGCTTAACCACGCAACAACTGTGTGGGATAGAGGTTCCAACGCGTTTGGCCTGGAGGTCATGAAACCCGTCAGGCTGAGCGGATCAACTGAAAGGCCACGCTGAACATCATCACGGCGATCATCACGTCCAGCATGCGCCATGTGGCGGGGCGGGCCAGCCAGGGCGCGAGCCATGCCGCACCAAGTGCCAGGCTTGAGAACCACAGCAGCGAGGCGCTGGCAGCACCGGCCACGTACGCCCCCGGCACGTCCTGTTGTGCCCCGAGCGAGCCAATCAGCAGTACGGTGTCCAGATACACGTGCGGGTTCAGCAAGGTAACGGCCAGCGCACTAAGCAACACGGTGCGCAGTGATTTTCTGCCAACCGCTGCGCTGTGTTCCAGGCTCTGCCGTGAGCAGGCGCGGCGTAATGCCTGCAGGCCATACCAGCTCAGGAATATCACGCCGCCCCAGCGCGCCACCGCCAGCAGCGTCGGATTCTGCGCCAGCACATTGGCCAGTCCGAAGACGCCTGCCGCTACCAGAATGGCGTCGCACACAATGCACAGCAACGCCACGGGCACGTGATGTTCACGGCGCAGGCCCTGAGCGAGTACAAAAGCGTTCTGAGTACCGATAGCCATGATCAGGCCTGCCGCGATCAGCAGGCCATTAAAGTAGCTTTGCCACATAAAGACGTTCCATTGAGCAGATTCAGATGGCGATTCTTATGCGTTGAGCGCTATAAGGAAAACAAATAATACTCATCGCTCATTAGGAAAACTGATGTTCGACTACAAATTGTTATCTGCATTGGCGGCTGTGATCGAGCAAGCCGGTTTCGAGCGTGCCGCTCAGGTGCTGGGGCTGTCTCAATCTGCGGTTTCGCAGCGCATCAAATTGCTGGAGGCACGCATTGGTCTGCCGGTGCTGGTGCGCGCGACGCCACCGAGCCCGACCGACATCGGACGCCGCCTGCTCAATCATGTACAGCAGGTCCGTTTGCTGGAGCGCGACTTGCAGAGTCAGGTGCCGGCGCTGGATGAAGAGGGCATGCCCGAGCGTCTGCGAATCGCCTTGAATGCCGACAGTCTGGCGACCTGGTGGGCACCGGCCATCGGCGCGTTTTGCACGCAACACCGGCTGTTGCTGGATCTGGTTGTCGAAGATCAGGACGTAGGGCTCAAGCGCATGCGTGCAGGCGAGGTCGCGGCCTGCCTGTGTGGCAGCGAGCGTCCGGTGGCCGGGGCGCGCAGCCAGTTGCTGGGGGCCATGCGCTATCGGGCGCTGGCCAGTCCTTCATTCATCGCCCGCCATTTTCCGCACGGCGTGAGCCCGGCAAATCTGGCCAGATCGGCAGCACTGGTGTACGGGCCGGACGACCTTTTGCAGCATCGTTATCTGGCACTTCTTGGCGTTCAGGACGGCTTCGAGCATCATTTGTGCCCGTCGTCCGAAGGTTTCATACGTATGATCGAGGCCGGGATGGGCTGGGGCCTGGCGCCCGAGTTGCAGGTGCGCGACCAATTGCGCAGCGGCACTCTGCTTGAATTGCTGCCGGAGCGCTGCATCGATGTGCCGTTGTACTGGCACCATTGGCGCAATGGCGGGCAGCTCTTGACGCAGCTTACCGAACATCTTGCGCAACATTCGGCTCACTGGCTGGTGCCGCTGAGCGAAGACTGATCGTCAACAGGATCATGTGTAATCCATGCAGGCAGGGTTTTCCCTTTTCTGCAGATGCGTTAACGGAGCGGTAAATGAAGATTCTGGTCACCGGCGCGAGCGGCTTCATCGGCGGACGCTTTGCGCGTTTTGCCCTTGAGCAGGGCATGAGCGTGCGGATCAATGGCCGTCGTGCCGAAGGTGTCGAGCACCTGGTCAGGCGTGGCGCCGAGTTCATCCAGGGCGACCTCGCTGACCCTTATCTGGTGCGGGCGCTGTGCGATGACGTGGAAGCGGTGGTGCACTGCGCAGGCTCCGTCGGCCTGTGGGGACGCCGCCAGGATTTCATGCAGGGCAACGTGCAGCTTACCGAAAACATCGTCGAGGGCTGCCTGAAACAAAGGGTGCGAAGGTTGGTTCATCTTTCGTCGCCTTCGATCTACTTTGATGGCAAATCGCACCGCGGCATCAAGGAAGAGCAGGTGCCCAAGCGTTTCCATAATCACTATGCGGCGACCAAATACCTGGCCGAGCAAAAGGTCTTTGGTGCCGAAGAGTTCGGTCTGGAAGTGATCGCCCTGCGGCCGCGCTTCGTCACTGGCGCGGGCGACAACAGTATTTTCCCGCGTTTGCTGCACATGCAGCGCAAGAAGCGTCTGTCGATTGTCGGCAACGGTTTGAACGTGGTGGATTTCACCAGCATGCACAACCTCAACGAAGCCATGCTGAGCAGCTTGCTGGCAACCGGCTCGGCGCTGGGCAAGGCCTACAACATCAGCAACGGCACGCCGGTCCCGCTGTGGGACGCAATCAATTATGTGATGCGCCAGATGCATCTGCCTCAAGTCACCCGTTATCGTTCATACGGACTGGCCTACAGTGCCGCAGCAATCAACGAGGGTGCCTGCCTGCTGTGGCCGGGCCGACCTGAACCTACCCTGTCAAGAATGGGCATGCAGGTCATGAACAGGGATTTTACGCTTGATATCAGCCGCGCCAGGCATTATCTGGATTATCAGCCTCAGGTCAGCCTGTGGACAGCGCTGGATGAATTCTGTGGCTGGTGGCAGGCACAGCACGCAATCTGAATGCGGTAGTGGCACAGTGAGATTGGTTACGCGCTGTTGTTATACTGCCCGACTTTGGTTTAACAGCTTCCTGAAGGGTTATTCATGCGCAACGATCCATACGACGACGTCGATGACGTTCCCAGCCTGAGCGCCAAGGACGACGATGACGACTTCGCGCCGGGCAATGGTGCACGCGAACGCACCACGGTCTATTCGCGTACCACACCGGTGGTCAAGGTAAAGGGCCCGAGCACCGGACCGCTATGGGCGTTGGTCGGCGCGCTGTTCATTGCCTTTTGCGGTCTGGGCTGGTGGAGCTTTCAGCAGGTCTCCCTCATGGAACAGCAATTGGTGGCCACTCAGGAGAGCTTTGCGCGCATCAGCGAAGAAGCGGCGGGACGCCTGCAGGATATTTCCGGCAAAGTCGTTGCGACCGAGGCGCTGTCCAGCGATGGCGAGGCGCTCAAGCAGCGCATCAAGCTGCTGGAAGCGCAACTGGAGGATCAGGACAAACAGCGCGAGGGCGTTGAAGGCCAGCAGGGCAGTCTCGACAAGCGCCTGGAGCAGATGGCCGCGCAAACCGCCCAGCAGCACAGTGAAAGCGCGCAGTTGCAGGAGCAGCTCAAAAGCGTCGTCGCTGAGCTGACCACGCTGAAAGCCGCGCTGCCCGATCTGAAAACCGCACAGGCCGATCAGGGCAAGCTGGATGCGCAAATCAAAAGCGTGGCAGCCGATGTTGCGACATTGAAGAAACAGGGCAACCCGTCGGCTGCTGTCGAGCGCCTGGAGCAGGACCTGATGGTCCTCAAAAGCGAACAGGAAAACCGCCCGGCCCCGTCAGCAGAGGCCAATACTGCCGAGTTCGACGCGTTTCGTGCTCAGGTCACCCGCAATATCAATACCCTCACCAGCCAGATCCAGAATCTGTCGCAACAGCTCAACGCGCGTCGTTGAAGGCAAGACTTGCCGGCGGCTGTCTATAGCAGATAGCCGCTGGCAAATTTCCTGACATTTTTTTGTACTCGTTAAATAGATATGTACTTGCCAATAGAAGGAAGGCTTACGCTTGCCTGGCTGTTAACTAAATTGGAGTTTCAACAATGAATGGAATCAATGAAATGTACACCGATGCCCCGCAAGAAACGACCGAAAATTACATCCCGGCTGAAGACTCAGACCAGGGAGTAGACGAAGTTTCCAGGACGCCGTTGCCCACTTACGCCGACGTACCGGATTATCCGGAAGATTTGGTACGCCAGCAGGTCAAGCCACCGGTGAGGTTCAAACCGCCTGTAAAGCCACCTGTAAAGCCGCCTGTAAAACCTCCGGTCAAGGGGGCAGGTCCGGTGAAGCCGCCCGTGAGACCGCCCGTGAAACCCCCGGTCAAGGTGAAAAAGCCAGTGAGGCCACCTGTCAAACCTGTTATCAAACCACCCGTTGCGCAAAAGTTAACGCCGGCCCCTGAGGCACGTTCGCGCCTGGACAAGCTGCTGGCAGTCATAAACACGGTCACCGGTGTTTTACAACTGGTCCACCCGCTAAACAGTGTCTTCAACCCCGATGGTACGGTCAGTTATCCGAATGGAAGTGTTGCGGCGGCAGATGGCCAGTCCTTGAAGCACACGGATGGCACTGTTCAACACCTGGATGGCACCACCGTGCATGCCGACGGTTCGGTCGAGCACCCCGGCGGCGATGTTCAACACAAGGACGGGACCTGGGTTATGGCAGATGGCTCTGTCAACTACCCCGACGGTCGCTGGAAGTTACCGGACGGGACTATCACTGATGCCGAAGGCAATGTGCTAGGTACAGTCGGGCCTGAGGCTGCATTCTAACAGCAATAAGTACGGGCGATAAAAAACCCTGGCTCTTGCGAGTCAGGGTTTTTTGCGTTTGCAGCGCAGTGTTACAGGCGTGGGTAGTCGATATAGCCGACCGGCCCTTTGCCGTAGAACGTTTCGGGATGCGCTTCATTCAGAGGCGCGTCGCTGGCCAGACGCTCAGGCAGGTCCGGGTTGGCAATATAAGGCACACCAAATGCGATAGCGTCGGCCTTGCCTTCTGCCAGCCAGGTATTTGCGGTGTCCTTGGTGAATTTTTCATTGGCGATGTAGACGCCACCGAAATCCTTCTTCAACTGCGGGCCGAGGCTGTCTTCGGCGTCACGCTCACGGGCACAGATGAACGCGATACCGCGCTTGCCAAGCTCTTTGGCCACGTAGCTGAAGGTTTCAGTGCGGTTAGCATCGCTCATGTCGTGCATGTCGAAGCGAGGCGAAAGGTGTACGCCTACGCGACCAGCGCCCCACACCTCAATGACCGCATCAGTCACTTCCAGCAGCAGACGAGCACGGTTTTCTACCGAACCGCCGTACTCGTCAGTGCGCTGGTTGGAGCCGGTCAGCAGGAACTGTTCCAGCAGGTAGCCGTTGGCACCGTGTACTTCCACGCCGTCGAAGCCCGCAGCCTTGGCGTTTTCCGCACCGACGCGATAGGCCTCGACGATGTCACCGATTTCTGCCAGTTCCAGCGCGCGCGGGGTCGGTAGCGGGGTGATCGGGCGCATCAGGCTGACGTGGCCTTCAGCTGCGATAGCGCTAGGGGCCACCGGAGTTTCGCCGTTCAGGTACGCCGGGTGGGAGATGCGGCCAACGTGCCACAGCTGCAGCACAATCCGGCCACCAGCGGTATGCACGGCCTTGGTGATGTTGCTCCAGCCGCGTACTTGGTCGTTGGACCAGATGCCGGGTGTGTCCGGGTAACCAACACCCATCGGCGTGACCGATGTGGCTTCAGTCAGGATCAGGCCTGCAGAAGCACGCTGCACGTAATACTCGGACATCAATGCATTGGGTACGCGACCTTCGTCGGCGCGGCAGCGCGTCAGTGGCGCCATGATGATGCGGTTTGGCAGTTGCAGATCGCCAATGGTGATCGGGTCAAAGATAGTCGTCATGTGTCGAATCCTCGTGATTGATCAATGTGTAGCAGGTGCCAGATCGGGGTTGCCGGTCTGACGAAAAGTAATCAGTGTGATCAGCAGCGCGAGCACTGCCAGCATGGCAGCGGCCAGCGGTACGCTGGTCAGGCCCAGGCCGTGGGCGATGACGCTGCCACCGACCCAGGCACCAAGCGCGTTGCCCACGTTGAAAGCGCCGATGTTCAGGGTTGAAACCAGGTTGGGCGCGGCTTTGCCGAAGGTCACCACGTTGATCTGCAGAGCCGGGACGGCTGCAAAGGCAGCGACCGCCCAGAGGAACAGGGTGATTTCAGTCGGGATCAGCGCGGCGCTGGTCCAGCTGAGAGCGGTTGAGATCACCGCCATCGAGACGAACACGGCAATCAGCGTGGATGACACACGGCGGTCGGCCATCTTGCCGCCAATCACGTTACCTGCGGTCAGGCCCAGGCCTATCAACAGCAGGGTCCAGGTCATGCCCTTGGGCGATACGCCGGTGACTTCGCCGAGCAGCGGGGCAATGTAGGTGAACAGGGTGAACATGGACGCTGAAAACAGCGCGGTCATGGTCAGCGACAGCCAGATACCGGCACCTTTCAGTGCGGCCAGTTCGGCGCGCATGTCGAGTTTTTCTTCATTGCGATTGGTCGGCAGAAAGCGGATCAGGCCGATCAGCGCAATCACGCCGATGACTGTTACCGCCCAGAAGGTCGAGCGCCAGCCTGCGTATTGACCCAATGCAGTACCCAAAGGCACGCCCAGTACATTGGCCAGGGTCAGACCGGTGAACATCAACGCTACCGCCGAAGCGCGGCGATTGGCAGGCACCAGCCCTGCGGCAACCACTGAGCCGATGCCGAAGAACGCACCATGACACAGCGCTGTAACCACGCGGGCGAACATCAATACGTTGTAGTCACTGGCCAGTGCGCAGAGCAGGTTGCCGATGATGAAAATGCCCATCAGCGTGACCAGCGCAGCCTTGCGCGGCAGTTTTGCCGTGGCCATGGCCATGAACGGCGCGCCGACGGCCACGCCCAGCGCATAGCCGGTGACCAGCCAGCCTGCGCCGGGGATAGATACCCCGAGGTCAGCCGCCACATCGGGCAGCAGGCCCATGATGACGAATTCGGTGGTGCCGATGGCAAAGGCGCTCAGGGCCAGAATAAGTAGCGAAAGAGGCACGGGGCAGCTCCTGGTAAACGTTGGAAAATCAGGTCGGGTTGTTCAGCTCTTCAACCAGCGCCTGAACGAATGCCTGTATGACTTCTTCGTTGCGTCTGAAGAAATGCCATTGGCCAACCTTCTTGCTGCTGATCAGGCCAGCGCGTTGCAAGGTCGCCAGATGGGCCGAGACAGTGGATTGGGACAATCCTGCACGCTGATCGATCTGTCCGGCGCACACGCCGTGTTCAATCGAGTATTGCTGAGCAGGAAAGCTCGCGCGGGGGTCCTTCAACCAGGTCAGGATTTCTCGGCGGACCGGATGGGCCAGGGCTTTTATTATGTCGTCGAGGTCGATAGGCATGTCGTTCTCACAGGCGGTGTAGCGATATATCGCGATAGGGCGAACCTTATATCTGTATTTCGCGATATACAAATATGATTTTGTGCTTAGGACTGGCAAAATCGCTATATCGGGTTATATCGATATATAGACCTCGGCCTTGAAAGCGGCGTAGGCTTGCAGGCATGAACTATCTGGCACATCTTCATCTCGGCGGGCATCGGCCTGCTCAATTGCTTGGCAGCCTGTATGGCGACTTCGTCAAAGGTCCGCTGTCGGGACGTTTTCCTGCAGAGCTTGAAGCGGCCATTCGGCTGCATCGCAGCATTGACGCTTTCACTGACAGCCACCCGCTTATCAAGGCTTCCATTGCCCGCTTTCCATCCCAGCGGCGACGCTATGCAGGCATTATGCTCGACGTCTTTTTCGATCATTGTCTGGCTCGCGACTGGCATCGCTATGCCGATCTGCCGCTGGACGTATTCACTGGCAAAGTCTATGGCACGCTGGCCGCCGAGCCGCAATTGCCCGAGCGGCTCGCATTGATCGCGCCGCGCATGGCCGCGCAGGACTGGCTGGGTTCGTATCGGGATTTCGAGGTGCTGGGGCAGGTGCTGAGCGGGATATCGCGACGCTTGTCACGGCCCGAAGGGCTGGCAGGCGGCATGCAGGAACTGCAGGCGCTTTACCAGCCCTTGAGTGCGGATTTCGCCGAGTTCTATCCGCTATTGGAGAATTTTGCTCAGGCTGCCCTGGCCGAGCGCGAAGCCACTTCGCTCGGTTGAGCAGGCTCGCCGGATACTTGTTTACCGATCACTGACTCCCCCGTGACAGGTTCACCGAACAGCGCCACCTGAACGGCTTGCTGGGCCTTGAACGCCAGTGCAGCGCGCTCCTGATCCGCCGTCGGAATCGGGGTCAGCAGGTGAATGTGCACATCGCTCTGCTCATTGGCGAACAACCGGCGCAAATGGGACAGCAAATCGTCGTCGCCAATGAACGGGGCAATCGGGTCCGGTTTGCCGTCACGCGAGTAACCGATGGCCACTGGCTGGATCGGTACGCCGGCTTCAATGGCACTGGACAGCAGACGGCCGTGGAAGGTGCGCAGGCTTCTGCCATCGGTGGTGGTGCCTTCCGGGAAGATCAGCAGTGCGTTGCCTTGTTGCAGGTGATTGCACATCTGCTTTTGAATCAGACGGCTGTCGCCCGATCCGCGACGAATGAACAGCGTACCAGCCTCCAGTGCCAGCCAGCCCGCTACCGGCCAGGTCCGGACTTCGGCCTTCGACAGAAACGACAGCGGTGCCAGCATGCCCAGCAGTGCAATGTCGGTCCACGACACATGGTTACTGACCCACAGCATTGGCTGGGTTGGCAACTGACCTGTCACGGTGACGCGAAACGGCAGGGCATTGGTCAGGCGCGCCATGAACCAACGGCTCCAGCGCTGCCTGCGCTCCATCGACCCACCGATTCTGGTGCGTTCCAGAACCGCGAACGTTCCGGCAATCGTCAAGCCGAGCGCCACGACCAGCAGCACCCGGACTACGCGGGCATAGCCGCGTGCCCGGCTCATCACACGGCCGCCTTGAAGTGGCGGGCATAGCGCGGGCACAAGTCGTCGCGCTTGAGCAGGATGAACACGTCGGCCACCTGGAAGTCTTCGTCCCAGCACGGTTCGCCGCAGATCTTGGCCCCCAGGCGCATGTAAGCCTTGAGCAGTGGCGGCATCTCGCAGATCACATTGCTCGGGATATCGAGCGTCGGCAGCGGGTTTTTCGGCTCTGCGCGCAAGTGCTCGTTGCACAGGTAGCGTTCGCGCAGGCGTTGCATGATCGCGTGCGCCTGAATGCCGCCGTCGTGCATCGGGATGCTCGCGCAGCCCATCAGGTAGCTGTAGCCGCCTTCGTTCAGCACCTCGGCCAGCTCGCTCCACAACACCGCGATGGTGCCACCGTTGCGGTAGGCCGGGTCTACGCAGGTACGTCCCAGTTCAAGAATCGGACCCTGCAGATGAACCAGACCGTGCAGGCTGAATTCTTCTTCACTGTAGAAACGCCCCAGCGTGCTGGCAGCCTTGTGGTCGAGCAGCCGGGTAGTGGCAACCAGACGCCCGGTGTTCAGGTCACGCACACCAATTTGCGAGCAATGAACATCGTAATCGTCGATATCCAGGCCTTGTTCAGCGCCGTTGAGACGGGCGTTGAACTCTTCGCTGAACACACTGAAACGCAACGCCTGTGCTTCCTGCAGGGCGCGCGCTCCAATCAGGCGCTCGGCCTGAAGACGACGTTCAGAAGTGTTGTCACGAATGCGGGCGATCTGGGTCATACGAATCTCCATGAGCCAGCCATGCAGAGTTTGGCTGGTTGACTGATTTGTCCAGGCGCTTTGCCGTACTTGCAGGCTAGGGAGATGGCGTGTCATGCCTGTGAAGCTTTGGTGATGGTTGTGTGACGGGTAACGCTGTGGGCATTTCCACGCTGGTGGAGCGGGAGGAGCGAGCGGCGTACGAAGGACCACTATCGTGACCATGCTCCGCGTGGGTATGCCGTTCTGGACGCTCTGCGTCCTGTCCCGGGGTAATGGCTGACTGTCACGAAGCCCTGATACGGTATGCGGATTACTCTGTAGAGGCTCTGTCATGCCGCGTAGATCTTTCCGCCTGTGTCTGGTTTTGATCCTGGGCTTCAGTGCCCAGGGCGTCGTTGCTCAAACATGGCCGACAGAGCAATGGTCATCTCAGCCTGCGCCGCGATCTGCGGCAATCGAAGAACTCGAGGCCTACGCCTTCCCGCCCCGTGACGACGCCACACGCAAGGGCATTCGCACCGATGCGCTGCTGGTGATTCGTGATGGCGAAGTTGTGTATGAGCGCTACGGCGGTGTGACCACAGCGCAAACTCCGCACCTGACCTGGTCGATCAGCAAGAGCGTGATGGCGACAGTGCTGGGCGTGGCGTTTACCGACGGGCGCTTTCAACTCAATGATCCAGTGGCGAAGTTCTACCCGCCGTTCAAGGCGCACCCCGATATCGCCATCAAAGACCTGATGCACTGGGCTTCGGGGCTGAATTGGCAGGAAGATTACGAATATGCACCGCTTAACTCTTCCGTAGTCGCCATGCTCTACACCCGTGGGCGTGACGACATGGCGCGCTTCACCGCCGAGCACCGCGCAGCCAAATCCCCCGGCAAGGCGTACCTGTATTCCAGCGGCGACAGCACGGTTCTGGCTGCTGCGTTGAAAAATATCGTCGGGCCACAGGCGTATGCGGATTATCCGTGGACCGCACTGTTTGACCCGCTTGGCATCCGCAGTGCCGTCTGGGAAACCGATGGCGTGGGTACATTTGTAGGGTCGTCCTATGCCTACATGACCGCCCGCGACCTGGCACGCATCGGCTTGCTGATGCAGCGCGGCGGGCAATGGCAGGCTCGGCAGTTGCTCAACAAGGAATGGATGAACTTCGTGCTGACGCCGTTTGCAGGCGAGCAGATAGATGCCAACGTCGAAGTCCCTGGCGGCCAATGGTGGCTCAATCGAACTGCCGATGGCGGCAGGGGGCCGTGGCCGGATGCGCCCCCTGATACCTTTGCCGCACTGGGCCATTGGGGGCAGGCGCTGTACGTGATCCCCGACCGGAAGCTGGTGATCGTGCGCTATGCCGATGACCGCGACGGTACTTACGACCACAATCAGATGCTCAAGCGCATACAGGCAGCCTTTGGCAAGGAGGGCGGGCAATGAGCAGTCGCCGAATGTTCATCCTGCGTCGACCCTTCAGCAGCCTGCTGTTGCTGATCCTTGCTGCGCTCGCGTTACTTGCCTGGCAGTACCGCATTAACCTGCAGGCATTCCCCACCATCATCAGTGCCTACACCGCCAAGGAATACTGCTCGTGCAGGTACGTCATGAACAACTCCGAGGCGTATTGCATGGGCTACGTCAAACAGTACGTGCCCAGCGCGCTGATCGACGGCAGCAGCCAGAAAAAGGTCATTGCCAACGGGCTTGGACGAACCAGCAGTGCGTCGTGGCAGGGTGAGCGACAAGGCTGCCGACTGTTGCCATCCGAGCCTTGATGGATTACTGCCGAACGTCGTGGTTTGCCAGAGGTCAGACAGGCGGATAAGGTGGCCCTCAATTGCACGTCTGGAGTCTGCATGCTCACTATGAATCGCCTGCTGCTGGTCATGCTGGCCGCAGTGGCGTTACCTGCCCATGCGAACTGGTATCTGGATAACGAGTCGTCGCGGCTCTCGTTCACGTCAACCAAAAATGCCGATATTGCCGAGGTGCATCGCTTCCTCGTGCTGCATGGCAAGGTCGACCCCAAAGGGCTGGCTGAGGTGGAAGTCGAAACGGAGTCCATTAGCACCGGTATTCCCCTGCGTGACGAGCGCCTGCGGGAGCAGGTGTTTCAGGTACACAAGTTTCCCGTTGCGCAGATCAATGCCCAGCTCGACATGCGCCCGATCAATAACCTTGCCCCCGGCGCGCAACTGGAATTGCGTTTACCACTGACCGTCAGCCTGCGCGGCAAGAGTCACAGCTATAACGCCGAACTGCTGGCGACGCGCCTCGACGAGCGCCGCTTTCAGGTTGTGACGCTCGAACCGCTGGTGATTCATGCTCAGGACTTCGATATGGTTTCGGACTTCAATGCCCTGCGCAACGCGGCAGGCTTGTCGGCGGTCAGTCTGTCAGTCCCGGTCGGGGCTGTCCTGATCTTCACGGCGCGCTGATATGAACGGTGCGATTTTCCCGTGGCGTGAAAACAACCGCTTTCAATTGCTGATCGACGGTCCTGCGTTCTTCCCGCGCATGATCGCCGCCATTGACCGGGCCGAGCAGCAGGTTGACCTGGAGCTGTACCTGGTCGAAGCCGGGGCCTTCGCCGATGCCATCGTGCGGGCGCTGGTCGAGGCGGGCAGGCGTGGTGTGATCGTGCGCTGCCTGTTCGACGACTTCGGTTCAAAAGCCTTCGACGCCGGGCTGCGTAAGCAACTGACCGACGCCGGTGTGATTCTGCGTTTCTACAACCCGATCCACTGGCGACGCGGCGTGCGCAACTTCTACCGCGACCATCGCAAATTGCTGGTGGTCGACAAGACGCTGGCGGTGGTCGGCGGTACGGGTGTAACCGATGAATTCTGGGAGCCAGACAAGGATGTCAGCCAATGGCACGAAGTGATGGTGGAAATCACCGGGCCGCTGGTTCTTGACTGGCAAGCGTTGTTCAACCGGCAGTTTCACGCCAATGCTCGACGTTTCGCCTGGCGCCCGAAAGAAAACTTTGGTCTGGATCATCTGCCCACCGCCCCGGTAGCCGGTGAAGGCCTTGGCCGTGTGGCGTACGCCGACTCTCGCCAGCACCGCGACATTCTGCAATCGCTGGTGCGCACGCTGAACACCGGGCAAAAGCGCATCTGGCTGGCAACCCCTTACTTTCTGCCCACCTGGAAAGTTCGCCGCGCCTTGCGCAGGGCAGCCTCGCGCGGCGTCGATGTACGTTTGCTGCTGACCGGGCCACGCACCGATCACCCGTCGGTACGCTACGCCGGTCACCGTTACTACCCGCGCTTGCTGCGGGCCGGGGTCAAGGTCTTCGAATACCAGCCGTGTTTTCTGCACTTGAAAATGGTCCTGATCGACGACTGGGTGAGCATCGGTTCGTGTAACTTCGACCACTGGAATCTGCGCTTCAACCTTGAAGCCAACCTCGAGGCCCTCGACCCAGGGCTGACCCGCGATGTGGTCGCCAGTTTCGAAAAAGACTTCGCCCTGAGCGCCGAAACCACACTGGCAGACTGGAAGGCCAGACCACTGTGGCGACGCGTCAAACAGCGCTTGTGGGGGTGGATCGACCGGCTGGTGGTGAACCTGCTGGATCAGCGTAATTGAGGTGTACGCGGGGCCGAGCGTGGCCCCGGGTTGTCATCTGGTCAAACGATGCATTCCAGTGAGCGGTCAACCATGGCTTTGGCCATCTCGGCCATGTGCAATACCGAAAACGCCAGATCACGGCTGGTGCCCTGAGTGCTGTCGCCGGACTCATAGGCCGTCGTGATGATGCAGCGCAGCAGATCCGAAGCGTAGTTGAGCGCTTCTTCCTGGCTGACGGATGCGTTGACGGTGAACAGGGCGGTGGGCGGGTCGGGGACGATTTTATGGGGCATGTTTGCAACTCCAGCAGAACTTGGGGGGAGCCGTCACTAATCGCTACCAAACGATAAGGTGGCGGCCGTGTGCAAGTTGGTAGACCGGCTGCTGGCACCCGGTGCATCCGAAGACGCCATGCGCACGGCCACCATAAAGACGAGACGAAAAGGATCGCCTCGCAGAGGTGGCACATTGCGCCAGCAAAAGCAGGTCTACCAAACCTGATCGCTGATTGGGCAGCGACCGTTGAAGGCTAGAGACCTGAATAGCCAAGCGCAAGAGGCCGGGATTTTCTCGGAAATTTCCTTCAAATGGAAGGGAGGTGTCCTGCGGTTAATTCTTACAAGAGTTATCGAAAAAGTTTTTCTGAGGATGTTCGCCGTATAGGCGGGGAAGTGACTGGCGCTGTTTATCAGTATTTCAGCAAGTAGTACATCACCGAGGGGAGACGTTAAAAAGCTATCGGATTACATTGAGTCAGCATGATGTGTCTCCGCCCTACAGATAATGTGCGGAGTAGAGTGCTTGCAATGAAAATAGCCTGTGCAGCGTTTGCTGGACAGGCTTGAAGCGCGGAGGGAGTAGTTAAGGCTTTTTGATATTCTGCATGTAGGTATGATTAGGGTCTGTAACGACCTTCTTCGTCAACGCGTCCAGTTGCTTGCTGTGATACATGTCCAGGCATTTCAGCAGGTCGAATTTTATTCCCTTTATCTGGGATTCGGCCAAAGGGTTTGTGTAGTCTCTGGCGAGGTATTTTTTTACCAGTGCCCGAGACTGTCAGAAATTTTGTGTTCGGGCATAACATGTGGCTAGAGGTGCATGTATGCCGACCAAAAAGAAGTCCGCCAATGCAACAGCGAGGGAGTTGCCCTCGATTCCCCAAGAGCTGATCGAGCAGTTTGTTAAAGGCCCGATGAGCGCCGAAGCCATTCAAGACGCGTCCATGGCGTTCAAGAAGGCTCTGATCGAGCGTGCGCTAGGCGCCGAGCTGGGTCACCACCTTGGTTACCCTCAGGGCGCGGAGCGCCCTGAGGGGGCGACCAATCAGCGCAATGGCAAAAGCAGCAAGACGGTTCTGACCGACGACGGGCCGCTTCGCCTGGATATCCCCAGAGACCGCGATGGTAGCTTCGCCCCGATCCTGATTCCCAAGCACGAACGACGTTTTACAGGCTTCGACGACAAGATAATTGCCATGTACGCCCGGGGCATGACGGTGCGTGAGATCCGCGCTTTTCTATCTGAGCAGTATGGAACTGACGTGTCCCATGACTTCATCAGCTCAGTCACCGATGCGGTCATGGAAGAGGTGGGCGCTTGGCAGCAACGACCCTTGGAACCGATGTATCCGGTGATCTTCTTCGATGCGTTACGGGTCAAAATCCGGGACGAGGGGTTAGTGTGCAACAAGGCTATTTATCTGGCGCTGGGGGTATTACCTGATGGCACGCGCGACATTCTGGGTATATGGATCGAGAGCACCGAGGGTGCCAAGTTTTGGATGAAGGTGTTCAACGACCTCAAGACTCGTGGCGTTGAAGATGTTCTGATCGCCGTCACGGATGGCCTCAAAGGAATACCGGAGGCGTTGGGGGCGGTTTTTCCTGCCACGACGCTGCAAACCTGCATCGTGCATCTGATCCGCAACAGCTTGGACTATGCCGCTTGGGATAAACGTCGGGCACTGGCCAAAGCACTCAAGCCGATCTACCAGGCGATCAATGCCGATGTGGCTGAGCAAGAGCTTAACGCCTTTGAAGCGGGCCCCTGGGGCAAGCAGTATCCGACTGTAGTTGCTGCATGGCGTCGCGCCTGGGATCGGGTTATACCGTTTTTTGTTTTTCCGGCGGGCATTCGCAAAGTGGTTTACACGACCAATGCCATCGAGAGCATCAATGCCCAGTTACGCAAGATCATCAAGACTCGAGGGCACTTCCCGACCGATGAGGCTGCGACGAAACTGATATGGCTTGGGTTGCGCAACATCACCGCCAACTGGGGTCATGCGGCACACGACTGGAAAGTGGCAATGAATCAATTTGCGATCCTGTACGGAGACCGATTTACCAGACCGAGCTGGTAAAACAAGGGCCTGCCTGACGGCAGGCCCTAACCAGCCCGAACACAAAAAAACTGATACTCCCAAGTGGCTCTGCCGTTTTTTCAGGAACAGCCATTGTGGCAGGGCCGCTTGTTACACTCGAAGGTACTCGAGAGCAAAAAGTCATTTGCCGGCAAGCCGTCAGATACCCTTCCAGCATGAGCAGCCCCTATTCCAACAACCAACTCGATCTTGAAATCGGTTCCCCTGCCGAGCGTGTAAGTGCGCCCGCGCTTTATACTGTCACTCTTCCATTCGACAAAACCACGTTGCTGCCCTGCCTGAAAGACACAGCTTTCGTTCCAGAAAAAAAGAATTTCTACATTACGCACGGTGTGGCCGTATTGGACGCCACATCAGGCGACACTATCGGTAATGCACTTAAATCCACAGAAATCGAACTTGCCTTCGCAGCCAGTGACGGGACAGATCCCATAGCGCCAAAAATCAGCAAGCGCGTCGATCAGCTTTTAGGCATCGCGGAATACATTGATTTCTCGAACTCAAGCATCCTGTTCAGCGACGACTCGACCGATAAACGTGACCCTATCCGCATGAACACCCTGTTCGCCCGCGAGCTGATCAACAAGGCCAACATCGCACTTGAAGCGTTATTGTCCTGGGACACCCAACAGTTGCAGGAGCCGCCTATCGATGAGGACAACATCCCTGACCTGATGGACTTCAAAGGTGCCAACGGTCTGTACTTCTGGGAACTGTTTCTGCACCTGCCGTTCATGATTTCTCATCGACTCAATCTGGAACAGCGCTTCTCCGATGCAGAACGCTGGCTCGGTTTCATCTTCGATCCGGGTCGCAAGAAGATCGGCAATGCACCTGCTTACTGGAACGTGCGGCCATTGGTGGAAGAGCCAGACCCGGATTACTTTCTGCGCTCGCCCATTGACCCGGATGGCATCGCCGCCAGCGATCCGGTGCGCTACCAGAAAGCGGTGTATTTCCATTACATCAAGAACCTGATTGACCGGGGCGACATGGCCTACCGGCAACTGACCCCCGACAGCCTCGGCGAGGCCAAGCTCTGGTACGTGCGTATTCTCGATCTGCTGGGGCCGCGCCCGGATATGAAACTGACCAGCCAGTGGACGCCCATTGCACTGGGCGATCTTGCAGCATCTACAAGCCCGGGGCTACGAGCTTTCGAGCAGCAGTTCGTCAAGCAGGAACAACAGGTACGTACCAGCGCCACCGCCAAAGACGGCAAGGCAACGGTCAAATTCAGCCCGCCTCCCCTTCGCCTGAGCACCTTCGGCAGCGACCCGACACTGGCCGAAGAGGACAACGAACATTTTATCCTTCCGATCAATTCAGAACTGGTTAAATACTGGGACATGCTTGAGACGCGTCTGTACAACCTGCGCCACAACCTGACCCTGGACGGCAAGCCTTTGTCGTTACCGCTGTTTGCAGCGCCACTGGACCCACGGGCCTTGCTCGCAGCCTATGCCAATGGCGCAACCGAAGGCGGTGCGGGCAGCCTGCTGGCGCAGGAAACGCCGCACTATCGCTACCCGGTCATGTTTGCCAAAGCCAGCGCCGCCGTCGAGACCTTGACCCAGTTCGGCTTCACGCTGCTGTCGGTCATTGAGCGTAAGGAACAAGGGCAGCTTATGGAGCTGCAACAGCAGCAAGTCTGGGAGTTCGCCCAGTACGCTATCGATCTGCAGCTCGAAGCACAGAAAATCGAAGTTCAGACACGCAAGGCACTGGAAGCCAGCAAGGCGGTGGTTGATGCAAGAACCCGTTTTTACGCGCAACTGGCGGAAGAGAACGTCAGCCCCGGCGAAGTCGCAGCGGCCAGCGCGCAGCTTGCGGCAAGGGTTGCCGAAGGTGTCGGATCAACCGCTTATGCTGCAGCATCGGCCCTTAAGGTAGTGCCCAACCACGCAGGTTTTCATGCCGGGGCTACAGGCGGCATGGCTGTCGGCGCTGCGGCGGGTGGAGCTGTCGGCGGTTTTCGTCTGGAAGGTGTGCCGGAGATGGTCGCCATTGCCGCGCAAGCAAGTGCCACACTTTCTGCATCCATCGGCTACGCGCTTGAGCGTACGGAGGGCTTCCGTCGTCGTCTTCAGGAATGGGAACACGCACGGGATCAGGCACTGCTTGAGTCCGAACAGATCACTCTGCAACTCGCCGTTCACGACGCCCAGACCCGCGCCACAGCGTTACAGTTGCGTCAGGCTGAGGATGCTAAAAAGCAGGCCGAGACCGTCTATGCATTTCTCAACAAGCGCTTCACCAACAGCCAGCTGTATCAATGGCTCAATGGGCAGTTCTCGACCTTCTACTACCAGGCCTATGACGCCACGTTCTCACTGTGCCTGGCGACGCAAGCCTGCTGGCAGTATGAAATTGCCGACTACTCGGCCTCCTTCATCCAGCCCGCGGCCTGGAAGGATGCCTGGCGGGGCCTGACTGCTGGCGAGGCCCTGAAACTGAATCTGCTACGCATGGATGCCGCTTACGTGACCCGCAACGAACGCAAAATGGAGATCGTCAAGACGGTTTCGGTACACCAGCTGCCGATAACCGAGGGGGATGATGCCGGGATGAATCACGGCTGGGATGCAGTGGTCAAACGCCTGGCGGAAAAAGGGATTGCCGAGTTCGAAATCACTCGAGCCATGCTTGACGAGGATTACCCGGACCACTACCTGCGCCGCATCAAACGTATCAGCGTTTCGTTGCCGGTCACGGTCGGGCCGTATCAAGATATCCGCGCCACGCTGACCCAGTCGTACAGCGCAGTACAGATGGACGCTCAGGCTGACGGGGTGCTCAAGGAAAACATGCGCGCCAGCCAGCAGATCGCCTTGTCCACCGGCGTGGACGATGACGGACTGTTCGTTTTCAACTTTGACGATGAGCGCTATCTGCCATTTGAGGGCACCGGTGCGATCTCTCGCTGGGCCCTGAGCTTTTCCAACCCCGCATCGCAGCGCGACATGATCGACTCGATCACTGACATCATCGTGCACATGCGCTACACGGCGAAAAGTCGTTAACCGACAGGGAGCAAGGGCCATGGAAGCTCAATCGCAATCGCAGAATCAATCGCCGCCGTCCCTGCAACCGACTGTTGCCACTCCGTCATTACCCAAAGGCGGTGGCGCGATTCAAAGCATCGGCAAGGGCTGGGGATCCGTGGGTACCAGTGGCGCGGCGTCACTGGAAATCGCTCTGCCTATCAGCCTTGGGCGCGGCTACGCGCCAGCCCTGTCGCTGAGTTATCAAAGCACCTCTGGTAACGGCGTGTTCGGGCTTGGCTGGAACCTGAACATCGGTAAAGTCGCGCGTCGTGCCAGCAAGGGCGTACCGGGCTACAACGACGATGATCTTATTTTCGGCCCCGGAGGCGATGTCTGCCTGCCGGAACGCGACGACAGCGGCGCGCTTGTCTCGACTCAGGTCAGCAGCTACAACGGTCATGATTTGACGGCGACTTATCAGGTGGTGCGTTACTTCAACAGAGTCGAAGGGGCCTTTGCGCGCATTGAGCATTGGCGCGTGGACAACACAGATCCCGGCTTCTGGCTGATTCACGACGCCGACGGCAGCCTGAACCTCTATGGCAGGAAGACCTCGTCGCGTATTGCCGACCCGGCAGACATGAACCGGGTTGCCGAATGGTTGCTGGATGAAAGCATGAATGCCGTCGGCGAGCACATCCTCTATGAATACAAGCCCGAAGACCATCAGGGCCTGCCAGAGAATCACCCGAGAAACTTCCGCGCCCAGCGCTACCTGAGCAGGGTTCGCTACGGCAATGCCAAGGCACATCCTGTGCTTTACCTGTGGGAAGAAGGTTCGCTGGATAGTTTGCTGTGGCACTTCGACCTGATATTCGACTATGACCAGCGCGACACCCGCAGTGACCCGCCCCCCGAATATGACGAGCAATTTACCTGGCCCGTGCGCAGTGATCCGCATTCAAGTTTCGCCTATGGTTTTGAGCTGGGTAATCTGCGCCTGTGTCGGCAGGTTCTGATGTTCCATCACTTCCCGAACGAGCTCGGAGAAGCACCGCTGCTGAACCGACGGCTGCTGCTGGAGCACCTTCAGACAGCGCTCGGCTACAGCCTGCTGAGCGCGGCGCATTCAGAAGCCTGGGATGGCACTGACTGGCGGCGAGTCGATCAACAACCCCCTGTGCAGTTTCAATACACCGACTTCACTCTTGAGTGGGGCATCTATACGCCGCTGGAGCCCATGGCCGGCCTGAATGACGGCCAGCAATACCAGTTGGTTGACCTCTACGGCGACGGCTTGCCCGGCATTCTGTATCGAGACGACAAGGCATGGCTATATCGCGAACCGATCCGTGATACCGCTGGCGCAGCGGACGCCGTTGCCTACGGAGCCTGTGAATTGCTACCCCGCATCCCGACGGCTGATTCAGCCACACCGGTTCGTCAGACCCTCACAGATCTGACTGGCGACGGGCGGCTGGACTGGGTAGTCGCCCAGCCGGGAATGGCCGGATTCTTCACGCTCAACCCTGACCGAAGCTGGTCGAACTACGCAACGTTCTCGGCTTTTCCTGCAGAGTTTTTCCACCCGCAAGGCCAGATGGCGGATCTGGTCGGCGACGGGCTGTCCGATCTGGCCCTGATCGGCCCACGCAGCGTTCGCCTGTATGCCAACCGTCGAGCCGATGGGTTCGCCGCAGCAATGGACATTCCTCACGACGAGGATCGCCTGCCATTGCTCAGCGACAGTCCCACTGAACTGGTAGCGTTCAGCGACCTGCTGGGCACAGGGCAACAACACCTGATCCGGATCCGGCACAACGAAATCCGCGTCTGGCCGAACCTGGGGCGTGGCCAATTCGGCAAAGGGCAGCTCTTCGCCAGCCTGCCTTACACCTACGAAAGCTTCGATTCCAGCAGGGTACGGCTGGCCGACCTGGATGGCTCAGGTGCCAGTGACGTGCTGTACCTGCAAACCGATTGCTTTCAGGTCTTCATGAACCAGGGCGGGAACGGCCTGGCTGCGGCCTTCGATCAGCTGTGTCCGGAGGGTGTGCGTTATGACCGGCTCTGCCAGTTCAGTGCGGTCGACCTGCTGGGCCTGGGTTTCTCTAGCCTGATACTCACCGTACCGCACATGACGCCCCGGCACTGGAGCCTTTATTACGCGGCCGACCGGGCAGGCACGGTCCGCAAACCTTATTTGCTGAAGGCCTCGGACAACAACCTCGGTGCTGCCGGAGAAGTCAGCTATCGCAGTTCGGCGCAGGAATGGCTGGACGAAAAAAACGAGCTGCGGGCCGCTGGCAGCGTTGCTGTCTCGGAATTGCCGTTCCCGGTTCATGTGGTTGTCAGGCAAACCATGCAGGACAAGGTCACTGGCAATACGCTCACCCAGCTGTTCCGCTATCGGCAGGGTTTCTATGACCCTCGGGAACGTGAATTTCGCGGCTTCGGCCTGCTCCTGCAGACCGACACCGAAACGGCGTCGCAGAATCAGGAGGATTTTACCGCTCCGGTATTGAACAAGACCTGGTTCCACACAGGACGCTACCCTGCCAGACCCTGCACCGACTATGACCGCAGCGACCTCGCTGCTCGCTTGCCCGGCGAGCATGTGTTGTCCCGACTCGACCCAACAACCGGAACCGATTTGCCCGTCACAGACGCAGATGACGCGACCTTGCAGGAAATGGCACGAGCGCTGAGCGGCTCTGTACTGCGCAACGAAGTCCTCGGGCTCGATGCCAGTCAAAAAACCACAGTGCTGTACTCGACCCGATCAAACCGCTATCTGGTTCGCCAACTGCAAGCACTGAGCACGCATCGACCCTACGCGTCGATGCTGCCGCTCAGTCTGGAAGTCATCACCTATCGTTACGAGGCCGACGAACTGGACGATCCGATGTGCGAACACAGCCTGAATCTGGCGTGGGACCGCTACGGTTCGACGCTCCACTCAGCCAGCTTCAACTGTGCGCGGCGCAAGAAACCGGGGGACGCACCACCCTTTGCGGACCCTCACCAGCAACAATGGTGGGAAGCATCACACGACGAGGCCCAGCAACAGTTTTACGTGAAGAAATGCGCGCCGAAGCCATTCACCTGGACAGCCCGCAGAGCTGGCGTCTGGGGCTGCCTTACCGCACACGCGGCGATGCCATGCTCATTCCGGCAAGCGCCTTGACGCCTGCGCAGATCAGCTACGAGCAATTCGTCGATCCGTCCGGTCCATTCGCAGCGTTGCCACGTACGCTCACCAGCCTGTCAGTGCAACGCTATATCGGTTGCAGCGATGGCGAGGCGACCTTTGAGGCGCTGGCTGACGCCGTTGAAACGGCTGAACTGGATGATCACGCACTGAGCGCCTACGAGCGAGTCATGGACAGCGCCACTCTGGCCAAAAAACTCGTCGAGATCGGCTATCAGCAAATGCCGAGTTTTCTGCCGACGGACAGCTTGAACCTGTGGTCGGTAAAACGCGGCTTTGCCATTTACGCCGGTCCAGAGCACTTCTTTCACCCCACTACGTTCAGGCCTACACGCAGTCATGGCTGGAGTCTCGTCGAATACGACGCCTACGATCTGTTCGCAACTCGCATCACCGACCCGGCAGGCTGCGTCACCACTGCTGAATATGATTATCGTGTGCTGCAACCAAGACGAATCATCGACCCCAATCAAAACAGTCGGGAAGCCGATTACGACGCCTTCGGCAGGGTATGGACAACCAGCTTTTACGGCACGGAACTGGGTGAGGCGGTCGGCTTTCCTCCACTCAATCGCACCGGACATTACTGGGCTTCGGCCAGCGAGGTAGCGCTGCAACCCGAATACGCTCTGGACAGACAAGCCAGCGCGCTCTATTACGATGGCAATACGGCGCTGGGGCTGGTTCACATCCCGCTGGCAACCGCTGCCTTGGTTGCAGACCGCTACCCGGAAGATAAGGACGCACAAATCCGCATCAGCACGGCGTCGATAGACGGCTTCGGTCGCACCCTGCAAACCCGCCAAAAAGTGGAAGACGGCGACGCCTATTCTGTCGATAACTGGGGCAATCTCGAACTGGTCGACGGTCAACCGAAAATTGTCCATGCATCGCCGCGCTGGCGTGTCAGTGAACGGGTGGAATACAACAATAAAGGCCTGGCAGTGCGGGTTTACCGGCCATATTTCGCCAACAGTCATCGGTATGTGAACGACGCATCGATACGCTCACAAAACATCGTCGACAAACAGTTCTACGACCCGCTGGGGCGTCCGACCATCACCATTACCGCCAAAGGCTGGATGCGCCGGCAGACCTATCGTGTCTGGTACACCATCAGTGAGGACGAAAACGATACGGCCGAGGAAGTGCTGGCAGCAAGAAAGGCGGCCGGGCATGGTCAGTAGCGCGGTAAATGCACGTACGCCGGAATTGATCGTTTCCGAGGTTCGTGGGCTGGTCGTGCGCCAAGTCCTTTTACATCGAGCCGAAGCCACGCAAGCGGCAGCAATCAGAGTTACCAGGCAGCGTTTCGACCCGGCAGGCAGGATGATTGCCGCCACTGATCCACGCCTCGCCAACGCCAACCGGAGCACTGTCTACAGCCTTGGCGGCAACGCGTTGGCCACCGAGAGTGTCGATGCCGGCTGGCGACTGATGTTATTCGGCGAGGCGGGCCAGGTTTTGGGCGGCTGGGACGGTCGTGGCACCGAGCGGCAGCTCGAGTACGACCAGCTGCTACGCCCGACGAGGATCATCGAACAGCATCGGTGCGTGGAGCGGTTCACCTACGGCCAGGCAGATGCAGCGGCACACAACCAATGCAATCAATTGATTCGCCATGACGATACGGCGGGCTCGCGCTTGCTGCAGGATTACAGCCTGAATGGCTCGGTACTCAGCGATACACGACATTTCCTGCTCGTCGCCGAAGGACCGGACTGGCTACCGGCCGAGCGTGATCGCGATGCGCTGCTGGAGCCGGTCGGACTACAGACCCGTTGGGCGTTCAACGCACAGGGCGAAGCGCTTGCGCAGACCGACGCCAAGGGTAATACCCAACTCTCCGCTTATAACGTAGCCGGACAGTCGAACAGCACAGATCTGATGCTGAACGGCAGCACGCACTCGCAGACACTGGTCAGTGCCATTCACTACAACGCCTTCAATCAGGTTGAACAGGAAACAGCAGGCAATGGCGTCGCCAGCCTTTATTCCTATGATCAGCAGGACGGCAGGCTGACCGGGCTGAGCGCGACCTCTGCTGACGGCACGTTGCTGCAGCAACTCGATTACAGCTATGACCCGGTGGGCAATATCCTGCTCGTCACCGATGCGTCCCAACCAGACCGGTATTGCGACAACCAGCTTATCGAACCGATCAGCCGTTACCGTTACGACACGTTGTACCAGTTGATCGAAGCCACAGGCCGGGAGGTCAGAAACGGGGCAAGCCATGGTCCGGCGCTGCCCGGTTTACAACCCGTTTCGACGCTTAATCCCTGTCAGGTCAGCAACTACAAACAGCGTTACAGCTACGATGCAGCGGGCAATCTGCTGCAAATGCGCCACGAAGGCGCGCACAACTTCACCCGCAACATGCGCGTTGCCCCGGACAGTAATCGCAGCCTGCCCGACGATGACGGCGATGTGGATTTCGCTACGGGTTTTGATGCCAACGGCAATCTGCTGCAACTGGTTCGCGGGCAGGTTATGGGCTGGGATGCGCGTAATCAGTTGCAGCACATCACCACCGTGCAACGGGAAGACGGACCGAATGATGACGAGCGCTATGTCTATGACGGCCAGGGTCAACGTTGTCGCAAGGTCAGTACTGCTCAGGCACCAGGTCGCACGCTGATCAACGAAGTGCGCTACCTGCCAGGACTGGAAATTCGCACCACGGCCGATGGAGAAATCCTCCACGTCGTTACGACTCAGGCGGGTCGCAACAGCGTGCGGGTGTTGCACTGGGAGGCTGGAAAACCAGGCGCTATTGCGAACGATCAGGTGCGTTACAGCCTGGGTGATCATCTGGGCTCGAGCACGCTGGAGCTTGATCAGCAAGGTGGCCTGATCAACCAAGAAAATTATTACCCCTTCGGCGGCACGGCCTGGTGGGCGGCGCGTAGCGCAGTTGAAGCCAAGTACAAAACCGTGCGGTATTCAGGCAAGGAGCGAGACGCCAGCGGGCTTTATTATTACGGGTTCAGGTATTACGCGTCGTGGCTGCAGCGGTGGATAAACCCGGACCCGGCGGGGGATGTGGATGGGTTGAATTTTTATGCAATGGTTCGGAATAATCCGACAGCTTACACAGATCCTTATGGACTGACCGGGGAATATCGTGGGCGGAGAGATAGTGTAGAGCGTGATGTATTATTTGACACCGGCATCCTCGCGCGAGGTAGAAGCGAAATATCGAAGCTTCCAAAAACTGAACCTGATCATTTGAACCGCGCGTTCAAACTCGCTTACTCTGCATGGAGTGAAAGTTCAAAAACCCTCGCAGCACCGGCGATAGCGCAACTGCCTGAGCTATTGATGAGTTACGTGTTGGGGGACGGCGCCAAGGAGAGGCGTGGCGAACTGGCTGAAACATACAGTACAACGGCTTGCATGCTGAAAGACTACAATGAAGGTGGGGGGCATTACAATCAGATAGACATAATGAAAAACTATTCGGGGACGGATGCATTTATTGATCTTGAGGATCAGCATAAACGCATTTTCATGGTCGAGGATCTTTTGAACGTCCACGTTGCGGGTACATCAATCACGCTTGGGCATGAAGTTTCTCACACAGTTCTCAATAACAAAATTCTTGATTTCGGGTATCTGGCAGCGGGTCTCCGGGACGAAAAAGCGGCAGCGATCAGTGAGGATAGCTACATACAGCACCTTGAAGGCGGGCTTAATTCAGCGATGGAGTATTCTTGCGGGCGTAAGAACGCCCACATGTTCAGAAGTGTCGAGCGGATGATAGGAAAGAATGTATTGAGTACCGAGAGGGCCCTGAGACTCTTCGAGGTCAAGAGCATGCAGGACATGAAAATCGAGCGTTTGAGCGACCCCGCAGTGCGGACCAACTTGTTGATGAACAATGCAGACAGCTTGGCGATGTTAAGTATTATGCTTGCGGAATCGACGGTAAAAAGCAGTCTCAGACGCTGGGGAAAGTTGTTCTGATATGAGGTGACTGGCTACCCGTGCTATGGGAGGCTGGCATGGGGGCGGCTAAAGGCTTTCTTGCTGTACTACGACCGCCAGACTATCGCTGATTTTTTTCTGCCGGAAACAAGGTGTTTACCAAACCTTCATGGATGAAGATGATGAGTTCGATCTTGCACAGCAACACGCCATTATTGTCGGTCGTTGATCCACGCTCGCTGGCCGTGCGTAGCGTTCAGTTCTGTCGAAATGTGGCAGGGCAGCCTGAGGTAGCTCGGGTAACGCATCGGCGTTTTGACTGGGCCGGGCGCCCGTTTCTGTGTCGTGATCCCCGCCTGTTCAGTCGCTCGGAAACTGAAGCCGACGCTCCGGTAAATCGGATGATTACGTTTAGTCTGTCCGCAGCGGCCTTGCTGAGCGAAAGCGTCGATTCGGGTTGGCAACTGGGCCTCGTCGGCGAGGCCGGGCAGTTGCTTGAGAGTTGCGATGGGCGTGGCACGCAGCGCCTGATGGACTACGATCGGTCGCTGCGCCGGGTATCTGTGACAGAGCAGGGCCGTGTCGTCGAGCGCCTGGCCTACGGTGCGGCAGACGTCTCCGAGCATAATCAGTGCAATCGGCTCGTCCGTCATGACGATACGGCAGGCTCCCGTTTTCTGAATGATTACGGTCTGTCTGGCGCTGCGCTGGGTGAGAAACGGAATTTTTTGCAAGCGCCTGAAAGTCCGGACTGGCCGCTGGCCGAAGCAGAGCGCGATGCCTTGCTCGATCCTGTAGGGCTGCAAACCCGCTGGGGTTTTAATGCGCTGGGCGAAGTGCTCGTGCAGACCGATGCCATGGGTAACGCGCAGGCCTTTGACATGACCGTCGCTGGGCAATTGAAAGCTGCTGAACTGATATTGGTCGGTGCCGCACAGTCGCACACGCTGGTCCGTGAAATTCATTACAACGCGATTGACCAGGTTGAGCAGGAAACGGCCGGCAATGGTGTTATCAGTCACTTCCAATATGATCCGCAGGACAACCGGCTCGCTGCGCTCAACGCGATGGCGGCTGGCACGCTGTTGCAAACGCTGATTTACAGCTATGACCCGGTCGGTAATGTTCTGGTGGTCAACGATGCTTCCCAGTCAGACCGATATTGCGACAACCAGCTTATCGTACCGATCAGCCGTTATCGTTACGACACGCTGTATCAACTGATCGAAGCCACTGGCCGGGAGGTCAGAAACGGGGCGAGTCATGGACCGGCGCTGCCCGGTTTGCAACCTTTGCCCACCATTGATCCCTGCCAGGTCAGCAACTACAAGCAGCGTTACAGCTACGACGCAGCGGGCAATCTTCTGCAAATGCGCCATGTAGGTTCGCATGCGTTCACTCGCAACATGCACGTTGCTCTGGACAGCAATCGCAGCCTGCCTGACGATAACGGTGACGTGGATTTCGCCACAAGCTTTGACGCCAATGGCAACCTGCTGCAACTGGTGCGCGGGCACGCCATGGGCTAACGGGATAAGGAAAGCGCCATCGAATCATTGAAAGAGCGCACGGGGGCGGTGGATGCAGGAAGTGTGGGAGAACTTCTGGACGCCGTGAGCGCGGTTCTTGAAACGGCCCTATGACCTTTAATATACAACCGGAAAAACTCGGACGGCTGCAGGGCGAGGGAATGGTGAATACTTGGCAGACGTTAAAAAAGAGAATACCTATACGGTGATGAGGGATATGTTTGAAAATCAGATGTTTGAATATAAGAAATCATCGTCTGCGCTGACCCGTCAATCAGCATTGGAAGGAAAGCAAAAGGTTAAAGGAGACCACCGCCCTCTTTACGGGGCCCTTCAGATCGCCAAAGACAGCAATGCGGTGGGGAGGCGCTCCTACCTATGGCCGTACTGCTTTTCATTTGTCGGATCAAGCAAGGTCTTATATGACGTTCACGAGAGCAGACAGCGTGTCTACAGGTGCGAGCATGAATAACCTTGCCTCAGCCTGTAATGTATTTCCGCTGATACGTGATATGCGTGCAGATACATGGGAGGCGCTCAACGAAAACATGAGTGGCCAGGAAATTACCGTGCCAATCTCTGGGTCCTCCAACTATATCGAGTGGCAGTCGCATGCGCCCGTAAAATGGCGAGATATGAAGTTTTTGAAGTTCGAGAAGTTCTCTGAACTGGACACAGCAAGGTCGGATCCTTCAACTGTAGCTTTTTTCAAAAAAAATGCCATTCCAGTGCGTCTTTATTCGATTTAGTTGTGGGTGATTGCGTGGGGTAAGGCGCTGCACTCCGAAGCTAATGCAGCAAGCCCGACCTGTTTTCCGGGCTTGCTGCCATCGTTACTTACTGCACTTCCACCGCCAGACTGTCGCTGATCTTCTTCTGCCAGATCTGCGGGCCGGTGATGTGTACGGATTCACCCGTGCTGTCCACCGCAACGGTCACCGGCATGTCTTTGACCTCGAACTCGTAGATCGCTTCCATGCCCAGTTCGGCGAAGGCCACGACTCGGGATTTCTTGATCGCCTGAGCCACCAAGTACGCAGCGCCGCCGACGGCCATCAGGTACACGGCTTTGTGGTCGCGGATTGCGTCGATGGCAGTCGGGCCGCGTTCGGATTTGCCGATCATGCCCAGCAGGCCGGTCTGGTCGAGGATCTGGCGGGTGAACTTATCCATCCGCGTGGCCGTGGTCGGGCCTGCCGGGCCAACGACTTCTTCGCGTACCGGATCAACCGGGCCGACGTAGTAGATGAAACGACCCTTGAGGTCGACCGGCAGGGTTTCGTCCTTGTTGAGCATTTCGACCATGCGCTTGTGCGCGGCGTCGCGGCCGGTAAGCATCTTGCCGTTGAGCAGCACGGTTTCGCCCGGCTTCCAGCTTTGCACTTCTTCCGGGGTCAGGGTGTCGAGGTTGACTCGGCGGGCCGATGGGCCAGCTTCCCAGACGATTTCCGGGTAGGCGTCCAGCGACGGCGCCTCCAGCGATGCCGGGCCGCTGCCGTCGAGCACGAAGTGCGCGTGGCGGGTGGCCGCGCAGTTGGGGATCATGCACACCGGCAGCGAAGCGGCGTGGGTCGGGTAGTCCATGATCTTGACGTCGAGCACGGTGGTCAGACCACCCAGGCCCTGAGCGCCGATGCCCAGCTGGTTGACCTTTTCGAACAGCTCCAGACGCATCTCTTCGATGCGGCTCTGCGGGCCGCGGGCCTTCAGCTCATGAATGTCGATGGACTCCATCAACACTTCCTTGGCCATGACCGCTGCCTTTTCCGCGGTGCCGCCGATGCCGATGCCGAGCATGCCCGGTGGGCACCAGCCTGCGCCCATGGTTGGAACGGTTTTCAGGACCCAGTCGACGATCGAGTCGGACGGGTTGAGCATCGCCATCTTCGATTTGTTTTCCGAACCACCGCCTTTCGCCGCGACGTCCACTTCCACGGTATTACCTGGAACGATGGAGTAGTGGATAACAGCCGGGGTGTTGTCCTTGGTGTTTTTGCGAGCGCCTGCCGGGTCGGCGAGGATCGAGGCACGCAGCACGTTTTCAGGCAGGTTGTAAGCGCGACGCACGCCTTCGTTGATCATGTCGTCCAGGCCCATGGTGGCGCCATCCCAGCGAACATCCATACCCACGCGTACGAAAACGGTAACGATACCGGTGTCCTGGCAGATCGGGCGATGACCGGTCGCGCACATGCGCGAGTTGATCAGGATCTGAGCGATGGAGTCGCGAGCGGCAGGCGACTCTTCACGCAGATACGCCTCGTGCATGGCCTGGATGAAATCCACGGGGTGGTAGTAGGAAATGAACTGCAGTGCGTCTGCAACGCTCTGAATCAGGTCGTCTTGCTTGATCACGGTCATGCGGCGCGCTCCTCTGTAAGGACGGGAACATTCAATTACGCTATCGGCGGCAGTCTGGAACTGCGGCTTGAACCAGAGCTGTCAGGTTAGCCGTAGCGGGCGCAAAAAGGCGCGGCAGTATAACCCGCCCGACAGGCCAGTCTGTACAATCGCCGTTATTTTCTGCACAGGCCGCCTGAATGCCTCAATTGCATGTTGGTGAGCGTAGCTGGTCGGTGCCATCGGCCAGCAATCTGCTCGACGCCCTGAACCATGCCAGTGTGCCGGTTCCCTATAGCTGTCGTGCCGGCAGTTGCCATGCGTGTCTGGTGCGCTGTGTCGAAGGTGAGCCTGAGGACGCGTTGCCCGACGCCTTGCCCGCTGAAAAGCGCCAGCAGGGTTGGCGCCTCGCCTGCCAGTGCCGAGTGGTCGGTGACGTGGCTGTCGAGGTGTTTGACCCGCAGCGTGACGGCCTGCCTGCGACAGTAGTGGGCTGCGACTGGTTCTGCCCGACCGTGCTGCGTTTGCGTCTGGAGCCTGCGCGACCTCTGCGCTATAGCGCCGGGCAACACCAGGTGTTGTGGACTGACAGCGGTGTCGCCCGGCCTTATTCGCTGGCGAGCCTTCCGGGCGAGGACCCGTTTCTGGAATTTCATATCGACTGCCACCAGTCCGGGGCCTTCCGCGACGTCGCCCGACAGCTGCGGGTCGGTGACACGTTGAGGCTCGGCGAACTGCGCGGAGGGGCGCTGCGCTATGACCCTGACTGGCAGGAAAAACCTCTGCTCTTGCTGGCTGCCGGTACCGGGCTGGGCCCGTTGTGGGGCGTATTGCGTGAGGCGTTGCGTCAGGAGCATCAGGGCACCATCCGCCTGATTCATCTGGCCCATGACAGCCAGCAGCACTATCTGGCCAATGAGCTGCAAGCCCTGGCTGAGCGTTATCCACAGTTGCTTGTTCAACTGATTACCGTGCAGACGCTGGAGACGACCCTGGCCGAGCTGCGCCTGTTGTCGCGGCATGCGATGGCGTTGTTGTGTGGCAGTGCCGACAGCGTGGAGATATTTGCCAAGCGGCTGTATCTGGCAGGTCTGCCGCGTAATCAATTGCTGGCGGATGTGTTTGTGGC
Organism: Pseudomonas sp. KBS0707; assembly: GCF_005937945.2. Lineage (NCBI taxonomy): Bacteria > Pseudomonadati > Pseudomonadota > Gammaproteobacteria > Pseudomonadales > Pseudomonadaceae > Pseudomonas > Pseudomonas sp. KBS0707. Next base: position 4,538,636 of record NZ_CP041754.1, on the reverse strand, counting down.
GCGGGAATAAGGTGCATGTTAGTCACAGCTCTCGTTCGGCACGATTAATCACAAAGATTCGTCAGGCATACACGATGCAAAAAGGCCCCGACTCTTGCGAGACGGGGCCTTGGCTTGCAGCGTTCTGCTATCAGACCAATGGGTCGCCGACGTGCAGAATCTTCATGCCGTTGGTGCCACCGATGGTGTGGTAGCTGTCGCCCTTGGTGAGGATGACCCAGTCACCTTGCTCGACCAGACCACGCTTGAGCAGTTCGTCGACTGCGGCCTGGCTGACCTGACCCGGTGGCAGGGCTGCCGGGTCGAACGGCACGGTGTAGACGCCACGGAACATCGCTGCACGCGCTTGAGTACCACGGTGCGGAGAGAACGCGTAGATCGGCACCGAGGAGCGGATGCGCGACATGATCAGCGGGGTATAGCCGCTTTCGGTCAGTGCGATGATCGCCTTCACACCCGGGAAGTGGTTGGCGGTGTACATGGCGGCCAGCGCGATGCTTTCGTCACAACGGGTGAACGAGTGGCCGATACGGTGGCTGGAAGTCTTGCCGGTCGGGTGCTTTTCAGCGCCGATGCAGATACGCGCCATCGCCTGAACCGCTTCGATCGGGTAGGAGCCCGCAGCACTTTCCGCCGACAGCATGACGGCGTCGGTGTAGTCGAGCACGGCGTTGGCCACGTCGGACACTTCGGCACGCGTCGGCATGGGGCTTGAGATCATCGACTCCATCATTTGCGTGGCAACGATCACCGCCTTGTTGTGGCGACGTGCGTGCAGAATGATGCGTTTCTGAACGCCAACCAGCTCGGCATCACCGATTTCAACGCCCAGGTCGCCACGCGCAACCATGACAGCGTCACTGGCGCGAATCAGCTCATCGAGTACTTCGTCGTTGGCAACGGCTTCGGCGCGTTCGATCTTGGCCACCAGCCAGGCTGTACCGCCGGATTCGTCGCGCAACTGGCGAGCGTACTCCATGTCGGCGGCATCGCGCGGGAAGGAAACGGCTAGGTAATCCAGGTCCATTTCGGCAGCGAGCTTGATGTCCTGCTTGTCTTTCTCGGTCAGTGCCGGAGCCGTCAGGCCACCGCCGCGACGGTTGATGCCCTTGTGATCGGACAGCGGACCGCCGATCAGCACGGTGCAATGCAGTTCGTCAGCCGTCTGGGTGTCGACGCGCATGACTACGCGACCGTCGTCGAGCAGCAGCTCGTCGCCTACGCCGCAATCCTTGACCAGATCCGGGTAGTCGATACCCACGATTTGCTGGTTGCCACTGGTCAGCGGATGAGCGGTGGAGAAGGTGAACTTGTCACCGACCTTCAGCTCGATTCGCTTGTCGGTGAACTTTGCGATACGGATTTTAGGACCCTGCAGGTCGCCCAGCAGAGCGACGAAGCGCCCGTGTCTGGCGGCGATTTCGCGGATCAGTTTGGCGCGTGCCTTGTGCTCATCCGGAGTACCGTGAGAGAAGTTCAGACGAGCAACGTCCAGACCCGAAAGGATCAGTTGTTCGATGACTTCCGGCGAGTTGCTGGCAGGGCCAAGTGTGGCGACGATTTTGGTGCGGCGAACGGTCATGCACAAACTCCTTAATTGAAGCGCAGCGAGAGGCTACTCCTGTCTGGGTCTTTAGTCATTGTTCCTTTGCACTACCGTGTTGCTGTCAGGGAGGGCAATCGGCTGACGGTCGGTGTGCGATTTACTTGAAGAAACAGGCTGTGACGCCGATACAGGGCAGAGAACAGGAGAGTCCCATGCGTATTGTAACGATTGTTGTATTACTGACTGCGCTCAGCGGTTGCACCCGCTGGGCGATGAATTCCAACCTCGATCACGCTTACCGTGCCTATCAGGAAGGTGATTGTGACCGGGTCATGCTGGATCTTTCCAAGGTCGAGCGTCAAAGCCGTTCGCGCCGTTATGTTCAGCCGGAAGTGTCGATGCTGCGTGGCCAGTGCCTGGAGCGGCAGAAACTGTATGTCGACGCTGCGCAGACCTATCAATTCCTGATGACTCAGTATCCAGAGAGCGAATACGCGTTCCGTGCACGGGCCAGGCTCGATACGCTTGCACAAACCGGCCTCTACCCCAAGGCTCAGCCTGCCAGGCCGATCCCTGCACCTGTTCGAAACGCTCCCGTATCAAAATAGTTACCCTCATTTGAATGGCAGGCGCCGTGTTCGGGTGGATTTTGAAAAATTCTGAGCTAGGCTGTGATCACATAGTGGACGAGCTGCAGAGCTCTAGGCCGAGGCGGTTATCGCGCAGTGCCTCGTTTTTGAAGTCCGCAGCCAGCGAACGGTGTTACGTGATCGCAACAGTGGTCTTGGAAGGCAGCCTGCCATGTATAAAGAGCGGAAAATAGAACGGCACCAATTGCAGGATTACCTGCAGGTCTTCAATCGTCATACTGGCAAGCTGATGGGGTGTCTGGGGAATGTGTCCGGGGAAGGGCTGATGCTGATCAGCGAACTGCCCGTTCTGGTAGGGGCCAGGTTCGATCTGTGTCTGAAAATGCCGAATGGCAATATCGGGCAATCAATAGATCTTAGCGCCAAGTGCCTCTGGAGCCACGAAGACGAGACGCCAGGGAGCTACGACTCCGGTTTCGAGTTGTCTCAGGTCTCGACAGAATACCTGGCGTTCGTCCAGCTCTTGCGAGAGTATTTCTGTTTCTACCCCTTTTATGAAGCCTCAGCCTGAGGCTGCTGGCTGACTCGCAAGGTTTCGCTTATAGCGTACCTGCCTTTTTCCAGCTCAGATAACGGCTGACCAGCTGCGGCCCCAGCTCCCTTGGTCGAGCATCCATTATTGCAATGCCTTGAGCACTCAAGCGGTCGTGCAGCGAAGCGCGAGCGTTGAGGAAATTCAGGGTTCCGCAATAATCCAGCGCTTGATCATAGGTTTGTACGGGGGCCTGACGCAGACTGTCGAGCACTTCCTCCCTGAGGCTGGCAATCAGCACCCGGTGCTGCTTGCCAAGCTGTCTTGCAGCAGCTACCAGTTCCTCATCGTCTTCATCGCGCAGGTTGGTGATCAGTACCACCAGTGAACGTCTTTTATGGCGCACCATCAATTGGCGAACGGCGGCGCTGTAGTCCGCGGGGCGCCGGGTGGTCTGCAGGTCATAGACCGAGTTGAGCAACAGGTTGAGCTGCCCCGGCCCTTTTACGGGGGCCAGATAGCGGTCCTGCTCACCCGCAAACGTCGCAAGGCCAACCGAGTCACCCTGACGCAGTGCGACATAACTCAATAGCAGGCAGGCATTGAGCGCGTGATCGAAGTGAGACAAATCACCGTCCTGGCTGCGCATTCGACGTCCGCAATCGAGCATGAAAACGATCTGTTGATCCCGCTCGTCCTGATACTCGCGAGCAATGGGGGAGCGCTGGCGGGCGGTAGCTTTCCAGTCTATCTGGCGCAAGCTGTCGCCTTCACGAAACTCGCGCAACTGATTGAATTCCATTCCTGCCCCGCGACGTTGCAACTGGCGCACCCCCAGTTGGCTCAGCCAGTTGTCCACCGCCAGCAGTTGCCCACCGTAAAGTCGGGCGAAGTCCGGGTAGACGCGGGTCGTGCTGTGTACCGGAAGATAGCGGCGTGCCGTCCACAGGCCCAAAGGCCCCGGCAGGCTGATTTCGCACTGCTCGAAGGTGAAATGACCACGGATCGAGGGGCGCAGACGGTAACCGATGCTGCCTTTGCCGCGCGCAGGCAGGATGATGGACTGCGGCAGGTTTTCATGTTCCAGGCCATGCGGCACATGATCGAACACCTGCATGGTGACTGGCTTGGCACCGTTGTGTTGCAGGTCGAGCCGCGCCTCGTTCCAGCGGTCCAGCGCCAGGCTGCCCGCAAGCTCGCGCTGCACGCGTGGCGAGGGACGCCTGAACAGCCAGAATGCATCAAGCAGGCTGACGCCCGCGAATGCCAGCAACGCTGCCCAATAAAACTCGTCGATTTTTGCCGGATACTCGATGTCCAGCGCATGGAGCGTTCCTGTCAGTAACGCAACGCACATGAACCCACCGAGCCAGCGCAGCATCGGAACCGACGGTTTCAGAACCTGATTCACAGGCGCGGTGCCGAGACCTGATCAAGGATCTGCCGAAGCACCTGATCCACTGAAAGGCCCTCGATGTCCAGCTCCGGTGACAGCCTGACCCTGTGTCGTAACACAGCCAGCGCGCAGCCCTTGATATCGTCCGGAGTAACGAACTCACCGCCGCGCAACAATGCTCTGGCCCGCCCGCCACGCACCAGTGCAATTGAAGCGCGCGGCCCTGCGCCCTGGCTAAGACCTGGCCAGGTGCGCGTACTGCGCGCCACGCGTACTGCGTAGTCCAGCACCTGTTCATCAATGGGCAGCTCGCTGGCAATGCGTTGCAGTGCCTGAACCTCCCGAGCCTGCATGATGACCCGCAGCGGTCGCACATCCAGCATGTCGGCACGGGTCGAGCGGGTGACCTGGCGCACCATGTTCAGCTCTTCCAGCGCTTCGGGATAGTCCATGCGCAGCTTGAGCATGAAACGATCCAGTTCGGCTTCCGGCAGTGGGTAAGTGCCTTCCTGTTCGATAGGGTTCTGGGTTGCCAGCACCATGAACGGCTGCGGGATGGGCAGCGCCCGACATTCGAGGGTCACTTGCCGCTCCTGCATGGCTTCGAGCAGCGCGGCCTGCGTCTTGGCCGGTGTGCCCTGTTTATTTCGTCGGCCAATAGCAGGTTGGTAAACAGCGGCCCCTTGCGCAGCTTGAACTGCTCGGTCTGCATGTCGTACACAGCATGGCCGGTGACATCGCTGGGCATCAGGTCCGGCGTAAATTGAATGCGCGCGAACTCACAGCCTATGCAACTGGCAAGCGCCCGGACCAGCAACGTCTTACCCAGCCCCGGTACGCCTTCCAGCAGCACATGCCCGCCGCCGATCAGGGCGGTCAGCACGTCCTCGATCACTGCGTTTTGGCCAATCACAGCCTTTTGCAACTCGTTACGCAACGCCTGAGCCAGCTGGCTGGCGCGTTGCCGCTGCTGCAACTGAGTGCTCGCGGCGCTCGTCGGGCTGGCCGGTTCGATAGCAGGCTCGATAAAGGGCCCGGTGCTGCCTGATGTTTCGGGCGTTTGATCGCTCGCGACTTCTGGAGCGTCACTAACTTTTATATTAGATTTATCGTCCATAAATCAATTACTTACCTGATTTGGCTTTTTCGTAATTTTTGTGCGCAGCGACTGAATGTTTTTTCTCTTGCCGAGCATTATTTCCATGGTAACCGCTCAGGGCATGCGGCGTATTGGTGCATGCCATTCAATCGCACTGACATAGCTGCCGTCTGCACCAAAGATAGATATCTGCGCAAGGATGCCTTTTCTGTCTGAAAGGCAGGTGCGTTTACGTGCCTGTTACGTAAAGACAGCAATCAACCAGGATCGGGCACTCACAGGCAGTGCCCCTCCGGCTTTATTCAGGAGTAGCGCCGTTCCACAAAGTGTTCACCGCTCAACAGGCTCAAGCCTATAAACCGCGCCTGGCAGCGTTTGAGTTCATGCTCGATAGCCTTGGCTGCGCACCTGAAGATGTGCTGCACGTATCTTCCAGCTTCCGTTATGACTTGATGTCGGCCCATGACATGAAAATCAAGCACAAAGCCTTCGTCGCCCGCGGCCATGAGCAGCCGGCGGATGTCGCCTTCGGCTACCACCAGATCCCGGACATTGGCGGATTGCCAGGATTGGTCGGTCTTTAAGCCCCGGCGCGGGTCACTTGATTGCCGATATCGTCAGCGGCGCACACCCGATTGTCGATCCGCGACCTTATCACCCGGGCCGATTCCGGAAATCAGCCTGGAGTAAAGTGGCGGACTTCTGATCGACTGCATTGCTGCACAGATTAGCTGGCGTCCCTGAACACAGCTTGCATCTGCCCTCTAGCTGCGGTTACGACCTGATCTTGCTTATGAAAGAAGATCAGTCTTGACAAGTTTTTGTCATTGGGGAAATACTTTGCTGCGATTCATATATATGACTATATAACAAGGCGAATAGGTCAATGAATGCTCTGTCCAATGATGTCCGTTTGCCGCTGTATCAACGTCTTCATGACCAGTTGGCCCAGCAGATTGCAACCAATCACTGGCACCCTGGCCCGTGACTACGCCGGCACCCCGCTAGAGTGGCGTCGCTCTCATGCCCATTTCCATGTTGACCTCCTGACTGAACTACCTGACAGCAGTGACATGGCAGCAGGTTGCGAAGTGTTTGCCTTTCCTGAAATGGGTGTTGCACGTGAAGGCACCCATACGCTGTCTGGTTTTTTGCGTGCTCCGTCGAGCGTTACGTCTCGAACCGGTTTTTCAAATGCTGAGTGCAGCCTCAGCGCCAGCCCAACTGAGATATTTTCATGACTACCTTAGATATACAGCTTCTAATGACCGCGCTTGTCAGCGTCGTGGTATTGGTGGCACTGATCGTGTCGCGCCTCAAGATGCACCCGCTTTTGGCCCTGATGGTAGTTTCTGTTGGTGTGGGCTTTGCCACCCAAATGCAGCCAGAAAGTATCGTCGCTCACTTGATCGCCGGTGCCGGAAAGACACTAGGGGCAGTTGGGATTGTGATCGCGCTTGGCGCGATGCTAGGCAAAATCCTGGCTGATGCTGGCGTCACGGAGCAGCTGGCCGAGGTCATCCTCAAGCGCACCCCGGATCGCCTGATACCTTGGGCAATGATGATGGTTGCGTTTGTAGTTGGCATACCCATGTTTTTCGAGGTGGGTTTGGTGATTATGCTGCCGCTGATATTCAGTGTGGCGCGAAAGCTGGAAAGCCAGGCTCGCTTCAAAGGCTCGGCGTATGTGTATGTGGGTGTTCCAGTGATTTCGGCGCTCGCCGCCATGCATGGCATGGTACCGCCGCACCCCGGCCCGTTGACGGCCATCGCTGCACTCAAAACCTCAGTGGGGCCCACAATGCTCTACGGCTTTCTCGCGGCTATTCCAGCAATGATTTTGGGCGGTCCACTTTATGGCGCGTTCATTTCGAAGCGCATGAGCACCAGGCCTGATCAGGCATTACTTGATCAGTTCACTCTGGCCGAAAAAACCGACAATCAACCCCGTCCCGGCGTTTTGCTCGGCGTACTGGCAGCCTTGCTACCGGCGATCCTGATGCTGATCAATGCCGTCGCCGAGATGGTGCTACCAAAGGGCAATGCGATCCTGCAAATGACCAGTTTCGTGGGCAACCCTTTGATATCCATGCTCTTAGGCGTGCTTTTCGCCGGCGCAAGCCTGGTACTGGCGCGCGGTGGCGACGCTGAAAAGGTGCGTGATTCGCTGGGTAAAAGCCTAAAGCCTATCGCCTCCATCATCATGATCATCGCAGGAGGCGGGGCATTTCAGGAGATGCTAACCAGTGCCAAGGTAGGCGATGCTATCGTGCACCTGACCCAGCAGTCTGCCTTCCCTCCGTTAATCCTGGGTTGGCTGATTGCGATGTTACTCTCGGTCTCTACTGGCTCCGCAACTGTGGGTATCGTAGGGGCTGCAGGCCTGTTGGCACCGCTTGCGGGTGCTGATCCCACCCTCAACTTGCCCTTGCTGGCATTGTCAATCGGCTGCGGTTCGCTGTTTTTCAACTATGCGAATCATGCAGGCTTCTGGATGGTGAAGGAGTCCTTTGGCATGACAATGGGGGAGGCGACGAAGACTATCTCGGTGGTTCAATCCATTGTGGCGGTGGTCGGATTGGTTGTGGTGTTGATCTTGAATGCGGTTATTACAGTAAGTTGAGTCGGGATTCATTCGCAGCGCCGAAGCCTGCCCAAATGAGGTATTCAACACTACGTACCCATGAGCTTCTAAAGGTTTGATTTCAATATCGCAGATATCCAACGATTCGCCAGTGCAGGATCATAGGGCATTCCTGAGCGTTTGCAGGTGGGCTACCTGACGGGTGAATTCGCTGTGTGAGACGCGTTGCGGCGGGCGAGGGCGCAGGGCGTCGCTGATGGCGCTGGTGGGCTGCCGCGTCAGGCGCGAAAGCACCTGCCATTGTTCTGCGACAGCCAGCCGCTCGAAGCCTGGATGAAGCTGGCGGGCGCGGCGCAGGATGTCTTGTTGCAGGCTCTTTATCAGCGTTTGTTGCCCGCTGCGTCTGCGCAGGAACTCGGCGCTGGCACGCAGGTGCTCGGTCAGTTGGCGGCGTGCAAGTGGGGCGGGCCGACGCATCGGGCCTTCGCGCAAGCCGATGTGCCAGAGGCCCAGGCCAATCAGCAACGCCAGCATCAGCAGTGCCTGAGGGTAGTTGCGCAGCAGCAGGGTCAGCAGGTTGTCGTGTTCGGTTTGCAGCACCAGGGTCACTTCACTGCCCTGGGTCAGATACCAGAGCAGCCAGGCATTGTCATAGTTGCCGATCAAGCGGGTTTTCCACAGGTTGGCGTCAGTCACAATCGTGATCAATCCGTTACCACGGTTTATTTGCAGCAGGTGTGTGGCATCGGCGCTGTTGGCCCACGACTGTGCATGGTCTTGCGGGTCTTCCAGATGGAACGCCGGATCGAAGCTCATGTATGCCGGGGCACTTTCGTTTTCCAGATACAGGCGGGTCAGTTCCGGCCAAGGCTCTTTTTTGCGTTTTGGCGAGGGGGTTATCAACGGGATGGGCAGCGGCGGCTGAGCGTCGTTCAGCTGTTGTTCCTGCGCATTGATGGCCGTGGTGAGGTACTGATGAACCTGCAACCTGTCCAGCAACAGATCGCCGCTGCGACCTTTTTTCTCATTCCAGAGTTGCTCGGCCACCAATAGCAGGTGCCCGCCCGCTTCGGCCCAGTTCAGCAGCCGTTCGGTTTGCGCAGGTGTCATGTCTTCCCGGTCATTGAGCAATAGCAGCGTCTGGGTACTCTGACTCGGGTCGGGAAGTCGGGCCAGCGTGTCAGTGGTGTTTACCGGGATAGAGAGGCCACGCAGGAAGTATTCGGCCGCAAGCCAGGGATTGGCCTTTGCCTGTGGCGAGGGGCCCTGATCCACGGTTTTCTCGTAGCGCTCCAGGTGACGGCTCAGGTAAAGCCCTGCGCCTGCCAGCAGTAAAAGGGCCAGTAGCCCGATCAGTATTCCGCTACGGCGGCTCATGCCTGCACCGCCGGGTTGAACAGGCGACGCCAGCCAGCGCAGAGTTGCTGCCGGGCATGGGCCGGTGGCAGTCGATGCCCGTAGGCAAGGTTCTGCCAGTGCATGGTCAGGTCATGACTGAATTCACTGAGCAGAGGCTGGTTCAGCGCAGCGATGTGCGCCAATACCTGAGCTTCGGTATCGGCGCTTTTCAACGGCAGTCGATAGTCGTTCAGCAAGCGACTGAGCAGTGCGCGGTACAACAGGCTGAGGGCTTCACGGGGCTGGCTGCTCCAAAGCTGTTCGGCCCGGCCGGCGACATCGTCAGGCAGGCTTTCGGCATTCACTTGCAGGCCCAGTAGCTGCCGGGGAGCCGGGCGGGCGGTTTTTGTTCTGCCGGGCGCCCGGCTTGCAAAGGTCTTGAACCAGTCTCTGTAATACCAGAGCACCAGCCCGGTCAGGCCGATAACCACGCCCCAGAGCAGCACTTCAATCAGGCTGGCCAGGGCGCTTGCGGCCCGAAGAAGCCGATTGAGCCAGGTAATCAGCCAGCCCTGGTCGTGAGTGTCCCGAACCACAGACTTGCTTTTCTGTTGTTCAGGGAAGCGCCAGCCTGTCTCGGTTTTGGGGTTCTTGAAGGGCGGCTGTTGCAGGATGCCGTGTATTTCGCTGCGGGCTGCTTCGCTGGTCAGTGTCTGACGGGTCAGGCGCGGCGTGTCCGGTGCTGCGAGGGTGGTGGGCGGTTCTGCCGCGCTGCTATCGGGCAGCGGGCAGCTGTAGCTCTGTTGTTCTGCCCAGACCGTTGCTGGTGCTGTCGAAAGCGCCAGTCCGACGCCGATCAACAACACATAGGCACTGCCGATCAGGCGCTGACGCAGACGTCTGAAAACCAGCTCTATATCCCACGCCTCAAGGACCGTACGGCGATTGAGATATAGGGTGAAGCCGCACGCAACATAGATGGGTTCCCAGAGTACCAGCGCCAGGGCATAAAAGAGGTTGGTCAGGTGGTCGATCCATAGCCACTGGTTTTCAACTTCGAGCAGACTCATCCAGTGCCAGTCGATCTGGATCTGCTGCGGAATAAACGCGTAAAGCAGGATCAGCAGACCTATCCACAATGAGTATTCCAGGTGGGCGCCGACGATGGTAAGCAGCCGTGCGGCGCGCAGGTCTTTCTGGCTGAGCAGGCTGATACGCAGGTCGCGTTCCGTGCCTGCCAGATGCTCCAGTTGCTGCACCGGTAACTGAAAGCTGCGACTCAGGCTGAGTCTTCGCCACAACAGGCTTGGCAACAGCTGGCTTTTCAAAGTGGCGGGCCACGCCTTGAGGGCTTGCCCGAGCGTCGGCGTTGCCCCGAACAGTGACTGCGACAGGATGAGCAGCGGCAAGCGTTCGAACGCAGGCTTGAGCCACCAGAACAGCAGAATGGCGGCCTTGGGATAGTCCCATAGCAGTGCGCTGAGCAGGCAGAAAACGGGCAGGGTGACGATTACCCAACTGCTCATCAGCAGACCGCGGTGACGACCCGCGAGCAGCCCGCCCAGGTCTATGGCTTCCCAAGGGGATCGAGGGCGTATGGCGACGTTTGACTCAGTCAGGCGCATGAGGGGTACGTCCTGCCAGGGTCAGATACGCAGCGACCAGCAGCCATAGGGCGGCACCTGCAAGGTACTTGAGCAGCGGTCCGGGCCAGGTCATCGATGACCAGTAAGCTTCGATGAATGCCGCAATCAGCAGAAACAGGATGACCCCGCCGATCAGTTGCACACTGGTCCTGGCCGCAACACGCAGCGCGGTACTGCGCGTCAGCCTTCCAGGGGCCAGCAAAGCCCATCCCAGCTTCAGACCCGCCGCCCCGGCCAGGGCGATGGCGGTCAGCTCGAAAGCACCGTGACCGATGACGAATGTCCAGAATGTCTGCCCGAAGCCGATGTCGGTCAGATGACCGGCAATTGCGCCTGTCATCAATCCATTGAACAGCAGAAAAAACAGGCTGCCCAGCCCGAACAGCAAACCGCTGGCGTAGGTTTGAAAGGCAATGCCGATATTGTTCATGATGTAGTAGCCGAACATCATCCAGTCCGCGTCGGAGGCTCTTTCGACGGGTTGTCCGATCCGGCTGGCCGATGGGTCATACATGCTCTGCATGTCGGCCAGTTGCTCAGGGCTGACGATGCTGTAGATCAGTTGCGGAAAACCGTAGACCAACAGCCCCATACCGATCAGGCTGCCGAAGAACAACAGGCTGGCGACCAGGACGAAACGCCACTCGGCGCGCACCAGTCGCGGAAAACCTCCGAGTACAAAGCCCAGCAGACGAGCGCCCATCGCGCTGCGGTGGCGGTAAAGTTGTTGATGGCCACGCATGGCCAGTTGATGCAAGGGGTCGACCAGGTGGCTGCTGTAGCCACGCTCCTGTGCCAGCGCCAGGTGGTGGCAGACGCGTCGATAATCACCGGGGAATGTTTCGCAAGCATTGACATCGGCCTTGCCGTTTTCCAGCGCATCAAGGCGCTGACCAAAACGTTGCCACTCATCTTTATGGCGGGTTTCAAAGAGGCTCTGCTTCATTTCGGCCCCAGCAGGTTGCGGGCGATGCCGTTTACATGAGCGACCGCCTGATCAGCGGGGATGTGCAAGGGTTCGGCAAGAATTGCGGCCAGCTCCCGGGTGCGGGCAATGGACAGTTCACCTTGTCGTTCCGCCAGACCGAGCACTGCCCGTTGTTCGTCCAGATGCAGGGCGAACGGCACAATCACCGGTTCTGCCTCTGGCAGGGTGGGGCGCGTTACAGGCTGGTCGCTATAGATAACCAGCGTCCCGGCTGCGAGATCACCCAGCCGTTTGAACAATGGATGGCTCAGACAACTGATTGCACCTAGCCCGTAGCCCAGCGGGAGCATGTCGACGAAACGCAGCAGGTTGCGTATCAACGACGCGGACCAGTCTATCGGCGTGCAGTCATCGTGCACCACCCGCAGGCCGAAGACCCGCTTTCCGGGAGTACGCCCCTGACTCAGCACTTCAAACAGCACCATGTACCACCAGTTGACCAGAAAAAACACGATGGCGGCCAGGCCCATGCCGAGCTTGTCAAACCACTGCAAGAGTAAAAAGAACACGCCGATAACGGCTGCGCGAATGGCGAAGTCGATTCCGAACGCCAATGCGCGGGAAACCAGTCCGGCAGGGCGAAGAACCATATCGATGCCTTCCGGCGTCTCGATTTCAATGCGGGTGTCCAGTGGCGTGGGCAGCGCTGCATTCCTTGGCGAAGCGGGAAGGGATGACATTGTCGGAGGACGCGCCTGAAAACGAAAACTGATGCTAGCTATCGCAGCGGAGCTAAGCAACCGACCATTCAAGACGCGGGCTGTAAGAAAACATTTCCCGGTACGCCGGATATTACCCGATTAGGCAATGACACCTGTCACGCCCTACACTTCGCGGGTCTTTTGTTCAGGATCAGCCCGTGACTTCCAGCATTTTCTGGTACGACTACGAAACCACCGGCATCAACCCGCGCAATGACCGTGCGCTGCAGATGGCCGGCATCCGCACCGATACCGAACTCAATGAAATCGCGCCGCCGGTCAATCTTCATTGCCAGCTAAGTGACGACATTCTGCCCCATCCCGTTGCCTGTATGATTACTGGAATAACGCCGGCCACGCTGTCGGAAAAAGGCTTGTGCGAGGCGGATTTCATGACCCGCGTACATGCCGAACTATCTGCGCCAGGGACATGTGGTGCGGGTTACAACACCTTGCGTTTTGACGATGAAGTCACGCGTTACAGTTTTTATCGCAACTTCTTCGACCCTTATGCACGCGAGTGGCAGGGCGGTAACAGCCGCTGGGATCTGATTGATGTCGTGCGCGCGGCCTATGCATTACGCCCCGACGGCATTGTCTGGCCCGAACAGGACGGTCGCGTCACACTCAAGCTGGAACGACTGACTGCTGCCAACGGCATTGATCATGGACAGGCGCATGATGCGTTATCCGACGTGCGTGCAACTATTGCCCTGGCGCGCCTGATTCGTGAAAAACAGCCGAAGCTTTATGACTACCTGTTCGCATTACGCAGTAAACAGAAAGTCCAGGAGCAGGTTCGTCTGATGCAGCCACTGGTGCATATATCGGGACGTTTTTCTGCGGCACGCAATTACCTTGGCGTGGTGCTTCCGCTGGCATGGCACCCGCATAACCGCAACGCGCTGATCGTCTGTGACCTGCACCTTGACCCTTCACCGTTGTTGCAAGACGACGCTGAAATACTCAAGCAGCGTTTATATACCCGGCATGAAGCGCTGGGGGAAGGCGAATTGCCGGTGCCGCTCAAATTACTGCATATAAACCGTTGCCCGGTGATAGCCCCCCTGGGGGTGCTACGCAGCGAAGATCAGCAGCGGCTGCAACTGGACATGGCGGGCTACCAGGCACGCGCAACGCAGTTGAGTGAAAGCCGGGAAGTTTGGCAGGATAAACTGAGCGTCCTTTATGGCAAGGAAGATTTTGCTGCAAGTGAGGATCCAGAACAGCAGTTATATGACGGTTTTATTGGTGACCGTGATCGTCGACTGTGCGAGCAAGTTCGGCAAGCCGAGCCCGAACAACTGGCACGTGACGCGTGGCCGTTTGATGACGCCCGCTTGCCTGAATTGTTATTCAGGTACCGCGCTCGTAACTTTCCTGACACCTTGAGCAGTGAAGAGCAACAGCGGTGGCAGGACTTCTGTCAGCAGCGGCTGAGCGACCCGGAACGGGGGGCGCCCAATACCCTGAAGGACTTTGCGACTGCGCTGGCTGAATGCTCTCTTAGTGCCGCGCCAGAGCAGTTGGAGGTATTGCGCCAATGGCAGGATTACGCGCAGGCGCTGAGTAAACGTCTGGGTGTATAAATAACGGACAATAAAAAACGCCAGCAGGCTGGCGTTTTTGCAATCGCAATGAAGCGCGACCGTTTGAAGCTTAGCCCAGCAGAGTGGCCCAGCTTTCGACGTCGTCACTGCCCCACTTGGCTTTCCACTCTTTCAATGTCTTGTGGTTGCCACCTTTGGTTTCGATGACTTCACCGTTGTGCGGGTTCTTGTATTGCTTGACCTTGCGGGCGCGTTTGGTACCGGCAGGTTTAACAGCGCCGCCACGGGGGGCTTTGTTTACCTTGGCATCCGGATCCAGCAGGGCAATGATGTCACGCAGCGACTTTTGATATTCGCCCATCAGCGTACGCAGCTTGCCTTCGAATTCCAGCTCGGTTTGCAGTTTGTCGTCTTGCGACAGGTTCTTCAAACGGGCTTGCAGTTCTTTGATGGCTTCTTCTGTGGCGCGGTATTCGTTGATCAGGGACATGAGGAGACCTTATGTTGTGTAGGTTGCAGGGATACAGTGGGGCAATAATAGTCACTGTAAATGAGCAAGTAAACATTAAATAAAAGTTTTATTTGAATTATTTAGCAATATACACGCGTCCTACAGACGTCTGAACTAGGCAAGCGCCGAGCCCCCTTCAAAAGATCCTCGCTATAAAGCCCTTCTTTATATAGGTCTTGTTAGGCGTCGCGGGTGGTAAAAGTCGATACTGGCACGGTGCAATCTTTTGCCTGGGCGATGTCCTTTTCTGCCTGCACATTCAGGCAGCAAAGATACTGCAGTTTTGCTGCGCAGCCGCTAGAATAGCGGCTTTGCGAAGTTCTGGAGTTTCCCCCAATGCGCACTTTTCGTCTGGTGATTGCTTGCCCGGACCGTGTAGGCATCGTTGCCAAAGTCAGTAACTTTCTGGCGTCCCATAACGGCTGGATCACCGAAGCGAGTCATCATTCGGACAATCTCAGCGGCTGGTTTTTCATGCGTCACGAGATACGTGCCGACACCCTGCCTTTTGATCTGGACGGGTTCCGTGAAGCGTTCACGCCGATCGCGGAAGAGTTTTCGATGGACTGGCGCATCACCGACTCGGCGCAGAAGAAGCGCGTCGTGCTCATGGCAAGCCGCGAATCGCACTGTCTGGCCGACCTGCTGCACCGTTGGCACAGCGACGAACTCGACTGTGACATAGCCTGTGTGATTTCAAACCATCAGGACCTGCGCAGCATGGTCGAGTGGCATGACATTCCTTATTACCATGTCCCGGTGGACCCGAAAGACAAGGAGCCTGCATTTGCCGAAGTCTCGCGTCTGGTCGGGCATCATCAGGCGGACGTTGTGGTCCTTGCGCGTTACATGCAAATTCTGCCGCCACAGCTGTGCCGTGAATATGCCCATCAGGTGATCAACATTCACCACAGCTTCCTGCCATCCTTCGTCGGCGCCAAGCCTTATCATCAGGCGTCGTTGCGTGGCGTCAAGCTGATTGGCGCGACCTGTCACTATGTGACCGAAGAGCTCGATGCCGGCCCGATCATCGAGCAGGATGTGGTGCGCGTCAGCCATCGCGACAGCATCGAAAACATGGTGCGCTTCGGTCGCGACGTGGAAAAGATGGTATTGGCCCGCGGCCTGCGCGCTCATCTGGAAGACCGTGTTCTGGTACACGACAACAAGACAGTCGTCTTCGACTGATCTATCTTTTCGGGAGTGCGCCTGTCGCGCTCCCGACCTGGCTCGTGGGC
The DNA here is from genome assembly GCF_005937945.2 of Pseudomonas sp. KBS0707. NCBI lineage: Bacteria > Pseudomonadati > Pseudomonadota > Gammaproteobacteria > Pseudomonadales > Pseudomonadaceae > Pseudomonas > Pseudomonas sp. KBS0707. The sequence continues at coordinate 4,522,917 of NZ_CP041754.1, read as the reverse complement.
AATGGTGCAACGCTCAGGGTGACAGCCAATGACCGATCCTTTCGAAAAAGCCACATCCACCGCTCCCGCCACGCTTGGCGAGGGCTGTCTCAGCCGCTATGACCCCGCCGCCCTGACTCCGGAAAACGGTGCCAATTTCGACGGTGCAGCAGCGCTATGGCGTGAGTTGCAGCAATCGGAAATGCCCGCTGAAAGGCTTGTCGAGAAAGGTGCGGAGGGAGAGGTGAATCAAGCCCCTCAGGCAGTGCAAGGCTGCACCACCTGAAGGGCTCTGAGTCAGGACAGTGCCTTGGAGGCCAGCCAGAACAGCGCTGCGGACAAGGCGACTGTTGCAGGCAGGGTCAGCACCCAGGCCAGCAGGATGGTGCGAACGGTTCCGCCTTGCAGGCCGCTCTTGTTGGCGACCATGGTCCCGGCAACGCCTGATGACAGGATGTGGGTGGTGGAAACCGGCAGACTGAACACGTTAGCCAGGCCGATTGCGCAGGCGGTGGTGATTTGCGCCGACATGCCCTGTGCGTAAGTCATGCCCTGTTTGCCGATCTTCTCGCCGATCGTCAGTACCACGCGTTTCCAGCCAACCATGGTACCGATGCCCAGTGCCAGGGCGACCGCCAGAATTACCCAGAACGGTGCGTATTCTGTGGTGGTGGTCAGGTCTTTGCGAAGTTTCTCCAGATCGGACTTTTCACGCGCTGACAGGTCTGGAAGTTTGCCGACCTTGCGGGCCGTGTCGTCCAGGCACAAGAGATAGCGGCGCACTTCGATACGGCTTTCAGGGGCCAGCGAGTGGTAGTCGGACACGCCTTTGAGGCGGTCGAGCAACGCGTCGATGGTGGGTTCGGTCTGCTTCGGATTACAGGCAGAGCTGGACGGCAAGTCGCCTTTTTCAGCCTTGCCCATCGCCAGATATTCGCCCAGCGTGCTGCTGTTGCGTTGATAGAACTGGCTCAGATGCTGGGTCGCATCGCGGGTACGTTCGATCTGGTAGGTCGTGCTGGTCAGGTCCAGTACAAACTGGCTGGGCACGATGCCGATCAATACCAGCATGATCAGGCCGATGCCTTTCTGGCCGTCGTTCGAACCATGTACGAAGCTGACCGCCATTGCGGAAATGACCAGCACCAGGCGGTTCCAGAATGGCGGGTGCTTTTTGTCGTCCAGCTTGCGACGCTGGTCCGGGGTTTTATGCATCTTCGACTGCGGGCGCCACCATTTCAGCGCAATCAGCACCAGGCCTGCAACGATGAAGCCGGCCAGCGGCGAGAACACCAGCGAAGCGCCAATGTCGATCGCTTTCTGCCAGTTCACGCCGTCGGCCAACGGAATGCCGTTGATCAGTGCATTGGCCAGACCGACACCGAGTATCGAACCGATCAAGGTGTGCGAGCTGGAGGCCGGGATGCCGAAGTACCAGGTACCGAGGTTCCAGGTAATGGCCGCCGCCAGCAGCGAGAACACCATGGCCAGGCCATGTCCGGTGTTGACGTTGATGAGCAGTTCGACCGGCAGCAGATGGACGATTGCGTAGGCAACACCCACACCGCCCAGCAGCACGCCGAGGAAGTTGAATACACCAGAGAAGAACACGGCCAGATGAGGCGGCATGGCTTTGGTGTAAATGACTGTCGCCACCGCGTTGGCGGTGTCATGAAAGCCGTTGATGAACTCGAAGGTGAGGACAAAAGCCAGGGCGAGCAAAAGGCTCACAAGCACCCAGGCATCAAGCCCGCTGAATAAATCGATCATGTAGGTTTTCTGACCGGGTCTGAAGGGGGCGCGATTATGACAGAAAAAATACCGAACGACTTGTCGTCACTGCGAGGTGTCGCCTCAAACCAAAAAAAAGACGCATGAGCGCCGCCCCGTTGAATACTCAATGAGGCTGTGAGGCGGTTAGTTCCGGGGGCTGGAAGGCAGAGATGAGCGGTCGGGGATCATGAGACCCGCGATGTCACGGCTCTTCTTTCAGGCCTTCTTCCATTTTTTGCAATTCTTGCTTGAACGCCTGGTCCAGCAGGCTGGCTCTTTTGCGCCAAGGCTTGCGTTCCGGTTCCGGTTGCGCGGCGTAGGTGGTGATTTCACCGCCGTAGACATCCTTGTAACGTTGTTCCTGGCGCTCAAGTTCCGCGCGCAGTTCATCTTTAGTCACTGTAATACCTGATCGAGTCGATTGAGTTCTGGTGATGACGCAAAACAATGCAAGTATGTTCACGCCATTCGGACTGTATACCAGATACAGCCAGAGACCTGCTCGGGCCATTACCCGAAGAGGTTGCGGAACATCCTGTTATTGCCTGCGGCTACGTACACCAGAGAAACAGCTGTCGTAGCGACATGTGTGTGATTTCAAGCGCAAGGCTTGCGCTGGCAGGCTTCCCTTTGATCGCGCGGCGATGGTGCACCGTGACAGCGCTTCGACGGGATAATCGAGGCAGAAATCGGGTGAACGGATCAATCGTTTGCGAGGGTGTTGCCGACCCACTGATGGATACTATCTCCAAGAAGTTCTGTTACGTCAACAACAGAGGTTGAATAAGTTCACAGGTCTGGTTTTTTTGTACGATTGTTCCGAAGTTTTAGTGAGCCATTTATATGACGGAACTTTTATAAAACAAATTTTACACACCTGGTGACAAAACCCTGACGATGGAATTCAGAGAGTTTTATATGCACGATATCTGGAGTTGTGATGCGGGGGTTCGACAGGCGGGGCGTGTTCATGCGCAGCAGGCGCTGCCGCAATGAAAACGGCCTTGCTTGGTGAGCAAGGCCGCTGCCTTGGACTTCCCAGTGGGTACCTGACCAGTAATTTCCAAGAAGTCACTTCGTGGCAGAGGTAAAGGTATAAGTATATTTACGGCGGGTCAATTGCGATTATCGGCCACCTGTTCGATAATCGCACAAGCAGAGACTGTCTTCACTGCTTCCAATAGACCTGAAACCTGCGCTCCACAGGGGCTGAAGGGAGTTACAGAGGGTGTGTCAATGAACGATGAACTGCGTAAATCTTTTGCCTCATTGGCACCGCCCATCGTGGCGTCACCCGCAAAGCGCATTCAGGCGCTGACCGGTGACCCGGATTTCATGACTTCGCTGGCGCGCGGGCTTGCCGTTATTCATGCTTTTCAGGAGCGCAAGCGGCACCTGACCATTGCACAGATCAGCCACCGGACGGAAATCCCCCGCGCTGCGGTACGTCGTTGTCTGCACACGTTGATCAAGCTGGGTTACGCGACCACCGATGGCCGTACTTACTCGCTGCTGCCCAAAGTGCTTACCCTGGGCCACGCCTATCTGTCATCGACGCCTCTGGCGACCTCTTCGCAGCCTTATCTGGACCGTATGAGCGATCAGTTGCACGAGGCATGCAACATGGCCACGCTGGAAGGTGACGACATCCTTTATATAGCGCGCTCGGCGACCACGCAGCGATTGATCTCGGTCGACCTCTCGGTGGGCGGCCGCCTTCCGGCATATTGCACGTCCATGGGCCGAATTCTGCTGGCCGCGCTGGATGATGTGTCGTTGCATGAATACCTTGATCATGTCGATCTGCAGCCCAAGACCAGTCGTACCATTCGCACGCCGGAAGCGCTGCTCGAGTGTCTGCAACTGGTTCGTCAACAAGGCTGGTGTATTGTCGATCAGGAACTGGAGCAGGGGCTGCGCTCGATTGCCGTGCCGGTCTATGATGCGTCGGGCCAGGTGCTGGCTGCGCTGAATGTCAGTACCAGCGCCGGGCGTGTGGCACGCAGCGAGCTGGAACAGCGCTTTTTGCCGATCATGCTCGATGCCAGTCGCGACCTGAGTACGCAGCTGTTTACCTGACCTTGTTTGCCTGGGTATGGTTAAACGGGCCTGGTTATCCGAGCTCGTGAGCGATTGCTAGTTAGCTGAATTTGTTCGGTTACCGAACGGTTAGTCGATTATCGGATTGTTTGCCTGTCTGCTCAGGCATAACCTCATTTTCATTCCGGCGCAGGTCTTCGCGCTGTTCATTGAACGTGATGTTGGGTTCGGAGCACCTCATGGCAGACATTCTTTCTCTACGCGATGCGGTGAAGCAACTGGTCAACGATGGCGACATCGTTGCGTTGGAAGGCTTCACGCATTTGATCCCCACGGCCGCTGGTCATGAAATTATCCGTCAGGGTAAAAAAGACCTGACCCTTGTGCGCATGACGCCCGACCTGATCTACGACCAGTTGATCGGTGCCGGTTGTGCGAAGCGTCTGATTTTTTCGTGGGGCGGCAACCCCGGTGTCGGTTCTCTGCACCGTCTGCGTGATGCGGTTGAAAAGCAATGGCCGCGCGCGCTGGAAATCGAAGAGCACAGCCATGCCGACCTTGCCAACGCCTACGTGGCTGGTGCATCGGGCCTTCCGTTCGCGGTGCTACGCGCCTACGCCGGGTCCGACCTGCCCAAGGTCAACCCGCTGATCAAGACGGTAACCTGCCCGTTTACCGGTGAGGTGCTGGCGGCTGTGCCATCGGTACGCCCGGATGTGACTGTTATCCATGCGCAGAAAGCCGACCGCAAAGGCAACGTATTGCTGTGGGGGATTCTCGGCGCGCAGAAAGAGGCCGCGCTGGCTGCGAAGCGATGCATTGTGACGGTGGAGGAAATTGTCGATGACCTGCAAGCGCCGATGAATTCCTGTGTACTGCCGACTTGGGCATTGAGCGCCGTGTGTCTGGTGCCCGGTGGTGCTCACCCCTCCTATGCGCACGGCTATTACGAGCGTGACAACCCGTTCTACCAGGCCTGGGACCCGATTGCCCGGGACCGTGAAACCTTCACCGCGTGGTTTGACGAATATATCCACGGCACCGCAGATTTCAGTGAATTCCAGAGCAAGCTGGCTCGCGCTTCGGAGGCCAAATAATGACTTACTCCACCAGTGAAATGATGACCGTTGCAGCAGCCCGTCGTCTGCGTAATGGCTCGGTATGCTTCGTTGGCATCGGTCTGCCCTCCAAGGCTGCGAACCTGGCGCGTCTGACATCAGCGCCCGACGTGGTGCTGATCTACGAGTCCGGCCCGATTGGTGCCAAACCTACCGTGTTGCCGCTGTCGATTGGCGATGGCGAGTTGGCGGAAACCGCCGACACGGTGGTATCCACCAGCGAAATCTTTCGTTACTGGCTGCAGGGCGGGCGCGTCGACGTCGGCTTTCTCGGCGCAGCGCAGGTGGACCGTTTCGGCAACATCAACACCACCGTTGTCGGTGATTATCATCATCCCAAAGTGCGCTTGCCGGGTGCCGGTGGCGCGCCGGAAATCGCCGGTTCGGCCAAGTCAGTGCTGATCATTCTCAAGCAGTCGGCGCGTTCGTTCGTCAACAAGCTGGACTTCATTACCTCGGTCGGCCACGGCGAGGGCGGCGATTCTCGCAAGCGCCTGGGGCTGCCCGGTGCCGGCCCGGTGGGGATCATTACCGACCTGTGCATCATGGAGCCGGAAGCAGGCACCAACGAGTTCGTTGTGACCACGCTGCACCCTGGCGTGACCCGCGAGCAGGTGATTGCTGCCACGGGCTGGGAGATCCGCTTTGCCGACACAGTGGTCGTTTCCGAAGAGCCTACCGAGGTCGAGCTGACGGCGCTGCGTGATCTGGAAGCCCGGACTGCCGCCGCTCATGGTCAGGTTGCAGGAGAAGCGTGATGCGTGAAGTATTTATTTGCGATGCGATTCGCACACCCATCGGTCGCTTTGGCGGGGGGCTGTCTTCGGTGCGTGCCGACGACCTGGCCGCTGTGCCGATCAAGGCACTGATGGAGCGCAACCCATCGGTCAACTGGGAGGAGATCGACGAAGTGTTCTTCGGCTGTGCCAACCAGGCCGGTGAGGACAACCGCAACGTTGCGCGCATGGCTGCGCTGTTGGCGGGGCTGCCGGAGAGCGTGCCGGGGGTGACTCTCAATCGCCTGTGTGCTTCCGGGATGGACGCCATCGGCACCGCGTTCCGTGCCATCGCTTCCGGCGAGATCGAGCTGGCGATTGCCGGTGGCGTCGAGTCGATGTCCCGTGCACCGTTCGTGATGGGCAAGGCTGATGCAGCGTTCTCGCGCAACATGAAGCTGGAAGACACCACCATTGGCTGGCGCTTCATCAATCCGGCGATGAAAGCACAGTACGGCGTGGACTCAATGCCCGAGACAGGCGACAACGTTGCAACCGACTTCAGGATTTCTCGAGCCGATCAGGACGCTTTCGCCCTGCGCAGCCAGCAGCGCACTGCCGTTGCCCAGGCTGCGGGCTTTTTCGAGGAAGAGATTGTGCCGGTACGGGTTGCGCACAAAAAAGGCGAAACCATCGTCGACAAGGATGAGCATCCGCGCAGCGATACCAGCCTGGAAACCCTGAGCAAACTCAAGCCGGTCAACGGCGCGGACAAAACTGTCACCGCAGGTAATGCCTCCGGGGTCAACGACGGGGCTGCTGCATTGATTCTGGCTTCGGCCGACGCTGTCAAAAAGCACGGCCTGACGCCACGCGCCCGTGTGTTGGGCATGGCCAGCGCGGCGGTTGCGCCTCGGGTGATGGGCATCGGTCCGGTGCCTGCGGTACGCAAGCTGGTCGAGCGGCTGGGTCTGGCGGTGACTGATTTCGACGTCATCGAGCTCAACGAAGCCTTCGCCAGCCAGGGTCTGGCAGTTCTGCGCGAGCTGGGCCTGGCGGACGACGCACCGCAGGTCAACCCGAACGGCGGGGCTATTGCGCTCGGTCATCCGCTGGGTATGAGCGGCGCGCGGCTGGTGCTGACGGCGTTGCACCACCTGGAAAAAACCGGGGGACGCAAAGGACTGGCAACCATGTGCGTCGGCGTAGGGCAGGGCCTTGCGCTGGCCATCGAGCGGTAAGCGCTCCCGTTTCAACCTGTTGTCCAGCAACCCGGATCGTTTGTCTGCCTCCACGAAAAGGCGGGCCGATGATCCGGGTTGTTGTTCGTCCGTGCACTGGATATTCAACCCTGCCGATTTTTCCTGGTGGCTGAATTGCTCTGACTTATTGTGCTCGATTAAAGACGGTGTTACAGATTGTTTCTTATGGACAGGTCTGCTTGGGGAAAATAATGACTACAACATCAAAAGCACCGCATTACACCGGCGAGGAGCGAAGCAAAAGAATTTTCGCCATTGTCGGTGCTTCATCCGGCAACCTGGTCGAATGGTTCGACTTTTATATCTACGCCTTCTGCGCGATCTATTTCGCACCTGCCTTTTTTCCTTCCGATGATCCGACCGTTCAGTTGCTCAACACCGCAGGTGTGTTTGCCGCTGGCTTTCTGATGCGCCCGATTGGCGGCTGGTTGTTTGGCCGTGTGGCGGACAAGCATGGCCGCAAGAACTCCATGCTGATTTCGGTCACCATGATGTGTGCCGGATCATTGATCATTGCCTGCCTGCCGACCTATGCATCGATTGGTGCCTGGGCGCCGGCGTTGCTGCTCATGGCGCGCCTGCTTCAAGGCCTGTCGGTGGGCGGTGAATATGGCACCACGGCCACTTACATGAGTGAAGTGGCCCTGCGCGGGCAGCGCGGTTTTTATGCCTCGTTCCAGTACGTCACCCTGATCGGCGGCCAGTTGCTTGCCGTGTTGACAGTGGTCATCCTTCAGCAATTCCTGACCACCGAAGAACTGCGTGACTACGGCTGGCGTATCCCGTTCGTGATCGGTGCGGCCGCCGCTATCATTGCCTTGCTGCTGCGTCGCACACTCAATGAAACCACTACCGCCGAAAGCCGTCAGGACAAGGATGCAGGCAGTATTGCCGCACTGTTCAAGCATCACGCAGCGGCCTTCATCACCGTACTGGGCTACACCGCCGGTGGGTCGCTGATTTTCTACACCTTCACGACCTACATGCAGAAATACCTGGTCAACACCGGAGGCATGGAAGCCAAGACTGCCAGCTACATCATGACCGGCGCGCTGTTTCTGTACATGTGCATGCAGCCGTTTTTCGGCATGCTGGCGGACCGTATCGGCCGTCGCAATTCGATGCTCTTGTTCGGCGCCCTGGGTACGCTGTGTACGGTGCCGATCCTGATGACGCTCAAGACCACCACCAACCCGTTCATAGCCTTTGTGCTGATTACCCTGGCGCTGGCGATCGTCAGTTTCTACACCTCGATAAGCGGGCTGGTCAAAGCCGAGATGTTTCCTCCCCAGGTTCGCGCACTGGGCGTCGGGCTCGCTTATGCAGTGGCCAACGCAATGTTCGGCGGCTCGGCTGAGTGGGTTGCACTGAAACTCAAAAGTGCCGGGATGGAAAACAGCTTCTACTGGTATGTGACGGTAATGATGGCTGTGGCCTTTCTGTTCAGTCTGCGCCTGCCCAAAGAGCCCAAGTACCTGCATCAGGATTATTGATCGCAGGCTTGTTTCGGCCACAAAAAAACCACCTGATCAGGTGGTTTTTTTGTGTGCCGCTTTAAATCAGAACAGCTGAACCGAAGGCTTCTCTTTGGAGATGGTTTCGGTCTGCCCGGTTCTTTCGTACCAGCCGCCGCCGAGGGCCTTGTACAGGTTGACCTCGCTGGTCAGCTGCGACAGACGATCGGTGATCAGCGTTTGTTGCGCGCTGAACAACGAGCGCTGGGCGTCGAGGAAGGTCAGGTTGCTGTCGATACCGATCCGGTAGCGACGCTCGGCCAGACGGTAGTAGTCCTGGTTGGCCGCGACGAAGTCACGTTGCGCCTGGAGCTGCTCGTCGTAGGTCTTGCGTGAAGCCAGGCCGTCAGACACTTCCTGGAAGGCGGTTTGAATCGCCTTCTCGTAGTTGGCGACGCTGATTTCTTTCTGGATTTTCGAGTAGTCCAGGCTGGCGCGCAGGTTGCCGGCGTTGAAGATCGGGATGTTGATGCTTGGCTGGAACAGCCATGCACCCGATCCGCCCTTGAACAGGCCGGACAGCTCGCTGCTGCTGGTTCCGGCACTGGCCGTCAGGCTGATGCTGGGGAAGAACGCTGCGCGTGCTGCGCCAATGTTGGCGTTGGCTGCCTTGAGCGTATGCTCGGCCTCCAGAATGTCCGGACGACGCTGCAGCAGGTCGGACGGCAGGCCAGCCGGCATTTCGGTCAGCATGTCGGAATCCAGCAAGTGGCTGGCCGGCAGGTTGTCAGGCAGGCTGGTGCCGAGCAGCAGAACCAGACTGTTCTGATCCTGTGCAACCAGACGCTCGTACTGAGCCAGTTTGGCACGCGCGCTTTCGACGGCGGTGCGTGACTGGCTCAGGTCCAGGGCCGAGGAAACACCGACTTCATTGCTGCGCGAGGTCAGGCGATAGCTTTCTTCGTAGGTCTTGAGGGTGTCCTGCGTCAGCTTGAGCAGTTCCTTGTCGGCCTGCCAGGTCATGTAGGCATTGGCGACGCTGGCCACCAGACTGATCTGGGTGCTGCGACGCGCTTCTTCGCTGGAGAAGTAAGTCTCCAGCGCCTGCTCGCTGAGGCTGCGCACCCGGCCAAAGAGGTCCAGCTCGTACGAGCTGACACCCAGCGTTGCCGAATAGCTGCTGGTGATGCCTGCTTGACCGGTTTGCGACTGGTCGGCTGGCACGCGTTGACGAGTACCGCTACCTGTCGCCGAAACAGCAGGGAACAGGTCCGAGCGCTGAATACGGTACTGGGCACGGTAAGCGTCAATGTTCAGGGCCGCGACCCGCAGGTCGCGGTTGTTGAGCAGTGCAGTCTGAATCAGCTGTTGCAGCGCCGGATCATTGAAGAAGTGCCGCCAGCCTTGCTCCGCGGTAGCCATTTTGGCACCTTCGACCGGCGAGTACGCCGGCCCTTGCGGGTATTGAGCGGCGACCGGTGCTTCCGGCTGCTTGTACTCGGGGATCAAAGAGCAGCCGCCGAGAATGAACGCGGTAACTGCAAGAGAGATCAATGACTTGCTCATTGGCCAGCCTCATCGTGTGAAATATGTTTCTTCTTGCTCTTGAAGAGCCCTGAAACCGAGACAAAGAACAGGGGCACCCAGAAGATCGCCAGGATAACGGCGGTGATCATACCGCCAATTACACCAGTACCGATCGAATGTTGACTACCTGAACCTGCGCCCGTGGAGATTGCCAGCGGCACAACGCCGAGGATAAACGCCATGGACGTCATGATAATCGGGCGCAGACGCATGCGGCACGCCTCGATTGCCGAGTCGACCAGGCTCTTGCCCTGTTCGTGCAGCTCTTTGGCGAACTCGACGATCAGAATGGCGTTCTTCGCCGCCAGACCCACCGTCACCAGCAAGCCCACCTGGAAGAACACGTCGTTGGACAGGCCACGCAGGCTGGTTGCCATCAGTGCACCGATAACCCCCAGCGGCACCACGAGGATGACCGCGATCGGAATCGACCAGCTTTCATACAGCGCCGCCAGACACAGGAACACCACCAGCAACGACAGCGCGTAGAGGGCAGGGGCCTGCGAGCCGGACAAACGTTCCTCGTAGGACAGACCGGTCCACGAAATGCCGATACCTTGCGGCAGTTTCTTGGCCAGGGCTTCTACCTCGGCCATCGCCTCGCCGCTGCTGTAACCCGGGGCAGGAGTACCGAGCACTTCCTCTGCTGCCACGCCGTTGTAGCGCGACAGTTTCGGTGAGCCGTAGGTCCATTTGCCGCTGGCGAAGGCCGAGAACGGCACCATTTCACCCGAGCTGTTGCGCACGTACCACTTCTTGAGGTCTTCAGGCGTCATACGGGCACCCGCATCGCCCTGGATGTACACCTTCTTCACACGGCCACGGTCGATGAAGTCATTGACGTAGCTGCCGCCCAACGCGGTGGACAGTGTGTTGTTGATGTCCGACAGGGTAATGCCCAGCGCACTGGCGCGTTCGTCGTCGATGATCAACTGGTATTGCGGTTCGTCATTCAGCCCGTTCGGACGCACGCCTGCGAGAATCTTGCTCTGCGCTGCCATGCCGAGGAACTGGTTACGCGCCTCCATCAGTTTGTCGTGACCCACGCCGCCCTGATCCTGCAGGTAAACGTCGAAACCTGTGGCGTTACCCAGCTCGAGAACAGACGGTGGAACGACCGCGAATACCATTGCGTCGCGCAGGCTGAAGAAATAGCCCTGAGCGCGCTTGGCCAGTTCGAAGACGCTGTTGTTGGAATCACGTTCTTCCCACGGCTTGAGCATGACGAACGCAATCGCCGAGCTTTGACCGCGGCCCGCAAAGTTGAAGCCGTTTACCGAGAACACCGACTTCACTGCACCGCTTTCCTTGGTCAGTAGGTATTCACGCATGTTGTCGATGACTTCCTGCGTACGCTCGGTAGAGGAGCCTGCCGGGGTCTGGATCTGGGCAAAGATGACGCCCTGATCTTCTTCCGGAAGGAACGCGGCCGGGATACGCATGAACATCCAGACCATGCCTGCGCAGATCAGGATATAGCCCAGATACGCCGGCCATTTGTGCTTGAGCATGTTGCCGACGCCACGTTCGTAGCTCAGAACGCTGCGGTCAAAGGTGCGGTTGAACCAGCCGAAGAAACCACGTTTTGGCTGGCCGTGCTTCTCGTGATCGATAGGCTTGAGCATGGTTGCGCACAGCGCCGGGGTGAAGATCAGGGCGACAACCACCGACAGGGCCATGGCCGAGACGATGGTGATCGAGAACTGTTTATAGATCACCCCGGTAGAGCCGCCGAAGAACGCCATGGGCAGCAGAACCGCCGACAGCACCAGCGCAATACCGACCAGCGCACCCTGGATCTGGGTCATGGATTTGATCGTGGCGTCGCGCGGGGAGAGCTTTTCCTCCTCCATGACCCGCTCGACGTTTTCCACCACCACGATCGCATCGTCCACCAGCAAGCCGATGGCCAGCACCATACCGAACATGGTCAGGGTGTTGATGGTGAAGCCGAATGCCGCGAGGATGCCGAACGTACCCAGCAATACTACCGGTACGGTCATGGTCGTGATGACCGTGGCGCGGAAGTTTTGCAGGAACAGGTACATCACCAGGAACACCAGCACGATCGCTTCGATCAGGGTGTGCACCACACCATTGATCGATTCGCTGACCACTGGCGTGGTGTCATACGGGTAAACGACTTTCATGCCTGGCGGGAAGAACGGCTCCAGCGACGAAACGGTCGCGCGAATAGCCTTGGCGGTGTCCAGTGCGTTGGCACCGGTCGCGAGTTTGATTGCCAGACCCGATGCCGGTTTACCGTCGAACTGCGAGTCGGTGCTGTAGTTCTCTGCGCCCAGGCCGACAGTCGCGACGTCCTTGAGGCGAACCTGCGAACCGTCGGTGTTGACCTTGAGGAAGATGTTGCCGAACTGCTCGGCGGTCTGCAGACGCGTCTTGCCGATGATCGTGGCGTTCAACTGCTGGCCGCTGATGGACGGCAGGCCACCCAACTGGCCGGACGATACCTGGACGTTCTGCGCGGTGATCGCGTTTTTCACGTCCACCGGAGTCAGCTGGAAGTTGTTCAGCTTTGCCGGGTCCAGCCAGATACGCATGGCGTACTGCGAACCGAACACCTGGAAGTCACCCACACCGGAGGTCCGGGAAATCGGGTCCTGCATGTTCGACACGATGTAGTTGGCCAGGTCTTCCTTGCCCATGCTGCCGTCTTCGGACACCAGGCCGATAACCATCAGGAAGTTCTTCACTGCCTTGGTCACGCGGATACCCTGTTGCTGCACTTCCTGTGGCAACAGCGGGGTCGCGAGGTTGAGCTTGTTCTGCACCTGAACCTGCGCCGTATCAGGGTTGGTACCCTGATTGAAGGTCGCGGTAATGGTCATGCTGCCGTCAGAGTTACTTTCCGAGCTCACATAACGCAGGTTGTCGATACCGTTGAGCTGTTGCTCGATCACCTGCACCACAGTGTCCTGCACCGTCTGAGCGGAGGCGCCCGGATAGGTGACCTGGATACCGATGGCTGGCGGTGCGATGCTCGGGTACTGGTTGATCGGCAGGCTGGAAATCGACAGCGCACCGACCAGCATGATCACGAGGGCAATAACCCAGGCAAAAATGGGTCGATCAATAAAGAATTTCGACATGGGTTACTCCCCTTTGCTGCCTGCGGCTTTATCAGTGGCCGGGGCAGGTGCCGGGTTTGCTCCTTTGACGTTGGTCGCTTCGGCGACTTTCACTTCGGCGCCTGGTTTGACGTACTGCAAGCCTTCGGTAATGACCCGATCACCTTCTTTCAGGCCGTCTTCGATCAGCCAGTCGCTGCCCACGGTGCGGTTGGCCACCAGCGTACGCATTTCAACCTTGTTGTCCTGGTTGACGATCATGGCGGTCGGCGTGCCTTTCAGGTCGCGGGTCACGCCTTGCTGCGGTGCCAGAATGGCTTTCGCACTGACGCCAGCCTGCAATTGCGCGTGGACGAACATGCCAGGCAACAAGCGATGTTCCGGGTTCGGGAACACGGCGCGCAAGGTGACCGAGCCTGTAGTCTGATCAACTGATACTTCGGAGAACTCCAGCTTGCCTTCCTGGCCATAGACGCTGTTGTCTTCCAGCGTCAGCTTGACCTTGGCCGCGTTGTCACCGGCTTTCTGCAGCTTGCCGCTTTCCAGGTCATTGCGCAGCTTGAGCATGTCGGCAGACGACTGAACCACGTCCACGTAGATTGGGTCGAGCTGCTGGATGGTTGCCATTGCTTCGGTCTGGGCGCTGCTGACCAGTGCGCCTTCGGTCACTGCGGAGCGGCCGATACGACCTGAAATAGGTGCCAGCACCTTGGTGTAGCGCAGGTTGATCTGGGCGGTCTGCAAGGCGGCCTGAGCTTCCTGCGTCGATGCCTGGGCGGTGTCGTATTCCTGACGGCTTACCGCTTGCTCGCTGACCAGTTGCTTGTAGCGATCAGACATCGACTTGGCAGACTGAAGGGTCGCCTTGGCGCTGTTGGCATTGGCCTCATAGACAGCCGGGTCGATCTGATAGAGCTGCTGACCGGCTTTGACGTCGCCACCTTCGGTAAACAGACGTTTGAGAATGATGCCGTTGACCTGAGGGCGTACCTCGGCAACGCGGAATGCGGTGGTCCGGCCTGGCAGCTCGGTGGTCAGGGTATAGGGCTGTGCTTTGAGGGTAACGACGCCGACCTGAGGGGTTTGCGCAGGCGGGGCCGCCTGTTCCTTCTTGCTACAGCCACTGAGCAGGGTTGCCAGGGCGACGGCAGTGACCAGAACGGTAACAGCTGGCTTGAATTGCATGAAGATCCTCGGGGCAGGAGCCTGTTGTCTCAACAGTACGTTGAAGTGTTAAAAAATATTTCGGCTAGATAAGTAGCATGCTAAGGAATATACTTACATTCGCGGCTGTTTGTAAACACCCGCTGTGCGCATTCGGCCACTATTCACAGTGCCGACAGCCAATTCGGGACAAGGCGAGACAAATGCCGCCCGGTCATATCTCCAGGTCTGCCGCCAGACGCATGCCTGAGGTAAATTTTTTGAGGTTTTATTGCCATGGTTCGTCGCACCAAAGAGGAAGCTCAGATCACTCGCAGCCAGATTCTGGAGGCTGCCGAGCAGGCTTTTTATGAGCGAGGCGTCGCCCGCACCACGCTGGCTGACATCGCAACCCTTGCTGGTGTGACGCGAGGAGCCATTTACTGGCACTTCAACAATAAGGCCGATCTGGTTCAGGCAATGCTCGACAGTCTTCAGGAACCACTCGATGAAATGGCGCAGGCCAGTCAGAGCGAAGAGGAAGAAGACCCACTGGGCTGTATGAGAAATCTTTTGATTCATTTGTTTCATGAGCTCGCACTGGACCCGAAAACCCGTCGCATCAATGAAATCCTGTTTCACAAATGCGAGTTTACTGACGAGATGTGTGATTTTCGTCGTCAGCGCCAGGACAACGCCATACAGTGCCACGACCGGATCACCCTGGGGCTGAACAATGCCGTACGTCAGGGGCAACTTCCAAAAGATCTCGATACGGCCCGGGCCGCAGTCGCCCTGTTTTCTTGCGTAAACGGCATCATTTATCAATGGCTGCTGGTTCCAGACAGCTTTTCATTGCCGGCAGAGGCCGAGCAACTGGTTGATGTGTGTCTGGACATGCTGCGTTTCAGCCCTACGCTAAGAATCAGCAAGGCTTCCTGACGGAGATGACAGGTCGTAGCGCCTGCCGGTTCGGTCGGGCCGTTGTCTTTCCCACAAAGCCTAACTCCAATTCGTGCTTTTCATACAGTGTGTTTACTGACTGTTTACCCGTCCTCATCGATTGCCCCCGCCAGTTGCCGCCGATCAGACCTTGATCCGACAAAATATTGTAGGAGGCAGGTAGGACATTTCCTGATACATGTAGCTGATTTCCCAAAGTAATTTCCGAGTATTGCCCCGCGGGAAAACTCCCTTCACTCTTCGCTTCCGGAAAGATCAGAAGAGAGGAAGGTTGCATGTTTTTGCCGAATCTTGCGCCTATGTGCCTTGAAGTCATCGCCAGATCCGCTGAAGTGTACGAGCGTGGACAGGGCCGTGGCTTGCATGAGC
This sequence comes from Pseudomonas sp. KBS0707, assembly GCF_005937945.2. Classification (NCBI taxonomy): domain Bacteria; kingdom Pseudomonadati; phylum Pseudomonadota; class Gammaproteobacteria; order Pseudomonadales; family Pseudomonadaceae; genus Pseudomonas; species Pseudomonas sp. KBS0707. Next base: position 4,507,424 of record NZ_CP041754.1, on the reverse strand, counting down.
GCAGGTCTGTGTCGGGCGTGATCGAAACATGCAAAGGGCATGCAGGCGTTAGCGTAAATCCGCGTCTCTCGATCAAAGGGAGGGCGGAGCATGTCGGACACTACAACTGATGCTGTGAGGCTACTGGCCGGAGTCGCGCAGCAATCCGAACGGGTCGCCATGGATTCTGAATTGGGGACGCCCGTCATTCGACTTGGGTTGATCACCACGCTGTATTTCCGCAATGGCCACACGCTGGAGATGAAGCGTCGGGTCGAAGCCTGCTTTTCGCGCTTCTATGACGCGTTCAAGCCGAAACTCAAATGGCAGCTGTTCAAGCGTATGCGTCGCTTGAGCGCATCGGGTTTTGCATCGACCCGGCGTCAGGTTGTCGAAAGCCTCCCGGACGAGCAGTTCATCTGGTCTATCGCCAGTGCGACCCAGGCCGAGGTCGCCATGTACAGCCTGTTTGTCATGAACACCCCGCAGGGGCAGGCCGATAACGATCGCTCTTGTCTGAAAATGGTATTGCCCTGGTCCTGCCTGACCGAGCCCGACGGTTTGAAGAACTACGAGGCCTGGATCCGCTATCTAAGCAGCGAAGTGCAGGCCGAGCATGGCTTTGGCGGGCTCGCCTGTGTACTGCCTTGCGATGGTCATCAGTATTTACCCTGGGAGTATCGACTGGCTCAGGACTACATAGGGTTGATGGTCGATCCCGGTCCGCACATTGAAAGCCTGCGTTTGCTGGACCGTATAAAGGGCGTCAGTTGGTACACGGTGCTGGGCGAAGGGTTTGTCAGGCAGCTGGGAGGGAGCGACAGATTGCGGGGCGAGATGAGCGCGCACAGCGACATCGTGTTTCATAGCTATCGCAACGGGTTGATCATTCGGGCGGGTGCGGTGCCTGAATTGGGTGGTCGAGGCCTGCCACCGCCGCAACCCTATGTGACGGTCAACCGGATGATCAAACCGGTTCGCCTGCAGGACACCGGCAACCTTCATCCCTACCTTGCTCCCGGGATTGGCTTTACCGAGGAAACCACTGCGCAATGGTATGCGCGATTTGATGAAAAACCGCTGCCGCCAGTTGATGCGGGGCAGGCATGCCCTCGATCAGGCTGCTGGTTCAGCAGCGCACAGTTTGGCTCTCGTCGACATTTCGACGAAGGTGAACTCATGCCGGCGTTCAACCATATAAAAAGCAAGAAAACCCAGTGGTTTTGGGCCGGCATGCCTTCCTGATTCAGCGCGTCGAGCTAATCCCGGCCTCGCAATAGCGTATTGGGCATTGCTACGGCTGCGGCAAGGCCGAGCAGCGAAATGGCCGCACTGGTGATCAGCAGGTTTCTGAAGGTCAGCGCCAGTTCGGCTCGCAGTGTTTCCAGTGCCGGTCCGGTTGCTGCATTAAGGCTGTCGAGCAGGACATTACCGGAGCTGCCTTCGCCACCCAGTGCTCCCGAGCCGAGCAGGCCGACACCGGTATGCTGCAACATAGCCAGTAGCAGCGCCGACATCAATGCCACGCCTACTGCACCCCCCAGCGAGCGGAACAGATTGGTTGTGCTGGTGGCCACGCCCATATCCCTTGGCTGAACCGAGTTTTGGGTGCCGACCAATGAGGTGGGGAACTGCATGCCGGTAAGGACCATGAACAGGCTCATCGCTATCAGCGATTGGGGAGGCGTAAAGGCCATGCCCAGAATCGCGATGGGCATCAGCAACGCCCCGGTGAGAATAAGCGGTTTGTAGCGCCCGGTTTGCGCGGTGCGTCGCCCGGCGAAATAGGCACCCATCGGCATGCCGATCGCTAGCGGAAGCAGGTGCAGGGCGGCACTGTCTGCACCGCCACCGGTGACGGTCTGGTAACGCAACGGCATCAGGACAATCAGGGAAATAGCCTGAAAACTGGTAAAGAACACCGTGCACCAGCAAAGCACGGCACTTTTATTGGTGAACAGGTGCATGGGCAGCAGGGGTTCGGCGGTGCGGCGTTCGTACCAGACGAAAATGCCCAGCGTCAGCAGGGCGGTGCCCAGTAACAACTGAACCTCGAAATCGCCCAGACCATGGCCCTGACCAATTTCGGTAATTCCCAGCAGCAGCGCGGTCAGGCCGATGATCATCAGCACCGTACCCAGGTAGTCGATAATCGGTTTGCGCTGCGGCACTGGCAGGCCGACCAGGGTTCGATATGCGACGATCAGCGCGGCTGCCCCCAAGGGCAGATTAATCAGGAACACCCAGCGCCAGGACAGGTATTCGGTCATCAAGCCGCCCAAGACCGGGCCCGCGACGCTGGCCAGGGCGTACATGCTGCTGAAGTAGCCTTGGTAGCGGCCCCGCTCACGAGGCGGAACAATGTCGGCGATGATTGCCTGGCTTACCGAAACCATACCGCCTGCACCGATGCCTTGAAGGACGCGCGCCAGCACCAGTTGTTCCATGCTCTGCGCCATGCCACAGAACAGCGAGGCGAGGGTGAAAAGCCCCAAGCCGAACAGCATCAGTTTACGCCGTCCGTAAAGATCGCCCAGCTTGCCGTAGATCGGCACTGCAACGGTCAGTGAAACCATATACGCGGAAATGACCCACGCCAGCAGATCGATGTCACTGAACTGGGCGGAAATGGCAGGCATCGAAACAGCAACGATGGTCTGATCCAGAGCGCTGAGCAATACCGCCATCATCAACGCGAACAGAATGCTGCGAATGGCCGGAGGCGTTTGAGTAAGACTGGTCAAGGCAAAACCTGATGGCAGTGTTGACCCGCCGCAAGTGAGGCGGGAGAGTCTGACCAGTCTAATCCGATAGCTTGCTAATCGATAGCTGCCTTTGCTGAACGATGACGCAATTCACGCTACACAAGCGTCATCGCAAGGCGCTGAAGGTTGCGTCGGTCGGCACGCAATGGCCAAACGTGCAACTGGCGACCTGTGGGGCCTGACGAGCCAGCTCGTTACGATAGGCCCCTGCGGTGTATACCGCCAGGACCGCTAGAGCACCGACGACAACCATGCATTTTCTTGTTCTGACTTTCATGACGCACTCCTTACCTCGGCTACAGAGCAGTTTGAAAGAACTGATTAAAGTGTAGGACAAGGTTGGAGTTTGCGTCGGTAGTCATCATCTGCGGTTGCTGCGTGACGAATGCCCTGGAAGACGCGTTAGAATTCGCGCTTTGATTTATGAGCAGGGTCCATACGCATGGCACGCAAGGAATACAACGGGTTTGAAGTGGTGTCGGCAGTCATGCCTGCCGAGCAGGGGTACAACGCGGCAATTGCCATCAAGGCGCTGGGTGCCGGCGGAGCGCCGCGCTTTCATGCGCTGCTGCCGGACCAGAAATTCAAGACCGCCGATGATGCCGACCTGGCTGCTGCACAGGAACTGCAGCGGCTGATCGACATTGATGCCGAGGGCGAGCCGGTATGGGGCGATTCCTGATCAGGCGCCTGGGCGGAACATTTTGAACAGCGCTTCAGGCCCAAGCTGGAAGTAATCTGCAGGACCGCCGCCGCGCAGGATCGGCTCAGCGGCCGCGGTGTCATAAACACCGTCCTTGAGCAGGGATTTCTCGATGTGTACGGCCACCACTTCGCCCAGAATCAGCCAACTGGGCACCAGCTCCTTGTCGGCGCGTTGCAATTGAATGATCTGGGTGACTTTGCATTCGAACGACACCGGCGTCTCCAGCACACGTGGGACCGAGACGATATGGGAGGCCAGTGGCGTGAGGTTGGCCAGCTCGAACTCGCTGACATCCGGCGCTACCGGGGCACAGCTCTGGTTCATGGCTTCAGCCAGCGAGCGGGTCGCAAGATTCCAGACAAACTCACCGGTCTGCTCGATGTTATTGAGACTGTCCTTGCGACCAACGCTGCAGAACCCAATGATGGGGGGCACGTAGTTGAAGGCATTGAAGAAACTGTAGGGTGCGAGATTCAATTTGCCGTTGGCATCCTGCGATGAAATCCAGCCGATCGGGCGTGGGCCTACAATCGCGTTGAACGGGTCATGCGGCAGGCCGTGACCCTTGGACGGCTCGTAGGAGTGAATAGCGTCTGACATGCTCGATTCCTGATGGGTTCTGTAGGATGCGGACATAGTGCTGCGCATTTGCAGAGGATGCCAGAGCAGCGTGTATTTCAGCTTGGGCCAGACATGAAGAAGCCCGACATCGGCCGGGCTTGGGGCATTGCGTGGGCTATCAACCCAGACGATTGGCACCTACGCGGTCTGCGCCATCAGCGGCCAGACGGTTGGCACCGACGTGGTCTGCACCATCGGCAGCCTGACGGTTGGCACCGACACGGTCCGCGCCATCAGCGGCCAGGCGGTTGGCACCGACGTGGTCTGCACCATCGGCAGCCTGACGATTCGCACCGACACGGTCTGCGCCATCAGCAGCCACGCGAATTGAACCGACGTTAGTGTGTTTGGTGCCGCCTTCAGCAACGATGGTCGAGCGGGACATATCGCTTTGAACAGTTGTGACTGGAAGTGCAAAGGCGCTTGAAGCCAGAACAGAGAAAGCCAGGCCGAAGATCAATTTAGTGGTTTTCATGATGATGTCTCCAATGAGTGTCGGGTGAGTTGTCATCCCGGTATGGAGGCAATGCTACGCGCCAGCGGATTATTAAGAAGTTAATCGGATTGCTAGCGACCATCGCTGAAAATGATAGTTGGCTGTGATGCTCTGATTTCGGGCCTTGTGGGCGATATTGCATTATTGAAGTGCATATTTTGAAAAATCTTGTAATAAAGCCTCTTGACAATCTGGAAGTATAATTTTTCAATGTCTTATCGCTGGTTGGCCTCGAAAGTGTGCACTGTATTGAAACACTTTGTAGCAAGTGCTCATGTCGCTCCAGGGGGCATTGATGGCGGTTGTATCGATGTAACCGATATTGATGTTCCTCACACGGGTGTGGAAACGGCACGCCAACTCAGGCGTTGGCATGCCATTCAAGCGGGTTAATGAAGGGTGATCAATCTGTCTCGATCCGCGAATGTTTGCGCGTGTCTTTCATGAAGACATACACCAGCAGCGAACAGGCGATGCAAGCGGTTACGTACCAGTAGTAGCCGGTTTCCATGCCGATGCTCTTGAACCACAGTGCGATGTATTCCGCAGTACCACCGAAAATCGACACCGTCAGTGCGTATGGCAGGCCGACACCCAGCGCACGGATCTCGGTCGGAAACAGCTCGGCCTTGACCACTGCGTTGATCGAGGTGTAACCGCTGACGATGATCAGCGCCGCCATGATCAGGAAGAAAGCGCCCCACCAGGTTTGAATGGTATGCAGCGTGGTCAGGATCGGTACGGTACACAGCGTTCCCAGTACGCCAAACGCAATCAGGATCGGACGCCGCCCGACCTTGTCGGACAGGGCGCCAATCACCGGCTGCAACAGCATGAACAGAAACAGCGTCGCGGCTGATATCGAGGTCGAGTCGGTGATGCTCATGCCGACGGTGTTGACCAGATACTTCTGCATGTACGTGGTGTAGGTATAGAAAGCCAGGGTCCCACCCATCGTCAGGCCGACTACGGTCATCAGTTCCTTGGGATGACGCATCAATGTGCGCATCAGGCTTTCCTTGGCCTTTTCCTTTTTCTTGCGGGTGAACGACTCGGTTTCCTCCATGCCACGACGCAGAAACAGCGCGACGACTGCACACAGGGCACCGATGACAAACGGGATGCGCCAGCCCCAGGCATACAGTTGCTCGGTGGTCAGCGTCTGCTGCAGCACGATCAACACCCCCAGCGCGATGAGTTGGCCGGAAATCAGCGTGACGTACTGGAAGCTGGAAAAGAAGCCGCGACGTTCCTTGGTGGCCATTTCGCTGAGATAGGTGGCCGAGGTGCCGTATTCACCCCCCCACAGACAGGCCCTGCAGTAGTCGGGCGAACACCAGCAGGATCGGGGCACCGACGCCGATGCTCTCATAGCCCGGGGTCAGGGCAATGATCAGCGAGCCGAAACACATCAGCAGCACCGATGCCATCAGCGCAGCCTTGCGCCCCTTGTAGTCAGCGTAAAGCCCCATCAGCCAGCCACCGATAGGCCGCATCAGAAAGCCGACGGCAAAAATCGCGGCCGTGTTGAGCAACTGTGCGGTGGTGTCGCCCTTGGGGAAGAACGCTTTGGCGAAGTACAGCGAGAAAGCGGCGTAGACGTACCAGTCGTACCACTCGACCATGTTGCCGACCGAGCCGCTGAAAATGGATTTTAAACGGCTGGAAGTGGTTTTTTGGCCGGCAGCAGTAGCAGCCGACCCACGGGAGGCGGGATTGGAAGTTTCCATGGTGTTCCTTGTTTTTCATTATTTTTAGAAGGAGGCATTGGCTGCCCTGCCTGTGACATAGCAGGAGCTGTGCCACACCATGAGAGCCTGTTCCAGAGCGGTTGCGAGATTTTGATGAGCAGGAATCCGCTTATCTGTACAAAATAGATAAGCGGATTCTTGCCGATGGGTGCTCAAGCGAGGTTAGTGACCGCGTGCCGGCCCGAACACAATCACGCCCACGACGAACGCGAGCATCAGACCCAGAACGATCATGATTGCCTTGAAGGTATTTCTGACGCAGAAGGCTTTTACGCTATCCCAGCCTCCGGTCCTGACGGAAATGGCGTTCTGAAAACCTGAAATCCGGTAGGGCGACAGCACGATCCATAGCAGCAGGACAGCGCCATACAGCGCTGCCAGTACGGGCCCTTTCTGTACACAGATATAGCCTAGCGTGACGATCGGAATACCGTGACGCAGCGCCAGCGCCTGATAACCGGGCCAGCTCAGGTAATCGGGCAGCAAGCGCGCACTCCAGCGCGTATCCACCGGCTTGATACGCTCAGCGAAAGGGCGCCAGAACGACATGAATATATGGATGACAAGCAAGAGGAAAATCGGCGCGGTAAGCGCAAGGCCAGCTATTTCGTACCAGGTGGCGTTGCTGCCGGAAGGGTCCAGTGATGCCGTCGTGAAGATCGTCAATACGCCGAAAAAATAGGCCCTGAGATTGAAATTGGATGACACCTGCTCAGGCAATTTACGCCAGGATTGTACGTCGGCGTCCGGGAATTCTTGTATGGCATCCGGGAATCGGTGAGTGAGGTCGGACGCCAGTTTTTCGCAGGCTTGCCACAGCTCTTGATTACCGTGCCTTGCCAGTCGCAGCCTTTCATCCTGGGGTGGTGGTTGCAGAAGAAGACGCGCAGCCATGGCCTCGGGACTGTCTTGTGAGGCTTCGAGCAGTTTCTGCTGACGTGCGACGAATGCCTTCTTTTCACAACGCTGGACCAGATTCATCCACAGGGAAAGCGGCCCTGCATACACGTCATGTTTCTGATCCCAGGCAAAAAGGCTGCTCACGCGTTCGAACAGGGCAGGGGACCAGTCATGGTTGTTGAGCAGCAGTGTCATGGTCCACTGTTCAAGTTGCTCCTGGCGATCAAATGATGTCAGCCATGGCTGCTGCCGGAGTGCCTTGAGCGCATCGAGAAAGGCACGTTCCTCGTTGTTTTCAAGCATGGCATGAAATGACTCAAGCGAGCTGTCCAGCAGTGCCTGAGTCAGCCGATGCGCCTGATGAGTCCTGAGCTGTACTTTTTGCCAGGGTGTCAGCCAATGCAGTTGTTCGACGGCGGCCTTGATCAGCGCCTGATTGTCCTCCGGGTCCAGCAGGCAACGCCGGGCCAGATGTTGCTGGAAGAGCTCATCGCAGCCTTGATCCTGGGCTATCTGACGTTGTGAATGCAGGTTTTCCGGTGTGGTCTGACTGGCTTGCTCATACCAGCTCAACTCTACTGCCGGGCGTGCAGGAGGCTCGGCCATGTCGAATGCCGGGTGTACCTGTCGATGGTCCGGTCGGACTACCAGCACAGGCTCATCAAGGGGCAGCGATTCGAGGGGCTGGCCAGCAGTTGACCAGACTTCACTGCCCTCATCGTCGTCTTCGGCACGATTTCTTGCCCAGTCCAGCGCCTGCTCGTAAGCATCGCGCAGCGCCTGAAAGGCAGCCGGGTCGTCGTCGGGACGCGTGGTTTTCAACAGCCTGGCGTATTGGCGCTTGATGCTGCGCTCGTCGGCATCATGGCCCAGATCCAGTACGCTCCAGCAATCCATTGCCGTCACCATTCACCTCGTTCGAAACGGTCTGCTTCCTGTTCAAGCTGTTTGCGCAGTTCATTGATCTGCCGGTCATCCTGGGTTTCCAGCACGCGCTGGAATTGTGCAGCCCAGACTCCGATGGTTTCACGTGCCTCGCCCAGATACTCCTGATAGAGCCGTTCCAGACGTGCTGTCAGGTGAGTGTTGACCTGTTGTTCGCGAGGATGAACCTTGAGTGCTTCCAGCACCTTGAGTCGTTCACGGATTTCGGCGGGTGTCATGACTCCGGGGTTGTTCTCGATAACCAGCTTGTGATTTTCGCCGGTCATCTGGATCCGCACGTCGGCCTCCAGCAGGCCGTTGTTGTCGTATGTGAAACGCACGTCCAGTTCGACCTCGCCAGCCTTGGCTTTCGGCACGGGAATATTCAGCTCGCCCAGCGCGATGTTGTCTTTGACCAGGCGGCTTTCACCTTGAAAAATCCGCAGCAGAACGTGCTCCTGATTATCGGCAACCGTGTTTACGGTACGCACCCGGCTGACCGGTACCACGCTGTTGCGCTCGATGATCGGAAGGTAATGCCCGGACTGATAGCCGTTGAACACGTATTGTGTGGTTTCGATACCCAGGGTGTAGGGGCACACGTCGGTCAAAACGACTTCTTCCAGCGCCGCATCGCGCTGCTTGAGTGCTGCCTGAATTGCAGCACCCTGCGCGACAACCTCATCCGGGTTGAGTGTGATGGCCGGAAAACGGCCGAACATCCCCGCGGCCAGTTTGCGGATCAGCGGCATACGTGTAGTGCCGCCCACCAGCAGGATTTCGTCCAGATCTGCGACGCGAATTTTCGCATCGCGCAAGGCTCGCTCGATAGGCGCGCGCAGGCGGGCCAGCAGAGGCGCAAACAGATCATTCATCTGCTCTTGCGTGATTGTCTTGCGCCATTCGCGGTCGGCATGGCGCAGCACGAGATCGACACTGTTTTCCTGGCCCAGCGCCTTGCGCACGCGCTCGGCTTCACGTCGTAGCGAAGGCGTTACCAGTTCCTTGCCGGGGAAGTCCTGCTCATCTCGGTGCAGGGTCAGAAAGTGCTCGACCAGCAGGCGGTCAAAATCTTCACCCCCCAGAAAGTTGTCGCCCGCGCTGGCACGCACTTCCATCACGCCGTCGAAGAGTTCGAGGATCGAGATGTCGAACGTGCCGCCGCCCAGGTCGAAGACCAGAAACGAGGTTTCGCCTTCCTTCTGATGAAGTCCATAGGCCAGGGCTGCTGCTGTCGGCTCGTTGATGAGCTTCTCGACCTTGAGGCCGGCCAGCTCACCGGCAATGCGCGTCGCTTTACGCTGAGCGTCACTGAAGTACGCTGGAACGCTGATCACCGCCTCGGTGACAGGCTCGCCAAACGCGCGCTCGACGTCTGCTTTAAGACTCTTGAGTACCAGCGAGGACAACTCTTCTGGACGATAGGTGGCAGATCCCAGGCGAATCTCCTGAGCGCTGCCCATATAGCGTTTGAACAGCGCCGTGGTTTTTTCCGGGTGAGTTTGCAGACGTTCGCGCGCCGCCTTGCCGACCAGAATCTGCCCTTCGTCGTCCAGTCCGACAACGCTTGGAGTCAGCGTCTCTCCCAACGCATTGGTAACCAGCTCGCTGCTGCCGTCGCGCCAGACAGCCACCAGGCTGTTGGTGGTGCCCAGATCAATACCGACGATCATCTCAAAAATGCTCCCTGCTCAAGGATTGTTGCAATGTTTTGCGTGATTCTGAATCAAGGCAACCGGTGTTGTCTTCGTTTTATGCGCCGGGAATACCAGGTTGCGTCCTGCCTCAGGATGCCTTTGCGGGATTATTGTTCCCCGGTGCGGCTCACCGCCCTTTGCAGGATCGCCGCCAGATCTTCTCTGGAATAGGGTTTTTGCAACAGGTCGAAGCGGTGTGCCTCGTCCTTGGCGATCGTCGCAAATTCAGTGCTGTAACCGGTGGTGAGGACGACCGGCATCCAGGGGTAACGCGCCTCGATTTCGGCATACAGTTCCAGCCCGCTCATGCCGGGCATCGCGATATCCGAGAACACCACATGAAAGTTTTCCGGGTTACCGGACAATTCATGCAGCGCCTCGGCGGCACTTTTGACCCATAGCACCTGAAAGCCAAGCTGCTCAAGCATCGGTCGGGTAAAAGTGCCGATGTCCTGATTGTCCTCGACCATCAAAACGCACAGACCGGGCAACGCGATGGGCGCGCAATGCTTGTCTTGCGCGACGACTTCGTGATTTTTTGCACTCGGCAGGCACAGCGTGAAGCAGCTGCCTCTGCCCAGTTCGCTTTCAACCAGCACTTCGCCGCCCGATTGTTTGGCGAAGCCGAATACCTGCGACAACCCCAGCCCTGTACCCTGTCCCACGCTTTTGGTGGTGTAGAACGGTTCAAAGATCAGGCCCAGTTTTTCTTTGGCGATACCCGCGCCGGTATCAGTCAGCGACACCGTCACATAATCGCCATCGCTGAGTGAGGCGGGGTGATCGGCAGTGGGGCAGGCAGCGCATTCAACTTTTATGCTGAGTCGGCCTGCGCCCGACATTGCATCGCGGGCGTTAACCACCATGTTGACCAGCGCAGTGTCGAACTGGCTACCATCGGCGAAGATAAAGCACGGCTCGGCAGGCAGGTCGATGTTCACCTGAATGCGTGCGCCGGTGAGCGTATCCATCATTTCGCCAATACGCGCTACGCTCTTGCAGACATCGAACACTTCCGGCTGCAAGGCCTGACGGCGAGCAAAGGCCAGCAACTGACCGGTCAAGCGAGCCGCCCGGTCTACCGTACTGGAAATCGCCTCGACGTACTTCACACGGCGATGCTCTTCAAGGTTAGGTGCCTTTAACAGGTCGCTGCAGGAGCGGATCACCGTCAACAGGTTATTGAAGTCGTGCGCCACACCGCCAGTGAGTTGGCCGATAGCCTCCAGTTTCTGCGCTTGATGCAAGGCGTCCTGGGACAGCCGCAACGCTTCATTGGCTTCTTCTTCGGCCTGAATGTCACGACCGACGGCATGGATGAATTGTTTGTCCGGTACGGCAGTCCACGAGATGGTCCGGTACGAACCATCCAGATGGCGATAGCGATTCTTGAAGTGAGGAATGGTCTGGCCATTTTCCAGTCCGCTCATGGCGGCCAGCGTACTGTCCACGTCTTCGGGGTGCACCAGCCCCAGAAACTGGCTGTCGAGCAGTTGTTCTGCCGACCAGCCGAGAGCTTGAGTCCAGGCCGGATTGACTGCCGAGATAATGCCGTCGAACTGCGCCACCAGCATCAGGTCAGTCGACAGGCGCCAGATGCGATCACGGTCACGGGTGCGCTCAATCACGCGCTGCTCGAGCGTTTCGTTGAGAGACATCAGCGCTTGTTCAGCGTCTCGGAGCTGTGTCATGTCACGGGACACACACAGGATTTTCTCCGGCTTGCCGTCCTTGCCGAAAATCGGGCTGACTTGCACATGCCACCACTTGACTGTGCCCGTCAGAGTTTTCGCCGATCCCATGAAACTGGCGTTCTGACCCGCGCGTGCCGCTTCGACAGCCGCGATGGCGTCCAGATTGCCTTGGTCCTGCCAGAAATCGGGCCAGGGGCAGCCCCGAATCGCATTGAAATCGCTGACTTCCATGATCTGCTGGCCGCCTTCGCTCATGAAGGTCAGGCGCGAATCGAGGTCCAGCACCTTGATGCAATCATTGATGCTCGACAGAACACGGTCGGTAAACGCTTCGTTTTCATTTTGCCGGACCTGGGCAATGACTTGGGAGGTGGTTTCATTGACCCGGCAGAACACGCCCTCGATCAGGCCGCTATCGCCGTACAGCGGCGAATAGGAAAGCGACCACCAGGTTTGCTCGGGCCTGCCGTTGCGCACAATGGTGCGCTGAATATCGTCAGACCGGCGGCTGTGTCCACCAAGCGCCTGCTCAGCCAGCGGGCGCACGGCCTCCCAGGCATCACCCCACACCGAGGCAATGGGTTGTCCTTGCGCCTGCTCTGCTGCAACGGGCAAAACCTGGGAATAGGCGTCATTGAAGAACAGGACAAAGTCCGTCCCCCAAAGCAGGTACATGCTGTCAGGGCAACTGAGCATCAGGTTCATTGATGACAGTAACGCTGCAGGCCATGCTTGCTTTGGTCCCAGTGCAGACGTCGACCAGTCTGTCTCTCGGATAAGCCGGCCCATATCGCCGCCTCCCAGTGGGAGGTCGAGGGGAGTATTCACGGTAGAAAATGCCCCAACTTTCGGACTGCCAATGTGAGCTTGAATAGCCAGGCGGGAATGATGTCATTATGCCTTAAAACTATCCAGCCATCACGGCCTTACATAGCCGGGACAGTATGCAGACCCGGCAGCGTGGGAAATGTTCGGTTATCGCCAGAAGAAGCCATACCGGATGTCCGTAGCCACTAGCTCAGGAACATTTCCCGTACCAGAGCATGGCGCTGCATTTTCTCGTTCAGCGTCCGTCGCGGCAGTTGCAGCTCGTTGAGCACAGCCTTGATATCACCTTTGTGACGGGCCAGCGAAGCGCGCAGGCATTGTGCTTCGAAGGCTTCCTGGCGTGCTGCCAGAGAGTGTCCCTGCAATTGAGTATCGGGCTGCGGCGAGGTGAGTTCCAGGCCCAGCGCCTGCCGCTCAGACGCATTGGCCAGCTCGCGTACGTTGCCAGGCCAGTCATGGCTGAGCAACTGACTCAGGCGTGCGGCGCTCAGGGCGGGCGATTCGCGGCCCATACGCTCGGCGGCGGCTCGGGCGAAGTGGCTGAACAGTTGCGCGATGTCTTCAAGGCGTTCGCGCAACGGCGGCAGGCGCAGCTCGGCAACGTTCAGGCGATAGGCCAGATCTTCACGGAAGCGCCCGGCGCGGGCCTCTTCAAGCAGGTCCGGTTTGGTCGCAGCAATGATCCGCAAGTTGACATCGATACTCTGATTCGAGCCCAACCGTTCAAGGCGCTTGTCTTGCAGAACGCGTAGCAGCTTGACCTGTTGCGCCATTGGCATGCTCTCTATTTCGTCAAGAAACACGGTGCCGCCGTCGGCATACTCCAGTTTGCCGATACGTTTGCCCTGTGCACCGGTAAACGCGCCGCTTTCGTGCCCGAACAACTCGGCTTCGAAAAGATGTTCCGGGATGGCCGCGCAATTAAGCGCGACAAAAGGTTTGCCGGCGCGCGGCCCGAAGTCGTGCAGGCAGCGAGCGACCAGTTCCTTACCGCTGCCGGTTTCCCCCCGAATGATTACATTGACCGGCAGTTGCGCGAGCTCAAGCACCTGACGGCGTAAGGTCTGCAGGCTGGGCGACTCGCCGAGCAGCGTAGCGTCCAGTCGGGTTCTGGCATCGGCCTGTTCATGCAGACGGCGGTTTTCCAGCACCAGTTGGCGTTTCTCCAGCGCGCGCCGCAGGTTGCTGATCAGCGTTTCCGGGCTGAAGGGCTTTTCCAGAAAATCATAGGCACCTTCGCGCATCGCCTCTACAGCCATTGGCACATCACCATGGCCGGTCAGCAGGATGACCGGCAGGTCCGGGTCCATGCCTTGCAGGCGGCTTAGCAGTTCCAGACCACTCATGCCCGGCATGCGGACGTCGGTCAGCACCACACCGGGGAAATGTTCCGGCAGTTGTGCCAGGCATTCCTCGGCACGGGCGAAGACTTGCACCTCAAACCCCGACAGCGTCAGCCATTGCTCGACGGCTTGCCGAATGGGAGCCTCGTCGTCTACCACGATGACCGCGTTCAACATGTCGGGTCAGGTTTCCAGAAAGTCATTGGGCAGGCTGAACCAGAACACAGCACCTTCGGCATGATTTTGCGCCGTCAGTTGCCCGCCCAGTTCGTGAATGATGGCGTAGGACACGGCCAGACCAAGGCCCAGACCATCGCCCACAGGTTTGGTGGTGAAAAACGGATCGAAAATACTGGCCAGGTTTTCTTCGGCGATCCCCGTTCCGTTGTCTTTGACGCTGAGCCGCCATTGTTTGTCGATGGCGTCGATACGCACTTCAAGGCGTCTGGACGGGCACTCGCGCATGGCATCGAGCGCATTGCGCAGCAGATTTATCAGCACCTGCTCCAGACGTATGGCATCGCCACGCACCCAGGCGGGACGTGAAAGATGCAGCACGCAGTCGATGTGCTCCTCGCGCAGGCGCGGGTCGAGCAACAGCAAGGCCTGATCGACCACCGTGGCCAGGTCCAGTCTTTCGCGCAAACCGCTGGGGCTCTTGCGGGCAAAGGTCTTCAGGTGGCTGGTCAAGGCGGCCATACGTGTCAGTTGTTGATCGACTGGAACCAGCGCTTTGCAGGCTTCATCGATTCGGCCCTGATCCAGCAGCAGTCGCACGGTCGCCAGTTGCATGCGCTGGGCAGTCAGCGGCTGGTTGATTTCGTGGGCCAGCGCTGCCGACATCTGCCCCAGCGCCGCCAGTTTGGCCGACTGCACCAGACCGTCCTGCGCGGTTTGAAGATCACGGGTGCGCTCTTGCACCAGACGCTCCAGTTCGTCCCGGTTGCGCTCCCGTAATCGCGCCAGTCGCCAGCGCTGATAGAGAAACAGCGCCAGAAATACCAGTGCCAGCCAGATACCCGCTGCGGCGAGGCCCGCATTGCGAATGTCCTCGCTGGACGTAGGTGGCTTGCGCAACAGGTGCAAGGTCCAGTTTTCATCGGGCAGCGGCAGCGACTGCCAGAGATAATCCGTGGTGCCATCCGGGCCTTCTACACGGCTCAAATGACTGTTTTCGCCGAAGCTGTCCATGACCCGACTGCGCAGCGGGGAAAGTACCTTCTTGTCGTATTGGCGAGTGCGCAGCAGGTCGGCACGGTCCTCTACAGAAATAGGCAGCAGTTCCCGATAGCGCCAGCCCGATTGATTGGCAATGAAAACGATGCCTTTTTCGTCGCTGACCAATAGCAGGTCGTTACCTTGGCCCCACTCCTGCTCAAGGTCTGGAACCTCCAGCTTCACGACCATCGCACCGATGAAGGCACCCGTATCGTTCACCACCGCACTGGACAAGAAGTACCCAGGGATTCCGGTGGTCACACCGACCGCGTAAAAGCGCCCGGTACCCTGAGCCCGTGTTTGCAGAAAGTAGGGGCGAAAGCCGTAGTTGTGGCCGACATAGCTGTTGGGTGCGCGCCAATTGCTCGCGCTGATTGCCAGACCGTGCAGGTCGAGCAATTCAAGCGTCGATGAATGCGCCGTATTGTTGATTTTTTCCAGCTTGAGATTGAGCGCGTTCTGCACGTCAGCGGCTACCGGACCGCTCAACGCCGCACGTATCTCCGGGTCCAGTGCCAGAACAGAGGGCAGGGCGCGATAACGTTCGATCAGGGTATGCAGGGTATTGGCATACAATGCCAATTGCCCTTCGGCACGCACCGCATCTTCTGATAGCGCGTGACGCTGGGCCTGATGCATCGCAAGCCCGGCGCACAGCACCGCACCGGCCATAATCAGCAGCATGTTTAGGGTAATGCGCCAGTAACGATGCTTGAGCGTCATGTTGCGGCCTGATCGGACTCCGCTGGCGCGTTTGCAGATCAATGCCTGCGAACGCGCCATGGACGAGCGTTACAACAGATTGAAGGTCGCTTCTTTCACGGTCTGCGAGTCCAGGCCGATCATGACCTTGAATTCACCAGGTTCCGCAGCGTACTTGAGCTCGCTATTGTAGAACTTGAGGTCGTTTTCACTGAGCGTGAAGTTAACGACTTTTTCCTCGCCGGGCTCAAGCATCACTTTTTCGAAGTTCTTCAGTTCTTTCACCGGGCGACTGATCGACGCAGCCACATCATGCAGATACAACTGCACCACGGTCGCGCCTGCAACCTTGCCGGTGTTTTTCACGGTTACGCTGGCAGTGAGCTTGCCTTTGCGCGTCATGCTGGCGTCAGACAGCTTGATGTCCGAGACGTCGAACTGCGTATAGCTCAGACCGTAACCGAACGGAAACAGCGGGCCATTGGGCTCCTCGAAATAGTGCGAGGTATAGTTGCCCGGCTTGTCTTCATGATACGGACGGCCGGTATTCAAGTGTGCATAGTAGACCGGCAGTTGACCGATCGAGCGCGGGAACGACATGGCCAGCTTGCCCGACGGGTTGTAGTCGCCGAACAGTACATCCGCCACCGCGTTGCCACCTTCGGTGCCCGGGAACCAGGTTTCGAGCATGGCATCGGCCTGTTCCTGCTCGTCGACCAGTACCAGGGGACGGCCATTCATCAACACCAGCACCAGTGGTTTACCCGTGGCCTTGAGTGCCTTGATCAGGTCACGCTGCTTGCCCGGAATGTTCAGGCTGCTGCGGCTGGCCGACTCATGGGACATACCGCGCGACTCGCCTACCACGGCAACAATCACATCAGCCTGCTCGGCGACCTTGACCGCTTCGTCGATCATTTCCTGTGCGGGACGCGGGTCGACCTCGACTTCCTTCTCGATGAAGTTCAGATAGTTGAGGATGTGCTCGTTGTCACTGACGTTGGCACCACGGGCGTAAACCAGTTTGGCCTTGTCGCCGACCGCGTTGGCCAGCCCTTCATACACAGTGACCGACTGATTGGCACGGCCCGCTGCCGACCAGCTGCCGAGCATGTCGAGGTGGCTTTGAGCCAATCCACCAATTACCGCGATGGTGCCTTGTTTCTTCAACGGCAGCGTGTCGTTCTGGTTCTTCAGCAGCACCAGTGTCTTGCGCGCAACATCGCGAGCCTCGGCACGGTGCAGGCGGTCGTCGGAATAGGTGTCTGCCGGGTCATCGGCAGCGACGCCGATTCGGCCGTAAGGAGCGGCGAACAGGCCCATGTCGTATTTTGCCCCAAGTACCTCACGCACGGCGCTGTCGATTTCCTTCATGGAAACCTCGCCGTCCTTGACCAGCCCGGGCAACTGCTCGCCATAGGCCACGTCGTTCATGCTCAGATCGACGCCAGCCTTGATCGCCAGCTTGGCGGCCTCGCGAAAGTCCTTGGCCACGCCGTGGTCGATCAGTTCCTTGATCGCGCCATGGTCGCTGATGGTCACGCCCTTGAAGCCCCAGTCCTTGCGCAGCAGATCCTGCATCAGCCATTTGTTGGCGGTCGACGGGACACCATTGATCGAGTTGAGCGCAACCATCACGCCGCCAGCCCCTGCATCGATGCCAGCCTTGTAGGGCGGCAGGTAGTCCTGATACATGCGCGTCATGCTCATGTCCACGGTGTTGTAGTCGCGTCCGCCTTCGACCGCGCCATACAGAGCGAAGTGTTTGACGGCAGCCATGATGCTGTCATTGGCTGCGATGTTCTTGCCCTGGAAAGACCGGACCATCACATCGGAAATGCGTGACACCAGGTAGGTGTCCTCGCCAAAGCCTTCGGAGCTGCGGCCCCAGCGTGGATCGCGGGAAATATCGACCATGGGCGCGAATGTCATGTCGATACTGTCAGCACTTGCCTCTTTAGCCGAAACCCGGCCCATCAGTGCGACGGCGTCCATGTCCCAGCTGGCGGCCATGCCCAGGCTGATCGGGAAAATCGTACGATGACCGTGAACCACGTCGTAGGCAAAAAACATCGGAATTTTCAGACGGCTTTTGGCGACAGCAGCTTCCTGCAGCGGACGATTTTCCGAACGGGTAACGGAGTTGAACGTGCCGCCGATTCTTCCGGCAGCAATTTCCTTGAGAATTTGCGGCTGTGGCATGTCGGCGCTGATGCTGATCAAACGCAACTGGCCGATCTTTTCGTCCAGGGTCATTTGTTTCATGAGTTTGCCGATGAAGGCATTCTTGGCTTGAAGCGTTGTATTGTCCGTGGCGGCGCTTTGGGCCATCACCGACTGACTGGCCATCCCGACCAGCAAACCTAATAAACACAGCTTATTCATGAATGATTTCTCAAGGCTTTTGTCAGCAACTCGCGTTTAATATCCGACAGCCAGTTTTTGGGTTATGGACCTTTGGCGTTATGGTTCGTACAGGGCGCAAGGATAGTTGCCATCCGCTTCACTGTACGAAGTCCCCCAAGGTGTGTACGAAAATGGAGGTTTGATTGACTTTTGTACAAACCCTGTTCGATCAGCTATTGACCGCATCAGGCGTTGGCGATGGATTATGCCGGGGAACTTGTGTTTTGGCTAAGGCGTGTCGTTTCAATAGATTCAAAAAAGCACCGGAGGTCTGATTTTGAAGTCTGTTTCACAATGGATGTTGTACGTGGTGATGCTATTGGGAGGTGGGTTGCGTGCCGAGGCGGAGCCAACCGCGCTGGTTTTTCCGCCAATGACCGGCAGTGTGGTCGATGCTGCACAAATGCTCGACAGCCAGACCACAGTTCGTCTGGCCAGACTTCTGCGTGCCCACGAGCAAGCCACCGGCGAGCGCGTTGTAGTGGTGACCCTGGCCGATCTGCAAGGCACGAGCATCGAAGAGTTCGGAGCCCGACTCGGTGATGCCTGGAGCCTTGGGCCGCACGGCGAAGACGACAGCGTTCTGCTGGTGGTTTACCGTGACAAGCGCAAAGTATTCATGGAAGTCGGTGCTGCCCTGAAGGATCGTTTCAATGAAGCCCAGGCCTCCTTGATCATCGATATGTTGATGACGCCCGAGTTTGACGACAATCGTTTTGCGGTCGGCATCGAGCGCGGTACGCGGGCAGTTATCGCGGCTTTGGGCGGTCAGATACCGGATTATCCCGAACCGACGAGACAGATGTCCGAATATGAAGAGCAGACCAGTGACGATCAGGTCTGGCTGATCGCGATTGTTCTGACCCTCATCGTGCTGGGCATCGTGATCATCAGTATCAAACGCGGGGCCGCTGCCCGGCCTGCACGTGAAAGGGCCGCTGACCGCAATGGCGGTCGCTTTGGCGGTGGCGGGGCTTCGGGCAACTGGTAGCGGATCGATTGGTCAATGAGGGAAGCATGGCGTTATTGAACAGAGATGAACAGCGGCAGGTCGCCGAAGCGATTGATCGCGTCGAGCAGCGCACCGATGCCGAACTGGTTACGGTACTGGCTGCTCGTGCCGACGACTACGCGTACATGCCGCTGATCTGGGCCGGGTTGATCGGCCTGCTGCTGCCGGGCACGGTCAATTACTGCGTTCAGTGGTTGAGCGCGGACGAACTGATGCTGGCGCAAATGAGTACGTTCATTGTTGTGGCGCTGGTCTGCCGCGTGTCGAACGTGTCGGCCTTGCTGGTGCCGCTTTCGGTTCGGCGCTGGAGAGCCGGAAATCTGGCACGTCGGCAGTTTCTTGAACAAAACCTGCACAAGACCCATGACGGAACCGGCATTCTGGTTTTTGTCAGTGAGGCCGAACGGTATGTCGAAATTCTGGTTGATCATGGCATTGCCAGTCGTCTGCATGACGATACCTGGAAGGCGATGGTCGACGTATTTACCCAGCAGGTCAGAGACGGGCAGACCTTGCAGGGGTTTCTTGGCTGTATCCATGCCTGTGGCGAGTTGCTTGCCGATCACGTTCCAGTGACGCACGGCAGGAATGAGCTGCCGAATCGGCTGGTGGTGTTGGGGTAACGGCAAAAGGCAGATGTTGATTTTATCGACATCTGCCTTGCTTGAAAATCGTCCGGGTCAGACGATACGTTTTACTTCATAAAACGATTTTATGTAGGTCTTCAGTTGTTCGACATGCTGGCTGATCAACGCCGAAGCATCACCTGGCGATGTTATCTGATCCACAAAATGATAGAGCGATTGATAAACCTTTTTTGCTTCTTGTACCCAAAGTGCTTTGCTCTGAGCGACGCCAGCGAGCCCTGTCAACTCGTCGAGTTTTTCCTTGATTACCTTTGTTTCCTGGGTAGACATGCGGGAGTCGTCGAGCAGGGCGTTATAGCGCGACCTCAGCCTGTCGCGTTCTCGAGTAAGATCAAGGTAAGTCAGGGCGCTGCTGATCTTGTCGAGTAGTTTTTCGAGTCTGGCAATCCCTGCGGAGACCAGCGCAAGCTCTGGCGATGGTGTGATGATGAGCTGTAGCTCCTCCTGGGTAGGCAGTAGTTCCTTGAACAGGTCGGCAATGTTGTACTTTTCAAGCGTACTGATCGTTGCGTCAAGCAGGCGTCGGTCTTCAGCGATTAAAGCCATTGCGCTTTCTAACGTGGCTGATCGTTGGGTGATGCTGTCGATCTGTTGCTGGAGTGTTTCCAGCAAACGATTGCTTTCCAGCGTCAGGTTTATCTGCGCTGTGCTCGGCAATGGCCGCCGCGCTGCGGCGTACCGCTGCTGTGATATTCGATACCTGGCGAATGCGCTGCCCGTTCAGCAGGTTGATCGCTTGTTGTTTCTGTCTGTCGCTGAGCGTTGCGTCGGCCTCAATCAGTTGTTGTTTCTGATCGATCGGTTTCAGGTTTACAGTATTCAACTGCACGGTGATATTGGCCAGTTCCTGGCGATAGACCTTGTCTGCGCTAATCAATGCGTCTTGAAGCGGCAGCATTTTTTCTTTCATGGCCGACAGAAAGTTCAGCTTCAAAGTGCTCACCTGCGCAAGAATATTCTGGCGGGCGGCTGTCATGACTTCATTGTCAGGAGGGGTGAGGACCAACGGCTCACTCAGGGTTTCAGTGCTCATGATCATTGTCCTCTCTTGCCGGATTGCTGTTCGCGTTGAAACTGATCCAGTGCACTATCAAATATCTTAAGTAACTGATTCGCCATGCCTCTTATTTCCCGCCAAGGTGTGACTACGCCTTGAAACTGCATAGCGAAAATCATCAGCGCCTGATCAGTCGTGATCGCTGAAAGTTCACTGGCAGAACGGTCGATATACGCCGCCAGCATGGTCCAGAGGTCTTTCAAATGGGTGGCGCTCTGGTGAGCGTCCATCATGCGAATATTCATGTCTTCAAACAGTATTTGCAGACTGCGCACGGCGGCTGCCAAAGGAGATTTTTCTTCGAGTTTTTGAACTTTCTCGTT
Source organism: Pseudomonas sp. KBS0707 (assembly GCF_005937945.2). Lineage (NCBI taxonomy): Bacteria > Pseudomonadati > Pseudomonadota > Gammaproteobacteria > Pseudomonadales > Pseudomonadaceae > Pseudomonas > Pseudomonas sp. KBS0707. The sequence continues at coordinate 4,486,355 of NZ_CP041754.1, read as the reverse complement.
CTTGGAAGCCACCATTCGATTTTTTTCTTTTCGGATTTCCTCTGCTTGGGCACCAAAAATGCCCCCCGTGATAGCGACCCCGATGGGCCCGCCGAAAAGACCCCAGGCAATATTATACAGGGCGGTTTTATACTCGTTGTTTTTCTGCTCGATTTCCGTCGTCAGTTGTTCGATATCTTTTTCCAGATCCTGGATCTGCTGGTCCAGATCAGAACAATTTGCCAGTTTCACCTTGTCATTGATGCCGGGAATGAGCTGGACGCTCAGGACGGTGCTGAACGTATCGATGTGGTCCGCCAGGGTTTGCGCAGCGTGCTGATGGTTTTTTATTTGTGACGCCGTTTTCTTCAGAAACTCTGCCAGCGTGATACACACCCTCTGATCGGTTTCACCCAGTGGTACCGGCGCAGTGTTACGGACCTCTTCGATGTTTAAATCGGCAACGGTCAGGTCCAGTTGTCTGGCAAAATCCATTTTTTCGATGTAGTTGATGATCTGTTCGCCCTGTCTCGAGAATTGGGTGGCAAACAATTCAATGGCGAACCCGCTGCGTTTGATGCCATCCTCGATACTGAGCCAGCTCTTGCCATGATTATTGATGGCCTGGTAAGTCACCAGCATATCTTCAGGCTCAAGCCCGGGAATGTAACTTCTTGTAAAACCCAATTGCTGTTCGACACGAGTAAGCGAGGTGGGAATGTTCAGGGCGTGACGCTCGTAACGCTTAAGACTGAGGATGTCTTCCCTGGTCAGAATAAGTGCCGCGCTCCGGCCTCCGTTTTTTTCATCATCGAGTATGACGCTCAAGTACTCTACGGGTTTTAAAGTAACCCGTGCGATATCTTCGTTTTCCAAGAGTGCTGCTTGACTCAACATACTGCACGTTCCTTGTACAAGTTATTCTGTTAGAGCAAAAAGCTCCAGGAGTGAGATCTGATTGTCTGTCATCAGTGAGGGCGACTATAAAGGTGTTTTTGCGCGGTACAAGTAATGGCTCGTGAATTTCGTCGTGATTGTTTTACAGGTTATGTGTGTTTCGCTTTGGTGTGTAGGTTCGTGCAAACAGTGTGTGTAGTCTTTGAAAAATAGAGGTGCCCTTGACGCGTCGACGCGCCTAAAATGCCGGTCTGATTTTTCGAGTCCCGGCCGGGACGTTTGAGGCACATTTTCAATGTCAGTCATTACCCCCACGTCATCCAACACTGCGACCGATCACCGCGCGCAGTTTCTCGGCCTGCTGGACACCAGCCTGTCGCAAAACTCGCTGATCAAGCTGGTGCTGGCCAAATACGTGGGCAGCGAGGCCGAATTACAGCGGGTCATCATTAAACCGCTGACCGTCAAGGAACAGCCATGCCTTACCTTTGTGTATCGCTACAAGACCCGCGATATCACCAAGAATTTTCCGCTTGCAGAAGCGGTGGGCGCTATTGCCAGCCTGATACCTGAATCGTTCAAGAACGCGCACCTGCTGTCGTTGACCGACGAGGTGCAGCTGGAGTTCAGCAAGAAGGGCAAGAGCACGCTGTTCAAAAGCAAGGCTCAGCAGGAGCGTGAAGCTCCTTCGGCCGGGCATGATCGTGAGAAAAAGCGCTATCTGGAGCTGAGCCGCCCGTTCCTGGCCGACTTGGGTGTCACCAATCGGCAGCATGAACTGATCCCTGCGATGTCGCGCAAGTGGAAGCAGATCAACAAGTTCATCGAAGTGTTTTCCCATGCCTTGAGTTCATCGCCACTCAAGCTAGATCAGCCGATCAAGGTGGCAGACTTCGGCTCAGGCAAGGGCTACCTGACCTTCGCGATCCATGACTACCTGTGCAATACCTTGCAGGCGCAAGGGCAGGTGACCGGTGTCGAGCTGCGTGAGGACATGGTCACCTTGTGCAATAACGCCGCGGCGGGTCTTGAACACCCTGGCCTGACGTTCCAGCACGGCGATGTGCGTACTGTCGCGCCCAGCGCGCTGGATGTGATGATCGCGCTGCATGCCTGTGACATCGCAACCGACTACGCCATTCATATGGGCATTCGCTCCGGCGCCTCGATCATCATGTGCTCGCCGTGCTGCCACAAACAGATTCGCCTGCAGATCCAGAGCCCGGCGTTGCTGAAACCGATGTTGCAGTACGGCCTGCATATGGGCCAGCAGGCAGAAATGGTCACGGACAGCCTGCGTGCCTTGTTGCTGGAAGCGTGCGGTTACGAAACCAAGGTCTTTGAGTTCATCTCTCTGGAGCACACCAACAAGAACAAGATGATCCTGGCGGTCAAGCGCGCCGAACCGGTCAACCCGGACCTGTTGATCGCGCGTATCCAGGAGCTGAAGACGTTTTACGGCATCAGCGAGCAGTGCCTTGAAACGCTGCTGAGGGCGGACGGCTTCATCGGCTGAAACAGCCACCCTGCACACGTAGACCGAAGAGTCTTCGACCAACGGTCTGCTATCAGGCTGCTTCATTGCGCCAGGTCAATGGTTGTACCTCGCACACGGCGGATGCTTGGGCTATCACCCAAGCATCCGAGCTACCCACGAGGGTCCGTCATGATCAGCACCTTTTTCATCCCCGCAGTGAACATCATCGGCACTGGCTGCATTGATGAAGCCATGCTCGCCATTCGCAAATACGGATTTCTCAAGGCGCTGATCGTGACCGACGCAGGGCTGGCCAAGGCCGGTGTGGCCAGTCAGGTCGCGGGGCTGTTGGTGGAGCAGGGCATCGACTCGGTGGTGTATGACGGTGCCAAACCCAACCCGACCATCGCCAACGTCGAGAACGGTCTGGCCTTGCTGCGGGAACGCCAGTGTGATTTCGTGATTTCTCTGGGCGGCGGTTCACCTCACGACTGCGCCAAGGGCATTGCCCTGTGCGCCAGTAACGGTGGGCATATCAGCGACTATGAAGGCGTCGACCGTTCGGCAAAACCGCAGTTGCCGCTGATCGCGATCAACACCACCGCCGGAACCGCCAGCGAAATGACCCGCTTCTGCATCATTACCGACGAAGCGCGCCACGTAAAAATGGCCATCATTGACCGTAACGTGACGCCACTGTTATCCGTAAACGACCCGAACATGATGATTGCCATGCCCAAGTCACTGACCGCTGCCACCGGTATGGATGCCTTGACTCACGCGATAGAGGCCTATGTCTCGACGGCTGCCAATCCGATCACGGATGCCTGCGCGTTGCAGGCCATGGCACTGATTGCCAACAATCTGCGCGACGCCTTCACCAATGGAGCGAACATTACTGCACGCGAGAACATGGCCTACGCACAGTTTCTGGCCGGCATGGCGTTCAACAACGCATCATTGGGCTATGTACACGCCATGGCGCATCAACTGGGCGGCTTCTATGATTTGCCGCACGGTGTGTGCAACGCCGTATTGCTGCCTCATGTTCAGCGTTTCAACGCCAGCGTCAGCGCTGCGCGCCTGACTGATGTTGCGCATGCGATGGGCTGCAATATTCGTGGTCTTTCTCCGCAAGAAGGTGCTCAGGCGGCAATCGAGGCCATTCGCGCACTGTCGGCTGCCGTGGAAATCCCGGCGGGGCTGGCGGTGCTTGGCGTCAAGGAAGAGGATTTCCCGATCCTGGCCACCAATGCCCTGAAAGATGCGTGCGGTCTGACCAATCCGCGTCGTGCCGATCTTGAGCAGATTCAGGAGATATTTCGTCAGGCAATGTGATTAACCGCAACAGACAGGCTAAAAATGGCAACGCTCTTACCCTACACACTTTCGGCCCGGAATATCTGTCTGGATATTTTCGACAGCAACGTACCGCGTTACTTTGATCCTGCGGAGCGCAAGCAATTTGCCAGCTTCCTGATGGCACCGTTGGGTCAGTACTTCGTTGTCGAGCGTGATGGCGATGTTCTGGCTTGCGGGGGATACCTCGTGCTGTCAGACCCGTCAGTGGCCGAGCTTACATGGGGCATGGTCCACGGTGAGCAACACGGTAGCGGCCTGGGGAGGTTTCTGACCCAGGCGAGACTTGATGTCGTAAGGTCATTACCGGGCGTTACCCGTTCCCACATCGATACCAGCCAGCACGTTCAGGGCTTCTACTTGAATCTGGGGTTTGTCGTGACCTCTGTCGAAGTGGACGGGCATGGTCCTGGAATCGACAGTATCAGAATGGAGCTGGCGTTTTCGTGAGGGATGCTCGCGGCTGAACAGAGCCTGACCAAGTCTACAGAATACGAGTAAGGGAGGCCGCTCTGCGTTTAGCATTCAGACTGTTTTCGCGACTCTTCGCGAATAGGACTGGAAGTTCAAAAAATGAGGCTTTTGGGTGTTCTTTTGCAATGCGTTTCTGCTTTGTTCCTGATGCTGTCGGGTGCGCAATACCTGGAGGCAGCGGACTTGCCGGAAGGTTTTGCCAAAGGGGTTACGGGTGGCGGAGCCGCCGCGGCAGTACACCCTTCAACGCTTGACCAGCTTCGGTCTGCACTGTGCGCGTCTTACGACTCGCGCGGTGCCTGTACCGATGAAACCCCGCGGGTCATTGTGCTGGAGCACCTGTTCGACTTTCGTGGGAGTCTCGTTGCCAAAGGCAGCGCCGAAACCACCGAACCGGGCTGCATGCTCAAGCAGTGTCCGCATGGCGGCGAGCAGCTTGCTCTCAATGGTCCCAACAACTTCTGCCAATCCAGGCCACCGGTCATGGTGACCTACGACAATGCAGGGCTGAAGCCACTGAAAGTCGGATCGAACAAGACCCTGATAGGCGTGGGCAAAAAGGCCGGTATCCAAGGTGCGGGGCTGTTCATCGGTGACGGCGCGCATAACGTGATTGTCCGTAACCTGACGCTTTCAGACATCAACCCGAGTGTCGTATGGGGCGGAGATGCGCTCACTCTGAACAAAGCCGATGGCGTGTGGATTGACCACAACACCTTCGCCCGTATCGGCAGACAAATGATCGTGACAGGCTGGGGCACTGCTTCACACGTCACCATTTCCAGCAATGAGTTCGATGGTCGCACGCCTTACTCGTCGACCTGCGATGGCCATCATTACTGGGTCTGGCTGTTCCTCGGCAGTCAGGACACGCTGACGCTGTCAAAAAACTACATACACGACGCCTCGGGAAGAGCGCCGCACTCCGGAGGCATGAATAATGCGCAAGTCCGCGCTCAACTGGTCAATAACGTCTTTCAGCGCATGACTTACCAAGGCGCAATCATGTCGCGGACTTCATCTTCACAGTTGCTGGTGGAAGGGAATGATTTTGAAAACGTAGCCCATCCACTGTTCAACGATACGGATCAGCCGGGTACAGCGTTTGCTTTGTTTGGGCCGGGTTCAACTGGCGCAAACGATGTGTGTATGAGTGTTATTGGAAGAGCGTGTGTGGCGAATCAGCAACAGATGAGTGGCGATGATTATCGTCCTCAGGACACATCTGTGCTGGAGGCTTTCAGGGATTATCGGCAGTTTCTGGTGGTGCCGGTTTCGGCGCAAGAGGCCAGAGGGCAGGTGATGCGTGACGCGGGAGTGGGGAAGGTGGATGTTGGTTCATGGGAATCACGATAGCTTCGTGACGTATCGTGATTCCTTGGTTGCCCGCGCAATGGCCTGGCACTGTTAGCCGATGAAGTACGTGAGGTCCTTATCATCAGTTTGGGTGCGCTTCAGCCTCTGGGTGCAGTAAGGCTGGGCATACGCAACGCGATATCAGCGAGACTGTCAGAAATTTTGTGTTCGGGCATAACATGTAGCTAGAGGTGCATGTATGCCGACCAAAAAGAAGTCCGCCAATGCAACAGCGAGGGAGTTGCCCTCGATTCCCCAAGAGCTGATCGAGCAGTTTGTTAAAGGCCCGATGAGCGCCGAAGCCATTCAAGACGCGTCCATGGCGTTCAAGAAGGCTCTGATCGAGCGTGCGCTAGGCGCCGAGCTGGGTCACCACCTTGGTTACCCTCAGGGCGCGGAGCGCCCTGAGGGGGCGACCAATCAGCACAATGGCAAAAGCAGCAAGACGGTTCTGACCGACGACGGGCCGCTTCGCCTGGATAGGGGCCGACGGGCACCGTCTCAGCAATGACAGGTGGGGGCGTAGATCCAAATTGCGCTACTCCGGCGTCGCTACATGCGATTCGCTTACGCCAACGGATTCGCGCGATAGTGCAATGGGGTCAAGGCCCCACGCTCCTGATGCATATCCTTCCAGATACTCAATATAAGCACGGGCTTTGGCTGAAATCATTTTACTAGGGTGCGAAAGAAGAAAGACCGACGAGGGTGTTACATTATTGATCTGCCATTCAGGCAAAATGCTCCTCAATTGTCCGCTCTCTATAAGCGGGATGGCCAAAAAATTGGGAAGCACGCCCACGCCCGTTCCACTGAATATGGCTCCTAAAAGCGTCTCACTATTGTTAGCCATTAACCTAGGTGTTGACCGTACGGTGTAGGAGTAGTCAGTGTGGTTGAACGTCATTTCCTCGCCAAAAAATGAGTCGCTGGGCGTTATCATCGGCGTGCTGGAGATGTCCTCAGGGTGACTTGGGATTTCAAAGGATACCTCGCCCGTCGTTGCAACCAGCAGATATTCAACGTCAAACAGTTTCCGAGCAACCATGTCGTGTGGTGGAGTGCTGGTAATGCGTACAGATAGATCAAACTTTTCTTTGTAGATGTCGACGATGTTGTCAGTAAAGTTGAGATCCACCTTTATTTTAGGATAGACCCTAAGAAATTCAGCAATTGAACTTGATAGCAAAATCTTACCGATCGTAACTGGAGCCGTAACGCGAAGCAGTCCCTCGGGTTCAACCATGGCCGCCTCAATTCGGCCCATCAGACTATCGGTGGCGGAAGCGATCTCCGATGCGACGTTGAACACATCTTGACCTGACTCGGTGATAAATAGGTTTCTAGTAGATCGAGTCACCAAGGCGACGTTCAAGATCCGCTCCAGCCGGTCTATTTGGCGGCTTACAGCTGACGGGGACAAACCGAGCGTACGCCCCGCGCCCGAAAAGCTGCCGGAGACTACGACTTGGCGAAAGACCAGCATGCCAGGGATTATCTCAGATTGGTCAGCTGTGCTTGCCATGCATAGATCCTTTGCGTTGGAAATATCTATTCAATCCTATCAAAAAATTATAAAAAGTAAAGGTCAACTAGGGAGTGGGAATATTATGGATGCTTCAGTTTTTGATATCAAAAAGAGAGGTTATCTTCGGGTTGGTGTGAGCTTGGGCCTCATTGGACTATCATCTAAAAACTCAGAGGGTGAATGGTCTGGATTTGATGTCGACCTGGCGAGGGCGGTTTCCGTCGCGATTTTTGGCGATGACCAGTGTATTGAGTATTTTCCTCTAGCTTCTAACGACAGATTTGACGCGCTTCAACAAAACATCATCGATCTGGGGTGCTTCAATTCGAGCATCACATTCTCAAGAGAAACAATCAGCGAGGTGAAATTCTGCCACCCGATGTTGTTCGATGGCGAGATGCTGATGACTAAGTCTGCTGGCGGCATGTCCCGTCCCATCGTGAGTGGGGAAATCAGGGTGGCAGCTCTAGAGGGCTCTACAACCGGGGATAACCTTAATAGGTATTTTAGGGAACAGAATTTGAAGGGAGTCGTGCATCTTTACAAAACCTTCGATGATGCGCGTAACGCCTATAATCTTGATGTCTGCAACTACTATTGTTTGGACGGATATCTGCTTTCGGGCGAGCAGACCAAGCTCAGAGATTCGCGAGATCACGTCATTCTTGAGCAGATGATTTCAAGGGAAGCAATGTCTCCCGCAACGCTTTCATCAAAGACCCAGCTAACAAGCGCTGTGACCTGGGTGCTAAGGTCAATCATTGAAAGCGAAAATATTGGCATTAACTCTCATAACCTAAACGCGTTTTATGAGTTGGAAAATTGGTATATCAGGAAGTATCTCCACCCAGATCCGCGTATTTCTTCCAAGCTCGGCATATCGCCGTCCTTCACAGCTGACGTAGTGAAGAATGTCGGAAACTATGAGGAGATTTTTGAGCGTCATTTGGGATCTAAGTCGATTCTACGCCAGACTCGGCGTGAGAACAGGCTTAGATCGGTCGGTGGACTACTTTATTCGCCGCTATTCATTTAAGAGGATGTAGTTGTGGAAGACAAAAATCAAAGTCAAGGCGTGATACAGCTCTCGTTGGCGATGCTGATATCGGGAACGATTGGGCTCTTTGTAGTTGAATCTGGACAAAGCGCTATTAACGCGGTTTTTTTTCGCTGTCTGATAGGCGGCGGGGTATTGCTAGCTTACATATTTTATAAGAAAATGTTGAAGGCCTCCTATTTTAGCAAAAAGAACGTCGTCTGCTTGCTCGTCATAGGTTGTTCTATTGTAATTAACTGGGTGACATTATTTAATTCATACACTCATATCTCTATTGGTCTTGCTACTACGATCTATCATGTTCAGCCTTTCTTAGTCTTCTTTGGGGGGGCATTATTTTTGAGGGAATCCCTTAGTAAGCATCGATTGGTATATGTATGCATCGCTTTTGCTGGGGTTCTTCTAATTGTCAACCCTGGTGGTGAAAGCCAAGATAGTAATTACCTCGTGGGGTGTGGGCTCGCTTTGTTTGCTGCTTTCTTTTATGCAGTAGCGACAATAGCAACTAAGAAAATGGACAAAATTCCTCCTCACATAGTTGCGTTGTCGCAGATGGCTATTGGTGTAGTGGTGTTATTGCCCTTGGCTAACTTTGATAAGTTGCCAAGCACTGCAGTGCAGTGGTCGTTAGTGCTAACCCTTGGAGTTGTGCACAGTGCAATCATGTATATCATGATCTACTCCGCTTACCAAAAGCTACCGACCAGCAAAATTGCGGTATTAGGTTACGTGTATCCGCTTATGGCTGTAGCGGTTGATTATCTCTATTTCGGCAGGGCACTCAACTCCCTGCAGGTTCTAGGTGGGGTGATGATTATCTTTTCAGGTCTGATGGGTACGCTAAATGCCAATCCATTCGTTAGAAAAACCAAAGCGGTAAATATCTGAATCGTTAGGATATCTTCAAAATACAGGGAGTTTCATTATGCAGTCTGCAGCTTTGTTGGCGGTCTCAGGCAAGTCGCGTCAGGATTTCGGTTACATTGAACATGAGGCGCGCAGTCTAGACTTTTCGATCGTCAAGGATTTGTTGGTCAAGGGTGATCATCACGGCAGCGTGTTGTATGTGGTGCGTAACGCTATGAGGGCTGACTCATATACTCAGCTTCTCAACGCCTTCGATCAACAACTGGCTATCAGGGGGAGTACACGTGAAAATGATGGGTTTGTAAAAACTCATCAGATAGGCGCAACTCAGTTTTCTAAAAGCGGATCGGAATACAGCCGCTCTATTCTAGAGTCATCCACCATCACCTTGGACATGTTTGATCTAGTTGATGAAGACGTCATCGAAGACTGTTTCCTCACCAGAAGTCTGGAGCAGCTTTTCCTGAAGGAAGGCATGCACTTTGGGCCTGCAAGATACAAAAATTCCTGGGCGGCTTTCGCTACAATGCGTCGTTGGCTCGATAACGGCCGCATGGCGCTGCTGCCTCATGAGGACAAGGCGCAACTCAAATTCGCTCATAAAGATGATTTCGAAATTAAAAACGTGGATATTGTTTTGGCTTACAACGCATGTTTAGAAAGGTCAGGTCTGGGCGGAGAGTTGAAGGTTTGGAACTTGGAGCCCGATGAGTCTCTAAGGAACGATCTAGGGGTGAGCGATACAGGCTACCCCTATCCTTTGGAGATGCTTGAATCAGTGAGCTGCATTAGCGTTAAACTTAATCCTGGGGATGTGTATTTTCTCAACGCTAATAACCTTCATGGAGTCACTTCCATGGTGAACGGACAGCGTCTTACCGCTGGACGTTTTCTAGGAGCTACCTCAGGTAGTAAAGTTATTTACTGGACATGACGGGAAGCGCAATGGACTACGTTTCAGATCTTAGCAACAACGGTTGGGCGTTTATTCCCGGAGAGTATTATGCGGGCCGTTTCGCCGGTGAACTCAGCATGGCGAGCTGGCATGATGCGCTGAGGCTTGCCTATGCTGAGCTTATTAGAGACCCCTACTCACCAGGAAATAGGTTTAGATCCTACATACAATTCTCAGTCAGAAATGGTGAGATAGTGTTCGGCCACTACTACGATTACCAGCAAACGAAAGAGTACAATCCGGATACGGGGGGAATTGTCAGATCATATCCTGCTATACATTCATCTTTACTATCTGATCCGCTTTTTTACTCACTCGTAGACTATGACTTGGCGTTTGCGAAGCAGCACCCTAAAATAGAAGATCTTAACCATGTAGATATGGGGGTTCATCTTTTTAGGTACAAGGCGACGCTGGAAGAACCATCGTTCAGTTCGCCGATATGGCTGCATAAAGATGACGAAGATCTAGTATTTGTTCACCATTTAGGTACGTCACCCGGCGCTTTGGGGGGTGATAATCTGATCGCTCCGAACGGGAGGCATATAGAAAAGGTGCTACGGCTGACATCTCATCTTGATACTTTGGTTGTAGACCATCAGAAGTTCCATGCTGTGACGCCACTTGGAGCGATCTCGGTTGAGCCAGTAATCCGCGATGTCATCTTGGTGACGTTTCAACAGAGGAGCCGATAATGGATGTCGATGAAGTGAATGTTGCCATGGTGACTGGTACCGGTAGTGGTATCGGCAAAGCCACAGCGCTCCGGCTTCTGGCCGATGGTTGGAAAGTTTTTGGGTTTGATATTAATTCGAATTCGGAGCTTGAGGCGTGCATTGGCTATACCCATGCACAGGTCGACTTAACCGATTTGGCAAGTATAAGTGAGGTGGTGGAACATACTTCATTATCCTCCAAGTCTAACTTGCTAGTAAATTGTGCAGGCATCAGGGAGATATGCTCGATCGATGAGTTATCGGTCGAAATGTGGACTAAAGTAATGAGCCTCAATGTAACGAGCGTGTTTTACATTTCAAAATTGGTAGAAGCTAAAGTTCGGGCCGCTGGTGCAAGTTTGAACATTGTGAATATTGCGTCGGTGTCAGGAACGTTGGGTGAGCCAAATCGCACCGCATACGTCACTTCGAAACATGCGCTGATAGGGCTCACCAAACAGCTGGCGATCGAATATGGACGGTTCGGTGTGAGGGTAAATGCAATCTCCCCAGGTGTGATAAGAACACCGCTTACGGAACATTATTTTACCGACCACGAACAGATGTCCAAAATAATGGGTGGTCAATTTTTGGAGAAAACCGGTACTACCGAAGATGTTGCCAATGCCGTGTTGTACCTCGCCTCAAATCAAGCATCTTTTATTACGGGGTCTAATTTTGTTGTTGATGGGGGTTGGAGCGCAGGCAAACTGATTTAATTAAGGAGCTCTTATGAATGCGTTTATGGATCAGGTTACACAAACTTCAGTTTATTATATCGCCAAAGTTGCCCCTTCAGAGATCTTTGACGATTTGGATTGCAAAGGTAATTTGCTCTACATCAAGAGGGAAGACCTTCAGCTAGGCCATTCATTCAAGCTAAGAGGCGCTTTCAACTGCATATCAAAGCTATCCGCTGAGCGGCGCAATGCGGGTGTGGTTACTGCCTCTGCGGGAAACCATGCTATTGGGGTAGCCTTAGCCTGTCGTTTTTTTAAGTGTCCCGCTTACATTTTTGTGCCACTCACGACCCCACTGATAAAAATAGATACCATTAAGAGGCTCGGCGCTACGGTCTTTCAAACAGGCGCTGACTTTGAAGCCTGTAAGCTGATTGCGCTGTAGTACTCCGTTAAAAAGGCCAGCACGTTTGTACATCCTTACGACGATATTCAGGTGATTCTGGGCCAGGCTACTGTGGGCATGGAAGTGCTCAGCCAGATCCCAAATCTCGGTTACTTGTTCGTCCCTATAGGCGGAGGAGGGCTCGCGGCGGGAATCTCCAGTTATATGAAAGCGTGCGCCCCTCAGGTGAAGGTGATTGGAGTTGAGCCAAAAGGCGCGGCGGGTATGCAACATTCATTAGCAGAAGGTGCCGCGTCAGCAATTCCCAATGTCAATACTATATGTGACGGCGTCGCAGTCAGGCTGGTTGGTGAGCTTTGCTATGAGATGTGCAACCAAAATTTGGATAGTGTTATCACAGTCGATGACGCAGACGTGTACGCTACGATCTGCGAAGTCCACAGAAAACTTCGGTCGCTTCCAGAGCCTTCAGGGGCATTAGCTCTTGCAGGTGCCAGAAAGTATCTGCAGCAATACGATGTGAGGAATTCGATCTCAGTTTCCGTTATGACAGTAGCCAACATGGATTTGGCAAAATTAGTCGGTCTATCCCAACTCTACTCCGACCCCGTGGTGCCGCACGTCAGGGTCGCTGGCCGCGGTGAAGCGTCGCCCCTCCAATATCACCATGCGCAAGAAGTCGGCGGCTAATGGGCCTGACCAAAAGCAAGCGAACTCGGTAGCGATCTGCCTGAGTCCTTTCCTCGGATCAGTCAGTGCGTGCACGTCCATGATTGTGAAAGCCTTCCACATCCGCTCCGCCACGGCGACGAAGAGCGACTCCTTGCCTTCTGGGTACCGGTTGTACAGAGTCTGGCGGGTGACCGCTGCTGCCTTGGCGATCTCTTCCATGCTGGCTCCCTCGAAGCCCCGCTCGATGAACATCCTGCCTGCTGCCGCGAGAATTCTGACCGGGCGTGACGCGGTTTCACTCGGATTGAGGAGATCGTCGACGGGGGAGGGAGTGGCCACGTTCATTTTGTTTACCTGTAGCAGAGTGGGTTAAGTGTTACTGAAAGAGATGCGATCCGCCACCCATGTTTTGTCTGATTAACTTTACTTTACTGTAAAGAACCACTGCGCTGTTCTGGTGGGGATTAGTTGGCGCGGGATTATTTGGACAAAAATCTATCTGCGCCTGAAGCAATGGCCGGAAGGACGGTCGGACACGATTATTCGCAATGGGTACCTATGCTCTGAGAGAATTTCGCTGATAGATACCGACGCGTAGTGGACAAGGTTTTATCATCTGCTTCATCACGTGAATCAGGTAATCAAAGATGAATTGTCTGCGGCCGCTCTGTACCGACTGAATTGCTGTTTTTACCGCTATTATCGATGCAGTATTGAGAATTAGAGCTCGCCTGATATTAATGATAGTGCTCTGCTGCTAACTTGCACTCATGAGCTTCCGGGCGCCTACGTCGAGCTATGCCAGGCATTCGTCGATTATTCCAATGATCACCTCCCTCTTCGGTGGACTTAATATCACCGTGTGCGCTTGGACTCCCGAAAAAGTCAAACAAGCCTCGTCAAGCCAGAGGGAGATAACTAACCTAAGTTTTCGAGCTGCAAATGATTCGAAGTTGTTGAGCGGTTTGATTTATTGGTGGGCCGAATCTCTGAAAAAAACGGGTTTCAGAATCTGCACTCATTATATCATTTACGTTGTTCACGAAGCTGGGACAGATAATAGCTCTATCTTGAGCCTGCATTGAGAAGAGTTGGATAAATTGATCTGCCAGTTTGATCCGAGGTGCTGTCATCGATTAGCGAGGTCGAGGCTGCACTTGGTGTCGATGCAGCAAGGCGGTTAAGTCGCTAACGGTTCAACTGTGATTGGCGAAACTGAAGGGTGTCGTTCTGGATGTGCAAGGTTCTGGGAAACTTTTGAGGCCAGTCAAGCCGTAAACCGAGCGAGGCGCCACCGATGTATTCAGAATAATGTTTTCATTCCCCAATAGCGCAATGGCGCCTCTAGTCACTTTGCACTGGGATTGGAAGTCGATGAGCTGATTGATAGCAGCTTCGTTAAGCGATTTCGTCATCGCGAGCGCGAGGGGGCAGCAAGTCGAGCAACGGAAGTCTGAATCTCAGCATCGGCTTCGGCATCGACTGTGGTCGAGGTTCTGGGCATCGGAGTCTTCAGGTAGGGCGGGTGGGCAGTGAAATGGGCAGTCCGTTCACTCCCCTGCATGATTTGGCTTTCGGGACGGTTAGGTGTGCACCGTTCAAGCTCAAAAGGCATGTCGGCGGATCAGACTTTAGGGGTTTATTGAGTGAGCTGAGGCAAAAGTGGGTCAGGCAAGACGCCGTATTGGGGTAATCGACGGTGCACCAAGTTTTTTGGGACTTTAGGGAGGGCTGATGGCGGCGCTGCGAGGGGGGTTAGGAAGGCCTACGCTCTAGCGCAAAACTGCCTGGAACGCCCGGAATCATTGGCTGGAAGGTGGAGCGGGTAGAGGGAATCGAACCCTCAACTAAAGCTTGGGAAGCTTTCGTTTTACCACTAAACTATACCCGCTCTGGGAGCTGCTCTGAGCGGCTGACTTTGTACCAGAACCCTGCCTTGATTTGAAGCGCTAATTTCACCGCGCAGCGATTTCCCTCCTGATCACACCCCCCGCCAGCTGCACATGCGTGTGGACTGACGGAGAGGCGCTCACAGGTTTCAGAAGGCGAAAGCATGGTGACCCTGAACCCGGTTGTAGAAGCTGGATGACGCGTGTGCCGGTTGCAGGAAGTTCATGAGCGCCTGTTTCGAGTCGCGGCAGGCGGCCTTGTGTTCCATGTCCAGGAAGTGGCCTGTGGCTTCGATGGTGTTGAAGCTGCAGTTCTGCAGGTATCGGGAGAACTGCGCGGCGTCGTTCGCGGAGGTGTACTCGTCCCAGGCGCCATTGATGAAAAGCACCGGCACCTTGATGCGCTGCCCTGCTGTCAGGTATTTGTCCGGGTCAAGCTCCAGTACCTGACTGAAGTGATAGTGCATCTGGTCATATTCATGACCGTCCAGGCTGCTGACGTGGCGATAGTTGACGCGCTTGAACAGCGCCGGCAGGTGCTTGCCGATAGTGTTGTTGATCAAATGCCCCATGTCGTAACGGCTATGTGCGCCGAGGTAGTCGAGGCCTTTGTCCAGGTACTCGCGCATGGCACCGTTGATGACCGGGGAGAACGAGCTGATCACCGCGCTTTCGATGCGTCTAGGTTGATGCGCCAGTGCAACCAGCGTAGCTGCGCCGCCCCAGGAGAAGGACAGAACGTGCTCGGCGTTGAAATGGTCGATCAGTTCCAGCAACAGCTGACCTTCCTCTTCCCGGGTCAGCGGTGCGCCGTGCACGTTGTGTGGCTTGGACCTGCCCGAATAAGGCTGGTCATACAGCACCACGTTGAAGGTGGGGTAAAGGTTGCGGACGGTCTGAGCAAATGACGCGGTGGTGGCCAGTGAGCCGTTGACCAGAATGATGGTCTTTGCGGCGGCATCGGTGTGATAGAACTCGGTATAAACCCGAAACTGTCCTTGTATGTCCAGCACTGCTTTTTCTGGCGACATAGGTGTAACTCCTGGCGTAAACAGGTAGACGTGCACATGACGTTGCACGAGTTTCGTGACAGGCAGGCGATAGCCGATTAAAGGCCCATGTCGATCCGATAAGCTGTTCGACAGGTATTGTTATTGGCGGGCAATGTGTCGCGAACCAGCGGCTCGATACGACAAAGTGTTTTTTGGAATAATGGATTGACTCATCAGTCGCATAAGGACTGACAATCCCAGTCAAGCAGTCGATCCGTTAACCCGCAAGTGTCATTCGTACCTTGTTTGCGTAATCCGCCAAACGGTTGTGACTTTTCAGAACAGGCTGATTTCCGCAGCGTGCAACGCCCGGTAGCCGCCGGGTGCCAGGGCAGGGTCCAGCGCCAGCGCGCCAATATTCTCCCGGTGCAGGCGCAGCACTTTGTTATTGAAGTGACCGAACATCCGTTTCACCTGGTGATAACGACCTTCGACAATAGTCAGGCGTGCGCTACGTGGCCCCAGCAGGGTTAATTGCGCCGGTTGCGTGGTGATGTTCTCAAATGAAAAATACATACCGGCAGCGAATGTGGCTGCATAGCGTTCGTCGATCGGTTGTTCGGTCTCGACGTAATACACTTTGGGCATTTTGGTCTTCGGCTGGGTGAGGCGTCGTGACCATTGACCATCGTTGGTAATCAGCATCAGGCCAGTGGTGTTGAAGTCCAGCCGCCCGGCGATATGCAGCTCGTGTCTGTCAGGCTCGTCCAGCAAGTCGAGGACTGTCGGGTGCTGTGTATCAACTGTCGCGCTGACGCAGCCTTCAGGTTTGTGCAGCATGAAATAGCGGGCAGCTTTGCCGGCTTGCAGTATTTCCCCGTCGAGCGCTACGCGACTGAACTCGCGCACTTCGTGGTGCGGGTCGCTGGTTGTTTGCCCGTCTACCTGCACCCGCCCGCTGGCCAGCGCCAGGCGCACGCTTTTGCGATTGAGGCTTGGCAGGTTACTGAGGAAGCGATCAAGACGCATGGCGATAGTGGCTGATAGGGGATGGGGGGCGCATCCTACTTGTTGATCCGGTCGGCAGACTGGCCGGATGCGGCCTCCTCGATCCCGGCGCAACGCGGACACAGACACGCCTTGTCGCGGATGTCCGCAGGCAGGGCTTCAAGCAAAGCCGGGTCGATGCTTTCCGAAAAGCACCAGCAGGCCTGATCTGCCGTAAGCGGGTCAGCCAGGCTGCACTGGTTGTTGAAGCCGCACAGAGGGCAAAGGCGGGTGTCTTTCATGGCTATTGTCTTGCTCGATGATCGGGGCAGTTGGTGCAGGCGCTCCTGCCAATTGGCTATGTTGCAGGGGGATGATAAACCGGTGTGCGCCGCAACAGTGCAGATATTGCTGCGCATCGGCAGTGCACCAGCAGCACCCTGTCGTAATGGATGCCCTGTGTCGACAGGCTGTTGAACAGGTCGCTCAACGACGGTGGCGTCTTGCCGAAGCGGTTGCGTACCGTCAGTACATCCATTGGCGTTGGCGGTAACCAGCCCTTGAGGGGCGATGCGTTCGAGTTGCCTACCACCCGTGCAATATCGTCATAGGTTTCGTAACTGGTTGTCTGGAACTTGGACAGGCTGTAGTTCTTAAGCCTGCCGGGCAGTGAAGTGCCCGCGATTATCTTGTCCGTCATCAGCAATGGCTCATGCGCGGCTACTGGATACATCAGGATATTTTCCTTTGTATTGGAAATGGCAAACGGCCGGGCATTCTTGTTGACGATACGGTGCAATTTGGGGTCGACCAATTCATAACCATGCGGCGCATAGGTGCGGATCTCCGTGCCGTTGGGGATCTTCACCGTCGCAGTCCACGGGGTGTAGTACCCGTGGGTGCTGACCACCAGTGTCCGCGCCTGACCTCTGTCCGACGTCCAGAGCAGGAACCGGCGGCCCAGCTTCCAGGCATGCACCGGCAACAAACCGGGCGACACTCTGCTGGTGATGGTCCAGCGTTTTAGCAGGGCGTCGGTATGAAAGAATTTTTCCAGTCGTGTATGGCGCGGTTTTAATGGCCGCGCGCCTAAATGGCTGGAGCCTCGTGAGCCACCGGACAACACTAAAGACGCCCCCGCTGTATGACCGGCAGGTTTGACGATTTTGGTCAATGTGCGCAGTAGTCTCGGTGTCTGCGGCCCAAGCTGTAACAAGCCCAGCGATAATGTTGCCAGCAACGCCTGATTCTTTTCTGCGTAACGACTGCCCGGCAAATTCGCGGAGGCAATACTCAGTGCAGTAAGTCCGACATCCGCTGCAAGCGACGTTAAAAACGCCGGTGTCAGCAACAGAGACATGGGCACCAGCAAACGCTGTAAGTGGTGTAGGCGGTCTGTCCAGTACGTCAGCGAAACCTGTGCGGAGGTCACGATCTGCTCTTCTGCATCAGCCAGCGAATTCTGTTTCAGGAGTTGATGCAGATAACCGAACGGCGAGCCCTCCAGTTTTTTTTCACACAATGAGTGGTGCAGGGCTTTTCGAGCGTCTGGGTTGTACAGCGCATCCGTCCACGGGCGCAGGATGGAGACGGGCGGACCGGGTGCCTGAACGCCGCCCCATAGCTTGAACAGGTAGTCCAGACGTTGGTGATGGCGCACGGGAACGTAGCGCATCACGGCTTCACGCCAGTCCGGTTGGGCGGTCTTCAGGTTCAGATAGCGTTCAAGTGCATCGCCGTCCGTAAACTCGATAAAGGCTTCGGGATACCCAGGCTGATAGAGCACCTTCGGTTTACCGGGTTGCTCAAGTATCAACAGCCCGGTGTATTGATGTTCCATGCCGTCGATCAGCGAGCCCTGAACGAAGAAGCCAAGTACCGGCCAGTGATTGGGCGCAGAAGGGGCGAGCGCTTCAACGACTTGATCGAAACCGCTGCGTTTGAGGCTGCCGCGCTTCAGGCTGATCAGCGCCTGATGGATGAAGGCTGATTTGAGTGCCTGTTCGATGGCTTCTTTTTGCTGCCCCCAGAATTCTTGAATACGTTTGGTCATCCAGTTCAGAAAATCGAATGCCTTGATATAGTCTTCAAGTGCCTGCGGCGTGATCGCCAAACTCTGGCCTTGAGCGCGTACGCCCTGGCCGGTGGTGTCGAGAAAGACCTCTGTAATACCGTCGTGATCAATGTAGCCCTGAGGAGCATCCACCCGGTAGTTGATCACCAGCGCTTCGCTCAGGCTGATCGGTTTTTCATCGGGCGTGTGAACATGCGTGGGTGGATTGCGGGCTCCGCCCAGCGGGCTGATAGAGTTACCGGATTGATAGGCGATGAACACGTGGTCAGGGTTGAGCGTCAGACCGTGATGTTCCAGCAGATAAGTCTCCATGACCTGCGCAGCCATTCTGGAGGCCGAGGGGATGTGTTCCTGAAGAGCAGGGTTGGTCTGCCAGAGGTCTACCGCCCCGGCCAGCTTGAGGCTGCGCGATACCGTCTTCAGCAGGTCGATGTTCTGGCTGTTGAGCTGTGTCTCGGCAAATGATGCCTGGGTCAGTTCGGTAAAAACGTCTTCTGCGAGCAGCGGCGCGCTGGCAACTATGCCTGCGTCCTGATCAAGCGCATGCAACGCGTAGCCATAGAGCCTCGAGGCATTCAGGGCCGCCAGCAGCCTGTTGGTCATCTGGTCCGGATCATCGCTGATGTATTCGATGACGTTGCCCTTGGCACTCAGTATGTGAATGAAACAGTGGGAGGTGGTTTTCGACCTGACCTGAAAAATTCCCGGCACCGTTTCGCCGTTGAGTGACAAGATTCGAACCTCGGATTTCTCACCGCGGCCGCTCTGTTCCAGTGTCGCTACGTCGGCAGGGAAATCACTCAGCCCCAGAGCGTCCAGCGTCAGGAAATAGCCGTCGCGGCTGATGTGCCCGTGGAAGAACCGGTGAGCCAGCCCATCCAGAAAACCCAACCGCGACAAGGTGCGGCAGGTGACTGTGTGTCGTGTCCTGAAAGCCTCCAGAGCCATGCTGTAGTCGCGATCCAGCGGTGTCTCGCTGAGCCACTTGAGCACCTGCCTTGCGCGGGAGTATCAGTTTTTTTGTGTTCGGGCTGGTTAGGGCCTGCCGTCAGGCAGGCCCTTGTTTTACCAGCTCGGTCTGGTAAATCGGTCTCCGTACAGGATCGCAAATTGATTCATTGCCACTTTCCAGTCGTGTGCCGCATGACCCCAGTTGGCGGTGATGTTGCGCAACCCAAGCCATATCAGTTTCGTCGCAGCCTCATCGGTCGGGAAGTGCCCTCGAGTCTTGATGATCTTGCGTAACTGGGCATTGATGCTCTCGATGGCATTGGTCGTGTAAACCACTTTGCGAATGCCCGCCGGAAAAACAAAAAACGGTATAACCCGATCCCAGGCGCGACGCCATGCAGCAACTACAGTCGGATACTGCTTGCCCCAGGGGCCCGCTTCAAAGGCGTTAAGCTCTTGCTCAGCCACATCGGCATTGATCGCCTGGTAGATCGGCTTGAGTGCTTTGGCCAGTGCCCGACGTTTATCCCAAGCGGCATAGTCCAAGCTGTTGCGGATCAGATGCACGATGCAGGTTTGCAGCGTCGTGGCAGGAAAAACCGCCCCCAACGCCTCCGGTATTCCTTTGAGGCCATCCGTGACGGCGATCAGAACATCTTCAACGCCACGAGTCTTGAGGTCGTTGAACACCTTCATCCAAAACTTGGCACCCTCGGTGCTCTCGATCCATATACCCAGAATGTCGCGCGTGCCATCAGGTAATACCCCCAGCGCCAGATAAATAGCCTTGTTGCACACTAACCCCTCGTCCCGGATTTTGACCCGTAACGCATCGAAGAAGATCACCGGATACATCGGTTCCAAGGGTCGTTGCTGCCAAGCGCCCACCTCTTCCATGACCGCATCGGTGACTGAGCTGATGAAGTCATGGGACACGTCAGTTCCATACTGCTCAGATAGAAAAGCGCGGATCTCACGCACCGTCATGCCCCGGGCGTACATGGCAATTATCTTGTCGTCGAAGCCTGTAAAACGTCGTTCGTGCTTGGGAATCAGGATCGGGGCGAAGCTACCATCGCGGTCTCTGGGGATATCCAGGCGAAGCGGCCCGTCGTCGGTCAGAACCGTCTTGCTGCTTTTGCCATTGCGCTGATTGGTCGCCCCCTCAGGGCGCTCCGCGCCCTGAGGGTAACCAAGGTGGTGACCCAGCTCGGCGCCTAGCGCACGCTCGATCAGAGCCTTCTTGAACGCCATGGACGCGTCTTGAATGGCTTCGGCGCTCATCGGGCCTTTAACAAACTGCTCGATCAGCTCTTGGGGAATCGAGGGCAACTCCCTCGCTGTTGCATTGGCGGACTTCTTTTTGGTCGGCATACATGCACCTCTAGCTACATGTTATGCCCGAACACAAAATTTCTGACAGTCTCCACGCCGTAGGCGTCACAGATAAACCCGGTCTCCCAGCGGCCATCGGCCAGTTGCACCTTACCCAGGCCCAGCGGTGCCGGAATGCCGGTCAGAAACGAACCCAGCTCGACACTGGGCAACTCCCAGACTTCCACCTCAATGGCCACACCGTCTTCGGCCACCCGTACCATGCCTGGACGAAAAGGCGGGCCACCGGCCAGCGCGAACAATTTATAGTCGGCTGAGCTGTGTGTGCACTCCAGCAAACGGGCACCGCGTCGCTTGAGCTGCCAGTTCAACGCCAGTCCGTCCAGGTGCGCGCCGCAGACCACCAGCCGGGCCATATCGTTACCTGCTACGGTCTTCGGCGCGGGCAATCGAGGTGCTTCACCGCCGATCAAAGACAGGTCGGTGTGCCGCTGGAAAGCATCGGCCAGACTGAGCAGGTATTGATCGGTGAATGCCCGTCCGAACAACGTAATGCCCCACGGCAGACCGTTGCTCATGAAGGCACTGGGTACGGCGATGGCGGCGTAGTCGAGCAGGTTGACGAAGTTCGTGTAATAGCCCAGCTCCGAATTGCGCAGCACTGGCTCGGCAGCCAGTTCTGCTGAAGTTACCGGGCGGCCGATGCTCGGCGTTACCACACAATCCAGCCCTTCAAGCGCCCGATCGCAAATCACCTTGAGCGCCTGTAGACGGTATTGCGCCCGAAACGTATCGACCCCGCTGATCTGGGGTGCCTTGGCCAGCACGTCGCGGATCACCGGCAATACCGCGTCAGGGTGTTCTTCCATTAACTGCCCGGCGACGCTGTAGCGTTCGGCCACCCACGGCCCCTCGTACAACAACCGCGCCGCTTCGAGAAACGGTGACAGGTCTACCGTGACAGCTTCGCCGCCCAGCGCAGTGAGATGGGCGATGGCCGCGCTGAACAGCCTCGGTCCTTCGTTACAGCCAAAGAATTCCAGGTCTTCGGCGCGTGGTACGCCGAAGCGAAACGGTCGAGGTGCGCCGAATGCCGAAAGGTCATTCCACTGCGGGTTGCGTCGGCTGTATTCATCGTGCGGATCAAGCGTGGCAACCAGCCCCAGCAACTGGCTGGCTTCCCTTGCTGTGGCAGTAAAGATCGACACGCAATCCTGCGTACGGCAAGCGGGTACGACACCTGCGGTGGAAATAAGCCCCTTGCTGGCTTTCAGCCCCACCAGATTGTTCAACGCTGCGGGCACACGGCCCGAACCCGCCGTGTCAGTGCCCAGCGAGAAGCTACTGACCTCCAGCGCGACGGCCAGTGACGAACCAGAGCTTGAGCCGCCGGACGGGTACTCTTTCAAGACACTGTTGGGGCAGGCACCATAGGGCGAGCGGCTGCCATTCAGGCCGGTGGCGAACTGGTCCAGATTGGTCTTGCCCATGGGCACCGCCCCCAGCGCGATCAATTGCTCGACGATGGTCGCCGAGCGCGCTGGCGTGTAGGCGTACGCCGGGCAGGCAGCGGTGGTCGCAATGGCGGCCAGATCAATGTTGTCCTTGATCGCGAAGGGCACGCCATACAGTGGCAGGCTTTGAATATCGCGATTTTCCAGTGCGGCCAGATAGGGCTCCAGTTCAGCCGGGCTGAGCAGGTGAATGAACAGGTGGTAATCCGCATTGAGCGTTGCGGCTTTTTCCCGTAGCGCCAGAATCAGCTGGCGTGGGGAAATCTGGCCGGACAGGTAAGCAGTGCGTACGGTATCCAGGCGCAGGTCGTTGGGCAGTGCTGAGTCGTTCATGACGCAATTCCATTGAAAGTGAAAAGTTGATCGGTTCAGTCTGCTGCCAGCACCACCACCCGCTGCCCTGCGCGTACTGCCGAGCCGGGTTGCACCCTGACTTCCTGCACCACACCTGCGACTGGCGCGAGCAGGGGGATTTCCATTTTCATGGACTCCAGAATCACCAGCACATCACCCGCTTCGACACGCTCGCCGGGTTGCACCTGGACCTGCCAGAGATTGCCAGCGATGTGGCTGTCGACGCCTTGTTGGCCCGTTTGCAGTGGCAACTCTTCGGTGTTTGGCGCGACGCCTTCATCGCTCTGAAAGTCGGCCTGGCCGTTGGCGATCCAGCGTTCGCGTTCGGCGTTGAACGCGGACTGTTGCTGAGCACGGAATGCCGTGATGCCTTCGGCTTCGCGGGTCAGGAAGGCCTGGTAGTCAGCCATGTTCAAGGTGCTGTGTTCGATGTTCAGATCGAAGCGGCCCAGCGGGAAATCGCGACGGATGCGTAGCAATTCGTCGGCGCTGACCGGGTAGAAGCGGATCTGGTCGAAAAAGCGCAGCAGCCATGGCTTGCCCTCGAAGGCGGCAACGTCACGGTAGCGATTCCACATCTGCAGCGTGCGGCCGACGAATTGATAGCCGCCGGGGCCTTCCATGCCGTACACGCACATGTAGGCACCGCCGATGCCGACCGAATTCTCGGCGGTCCAGGTGCGCGCCGGATTGTACTTGGTGGTCACTAATCGATGACGCGGGTCCAAAGGCGTGGCGACCGGTGCGCCGAGGTACACATCGCCCAGCCCCATGACCAGATAACTGGCGTCGAACACCGTACGCTGCACCTCGTCAAGATTGGGCAGGTCGTTGATGCGCCGGATAAATTCCAGATTGCTCGGGCACCACGGTGCGTCCTTGCGCACGGTGGTCATGTACTTCTCGATGGCCAGCTGACAGGCCGGATCATCCCAGGACAACGGCAGATGAACGATGCGCGACGCCACTTGCAGGTCTTTCGCTGCGCACAATGCGTCCCACTCTCCAGCGACGATGTCGAGCAATTGCCGGAGCGGCAGTTGTTCGGGGCGGTAATGGACTTGCAGCGAGCGAATACCTGGCGTCAGGTCAATCACGCCCCCCAGTTGCTTGGCCTCCAGCGCCAGCATCAAGGCATGGCCGCGCAGACGCAGCACCAGATCCAGCTCTGGCGCCCCGATTTCCAGGAGCAGGTGGGTATCGCCGGACAAGCGTGCAACCAGGCGTTTATCGTCCTGACCTATGTCGAGAATGACCGGGGAGGGCAAATCCTCTATGCGCACAGCTTCGCACCCACAGGAGTTCGCGGTGCCTTGAAGGCGCGCGGTGCCCTGTAGGAGCGGACTTGTCCGCGAAGAGGGCGGTACAGTCGATGTATTTTCTGCATCTGGAATATAGCCTTCGCGGACAAGTTCGCTCCTAATGGAGTCCGCGGTGCCTTGTGGGAGCGGACTTGTCCGCGAAGAGGGCGGTACAGTCGATTGATCTGCTGCGTCAGGAATATAGCCTTCGCGAACAAGTTCGCTCCCACATCGTTCTGCATGACATGCCTCGACACTCACCGGATAAAACCGGACCTTGTCACCAGCCTTCAACTGCCCCAGCTGCCACAAGTCCGCTTCGATGATAGTCACCGGGCATACGAACCCACCCAGGCTAGGTCCATCCGGGCCCAGGATTACGGGCATATCGCCGGTGAAATCCACCGCGCCGATCGCATAGGGGTTATCGTGAATATTGGACGGGTGCAGACCTGCCTCGCCACCGTCAGCGCGCACCCATTCGGGTTTCGGGCCGATCAGGCGCACGCCGGTACGGCTGGAGTTGAAATGCACTTCCCAGTCGGTTGCAAAAAATGTCTCTATGTACGCTTCGGTAAAGTATTCCGGCGCAGCATGGGGGCCGTAAATGACCCTTATACGGCGAATGTCAGGCAGCGCTTCAAGTGCGTCATCGGCAATCCGCTGGCCCGCGCTACGATCCACCAATGGCGCAATGTGCAACACATCACCGGCCCGCAACGCCCGCCCGCCATGCCCGCCGAACTGGCCGAGGGTAAAGGTGCTTTTGCTGCCCAGATAATCCGGCATCTCCAGCCCGCCACGTACGCACAGGTAGCTGCGTACGCCGGCACCTGCAATGGTGCCCAGCGCAAGGGTCGAGCCTGCGCACACCAGCAGCGCGGTGTTCATGGCGCGGGGTTCGCCATCGAGCGTGATCGGGATCTGCGCACCGGTCACGGCAATCACGGCATCGGTATTAAAGCGCAGCAACGGCCCGCTCATGGTGATTTCCAGCGCAGCGCATCCTTCGGCATTGCCCAGCAGGCCATTGCCCTGGCGCAACGCGCGGCTGTCCATCGGCCCGGATGGCGGTACACCGACGGCCCAGTAACCCAGCCGCCCCGGATAATCCTGAACGCTGGTCTGCGTGCCGCCGCTCAACACTTCGAAGGTGTCAGCGTGATACACCAGACCTTCCAGGCAGCGGGTCCACGGCTGACCACTGGAGAACGGCGTGTCGGCAATGATCTGGCGCAGGTAGTCGCGATTGGTCTCGACCCCGTACAGGCGCGTTTCGTTCAGCGCATCGATCAGCCCGGTGCTGGCCTGCTCGCGGGTCTGCGCCCAACTGATCAGCTTGGCAATCATCGGGTCAAAGTACGGCGGTATCTCGCAGCCCGCTTCAACCCAGGTGTCGATGCGCAGTGCATGGCCATCGGCAGGCGGAAAATTCACCGCCGTCAGCAGGCCGGGGCAGGGCTGGAAGTCGCGGCCCGGATCTTCCGCGTACAGCCGTGCCTGAATGGCATGGCCGGACGGTTTCAGGCCGGCCTGCAATTGCTCCAGTGGCGGCAGGTCTCCGGCAGCCAGTTGTACCATCCAGCTGACCAGATCTACCCCCCACACCTGCTCGGTGACGCCGTGTTCGACCTGCAGACGAGTATTTACTTCCAGAAAGTAGAAGCGCTGATCCTCACTGTCGAAGACGAATTCGACGGTGCCTGCGCTGCGGTAATTGACCGCTCTGGCGAGTTTGATGGCTGCCGCGCAAAGTTCATCGGCCATGCCGTCGGGCAGGTTGGGGGCCGGGGTTTCTTCCAGCACTTTCTGGTTGCGGCGTTGCACTGAGCAGTCACGTACGCCGAGCGCCAGCACCTCGCCCTGGCCGTCGCCAAACACCTGCACTTCCAGATGGCGGGCACGCTGAATGTATTTCTCGATGAACACGCCCGCGTCGCTGAAATTGTTCTGGCCGAGGCGCTTCACCGCCTCGAACGAGTCGGCCAGCTCTTCAGCGCTACGGCACACTCGCATGCCGATGCCGCCACCGCCTGCAGTGCTCTTGAGCATGACCGGATAGCCGATATCACGCGCCGCTGCGATGGCTGACTCCACGCTGTCGAGCAGTTCGGTGCCTTCCAGCATGGGCACGCCGTGCTGTCTGGCCAGTGCGCGAGCGGTGTGCTTGAGGCCGAATACGCGCAGTTGCTCGGGCGTTGGCCCGACGAAGGCGATACCGGCGTCTTCGCAGGCTTGGGCAAACGCAGCGTTTTCGGAGAGAAACCCGTAGCCAGGATGAATGGCTCCGGCACCGCTGGCTTTGGCGATGGCGAGGATCTTGTCCATCGCCAGATAAGTCCCCGCTGCGCCGCCTTCGCCCAGGCTGTGGGCTTCGTCGGCCTGCATCAGGTGCAGGCTTGCGGCGTCGGCTTCGGAATACACCGCCACACCTTTCACCTGCAAAGTGCGCAGGGTCCGCAGGATACGGCAGGCAATGGCGCCACGGTTGGCGATCAGCAGTTTGTCGAACATGGCATAACCCCGGAAACCCAGACGCGCTCGGTTTCGTGATGGGAAGCGGGCCGTCCCGCTATTGATCTATCTACGCAACGGTCGTCCGTTGCTGAGGGCTGGTGCCGGGTCAGTCGCGAATCAGCAACTGCGCAGGCGTCGGGTTGTAGCCGTTGCAGGGGTTGTTGAGCTGCGGACAGTTGGAAATCAGCACGATCACGTCCATCTCGGCGCGCAGTTCAACGTACTTGCCGGGCGCGGAAATACCGTCTTCGAAGGTCAGGCCGCCTTCGGCTGTCACCGGCACGTTCATGAAGAAATTGATGTTCGGACCGATGTCGGCCTTGGTCAGACGCCCGTCGTGCAGGCAGGCGCGCAGGTAGTTGTCGCGGCAGCTGTGCATGTAGCGTTTTTCCAGGGCGTAGCGCACGGTGTTGCTCTCTTGCGCGCATGCGCCACCGAGCGTGTCGTGGCGACCGCAGGTGTCATCGACAATGGTCAGCATCGGCTGACCGAGGTTGGAAAACAGCACGCTGCCGGTGGTCAGGTACACGCTGTTCTGGTGGCGCAAGGTGCGTTGTACGTCGTAGCGTTCACGCGGGTTGGCGAGACTGAAAAACAGCGTATCGACCGCCTGGTTGCCTTGCAGATCGAGGATGCGCACGGTCTGTCCGGCCTTGACTTCGGCCAGGAACGGCTCGCCTGCCGGTATGGTTGCGTCGCAGCAAATGTGAGTGTGTGAATTCATGACAGGGCTCCTCAGGCGAACAGGCGGTCGGTGTTGATGAAGCCGCGCTCGTTTTCCGGGCGCGAGGTGCGGCAGTGCTCGGCAACGCTGGCGTCGGCCTTCATCCAGCTGAGTCTGAGCGGTTGTGGGGCGTATTCCGGGTTGGGGTCCATCGGATGTTGCAAGGCGGTCAGCACCACCAGCGTGTCCATCGGTGCGTACAGCTCGATGTAGTTACCGGCTTTCGAGTTGTTCGGGGCGAAGTGCAGGATTCCTGCCTCGTCGACATCGACGCGGCTGAACAGGTTGAGGGTCATCAGCAGGTCGGACAGCCCCAGCCCCCATTTGCCCAGCTCGACCAACAGGTTGTCGACGCCATTGCGAAAGAAGCCGTTGCGCAGTTCCTGATAGCGGCCCTGACCGTATTTTTCAGCGACTTCCTGAGCATTGAGCACGCCGCCAATGCTGTCGCTCCAGCCACAGGTGTCGGTGACGATGGCCGCCAGCACGCGGCCCATGTCCGAATACAGGCAATGGCCGTTGCTCAACCTGGCGGTGTGCTGGCATTTGAGGCTGTCGGGCAGGTTCAGCCGCTCGGTTTTTTCGTGAGCGTTGAGCAGAGTCAGGCTGACGTTGGCGTTGCCGTGCAGGTCGGTCAGGCGCAGCAGTTCGCCGCGCTTGAGGATGAACGAACGATGGCCGCCACCGGGCAGCAGTTCTTCGGCGAAAACCGGATAAAGCGTGGTTGAGTCAGTCATTGAACGGGCTCCTCTGAAACGTTGAGCAGCGAATCGATGGCGGCGCGCTCGGCGCGGCGTTCGCTGTTGAGGGGGATGTCGTAAGTGATGCGCGCGCCATAGGCTCCGGGCGCGTGCGGGTCGTGGCGGACCTTGTCGAATACCAGCAGGCGGGTGCCGAGGTTGAAGCCTTCGGACAGGTCGTGGGTGACCATGAACACGGTCAGTTTCGTTTCGCGCCACAGGTCCAGCAGCAGGTGATGCATGTCCTTGCGGATACCGGGGTCGAGCGCGCCGAACGGCTCGTCCAGCAGCAGCACGCGGGGGTTTCATGATCAGCGCCTGAGCAATGGCCAGACGCTGCTGCATGCCGCCGGACAATTGCGTGGGGTACTTATCCAGCGCATGCCCCAGGCCAACCTTGCCAAGCAGTTGCGCGGCGTGCTCGCGTGCCTCGCTTTTTGCCTGGCCGAACAGTCGGCCCAGCCACGCCGAGCGGGGCAGTTCCAGACCCAGCGCCACGTTGTCCAGCACCGACAGGTGCGGGAACACTGAATAGCGCTGAAACACCACGCCACGGCTGGCGTCTGGCTCATTGCGCAGGGCCTTGCCGTCCAGCGTGATCAGTCCACGGCTCGGCGTTTCCTGACCCAGCAGCAGGCGCAGAAAAGTCGACTTGCCGCAGCCCGATGCGCCGACCAGCGTGCAGAACTCGCCTTCTGCTACGTCCAGATTCAGGCCTTCAAGCACCACCTGATCGTCGTATTGTTGCCAGACATTACGCACACTGATAAAGCTCATGTCCGCGCCCCTTCGTACCAAGGAAAGGCGCGTCGGGTCAGGGCTTTGAGGCCCCAGTCCATCAGCCAGGCAAGCAGGGTGATCCACACCACATACGGCAGAATCACGTCCATCGCCAGGTAGCGGCGGACCAGAAAGATCCGGTAACCCAGACCGTCAGTAGAGGCGATGGCCTCGGCGGCGATCAGGAACAGCCACGCCGAACCCAGCACCAGGCGCAGGGCAATCAATAGACGCGGCAGCAACTGCGGCAGGACTACCCGCAGGATCAGCGTCCAGGTCGAGGCGCCGAGGGTCTGCGCCTTGATCAGCAGCTCGACCGGAATTTCCCGGGCACGCTGTTCCAGATCACGGGCCAGAATCGGCGTGATGCCGATCACGATCAGCATCACTTTCGACAGCTCGCCCAGGCCGAAGACGATGAACAGAATCGGCAGGATCGCCAGCGGCGGCACCATCGACATTACTGTCAACAAGGGCGACAGCGGCGCACCGAACAGCGGCAGGATGCCCGCCGCAATGCCCAGGCACAGGCCCAACAGCGCGCTGATTCCCAAGCCGATGGCCAGACGTTGCAGGCTCGATGCCGTGTCCTGCCACAGCAGGTAGTCGCCGCTGCGGGTATCGGCAACAAACGCCATGCGTTTGACCGCATCGGCCATCTGTACTGCGCTGGGCAGCAGTTTGTCGGTGGGGTTTTCCGCAAGCCGGGTGGCCGAGCCCATGAAGTAGGCGAATAGCAACAGGGCGAACGGCAGGATCACCAGAATCAGGCGACCGGCACGGTCCGGATGGCGGTTTATCAAACGCATGGCAATGACCTTTCTACTGAACGTGATTTACAGCTTGCCGTCGACGGCCATCTGCACGTAGCTGGGGTCAAAGTGCAGCTTGAGATTGCCCTTGTCGCCGAGCATCACGCCATTGGCGAACGACATGCCGACCGCATTGGCATCGCGTGCGCCTTCACCGAGCAAACCGTGGGCGAACGAGAAGTCAGCCACCTTGCGCTGGGTGTCCGGCAGCTGTTTGCTGGTCGCGAACTCAAGGGCTTCCTTGGGCGTGGCAAACAGCTTGGTGGTGTCCAGTTGCGCCTGGAAGCCGGCCAGATCGGTGCCCGATGCCTTGGCCATGTGTTCCAGCGCAGCCTTGCTCTGAGCGTTTTTGGCATTCATCAGCGCGACCACTTCAAACCAGGCACCGGTCAGGGCTTTACCCAGCGCCGGGTTGTCCTTCAGGGTCTGAGTGTTGACGACCATCATGTCCATGATCTCGCCAGGAATCTGACTGGAGTTGAACACTTCGGTCACGCCGGGTTTGGCTTTAATGTCCGACAGCATCGGGTTCCAGGTGGTAACGGCCTGCACCTCATCGGTATTGAAGGCTGCCGAGATATCGGCATCCGAGGTGTTGACGACCTTCAGGTCTTTTTCGCTGAGCTTGACGCTGTCCGGCGCCCGGGCCAGCAGGTAGTGAGACACCGACAGCTCGACCAGGTTGACGTCCATGCCTTTCAGGTCGGCGACTTTTTTGCCCTCGCCCTTGAGCACGATGCCGTCGTTGCCATTGGAGAAATCGCTGACGATCAGTGCCGTGCTTTCCACACCGCCCGCAGCCGGAATGGTCAGTGCGTCCATGTTGGTCATGGTGCAGCCATCGAACTGGCCAGCGGTGTACTGGTTGATGGATTCGACGTAGTCATTGAGCTGGGTGACATCGATCTTGATGCCGTATTTTTTCGCCCACTTGTCGACGATGCCCTGGCTACCAGCGTATTCCCACGGCATCCAGCCTGCGTAAATGGTCCAGCAGACATTGAAGTGATCTTTTTGGGCGGCATTCGCCGAGAGGCTCAACGCAGCAAGCAGGCCTGCCGTGAGCAGACCGAAGAGACGAGACTTTTGCATGTTGAGAAATCTCCAGTAGTGAAAAAAGGCGGCCAGGAGCAACGTGACACCACTGGTGTCCCTGTCTCCCGGGCTTTTGTCCCGCCGTGTAACCTCTACTGGAGGTCGCCAACTCTCGGACCAGCCACTTGCCTGTCGGCAAGCCGGAACCCTAGTCGGCTATTGCAAATTGTGGTGCCGCGAACCTGTGTTGACTCCTGCACGCCATTCATCAAGCGAGACTTGTGCCAACTCGCCAAGGCCTTTGTTTTTCAAGGCCTGCCCGGACCATCGCAGGTCAGCCCCAAGGGAAACTGCCTTGTGCTGGTGCGTAACCGCACTGTGTTGATGCATGGGTGCTTTGAAATGTTTTGTAGCATCTTTGCAGGAAGTCGAAACATGCCTGCATGCCCCGGCTTTAGAGCCCTTGAGTGAAGGATGGCCATCATCTTTAGTAGGGTTTACACGCTGCGCCAACGCACTAGATTCCCTTTTCGGTGTCTGAACTTCTGTCCGTCAACCGCTTTGGCGGACGCCGATCAGCGTCGCTGATTCGTGCCCAATCGCGGTCCAGGAGGCCGCCATGTATCGAAGACCCTTGCTTATCACGTTGCTGACCCTTTTCCTTACCGGTTGCTACGCAGGCCCTGGTTACTACGAATCCGATGTGTACACGCAGCCGACAACCGTCGTCGGTGGCGCTTACGCGTACGACAATGGCTACCGCTCCACCTACTATCAGGAGCAGCGCATCTATGTAGCGCCTCAGCCACGCTATTACACCCAACCACGCTACTACGTCCCGGCACCGCGTTATTACGCGCCGCCGCCAGTGCCACGCTACTACCAGCCGGGACGCCCACCGGGTTATGGCTGGAGAAACGACGGCTTTCGCGGCAATGGCGGTTTTGGGCGTAATGACGGCGTTCGAGGCAATGGTGGTTTCGGACGCAATGACGGCTTCCGCGGCGACCGAGGCAACCGCGGCTGGGAGGACCATGGCGGTCGAGGCGGACGCGATGGCCGTGATCATGGACGAGGCGGGCGCGGTGATGGTCGGGGCGGGCATCGGTAGCTGAAACCTGCGCTCACTGCCATGCCAGAGCGGTGAGCTGGCTGCTGCGAACTGACTATCGTGCCGACGCTCCGCGTCGGCACTTCTTTCTGGACGCTCTGCGTCCGATCGTAAAGGCGCATGTAGAAACCGGCATTGACTTTGCTGCCGGGCTTTTCTAGTGTCCGCGCATTGTTTTTACCGGATGTAACCATGACTAGCGACGACCGCATCAAGCTTGAGCCCATCTGGAAGGAAGCGCTGCGCGATGAATTCGAGCAGCCCTATATGGCGCAGTTGCGCGAGTTTCTGCGCCAGGAGCATGCCGCGGGTAAAGAGATCTATCCGCCTGGGCCGCTGATTTTCAATGCGCTGAATTCGACGCCGCTCAACAATGTGAAAGTGGTGATCCTCGGTCAGGACCCGTATCACGGTCCGAATCAGGCTCACGGCCTGTGTTTCTCGGTGCAGCCAGGCGTGCCGACACCGCCGTCACTGGTCAATATCTATAAAGAACTCAAACGCGACCTGAATATCGACATTCCCAATCACGGCTGCCTGCAATCATGGGCTGATCAGGGCGTGCTGTTGCTTAACACGACTCTTACCGTCGAGCGCGCCAACGCAGCTTCGCATGCGGGAAAAGGCTGGCAGCACTTCACGGACCGGATCATTCAAGTGGTCAGCGAGCATCAGCCGCATCTGGTGTTCCTGCTGTGGGGCGCTCATGCGCAGAGCAAGCAGAAACTGGTCGATGCGACCAAGCACCTGGTGCTGACCTCTGTCCATCCTTCGCCGTTGTCAGCCTACAAAGGCTTCCTGGGTAACGGGCATTTCGGGCGTGCCAACAAGTACCTTGAGCAAAACGGCATCGAGCCAATCGACTGGCGCTTGCCCGTTCTCTGATCAAAGTGCTTCTGATTGGGCTCAGTCAGCGAACCGCTTGTTCCAGCGCCGGTACAGCGGCTCGGCAAGAAACAGCACGAACAGCAGGCGCATGACCTGCATGGCCGTCACCAGGGGGACCGACAGTTGCAGCACTTCTGCGGTCAGGCTCATTTCGGCAATGCCACCGGGCATCATGCCCAGCGTCAGTGAGCGCAGGTCCAGGTGGGTGAGGGCGCTCAGCCCCAGCGCAGCCAGTGCGGCAATCAACATGGTCAGCGCAGTGCCCAACAGCGTACGCGCCAGAAACGATGGCGCACGCCGAAAGAATGCCCGATTGAAATGACAACCCAGCCCGCTGCCGATCAGTAGCTGACCCAGCTGGCTGGCACCGTTGGGCAAGCCGATTTTCAGGTCCCAGACCAAGCTCACTAAGGCACTGAGCAACAGAGGGCCGAACAGCCACGGGTTGGGTTGCTTGAGACGTTGCCACAGCCAGGCCAGTGCTGCGCCGACCGGCAGCAGGAATGCCAGCCAGCGCCAATCGACCGCTGTGGCATGCAGCGAAGGCGTACCGTCACCCAGCAGGTATTTGAAGATCGTCGGCACGCACAATACTACTGCCAGCACCCGAAGACTTTGCGCGGCTGCGACGCTGCTTAGCGTTGCACCGTTACGTGCGCCAAGGTTGACCATCTCCCCGGAACCGCCCGGCATGCTCGAAAAGAACGCCGTAGGGCGATCTTCTCCGGTGCGCAGCATCAGCCAGACGCCAACCAGACACGACAGACTGGTGACCAGCGCGCCGATGAAAATCAGCCCGAAATGCGCGAGCACCTGCTCGATAACCACTGGCGTGAAATGCAGACCGATGCCGATACCGATGATCAGTTGCCCGCATTTACGGCCACCCGGAATCTGCGCCAGTTGCCAGGGTGTCAGGCAGCGCACCAGGATGATTGCCAGCAACGAGCCAACCATCCACGGCAGCGGCCAGCCAACCTGGCTGGCGAGGTAGCCGCCGAGCAGACCGACCAGCGGCGTTGCCCACCATTGACGCAGTGACGAATCAGCCATGCGTTGCGGCAGTCTGCTGTTTTGCGCGCTTGCGCCAGATACGGATCAGCGGAAACAGCAGCATGAACACGGTCACCACCCAGACCCCGAGGGTGATCGGGCTGGCCCAGAGAATCCCCAGTTCGCCGTTGGAGATCGACAGGGCGCGCCGCAGGTTCTGCTCCATCAGACCACCGAGGATGAAACCGAGCAGAATCGGCGACAGCGGGAAATCCAGCTTGCGCAGGATGTAACCGAAGATGCCGATGCCGACCATCAGGAACAGGTCGAAGGTGGTAGCGTGCACTGCATACACACCGATGCCGGTAATGATTGCGATCACCGGCACCAGCGCCCAGTTCGGCACGGCGAGGATGCGCGTGAAGATACGGATCATCGGGATGTTGAGGATCACCAGCATGATGTTGGCGATGAACAACGAAGCGATCAGGCCCCATACGATGTCCGGTTGCTGTTGAAACAGCATCGGACCGGGCGTGATGTTGTACAGCGACAACGCGCCGATCATCACCGCCGTGGTGCCCGAGCCCGGAACACCCAGCGTCAGCATCGGCACCAATGCGCCGCAAGCGGTTGCCCCGATGGCGGTCTCGGGAGCTGCCAGACCGCGCATGTCGCCCTGGCCAAACTTGCCGCCAGGGCCGGCGATGCGTTTTTCCGTCATGTAAGCGACTGCGCTGGCCAGTGTCGCACCGGCACCCGGCAGTACGCCAAGAATGAAGCCCAGCAGACCGCAGCGAATGTTCACCACGAACACGGCAGCGGCTTCCTTGACGTTGAACATCATGCGCCCAGTGGCCTTGACCGCCTCTTGGCCGCGATGGGTCTTTTCCAGCAGCAACAGGATTTCACTGATTGAAAACAGACCCAGGACCAGCACCACGAACTGAATGCCGTCGGTCAGATGAATGTTGTCGCCGGTAAAACGGTACACCCCGCTGTTGGCATCAATGCCTACCGCAGACAGGAAAAGCCCGATCAGCGCGGCAATGAATGTCTTCAATGGCCTGTCACCGGCCATGCCGCCCAGGCATACGATGGCGAACACCATCAGTACGAAATATTCCGCCGGACCGAAGGCAATCGCCCACTTGGCGAGCAACGGCGCGAACAGCACCATGCCGCAAGTGGCGATGAATGCACCGATGAACGAACTTCATGCTGACAGCGACAGAGCGACGCCGGCCAGCCCCTGGCGTGCCATTGGATAGCCGTCCAGCGTGGTCATGACGGTGGACGCTTCGCCCGGAATGTTCAGCAGGATCGAACTGATACGTCCGCCGTATTCACAGCCCAGGTACACGGCCGCTAACAGAATCAGTGCCGATTCAGGCGGCAGGCCCAGCGCAAAGGCAATGGGGATCAGCAGCGCCACCCCGTTGATAGGCCCAAGCCCCGGCAGCAGGCCGACGACGGTACCAATCAATGTGCCGGACAGTGCGGTAATCAGGTTGTAAGGGGTGAGGGCGACGCCGAACCCCTGGCCCAGGTAGCTGAAAGTATCCATGTCAGTTCTCCAGAACGCTGAGCAGGCCTAAAGGCAAGGGAACGTCCATGGCCTTGTCGAATAACAGGTAAAGGCCGACGCTCATCAGAATCACCACCACCACGCTCGGCAGCCAGCGTCCGCCATACAGGCGTGCCATGGGAATGCCGATCAGGATGCTGCTGAGGATGAAGCCCAGGGGTTCGAACAGCCCGGCGAATATCAGCAGCAGAATGATGCATGCGCCAATCTTGATCAGGGTTTCACGGTCCAGTGCCGGTTCTTCCTCGGTGTGGACAATGGGTGTGGGCCGAATCAGCAGGTACAGCAGGGCGGCACCCATCAACCCGAGCATCAGCAGCGGGAAAGCGCGTGGTCCGACCGGTTCATAGGAGAACGGCGCTTGATAAGGCCAGGCCATAAGGGCCAGACCTGCGCATGCCAGTAGCAGTACGGCAGCAAAAATGCGTTGTATGACCATGAGAAGCTCCTGAGCCGCGCCCGCTGTGCGGGCGCAACTTAACGTCAGTCAATTGAGTTCAATTACTGAATCAGGCCGAATTCCTTGGCCATCAGTTTGTAGTCGGCAACCTGCTTCTTGACGTAGGTGTCCAGCTCCGCGCCGGTCATGGCGAAGGGGAACAGCTCGCGCTGATCACGCAGTTTGGCGAAGTCTTCAGAGGCCAGGATCTTGTCGAACGAGGCTTTCCACCAGTTGTAGTCTTCGTCGCTGACCTTCGGCCCGAGGTAGAAGCCACGCACCACAGGCCAGACGATGTCGTAGCCCTGCTCCTTGGCGGTGGGGATGTCTTTCATTTCGGGTTCGTCGATGCGCTTCTCGGCGAACACGGCGAGCAGGCGCATGTCGCCACTCAAAATGTGCGGCATGGAGTCGGAGATGTCGGTACTGCCCACCTGAATGTGGCCGCCAAGCAGGGCAGTAGCGATTTCCCCACCGCCCTCCAGCGCGACATAACGCAAGGCGCGCGGGTTGATGTCTGCAGCCTTGGCGATCAATGCGGTCTGCATCCAGTCCTGGCTGCCTACGGTGCCGCCTGAGCCGATGACTACCTTGCTCGGGTCGGCCTTGAGCGCTTTGACCAGGTCGTTGAGGTTCTTGTATGGCGAGTCGCTCTTCACTGCAATGGCGCCATAGCTTGTGCCCACGGCGGCGAGCCAGCGTACTGCGTTTTCATCGAAACGGCCGAATTTGCCCTGCGCCAGATTGAGCAGCGAACCACTGGACCACGCGACCAGCGTGCCAGCATCTGCGGGGCGCTGAGCTACAACTGCGTTGTAGGCCACTGCGCCGACGCCCCCAGGCATGTAGGTCACGCGTATGGGTGAGGTCAGAATCTTTTCGTTGATAAGCGCGCTTTGCACCAGCTTGCAGGTCAAGTCGAATCCGCCACCTGGTGAGGCGGGTGCAATGCATTCCGGACGCTTTGGCTCGGCAGCAAACAACTGGCTGGCAACCAGCATGCAGGCGGCGGTGGCGGCTATCTGACGCAGAGGGAATTTCATGTTCAGTCTCCAGAGATATTTTTGTTTTTGGAAGAGAGAAGCTGTTCAGCAGATGCTTTTGTCTCGCGCACCACGAGACCTGTTGGCTGACACGCAAGTGCCATCGGCACAGCGGTGGGCGCTGATGTTTTGCAGGAAGGTGGAGCAGGGGCGCGACGGGTGCGGGGAAAACCGCGACGGGCTGTGCTCAATGGACTGGCAAGCCTGGGCTGGCGTAGACATGACGTGACTCCGTTTAGCGATTTATTGTTTTTATTGTCCAGACGCATCCGGGCGCCTGTTTTGTACGTGCCCTTTTGCCGGGTCGTCTGGCGATGCTAAATGACGAACCTTTCGCAAACCTTTCAGCTACCTTTCATGTCGCAATTGAAGGGCCGCGAATCGTTTCTGTCCTTCACAGGCGGCGGCCTGCCTGTAAACTCCACCGCCACAAGCCTCGATGCACAGATCGATAACAACAGTGACAATCAGGAGACGGCGATGCGTGTTCTTCTTGTGGAAGATCATCTGCAATTGGCTGAAAGTGTCGCGCAGGCGCTCAAAAGCGCAGGTTTGACCGTTGATGTACTGCATGATGGCGTTGCCGCCGACCTGGCGTTGAGCAGCGAGGAATACGCCGTCGCCATTCTCGACGTCGGCTTGCCGCGTATGGACGGCTTTGAAGTGCTGGCGCGTCTGCGGGCGCGCAGCAAAAACCTTCCGGTGTTGATGCTGACCGCGCGCAGCGACGTCAAGGATCGCGTTCATGGCCTGAACCTGGGGGCCGACGACTACCTGGCCAAGCCTTTCGAGCTGTCCGAGCTGGAGGCCAGGGTCAAGGCATTGCTGCGGCGTAGCGTGCTGGGTGGCGAGCGGCAACAGCGCTGCGGCGTACTGGCCTATGATCTGGACACCCGGCGTTTCACGCTAGGCGAGGAGCTGCTGGCCCTGACGTCTCGCGAACAGGCGGTGCTGGAAGCGCTTATCGCCCGGCCAGGTCGGGTGATGAGCAAGGAGCAACTGGCCGCGCAGGTGTTCGGCCTCGACGAGGAGGCCAGCCCTGACGCCATCGAAATCTACGTCCATCGCCTGCGCAAGAAGCTCGACGGGCATTCTGTGGCCATCGTGACCTTTCGGGGTCTGGGGTATCTGCTTGAAAGCCGCGATGATTAACGACAGCCTGCGCTGGCGGCTGTTGTGGAACCTGGCGTTGCTGCTGGTGGTGTTGATGCTGGCCAGCGGCATGAGCGCTTACTGGAATGGCCGCGAAGTGGCCGATACCGCCTACGACCGCACGTTGCTGGCTTCAGCGCGGACCATCGCTGCTGGTCTGACCCAGCGTGATGGCACGCTGAGCGCCGACATTCCCTACGTGGCGCTGGATACCTTTGCCTACGACAGTGAAGGACGAATCTATTATCAGGTCAATGACATCCATCAGAAGCTGATTTCCGGTTATGAAAATCTGCCTTCGCCGCCACCGGGCACCTTGCGTACCGATGATTACCCTGCGCTGGCGAAGTTTTATAACGGGATTTATCAAGGGCAGGATGTACGTGTGGTCAGCCTGCTCAAGCTAGTGACTGATCCGGGCATGAACGGCACTGCTGAAATTCGTGTTGCCGAAACCCAAGAGGCGCGCAAGGGCATGGCGCGCAGCCTGATGGCCGACACCTTGCTGCGTCTGGGCATGCTCGGTGGTGGCGCACTGCTGCTGGTCTGGTTCACGGTCAGTGCGGCACTGCGACCGCTGGAACGGTTGCGCACCGCAGTCGAAGAGCGTCAGCCGGATGATCTGCGCTCGCTACCAATGGTTGAGGTGCAGCATGAACTACGTCCGCTGGTAGGGGCGCTGAACCACTTTACCGAGCGGCTGCGCCTGCAGTTCGAGCGCCAGGCGCAGTTCATCGCCGATGCTGCCCATGAGCTGCGCACGCCGCTGGCCGCGCTCAAGGCGCGGGTTGAGCTGGGCCTGCGCGAGCGCGACCCGCAACACTGGCGCAGTACGCTGGAATCAGCCGCACTTGGCACGGATCGGCTCACGCATCTGGCCAATCAGTTGCTGTCACTGGCGCGGATTGAAAACGGCGCGCGGGCCATTGCCGAAGGCGGCGCGCAACAACTGGACCTCAGCCAGCTGGCAAGAGAGCTGGGCATGGCCATGGCGCCGTTGGCTCATTCACGCGGCGTCGCGCTGGCGCTGGAGGCTGACGAGCCGGTCTGGCTGCGTGGCGAGCCGACGTTGCTGAACGAACTGTTGAGCAACCTGATCGACAATGCGCTGGCTCACACTTCACCGGGCGGTAACGTGGTGTTGCGGGTGTATGCGCCGGGTGTTCTGGAGGTCGAGGATGATGGCCCTGGCATTCCGGCAGATGAGCGGGAGCGGGTTTTCGAGCGTTTCTACCGTCGCAGTCAGCAGGGCAGCGGTGCCGGGCTCGGTCTGGCTATTGTGGGAGAGATATGCCGTGCGCATCTGGCCAGAATCACCTTGCACGATGGTGCCGAGCGGGGTTTGAAGGTTCGGGTCAGTTTCAGTGCGCCCTGATCCTAGTAGAGCATGCTCTTCGCTTCGTCCATCTGGGCGCTCAGCATGCCTTCAGCTCTGGAAAGCCTCAGTTGGCTGAACGCAGGCAGGTCGACCATCTCGATGAGGCTGAAGGGGTGGTCGGTGTTCCTGTGGATATGCACTGTGGCGATCTGCACCAGATCTGTGTAGTCCGGGCTTTTCGATACGCGCGCGAAGTTCTGGAACTGAATCGGCACGCAGGCCAGCGGCTCGGGAAAGTCCCATGAGCGCAGCAGGCGTTCGCCAATGACCGGGTGAATGCTGTCGATCACGTGGTTGAGGCTGATCGGATCGGCCAGCAGCTCGTAATGGTCTTCGGCATACGTCAGGATCGGCAGAATCCCGATCAAGTGGATCAGCCCCGCGAGTGTGGCCTGGTCGGGTTTGAGATTCGTGTAGTTCTGACACAGGGTATAACTGATGCCGGCAACCTGCAGGCTCTGCTTCCAGATATCGCGCATCTTCTGCTCGATGACGGGAGACTTCGCGTGGAACATCTGCTCGACCACCAGGCCGATAGCCAGATTACAGGTGTAATTGACGCCCAGGCGCCGAACCGCGGTGGTGACGTCGCTGACTTCAAAATTCGGGCGCAGCAGAGGGCTGTTCGCGACCTTTATCAGGCGTGCGGAAAGGGCTGTATCGCTACCGATGACCTTGCTCAGGGCCGAAATGCTGATTTCGGTGTCTTCGGCGGCAAGGCGAATTCTCAGTGCTACTTCCGGCAGGGTAGGCAGAAACAAGGCATCTCTGTCGATGGCCTTGATCAAGTTTCTCTGCACCTCGTCAGCCATCTTGCTCATGTTGCATCTCGCAGCCGTTGGGGGTGTCCAGAGTTTTCCGCGCGCTCCGCAGAGCGCCAGCATGTGCACTGGAACGCTCTAAAGACACTAGGAACCTGAATGTGTTCGTCTGGCTTAGCGCTGAGTTTCGAGTTTGCTGTCCAGTATGTAGGGCAGATCACTCATTTGCAGCGCTGCGCCTTCTGGCGAGCCAAGATTTATATGGCCATTTTCTGCCGCATCGCCCTGCAATACGGCGAGCAGTTCAACATTCTGGCCGGACTGCGCGGCGATGACCACGTTGCCCACCGCGCTGGCGTGTACCGGCGAAAACAGTGCCGTACCCGGCTCGGGGATTTCTTCGCTGCTCAGCGTCAGGCGGTAGAGCCTGCGTTTGAGTTTGCCCAGGTATTGCATGCGCGCAACGATTTCCTGGCCGGTGTAGCAGCCCTTCTTGAAGCTGACGCCGCCGACCGCCTGCAGGTTGATCATCTGCGGGATGAACTCCTCGCGGGTGCTGCCAAATACCTGGCCGATGCCGGCCCGTATCTGACCCAGCAACCAGTCATTGAGCGGACCTTCGCTCAACTGCGAAGCCAGCTGCGATTTGACGCTGTCTGCCTGCCCGGCGCGTACCCAGAGTTCGGCGCGGCCCGGGGAGACGCGGATTGCGATGAGCTCATTGGCTCGTACCACCGCATCGGTTTCCTGCGCCAGGTCCAGGCCCAAGCCGACCAGGGCACTGTCGCCATCCTGCAGGCCGAAGCGCACCCATTCTGCGCTTTCGTCAGTCAGTTTCGATTTGGAGAACACTGCGTATTTACGCAGGTCCAGCAGTTGCGGCTCGATCAGCTCGCTGGCCATCGCCAGCAGGCAACCGTTGCCTTCGAAAACGATGCGAAAACTCGACTGCATCCGGCCCTTCTGCGTGCAGCGGGCACCCAGGCTGGACTTGTCTTCATTAAGGTAATTTAGGTTGCACGTCAGCTGACCCTGAAGAAACTTGCTGGCATCCACGCCGCGAACGGCGAGAACGCCCTCATGGGATAGCGTGCAGAAAAAAGCTTTTTGGGTCATGGTCATCGCAGATTGGGAAAAAAGTCCGGGGGCACATCATAGTGCCGAGTCGAGGTTATGCATACGGGGTACGTGAAAACTGCTGCGACCATTGCAAGATTCGCGTGCCCGGCTCACGGCTGTATACTTGCCGCCTACTTTGAGGAGCGCTCCATGGTCGAAGACGTCGAACTCAACCGCCTTTACTGGCACAGCCGCCGTGGCATGCTTGAACTGGACGTGCTGCTGGTGCCGTTTGTCCGGGAGGTCTATCCGCATTTGAATGACGTGGACCGCGATCTGTATCGCCGTTT
The DNA here is from genome assembly GCF_005937945.2 of Pseudomonas sp. KBS0707. NCBI lineage: Bacteria > Pseudomonadati > Pseudomonadota > Gammaproteobacteria > Pseudomonadales > Pseudomonadaceae > Pseudomonas > Pseudomonas sp. KBS0707. The sequence continues at coordinate 4,445,165 of NZ_CP041754.1, read as the reverse complement.
GCTCACTTGTGAAGATCAGGACATGTTCGGCTGGTTCATGCAGCGCGCCGAGTCCGAGGATGCTGAATTGCAACGTATGGTTCGCATGATTCTGGATCGTGTCCAGCCCAAGTGATCGATTTGAATGTCACTGGCAGGCCTCGCGCCTGCTATTGACGGCGTATCTCGCCGTTCAGCTGCTGGCGCTGATCGCGTTGTCCTGGCTGAACATCGCTTCGTTGGCGTTGGTACTGGGTGTGCTGTTCTGTCTGATGCATGCTGCCTGGACGTTGCCGCGCTCGATCCTGCTCAGTCATCCGGCAGCCTTCACCGCGCTGAAGCGCGATCGTCAAGGCTGGCAATTGTGGAATCAACGCGACGGCTGGCAGCCCGTGCAGTTATGTCCGGACAGCCTCGCGTTACCGTTGGTCGTGATTCTGCGTTTTCGCCCGATTGTCGCAGGCCGGCCGGGCCGCTCGATAAAAAGCTGCTGCATCCCGTTTGATGCGCTCACGCCGGACACGCACCGGCGTCTGCGTGTACGCCTGAAGTTCAGCCGACGTAAGTGGGCGGTACCAGAATAGTGTCCAGCGCCTCCGGCAACATGTCGGGATAGTCCAGCGTGTAATGCAGGCCACGGCTTTCCTTGCGCTGCATGGCCGAGCAGATCATCAGTTCCGCCACCTGCGCCAGGTTGCGCAACTCGATCAGGTCACGGCTGACCTTGTAGTTGCTGTAGAACTCGTCGATCTCATCCAGCAACAAACGTACACGGTGCTGAGCGCGTTGCAGGCGCTTGTTGGTACGCACAATGCCGACGTAGTCCCACATGAATCGTCTCAGTTCATCCCAGTTGTGCGCGATGATCACGTCTTCGTCCGAATCAGTGACCTGGCTGGCGTCCCAGGCCGGAAGGTCGGTGGGCATCTGTACGTCGGCCAGTTGCTGCTCGATGTCTGCCGCTGCCGAGCGGGCATATACGAAGCACTCCAGCAGTGAGTTGCTGGCCATGCGGTTGGCACCGTGCAGGCCGGTGAAGCTGGTCTCGCCGATGGCGTACAGGCCTGGCACGTCGGTGTGGCCCTTGCTGTCTACCATGACACCACCACAGGTGTAATGCGCCGCCGGGACCACCGGAATCGGCTGACGAGTGATGTCGATGGAGAATTCCAGGCAGCGCTCGTAGACGGTTGGAAAGTGGGTCTTGATGAACGCTTCCGGTTTGTGGCTAATGTCCAGATAAACGCAGTCGATACCCAGTCGCTTCATTTCGTGGTCTATCGCACGGGCAACAATATCGCGAGGGGCCAGTTCTGCCCGTTCGTCGAACCGTGGCATAAAGCGTTCGCCGCTGGGCAACTTGAGGTAGGCGCCTTCGCCGCGAAGTGCTTCGGTGATCAGAAAACTCTTGGCCTGGGGGTGATACAGGCAGGTGGGGTGAAACTGGTTGAATTCCAGATTCGCCACCCGGCAACCGGAACGCCAGGCCATGGCGATGCCATCGCCGCAGGCACCGTCGGGGTTGCTGGTGTACAGATAAACCTTGGCAGCGCCACCTGACGCGAGGATGGTAAAGCGCGCGCCGTAGGTGTCCACTTCACCGCTGTTGCGATTGAGTACATAAGCGCCCAGGCAGCGCTGGCCTTCCAGCCCGAGACGGCGTTCGGTGATCAGGTCGATGGCGGCGCGCTGTTCAAGCAGTTCGATATTCGGCCGTTTACGGGCTTGTTCAAGCAGGGTACGAAAGATCGCTGCGCCTGTGGCATCGGCGGCGTGGATGATCCGCCTGTGGCTGTGGCCGCCTTCGCGTGTCAGGTGGAATTCAAAGCCGCTTTCGTCGGTATCTGCGTCATCGCCCCGAGTGAAAGGCACGCCCTGATCGATCAGCCACTGAATGGCCTCGCGGCTGTGCTCGACGGTGAAACGCACTGCTCCTTCGTTGCAAAGGCCGCCGCCGGCATTCAGCGTGTCTTCAACATGAGACTGCACGGTATCGGTGTCATCCAGTACTGCTGCCACACCGCCCTGGGCCCAGAATGTCGAGCCATTGGCCAGATCGCCTTTGCTCAGCACTGCGATGCTCAGGTGTCCGGGAAGCGTCAGTGCCAGGCTCAATCCGGCAGCGCCACTGCCAATTACCAGTACGTCATGCTGAAAATGTTGACTCATCTGCGAATTCTGCCCTTGGCGACCACTAGTATAAGTATTGGGGTAACGGCACAATAGCCACGCCTACATGGCAATGTGAGACCACAGCGGGTATGGATTGTGCTCCAGTCCCGGATGTCATGCATATTGTTTTCCCTGTTATCTGTTACTGGAAATGCTCCAGTGCACTGATTTCAAAGAACTTTGTGCAGTCTGCGGCTCACGCCTGTGATTGTGCCAATGGAACTTTTTGCCAGGATCCATGCTCAATAGCAGGTTGCCTACACAGGAACAGCGTCGTTTTCGCAGGGTTAGATAAGTGATCATCAACTGCGAAACCGGCGACAAGACTATTCACGCAGCCGACCGTGTCGCGCTGCGTTTTTCGTGCAGGCTTTACGATGGCCCGCAGGAAACTTGCTTGAAGGGGGAGAACTTTTGCGAAAAGCCCGAGTCTATGTTTGCGAGCCTGAACAATGTCAGTTGCAGCACTCCTTCATGCTTAACGAGGAGTGTTCATGCTAACCCAGGAAGAGGATCAGCAGCTTGTCGAGCGCGTACAGCGTGGCGATACGCGAGCATTTGATCTGTTGGTGCTGAAGTATCAGCACAAAATTCTAGGGTTGATCGTGCGATTCGTGCACGACACCCATGAGGCTCAGGACGTTGCACAGGAAGCCTTTATCAAGGCTTACCGTGCTCTCGGAAACTTTCGCGGTGACAGTGCTTTTTATACTTGGCTGTATCGCATCGCCATTAACACGGCGAAAAACTATTTGGTGTCGCGAGGTCGGCGTCCACCGGATAGCGATGTAAGGTCTGAAGACGCGGAGTTCTACGACGGCGATCATGGCCTCAAGGACATCGAGTCGCCGGAACGTGCATTGTTGAGAGATGAGATCGAGGGCACCGTCCATCGGACCATCCAGCTTCTCCCAGAAGATTTACGTACGGCGCTAACTTTACGTGAATTCGATGGTCTGAGTTATGAAGACATTGCGAGCGTCATGCAGTGTCCTGTTGGTACCGTGCGCTCTCGGATCTTCCGCGCTCGGGAAGCCATCGATAAAGCCCTGCAGCCGTTGTTGCAGGAATCCTGAGACAGCGGCGATAGCCCAAGAGAGGACCCCGCCATGAGTCGTGAAGCCCTGCAGGAATCGCTGTCCGCGGTACTGGATAACGAAGCGGACGAACTGGAATTACGTCGGGTATTGAATGCCATTGACGATGCCGATACTCGCGCTACCTGGTCGCGTTACCAAGTTGCTCGTGCAGCTATGCACAAAGAGCTGCTGATCCCGCATCTGGATATTTCGGCTGCTGTATCTGCCGCAATCGCCGATGAAGTCAGCCCGCTCAAAGCAGCACGTGGACCTTGGCGCACGCTGGGTCGTCTGGCTGTTGCAGCGTCGGTTACCGTAGCCGTTCTGGCCGGTGTCCGCCTGTACAACCAGGACGATATCGCCGGTGCACAACTGGCACAGCAGACCCAACAGCCTGCCAACCTGACTGTTCCACAAGTGAAAGGCCCTGCCGTACTGGCTGGCTACACTGAAAGTACCGAGCAGGCGCCTGGCCCTATGGCCAACGGCGTGTTGCAGGGTGCTGGTCAAGGTGATCAACGTCTGCCTGGCTACCTGCGTCAGCACGCCCAGGAAGCAGCGTTGAAAGGTACTGAAAGCGCGCTGCCTTACGCACGTGCTGCGAGTCTGGAAAACCGTTAAGGAGGATCATGCGAGCCGTCCCTCTACTGCCATTACTGCTTGGTGGATGGCTTGCCCTCCCGGTACAGGCTGATGATGCGCAAGACGCAATCAATCGTCTTGCCAAGGTTGATCAGCAGCAGAGCTATCAAGGCACTTTTGTATACGAACGCAATGGTAGTTTTTCTACCCATCGAATCTGGCACCGCATAGCGGATGGGCATGTTCAGGAGCGTTTGTTGCAGCTTGATGGCTCTGCTCAGGAAGTTCTGCGTGTTGACGGGCTTACACAGTGCGTCAGCGGCACGCTTGAAGCGGGTGTGGCCAATCCGGCCGACTCATCTGCCCGCGCATTCGATGTCAAAAGACTTTCCGCCTGGTACGACATAAAAATTGTCGGAAAATCCAGAGTGGCTGGTCGTCAGGCAACTATCATTGCGCTGTCCCCCAAGGACCAGCATCGATACGGCCTTGAACTTCACCTGGATAACGAAACCGGTCTTGTGCTCAAGTCGCTTCTGTTGAGCGAGAAGGGGCAACTGCTCGAACGTTTCCAGTTTACCGATCTCGATACCGCCGACGTTCTGTCCGAGCAAATGCTCAAGACTAGCGCCGACTGCAAGCCCGTGTCTGTGTTGAAAGCCAAGCCTGAGCCGTCCATAAGTTCTGTGGCATGGCATTCTGATTGGCTGCCGCCTGGTTTCGAAGTCAGCAGCAGTGGTGTGCGCAAGGACTCCTCCACGCAATCCTCCGTTACCCATCTGATGTATGGCGACGGTCTGGCGCGTTTTTCAGTGTTCATCGAGGCAGTGAAAGGCGGCGCATCTTCTGATATTCGCACTCAGCTAGGCCCGACAGTGGCGGTCTCGCGTCGTCTCACAACACCGCAGGGCGACATGATGGTGACGGTCGTCGGAGAAATACCGATGGGCACCGCCGAGCGTATAGCCTTGTCGATGCGTAACGACGAATCTCCAGCCAAAAAATAAACATTTGAAGTCACGAATTCCAGGATGTAAAAATTTTCATCCTGGGTTTCAAGAGTCGCCAGGGCGCATTCAACCTGGCTTGGGCGCAGGTACTGAAATGTTTGGTGAGGTTTGCACGTTGCAAAAACTCTGGTTTTTTTCTATAGGTCACAGCCTCGCAGCTTTGGCCTTTTGTCGTTTCCAGAGGCCATGTCGCTGATCCAGAGATGAGCATCGCTGCTTGAGGTCTTTGAGTCAGTTGCTTGTACTGCTTAATTTTTTGCTCGTTACCAACGGGAGCTATATGTCGATACCACGCATGAAGTCCTACTTTTCACTGATTGCCGCTGTGCTCATGCTCGGCCAGGTTGCTACGGCTCAAGCCGAGAACCTGCCGGATTTTACCGGGCTGGTCGAGCAGGCCTCGCCAGCAGTGGTGAATATCAGTACGCGCCAGAAACTGCCTGATCGCGCCATAGCCAATCAGCAGATGCCTGACCTGGAAGGCTTGCCGCCCATGCTGCGCGAATTTCTCGAGCGCAGCATGCCGCCAGGGTCGCGTCCGCCGGGAGCCGGCAAGGGTGATCGTCAGCGCGAAACCCAGTCACTGGGCTCGGGCTTTATCATTTCCCCCGATGGTTACATTCTGACCAATAATCATGTGATCGACGGTGCCGACGAGATTCTTGTGCGTCTTTCTGATCGCAGCGAGTTGAAAGCCAAGCTGATCGGTACCGACTCGCGCACCGACGTTGCGGTTCTGAAAATTGACGGCAAGGACCTCCCTACAGCGAAACTGGGCAACTCCAATACGCTCAAGGTGGGTGAGTGGGTGCTGGCGATCGGCTCGCCATTCGGCTTCGATCACTCCGTGACCAAAGGCATTGTCAGCGCCAAGGGTCGTAGTCTGCCAAACGACACGTATGTGCCGTTCATTCAGACGGACGTGGCCATCAACCCGGGTAATTCGGGTGGCCCGCTGTTCAACATGGCGGGTGAGGTAGTCGGGATCAACTCGCAGATATTTACCCGCTCCGGTGGTTTCATGGGGCTGTCGTTCGCGATTCCGATTGACGTCGCCATGGACGTGGCCAATCAGCTCAAGGCCAGCGGTAAAGTCAGCCGTGGCTGGCTGGGTGTGGTTATTCAGGAAGTGAACAAGGACCTTGCCGAATCGTTTGGTCTGGACAAGCCTGCCGGTGCACTGGTTGCCCAGGTGCTTGAAGATGGCCCGGCTGCCAAGGGTGGCCTGCAGGTTGGCGACGTGATTCTGAGTGCCAACGGTCAGCCAATCATCATGTCGGCTGACCTGCCGCACTTGATAGGCAACCTCAAGGACGGCAGTAAGGCCGAACTTGAAGTGATTCGCGACGGCAAGCGTCAGAAGCTGACGGTCACTGTTGGCGCGCTGCCTGACGAAGGCCAGGAAATGGGCGATGTTGCTGGCACAGGCGCCGAACGCAGCAGCAACCGTCTGGGCGTGTCGGTGATCGAACTGACTGCCGAGCAGAAGAAATCCCTGGACCTCAAGGGCGGTGTGGCCATCAAGGAAGTCACAGGTGGTCCGGCTTCGCTGATTGGCCTGCAGCCGGGTGATGTGATCACTCATCTGAACAACCAGGCGATTACGTCCAGTAAGCAGTTCACTGAGGTGGCGAAAAGCCTGCCCAAGGATCGCTCTGTTTCGATGCGTGTTCTGCGTCAGGGCCGTGCGACCTTCATCACCTTCAAGCTGTCCGAGTAACAGGGCGGTTTGACCGGGAAGGGTGGCTGCGGCCACCCTTTTTTGTACCTGTTTGTTTACCTTGCGCCTATCCGGGTACCTGTAAGCGTGACGCCTCTTGCTTAGTTCAGGTACAATTCCCGGCTATTTTTCGGCGGGCAATCTGCCTGCAACCTTTTTGAGTGTTGATCCGTGAGTGATTTGAGTCATATCCGCAATTTCTCCATCATCGCCCACATTGACCATGGCAAGTCGACGCTGGCCGACCGCTTCATTCAAATGTGCGGCGGCCTGTCCGAGCGCGAAATGGAAGCCCAGGTGCTCGACTCCATGGATCTTGAGCGCGAGCGCGGGATCACCATCAAGGCCCATAGCGTTACCCTGTATTACAAGGCTAAAGACGGTATCACCTACCAGTTGAACTTCATTGACACCCCGGGGCACGTCGACTTCACCTATGAAGTCAGCCGTTCGCTGGCCGCGTGCGAAGGTGCATTGCTGGTGGTCGATGCAGGGCAGGGCGTCGAGGCTCAATCGGTCGCCAACTGCTACACCGCCATCGAGCAGGGCCTAGAGGTCATGCCGGTATTGAACAAGATGGACTTGCCGCAGGCCGATCCGGACCGCGTCAAGGAAGAGATCGAGAAGATCATCGGTATCGACGCCACCGATGCCGTGGCGTGCAGCGCCAAGAGCGGCATGGGCGTGGACGAGGTCCTCGAGCGTCTGGTAGCAACCATTCCCGCACCAACAGGCAACATCGAAGATCCGCTGCAAGCGTTGATCATCGACTCTTGGTTCGACAACTACCTGGGCGTCGTGTCTCTGGTGCGCGTGCGCCACGGTCGCGTCAAGAAAGGCGACAAGATCCTCGTCAAGTCCACCGGCAAGCTGCATCTGGTCGACAGCGTTGGGGTGTTCAACCCCAAGCACACGGCAACCGTTGATCTGAAAGCCGGCGAAGTGGGCTTTATCATTGCCGGCATCAAGGACATTCACGGCGCGCCGGTTGGTGACACCCTGACCCTGAGCACCACGCCCGATGTAGACGTGCTGCCCGGCTTCAAGCGTATCCAGCCTCAGGTATACGCCGGCCTGTTCCCGGTCAGCTCCGACGATTTCGAAGACTTCCGTGAAGCCCTGCAAAAACTGACGCTGAATGACTCTTCGCTGCAATACCTGCCTGAAAGCTCCGATGCACTGGGCTTCGGCTTCCGTTGTGGCTTCCTCGGCATGCTCCACATGGAGATCATCCAGGAGCGTCTTGAGCGTGAATACAATCTCGACCTGATCACCACCGCGCCAACCGTAATCTTCGAGCTGTTGCTGAAGACCGGCGAAACGATTTATGTCGATAACCCGTCCAAACTGCCTGACCTGTCGTCCATCGAAGACATGCGCGAGCCTATCGTTCGCGCAAATATTCTTGTGCCGCAGGAGCACCTGGGCAACGTCATTACGTTGTGCATCGAAAAACGTGGCGTACAGCACGACATGCTGTTCCTCGGCACCCAGGTTCAGGTGAGCTACGATTTGCCGATGAACGAAGTGGTTCTAGACTTCTTCGATCGTCTCAAGTCTGTCAGCCGCGGTTATGCTTCGCTGGATTATCATTTTGATCGTTACCAGTCGGCCAACCTGGTCAAGCTCGACGTTCTGATCAACGCCGAGAAGGTCGATGCCCTGGCATTGATCGTTCACCGCGACAACGCTCATTACAAAGGGCGTGCGTTGACCGAGAAGATGAAAGAGCTGATCCCTCGACAAATGTTCGACGTGGCAATTCAGGCCGCCATTGGCGGTCAGATCGTGGCCCGGACAACCGTCAAGGCGCTTAGAAAGAACGTACTGGCCAAATGCTACGGCGGCGACGTCAGCCGCAAGCGTAAATTGCTGGAGAAGCAAAAGGCCGGTAAGAAACGCATGAAGCAGGTCGGTAACGTGGAAATTCCACAGGAAGCCTTCCTCGCAGTGCTCAGGTTGGAATAGTCAGGTCCTATGTCACTAAATTTTCCGCTGTTGTTGGTTATCGCTGTGTTCGTCTGTGGCGTGCTTGCACTGATTGATCTGGTCATCCTGGCGCCTCGTCGCCGGGCTGCCATTTCGAACTATCAGGGAAGCGTCGGCGAACCTGACATTGCTGTCGTAGAGCGCTTGAACAAAGAGCCTTTGCTGGTTGAGTACGGCAAATCGTTCTTTCCAGTGTTGTTTATCGTGCTGGTGCTCCGTTCGTTTCTGGTAGAGCCGTTCCAGATTCCTTCGGGCTCCATGAAGCCGACGCTGGATGTGGGTGATTTCATTCTGGTCAACAAATTCGCGTATGGCATCCGCCTGCCGGTACTGGATCAGAAGGTCATCCAGCTCGGTGATCCGCAGCGTGGCGATGTGATGGTGTTCCGCTACCCAAGCGACCCAAGCGTCAACTACATCAAGCGTGTCGTCGGTCTGCCGGGTGATCGCATTCGCTATACCAGCGACAAGCGGTTGTTCATCAACGGTGAGCTGGTTGCCAAGAAACTGATCGGCACCGAGCCCGGTACATTGGGCAGTGCAGAACTGTACGAAGAACAACTGGGCGCAGTCGAACATCAGATCCGTCAGGAAATGAGCCGATACCGTGCGCCGCCTGACAGTGAATGGACAGTGCCTGCTGCGCACTACTTCATGATGGGCGACAACCGCGACAACTCGAATGACAGCCGTTACTGGGATGATCCCAATATTCCCAAGGACGAACTGGGCATGGTCCCGGACAAGAACATCGTAGGCAAGGCGTTCGCCGTCTGGATGAGCTGGCCGGAACCGAAATTGAGCCACTTCCCTAATTTTGCGCGCGTAGGGTTGATCAAGTAATCGATGCGGCGCTGCCTGGAGCAGCGCCGTATGTCATTTGGGCTGACTGGAAACGCCTCTGAACCCTGAGTCGACCCGGTCGGGCAGGCAGTGAACTCTCGAGGTTGAAGTCGAACATGACGTTCTCTACTTCTCAAAAAGGTTTTTCGCTAGTGGGATGGCTGTTGGTGCTGGCGCTTGTCGCGTTCGCGACGAGCACGGCCTTCAAGCTGGTCCCGCATTACCTCGACTATATGACGATGAAGAAAATCATCGAAACGGTCGACACCAATCAGGCCCTGGACATTACCACGGTCGACGATTTCTACGGTTATATCGGTAAGAACATGCAGGTCAACAGCATTCGGGATATAGATTTGAACAAGGCGTTGAAAGTGACGGTGGAGAACAATGCGTTCAAGGCTCATTTGAACTATGAGCAGCGTGAACCGTGGTTCCAGAACATCGATCTGGTGATGAAGTTCGACAAGCAATTCAGTGTGGGTAAACCGTGAGCGTATCCTTGAGCCGCCTTGAGCGTCAGCTCGGCTATACCTTCAAGGATCAGGAACTGATGGTCCTGGCCCTGACCCATCGCAGTTTTGCCGGTCGCAACAACGAGCGTCTGGAATTTCTCGGTGATGCCATTCTCAACTTCGTGGCGGGCGAGGCGTTGTTCGAACGCTTCCCTCAGGCCCGCGAAGGCCAGTTGTCGCGCTTGCGTGCGCGCCTGGTGAAGGGTGAAACCCTTGCGTTGCTGGCCCGTGGTTTCGATCTGGGCGAGTACCTTCGCCTGGGGTCCGGCGAGCTGAAAAGTGGTGGTTTCCGTCGCGAGTCGATTCTCGCCGACGCCCTTGAAGCGCTGATCGGGGCGATCTACCTGGACGCTGGCATGGAGGCTGCGCGCGAGCGCGTTCTGGCCTGGCTGACAACCGAGTTCGACAGCCTGACGCTGGTAGACACCAACAAGGACCCCAAGACCCGACTGCAGGAATTTCTCCAGTCGCGGGCCTGCGAACTGCCGCGTTACGAGGTGGTGGATATCCAGGGTGAACCGCATTGCCGGACGTTTTTCGTCGAATGCGAGATCAACCTATTGAATGAAAAAAGCCGAGGACAGGGTGTCAGCCGCCGGATTGCCGAACAGGTAGCCGCAGCAGCAGCACTTATTGCCCTGGGCGTGGAGAACGGTCATGAATGATACAACCGCAACACGCTGTGGCTATGTTGCCATTGTCGGCCGTCCCAACGTAGGCAAGTCCACGCTGCTCAACCATATTCTGGGTCAAAAGCTGGCGATCACCTCGCGCAAGCCGCAGACCACGCGTCACAACATGCTCGGGATCAAGACCGAGGGTGCCGTGCAGGCGATCTATGTCGACACTCCCGGCATGCACAAGAATGGCGAGAAAGCGCTCAACCGCTACATGAACAAGACTGCTTCGGCTGCGTTGAAAGACGTCGACGTGGTGATCTTCGTCGTGGATCGCACCCGCTGGACCGACGAAGACCAGATGGTTCTGGAGCGTGTTCAGTACGTGCAAGGCCCGGTCATTCTGGCGATCAACAAAACCGATCGCATTGAAGACAAGAGCGATCTGATGCCGCATCTGGAGTGGCTGCAAGGCCAACTGCCGAATGCGTCCATCGTGCCTATCTCCGCGCAGCATGGCCACAACCTGGAAGCGCTGGAAAGCCTGATTGCCTCGCACCTGCCCGAAAATGATCACTTCTTCCCGGAAGATCAGATCACTGATCGCAGCAGCCGCTTTCTGGCTGCCGAGCTGGTTCGCGAGAAGATCATGCGTCAGTTGGGTGCCGAGCTTCCGTACCAGATCACTGTCGAGATCGAAGAGTTCAAGCAGCAGGGCCGCACCCTGCATATCCATGCGCTGATTCTCGTCGAGCGTGACGGCCAGAAAAAAATCATCATTGGCGACAAGGGCGACCGTATCAAGCGCATCGGCAGTGATGCGCGTCGCGACATGGAGCTGCTGTTCGACTCCAAAGTCATGCTTAACCTGTGGGTCAAGGTCAAAGGTGGCTGGTCCGATGACGAGCGCGCCCTTCGCTCGCTCGGCTACGGCGACCTCTAAGCTGCCCTTTCGCCTGACCCTCCTGCGGTTGGGCGAACACTTCTCTTTCGAGCCAGCCTGATGAGCGCGCCCACCGGCCAACCTGCTTATGTGCTCCATAGCCGTGCGTATCGCGAAAACAGCGCGCTGGTCGATTTCCTCACGCCCCAAGGGCGGCTACGTGCCGTGCTACGCAGTGCCAAAGGCAAGGCAGGCTCGCTGGCGCGTCCGTTCGTGCCCCTTGAAGTCGAGTTTCGAGGGCGTGGCGAACTCAAGAATGTCGGGCGCATGGAAAGCGCAGGCGTTGCTACCTGGATGACCGGCGAGGCGTTGTTCAGCGGCATGTACCTCAACGAACTGCTGATTCGCCTGTTGCCTGCCGAAGATCCGCATCCAGCCGTATTCGAACATTACGCCGCCACATTGCTGGCCCTCGCACTGGGCCGTCCGCTGGAACCGTTGCTGCGTTCGTTCGAATGGCGGTTGCTGGATGATCTGGGCTACGGCTTTGCCATGGACGCCGACATCAACGGCGAGCCGCTGGCAATTGATGGCATGTACCGCCTGCAAGTGGATGCCGGGCTTGAGCGTGTTTACCTGCTTCAGCCCGGCCTGTTTCAAGGCGCAGAATTGCTGGCCATGTCCGAAGCGGACTGGAGCGTCCCCGGTGCGTTGTCTGCTGCCAAGCGTCTGATGCGTCAGGCGCTGGCTGTACATCTGGGCGGCCGCCCACTTGTCAGTCGTGAACTGTTTCGCAAGCCTTGATCAGGCTTTATTCTCTACAGCCTGCTTCGACCAGCTCGCTCATTTTTCTGGAGACCACCGTGACCCAAAGCACTCGCATCCTTCTCGGCGTGAATATCGACCATGTAGCCACCTTGCGTCAGGCTCGTGGCACGCGCTATCCGGACCCGGTCAAGGCAGCACTGGACGCCGAAGAGGCAGGTGCCGACGGCATCACCGTTCACCTGCGTGAAGACCGTCGACATATCCAGGAGCGCGACGTCTTGCTGCTCAAGGACGTGCTGCAGACCCGCATGAACTTCGAGATGGGCGTGACCGAGGAAATGCTCGCATTTGCCGAGCGCATTCGTCCTGCGCATATCTGCCTGGTGCCGGAGACACGCCAGGAGCTGACTACCGAAGGCGGGCTGGACGTCGCGGGCCAGGAAGCGCGGATCAGGTCAGCGGTCGAGCGGCTGGCGAAAATCGGCTGCGAGGTCTCGTTGTTTATCGACGCCGATGAGCGCCAGATCGCCGCTTCAAAGCGCGTCGGTGCACCTGCCATTGAACTGCATACCGGTCGCTATGCCGATGCTCAGACCCCGACTGAAGTCGCCGAAGAACTGCAGCGGGTAGCCGACGGCGTAGCGTTTGGTCTCGCCCAGGGCCTGATCGTCAACGCCGGTCACGGCCTGCATTATCACAACGTCGAAGCAGTCGCCGCGATCAAGGGCATCAACGAACTGAACATCGGCCATGCGCTGGTGGCTCATGCTCTGTTCGTCGGCTTCAAGGCGGCGGTGGCAGAGATGAAAGCGCTGATTGTGGCAGCCGCTCGGTAGCCGTTCTGATCAGGGCTTGCGGCCCACAATCACAGCGCGCATCGGCGCTGGCAAGCCTTCGACGGTCTTGCTGTGATCGGCAGGGTCCAGATAGTCGCTCAGTGACTGGAAGCGCATCCATTCGGTGCTGCGCTGCTCCTCGATCGTCGTATGGCTGACGTCGACGCAGCGCACGTCGGTGAAACCGGCGCGGCGCATCCACAGTTCCAGCGCGGGCACCGACGGCAGGAACCAGACATTGCGCATCTGTGCGTAACGGTCCTCCGGCACCAGCACCTGATGAACATCGCCCGGCACTACCAGTGTTTCCATCACCAGCTCGCCGCCTTTTACCAGGCAGTCTTTCAAGGCCAGCAAATGGTCGATGGGCGATTTGCGGTGATACAGCACGCCCATTGAGAACACCGTATCGAAGCCTTCCAGGTTGGCTGGCAAGTCCTCAAGTGCGAAGGGCAGATGCCAGGCAGGAAGGTCAGGCAGGTAGCGCTGCATGGCCTGAAACTGGCAGAAGAACAGCCAGTTGGGGTCAACACCAATCACGCTGTCAGCCCCGGCACCGAGCATGCGCCACTGGTAATAGCCGTTGCCGCAACCAACATCCAGAACCCGTTTGCCCTTCAGGTCCAGATGCGGCGATACCCGTGACCACTTCCAGTCCGAGCGCCATTCGGTGTCGATATGTACGCCGAACACATTGAACGGCCCTTTGCGCCAAGGCGACAGGCCTAATAACGCCTTGCGCAGCACGGTTCGGGTTTCGCCGTTGCACTCGGCTTGCAGGGTAAAGCTATCGAGCAGATCGATTCGCTCGGGTTGCAGGTCTGGAAGCGCATCCAGCGCACTTTGCCAGCGCTGCAAGTCACCATGACCCTTGGCCATTTTCGTATCAAGCTGGGCTTGCAAGCCGTTTGCCCAATCAGCCAGAGGGGTTCCCGCCAGACGGCGGGCAAGAGGAGCGAGATCAATCATGGCAGGGCAATCAACGAGGTGAAGTTAAGGCATTGAAACCAGGGCACCACCTTGGAAAAACCGGCGGCGAGCAGACGTTGGCGATGTTCTTCCAGGCTGTCGGGCTTCATCACGTTTTCGATGGCACTGCGCTTCTGGGCAATTTCCAGATCGCTGTAGCCGTTGGCGCGCTTGAAAGCGATGTGCAGATCCGTCAGCAGCGCATGCTCCTGTTCGTCATCAAAACGCAGTTTCTCCGAAAGGATCAACGCGCCGCCTGGCACCAGCGCATCACGAATGCGCCCGAGCAATATCAGGCGCTGCTCGGGGGCAATGAATTGCAGGGTGAAGTTAAGCGCGACCACCGACGCGGGCTTGAACTCCAGCGCCAGAATGTCACCTTCGATGACCTGCACCGGCAACAGCTCCTGAAACATGGAGTTCTGCGCATTGAGGTACTCACGGCAGCGCTCGACCATCGCACTGGAGTTATCTATCGCAATGACTTCACAGCCTTCGCTGCGTACATGGCGACGCAAGGCTTGAGTCACGGCACCCAGCGAACTGCCAAGGTCGTAAAGTACGGTATCCGGCTGGGCGAACTGCGCGGCAAGTACGCCGAGGTTTTCGACAATCGTCGGGTAGCCGGGCACCGAGCGTTTGATCATGTCCGGGAAAACCCGCACCACGTCTTCGTTGAAGGCGAAGTCAGGCACCTGGGCCAGTGGCTGGGCGAAAATGCGGTCGGTTTCTTTGCTCACGGCGGTTCCGGCGAAGGCTTTGAAAAGCGGGCATTCTAGCCAAGTTGTCGCCGTGATGCATGGTGCAGCGCGTGCCTTCGGACAAGCCGCGGGCAAACGGTCAGTTCACCGTGATTGCGCATTCGAAAGTCTGCTCCGGCGCCACTTCCGGAGCCCACGGCTGCTGATAGGTCATCACCAGTCGCCCGGTCCCTGCGTCGGTTGCCTTGTAGCGCCAGACTGACTGCCCGCCGCTGCCGACCATCTCCTTGCTCTCGGCGTTGGCATACACCTCCGGCCCGAGGCTGCGCAGGATGTTCTGCGCCGGATTTTGGGTCAGCCAGCGAAAGCCGGTTGTCGGGTTGCTGGGCAGGGTGAGGATCAGCGTCTGTCCGCTCTGGAGCGTCAGTGGGCAGTCGTTTTCAGCCTCGATGGACACGATGTTTTTCGGTGTTTGCGCGCACGCCGTCAGCAGCGCAAGGCTCAACGGTGCAAGGAAACGGGCAGGGGTCATGGCAAGTTCCGGTTTTGCGAGACGAGGCGCAAGGATAACCGATCAGGGTTTTAGGGGGGAGTACGGCAGGTATACCGCTCAGGATCGGAATCAGTTGATCAGATCAGATAGTCAAGGCCGTGGGAGCGGACTTTTCCGCGAAAGAGCCAGTATGATCGCCGAAAATACGTCGTCTGAAGCATCGTCTTTACGGACAAGTCCGCTCCCACGCCCTGCGGGCAGAAGCCCCGTTGTGGGTCAGATCATTCAGCGTTAAACACACGTCCGCTTTTGATTCTGCCCGAAGGGCGCGGGAGCGAGTCAGTGTGAGACGTGCCCCCGCATCAATCTTTAAAACAACACCTTCACCACATCTGCAAAGCGTTTGGCAAAGTGAACGGTGATGCCTTCCTTGAGATAGTCCGGCAGTTCTTCGAAGTTGCCACGGTTAGGTTCCGGAAGGATCAGTTCGTGAATCTTCTGACGTCGCGCGGCAATGACTTTCTCGCGCACCCCGCCGATAGGCAATACGTGCCCGGTCAGGGTCAGTTCGCCGGTCATGGCCACGCCTTTTTTCGGCGGTTGGTTACGCGCCAGGGACAGCAGGGCGCTGGCCATGGTAACGCCCGCGCTAGGGCCATCTTTCGGGGTTGCACCTTCGGGAACGTGTACGTGTACAAACGCTTCATCGAAGAACTTCGCGTCGCCGCCAAACTTCGACAGGTTGGCGCTGACGTAGCTGTAGGCAATTTCAGCCGACTCTTTCATGACATCGCCCAGTTGCCCGGTCAGTTTGAAGCCGCGATTCAGGGTGTGAATGCGCGTTGCTTCAATCGGTAACGTCGCGCCGCCCATACTGGTCCAGGCCAGGCCTGTGATCACACCGGTGCCCGACAGCACCTGTTCGCTGCGAAACACCGGCATGCCCAATGACGCTTCAAGGTCTTTCGGGCCGATCTTGATCACCGAGTCAGGCGTATCCAGCAGTTTGACCACCGCTTTGCGCACTAGCTTGCCCAGTTGTTTTTCCAGATGCCGCACACCGGCTTCGCGAGCGTAGCCTTCGATGACGGCGCGCAGGGCGCTGTCGCTGATGCTCAGCTTGCTTTTGGCAACACCGGCTTTCTCCAATTGCTTTGGCCACAGGTGGCGTTTGGCAATCGCAAGCTTCTCTTCAGTGATATAGCCGGACAGGCGAATCACTTCCATGCGGTCAAGGAGCGGGCCGGGGATTGAGTCCAGGGTGTTGGCGGTGCACACGAACAGGACTTTGGAAAGGTCCAGACGCAGGTCCAGGTAGTGATCGAGGAATTCGACGTTCTGTTCCGGGTCCAGGGTTTCCAGCAGCGCAGACGCCGGGTCGCCCTGGTAGCTTTGGCCCATCTTGTCGATTTCATCGAGCATGATGACCGGGTTCATGACTTCTACATCCTTCAGCGCCTGCACCAGTTTGCCTGGCTGGGCGCCGATGTAGGTACGGCGGTGGCCCTTGATTTCGGCCTCGTCGCGCATGCCGCCCACGCTCAGTCGATAGAATGGTCGCCCCAGCGACTCGGCAATCGAGCGCCCGACGCTGGTCTTGCCGACACCCGGTGGGCCCACCAGCAGGACGATCGAGCCGCTGATCTCGCCTTTATAGGCACCCACTGCAAGAAACTCGAGAATGCGCGCCTTGATGTCATCCAGGCCGGCATGGTGTTGATCGAGCACTTTACGAGCGTGCTTGAGGTCCAGCTTGTCTTCGCCGTAGACACCCCACGGCAACGAACTGGTCCAGTCCAGATAATTGCGCGTCACAGCGTATTCCGGCGAGCCGGTTTCCAGCACCTTGAGCTTGCCTATTTCTTCGTCGAACTTCTTGCGCGCCTGCGGTGGCAGGGTCTTGCCTTCCAGTCGCTGTTCGAACTGTTCGATGTCGGCACTACGGTCGTCCTTGCTCAGCCCCAGCTCCTGCTGAATAACCTTGAGCTGCTCCTTGAGGAAGAACTGACGCTGATGCTCGCCGATCTTGCGATTGACCTCGGCAGAAATTTCCTTCTGCAGGCGGGCGACCTCGACTTCCTTGCGCAGCATCGGCAGGACTTTCTCCATGCGCCTGAGCATCGGCACGCAGTCGAGTACCTCTTGCAGCTCGACGCCGGTGGCCGAGGTAAGGGCCGCGGCGAAGTCGGTGAGCGGCGAAGGATCATTGGGGCTGAAGCGGTTGAGGTAATTCTTCAGCTCTTCGCTGTACAGCGGGTTGAGCGGCAGCAGCTCTTTGATCGCGTTGATCAAGGCCATGCCGTAAGCCTTCACCTCGTCGGTCGGATCGTTGGGTTGCTGCGGGTATTCAACTTCCACCAGATACGGTGGGCGGTGATGCTTGAGCCAGGTACGAATGCGCACACGGCTCAAGCCTTGCGCCACAAACTGCAACCGGCCATTTTCGCGGCTGGCGTGGTGAACCTTGACCAGAGTGCCGTACTCGGGAAGCGCATCGGTCTTGAAGTGGCGCGGGTCTTCCTGAGGAGTGTCCATAAAGAACAACGCCAGTGAATGGTGCTCGGACTTACTGACCAGTTCCAGCGTTTCAGCCCACGGTTCTTCGTTGACGATAACCGGCAAGACCTGCGCCGGAAAGAACGGACGGTTGTGGATCGGGATGATGTAAACCTTGTCGGGCAGGTTCTGGCCGGGCAAGGCAAGCGAGGTGCTGTCGGAACTCAGAGACACGTTGTGCTCGTCTGCGTCATCGGGCAAATCTGGCGAGTCTGTCTGCTGGTCGCTCATGGGGCACCTGAGAAGTTGAACATGCTTCTTAGATGGGGCAGCAGCCCTCAGGTTTCAATAGTCTTGGTCGATAGTCTGTAAAGCGGTTGCAAAACTGTCATTTATTAGTTGTTGGTCCAGTCCGTGCTGGCCAGCGCTGGCTTATTTCATTTACGGCGCTGCCGTTATGGGTTGAATCAGGTATGACCAACGTATTTATTTCGGCATTACTGGCTGGACTATGGATGGCATCGGCTGCGAATGCATCGGCTTCTACCTTTACCGCGCAGGTACTCGACAAGCAGGGCAAGCCCCTCGCAGATGCAGTAGTGACGCTCAAAGGCCCGACTGATCCGTCGCCCGCAGTGCTTAAGGCTGCCATGGACCAGCGCGACCAGGAGTTTGCACCGCATGTGCTGGCGGTACACACCGGCACGCAGGTCAAGTTTCCCAACAGCGACAACATCCGCCATCAGGTTTATTCCTTTTCCCCGGCCAAGCGTTTCGAGTTGCGACTTTACGAAGGCACCCCCTCGGAACCGCTGTTGTTCGACAAGCCTGGTGTGGTAGTGCTGGGCTGCAACATCCATGACTGGATGGTCGGCTACATCTATGTCACGGACGAACCCTGGTTCGGCGTGACGGACAGCAATGGCCTGCTCAAACTCGATCAGGTGCCAGCCGGACACTACGCTGCCACGCTCTGGCATCCGCAAATTGAAGACATGCAGCCTGTATCGGGCGGTGAATTCGATGTGCCCGCATCGGGCCTCACCCAGCGTTTCAACCTCGCGGTCGAAGTGAAAGCCGAGGATAAACCCGGCAAGCCGGCCCCCGGCGGTTTCGGCGACGCTTTTCACAAGGCCGTACATGAATGAAATTTAGAGCCAGCTTTCAGGCACGCATTGCCGGGGTTCTGATTGTCCTGTTGCTGATTGTCGTGAGTGCGGTCTATCTCGCGGTCAAGGTTGCGACCGACGACGCGGTGCGCACTCAGGCCCAGGCGCAGCTGGAAGTGGGTAGCCGTGTGTTCGAGCGGCTGATTGATCTGCGCGGCAAGCGTCTGCGTGACGCCGTGCAACTGTTGGCGGCCGACTTCGGGTTTCGTGATGCTGTAGCGAGTGCCGATTCATCGACCATTCGATCGGTACTGCTCAATCATGGCAAACGCATCAACGCCAGCGATATGTTCCTGCTGGGCATGGATGGCGTGGTGGTTGCCAGTACCGAGACAGCGGTGCCGGAGGGGTCCAGGTTTGTCTATGACCAGGCGCTGCGCAACGCCAAGCGTGCCGGTCAGTCAGTGCTTATTATTCCGGGTGGCGGAATACCTCATTTGCTGGTGGAAAGTACCGTGCTTGCGCCGTTGCCGATAGGCCGCGTGGTGATGGGCTTCACCATCGACAGTGGCATTGCCGAAGAGCTGCGTTCTCTTAGTGGGCTGGAAGTGTCGTTTCTCACGGTGGAAAACGGTCAGTCCGGGGAACTGATCAGCACCCAGCCGAAAGCCTTGTACGCTGGTCTGATCGAGCTGATGCGCAGTTCCTCCGAAGGGCAGATGCTGCTGACCGAGCAAGCGAACCTCAACTTTCTCAGTCAAACGCTGATGCTGGCCAAAAACAGCAATGGCGACGACGGACAAGTGATCGCGCTGTTGCAGAGCCCGCTGGACAAGGCTTATCAAGCGTTTGCACCGCTGAATGAAAAGATTTTCTGGATTTCCATGATCGCATTGCTGGCGTCGCTGCTTGGTACGCTGGCGCTGGCCCGCAGCGTGTCGCTGCCGGTGCAGGAGTTGGCTATTGCGGCCAAACGTATTGGCGATGGCGACTATAAAACGCCGGTAACCCTGGTGCGCAGTGACGAATTGGGCATGCTCGCCGACGCGATCAACACCATGCAACAGGGCATCGCCGTGCGCGAAGGGCAGTTGGCTCACAACGCTCTGCACGACAACCTGACCGGCCTGCCCAATCGAGCGTTGGTGATGGAACGTCTTGGCAGTTTGATTGCGGCAAATCGCACGGTCGCCTTGCTGTATCTAGGCATCGAGAACCTGGCCACGATCAACGAAAGTGCGGGTGCCGAAGGCGTTGAGCAACTGTTACGCCAGTTGGGGCAGCGTTTGCAGGGCAATTTGCGGTCTGGCGACACGGTGGCACGGCTGAGTGCCAACGAGTTCTTGCTGTTGCTGGACAACACTGCCAGTGACGGCGCGGTGGGCATGGCCGACGCCGTGCAGCGTTTGCTCAGCGAGCCGCAACGTATCGACAACCATGATCTGATGCTTGAGTGCTGCATAGGCATCACGGTTTATCCGGAACACGGTGATTCGGCTCAGGAACTGGTCAACCGTGCGGCGATTGCACGCAAGGACGCAGCGTTCATTCCCGGTCGCCTGCAGATCTACCAGGACGGACGTGACCTCGCTCACCAGCGTCAGATATGTCTGATCCGCGACCTGCGCAAGGCTCCGCAGAATGGCGAACTGATGCTCCATTACCAACCCAAACTGGATATCCGTCAGGGCTATGTTCGTCAGGCGGAAGCCCTGCTGCGCTGGACTCACCCGCGCTTTGGCAATGTTTCGCCAGCCGAATTCATTGTGCTCGCCGAGCGCACCGGCAGTATCAACCTGCTGACCAACTGGGTTATCGAAGAGGCAATGCGTCAGTTGGCCGAATGGCGCCAGCGCGGTCTGGTGCTGCAGGTATCGGTCAACATTTCCGCCGACGACCTGCTGGGCGACGATCTGGCCGGTTATGTCATGAAACTGCTCAAGCAATACGCGGTGCCTGCCGAACAACTGGTATTCGAGATAACCGAGAGCGCGGTCATGAGCGAGCCGGAGAAAGCCCTAGTGGTTCTGCATCGTCTACGCGACTGCGGTATCAGCCTGTCGGTCGATGACTTCGGCACCGGTTACTCGTCACTGGCCCACTTGAAGCGTCTGCCAGTGCAGGAGTTGAAAATCGACCAGTCTTTCGTGCGCAACCTGGATGAAACCAGCGAAGACGCGGTGATCGTGCGGTCGACCATCGAAATGAGCCATAACCTCGGACTCAAGGTGGTGGCAGAGGGTGTCGAGTACCAACACAGTCTGGATCTGCTCCGGCGTTGGCATTGCGATACGGCCCAGGGTTACCTGATCAGTCGGCCGCTGACGGCGTCAGCATTCGAGGCATGGATTGCTACGTATCAGGCATCACCCAGTCTTATGGTGAATTAATCCATGTCCTACAAGACATCATTACTGTTGGGTTATCTTTTGGCGGGTGTGGCAGGGGTTGCCCCGGCGCTCGCGCTGGGCGACAACGGCCGACTTATCGCCACGGGTGGCGCAACCAGTATTGAGGGCAGCGCCGGTGGCGGTATCACCCCATGGGCGGTGATCACCGGTTACAGCGAGCAAGGCGAGTGGGGGGCGACAGCCTTCGCCACGCACATCAATCTGCCGGACTACAACCTTGATGTGGCAGGCCTCGCCGTCGCCTATGGCAACCGCGTCGAGTTTTCCTATGCTCACCAGCGTTTCGATATCAGCAACCTGCAGCACAGGCTCAGCCTGCCGGACGACAACCTCAGCCAGGACGTGTTCGGCGTCAAAGTGCGCCTGTTCGGCGACCTGATCTATGAAAGCCTGCCGCAGGTTTCCCTGGGCGTGCAGTACAAGCATCAGAACGATTTCCTGATCCCGAGTCTGGTGGGGGCCAAGCGTGATTCGGATGTCGAAGGGTATCTGACGGCCAGTCGGCTGTTCATGGGCGCGGCGTTTGGCTACAACGTCGTGGTCAACGGTGGCATGCGTTATAGCCGCGCCAACGAAACCGGTCTGCTCGGGTTTGGCGGGGACCGGCGTGACAGTCGCAGTCTGCTCAAGGAGGGCTCGGTAGCGGTGCTGTTCAATCCGCGCTGGGCGCTTGGCGTCGAATATCGCGAAAAGCCGGATAATCTTTCGTTTGCTGGCGAGAGCGACTGGGCAGATGTGTTTCTCGGTTATTTCCCCAACAAGCATCTGTCCGTTGTATTGGCCTACGCCCGTCTGGGCGAAATCGCCACGCTGGATAACCAGAACGGTACTTATCTGTCTGTGCAGGGGAGTTTCTGATGAGACGCTTGCTGATCTGTCTGATGCTGACGGTACTGGCCGGTTGCGCCCAACAGCAACAGCCCCCCAAGGATGACAGTCTTTATCGAGACCTTGGCCAGCGTGCCGGCATCCAGCGCATCGTTGAAGGCATGCTCATGAACGTGGCCAGGGATGACCGGATTGTCGAGCGCTTCAAGAAAGTCGACATCGTGCGTCTGCGCGACAAACTGGTCGAGCAACTCTGTGTCGAAGCGGGCGGCCCGTGCCGTTACACCGGTGACAGCATGGCCGAGTCGCACAAGGGCCAGAACCTTACCCCCAGCGATTTCAACGCGCTGGTTGAAAACCTGATCGCAGCGATGGACACCGAGAACGTTCCGGTTCCGGTCCAGAACCGTTTGATCGCCCGGTTGGCGCCAATGCGTGGCGACGTGGTTGGCAAGTAATTCGTAGCCTTTAAATGCACTCTGACTATCGTGCCAATGCTCCGCGTTGGCATGCCGTTGGTGACGCTCAGCGTCACAAATCGCCGTCGCGCCGCGCGCTCAGGATTGGACGCAGAGCATCCAGAACGGAGTTCCCACTGGAGCGTGTGCAATGAGTCTTCCAGCCATGCCTCAACTCAACCGCGTCAGGTACCCCGGCACTTCCTGCTCCGGCAGTACCGACAGCACTTTCAGGCGCTGGAGCATGCGCTGCCGGGCGCGTTGCAGGTGCTCCTTGAGGTTCAAGGCCGCGGCGTCGAAAGCACCGTGCAGCAGCAACTCAATGATCAGCCGGTGCTCGGCCAGCATCGCTTCATCCGCGCCAATTTCCAGCAACCGGTAGAAAATCCGATTGATGATCATTGGGCTCTGCGCCTGACTGATCAGGGTAGCGATCTTGCGGTTTTGCAGGCCGCCCAGACACTGCTGATGCAGGTCGTCCTCAAGGCGCTCTATTTCCTCCAGGCTGCACTGTTCGGCATTTTGCGCCTGAATGACTCTGGCCAGCATGGCCTCCAGAGTTTCGCGACTCAGCTGCGGCGCGGTCTGGCGCAGGGCTTCGGGCTCAAGGCAGGCGCGCAGTTCGTAGTCTTCGGTGATCTCCCGGGCCGTCAGCGGCCCTGCCAGCCACTGTGAGTAAGGCTCTTTTTCCACCAGGCCGCGATCACGCAAACGCATCAGCGCCTCGCGAACCACCGCGCGGCTGACGCCGTAGTGCTGCGCGGCGCTTTGTTCATCCAGCCGATAATGACCAAAGGCGATACAGGCCGACAGCGCCGCGCCGATCTCGTCATGAATACGTTCGCCGAGTGGGCGGGTGTCGACCAGCTCTTCGCTGCTGTCCAGCCCGAACTGCTTGTGGCTCAGGCTTAACCGCAACGGCTCGACTTCCCCGGCGTCAGGATTGACCAGGTAACCCCGGCCATCGAAACGGCTGATCAAGCCTTCTTCATGCAGCAGATTGAGCGCCTTGCGCACCGGCACCCGGCTGGTGCCGAACAGTTCTGCCAACGGTGCTTCAAGCAGCACCAGTCCATTGGCAGCCGCACCCGAGACGATTGCGTTACGCAACACCTCACGGATCGTGGCGTAACGCGACGCGGTGCGCGTGTCCTCTTCTGACATCGGTTTCATACACTTCTGGCGGTTGACGGACGATTCTCGCACAGAAGCGCCGTTGTCACCCTGGGCCACGTCCTGATGCTCGCTCATGGGGCCACCGTTACTTTTTTGCACTAAAATGTATCTTTTGTAAAAGATACATTATTTCTTTATGACGATCCTGCTCGTCCACGACGCTTTATCACAACTGATTGATGCCTTTGCAAAAAGGTTTCTAGTACGGCGTTTCCAGCGCGAAAGGGCCGTCAGCTTGATCGGGTCAGGGCGTCGCGACATGCAGATTGGCATGGAACCTGCCTTTGTTAAATGTACATTTTATTAATAAGTACATTTTTGAGGGTGTGATGTCCATGACCGATACCGGGAGTCACAGCGTTACCGGTGATGCCTGCGCACTGGCCGAGGATTTTGCCCAAGGGCGCAGTGACCCTGTGCAGGCTCTGGACAAGGCGCTGCAACAGGCGGCACGCGCCGATCATGTGTTCATTTCCATGAGTATCGAACGGGCACGCAGGGAAGCCGAAGCGTCTGCGGCCCGCTGGCAGCAAGGGCAGCCATTGAGCCCCTTCGACGGCGTGCCCATCGCCTGGAAGGATCTTTTCGACGTGGCAGGCAGCGTCACAACCGCCGGTGCTGCGGTGCGCAATAACCTGTCGCCCGCGCTGCTGGATGCGCCAAGTGTCGGGCTGCTGGCACGGTCCGGGATGGTCAGCCTGGGCAAGACCAATCTCAGTGAATTCGCTTATTCAGGGCTGGGCCTGAACCCGCATTTCGGTACGCCGATCAACCCCAACAGCGACGGCTCGCCACGTATTCCTGGCGGTTCGTCTTCGGGTTCGGCAGTCGCCGTCGCCAACAGAACCGTACCGATCGCCATGGGCACCGATACCGCCGGTTCTATTCGTGTGCCGGCAGCGCTCAACGGTCTGGTGGGGTTTCGCAGCACCAGCCGCCGCTATAGCCGCGACGGCGTTTTCCCGCTGGCGCTGACGCTGGACAGCGTCGGGCCACTGACCCGCAGTGTGCGCGACGCTCTAGTGATCGACGATCTGCTCTGTGCGCGCAGCAAACCTTCATCGTTGATACCACGCAGTTTGGCCGGTCAACGTTTCCTGCTCGATCAGGCGGTGCTGGAAGACGAACGAGTCACGCCGGCCGTTCGCGACAACCTGTTGCGTGCTGTTGAAGCCTTGCGTGCAAGCGGTGCGCTGATCGAGGTCAAGCCTTGCCAGGCATTTCAGGCCACGTTGCTGTTAACCCAGCAACAGGGCTGGCTTGGTGCAGCCGAGGCATTCGCGCTGCATCAGCCGTTGCTCGACAGCGACGCCGCCAGCCAGCTCGACCCCAGAGTGCGCAAGCGCCTGGAGGCCGCACGACATATGCCCGCCAGCCTGCTGGTCAATCTGTACGCCGCGCGCGAACGTTTGCAGGAGCAATTGACCCTCGAACTCGATGGCGCGCTGCTGATTACTCCAACTGTTGCTCATGTGGCGCCGCCGCTCGTGCCCCTGTTGAACGACGAAGAGCTGTTCATTCAAACCAACCTCGCCACGCTGCGCCTGACCATGCCGGGCAGCCTGCTGAACATGCCCGGCGTGTCGCTGCCCAGCGGCAGTGATGCCTCGGGCCTGCCCACCGCAGTGTTGCTTAGCGCTCCGGCGGGGGAAGACGCACGGTTGCTACGCGCAGCGCTGGCAGTAGAAGCACTGATCGCAGCCCCTTGAACAACCTGTGAATTTTGAAACCGGCCCGCGTGCGGTACATCGCGAAGCCGTTCTGATTAACCCGTGGGAGAACAAAGATGGCCAAAGAAATTCTGTGTGCGTTTGGTGTGGATGTAGATGCGGTAGCGGGCTGGCTGGGCTCCTATGGCGGCGAGGATTCGCCGGACGACATTTCCCGCGGCCTGTTCGCCGGTGAAGTCGGCGCTCCGCGTCTGCTCAAGCTGTTCGAGCGTTACGGTCTGCGCACCACCTGGTTCATTCCGGGGCACTCCATGGAGACCTTCCCCGAGCAGATGAAAGCCGTGGCGGATGCCGGGCATGAAATCGGTGTGCATGGTTACAGCCATGAAAACCCGATTGCGATGACCCCGGAGCAGGAAGAGATCGTCCTCGACAAGTCCATTGAACTGATCACGCAAATGACCGGCAAACGCCCGACCGGCTATGTCGCGCCATGGTGGGAGTTCAGCAACGTCACCAACGAGCTGCTGCTTAAGAAAGGCATCAAGTACGACCACAGCCTGATGCACAACGACTTCCACCCTTACTACGTTCGGGTGGGCGACAAGTGGACCAAAATCGATTACAGCCAGCATCCGGATACCTGGATGAAGCCGCTGGTACGTGGCGAAGAAACCGATCTGGTGGAAATTCCGGCCAACTGGTACCTGGACGATCTGCCGCCAATGATGTTCATCAAGAAGGCACCCAACAGCCACGGTTTCGTGAACCCTCGACATCTGGAGGAGATGTGGCGCGACCAGTTCGACTGGGTCTATCGCGAACACGAACACGCTGTATTCACCATGACCATTCACCCGGACGTGTCTGGTCGCCCGCAAGTGCTGCTGATGCTGGAGCGCTTGATCGAGCACATTCAAAGCCATGCAGGCGTCAAGTTCGTCACTTTCGACGAGATTGCCGACGACTTCGTGCGTCGTAACCCCCGTACCCGTTGATACATTGCCCTGTCCGAGGCGTCACTCATGTCCATTTACAACAAGCTCGACCTGACCGGCTGGAAACCTGAGCAATTGACTCCGGAGCAAGTACGGTTCGCCACATGGATTGCGTTTTTCGCGTGGGTGTTTGCGGTATATGACTTCATTCTGTTTGGCACGCTGTTACCGGAAATCGGTCGGCACTTCAGCTGGAGTGAGGTCGAACAGGCCGAAATTGCGACCTGGGTCGCGGTCGGCACAGCGGTGGTGGCACTGGCCATCGGTCCGCTGGTAGATCGCCTGGGACGGCGCGTGGGTATCATTTTCACCGTGAGCGGTTCGGCGATCTGCTCGGCGCTCACGGCCATCGGCGGATCATGGGGCAAGTCGCCGCTGATCCTGATTCGTTCGCTGGGCGGTCTGGGTTATGCCGAAGAAACGGTCAACGCGACCTACCTGAGCGAAATCTATGCGGCATCCGACGACCCGCGTCTGGCCAAGCGCCGTGGCTTCATCTACAGCCTGGTGCAGGGCGGCTGGCCGGTCGGCGCTTTGATCGCAGCAGGGCTGACCGCCGTGCTGCTGCCGATCATTGGCTGGCAGGGTTGCTTCGTGTTCGCGGCCATCCCGGCCATCGTCATCGCGATCCTGGCGCGCAAGCTCAAAGAGAGCCCGCAGTTTCAGATCCATCAACGTATTACTCAGTTGCGCAAGAAGGGCGACGTGAGCCAGGCACAGGCTGTGGCGCAAACCTACGGGGTCGATTACGACGAGCACAGCAAAGCGGGAATCGGTGCTGCCTTCCGCGGTTCTTCGTGCCGCGCCACGCTGGTGATCGGTGCTGCGATCCTGCTCAACTGGGCGGCGATTCAGGTGTTCAGTGTGCTGGGCACAACGGTGATCGTCAGCGTTCACCACATCTCGTTCGAGAACTCGCTGATCATTCTGGTGCTGTCCAATCTGGTGGGTTATTGCGGTTACCTGTGTCACGGCTGGATTGGTGACCGAATCGGTCGTCGTAACGTGATCGGTCTTGGCTGGATGCTGGGTGGTCTGGCGTTCGCCGGCATGCTCTACGGGCCGAGCAACATGGTGACGGTCGTTGGCTTGTACAGCCTTGGCCTGTTCTTCCTGATCGGCCCTTACTCGGCGGCCTTGTTCTTCATCAGCGAAAGCTTCCCGACCAGCATTCGTGCAACGGGCGGCGCAATCATTCACGCCATGGGCCCGCTCGGTGCCGTGGTCGCAGGCTTCGGTGCCACGTCGGTATTGAGTGCAGGTGGAGACTGGCAGACCTCGGCGTTGTATTTCGGCGCGCTGCCTTGCTTCCTGTCGGGTGCACTGATGTTTGCGGCCAGGCATGTGCGACCTGAAACCGTGAAATGAGGAGCAACACATGATTCGTAAAGTTGCAGTAGTAACCGGTGCCGCCAGCGGCATCGGCCAGGCGCTGGCAGTGGCTTTTGCCCGGCACGATGTGGCGGTGGCAGGCGGATTCTATCCGGCTGACCCGCATGATCCGAATGAAACCCGCAGGCTGGTGGAGGCGGCGGGTGGCGAATGCCTGATGCTGCCGCTGGATGTGACCAGCACCGAGTCGGTCGACGATCTGGCTGCGGCTGCGATCAAGGCCTATGGCCGAATCGATTACGCTGTGGCCAATGCCGGACTGTTGCGTCGTGCGCCCTTGCTGGAAATGACCGACGAACGCTGGGACGAGATGCTCGACGTGGACCTGACCGGCGTGATGCGTACTTTCCGCGCCGCTGCCCGGCATATGGGCGAGGGCGGTTCGCTGGTGGCGATCTCATCGATTGCCGGTGGTGTCTACGGCTGGCAGGACCATTCCCATTACGCCGCCGCCAAGGCGGGTGTGCCAGGGCTGTGTCGCTCGCTGGCAGTGGAACTGGCGCCCAAGGGCATCCGCTGCAATGCGGTGATTCCCGGTTTGATCGAAACGCCACAGTCGCTGGACAGCAAGAACTCGTTGGGCCCTGAGGGTCTGGCGCAGGCGGCCAAGGCCATTCCGCTGGGTAGAGTAGGCCGAGCGGACGAAGTCGCTGCGCTGGTACGTTTTCTGTGCAGCGACGAAGCCAGTTACCTGACCGGGCAAAGCATCGTGATCGACGGCGGCCTGACCGTGCGCTGGCCGGGGTAGATCGCGCAAATTCAACCAAGGAACCCGACCCATGCAACAGCTCAAACAAAAACGTGCGGTGATCACCGGTGCAGGCAGCGGCATTGGTGCTGCCATCGCGCTTGCCTACGCGAGTGAAGGTGCGCATCTGGTGCTGGGCGATCGTGATCCGGTCACTCTGGCCAAGGTTGCCGAACACTGCCGTCAGCTCGGCGCGCAGGTGCAGGAATGCGTGGCCGACGTCGGCAGCGTCGAGGGGGCGCAGGCCAGTGTCGATGCCTGTGTCGAGCATTTTGGCGGCATCGACATTCTGGTCAATAACGCCGGCATGCTGACCCAGGCACGTTGCGTCGACCTGAGCATCCAGATGTGGAACGACATGCTGCGCGTCGACCTGACCAGCGTATTTGTGGCCAGCCAGCGCGCCTTGCCGCACATGATTGCCCAGCGTTGGGGACGCATCATCAATGTTGCCTCGCAATTGGGCATCAAAGGCGGTGCCGAGTTGACCCATTACGCTGCTGCCAAGGCCGGGGTGATCGGTTTCAGCAAATCCCTTGCGCTGGAAGTCGCCAAGGACAACGTGCTGGTCAATGCCATCGCTCCCGGCCCTATCGAAACACCGCTGGTCGCCGGGATCAGCAGCGCGTGGAAAACCGCCAAGGCTGCCGAGTTGCCGCTGGGGCGTTTCGGTCTGGCCGAGGAAGTTGCGCCGGTGGCGGTGCTCTTGGCCAGCGAGCCGGGTGGCAACCTGTTCGTCGGCCAGACGCTAGGCCCCAATTCCGGCGACGTCATGCCATGAGCAAACTGCTGGAGAACACTTGATGTGTGGATTGTGCGGGCTGTTGGGCGAAGATGTGCACTGGAGCGACCCACTGGCTGCCGAACTGCCCCGGCGGCGTGAGCGTTTGCGGCGTATTGCCGCGATCAACAAGGTGGTGGCTCCTTTTCGCCTTAAGGTCGAGGACTTTCAGGGCGTTTCCTACCTTCTGCTGGGGGCCACCGGCAAGCAGGAACTGGCGACCGGCCTGGAGCAGCTCTGGCAGAAAGCCGAGTTACTGATTGGTCGCCCGCTCGACCCGCTGGATTCCCGTTTGCTCGACCATCTGCAGAGGTCATCATGAGCATTGCTCTCAATGTGATTACCGGCTTTCTCGGCAGCGGCAAGACCACGTTGCTCAAACGCCTGCTGGCCGATGAAGACATGGGCGAAACTGCGCTGTTGATCAACGAATTCGGCGATGTCGGTATCGATCATCTGCTGGTTGAAGAGGTTGCTCCGGATACCGTTCTGCTGCCCAGCGGTTGTGTCTGCTGCACCGTCAGGGGGGAGCTGAAAGATGCGTTGCTCGGCCTTCTGGAGCGACGTAATCGTGGCGAGATTCCAGCGTTTCGCCGGGTGATCCTGGAGACCACCGGCCTTGCGGATCCCGCACCGATTCTCACCACGCTGAGCAATGACCCGCAACTGCGCGGGCGTTTTCATATCGGCCTGATCGTCACGTTGGTGGACGCCTGCCACGCAAAACTGCAAGAGCGTCTGCATCCGGAGTGGCTGGCTCAGATCGCGGCGTCGGACCGGCTGTTGTTGAGCAAGACCGATCTGGTCGATCAGCCCGCACTGGATGCGCTTCGTCAGCACCTGCAAGCGCTGAATTTCTCTGCACCGCTGCGGGATACGGCGCAGATCCACAGTGGCGATCAACTGTTGCTGGGCGAGGGCATGCGCAGCGACGAACCGGCCGCTGAAGTGACGCGTTGGCAACTGCATCGGGTGCTGTCGACTTCCGCGCGGCATGGTGATGCGCAGGTCTGTTGCCTGACGTTCGAGCGGCCTCTGGACTGGGTCGGTTTCGGGGTGTGGCTGTCGATGCTGTTAAGATGCCACGGTGAACGAATCCTCCGTGTCAAAGGACTGCTCAACGTGAACGACAACCAGGCTCCCATCGTGATTCATGGTGTGCAGCATTGTCTGCATGCGCCGGTGCATCTTGCAGCCTGGCCAGGAGAGGATCGTACTTCCCGGCTGGTGTTCATCCTGCGCGGTCTTGATCCCGAGTTGCTGCGTCATTCATTCGAAGTGTTTTCCAGCAGCTTCGCGCCCTCACTCAGCGAGTCTGCGGCATGACCATTACCTTGCGTGTACTGGGTACGTCCGTGACCTTGCTGGAGTCCTTGCGTGAGCGGGCCGAGCAGGAACTGGGCATCAAGCTGATCTATCAGATCCATGACGTGCAGACCGCGCAACGCATCGCGGTCATGCAGCCCGACAGCTACGACCTTTACGATCAGTGGTTTCATAACGTTGATTTCGTCTGGCCTGCGCGGGCCATTCAACCCATCGATACGCGGCGCATCGCGCTTTGGCACGAAATCAACGACCTGCCCAAACAGGGGCGACTAAGACCCACCGATCAACCGGGCAGCGGCAGTGTGCCCAGCGAACGTCTGTTCGTGCAGCACGATGGCAGCCTGGGCAGTGCGGTGACTGAGCGCATCAGTATGTTGCCGCTGACTCACAACGCCGACAGTTTCGCCTATCGCCCCGAGCGTTTGCCGGATGGGCTGAGTCCTGCTGACGAAAGTTGGGGCTGGTTGCTCGACCCTGTGTGGGGTGGGCGCATCGCCTTGCAGAGCGACGCTGCTATCGGCGCACTGGATGCCGCATTGGCTGTGCAGGGCGCTGGGCTGGCGGCGTTCAAGGACATCGGCAACATGAGCATCGAAGAAATCGACGTGTTGGCCGACGTGCTGGTGCGCAAACAGCAGCAAGGGCATTTTGGCGCGTTCTGGTCAGACGACGAAGAAGCCGCCGAACTGATGCTCAGCCCGACCATCGACATTCAGAGCCTCTGGTCACCGACCCTGGTCAGGTTGCACCGCGCGGGTGTTAAGTACCGTGTGGCAGTGCCCAAAGAGGGTTATCGCGGCTGGTTCGGCGGGCTGTCTTTATCGCGCCACGCCAAAGGCCCGGTGCTGGATGCAGCCTACGCCTACCTGAACTGGTGGCTGTCCGGCTGGCCGGGCGCAGTGATGGCGCGACAGGGGTATTACATCGGTAATCCGGCGCGCAGTCGTGATCATCTGAGTGCCGCAGAATGGGATTACTGGTACGCCGGTCTGCCCGCCCGCGAGCAACTGCTCGGCAGCGACGGCCTGCCACTGATCGACGCCGGAGAGATCCGCGACGGCGGTTCCTACGAGGAACGCATGGGCCACATTGCGGTGTGGAACTCGGTCATGAACGAACACAACTACCTGGTCCGCCGCTGGAACGATATCCTGCGCGCCAGTGGCAAAAGCAGCGCCAAAGCGCGTTAGGCACGCATTCAAAAGCGGACGCAGAGCGTCCAGAACGGCATTCCCACGCTGGAGCGTGCGGAACGATAATCGTCGGAGCACCATCGTGCCAATGCTCTGCGTTGGCATGCAGTTCGTGACGCTCCGCGTCACAGGTCTGCGCCGCACCGCACATTCAAGAGCTGACGCAGAGCGTCCAGAACGGCATTCCCACGCTGGAGCGTGCGGAACGATAATCGTCGGAGCACCATCGTGCCAATGCTCTGCGTTGGCATGCAGTTCGTGACGCTCCGCGTCACAGGTCTGCGCCGCACCGCACATTCAAGAGCTGACGCAGAGCGTCCAGAACGGCATTCCCACGCTGGAGCGCGCGGAACGATAATCGTCAGAGCACCATCGTGCCAATGCTCCGCGTTGGCATGCATTTCGTGACGCTCCGCGTCACAGGTCTGCGCCGCGGCGCACATTCAAGAGAGGACGCAGAGCGTCCAGAATGGCATTCCCACGCTGGAGCGTGCGGAACGATAATCGTCAGAGCACCATCGTGCCAATGCTCTGCGTTGGCATGCATTTCGTGACGCTCTGCGTCACAGGTCTGCGCCGCACCGCACATTCAAGAGCTGACGCAGAGCGTCCAGAACGGCATTCCCACGCTGGAGCGTGCGGAACGATAATCGTCAAAACACCATCGTGCCAATGCTTCGCGTTGGCATGCATTTCGTGACGCTCTGCGTCACAGGTCTGCGCCGCACCGCACATTCAAGAGCTGACGCAGAGCGTCCAGAACGGCATTCCCACGCTGGAGCGTGCGGAACGATAATCGTCAAAACACCATCGTGCCAATGCTTCGCGTTGGCATGCATTTCGTGACGCTCTGCGTCACAGGTCTGCGCCGCACCGCACATTCAAGAGAGGACGCAGAGCGTCCAGAACGGTATTCCCACGCTGGAGCGTGCGGAACGATAATCGTCAAAACACCATCGTGCCAATGCTCCGCGTTGGCATGCAGTTCGTGAAGCTCTGCGTCACAGGTCTGCGCCGCACCGCACATTCAAGAGCTGACGCAGAGCGTCCAGAACGGCGTTCCCACGCTGGAGCGTGCGGAACGATAATCGTCAGAGCACCATCGTGCCAATGCTCTGCGTTGGCATGCACTTCGTGACGCTCCGTGTCATAGATCTACAGCCTTGTCCGGTAGCAAATGCAGCCGAGACAAGGTTTCAGTAGCAACAAAAAAAGCGGCTACCTCTCGATAGCCGCTTTCCATTTACCGCATTAATGCATCACTTCGGCAGTTTGAATGCCATCACGTAGTCACCCTGTTTGGTGCCCAGTGAACCGTGACCGCCCGCCACGACCAGCACGTATTGCTGACCGTCCTTGCCGGTGTAGGTCATCGGTGTGGTTTGGGCGCCTGCTGGCAGGCGACCTTCCCACAGCTGTTTGCCGTTACGTACATCGTAGGCGCGCAGGTATTGGTCAAGCGTACCGCTCAGGAAGGCCAGACCGCTCGCCGTTGTGATCGGGCCACCCAGGCTTGGAACGCCCATGGTCAGCGGGATCGGGATTGGCGAACTGTCACGCACGGTACCGTTCTTGTGCATCCAGATGGTTTTGTGGGTGGTCAGATCGACCGCCGCCACGTAACCCCACGCCGGTGCCTGGCACGGCAGGGCCATTGGCGACAGCAGTGCTTCCAGGATCACGCCATAAGGTGCGCCCTTGTTTGGCTGCACGCCTTCGGTTTCGCTCTTGCGGCCAGGGCCGCCTTCGACTTCGGCAGCAGGCACCAGCTTTGAACGGAACGCCATGTAGCTCGGGTTGACGAAGGCAATCTGACGAACCGGGTCGACGGAAATACCGCCCCAGTCGAACACACCGAAGTTACCTGGATAAACAATCGAACCCTGCAGCGATGGCGGCGTGAACGGGCCGTCGTAGCGCAGCGACTTGAAGTCGATCCGGCACATCATCTGGTCAAATGGCGTCACGCCCCACATGTCGCGCTCTTTAAGCGGCGGCGGCATGAAGTTCAGGTCGGACTTGGGCTGGGTCGGCGAGGTGTGATCGCCTGCAACAGCGCCTTGCGGAACCGGTATTTCGTTGATCGGCACAATGGGCTGACCGGTGCTGCGGTCCAGCACGTAGATGCTGCCCTGCTTGGTCGATGCCAATACCGCCGGCTTCACGCCATCAGCCGTTTTCATGTCCAGCAGGGTCGGTTGACCACCCACGTCCATGTCCCACAGGTCATGGTGGGTGAACTGGTAATTCCAACGTACGCGACCCGTCGCGATGTCCAGCGCAACCAGGCCCGCGCTGTATTTCTCGGAATCCGGCGTACGATCGCCGCCCCATTGGTCAGGCGTCTGGTTACCCATCGGCAGGTAGATCATGCCGAGCTTTTCATCGACGCTGAACATGGACCACATGTTCGGCGAGTTGCGCGTGTAGATCTTGCCTTCGGCAATCGGCGCAGTCTCTTCCGGGTTGCCGCTGTCCCAGTTCCAGACCAGACGGCCAGTGTGCACGTCGTAGGTACGTATCACGCCGGACGGTTCATCCATGGAGACGTTATCGGTAACGTGGCCGCCGATGATCACCAGGTCTTTGGTCACTGCCGGTGGCGACGTGGAGTAATAGCCGCCCGGCGCGAATGTGCCCATGTTGGCGGTCAGGTCAACCGAACCCTTGTTGCCGAAATCTTCACACATCTTGCCGGTATCGGCGTTCAGCGCGATCAGACGGGTGTCGGCAGTCGGCAGGAAGATTCTGCGTGGACAGGCACTTGAAGTGGCACTGGCTGCGGCCGGTGCTGCCGGGCTTTGTGCCGGGGCGCTGGCTGCATAGGCTGCGTCGTCATGATAAGTGACGCCACGGCAGGTCATGTGCGCCCAGCCTTTGAAGTTTTTCGCATTCTGGGTGCTGAGCTTCGGATCGAAGCGCCAGATTTCCTTGCCCGAATCCGGATCAAGCGCGATCACCTGGCTGTGCGGCGTACACACGTAGAGCATGCCGTTGACCTTGAGCGGGGTGTTCTCGGCAGTGGTTTCACCCGGGTCGTTCGGCCCAGGGATGTCGCCAGTGCGGAAGGTCCAGGCCGGTTCCAGTTTGTTGACGTTTTCCGGGGTGATCTGTGCCAGAGGCGAGTAGCGGTCGCCGAATGCGGTACGGCCGTAGGACTGCCAGTCGCCGTCAGGCATGGCCGGAGCGGTGTTGGTGGTGCCAGCAGTTTCGCGGTCCAGCTGGCCTTCGATACGGCCAGGGTTGGTGAACTGGCTCGCCAGCGCGGTCAGACCGGCCAGCACGACAGCAACGCTCAATGCGCCAGTGCCCAGGCGCGCCGGGCCATTGCGCAGCAGTGGCTTGCGGAACCACGGCAGCAGCAGGACGATGCCCAGTGCGAACCACAGCGCCAGGCGTGGCACCAGTTGCCACCAATCGAGTCCGACTTCCCACAACGACCATACGGTGCTCGCGAACAGCAGCAGTGCATAAAGGCCCAGCGCAGCCGCGCGACCAGTGATCAGCAACACGCCGGTCACGGCGAAGCCGATACCGGCCAACAGGTAATACAACGAGCCATCCAGTTGCAGCAGTCGGGCACCACCGACCAGCAAGGCCAGCCCCATCAACAGGATCACCAGCCCGAGCAGGGTCGGCAACAGGCGATTTCTATTTGAAGCACTGTCAGTGCTCATAATGCGAATCTCCGCGAGAAGTAAGTAGTTGATATCTTGTTTTCATGTACGCCGCCGACCCTGGCAGCATTCCTTGAGGCTGTTTATTGAAACGAATCACCGACGGTCGAATTCAACATCACACAGAACACGGTTGCCCATTCAGCGCGGCCCGGTCATTGATTCGTAGACCATTGCCGCCCGAATTCGTGCATAGGTGTTTATTCAACGGAGTCTCTTCAGAAAGGAAACCTGCAATCCTTAAACGCGCAATGATAGGACGCTAACGATTTTTCTAAAAGCGATAAACCTGACATGGATCATTGCAAGGTCGGCAACAGTGGCTCAAGTCGACTGTGTTTTATGAAAGCGCGGCGCTTACAATGGCAAACTTTTCGGGAAGACCTGCGCGCTCCAGGAAGCTGTTCAGGCTGCTATCCCTCTTCATCAGATTCAAGGCTCATCATGACAACACCCAATTCCGATCCGCTGCACGGCGTCACGCTGGAGCAGATTCTCAGGGCTCTGGTCGAACATTACGAATGGTCCGGCCTGGCCGAGCGCATCGACATTCGCTGCTTCAAAAGCGATCCGAGCATCAAATCCAGTCTGACTTTTCTGCGCAAGACGCCCTGGGCGCGTGAAAAGGTTGAAGCGTTGTATGTGAAGTTGCATCGCGGCAAGGGCTGGTAACAGGGCCGCCAGAAAGCCCGGCATGGACGCTGGAACTCAAGGATAACGATTGATGCACCGCGAACATTCAACTGCGCAGGGACAGCGCTATTACACCCTTGTTGCAGCCTGCCTCGGCTGGTCGGGGCTGGTCATCCAGCTGTACCTGATCTTCATTGGCCGTTATGCCGATCACGCCAGTCTGCTGGGCGGGCTGGTGCGGTTTTTAAGTTTCTTTACCGTACTGAGCAACACCCTGGCAGCTGTCGCGCTGAGTTGTGCCCTGACGGCGCGGCAGTCGGCAGGCCACCGTTTTTTCCGGCACCCGGTGGTGTGCGGCGGCATTGCGGTGAGCATTGCGCTGGTGGGCATCGCTTACAACATTCTGTTGCGCCATCTGTGGCACCCGCAAGGCTGGCAGTGGGTGGCCGATGAGTTGCTGCACGACATAATGCCGCTGGCGTTCGTACTGTACTGGTGGCTGTACGTGCCCAAAGGCGCGTTGCGCTTGCGCCATGTGCCGCTGTGGGCGATCTATCCGGTCATCTACTTCGCCTACGTCCTGCTGCGTGGCCACATGCTTGGTGACTACCTGTATCCATTCATCGATGTCGGCACGATCGGTTTTCCAAAGGCATTCATCAACGCGCTCGGCGTGCTGCTCGGGTTCTTGCTGGTTGCACTGTTGCTGCTTGGGGTAGACAGATGGGCGGCTCGTCGCACGATGTGAGTCGCCCAGGCTTGCCTATTCTTCAGTGCCGTCCAGCTTCCAGTAGCCAGCGGCCTTGACGAAATCCTCTTGCAGGCCGAACTCATCGAGCAGCACACGGCGCAGCTTGCGTGACAGCGCGGATTCAGTCGCGACCCACGCGTACAGCTTGCCCTCGGGCATCTCCAGGCGACGCGTGACATCCACCAGATTCTGCTCACCGCGTACGATCCAGATCACGTCGACCTGTGCGGCGCTGTCGAACACCTGCTGTTCCTGCGGGTTGGCCACTTCGACCACCACCAGCGCTGCACGGTTGGCGGGCAGCGATTCCAGGCGTCGAGCGATGGCGGGAATCGCCGTTTCATCGCCGATCAGCAGGTAGCTGTCGAACATGTCCGGCACCACCATCGAACCCTTTGGCCCTGCGATGTGCAGAAATTGCCCCGGTTCAGCCTGAGCCGCCCAGGTGGCAGCCGGGCCTTCGCCGTGCAGAACGAAGTCGATATCCAGCTCACCGCTGCTTTCGTCATAGCGACGCGGGGTGTAATCGCGCATCGGTGGACGTGGTGCGTCCTTGTCGCTGGTAGCGGTCAGGTCTTCCAGGGCAGCCTGTTCTTGCGCTGTCTGCGGGAAAAACAGTTTAACGTGGTCGTCTGTGCCCAGACTGATGAAGCCTGCCAGTTCCGGGCCCTGCAAGGTAATGCGGCGCATCAGCGGAGTCAGCTCTGTGACTCGCAACACTTTTAGTTTGCGACGCTTGATTTCATGCATGACGCGATGGATTGACTGGGGCGAATTCATGCCGACTCCTCCGAGGTAGGTTGAGGCCCATCGACGACAGCCTTGGCCGTGCTGTTGAGCAGTTCGCTGACCCGCAGAATTTCTTCCGGGGTCCAGCGGCCGTGGTGCATCTGCAGCGCGTGGCGCAGGTTGTGCACCGCTTCGTGGATTTCCGGCGGACGATCGTGGCCGCGCAGTGAGCGCTTGCTGACATCGATGCGCATGCGCACACCTTCCAGCGCCACGGCCTGATCTTCCAGGGATTGGCGACCCGCATCGGTGATGGTGTAGAGCTTCTTGCCAGCCTGGGCATCGCCGACCACCATTTCGCTTTCTTCAAGAAACGTCAGGGTGGGGTAGATAACGCCGGGGCTGGGGCAGTACGCACCCTCGAACAGACCTTCGATCTTGCGGATCAGGTCATAGCCGTGTGCGGGCTGCTCGGCGATCAGTGCCAACAGCAGTAATTTCAGATCGCCAGGGGCGAAAACCCGAGGGCCACGTCCACCGCGTTCACGGCCTGGGCGTTTTTCAAAACCGTCGCGATCTTCACCTGGTTCACGAAGATGCGGCGGACGATGGTGGGGAGGGTGTTTATCTTCACGCATGTTTTTGATCTCTGGTTACAAGTTAGATATACCTTAAGATATATCTTATTGTAATCACAGAGCTGGCGGACGAGCGGTCATTGCCGGTCAAACACCCTTGGGCGGGTCGGCAAGCGGGGCATTGCACATCGCCTGTCCGTGGTTCTCCAGATACGGCGTCAGGATCGGTGCCATGCCTTTGAGCACCTGCACCGGCAATGCCGAGGTGAAGCGAAAGCCTTCGGCGGCGCGTCCCGGTACGAACGCGGTCAATGCGCCGAAGTGGTTGTCGCCGATATAAAACACAAAGGTCGCCGTGCGATTGATCGCCCTGGAACTGAGAATGCGTCCGCCTGCGCCGATGCTCTCGATCCTGTTATCACCCGTGCCAGTCTTGCCGCCCATCGCCAGCACGCTGCCGTCCTGCATCTTGAAGGTGCCTTGCACACGCTTGGCGGTGCCGCCATCCACTACCTGCGACAAGGCTTCGCGCATTGCCGCGGCAACTTCTGCTGGCAGCACGCGCTGGCCCAGCTCCGGGTTGATGGTCAGTTCGGTGTCGTAAGGTGTACCAGCGGCAAAATGCAGACTGTCGATGCGCACGGGCGGCAAACGGATGCCATCGTTCTGGATAATGCCGATCAGCTCGGCCAGCGCCGCCGGGCGATCACCCGAGCTGCCGATAGCTGTTGCCAGCGATGGCACCAGATGGTCGAACGGATAGCCCACGCGCTGCCAGCGCTGTTCGATATCCAGAAACGCTTCGACCTCCATCATGGTCCGTACGCGGCTGTCGCGAGCGCTTTTGTGGCGACTCTTGAACAGCCAGCCGTAGACTTCCTGACGCTCGTAACGACTGGCGGCCACCGCGTCCTTGAATTGTGCTTCAGGTTGTTTGAGCAGGTAGCCCACCAGCCACAGTTCCAGCGGGTGGACGCGGGCGATGTAGCCTTGATCGGGCAAGTCGTAAGTGCCCGGCCCATAGCCCTTGTACAAGTCGGCAAGACGCTTGTCGGTCAGCTTCGAGGTTGCTTTCGGCTCATCCAGATGCGCACGGATGAACGCGTTGAACGTCGCTTGATCAGCCCCAGGCAGCAAGTAGCGATGCACGGCAGCCAAGCGGATGGCCGTGGGATGGATACCGTCCAGAAAAGTATCGAGGCGTTCCTGAGTGGTCTTTTCCTTGTAGCGTTTCCAGAAGCGCAGCAGGAACACCGTGCCCTCGCGGTCGGCAAACTGCG
Source organism: Pseudomonas sp. KBS0707 (assembly GCF_005937945.2). Lineage (NCBI taxonomy): Bacteria > Pseudomonadati > Pseudomonadota > Gammaproteobacteria > Pseudomonadales > Pseudomonadaceae > Pseudomonas > Pseudomonas sp. KBS0707. The sequence continues at coordinate 4,405,772 of NZ_CP041754.1, read as the reverse complement.
CGAGGTATTCCTGACGGCGCGGGTTGTCGTCATCCTTGAGCAACTCGGCGCTGTTGTTGGGTGCCTGATACGTGCTGTAGCGCACCACATCGCGCATCAGGCGAATGAACGGCAGGTTGATCGACTCACGCAGCGACTCGCGCAGGGTGGGAATCCGCTCGTTGTCTTCGCGCCTGAAGTTATTGAAACGGTGCATGCCACCACCGGTGAAGAACGCCTCTGCCGGGCTGGCCGAATAGGTGCGATCCAGCGCGGCCGAGAGCATTTTCGCCAGATCACGGTCCTTGTTAATCAGCAGGTAATCCACCGCCCAGCGAGTCAGCCGGTCAGGTTCTTCGACAGGCACCTTGCGCAGTTGCGCGGTACTCAGATTCCCATACCGCCCGTGCAGCTCGGCGATGATCTCCAGGTAAGTGGTCAGCACGCGCATCTTCGCGGTCGAACCCAATTCCAGCTTGCTGCCTTCGTTGATGTCGAACGGCTGATCAGTGCTGTCGGTCTGCACCCTGACCCGCGAGCCATCCACGCCGCGTTCGAACAGCGTGAAGCTATAGCGTACCTGGGTTGTACTGGCCGGGGTCAGCAGCCGCTCTCCCATCAAGCCGGTTTTTGCAGCGAACTCAGGGTTGGCCAGGTCACGCAGGTACTGGCTGACGCTGCGCTGCAATTCGCCATGCAGGGTACTGGTGGCCGACAGATCAAGACGGTCCAGGTCGTAAAGCGGGCGATTGAGCAGGTTCGACAAACGAGTGCGCGCGACACTGATGCCTTTATTGGTTTCGATAGGCTGAATGGTCGGCTGCTGCGCCCAGTCGCGGTAGGTGACCTGGGCTGCCAACGCGGCATCGGCCAGCGGTTGATCAATGACATTGGCCTGGGCCAGCAGACGTAGATGGCTGTCGGTCAGGTCCGCCAGTTCCAGGCGGCCCTTGGCCAGATAGTGCGACGGACGACGCTGGGCAATGACCAGTGACAGCACTTCGCGCAGGGCGAGCGCCTTGTCGGCCAGCCGCTGTTTGTCTGTGGGGCTGGAGGCCAGTAAGTCATTGGTTTTGGCAAAATCCGCACCGAACCACACCCGCAACCCTTCGGCCAGCCCATGCACTTCACCGTGCCCCGGCACCGCGGACAACGGCACACTGTTCAGATAATCACGCACCACCCGCTGGCGTACCGCGAGGGTCTCGCCGCCCGGTTGATAAGCGCGAACGCTGGCGGAAATCATCTGCCGCAACTTCTCTGAACCCGACAGCGTCAGCCCGTCGGGTGAATGGCGATATTTTTCCAGTTGAGTGGCAAGCGTACTGCCGCCAGCCGACTGGCCGGGGAGGGCGAACATCTTCGCCAGTTGCGACCACGCGGCCTTCACGAAGCGTGGCCAGTCCACTGCCGGGTTGGCCAAGGGTTGCTGCGGGTCCAGCAAGTCGCGGTTTTCGATAAACAGCAGGCTGTTCACCAGCAGTGGCGGAATAGCGGTAAAGGTCGGGTAAAACTGCTGCGGGTATCTGAACTCATACAACGGTTCATTTCGGCAATCAGTGATCGACAGGCCAGCCTGGGTTTTTTCCTCGTAAGGCACGAAAAAGCCATGCTGAACGTAGCGCATCAGCTCTGGAGAGAAACGGGTCTGGCGAGTAATCACATAATCGCGCTTGAGCAGGCGCTGCAGGAACTCATCCAGCGACGAATAGCCCAGGCGCCTGTCGAACGGCCTGTCACCGGGATACACCACGTCATGGCTCGGCCCAGGCTGCATTGAATAACTCAGGCTCGCGGCAAAGCGGCTGAACTCCCGCGCCTGCAGCCTTGAACTGCGGCTCTCCACGGTTATTGCAACACCCAGCGCAATGCAGGCCAGCACCACAATCACCCAAAACACCCGCCACCCGTATCGCTTGCGACGCGGACGCTTTGGCGCGCGTGGGTCATCCTGGCGGTCAGCTGACAGCGCTTCATGCTTGCTATCGGAATGCCGAAATACGCCCATAGTCGATTGTCCGGTCATCCTTTCAACGCACCTGACCCAAGCTTAGACGCTGGATGGGAATGTGGGTGGAATTGTGTGGTGGTTTTCGAGATTGGCTGAGAAGATGCCTGGACTGGCATGGCTTGTATGCTTTTTCGTCTAAGCACAGGGGTTGACTGAAAAAATATCAGTCATAGATAAGCGCCTGAAAAGCAGTCTTTATAAATCCAGGCGTTGGACTTATAAAATCTTATTGGTTATTTGTAGGACGTTTCCGATAATTGTTTCCAACGCTTGATCTCGAATTAAACAGGTGATTACGTCCGGTTTTGTCAGTGGCAATGATGCCCTGATTAGTTAATCCCTATCGAGATCAACAAAATGAAAAACAAGAAAAACAAGGCAGGTCGTGCGTTTGTGTCTGGATTGCTCTTGGCAATGTCTTATCACGCCATGGGTCAAGTAGAAGGAGCTCCTGTCGTCAGTCAACAACCAATGTTGCAGGAACAGGCTGTACAAAACCCAAGCCATTCGAATCCTGTGGTGCTGTCGGACAAGATTCATCAGATCAGTCATATTCTGGAGAATACCTCGGCAGTTCATCAGTATAATTTCACCGCTGCGCGCGGCCAGAATGTACTGATTACAACGCCGGATTCGGATTACGACCAGAAATGGAGGTTGGAGTATCAGGTTGATGGCGGCGGGTGGCAGCCCAAGCGTCATTCATCGGCGCAGAGAATCGAAGGGCTTGATCCTGGTTCACAAGTCAATATACGTATTGTCGCGACTGACGGTGCCAGGTTTGATACCACTGATTACAGCGTGGTGTTTGGCTCGTTTCCTCATATGCGTTATGACTTGCACCACGAAGAGGGCTTCAGGTTGATTCCGTATGGTTTCACCAAACCCGCTTTTCTGGCGACTCAAGCGCTCACAGAGGCAATGCTCGAGGTTACGTTTACCGACAGCAAGGCTTTTCCGCTGGAGGGCGGTGTATTTGATTTCGAGCTCAGTATCAAACATCACCAGGCTAACGGACAATACACCTCGGACAGTTCGGGGAAAATAATACAGCGGGTAACGTTTAAACGCTGCGAGGGCGGCTTGCTCGCTGATAATTTCACTCACCTGAGTGAAAACGGGCGAGAAACCTGGAGTACTCGCTACAAGCCAAAAAAGTATTGGGCTAATAATAGGCTCGCTGAGCAATTGGCGGATAAACCTCATGTGTACAATTTGGGGCTGATTTGCAATCGTTGGCTGATCAACTGGTCAAGGAGCTGGACTTAAAAAAACGCTCTGTCTGCCGTAGGCGCTACAGAGCGTTTTCTGACCGTCAGGCCCTTGTATCGATCAAGTGTGTCGAAACTTTTTCTGCTTTTTCTTTGATCTGACTTATCCAGATTTCACTAGGGTCATCTTTTTTTGCTGAGTGCTATTTTTCCAAGATCAATGATGTTTTGAAAATTTAGCAGGTCAAGTTTATAGGTTCCTTTGAATGTGTCTGTGTCATGGTCAGCCAGCGTCATGAGGATTTTGGCATGCGTGATCGCAGCATCCTTGAGGTGGGTTTTTTGGTTGATGGCATCCGATAAATACTTGATTTCATTGATGCCTAACTTATCGTCCAAGTCTATTATTTTAAGCTCGGCATCATCGCCTATCGTATAGCTGAAATTTTTACCCGTCAGGTCGGGGCGCAAATCTATAAGCTCCGCTCTGAACTCTTGGTAGAAACAGGATTGTAATTCCGACATGAGCAATGCATCCACATTAAGGTGCTCTAGATAAAGCTCTTTTGTCATTGGGCGAATGACTTTTTTAGTCGGGTCTTTCTCGTCGGGATGATTGGAGGTGAATTGCAGCCACGGCTCTTCCTCACGCGTGTAGAAAGCATTTGCAAACTCTTCTTTTTTACTCAGTGCCGGTTTATCCTCAGGCGATCGTGTGAGGGGTTCTGTTTGGAGGGGGTTCAAGGGACGTGATGGAGGAAGTAAAAAGTCTGAAGTAATAGTGCTAATGTACATTTTCTGCTCCTTGCTGAATAATTGTATCGTTCTTGTTATCGGTAAATGAACGAGATTCTTGGGCTGATAAAGCTGTGGGATAATTCCTGCTTACAGGCTTTGTGTGATCTGCGTCACGAAACAATGGCATGCCACTGGTTATTTCGAGCGAAATATCAACGGCCTGTATTTGCATTCATCAAACGTGCACATCAACCAGAGGTTTTGGTTCTTCCTCACGCTTCGGCGCATAGCGCTCGATCTGGTAAATAATCGTGTCCATGAAATTGCCAATATGGTTGCGGCTGAAGATCTGTCCGTAGTCGATGACTTTGCTGTAACTCTCCAGATTGAGGGTGTGCTGGTTACCGAATTTTTCCGTGTAATGGTCGAGTAGCGTCATCACAATTTTTGCGTGCGCACGCAGATCCTCTTTCAGTTGTTGACGTTCGTTCAGCTTCTCGGTCAGGTACGTGAACTCCGCCGGCGTGAGTACCTCGTCCGGGTCGGTCACCTGAATGTCCTGATTAAAGCCCAGCGTGAAGCCGAAATGCTTTTTTGACAGCTCTGTATTGAGGTAAAAAAGCTGCTGCTTGAAATCGTGGAAATTGTCGTACATACGGCATATGGTTTGGTCAAAATCCTTAATGTGGTTTTCCAGATACCTGCCTCGGATCTCTTTTGCTTGCTTCTCAGGCATGTTCTCTAAAATAGCGCGTCCTGCCGCCGAATTTTTGTAGCTGGAAAACCAAGGTGTTTCCTCGGAGGTGTAAAATTCAGCGTTCGGGTCACGCGGTTTATCAAGTGCCTGAGGGATCTTGCCTAGCGGAGCAGCAGATGGAATGAGGGGGATTGAACCCGAGAGAATGCGCTGTTGATTTTGTGACGTAAAACGGAGGGGTTTATATACATGTCAGGCGCTCTTTGGTGTTAGTGATAACTCTCTAGCGGCAGTCCTCTGAAAAACTTGGCCTGATATGAATGTAGGATTTTTCCTGGATTTCACGTGGTTATTATTTTTGTAGGAGATTTCCTTAATTTCAATATGATGGTTGACTAAGTGTTCAGCGCTCTATTACGTCGATTTTGACGAGCCGGGAGTGATAAGGATTCCAAGTGGGTATACCAATCCTGATTGGTTAGCCACCCAGATTTATAAAGAGGCTGTTTTTGAGGCGAGATTTACCGACACTAAAGGCTCGCCTTTGGAGGGCGGTATGGCGATTCTTGATCTGAGTTTTGGCAAAGCAGAACCTTCAATTGAGCATATTGCAGTCAGTGATGCTACCGGCTTTGCCTCTCAGCGTATCGAGTTTGGACGCTGTTACGGTGGCGTGGAGGCCCAGGATTTTGTGCACACACACAAAGAGGTTTCAATACATGGAGGAGTCACTATAAAGTTGCTGGCTACACCGTACACAATTTTTCATTGGGACCAATGACAGCGGCCCCTCGTATCTTTTACATGGGGCATATCTGTACACAGACCGTTCTGCGAACTGTCGCTCCTCGTGGCTAACATTTAGCTCAGTCTGGCGAGCCGTTTGTCTCGCCAGTCTGATTTCTCATACCGCCAAAGAAATATAGGAAAAATCTCGCTTTTCAGCATTGCTCTGGACTTGTTGTATCCATTCGTCCTGCATTTTTTGCACGCTGGTGCTCATGATCTTGCCATAATCGATCACATCCTGAAAATTACTGATATCCAGTTTATATCGACCACCGAATGTTTCATGATCATGGTCAACCAAGGTCATGACCGTCTTTGCGTGCTGCTGTATTTGCTCTTTGAACTCTCTGAACTCGTTGATGGCATGGGTAAGCACTGATTTGTCATTCTCAGTCAGGCTGTTATCGTAGTCAATTATCTTGATGGACGCGCTTTCGTTCAGTGTAAAACCAAATTTTTTACTTGCGATTTCGGGGTGCGTTTCTTGCAGGTCCTTACGAAAACTGTCGTAGGTGACATTGATCAACGCAAGCTCCAGTACGTCGACTATTTTTTTATGCGCCACGTAGTCGAGCCGATTTGTAATGTGCTCGTTGATAGACTCCAACAACCACGGCTCTTTCTGGTATTCATAAAATACATTTTCTTCTGTCTTTTTTGCTTCGGATGCAATGGCCTTTTCCAAGCCAGCATCTAATGTCGGATCGCCATTTTTGGTGCCAGGTATCAGCGCTGTTTGTTGCAGGGTGTTTGCCTGATTCGGAATGCCATTAATGTTCAAAACGTTGCCCTCCATTGGGTCTCATACCGAATAGCGGCCAGTTCTTGAAAAACTTGGCCTGATAAATCAGTAGGAGATTTCCGAGAGGACGTGCAAACGTGACGCTGTTCTCAAGTAGTTAACAAGCGGGGCGATTTCCCCAGCCGCTTATTCAATTCCAACCCATTGGCCATCAACATCATCAAGCCCAGCCCGACAATCGCGGTAGTCACCTGCATAGGCCATGTATCACCTGCCAGTGCATTTGCCATGTCTGCCAGTGGCGCGAGCAATACGCCCAGGCAGAATACTTCCAGCGAATAACGGCCCATGCGGCAGGTCTGGCGGGCGGGCCAGTTTTCGAGCCAGGCGCTTGAGGTTGGCAGCAGTCGGGCGACGAAGTAGACCAGTGCAAGGAAGTGCAGCAGGCGCGCGGGTGCCAGGTCGGTCTTGCTGATGGGGTACAGGGCGTCGAGGTGCAGGGTCGAGACCAGTGCGGTGTGCAGGCCGGGCCATTTTTCGCTGAAGGTCAACATCCCGGCGATCAACACGTAGACGGCGGCCATCAGGAACAGCGGTTGTTGGCGCAACGGAGAGTGTACGGCGGGTGTGGCTGTTTCGCTGCGCAATGCACAGGCACCGCCGAGAATGAACAGCAACTGCCAGGCCACCGGATTGAAATACCACACGCCACCGCCTTCATAGGCACGCAGGTTCCAGCCGAGCAACGGCACCATCAGGTACAGGGCAATCGACAGGCCGACCGCCAGTTCCAGTTTGCGCAGCATCAATGGCAAGGTCAGCGGCAAGGTCAGCAACAGCACGATATACAGCGGCAACGGGTCGGTCAGGTTGGGCTTGAAACGCAGCAACAGTTCATCGGCCAATGCCTGTTGCGGGTTGCCGACGAAGTATTCAAGGCCCATCTGCTGGACCATGTCGCGCGTCTCGACATGATTGTTGGCGACGAAGACGATGCCCATCAGCAGGGTTAGCAGAAAGATATGCACCACATACAGCACCCAGGTTCGGCGCAGGATCCGCACGCCAGCCACCAGCATGCCGTCGCGCCGGGCGATGCGTCCATAGGCCAGGATCGATGCGTAACCGGCAAGAAAGACAAAGATTTCCGCTGCGTCGCTGAAGCCGAAGTTGCGGACGGTCAACTGCGCGAGCGGGTTGTCCGGCACGTGATCCCAGAATATGAAGATCAGCGCCAGGCCGCGAAAGAAGTCGATTCGATGATCGCGTCCGTTAGTCATAACGGTGGACTCTTGAAAGTGCTAATGAGTAAAGATCGGCCACAGAGGCTCAGGTTCCAGGCCAGCGACCAGTGACGTTCGGCGGCGCGGCAGGGTGCCGTTAATTCGGCCCGATTGCAAAAGCACGCTATTACAGAATGTCTCTGGCGCGCTGGTTCTGGCGGTTTCAGGACGACAGTTGCTGCACGCGCGCGTTCGATCAAGCTCGCCAATGATAGCAATCAACAGCAATCATTCTCATCTTCTGTTATGTTACTGTATAACGATTGCAGTCAACTCACTGGAGAGCTAATCATGAAACCCGACATCCATCCCGCTTACCGTACTGTGCTGTTCCACGATTCCGCTGCCGACGTCTACTTCCTGATCGGCTCGACCGTAGACACAGACCGTACGCAGTAGCACACCGACGGCAACACCTATCCTTATGTCGCGCTAGACGTGTCCAGCGCCTCGCACCCGATGTATACCGGGCAGCAGCGCAAGACCACCAACGAGGGCCGGATCGCGGGTTTCAACAAGCGTTTCGCCACCTTCGGCTCTGGCGGCAAGAAAGAAACCGCAGCGGCTCAATGAGCTGTCTGACCTCCCGGTGATGGGCATTTCGCATGGATTGCCCACCACCGGGTTTTTTTTGCCTGAATTCCAGGCGTATGGCCAATCATCTGCTGGACTAACAGCCAACATTGCTTTTATCTTCGCGGCCTGAAAAACAGGAGTAACCGCTTTGAAAAAGTCAGTCGCCATCGTTTTCGGTGGGCAATCCAGCGAGCATGAGGTTTCGTTGCAGTCGGCACGCAACGTGATCAATGCGATTGATCGTGAACGCTATACGCTGACCCTGATCGGCGTCGACAAGCTGGGCCGCTGGTTGCGCTTCGACGAGGCCGACTACCTGCTCAATGCCAATGATCCTGCGCGGATCAAATTGAGTGCATCCGGCAAGCAGTTGTCGCTGTTGCCTGGCAGCACTGGTGGCCAGTTTGTCGAGGTCGAGACAGGCAAGCCACTGGCGGCCATTGACGTGGTATTTCCGCTGATCCACGGCGCGTTTGGTGAGGACGGTGCGTTGCAAGGCGTGCTGCGCATGCTGGCCGTTCCGTTTGTCGGCGCTGACGTCCTCGCCTCGGCGGCGTGCATGGACAAAGACGTGACCAAGCGTCTGCTGCGCGATGCAGGCATTGCTGTCGCGCCGTTCATGGTGCTCAGCCGTGGGGAAACCCTGTCGTTCGCCGATGCAGCCACGCAATTGGGCCTGCCGATGTTCGTCAAGCCGGCCAATCAAGGCTCGTCGGTGGGCGTCAGCAAAGTGTCTGACGAGGCTGGCTTCGTGGCTGCGCTGGCATTGGGTTTCGAGTTTGACCACAAGCTGCTGATCGAGCAGGGCATCGTCGGCCGGGAAGTGGAGTGCGCCGTACTGGGTAACTTCGATGCGCAGGTCAGTGTCTGTGGCGAAGTGATTGCCAACGACGAGTTCTACGCCTACGACACCAAATACCTGAATGGTGATCAGGCGCGCATCGCGATACCCGCCGAGTTTCCTGCCGATCTGAGTGATCAGGTGCGTGAAGTCGCGTTGCAGGCTTACAAGGTGCTGGGTTGCGCAGGGCTTTCGCGGGTCGATTTCTTCGTTACCGACACGCGTGACATCATCATCAATGAGGTCAACACGCTGCCTGGCTTCACTTCCATCAGCATGTACCCCAAGCTCTGGCAGGCCAGTGGTCTGACCTATGCCGAACTGATCCATCGCCTGATCGTGCTGGCCCTTGAGCGCGCTGATCAGGCGCGTTTGCTGAAAACGGAAATCTTTGCATGAAGATAATCCGTATCGCGGCGGCGCTGCTGATCGGCACAGACGGCCGGACCCTGCTGGTGCGCAAGCGCGGCACTCAGGCATTCATGCAACCGGGCGGCAAGATCGAACCTGGCGAACCGGCACCGCGGGCGCTGGCCAGGGAGCTTGAAGAAGAACTCGGGCTGATCATCGATCCGCAGCAGGCGCTGTTTCTCGGCGAGTTCGTTGCACCGGCTGCCAATGAGCCAGGTTTTGAGGTGTGTTGTCAGCTTTACGAGGTCAGATCTGATGCCCAGGTTCTGCCCGCCGCCGAGATCGAAGAAGTACTCTGGGTCGGCGCAGACAGTCTTGCGGATGTGCATCTGGCTCCGCTGACACGCGACCTGATCCTGCCGTTGTACCGCCAGCGGCAAACCCGAGCGAACTGAACCCGTGTCGTCCTGTGCCTTGGCGCAGGACGATACTGTCAGCGAACCACGCTAACCCCGTCCAGCGTCGAAAACGAGGTGTCCTTGGCGGTCAGCAGGAAATCGCGCATGTACGGTGCGTCGAGCATGTCGGCGCGAATACCGGCATACAGCGTTGCGAACAGCCCTTTCTCACCCAGGCGCTTGGCCTTCACATAGCCGCGTGAGCTGTATTCATGCAGCGCCCAGTGCGGCATGCCACAGACCCCGCGTCCGCTGGCGACCAGTTGCATCATCATCACCGTCAATTCCGAGGTTCGTACCTGTGCAGGCTCGATATCGGCGGGCTCCAGAAAACGGGTAAAGATGTCCAGCCGGTCGCGCTCCACCGGGTAGGTGATCAGCGTTTCGCTGAGCAGGTCTTCCGGAACAATGTACGGCCGGCCCGCCAGCGCGTGTTGATTGGCCACCGCCAGCATCGCTTCATAGGTGAACAGCGGCACGTAGGTGATGCCGGGCAATTCCAGCGGGTCGGACGTCACCACCAGGTCCAGGTCACCACGCGCCAGCGCGGGCAATGGTGCAAACGAGAAGCCGGAAGACAGGTCCAGTTCGACCTCGGGCCAGGCATCGCGGAACTGGTCGATGGTCGGCATCAGCCACTGAAAACAGCTGTGGCATTCGATTGCCATGTGCAGCCTTCCCGCGGTGCCGCCTGCCAGACGGGCGATGTCACGCTCGGCACTGCGCAGTTGCGGCAGCATGGAATCGGCCAGTTGCAGCAGGCGCAGACCGGCGCTGGTAAACCGTACCGGTTTGGTCTTGCGCACAAACAGCGGCATGCCCATGCGCTCTTCCAGTTCCTTGAACTGATGGGACAGCGCCGACTGCGTCAGATGCAGGCGGTCGGCGGCCTCCACAAGGCTGTCGGCCTCGCGCAGGGCGTGCAGGGTTTTGAGGTGGCGTATTTCAAGCACCGTCAGTGCTCCATGAGCAGTATTTGTGATCAACACGAAAAAAATGAGTTTGTCTCATGTTGTGTCAGCTGTCGACAATAGACCCATCTTTTATGGAGGACGCATCGTGGCCCTGACTCAACACCCTGACTATTTTCACATTGGCGCAGACCGTGAATTGCAGTACGCTCTGCAGGCTTTCTGGAAACAGGATCAGGGTGTTGCGACAACTGACGCCGAACTGCGCAGCTGGTTGATGGCGCGTTACCCGCGGCAGGTGCCACACCTGAAACGCGACCAGCGTTTTCAGCCCGCTTGGGCACCGCTGCTGGCGAGCGTCGCCGAAGCGTGCGAGCAAGGCCGCAAGCCCGCATTGATCGGCCCTCTGACACTGCTCTGGCTAAGTGACGTTCAGGGTGACCAGGTAGATCGCCTCGACCTGCTGGAGCATCTGCTGCCGGTGTATGGCGAGATCTTCGGGCGTCTGGCGGCGCGCGGTGTCGAGTGGATTCAGATCGACGAACCGATCCTGGCGCTCGACCTGCTGCTGGCATGGAGCAACGCCTTCGAACGTGCCTATCACATTCTTCAGTATTCGCCGTTGAAGAAGCTCATTGGCCTTTATCACGGTGACCTGCGGCCCAACCTGGGTGTCGCGGCCTTGTTGCCGGTTGCAGGGTTGCATCTGGACAGCGTGACCGAACCGGAGCTGCTGGCTCCGGTGTTTGATCGTCTGCCGGTTTACAAGGTCCTGTCCTTGGGCGAGTGCGACACGCATTCGGGCTGGCACCAGGAGTCACTCCTCGAAGCGCGCGCCCGTTTTGGAGAAAACCTGATGGTGGCGGATCAGTTCGCCGCGTAACGCAACACCCGATTAACGACCGCTCAGCGCCATTCATCAAACTGTCACGCAAGTGTGGCAGCGCGCTTGGCGAAACATCATCAGACTCGCGGCCTACTGGGGATCTGTTTTTTGGTGTTTTTCATGCGGGTTTTAATTTTTCTGGCCGCGCTTCTGTGCGGCTTGCCGTCTTTTGCGGCCGATCGTTGTGATGTCGATGTTCCTGTACAGCATGCTGACCTTAAAGAGGTACGAATTGCCTATCAAAGCATCGGCAGTGAGTCCGACCCTGCCTTGCTGTTGGTAATGGGCCTGGGCGGGCAGTTGATTCATTGGCCGGACGAGGTTGTGGTTGCGCTGTGTCAGCAGGGTTACCGGGTGATTCGCTACGACAATCGCGACGTCGGTCTGTCTACCTGGGTGCAACAGCCAGCCGAGGCCAACCTGACCTTTGAAGTGCTGCGCTACAAGCTGGGCCTGCCGGTCTCTGCGCCGTATTCGCTGACCGATATGGCCGATGATGCCTTGGGCCTGATGGACGCCTTGCAGATTCGCCAGTTTCACGTTCTTGGCGCGAGCATGGGCGGCATGATTGCCCAGCACCTGGCCGATCTGGCCCCGTCGCGGGTCGAAAGCCTGACGCTGATCATGACCAGCTCCGGTGCGCAGGGCTTGCCGATGCCCAGTGCGGCGTTGATGCAACTGCTGGCGCGGCGCGCCCAACCGGGAAATGGCCATCGAGCAACAGGCTGATCTGCTTGCAGCGCTTGGCAGCCCGCAGGTCAAGGACGATCGCCAGCAATTGCTGCATCAGGCTGCGGTGTCCTACGACCGGGCCTTCAATCCCGAGGGCGTCAAGCGTCAGATCATGGCGATTCTGGCCGAGCCGAGCCGGGTGGAGTTGCTGAACCGTCTGCGCCTGCCGGTTCTGGTGGTGCATGGCACGGCTGATCCATTGTTGCCGGTCATGCATGGTGTGCACGTGGCCGCGCATATTCAGGGCAGCCAGTTGCGCCTGATTCCGGGGCTGGCGCACCGTTTTCAGGAAGCCTTCAAGGCACCGTTGCTCGGGGCGGTGCTGCCGTACCTGAAAGCCCAGCATGAAGACGGTCGCAGCCTTGCCCAACTGTAAACCCTGCCCGGTTGTCAGGCACTGACAGAGGTGTATCGTATGGCCCTTGCTTATTGAATCTGCTGACTGAAAAGGGCCGACATGACGACTGCACTGAAGATCGATTTCATCTCCGATGTTTCCTGCCCCTGGTGTGTCATCGGCCTGCGCGCGCTGGATCAGGCGCTGGAGGCGCTGGGTGATGAAGTGCAAGCGCACATCCACTTCCAGCCTTTCGAGTTGAACCCGAACATGCCTGCCGAAGGGCAGGACATCAAAGAGCACATCGCCGAAAAATATGGCTCTACGCCAGAACAGATCGAAAGCATTCACGAGACAATTCGTGAGCGCGGTGCCGAGCTGGGCTTCACCTTTGCCAAGGGCGAGCGACGTATCTACAACACGTTCGATGCTCATCGCCTGTTGCACTGGGCCGAACAACAAGGCAAGCAGTACGCATTGAAGCAGGCGCTGTTCGAAGCCTATTTCAGTGACCTGAAAGACCCGTCCAGCCACCAGACTCTGGCAGACGTAGCGCAGAAGGTCGGCCTGGACCGTTTGCGTGCTCAGGCCATCCTCGACAGCGGCGAGTACACCGCAGAGGTCCGCGAAGCCGAGCAGCTCTGGACATCCCGCGGTATCACCTCCGTGCCGACCATGGTCTTCAACGACCAGTACGCGGTATCGGGCGGGCAGCCGGTTGAAGTGTTCGTCAGCGCGATCCGGCAGATGCTCAGCGAGTCGAAGTAACGCACTGCCTGTGCAGGGTCGGTGTCGTGCGGAGGCCTATCGTTCCGCACGCTCCAGCGTGGGAATGCAGTGGGTGACGCTCTGCGTCACAGATCTGCGCGATACCGCACACTCAAGATTGGACACAGTGCTCAAAGCCCGTATTTCTTGACCTTGTCGAACAAGGTGGTCTTGGCCATGCCCAGTTCCTGACTGGCCTGGCTGAGGTTGCCGCCGCTGCGTTGCAGGGCCTCGCTGAGCAGGGATCGTTCGAAGGCCTCAACCGCTTCGGCAAACCCCAGGCTTTGATTTTCACTGACCGTGCCTGCCTGTTTGAACGCCGGCAGACCCAAGGCAAACCGCTCGGCTACGTTGCGCAGCTCCCTCACGTTACCCGGCCAGTCGTGACTCATCAGGCTTGAACTGGTCTGTCTGTCCAGCGTCGGCGGCTCACGGTCGAAGCGCAATGACGACAACTGCAGGAAGTGTTCGAACAGTTGCAGAATGTCTTCGCGGCGCTCACGCAATGGCGGCAGCTCCAGCGTGACGACGTTCAGACGGTAATACAGGTCGCTGCGGAACTGACTGGTCTTGCTCAGTGCATTGAGGTCGGATTTGGTCGCCGCAATGACCCGGCAATCCACTGCAACACTTTGGTTCGAACCAAGCCGCTCCAGAGTTCGTTCCTGGAGGACGCGCAACAGTTTGATCTGCAGGTTGACCGGCATGCTTTCCACTTCATCAAGAAACAGCGTGCCATTGTGGGCGTGTTCGATCTTGCCGATGCGCCGCTTGCCCGCGCCGGTAAATGCATTGGCTTCGTGACCGAAAATTTCCGACTCGAACAGGCTTTCTGCCAGCCCGCCGCAATTGAGTGCCACGAACTGACTGTCCTTGCGTCGGCTGAAGTCGTGCAGGCAGCGCGCGACGAGCTCCTTGCCGGTGCCGGTCTCGCCTTCGATCAGCACATTGGCCGACGTATCGGCGACGTTGGTAATCAATGCGCGCAGGTTTTGCATGGAGGGGGAGCGGCCGATGATCCGGCCTTCCAGCGAATCGCGTTCGGCCAGTTGCTTGCGCAGGGCCCAGACTTCCCGGGCCAGCCCGCGCTGCTCCAGCGCGCGCCGGGTGACGTCGACCAGGCGCTCGGGAGAAAAGGGTTTCTCCATGAAATCGTAAGCACCATCGCGCATTGCGTTGACGGCCATGGTGATGTCGCCGTGGCCGGTGATCAGCACCACCGGCAGGCTGCTGTCACGCGCCTTGAGGCGGCTCAATAATTCCAGCCCGCCGATACCCGGCAAACGAATGTCGCTGATGACGATACCGGCAAAATTCTCACCGATGCGCTTGAGGGCGTCTTCGGCGCTTGATACGCCTTCGCTGGCAATGTCTTCCAGCGCCAGCGCCTGCTGGCAGCCGAGCAACACATGCGGGTCGTCTTCGACGATCAGCACGGTCAGGTCGCTGTTGATGCTCATGGGTGTCGTCTCATGTCAGTCCACCTGGGCCGGGGCCGCTCGGGCGATTGTCGGTCGGGGCATCGGGGACAAATGGCAGGCTCAGGACAAATGTTGTGCCGCCGTCACCTGGGTGCTCTGCGCTCAGGCTGCCCCCGGCTGCGGCGGCGAGGCTCGCCGACAGGGTCAGGCCCAGTCCCAGGCCTTGTTCGCCGGGTTTGGTGGTGAAGAAAGGTTCGAACAGGTGCTTGCGGGTTTCGGTATCGATGCCGTGCCCGTTATCACGTACCCGCAAGCGATAACGCCCGTCTTCAATTGACCCGGTGAGCCACAATTCGGGCGCTGGCTGGTTGAACATGGCGTCCAGCGCATTGCCGATCAGATTGACCAGGATCTGTTCCAGGCGGGTCTGGTCGATGCTCAGGGTGGCGTCGACGAAGTCTCGGTGTAACGTCAGGCCAGACTGCTCCAGGCGTACGCCCAGCAACTGCGCCGCCGCCTCGACGGCCTTGCTCAGTTGCGCCTGGCCCTGGTCGTCGCCGCGTCGGGCGAATGCGCGCAGGCTGGCGGTAATGCGGCCCATGCGGTCGACCAGATCATTGATGGTGCGCAGGTTGGCACTGGCGGTGTCCAGCGCGCCTCGCTCAAGAAAACGCACGGTGTTGCCGGACAAGGTGCGCAATGCCGCCAGAGGCTGGTTCAATTCATGAGTGATGCTGGTCGACATCTGGCCGATGGCTGCCAGCTTGCCAGCTTGCACCAACTCGTCCTGGGCTCTGCGCAGGGTGTCTTCAGCCTGTCTTCGTTCGCGAATCTGCGCCTTGAGGCGTTCGTTGCTGGCTCGCAGGTGTTCGGTACGCTCGGCGATCTTGCGTTCCAGCTCATTGTTCGCAGCCTGCAGCGCCTCTCTGGCCGCCAGTCGGGTCGAGATCACCTTGCGCCGCTCGTTCCAGGCAATCAGCAGAAAGGTCACCAGCGCGCAGGCCACAGCTACCAGCATGCCCTGATTGGCCGCTTCACGGCGCAGGTCTTCCAGTGGCGTAAGCAGCGTCAGGTGCCAGGCTGTATCGCTCAGCGGACGGCTCTGGGCCAGATAACTGACCTGCTTGTGCTCCCGATCGACACTGACGTTGGCCGGGAAAACAAGCTTTTCGACGCCTTCGGAGAGGGTTTCCCGCTCCAGTGGCACCAGTTCGTTAAGCGGCCACCAGTAATATTGCAGGCTACGGGCCAGGCGTTCCTTGACCTGCGGGGTGAGCGGTCGTACTGACTTCAGGCGCCGAGCCGGGTCGCTCGAGAGGATGATGATGCCGTTCTCGTCGCTGACAAACGCCTCCAGGCGCGCACGCTGCCAGCGTTCTTCCAGTGCTTCAAGGCGTACTTTGATCACGGCGACGCCGATGATCCGGCCTTTGTCTTCCAGCCCGTGGGCCAGGTAGTAGCCCGATTCGCCCGTGGTGGTGCCGATGCCGTAAAAACGGCCAGGCAGGCCGCGCACAGCGTCCTGAAAATAGGCACGGAAGGACAGGTCTTCACCCTGATAGCTGTCGGAATCACGCCAATTGCTGGTGGCCAGCACTCGGCCGGTGGTGTCCATCACATAAATGGCGCGGCTGCCGCTGCGTCGGTTCATCCCTTCCAGATAACGGTTGACCTGCTGCTGAAGCTCGGGACTTGGCTTGTTGAGCAGCTGCGACACGCTGGATTCAAGCTCCAGCACGCTGGGTAAATAGGTGTATTTGCTGATTTCGCTCTCGACCGTGCGGGCATGCAGCTCCAGCTGGCGCTCACCGGTCTCGCGCAGGCTCTTGATACCGCTGTGTTCGCTGATCAGGTAGGCGATATAGCCCAGTCCGATCATCAGCATGAGGATCAGTGGCGGTAAAAACAGTTGGCGTATCAGACGAGGTTTCACGGCGAGTGATGGCGGCGCGGCGCGATACAGAGTGGGGTCGCATTTCATCACAGTCGTCCTGAACCGAACAGCTGCCCGCGAATGCGCAGGCAGCCGGCATTACCTAGTGCTGGAGAATCTTGGCGAGAAATTGCTGAGCGCGTTCCGAACGTGCGCTGACGTCACCGAAAAACTCTTCTTTTTCGCAGTCTTCGACAATCTGTCCCTTGTCCATGAAAATCACCCGATTGGCGACCTTGCGAGCGAAGCCCATTTCGTGGGTCACGCACATCATGGTCATGCCTTCGTGCGCCAGTTGCACCATCACGTCGAGCACTTCGTTGACCATTTCCGGGTCCAGCGCAGACGTCGGTTCGTCAAACAGCATGACCACCGGGTCCATCGCCAGGGCGCGAGCGATGGCAACACGCTGTTGCTGACCACCGGAAAGCTGCCCGGGATGCTTGTGCGCATGCTCGGAGAGACCGACGCGGTCCAGCAATTTCAGGCCTTTTTCGGTCGCTTCGGCCTTGCTGCGACCCAGTACTTTGATCTGCGCGATGGTCAGGTTTTCGACAATGCTCAGGTGCGGGAACAGTTCGAAGTGTTGAAACACCATGCCGACCCGCGAGCGCAGTTTTGGCAGGTTGGTCTTCGAGTCGGAAATCGATGTGCCGTCGACGACAATGTCGCCTTTTTGAAACGGTTCCAGCGCATTCACGCATTTGATCAGGGTCGACTTGCCGGAACCGGAGGGCCCGCACACCACAACCACTTCACCTTTGCTGACCTCGGTGCTGCAATCGGTCAGCACCTGGAACTCGCCATACCATTTGTTGACGTTTTTGATGGAAATCATACGGCAAACCTTTTTTGCAGACGCTTCACCAGCAGCGAGGCGGCAAAGCTGATCGTGAAATACACCAGACCGGCAATGATCAGGAACTCGTTGGCGCGCCCGATGATGTCGCCACTGGAGCGCGATGCATTGAGAAAGTCCACAAGGCCCACGGTGTACACCAGAGAGGTGTCCTGGAACAGAATGATGCTCTGTTGCAGCAACAGCGGCGTCATCTTGCGAAACGCCTGGGGCAGGATGATCAGTCGCATCATCTGCGAGTAATTCATGCCCAGCGCCTGGGCTGCGCCCATCTGTCCTTTGGAAATCGACTGCACGCCGGCACGGACGATTTCGCAGAAGTACGCGGCTTCGAACATCATGAAGGCCACGACGCATGAGGCGAAGGCCCCGATGGGCGTGTCTTCACCGGTAATCCAGCGCAACACGAATGGCACTGCGAGGTAGAACCAGGTGATCACCAGCAGCAGCGGGATCGAACGGAAGTAGTTCACGTAAGCGCCAGCCACATTGGCCAGCAGCTTGTTTGATGACAGGCGCATCAACGCCAGCAAAGTGCCAAGCACCAGGCCGCCGACAACACCCATTGCCATCAGCTTGAGGGTCATGACCATGCCGTTCCACAGGCCGGGAATGGCCGGAACGATTCCAGTGAAGTCCATTATTTGCCCCCCAGCGAGATGAGTCCGGGTACAGCGACTTTCTTCTCGATCATGCGCATCAGCAGCATCAGGCTCATGTTCAGCGTGAAGTAGACGAGGGTTGCGAGCGTAAAGGCTTCAAACAGGTTGGCGGAAAACTCGGCGGTCTGTTTGGTCTGCGCGAGCAGCTCCATCAGGCCGATCAGCGATGCTACCGACGAGTTCTTGAACACGTTCAGGAATTCGGAAGTGAGCGGTGGAATGATGATCCGGTAAGCCTGTGGCAACAGCACGTTCCAGTAGATCTGCGGCAGCTTGAAGCCCATTGCACGCGCGGCCGATTCCTGGCCCTTTGGCAGTGCTTCAATGCCGGTACGCACCTGTTCGCAGACCCGTGCAGCGGTAAACAGACCCAGACAGACCACCACGCTCAGGAACGCGGAGGTAGTCGGGTTGAGGTCCTGCTTGTACCACTCCTGCAGGTTTTCCGGCAGCAGGTCGGGCACCAGAAAGTACCAGATGAACAGCTGCACCAGCAGTGGCACATTACGGAAAATTTCCACGTATACCGTGGCAATACCCGATACCAGACGGCTTGGTACGGTGCGCATGACGCCCAGTACCGAACCCAGTATCAGGGCAATGATCCATGCAACGACAGCAATGGCGATGGTCCAGCCCAGGCCGGATATGAACCAGTCCAGATAGGTCTCGCTGCCGACGCCGGTGGACTTGAAGAACACGCCCCAGTCCCAGTTGTAATTCATCAGGGTCTCCCCCTATTTTTCTATTTTATATCGAGATGCACGCACTGTCGGACTTCGAGAGTGAGGAGCCGGTCCCGAACAGGTTTTGCCTGCTCGGGATGCGATCAGTTCAGGCTGGCTGAACCGGTTGCTCAGGCTTTCTTGTCTTCTGCGGCCTTGTCGGTCGGGTTCTGAATCAGTTCCTTGAGCTTGTCGCTCATCGGGAAATTCAGATTCAGCCCTTTAGGCGGGACGGGGGACATGAACCACTTGCTGTAGATGGCATTGATGTCGCCAGACTTGTAGGTGGCAACAATGGCGTCATCCACTGCCTTCTTGAACGGGGCATCGCCCTTGCGGACCATGCAGCCGTAGATTTCGTAGGATTGCGCAGTACCGGTCACTGCCCAGTCATCCGGCTTCTTGGCCTTGGCCATCTCGCCGGCCAGCAGCGCGTCGTCCATCATGAATGCGACCGCACGGCCAGACTCAAGCATCTGGAAGGATTCGCCGTGGTCCTTGGCCGAGATCACGTTCATGCCCATCTGCTTGTCGGCGTTCATCGCCTTGAGGATGCGCTCGGACGTTGTGCCCGCGGTGGTCACGACGTTCTTGCCTTTCAGGTCATCGAAGTCTTTGTAGCTGGAGTCTTTTTTCGACAGCAGGCGCGTGCCGACTTCGAAGATGCCGATGGAGAAGTCGACCTGCTGCTGACGCTCGACATTGTTGGTGGTCGAACCACATTCAACGTCGACGGTGCCGTTCTGAACCAGCGGAATACGGGTCTGAGACGTTACCAGGTTGTACTTGACCTTGAGGTCAGGCATGTCGAGGTCTTTCTTGATGGCTTCGACGATTTTCAGCTGGATGTCATGCGAGTAGCCCATCGGTACGCCAGAAGCGTCTGCGATGTAGGAAAACGGAATGGACGCGTCACGGTGGCCCAGCGTGATGGTGCCGGATTCCTTGATTTTCTTCAGGGTGCCGGTAAGTTCGGCGGCGAAAACCGGGGTGCTGATCAGAGCGGCAGTGATTGCTACGCCCAACAGATGGGGAACGATGCGCATTGATGAATCCTTGATTTCATTTTTATTGATGGGGCCGCAATGGGAGGCAGCCCGCTTCTTGGCGAATGCTTCAACGGCGTCCAGATCCAGACACACGCCCTGTCGAAACGCTCGGTTCAGAGTGTAGAGCATGAGTCGTGCCAAGCAGCTTGAATCAATCAAGGCTATGAATTTAAAGGATTTTATTCGTGGTTGAATGCGACGCCCGGAATCGAAGCGTCCGGGAAGCCGAATCAGGCAGAGCGAAATGTTCGGAAAACCGAATGCAACGGAGTATTCAGGGGGAGGGCGATGCAGAGGAACAAACCTGTTCGCCGCGCGATGGGCGAACAGGTGGTATGCGAGCTATCAGGCAGCCTCGATAGCGGCCTTGTTGCGCACAACAGTTTCCAGGTAGCTGCGCACAGCGGCCTGTTCTTCAGGCGTGGTGAACAAGCCAAGCTTGGTACGGCGCCACAGGATGTCTTCGATGCTGGTAGCCCATTCCTGGTCGCACAGGTAATCGACCTCTCGAGTGTACAGACCTGCACCCAGATGCTGGCCGAGGTCTTCCAGACCTTGCGCGCCTTCCAGCAAACGCCAGCTGCGGCTGCCGTAGGTAATCGCCCAGCGTTTGGCGATAGGCGTGGGCAGCCAACTGAAGCGCCGGGTCATTTCTGCTGCCAGGGCTTCTGGCGTGCTCATGTCTTCGCCGCCGGGCAGAGCAGCCTTGGCCGTCCAGCTCGGTTTCATCTGTTTGAAGAATGGTGCCAACTGCGTCATCGTCGATTCGGCCAGCTTGCGGTAGGTGGTCAGCTTGCCGCCGAACACCGACAGAATTGGCGCCTCGTCCGCGCCGCCTGACAACGAAAGCGTGTAATCACGGGTAATGGCAGACGGATTATCGGACTCGTCGTTGCACAGCGGGCGCACGCCAGAGAATGTGTGGAGCACGTCTGCGCGACTCAGCTGTTTCTTGAAGTGGTCGTTGGCCACTTTCAGCACGTAATCCATCTCGCCTTCGGTGATGTCCACCTTGTTCGGATCGCCCTGATACTCACGGTCGGTGGTGCCGACGATGGTGAAGTGCTCCAGGTACGGAATCGTGAACACGATGCGCTTGTCTTCGTTCTGCAGAATGAACGCGTGCTCACCCTCGTACAGTTTCGGCACGATCAGGTGGCTGCCTTGAATCAGGCGGATGCCGTAAGCCGAATCGAGCTTGAGGTCTTCACGGATGAACTTGGCCACCCACGGGCCTGCCGCATTGACCAATGCCTTGGCGTGGATCGAGAACAGGCTGCCGTCGCTGCGCTCAAGATGCAGATGCCACATGCCCTTGATACGGCGGGCGCTGACACAGCGAGTCTGAGTATGAATGTGCGCGCCGTTTTCACGCGCGGCCAGGGCGTTGAGCACCACCAGACGAGCGTCGTCAACCCAGCAATCGGAGTATTCGAAGCCGCGGGTGATGCTTGAGTTCAGTGGGCTGTCTGCGCCAAAACGAATGGTTTTCGAAGCGGGCAGCTTTTCGCGCTTGCCGAGGTTGTCATACAGGAACATGCCGGCACGAATCATCCACGCTGGACGCAGGTGCGGGCGGTGCGGCAAGACAAAACGCATGGGTTTAACGATGTGCGGCGCCTTGGTAAGCAACACTTCGCGCTCTGCGAGTGCCTCGCGGACCAGGCGGAATTCGTAGTGCTCAAGATAGCGCAGGCCGCCATGAATCAGCTTGCTGCTGGCCGAGGACGTGTGGCTGGCCAGGTCGTCCTTTTCGCAAAGAAAAACCGACAGGCCGCGGCCGGAGGCATCCGCCGCAATACCGACACCATTGATGCCACCGCCAATAACGGCGATGTCGTAAACCTCGGAGAGGGGTTGGGTTGGCACGGTAGTGTGGGGCATTGGTGGCCTCCTGGACAATTCGTGAGCAAAGCTCGAAAGGCGAATCTGAACATTAATGTTCACTTTCGAAAATAATAGCTCAATAAAATTGCCCTTGCCAGCACGTATCGATTGAAAATACTGATGGTGGAGTCAGGAAAAGAACAAAAATGAACATTGTAGGGCGAGATGTTATGCGCGGGATGATCGTACTTTCTGATGCTTTTCGTTCTGCACGTGCCAGCCTAGACACCTCTCGTGTCTCAGGCTCCAGCGGGAATGCAGATCGCGACGCTCTGGCCGCACGAGGACGCAGAGCGTCCAGAAAGGCATGCGACGCGGAGCGTCGCACGATATTCGGCGCTCTGCGTCACACATCTGCGCCGCGCCTCATATTCAGGATAGGGCGCAGAGTGTCCAGAACGGCATGCATTTTCGCGGACAACGCTCGTTCCTGACAATCACACTACTTCCAGACGAATCTTATGCTGAGTCAGCAACTGCTGCAGCGCGGGCACAGGTGGCTGATCGGTTACCAGGCAGTCGATGAGGGTGATTGGCCCCAAGCGGACCATCGCATTACGCCCGAACTTGCTGGAGTCAGCCGCCAGCAGCACTTTGCGTGCGTTGGCGATGATCGCCTGGGAAACCCGTACTTCCTGATAATCGAAATCCAGCAGGCTGCCGTCTTCATCAATACCGCTGATGCCGACCAGGGCGAAGTCCACCTTGAACTGGGTAATGAAGTCGATACTTCCCTGGCCTACGACGCCGCCGTCACGACGCACATTGCCGCCCGCTATCAGCACCTCGAAATCATCCTTGGTACTGAGGATCGATGCCACATGCAGGTTATTGGTGATGATCTTCAGGTTGTTGTGGTTGAGCAGGGCGCGGGCGATGGATTCGGTGGTGGTGCCGATATTGATGAACAACGAGGCGTTGTCCGGGATCTGCGCGGCGATGGCCTCGGCTATCCGTTGTTTTTCGTCGCGCATCTGATCCGCACGCATGGCGTAGGCGGTGTTTTCGATGCTGGAGTCATAGGCCGCGCCGCCGTGGTAGCGACGCAGCAGATTCATTTCCGCCAGTTGATTGATATCACGGCGGATGGTTTGTGGGGTCACGACGAACAGCGTCGCCATTTCCTCAATGCTGACGTAACCACGGTCACGGACCAGTTCGAGGATCTGTTGTTGGCGGGGAGGCAGGTTCATTGTTTTTCCTTGAGCGCCCTCTGCAAATGGCGCCCATCATGCCGCAGGCAAGTGTGACCTGTCAGCCGGAATCCTGTCCCCTCCGCACAACAGCGGGTATCACTCTTCGTTTTCGTGCGGTTCCCAGTCACGGGTGCGCGCGACAGCTTTTTGCCAGCCCGCGTAGAGTTTCTCGCGGTGGGCCTCTTCGCAGGAAGGTTCGAACACGCGCTCGATCACCGCCTTGTTGCGCAACTCGTCCAGGCTGCTCCAGAACCCGATCGCCAGACCGGCCAGGAACGCGGCGCCCAAGGCTGTTGTTTCACGCATTTGCGGGCGTTCGACGTGGGTGCCGAGAATGTCCGCCTGGAACTGCATCAGGAAGTTGTTGGCCACGGCACCGCCGTCCACGCGCAGTGACTTGAGGCGTTCGCCGGAGTCCTGCTGCATGGCATCAAGTACGTCGCGGGTCTGGTAAGCGATGGATTCCAGCGCAGCACGGATGATGTGATCAACCTTCACGCCACGGGTCAGGCCGAACAGTGCGCCTCGTGCATACGGGTCCCAGTAGGGCGCACCCAGACCGGTGAACGCGGGCACCAGATACACGCCGTTGCTGTCCTTGACCTTGCTGGCAAAGTATTCGGTGTCCAGCGCGTCGTTGATGAGTTTGAGTTCGTCGCGCAGCCACTGCACGGTCGAGCCACCGTTGAACACGGCACCTTCCAGTGCATAAGCCACTTCACCGCGAGGCCCGCAGCCAATGGTAGTCAGCATGCCATGCGCCGATTTCACCGCTTTCTTGCCGGTGTTCATCAGCAGGAAGCAGCCGGTGCCGTAGGTGTTCTTGGCCTGGCCGGGTTCGACACACATCTGGCCGAACAACGCCGCCTGTTGGTCGCCTGCGATACCGGCAATCGGGATGCCGCTCTTGCTGTGGCCGTAGACCTCGGAGGAGGCTTTGACCTCTGGCAGTATCTCGCGCGGGATGTCCAGCACGTCGAGCATGCGCTGATCCCATTCCAGCGTATGGATATTGAACAGCATGGTCCGCGAGGCGTTGGTGTAGTCGGTGACGTGAACCTTGCCGCCGGTGAATTTCCAGATCAGCCAGGTATCGATGGTGCCGAACATCAGCTCGCCTTTGCGGGCGCGCTCGCGGCTGCCTTCGACGTTGTCCAGAATCCACTTGACCTTGGAGCCGGAGAAGTACGGGTCAATCACCAGACCTGTGGTGTCCTTGATGTACTCCTCAAGACCGTCGCGCTTGAGCTGCTGGCAGATCTCGGTGCTGCGGCGGCACTGCCAGACGATTGCGTTGTAGATCGGGCGGCCGGTGTCGCGCTCCCAGATGACCGTGGTTTCACGCTGGTTGGTGATACCGATGGCGGCGATCTGGTTGTGGTGCAGATCGGCCTGCGCCAGCGCCTTGGTCATGCAGGCCGTCTGGGTGGCAAAGATTTCCATCGGGTCATGCTCGACCCAGCCTGCCTGCGGATAGTGCTGTACGAATTCGCTTTGGGCAGTGCTCACCACGTTGGCATCGCGGTCGAAAATAATGGCGCGCGAGCTGGTGGTGCCCTGGTCAAGAGCAATGATGTAGTTCTTGTTCTGTGTGTCAGTCATGTCGATTGCCTTGCATTGTTGGGTGGGATTCAGTTGGGTGAGATTCAAATTGAGTGAAATTCAATATGAAGCCTGAACTTTGCCGCGAACCGCTGGAGCATTTTTTTCGTTTTCAACAGGATCGGCACTCGGCAGATGACGCGCAATCAGCGCGCGATAGCCTGCAGCACCAAGGCAGGCACCCAGGATGGGCGCAAAAATCGGAACCAGGACATAAGGAATGTCACGACCACCGGTGAAGGCTATTTCACCCCAGCCAGCGAAGAACGTCATCAGCTTTGGACCGAAGTCGCGCGCCGGGTTCATGGCAAAACCGGTCAGCGGGCCCATCGAGCTGCCGATCACCGCCACCAGCAGGCCTATAAGCAAGGGTGCCAGCGGGCCGCGCGGCAAACCGTTGCTGTCATCGCCCAGAGCCATGATGACGCCCATCAGAATGGTGGTGATGACCACTTCGACCAGAAACGCCTGACCCACGGAAATGGCAGGGTTTGGATAGGTCGAGAACACCGACGCCAGTTCAAGGCTCTGTTCGCTGCCGCGAATGATGTGGTGAGCATGTTCGAAGTCGAAAAAAAGACTGATGTACAACAGGTACACCAAGCCAGCTCCGCAGAACGCGCCTGCGATTTGCGCCGAGATATAAAAAGGCAATTTGCGTTTTTCGAAACCGGCAAACAGACTCAGCGCGATGCTGACGGCCGGGTTGAGGTGGGCACCTGAAATGCCGGCGCTGAGGTAAATCCCCATGCTGACGGCCATGCCCCAGATGATGCAGATTTCCCACAAGCCGAAAGTGGCTCCCGCGACCTTGAGCGCTGCAACGCATCCTGTGCCGAAAAAAATCATCAGGGCTGTGCCAAGAAATTCAGCTACACATTGCCCGGTGAGTGTCGGTTGTTTTAGTGCGATGGTCATGGATACCTCATTTTTGTTTTTGTCTCGGCACCCTGAGACAGGCATGGGTGCTCGTTATTCGTGCGTATCAGAAAAACCCCATTTCTGATCGCTGGTGCGAGTTATACCGAAAAACCGCTTTCGATAATATTCGTAAACGAAAAAATATAGACAAGAAACAACGCTGTCAAAGGTCGGAACCGAACGGTCATGGAGTGGATACGAGCCCGCACAGCCGCTTTATACAGGGATTTTATGGCTGTTACCAAAAAGCCATCAGTGTTGCAGGTGGCGTGAATCAAGGCATGTTCACTTTACTTGGCTTAAAGTGGCAGGCAGTCGGAAGCCTAGGGAGCGTTGCATGACCCCTGCACTGGATTTACTGAAAAAACTTCGCGCCGAACATCGTATCCACAGTTACGAACACGATCCCAAAGCAGCGTCATATGGGCTGGAAGCAGCGGAAAAGCTGGGGCTGGAGCCCGCGCGGGTTTTCAGGACATTGTTGGCCAGTACCGAAAAAGGCGAGTTACTGGTCGCCGTAGTGCCGGTCGTCGGAACGCTTGATCTGAAGGCTCTGGCACAGGCCGCCGGGGCGAAAAAAACCGAAATGGCTGACCCCGCGGCGGCGCAGCGCTCAACGGGCTACCTGTTGGGTGGCATCAGCCCACTGGGCCAGAAGAAGCGCCTGCGTACGTTCATTGACGACACAGCGCAGGGTTTTGAGAGTATTTACGTCAGCGCCGGGAGGAGGGGGCTGGAGGTTGAGCTTTCGGCAGCCGTGCTGGCCGAGCATACGCAGGCTCGGTTCGCACCGATTGGCAGGGAATAAGCTGCGGCTCAGTGATTTACCGTATGCGCCGCGACGCTGCCTGGCGCTGCAAACAGCACCAGATGGTCAGCTGCCACCCGAATACCGACTTCCTCGCCCTGGCTGTGATCGGCATGACTGGGGAAAATGGCTTCAAGTTGGCTGCCGGTAGACAGCTGCAGGCGATACAGCGTCGATGCGCCCTGAAATGTTCGACCGATTACCCGCGCTTTCAGGTCGCTTTGCGGCGCGTAGACGATATCGTCAGGTCGCAGCAAGACATCCACGGCGCTGCCGCTGACGCCCGGATATGCCCGGTTGCCACGCAGAACACCCAGTTCGGTGCGCACCGATTCGGGGTCTATCATCTGCCCGCGAATGAAATACCCTTGGCCAATGAAGCTGGCAACAAAGGGTGTGCGAGGTTCGTGATACAGGTTGTAAGGCGTATCCCACTGCTCCAGGCGACCCTCCTTGAATACGCCGACATGATCGCTGACCGCGAAAGCCTCTTCCTGATCATGGGTCACCAGAATGGCACTGGTGCCACGCGCCTTGAGAATATCGCGCACCTCATGGCTCAGACGTCTACGCAATTCGCCATCCAGGTTGGAGAAGGGTTCATCGAGCAACAACAGTTGTGGCTCTGGTGCGAGCGCCCTGGCCAGGGCCACTCGTTGCTGCTGCCCACCGGACAACTCGTGAGGGTAGCGTTTGCCCAGGGCGCCGAGGTTGACCAGTTCAAGCAACTCGGCGACTACCTGATCCAGCCGCGGGTGGTTGCGAATGCCGAATGCGATGTTCTCGGCGACGCTCAGGTGCGGGAACAGCGCGTAATCCTGAAACACCATGCCGATGCGACGCTTCTCCGGTGCCAGAGTCCAGCCCGGGCGGGAAATGACTTCGCCTGCCAGGGTTATCTCCCCTGCATGTATCGGCTCGAAACCGGCAATCGCACGCAGTGTGGTGGTCTTGCCGCAGCCCGATGAACCCAGCAGGCAGCCGATATCGCCCGCGTTAAGGTGCAGGTTCAACTCCTGCACCACGCGCTGATTCTGATAGCCGCACGCCAGATTGCGCAGGTTCAGCAGCAACTGACTCATGCGCGCTGGTGGGACGGCGCGACGAGAAACTCCAGCAACGCTTTCTGCGCGTGCAGGCGATTCTCTGCCTGATCCCATGCGACCGAACGCGAATCATCCAGCAGATCTACACTGATTTCTTCGCCACGGTGGGCAGGCAGACAGTGCATGAACAGTACGTCCTTCTCGGCCAGGTCGAGCGAGGCGCGCGTTACCTGAAACGGTGCGAACAACGCCATGCGCCGAGCGGTTTCCTCTTCCTGACCCATGGAGGTCCACACGTCGGTGCTGACCAGGTGTGCACCGGCGACTGCTGCTTTCGGGTCGCGAACAATGGTCACTCGCTCACCGGCCAGCGCCAGGAACTCGGGGTTCGGCTCGTAACCGGCAGGGCAGGCCACGCGCAATTGGAAGTCGAACTGAATGGCCGCTTCTATATAGCTATTGCACATGTTGTTGCCATCGCCGATCCAGGCGACGGTCTTGCCTTTGATCGAGCCGCGATGCTCCAGAAAGGTTTGCATGTCGGCCAGCAACTGGCATGGGTGCAGGTCATCCGACAGACCATTGATAACCGGAACGCGGGAATTGGCGGCGAATTCGGTCAGATTACTGTGCGCGTAGGTACGGATCATTACCGCATCGAGCATGCGTGACATCACTTTTGCGCTGTCGGCAATTGGCTCGCCACGGCCCAATTGGGTGTCGCGATGGGACAAAAAGATGGCCTGGCCACCCAACTGAATCATCCCTGCTTCAAAAGAAAGACGGGTACGTGTCGAGGATTTCTCGAAAATCATCCCCAATACCCGGTTCTTCAGCGGCTCAAAAAGCTCACCGCGAATTCGCAGGTCTTTGAGCTCTACTCCACGACGGATCAAGCCCAAGAGTTCATCTGGGGTGTAATCCATCATCGAGAGAAAGTGCCTGGCGTTCATGATTAACTACCTTTTTTGCAACAGACCGCAGGTTATCAAAGCCGGTTTTTATCGGGAAAACGGGCGAGACCTGCGGCGGAAGCCGCACGAGGCGACGAATAAGAAAGGCGCGATAGTATAAAAAAATGTCGCGTCTTACCAATAGCATGCTGTTTTCTGAAACACCGATGTCACTGGCGCTCCCTTTCAGGGGGCACTGTTATTCTTTGTTGACGAGTTAAAAACTGGCTAAGCTGATGAGGCCAATAGCCATCTCTGCTTTTTCCGAAGGCAGCATTTGTACACTGCTCAAATAGCGCTTGGCAATTAGTACCAATCCTGCAACAGTCCGGGTTTGCGCGGGTGCGCTGAATGCGACCCGCTTCACGGGCTGGAAACAAGGACCGTTTCTTTAATGCCGGGCGTAGGTTATAAATCGTTGCCGATACATTACTGATCGAGGGGTGGGGAATGGACTCAAAAGAGCGTCAACTAACGGAGTTACTCGGGCTGACCGCCCGCACGCTTACCCATTTGACCGCCTCAATGACCTCGATGTCCTTTGAGTTGCTGCGCAGCGAGGACGAAGTCACGCGTAATGCGGGGCGGCGCATGATTGATCGCATGGCGACCATCAGCTCAGGGCTCGACGAGCACTGGCGCCTGATCGGTGACCTGACCGGTGTTCACCTGGCTCAGGAGCAGGTCGAAACCGTCACTGAAATCCAGCTACAGCGCAAGGTCGTCACGCCTATCGGCGGCTGATACGGTCTACTCATCGGCGCGCCTGATGCTCCCCGATTCACATGACAAACGTCAGTGGCGCGGGGTATTGGCAGCGGCCATAGTGCTTGTCAGGCAATCAACCGGATTGCCACGACAAGATCTGAGGCTGTGATGACCCGGACTGAACACTACCGCGCCTGCCACCTGTGCGAGGCCATTTGCGGTCTTGCCATCGAGACCGTTACCGAGCCGGATTCTGCCCCGCGCATCACCTCGATCAAGGGTGACCCGCTGGACACTTTCAGCCGTGGCCACATCTGCCCCAAGGCTGTTGCCCTGCAAGACATCCAGAACGACCCCGACCGCTTGCGTCAGCCGATGCTGCGCAGTGGTGATGAATGGCGGCCGATTGCCTGGCAGGCCGCGTTCGATATGGTGGCAGAGCGGCTTTACGCCATTCAACAGCGCCATGGGCAGAACACGGTAGCGGTTTATCAGGGTAACCCCAGCGTGCACAACTATGGGCTGATGACCCACAGCAATTACTTTCTCGGTCTGCTCAAGACCCGCAATCGTTTTTCGGCGACGTCGGTCGATCAGTTGCCGCACCACCTCACCAGTTTCCTGATGTATGGCCACGGCATGCTGTTGCCGATTCCGGATATCGATCACACCGACTTCATGCTGATCCTGGGTGGCAACCCATTGGCGTCCAACGGCAGCATCATGACCGTGCCGGATGTTGAGAAGCGTCTGAAAGCCATCCAGCAGCGCGGCGGCAAACTGGTGGTCATCGACCCGCGCCGCAGTGAGACGGCGGCCATCGCCGACCAGCACCTGTTCGTGCGTCCGGGCGGTGATGCAGCGCTGCTGTTCGGGCTGCTCAATACTCTGTTTGAAGAAGGCCTGACTCGCGAGAGTCACTTGCCTATCGATGGCCTGGATCAGGTGCGACACGCCATTGCAGGTTTCACTGCGCAGGCCATGAGCCCACGCTGCGGCATTGCTGCCGAGCAGATCCGGCAACTGGCGCGGGATTTTGCTGCAGCCGACAAGGCGGTCTGTTATGGCCGAATGGGGGTGTCGACCCAGGCCTTCGGCACGCTGTGTCACTGGTTGGCGCAACTGATCAATCTGGTGACCGGCAACCTGGATCGCGTGGGCGGAACGCTGTGTACGGAGCCCGCAGTTGACCTCGTCAGTTCGACTTCGGGCGGCCATTTCAATCTATGGCAAAGCCGGGTGTCCGGCCTGCCTGAGTACGGCGGCGAGTTGCCGGTTTCAGCGCTCGCCGAGGAAATGCTCGTGGACGGGGAAGGGCAGGTTCGCGCGCTGGTGACTATCGCGGGTAACCCGGTTCTGTCCACCCCCAATGGCCGTCAGTTGGAACAGGCGCTCGAAGGTCTGGAGTTCATGCTCAGCATTGATCTGTACATCAACGAAACCACCCGCCACGCCGACTTGATCCTGCCGTCCACCTCAGCGTTGGAAAACGATCACTACGACACCACCTTCAATACCTTGGCAGTGCGCAACGTCACTCGCTTCAATCAGGCCATTTTCGACAAGCCCGAAGGTGCGCTGCATGACTGGGAGATCTTTGTCGGTCTGGCCAGATCATTTGCAGCTCAGGCGCAGCGTGAACTCAAACCGACCCTGCCACCCGCGCAGATGATCGATCGCGGGTTGCGCGCAGGCTTCTATGGCGATGCATCGCCGCACAAACTGTCACTGGAAACGCTGGCCAGTCACCCGCATGGGCTTGATCTGGGCGCGTTGAAGCCTAACCTCACCGAACGCCTGAAAACCGCCAATGGGCGGATTCAGGCGGCCCCAGAGGTCATCATGGCCGACCTGACGCGCTTCGCTGCCGATACCGCTCCCGATTCCGGAGCATTGTTGCTGATTGGTCGTCGGCACGTGCGCAGCAATAATTCGTGGATGCACAACTATCACAGGCTGGTAAAAGGCAAGCCCCGGCATCAATTGCTGATGCACCCTGACGATCTTGCCTGTCGTGGTTTGAGCGATGGCCAGCAGGTTCGGGTCAGCTCCCGGGTCGGGACGATCGAGGTGCAGGTGTTGGGCAGTCTGGACATGATGCCCGGAGTGGTCAGCCTGCCGCATGGCTGGG
This sequence comes from Pseudomonas sp. KBS0707, assembly GCF_005937945.2. Lineage (NCBI taxonomy): Bacteria > Pseudomonadati > Pseudomonadota > Gammaproteobacteria > Pseudomonadales > Pseudomonadaceae > Pseudomonas > Pseudomonas sp. KBS0707. Next base: position 4,374,561 of record NZ_CP041754.1, on the reverse strand, counting down.
GGCATTCGCGTGCGGGGGTGAAAATGGATATTGCCCGGAGTCAGCCAGGGGTGAGCGCCAATGACCTGACCGACGAACGGCAACTCGACGTACTCTCCGGCAATGCGGCGTTGAACGGTGTGCCGGTACAGGTGGCTGCCTGTTAAGACTCAAGACAGAGCGTCATGCTCGGGATTTCGTTACAATGCGCCACCGTGCCGACAACTGAGTCGGATATTTCAGCCGAGGTGCTCCATGGATATCATCGAAACGATCAAAGAGCAGATTGCCAACAACACCATTCTGCTTTACATGAAAGGCGCTCCGAATGCCCCTCAATGCGGCTTTTCGGCCAAGGCTTCCCAGGCATTGATGGCGTGTGGCGAAAAATTTGCCTACGTCGACATTCTGCAAAACCCTGAAATTCGCGCCAACCTGCCAAAGTACGCCAACTGGCCGACTTTCCCGCAATTGTGGGTGGCTGGCGAACTGGTCGGCGGTAGCGACATCATCACCGAAATGATGGCTGATGGTTCGCTGCAAACTCTGGTCAAGGAAGCATCGGCCGCCAAAGCCGAGTAAAGCCTTGCGCTGCAGCGTGGGCACGATCGTCGAGATTATCGTGCCCTGCGCTCAAGCATTGGTTTTACGCACAAGAAAAAGCCCGCTCTCGATTGAGGCGGGCTTTTTCATTGCAACGCAACCGGTAAATCAGTCGCCCATCTGCGACTGCAGGTAGTTCTCGATACCGACCTTGACGATCAGACCCAGCTGGGTCTCGAGCCAGTCGATTTGCTCTTCCTTGGGCTCGAGGATGTCTTCCAGCAGTTCACGGCTGCCGAAGTCACCTACCGTTTCGAAGTGAGCGATGGCCGCTTTCAGATCAGCCAGGCCTTTCTGCTCGATCTTCAGGTCGCACTCCAGCATTTCCTTGGTGTGCTCGCCAATCAGGATCTTGCCCAGATCCTGCAGGTTTGGCAGCCCTTCAAGGAACAGCGTGCGCTTGATCAGCTTGTCGGCATACTTCATCGCATGGATGGATTCTTTGTACTCATGGCCGCCGAGCTTTTTCAGACCCCAGTCTTCATACATGCGCGCATGCAGGAAATACTGATTGATGGCGACCAGCTCGTTTCCGAGGATCTTGTTGAGATGCTGGATGACTGTAATGTCGCCTTTCATGTTCGAGGTCCTGCCGGTGGCTTGTGTATATAAGCGCCGAGTGTGAGCCGCGCTTAAACGCCTGTCAAACCTAAGCTGTTGAATAATAAGTGAATTTAAATAGGAATAAGAATGTTTGAGTTCCGCATCTTGACGCTAAGCGCTTGAATTACAGGCATAAAAAAACCGGGCAGGGTGCCCGGTTCTTTAAAAGAGGGGTATTCAGGCAGCTGAAAATTCTGCTGGATAGGCCAGCGATGCCTGAGTGGTTTGCAGTTCTGTCAGCGTGTCACGCACCACTTCCTTCGCAAGGCAGGCGCATTTTCCGCATTTACTCGCAACACCCAGCGTTTCACGGACTTCACGATAACTGCAGCAGCCTTCCAGAATTGCATCCCGGATTTGACCGTCTGTGACACCTTGGCAAAGACAAACATACATAAGCTATTGACCGTCGCTGGTTTATTGCTTGGTGCCGAGGAGCTTAATGTTAATGAGAATGCTTGTCAAAACTGTTTTGGGTTCGATTCAGGTAGAACGATGAGTGGTTGTTTTCAGAGTCAGCGTATCCAGATATCCCGTTCCAGACAGGCACGAAAAAACCGGCGCGAAGCCGGTCCGTTCAATGGCGTGCCGACCTTAGTCGTCGAAGTCTTCCCAGCCGCCCATTTCCTTCCAGCGGTTGACGATGCCGCAGAACAGCTCTGCAGTCTTCTCGGTGTCGTAGCGAGCCGAGTGGGCCTCGCGGCCGTCGAAGTCGATTCCGGCAGCCTGGCAGGCCTTGGCCAGCACGGTCTGACCGTAGGCCAGGCCTGCGAGGGTAGCGGTGTCGAAGCTTGAGAACGGGTGAAACGGGTTGCGCTTCATGTCCATTCGCGCGACAGCGGCATTGACGAAGCCGAGGTCGAAGCTGGCGTTGTGGCCGACCAGCACGGCGCGTTTGCAGCCATTGGCCTTGAGAGCCTTGCGCACGCCGCGGAAGATGTCGTTCATTGCGGTTTCTTCGCTGACCGCCATGCGCAACGGGTGATCCAGCTTGATACCGGTAAACTCCAGCGCAGCGGCTTCGATGTTGGCACCTTCGAACGGCTCTACGCGGAAGAAATAGGTGTGTTCCGGGAACACGAAGCCTCTTTCATCCATGCCGATGGTCACGGCAGCAATTTCCAGCAGTGCGTCGGTGGCTGAGTTGAAACCGCCGGTTTCTACGTCGACGACCACGGGCAGGTAGCCGCGAAAGCGTGCTGCCATCGGGTGACGAGAACCGCCGCCACCGCCGTGGCCTTCGTGTTCGTCGTCAAAATGATCTTCACTCACGCGTGTTCCTCCAGACGCCAGCGCAGTTTTTCACCAGCGCGCAGCGGGATAACGGTCAACTCGCCAAACGGCAGGCTGGCAGGGGCGGTCCACTCGTCACGCACCAGCGTGATGGTGTCCTGATTGGCGGGCAGGCCGTAGAACGCCGGACCGTGAAGGCTGGCGAAGCCTTCCAGTTTGTCCAGAGCGTTACGCTGCTCGAAAGCTTCTGCATACAATTCGATGGCCGCGTAGGCGGTGTAGCAACCGGCGCAACCGCAAGCGTTTTCTTTGGCGTGTTGGGCGTGCGGTGCCGAGTCGGTACCCAGGAAGAACTTGCCGCTGCCACTGGTGGCGGCGTCGAGCAGGGAGGCCTGATGCGTATTGCGCTTGAGAATGGGCAGGCAATAGAAGTGCGGGCGAATGCCGCCAACCAGCATGTGATTACGGTTGTACAGCAGGTGATGCGCGGTGATGGTGGCTGCGACATTGGCCGATGCTTCATTGACGAACTGCACCGCTTCACCGGTGGTGATGTGTTCAAACACCACTTTTAGCGTCGGGAAGCGTTCGACTACACGACGCAGGTGCTCATCAATGAAAACCTTTTCGCGATCGAATACGTCGATCTCGCCGCGCGTCACTTCCCCGTGTACCAGCAGGAGCATGCCGACTTCAGCCATGGCTTCGAGGGCAGGGAAGATCTTGTCGATGCTGGTGACACCGGAATCGGAGTTGGTGGTTGCACCGGCCGGATACAGCTTGGCGGCGTGCACGAAGCCACTGGCTTTCGCGGTACGGATGTCTTCAGGCGTGGTCTGGTCGGTGAGGTACAGCACCATCAACGGCTCGAAGCGGCTGCCGGCCGGGCGTGCAGCCAGAATGCGCTGACGATAGGCATCGGCTTGCTGCGCGTTGCGCACCGGAGGCACGAGGTTGGGCATGATGATTGCGCGGCCAAAAGTTCGCGCTACGTCAGCAACGGTATGAGGCAAGACAGCTCCGTCACGGAGGTGAATGTGCCAGTCGTCGGGACGCAGGAGGGTCAGGCGGTCAGACATTGGGGATTCCAGGCGGGTCAAACTCGCTGGGAATGCTACCGGAAAAGACTCTCTCAGGCATCCGCTATCAAGTTTTGCACGAAGTTACCGATAGCCCCCTTGTCAGTCAGTCATTTTTTGTTTCGCGTTTATTTCCAGTGGAGCCTCCCGTGCGCCAGCGATATTTAGCCCTGCTCAGCATGTTTGCCAGCCTCCCGGCGATGGCTATCAGTTTCCAGACACGTCTGGAGAGCATCGAGTGGAAGGTCGAAGGCGATCAGTTCGAATGCCGCCTGACTCAGCCGATCACCGACTTCGGTGCCGGTGAGTTCGTGCGCCGTGCCGGTGAGCAGGCGACGTTTCGCCTCAAGGCTTCATACAACATGCTGGGCAACGGTTCCGCAACGCTGCTGGCCGCCGCAGCACCGTGGCAGCCAGGGCGCGGTGATATCAATCTGGGTTCGGTGCGCGTCAGCAATGGCGACATACCCTTCAATACTTCCCAGGCACAGGCCGGGCGCCTGATCAGTGGTCTGATGGACGGTCGCAGCCCGCTTATCCGTCACTACACCCGTGACGGTGGCCAGATGGAAGTGCGCCTGTTGCCGGTCAAGTTCAGCAAGGCGTTCAGCGATTACCAGGCGTGCACAGCCAAACTTCTGCCGATGAACTTCGATCAGGTCAAACAGGCTGAAGTGGGATTTCCCGGTGGCGGTATTGAACTGGATGCCCGTGCCAAGGCGCGTCTGGACAACATGGTGGCCTATCTGAAGGCCGACCCGACGGTTAACCGTATCGAGCTTGACGGCCATTCGGATAACAGTGGCAATCGACTCACGAACCGTGACCTTTCCCGCCGCCGTGCGCTGGCGGTCATGGACTACTTCAAGGCTCAGGGTATCCCCGAGCAGCAAATCACCCTGCGGTTTCACGGCGAACGCTACCCGCTGGTGCCCAACACCAATGAGGCCAATCGTGCGCGCAACCGCCGCGTGAACGTGCATCTGGAGCGTGTTGCGCCCGATGAGCGTCCGGTACCGGTAGCCTCTGCGGTCAGTGCAGCGCACACGTCCTGAGGGCTGCATAACGCTCCTGCCAAACGTCGCCTTGTCGTCACAAGCTGTCGCGCCCCTGTAAATTTGCTGGTTTGAACGGTAGAATCAGCGGTTTTCCGTACAACCCGGTGGAGTGATGGCATGGCGGACGTAAACAAGGTAGTTCTCGCGTATTCCGGTGGCCTGGATACTTCGGTAATCCTCAAGTGGCTGCAAGATACGTACAACTGCGAAGTGGTGACCTTTACCGCTGACCTGGGTCAGGGTGAAGAAGTCGAGCCGGCGCGCGCCAAGGCTCAGGCCATGGGCGTGAAAGAAATCTACATCGATGACCTGCGCGAAGAATTCGTGCGTGATTTCGTGTTCCCGATGTTCCGTGCCAACACCGTCTATGAAGGCGAGTACCTGCTGGGCACTTCCATCGCTCGCCCGCTGATCGCCAAGCGCCTGATCGAGATCGCCAACGAAACCGGCGCTGATGCCATTTCCCATGGTGCCACCGGCAAAGGCAACGATCAGGTGCGTTTCGAATTGGGCGCCTACGCGCTCAAGCCAGGGGTCAAAGTGATTGCTCCGTGGCGTGAATGGGACCTGCTGTCTCGTGAAAAGCTGATGGACTACGCCGAGAAGCACAACATTCCGATCGAGCGTCACGGCAAGAAGAAATCCCCGTACTCGATGGATGCCAATCTGCTGCACATCTCCTATGAGGGCGGCGTGCTGGAAGACACCTGGACCGAGCACGAAGAAGACATGTGGCGCTGGACCAAGTCCCCTGAGGACGCGCCGAACGTTGCAACTTATCTGGAGCTGACCTACCGCAATGGCGACATCGTTGCGCTGGACGGCGTTGAGATGACGCCTGCCACTGTGTTGGCGACCCTGAACCGCATCGGTGGCGAAAACGGCATCGGACGTCTGGATATCGTTGAAAACCGCTACGTGGGCATGAAGTCCCGTGGCTGCTACGAGACACCGGGCGGCACCATCATGCTGCGCGCTCACCGCGCCATTGAATCGATCACCCTGGACCGTGAAGTCGCCCACCTCAAGGACGAACTGATGGCCAAGTACGCCAGCCTGATCTACACCGGTTACTGGTGGAGCCCGGAGCGTCTTATGCTGCAGCAGATGATCGACGCGTCTCAGGCCCATGTGAACGGTGTTGTACGTCTGAAGCTTTATAAGGGCAATGTGATCGTCACCGGTCGCAAGTCGGACGATTCATTGTTCGATGCCAATATTGCTACCTTTGAAGATGACGCAGGCGCCTATGATCAGGCTGATGCGGCAGGCTTCATAAAGCTCAATGCCTTGCGTATGCGTATTGCTGCGAATAAAGGCCGCAAGCTGTTCTGATGCTGCTGGTTGTTCGATGAGTGCAGCCCTGGCGGGGCTGCACTTTAAACCCGGGTTCCCCGTCACGCCTGTAAAGCGTCAACGCCTGTAGCCATTTCTCAAATTCAGGCTCCCTGACAAGTTACTCATTGTTCATGAGTGTTTCGAAACCGTCCTGCCGGACACTCAATGTGTTTTCGGTGTTGCAGTGCGCGTTTGATATTGACAGCGTATTTCCTTCGGCAAGTCATGTAAGAAGTCTTTAGCCGGGTGCAGGCGATCATGTACCACCGCCTATGTACTCATTAAATCCGTTCTTACCGTTCATGGCGAAAAGCGCAGGTGTGCTTTTGGTTTTTTCCTACAGTAGCTGTCGAAGTTAAAAGCAAGGGGCCTGGTGCTTTCTGCGTGGCAGTCGAAACTTATGCACTCGGTACCTGTTTTAGAGTCTGGCCTCAGGGCGTGTCGCTATCGCGTTGCTGCCTGAACTCGAATCGATAGGCTTTGCCGATATTCCATACCTGGCGAAGGCTCAGGTCCAGTACCTGGGCAATCTCGGCTGCGGTATAGCCCAGCGCCGAGTAATGCATGGCGTGGCCGGCCACCACGTCGTCGATATCCGTAGTGTCATGACGGGCGTCCCTGCGGGTGGTGAGCATGGGCTGACTGACAGCGATCGTCACACCGTTTTCGGTGGCCAGTTGGCGAAGGTCTTTTTTATTCATGCGTAATGAATATTGCAGCGCTGTGAAGCCTGCGCCCTTGGCGGCCAGGTATTTGAGTTGTTCAAGCTTGCCAGCGTGTTCAGGCCCGTCTGGCAGGGTTGGTGCTGTATCAGTTGAGGAAGGGTTTGATGCGCCTGCCATCTCTCCATCGGGTATGACTGCAATAATACCGCCTTTGGCAACAAAGTTTTCCACAGCGGTGATTAACTCAGAGGCGGTGGGTATTGATGAGCGCGTGCGCGCATATCTAGGTATCCTCTGAAAAAGCCCATTTTTTTGGAGAGGAACCGGGCTGGAGCGCCTGTATTTACTGGCTTCGACTTTTGAAGAAAAGGCTTTTTCAGACCTTCCCTAGAGGGTGTAGACAAAATAAATTAAACTTTCACTCCCTTGTCTGAATAGCCCTCAAGCCATGCCTAAAACCGGACGTCCTCGCTCGATTGCCGCCGAGCACTATCCCGTGCTGGTGAAACTCGCTCATGCACAGCCCTATTCCAGCCAGGCCGAATTGGCGCTCGTATTCTTCGCCGAAACCGGTATCACTGCGCATCCCGACACCTTTGCAAAAGCGTTGAAAATGGCAGGGATTACGCGTGTAAAGCAGCGGGCCAAGGGAAGTTTTCAGTCACCTGAACCTAATAAAGCCTATGGCTACAATGAAACCCACCGCCGCCAACTGCCGGAGCAGCTATATCCGAGTTGCTTGACAGATACCGAGTGGGCACTGGTCGCCGACCTGTTTGAAAGCCAGGGCGGACGAGGAGTGCCACCGCTTCACTCTCGGCGCACGTTGCTGGAAGCCTGTTGCTATGTCGTACGCACGGGGTGCTCATGGCGAATGCTACCCCGCGATTTTCCTCATTGGGACAATGTCTACAAAACGTTCCGCCGGTGGAGCGCTCAAGGCAAGTTCGAGCAAATGCATGATCGCTTGCGAGCTCAATGGCGTGAGCGGGAAGAACGCGCTGACAGCCCGTCAGCAGCGATCCTGGATTCACAGTCGACCCGCAGTTCTCCTCAAGGCGGTGACAGCGGCTACGACGCGGGCAAAAAAGTCAAGGGGCGTAAACGAAGTCTGATTGTCGATACATTGGGCCTGCTGCTGGCTGTCAGTATCAGTGCTGCAAGCGTGCAGGATCGTGACGCGGCGGATGATGCGGTGGCGTACTCGAAGGAAAAATATCCGTCACTGAGCACGCTTTTTGTTGATAGTGCGTACGCAGGAAAATGGGCACAGCGCACCCATCAACTGCACGCTATCGATGTTCAAGTGATCCGTGGCCCGAATAACAGAAGAACAGGGCAATGGCACTCTGAACAAGGCGATCTATTTTCCGTGGAGCCTGTTCAGACTGGATTTGTGGTCATGCCCAAGCGATGGGTAGTGGAGCGAACTCATGCCTGGAATGAGAGAGCTCGGCGACTGATCATGCATCATGATCGCCTTTTTGCGGTAAGCGAGGCATGGGTTTGGTTGGCCGAGGCTCGAATACTCGCGCGCCGACTCACTACATGATTTTGTCTACACCCTCTTAAGGTTGATCGATCTGGACGAGCAGTCTTTTTAACTGCTTTTCGTACCGGCTGCTCCACTATTGACCCCTTATCAGAGCCGCGCGTTGCACGTGTTTCGCTGATATCGGGAATGATTGGATGAATGGGGCTGGCCGGGAATCGTAACATTCGGAAGCACACCGGTAATCTTGAGTCAGTGACTTCCTGTCAACTTGTTGGTCAATCACTCATCTGACAAACCTTGTAGGAGGCTTTCTGTGAATACGCGTGGCTTACTCGATCAGTTGCTCAAATCCGGACAAAGCATGTTGCAGGACAAGGCTAACGGCAAATCCGCCAAGCAGTCTTCGGGCAGCGACTCATTGATCAATGGTCTGGGCAGTTTGCTCGGCGGCGGTAAAGGCCAAGGGACCTCTCAGAGCGGTCTTGGCGGTCTGCTGTCCGGCGCCGGTGGCGGTGCGCTGGCTGCAGGTGCCATGAGCCTTCTGCGCGGCAAACGCTCGCGCGGTATGGGCGGTAAGGTACTGACTTACGGAGGCTTGGCGGCATTGGGCGTACTGGCCTATAAGGCCTATAACAACTGGCAGTCCAGTCAGGGCCTCGTCGGTCAGCGTGAGCCGCAAACCATTGATCGCTTGCCCGAGGCTGAAGCCGAGCAGCACAGCCAGGCTATCCTGCGTGCATTGGTCGCCGCTGCAAAAGCCGATGGTCATGTAGATGAGCGTGAGCGAGAACTGATCGAGGGCGAGTTCAGCAAATTGAACAGCGATCAGGCGCTTCAGCAATGGCTTCAGGCCGAGCTGAACAAACCGCTGGACCCGGTAGAAGTGGCTCGCGCTGCGACCACGCATGAAATGGCAGCAGAAATGTATATCGCCAGTGTCATGCTGGTGGATGAAGAGCACTTCATGGAGCGCGCCTATCTCGATGAGCTGGCGCGCCAGTTGAAACTGGAGCCCGGTCTCAAGGCCGAGCTGGAAGCACAGGTGCGGAGCGCCGAGTAAGCTGCCACGTCCGCTGCCGGGCCGCCTGGCGCACTGTGCGTCAGGCGGCCCATGCCATCAATGATGCTCCAGCCCCTCGGCGTTGGTCAGCTCCCTTATCAGCACTTTTTGCTGTGCCTTGAAGCTGGCTTCGAATTCCCGAATGCGTCTTTCGTATTCCGGATTGTCCAGGCTGATGTTGCGCTGTTCGAATTCGTCGGTGAGCCGGGTCAGGTCAGTCCTGTAAAGATGTTCGAGTTCATCGAACCGTCCAGCATGGGTTTCGCGCAGATAGTTGATCCAGTAATCCTGCTGCTCGGCGAAGCGCAGGAATGGTTCGCCTTGTTCTCCGGACTGCACGCGAAGCAGGGCTGTCTCGAACTCACCCGGCCTGATGGCGGCGTGGGCCTGATACAACATGCCTTCCGGTGGTACGGGCAGGTCCAGCGCGCTTGCCCAGTGTATGCGATACGCCAGACGAACTTCAGCTTCATCGCGGCCCCCGGTCTGCTCTCGGGCAGCAGCATCCAGTTCGGACAGGCGATAAAGCCGGGTTGTCAGCCTGTACAGCAATGCACCTCGCTGCTCCGGCACAACATCGTGCAGTGACTGACGAATGAACACCATCACCTCCATCTGGTTGAACTCCAGCAGGATGCCGTCCGGGCAGGTGTTGTTGTCACGGAACAGCCTGAGTAGTTCTTCGGCGATAGCACTCAGGGTCGTTCCCAGTTGAGGGTCCTGACTGACCGCGCCGAGTACTCGCCAGACGCGTTCCTGCAGTGCTGCCCGGCTGGCGGTATTGCGATAGTCGGCACTGTGGCGCAGCGAACCGATCAGGTCCAATAGCCTTCGGTTGTGGTCGCTGATCTCCAGTTGCTCCCAGAGCGCACGCCGCGTGGCGCTGAGCGGGCTGCTGTCATCCAGCCAGGGGTCGGCAGTCACTGGCTCTGGAGTCGATTCCCGACTGTCTTCTGACTCGTAGTCTGATATTGATGAGTCCGAATCATGCTGCTCCGTCCAGTCCATCGCTGCGAGTTCGGGTGGCAGGTCCATGGGCGGCGCTGCTCGGCCAGTGCCTGGCGCATCACGGATTCAGGTGTGTTGCTGACTTTTATGATGCGTCTGGCTGCGCTGTCGGGGAACGCTTCGCTGGAATATCCCAGCCGTCGGAACAGCGTCAGGCCTTCCATCTCCAGCAGGCGATCAAGCTCATGCAACCAGGCCCCAGCACCGTTGTGGCGCAAGGCGGGCTGGTAGCTGTCCGGACGGCTCGGGTGCTCCATCAAATAACCATCGCCGGTCGGGGCAGGGATCACCGAATAGGTGCGTCCTTCAAGTGGCAGCCACTGCTTGCCTTGCCATGTATACAGGCCTGTGGCGTTGGGCAGCAGACCCTTTGGCAGCACGATGTCATGGCTAAAGGGTGTCAGGTCCGGTTTCCAGAGACGAGTCATTCCACTCGGTAATTCCACGGGTTTGAGGCCGTTTACGAACTCGGGCACTTGTATCGCAGGTATGCCTGCTGAGCCCGTCGCCGCAGCGCCAAGGGCCGACATCAGGGCAATATTCTCCACCACGTCGAACAGGTAGGCGAGCGCCTGCTGTTTTTCGTCCTTGGCCCAGCTTTCTATGCCCTCATAGACTTCATGGGCCAACTGAATGGCTGTGACGGCCATCATCACTTCGCCCAATACCGGAACGACAAAAGCGGCGATGTTCAAGACGTCGAAGGCTTTGTCCTTAAAGTACTGCACACGCTCGTCGACAGTTTTCTGGTCCTGCGCCGCCGTCGGCACGCCATGAAACAGCGCATTGTCCTTCAAGGCTGCACGTTTGCGATCGTACAGGGCCTCCGGCAAGGGGCCTTGCAGAGGAGTCTCTCTCAGGTCCAGCCGGGCGTTTCGGTCCGCTTCACGTTCCAGCCACTGGCGCTCGAAGAACCCCCCTTTCTTGACTTTGGGGTGCAGACGCTCGGACAGCTTTTCAAACAAGGCACTTAGATGGCGCGCCGGTATGAAACGCATGAAAAAATTCAGATATCCATCGATGAACATCCGGTCGCGCAACGAGTTTATAAACGCCTCGACCGAGTCGTATTCCTTCAATGGCGCAACCGGATCGTCTGGAATGTAGACGACAATTTTTTCTGCCTGAGTTGCCATGTCGCGGTCTTTGCCAATAACGAACGGGCCGTCAAGTTCGACATCCCCCAGGCACAGCACGCTGCAGTTGACCGGCCTGTTATCAAGTCGGACGTTTTGCTTGCCGTCGAGAATATCCAGTAACGCGCCCTGCAATGGCGGGCTGACAAGTTCCTGCAGGGAGGCAATCTGCAGTTGAAGCCGGATGGACGATGACTGAAGTTTCAGGAAGTCCTTGCGCAGCCTGGATGCCGCAGCGTCCGCCGTTTCTTCGGGTGTCGAAGGTGCATTGAAGACGGACTCCAGGTGGGTCTGGTATTTACCGCCCAGGTCCAGCTCGCGGCACATCGCTGCGAACCCGGTCGCAGATATCGGCAAGGACTGGCCGGCGATCTGTTGACCGATGATTTCAAAGGCGGAAAACACCTGAGCCTCTATGCCCGAGTCCGAATCCATCGCGCCAGGCGCGGTTTCCCACTTTTCGAAATTCTGCAGCGCAGCCTTGAGCAGGCTCTGACAGGCGGCCCTCAAGGCAATGTTGGCTTGAGTTATGGGGTCTCGGGATGCCGCCAGGAACGACTGGTCGACCTTGGCCCGGCTGGCGTGAAACAGCCAGGTCCGGGCGACGTCGACGTCCAGACCGAAGCGGTCCTTGATCGCCGCCGTCAGAAGAGGGGTCGCGAAGTCTTCCAGTGTCGAGAGGCGATCAAGCGTCGGACGAACCTTTTGTTCATTCTGGCGATGCTCGGCATAGAGCTGCTGAAGTTTATCGACTTGCTCCAGGCTGGACGTGCGCGCGCTCGTCAGCCATTGCAAGGGGCGTCCGGAGGTTTTGCGCAGAGTTGCATGGGTTGACGGTTCTGCGTCAAGCAGCCATCGGGGTGATTTATCTTTTATAAGTTGCACATGCGGGGCGGCAGGTGCCTTGCCCGGCGAAGTTTGGTCCAGCATTGAAGTGCCTTGTCGTGAGTGAGCAGGCGACAAAGCTTACGTTTGAGGTCAGGCCGGCAAGTGCTAACTATTTATCGGCTGCACAGGTTCCTGACGTGTTGTGTTCAAGTAGTGGTGGCAAGTGCCGACAAGAAGGCAGGAAAGCGGGTTAATGAGCAGGTGCGATGATTTGGTTTTTCATTCCCCGTGTACCCGTTGACGGCTGGGCTATACTCACGCCGCTTGGACCGCTCGTCGGTCCGCTTCTTGAACACGGCCCGATGCCGTCGTTGAACTCTTGAGGGCTGACTGTGAAGAACTGGACTTTGCGCCAACGGATTCTGGCGAGTTTCGCCGTCATCATCGCAATCATGCTGCTGATGGTCGTTGTATCTTATTCACGGCTGTTGTCCATCGAGTCCAGTGAGGAAGAGGTCCGTCTCGATGCGCTGCCTGGCGTCTACTACAGCACTCTGGTGCGTAGCGCGTGGGGGGAAAGTTATATCCGTACGCTGGAGCTGATTGCCGAAGGCGAAGCGCGTGCGATGACCAAGCAGGAAAAAGACCAGTTTCAGGCTTTTGACGAGAACCTGCAGGCGCAGATGGACGGCTACAAAAAGTCCATTTTCGATAACGCAGACCGCGACAGTTTTGCGCTTTTTGAAAAACGCCGCGAGGCCTACTCGCGCATGCTTGCCGAGGTCCACGCCAAGTATGATCGCGGCGATTATGCCGGTGCGCGCGCCGAGTTCTATGGCGAGGTCAACCCGGTCTGGCTCACGGGCCGCAAGCAGCTCAACGACCTGATTGTCGCCAACAAGCAGTTGGCTGATCAGGCTACCGCCAATATCGTCAATGCCGTGCTGGCTGCCAAGATCAGCATGATCCTGTCGCTGCTGGTGGCAGTGCTGGCGGCTGCGGCCTGCGGGCTGCTGCTGATGCGTTCGATCATGGCACCGATGCAACTGATCGTGCGGATTCTGGACATCATGCGTACCGGAGATCTGAGCACCCGCCTGAACCTGTCCCGCAAGGACGAGTTCAATGCGGTCGAAACCGGCTTCAACGACATGATGAACGAGCTGACTGCGCTGGTTGCGCAGGCCCAGCGTTCTTCGGTGCAGGTAACGACTTCTGTCACTGAAATCGCTGCGACTTCCCGTCAGCAGCAGGCCACCGCTACCGAGACCGCGGCAACCACCACCGAGATCGGCGCAACCTCGCGGGAAATTGCTGCCACCTCCCGCGACCTGGTGCGAACCATGACCGAAGTCACCTCCGCAGCAGATCAGGCGTCGATTCTCGCCGGTTCCGGCCAACAGGGGCTGGCACGCATGGAAGACACCATGCATCAGGTAATGGGCGCTGCCAACCTGGTCAACGCCAAGCTGGCGATCCTCAACGAGAAGGCCGGCAACATCAATCAGGTCGTCGTTACCATCGTCAAGGTGGCCGACCAGACCAACCTGCTGTCGCTTAACGCAGCCATCGAGGCCGAGAAGGCGGGTGAGTACGGCCGTGGTTTCGCGGTGGTCGCCACCGAAGTGCGGCGCCTCGCCGACCAGACCGCTGTCGCCACCTATGACATTGAACAAATGGTGCGGGAAATCCAGTCGGCGGTTTCCGCAGGCGTTATGGGCATGGACAAGTTTTCCGAAGAAGTGCGCCGTGGCATGTTCGAGGTCACTCAGGTCGGCGAGCAGTTGTCGCAGATCATTCAGCAGGTACAGGCGTTGGCGCCCCGTGTGCTGATGGTCAATGAAGGTATGCAGGCTCAGGCTACCGGTGCCGAGCAGATCAATCAGGCGCTGGTGCAACTGGCGGATGCCAGCAGCCAGACTGTCGAATCTCTGCGTCAAGCCAGTTTCGCCATCGACGAGTTGAGTCAGGTCGCGGTCGGGCTGCGCGGTGGCGTTTCGCGATTCAAGGTCTGAACACTCCAATGACGGATCAATCGCCGAGGCGCAACGGCACGCCACTGACCACCAGCAAACTCTTTCTGCTGTTTTGCATCGGCGAAGACCGCTATGCACTGGACGCGACAGAGATTGCCGAGATCCTGCCTCGCGTGAAACTCAAGGCAATTGCCCAGGCTCCGCACTGGGTGGCGGGGATCTTTGCCCATCGCGGCGAGATCGTGCCGGTGATTGACATCAGTGCGCTGAACTCCGGTCAGCCAGCGCGCTCGCGCACCAGCACCCGCATGGTTCTGGTGCATTATCGGCACGACGACGCGCACCCGGCGCAATTACTCGGGCTGATTCTGGAGCAGGCCACCGAAACGCTGCGTTGCCCGGTGTCACAGTTCAAGGCGTACGGGCTGGACAATCGCCTGTCACCTTACCTGGGGCCGGTTCGCGAGGATGAGCAGGGGCTGCTGCAATGGATTCACGTTCAGGAACTGTTGAGCGAGCCGGTTCGCGAGTTGTTGTACCCGGTGCCGCCAATCGACCTTGAACTGCTTGAGGACGCGCCATGAAGGTCGACGATTCACGCTTCTTCAGCTTTCTCAAGGAGCGTATCGGGCTGGATGTGACCTCGGTCGGCGAGGCGATCATCGAGCGTGCCTTGCGTCAGCGTGCGACGGCCGCCCATTGCCCCGACAGTGATGCGTACTGGCATCTTCTGGTGTCATCGCCTCAAGAACAGCAGGCGCTGATCGAGGCGGTGATCGTTCCCGAAACCTGGTTTTTTCGCTACCCGGAATCGTTCGTCACACTGGGCATGCTGGCCCGTGAACGTATAGCGAGCCTTGCCGGTGTGCGCCCGTTGCGTATTGTCAGCCTGCCGTGCTCGACCGGCGAGGAACCCTATTCGATTGCCATGGCGTTATTCGATGCGGGAGTCGATGCCAGGCAGTTCAAGGTCGATGCCATTGATATCAGCCCTGTTTCGATTGCCAAGGCCGAGCACGGCATCTATGGCAAGAACTCATTCCGGGGCAGCGACACCGGTTTTCGCGAGCGGTATTTCAACCCGGTCGCTGACGGGTTTGAAATCGCCGACAGTGTGCGCGCCTGTGTGAGTTTTCAGGCTGGCAACCTGCTCGATCCGAAACTGGCTTCGCAGGTCGCCTATGACATCGTTTTCTGCCGCAATCTGGTGATCTATTTTGATCGGCAGACCCAGCAACATGTGTTCAAGGTCCTCAAGCAACTGACCCGGGAAGACGGCCTGCTGTTCATCGGGCCGGCGGAGGGCAACCTGCTGGCAGGTCTTGGCATGCGCTCGATCGGTATTGCGCAATCATTTGCCTTCCGGCATGCGCCAATCGAACCGACGGCTCCGGCTCCGGCTTGGACCCCGGCTCCGGTAGCCGCCCCGGTTGCCCCGCGCCCGGCCCCCGATGCACCTGCCAGAGCGCCTGCGCCACGACCTGTCGCACGAACGTCCGCAGCGTTTGCGCCCATCGTCAAGCCGGTTGCTGTCACTGGCAATAGCGAGGTTTCGGCGCTGCTCGACAGGATTGCCGGCCTGGCCAACGAAGGCAAAAGTGCCGAGGCGCGGGCTGCCTGCGAGCGCTATCTGCAACAGCATGAGCCGGTTGCACAGGTGTTTTACTGGCTGGGCCTGCTCAGCGAAGTAGAAGGCAGCGTGGCGCAGGCTCAGGGTTTCTATCGCAAGGCGTTGTACCTGCAACCGCAGCACTCTGAATCGCTGGCCCAACTGGCTGCGTTGCTGGCCGCCCAGGGCGACAGTGCCGGGGCCCGGCGCTTGCAGGACCGCGCTGCACGTGGCGCGAATAAACAAGGAAACCATTGATGACGGGTGTGTCCGGTTTTTCCAGTCTTACCCATGACCAAGCCCTGGATATCGATGACTGCTGGAACCGCATCGGTATTCACGGTGATCGTTCCTGCCCGTTGCTTGAAGAGCACATCCACTGTCGCAACTGCGCGGTTTATTCTGCGGCGGCCACTCGTCTGCTGGACCGCTACGCACTGGCCCAGGAATCGCATGAGCAGTTTCAGGGCTCTGTGTTGCTGCGCGACATACAGACCCGCTCCATCCTGGTATTTCGTCTTGGCGAAGAGTGGCTGGGGCTGGCTTCCCGATGCCTCTCGGAGGTCGCCCCCAGCCAGACCATCCATTCGCTGCCGCACCAGCGCTCGCGTGCGATGCTGGGTGTCGCCAACGTACGAGGTGCTCTGGTAGCGTGCATATCGCTGGTCGAGCTGCTAGGGCTGGACAGCAATGCAGCGAGTGACCAGTCGGCGCGGGTGGTTCCGCGCATGTTGATCGTTGCCGCTGAAGGCGGCCCGGTCGTGGTACCGGTGGACGAGGTGGACGGCATTCACGCCATTGACGAGCGTGAGCTGGAAGCCGCTTCTGCGTCCGGTACTCATGCCAACGCCCGTTTCACTCGCGGCGTTCTGCAATGGAAGGGCCGCAGCCTGCGTTGGCTGGACGAAGAAGAGTTATTGTCGGCGGTGCACCGGAGCCTTACATGACGCCAGATCAAATGCGTGACGCCTCACTGTTTGAACTGTTCACGCTGGAAGCCGATGCGCAGACCCAAGTATTGAGTGCGGGCCTGCTGGCGCTTGAGCGTAACCCGACCCAGGCGGATCAGCTGGAAGCCTGCATGCGGGCGGCACATTCGCTCAAGGGCGCGGCGCGCATTGTCGGCGTCGATTTTGGTGTGAGCGTTGCGCATGTGATGGAAGACTGTCTGGTCAGCGCGCAAGAAGGACGTCTATTGCTGCAGGCCGAGCACATTGATGCGCTGCTGTCCGGCACTGACCTGTTGATGCGTATCGCTACGCCAGGCGGTAATAGCGTCGGTCAGCCCGATATCGACAGTTATGTTGAAAGGCTCAACGCGCTGCTGGCCTCCGGTGCTGGCGCAGCGCGCACGGTCAATACGCCGCTGCCTGACCCGGCCTCGGACGCATTGCTGGCCAGCGCGATGCAGCAGCTTGAGTCTTCAGCCCAAGGGGCTGAGCCAGTAATCAACCCTGTCCCTGATCCACTGACAGCAGAGCCGCGTCCGCCATCCAGGTCCGCCGCCAAGCCGGCTCCGGCTCCGGAACCGGAAGCACCTTTTACCCCCTTGCGTGAACGTCGAGTGGCCGAGGGCGGCGAGCGTGTTTTGCGGGTCACTGCCGAGCGTTTGAACGGGCTATTGGACATGTCCAGCAAATCGCTGGTCGAGACCCAGCGACTCAAGCCGCTGTTGGCCGGTATGCAGCGCCTCAAACGCTTGCAAAGCAGCAGCGACTGCGCGCTTGAAGTGCTGGGTGCGAGCTTTGGCGAAGAAGGCCCCCCGGCTGATGTGCAAAAAGCCCTGGAAGATGCACGCAACCTGTTGTCCCAGGCGCAACAGGTGCTGGTCCAGCAAACCGCAGAGCTGGATGAGTTTGGCTGGCAGTCGGCGCAGCGCGCGCAGCTGCTGTATGACACCGCACTGGCCTGCCGCATGCGGCCCTTCGCCGATGTGCTGAACGGTCAGGCGCGCATGGTCCGCGATCTGGGGCGTGAGTTGGGTAAACAGGTACGTCTGCAGATCGAAGGGGAGAAGACCCAGGTCGACCGCGATGTACTGGAAAAGCTTGATGCGCCGCTGACCCATCTGTTGCGCAACGCGGTGGACCACGGCATCGAGTCGCCCGAAAAACGCGCGGCGTCGGGCAAGGACCCTGAAGGTCTGATTCGTCTGCAGGCATCGCATCAGGCTGGTTTGCTGGTCGTTGAGTTGAGTGACGACGGTGGCGGCGTAGACCTGGAGCGTTTGCGCCAGAGCATTGTTGAACGCAAGCTTTCGCCAGCAGAAACCGCCGCGCAGTTGAGCGAGGAGGAACTGCTGAGTTTTCTGTTTCTGCCGGGTTTCAGCATGCGCGACAAGGTCACGCAAATTTCCGGTCGTGGTGTCGGGCTTGATGCTGTGCAGCATATGGTTCGCCAGATGCACGGCAGTGTTGAGCTGCAGCAGTGGACGGGCGAGGGCAGTCGTTTCAGGATTGAAATGCCGCTGACGCTTTCAGTAGTGCGTAGCCTGGTGGTGGAAGTGGGCGGAGAAGCCTATGCCTTCCCTCTGGCCCATATCGAGCGCATGCGCGACTTGCAGCCGGATGATATTTTGCAACTGGAAGGGCGTCAGCACTTCTGGGATGAAGAGCGCCATGTCGGTCTGGTCTCGGCCAGTCAGTTATTGAATCGGCCGCCCGCCCAGAATGCCGGCGAAGCGCTCAAGGTTGTGGTTATTCGCGAGCGTGATGCAGTTTATGGCGTAGCCGTCGAACGCTTCATCGGTGAGCGTACGCTGGTGGTGATGCCGCTCGATGCGCGGCTGGGCAAGGTTCAGGATGTTTCGGCGGGGGCCTTGCTCGATGACGGTTCGGTGGTGTTGATCGTTGATGTAGAAGACATGCTGCGCTCGGTGGAAAAACTCCTGAATACCGGACGCCTGGAGCGTATTGACCGGCGCAACCGTCAGGTCGACCATGTATCGCGCAAACGGGTTCTCGTGGTCGATGACTCTTTGACTGTTCGCGAGCTGGAACGCAAGCTGCTGGTCGGTCGCGGTTACGAAGTATCGGTTGCCGTGGACGGGATGGACGGCTGGAATGCCCTGCGTGCCGGGGACTTCGACCTGCTCATCACCGACATCGACATGCCGCGCATGGACGGTATAGAACTGGTGACGTTGCTGCGCCGTGATACCCGTTTGCAGTCATTGCCGGTCATGGTTGTTTCCTACAAGGATCGTGAAGAAGACCGACGCCGCGGCCTGGACGCCGGAGCGGATTACTACCTGGCCAAAGCCAGTTTCCACGATGATGCCTTGCTCGACGCTGTTGTCGAATTGATAGGAGACGCGCAAGGATGAAGATTGCCATCGTCAACGACATGCCCATGGCCATCGAAGCCCTGCGTCGCGCGCTGGCCTTCGAGCCCGCGCACCAGATCATATGGGTGGCGTCCAATGGTGCCGATGCCGTGCAGCGCTGCGTCGAGCAGACCCCGGACCTGATCCTGATGGACCTGATAATGCCGGTGATGGATGGCGTAGAGGCCACGCGTCGGATCATGGCCGAAACACCCTGCGCTATTGTCATCGTAACCGTCGACCGCGAGCAGAACATGCGCCGCGTATTCGAAGCGATGGGGCATGGTGCGCTGGATGTGGTGGATACGCCTGCCATCGGCGGTCCTAACCCCAAAGAGGCGGCGGCGCCCCTGCTGCGCAAGATACTCAATATTGACTGGCTGATCGGTCAGCGTGTCGGCCGCGAGCATG
Organism: Pseudomonas sp. KBS0707; assembly: GCF_005937945.2. NCBI lineage: Bacteria > Pseudomonadati > Pseudomonadota > Gammaproteobacteria > Pseudomonadales > Pseudomonadaceae > Pseudomonas > Pseudomonas sp. KBS0707. The sequence goes on along the minus strand of NZ_CP041754.1, from coordinate 4,355,155 downwards.
TGGTGGCTGCGCCGAGATCGGAGCCGGCGAGGCGCGACAGGCTCGTTGCCATCGGCTCCTCGGCGGGCGGGCCCGCGGCGCTGGAGATCCTCCTTAAGGGGCTTCCGGTGAGCTTTCCGGCAGCGATCGTCCTTGTGCAGCATGTTGATCAGGTATTCGCGGCCGGTATGGCGGAGTGGTTGAGTTCCGCTTCCGGCCTGCCCGTGCGGTTGGCAAAGGAAGGCGAAACGCCGCAGCCAGGGGTGGTGCTGCTGGCCGGAACCAATCATCATATTCGTTTGCTCAAGGACGGTACGCTGGCGTATACCGCAGAGCCTGTGAATGAAGTTTACAGGCCCTCGATCAATGTGTTTTTCGAGAGCGTAACCCGTTATTGGAGTGGTGAGGCAGTCGGCGTTCTACTGACCGGCATGGGGCGCGATGGTGCGCAGGGACTCAAGGCAATGCGGGAGCGAGGTTTTCTGACCATCGCCCAGGATCAGGCCAGTTCTGCTGTGTATGGCATGCCCAAAGCGGCTGCAGCCATTGATGCTGCTGTTGAGATACGTCCGCTGCCCGCCATTGCCCCTCGCTTGGTCGAGGTATTTACTCAATGACTGCTCAGGTGCATTCACCTGTGGTCGGCGATCAGGAGAAACACTATGCATGACCTGCAGACGGATGAGATCAAGACCCCGGATGAGAACACCGCCATGGTGCTTCTGGTTGATGATCAGGCCATGATTGGCGAGGCTGTCCGGCGTGGGCTGGCTGGCCACGAATCGATCGACTTCCACTTTTGCGCCGACCCGCATCAGGCAATTGCCCAGGCCGTGCAGATCAAACCGACCGTGATTCTTCAGGATCTGGTCATGCCGGGCCTGGACGGTCTGACGCTGGTTCGCGAGTACCGCAGCAATCCGTTGACCCGCGATATCCCGATCATCGTGTTGTCCACCAAGGAAGACCCGCTGATCAAGAGCGCCGCGTTCTCGGCCGGGGCCAACGATTATCTGGTCAAACTGCCGGACAACATCGAACTGGTGGCGCGCATTCGCTACCACTCGCGCTCCTATATGACACTGTTGCAGCGTGACGAGGCCTATCGTGCCCTGCGGGTCAGCCAGCAACAGTTGCTTGACACCAACCTGGTGCTGCAACGCCTTATGAACTCCGACGGCCTGACGGGGCTGTCCAATCGCCGCCATTTCGATGAGTATCTGGAGCTGGAGTGGCGACGTGCCATTCGCGATCAGGCGCAGTTGTCGCTGCTGATGATCGATGTCGACTACTTCAAGGCTTACAACGACAACTTCGGGCACCTGGAGGGCGACGAGGCCCTGCGTCAAGTGGCGAAAGCCATCCGCAACAGTTGCAGTCGCCCGTCCGACTTGCCCGCGCGCTACGGCGGCGAGGAGTTTGCCATGGTCCTGCCCAATACCTCTCCGGGCGGGGCGCGTCTGCTGGCTGAAAAACTGCGCCAGAGCGTGTCAGGCATGAATATCCCGCATATCGCTCCAACGCCGGGTTCCAGCCTTACCGTGAGTATTGGCGTCGCTACCGTGACGCCGCAGGTCGGGATGCACAGCCGTCAGCTGATTCTGGATGCCGATAAGGGGCTTTATCTGGCCAAGAACAACGGACGCAATCAGGTTGCGGCAGGCTGACGCCGCCAGTGACCGGTAAAATAGGCCTCACAACGCCTGCTCGACGGGCTGCTTTCGTGGTCTTGCCTGGGGTATACTCGTCGGCTTTGAAAATTTCGCCTGCGAGTGCTGCCTACCATGGAAATCAACCCGATCCTAAACAGCATCAAGGATTTGTCCGAGCGCTCCGAAACCATTCGGGGGTATCTTTGACTACGATCACAAACATGATCGTCTGACCGAAGTCAACCGCGAGCTCGAAGATCCAAACGTCTGGAACAACCCGACCTACGCCCAGGAACTGGGGCGTGAGCGCTCCCTGCTGGCGCAGATCGTAGAAACCCTGGACGAAATGTCCTCGGGTCTGGCCGATGCCAAAGACCTGTTGCTGATGTCTGCCGAAGAAGAAGACCAGGCCGCCGTCGATGACGTCGCTGCCGAAGTCGAGCGCCTGCGCGAATCGCTGGAAAAGCTCGAATTCCGTCGCATGTTCAGTGGCGAGATGGACCCCAACAACGCCTACCTGGATATTCAGGCCGGTTCCGGCGGCACCGAAGCGCAGGACTGGGCCAACATTCTGCTGCGCATGTACCTGCGTTGGGCTGACAAGCGCGGTTTCGACGCCACCATCATGGAGCTGTCTGCCGGTGAAGTCGCTGGCATCAAGGGCGCTACCGTGCACATCAAGGGTGAATACGCCTTTGGCTGGCTGCGTACCGAGATCGGCGTTCACCGTCTGGTGCGCAAGAGCCCGTTCGACTCCGGCAACCGTCGCCACACCTCGTTCTCGGCCGTGTTCGTTTCGCCGGAAATCGATGACAACATCGAAATCGACATCAACCCGTCGGACCTGCGCATCGATACCTACCGCTCCTCCGGGGCCGGTGGTCAGCACGTAAACACCACAGACTCGGCGGTACGTATCACCCACGTTCCGACCAACACCGTGGTCAGTTGCCAGAACGAACGTTCCCAGCATGCGAACAAGGACACCGCCATGAAAATGCTGCGGGCCCGTTTGTATGAGCAGGAAGTGCAGAAGCGCAATGCAGCGTCCCAGGCGCTCGAAGACACCAAGTCCGATATCGGTTGGGGTCATCAGATTCGTTCCTATGTACTGGACGCCTCGCGTATCAAGGACCTGCGGACCAACATCGAACGCAGCGACTGCGACAAGGTGCTTGATGGCGATATCGACGAATACCTGATCGCGAGCCTCAAGCAAGGGCTGTAAACCGTCAGCCGACACCTCAAGTCCCTCGTCGCAAGACGAGGGCGAACCTGTGATGGAATATTTAAAGACATGAGCGACCAACAACTCGACCCGCAAGCCCTGCAACAGGAAGAAAACACCCTGATCGCCCTGCGCAAGGAAAAGCTTGCTGCAGGCCGTGCCAAGGGTCAGGCCTTCCCCAACGACTTCCGCCGCGACAGCTACTGCAACGACTTGCAGAAACAGTACGTCGACAAGACCAAGGAAGAACTGGCAGAGGCAGCGATTCCGGTCAAGGTCGCCGGTCGCATCATGCTCAACCGTGGCTCTTTCATGGTGATCCAGGACATGACCGGGCGTATCCAGGTCTATGTCAACCGCAAGACCCTGGCTGAAGAAACCCTGGCCGAGGTGAAAACCTGGGACCTGGGCGACATCATTGCTGCCGAAGGCACCCTGGCACGCTCCGGCAAGGGCGACCTGTACGTCGAGATGACCACCGTTCGCCTGCTGACCAAGTCGCTGCGTCCGCTGCCCGACAAGCACCATGGCCTGACCGACACCGAGCAGCGCTATCGCCAGCGTTACGTCGACCTGATCGTCAACGAAGACGTGCGTGAGACCTTCCGCGTGCGCTCGCAGGTTATCGCTCACATCCGCAGCTTCCTGATGAAGCGTGACTTCCTTGAAGTCGAAACGCCGATGTTGCAGACCATCCCCGGCGGTGCGGCAGCCAAGCCGTTCGAAACCCATCACAACGCGCTGGACATGGAAATGTTCCTGCGCATTGCGCCGGAGCTGTACCTCAAGCGTCTGGTGGTCGGTGGTTTCGAGAAAGTCTTCGAGATCAACCGCAACTTCCGTAACGAGGGCGTTTCGACCCGGCACAACCCCGAGTTCACCATGCTCGAGTTCTACCAGGCCTACGCCGATTACGAAGACAACATGGACCTGACCGAGGAGCTGTTCCGCGAACTGGCTCAACTGGTTCTGGGCACCACCGACGTGCCTTACGGCGACAAGGTGTTCCACTTCGGCGAACCGTTTGTGCGCCTTTCGGTGTTCGACTCGATCCTCAAGTACAACCCGGATCTGACCGCTGCCGATCTGCAGGACGTCGACAAGGCTCGTGCCATTGCCAAAAAGGCCGGTGCCAAGGTGCTCGGCTTCGAAGGCCTGGGCAAATTGCAGGTGATGATTTTCGAAGAGCTGGTCGAGCACAAGCTGAAACAGCCGCACTTCATTACTCAGTACCCGTTCGAAGTGTCTCCGCTGGCTCGTCGCAATGACGAAAACCCGAGCGTAACCGACCGTTTCGAGTTGTTCATCGGCGGCCGTGAAATCGCCAACGCCTATTCCGAGCTCAACGACGCCGAAGATCAGGCCGAACGCTTCCAGGCTCAGGTAGCCGACAAGGATGCCGGTGACGACGAAGCCATGCACTACGACGCCGACTTTGTGCGTGCGCTGGAATACGGCATGCCACCTACTGCGGGTGAGGGGATCGGCATCGATCGGTTGGTGATGCTGCTCACCGACTCGCCTTCGATCCGCGATGTCATTCTGTTCCCGCACATGCGCCCGCAAGCGTAATCAATGAAAAAACAGCCGCCTTCAATGAGCGGCTTTTTTTTAGGTATTTTTCAGGACGATTCAAAAAGGAAGCTGTCGTGACGATTGCCAGAGAAGGGGCCGCCGGGGTAGCGAGCGCGGTGGCCAAAAGTGTCAAGTATCAAGGCCGCAAGGCGGCCCGCGAAGGCAGTGAACAACGCAGACAGGTCATTCTCGATGCGGCCATGCGTATTGTGGTGCGCGACGGCGTGCGCGCTGTACGTCATCGCGCAGTGGCCGCTGAGGCCAGCGTACCGTTGTCGGCAACCACCTATTACTTCAAGGACATCAATGACCTGCTCACCGATGCCTTTGCCCAGTATGTACAGCGCAGTGCCGATTACCTGGCGCGGCTTTGGCAGAACACCGAAGGTATTCTGCGTGAGATGATGAGCCGCAGTTCGGGCAGCCCGACCGACCGTTTTCGGCTGGCTGACGATATTGCGCGTATGGTGATGGAGCATATCCGGCATCAATTGCTGACCCGACGCGACTACCTGATCGCCGAGCAGGCGTTCTACCACGAAGCGCTGATCAACCCGCGTCTGACCCCGCTGGTGATGGCCCATCAGGAAATTCTGCTGCAAGGCAGTTGTCAGTTCTTTCAGGTGATTGGCTCGTTGCAGCCCTATCAGGATGCTCAGGTGTTGACGGGGCTCATCCGGCGCATTGAGTATCAAGGCCTGCTGCATGGCCCACAGCGTCAGGCGGACGAAGAAATGCTCTGTATTCTGACCCGGCAGATGCGTCTGGTTTTGGGGACGCCGCAGCCGGTTCGAGGGTGACTATACTTCGTTCGACGTGCTCTGGGTCGGCGGTTCAGACGGCTTGACGACCCTGCCAATTTCGATATTTTCCAGCGGTGGCGTGTTCTCATGCCGCCGAGCAGTAGCGAAACAGCCAGCCAAGGAGTACCGGTGGACGAGTATCAACAGACTATTCGTGCGTTATCGGATCGGATCGTCGTTGCACAGACGCCGATTCGCATTCTGGATGCAGTTAAATGGGATGAGACAGTTCGCAAGGAGTTTCTGGCCGCCAAGGGCAAGGCGCTTCCTGCCGTGGACCGTGCCTATTACGAAAACCGCCCGCTGGGCTTCGATTCGGTCGCCTTGAAACAAGAGTTTCAGAACATCGAGCGGGATGTCACGCGTCAACTGGGGCAGTTCAACCCGGTCGGGCAGATCATGCGCCGCATGTGCCGTGAGTACCGCATGGTGGTGCGTATGCTCGAAGCGCGTGGCACGCCTGACTTCGGGCTGATCTCGCAGGAACTGTATGGCGCTGCGTCCGATGCCTTTCACGCCGGTGACCCGACGCTGGCCGATCTGGGCCTGATGCTCTCGGATTATCTGAACAACATCGCCGGGCGTGGTGACCTCAAGGACGAGCCGAAAACCCTCACGGCCAAGGACGCTGTTTCGTTGCTGCAATCGCGTTTGAACCGTGTGTTCGGTGAAGCCGAGGAAACCATCCGGGTTTTCGAATCTGACGGGATCGTCGCTGATGCGGCTGCCGGGGCCGACTACATCAAGATCCGCACCGACGCCATGTTCAACGAGCGCGACGTCCGTGCGCTGGAGGTTCACGAAGGGCTGGTACACGTCGGCACCACGTTGAACGGGCAAAACCAGCCTATCTGTACGTTCCTTTCCAAAGGTCCGCCTTCATCGACGGTGACTCAGGAAGGCCTGGCGATTCTCATGGAAGTCATCGCCTTCGCCTCCTACCCCAGCCGTTTGCGCAAGCTGACCAATCGCACCCGTGCCATTCACATGGCCGAGCAGGGCGCTGATTTTCTGCAGGTATTCGAGTTCTACCGCGAGCAGGGCTTCGGCATGTCGGAGAGCTATGGTAATGCCAGTCGCGTGTTCCGCGGCTCGGTGCCCAACGGCTTGCCGTTCACTAAAGACCTGTCCTATCTGAAGGGTTTCATCATGGTCTACAACTACATTCAGTTGGCCGTGCGCAAGGGCAAGCTTGAACAGGTGCCGCTGCTGTTCTGCGGCAAGACCACGCTGGAAGACATGCGTACCTTGCGCCAACTGGTAGATGAAGGACTGGTAGTGGCACCCAAATACCTGCCTGAGCAGTTCCGTGACATGAACGCGCTGTCGGCCTGGATGTGCTTCTCCAACTTCCTCAACCACCTGAGCCTGGACCGTATCGAAGCGGACTACTCGAATATTTTGTAGGCCGAACTGACTATCGTGCCAATGCTCCGCGTTGGCACGCAGTGGGTGACGCTCGGCGTCACAAATCTGCGCCGCGCTGCACAGTCAGGATCGGACGCAGAGCGTCCAGAACGGCATTCCCACGCTGGAGCGTGAGGAACGATAATCTTGTAACTATCGTGCCATTGCTCTGCGCCAGCACGGCAGTGATGTGGCGATGAAAACAACAAGGAAACCCCATTTGAAACTGCTCGGCATCTTCACCCTGGTCCTCGCGCTCACAGGCTGCAGTTCGATGTTGTTCTATCCCGAGCAAGGTGTTCCGTTCACACCAGACAAGGCTCGTTTACAGTATCAGGACGTGAACCTCACCGCCTCCGATGGTACACGCCTGCATGGCTGGTGGCTGCCCGCGAAAGAGGGTGTGCCGGTCAAGGGTACGGTGCTGCATCTGCATGGCAACGGCGGCAATCTGTCCTGGCACCTTGGTGGCGTCTGGTGGTTACCCGAGCAGGGTTATCAGGTGCTGATGCTGGATTACCGTGGCTATGGCGAGTCGCAGGGCGAACCGAGCCTGCCGGCGGTCTATCAGGATGTTCAGGCCGCTTTCGACTGGTTGAACACTGCACCGCAAGTGCAAGGCAAACCCCTTGTGGTTCTGGGGCAAAGCATTGGTGGAGCGCTGGCGGTGCACTACTTGTCAGAACACCCGCAGGAGCGTTCGCGGCTCAAGGCGTTGGTATTGGACAGCGTGCCGGCCAGCTATCGCAGCGTCGCGCGAAACTCGCTGAGCAAGTCGTGGCTGACCTGGCCATTGAAGACGCCCTTGTCCTGGCTGATCCCGGAGGCCGACAGTGCCGTCAACGGCCTGCCACGATTGGCCGGCACACCGATGCTGATCTTTCACAGCATGGACGACACACTGGTGCCGCTCGCCAACGGTATCGAGCTGTACAAGGCCGCGCCTCCACCGCGCGTATTGCAACTGACCCGTGGCGAGCACGTACAGACGTTCGCAGACCCTCTCTGGCGTCAGGTGATGCTGCGCTATCTGGACGACCCGACGCATTTCAATGGCCTGCGTCGTCTTGCGCAAGTGCCCAACTACCCGATCCCTGCTACACCGCCAGCGCCATGAGCCGCGACCGTAACGTCAACGGCATGATTCTCAGCGCCGTCGGTGCAGTCATCGGCACCGTCGGCTGTCTGTGGTTTTACGGCTACCTGCACTTCGCAAAGCCTGAGGATGCATTGCTGCTCGGCGAATTCACTCTGCTCAAGACCGTGCCAGGCGAGGACTACAAGATCGCCGCGACGCCAGCTGTCGAGGTGGCGCAATGCGTTGATGGCGTGCTGGTGCTGTTCGACACATCGCGAAAGGGCTTGTCAGGTGTGTTGATCGATGACCACAGGCAAGCGGTGCGGTGCATCGGCCAGCAGACGCCACAGCAATAAACACGGCGATAAATTTTCGGCATTAAAAAGCCCCGCCTGTATGCGCAGGCGGGGCTTCAGTGCAGCGGCTCAGTCGCTTATTTCATCGACGAGCGCGGTGCAACAGGCTGGTTGTCGTTGGAGATGGTGACTTCCACACGACGGTTCATGGCACGGCCCGAGTTGCTGGTGTTGTCAGCAACCGGATATTCCTTGCCGTAACCCATGGTCACAACGCGTGCTGGATCTACACCCATACGTACCAGTGCCATGCGAACAGAATTGGCGCGGCGCTCGGACAGCGACTGGTTGTAGGAAGCAGAACCTGTGCTGTCGGTGTAGCCTTCAACGATCACTTTGCGATCAGGGTTTTCCTGAAGGAAAGCAGCCAGCTTGCCGATGTCGCCTTGAGCGGTCGGCTTCAGATCGGCCTTGTTGTAGTCGAACAGCACGTCACCGAAAGTCACCAGCGTACCGCGTTCGGTCTGCTTGGCGTTCAGGCTGTTCTTCAGCGCAGCGATCTGAGCATCACGAGCTTCCAGGCGTGCCTTGGCGCGGTCGGCAGAAGCATTCTGCAGAGCAGCTTCGGAGGTGCGCAGGGCGATGGTCTGCTTGGCCAGCTCTACGCGCTGGTTGGTCAGATAAGACAGTTGGTCAACTTTCTTGACGTCATCATCGTTACGGAAAGCCTGTTCTGCCTTGGCCAGCCATTCGCTGGCGTCTTTGGTTTCAAGCGCCGCGACTTTGGTAGCTTCCGGGTTGGTCTGCAGCGCGGTGAAGTTGCTGCGGGCCTGTTCCAGATTAGGGTTAGGCTTGGTTGCACAGGCTGCCAAGGCAACGCTCATGGCCAGCAGAGCAGGGATCATCAATTGTTTACGCATAATATGGTCGTCCTTTAATCAGTTACGAATTCATGAAAACAGAAAGGGTTCAGGGCAATCACTGCACCTGACGCAGGCCTTCTTCACGGAGTTCGTTGACGCCCTGACGAGCATCCTGCACAGCCTTGGCAGCTTTGGCGGCCTGAGATTTGCGCTCTGCTACACGAGCGTCCCACTCGGCTTGTTCAGCCAGGCGGCGAGCTTCGTCGTACTTGTGATCCTGCATGGCCAGATCAGCTTCTTTGAGCTTGTCCTGAGCCGACTTCATTTCCACCGCTGCGAATTCGGTACCGCCAGCGCTGACGGCGCTGTTGACGGCCGATTGCGAGACTGCATATTGCTCGGATGGCGGGTTACCTGCGCAACCGGCGAGGATAAAGGTGCTACCGAGCGCCAGCGCAGCCAGCTTGAGACCGCGCAGGCCTTTGAACTTGGTTTTGGCAGTTAAGGTGTTCATGGTGATCAACTCCATTGTCTGACTCCGAACGTGGTTATCCATGACAGTTGTTGCATCAAGTCCGGGCATGAGGTCGTACAACCGCCTGCTGCCTTTCGGGCTTTCCTGTAATGGTTAAAGGCTCCGACCTGTACTGTTTTTGAATAGTTCAGATAAATATCTACTGTGTGGTCAGGAATTTTCAGGGGGCTTCAGGAAGCGGTCAGCATGTTGATCGGCATGTGAACGGACGTCGCTGCAGGATTAATCAGGCGTTGAGGCGCGGCTTTTTGTTGAACCATTTGTCCAATTGCAGGCTTTTGGTGCACTGTTGGCAATGCGGATTCGAATTCACGTACGCCCGCGCTGTTTTGCGGGTACGCAACTGAGCCCAGACAAAAAACGGGAGAGGAACGATGGCCGATATCGATGCGCGTCTGCGCGAAGACGTTCACCTGCTGGGTGAGCTGTTGGGTAACACGATTCGTGAGCAGCGAGGCGCTGAATTCCTCGACAAGATCGAACGTATTCGCAAAGGCGCCAAGGCGGGCAGGCGCGGTTCTGCAGAAGGTGCCGAGCAACTCAGCGCCAGTGTCGACGGGTTGGGTGATGACGAACTCCTGCCTGTGGCCCGTGCGTTCAACCAGTTTCTCAACCTGGCCAATATTGCCGAGCAGTATCAGCTCATGCATCGCCGTGACGATACCCAGCCTCTGCCCTTTGAGTCGCGGGTGTTGCCCGAGCTGCTTGACCGCCTGAAAACGGAAGGTCACACGCCTGATGCCTTGGCGCGCCAACTGAGCAAGCTGGAAATCGAGCTGGTGTTGACGGCTCACCCCACCGAAGTTGCACGCCGTACGCTCATTCAGAAATACGACGCCATCGCTGCGCAGTTGGCCGCGCTCGATCATCGCGACCTCAACAGCACCGAGCGCGCACAGATTACCTCGCGCTTGCAGCGTCTGATCGCCGAGGCCTGGCATACCGAAGAGATACGGCGTATCCGTCCCACGCCGGTTGATGAGGCCAAATGGGGTTTTGCGGTTATCGAGCACTCCCTCTGGCACGCCATTCCGAACTACCTGCGCAAGGCTGACCATGCACTGCACGCAGCGACCGGCCTGAATTTGCCGCTGGAAGCCGCGCCGATCCGCTTTGCCTCCTGGATGGGCGGAGACCGTGACGGCAACCCGAACGTCACGGCCATAGTTACCCGTGAAGTGTTGTTGCTGGCGCGCTGGATGGCGGCTGACCTGTATCTGCGTGATGTGGACAACCTGGCCGCAGAGCTGTCGATGCAACAGGCCAGCGACGCCTTGCGGGCCAGAGTCGGTGACAGTGCCGAGCCTTATCGGGCAGAACTCAAGCGTCTGCGTGAGCGCCTGCGCGCGACGCGCAATTGGGCCAATGCCTCATTGAGCGAGACCTTGCCTGCGCCTGAAGCGGTGCTGCGAGACAACCGCGAGCTGCTGGACCCGCTGCTGCTGTGCTTCCAGTCGCTGCATGAGTGCGGCATGGGCGTGATTGCCGACGGGCCGCTTCTGGATTGCCTGCGCCGTGCCGTCACGTTCGGCCTGTTTCTGGTGCGTCTGGATGTCCGCCAGGACTCCAGTCGCCACTGTGCGGCGATGACTGAAATTACCGATTATCTGGGGTTGGGTCGCTACGAAGAGTGGGACGAGCAGACCCGCATCGACTTTCTGTTGCGCGAACTGAACAACCGCAGGCCGTTGCTGCCAGGCTACTTCAAACCGGCAGCCGACACCGCAGAAGTGCTGGCAACCTGCAGGGTAGTGGCAGCAGCTCCGACAGCGTCGCTGGGCTCTTACGTCATTTCGATGGCAGGTTCGGCATCCGACGTGCTGGCCGTGCAGTTGCTGCTCAAGGAAGCCGGGCTGCAACGGCCGATGCGTGTGGTGCCGTTGTTCGAGACCCTGGCTGACCTCGACAACGCCGGGCCGGTGATCGAGAAGCTGCTCGGCTTGCCTGGCTATCGTTCGCGTCTGCACGGCCCGCAGGAAGTCATGATCGGTTATTCCGACTCGGCCAAGGACGCGGGCACTACGGCGGCGGCCTGGGCCCAGTACCGCGCGCAGGAAAAGCTGGTGGAGATCTGTCGCGAACAGCAGGTCGAACTGCTGCTGTTTCATGGTCGCGGCGGTACGGTTGGTCGTGGTGGCGGCCCCGCGCATGCGGCGATTCTGTCGCAGCCGCCAGGTTCGGTAGCCGGGCGCTTCCGGACCACCGAGCAAGGGGAAATGATTCGTTTCAAATTCGGCCTGCCGGACATCGCCGAACAGAACCTCAATCTCTATCTGGCAGCGGTGCTGGAAGCGACCCTGCTGCCGCCACCACCTCCGCAACCGTCTTGGCGGACGATGATGGACCAGATGGCCGCTGACGGGGTCGGCGCCTATCGCGCGGTAGTGCGCGAGAACCCTGAGTTCGTCGAGTATTTCCGTCAGGCAACGCCCGAGCAGGAACTAGGGCGCCTGCCACTCGGCAGTCGCCCGGCCAAGCGCCGCGAAGGTGGCGTGGAAAGCCTGCGCGCCATTCCGTGGATTTTCGCCTGGACGCAGACGCGTTTGATGTTGCCCGCCTGGTTGGGTTGGGAAGCCGCACTGAGCAAGGCTCTGGAGCGTGGTGAGGGTACGGTTCTGGCGCAAATGCGCGAACAGTGGCCGTTTTTCAGAACCCGCATCGACATGCTGGAAATGGTCCTCGCCAAAGCCGATTCGGACATTGCCCGACTCTATGACGAACGTCTGGTCAGTGCTGAGCTGCAACATTTGGGCGCACATTTACGCGACCTATTGTCGCAGGCGTGCAATGTGGTTCTGGGGCTGACCGGGCAGAAGCAACTACTGGCACACAGCCCTGAAACGCTGGAATTCATCAGTCTGCGCAACACCTATCTCGACCCGTTGCATTTGCTCCAGGCCGAGCTGCTGTCCCGCTCTCGCAGTCGCGAAGCCAGTCTGGACAGCCCTCTGGAACTGGCGCTGCTGGTGTCTGTAGCCGGGATCGCTGCCGGTCTGCGTAACACTGGTTGAACACGCGCGTTACTTTAATTGCCGGGCCGTTTTGGCCCGGCATTGACAAGACCGGGTTTGCAGGTTGGCCTGCCGGAAACGTTGATACAGATCACGCCGCTCGACAATCGGGGCGCGCAAGCCGGTGCGCACGCGGTTAATGCGACTTTTGGCGGCTTGTGCGGCCTCGGTCGGCTGTGTATCTTGATCAGCCTTTCGGCCTGTTGGCCTGATTATTTTTAGATTGGCCCCCGAGGCGAATCCGTTGATTTCACTATAAAAATTTTGAGGAGCATGACGATGCGCGTGATTCTGCTAGGAGCTCCCGGGGCCGGTAAAGGTACTCAGGCAAAATTCATCACTGAAAAGTTCGGCATCCCGCAGGTTTCGACAGGCGACATGCTGCGCGCTGCAGTCAAGGCTGAAACCGAGCTTGGCCTGAAAGCCAAGAGCGTCATGGACTCGGGTGGTCTGGTTTCCGATGACCTGATCATTGGTCTGATCAAGGATCGTCTGGCCCAGCCGGATTGTGCGAACGGCGTTCTGTTCGACGGCTTCCCGCGCACCATTCCTCAGGCCGAAGCCCTGTTGAAAGCAGGTCTGGAAATCGACCACGTGCTGGAAATCGCCGTTGATGACGAAGAAATCGTCAAGCGCATGTCGGGCCGCCGGGTTCACGAAGGCTCTGGTCGCATCTATCACACCATCTTCAACCCGCCGAAAGTTGAGTGTATCGATGATGTGACTGGCGAACCGCTGCTGCAGCGCAAGGACGACGTCGAAGAGACCGTGCGCCATCGCCTGTCGGTCTACCATGCCCAGACCAAGCCGCTGGTCGAGTTCTACAGCAAGCTGGAAGCGAAGGATGGCAAGCCCAAGTGCAGCCATATTCCTGGCGTCGGCTCGGTTGAAGAGATCACTGCAAAAGTACTGGAAGCCCTGAAGTAAGACTTTCAGTCTGAACAATAAATGGCCCGCTTGCGGGCCATTTGTCATTTATACTGCTGCACTTTTTCACCCTGACCATGACGGAAACACCGATGACCACCTTGCTGGCCCTGGACACCGCCACTGAAGCCTGCTCGGTCGCTTTGCTGCACGATGGCAAAGTGCTGAGCCACTACGAGGTGATCCCGCGCCTGCATGCCCAGCGGCTGCTGCCCATGATCAAAAGCCTGATGGCCGAGGCGGGCATTGCGATGTCGGCGCTGGATGCCATCGCGTTCGGGCGCGGCCCTGGCGCTTTCACCGGCGTACGCATTGCCATTGGCGTCGTGCAAGGTCTGGCATTTGCGCTGGAGCGCCCGGTATTGCCTGTTTCCAATCTTGCCGTGCTTGCCCAGCGTGCCTTTCGTGAGCATGGCGTGTCTCAGGTGGCATCGGCCATTGATGCGCGCATGGATGAGGTGTACTGGGGTTGCTATCACGAGACAGCCGGGGAGATGCGTCTGCTCGGCAACGAGGCGGTCATGGTGCCCGAGTTGGCGACGCTGCCTGCGCACACTAGTGGACAATGGTTTGGTGCCGGTACCGGCTGGAGCTATGCCGAGCGTATTCCGGTCAGTCTTGCCGGGCATGACGCAGGCATGCTGCCCCATGCGCTGGACTTGCTGACGCTGGCGTCCTTCGCCTGGGCGCGTGGCGAAGCCCTGCCGGCAGACGACGCCCAGCCGGTCTACCTGCGCGACAAGGTTGCAACACCCAAAGCGCGTTGATGTGATTGGCTTCAAGGCACGCCACAGTGTTCTGCTGTCGTGCCTGTCCAAGTCTTGCTATTCCGTCTATAGCTGGAAAAATATCAATTCGCCATCTACCGTTTATCGTCTGAATGGTCTTTAATCTCATTTGGCGAAAACAATTTGCAATATGTGTGGTCTAGTTATCGTTAAGCAATTTGCGAACTACAAGGCAGTAACGCTAAATTGCCACTATCGACGCCGAGTATATAATCGATGCGCATAGACGGAACCTCATCACGCTCTTACCCCATCAAGCGCAAGCCGCAGAAAACGCCTTCGACCGTTGAAGGCTCTTTCGAGGAAGTCGTAGTTGATGCCGAGTTGCCGCCGCCTCCGGCGCAGGCTCGTCGCGATGCGGGTGATTCACCGATTGGCAGCACTGCCAATGTACCTGCGCGTCCGCAAGACATCATTTTCCCGCGCTCCATGAGCTCTCGTGTCGCTCACGCACTGGCCAGCTACCTGACCACCGCCAGCTTTGTCGATTGGGACCTTGAAGTATCGGGGCTCGATCTTCACGTTTGACTGTGTCTCGCCTGCCTTACTACCTCGGTTGTCCGTCATGGAGTGAAAACGCCTGGCGAGACTCGTTGTACCCGGAAGACGCCCGCCCCAATGATTTCCTGAATCTCTACACTCAGGTATTCAACGCTGTCGAAGGCAACACCACATTCTATGCCCGTCCCGCTGCCACAACGGTGCAACGCTGGGCGGAAATAATGCCTGCCGATTTTCGTTTCACTGCGAAATTTCACAAAGACATCAGCCACAACGGCGACCTGCGTGATCAGGTGGGTGCCGCCGAGGAATTCATCCGTCTGCTCGCGCCGTTGGGTGAGCGGATTGCGCCATTCTGGCTTCAGTTGCCCGCCAGCTTCACACCGCAGCGCCTTGCCGAGTTGGTCGGGTTCCTCGATGAACTCAATGTGCCTTTGGCTGTGGAAGTGCGCAACATGGCCTTTTTCATGAAAGGTGACGAAGAACGCATGCTCAACCGCCTGCTGCTGGATCGAGGCGTCGAGCGCATCTGTCTCGACCCCCGGGCATTGTTCAGCTGTGTATCGAGCGATCCCGCAGTCCTGCACGCGCAATCGAAAAAGCCCAAGGTGCCGCCTCGTCCGGCTGCGCTGACGCTGTTTCCCCAGGTCCGTTTCATCGGCGGTCCTGACCTGGAGGCCAATGATCAGTTTTTGGTGCAGTGGGTGGAAAAGGTCGCCGTGTGGATCGAAGAGGGGCGCACGCCTTATGTCTTCCTGCACACCCCGGACAACGTCAGGGCTGCCGAGCAGGCCATGCGCTTTCACCAGCAACTGATGGCGCGATTGCCTGGCTTGCCGGCATTGTTTGAGCTGGATCGTGGGCCTCAGGTGGAACAGTTGGGCTTGCTCTGAGGTCTTCCAGAGGGGGCTGACAGAGCCCGACCTTGTGGAGAGCCCGCTTATGGATTCGCAACTGCGCTATTTGCCACCCATTTACAAACCTTTCGTCAAATCCATCCCTGTTGTATGGGGCCTGGGCTGAGCATGCGTGTGTTGCTGGTATTCCTGCTGATCTGTGTAATGGGGGCGTTCGCAGTCTGGCGCGGCTGGGTCGATGTACCTGCGCGCTGGAACCCCTGGACGCCGCTGGATGTGCGGGCCGAGCCCAACTTTCTGATGTCTTACAAGCTGTCACGACTGCAGAACGACCCTGCGCTGTGCGACCAGGTGCTGAGTACGTCCGGGCTGCGTTTCAGTCGTCAAGCCGACAGTGAACCTTCTGCTCGCTGCCCTCTGGAAAATACCCTGCGCATTCAGGGCGGCGACGTGGTGCTGAGCAGCAGCTTCCTGGCCAGTTGCCCATTGGCGGTGGCCTATGCGCTGTTCGATATCCACACCTTGCAGCCCGCTGCCCAAGCGGTTTTCGGCCAGCGGGTAGCGCGGATCGATCACTTGGGCAGCTTTGCCTGCCGCAATATCTACAATCGCGCCAACGGCCGGCTCAGTCAGCACGCGACCGCCAATGCACTGGATATGGCAGGTTTTCGCCTCGCAGACGGTCAGCGCATCGGTGTTCTCAAGGACTGGAACGACGAAGGGGACAAGGGGCGTTTTCTGAGGCTGTTACGTGACGGCGCCTGCAAAAACTTCAGTACGGTGCTCGGGCCTGAGTACAACGCGGCGCATCGCGATCATTTTCACGTTGATATGGGGCGCTGGTCGGTGTGTAGGTAGCGAGCCTGTAAGCTGCCGGCAAGAGCGTTGGGGCTTATGCCGCCATCCGCAGATTCTGCAGGATCAGCGGGCGAGCCCAGCCGTTCTCGTAGTCGAACTGGCGTTGTTGGGCAGCAATGGTCTGCTCATCCAGGGGCAGGGCAGGCTTGTCGGCCAGTTCCCATTCGAATTCGGCGATTGGCAGGTGCAATGGGCGCGGTTGAGGGCCGGGGCCCGGGTTGACGCTGTCGCTGTACGGGTTCAGAACGGTAGGGCGTACCCAGTGGCTCTCGAATTCCAGATGACGTTGTTGTTCGATCAGCTCAGCCATGCTGAAGGGCTCGGCAGGCGGCGGCAGCAAGTCAAGGTCGAACTCGGCAATCGGCAGGAACAGCGGCTCAGGTGGCTTGACCTCGGTGTCGGTGACCGGGCAGGCACGTTGCTCGACAATCTTGCTCAGGGTTTTTGCGCCAGCGACCGGTTCGCCTGTTTCAACATCCACTTCAACGGCCGTCGGGTGCACCGGCACGGGAGTGCTTTCACTGACCTGATCCGCCATCGCTCGGGCAAATGCATCCGACCACAGCTGCGTCACACCACCCAGTGTGCGGCTGTTGCGAACGCTAAAGTCGCCTGAGTGCGACAAATAGCCGATGGATGATTGAGCAATCTCTGACATAGCGATCAGTACTGGCCTTGGGTCTGGCAAAATGCCGGATACTTGGTTATCGGCAGACTTTGCCGATCATTAACAATTTTTGAGTGTGTGGGCGTAATGATTGAGCAGCAAACAGGCAGTCGTATCCGGGTCGAAGCGCTCGCGGTCGCAGGGCAGGAGCAGGCGGAGCATTGGGCGCAGCGTCTAGGCTTGCCGTTGCACGACGCGGAAGCTGATTTTGCGTTGCAATCGACCGACGATGGCCTGCAATTGCAGCAGTTGGGCGACGATGCGCCTGGCGCTGTGCGAGTTGATTTTGTCGAGGGTGCAGTGGCACATCGTCGTCTGTTTGGCGGTGGCACCGGGCAAATGATTGCCAAGGCCGTCGGTATTCAGCCAGGCGTTCGTCCCAGCGTGCTGGATGCCACGGCAGGTTTGGGCAAGGATGCGTTCGTGCTGGCAAGTCTTGGTTGCGAGCTGAGCCTGATCGAGCGTCAGCCGATTATTGCTGCACTGCTGGAAGACGGTCTGGCGCGCGGACGCGATGATCGTGATGTGGGTTCGATTGTTGCCCGGATGCATTTGTTGACCGGCAACTCCATTGAAATCATTCGTGGCTGGACAGCGGAGCCGCCGCAGGTCATTTACCTCGACCCGATGTTCCCGCATCGGGAAAAAAACGCTCTGGTCAAAAAGGAAATGCGCCTGTTCCGGCCTCTGGTCGGCGATGACATGGATGCGCCTGCATTGCTGGAAGCGGCTCTTGCGCTTGCCACCCACCGTGTTGTGGTCAAACGCCCGCGCAAGGCCCCCTGCATTGACGGGCCAAAGCCAGGTTATGCGCTGGATGGAAAATCCAGCCGCTACGACATCTACCCGAAGAAGGCCTTGAAGCCTAAGGCAGTCACAGACGATAGCGGTGCATAGCGCCTGTAGCGTCGACGGCCTGAGCCCGAATCAAACGCAGATGCGCCCGTGAATACAGGCGCTAACCCTGCACTCAAAGCGCGCTAAATACCTTCTTCGCCAGGCCTGTAGCGGCCGCCGCCGGGTTGGCGCGAATACTTTCTTCCTGTTTTGCAATCATCTCGAACAGCCCGTTCAGCGCTTGTTCGGTCACGTAGCTTTCAAGGTTGGCATTTTTGCTGTCCAGCGCGCCAAATGCCGCCGCCTTGCCAGCGAATGCGTTGTACTTCTGTGCCAGACCGACTTGATCGGTAGATTTCTTGACGATAGGCAGGAATTTGGCGCGGATCTGTTCGCGGCTGGTGCTGTTGAGGTACTGGGTGGCCGAGTCCTTCCCGCCGCTTAAAATGGCCTTGGCGTCGGTCACGCTCATCTTTTTCACGGCGTCTACCAACAACGCCTGAGCCTGAGGCACTGCAGCTTCGGCGGCCTGGTTCATGCTGGTTTCCAGCTGATCGACCTGAGCACCCATGCCAAGCATTTTCATTTTTTTCGCGACCTGACCGAGTTTGCCTGGCAGCTCGATACGCACCGCTTCATTCTTGCTGAAACCGCCGGGAACACCGAGCTGTTTGACCGCGACCTGTGCGCCTTGGGTCAGCGCGTCTTTGAGACCACCGGTCGCATCCGATTGCGAGAGGTCGTTCAGCGACAGGGCGAAGACGTTGGCCGACAGCAGCAGACCGGCGCATAGACCAGCGAAGGTGAACGAAAAGCGAGGCATGAGAGCGTCCTTGTGAGAAGTGGGTACGGGATCAAGCGTATCAGGAACTTGCGGTATCCACCCGAAGCCTGAAAGAAACAGTGCTGTTTAGTGCCGATGGAAATGATGCGGCGTGCAACAACAAAAACGCGCCGTTGATGAAAGCCTTCGCAGCAAAGAACAATCAACCGTTCACTTGAATGACCTTGATCTTCAGACCGCTCTGGTCCTGATCGGTCAGTTCAACGGGATGAACAGTGTCGTTGATCCAGACAAGTTTGCCTTCATGTTCGATTCGTGCCGACAGTGCATAGGTATGACCCTGAACAGGATAACGACCTGCGACATAGCCCAGTTCAAACGGCAATGGCACTTGCTGGGTAATCTGTGTTTCGCGGGCGTCAATGACAGTGGCTGGCGCGTCAGCCAGGTTGATGTCACTCAGGGTGACAGTCAACCTACAGCCAGTTGGCAGAGAGCGGCGTGGCAGGTAATAAACTTCACCCTGAAGACGTACCAGGGGTTCGCTGGACATTTCAATTTCCTTATTGAGTGTGATGAGTACCAGTCATGGGTACAAACCACACCTTAGCAGCGGCCGGAGAGCATAAAACACGTGCCTAAATATCCCCGGCTAATTGCGGAAAAGCCCTACGCTACCCCTTCACCATTTCCCGCATCCTGCTCTTCTTCATTGCTGTGTAACGCCACTTGCCGTATCGACAGACGGATTTCGGCCGGCAACACCCGCTTGGCCGCACCTTCTGCCAGTTCGCCCAGCATCGGGTGATAGCTCAGCTTGCCGGCGCTGTCCTTGCGCAGCACGCCCAGGTCCAGCAAGGTCTGGATGAAGTGCCTGAATAGACTCTTGTCGAAGAACTCTGGTGCATTAAGGCCATGCAGAATAGACAGGCGCTGGGCCATGACCGTACACAGGTCTTCCAGCTGCTCGGCGCTCAACGTGTTCTGTCCACTGTTGAGTAACAAGGCGATTGCCATGTAGAAGCGCTGCAGGGTCTGCGCGATGGCCCGTGACAACAAGGTCAGCAGCACGAACTCGCGGGAGCTGGGCTCCGGACGCACATAGACGTCCTTTTTGAAGCGCAGCAAGCCTTGCTCGACGAACGCAGCCAGCCATTGATCGACCACCTCATCCAGCTCGCTCAGCGGCCAGCGAATGAACAATTCAGATTGCAGGAATGGGTACAGCGCACGCGTGTAGCGCAGGATCTGTTCGCGGCTCATGCGCGACGAGCTCTGGAAAAAGCTGGCCAGCAGTGAGGGCAGGGCAAAGATGTGCAGGACGTTGTTGCGGTAGTACGTCATCAGGACTGCATTCTGTTCGTTGAGGTACAGAATTTTGCCCAATGCATCTTTTTGTTCGGCGAGCAGGTCCATGCCTTTGACGTGCTCGATCAGCGAGCGCCCGTCGCCTTCCGGCAACGTGGTGTGCGGCGAGTAAGGTACGGCGCGCAGCAGCGTCAGGTAAAGGTCGAGAACACGCTCCATGGCCTGATCGTCCAGCGCCAGCCTTTGCGTTGACAGCAAGGCCACAGCAACCAGGTTCATCGGGTTGACGGCGGCGGCTTCATTCAGGTGCTGGGCCACACGTTCACCCAGCCTATGAGTGGTTTCGCTCAGCCATTCCGGGCGAAATTGCGGTGCCAGCGCCTGCTCGCGCCAGTCCGGTTGTTCGCCGTCAAGGAATTCGGCCAGCTTGATGGGGGCACCGAAGTTCACCGATACCTGGCCGAAACGCTGCTTCAGCGCACCGATGACTTTGAATATGTCGAAGATCGACTCTTTCTTCTTGGTCGCTCCGCGCAATTCGCCCAGATAGGTACGGCCTTCCAGCACGCGCTCATAGCCGATGTACAACGGAACGAACACAATCGGCATCCGCGAGTTGCGCAGGAAGCTGCGCAGGGTGATGGCGAGCATGCCGGTTTTCGGTTGCAACATGCGCCCGGTCCGCGAGCGACCGCCTTCGACAAAGTATTCGACCGGGAATCCTTTGATGAACAGCGTGTGCAGGTACTCGGTGAAAACCGCTGTATACAGCGGGTTGCCCTTGAATGTGCGGCGCATGAAAAACGCCCCGCCACGGCGCAGCAGGCTGCCGACGACCGGCATGTTCAAGTTGATGCCGGCAGCGATGTGCGGCGGCGTGAGCCCGTTGCAAAACAACAGATAGGACAGCAGCAGGTAATCGATATGGCTGCGGTGGCAAGGGACGTAAATGACTTCATGCCCTGGCGCCACTTCCTGCACGCCTTCGATGTGGCTGACTTTGATGCCGTCGTAAATCTTGTTCCAGAACCAGCTGAGGACGACTTCCATGAAGCGGATGACGGAATAGGTATAGTCCGAGGCGATCTCGTTGCCGTAGCTCAGCGCCCGGTCCCGTGCCTTGTCCTGCGTGATGTTCTCACGTTCGGCTTCTTCGATGATCGCCTGCTTGACCAGCGGCTCGTCCAGCAGCCCTTTGACCACGGTGCGCCGGTGCGAAACGTCCGGGCCGATGACCGCGCTTTTCAGGTTGCGAAAGTGCACGCGCAGCAGACGCTGGGTCATGCGCAGGGTAAGTTCGTAACCTTTGTTTTCACCCACCAGCTCGCGCATGTGAATGGGCGCGGAAAACTGTACACGGGTCTTGCGACCCAGAATCAGAATGCTGACCAGGCGGCGCAACCGGCCGGTCACGGCCCAGCTGTCGGCGAACAGCAGTTTCCAGGCGCTGGACTCGCGGTCAGGTGACTGGCCCCAGAACACGCTGACCGGGATGATCTGCGCATCTTCGCCGGGGTTCTGGCTCACGGCTGCGACCAGACGCTCCAGTGTCGGCGGTGCGCCGCGCTTGTCCTGGCGGCCAAGCCAGTCAGGCGCCGGAGTCAGGTAAAAGAATGCAGCTGGCTCTATCAGGTTGCCGACCGCTACCGACAATACGGGACGAGGCAGGCCAGCCTTGCGACATTCGGTGTCGATCACCGCCAGATCGCTGATCGACGGCGACTGCAGGGCATAGAACACCGGACGGCTACGGTCCAGGTTGAGCGTAAAAGACGACTGATTGATGGTTTCCGAGCGCACCCAGAGATACAACAATCGGCGCAGGGTGCCGAACACAAGACGACGGAACGGAGAACGGGTCATACGGCTTCTGCTGAGTAAGGGACGGGCGACTGCCCGAGATGGGCGTCAGTGTGACGTATCCCGAAGCGATCGGCAAAAAGCCTGGTGTTTGTAGAAGAGTAAAGACTGAGCGGCCACCTTCGAGAGCCACGACGGCACATCCTGATGCCGTCGCTGCAAAAGGCTTACGAGGTGCGCCAGGTGATTTCTTCCTCGCCATCGGCGCTGACGCGTATCCAGCGGTCGGCGGTTTCATCGCTTTCTTCTTCAACCCAGGTGCCGGGTGCGCAGCGCACTTCGACGTTCAAGGCTTTGAATGCCGCACGGGCGCAGGCAATGTCGTCTTCCCACGGGGTCTGATCGCTGTCCAGATGCAGACTGTTCCATTTACCGACTGCTTTGGGCAGCCAGGTTATGGTCACATTGCCGGCCTTGCACTTCCAGGTCTGGCCTTTCTGGTTCCAGTCACTGCACGGGCCCAGGGCGACGCTCAACCATTGGGCGATGGCCTTGTGGTCGACGTCTTCGTCTTTCAGGTAAATCTCGATATCGGGTTGGCGCATGGGTGCCTCTGTTGAATGCTTATTGCAGCACGAAATAATCGTAGCGCATGGAAACGGTGACCTTGAAAGGTCCTGATTGCTCAATGACGGCAGTCCGGCGCTCGGCGCTGGCGCGCCACCCGTGAGGCGTCATGGCCAGCAGATCGGCACGGGACTGGCCGTCGATCAGCTTCAGCGTATAGCGCAGGGTCTCGCTGTGTTGCAACTGCATGCCGGGTGGCACCAGAGACAGGTGCTTGTCGTCGGCATAATCGCGGACCTCATCATAAAGCTGCTGACGCAGTTCCATGAGATGTTCGCTGGTCGGGCCGACCCGCATCAATCCGCCGCCAGGCGTCAGCAAGCGCTTGGCTTCAAGCCAGTCCAGCGGGCTGAACACACTGGCCAGAAACTGACAGCTGGCATCCGGCAAGGGAACACGGGCCATGCTGGCAACCATCCAGGTCAGCCTGGGGTCACGACGGCAGGCGCGTTTCACGGCTTCGCGGGAGATGTCCAGCGCATAGCCGTCGGCATGGGGCAGGGCCTCGGCTATCTGCGCGGTGTAATAACCTTCGCCGCAGCCGATGTCCAGCCAGTGCGCGGGGGAGCGCTCGGCGGCCAGTTCAGCCAGCCGCCGGGCTACCGGGGCGTAATGCCCGGCGTTGAGGAAGTCCCGCCGTGCTTCAACCATGGCCTGATTGTCGCCGGGGTCGCGGCTGTTCTTGTGCTGCACCGGCAACAGGTTCAGATACCCCTGACGTGCACGGTCGAAGCGGTGGTTGGCCGGGCATACCACGCCGTTGTCGGCGGTACTGAGCGGCGCAGAGCAGATCGGGCAGGTCAGCATCAGGCGAGCAACTTGACCAGGGTCTGGTAGTAGATCTCGGTCAGCACGTCGAGATCGCTGGCCAGAATCCGCTCGTTGACCTGGTGAATCGTCGCGTTGACCGGCCCCAGTTCAACCACTTGCGTACCCAGGGTCGCGATGAAACGGCCGTCGGAGGTTCCGCCGCTGGTCGAGGCTTTGGTGTCACGGCCCGTGACGCTTTTGATGCTGGACGACACGGCGTCCAGCAATGCGCCCGGCTCGGTCAGGAACGGCAGGCCGGACAACGCCCAGTTCACATGCCAGTCCAGCTCATGCTTGTCGAGGATGGCGGCGACACGCTGCTGCAAGCCTTCGACGGTCGACTCGGTCGAAAAACGGAAGTTGAATACTGCCACCAGATCACCCGGGATGACATTGGTTGCACCCGTGCCGGCGTTCAGGTTGGAGATCTGGAAGCTGGTTGGCGGGAAGAAATCGTTGCCATGGTCCCAGTGCTCTGCAGCCAGTTCGGCAAGTGCCGGAACTGCAAGGTGAATAGGGTTCTTCGCCAGATGCGGGTAAGCCACATGGCCCTGTTTGCCGCGCACGGTGAGGGTGGCGCCCAGCGAGCCACGACGCCCGTTCTTGACCACATCGCCCACCAGCGTGGTGCTCGAAGGTTCGCCGACGATGCACCAGTCCAGACGCTCCTTGCGCGCTGCCAGACGTTCGACGACAGCCTTGGTACCGTGGTGCGCCGGGCCTTCTTCGTCACTGGTGATCAGGAATGCCACCGAACCCTTGTGATTCGGGTGATCGGCTACAAAGCGCTCGGCGGCCACGAGCATGGCTGCCAGGCTGCCTTTCATGTCCGCTGCACCGCGTCCGCAGAGCATGCCGTGCTCGTCGATCAACGCATCGAACGGGTCGTTCTGCCAGTTCTCCACCGGGCCGGTAGGGACCACGTCCGTATGACCTGCGAAACACAGTACCGGGCCGTCGGTAGTGCCGTGTGTGGCCCAGAAGTTATCGACGTCTTCGATACGCATGGGCTCCAGCTTGAAGCCGGCATTGCCCAGGCGTTGCATCATCACTGCCTGACAGTCGGCATCGACCGGCGTCACTGATGGGCGGCGGATCAGATCGCAGGCAAGTTGAAGGGTGGGCGACAGGTCGGTAGGGGCAGTCATGTACAGAACTCCGGTAGCAAGACTTTGGGCGCGAAAAGGCGGATATCTTAAAGCAAAACGACGACCTGGGGCCGTCGTTTATTGTGTGCTGTGGATATGTCAAGCAGTCGACAGCGCAGGGCGGGTCGCGTGAGCAGACAGGACGGCCATAATGATGGCTGCCAGATAAGGGAGGGATTGTGCGAACAGCATGGCTATCCAGAATCTCGGGCCCGGACCGGAAGTCTCGTCTCTTATTTGCTCGCGGGTCGGACAAATATGTTTGTAGAGGCTTTGTGCGGAGCGAAAGGGGTTATATGAGAGGCCCGAGATAGTTTTTGCCCCATCAGCCCTGATTTCGACGGGGCGACAAGCCGGGTGCCTTAACCCCCTACAAACCCCTATAATGCGCGCCGGTTTTTGAGGTATTGATCATGAGCGCAGAAGATCCACGTTTCGCTGGCATCGCCCGTTTGTACGGCATTGAAGGCCTGGCGCGCCTGCGCGCGGCTCATGTGGCAGTGGTCGGTATCGGCGGCGTGGGCTCGTGGGCGGCGGAAGCCATGGCACGCAGTGGTGTGGGCGAGATTTCGCTGTTTGACATGGACGACGTCTGTGTCAGCAACAGCAACCGCCAATTGCATGCACTGGGCAGCACAGTCGGTCGGCCGAAGGTTGAAGTGATGGCCGAGCGGATTCGCGCGATCAATCCTGATTGCATCGTGCATGCGGTTTCTGATTTCGTGACCCGCGACACGATGGCTGAGTGCATCACCCCGGACATGGATTTCGTGATCGACTGTATCGACAGCGTCAACGCCAAGGCAGCACTGATTTCGTGGTGTAAGCGGCGCAAGATCCAGATGGTCACCACCGGTGGTGCCGGTGGGCAGATTGATCCGACCCTGATTCAGATCGCCGACTTGAACCGCACGTTCAACGACCCGCTGGCCTCCAAGGTACGTTCCACCTTGCGTCGCGACTATGGCTTTTCACGCACGCCCAACCGCCACTACAGCGTGCCTTGCGTGTTCTCCAGCGAACAGCTGCGCTATCCCAAGCCTGATGGCAGTATTTGCCTGGAAAAGAAGTTCGTCGGTGAGGGTGTAAAGCTCGACTGTGCAGGCGGCTTCGGCGCGGTGATGATGGTCACTGCCACGTTCGGCATGGTCGCCGCCACGCGTGCAGTGGACAAGCTGGTTGCAGGTGCGCGACGGCCTTCGGAGCGGGTCAAGCCAGCGGTTGCAACGCCCGATCAGGCTTGAGTCAGCTGACGCATCTTCTGTAGCACGGCATTCAGGCCGTTGCTGCGTGACGGTGAGAGCTGGCGACCAAGGCCCAACTGATCGAACCAGTCAGACAAGTCCACGGCTTCCAGCTCCGGGGCCGACAGACCGTTAACGCGGGCCAGCAGTAGCGCCACCAGACCTCGAATCAGCCGGGCGTCGCTGCTGGCCCGGAACAGCCAGGCTCCTGCGCTGACTTCGCCCGTCAGCCAGACCTTGCTTTCACAGCCGTGTACCAGATTGTCGTCCGTCTTTTCTTCGTCGCTCAACGAGGGGAGGCGATCCCCCCATTGCATGAGCAGGCGTGCGCGCTGTTCCCAGCTCTGTGGCTGGGAAAAGCTGTCGAGCGCGGTCTGCGCCAATGCGGGGAGAGTCATCGAAGCAGCTCCAGTGCCTGATCCAGTGCGCTGAAAAACCGCAGCAAGTCATCTGAATCATTGTAGAGCGCAAGTGAAACACGAATTGCGCTGGGCAGACCGAGTGTATCGAACAGTGGCATCGCGCAGTGACGACCAGCGCGCACGGCAATACCCTGTTCGGTCAGCAGATGAGCCAGATCGGCGTTGTGTATGCCGTCCACGACGAAACTGGCCAGTGCCAGGTCCGGAGAGCCTAATACCTGAATACCTTCACGCCTTTGCAGGCCTTCAAGCAGGCGACGGTGCAGATTTGCTTCGTGTTCCGCGACCGCCTGATGATCAAGGCTTTCCAGGTAAGCCAGCGTAGCGCCCAGACCGATCACGCTGGCGATGGGCGGGGTGCCCGCTTCAAAGCCCAGCGGTGCCGGGCGAAATTTCGCGTGTTGATAATCGGCGGTCAGCACCATCTCGCCGCCGAACTGCCAGTGCGTCAGGTTCGGTAGCGCGTCGTTGCGTCCGTACAGCACACCTAGCCCTTCCGGACCATAAAGCTTGTGGCTGGAAAACACATAAAAGTCGCAGCCCAGTGCCTGTACATCGTGGCGTCCATGCACCACACCTTGTGATCCGTCCACGACCGTGAGCGCGCCTTGCGCTTTCGCCAGTGCGATAAGGCGGGCGAGCGGCTGCCAGGTGCCGAGCACGTTGGACAGCTGACTGACTGCGAGCAGACGCGTACGAGGGCCGATCAGACTGGCCGCAGCATGGCAGTCGATTACACCATCGGGATCTAGCGGCAGTATCACCAGTTTCAGGCCGCGGCGCTGAGCCAGTTGCTGCCACGGCAGCAGGTTGGCGTGATGTTCCAGTGCGCTAATGGCGATCTCGTCGCCCGCAGTGAAACTATGCTCCAGCCCATAGGCCAGCAGGTTGAGCGCAGAAGTGGCCCCGTGGGTAAAGATGATTTGTCCGCTCTCGCCGGCATTCAGCCAGTGCGCGGCCTTGCCACGGCTGGCTTCAAACGCCTGGGTGGCGTGTGCGCCCGGCAGATGCTGGGCACGATGCACGTTGGCCGCACCGTTGACGTAGTAATGAGTCAGGGCATCGATCAGCGCCTGGGGTTTTTGCGTGGTGGCGGCGTTGTCCAGATAGGTCTGGCCTTGCCGTTGCAGGGCGGCGATAGCGGGGAAGTCGCCACGCCAGGGAGAAATGAGGGGCATTGTTCGTCCAGCGTGTGGAGGCGGGTTCAAGGCCGCAGCCTTGAACCCGCACACAGCATCAGTTATGAGCGTGCAGTGCTTCGTTCAGCTCGATGGCCGACTTGTGGGTTTTGCATTCCACTGCGCCGGTCTGCGAGTTGCGACGGAACAACAGGTCGTTCTGGCCTGCCAGCTCGCGTGCCTTGACGATCTTGACCAGTTCGTTGTTTTCATCGAGCAGCGCGACCTTGGTGCCGGCGGTCACATACAGACCCGATTCCACGGTATTGCGATCGCCCAGCGGAATACCGATGCCGGCGTTGGCACCGATCAGGCAGCCTTCGCCAACCTTGATGATGATGTTGCCGCCACCCGACAGCGTACCCATGGTCGAGCAGCCGCCACCCAGATCCGAGCCCTTGCCGACGAATACGCCTGCAGAAACGCGGCCTTCGATCATGCCCGGGCCTTCGGTGCCGCCATTGAAGTTGACGAAGCCTTCGTGCATGACGGTGGTGCCTTCGCCGATGTAAGCGCCCAGACGTACGCGAGCACTGTCAGCGATACGAACGCCGCTCGGTACGACGTAGTCGGTCATTTTCGGGAATTTGTCGACCGAGAACACTTCCAGCAGTTCGCCTTTAAGGCGTGCTTCAAGCTGACGTTCGGCCAGTTCGGCGAGATCGACCGCGCCCTGGCTGGTCCAGGCTACGTTTGGCAGCAACGGGAAGATACCTGCCAGGTTCAGGCCGTGTGGCTTGACCAGGCGATGCGACAGCAGGTGCAGCTTGAGGTAAGCCTCTGGAGTCGACGTCAGGGTTGCGTCTTCAGCCAGCAGGGTGGCAACCAGCGGCTTCTGGCTTTCCGCCAGACGAGTCAGCAGCGCGGCCTGGGTCGCGTCCACGGATTTGACCGCCTCGGCCAGCTTGTATGCCAGGTCTACATTGAAGGTGATTGCCTGATTGCCGTTGGTGTAACCCAGAACAGGCGCGATGGCCGCGACCAGTTCTACGGAAGGATTGATCAGCGGCTGAGCGTAAAATACTTCGAGCCATGAGCCTTGACGATTTTGAGTGCCGACGCCGAAGGCCAGGCTGAACAGGGTAGTGGACATGTAAATACCTCTTGGCTTTATCAAGGGGCTTTCAGTAGCGCTCTGGCTTACTGTAAAGCCGCTGCATACAGGTCGGGCTTGAAGCCGATCAGGGTTTTATTGCCCAGATCAAGCACCGGACGCTTGATCATGGACGGCTGCGCGAGCATCAGTTCTATGGCTTTCGCCTGATCGAGATCGGCCTTTTGTCCGTCATCGAGCTTGCGAAAGGTGGTGCCTGCGCGGTTCAGCACGACCTGCCAGCCGTGATCATTGCACCACTGCGCGAGGTGTTCCCGGTCGATGCCCTGTGTCTTGTAGTCATGAAAATCGTAGCTCACGGAATTATCGTCGAGCCAGGTGCGGGCCTTCTTCATGGTGTCGCAGGCTTTGATGCCAAATAGAGTGTAAGTCATCGTTTTGGGGTGGGGTGGCTGATCTTGCTCGATACTCCCCACTTTCTCTCCTCGCAATTTAGCCGGGTATTATGCCACGTCAGACCGCTTCGTGTTGTGACAGCGCTGGTACAAAGACTGAACAAAAACTAGATAATAACCCTAACTGTCATTAAGAAAACTTCACCCTTCCACGCTTGAGTGGCAAGCCCGGGCGGGCAATTATTGCTTTCCATTTAAAGGCTGGGTGCGTTATGTCTGAACAAGAGAAGAAGCGTCAAGAAGCGCTTGTCCGGCAACGTTATTACAGGGAACGTCAACGTGCCGAGGGATTCAAGCAAAGTACGATCTGGATTCATGGTGAGGCTGAGACGCAAGGCAGGCTGGCCGCACGTGAAGGAAAACCGTTGCTGCCCATGCAGTCCCATGACCCGGTAAGCTGGGCGGTCGGGTGGGTTGCGGAAAAACTGCGAACACGACAGTGACCGGTAGCGCTGTAAAGCCCTCGCGCCACACGGGTGAAGTACGTGGCGCGATCTCTCAAATGCGGTTGCTGGCTAATTCGGCAGGGTAGCGGCCAGCGCATTGCAGGCACTGCTTGCGCATTACTGCCTGACGATCAGTATTTTCTTTACGATGCCTTGTCAGTTCGCCTCGAACTTTGAGTTTTTCCGGTCCCCGTATATGGAACCCATCACTTTGATGTCGTTAGGGCTTAGCGTCTTGCCTGTGTTGATAATTTCAAAGTCGCCAAGGGTCAGGCCGTTGGGAATGTCGTAATGCATGACGGAATCACGATCGTAAGCCGAATGGTAGAAATCAGCAGCTTCGTACTTGTCGAAAAAATTGGTATTGATTTCTTCGTCAGTCAATCCGGATTGTAAAAGCAGAGGGCGTAGAAGCGGTTCGTTCCAGGGGATGTTTGCCTGAGGATGCTGGTGCTCGTGAACTGCTCCCAAGGCGTGCCCGAATTCATGGAGCACGATGCGCGTCAAGTCCGGCATGGGTTTCAGGTCTGCCGTGAACAGCTCCTTGACGTTGAATTCCATGGTGGCTTCATTCTGCTCGGCCAACAGGGCATCAGTCCCTATGGCGCTCCAGTTCAGATGCTCGTTGAAACTGATTCGGATATCGCTGGCCCCGCCTGTCACAAACTCGAATTTCAGATTTATGTGAGGCAGCCATTTCTTTGCAGCTTCGACAACGGGGGTTGTCAGAATGGCAGGAGGGTCTTTCTGAAAAAGCATTTTCAGGGTCCGCCCACATGCCCAGTATTTGCTGAACGAAACCAGAAGACGCGCCATGTGCGTTGATTCTTCGCAGCCATGGCGTGCTCCTGATTCGTCGGCAGGAGTGATTGCTGCGTTGGCGGGGTTTTCGCGAATGGCGGTTTCGTACGAGGCCTGATGATTCGTTGCGCTGCGCATGGCGCAGGATGCAGGCAGCTTCAGGCTCTGTGTGGTGGGTGCGGACATGTGATCGACCTTCATCGTAGTTCGCTTCCTTTCAGGAAGGCTGGAAAATGAAGGTTGAAGGTACGTTTGTGCAAGGTGTAGCAGGTGGTAACTAATTACCCCCGCCACACATCAAAGGCGGCGGGGCTGTCTTCCTGAAGTTTCGCTGTTTATTTGCTCAGGAATGCGCGGATACGTTCGGCGGCTTCGACGCATTCGGCCAGAGGTGCAACGAGCGCCAGGCGAACCCGGCCGGCACCCGGGTTGACGCCATCCACCTCGCGGGAAAGGTACGAACCCGGTACTGCAGTCACATGCTGATCGATGAACAGGTCTCGGCAAAATGCAGCATCATCGGTGCCTACATTCGGCCACAGGTAAAACCCCCCGTCCGGGCGCTGGACGTCGAGCACTGGCGCGAGGATGTCGAGCACAGCATCGAATTTTTCACGGTACAAGTCACGGTTCGCGCGTACGTGCTCCTCGTCATTCCAGGCAGCAATGCTCGCCAGCTGAGTCTGTACCGGCATGGCGCAGCCGTGATACGTGCGATACAGCAGGAAGGCCTTGAGAATGTCGGCATCACCTGACACAAAACCTGAACGCAGGCCCGGCAGGTTGGAGCGCTTGGACAGGCTGTGGAACACCACGCAACGCTTGAAATCCTGGCGACCCAGCTCGACACAGGCGCTGAGCAAGCCAGGCGGTGGAGCCTGCTCATCGAAGTACAGCTCGCTGTAGCATTCGTCCGCAGCAATGACAAAGTCATGTTCGTCGGCCAGGGCGATGAGTTTTTTCAGGGTTTCAACAGGAATCAGTGCTCCGGTCGGGTTACCCGGCGAGCACAGGAACAGGATCTGGCAGCGCTTCCAGGTGTCCGCGCTGACTGCGTCGAAATCGGGATTGAAACCGTTGTCGCTCAGGCATGGCAGATAGTGAGGCTGGGCTCCGGCCAGAAAGGCGGCACCTTCATAGATCTGATAAAACGGGTTCGGGCTGATCACCAGGCCGTCATCGCTACGATTGACTACTGTCTGGGTGAAGGCGAACAGCGCTTCGCGTGTGCCATTGACCGGCAATACATTGCGCGCCGGATCAATCCAGCCCTGTGGTACGCCGAATCGACGGTTGCACCAGCCGGCAATGGCTTCGCGCAGCGCCGGGATACCCAGCGTGGTCGGGTAAACCGCCATCTGATCGAGGTTGTCTGCGAGTGTCTTGGCGACGAAATCGGGTGAGCGGTGTTTCGGCTCACCAATCGACAATGCAACAGGGCGCTTTTCCGGGTTGGGCGTTACGCCGGCCAGCAAGGCGCGCAGCTTCTCGAAAGGGTAAGGCTGAAGCAGTTGCATGGCGTTATTCATGGGGAGTGTTCCTCAATGGACTGCGTTGAGTCGATTCGTTTGGCCGAGTGCTCATATGCTGATTCGCAAATCATGGCCGGGCTCTGAGTTGACGCTCAGTTGCTTGACGATTGCGTCCTGCAGCTGGCTGCACAGCTGTGGGTCGGACAGCGGATGATTATTCGCGTCGGTGATGAAGAACACGTCTTCCACGCGTTCGCCCAGGGTCGCAATCTTGGCATTCTGCAATGACAGATCGAACTCCAGGAATATCTTGCCAATGCGCGCCAGCAGGCCGGGGCGGTCAGGTGCCAGCAGTTCAAGTACCGTCACAGGGCGCTGGGCGTCGTTGTGAATGGTGACTTGCGGTGCGAACGCAAAGTGCTTGAGCTGACGAGGCACGCGGCGCTTGATGATCGTCGGGTAATCATCCGGGTTGCGCAGCGCTTCGGTCAGGCCGTTGCGGATTTCCTGAACGCGTTCCGGGTTGTCGCCGATCGAACCGCCTTCGTTATCGAGGACGATGTAGGTGTCGAGTGTGAATTTGCTGCTGGACGTGATAATGCGCGCGTCATGAATGTTCAGGTTCAACTGGTCCATCGCCGCCACGGTCACAGCGAAGAAATCATGCTGGTCAGGGGCGTAAATGAATATTTGCGTGCCGCCTTCAAATTCCCGCTGAGTGGTTTCCTTGATCAGCACCAGCGGGCCGCCGTCGGCTGGCTGCTGCAGGATGGCATCGCTGTGCCAGGCAACATCGCCAGCGGTGTGACGCAGGAAATAATCGTCTCCCAGCGCTGACCAGAGTTGCTCGACATCGTCAGGGTCGGTGCCGTTGCGTACCAGGATGTCCAGCGCTGCGGTCTGGGTGCGACGAATCTGCTCCTCGCGATCAACGGGGTTTTCCAGGCCGCGGCGCAAGGCGCGCTTGGTTTCGGTGTACAACTGGCGCAGCAGGCTGGCGCGCCACGAATTCCAGAGGGTCGGGTTGGTCGCGTTGATGTCGGCAACGGTCAGCACATACAGATAGTCCAGATGCACTTCGTCGCCAACGAACTGGGCGAAATCGTGGATGACCTGTGGATCTGAAAGGTCCTTGCGCTGTGCTGTGGTCGACATGACCAGATGGTTGCTCACCAGCCAGACAATAAGGCGGGTGTCCCAGTCGGGCAAATGATGGCGCGTACCGAACGCCTGTGCATCTATTGCGCCCAGCTCCGAGTGATCGCCGCCACGGCCCTTGCCAATGTCGTGGTACAGCCCGGCCAGGTAGATCAGCTCCGGCTTTGGCAGGCGAGCCATGATTTTGCTGGCCAGCGGAAATTTTTCGGAGACTTCGGTGTATTGCAGCTTGCGCAGATGCTTGATCAGATTCAGCGTGTGCGCATCGACGGTATAGATGTGGAACAGGTCGTGCTGCATCTGCCCGACGATATGGCCGAATTCCGGCAGATACAGCCCGAGAATGCCGTAGCGGTTCATTCGGCGCAGGTTGCGATGAATGCCTGTCTCGCACTTGAACAGTTCGATGAACAGGCTGGTGTTACGAATATCGTTACGGAAATCATCGTTGATCAGGTGCCGATGTTCACGCAGCAAACGAATGGTGTCGGCGCGCACGCCCTTTATCTCGGGATGCTGGGCCATGAGCACGAAGATCTCGATCATGGCAAACGGGGTGCGCTTGAAGACGTTTGGGTTGGTTGCTTCTATATAGCCGTCGTGCAGCTGGAAGCGCGAATTGATCGGCTGCGCTGTGCCGCTGTCGTCGGAAAGAATCACTTCTTCGAAATGCTGGATGATCAGATCGCTGAGTTCGGCGATGCTCATGACCACGCGGTAATACTTCTGCATGAAGCGCTCGATGGCGAGCTTGGCGTCACTGTCTTCATAGCCCAGCAAACCGGCGATGCGAACCTGATAATCGAACAGAAGCCGATCTTCTGATCGCCCGGCCAGCATGTGCAGCGCATAGCGCACTTTCCAGAGAAACTCCTGGGAGGAGGCCAGCAGGGCGTTTTCGCTGCCCAACAGGAAGCCTTCGCCTGCCAGTGCGTGCAGATTCAGCGTGCCATACTGGCGTCGCGCAACCCACAGAATGGTTTGAATGTCGCGCAGGCCGCCGGGTGAGCCCTTGACGTTGGGTTCCAGGTTGTATTCGGTATCGTTGTACTTGTGATGACGCTTTTTCTGTTCGGCGTGCTTGGCAAGGAAGAACTCCTTGCTAGGCCACATGTGCTCGGTGCTGGTGACTTCCAGCATGCGCTGGCGCAGATGCTCGGGGCCGGCGATGGTGCGGCTTTCCATCAGGTTGGTGATGACAGTCAGGTCGGCACGGCCTTCCTGCGCACATTCATTGACAGAGCGCACGCTTTGCCCGACCTCCAGGCCGATGTCCCAGAGCAGCGTCAGAAACCGCTCGATAGGTTCGCGAAAAACTTCGTGGTCATCACTGTCCAGCAGGATCAGCAGATCAATGTCCGAGTACGGGTGCAGCTCGCCGCGCCCGTAACCGCCCACTGCAAGCAGGGCGATATCGGCGTCTTCGCTCCATTCGAACTGATCCCAGGCCTTCTGCAGGATGTTATCCACAAACCATGCCCGGTCTTCGATCAGTCGCCGAATGTCGCGCCCCGACTTGAAGCGATCATCGAGGACGTCTTTCGCCCTGCGGATAGCCTTCTTGAACGCTGCGATGGGGCTGGCTTTCAAGGCCAGTTCGGCCTGGAACTGGCCACGATCGAACAAGTCTGGATCTACTTGCGGCATGGAGCAGTATTCCTCACGTCGGGTCGGGTGTTCAGTCGTGCAGCCTCCGGTCAGGGGGCTTTTTGTGCAATAGTGTCGTCGCTGCGTAAAGTGAAGATTTCGTAACCGTCGGCGGTTACCAGCAGCGTGTGCTCCCATTGCGCCGAGAGCTTGCGGTCCTTGGTGATCGCCGTCCAGCCATCGCCGAGGATCTTGGTTTCAGGGCGCCCCTGGTTGATCATCGGTTCGATGGTGAAGGTCATGCCTTCCTGCAGTTCAATACCGGTTCCGGCCTCGCCGAAGTGCATGACCTGCGGCTCTTCATGAAACACCTTGCCGATGCCGTGACCACAGAACTCCCGAACCACAGAGAAACCATTCTTTTCAGCGTGTTTCTGAATAACGGCGCCGATGTCGCCCAGACGAGTGCCGGGTTTGACGATTTCGATAGCCTTATACAGACACTCTTGAGTTACTTTCGACAGACGCTCGGCCCATACCGGAACGGTGCCGACATGGAACATCCTGCTGGTGTCCCCGTGGTACCCGTCCGTTATGACGGTAACGTCAATGTTGAGCGAGTCGCCGTTCTTCAGCTTCTTGTCGCTCGGGATGCCGTGGCAGACTACCTGATTGATCGAGGTGCAGATCGACTTGGGGAAGCCTTTGTAGTTCAGCGGGGCAGGGATCGCCTGTTGCTCGTTGACGATGTAATCGTGGCAGAGGCGGTCCAGCTCTTCGGTGGTTACACCGGGCTTTACGTGAGGCGCTATCATTTCCAGAACATCGGCGGCCAGGCGACCGGCGATGCGCATCTTTTCGATGTCTTCCGGGGTTTTGAGGGTGATGGTCATACAGAATCTCTCGGCGTGGCTGGCACGCGGTTGGTGCGCAAAGGCGCAATTCTATCAGACCGCCGGTGCCGGGTAATCATCGCTTCCTTCTATAGGCAGCGGATGCGGCTTTAAAAGCACCGCAAAACAAGAACTTGATGGGAGTTCCGTTCTCTTCCCTTTTGTGATATAAAATGCGCCGCTTTCCAAGGTCCGTCCTTGAAGCACAAACCCACACACGTGTCGACACGATGACCTGGGTGCCCTTGGCAGATGCCATTGGTTGGTCATTGGGATACGTGGAGGCCTAACCCGACTTATCAAGGAACTATCATGTCCCAAGTCAATATGCGCGATATGCTGAAGGCCGGTGTGCACTTCGGTCACCAAACCCGTTACTGGAACCCGAAAATGGGTAAGTACATTTTCGGCGCGCGTAACAAGATTCACATCATCAACCTTGAAAAAACCCTGCCTATGTTCAACGAAGCTCTGACTTTCGTTGAGCGCCTGGCTTCGGGCAAAAACAAGATTCTGTTCGTCGGCACCAAGCGTTCCGCTGGCAAAATCGTTGCTGAAGAAGCAGCACGTTGCGGTTCGCCGTACGTCGACCATCGCTGGTTGGGTGGCATGCTGACCAACTTCAAGACCATCCGTCAGTCGATCAAACGTCTGCGCGAGCTGGAAGTACAGTCCGAAGACGGTACTTTCGCCAAGCTGACCAAGAAAGAAGCCCTGATGCGCACCCGTGATCTGGAAAAACTGGATCGCAGCCTGGGTGGTATCAAGGACATGGGCGGTCTGCCAGACGCACTGTTCGTTATCGACGTTGATCACGAGCGCATCGCGATCACCGAAGCCAACAAGCTGGGTATCCCGGTTATCGGCGTTGTCGATACCAACAGCAGCCCGGAAGGCGTTGACTACATCATCCCGGGCAACGATGACGCCATTCGCGCCATCCAGCTGTACATGGGTTCGATGGCTGACGCTGTTATCCGTGGTCGTAACAATGTTGCTGGCGGCACCGACGTATTCGTCGAAGAAGCTCCAGCTGCAGCTGCTGTAGAAGGCTGAGTACAAACGCCTGGCGTTTACTCAGTACGCGAAAAGGGGGCTTAGCCCCCTTTTTGCCACCTAGGAAATGATTTGTCGGTCTGTAGCCATGACCTTGCTGTCATGTGTTGCTGCCACCCTGATTTTTCAAGAATTGCACGCCCGGCGAGCCGGGTGGAATGGTTGAAGACCTATCCAAGAGGATTTTGAAATGGCAGAGATTACTGCAGCGTTGGTCAAAGAACTGCGCGAGCGTACCGGCGAAGGCATGATGGACTGCAAAAAGGCCTTGACCAAGGCTGGCGGCGACATCGAAAAAGCAATCGACGATATGCGTGCTTCCGGCGCGATCAAAGCCGCCAAGAAAGCAGGCAACGTTGCTGCTGAAGGCGCGATCGCCATCAAGGATGACGGCAAGGCTGCTGTCATCATCGAAGTCAACTCGCAGACCGACTTCCTGGCTCTGCAGGACGACTTCAAGGCTTTCGTTGCTGCAAGCGTCGAAAAAGCCTTTGCTGACAAGCTGACTGATGTCGCTCCGCTGATCGAAGCTCAGGAAGCTGCACGTCTGGTGCTGGTCGGCAAGGTTGGCGAAAACGTCAACATCCGCCGCCTGAAGCGTATCGAGGGCGACGTTGTAGGTACTTACCTGCACGGCAACAAGATCGGTGTGGTAGTTACCCTCAAAGGTGGCAACGTCGAGCTGGCTAAAGATATCGCCATGCACGTAGCGGCAAGCAACCCCGAGTTCCTGTTCCCTTCGGAAGTTTCTGCCGAAGCGATCGAGCGCGAGAAAAACGTCTTCCTGCAACTGAACGAAGACAAGATCAAAGGCAAGCCAGCCGAAATCGTTGAGAAAATGGTTGGCGGCCGTATCACCAAGTTCCTGGCTGAAGCCAGCCTTGTCGAGCAGGCGTTCGTCAAGAACCCGGAAGTCAAGGTCGGTGATCTGGCCAAGAAAGCCGGTGCTGAAATCGTTTCCTTCACCTACTTCAAAGTAGGCGACGGCATCGAGAAGCCAGTTGATAACTTCGCTGACGAAGTGGCTGCACAGCTGGCTGCTGCCAAGCAGTAAGACGGTTTTTCAACTGTCGCCCCAAAGAGGCTGCCCGCTCATGCGTGCGGCCTCTTTGTCGAAAGAGAAAAGGAAATTTTCCTTGGAGATTGTGCTCACAAGGCTGCATTCTCCCGACGCTCGCAGAGCGTCAAGCTAAAGTAAGCGCAGGCTTGAAATAGCCAGCACAGATTTTTTTCAGAAAACGCCGCAGGAGAGATTCGCAATGGCTCAGCAGGGCAGTGGTTATCAGGCTCGCTATAAACGCATTCTACTCAAGCTCAGCGGTGAGGCCCTCATGGGCTCGGAAGAGTTCGGCATTGACCCCAAGGTGCTGGACCGTATGGCGCTGGAAGTCGGCCAGCTGGTCGGTATCGGTGTTCAGGTCGGTCTGGTGATCGGCGGCGGTAACCTTTTCCGTGGCGCAGCCTTGAGTGCTGCGGGTATGGATCGGGTAACAGGCGACCACATGGGCATGCTGGCCACTGTGATGAACGCCCTGGCAATGCGCGATGCGCTGGAGCGCGCTAATATCACGGCCATCGTGATGTCGGCCATTTCCATGCTGGGTGTGACCGATCATTATGATCGCCGCAAGGCCATGCGCCATCTCAGCGCCAAGGAAGTGGTGATTTTTGCTGCGGGTACGGGTAATCCGTTCTTTACGACCGATTCGGCTGCCTGCCTGCGCGCGATCGAGATCGACGCCGATGTAGTGCTCAAGGCCACCAAGGTGGATGGCGTGTATACCGCAGATCCGTTCAAGGACCCGAATGCCGAGAAGTTCGATCATCTGACTTACGATGAAGTGCTGGATCGCAAGTTGGGCGTGATGGATCTGACCGCAATCTGCCTGTGTCGCGATCACAAGATGCCATTGCGCGTCTTCAACATGAACAAGCCGGGTGCCCTTCTGAATATCGTCCATGGTGGCGCTGAAGGGACCCTGATCGAGGAAGCCCAACAATGATCAACGAAATCAAGAAAGACGCTCAGACCCGCATGCAGAAGAGTCTGGAGTCGCTGACGCACGCGTTCACCCGAATCCGCACCGGCAAGGCGCACCCGAGCATTCTGGGTGGTGTCATGGTCCCTTATTACGGTGCCGACACGCCGCTGAGTCAGGTTGCCAACGTGACCGTCAAGGACTCGCGCACTCTTCAGGTCGTGGCGTTCGAGCGTAATATGCTTGCTGCTGTCGACAAGGCTATCCAGAGCTCCGGTCTGGGCTTCAATCCGACTAACCTGGGTGAGCTGCTGCTGATCTCCATGCCGGCGCTGACCGAGGAAACCCGCAAGGGCTTCACCAAGCAGGCACGCGACGCCGCTGAAGACGCTCGTGTTGCTGTACGCAACATTCGCCGTGACGCTCTGAGCCAGTTGAAAGATCTGGTCAAGGAGAAGGAAATCAGCGAAGACGAAGAGCGTCGCGCGGCGGACGACGTGCAAAAGCTGACTGACAAATTCGTTGCTGAAATCGAAGTTGCGGTCAAGCAGAAAGAAGCTGATCTGATGGCTGTTTAAGGTTTCGGACGCTTTCATGGAAAAGATAAAACCGGCCGTGCCGTCTTCGGTACCGCGCCATGTCGCGATTATCATGGACGGTAATAATCGCTGGGCCAAGAAGCGCCTGCTGCCAGGCGTTGCTGGCCATAAGGCGGGCGTCGACGCTGTGCGGGCCGTTATCGAGGTGTGTGCCGAAGCCAAGGTCGAGGTGCTGACACTGTTCGCGTTCTCCAGTGAAAACTGGCAGCGCCCGGCTGAAGAGGTTGGTGCGCTGATGGAGCTTTTCTTCACGGCGCTACGCCGTGAAACCAAGCGCCTGAACGAGAACGACATCAGCCTGCGGATCATTGGCGACCGCTCGCGCTTTCATCCCGAGCTGCAGGCTGCAATGCGCGAGGCGGAAGTGCGTACGTCCGGCAATAGCCGTTTCGTGCTGCAGATCGCTGCCAACTACGGTGGGCAATGGGACATCGCACAGGCTGCCCAGCGGTTGGCTCGCGAGGTTCAGGCCGGGCATCTGCAACCGGAGGATATAACCCCCGAGCTGCTGCAGACCTGTCTGGCAACAGGCGATCTGCCGTTGCCGGACCTGTGCATCCGCACCGGTGGCGAGCACCGCATCAGTAACTTCCTGCTTTGGCAGCTGGCCTACGCCGAGCTGTACTTCTCCGACCTGTTCTGGCCGGACTTCAAACACGATGCCATGCGCGCCGCGCTGGCAGATTTCGCTTCTCGCCAACGTCGCTTCGGTAAAACCAGCGAACAGGTAGAAGCTGGAGCCCGGGCTTAATGCTGAAACAACGGATCATCACGGCACTCATTCTGTTGCCGATCGCCTTGTGTGGTTTTTTCCTGCTGACCGGCATGTATTTCGCCCTGTTCATCGGGGTTGTTGTCGTGCTGGGTGCCTGGGAATGGGCGCGGCTCGCAGGTTTTGCTGCGCAGTCGATGCGCATCGGTTATGCGGCTGTGGTCGCAATTCTGCTATTCCTCATGTACCTGCTGCCAGGGTTGGAGCCCTGGGTGCTCGTCGCTGCAGTCATCTGGTGGGGCGTGGCGACCTTTCTGGTTCTTACCTATCCGGACTCCAGTAGCCACTGGGCAAGCGCGGCCTGCAAGCTGGTGATCGGTCTTTTGATTTTGCTGCCTGCCTGGCAGGGGTTGGTGCTGATCAAGCAGTGGCCGCTGGGTAACTGGCTGATTCTGTCAGTGATGGTGCTGGTCTGGTCTGCCGACATTGGCGCCTATTTCTCCGGCAAGGCGTTCGGCAAGCGCAAACTGGCCCCCAAGGTAAGTCCGGGCAAGAGCTGGGAAGGCGTATACGGCGGTCTTGCGGTCAGTCTGGGCATCACGGCTGCTGTGGGCGTTTCTCGTGACTGGACGGTTGCTCAGTTCATCGCCGGGCTTCTTGGCGCTGCTGTGATTGTGTTCATCTCCGTAATTGGCGACTTGACTGAAAGCATGTTCAAGCGCCAGTCAGGGGTCAAGGACAGCAGCAACCTGCTGCCTGGGCACGGCGGTGTGCTTGACCGTATCGACAGCCTTACTGCGGCCATTCCGGTATTTGCCGTTCTGCTATGGGCCGCCGACTGGGGTGTCATGTGAGTGGGCCGCAACACATCACCATTCTGGGTGCCACAGGCTCTATTGGTCTGAGCACTCTAGATGTCGTCGCACGTCATCCTTCGCGTTATCAGGTGTTCGCGCTTACGGGCTTCAGTCGTCTCGATGAGTTGCTGGCCCTGTGCGTCCGGCATACCCCGCAATACGCAGTGGTTCCCGATCAGTTCGTCGCCCGTAAATTGCAGGACGACCTTGCTGCGGCCGTACTCGACACCCGGGTTCTGGTGGGCGAGGGCGGTCTGTGTGAAGTGGCTGCGCACCCGCGCGTGGACGCTGTCATGGCCGCCATTGTCGGCGCTGCCGGTCTGCGCCCAACACTGGCTGCGGTCGAGGCGGGCAAGAAGGTCTTGCTGGCCAACAAGGAAGCGCTGGTCATGTCCGGCGACCTGTTTATGCAGGCTGTTCGGCAGAGCGGCGCAGTGCTGCTCCCCATCGACAGTGAGCACAATGCGATTTTCCAGTGCCTGCCGGGCGATTTTGCTCGCGGGCTTGGTGCTGTGGGTGTCAGGCGGATCATGTTGACGGCCTCGGGCGGGCCTTTCCGCGAAACCCCGCTCGAACAGTTGCAGAATGTAACGCCCGAACAGGCCTGCGCGCATCCTGTCTGGTCGATGGGGCGCAAGATTTCCGTTGATTCGGCGACCATGATGAACAAGGGGCTCGAGCTGATCGAAGCCTGCTGGTTGTTCGATGCACGTCCGGATCAGGTCGAGGTGGTCATCCATCCACAGAGCGTGATCCACTCGCTGGTCGATTATGTTGATGGCTCTGTACTCGCTCAATTGGGCAATCCCGACATGCGCACGCCCATCGCCAATGCATTGGCCTGGCCTGCACGTGTAGACTCTGGCGTTGCGCCTCTGGATCTGTTCCGTATCGGCCAGCTTGATTTTCAAAAGCCGGACGAGGAGCGTTTCCCCTGCCTGCGGCTAGCGCGTCATGCAGCAGAGGCTGGAGGCAGTGCGCCTGCCATGCTTAACGCAGCCAATGAAGTGGCTGTCGCTGCATTCCTCGATGGGCGTATCCGTTACCTGGAAATCGCCGGTATTATCGAGGAGGTTCTGAATCATGAGCCTGTTACTGCGGTCGAAGGGCTCGACGCGGTGTTTGCCGCGGATGCAAAAGCGCGTTTGCTCGCGGGCCAATGGCTTGAAAGAAACGCGCGATAGCGATCTGATGACCCGTCAGGATTTGAATGAAAGGGTCGATGTGGTGCGTCAACGGCAGGCTTTGAAGTCTGCGATGATTAACACGCTGGCCGACCAGTCGGTACCCGGAGAAGGCTGATGAGCGCTTTATACATGATTCTCGGCACCCTGATTGCGT
This sequence comes from Pseudomonas sp. KBS0707, assembly GCF_005937945.2. Taxonomy (NCBI): domain Bacteria; kingdom Pseudomonadati; phylum Pseudomonadota; class Gammaproteobacteria; order Pseudomonadales; family Pseudomonadaceae; genus Pseudomonas; species Pseudomonas sp. KBS0707. Next base: position 4,313,562 of record NZ_CP041754.1, on the reverse strand, counting down.
TGGGCGTGCTGGTGACCTTCCACGAATTCGGCCACTTCTGGGTGGCCAGGCGTTGTGGCGTCAAGGTGCTGCGTTTTTCGGTGGGCTTCGGCACGCCTCTTCTGCGTTGGAGTGATCGTCAGGGTACCGAGTACGTGGTCGCTGCAATTCCGCTGGGTGGCTATGTCAAAATGCTCGACGAGCGCGAAGGCAATGTCCCGCCCGAGCTTGCCGATCAGTCGTTCAACCGCAAGACCGTCGGGCAGCGTATCGCAATCGTGATCGCAGGCCCGACAGCCAATTTCCTGTTGGCCATCGCGTTTTTCTGGGTGCTGGCGATGATGGGCAGCGAGCAGGTTCGTCCGGTTATCGGTGCCGTGGAGTCCGGAAGCATCGCTCAGCAGGCGGGTCTGACTGCCGGGCAGGAAATCGTCGCAGTCGATGGCGAGCCGACGTCGGGCTGGGCGGGGGTCAATCTGCAACTGGTCCGCCGTCTGGGTGAAAGCGGCACCATCGCTTTGAAGCTCAGGGATCAGGGCTCGACGGTCGACACGTCTCGTGAGCTGGTGCTCAATGACTGGCTCAGGGGTGCTGAAGAGCCTGATCCGATCAAGTCGCTGGGTATTCGTCCGTGGCGTCCGGCCTTGTTGCCAGTGCTGGCAGAGATCGACCCGAAAGGTCCGGCGCAGAGTGCCGGGCTTAAAACCGGAGATCGCCTGATTTCGATGGACGGTCAGCCGCTCAATGAGTGGCAGCAGGTTGTTGACCGGGTACGCGAGCGCCCTGAAGCAAAAGTATCGCTGCGCATCGAGCGTGACGGTGTACAAATGGACGTCCCTGTAACCCTCGCCGCGAAAGGCGAAGGCAAGGCGGCCGCAGGTTATCTGGGGGCTGGCGTTAAAGCTGTCGATTGGCCACCGGAAATGCTGCGCGAGGTCAGCTACGGTCCTTTCGCCGCGATGGGCGAGGGGATAAAGCGCACGTGGAACATGAGCGTGCTGACCCTGGACTCACTGAAGAAAATGTTGTTCGGCGAGCTCTCGGTAAAAAACTTGAGTGGACCGATAACCATTGCTAAAGTGGCGGGCGCTTCGGCCCAGTCGGGCATCGGAGATTTTCTGAACTTCCTCGCTTATCTGAGTATTAGCCTGGGTGTTCTGAATTTGCTGCCCATTCCCGTCCTGGACGGGGGGCATTTGCTGTTTTATCTGATCGAGTGGGCGCGTGGTCGTCCCCTTTCGGAAAAGGTTCAAGGTTGGGGGGCGCAGATCGGTATCAGTCTGGTGGTGGGCGTAATGTTGCTCGCGCTGGTCAACGATCTGGGCCGACTGTAACGCTTTGCCGAGTTGCGAATCTGCCGCATTTTGCGGCAGTTTGTTTATTGCCAGTTGGAATAAGAAAGGACTTCATGAAACGTCTGCTGCTAACTGCGGTTCTTTCCGCACTGATGATCGCTGAAGTTCACGCCGAGTCCTTCACCATCTCCGATATTCGTGTCAACGGCCTCCAGCGGGTATCCGCCGGCAGTGTCTTTGGTGCGTTGCCGCTGAACGTAGGCGAGCAGGCGGACGATGGTCGTTTGGTCGATGCTACCCGTTCGCTGTTCAAAACCGGTTTCTTTCAAGATATCCAGCTGGGTCGCGATGGCAACGTACTCGTCATCAACGTCGTCGAGCGTCCTTCGGTTGCAAGTATCGAAATCGAAGGCAACAAGGCCATCTCCACCGAAGACCTGATGAAGGGGCTGAAACAGTCCGGTCTGGCCGAGGGTGAAATTTTCCAGCGTGCGACCCTTGAGGGTGTGCGTAACGAGCTGCAACGCCAATACGTTGCCCAAGGCCGTTACTCTGCCGAGGTTGACGCCGAGGTCGTTCCACAGCCGCGCAACCGCGTGGGCCTGAAAATCAACATCAATGAAGGCACCGTTGCCTCCATTCAGCATATCAACGTGGTGGGCAACACGGTCTTCTCCGACGAGGACCTGACCGACCTGTTCGAGCTCAAGACCAGCAACTGGCTGTCGTTCTTCAAGAATGATGACAAGTACGCCCGTGAAAAGCTGTTGGGTGACCTTGAGCGTCTGCGTTCGTACTACCTCGATCGCGGCTATATCAACATGGATATCGCCTCGACCCAGGTCTCGATCACGCCGGACAAGAAGAACGTGTACATCACGGTCAACATCAACGAAGGCGAAAAATACAGCGTCAAGTCGGTCAAGCTCAGCGGTGACCTGAAGGTTCCTGAAGACCAGGTCAAGTCTCTGCTGCTGGTACAGCCGGGCCAGGTGTTCTCGCGTAAGGTCATGACTACCACGTCCGAACTGATCACCCGTCGTCTGGGTAACGAAGGCTACACCTTCGCCAACGTCAACGGCGTGCCGACCCCGAACAACGAAGACCACACGGTTGACATCACCTTCGTGGTCGATCCTGGCAAGCGTGCCTACGTCAACCGCATCAACTACCGCGGTAACACCAAGTCGGAAGACGAAGTGCTGCGTCGCGAAATGCGTCAGATGGAAGGCGGCTGGGCTTCGACCTACCTGATCGACCAGTCGAAAACCCGTCTGGACCGTCTGGGCTTCTTCAAGGAAGTCAACGTCGAGACGCCGCCTGTTCCGGGCACCGACGATCAGGTTGACGTGAACTACGCGGTTGAAGAGCAGGCGTCCGGCTCGATCACCGCCAGCGTCGGCTTCGCGCAAAGCGCCGGTCTGATCCTGGGTGGTTCGATCAGCCAGAACAACTTCCTCGGTACCGGTAACAAGGTCAGCATTGGCCTGACCCGCAGCGAATACCAGAGCCGTTACAACTTCAGCTACGTCGATCCGTACTACACGCCGGACGGTGTCAGCCTGGGTTACAGCGCGTTCTACCGCACCACCAACTACGATGACCTCGACGTTGATGTTGCAAGCTACGCGGTAGACAGCCTGGGTGCCGGTATCAACCTTGGCTACCCGATCAGCGAAACCTCGCGCCTGACCTACGGCCTGACCGTGCAGCAGGATGAGATCAAGACCGGCAAGTACACCGTTGACGAGATCTTCGACTTTGTTGAAAAAGAAGGCGACAAGTACCTGAACTTCAAGGGCTCGGTTGGCTGGTCTGAATCGACTTTGAACAAGGGCGTGTTGGCGACCCGTGGTCATTCGCAAAGCCTCGTGTTCGAATCCACCTTGCCGGGCAGCGACCTGTCGTTCTTCAAGCTGGATTACCGTGCGCAGTACTTCCACCCGATCACCGATAACTACACTCTGCGTCTGCACACAGAGCTGGGTTATGGCGACGGCTACGGTTCGACCTCGGGTCTGCCGTTCTACGAGAACTACTATGCCGGTGGTTTCAACTCGGTTCGTGGCTTCAAGGACAGCACGCTCGGTCCGCGCAGCACGCCTAGTAATGGTTCCAAACCCGGTACGTTGGCCGATCCGGACCAGGATCCACTGCCGTTCGGTGGTAATGCTCTGGTGCAGGGTGGCGTAGAAGTCATGTTCCCGCTGCCATTCGTCAAGGACCAGCGTTCCCTGCGCACCTCCGTGTTCTGGGATGTCGGCAACGTATTTGATACAAACTGCGATTCCAGCAGGAAGACAGCCAGTGGCAAAAACGTCGAATGCAACAACATCGACCTTTCCGGCATGGCCAGCTCTGTGGGTATCGGTGTCACCTGGATCACTGCGCTCGGCCCTCTGAGCTTCGCCTTGGCGATGCCGATCAAGAAGCCGGACGACGAAGCAGAAACTCAGGTCTTCCAATTCTCCCTGGGTCAGACTTTCTAAGCGTCTGATCTTTGATAACGCAACGAATTTTGTAGGAGTTGTATTGTGCGTAAGTTGACTCAATTGGTACTGCTGGCAACCGTTCTGGTCGCAAGCCCTGCATTTGCCGACATGAAAATTGCTGTGCTGAACTATCAGATGGCCTTGCTGGAATCTGACGCTGCCAAGAAATACGCTGTTGATGCCGAGAAAAAATTCGGTCCGCAACTGACGAAGCTGAAAAGCCTGGAAAGCAGCGCCAAGGGTATCCAGGACCGTCTGGTCAGCGGTGGCGACAAAATGGCTCAGCCTGAGCGCGAGCGTCTGGAGCTTGAATTCAAGCAAAAGGCTCGTGACTTCCAGTTCCAGTCCAAGGAACTGAACGAAGCCAAGGCCGTTGCTGACCGTGAAATGCTCAAGCAGTTGAAGCCAAAACTGGATCAGGCTGTTGAAGAAGTCATCAAGAAAGGTGGTTTCGACCTGGTCTTCGAGCGCGGTGCAGTGATTGACGTCAAGCCTCAATACGACGTTACTCGCCAGGTCATCGAGCGCATGAACCAGCTGAAGTAACCATGAGCATAACCATCAAGCTCGGCCAATTGGCCGAGTTCCTTGGCGCTACGCTACGTGGCGACAAGGACAAGGACATTACCGGGCTGGCCGCTTTACAAGAGGCCGGCCCTGGTCAAATCAGTTTCCTGGCAAAATCTCAATACCGTAAATTTCTGGTTGATGCCCAAGCTGCTGCCGTGCTGCTCAAGCCCGCAGATGCCGACAGCTACACCGGAGATGCGCTATTGGTCCCGGATCCTTACCTGGCCTATGCGCGCATTTCGCACTTTTTCGACCCCAAGCCCAAAGGCGTGGCGGGCGTTCATCCGACGGCAGTGATTGCCGACGACGCTCAGGTTGATCCTGCCGCCAGTATTGGCGCTTTCGTAGTTATCGAGAGCGGTGCCCGTATTGCAGCCGGTGTAACCATTGGTGCGCACAGCTTCATCGGTGCTCGTTGCGAAATTGGTGAAGGTGGCTGGCTGGCACCGCGTGTAACGCTTTATCACGATGTGCGCATCGGCAAGCATGTGGTCATTCAGTCGGGCGCGGTGCTGGGCGGTGAAGGTTTCGGCTTTGCCAATGAGAAGGGTGTCTGGCAGAAAATTGCACAAATCGGTGGCGTCACCCTGGGTGATGACGTCGAGGTTGGCGTCAATACGGCAATCGATCGTGGTGCGCTGGCTGATACGCGAATTGGCAACGGCGTGAAACTGGATAACCAGATTCAGATTGCCCACAACGTACAGGTAGGCGACCACACGGCGATGGCTGCGTGTGTCGGTATCTCTGGAAGTACCAAGATCGGCAAGCATTGCATGCTGGCTGGCGGTGTTGGTCTGGTGGGGCATATCGATATTTGCGATGGTGTTTACATCACGGGTATGACCATGGTCACGCATTCCATTACCGAGCCGGGTTCCTACTCCTCGGGTACGGCAATGCAGCCCGCTGCCGAGTGGCGCAAGAGTGCAGCTCGTCTGCGCAAGATCGATGATATGGCGCGACGTCTGCAAAAGCTTGAAAAGGCTGTAGAGACGGTGACCTGCGCCGATAATCGCTCATCTGATGGCTGATACCTTTTTAATATCAAGCGTGCACAGTCGATAAACTGCCTCCTTGATGTAGAGGGGTGCTGCGCAGTCGCGACGCACCCCTAATCTTTACTACAGGCTTCCCCTCGAAATGATGGACATCAAAGAAATTCGCGAATACCTGCCTCATCGTTACCCGTTCCTGCTGGTGGACCGCGTGACCGAGCTGGATATCGAGAACAAGAACATTCGCGCCTACAAGAATGTCAGCGTCAACGAGCCTTTTTTCAACGGCCACTTCCCCGAGCATCCCATCATGCCGGGTGTGCTGATCATCGAAGCTATGGCGCAGGCTGCCGGTATTCTTGCGTTCAAGATGCTCGACTCCAAGCCTTCAGACGGTACGCTCTATTATTTCGTGGGTTCTGACAAACTGCGTTTCCGTCAACCGGTTCTGCCGGGCGACCAGCTGGTTCTTGAAGCGAAGTTCCTGAGCAGCAAGCGTCAGATCTGGAAGTTCGAATGCAAGGCTACAGTTGATGGCAAGGCGGTATGCTCTGCCGAAATCATCTGTGCGGAACGTAAACTATGAGTTTGATTGACCCTCGCGCAATCATCGATCCGACGGTCATTCTGGCCGACAACGTTGAGGTTGGCCCCTGGTCGATCATCGGAGCCGGTGTGGAAATTGGCGAGGGTACAGTCGTCGGTCCTCATGTTGTCCTTAAGGGACCCACCAGGATCGGCAAGCACAATCGCATCTACCAGTTCTCATCGGTGGGCGAAGACACGCCTGATCTGAAATACAAAGGCGAGGAAACCCGTCTTGTCATCGGCGATCACAACGTGATCCGTGAAGGCGTTACCATCCACCGCGGGACTGTTCAGGACCGTGCTGAAACCACGCTCGGCGATCACAACCTGATCATGGCTTATGCGCACATCGGCCATGACAGTGTGATCGGCAATCACGTGATTCTGGTCAATAACACCGCACTGGCAGGCCACGTTCATGTCGATGACTGGGCTATCCTGTCCGGTTTTACCCTTGTGCATCAGTTCTGCCACATCGGTGCGCACAGCTTTTCCGGCATGGGTACGGCCATCGGCAAGGACGTTCCGGCGTTCGTGACGGTGTTTGGCAACCCGGCCGAAGCGCGCAGCATGAATTTCGAGGGCATGCGCCGTCGCGGTTTTTCCGAAGAAGCCATTCATGCGCTGCGCAGAGCCTACAAGACAGTCTATCGTCAGGGGCTGACCATCGCTCAGGCGGCGGCCGACCTTGCCGAGCCGGCGGCGCAGTTTCCTGAAGTGGCCGTATTCCTTCAGTCTATCCAGACGTCGACCCGCGGTATCATTCGCTAATCATGACCAAGCCATTATGTATCGCTCTGGTCGCTGGTGAAGCATCCGGCGATATCCTCGGGTCCGGCCTGATGCGCGCCCTCAAGGTGCGCCATCCCGATATCCGTTTCATCGGCGTGGGTGGCCCGTTGATGGAGGCTGAGGGCATGCAGTCCTACTTCCCGATGGAGCGCCTGTCGGTGATGGGGCTGGTTGAGGTGCTTGGCAGGCTGCGTGAGCTGCTGGCCCGGCGCAAGCTGCTGGTACAGACCCTCATCAATGAAAAGCCGGACGTCTTCATCGGCATCGATGCCCCCGACTTCACACTCAATATCGAACTTCAGCTACGCCGCGCGGGCATCAAGACCGTGCACTATGTCAGCCCGTCAGTCTGGGCCTGGCGTCAGAAGCGTGTGCTGAAGATTCGTGAAGGCTGTGATCTGATGCTGACATTGTTGCCATTTGAAGCCCGTTTCTATGAAGAGAAGGGTGTACCGGTACGCTTCGTCGGTCACCCGCTGGCAGACACCATCCCTCTGGAGTCATATCGCGCCGCAGCCCGCGCAGGGCTTGGCCTTGCTCAGGAAGCGCCCGTTGTTGCGTTGATGCCGGGCAGCCGGGGCGGCGAAGTAGGGCGTCTGGGCGGTTTGTTTTTCGATGCTGCCGAGCTTCTTCTCGCCCAGCGCCCTGGCTTGCGCTTCGTACTGCCCTGCGCCAGTCCTCAGCGACGGGCTCAGGTAGAGCAGCTGTTACAAGGCCGCAATCTGCCAGTCACGCTGCTCGACGGGCAGTCGCATGTGGCGCTGGCAGCATGCGATGCGGTACTGATCGCCTCCGGCACCGCGACTCTGGAAGCCCTGCTTTACAAGCGACCTATGGTGGTGGCCTACCGTCTGGCACCGCTGACCTTCTGGATACTCAAGCGGATGGTCAAAAGCCCTTACGTATCGCTGCCTAACCTGCTTGCCCAGCGCCTGCTGGTGCCAGAACTGCTGCAGGATGACGCCACCCCCGAAGCGTTGGCGCGGACGCTGCTGCCGCTGATCGACGACGGTCAGGCGCAAACCGCAGGCTTTGATGCCATTCACCGTATTCTGCGCCGAGATGCGTCCAATCAGGCCGCCGACGCGGTGTTGAGCCTGCTCGGCCAGTCGTCTTCACAGTGAGGTCGCCCATCATGCAAACAGGTCTGGATTTCACGCTCGTCGAGGATCTGGTAGCAGGTGTTGATGAAGTAGGCCGTGGCCCGCTGTGCGGCGCGGTTGTAACGGCGGCAGTCATTCTCGACCCTGCCCGACCTATTCTCGGGCTCAACGACTCAAAGAAGCTGACTGAAGCCCGGCGCGAAAAACTCTACGTCGAAATTCAGGAGAAGGCCCTGTGCTGGTTCATTGCCCGGGCGGAAGTTGAAGAAATCGACCAATTGAATATTTTGCACGCCACGATGCTGGCCATGAAACGTGCCGTCGAGGGGCTGAGTATCACGCCGAAGCTGGCGCTCATCGACGGTAACCGTTGCCCGCAGTTGTCAGTGCCTTCTGCGCCGGTTGTAAAGGGCGACTCCAGGGTGCCTGCCATCGCGGCCGCGTCGATTCTCGCCAAGGTCAGCCGGGATCGGGAAATGGCAGCGTTCGAACTCATCTATCCGGGTTATGGCATCGGTGGGCACAAGGGTTATCCTACGCCGGTGCACCTGGAGGCATTGGCCCGGCTCGGACCTACGCCCATTCACCGACGCTCCTTTGCACCTGTGCGTGCAGCCCATGAGGCGCGAGCATCCATAATGATCGGCGGGTCGATCCCGCTACCAGTCGGTTTATTGCAGGACTGACGTTTCATCCCGGGCCCGTTACAATCCTGCCCTTCGTTTTTTTGTATTTTCGCGTTTTATAGGATCACCATGCCGGCTTCTTTCGTTCATCTACGCCTGCACACCGAATACTCGCTGGTTGACGGTCTGGTCCGGGTCAAACCGTTGATCAAGGCGCTGACCGGCATGAACATGCCTGCCGTGGCGGTGACCGACCAGAACAACATGTGTTCGCTGGTCAAGTTCTACAAGGCCGCGCAAGGCTCGGGTATCAAGCCGATCTGTGGTGTCGACTTGTGGCTGGCGGGCAGGGATGAAGACGCTGCGCTCAGTCGCATCAGCCTGTTGGCCATGAATGCCCAGGGCTACCGGAACCTGACCGAACTGATTTCCCGTGGTTTTATCGAAGGCCAGCGCAACGGCCAGATCGTCATCCAGCGCCAGTGGGTCGCGCAGGCCAGTGAAGGCGTAATTGCGCTTTCCGCTGCAAAGGAAGGCGAGATCGGCATGGCGTTGCTCGGCGGCAACCCCGGCGAGGCGGACGAACTGCTGCGCGAATGGATGGCGGTATTTCCCGAGCGTTTCTATATCGAAGTACAGCGCACCAATCGCAACAATGACGAAGAGCATTTGCATGCCGCTGTTGCCTTGGCCGAACGCCATGGCGCGCCGCTGGTTGCGACCAATGATGTGCGTTTCATCAAGCAGACTGATTTCGAAGCCCACGAGACCCGCGTGTGTATTGGCGAAGGCCGTGCGCTGGACGATCCGCGTCGTTCGCATAACTACAGCGATCAGCAATACCTGAAAAGCCCGGAAGAAATGGCCGAGCTGTTCAGCGACCTGCCCGAGGCGCTGGAAAACACCGTCGAGATCGCCAAGCGCTGCAACATCGACGTCAAGCTGGGCACGCACTTCCTGCCCAACTTCCCGATTCCTGATGGCATGACCATCGATGAGTATTTCCGCAAGGTCTCGTTCGATGGTCTCGAAGAGCGTCTTGCCGTCCTGTTGCCCAAGGACACCACTGAAGATTACGAAGCCAAACGTCAGGTGTATGTCGACCGGCTGAATTTCGAGCTGGATATCATCATCCAGATGGGCTTCCCTGGCTACTTCCTGATCGTGATGGACTTCATCCAGTGGGCCAAGAGCAATGGCGTACCGGTGGGTCCGGGTCGTGGTTCGGGTGCCGGCTCGCTGGTTGCCTATGTGCAGAAGATCACCGACCTCGACCCGCTGGAATACGACCTGCTGTTCGAACGCTTCCTGAACCCGGAACGGGTCTCCATGCCCGACTTCGACGTCGACTTCTGCATGGATGGTCGTGACCGGGTGATCGAATACGTGGCCGAGAAATACGGTCGCAACGCGGTGAGCCAGATCATCACCTTCGGTTCCATGGCGGCCAAGGCTGTGGTGCGTGACGTGGCGCGGGTGCAGGGCAAGTCTTACGGGCTGGCGGATCGTCTGTCGAAGATGATCCCGTTCGAAGTCGGCATGACCCTCGAAAAAGCCTACGAGCAGGAAGAGATTCTTCGCGATTTCCTCAAGGTGGATGAGGAAGCTGCGGAAATCTGGGAGATGGCGCTCAAGCTCGAAGGCATTGTGCGTAACGTCGGTAAGCACGCCGGTGGTGTGGTGATTGCCCCTACCAAGCTGACCGACTTTTCGCCGATCTATTGCGACGAGGCCGGTGACGGCCTGGTAACCCAGTTTGACAAGGACGATGTCGAGGCGGCGGGGCTGGTGAAGTTCGACTTCCTCGGTCTGCGCACCCTGACCATCATCGACTGGGCGCTCAAGACTATCAACCGCGACCGCGCCAAGGTCAACGAAGAACCGCTGGACATCGCGTTCATCCCGCTCGACGACATGCCGACCTATCAGTTGCTGCAGCGCGCCGAGACCACGGCGGTGTTCCAGCTCGAGTCGCGCGGCATGAAAGAGCTGATCAAAAAGCTCAAGCCCGACTGTCTGGAAGACTTGATCGCACTGGTGGCGCTGTTCCGCCCCGGCCCGCTGCAATCGGGCATGGTTGACGACTTCATCAACCGTAAGCACGGTCGCGCCGAGCTGTCCTACCCGCACGTCGATTATCAGTACGAAGGACTGAAGCCGGTACTGGCACCGACCTACGGCATTATCCTTTATCAGGAACAGGTGATGCAGATCGCGCAGGTCATGGCCGGTTACACCCTTGGCGGTGCGGACATGCTGCGTCGCGCAATGGGCAAGAAAAAGCCCGAGGAAATGGCCAAGCAGCGCGGCGGTTTCATTGAGGGTTGCAAGACCAACAACATCGATCCGGACCTGGCCGGTAACATTTTCGATCTGGTGGAGAAATTCGCCGGTTACGGCTTCAACAAATCCCACTCGGCTGCCTACGGACTTGTGTCATATCAGACCGCCTGGCTGAAGACTCACTACCCGGCACCGTTCATGGCTGCCGTGTTGTCGGCGGATATGCACAACACCGACAAGGTCGTGACCTTGATCGAAGAAGTGCGCACGATGAAGCTGCGCCTCGACGCGCCGGACGTGAACACATCGGAGTTCAAATTCACGGTAAGCGATGATGGCCGCATTCTTTACGGGCTTGGTGCCATCAAAGGGGTGGGCGAGGGGCCGGTCGAGGCGATTACCGATGCGCGTCAGAACGGGCCGTTCAAGGACCTGTTCGATTTCTGCGCCCGCGTCGATCTTAAGCGGGTCAACAAGCGAACGCTGGATGGTCTGATTCGCAGCGGTGCGCTGGATCGTCTCGGGCCGTACTTCGAACTGGAACCCAAGGCCTATCAGGCCAACATTGATCGTAACCGCTCGGTGCTGCTTGCCGCGCTGGAAGAAGCCATTCAGGCGGCAGAGCAGACCGCGCGCAGTCACGACAGCGGTCACGCAGACCTGTTTGGCGGCCTGTTCGTTGAAGCGGATGCCGATGTCTACGCCAATCATCGCAAGACCCGCGAGCTGAGCCTCAAGGACCGTCTGCGCGGTGAAAAGGAAACCTTGGGGCTGTACCTGACCGGTCACCCGATCGATGAATATGAAGGCGAGATCCGCCGTTTCGCCCGGCAACGGATCATCGATCTCAAGCCCGCAAGAGACACTCAGACGGTGGCCGGCCTGATCATTGCCTTGCGCGTGATGAAGAACAAGAAGGGCGACAAGATGGGGTTCATTACCCTGGACGACCGCTCTGCACGCATTGAAGCGTCGCTGTTTGCCGAAGCGTTTCATTCGGCTCAATCACTGTTGCAGACCGATGCTATGGTGGTGGTCGAAGGCGAAGTCAGTAATGATGACTTCTCCGGGGGGCTGCGGTTGCGCGCCAAGCGGGTCATGAGTATCGAAGATGCGCGCACCAATCTGGCCGAGAGCCTGCGAGTGACGGTACGCGCCGAAGCACTCAAGGGCGACCGGCTGCGCTGGCTGGGTGATCTGTGCAAGCGCCATCGCGGTGCCTGCCCGATCACGGTGGACTACACGGGGCAGGACGCCCGTGCATTGCTGCAATTGGGAGAAGCATGGCGCATTGATCCCGCTGACAGCTTGATTCAAGCTCTGCGTGACCAGTTCGGACGTGAGAACGTCTTTCTCCAGTATCGTTGAACGTCGCAGGCTCGACTTGCGCTCAACCCTGAATTTTAATTTCGACCTGACCGCGCCTGTTCCGAACAGGAAAGGCGCAGACGGATCAACCGGCCGGCCTCTTGGCCGTCGACCCAAGACGGATGCCTATGAACCCGAATTTTCTTGATTTCGAACAGCCTATCGCTGACTTGCAGGCCAAAATCGAAGAACTGCGCTTGGTGGGTAACGACAACTCGCTGAACATCGGCGACGAGATCTCCCGGCTGCAAGACAAGAGCAAGACGCTCACCGAAAGCATCTTCGGCAACCTGACCAGCTGGCAGATCGCGCGCATGGCACGCCATCCGCGTCGTCCCTACACGCTGGACTACATCGAAAACATCTTTACCGAGTTCGATGAGCTGCACGGTGATCGTCATTTCTCCGATGACGCAGCAATCGTCGGCGGTATTGCCCGTCTAGACGGCCAGCCGGTCATGGTTATCGGTCACCAGAAAGGTCGTGAAGTGCGCGAGAAGGTTCGTCGCAACTTCGGCATGCCGCGTCCCGAGGGCTATCGCAAGGCTTGCCGCCTGATGGAAATGGCCGAGCGCTTCAAGATGCCGATCCTGACCTTTATAGATACGCCGGGCGCTTATCCTGGTATCGATGCGGAAGAGCGCAACCAGAGCGAGGCAATTGCCTGGAACCTGCGTGTGATGGCCCGTCTCAAGACCCCGATCATCGCTACTGTTATCGGTGAAGGTGGTTCCGGTGGTGCGCTGGCGATTGGCGTATGCGACCAGTTGAACATGCTGCAGTATTCGACCTACGCGGTAATCTCTCCGGAAGGCTGCGCGTCGATTCTGTGGAAAACCGCCGAGAAGGCACCGGATGCTGCCGAAGCCATGGGTATCACCGCTGACCGCCTGAAAGGCTTGGGTATCGTCGACAAGGTCATCGCCGAACCACTGGGTGGCGCACATCGTGATCCGGTCGCCGCCGCTGCCTTGATTCGCGAAGAGTTGAGCAGTCAGCTGGCGATGCTCAAGGAGTTCGATAACGATGAGCTGCTGGCCCGCCGTTATGACCGCTTGATGAGCTACGGTCTGTAAGCTGCGTCGCCACGTTCGTTCCCACGTCTTGCGGGCTTTTGCCCGAAAGGCGTGGGAGCGAACCGCGCGACACTTCGTTTGTTCGCGAAAGGGCTGGCTTGAGCATTGCACCGTTCAGTGCGTGAATAAGCGAAGTTCGATGAGAAACACCAATGACCACCTCCACACACAGCGGTCATGACCTTCCTGCCAGGCTCCTTCAGGCTTTGGCTCCCTGGCGCAACGCGCCAACCTGGCATATCGGCTTTTCCGGTGGCCTCGATTCCACGGTGCTGTTGCATCTTCTGGCTAAGCTCGCCAAGTGCGAAAGCCTGCCTGTCTTACACGCCATTCATGTTCATCACGGCCTGCAGGCCGCAGCCAATGCGTGGCCTGAACATTGTCGGCAGGTTTGTCAGGCGCTGGGTGTGGCATTTGAGCTGGTTCGGGTAAACGTCGATCCTGGTGCGAGCATCGAGCAGGCTGCCCGGCAGGCGCGTTACACCGCGTTCACTGACAGGCTGGCTGAGGGGGATGTGTTGCTCACCGGCCAGCACCGTGACGATCAGGCCGAGACCCTGCTGTTCCGTCTGCTGCGCGGCGCTGGTGTACGCGGTCTGGCTGCCATGCCCGGTCAGCGAATTCTGGGGCGTGGGCATTTGGTGCGACCGCTGTTGGCAGTATCTCGTGTCGAACTTGAAGGCTACGCACATCAGCACGGTCTGAATTGGGTCGAAGACCCGAGCAACGACGACTCCCGGTTCTCGCGCAACTTTTTGCGCAGTGACGTGCTGCCATTGCTGACCTCAAGATGGCCTCAGGCATCGACCAGTCTGGCGCGCACGGCGTGCCACCTCGGCGAAGCACAGCAATTGCTGGACGAGCTTGCGGTGCAGGATCTGGCCGGTGCCCAGGCCACGACACCATTTGCCTGGCTTGGTTTGCCGGTGCTGAGCATTGGCCCGCTTGCCGTGCTGTCCGCAGCAAGGCAGCGCAATGCACTGCGCCACTGGCTTGCGCCGCTGACGCGTTTGCCGGATACCGATCACTGGGCTGGCTGGGAGGCATTGCGCGACGCAGCGCAGGATGCCCGTCCGCTGTGGCGGCTTGCCGATGGCGAGCTGCACAGGGCGCAGGGCTGCATCTGGTGGGTGCCCGCTGACTGGGAGCATGTCCGTCACCCGGTAACAGACTGGCCCGACTGCCGCACACCGTTGCACTTGCCGGGCAATGGCTGGGTAAGCCTTGAAGGTGATGTGCCGTGTGGCGCTCTGCAAGTCCGCTACCGGCGGGGAGGTGAGGTGATGTACCTCGGCGGACGCGGCAGTCGTGATCTGAAACGGTTGCTCAACGAACAGGCTGTACCGGTTTTTCTGCGCGGCAGATTGCCGCTGCTCTACTGCGATAATGACTTGCTGGCCGTCGCCAACCTGCCTGGACTGGACGGTTCGCCCAATGAAAGCTGGCGTTTGCACTGGGTTGTACCGACCAGCGACCAAAGTTTGAGCTGAAAGGCCCTTTCAGGTAGACTACGCTCCCTTCTTGATACAACTTCTGTTGGTTCTTTTGAAACAACGCAAGTTGCCGGTTACCAACCAGTGTTTGCTGGGTAATTCTTAAAATGTAGCGCACACCACACTGGCTTCGGCCGGTCGGTTTCAACGCAGCAGTTTCGGGAGTGCACCGTGAATTTTGTCGGTAATCGGGGGCTTCGGCCTTCCTTCGCTATCCCCGGCGGCTCTGACCGCTTTAACGCAGACTTCTAGGGTTTTTCATGACGCGCTACATCTTCGTCACGGGCGGTGTTGTTTCTTCATTGGGGAAAGGCATTGCCTCGGCTTCATTGGCGGCCATCCTGGAGGCGCGGGGACTCAAGGTCACCATGCTCAAACTGGATCCCTATATCAACGTGGATCCAGGCACCATGAGCCCGTTCCAGCACGGTGAGGTGTTCGTCACTCACGACGGCGCCGAGACCGACCTGGACCTTGGTCACTACGAGCGGTTCATCCGCACCACCATGACCCAGAACAACAACTTCACCACCGGCCGTGTGTACGAACACGTCCTGCGCAAAGAGCGCCGTGGTGATTATCTGGGGGCGACCATTCAGGTCATTCCGCATATCACCGACGAAATCAAGCGCCGCATCATCAAGGGTGCAGGCGATGCCGACGTGGCGCTGGTCGAAATCGGCGGCACGGTGGGTGACATCGAGTCGCAGCCGTTCCTCGAGGCCATCCGCCAGTTGCGTTTCGAAGTGGGCGCACGCCGCGCGATGCTGATGCACCTGACGCTGGTGCCGTACATCGCCACTGCCGGCGAGACCAAGACCAAGCCGACTCAGCATTCGGTGAAGGAATTACGCTCCATCGGTCTGCAGCCTGATGTGCTGGTCTGCCGCTCCGACCACCCGATCGACGTGTCGTCGCGTCGCAAGATCGCTCAGTTCACCAACGTTGAAGAGCGTGCGGTTATCGCCCTTGAAGACGCGGACACCATCTACAAGATCCCGGGCATCCTGCATTCGCAAGGCCTGGACGATTTTGTGGTCGAGCGCTTCGGCCTGCAATGTGAGGGTGCCGATCTGTCCGAGTGGGACAAGGTCGTCGACGCCAAGCTCAACCCCGAGCACGAAGTCACCATCGCGATGGTCGGCAAATACATGGAACTGCTCGACGCCTACAAGTCGTTGATCGAAGCCATGAGCCACGCCGGCATCACCAACCGTACCAAGGTGAACCTGCGTTATATCGATTCCGAAGACATCGAAAACCAGGGCACCGGCCTGCTTGAAGGCGTGGATGCGATTCTGGTTCCAGGCGGCTTTGGCCTGCGTGGGGTCGAGGGCAAGATCACTGCCGTCCAGTTTGCACGGGAAAACAAGGTTCCGTATCTGGGCATCTGCCTGGGCATGCAAGTGGCGGTCATCGAGTTCGCACGTAACGTGCTGGGCTGGAAAGACGCCAACTCCACCGAGTTCAACCGTACCAGCGCGCACGCCGTGGTGGGTCTCATCACCGAGTGGGAAGATGCCACTGGTGCAGTCGAAACCCGTACCGAAAGTTCCGATCTGGGCGGCACCATGCGTCTTGGGGCGCAGGATTGCCAGCTTGAAGCCGGTTCGCTGGTACACGACTGCTACCGCAAGGACGTAATTGTCGAGCGTCATCGTCATCGCTATGAAGTGAACAACAATCTGCTGCCACAACTGATTGAGGCTGGCCTGAAGATTTCCGGTCGCTCCGGCGACGGTGCGCTGGTTGAAGTGGTCGAAGCACCGGATCATCCATGGTTCGTCGCTTGCCAGTTCCACCCGGAATTCACTTCCACGCCCCGTGACGGTCATCCGCTGTTCAGCGGTTTCGTCAAGGCGGCACTGGCTCAACATCAGAAAAACTCCTGACAGGGACTTCACACATGGCTCAGAAAACAATTCGCGTAGGTTCGATCGAGATCGCTAACGATAAGCCAATGGTGCTGTTCGGCGGCATGAACGTACTCGAATCCCGGGATATGGCCATGCAGGTCTGTGAAGAGTACGTAAGGGTGACCGAAAAGCTCGGTATCCCTTATGTGTTCAAGGCCAGCTTCGACAAGGCCAACCGCTCTTCGGTGAATTCCTACCGCGGGCCGGGCCTTGAAGAGGGCATGCGCATTTTCGAAGAGATCAAGCGCACCTTCAACGTGCCGTTGATCACCGACGTGCACGAGCCTCATCAGGCGGCCGTGGTTGCCGAAGTGTGCGACATCATCCAGTTGCCAGCCTTCCTGTCGCGTCAGACAGATCTGGTCGTTGCGATGGCGAAGACCGGCGCAGTCATCAACATCAAGAAAGCCCAGTTTCTCGCACCTCAGGAAATGAAACACATCCTGACCAAGTGCGAAGAGGCGGGTAATGATCAGTTGATTCTCTGCGAGCGGGGTTCCAGCTTCGGTTACAACAATCTGGTGGTGGACATGCTCGGCTTCGGCGTCATGAAGCAGTTCGAATACCCGATCCTGTTCGATGTGACACACGCCCTGCAAATGCCGGGTGGTCGCTCCGATTCTGCCGGTGGCCGCCGCGCTCAGGTCCTGGATCTGGCCAAGGCAGGCATCAGCCAGAATCTGGCCGGTCTGTTCCTTGAAGCGCATCCGGACCCTGACAACGCCAAATGCGACGGCCCGTGTGCCCTGCGTCTGGACAAGCTGGAGCCGTTCCTGGCCCAGCTCAAGTCACTGGATGAACTTGTCAAAAGTTTTCCGATCGTAGAGACCGCTTGAACAGGGTTCTCCGGTAAAGTGCCGTTCCCCGTCATTCGTGACGGGGTTGTCGCATTCAGACCTGCCTTTTTTTGCGTCTGACTGCGAGCATTGTTTTCCCAGCTGCGTCGTTTTCGTCAATCTTGGAGTGTTTACAACAATGGCAAAAATCGTCGACATCAAAGGTCGTGAAGTTCTCGACTCCCGTGGCAATCCCACTGTAGAAGCAGATGTGGTCCTCGATAACGGCATCGTTGGCAGCGCCTGCGCGCCGTCTGGTGCTTCAACCGGCTCGCGCGAAGCGCTGGAGCTGCGTGATGGCGACAAGAGCCGTTACATGGGCAAGGGCGTTCTGAAGGCTGTAGCCAACATCAACGGCCCTATCCGTGACCTGCTTCTGGG
Organism: Pseudomonas sp. KBS0707; assembly: GCF_005937945.2. Classification (NCBI taxonomy): domain Bacteria; kingdom Pseudomonadati; phylum Pseudomonadota; class Gammaproteobacteria; order Pseudomonadales; family Pseudomonadaceae; genus Pseudomonas; species Pseudomonas sp. KBS0707. The sequence goes on along the minus strand of NZ_CP041754.1, from coordinate 4,295,766 downwards.
CAAGGACCCGGTTGACCAGAAGGCTCTGGATCACGCGATGATCAAGCTGGACGGCACCGAGAACAAGGCAAGCCTGGGTGCAAACGCAATTCTTGCGGTCTCCCTGGCAGCTGCCAAGGCGGCGGCTCAGGATCAGGATCTGCCGTTGTACGCGCACATCGCCAACCTCAATGGCACACCGGGCGTGTACTCCATGCCGGTGCCGATGATGAACATCATCAACGGTGGCGAGCATGCTGATAACAACATCGACATCCAGGAATTCATGATCCAGCCTGTCGGCGCCAAAACCTTCGCTGAAGGCCTGCGCTGGGGCACCGAGATTTTCCATCACCTCAAGGCAGTGCTCAAGGCGCGTGGCCTGAACACCGCTGTTGGCGACGAAGGCGGTTTCGCGCCTAACCTGGCGTCCAACAAGGAAGCGCTCGACGCTATTGCCGAAGCCGTCGCCAATGCGGGTTACACGCTGGGCACCGACGTGACCCTGGCGCTGGACTGCGCGGCGAGCGAGTTCTACAAGAACGGCAAGTACAAACTCAGCGAAGAGGGCGAGTACAGCTCCGCCGAGTTTGCCGAATACCTTGCCGAGCTGACGCGCAAGCACCCGATCATTTCCATTGAAGACGGTCTGGACGAGTCCGATTGGGATGGCTGGAAAGTTCTCACCGACAAGATCGGCGAGAAAGTCCAACTGGTCGGTGACGACCTGTTCGTAACCAACACCAAGATCCTGAAAGAAGGCATCGACAAGAAGATCGCCAACTCGATTCTGATCAAGTTCAACCAGATCGGCTCCCTGACCGAAACGCTGGAAGCCATTCAGATGGCCAAGGCTGCCGGTTACACTGCGATCATCTCTCACCGTTCCGGCGAAACCGAAGACTCGACCATTGCCGACCTGGCTGTGGGCACGTCTGCCGGTCAGATCAAAACCGGTTCGCTGTGCCGCTCCGACCGCGTTTCCAAGTACAACCAACTGCTGCGCATCGAGGAGCAATTGGGCTCCAAGGCCGCGTATCGTGGTCGTGCCGAGTTTCGCGGTTGAGCCATAGATGGTAAAAAGACGCAGAGTGCTGCACAGACTCGAGTCACCTGACTTGCCTGCGCAGCTCCGATGCTGACGCTCCGCGGTAATCTGGAGTGATTGAGCCTGGCTTATGTCAGGCTCAATGCCCTCAGTCGTTTGTTGTTCACGTTGGCTCTGCTGTCTTTTTTACTGGGTACCTGATATTTCAATGCGCAGTCCTAACTGGTTGTTCCTCGTCCTGCTCCTGTTGCTGGCTGGCTTGCAGTACCGCCTTTGGGTCGGTAACGGAAGCCTTGCGCAAGTGGCCAGCCTGACTCAGCAGATTGCCGACCAGCACGCTGAGAATGAGGTGCTGCTGGAGCGCAACCGCGTGCTTGATGCCGAGGTCATGGAGTTGAAAAAGGGTCTGGAAACCGTCGAAGAACGTGCCCGACATGAACTCGGCATGGTCAAGGACGGCGAAACCCTTTACCAGCTCGCGCAATAATCAAGTTGGTGCCATGAAAGACTTTCTTCCTGCCTTCTGGGCAGTGATACCTGCAGCGGGCATTGGTGCTCGCATGGCAGCTGACCGTCCCAAGCAATATTTGCAACTGGGCGGCCTGACAATTCTTGAACACAGCCTGCTTTGCTTTCTCGATCACCCTCGGCTCAAGGGCCTGGTGATCAGTCTGGCTGTGGACGACCCTTACTGGGCTGCATTGCCCTGCGCTAAAGATGCCCGCATTCAGCGAGTGGATGGCGGCAGCGAGCGTTCGGGCTCGGTGCTCAATGCGCTTCTGCACCTGCATGCTCAGGGCGCGAGCGACAATGACTGGGTGCTTGTGCATGACGCTGCGCGCCCTAATCTGGCGCGTAGTGATCTGGATAATCTGCTCGGCGAGCTGGCTGACGACCCGGTTGGCGGCCTGCTGGCCGTACCGGCCCGGGATACCCTCAAACGTGCCGACAGCAGTGGTCGCGTGCTTGAAACCGTGGACCGGAGCCTGATCTGGCAAGCATTCACGCCGCAGATGTTTCGTCTTGGGGCCCTGCATCGCGCCTTGGCGGACAGTTTGGTGTCGAATGTGAGCATCACCGATGAAGCATCGGCGATCGAGTGGGCAGGGCAGTCGCCGCGACTGGTCGAAGGGCGGTCCGATAACATCAAGGTCACTCGCCCCGAGGATCTTGAATGGTTGCGTCAACGCCGCACTGAGTTCGGTCGCTGACTACTGGCGGTACTCATCGCGCATCGCCAAGCCTTCTTTAAGATAGTCCACCAGCTTGCGCACCTTGGGCGACAGGTGCCTTTGCTGAGGATAAAGCGCCCAGACGGCAGTATTGGGCGGTTGATGGGCTTCCAGCAATGAAACCAGCGTTCCATCGTTGAGGTGTTTCTGCACGTAATAGTCCGGCAACTGACACAGGCCGACCCCATGCAACGCGGCATCCAGCACCGCCTGGCCGCTGTTGCAGCGCCAGTTGCCTTGCACTCTCTGAGAGAACTCGCGGCCATTCTGCTGAAGCTGCCAGGTATCGCTGCCCCCGACCAGACAGTTGTGGCGATTCAGCTCCGACAGGCTGTGAGGTCGTCCATAGCGTTCAATGTAGGAAGGCGAAGCACACAGATACATTTGCCGTGGCGCGAGGCGAGTTGCAACCATGCGCGAATCCTGTAGCCGACCAAGGCGAATCGCCAGATCCATCCCTTCATGCACCAGATCGAGCGTTTCATTGCTCAGCTCGATGTCGACCCGCAAGTGCGGATACAGGTCCATGAAGCGTGTCACCAGGGGCGTGATGAAGCGCTCGCCATAAGCCACAGCGCAGGTCATGCGCAGCAACCCTTTCGGCTCGCTGGTCAGATCGCCTACAGCGCGCAGTGCTTCTTCGCGGCCGTCCTGCAAACCTTGGCAGTGATGCAAAAAAGTTTGACCAGCCTCGGTCAGCGCGACCTTGCGCGTGCTGCGATAAAGCAAACGGGTTTGCAGTCGTTCTTCAAGGCGCACGATCTGACGGCTGATATGTGACGAGGAAACCCCAAGCCTTTGTGCAGCCGCCGTGAACTGCCCGCATTCTGCAACGGCAACGAACTCATCCAGACCTTCCCAGAGATTGATGTGCATGGATTATCCCTGTACAGCATTAATGTTTTGCTTTTAGCCGTATTACTTGCCAATTGGCACTGTACTACACTGCATACCTTGTTTTTACCCGTCGGAGAAGTTTGATGATCAAGTCGCGCGCTGCTGTCGCTTTTGAAGCCAAAAAGCCATTGGAGATCGTTGAAGTCGATGTCGCCATGCCCAAGGCGGGAGAAGTGCTGCTCAGAGTAGTGGCCTCCGGCGTCTGCCATACCGATGCCTACACACTTTCCGGTGCCGATCCCGAGGGGATTTTCCCGTCGATTCTCGGTCATGAAGGCGGTGCGATTGTCGAAGCCATTGGCGAAGGTGTCACCTCTGTCGCGGTCGGTGATCACGTTATTCCGCTGTACACCCCGGAATGTCGCCAGTGCAAATTCTGCCGTTCGGGCAAGACCAACCTGTGTCAGGCGATTCGTGCCACGCAGGGTAAAGGCCTGATGCCGGATGGCACCACGCGTTTTTCCTACAAGGGCGAGCCGATTTTCCACTACATGGGCACTTCGACCTTCTCCGAATACACCGTACTGCCGGAAATCTCGGTGGCCAAAATCGACAAACAGGCACCGCTGGAAAAAGTCTGCCTGCTGGGTTGTGGTGTCACCACCGGTATCGGTGCGGTGCTCAACACTGCCAAGGTCAAGCCTGGCGATACAGTAGCGATCTTCGGTCTGGGCGGTATCGGTCTCTCAGCGTTGATCGGCGCGGTCAAAGCCAAAGCGTCTCGAATCATCGCCATCGATATCAACCCGGCCAAGTTCGAGATCGCCAAACAGTTGGGCGCGACTGACTGCGTCAATCCGAAAGATTTCGACCGTCCTATTCAGGAAGTCATTGTTGACATGACCGATGGCGGCGTCGACTTCTCGTTTGAGTGCATCGGTAATGTGCAACTGATGCGTGCAGCACTGGAATCCTGCCACAAGGGCTGGGGCGAGTCGGTCATCATCGGCGTGGCCGGTGCCGGTCAGGAAATCTCTACCCGTCCGTTCCAGCTGGTGACAGGACGCGTCTGGCGCGGTTCGGCATTTGGTGGCGTGCGTGGCCGCACCGAACTGCCAAGCTATGTCGACATGGCGCAGACCGGTGAAATCCCGCTGGATACGTTCATCACCCATACCATGGGCCTGGAAGACATCAACAAGGCGTTCGACCTGATGCATGAAGGCAAAAGCATCCGCACCGTCATTCATTTTTGAGGAGCAGCGGCAAGCACAAAGATTTGTTACATGCTTGTAGCTTGCCGCTTGCAACTGGAGGAAGCGACATGCCTTTGGAAAATATTTCCTGCCAGAAAAGCTTCGGCGGCTGGCACAAGCGTTACAAACACCACTCTCAAGTACTGGGTTGTGACATGGTGTTTGCGGTCTATCTGCCGCCCCAGGCAGAGCAGGGCAGCAAGCTCCCGGTGCTGTACTGGTTGTCCGGTCTGACCTGCACCGACGAGAACTTCATGCAGAAAGCCGCAGCTCACCGGCTTGCGGCCGAGCTGGGCATTATTATCGTGGCACCTGACACCAGCCCGCGCGGTGCCGACGTAGCAGACGACCCTGAAGGTGCCTGGGACTTCGGTCAAGGGGCGGGCTTCTATCTCAATGCCACCGAACAGCCATATGCGCGGCATTACCAGATGCATGATTACGTCGTCAGGGAGCTGCCAGCCCTTATCGAAGAGCACTTCCCGGCGTCAGAGGCGCGCAGTATCAGCGGGCACTCGATGGGCGGGCATGGGGCGCTGGTCTGCGCACTGCGCAATCCCGGTCGCTACAGGTCGGTATCGGCGTTCTCGCCGATCAGCAATCCGATTGACTGCCCGTGGGGGCAAAAGGCGTTCTCCCATTATCTGGGTGAAGACCGTTCGCGTTGGCGCGAGTGGGATGCCAGTGTGTTGATTGGGCAAGCGTCGGAAAAACTGCCGACGCTGGTGGATCAGGGTGATCGTGATGACTTTCTGGTCAATCAGCTCAAGCCTGAAGTTCTGGTTCAGGCCGCCAAGGCTGCGAACTATCCGCTGACCTTGCGGATGCAGCCAGGTTATGACCACAGCTATTTCTTCATCGCCAGCTTCATCGAAGACCATCTAAGGCATCATGCTGAAGCCTTGAACAGCTAACGAGCGCCAAAGCAGGTAGAATCACGCCCTGACTTTTTTCAGGGCGTTTTTTTATGCGTATTGGCCATGGCTATGATGTGCACCGTTTCGCTGAAGGCGACTTCATTACCTTGGGCGGCGTGCGGATTGCACACGGGTTCGGCCTGCTGGCCCATTCCGATGGCGATGTCCTGCTGCATGCCCTGAGCGATGCGCTCCTGGGGGCCGCGGCACTGGGTGATATCGGCAAGCACTTTCCTGACACCGATCCGCAGTTCAAAGGTGCCGACAGCCGCGTGCTGCTGCGTCATGTCCTCAAGCAGATCCACGGCAAAGGCTGGAAAGTGGGTAATGTCGACGCCACCATTGTTGCCCAGGCACCGAAAATGGCACCGCATATCGATGCCATGCGTGCCTTGATCGCTGAAGATCTACAGGTTGAGCTGGACCAGGTGAACGTGAAAGCGACAACGACAGAAAAACTCGGCTTTACCGGACGTGAAGAAGGCATCGCGGTGCATGCCGTTGCGTTGTTGCTGCGCGCATGAATGAACTTGAACTGCTCGGCCCCAGGGCCTACGGCGATGCACTGGGTCGTGCAGCCCTCAAGGCGACTGCCGAAGACTTTCAGGTCGACGAGGTGCTGGACATTCCGCTTTCAGGCGATGGCGAGCATTTATGGCTGTGGGTCGAAAAACGCGGTCTGAATACCGAAGAGGCGGCACGTCGGCTGGCCCGGGCCGCGGGGGTGCAGTTGCGTACGGTCAGCTATGCCGGTCTCAAGGACCGCCAGGCACTGACCCGCCAGTGGTTCAGCATTCAACTGCCGGGCAAGGCCGATCCTGATCTGTCGGCCGCGCAGGACGATACGCTGCAAATTCTCAAAAGCACTCGACACAAGCGCAAGCTACAACGCGGTGCTCACGCAGCGAATGGCTTTACGCTGCGGCTGACGCAACTGGACGCTGATACGGACGCTTTGAACCAGCGCCTTGAAATAATTGCCCGGCAGGGCATCCCCAACTACTTTGGTACGCAGCGTTTCGGTTATCAGGGCGGAAATCTTGGCGAGGCACGCGATTACGCTGCCCGCAAAGCGCTGCCTGAGCAACGTGCGGTGCGTTCGCGATTGTTATCCACAGCGCGCAGCTACCTGTTCAATCGGGTTCTGGCAGCCCGCGTTGCCGATGGCAGCTGGGAAAAGGCTCAGGTAGGGGATTTGCTCGCTTTCACCGACAGCCGCAGCTTTTTTCCGGCGGGTGTTGATGAGTGCAGCGATCCCCGGCTGGCAATTCTCGATCTGCACCCTACCGGGCCGCAGTGGGGTGAAGGCCATTCGCCAGCCGGTGGCGCGACGGCAGAGCTGGAAAATGCCATCGCCAATGATGAGTCTGCGTTGCGTGACTGGCTGGTCAGAGCGGGCATGGAGCACGAACGACGCATCCTGCGACTGCCCATTGGGCGGCTGACGTGGCATTATCCCGAGTCTGACATTCTGCAACTGGAATTCGTCCTTCCGCCCGGATGCTTCGCCACCGTTTTAGTGCGCGAACTCATTGATCTGGTGCCGGTTGGGCAGACGGACAGCCCATGCGTATTCTGATATCAAATGATGACGGGGTGAACGCGCCCGGTCTTGTCGCGCTCCATGCGGCGCTGGCGGACTATGCCGAGTGCGTGGTGATCGCCCCTGATCAGGACAAAAGCGGTGCCAGCAGTTCCCTGACACTCGACCGGCCCTTGCACCCACATACACTGGCCAATGGCTTCATCAGTCTCAATGGTACGCCGACCGACTGCGTGCATCTGGGGATTCATGGGTTATTGGAGAATCAACCGGACATGGTGGTTTCAGGTATCAACCTGGGTGCCAATCTGGGCGACGATGTACTGTATTCCGGAACGGTCGCTGCAGCGCTTGAAGGGCGTTTTCTGCAGCGTCCGTCGTTTGCCTTTTCGTTTTTGTCACGTCAGCCGGATAATCTGGCGACGGCGGCGCATTATGCGCGTTTGCTGGTTGAGGCCCATGAGCAACTCGACCTGCCACCCCGCACGGTACTGAACGTGAATATTCCGAACCTGCCGCTTGAGCATATCCGCGGCATTCAACTGACCCGACTGGGGCACCGTGCCCGTGCTGCGGCACCGGTAAAGGTTGTCGACCCGCGTGGTCGTGCCGGCTACTGGATTGCCGCTGCCGGCGATGTCGAGGACGGCGGTGCTGGCACCGACTTCCATGCGGTCATACAGGGTTATGTATCGATTACGCCGTTGCAGCTGGATCGAACTTATCAGGACGGATTCAGCAGCCTGAATACCTGGCTGGAGGGTCTTCGTTGATGTCGCGCGAGCAGGATGATCTATTGCATCGCGGGATCGGGATGACCTCGCAGCGCACCCGTGAACGTCTGATCCAGCGCCTCTGCGAAGAGGGTATTTCCAACCAGCGGGTGCTGGACGTCATTCGCAAGACGCCCCGGCATCTGTTTGTCGATGAAGCGCTGGCGCATCGCGCTTATGAAGACACAGCGCTGCCCATCGGCCACAATCAGACGATTTCCCAGCCTTACATGGTCGCGCGGATGAGCGAGCTGCTATTGGCAGCAGGTCCGCTGGACAAGGTCATGGAGATCGGTACAGGGTCGGGCTACCAAACCGCGGTGCTGGCGCAGCTGGTGGAGCGTGTATTTTCGGTCGAGCGTATCAAAGTCCTTCAGGACCGCGCCAAAGAGCGTCTGGTCGAGCTCAATCTGCGTAATGTGGTTTTCCGCTGGGGCGACGGCTGGGAAGGCTGGCCTGCTCTGGCACCTTATAACGGCATCATCGTCACGGCAGTGGCAACCGACGTACCGCAGGCGCTGCTTGATCAACTGGCACCTGGAGGTCGGCTGGTCATACCGGTGGGTTCGGGAGAGGTTCAGCAATTGATGCTGATCATCCGTGAAGAAAACGGTTTTTCCCGGCACGTACTGGGGGCTGTGCGCTTCGTGCCACTGCTCAACGGGCCAATCGCGTGAAGATTGTCTTCGGTAAACAGTGAATTCTGGCTTCAGTCATTGGTCTACAGCGCGCGGCCCGGAATGTTGAATGGCCTGATGGCATCATTCCATGTAGCTGATTGATACATAACAACGTTTTTTCAACGGTTAATCACTGGCTGCCCGTCGCTATTACGGCACAATAGGCATCTTTTTTGAATTCAGTCACCAGTAAAGGGAGTGGCGGGTGAGTCTCACAGTCATTCAGCAGCTCAGGTCTTCAAGAAGTTATCAGCGTCTGGTGATTGGCATTGCTCTCAGTGTCCTTTTGGTCGGCTGCTCCAGCACGCCTTCAGGCGGTGTTCGTGTCGTTGATCGTAACGGTAATGCCGTTGCCCAGCGCCCGACGGTAACCACCGGCCAATACGTGGTCAGGCGCGGTGACACGCTTTTTTCTATTGCATTCCGTTACGGCTGGGACTGGAAAGCGCTGGCTGCCCGTAATCAGATCCCCGAGCCGTTTACCATCAAGCCAGGTCAGACAATTCGCTTTGACGGGCGCTCCTCTTCAACGCAGGACGTAGCGTCGACTTCTGGCGCAGGACGTCCGGTGACCTCTACATCAACCAGCACCAGCAGTTCCGGGTCCGTCAAAACTACGGTTATTTCCAAGCCTGTTGCGGTTGTACCTGTGGTAATACCTCCTTCTGCGACCACCGGGACAGGCCCAGCGGGCAAGTCTCCGACGGGTTGGACCTGGCCTTCAAGTGGCATTTTGATAGGAAAATTTTCCTCAAACGGCAGTTTGAATAAAGGAATTGATATCGCTGGTGATTTGGGACAGCCTGTTTTGGCAGCGTCTGATGGTTCAGTTGTTTACGCCGGAAGTGGATTACGGGGCTACGGCGAATTGATCATCATCAAACACAGCGATACCTACGTCAGTGCCTACGGTCATAATCGCAGGCTTTTGGTACGGGAAGGTCAACAGGTCAAGGCAGGGCAAACGATTGCCGAGATGGGGTCAACAGGAACTGACCGGGTGAAACTGCATTTTGAGATTCGCCGCCAAGGGAAACCTGTAGATCCATTGGGATTTTTGCCACGTCGTTGATAGTTGCCAGCCTGTTCCGGGCGTATTAGGAACAGGCTCAAGTGTTGCCATGGAATCAGGCGATACTGGAGCTTGAGGTCGAACTCACCAAAGGACTAAAACAATGGCTCTTGGCAACGAAGCGCCGGAGTTTGACATCGATGATGAAGTGCTCCTTATGGAAGCCGGCATTGTCCTGAAGGAAGCGTCAAACGAGAAGCAGCCACCCGCTGCCTCCGGACGCACCAAGGTCAAGCATTCAACATCGCTCAAACAACACAAGTACATTGACTACACGCGGGCGCTTGATGCTACCCAGCTGTACCTCAATGAAATCGGTTTTTCTCCTCTGCTGTCCCCGGAAGAAGAAGTTCATTTTGCGCGTCTGTCGCAAAGTGGAGACCCGGCCGGGCGCAAGCGCATGATTGAAAGCAATCTGCGTCTGGTAGTGAAAATTGCCAGACGCTATGTCAATCGTGGGCTGTCATTGCTTGACCTGATCGAGGAGGGCAACCTGGGGTTGATTCGGGCGGTTGAAAAATTCGACCCTGAACGAGGCTTTCGTTTTTCTACCTACGCCACCTGGTGGATTCGTCAGACCATCGAACGCGCGATCATGAATCAGACCCGGACTATCCGGCTGCCGATTCACGTCGTCAAGGAGCTGAACGTTTATCTACGCGCGGCCCGAGAGCTCACCCAGAAGCTGGATCACGAACCTTCTCCCGAAGAAATTGCCAATCTGCTGGAAAAACCGGTAGGTGAAGTCAAGCGCATGCTCGGCCTCAACGAGCGTGTCTCTTCGGTGGACGTCTCGCTGGGGCCTGATTCGGACAAGACCCTGCTCGACACCTTGACCGACGATCGTCCAACCGACCCCTGTGAGCTACTGCAGGACGATGACCTGTCCCAGAGCATCGATCAATGGTTGTCTGAGTTGACCGAGAAGCAGCGCGAGGTTGTCATCCGCCGCTTTGGCTTGCGCGGGTATGAAAGCAGCACACTTGAAGATGTAGGGCTTGAGATCGGTCTGACGCGTGAGCGGGTCAGGCAGATCCAGGTTGAAGGACTCAAGCGCCTGCGTGAGATCCTTGAAAAGAACGGGCTGTCCAGCGAGTCTCTCTTCCAGTAACCATCTTTTCGTAACGTCAATCCAGGGCCGATATAACACAGACTGTGTATATCGGCCTTTTTATATGTCTTTCGTCATTTTAATGTCGTAGGTCAATGCGTCTGCTCGGCCTTTCAGCTTTCAAAGCCTGTAAGTCATTGCGTACGTTTGCTGTAAGTCATTCAGGTAACAAGAGTGAGGCTTGTCGCCAAACAGCTGCGTTTTAGGATTTAACACCTTGTTTTAAATGGAAATTATATTTTCGAAGGCGATTGCCATGGAAATATCCTGGAGCGTTTCAGGTGTTGCTCTGCCGGGGTAAATCTCTAATATCGAAGCTGTGCCAACGGACAGGCACAGGCCATCAAGGACGACGGTCAAGGACATCGCGGGATGCGATTCATCAGGATGATGACCAGGGAATACAGGGATCAGGGATAAAATGTGGGCGGGTCATACCGCCCCTTTTTTTGTCTGCAGAAAACCGGACTGTCCAACAAAAAAGGCCCTCTAGAGGGCCTTTTGTCTGTATGGAATCTAGCGTTCCAGATCAGCGATCTTGCCGGGTTTGCCATCCCACTCTGCCGCATCCGGCATAGCGTCTTTCTTTTCGGTGATATTGGGCCAGACTTCGGCAAGCTCAGCGTTGAGCTCGATGAAGTTTTCCATGCCAGCGGGAATCTCGTCTTCCGAGTAAATGGCCACGGCAGGGCACTCAGGCTCGCAGAGCGCGCAGTCGATGCACTCGTCCGGGTGGATCACCAGGAAATTCGGGCCTTCGTAAAAGCAGTCCACCGGACAGACTTCTACGCAGTCGGTGTACTTGCACTTGATGCAGTTGTCGGTGACGACGAAGGTCATTTCTAATTTTCTCCTCAGGCGGCTGCGGCAGAGCCCTTCCAGACAGGGGTGCCAGGTTCGGGAGGTTTCCCGGCCCTATGAAAACACGTGCTTTTGGTGGGTGGCCTTGAAGCGGTAAGACTGCGTCGTCTGCTACCTGTCCCTGCCACCTACCGATGGTTCGCTGCATTTTCACGCGGCTCGAAAAACGCCTCGACCAGGCTAAAAGCCGAGAGCGTCCCAAACTGCGCGGGATTCTAACAGTATGTAACGCTTCGCGTCACAGGCGAGTTTGCAATGTGTATAGCAAATCCAGCGCCTGCCGCGGGGTCATATCGTCGACCTTGACCTTCGACAGCTCGTCGAGCACCGGGTGCGGCAGACTTGCGAACATATCGCTCTGCTGCGGGACTGCGGGCTTGCCGGGTTTGGCGCGCGGCTGCTCGTGCGGCAGGCTGGTGGTTTCCAGACGCTGCAAGTGTTCCTTGGCGCGGCTGATGACCTTACCCGGCACGCCGGCCAGTTGCGCCACGGCCAGACCGTAGCTCTGGCTCGCAGGCCCTGGCAGTACGCGGTGCAGGAAAACGATCCGCTCGTTATGCTCAGTGGCGTTCAGGTGCACATTGCTCACCAGCGGTTCGCTTTCCGGCAGCACTGTCAGCTCGAAATAGTGCGTCGCGAACAGTGTATAAGCACGCAGTTGCGCCAGACATTCCGCCGCTGCCCAAGCCAGCGAAAGGCCGTCGAAGGTACTGGTGCCACGTCCGACTTCGTCCATCAGCACCAGGCTTTTGTCAGTGGCATTGTGCAGGATGTTTGCCGTTTCGCTCATTTCGACCATAAACGTCGAGCGTCCACCGGCCAGGTCGTCGCTCGAGCCGATACGGGTGAAGATCCGGTCGACCAACGACAGTTCGCAGCTGGCAGCGGGCACGAAACTGCCGATATGCGCCAGCAGTACAATCAGCGCCGTCTGACGCATATAGGTCGATTTACCGCCCATGTTCGGGCCGGTAATGACCAGCATGCGCGTGCTGTCGTCCAGCGCCAGGTCGTTGGCGACAAACGGGGTACTCAGTACCTGCTCTACGACCGGGTGACGGCCCTGCTCGATGCGCATACAGGGTTCGGCAACGAACCGTGGGCAGTTGAGGTCCAGATTCAGCGCGCGCTCCGCAAGGTTGCTCAGCACGTCCAGCTCAGCCAGCGCCGCTGCCGTGTCCTGCAGCGGCGCTAGATGGCCGATCAGGTCTTCAAGCAGCGCTTCGTAGAGCATCTTTTCCCGAGCCAGTGCGCGGCTTTTGGCCGACAACGCCTTGTCTTCGAATTCCTTGAGCTCGGGCGTGATAAAGCGCTCGGCCCCCTTGAGGGTCTGGCGGCGTATGTAATCAGCCGGGGCCTGCTCGGCCTGTTTGCTCGGCAACTCGATGAAGTAGCCGTGCACGCGGTTGTAACCGACTTTCAGGTTGGCAAGACCGGTACGGGCCTTTTCGCGGGCTTCCAGATCGATCAGGAACTGACCGGCGTTTTCACTCAGCGATTGCAGATCATCCAGCTCAGCGTCGTAACCAGTCTTCAGAACACCGCCGTCGCGTATCACGGCAGGCGGATTGTCGATGATCGCGCGCTGCAGCAGATCAGCGAGTTCCGGATAGGTGCTGGCGGTCTGCGCAAGTTGTTGCAGGTGCGGCGCTTCAAGATCGGTCATTGCCTGTTGCAGTTCGGGCAGAGCGCTAAGGGCATCGCGCAGACGGGCAAGGTCTCGTGGTCGCGCATTACGCAGGCCGATACGCGCCAGAATCCGCTCGATGTCGCCGATTTCCTTGAGCTGCGGCTGCAGGTTCTCGAAGCGGTAGCGCTCCAGAAAGCAGGTAATGGACGTCTGGCGTGCCTGAAGAATCGTCAGGTCGCGCAACGGCCGGTTCAGCCAGCGGGTCAGCAGCCGCGTTCCCATCGCCGTCTGGCAACGGTCCATGACCGATTGCAGCGTATTGTCGCGGCCACCGGACAGGTTGGTGTCCAGCTCAAGGTTGCGCCGACTGGCTGCATCGAGGATTACCGTATCGTCGAGGCGTTCGTGGCGCAGGCTGCGCAAGTGGGGCAGGGCGGTACGCTGGGTTTCCTTGGCGTAGCTGAGCAGGCAGCCCGCAGCACCGATGGCGAGTGTCAGGTTTTCGCAACCAAAACCCTTCAGGTCCTGGGTTGAAAACTGCTGACACAGACTTTTATGGGCTGAGTCGCGCTCGAAATCCCACGGCGCACGACGTCGCGCACCACGGCGTTTTTCGGCAGGCAGACCTTGCGGCCAGTCGTCCGGAATCAACAGCTCGACCGGGTTGATGCGTTCAAGCTCGGCCAGCAGGTTCTCCCAACCCTTGATCTCCAACACACTGAAGTTGCCGCTGGTGATGTCCAGCACGGCGAGGCCGAACAGGCGTTCGTCACCCAGTACGGCGGCAATCAGGTTATCCCTGCGCTCATCGAGCAAGGCCTCGTCGCTGATGGTTCCGGGCGTAATGATGCGGACCACCTGACGATCCACCGGGCCCTTGCTGGTGGCCGGGTCGCCGATCTGCTCGCAGATCACGACCGATTCGCCCAGCTTAACCAGTTTGGCCAGATAGCCTTCGGCGGCGTGGTAAGGAATCCCGCACATGGGGATGCTCTGGCCTGCCGACTGACCGCGCGCGGTCAGGGTGATGTCCAGCAACTTGGCGGCTTTCTTCGCGTCTTCGTAGAAGATCTCGTAGAAATCGCCCATGCGATAAAACATCAGTTGATCCAGGTGCTGGTTTTTGAGTTTCCAGTACTGCTGCATCATGGGGGTATGTGAGGAGAGGTCGGAAATTGCTTTATTCATCAGTGGCTTAGGCAAGTTCTTGAGAGGAGTGAGGCAACCTTGAGGCATGACGGGTGGTCCCTCCTTGAATCGAGGGGCGTCTGCCGGGTATGTGCGATGGTCGCAAGGTTATCACGCTCAATCAGGCGGTGCAGTTACAGCGTACCTTCCGCTTATTGGTGACCGGGCGTTTCCTGACAGCCATGAACCTCGATTTGGCGTATAGACTTTCATCGCTGCTACTCGATAACCGGGCGGCACGCTATAAAAAAGGACTTTTATATGAAAAACAAACGAGCAAGGGATTCCGTCAACGGTCGCTTCATCCCGCTGGAAGAAGCCAGAAAAAGGCCGAGAGAAACGACGGTCGAAACGGTCAAAAAGCCGGAACGCAGGAAAGATGCGCGATAAACCGGCAATGGCAGACCCGCTTCAAGGTGGCTGCTTTGTCTCAGGAATCACTTTTACAGGCTTCCAGCATGAACGAGAACACCGTGGACGAGATAACCGGGCTGGCCGATACACTTGGCAGGCTTCTCGACGCAATGAACGCTCAAGTGACCACCGCCGAATCCTGCACGGGAGGCGGAATCGCCGAAGCGATCACACGCATCGCTGGCAGCTCGGCGTGGTTCGAAGCGGGTTATGTGACTTATTCAAATGCCCAGAAGACCCGGCAATTGGGCGTGCCCGAGGCACTGTTCGTAGAGGCCGGGGCGGTCAGCCAGCCTGTTGTCGAAGCCATGGTGCGAGGTGCGCAGCGTGAAAGCGGCGCGCGATTCGCCGTCGCAGTCAGCGGTGTTGCAGGGCCTGGCGGTGGTTCGCCGGATAAACCGGTCGGTACCGTATGGCTGTGTTGGGGCAAGGATGATGCGCTTGTCGCACAGCGTCGCCAGTTCGATGGCGACCGGGATCAGGTCCGTCGACAGACGGTCGAAGCCGCGCTGCAAGGGCTTATACAGCTTGCGCGTGGAGAAATGCCAAAACAGGGGTAGGCGCGCGCTCATCGCTGTGGAATAATACTGTCTACTTATACAGGTGTTGTGGCCATCAAGGCCCTAATTGAATTTGATTACGTGAGGACTTCAATGGACGACAACAAGAAGAAAGCCTTGGCTGCGGCCTTGGGTCAGATCGAGCGTCAGTTCGGTAAAGGTGCCGTGATGCGCATGGGCGACCATGATCGCCAGGCTATTCCTGCCATCTCCACTGGTTCGCTGGGTCTGGATATCGCACTGGGCATCGGCGGTCTGCCGAAAGGCCGGATCGTGGAAATCTACGGTCCAGAGTCTTCCGGTAAAACCACGCTGACGTTGTCGGTCATCGCGCAAGCCCAGAAAATGGGTGCTACCTGTGCGTTTGTCGACGCCGAGCACGCGCTTGATCCGGAATACGCCGGCAAACTGGGCGTCAATGTCGACGACCTGCTGGTTTCGCAGCCGGACACCGGTGAGCAGGCGCTTGAAATCACCGACATGCTGGTACGTTCCAACGCCATCGACGTCATCGTTGTCGACTCCGTTGCTGCGCTGGTGCCGAAGGCAGAAATCGAAGGCGAAATGGGCGACATGCACGTGGGTCTGCAGGCGCGTCTGATGTCGCAGGCGCTGCGCAAGATCACGGGTAACATCAAGAACGCCAACTGTCTGGTGATCTTCATCAACCAGATCCGCATGAAAATCGGCGTGATGTTCGGCAGCCCGGAAACCACTACCGGTGGTAACGCCCTGAAGTTCTACGCTTCGGTACGTCTGGACATCCGCCGTACAGGCGCAGTGAAAGAAGGCGACGAGGTTGTCGGCAGCGAAACCCGCGTCAAGGTCGTGAAGAACAAGGTGGCTCCGCCATTCCGTCAGGCCGAGTTCCAGATTCTTTACGGCAAGGGTATCTACCTGAACGGTGAAATCGTCGATCTGGCCGTTCTGCATGGTTTTGTCGAGAAGTCCGGCGCCTGGTACAGCTACCAAGGCAGCAAGATTGGTCAGGGTAAAGCCAACTCGGCCAAGTTCCTGGCAGATAACCCGGAAATCTGCAAAGCGCTCGAGAAGCAGATTCGCGACAAGTTGCTCACCCCTGGTGTCGACACCAAAGCGGTCGGTTCCCGCGAAGCTGCCGTTGCTGATGATATGGCCGAAGCAGACGCTGATATCTGATAGTCATGCCTGTCGTACTTGATACACCTGTCGCCGTAAGGCGCACTGCAATGGACCTGCTCGCACGTCGCGAGCACGGTCGGGTCGAGCTGACGCGTAAACTGCGTCAGCGCGGCGCTCCCCCTGAGCTTATCGATGCAGCACTCGACCGTCTGGTCGAGGAAGGCCTGCTCTCTGAATCCCGTTACCTTGAAAGCTTCGTTTCTTACCGGGCACGTTCGGGCTATGGCCCTGTTCGTATTCGAGAAGAGCTGAATCAGCGTGGCTTGCAGCGGGCCGACATTGAGCAGGCGCTCAGGGAGTGCGGCATTGATTGGCAGGAGAAGCTTCACGAGCTCTGGCAGCGCAAGTTTGCCGGTGCTTTGCCTGTTGATGCTCGTGAGCGAGCCAGGCAGGGAAGGTTTCTGAGTTATCGCGGCTATCCGCTGGATATGATCGGCCGCTTGTTAAGCGGCCGTGGCGGGGATGACTGAGGTATCAGAGCGTTTTCTGTGGCGCTTGATCCTGCGCGCCATCTCTTGTCGCTGAGGCGTCCTCCCAGTTTTCCTGTTGATTGATGTAGTCCACCAGTTCACGAAGCCTGCCCTGATTGCGTCCTGTGAAGGTAAACGCAAGTCGTGTCAGGTGACTGAATTGAACTTCATCGTGCTCCTCGCCCTGATAGCTGTGCTGATGAAAGTTTTCATTGATACACAGATCGGCGAAAGCTTCCTGCATGTGCTCCAGAGCCTTCGCGCTGAGCGCGTGGCGCATGCATATCACAAACTTGTTCTTCAGCCAGCGGCTGGAGTGGAAATTGCCATAAAACTGGTTGATCTCTTCCACGGCGTCATCGGCGCTGTAGACCAGTCTCATCAGTTTCATATCGGCTGGCAGAATGTAGTGGTTGTCCTGCAACTGGTTTTTGATGAAGTCCAGTGCACCTTGCCAGAAGCTGCCGCCAGGGGTGTCCAGTAACACGACGGGCACCAGAGGGCTTTTGCCGGTCTGTATCAATGTAAGCACTTCCAGCGCTTCGTCCAGGGTTCCAAACCCGCCTGGACACAGCACCAGTGCGTCGGCTTCCTTGACGAAGAACAGCTTGCGTGTGAAGAAGAAGTGGAAAGGCAGCAGGTTTTCCGTGCCCTCCACCGTAGGGTTGGCGTGCTGCTCGAAGGGCAGGGTAATGTTGAACCCCAGGCTGTGTTTCAGACCTGCACCTGCGTGGGCTGCCGCCATGATGCCGCCACCTGCGCCGGTGATGACCATCATGTCCGAGCGGGCAAGCTTTTCGCCCAGCTCTCTGGCCTGTGCGTAAAGGGGGTGCTCTTGAGGGGTGCGAGCAGAGCCGAATACGGTGACTTTGCGGCGGCCCTTGAAGCGCTCGAGCACCCGAAAGGCTTTGTCCAGTTCGCGCAGGGTTTGCAGCGTTATCTTGACGTCCCAGCGATTGCGGTCGTCCTGGGCCATGCGTAGCACCGTGAGCATCATGTCGCGGTACAGCGGCAGGTTTCTGGTACCGGGAGCGACCTCGTTGATGTGCTCTTCAATTTTGCTGGTCAGGTCGAGCCCGTTGCTTTGAAAGTGTCGGGATAGAAGATCGTCAGGTACATACGGCATTCGGGGTTTATCCTCCTGCAGAATCAATGGCCCGGTGGGGCGTGTTGAATCGATGATGTCCCGGTTTGCAGAGAAAGGCTACCCATTCCCTGTTCATTGCCAGGGCGGATTCGTTGCAGGATGTCTTGAGCGTTGCTGAACTGACGCGCCTGAGGGACAGGCGCGCGGGGAGGGGGCTACGTGCCGGGGTAGCTTACTTTTTCGGCTTTACAGTGCAATCCGACGCCTGAAAGGTCTGGGTCGCAACCGGGCGGTTGGTCTTGTACTCGGTGAACTGATACTTGAGGACGGCCCCCTTGGTCATCAACTGGCGGAAACCGTTGTTGTGGCAAACGCTGTTGCCCAACTGGTTGCGCATCACGTCCGGGTTGGCGCGCATTTGCTGGGCCTGACCTTCGCGTACGCTCAAGTGGTTGATCAATTCGTTGCCACTGACGGTATAGCCCTGATCGAGGATGTCTTCGTTGATCGCTCTTGGCGTGCCGACACTGCTTTCCTTAGCCACTTTTTCCAGCATCTTGCTGAGTTCGAACTCCTGTTTCGACGCCGCCTGGGCGCATAGCGGAGCAACGAGCAAAAGCGTAAGGGTGGGTACGATAAGGCGCAGCATTAAACTCTCCTAATTAAGTGGCTGGCCGTTGGACCAGCGACTTCAAAGTGCGTTCCGGGCAGCCCGCCGATAACGCGGGTTGCAATGGCGCAGCAGTATAGAGCAGGAGTCTTCATCGGGCCTAGGGGCTGTACCCGTTTCAACACGGTCTCTCTGAAGCGGGAACAGCTCGAGGACCGAAAGCGGGTTGAAGTGCCGGGGCTCTGATAAACTGCGCGCACTTTAATCCTGCCGAGTCTTTGTGGTGTCGATGTATTCCCCCCGCAGGCGTGTCCTGTAATGAGTCATGCCGTTTCCCGTCTGCGTGACGAGCGTCTGGCCCGCAGTACCAAGCCCTTTATTGCTCGCGGTTCGCGCGCGCCGCGCTGTCCGGATTGCCGGGTTATCTCCAGTTATTGCCTGTGCGCGTGGCGACCTGCCGTGACTGCCGAGTCAGGCATGTGCCTGCTGATGTACGACACCGAGCCTTTGAAGCCGACCAACACCGGCTGGCTGATCGCCGATGTCATCAAGGACACCCACGCCTTCGGCTGGTCGCGAATAGATGTCGACGAGCAATTGCTCGCCTTGCTGGACGATCCGCAGTGGCAGCCGTATATCGTTTTTCCCGGTGAATTCGTTGCCGAGGAGCGTGTGGTCAATAAGGTGTCGCGCATGGATGGCAAGCGCCCACTGTTCATTCTGCTGGATGCCACCTGGACCGAGGCGCGCAAGATGTTCCGCAAAAGCCCGTATCTGGAAAGGTTTCCGGTGTTGACGCTGGAGCCCGAGCAGATCTCGCGTTACCGTTTGCGCCGATCAAGGCGAGACGATCACTTCTGTACTGCCGAAGTCGCCGCGCTTTGTCTGGAGCTGGCCGGGGATACCTGCGCCAGTGGTGTACTGGATGCTTATCTGGATGTGTTCAGCGCTCATTATCTGGGTGCCAAGTACCTCAAGCCGATAGACCCCGACGACGCGGCCCACACTCATTTGAAGGCTTTTATTTGAAGGCTTTCTATCACGCAGTGTTGCGGATCTGCCCTGTATGGGCTAATTGCCATCCATGTTATCGAGCAACGACGCTTCGCGCTTGACCGTCATGGTCTTGCTGGGCATGCTTGGCGCCGCCTGGAAGCCGATTCATCTTGTCTGGTGTGGCACCGACGCTCTTTTCGGGTTGTCGCGAAGCGCATCCGCCAGTCTTGCTGGGTGGCCGATTCTGTCGGCCCTCACTATAAAAACAGGATCATTACATGACCTACGACATCCTGATCGCTGATGATCATCCCCTGTTTCGCAGTGCGCTGCATCAGGCGCTGAGCATTGGCCTGGGGCCTGAAGCGCGGCTCGTCGAGGCAGAAAGCATTGCCCAGCTTGAATCCCGTCTGGGAGAGAAGGCTGATTGGGATCTGGTTCTGCTGGACCTGAACATGCCAGGGGCTTATGGCTTCTCCGGGCTGGTCCTGTTGCGCGGCCAATATCCGCAGATACCGGTGGTGATGGTTTCGGCTCAGGAAGAGGCGTCGATAGTGGTGCGTTCCAGAGAGTTTGGTGCCAGCGGGTTCATTCCTAAATCCAGCCCCCTTGAAGTCATTCAGCAGGCGGTGCGCACCGTGCTCGATGGCGACGTCTGGTGGCCGCCGCAGGTCAATGAAGTGATCAGTGTTTCGGATGAAGCGAAGGCTGCAAGCGCTGGCCTTGCCAGCCTCACGCCCCAGCAGTTTCGAGTATTGACGATGGTCTGTGAGGGGCTGCTGAACAAGCAGATTGCCTCAGAACTCAGCGTCTCCGAAGCCACTATCAAGGCGCACGTCACGGCGATTTTCCGCAAGCTTGGCGTACGCACGCGAACTCAGGCAGCGTTGTTGTTACAGCAGCTTGAGTCCATCTCGTCCAGTTAACGGTGTTCAGGTTGCGAGCATTCACGCTTTTTTGACCTTTAGTGCCTTAGCTTTCCTCATCTTTTTTACACAGCAGCCTCTCTATGTCGCCCTTCAAAGGCCAAACCGGTCTAAAACGTATCCTCAATGCTGCAGGCTATTCTCTGGACGGTCTGTCAGCTGCTTTCAAAGGCGAAGCCGCTTTCCGCCAGCTGGTACTGCTTAACGTGGTGTTGGTCCCGCTATCGTTTTTCCTGCACGTCAGCAAGGCCGAGCATGCCTTGCTGGTCGCCGTTTGCCTGCTGGCCCTGATTGTAGAATTGCTCAACTCAGCTGTAGAGGCTGCCATCGACCGAATCTCTCTGGACCTGCACCCGTTGTCCAAGAACGCCAAGGACATGGGCAGCGCTGCCCAGTTCATCGCCTTGAGCATGATCGCTCTGGTGTGGGGCATTGTGCTGCTGGGTTAGGGCTTGTTCAATACAGGCTTGGCAGCACGATCTCGTCGCTGCGCTTCACTCCGGCGGTGAACGCGCGGCACAGTTCGAGGAATTCGCGCATGGCTGACGTCTGATATTTCTGTTTGTGCCAGATGAAATAGAACTGACGCGCCAGATCCAGCTCAGGCGTGGCCAATTCCACCAGGTTGCCGCGACGAAACGAGTCGCGTAGCGCCAGTCTGGAAATGCAGCCAATGCCCAGTCCGGATTCCACTGCCCGCTTGATGGCTTCGGTGTGTTCCAGCTCCAGTCGGACATTCAGCCCGTTGCGGTGGTGACGCATGGCCTGATCGAACGTCAAACGCGTGCCTGAACCTTGTTCTCGCAGGATCCAGGCTTCATGGGTCAGTTCTTCCAGCGTTACATGGGCGCGTTTTGCCAGTGGATGCTGTGGAGCACAGAACACCACAAGTTCGTCTTCGACCCAGGACTGCACTTCGATGTCCGGGTGGCTGCAATCGCCTTCGATCAAGCCCAGATCAATCTCGTAGTGGGCGACCTGTTGCACGATATGCGCGGTGTTCTGGACGTGCAGCTTGACCTGGCTTTCCGGGTGACGCTGCATGTAGCCGCCGATCAGCAGGGTCGCCAGATAATTGCCGATCGTCAGTGTGGCCCCGACTGCCAGCGAGCCAAAGCCTGATTTACCGTTCAGCAGGTCTTCGATTTCCTTTGCCTGATCCAGCAGAGCGACGGCCTGCGGCAGTAATTGCCTGCCCGTGGCGTTAAGGCTTAGCCGCTTGCCGGCGCGGTCAAACAGCTGGCAGCTCGATTGGCGCTCCAGCTCGGTGATGGAGGTGCTGGCAGCCGACTGCGAAAGCGAAAGCAGCACGGCTGCTTTGGAGACGCTTTCCTGCCGGGCGACGGCAACGAACACTTGGAGCTGGCGGAGAGTAAATCGCATATCTATATAACCGATAACCTATATCTTGATAATTCATTTAACAGATATTGTGTCTGCCACTAGAATGTCGCGCAATAGCGCAGTGCTTCTGCGCGCACTATTTTTTCAGGAGTCTTCACGTACATGAGCAACATGAACCACGAGCGTGTCCTCAGCGTCCACCATTGGAACGACACCCTCTTCAGTTTCAAGTGCACCCGCGACCCTGGTTTGCGTTTCGAGAACGGTCAGTTCGTCATGATCGGTCTGCAGCAGCCAAACGGTCGTCCGCTCATGCGCGCCTACTCGATTGCCAGCCCGAACTGGGAAGAGCATCTGGAATTTTTCAGCATCAAGGTGCCGGACGGTCCTCTGACCTCGCAGTTGCAGCACCTCAAGGAAGGCGATGAAATCATCATCAGCAAAAAGCCTACGGGTACGCTGGTGCTGGACGACCTCAAGCCGGGCAAACATCTTTACCTGTTGAGCACGGGTACTGGCCTGGCTCCGTTCATGAGCGTGATTCAGGACCCTGAAACCTACGAGCGTTTCGAGAAAGTCATCCTGTGCCACGGCGTGCGTTACGTGAACGAAGTCGCCTATCGTGAATTCATCACCGAGCATTTGCCGCAAAACGAGTTTTTCGGTGAAGCGCTGCGTGACAAGCTGATCTATTACCCGACTGTCACCCGCGAGCCGTTCGAGAACGAAGGTCGCCTGACCGACCTGATGCGCAGTGGCAAACTGTTCAGCGATATCGGCTTGCCACCGATCAACCCACAGGACGACCGCGCCATGTTGTGCGGTAGCCCGAGCATGCTCGACGAGACCAGCGAAGTGCTCAACAGCTTTGGTCTGACCGTTTCGCCACGCATGCGTGAGCCCGGCGACTATCTGATCGAGCGTGCATTCGTCGAGAAGTAAGTTGGCCTTACAAAACCCGCCTCGTCCCTGAAGGGATCAGGCGGGTTTTTATTGCTCGGGATTTGTCGCTGGCATCCCTTCAGGCCAGCAGGACTTCAAGCACGCAAATCACACCGGTCTGCGGGTAGTGCCAGCGTACGTCCAGATCCCAGAATTGAGCGCCGTAGCGGCGTTCCGGCGTCGGTAGCTGATAGGCCGGGCGCGGGTCCTGGGCCAGGCATTGCTCGATCAGCTCGACCAGCGGCTCACTCAGGCGTAGTGCGTGTTCGCGAGCCTGCAGCAGGGCGGCGTCCTGCCACTGCACCGGTATCAGGGCCGGCGCAGCGCTGGCGATGTGGTTGGTCGCCTCGGCGATTGCATCGGCGTAGGGTACGTATGGCTTGATGTCCAGCACTGGTGTGCCATCCAGCAAGTCGATGCCGGACAGCCACAGGCGACCGGCTTCGACTTTGTCCAGCCTGACCACCGACTGGCCGATGCCATTGGGGCGATGCGTCGCGCGCGTGGCAAATACCCCCATCGACTGGTTGCCGCCCAGACGCGGAGGGCGAACCTTCAGGCGCGGCTTGTCTTCCAGCGCCATATGGAACAGAAACAGCAGCCAGACATGACTGACCGCTTCCAGCCCTTGAACAGCCTCACCCTGATCGAAAGGCGCCACCAGCTCCAGCACTCCACGTGCTGCCGGGGCCAGCTGTGGCTGGCGGGGGATGGCGAATTTCTCCTTGAAACAGGAGCGTACGAAGCCGACAGGGGAGACGTTGTAACTCATGGTGCCGACCGGTTCAGCCACGCACGCGCAGGGTCAGACCCTTGAGGAAATTGCGTAGCAGTTGATCGCCACAGGCGCGGTAGTTGGTGTGTCCGACCTTGCGGAACAGTGCGCTCAGCTCTGGCTTGGAAACCGGAAATTCTGCGGATTTCAGGATGGCATGCATGTCGTCTTCTTTCAGTTCGAAGGCCACGCGCAGTTTCTTCAGAACAATGTTGTTGGTAATCGGCAGATCAATCGGCTGCGGCGGACGGCTTTCGTCCTTGCCACGCTTGAAGTAGACCAGGCCATCGAGAAAATGCGCCATGATTTCATCGCTGCAATCCAGATAGCCCTCTTCTTCCTCTTTCTTCATGAAAGCGATGACATCGCTTTTGGACACTTCAAAACCGGTCAGACCGATGATTTCGACAACCTTGCTGTCGCTGATATCGAGCATGTAGCGCACGCTGCGCAGTACGTCGTTGTTCATCATGAGGCGTGTTTCCTGATAAGTCGTATGGCGGCGCGTGACGATGGTCATGCGCGCGGTAATAAGGTCGGGTGCCGAGGGAGTTAAAACTTTTCCTTGGTCGTCATGTAGCGCCACTGGCCTTCGGGCAGTTTGCCCATGGACACGCCGCCGATGCGGATGCGACGAATGGCGACGATCTTCAGGCCAACGGCTTCACACAACAGGGCAATGATGCCGGGCTGCGGGTTTTTCATTGCAAAGCGCAGGCGGTTCTCGTTCTGCCAGCTGGCCTTTACGGAGGGCAGTTCCTTGCCTTTGTAGGTCAGGCCGTGATTCAGCCGGTTCAGGCCATGAGCAACCATTTCGCCCGAGATTTCCACCACGTATTCCTGCTCGATCTTGCTGCGGTCATCGGTGAGCTTGCGCAGGATTTTCCAGTCCTGGCTGAACACCATCAAGCCGCTGGCATTGGCTTGCAGGCTTGAAATCGCCTCAAGGCGCATGAAGTGGCCCTTGAGCGGACGCTTGCTGTAGCTGTGCTCGACCGAGAGCGTGCCCGGCGTGATCATCTGCAAAGCCTCTTCGGCGCTTGCCGAGGCAGGTTTGTGCAGGATTATCGTGACCGGTTCAGGGGAGTCGGCCTTGGCATCCGGGCTGAGCTCGATTTTCTGGGTGCTGACCTTGAAGTGCGGCTCTTCGATGACCACGCCGTCCACAGTAACCCAGCCACCCTCGATAAACAGTTCGGCCTCCCGGCGGGAGCAACCGACCAGCTCGATAAGGCGTTTGGAAAGGCGAATGGGGTCTGTCATGAAGAAAAGCCGTTTACTGATGGGAAAGGCGCCATTGTAACCGCCTCACGCTGGTTAATCGCGGCAACATTGCATTTGCGCTGTAATCGATGTCAGTTACGACGGGTCAGGCGCATTCTGAGCATCGGATAAGGCTGACCCAAGCCGTCGACTTCAGAACGGCTGACAACGTCGAAACCATGCCGGAGGTAAAACCCCAGTGCCTGAGTGTTCTGCTCGTTGACGTCCAGTTCACGGATGTCGAAGTGCTCGATTGCGTGGGTCAGCAGCTGCGTGCCCAGCTTTTTCCCGCGATGGTTCGGGTCGATGAACAGAATATCCAGTCGGTTTTTGTTCACGCCCGCGAAGCCCGTGATGTTGAGCTGCTCATCCCGGGTGCAGAACAGCGTCACGCTGTCCAGATACTGTGTCAGCAACCCCTTGAGCCTGATGATGTAGGCGTCCGGTAGAAAGTCATGGGTGGCGCGCACCGAGCGCTCCCACACCTCGCTCATCTCCGGGTAATCGTTGGTGTCCGGGGTATATAACCGCATCTCGCGTTCTCCTTTCGGCCAGTCTTGCATAGACAACGGCCAGAGACGAAAAAGCCCTGCCGGTTCAAGGGCAGGGCTTTCGGTTACGGCAAGGGGCTGTGCTTACAGCATCTCGGCCCACAGGTCGTATTCGTCAGCATCGGTCACGCGGCACATGATCTTGTCGCCTGGCTGAACGGTGCTGCCCTCTTCCAGACCGATGAACACGTTGCCGTCGATTTCCGGAGCATCGAAGAAGCAGCGGCCTACGGCGCCACGATCATCGACTTCGTCGATCAGTACTTCGATTTCCTTGCCGATCTTCATTTGCAGGCGCGCAGCGCTGATTGCCTGTTGATGAGCCATGAAGCGATCCCAGCGGTCCTGCTTGACGTCATCCGGCACGATGGCCGCATCCAGCAGATTGGCAGGAGCACCTTCAACCGGCGAATACTGGAAGCAGCCGACGCGGTCCAGTTGGGCTTCGGTCAGCCAGTCCAGCAGGTACTGGAAGTCTTCTTCGGTCTCACCGGGAAAGCCGACGATGAATGTCGAGCGGATAATCAGATCAGGACACTGCTCGCGCCAGTTCTTGATGCGTGCCAGTGTCTTGTCTTCAAAGGCTGGCCGCTTCATCAGCTTGAGGATTTTCGGGCTGGCGTGCTGGAAAGGGATGTCCAGGTACGGCAGGATCTTGCCGGCCGCCATCAGCGGAATCAGTTCGTCGACGTGCGGGTACGGGTAAACGTAATGCAGGCGAACCCAGACGCCCATCGAACCCAGCGCCTGGCACAGCTCGGTCATGCGGGTCTTGACCGGCTGGCCGTCCCAGAACCCGGTGCGGTATTTGACGTCAACGCCATAGGCGCTGGTGTCCTGGGAAATAACCAGCAGCTCCTTCACGCCGGATTTGACCAGACGCTTGGCCTCATCCAGTACATCGCCAACCGGACGGCTGACCAGCTTGCCGCGCATCGACGGGATGATGCAGAAGCTGCAGCTATGGTTGCAGCCTTCGGAAATTTTCAGATACGCGTAGTGGCGCGGGGTCAGCTTGACGCCTTGCGGTGGCACCAGGTCGATCAGCGGATTGTGGTCCTTGCGGGGCGGCACGACATCGTGCACTGCGTTGACCACTTGTTCGTACTGCTGCGGGCCGGTCACCGACAGCACGCTGGGGTGCACATCGCGAATGACATTTGCGTCAACGCCCATGCAGCCGGTCACGATGACCTTGCCGTTTTCCTTGATTGCTTCGCCGATCACTTCCAGCGACTCGGCCTTGGCGGTGTCGATGAAGCCGCAGGTATTGACCACGACCACGTCGGCATCCTCGTAGGTCGCAACGACTTCGTAACCTTCCATGCGCAGCTGGGTCAGGATGCGTTCGGAATCAACGAGTGCCTTCGGGCAACCCAGTGAAACGAATCCGACCTTTGGGGCGGACGGCGTGGTGACGGTGGACATGGCAAACCTCGGCGTTAAGGGCACCCGAACGCGAAGCGCAGGCGCTGACTGGGCGCTTGCTGCGCCTCTGATCAAAAAGTGCGCAATTCTAGCGGTGAGCGGGCGCGATGACCAGCGTTTGGATGAGAATTGCGACGTATGTCAGGCGAGGGGAGGATTTATGCTCAAAGAGCGCTTGGCTGTTGCGCGAGCCTGCATACTTTGTCTGCGCAGTTGTCAGGTTCGGGAGGGAGGCGCATTGGTTGGGACCTTCAGGATATGCAGGACGTATCTGGCTACGCTCTCGGCCGCGAGTTGAAGTCGTATTTGCCTGAAGGCTGTTCCGTTTCATCAGAGGCGCACTGATGAAACGGGAGCCATCGCCATAAGGATCTGGCCTCGGGCCGATTGACCTGTCAACCCCGCGGCTCGTGCATCGGGCACCCATTGTGCTGACTGCGAAAGCCCGCCGAGTGTTCGTAGGCAGGTTTGCGCACTCGCATCACTCCGCCCAGCGGACGGTGCGCCTCAAGACCATGCCATGGGCTGAATGACATGCCTTCATCGATTTCCTGAATGCTTTGCTCTGACCACGAGGATTGGCGGGGGACATCGATTCGAGCGACTGCCACGTAGGGGCTGAGGTCTTCCGGCCAGATCGCCGAAGCATCCTCTACCGGCATCTTCTCCAGGTCCGTGGCCAGCTGGATACGAACCTCCCAGCTGGCATCGTTTTCGAGGAAAAACGCTTTGACTGCCTCACGCAGGCCATCCGGCTTGTCTTTCAGGTCCACAGCCTTGTCGGTCAGCGCCATCAACTCTGCGGAAATGGGGACTACGCTCAGCTTGGCGTAGTAGGGCCCGTACAGAAAAGGTACGACGGTGTAGAACGTCTCGCCGAGAATATGAGTCATCGGGTGCCCGCCGAGACTTCTCAGTGTGCCACTCTCGCCCCCGGCAGACTCGATAGCGGACTCGATACCGCGAAGGACTGCAGACAGTGCCTTCTTCATGCCCGGCGCTTTGTCAGTTGTTTTGGCCAATAACTTCAAGGTTTTCAAAAAAGCCTTGGGGTCCCTGGCAGTAAAGGCCTTGGCGTTCTGCATGACGAAATCCTGGGTCGATGCGTCGGCGCTGCCGGGCAAGCGCGTGCCTTCGATACCCACAAGTTTGATCGCCAACCCCCTTGGCGTTGAGACCTTGTCGTCAAGAATATCCCCCGGGTTGGTTGAGAGCCGCATGAAGAGCGGGAAATTTCCAGGTTTCGCAAACGCGCCTTGAGCCAGCGGCTCGGGCAGGTCGTCATAGACCTGAATCTGCCCGCGAAGTAACCCGTGTGCCTTGGCATGCACACTGCGAATGGCGTGCCCGGTGTCTTGCAGAGTGGTTTCAAGAATGGAATGCATGGCTTCCACCAGCTCTTTGCTGGTTTGCGCTTCATCGTCGGGAACGACTTCAAATGAAGGCTGGAAGCGTAATGGCTGAACAGTCAGATTTTTTGTAGTCATCAGGGCATCTCGGTCAGAGGGATCAGGGTACCCGGACGTCGATGCGGTTCTTGATGACCTTTCAGGCGGCAGGCTTAAGTAATGACCGGCCGGTATTTGCGTCGTTCAATGAGAAATATCTCCCCGTAAACTGCCTGAAAGACGGGGCGCGCTGGCTTGATCATTCTCGCCGTCTGCGTTTCACCAAGAATTACAACGAGTGCTGCGTTATGCTTCGCGCCATCGCGCCGAGGCATGTCAATGTCTGGCTGAATCTGAATTGTTACGCGTTGTGATGTTCTCAGTGTTGAACCTCATGTCTGGTTTCCGGGAGTAGTGGATGAGTCAAACAAACAGTCATGGGGAGGCCGCAGGCACTGCCAAGCCTATCGGGTTGCTGATCGCGGCAGTGGGGGTGGTTTATGGCGATATCGGAACAAGCCCGCTGTACACCCTCAAGGAAGTGTTTCAGGGCGGTTACGGCGTGGAAGTCACGCATGACGCGATACTCGGGGTGTTGTCACTGATCTTCTGGTCGCTGATCTGGGTTGTTTCGTTCAAGTACATGGCGTTTGTTCTGCGTGCTGACAACCAGGGCGAGGGCGGCATCATGGCGTTGATGGCGCTGGCGCGTCGAGCATCGGCCAAACACCCCAAACTGCAAATGATGATGGTGGTGTTCGGGTTGTTCGGTGCTGCGCTGTTCTACGGTGACAGCATGATTACCCCGGCAGTCTCGGTATTGTCGGCGATGGAAGGGCTGGAACTGGCCTTCGATGGCCTTGATCACTGGATCGTGCCCATGGCGCTGATCGTGCTGGTGGGGCTGTTTCTGATTCAGCGCCACGGCACGGCACGCATCGGCGTGCTGTTCGGCCCGGTGATGGTGACCTGGTTTCTGGTGCTCGGCGCGCTGGGCGTTTACGGCATCATGCAGTCGCCGGAAGTGCTCAAAGCGGTCAATCCGGCCTGGGGTGTGAATTTCTTCATCATTCATCCGGGCATTGGTGTGGCCATTCTGGGTGCTGTGGTGCTCGCCCTGACGGGGGCCGAGGCGCTGTATGCCGACATGGGGCACTTTGGCCGCAAGCCGATTTCACGTGCCTGGTTCATCCTCGTGCTGCCTGCGTTGCTGCTCAACTATTTCGGTCAGGGTGCGCTGGTGCTGGGCAATCCTGAAACGGTTCGTAACCCGTTCTACCTGCTGGCGCCGGGCTGGGCGCTGCTGCCACTGATCGGTCTGTCGACGATGGCAACCATCATTGCCTCGCAAGCGGTGATCTCCGGCGCGTTCTCGATGACGCTGCAGGCGATCCAGTTGGGCTACATTCCGCGCATGCACATCCAGCACACCTCCAGCGACGCGCAAGGCCAGATCTATATCGGTGCCGTCAACTGGGCGCTGATGGCGGGCGTGATTCTGCTGGTGATCGGCTTCGAATCGTCTGGCGCGCTGGCGTCCGCCTACGGCGTGGCGGTGACCGGGACCATGCTCTGCACCACCATTCTGGTGTCGACCGTCATGCTGATGCTCTGGAAATGGCCGCCATTGCTGGCCGTTCCATTGCTGATCTGCCTGCTGCTGGTGGACGGTCTGTTCTTCGCGGCCAACGTGCCGAAGATCTTCCAGGGCGGGGCCTTCCCGGTGCTGGCGGGTGCGGTGCTGTTCATCCTCATGACCACCTGGAAGCGCGGTAAGCAACTATTGGCGGAGCGGATTGACGAGGGCGGGCTGCCGTTGCCGATCTTCATCAGCAGTATTCGCGTTCAGCCGCCGCATCGCGTGCAGGGCACGGCGGTGTTCCTGACCGCACGTTCGGATGCCGTACCTCATGCGCTACTGCATAACATGCTGCACAACCAGGTACTGCACGAGCAAGTGGTGTTGCTGACTGTGGTGTATGAGGACTCACCGCGTGTGCCTGCCGCTCAGCGTGTTGAAGTGGAGTCCTATGGCGAAGGCTTTTACCGGGTGATCCTGCACTTCGGTTTCATCGATGAGCCCGATGTGCCTGCTGCGCTGGCCTTGTGCGATCTGCCGGAGCTGGATTTCAGTCCGATGCGCACCACTTACTTCCTTAGCCGCGAAACGGTGATCCCGTCGAAGATGGATGGCATGGCGCGCTGGCGTGAGGCGCTGTTCGCGTTCATGCTCAAGAATGCCAACGGCAACCTGCGCTTCTTCAAGCTGCCGTTCAATCGGGTGATCGAGCTGGGTACGCAAGTAGAGATGTAAGCGTTCGCCGGCAAGGCTGGCAGCGTGGATAAAAAAATCCCGGCGACCTCACGGTGCCGGGATTTTTTATGCCGTTCAGACTTCTATCTGGCGGCGCTTACTGAGCGGTAGCCTTGCCCTGACGCTTGTTGATGGCGTCGATCAGGCGCTTGGCCAGTGCCGGATAGTCTTCATCGAAGTGGTGACCTCCAGGCAACTGAACGGCCTCGCCGACTGCGGTAGTGTCGGTGCAACCACTGTCTTTCTTCTCTTCGACACCATAAACACAGAACACCTTGGCGGCTGGCAGCTTGGCCATCTCCTGTCCGGTGGTGGCTTCCTTGCCTGCGTTGCCGAGCCAGCCGTCGACGTGAATCTCGAAGCTGCCAGTACGGGCGAAGGCCAGCAGAATGATCGCGTCGACCCGATTCTGATCATCCGCAGCCAGGCGGTTGTAGATCGCGGGCATCACGTCCGCGCCGAACGAGTAGCCAGCCAGGATGAAGCGCTTGGTGCCCCATTTCTGACGGTAGTGGTTCATCAGGTCGGTAAGGTCGACAGCGGTCTGCTCCGGTGTCTTGTGCTCCCAGTAGTAGCGCAACACGTCGATGCCCACCACCGGATAGCCCATCTTGGCCATGTCGCCTGCCACGACCTTGTCCAGATCGCGCCAGCCGCCGTCACCGGACATGAACAGTGTCACGGTATCGGAAGGCTGGCTGGTCGGGACTTCGACGACCGGGATGCCCAGGCCGCCACTGTCGTTTTCACCGAGTAACAGGTGGCGCAGCTCGGTGTTGAGCACCTGAGGCAGCGGAATGTCGTAGTCGCTGATGCTGGTGTCGGCATTGGTCTGGTCACGCACGAACGCTGCACTCGGATCATCCGGGGCGTCGTTCCAGGCGGCCAGCCAGTGTCCGTGCGGAGCTTTTTGCGGCAGCGGCACGTCGCAGATCTGCGGCGGTTTCTCGTCTTCCTCCAGAACAGGCGGCGGATTCGAAACATGCTCCAGCGCAAACCCGACGGAAATGGCCTGCGCCTTGTCGTCGGTCTGCTCGGCCAGCCAGCGCCACGCCAGAGTTGCTCCAGGGCCTATGCCACCGACAACCTTCGCGGGGCCGTCAAGCTTCGCCAGGGCTTCCTGAAAGGTTTTCTGTTGCAGGACGCAGTCGTCCTTGGGCAATACCACCTGAATGATGCGTGCCGAAGCGTCCTTGCTGATCGCCAGCAACTGCTTGTCGGTGAGCATTTCTTCTGCGGTGACGGCCAGCGCAATGCGGGTCTTGATGCTGGTGGCCGGTGTCACGCTGGTCAGTGGCGCGCCACCGTCAAGGTTCAAGTGTTCCAGCGATGCGGGCGGGGCAGGGCGGTTCCAGATCCATATTCCCAGTGCTACGACTAAAAGAACAATTACCAGAGCTGCAAGCAAAAGGCGCCAGGAGCGTCGAATCATCAGCGTTTCACCAATCCAGTCAGGCCGCCCGCAATCAGGGCGGCGGTGTCAGCCAGTGCCACGAGCGGATCAAGTCCGGCAGGCACGGCCATATAACGAGGTTCCCAGTCGGGCTGGAACTTGTCCTTGAAGCGACGCAGCCCCTGGAAGTTGTACAGTTGCTCGCCACGACGAAAGATCATCGAACCCAGGCGCTGAGTGATCGGCGCGCCACGTCGTGGCTGCAGCCCCGACAAAGGCACCATTCCCAGGCTGAATCGCGCATAACCCTGGGCTTTATAATGCAGAATCAGGCCGACCATCATGAATTCCATGGTCAGCTTGGGGGCGTCCGGGTGAGAGCGCATCAGGTCCAGACTGGCCAGTTCCGGGCTGGTGGTTTCCAGCAGGTTGGAAAACGCGACCGGTTTGCCCTGGAAGTGCACGATGGCAATACGGAAATACTTGAGGTACTCAGTGCTGAAGCGGCCCAGCGAGAAGCCTTTTTCGCGGACATTCTTGCCGGTTAGCCAGGCATCGGAAATCACTTTCAGCTCATCGATAGGCGCTTGGCCCGGCTCGTAGATTTCCAGCGAAAGCCCATCGCGGCCACCTCGGTTCCAGGTGTAACGCAGGTCTTTCATTTCCTTGCCTTTGGCGTCGATATCGAAGCGTCGCAGATCAACGCGCGCTTCCTCGCCCAGCTTGATGGCGGTGAGGCCGATGTCCATGTAGAACGGCAGGTTTTCCGCGCGCACCTGGTAGAACACCGGGCGAGCATGGTGCACGTCGCACAGGTCGCGGAACTGCCAGATCAGCTCGGCACGCTGCTGGGTCGGGCCAATCGGGTCGTAAAGCGCTACCAGACTGCGGCCGCGATGCGAGTACATCAGGAACGCATTGCCAGCCGGATGGAACAGGATCGCCTTATCGCCGGTCAGCACCAGACCGCCATCCGGCTGTTTGGATGCTTTGAGGATCTCGGCTGCCTTGTCCAGATCTGCCGCGTCGGGCAGTTTGATGACTGGTCTGGCAGTACGCAGCAACCAGGTCAGCGAGACCACCACCAACAGCACCGCGCTACCAAGGGCCGAGCGCAGGCCGCGTGGGGCATCTGCATCCAGTGTGAACTGCCACCACAACTGATGGCTGTAAGGCACGTCCTGATAGGCGAACAGCAGCAGCCAGATCGAGGCACCGACTACACAAATGCTGGCAATCAGGTAGACCGGCGAGAACGGCAGCTCCAGCAGGCGGCTTGGGCGGTAGAACGAACGGCGGAACGTGAGCAGCAGGCAGGCGGTCAGCAGCAGCATGCTGGCCTCTTCCCAGTCGAAGCCCTTGAGTATCGACAGCACTGCACCGACCAGCAGCAAAATAGAGGTCAGCATCCAGGCCGCAGACAGCCGACGACGCAGGCCCTGGGCAAGCAGCAGGCACAGCACGCCCACAAGACTTGCTCCGAAGTGCGACGCGTCGATCAGCCGATGCGGGATCATGAAGCCGACGTTTTCCAGTCGGGTATCGATTTCAGGGGTGGCACCAGAGAAGAGCAGCACCACCCCCGACAAGAAAACCAGTAGGGCCAGAATCGGTGCCGCCAGCCCCGAGGCAACGCGCATGGCTTGCTTGGTCGGCAGCAGGCGCTGGGCTTCGGTAAACAGCAGGGTAAGGCAGGCCAGCAGCAGCGGCAGGATCACGTAGATCAAGCGGTAAAGTAGCAGCGCGGCGGCTAGCGGGGCGGCACCCAGTTCGTTGGCAAAGGCTGCGAGCAGAATGGCCTCGAACACGCCGACGCCGCCAGGCACATGGCTAAGTACGCCAGCAGCGAGCGCCAGCAGATAAATAAGGATGAACGCACCGAGAGGCGGCGCGTGCGGCAGCAGCAGGTACAACACCATCGCCGCAGCAGCGACGTCCAGCGCGGTAATCACCAGCTGGATCAGCGTCAGCTTCAAGTCTGGAAGGCGCAAGGTACGACGACCGAGGCGAACCAGAATATTGTGCGGAATGTCCTGTTCCGGCAGGCGGCGACGGTAGACGAACACCGCCAGCAGCAGGCTGCCAATCAAAACTGCTGTGGCGACTACAGCCAGTACGTCGACGGGAAGCTTGAGTGCCAGTGACGCGCCTGACAGGTTGCTCAGCGTGGCCAGTGCCGCCAGTGGCGGCAACGCACAGCCTAGCGAAAGGCTGGCGAATACGGTCATGCGGGCGATTTCGATTGCCCCCACGCCATAGCGTGAGTACAGGCGATAGCGTACCGATCCGCCGGACAGCATCGACAGGCCGACCGCATTGCCGATGGCAAACGAGGTGAAGCCGCCGAGAAGCAGCGTCTTGATGGGCAGATCGACATTGGCATAGCGACTGGCGGACAGTTCATAGCCCATCAAAATGACATAACCGACTATTGCTGCGAGCAGCGCGCCGCCCAGAGCGGGCAGGGGCACTGCGAACAGTGAGTCGTGCAGCGCATACCAGTCCATTTCGACCAGCATGTGGCGGCAGGCAATAAGGGCCAGGCTGAACAACAGCAGCATCACCGCCAGCCCGATAGGCTGCCGGTATTTGCTTAGCAGTTCACGCCAGTTCTGGCGTGGCGGGCTGCCGGGTTGTTCTGCATCAACGGTTTCATTGGAATCGGACATGTTGTCGCGCATCAATCACTCCTTATCGTGCGCGACAGGATGGAGGTATGCAGCCAAGTTACCAATCCCTACGCAGAAAATATTTCAGGATGTTAGCGCGTCAACGTCTAACGAGCGAATAGCGAATCCGACCAGGCGATGCTGTTCAGCCGAGGTTCAGTCGTGATTCAGCTTAGTAACACCTATCGGCAGCGCATGCAAAAACTGTCGTCAATGAAAGCATTACGTTACAGATGTGATGATAGGGTTTCAAAGGGCTTGGAAAATAGTCTTTTTTCTCAGGCAGTTAGCGGTCGCCTGAAATGTTTTTTCACCGGAAACAAAAAAGGCCACTCTTTCGAGTAGCCTTTCTTGATGTTTGGTTGCGGGAGCCGGATTTGAACCGACGACCTTCGGGTTATGAGCCCGACGAGCTACCAGACTGCTCCATCCCGCGTCTGTGTGGCGGCATTCTACAGCCGAACGCTGAAGTGTCAACCCTTAATCTTGAAAGCAGGCAAATGAGTAGCAGATTGTGCACCTTTGCCAATGATGCTGCCTTTTTTGCGCCTCAATGTGAAAGCGCTGATCAGGCTGCAATGAAGGGGTGTCAGTGGCAGGGCATGAGAAGGTACTTTTAACGCAGGCACAAAAAAGGCCACTCTTTCGAGTAGCCTTTTTTGATGTTTGGTTGCGGGAGCCGGATTTGAACCGACGACCTTCGGGTTATGAGCCCGACGAGCTACCAGACTGCTCCATCCCGCGTCTGTGTGGCGGAATTATACAGAGAGATGGCGGGGTGTCAATGGTTAGTTTTAAAAAAGTGCTTTTTCTTCAATTGGTTAGCGCCGCCGCTGATGAGTTTTTTCGGCTCTGACGCCTGTATGGCGGGGCTCCGCAGTTTTTTCGACCACGCGTCAGGGACTTTTCACTGCTTTTCACGGCGACCTTTTGCATCACTGGATGTTACTTGCCGGTACGAATGAGATACTGCTCAGCCATTGATTGCAAAATCCCATCAGGTCATGACGCAGCGCAAAATCATCCATATCGACTGTGACTGCTTTTATGCAGCCATTGAAATGCGTGACGAGCCCGAACTCGCTGGCAAGCCGCTGGCGGTGGGGGGCTCTGCAGAGCGGCGCGGGGTGATTGCGACCTGTAATTATGAGGCGCGCGCTTATGGGGTGCGTTCAGCCATGTCATCCCGGCATGCACTCAAGCTCTGCCCGGACCTGACCATCGTCAAGCCGCGCATGGAGGCTTATAAGGAGGCGTCACGGGAAATCCATACGATATTCCGGGATTACACCGACCTTATAGAGCCTTTGTCTCTGGATGAGGCGTTCCTCGACGTATCGGATGCAGGGCACTTTTCCGGCAGCGCCACGCGTATCGCCCAGGACATCCGTCGCCGGGTCTCGAATCAGCTGCACATCACGGTTTCGGCGGGCGTCGCGCCGAACAAATTTCTGGCCAAGATCGCCAGCGACTGGAAAAAGCCCAACGGTTTGTTCGTCATTACTCCGGATCAGGTCGAGGATTTCGTCGCCTCTTTGCCCGTTACCAAACTCCACGGCGTCGGGAAAGTCACTGCAGACAAGCTGGGGCGGCTGGGCATTGTCGACTGTGCCGACCTGCGAGGCCGCAGCAAGCTTGCGCTGGTCCGTGAGTTTGGCAGCTTCGGTGAGCGTCTCTGGAGTCTGGCGCACGGAATAGATGACCGTCCGGTGCAGAACGACAGTCGGCGTCAGTCAGTCAGCGTAGAAAATACCTACGACACGGATCTGCCTGATCTGGCTGCCTGCCTGGAAAAGCTGCCCGCGCTGCTGGAAACCCTCGGTAACCGGATGGCGAGAATGGAAGGGCAGTACCGGCCCGGCAAGCCCTTCGTCAAAGTGAAGTTTCACGACTTCACCCAGACAACTCTGGAGCAGTCCGGAGCCGGAAGGGATCTGGGCAGTTACGAACAGTTGCTGGCGCAGGCGTTTGCCCGGGGTGCCAAGCCTGTTCGGCTTCTGGGTATAGGTGTGCGTCTGCACGACCTGCGCGCAGCTCATGAACAATTGGAGTTGTTCTCGCAATAATGAAATGATCAGCTGCGGTTACAGCCGCAGCCTTTCACATTACTGGCTCTGGGCGGGAACGGCGACGAGACGGCCAGCATCTCTGGCGAGTGATTTGAGAAATTCACCCTGCAACTGCGGATCGTTGCGTGTCAGTTCAATCAGGCTCTGTTCGAGCTCGCTGGCTTCTTCTTCCAGCCCCAGGTCAGAAAGGCGTTTGACGCGATGCACCCATTGGCTGACCTCGTCATCTTCCAGATCGTCGTATATCAGTGCGTGGGCTTCCAGCAGCTTGCCGCGCAGAGAGTGGCTGATCGGCAAGCTGGCGTTCGCGTGAGCGCTGTCCTGGTCGTCTTCGACGTTGATATAAATGCGCGTGATACGGCTCAGGTCCTGTTCGGCAAAAGGACTGTCCAGCAGGTTCAGGCGCAGAACGCCGTTGCGGTCGGTGCTCATTTCATGAGTTTCGTTACCGGCCTTGACCATCACCGGGCGTTCATTCCACGGCAGCGTGGAGTTCTCGATCCGTTTGTCTTTCTGGACTTCGTCAATGCTCGCCAGATTCTGCTGGGCGCGCCCGTGAGAGGGGGCGTTCATGAACGGGTTCAGACCTGCCACACCGTAGTGAATCCAGTCCCGGGTCATGCTTTCCGGCAAATTGCCCAGTGCAAACACGTTGACCACATTCGCCCCGACGCCTGCTACAACAGCGACCGCGCCGAGCGGGATCTCGTAGATCTCCCGCCAGGGCTGGTAAGGCGTATAGCGGTCATAGTGGCGGGTGACTTCAAAATCTGTAACTTCGAACGATTTGTGCTCGTGAATCCGCACGCGGCGTTGCGGTAACTCCAGCGTTTTGGGCTCACCGATATCGACTTGCAGTGTGTGTTCGAGCAGTTTGCGTTCGACGCGCTCCTCGTGCTCACTGCGTTGTGATAGCTGATTGGCACAGCCGCCGACGAGAAACGAGCCGCAAAGGACGGCGCTGCCGAGGCTTAAGGTGCTTCGTTTGAGCATGGGATCTCTGATGCGGATTGGGCGAGTGACGAGCGGCGCACCTGTTGAAAAAACAGGTGCGCCTTTTGACTCAGCGGTTCACTTTGCCCTGGATGAACGACAGCACATCCGCGACTGCAATGGCTTGCGGTTGCGACTCGGTACGGCTCTTGTATTCCAGATTGCCTTCGGCCAGACCACGGTCGCTGACTACGATGCGATGCGGAATACCGATCAGTTCCATGTCAGCGAACTTGATGCCGGGACTGGTTTTCTTGTCGCGGTCATCGAGCAATACCTCAAAGCCGGCGGCAGTCAGCTCGGCGTACAGTTTGTCTGTCGCTTCACGAACCGCGTCTGTTTCGTAGCGCAGAGGGATCAAGGCGATCTGGAAAGGCGCCAGAGTGTCGTTCCAGATAATGCCGTTTTCGTCGCTGTTCTGTTCGATTGCGGCGGCAACCACGCGGGAAACGCCGATGCCGTAGCAACCCATCGCCAGATTGACCGGCTTGCCGTTTTCCCCCAGCACCTGGCACTTCATCGCTTCGCTGTACTTGGTGCCCAGCTGGAAGATGTGGCCCACTTCGATGCCGCGCTTGATTTCCAGCGTGCCTTTGCCGTCCGGGCTTGGGTCGCCCGCAACAACATTACGCAGGTCTGCGACGGTCGGAACCGGCAGGTCGCGTTCCCAGTTGACGCCGAAATAGTGCTTGTCATCGATATTGGCGCCGACGCTGAAGTCGCTCATCAGCTCGACCGAGCGGTCGATGATGCACGGCAGCGGCAGATTCAACGGACCCAGCGAGCCTGCGCCTGCACCGATGGCATCACGCAGTTCGGCTTCGGATGCCATCACCAACGGGCTGGCAACCTGTTCAAGCTGGCTGGCCTTGATTTCGTTGAGCTCGTGATCGCCACGGATGATCAGGGCAATCAGCTTGCCTTCTTCGGCAGCATGGACCACCAGCGTCTTGACGGTTTTCTCGATCGGCAAATCAAAACCTTCGACCAGTTGGGCGATGGTCTTGGCGTTTGGAGTATCGATCAGACGCAATTCTTCAGTAGCGGCCGGACGAGCTTTCTCACGAGGTACTGCTTCGGCTTTTTCGATGTTGGCTGCGTAATCGGAGCCATCGCTGAACACGATATCGTCTTCGCCGGATTCGGCCAGCACATGGAACTCGTGCGAGCCTGCGCCGCCAATCGAGCCGTTGTCAGCTTCGACCGGGCGGAATTTGAGGCCCAGGCGGGTGAAGATGTTGCTGTATGCCAGGTGCATGCGGTCGTAGGTGACCTGCAGCGAGGCGTGGTCAGCGTGGAACGAGTAGGCGTCTTTCATGACGAACTCGCGCCCGCGCATCAGGCCGAAGCGTGGACGGATTTCGTCACGGAATTTGGTCTGGATCTGGTACATGTTGATCGGCAGCTGTTTATAGCTGTTGAGCTCATTGCGTGCCAGATCGGTGATGACTTCTTCGTGGGTCGGGCCCAGGCAGAACTCACGGTTGTGGCGGTCGACCAGGCGCATCAGCTCCGGGCCGTATTGTTCCCAGCGACCGGATTCCTGCCAGAGTTCTGCAGGCTGAATGCCGGGCATCAGAATTTCGAGTGCGCCAGCGGCGTCCATTTCTTCACGAACAATCGCTTCGACCTTGCGCAGCACGCGCAGGCCCATGGGCAGCCAGGTGTAAAGACCGGATGCCAGTTTACGAATCATGCCAGCGCGCAGCATCAGCTGATGGCTGACCACGACCGCATCGGAAGGGGTTTCTTTCTGTGTGGCGAGCAAAAATTGACTGGTGCGCATGGTTGGCCGTTGTCGGTTGCTGAGACTGGATATGACCTGGCATTGTACGGCGGTGTTCCGGTCGCGTACAGGGCGGGGCAGGCTTGCAGAGGGTAGGGGAGTTCTTTCAGAGCCAAATGAAAAAGCCCGGCATGAGCCGGGCTTCTTCTATTAACGAGTGCTGAGCTGCGATTACAGGATCGAGATCGGGTAGTCGACAATCAGGCGGAACTCGTTGACGTCGCCTTCGCCCTGATCGGCGTTGGCGCGGTGCCATGCTTGACGTGCACGGAAGGACAAGTCCTTGGCCGGGCCGGTTTGCACTACGTATTTAGCTTCAAGGTTGGTCTCGTGGTGCTCGCCGTCTGCACCGTACAGGCCAGCGTAGGCGCTACCAGCCGGCGTTTTGGTGCCGTCGATGTCAGTACCTTTTATGTAGCGGGTCATGAAACTCAGGCCAGGAACGCCATACGGTGTCATGTTCAGGTCGTAGCGAGCCTGCCAGGACTTCTCGCCCGGACCGTTGAAGTCGGAGTACTGGATGGAGTTGTTCAGGAAGATCGAGTCGCCACCGCGGTTGTTGTCACCTATACCGATGTAGTCGAACGGGGTGTCACCGTTGATTTTCTGGAACGCCAGGGTCACGGTGTGGGCAGCAAGGAAGGAGTAAGCTGCGGAACCGGAGAACGCGGTGTTGCTGATCGAGCCGGCTTTGGCGCTGCCTTCGTCAACGGTGCGATAGATGTTCGCATCAAATGCCAGAGACTGATCTCCACCCAGTGGCAGGGCGTAGTTCACGTTACCGTAGTACTGATCCCAGATGTCTTCGAGTTTGGCTGCATAGAATGCAACACCCAGGCTGTCAGTAATAGCGTATTTGCCGCCGGCGAAGTCTGCGCTGTTGGCGCGAACAGCTGCGTAGTTGGCGAAAATGCTGCCGCCGTGACTGGTGTCATCCTGGCTGGTGCCAGAGTAGAAGTGACCAGCTTCAAGGTCCAGACCTTTGAGCTCACTGCTCTGCAGGCTGATACCGCTTGCGGTCTGAGGTAACAGACGTGAGCCGCCGACTGCGAACACTGGACTGGTCGGCTGCATGTCGCCCACTTTCAGTTCAGTTTTCGAAACGCGGAATTTGACTGCGCCGCCAGCTTTGGCCTGGGTGTCTTCGTTGTTGCCGGCAGAGTCGGTGATCAGGTTGCCCGAACCTGAATACTTGTCTGGACCCCACAGTTTCACGCCAGCGTAGGCGAATGCCTCAACGCCGACACCAATGGTGCCTTGGGTATAGCCGGTGCTGAAGTTGGCCCAGATACCTTGGGTCCAGTCGCGATCATCATCTGCGCCTGCTTTTTTGTCACGGTTGTAATAGTAATTGCGCAACTTCAGGTCAAGCGTGCTGCCTTCCACAAAGCCCTTGGCATCAGCCTGATCGCTGACGAAAGGTGCCGCTGTTGCCAGTTGGGTGCTGGCTGCCGTAACGGCCAGTGCGATTGCGCTCCACTTCATCACTCTCATCGTGATTGCTCCTTTGGTTTTTAGAAGATTTTTGCCGTCCACCTGTTTTTTTATCTGGACGGCTCTTTCTATTTTTGGTCGGCGGAATCTATATCACGCTGACGCTGGTTGCTATAGGTACAGCTCTATCCTTTCAGATTCTTTACGACATGGCGCCAGGCTAGCCCGTAGTGTCATCTGTGCTTGATCGAATGGATCAATACGCAGTCTGCCAAACACGTCCCCCAAGGTCGCGAGCCTTGTTTCCCTTGATGCTGTCACCCTCGTTTTCCGCCGGGGGTGGCGTGATCATATGGGTCATAAAGCAACAAGCGTGCACAAAATTTCCGAAAATTAAAAAATTTTGTGAAAAATCAGAATCAGCATCGCTTTTTTGATTTATCCATATGATTTTTATGAATATTTCAATTTTGTAAAAATATCGATGGATTTTACGTGTCAGGGTTGGGGGCGGTTCTTTCTCGCAAAAGCGTTACCCGAATCAGCTCCCTTTGAGTAGAAAACGAATGCGTTGTGTTGTTGTCGCAACAGCAGTGTGTGATTTTGGTGCAGTGCGTGCCCGGTTCGCCTGAACCTGGAGCAATGCTCTGGTTGGTCACCATGGTGAGGCTAGGGCTGTTTCATTTTCATGTACCTGAAGCAGGCAATTGTCAGGCGGCGTTTCAATGCATGAATTCATGGTTGGCGGTTGTGTGACATTAGCGAGCGTCAAATCGGTGCGGTCACCGTTATGCCGGACTCATTCTGGTGCGCATGGCGGCGGGCAGGTGAAGCGTCTTGCGAACCCTAGTATCCTGCGGACCTCGCAGCACCCTGTTACCGACAGGGCAGGTACATTCACCTGGCAGTCAGGAGTTTTTTATCGTGTTCGTTCTGGATTCTCGTCTTCAACAAGACACCTTGCCCATTGGCGACTTTCCGCTGTGCCGGTTACTGCTCTCCAATGACAGTCATTACCCGTGGTTCATTCTGGTACCGCGTCGGGCTGATATCACTGAGGTGTTTCAGTTGAGCGCTGCAGATCAGTTGCAGCTATGGCAGGAAACCAGTGTTCTGGCCAAGGTGCTGAAAGAGCTGTTCGATGCGGATAAAATCAACATTGCTGCCTTGGGCAATGTGGTCAGTCAGTTGCACATGCACGTAATTGTGCGCAATCGTGACGATGCGGCCTGGCCTGCGCCCGTGTGGGGCAAGCATGCTGCAGTTGCTTACACCGACGAGCAGTTCTCGGCAATCTGCCGGCAGCTCAGGCCGGTATTGACGAATGATTTTCGATTTGAGGAGGAGCAGTCATGAGCCTTGAAGAGCGAGTCATGGAGCTGGAAAGCCGTATGGCCTTTCAGGACGATACGATTCAGGCACTCAATGATGTGCTGGTAAAGCAGCGGCGCGAGTTTGATCATCTACAGCAGCAGATGGCTGCAATGATCAAGCGTCAGGAGGAGATGGGCAGTCAGTTCGATACCTTCGAGGAAGAAGCGCCGCCACCTCACTATTGATCTGTTGCCATAAAAAAACCGCGACTTCCTTTGGAAGGTCGCGGTTTTTTATTGCCCGAAAAAAGTCAGCGGCGGGGCAGGGCTGCAATAACGTCTTCGGCCTGCAGGCCTTTGTCGCGGTTCATCACGGAAAACTCGACGCGTTGGCCTTCGACCAGTACGCGATGGCCTTCACCGCGAATGGCACGAAAATGCACAAAAATATCGTCGCCGGAATCCCGGGAGATAAAGCCGAAGCCCTTGGAGGTGTTGAACCACTTTACGGTGCCAGTATCACGATTTCCCATGTCGTGGTTTTGAGGTGCGGAGGATGGAGTGTAAGACCTGTAAAAGCTGACGCCCAGGTGCAAGGCGACGGCCACGATGGCGATGCTCAGGCTAACCAGAATTGCCGGTTGGCTTGCGATGCCGGGCAGAGGAACAAGCAAGGTCAGCGTTTGTACTATTACCGCAATGACAAGCAGGGCACTGACCAGATTTTGCAGATTATGACGTGGGCCTCGATTCCAGTAAGGGATTACCGGAGCGAGTATCAGGTTAAGCAGCCCGAGAAATGCCAGGCAGATGGCGTCAGGGTTTTGCAGGTAGAGAGAGACCGCTTCACTACGCAGGCTAGGTATGAAAGAGAGCAACAGGGCTGCTGCTCCCGTTACCAGATGGACGATTTTCAACATTTTAAAAAGCTCACATGCAAGAAGGATTACAAGAAATAGCTGGTAACGCCCGGTACGCTTCTGAACAAGATGAGGCGTGATGCACGGGCGCAGGGCCAGCCTATGCGCCAGCGCTGAATGGCAACTCGTTGGCGACACGTCGTGTATTTAACAGCAAAGCCTGATGCTACTCAAATCAGCAATCAATAACGGCCCTCCTGCCTGCCCTGCTTTGATAGCCCGTGCCGCTACAGGGGTTGAAACAGAGCGTTCAGGCTGGTTTTGCTGATGACTATTGAGGAAGTGCAGGAATTTTCTGTCCGTGGCACCTGTGGTGACGCGTCGCAAAGCACCCTGGTACGTCCATGAATCGTTGCAGGCTTGTGGCATCGACCCAACGGAAAGCTGCGCCATTCGGGTTCTCTTGATAGAGTAGTGGTCTTTACTGCTTTTCAATCCTCACTAAAAGGGCATGAAACATGGCAATCGATATTGGTATCAGTGAAGAGGATCGCAAGTCGATCGTGGACGGTCTGTCGCATCTGCTGTCGGATACTTATGTGCTTTACCTCAAGACTCACAACTTTCACTGGAATGTCAGCGGGCCGATGTTTCGCACGCTGCATTTAATGTTTGAAGAACAGTATAACGAACTGGCACTGGCGGTTGACTCTATCGCCGAGCGTATTCGTGCGTTGGGCTTTCCTGCTCCTGGCACTTATTCGACGTATGCTCGCCTGTCTTCCATCAAGGAAGAAGAGGGCGTGCCAAGTGCCGAAGATATGATCAAAAGTCTGGTTCAGGGTCAAGAGGCCGTTGTCCGTACTGCGCGTAGTATCTTTCCTCTTCTCGACAAGGTCAGCGACGAGCCGACGGCTGATCTGTTGACGCAGCGTATGCAGGTTCATGAGAAAACTGCCTGGATGTTGCGCTCGATGCTTGAGTCGAAATAACGACCGGGGCGAGTGACGCTCAGCGCCACTC
Source organism: Pseudomonas sp. KBS0707 (assembly GCF_005937945.2). NCBI lineage: Bacteria > Pseudomonadati > Pseudomonadota > Gammaproteobacteria > Pseudomonadales > Pseudomonadaceae > Pseudomonas > Pseudomonas sp. KBS0707. The sequence continues at coordinate 4,251,870 of NZ_CP041754.1, read as the reverse complement.
GCCAGTTCCTCATGTGTTGCATTGCAGGCGGTGCCTGCCCCTTGCCTTTTTGGCCCCCCGCTGCCGGGGCATTCAGGCAGATGAAGGCTTGGTCGCCGCCTGTTATCACGCCTATCATCCAGCCATCTCCCTCGCACTTCCTCATTATCCCTTCAGGGTTAAACGATATTCCGCTGATTCCTGTAGCCATCTCCTACAGTGATAAAGTATCAGAGCGGCTGGATATAAAATCTCGAATCATGTTTTATGCATCAGGGTATTTATTTGTTTTTGAATATTTCTTTTAATGTTTAAAGTTTATGATTCGAAGGTGATCGTTATGATGTTACGAAGTGCTGAGCGAGAGCTTAAGTTTTTACATCGGGAGGTGGAAATACGCCATGACCCCTTTGTCGAAGATTTCAACATGACCCTAGCGCAGCCTCATTCCAAATCCGTTCGGCTCAATGGTCTGGCTACTTGCCTGCGCCTGGAGAACGTGTATTGGAATATTCTGTCAGGCATTGCAAGTTCCAATGAGTGTTCTGTTAATGCGGTATTGTCCTACATTGATCGAGAGGTTCACTTACGTCATGGAGGTGTAAAAAACTTCAGCGGTCTCATTCGCGTTGTCTGTGTTGCGCATCTGTTGAAGGATGCTCACGTGGAAAATACCCACGTTTAGAGTGGTCGTCATCCTCATTCCTGCAGGCCCGCCTCGACGTGCCTGCGTTTCCCTCGTAGCGCGACCGAGCTGGGGGCGGTCACGAACTTATCCGGCCGTGATAGGTTCGTTCGGCTGCACGGTGCCAATTAACTCTATATAATCCTCCGTCTTGCTAGCGGGCGTGACTCTGCGTGGGCCAGGGCTGGCTTTAGTCTTGTGCCGGTGCCGTGTACCACTGAGCGCAAGCCAGGAGCGAAAGCGCCACCGAATTCGAATTACGAGAAGTGAAAACATCATCATGATGCGCAGCCATTATTGCGGCCAACTGAACGAGAGTCTGGAAGGCCAGGAAATTACCCTTTGCGGATGGGTCCACCGTCGTCGTGACCACGGAGGCGTTATCTTCCTCGATATCCGCGACCGTGAAGGCATGGCCCAAGTCGTGTTCGACCCTGATCGTGCCGACAGCTTCGCCGCCGCAGACCGCGTGCGCAGCGAGTACGTGGTCAAGGTCGTGGGCAAGGTTCGTGCTCGTCCGGCAGGTGCCGTGAACGCGAATATGGCGTCGGGTGCCATCGAGGTTCTGGGTTACGAACTCGAAGTGCTGAACGAGTCCGAGACTCCGCCATTCCCACTGAATGAATATTCCGACGTCGGCGAGGAAACACGCCTGCGTTATCGCTTTATCGACCTGCGCCGTCCGGAAATGGCCGAGAAGCTGCGTCTGCGTTCGCGCATCACCACCAGCATCCGCCGCTATCTGGATGACAGCGGCTTTCTCGACGTCGAGACGCCGATCCTGACCCGCGCCACGCCGGAAGGTGCTCGCGACTATCTGGTTCCAAGTCGCACACACCCGGGCAGCTTTTTCGCCCTGCCGCAATCGCCTCAGTTGTTCAAGCAATTGCTGATGGTGGCTGGCTTTGACCGCTACTATCAGATCGCCAAGTGCTTCCGCGACGAAGACCTGCGTGCCGACCGTCAGCCGGAATTCACCCAGATCGACATCGAGACCAGTTTCCTCAATGAAGAGGACATCATCGGTCTGACCGAGAAGATGGTTCGTCAGCTGTTCAAGGAAGTTCTGGACCTGGAGTTCGGTGATTTCCCGCACATGACCTTCGAAGAGGCCATGCGCCGCTACGGCTCCGACAAGCCGGACCTGCGTAACCCGCTGGAACTGGTGGATGTTGCCGATCAGCTCACCGGCGTCGAGTTCAAGGTGTTCAGCGGTCCGGCCAACGACCCCAAAGGGCGTGTTGCCGCACTGCGTGTGCCGGGCGCTGCCAGCATGGCGCGCAGCCAGATCGACGACTACACAAAATTCGTCAGCATCTATGGTGCCAAAGGCCTGGCCTACATCAAGGTCAACGAACGCGCGAAGGGGCCGGAAGGCTTGCAGTCGCCGATCGTCAAGTTCATCCCGGAAGACAACCTGAACGTCATCCTTGATCGCGTGGGTGCGGTCGACGGCGATATCGTGTTCTTTGGTGCGGACAAGTTCAAGATCGTCAGCGAAGCCCTTGGTGCGCTGCGCATCAAGATCGGTAACGACCTCAAGCTGCATACGTGCGAGTGGGCACCGATGTGGGTCGTCGACTTCCCGATGTTCGAAGAAAACGACGACGGCAGCTTCACCGCGTTGCACCACCCCTTCACGGCACCCAAGTGCACGCCTGAAGAGCTGGAAGCCAACCCGGCGACGGCGCTGTCGCGTGCCTACGACATGGTGCTCAACGGTACCGAGCTGGGCGGCGGTTCGATTCGTATTCACCGCAAGGAAATGCAACAGGCGGTCTTCCGTCTGCTGGGTATCGCCGAAGACGAGCAGCAGGAGAAGTTCGGCTTCCTGCTCGATGCTTTGAAATACGGCGCACCGCCGCACGGTGGTCTGGCGTTTGGTCTGGACCGTCTGGTGATGCTGATGGCCGGCGCGCAATCGATTCGTGAAGTGATTGCGTTCCCGAAAACCCAGAGCGCCGCCGACGTCATGACCCAGGCGCCTGGCGTTGTCGATGCCAAAGCGTTGCGTGAGCTGCATATCCGTCTGCGCGAGCAGCCGAAGGCTGAGTGATGCCGGGCAGGGCGTATCGTCGATACGCCCTGTATCTGCCCTTATTGAGTGAAGCTTTTTGCCCGGTTGTTCAGGGCGAAAGGTGAAGGTGTTTCAAAAAGAATCTGGAGCGAAAAATGGCAGGTCATTCTAAGTGGGCGAACATCAAGCACCGCAAAGAGCGTCAGGATGCCAAGAAAGGCAAGATTTTCACCAAGTGGATTCGTGAGCTGACCGTTGCTGCGCGTCAGGGCGGCGGCGATCCTGGTTCCAACCCGCGTCTGCGCCTGGCGCTGGATAAGGCGCTTGGTGCAAACATGACCCGTGACACCATTGATCGTGCGGTCGCGCGAGGCGTGGGCGCATCCGACGGTGACGATGTCGAGGAACTGGGTTACGAGGGCTACGGCCCGGGCGGTGTGGCAATCATGGTCGAAACCATGACTGACAACCGTAATCGTACCGCCGCTGCCGTTCGCCATGCGTTCACCAAGTGTGGCGGCAACCTCGGTACTGACGGCTCTGTGGCTTACCTGTTCGATCGCAAGGGTCAGATTTCCTTTGCTGCCGGCGTCGATGAGGATGCCCTTATCGAGGCTGCCATGGAAGCTGACGCCGATGATGTCGTGACCAACGACGACGGTTCGATCGATGTGTTTACGTCGTTCTCCGGGTTCTATGCCGTGCGTAACGCTCTTGAGGCCGCAGGTTTCAAGGCTTCCGACGCAGAAATCGTCATGTTGCCGACAACCAGTGCAGTGCTTGATCTGGAGACCGCCGAGAAGGTCCTCAAGCTGATCGACATGCTTGAAGACCTGGATGACGTGCAGAACGTCTATTCAAACGCGGAAATTCCGGACGACGTGATGGAGCAACTGGGCTGATCGCCGACAGGTAACACCGAGTCAGAAGCCGGGGGAGCGAAGCTGTGAGCATCACGCAGCTATCGGCCTCCGGCTTCTGCCTTTATGCTGCACCTATTGTTTTGCGTCACCTTCTCAAGCTGCAGGCGTTATGACTCTTATTCTTGGTATCGACCCCGGTTCGCGAATCACCGGCTATGGCGTGGTACGTGACACCGGGCGCGGTTGTGTCTACGTCGCTTCCGGGTGCATTCGTACCGGCAGTGGTGAATTGCACGAACGTTTGCAGATCGTTTATCGCGGGGTGCGTGAGGTCATAAAGACCTACGGGCCGGTGACGATGGGCATCGAAAAGGTTTTCATGGCGCGCAACGCCGATTCAGCCCTGAAGCTGGGGCAGGCCAGGGGCGCGGCCATCGTGGCGGGTGCCGAGGAGGCGCTGGAAATTGCCGAGTACACTGCCACTCAGGTCAAGCAGGCAGTGGCAGGGACTGGCGGTGCCAATAAAGAGCAGGTGATGATGATGGTCATGCATTTGCTCAAACTGACCCAGAAGCCTCAGATTGACGCCTCCGACGCCCTGGCTATCGCGCTGTGTCATGCGCACACGCGCTCCAGCCTGATTCCTCACGGGTTGAGCACCGCGCGAAGTCGCGGCGGCCGTTTGCGCCTGTGACTGAATCACGAGGACCTGTTTTTACGATGACTGTGTTCAATTTCTTCTTCGCGCAAGCGACAGGCAACACGAAAGGATCTGAAACGTGATTGGACGTTTGCGCGGCTCTCTCGCCGAAAAACAGCCTCCGCATCTGGTGTTGGATGTCAATGGTGTCGGCTATGAGCTGGAAGTGCCGATGACGACACTGTATCGGTTGCCGCATGTCGGCGAAACAGTGACATTGCACACCCATCTGGTGGTCCGCGAGGACGCGCATCTGTTGTATGGCTTCTATGAAAAACGCGAGCGCGAGCTGTTCCGTGAATTGATCCGACTCAACGGGGTTGGCCCCAAGCTGGCGCTGGCGTTGATGTCCGGCCTGGAAGTTGATGAGCTGGTGCGTTGCGTTCAGGCGCAGGACACATCGGCGCTGACTCGTATTCCCGGTGTAGGCAAGAAAACCGCCGAGCGTCTGCTGGTCGAGCTCAAGGATCGGTTCAAGGCATGGGAATCCTTGCCAGGCACCTTTACGCTGGTTTCCAATGGTCCGAATCAGGCCGAGCCTGTGGCATCGGCCGAATCCGATGCAGTCAGCGCGCTGATTTCACTGGGTTACAAACCGCAGGAGGCGAGCAAGGCGGTCTCCGCCATCAAGGAAAAAGATTTGAGCAGTGCGGATCTGATTCGCCGTGCGTTGAAGGGGATGGGTTAAGTGATAGACGCCGACCGTCTGATAACCGCCGCTGGCGGCCGTGATCGTGATGAACAGATGGACCGTGCGATTCGGCCACTAAGCCTTGCGGACTACATCGGCCAGCCGACCGTACGCGAGCAGATGGAACTGTTCATCCAGGCTGCCCGTGGCCGCAATGAGGCGCTGGATCACACGTTGATCTTTGGGCCGCCCGGTCTGGGCAAGACCACGCTGGCCAATATCATCGCCCAGGAAATGGGTGTGTCGATCAAGAGTACTTCAGGGCCGGTGCTCGAGCGGCCTGGTGATCTGGCCGCAATTCTGACCAACCTTGAGCCCAACGATGTGTTGTTCATTGATGAGATCCATCGTTTGTCGCCGATTGTCGAAGAAGTGCTGTATCCGGCAATGGAAGACTTCCAGCTCGACATAATGATCGGTGAAGGCCCCGCCGCACGTTCTATCAAACTTGATCTGCCACCGTTCACGCTGGTCGGTGCGACTACCCGAGCGGGCATGCTGACCAATCCGTTACGCGATCGTTTCGGGATCGTTCAGCGACTTGAGTTTTATAATATTGCCGACCTGTCGACGATCGTGTCTCGCTCGGCTGGCATTCTGGGGCTGGTCATCGAGCCGCAAGGCGCTTTCGAGATCGCCAGGCGCGCCCGTGGTACGCCACGGATCGCCAACCGTTTGTTGCGTCGGGTGCGGGATTTCGCCGAGGTGCGCGGCAATGGGCAGATCACCCGGCAGACCGCCGACAAGGCCCTGAACCTGCTGGACGTCGACGAGCATGGCTTCGATCATCAGGACCGGCGTCTGCTGCTGACCATGATCGAGAAGTTCGATGGCGGGCCTGTCGGTGTCGACAGCCTGGCGGCGGCCATCAGCGAGGAGCGTCACACAATTGAGGATGTGCTCGAGCCCTATTTGATCCAGCAAGGCTATATCATGCGCACGCCGCGTGGACGTGTGGTCACCCGTCATGCGTACCTGCATTTCGGGCTGAATATTCCCTCCAGGATGGGGGAGATGCCAGTGGTGGACGATGTGGTCGATGATCCGGCGGATTTATAGCAATGCTTTGCAATTTATTTGCGGTCGGCGTGGTCACATTGCCAGTCCTGCCGCCGATACCGGTAATAAGTGGCAAAACGTTGAAAAACAGTTGCCTGACCCGATTGGCAACCTGAGGAGTAAGCTCTAGAGTATGCGCGCGCAAAACGGGGTTCAGTCGTTCGCACATCGCTGTCGCGTTTATTACGAGGACACCGATGCCGGCGGCATCGTCTACTACGTCAATTATCTGAAATTCATGGAGCGGGCTCGTACCGAGCGGCTGCGGGAATTGGGCTTTGCCCAATCCGAACTGGCGCAGGAAAACCTTTTATTTGTCGTGCACTCCAGTGACGCGCGTTATCACAAGCCCGCGCGGCTGGATGACGAGTTGCTTGTCAGTGCAGAAGTAACCGAATTGAACCGTGTCAGCCTGCGCTTTCAACAGCAGATCAGGCGGGCGTCGGATGCAACGCTGCTCTGTGAAGGGCAGTTCCTGGTGGCGTGTGTACGCGCCGATAGTTTTAAACCCCGGGCCATTCCCGAAGCTCTGCGAGCGGCCTTTGCCGACCAGGGCGGCGCGGGCATACATTCAGAGCAGGAGATAAAGCGTGGAAGCTAACGTCGTCGACCATTCCTCCATGTGGAGTTTGGTCAGCAATGCCAGCATTGTTGTTCAGTTGGTAATGCTGATTCTGGTGGCTGCTTCGGTCACTTCGTGGATCGTGATTTTTCAGCGCAGCAATATGCTGCGCGCAGGTCGGCGCGCACTGGACAGCTTTGAAGAGCGTTTCTGGTCGGGTATCGATCTGTCCAAACTGTACCGTCAGGCGGGCAGCAATCCCGATCCGGACTCTGGCGTAGAGCAGATCTTTCGTGCTGGTTTCAAGGAATTCTCCCGCCTGCGTCAGCAGTCCGGTGTCGATCCCGATGCGGTCATGGAAGGTGTGGCGCGCGCCATGCGTGTAGCTATTTCCCGTGAGGAAGAAAAGCTCGAAGCGGGTCTGCCGTATCTGGCGACCGTGGGCTCCACCAGCCCGTATGTCGGTCTGTTCGGTACTGTCTGGGGGATCATGAACTCCTTCCGCGGTCTGGCGACTGCCCAGCAGGCAACGCTGGCCACCGTGGCACCGGGTATTGCCGAGGCACTGATTGCAACGGCCATCGGCCTGTTCGCAGCCATCCCGGCCGTTATTGCCTACAACCGTTTCGTCGCGCGCAGTGAGACCTTGATCAGCCGTTACTACACGTTCGCTGACGAGTTCCAGGCCATCCTGCACCGTAAAGTGCACACCAGCGAAGAGTGAGCAGGTAATTCCCCATGGCTTTAATCGCTCGAGATCGTCGCAGAAAACGCAAGCCGGTCGCCGAAATGAACGTAGTGCCCTACATCGACGTGATGCTGGTGTTGCTCGTGATTTTCATGGTGACGGCTCCCATGATCAACCAGGGCGTGAAAGTCGACTTGCCCAAGGTCTCCAGCGAGGCTTTGCCGCAAGACAACAACAATCAGGTCCTGACCATTTCGATCAAGGCTGACAAGACCTATTACTGGAACCTTGGCAGCGAAGTCGATACCGACAAACAGATGGACAAGGCAATGACCCTGCCGCAGCTGACTGCCGCAGTGACCAAGATCGTCGCTGCCGGTCGTGACGCAGGCAAGCAGACGCAGGTTTTCATTCGTGGTGACAAGACCGTCGATTACGGCTCGGTCATGGGCACGATGGGCGGGCTGCAGAAGGCTGGGGTCGGGAATGTTGGCTTGATTACCGAGGCACCCTGATGCAGCCGATTCGAGAGCCGTTCGCCTCGGAAAGCTACTTCTGGCCCAGTGTCTGGGCTGTGGCATTGCATATTCTGATCTTTGGCATGCTGTTCGTCAGCTTTGCCATGACTCCGGATCTGCCCGAAGCCAAGCCTATCGTTCAGGCAACGCTCTATCAGCTCAAGTCCAAGAGCCAGGCCACTACCCAGACCAACCAGAAGATTGCCGGTGAGGCGAAGAAAACCGCTGCGCGACAAACTGAAGTCGAACAGCTGGAGCAGAAAAAGATCGAGCAGCTCAAACAGGAAGCTGTAAAAGCTGCGGAACAAAAGAAAGAAGAGGCTGCTCAAAAAGCCGAAGAGCAGAAAGCTGCCGACGAAGCCAAAAAGGCCGAACAGAAAGCAGAGGAGGCCAAAAAGGCTGACGATGCCAAGAAAGCCGATGAAGCCAAGAAGGTTGCCGACGCCAAAAAGCTTGAAGAGAAGCAGCAGGCTGATATAGCCAAGAAAAAGGCCGAAGAAGAGGCGAAGAAAAAAGCCGAAGAAGACGCCAAGAAAGCTGCTGCCGAGGAAGCCAAGAAACAGGCTGCTGATGAGGCCAAGAAAAAGGCCGCAGAAGACGCCAAGAAAAAGGCAGCCGAGGACGCGAAGAAAAAAGCCGCTGCAGATTCCGCCAAGAAGGCGCAGGAAGCAGCTCGCAAATCCGCTGAAGACAAGAAGGCGCAGGCACTGGCCGATTTGCTGTCCGATAAACCGGAGCGGCAACAGGCTTTGGCTGACGAGCGGGGCGATGAAACGGCTGGCAGTTTCGATGACCTGATTCGTGTCAGGGCTTCCGAAGGCTGGAGTCGTCCACCATCGGCACGTAACAACATGTCGGTAACGTTGCAGATCGGCATGTTGCCGGACGGTACGATTGCTTCAGTATCGATTGCCAAGTCCAGTGGTGACGGGCCGTTCGACAGCTCTGCGGTTGCTGCGGTGAAGAACATTGGACGTTTGACAGAAATGCAGGGTCTGAAGCCGGCTGACTTCGCTCCCTATCGTTCATTCAAGATGACATTCACACCTGGAGATCTAGCCTTGTGATCAACCTTTTTCGAGGACTGCTGGTCGTTCTCTGTTTCGCATCCGCAATGGTGTCGGCAGAAGAAAAGAACATTCTGGTCACCAGCGGCAGTGACCGTGCAGCACCGATTGCTGTTGTGCCATTCGGATGGCAGGGCGGCAACGTACTGCCGGAAGACATGGCGGAAATCGTCAGCAACGATCTGCGCAATTCCGGCTACTACGCGCCGATCCCGAAGCAGAACATGATCAGCTTGCCGACCCAGGCCAGCGAAGTCATTTTCCGTGACTGGAAAGCGCTGGGTGCCCAGTACGTCATGGTCGGCAACATCACGCCTGCCGGCGGACGTCTGCAGATCCAGTACGCGCTGTTCAACGTAGCCACCGAGCAGCAGGTTTTGACCGGTAACGTGTCAGGCACCAATGACCAGCTTCGGGACATGGCGCATTACATTGCCGACCAGTCGTTCGAGAAGCTCACTGGCATCAAGGGCGCGTTTTCTACCCGCATGCTTTACGTGACGGCCGAGCGTTTCTCCGAGAACAACACGCGTTACACCTTGCAGCGTTCGGATTACGACGGTGCTCGGGCAGTAACCCTGCTGCAATCGCGTGAGCCAATCCTGTCGCCACGTTTCGCGCCGGACGGCAAGCGTATTGCCTATGTATCGTTCGAACAGAAGCGCCCGCGCATTTTTGTTCAGCACATCGATACCGGTCGCCGTGAGCAGATCACCAATTTTGAAGGCCTGAATGGCGCGCCTGCATGGTCGCCGGATGGCAGCAAGCTGGCATTCGTTCTGTCCAAGGACGGTAACCCGGAGATCTACGTAATCAATCTGGCTTCGCGCCAATTGAGCCGCGTTACCAACGATTCTTCGATTGATACCGAACCTTTCTTCGGAAAGGACGGGTCTACGCTATACTTCACGTCGGACCGTGGCGGCAAGCCACAGATCTACAAGACAAACATTAATGGCGGCGGTGCCGAACGTGTATCGTTCGTGGGTAACTACAACGCCAACCCGAAATTGTCAGCGGATGAAAAGACGCTGGTAATGATTCACCGGCAGGACGGCTTCACTAATTTCAAGGTGGCAGTGCAGGATTTGGCCCGCGGTAGCGTAAAAATTCTCACAGATAGCAACCTTGATGAGTCGCCTACTGTTGCGCCCAACGGCACCATGGTAATCTACGCCACCCGCCAGCAGGGCCGGGGAGTCTTGATGCTCGTGTCCATTAATGGACGCGTAAGGCTCCCGCTTCCTACCGCTCAAGGCGAAGTCAGAGAACCTTCCTGGTCCCCTTACCTGAACTGACGCGGCGCTACACGATTTGCTTAACACACTGGGGTTCATTAGGAGTTTCAAGATGGAAATGCTGAAGTTTGGTAAATTTGCTGCGCTGGCTCTGGCCATGGCTGTAGCTGTAGGTTGCTCTTCCAAAGGCGGCGACAATGCCGGTGCAGGCGGTGCTGTTGACCCTAACGCTGGTTACGGCGCCAACACTGGTGCAGTTGACGGCTCCCTGAGCGAAGAAGCTGCTCTGCGCGCAATCACTACCTTCTACTTCGAATACGACAGTTCGGACCTGAAGCCAGAAGCCATGCGCTCCCTGGACGTGCACGCAAAAGACCTGAAAGCTAACGGCGCTCGCGTTGTTCTGGAAGGCAACACCGACGAACGTGGTACTCGCGAGTACAACATGGCACTGGGCGAGCGTCGTGCGAAAGCCGTTCAACGCTACCTGGTTCTGCAAGGTGTTTCCCCAGCTCAGCTGGAACTGGTTTCCTACGGCGAAGAGCGTCCAGTTGCTACCGGCAACGACGAGCAGTCCTGGGCTCAAAACCGTCGCGTCGAACTGCGTAAGTAATTTGACATGCGAACGTGCCGACGTGCTCTAACCGTTTTGGCCCTCGCCCTCCCGCTTTCAGCGTTGGGTGCGGCACCTGTGGTCGATAACAATTCTGGCTCTGGCAGCAGCAGTTATCCGCCAGCGGGTTATGGCACGTCCGGTGCCTATGCCGGGGGAGGGGTTACGGCCCCTGCCTCGGCACAAGGTCAGCTGTTCATGCAATTGCAGCAAATGCAGGACGAAATCGCGCGTTTGCGCGGTGTTGTCGAGGTCCAGCAGAATGATATCCAGCGCATGAAGCAGGAAGCTCTGGAGCGTTATCAGGAACTCGATCAACGCATAGCCAGTGGCGCAGCCGCTCCGGCTACCAATAATTCTCAACCTTCTGGTGGCGCTATCGATGCCAGTGGGACGCCTTCGGCCTCAGCGGCTCAGCAGGCACCGGCAGCAGGCACCGAGCCTCCTGACCCGACGAAGGAAAAGCTTTATTACGAAGCGGCCTTCGACTTGATCAAGGCAAAGGATTTCGACAAGGCCAGTCAGGCCTTTACCGCTTTCCTGCGCAAATACCCGAACAGCTCGTACGCGGGCAACGCCCAATACTGGCTGGGTGAAGTGAATCTGGCCAAAGGTGACCTTCAGGGTGCCGGTCAGGCGTTCGCCAAGGTCAGTCAGCAGTATCCGAAGCATGCCAAGGTGCCTGACTCGCTGTACAAGCTGGCTGACGTCGAGCGTCGTCTCGGTCACACCGATAAGGTCAAAGGCATATTGCAGCAAGTAGTCGCCCAGTATCCGGGCACCTCAGCTGCACAATTGGCGCAACGAGATCTTCAGCGTCTTTGATGTTCTGACCCGCTGATCAAGAAAGCCGCGCTAGTCGCGGCTTTTTTCGTTAGAATCTCGCACCCGAAATTCCGGTACACCCTACGCGTTTCCGGATTCTGCGATTGCAGGGTCCTTTGAAGTGCCTGACGGAGGCGGACGGCCTGTTTAGCTGTTACGCCCGTGGCTGATATGCAAGACACATTACGCATCACCGAAATCTTTCACTCGTTGCAGGGTGAAACCCGTACGGCTGGCCTGCCTACCGTATTCGTCCGCCTGACCGGCTGCCCATTGCGCTGTCAGTATTGCGACAGTGCCTACGCATTCAGCGGTGGGACCATCCAGACGCTGGATGACATCGTTGGGCAAGTGGCGGCCTATCGTCCTCGCTATGTCTGTGTGACCGGCGGTGAGCCGCTCGCTCAGCCCAATGCCATTCCGTTGCTCAAGCGTCTTTGTGATGCTGGCTATGAGGTCTCACTGGAGACCAGCGGCGCGCTGGATATCTCGGCAGTCGATCCTCGTGTAAGTCGCGTTGTGGACCTCAAGACCCCTGGGTCAAAGGAAGTCTCGCGTAACCGTTACGAGAACATCGAGCTGCTGACGAGAAATGACCAGGTAAAATTCGTGATTTGCTCGCGCGAAGATTATGACTGGGCCGTCTCCAAGCTGATTCAGTACGGTCTTGAACGCCGTGCGGGCGAAGTCCTGTTCTCTGCCAGTCACCACGAGCTTAAAGGTCGTGATCTGGCGGACTGGATCGTTGCCGACAATCTGCCGGTACGGTTGCAGATGCAGTTGCATAAAATTCTTTGGGATGACGAGCCGGGGCGCTGACATGAGTGAATTGACCAATACCGAAAAAAGAGCCGTGATCCTGCTGTCCGGTGGGCTGGATTCTGCAACCGTCGTCGCCATGGCCCGCGCAGAAGGCTACGCCTGCTACACCATGAGCTTCGACTACGGCCAGCGTCATCGCGCCGAACTGGATGCCGCAGCGCGCGTTGCCCGCGATCTGGGTGCAGTCGAGCACAAGGTCATTGGCCTGAACCTCAACGGCATTGGCGGCTCGGCATTGACCGATAGCTCCATCGCCGTGCCGGAGTCGCCCTCTGAGGGCATTCCGATAACTTACGTACCGGCCCGCAACACGGTGTTCCTGTCGCTGGCGCTGGGCTGGGCAGAGGTGCTGGGTGCACGGGATATCTTCATCGGCGTCAATGCCGTGGACTATTCGGGCTATCCCGACTGCCGTCCCGAGTTTGTCGAGTCGTTCGAGCGCATGGCCAACCTGGCGACCAAGGCTGGTGTGGAAGGGCAGGGCTTCACAATCAGAGCGCCGCTGCAGAACCTGAGCAAGTCGGACATCGTCAAGGCAGGCGCTGCTTTGGGGGTCGATTACTCACTGACGGTTTCCTGCTATCAGGCTGATGACCAGGGCCGAGCCTGTGGCAAATGCGACAGCTGTCGCCTGCGCACCGAGGGCTTCACAGCCGCAGGTATGGCAGACCCGACACGTTATTTTTAAAGTTTTTTGAAAAAGGTGTTGAATTACTGATAAAAATCAGTAATATACGCGCCACACAACAGAGGGTCGTTAGCTCAGTTGGTAGAGCAGTTGGCTTTTAACCAATTGGTCGTAGGTTCGAATCCCACACGACCCACCATTTTTGGTTCCAAGGTTCACCTTGGAGCCGAATCTTAAAGATCTGATGCCACTCGTATCAGGTCGCAGGCAGCTGGTTGAGGTGCCTTGATTTACCGGGGTATAGCGCAGTCCGGTAGCGCGCCTGCTTTGGGAGCAGGATGTCAGGAGTTCGAATCCCCTTACCCCGACCAAACACTGTTGTGTGCTTCAGATCTTCAACTGCGGTGTGTAGTTTGCTTCTCGAGGCGAGCATTGCATGTGAAGCGATTTATCCAGGCAAGCAGCCGTCTGTCGCGAAACATAACGCCGGCACGCGGTGATGTCAAATTGCAGCGCCCTGTTCCAAACGAAAGTTTGGGAACAGGGCGCTTTTTTCTGCGCGTGCGACTCAATTCCCACGGCTTATCGGCCATATGACGGGCTTCCTAAGTCCGCTTGGTGGTTCAGGCGACAGCCGGGTATGACCCATCAGTCATGGCAGTTAAGAATCAGCCACACCCCTGTATGTCAGCCTGTTCGGCTGCTCCAAGTGCTCGCTTGAATGCATACCGGCGTTAAGTTGGCTTTTTGCTCGTTCGGTCCGGAAGGTATCGAGGTGCCCACGCTGGTAGGCCCCATCACCAATCTGCCGCTAGCGGCTTCTCTCAGCCACAGCGAAAATTCGTCAAGCCGCCGCGCGAGATACTCCGCACTCATATCCCCGGGAGCGAGAGCCCTTCCCATCAGTGGGTCAGCGAGGTCACCAAACAGATCTGTTTGATCAATGGGCACTGGATCAGCTCTGTATGTTTCAGTTCTATTTGAATGAGCATTTTTGGCCCGCTCACCTCGGCGGTGCATTTCATCGGTCTTCATTTGTGGATGGACATTTGCTGCTGTGGCAGGGACTCTTGTGCTTCCAGAGGCGCTATCTAAATGTGGGGTAGGGGTGATTCTGGGTGAGTTCTGAGTCAGGTTTTTAACGGGTGCTTTCTTGCTTGTACGCGCATTCTCTTGATTAGCAGCATCTGACTTAGCCAGATAATTAATTTTTGCCGGCCTTTTGCCTCGCTCATTCATGACCTCACGCATCACGTCGTAATCCGGCTCGATATATTCCATCGTAGTCGCGATATTGGAGTGGTTGAGCAGGCTTTTGGTTATGTGAATGTTGCGCTCCGGCTGTCGCATCATTTCACTCGCAATGGTATGCCTGAAGCGATGAGGGGTCATTCGAACGCCCGTCATCGCAGTGAGTTTTTTGTACATGGCTTCAACTTGATCAGAGTTCATCTGTGACCGGCTGTAATGGCCGGAAAACCTGTTCACATTGAAAATCTGATCCGTGGGTGCGAAGCCTACTTTGTGCGCGATTTCCATGAGCAATTTCAGATGAGGCATCAGTCCGTCTGGAATCGGGATCATGAATTCTCGATGCGTCTTTTCCGTCTCCCCTCTGACTCTGATCAGGCGTTCTCCGATGTCTATATCGGCGTACCTCAAGCAGATCAGGGCATTGAGTCTAATGCCGGTGTAATAGAACATCTCAAACACGGCCAGCCAGAACCAGGCTGGGGTGATCTCTGCTCTCTTTTCCGTAGCCCGCTCCTCCTGGACCAAAATGTTAAGCCAGTTTCTTGCCCGCACAATGGCGTCTGTTTTGATGGTTTTCTTCGGACGTTTAGTTGGAATCACGCGCGTTTCTTTTAGAGGGTTGACCTTCAGTTCGACGAGGCCGTGTTCCATAGCATAGGCGACGATCTCAAGACCGTGATCCAGCATGCCGCCGTGGTAGGCATGGTGGTGGTTCTCAGAGGCAGGGAGATGCTGCACCAAGGCTGCGTAGCTCTTGAACGCCTGCATGTAAAGCGTATCGAACTGTTCTCGGGGGAGAGAGGTACGCTGCCAGATGTTTTCAATGAGCTGGCGCCGCCGAGAAGTAGAAAGCAACCCATCGGGAGACTCGGGTTTGAAAAAGCCTGTAGCAGTATTGGACGATATCGGAGACGCTTTTCTTCGCGAAAAAAAACTAAGCATTGAGGCACCCATGATGAAGTCATTGGTGGGCCTTTTGCTCTATATGGCTCAACGTGACAAGTCGAAACCCATATCCATCTTGGAAAGGTTATGTACATGAGTCGCTACCTGAATGATTGGGATCCAAGCAGTGTCAGCGAACCGATGTTGCCATGTTTGCCGAAGAAAATGTGGCACTCCAAGTACCTGTTAAGTAACATTTTTTTAAATTCATGTTTATGGAGGCCGCCTTTCCAACCCTTTCGATATCCATTTCCGGCGGAATCGCCGGCCTTTTCAGGTAAGGCACTTACCCTTATTCCCCATTCCATTCAAACCCTTTGCCTTGCCATTTGCTTCAGACCATTTCGGCTCTTTGGGGCTTTGATTGCCTCAGCCTGCTTCATTGCGCCTGTGAGGGGAGGGGCTGAAAAATCAACCCGTTTGTATGGGGGACTGGGCGGCAGGGAGGCGAGGCGCGAAAAATCTGGAACCAAAACTGGAAGAACAGCCACTCAACGTGTGCGACTTTTGTCGGTTTGGGTCAGAGATGCTTGGGCAGACCAACATTGCTTAAGGCTAAGCGTTGCTGCAGGTTTGTCAGCAAAAGCGCTTTATGGCTAATATTTTCTTGGTAGAAATGGAGTGATTATCAACTTATGAAAGCACTGGGCTTAATGGATAACCAGAGGCTTGAGCTTGTGGATTGCAAGGATCCTGTCATGCTTGCTCCTGACGGCGTAGAAATCGATATCGTGCTATCAGGTATATGCGGAACTGATCTGGCGGTATTGTCGGGCCGTGAAGGTGGAGAGGTGGGCATTATACGCGGGCACGAAGCAGTTGGCATTATTATCGATGTAGGTGAGGGCGTAGTACACCTACAAAAAGGGATGCGGGTGGTGGTTGATCCCAACGAATACTGTGGCGTTTGCGAACCTTGCCGTCTTGCTAAAACGCACCTATGCAATGGGGCGGGGAACGCTGGGTTGGATATCGCAGGTGTCAACAAACATGGAACTTTTGCCGAGCGCTTCGTTACTCGTGAGCGTTTTGTGTATCAATTGCCAGACGATATGAGCTGGGCAGCTGGTGTGTTGGTTGAGCCTGTTGCCTGCATTCTGAATAATATAGACCAGGCGTTCATTCGAGCGGGAGAGCGTGTGTTGATCCTAGGGTCTGGCCCTATGAGTCTGATTGCGCAGATCGTTCTGCGCTCAATGGGAATTGACACGCTCGCCACTGATCGAAACACACATCGCATACAGTTCGGCCGCTCACAAAGTCTTGATGTTATACATGCCAATGATCTTGAGTTGCAGATGCAGCACCAAGAAAAGTTTGATGTTGTTATCGATACTGTCGGTAATCAGATCGATACAGCTTCACGCTACATCGGTCGCGGTGGGAGAATTGTACTTTTTGGATTTGATAGCGACTATCATTACATGCTGCCTGTAAAGTACTTCCTGATTAACGCTATCAGTATTATTTCTGCTGGAGAATACAATCAGCACTTTCCTAGAGCAATTCGTCTTGTGCGAAAACTTCCTGAGCTAGGGCGGCTGGTAACGCATCGCTACGTACTAGAAAATCACTCGGAGGTTTTCGATACACTTCTTAACGATGCTTCCGCCCCTAATATAAAAAGCGTATTCACACCAAATCTCGCTTATCTTTAATACCCAATTTCCTCTGTATGATACGAGCGGAATCAAGGAATCAAGGAATCAAGGAATCAAGGAATCAATATGAAAGTTACTGTATTCAGTCAGATATCAATTGATGGCAAGTTGACGATGGGCAAAGGCGCATCCAGCAAGCCGTTGTTTCAGAACTTTGATGATGATGACATGCGTTTTATCCATAAATTCCGCGGTGAAGTAGACGCAATCATGGTAGGGCGCAATACAATTGTTACTGACGATCCACAATTGACCAATCGCTATGAGTCGGGTCGTAACCCAATACGTATCATTCCCACCACCTCCTTAGATCTGCCTACTTCCGCCAGTATTTTCAAATCACCAGAGAAAACTATTATCGCAACTACCGAACAGGCTCGTGATCATGAAATGGTCAAACATATCCGTGCTTGTGGAAAGGAGGTGCTCTTTGCCGGTGCAAAGCATGTCGACTTTACACGACTTTTCCCCATGCTGGAGGTGCGCGGAATAAACCACATCATGGTTGAGGGCGGTGGCCACCTGAACTGGCAGGTATTCAATCTCGATCTGGTAGATGAAATTATACTCATGCAGGTGCCTATCATCATAGGTGGTGCGGCAACTGCAACGCTTGCTGACGGGGTGGGGTATCGGGATATCAACATGGCCAATTCGTTTACGCTGCATGCTTTAGAAGCACGCCCCCATTACAATCTCATGCACTTCAAGCGCGAATAGAGCAATCGGAGCCCATACTGATGCAGGTGATAGGGTCTGTTATTTTTGATATGGATGGAGTTCTGGTTGACAGTGAGCCCCTTTATATGGAACAGGAAAAGAGTTCCTGTTTGCGCCACGGCGTGACCCTTTCTGAAAAAGATCTGTCACGTTTTTTGGGAACTACACAGCACTACATGTGGAGCACGATTAAAAATGAGTACGCGCTCACTGAATCCATCGACCACCTGATGGGACAGCATCAACAGCAATTAATGCGCTCAATCAGTTTTGAATCGTTTCAATCCATGCCTGGCGTGGAGGCGCTTCTCAATTTACTGGAGCATACCGGAGTGCCCTGTGCCGTAGCCTCTTCGTCTCCACGTAATTTGGTCGAGCTTATATTGGAAAAAACGAAATTGCGTCGATTTTTCAAAAAGGTTATTTGTGGTACTGATGTTAAAGAGAGCAAACCGAATCCGGAGATTTTTCTTACGGCGGCCAAGGGGCTTGGAGTATCACCTCGTTCATGTCTGGTTATTGAAGACTCCCATCACGGTGTTACCGCTGCGAAGGCCGCCCATATGTTTTGTATAGGTTTGCGTCATCCCGGCTCATTGCAGCAGGATCTGAGCGCTGCTGATCTGATCGCCAATAATCATTATGAAATCAAGCAATGGTTTGCAGAGAAATAGTATGAAAAAACTCAATTTTTCCGAGCTGAACTGGATTAACACTCCTGAGAGTTTCTCGATTACCGAAAATGAACTCGTCATCCATACGTCACCTGATACTGACTTTTGGCGGGGTACCTATTATGGTCTTGAATACAATAATGCTCCGGGTATTGTGATGCGCAGCGAGGAACGTTTCTGGACGCTGAAATCTAAGGTCGCGTTTGAATCCTATATGTTTTTTGATCAGTGTGGGATGTTGATCTATATAGATGATAATAATTGGATGAAAAGCGGGATCGAATATCAGAATAATGGCTATCAGCAGCTTTTTTCGGTGGTCACGAATAACGGGTTCTCGGATTGGGCAATGACCAATCTTGATCGTGTTACGCAGACTATGTACTACCGACTTAGTCGCCGGGGCAACGATTTTCTGCTCGAGCATTCCGCTGACGTGTTGCCGCTGATGCAGAATTGACCCAACTGCCGAAATTTCGCTGACCCAAGCTTCTACTTCGTAAAACGTTAGCAGGTCTGACTTTGGGCTGAATACTTATGGGGCAACGCCAAGTCGGCAGTTGGGTCAATTCTGCATCAGCGATAATACTCTAGCGTCAGGCAGGGGTTCAGCAAGGTCAACTTCAGCGCTGCCTTCGCACCAACGATAGTTTCCCCCAGTATCGCTGTACCTGTTTTGAGCAAGGACATGCGTATGGACTTGTTGATCCCGTCAATGGACTCCTGGTCCAGGCCACCGGTATAGCGGAACAGCACCGTAGTCAGCGTGGCGGGAGCCAGCAATTCGAAGTCGCTGCTCGCTGCAATCATCTTCGCTACTTGCCCCGTTTGTGTCATGAGGTGATCCACCATGGCGCCAAGGGTTCGAGTGCCAATGGTTCGCAGCGTCATGAACACCTTCAATGCGTCGAATCGCCGAGTGGTAGAGATTGAAAAATCCACAAGATTGGGCAGCTCATCCTCCTCGCGATTGAGGTAGGCAGCGCGATGGAGCAGGTGTTTGAAAGCCTTATTGTCACGTAAAAGCAGCGCTCCACAGCTAATTGGTTGAAACCACATTTTGTGAAAGTCCACTGTCAGCGAGTCAGCGCATTGAATGGCCTCAAGGCGTGATTTGGCCTGGCTGAAAATCACAGCCCCACCGTAAGCTGCGTCCACATGGAGCCAGAGACGTTCGCGCTTTGCGACATCAGACAGCGCGACCAGATCATCAATCGCGCCGTGGTCGGTGGTCCCAGCCGTTGCGACCAGAGCGAAAGCCAGCAGGCCTTCGTTTTTCAAGTCCTGCAAAGTCTGCTCCAGCGCATCCACGACCATCGAGCCGTCCGGATGGGTGCCAACGCGCACCACAGCCTTCACGCCCAACCCCATGATGGCAGCCGCTTTTTCGACAGTAATATGGCTTTTGTCAGAGGTGACAATCCGCAGTTTGCCAGAGTAGTCCGGAAGCCCGTCGTGGTAGACGCTATGGTTGCTATGTGACTGCAGGAAACTGTCCCGTGCCATCAGCAGCGCCATGATATTGCTTTGAGTGCCTCCGCTTGTGAAAACGCCTCCTCCGGAATCTGCAAACCCGTAGATGTCGCAAAGCTCGCGTATGACGCGTTGCTCTACGTAAGTCGCTGCACCGGACTGGTCCCACGAGTCCATGGACAGATTCTGAGCGGCAATGAAGCTCTCGGCCGCTATTCCCACAACCGACGGTGGCGTGTGCAAGTGCGCAGTACACATAGGGTGCTGAACAATGACCGAGTTGCTGGCGATCAGTTGGCCAACCTCTTTAATGGCCTCTTGCAGCGTAACGGTGTGTTCGGCCGAAAGTGATTGATCGTTGATTCTGTTTTGCAGCGTATCCAGTGCAAGACCAGAATAAGGACCGGCGCAGTTTTCAATTATTCGGGCTATTTCTTCCGTGCACAGTTTCAACGCTCCGCGAAAAGCGACTGTGCCTTGAGACGACGGTTGTACGAAGTGGTGGCTCCAGGCTTCAGTCATGGCGGTCTCGCGAAGTCATGGTTAGCGCTTGTGCGAAAACGCGCACTGCAAAATCCAATTGGGCTCGTGTGATGTTCAGCGGGGGAAGCAGTCTTAATACAGCGCCATGACGGCCTTCTTTCTCAATGATTAATCCTCTGCTCAATGCTGCACGCTGTATGGCCGCTGCGCGTTCAGGGTCAGTAAGTGGATCTCCCAACCTGTCGGTCTGTCCGGGCGCCGTGATTTCCATGCCCACCATCAGGCCTCGGCCTCGGCCTCGCACTTGTGCAATGCAAGGATGCTGTTTGCTTAAGGCTTGCAGCTTGCCCATCACATAGTTACCCAGCACTCCGGCGTTATGAGTCAGGTTGTCTCGCTGAATAATCTCGAGCGTTTTCGCACCTGCGGCCATTGCGAGCTGATTTCCCCGGAATGTCCCTGCATGTTCGCCCGCCTTCCAACAGTCCAAATCCTTTTTAAACACCAGACAGGCCAACGGCTGGCCGCCTCCGATGGCTTTGGACAAGACCAGAATGTCAGGCGTGATACCCGCATGCTCAAAGGCAAAATGATTGCCTGAGCGGCCGATACCACATTGGATTTCATCTACGATCAATACTATTTCCAGTTCGGTGCAGATGCGCCGGATCTCCTGGAGCCAGTAAGCGGAGGCAGGAATTACTCCGCCTTCCCCCTGAATGTGTTCAAGAATAAGCGCTGCGGGCTTTACGATGCCGCTCTCCTGGTCATGCAGAACCGACTCGATGTAGCGAATGGATGCACGGTCACCTGCTTCGCCCCCCACGCCGAACTTGCAACGCAAGCTGTAGGGGAACGGGAAAAAATGCACGCCTGGCATCAGGCTGCTGCGGCGCGACTTGGCGTTCAGGTTGCCCATCAAGGCAAGTGCACCATTGGTCATGCCGTGGTAAGCACCATGAAACGAAATGATGTTGTCGCGCCCTGTCACTTGCTTGGCAATCTTCAATGCGGCTTCCACCGCATCCGAGCCGGACGGACCGCAAAATTGAATGCAGGCGTCCCTGGCAAAATCGGCCGGCATGAAGGCCATTACTGATTGTACGAAAGCATCTTTCACGGGGGTCGTCACGTCCAGCGTCTGGAACGGAACGAGAGATTCGATCTGCGCGGTAAGTACCTGATTCACTTCAGCGTTATTGTGCCCAAGTGGCAGAGCGCCTGCGCCCGCAAGGCAGTCAAGGTAAACCTGCCCGTGGGTGTCTTCGATATACGCCCCTTGGCCCCGTGCAATGGTGAACGGAAAGCGCCGTGGGTACGAGCGAACCTGCGACTCCAGGCATTCCTGATTCAAGAACGCCTGATCTTTCGTAAAGTGGTAAAGGGGCAGAACGTCTTCCCCCGCCTCAATTTGATGATTGAAGGTACTGATAGCCGTTGGCGAGAGTTGCATTCGGTGGCGTCGTCTGAATAAGTGATTGTCAGTATTGTTTTGGGCGAATCAGGCAAGGGAAGCGGCTATGTGCAGCGGGTTGCTCAACGCATCGCCAGGCTGGTCCCATTTTGGGGCAATTCCAAATGTCTGGAATGCATTTTTTTCCCGAACCGGATAATGAACTCGGTTGGTAAGGTTGTTAATAATACTGGCGCTTCGATAAGCGCCCATCCCCAGGTCCGGCGCCCCCACTCCATGAGAGTGAATTTCGGCATTCTGGACATAAATACGTCCTTTGATATTCGCCGAGGTTTTGAGTGTGTAGTCACGATTGACGGCAGCATGCCCTTTGCCATCGAACTCAAGCCATTGCCCGAGCGAGGAAAGAAACGGCGGGAATACGTAGTCGTAGCCGGTGGCAAGAATCAGCGCATGGGTGTCAAACGTGAACTTCTTTTGCATGTCTAGCTGACGAAAGCTCAAGGAAAGCGAACTTCCCGCTGCGGCAATGTGTTCCAACTCTGTACGTGACTGAAGCACCACAGGCAGTGGCCTCTCGATGGACTGTATGTACAGGCAGTCATATATCTCCTTGATCGTATCGATGGAAATGCCTTTGTACCAATGGCTTTGCCCTTGTATCGCCGAAAGGCGACTGTGCTCTGGCAGTGCGTGGAAATGCTCGACATAGTCGGGAGTGAAGTGTTCGCTGCCCAGCTTTGAATACTCCATGGAGATAAAGCCACGGCTGCGCGACAGCCAGTTTAGCTCATAGCCAAACTGCGGTTGATCTTTCAGCAGGTCGAGAAAAATCTCCGCAGCACTTTGCCCACTTCCGACCAGAGTGATGTTTTTCTGCGCTTGAAGCCCGCGCTTGTTTTGCACATAGCCTGAAGAGTGAATGCAGTTTTCCTGCTGCATGAAATCGTTAGCCATTTTTGGCCACACGGGCTCAGTGCCCACGCCAACGACCAGATCGCGCCCGCGGTACAGTTTGCGTTCCTGAGTCACCTGATCGGCAACGGTTAGGCAGAAGAGACCGTCGACGATTTCGAGAGCCACCACCCGTGCAGAAAACCGGATATTGTCCAACTGTTCGCTGACCCATTGGCAGTAGTGGTTGTACTCAACCCTGGGAACATAGAAGCTTTGATAGGAATAAAACTGATGGAGGCGACCGTGTTCGTGAAGGTAGTTTAAATAGGTGAAACGGCTCCTTGGTTCCACCATCGTGACTAGGTCGGCCATAAAAGGCACCTGCAGTGTTGCGTCGCCAATCAACATCCCCGCGTGCCAGTGAAAATGTGGCTTGGCTTCGAAAAACAGGCTGTCAATACCGTCCAGAGGCTGTAACAACGAACACAGCCCGAGGTTGAAAGGGCCTACACCGACCCCCAGCAAATCGTAAATTCGATCAGTTGAATCGTTCATGTTAGAGATTCCACGCTCTTGGCTGTCGAGTGGCAGCCAGACTCCTAGAACTGAAGAGGTTCAGCTCTTCAAGAAATCAGTGATTGAGTATTTTGTGATAAGTAATGAACGTCTGTTCCGCCTCGTAGCCAAGCGACTCATAAAGCGCCTGGGCGGTTACGTTGGCTTTGGCCGTGTCCAGGCTCAGGCGTTGAGCACCCTCCCGCGTGAAGATATCGGTGAGTTGGTTCATCAAATAGCGCGCATTGCCTTGCCTGCGCACGCGAGGTTCGACAAATAGATCGTAAATCCAGTAGAAGCGCTTCATCGCTAATGAACAGGTGGCTGGGTAAAGCTGAGCAAACCCGACAGGCTCGTTTTGATCGTCCAGGAGCAGATATATTCTCGACGTCTGGTTATCGAGATTGGACTTTAAAAAGTCACGAGCCGTTGGCAGGTCGTCGGCCTCTTGATAGAACATACGGTATTGATTGAACAGGTACGCCGCTGCGTCCAGGTGCTGCAGTTCGCATGCAATTACATTCATGTGAGGTGCTCGCTGTCAGTGAAGTTGGCCAATTTCTATCTGGATATCGTTGATGTCTCTGAAGAAGAACGCGCGGTACCCCTCAAGCTCGCGAGCGGTGTAGGGCTCTTCAGTGGTAGGCGTAATACCCATGGCCTTTACGCGCGCGAAAATTTCGTCGATGTTGTTGACCATGAACGCCAGATGGATACCTCCAGAGTCGTTATGGTGGGTCACGATATGCTTGCCTTTGGACGAGTAATGCTCGATCAGTTCGAAGTCACGACGGCCGATTCTGACCATGCAGGACTTATAGTCGGGCTTGATGACGTCAATGACCGCACCTACACCATCACCGGTGATATGCACCGCCTCCTCGTAAACTTCCACGGTTGTTAACTGGCGGTAAAACGCCAGGGTGTCATCGATATTCAAAACGGTGAGGCCGACGTGGTTCAGGGTATCCAACATGTCATGGGTTCCGGTTATCAAGTGCGTGCATTAAAAAACGAAGAGTGGGCTGTTCAAGAAAGTCGATGAAATCGATTACCACTCCAAAACTGGTTTCCAGGTTGGACAGTAAGTGCATGATGTTTATCGATGAGCCACCCAACTCACGAAAGTTTGATTCCTGCCTGAATGTCGTTACGGGTAGCTTCAGTTCAGCGGCCCATAACTGCGCCAGCGTATCGAACGTTTCTCCGTAGTTCGTCGATGCAGCAGGTTGCGACTCGCTATTCAAGTGGCTGGGCAAGAGACTCGGGTCTACTTTGCCATTGGCTTTGTAGGGCATTTCCGGAAGCTGAACGACATACTGAGGGACTTTGTAATCCGGTAAATACTGACCAAGCTGATCGCGCACCATCTGTTGGTCCAGGTATTGAGCTGCAACGATGTAAGCCACCAGGCTGCCTTGCGGGTCTGCCATGACGGCTACTTCTTTATGCCCAAGTCGGAATAACATAGCCTCGATCTCTTCCAGCTCGACACGAAAGCCACGAATCTTGACTTGCCGATCCAGCCGACCCACAAAGCAAATGTCTCCCGACGGTGTTACTTGTACGCGGTCGCCAGTCCTGTATAGGGGCGAAGCATCAAGCTGCGCAATGTTCACAAACTTTTCGCACGTCGCCACACTGTCATTCAGATAACCTGCCGATACGGCTAACCCGGCGACGTACAACTCACCTTGGTCCGAAGGCTGTTGATGCTCATCAAGTACATGTAGCCGCACACCGCTGATGGGCTGACCGATATTCTGAGCCGACGTGGTGGCACTCATCGCCTTGCAACTGACCAGCACGGTGGCTTCGGTCGGGCCGTAGAGATTGTAGAGCCGACGCCCGTTTGACCAGGTCTCAATGGCTTGCGGGTGACAGGACTCGCCGCCGGTCAAGACCGTTTTTATGCCTGAGAAACGCCCAGCGTCAAAGACCGCGAGCAGAGGCGGCGGTAGAAAGGCTTGTGTAACTGCATGACGTCTGCAAAACGCAGCCAGTGCCATTTCTGACATTCTTGCATCTTCGGTGGGAATGCACAGAGCACCACCGCTCAGCAGCGTGGGAAACACATCCAGCACAGAAGCATCAAAGTTGATGGTGGAGTACTGCAATACTCTCGCGCCCGGGCCAAGTTCGAATGCGTTAATTGCCCAGTCGACAAGATTCAGCACATTAAGGTGGGTGACGTTAACGCCTTTGGGACGGCCGGTAGAACCCGAGGTAAATAAGGTATAGACGATATCGGTAACGATTGAGGTGTTGGGCGCCGGCCGGCCTGTTTCATCGGCGACAGTGAGGTCTGTGTTGTTCTCCATCCAATCCGGGGTTACTACCAGGTCGCAACGGCAACGGGCGCTTAACTGAAGTCGAGTTTGTTCATTGAGCTTAAGGTCAATGGGCACATAGCAGGCGCCTGTCGTCAGGATCGCAAGAATGGCAATATAAAGATCGACACCTTTGTTTAGTGAAAGGCCGATTTTATCGGAGGGCGAAATAGCCCGGTGCTGCTCATCTAAAAACCAGGTGTGCAGTGCCGCAGCGGTTGCATTGACGTGTGCGAGCAACCCGGTATAGCTGAGTTGCGTATCGTGGGTGATCAATGCGACTTCGTTCGGGTAGCGCTGAACGGTTGCGTGAAAGCGTTCAATAATCGTATTCATAGGCGGCCTGCTCAGGGTGCAGTGCATGTGATGATGCAGGCGCCCATTTGAAACGGGCCCGTGCTGAACAGCAGGATATGGTCGCCGGCCGACAGTTCTTTATCCATTTCCAGTTGTTTGAGATTGATCAGGTTGTCTGAGCCGAAACAGTGCGCGAAGCGTGGTAGCTGTCGGGTGACGGCCTTGCCATGATTGATACCGGACAATTGGCAAAACAGGCGAGTGGCTTCCAGTGTGTAGTTATTGCAAATGAAGCGGCTGACGGACGCGGCAGGAATACTGGATTGTTGATAGGTCCGTTTCATCAGCGCAGAAATGCTGCGCATGTCGGTTTCGCTTGAGAAGTTTTCTATTTGCCTGGTGTTGGAGGTGTACTGCACGTGCCCACATAACTTATAGGGAAGCTGGTGCGCATCCCTGCTGACAAGGCAGGAAGATACGGCATCGCCGGTCACGTAAATGAAGTCACTGCCCTCACCATATACGCGTTGCAGATCGCCGCCTGATTGGTCGAAGCTAAGTAGCAGCGCGTTCTTCAGGTCGCCAGAGGCCACCATTGCGGACGCGCACTTCAGACCGGCATGAAACCCCGCGCAACCCGCCAGACCGACGGCATAGAAGGGTATTGTCTCCATGCCCAGACGCGTGCTCAGGTCGGCGAGCCATTGCGCATCGATGTTGTTCTGCGCATCCACCATGCTCGATATCAGAAAAACCGCATCTATATCCGAGGCGTGGCGCCCGCTGGCGGTCAACGAATGGGCTACCGAGGTACAAGCAGAGTCGAACAGATCGCCTGGGAGATGTGAGAAGTTTTTGACGTTGTTCTCGGGAGCGCGCAAGAGGTCAAGGGTCTCAGGTGACATGGCGGCAGCCGCGATATCAACGGACTCGCCTGTTTCGTAAGACACACCACCGAGATAAATCGATTGTTCCACGTTTTGATCTTCTTATTAAAAAAGGATGAAAGCAGGCCCGCCCCAAAGGATGAGCTCACCGAATAGTCCGATACATAAGTGTCAAGGCTGTTTCCAGCGCGCAGTTTATCGCACACTCAACGAGCGATCACAGTTGGCGCGGTCAGTCTTTCCAGTAAAGAGGATGTCGAACGGTGACTTTAGTAAGGGGGGGAATGTTGTTGCCATAAGCCTTTGAAGCCTTGAGGCAATATGAATATATCACCCGCCTTGTAATTTTTTTGTTGCCCACCCAATTCAGTGATCAGCACGCTGCCACTGATCAGGTGAATGACCTCGGTTTCCGGCCAGCCGGACAACTTTAGTTCCACTGGCGCAATCTCGCAAACCTCAACGGCCGCTTGTTTGCTCTTGGCAATATAGGGGTCGTAGCATCGGTATGAAAAGTGTGTGCCGCTGAGTGTTGTATAAAATTCGGTAATGTCTGGAGCGATGATTGTCTTTACGTCTGCAGGAACGCTTTGCTCGATAAGTGAGGTATTGCGGGCAGGCACATCACTGCCATAACTGCGACCCATCAAGGCTGACATGCAGACAGCAATAGATGAACAAATGATTTTCAGTACGAGCTTATGCCTCACACCATTCTCCTTGATGTTTTTTTATAGCGCTTTCCAGAAAAGTCGCGTCAGAGTAGATCGATGCATTAGATATGTCAAAATATTTCCAATGTTTCTGCGTAGATTTTTATCTGCGATGCTGAACTCAATATTAGTACTATCGTTCAGTTATTTGCGCCCAAGCTGAATTTACCCAATTACCGAGATATCACGGTTGCCGCTGATGCAGGATTGACCCAGCTACCGAAATTTCTCTGACCCACGCTTCTACTTCGTAAAGAGTTAGGAGGGTGTAGACAAAATCATGTAGTGAGTCGGCGCGCGAGTATTCGAGCCTCGGCCAACCAAACCCATGCCTCGCTTACCGCAAAAAGGCGATCATGATGCATGATCAGTCGCCGAGCTCTCTCATTCCAGGCATGAGTTCGCTCCACTACCCATCGCTTGGGCATGACCACAAATCCAGTCTGAACAGGCTCCACGGAAAATAGATCGCCTTGTTCAGAGTGCCATTGCCCTGTTCTTCTGTTATTCGGGCCACGGATCACTTGAACATCGATAGCGTGCAGTTGATGGGTGCGCTGTGCCCATTTTCCTGCGTACGCACTATCAACAAAAAGCGTGCTCAGTGACGGATATTTTTCCTTCGAGTACGCCACCGCATCATCCGCCGCGTCACGATCCTGCACGCTTGCAGCACTGATACTGACAGCCAGCAGCAGGCCCAATGTATCGACAATCAGACTTCGTTTACGCCCCTTCACTTTTTTGCCTGCGTCGTAGCCGCTGTCACCGCCTTGAGGAGAACTGCGGGTCGACTGTGAATCCAGGATCGCTGCTGACGGGCTGTCAGCGCGTTCTTCCCGCTCACGCCATTGAGCTCGCAAGCGATCATGCATTTGCTCGAACTTGCCTTGAGCGCTCCACCGGCGGAACGTTTTGTAGACATTGTCCCAATGAGGAAAATCGCGGGGTAGCATTCGCCATGAGCACCCCGTGCGTACGACATAGCAACAGGCTTCCAGCAACGTGCGCCGAGAGTGAAGCGGTGGCACTCCTCGTCCGCCCTGGCTTTCAAACAGGTCGGCGACCAGTGCCCACTCGGTATCTGTCAAGCAACTCGGATATAGCTGCTCCGGCAGTTGGCGGCGGTGGGTTTCATTGTAGCCATAGGCTTTATTAGGTTCAGGTGACTGAAAACTTCCCTTGGCCCGCTGCTTTACACGCGTAATCCCTGCCATTTTCAACGCTTTTGCAAAGGTGTCGGGATGCGCAGTGATACCGGTTTCGGCGAAGAATACGAGCGCCAATTCGGCCTGGCTGGAATAGGGCTGTGCATGAGCGAGTTTCACCAGCACGGGATAGTGCTCGGCGGCAATCGAGCGAGGACGTCCGGTTTTAGGCATGGCTTGAGGGCTATTCAGACAAGGGAGTGAAAGTTTAATTTATTTTGTCTACACCCTCCTAGCAGAGTTGATATCTAACTCATATGACGCGGATGCTTCAAAAGTGAGTCTGAAGTTTCACGAAAGCGCTAGAGGTCCAATTTCCATAAATGTTGTTGATGACGGTCATGGTATGTCGTCCAGTGACATTCAAAATAAATTTTTAGTGATTGGTAGAAATCGTAGAAAGGATGAAGGAGACGTTCCTACCCGAGTGTTTGAGCGATTAGCGACCGGAAAAAAAGGATTGGGAAAGCTTGCGCTTTTTGGTCTGGCAAAAGTTATTACTGTTGATACTGTTTGCCGTGGGAAGAGAAATCGATTTGTTTTAGATTGGGATAAACTGATGAGTGCTGAGGGGAGCTATAACCCCACAGCTGATTTAATTGATGAAAGCACAACGAAGTCAGATGGTACTACGATAAAATTATCTCAGCTAAAACGACAGTCGGCATTTGATGTGGAGAGTTTGGCAGATAGCTTGTCAAAGATATTTATTGTTGATAAGGATTTTGAGATACTTTTAATAAAGTCCACAGGTGAGGAGTTGATAGTAGATAACGATAGGCGTTATTCTCAGCTTAATAAGCAGTTTGAATGGGAGATTGATTCGCTAGTTGATAGTGGAAGCATTTATAAAGGAGAGGTCGGTGGTATGTTATATACTGCTGAAACTCCTATTAAACCAAATCCCGGCTTGCGGGGTGTGTCACTATTTTCAAGGGGCAAGCTAGTCAATGCTCCTGAGTTTTTTTCAAATAGTACCTCAAGCCACTTTTTTCAATACCTTACAGGTTGGATACAGGCAGACTTTATAGATTTATTATCTGAAGATGTAATATCAACTAATAGACAGTCAATAAATTGGGATAATGAAGAGATGCAGTTGTTCAGAGAGTTTCTCTCTGATTTGATTTCAAAAGTTAACTCCAGTTGGAGGGAGAAAAGAAAGGAAAAAAAAGATGATGAGCTAAAGCACATCACCGGTATTGATACTCAGAAGTGGATGTCTACAATGCCAGAGGATGTGCAACTGCAGACTTCAAAAATAATTGATGCTCTCTCAAGCGAGGATGCATTCACAAAATTTACTCCTGTTATTGAAGCACTCCATGCGATCATCCCGGAATATCCACAACTGCATTGGCGTCATTTGAACGAGAAGATTAGAGAGCGTATAAAAGTATATTATGAAAACAAACAATACGGCGAAGCAGCTGATCAAAGCGTAAAAATATATTGTGAATATATTCGTGAACTTACTGGCTTCGCCGAAGATGGCGTGGAGCTTACAGGTAAGGTGTTCTCTTCAAAGAATAAGCCATTTTTTGAAGTTGGTGATATTAGTACTGTAACAGGAATAAATTTACAAAGTGGACAAGACTTTTTTTCGAGGGGGCTAATCACCGGTTTTAGAAATCCAGTGGCTCATGCACCTTTAGACGCTATAATTCCTAAGATATTCACCGAGATGGATTGTTTAAATGTCTTAAGTCTAACATCTTACTTGTTAGAGCGGTTGGATCGCGGGCGTCTAATTGCTGATTGATTTTATAGTAATTTTGGTTTTGTTGCTGTGTGCGAAGTCAGAAGAATCAGCTACTGACTGTTAGTATCTTTGACTTATGGCTTCGTGTTGATTTTTTTTATTATCGATATTTTGGTTTAGTATGCTTTTAGGTTCGTAAATGGTTGATATCACCATGCCTCTTGCTGTAAGGCTAATTTGCCAGAATTTATTTATATAAAAGCGATGCTCTTGTTCCTCTGGGTCATACTTGCTTTCGCCATATTTCTCTTTCAAGATTTTGAGTGTTGCATTATAGAGGGAGTCTCTATATTTTTTTAAGTCATCGTCTGTTTTTCTTACGATGTTAAAATTTTCATCTATGTTAATAGAGTCCAGTTGCTTGAAATGAAAAAGAACGTGAGAGATTCGCTTTGAGTCACCAAAAGTTATTGGGTAATAAGTCACGCTGCTAAATAAGTTGTCGTCTATGTCAACTGAGATCCATAGCTTTGTTTTGGATATTTTGTTATCTTTGTAAGCTGCTTCAATGTTATTTACATTATCAAGCAACTGAACGCTACGAAATCCCTTTGGAAACGGTGTTTCACTGTTGAGGCGGTCTTCTTCTTGAAGTTCCAATATTTTTGTCGACTTTTCTTTTATTTCGTTGCTCAGTTTTTTACGGGTATCTTCATTTTTATTCTTTTCTTGTAAGAGCTCTTCAGTAGCTTTTACTAGTTTTTCATTTAACGCAGTATCTGCTTTCTCCAGCTCTGAAATTTTATTTAAGTTGTTTTTCTCATATATGGGAACTATAAATGTTACGCAAAATGCAATAGATGAACCAGTAGCGATTGCTGCGACTACTATAGGGTGATCTTTCCAGTTCAATCTTTCTGCTCCAGTATATTGCTAGCTCTTCGGCTTGCTATTTTGTATGTTTGAAATTTAGTAAATTTTATCTTTTTTAGGTTGTTGTAGATTTAAGTATCGCTTTGTCTAGTTGTTTGATTTGTATAAGTTAATAAGTTCTATTGTCGAGAGATGAAACGATCTTGTGTATCGCTTCATCTCTTGAGCTTTCTTAACGTGGGGTGAGGTGATTTTATTTTCAGACTATGTGCTAGGTTATACCCTGATACTTAAGGCTAACCTAGCATCGTACCCATCAATCCCAGCTCAACGCCCCACCAGTCTGATACTCAATAACCCGAGTCTCAAAGAAGTTCTTCTCTTTCTTCAGGTCCATGATCTCGCTCATCCAAGGGAACGGATTCGTCGTGCCAGGATACTCTTCCTTCAACCCAATCTGGCTCAAACGACGGTTAGCGATAAACTTCAGGTAATCCTCCATCATCGCCGCGTTCATGCCCAGCACGCCGCGGGGCATGGTGTCGCGGGCGTATTCGATTTCCAGCTGGGTGCCTTGCAGGATCATCTGCGTGGCTTCTTCTTTCATCTCGGCATCCCACAGGTGTGGGTTTTCGATTTTGATCTGGTTGATCACGTCGATGCCGAAGTTCAGGTGCATGGACTCGTCGCGCAGGATGTACTGGAACTGCTCGGCGACGCCGGTCATTTTGTTGCGGCGGCCCATGGACAGGATCTGGGTGAAGCCGCAGTAGAAGAAGATGCCTTCCAGTACGCAATAGTAGGCGATCAGGTTACGCAGCAGCTCTTTGTCGGTTTCGACGGTGCCGGTTTCGAACTTCGGATCAGAGATCGAACGGGTGTATTTCAGGCCCCAGGCTGCTTTTTTAGCGACCGACGGGATCTCGTGGTACATGTTGAAGATCTCGCCTTCATCCATGGCCAGCGATTCGATGCAGTACTGGTAGGCGTGGGTGTGGATCGCCTCTTCGAAGGCCTGGCGCAGGATGTACTGGCGGCACTCCGGGTTGGTGATCAGGCGGTACACGGCCAGTACCAGGTTGTTGGCAACCAGCGAGTCGGCGGTGGAGAAGAAGCCCAGGTTGCGCATGACGATACGGCGCTCGTCGTCGGTCAGGCCTTCCGGGTTTTTCCAGAGGGCGATGTCGGCGGTCATGTTGACTTCTTGCGGCATCCAGTGGTTTGCGCAACCGTCCAGGTACTTCTGCCAGGCCCAGTCGTACTTGAAAGGTACGAGCTGGTTGAGGTCGGCGCGGCAGTTGATCATCATTTTTTCGTCAACGGCGACGCGGGCGCTGGCACCTTCGAGCTCGGCCAGGCCTTCAGCGACGTCCAGTGCGTCCAGCGCTTTCTTGGCGCGGATCAGGGCAGCGGAGTCGGCGGCGGTAACGGCGCGGGCTTCTTGTGCAGCCAGGCCACCGGCGCTGTCGAGGCGGTCCATGTTGGCTTCGTTGGCGTGACCGGCGTTGGTCGCTTTAGCGACTACTTCGCCGTCTTCTTTATCGAATTCGTCCCAGCTCAGCATGGTGTAATTCTCCTGCTTGAGGGTCAGTCGGGTGGACTGGCCTGTTGGATCCAGAGGGGGGGTTGCTTGCTTTTAAGGTGTTGCGCGCAAGGAACATGAATTTTTGGCTTTTGAGGCCTTTGAGTGAGGAGCAGGGTGGCAAGGGCATGTGTGTCGACCTCTTCGCGGACAAGTCCGCTCCTACAGGAGTCTACAAGTCAGCATTCGGCTTGTTGGCCTCTTTGCGGACAAGTCCGCTCCTACAGGTACAGCGTCAGGCTTGATGGCCTCTCGCTCCCACAGGGTTGTGTTTATCCTGTGGGGCGAGGTGGGGTTGCCTTACTGGCATAATACTCATATCAGCCGACGTATACATTCACGCAGCCCAGCACTGGTGGGGCTTTCATCAAGTCTTAGCCGCCACGCTCGGGTCAAAAACTTATACTTTTGGCCGTTTCAGCTTCATTTTCAGGTTCGAAGTATACGCGTTACCAACCAGATTTCGACCCTAAATTTTCTTACGTCGACGTCCCTGACCAACCTGAAAGCTGCAGATAAATCTTCAGCCCGGATAAGCTTGCGGCCATCGACAAGGGGTAGCGACCGGGCCTTTCGCAGGTACTTGCGCACGGTGTTACGCGAAATACCCAGCTCACGGGCGATGAATTTGATGCCATGGCCCTGACGGGCCAACACTTTAATTTCCACAGACTGCTCCTGGGTCAACATATTGGCAGCTCAAAGCCGCCAGTTTTACCCAGGGGGGTCAATTCTAGGTTGGCGTTAGGGGGGCATTTTTACAGTGGCGGTGACACTTTCTGGGCATCTGCCACTGCCTTGTCGTGCATCTTGAATTGAAATTCAGCTTCATCAAGATGACGTTGATCACCCTTCACGAACGTGTGCTCGCCACAGCTCACGCAGTCCTTGTCTTTGGGACAGGGGGTTAGAGCATGATCATGGCGGCAGATGCCATAACGGGTTCGATGAGTTGCTCCAAGCTCAAGTTTGAGAGCCTCTTCTCTCGTGAGCCCGTGCGTGACCTCGATTGAGCGCACTTTCGCTTCGAGCTGACCTGCAACCTGCATTGGTTTACCCACATCTCCGAGCTTAAGGTATGCCTCAATGAAGGCCTCCTGGGGCAGATGGTCGTACCATTCGTTCTGACTAATGTTCTTTCGCCCAGACCAAAAGGCGATCAAGGCCTCGCTCAGGTGCTTGCTCTGAGCCAAGGTGTTCAGCAGGTGACGGAAAGCATGGGTGGATATGCCCATGGGGCTGCCATCCGGGTTAGCTTTCCCGTTCCGGGTAAACACCGTGACCCCGTTGGGATTAGTGCCCAACTGATGGTTGATCTGATTCGTAGAAATCGGTGATGGCAGGTATAAGAGAGTTTCTCCATCTGGCCGCAGCACGTTAGTGGGCAGAACAAAGAGGGCCTCGTGCCATTTGATTTTGGTATGCCCATCTAGGATTGGGAAAATAGCAGGCAATTTCCCCAGCACATACCTTTCGAGAGAATCAAATTCGTATAGCGGGGCGAGTCCAGTTTTTCTAGAGTCCTGCATCCGACTGCGTTCATTTGTGACACGCCCAGTTGCTATAAGTCCATAACCTCTTTTGGCGTGCGAAGTTTGAATCGCCGTTTCCTTGCCCAAAATTTGCGACACTTCTTGCAAGGTTATTGGAGACCCGCGCAAATGCTCGGTGCCGGGCGGAAGATAAAGATCTTTAGGATTGTTAAAATACCACTCTGCTGCTTTTCTTGCAGGAGCTCCCAGCTCCGCTAGATAGTTAACTGTAGACTCAATGACGGCTTCAAATTCATCGCTCGCAGCGAATTTTGTCATTGACATAGCCCCCTTGGCGGGAGCCCAAGCAATGCCCATTGTGGGCCCATCTTTAGTGTCAGCATGACGTATGCAGTTGACAGGTAGGCTGAGAATTTCGCTGGCTCGGCTTGGTGCGTACATGGCCAGTGTGACGAAAGCAGTTGCTACCCTGTCAGGCATGCTTTTGCTTTTATAGTGGATGTCAGCCAGAGCAAGGATAGATTCAAGGCGTGGGAGCCTTGATGTGTGTTTCTCGGAGTTGGTTGAGACTCTATCGTTCCGTACTGGTGCGGCGTACTCCATAGGGCTGCGCCATTCCAGGAGCAAGGGCGTTAGTCGGGCTGGGTTGATAATTTCAGTTACGATTCTTTCTAAAACTCGGCCCATTGCCCATGGGTTTTGATATTTTTCGCGAAGAATTTCGGCTGCGTTGTCCAGGATAAATGGCGTAAGATTGGTGATGCATGGATTCAGGCCTGCACTGATCAGCGCTTGCTCAATAACACGTAGCGCTGACAGGTGTCGATTATATTCGACCAAGCGCAGGCGTCGCATTGATTCGCTGAAAGCAGCTTTGGCAAAGCTCATGAAGTTTGGGTCGAGCGGAACTTGCACCATCTGCTTACTTCCAGAAGGATCCCGTAGGGACTTAAAGTAGGCTAACTTCCTTGTTTTTCCCTGGGCTCTGCCGATGACAAAGGTTGTAATGTCCCAAATGTCATCTTTCCACTCAATATTGGCGAATGGAGTATTTTTGCGAGCATGCTCTATATAGGGGTTCAGGTTTTCCTTAGCGCTTAAATCATTTCTGCCTACGAAGTGAAAAATTGCGCCCATTACTCAATACCTGCCGATTCATCTCGGAGAGCAATGATTTGCTGGATCGCAGACATGGCATTGTGATTGATCTGACGGATCCTAGGTTCCGTTTCCATTTCTTGGTCGGCCACCAATGAGACCATCAATGTCTCCCAGGGGGCGCTCAGGAGGGGCTCGAAATGCGCGCAGCCGGCTAGGCATGCTACCGGCGCATTCTGGTGAGGGCTCCTTGAACAACCTTTGCTTGTCTTCGGAATTGGTTTCTGAGCTGCCAGCGTCTAGATAGTGGATCAAGCACTCAGCAAGGACGGTGGGAGCGCGTCGAATCCAGCTTTCTTGGGATGATGACATCTCTCCCTTCGCAAGGGGAATTCTCAGCGTTACCTCTAATCCATCTTTGCTATGAATTTTAACGTCCTTCCTTAAAATTCTGTAAGCCTGGACTGGCCTGACCCCGGTTCCGATGAAGAACCAGCTAATGGTATAGTCGGCCTGACTTACCGTTCCTTCCGCATACGCAGAATTCAGCGTCTGACTGATATTATGAATTTCCTGTTCGGTAAACGCACCACGTTCAGGATCATTTGTGATCAGACCGAAATAGGCGCCCGTGCTCTGCTGCTCCCATTTGAATGGTTGATCGAGAAAGTCATGTACTTCGTCGGAGAGCCCTGGCCTTTCTAATTTGCGCATTCTGCGAAGCAAGGGCAGAGTGAAGGGTTGGTAACTCGCAGGGATTTTGTTCAGTAAATTAATTTCCGGAATGCCGATTTCACTTTTGTGCTGCATTTCTGGTAGGGTTAGCCAGTGGCTAAGCGCATAGGAAGTAGTGGCGTTGTAGGAAAGGCTGTGAGTTGATAGTGTTATTTTAAATGATGAATATATGCTTTCGTGTAGCCTGTTCCCAGGCTGCAAGATGTCGAAGCGCAGAGGGTTGGCGTTGCCATCGCGATCCAAGATGCTGGAAACCATCCCCATTTTTATTTTGACAATTCTGCCATCGAGCAATACGACTTCGTCTGACACGCTCTCTGGTAATAGTCCTGCTGTGGTTGCCAGTTGTTCAGTGAGGATCATTAAAAATCAACTTATTTTGTAGGGTGAAGGTCGTTAGCCAAGTCTTCCGCGATCTTGTCTGCCTTCTCCCGAATATGCCGACGTGAATAGCGCTCTTCCATTTTGGATTTTTTCGACCAGCCGTTCAGGCCTTTTCTTATCTGCGCCTCTTCTTCGGGCCTCATTCGCTTCTCTGGAGGGAGGCTGTCGATCTTTCTGCTCAATCGATCATTCCAAGTTCTGCGCATTGCATGAGGTGCAATACTCTCTGGAAGTTGGTTTTTTCGACGCAGTTCCCGGAACACGAGGTTGATCGCCTCTACGGATAGGTGGAGGCCCTCACCGGTTGTGAAGAGATAACCATGCCTTCTGGATTTGGCGGGGATCTTGGCCCAGTGCTTCATCACGAACTCATGGAAGTCGTATGCGGTTTGCTCGGAGATGGGCAAGGTTCTGGCAATAGTTTTTGATACACGTACCTTCACTCGCCGGGCCGCATGAGCAATGTCCTCTACCTTGATGTAGCGCAACTCACTGCGTCTGATCGCTGTTTCGGTGAATATCCGGT
The DNA here is from genome assembly GCF_005937945.2 of Pseudomonas sp. KBS0707. Lineage (NCBI taxonomy): Bacteria > Pseudomonadati > Pseudomonadota > Gammaproteobacteria > Pseudomonadales > Pseudomonadaceae > Pseudomonas > Pseudomonas sp. KBS0707. Next base: position 4,215,011 of record NZ_CP041754.1, on the reverse strand, counting down.
ACATCAGGTGATTGCGGTACTGATGAAAATCAGACTGGAACGGGTTGGTCGCAGAGCCTGGCTCGAACGCGGCCTCAATGACTGTCATGAGCTCTTCAGAAAGCCCCTCAGGTGCATCGCCCTCGTCTGAGGGGATTGCCCGAGGCTCTTGGGCTCGCAAAGCTGCGATCGCATTCTCGCGGGACTTGGCGATGTCTTTACGGGGTTTCTCGGAGGCTTTAGGGACAATGCGTTTGTGATTGAACTGCAGAAAGTTCGCCACGGTTCGGATCCGGTAGCCACCTTCGACTGCGGAAATCAATGTCCGCTCTGGGGTGGGGGTACCGCCGCTGCGCACCTGTTCGAGCCGCACTACCTTATTGGATCTCACTTCCAGAGAGGCTTCGACAAGCCGATCTTGTGCAGCCCGATCAAGGCGAAGGAAGAAGGCCAAATCCTCACATTGCTCCACAGAGAGGTGTAGTGGTCTAATGAAACCGGACACCCATTTAGGCGAGAATGCTCGCCAGATAGAGGTGTCTGATGACCAAACAACGCCGTACCTTTTCCGCTGAATTCAAACGCGAGGCCGCAGGCCTCGTGCTCGATCAAGGCTATAGCCACATTGAGGCCTCTCGCTCGCTGGGAGTTGTCGAGTCCGCACTGCGTCGCTGGGTTAACCAGCTTCAACAGGAGCGCAACGGTGTCACTCCACAGAGCAAAGCCCTGACGCCCGAGCAGCAGAAAATTCAGGAGCTGGAAGCCCGGATTGCCCGTCTTGAGCGGGAGAAATCCATTTTAAAAAAGGCTACCGCGCTCTTGATGTCGGAAGAGCACGAGCGCATGCGCTGATTGATCAGCTCAGTGCCCGTGAATCGGTTGAGTTGCTGTGCGAAGCCTTTGAAGTACCTCGCTCGTGCTACTACAACCATCGCCTTAGACGGCGCAATCCAGACGTTGAGCGAGTCCGGCTACGCAGCCGGGTCAACGAGCTGTTTACACAAAGTCGAAGCGCTGCCGGCAGCCGCAGCATCGTGTTGATGATGCATGAAGATGGCGAGCAGATTGGCCGGTTCAAGGTACGTAGCCTGATGCGAGAGCTGGGATTGATCAGTAAGCAACCGGGATCGCATGCTTATAGAAAAGCGACGGTGGAGCGACCCGATATTCCGAATATTTTGAATCGAGCATTCGATGTTCCAGCGCCCAATCAGGTGTGGTGCGGCGATATCACTTACATCTGGGCACAAGGGAAATGGCATTACCTGGCTGTGGTTATGGATCTTTTCGCGCGCCGAGTGGTGGGCTGGGCGTTATCGAGCAAACCGGATACTGATCTGGTAATCAAGGCGCTGGATATGGCCTACGAACAACGCGGCAAGCCGCAGGGCCTGCTGTTTCACTCGGACCAGGGCGCCCAGTATGGCAGCCGACAATTTCGCCAGCGGCTTTGGCGATACCGCATACGCCAGAGCATGAGTCGTCGTGGCAACTGCTGGGATAATGCGCCGATGGAGCGGGTGTTCCGGAGTTTGAAAACTGAGTGGATACCGACCGTGGGCTACATGACGGCCCAAGAGGCTCAGCGAGACATCAGTCATTATCTGATGCATCGCTACAACTGGATTCGGCCACACCAGTTCAATAACGGACTGGCGCCAGCTCAGTCCGAAAAAAGACTTAACGTCGTGTCCGGGATCAGTTGACCACTACAAGGAACGAATCTGAGCGCAGCACTACCTCCAGATCAATTGTTCGGGTTGCCGCCCATAGGTAGGCCATACCCAAAGCGCGGAGTACCTTCTCGATGGTGGTTAAGGCAAAGCCAACGTCCCGGTATCGGAGAGTGGCATACACATTGGGCAGGAAGAGCGGGCGTCCTTCCTGATCCACCAGCACGGCCATCGGTAGGTCGTCTGATGCAGTGAAGGATCTGATGGAGTAACTGGGCAATGTATACGATTCCGACCTATGAGCTAGATAGGGCGGCGAGTATAGGGAGGGGTATACGAGAAGTAAACCCCTCCAACCCCTGTATTTATTGGAGTTGGAGGGTTATAGAATCTAGAATGTATACGTTCTAAATCCTATAAGCGCTACTGGCAAGCCTCACAATCCGGCTCGTCGATTGCGCAAGCCTTTGGCACTGGGGCCGGGCCGGCCGGTGCTGCTTCGGTTGGACGCGGGGCGGTGATCGCCGAGTCGTCCGGGCCGTGGCCGCCGCTCGATACTGCGTTGAGCTTGCCGGTGTTGACGGTGGACTTCTCGGTGCTGGTCGCGGCCAGGGCGCGGAGGTAGTAGGTGGTTTTCAGACCACGGTACCAAGCCATGCGGTAGGTCACGTCCAGCTTCTTGCCCGATGCGCCAGCGATGTACAGGTTCAGCGACTGAGCCTGGTCGATCCACTTCTGACGACGGCTTGCCGCGTCGACGATCCACTTGGTGTCCACTTCGAAAGCAGTCGCGTAAAGCTCCTTGAGCTCCTGCGGGATGCGCTCGATCTGTTGTACCGAACCGTCGTAGTACTTCAGGTCGTTGATCATGACCGAGTCCCACAGGTCGCGGGCCTTGAGGTCGCGTACCAGGTACGGGTTGATCACGGTGAATTCGCCGGACAGGTTCGATTTCACGTAGAGGTTCTGATAGGTCGGTTCGATCGACTGCGACACGCCGGTGATGTTGGCGATGGTGGCGGTCGGTGCGATGGCCATGATGTTCGAGTTACGGATACCTTTCTGCACGCGGGCACGAACCGGCGCCCAGTCCAGGGTTTCCTTCAGGTCGACATCAATGTACTTCTCGCCACGCTGCTCGATCAGGATCTGTTGCGAATCCAGCGGCAGGATGCCTTTGGACCACAGCGAACCCTGGAACGTCTCGTAGGCACCGCGCTCGTCGGCCAGGTCGCAGGACGCCTGGATAGCGTAGTAGCTGACCGCTTCCATGGACGTGTCGGCGAACTGCACGGCAGCATCGGAACCGTACGGGATGTGCTGCAGGTACAGCGCATCCTGGAAGCCCATGATGCCCAGGCCGACCGGACGGTGACGCAGGTTGGAGTTCTTGGCCTGCGGCACGGAGTAGTAGTTGATGTCGATAACGTTATCGAGCATGCGCACTGCTACATCGACGGTGCGCTTGAGCTTGTCGGTGTCCAGCTTGCCGTTGACGATGTGGTTCGGCAGGTTGATCGAGCCCAGGTTGCAGACCGCGATCTCGTCCTTGTTGGTGTTCAGGGTGATCTCGGTGCACAGGTTCGAGCTGTGAACCACGCCCACGTGCTGCTGAGGGCTGCGCAGGTTGCACGGGTCCTTGAAGGTCAGCCAAGGGTGGCCGGTTTCGAACAGCATCGAGAGCATCTTGCGCCACAGATCTTTGGCCTGGATGGTCTTGAACAGTTTGACCTTGCCCGGGTATTCGGTCAGCGCTTCGTAGTACTCGTAACGCTCCTGGAAGGCCTTGCCGGTCAGATCGTGCAGGTCCGGTACTTCGGATGGCGAGAACAGGGTCCACGGGCCGTCGTCGAAGACGCGCTTCATGAACAGGTCAGGGATCCAGTTGGCGGTGTTCATGTCGTGGGTACGACGACGATCATCACCGGTGTTCTTGCGCAGCTCGATGAACTCTTCGATGTCCATGTGCCAGGTTTCCAGGTAGGCACAGACAGCGCCCTTGCGCTTGCCGCCCTGGTTGACCGCAACGGCGGTGTCGTTGACCACTTTCAGGAACGGCACGACGCCTTGCGATTTGCCGTTGGTGCCCTTGATGTACGAACCCAGCGCACGAACCGGCGTCCAGTCGTTGCCCAGGCCGCCTGCAAATTTGGACAGCATGGCGTTGTCGTGGATCGCGTGGTAGATGCCCGACAGGTCATCCGGCACGGTGGTCAGGTAGCAGCTGGACAGCTGTGGACGCAGGGTACCGGCGTTGAACAGCGTCGGGGTCGACGACATGTAGTCGAACGACGACAGCAGGTTGTAGAACTCGATGGCGCGGTCTTCACGAGCTTTCTCTTCGATTGCCAGGCCCATGGCCACGCGCATGAAGAAGATCTGCGGCAGTTCGAAACGCACGCCATCCTTGTGGATGAAGTAACGGTCGTACAGGGTTTGCAGGCCCAGGTAGGTGAACTGCTGATCGCGCTCGTGGTTGATGGCCTTGCCGAGTTTTTCGAGGTCGAATTCGGCCAGTACAGGGTTGAGCAGTTCGAACTTGATACCGGTGGCGACGTAGGCAGGCAGCGCCTTGGCGTACAGGTCGGCCATTTCGTGGTGGGTGGCGCTGTCGGCGACACCGAGGAAACCTAGGCCTTCGGCGCGCAGGGTGTCCATCAGCAGGCGGGCGGTGACGAACGAGTAGTTCGGCTCACGCTCGACCAGGGTACGTGCGGTCATGACCAGTGCGGTGTTGACGTCTTTCAGCGCCACGCCGTCATACAGGTTTTTCAGGGTTTCGGTCTGGATCAGGTTGGCGTCGACTTCAGCCAGGCTTTCACACGCTTCGGTAACGATGGTGTTCAGGCGACCCATGTCCAGCGGCGCAAAGCTGCCGTCGGCGAGGGTGATGCGGATCGACGGGTGAGCCTGGACCTGATCTTCAGGGGCACGAACGGCACGCTCCTTGGCGCGCGAATCACGGTAGATGACGTAGTCGCGAGCCACTTTCTGCTCGCCGGCACGCATCAGCGCCAGTTCGACCTGATCCTGGATTTCTTCGATGTGGATGGTGCCGCCCGAAGGCATGCGCCGTTTGAACGTGGCGCTGACCTGTTCGGTCAGGCGTGCAACGGTGTCGTGGATGCGCGACGAGGCGGCAGCGTTGCCGCCCTCAACTGCAAGAAACGCCTTGGTGATGGCAACGGTGATCTTGTCATCCGTGTAAGGAACGACAGTGCCGTTACGCTTGATCACGCGCAGTTGACCGGGAGCAGTGGCAGACAGGTCCTGTGGGGTCTGGCTGGCCTGCGGCGCGCCGGTCGGCGAGTTCTCGCGAGTTGTGTCTGTTTGCATGTGTGACTCCACGTTCTTTAAGTTTGTTCGGGCATTGCTGCCCACCGTTTCGTTTCGAGCAGTAAGTCGCAAAAGGCGACTCAAGGGCTCCAAAACGAAGGTGGAAGCGGGAGGTGCAGCCGCTTCCAGGTTTTGAAGCCAAAAAGGACCGGGCTGTGCCCGATCCTTTGAAAATCTGATGAAGAATGCGTGTTCGATGTTGCAAAACGTGTACGGGATGGCTCTGGCTCAAGCGCGAGCGGTTTGGGTACCTAAACCGGCTTGAAGTTCAACCCCTCAGACGCAACAAAAATGCTTGAATTTCCCATTTGAGTTGTGCTGGTGTTTTTGCGCAAAACCCCACATGTAGGGTGTGTCTCGCCGCCGGGCTACAAGATAATGCGTTTTGGACATGAATTGCAACGCACCGCCTGTGGATAAAGTGTGTGTAGTTTGTGTATGAATCGCACACCATGCGTGTAGGCCGCATAACTACTGGATCGTGACCGTTTGTCACCGATTTCTGTAGGTGCTGGCGACAGGTTGCTGATTTTTGAGGGCGCGAACCCTATCACAAAAAAACGCTGCTGCAAGACCTGTCTGGCATGTGATGTGCTAAGTCGCGCCGGTGTCGTGCGAGGCGGGCGGCGGTTGCTACACTCGCCTGCGACGCGGTGCCGCAACCCTTGTTTTGAATAACAACAACAATGGGTCAATCACAACAAGGGGAGATTGCTTTGGAGCCACACACCTGGCATGTACTGATTGTCGAAGATGACCAGCGACTGGCCGAGCTGACCAGCGATTACCTGCACAACAACGGCCTGCGCGTGAGCATTGAGGGCAATGGCGCGCTGGCGGCGGCGCGAATAATTGCCGAACAGCCGGATCTGGTGATTCTCGACCTGATGTTGCCCGGTGAGGACGGTTTCAGTATCTGTCGCTCGGTACGTGACCGTTACGACGGGCCGATTCTGATGCTCACCGCACGTACCGATGACACCGATCATATTCAGGGGCTCGATACCGGGGCTGACGATTTCGTCTGCAAACCTGTGCATCCGCGCGTGCTGCTGGCGCGTATTCATGCCTTGCTGCGCCGCAGTGAAGCGCCGCAGGTGCCTGCTGCAGAGCTGCGGCGGTTGGTGTTCGGCCCGTTGGTGGTGGACAACGCCCTGCGCGAGGCCTGGCTGCGCGAGCAGAGCATCGAACTGACCGGCGCCGAATTCGACCTGCTGTGGCTGCTGGTGGCCAACGCCGGGCGCACGCTGTCCCGCGAGGAAATCTTCACTGCGCTGCGCGGTGTGGGTTATGACGGGCAGGATCGCTCTATCGACGTGCGTATCTCGCGCATCCGCCCGAAAATCGGCGACGACCCCATCCACCCGCGTCTGATCAAGACCGTGCGCAGCAAGGGCTATCTGTTTGTGCCCGAAGCGGCGCAGGACATGAGCGGCCACGTGTTCAGCGGCTGACCTTATGAACTCGATCTTTCTGCGGATCTACGGCGGCATGCTCGGCGTACTGGTGCTGGTCGCGCTGCTTGGCGTGTTCGCCCTGCACGTGCTCAATCAGTCGCGCGGCGAGCAATACCGCGAACGTCTGGCCCACGGCACCTTTACGGTGATGGCCGATAACCTTGTGCCGCTCAACGACATCGAGCGCCGCCGCGCCCTGGCGATCTGGGAGCGCTTGCTGGGCATTCCCCTCAGCCTGCAAAGCATCGAGCAGGCTGGACTGGACAGCGGCGCACGCGGTCGTATGGCGCGTGGGCAGGTGGTGGTCGAGCAGATCGGCCCGCACGCCGCCAGGGTCTATCGTCAACTGAACGACAAGGAACCGCTGCTGCTGAGCGGCGAGGTGCAGCAGATCACCGAGCAACTGGCGCGAGCCACTATTTACCTGCTGATCGACGAGCTGGTGCGCTTTCCGGTCGATGAGCAACCGGCACGGCTGCAGGCCCTGCGCAGTGACAAGGGCTTTGGTTTCGACTTGCATCTGTTGGCGCTGGACCAGGCTGACCTGGACGATGACCAGCGCCGCCGCATCTATGAAGGCGACACGGTGATGGCGCTGGGCAAGGGCGGCGACTCGATCCGCGTGCTGGCCGGGATCGTCGACACCAACTGGGTGCTGGAAATCGGCCCGCTGTATCAGATGAACCCCTATCCGCTGCATTGGCTGCTGGTGATCGCCTTGATGGGCCTGTGTTTTATCGGTCTGGTGGTGTACTTGCTGGTGCGGCGTCTGGAGCGGCGCGTGTTGGAGCTGGAAGCTGCAGCGACGCAGATCGCCCAGGGCAGCCTGCAAACCCGCGTGCCGACCGAGGGTTCCGACTCGGTGGGGCGTGTGGCGGCGGCGTTCAACAGCATGGCCGAGCACCTGCAACGCTCGCTGATGATCCAGCGCGAGTTGGTGCGCGCGGTGTCTCATGAGCTACGCACGCCGGTTGCACGCTTGCGTTTCGGTCTGGAGATGGTCAGCGACGCCACCACTCCCGAGGCGCGGCGCAAATACATGCGCGGCATGGACAGCGATATTCAGGACCTAGACAAACTGGTCGATGAAATGCTCACTTACGCGCGCCTTGAGCAAGGCGCGCCGACCCTGAACTTCCAGCGTGTCGATCTGGATGCGCTGATCGATCAGGTGATCGCCGAACTGGCACCCTTGCGCGCCGATGTGCGGGTTTCACGGGGCGAATGTTTGACCTCTGAAGAGGGCGAAGCCGCCTGGGTCGAGGCAGAACCGCGTTATCTGCATCGTGCGGTACAGAATCTGGTGAGCAACGCGATGCGCCATGCAGAAAACGAGGTGCGCATCAGTTACCGACTGGAGGCGCAGCAGTGCCGTATCGATGTGGACGATGACGGCCCCGGCGTTCCGGAAGAAGCCTGGGAGCAGATTTTTACGCCGTTCATGCGTATCGATGACAGCCGTACCCGAGCGTCAGGCGGGCATGGGTTGGGCCTGTCGATTGTGCGGCGGATCATCCATTGGCACGAAGGTCGCGCGCTGATCGGGCGCAGCGCCAGCCTGGGTGGCGCGTGTTTCAGCCTGTCCTGGCCGCGTACGCAGGTGCCGCGTTGAGTGCTCAGCTGTTCAGTGGTCCGCTTGAGCGCTTCGGGCAGACGTTGCTGGCGGCAGATGATTCGCGCCCTGATTCGCGCCCTGTAGTGGCGTTGCCTGATCTGCTGCAAGCCGAGCGGCTTGATCTGTTACTGCTGAGCATTTACGGGCCGCAGTTGATGCCCAGCCAATTGCCGGTGCTGGTGTCGCAGTGGGCCAAGTTTTACTTCATGCAGATTATTCCGCCGGTGCTGGTTGCCAGTCTGGTGCATGGCTGGCATTGGCCGTTGGCGCTTGAGCAGGTCGCACTGGCAGTGGATGAACGTGGCCTGCCGAATGGCGTTCGTTTGGCGGGTGAGGGAGAGGCCTGGCGGGGCATTCCGGCTGATCCGTTTCAACAGTTTGCCGGATTGCTTGATGACAATCTGCAGCCCTTTATTGCCGCATTGAGCGCCTATGGCGGGCTACCCTGCGCGGTGTTATGGAGCAGTGCCGGGGATTATCTGGAGGGCTGCCTTGCTCAACTGGCCACGTGCAGTGATGTGTCGCTGGCTGCGGGGCTGGCGCTGTTAAGCGAGAAGAAAAGGCCGGACGGGCGCGCCAATCCTCTGTTTCAGGCAGTGCGTTATGTGCCGCAGGCGCAGGGCGGCAAACCACGCAGGCAACGGCGTGTGTGCTGTTTGAGTCATCGGGTCGAGTGGGTTGGGCGTTGCGAGCATTGTCCGCTGTCCGGCTGATCAGCCTTCGACTGCGACCAGACTCAACAGATGATCGCCCAGCACACTGAACTGGCCGTCGAGTTCCTTGCCTGCGTGCCACTCGCTGGACAGATCGATGAGCAGGCGCAAGCGGGCGCTGCCGTCGGCGGACCATTCAAGCAGTTGCGCGTCTTCAAAATAGAAGCGCTTTTGCACGATGGGATAGAGCGCCTTGAACAGCGCTTCCTTGATCGAAAAGGTCAGGGTCACGCGCAGCGCGACTTGATCCTGCGCGCCTGCCGCCATGTCGGCCAGCTCGGCAGTCGTCAGAATTTCCCCGGCCAGTCGCGAGGCACGGTCATGGCTCAGCAGGTTTTCCGTGTCCAGCCCCAGTCCGCGCCATTGCCGCTTGTTCGCCACCACAGCGGCGGCCCAGCCGGTGCTGTGGGTGATCGAGCCACAGACATCAGCGGGCCAGACCGGCGCGCGGTCTTCACCCACAGCAGGAACATGCAGACGGCCATCCAGTTGGCGCATGGCTTCGCGGGCACAGAGCCGACCGGCGAGAAATTCGGCCTGACGCTTGGCGACCGAGCGCTGAATGCTCGCAGGCATCTGCACCGCACAGCGCTGAAAATCGCCGTCAACCAGCTTGAGCGGATCGAACTGCCCACTGACCAGCATCGCGCCCGGCAGCGCATGCGGCAACGGCCAGTGCTGAACGAGTTCGGGACAGCAGACGGGAAGGTCGGGTAATTGAGTCATGGGCGGCATTTTGCCGGGGGAACGGGTTCGAGGGAAGGGCACTGGTAACTATCCGCGCCCTTCTTGACGACGCAGAGCGTCGCGACCTGCATTCCCACGCTGGAGCGTGGGAACGAGAATCTCAACTATCGTGCGTCGCTCTGCGTCGCATGCCGTTCCGGACGCTCCGCGTCCTCTTGACGACGCTGGGCGTCGCGACCTGCATTACCACGCTGGAGCGTGGGAACGAGAATCCAACTATCGTGCGGCGCTCCGCGTCGCATGCCGTTCCGGACGCTCCGCGTCCTCTTGGCGACGCAGAGCGTCGCGACCTGCATTCCCAAGCTGGAGCGTGGGAACGAGAATCTCAACTATCGTGCGTCGCTCCGCGTCGCATGCCGTTCTGGACGCTCTGCGTCCTCTTTGCCAGGTAGAGCAAAAAGCTGGTCACACTTTCATCATTTCCACCCACTCAGTCGGGATGTACCGTTCGGGCCTCTGATGATTCAAGGACGAACTCATGGGCCGAAGCCGGTACACCATCACCGAACCTGAAAAACCCCACTTTCTGACCTGTACGGTGGTGGAGTGGTTACCGCTTTTTACCCGGCCTGTTCTGGTAGACATTCTGTTCAACGCCTGGCGCTACCAACAGGCTCATCAAGGACTGCAGCTCTTCGGGTATGTCGTACTGGAAAACCATTTGCACTTCGTGGCCCAAGCGCCCGCCTTGGACAAATGTGTGAGTAGTTTCAAGTCTTTCACTGCCCGGCAGATAATCCACGTCCTCGAGAAAGCGAATGCCCAGAGCGCGCTTCAGCGTCTGCGCTTTGTCAAACCCATGCACAAGACCGACAGGGTTTATCAGGTCTGGCAGGAAGGGTCTCATGCCGAGCTTGTGTGGAATGAAGCGGTGATGCGTCAAAAGCTCGATTACATTCACCACAACCCGGTAAAGAGGGGTTATGTGGATGTCGGTGAGCACTGGAGATACTCCAGCGCTCGCGATTATGAGGGGCAGCGCGGTTTGATCGATATTCAGCGCTGGTATTGACGCATAAAGTGCGGAACGATCATCTCAACTATCGTGCGACGCTCTGCGTCGCATGCCTTTCCAGACGCTCTGCGTCCTCTTACGACGCAGGACGCGATTATCTCTGCTACTCAACCAAATATCTTCTTGAAGAACACCTGCATGTCTGACCATGAGCTCTGGTCGGCAGCCTTGTCGTAGCCGATGTCCGGGCCGCCGTGGTCGCCGTGGTCGCCGTGGCTCAGGCGGTCGGCGTCGGGGTTGGTGAAGCCGTGTTTGGCACCGTCGATGCTGACGAATTTGTAGTCTGCCTTGGCGTCGTCCATTTCCTTTTTGAACGCCGCAACATTTTCAGCGGTGACCATGCTGTCCTTGGCACCGTGCTCGACCAGCATCAGCACTTTGATGCCCGGTTTGGCCGGGGTATTGGTGACCAGTGCGCCGTGGAAGCTGACTACGCCCAGCAACGGTTCGCCGCGCCGCGCCGCGTCCAGCACGATCTTGCCGCCGAAGCAGTAACCGATCGCTGCAATTTTTTTCGGGTCGGTCTGAGGTTGCTTCTTCAATTGCTCCAGCCCGGCATCAAAGCGCTTGTCAGCCGCATCGCTGTCCTTCAGCGCAGCCTGCATGAACGCCATTGCGTCCTTCGGGTGCTCGGTGTTCTTGCCTTCGCCGTACATGTCGATAGCCATGGCGCTGTAGCCCAGGGCAGCCAGGTCGCGGGCGCGGCGCTTGGCGTAGTCGTTCAGGCCCCACCACTCGTGAACCACCAGAACACCGGGGCGTGGACCTTTTACCGCGTCGTCGTAAGCGTAGTAACCCACCAGTTTGGTTCCGTCGGCACTCTTGTAATCGATCTGCTCGGTCTTGATCGCTGCCTGAGCGAGTCCGGTCAGGCCCATCATGATCATTGCAATCCACACACGCATGGTCAGCTCCTTTTGATAGTTTGAGGTCGCAAACAACCATAGCCGATTCCGCTGCATCCGGTGTAGATGACTGTTCAGCGCCGGTTCATGCCGTGTTCAGTCGGGGTTCAGCCCAGCGCGATTACTGTTGGGCCGTACCTTGACAGCGTCCCCGAGCGCAAAAGGAGTCGATATGTTGAATCTCAACAAGTTTTTCCTGGCCTTGGCTTTTCTGGGTGGCAGCGCCGCAGCGCAGGTGGGCGATGGTCGGCTTGACGTGGCTCGTATCGAGTTCGGCAAGACCAGCGAAAGGCTTGATGACGCCAACAGCTGGGGGCATGCGCTCGGGGAACAGGCACATACCAATGTTTCTGTGGGCACACTTTATTCACCGCCGGTTTACGGCACCCTGACAGGGACTCACAATGGTGTGCCTGTCAGCCGCGAAATCGTGCTGGGCAGCTATGATGTGACACAACACGTGCCCGTCAGCGCCCGCCTGTTGAGTACTGATGCGACGATGTCGTTTCATTCTTTGTCTTGAGGCTGCGATTGTGCCTGGGAGAGCTGCATGAAGTTGTTGGTAGTTGAGGATGAAGCGCTGCTGCGCCACCACCTGCGAACCCGTCTGACCGAAGCGGGACATGTGGTGGAAGCGGTGGCCAACGCTGAGGAAGCGTTGTATCAGGTCACGCAATTCAATCACGACCTGGCCGTGATCGATCTGGGCTTGCCGGGCATCGGTGGGCTGGACCTGATTCGGCAGTTGCGCACCGTGGGCAAGGCGTTTCCGATTCTGATCCTGACCGCGCGCGGCAATTGGCAGGACAAGGTCGAAGGGCTGGCGGCCGGCGCTGACGACTACGTGGTCAAACCCTTCCAGTTCGAAGAACTGGAAGCGCGGCTCAACGCCTTGTTGCGGCGTTCCAGCGGCTTCATTCAGTCCACCATCACGGCTGGCCCGCTGCTGCTGGACCTCAATCGCAAGCACGCCGCGCTGGCTGAACAACCGCTGGCGCTGACCGCCTACGAATACCGCATCCTTGAATACCTGATGCTCCATCACCAGCAAGTGGTGCCCAAAGAGCGCCTGATGGAGCAGCTGTATCCTGATGACGACGAGCGCGACCCAAACGTGATCGAAGTGCTGGTCGGCCGCCTGCGTCGCAAGCTGGACAGCAACGTGGCGTTTAAACCTATCGAAACCGTGCGCGGCATGGGCTACCTGTTCAATGAGCGCTGTACGTGATTCGTTCGCTTCGCCTGCGCCTGATGCTGGGTGCCGCCACTCTGGCGGTGATCTTCATGCTGCTGATGCTGCCTGCTTTGCAGGGGGCGTTCAGCCTGGCGCTGCGCGGGGCGATAGAGCAACGCCTGGCTTCCGACGTGACCACCATGATTTCGGCGGCGCGCGTCGAAGACGGCCATCTATTGATGCCGTCCGTGCTGCCGGGCGAACAGTTCAACCTGCCGGGCAGTCGTTTGCTGGGCTACATCTATAACCGCCAGGGGCAGATGGTCTGGCGCTCACTGTCCACCGAAGGCGAGAACATCGACTACCGCCCGCAATATGACGGGCAGGGCAGCGAGTTCACCAAGATCAAGGAAATCAATGGCGATGAGTATTTCGTCTATGACGTCGAGATCCGGCTGCTCGGCGGGCGCAATGCCGCGTTCAGTATCGTCGCCGTGCAGCCCTTGCGTGGCTATCAGGAAACCATCGACGGTTTGCGCCGCAAGCTCTATCTGGGCTTTGGCGCAGCACTGGCGGTGCTGCTCGGGTTGCTGTGGATGGGCCTGACCTGGGGGTTGCGTGCCTTGCGCGGCTTGAGCCAGGAACTGGATCAGGTGGAAGCCGGCGTGCGCGACAGCCTGAGCGAGGAGCATCCCAGCGAACTGCTGCGTCTGACCGACTCGCTCAACCGCCTGCTGCGCAGCGAACGTGAACAGCGGATTCGTTACCGCGATTCGCTGGATGACCTGGCCCACAGCCTGAAAACACCGCTGGCGGTCTTGCAGGGGGTCAGCGAAAACATCGCCAAGCGTCCCGAAGATGTCGAGCAGGCGTGGGTGCTGCAGTCACAGATCGAGCGCATGAGCCAACAGATTGGCTATCAACTGCAACGGGCCAGCCTGCGCAAGAGCGGTCTGGTGCGCCATCACGTCATGCTGCGGCCTGTGGTCGAAAGCCTGTGCAACACACTCGACAAGGTGTATCGCGACAAACAGGTCAAGGCCACGCTGGACTTGCCGGAGCATTGTCAGGTGCACATGGAAGAGGGCGCGTTGCTGGAAATGCTCGGCAACCTGCTGGAAAACGCCTATCGGCTATGCCTGAGCGAAGTACGCGTGAGCTTTACCCGCTCAGCGGACGGCGATGAACTGTGCGTCGAAGACGACGGCCCCGGCGTTCCGCAGAGCCAGCGCGCGCGCATTCTCGAGCGTGGCGAACGCCTGGACCGCCAGAACCCCGGACAGGGCATTGGTCTGGCGGTGGTCAAGGACATCATCGAAAGCTACGGCGCACAATTGACGCTGGGCGATTCCCCGCTGGGCGGCGCGGCGTTCAGGATTCATTTTCTGGCGCAGTAAGGGTGTGTTCACCCGAGTTTCAAGAGCGGACGCAGAGCGTCCAGAACGGCATGCCAACGCGGAGCATTGGCACGATAGTGTTATCACACCTGTCGTTGCTCACGCTTCAGCATGGCAATGCCGTTCTGGACGCTCTGCGTCACACCTCTGCGCGTCACCAGGTACTCCAGTCACCACAGAAAGACGGCGGATACCCGCCACTGTGTGCCCATTTTTCCCACCATACGGCGGAAAACCGCCACGTCTTTTTCGGTTTGCGTCTACCGTTACCCGTCTGCGCCTTGTAATGCGGGGTTTTGATGGCTATTTGATTCTATGGCACGCCTATTGCTATCTACATGGCAGAGGCCTGCCTTGCGCAGCTCGACAAAACAAATCCCTCCAGTGCAGGAGGGTTAGCGCTTTATAGGCTCGCGTGCATCAGGTGAAGATGCCGACGACGCCCTTGAGGAAAACTGCAATGACGACTCGTCAGCCCATCTACAAATCCCTCTATTTTCAGGTAATCGTTGCGATTGTCATCGGTATCCTGATCGGTCACTTCTACCCGGACACCGGCAAGGCTCTAAAGCCGCTGGGTGACGGGTTTATCAAACTGATCAAGATGGTTATCGCGCCGATCATCTTCTGTACCGTCGTCAGCGGCATCGCCGGCATGCAGAACATGAAGTCGGTCGGCAAGACCGGCGGTTATGCGCTGCTGTACTTCGAGATCGTTTCGACCATCGCTCTGCTGATCGGTCTGATCGTGGTCAACGTGGTTCAGCCGGGTGCCGGCATGAACATCGACGTCAGCACGCTCGACGCTTCCAAGATCGCGGCTTATGTGACTGCCGGTCAGGATCAGAGCATCGTCGGCTTCATCCTCAACGTGATTCCGAACACCATCGTCGGCGCGTTTGCCAACGGCGATATCCTGCAAGTCCTGATGTTCTCGGTGATCTTCGGCTTCGCCCTGCATCGTCTGGGTTCGTACGGCAAGCCGGTTCTGGACTTCATCGATCGCTTCGCCCACGTGATGTTCAACATCATCAACATGATCATGAAGCTGGCACCTATCGGTGCGTTCGGTGCCATGGCCTTCACCATCGGCGCCTACGGCGTAAGCTCGCTGGTGCAGTTGGGTCAGTTGATGATCTGCTTCTACATCACCTGCGCGCTGTTCGTGGTGCTGGTGCTGGGTGCCATCTGCCGCGCTCACGGTTTCAGCATCTTCAAGCTGGTTCGCTACATCCGTGAAGAGCTGTTGATCGTACTGGGTACTTCCTCGTCGGAATCGGCCCTGCCACGCATGCTGATCAAGATGGAGCGTCTGGGCGCCAAAAAATCTGTCGTGGGTCTGGTTATCCCGACGGGTTACTCGTTCAACCTCGACGGTACGTCGATCTACCTGACCATGGCTGCCGTGTTCATCGCTCAGGCGACCAACACGCACATGGACATCACCCACCAGATCACTTTGTTGCTGGTGTTGCTGCTGTCCTCCAAGGGTGCTGCTGGCGTAACCGGTAGCGGCTTCATCGTTCTGGCTGCAACCCTGTCGGCTGTCGGCCACCTGCCGGTTGCCGGTCTGGCGCTGATTCTGGGTATCGACCGCTTCATGTCCGAAGCCCGCGCCCTGACCAACCTGGTCGGTAACGCTGTTGCCACCGTTGTGGTTGCCAAGTGGGTCGGCGAGCTGGACACCGACAAGCTGCAATCCGAGCTGGCTTCCGGTGGCAGTGCCATCCTGGAAACCCGTCCTGAAGACGACCTCGGCGTTGCCGAAGGCCCGACTCCGGCCAATGCGGTGAATACCACCAAAACCGTCTGATTAACCGTCAGGCCATAAAAAACCCATCTTCGGATGGGTTTTTTTATGCCTGTCGTTTGCGCGGGGGTTATTCCGTGCGCGTCTCGCCGCTGAACACCAACGGCTCGCGGCAGCGGCGGCACAGGTAGCGCCGACCCTTGCGAACCATGCTGTGGCGCTGGGCAGTGAACGGAAAGTCGCTGTCCGGGCAAGGGCAGCGGTAGATGTAACGGATCACGCTGCGTCGCTTGACGGCGTAGGTGTGGCAGCGGTTGGGTGGCAGTTCATAGACGCCGCGCATGATCAGTTGCCATTCTTCGCCATGTGGCTGGATGCTGCCGCCAAACAGCTGGTGGGCAATCAGGTGCGCGACTTCGTGCGGCACGGTCTGGCGCAGGAAGTCTTCGGCGTTTTCCTTGTAGAGCTGCGGATTGAAGCGCAGCAGGTTTTCGTGCAGGTGAGCGACACCAGCCTTCTGGCCGCGCAACTGGAAACTGACCATTGGGCGTTTGAAGGTGCGCTTGAAGAAGGTTTCGGCTTGTTGGTAACAGGTTTCAACGCGTGAATTGAGTTGGTCGGGCATGCTTTAGGATTCTCCAGTGCGCCAAGTATGCCGCAATGTGACTACGCTCTGAAAATGCTGGCCGCCCGGTGGTCGTTTTTGATCAAGGGCGATTGCCAGTCTGAACAGCACGCGCGCAGCATATTTAACCAAAGGTCGGTTATAGGTAAAATGCCCGGCTTTTCTCAAGCTACCGTCAGCGGATATTTCCATAAATGGGCACCCTTTCAGTCAATCAGAACAAACTGCAGAAACGTCTGCGTCGGCTGGCCGGCGAGGCGGTTGCCGACTTCAACATGATCGAAGAGGGTGACAAGGTCATGGTCTGCCTGTCCGGCGGCAAGGACAGTTACACCATGCTCGATGTGCTGATGCACTTGCAGAAAGTCGCGCCGATCAAATTCGACATCGTGGCCGTCAACATGGACCAGAAGCAGCCTGGCTTCCCCGAGCACGTGCTGCCTGCGTATCTGAAAGAGCTGGGTATCGAGTACCACATCGTCGAGAAAGACACGTATTCAGTGGTCAAGGAATTGATTCCTGAAGGCAAGACGACCTGTTCGCTGTGTTCACGGCTGCGTCGTGGCACGCTGTATACCTTCGCTGATGAAATAGGTGCTACCAAGATGGCACTGGGGCATCATCGAGACGATATCGTCGAGACGTTCTTCCTCAACATGTTTTTCAACGGCTCGCTCAAGGCCATGCCACCCAAACTGCGTGCCGACGATGGCCGTAACGTGGTGATTCGTCCATTGGCGTATTGCCATGAAAAGGACATTCAGGCCTATTCGGACCTTAAACAGTTTCCGATCATCCCGTGCAACCTCTGCGGCTCTCAGGAGAATCTGCAACGTCAGGTGGTCAAGGACATGTTGATCGACTGGGAGCGCAAGACACCGGGTCGCACGGAAAGCATTTTCCGCGCCCTGCAGAACGTACAGCCCTCGCAACTGGCTGACCGCAACCTGTTCGACTTCAGCAACCTGCGCATCGACGAAACCGCTGCGTCGCGGTTCGTCAATGTGGTGAATATCTGAGGGTGCTCAGTGGTTGACCGTGAACGCCAGCATGGCTGACAGCTGGCACATCGGCCGACCGCTTTCTGCGTGCCATTGGTTGAAGACGTCCTGCACAATCGCCTGATCGCGTTTGCTGGTGGGCACGCGGTCGACGATATCCTGCGCGTTCAGCGCGGCCACCACGTCCCAGGTCGGAATGAACGTGTCCTTGCCGATCATGCGCAGAAAGCGTGGCGCTGACAGTCCGCCCATCTGGTTGCCGTGTTTGGCAATGTACTGCCACAAGCCCGTGATGTTATCGACCGGCCACTCGGCGATGAATTTGCCGAAACTGCCGTGCTCCTGTTCGATGTCCAGAATCAGTTGCGCATTGCGCGGCACGCTCTTGAGTTTGCCCAGGTGACGGATGATGCGCGCATCCTGCATCAGCCGCTCCAGGTGATCAGCCCCCATCAGCACGACTTTTTCCGGGTCGAAGCGGAAGAAGACTTCCTCGAACGCTGGCCATTTAGAGTCCACCAGGCTGTGTTTCAGGCCTGCGCGAAACACGCGCAGGGCCATGGTCGACAGATAGCGGTCGGCGCTGATGGCTTGCAGTTGTTTCGGTGTCTTCGGGGTGGGCAGGTGGGCTTCCAGTGCTTTGGCGGAGCCGAATCGATTCAGGCAATACTCGTTCAGCCATTTGTAGTCTTGCATCGGTTCTCCAAAGAAATTCAACAGGCAGGTCAAGGGTTCAGACCGACCCTTGCGCTGCAAGTTTGCGATTTAACTGAAAGCGTCAGACCACGCCCTGCCGATTCAGCTGCGTGTTGTGTCCAGCTGCAAGGCGGTTTTGGCCAGGCGCTGGCCCAGTGCACGGCACAGGTCAGTCTCATGGCGGTCCAGCGCGCGCTTGCCATCGGCACCGGCGTGATGACTGGCACCATAAGGCGTGCCACCTCCTGCGGTTTCCAGCAGCGCCGATTCACTGTAGGGCAGACCCATGATCAGCATGCCGTGGTGCAACAACGGCAGCAGCATCGACATCAGCGTGGTTTCCTGGCCGCCGTGCAGACTGGCAGTGGAGGTGAAGACGCCTGCGGGTTTGCCGACCAGTGCGCCGGTCAGCCAAAGGTTGCTGGTACCGTCGAGAAAGTATTTCAGCGGGGCGGCCATGTTGCCGAAGCGCGTCGGGCTACCCAGCGCCAGGCCTGAGCAGTTTTTCAGGTCGTCGAGGGTCGCGTACAGCGCGCCGTTTTCCGGGATCTCAGGGGCGGTCGCTTCGCAGTCGGCGGAAACGGCAGGAACGGTGCGCAGCCGAGCTTCCATGCCGCCCAGCTCGATACCGCGGGCAATCTGCCGGGCCATTTCGCTGGTGGAACCGTTGCGGCTGTAATAGAGGACCAGAATGTAAGGTTTGCTCACGGCAGCAGCTCCAGGATGTTCTCGGGTGGGCGGCCAATCACAGCCTTGTCGCCTGCGACCAGAATTGGCCGCTCGATCAGTTTGGGGTGCGCGGCCATGGCGGCGATCAGTTGCTTGTCGCTCAGGCTCGGGTCGGCCAGGTTGAGTTGCTTGTAATCATCTTCGCCGGTACGCAGCAGTTGCCGGGCAGTGATGCCCAGCTTGCCGAGCAGATCGCGCAAACGCTCTGCGTCGGGCGGGGTTTCCAGGTACAGGACGATATCGGGCGTCAGGCCGCGGGCCTGAAGCAGTTCCAGCGCGCCGCGGGATTTGCTGCAGCGCGGGTTGTGATACAGCGTCAGATCGGTCATTTGCACGTCGCATCTTGTGTGGGGTGGCGTATTCTAACCAGCGATGGCACTGTCCGACATATCGAATGGTCAATAGTCGTAGCCTGGATATAAGTGATTGCAGGTTGAACGGGGCGAGGAAGGAAACAAATGGCAAGGCGATTAACAGCAGCAGTGATACTTTTCGGCAGCTTGCTGCTCAGCGGATGTGGCGTGGACCTGGGCAATGACCAGAACGGCCAGAAGGTGGCCAGCGAGCGAATCAAGGGGCATTGGCTGGTGGTGAACTACTGGGCCGAATGGTGTGGCCCGTGCCGTACCGAGGTGCCGGAATTCAACGCATTGTCCGAACAGCTCAAGGACAAGAAGGTCACGGTGCTGGGTGTCAACTTTGACAATCTGCAGGGCGACGAGCTGAAAAACGCTGCCAACGCACTGGGTATCAAATTCACCGTGCTGGCTCAGGACCCAGCCGAGCAGTACAGCCTTCCGCCCTCCGAAGCGCTGCCGGTGACCTACATCATCGACGACAAGGGCAAGATGCGCGAGCAACTGCTCGGTGAGCAGTCAGCCGCGACCGTGATCCAGAAGCTCAAGGCATTGCGCGGCGAGGGGTGATCGGATCGATTTTCGACGCTCTGCGCCGTAACGAGGACGCGGAGCGTCCAGAACGGCATGCGACGCGGAGCGTCGCACGATAGTGAAATGCGCGAGCAGTCGGCTGTGATCCGGGCGTTGCGCAGAACATCGCACGATAGTGAAATGCGCGAGCAGTCGGCTGTGATCCGGGCGTTGCGCAGAACATCGCACGATAGTGAAATGCGCGAGCAGTCGGCTGTGATCCAGGCGTTGCGCAGATCATCGCACGATAGTCTGGATTATCGTTCCCTACGCTCCAGCGTGGGAATGCAGGTCGCGACGCTCTGCGTCGAAAGAGGACGCGGAGCGTCCAGAACGGCATGCGACGCGGAGCGCCGCACGATAGTGAAATGCGCGGGCAGTCGGCTGTGATTCAGGCGTTGCGCAGAACATCGGACGATAGTCGGGATTATCGTTCCCTACGCTCCAGCGTGGGAATGCAGGTCGCGACGCTCTGCGTCGCAAGAGGACGCGGAGCGTCCAGAACGGCATGCGACGCGGAGCGCCGCACGATAGTGAAATGCGCGAGCAGTCGGCTGTGATCCAGGCGTTGCGCAGATCATCGCACGATAGTCGGGATTATCGTTCCCTACGCTCCAGCGTGGGAATGCAGGTCGCGACGCTCTGCGTCGAAAGAGGACGCGGAGCGTCCAGAACGGCATGCGACGCGGAGCGTCGCACGATAGTGCAATGCGCGAGCAGTCGGCTGTGATCCAGGCGTTGCGCGGGGCGTCGCAGGATAGTGATCGTTCCCTACGCTCCAGCGTGGGAATGCAGTTCTAGACGCTCTGCGTCGCAAGTTACGCGGAGCTTCGGATCAGCTATCTTCCAGCCAGAAGCGCAGCGGCTTGCCTTGGGTTGGCCACAGGCGCAGTTGCTCGATGGGCGAGATGTCCCAGCGTTGCACGCTGCTGATGGCTTTGATGAAGCGTTGTTCCTGCTCCATCAGCGCGGGGGCGCACATCTTGCGGGTTTTGCCCACCGGACCGAAGCTGATGCTGTGGTCGTTCAGCGTATAGGGTGCGAACCAGTGGTTGCAGCCTGCATTGCCATACGCTCGGCCATCGGCACCCAGGGTCATCGTCAGGCGGCTGTTGTCGATGAGTGGACGTTCGCCAATCCACTCCATCACGTAGCTGTGGTCCTGACGGATAGGCAGCGGGTCAGCGGTACAACCGGCCAGCAGCGCGCCGCCGATCAGGCTCAGGAGCGCAAACTGCTTCATGCCGCTTTCTCCTGGCACTTCTTGCAGAGGTGCTTCTCGCCTTCGGTTTTCCAGCCCAGCTCCGCGATGCGCGCGATGGCGGCAGGTTTCTGCGCCTTGACGCCCAGCTTGCTCTCTACCATGAACTCGAAGTTCAGTTCGGCGGCGCAGCTGTCGCAATTCACTTTCCACTGATGAATCGCCAACTCGTCGAACACCGGACCTTTGGCCACTGCAATCCATTGGCCCGGCGGGTTGATCAGGTGCCGGACTTTCTCGACGGTCAGGCGCATGTGCAGGCTTTTGCTGCCTTTGATCGTCACCAGCAACTGGTCGTTGTCGTGAATCGAGCCGCCGTTACCGGTGACCTGATAGCGACCGGGCGCCAAAGTGCGGCATTCGGTCAAGGTGTGCTGCGGGTTGAGCATGCTGTAGCGAAAATCGTGTTCGACCATGGGTCCTCCAAAATTGCGCGCATCCTATCATGCTCCACGCCTTCAGGACCGGACTCAGGGCACCCACAACGGCATTGCTGCGCTGAAGTGTGAGGAGCGAGCGTTACCATTACGCTGTCACCCGCGCCTCGGATTCCAGGCGAATGATGGCTTTGTCCAAATCGTCCAGAGCTTCTTCGGTGTGCGCGGCGTTCTGCTTGAGCAGGGTTTCAGCGCGTTGACAGGCGGTGCGCAGTTGCGGGACGCCGCAGTAGCGCGTTGCGCCGTGCAGACGGTGGATGCGCTCGATCAAGGCGTGTACATCCTGACTGGCGCGCGCCACACGAATGGCTTCGCGGTCGGCGTCCAGTGAAGCCAGCAGCATGGCCAGCATGTCGGCGGCGAGATCCGCCTTGCCCGCGGCCAGGCGCAACCCCTCCTCATGATCCAGCACCAGCGGCCCTACGTGGACCTCAGGCGCTTCATTCTGGCGTTCCGGCGCAGGGTTGCGCAGCGCCAGCCCTGTCCACTTGAGCACCACCTGCGCCCGTTGCCGTTCGCTGATCGGCTTGGTCAGGTAGTCGTCCATACCGCTTTGCAGCAGTGAGCGTTTTTCGTTGGCCATCGCATGGGCGGTGAGGGCTACGATCGGCAGTGAGCTCTGGTTGCGTTCGGCCTCCCAGGTGCGGATCGCCTCGGTGGCCTGACGACCGTCCATGCCGGGCATTTGCATGTCCATCAACACCAGGTCGAACGCTTCTTGCTGTACGGCGTTGACCGCTGCGTAACCACCCTCGACAGCGACCACTTCAGCGCCCATGTCTTCGAGCAGGGTCTGTACTAGCAGCAGGTTGGCCGGGTTGTCATCCACGCACAGCACTCGCGGCGCGTGGCTCGACAATGGCGGACCGATGTCGGCACGCACCGCTCGCGGCGCGATCAGCTCGGACAGGGCTTTTTGCAGTTTGCGGGTGCAGGCGGGCTTGGCCTGCAGTTGCGTGTAGACATCGTGGACTGCCAGCTGGAACAGCGCGTGCTCGGTGGTCGGGCACAGCACCATGACCTTGCAGTTGAGGTTCTCCAGGTCCCAGATGTGCTGGCGCAGCCGTTCCGGAGAGATTTCCAGCGCCGTCACGCCAAGTACCGCCAGATCGATAGCCGCTGGCGTCTCGTGCGCTGCGGTCACGCCGTTGAGCAGGTTTTCCAGATTATTGAACACGATGGTCTGCAGGCCGCAGTCTTCCAGCTGATGCTCCAGCGCCTGGCGCGCCAGGTCATGATGTTCAAGCACTGCGGCGCGCAGGCCTCCGAGCGGAATATTGAGGGATTCTTCCTTGTCTTCGCGGGCCTTGGGCAGTTTCAGGCTGATCCAGAATTCCGAACCTTCGCCCGGTGTGCTGTCGACACCGATTTCGCCGCCCATCTGTTCGATCAGGCGTTTGGAGATCACCAGACCCAGTCCGGTACCGCCCGGTTGGCGCGAGAGCGAGTTGTCGGCCTGGCTGAAGGCCTGGAACAGTGCCCGCACATCCTGGCTGGACAGGCCGATCCCGGTGTCCTGCACGCTGATGCGCAATTGCGCGTGCTCTTCGGTTTCGTCTTCAAGCATGGCACGTGCGACGATGGTGCCTTCGCGGGTGAATTTGATCGCGTTGCTGACCAGGTTGGTCAGAATCTGCCGCAGGCGCAACGGGTCGCCGGACAGCGCCAGTGGTGTATCGCGGTACACCAGACTGACCAGTTCCAGCTGTTTGGCATGCGCCGCCGGGGCGAGGATGGTCAAGGTGTCCTGCAGCAGATCGCGCAGGTTGAACGGGATGTTGTCGAGCACCAGCTTGCCAGCCTCGATCTTCGAAAAGTCGAGAATCTCGTTGATGATGCTCAACAGGTTGTCGGCCGACTTCTCGATGGTGCCCAGGTAGTCGAACTGACGCGGCGTCAGCTCGCTTTTTTGCAGCAAATGGGTGAAACCCAGAATGCCATTGAGCGGCGTGCGGATTTCGTGGCTCATGTTGGCCAGGAATTCGGACTTGATCCGGCTCGCTTCAAGGGCTTCCTTGCGAGCCAGGTCCAGCTCGATGTTCTGGATCTCGATGGTTTCCAGATTCTGGCGTACATCCTCGGTCGCCTGATCGATGCTCAGTTGCAGCTCTTCCTGCGCGTTCTGCAAGGTCGCCGCCATGCGATTGATGCCCGACGCCAGCTCGTCCAGCTCCCGACTGCCCAGCGGCGGCAGGCGGGTTTCGAGATTGCCGTCCTTGAGCTGCGACACCGCTTGTTTGATCTGGCTCATCGGCCCGTTGATGGTGCGGCTCATGCGTACTGCAAGAGTCGCGGTGCAGGCCAGCCCGGTCAGAATCAGCAGCAGGCTGGCAAACAGGCTTCGATAGCCGCGCAACAGCGTGCCGTTATGGGATATTTCAAGTTCGACCCAGCCCAGCAGGGTGTCGGCTTCGGCAGGAATGATCGGACTGGTCAGATGCCGTTGACTGCCGAAGACCGGCAGCAGGTAGCGTGTGGCGTCGGTGCCGGTCGAGCTGAGCAATTGCGAGCCGCTGCCAATCGGCGACGGGCTGATCATGGTCGGCCCGGCGTGGGCCAACTCCGTGCGATCGGTGTCGAGAAACGACACGGCGCGCACGTCGGTCTGCTCCAGCGTCTGGGTGGCAATGCGACTGAGCAGCACTTTGTCCTTGCGCCCCAGTGCATTGGCGGCAAGCGGCGCAAGGTCCTGGGCAATCATTTCGCCGCGTTGCAGCAACTGGCTTTGCAGTTCGCTCAACTGCATCCAGGTGAAATAACCACCGAGCATCGCCGCCATCAGGCTGGCAGGCAGAATAGTCAGTAGCAGCACACGGCCTTTTATACCCAGCTTGGTCAGCACGCTCTTCCTCCGGCAACACGTATCAGTCCGTCGATATCAGGCATCGGCTGCCTTGCTGTATCGGCACAAGGGGATGAGTTTAGCCATTTACCGTCGGCATGGGCACCTAACTCTCTGTGCTGAGCAGGGCGGCAGTGGAAAAATCAGCGTTTATTCTTTTTGGGAATAAGCAGCGCACTTTGCGTGATATGGGCTTTGGCCGTTTGCCGTTATGATAGGCACCCCCCGCAGTCTGGATTGCGAAGACGCCATGACCCTGCAGTATCAAACCATTGCCGATTGCGTCGGCAACACCCCGCTGGTGCGTCTGCAACGCATGGCGGGCAACACCAGCAATACCCTCCTGTTGAAACTCGAAGGTAACAACCCCGCTGGCTCGGTAAAAGACCGCCCGGCCTTGTCGATGATCACCCGCGCCGAGTTGCGCGGCCAGATCCATCCAGGAGACACGCTGATCGAAGCGACCTCCGGCAATACCGGAATCGCGCTGGCCATGGCCGCGGCGATCAAGGGCTACCGGATGATTCTGATCATGCCGGACAACTCCAGTGCCGAACGCAAGGCCGCCATGACTGCCTATGGCGCCGAGCTGATTTCGGTCAGCAAGGACCAGGGCATGGAAGGCGCCCGTGATCTGGCCGAGCGCATGCAGGCCGAAGGCCGCGGCAAAGTGCTCGATCAGTTCGCCAATGGCGACAATCCCGAGGCGCATTACACGTCCACCGGTCCGGAAATCTGGCGGCAGACGGGCGGTACCGTGACCCATTTCGTCAGCTCGATGGGCACCACCGGCACCATCATGGGCACCTCGCGCTACCTCAAGGAGCAAAATCCCGAGGTGCAGATCGTCGGTCTGCAACCGATGGAGGGCGCTTCGATCCCCGGTATTCGCCGCTGGCCGCATGAATACCTGCCGAAAATCTATCAGTCGGACCGTGTCGACCGCATCATCGACATGGGCCAGACCGAAGCCGAAGACACCATGCGCCGACTGGCGCGCGAAGAAGGCATCTTCTGTGGCGTGTCGTCCGGTGGCTCGGTCGCCGGGGCGTTGCGTATTTCCCAGGAAGTCGAAAACGCCGTGATTGTGGCGATCATCTGTGACCGAGGCGACCGTTACCTGTCGACCGGCGTCTATGATTCGCCCAACTGATGGCCAAGCACGAAAGAGGTTTGCGCTTTCAGCCTGCGGGCGGCGTTAAAACCGTACAGATTCCTGCCGGTAAAAAGCAGCGGCTGACCATCGAGCGGCTGTCCGACGACGGTCGCGGTATCGCTTTTCTCGAGGGCAAAACCTGGTTTGTCGCTGGCAGTCTGGCCGGCGAAGAAGTCGAGGCGCGCGTGCTCAATGCGCGCGGCAAGGTCGTCGAGGCACGCACCGAGCGGGTCTTCACCGCCAGCACCATGCGTCGCGCTCCGGCCTGTGAGTATTTCGGTCGCTGCGGCGGCTGCAGTGTTCAGCATGTGCCCCACGAAGAACAGCTTGCCCTGAAACAGCGCATGCTTGCCGAGCAACTGTTGCGGGTGGCGAACGTGGTGCCGGATGAATGGGCTGCGCCGTTGAGCGGTGCCGAGCTGGCCTATCGTCGACGCGCGCGGGTCGCGGTTCGCTGGGATGCCAAGGCCAAAAGGCTGGACGTGGGGTTCCGCGCAGCCGCCAGTCAGGACATCGTCAGCATCGAACACTGTCCGGTGCTGGTACAGGCCTTGCAACCCATCATGAATGAGTTGCCTGGCATGCTGAAAAACTTCAGCAAACCGCAGGCGCTGGGTCACGTCGAGTTGTTCAGTGGGGTTGCGACTGCCGTGTTGTTGCGCCACACCGCGCCGCTTGCCGAGGCCGACCTGGCGCTGTTGCAGGCGTTTTGCTCCAAGCACGGCGCGCAGCTCTGGCTGCACGGCGAGGGCGAGCCCCAACCGGTCAGCCCCGGCGATACGCTGGGCTACCGGCTGGAGCCGTGGAACCTGCAACTGGCCTGGCGACCGGGAGATTTCATTCAGGTCAATGCGGCGGTCAACACCGCGATGATCGAGCAGGCCCTGCAATGGCTGGCGCCTGCAAAAGACGAACGTGTCATGGACCTGTTCTGTGGTCTGGGCAATTTCGCCTTGCCGCTGGCGGGTCTGGCTAGGGAAGTGGTGGCGGTCGAAGGCGTTGCGACCATGGTCGAGCGTGCAGCCGTCAACGCAATGAGTAATGATCTGCACAATGTGCAGTTTTTTCAGGCGGATCTTTCCCAGCCGCTGACACATGCCGACTGGGCGGCAGAAGGGTTTTCTACGGTACTCTTGGACCCGCCGCGTGACGGGGCCTTTGAAGTGGTCCGCCAGATCAGAAAGACGGGGGCCCGGCGACTGCTTTATGTTTCATGTAATCCGGCAACTTTGGCTCGTGACACGGTCGAACTGATCAGTCAGGGCTACCGATTAAAACGTGCCGGAATCCTCGATATGTTTCCTCAGACGGCGCATGTCGAGGCGATGGCTTTATTTGAAATGAGTAAGTGAGCGGCGTTCACTGGATCGAGGTCGCTGCTGACAGGGAACCTCATTTAATCCGACTGGCCCGCGAATGCCGGTCCTTGCTTGCCCGGCAAGTGGCATTCGCTCAGAAGGCTGGCGACTGATGGCGCTATTCATCGCGCCGTAGGGAAGGTAAGCAGCATGGTACAGGTGAGAGCGAACCAGCCGATAAACACAGACGGCAGTATCAATCTCGACGCGTGGCTCGATCATATTGTCAGCGTCGACCTGGTCCTGGACCGGGAAGTCATGAAACAGGCCTGTGAGTTTGCCCGGCAAGCCGAGCAGAACGACAAGGCCCACAAGAATCACTGGGCAGAGGGCACCTCCAGTTTCCAGACCGGTCTGGAAATCGCGGAGATCCTGGCTGATCTCAAGCTGGATCAGGACTCGCTGGTTGCGGCGGTCATTTACCGCGGCGTGCGTGAAGGTGTCATCCCTTTGCCGGAGGTCGAGCAGCGTTTTGGCGCGACGGTCGCCAAACTGATCGACGGCGTGCTGCGCATGGCCGCGATCAGCGCCAGCCTCAGCCCTCGTCAGTCTCTGGTACTCGGCAGTCAGGCGCAGGTCGAAAACCTGCGCAAGATGCTGGTGGCGATGGTCGACGACGTTCGTGTTGCGCTGATCAAACTGGCCGAACGTACCTGCGCGATTCGTGCGGTGAAGAACGCCGACGACGAAAAACGCAATCGTGTGGCTCGCGAAGTCTTCGACATCTATGCACCGCTGGCCCATCGTCTGGGTATCGGGCATATCAAGTGGGAGCTGGAAGACCTGTCTTTCCGCTACCTGGAGCCTGATCAGTACAAGCAGATCGCCAAGCTGCTGCACGAGCGCCGGCTGGACCGCGAGCGCTTCATCAGCGACGTCATGTCCCAGCTCGACAACGAACTGCAAGCCACCGGCGTGACGGCTGACATCAGTGGCCGAGCCAAACATATCTATTCCATCTGGCGCAAAATGCAGCGCAAAGGCCTGGCATTCAGCCAGATCTATGACGTGCGCGCGTTGCGTGTACTGGTCCCGGAAATGCGCGATTGCTATACCGCGCTGGGCATTGTGCACACCTTGTGGCGGCATATTCCCAAAGAGTTCGACGATTACATCGCCAACCCCAAGGAAAACGGCTATCGCTCGCTGCACACCGCCGTTATCGGGCCGGAAGGCAAGGTGCTGGAAGTGCAGATCCGCACCCACGCCATGCATGAAGAGGCCGAGTTGGGCGTTTGTGCGCATTGGCGCTATAAAGGCACCGACGTCAAATCCGGCTCCAATCATTACGAAGAGAAGATTTCCTGGCTGCGTCAGGTGCTCGAATGGCATGAAGAGCTGGGCGACATCGGCGGCCTGGCAGACCAACTGCGAGTCGATATCGAGCCTGACCGCGTCTACGTCTTCACCCCTGACGGTCACGCCATCGACCTGCCCAAGGGCGCAACACCGCTGGACTTTGCCTATCGGGTGCACACCGAAATCGGCCATAACTGCCGTGGTGCGAAGATCAACGGCCGCATCGTACCGCTCAACTACAGCCTGCAGACCGGCGAGCAGGTCGAGATCATCACCAGCAAGCACGGCACGCCGAGCCGTGACTGGCTGAACTCCAACCTCGGTTACATCACGACCTCGCGGGCGCGCGCCAAGATTGTTCACTGGTTCAAATTGCAGGCCCGCGACCAGAACGTTGCGGCCGGTAAAACCCTTATCGAACGCGAACTGGCGCGCCTGGCATTGCCGCAGGTCGACTTCGACAAGCTGGCGGACAAGGCCAACCACAAGACCGCCGACGACATGTTTGCCGCCTTGGGCGCGGGTGATCTGCGTCTGGCGCAACTGGTCAATCTGGCTCAGCAGCAGGTTGAACCTGATCGCGTTAATGAACAGCTGGAACTGATCCCGCGCAAAGCTACGGGCTATAAGCCTGGCAAGCGTGGCGATATTCAGATTCAGGGCGTTGGCAACCTGATGACACAGATGGCCGGTTGCTGCCAGCCGCTGCCGGGCGATGCGATTGTCGGTTACATCACCCAGGGGCGTGGCGTCAGCATTCACCGTCAGGATTGCGCTTCGGTGCTGCAACTGGGTGGTCGCGAGCCCGAGCGGATCATTCAGGTCAGCTGGGGGCCGGTGCCGGTGCTCACGTATCCGGTGGACATCATCATTCGCGCCTACGACCGTTCCGGCCTGCTGCGTGACGTCACCCAGGTGCTGCTCAACGAGCGTATCAACGTACTGGCGGTCAACACCCGCTCGAACAAGGAAGACAACACAGCGCTCATGTCGCTGACCATCGAGATTCCGGGCCTGGACGCACTGGGGCGGTTGCTGGGGCGTATTTCCCAGCTGCCGAACATTATCGAAACGCGCAGGAACAGGACGCCATAAGCGTTGCCTGCGCTCACAGGGAGCCCCATGTATACAGTTCAAGACCTGCTGAACCTCATGGCCCGGCTGCGTGATCCGCAGTCTGGTTGCCCGTGGGACCTGAAGCAGACCTACGCCAGCATCGTGCCGCATACGCTGGAAGAAGCCTACGAAGTGGCCGATGCCATCGAGCAGGGCGACCTCGACCATCTGAAGGGTGAGTTGGGTGACCTGCTGTTTCAGGTGGTCTTCTATGCGCAGTTGGCCAAAGAGGAAGGCAGGTTTGAATTCGACGACGTCATCGACGGTATTACCCGCAAGTTGCTGCGTCGCCATCCGCACGTGTTTCCGACCGGCGAGTTGTACGCGCCGGCAGAAACGCCGTGCCTGACCGACGAGCAGGTCAACCAGCGTTGGGACGAGATCAAGGCCGAGGAGCGTGCCGAAAAGTCTGGCGCGCCCGAGCAGTTGTCGTTGCTCGATGACGTGCCGGTGGCCTTGCCTGCGTTGAGTCGTGCCGCCAAACTGCAGAAGCGTGCTTCGCAGGTCGGCTTCGACTGGCCTGCAGCGTTGCCAGTGGTCGACAAGGTGCGTGAAGAACTCGATGAAATTCTTGAAGCCATGGTCGACAATGACGCCGAAGGCATTGCCGAGGAAGTCGGCGATCTGCTGTTCAGCGTCGTGAACCTGGCCCGGCACCTTAAAGTTGACCCGGAAACTGCGCTACGCTCGGCCAATAGCAAGTTCGACAGACGCTTCCGATTCATTGAACAGGCCTTACGCCACATCCAGCGTCCTATCGAAGAGTGCACGCTCGAAGAAATGGATGCATTGTGGGGCGAAGCCAAACGTCAGGAAAAGAGCACGCCCGGCTGCGGCTGAGTGTGCGGTAACGGTATAAGTGAGTAGACAATGAGCCTTTCCCTTCGCGATCAGTTGCTCAAGGCAGGTCTGGTCAACCAAAAGCAGGCCAAGCAGGTCGGCAAAGAAAAGCAGAAAGAGCAGCGTCTGGTGCACAAGGGTCAGGCCCGGGCCGACGACTCGCAAAAACGTGCGGCTCAGGAAGCCATGGCCGAGAAGGCCAAGCGTGACCAGGAGCTCAACCGTCAGCAGCAGGAGAAGGTCGAGCAGAAGGCCCGTACTGCTCAGGTCAAACAACTGATCGAAGTGTCGCGTCTGCCCAAGCTGATTACCGAGGATTACTACAACTTCGTTGACGACAAGAAGGTCAAGCGGATCTCGGTCAACGCGCTGGTGCGCAACAAGCTCAGCAGCGGTTCGCTGGCCATCGTTCACCATGGCGGCGGTTACGAGATCATTCCGCGTGAGGCAGCGCTGAAGATCCAGGAGCGCGACCCGCGCCGTATCGTGTTGCTCAACACCCCGACCGAAGCGCCGGATGCCGACGATCCGTACGCTGCGTATCAGGTGCCTGACGACCTGATGTGGTAACGCGCTGACCCGTCAAAACAAAACCCGCATTCAGCGGGTTTTGTCGTTTATTGTTCTGGGGTTTTCTGGCTCAGGGAAGTTGCTTAGTGGTTGCCCTGGCTTTCCAGTGCTTCCAGCTCTTCCTTATAGCGTAGAGCATCGGACTCTACGTGAAACATGCCTACAAGTTGGTCCTGTTGATGCACGTCCCAGATCTGGATGCCGTCGGCAACGGCTTCGTGAGAGAGGTGGGCGTCGTCGCGTTCAGTAACTCTGACAGTCATAGTAGTAAGCTCCTGACTTTGATGGCCTGAATGGTTAGGCCTCTGGATACTGCGGCAATGTGTCGCAGGACTCTTTTATAGAATTTGTTAGCTGCCTAAGTAAATAGCCTGTTCAGGTTCCCCGGTGGTCATAAACTGATCGATCCTCTGCAGCCCTTGCATGACGCGGCTTACAGCGCAGTGGTGGCAAAATGAAGGATGTTTCATGTGCTTCTAGCCTGTCCGAACGCGCGCGTAAACGCCGTTCCAGACGCTCCGCGTCCTCTTGACGACGCAGAGCGTCGAGAACTGCATTCCCACGCTGGAGCGTGAGGAACGATAACCTCAACTATCGTGCCCGATGCTCCGCGCTTCTGCCCGTAGGGCGTGAGCTTGCTTACGAAGGGCAGGTGCAGGCGCGACTATCGTGCGGCGCTCTGCGTCGCATGCCTTCAGCCAATAAAAAGCCCCGCTAATAAGCGGGGCTCTGTGGTGCGTGCTGTCAGGGCAATCAGCTGCCTTTGACGGCCTTGCCGTTCAAGGTGCCGTCGAGCAGCACGATGTTGTATTCCTTACCGTCGGTTTCGACCTGTTGCAGGCGCACAAGCAGGTAATCCCAGTCCTTGGCGAACCACAGCACGGTGGTGCGCTTGCTTTGTGTCGGGTCACGTACGCGCTCGACCTTGATCGCATCGACCTGGCCAGTCTTGGTGGTAACCTTTTCCGAGCCCAGTACGCGGAAGTCGTAGGTGTCTACTTCATCACCGTCGACCACCTGGTAGCTCATGCTCTTCTTGCCATCAGCGATGTCGTGTTGCAACGCCAGCTGATACGTGGACTTGTCGAGGATGCCACGGTTGAGCGGCAGCTTGATCGCATCGCCACGGTCGGTGCCGGTGACGAACTTGGTGTTCCAGTCGAACGCCAGATCAACCTTCTTGGATTTGCCCAGGCCGCTGCGTTCGAAGCTGTAGGTCTGTGGCAGCAAGGTTTCCTTGTCGACCTTCAGCGTGCTGACTTCAGTCAGGCTGGCAATCATCATCGAGGCCTTGAAGCTCAGGGTCCAGGTGCCATTGGCACCGGCTTCCAGGCTGCGTTCAGCGGTGCCACTCATGGGCAGCTGTTTCCAGTCGGCGGTGTAGCTGGCGGAGAAAGGTTGAAGGTCTGCGGCCTGTACGGCAGGCAAGGCGAGCAGAGCGAAAGCGAAGAGCAGAGCGCGACGCATAGTATCTCCTAATGTCGAATCAGATGGCCGCTGGCCGGGAGTAACTGGCTATCGAGTAACGCACCTTGTTCACCAAGGCTCAGTCGGCCCTCGGCAAACCAGCGAATGGCCAGTGGGTAAATACGGTGCTCTTGAACATGAACCCGTTGCGCGAGCGTTGTGGGCGTGTCGTGCAACTGTACCGAAATAACTGCCTGTACGACCAGTGGGCCGCCATCGAGTTCCTCGGTGACGAAATGCACGCTGCAGCCATGCTCGGCGTCACCAGCCTCCAGCGCACGCTTGTGCGTGTGCAAGCCTTTGTAACGCGGCAGCAGGGAAGGGTGAATATTCACAAGGCGGCCATGGAAATGGCGCACGAAGCCTGCGCTGAGAATGCGCATGAACCCGGCCAGTACCACCAACTGTGGCTGGAAAGTGTCGATCAGTTCGATCAGCGCTGCATCGAAGGCTTCGCGGCCTTCATAAGCAGTGTGATCCAGCACGCAGGCTTCGATGCCTGCATCCCTTGCGCGTTGCAGGCCGAACGCATCGGCGCGGTTGGAAATCACCGCGCGGATGCGGACGGGGCTGGCCCCGTCCTTGAAGCTGTCGATCATCGCTTGCAGGTTGCCGCCGGTGCCGGACAACAGCACCACGACTTCGCAGATGGCTGGCATCAATGCGCCTTGAGGTTTTTCAGCTCGACCTGTGCTGCCCCTTCGGCAGCGGTGGCGATCTGGCCGATCACCCAAGGCTGCTCGCCGGCTTCACGCAGCACCTTCAGTGCTGCTTCGACGTGCTCCTGAGCGACACAGATCACCATGCCCACGCCGCAGTTCAGCACGCGGTGCATCTCGTTTTCCGCAACGTTGCCTTGCTGCTGCAGCCAGTCGAACACGGCCGGACGCTGCCAGCTGGCAACATCGACCACCGCCTGAGCACCTTCCGGCAGAACACGCGGGATGTTGTCGAGCAGGCCGCCACCGGTAATGTGGGCCATGGCCTTGACCGCGCCGGTTTCCTTGATCAGCTTGAGCAGCGGCTTGACGTAGATGCGGGTGGGCGCCATCAGCAGCTCGGTCAATGGCTTGCCGTCCAGCTGAATGCTTTCGATATCGGCACCGGCCACTTCGATGATCTTGCGGATCAGCGAATAACCGTTGGAGTGCGGGCCGGACGATGGCAGGGCCAGCAGTGCATCACCGGCAGCGACTTTCGAACCGTCGATGATCTCGGCCTTTTCCACGACGCCGACGCAGAAGCCAGCCAGGTCGTAGTCTTCGCCTTCGTACATGCCCGGCATTTCAGCGGTTTCGCCGCCGACCAGCGAGCAGCCAGCCAGTTCGCAGCCAGCGCCGATGCCGGTGACGACCTGGGCAGCGGTGTCGACGTTCAGTTTGCCGGTGGCGTAGTAATCAAGGAAGAACAAAGGCTCTGCGCCGCAGACCACCAGATCGTTGACGCACATGGCGACCAGATCGATACCGATGGTGTCGTGCTTGTTCAGGTTCAGGGCCAGACGCAGTTTGGTGCCCACGCCGTCGGTGCCGGAAACCAGGACCGGTTGCTTGTAGCCGGCCGGGATTTCGCAGAGGGCGCCGAAGCCTCCCAGGCCGCCCATGACTTCCGGACGCTTGGTGCGCTTGGCGACGCTCTTGATGCGTTCGACCAATGCTTCACCGGCGTCGATGTCTACACCGGCGTCTTTATAGCTCAGGGAGGGTTGCTTGCTCATAAAAAATCCAGGCCTTTAGGGGGGATTCGGAGGTATCGACCGCTGCGTTGGGACCCGTTCAGCACCGCGCTGTCATGCGATGGTAATGTTGGGCCGTGGCGATTGCCGGTCTGCGAAGGCGCGCGATTTTATCAGGCTTGCTCCCCAGGGGCCATCCTTGCGCCGACAACAGGGCAGTGTTGCGCCAAATAAACCTGATCCGGCAGCTCCGGTCAGTGCGAATGCCGCCGTTTAAGGTGTACTTTATGCGCAAATTGAATGATTGGTGGTTCAAGGCTGTCCCAGACTTGTACACCTCCTGAAACAGCTTCTTTTTACTTTTTTCCGTTCGGGAACTGTCCATGCGTTTTTCCAGAGTTCTTCTAGTCGGCTGTCTGTCCCTGATCAGCCTCCCCAGCCTTGCCGAAACGGTCAGCAACCTTTATCAGGTCCGCGAGCCGGTGACTGGCCAGTCGCCCGATGAGCGCACCCGGGCCACCCAGGCCGCGGTCGAAACGCTGGTGCTGCGCCTGACCGGCGACGCCAAGGCCGCGCAGGGTTCGGCCATCGCAGCGCTGCGCAAAGACCCGCAACAAATCATCAGCCAGTACGGCTACGAGGCCGGTCCGCCGGAAACCCTGCTGGTGGACTTCGATCCAGCGACCACCGACCGTGCGTTGCGTGATGCCGGCCTGTCGATCTGGGGCAGCAATCGCCCGTCGATCCTCGGCTGGTGGCTGAACGACTCGGTCGAAGGCTCGAATCTGGTCGGTGACGGTCAGGCCGCCGCTGAACCACTGCGCCGGGCTGCGCAACACCGCGGTTTGCCGTTGCGTTTACCGCTGGCTGATTTGAGCGAGCAGAGCATCGGTAACGCCAAGACACTGGAAGGCACTGATGCTGCACCGCTCAAGGAAGCCTCCGAGCGTTACGGTGCCAACGCGATACTGGCGGTGCACGCCAAGGAAGATGCAGGCCAGTGGCAGGGCAAATGGCGCTTTTGGCTGGGCGATCAGCGTGAGCAGGGCACCGCGACCGGGGCTACTTCCGAAGCCTTGGCAGACGCTGTGCTGCTGTCGGTCAGCGAGCGTTTGGCCCCACGTTTTGTCGCCAAGCCCGGTGCCTCGACGGGCCTGTTGGTGCAGGTTCAGGGCATGACACTGGAGCGCTATGCACAACTGCTTCAGTTACTTGATCCGTTCGGCGTGCGTCTGAGTTCTGTTGACGGCGACAAAGTGGTGTTTGAGGTCAGTGGCAGCACCGATCAGCTACGCTCGCAGTTGTCGCTGGCCAAATTGCAGGAAGTGCCCGCAGCCGAGGCAGCCGCCGCCGCAACATCGCCTGCTGCGCCTGTCGATGCGACTGCGCCGGTTGCGCCAGCCAATGGGGCTGCTCCTGCTCCGGCACCTGCGCCCGCAGCGATGATTGTTCCGGCGTCTGCACCACAGCTTTATTTCCGCTGGTAAACCGGCAAAGCGCTTTTCCATTGGGTTGAGGGATGTTGATGACTGATACACGGCGTTGGTTCTGGATCGGCGGCCTGGCCTTGCTGGTCGCATTCGTGGTGCTGTTGCACACGATCCTCACCCCTTTTCTGGTGGCGCTGCTGCTGGCCTACATGGGCGATCCGCTGGTGGATCGTCTGGAGCGCGCCGGGCTGTCCAGAACCTTGAGCGTGGTGGCGGTGTTCGGTCTGTTCACGCTGGTGCTGATGGCTTTGCTGCTGGTGCTGGTGCCGATGCTGGCCAAGCAGTTGTTTCGTCTCTATGAGCTGGCCCCGCAGATCCTCGACTGGCTGCAACACTCGGCGTTGCCGTGGGTGCAGGCCAAGTTCGGTCTGGCAGACGGGTTCTGGAAGTTCGACAAGATCAAGGCAGCTATCTCCGAGCACATGGGGCAGGCTGGGGATATCGTCTCTGTGGTGCTGTCTCAGGCTACGGCGTCGAGCCTGGCGCTGATCGGCTGGCTGACCAATCTGGTGCTGATCCCGGTGGTGTGTTTCTACCTGTTGCGTGACTGGGACATCATGACCGGCAAGATCCGCGGTCTGCTGCCACGTCAGCGTGAAGGTCAAATCGTCAAGCTGGCGGGCGAGTGCCACGAGGTGCTGGGCGCGTTCATACGTGGGCAGTTGCTGGTCATGGTCGGTCTCGGGGTGATCTACGCGGCCGGTCTGATGCTGGTCGGGCTGGAACTGGGCCTGTTGATCGGGGTGATCGCCGGTCTGGCAGCCATCGTGCCTTATATGGGCTTTGTGATCGGCATTGGTTCGGCGCTGGTCGCCGGGTTGTTCCAGTTTGGCGGCGACCTGTACCCGATGATGGGGATTGTTGCGGTGTTCATGATCGGTCAGGCCCTCGAAGGGATGGTGCTGACGCCATTGCTGGTAGGGGATCGCATCGGTCTGCACCCGGTGGCGGTGATCTTCGCGATTCTGGCGGGTGGCGAGCTGTTCGGTTTCACCGGCATTCTGCTGGCGTTGCCGGTCGCTGCAGTGATCATGGTGCTGGTGCGCCACATGCACGACGTTTATAAAGACTCGGAAATCTATGCAGGTGCGGAAGATCCCGAGTTGTAAGGGCATCGCACGCCTCTTCACTGCCCGGTGAAGAGGCTTGTGCAGGCAATGCATGCATTACGTCAAAACGCCCTTTCTCGACCCGCGCTTTACGCACCCTGACGCAAACCTTTGATTTTGCTTGAGGTCTGTCGCATTGTGCGACCCGCTTCACGGGTATAAACTTTGCGCTCTTTACACAGAGGCCCTTGACGGTTTGCATGAGCCGTTAGTCAGCATGAAACCGATTCAGCTGCCCCTGAGTGTGCGTCTGCGTGATGACGCCACTTTCGTCAATTACTATCCAGGCGCCAATGCCGCTGCACTCGGCTATGTCGAGCGGCTGTGCGAAGCCGACGCTGGGTGGACGGAAAGCCTCATCTATCTGTGGGGCAAGGATGGAGTAGGGCGCACGCACCTGCTTCAGGCTGCGTGCCTGCGTTTCGAGCAGCTGGGCGAACCTGCGGTGTATCTGCCGCTTGCCGAAGTTATCGATGAAGGTATCGAGCTGTTCGACCATCTTGAACAGTACGAACTGGTGTGCCTGGATGACCTGCAAGCCATTGTCGGCAAGCCGGAGTGGGAAGAAGCCCTGTTTCACCTGTTCAACCGTTTGCGTGACAGCGGGCGTCGTCTGCTCATTGCAGCGTCCAAGTCGCCCCGCGAACTGCCGGTCAAACTCCCCGATCTGAAATCCCGTCTGACCATGGCTCTGGTATTCCAGATGCGTGGCCTGTCCGACGAAGACAAGCTGCGCGCGCTGCAACTGCGTGCATCACGGCGCGGCCTGCACCTCACCGATGAGGTAGGCCATTTCATTTTGACGCGTGGTACGCGCAGCATGAGCGCTCTGTTCGAATTGCTTGAGCGCCTTGATCAAGCGTCACTCCAGGAAAAGCGCAAGCTGACCATTCCCTTCCTTAAAGAGACGCTGGGGTGGTAGATCAGGCGCTGTTGATGCAAACGGCGGCAGCCTTGCGCCATGCACAACGGATTCTGGTGATCACCGGGGCAGGCCTGTCGGCTGATTCGGGCCTGCCGACCTATCGCGGCGTCGGCGGGCTGTACAACGGCAAGACCGACGAGGGCCTGCCTATAGAGATGGCCTTGTCCGGGCCCATGCTGCGCCGTGACCCCGAGCTGTGCTGGAAATACATCGCCGAGCTGGGCAAGGCCTGTCTGGGAGGTGAGCCCAACGTCGCGCATTACGCCATCGCCCAGTTGCAGCGCATCAAACCCGAGTGCTGGGTGCTGACCCAGAACGTCGACGGCTATCACCGCGCCGCTGGCAGCCCGCCGGAACGCCTGATCGAAATTCACGGGCAACTCTCGCCACTGTTTTGCCAATCCTGTGGTGCTGAAGATCCGCAATTGAGTGAGCACTTGCAGCGTCCTTTGCCCCCTTTATGCCCGGCATGTAGTGGCGTTATGAGACCGCCCGTCGTTCTTTTTCAGGAAATGCTCCCTGAAAAGGCACTGGAAACACTGTATGAACAACTGGCTAAAGGCTATGACGCAGTCCTGAGTATCGGTACCACGGCAAGCTTCCCCTACATTCACGAACCTGTCATTCGCACCAGAGTTTCCGGGGGTTTTACGGCGGAAATCAATCCGCAGCCGACCGATCACAGCGCGCAGATGGACGTCTTTTTGCAGTGCCGGGCAGCACATGTCATGGCGGAACTCATAAGTCACATCTAGTTCGATTGAATTTGCAAATCACCTTCATAAAAGGCATAGTCTCGCCATCTTAACTAGTCAGCCACGGTTGTGCCCATGCAGGTTGTTCGCTTCGCACCCCTCGTGCCTCTCGCACTCGTTACATTCCTCTTCGGTTGCTCGGCCAATATGCCGGTCGCACAGCAAGAACAGGCTCAGCCCGTTGCGCGTTATCAGAGCGCAGCAAACGCTCAGTCCGCAGCACGTCGCGCCGACGCCGCAGCCTTGCAGGACGAGATTGCCACCGAAGACGAACTTGCTCACTTCGCCGACAACAAGTCCTACCAGCTGCCCGTTCTGGCCGACAGCATCCTGGAACGTGGCAAATCCCTGATCGGCACTCGTTACAAGTTCGGCGGCACATCGACTTCCTCGGGTTTCGATTGCAGCGGCTTCATTGGCTACCTGTTTCGCGAAGAGGCTGGCATGAGCCTGCCGCGTTCCACGCGTGAAATGATCAACGTTGACGCACCGCTGGTATCGCGTAAAAACCTTCAGCCTGGCGATGTGCTGTTCTTCAGTACCCGTGGCCGTGGTCGCGTAAGCCATGCAGCGATCTACGCCGGTAACCAGCAGTTCATTCACTCCAGCAGCCGTCGCAGTGGCGGTGTACGCATCGACAGCCTCGATGACGCCTACTGGAGCAAGACCTTTATCGAGGCCAAGCGGCCTCTGGCAATGGCGCCAGGTACAGTCGCGGTGAAGTCGACGCCTGATGCCGCGCAGACAACGGCGATGACTTCGACTACAGTCAAGACCGCGCCAAAGCGGCGTAAATAAAATAGAAAGTGCAGAACAAGACCTTCGGGTCTTTCTGCGTTTTTGAGCTTCTCGGCAGCGTAAGCCGCATCCGGATAGGTTGTTGTGGTTATGTCGATTGCGTTGCGCCTGATAGTTATTTCTGTTGCTGCGTTACTGGGTGCCTGCGCCAGTGCGCCGCCACCGCCCAAAGCACCCCGGGTCGTTCAGCGTCCGGTGGTCACTGCTCCCCCTCAGATTCTTTCTCCGGCTGCTGAAGACGTGCTGTTTCGTGCGTTGGGGCTGGTTGGCACGCCTTATCGCTGGGGTGGCAACACGCCTGACTCCGGTTTTGATTGCAGCGGTCTTATAGGTTATGTCTATCGTGATGCCGCGGGCATTTCCCTGCCGCGTTCCACGCGCGAGATGATCGTGATGGGTGCGCCGAATATCCGTCGCGAGCAATTGCAGTCAGGAGATCTGGTGTTCTTCGCCACCTCGGGCGGCTCGCAGGTGTCCCACGCGGGCATCTACGTCGGCGAAGGCCGCTTCGTACATGCCCCGGCCAGCGGCGGCACGGTCAAGCTCGACAGCCTCGACAAGCCTTACTGGCAGAAAGCCTACCTCAACGCCAAGCGCGTCATTCAGCCGTCCAGTCTGGCGCAGATTCGGCCATAGCGCGTCGCCTGCTCGCGGTCTGACCAGAAATTATCGTGCGACGCTCCGCGTCGCATGCCTTTCCGGACGCTCTGCGTCCTCTTGCGACGCACAGCGTCGAGAACTGCATTCCCACGCTGGAGCGTGCGGAACGATAACTCGACTACCGTACGGCGCTCTGCGTCGACATGCCTTTCCAAGCGTGCGGAACGATCATTGCAACTATCGTGCGACGCTCTGCGTCAACCCTCTACGCTCGGCATTACTGAGCAGTCTTGGCCGAGGTCACGCGCCAGATCTTGTTGCCGACATCATCTGCCACCAGCAAGCCGCCGCGCTGATCATTGACCACGCCAACCGGGCGGCCCATGGCTTTTTCGTCTTTGTTGAGGAAACCGGTCAGCACATCGACTGGAGCGCCGTTGGGCTTGCCGCCGCTGAAGGGCACGAACACCACTTTATAGCCGCTGTGCGGTTTGCGGTTCCATGAGCCGTGCTGGCCGATGAACAGGCCTTCGTTGAACGGCGCCGCCAGCGTCTTGCCATCGGCGAATACCAACCCTAACGAGGCCGTATGCGGGCCGACTGCGTAATCCGGCGCGATGGCCTTGGCGACCAGTGCGGGGTTCTGCGGTTTGACGCGCTCGTCGACATGCTGGCCGTAGTAGCTGTAGGGCCAGCCGTAGAAAGCGCCATCCTGCACCGAGGTCACGTAGTCTGGCACCAGGTCGCTGCCGATTTCGTCACGCTCGTTGACCGCCGTCCACAGCTTGCCGGTTTTGGGTTCCCAGTCCATGCCGTTGGGGTTGCGAAGGCCCGAGGCAAAAATGCGGTGATTGCCGGTGGCAGCGTCCACTTCCCAGATGGCTGCACGACCTTCTTCCTTGTCCATGCCGTTCTCGGCCACGTTGCTGTTGGAGCCCACTGTGACGTACAGCTTGCTGCCATCCTTGCTGGCGATGACGTTTTTGGTCCAGTGATGGTTGAGCGTGCCGCCCGGCAGGTCGACCACTTTGGTCGGCTGCGCGCTGATCGAGGTCTGGCCCGCTTCATACGGAAAGCTGATCAGGCGGTCGGTGTCGGCGACATAGAGCTTGTTGCCCACTAGCGTCATGCCAAACGGCGAATTGAGGTTTTGCAGGAACACGGTGCGGGTCTCTGCGACGCCGTCCTTGTCCACGTCGCGCAGCAGAGTAATGCGGTTGGCGCTTGGCACGCCCGCACCGGCGCGGCCCATGACTTTTTCCATTACCCAGCCGCGAATACCTTTGGAATCATCCGGTTTGGCCGGCGAATTGGTTTCCGCCACCAGCACGTCGCCATTGGGCAATACATACAGCCAGCGCGGGTGGTCGAGGTTTTCGGCGAACGCTGCCACCTGTGTGCCCGGCGCGGCGACCGGTTTTGCGCCTTTTTCCCAGCCTACGGCAGGGGCAATGTTGACGGTCGGGATCAGCGTCTTGTTAGGCTCCGGCAGTTTGGGCGAGGGGCCTGTTCCATCCGAGACTTGCAGGGTCGAAGACTCGCCGCAGGCAGCGAGGCCACCGGCAACCAGAAGCAACACTGCGTAGTGGGGTCTGAGTCTGAACATGGTGAATCTCCATAAACAAGGGCGTGGTCCGATAATTGATAGAGGCACTGCGAACCGTCTGGGTTCAATCACGTTTCACAGCGTCGGTGTCGATTGACGCTCCCAGCCCAACCCTCTACCCTTCGCGGTTTGTT
The DNA here is from genome assembly GCF_005937945.2 of Pseudomonas sp. KBS0707. Taxonomy (NCBI): domain Bacteria; kingdom Pseudomonadati; phylum Pseudomonadota; class Gammaproteobacteria; order Pseudomonadales; family Pseudomonadaceae; genus Pseudomonas; species Pseudomonas sp. KBS0707. The sequence continues at coordinate 4,173,832 of NZ_CP041754.1, read as the reverse complement.
TCAGGTGCTCTGCAATCCTTGATTGGCAGGGTGAAACAGGGAAGCCAGTGTGGATCAATCGATCCGATCCCGGCGCTGCCCCCGCAACGGTAAATGAGTCAAGGCTGTGCCTGACGCCACTGTGTTTCGACATGGGAAGGCGCGCAGCCGGGGTAACCCGCTCATGAGCCCGGAGACCGGCCTGAACCACTCAATGGCATCACGGAGGGTGATGCTCTGTGCAGGGCGTTGCCGTGCTGTCCAGTGCTGTCCTTCCGTCTGTTGTCGACTGCCACGAGCGGAGAACCCGGATGAACGAATCCCCCGAACGCGACGAACGCCATCTGGCGCGCATGCTGCGCAAGAAAGCCGTGATGTACGAGCGCATTGCCAGCTCACCCAACGAGTGCGGCCTGCTGCTGGTCTTGACCGGCAACGGCAAAGGCAAGAGCAGCTCGGCATTCGGCATGCTTGCCAGGGCCATGGGCCACGACATGCAGTGCGGCGTGGTGCAGTTCATCAAGGGCCGCAACAGCACTGGCGAAGAAATGTTTTTCCGCCGTTTCCCCGAGCAGGTGCGCTATCACGTGATGGGCGAGGGCTTCACCTGGGAAACCCAGGATCGCCAGCGTGACATTGCCGCTGCCGAAGCCGCCTGGGCCGTGTCTCGGGAAATGCTTCGCGACCCGGCCATTGGTCTGGTGGTGCTCGACGAACTGAACATTGCCCTCAAGCATGGTTACCTCGACCTTGAACAGGTGCTGAGTGACCTGCAGGCCCGCCCACCTATGCAGCATGTGCTGGTGACCGGCCGCGGTGCCAAACCCGAATTGATCGACCTGGCTGATACGGTTTCCGATATCGGCGTGGTCAAGCATGCGTTTCAGGCCGGTATCCGGGCGCAGAAAGGTATCGAGCTGTGAATAATCCTTTATTGGGCGCACTGCAATGAGAGCACTGCAATGAGAGCTCCGCGCGATTGCCCGGCGGTTTTGATCGCCGCGCCTGCCTCCGGGCAAGGTAAGACTACCGTCACCGCGGCACTGGCACGTTTGCACCGCAACCAGGGCCGCAAGGTCCGGGTGTTCAAGTGCGGGCCGGATTTTCTCGACCCGATGATTCTTGAGCGGGCCAGCGGCGCACCGGTCTACCAGCTGGACATGTGGATGGTCGGTGCCGACGAAAGCCGTCGCCTGTTGTGGGAAGCCGCGGATGAGGCAGACCTGATCCTGATCGAAGGCGTCATGGGGTTGTTCGACGGCACACCGTCCAGCGCTGATCTGGCCCGCCACTTTGGCGTACCGGTGTTGGGGGTGATCGACGGCACGGCGATGGCGCAGACGTTTGGCGCGCTGGCGCTCGGGCTGGCGCGTTATCAGCCGCATCTGCCGTTTGCCGGCGTGCTGGCCAATCGGGTTGGCACGGTACGCCACGCGCAGTTGCTGGAAAACAGTCTGACCGAAGGCCTGCGCTGGTATGGCGCACTGTCCCGGGAAGTCGGTTTCGAATTGCCCAGCCGCCATCTGGGGCTGGTCCAGGCCAGCGAACTCAATGATCTGGATGTGCGGCTGGACATGGCTGCCGCCGCGCTGGCCAGCACCTGCGAAGTGGCCTTGCCGCCAGCCGTAACCTTTACCGCGCCCGACCCGGTTCAGGTCGAGCCGTTGCTCAGCGGTGTGCGCATCGCCATTGCCCGCGACGAGGCCTTTGCCTTTCTGTACGGCGCAAGCCTGGACCTGCTGCGAAACATGGGTGCAGAGCTGAGTTTCTTCTCGCCGATCCATGATCGTGAGCTGCCCGACGCCGACAGCCTGTACCTGCCGGGTGGCTACCCGGAGTTGCACCACGTTGCTTTGGCGGAAAACCTGACGATGCAGGCGTCGATCAGGGCGCACCATATCGCTGGCAAGCCGATTCTGGCCGAGTGCGGCGGCATGCTTTATTTACTCGAAGCCCTGACCGATGTGGAGGGCGTGCGCGCCGAACTGGTCGGCTTGCTGTCCGGTGAGGCGGTCATGCAGAAGCGTCTGGCGGCGCTGGCCTTGCAAGCGGTTGAGCTGCCCGAGGGTACGTTGCACGGTCACACGTATCACCATTCGCTGACCAGCACCGAGTTGCAGCCGATTGCCCGTGGCGTCAGCCCCAACGGCGGGCGTGGCGCAGAGGCAGTCTATCGCCTGGGTCGTCTGACCGCTTCCTACGTGCATTTCTATTTCCCTTCCTGCCCTCAGGCGATTGCGGCGCTGTTCAAACCATGACCGAACAAGCGTTCAGCCCTGAAGAGCGGGCTGCGGTGTATCGGGCCATCGCCGAGCGTCGCGACATGCGCCACTTCGTCGGCGGCACGGTGGCGCCCGAGTTGCTGGCGCGCTTGCTGGAAGCCGCACACCAGGCACCCAGTGTCGGGCTGATGCAGCCGTGGCGCTTCATTCGCATCAGCGATCCGGCGTTGCGCGGAAAAATGCAGGCGCAGGTAGAAGATGAACGTATCCGCACTGCCCAGGCACTGGGCGAGCGCACCGACGAGTTCATGAAACTCAAGGTCGAAGGAATCAATGACTGCGCCGAGGTGTTGGTCGCCGCACTGATGGAAGGCCGTGAACAGCATATTTTCGGCCGCCGCACCTTGCCGGAAATGGACATGGCATCGCTGTCCTGCGCGATCCAGAACCTGTGGCTGGCATCGCGTGCCGAGGGGCTGGGCATGGGCTGGGTGTCGCTGTTCGACCCCGAGGCATTGGCCGAACTGCTGGGCATGCCTGACGGCGCGAAGCCGCTGGCGATCATTTGCCTGGGGCCGGTCAAGGAATTCTATCCTGCGCCCATGCTGGTGATGGAAGGCTGGGCGCAGGCGCGTCCGCTGCACGAGCTGCTGTACGAGAATCAATGGGGAGTGAATCAATGAGTGTGGCGCTGTTGAGCGTCGCCGGGGTCGCGCTGGATGCGCTGCTCGGTGAGCCAAAACGATGGCATCCGCTGGTGGCGTTCGGCAACTTCGCCAATCGGGTCGAGCAGCGTTTCAACAGCGGTGGCCGTGGCTGGCGCAGTCATGGCGTTACCGCCTGGGTTATCACCGTAGTGCCGTTGACGCTGCTGGCCACGCTACTGAGCTGGTTGCCCGGTATTGGCTGGCTGGTCGAGGTTCTGGCGCTGTATTGCGCGCTGGGCATGCGCAGCCTGGGCGAACATGTTCAGCCGGTGGCGCAAGCGTTGCGCAGTGACGATCTGGTCGAGGCACGCCAGCGGGTCGGTTATCTGGTCAGTCGCCAGACCAGCGAACTGGATGCCACCGAAGTGGCTCGCGCGGCTACCGAATCAGTGCTGGAGAACGGCAGTGATGCGGTGTTCGCCGCGCTGTTCTGGTTTGTCGTGGCCGGTGCGCCCGGCGTGGTGCTGTACCGGCTGAGCAACACGCTGGACGCCATGTGGGGCTACCGCAACGAGCGCTTCGAGCGTTTTGGCTGGGCTGCGGCGAAGGTCGACGATCTGCTCAACTACCTTCCTGCACGCCTTGTGGCATTGACTTACGCCTTGTTGGGCAAGACCCGACTGGCGCTGCGTTGCTGGCGCACACAGGCTCCTGCCTGGGACAGTCCGAATGCCGGTCCGGTGATGGCCGCTGGCGCGGGTGCGCTGGGTGTCGAACTGGGCGGGGCGGCGATCTACCACGGCGAGCTGCATCAGCGTCCGCAATTGGGTGAAGGTGCACCTGCCGATGCAGACTCGATCGATCGCGGCTGGCAACTGGTGCAGCGCGGCGTCTGGTTGTGGTTGCTGGTCATATGCGTGGTAGCTGAATTCTATGCTTGAGCACGGCGGTCGGTTGCGCGCCGCAGCGCAGCATTACGGTATCGAACTGGCTGACTGGCTGGACCTGTCCACGGGCATTGCACCCTGGTCGTGGCCCATCCCGGAGATTCCGACGCGTGCATGGGCGCGTTTGCCCGAGACCGATGATGGCCTGGAAGCAGCGGCCTGCCGCTATTACGGCGTACCTCGCTTATTGCCGGTGTCCGGCTCGCAGGCCGCGATTCAAGCGTTGCCGCGGGTACGCAGCGGAGGTCGGGTTGGCGTGCTGTCGCCCTGCTACGCCGAGCATGCACATGCATGGCGCAAGAACGGCTTCGTGGTCCGCGAGGTAGGCGAGCAGGAGGTCGAATACTTTCTCGACTCTCTTGATGTGCTGGTGGTGGTCAATCCGAACAATCCGACCGGCCTGCACCTGAGCGCCGAGCGCCTGCTGGAATGGCATGCACGACTGGCCGAGCGCGGTGGCTGGCTGGTCGTCGATGAAGCGTTTATGGATAACACGCCGGGCCTGAGCCTGGCTGCCGAAACGTGGCGCACCGGGCTGATTGTGCTGCGCTCGTTCGGCAAGTTTTTTGGCCTGGCCGGTGTCAGGCTCGGTTTTGTCATGGCTGAGCCGGTATTGCTGAGGATGCTGGCGCAGGAAATCGGCCCATGGTCGGTCAGCGGGCCAACACGAATCATCGGTCAGGTGTGCCTCAATGATCAGCAGGGGCAGGCGCGTCAACGTGAGCGCTGTGATCAGGCCCGCGACCGGCTGGTGGCGTTGCTCGACCGCTACGCCCTGGCCCCGCAAGGCGGCTGTGCGCTGTTCCAATGGCTGGTGACCCCTGAGGCGCAGACGCTCTATGAGTTTTGTGCGCGGCGCGGTGTGCTGCTGCGTCTGTTCAAGGGTGACACCTCCGAGTCGTCCAGTCTGCGTTTCGGTCTGCCCCGTGAGGAGGCCGACTGGCTGCGGCTGCACGATGTTCTGCTTGAATACCGCAAGGAATACCCATGACCACGCTGATGGTACAAGGCACCACCTCCGATGCCGGCAAAAGCACTCTGGTGACGGCCCTGTGCCGCTGGCTGACTCGTCAGGGCGTCAAGGTCGTGCCGTTCAAGCCGCAGAACATGGCGCTCAACAGCGCGGTGACTGCAGACGGCGGCGAGATCGGCCGCGCGCAGGCCGTGCAGGCGCAGGCGTGCTTTCTGCAGCCGCACACCGACATGAACCCGGTGCTGCTCAAGCCCAACAGTGACACGGGCGCGCAGGTGATCATTCACGGCCGTGCGGTCACCACCATGAACGCGGTGGCGTATCACGGCTACAAAGAGATCGCCATGCAGGCGGTGCTGGAATCCCATCGGCGCCTGGGTGAAAGCTACCCGGTGATCATGGTCGAAGGCGCGGGCTCTCCGGCCGAGATCAACCTGCGCGCCAACGATATCGCCAACATGGGCTTTGCCGAGGCGGTCGACTGCCCGGTGTTGCTGATTGCCGATATCAATCGCGGCGGGGTCTTTGCCCATCTGGTTGGCACGCTGGAGTTGCTGTCGCCCAGCGAACAGGCGCGGGTCAAGGGGTTCATCATCAACCGTTTTCGCGGCGACATCGCCTTGCTGCAACCGGGCCTGGACTGGCTGGAGGCGCGCACCGGCAAACCGGTGGTTGGCGTGTTGCCTTATGTAATGGACCTGCACCTGGAGGCCGAAGACGGTCTCGATCAGCGTCAGACCGACAAGGTCGAGCATGTGCTGAACGTGGTGGTCCCGGTGCTGCCTCGCATCAGTAATCACACTGATTTCGACCCGCTGCGCCTGCACCCTCAGGTCAATCTGCAGTTCATCGGTCCCGGCCAGGCGATTCCTCCTGCGGACCTGATCATTCTGCCCGGCTCGAAAAGCGTGCGCAGCGATCTGAACTACCTGCGCAACAGTGGCTGGGACACCGCCATCGAGCGGCATTTGCGTTATGGCGGCAAGCTGATGGGGATCTGCGGCGGCCTGCAAATGCTCGGTGAGCAGGTGCACGATCCTCTCGGGCTGGAAGGCGCAGCGGGGTCCAGCGCCGGGTTTGGCCTACTGGCAATGAGCACGGTGCTGGAAGCGGAAAAGCAACTGCGCAATGTGCGCGGTCGTCTGACCCTGGAAGACGCCGAGGTCAGCGGCTACGAAATTCATGCCGGGGTAACGACAGGGCCGGCCCTGGAGCAGGCTGCCGTGCAACTGGACGACGGGCGTTGCGATGGCGCGCAGAGTGTCGACGGACAGGTGCTCGGGACTTACCTGCACGGCCTGTTCGAATCACCTGCGGCCTGTAGCGCGTTACTGCGCTGGGCGGGGTTGGCGAACGTGCAGTCCGTCGACTATCACGCCCTGCGTGAGCGCGACATCGAACGTCTGGCGGACCTGGTGGAAAAACACCTGGACGGCCCATTGCTTCGCGAACTGTGTGGCCTGGAGGCGAACTGAATGCTGCAATTGATCCTCGGCGGCGCGCGTTCCGGCAAAAGTCGCCTGGCGGAAAAACTGGCCGCCGACAGCACGCTGAAGGTGACCTACATCGCCACCAGTCAGCCTCTGGACGGCGAAATGAATCAGCGCGTGGCCAGCCATCGCGCCCGTCGCCCCGAACACTGGGGGCTGGTCGAAGAACCGCTCGAGCTGGCGCGGGTGCTGCGCGAAAATGCGGCACCCGATTGCTGCCTGCTAGTCGATTGCCTGACCCTCTGGCTGACCAATCTGCTGATGCTCGACAACCCCGAGCGCCTGCTTCAAGAACGTGAATCCCTGCTCGACAGCCTTGCCGGGCTGCCGGGTGAAATCATTTTTGTCAGCAACGAAACCGGGCTTGGCGTCGTGCCGCTCGGCGAACTGACCCGTCGCTATGTCGATGAAGCCGGCCTGTTGCATCAGGCGCTGGCCGAGCGTTGCCAGCGTGTCGTGTTGACCGTTGCCGGCTTGCCCCTGACGTTGAAAGGAACCGCGCTATGAGTAATTCCTGGTGGCTCAAGCCCGCACAGGCTATTGATGTACCAATGCGCGAGGCGGCACTGGCCCGTCAGCAACAGTTGACCAAGCCGGCGGGTTCGCTGGCACAACTGGAGCGTCTGGCGGTACAGCTTGCCGGCCTGCAAGGGCGCGAGCGTCCGGCTGCCGATAAATTGTGGATCGCGATCTTTGCCGGCGATCATGGTGTGGTGGCCGAAGGTGTATCGGCCTATCCACAGGAAGTCACCGGCCAGATGCTGCATAACTTCGTCAACGGTGGCGCAGCGATCAGTGTGCTGGCGCGCCAGCTCTCGGCGCAGCTGGACGTGGTGGATCTGGGTACCGTGGCGCCTCTGGATTTGCCGGGCGTGCGTCATTTGCGCATCGGCGCGGGCACTGCCAATTTCGCCCACGGGCCAGCCATGAGCGCTGAGCAGGGGCTTGCTGCTCTGCAGGCCGGGCGCGACAGTGTATTGCGCGCCAAGGCGGTCGGCACCGAGCTGTTTATCGGTGGCGAGATGGGCATCGGTAATACCACGGCGGCCAGCGCCGTCGCCTGCTCGGTGCTGGAATGTGCCGCGCCGTTGCTGGTCGGTCCCGGCACCGGGCTGAACGCCGAGGGCATCGAGCACAAGACCCGTGTCATCGAACGCGCACTGGCGCTGCATGCCGAGCAGGCGGGCGACCCGCTGCATAGCCTGTTCTGCCTGGGTGGTTTCGAGATTGCCGCGCTGACCGGCGCTTATCTGGCCTGTGCGCAGGAAGGCATCGTGGCGCTGGTCGACGGTTTCATTTGCAGCGTGGCCGCGTTGGTGGCGGTGCGCCTGAATCCGTCTTGCCGCAACTGGCTGTTGTTCGGCCACCGTGGCGCCGAACCGGGCCACCGGCACTTGCTGGAAACGCTACAGGCCGAACCGCTGCTGGACCTCGGCTTGCGTCTGGGCGAGGGCAGTGGCGCAGCCCTGGCGGTGCCGCTGGTGCGTCTGGCCTGTGAGTTGCACAACGGCATGGCAACGTTTGCCGAAGCGGCAGTGGCGGATCGCCCCGCATGACCTTGCGTCTGGACTTGCTGCGTCATGGCGAAACAGAGCTGGGCGGTGGTCTGCGCGGCAGCCTCGACGATGCTCTGACCGAACTCGGCTGGCAGCAGATGCGTGCGGCAGTGGCCGATGGCGGTCCCTGGGAACGGATTGTCAGCTCGCCTTTGCAGCGCTGTGCACGTTTTTCCGAAGAGCTGGCGCAGCGCCTGTCGCTGCCCATGCAACTGGAGCCTGGTTTGCAGGAGCTGCATTTCGGCGACTGGGAAGGCCACAGCCCTGCGCAGCTCATGGAAACCGATGCCGAAGGCTTGGGCCTGTTCTGGGCCGATCCCTACGCCTTCACGCCGCCCAATGGCGAGCCAGTGATCGATTTTTCGACACGGGTGCTGAATGCGGTGGCGCGTCTGCTTAAGGCGTATGCCGATGAACGTGTGTTGCTGGTCAGTCACGGCGGTGCAATGCGCCTGCTGCTGGCGCAGGCGCGCGGTCTGCCGCGTGAGCAATTGTTGCAGGTAGTGGTCGGCCATGGCGCACTGTTGTCGATTCAGGTCGCAGCTGATGGCGTAATCACGGAGGTCTGAGATGCTGCCGTTCTGGATCGCCCTGCAATTTCTCGGCAGCCTGCCGATTCGTCTGCCCGGCATGCCGCGCCCGGAAGAGCTTGGGCGTTCGTTGTTGTTCTACCCGCTGGTAGGCGTGGTGTTCGGCATGCTGCTGCTGGGTTTCAGCGCGCTACTCAGTGGTACGCCGCTCATGCTGCATGCCGCGTTGGTACTCAGCGCCTGGGTGCTGCTCAGTGGCGGCTTGCATCTGGACGGTCTGGCCGACAGTGCCGACGCCTGGCTGGGTGGTTTTGGTGATCGCGAACGTACCTTGCAGATCATGAAGGACCCGCGTAGCGGGCCGATTGCCGTGGTCACGCTGGTGCTGGTGCTGCTGCTCAAATTTGCAGCGATTTTGGCGCTGATCGAAAGTCACAGCAGTATCGGGCTGCTGTTGGCGCCGGTGATCGGGCGCGCGGCCATGCTTGGGCTGTTTCTGGGAACGCCGTATGTGCGTTCCGGGGGATTGGGGCAGGCGCTCGCCGATCACCTGCCGCGTGGCCCTGGACGCAAGGTTTTGGCCGCCACTGCCATTGCGTGCGTGCTGCTCGCCGGCTGGTCAGGGGTAGCTGTATTGCTGGTCTGCGCCGTTTGTTTCTTCTGGCTGCGGCAGTTGATGATGCGCCGTCTGGGCGGCTGCACCGGCGATACGGCCGGGGCATTGCTCGAGCTGCTGGAATTGGCGGTGCTGCTGACGCTGGCGCTGCTTTGAGACCCTGCACAACGCTTTGTTGACAGCTTTTACCGGCAGCGCGTAGCTTCGCGATTCGCAGGTAAAACCATGTAACAAAGTGCAGGGAGCTTAACCATGACATCGATCTGGCGTACCAGCGGCTGGGTTCTGCTGGGCAGTGCGTTGATCCTTGCGCTTTCGCTGGGCACGCGGCACGGTTTCGGCCTGTTTCTGGCGCCCATGAGCGCGGATTTTGGCTGGGGGCGTGAGGTCTTTGCCTTTGCCATCGCCTTGCAGAACCTTATGTGGGGTCTGGCGCAGCCGTTCGCCGGGGCGCTGGCAGATCGATTTGGCGCGGCCAAAGTCGTCTTCGTTGGCGGTGTGCTGTATGCGGCAGGGCTGTTGTGCATGAGTATGGCTGATTCGTCTCTGAGTCTTTCCCTTAGTGCTGGTTTGCTGATCGGTATTGGTCTGTCCGGCACGTCTTTTTCGGTCATTCTGGGTGTCGTCGGGCGCGCGCTGCCTGCTGAAAAACGCAGCATGGGCATGGGGATCGCCAGCGCGGCGGGTTCATTCGGCCAGTTCGCCATGTTGCCCGGCACACTGGGCTTGATCAGTTGGTTGGGCTGGTCCGGTGCCTTGCTGGTACTGGGCGTGATGGTGGCGCTGATCCTGCCCTTGGTAGGCATGCTCAAGGATACGCCGAGCGTGTCTACCGGTATCGAGCTGACGCTGGGCGAGGCGCTGCGTGAAGCCTGCTCGCATTCGGGGTTCTGGCTGCTGGCACTGGGTTTCTTCGTCTGTGGCTTTCAAGTGGTGTTCATCGGCGTGCACCTGCCGGCCTATCTGGTGGATCAACACTTGCCTGCCAAGGTCGGTACAACGGTGCTGGCCTTGATCGGGTTGTTCAATATCTTTGGCACCTACACCGCTGGCTGGCTGGGCGGGCGCATGTCCAAACCTCGACTGTTGACCGCGCTTTATCTGTTGCGCGCGGTGGTGATCGTGTTGTTTCTCTGGGCCCCGCTGAGCCAGACCACTGCCTATCTGTTCGGCGTAGCAATGGGCCTGCTGTGGCTGTCGACTGTGCCGCTGACCAACGGCACGGTCGCTACACTGTTTGGTGTGCGTAACCTGTCGATGCTGGGCGGTATCGTCTTTCTGTTTCACCAGTTAGGTGCATTCCTCGGCGGCTGGCTGGGCGGGCTGGTGTATGACCGTACCGGCAACTACGACCTCGTCTGGCAAGTCTCGATACTGCTGAGTCTGCTGGCCGCCGCGTTGAACTGGCCGGTGCGTGAGCGCCCGGTGGCCAGGTTGCAGGCGCAGGGTAGCCTGGCATGAGCCGTCGCTGGCCTCTACTGACGGCGGTGCTCGCAGGCGCGGTGGTGTTGGGGCTGGTCTGGTGGGCCTGGCAGCACGTTGGACTGGCTGCGTTGCAACTGGGAATGGGCGCTTGCTAGGCAGACAGCCTGGCATGGGGTAGCGTGTCGACAAACGACAACATTATCCAGGGCCGCCATGATGAACATTCGCTTTGTTTCGATACCTCTTCTGCTGCTGGCCATGAGTGGCGCTGCAATGGCTGCCGACTGTCCGCCGCTGCTGCAGGGCGAGTTGCCCAAGCTGCGCGCCAAGGAAAACATCGACCTGTGCAAACGCTTTGCCGGCAAGCCGCTGGTGGTGGTCAACACCGCCAGTTTCTGTGGCTTTGCCCCGCAGTTCAAAGGGCTTGAAGAGCTGAGTCAGCGCTACAAGGGGCAGGGGCTTGAGGTGTTGGGCGTGCCGTCCAATGACTTCAAACAGGAAGCCAAGGATGGTGAGGAGACCGCCAAGGTTTGCTACGTCAATTACGGCGTGACTTTCACCATGACCGAGCCGCAGGCCGTACGCGGCGATGATGCGACCCATTTGTTCAAGGTGCTGGCCGAGCAAAGCAGTGCGCCGCGCTGGAATTTCTACAAGTACGTGGTTGATCGCCAGGGTAAAGTCATTGCCAACTTCTCCAGCATGACCAAGCCGGATGATCCTGAGCTGATCGCAGCCATTGAAAAGGCGATTGCGTCGAAGCCTTAGGGCGGGCTTGAATGTTGTCTGAATCTGCCTGACATCGCAGAAGCCTTGTGTGACGCGGAGCGCCACAAAGAGGACGCAGAGCGTCCAGAACTGCATGCCGACGCGGAGCGTCGGCACGATAGTCAGTCATGAGGCGGAGCATCTGTACGGTAGCCAGTCAATGACGCGGAGTATCTGTACGGCAGTCAATCAATGCGGGTCTGAGCGCATCAGGCACGCAATAAAAAGCCCGCAACCATTACTGGTTGCGGGCTTTTTTCAGTCTGGCAGTTGCTATCAGAAGCGATAGGTAACCGAAGTGCCCAGGCCGTGAGCGGTGTTGCGGTAGTCAGCGCTGTACGAACCTTTGGTCGCGCTGGAGTCGCGGATCTTGGTTTCGTCTTCACGCAGGTACGAGTACGCTACGTCGATGGTCAGGTCGTCGGTCGGGCTCCAGCCTGCGCCGAAACTGATGATCTTGCGATCGCCAGTCGGGATGCGTGGGGAGCGGTTGACGTTGTTGGTCGGCGACTGATCAACGGAGAAACCTGTGCGCAGGGTCCACTCTTTATTGACCTTGTACGAGGCACCGATGGCGTGCGCCCAGGTGTCGTGCCAGTTCTGTTCTTCGGTGATGGTGCCGATTGGGCCGGCAGAACCGCCCAGCAGAGCAGGGACGCCATCGTTGTTGACGGTGATGTCCTGCAGGCGGCTCCAGCGAGTCCAGGTACTGCCTGCGTAAACAGTCCAGTTCTCGTCGAGTTGCTGGGTGATAGAGAAGTCCACCGACTCAGGCGTGGAGATGTCCAGCGAAGCATCGTACTTCTGGCCGCCGAACGGGCCGAAGCCCGAGCCTTCGATCTTGGTCTTGCCCTTGAGCTTGTAATCGACCTTGGAGTGGTAAGTCAGGCCCAGACGAGTGGTGTCGGTAGCCTGCACCAGAATGCCGGCATTGAAGCCGATTGCGGTGTCATCGCCTTCGATCTTCACCTTGCCGTCATTACGGCCCGGTGTTGCGGCGTTCAATGTTGCCGAGGTCAGTTCACCGTCGATGCGGTTGATGGTCGGGCCGAAACCGATGGAAACCTTGTCATTGAATGCATAGCTGACAGTTGGCTGGAAGGTCACGATCTGGACGTGACTCTTGTCGCCCCAGTAGCGGCCGGCGAAGCCTTTTTCGTAATCAGTGACCAGGCCGAACGGGACGTACACGCCCAGACCAAATGCCCAGTGATCATCGATAGGTTTGACGTAATAGCCCATTGGCACGCCGACCACCGGAACCATGTCACCGTCGTTGCTGCCGCCGAATGTGCCGCGACCGTTGTCGATGTCGGTCTTGGCGATCACGGCTGCGGCGCCGACGCTGATTTGTTCGCGTTTGATTCGGGACATGCCGGCAGGGTTGCCGAATACGGTGCTTGCATCATCGGCTGACGAGGAGCGACCTGCAAAGCCTGTGCCCATGCCGCTGATGCTTTGTTCGTTTAGGGCAAAACCGGCTGCAAGCAGTTGAGAAGAAGCCAGACCCAGGGCGAGTCCAAGTGTTGTCCGGTTCAGTGTTTTTGTCATTATTTTCATTATTAGAACTCCTTGTTGTTCACCGGTCGAAAATTACCAACATTTTCGATGGCGCGCTATAGGCTGAGGAGCCCGATTTAGAGCTATTCTTGTAGGACAATCTTGATGAAGCCGTGGGAATTGCAATTTAGACGAAGTCCCAGTGCTGCACATTGGTTAATGTCGTCAATTCAATATAGAGCGGGCATAAAAAAGCCCCGCTTTGCAGGGCGGGGCTTTTGGCGAGCGGTGAATCGTTTGCGTCAGGCGATGAGTGCTTGACGAGTACGCTCGATCACGGCTTGCAGCGGTTCGGCGCTTGCGTACTGATCGGGGTACAGGCGTTCGCTGTGACGGGCGATGCCGTGTTCGTTGACGATTGTAAAACTGAAACAGCCTTTGCGAGCGGCCATGATCAGGCAGTTCATCGGGGCAAAAGCATTGGTCAATGTGTGAATTGCGTGTTGGGTTTGAGTATTCATATTCAAGGTGTTTCCTGAAACAACACGGAACAATACCGTGCATAAATAAAGATTCCAGTAAACGCGGGCCGACATTTGATACAAAAGCCTGGCTGGGCGGAGAACCTGACTGGAACAAAGACAGGCAGTTGAAGCGCGCTTTATCGTATGGCGCTCTGGCTGACCGGTAGGTACTTAGGAGGGCAGGCAACACAACAGGAGCAAAGGTTCTACGCTCCGGGTGAAGATCCTGATCAATTGCAGGCTGGTTGAAGCAGACCATGAGAGCCATGACTGCACTTTCACCCCAAATGGTGCATCAGCGCGAAAGGTTCATGTCTGGAAACCATCGAGGTGGTCGATCCCTTGTTGCCAACATTCTCGTCGCATGGAGGAGTGTCTGTCGGGGGACTTGTCGACCGGAATTGATTTTCAGCTTAGTACTAACGGCGTTGATGCTACCCGCCATTTCGAAGTATTGCAAGCGTCGGTAAATAAAATTCACCAGTGCCCGACCATACGGTAGATCAGCACGGTCACGGATGCGACCATTGAGCACCCGAGCAGGTAGGCAGCGATGGTCAGCCGCAGAGACTTACGGCCTTCGATGGCGCGCATGATGTCGCCTGTCTTGTTGATACGTCCATTGCTCAGGTCGCTGCAGATGATCAGTAGCAGGGCAATTGCAGACAACAGCACGCTGTAGGCGAAGACACCGCCGTCCGGCGGTGGCAGGACAATACTGGTGGCCAGGGCGACGATGCAGACGGCCATCAGCAGCAGGAAGAACTTCACTATCTCCTTCATGGGGCCTTCACTGAATCCTTGGTGGCTGATATTTGGTCTTTTTTGGCAGTGTTTGGACCGCGAGATGCATGATTTGTCGCCTGCATTGTTTTCAAGGCGTCTGGTGAGGTGTGGACTGCGTCGGCGACAGGTCGATCCCAATGGTTGAAAGACTGCTGAAAGCCACGTATTCATTGAGAATAAGATGCAATCGAGCAACAATCATATGATGCCCGAAATGGCTGAAAAGAGCCCCGGCGAGGAGTTGTGCACATTAGCTGAACAAGCTGCCATATCACTGTCACAAGCGTTGCTAAGGGTTTGATTTATGATGGTGAATTATTAAGTCAATGAAAAACATCGTTTTTTTTAGCTGGTGAAAAAATCGTCAGTTTGAGCGCAGGCCGCATCCTGCTTGCGTTTGCGGAAGTTAAAGGGGGGTTGTCCACTGAGTTATCCACAGCTTCTGTGGATTGTCCCGGCTGAAATGTCCCCGAAATTGGGGCTGTGCACGTTGCTGAAAGCGCGTACAATTCGTTCCCCCGATTTGCCCCCGCCTGTTGATCTTGCCTCGCCCTAGACGACGTTTCTGCTGCACTATCACGCGCTTACCCACACTGCCGCTGGCGATGATTCAGCCTGCATGGAGTCTTTATGGCACTGGACCTGAACAGCCTTTTACTGGGGCTTGCTGCAGCTGCTGTGCCCTTGTTGGCATTGCTCTGGCAGTTGCAGCGTCGTCTGGCACTTCGTCAGGCCGAGAGCACGCTGCTGGACGAGCGCCTGAGCATGGCGCAGATGGCGCAGGAAGGCCTCAATGCGCAACTGGATGCCTGCCGCGACGAGGTGAGTGACCTCAGCCAGGCCAATGCGGCCAAACAGGCCGACCTTGCAGCGCTGCGGCGCGAGGTCGAGTTGCTGCGTCAGGAAGGCGATAGCGCTCGCGAAACGGCGCATGCCTGGAATCATGAGCGTGCCGGCAGAGAAGCCGAGTTGCGTCGTCTGGATGCGCAGTGCGCGGCATTGAATGCCGAGTTGCGTGAACAGCAGGACAGCCATCAGCAGCGCCTGAATGATCTGCAGGGTTCCCGGGATGAGCTGCGCGCGCAGTTCGCCGAGTTGGCAGGCAAGATCTTTGATGAGCGTGAGCAGCGTTTTGCCGAAACCAGCCAGCAGCAACTGGGGCAATTGCTCACACCGCTCAAGGAGCGCATCCAGTCGTTCGAAAAGCGCGTCGAGGAAAGTTATCAGAACGAAGCCCGCGAACGTTTTTCGCTGGCGAAGGAGCTGGAGCGTCTGCAGCAGTTGAATCAACGTTTGAGCGATGAAGCCACCAACCTGACGCGCGCCCTGAAAGGGCAGAAGACCCAGGGTAACTGGGGTGAACTGATTCTTGAGCGGGTGCTGGAGCATGCCGGGCTTGAAAAGGGCCGTGAATACCAGACGCAAATAAGCCTCAAGGGGCCGGATGGCGAGCGCTTTCAGCCTGATGTGCTGATCATGCTGCCCGGTGACAAACAAGTGGTGGTCGATGCCAAGGTCAGCCTTACGGCTTATCAGCAGTACGTATCGGCTGATGACGACGTTATCGGTCAGGCTGCGCTCAAACAACATGTGCTGTCGCTGCGCAATCACGTCAAAGGCCTCTCGGGCAAGGATTACAAGCGTCTTGAGGGGCTTCACAGTCTGGATTTCGTTCTACTCTTCGTGCCTATCGAAGCGGCTTTTTCTGCAGCCTTGCAGGCGGAGCCGAATCTGTTTCAGGAAGCTTTTGATCGCAACATCGTGATTGTCAGCCCCACTACACTGCTGGCCACCTTGCGGGTCATCGACAGCCTGTGGAAGCAGGAACGTCAGAGCCAGAACGCGCGCGAGATTGCCGAGCGGGCAGGTTGGCTGTACGACAAGTTTGTGTTGTTCATTCAGGATCTGGACGAGGTAGGCAACCGTCTGCAGCAACTGGACAAGGCCTACTCGGCGGCGCGCAACAAGCTGACGGAAGGGCGCGGCAACCTGATAAGCCGTAGCGAACAACTCAAGCTGCTGGGCGCGCGTGCCAGCAAGAGTCTGCCCGCGGACTTGCTCGAACGGGCTATGACTGACAATGACGGCCTGATCAGTCCGCCTGAATGATCAGTTTGGCTCGTCGGCGCAACGTTCAGTAACAGGCCGTCCGTCGCAAAGACTAGAAGCGAGCCTGTACAAATGTCACATTGGCTCTATCGGAAAATTGTTTTCCGTAGCACTCGGCTAACGGTTCATTTGCTTCTATGATCTCTAGTGAGTGATGTGTACAGATTGACTGCCGGGTATTTCCCTCAAGGGGGCTCTATGAATAGCAAACTGCAAGAATGGCTCCATGACGCAGGCGTCGCATTGGGTCTTATAGAACGACCAAAACTGCAGCCCATTCCGGTTCGTGCCGATGATGATCGTCGTCGCCAACGTCGTTAAATCTCTCGCCTGACCCTCTTCGCTGGGCAGAGCGCATATTGAATCTGGTCGGGACGCACAGGAGTGTCCCGATACAAGGGCTGGCATTCAATGCCGATGTCCGGGTTTTACCTTGGTTTTGTTGCCTTCGTTTCCCATCAACAGAATTAGCTCGATGATCATGTGCAGGGAGAAGTCCTCGGGATTTGTGATGGCCTGTTCCTTGATCTGATCAGGAAACGCGAAGTTGAAGACGTCCCCCAGCGCCGCGAACAGGCACTCTATGTCATCGTCCTCAAAAGCCAGGTCGATGAAGGTGGCACCTTCGTGAATCATGCTTTTATCCACTAGAATGATGCCTAGCGCGTCAAACACCTTCTGTTTGATTTCTTCGCGATTCATGAAAGCCCCTGAGGTTGATCTTGTCAGATTCAGCAGGCGTACTTCATTTCACCAGCCCAGACCTTAAGGCTAGCTCAAATCGCTGTTGCAGCTACGGTCTACCCCCGCGCAATGGGGGCTATCCGGTTAAACTGCGCCGCAGTTCGACAGGCGGTTGTGATGAGCTCAAGGTCATGGCGCAGCGCGGCATGTTTTAACCCTTTTGGATTGTCCGAGTAAGAACCGATGCCCCGCGCCCGCTGTAAACGTTGCCTGCGTCCCGTCCCGCACTGTCTCTGCGCCTTGATTCCGCAACTGGACAGCCGCACGCGAGTGTTGATCCTGCAGCATCCCGATGAAGCCGGCCATGCGTTGAATACGGCGCGACTGGCCGCATTGGGTCTGATCAATGCGCAGTTGCGGGTGGGGGAAGTGTTCGATGATCTGCAAACGCTTTTGAACCCGCCCGGCTATCAGGCGCGGTTGCTGTTTCCGGGTGACGCTGCCGAGACGTTGCTGCCCTATGTGCAGAACTCGCTGCCCATGTTGCTGGTCGTGCCGGATGGCACCTGGCGCAAGGCGCGCAAACTGCTGCACCTCAACCCCTTGTTGGCGGGCCTGCCAAGGGTCACACCAGGCATTGTGCCGGTTTCGCGTTATCGCTTGCGCAAAGCGCCGGGTCCGGATGCCTTATCGACGCTTGAGGCTATCGTTCATACGTTGCAGACGCTGGAAGCGCCACGCTCTTTCGAGGCGCTGCTGAAGCCTTTCGACGCCTTGATCGAAGGTCAGATTCAGGCAATGGGCAGCGAGACGTATCAGCGCAATCACGGCGGTCAGGGGTAAAGAACACAATTGGCGGCGTTAACTGCGCCCAGCTGTAACTGTTGCTTTGCAGATCAGCGCCTAGAATGAGCAACTGGTTCTATCTCTTGCGGAAGGTTCAATGCACATCTCGTCTGGTCGCTGGGTCTATGGCCTTTGTCTGTCGCTGTTGACTGCGTTGCTCTGGGGCATTCTGCCAATCAAGCTCAAGCAGGTTCTGCAGGTGATGGACCCTGTCACTGTGACCTGGTTTCGCCTGGCTGTTTCCGGCGCGCTGTTGTTCATCTGGCTGGCGTCGGTCAAGCGCCTGCCCAGCTTCAAGGTGCTGGGACGCAAGGGCCAGGTACTGGTGGGGCTGGCGGTATTCGGCCTGGTCGGCAACTACGTGCTGTACCTCATCGGCTTGCGGCTGCTGAGTCCCGGTACCACGCAATTACTGGTTCAGGTCGGTCCGATTTTTCTGTTGATCAGCAGCATCTTTCTGTTCAAGGAGCGTTTCAGTCTGGGGCAGGGCATCGGTCTGGCGGTGCTGCTGGTGGGCTTCGGGTTCTTTTTCAATCAGCGGCTGGTGGAGCTTTTCACCTCGTTGGGCGATTACACCCTGGGCGTACTGGTGGTGCTCCTGGCCTCGACCATCTGGACGTTCTATGGATTGAGCCAGAAGCAGCTCCTGACCGTGTGGAATTCGCTGCAGGTGATGATGGTGATTTACCTGTTCTGTGCGCTGTTGCTAACGCCTTGGGCGCACCCCGCCGAGGCGTTATTGTTGAGCCCGTTGCAGGGCTGGCTGCTACTCGCCTGCTGTCTGAATACACTGGTGGCCTATGGTGCTTTCGCTGAGGCGCTGGCGCATTGGGAGGCATCACGGGTCAGCGCGACGCTTGCGATGACGCCGCTGGTTACGCTGACCGCCGTGGCTGCCGCAGCGTGGCTATGGCCTGATTATGTGCAGACAGAGGAATTGAACGTGATGGGTTACGGCGGCGCGCTGCTGGTGGTGACGGGGTCGGCGCTGACCGCACTTGGTCCTTCACTGGTCGCTGGCCTCAGAGCGCGCAAGGCAAGGCTCGCACAGGCCTGAATTCACCGCCCGTACAGATCAGCGCTTGCCCAGTGCCTGTGCCTGGAGAATCCATTCCTGGCGTTGCTGTTCGCTGGCACTGTGCACCGGGGCAAATTCGCTAAGGCATTTGGTTTTTATCCCGCAAAAGCCCAATATCGTCCGCACCATCTGCCGGTGAGCCGGCGCGCCGTAAATCCATTGAAAATAGCGTGGCGGCGTGTCCATGGCGACCAGCAGCTCCGCAGTGCGGCCTCGGAGCAGCTCATTGGAGGAATGCTTGCGGCCGTGGGTCTTGAACGCAAAACCGGGCGTCAGTACCCGGTCGAAAAAGCCCGTCAGTAGCGCCGGCAAGCCGCCCCACCAGACCGGATAAACGAATACCAGATGCTCGGCCCAGTGAATCTGGCGCTGGGCGTCGAGCAGGTCCGGTTCAAGTGTCTGGGTTTGGTCGTAGCCGTTGTGCAGAATAGGATCGAAATCCAGCTCGCCCAGCTTGAGTTCCCGCA
The DNA here is from genome assembly GCF_005937945.2 of Pseudomonas sp. KBS0707. Classification (NCBI taxonomy): domain Bacteria; kingdom Pseudomonadati; phylum Pseudomonadota; class Gammaproteobacteria; order Pseudomonadales; family Pseudomonadaceae; genus Pseudomonas; species Pseudomonas sp. KBS0707. The sequence continues at coordinate 4,154,685 of NZ_CP041754.1, read as the reverse complement.
CCACATGCCCTTCACTGCGCGCAGCCTGTGCATAGGCTTCGCCAAGGGCATGGGAGAGGCTGATGGCTTTCGGCGTACCGTAAACCATCAGAATCCGTTTGCCGTTACCTTCCAGTGGCGTTGCGCCGCTTCTGGCATCAGCCATTACTGCCTGCCTCGAGCATTTTGTCCGGACGCACCCAGGCGTCGAACTCCTCATCGGTCAGATAACCCAGCGCCAATGCGGCTTCACGCAGGGTCAGGCCTTCGGTGTAAGCCTTCTTGGCAATCTGCGCCGATTTGTCATAACCGATATGCGGATTGAGTGCAGTAACCAGCATCAGTCCGCGCTCCAGGTGCTCAGCCATTTTTTCAGCATCCGGCTGCATGCCTGCAATGCAGTGTTCATTGAAATTGCTGCAGCCATCGGCCAGCAAGCGGATCGATTGCAGCACATTGTGAATGATCACCGGCTTGTAGACGTTCAGTTGCAGGTGGCCCTGGCTGGCGGCGAAGCCGATGGTCACGTCGTTGCCCATGACCTGGCAGGCGAGCATCGACAAGGCCTCGCACTGGGTCGGGTTGACCTTGCCGGGCATGATCGAACTGCCGGGCTCGTTGGCTGGCAGCCTGACTTCGGCCAGCCCGGCACGCGGGCCGGAACCCAGCAGGCGCAGGTCGTTGGCGATTTTCATCAGGGTTCCGGCCAAGGTCTTCAGTGCGCCGGAAAGTGCTGCAAGCGGCTCGTGACCGGCCAGTGCGGCGAACTTGTTGGGCGCAGTGACGAACGGCAGCCCGGACAGTGCAGCCAGCTCTGCTGCGATGGCCTCGGCGAAGCCTTTCGGCGAGTTGAGCCCGGTACCGACCGCAGTACCGCCCTGAGCCAGCTCATAGACGGCGGGAAGCGCAGCGCGAATAGCCTTTTCTGCGTAATCCAATTGCGCGACAAACCCCGACAGCTCCTGGCCAAAGGTGATAGGCGTCGCGTCCATCATGTGCGTGCGCCCGGTCTTGACCAGTTTCATGTGCCGCGCAGCCTGTTCGGCAAGCCCGCTGGAAAGCTCGGCGATGGCGGGCAGCAGCTGTTCCTTGACCGCTTGGGCAGTGGCGATGTGCATGGCTGTCGGGAAGCAATCGTTGGAGCTTTGCGAGCGGTTGACGTGATCGTTGGGGTGAACTGGTGATTTACCGCCACGGCCCTGACCTGCCAGTTCGTTAGCTCGGCCTGCGATCACTTCGTTGACGTTCATGTTGCTTTGCGTGCCGCTGCCGGTCTGCCAGACCACCAGCGGGAATTGCGCGTCGTGCTGACCGTCGAGCACCTCATCGGCGGCCTGTTCGATCAGGCGGGCAATGTCGGCGGGCAGATCGCCGTTACGGTCGTTGACGCGTGCCGCGGCTTTCTTGATCAGGGTCAGCGCGTGCAGAACGGGCAGTGGCATACGCTGATCGCCAATCGCAAAATTGATCAGTGAGCGTTGGGTCTGCGCGCCCCAGTAGGCATCTTCGGGGACTTCGATCGGGCCAATGCTGTCGGTTTCGGTGCGGCTCACTGTTCTTACTCCTTTAAGTGCGTTGCAGGGTTAGGTGTCCATATGCCTACAGGGTTCCCGCGCAGTGCTTTTTAACCGCTGGGTGAACCGGGGGTTGAGCCAAAAGCCCAGATAAGCGCAGAATGGTCGGCCCTGGGGTAATGCCTCGTTTGCTAGATAAGGAAACTCGATGACCCGTCTTCGTGCCATTTGTACCGCGGTAGCCCTGGTCTGTGCCAGCGGCCAGGTCTTCGCCGACACCGCCAGTCACAACGCGAGCGCCGAAACGTTCCTGAAGCTTGCCAACGCCGATCGCCTGGGCGCTCCGGTCTATGCGCAGGTTCAGCAGATGTTCGCTCAGCGTTTTGCTGAAACCAAGGCACCTGCATCGAAAAAAGCCCTGCTTGAAACCTATCAGGCCAAGGCCAACACCGCTCTGGACCAGGCTATTGGCTGGAACAAGCTCAAGCCTGAGATGGTCAAGCTGTACACTGCCAACTTCACCGAAAGCGAGCTGAAGGATCTGGTTGCGTTCTACCAGTCTCCGCTGGGCAAGAAAGTGATGACCAAAATGCCTGAGCTGGCTCAGCAATCGGCCCAACTGACCCAAAGCAAGCTGGAAAGCGCAGTGCCGGTCGTCAACAAACTTCTGGCTGACATGACTGCCGAACTGGAACCTGCCAAGGCAGCCGCTCCAGCTCCTGCCAAAAAGCCCTGACAGGCGATTGCTGCCATGACCATGCAACAACGAATCGAGTCGGCGCTTGCGCTGCTGCAACCGCACCATCTGCAAGTGCTCGACGAGAGCCACATGCATAGTCGTGGTCAGCAGACCCATTACAAGGCTGTTCTGGTCAGTGATCAGTTTCAGGGCCTGAATTCGGTCAAGCGGCACCAGAAGGTTTACGCCACGCTGGGTGCCCTGATGGGCGATTTTCATGCGCTGGCGTTGCACACTTACACGCCTGAAGAATGGTCGAAGGTCGGTGCAGCGCCTGCTTCACCGACCTGTGCTGGCGGTCACTGATCAGGGTTTTTGGCTGATTTGCGCCCTTTTACCGGGGCTATTGATCCGCTGACCTGCCTGCTGCACTCCGGTTTTTGCTAGAATCCGCACCGCGCCGCCTGGCCGGTGCGTTTTTTTGTCCGCACATTTTTACCCGGTAGGCCCTTTGCGAGGGTCGCCACTGGAGAGATACATGACTCAAGAGCCGATGACTCAGCCGATCGTCGTGGCCGCGCTGTACAAGTTCGTCACCCTCAGCGATTACGTGGAACTGCGCGAGCCCCTATTGCAGGCGATGGTCGACAACGGCATCAAGGGCACACTGTTGATCGCCGATGAAGGCATCAACGGCACGGTGTCCGGCAGCCGCGAAGGCATCGACGGCCTGATGGCCTGGTTGAAGAGCGATCCGCGCCTGATCGACATCGATCACAAGGAATCCTACTGCGACGAGCAGCCGTTCTATCGCACCAAGGTCAAGCTCAAGAAAGAGATCGTGACCCTGGGCGTAGAGGGTGTCGACCCCAACAAGAGCGTCGGCACATACGTCGAGCCCAAGGACTGGAACGCCCTGATCACTGACCCTGAAGTGCTGCTGATCGATACCCGCAACGATTATGAGGTCTCGATTGGCACCTTTGAGGGTGCCATCGATCCGAAGACCACGTCTTTTCGCGAGTTTCCGGAATACATCAAGGCGCATTTCGACCCGGCGGTGCACAAGAAGGTCGCCATGTTCTGTACCGGTGGCATTCGCTGCGAAAAAGCCTCCAGTTACATGCTGGGCGAAGGTTTTGAAGAGGTCTATCACCTCAAGGGCGGGATTCTCAAATATCTGGAAGAAGTCCCCGAGCAGGAAAGTCAGTGGCGCGGCGAGTGTTTCGTGTTCGACAACCGGGTTACGGTGCGCCACGACCTGACAGAAGGCGATTATGATCAATGCCATGCCTGCCGCACGCCGATCAGTGCCGAGGATCGCGCCAGCGAGCATTACTCACCGGGTGTCAGCTGCCCGCATTGTTGGGATTCGCTGAGCGAGAAGACTCGTCGCAGCGCCATCGACCGGCAAAAACAGATCGAACTGGCCAAGGCACGTAACCAGCCCCATCCGATTGGTCGCAACTATCGTTTGCCCTCCGAGGCCTGAGCCATGTCTGCCCGCCTGATCTATATCATGGACCCTATGTGCTCCTGGTGCTGGGGCTTCGCTCCGGTTGCCGACGCGTTGGTGCAACAGGCTCGGGCAGCGGGCGTGCCGCTGCATCTGGTCATGGGCGGTCTGCGCTCTGAGGGTGCAGCGCTGGAACCGGCCAAGCGTCGTTACATTCTCGAGCACTGGCAGGCGGTCGAAGAGGCCACCGGCCAGCCGTTTCTTCGCGAGGGTGCGCTGCCGGAAGGGTTTGTCTACGACACCACGCCTGCCTGTCTGGCCGTCACTGCGGCACGGCAGTTGGACCCGGACCGCGCCTGGGAACTGGTCGGGCTGATTCAGCGGGCTTTCTATAGCGAAGGTCGTGACGTAACACGCCCTTCATTGCTGGCCGAACTGGCCGAGCAGGCGGGGCTGTCGCGTCAGGCATTTGCCGACGAATTCGAGAGTAAGGAGCGGCAAGCTGCCACGGCAGCTGATTTCGCCAGGGCGCAGGATCTGGGCATCGCCGGTTTTCCGACCCTGCTTGCCGAGCGTAACGGCCAGTTGGCGCTGTTGACCAACGGTTATCAGCCGTTGAGCAGCCTTTCGCCCTTGCTGGGTCGATGGCTGGAGCGTGCAGCCAGTGCGTGATGAATCGCCCGATGCCGCCCGGCAGTCGCAAGCCAAGCATGGCGATGCGTTGAGTTGGGCCGAGATCCGGCGTCTTGCGTTGCGTCATAAAAAAGCCCTGTGGCTGGCCAATGGTGTCGCAGTTCTGGCGACACTGTGCAGCGTGCCGATCCCGTTGTTGCTGCCGTTGCTGGTTGACGAAGTGCTGTTGGGGCGCGGCGATGCGGCACTGAAAGTCATGAATCACTTGCTGCCTGACGGCCTGCAAAAGGCGGCGGGCTACATCGGCCTGATGCTCTTGCTGACTCTGGTGCTGCGTGTCGGAGCGCTGGTGTTCAACGTTCTGCAGGCGCGGCTGTTTGCCGGGCTGGCCAAGGATATCGTCTACCGTATCCGGCTACGTTTGATCGAACGGCTCAAGCGCATTTCCCTGCGTGAGTACGAAAGCCTGGGCAGCGGCACGGTGACTACGCATCTGGTGACCGACCTGGACACGCTGGACAAGTTTGTCGGCGAAACCCTCAGCCGACTGCTGGTAGCCACGCTGACGCTGGCAGGCACGGCGGGCATTCTGATGTGGATGCACTGGAAGCTGGCGCTGCTGATTATGCTGTTCAACCCGCTGGTGATTCTGCTCACGGTGAAGCTGGGCAAGCGGGTCAAGCATCTCAAGAAGCTGGAAAACGACAGCACGTCGCGTTTTACCCAGGCGCTGAGTGAAACACTGGATGCGATTCAGGAAGTCAGGGCGGGTAATCGACAGGGTTTCTTCCTCGGTCGGCTGGGCATGCGGGCGCAGGAAGTGCGGGATTACGCCATCAATTCGCAATGGAAAAGCGACGCCTCGGGGCGTGCCAGCGGGCTGCTGTTCCAGTTCGGTATCGATATCTTTCGTGCCGCCGCAATGCTCACGGTGTTGTTCTCGGACCTGTCGATCGGGCAGATGCTCGCGGTGTTCAGCTACCTGTGGTTCATGATGACGCCGGTTGAGCAACTGTTGAATCTGCAATACGCCTATTACGCGGCGGGTGGTGCTCTGACGCGTATCAACGAGCTGCTGGCGCGTGCCGATGAGCCGCAATATGTCGGCGGGACTGACCCCTTCGCAGGGCGCGAGACCGTGGGGGTCGAGGTGCGTGGCCTGAGTTTCGGTTATGGCGAAGACCTGGTGCTGGATCAGTTGAACCTGAGCATCGCGCCGGGTGAAAAAGTCGCCATCGTCGGTGCCAGTGGTGGCGGCAAGAGCACCTTGGTGCAGTTGCTGCTGGGCTTGTACACGGCCCGCACCGGAGTGATCCGTTTTGGCGGCGTCAGTCAGCAGGATATCGGTCTGGACACTGTGCGCGAGAACGTTGCCGTGGTACTGCAGCATCCCGCCCTGTTCAATGACACGGTGCGCGCCAACCTGACCATGGGTCGTGACTGCAGCGACGAAGCCTGCTGGCGTGCGCTGGAAGTTGCGCAACTCGATTCTGCGATCCGCGATCTGCCACAAGGTCTGGACAGCGTGGTAGGGCGCTCCGGGGTCAGAATGTCGGGTGGCCAGCGTCAGCGCATGGCCATCGCACGCATGGTATTGTCCGACCCTAAAGTGGTTATCCTCGATGAAGCTACCTCGGCGCTGGACGCGGCTACCGAGTACAACCTGCATCAGGCCCTCGCACGTTTTCTGCGTAGTCGCACAACGCTGATCATCGCGCACCGCCTGTCGGCCGTGAAGCAGGCTGACCGGGTGCTGGTGTTTGATGGCGGGCGGATTGTCGAAGACGGCGGACACCAACAGTTGATTGCCGATGGAGGTCTTTACGCAAAGCTGTACGGACACTTGCAACAAATCTGATGTGCGATGCTTCGATCAGCGCACAGGTTGGCTCGATTGCGGGAGAATCACCTGCCATCATTCACGAATCTAGCCTAGTCTCTGCGCTAGACGTTTATTCAGGCATGTGGTGAGGTGAAACCCATGAAACAACCATGGACCTTCTCCAAGCCCCGTCTGTTGGGCATCGTATGGCCATTCATTGCCGTCGCGCTGTTTCAGGCATTGCTGGGGTGTGTCAGCCTCTACACCATGTCTGCGGTGCGCAGCTATGTGGCGGGCGAGAGTCTCTGGTCCAAGGGCCAGAAAGATGCCATCCATTACCTGAGCCTATACGCCATCACGCATGATGAGCGTGACTATCTGAAGTATCAAAACGCCTTTTCCGTTCCTCAGGGTGGTCACGCCTTGCGCAAGGCGCTCGATCAGCCCATTCCTTCCATGGCAGATGCCAGGGCCGGGATCATCCAGGGCGGCAATCACCCCGATGACGCTAATGGCATCATCTGGATGTACCTGAACTTCCATAACTTCAGCTTCATGAAGCAGGCCATTCACTTTTGGGAGGTGGGTGATGGCTACCTCATACAGCTCAATGAGCTTGCCCGGCATATTCACGACCGGGTCGGTGAGGGCGGCGTATCTGCCGCCGAGGTCAATCAGTGGCGAGTGCAGATCAATGTCATCAATGAAGGGGTAACGCCCGCAGCACGGGCGTTCAGTGATGCGCTGGGCGAGGGGTCCAGGTTTATCCTCAACCTGCTGATTGCGGTCAATCTGGTCACCGCCGTTTTACTGATTCTTCTGGCGCTGCTGCGTGTGCGTCGTCTGATTGTCCAGCGGCGCGTGTTTGCTGATGCCCTGCAACTTGAGAAAGAGCGCGCCCAGATTACCCTGGAGTCCATCGGCGACGGGGTGATCACCATCGACGTGGCCGGGGCCATTGTCTATATGAACCCTGCAGCCGAGGGCCTGACGCACTGGAAAAGCACCCAGGCCAGCGGGCTTCCGCTGACAGCGCTGTTCAATCTGCTGGATGAAAACGATCAGAAGGACACCTCGACGCTGGTCGAACAGATCGTCACCGGCAAGCTCAAGGGCGGCAGCGCCAACAGCAAGCTTATCCAGCGGCTGGATGGCAGTACGGTCTCGGTAGCACTGGTCGGTACGCCGATCTACAACGAGGGGGTGGTCAGCGGGGCGGTGCTGGTACTGCATGACATGACACAGGAGCGTCAGTACATCGCCGATCTGTCATGGCAGGCCGCCCATGATCCGCTGACCGGGCTGGTCAATCGCAGTGAATTCGAGCATCGCCTGCAGCGGGTACTGGATGGTATTGACGATCAGGCGAGCAGCCACTGTCTGATGTTTCTTGACCTGGACCAGTTCAAACTGGTCAATGACACCGGTGGTCATGCGGCGGGCGATGAGCTGCTGCGCCAGCTTTGCCGGGCACTGCCGCAGGGCTTGCGCGACGGTGACACACTGGCCCGGCTGGGAGGTGACGAGTTCGGCGTGTTGCTGGTCGATTGCCCTGCCGACACGGCCCTCGATATAGCCGAGGGGTTGCGCGAGATCGTGCAGACCCTGCATTTCATGTGGAAAGGTCGGCCATTCATGACTACCGTAAGTATCGGTCTGGTGCAGCTCGGCGATACACCCGCCACGCTTGAAGGGTCGTTGTCTGCTGCCGACATGGCCTGTTATATGGCCAAGGAGAGAGGCCGCAACCGGGTTCAGGTCTACAGTGTTGACGACCTGACCCTGTCGATGCGTTTCGGCGAGATGGCCTGGATACAACGTCTGCACATGGCAATGGATGAAAATCGCTTTTGCCTTTATGCGCAGGAAATCGCTTCGATCAAAGGTGAAGGCGATGAGGTGCGGCACATAGAAATCCTCCTGCGCCTGCGTGATGAGTCCGGACGAATGGTGGTTCCGGACAACTTTATCCCGGCTGCCGAGCGCTACGGCCTTATGACGACGCTGGATCGTTGGGTGGTGCACAATGTCTTCAAAGTGATCGCCCAATGCCAGAGTGATGATCGGCATCAGGCACCGCAGGCGCTATGTGCTATAAATTTGTCAGGTTCAAGTATCGGCGATGATACGTTCCTCGAATACCTGAAACAGCAGTTCAAGGCATTTGCCGTATCGCCCGGAATGATCTGTTTCGAGATCACTGAAACCAGTGCCATTGCAGACCTGGACAGCGCGATTCGCTTTATCAACGAGTTGAAGGGGCTGGGCTGTCAGTTTTCCCTTGATGATTTCTGTTCGGGCATGTCGTCCTTTGCCTATCTCAAACACTTGCCTGTGGATTTTCTGAAAATCGATGGCAGTTTTGTAAAGGACATGCTCGACAATCCGATCAACAAGGCTATGGTCGAGGTCATCAACAATATTGGTCATGTGATGGGCAAACGCACCATTGCTGAGTACGTAGAAACGCCGCAGATAGAGTTTGCGTTGCAGGAAATGGGCGTGGATTTTGCACAAGGGTATCTGATATCACGCCCTGAATTGTTCACTTGCGAGAGTCTGTACATTCAGCCCGTACGGCCTGACCCCCTGATGTTCGGCGCGCCAGGAACGCTACGTTAATCAGTTGAAACCCTATAAGGAGATACCCAGTGATCGACACTTTCGAGAGAACCGGTCCGCTCATGGAAGCCAGCAGTTATCCGGCCTGGGCGCAGCAGTTGATCAAGGATTGCAGCGCTGCAAAGGCACGGGTGGTCGAGCACGAGTTGTACCAGCAGATGCGTGACGCGAAGCTGAGTCCGCAGATCATGCGCCATTACCTGATCGGCGGTTGGCCGGTTGTCGAGCAGTTCGCGGTGTACATGGCCAAGAACCTCACCAAGACCCGCTTTGGTCGTCATCCTGGCGAAGACATGGCGCGCCGCTGGCTGATGTTCAATATTCGCGTCGAACTCAATCATGCTGACTACTGGGTGAACTGGTGTGCAGCGCACGATGTGACGCTTGAAGACCTCCACGATCAACGGGTTGCGCCTGAGCTGCACGCACTGAGCCACTGGTGCTGGCAGACCAGCTCTTCGGACTCACTGGCTGTTGCGATGGCGGCCACCAACTATGCCATTGAAGGAGCGACGGGCGAGTGGTCGGCAGTGGTCTGTTCCAATGGTGCGTACGCCGAAGCATTCCCTGAAGAAACCCGCAAGAAAGCCATGAAATGGCTCAAGATGCATGCACAGTATGACGACGCGCACCCTTGGGAGGCGCTCGAGATCATTTGCACGTTGGTGGGCGATAAACCGAGCCTGCAGCTGCAAGCTGAGCTGCGTCAGGCCGTTACCAAGAGTTACGATTACATGCATTTGTTCCTGGAGCGCTGCATGCAGCTGGACAAGGTCAAGCCTGCGCGTGGGCGTGTTGCCGCGCTGGAAGTATAGAGGCTGGGCGAGAAAGGCAGGAAAGAGTGTTAGCTGGCCATGGCAAGACGGTTGCGACCTTCGCGTTTAGCAACATACAGGGCGTTGTCGGCCCTGCGCAGCAGGCTGTCGGCGGTTTCTGTCGGCAGCAGTGTTGAGCATCCCAGGCTGACGGTCATGGTCAGGGCTGGGTCAAGCTCGCGAAACTCGAGGTTCCGCACGGCCTGACGCAGGCGTTCGCCGATCAGTTCAGCCGAACTGGCTCCGGTGTTGGAAAGAATCACCACGAACTCTTCACCGCCATAGCGGAACACACGATCGATATTGCGCAGTTGCGCTTTCAGGCTTTGCGCAACGGTTTTCAGTACATCATCGCCAGTATGATGGCCGTACTCATCGTTCACTTTCTTGAAATGATCTATATCCAGCATCAGCAATGAAAGCGGTTGCTTGTGACGACGCGATATCTCTATCTCGCGAGCCAGGCCCTGATCCATTGCGATACGGTTACCGGTACTGGTCAAAGGGTCGCGCAACGCTGTCTGTGTCGCAATGCGATACAGCAGGGCGTTCAGCAGCGGGTACACCAGACAGACCAGCAACGATTCAAGGTCGCTCAGCTGCCGGGTATCAAATGGCTTGGCGCCTTGAAACTCCAGCTCACCGATGCACTTGCCCTCGTGACGCAGGTGAAAGGTGGCGCTGTCGGATGACATCTCGCCCAGACGCAGATTCAGGTCACTTTCGATATGTCGATAGGCCAGACCACTCAATGGCAGGAACCGTTGCACACCCTGAAAAAACAGGGTCAGTATCCGCTCGGCTTCCAGGCTGGTCTGCAATTGTCGCCCAAGCTGATAAACCAGCTCGGGCAGTGACGGGGGTGGAAGTATGGCGTCGGGTCGATTTCGAAAACCCAGGCGTTGCAGTTCAGCCGTATCGAAATCGATTGCATGGGTCTGGGTAGGAAAATTCATCTCTTCGCTCCTCAGCACATATTGCTGGCTTGGCTGGGTTAGAGGGGATGTCGTGCCATTCGGTTCATTTTTGCCCGGACTTATTAAAATCAGTGGTTTAGCTGACGCCATCTCTCTGACAGTGAGGGCGAGTCGGCAATTCCTTGACTTAAAATGCCGCTAAAAACGCCTGCCGTGACAGTTTTTCGTCACGGCAATGTCTGGTTATTTTTGCTCACTGAGCATTCAGCGCCTGCCCGTTTATGCCCTTACTGTCCGGTCCCATCAAGTACAGGTAGACCGGCATGATGTCTTCAGGCGCGGGATTGTTCTGCGGGTTTTCGTCAGGGTAGGCCTGCGCACGCATACCGGTGCGGGTAGCGCCCGGGTTGATGCTGTTGGCCCGCAAACTGGTGACGCCTTCAAGCTCGTCGGCGAGGGTTTGCATCAGGCCTTCGGTAGCAAATTTCGATACCCCGTACGCGCCCCATTGCGCGCGGCCTTTGCGACCAACGCTGCTGGAAGTGAAGGCCACCGATGCATCAGTCGAGCGCCGAAGCAGTGGCAGCAATGCCTGGGTGAGCATGAAGGTGGCATTGACGTTGACGTGCATGACCTGCATGAAGTCTTCGCCTGGCAGGTGTTCCACTGAAGTGCGCGGTCCGATGATCGAGGCGTTGTGCAGCAGCCCGTCAAGACGGCCGACTTTGCGCTCGATCATGGTCGCCAGGTCGTGATACTGCGCGGGGTCGGCGCTTTCCAGATCGAAGGGTATGACCAACGGCAGCAGATGACCTGCTGCCTGTATCTCGTCATGGACCTGAGCCAGGCTGGCTTCAGTTCTGCCCAGCAGCAGAACAGTCGCGCCATGCGCTGCGTAGGTTTTTGCGGCTGCAGCACCGATGCCGCGAGCGGCACCGGTTACCAGAATGATCCGGCCCTTGAGCAGTTCCGGGTGCGCTGAGTAGTCAAACATGTAAAACCTCGTTCAGCAGCTGCACAGTGCGTTATCCAGCACCTTGCGCAGTTCCAGCGGATGATCGACCACCACGTCGGCACCCCAGTGATCAGGATTGTCGTCGGGGTGGATGTAGCCGTAGCGCACGGCAGCAGTCTTGGTGCCTGCGTCGCGGCCGGACTCAATGTCGCGCAGATCGTCGCCTACGAACAGGACGCTGGCCGGGTCGAGGTCGAGCATCTTGCAGGCCAGAATCATCGGCTCGGGGTGTGGCTTGCTGTGCGTGACGTGGTCCGGGCAGATCAGTACGGCGGAGCGTTCGGCCAGGCCGAGCTGTTCCATGATCGGCTGAGCGAAGCGCACCGGCTTGTTTGTCACCACGCCCCAGATCAGGCCGGCCTTCTCGATGTCGACCAGCAGCTCGCCCATGCCATCGAACAGTCTGCTGTGAACGGCGCAGTCACGCTGATAGCGCTCCAGAAACTCCAGGCGCAATGCCTCGAATTGTGGATCTTCAGGGGACATTGTAAAGGTGGCCGCCACCATGGCTCTGGCACCGCCGGAAACTTCGTCACGGATCAGTTTGTCCGGTACCGCAGGCAGGTTGCGGTCGGCCAGCATTGCCTGGGCAATGGCGATGAAGTCCGGTGCGGTGTCGAGCAGGGTGCCGTCCATGTCGAATAAAACCGCTCTCAGGCGCATCTGTCATGCCTCCCGCAGGGTCTGGATCATGTAGTTGACGCCGACGTCGGAGGTCAGCTTGTAATGCTTTGTCAGCGGATTGTAGGTCAGGCCGATAACGTCCTTGACTTGCAGACCGGCGTCACGGCTCCAGGCGCCCAACTCGGAAGGGCGGATGAATTTCTTGAAGTCGTGGGTGCCGCGTGGCAGCAGATTGAGGATGTATTCGGCGCCGACCACGGCGAACAGGTACGCTTTCGGGTTGCGGTTGATGGTCGAGAAGAACACCTGGCCGCCTGGCTTGACCATGCGGTAGCAGGCGCGGATCACCGAGGAGGGGTCCGGCACGTGCTCGAGCATTTCCAGGCAGGTCACCACATCGTACTGCTCGGGCATTTCTTCGGCCATGTCCTCGGCGGTGATCTGCCGATACTCGACGCTGACACCCGATTCGAGCTGATGCAGTTGTGCGACGGCCAGCGGCGCTTCGCCCATGTCGATGCCGGTCACCGTTGCGCCGCGCAGGGCCATCGCCTCGCTGAGAATGCCGCCGCCGCAGCCGACGTCGAGCACCTTCTTGCCTGCCAGGCCGACACGCTCGTCGATCCAGTTGACGCGCAGCGGATTGATGTCATGCAGCGGCTTGAATTCGCTTTCGCGGTCCCACCAGCGATGGGCCAGGGCCTCGAATTTAGCGATTTCTGCGCGGTCGACGTTGCTCATGGGTGTCCCTCTTGAACTCAAAATTCTTTTTCATCAGTCAGGCTTATAGATAAGCCTGACTGACATGTGTTCGGTCCGAATCGAATTATTCGGCTTTACCGGAAATACGCTGGCCCCACGCAATCGCGGTGTCGCGCAGTGCGGGTTCATCCATGCGAGTCAGCCGGCGTGCGTCGAGCAATTGCTTGCCGGCCACCCAGACATGGCTCACGCAATCGCGGCCAGTGGCATATATAAGCTGCGACACCGGGTCGTAGATCGGTTGCTGGGCCAGACCCGACAGGTCGAACGCGACCATGTCCGCCGCCTTGCCGATCTCCAGCGAGCCGGTCTCGGCCTGAATACCCAGGGCGCGAGCGCCGTTCAGCGTCGCCATGCGCAGCGCACGGTGTGCATCCAGTGCTGTGGCCGAACCGGCGACAGCCTTGGCCAGCAAGGCGGCGGTGCGGGTTTCGCCGAGCAGGTCCAGGTCATTGTTGCTGGCGGCACCGTCGGTGCCCACCGCAACATTCACTCCGGCCTGCCACAGCCGTTCGACCGGGCAGAAACCGCTGGCCAGCTTGAGATTGGATTCTGGGCAATGAATCACGTTGGTATTGCTTTCCACCAGCAGGGCCAGATCGTCGTCGTTGATCTGCGTCATGTGCACGGCCTGGAAGCGCGGGCCGAGCATGCCCAGCCGATTCAAGCGGGCGAGAGGGCGCTCCTGGCGCTGTTCGACAGCCTGTTCGACTTCGAATGCGGTCTCATGGACATGCATCTGAATCATGGCGTCCAGTTCATCGGCGATAACCCGGACCTTCTCCAGATTCTCGTCGCCCACGGTGTAGGGCGCATGCGGGCCAAAGGCGATCTTGATGCGTGGATGATGGGCGAGGTCGTTGAACAGCTCGATACCGTTGTGCAGTGCTTCATCCGTTGTGTGAGCCCCCGGAATCGGGAAATCCAGTACCGGAACGGTGATCTGCGCGCGCATGCCGCTGGCGTGGACGCGCTCGGCAGCCACCTTGGGGTAGAAATACATGTCCGAGAAGCAGGTGATGCCGCCCTTGAGCTGCTCGGCGATGGCCAGGTCGGTGCCATCGCGAACGAAGTCTTCGTTGACCCATTTGCCTTCGGCGGGCCAGATATGGTCCTGCAGCCAGGTCATCAGTGGCAGGTCATCGGCCAGCCCGCGAAACAGTGTCATGGCTGCATGACCGTGGGCGTTGATCAGGCCTGGGCTGAGCAGCATGCCGGGAAGCTCCTGCACCTGCACTGCGTTTTGCCTCAATGCCTCGGTTCGCGGCCCTATATAGACGATACAGCCGTCGCGCACGCCGATGCCGTGGTCCTTGAGCACCACGCCTGCGGGCTCGACCGGCACCAGCCAGGCGGGCAGGAGCAAAAGGTCGAGCGGTGCTGTAGCGTTCGGCATGAGAAGGTTTCCATCGTTTATTACGTTGATGGCGAAGTATACCCGAGCGTCTTCGCAGGCGGCTCGCTATAATCAGCGGCTTTTGATGCTGGGTTTCGGATGTTCAAGATGGAGTTGGCGATGCGCGATCGACTGTTGGCTGCAGAGAAAGTTAAGGCCATCGATTGGCGAGACGACGCTCTGTACCTGCTGGACCAGCGGGTACTGCCGTTCGAGGAAGTCTGGCACCGCTATACCACCGCCGAGGGAGTCGCCGAGGCGATTCGCACGATGGTCGTGCGCGGGGCACCGGCTATCGGTATCAGTGCCGCCTACGGTGCGGTGCTGGGCGCACGTGCGCGCATTGCCGAAGGCGGGGACTGGTATCCGGCGCTGGAAGAAGACATGCAGTTGCTGGCCGACTCACGCCCGACCGCCGTGAACCTGTTCTGGGCGCTGAACCGGATGCGTGATCGTCTGATGCGTGTGAAGGACGGTGACGATCCGCTCGTGGCCCTTGAGGCAGAATCCGTGGCGATTCACTTGAGTGATCGCGAGGCCAATCTGACCATGGCGCAACTGGGCGCCGACCTGATCCGCAGGCATCAAGGCAACTTGCAGACGGTGCTCACCCACTGCAATACCGGAGCGCTGGCCACCGGTGGGTTCGGGACTGCGCTGGGCGTGATCCGCGCAGCGCATCTGGAAGGCATGATCGAGCGGGTTTATGCCGATGAAACCCGGCCCTGGCTGCAGGGGTCGCGGCTTACCGCCTGGGAACTGGCCAATGAAGGCATCCCGGTCACCCTGAATGCAGACTCCGCCGCTGCGCACCTGATGCGTACCAAGGGGATTACCTGGGTTATCGTCGGGGCTGATCGCATCACCGCCAATGGCGACGTGGCGAACAAGATCGGCACCTATCAGCTTGCCGTAGCCGCGATGCACCACGGGGTGCGCTTCATGGTGGTGGCACCGAGCTCGACCATCGACATGGAAATGGCCAGTGGCGACGACATCATCATTGAAGAGCGCGACGGCCGTGAGCTGCTTGAAGTGGGCGGTCAGCGGGTCGGTGCACAGGTCGAGGCCTTCAATCCGGTGTTCGATGTGACACCGGCAGACCTGATCGATGCGATTGTGACCGAGAAGGGCATTGTCGAGCGTCCCGATACCGCCCGGATGGCGCAATTGATGAGCCGTAAACATCTTCACTGATGCGGTCGGGCTCGAGCCGTTGCCGCTGTGCAATGCGGCTGGGCGGGCCTGTAAGCGTTTCTCAGGCGTCTTGCACACCGGTGGCTCGTTTTCAGCGCCTGCAAAGGATGTGAGCGCCTCGGCGATTGTGGTAATATCCGGCGGTTATCGGGGACACTGATTGTAGTCGCCCACGCTGCGTAGATTCATGGCATAACTTGTTGATTTGTCGTAAGTCGCTGCCCTGCACATGCTGGCAGCGGCGAGCTTCGTATACCCCGAATGGGTTTGCGAGGTTTCACCAGAAAAAGGAATCAGGCTTCTCATGGGCGAACTGGCCAAAGAAATCCTCCCGGTCAATATCGAAGACGAGCTGAAGCAGTCCTACCTCGACTACGCGATGAGCGTAATCGTCGGTCGAGCACTGCCCGATGCGCGCGACGGCTTGAAGCCCGTGCACCGGCGCGTGTTGTTCGCAATGAGCGAGCTGGGTAACGACTGGAACAAGCCGTACAAGAAATCCGCCCGTGTGGTTGGTGACGTGATCGGTAAGTATCACCCGCACGGCGATACAGCCGTGTACGACACCATCGTTCGTATGGCTCAGCCATTCTCGCTGCGCTACCTGCTGGTAGACGGTCAGGGCAACTTCGGTTCGGTCGATGGCGACAACGCTGCGGCCATGCGATACACCGAAGTGCGCATGACCAAGCTGGCGCACGAGCTGCTGGCCGACCTGCACAAGGAAACCGTGGACTGGGTGCCGAACTACGACGGCACCGAAATGATCCCCGCGGTCATGCCGACCCGTATTCCCAACCTGCTGGTCAACGGTTCCAGCGGTATCGCCGTGGGCATGGCGACCAACATTCCGCCGCACAACCTTGGTGAAGTCATCGACGGTTGCCTGGCACTGATCGACAACCCCGAGTTGACGATCGATGAGCTGATGCAGTACATCCCCGGCCCGGATTTCCCGACAGCGGCGATCATCAACGGCCGTGCGGGTATCATCGAAGCCTATCGTACGGGTCGTGGACGCATTTACATGCGTGCCCGCTCCATCGTCGAAGACATCGACAAGGTCGGCGGACGTCAGCAGATCGTCATCACCGAACTGCCGTACCAGCTTAACAAGGCACGTCTGATCGAGAAGATCGCCGAGCTGGTCAAGGAAAAGAAACTCGAAGGCATTACCGAGCTGCGTGACGAGTCCGACAAGGACGGTATGCGCGTGGTCATCGAGCTGCGTCGTGGCGAAGTGCCAGAGGTTGTTCTCAACAACCTTTATGCCCAGACCCAGCTGCAAAGCGTTTTCGGTATCAACATCGTTGCCCTGATTGACGGCCGTCCACGCATCCTGAACCTCAAGGACCTGCTGGAAGCCTTTGTTCGTCACCGTCGCGAAGTGGTTACCCGCCGTACCGTATTCGAGCTGCGCAAGGCGCGTGAGCGTGGCCATATCCTTGAAGGTCAGGCTGTTGCGTTGTCCAACATCGACCCGGTCATCGCCCTCATCAAGGCCTCTCCGACACCTGCAGAAGCCAAGGAAGCGTTGATCAAGACGCCTTGGGAATCAAGCGCAGTGGTCGAAATGGTCGAGCGTGCAGGTGCCGATTCGTGCCGCCCTGAGAACCTGGACCCGCAATACGGTCTGCGTGAAGGCAAGTATTTCCTGTCACCGGAACAGGCTCAGGCCATTCTGGAACTGCGTCTGCATCGCCTGACCGGTCTGGAACACGAGAAGCTGCTGGGCGAGTACCAGGAAATCCTCAACCAGATCGGCGAGCTGATCCGCATCCTCAACAGCGCAACGCGCCTGATGGAAGTGATCCGCGAAGAGCTGGAAGTGATCCGCTCCGAGTACGGCGATGCCCGTCGTACCGAGATTCTCGATGCACGTCTGGACCTGACCCTGGGTGACCTGATCACCGAAGAAGAGCGTGTGGTCACCATCTCCCATGGCGGCTATGCCAAGACCCAGCCATTGGCGGTCTATCAGGCTCAGCGTCGTGGGGGCAAGGGCAAATCGGCCACCGGCATCAAGGATGAGGATTACATTGCTCACCTGCTGGTCGCCAACAGCCACACGACACTGCTGATGTTCTCCAGCAAGGGCAAGGTGTACTGGCTCAAGACCTATGAGATCCCGGAAGCGTCCCGCGCTGCCCGTGGTCGTCCGTTGGTCAACCTGTTGCCGCTGAGCGACGGCGAATACATCACCACCATGCTGCCGGTTGACCTCGAAGCCATGCGCAAGCGTGCCGACGAAGAAGGCGAAGCCCTTGAAGGCGAGCTGGACGACGCGGAAAACAGCAGCGAGACCGAAGAAGAGCGCAAGGCCTGTATCAAGGCCGCCGACAAGAAGAAGGCTCCGTTCATCTTCATGTCCACCGCCAACGGTACCGTCAAGAAGACCCCGCTGGTTGCATTCAGTCGTCAACGCAGCTCGGGCCTCATTGCCCTTGAACTGGACGAGGGCGACATCCTGATCTCCGCTGCCATTACCGATGGCGAACAGGAAATCATGCTGTTCTCCGATGGCGGCAAAGTGACCCGCTTCAAGGAATCCGATGTGCGCGCCATGGGGCGTACCGCTCGCGGCGTGCGGGGCATGCGTCTGTCAGAAGGGCAAAAGCTCATTTCGATGCTGATCCCGGAAGAAGGCAGCCAGATCCTCACCGCTTCCGAGCGCGGCTACGGCAAGCGTACGGCCATTTCCGAGTTCCCTGAGTACAAGCGCGGCGGTCAGGGTGTCATCGCCATGGTCAGCAACGAGCGTAACGGCCGTCTGGTTGGCGCAGTTCAGGTGCTTGATGGCGAAGAAATCATGCTGATTTCCGATCAGGGCACGCTGGTGCGTACCCGGGTCGGCGAAGTGTCCAGTCTGGGCCGTAACACTCAGGGCGTGACCCTGATCAAGCTGGCCAGCGACGAGAAACTGGTCGGTCTGGAGCGTGTTCAGGAGCCGTCGGAAGTCGAAGGCGAAGAGCTTGAAGGCGAAGAAGTTATCGACGGCGTGATTGTCGATGCCGCTGAAGCTGAAGTGGGCGACGCCGGTGAAGACCTGCAAGCGGACGCTGCGCCAGACGAAGACGAACCGCAGAACTGAGTTGTAACGTAAATCAGGTAAGGGCTGGCTCGTCTGTGAGTGCATCTGCATTCCAGGCAAGTCCAGCCCTTGCGACATTCGGCCAGCCCTGCAGCCGGATCAGAATTTCAGCAAGGAGCTGCCAGTCGCTGTGGCGTCTGTCTGCTCGTGGCAAGCAACCAGAAACAAGCGCGTACAGACCCAACGTATTTGACGAGAGTGGATATGAGCAAGCGAGCCTTTAACTTCTGCGCAGGTCCTGCTGCGCTTCCTGAAGCTGTTCTGCTGCGTGCCCAGGCGGAACTCCTCGACTGGCACGGCAAAGGCCTTTCCGTCATGGAAATGAGCCACCGCAGTGACGAGTTCGTCTCCATTGCCACCAAGGCCGAGCAGGATCTGCGCGATCTGCTGTCCATCCCCTCCAATTACAAAGTGCTGTTCCTGCAAGGCGGCGCGAGCCAGCAGTTCGCGCAGATTGCGCTGAACCTGCTGCCGGAAAACGGCAAGGCCGACTACATCGATACCGGCATCTGGTCGCAGAAGGCTATCGACGAGGCATCGCGCTACGGCACGGTCAACGTCGCCGCCAGCGCCAAACCTTACGACTACTTTGCCATTCCCGGTCAGAACGAATGGAAGCTGTCCAAGGATGCTGCCTACGTTCACTACGCGCCAAACGAAACCATTGGCGGTCTGGAATTCAACTGGATTCCTGAAACGGGCGACGTGCCACTGGTGGCTGACATGTCTTCGGACATCCTCTCGCGTCCGGTGGACATCTCGCGTTTCGGCATGATCTACGCCGGTGCCCAGAAGAACATTGGCCCGAGCGGCATCGTGGTGGTGATCATTCGTGAAGACCTGCTGGGCCGCGCACGTTCGCTGTGCCCGACCATGCTCGACTACAAAGTCGCTGCCGACAATGGCTCGATGTACAACACGCCGCCGACTCTCGCCTGGTACCTGTCGGGGCTGGTCTTCGAATGGCTCAAGGAGCAGGGCGGTGTCGAGGCAATCGGCAAGCGCAACGATATCAAGCAGCGCACGCTGTATGACTTCATCGACGCCAGCGAGCTGTACAGCAACCCGATCAACAAGCCTGATCGTTCGTGGATGAACGTACCGTTCCGTCTGGCTGACGATCGCCTCGACAAGCCTTTCCTGGCAGGTGCTGATGCAAACGGCCTGCTCAACCTCAAAGGCCATCGCTCGGTGGGCGGCATGCGTGCGTCCATCTACAACGCGGTCGATATCAACGCGGTCAACGCGCTGGTGGCCTACATGAAAGATTTCGAGAAGGAGCACGGCTGATGTCCGAGCAAGAACTCAAGGCGCTTCGCGTCCGTATCGACAGCCTCGATGAGAAAGTTCTGGAGCTGATCAGCGAGCGTGCCCGCTGCGCCCAGGAAGTGGCCAGGGTCAAGATGTCCTCGCTGGCCGAAGGTGAAGTGCCTGTGTTCTACCGTCCGGAGCGTGAAGCTGCGGTGCTCAGGCGAGTCATGGACCGCAATCGCGGGCCGTTGAGCAATGAAGAAATGGCGCGTCTGTTCCGCGAAATCATGTCTTCCTGTCTCGCGCTTGAGCAGCCGCTCAAGGTCGCCTATCTCGGCCCTGAGGGTACATTTACCCAGGCCGCCGCGATGAAGCACTTCGGGCATGCAGTCATCAGTCTGCCGATGGCTGCGATTGACGAAGTGTTTCGTAAAGTGGTTGCCGGTGCCGTGAATTTTGGCGTGGTCCCGGTGGAAAACTCCACCGAAGGCGCGGTCAACCACACGCTCGACAGCTTTCTTGAGCACGACATGGTGATCTGTGGAGAAGTCGAGCTGCTTATCCACCACCATTTGCTGGTTGGCGAAAGCACCAAGACGCAAAGCATTTCGCGCATTTATTCTCACGCTCAGTCGCTGGCCCAGTGCCGCAAATGGCTGGATGCTCATTACCCGAATGTCGAACGTGTGGCCGTTGCCAGCAACGCCGAAGCCGCCAAGCGGGTCAAGGGCGAGTGGAATTCGGCGGCTATCGCTGGCGATATGGCGGCAGGCCTGTATGGCCTGACCCGTCTGGCGGAAAAGATCGAAGATCGTCCGGACAACTCCACACGCTTTCTCATTATCGGTAATCAGGAAGTCCCGCCGACCGGCGATGACAAGACCTCGATCATTGTGTCGATGAGCAACAAGCCGGGTGCGCTGCACGAGCTGCTGGTGCCGTTTCACGAGAGCGGTCTGGACCTGACACGCATCGAAACCCGCCCGTCGCGCAGTGGCAAGTGGACTTACGTGTTTTTCATCGACTTTGTCGGCCATCACCAGGACCCGCTGGTCAAGGCTGTGCTGGAAAAAATCAGCAGTGAAGCCGTTGCCTTGAAGGTGCTGGGTTCCTACCCGAAAGCGGTTCTTTGAGGGCGTTGTGCATGATCCGTTTGTTTGTTGTTTTGTCGGGCTGTCAGGTGTGTTCGCGTGGTTGATGTGATTTCGGAACAACCTGCCCGGCCGTTGATCGGTCGTCTGGTGGTCGTGGGGCTTGGGCTGATCGGCGGCTCCTTTGCCAAGGGCGTGCGCGAAAGCGGCCTGTGTCGCGAAGTCGTCGGCGTCGATCTTGATCCGCAGTCGCGAAAGCTGGCTGTCGAACTGGGGGTAGTGGATCGCTGTGAGGCCGATCTTGCCGTGGCCTGTCATGGTGCCGACGTGATTCAGTTGGCGGTGCCGATCCTGGCTATGGAAAAGCTCCTCGCGCTGCTTGCGCCGCTGGATCTGGGTAACGCAATTCTCACCGATGTCGGCAGTGCCAAAGGCAATGTGGTCAGCGCTGCGCGCCAGGCATTCGGCCATATGCCGACACGTTTTGTGCCCGGGCATCCGATTGCCGGGTCCGAGCAGAGCGGCGTTGAAGCATCCAATGCGGCGCTGTTCAGGCGTCATAAAGTCATTCTGACTCCGCTGGCTGAGACCGATCCTCAAGCGGTGGCGATTGTCGACCGGTTGTGGTCTGCCTTGGGCGCCGATGTCGAGCACATGCAGGTCGAGCGTCACGATGAGGTATTGGCTGCAACCAGCCATCTGCCGCATTTGCTGGCATTCGGTCTGGTCGACTCACTGGCCAAGCGTAATGAAAACCTGGACATATTCAGGTATGCCGCTGGCGGTTTCCGTGATTTCACGCGTATCGCAGGCAGCGATCCGACCATGTGGCACGACATCTTCATGGCCAATCGGCAGGCAGTACTGCGCACGCTGGACAGCTTTCGTACGGATCTCGATGCCTTGCGCGATGCGGTAGACGCTGGTGATGGCGCACAACTGAAGGATGTGTTCACCCGCGCTCGCGCAGCCAGGGAGCACTTCGGCAGAATTCTGGCCAGTCGTGCCCGGGTCGATACAGCGTCTGGCGACCATCGTGAGGTTCGCGGCGGGCCTGCGGATGGCGTGAGCCACCATATCAAAGGGCCGGTGGATGTCATGTCTGCGGTGCTGTTCATGGTGGCGACGTCGATCAGCGAAGGGTGCGACTTGCTGCTCGAGGACGTTCCGGTCAGTTCCCCTTGTGAAGGGGTGATCGATATCCTGCGCCTGATGGGCGGCGACATCGTGCTGCAAAATGTCCGCAAGCTGGCGAGCGGGACGCTCGCAGACCTGCATGTCCGCTCCGCCCGGCTGAAAGGGGCTGATATTCCTGAAGCGCTGGTGCCATTGGCGATCAATACATTTCCGGTGCTGCTTGTTGCCGCAGCGTGTGCAGAAGGGCGTACCATTCTGCGCGGCGCACAGGCGCTGCAAGCCGACGAGTCAGAGTGCGTCAGGCTGATGGCCGATGGTCTGCTGGCTCTGGGTATCGAGGCCGAGCCTGTGCTGGATGGCATTATTATCGAAGGCGGTGTGCCAGGTGGCGGCGAGGTTGATGCTCGCAGCGATCAGCGTATCGTCATGGCGTTTCGCGTTGCATCGTTGAGGGCTTCGGCGCCCATCCGTATTCAAGCGTGCGCGGATGCCGCCGCATCGTTTCCCCATTTTCTGGCGCTGTGCGCTCAGGTTGGCATGCGTGTAGCGCAAGAGGACAAAAAGTGAAAATCAAAGCTCCCGTTATCACCATCGACGGACCCAGCGGTTCCGGAAAGGGCACTGTAGCCGGGTTGCTGGCCAGAAAACTCGGCTGGTGCCTGCTTGATTCCGGTGCGCTGTATCGCCTGCTGGCTTTTGCTGCGCGCAATCATGGCGTCGACCTGACCAATGAAGAAGCGCTCAAGCTTCTGGCCGCTCATCTGGATGTGCAGTTCGAAGCGACTGCGGCGGGGCAGGGGCAGCGCATCATTCTGGAAGGCGAGGATGTCACCCATGCCATTCGCAACGAGCAGGTCGGCAGCGGCGCGTCGCAGGTGGCTTCGCTGCCGGCGGTGCGCGACGCCTTGCTGTTGCGCCAGCGCGCTTTTCAGGAGGAGCCGGGCCTTGTTGCAGATGGTCGCGACATGGGCACCGTGGTGTTCCCGGATGCACCACTGAAGATATTCCTCACTGCCAGTGCCGAGGAGCGTGCGCGCAGGCGTTACTTGCAGTTGAAGGCCAAGGGCGATGATGTTAGTCTGTCGAGTCTGCTAGATGAGATATGTGCACGCGACGAGCGTGACACCCAGCGAGCGGTAGCCCCGCTGAAGCCGGCGCACGACGCCATACAGCTGGATTCCACTGAATTGTCCATCGAGCAGGTGCTGGAACGCATTCTGAGCGAAATCGCGCTTCGCGGTATCGCCGGATGACGAAGAAGCGTGTGGGAGACCAGTCATAGTCCCGCAGGTTTTCTTTTACTTGAACGAAACCCACGTTGTCTGGAGCGTGGCAGATGGGCGTATTCTTCGCCCTTGATCAACAGGAATTAAAATGAGCGAAAGCTTTGCAGAACTTTTTGAAGAAAGCCTAAAGACCCTCAACCTTCAGGCTGGTTCGATCATCACCGCTATCATCGTGGATATCGACTACCAGGCAGGTTGGGTTACGGTTCACGCCGGTCTGAAATCTGAAGGCCTCATCCCGCTGGAACAGTTCCACAACGACGCTGGCGAGCTGACCATCAAGATCGGCGATGAAGTTCACGTTGCGCTGGACGCGGTCGAAGATGGCTTTGGCGAAACCAAGCTGTCCCGCGAAAAAGCCAAGCGTGCCGAGTGCTGGATCGTTCTGGAAGCGGCTTTCGCAGCTGAAGAAGTGGTCAAGGGCGTTATCAACGGTAAGGTTAAAGGCGGCTTCACTGTCGACGTTAACGGCATCCGTGCGTTCCTGCCTGGTTCTCTGGTTGACGTCCGCCCTGTGCGTGACACGACTCACCTGGAAGGCAAAGAGCTCGAGTTCAAGGTCATCAAGCTGGACCAGAAGCGCAACAACGTTGTCGTTTCCCGTCGCAGTGTCCTGGAAGCCGAGAACAGTGCCGAGCGCGAAGCTCTGCTCGAGTCCCTGCAGGAAGGCCAACAGGTCAAGGGTATCGTCAAGAACCTCACCGATTACGGCGCATTCGTCGATCTGGGTGGCGTCGATGGCCTGCTGCACATCACCGACATGGCCTGGAAGCGCATCAAGCATCCATCGGAAATCGTCAACGTTGGCGATGAGATCGATGTAAAGGTCCTGAAGTACGATCGCGAGCGCAATCGTGTTTCCCTGGGTCTGAAGCAACTGGGTGAAGATCCATGGGTTGCTATCAAGGCTCGCTACCCGGAAAGCACCCGCGTTACCGCGCGTGTTACCAACCTGACCGACTACGGCTGCTTCGCAGAGCTGGAAGAAGGCGTGGAAGGCCTGGTACACGTTTCCGAAATGGACTGGACCAACAAGAACATCCACCCTTCGAAAGTCGTTCAGGTTGGCGACGAAGTGGAAGTCATGGTTCTGGACATCGACGAAGAGCGTCGTCGTATCTCCCTCGGCATCAAACAGTGCAAATCCAACCCATGGGAAGATTTCTCTGGCCAGTTCAACAAGGGCGATAAAATCTCCGGCACCATCAAGTCGATCACCGATTTCGGTATCTTCATTGGTCTGGACGGCGGCATCGACGGCCTGGTTCACCTGTCCGATATCTCCTGGAACGAAGTGGGCGAAGAAGCCGTACGTCGCTTCAAGAAGGGCGACGAGCTCGACACCGTGATCCTGTCTGTTGATCCTGAGCGTGAGCGCATCTCGCTGGGTATCAAGCAGCTGGAAAGCGATCCGTTCTCCGAGTACGTCACTGTCAATGACAAGGGCGCTATCGTTCGCGGTATCGTTAAAGAAGTTGACGCCAAAGGCGCCATCATCACCCTGGCCGACGACATCGAAGCGACCCTCAAAGCCTCCGAAATCAGCCGTGACCGCGTTGAAGACGCGCGTAACGTTCTGAAAGAAGGCGAAGAGATCGAAGCCAAGATCATCAGCGTTGACCGCAAGAGCCGCGTAATCAGCTTGTCCATCAAGTCGAAAGACGTTGAAGACGAGAAAGAAGCTATTCAGAGCCTGCGTAGCAAGCCTGAAGTCGCTGAAAGCACTGGTCCTACCACCATTGGTGACCTGCTGCGCGCGCAAATGGAAAAACAGAACTAAGTTCTGCTTGACCACAAAAAGGACGACTTCGGTCGTCCTTTTTTATTTCTGCTGCTAAGGCCTTACAGGCCCTTGTTTCAGGAATGTCTGCACATGCACTGCCCTAGCTGCCAAATGTCCTCAGTGGCCTCTCAGGCCGTCTCTATTCTTCGAATGCTTCAGCTCCCTTCCGATACGTCTCGCCTGTAATGTGGGTGTAATCTTTTCATGCCTGGTAGACAGTGTTGAACATAAGTCAATAGATGGGCTGTTCAAATTCATCCGGTCATGCTAAAACCTTCCAAGCGCTGATCTAGCTGCTTGAAAAAGAAGGGAAAAATATGACGAAGTCGGAGTTGATCGAACGAATTGTCACCCATCAAGGGCTGCTCTCATCCAAGGATGTCGAGCTGGCCATCAAGACCATGCTTGAACAAATGTCCCAGTGCCTGGCGACCGGTGACCGAATTGAAATTCGGGGCTTTGGCAGCTTTTCGCTGCATTACCGTGCACCGCGAGTAGGGCGCAACCCGAAGACCGGTCGGTCGGTCAGCCTCGACGGCAAGTTTGTCCCGCATTTCAAGCCGGGCAAAGAGCTGCGGGATCGGGTCAATGAGGATGAAGAAGAGGGCTTTTGAAGCCATTCACCACAGGATCATCAGATGCGTATCTTCAAACGAGTCATTTTGATCGTCGCCGTGTTGCTTGCTGTTTTGGCAACAGCCGTGTTCGTTCTTGAAAACCGGCAATCTGTCGCGGTAACTTTTTTCGGCTGGTCAGCGCCTCAGCTTCCGTTGGCATTGCCTGTTGTCCTCGCTCTGCTGCTGGGCATGATTATCGGCCCAGTGCTGACATGGATAACCAGTCTTCGAAAAAAACGTGCGCCTTCCCCTCGCTCCGTCTGAGCATCACAGCAGCGCTGATCAGGCGTCGCCGCAGGCATTTCTGGCGACGTGATATGCGCATTCTCCACGCCCTTGCGCTCAATTGAATGCCATGCGGCGTTTTGAGGCTGGCGTGTAATTTATGTCTATAGTCGGTATTTTTCAAAAAAAGCCGACTTATAATTCTGTCAGTTTATTTTTATGTTTTACGAGGAATAGTTACTTCGGTATGTAGGAATATTCTCTTTTTTAATTAAGGTGCCCATTCTAAAGGGCTATCCGGTTATCTTCTTTAGCAGCGTCTATTGCTGCTGTTCTGACGGCTTTGTGTCAAGTCTTGAAAATAAGCCTTTCACGTGCAGAATGCGCCGAAATTTACTGTTCAGATCCGATGCCGGATGTTGCAAACATCAAGTGAAGGCTGGCAAGAAAAGGTGACTGCATGTCTTATCCGGAAATTATTCATCATGGTGCTGTCGATACGGTAACGGGCTCATGCCATCAACTGTGTATGGATGTCTCGAGTAACCTGTTGATCGACTGCGGCTCGGTGCAGGAGCGCGGTGAGCGTGCCGCCTCGTTCGGGTTCGATCCCGAGACGATCAGGGCGCTGCTGGTCACCCATGTGCACAATGACCATGTCGGACGTATCCCCGAGTTGCTGGCCTCTGGCTACAAGGGACCCATACTGTGCAGCGAGCCCAGTGCTCATCTGCTGCCACTGGTCATGGAAGATATTCTGAAGATCGAGTTTGCGCATGACCCCGAACAAATACAGCGCTACCTGGAACTCATCAACAAGAGAATCATCGCGCTGCCATTCGATAACTGGTTCAGTCTGGTCGATCACGAAACATTGCACTGTCGGGTTCGTCTGCAGCGTGCCGGACATATACTCGGTTCTGCTTATATCGAGTGCGATCTGCATTACCCTGTGCAAGAGCGTTCCATGCGTTTGGTGTTCTCCGGTGATCTGGGCGCAAGTCATACACCGTTTCTGCCCGCCCCCAAGCCTCCGGAGCGAGCGGATGTTCTGATTCTGGAAAGCACTTACGGTGATCGCCTTCACGAGGATCGCAGCATTCGCCAGCAAGCACTTGAGCAGATCATTGACAAGGCACTCGAAGATAACGGCACCGTTCTGATACCTGCGTTCAGCATCGGCCGTACTCAGGAATTGCTCTACGAGCTGGAGGACATTCTGCGGCGCAAAATGCCGTTGAATCACTCTGTCGAAAACAGTGCGCTCCCGGCTGGAGGTGAAGTACCGCCTGCCGATTGGTCGAGATTGCCGATCATTCTTGACTCACCTCTGGCGAGCCGGTTCACGAAGGTTTATCAGGCATTCGAAGACTATTGGGATGAGGATGCCCGGCTAAGGCTTGACGCTGGCAGAAAGCCGCTGGGTTTCGAGCAGCTGATCACCGTCGATACGCATGAGGAGCACCTGCGTACCGTCAACTACCTGACCAGCACTGCGCGTCCGGCCATCGTGATTGCCGGCAACGGCATGTGCGCCGGCGGCAGAATTGTCAATTACCTGAAAGCCATGTTGGGCGATGCCAGGCATAACGTGGTGTTTGTCGGCTATCAGGGCAAGGGAACACCCGGTGCAGCCATCCAGATGCACGGTCCTTTGGGTGGCTATGTCGAACTCGACCGTGAACGCTTTGATATCCACGCAGGGGTTCATACTGCCAAAGGCTACTCCGCCCATGCGGATCAGGCAGGACTTGTCAGTTTCGTGACCGGCATGAAAGAGTGGCCTGCGCAGATTCGACTGGTGCATGGCGAGGCAACTGCGAAAAAGATGCTGGGGAATATTCTGGGTCGTAAATACGCGCTTGAAAAAAGAACCGTGGAGCTGCTTATTCCTTGAGGCGCGAGCGCGCTAGTTACGGTTGGGGTGTAATTGAATTTTCAAGGTGTGCACCTGACCCGGTTTAGTGTAAATCACCTCTGGCCCACACTGAAGGCCGGAGGGCACTGATGCAGGGATTTAAACAGTTGATTCAGGTGCGTTGCCGAAAAGGATTCTTACGCCAGCTGGAAAGTTATAAAATGAATTGAAGATATTTCAGTTGTCAAAAAGCGTCATATACGGAATATTTGGCTAATTTGGAAGGGCGTTCTTGCATGAGCGGTGATGTTGCATTGGTTGCAATAACAGGTGCGACAGGTTTCGTGGGCAGTGCGGTGGTGCGCCGATTGATCAAGCACACCGGTCATTCTGTTCGGGTCGCGGTGCGAGGGGCCTATAGCTGCTCTTCAGAACGTATCAATGTTGTCAGCGCAGAGTCTCTGGCCCCGGATAACCAATGGTCTGATCTGGTGACCGGGGCGCATGTAGTTATTCATTGTGCTGCCCGGGTCCATGTACTCAATGAGACTGCTGACGAGCCGGATCAGGAATACTTTCGCGCCAATGTCACTGCGACGCTGAATCTTGCCGAGCAAGCTGCAGCAGCGGGGGTCAGGCGCTTTATCTTCCTCAGCTCCATCAAGGCCAACGGCGAGTTCACCCATCCCGGTGCGCCGTTCAGAGCCGACGATCCCTGTAATCCACTGGACGCTTATGGCGTTTCCAAGCAGAAGGCCGAGGAGGGGCTACGCGAGCTTTCTGCCCGATCCGGTATGCAGGTTGTGATTATTCGTCCGGTTCTGGTCTACGGCCCGGGAGTCAAGGCCAACTTCAAGAGCATGATGCGCTGGCTCGACAAAGGGCTGCCGCTTCCGCTCGGGTCCATCAATAATCGTCGAAGCCTGGTGGCGGTGGATAATCTGGCTGATCTGGTCATGGTCTGCGTCGATCATCCTGCTGCAGGTGACCAGACATTTCTGGTCAGTGACGGGGACGACCTGTCTACTACCCGACTTCTGCGTGAAATGGGCAAGGCCCTCGGAAAACCGGCCCGCTTGCTGCCGGTGCCTGCAGGGCTGTTGAAAAACGCTGCTGCATTGCTTGGCAAGAAAGCCTTTTCACAACGGTTATGCAGCTCGCTGCAGGTCGATATCAGTAAAACCTGTACGATGCTGGACTGGCATCCACCTGTGAGTATTGAACACGCCATGCAGGATACTGCTCGATATTATCTGGAATACGACAAACATGATTGAGTGGCTGTCAGTCATTGCTATTGCCTTTGTGTCTCTGCTTCTGACGGCGTTGCTGCGCAAGTATGCCCTCGCCAGAAGTTTGATCGACGTTCCAAATGCCCGCAGCTCACATTCCACACCTACACCCAGGGGCGGTGGCGTTTCTATCGTCGTTACCTTTGTTATGGCGATGGCAGTTCTGGCTTGGGCGGGGGATCTATCTGCATCGGCTTTTGCTGCAATCGTCGGCTCGGGAGGGTTGGTCGCCGTGATCGGTTTCATGGACGATCATGGGCACATCGCCGCACGATGGCGCCTGCTGGGGCATTTTTTTGCCGCTGCCTGGGCGTTGTTCTGGCTGGACGGGCTCGCTCCGGTTGAGATCATGGGGTGGACATTCACCCCTGGTGCAGTCGGCCAGGTACTCGCGGCGTTCTACCTGGTATGGATGTTGAATCTTTATAACTTCATGGACGGTATTGACGGGATCGCCGGTATCGAGGCAGTTACGGTGTGCCTGGGCATGAGCATCATTTATGCGCTCGGTGACTATGTCGGGCTGTCGTTGGAGGTGCTTTTGCTGGCCGCCGCCGTTGCCGGTTTCCTTTATTGGAATTTTCCGCCGGCGAAGATATTCATGGGCGATGCAGGCAGCGGATTTCTCGGAATAGTGCTCGGTGTGCTATCCATTCAGGGTTCCTGGGCCTCGCCTCAGTTACTCTGGTCCTGGCTGATTCTGCTGGGTGTGTTTATTGTCGACGCCACGGTAACGCTTGTCCGGCGTCTGTTGCGCAAGGAAAAGCTCTATGAGGCCCATCGCAGCCATGCTTATCAGTTCGCGTCACGTCATTACGGCAGGCATTCGCCGGTCACGCTGGCTGTGGGGCTGATCAATCTGGTCTGGTTGTTACCTATTGCGATGTGGGTGGCACTGGGCGATGGCGAAGGGCTGATATGGACGGTAATTGCGTACATCCCCCTTGTTTTTCTGGCGCTAAGGTTCCGCGCCGGTGAGGCGGAAATCAGGTAACGAAGCGGTTTTCTGGTTGTCTCAGGCTCGTAGCTGTTTCACAGATACTGGTATGAGGTGATGGTTCAGCCGGTATTATAACGGAGCATTAAACAATTGATGAGCAGGTTGCGGGCCAGTTTGCTGGCTCTACCACGCCGCAAAAAGCGAATAATTCAGGTCGCTGCTGACGTTCTTCTTGTCTGGCTCGCGCTGTGGATGTCGTTTGTCGTGCGCTTGGGAATTGATGAGTTGATCAATCCTTTGGAAAAACATACCTGGCTTTTCATCAGTGCGCCGCTGGCTGCTATCCCATTGTTCATTCGTTTTGGCATGTACCGCGCGGTGATGCGCTATTTCGGTAACGACGCCCTGATTGCGATCATCAAGGCCGTCACGATGTCCTCTCTGATCCTCGGTTGCATGGTCTACGTTTACAGCAATCACCAGCAATTGGTGCCGCGCTCGGTCATCTTCAACTACTGGTGGCTGAGCATGGTGATGATCGGCGGCCTGCGCCTGGCCATGCGGCAGTATTTTCTCGGCGACTGGTTCGCCGCAGCGCAACACGTACCCTTTGCCAAGAGTGACAACGGTCTGCAGAAGGTCGCCATTTACGGCGCTGGCGCGGCAGGAAACCAATTGGTTGCTGCCTTGCGCATGGGACGCCTTATGCATCCGGTGGCGTTCATTGACGATGACGAGTCGATTTCCAATCGGGTGATTTCCGGCCTTCAGGTCTACAAGCCCAGAAATATCCAGCGAATGATAGATTCCACTGGTGCTCAGGAAATCCTGTTGGCGATCCCGTCTTCATCGCGCGGGCGTCGCCGGGAAATTCTGGGCTTTCTGGAAGGCTTCCCGCTCCACGTACGAAGCGTTCCCGGCTTCATGGACCTTGCCGCCGGCAGGGTCAAGGTAGACGATCTTCAGGAAGTCGATATCGCGGACCTTCTGGGACGCGATGCAGTTCCGGCCCGAGACAACCTGCTTGAGCACTGCATAAAGGGCAAAACGGTGCTGGTAACCGGCGCAGGCGGCTCGATCGGCTCAGAGTTGTGCCGACAGATATTACTGTTGCAGCCCACCCAGTTGCTGTTGCTCGACCACAGCGAGTTCAACCTCTACAGCATTCTTACCGAGCTTGAGCAGCGAGCGGCTCGCGAGTCTCTCTCGGTCAAGTTGCTGCCCATACTCGGGTCGGTACGCAATCACCCCAAGCTGCTGTCGATCATGAAAACCTGGAAGGTCGACACGGTCTATCACGCTGCAGCCTACAAGCATGTCCCTATGGTCGAGCACAATATTGCCGAGGGAGTCATCAATAACGTCGTCGGTACGCTCAATACCGCACAGGCGGCGTTGCAGGCGGGTGTTTCCAACTTCGTTCTGATTTCCACCGACAAGGCAGTGCGCCCGACCAACGTGATGGGCAGCACCAAGCGCCTTGCCGAACTGATACTGCAGGCGCTGAGTCGCGAGACCGCGCCGGTGATATTCGGTGACAAGGCCAACGTTTATCAGGTCAACAAGACGCGCTTCACAATGGTTCGTTTCGGCAATGTGCTCGGGTCGTCCGGTTCGGTTATTCCGCTGTTTCACAAGCAGATCCAGTCAGGCGGACCGTTGACGGTGACGCATCCCAAGATCACCCGTTACTTCATGACCATCCCCGAGGCCGCGCAGCTGGTCATTCAGGCGGGTTCCATGGGGCATGGTGGGGATGTGTTCGTTCTGGACATGGGCGAGCCGGTCAAGATTGTCGAACTGGCCGAGAAAATGATCCACCTGTCCGGTCTGTCCATTCGCTCCGAGAAAAACCCGCAGGGAGATATCTCCATCGAATTCACCGGGCTGCGTCCTGGTGAAAAGCTCTATGAAGAGCTGTTGATCGGGGACAATGTCGTTGCCACCGAGCACCCGATGATCATGAGTGCGAATGAAGATTTCCTGCAGTGGGATGTCTTGAAGGGCCGTCTTGTAAAACTGCTGGATGCGGTGGACCGCGACGATTACAACAGCGTGCGTCAATTGCTGCGAGAAACCGTAAACGGGTATGCGCCAGAAGGTGAAATCGTTGACTGGATGTATCAGGAGCGCAGCGGCGAACCGTGATTTGATCAACGATTACCGAGTGCCCGGCAACGGCAGACATACGTTTATTGATCTGGACATAGACAGCAACGCTCGACTTCTTTTCCAGGCGGCAGCAGTGCTCTAAGTTTCAGGCACAGCATGTGAAATGCTGCCTTTAACTGTTATGGAGCCTTATCTATGCGAACCCGTATCTTCAGTGCTTTGATCTTTGCCTTGCTTACCAGTGCCTCGGTTGCGGTCAACGCCACTGCGGCACCGTCTTCCTCCGCCGTGTCGCCCGCCACCATGGAAAACGCAGCGCCCGCTGCCGTTCACGAGCAACGTAACGATAAGGTCAATCTCAATACCGCTGATGCGCAAATGCTTCAGAAAGAACTGGCGGGTATAGGAAAAAACAAGGCCGATGCCATCGTTGCTTACCGGGACGCCAATGGCGAATTTACCTCCGTCGATGAATTGATCGAAGTAAAGGGCATTGGCAAGGCTATTCTGGAGAGGAATCGCGAGAAGCTGGCAATTGATTAACCCTTGCTCTATCCACTAAACAGACAGGCCGATCAATGATCGGCCTGTCTGTTTATGCACGCTTTATCGAGAACGGGTCTTGATAACGTTCTGCTTTCGATAAGTCAGTTGGCGCTCTTCTTTATCTCCTGTTTGAGATAGTCCCGGGTCGTGTCCAGAATGCGCTGCGACAATTCTTCGTTAAAAGCACTGCGGGCGAGTACCACGCCGCCTACCAGTGTAGACAGTACTGGCAGGCTCTTGGATTCAGTACCCGTCTGCGACAGAGACTGATCGAACAGTTCCAGCAAGTGAAGAATGATTTTATCCGTCGTCGCGCTGGGCTGGTCGCGCTGACCCAGTTCCAGGCACATGGTCGGCAGCGGACAGCCGCCGTCTGGTGGATCGCGACTGTCCAAAGAGAGGTAGAGATCAATGAATTCACTGAGCGAGTCCTGTCTGGCGAAAACGTCGCTGGTGATTCCTTTTACATTGTCGAGGGCGTGACTCAATGCCTGTTCAACAAGATCATCCTTGGATTTGAAATGCGCGTAGAAACCGCCATGGGTCAAGCCTAGTGCCTTCATCAAAGGTTGTAAGCCCGTAGCACCAATGCCATCGCGACGAAAGCGCATGGACGCTTCCTTGACGATACGTTGATGGGTTTGGGCCTTATGATCGAGCGCGTAACGCATGCGCTGAGTCTCCAGAGATGGGCCAATGTGTAACAGCATTTATACATGGATAGATGAATCGATGCAGCAGGCTTTCAATCGTTATGAGAACTTGTACCGGAATCAAGTGAAAGAACGCCTGTCTGCTTATCCAGCTAATGAGTGAGGCTGGCTGAAAAACGCAAACTGTTCCCGCGCAGAATGCAGGCACGGGTGCTCACTGAGCGCGCTGCCCTGTAAAACCACGACGTCGTCGACAAGAGGTCAATCATTCGCCAGCCCTTTGTGCAGAAGGCGTGCACGGGTTTACCTGCCTACAGTCCGGAAATTGTTGTCCTACAAGCCTTTGACTTCTGGCGTCAATCCCGGAGAATCTCGCCCGCTGTTTTCGAGGGGAGCGCTGAACTGCCGGCTTTTTCGACGCGCTGCCCTTTTTGATAAACCGGCCACGGAGAGTCGACCG
Source organism: Pseudomonas sp. KBS0707 (assembly GCF_005937945.2). NCBI lineage: Bacteria > Pseudomonadati > Pseudomonadota > Gammaproteobacteria > Pseudomonadales > Pseudomonadaceae > Pseudomonas > Pseudomonas sp. KBS0707. The sequence continues at coordinate 4,120,912 of NZ_CP041754.1, read as the reverse complement.
GATGAATGATCAGGCTAACGGCGTCGTAGAACGCCTGGATGTAGCTCCCGAGAGCATCGCCTCTTGGAACCGTAATGACACCACCTGGATGCTCGGACTGTTCGGTACTGCCATTGGCGCAGGTACGCTGTTCCTGCCCATCAATGCAGGCATCGGTGGTTTCTGGCCACTGATGGCGCTGGCGCTGCTGGCGTTTCCCATGACGTTCTATGCTCACCGCGGGCTGACCCGTTTCGTATTGTCCGGGCGTGAAGGGGCCGACATCACGGAAGTGGTCGAGCAACATTTCGGCAAAAGCGCCGGCGCGATGATCACCTTGCTGTATTTTTTTGCGATCTTTCCGATCCTGCTGATCTACAGCGTGGCCCTCACCAATACCGTGGGCAGTTTTCTTGAGCATCAGTTGCACATAGCGCCGCCGCCACGCGCAGCGCTGGCGTTCGTGCTGATCATGGGCCTGCTGGCCGTGGTGCGTTGTGGCGAGCGGATCATCGTCAAGGCCATGAGCCTGATGGTTTACCCGTTCATCGTCGCACTGCTGTTTCTGGCGGTATTCCTGATTCCGCACTGGACTGGTGGCATCCTGAGTACCTCAACCACCTTTCCCGAGCCTTCGGCGTTCCTGCCTACTTTGTGGCTGGCCATTCCGGTAATGGTGTTTTCTTTCAACCACACGCCGATCATCTCGGCGTTTGCCGTTGATCAAAAACGTCAGTATGGAGAAAACGCCGAGGTACGCAGTTCGCAGATACTGGCCCGTGCCCACGGTTTGATGGTGGTGATGGTGCTGTTTTTCGTGTTCAGCTGCGTATTGACGCTGTCGCCAGCCCAATTGGCTGAGGCCAAAGCACAGAACATTTCGATCCTCTCCTACCTGGCCAACCACTTCAACAACCCGACCATCGCCTTCGTGGCGCCGCTGATTGCGTTCGTGGCTATTTCCAAGTCGTTCCTCGGCCACTACATCGGTGCAAGCGAGGGCCTGAAAGGGCTGGTTCTGAAAACCGGGCGTCGTCCTGCACCAAAGGCTCTGGATCGTCTGACAGCAGTCTTCATGCTGGTGGTGTGCTGGCTGGTCGCAACGCTGAACCCGAGCATTCTGGGTATGATCGAGACCCTGGGCGGGCCGGTGATTTCGGCGCTGCTGTTCCTGATGCCGATGTATGCCGTCTACAAAGTACCCGCCATGCGCAAATATGCAGGTGCATGGTCGAACTACTTTGTGGTGGCCGCCGGTGTGGTGGCGATCTCTGCACTGATTTTTTCGCTGACACGCTGAACCCGGCAGACATAACCCAGAAAGCTGCGCCGATATACCGGCGCAGCCTTTGGCCAGGCTCTGCAATCAGGGTCAATCCACAGGTTCGGGATACAACGGCCTGGACAAATGCATGATGCTGGCATAGTCATAGACGTACTGGCGTCCCGCATGGCTGGTGGAACGCAGTTGGTCGATCAGCTGTCGCTCTTTCTTGTTCAGGTATCTCAACGCCGGATCTTGACTGGACTTCAGGCGATCACGTTCATGGGCGTCAGGGAAAGCGATGACGTTCGTCATGAAAAATCTCCTTGGGTTTTAGTCCTTGTTTGCTTTGATGTTGCCCCGGTTGCGGTGATGATGGCGACGCTTCACCTTACCCACAAAAACTTGGTGCGATCAACCCTGTAGATGCCGGGTGTGTCACATCGTTTGTGTGATCTCGTAGGATTGTCCGCTGCCGTTGATGACAATCTGTACGGCATCGTCTTCGAATTTTCCCAGCAAGCTCTGCCCCAGCGGTGCCTTGGCAGTGATGACCGTGACCAGTTGTTCACCTGCGCTGACCTTCAGGCCAGCAGCGTCAGGGCCGAGAAACAGGTATTGCGTCTGACCGCCCAAGGCTTCGACAGCGACCAGATCACCGGTCTGAATGCCGCGTGATTCATCGAATGGCTTGAGCGACCATTTCCGATACGCCGCCAGCGACTGGCGAATCTCCTCGACACGTCGTGCCTGGCCTGCTGCCAGATACGATGCTTCCAGCCCCAGTGTGTCGTATTTGTTCTCGGCAATGTTCTCTTCGTGGGTTGCCGTTTCGTAGGCGGTCTGTGCCGCCCGTTGCGCGATGTCCAGATCGATTTCCAGCTTGTCGATGATCGATTGCAGCACGTCCTGCTTGTTCATGGTTTATCCGCAGTACTGATTGATGCTGGCGCGACTTTTTTCGCTCGGCGCAGTGCGGTCCTGCTGTATCCAGAAATCACACTTGGAACGGTTGAAGGTGCGCTGTTGTTGTTCTTGAGCCTGTTCACGGGCCTGACGGGCCTCGCTTTCACGCAGGCTTTGCTCGTATTTGCGGAACATTTCAGTCTCCGGGCCGGACGGCGCGGCAGTTTTTTGCGCAGGCGGGGCGGTGAGCTGGGCGGCGGCGTTTTCCAATGCCTGGGTTTGCGCCGGGGGCAGGCTTTTGTAATACAGCAGGGCGGTCAGAAACACCGCCATTGCGCCCAGCCAGATACCCAGGGCAATGCAGACAATCAATTTCAACGACACGTACAGGTCGCGACGGCGGGTAGTGGATGACATGGCTGAACTCCTTGCAGGGCAACAGATGCGATTGTGCCATGCCTGATGGCCGGGCATGAAAACTGTGCTGTCCAGTGGCATCAGGCTGGTGGCAACGGGGCGTTCTGAACGACAATCAACGTTTTTGCCATCCAGCCTCAGGGAGCCACGATGAAAGTCTCGTGGGACATTTTTTGCAGCGTAGTCGACAACTACGGTGATGCCGGCGTGACCTGGCGTCTGGCACGCCAACTGGTTGCCGAGCAGGGGCTGCACGTGCGTTTATGGATCGACGACCTGTCGGCTTTCGTTCGCCTGTGCCCCAACGCTGATCCTCAGGCTCTGCAGCAATGGCAAGAGGGTGTGAGGGTGTGCCAATGGCCCGCTGAATGGGCAGGCAGTGATATTCCTGACGTGGTCATCGAGGCCTTTGCCTGCCGCCTGCCGCCTGCCTATACCGAATCGATGCTGCAGCGTTCGCCAAGGCCGCTGTGGTTGAACCTCGAGTACCTCAGCGCCGAAGACTGGGTCTCGGGTTGCCACGGTTTGCCTTCGCCACAGTTGAACGGTTTGAAGAAGTTCTTTTTCTTTCCCGGTTTTTCCGACGCCACGGGTGGCCTGCTGCGCGAAAGAAACCTGATCGAACAGCGCCAGCGATTTCAGCAAGACAAGGCCGCGAGGCGAGGTTTCTTGCAGGAGTTGGGCGTCGAACCGTTGCCTGATGCTCGCTTGATCTCGGTATTTGCCTATGAAAATCCCGGGCTGGGCAGCTGGCTTGACGCGCTGGCCAGCGACACTCGGCCCAATCACCTGCTGGTGCCGGAGGGACGCATTCTCGCCGATCTGCGGCGCTGGCTGGGTGTCGACGATGAGTTACACGCAGGTTTCATGCAGGTAAGGGGAGGGCTGACGGTTCAGGTGTTACCGTTCATCCGCCAGGAACGCTACGACCAACTGCTGTGGAGCTGCGATTTCAACGTCGTGCGCGGGGAGGACTCGTTCGTCCGTGCGCAATGGGCGGGTCGGCCGATGCTCTGGCACATCTATCAGCAGGAAGACGACGCGCATCTGCCCAAGCTTGATGCGTTTTTAGCGCTCTACCTGGCGTGTCTTGCGCCTGAGGCGGCGCATGCTGTGAATCAGTTCTGGCAGAACTGGAATATCGGCAGCGACCTGGGCGAAAGCTGGCTGGCACTCACCGAACACTGGGCTGAAATTGAAAAGCACGCCGGGCACTGGTGCCTGCAACAAGCCGCACAGACTGATCTTGCCACGGCGCTGGTGCAGTTTTATGGAAATTCGCTATGATACGCGGCCTTGATACAAGGCTCTGTACGAAAAAGGCCTACGCAGGCTGTTTCTCGTACAGAGCCTTTGGTTAATTCCATCCAAATTCGGATATATGCAATGAAAACTGGTAAAGAGCTGAAACCCGGTACCGTGATCCGTCTCGAAAACGATCCTTGGCTGGTTCAGAAAGCTGAATTCACCAAATCCGGTCGTAACAGCGCGATCATGAAGACCAAGCTGAAAAACCTGCTGACCGGTTACAAGACCGAGATCGTTTACAGCGCCGACGACAAGCTGGACGATGTGATCCTCGATCGCAAGGAAGCCACCCTGTCTTTCATCAGCGGTGACACCTACACGTTCATGGACACCACTGACTACACCATGTACGAGCTGAACGCCGAAGACATCGAAAGCGTTCTGCCTTTCGTCGAAGAAGGCATGACCGACGTTTGTGAAGCCGTATTCTTCGAAGACCGTCTGGTTTCCGTAGAACTGCCGACCACTATCGTGCGTCAGGTCGACTACACCGAAGGCTCCGCTCGTGGCGACACGTCGGGCAAGGTCATGAAGCCTGCCAAACTGAAAAACGGTACCGAGCTGAGCGTTGCTGACTTCATCGAAATCGGCGACATGATCGAGATCGATACCCGTGAAGGCGGTTCCTACAAAGGCCGTGCGAAGTAAGCATGGTTTTGTAACCCCGTTACGCAAAAAACCCGCATTGCTGCGGGTTTTTTTACGGCTGAAGTTTGAGCCCCTGCCGTTATTTCAGGTGTTCTTTCAACTCCTGAGACGCCTGCAGGATGGCAGAGCGGACAGCCGGGACCTGGCTGACCACGTTGAGCAGGCCGTAGTCATGGATCATGCCGTTGTAACGTACCGCCGTGACCGGCACGCCCGCCTGGTCCAGCTTGCGCGCATAGGCTTCGCCTTCATCACGCAGCACGTCGGCACTGGCGGTCTGAATCAGCGCCGGTGGCAGACCTTTCAGTTGCTCGGTGGTGGCGCGCAGCGGCGAGGCGTAGATCTCGTTGCGTTGCGCGGCATCGGTGGTGTAGTTGTCCCAGAACCACTTCATCATGTTACGGGTCAGGAAGTGGCCTTCGGCGTACTGGTTGTATGAATCGTTATCAAAGTTGGCGTCAGTCACCGGCCACAGCAGCACCTGATACCTGAGCGCCGGAGTGCCTTTTTCTTTGGCCATCAGTGCGACGACCGCTGCCATGTTGCCGCCCACGCTGTTACCCGCCACAGCCAGGCGCTTACCGTCGACGTTGATTTCCTTGCCGTGCTCAGCTACCCATCTGGTTGCTGCGTAAGCCTGGTTGATCGCCGTCGGATAATGCGCTTCGGGTGAAGGCGTGTAATTGACGAACACCGCTACCGCACCCGAGCCCACGACCAGGTCGCGGACCAGTCGCTCGTGGGTCTGGAAATCACCCAGTACCCAGCCGCCGCCGTGGAAGAACATGAAAACCGGCAAGGTCCCTTTTACGCCAGCAGGGCGCACGATATTCAGGCTGATCGGCTGGCCATCGACGTTGATGGTCTTTTCGCTGACATCGGCTTTGGGCAGCGTCAGTTTGACCCCTGCCTGTGCTCCTACCAGCACGGCCCTGGCATCTTTCGGCGACAACTGCTCAATGGGCTTGCCAGTGCCCGAATTCAAGGCATCGAGAAAAGCCTGAGTGTTGTGCTCGATGACAGGATCGCCTGCGGCAAACGCGCTGCCGATGGACAGTGCGAGAAGCGTACCCGTCATGACTTTGCTGAAGGTCTTCATGTTCGTTCCCTTGCTCATGTTCGTATCTATGGCCGGTGGGTTAGACGGTTACATGCAGGCGCACATCGACGTTGCCGCGTGTGGCGTTGGAATAAGGGCAGACCACGTGAGCGGCATCGACCAGTTGCTGAGCGTCGGCTTGTTCAAGGCCGGGCAGGCTGACATGCAGGTCGATGTCCAGACCGAAACCACCGGGAATCTGGCCAATCCCTACGTGGGCGGTGATCGAGGCGTCTGCCGGGATGCTGCGTTTGCTCTGACCGGCGACGAATTTGAGGGCACCGATGAAGCAGGCCGAATAACCGGCAGCGAACAGTTGCTCCGGGTTGGTGGCTGCGCCGCCAGCACCGCCAAGCTCTTTCGGAGTGGCGAGTTTGACGTCGAGAATCTTGTCGTTGGATACGGCACGACCATCACGGCCGCCTGTGGCGGTTGCAACTGCGGTGTAAAGAGTGTCCATGATTTTTCCTCGTTCGGTAGGGTTAATTGCGCAAAATACTTGCGCGATAACTAAGTGCGGGGCAAAGGTAGTCCAAGGATAGTTAGCGCGCAAGCTAAATTTTGCGAAAAGTCGAAAGAGGTCTTTTCCGGAGGAGGAAAGCTACCAGGGCGGGCAGCTGGAAATCTTGCCAGCCCCTTGATGTGCGGGGCTTTGGCGAGACGAGCAATAGGTCAGTCCGGGGGGCGTGACCCTTTGTCTTAAAGGCTCTGGTGCAGATGGTCACGCAAGTCCAGCAACTGTGTCTGCAGGTCACGAAGCCTTTCCATGTTCAGGCCGCTCGCCGACAGAATACAGCCGGGTATGCTCAGCGCCTGGTGTTGCAGTGCACGACCTTGTTCAGTCAGGTGCAGCAATACCACGCGTTCGTCTTCCTTGCTGCGGGTGCGGCTGATAAAGCCCTCGCCCTCAAGACGCTTGAGCAAAGGTGTCAGAGAACCCGGATCGGTGAGCAGGCGCGTGCTGACATCACCTACGGTAAGGCCGTCTTTTTCCCACAGCACCATCATTGTCAGGTACTGCGGATAGGTCAGCCCAAGCGCCTGCAGCAGCGGTTTGTAAACCTTGGTCATCATCAATGAGGTGGAATACAGGGCGAAGCACAATTGGTTATCCAGCAGCAGCGAATCGCAATCGGCAGGTGCAGCGTGGGCAGGGTTTTCTTCGGCACTCATATCAGGTCCTCAAACTCAGTCGAATGAGTTTAACTTAGTGTTGCATTCTTTAATGTGCCAGATAATTTCGAGCGTGCAGGCTCAAAGCGCTGACAGCTTGCGCCGCGCGCAAAAAAAACAGGTAACACCGGGTGTTGGTTGCGCGCAGGACTGCGTAGCATTTGGCCATTGACTGGGCGGGGACGTAGTGTGATTGAAATTGTGATGTTTGTGTTACTGGGTGCAGCGATGGGCACCCTGGGGGGGCTGTTCGGAATCGGTGGTGGTCTTGTGGCAATTCCCGCGCTGGGTGTGCTGTTCGGTCTGGATCAGCAGCTGGCGCAAGGGACAGCGTTGTTGATGGTGCTGCCTAACGTGTTACTCGCCTTGTGGCGCTATAACCAGCGCAACCGGATTTTGCTGCGTAATGCGTTGATGTTGATTGTTCCCAGTTTTATTTTTGCCTGGCTGACGTCGCTGCTGGCGGTGCGCGTGGATCCGCAAAGCATGCGCCTGGGCTTTGTCGGCTTTCTAGTGGTTCTGACCGTGTTCAACGTGGCGCAGATGTATTGGCGCGGCCATCAGGCCGGTAGCGGGTTGCGCCATGAAAAATGGCTATGGCTGCTGGGCGTCGGGTCCGGTATGACCGGAGGTCTGTTTGGCGTTGGCGGGGGAGTGGTGGCCACGCCGATTCTTACCAGCGTGTTTGGCACGACACAGGTTGTGGCGCAAGGGTTGGCGCTGTCCCTCGCAGCCCCGAGCACCGGGATCACGCTGGTTACCTACGCGCTGCACGATCACGTCAACTGGTCGATGGGCATTCCATTGGCCATTGGTGGTCTGGCGAGCATCAGTTGGGGTGTCAAGCTGGCGCATTCGCTGCCGGAGCGAACGCTGCGCCTGATGTTCTGCGTGTTTCTGGTGCTCTGCGCAGTCATTCTCGCGCTCAAGGTTTGAAGCCGTCGATGATGTAGTCGGCCATGCATTCGGTGATGGGCGAGGGGTTTTTCGGATTGCGCAGCAGTACGATGCTGGCCGTTGGCAGCTCGGGCAATTGTTCGGCCGCGCCGATGATGCGCAAATCTGCAGTGATCAGGCTTTGAAACTGTGCAGTGACTGCCAGGCCCGCGCTGACCACTGCTGTGATTGCTGCCATGCTGGAGCTGCTGTAGGCGATGCGGTAATCACGCTCCACGCTGTCCAGTGCGTTGCATGCCCAGTCACGACAGAAGCAGTGCGTATTGAACATCGCCAGCGGAATGGGGTTTTGCTCATGCGGAGCAAAACCGCTGGCTTCCATCCAGACCAGACGCTCATGACGCAACAGCGTACCGATCTCGGTGCCGGGCTTGCGCGTAACGATGGTCAGGTCCAGGTCATTGCGTTGTAGCAGCAGGTCGGACGGTTCGCAATGCACCTCTACCTGAACCAGCGGGTAGGCCTGCGCGAACTGCGAAAGAATGCCGGGCAGAAAGCGCATCACGTAGTCATCGGGCGAGCCGATTTTTACCACCCCGATCATGTGTGGCTCGCGCAGCGTATTGAACACCTCACTGTGCAGCTTGAGGATGCGCCGCGCATAGCCAAGTAACACTTGCCCCTCTGCCGTCAGGTTCAGGGTCCGGCCTTCACGCTGGAACAGTTGACGCTGTACGACATCCTCCTCCAGACGCTTCATTTGCATGCTGACCGCCGATTGAGTGCGGTTCACGGCTTCACCTGCGCGGGTGAAACCGCCGTGGTCGGCAATTGCCACAAAGGTACGAAGCAGCTCTGTATCGATGCCTGGATAGTTGGCCAAACCATCAATCTCCCAGATGGACTGCATAAGAAACATTCTTCAAGCTGATCTTATGCGTCAGCTCTGTTTTTTGCGATGACGACTTTTAACAGGATGAGGACCGGTCAATGAGTGACTGATAGGCATGGACATAGTTTTCGGCCATTTGACGCGCTGAAAAACGCTTTTGAAACTGCTCGCGTATTCTCATGGCAGATAGCTGGCTCACCTTATGGACGGCGGCTACCGCTTCTGCTTCGTTGCGGACAACGAAGCCTGTGACTCCGTCTTCTATGACTTCCGGGACTGAGCCGGAGGGAAATGCGATCACTGGAGTACCGCACGCCATTGCCTCGATCATGACCAGACCGAAAGGCTCTGGCCAATCAATAGGAAACAAAAGTGCCAAGGCACCTGACAGGAAAGTGGTTTTTTCCTGCTCATTGATCTCACCTATGTATTCGACCAGCGGAGAATCCAATAGCGGACGTATGTCTCGTTCAAAGTAAGCGCTGTCAACGGCGTCTATCTTGGCAGCAATCTTGATGGGGATATCGCATTGTTGGGCGATGCGAATGGCCGCATCGACCTGCTTCACAGGCGTGATTCGTCCCAGAAAAGCAAGGTATGTCCTTTCCACTTGCCGGGGTGTATGGAGTTGTAGCGGCAAGCCGTGATACACCGTGCCCACCCAGTTGGCGGCTGGCAGATCATTGCGTTGAGCGTTGGAAATCGAAATAAGCGGCATGTCTGCAAAGGTGTTGAACACCGGTTTGAGTGCGGGCAGATCGACTCGACCATCCAAGGTGGTAACAAACGGTGTGGGCTGGCGGCTGAACAGGGAGAAGGGGTAGAAGTCCAGGTGGAAGTGAATAATGTCGAACTCCTGCGCACGACGCCTCACGCGTTCCATCATGACCAGGTGCGGGCTTATGACGTCGAAGCTTCCGTAATCGAGCCTCAGAGCGGCGGGCCAGACTGCATCAAGCTCTGCAGACGTCAATGAGTCGCCGCTGGCGAACAACGTCACTTGGTGGCCTAGTTCAACAAGTGCCTCAGTGAGGTAGGACACCACTCGCTCCGTACCTCCGTAGCGTTGAGGCGGGACCGCCTCGAACAAAGGGGCAACCTGGGCAATTTTCATAAGCGATCTCCGTTTTCAGGTACGTTTATCCATTCCCTGATTTTTTGAGCGGCCACCGCGTCACCTCCGCTGCCGAAGCGTTCGATCAGCCGAGAAGTCTTGCCGCCTGTGCACTGGCGCATGCGGGCAACTGCAACTGCCATTTTTTCATTGAGAACGGCACTTCGCTCAGTGTCTCCCAGTGTTGAAATTGCCTCGTCGATGCTAGCCAGACAGGTTTGTGTGGATGTTGTGTAATCAATGTTAACGCCCAGCGTTTCCCAGCCTAGCTCCGCGTCAACCATACCGGCGTTGCGCAGATGAGCCAGCTGAAGGCCTTGCGTATTGTTGACCGGCGGCAGCCATATGACCGGTGTTTGCATAACAGCCGATTCGTAGATGTTGCCCAAGCCAGGTGTACAAACTGCAAATTGGCAGTCATGCATCATCCGGGCGACCTCCGTAAGGGGGTAAGTGGTGGCATCGTCTGATTCCAGTGCTTCTGCGATTGTTTGGCTGGTGGCGATGTGAAGCTTTACCCCTTGATCGAGTGCTGCACGCAAGGCGAGCGTAATCGCGCGGGCAAAGTCGATAAGCATCGCCTCATCGGTATAAGGGTTCTTAAGTCCGCCCAGATTAAGCAGGACAACGTTGGACTGGCTATTTCGAGGTGCGTACCTGGCTCGGGATGTGATGGGCGGGACGACAAAGTGATTTTTTGATTTTATGCCCGCCAAGCGTTCAACTACGCCTATAAAGTTCTGGGCAATATAAAGCAAGCGAGGGCGGTGAATAAGTTCTTCGATGCGGGGCCAGCGGAGACTGTCAGAAATTTTGTGTTCGGGCATAACATGTAGCTAGAGGTGCATGTATGCCGACCAAAAAGAAGTCCGCCAATGCAACAGCGAGGGAGTTGCCCTCGATTCCCCAAGAGCTGATCGAGCAGTTTGTTAAAGGCCCGATGAGCGCCGAAGCCATTCAAGACGCGTCCATGGCGTTCAAGAAGGCTCTGATCGAGCGTGCGCTAGGCGCCGAGCTGGGTCACCACCTTGGTTATCCTCAGGGCGCGGAGCGCCCTGAGGAGTCGACCAATCAGCGCAATGGCAAAAGCAGCAAGACGGTTCTGACCGACGACGGGCCGCTTCGCCTGGATATCCCCAGAGACCGCGATGGTAGCTTCGCCCCGATCCTGATTCCCAAGCACGAACGACGTTTTACAGGCTTCGACGACAAGATAATTGCCATGTACGCCCGGGGCATGACGGTGCGTGAGATCCGCGCTTTTCTATCTGAGCAGTATGGAACTGACGTGTCCCATGACTTCATCAGCTCAGTCACCGATGCGGTCATGGAAGAGGTGGGCGCTTGGCAGCAACGACCCTTGGAACCGATGTATCCGGTGATCTTCTTCGATGCGTTACGGGTCAAAATCCGGGACGAGGGGTTAGTGTGCAACAAGGCTATTTATCTGGCGCTGGGGGTATTACCTGATGGCACGCGCGACATTCTGGGTATATGGATCGAGAGCACCGAGGGTGCCAAGTTTTGGATGAAGGTGTTCAACGACCTCAAGACTCGTGGCGTTGAAGATGTTCTGATCGCCGTCACGGATGGCCTCAAAGGAATACCGGAGGCGTTGGGGGCGGTTTTTCCTGCCACGACGCTGCAAACCTGCATCGTGCATCTGATCCGCAACAGCTTGGACTATGCCGCTTGGGATAAACGTCGGGCACTGGCCAAAGCACTCAAGCCGATCTACCAGGCGATCAATGCCGATGTGGCTGAGCAAGAGCTTAACGCCTTTGAAGCGGGCCCCTGGGGCAAGCAGTATCCGACTGTAGTTGCTGCATGGCGTCGCGCCTGGGATCGGGTTATACCGTTTTTTGTTTTTCCGGCGGGCATTCGCAAAGTGGTTTACACGACCAATGCCATCGAGAGCATCAATGCCCAGTTACGCAAGATCATCAAGACTCGAGGGCACTTCCCGACCGATGAGGCTGCGACGAAACTGATATGGCTTGGGTTGCGCAACATCACCGCCAACTGGGGTCATGCGGCACACGACTGGAAAGTGGCAATGAATCAATTTGCGATCCTGTACGGAGACCGATTTACCAGACCGAGCTGGTAAAACAAGGGCCTGCCTGACGGCAGGCCCTAACCAGCCCGAACACAAAAAAACTGATACTCCCGGCCAGCGTGTTTCTGCTTGCCACCACCAGGTCAAGGCATCATAAAAAACAACGCGTTTACCTAAGAGGGTGTAGACAAAATAAATTAAACTTTCACTCCCTTGTCTGAATAGCCCTCAAGCCATGCCTAAAACCGGACGTCCTCGCTCGATTGCCGCCGAGCACTATCCCGTGCTGGTGAAACTCGCTCATGCACAGCCCTATTCCAGCCAGGCCGAATTGGCGCTCGTATTCTTCGCCGAAACCGGTATCACTGCGCATCCCGACACCTTTGCAAAAGCGTTGAAAATGGCAGGGATTACGCGTGTAAAGCAGCGGGCCAAGGGAAGTTTTCAGTCACCTGAACCTAATAAAGCCTATGGCTACAATGAAACCCACCGCCGCCAACTGCCGGAGCAGCTATATCCGAGTTGCTTGACAGATACCGAGTGGGCACTGGTCGCCGACCTGTTTGAAAGCCAGGGCGGACGAGGAGTGCCACCGCTTCACTCTCGGCGCACGTTGCCAAACTGCTACACGGCGAGGAAAACGTAGTCTGCGCCGACGCAGGTTACACCGGGGTTGAGAAGCGCGAAGAACATGCTGGGCGCAAGGTCATTTGGCAGATTGCCGCCCGCCGCAGCACTTACAAAAAGCACGGAAAACGCAGTGTTTTGTACAAGGCGATCCGCAAAATCGAGAAGGCCAAGGCTCAGGTTCGCGCCAAGGTCGAGCATCCGTTTCGGGTCATCAAACGCCAGTTTGGCTATGAAAAAGTGCGCTTTCGGGGCTTGGCCAAGAACACCGCGCAGATGGTGACGTTGTTCGCCCTGTCAAACCTGTGGATGGCCCGCCGACATTTGTTGGCGAGCGCAGGAGAGGTGCGCGTGTAATGCAGGAAATGGTTACCGCAAAAGGCTTTGCAGCGGCCGAAAGAGCTGAAAAGCGAAGATAATTGAGCAAATTTCGACATGCATCGTTTTTTGAAAAGTGCTGAGGACTCGGTAGCCGGAAAACATCCGGCTACTTCAGACCTTCCCTAAGGACAGTGATCGAATTGCTATGTCGAGATCCATGGCTGTTACAACGATATCGACATCAGAGATTAATTTATCCCAGTCTCTCGGGCTACTTCCGGTCATGTCATGGATTTTTCGATAGGGAAGGTGCTTTTGCAGATCCAGTGAGTGCCCTTCACCCGCGTAGGCATGGCAGCCGCTGCCTATAAAGTAAGGTGCAATGGCGGCAATTGCCGCAGAGGGACCGAATCCAAACGGTTCGGCGTTGAATAAAATGCGATTGGCTTCCATGCCCATGTGTTTCTCCAGAACGCTACATATTACCGATGCACGTCTTCTCGTTTAGGGGGCGTCTCTTAGCACCCTCAGCGGTTAGCGGGTGTTTATAATGGGCATTGGTATAATGGTTTTTATAGTAGTTACCCAAGAAGCTGTTTTCAGAATTCTAGAACGTTCACGGGGCCTGTCAATTGAAACGCTAGTCTATTCTGTAATAACGAAAGCGTTTGGCTTGCTGTAAGGTTGCTGCATGTCTGGCTTGGGTTTTTATATATTGGTTATATGTCTGTCGGGGCAAGTGGGCACTTAAATAATTATCGACTGCCGGTGTGAGCGGCAGCACATTTGGATCGATCAATACATCAATTTCAAAGATGTATTGCATAAGAAACATTCGTTGGGTTGATCTTGGGTCAGGCGCGAGACTTTAGTCATCTCACACGGAGGGCAAGATGATGAATGGTCAAAAAGAGTGTGTATTGATCGCAAGGCCTGCCGGGCATGCTCAGCCTGGCAAGGCGTTGGTGTGGTTGAAGCACCACTTGCAGCGCTGGCTGGAGCTGCACCGTCAGCGCCGCTATCTGGCGCAGATGAGTGATGACACGCTGAAGGACCTGGGGCTGAGCAGGGCCGACATTCAGCAGGAAGCCGAGCGTCCGTTTTGGGATGACCCGCTCAAGCGCTGAGCGGGCGGTTTGCTCTGCTTAGCGCCTGACCTGCTTCAGGGTTTCGGCAATCAGGAACGCCAGCTCCAGTGACTGATCGGCATTCATGCGCGGATCGCAGTGGGTGTGGTAGCGATCCGAAAGGCCATCTTCGGTGATGGGGCGGGCGCCGCCGATGCATTCGGTGACGTTTTGCCCGGTCATTTCGATATGGATGCCGCCGGCATAAGTGCCTTCAGCCTGATGCACCTGAAAGAACTGCTTCACTTCGCCGAGGATCTGCGCAAAGTCGCGGGTTTTGTAGCCGCTGCTGGCCTTGATGGTGTTGCCGTGCATCGGATCGGAGCTCCACAGCACTTTGCGGCCTTCGCGCTCAACCGCACGAATCAGCTGTGGCAGGTGATCGCCGACCTTGTTGGCACCCATCCGCGCGATCAGGTTGAGACGGCCCGGATCGTTGTCCGGGTTAAGGATGTCGATCAGGCGAATCAGGTCGTCAGTGTTCATGCTCGGGCCGACCTTGACGCCGATCGGGTTGTTCACCCCACGCAGGAATTCGACATGCGCGCCATCCAGTTGCCGGGTACGGTCGCCGATCCACAGCATGTGTGCCGAGCAATCGTAGTAATCATTGGTCAGGCTGTCGCGCCGCACGAAGGCTTCTTCGTAATTGAGCAGCAATGCCTCGTGGGCGGTGAAAAAGCTGGTTTCACGCAGTTGCGGCGAGCTGTCCATGCCGCAGGCGCGCATGAACGCGAGCGTTTCATCGATGCGTCCGGCCAGCTGGCTGTATTTTTCGGCCAGCGCCGAGTTGGCAATGAAGTCCAGATTCCACTTGTGTACCTGATGCAGGTCGGCAAACCCGCCCTGTGCGAAGGCGCGCAGCAGGTTCAGGGTGGCGGTGGACTGGTTATAGGCTTGCAGCAGGCGCTCCGGGTCCGGCACACGGCTTTTTTCATCGAAACCGATACCGTTGACGATGTCACCGCGATACGCCGGGAGCGTTACGCCGTCGATGATTTCGTCGTTTGCCGAGCGAGGCTTGGCAAATTGTCCGGCCATGCGTCCGACCTTCACCACCGGGCAACCGGCGGCGAAGGTCATGACGATGGCCATCTGCAGCAGCACCTTGAACGTGTCGCGAATCTTGGCTGCGGAAAACTCCATAAAGCTTTCCGCGCAGTCGCCGCCCTGCAGCAGGAACGCGCGACCCTGGGTTACTTCGGCAAACTGGCGGCGCAACTCTCGGGCTTCGCCGGCAAACACCAGCGGCGGATAGCTGGCCAGGGTCTGTTCGACCTTCAACAGATGCGCGGCATCAGGGTAGTGAGGTTGCTGCTGAATCGGCAGTGCCCGCCAGCTGTCGGGGCTCCAGGGTTGGCTCATTATTGGCTCTAGGGTTGTGCAATCGGGTCCGCATGTTAGCAGTTCGCTGTTGCTCTGCCAGCGTAGGGCAGACCACCGGGACGGCATCACGCCCGGCAATGTGTGACAAAGCCGCGCGCTTGCCGGACAATTCGCGTTTTGCGCTCGGCGCAGCGATGACCAGGAACGGTAATGACGGAAGAGCGTGAGCGCGTAGAACGAATTCTGGCCGAGGTCCACGACGACTTCGGCATGATCCGCGTGCTGGAAGTAGAGGATTATCGCTTTCTGGAGTTTGGCGAGGCCATCGAGCAGAGCTGCACGTTTACGGCTGACCCGAGCTGGCTGGAATACGACTACACCCGCGCGATGCTGATCGGCGCACTGTGTCACGATGCGCCGGACAGCGCGCTGTTTCTAGGGCTGGGTGCGGGTACGCTGACCCAAGCCTGCATGAAGTTCCTGCCGCTTGAAGACGTGGAAGTCATCGAGCTGCGCCCTGATGTGCCGCGCCTGGCCATGGAGTTCATGGGGCTCGATGACGACCCGCGTCTGTATATCCGCATCGGCGATGCGCTGGATTTGCTGGACAGCGCAGAGCCTGCCGACCTGATCTTTGTCGACCTGTACACCGATGTCGGGCCGGGCGTCGGGCATTTGGCCTGGAATTTTTTGCAGGGCTGCCAGCAACGCCTCAATTCCGGTGGCTGGCTGATCATCAACCAGTGGGCCACCGACGACGGTAAACCGCTGGGCGCGGCTTTGCTGCGGGGTTTGTACCACCGTCATTACTGGGAGCTGCCGGTAAAAGAGGGCAACGTCATTCTGATCGTGCCTGCCGACCTCGATCAGACGCTGGATATCGAGGCACTGAGTTCGCGTGCCGAGGCACTTGCGCCGCATCTTGGGTACTCGCTGGAGTCGTTGATCAGGGCGGTCCGTTCCGCGACTTGAGCGGGCGAGGCATGTGCTGGCTGGTCTGAAATCAGGGGTGAGACAATTCGCCACACCCGCAGGTCGGGATACCGGCCATCCGCAAGAGCAGATTAAACGTTTAAGCGGCAACGCCCGCAATCTCGGGCCCGCGCCCTTGTCGGCCAGCCCTCTGCCCGGACCAAGGGCCTTGGGTTGCTCAAGGATGGCGCAATGTTTCGCAAAAAAAGACTCACTAAGGTGCATATTTCCGGTATAGTGCGCGCCGGCCTTAACAGGGCCCTCGTCAAGGTATTGCAGTACCCTGAAGCCAGCTTCGTTTGCTTGTTCGCACAACGGACTAGCCTGGACGATCCATTCATCAAACGTTTTCGCAAATCCCCGCCGACAAAGCAGCCAGGGTGACCTCAAGGTCGTACACGGCACGCGCAGCTTTGAAGCATGGGTCTTTGCGGATGCACTAGAGGCAGACCCATGACCCAGGAAATCGGCGGCTTCGCCGCTCTCGAACTTCATCCAAATATCGTTGCAGCAGTCGTCGCCACTGGCTACGAAGAGCCTTCGGCCATTCAGCAGCAATCGATCCCGATTATTCTCGCCGGTCACGACATGATTGGTCAGGCGCAAACCGGTACGGGTAAAACCGCCGCGTTCGCACTGCCTATCCTGCATCGTATCGACCCGAGCAAGCGCGAGCCGCAAGCACTGATCCTGGCCCCGACCCGCGAACTGGCACTTCAGGTTGCCACCGCGTTCGAGACCTACGCCAAACAAATGCCGGGCGTGACCGTTGTAGCGGTCTACGGCGGCGCGCCAATGGGCCCGCAGCTCAAGGCCATCCGCAACGGCGCACAAATCGTTGTCGCCACCCCGGGCCGTCTCTGCGACCACCTGCGTCGTGACGAGAAAGTCCTGGCAACCGTGAACCATCTGGTTCTCGATGAAGCGGACGAAATGCTCAAGCTGGGCTTCATGGACGACCTCGAAGTCATCTTCAAGGCCATGCCTGAAACCCGCCAGACCGTGCTGTTCTCGGCAACGCTGCCACAGTCGATCCGTGCCATCGCCGAGCGCCATCTGCGCGATCCGAAGCACGTCAAGATCCAGACCAAGACCCAGACCGTTACCGCGATCGAGCAGGCTCACCTGCTGGTTCACGCTGACCAGAAGACCTCCGCTGTACTGAGCCTGCTGGAAGTCGAAGACTTCGACGCCCTGATCATGTTCGTCCGCACCAAGCAGGCGACCCTGGACCTGGCAAGCGCCCTTGAAGCCAAAGGCTACAAGGCTGCTGCACTGAACGGTGACATCGCTCAGAACCAGCGCGAGCGCGTTATCGATTCCCTCAAGGATGGCCGTCTGGACATCGTTGTAGCGACCGATGTTGCTGCCCGTGGTCTTGACGTTCCGCGTATTACCCACGTATTCAACGTGGACATGCCTTACGATCCAGAGTCCTACGTTCACCGTATCGGCCGTACCGGTCGTGCCGGTCGCGAAGGTCGTGCACTGCTGCTGGTAACTCCTCGCGAGCGCCGTATGCTGCAGGTGATCGAGCGTGTAACCGGTCAGAAGGTTGCTGAAGTCCGCCTGCCGGATGCCCAGGCCGTTCTGGATGCCCGCATCAAGAAACTGACCAACAGCCTGTCGCCACTGGTTGCCGATGCCGAATCGACTCACGGCGATCTGCTGGATCGTCTGACTGCCGACATCGGTTGCAGCCCGCGTGCCCTTGCTGCTGCACTGCTGCGCAAGGCTACCAACGGTCAGGCTCTGACCCTGGCAGCTATCGAGCGCGAGCGCCCGCTGGTTCCGAACAACGCTCCACGCGGTGATCGTCCAGAACGTAGCGGCAGCAGCGATCGCGGTGATCGTCCTGAGCGTGAGCGTCGTGCGCCGGTCCCGCTGGCCGAAGGCCGTGCTCGTTGCCGTACCGCGCTGGGTGCGCGTGATGGTATCGCTGCCAAGAACCTGCTGGGTGCCATCCTCAACGAAGGCGGCCTGGCCCGCGAAGCTATCGGCCGCATCCAGGTGCGTGACAGCTTCAGCCTGGTCGAGCTGCCGGAAGATGGTCTTGAGCGTCTGCTGACCAAGCTCAAGGACACCCGTGTTGCTGGCAAGCAGCTCAAGCTGCGTCGCTATCGCGAAGACTGATCGGCTTCTGAGCTGATAGGTCAATAAAAAATCCCCGACTGGTTCGGGGATTTTTTTGTCTCGAATTCGGGCGGTCGGATCTTTTCGGGATCAATCGAAGCGGTAGATATCCATCCCTAGCGCGCCCATGGTGAAGCCCTGATAGGCAATGCCGAAGACACCGCCTGCACCGCGTGCGAAATACAGCGGCAGCAAATGCTCGTCACTCGGGTGCGCTCGCATCGCGTGGGGGGCGAGACTGCGGTAGTGGTGCAGTGCGGCTTCATCGTCGTTTTGCAGCTTGTCGATCATCCAGTCACGAAACGTCGCAGCCCATGGCTCTGTGCTTCCGGGGCCGGCGTTCCAGTCCAGATCGCGCAGGTTATGCGTGATGCTACCGGAGCCGATAATCAATACACCCTGTGCGCGCAGGCTGGCCAGCGCGCGGCCCACCCGTGTCTGTAGCTCGGGGCCCTGGCGGCTGGGCAGTGAGACCTGCACCACCGGAATATCGGCGTTCGGGTACATCAACGACAAAGGCACCCAGACACCATGGTCGAACGGTCGTCTGCTGTCGATGCGTGCGGGCAGACCGCTGGCGGCCAGCAACTCGACTATCGTGCGGCTCAGCTCAGGCAGACCTGGCGCCGGGTACTGCACCGCAAACAGTTCAGCCGCAAAGCCACCGAAATCATGCCAGGTCTCGGGCTCAGGGTTGGCGTTAACAGTAAGTTCGTGGCTTTCCCAGTGCGCAGACACCACTACGATGGCGCTAGGCCTGGGCAGGCTGGCGGCCAATCGCGTCAGGGCGGGGCCACTCTCGCCGGGCTCCAGCGCGAGCATGGGAGAGCCATGGGAAATAAACAGGCTTGGGAACATTTACAGCTCCAGAATATGGGAATGCCCCATAGTCGGTCATTCTGATGATCTAAATCTAATATAAGTTCTGGCGCTTTTTGATCTAATTTTCAGGAGGTTTCATGCAGGCAGAGTCTTGGCTGCAGCGTTGGAAGGCAGGGTAGATTGGCTTTCATCAGGCGCAGGTCAATCGGGACCTGCGACAGCACGATATTGGTCATTACGCAGCCTTTTACGACCGTGCCGCCTTTCCTGCCGTGCCATGCACTCAGGACCGGACGCAAAGCGTCCATAACGGCGTGCCGACGCAGAGCGCCGGCACGATAGTCATCTCGAAACCCTGAATCACCCGCGGCGGCGCAGCGCCTCGATACGTTGCTCCAGCGGCGGGTGACTCATGAACAGCCCTGCCAGGCCTTTCTTCAGGCCGGCGTTGATGCCGAACGCCGTCAGGCTGTCAGGCATGTTCACCGGTACGCCCTGTTCGGAACGCAGGCGTTGTAGCGCACCGATCATCGCGTCCGTACCGGCCAGTCGAGCCCCTGCGTCGTCAGCGCGGAATTCTCGTTTGCGCGAGAACCACATGACGATGGCGCTGGCCAGAAAGCCCAATACCAGCTCGGCGAAAATCGTCGTGATGTAGTAGGCAATACCCTGACCGTTCTCGCTCTTGAAGATCACCTTGTCGACGAAGTTACCGATGATGCGGGCAAAGAACATCACGAACGTGTTCACCACACCCTGCACCAGCGCCAGTGTGACCATGTCGCCGTTGGCAACGTGGCCGATTTCGTGCGCCAGTACAGCTTTTACCTCATCCGGCGAGAACCGCTCGAGCAGGCCGTGGCTTACCGCAACCAGTGCGTCGTTCTTGTTCCAGCCCGTGGCGAATGCGTTGGCTTCATACGCCGGGAAAATACCGACTTCCGGCATCTTGATACCCGCATCGCGGGACAGTTGTTCAACGGTCTGCAGCAACCATTGCTCATGGCGGGTGCGAGGCTGACTGATGATCTGAGTACCGGTACTCATTTTCGCCATCCACTTGGAGATGAACAGCGAGAACAACGAGCCCGCGAAACCGAACACAGCGCAGAAAACCAGCAGCTGATTGAGGTTCAGATCAACCCCGTTGGCCGCCATGAACCCATTGAAGCCAAAAAGGCTCAGGGTGATGCTGGCAATCAGCACGACCGCAAGGTTAGTGGCCAAAAACAGCAAAATGCGCATCATGGTTGAAACGTTCTCCTCAGGTAAATATGTAACTCGATGCCGGGTATATAAGGTGATGCCCGCTGCTATTCAACAGAGGGACTATTTCAAACTGTGTCCTCTTCACGCAATCGATGGTAATCCCGCAAAGCTGAACGGCGCCTGAGCCAGAGTGGTCGATGCCTGAGGGGGTGAGGGCAGGGCGGTGATGCTGTTTTGGCAGGGCACAAATAAACTGCCCCGAACAGGTCGGGGCAGGGATGCGGCGCGAGAGTGGACGATGTCTGTTTACTGACGATAACCCTTCAGGAAGTTACCGATGCGGCCAATGGCCTGCTCCAGTTCGTCGACACGTGGCAGTGTCACGACGCGGAAGTGATCAGGGTATGGCCAGTTGAACGCGGTGCCCTGAACTACCAGCAGTTTTTCAGAAAGCAGCAGGTCGAGGACGAATTTTTCGTCGTTGAAGATCGGGCACACCTTCGGGTCGATGCGCGGGAATGCATACAGCGCGCCCATCGGCTTGACGCAGCTGACGCCGGGAATATCGTTGAGCAGTTCCCAGGTGCGGTTGCGCTGTTCCAGCAGGCGGCCAGGAGGAAGAATCAAGTCGTTGATACTCTGATAGCCGCCCAGTGCAGTCTGAATGGCGTGCTGGCTCGGTACGTTGGCACACAGGCGCATGTTGGCCAGAATGTCGATGCCTTCGATGTAGCTCTGCGCGTTGTGTTTCGGCCCGGAAATGGCGATCCAGCCGGAACGGAAGCCCGCAACCCGATACGACTTGGACAGACCGTTGAAGGTCAGGCACAGCAGGTCCGGTGCCAGCGAGGCGGTGCAGATGTGCATTGCGTCGTCATAGAGAATCTTGTCGTAGATTTCGTCGGAGAACACCACCAGATTATGCTGGCGAGCCAGCTCCAGCATGCCCAGCAATACCTCGCGGGAATACACTGCGCCGGTCGGGTTATTGGGGTTGATGATCACCATGGCCTTGGTGTTAGGCGTGATTTTGGCCTTGATGTCTTCAAGGTCTGGCCACCAGTTGGCCTGCTCGTCGCACAGATAATGCACCGGGCTGCCACCGGACAAGGCGACAGCAGCGGTCCACAGCGGATAGTCGGGGGCCGGAACCAGCACTTCGTCGCCATTGTTGAGCAGCGCCTGCATCGACATCACGATCAGCTCGGACACGCCGTTGCCCAAGTAGATGTCTTCGATGCCGACGCCTTCGACCTGCTTCTGCTGGTAATACTGCATCACCGCCTTGCGGGCGCTGAACAGGCCCTTGGAGTCGCTGTAGCCCTGCGCAGTCGGCAAGTTGCGGATCACGTCCTGCAGGATTTCGTCCGGCGCCTCGAAGCCAAACGGTGCCGGGTTGCCGATGTTCAGCTTGAGGATGCGATGGCCTTCCTCTTCCAGGCGTTTGGCGTGCTTGAGCACCGGCCCGCGAATGTCGTAGCAGACGTTTGCGAGCTTGTTCGATTTGTTGAACTGCATGGTGATGATCCCGAAAATGGACGAGCTGTTGCCGGCTTGCAATGAAGGTCGCAGCACGTTCGCCATGAAAATGGGTTTGTATGCGACAAACGCGGGTGCCAGACTGACGTCTGACCTGGCGCAATCATACGTGCCACCTGATCTGTGGAAAAGGTACAGATCGGGGTTTTTCGAATTCGGAGGTGTACCTGTGGACAAGTTGCAGAAAACGCTTGAAGAGTGGAAAGAGATGCTCGACCCGGCGCAGTATCAGGTTTGCCGCCTGAAAGGCACCGAGCGGCCGTTTTCCGGTAAGTACAACGAGACAAAGACAGAAGGCGTCTACCACTGCATCTGCTGCAATGAGCCGCTGTTCGATTCCACCACCAAGTTCGATTCGGGCTGCGGCTGGCCCAGCTTTTACGCGCCGCTGGAAGGCAGCGCGGTGGTCGAAGTGCGCGATGTCAGCCACGGCATGATTCGTACCGAAGTGGTCTGTGCCAAATGCGACGCTCACTTGGGTCATGTGTTTCCCGATGGTCCGCCACCGACCGGGTTGCGTTACTGCATCAACTCGGTGTGCCTGGACCTGGTCCCGCGCCAGTAGCCGGGCGATTGCTGTGCCGCTGCACGCAGCGGCTCCGGGCTTATCGACCTGTATCAATACCGAAAATTGGCGTGCGCCGCACGCCGTTGCAGGCTAACGTCAGTGCTCACATTCCGATCCAGCCACCGCCTGGTCTTGAGGCCTCTTTTGATGAGCGAAAACCTGCTGAGTATCCCGGTCACTACGATCAAGGGAGAACAGAAAACCCTCGCCGACTACGCTGGCAAGGCGGTGCTGGTGGTCAATACAGCCAGCAAATGCGGCTTTACCCCGCAATATAAAGGCCTGGAAAAACTCTGGCTGGACTACAAGGATAAAGGGCTGGTAGTGCTGGGCTTCCCTTGCAATCAGTTCGGCAAGCAGGAGCCGGGTGACGAGGGCGCGATTTCCGGGTTTTGCGAACTGAACTATGGGGTCAGCTTCCCGCTGTTCAAGAAGATCGACGTGAACGGCGCTCAGGCCCATCCCTTGTTCGTTCAGCTCAAGCAGCAGGCACCGGGGTTGCTGGGGACCGAGCGAATCAAGTGGAATTTCACCAAGTTCCTGATTGGCAGGAATGGCGCGCTGGTCAAGCGTTTCGCCCCGTTGACCAAGCCCGAGGAACTGACCGGGGAAATCGAAGCGCTGCTGCGCTAAGCCGTTTCAGCGGATATCAGCGATGGGAATCCACTGGTCCAGAATGCCCGCCAGTTCGGCGCGCCGGAATGGCTTGGCCAGGTAGTCGTTCATGCCTGCCGCCTTGCAGCGCTCACGTTCATCGGGCATGGCGTTGGCGGTAAGTGCCACGATCGGCAGGTTTGGCCAGCGGCCGCTGCTGCGGATCTGGCGGCTGGCTTCATAGCCGTCCATGACGGGCATGTTGCAGTCCATCAACACCAGATCAAAGTGGCCTTGCTCCAATTGTTCCAAGGCCTCGCCGCCGTGACTGCTGATGATCACTTCGCACCCCAGCTTGCCAAGTATGCCCTTGGCCACCAGCTGATTGACCGGGTTGTCTTCCACCAACAGTACTCTGGCCATGCGCTGAGCCGTTTGCTCTGGCGCTTTTGTGTCCCTGACGCCTGTCTCTTCCTGACCCAGTACACGCCGCAGCGTGTGGTAAAGCGCGTTGCGCGCCAGTGGTCGAGCCTGCTGTTGCAGCGGGGCAAGGGCTGTAACCTGTTCGCCGGGCATGAAATTGCCATAGGCGGTGACCAGCAGGATCGGCACGGGTGTAGTGGGGCGAATCGCAAACAGGCATTCGGGGCAGTCGGTAATGACCAGGTCCGGGCTGCTGTCGAGGTCCACGTCTTCCGGGCGATCATCAATGCTGCGTCGCTTGAGATCGACCCCCCAGGTTGGCAGCAGGTTGCCAAGCAGCTCCACCAGGCCGCTGCCAGCCGAGCTGACCACAGTGACCCGGCCCCTGAGCGCGGTCTGAGTGACTGCGGACACATGCACCGGCAGCGGCAGCTCGGCGCAGAACTGACTGCCGAAACCGGACTGTGACTGGATACTCAGCGTGCCATTCATGGCCTCGCAGAGATTGTTGGTCAGCGCCAGACCCAGCCCGGTGCCGCCATACTGCCGAGTGATGGCGGTTTCTGCCTGAGTGAACGGCTGGAATATTTTCGCTTGGGCGTCCTGCGCAATCCCGATGCCGGTGTCACGGACTTCGATACGTACCCGGTTTTCTCCGCTGACATCTTTATGGTGAGTCAGACGCACATCCACGCGCCCAAAACGGGTGAACTTGAGTGCGTTGGACAGCAGGTTGCTGACGATCTGCCGCACCCGGGTAGGGTCGCCGGTAACCATGGCCGGAAAGTCCGGCGCAATCAGGCAGGTCAGCTCCACGCTGGGGGCCGCATTCTGTGACAGCAGGTTGGCGGTGTCCTCGATCAACACCCCAAGGTCGAAGGGAATGCGCTCGATCTCCAGATGACCTGCGTCGAACTTGGACATGTCGAGAATATCGTTGAGCAGTTCGACCAGCACCTTGCCGGAGTCGTGGGCGATCATCAGTTGCTGGCGCTGCTCGGCGCTGAGCGGGCTGTCCAGTGACAGCGCCAGCATACCCAGCAGGCCGTTGAGCGGGGTGCGGATTTCGTGGCTCATGTGCGCCAGAAACGCCGAGCGCGCATGGGCCATATCCAGCGCCGTACTGCGCGCTATCTGTAGTTCCTCGTTGGATTCGCGCAGGCGTATGTTGCTGGCCTTGAGCTCATTGGTGCGTGCCGAAACAATGTTTTCCAGCTCGTTGAGATGTTCGGTCAGCCGATCTTCGGCCGCGCGTCGTCTGGAGAACTCGCTGCCCATGGTTTCGAATTGACGATTGAAGGTCGCGACCAATACGCCGATTTCATCCTGCTCATGGTGAGGCGGGCAGGTTATTTTCCCTTGGTCGGGGTTGCGCGGGTCGCGACTGCTCAGTTCGCGGATCACCCTTACCAGCGGCTTGGTCAGGGTGGCGTAGAACAGAATGGTCAGAATGCCGGCCAGCGCCAGGCTGCGCACGAAGCCGTTGAGCAGAGTGATTTCGGCGCGCTGCAGAAAGTGGCTGCCGAAAGCGAAGGTGTCCACGGTCAGGTACAGTGTGCCGATGGTTTCATCGGGCAAATGGTTGAGGTGCAGTTTTTCCTGAAACTGACGGCTTTCACCGAACAGCCAATCGCTGAACACTCGATAGCGCCCTGTCGCCATGGGGCGTTCAACGCTTGCAAGCACGGCGTCATTGTTATCGGTCAGTCTGGCGCTGACCACGGCAGGCGAGCGCAGCAGCCCGAGTGTCAGCTCCTGAGCCAGCTCCGAGTCGATGTTGTAGGCAATGCGCGATGCCGGGTTCTGGATGATTTCCAGCAGTGATTTGATTTCACGATTGATGGACGCGTCTTCGCTGGCATAATCGATTGCAATCTGGAACAGGCTCAGCAAGGTCCCCAGCGCGAAGCCGATCAATACAGCCAGGCGCGCCTGCTTGAACGAAAGCCTGTTTTTGAGCGATATATCCATGAGTACTTACTGCCACTTCTGGTTGGCCAAGCATAGCTGATAGGCACTGCTGACCAATCAGTTAAATATAAGGAGATCCCGTGGATTCTCGGTTGGATGCTTTTCTGCAACGCGCCGATGCCGTGCTGGCCCGGCTGGAACCGCTGTTGCCAGCCGTGCGCGAGCCGGTCGACTGGTCACAGACGCTTGCGGCGCGCTGGGTTCAAGAGGGTCGTAGCGGCTACCTGATGCCGTTGCAGGTGAGCCTGGATACGCGCCTGACCGATCTGATCGGCGTCGACCTGCAGCGCGATCAGTTGGGGCGCAATACACGTCAGTTTATCGATGGCCTGCCTGCCAACCATGCCTTGCTCTGGGGCTCGCGCGGTACCGGCAAGTCGTCCCTGATCCGCGCTCTGCTGGCCGAGCACGCCTCGGCCGGTCTGCGCCTGATCGAGATCGAGCGTGATCATCTGGGCGACTTGCCGCGTGTGGTCGAACAACTGCACAAACTGCCGCAGCGCTTTGTACTGTTCTGCGATGACCTGTCGTTCGAGTCGGGCGAGGGTGATTATCGCGTACTGAAAAGCGTGCTTGACGGCTCGCTGGAGCAGGCACCGGATAACGTATTGCTGTATGCCACCTCCAATCGCCGCCATCTGGTGCCCGAAAAGGAAAGCGACAATGTTGACTGGAAGCACGTCGACGGCGAGTTGCACCCCAGCGAGGCCGTGGAAGACAAGATCGCATTGTCTGACCGCTTCGGCCTGTGGCTGTCGTTCTATCCATTCACTCAGGAGCATTACCTGAACGTGGTCGAGCACTGGATCACGCAACTGGCAGACAAAGCCGGCTTGCAATGGCAGCGCGACGAAAGCCTGGAAAAGGCTGCGATTCGCTGGGCGACCGCGCGTGGCAATCGCAATGGCCGCTGCGCATATCAATTTGCACGTTACTGGGTAGGACTTGAATTGTTGGAGCAACACACATGATCGATTTGCAAAACACCGGTGCCGGCCTCAATGGCTACGGTCTGCTGGCCGCCCAGCTTGAGGCATTGCTGGCCGACGAGCGCGACTCCATCGCCAATGCGGCGCAGTTCTCGGCATTCCTCTATACGCAGATCGACGATCTGAACTGGGCGGGTTTTTACCTCAATCGCAACGAAGAGCTGGTGCTGGGTCCGTTTCAGGGGCAGATTGCGTGCGTGCGCATTCCATTTGGTCGCGGCGTTTGCGGGGCGGCGGCGCAGAGTCGGCAAACCCAGCGTGTTCAGGACGTTCACGAGTTTCCCGGACACATCGCCTGCGACAGCGCATCGAACAGCGAGCTGGTGGTGCCCTTGATCAAGGACGGGCGTCTGATCGGCGTGCTGGACCTGGACAGTCCGAGTGTGGGGCGTTTCAACGAGGTGGATCAGGCGGGGATCGAACGTCTGGCGGCTATCTTTCTGGCATCGACCGACTGTTGAGTCGCTCGACCTGCCGCTGTCCGGAGCACAGGTCCGGCAGCGGCGGGGCAGTCATCAATCGTAGATGACTTTCTTCTTCCATTCGGATTCGGTTTCGTCTGCCTTCAGGCCTTCGGTCAGCGCGTTGTCGTCGTCTTCGGATGGCGCGGTATTGGTCAGTACCATTGAGTTGGCGCGGGCCAGTTGTTTTTCCATCGCCAGCAACTGCTGTTGGTACGTCACCGGGTCCGGCTGGTTGCGCAGATACTGCACGCCGCGTTCGAACGCCAGACGAGCCTGGCCCGGCTGGTCCTGGCTGAGGGCCATCTGACCGAGGTTGTTGAAGAACTCGATGTGCAGCGTGACCAGAATCGTGCGGATTTCGCGGATCCAGTGTTTGGCTTCGCTGGTTTGCAGAAAGCCGTCATGTGCAGCTCGGGTCACCTGACCATGCAGGGCTTCCAGAAGGAAACGCACGTCCTTGGA
This sequence comes from Pseudomonas sp. KBS0707, assembly GCF_005937945.2. Lineage (NCBI taxonomy): Bacteria > Pseudomonadati > Pseudomonadota > Gammaproteobacteria > Pseudomonadales > Pseudomonadaceae > Pseudomonas > Pseudomonas sp. KBS0707. The sequence goes on along the minus strand of NZ_CP041754.1, from coordinate 4,093,609 downwards.
CTTGGCTTCGGTCTGAATCGGCGTGACCGGGTTGGGGATGTCGATGCGTTCGCCTTTGCCGATCTGCTCTTCCAGCTCGCCGATGCGGTGCTTGAGTTGAGCGTTACCCTTGTCCAGGCTGAGCATGCGCTGCACGACGTTCAGTTCCAGACGCGTAAGCAGCAGCTTCAAGGCTGGCGACATCAACTGGCCGGGGAATACTTCGGTGATTTCGCTGCAGCGACGCAAGCGATCACTGAGTTCGACCTTGGTGCGGGCCTTTTCCAGTTTGCCGTTTTCAGCGACGTGATTCAGGTAGCCGATCGCGATGAGCAGAGCGATACCTGCTAATACCATCAGCGTGATCATGAGTGGAGTCACTGTGCAAACCTCATTTGTTCAATTAGTTTTAGTGCGAGTGTAGTGGCTAAGCACTACTGCGCATAGATGTCCCTCCTGGAGTTTGTCGGCATCTCTTCTATATAGATTAGGCAGCTGAACGATTGGCGACAGTCGGTCAGCGTCCGAACGGCATCGAAGTTATTGATTTCAATAAATTTTCACATGGGGGTTGACGACCCCTCAATCCATCCATAGAATGCGCGCCACTTACAGCGTAAAGCACACAGCGTAGCGCAAATAAGTAGTGAATGTTGTACGTGTGTCCCCTTCGTCTAGTGGCCTAGGACACCGCCCTTTCACGGCGGTAACAGGGGTTCGAGTCCCCTAGGGGACGCCATTGCGGGAATAGCTCAGTTGGTAGAGCACGACCTTGCCAAGGTCGGGGTCGCGAGTTCGAGTCTCGTTTCCCGCTCCAATTTTAAGCAGCTTTGCCTCAGGGCAGAGTTGAGTGAAACCAGAACACATCTTCGGATGATGTCTGGAACTGAAACACACACCATTGTGTTTCAGGCAGTGTCCCCTTCGTCTAGTGGCCTAGGACACCGCCCTTTCACGGCGGTAACAGGGGTTCGAGTCCCCTAGGGGACGCCATATTGCGGGAATAGCTCAGTTGGTAGAGCACGACCTTGCCAAGGTCGGGGTCGCGAGTTCGAGTCTCGTTTCCCGCTCCAAATTCACAAAAACGCCGCTCATCAGAGCGGCGTTTTTGTTTGTGCGTTTTGAGCATCTTTATAAAAGATCATCTTTCCCGCATGTCACGCTCAGTCCTGTCTGGATGCCAGTAACTCGTCGAGCTCCGGCATCAGGGTCACGCTCTCCTGCTCGTTGGGATCAGTACGCGCGACCAGAACCGTTGCTTCGCGCTCGTTGCTGCGGTTATAGGGCACATGCGGCATTCCCGCCGGGATATAAAAGAAGTCGCCTTCTTCCACGATGGCATGCTTTTCCAGCGACTCGCCATACCAGCAGCCGGTGGCTTCACTCAGGGCATAGATGGCGGTTTCATGCTCCTGATGTTTGTGAGCCTTGCCCCTGCCTCCAGGGGCAATTGTCAGCAGCTGCATATGGATATGTCGGGCACCTGCACTTTGTGCGGAGATGCCGACCTGATAATCCATACCCTGCTTGCCTTGAGAGGGTTTGGCGGGTTTCAAAAGGACACAATCAAGTTGATCACTGGCCACGGTTTTCTCCTCGCCTGATGCTCGATAGCGCTAACCCACCCGGCCCGCTGCCCGGCAGGGAGTGAATACTATGCCTTGTCGGCGGAGCGTGGCTCAGATGCAGGCGTCGATCAAGTGAAAGAAACGCCATGTCGGTCCCGGTAACGGGCCCGATGCATCAGGGCATTTGTGGCAGTTCATTGGGCCGCATGTCAAAGACCAACACTTCTGCGTCAACGCCTTCGCTCAGGCTAATGACCTGTTCGTTGCGCAAACGCACCCCGTCACCTTCGTCAAGCGGCTGACCATTGAGCACCACACTGCCACGGGCCACATGCACGTAGGCATATCGGTTGGCAGCCAGTTCCAGGGTCGCAGTTTCATTGCCATTGAACAGACCGGCATACACACGAGCGTCCTGACGGACCTTGAGCGCACCGTTCTCGCCTTCTGGCGAAATGATCAGCTGCAAATGACCGCGTTTCTGTTCAGCGCTGAAATGCTCCTGCTGGTAGTTCGGGGTTGAGCCTGCAACATTCGGCACGATCCATATCTGCAGAAAATGCACGCCCTCGGTGTGCGAATGGTTGAACTCGCTGTGCGCCACGCCGCTGCCGGCACTCATCAATTGCACGTCGCCAGGGCGAATCACCGACCCGGTGCCCAGCGTATCCTTGTGCTCCAGCGCACCTTCCAGCACGTAGGAAAAGATTTCCATGTCACGGTGTGGGTGCTGGCCGAAACCTTTGCCCGCAATCACGCGGTCGTCGTTGATCACCAGCAGATCGGAAAAGCCCTGCTCCTGAGGGTTGCGATAACCGGCAAAGGAAAAGGTATGAAAGGATTTCAACCAGCCATGGTTGGCAGCGCCGCGGTCGGAAGCTTTACGAAGAGTCAGCATGATTCTTTCTCCATCCGTCTATCGACGCTGCACATTCAGCAATCGATCAAGTGAGACAAAGGTTACGGCTTATCGACTGTCGCAATAAGTAGCTGGAACATGAATGACTGTCTCGCTGTGGTTGACAGTGCCGGGTGGCACGTTACGCTCTGTCGAACAGCACCCAGCGTTCACTCAGGCCACGACACATGAACCCTTTTGAAGACATGCGGATTTTCTGCCAGGTCATGGAATCCGGCAGCTTCACGGCGGCGTCCGACAAGCTGGGCCTGTCCAAGCAATTTGTCAGTCGGCGCCTGATGCAACTGGAGGAACGGCTGGGCGTACGTTTGCTCAACCGCTCGACGCGACGTCTGGATGTCACGCCGCTGGGGCAGAGTTACTACGAGTCTGCCCTGCGCCTGCTGGCCGAGATCGAACAGGTCGAGCAGGGGATTACCGGGCAGAACAGCGAGCCACGCGGCACCTTGCGCCTGAGTGCGCCGCTGTCGTTTGCCGTTGCGCATCTGGGCTGTCTGCTGCCGCTGTTTTTGCAGCGCTACCGCGACGTGGCGGTGGAGGTGGACCTGAGCGACCGTGCGGTGGACTTGATCAGCGAAGGCTATGACCTGGTGCTGCGTATCGGGGTGCTGGAAGACTCCAGCCTGATCGCCCGGCGCATTGCCTCGATTGATCGGGTCTACTGCGCCAGCCCTGCCTACCTGGCCGAGCGCGGTACGCCGCAAAAACCCGAAGATCTGCACGCTCATGATTGCCTGCCCTATGGCCACAGCCGTCAGGCGCAATGGCGTTTTCAGGTGCAGGGCAAGCCTTTGATATTGAACATCAGCGGGCGGATGCGCGCCAATAATGGCGAGCTGCTGAGAGACACGGCGGTGGCCGGGCTGGGCATCACCTACCTGCCGACGTTCATTGTTGGCGCGGCGCTGCGTGACGGCAGCCTGGTGCGGGTACTATATGACTTGCGGCCCGAGCCCTTGACGCTGTCAGCGGTTTATCCCCAGCACCGTCAGGCCTCACGTCCAGTGCAGGCATTCATCGAATTCCTGCGCGAGCGTCTGGAATCAGGTGTCGAGCTCAATGAACCGCCTGGCTGAGCGCTTCGTCGAACAGGGTTAGATAATTTTTTTGCATCTTAGGCTAGAACAAAAATGAATTTAGCTAATTTTTGTTCGGGTGTTAGGGTCGTTGCCGATCAATTCGATCTGCCCGATGCTTCTGGAGACCCTGCCTGTGCCGACAACTATCATCTGCTGGAGCCAACGCCTGCTGACGGGCCTGGCGCTGGGCCTTGTGGCCACGCTGAACACCCAGGCTGCCGACCTGATTGTCGGTGATCAGAGTTACAGCGCCCGGACCGTGATGGAAGCGGCCGGTGTACTCAAGGATCTGCCCTACGAGCTCGAATGGAAGCAGTTCACCGCAGGCTCCCCGGTCGCCGAAGCGTTGAACGTCGGTAGCCTGGACATCGGTTTGCTGGGCGATTCGCCTGCGCTGTTCATGGGCGCGCTGGGTGCGCCGATCAAGGTCATCGGCGTATCGCGGCAGAACCTCGACGGCGTTGCGATCGTAGTGCGCAAGGATTCGCCGATCAAAACCGTCGCGGATCTGGCCGGCAAGAAAGTCGCCATCTGGAAGGGCTCGTTCAGCCAGCAATTGATGCTCACCGCGCTGGACAAGGCGGGTGTCGCCCGCGATGCCGTGGACTATCGCTACCTTAGTGCACTGGATTCCTCCCACGCGCTGGATGGCGGCTCGGTGGACGCGATTGCGACCTGGGAGCCCTATGTCACTCAACAGGAGCGTCAGGGCGCACGAATCATTGCAACTGCCGACGGCTTGATCCCTGCGCAAAGCTTTATTGTCGCCAACGATCAGGCCATCAAGGACAAGCGCGCGCAGATCAGCGATTTCCTGCAGCGCCTGCAAGCCGCGCGCGCCTGGTCGGTCAGCGACCCGCAGCACAATGAAATCTACGCCAACGCCTGGGCTGCGCTGACCAAAGCCGATGCACAAGTAGCGCGCCGCTGGTTTTCCCGCGCCCAGGTCGTGGTGGTGCCGATCACCCCGCAAGTGGTGGCAGGCGCACAGCAGACTATCGATTTTTTCAACCACGCCGGGCTGACCAAACGCTATCCTGCTGCCAGCGTGTTTGACGAGTCGTTCAATGCGGCGCTGGACAGCCAGACGCAGGTTGCCCGCTGAACGACTGCCTTGTCCTGGAGCCTTCACCATGAGTTTTACGTCATTGCATTGGGGTGTTTATCGCCCGCAGGTCGAGGAAGGCAAGTTGAAAGCCCTGCTGCCTGGGGAGTGGGACAAGGACCCTTCACCGATTGGCGATTCGGTTGCCGATGCCATTACCTCGCCCACACGCGTCATGCGCCCGGCGATACGTCGCAGTTTTCTTCAGCAAGCCGGCGGGCGACCCGATCTGCGTGGGCAGGAGCCGTTCGTCGAGGTCTCCTGGGAGGTGGCGCTGGATCTGGTCGCCAGTGAGTTGCAGCGCGTCAGACGCGAGTATGGCAATCAGGCAATTTTTGGCGGCAGCTACGGCTGGGGCAGCGCGGGGCGTTTTCATCACGCACAAAGCCAGCTGCATCGCTTCCTCAACTGCATCGGCGGTTATGTATTCAGTACCGACAGCTACAGCCTGGGGGCCGGGCGGGTGCTGATGCCGCACATTGTCGGCAACATGGACTGGCTGCTGGCGGCGCATACGTCCTGGAAAAACCTCGCCGAGCACTGCGAGCTGTTCGTCGCCTTCGGGGGATTGCCCGCCAAGAATGCGCAGACCAGCCCCGGTGGTGCCAGTGACCATCTGCTGGCCGACGCGTTGCAACGCATGTCCGACGCCGGAGTGGAGTTCGTCAACGTCAGCCCGCTGCGTGATGACCTGGCTGGCCCGACACATAACCAATGGCTGGCCGTACGCCCCGGCAGCGATACGGCGTTGATGATGGCGCTTGCCTGGGTATTGATCAGCGAAGGGCTGCACAACGAAGATTTCGTTCAGCGCTACACCGTGGGTTATGCGCGTTTTCGCGATTATCTGCTGGGTCACGTCGACGGCCAGCCTAAGGACCCGCAGTGGGCCGCTGCATTGACCGATATCCCCGCGCAGCAGATTGTCGACCTGGCGCGGCGCATGGCCAGCAAACGCACCATGATCAACGTCGCTTATTCATTGCAGCGTTCTATACACGGTGAGCAACCGTTCTGGATGACCGTCACCCTGGCGGCGTTGTTGGGGCAGATCGGTTTGCCCGGTGGCGGCTTTGGCCTGGGTTATGGCTGCATGAACAACACCGGCAGCGGCCGCAAGGCGTTCTCCGGGCCGCGCTTTTCCCAAGGCAGTAATCCGGTCAAGGACTTCATTCCGGTTGCGCGGGTGACAGATATGTTGCTCAACCCCGGCACACCCTTCGATTACAACGGGCAGCAGCAGACTTACCCGGATATTCGCCTGGTGTACTGGGCGGGTGGCAATATCTTTCACCACCATCAAGACCTCAATCGGCTGCTGGAGGCGTGGCAGCGGCCGCAAACCATCATCGTTCACGAGCAGTTCTGGACCGCTCAGGCGCGCTATGCCGACATCGTGCTGCCAGCCACCACGGCGCTGGAACGCAATGACATCGGCAGCTCGGCGTCCGATCGTTTCATGATTGCGATGCAGCAGGCCATCGCGCCGGTGGGCGAGTCTCGTGATGACTATTCGATTCTGGCCGGGCTGGCCGAGCGGCTGGGTGTGGCGCAGGCGTTTACCGAAGGTCGTGATGCCCAGGCCTGGCTGTATTTTATTTACGATGAGTCTCGGCAGCGCGCTGAAACCTTTGGTATTACCCTGCCGGATTTCGAACAGTTCTGGCGTGACGGATTACTGGAAATAGACTATCCCCAGACCGATAACGTACTGCTCAAGTCCTTTCGCGATGACCCTGACGCGCATCCACTGCCGACGCCGTCCGGGCGTATCGAAATTTTCTCCGAGCGCATCGCAGGCTTCGCTTATGCGGACTGTCCTGGCCATCCGGTATGGCTGGATAAACCTGCGCCTACCCACGCGCTGCACCTGCTGTCCAATCAACCCAAAACCCGCCTGCACAGTCAGTACGACCACGGCAGCTACAGCCGTTCCTCGAAAATTCAGGCACGCGAGCCGCTGACCCTGAACCCGCTGGATGCGCAAATGCGCGGGTTGGTCGATGGTGATGTGGCCAAGGTCTTCAATGAGCGGGGGGCGTTTCTGGCCGGCGTAATCGTATCGGACAGTATTCGACCCGGCGTGGTGCAGATTGCCACCGGTGCCTGGTTCGATCCATTGGTGCATGGCGAGCCGGGCAGCCTGGAAAAGCACGGCAACCCTAATGTGATCACCCAGGACATCGGTGCTTCCAGCCTGTCGCAAGGGTGTGCGGCGCAGACCGCGTCGGTGGACATCGTCAAATGGGATCAGGCACTGCCGCCGGTGACGGCGTTCGAGCCGCCGTCACTGCTCTGAGTGCGTTTTACTGCTCTTTATTACGTGCCGCAAAAACCGCCTTGCCCACACCCGCCAATACCGCGTCGTTCTGCGGCGTATGCACCCGGCCGCACAGCACGTTGCGGTAATGGCGCTGCAGCGGGTTGCTGCGTGACAGTCCTGGATTCCCTGAGGCCTCGATGGCCAGTTCCACCGCACGGATAGCGTTGCCGGTCACCAGGTATTTGATCTGTGCAGCATGCTGTGCGGGCGTGTGGCCCTGGGCCGCGGACTGCAGCAGGCTCTGGTTGGCGAACAGCAAGGTGTCGATCTGCCCGACGGTTTCCTGAAAGCGCGGCAGGGTCGACAGCGTAGCCCCGAGGTTGGACGGCTTGCGCTGTTCCAGCCAGTGCACCAGCCAGTCGCGGGCGGAGTGGGCGATGCCGTCGTAGACCGACGACAGCAGCACCGACATCCACAGCATGCCCGACCCATCAAGTTCGGATTGCGGGGCGCTCCACGGGCTGACGCTGACGGCATGATCGAGCGGCACCAGCACGTCGTCGAAGCGGACTTCGTGGCTGCTGGTGGCGCGCATGCCCAAGTGGTCCCAGTCCTCGATGATCCTGATGCCCGGCGTGTCCTTGTGGACCAGCCAGCTGCCCACCAGCGGGTCATCGTCGTCGCTGCGCGCCCATACGGCGAACCAGGTCAGGCCATGACTGCCGGTTGAGTAGATCTTGCTGCCGCTGATGCGCCAGCCGTCGGCGCTGCGGCGGGCGACGGTACCCGGCAGGCCGCCACGCGCAGGGGTGCCCAGGTCAGGCTCGACGCGCAGGGCGTTGATCAGCGCACCTTCGCGTACCGCCTCTTCGGCAACTTGTACACGTAGATGGCTGGGCCAGTTACGGTTCTCTTGCAGCCTTGAATGCTGCAGGTATTGCATGACCAGAATCAGCGCCGTCGACGGTTCGCCCTTGGCTACTGCGCTGACTACTTGCTGCGCGCGCGGCAGATCGGCACCGCCGCCGCCCAGTTCAGCCGGTACGGTCAGACCGAGCAGGCCGTGGGTGTGCAGTAACTGAAAGTTGGCATGCGGGAACTGGGCGCTGATGTCGTACTGCTCGGCAGTTTCAGCCAGTGTGGCGGTCAGCGTAGCCAGTCGTTCGCTGAAGTCTTCGGCCGACTCGGCTGCCGGATAATGCTGGCGCGGGGTAGGGCGCAGGGTCGAGAGTGTCATGCGGGGTCCTTTTCGCAGCGGTTAGGCAGCGGTCATTGCGTGGCGGCCTGAGCGATCTGCGCGCGTGAGGCGTTGAAGCTCTTGTCGAAGCCGGTTGAAACGTCGATTTTTTTAGTCAGGATGCCTTCAGCCAAATAGGTGTCCGCGGTGTTCTGCAGTCCCTGAACGATCTGATCATCAATCGGCGTACGTTGCATTTTCGTCGCTTTGGCCACCGCCAGATGCACCGCCAGCGGCAGGCCGGTGACTTTCGCCTGAGCGGCCGCGTACTCTTCGAGATGAGCATTGGACCAGTTGAAGGCGCGCTCCACGCGGGCTACAAAATCATCCAGTTGGGCACGTTTGCCTTCAATGGCCTTGCTGGTGGCGGCGAGGTAGAGGTGATTGCTCAGCAACTCGCTGCCACTGACCAGCACACGAGCGTCGCTTTGCGCGATGGAAATCGTTGTGTAAGGGTCCCAGGTCGCCCAGGCATCGGCATCTCCGCTGTCCAGCAACAGACGCGATTCGCTGGGCAGCAGGTTGATGAAGGTGACGTCACTGGTTTTCAGCCCGGCTTCATGCAAGGCTCGGATCGCCAGATAGTGGCCGATGGAGCCGCGCCCGGTGACGATGCGCTTGCCCTTGAGGTCGGCAACGGTCTTGATCGGCGAGTCCTTCGAGACCAGCACCGCCGTGGTGAAGCGGCCCTGCGCATGGGTAATGCTGACCACTTTCAAGGGCGCACCCGCGCCCAGCGCGAACACATAGGGCGCATCACCCAGCGCACCGATATCCACAGCGCCAGCGTTCAATGCCTCTCCCAGAGGGGCCGCCGAGGGGAACTCGGAAAACTGGATCTCGTAAGGCACGTCCTTGAGTTCGCCGGAGACCTGCAACAGTATTTTCAGCAGCGACTTCTGATTGGCGACCAACAGCGGAGCCTGCTCGGCAGCGACCACTTGCTGGCCTGCCAGCACACTGAGCAACGCGCCCAGCAGCAGGCTTTTGAGCGGTAGAGGTGATTTGAAAAAAGGCAGCATTGAGGTGTTTCTCCATTGAGTTGATCGGTCGGCCAGACACTTATCGTTCCTCACGCTCAAATCACGTAAAACCCGTGCGTCCCGTCCCGGCCCAATTGCTCCACCAGGCCAGACTCCCAGTCCAGGTAGGCCTGCATGGCTTCGCGCGGCGCATCGGTGCCTTCGTACGGGCGGCGATAGCGATCGATGCGTGGCGAGGCCAGTCGGCTTTCGCCATGCTCCAACGGCAGGCCAGCCTTGATCCAGCTGGCGGTGCCGCCATCGAGCAAAAACACCGGCTTGTCGGTCAGCGCTTCGACGTCGGCCACGGCAAAGCGCGCCAGACGGCTGCTGCCACAGGTCAATACGTAGCGGTCGGCGGCAGGTATTTTTTCCAGCGCCTGTTTGAGGTCGGCGCGCAAGGTCCACCAGGCACCGGGAATGTGCTGTTTGACGTAATTGGCGCTGGCGGTGAAATCCAGCACCGCCACCTTGACCTGTGTCTGCCATTGAACAAGCGTCTCGACGCTGATCGCTTCCACTTGCGGTGGCGCAGGGAACGGCGCATCCCAGTCACCCGTTTCGCTGAAGTCTGCTGCATGCAGATCATCGAGCACCCACACGTCCCAGCCCAGTTGCGCCAGCCAGGAAGCCGACATGTTGGCGCGCACGCCGTCGTCGTCCACCAAGGCTATTCGTGCGCCGCGTACGCTGGCGAAGTGATCGGTTTCCTGCACCAGTTGCCCGCCCGGTGTGGAGCGCGCACCGGGCAGATGGCCTTTGGCAAACTCTTCCGGTGTGCGCACATCGAACAGGTACGTGGTGCGCGAAGTCTCGGCTTGCCAGCGTTGCAGGTCAGCGCGGCTGGCGCGTTTGACCTTGGCGCGATCAGCCACCTTACGCGCATCGGCACTGGCGGTTTCGCGGGTTTCCTCACTGACTGCTGCAAAACGCCGGCTTTGACCATGATCCAGCGTCTGACCGGCCAGTAACCAGCCAATCGTGCCATTGCGCAGCGCATTGATCTGATTGGGCAGGCCCGCGTTGACCAGTGACTGAGTGCCGATGATGCTGCGCGTGCGACCGGCGCAATTGACGATGATTCGGATGTTCGGATCAGGTGCCAGCTCCCGTGCCCGCAGCAGCAGTTCCGCGCCCGGTACGCTGATGCCGCCGGGGATGCTCATGGTCTGGTACTCGTCGTAGCGCCGGGCATCGAGCACCACTACATCGGCGTTGTTGTCGAGCAGGGCCTTGACCTCTTCAGCCGCCAGAGACGGGGTAGCGCGATGGTGTTCCACCAGTTCGCCAAACGCCTTGCTCGGCACATTTACATCAATGAACAACTCGCCGCCAGCCTCACGCCAGCCTTGCAGGCCGCCCTCGAGCAGTCTCACATCGCTGTAGCCCAGCGCCTGTAAACGTTGCAGCGCAACCTGCGCCAGGCCCTCGCCATCGTCGTACAGGGTTATGGCTGTGTCGCGTCGCGGGATGCGCGGGAACACCTCCAGCTCCAGCTTCGACAACGGGATGTTCACCGCAAACAGAGGATGGGCCTGGGCAAAGGGTGCTTCTTCGCGGACGTCTACCAAGGCCAGTTCCTGGCGGTCCAGCAATGCCTGACGAACGTCGGCGAATGATCGGGTGGCGGGGGTGGTCATCGGGCGGGGCTCCCTGTCGGCTGATCCTGAGTGGCGTGGGTGATGGCTGCGGCATTCGAATAGCCGGAGATGAACAGTTTTTCTGTGCCGTCCAGGTCGTAGACCGCACGTTTCACGGTGCCAATATCGGCGCCGTAAACGTGGATGCTGATCGACACTTGATCGTTGAAAGCATTGCTGACCTGATGCACATCGTTGCTTTTCGGTGACAGCGCTTCGACTTGGCCGGGTTGCAGGCGAATTGCCGGGCCGCTGGTTTCCAGGCGTCCTTGCGCGTTGCGGGTATAGCCCTGTGAATGCTCGGCACCGCGCAGCATGCCGATCAGGCCCCAGACGCGATGGTCATGAATCGGCGTGCGTTGCCCCGGCCCCCAGACAAAACTGACCACTGAAAAGCGCTGCTGCGGGTCGGCATGCAGCAGAAATTGCTGATAACGGTCGGGGTCGGGTACGGCAAATTCTTCTGCCAACCAGTCATCGTGGCTGACCAGTTGCGCCAGCAGCTTGCCGCCGCGACGCAACAGATCGCCTTCGTGCGGCTCGCTGCCAATCAGCTCGCCCAGCGCGTCGATAAAGGCCCCGAGTCGTTCCGGGTGTAGGTTCTGAGTCATGTCCATTTCCAGATCAGGGTCAGGGAATGGTTTGATATAAGCATAATATGGATATTTAATATGCTATTTTTTAATGATTAGGTTATAACGAAAACGTCTTTTACTTCCGTGCTGCAATGCGTGAAATCTAGCGTCGGTCTGTTGGACGGGCTATGAATGGACGTCTGCCGGGACTATTCTTTTTGCCTGTGTTTCTTCTCTTCTTTATGTGCGGTCCGAATGAAAATTGATGATATCGATGCGTTCGTTGCAGTCATCCGCTGTCAGTCGATCAGCCATGCCGCTGAATCGCTGGATCTGACCCAGCCGGCGATTACTCGCCGGGTGCAGAATTTCGAGCAGGCCCTTGGGGTCGAGCTGTTCGATCGTAATACCAAGCCGCTCAAGCCAACGCCGATGGGCATCCAGGTGTACCAGAAGTGCCTGGCAATCCTGCGCGAGATGGATGCGTTGCGCGAGCTGGTGGCCAGCGACACGCCGCCCAGCGGCCTATTGCGTCTGGGTGTGCCGCAAACCATCGGTGACGTGGTGCTGCTCGATGCGCTCAAGCAGCTACGCGGAGAATTCCCGGATTTGCGCGCCCAGGTCAGCACCGGCTGGGGCAGTCACCTGATCGGCAAGATCGAAAACGGTGAGCTGGATGCTGCGGCAGCGCTGTTCCCTGCTGGCAAGATATTTCCGGACAACATCGTCGGTCAGTCCATCGGCAAGATGGAACTGGTGGTGGTCTGCGCCAAGGGGCTGGTGCCGAAAAAGCCCGGCAAGCTGGCGGATTGCTACGAGCAGGGCTGGGTACTCAACCCCGACGGCTGCGGTTTTCGCGCAGGTTTGCAGCGTACGCTGACCGATCAGGGGCTGAGCATGAAGGTCAATCTGGAAACCTTCGGCACCGAGCTGCAACTGGGGCTGGTAGCCGATGGCATGGGGTTGGGTCTGGTGCCAAGGCCGTTGCTGGAGCGCAGCGCTCACCGCGAGCAACTGGTGGTGCTACCGCTCAAGGACTTCAAACCGGTGATGGACCTGTGGCTGTTCTACCCACGTTTCCTGGGCAATCTGCAAGCACCGGTCGAGGCTTTTGGCGCGCTGGTGGCGCGCTCCCTCAAGCCGGTTTCAGCAGCCGCCTGAAAACGTCATTGCGGGCGGGCAGTCTTCAGTCAGAAGCCTCGCCCGCCCGCATGGCGTTGAATCAGGCTACTTGTTCGCGAGCCTGCCGTTCACGCTGAGCCACCAGTGCGCGGGTCAGCGGGATCAGCTTCTTGCCATAATCGATAGCATCTTCCAGCGGGTCGAAGCCGCGAATCAGGAAGGTGGTAATCCCCAGGTCGTAATAGTCCAGCAGCGCTTCGGCGACCTGTTCCGGGGTGCCGACCAGCGACGTGGAATTGCCCTGCGCGCCGAGCAGGCCAGCGATGCCCGTCCACAGGCGCTTGTCCAGACGTGAACCTTGTGCCGCTGCGGCCAGCAGGCGACGCGACCCTTCGTTGGGTGGTTCGCGACGGACAAAGCCGTTGCGGTCTGCCAATGCCTTGGCTTTTTCCAGAATGCTGTCGGCGCGTGCCCAGGCTTGTTCTTCGGTGTCGGCCAGAATCGGGCGCAACGACAGGCTGAAACGAATGGTCCGGCCATGTTTGGCGGCTTCGGCGCGCACCTGTTTGACCACATCGCGTACCTGTTCGTACGTCTCGCCCCACAAGGCATAGACGTCGGCATGCTTGCCGGCCACCGCAATCGCCGCTGCCGAAGAACCGCCAAAGTACAGCGGGATGTGTGGCTGCTGCGGGGACTTGACCAGCGAGTGCGCGCCCTCGAACTGGTAGTAAGTGCCCTGATGGTCAAAGGGCTTGTCGCTGGTCCATTCCTGACGCACCACGCTGAGGTATTCATCGCTGCGCGCGTAGCGTTCGTCCTTGCCGATGTGGCTGCCGTCGGCGCGCAGCTCCTTGTCGTCGCCACCGTTAATGATATGCACCGCAGTGCGCCCGCCATTGAACACGTCCAGCGTCGCAAATTGCCGGGCTGCCACGGTGGGGGAGATGAAACCGGGACGATGCGCGACAAGAAACTTCAATGTGCTGGTCACGCTGGCGGCATGCGCGGCCACCAGTGTGCTATCCGGGCTGTTGGAGTGGTACGCGATCAGCGCACGATCAAAACCTGCGTCTTCATGAGCCTTGGCCACTGTCTTCACGTAGTCGGGCTGGATGGTCGCGCCGCTGCGCGGGTGGATTTCAGAACCGGGTTGCGTGGCGATATAGCCAATGAATTCGATGCTCATGAAAACTCCTGCCAATGGTTGAGGTCCGTTCGACCTTGTCGAGAAGCACCATAAAGGCAAGCAGACAGGGCTGTGAAATTCGATTTTGGTCTAAGTTAATTATAAAAAATATGCATTATAAGTTTTGGCGGTAATCAAATATTTTAACTATTAGCTTAGAGCTAAATAGAATTTCACTCGGCTTTCTTATGCTCTTAGCATGGTGTTCATACTGCGTCGGGTGCTTCATGCCCGATTTGCCCAGAAAGGATGCGCCCATGTCTGACACAACGCTCAACCCCGCCGACTCCGGTTTTCTGCTGGTCAACAAGCCTGAACAGCGTCGTGCCTCTGAACAGCATCGCCAGCGTCGGCAAGTGCCGGGCTCTGTTTTGCGTCTGCTCAGCCCGCTGGCGCTGTTGCTGCTCTGGGAACTGGCCTCACAAACCGGTCTGTTGCCCAGCCGAGTGATCGCCGCACCGTCGCAGATCGGCGGTACGCTATGGTCGATGATTGTTTCAGGCGAACTGGCCGTGCACCTGTGGGTATCGCTGCAGCGCGCATTGCTGGGCTTGAGCATCGGCGTCAGTATTGGTGTGGTCGCTGCATTGATAACCGGGCTTTCCCGGCGCGGCGAAATCGCCCTCGACTCGCCGATGCAAATGCTGCGCACCATTCCGTCGCTGGCACTGGTGCCGCTGTTCATCCTCTGGTTCGGCATTGGTGAATTCACCAAAGTGGCGCTGATCGTGATGGGCACCACCTTTCCGGTGTACCTGAACCTGTTTTCCGGCATCCGCAACATCGACCCGAAACTGATCAAGGCCGCCAACACCTTGGGGCTGAGCCGTCGCGAGCTGATCTGGCACGTGATTCTGCCCGGTTCGCTGCCTTCTTTTTTTGTCGGGCTGCGCTATTCACTGGGTATCTCCTGGCTGGCGCTGGTGTTTGTCGAACAAATCAACACCACCGCGGGAATCGGCTTTCTGGCCAGCGATGCCCGCGACTTCATGCGCACTGATGTGATCGTTATCTGCCTGTTGATCTATAGCGTCCTGGGCCTGGTGATCGACGGCATCATTCGCACGCTGGAGCGCTATGCGCTGGCCTGGCGACCGACCTTCGTGAGGAATTGAGCATGGCGACCCTTGAGTTGCGTAACACTTCATCAGTCACGCCCCCGGTTCAGTTGCGTAACGTGGTTCGCCAGTTTGGCCCACAACGGGTGATTGACGGGCTGGACCTGGACATTGCCGCGGGCGAGTTTGTCGCTTTGCTGGGTGCCAGTGGCTCCGGCAAGACCACCTTGCTGCGCACTCTGGCCGGGCTGGACGACATCGACAGTGGCGAGCTGCGTGTGCCGGTGGCACGTGCCGCGGTGTTTCAGGAACCGCGGCTGATGCCGTGGAAAAGCGCCTGGAAAAACGTGGTTCTCGGCCTGCGCATCAACGATGCCAAGGCTCGGGCTGAAGCAGCATTGACCGAAGTCGGTCTGGCCCATCGGCTGAATGCCTTTCCGGCCACATTATCCGGTGGTGAGGCGCAACGTGTAGCGTTGGCGCGCGGCCTGGTCCGTGAGCCGAAACTGCTGTTGCTCGACGAGCCTTTCGCCGCCCTCGATGCTTTGACCCGCATTCGCATGCACCAGTTGATCATCGACCTGTGGCGCAAGCACACCCCGGCGGTGCTGCTGGTAACGCACGATGTCGATGAGGCGATCCTGCTCGCTGACCGGGTCATCGTTCTGGCCGACGGTAAACTTGCCGATGACATCCGCGTTGACCTGCCACGCCAACGTGACAGCGGGCAGGCCGGGTTTCAGTCAATTCGTAGCCGCTTGCTGGGTTTGCTGGGCGTGAAGACTCAGGCTGCCGATACTGCAACGCAGGAGCCTGCCCGCGACGTGACGCTCAGCGCATTGCGTCGTTTCGCCAATGCTCGTTGATCCTGCGCAGGGTGCGTATCATGGGCGTCTGAATTTCTGGAGGGGACGTCCATGTCTGCCGAAAAGCCCGAAGTCATCATCACCTATTGCATTCAATGCCAGTGGCTATTGCGCGCCGCCTGGCTCGCCCAGGAGCTGTTGAGCACGTTCAGTGACGACCTGGGCAAGGTCTCGTTGCAGCCGGGCACCGGTGGTGTGTTTCGCATTACCTGCGATGGCGTGCAACTCTGGGAACGCAAGGCCGACGGCGGCTTTCCCGAGGCCAAGGTGCTCAAGCAGCGGCTCCGCGACCAGATCGACCCGGCCCGTGATCTGGGCCACAACGACCGTCATACTCCCGCCAGTCCTCAGTAATACAGGCCATTGTCACGACATCGCCACGCACGTGTCACATTCGGTTAACCGGCATGCTCCACTCTCTTGGAAACCCTGCCGGAGGTCATCCCATGACCAGTGCTCAGCTCGCCACACCCAGCCGCAAACAACGCGTGAGCACCTTGTGGATTTCCGACGTTCACCTGGGCACGCGCGATTGCCAGGCCGAGCACTTGTCCGCGTTTCTCAAGCGCTATCAGGCTGACAAGGTGTATCTGGTGGGCGATATCATCGACGGCTGGAAGCTGCGCGGCGGCATGTACTGGCCGCAGGCGCATACCAACGTGATCCGTCGGCTGCTGACCATGAGCAAGCGCGGCACCGAAGTCATTTATGTCACGGGCAACCACGACGAATTCCTGCGTCGTTACTCCAAATTGGTTCTGGGCAACATCCAGCTGGTGGACGAAGCCGAGCACGTGACGGCCGAAGGTCGTCGTCTTCTGGTCATCCACGGCGATCAGTTCGACGTGATCACCCGTTATCACCGCTGGCTGGCCTTTCTCGGCGATTCGGCCTATGAGTTCACCCTGACCCTCAACCGCTGGCTGAACCATTGGCGCGCCAAGTACGGCTATGGTTACTGGTCGCTGTCGGCTTACCTGAAGCACAAGGTCAAGAGTGCGGTGAATTTCATCAGCGATTTCGAGGAAGCCATCGCCCACGAATGCGTGAAGCGCGGCCTGGATGGCGTGGTCTGCGGGCACATCCATCATGCGGAAATCCGCCAGGTGGGCGGCGTGGAATACCTCAATTGCGGCGACTGGGTTGAATCCTGTACCGCCCTGATCGAACACCTGGACGGCACTATCGAACTGTTTCGTCTGGCGGACGCGCACTTGAAAGCAAGCCAGCCGGTGGTTCAGGAGCCGGTCAGCGAAACGGTTGCCTGATTCAACCGGCTAGAACGACACCTTGCCCAACAGCATATCGCGGTACATGACGAAATCGCCGAGCAGGCTGTAGAACGGATGCCTGAACGTGGCCGGCCGGTTTTTCTCGAAGAAGAAATGCCCGGCCCAGGCAAAACCGTAACCCGCGACGGGTAACAACCACAACAACCCCCAGCGACCGCTGCCCACACCGAACGCCAGCAGGATTATCACCAATGAGGTGCCCACAAAGTGCAGGCGCCGACTGGTACTGCTGCTGTGCTCGGCGAGGTAGAAAGGATAGAACTCGGCAAAGCTTGAGAAACGCTTGATGTTATCCACGGCGCGCACCCTCGTATTGGCTCTTCTTGTTATACACAAATTTAGCCGACTGTCGTGCCGATGTGGAGCGTGGGCACGATGGACGTGACTAGCTTGCTGATGTTTACGACTATCGTGCCAATGCTCCGCGTCGACATAAGGCATTACCACGCTGAGCGTGGGAACGAGAATCTGAGCCGAACCTCAATCCACCTGACATCACAGAACCGCCGTGCAGCGCGGAGCACTTCTCGACCCGTCAGCAAAAACGCAACAAAACATGGCACAGTTGCCCTGAAAAATGGCACATTGGCGCGCCTTGGTACGCGTGACACATCTTGTAATCATCCGTCCGGGGAACCTGAAAACCTTTTTACGGATGAATACCCATGGCGACCAGCGCTCAGCCCGTGACGGCGAAGGCCTCGACCCCCCCTCAAGCCAGCCCGCTGGTGATGCGCATTATTGGTGCCGTTGCCCTTGCTCACCTGATCAACGACCTGATTCAGGCCATTCTTCCGTCGATCTACCCGATGCTCAAGGCCAGCTACAACTTGAGCTTCACCCAGATCGGCCTGATTACCCTGACGTTTCAGATCACAGCATCGCTGCTGCAGCCCTGGGTCGGTTATTACACTGACCGCCATCCTAACCCCCTGGTACTGCCTGTAGGGTCGATCTGTACGCTGTCGGCATTGTGATGATGTCGATGGTGGGCAGTTTTCCATTGATTCTGCTGGCTGCCGCCTTGATCGGCATCGGTTCTTCGACATTCCACCCGGAAGCCTCGCGTATCGCGCGACTGGCTTCCGGTGGTCGTTATGGGCTCGCGCAGTCGACCTTTCAGGTGGGCGGCAACACCGGCTCCGCGTTCGGGCCATTGCTGGCGGCGGCGATCATCATCCCGTTCGGCCAGGGCAACGTGGCCTGGATCGGCTTGTTCGCATTGTTCTCGCTGGGTTTGCTGTATGCGATAAGCCGCTGGTATCGCGCGCACCTCAACCTGTTCAAACTCAAGGCAGGTCAGGCGGCCACTCATGGACTGTCCAGAAAACGCGTGATTGCCTCACTGGCAGTGCTGGCATTTCTGGTGTTTTCCAAGTTCTTCTACATGACCAGCCTGACCAGCTATTTCACCTTCTACCTGATCGAGAAATTTGACCTGTCAGTCGCCAGTTCGCAGTTGCACTTGTTTCTGTTTCTGGGCGCAGTGGCGGCAGGGACCTTTTTCGGCGGTCCGATCGGCGACCGCATTGGCCGCAAGGCCGTGATCTGGTTTTCGATCCTTGGCGCTGCACCGTTCACCCTGGCCCTGCCTTATGCAGACCTGTTCTGGACCAGCGTGCTCAGCGTGATCATTGGCTTTGTACTGGCGTCGGCTTTTTCCGCCATCGTGGTCTACGCCCAGGAGCTTGTACCTGGCAACGTGGGCATGATTGCCGGGCTTTTCTTTGGCCTGATGTTCGGCTTCGGCGGCATTGGCGCAGCCTTGCTCGGCTATCTGGCTGACAGCCACGGCATTCTGTTCGTCTACACGTTGTGCTCATACCTGCCGCTGCTTGGCATCCTCGCCATTCTTCTACCCCGGACCAAATAATGCTGATAGCAACGCTGATCTTCCTGTTCACCATTACGCTGGTCATCTGGCAGCCCAAAGGCCTGAGCGTAGGCTGGAGTGCGGTACTCGGGGCGGTTCTGGCGTTGCTGACAGGGGTTGTGCACCTCAGCGACATCGCTGTGGTGTGGGGCATCATCTGGAATGCCACGGCGACGTTCATTTCGCTGATCATTATCACGCTGTTACTGGATGAGGCGGGTTTCTTTGCCTGGGCCGCGCTGCATGTGGCGCGCTGGGGCAAGGGTAAGGGACGTCGTCTGTTCGCCCTGTTCGTGCTGTTCGGTGCGCTGGTATCAGCCTTGTTCGCCAACGACGGTGCCGTGCTGATTCTCACGCCTATCGTCATTGCCATGATGCTGGCGTTGCGCTTCTCCGCTGCGTCGACCCTGGCGTTCGTCATGGCGGCCGGCTTCATTGCCGATACGGCCAGCCTGCCGTTGGTGGTATCGAACCTGGTGAACATCGTTTCGGCGGATTACTTCAAGATCGGTTTCAACCGTTACGCAGCCGTCATGGTGCCGGTGAACCTGGCCAGTGTCGCCGCCACTCTGGCCGTGTTGATGTGGTATTTCCGTCGGGATATTCCCAGCGAGTTCGAGCCCGAACATCTGGACAAGCCCGAAACGGCTATCCATGACCGCGCTACGTTTCTGGCCGGTTGGGCCGTACTGCTGATTTTGTTGGTGGGCTGTTTCGCTCTTGAGCCGCTGGGCATCCCGATCAGTGCGATTTCGTCGGTCTGCGCGTTGCTGCTGCTCGCCATTGCCGCCAAAGGGCATACGATCAAGACGCGCAAGGTGATGAAAGAAGCACCGTGGCACATCGTGGTGTTTTCGCTGGGTATGTATCTGGTGGTTTATGGTCTGCGCAACGCCGGACTCACCGGTTATCTGGCCAGTCTGCTGGACTGGTTTGCCGGCTATGGCATCTGGGGCGCAGCGATGGGCACCGGCGTCATGACGGCGTTTCTGTCTTCGATCATGAACAACATGCCCACCGTGCTCATCGGGCTGCTGTCCATTGATGCAAGCCATGCCAGCGGGGCCATTCAGGAAGCGATGATCTACGCCAACGTGATCGGCAGTGACCTGGGGCCAAAAATTACCCCGATCGGCAGTCTGGCGACGCTGCTCTGGCTGCATGTGCTGGAGCGCAAGGGGATCACCATCAGTTGGGGCTACTACTTCAAGGTCGGCATCGTACTGACCGTGCCGGTGTTGCTGATTACACTGGCTGCGCTGGCACTTCGATTGAGTTGAGCAGGTGGCTGGTGTCGGCCAGATTCGGCCACATGTCCGACACCAGAAACAAGCGCTCGGCTTCTTCCCAGTTGCCCTCGGTATTCTCTTTCAGGCGCACCAGCAATTGCGCCGGAGCCAGCGGGTCGAGTTCGGCCAGCCAGTCGCGCAGTTGCTGATCGCTCCACGCATCGTGGTAAAGCGCTGGTGCCAGCCAGGCATGACGCGGCAGGGGCTGCCAGCGTCCGGGGCTGCTCTGCGCCACAAACGGTTTCCAGTCACGTTGATGCAACCAGCGGCCCTTGAGATGCTGCGGGTGAACACCTGCGGGCGATTCGCATGAGCCTGGCCACGGATACAGCAGATAACCGCCCAGCCACAACTGCGCGCTGAAGGCCTCGACACCCAGCGCTGCCAGGGCGGCGCGGCTTTCCGGACGTGCAGACATCGGCAACTGATGCTGGCTCAGGTGGGCAAGCTTGCGGTCCAGCCGATCCTGGCAGCCAGGCCCCAGCCAGCTGGCCGGGTCGCGGCCGTCTCCGTCCTGCGGCCCTAGGTAGAGCTTGATTGCCAGTTCGACGTGATGCACGCCTTCACGATCACGCAGCAGCATGTCCAGTTCGCCCAGCGTCTGGCTGCCGAGCCGGATCGGCAGGTTGGCGGCAATGATCTCCACCCCCGGCGCGTGCTGCACCGCGAACTGCCAGAGCCGTTCGTAATAGCGGCCCAGCCGGCGTGTGGTTGCCAGCGCCAGCCAGTCTTCCAGCGGGCGACTGTCACGGTCGAGTTGCCAGAGAAAGTCCGCCAGTCGCTGCGGGTCCTGTACCCAGTCACTGCCGGCCAGCGGATGACGCTGTGGCCACGGCGCGACTTCCAGCATGGGCGGCGCGAGGATCACCCAGGCAAGGTCGCGCACTTCGGAGTGCCGTAGTTGGCGGGGGAGGTCGATCAGGCTTGGGAATAGGGTCATGTGCCGAGGATAGCGTGAGTTGAGGTTCAGGTGAGCTGATTGTGAAGGCGAAAAGATGCGGTGCTATTCAACGGGCCTGGCCAGTCCGAGAAAATCAGGGTCTTCACCACCGGGGCAGGGCGAGAATCGCTTGACGTCGATTGCCCCCTTGACGTTCAGGTCGATGCGGCCGTTGGCATCTATGAAGATTGTAGTCTCTGGCCATTGCGGATCTATGTTTACGCAACCGCTGATTCCTGCGTTGTCCCACCATTGGAAATACATGAAGAAATCTTTTTTTTGAAATATATGGCCGCTGTTCCCAGTTGCTCCGCCAGGCCTTATGCCACCTCTGCTTATGCGGTGATCGGTAATCCATGTATAGCTAAGCTTTCCGTCTGCCTTGTCTGAGTAATAGACGCTTACGTAGGGCGTAGCGAAATCCCATAGTGCGAGGATGAGAAAGGTCGCCGTTAACTTCGGCCAGCGGGCTATGGCGTGTATCAGGATTTTTCGTTTCATGCAGTGCCCTCGTTTTCAGTCGCGCTGAAGCATGAGTGCACTCTTACTCCTTTACCCCAACTGCTCTTGGGTATCTGTGGTTCATCTCGTCAGCAATGTAGCGGGTCAGTTCTTCCATTTGATCCGGGTGGTTGCAGGCTGGCGCTATGGCCGTGTTGGAAGTTGCAGATGAGAACAGTGCTTCAGCCGCTTTGGCTTTCTCCTGCAACCCAGGGTCGTTCACAAGCTGATTCAGCTTCGGTTCGTCCAGCGTGCCGTCCTTGCGAAGGATGCCGAGCCTGGAGAAATCGATGGCTGGGCCAGCGGCATCGCCGAAGTCGGAGCCGCCACCCACATCGGGGCTGCCGGAAATGATCGTTCCGCCGTGGCTGGTCGGGCTGCCCAGGTGGGCCATCGGACGACCGGTGATGAGGATTGAGGGAAAGCCGGTGACGATCACCGCGCCGCAGCCGCACATATCGCCTACTCTGGCAGCGGACATGCCGTTGATCAGGGTGTCGGAGGAGGCTGTGACAATCGGGGTGCAACCGTGGCCCGGCAACGGGCAGAGGTGCATGTCGCCCTGGCGGCCTGAGGGAATCATGTGTCGTCCTTAGGTGTATTGAAAACGGACGAAGCTAATGAACATCTTCTGTGGGGTATGTAAGGCAAATCCGGTTTTTTTGCGGGAATTCGCTCATTCGTTCAGAGCCAATCTGCTGATTGAAGCGCTTCGTGATGAGGCGTTTCGCTTGATCTTTACGTGCCGGTTTGCTGCTACCGGGCCGTTTCGCCCATAATCGCTGTTTTAAGTCGTCTCGAAACCGCAGCAGGAGCCTCATGGAGCAATTTCGCAATATCGGCATCATCGGTCGCCTGGGCAGTGTTCAGGTGCTCGATACCGTTCGCCGACTCAAGAGATTCCTGCTGGACCGCCACCTGCACGTCATTCTTGAAGAGACGATTGCCGAAGTCCTGCCCGGTCATGGCCTGCAAACCTCGTCGCGCAAGATGCTCGGTGAAGTCTGTGACATGGTCATCGTGGTCGGTGGCGATGGCAGCCTGTTAGGGGCAGCACGGGCACTGGCCAGGCACAACGTTCCGGTGCTGGGTATCAACCGCGGCAGCCTGGGTTTTCTGACCGACATTCGTCCTGACGAGCTGGAGGTCAAATGCGCTGAAGTGCTCGACGGGCACTATCTGGTCGAAAACCGCTTCCTGCTTCAGGCCGAAGTGCGCCGCCACGGTGAGGCCATTGGTCAGGGCGATGCGCTCAACGACGTTGTGCTTCACCCCGGCAAATCCACGCGCATGATCGAGTTCGAGATCTATATAGATGGTCAGTTTGTGTGCAGTCAGAAGGCCGATGGCCTTATCGTCGCCACGCCGACCGGATCGACAGCCTATGCGCTGTCGGCGGGCGGGCCGATCATGCATCCCAAGCTCGACGCCATCGTCATCGTGCCGATGTACCCGCACACCTTGTCCGGGCGGCCCATCGTGGTCGACGGCAACAGCGAGCTGAAAATCGTGGTGTCCAAGGACATGACCATTTATCCGCAAGTGTCCTGCGATGGCCAGAATCACTTTACCTGCGCACCGGGTGACACCATCACGGTCAGCAAGAAACCGCAGAAGCTGCGTCTGATTCACCCGCTGGATCACAATTATTATGAAGTCTGCCGCACCAAGCTCGGCTGGGGCAGCAAGCTCGGCGGCGGGGGCGATTAATGCTCGATCCGGCGCGTGGCTACGATCTGATCGGTGACGTGCACGGGTGCGCCCATACCCTGGAGCACTTGCTGGAGCTTCTCGGCTACCGTCTGCAGGCTGGCGTCTGGCGTCACCCTGAGCGCGTTGCAATTTTCCTCGGCGACATCATCGACCGTGGCCCGCGTATTCGCGAGTCGCTGCATATCGTCCGCGATATGGTTCAGGCCGGTCATGCCCTGTGCATCATGGGCAATCATGAGTTCAACGCGCTGGGCTGGATGACGCCAGCCTTGCCGGAAAGCGGTCATGAGTTCATGCGTGAGCACACCCCGCGCCATGCCCGGCTGATCGGCGAAACCCTGGCGCAGTTCGAGCGCTACCCGGATGAATGGAGCGAGTTCGTCAACTGGTTCTATGAGCTGCCGCTGTACATGGACGCCGGTCGCTTCAGGGTGGTGCATGCCTGCTGGGATGCGACTCTGATCGATCCGTTGCGCGGCCTGCATGGCACCGGCTGTATCGACAAGCATTTTGTCCAGGCCTCGGCAGTGCCCGGCAGCTTCGCCAGCAATGTCTTCAACCGTCTGCTGCGCGGCACCGACATGCGTTTGCCGCACGGTCTTACCCTGACCGGCGGCGACGGGCTGACCCGCGAGTTCTTTCGTACCAAGTTCTGGGAAGATGACCCGCAGACCTATGGCGACGTGGTATTTCAGCCCGACGCGCTGCCTGAAGGCGTAGCCAAGACCCCGCTGTCCACGTCCGAAAAAAACGCATTGCTGCGTTACGGTATCAATGAGCCGCTGCTGTTTGTCGGTCACTACTGGCGCAGCGGCGTCCCCGCGCCTATCCGGCCTAATCTGGCCTGTCTGGATTACAGCGCCGTGCTCTACGGCAAGCTGGTCGCCTATCGGCTGGACCAGGAAACACAGATCGACCCGGACAAATTCGTCTGGGTCGACGTGCAGCGTCCCGAGGTTTCAGAATGAGTGCTGTTGCAGTCCTGCGGTTGCCGTTGACCACCAACCTGAGCGGGTTTGTCAGCCTGTTGCAGCGCTTGCGGATTCCCCACAGGGTCAGCGAAGAGTCTGGCGAGCAGGTGCTTTGGGTGCCGGATGCGCCGCAACTGGCCGATGAGGTGCGCGACTTGTACACACGCTTCCCTGAAGGGGACGAGCATTTTCAACTGGCGCAAGACGCCCCAAACGTGACGTACAAGCCGCCGGGCCTGATCGAGCAGCTACGCAACAGCCCGGTAACGGCCTTGGTGTTGCTGGTCACCCTGCTGGTGGCGGGCATGACGCTGCTGGGCGACAACCTCGAAGTCATCCGCTGGCTGACCTTTCAGGATTTCCGGATCAGTGGCGAGTACGCGACGTTTCTGCCGTTGTCCGACAGTCTGGCCGCCGGGCAATGGTGGCGGATTGTCTCACCGATGCTGATTCACTTCGGCATCCTGCACCTGGCCATGAACGGCATGTGGTTCTGGGAACTGGGCAGGCGCATCGAAATTCGTCAGGGCAGTCTGTCTTTATTGCTGCTCACGCTGCTGTTTTCAGCTGTTTCAAATTACGTGCAATACCTGTTCAGTGGCCCAAGCCTGTTTGGCGGACTGTCCGGCGTGCTGTATGGCCTGCTCGGGCATTGCTGGATTTTCCAGATGCTGGCGCCCAACCCGGTCTATCGCCTGCCGCGCGGGGTATTGATCATGATGCTCATCTGGCTGGCGCTATGCCTGTCCGGCCTGGTGAGCATGCTCGGTTTCGGCGAGATCGCCAACGGCGCGCATGTCGGCGGTCTGATCATCGGTTGTGCTACCGGCCTGATCGGCGGTGCGATTGCGCGCCGCAAGTCGTAAAATTACCCGCTATTTTCTGGAGTGCGCCATGTCGTCTTTTATAGAAATGATCGAAAACATCACCCCGGATATCTACGAAAGCCTGAAGCTGGCCGTGGAAATCGGCAAATGGTCCGATGGCCGCAAGCTTACTCAGGAACAGCGTGAGCTGTCGTTGCAGGCGCTGATCGCCTGGGAAGTGCAGAACCTGCCGGAAGACCAGCGCACTGGCTACATGGGGCCGCAGGAATGCGCCTCCAAATCAGCGCCAGTGCCCAATATCCTGTTCAAATCGGATGCTATTCATTGATCGAAATTGGTCGCGGAGCAGTCAACAAAATGTCGGCGCGTCAGGATGATGCGTCATGTGTGCAATACGCTTTTCGCCTGGGCGAGACCGAGATTGCGGTCAACCCGCTGATCGGCAAGACGCTGCGTCTGGAGTTTCTTGGTGCCATTCATTGCAGTCATTGCGGGCGCAAGACCAAGTCCAGCTACAGCCAGGGCTACTGCTACCCGTGCATGCTCAAGCTGGCGCAATGCGACATGTGCATCATGAGCCCGGAAAAATGCCATCACGATCAGGGCACCTGTCGCGATCCGGCATGGGGCGAACAGTTCTGCATGACCGATCACATCGTCTACCTGGCCAATTCGTCAGGCGTGAAGGTCGGTATTACCCGGTCCACGCAGTTGCCGACCCGCTGGCTGGATCAGGGCGCAAGTCAGGCGTTGCCGATTCTGCGTGTGGCCACCCGTCAGCAGTCAGGCTTTGTCGAAGACTTGCTGCGCAGTCAGGTGGCTGACCGTACCAACTGGCGTGCGCTGCTCAAAGGTGATGCCCAGCCGGTCGATCTCAAGGCCATTCGCCAGGAATTGTTCGACAGTTGCGGCGCGGGCCTGCTGGGATTGCAAGAACGATTCGGTCTGCAAGCCATCCAATTGCTACATGACGCCGAGCCTGTCGAGTTTCGTTACCCGGTCGAGGCGTATCCGACCAAGATTGTCAGCTTCAATCTGGACAAGAACCCGATTGCCGAAGGCACGCTGCTGGGGATCAAGGGCCAATACCTGATTTTCGATACCGGCGTGATCAATATTCGCAAGTACACGGCCTATCAACTGGCCGTGCATCAGTAGAAGGATTCCAGCATGCGCACCGAGCAACCGAAAATGATTTACCTGAAGGACTATCAGGCTCCCGAGTACCTCATCGATGAGACGAACCTGACCTTCGAACTGTTCGACGACCACTCGCTGGTCCATGCCCAACTGGTCATGCGCCGCAACCCCGAGCGCGGCGCAGGCCTGCCGCCGCTGGTGCTGGACGGTCAGCATCTGGAACTGGTCTCGGTCAAACTGAGCGATGTGGAGCTGAGCGCTGCGGATTATCAACTGACAGAAGATCACCTGACGCTGCATCCGCAAGCCGAAAGCTTCACGGTCGACAGCACCGTGCGCATCCATCCGGAATCCAACACCGCGCTGGAAGGGCTGTACAAGTCCAGCGGCATGTTCTGCACCCAGTGCGAGGCCGAAGGCTTCCGCAAGATCACCTACTACCTCGACCGCCCCGACGTGATGAGCAAGTTCACTACCACGCTCAGCGCCGACAAGCAGAATTTCCCTATTCTGCTCTCCAACGGCAATCCGATTGCCAGTGGTGAAGAAGAGGGCGGACGGCACTGGGCGACGTGGGAAGACCCGTTCATGAAGCCGGCTTACCTGTTCGCGCTGGTGGCCGGTGATCTGTGGTGCATCGAAGACACCTTTACCACCATGAGCCAGCGGGAAGTGACCCTGCGCATCTATGTCGAGCCAGAAAACGTCGACAAGTGCCAGCACGCCATGACCAGCCTGAAGAAATCCATGCGCTGGGATGAAGAAACCTACGGTCGTGAGTATGACCTGGACATCTTCATGATTGTCGCGGTCAACGACTTCAACATGGGCGCGATGGAGAACAAGGGCCTCAACATCTTCAACTCCAGTGCCGTACTGGCACGTGCCGAGACTGCGACCGATGCCGCGCATCAGCGGGTCGAAGCGATCGTTGCCCACGAATACTTCCACAACTGGTCGGGTAACCGCGTGACCTGCCGTGACTGGTTCCAGCTGTCGCTCAAGGAAGGCTTCACGGTGTACCGCGACGCCGGTTTCTCGGCGGACATGAACTCGGCCACGGTCAAGCGTATTCAGGACGTTGCTTACCTGCGAACTCACCAGTTTGCCGAAGACGCAGGCCCGATGGCCCACGCAGTGCGTCCGGACAGCTTCATCGAAATCTCCAACTTCTACACCCTGACCGTTTACGAAAAGGGTTCGGAAGTGGTTGGCATGCTCCACACCCTGCTGGGCGCCGAAGGCTTCCGCAAGGGCAGTGATCTGTATTTTGAACGTCATGACGGCCAGGCCGTGACCTGCGACGACTTCATCAAGGCCATGGAAGACGCCAACGGCGTCGACCTGACCCAGTTCAAGCGCTGGTACAGCCAGGCGGGTACGCCGCGTCTGGCGGTCAGCGAGTCGTATGACGCTGCTGCGAAAACCTACAGCCTGACTTTCCGGCAGAGCTGCCCAAGCACACCAGGCCAGCCTGGCGATCAGAAACAGCCGTTTGTGATTCCGGTCGAACTGGGGCTGCTGGACAGCAAAGGCGGCGAGATTGCTCTGCGTCTGGCGGACGAAACCGCAGCTTCCAGCACCACGCGAGTGCTCTCGGTTACCGGGTCCGAGCAGACCTTCACCTTCGTTGACGTTGCCGAAAAGCCACTGCCGTCACTGCTGCGCGGTTTCTCTGCGCCGGTCAAGCTGAGCTTTCCGTATGACCGTGATCAACTGATGTTCCTGATGCAACACGACAGCGACGGTTTCAACCGCTGGGATGCCGGTCAGCAACTGTCGGTTCAGGTTTTGCAGGAGCTGATCGGTCAGCACCAGCAAGGTCAGGCACTGGTCATGGACCAGCGTTTGATCACTGCGCTGGGCACCGTGCTGGCGGATGAGCGTCTGGATCAGGCGATGGTCGCAGAAATGCTCTCGTTGCCGGGTGAGGCTTATCTCGCCGAGATCAGCGAGGTGGCGGATGTCGATGCCATTCACGCCGCTCGCGAATTTGCTCGCCAACAACTGGCCGATGGCCTGTTTGACAGTCTGCTGACACGCTACAAGGCCAACCGCGAGGTATCCAGGGCCACGCCATACGTCGCCGAGTCCACGCATTTCGCCCGTCGCGCGCTGCAGAACATTGCGCTGTCGTACCTGATGCTTAGCGGCAAACCTGAAGTACTGGCGGCGACCATCGACCAGTTCGATACCAGTGACAACATGACCGAACGCCTGACTGCGCTGGCGGTGCTGGTCAATTCGCCGTTTACGGCCGAGCGCGACAAAGCGCTCGCCGTGTTCGCCGAGAACTTCAAGAGCAACGCGCTGGTCATGGATCAATGGTTCAGCGTACAGGCGGCCAGCACTCAGCCGGGCGGCCTGCAACGCGTGCAGGAACTGATGAAGCATCCTGCATTCAGCATCAAGAACCCGAACAAGGTCCGCGCCCTGATCGGTGCATTTGCCGGGCAGAACCTGATCAATTTCCACGCGGCAGATGGCTCCGGCTATCGCTTCCTCGCGGATCTGGTCATTGAGCTGAATGCCCTGAACCCGCAGATCGCCTCCCGCCAATTGGCACCACTGACCCGCTGGCGCAAATACGACAGCGCCCGTCAGGCGCTGATGAAGGCCGAGCTGGAGCGTATCCTCGCCTCCGGCAAACTGTCGGCGGACGTGTATGAAGTGGTCAGCAAAAGCCTGGCTGAATAAGGGTTGCCCAGTGCCTGACAGGCACTTGTAAGAAAGGCGCTGTCCGCTGATGCGGACAGCGCTTTTTTTTGGAGTGTGCGTCGCCGTGCGTTGTTTTGACTATCGTGCCAATGCTCCGCTTTGGCATGCATCGGGTGACGCTTCGCGTCACAAATCTGCAGTCTGGCGCGGTATCAGGCGCAAAGGAGTCTCAGGCTTTGGTGCTGCCTGTATCTAGGGCCTGATTGAGTGATACACCATGGCTGGAACGAGAATTTTTGGTGTTCATAAAAATCTCACATGTGATGCGTATCTATCTTCAAAAACATCTGATACGTTGCTCACCTGATCCACGGCCAGCAGCAAGGGGGGAAGCGCCAATGCCTCGTAAAACCCAGGGCGATAACGCAGCGGTCCCGGCCAAGGCTTCGAAGAGCTCCACCGATTACATGCGTGAAATGCGTCTGCGACTCAAAGAGGCGGGGCTGGTCAAGCGGGAATTCTGGATCCGGCCCGAGAACGTCGATGCCCTGCGTGGCATTGAAAAAGCCTTAAGACAGCCCTTTTTGGGCGACAGAATAAAACTGGAGGATTTCATGACCGAGAATACCCACTGGACCATCAGCTCTCTGCAGAAGGCACTTTGCGAACTGGAGCTGGTGACGAATGGAAAGATCGAGCTCGATGTAACCGAGGGTGATGCCTCGGGCATCAGGCTGACCATGGCCGAGTATGGCGATCTGCCGATTTATATCGCGGTGGAAGGCGAGCAGATTCTGGCTGACGCGACCTTGATCGAGGTGAACAAGATCAAGAACGTGCAGGCGTTCAACGATGTCGTCCTGCGCAGCCGCGATCTGTTTCCGCTGTCATCGGTCGGTATCGAAAAGCTGGGTGACGGTCAGGAAGTCTACTGCCTGTTTGGCGCGTTGAGCGCAGCATCGTCGCTTACAGTAGTCGTGCAGGAAATCCTTACCCTCGCGGACAACGTGATCCGTGCGGCCGATGCTTTTGAAGATCATTTCATCTACTGAACAGCGCTGTCAGGCGGAGACTATTCATGACTACGAGTATCTGGAAAAAACTGGTGACCGCCGTTCGTGGTGGCGCTTCCGAAGTGGGCGAGTCGATTGCCGATGCCAATGCCATCCGCATTCTGGATCAGGAAATTCGTGACGCCGACAATGCGCTGGTCAAGGCCCGCGACGGGCTGATTACCATCAAGGCCAAGCACAAGCTCTCGGCACAGCGTCTTGAAGAACACGCCACCAGCATCGCCAACTGGGAAGGCCGCGCCATGCAGGCTCTGAACAAGGGTGAAGAAGCGCTGGCTGTGGAGTGCGCGAACAAGATCGCCGAGATCGAGGCCCTGCGTGATCAGGAGCAGGAACTGGCCGATCAGTTCAACAAGCAGGTCAGCCTGCTGCAAGAACAGGTGGTCAAGGCCGAATCGCGAATCAAGAGCCTCAAGCAGCAGGTCGAGATGGCCAAGGCCCGTGAAACCGTGCAAAAAGCTCGCGTTGCAACGGCCACTGCAACCGGTGGTGCCAGCGGCGCAGTCGAAACCGCAGTAGGCTCGCTGGCGCGTCTCAAGCAACGTCAGGATGAACAGGACGCCAAGCTCGAAGCGGCCGAAGAACTGGCCAGCCAGTCCAGCGGCAGCGATCTGGAGCGTCGTCTGCAGGATGCAGGTATTGGTGCCAAAAGTGGCGGTGCGCAAGATGTGCTGGCACGTCTGAAAGCCAAAAACCAGACGCCGGCTCAGTAAGCGACGCCACAGGGCAGACGAGGGTGGTGAATGGAGTTTTCCAAACGACTCAAGGTCATCCTCGCCCTGGCAGCAGTTATGATTGCGGTGCAAGTGCTGAACTCGATCACCGGCAACGGCCTGATTCATTTCGGTATCATTCCGCGCAATGCGACCGGGTTGCGCGGCATTGTGTTTGCGCCTTTTCTGCACGGTTCGATTCAGCACTTGCTCAGCAACCTGCTGCCGTTCATTGTGCTGAGCTGGCTGGTCGCCACCGAGGGTGTCAGGCGTTATGCGTGGGTCGCCGGGCTGGTCTGTCTGCTGGGCGGGCTGCTGGTCTGGAGCTTCGGTCGCAGCAATATCCACGTCGGTGCGAGCGGTCTGATTTTTGGTTTGTGGGCTTACCTGCTCGCGCGGGCATGGTATCAGCGCAGTATCGCCAGCGTGCTGGTCGCGCTGTTGGTACTGGCGGGCTACAGCGGACTGGTTTTCGGCTTTGTCCCGGTAGCTGGCATATCGTTTGAATCACATATTGCCGGCGCACTGGCGGGTATTTGTGTAGCGTGGCTGATGCATTCCAAGGCATTGCTGGCGCAGAAGTGAGCCAGTCTTTTGAACAGTGTGTTTATTCCGGTTAAAGACATGTCCATACCGGCTCCAGTCGACTTCAAGGGAACTGCACTATGAGTTGGTTCAAACGTGCCATGGGGCTGGAAGCACCCAAGGCATCAGGTCGTGATGGCGTGCAATCCGTCAACACGGTCAGCCCGTTAGGGTTGGCGTCCGGTCGCATGTTGTGTCTGGACAGCTCGTTGAAGCTGTTGCTCGACGGGCATTCGCAAGTGGTTGTTTCAGGCGATGAAAAGGTCTGGGCCGTGGGGCGCGTAGATCTGGGCCAGTCGATGGCGTTGCATCGCTTCTACCTGGATAACGAGGACTATTTCCTGCAGGTGGTCAGCAACGGCCTCAATCCGGAAGACGTGCAGGACATCATTCTGTTCGGTTACTACAGCGCCGAGCCGATCACCAGCAAGGATGAGTTGCTGCGCCTGACCGGTCCTTCGTCGAAGATCGGCCTGCCCACCTACGAACACGATGGCGAGGTATTCGAACGGCAATGGGGCACGTCGCCCGGCCAGACCGAGCTGACGCCGCTGGATGAGGATATTGTCAGCCCTGATGCTGCGTATCGCGTCAAACACCTGAGCATGCTGTACGCCCGCGAAACGGGGCTGATCAACCGCCGCGAGTTTCTGCTGTTTTCCGTCGAGGAAGACGAAGAGGGCAGCATTACCCTCACCACGGCCGTTGGCATAACGCTGCAATCCACTGATATCAACGTTCTTTGACAAGGAAATCTTCATGATCGACGCGCTGCGTATGTCGCTCAATGCCCCTGCCGTGATTGGCTTCATCATGTACATTCTGGTAGCGGCCATTCTGTTCGCCCTGTTCCAGTTCATCTACAGCAGGATCACGCCGCACAAGGAATTTGCGCTGATCCGCGAGAACAACAGTGCTGCCGCGTTGGCGTTGGGTGGTTCGCTGATCGGTTTCGCACTGCCAGCCAGCAACATCATCAGTTACAGCATCAGCATTCTGGATGTGATCGTCTGGGTGGTGATTGCAGCCGTTGTGCAACTGCTGGCGTTCGGTGTTACCAGCCTGGTGCTCAAGGGCCTGTCGACACGTATTGCCAAGGGCGAAATGGCTGCCGCCATTTACTCGGCCAGCGTCGCAATCAGCGTGGGTCTTCTCAACGCAGCCTGCATGACCCCTTCGGTCTGACGGCAGCCTTGAACAAGGAGACTCACGATGAGACGCAGTTCAGTAAAGCTGGTACTTGCCAGCACGCTTCCGCTGGCCCTTGCCGGGTGTGGCCCGTCGGAAGACAAGGATACTTTCAACGCGCAGGCCAACTTCAGTTCGGTGCAGGAGTGCGTTGATGCCAAAGTGCCGGTAAATGTCTGTTCGGATGCCTACATGCAGGCGCTGTCCGACCATCGCCGCATAGCGCCGACCTATGATGACAAGGCGTCTTGCGACGCGGACTTTGTACCGGATTATTGCCAGGTCACTTCGGATGGCAAGTACATGCCGAAACTCGGCGGCTTTGAGCTGGGTTTTTCCGGGCGTGTGCCCAAAGAGGCGCTGGACCGGGCCAATCAGGAAGTCGCCCAGTCCGCTCCCGCAGGCATGAGCGGCACCACCGGGCTGATGGCCGGTCTGCTGATAGGTAATCTGCTCAGCAATGGCTTAGGCAACAATCGCTATTACTCGCAACCTATCTACCAGACGCGCGATGACCGCGGCGGTTACTACAGCTCGTCCTTGCCAAGTCAGATTGATCGCGGCAAAACCTTTGGCCGTTCGACCCAGGCGCAATCCAGTCCGGATCGCAGCTATGGCAAGAGCACGCTGGGGCGTAACCTGGGCAGTTCGGGCTCCGGCTCGTCCTCTGTGTCGTCGACTATCTCGCGCGGCGGATTCGGCAGCCAGGCCTCGGCACGCAGTGGCTGGGGCGGCAAGAGCAGCGGTGGCAGCAGCAGTTTCGGAGGCTGACGGTCCGGGCCATGAAAAAGATCAGTATCGAGGAACGCCCGGACTGGCGCGCAACGGCGGAACGTGAAGGGTTCAACTTTCACACCATCGACGGCGAGCGCTATTGGGATGAGCGCGGGTATTATCTGTTCACCGAGCAGCAGATTACCCGCGACCTTGAAGTGCCTACCCAGGAACTTCACCAGATGTGTCTGGACGCAGTAGCGCGGGTGGTGGACAGCGAAGAGTTGTTGCACCGCCTGGCGATTCCGGAAGCGTTCTTTGATGTGATCCGCGCGTCATGGAAACAGGGGCATCCACACCTTTACGGGCGCTTCGACTTTGCCTACGACGGCACGGGCCCGGCAAAGATGTACGAAATCAATGCTGATACGCCCACCAGTCTGATGGAGGCAGGTGCGTTCCAGTTGCTTTGGCTGGACGAGCAGATGGCGCGCGGTGTTCTGCCCGCGCATGCCAGCCAGTTCAATTCGATTGCCGAGGATCTTGTTCGGGCGTTTGCCGAGTTTCCGGGGGCGAGCCCGTTCTACTTTTCGGCGATGTCCGGCTCTGTCGAGGACCGTGGTACTACCGACTTTCTGCGGCGCATGGCTGCGCACGTGGGCATTGATGCCCGGCATATCGATATCGAGGACATCGGGCTCAGTGCCGAGGGGCGTTTTGTCGACCTGGACGGACGCTGGATCGAGCGGCTGTTCAAGCTTCACGCCTGGGAACATATCTTTCACGAGGAGTTTGGCCAGCACGTTCCAGCCAGTGGCACTCAGTTCGTTGAACCTGCCTGGAAGTCGATTCTCAGCAACAAGGGAATTCTGCCGTTGTTGTGGCAGTTCAATGAGGGCCATCCGAACCTGCTGCCTTCGCGCGTCGATCAGGACCCGAGCAGACCGGTTCCCAAGGGCTGGGTACGCAAACCCTACTTTTCCCGTGAAGGTGCCAACATTGAAATGCGCACGCCTGGCGATCAGGTGATTTCAGTCGATGGGCCTTACACTGATGCGCCTTATATTTTGCAGGCGTACTCGCCGCTGCCGCGATTCGGTGACAGCTACACGCTGATCGGCTCCTGGGTCATCGGCGACCTTGCCTCCGGAATCGGCATTCGCGAAGACGACAGTCTGATCACCAAGGACACCAGCCGGTTCCTGCCCCACGTGGTCATCGACTGAACGCTGCTTATTCTCAATAAGTGTTACTTGTCCAATACACGTAACCCCCTCGCTGTTACCGAATGTTTATAGAATCCGCAATGACCGGCATCAAGCGGTTACTATTTTGATGCTATGTCTGACAATCAAACAGGCTGTGCTCGTGTTTTTAATTCTGGCGATACAGAAGGTCCGTTAATGAACTGATCTGTACCGGCTCTCTATGTTGATCTGTATGTTGACGCTTATTGGTATTCGCGTTGCATTACTGCGGACAACTCTGGGTGCCTGCTGTGTCGGTCATCTTGTAAAGTATCGTAAGTTTAGGAAGTTTCCTACAGACTCTTGCCTGACCTCCTCAGTGTTCGCGGGATCAATAATTACATTGACGGGTTCATCCGTTTAATAAGTCTTTATGAACGGGCGGTAAGTTTATTCGTCTCTCACGACACCTCGTATACATCGCAAATACTATCGGCCTGAGTTCGGACACTTGTCCCGGACAGGCCACGCAAGGAGAGCCCACATGCTCATGAAACAACTGCCGGGGTTCGCGCTGGCGATGCTGCTCGCGCTCAACACCAGTCTGGCAGCTGACGCTACGCTGCTCGGAAACCGCCTGACACCGCTGGGAGGCGAGGTGGCGGGTAACGCAGCAGGGACCATCCCGCCATGGCGCGGCGGAATCACTCGGCCTCCGCCTGGATACAAGGGCTCAGGTACGCGGCATGTCGACCCGTATGCCGCAGACAAGCCCTTGTTCACTATTACGCACGCCAATATGCAGCACTATCGCAGCTACCTGACACCTGGGCAGGTGGCGATGTTCGAAACCTGGCCTGATAGTTATCAGATGCCGATATACACCACCCGACGTTCCGGGTCGGCACCGCAATGGGTGTACGATAATACACGGCATAATGCACAAAACGCCCGGTTGATCGGTGGCGGTAACGGTTTTATCGATGCCTATGGCGGCATTCCATTTCCTTTTCCGGAAAAGGGTATTCAGGCTGTGTGGAATCATATTGCCCGCTATCGCGGTCATTACGTGGTGCGAGGGACTTCGGAGGTCGCCATACAGCGTGACGGCAGTTTCAAATTAAACACCTCGCGTCAGAAAGTGCTGTTCCGCTTTTATGACCCCGCGGGCAGTTTTGCCAGTCTGGATAATGTGCTGTTTTATTACCTGTCGTTTATCCAGTGCCCGACCCGCATGGCCGGTTCCGCCGTGCTGGTCCATGAAACACTTGATCAGGTGCAGGAGCCTCGGCAAGCATGGGCTTACAGTGCTGCGCAACGTCGGGTAAGACGGGCACCGAGTCTGGCTTACGATATGCCGATCCCGGCCTCCGAGGGGTTGCGTTCCGCAGATGATACCGACATGTTCAATGGTTCGCCGGACCGTTACGAGTGGACGTTGCTGGGCAAACGCGAAATTTATATTCCTTACAACAACTACCGGATATCCAGCCCTGATATTACCTACCGACAGTTATTGCAGGTCGGCCACCTCAACCCGGCTTATACACGCCATGAGTTGCATCGTGTATGGGTGGTGGAGGGCAGGCTCAAACCTACCGCGCGGCACGTCTACTCCCGGCGCACGCTGTACCTGGATGAAGACAGCTGGCAGGCCGCAGTTGTCGATCAATATGACGGCAGAGGGCAATTGTGGCGGGTCTCCATGGCGTACCTGAAAAACTATTACGAGCTACCGACCACCTGGTCTGCACTGGACGTTTTCCATGACTTGCAGGCACGCCGTTACCACGTACAGAACCTGGACAATCAGGAGCCCGGCACCAGTGATTTCTCCCAGCCTGTGCCCAGCGTAAATGCCTTCAAACCCGCCGCATTGCGTCGCCGGGGTATTCACTGACAGGCGTCTGGGGAAGCTGCGCGATTAACCATCGTGATGATCCATCAATCACATTCGTGCGCTTAACAAAAGATAACGACATGTCGATTGTCAGGCATTTGCAAAGCTGCCTAGGATGAACGGTCTTCCACACAGGTAAAGCCGGACGGCTGTGGACGTCCGGGTCAATACGAGTCGGTTGATACCCGCAGTCGATAGCAGCCACCTGATAATAATAAGAGCGGAGAAGTTCATGCGTGCCCCTTTCCATCGACGCATCCGGTTATACGCGGGCCTGCCCCTGGCGATTTTTACTTCATGTTCTTTTGCCGTCTCTGCAACGGCCGGGTCCGACTCTGCATCGACATCAGTCGCTGCTGCAGACAAGGCTGTTTATGCTGTCGAATCGGCCAGAGCCTCACGCGGTTTGTTGCTGGACGTCGCCCATGCCGGCGCACGGCTGGTCGTGGTGGGTGACCATGGGCATATTCTGTTCTCCGATGATCAAGGCAAGACCTGGAGCCAGGCTCGCGTGCCGACCCGCCAGCTGTTGACGGCTGTGTTTTTCGTGGATGAACAGCATGGCTGGGCGGTGGGTCATGACGCACAGATACTGGCCAGTAACGATGGTGGCAAGAGCTGGAGCAAGCAGTTCGAGGACTTGAAGCGCGAGGCGCCGCTGCTGGACATCTGGTTCAAGGACCTCGACACCGGTTTTGCCGTGGGCGCTTACGGTGCGCTGTTGAGCACCGTTGATGGCGGTCAGCATTGGGAAGATGTCAGCGAGCGGCTGGACAACGAAGACCAGTATCACCTGAACAGCATTGCTCAGGTCAAAGACGCAGGCCTGTTCATTGTCGGCGAGGCGGGCAGCATGTTTCGCTCAAGTGACCAGGGGCAGACCTGGGAGAAACTCGAAGGCCCCTATCAAGGCTCGCTATTCGGCGTGATCGGCACGGCTCAGCCTTCTACGCTGCTGGCTTATGGTTTGCGCGGCAATCTGTTTCGTTCCAGCGATTTTGGTGACAGCTGGCAGCCTATAGAACTGAAGGGCGCACGCGGCCCGGTCGAGTTCGGTCTGGCCAGCGCCACATTGCTGGCCGATGGTTCGCTGGTGCTGGTCGGTAACGGCGGTAGCGTCATGCGCAGCAATGATGATGGCGAAACGTTCGAGGTGTTCAATCGGCCCGATCGCATCTCGCTGGCCGGGGTCACCGGCAACCCTCAAGGCAATCTGATTCTGGTAGGACAAGGCGGCGTGCGCGTCACCTCGCCGACGGGCGCCGATACGACCCAACAATAAGACCTTTCAGGGCGGGGACATTCCGGCATGAGCACTGTTCAACACACGCAACACTCGGACGAAAAGGCAACCTTCCTTGAACGCCTGATTTTCAATCATCGCCCTGCGGTGATTATCCTTTGTCTGCTGGCGAGTATTTTTCTGTTCTGGCAGGCCACGCAGGTTCGGCCTTCCACCAGTTTCGAAAAAATGATCCCCCTGTCTCATCCGTTCATTCAGAACATGATGAAGCACCGCAACGATCTGGCGAACCTGGGCAATACCGTGCGCATCTCTGTCGAGGCGGTGGATGGCGATATTTTCTCCAAAGAGTACATGGAGACCCTGCGCCAGATCAGTGACGAGGTGTTTTACATTCCCGGTGTGGACCGCTCCGGTCTCAAATCGCTCTGGAGCCCCAGCGTGCGCTGGACCGAAGTGACGGAAGAGGGGTTTGCAGGGGGCGAAGTCATACCGCAGAGTTACAACGGCTCGGACGCCAGTCTGGATCAGTTACGCAACAACGTGCTCAAGTCCGGGCAGGTCGGGCGACTGGTCGCCAACGATTTCAGGTCGAGCATCATTGAGGTTCCGCTGCAGGAGTCTTACCCGG
The DNA here is from genome assembly GCF_005937945.2 of Pseudomonas sp. KBS0707. Taxonomy (NCBI): domain Bacteria; kingdom Pseudomonadati; phylum Pseudomonadota; class Gammaproteobacteria; order Pseudomonadales; family Pseudomonadaceae; genus Pseudomonas; species Pseudomonas sp. KBS0707. The sequence goes on along the minus strand of NZ_CP041754.1, from coordinate 4,055,549 downwards.
ATCCGGCAGACCAGGGCACTTTGCTGGCGCTGGACTACCAGCAATTCTCTCATCAGCTTGAAGAGAAGATCCGCGACAAATACCAGGCACAAAACCCCCATATCAAGATTCATATCGTCGGTTTCGCCAAGAAAGTCGGCGACTTGATTGACGGTCTGTTCATGGTGGTGATGTTCTTTGGCATCGCGTTTCTGATCACTCTGGTATTGCTGATCTGGTTCACCCGTTGTATCCGCAGTACCGTGGCGGTTCTGAGCACCACGCTCATTGCGGTGATCTGGCAACTGGGGCTGATGCACGTCGTCGGCTTCGGTATTGACCCGTATTCGATGCTGGTGCCGTTTCTGATTTTTGCTATCGGCATCTCTCACGGCGTGCAGAAAATCAACGGTATCGCCCTGCAATCCAGCGAGGCCGAAAACGCTCTGACTGCTGCGCGTCGCACGTTTCGTCAGCTGTTTCTGCCGGGCATGATCGCCATTCTGGCTGATGCCGTCGGGTTCATCACGTTGCTGATCATCGACATCGGCGTGATCCGCGAACTGGCCATCGGCGCGTCCATAGGCGTTGCGGTGATCGTGTTCACCAATCTGATTCTGTTGCCCGTGGCCATTTCCTACGTGGGTATCAGCAAACGGGCGGTGAGCCGTAGCAAGCAGGATGCGGTCTGCGAGCATCCTTTTTGGCGACTGCTGTCGAACTTTGCCAGTGCCAAAGTCGCGCCGGTGTCGATTGTGTTGGCGTTGCTGGCCTTCGGTGGCGGGCTCTGGTACAGCCAGAACCTGAAGATCGGTGATCTGGACCAGGGCGCCCCTGAGCTGCGCCCCGACTCGCGCTATAACAAGGACAACGCGTTCATCATTAATCACTACTCGACCAGTTCCGATGTGCTGGTGGTCATGGTCAAGACAGCCCCCGAGGGCTGCTCGGCGTATTCGACTATGTCAGCGATCAACGAACTGGCCTGGAAGATGGAAAACACCCAAGGCGTGCAGTCAGCCATTTCGCTGGTGACCGTTTCCAAGCAGGTCATCAAGGGCATGAACGAGGGCAACCTGAAGTGGGAAAGCCTGTCGCGCAACAAAGACGTGCTGAACAACTCCATCGCCCGCGCTGATGGTTTGTACAACACCGACTGTTCCCTGGCCTCGCTACTGGTATTCCTCAACGACCATAAAGCCGAAACCCTGGACCGTGCCGTACATGCCGTCCAGGACTTCGCCAAAGGGAACGACACGCCGGACCTGCAGTTCCTGCTGGCCGCAGGCAATGCCGGGATCGAGGCCGCGACCAACGAGGTCATCAAGCAGTCCGAGCTGGTCATTCTGGTGCTGGTCTACCTCTGCGTGGCAGCCATGTGCATGATCACTTTCCGCTCATGGGCCGCGACCCTGTGCATCGTCCTGCCGCTGGTGCTGACCTCGGTGCTGGGCAACGCGCTGATGGCGTTCATGGGCATCGGCGTCAAGGTCGCGACCCTGCCGGTTGTGGCGCTGGGAGTGGGGATTGGTGTCGATTACGGCATCTACATCTACAGCCGCCTGGAAAGCTTCCTGCGCGCCGGTCTGCCGTTGCAGCAAGCCTATTACGAAACCCTGAAGTCCACCGGCAAGGCCGTGCTGTTTACTGGCCTTTGCCTGGCCATTGGTGTGTGCACCTGGATCTTCTCGGCAATCAAGTTTCAGGCCGACATGGGCCTAATGCTGACCTTCATGCTGCTGTGGAACATGTTCGGCGCACTGTGGCTGCTGCCCGCGCTGGCACGGTTTCTGATCAAGCCGGAGAAGATGGCGGGGAAAGTGGGCAATTCATTTTTCGCATTAAGGCTGTGGCGGCCTTTAACTCCGGGTCCTTTTAACTATCGTGCCAATGCTCCGGCGTTGGCATGCAGTTCGTGACGCTCTGCGTCATTAATTCGTATCGCGTCTCTTACTTGGGACAGGATGCAGAGCGTCCGGAGCGTTGGAACGATCATTTAAAAACGTCCAGCATCGTGATGCTCTCGTTATTGAGGGCTTACTGGAGTAGGGCGGTCACCCAGACAATCAGGGAGATTGGGGCCAATTGAGATCATTCCAGCCGATACCTCACCCGATCCGTCCCCCCAGTCCAGCGGTCCACTCGCTGACGCCAGATCGTAAACCTCTGTCTCTGAAATCAACTCGCCAGTGCGATGATCATAGAGCCGAAAAAACGCAGGGTACTCCCACCAGGGTAGCCACCTTCTTGGCACCTCACTATCTGGGTGTGGCATCGAATGAAACATCATCGGGAGAACCCAGAGTGGTTTGAACAGCTCCACTCCGTAACAGCCTCCAGGGCTTATGTCAGGCTCGCCAGAGCGTTCCGCTAACCCTTTTTCCAACCACTCGGAGGCAGTCCAGAGACTGCCTGCGATGGTTATGTAGGTCAGAAAAAATACCCAGCGTCCCGATGCCGCTTTCATTGAGGCTTTACGCGAGTAGGGCGATCACCCATGCAATCAGGGAGATTGGGGCCGATAGGGATCAGACCTGAATAAATGAAACCCGAGCCTTCTCCCCAGTCCATTCCCCATGCCCCGGATTCACGATCATAAATCTCTGTCTCTAAAATAAGTTTTCCATTTCGATGATCGTAAAGTTTGTAAAAACCGGGACTACCCCACCAAGGAAACCATTTTGGCGATCCAGCTCCGTTAAAGTCCGGTTGTGGGTGGAATATGTTAGGCAGCACCCAAAAGGGTTTGAAAGCTTCCAATCGATAGCAACCGCCGGGACTGATTAGTGGAGAACCTGATCTTTTGGCTAGCGCTTTTTCCCACCATTCGGAGGCCGCCCAGAGACTACCAGCTATAAAAATATATGTTAAAATAAACATTATTCGCTTCGGTGGTATTTTCAAGGACGCACACCTAGATCGATGGTTTGATCAAGTTTTTTTCACAGTATATCCGAATAAATGAAAAAATCTCCGCCGTTACTTACAGTGCTTCTGTATTCGCGGAAATGGCTATTTGTAATTGCAGCGAAAGGCCCGTCCTTCATCCTGATTATTAATTTTCCTTGTGGTGTCATGGCGATAACTGTCTCTGTTTTCGTCAGGGCACGATCCTCTGTCCATGTGCCCAGGTATTGCGATCCATTAAAGTCATAGTGGTCTCGAATATAAAATCCTATCTGATCTATATGAAAGTAATTATGTGCATTTTGTGTGGGGGGTATCTATCTTGCTAAAGGCTTTTCCCGTTACGCCTGTTTTTAATGTCGCCAACCCTAAGAGGGTGTAGACAAAATCATGTAGTGAGTCGGCGCGCGAGTATTCGAGCCTCGGCCAACCAAACCCATGCCTCGCTTACCGCAAAAAGGCGATCATGATGCATGATCAGTCGCCGAGCTCTCTCATTCCAGGCATGAGTTCGCTCCACTACCCATCGCTTGGGCATGACCACAAATCCAGTCTGAACAGGCTCCACGGAAAATAGATCGCCTTGTTCAGAGTGCCATTGCCCTGTTCTTCTGTTATTCGGGCCACGGATCACTTGAACATCGATAGCGTGCAGTTGATGGGTGCGCTGTGCCCATTTTCCTGCGTACGCACTATCAACAAAAAGCGTGCTCAGTGACGGATATTTTTCCTTCGAGTACGCCACCGCATCATCCGCCGCGTCACGATCCTGCACGCTTGCAGCACTGATACTGACAGCCAGCAGCAGGCCCAATGTATCGACAATCAGACTTCGTTTACGCCCCTTCACTTTTTTGCCTGCGTCGTAGCCGCTGTCACCGCCTTGAGGAGAACTGCGGGTCGACTGTGAATCCAGGATCGCTGCTGACGGGCTGTCAGCGCGTTCTTCCCGCTCACGCCATTGAGCTCGCAAGCGATCATGCATTTGCTCGAACTTGCCTTGAGCGCTCCACCGGCGGAACGTTTTGTAGACATTGTCCCAATGAGGAAAATCGCGGGGTAGCATTCGCCATGAGCACCCCGTGCGTACGACATAGCAACAGGCTTCCAGCAACGTGCGCCGAGAGTGAAGCGGTGGCACTCCTCGTCCGCCCTGGCTTTCAAACAGGTCGGCGACCAGTGCCCACTCGGTATCTGTCAAGCAACTCGGATATAGCTGCTCCGGCAGTTGGCGGCGGTGGGTTTCATTGTAGCCATAGGCTTTATTAGGTTCAGGTGACTGAAAACTTCCCTTGGCCCGCTGCTTTACACGCGTAATCCCTGCCATTTTCAACGCTTTTGCAAAGGTGTCGGGATGCGCAGTGATACCGGTTTCGGCGAAGAATACGAGCGCCAATTCGGCCTGGCTGGAATAGGGCTGTGCATGAGCGAGTTTCACCAGCACGGGATAGTGCTCGGCGGCAATCGAGCGAGGACGTCCGGTTTTAGGCATGGCTTGAGGGCTATTCAGACAAGGGAGTGAAAGTTTAATTTATTTTGTCTACACCCTCTAAGGAAACTCTGAAAAAGACTTCCTAATTTGGCAAAATCTCCGGACACCAGTCGCCGAGCTTTTCGATGATGAAACAGATGACCTTCGCCGACGCCGAGTATGCCGGCAAGCGCAAGCAGACCCGTAAGGAATTGTTCCTGATCGAGATGGATCAGGTGGTGCCCTGGAAAGGTTTGATTGCCCTGATTGAGCCCTATTATCCAAAAGGAGAAGGTGGCCGGCCCGCCTACCCACTGATGGCGATGCTGCGTGTTCATCTGATGCAGAACTGGTTCGGCTACAGCGATCCGGCGATGGAAGAAGCGCTGTATGAGACGACTATCCTGCGTCAGTTTTCAGGCCTGAGCCTGGAGCGAATTCCAGACGAAACCACCATTCTCAACTTCCGTCGTCTGCTGGAAAAGCACGAGTTGGCGACCGGGATTCTCGGCGTAATTAATGGTTATCTGGGCGACCGTGGCTTGTCGTTGCGTCAAGGCACCATCGTCGATGCCACGCTGATTCACGCACCCAGTTCGACCAAGAACAAGGATGGCAAACGCGATCCTGAGATGCATCAAACCAAGAAAGGTAACCAGTACTATTTCGGCGCTAAGGCTCACATCGGCGCCGACGACGAGTCAGGCCTGGTGCACAGCGTGGTAGTAACAGCGGCCAATGTGGCAGACGTCACGCAGGTTGCCAAACTGCTGCACGGCGAGGAAAACGTAGTCTGCGCCGACGCAGGTTACACCGGGGTCGAGAAGCGCGAAGAACACGCTGGGCGCAAGGTCATTTGGCAGATTGCCGCCCGCCACAGCACTTACAAAAAGCACGGAAAACGCAGTATTTTGTACAAGGCGATCCGCAAAATCGAGAAGGCCAAGGCCCAGGTTCGCGCCAAGGTCGAGCATCCGTTTCGGGTCATCAAACGCCAGTTTGGCTATGAAAAAGTGCGCTTTCGGGGCTTGGCCAAGAACACCGCGCAGATGGTGACGTTGTTCGCCCTGTCAAACCTGTGGATGGCCCGTCGACATTTGTTGGCGAGCGCAGGAGAGGTGCGCGTGTAATGCAGGAAATGGTTACCGCAAAAGGCTTTGCAGCGGCCGAAAGAGCTAAAAAGCGAAGATAATTGAGCAAATTTCGACATGCATCGTTTTTTGAAAAGTGCTGAGGATTCGGTAGCCGGAAAACATCCGGCTACTTCAGACCTTCCCTAATGCACCGTACATGTCGTCTAATGTATTCCATGCGCTACCGAATCTTATGAAGTTTACTTGAGATAAGGAGTCCATCTGCAATGCGGTCATGGTTGTTGATCCTAGTTGAAATACCCCCGTGCCTCTCCAGCCCGCATTTTCAAGCAGCTTGTTCAAACGAGCTATGGCGTTGACCGTAGTCAGAAGCAACTCAGCCTCCTCAACAGCCTGCCTGCATCGCTCAAACTGCATTGCCCATTCCATCTTCACGATGCTTTCATCGCACTGCGCGGGAGACAGGCTCATTGGGTCAGGCTGTGTTTCCTGCACCTTCCACTCCTCCGGCATCTCCCACGCGGGACTGTCAAACCATCGCTGCATCAGCGCCGCTGCCGTGTTCCAACCCATGTTGCGCATGGCTCCGGGTATGCGGGAGAGGGCCAGGCTTTGGATGATGACTTCTTTGGCCGGGGTGTCTGTCGGGGCGTAGGTGTGTGAGGCTCCTTGGGGCAAGGCGAAGTAAGTGTCGGGCCCCAAGGCGTTGGTACGCTGGAAATCGTTCAGAGACATTGAGGTTACTCCATGACCGGCCAAGGGGCGGTGGTTGCGAGTTGCAGTGCGATGACAGCCGAGACTGTCAGAAATTTTGTGTTCGGGCATAACATGTAGCTAGAGGTGCATGTATGCCGACCAAAAAGAAGTCCGCCAATGCAACAGCGAGGGAGTTGCCCTCGATTCCCCAAGAGCTGATCGAGCAGTTTGTTAAAGGCCCGATGAGCGCCGAAGCCATTCAAGACGCGTCCATGGCGTTCAAGAAGGCTCTGATCGAGCGTGCGCTAGGCGCCGAGCTGGGTCACCACCTTGGTTATCCTCAGGGCGCGGAGCGCCCTGAGGAGTCGACCAATCAGCGCAATGGCAAAAGCAGCAAGACGGTTCTGACCGACGACGGGCCGCTTCGCCTGGATATCCCCAGAGACCGCGATGGTAGCTTCGCCCCGATCCTGATTCCCAAGCACGAACGCCGTTTTACAGGCTTCGACGACAAGATAATTGCCATGTACGCCCGGGGCATGACGGTGCGTGAGATCCGCGCTTTTCTATCTGAGCAGTATGGAACTGACGTGTCCCATGACTTCATCAGCTCAGTCACCGATGCGGTCATGGAAGAGGTGGGCGCTTGGCAGCAACGACCCTTGGAACCGATGTATCCGGTGATCTTCTTCGATGCGTTACGGGTCAAAATCCGGGACGAGGGGTTAGTGTGCAACAAGGCTATTTATCTGGCGCTGGGGGTATTACCTGATGGCACGCGCGACATTCTGGGTATATGGATCGAGAGCACCGAGGGTGCCAAGTTTTGGATGAAGGTGTTCAACGACCTCAAGACTCGTGGCGTTGAAGATGTTCTGATCGCCGTCACGGATGGCCTCAAAGGAATACCGGAGGCGTTGGGGGCGGTTTTTCCTGCCACGACGCTGCAAACCTGCATCGTGCATCTGATCCGCAACAGCTTGGACTATGCCGCTTGGGATAAACGTCGGGCACTGGCCAAAGCACTCAAGCCGATCTACCAGGCGATCAATGCCGATGTGGCTGAGCAAGAGCTTAACGCCTTTGAAGCGGGCCCCTGGGGCAAGCAGTATCCGACTGTAGTTGCTGCATGGCGTCGCGCCTGGGATCGGGTTATACCGTTTTTTGTTTTTCCGGCGGGCATTCGCAAAGTGGTTTACACGACCAATGCCATCGAGAGCATCAATGCCCAGTTACGCAAGATCATCAAGACTCGAGGGCACTTCCCGACCGATGAGGCTGCGACGAAACTGATATGGCTTGGGTTGCGCAACATCACCGCCAACTGGGGTCATGCGGCACACGACTGGAAAGTGGCAATGAATCAATTTGCGATCCTGTACGGAGACCGATTTACCAGACCGAGCTGGTAAAACAAGGGCCTGCCTGACGGCAGGCCCTAACCAGCCCGAACACAAAAAAACTGATACTCCCACAGCCGGGCTTTTATGGCTGCGGCTGTAGCCTTGCAGGTCAAGCGCGCCAACGCAGGTGCAGCGTTGGTCTTGCATCACCACATAGCCCAGATGACCCAGGCTGGAACGCTTTTGATTGAACAGACGAAAACGTTCGTCGCACATGATTGACTCTCGCTGGCCCACCAGCGAATTAACTGAATGCACAACCCGATCCACCACACTTTCGCTGGCCGCCTCCTGATCATTACCAACCGAATGATCGGGCGCAGACTGCACAACACTCGACTGCCTCTCAACCCGAAAGAAACTTTGTTGCCTGGATATCAACCGAGCCCCGCAACTGGTCAGGTCGCCTTCCAGTGCGATGATGTTTCCTTCGATATGAAAGTTGTTTTCTTCTCCGATGATTTTGCTGGCACCATGCAGTGGGCAGATGACGTCACAGCCCCTGTGCGCCACGGGGAAACCATTGATGCGCTTTGTTTGATCGCCGTTGATAACAGACCCTCCGTGGTCTGTTGTATCGCCCTGAACGATAGCCAGAAGTTTCATGCAATGCTCCTTGCACACTTTTTTATCAGCTGCACGAGTCTCTGACGTCTGATAGGTTTAATCGACGTTTATGAACAGGCGCAGCGTTTTAATTAATAGGCAGGGAGAGATATCATTACCTTGTGTTTTCGGAAATGGCGGAGCGTCATTTGCGATAATTAAGGACTGAGCTTACGCTGGGCTTATAACGCTCTTACAAATAGTCTGGATATTTCCCACAGAAATAGAACATTCAGAGGCGGGTACCAGCAATAAGGAGGATTCGCCCTATTTGATCAATAAACACGGCGAATACACAGGCTCAACGAGTTATCGACTCGGTCGAGCCAATCAACCGCCACCCAGCACCACACTCAGCGCATTGCGCGCATCGTCCAGTTGCACCAGCGAAGCGTGGCGTGCGCCCAGTGCGTCGCGGTTCTGGATGGCGGTGAGGATGGCTTTGTGGCGGGGCATGGCCAGTTCGTGCAGGTTGGGGCGTTTGTTGGAATATTTGAGCGCTTCACGCAACGCCAGCGACAGCATGTTGCACAAGTGCGCCAGCAAGTCGTTATGGGTGGCATCGGCTATGCGGCTGTGGAAGTCGAGATCGGGTTGCAGCAGGTCTTCCGGGGTCGGTGCGGCCTCCATGCGCAGGTAGGCTTCGTGAATCGACTCGATTTCTGCGTCCGTGGCATGTTGCGCAGCCAGTGCTGCAACAGCCGGTTCGATGACTGCGCGCACACTGGTCAGCAGGTTGAAGAATTCATTCTGCGGCGAACTTTGCATCACCCAGTGCAGCACATCCGGGTCCAGCAGGTGCCATTCGCGTCGGGCCTTGACCACCGTGCCGACACGCGGTCGCGAGTAGACCAGCCCCTTGGCGACCAGAACCCGTGTGGCTTCGCGCAGTACCGGGCGGCTGACGGCGTACTCTTCACAGAGCAGCGCTTCGGCAGGCAGCTTTTCGTCAGGCTTGAAACGGCCGGATACGATTTGCATGCCCAGTTCCTGGACAATGCGCGCGTGCATGCTTTTTCGGTCGGAAGGCTTTCGATAATCCATGAGAGCGCAATTGGGTCCTGGCAGTGATTGCTGGGCATCATACCATCGCACAACAGTGACGGCGGTCGCCAGAACAAGGGACCGCCGCTTCTTTTAGTGCGAGTGGCGAGGCACTTCTGAACCTCTGCAACCGACCAGAAAGTCGAAGTCACAGCCTTGATCCGCCTGCATCACACGGTCCACATACAGTTGGCGATAGCCACCGAGTAACAGCTGCTGCGGTGCCTGCCAATCGGCGAGGCGTGCGGCCAGTTCGGCTTCCGGGATGTCCAGATGCAGACGTCCGCCAGCGCAGTCCAGCTCGATCCAGTCACCTTCCTTGACCACCGCCAGCGGACCGCCGGCTGCGGCTTCCGGTGCCACATGCAAAACCACTGTGCCGTAGGCCGTGCCGCTCATACGTGCATCGGAAATACGCACCATGTCAGTCACGCCCTGCGCCAGCAGCTTGGCCGGAAGGCCCATGTTGCCGACCTCGGCCATGCCGGGATAACCCTTGGGGCCACAGTTCTTGAGGACCATGACCGACGTGGCGTCGATGTCCAGATCCGGATCGTTGATCCGCGCCTTGTACATTTCAAGGTTCTCGAACACCACCGCCCGGCCCCGATGCTGCATCAGTGCTGGCGTGGCGGCAGACGGTTTGAGCACTGCGCCGAGGGGGGCGAGGTTGCCGCGCAATACGCAGATACCGCCATCGGCGCGAATCGGATTGTCCAGCGCACGGATTACTTGGTCCTCGCCATAGATCGGTGAATTGCAGGTGTTTTCGCCGATGCTTTTACCATTGACCGTAAGTGCGTCCGGGTTGGGCAGCAAATTGGCTTCGTTCATGCGCCGCAGCACGGCAGGCAGGCCACCGGCGTAGTAAAACTCTTCCATCAGGAAGCGCCCTGAGGGTTGCAGGTCGACGATGGTCGGCATACCGCGGCCCATGCGCGACCAGTCGTCCAGGTCCAGGTCGACGCCGATGCGCCCGGCAATCGCCTTCAGGTGAATAACGGCGTTGGTTGAACCGCCGATGGCCGCATTGACCCGGATGGCGTTTTCGAATGCGGCCTTGGTGAGAATCTTTGACAGGCGCAGGTCTTCACGAACCATGTCCACTGCACGCATGCCGGACATGTGGGCCAGCACGTAACGCCGCGAATCCACTGCAGGAATGGCGGCGTTGTGTGGCAATGAAGTGCCCAGCGCTTCGGCCATGCAGGCCATGGTCGAGGCCGTGCCCATTGTGTTGCAGGTGCCTGCCGAGCGAGACATGCCGGCTTCGGCAGAGAGAAACTCATCGAGGCTGATGGTCCCGGCCTTGTAGGACTCATGCATCTGCCAGACGATGGTGCCGGCACCGATGTCCTTGCCCTGATGCTTGCCGTTGAGCATCGGTCCGCCCGTCACGACGATGGCGGGGATGTCGCAACTGGCGGCACCCATCAGCAGGGCAGGCGTGGTTTTGTCACAGCCAGTCAGCAGCACGACGCCATCGATGGGGTTGCCGCGAATCGCTTCTTCAACGTCCATGCTCGCCAGGTTGCGAGTGAACATTGCGGTAGGGCGCAGGTTGGATTCGCCGTTGGAAAACACCGGAAACTCGACCGGCCAGCCGCCTGCTTCGATCACGCCACGTTTGACGTGTTCGGCGATCTGCCGGAAATGCGCGTTGCAGGGGGTCAACTCCGACCAGGTATTGCAAATGCCGATGATCGGTTTGCCCTGGAACTGATGGTCGGCAATACCCTGATTCTTCATCCAGCTACGGTACATGAAGCCATTCTTGTCAGCGGTGCCAAACCACTGGGCAGAACGGAGGGTCGGTTTTTTATCGGAGTCAGACATGATCGGCTCTCTTATTGTAAAACTTAATGGCGATGCTGCTGGCTAAGGTAAGCCTAAAAAACGCGTATTGGAAGAGTTGTCAGTTCAAATAGTATTACTATATAGTCAATCGTAGACGAGGGATCATCCTGGCATATGTGCAGCTTCATTCGGCACCCAGGCACAGAGGTGATCCCCGCAGGTTCCATAACAAAAACAATGGGAGACCGCCTACATGAGCCAGGAACTGCGGCTTATACGCCGCATTACGTTCAAACTGATTCCATTTCTTATCCTGCTTTACCTGATCGCTTATGTGGACCGCTCTGCCGTGGGCTTTGCCAAGCTGCACATGGGCGCCGACATCGGTATCGGCGACGCGGCCTACGGGCTGGGTGCCGGGCTGTTTTTCATCGGCTACTTCCTGTTTGAAATCCCCAGCAACCTGATGCTCGAGCGTTTTGGCGCACGCCGCTGGTTCGCACGAATCATGATCACCTGGGGCGCAATCACCATCGGCATGGCCTTCGTACAAGGGCCACACAGCTTCTATGTGATGCGTTTTCTGCTCGGTGCTGCCGAGGCGGGCTTCTTTCCCGGTGTGCTGTACTACATCACCCAGTGGTTTCCGGTGCGCCATCGCGGCAAGATCCTTGGCCTTTTCATCCTCTCGCAACCCATCGCCATGATGATCACCGGGCCGGTGTCCGGTGGTTTGCTGGGCATGGACGGCATACTCGGCCTGCATGGCTGGCAATGGCTGTTCATCGTCATCGGCACGCCAGCGATTCTGCTGACCTGGCCGGTGCTGCGCTGGTTGCCGGACGGTCCGCAACAGGTCAAATGGATGGACCAGACCGAGAAAGACTGGCTGACCGGTGAGCTGAAAAAGGACCTGGAAGAATACGGCCAGACCCGCCACGGCAATCCGTTGCACGCCTTGAAAGACAAGCGTGTGTTGCTTCTCGCGCTGTTCTATCTGCCAGTGACCTTAAGTATCTACGGTCTGGGCCTGTGGCTGCCGACGCTGATCAAACAGTTCGGTGGCAGTGATCTGACCACCGGCTTTGTGTCTTCGGTGCCGTACATTTTCGGCATCATTGGCCTGCTGATCGTGCCGCGCAGTTCCGACCGTCTCAACGACCGTTACGGGCATCTGGCCGTGCTGTATGTGTTGGGGGCCATCGGCCTGTTCTGCAGTGCCTGGCTGACCCTGCCGGTGGCGCAGCTGGCTGCACTGTGCGTCGTGGCGTTTGCGCTGTTCTCCTGCACGGCGGTGTTCTGGACATTGCCAGGGCGGTTCTTTGCCGGTGCCAGTGCCGCAGCCGGTATCGCGCTGATCAATTCGGTCGGCAACCTGGGCGGCTACATCGGGCCGTTCGTGATCGGTGCGTTGAAGGAAATCACCGGCAGCCTGGCATCGGGCCTCTATTTTCTGTCGGGCGTCATGGTCTTCGGGCTGCTGCTGACCGGCATCGTCTATCACGTGCTGGAGCGCAAGCATGTGCTGCCAGTGTCCGACTTCGCGGCGAGTGCCAAGGCGAGATAGGTTTTCAGCGGCCCATTATCTGGAAGGAGAATTTCATGCGGTTAGTACAGTTTGAATTGAGCGACGGTCAGCGCCGGGTCGGTCTGGTCGACGGTGATCAGGTACGTGAGGTCCAGGGTGTCGAAAGTGTTCGCGAGCTGGCGCTGGCGGCAATCGAGGCGGGTTCGGCTCTGGCGCACCAGGTCGAGCAGCGTGGCGTTGGCGAGACGCACGACTATTCGCAGTTGCTTGAGGAGTTGCGGATCCTGCCGCCGCTCGACCATCCTGATCCGGCGCACCTGCTGGTCAGCGGCACCGGGCTGACCCATCTGGGCAGTGCGTCGGCACGCGACAAGATGCACCAGCAGTCCGGAGACGAAGCTTCGATGACCGACACCATGCGTATTTTCAAATGGGGCGTCGAAGGCGGCAAGCCGGCTGCGGGGCAGGCCGGTGTTCAGCCAGAGTGGTTCTACAAGGGTGATGGCAGCATTGTCGTGCGCCCCGGACATTCGTTTTCGCTGCCGCCCTTTGCCGAAGATGGCGGGGAAGAGCCCGAGCTGAGCGGCCTGTATGTGATCGGTCATGACCGCAAGCCTTATCGTCTGGGCTTCGCCATTGGTAATGAATACTCCGACCATGTCATGGAACGTCGCAACTACCTGTATCTGGCGCATTCGAAACTGCGCGCCTGTTCGTTCGGGCCGGAGTTGCGCGTGGGCGACTTGCCGCAAAGCCTGTCGGGCACCAGTCGGGTCTGGCGCGACGGCAAGGTGCTGTGGGAAAAAGAGTTCCTCAGTGGCGAAGCGAACATGTGCCACAGCCTGGAAAACCTTGAATACCACCACTTCAAGTACGCACAGTTCCTCAGGCCCGGTGACGTGCATGTGCATTTCTTCGGCACCGCGACCCTGTCGTTTGCCGATGGCGTGCGCACCCAGCCGGGCGATCGTTTCGAGATCAGTCAGGCCGAGTTCGGCCAGCCGCTGGTCAACGGTTTGGCACCGAGCGAGCCGGTGTTTCAGCCGGGCGGGATCGGCAAGCTGTAAGCGCAGTTCCTGTTTGATTGCTCACCGTGCCAGCGCTCGGCGCTGGTACGGCTCTACTTGCGCTCCGACTGTATCTACGCCTGCCTTTTGCCCTATCATTCGCGCTTTTGCTGGCCGGATGAATTTCATGACTACCACACCCACCACACTGCTTGCCGCCCTTGAAGCCACTACCATGCTGGAAATCGACGGTCTGCACGCTTGGGATTTCTCTCTGGGCGATGAACTGAACGTCGAATGCATGGACGGCCGCGAGCGCAAGGTATGGCGCTTCAGCAAAGCCCAAGTCGACGCCGCGACCTTTGATGAATCCCTGCAAAGCTGGGTGATCAATGACGGCAATGCCGATCACCGGATCATCTGCCTGGATGCCTTTACACCCTCCGATGAAGATGATTCCGCGCAGGATTGAGTAAATGCGGGCTGGCGCTGTCATAGACCCGACAGTGCCGTAACAGGCATCAATAATTTCGACAAAAAGGGATGCCCCCATGCCCCATAAATTTCTGCCGTGGCTGGCGATTGCCAGTGCCATGAGCGCGTTTACCCTGCAGGCCCAAGCCATGCCCGATACTGAATTGCTGATAGGTTCCTACACACAAGGCAAGAGTGAAGGGATCTATCGTTTTGCCTTCAACAGCGAAACCGGGATGATCGATGCCAAGCCGCTGCAAGTGGTCAAAACCGAAAACCCCTCGTGGCTGACAGTGTCCAGAGACCAGCGTTATCTGTTCGCGGTCAATGAAAACGGCCCAGGGCAAAAAGATGTGGTCGGTAAGGTCAGCAGCTTTGCAATCGACCCGAAAACCCGTCAGATCACGCCGATCAATCAGGTTCAAAGCCGCGGTGAAGAACCGACGCACTCCAGCCTGAGTTATGACGGCCGCTACCTGTTCGTTGCCAACTACGCAGTAAACCCTGAACCGGGCGGCGCGCTGACCGTGGTGCCAGTGGGCAAGGACGGTACGTTGAGCGAGGCCGTTCAGGTCTTGCCGCTGGGGCCCGGAAGCAAGGTCAACAGTGAGCGGCAGATGTCGTCACATGTGCACCTGGCCGTGCCGACCCCGGATGACAAGTACGTAGTGAGCGCTGACTTGGGCGCTGACAAGCTGTTTGTGTATCGCTACGACGCGAGCCAGGCCAAGCCACTGCAGCCAGCCAAGGAGCCGACCGTGCAATTGCCGGATGGCTCCGGACCACGTCACACCCTGTTCAGTGCTGATGGCAAGCATGCCTGGCTGGTGCTGGAAATGACGGCGCAGGTCGCGGTGTTTGACTACCATGACGGCGTCTTCAAGCAGACCCAACTGGTCGACATGAAGAACAAGGGCGTGGAAGAGAAAAACGGTGGTGGCGCCTTGCACACTTCACCGGATGGCAAGTTTCTGTACGTGACCAATCGGGGTGACGCGAATCAGGTCGTGGTATTCCGTATCGATCAGGCCAGCGGCAAGCTGGAAGAAATTCAGCGCCGTTCCCTGGAAGGCAAGGAGCCACGCGAGTTCGCCTTTGACCCGACTGGCAAGTACATGCTGTTCGCCAATCAGAAGAGCAACCAGATCATGACCGTGCGCCGTGATCCGCAGAGCGGGAAGATCGGTGAAACTGTGCAGAAATTTGATGCAGATTCACCTTCTTATCTGCGTTTTCTGACTGACAAGTAAGCCTTTCCAGCTCCAGCCCTCTAGATACAAGGGCTGGAGCCGTTATCATTCTTGATGATATGGGTTAGTGCTACAAAAGATTTCTGCTGAACCACCCTCGGGCGTAAGTTTGAGTCACGGCCAAGACGGCTAACACTTCAAGCAAACGCTAACCGGATAACGAGGGGTGACCGACATGAATTTCAATCTTTTCTCCATCATTGCTGCATCGGCTGTTTCCGCAAGCGTTGCGCTTCCAGCCAGTGCCAGTGTCGATGTAACTGACAAAAAAGCCCACGCTGCTCAGACCTACACCTCGAAATATCTGCAACAGAGCGCTAATTTCTACGCAGCGCTGGATCACAAATCCGCTCAATGATTCATCAGCCGTCACGCTTTCGCGAGCATGTTCGCCAACACAGGTCCCTGCGACTTACTGCCCACTGCGCGGCAGACCATGCACGGAATGTCAGGCGAGCCTGTTCGCGAAAGCATTGACGGCGATGGCGTATTCAAGACCGGACGCAGAGCGTCCAAAACGGCATGCGACGCGGAGCGCCGCACGATAGTTGAAAGCGTCCAGAGCTACGGCACGATAGTTGAGATTATCGTTCCGCACGCTCCAGCGTGGGAATGCCGTTCGTGACGCTCCGCGTCACAGGTCTTTCAGTTACCCACCTCGATTGTGCTCAACCCATTCCCCTGACGACGCACTTTGATCTGCACCGGAATCCGCTCATGCATTTCCTGTACGTGGGAGATCACGCCGACCTTGCGACCCTGTGCCTGCAAGCCGTCCAGTGCGTCCATCGCCAGTTGCAGCGATTCCGGGTCGAGGCTGCCGAAGCCCTCGTCGATGAACAGCGATTCGATACGCAGCGTGCTGGAGGCCATCGACGCCAGTCCCAGCGCCAACGCCAGCGAAACCAGGAAGGTTTCGCCACCCGACAGCGAGTGGACCGAACGTAGTTCGTCGCCCATTTCGGTGTCCATGACCAGCAGGCCGAGCATGCTGCCGCCGCGTTTCAGGCGGTAGCGGCGCACCAGTTGCCGGAGCTGCGCATTGGCGTGATGGACCAGCAGGTCAAGGTTGTAGGCTTGGGCGATCTTGCGGAATTTGTCGCCTTCGGCCGAGCCGATCAGCGATGCCAGGCGTGCCCAGCGCAGGTATTCGTCATTGGCATCGTTGATGCGCGCCTGCAACTCGCTGTTGGCGTTGCGACGGCGCTGATCTTCGCTGAGTTCGGCACGCAGGTCGGCGCATTGCTGCTCGCCGAGCGCGGACTGTTCATGGGCCTGTTGCAGCGCTGCCGCCAGTTGCGTGCTGTCGCTAAGGTCGCTGTGTTGCGCCTGATGCTGTTGCAGGCGCTGATCGCGCTCCTGCAGCAATACTTTTGCCTGCTCCAGCGCTTTGTCGGTAGCGTTCAGTTGCAGACGCAGTTGCTCGACATGCGCGTCATCGTAAGTCAGCAGCGTGTCGAGCGCGGTATCGTCCAGCTCGGGATGCTGGCCGCGCCATTCGCTGATCTGCACATCAAGTTCAGCCAGTTCCTGCTGCAAGGATTGCTGTTGTTGCTGGGCGGACTTGAGTTCGGCAGCCAGCTGGATCAACTGGCTTTGAATCTGCTGCAGAGCCTCGGCGGCCGAGCTTTCGGTTTGCCTGGCTTGCTCGATGGCGTTTTCCAGCGCCTGTTGCCAGTGCTCGGCAGTCGCATGCTCGCCCAGCAAGCCGGTCAGTGCCTGCTGGCTGGCCTGTTGCTGCTCGCCTAGCCGGGCGACTTCCTGCGCCAGTTCGGTCTGGCGGTGCAGGCGAGTCTGCTGCTCGATCTGTTGCTTTTCGATCTTCTGCTGGCGCTCGCTCTGCTCCTGTTGCTCTTCGTGTTGCTGTTCAAGTTGATCCAGACGCTGAGTCACCTGCTGCTCAAGCTGCATCACTGTCGCCGATGCATCGCTGCGCAGCCCTTCAAGCACGTGTGGCGAGACCAGCGGCGTGAATGCGCTCAGTTCTTCGTCCAGCCGCTGCCTGTCGACGTCCAGCTGCTTGAGCTGCTCGGCAACATGGCTCGCCGCAGTCTGACTGGCTTCTGTGGCTGCCTGAAGTTGCTTCTGCAAGCGGGCGGCGTCTTTATGCAGGGTCAGCAACGCTTCCTGGCGTTGCTCGTCACGGGTGATGACTTCGCTCAGGTTATTCAATTGCTGGCTCAACCAGCTGTCACGCTTGCCTGGGTCGTGGTCGAGCAATTGAGCCGCGAGGGGATGAGATTCCAAATCCGGTGCCAGGGCTTGATGACGCAGGGTGAGCTGCTCGTGTTGGCGAAGCAGCTCTTTCTGGCGGGCGATCACGCCGCCAACCTGCTCGCGCAATTGGTTGCGCTGTTCGGTCAGCTGGTCCACCGCCTTCTGCGCACTGGCCTGCTCGTTGTCGTCATGCTGCGTGAGGCTTTCCAGTAACGCTTCCGGCTGATGCCAAGGGTGTTCGATGCTGCCGCAGACCGGGCAGGGCTGGTCGTCCTGCAGCTGGACGCGTAATTCCTCGACGCTGGCGCTGCGGGCCAGGCGTTGACGTTCCAGCAGTTGCCGGGTAACGGTCAGGGTCTGTTCGGCGACGGTCAGTTCATCACGAACGCGAATGCCTTCGCTGTTGAGCTGTTCGCGTTGCTGCTGAGCGCTTTGCTGTTGCTGCGCCAGATCGGCCAGTTGCCGGTCTACGTCCTGCTGGCTAGTCCACAGACGAGCCAGGTCTTCGAACGCGCGTTGCTGCTTGCGATTATCCTGCAGCAGGCTGCCGAGAATCTGTACCTGTTCGGTGACCGCATCCACTTCGCAATCGGCTTCGCGGTACAGCAATTCCAGCGCGTTGCGTTGCTCGGTCAACTGTTGATCGGCCGTGCTGGCACGTTGCTGCAGTGCAGGCAGTTCACTCTGTCCGTGCTTGAGGCGGTTGGCGATCAGCGTGAGGGATTTCAGCCGGTCGCGCCAGGCGCTCCAGGCCTGAGCCAGGGGGGCCAGTTCGCTGCTGTGCTCCAGCTGCCCGGCAATACGTTCAAGGCGCTGCGAAACCAGTTGCTGCTGGTCGAGCAAAATGTGCAGGCTGGCCTGACCCTCAGTACAAAGCTGCCCGGTTTGCAGATGCAAGTCAGACACCTTGGCCAGTTCCTGAGCCAGGTGGTTAAGCGTGTTCTGTGTGTCAAAAGCCTGCTGCAACAGTGGCTTGGCGCTGCTGTGGTTTTGCTGGGCCTCCAGCAGACTGGCCTGCGCCTGGGTGCGGCGGGTCTCCAGTTGTCGCTGCTGATCTTGCAGCGAAGCCTGCTGTTGCTGATGCTGAAGAATCTGTTCCGCCAGCGGGTTGAGCTGGGCGTTCAACGTGACTCGACGCGCGAAACGGTGGCGTTGCGGGCCCAGGCGTTCCAGTTGGCCAAGGGTCTGACGTGCACCGCTCTGGTCGTCCCAGGCCTGTTGAGCACGGGTGATCGCCTCCTGGGCGGCAAGCTGTTCGTCGCGCAGGCGGTGTAGCTCGATCAGCCACTGCTGTTTGATTTCCAGTTGCCTTTGCTGTGCCTGGTGCGCCTTGAGCTGCTGCTGTGCGTCGTTGAGGCGTTGCTCCAGTTCGGCCAGCAGCTCCGGAGCCAGCGGGACGATGTTGCTGGCTTGGGCGGTAAGGGTTTTAAGCGCTTCCTCGGCCTCTTTGCTCTTGCTGTAGGCGCGCCTCCCGAGCTGGCTGTAGATGGCGGTATTGGTCAGCTTCTCCAGCAGTTCGCTGCGTTCCTTATCGTCGGCCTTGAGGAAGGCGCTGAACTCGCTCTGGGCAAGCATCACGGCACGGGTGAACTGCTCGAAGTTGAGCCCCAGACGGTGCTCGATCAGTTGCTCGAATTCACGCTTGCTCTGGTTGCTGAGCACCTGTTCGCTGTCCAGGTCGGTCAGGATCTGGCGACTGGCCTGCAGCTTTTTGGTCGCGTTGTCGCGTGCGCGGTTGGTTTCCCAGCGGGCGCGATAACGGCGCTGATCGATGCCGATAAAGTCCACTTCTGCGTAACCGCTGCCCGTGCCACGCCGCAGCAGGGTGCGCGGGTCGCTGGTGGTGATGTCGCCGTCGATGTCCGGGACCTTGGACTGCCCGATATTACTCAGCCGCGGAATCGCTCCGAACAGCGCCAGGCACAAGGCGTCGAGCAGGGTGCTTTTACCTGCGCCGGTCGGGCCGGTAATGGCGAACAGACCGGCGCTGGCCAGCGGCTCGGCAGTGAAATCGATTTCAAACGGCCCGGCCAGCGAGGCAAGGTTTTTCAGGCGAATGGCAAGGATTTTCATGTCTGTTCGCTCTCCTGCTGGACTTCACGCAGCAGCGTGGCGAAATCGGTCAGCGTCTGTTCGTCGACCTCGCTGCCGAAGTTGTCCTGCCAGGCACGGCTGAACAATTCCTGAGGCGTGAGCTGGTCCAGCTCGATCAGGGCGGCTTCACCCTCGTTGCCTTCGGCACTGCCTTTACCGGCGTATTCAGCACCGATGCGCACCAACCGCACGGCTTTGCCTTGCAGCGCGGTTTCGATCTGGTTGCGCAGGTCCGGTTGCGGTTCATCCAGGCGTACCCGCACTTCCAGCCACGGCTGGCGGTCCGGGTCGGCGAGCAGGTCGATGTCCGACAGTGCCTTGAGCTGTATCAGCAAATCGGCCAAGGGCGCAGGCCCCAGGCGTTGCAGGTTCACAGCACGGGGGATCAGGCACGGCTGGACGCTGGTCAGCGTTTCGCCGTCGCAGTTGATCTCGAGAATCTGGTGCTGGTAGCCGATTTCCGAGAATGACAGTGGAATCGGCGAACCGCTGTAGCGAATGCGCTCTTCGCCGTTGACTCGTTGCGGCTTGTGCAAATGGCCCAGCGCGACATAGGTGATGCTCGGTCCGAACAGACTGGCGGGCAGGGCTTCGGCGTTGCCGATGATCAGGCTGCGCTCGGAGTCTTCCGAGACCGAACCGCCCGCCATGTGCGCGTGGCTGATGGCGATCAGTGCCTGACCTGGCTGGCGCTTGAGGTTGGCTGCTTCGATCAGCAGCTCATGAACCCGACCAATACCGCGCAGGTAGTCGTCACCCAGCGTCGGGCCGGTGACTTCGGCAGGGCGCAGGAAGGGCAGCGCCAGGCACCAGGCTTTGACTTTGCCTTCTGCGTCCGGCAACGGCAGTAGCAGGCGTTCGGCATCCAGCACACCGTCGTCCAGCCACATCACCCTGCCCAGTGCGTGAGTACGCAAGCGGCGCATCAACGGTGCGGGGAGTTCGATACGCGAGCCGGAGTCATGGTTGCCTGCGATCATCACGATGGTCAGCAGCGGCTGCCGTTCATGGGCGTTGACGATGAAGTCGTACAGGCGTTCCTGCGCTTTGACCGGCGGGTTGACGGTGTCGAAGATGTCGCCCGCGATCAACAGTACATCAGGTTTTCGTTCGGCCAGACGGGCCAGCAGCCAGGTCAGAAAGCAGGCGTGTTCGAAATCCCGCTCCTGACCGTGCAGGTTCTGACCCAGATGCCAGTCAGAGGTGTGAAACAGACGCATTGGTTTACCTTGTCGTGTAGAGGTGTTGCCTGAGCTGCATCCTCACTTGGGATACAACGGTGGCAACCCGGCATCGCCTGCCGGGTCCTTGATATGTTCGGCGGCAGGCAGCTTGCGCACGGCGCGCCAGAGGTCTTCACCCAGCCACAGCTTGCCGGTTTCGCTATAAAGCGCGCCGTTCAGACCGTCCAGTGCATCGGACAGCGGCACGAAACGCGCGGCCATTTCGGCCAGGGTTTCCGGCTGCTGGCGTGCCCACGCGTCGAGTGCCTGACGGGTGCCTTGAGGGTCGTTGGCCAGGCAGGCGCGTTTGAGGTCATCCAGGACGGTACGCGGGCTGGGCCCGGTCTGCACGGCCCGGGCGATTGCCGGCTGCCCGCGGGCCCGCCACCACAGGGCGAAACCGTAAAAGGTGGTGCAGGCCAGCAATAGCGTGCTCAGTTGCCACGGCCAGACCGGCGGGCCGATCACCGTCACGCCGCTCATGTCGTTGTTCACCGGCGTGTCCACTGCCAGGCCGGGGTTGCTGCTGATCTGCAGGGTACGTGCGGCCAGGCTGGTGTGTTCCAGGTGATCTTCACGGGTATTCCACCAGGTCACTTCAACCGCAGGCAGGTCGATTGCCCCGGCGCGGGTTGGCACCAGTGCCTCGCGTTCTTCACGGGTACCGATCAGGCCGCGTTCGCTGGGCAGGTTGCGCAGCTGTGGCTGATCCGGATAACGCCGCAGGCCGGGCACTTCGGTGGGCGGCAAGGGTGGCAGTTGCGCACCGGCCAGGCCTTCGGCCTTGAGTATGAGGGTGCGGGTCAGTGAATCGCCGACCTGAGTGGTGCCGGGCTCCGGGCTCCAGTTTTCTTCAAGGCTGATACTGCGCGCCGGCAACCAGGCGACATCAGCCGGGTAGTCGGCGGGTTTGGGTTTGACGGTCAACGGCACTTCGGCGGACTTGACCCGTACCGATCGACCTGGTTGCGGGCCGAACGGGTTGGCCTCCTGGCCTTGCGAGCCTTCGGCAGACGTCTGCACCAGCGTAGCGCTGAACACTTGTGCCGGTATCTTCAGCACGCCGCTTTGCTGCGGATAGATCGCGTAGCGTGTTTCGATCACGCCATGACGCACACCATTGATCAGCTTTTCGTAGGTGCGCGAATCACCCAGTTTTTCGACCCGTGCGTCCAGTACTTGCAAAGTGCTCAGGCTGCTGTCGTCGAACAGCGACACCGAGTGGTAGACGCGCAGGGTCAGCACGGTCTGGGCCTGAACATAGACGCTGTCCTGATCAAGGCTCGCTTCGATGAAGATCGACGCCAGATGGCTGCCTGGGTCCTGGGGCTCGCTTTGCAGAACCTGTAGCGTCAGTGGCTGGCTTTTCAGCTCACCCAGTTGCAACGACGGGATCAACACGCTGCCGGTCTCGCGAGGCAGCAGGGTAACAATCCAGCGAGTGGTGGCCTGACTGCTGCCGTCCAGGGTTTTCAGGCTGTTGAGCTGACGCGTATCGCGCACCTCGAAGCTGCTCTCCAAAGCGCTCATGTCCGGCTTGCCAAACTGGGTGACATCGTCGGTTTCCAGCGTCAACTCGACAGTTTCCCCGGCGTTCAGGCGCGTGCGGTCGACGCTGGCGGTCAGTTGCGCAGCCTGCAATGACAAGCTGATCAGGCTCAGCAGCAGGCCGATCAATAAGGTGTACACGCGACTCATCGGGTCTTTTCCTGATGTTGCTGTTCGTAGCGAAATTTGCGCCGCAGCAGTTCGCCCGGATCATCCGGAATCTGCCTCAGCCACTGTTCCAGTTCCTGACGCCGCTCGCCGGTAATAGGGGTGTCTGCGGCCTGGAGCGGTGGGCGGGTAGTTTGCTCGTCGTCCGCCGATTCGCCTGAGGTGGCCTGACCGCTGACGTCTGGCGGCAGGCTCTCGCTGGCACCGGGCTGATCCGAGCGGGACGGGTTCTGATCGGCTGGCGATGCACTGCTGTTGGGGTCCTGTGACGCTTGCTGGCCTTCTTCGCCCTGATCGGCCTTGTTCTGTTCATCCTCGGCAGGCTTCTGGACATCGGCCTTGTCCAGCAGGCTTTGTACCAGCGCCCGGTTGGTTTGTGCAGCGGGAAACTCCGGCTGGCGGTCCAGGGCCTGTTCGTAGGCATCCAGTGCTGCCGCCAGTTCGCCGCTGCGCGCCAGGGCATTGCCGCGATTGTAATGGTCGGCGGCGCTGTTGCCTTCGGCAAACTGCTGGGCGGCGCTGACGTAGTCTTCCGCCTGGTAAAAGGCCACGCCCTTCCAGCGCGGGTCTTCGAAGCGTTGTGCGGCCTCGGCTGGCCGATGCTGTTCCAGTAGCCGCTGGCCCTGTTGATCGGGACGCAGCCACAGGTCCTGAAACTCGAACGCCTGGCTGTTTTGCGGAAACATGAACAGTAGCGGCAGACAGAACAGCCAGCCGCGCCGACCAGCCAGGGCTGCGATCAACAATAGGGGGAGCAGGAACCAGTGGCCCTGATCGGCCCAGGTATCGAGTTGCACGACCTGCCCGTCGCTGCTCATGTGCTGGGGGCTGGCCAGCAGGCCAAGGCTGCGCAAATCTTCTTCATCGCCTCGTGCCTGACGATAGCTGCCGCCGACCTGATCGGCGAATTCGTTGAGGCTGTTGCTGTCCAGGCGCGACACCAGAATGGCGCCCTGATCGTCCTTGAGTAGGCTGCCGTTTTCCTGCATGACCGGCGCGCCGTCAGCCGTGCCGATGCCAAGGATCAGCAACGGCGGCGATTGCCCGCGCAACGCCGTACGGATGCCCTGACGTTCCTGTTCGCTAAGTGAAGAGGTGATCAGCAGAATTCGCCCTTGGCCCAGTGCACCCTGTTTCAGCAGGTGCAGGGCTTTCTGGACCGCCAGATCGGCACGCTGGCCGGTCATGGGCATGATCGACGGCCTGATGGCTTCCAGCAGGTTATGGCTGGTGACCAGGTCATCGGACAGCGGCACCAGCGTGTGCGCGCTGCCCGCATAGACGACGATGGCGGTCTGCGCATCGCTGCGCTTTTGCAACAGGTCCAGCAGTTTGCGTTTCGCCTGTTCCAGGCGGGTGGGCGCAGTGTCGGTGGCGAGCATCTGCGGGGTGAGTTCAAGTATCACCACCAGCGGATCGACCGGTTTCTGGCTGATCTGTTCGACGCGTTGCCAACTGGGGCCCAGCAACGCGAAAAGCGCCAGCAGCCATGCCAGCCCGAGTGCGACCCACGGCAGTTTGCTGTTGCTGCCGCGCCCACCGTTGAGCAGGACGGCATGAAAGTGGGTCGGCAGAAGCATTTGCCAGCGTCCGGCGCGTTTCTGCCGATGCCAGAGTCGCCAGATCAACAGTGCCAGCAGCGGCAGGATCAGCAGCCACTCGGGGCGAAACCAGTGCGGCCACAGAGAGGCGATCATCGCGACCTCCAGAGGCTTTTGACGCGCTCACGCCAGTTGACGGAACGCACGACAGTCAGCAGGCGTTGCAGCGCATTGTTTGGCCACAGTTCACGCAGCACCAGCAGTACGCTCAACAGCAGGGCTGTCGCCAGCGGCCATTGATAAAGCGTCTGCGCCGGACGTGCCTGGGTGGGTTGCTGGGCAACCGGCTCCAGGCTGTCCAGGGTGGCGCGAATCTTTTCCAATTGGTCGCCGTCGCGAGCACGGAAATACTGGCCGCCACTGAGACTGGCGATTTCCTTGAGCGTCGGCTCGTCCAGATCAAGGCTCGGATTGAGGCCGAGGACGCTTTGTAGCGCGTCCTTGTCGGGGTCCGCGCCAATACCGATAGGGTAGATTTTTACGCCTTCTTCGGCAGCCAGCCGCGCGGCAGTGATCGGATCGATCTGACCGGCGTTATTGGCACCGTCGGTGACCAGCACCAGCACGCGGCTGGTGGCCGGGCGCAAGCGCAGGCGTTTCAGGCCCAGACCGATAGCATCGCCAAGCGCAGTGTTCTTGCCTGCAATACCGATTTTTGCCTCGTCAAGCCAGACCCTTACAGTGCGCCGGTCATAGGTGAGCGGTGCCTGGACAAAAGCCTGAGTGCCAAACAGGATCAAACCAACCCGGTCGCCCTTGCGGCCCTCGAGAAAGTCACCGAGCAACTGTTGCACCAGCACCAGTCGGCTGACTTCATCGCTTTTCCACTGCATGTCCGGGTAGTCCATGGAACCGGACACGTCGACCGCCACCAGCAGGTCGCGCCCGCTGGCAGCCACTGGCAGTGGCTCGCCCAGCCATTGCGGTCGCGCGGTGGCAATCAACAGCAACAGCCAGATCAGCAGAAAGGGCGCACGCTGTCTCCAGACCGGCAGATTGGCCTTGGCGCGGCGTCCACTCAGCTCTTCGAGTTCACTGAGAAAACTGACCTTTAGCGCCGGCTCGCCGCTGTCGGCCATGGGCAGCAGGGCGCGCATCAGCCACGGCAGCGGCAGCAGGGCAAAAACCCAGGGCCAGACGAACTCAAACATGTTTGCGGATCCAGGTATCAACCGCCTGGGTCAGCCCGGTGATGGCCTTGTCGTCCAGCTTGCACTCGGGTTTGTAGGCACCTTCGACCAGAATCATCCAGCGCGTCAGGCCTGCCGCCGGGCAGCGGTTGTCGAGGAACGCCAGCCATTTTCGGCCGTTCAGCGTGTGGCTCTGGCTGTGCGGATAATGGTTGCGGCACAGGCGTTTGAGCAGGCCGTTGATCTGCTGCAGCCAGGCACCTGCCGGGGCGCCATCGTAGGGCTTGGGCAAGCTGGCGAGTTCCGCCAGGGCGGCGAGGCGAACCGGGTCCAGCGGTTGTTCGCTGCGAACCTTGCGCGCCTTGACTGGCAGCAGTACACGCAAACGCCACAGGCCCCAGCCTGCTGCCGGGATCAGCAACAACAGCAGCCACCACCCTGGGGCAAGCGGCCAAAAGCCGACGGCCTCGGGAGCAATCAGCGGCTCGAGCTGATCAAGCGGATTCATTTGCGCTTCACCGGACGCTTTGCGTTGAGGTATTCGCGCAATTGTTCAACGAGTTCCGCCTGGGTGCTCAAGGGCATGAGCAATACCCGCAGTTTCTGCGCGAGCAATTCCCAGCGCGCAGAGCGGTCTTCGCCCTGCTGCCGGTAGGCGCGGCGCAGTTCGGGGTTGAGGGTATCGAGTTCCAGCTGCGCGCCGCGTTCGGCAAAGCGCAGCAGGCCCGCAGCGGGCAGCGCGCGGTCCAGTGGGTCGGACAATGGCAGCAACAGCAGGTCGCTGTGGCGTGACAGCAGGCTCAACTGTTGTTCGGCAGCATCGGAAAGGGCGCGTTCGTCGCACAACACGATGACCAGGCTGCCAGGGCGCAGCACTTCCCGGGCGCGACGCAGCGCAGTGCCGAAGGCATCGCGGTCTGCCGGGATCTCGGTGTGCAGTGACTGATTGACCCGCACCAGTCGGTTGAGCAACTGCAACAGGCTTTGTTTGCTGCGTCGGGGCTTGATCTCGTAGTGCTCGTTATCGCCGAACACCAGCCCGCCGACCCTGTCGTTGTGTTCCAGCGCTGCCCAGCCGATCAGCGCGGCAGCCTGGGCCGCGAGTACCGACTTGAACATCAGGCCGGAGCCGAAGAACAGTCGACGGCTTTGCTCCACCAGAATGAAAATCGGCCGCTCGCGTTCTTCGTGGAACAGCTTGGTGTGCGGCTCCTGAGTGCGTGCGGTCACGCGCCAGTCAATGCTGCGCACGTCGTCACCAGCCTGATAGACCCGCACCTGATCGAAATCCACGCCGCGCCCACGCAGTTTGGAGTGGTGCAGGCCGATCAACGGGCTGCGTTGGCTGGGCGTGGAGAACAGCTGCACTTCCCGCACCCGATGACGCATTTCGATCAGCTCGCTGAGGCTGACGCGGACGCCCGGCTGGGGAATCAGGTAGGGTTGCATGGGCTCAGGCGACGGCCACGACGTCGAGGATGCGCTGAATCACGCGATCCTGATCGATACCGGCAGCTTCGGCTTCGAACGACAGGATGATCCGGTGGCGCAATACATCGAACAGCACTGCCTGAATGTCTTCGGGGCTGACGAAGTCACGTCCGGCCAGCCAGGCATGTGCGCGGGCGCAGCGGTCCAGCGAAATGGAACCACGCGGGCTGGCACCGTAGGCAATCCACTCGGCCAGCTCCGGGTCGAACTTGGCCGGGGTCCGGGTGGCCATGACCAGTTGTACCAGGTACTCCTCGACCGCATCGGCCATGTACAGGCCGAGAATTTCCTTGCGTGCGGCAAAGATCGCCTGCTGGCTGACACGGCGTTCCGGCTTGGTTTCGCCATTCAGGGCTTCGCCACGCGCCTGTTGCAGGATCTTGCGTTCGACGGCGGCATCCGGGAAACCGATCTTGACGTGCATCAGAAAGCGATCGAGCTGGGCTTCGGGCAACGGGTAAGTGCCTTCCTGCTCAATGGGGTTCTGGGTGGCCATGACCAGAAACAGCGGTGACAGGTCGTAGGTGCTGCGGCCCACGCTCACCTGGCGTTCGGCCATGGCTTCGAGCAGCGCTGACTGAACCTTGGCCGGCGCACGGTTGATTTCGTCGGCCAGTACCAGATTGTGGAAGATCGGCCCTTGCTGGAATACGAAACTGCCGGTTTCCGGGCGATAGATTTCCGTACCGGTGATGTCGGCAGGCAGCAGGTCGGGGGTGAACTGAATGCGGTGGAACTGTGCTTCGATGCCTTCTGCCAGTTCCTTGATGGCCTTGGTCTTGGCCAGGCCGGGTGCGCCTTCGACCAGCATGTGACCGTCGGCAAGCAGGGCGATGAGCAGGCGTTCGATCAGCTTTTCCTGGCCAAGGATCTGCGTTGAAAGAAAGGTTCGCAGCGCAATCAGCGCTTCACGATGTTCCATCGGTGACGGTTCCTGGCAGGGTAATCAGCTGTGTCTGGTGACTGCTGAGCTGGGGGCGATACTTTAATCCATCCAGGCAGGTATCGACTAACGACTACCGCGTTTTTTATTGCATTTAGAGACGCATACGTCATTTAACTGGGAATTGCCCTACATGTTCTGCGTATGGGCTTGTAGGACGACAGGGTCAGGCCGTCGAATGCGGCAGGGTTAGAGCCGATAGAATTCAGCTGCGTTATCCCACAACGCCTGACGGGCGCCGCCTTCACCCAATGCGTCGATCAGCAATTCGATATCGTCAGGCTGGAAAGGGCGGGGCGCTCGCGTGGAGGGCAGGTCGGTGCCGAACATCAACGCATTCGGATTGGCGGCATGGATATCCCTGAGTGCTTCGCGCACCGGGAAGTCAACGCGTCCAAAACCACAGGCCTTGACCCGCACACCGCGCTCGGCAAGACGCAGCACCACGGGCAATCCTTCGGCGCTCAATCCCAGGTGATCGATGCTGATCGCTGGCAACTTCAGCAGACGGGTTTCTATTTCCGCCAGTTCTCGGGAGTCGATGTACAGCTCCGAATGCCAGCCTGCGCGTTCACGCACCCGCACGGCCAGTGCTTCCAGCTGGTCGAGCTGCTCCGAGCCGCCACGCTTGAGGTTGAAACGCAGGGCGCGCACGCCTGCGGCATTGAGGGTGTCCAGTTCAGTATCGGTGACACTGGCGGGCAGTTGAGTGACACCGACGAAGCCCGGCCCCAGCAAGCGCAGCGCTTGAAGTAAATAACCCTGATCAAAGCCCTGAAAGGACCCGGACACCACCGCGCCGCCCTGAACGCCCAGCGGCTGGACCGTCGCAAGGTAGTCTCCGACGCCGAACGGGTCCGGCAGGTAGCCGTTATTGGCGATCAGCGGGAATTGCGGGTCGATGATATGGCAGTGGGCGTCGAAAATGCGGTTCATGACGGGCTCCTGTACGGCGAAGTACTCACTCTAGCGGTTTTGCCCGTTAACTGATCGTGCTGGTGTACTCGCCCACGTTTTCAAGAATGATCTGTAACGTGTGGTGAACATCCTGCAGCTCGGCTGCGTCGGTGCCGTGCAGAATTTCATACTGGTGGTGGCCATCGAGCTGCTTCGCGTCCTCCGGGGTGATTTCCACCAACAGGCGCTCGGCACTGAAGCTGACTTTCAGGCTGGACACATTCAGTGACTTTTCATCGCTGACAGTGATTTCCACTTCGTTCTCGTCCGGGAAGCGGGTCAGGGAAAACAGCATGCCGTTCTCTGCGTGGCAGCAAAGCAGCGCCATGTCGTCGTATTCGTCGTCGCACGGGCCAGCGATGAGGCTGGCGGTCTTGATTTGCATGATGGGGCTCCGGGTCTTGGCAACTGAGGCGTGAGGGGGATTTTGCCAGTCCCGAGTAAATTTTGTCGGGGATGTTTGGCACCATCGTGCGGATTTTAACGCGACCTGATGACCGAATATGTCGCAGCCTCGTAAGCAGCACGCCGTCAGCTCTCGTTAAGCTGCATGGCAGACGAGTGGTGTACGGTGTCGGATGCGCTCAGCTTTTTTTATTCCCGCATTCAAATGTGACTACCCTGACACAGCGCGCGTTAGTACTTTAGCTTTACACTCGATCAGGTTATGCCCACGCAAGTGAATGTAAGGGCACACCGGTCGCAACACCTTCTTCAAGCCTCCCCAATAAAAGCCAAAGCGGAGTACCACAGATGGCGTTCTTCACCGCAGCCAGCAAGGCCGACTTCCAGCATCAACTGCAAGCGGCACTGGCTCAGCACATCAGCGAACAGGCACTGCCACAAGTGGCGCTGTTTGCCGAGCAATTCTTCGGCATCATTTCCCTCGACGAACTCACCCAGCGGCGTCTGTCCGACCTGGCAGGCTGCACCTTGTCCGCATGGCGCCTGCTGGAGCGTTTCGAACACGCTCACCCGCAGGTCCGGGTCTACAACCCTGATTACGAGCGCCACGGCTGGCAGTCGACTCATACTGCCGTTGAAGTGCTGCATCACGACCTGCCGTTTCTGGTCGACTCCGTGCGTACCGAGCTGAACCGTCGCGGTTACAGCATCCACACCCTGCAGACCACCGTACTGAGCGTGCGTCGCGGCGCTGCTGGCGAACTGTTGGAGTTGCTGCCCAAGGGCACCACCGGCGAGGACGTGCTGCAGGAATCGCTGATGTACCTGGAGATCGACCGCTGCGCCAACGTCAGCGAGTTGAATGTGCTGGCTCGCGAGCTGGAGCAGGTGCTGGGCGAGGTACGTGCTGCCGTCGAAGACTTCGGGCCGATGAAAGCGCGTCTGCATGAGCTGCTGGCCAGTATCGATGCCAACGAATCCAATACCGACGTCGAAGAGAAGGCCGAGATCAAGGTCTTCCTGCAATGGCTGGTGGATAACCACTTCACCTTTCTGGGTTATGAAGAGTTTGAAGTACGCAACGACGCCGAAGGCGGCCAGTTGGTGTATGACGAGTCGTCTTTCCTGGGGCTGACCCGACTGTTACGCCCCGGTCTGACCCGCGAAGAGCTGCACATCGAAGACTACGCAGTGAAATACCTGCAA
Organism: Pseudomonas sp. KBS0707; assembly: GCF_005937945.2. Lineage (NCBI taxonomy): Bacteria > Pseudomonadati > Pseudomonadota > Gammaproteobacteria > Pseudomonadales > Pseudomonadaceae > Pseudomonas > Pseudomonas sp. KBS0707. The sequence goes on along the minus strand of NZ_CP041754.1, from coordinate 4,025,310 downwards.
GAGCCGGTGCTGCTGTCGTTTGCCAAGGCTGCGCATCCAAGCCGCGTACACCGTCCGGCCTATCCGGATTACGTGTCGATCCGGCAGATAGACGCCTCGGGCAAGGTCATCAAGGAATGTCGCTTCATGGGCCTGTACACCTCGTCGGTGTATGGCGAGAGCGTACGGCAGATCCCGTACATCCGTCGCAAGGTCGCAGAAGTCGAGCGCCGTTCCGGTTTCGACGCCAAGGCGCACCTGGGCAAGGAGCTGGCGCAGGTCGTCGAAGTGCTGCCCCGTGACGACTTGTTCCAGACGCCGGTGGACGAGTTGTTCACCACGGTCATGTCCATCGTGCAGATTCAGGAGCGCAACAAGATTCGCGTGTTCCTGCGCAAGGACCCATATGGCCGTTTCTGCTACTGCCTGGCTTATGTGCCGCGCGACGTGTACTCAACCGAAGTGCGCCAGAAGATCCAGCAGGTATTGATGGATCGCCTGAAAGCCAGCGATTGCGAGTTCTGGACGTTCTTCTCTGAATCCGTGCTGGCGCGTGTGCAGTTGATCCTGCGGGTCGATCCGAAGGTCAATCTGGACATCGACGTCGCCCAGCTGGAAAACGAAGTCATTCAGGCCTGCCGCTCGTGGAAAGACGACTACGCCAGTCTGGTGGTCGAGAGCTTTGGCGAGGCCCACGGCACTAACGTGCTGGCCGATTTCCCGAAAGGTTTCCCGGCCGGCTACCGCGAGCGCTTTGCTGCGCATTCGGCGGTGGTCGACATGCAGCACGTGCTGAGCCTGAGCGAAACCAATCCGCTGGTGATGAGCTTCTATCAGCCACTGGCTGGTGGCTGCCAGCAATTGCATTGCAAGCTGTATCACGCCGACACACCGCTGGCACTGTCCGATGTGTTGCCGATTCTTGAAAACCTCGGTCTGCGTGTGCTGGGCGAGTTCCCGTATCGCCTGCACCACGCCAATGGTCGCGAATTCTGGATTCATGACTTCGCCTTTACCTATGGCGAAGGTCTGAACCTCGATATTCAGCAGCTCAATGACACCTTGCAGGATGCGTTCGTGCATATCGTGCGCGGCGACGCCGAAAACGATGCGTTCAACCGTCTGGTGCTGACTGCCGGTCTGCCTTGGCGCGACGTGGCGCTGCTGCGTGCCTATGCGCGCTATCTGAAGCAGATTCGTCTGGGCTTCGATCTGGGCTACATTGCCAGCACGCTGAACAACCACACCGACATTGCCCGCGAGCTGACGCGTCTGTTCAAGACCCGTTTCTACCTGGCGCGCAAGCTGGGTTCCGACGATCTGGATGACAAGCAGCTGCGTCTGGAACAGGCGATTCTGACTGCCCTGGACGACGTTCAGGTGCTCAACGAAGACCGCATCCTGCGTCGTTATCTGGACCTGATCAAGGCGACCCTGCGGACCAACTTCTATCAGGCTGATGCCAACGGGCAGAGCAAGGGCTATTTCAGCTTCAAGTTCAACCCGCGTCTGATCCCCGAATTGCCAAAGCCGGTGCCCAAGTTTGAAATTTTCGTCTACTCGCCGCGTGTCGAAGGCGTGCACCTGCGCTTCGGCAACGTGGCGCGTGGCGGCCTGCGCTGGTCTGATCGCGAAGAAGACTTCCGTACCGAAGTGCTGGGCCTGGTAAAAGCCCAGCAGGTGAAGAACTCTGTCATCGTGCCGGTCGGCGCGAAGGGCGGTTTTGTGCCGCGCCGTCTGCCGACCACTGGCAACCGTGATGAGGTGCAGGCTGAAGCGATTGCCTGCTACCGCATCTTCATCTCGGGGCTGCTGGACATCACCGACAACCTCAAGGAAGGCGTGCTGGTACCGCCGGTCAATGTGGTGCGTCATGACGACGATGACCCGTATCTGGTAGTCGCAGCCGACAAGGGCACCGCTACCTTTTCCGACATCGCCAACGGCATCGCCATCGACTACGGCTTCTGGCTGGGTGACGCGTTCGCGTCCGGTGGTTCGGCCGGTTATGACCACAAGAAGATGGGCATCACCGCCAAGGGCGCTTGGGTAGGCGTGCAGCGTCACTTCCGTGAGCGCGACATCAATGCCCAGCAGGACAGCATCAGTGTGATCGGCATCGGCGACATGGCCGGTGATGTGTTCGGCAACGGCTTGCTGATGTCCGACAAGCTGCAACTGGTTGCCGCATTCAACCACCTGCACATTTTCATCGATCCGAATCCGGACCCGGCCAGCAGCTTTGTCGAGCGCCAGCGCCTGTTCAATCTGCCGCGCTCGTCCTGGACCGACTACGACACCAGCATCATGTCCGCTGGCGGCGGGATCTTCCCGCGCAGTCTCAAGAGCATCGCCATTACCGAACAGATGAAGGCGCGCTTCGACATCAAGGCTGACAAGCTGACCCCGACCGAATTGCTCCACGCGCTGCTCAAGGCTCCGGTCGATCTGTTGTGGAACGGCGGTATCGGCACCTACGTCAAGTCCAGCGAGGAATCGCACGCCGACGTTGGCGACAAGGCCAACGATGCGCTGCGCGTCGATGGCAACGAGCTGCGCTGCAAGGTGGTGGGCGAGGGCGGCAACCTGGGCATGACCCAGCTGGGCCGTGTCGAGTTCGGCCTCAATGGCGGCGCGACCAACACCGACTTCATCGACAACGCCGGTGGTGTGGACTGCTCCGACCACGAGGTGAACATCAAGATCCTGCTCAACGAGGTGGTGCAGGCCGGTGACATGACCGAGAAGCAGCGCAACCAGCTGCTCGAAAGCATGACCGACGAAGTGGGCCACCTGGTGCTGGGTAACAACTACAAGCAGACTCAGGCACTGTCGCTGGCAGCACGCCGTGCTTACGAGCGGATTGCTGAATACAAGCGTCTGATGAATGACCTGGAGGCCCGTGGCAAGCTCGACCGCGCCATTGAGTTCCTGCCTGCTGAAGAGCAGATCGCCGAGCGGGTGGCGGCCAAACAGGGCTTGAGCCGTGCCGAACTGTCGGTATTGATCTCCTACAGCAAGATCGACCTCAAGGAAGCGTTGCTGGAATCCCGAGTGCCGGATGACGATTATCTGGCGCGCGATATGGAAACTGCATTCCCGCCGTCGCTGGGTGCCAGATTTTCAACGGCCATGCGCAGTCATCGTCTGAAACGCGAAATCGTCAGCACCCAGATTGCCAACGATCTGGTCAACCACATGGGCATCACCTTCGTGCAGCGGCTCAAGGAGTCGACCGGCATGAGTGCTGCGGCTGTGGCTGGTGCTTACGTGATTGTGCGCGACATCTTCCACCTGCCGCACTGGTTCCGCCAGATCGAAGCGCTGGACTACAAGGTTTCCGCCGAGATCCAGCTGGCGCTGATGGATGAACTGATGCGTCTTGGGCGTCGTGCAACGCGCTGGTTCCTGCGCAGTCGTCGCAACGAGCTGGATGCCGGCCGTGACGTGGCACACTTCGGTCCGCACCTCGCCGCACTGGGCCTCAAGCTTGACGAGTTGCTGGAAGACGGGCCTACCCGCGAGATATGGCAGACGCGTTATCAGGCTTATGTCGAAGCCGGTGTGCCGGAACTGCTGGCGCGTATGGTGGCGGGTACGACGCACCTGTACACGCTGCTGCCGATCATCGAAGCCTCCGACGTGACCGGGCAGAACGCTGCCGACGTGGCCAAGGCGTACTTTGCCGTGGGCAGTGCGCTGGACATCACTTGGTACTTGCAACAGATCAGCAGCCTGCCGGTGGAAAACAACTGGCAGGCCCTGGCGCGTGAAGCGTTCCGTGACGATGTCGACTGGCAACAGCGGGCGATCACCGTGTCGGTCCTGCAAATGGCTGACGGTCCTTCGGAAATCGATGCGCGTCTGGCCCTGTGGCTGGAGCAGCACTCGCTGATGGTCGAGCGCTGGCGTGCCATGCTGGTCGAGCTTCGTGCGGCAAGCGGCAGGGATTACGCCATGTACGCCGTTGCCAACCGTGAGCTGCTGGACTTGGCCATGAGTGGGCAGGCCCTGACGGTCTGACCGCTGTCGTAGCAAGGCCGTAAGCAAAAAAACCGCATCGAAAGATGCGGTTTTTTTGTGCGTGGTTACAGGCTTCAGGCTGTCGATCAAGCCGCTGACAGATGCTCGTACAGAATCGTCGCGCCGACGATGATCAATACGATGCCGCCGACGATTTCAGCGCGCTTGCCGACCATGGTGCCGAGCACTCGGCCCAACATCACGCCGATGGTGACCATTACCGTGGTTGCCAAGCCAATCGCCAGGGCGGCAATCACGATATTGACGTCGACAAATGCCAGACCTACGCCGACCGCCAGTGCATCGATGCTGGTGGCGAATGCGGTGACGGCGAGAATCCAGAACGAGTGCTGGCCGGGTTTTTCCTGCTCTTCATCGTCATCGTGTTTGATGCCGTTGTAGATCATGTGCAGGCCCAGCACCAGCAACAAGGTGAAGGCGATCCAGTGGTCCCAGCTTTCAGCAAAGCGGGCGGCGACCTGGCCGATACCCCAACCGATCACCGGGGTGATGGTCTCGATAGCGCCGAATATCAAACCGGTACGCAACGCTTCGATAAAGCGCGGTTTATGCAGGCTTGCTCCTTTACCAAGGGCCGCAGCAAAAGCGTCCGTGGACATGGCAAGCGCGAGAAAGAGGAGGGAAATCGGGTTCACGGTTATATCCAGTCGGGCTATGAGTCAACGACGCAACCACACGCCCGACTTTAGGCATGGATGCATCGTTGGTCTCGCCAACCGGAAGGTGTCCGCACCACGGCATGCAGCCGAGAATGTTGATGCGAACGCTCAGTGACCGGAGTCAAGAGCAGGCTACTCCCCAACAAGGGCCGCCACTATAGCCATCCGAATGTGAAAAATATATGTACGGGGATGATTCAAACCAAAAAAACCCCATCACGAGGATGGGGTTCTTTTAACGCCTGCTTTCGTGCTTACACTTGAACGGCCGGGATGTTGGCGTTCGCAGCAGCTTCACGGAACTCGGCGATCTGATCGAAGCTCAGGTAGCGGTACACGTCCGCTGCCATGGTGTCGATCTGGTTGGCGTAGCCCATGTACTCTTCGACGGTCGGCAGGCGACCCAGAATCGAAGCAACGGACGCCAGCTCGGCGGAGGCCAGGTAGACGTTCGCGCCGTCACCCAGACGGTTCGGAAAGTTACGGGTCGACGTCGACACTACAGTCGAGTTCGGTTCCACGCGTGCCTGGTTACCCATGCACAGCGAGCAGCCCGGCATTTCCATACGCGCGCCAGCCTTACCGTAGATGCCGTAGTAGCCTTCTTCGGTCAGTTGGTGAGCGTCCATCTTGGTCGGCGGCGACAGCCACAGACGCGTTGGCAGCTGGCCCTTGACCTGATCCAGCAACTTGCCCGCAGCGCGGAAGTGGCCGATGTTGGTCATGCAGGAGCCGATGAACACTTCGTCGATCTTCTCGCCCTGTACCGAAGACAGCAGGCGGGCATCGTCCGGGTCGTTCGGCGCGCAGAGCACAGGCTCTTTGACGTCGGCCAGATCGATTTCGATGATTTCGGCGTACTCGGCGTCCTTGTCTGCTTCCAGCAGCTCCGGGTTGGCAACCCAGGCTTCCATCGCCTGAGCACGACGCTCCAGGGTGCGCGGATCACCGTAACCCTGTTCGATCATCCAGCGCAGCAGGGTGATGTTCGAATTCAGGTATTCAATGATCGGCTCTTTCGCCAGCTTGATGGTGCAACCGGCAGCCGAACGCTCGGCAGAGGCGTCGGACAGCTCGAAAGCCTGCTCGATGCTCAGGTTGTCGAGGCCTTCGATTTCCAGGATGCGGCCGGAGAATGCGTTCTTCTTGCCTTTCTTCTCTACGGTCAGCAGGCCAGCCTGAATGGCGTAGTAAGGAATGGCGTGAACCAGGTCGCGCAGGGTGATGCCGGGTTGCATCTTGCCCTTGAAGCGAACCAGGATCGACTCAGGCATGTCCAGCGGCATGACGCCGGTGGCAGCGGCAAACGCCACCAGACCGGAACCGGCCGGGAAGGAGATACCGATCGGGAAGCGGGTGTGCGAGTCGCCACCGGTGCCGACGGTGTCCGGCAGCAGCATGCGGTTCAGCCAGCTGTGGATGATGCCGTCGCCCGGACGCAGGGAAACGCCGCCGCGGGTCATGATGAAGTCAGGCAGCGTGTGGTGCGTCTTGACGTCGATAGGCTTTGGATAGGCTGCAGTGTGGCAGAACGACTGCATGACCAGGTCGGTCGAGAAGCCCAGGCATGCCAGGTCTTTCAGCTCGTCGCGGGTCATCGGGCCAGTGGTGTCCTGGGAACCGACGGTGGTCATCTTCGGCTCGCAGTAGGTGCCAGGACGAACGCCTGCAACGCCGCACGCCTTGCCGACCATCTTCTGCGCCAGGGTGTAACCCTTGGTGCTTTCGGCTGGCTGGTCAGGGGTCTTGAACAGGTCGAACTCAGGCAGGCCCAGTTCGGCGCGCGCCTTGCTGGTCAGGCCGCGACCGATGATCAGCGGAATACGACCGCCTGCGCGAACTTCGTCGAGCAGCACCGGGGTCTTCATTTCGAAGGTGGTAATGACTTCGTCGCTGTCGTGCTTGCACACCTTGCCGGCGTACGGGTAGACGTCGATCACGTCACCCATGTTGATGTTCGAGACATCGAATTCGATTGGCAGGGCGCCAGCATCTTCCATGGTGTTGTAGAAGATCGGGGCAATCTTGCTGCCGAAGCAGAAACCACCGGCACGCTTGTTCGGCACGTAAGGAACGTCGTCGCCGAAGAACCACAGTACCGAGTTGGTTGCCGATTTACGCGAGGAACCGGTACCGACCACGTCGCCGACGTAGGCAATAGGGAAACCCTGACCGCGCATTTCTTCGATCTGTTTCATCGGGCCGATAGAGCCCTGAACGTCTGGAACGATGCCGTCACGGGCCATTTTCAACATGGCAAGGGCGTGCAACGGGATATCCGGACGGGACCAGGCATCAGGTGCCGGGGACAGGTCATCGGTGTTGGTTTCGCCGGTGACCTTGAAGACGCGCAGGCTGATCTTGTCGGCCAGCGTCGGACGCTTCTTGAACCACTCGCCGTCAGCCCAGGACTGCAGGACAGCCTTGGCGTGAACGTTGCCGTTTTTGGCTTTTTCGGCCACGTCGTGGAAGGCATCGAACATCAGCAGGGTGTGCTTGAGCTGTTCGGCGGCGACCGGCGCGAGGGTGGCGTCGTCGAGCAGTTCAACCAGAGTGACGATGTTGTAGCCGCCCTGCATGGTGCCCAACAGTTCGGTTGCACGTTTTTTGTCGATCAGGGGAGAAGTGGCTTCGCCCTTGGCCAGGGCAGACAGGAAACCGGCCTTGACGTAAGCGGCTTCGTCAACGCCTGGCGGAACGCGGTTGGTGATCAGATCGACAAGGAAAGCTTCTTCGCCAGCCGGGGGATTCTTCAGCAGCTCGACCAGGCCTGCAGTTTGTTCGGCGTTAAGCGGCTGGGGCACGATGCCCTGGGCGGCACGCTCTTCGATGTGTTTACGGTAGGCTTCAAGCACAGTATTAACCCTCATCAGTGGTCCCAAATGGGTGTCCGGGACGCTCATCCAGAAATCGTCCGTACCCACGCAAGGCTTATTGAGCCTTGTTGGCAGGGTGTCGGCGATTCCTAACAGAAGCTGTTTTCAAAGTTTTACGCCTGCAGAACGGGGGAAGTGACGGTCGACACGGCCATTCTTGATGAGGGAATGGCCTGTCGACGCCGCAATGCGGGGTTAACCTGACTGTGCTCGTGACGCTTTGAAAACAGCTTCCAACGGACATTGGCGCCTTAAAAGGCTCGCTGATTCTACGCCAAAACTTCGCTAAAGGTAAGTTAGCCCCTACATCTTCGGGGGTGAACTTGCTTAGACAAAGGGCTAACATGAGCCCCTGTTTCGCCTTCCCCTGTCCTGCCTGACATGCCTGATTACATTATCAAAACCCCCTGCGTCGGCCTTTGCTCCACTGTTTACGGGGACCTGGTGTGCCGTGGCTGCAAGCGGTTCCACCACGAGGTCATCCACTGGAACGGCTATAACGAGGATGAAAAAAGAGCGGTATGGCTGCGTCTGGAACAATTGCTGGTCCAGGTGATGACTGCCAAGCTTGAAGTCTTCGATGCCGACAAGCTGCGCGCGCAGCTCACCCAGCGCAAGATCCGTTTCGTGCCGCACCAGTCCGAGTATTGCTGGGCCTACCAGTTGATCGCGCGCGGCGCACGGGTCATTAGTCAGGTTGAGGCCTACGGCTTTGTGCTGCTGCCGGAGTTTCGTGACTGGACGCTGCCGGAATTGCGCGATGCGATCGATCGCGAGTTTTTCCTGCTGTCCGAGGCGCATTATCAGCGTTACATCGCACCGGGCTTTCTGCGCGATGCGTTCGGGGCCTGATCAGGCAGACGTCCTTCACTGCATGCATTTGTATCGCGAGGCATCGTCGCTCCTCGTATAATGCCGGGCTTTGTCTCTCTGTCATTCTGTGAGCTTATGTACCCGATCCCCGAAATCGAAGCCTTCCTGCTTTGCCGCACCCCCGACAGTTGGGTTCAGGCCGCGTTGCGCAACCTGGATATCTTGCTGATCGACCATGCGAACAATGAGAAGAAGGCGGCCGGGGCTGCGTTTCAGTTCATGTTTCAGTACAACGACAAGTTCGACCTGTTGAGCAAGATGTCGCGTCTGGCTCGGGAAGAGCTGCGCCATTTCGAGCAAGTGATCAGCATCATCAGAAAGCGCCAGATCCCTATGGCCAACATCAGCTCGGCGCGTTATGCCGGAGCGCTGCGCAAACTTGTGCGCAATCACAATCCTTACCGACTGACCGACGCGCTGATCGTCGGTGCCATTGTCGAGGCCCGTTCCTGTGAGCGCTTCGCTGCGCTGGTGCCTCACCTGGACGAAGAACTGGCCAAATTCTACGGCGGCCTGCTGAAATCCGAAGCGCGGCATTTTCAGGATTATCTCAAGCTGGCTTACAGCTACGGCGACAAGGCTGATGTCGATGCCAAGATCGAGGAAATCCGTCTGGCCGAGCGTGAGCTGATAGAAAGCCCTGACGAAGAGTTTCGCTTTCACAGTGGTGTGCCCGTCGCCGCCTGATTCCCCGCGCGCACCTTCAAAAACGACCGCCTTGCCAGCGGTCGTTTTTTTATGGGTATTTAGTAAGCAAGCTAATAAATGCTTTGACAACGGCTGCCTAGGCAGTAATATTTTGCAATCACTGCCTAGGCAGCTATCTGGATGATTTCTTGAAACATTTCAGCCCCGACAATTTCGATTCCAGCCTGATCGGGCTGCTGGTCGGTCGTACCAATGCGCTCAAAGACCGCATGCTCGACAAGTACCTGCTGCCTTATGACGTGACGTTCGCGCAGTTCAAGGTGCTGATCATCATTGCCCAGTTCTCGACCGACACCCCTGTGGAATTGTGTCGTCACCTGTCGCTGGACAGCGGTTCGATGACCCGCATGCTCGATCGTCTGGAGCAGAAAGGGCTGGTTGTGCGCCAGCGGTCAGCGACTGATCGTCGCCAGGTGCGCCTGGCGCTGACGGAGCAGGGGCAGGCGCTCTCTGACCTGCTGCCGCAGATTGGTGCGGACGCCATGAATGACACCTTTGCCGCGCTCGACAGTGATGAGGTCGAGACCCTGACAAGGATTCTCACCAAGGTACTGGCGGCCGCCGATGACCACATCACCCTGACTCGTCTGAGCTTCAACCCCAAAGCTAAAAGCTGAGCGGCAGACCTGTCGGCAGGCGTGCGCCTGCCGCTCGTTCCTGTCTCGCCGCTTCGCTGATAAAAAGGTAACTGCCATGGCCACTGCCGCCACTGAAAACACATCTGCCCCGTCCTCACAGCAAACGCCGAAGCCCGGCAAGCGCAAGTTCCTGCTGATCGGGCTCGCCGTCATCGTCGTGATTCTTGGTTTGGCCATCTGGGCCTGGTACGAGTTTTACGGCCAATGGAGCGAAGAGACCGACGACGCCTACGTGAATGGCAATGTGGTCGAAATCACCCTGTTGGTTACCGGAACCGTTATCAGCATTGGTGCCGACGACGGGGATCTGGTGCACGAAGGGCAGGTGTTGCTCAAATTCGACCCGAGCGATGCCGAAGTTTCGCTGCAAAGCGCCGAGGCCAATCTGGGTAAGGTTGTGCGTCAGGTGCGTGGTTTGTACAGCAATGTCGATGGCATGAAGGCACAACTGGCTGCGCAGCGCACCGCCGTGCAGACCGCTCAGGAGAACTACAACCGTCGGCGCAGTCTGGCTGCGGGCGGGGCGATTTCCCAGGAAGAGCTGTCGCATTCCAGAGACAGCCTGACCAGCGCGCAAAGTGAGTTGAACAACATTCAGCAGCAGTTGAGCACCAGCGTGGCGCTGGTCGATGACACAGTTGTTTCTTCACATCCCGACGTCAAGGCTGCTGCCTCCCAGTTGCGTCAGGCCTTTCTGGCCAATGCACGCAGTACGCTGGTAGCGCCGGTCACCGGTTATGTGGCCAAGCGCAGCGTGCAACTGGGCCAGCGCATCCAGCCGGGCACCGCGACCATGGCTGTGATCCCGCTGGATCAGTTGTGGATCGATGCCAACTTCAAGGAAACCCAACTGGGCAAGATGCGCATCGGTCAACCGGTGGAGATCAGCTCCGACCTGTATGGCAGCGATGTGAAGTACAGCGGCACCATCGACAGCCTGGGCGCAGGCACCGGCAGTGCCTTTGCGCTGTTGCCGGCACAGAACGCGACGGGTAACTGGATCAAGATCGTCCAGCGTGTGCCGGTCCGTGTACATATCAACCCTGAAGAGCTGGCGAAGCATCCGTTGCGCATCGGTCTGTCGACCACTGTCGAGGTCAATCTGCATGACCAGAGCGGTCCGGTGCTGGCGCAACAGCCGCGCAAGCAGGCCGCTTTCAGCACTCAGGTTTACGCCGCGCAGCTGGCCGACGCTGATGCGTTGATTGCCCGTCTGATTCACGAGAACAGTGCTTCCAGTGGCAAGACTGCCGTTCAGCGCTGAACCGCCAATCCGTGAACCCCGGCCACTTGGCCGGGGTGTCGCACTCGTCTTCAGGGATTTGCGATGAGCAACAACGCCCCCGCTTCTTTTACCCCGCCAAGCCTGTTGCTGTGCACCATCGGTCTGTCGCTGGCGACCTTCATGCAGGTGCTCGATACCACGATTGCCAACGTGGCGTTGCCGACCATCGCCGGCAACCTGGGGGTCAGCTCCGAGCAGAGTACCTGGGTGATTACCTCGTTCGCAGTCAGCAACGCGATTGCCTTGCCGCTGACCGGCTGGCTCAGTCGCCGCTTTGGTGAGGTGAAGCTGTTTCTGTGGGCAACCATTCTGTTCGTGATGGCGTCGTTTTTGTGTGGCATTTCCCAGTCCATGCCGGAACTGGTGGGGTTCCGGGCGTTGCAGGGCATGGTGGCCGGTCCTCTGTATCCGATGAGCCAGACATTGCTGATCGCCGTATATCCTCCGGCGAAAAGGGGCATGGCGCTGGCATTGCTGGCGATGGTGACGGTGGTTGCGCCTATCGCCGGGCCGATCCTCGGTGGCTGGATCACTGACAGTTACAGTTGGCCGTGGATTTTCTTTATCAACATCCCCATCGGCCTGTTCGCGGTGCTGGTGGTGCGTTCGCAGATGACTAAAAGGTTGGTCAGCACTGCTCATCAACCGCTGGATTACATCGGCTTGCTGGCCTTGATTGTCGGTGTCGGCGCGTTGCAGATAGTGCTCGACAAGGGCAATGATCTGGACTGGTTCGAGTCGAACTTCATCATCTTCGGTTCGCTGATTTCGCTGGTGGCGCTGGTCTTCTTCGTGATTTGGGAAATGACCGACAAGCACCCGATCGTCAACCTGCGGCTGTTTGCTTACCGCAATTTCCGTATCGGTACGCTGGTCATGATCGGCGGCTATTCAGGCTTCTTCGGTATCAACCTGATTCTGCCGCAGTGGTTGCAGACCCAGATGGGCTACACCGCGACCTGGGCGGGGCTGGCCGTCGCGCCGATTGGTATCCTGCCGGTGCTGATGTCGCCCTTTGTCGGCAAGTACGCGCACAAGTTCGACTTGCGTCTGCTGGCCGGGCTGGCGTTTCTGGCGATGGGGCTGAGCTGTTTCATGCGTGCCGGCTTCAATACCGACGTGGACTTCGAGCATGTGGCAATGGTGCAGTTGTTCATGGGCATCGGTGTGGCGCTGTTCTTTATGCCCACCCTGAGCATTCTGTTGTCCGACCTGCCGCCCAATCAGATTGCCGATGGCTCTGGGCTGGCAACCTTCCTGCGCACCCTGGGTGGCAGCTTTGCGGCGTCGCTGACCACCTGGATCTGGATTCGTCGCGCCAACCAGCATCATGCTTACCTGAGTGAAAACATCAGCACCTTCGACCCGACAACCCGGCACGCCCTCGACAGCCTGGGCGGCGCGAGCCCGCAGGCCTACGCCCAGCTGGAACGCACCCTCAACGCGCAGGCCTACATGATGTCCACGGTGGACTACTTCTACCTGCTGGGCTGGGTATTTGCGGGGCTGATTCTGCTGGTCTGGCTGGCCAAACCGCCGTTTGGTGCCAAGGCGGGGCCAGCGGCGGGGGGCGGGCACTAGTTGCTTATGCGCCTGGCTGAACCGTGCCTTGGCCAAATTGCCCCAAGGCGCTTTTCAACCGCGATGGCATTGACGATGCTGAGTGCGACTGCATTACTGCGCGGAGCGTGGGAACGATAAATCAAATGCCGTCTTCGCGAATAAGCGAAGCGTCGTCCGGTCCGCTCCTGCGCCCAGCCAGACCTCAATGCCGCCAGAACGCCGGCACACACAGCACCAGCACGGTAATGATCTCCAGGCGGCCGAGCAGCATGCCGCCGGAGAGAATCCACTTGGCAGCATCGGGCAAGGTAGAGAAGTTGCCCGCAGGCCCAATCACCTCGCCCAGCCCCGGCCCTACACCGGATACGGTGCTGGCAGCCCCGGTCAGTGCGGTCATCCAGTCCAGCCCGAGCAGCGACAACATCAATGCGATCAGGCAGATGGTTATGGTGAAGAAAAACGAAAAGGTCAGAATCGAGCGAACTATTTCGTCGTCCAGTCGATGGCCGTTGTATTTCTGCTTCATCACCGCGCGTGGGTGAATCAGTTGATTAAGGTTGGTCTTGAGCAGGATATAGGCGACCTGAAAGCGGAAGATCTTCACCCCGCCCGCCGTCGAGCCCGAACAGCCGCCGATGAAACCCAGATAGAAGAACAGCATCAGCGAGAAGTTGCCCCACAGGCTGTAGTCACCGAGTGCAAAACCGGTAGTTGTCACCACCGACGTCACGTTAAGGGCCACATGACGCAGCGCCTCGGTCCACGGCAGGTCGGTGGTGTTGGCGTACCAGACAGTCATTACCAGCCAGGTGACCAACAGCAGCCCGATCAGCCCCTGCACCTGCTCATCCTTGATCAACGCCTTGCGATTACCGCGCAGGGTCGCGACATAAAGGGTAAAGGGCAGGCTGCCGAGGATCATCACCACAATCGCGACCCAATGCACCGCAGGCTGCGGCCACTTGGCCAGCGACAGGTCGGAGGTGGAGAACCCGCCCGTGGAAATGGCCGACATCGCATGGTTGATCGCATCGAACAGGCTCATGCCCGCCGCCCAGAAGGCCAGGCTGCCCAGCGCGGTAAAACCGACGTAGGCCAGCACAATGAACTTGGCCACCATGTGCGAGCGGGGCATGACCTTTTCCGAGCGATCCGACGATTCGGTCTGGAACAGGCGCATGCCACCAATGCGCAGCAACGGCAGAATCGCCACGGCCATACCGATAAAGCCGATACCGCCAAGCCAGTGCAGCATCGAACGCCAGATCAGAATACCCGGTGACATGCTGTCCAGATGGCTGAGTACGGTCGAGCCGGTGGCGGTGATGCCTGACATGCTTTCAAAGAACGAATCGGTGTAACTGATGTGCTGGGTCAGCAGAAAGGGCAGGGCGGCGAAAATGCACACCACGATCCAGCTGGAGACGGTCAGCATGTACATGTCCCGCGGGCGCAACTGGACGTTGTCGGGGCGTCCGGGCACCACCAGCGCCAGGCCGGCGATAAAGGTGATGGCGCTGGCCCACAGAAACTCGCGCAGGTCCTCGAAACGGTCGTAGATGACCAGCGTAGCCATAGGCACGATCATGGCGACAGCCAGGGTGATCAGGAAGATGCCGATAATGAAACCGATGATGCGAAAGGTCGGCAACGACATGAATGGCTCGGGCGGGTGTGAGGGAAGGCGCCATTCTACCCGCGCTTGAAGGCATGTAAACCAGTGCAGCCAGGGGCAGGGTTCGACAGAGTGGGTAAGGAATTGTCCGTCGCACTCGTTATTGACGGTAAACAGGCTCTAGAATGCTCGATCACTTTTCAAGGAGACCGCCCATGCAGGCGCTCTACGTTTTGCTCAATCGCGTATCGGTTCCGCGACTGGTCGACCCGGCCCCGGATGCTGCGCAGCGGGAAATCATGTTCGGTGCGGCGCTGCGCTCACCGGATCATGGACAGCTCAAGCCTTATCGTTTCCTGACCGTCGAAGGCCCGGCGCGTGAGCGCATGGGCGAGCTGCTGGTGGAAGCGCTGCAGCAAAGTAGCGGTGAGATTACCCCGCAGGCGCTGGAAAAGGCCCGTCTGGGACCGTTGCGCGCACCCTTGGTCGTGGTGGTGATCGCTCGCTTGCAAGACCATTTCAAGGTTCCGCACTCGGAACAGCGGATCACCGCCGGATGCGCCGCACATGGCGTGTTGTTGGCAGCGTATGCACTGGGTATCGGTGCGGTCTGGAGGACTGGCGAGCTGTCCTATGCGCCGCAGGTGGCCAAGGGCTTCGGCCTTGAAGCCGGCGAAGAAGTGCTCGGCTTTCTGTACCTGGGCACCCCGCTGAACCCGCCGCGCGAAGCGCCGAAAGTCGATGTGGGCGGGTTTGTCAGCGAGTGGCAGGGCTGATCAGACAGACGATAAACTGAGCGGCTCTCTGGGCAGGTCCAGCGTGGCGATAAACCCGCCTTCCGGGTGATTGCCCAGCATCAGGGTGCCGCCATGTCGCTCCGCTGCGCGTTTGGCGATCGCCAGCCCCAGGCCGTGACCGGGCGTGGTCTGGCCGGGGGCGCGGTAAAACGGCTCGCCCAGTTGTGCCAGATGCTCGTCGGCAACCCCCGGGCCATGATCGCGGACGCTCAAACGGACGTGATCGCCGACCTGAGTTGCCTGCAGATCGATGCGCTGACCGGAGGGGTTGAAGCGCAGCGCGTTGCGCAGCAGGTTGTCCAGCGCACGTTCAATCATGTCCGGCCAGCCTTTGAACTGCAGGTTGTCCTGCACCTCGACGCGAATGTTCTGGTCGATACCGTCCAGTTGGGTGTCGTTCTTCAGGCGCTGCAGCAGCGCTTCGAGGTCGACAGGCTCAGGGCCGCGAAGCTCGGCGTCGAGGCGCGCCAGGGCCAGGATCTCGCTGATCAGCGCCTCCAGCCGGTCACACTCACGACCCAACCGTGGCCAGAGCTTTTCACGCTCGGCAGGCTCCGCACGTTCAGCCAGCGCCAGGGCGATGCGCAATCGGGCCAGCGGTGAGCGCAATTCATGAGACACATCGCGCAGCAACTGACGCTGACTGCCAATCAGGCTTTGCAGGCGCGCGCCCATGCGGTTGAAGTCCTTGGCCAGTACGCCGAATTCGTCACGCCGATTGGCCAGTTGGCCGAGGCTGTGCTGTTGATAGCTGGTCTGCCCCAGATCATGCACTGCACCGCGCAGGCGACTCAGCGGTCGTGTAATCGACAGCGTCACGAACAGGCTGAACAGGGTCAGCACCACCAGCGCAATGCCCAGCGCGCTCAGCGGCCACATCAGACTCTGACGGTGCCATTCGTCGAGCTCCGGGTGCGGAACGCGGTAGATGAACAGGTAGGTTTCGCCGGTCTTCGGGCTGCTGTACTCGGTGGCCAGACGGCGCCAGGGCAGTTTGCGGCCCTGACCCTCGTCGGCCTGCTGTCGAGCTTCCAGCGCGGCTGCGCGTGGCGGGAAAGTGCCACGCACCATAGGCTCACCGCTGTCGCTGAGCACTTGTGTGTCGATACGATTGCGACGTTTGATGTCCTGAAGAAATTCCTGAGCGTTATCCGCGCCCTTGTCCTCGAAGCGTTGCGTCCACTGCTCGGGCAACGAGTTGAGCACCGGGTGACGACTGAGGATCCACGCATCCTGATTGAGCATGTGCCCCATGAGCACCGACAGGCCGCCTACCAGAGCGATGGCCAACCAGAAGCTGGCCAGGATTCGCCAGAACAATGAACGCACGGGATTTCCTCGGTCTCAGTAAAAAAGCCCGGCATGCGCGTGCATGCCGGGTTGTGTTCAGCTCATCGGGCCGCGAGGCCTGATGATTACAGCGTTTTTGCTGCTTTTGCCGCTTTCCAGGCCTTGAACTCGGCCCATTCGGCGCGACGCTC
This sequence comes from Pseudomonas sp. KBS0707, assembly GCF_005937945.2. NCBI lineage: Bacteria > Pseudomonadati > Pseudomonadota > Gammaproteobacteria > Pseudomonadales > Pseudomonadaceae > Pseudomonas > Pseudomonas sp. KBS0707. The sequence continues at coordinate 4,008,792 of NZ_CP041754.1, read as the reverse complement.
ATCTTCTTTCTTCTTGATTTCGTCAAACAGCTTCTGCTGGTCAGGCCTCAGCAGTGCACGAACTTCGCTGTCGGTCTTGGAGCGTTTGGCTTCGATTTCGTCGTGCATTGCTTTCTGGTCGGCAGCAGGCATTTTTTCCAGGTAGCTTTGAGTGATTTCGCGGCGCTCGTGCCGTTGCTCGCGCATCAAGCGTTCGATCTGCTGACGCTGTTCACGTGTCAGGTCCAGCTCAGCCATCGGTCCCATCGGGCCAGGGCCGCGATCCATACGTGGGCCAGGGCCGCGGTCATCGCGATCCATGTGCATGGCAGATGCGTCAGCATCCGGGCCACCGGCAGGTGGCGCTGGTGGTGCGGCCATGGCAATGGTCGGCAGGGCAGTGGCGAACATCAAAGCGATCAGGGTCTTGCGCATGGTGTATCTCCTTGTCTCTAGTGCGGCTCGATGCCGATGAGCCCAGTTTAGGGAGATCAAGGTCAAGCGCAGTCAGCGCTTGGTAAAGCTTGTGTAAGGGGGCAGTTGCTTACAAAGCATAATAATAGCCGCGGCTGCGCAGGGCGACGATGCGTGGACGACCGTCAGCGTGAGGGCCGATTTTCTTGCGCAGGTTGCTGACGTGCATGTCCAGGCTGCGGTCGTAGAGCGTCAGTTTGCGGCCCAGCGCCAGTTGCGCCAGCTCTTGCTTGTCCAGTGGTTCGCCGGGCTGGCGCATCAGTGCTTCAAGCAGACGGCTTTCGGAGACGGTGAGGGTCAGTTCCTTTTCGTCGACACTGACCACGCCGCGCATCGGGCTGAAGGTCAGGTCACCCAGTTCCAGTTGCGTAGACGACGCCACCGGGTGACTGCGACGCAGCACGGCGCGCAGTCGGGCGGTGAGCTCACGCGGGTCGCAGGGTTTTGCCAGGTAGTCATCAGCGCCCAGTTCAAGGCCCAGAATGCGGTCCAGCGGTTCGCCGCGTGCCGAGAGCATGACCACCGGCAGGTCCGGGTGGTCATTGCGCAATTGCTTGAGCAGTTCCAGGCCGCTGCCATCAGGCAGCATTACGTCCAGCACCACGGCCGTCGGAGCTGCATCGGCCAGAGCCTGACGCGCACTGGCCCCGTCGTGACAGGCGCGCACCTGAAAGCCTTCCTGGCTCAGCCAACTGCTTAGCAGTTCGCACAGCTCCTGATCATCATCAATTAGTAACAGCTCGCTCATGACTCACTCAATTTAGCCACTGCCGACGTTGCCTACGCCAACCGCTGACCAATATACCGCACAGAAGGGCGAACATCGCAACGCCACCGCCTGCGACGAACCATTGTTGTTGCTCGGTCAGCAAGCGAGGAGGCGCTGCCGACAGTGCTTCTTTGAGCTGCAACTTGAGCTTTTGGTTCTCCTGGCGCAAACGTGTCAACAAGGCGTTGTCGCGTTCCGGATCGACGTTTTGCAACTGCCGTGTCAGCTCGTCGCGCTGACGCTCGCTGTCCTTGAGCCGCAACTGAAGGTCGGCAATCTGATTGGCGGGGCTGGGCAGGTGCAAAGGCTGCACTGCGCCGCTCTCATTGACCGTCTCGGCGTTCACCTGAAACCCCGTCGCCATCAAAACTGCCAACAGACACCACGTACCTGAACGCATCTGAACTCCCTTTTACCGAGCCGTATAAATTCGCACATTGAGCAGGGTATCGGCAGGGTGTCAGGAAGGATGAGCAAGGGGCGGGGTTCAACACGGCTATGCCTCGGTTGAGGCAGAGCCGTAAGGGGGTCAGAGGAGGTGATCAGGGCAGGACGAGCTTGAATGGCTTGACCACGACATTGGCATAGACGCCTGCCGCAACATATGGATCGGCTTCGGCCCACGCCTTGGCGGCGCTTTGCGATTCAAACTCGGCCACGATCAGGCTGCCGCTGAAACCGGCAGCACCCGGGTCGTTGCTGTCGACTGCCGGGTGTGGGCCGGCCAGCACCAGACGGCCTTCATCCTTGAGCGCGTTTAGGCGCTCAAGGTGTGCCGGGCGCACGCTGAGGCGTTTTTCCAGCGAGTTTTCGACGTCGGTGGCGATGATTGCGTAGAGCATGTCAGTCCTCGGATTTGGTCGTATTGGGTGCGGTGTCGTGCAGATGGCGTGACAGGTATATCCCCTGGCCGACCAGGAAGATCAGGGTCATGCCCAGGCTGCCGAATACTTTGAAGTCGACCCAGAATTCCTGATAGGTGAAGGCCACGTACAGGTTGGCCGCGCCGCAGAACAGGAAGAATACGATCCAGGCGATGTTGAGCCGGGTCCAGATCGCCGCTGGCAGGGTCAATGCGTGGCCCATGATGCGCTGGATAATCGGGCGGTCACCGATGAAATGACTGCCGGCGAAAGCCACGGCAAATAGCCAGTTGACCACCGGGGCTTTCCATTTCAGGAAGGTTTCGCTGTGGAAGGCCAGTGTCAGACTGCCAAACACCAGACAGGCGACCAGTGTGAGCCACTGGCTTTTTTCCAGCTTGCGCTGTTTGAGGTAAAGAATGCCGTAGACCACCACCGAACTGATGATCAGCATCGCCGTTGCGCTGAAAATGCCGCCTACCATATAGGTATTGCCGAGGATATCCACGGCACGCGGCTCGGTTTTGTAAACGATGAAAAACAGGAGCAGCGGGATGAAGTCGATGAATTGTTTCACAATGGCAGCCAGAAGCAGGATGTGGCGGCATAATAACAAACATCAATGAACACGAAAGCACCACTATGAATGTTGACCTGCACTGCCACAGCACCGCTTCCGACGGGGCGCTCTCGCCCACGGCACTGGTTGCCCGTGCTCATGAAAACGGCGTGCGCGTCCTTTCGCTGACCGACCACGACACCCTCGAAGGGCTTGAAGAAGCCCGCGCGGCAGCGCATTCATTGGGCATGCAGCTGGTCAACGGGGTGGAGCTGTCCTGCACCTGGGGCGGTGCGACCATCCATATTCTGGGCTATGGATTCGATACCCAGGCCCCGGCGCTGACTGAAGCTATCAGCCGTTTGCATGAGGGACGCTGGCTGCGTGCTGAAGAAATCAGCCGCAAATTGGCGATCAAAGGTATGCCTGGCGCGCTGGAAGGCGCTCGCGCGATCCAGCAGGAGCTGGGTGACAGCGGTAATGCGCCTGCGCGTCCACACTTTGCTGACTTCATGGTGCGCGCAGGTTTCGTCAAGGACCGCGCCGAGGCGTTTCGCAAATGGCTGGGTGCTGGCAAACTGGGCGATGTGAAGCAGCACTGGCCAACGCTGGAAGAAACCGTCGCCACCTTGCGGGCATCGGGTGCATGGGTCAGCCTCGCGCATCCTTCACATTATGACTTTACTCGCAGTAAACGGCGTAAACTGGTCGGCGATTTCGTCCAGGCCGGTGGGCACGCCATAGAAGTGGTCAATGGCATGCAGCCTGCCGATCAGGTTGGGACCCTTGCCATCCTTGCACGCGAGTTCGGTCTGCTGGTTACTGCCGGCAGCGACTTCCACGGTCCTGGCAACTGGGGCGAGATCGGCACTTATCGTCCCGTGCCTGAAGATCTACCGCCTTTGTGGTGCAGATTCAAACATGAACAGCCTACTGCCGCCGTCTGAACAGGAAGTTACCGTGAGTCAATTTTTCCAGGTCCATCCGGAAAACCCGCAGCCGCGCCTGATCAAACAGGCCGCGGAAATCATAAAAGCCGGCGGGCTGGTGGTGTACCCGACAGATTCGTCCTATGCGCTGGGTTGCCAGATCGGTGACAAGAGCGCCATCGAGCGTATCCGCCGTCTGCGTCAGCTGGACGACAAGCACAACTTCACCCTGATGTGCTGCGACCTGTCGCAACTGGGGCTTTTTGCCAAGGTCGACACCGGCGCTTTCCGCGCACTCAAGGCGCACACGCCGGGGCCGTACACCTTTATTCTCAACGCCACCCGCGAGGTGCCGCGCCTGGTGCTGCACCCCAAGCGCCGCACCATCGGCCTGCGCGTGCCGAGCCACCCCATTGCCCAGGCCTTGCTCGAGCAATTGGGCGAGCCGCTGATGAGCGTCAGCCTGATCATGCCGGGTGACACTGTGCCGCTCAGCGATCCCTACGAGATGCGCCAGATTCTCGAGCATCAGGTGGACCTGATCATTGATGGCGGGATCGGCGGTATTTCGGCGTCCACAGTCATCAACCTGGCTGGCGGAGAGCCAGAAGTGGTTCGGGTTGGCTGCGGTGATCCAACGCTGTTCGGTGAACGCGCTTAATGACCGTCGTCGAGTCCGTCGACAGCCAGGCAGACGCCCAGCAGGAGCTGCCGTTCGCGCTGGTCTACGGGCGTGCGGTCACGCAGATGCCGCTGGACCTGTACATCCCGCCCGATGCGCTTGAGGTCTTTCTTGAAGCGTTCGAGGGGCCGCTCGACCTGCTGCTGTACCTGATCCGCAAACAGAACATCGACATCCTCGATATTCCCGTGGCCGAGATCACCAAGCAGTACATGGGTTACGTCGAGTTGATGAAAACCGTGCGCCTGGAGCTGGCGGCCGAATACCTGGTCATGGCCGCCATGCTGGCTGAGATCAAGTCGCGCATGCTGCTGCCGCGCTCGGCGGAAGTCGAAGAGGAAGAAGGCGACCCGCGCGCCGAGCTGATTCGCCGCCTGCAGGAATACGAGCGCTTCAAGGCCGCTGCTGAAGGCATAGATGGCTTGAGCCGGGTCGGCCGCGATGTCATCGTGCCGAAACTGGACGCCCCCGAAGCCCGTGCGCGCAAGTTGCTGCCGGATGTCAGTCTTGAAGAAGTGCTGATGTCGATGGCCGAAGTGCTGCACCGCGGCGACATGTTCGAAAGCCATCAGGTCAGCCGCGAGGCGCTGTCGACGCGTGAGCGCATGAGCGACGTGCTGGAACGTCTCAAGGGCAGCGGTTTTGTACCGTTCGCCGAGCTGTTTACCGCAGAAGAAGGGCGTTTGGGTGTGGTCGTGACATTTATGGCGGTGCTGGAGCTGGTCAAGGAATCCCTTGTCGAGCTGGTCCAAAACGAGCCCTTTGCGGTGATCCATGTCCGGGCGCGAGCCGAGTAGAGCAAGAACACACCCATGAACCTCAACGAACCGCGTGAACTGGCCCCGTTGCTTGAAGCCTTTCTGCTGGCCTCCGGAAAGCCGCAGACACTGGAGCGGCTGTATGAGCTGTTCGAAGAGGGCGAGCGTCCCGAACCGCCGATTTTCAAAAAAGCGCTGGAGGTGCTGCGTAAGTCTTGCGAGGGGCGTGCTTTCGAACTCAAGGAAGTCGCCTCGGGGTATCGCCTGCAGATTCGTGACCGGTTCTCCCCTTGGGTCGGACGGTTGTGGGAAGAACGGCCGCAGCGTTACTCCCGCGCCATGCTGGAAACCCTGGCTTTGATCGCTTATCGCCAGCCGATCACGCGGGGCGAAATTGAAGACGTGCGCGGTGTTGCGGTGAACAGCCACATCGTCAAGACCCTGCTGGAACGCGAGTGGATTCGGGTGGTGGGCTATCGTGACGTGCCCGGTAAGCCGGCGATGTTTGCCACCACCAAGGGTTTTCTGGATCACTTCAACCTCAAAAGCCTGGACGAGCTGCCGCCGCTGGCCGACCTGCGCGAGATGGAAACCGAGCCGGTCCTGGATTTCGAAGACGCCCCCGTACCCGCGCACCTGCAGGCCCTGGCCGACGCCAGCCTCGATCCGGAAGCGGAACCCGAAGCACCTCGCGACGAAACCAGCTTCCGCAGCCTGCTGGTGGAACTGGATTCGATGGAGCAGGGCCTCAAGACCGACTTCGACGACCTGCTGCGGGCGGAGCCAGAGCCTGAAGACGACAAAGGCGACGATGGGGTCTGATTGACTATCGCTCCCACGCTGAAGCGTTCAGCGTGATACACAAGTCTCGTGGGAGCGAGCTTGCTCGCGAAGGCGATGGTGCAGGCTCGCTATTTTCGGATTCTGTAAGGGCCCTTTCGCGAGCAAGCTCGCTCCCACAAGACCTGTATGTAGCCATGAGCGCTCTGCGTCCTCTTGATACCTCGTCCTGGAGCGTGCAGCGCACTTCGGTCGAATTCATACGCCTGACCAGAGTCACATACGATATCCCCCGCCATGAGAACCGCTGCCCATGAGTTCGACCAAGAACCCCTGCATCAGCCTGTGCAAGTTCGATGATGACATCTGCCTGGGCTGTGGCCGCAGCAAGCGTGAAATCAAGGCCTGGAAGAAACTCGACAAGGATGACAAGCGCACGGTACTCGAGGAGTCTGCCAAGCGGCTGGCGAAGCTCAAGACCGCCGGTCGTAAAAAGAAGAAGTGATTCGGGCATTTGCCACTGACGCTGGATGCGTAAACCGGCGCAGGGGCGTATGATGGCAGACCCTCGGCGATCAAGTGTCGCCCGGGCTTTCAAGTATTTCGCCCTGCCGCTATCCACAGCGTGCCGGGCACAGGTCTTGCCGGTTCTCGGCCAGCCCTGATTCGACACACCGGGAGGTGCCCAGATGAGTGAAAAAGACAAGCAGGACAGCCAGGAAATCGGACCCGCAGGCGAAAAGCTGCAGAAGGTTCTGGCGCGCATTGGCGTGGGTTCACGCCGTGACGTAGAAGCCTGGATTACCCAAGGCCGCATCAAGGTCAATGGCAAGGACGCGACCCTCGGTCAACGCGTCGACCTGCATGACGCCATCAGTGTCGATGGTCGCGTCATCAAGCGCGAAGAAGCAGCCGAAACGGTTCGCCGCGTGATCATGTACAACAAGCCCGATGGCGAAATCTGCACCCGTGACGACCCTGAAGGTCGTCCGACCGTGTTCGATCGTCTGCCGCGCCCGAAAGAGGGTCGCTGGATCAACATCGGCCGTCTCGACATCAACACCACCGGTCTGCTGATGTTCACCACTGACGGTGAGCTCGCCAACCGTCTGATGCACCCATCGTTTGAAATGGACCGCGAATATGCGGTTCGTGTACGTGGCGAAGTCGATGACGACATGCTGCTGCGCCTCAAGAATGGTGTGATTCTTGAAGACGGTCCGGCACGTTTCACCGATATCCAGCAGGCACCGGGCGGCGAAGGCTTTAACCACTGGTATCACTGCGTGGTAATGGAAGGTCGTAATCGTGAAGTGCGCCGTCTCTGGGAATCCCAGGGGCTGGTGGTCAGCCGTCTGAAGCGCGTGCGTTACGGGCCGGTGTTCCTCAACTCCGACCTGCCGATGGGCCGCTGGCGCGAAATGAGCCAGTACGAAGTCGACATTCTGGCTGCCGAAGTCGGTCTGCAACCTGTGGCCCAGCCGCAGATGAATGCCAAGACCAAAGACAAGATGGAGCGTCTGCAGCGTCAATCGTCGCGCCCTCTGGGCAAAGGCGAGCGCGTTCGCACCTTGCGTCCGGCTGCTGGCGCTCCGGCGACTGGCGACCGCGCACCGCGTCAGCCGCAAATTACCGGCAGCGAACGTGATCGTCCGCGTGGCGGCGACTCCACGCAGCGTCCTTCGCCGCGCAAGGACTCGGGCAAGCCCGGTTCGCGTGCACCGCGTCCGGCAGACAACAGCCGTGGCACACCGGTCGCCGAGCGTCCGAGCGAGATGAATAAGCGCCCGGCCAAGCCTGGGCCAAAGCGTGTCGGCATCAAGCTGGTCAACGACGATGCGCCGTCAGGCAAGCGTCGCGGTCCACCGGCAGGTTCGGGTCAGCGTCCTGGCTTCGGTCGTCGCAAGCCTGAGTGATCCTGTGGTGTGAATGAATGGCATCGCCAGCCCCCAGGGCTGGCGTTGTCGTTTTTGGCGATGTGAAAAACCTTGTCATACAGCCCCGCTGCATTCATTTCTCTGTTTCAAACCTCAACCTGGATGCAGGTGTACAATGCCGCGCTTTTTTCTGTGAATCATTGCTGCTCAATACTTCGGATCACCCGTCCGGGGTGCTGCAATTCTGTTGCGTCACAAGCGCGGCAGGTCCTTTTCGGTCACAGAACAAGAACAATCAGGTAGCTATCGAATGAGTGAAACAACTGCACCCTCGGGTGAATTGAAGCGCGGTCTGAAGAATCGGCACATTCAGCTGATTGCTCTGGGCGGCGCTATCGGCACTGGCTTGTTTCTCGGGTCGGCGGGCGTGCTGAAATCGGCCGGGCCTTCGATGATTCTCGGTTATGCGATTTGTGGCTTCATCGCTTTCATGATCATGCGCCAGCTTGGCGAGATGATCGTCGAAGAACCCGTCGCCGGGTCGTTCAGCCATTTTGCCCACAATTATTGGGGCGGTTTCGCCGGGTTCCTGTCCGGCTGGAATTGCTGGCTGCTGTACATCCTGGTCGGTATGTCGGAGCTGACTGCTGTCGGCAAGTACATTCATTACTGGCTGCCGGACATCCCGAGCTGGGTTTCAGCGGCTGCGTTCTTCATTCTCATCAATGCCATCAACCTGACCAACGTCAAGGTGTTCGGCGAGACCGAGTTCTGGTTCGCGATCATCAAGGTGGTGGCGATTATCGGCATGATCGCGCTGGGCAGTTACATGCTGGTCAGTGGCAGTGGCGGCCCGCAGGCGTCGGTCAGCAACCTCTGGGAGCATGGCGGATTTTTTCCCAATGGTGTCGGCGGGCTGGTCATGGCGCTGGCAATCATCATGTTCTCGTTCGGCGGTCTGGAAATGCTCGGCTTCACTGCTGCCGAGGCCGAACAGCCGAAGACCGTGATCCCCAAGGCGATCAATCAGGTCATCTACCGCATCCTGATTTTCTACATCGGCGCACTGGTGGTGCTGTTGTCGCTGACACCCTGGGACAGCCTGCTGGCCAGCCTCAATGCCTCGGGTGACTCCTATAGCGGCAGCCCGTTCGTGCAGGTGTTCTCGATGCTGGGTAGCGATGCGGCGGCGCATATCCTGAACTTCGTGGTACTGACTGCAGCGCTGTCGGTCTATAACAGCGGCACTTATTGCAACAGCCGCATGTTGGTAGGCATGGCTGAGCAGGGCGATGCGCCCAGGGCGCTGGCGCAGGTCGACAGGCGCGGGGTGCCGGTCAAGGCTATCTTTGCGTCTGCCGCGGTGACCGTAGTGGCGGTTCTGCTCAATTACTTCGTGCCGCAGCAGGCGCTGGAGCTGTTGATGTCGCTGGTAGTGGCCACCCTGGTCATCAACTGGGCGATGATCAGCTATTCGCATCTGAAATTCCGCCAGCACATGAACCGCACCGCCCAAGTGCCGTTGTTCAAGGCGCTGTGGTATCCCTACGGTAACTACGTGTGTCTGGCGTTTGTGCTGTTTATCCTCGGCATCATGCTGATGATTCCCGGCATCCAGATATCGGTTTATGCGATACCGGTCTGGCTGGCGGTCATGTGGGTGTGTTATCGAGCCAAGAACAGGCGTAGCGTTGTCATGAATGCCGAGACTGGCAAATAACCGTGCCTGGAGCAGAAAAGAAGATGCCCCGATGCTGGTGATTTCCAACAATGTCCATCTGCCGGACGCCGAGATCGAGCTGACGGCCATTCGCGCCCAGGGCGCGGGCGGTCAGAACGTCAACAAGGTCTCCAGCGCCGTGCATTTGCGTTTCGACATCAACGCCTCGTCGCTGCCGCCGTTCTACAAGGAGCGGCTGCTGGCGTTGAGTGACAGTCGCATCACCAGCGATGGTGTGATCGTGCTCAAGGCCCAGCAATACCGCACTCAGGAACAGAACCGCGCCGACGCGTTATTGCGCTTGAGCGAACTGATCGTCAACGCCGCCAAAGTCGAAAAGAAACGCCGCCCGACACGGCCGACCCTGGGTTCCAAGACCCGCCGCCTGGAGTCCAAGAGCAAACGCGGCTCGATCAAGGCCGGACGCGGGAAAGTGGATTTCTGAGTACGGCTGGCCCTTCAAGATCGGACGCAGAGCGTCCAGAACGGCGTTACCACGCGGGAGCGTGGGAACGATCAGCCCGAATATCGTGCGACGCTCTGCGTCGCATGCCTTTCCGGACGCTCTGCGTCCTCTCGGCGACGCAGAGCGTCGAGACCTGCATTCCCACGCTGGAGCGTGCGGAACGATAATCCCAACTATCGTGCGTCGCTCCGCGTCGCATGCCGTTTTGGATCGTGGGAACGATGACCGGAACAGATCATCACTGGCGTACCACCTGCGTCTGCTTGTACAGATAGACGCTTAACGCCAGCCCGGTAAGTGACGCCAGCGCCGCAAACAGGAAGATCGAGACAAAGCCGAAGCCTGCGGCAATCGCGCCTGCCAGTGGGCCGGTGATGCCCAGGGACAGGTCGATGAACAGCGAATAAGCGCCGACCGCAGCGCCCCGGCTGGAGGCAGGGACGAGATTGACGGCTTCCACGCCCAGTGCGGGAAACACCAGCGAGAACCCGAAACCGGTCAACGCCGCGCCAGCCAGTGCCAGCTCCGGAGTGGGGGCCATCCACAGCAGCAACAACCCCAGGCTTTCCACTGACAGGCAGACAATCGCTACCCGAAAGCCGCCCAGACGATTGATCAGGTTGCCGAACAGCAGGCGCGCCGCGATGAAGCTGCCACCGAACAGCGTCAGGCACAGCGCCGCATTCGGCCAGTGGTTGCTCGCGTAATACAGGGTGATAAAGGTGGCGATGGTGCCGAAGCCGATGCCGCCCAGCGCCAGGCCCATGCCGTGTGGAAACACTCGCCCCAGTACGTGCATGAAGGGCAGCCGTTCACCTGGCACAATCGGTGCGGCCTGCTTGTGCCAGGTGAGGTACAGGCCCAGTGCGCAAAGCAGCATGATGCTGACACCTACTGTCCACAACCCGAGTGAGTCAACCATCCAGACACCCAGCGGTGCGCCGATGGCCAGAGCGCCGTAGCTGGCGATACCGTTCCAGGAGATCACTTTGGCAGTGTTCTGCGCGCCGACCCGGCCGATGCCCCAGCCAATCGAGCCCGAACCTACCAGACTTTCCGCGCTGCCGAGAATCACCCGGCCAATCAGCAGAATCACCAGGCTCGCCATCGGCCAGCTATCCAGCCAGACCGGCACCAGCATGAACACACCGCTCAGTCCGCAGCCGGTCAGGCCGATCTGCACGGCTTTCTTGCTGCCTAGATTGTCGATGATACGGCTCGCCCATGGTCGACTGATCAATGTCGCCAGGTACTGCACGCTGATCACCAGGCCTGCGATAACCGCGCCGAAGCCTAAATCGCTGTGGACGTAGCCTGGCAGTACGGCAAGCGGAATACCGATATTCAGGTAGCCGATAAACGTGAACATCACAATGGAAATGACGGTTTGGGTAACAGCCATAGGGGTTTGCGGCGTGGTTTGCTGTGGCTCGGGCATGGGGCAGGCTTTCATTCTGTGCGGGTATGGCGTTCGAGCGGGCAGGGAAAAACCCTTAGCAAGCTCTCGAAGTGCTTATCATACCGACGCATCGCGTCATGCAGGTGCAACGAAGTGAAATAAACGGCGAATGGAGGATTATTTGTTTGCCGGGGCTACAAGCTGTGTGGTCACGAGGGCGGCCAAGGCGTTTTCCTGAGTACCGAAACGGGCGAGCAGGGCGCTCTGTTTTTCCGGGCTGAGGCGTGACCAGATTTCGATCATTTTCTCGGCGGTGCCAATCAGGGCATTGGCTTGCGTTTCAGTGAAGTCGCTCATAAAAATCTGCTGTTTGCCTGTTACTGGTTTTCCAGGCGTATTGAAAATCGGCAGAACCGTTTTTCGATACGCCTGAAAACAATCGCCTTCAGTCTTTGCTTCCGGCTTTCTGGCTGTCTTGAGCCGAGGGTGCTGCTTTCATTGCGACAGGTTGACCAAGCTCCTGTTGAGCCAGGGTCGACTGTTGTGGTTCCTGTTGGCCTGGTGGGAAGTTAGGGATTTCATGCATCGTCGTCGCTCCTCGCAAGGGGTTGCAGATAGAACCGTGCTTTAAAAAAGCCTGCGCAGGATACCCCACTGAAAATGACAATCAGGATATTTTTTTATCCTCATTGGCCCGTCAGCGAAACAAAATCGCATTTTCACTGTCCGGGCCCATGCGTTGCGAGTCGCTGCACGCTTTGGTTTTACTGCGTTATGACTGCATCAGGGCGCAATAGCCCTTATGGACTTTCTCGCCAAAATTATTTGCGGCCTTCGGCGCCACTGGCCACTCCATCGGTGCGTGCGGCCATGATGAAGTCGTTGCGGTGCAGGCCTTTGATCGAGTGGCTCCACCAGGTCACCGTCACTTTGCCCCATTCGGTCAGCAGGCCTGGATGGTGGCCTTCAGCCTCGGCAATCTCGCCGACCGCGTTGGTGAACGCCAAAGCGAATTTGAAGTTCTTGAACAGGAATACTTTTTCCAGCTGCATGACGCCGTCGCGCACTTCAATGTTCCAGTCGGGGATCTGCTTGAGCAGTTCCGGCAGCTCGGCTTCGCTGACTTGTGGGGCGTCTGCTCGGCAGGCTTCGCAATGGGCTTGATTCAAGGTACTCATAAACAGGGTTTCCTTTTCAGATACCTGGCCGCGTTTCAGGCCGCGTGGCTTTTGGTTTTAGGTGGGAATTTCGGGGCGTGCAAGCCCAACTGCATGCCCTGTTCTACCAGCGCCATGATGTCTTCCTGCGCCAGGTCGAACAGGCGCTTGAGGCTTGGCAGAACAAAATACAGCGGTTGCAGAATGTCGATGCGGTACGGCGTGCGCATCGCTTCAAGCGGGTCGAATAGCTGGTGTTCGGGAGCCGGCGACAGGCTGTACACCGCTTCCTTGGGCGAAGAAAGAATACCGCCGCCGTAGATTTTGCGCCCCTGTGGTGTATCGACCAGACCAAATTCGATGGTCATCCAGTACAGCCGGGCCAGATACACACGTTGTTCCTTGCTCGCGCTCAGGCCGAGTTTGCCGTAGGTATGAGTAAATTCGGCAAACCAAGGATTGGTCAGCAGCGGGCAGTGACCAAAGATTTCGTGAAAGATGTCCGGCTCCTGAAGATAATCCAGTTCTTCCTCGGTGCGAATAAACGTCGCCACCGGGAAGCGCTTGCTGGCCAGTAGTTCAAAGAACGTCTGGAACGGGATCAGCGCTGGCACTCGCTCAACCTGCCAGCCGGTGGTTGCACCCAGCACCTTGTTGATTTCACCCAGCTGTGGAATACGCTCATGGGGCAGGCCCAGTTGCTCGATACCGTCCAGATACTCCTGGCAGGCCCGACCTTGAATGATCGTCATCTGCCGGGTAATCAGGGTGTTCCATACCGCATGTTCGGCCGCTGTGTAATCAATGAAGCCCGAAGCGTCCGGCTCGCGTGCCACGTAAAGCGTCTGGGCCATGCTGATGTCCTCGAAAGGCTGCTCTTGTGAACGTATTTTTGTAAAAGCCTGCCTGCAGGAATAACCCGTTTTCGACGATGGGTCTGCCTGTGAAAGCCGTCGCGCTGCCATTCTGCAGCCTAACTTCGTAACGAAAACTTTACGAATAATTCCTGTGGACCAGGAATTCAGCAGATTGGTCTCTCGCGAAGCGTGCGTCTGTAACGTATTGTTGACGGAAAACTTTGCCACTCTCTAAAAAAACCATGCTCACAGGGGCGAATGAATCATGCGCATCAAGGTGCATTGCCAGAACCGGATCGGCATTCTTCGCGACATTCTCGATCTGTTGGTGGCCTACGGCGTCAACGTGGCGCGTGGTGAAGTGGGGGGCGAGCATGGCGACGCTATCTATCTGCATTGCCCGAACCTGATCAATCTGCAGTTTCAGGCCCTGCGCCCGAAGTTTGAGGCGATCACCGGTGTATTCGGCGTCAAGCGCGTCGGGCTGATGCCCAGCGAGCGTCGGCACATGGAGCTCAATGCCTTGCTCGGCGCGCTGGAGTTCCCTGTGCTGTCCATCGATATGGTCGGTGCAATCGTCGCAGCCAATCGTGCAGCCGCGCAGTTGCTGGGCGTGCGGGTCGATGAAGTGCCGGGGATGCCGCTTTCGCGCTATGCGGAGGATTTCGACCTGCCTGAGCTGGTGCGGGCCAGCCAGTCGCGGATCAATGGTCTGCGGGTCAAGGTGCGCGGCGATGTGTTTCTCGCCGACATCGCCCCGTTGCAATCGGAGCACGATGACAGCGAAGCCATGGCCGGGGCTGTATTGACCCTGCACCGCGCTGATCGGGTTGGTGAGCGCATCTACAATGTGCGCAAACAGGAGTTACGCGGCATCTTTCAGAGTTCGAAGGTCATGGCTGCGGTGGTCCGCGAGGCGCGGCGCATGGCACCACTGGATGCACCGCTGCTGATCGAGGGCGAAACCGGCACCGGCAAGGAATTGCTCGCCCGTGCCTGCCACCTTGCCAGCCCGCGTGGCCAGTCACCGCTGATGGCGCTCAACTGTGCCGGGCTGTCGGAGTCCATGGCCGAGATTGAGCTGTTCGGCTACGACCCCGGTGCGTTCGAGGGCGCGCGAGCGGAAGGCCGGCTCGGGTTGCTGGAGCTGACAGCAGGTGGCACGCTGTTCCTTGATGGTGTGGGTGAGCTGAGTGCGCGCATGCAGGCCAAGCTGCTGCGTTTCATTCAGGACGGCAGCTTTCGCCGGGTCGGCAGCGACGAGGACATGTTTCTCGATGTGCGTGTGATGTGTTCGACCCAGGTTGAACTGTCGGAGCTATGCGCCCAAGGGGTCTTCAGGCAGGACCTTTATCATCGCCTCAATGTGCTGTCGCTGCACATACCGCCGTTGCGCGATTGTCTGGACGGTCTTGAGCCGCTGGTGGAGCACTTTCTGGATCACGCCAGCCGCCAGATCGGCTGCCCGTTACCAGGCATTGCGCCGGCTGCCATCAAGCGCCTGAGTCAGTACCACTGGCCCGGCAATGTAAGGCAATTGGAAAATGTATTGTTTCAGGCTGTATCGCTGTGTGACGGCAGCAAGGTACAGGCCGAGCATATTCGTTTGCCGGATTACGGTGTGCGGCCAGGGCTGAGTGACGTGTCTCTGGAAGGGGGGCTGGACGCTATTATCGGGCGTTTCGAAAAATCGGTGCTGGAACATTTATATGCGCAATATCCCAGCAGTCGCCAATTGGGCAAACGCCTGGGGGTGTCACATACAACCATTGCCAACAAGTTGCGTGGCTATGAGTTGGGGCGTGAGTCAGGCCGGCACGCAGCCGATCAACAATCCGCTGATTGACCGCCCGGCAATCAACGCTCGTGTATACGCCCCGCAATCAATATCTGCGAGGCGTCGAGCACGGGTCGCAATAGCGAAAAGCATCAACCGTTACTGCAGCCGTTGCCCATCACCTGGTAGCTCATGGTGTGCCTTGCGCCTTGCGAGTCTTCATAGACCATGCGCGCCGGGACCACTTCGCAGACATTGGGGATCTCGCTGATGGAAATAACCCGGGCGATATCCAGATGAGTGCCATACGTGTATTGCTCGACACGGGCTTGCTGGGCAGCAACTTTGGTCTGCGATTCTTCGGCCATGGCGAAGCTGCTGACACCGCACAGTGCCAATGTCACTAATAAAGCTTTCATTGTGTTTTACCTTTTTGAAAGTGAGCGCGTCCGCATCACGTTTTTAGCGTCATGTACGAACTCTGTTTGATATCAAGAAGCGGGCTGCGTGGGGGCAGCTGATAGTTGCCGTGTTGGCGAGATGAATTCTAGGCCTGTTGCATGGCGACATATATAAAGACTTTGGATAAGCGCTTTTATCAAAACGGTAATAATCCCGGGGGGCGCTTGACGCTCCGGTCCTGCCGGTAATACCAACGTCGAATGGCCCCACCGGGTGGGGCGGGATACAACGGGTGCATAAAACAACAACTATCCACCGAGGTAACCAAGATGAGTGCAGCTTCCCTGTACCCCGTCCGCCCAGAAGTCGCAGCGACTACGCTGACGGATGAAGCGACCTACAAGGCCATGTACCAGCAGTCGGTGGTCAACCCTGATGGTTTCTGGCGTGAACAGGCTCAGCGCCTCGACTGGATCAAACCTTTCAGTGTGGTCAAGCAAACCTCGTTCGACGACCATCGGGTCGATATCAAATGGTTCGCCGACGGTACGCTGAACGTTGCCTATAACTGCCTGGATCGCCATCTGGCAGAGCGCGGCGACACGATTGCGATCATCTGGGAAGGCGATAACCCTTCCGAGCACCGCGAAATCACCTACCGCGAGCTACACGCCGAAGTCTGCAAGTTTGCCAACGCACTGCGCGGCCAGGACGTGCACCGTGGTGACGTCGTCACTATCTATATGCCGATGATCCCCGAGGCTGTGGTCGCCATGCTGGCGTGCGCCCGGATCGGTGCGATTCACTCGGTGGTATTCGGCGGTTTCTCGCCGGAAGCACTGGCTGGCCGGATCATCGATTGCAGCTCCAAAGTGGTCATTACTGCGGATGAAGGCCTGCGCGGTGGCAAGAAGACTGCGCTCAAGGCGAATGTCGACCGTGCGCTGACCAATCCGGAAACCAGCAGCGTGCAGAAGGTCATCGTCTGCAAACGTACCGGTGGCGAAATCGAGTGGAACCGTCATCGTGACATCTGGTACCACTCGCTTCTGGAAGTGGCCTCCAGCACCTGCGCGCCAAAAGAGATGGGGGCCGAAGAGTCGCTGTTCATCCTCTACACTTCGGGCTCGACCGGCAAACCCAAGGGTGTGTTGCACACCACCGCAGGTTATCTGCTTTATGCGGCGCTGACCCACGAGCGTGTGTTTGACTACAAGCCGGGCGAAATCTACTGGTGCACCGCCGACGTCGGCTGGGTCACCGGGCACAGCTACATTGTCTATGGCCCCTTGGCCAATGGTGCAACCACGCTGCTGTTTGAAGGTGTGCCGAACTACCCGGACATCACGCGTGTGTCGAAAATCATCGACAAGCACAAGGTCAATATCCTCTACACCGCGCCGACCGCGATCCGCGCCATGATGGCCGAGGGCACCAAGTCCGTTGAAGGTGCCGACGGGTCCAGTCTGCGTCTGTTGGGTTCGGTGGGCGAGCCGATCAACCCTGAAGCCTGGGGCTGGTACTACAACACGGTCGGCAAGCAGAACTGCCCGATTGTCGATACCTGGTGGCAGACCGAAACCGGCGGCATCCTGATCAGCCCGTTGCCAGGCGCGACCGCCCTGAAGCCGGGCTCGGCGACACGTCCATTCTTCGGCGTGATTCCGGCGCTGGTGGACAACCTGGGCAACCTCATCGAGGGCGCGGCCGAAGGCAATCTGGTGATTCTCGATTCCTGGCCGGGTCAGTCACGCTCGCTGTATGGCGATCACGACCGTTTCGTCGACACCTACTTCAAGACCTTCCGTGGCATGTACTTCACCGGTGACGGTGCCCGTCGCGATGAGGACGGCTATTACTGGATCACCGGGCGCGTAGATGATGTGCTCAACGTTTCCGGCCATCGCATGGGCACCGCAGAGATTGAAAGCGCGATGGTTGCGCACCCGAAAGTCGCCGAAGCCGCAGTGGTCGGTGTGCCGCATGACTTGAAAGGGCAGGGCATCTACGTCTACGTGACCCTCAACGGTGGCGAAGAACCGAGCGATGCTCTGCGCACTGAGTTGCGCAACTGGGTGCGCAAGGAAATCGGTCCGATTGCTTCGCCTGATTTCATCCAGTGGGCGCCTGGATTGCCGAAGACTCGTTCGGGGAAGATCATGCGCCGTATCCTGCGCAAGATTGCCACCGCTGAGTACGATGCGCTGGGTGACATCTCGACGCTGGCCGATCCGGGTGTGGTGCAGCACCTGATTGACACGCACAAGACCATGAACGCTGCCTGACCGCTCATTGACTGAGCGCGCCTCGTCCGGTTAACGCCGGCGGGGCGCTTTTGTTTGTGCAGCCCGGTATCGGAAACGAGATATATATCGGTTTGTTACGGGTTTACACGGCGTTGTCGGACGGTGCTTCATTGTGGGACGTTCTCTGGCTTTCTTGTAGGAAGCTGCGACGCATCAGGGCGTTTCATTCGCCATATGGAACGCTGGGCTTGCCGGATTAGAAGGGTTTGCCAATAATGGGCGCGCTTTTTGCTGTTATGACAGGTTTAGCTGGTTCTGCTGGATCAGCAGAAATATGCTTCGTCAATAGCTGGTAGTGGGTTTTTCATTGCATCTGTAACTAGTTGTCGCATTGAAGAAATATCGACTTCGAGCCTGTCGTTAAAATGCCCGTCATTCGCCGAAGGTCCGTGAGCCACCAGTGCGGTGTCACGCCCCCGGCGTCGCTCTCCCCCCGAGATTGTCCTTTCGCACATTGGGCGCTTGCTCACTTTGCCACTTGTCGTGCTTTACCGATGGAGTCCTGGAAATGAAGAAGCTCATGCTTATTGGCGCGATGGCGTTGTCCGTGCTCGCCCAGCCGATCTTTGCTGATGAAAAACCGCTGAAAATCGGCATCGAAGCGGCTTACCCTCCGTTCGCTTCCAAGGCTCCGGATGGCAGCATCGTCGGTTTTGACTACGACATCGGCAATGCGCTGTGTGAAGAAATGAAGGTCAAGTGCACCTGGGTCGAGCAGGAATTCGACGGTCTTATCCCGGCACTGAAAGTGCGCAAGATCGACGCGATCCTTTCGTCCATGTCGATCACCGACGACCGCAAGAAGTCTGTGGATTTCACCGGCAAGTACTACAATTCCCCGGCCCGTCTGGTCATGAAAGACGGCACCGTGATCAGCGACAGCCTGGCGGAACTCAAGGGCAAGAAAATCGGCGTGCAGCGCGGTTCGATCCATGAGCGTTTCGCCCGTGAAGTTCTTGCTCCCAAGGGTGTGGAAGTGACGCCGTACGGTTCGCAGAACGAAATCTACCTGGACATCGGTGCGGGTCGTCTGGACGGCACCATCGCCGACGCCACCCTGCTGCAGGACGGTTTCCTGAAGACCGACGCAGGCAAGGGTTACGCGTTCACAGGTCCATCGTTTACCGACCCGAAATACTTCGGTGACGGCATCGGCATCGCCGTGCGCAAGGGTGACAAGGCCAACCTTGAGCGCCTGAATGCCGCCATTGCAGCCATCCGTGCCAACGGCAAGTACAAAGCGATTCAGGACAAATATTTCGACTTCGATATCTACGGCAAGTAAGTCGTCATACCGATCCTGATCAATGGCGCAAACAGAATTGCCTGGCTTGCGCCATTTTTATTCCACGTTTGAGGACCGCATATCATGTTGAAAGGTTACGGAGCTGTCATCCTCGAAGGTGCCTGGCTGACGTTGCAGCTGGCCCTGTCGTCGATGGCTCTGGCGATCGTTCTCGGTCTGATCGGCGTGGCGCTTCGTCTGTCGCCGGTACGCTGGATTGCCTGGCTGGGCGATCTATATAGCACGGTAATTCGCGGCATTCCCGATCTGGTCCTGATATTGCTGATTTTCTACGGCGGTCAGGACCTGCTCAACCGCGTTGCGCCGCTGCTGGGTTTTGATGACTACATCGATCTTGACCCCTTGCTGGCCGGGATCTGCACTCTGGGCTTCATTTTTGGTGCCTATCTCTCGGAAACCTTTCGCGGTGCGTTCATGGCCATCCCCAAGGGGCAGGCCGAAGCAGGCATGGCGTATGGCCTGAGCAGCGGCAAGGTGTTCTTCCGCATTCTGGTGCCGCAGATGATTCGTCTGGCCATCCCCGGTTTCACCAATAACTGGCTGGTCCTGACCAAGGCCACTGCACTGATTTCCGTGGTCGGACTGCAGGACATGATGTTCAAGGCCAAGCAGGCGGCCGATGCCACCCGCGAGCCTTTCACCTTCTTTCTGGCGGTTGCGGCGATGTACCTGGTGATTACCAGTGTTTCGCTGCTCGCCTTGCGTTACCTCGAAAAACGCTACTCGGTAGGCGTGAGGGCGGCTGACCTATGATCTTTGACTACAACGTGATCTGGGACAGCCTGCCGCTGTACTTCGGCGGTTTGCTGACCACCCTGAAACTGCTGGCGATTTCGCTCGCATTCGGGCTGCTCGCGGCGTTGCCGCTGGGCCTGATGCGGGTCTCGAAAAACCCTTGGGTCAATATGCCGGCCTGGCTGTACACCTATGTGATCCGCGGCACGCCGATGCTGGTCCAGCTGTTCCTGATCTATTACGGGCTGGCCCAGTTCGACGCGGTGCGCGAAAGCTTTTTATGGCCTTGGCTGTCCAGTGCTACGTTCTGTGCCTGTCTGGCGTTCACTATCAATACCAGCGCCTATACGGCCGAGATCATTGCCGGCAGCCTCAAGGCTACGCCGGCCGGTGAAATCGAGGCTGCGCGGGCCATGGGCATGTCGAAGGCCAAAATGTATCGGCGCATTCTGCTGCCCTCGGCCTTGCGCCGGGCGCTGCCGCAGTACAGCAACGAGGTCATCATGATGCTGCAGACGACCAGTCTGGCCTCCATCGTGACCCTGATCGACATCACCGGCGCTGCCCGCACGGTCAACGCGCAGTTCTACCTGCCGTTCGAGGCTTACGTTACCGCAGGCGTTTTCTATCTGTGCCTGACATTCATTCTGGTGCGGCTGTTCAAAATTGCCGAACGCCGCTGGCTGGGCTATCTGGCCCCACGGAAGGTCTGAAATGCAAAGAATCGATCATGTATTGCCGTGGAGCACCCTCGGCACCGAACGCACGCTGAGTGTCTTTCGCTTCGGCACTGGCGAGCGAAAAGCCTACATTCAGGCCAGTCTGCACGCAGACGAACTGCCCGGCATGCGCACCGCCTGGGAGTTGAAGAAACGCCTGACCGAGCTGGAACAGCAAGGCGCGCTCAAGGGCGTCGTCGAGCTGGTGCCGGTGGCCAACCCGCTGGGGCTGGGGCAGTTACTGCAAGGTGCGCACCAGGGGCGTTTCGAGTTCGGCAGCGGCAAGAATTTCAACCGTGACTTCACCGAGCTGAGCGAGCCGGTCACCGAGTTGCTGGAAGGCCAGTTGGGCGATGACCCGCGCGCCAATACCCAATTGATTCGTCAGGCGATGATGACTGCACTTGAAGGCTTGCCTGCCGCGCAATCGGAGTTGCAAGGCATGCAGCGCATCCTGCTCAAGCATGCCTGCATCGCTGATGTGGTGCTGGATCTGCATTGCGATGCCGATGCCGCGCTGCACATGTACGCCTTGCCACAGCACTGGCCGCAATGGCGCTCGCTGTCGGCGCACCTGAATATTCAGGTGGCACTGCTGGCCGAGGATTCCGGTGGCAGTTCCTTCGATGAAGCCTGTTCGCTGCCGTGGTTGCGTCTGTCACGGACCTTCCCGCAGGCGCAGATCCCGCTGGCGTGTCTGGCGACCACTATCGAGCTGGGTGGTCAGGCCGACACCGGCAAGCCTCAGGCGCAAGCGCACGCCGAAGGCATTCTGGCGTTTCTGGCCGAACAGGGTTTTATCAGCGGTGACTGGCCGCAGCCGGCACATCAAGCCTGCGAAGGTCTGCCATTCGAAGGTACCGAATTGCTCTATGCGCCGCATCCTGGCGTGGTGACATTCCTGCGTGCCGCAGGCGATAAAGTCGAAATCGGCGATGCGCTGTTCGAAGTCATCGACCCGCTGTCCGATCAGGTCAGTACCATTTGTGCGAATACTGCCGGGGTGCTGTTTGCCATCGAGCGGCTTCGTTACGCTCAACCAGGTTTCTGGCTGGCCAAAGTGGCGGGGCGCACCGCGCTGCGTCATGGACGTCTGCTCAGTGATTGACCGTTCTGTGGGAACCCAAAGCATGAACAAACTGGAAGTGCAGGACCTGCACAAGCGCTATGGCAGTCACGAAGTGATCAAGGGTGTGTCCCTGACCGCCAAAGCTGGCGATGTCATCAGCATCATCGGCTCCAGCGGCTCGGGCAAAAGCACCTTTCTGCGCTGCATCAACCTGCTCGAACAGCCCCATGCCGGCAAGATCCTGCTCAACAACGAAGAGTTGAAGCTGGTGCCGAACAAGGACGGCGGTCTGAAAGCTGCCGACGCCAGACAGTTGCAGCGCATGCGCTCACGTCTGTCGATGGTGTTCCAGCACTTCAACCTGTGGTCGCACATGACGGCGCTGCAGAACATCATCGAAGCGCCGGTTCATGTTCTGGGCGTGTCGAAAAAGGAAGCGCTGGAAAAAGCCGAGCACTACCTGGCCAAGGTCGGCGTGTCCCATCGTAAGGACGCTTATCCAGGACACATGTCCGGTGGCGAGCAGCAGCGTGTGGCCATTGCCCGCGCGCTGGCGATGGAACCTGAGGTGATGCTGTTCGACGAGCCTACCTCGGCGCTCGACCCTGAACTGGTTGGCGATGTGCTCAAGGTCATGCAGGGGCTGGCTCAGGAAGGCCGGACCATGGTGGTGGTGACTCACGAAATGGGCTTTGCCCGGGAAGTCTCCAACCAGCTGGTTTTCCTGCACCAGGGTGTGGTTCTGGAGCGTGGTGACCCGCGCGAGGTACTGGCCAACCCGCAGACCGAGCGTCTGCAGCAGTTCCTGTCCGGCAGCCTCAAGTGACGATCGGCATCGCATGGCGATGCCTTTTTACGGCAGAACAGGGCATGCTGCGCGACGCGCGACATGACCTGGATGTTCCAGATCGAGCCATCTTCTGACGCTCGGCTTTTGCGGCAATACGTATCGGATGTCCCAATGACTGCCCATCGAATAGGTTTTCTCGTCTGGCCTGGCACCAAAGCCCTGACTCTGGCACTTGCCGAGGAAGCCTTGCGTGTCGCTCAGCGCGTTCATCCTGAAGTGGTCTACGAATTGTCGTTTCTACAGGCCGAGGCAGGGGAGCCGACAGCGGTTGCCGGAGCCTGGCAATTGCCGGGCGAGCCCTGGACCGGGCGACTGGACGGTTTTCAGAAGCTGTTTCTGCTCGCTGATGAGCCTCCGGCAGCCGTGGCCCCGGCGCTGGGCAGCGCGCTCAAGCAACTGGTGCGTGCCGGCTGTTCGATTGGCGGGCTGTCGGCGGGCGTTTATCCGCTCGCGCAACTGGGCCTGCTGGACGGCTATCGCGCTGCCGTGCACTGGCGCTGGCAGGACGACTTCGCCGAGCGCTTCCCCAAGGTCATCGCCACCAGCCATTTGTTCGATTGGGACCGGGATCGCCTGACTGCCTGCGGTGGCATGTCGGTGCTCGACCTGCTGCTGGCGGTGCTGTCTCGCGATCATGGCGCGGAACTGGCAGGGGCGGTTTCCGAAGAACTGGTTGTCGAACGCATTCGCGAAGGCGGCGAGCGTCAGCGCATTCCGTTGCAGAACCGTCTGGGCTCCAGCCATCCAAAGCTGACCCAGGCTGTACTGTTGATGGAAGCCAACATCGAAGAGCCGTTGACCACTGACGAAATCGCCCAGCACGTGTGTGTGTCGCGCCGTCAGCTGGAGCGAATCTTCAAGCAGTACCTCAACCGTGTACCCAGTCAGTATTACCTGGAGCTGCGCCTGAACAAGGCGCGTCAGATGTTGATGCAGACCAGCAAGTCGATCATTCAGATCGGTCTTTCGTGCGGTTTTTCCTCGGGGCCGCACTTCTCCAGCGCCTACCGCAACTTCTTCGGTGCCACGCCGCGTGAAGACCGCAACCAGCGACGCAGCAGCAGCCCGTTCGAACTTTCGCTGGTGCCTGCCGAACGCGGTTGATTGTCTTGTCACGATAGAAGTGCTGCCGCGACAGCTCTGGTCCAGACAGGCCGGCCTCAATCCGTTTAAACTGCGCCTTTGTGACGCAATATGTCGCATTGCCGAAAACCTTGAAAAAACCCGGTTTTGCGCTGTAACAAGTTGTCGCCTGGCGGCAAGGCCGAACACAATTCAGTCCTTACAATCTTCCCATCGCTCGCCAGTTTCAGGCAGGCGTTCCTCATCAGGAGACTCCGATGTCCGTTGAGCATGCTGCGGTGCAACGCGCCGATTTCGACCAGGTAATGGTCCCCAATTACGCCCCGGCCGGGTTCATTCCCGTGCGCGGTGCGGGTTCCCGGGTCTGGGATCAGGCGGGGCGCGAACTGGTGGATTTCTCGGGCGGGATCGCCGTCAACGTATTGGGCCACTGCCATCCGGCGCTGGTCGGTGCCTTGACCGAGCAGGCCAATAATCTCTGGCATGTGTCCAACGTCTTCACCAACGAGCCAACCCTGCGTCTGGCCAAAAAGCTGGTGGATTCGACCTTCGCCGAGCGCGTGTTCTTCTGTAACTCGGGTGCTGAAGCCAACGAGGCGGCCTTCAAGCTGGCGCGCCGAGTGGCGCACGACCTGCACGGTCCTGAAAAGTACGAAATCATTTCGGCGGTAAACAGTTTCCACGGGCGCACCCTGTTTACCGTCAGCGTCGGTGGCCAGCCGAAATACTCCGATGGTTTCGGGCCGAAAATCACCGGCATCAGCCACGTGCCTTATAACGACCTTGAAGCGTTGAAAGCGGCTGTTACCGACAAGACCTGCGCTGTGGTGCTGGAGCCGATTCAGGGTGAAGGCGGCGTGTTGCCGGGCCAGCTGGAATACCTTCAAGGCGCGCGCAAGCTGTGTGACGAGCACAACGCGTTGCTGGTATTCGATGAAGTGCAGAGCGGCATGGGCCGTAGCGGTCATCTGTTCGCCTACATGCATTACGGCGTGACCCCGGACATCCTTTCCAGCGCTAAAAGCATCGGTGGCGGCTTCCCCCTGGCGGCCATGCTGACCACTGAAAAACTTGCCAAACACTTTGCGGTCGGCGTTCACGGCACCACGTATGGCGGCAACCCACTGGCCTGCGCGGTCGGTGAAGCGGTGATTGATGTCGTCAATACGCCTGAAGTGCTGGCTGGCGTGCAGCGCAAGCATCAGCAATTCAAGACCCGCCTGGAGAGCATCGGCCAGCAATATGGCGTGTTCACCGAAGTGCGCGGCCTGGGCCTGTTGATCGGCTGCGTGCTGTCCGACGCCTGGAAAGGCAAGGCCAAGGACATTTTCAACGCCGCTGAAGCCCAGGATCTGATGATTCTGCAGGCCGGTCCCGACGTGATCCGTTTCGCGCCGAGCCTGGTGATTGAAGACGCAGACATCGAAGAAGGCCTGAACCGCTTCGAACGTGCCATCGCCAAGCTGACTTCCTGATTCATCCGCTTTATCCCGGTGTCTGCCTGATCGGCAAACACCGGACATTTTCCTGTGCTGTGCGGCATGATGCCGTGTGGTGCTTTTACCAGTGCCGGTCGTAAATGCCGGTCGATCTACAAGGAGTGGCACCATGCTGGTGATGCGCCCTGCGCAAATGGCTGATCTGGCCGAGGTTCAACGCCTCGCTGCCGACAGCCCTATCGGTGTCACGTCCTTGCCCGACGATGCTGGCCGCCTGACCGACAAGATCGGCTCGTCGGAGGCATCATTCGCCGCCGAGGTCAGCTTCAACGGCGAAGAAACCTACTTCTTCGTGCTCGAAGACAGCGAAAGCGGCAAGCTGGTGGGCTGCTCGGGCATTGTTGCTTCGGCGGGCTACTCTGAGCCGTTTTACAGTTTTCGCAACGAAACCTTCGTGCATGCTTCCCGCGAACTGAAGATCCATAACAAGATCCATGTTCTGTCCCAGTGTCACGACCTGACCGGTAACAGCCTGCTGACCAGTTTCTACGTGGTCCCGGAGCTGGTCGGCACGGCATGGTCGGAGCTCAATTCGCGCGGCCGTCTGCTGTTTGTCGCCAGTCACCCCGAGCGCTTTGCCGATTCGGTGGTCACCGAGATCGTCGGTTACAGCGACGAACAGGGAGATTCGCCGTTCTGGGATGCCATCGGGCGCAACTTCTTCGATCTCAACTACGCCGCTGCCGAGCGCCTGTGCGGGCTGAAAAGCCGGACTTTCCTCGCCGAGCTGATGCCGCATTACCCGATCTACGTGCCATTGCTGCCTGACGCTGCGCAGGAGGCCATGGGCCAGGTGCATCCGCGTGCGCAGATCACCTTCGACATCCTGATGCGCGAAGGCTTTGAAACCGACCATTACATCGACATCTTCGACGGTGGCCCGACCCTGCATGCCAAGGTATCCGGAATCCGGTCCATCGCGCAGAGCCGTCTGGTGCCGGTCAAGGTCGAAACCGCGCAAAGCAGCGATGTCGGCACAGGCGGGCGTCTTTATCTGGTTGCCAACGGCCTGTTGCAGGATTACCGCGCGGTGCTCCTGGAACTGGACTGGGCACCTGGCAGACCGGTGGTGCTGAGCCTGCAGGCCGCCGAAGCACTGGGCGTTGGTGAAGGTGCCAGTGTGCGGATCGTCGCGGTCTGAGCCAGACGTTCGATAGCCGATTAGCGAGTTTCAAGGCTCTCGATGAGCCGCTGAGGAGATAACATGATCGTTCGTCCTGTACGCAGCAGTGACCTGCCTGCGCTGATTGAGCTGGCGCGCAGCACCGGTGCCGGTCTGACGACCCTGCCCGCCAATGAGCAGCGTCTCGCGCACCGGGTAGGCTGGGCTGAAAAGACCTTTCGCGGAGAAGCCGAGCGCGGCGATGCCGACTATCTGTTCGTGCTTGAAGATGACGATGGTCGGGTGGTCGGTATCTCTGCCATCGCCGGGGCGGTCGGCCTGCGCGAGCCCTGGTACAACTATCGGGTCGGCCTCACGGTCAGTGCGTCGCAGGAACTGAACATCTACCGGGAAATCCCGACCCTGTTCCTGGCCAACGACCTGACCGGCAATTCCGAGCTGTGCTCGCTGTTCCTGCACAGCGATTCACGCAATGGCCTCAATGGCCGCCTGCTGTCCAAGGCGCGCATGCTGTTCATCGCCGAATTTCCGAAGCTGTTCGGTAACAAGATCATTGCCGAGATGCGTGGCATGTCCGACGAGAATGGCCGGTCGCCGTTCTGGGAAAGTCTGGGTCGGCATTTCTTCAAGATGGAATTCAGCCAGGCCGATTACCTGACCGGTGTTGGCAACAAGGCATTCATTGCCGAGTTGATGCCCAAATTTCCGCTTTATAGCTGCTTTCTTTCCGAAGACGCACGCAATGTGATCGGCCGCGTGCATGCCGACACCGAGCCTGCGCTGACCATGCTCAAGGGCGAAGGGTTCTCGTATCAGGGTTACGTCGACATCTTCGATGCGGGACCTGCCATCGAGTGCGAGACCGGCAAGATTCGCGCAATCAAGGACAGCCAGGCGCTGGTACTGGCCATCGGCACGCCAGGTGACGATGCGCCACAGTTTCTGATTTACAACCGCAAGCGTGAAGACTGCCGCATTACGGTAGGCGCTGCGCGTTTCGCCGCTGGCACGCTGGTGGTTGCGCCACAAACCGCCAAGCGGCTGCGCATGAGTGCAGGCGACAACGTGCGCGCCGTGCCTTTGTCTGCGGCGCGGGAGGGCGTTTGATGAGTACCCTCTACATTGCAGGTGCATGGCAGGCCGGGCAGGGCGAGCTGTTCCATTCGTTGAACCCGGTGAGCCAGCAAACGCTCTGGTCCGGGCAGGCTGCTACGCCAGAACAAGTCGATTACGCAGTGCAGGCTGCGCGTCAGGCATTTCCCGGCTGGGCGCAGCGCTCTCTGGATCAGCGCATTGCTGTGCTGGAGGCCTTTGCTGCCAGCCTCAAGGGCCGCGCTGACGAACTGGCGCATTGCATCGGTGAAGAAACCGGCAAGCCTTTGTGGGAGTCGGCGACCGAAGTAACCAGCATGGTCAACAAGATTGCCATCTCAGTGCAGAGCTATCGCGAACGAACCGGCGAAAAGAGCGGGCCGCTGGGCGACGCCACGGCAGTATTGCGCCATAAGCCACATGGTGTGGTCGCGGTGTTCGGGCCGTACAACTTTCCTGGTCATCTGCCTAACGGGCACATCGTTCCGGCCTTGCTGGCGGGCAATACGGTAGTGTTCAAGCCCAGCGAACTGACGCCGAAAGTCGCCGAACTGACCGTCAAGTGCTGGATCGAAGCCGGGTTGCCTGCCGGTGTTCTCAACCTGCTGCAAGGCGGGCGCGAAACCGGTATCGCACTGGCTGCCAACCCAGGCATCGACGGGCTGTTCTTCACCGGCTCAAGCCGCACCGGTGATGCGCTGCACCAACAGTTCGCCGGGCGTCCCGACAAAATTCTCGCGTTGGAAATGGGCGGTAACAATCCACTGATCGTTGATCAGGTTCAGGACATCGAGGCAGCGGTTTACAACATCATTCAGTCGGCGTTCATTTCTGCAGGCCAGCGCTGCACGTGCGCGCGTCGCCTGTTGGTGCCCGAGGGCGACTGGGGCGATGCCTTGCTGGCGCGGCTGGTTGCCGTCAGCGCGACTATCGAGGTGGGGGCGTTCGATCAGCAGCCGTCTCCGTTCATGGGCTCGGTCATTTCACTGGAGGCCGCACACGCCTTGCTCGACGCGCAGCGCAACCTGCTCGCCAACGGCGCAGTGACCTTGCTGGAAATGCGTCAGCCGCAGGCCGGAGCAGCGCTGCTGACGCCGGGCATTATCAATGTCAGCGCGGTCGCCGAGCGGCCTGACGAAGAGCTGTTCGGCCCGCTGTTGCAGGTTATCCGCTACGCCGGTTTCGACGCCGCCATCGCCGAAGCCAACGCCACTCGCTATGGCCTGGCGGCAGGCTTGCTCTCTGACTCCGAAGCGCGCTATCAGCAGTTCTGGCTGCACAGCCGCGCCGGGATCGTCAACTGGAACAAACAGCTGACCGGCGCCGCCAGCAGCGCACCGTTCGGCGGGGTCGGCGCCTCGGGCAACCACCGCGCCAGCGCTTATTACGCAGCCGACTATTGCGCCTATCCGGTGGCTTCGCTGGAGGCGGGCAGCCTGACCCTGCCGTCGACACTGACCCCCGGCATCAGGCTGAGCTGACAGGGTGCGCACGATTGCTTATAAAAACAGATCCACGGAGCCTTGCCGATGAAGTCCTGTGAAGTGAATTTTGACGGTCTGGTCGGGCCAACCCACAACTACGGCGGGTTGTCCTACGGTAATGTCGCCTCCCAGAGTAACAGCCAGCAATGCGCGAACCCGCGTGAAGCAGCGCTGCAAGGCCTGGCGAAAATGAAAGCGCTGATGGACCTAGGCTTTACCCAGGGCGTGCTGGCACCGCAGGAACGCCCTGATGTGGCCGGTTTGCGGCAGCTGGGTTTCATCGGCAGCGATGAACAGGTGATTGAAAAAGCCGCCCGTCAGGATATGCCATTGCTGGTTGCCAGTTGCTCGGCATCGAGCATGTGGGTGGCCAACGCGGCGACGGTCAGCCCCAGTGCCGACACCGCAGATGGGCGCGTGCATTTCACGGCAGCCAACCTCAACTGCAAATACCATCGCAGCATCGAGCACCCGACCACCAGCCGCGTGCTGGGGGCAATGTTTGCCGATGCAAAGCACTTTGCCCATCATCCTGCGTTGCCACCAGTCGCGCAGTTCGGCGACGAAGGCGCGGCCAACCACACCCGTTTCTGTCAGGACTACGGCCAGCCCGGCGTGGAGTTTTTCGTTTTTGGCCGCAGTGCGTTCGATACCCGCTACCCGGCACCGCAAAAGTATCCGGCCCGCCAGACCCTGGAAGCGTCACGAGCTGTTGCGCGTTTGCATGGCTTGAGCGAGGGCGGTGTGGTTTATGCTCAGCAAAACCCGGCTGTCATCGATCAGGGTGTATTTCATAACGATGTGATCGCGGTCGGCAACGGTGAGGTGCTGTTCTATCACGAGGATGCATTCCTCAACACCGAGCCAATGCTTAATGAGCTGCGCGACAAACTCGGCCGTGTCGGCGGGCAGTTGCGGGCGATTTGTGTGCCGCGTGCCGAGGTCTCGGTGCAGGATGCGGTGCGCTCTTATCTGTTCAATAGCCAGTTGTTGTCACGCCCGGACGGCTCAATGCTGCTGATCGTGCCGCAGGAGTGTCAGGCCAATGCGAGCGTCTGGGCTTATCTGCAGCGGTTGATTGCCGATGACAGCCCGGTTGCCCAGGTCAAAGTGTTCGACCTTAAGCAAAGCATGCAGAACGGCGGCGGCCCTGCCTGCCTGCGACTGCGTGTAGCGCTCAAGGAAACCGAGCTGGCTGCGGTGAACCCTGGCGTGATCATGACCGCGCCGCTGTACGACACGCTGACGCAATGGGTCGACAGGCACTACCGTGATCGCATGAGTGAAAACGATCTGGCCGATCCCCGATTGCTCATCCAATGCCGTACGGCATTGGATGAGCTGACGCAAATCCTTAAACTGGGTGCCGTCTATCCGTTTCAACTGAATTGAAACACCCTGCGCGCCGGGCAAATGTCTGGCGCATGATTTCTTTATCTAGAGCATTCCGACTATGAGCGACGCCCTGCAACTGATCCTTGAAGACACCGATGGCACCCAGCTGGAAACCTCTTGCACCCGCGTTGCCATTATCTGGCAGGGCAAGGAGCTGTGGATTCAGCAGGATGGCCGTGGCCAATTGCTGATCGGTGTTGATGTCGAAGAAGACGATACCGAGTACGCCAACCTGCTGCTGCGCCCGTTGGCAACCAACCTGGTCAGCCTGCAACTGGAAATGGAACCGGCCGACGCAGGTGCCGACGAAGACGGTCACGTTCACGGTCCTGACTGCAACCACTAAGGAAGTTGCCCTATGCTCGCCCTCGGCAAATTGCTTGAACTGACCCTGGCTGGACGTGAGCCAGCGGAAAAGACTCAACTGACCGTCGAAGGCGTGCGAATGCGATGGATGGGCGAGGGGGCTCTGGAGGTCCGCCCGCCGCAGGTCCGTGACAATGGCACGGACCTGCTGCTCTCTGCCGGTATTCATGGCAACGAGACTGCACCCATCGAGCTGCTGGATGAACTGATCCGCAGCATCGCGCGCGGCGACCTTAAGCCGCGCGCACGTATTCTGTTTCTGTTTGGCAATCCCGACGCCATGCGGCGCGGTACCCGGTTTGTCGAGCAGGACGTAAATCGGCTGTTCAACGGTCGTCACGAGCAAAGTGGCGGTGCAGAAGCCCTGCGTGCCTGCGAGCTGGAGCACTTGGCCGCCAGCTTTTTCAGCCTGCCGGATCGCTACCGCCTGCATTACGACCTGCACACTGCCATTCGCGGTTCGAAGATCGAGCAGTTCGCGCTGTACCCGTGGAAAGAAGGCCGTCAGCACTCGCGTCTCGAACTGGCCCGGCTGCGTGCTGCGGGGATGAGTGCGGTGTTGTTGCAGAACAAGCCGTCCATTGTGTTCAGTGCCTATACCTACGATCAGCTGGGTGCCGAGGCCTTCACTCTGGAACTGGGCAAGGCCCGGCCGTTCGGCCAGAACCAGCAGGTCAATCTTGCGCCGCTGCGTCTGCGTCTGGAGCAGATCATCGAAGGCCGCGAGCCCGAGCTGGATGAAAATCTTGAGGAGTTGCAGCTGTTCAGCGTGGCACGCGAAGTCATCAAGCGCACCGATGCATTCACGTTCAACCTCGCCGATGCTGTAGAAAACTTCTCACCGCTGGAAAAGGGCTATGTGCTGGCCGAAGACGCGGGCGGTTCACGCTGGGTGGTAGAGGAGGATGGCGCGAGAATCATCTTCCCCAACCCGAAGGTCAAAAACGGCCTGCGGGCGGGGATTCTGATTGTGCCGACTGATGCGGGTAGCCTTGGCTGATCGCTGGGCACCCTCAAGACCGGACGCAGAGCGTTCAGGACGGCATTCCCACGCTGGAGCGTGAGGAACGATAGGTGTCCGGGAGAACACCTACCGATGCTTCGTCTTAGCAGGCCGCTTTCTGCTGTGCGTCCAGACGGCGCAGGCTGCGTACCTTGTTCAAGGTGTCAGCGCAGGTTTTGGCCGCTTCTTCGCCTTTGTGCGAGAAGTGATCAAAGAAGAACTTCTGATGTTCTTCGCCCGCATGGAAGTGGTGCGGTGTCAGGACCACGGAAAACACCGGTACTTCGGTTTCCAGCTGGACCTGCATCAGCGCGCTGACCACTGACTGCGCAACGAATTCATGGCGATAGATGCCGCCGTCCACTACCAGTGCAGCGCCGACGATGCCAGCGTAACGGCCGGTATTGGCCAGCAGTTTTGCATGCAGCGGAATTTCGAAGGCACCGCCCACTTCAAAGATGTCGATGTCACTTTCCGCATAGCCATGATTGGCCATCTCGGCGATAAAACCTTTACGGCTTTGATCGACGATATCCTTGTGCCAGCAGGCCTGGATGAAGGCGACGCGTTCGTTCGGGTGGCTTTTGCTTTTGCTGTCGATTGCAGTAGGTTGCACGTGTTCTGACTCCTGTTTATGGAAAAAACAGGGCGTTTGGATCGAAAGGGATTCAAGTCGCGTAGGAAAGCCTCCTGAACGATGTCGTTCATGATGAGGTTTTGCAGACGTTCTTGCTGACACCAATCCCGCTCTCTCTTCATCCGGACTATGACCGTCGGCCCCGGAATCACACCGGGTCTGCTGACCTTGCCGATCGCCAGCCAAAGCTGCGACCCCCAAGCGCTCGCGGGCTAGACGCATTGCGCGCCATTACCGCCGGTGGGGAATTGCACCCCGCCCTGAGAACGTTGCCGGCACTTTACGTGGCCGGTGCAGGATTTTTATCACAGTTCGCCGGATCATGCATGGACACTTTCGTACGGTGCACCTACCTTTTTCTTATAAGGGCGCAGAGTATCGAGAGTGACGACGCTTGATTATCATGTGCTGTGGCCTCAGTAATGCCTTGTTGCAAGCCAAAGGTTGCATGCATTATCGATCTTCAACTTCAGGGAGTTTTTTTCGTGACTGTCATCGATCTGCGCAGCGACACAGTGACTCTGCCTACGCCCGGTATGCGGGATGCCATGGCGCGTGCGCCCGTCGGCGATGACGTCTATGGTGAGGACCCCACCGTCAACCTGCTCGAAGCGACGCTCGCCGAGCGCCTCGGGTTTGATGCCGCGCTGTTTGTCCCGTCAGGCACCATGAGCAATCTGCTGGCACTGATGGCGCACTGTGAGCGTGGCGATGAATACATCGTTGGCCAGCAGGCCCACACGTATAAGTACGAAGGCGGCGGTGCAGCCGTGCTGGGTTCCATCCAGCCACAGCCACTGGAGGTGCAGGCCGATGGCTCCCTTGACCTGCAGCAGGTGCTCGACGCCATCAAACCCGATGACTTTCACTTCGCCCGCACACGCCTGCTGGCCCTGGAAAACACCATGCAGGGCAAGGTGCTACCGTTGGAATACCTGGCCGCCGCACGCACACTGACGCTGGAAAAAGGCCTCGCCCTTCATCTGGACGGCGCACGGCTGTATAACGCATCGGTCAGGCTGGGCGTCGATGTCCGCGAGATTACCCGGCACTTCGATTCGGTATCGGTGTGCCTTTCCAAGGGCCTGGGCGCACCGATCGGCTCGGTGCTGTGCGGATCGCAGCCGTTGATCGCCAGAGCGCGTCGCTTGCGCAAGATGCTCGGTGGCGGCATGCGTCAGGCCGGAGGGCTGGCTGCCGCAGGGCTCTACGCGCTGGATCATCAGGTCGAGCGGCTGGCGGATGACCATGCCAATGCTGCGTTTCTGGCCGAAGGCCTGAGCGGGCTCGGCTACGCTGTCGAGCCGGTGCAGACCAACATGGTCTACGTGCAGATTGGTGAGCGCGCTGCAGCACTCAAGGCGTTCTGCGCCGAGCGTGGCATCGTGCTCACAGCCGCAGCGCGGCTGCGCATGGTGACCCATCTGAATGTGTCGCGTGCGCAGGTTGAACAGGTCATCGCTGCATTTGCAGCCTTTGAACACTCATGAGATCACGATAATCCAGTTACTTGTTTCTATCGCACAAACACACTGTACCGAGGGCGCAACGCCTATATAATGCGGCCCTTTGCCGTCGCTACGTCATTTGACGTTTTGCACTTGCCTCTGGCCGCAGTCTCCGTGGAAGAACCTATGAAAAGCGCAGAAATCCGTGAAGCCTTCCTTGGCTTCTTCGAAGAGCAAGGCCACACCCGTGTTGCTTCAAGCTCCTTGATTCCGGGCAATGACCCAACCCTGCTGTTCACTAACGCAGGCATGAACCAGTTCAAGGATTGCTTCCTGGGCCAGGAAAAACGCGCCTACACCCGCGCCGTTACCAGTCAGAAATGCGTGCGTGCCGGTGGCAAGCACAACGACCTGGAAAACGTCGGCTATACCGCTCGTCACCACACTTTTTTCGAAATGCTGGGCAACTTCAGCTTCGGTGACTATTTCAAGCGTGATGCCATTACCTACGCCTGGACCTTCCTGACCTCCGAGAAATGGCTGAACCTGCCCAAGGAAAAGCTTTGGGTCACGGTCTACGCGACCGACGACGAAGCCTACGACATCTGGACCAAAGAGATCGGCGTGCCTGCCGAGCGCATGGTTCGTATCGGCGACAACAAAGGCGCGCCTTACGCCTCCGATAACTTCTGGACGATGGGCGATACCGGGCCATGCGGTCCTTGCAGCGAGATTTTCTTCGATCACGGCCCGGAAATCTGGGGCGGCCCGCCAGGCTCGCCGGAAGAAGACGGTGACCGTTACATCGAAATCTGGAACAACGTATTCATGCAGTTCAACCGTACGGCTGATGGCGTGTTGCACCCGCTGCCGGCGCCCTCGGTCGATACCGGTATGGGGCTTGAACGTGTCAGTGCCGTTCTGCAACACGTACATTCCAACTATGAAATCGACCTGTTCCAGAGCCTGCTGGCTGCGTCGGCCAAGGCCATTGGTTGCAGCAATGACAACCAGGCTTCGCTGAAGGTCGTGGCGGACCACATCCGCTCGTGCGGTTTCCTGATCGCGGACGGCGTGCTGCCTTCCAACGAAGGTCGTGGCTATGTGCTGCGCCGCATCATTCGGCGCGCCTGCCGTCACGGCAACAAGCTGGGTGCCAAAGGCAGTTTCTTCTACCAGATCGTTGCTGCGCTGGTGGCCGAAATGGGCTCTGCGTTCCCTGAGCTGGTGCAACAGCAGTCGCATATCGAGCGCGTGCTGAAAGGTGAAGAGGAACAGTTCGCCAAGACCCTTGAACAGGGTCTGAAAATTCTCGAACAGGATCTGGCTGACCTCAAGGGCACCGTGGTGCCGGGTGAAGTCGTGTTCAAGCTGTATGACACCTACGGTTTCCCGATGGACCTGACGGGTGACATCGCCCGCGAGCGCAATCTGACCCTGGACGAAGCCGGCTTCGAGCGTGAAATGGACGCCCAGCGCGTGCGCGCCCGTTCAGCCAGCTCGTTTGGCATGGACTACAACAGCCTGGTCAAGGTCGACGTCGCCACGCAGTTCACCGGTTACTCTGCAACGACTGGCAGCGCCAGCGTTGTGGCGCTGTATAAAGAAGGTCAGTCGGTCACTCACCTGAATGAAGGCGAAGAGGGCGTGGTGATTCTCGACACTACCCCGTTCTATGCCGAATCGGGCGGTCAGATCGGCGACAGTGGTTTCCTGCATGCCGGTGATGTGCGTTTTGATGTCAGTGACACCACCAAGACTGGCGGTGCGTTCCTGCACCACGGTGTTGTGGCCTCCGGCAGCCTGAGCGTCGGCGCACAGGTTGAAACACAGGTGGCCGATGAAGTTCGCGATGCAACCAAATTGAACCATTCGGCCACTCACTTGCTGCACGCCGCATTGCGTCAGGTGCTGGGTGAGCATGTTCAGCAGAAAGGCTCGCTGGTCGACAGTCAGCGCCTGCGCTTTGACTTCAGCCATTTCGAGGCGATCAAGCCCGAGCAACTGCGTGCGCTGGAAGATATAGTCAACGCCGAGATTCGCAAGAACACCGAGGTAATGACCGAAGAAACCGATATCGACACGGCGAAGAAGAAGGGCGCCATGGCGCTGTTCGGCGAAAAGTACGGCGACAGTGTTCGCGTACTGAGCATGGGCGGCGAGTTTTCCGTCGAGCTGTGTGGTGGCATTCACGCCAGCCGCACCGGTGACATCGCGCTGTTCAAGATCGTCAGTGAAGGCGGTGTCGCTGCAGGTGTGCGGCGTATCGAGGCGGTTACCGGTGCTGCTGCGCTGGCCTGGCTGAATGCGGCCGAAGATCAACTCAAGGAAGCCGCGACGCTGGTCAAAGGCAACCGCGACAACCTGCTGGACAAGCTGACGGCTGTGCTTGAGCGCAACCGTCTGCTGGAAAAACAACTGGAACAACTGCAAGCCAAGGCAGCCAGTGCCGCCGGCGACGACCTGTCGGCTGCCGCGCTGGATGTCAAAGGGGTCAAGGTTCTGGCTACGCGCCTGGATGGCCAGGACGGCAAGGCGCTGCTGGCGCTTGTCGACCAGTTGAAGAACAAGCTCGGCCGCGCAGTGATCCTGCTCGGCAGTGTTCATGAGGACAAGGTTGTCTTGGTCGCAGGCGTGACCAAGGACCTGACTGGCCAACTCAAAGCCGGTGATTTGATGAAGCAGGCGGCTGCCGCTGTCGGTGGTAAAGGCGGTGGGCGTCCTGATATGGCTCAAGGCGGTGGTGTCGATGCCGGTGCGCTGGACTCAGCGCTGGCACTGGCCGTTCCTTTTGTAGAGCAGGGTATCTGAGTCGAGTCTGCAGGCCTGTCGATTGCCGACAGGCCTTGCAAGGTTTGAATGGGTTAATGGGTGCTCTTAACGGGTTCTGAGGCGGCTTTGAGATGGCTTTAATCGTACAGAAATTTGGCGGCACCTCGGTGGGCTCTGTAGAGCGCATCGAGCAGGTGGCCGACAAGGTCAAGAAATTCCGTGAGGCTGGAGACGACCTTGTGGTCGTGCTGTCGGCCATGAGCGGCGAAACCAACCGTTTGATCGAGCTGGCCAGGCAGATCAGTGATCAGCCGGTTCCCCGTGAACTGGACGTGATCGTTTCCACTGGCGAGCAGGTCACCATCGCGCTGCTGGCGATGGCGCTGATGAAGCGTGGCGTGCCTGCGGTGTCCTACACCGGCAATCAGGTCCGTATCCTTACCGACAGCGCGCATAACAAGGCGCGCATCCTGCAGATCGACGACCAGAAGATCCGCTCCGACCTGAAAGCCGGTCGTGTGGTGGTGGTCGCCGGCTTCCAGGGCGTCGATGAGCACGGCAACATCACCACCCTCGGCCGTGGTGGCTCGGACACTACCGGTGTTGCGCTGGCCGCAGCGCTGAAAGCTGACGAGTGCCAGATCTACACTGACGTCGATGGTGTGTACACCACCGACCCGCGTGTCGTGTCGCAGGCTCAGCGCCTCGACAAGATCACCTTCGAAGAGATGCTGGAAATGGCCAGCCTCGGGTCCAAGGTGCTGCAGATCCGAGCGGTCGAGTTCGCCGGCAAATACAACGTCCCGCTGCGCGTTTTGCACAGCTTCAAAGAGGGGCCGGGCACCCTCATTACAATCGATGAAGAGGAATCCATGGAACAGCCGATCATTTCCGGCATCGCCTTCAACCGCGATGAAGCCAAGCTGACCATCCGTGGTGTGCCAGACACCCCCGGCGTAGCGTTCAAGATTCTCGGCCCGATCAGCGCGGCCAATATCGAAGTCGACATGATCGTGCAGAATGTTTCGCACGATAACACCACCGATTTCACCTTCACGATCCATCGCAACGACTATCAGGCGGCCTTGCAGGTGCTTGAGTCCACCGCACGTGAGATCAGCGCTCGTGAAGTGTTCGGCGATACCAAGATCGCCAAGGTGTCCATTGTCGGTGTCGGCATGCGCTCGCATGCAGGCGTTGCCAGCCGTATGTTTGAAGCATTGGCCAAGGAAAGTATCAATATACAGATGATCTCCACGTCGGAAATCAAGGTTTCCGTGGTCATCGAAGAGAAGTATCTGGAGTTGGCTGTGCGCGCGTTGCACACGGCTTTTGAGCTGGATGCTCCGCGGCAGGGTGAGTGATCCTGTCGTCGAAGGGCGCGGTCTGACCGCGTCTTTCGGGTGCTGCGCAGAAAGGCTATGGTTTTCTTTGCGTTAGTCGATACACAGGTAAGGGTTGTGGCCTTGTGCTACAGGTCGATGCCTACTGGTTTGCAGACTGTTGTCCCTGAATAAAGGCGTAAGGAGAAAAGTATGCTGATTCTGACTCGTCGGTGCGCGGAAAGCCTGATCATTGGAGACTGTCAGAAATTTTGTGTTCGGGCATAACATGTAGCTAGAGGTGCATGTATGCCGACCAAAAAGAAGTCCGCCAATGCAACAGCGAGGGAGTTGCCCTCGATTCCCCAAGAGCTGATCGAGCAGTTTGTTAAAGGCCCGATGAGCGCCGAAGCCATTCAAGACGCGTCCATGGCGTTCAAGAAGGCTCTGATCGAGCGTGCGCTAGGCGCCGAGCTGGGTCACCACCTTGGTTATCCTCAGGGCGCGGAGCGCCCTGAGGAGTCGACCAATCAGCGCAATGGCAAAAGCAGCAAGACGGTTCTGACCGACGACGGGCCGCTTCGCCTGGATATCCCCAGAGACCGCGATGGTAGCTTCGCCCCGATCCTGATTCCCAAGCACGAACGACGTTTTACAGGCTTCGACGACAAGATAATTGCCATGTACGCCCGGGGCATGACGGTGCGTGAGATCCGCGCTTTTCTATCTGAGCAGTATGGAACTGACGTGTCCCATGACTTCATCAGCTCAGTCACCGATGCGGTCATGGAAGAGGTGGGCGCTTGGCAGCAACGACCCTTGGAACCGATGTATCCGGTGATCTTCTTCGATGCGTTACGGGTCAAAATCCGGGACGAGGGGTTAGTGTGCAACAAGGCTATTTATCTGGCGCTGGGGGTATTACCTGATGGCACGCGCGACATTCTGGGTATATGGATCGAGAGCACCGAGGGTGCCAAGTTTTGGATGAAGGTGTTCAACGACCTCAAGACTCGTGGCGTTGAAGATGTTCTGATCGCCGTCACGGATGGCCTCAAAGGAATACCGGAGGCGTTGGGGGCGGTTTTTCCTGCCACGACGCTGCAAACCTGCATCGTGCATCTGATCCGCAACAGCTTGGACTATGCCGCTTGGGATAAACGTCGGGCACTGGCCAAAGCACTCAAGCCGATCTACCAGGCGATCAATGCCGATGTGGCTGAGCAAGAGCTTAACGCCTTTGAAGCGGGCCCCTGGGGCAAGCAGTATCCGACTGTAGTTGCTGCATGGCGTCGCGCCTGGGATCGGGTTATACCGTTTTTTGTTTTTCCGGCGGGCATTCGCAAAGTGGTTTACACGACCAATGCCATCGAGAGCATCAATGCCCAGTTACGCAAGATCATCAAGACTCGAGGGCACTTCCCGACCGATGAGGCTGCGACGAAACTGATATGGCTTGGGTTGCGCAACATCACCGCCAACTGGGGTCATGCGGCACACGACTGGAAAGTGGCAATGAATCAATTTGCGATCCTGTACGGAGACCGATTTACCAGACCGAGCTGGTAAAACAAGGGCCTGCCTGACGGCAGGCCCTAACCAGCCCGAACACAAAAAAACTGATACTCCCGATCATTGGTGACGGTGAGATTACCGTGACCGTGCTCGGAGTGAAGGGTAATCAGGTGCGTATTGGTGTCAATGCGCCCAAGGAAGTCGCTGTCCATCGTGAAGAGATTTACCTTCGCATCAAGAAAGAGAAGGACGAAGAACCAAGCCATTAATTTTTATTGAATTTTTGGTTTGCAAACGGGGAAAAGGGTGGTTATTATACGCCCCGTGTTGCGGAGAGCTGGCCGAGTGGCCGAAGGCGCTCCCCTGCTAAGGGAGTACACCTCAAAAGGGTGTCGGGGGTTCGAATCCCCCGTTCTCCGCCATTATTTATGTAGTGCGTAAGATTGGGCTTGATCGGTAAGTTGTTGAATTTACTAGAAAAAGTGCTTGACTAAACAATATTACGACCTATAATGCGCGGCACCAACACATGCACTCGTAGCTCAGCTGGATAGAGTACTCGGCTACGAACCGAGCGGTCACAGGTTCGAATCCTGTCGAGTGCACCATTTAAAGTTGTTTGAAGAGTTGTAAGCAATTACAAGGTTTCCGATAACTGGCTTCAACCAGAGGTGATCTGGTCTAAAAACACCAATGCACTCGTAGCTCAGCTGGATAGAGTACTCGGCTACGAACCGAGCGGTCACAGGTTCGAATCCTGTCGAGTGCACCATACAACGAAAAGCCCACATCGAAAGATGTGGGCTTTTTGCTTTCTAGCGTTTTCCTTTAACGCATCCGTTCCCGTCGAATGTCACATTGTTGCTGCGGCCCTTTTTCTGGTTGTACACGTAATGCAATTCGCCATTACGGTTGGTGATTTTGTCCGGACGCCCCAGCAGGCTCTCGACATCACGCATAGTCATGCCGGGAGGTGTGCGCTGGTTGATGATAGCTGCCCGACGCTGTTCGGCGCTCAGGCGGTTGCCGCAACCATCATCGCGCGTGCCGACCACGACCAGTTCCTGGCTCGCGGGCTTCTTGCGTGTTGGCGCTGAAAGGTTTGCGGGCGGGAGTAACCCGATGTTGGTTCCCGGTGGCGCATTGAAGGCCCTTTGCATGCTGGTGCTGTGACCTTCGGGGCAGCCGAGAGTGGTGAACATGATTTTTCCGGAAGCGTCTTCGCAGCGATGAACAGTGCTGGCGGTCGCCGGTGCAGGAGCGCAGAGTAGAGCGCTCCACAGGGATAGATGAACGGCTGTGCGCATGCTCAAGTCCTCCATGACAGGGTGTCGTGCAAGCCTAGCCGCAGCCTCTGGAGGCGGCGAGCAGGTTTTCTTGGCTGAATGTGACGTTGAGGCCGGGCCAGCTCACAGAGTTTTACAGGTTTGTGCTGCAAACGGTTGTTATAGGTCGAATTTCTCGCATGCGCTTCTCTAAAAGCGGTGTATCATTGCGCCCGTCAGCTCCGCCGGGGCTTGTGGAACACCTCCATGGACTTACCCAGTCGTTACTCAATAATGTTTTTCAACAATCATGAATTAATTGATTGATCTCCCGGCGTGCTCCGCTGCTGGGAGTGGAGTTCGCCTATGACCGAAAGAGAAGTAAAAAAAACGCAGGAAAGCTTGCAGGATCGCCTGGCTCAGGTTGTCGATCTGCTGCAGCGCCAGCGTATTGTTGAAGACCTGACCCATCGTCAGGAAGGTCAGCATCAGGACCGTGTAGAAAACCTGGTTCACCGGCAGAACCTCGTCGAGTTGCAACGCAAGCTCGAAGACCTTCACTCTGCCGACGTCGCTTATATCCTCGAAGCCCTGCCTCTGGAAGATCGTCTGACCGTATGGCAGCTGGTCAAGGCTGAGCGCGATGGCGACATTCTTCTTGAAGTATCCGATTCCGTTCGTGAAACCCTGATCGCCGACATGGATGATCACGAGTTGCTCGCGGCGGCACGGGACATGGACGCCGACGAACTGGCTGACCTTGCTCCCGAGTTGCCCCGTGATGTCGTTCACGAGCTTATGGAGGCACTGGATTCACAACAGCGTGAGCGTGTCCGTTCGGCTTTGTCCTATGACGAGGATCAGGTCGGTGCGCTGATGGACTTCGAGATGGTGACGATCCGTGAGGACGTCAGCCTTGAAGTCGTACTGCGCTACCTGCGCAGGTTGAAAGAGCTGCCGGGCCACACCGACAAACTGTTTGTGGTCGACTCCGAAGGCGTGCTCAAGGGCGTGCTGCCGATCAAGCGCCTGCTGGTCAATGATCCGGAGAAGCAGGTTGGCGAAGTCATGGCCAACGACCCGGTCAGCTTTCACCCGGAAGACGATGCCTACGATGCGGCACAGGCCTTCGAGCGTTACGACCTTATCTCTACGCCGGTGGTGGACAAGAACGGCAAGCTGATCGGCCGTCTGACCATCGATGAAATGGTCGACCTGATTCGTGAGGAGAGCGAAAGCGAAGTTCTCAACATGGCGGGTCTGCGCGAAGAAGAAGATATTTTCGCTTCGGTATGGCGTTCCCTGCGCAACCGTTGGGCCTGGCTGGCAGTCAATCTGGTGACGGCATTCCTGGCTTCGCGCGTGATCGGCCTGTTCGAAGGCTCCATCGAGAAGCTGGTGGCGCTCGCTGCGCTGATGCCTATCGTGGCCGGGATTGGTGGCAACTCAGGTAATCAGACCATCACCATGATCGTGCGCGCGATGGCGCTGGATCAGGTCAATACCGGTAATACCGCCCGCTTGCTGCGCAAGGAATTGGCTGTCGGCTTGATCAATGGTTTGCTCTGGGGCGGGGTGATCGGCGTGGTTGCCTACATGCTGTACGGCAGTTGGTCGCTAGGCGTGGTCATGACCGCAGCCATGACGCTCAATCTGCTGCTGGCGGCGCTGATGGGCGTTTCCATCCCTATGGCGCTGGCGCGCCTGGGGCGAGACCCTGCCATGGGGGCAAGCGTCATGATTACGGCGATGACCGACAGCGGCGGTTTCTTCATCTTCCTGGGGTTGGCGACGATCTTTCTGCTCTAAGCTTTCTGTTTCAAGATAGGCTCTTAAAATAAAAAAACCGCCATGATCAGGCGGTTTTTTTATGCCCTGACGAAGTCTTCGGCTTGCCATGTACTGCCACTAGGCCTACGACTACTAACGAAAAAGGCTACAACGAAAAAGGCCAGCTTTCGCTGGCCTTTGTCTGTTACACCAAGTCTCAGGACTCTTCGGAAGCGAGTTCCGTGTCATGAGCAATCAGCGAAACAAGTGCATTCTGTTGACGATGTGAAAGCTGACGAAAACGTTGCAGCAGCTCGCGTTCGTGCAAGGACAGCTCAGGACTGTCAAGACGCAGGCTTGGTTCATCACCAAGTGCGCCTTCCTGAATCAGGCTTTGTTCGAGACGAGCAATGATTTCCGAGTTCATGCTGCGGTGATGATTCTTGGCTACCTCTTGCACGCGATTACGCATGCCGTCTGGTAGGCGAACGACGAACTTGTCAGCCGTGCGGCTGGAATAAGTAGCCTGTTTCATAGGGCTCATATATTTAACCGGTTAGTTCAGGGGAAGCGGTTCTAGCAAGTGGCCGCAAGATTGTCATCGTGAGACAGTCATTTTGGCCAAATGTTCAACCGGGGTTCCAAGGGGCCGACATCATGCCGTAATACGTCGAATCCTTGGCGTCAATTCTGTGACAAATATTGACTCAGGTGGCGGCGTTTGGCCAGCACCAATTATCAGAAATGCGAGCAAATTTGCAAAGTCCTCGCATTTGCCC
Organism: Pseudomonas sp. KBS0707; assembly: GCF_005937945.2. Taxonomy (NCBI): domain Bacteria; kingdom Pseudomonadati; phylum Pseudomonadota; class Gammaproteobacteria; order Pseudomonadales; family Pseudomonadaceae; genus Pseudomonas; species Pseudomonas sp. KBS0707. The sequence goes on along the minus strand of NZ_CP041754.1, from coordinate 3,965,806 downwards.
CTGAATAACCGGGCACGTCACCGAGCTTCTTTTTGCCATCATGGCCATTTGACTCTGAGAGTAGGTCGGAATTCAGCGCAAACGAAGCTACCCGACCAAGGGTTGCGAGGGCGGGGCGAAAGGAGGATTTGGAGGATATGAGCGCGGTGCTCGGCGCGATAAGCGGGTTGAGCGAGAGGGTTTTGAGCTTTTGGTGCTATGCCTTTTAGATTAGCGAAGCACAGGGTCAAATTTGATACGACGGCCGAGAAAAAGCGCTACTACAAAAAGACTGGCGAACACGCCTGCAGCGATGTTGGCAGCGATGCTCAGGGTGTGCGCTTGAACAGGGAGCAACAGGTCAACGATCACAGCCATAATCGCCAGGACCAGAAATGACAACGCGGATTTTGACATGGCTACTCTCTCTATAAAAAATGGCTGGTTCAAACGCTCTCAGAAAATCCAGCGCTGCTCGGCGCGTGGCATCTGAAGTGAATCATCATCGTCATTGGCCAATACCGCTGCGCTAGCAATGCGGTCAGTCATGATGGCCAACTGAGGCGCATGGCTGATCTGGTGATGGACAGGAGCAGGTGCGTTGACCTGCGTGTCACTGGCACCTGAGTCATGAAAATGAAATGCCACCAGAGCCACCAGAGCTGCCGCATTCAACACTGAGAGAGTCTTGTTCATTTTCCAGTACCTATGCCCGACCGTTTGGGAGGAGATGTGTTCACTGATACTGATAATGCAGTCTGCATGCCAATCAGAAAATGATAAAAATTCCTTTTAAATCAATGACATATGAATTAAAAAAAGTCGGGTGCAGTGCGTTTTGCAATGATGGCTTTTTGGGGGATTGCAAATTGCATGATCGGTTTATTCAGCCGTGTTTCGGGGCGACATCGGCTACAGCCCTGAAGGGCAATGACGACATGACAAAAGCGGCACATGCCGCTAAGATGCACGCCGTCCTCGCTGGCACCGATCGGTGTGCTGGCACGCAGTGTCTCAGTAGCTCAATTGGATAGAGCATCCCCCTCCTAAGGGGAAGGTTGGCAGTTCGAACCTGCCCTGGGACACCATAATTATCAAGTGGTTAGCGAGACTTGGTGTTAGCTTTTTCGATTATCCTTGTCGCTAGTCCCCACTTTGGTCCCCACTTCTCTGCACGTTCATTATCGAGAGATCCACCAAGGAACCATGGTTGTTTTGGTCGATTTCCGAAACTGGTGCTAGCTCGTTCTCACTTTCTTTGAATTCCATTCCAATTGAAAAGTCATTTGCGCTGCAGTTGATCTCGATACGTCGGAATTGGCCGGCACGTTTGAGCCGCCCATGTAGGGGCGGCTGACAGAGATAAACCCTTACAGGTCATGTGTGCTTGTGCCCAAATCCCCGAGGCTGAAGAAACATTTTTTCTAGGTCATTTGGGCCAACATCGGAAGCGTCCTTCACCTGCAACGATCTCTTAAGCAGATAGATTCCGTCGATGAATTGCGGTGGTTGCCCAGGCACCATTACAACTGGCATTAAGAGATAAGCACCAGCCTTCTTGTAGTCGTCCAAAAACCTTGTGAGGTTGACGTCATCAGCAGGTTCCATGGTCAGGGAGCGCGACGCCAGCATCGCAACTTGTAGATCCCCTTGATCCCTCGGGATCTTTGAGGTGATGACCATTCCGTAATGCGTCGGATGCTCGATGGAAAACCGGCGAACAATGCCTACGTGGATTTCCTCCTCCTTGTCTACTGTCCCGAATCGCTCTCGCCACCGCTCAAATATTTTTACGGCCGCATCCCTATCCTTAAACATTATCGCAATGAAGGGCGGCGCCATGGGATTAACCACTCCATAAGCTATGTGTAGTGGTCAACTGATCAAAGGCTTCGCACAGCAACTCAACCGATTCACGGGCACTGAGCTGATCAATCAGCGCATGCGCTCGTGCTCTTCCGACATCAAGAGCGCGGTAGCCTTTTTTAAAATGGATTTCTCCCGCTCAAGACGGGCAATCCGGGCTTCCAGCTCCTGAATTTTCTGCTGCTCGGGCGTCAGGGCTTTGCTCTGTGGAGTGACACCGTTGCGCTCCTGTTGAAGCTGGTTAACCCAGCGACGCAGTGCGGACTCGACAACTCCCAGCGAGCGAGAGGCCTCAATGTGGCTATAGCCTTGATCGAGCACGAGGCCTGCGGCCTCGCGTTTGAATTCAGCGGAAAAGGTACGGCGTTGTTTGGTCATCAGACACCTCTATCTGGCGAGCATTCTCGCCTAAATGGGTGTCCGGTTTCATTAGACCACTACAATGCCACACTAAATCCAGCCGAAAAATACGGGCCGCCCGGAATCTTGGTATGCCGCTATGGAACTAAACCCATAATATCGACCACACATATTATATGTGTCATCTACGAATGGGAAAAACATATGAAAACACATTTTGATCGATGGGTGGATGCTCTGATAGCGCGTTACAAGCTACCTACGCCACCCGGAAAGCAGTTCGAGGATGAGGTTTATCGCTTTATGGTCAACGACGATATTCCCGTTAAGATTTATGGGGAACGTGACGGTTGTATTTATTTACATAGCACTCTTGGTGCGTATCAAGATAAGTACGAAGGATTTAGTCGTGAGCTACTTCAAGCTAATGACTTTAGCCTAAAAAAACCCTGCCTGATATTAGGTCTTGATAATCAATATAATCTGATTTTGCATGCTCGGCTGTTGCCAGCGGACATCGAAGGCGCACAGGGGATCGCAAGTTTTGAGCACTTTATCGATAGCAGTAGCGCAATAAAAAACCACTTCAATCTTAAGTGAGGAATCTTCCATGGGCATATGTGCATCATCCAGTCGCAACCAATATAGTCCAGCAGTATCTAATACCTGTTCACCTCAGCATGTCGCGTCGCACGGAAACCTAGCCAGCAGCGGCGGAAATCGTATTACGTCTGTAGACCAGCTAAACTCTACTGAGCGTAAACGGTTTTTAGAACGGCAAGATCCTATGCGCATGTTTAATTTCAAAAAAGATACGCCGGTTTACCGAACGATGTCACCTGAGTTTCTTGTCGACGGCAGGGTAAGCGGTAACCCCATTTCAAGGACATGGGTTCGTGATCATGAGAGTCTGAGGCCAAATCCAAATGGCGGCTTCCCTGAAGGGACCTCAAATGCGTATTGGCCAGTTATTCGTGAGGCTCGTGACCTAGGCCCCTCATTGAACGTAATGACAGGTGGGCCTTCATATAGTCGCGATGGGGATATCAATGTTCGGATGCGGCTAGGTGATTTTATTGATCGAGGCGGGAAAGTTTATCTTGATAATTCTGCTGCCGGGGGAGATAGACAAAAAACGATCCCGTTAGTCATCACTCTACCTGAAGGACAAAGCGTGCCAGCTGAAAAGATTGTAAGCGCCTCATGAACCCCACATTCCAAGCCGGCAATTGAAGCTTGATGCTGTGCTCCCGATTCTTTTCAGGAGCCAGCACCTCATGATGCGACCCGACGCCAAAGTCGAAAAAGTGTACCTCTACCCCACGCCGGTGGACTTTCGAAAGTCCATCGACGGCCTTGCCGCACTGGTTGAGCTGGATATCAAAGTCGCCGTGTTCGACCCCGTGCTTTCTGTTTTTCTGAATCGCTACCGTAACCGGGTGAAAATCCTTTATCGGGAGCGCAACGGCTTCTGCCTTTGGCTCAAGCGTTTGGAGTCCGAGCGGTTCAAAACCTCTCCCGATGAGACGGACGAGGCCATCGTGCTGACGGTCCAGGAACTGAACTGGTTACTTGTAGCGGCTTGCAATCGAAAACCCGCTGGCTCGCGTTTATGAGCCTTTGCTGGCTCACATTAGTTGCGATTATCCGTAGCTGCTGGCTCGGATTATGTGCGACTCAGCTCATGGTATTTGCGACCAGCTCAAATTATCGATCAACCGGCTCACGCTATCTGCAACTGATGAGGTGTTTAGAAACTCGCGGTTTGCCTTTATAACTGGACGTTGAAATATGTGCTCAGTTCTTGGATGCGAGTCGTGGTGCTTGGCGATTAGCCCGTAGAAAGCATGCGAACCGTCCAACAAACCCTCGTTTGATGGACGTGCTAGCCGGTGCTGGTTCAGTTGCAGCTAATGTGAGCCGGAAACGATGGAATGCAAGTCGATGCGGCTGAATGCAAGCTCGCTCGCAATTAATCTGAGCCGAAAAAGGCGCTGAATGCGAGCACTGCTGTTTTCGATTGCAAGCCGCTACAATTAATTACGCCGAGAATTCCGGTCGCCAACTCGTGCTTTTCCAGCAGACGACGGAAGTTGAGAATGGTGGTTTCGTCTGGAAGGTGATCCTTCTCGATCACATCATAGCGCGCCAGTGCTCAGTCTTGTTTTACCGTAAAGAATTAATTACCGCTGCCGAGAACATTACAGGTGAGCAGGTTACAACCCGGCTCACATGATGAGCAGCAAGCCACATGCGCTTTGACTGTAGTGACAGAGAAGCCTTGCAATGCTGAAAAAACTACTGGGTGCCTTGCGCACCCTGATGTCCGTGCCCTCCGATAATCCTCGGCTGCTGCAAGCTCAATACATCGCATTGTCCCGACAACTGCCGCTGATGTACTTCGTGCTGTTGGTCAACACCTGGGCGCTTGCCGTTACCCATTGGGCAACTGCCCCGATGTGGCTGACGTTGCTGGTACCGACAGTCCTCACCATCGGGTGCGGCATTCGCGCGCGCAAATGGCTGCTTACGGTAAACCAGACGCCGCCAGCTTCAAGTAAGATTCTGGCGACGCTGCGCGGCACCAATAGGCTGGTGGGTATCATCTCCGCCGCATTTGCGGCATGGTCTTTGTCGATGTACCCCTATGGCGATGCCTATACCCAGGCGCAAGTGGCGTTTTTCATGGGTATCACCGTGATTGTGTGCATTTTCTGCATGATGCATTTGCAATCTGCCGCCTTGATTACCGCAGTGATCGTCAACACAGCGTTCGTTATTTTCTTCGCCTCAACACACAACATCACGTTTATCGCCACGGCGGCAAGTATCGTGCTGGTATCAATCGGCATGCTGATCATTCTTCGCCATCAGTACCGCGCCTTCACCAGCCTGGTGAACGCCCAGTTCAAGACTGAACAACTGAGCAACGCGAACCTGTTGTTGGCCAATCGGGACAGCCTGACCGGCCTACCTAATCGTCGGCATTTTTTCCAGACACTGGATACGGCGATGAACGAGGCACTGCTACAGCGGAGCGGGCTAGCGGTGGGTGTGCTGGATCTGGACGGGTTCAAGCCTGTCAACGACCTGTATGGCCATAGTGTCGGTGACCGGCTGCTGATGCTGGTCGCTGAACGGCTGATCAGCGCTGTCAGCGATACCGTGCAGGTATCGCGGCTGGGCGGTGACGAGTTTGCACTGCTCGTCAAGGGCGACATCAGTGACGAAGCGTTGCTGATGTTTGGCAAGCACATTTGCACGTTGATACATGAAGGTTTCGAACTCTCGGAAATACCGATCCAGATCGGCGCGACCCTGGGTTTCGCGACGTTTCCGGCTACCGCCGACAATGCCGCCCAACTGTATGAATATGCAGATTACGCCCTTTATCAAGGGAAGAACCACAACCCCGGGTCCACTTGCCTGTTTTCGGCCAGTCACCGTGAACAACTTAATGCCGATGGCGTAACCGAGCAGGCATTGCGTCGGGCGAACCTGGAGACGGAGTTTCACGTCTTGTTTCAGCCGATCATTGAAAGCTGTACACGCGAAACAGTGGCTTTCGAGGCGCTGGCACGCTGGAACAGTCCAGAACTCGGCGCGGTATCGCCTGCGCATTTCATTCCAATTGCTGAGCGGATCGGCATGATCAACGAGCTGACCGCCCCTTTGTTGACGCAGGCACTACAGCGAGCATTGTCCTGGCCGTCGCCGATCAAGCTGTCGTTCAATTTGTCGGCCCATGACTGCGCGACTTGGGAAAGCGTCAAGAAAATTGTCGAGATAATAGAGAACAGTGGTTTTGACGCCTCACGACTTGATCTGGAAATCACTGAAACGGCCGTCATGCAGGACATTGGGCAGGTTCAACAGGCGATTGCCCAGTTTCGCCAGCTAGGTTGCGGTATCTCCCTTGACGATTTTGGCACCGGTTACTCCAGTCTCAGTCAGTTGCACGCCCTAGCGCTGACCAAACTAGCAGCGCTAGACCCTCGAACAGTCCGCAGGTACCGCCTACTTCGACGGCTCCAGCCGGGCGTGAGATGCTTTTGCTACGGTCCACTGAGTTGTCGCGCCGAACAAGAGAGCGGCTCGAGCAGAGCTTTTCGACAGCGGAGGAAGACAAGCAGCAGGCTACTAGCATCGTTCAACGTGGCAGAATGGGGGTCAGGTCAGGGGCTGGTCTTCATCGGTTAGAAATACTTACTCACCAATCTGTGGAACGCGGCTGTTCATCGTCCAAGGCCTTGAGTAGTTCAGATGACGACGTGTCCTCTGCTGAGTCCTCTGAGGCGGATATCGACGCAGTATTTAACTATAGAATTGCAGCGTTGAATAATGCGAACGCTAGTCAATCTTGTATGGGCTTGGCAATCCAATGGCTGCGATTGCGTGATGAGGGGGAGGCGAGTTACAGAGTGGAGGCGCTGGATCTTGACCATGCTTCAGACATCCAGAACCAATACGAAAATGCAGCAGGTTCAGTGAGCGGGTCGCGGGAGCAGCGAGAAGCAGGTCGAATATCGGCGCGCAAAACCCTTTTGCGAAGTCAAGATTTGCAGCCTGTAGGTGAACCCTCGGTATTTCATGCGGATCGGCAATCGACCTCATTGCAAAAATTGCGCGCCATGGTAGCGCCCGCTTGATCAGCTTGTGCTTTGAAAACAATGGAAAGCGTGTAAGGCATGCCATCACTGCTTCCAGCTCCGAAGGCAGTGTGAACCTCTTTGATCCAAACTATGGCGAGTTCTCTACCACTTTACCGGAGTTGCCTTCGATGTTCCAGAATCTAATGACTAGATACCGGACACCGCCCAAGCGCTGATCGACAAGACCAGTCAGCTACTGCCACGCATCAAAATCACCGAGCTGCTGATGGACGTGGACGAGTGGACGGGATTTACCCGTCACTTTACCCACCTGAAGGATAGGGCTCTAGCCAAGGATAAAACCCTGCTACTGTCCGCAATCCTCGGCGATGCAATCAACATCGGACTGACCAAAATGGCCGATTCGAGTCCGGGCATGACTTACGCTAAGTTGTCGTGGCTGCAAGCCTGGCACATCCGCGACGAAACCTACGCGACGGCACTTGCCGAACTGGTCAACAGCCAGTTCAGTCATTCCTTCGCTGCCAACTGGGGAGACGGCACCACCTCATCGTCCGATGGCCAGCGCTTCCGCGCAAGCGGTCGAGGCGAAAGCACCGGGCACGTCAACCCGAAGTACGGCAACGAACCGGGGCGGTTGTTCTATACCCACATCTCCGATCAGTACGCACCGTTCAGCACTCGTGTGGTAAATGTCGGTGTTCGCGATTCAACCTATGTGCTCGATGGATTGCTGTATCACGAGTCAGATCTGCGGATCGAGGAGCACTACACTGATACTGCGGGCTTTACCGATCACGTGTTCGCCCTGATGCACCTGCTGGGCTTTCGTTTTGCCCGCGCATCCGCGACCTTGGAGAAACCAAGCTGTATGTGCCACAGAGCGTGCAGGACTACCCGACACTGCGCCCAATGATCGGCGGCACGCTGAACATCAAGCACGTTCGCGCTCACTGGGACGAGATCCTGCGTCTGGCCGCTTCGATCAAACAGGGCACCATCACCGCCTCGTTGATGTTGCGCAAACTGGGCAGTTACCCACGCCAGAACGGACTAGCCGTGGCTCTGCGGGAGTTGGGCCGGATCGAGCGCACGCTGTTTATCCTGGACTGGCTGCAAAGTGTCGAGCTGCGCCGCCGTGTGCATGCAGGCCTAAACAAAGGCGAGGCGCGCAACGCCTTGGCCAGGGCGGTGTTCTTCAATCGCCTCGGTGAAATCAGGGATCGGAGCTTCGAGCAGCAGCGCTATCGGGCCAGCGGATTGAACCTGGTGACCGTCGCCATCGTGCTGTGGAACACGGTCTACCTGGAGCGGGCCACCCAAGGGCTGACTGACGCCGGAAAGCCGGTGAATACCGATCTGTATCAGTACCTGTCGCCGTTGGGCTGGGAGCACATCAACCTGACCGGCGATTACGTTTGGCGGCAGAGCCGCAAGCTGGAAGACGGTAAATTCAGGCCGTTACGACAGCTCGGAAAACCTTAGCGAATGAAAGGGACTTCCCCGTCCCAAGGGCGCGGCGAAAGTCGCGAATCGGCATCGAAGTGCCATGATGAAGTGTCAAACCTGCATCAAAACCACAGGAGGGGAAGTCCATGCCAATTATTACCGTGGGAATCGATCTAGCCAAGGCCGTATTCGCCGTTCACGGCATCGATGAGGCTGGTAAAGCCACCTTGGTGAAGCCCAAGGTTGCGCGGGATCAACTGGTGCCATTGATCGCCCAGTTGCCCCCGTGCTTGATTGGTATGGAGGCTTGCTCAGGCGCTCATCATTGGGCGAGGGTGTTCGCCGAGCACGGCCATACGGTCAAGTTGATGGCTCCTAAACTCGTTTCGCCTTATCGAATGTCGGGTAAGCGCGGCAAGAACGATGCCGCAGATGCGGCCGCGATCTGTGAGGCAGTGACCCGACCCAGCATGCGGTTTGTCCCTGTTAAAGACGAGCATCAGCAGGCCACTCTTTGCCTTCATCGAACCCGCCAGGGATTCATCGAAGAACGCACCTCTACGTACAACCGACTGCGCGGATTACTTTCTGAATTCGGCGTGGTCCTGCCACAAAGCCCAGAGCGATTGAGAAAAGAGATTGGTCCCTGTCTGGACACCTTGCCTGGCTGGGCAAGACGGTGCATGAGTGAACTGTTGGAGCACACCAGCCATATCGAGGATCGGCTGGTGGAACTTGATCGAGCCATCAATCAGATCGCTCGCGAAGATGATCGTAGCCGTAGGCTGCTGCAATTGCGTGGGGTTGGCTCGACCACTGCAAGTGCTTTAGTGGCCAGTATTGGAGATGGGCACGACTTCAGAAACGGACGCCAAGTGGCTGCCTGGCTCGGTTTGACGCCAGGCCAATACAGTAGCGGCGGCAAGCAGCGCCTGGGGAGTATCACCAAAGCCGGGGATGCCTATTTACGCAGTCTACTGGTGCTTGGAGCTCGATCTGTCATGGCCAACCTGGGCGATAAGCAAGACCCTCTCAGTCGCTGGATCCGCAACCTCATAGAGCGACGGGGTTACTGGCGTGCGGCCGTGGCGATTGCCGCCAAGAATGCGAGGATGGCCTGGGCCGTTCTGCATTACGGCGACACGTTCAAGCCTGAACAGGCAGAACCAACGGGCGCGTAAACACCAGAGGTCATGACTGATCACCTTGTAAGGCGTTAGGGCGAGGATCATGAGCGGATAAAAGGATCAATGTGCACTGCCGTCGTTGATGTGAAGCGGGTTGGACCTGCGTGGGGGATACCTGAAAAATCGTATGGGAAATTCAGTCCCGGTTAGCGAACGAGGCCCTCACGTGCGTCTTTCATCAGGGTCCGAGCGATCAGCTCAAGATGACCGTTTGTAGTACCGCAGTCCTTCACCTTCTTACGTCGATCCGGCATATGCAGCTGAGTCAAACAGCAACTATTGGGCTTGTGCTCAATGGGGAAGCCCTTGTAGTACGATTTTTTCCGTTTTCTCTATTCGCCCCAAATGGAATGCGAGCCGACGCGGCTGAATGCAAGCTCGCTTGCAAATAATGTGAGCCCGACGGCTCCGTCAGTCGCAGTTAATCTGAGCCGAAAAGCGCATTGATTGCGAGCACGGCGTTTTTCAAATGCAAGCCGTTACAGAGAGGTCGCCTATCGCCCCTGATTAGGGGCTGAGGGAATGATCATCGCGATGAAAACCTTACAACTGAAACTTGCTTGTTGCCGCTGATGCAGAATTGACCATGCTACCGAAATTTCGCTGACCCAAGCTTCTATTTCGTAAAGCTTTAGTAGGTCTGACTTTCGGCTAAATACTTATGGGGCAACGCCATGTCGGCAGATAGGTCAATTCTGCATCAGCGATAACAGTTAGTGTGCAACAAGGCTATTTATCTGGCGCTGGGGGTATTACCTGATGGCACGCGCGACATTCTGGGTATATGGATCGAGAGCACCGAGGGTGCCAAGTTTTGGATGAAGGTGTTCAACGACCTCAAGACTCGTGGCGTTGAAGATGTTCTGATCGCCGTCACGGATGGCCTCAAAGGAATACCGGAGGCGTTGGGGGCGGTTTTTCCTGCCACGACGCTGCAAACCTGCATCGTGCATCTGATCCGCAACAGCTTGGACTATGCCGCTTGGGATAAACGTCGGGCACTGGCCAAAGCACTCAAGCCGATCTACCAGGCGATCAATGCCGATGTGGCTGAGCAAGAGCTTAACGCCTTTGAAGCGGGCCCCTGGGGCAAGCAGTATCCGACTGTAGTTGCTGCATGGCGTCGCGCCTGGGATCGGGTTATACCGTTTTTTGTTTTTCCGGCGGGCATTCGCAAAGTGGTTTACACGACCAATGCCATCGAGAGCATCAATGCCCAGTTACGCAAGATCATCAAGACTCGAGGGCACTTCCCGACCGATGAGGCTGCGACGAAACTGATATGGCTTGGGTTGCGCAACATCACCGCCAACTGGGGTCATGCGGCACACGACTGGAAAGTGGCAATGAATCAATTTGCGATCCTGTACGGAGACCGATTTACCAGACCGAGCTGGTAAAACAAGGGCCTGCCTGACGGCAGGCCCTAACCAGCCCGAACACAAAAAAACTGATACTCCCCGGCTACCTTTCTCCTGAATCTAAATTTACCTCTATCCGTGAAGCGGTAGGCCAGACGCTTGCCCACGACCTGCCATGGTTAGCACCAAAGGTGCCACAGGTCTTAATCGATCACTGGATGAATAATTTTCCAACCGCCACAGTACAGATGCCTGGCGCTCTAGGTTTGATTCTAGAGCTAGAAAGCAAGGATATTAAGGTTGGTGTTATTTCTAACGGTGCTGAAAGGTCGCGCAGGCAAACCATAGCCGCATTGCCCTTCGCCGAATCGGTTAGCACGGTAATTAGCTCGGAAGCGTTTGGGATGGCTAAGCCAGCGTCCGATATTTTCCGAGCAGGGGCCGCACAGCTGGGTTTTCCTCCCGAACAGTGTTGGTTTGTAGGCGACCATCCCATAAATGACTACCAAGGTGCAAAAGCAGCGGGAATGTACGCCGTGTGGTTTCAAGGGTTTCATTCATGGCCCGAAGGCATTATGCCAGCGAAGTCTTCTATAACTTCGCTAGACGAACTACCCAATCTAATCTCACAATGGTTCCCTGGATTGGACGCTAAGTTATGTGTCCGCCCTAAGCTCTGGCGGGTTGTCACCAGATGCAATTGCTGACGTTCGCAACTGCTTGCTCATCAAGCTCGAAAGGCCCGACTGCTGCGGTCAGCAGGTCTAAGCGTACGGGGAGTACGCCTTGCGCAGATCAGCTAGGCATCCAGTGATGCGGCAACAGTTGGTCGATTTCACTGGCCTTCTGCGTCGGCAACCGCGTCAGTAAATCCTTGAGATACGCAAACGGATCATGTCCGTTCATTCGTGCAGACTGGATCAAACTCATGATTGCTGCCGCCCGTTTGCCGCTGCGTAAGCGTCTAGTAAAGGCATCTGGCCCGCTAGATTATCCTCTGCCTTCGGTTCTTATGATGTACTACACGCCCCCTGCACTACGAATGCTCGATGACCTTGGACAATAACTCCATGACAGGACTAATCAGGTCTGCGGTCTCAAGCGCTCCATACTGGAAGAAAATGCCCAGATACGACAGTGCGCGAAGGGTGCTTGCAACCTCAGGACCGCCAACCTGGCCGAAGGCCATGCGCGCCTTTGCCATCAGTCATACGGTTCACTTCAGCGACCAGATCCTGCTCCAGCGCTGCAATGACGTGCACAGCGCCGGTTTGCAGAAGTATGTGGCAGCCGCCTGAACGGAGGTGAGTCCTGCTGGCCGCCTCATCCGCTCCGCTCCAGCCCTGAAGTATCACGGGTTCTCTTCTGGCGTCTCTTTCCCGGAGCCCTCATTGATCAACACCATGCTCTGCGGCGCAGACAGCGCTACACCCAGCTCCCTCAGACGCCCCAGGACCGTAAACAACAGGTCGCTCCGTGCGCCACCCACCGAACGCGGGCTGTTTACGTAGCCGCTGGCGCTGATGATCAAACCGGTATTGGTCAGGTCTTTGAAGGTGACTGAAGGTGCAGGCGTGTCGAGTATCGCTTCATGCTCGGTAAAGGCCTGCAACAGCAGCTCGCGTATTTGCAGAACATCTGTTTCCAGGGGCAGGGTAAGCGTGATTCCTACTACCCCCAACGCGTTGCCCATGGTGACGTTGCGCACGTTTTGCGTGATGAACTGCGAGTTCGGCACGATCACTGTCGAGCGGTCGCCCATCTGGATTTCGGTCGCGCGGACGTTGATCCGGCGAATATCGCCTTCGACCCCTGCCAGGCTTACCCAGTCGCCGACTTTGACCGGACGCTCGGTCAGCAGAATCAGGCCGGAGATGAAGTTCTGCACAATGGCTTGCAGGCCGAAACCTATCCCCACCGACAGCGCACTGACCACCCAGGTCAAATTGGTCAGGCTGATCTTGAGCGTGGACATCACCACGGCCACCACCAGCACAAAGCCGATGTAGCCGATCAAGGTCACCAGCGAGGCCTGCATGCCCGCGTCCATGTTGGTCTCGGGCAGAAGGCGTTCTCCGAACCACTCCTTGAGTACCCGCACGCCCAGCAGGCCGACGACCAGGCAAATCAGTGCCATCAGAATATCGCTGGGGACGATGTTCAGGTTGCCCAGGGATTTGGACGTGACGTCCATTTGAGTGAAACTTGCGAGCAGGTCGCCCGGGCTGGAACCCGAAGGCAGGAAAGCCAGCAGCAATGCGGTAAGCAACAGCAGGGTACGGCCTATGCCTGCCAGTACCGTGCTTGCCTGGGCTTGGTGACGGGCGGACAAGCCCAGCGCCGAACCCAACGCCATGCCGCCAGGTTGTTTGGGCGACAGAAGGGTCTCGCAGATGTCACCGAAGCAGGCGATCAGCAGATAAGCAGTGGACGCCACCACGCTCACCCAAAGCAGTTTCACCGCCAGAAAGTACGCCAGCGTCAGGTAGCCGCTCAGCAACGCCAGCAAGCTCAGGCCGACCCATACCGCAACGATAAAGGGAAGCAGTCCGACGAAGCCTGCTGGCCGCTCCAGCTCGAAGCGTCGGCGGGTTCGGCGGTAGCGCACCAGAGCGTAGAAAAACACCAGCGAAACCGCCAGCGCTGTCAGGCCATTGACCGCTACCGTCAGGGCCAGGCTGCTGGCTATGACACTGTTGATGCGCTCCTGCGTGCCGATGATCATGAGTGCCAGCGCCAGGGCTGGCGGGAAGCGGCCCAGTGCCGTGGCGATCTGGTCAGGGATTTGCGGCAGACGCCATGAGGCGTGTGCCCGCATCAACAACGCGCGGCCCAGTCCGACGATGAAAGCGCAGAAAGTGATCAGCGTCTGCACCTGATCGAGCAGGTTGACCACGTCGTTGCTGAGCACCGCATTGCGCACGATTCCCCAGCGCAACAAGGAAGTGGCAACGGTAATGGTGAGAATGGTCGATAGCCCTACAGCCAGTGCCAGGGCGCTGCGGCGCAGGCGGCCTTCGGGTAGCCAGCGAATCATCGACCAGATCAGCAAGCGCTCCAGCAGGCGGCGAACAACGACCCATACGAACAGCGCGGCGACTACGATGCTGATGAATTGCACACGGTTTTCCGGTGCCAGCGTGCTGCTGAGCACTTGGCGGACATCCACCAGAAGTCTGTTCAAGCGTCCCAGGTCGTCATCGGTAGGACGAATCAGCGTGGACCAGAACGCCGAGCTGAGCGGGCTCGCTGTCCGCGTGCTGATCTGCGAATCGAAAAGGCTGCGGCGCAGATTGAATATCTGCGTAGCCAGGTCACGGGCTGACTGGCTTAACGTGTTGGTTTGGCGTTCATCATTGACCAGCGCGTTTTTCTGAGTGGTCAATGTCTTGCGCTGACTGGTCAGACTTGGCGCCTCGTCCGGTTGCGCCGGCCCGAGAATGTTGAGCTGATCATTCAGGTGTTCGATGTCGACAGCTTGTCGGGCAGTCAGATTGTCGGCTTGTTTCTGGACCTGCAAAGCGGCCTGCCGCAGGCTTGAAAGCAGGTCATCGTTGGCACTGCCCGTCACTTTTTGACGGATCTGATCCAGTTGTTCGCTCAAGTCATCCAGGCTCGGTGCATCCACTGCGGGGGATGCGCTACTGGTGCTATCGGTTTGAGGCGCCGGGCTATTCTGGGCCAGGGCTGGCAAGGTCACGCACAGCAAAAGCAAGGCGAGCAGCCCAGTATGAAAACGGTTCAGCGAAGCGTGCTGCATTATTTTCCCTTCTTTGCACTAAGCGGCCTGGCAAGACCTGTGTATTTCAGGCACGGGCCTTGTCTGTCTTGAGCTGCACTCACGAGTCTCTGGAGCGCAGCCAATAGAATATCAAGGACTTCGCGTTTGAGCGCTGAAAACACGGGCCAGCGAAAATAGGGCGCTACGGTCATCAACCTAACAAATGTTAGGTAGGGTATTGACTGGGCTCGGGAGTGTGCTACGGTCTATCTACCTAACAGTTGTTAGGTAGATGCCCACTCCATTTCACAGGCCCGACCATGACCTCCAGATTGCGACTTTTCACATCTCCTTCGGCTTTTCCAAACCCCCAGCGCCTGCGCCTGTTCATCCACGAAAAAGGCATTGCCGATCAGTTCGATGAGACTATTTACGACATGACCCCCGGCGGAGAGCAGCGTGGCTGGCGTCATCTCAATATGAACCCTTGGGGAGAAACGCCCACCCTTGAACTGGCAGACGGCAGCTTCATTTCCGAGACCGCCGCTATCGCTCGCTATCTGGATCAGTCTTATCCGGGCCGCAAGATCATGGGGGAAGGCGCTCTGGAACAAGGCCTTGATAACATGTGGGATAACCGGATCTGGGTGCATATTCTCTACCGGATCGTTGCCGCGTTTCATGTATTGCACACCGGGCTCGGCTTCAAACTTGAACTGACGAAGAACGAAGCATGGGGCGAGCACTGCCGCAAAGAGGCGCTGACACACGCCGCATTGGTCAACCGTCATCTTTCCGATGGCCGCGAGTGGCTGTTGGGCGGCGAGGCGCCGACTTTCGCGGATATCACCCTTGCAACCGCCATTGCCTTCTCCAAGTTTCCGGTCAACGCCACGCCGCTGGATGAGCGTTTCGAGTTCCTGGACTTGTACTGGAAGCGCTGGCAGAAACGCCCGGGTTTCCAGGCCGCCTATGCTGATCGCAGCAGCGGTATACCCGAACTGGACTCGCCGGCCGAGTGACCGACCTGTTGCGCGCGCACATTATCGTCGGGACCGTCATTGCATGGCGTCCTCGACTTCCCCGTGCCTCGCACAACCGTTCTACCTGACAACAGTCAGGTTTTTGAATTAGCATGCGCCCGTTTGCAGAAACCTGTCCGAAGCACAAGGCACCACGATGACCATCAACGCACGAGAGGCCATTCTGCTTGCCGCGAGAAACATCGCTCAGTCTCAGGGTTATAACGGCCTGAACTTTCGCGATCTGGCGGCTCAGGTTGGAATCAAACCAGCCAGTATTTACTACCACTTTCCAAGCAAGGCTGACCTGGGTGTGGCGGTTGCCAGGCGCTACTGGCAGGACGGTGCTGCTGCTCTTGAGGCTATTTCTGAAGAAACACCAGACCCTGTCGAAGCGCTGCACCGTTTCCCGGAAATTTTCCGCCGCTCGCTAGAGGCTGAAAACCGCCTTTGTCTGGGCAGTTTTATCGGCGCTGAAACCGATAAATTGCCGCCAGAGATGACTCAGGAAATTCAGCTTTTTGCCCAGGTCAATATTGCCTGGCTGAGCAAGCTTCTGGTGGCGGCGAATGTTTGTATGCCAGCGGCCAGCGAGGTGCGGGCGCAGGCGATTTTTTCGGCTGTGGCGGGCGCTCAACTCATTGCGAGAAGCCGGTCAGACATTGCCCTTTTTGATACGCTGATCAATACCTATCGTGCCTGCGGGCCGCTGCCGGCTTAAGTAGATGCTGATCAAGCGGGATCAGGATTGCCAGCCAGTTGACCTGTTGCTGACGCCGCTGAACCTGTAAGCGCGCAGACACTATGGAACGCCAGACCTCGAATCACCCGACGGCAAGGGGTGCACTAATGTTTCTAAGCCTTGAAGTTCGCAGCTACAAGACGCAAAGCCCTCAGCACTGCCACGACCATACTCAATTGGTACTGCCGATTCGTGGCCGAATGGAAATTGACGTGGACGGTCGCGGTGGCTTTATTGATCAGTCACTTGCCGCGCTGGTAAAGCCTGGTTCGCGGCACTCGCAGGACACTCACGTCGACAGCCGTTTTCTGGTGCTGGACTGCGCACCGACGACGCTGGAGACAATCCAGATGGGGCGTCTGGCCGAGAAAATATATGTGCCTGTTTCGCCCGCGACCCGTCGCCTTATCGAATTCGCCGAGCTGATCGGTAACCAGCAACTGGCCATTGCTGCCTCACAGCTGGGCCCTCTGCTTCTGTCGTCCCTTGGCTCGGACACCTGCTGTTTTTCGTCCCCGATAGAGCAGTTGATAGCCCGTCTGCGAGCAAATCCTGGGGCACATTGGAGCAATCAGGCCATGGCCCAAGTCGCAAACATGAGCATGAGCCAGCTGCACCAGCGATTCCGGCAATTATTCGCTATGAGTCCTCAAGCCTGGCTGACTGAACTACGCATACAGGAGGCTAAACGGTGGTTGCGTGGCACCTCGCTGCCGATAGCCGAGATTGCCTTGCGTGCGGGCTTTTCCGATCAGGCATCGCTGACGCGCACCATGCAGCGTTTGAGCGCTACGACCCCGGCGGTTTATCGTAAAGCGCAAAAACAGTCCGGGTAAAAAATTCCGCAGTTACCGACAAGACCCTCCAGGCCCGACGCTCCAGACTTCATGCTTTAGGCGTTGGAGCGCAGGTGAAATGTTTGCTGATCGATCATTGCCCAAGGGCATTGTTTATGGCGTTTGCGCCGGTCTGTGCTGGGGCGTGATTTTCCTGGGCCCGCAGCTGACTCCAGGTTTGAGCGGTGTGCAGTTCGCGGTCATAAGATTTCTCTGCTACGGCGCAATTTCTGCGGTCCTGCTGATGCTGCGTTGGCGGCGTGTTTGCGCCAGTCTCACCCTGGCCGACTGGAAGTCACTCTTCTGGCTTAGCCTGATCGGCAACCTCATCTACTATTCGCTAGTGGGCACAGGCGTGCAGTTGGTCGGCATCGCCACAACGTCGTTGATTGTCGGACTTATTCCGGTGCTCGTAACCCTGGCAGGTCGTCATGACGCAAATGCCGTTTCTCTACGCAAGCTCTTCCCCTCACTGTGCTGCGCAGTGGGGGGCGTTGTGCTTATCAGTTGGCACGCGCTGATCAATGACCAAAGGCCCGATACAGCGGCAAATATTGTCGGGATTTTATGCGCGTCAGGTGCGTTGCTGACGTGGAGCTGGTTTGCGGTGAGCAATGCCCGGCGGCTGGTGCAGGTCACCAACGTCTCCGCGCATGACTGGGCGTTGCTTATGGGGGTCATGACGGGCGCTCAATCACTGCTTTTGGCAGCGCCGGTCCTGGGTTCTCAAGTGGGCACCTATGGTATTTCCGAATGGCTGCATTTTCTCGTGGTGGCCGGTGGCGTTGCGCTTTTGTCATCGGTGGTGGGTGGTGCCTGCTGGAATCAGGCGAGCCGACTTCTGTCCTTGGCACTCAGCGGGCAAGTGCTCGTGATTGAAACGCTGGCGGCGCTCGTCTTCGGTTTTTTATGGGAGCGCCGGCTACCCGACGGCTATGAGCTGGCGGCCATTGCCTTGCTGGTCAGCGGTGTGGTCTGGTGTCTGAATTGTCATCGTACGCCCCTGCATTCCCCGGCTGTCCAGCTCAAGCACCGCCCCTGAAGTGACCGCCTCACCTGCATTTCAAACCGGCAAACGAAGCTCCTTGCGCAGGCTCTTGTCAAACACCCCGGCAGGTGCAAAGCGACGCAGCATGCTGATTTGTCGGGCTGTCTTGCCGGCAGTGTAGCGCCGCTTGGGGAGTACATCGCTCGCCGCTTTAAGCACTACAGCCGCCACCACTTCCGGCAAATCGGCTTTCGGCATTACATCGGCGAGCAACGCCTTGAATCCTGCTCGGGCCTGATCGTATTCCTTCAATAACCGGTCCGGCTCAAGGCCGTTTTGATCGAAGACGGTTCGTACAAAAGCCGGCTCAAGGCCGTTTTGATCGAAGACGGTTCGTACAAAAGCCGGCTCAATGACCGAGACGCGAATATTGAAGGCGCGCACTTCGTGATCCAGAGATTCCGAGTAACCTTCCAGCGCATGCTTGACCGCCGAATAATGCGAAGAGTAGGGCGCGGGTATCAAGCCCAGAATCGAACCGATATTGATAATGCGCCCTTGGCCACGTTCGCGCATCGACGGTAATACCGCATTGGTCATGCGGATGACGCCGAACAGATTGACGTCGAACAACGCCTGCACCTGGGGTATCGAGAATTCCTCGGAGCCGCCTATCAGGCCAATACCTGCATTGTTGACCAGCAGGTCGATCCGCCCGGTCTGCGCAAGTACGCTGGAAACGAGCGCGCTGACCGAGTCATCGTCAGTTACGTCACAAGTACGCATGGATACCTGCGTTGCACTTTCGCCAATCTTGCGGCTGGTGCCGAATACGGTATAGCCCGAGCGCACCAGCGCCTCGGCCGTTGCGCGGCCGATACCGGATGATGCACCGGTGACAATGGCCGTTTTTCCGGAAGATGTGCTCATGTAATGCTCCAGTGTTCAAAAGGCTGGGGGCCGACAAGTTGCTTATGTGGGGAATTGAAAACGCGGGTCACCGACACTTACCTGATCTTCACAACTACTTTGCCTTTGGCACGCCCCCGGGCCAGGTACTCAAGTCCTTCTTTGGCCTGCTCAAGCGCAAAGACCCTGTCAATGACGGGTTTGATTTGCCCGCTTTCAAGTAACACGGCAATCTTCTCGAGTTGAGCCCCCTGCGGGCGTACGAACAGGAACGAGTAGGTCACGTGGTGTTTTTTCGCACGGCGCCTGATTGAGTGGCTCATCAGCCCGAAGAGGAAAGTGAAGAAGGCATTCATCCGGCGTGCCTTGGCGAACGCCTTATCCAGTGGCCCGACGAGGGATACGATCAAACCTCCTGACTTGAGGATGCCGACGGCTTTTTTAATCGTGTCTCCTCGCGTTGTACCCAGCACCAGGTCGTAGTCGCGCAATACTTGCTCGAATGCCTGCTTTTTATAGTCCACCACTTCATGTGCACCCAGGCTGCGCACCAGCTCTACATTGCCGGTACTGGTGGTCGTGGCGACGTTGGCCCCCAGGTGTTTAGCCAGTTGAATAGCGAAGGTGCCGATGCCTCCAGCCCCGGCAGGTATGAATACCTTCTGGCCGGGTTGAAGATTGGCGCGTTCTTTCAAGGCTTGCCAGGATGTAAGCCCGACCATTGGAATAGAGGCCGCTTGTACGAAATCCAGATTCGCCGGTTTAAGTGCAGCAGCGCGCTCAGGAACGGCTGCAAATTCGGCGATGCTACCTTTGCCGAGGTCAAAGATACTGGCGAATATGGCGTCACCCGCCTTGAAGCGGGTGACGGCTTTGCCTACCGCGATGACCACGCCGGAAAGATCGCTGCCCATAATGGCGGGTAATTCGTACTTGAGGACGGCCTTGAACGTGCCCGTGGTAATCATGTTGTCGATCGGGTTCAACCCGGCCGCGTGAACTTCCACTAACAGTTCATCAGGCTTGATGGTCGGCAGAGGTACATGCGTTATCGCAATTTCAGGCGACTTGCCATAGCTTTCGAAGGTAAGTGTTTTCATGACGCTAGGTTTCCAGGGTCGTCTGACAGTGATGGGTTGTTTTTAAAAACGATGTGCAGTTGAAGTTCGAACGCTTTATGCAAGGAACTCCAGAGCCGTTGAGACGAAGTCGGCGTGATACTGAAAGACGCAACCGTGGCCTGCGTCTTGATAAACCACCAGTTGCGCCTGCGGGAGACGTTGGCTCATATCGCGACTCAACTCGCTTGCGACCATGACGTCGCTGTCCCCGACGACGATAAGTACAGGCACCCGCAGGCGTGCAAGATCCTGCGCGGGTTGTTTGCCCCAGGCTTTGATTGCTTTGAGTTGGCGAAGCAGCAAGCGGGGCGTTGGCGGCTTGTCGCGGTCGACCGTACGTTCTTTCACCCTGCTCAGATAGTTTCTGGCAGCGCGTCGGCCATTGAGCGTGGAGGTGAAAAACATATCGACCTTGGGGTCTCGCAGCCTCAGCAAGCCTTTGAGAATAAGTGGCCAGGACAGCGCACCTATGCGCTCGATACCGTGTCCGCCTGCCGGTCCGGTGCCTGCCAGAATAACTTTGCGTACCAGATCGGGTGCTTTCAATGCCAGGTCCTGGGCCACGAAACCGCCCATTGAAAAGCCAATCAGATCCACTTGTCTGTAGCCCATTGCCCGCACAAGCTCGAGGGTGTCCCGAGCCATCTCGCCTATCGTCAGCGGCGCGGTGCCGGTCGATAAACCAGCCCCGCGATAGTCGATGGCGATAACGTGATGTCGGGTGGCAAGACCATCAACAATGCGCGGGTCGAAATCGTCCAGTACCGCGCCCCAGTAGTTGAGCAACAAGAGCGGCACGCCACCACGCAAACCTGACTCGCGATAGGCGAAGGCAATGCCTGCGACTGTTGCGATTTTATTAGGCGCCTGGACAAACGACTGCGCCGAATGAGTCTGCAGATTTGAGCTACTCATGATGGGTACTACCCTGGTTTCAGGCTTTGGTCAGATAGCGCTCTGCGGCGTTCGCCTGTCGAATGTCCGACAGCAACCCTTGCCGCGCGCCATCAAGCGCGTCCCAACGACCTGCAACGTGCAGTGGCGGAATGGTCACCAGTTCGCGACGATCGAAGCCCACCAGCGCTGCATCGACCAGTTCTTCAACGTCCATCACCTCGGGGAGGGTGTTGAGGTCGATCCCGGCGCGCTCCCAGATTTCGGTGCGGGTAGCTGTCGGCAGGACCGCCTGGATGTACACGCCCTTGGGTGCCAGTTCCAGGTTCAAGCCTTGAGACAGGAACAGCACATAAGCCTTGGTGGCACCGTAAACGGTCATGCCGAGCTCTGGCGCCAAGCCCACCACCGACCCGAGGTTGACGATTGAACCGGTACCGGACTGCGCGAAGCGAGGGGCCACTGCGGCAGCGAGTCGCGTCAGCGCAACAATGTTGAGGGCGACAAGCTTTTCAATGGCCTCAGCGCTCTGCTCAATGAACCCGCCGGACTGAGCAATACCTGCGTTATTGATAAGGACGCCGATCCGGGCATCGTCGCGCAGGCGAGTTTCAAGCGTTGTGAGGTCGGCAGAGTTGGTCAGGTCGGCCTGAAGCACTTCGACAGCTACGTCATTTTCTTCACTCAGCCTTGCTGCCAGAGCATCGAGGCGTGGCTTGTCACGTGCGACAAGCACCAGGTTGTGGCCGCGACGGGCAAATCGCTCGGCATAAATGGCACCAATACCGCTGGAAGCGCCAGTGATGAGAACAGTGGGGAGAGTAGTCATTGGTGATGTCCTGACAAGTAATGCGATGAGGGCAGCCAGGCGTTTGCGCCTGCGATTGTCGGTCACCCGGCAGGGCCTTCGACGCTGACGCTGAAAGGCCCTGCCAATTGATCCTTGGCGTTATGATTACGATCAAAATCTAAAATGTCAACGTATTGATGTTGGTCGACATCAAAATATGGCGAGGTCGTGTGCGCCTGCATTCATAGGCGAGAGGGGCGAAGAGAAATCTCGCGCGCAGGCGCTTTGGCCGCTCGGGAGATGCGGCGCAGAGGGCGTTTCAGAGGGCGAAGTGGGCGTATAGGCCCGGGCGCTTTTGCGGGGCGCGGAGCGCTATGGTGTAAGCAAAAAAGACGCCATCGGTTTGAGTATCGATTCGGCCGAGACTACAGAGAGTTCATCTAGCTTTCTGTCGATCGCCAATGAGGCATACCCATGCGCAGTGCTCCAGGCGAGGAAGGTGCGTTGCTCAAGCACTGTCGAGTCTGGTTCTGCACAGTTTTTTGCGACCCACGCCGTACGTATCGACTGACGAAGCAGTTGCAGCGTGGCTTCGCCTGAAGTGAGCAATCTGGGTAATGTGCGGTTGACCCCGCCCATTCCGAACATCAACCGGAAATGCTGCGGGTAGTTTTTAGCGAAATTGACATAGCCTATCCCACAGCCCAGCACACAGTCGCCAAGGTCCCGCTGCGCGGCATGGATAGCGTCGACCATCCGTTCATAACCATCGGCCACCACCTCTGCCATCAGGTTTTCCAGAGAGCCGAAATGGTGCGCAGGTGCGGCGTGTGAAACGTTCGCCCGTCTTGCGCATTCACGCAGTGAGAGTCCTCGCATGCCTGCTTCCCCTACGATGTCCCAGGCCGCCTGCCGCAAGACGGTCGGCAAGTTGCCATGGTGGTAAGTACGCGGGGTATCTGAGGTCGACATACGAAGCTCCCTGTCATGAAATAAAAGTTATATAGCCATCGTACAGCCTATCTTGTCAGTGACAAGATAGGCTGCTCTAATTGCTCCAGGTCTTATGGCTGGTGCGGAGAATACCGATGAGCAAACTTACCAACAGGCTTCGATTATTGACGCTGCGGGGCACCTTCATGCTTGCCAGCCGTATTCTACCTGGCCCCACCGGAAGATACCTTGCCCGACGTTTCGTTACACCCCAGGCCGCAGGACGTGCCGAGGCTGCGGCTGCGCTGAGCGCATCGGCGGATGTGCAAACGGGTACTCTGGAACTGAACGGGATCAAGATCTGCACCTATGTGTGGGGAGATCCTTCCAGTCAACCTTATGTGTTGTTCTCCCATGGGTGGTCAAGCTACGCGATGCGTTTTGTCGGCTGGGTGCCGTTGTTACGATCGATGGGCTATGCGGTGGTTGGTTTTGATCAGCCTGCCCATGGATTAAGCTCTGGCGATATCAGCCACATGCCGCAGTTTGTGGAAGTGCTTCAGCAGGTAGGACGCCATTTCGGAAAGCCTGCGGCCGTGATCGCTCATTCGTTGGGCGCTTCGTCAATCATTTTCGCTCAGGAAGAGCAGTGGCGTCCCGACCGGTTTGTGTTGATTGCGCCGTTCCTGGCCCCGGCTGACAACGCGCTTCATCAGTTTGAAACTTTTGGTATCGCGCACAAGGTTTTCGCACCTTTTGAAGGATACTTGCATGCGCTGAGCGGCCGCCGCTTCGCGGATTACGACGCTTCTGCGCGACTGCAGTTGCTTGATCGTCCAGCGCTTATTATTCATGACCGCCGAGATCGCGAAACCCCGTGGGAAAAGGGTGCCCGGTTCGCAAAGCTATGGCCCGGAGCACGTCTTTTTACCACGGAAGGGCTGGGCCATAACCGGCTGATTGATCACCCCTCCGTTACTGCTGAAGTGATGGAGTTTCTGAAGCCGGATAGTCACTTGCCAACGCCGATTGAACCATGACCTGGCTGGAGACGCGGGTCGTGGTTCCTGAAGCTGGAGGTCACTGTGAGCAATCATCATTTTTCCGATGAGCTGGCCGTGCTGGAGATCGTTGACAGCGCCCATTTTTTCCGCCCTGGAAAGATGACGTCTGGTCAGCTGTACCTGAGTTTGATTCGTCTCCAGCCAGCGGTTCCGGCAATAGGGGAATTCATGGAGATGATTGATCATCTCGTGAAAGAAGGCCTGTTGATTTCAGGTGCCGTATTGCCCTGCGACGCTTCGTTTCCCTATGTGCAGCATATTATTTTCGGTCTTACCGAGGTGGGCAAGGCTGTAGTGCAAGCAACAAAGTCTGAGATCGAAAGCGTCAACAGTTGAGTGCATGCCCTCAGCCCGAAGCCCTTCCGCATACATGCTTCTTAAAGCCGTCGTGCAAACGTTCCGTGCGCAATGCTTGCAGATTGTCGACCTTCAAAACTACATTAGCGGGGTTGAGGGCATTACGACATCAGTCGATAAAAACAGGAAGCCCAGACTTCCGCGCCCTTGAGAATGACAACTTCTTTCCCTCTGTTTTTTGCACGACGATTGTGCGATGGCTGCCGCCTACGGTAACTCATTGAAGCAGAAAGAAAATGATCGAACCCGAACGAATTGTGACCCTGTCCCGTGAAGTGGAATCTCTGGCAACTCGTGGCGTCAGCGATATACAACTGATCACCCGCCAGACTCGATTGCTGGCAATAAACGCGCTGATCGAAGCGGCGCATGCAGGTAAAGCCGGTCGGGGTTTTGCGGTGGTGGCCGAGGAGGTGAAGAATATCTCCGAGCAGATTTCAAAGATTGCCAGCGGTCTGACTCAAGACCTGCAAGCATCGGTCAATGAACTGACCGAACTTGGTAAGGGCATGTGTTTTGATGTGCGAGGACAACGGCTGGCAGACCTCGCACTGAACCTGATCGAAATCATTGATCGCAATCTATATGAGCGCACGTGCGATGTTCGCTGGTGGGCGACCGATGCATCGCTGGTTGATGTACTGATGACCCCAACTGCGCAGAGTCGCGCACACTCCAGTGAGCGCCTCGGCGTCATTCTGGACAGTTATACGGTGTATCTGGACATCTGGGTTGCCGATACAACCGGCTGCGTGATTGCGTCCGGTCGGCCCGATACCTTCGACAAGGTTATCGGTGCGAATGTAAATGAGGCGACCTGGTTCAAGCAGGCGGTGCGGCACTCGTCTGGCGATCAATACTTTGCCGGTGAAGTCGCTGTGGAGCCCTTGCTCAACGGCTCGCAAACCTGTGCGTTCAGTGCAGCCGTGCGCAGTAACGCTGGCAAACACTCACCTGTGATCGGCGTCATCGGGATTTTCTTTGACTGGAAGAATCAGTCGGACTCGGTGATCAATGGCGTGCGTCTGAGTGATGAAGAGCGCACCCGCACCCGAGTGATGATGGTCGATGCCAGCCACAGGATAATTGCCAGTTCCGCCCCCCAAAGCCCGTTGGGCCACAGTATCGACTTGCAGACCAGAGCGGGGCAGGCCACCGGTTACAGCACACTGCCCAACAATAGCATTCAAGGGTATTCAATGACCCCGGGCTTTGAGACTTATCCCGGCATGGGGTGGCTGGGGGTGATTGAACAGCAGTTGCCTTAGTTGCGCGTGCTTCCTGGCAGTCGGGATGTAGAGCCGCTGCCAGAAATTCTCTGGCAGCGGCTTGAGCGTTATATACGGAAGCTACCCACCAGCTGCGTCAAGCGGGTGGATTGCTGTTCAAGGTCAGTGCAGGCGCGCAGGGTAGCGTTCAAGTTCTCCACGCCTTGCTGGTTCAGGGTATTGATCTCTGTGATATCCACATTGATCGCTTCCACAACGGCAGTTTGTTCTTCGGTCGCCGTGGCAACCGAATGGTTCATGCCGTCGATTTCGCCAATGCGTTCGGTAACGTGTTCAAGGCTTGCAACGGCCTTGTTGGCAATGCCGACCGTTTCAACACTTTCACGCTGGCTTTCGTTCATGAGCGCAACAGCCTCGCGAGCGCCCGATTGCATCTGCCCGATCATCTCTTGCACCTGGCTCGCCGATTCTTGCGTTCGGTGGGCCAGGCTGCGTACTTCGTCGGCCACCACGGCAAAACCTCGGCCGGCTTCACCCGCGCGTGCCGCCTCGATGGCTGCGTTAAGGGCCAGCAGGTTGGTCTGTTGAGAGATACCGGTAATCACTTCCAGTATCTGGCCGATGTTGGCGGTTTTTGTATTGAGCGTTTCAATCTGTTCACTTGCGTTGCTGATGCGCTTTGACAGGCGGCTCATGGCCGCGATGTTCTGCCCGACCACGTCCTGACCGTCCGAGGCCAGCGTGCGTGCATCGCTTGAATGGCCAGAGGCGCGCGCGGCGTTCTGGGCAATCTCCTGGGTTGCAGCGCCCAGCTCATTGATGGCTGCGGCCACGCTGTTGGTACGGTTGGACTGCTGATCGGAATTGAGCATCGACGAGTTGGAGGCATTCACTACCGGCTGGGCAACTTCATTGAGCTGTACCGTGGAGGAGGCTACTTCACGCATCGAGTCGTGGATTCGTTCTACAAAGAGGTTGAAGCCGTTGCCCAGATACCCGAACTCGTCTTCGCTCTGAATCGTCAAGCGTTTGGTCAGATCACCTTCGCCGGCAGCGATATCGTGCATGGCGCGGCCCATCAGGTTGAGCGGCCGCATCAGTACGCTCAGAAGCATTCCCAGCAGAAGGATGATCAGCACCACCGCAATGACAGTCGCCACGATGGCCGAGTTTCTGAACTCGCCCAGTGATGCATAGGCGATCTCTTTGTCCATCGCCACGCCCACATACCAGTTGACGGAAGGCAGCCCGTCTACATGGGCAAACGTAAGAATCTGAGCTTTTCCGGCATGCTCGCTTTCGCTCAGGTCCTGGGACAATTTCGGCGTATTCGCCGGGTAGACTTCTGCCAGCGTTTTCATTACCAGCGAAGTGTCCGGGTGGACCAGAATGCGGCCATTCGCATCGACCAGAAACGCGTAGCCGTCGCCATGAAGGCGCAGCGAACTGATCATTTTCACCAGTATTTCCAGGCTCAGATCACCGCCAATGACCCCGGATACACCCGATGCACTTTTGACCGGTGTGGCAAGGGTCACGATCAACCCTTTGGTCACAGCATCCAGATACGGTTCGGTGAGGATCGTCTTGCCTGCGCGCACGGCATCGACATACCACGGCCGGGTCCTGGGGTCATAGTCGGCCGGCATGTCATCAGGAGGCTGAGTGACGAAAGAACCATTGCTCTTACCCTGGTAAATACTCATGAAGGTGGCGATAAGTGTGGGTTGGCCGAGGGCAAGATTCTGCGCGTCGGTTGATTGCGGCGAAGACGCATTTTCCGCCAGGTTCTCTACCAGAAGAATTCGCCCTGAAAGCCAGTTGCGGATGTTGCCTGCGGTGCTGTCACCCGTCTGATTCAGGTTCTCCTTCAATTGCAGACGCAGGGCGTTGCGTTGCAGATAGTCGTTGTAAAACGTGAACAGGGTGAATGCGGCGATCACTACGAGAGACGCCGCCAACAGGATTTTATGGCTGAATTTTAGCGATTTTGTCATGCCGATAAGGGCCTTTAGAGGGGGAGTGCCGAGAGGTGAAGTACAGCGAAAGCAATAGCGGTTTATCGGCGGGCGCGCCGATTAAAATGAATGCTGGTTATCATATAAATGCTTCGCGGAGCGTCTATCACAGCGCCTCAGGGGCAAGGCCAGGCCTAATCCGATGATCAAGCGGGGCGGTGAATAGTAATGAATGAGGTTTGCCGCTGTATCGAAGGCGTTTACTTAGTCGATCGTTGTGCTTCTGACACTTCATACCACTGCGCATATGGCGTGTTTTCCACATTGCACCGATTGAAATCCCTGGCCCCGTCAGTCCACCAGACGTCGCCGCGCTCCCCAAGTGCAACCTTGGCCTGGTGAACCCCGGCCCGGGCGGCTTTCAGTGCATCTGAATCCGCGCTTGCCTTGGCTGCCTTGACCTCGCGCCGGGCAGCCATCAACTCATTCACTAATAGCTGACGAACCTCTTCGCTCAGGGACGGATTGGAACATCGCCAGAGTTGTCCCTTGACCACAAAATACCGGCCATCGGGTGTCGTAGGGTGCACGCTATCAATA
This sequence comes from Pseudomonas sp. KBS0707, assembly GCF_005937945.2. Classification (NCBI taxonomy): domain Bacteria; kingdom Pseudomonadati; phylum Pseudomonadota; class Gammaproteobacteria; order Pseudomonadales; family Pseudomonadaceae; genus Pseudomonas; species Pseudomonas sp. KBS0707. The sequence goes on along the minus strand of NZ_CP041754.1, from coordinate 3,937,827 downwards.
GCAGCGAGTGGCTGCATCCGCGCCGATCAGGCCTGTCACTCGCCCGGCGAGCGCATCCAGCCCGAACGGCTTGGTCAAAACTTGTGTGCAGGGCCGCAGGTGGCAGTCGTCCAGCACTGAAGTCTTGGCGTAGCCAGTGATAAACAGGGTCGGCAGCCCCGGTCGGCAGTCGCCCGCAGCGTCAGCCATTTCCCGGCCGTTCATGCCGCCCGGCAAACCGATGTCACTGATGAGCAGGTCGATGCGGGTATCTGACTGCAGGATCTGCAAACCTGACTGAGCGTCGCCTGCTTCCAGGCAGTTGTAGCCCAGGCCGGTGATCACCTCGGCGACAAGCATTCTGACCGACGGCTCGTCATCAACGATCAGAACGGTTTCGCCGGTGTGGTGCGCTGGCTCTTCGGTTATTTCGGGCTCGGCAGCGCGTGGAGCATTTTCAGCAATATGGCGTGGCAGGTGCATGACCACGCTGGTGCCCTGACCTTCAACCGACTCGACGCGGATCTGACCGCCGGACTGGCGCACAAAACCGTAGACCATCGACAGGCCCAGGCCGGTCCCGGCGCCAATGGGTTTGGTGGTGAAGAACGGTTCAAACGCCTTGGCGACGGTGTCCGGGCTCATCCCCATGCCAGTATCTGTGACGCGGATGCTCAAGTGCTCGCCGGCAGGAATGCCGTGATCAGGGTCGGTACATTCTTCAATGGACGCATTGGCTGTTTCGATGACGATGCGCCCGCCACTGGGCATTGCATCACGGGCGTTCAGGCACAGGTTCAGCAACGAACTTTCCAACTGGGCATGATCGATCAGTGCAGGCCACAAGTCATCGTGGGCGACGACTTTTATATCTATCTCCGGGCCGACCGTGCGTGCAATAAGTTCTTCCATGTCCTGAATCAACACGTTGACGTTGGTGACTCTCGGGGACAGGTTCTGACGCCGCGAAAACGCCAACAGCCGGTGAGTCAGCGAAGCCGCGCGCCGTACTGCGCCCTGAGCGACCGACACGTACCGGTCTACATCACCGACACGGCCTTGAGCCAGTCGTTTGGTGATCAGTTCAAGGCTGCCGGAAATGCCGGCCAGCAGGTTGTTGAAGTCATGTGCGATGCCGCCTGTCAGTTGTCCGACGGCGTCCATCTTCTGGGAATGGCGCAAGGCGTCTTCGATCTGCTCACGTTCGAAAACGGCTTGTTCGATGCGCTGTTCGAGTGTCTGATTGAGTTCTCTGACCGCTTCTTCGGCTTTTTTTCTGGCGGTGACATCAACAGACGAGCCGATCAGACCGATCACCTCGCCGTTTTCATCGAGCAAGGGCGCTTTGGTCGAGAGCCACGTCGCTGCAGAGCCGTCAGGCAGGTTGACCTGTTCTTCGATCTGTTCGCTGACATTGTTCTGCATGATCCGGCGGTCGGTTTCCATGAGCACCCGTGCCTGTTGCTGATCATCCAGAAACTCCAGGTCCGTCTTGCCGATGAAAAACTCGGGCGGCTTGCCGATCAGTTCAGCGGTGCCACGATTGGCGACCAGCATGCGACCTTCGAGATCCTTGGCGTAGACAACGCCCGGAACGGCAGCCGTGAATATCCTCAGCAATTCGTTGAGCCGGTCGCGCTCGTCTTCAGCTATGCGACGGCTGTCTATATCAAGCAATACGCCCGGACTGCGAACAGGCTTGCCGCGACTATCACGCTCGATTTTTCCGCTGGCTTCAACCCAGCGATAAAGGCCGTCTTTATGCAGAACCCGGTATTCGCATCGGTAGGTTTCGCTGTTCTGAAGCGCGTCCTCGATTGACTTGTCGACTCTGGCCGAATCGTCGGGATGAATGGAGGCTATCACCAGCTCCAGTGGCAAGCCTTTGGCGCACAGCTTCGGGCACAAGCCGAAGGTCCGGGCAAAACGCTCATCGCCGGTCAACTGATCGGCAATGATGTCCCACACCCAAGTGCCGACAACTGCCCCTGAATCAAGGGCGAGTTGTAGCTGCTCGACCGCTTCCTGCTCTGAAGGCGGGAGTGGCTGGGGGGCGAATGGCATGCCGCCGGAAACATCATTGCTCATCACTATCGACCCACTTGAACGCCTGGTTCACAAAGACTCAGTCATAGGGCAGCGCAGCGGCCTGAAAGTTGTACAAATTTTATTCTATTTTGTGCCCCAGGCCTTACAGGCGATCAGTGACACTTCATCATTCCATGGGTTTGGCCTGAGAGTGATATTAAATTAATATCATCTGATAAGTGCAGTATTTTCTACGGAGGCAGTCTGGGCAGTGCTTTCAGGTCATATCGGGCTTGCCGAGCCAGCTGAAAGCGCTGATTTCGCGAGGCGACCGGTGTTTGTGTAACGTGCAGGCGCTGGTCCCGGTCAGGTGCCAGCGCCTCTACAGCAGCTCTTAGTTCTGGCCGACAGGCGCAGGCAGGTTGGCAGTCTGCACGGGCGACCAGCGGGTCATCACATAAAACAGCGCGCCACCCAGGATGCACCCGGTGAACCACGCAAAGTTGGCAATGGGCTTGAACCACTCGACAAAGGTAAAGCACAGGCCCACCAGCGCCGTCAGCACTAGCGCTTTGACCGCAATCCAGTTCACGCCATTGGTGTACCAGTAACGACCGCTTGGCGTGTCATTGAACAGGGCGTCGACATCAATCTGCTGCTTCTTGATCAGGTAGTAATCCACCAGCAGGATGCCGAACAGTGGGCCGATGCAGGCCGCGAGCACGTCCAGGGTGTAATGAATCACTTCAGGGTTGTTGAACAGGTTCCAGGGCGTGATGAAGATCGAAGCTACGGCAGCAATCATGCCGCCTGCACGCCAGCTGATGCGGCTGGGGGCCACGTTGGCAAAGTCGAAGGCCGGGGAAACGAAGTTGGCGACGATGTTGATGCCGACAGTGGCGGTCACGAAAGTAAATGCGCCGAGCAGCACGGCGGTGGTGTTATCGATACGCGCTACGGTGGCAATAGGGTCGTGGATCATTTCACCGAAAATCGGCAGCGTGCCCGAGACAATCACCACCGTCACCAGCGAGAACGCCAGAAAGTTCACCGGCAAGCCCCAGAAATTGCCGCGGCGCACGTCGGCCATGCTGCGGCAATAGCGGCTGAAATCACCGAAGTTCAGCGTCGGGCCGGAGAAGTATGAGACCACCAGCGCGATGGCCATGACCACCTGCCCGAACGCCGCCCAGCCGGATAACTCTTTTTCAGCCAGGGTGAAACTGATGTTATCCCAACCGGCGCGCCAGACAATCCAGCCTGCCAGCGCGAACATCACCGCGTAAACGGCAGGACCGGCCCAGTCGATGAAGCGTCTGATCGATTCCATGCCGGTCCAGAACACAGCAGCCTGGACCACCCACAACGCCAGAAAACCGAACCAGCCAAGCCACGACAACCCGAGAAAGGTCAGGTTCTGATACGCAGCCAGTTCCGGGAAGAAGCGTAGAACCACGATCACCAGTGCGCTGGACGCCAGATAGGTTTGAATGCCGTACCACGCCACTGCAATCAGCCCGCGGATGATTGCAGGAATGTTGGCACCGAATACCCCGAAGGCCAGGCGGCAGATGACCGGGTAGGGCACGGCGGCTTGCTGGCTGGGTTTGGCGACCAGATTGGCAATCACCTGAATGATGCAGATGCCCACCAGCAGCGCAATCAACACTTGCCAGCTGGCCAGGCCGAGCGCGAAGAGGCTGGCGGCGAAAACGTAACCGCCGACGCTGTGCACGTCGCTCATCCAGAACGCCAGAATGTTGTACCAGGTCCACTTCTGCGGCACCGGCCCCAGATCATGGTTGTGCAGGCGCGGGCTGTATCCGGCCGGGCGTTGGTCTGTCATAGCGTTACTCCCTCGATGGATCGTGGCGGGATCGGGGTACGATCGATGATATTTTTGTATATGATCGTGTACGCAAAAGATGTGCCATACGTTTTTTCATAGGCAAAAAGTCAATGCGCGCTATGCCAGCTGGCGTTCCAGTCCAGAAAAGTCAGCACAGTGGGCACGTCCGTCATAGCGTTTAAAGCGCACACTAACGGAGCGCAATGGCCCATTTTCGGTGCTATTTTGCAGGCTGCCCAGCCCAGAGGCGTTGCTTGGCGGCTTAGATAGCGCTATTCATCAAGTGGTACATCGGGCACTATTCCTGTATACGATCTGTACCGAAAAAGTGATCTGAAACCATGACTCGAACTGCCAGCGCTCCCTTGTTCCTGACGCCCGCTGCCGATGAAAAAGGCCGCGACGAGCAAATTTATCAGCACGTACTGGAAGCAATCGTCGAGCACCGGCTTGCGCCAGGCACGCGTTTGCCCGAGGACGCATTGGCTGAAGTGTTCGAGATCAGCCGGACCGGCATTCGCAAGGTCTTGCAGCGTCTGGCCCTGGAACGGCTGGTGACCTTGCGTCCCAAGCGCGGCGCAGAGGTCGCGCAACCGTCGGCGCAGGAAGCGCAGGATGTGCTGGGTGCCAGGCAGTTGATCGAACCCGCGCTGATGGCCGATATCGCCGCACGGGCAGGCGGTCAGCGTCTGGAATCACTGCGTGCGCTCTGTGAACAGGAACATGAGGCGCAACACGCCGGGCGTCACAGCGAAGCTATTCAGTTGTCGGCCAGATTTCATGTGCAATTGAGCGCGTTGGCGGGCAATCAGGTATTGACCGAGCAAGTCGCGCAGCTCACTACGCGTTCTTCGCTGATCGTGGCGGTGTACGGTTCGCGGCGCAGCGTCGGCTGTGAGTGTGGTCAGCACGTTGACTTGCTGACCTTGCTCGAAGCCGGGCAGGGTGAGCAGGCCCGCGAGTGGATGGCCGAGCATCTGCGCCGTATCCGCGCCAGCCTGAATGTAGATGCACCGGTGAGCGAGACAGTAGATTTTCATAGCATTTTCAAACGGCGCTGAAGGAGTTCCGGTGCGTATTCAAGTGATCAACCCCAACACCAGCGAAGCCATGACCCACAAGATTGGCCTCGCGGCGCAAGCCATTGCACGCCCCGGTACGCAGATTCTTGCGTGCAGTCCCGATGATGGCCCGGTGTCTATCGAAGGCCATTTTGACGAAGCGATAGCGACCCTTGGCGTGCTGGAAGAGATACGCAAAGGCCGTGAGCAACAGGTCGACGCGCACATCATCGCCTGTTTCGGCGATCCTGGTCTGCTGGCAGCCCGCGAGTACGCCAGCGCACCTGTGATCGGCATTGCCGAAGCGGCTTTCCACATGGCCAGTCTGATTTCCACCCGCTTCGCAGTGGTCACCACGCTGACCCGAACGCGGATCATCGCCGAGCACCTGTTGCAGCGCTATGGCTTCAGCGAACTGTGTACCTCGGTACGTTGTATCGACCTACCCGTACTGGCGCTGGAAGAGAGCGGGCCCGAACTGATCGAGTGCATGGCCGAACAGGCTCGCCGGGCACGTGATGAAGAGGGGGCAGGTGCCATTGTACTGGGCTGCGGCGGGATGGCGGATTTGGGCAGGCAATTGAGTGAAGCGATTGGTCTGCCGGTGATCGACGGCGTGGCGGCGGCGGTGAAACTGGCAGAGTCGCTGGTGGACCTTGGGCTGAGTACCAGCAAGCACGGCGACCTGGCCGACCCCATCGGCAAACCGTTCAAAGGGCGATTTGCCTACCTGAGCCGATAAAATGTGCGTCCGCAAATGCACTGACACACGCTTTGTGTGATGCTCCGCGGCACAAAGATCGTACGCAGAGCGTCCAGAACGACATCCCCACGCTGGAGCGTAGGGAACGATAGTCTCAACGACCACTATCTTCTGGACGCTCCGCATTCTCTAGCGACGGAGCGTGTGGCGATCGCTCCCACGCTCCGCGTGGTAGCGCACTTCTGGACGCTCTGCGTCCGATCTTGAGCACCAAGGGTGCGCCTCACATGGCTGGCACGCCACCCGCAACCAGCTCTTCTGTCGTGGCGTCTGGCACCACAATGGTGTTGTTGCCCGGAGTCAGAATCACCTTGCGGCAATCCTCTTCCTTCTTGTCGAACAGCTTGTAACCTTTCGCAGCATCTTCCAGCGACATGCGGTGGGTGATGATGGCTTCCGGTTCGAGTCGTCCGGCTTCGATGTGCTCGAGCAGTTCAAGCATGAAGCGATGGACATGGGTCTGGCCCATCTTGAACGTCAGGCCCTTGTCGAACGCATCGCCGAACATGAAACCGTGGATAAACCCTGCGTAAACGCCCGGTACGCTCACTACGCCGCCACGCCTTACCGCTGCGATGCACTGACGCAATGCCTTGCCACTGCTGCCTTCCAGTTTCAGCGTGGCCAGAATGGTTTCGGTGGTGCTGCCCTTGGCTTCGAAACCGACTGCATCGACCACACCGTCCACGCCGCGCATGCCAGCTGTCTGACGGATGATGGTGTCGGCCGGGTCATCGTCGTCATCGAAATTGATCGGGATCACGCCATAGGTTTTCTGCGCGTAGGCCAGGCGATACGGATGGTGATCGACCATGAATATCTTCTCGGCGCCGAGCATTCTCGCGCATGCGGCGCTCATCAGACCCACTGGACCAGCGCCATAGATGGCAACGCTCGAACCTTGGCCGATGCCCGCATTGGTTACCGCCTGCCAGGCAGTGGGCAAGATGTCGGAAAGGAATAGAACCTTCTCGTCAGCCAGTGTGCCCGGCACTTTGAACGGGCCGACATTGGCCTTTGGCACGCGCACGTACTCAGCCTGACCGCCGGGAATGCCGCCATACAGATGACTGAAACCGAACAGTGCTGCCCCTGGCGGAATGGACTTTTTGTTGATGATCGCGCCGCGCCCGGTGTTGGTGGTTTCACAGGCTGCGAACAGGTCGATGTTGCAGAAAAAGCAGCTGCCGCAAGCAATCACAAAAGGGATCACTACACGATCACCTTTCTGCACAGCGGTGACCGCCGGGCCAGTCTCTTCGACAATGCCCATGAACTCATGGCCGAATATGTCGCCGTGTTCCACCGTGGGTATCTTGCCGCGATACAAGTGCAGATCAGAGCCGCAGATTGCGGTCGCGGTGACTTTCAAAATGATGTCGTCAGCTTCTTGTATTTCCGGGTCCGGCACTGTGTCGACCTTCACACTGTTCGCGCCGTGGTAAGTCAAAGCTCTCATGATTAATCCTCGATGGCAGCAGAAGTTCTGATCCGTACTGAAGATGAACCATGAGGATTTTGTTGGTTCAGCGCGATTGGTCGAAGCGGGACTAACGGTAGGTCAATTGCGAAACGCCGTCATGTCCCGCAACAGCATGCCCATCAGGCGGTTGGCACCGACGCTGAGCTGCCGACCCAGACGGCTGATCAAATGCGTCTGCGGGCTGCTGAACACCTCATGCTGCAAGGGCAGGGCGCGCAGTTTTCCGGCCTTTATCTCCTCCTCCACAACAAAGGTCGGCAACAGCGTGACGCCACCCTGCATGGCGAAATGCTTGAGCATGGCGAAGGTGCTGCAGGTCAGTGTCGGCTGCACTGTAATACCCAGTTGATGTTCGGCCTGCAGAAGAATCTGGCGAATACCATAAGACACAGCAGGCAGCGCGACACGGTAGTGTTCCAGTGCCCGCAGCTCTATCGGAGCCTGCTCTTGCGTCAGCGGATGATCGGGTGCGGTGATCACGCACACTGGCTTGCGTTGATGGGCGTGAGAGCGGATTTTCGGGTCGGCAGCGGGTTTGAAGACCAGGCCGATATGCGCTTCGTCCTCCACCACCTGGCGAATCACCTCGTTGCTGCCACAAACGTTCACGAGCAGTTCGATGCGCGGGTACAGCTCGGAAAACCGGGCCAGCGGCTGGGCGAGGCTTTCAAGAAAACCTTCTCCGGATACCAATGTCACCGAGCCGCTGTGCAGGCCCTTCAGCGCCTGGATCGAATCCAGCAGGACCTCCTGCTGCGTCAGTCGCTGGCGGTAGTAGGCCAGCACCTTGTCGCCTGCTTCAGTGGGTTTGACCCCTCGGCGATGGCGCTCGAGCAATGGCGAGCCGAGCTCCTGTTCCAGTTGCGCGATCTGGCGGCTGACCGCCGAGGGCGCGACGTTGAGGAAGTCGGCGGCAGCCCTGACGCTGCCCAGCCGCACGGCTTCGAAGAAATACAGGATGCGTCGATCTTGCACCAGGCTCATAAGGCTCCTGTAGAGACTCTGTGTTGCGCTAAAGGCAACATAAATTCGATTTGAGGATTATTGCTGAGAGGTGAGAGCGCTGTCCATACTCGGATCATCAGCACATTGCTCGCCGACAAGGCTCGCAGCGTCGTTCTCGAATTCGTACAAAACCTTTGACCGGGATGCAGACATGACTTTGAAAGCAGGTGTGATCGGATTGGGCAACATGGGCGGCGGCATGGCTGCCACGCTGGCGGGCAAGGGCTTTGATGTCAGCGGCTTCGACCTGTCGCAGGCTGCGCTGGCCCAGGCTGAAAGCAAAGGCGTCAAGCCGGTTGCCGACCGCAAACAACTGATTCAAGGCGTGGATATTCTGATCCTGTCGCTGCCCAAGGCCGAGCATGTGGAGTCGGTGTGTCTCGGTGCGGGCGGTATCAGCGAGTTCGGTCGCAAGGGCTTGATCGTGGTCGATACCACCACATCAACACCGGAAATGAGCCGTAAGGTCGCCGCCGAACTGGCCAAAACCGGCATTGCCTTTATCGATGCACCTGTCTCGGGCGGCCCGAAAGGCGCAGCTACCGGCACCATGTCGATGGTCATCGGCGCTGAAGATGCCGATCTTGCGCGCGCCATGCCGATTTTGGAAGGAATGAGCGGCACACGCGTGCACGTCGGCCAGTGCGGCGCAGGCAATGTGGCCAAGATCGCCAACAACATGCTCGCCGCCTGCCACCTGATCAGCACTGCCGAAGCCGTGGCTATGGCTGCGCGTGCAGGTGTCGATCCGGAAAAACTTCTGCAGGGCCTGAATGCCGGTTCCGGACGCAGCGGTGCCACGCAAGTGATGTTCCCGACCTGGGTACTCAACAAGGCCTATGACTCGGGTTTTACCATGGGCCTGATGCGCAAGGACGTCGGCCTGGCCAGCGATCTGGCGGACAGCCTCGACATGGACCTGCCGCTGTCGCGCGTCGTCGCGCAATTGTGGCAGGCCAGCAGTGAAACCCTGGCGGACAACGAAGACTTCTGCGCCATCGTGCAACGCACCGATGGCAAACTTTACGGTCATGGAGAATAAGCGATGAGCACTGCAAAAATTCTTGAACTGATGCGTCCTTACTGGGGCGATCGCAGTGTCATTGCCAGCTACGTCGGCGGCCAGTTCATTGAAGGCCACGGCGCGCCGGTTGAAGTGCGCAATGCCCATGACGACAGCCTGTTGCTGAGCTTTCCGGACGCTGACGAGTCGTTGGTCGACATCGCCGACAAGGCGGCCAAGGCTGCGCAGCAGCAATGGTGGGCGCTGACCGCTCAGGCGCGCGGTCGCGCCATGTATCAGGTAGGCAATCTGATTCGTGAAGAACTGGAAAATCTTGCGCAGATCGAATCCCTGACCGCCAACAAGCCGATCCGCGATGCCCGCGTTGAAGTGCTCAAGGTAGCCGAAATGTTCGAGTATTACGCCGGCTGGGCAGACAAGCTGCATGGCGAAATCATCCCGGTGCCGACCACCCACCTCAACTACGTGACCTACGAACCGCTGGGCACGGTGTTGCAGATCACCCCGTGGAACGCGCCGATCTTCACCTGCGGCTGGCAGATCGCCCCGGCGATTGCGGCGGGTAACGCAGTCATCCTCAAACCGTCGGAACTGACACCGCTGAGCTCTTTGATGGTCGGTGTGCTGATTGAGCGCGCGGGCGTACCGAAAGGGCTGGTCAACGTGATTGCCGGTTTCGGCCATTCCATCGGCCAGGCGTTCATTGCCAAGGCTGACATCCGCAAAGTGGTGTTCGTCGGCTCGCCAGCGACCGGTCGGCATATCGCCGTGGCTGCGGCGCAGCGCTGTATTCCCGCGGTGCTGGAGCTGGGTGGCAAGTCAGCCAACATCGTATTCGACGATGCGGATCTGGAAGTGGCCTTGCGTGGCGCTCAGGCGGCGATTTTCTCCGGTGCCGGGCAAAGTTGTGTCTCCGGCTCACGGCTGTTGGTGCAGGAATCGATTTTCGAGAAGTTCACCAACGCGCTGGCGGTGGCGGCGACTCAGTTCAAGGTCGGCGACCCCGGCGACCCGGACACCCAGATCGGCCCGATCAACAATGCCAAGCAGTACAACCATGTGAAGAGCATGGTCGAGCGCGCATTGAAAGACGGCGCAAGACTGGTTGGCGAGCAGGCTGATCCGATCCCGAACAAGCCGGGTTATTACGTCAACCCGACGGTGTTGGCGGGCACCAACGAGCTGAATTGTGCGCAGGAAGAAATCTTCGGCCCGGTGGTGGTAGCGATTCCGTTCAAGGATGAAGAAGACGCGATCCGCATCGCCAACGACAGCCGTTTCGGTCTGGCCGGTGGCGTCTGGACCCGTGATGTCGGGCGCGCCCATCGCGTTGCCAGACAGGTGCGTGCCGGGACGTTCTGGGTCAACGGCTACAAGACTATCCACGTCAGCTCGCCGTTTGGCGGCTATGGTGAAAGTGGTTATGGCCGTTCTTCGGGTCTGGATGCGCTGCGCGAGTACAGCGAAGTGAAAAGCGTCTGGGTCGAAACCGCCGCCAAGCCTGCCGCCAGTTTTGGCTACGGCGCGAGTCTGGAGTAAGTACATGCCTATTTCAAAGACACTGATCGACGAAGCAACTGTCTGGCGCCGCACGATCCACGCTGCGCCGGAGCTGGGGTTTCAGGAGCTGAAAACCTCGGACAAGGTGGCTGATCTGCTGAGTAGCTTCGGCATTCAGGTGCACCGCGGTCTGGGCGGTACTGGCGTGGTCGGCACCCTGCGCAATGGCGACGGCCCGACTATCGGCATTCGCGCCGACATGGACGCCCTGCCTATTCAGGAGCTGGGCGACAGCGTGCACAAGTCGGCCCATAAGGGCTGCATGCATGCCTGCGGACACGATGGCCATACGGCAATTCTGCTGGCCACCGCCCGGCACCTGTCGGAAACCCGCCGGTTTGCCGGCACGGTGCATTTTGTCTTTCAGCCTGCCGAGGAAAACCTCGGCGGCGCGCAACGGATGATCGAAGACGGTCTGTTCGAGCGCTTTCCGATGGAAGCGATCTACGGTTTGCACAACTGGCCGGGCGTGCCTGCTGGCAAGGTGGTCATCAATCCAGGGCCGATGATGGCATCGCTGGACACCTTCGAAATCACCCTGACTGGCAAGGGCAGCCATGCGGCCATGCCGGACAAGGGCAATGACCCGATTGTGGCGGCTGCCGAACTGGTGCTCGGGCTGCAGACCATCGTTTCCCGTCGTCTGTCGCCACTGGATTCTGCGGTGGTCAGCATCACTCAGTTCAACGCCGGTGAAGCCATCAACGTCATTCCGGAAACCGCTGTTTTGCGCGGCACGGTGCGTTGTCTGCAAACGCCGGTGCGCGAGAAGGTTCAGCAGCTGATTGGCGAGTTCGTCGAGCGTTTGCCGACGGCCTTCGGGGTGCGTGGCGAACTGGTCTACAACGTGGGTTATCCGGTGACTGAAAACCACGTCGATGCTGCTGCTACGATCCGCCGCGCAGCGGTCGCCGCGGTGGGGGAGAACAACGTGCAGTGGGGCTGCAACCCGTCGATGGCCTCCGAAGACTTCGCCTTCATGCTGCATGCCTGCCCGGGTGCGTACATCTGGATGGGCGTCGATGGCGAGAAACCGTCGGCGGCGTTGCATAACCCGTATTACGACTTCAACGACCAGGTGATCGAACCGGGTGTGGCGGTCTGGACATCGCTGGTGGAGCAGTGTCTGCCGCTGAGTTGAATGGCTTGCATACTATGCCGTAGGAGTGAGCTTGCTCACGAAGGCAATGGTCCAGACGCCCTTTTTATGGGGTTGTCCGGCTTCTTCGTGAGCAAGTTTACTCCCACCGGGAACGGACTCCTTCAAGGTGCCGCGAGCAACTCCACTGCAATACCGGATATGTCCGGCAGGCAGGTCAGCAGGTGGTCGCGCAGTTCCAGTACTCGCTGGCGCTTGAAGCTGTCCTGCAGCCAGACCAGGTAATAGGCATCTCCGGTGCCAACCGCCGAGTTGAACGGCAGAAAGACCTGACCTTCGTTCAGGTCATCAGCGACCAGAAACAGATCGCCAATCGACACACCGTGACCTCTGACCGCAGCGGTAATGCCCTGATCAAGCGTGTCGAACACCTTGCCTTTGCTCAACGTCACTTGACCGGAGAGGTCCATCCGGTTCAGCCAGCGCCGCCAGTCGCGGCGGTCGCTGGATGGATGGATAAGTTCAGCGGCCTGAAGCCTCTCTGTTCCCCACGGCTGGTCGCCTAACGTGTCTGCCGAGCAGATCGGAATCAGCCATTCATCGAACAGCTTGCAGGTTTCCACCTCGGCACCAAAGTTGCCATTGCCCAGCAGAATCGCGCAGTCGAAAGGCTCCGAATAGAAGTCCACGCTATCAAAGTCCATCCACACGCTGGAGAGCTGCACCGGCAGGGCGGGTGCAGGCTTTTTAAAGGACTCCAGCGCATGCAGCAGCCAGCGCATGGTCAGGGTGAACGGTGATTTGAGACGCAGATTCGCGCCCTGACCCCGGAATGGCTGGCAGGCGTCCTCGATAATCCGGAAGCCGATCTTGAGTTGACTGGACAGCCGCCGGCCCTCGTCACTGAGCGAAAGGCGCGGGCCATTGCGCTCGAACAATCGACAGCCAAGGGTTTCTTCCAGGGTACGAATATGACGACTGATGGCACTCTGGGTAAGGGATAGTTCCTGCGCAGCACGCGTAAATGAACATGATCGAGCCGCGACTTCAAAGGCTCTCAGCGCGTAAAGAGGCGGTATACGTTCAGTCATGTGATAACTAACCATGATTATTTGTCATAGTAGGTTACACCTTTTTCCATTTTTCCGCGCACGCGTCTCCGGTCAGAATCGCCGGCTCGTCCACTGTCGTAAAAATCAAACAATAAGGCGGTGTTCTTATCTGCTGCGTGCGTGAGGGAATATGCTGCCCAAGTCCGAAAAGCTGTTACGCCAATCTGTTGTAAGACATTTGCTGGAAAGTGACACCGCCCTGGAAATGGGCTGGAGGGTTCAGGCTTACAGGCAGTTCGAGCAGGTGCTGAGTGACAAGGGCTTTCCTTGTCTGTTTGGCCGCCGTGCCAACAAGTCCGGAAGCTGTCTGCTGCTGTTCATCCCCTGTGAGAATGAGCAACAAGCGCTACGTGACGGCATGGAAGCGTACGTAAAGTTCGTTAATGACACGCCACTTGAAGATCGCCTGTTCAACCCGCTGATTGTCATTTTCGAGAAAACCGATTTCAACACCTTGGCCGAAGAGCAGGCCTATGCGTGGGCCACCTTGCAGCATTTACATGATGGTGACCGAACGCCCTGGCCGGCCAAAGCCTGCACAGACCCTGAAGTGTTCGAGTGGACCTATCACTCGATGTTCATCAACATGAGCTTTCCCCGTCACAGCGCGATGAAAAGCCGTTCGCTGGGTGGGCACATTGTGTTTGTGGTCAACCCTCGGGAGAACTTTGACGAGGTGGCAAGCGCCGAGACGGAAAGTGGTCGCAAGGTCAGGGAAAAGATTCGCCAGCGAATCGCCGATTAAAACAACGGCGTGGTACCCGACACGCTGGGTTTTTTCGGCGACCGTAGCAGCCTGGAATGGAAGCAATACCAACTGTATGAAGAAGGCGGGCTTTCACTGTCCCGTTGTCCTCTGCATATCAAAGTCGACAAGACTGACCATTTGAACGAGCGTTGAGTACCCATGGATATATCGTTGCTGCTGATCTACATGTTCAGCGTCTTCATGCTGATCATCACCCCTGGTCCGGTGGTGGCACTGATCGTCAATACCAGCCTGGCGTGCGGGCCGAAACGCGCGATGCTGACGGCGCTGGGCACCAACTGGGCATCACTGGTGTTGGTGTTGGTCGCGGCATTGATTCTGACGGGAACGCTGTCGGTGAGCGTAAGCATGCTCAACTGGATCAGCCTGGTGGGCTGTTTCTTCATCGCCTATCTGTCGATGCAGGCGCTGGAGCAGGCATTGCGTTACGCCCCGACGCCGCCTGAAGCAGCGCCAGCGCCGTTGCCTGCGCGTAGCAGGCACAGCGGGCTGGTGACCGGTTTTCTGGTGGGGATTTCCAATCCGAAGGACATCATCTTCTTCGTCTCGTTTTTCCCGCAGTTCATTCACGTCACCGAATCGTTCAAGGGCAGCATTGCCTTGTTGTCGTTGCTGTGGATCATCATTGACCTGTCGATCCTGTTTGCCTACATCTTCCTGATGCGTCAGAAGCTGGCCTTGAAGTACAAGCGCAAGATCGAAGTCGCCTCCAGCGTGACCTTGCTGCTGATCGCGCTGGGCGGAATCTTCTATTCGGGCTCGGCACTGTTGAATCAGTAAACGCCTGAGCCGATCAGCACTCGATCAGATTGACTGCCAGCCCGCCGCGTGAAGTTTCCTTGTATTTATCGTGCATGTCCGCGCCGGTATCGCGCATGGTGCGGATGGCGTGGTCCAGCGAGATGAAGTGCTCGCCGTCGCCGCGCAGCGCCATTTGTGCAGCGTTGATTGCTTTCACGGCAGCAATCGCGTTGCGCTCGATGCAAGGGATTTGCACCAGCCCGCCAACCGGGTCGCAGGTCAGTCCCAGGTTGTGTTCCAGACCAATTTCGGCCGCGTTTTCCACCTGTTCGGGCGTGGCACCGAGAATTTCCGCCAGGCCAGCGGCGGCCATTGCGCAGGCCGATCCTACTTCGCCCTGACAACCCACTTCGGCACCGGAAATGGACGCGTTCTTCTTGCACAGAATGCCGACCGCAGCAGCGCTCAGGAAGAAACGCACCACGTCGTCATCATTGGCCGTAGGCTTGAACTTCATGAAGTAATGCAGCACCGCAGGCACGATACCCGCCGCGCCGTTGGTGGGCGCGGTCACCATGCGCCCGCCCGCGGCGTTTTCCTCGTTGACCGCCAGGGCGAACAGGTTGACCCACTCCATGGCGCTCAGGGTCGAGCCGATCACGTTCGGGTTATCGAGGTTCTGCAGGCTCTGATGCAGGCGGTAGGCGCGACGGCGCACGTTCAACCCGCCGGGCAGGATGCCGGTTTCAAGCAGGCCCTTGTCGACGCAGGCGCGCATCGCGGCCCAGATCACCATTATTTTCTCGCGAATTTCTTCTTCGCTGCGCCAGACCTTCTCGTTGGCCATCATCAGTTCGGAAATGCTCATGCCGTGGGTCTTGCACAGCTTCAGCAGCTGCGCGCCACTGAAAAAATCGTAGGGCAGAACAGTAGTGTCGTTGTCCAGCACGCCGCTGGCTGCCTGTTCGGCATCGATCACAAAGCCGCCACCCACCGAATAGTAGGTTTGCTCGTAAACTTCACCAGTCTTCCCATAGGAGCACAGCGTCATGCCGTTGGGGTGATAGGGCAGGTTTTCATTGAGCAGGCACATGTCCCGCTCCCAGACGAAGGTGATGGCCTGCTCGCCCGCCAGCATCAACTGGTTATCGGCACGCAGCGCGTCGATGCGCTGGTTGACCTGGCCAGGGTCGATCTGGTCCGGCCATTCGCCCATCAAGCCCATGACTGTTGCGCGATCGCTGCCGTGTCCGATGCTGGTGGCCGACAGAGAGCCGTACAATCGCACCTCGATCCGTTCTACGCTGTGCAACCGGTTCTGGTTGCGCAGCTCGGTCACGAACAGTGCCCCGGCGCGCATTGGCCCGACGGTGTGAGAACTGGACGGCCCGATGCCGATTTTGAACATGTCGAAGACGCTGATAGCCATCACGAAGGTCCTTCAGGTGAGATGATGCACGGGAATTTGGTATTCCCCTTTTTCTGTTACTCATCTTTGGCTTCGGCTGTCGAAACGACAAACGATTGTTGCTATGCAACGCTTTAGCGGAACTCTTCAATGAGCAGAATCTTCAACGCACAGATGCACGCCTGGTTACAGGTGTTCGCCTGCGCAGCCCGACATCTTTCCTTCACCCGGTGCGCCGAAGAGCTGCACGTCACTCCCGGCGCGATCAGCCAGCAGATGCGCCAGCTTGAAGAGCGCCTGGGCTTCGCGCTGTTTCACCGGGTCGGGCGCGGGCTGGAGCTGACCGCCGAAGGCCAGCGTCTGGCGGTGGTCGCCAACGAGGTGCAGAGCCGTATCAGTGAAGAGCTGCGTCTGCTGTATTCCGGGCGCATCGGCGGGGTATTCAAGTTGCGCTGCATCCCCTCATTCCTCAGCAAATGGCTGATGCCGCGCCTGCCACGCTTGCAGGAAGCGTTTCCGGACATCCAGTTGCGGATCATCGCCGAAGACAGCAGCGGGTCGTTGCGCGATGACGATTTCGATCTGGCCATCGACCTGAACGACGGCAGCTATCCGGGGCTGTCGACCACGCCGTTGCTGGAAGAAGAGCTGTTTGCGGTCTGTTCGCCAAGCCTGCTGGTGGGCAAGCCGCCACTCGACACGCCCAGCCAACTGGTGCACTTTCCGTTGCTGCATGACATCACCGCCTGGCGAGGCAGCTATGAATACGCTGAGTGGGAGTTTTATCTGACCGCCATCGGCGCTGATGGTATCGACGTGCGCCGTGGTCACACCTTCAACCGCAACCACCTGACCATCGACGCCGCGCGCATGGGCATGGGCGTGGCCATTGCCCGCAAGGCGCTGATTACTGACGAACTGGAGCAAGGCTTGTTGATCGTGCCGTTTGGGCATCCGATCAAGGCCAGGAAGAAATACGTCTTGGCCTATCGTGAGGGTGCGCTCTCTACTCCGGCACGCCGCGCCGTGCATGACTGGCTGGTGAACGAAGCAGTGATCTAGTCCGCTCCAGAATCAATGAAACATCTCTGCAATCAGCACGGCGCCGATAAAGGTACCGAAGTTGGCCAGGAACGATACCAGCACGATTCGCCAGCCCAGACGGCGGAAGGCTGGCAGGTCCTTGGCAATCGACAGGCCGGCAAAGGTCAGCATCGGGGTAATGACCGCCAGCATGTTGATCGAACTGGTCATCCGGGCAATCTCGGCCGCCCAGGGGCAGGCCGGTGAAGTCAGGAACATCGCCACCAGCGACACCATGCACACTGCCGGGATCTTGCGACGGATCAGGTTGCACAGCGCTTCGCCGACGAAGGCACAGAAAATCATGATGCCCATGCCGGTGAAGGCATCGGCTGACAGGGTCTTGTAGCCGACATAGTTGGCAATCAGCGCCAGTGCACCGGCTGCCAGCCACGCACTGATCTTGCCCGCCCAGCCCAGTTCCGGAACTTCCAGTGACACATCGCTGTGGCGCAGGCCTTCATCAGTCATGGACGCCTTGGTGGTGCGGCCGATCAGCGGCTCCAGCACCCGATAGCCCCACACTGCCAGTGGCAGGGAGATAAACAGGGTGAAATAAGTACCGATGGTGGTGTTGATCAGGTTTGATGCCGCCGCCAGCGTCATGACCTCCTTGGCGACTTCCGGCGTTTGCTGCGCGGCAATTGCACCGGCTGCAGCAGCCATCATGCTGCCCGAGCCGATGCCCGAGCCCATTGCCAGCGAATTGGGATGGAAGACCCCCAGGCTGGCGATAAAGCCGGCAACGATGGCAATGAACAGCGCACCGAACAGGGTGCCGGTCAGGTACTCGGCCAGTACGCCGCGGCCTTCCGGGGAGTCCATGCCGTAGCGCTCGCCGATGATTGCCAGACTGGGCTCGCGGCCAACCGAGAACGTCGCGCCGATTGCCTCACGCTTGATGCCCAGCAGCAGCGCGACCGGCAGGCCGAGCACCACGGTGCCGACAAAGTGACCAAACTCCTGAAACACCAGCGCCCATCCCGAGGCGAACACTACCGGCAGCGATCCGCCGACGACGAGACCGAGTTTGGCAATGAAAATCAGCAGGGCGGGTTGCAGGATCGAGGCCGAGCGCAGCTGGATGCCGTGATCGATACCGATGCTGCCTGGCAGGCGGCGACTGGCGATACCCACCATCGCGCCCAGCAACAGCGCCCATACCATCGGTAGCAGCACCACCTTGCCTGGGCCCAGAGGGATACTGATGGCACCGATCATCTCGGCAATGATCAGGATAACGGCGGCCCAGAGATACAGCTTCACCGTCGATGAAACGGCCTGATTGTCGCCCGACACTGCAGCGTGTGAGTTTTGCATGATGATCCCCTTGCCTGCTGAATGGCCTTTTTCAGGCCTTATCAATCGTTATTCTGTTTTTCAGGTCGGCGCGATGAGGCGCCAGGGCAGCGTTGGAAAGTCCATGAAGTCATGGAGGCCGTTATCCGGCCGAGTATTTTTATGAGGTCTGAACGTGATCCGGACCCAGGCTGCTTCGAGCCTTTGCAAGGGGATTACAGGGTGCGTTATTTGAAGGGATGAGCCTTTGAATACGGCACTTTGCTGTCCACACGCAATCGCAGTATGCATAGCGCGAGGTTGCACACCAATATTGCGAATTTTATTTATCGTTGCGTTAAACAGAACACAGAAAGGGCTACACGGCCCTTGAAAGTGACTATCGTGCGACGCTCCGAGCCGCATGCCGTTCCGGACGCTCCGCGTCCTCTTTTTGCGACGCTGAGCGTCGCGAACTGCATTCCCACGCTGGAGCGTAGGGAACGATAACCTCAACTATCGTGCGACACTGCATTCCACTGGAGCGTGAGGAACGATAATTTTACCGACTGAGCCGGCCTCTTCGCGAGCAACGTATTGCATTCAAGATCAGATCAGCCCAGTGCTTTCAGCCCCAACGCCTTGGCGCATTCCTCGAGCGAACGCTGCTGGGTGTCGGCGTACAGCGCCAGTTCATCAAGTGTGCTGCGCCCCAGTGCCCGCTCAAAATCCTGCTGATTCGAATTCGTCGTGTAATGCGCCTGCGCGTTGTCGCCCAGGTTGGACTGGAAGATGCCTGCCGCACTGACTGGCAGAAAGTCTTCATACACCAGCGGCTCGAAACGCACATGACCTGCTTCCACAAGCTGCTCCAGGCTGCAGGATGCACGCTCGGCAATGCCTGATTCAGTCGGAAAATAGCGAAAGTAGGCCAGCCCCTGCGTGCGCATTTCATCATGATTGTCCGGAAAGGCCTGAAATGCCTTTTCCAGCAATTCTGCATAGCGCACGGCGTTGGCTTCGTTGGGAAACTCACCCAGTTCGTCGCGAGCTTCGTTCAACAGCCGGTCATACAGCGCGCGACCTTTGGGCGTCAGGGCTGCGCCGCGCTGTTCGATCTCGCCGAAGCGTGCCGAATGACTGCCCGACTGACTGCCCCCCTGACCAATGAACGTAATGGGTTCTTCAAGCGCCTTGAAGCTGGTCTGGCGCAACAAAATCGGACACTGGCGACGCGGTGGCCCTTCAACCACGGCCTTGGGCGTGATGCCTTTGCCGGGCATGCCGCTTTGCACCGCATCGATATCCAGTGTGCGCGGGGTGAGGTGATTGATGTGCGGGCCACGAAACGCCACCACATCGGCGATCAGGCGATGCTGGACGTTGAGCTTCTGGTACTCGTCAAGCGAGACCGTCGCCGTGTTATGCCAGCGAAAGGTTTCCAGCGCCTGCTGAATGAACTCGGCAGCGTCGGGCTCGCTCAACCCGCCGTCTGTCTCATGCTTGTCGATCAACGCCAGGGCACCGGGCGTGAAGATTCTGCGCTTGGCCAGCACCTGACTGGCAAACTCGCGCAGGCTGTCACTCTCGATCAGTTCCAGGCGCAGCAGTGAGGTGAAAACCCGAAACGGGCTGACCTGCAACGCCTGTTCATGCACGGCACGAAACGCTGTGGAGTGAACCGGCACACCGGCTTCGGTCAGGTCGTAATAACCGACCGGCTGCATGCCCATCACCGCAAACAGGCGGGCGAGGGTGGCCAGTTCCTCAGCCGTACCGACGCGGATCGCGCCGTGGCGTTCCATGTCCAGCCGCTGGATCTCGCCGGTCTGGCGCAGGCTGTTCAGCACCTGGCTGTCGCGGCTCATGACCTGCGCATTGACCTCGCTGACCAGCGCCATCAGCGTGCCGTACAGCGGCACTTCGTGCTGGTACATCTGCGACATGGCGCGAGAAAAGCCCGCGCGGATCTGGTCCGGGTCGGCAAAGCGTGCAGTGCTCATCAGGATGGTTTCTCCGTACGTGTTCAAGCCAGCGCTGCCAGGCAACGCTCGAAAATATCCAGCCCTTCGTGCAGAACATCGGGCTCGATGGTCAGCGGGATCAGCAGGCGGATGATGTGCCGCGACTTGCCGCTGGGCATCAACAACAGGCCAGCGTCCCTCGCTGAGGCCAATAGGTCGGCAAGCTGCCGGGTCCCGGGCTCGCCATCCGCTGTGATCAGTTCGATGCCGCGCATGCAGCCCACGCCGGTCAGCCTGCCCAGGTACGGCGACAGCTTGCCTGCCTGCCAGGCGTTGTAGCGCGAGACAATGGCGTTTTCCTGCTGTTCACCCCAGGTGGATAAATTGGCATCAGTCATTTGTGCCAGCGAGGCCAGGCCCGCAGCGCAGCCAATCGGGTTGCCGGAATAGGTGCCGCCGAGCCAGGTTGTTGAGCAAATGCTTGCGACCGACCACGGCGCCCAGCGGAATGCCGCCTGCGATGCTTTTGCCCAGCAGAATAAGGTCCGGCTCGATGCCCAGGCGGCTGAACGCAAAGCGCTGCCCGGTACGGCCGAAACCGGACTGAATTTCGTCGGCGATCAACACGATGCCATGTTCATCGCAGAACGCTCGCAGCGCCTGAGCAAAATCCGCCTCCATGTCCAGAAAGCCGCCTTCACCCTGCACCGGTTCAAAGATGATGCAGGCGACATCGTTGACATCGATCTCTACGCTGAGCAGTCGCTCCAGTGCCTTTAGCACCTGCTCGGTGGTCACGCCGTTGTCCTTGCTGGGAAACGGAATGTGAAACACCGGGCCGGGCAGCACGCCGACTTTCTGTTTATAGGGCGCCACCTTGCCATTGAGGTTCAGGGTTGCCAGTGTTCGGCCATGAAAGCCGCCATCGAAGGCAATCACAGCCGTGCGGCCCGTCGCGCCACGTACGATCTTCAAGGCGTTTTCCGCCGCTTCCGCACCGCTGTTGGTGAGCATGCCGCTGAGCGGGTAACTCACCGGTACGAACTCCGTCAGTTGCCGCATGAAGCGGATATACGGATCGTGAGGCGTAGCGTTGAAGCAATAGTGGGTCAGCTTTGCCGCCTGATCCTGAATGGCCGTGACCACCTGAGGGTTGCAATGCCCCAGATTGAGCACGCCGATACCGCCGACAAAGTCGATGTAGCGCTTGCCGGTGGTGTCCCATACTTCGGCATTGCGGCCGTGGGACAACGTCATGCTGTGGACAAACGAAATGGATTCGCTGATGTGTTGCTCATCGGCCTGGACCTGACTCCGGGGGATCATGATGGCCTTATCCAAACAAACATCGGGCAACGCTCGCAAACGAAATAAAATCACCGGGTCATTCCAATAATTCCCGATGTCGCGGCTTTCGTTGCTGTTAATGGCAGGCAGTTCATTCCTAAAAGGAATCATGTTTTTCAAAAACGTCGTTTGTGGGCCAGCCCCGAGTGGATCAATACTGGGTTCATCAGTGATTTCCACCGTTTCCATGACAGGAGAATCAACATGGTTGCCGAGTTATTAGCACGTCTGGGCGTGGCGAACAGTGCCCACACACAAGGGGACTATCCGGTTTACACCCCGATTGATGGCAGCCGGATTGCCTCGGTTACGCTTGAAGGCAAGGAGCAGGTCGTGGCGCGTATCGACAGCGCCCACAATGCGTTTCTGAAGTGGCGCACAGTACCGGCACCGCGGCGTGGCGAGCTGGTGCGGATCTTTGGTGAAGTGCTGCGCGAACACAAGGCTGACCTGGGCGAACTGGTGTCGGTCGAAGCAGGCAAGATCACTCAGGAAGGCCTGGGTGAAGTCCAGGAAATGATCGACATCTGCGACTTCGCCGTCGGCCTGTCGCGCCAACTATATGGCCTGACCATCGCCTCCGAACGTCCCGGCCACCACATGCGTGAAGCCTGGCACCCGCTGGGCGTGGTCGGTGTGATCAGCGCGTTCAACTTCCCGGTTGCAGTCTGGGCCTGGAACACCACGCTGGCGCTGGTCTGCGGCAACCCGGTGATCTGGAAGCCTTCGGAAAAGACTCCGCTGACGGCTTTGGCCTGCCAGGCACTGTTCGACAAGGCGCTAAAGATTTTCGGCGACGCGCCCGCAGCGCTCGCGCAGTTGGTGATCGGTGATCGTGACGCCGGTGAAGCGCTGGTCGATGACCCGCGCGTGCCACTGATCAGCGCCACCGGCAGCACCCGTATGGGCCGCGAAGTCGGTCCGCGTGTTGCTGCCCGTTTCGGGCGCAGCATCCTGGAACTGGGCGGCAACAACGCGATGATTCTGGCCCCCAGCGCCGATTTGGACCTGGCCGTGCGCGGCATTCTGTTCAGCGCCGTGGGCACTGCCGGTCAGCGCTGCACCACGCTGCGTCGTCTGATTGTGCATCGCTCAATCAAGGACGAAGTGGTTTCCCGGGTTAAAGCTGCCTACGCCAAGGTGCGTGTCGGTGATCCTCGTGAAGGTAATCTGATCGGTCCGCTGATTGACCAGCAAGCATTTTCGGCCATGCAGAGTGCGCTGACCAAGGCCCGTGACGAGGGCGGTCAGGTGTTCGGTGGCGAGCGTCAGTTGCAGGACCAATACCCGAACGGCTATTACGTCACACCGGCCATCGCCGAAATGCCGGAGCAGAGCGAAGTGGTGCGTCACGAAACCTTCGCGCCGATTCTCTATGTGCTGGCTTACGACGACTTCGAAGAGGCCTTGCGCCTGAACAACGAAGTGCCGCAGGGCCTGTCGTCGTGCATTTTCACTACCGACCTGCGTGAGGCCGAGGCTTTCCAGAGTGCCGCGGGCAGCGATTGCGGTATTGCCAACGTCAATATCGGCACCAGCGGTGCGGAAATCGGCGGGGCATTTGGTGGCGAGAAGGAAACCGGTGGGGGGCGCGAGTCCGGCTCCGATTCGTGGCGCGCCTACATGCGCCGGCAGACTAATACCGTCAACTACTCCCGCGAGTTGCCGCTGGCTCAGGGCATCGTTTTCGACTGATGTGAACCGGGCGCTTATTGCCGACATTGCTGGAGTTTTTCGATGGTGCAGTTTGCTGAAGGCTGTCTGTGGGAACAATTGACTCCGCAACGACCGGTCAGTCCGGCCTTGATTGGGGAACGAAGCGCCGACGTGTGCATCATCGGTGCAGGTTTCACCGGTTTGTCGGCGGCGTTGCGGTTGCTGGAAGGCGGCAAATCGGTGTGCGTGGTCGAAGCTCATCAGGTCGGCCATGGCGGCTCCGGGCGCAACGTCGGTCTGGTGAATGCAGGCACCTGGGTGGCACCCGACGAACTGGACAAGGTATTGGGCAGTGTCGAGGCCAGCCGCCTCAATAGCGCATTGGGCGCGGCTCCGGCGCTGGTGTTTTCGACTATCGACAAGTACCGCATCGAGTGTCAGGACACTCGCACCGGCAACCTGCACATGGCCCACAATGCAAAAGGACTGGCTGATCTGCGCAGCCGTGCCGAGCAGTGGCAGCGGCGCGGTGCCAGGGTCGAACTGCTGACCGGAAAACCCTGTGAAGACGCCTGTGGCACCGACAAGGTCAGCGGTGCGTTGCTCGATCACCGTGCCGGTACGGTGAACCCGATGGCGTATGTGTCAGGCATGGCGCTCAATGTTGTGGCGCTGGGCGGTCAGTTGTTTGGCGAGTCTCCCGTCAACGGGCTGCAACGCACTGCCGATGGCTGGAAAGTGTCCACCGCCGCGGGCAGTGTGCGCGCCGAGAAGGTCATCATTGCGTCCAACGCCTACACCGAAGGTGAGTGGACCGACGTCAAGGATCACATCTTCGCAGGCTACTACTATCAGGTCGCTTCACAGCCGCTCAGCGGCAGCGAGCAGGCGGGCATTCTAAGTGGCGGGCAGGGTTCCTGGGACACGCGCACGGTGCTCAGCAGTATTCGTCGCGATGCCCACGGGCGACTGGTGCTGGGCAGCCTTGGCAACGCTGGCAATTATCCGCTGTGGTTTATTCGTCAGTGGGCTGATCGCATCCAGCAGCACTACTTTCCCCAGTTGGGTCGGGTTGAGTGGCAGAGCACCTGGACTGGCCGCATCGGTTTCACGCCCGACCATTTGCTGCGTCTGTTCGAGCCTGCGCCCGGCTTGCTGGCCGCGACCGGTTTCAATGGCCGCGGCGTAACCACCGGAACGCTGGTGGGCAAGTGCTTTGCTGATTACCTGCTGAGCAACGACGCAACTGCGCTGCCGGTGAGCTTTTCCAGCAGCAAAAAGGTCTCGGCCAATGGTCTGCGTACGCTGGCTTACGACGCCGGTTTCACGCTGTATCACGCTGGCCAGTGCTTACGCGTGGTGCTCTGAGCCGACTGGCTTTCAAGCCATTCTGCTTTTGATTCGCAGCTCCGCACACAGCCCGCCCTGCGCTGAATTGCGCAGGTGCAGGCTGCTTTCCAGTTTGCGCACGATCATGTCGACGATCGCCAGCCCCAGCCCAGCGCCATTGCTGTGGCCCTGACTGTAGAAACGTTCAAAAAGGCGTGCTTTCTGTTTCTCGTCGATACCCGGCCCTGCGTCTTCGACTGACAAATGTGCGCTGCCGTCTTCCTGGCGGTTGAGCATCACGCGAATCTCGCTGGCCGGCGGGGCGAAGTTGAGCGCGTTGGTCAGCAGATTCTGCAGTGCGATGGTGATCGCTGACGGGTCGCTGTGGATCACGCAGTCATCGCCCGCCTCGAACACCAGATCGACACGCTTCTCCAGTGCCAGCGGTGTGAGCTCGGCCATTTCCTCGCGCACCAAAGTGTTCAGTTCAAAGGTTTGTAACTGGCTGACTTCAAGGCGCGGCTCAAGTCGGGCCATCGTCAGCAACTGGCTGGCCAGACGGGCAGCACGGTCGACGCCGTGCACGAGAAAATCCAGTGCCTCCAGACGCTGTTCCGGGGTTTCAGCCTGGCGGGCGTTCTGTGCGTGGATGCGCAGAATGGTCAGCGGTGTACGCAGTTCGTGGGCGGCGTCGGCGATAAACCGCCGCTCGCGCTCCAGCACGCTTTCGATCTGGGTCAGCAGACGGTTGAGCGCGTGTTGCATGGGTTCGAGCTCTTTGGGCAGCGGTGTTACATCGAGCGGCTCAAGGCTTTCGGCATCGCGTTGGCGAATGACCCTGGCCATCGACTGCAACGGGCGCAGGCCCCAGCCGATCGCCAGCCAGATCGCGACCACCAGCAGCGGCACGCCGATCAGCGTCGGCCACAAGGTGTGGCTGACAATGCGCTGAATCAGGTCCTGACGCACATCGTCGCGCTCACCGACCCAGATCAGGAAACCCTGCTGCGGGTCGGCCAGGAGGAAGCCGCACCACTCATGCCCGTTCTCGACCAGATCATGCGAGCCTTCTTCTGCGGGAGGCGCACTGAGCAGCGGCGCTTCGGCCGAACGCACCAAAAGCTCGCCCGACGTGCGCCAGACCTGAAACGTCAGCCGGGTTTCGTACGGATGGGCAACGCCACTGGTGCCGACCCGGCTCATGGCCTGATCGAACGCCTGATAAAGCTTGTCCAGATCCTGCTCACCCGTAGCGCGCTGGCGCAGCACACCCTGCAACAGGCGCGCGCTCTGGGCCAATTGCGCATCGTAGACTTCTTCTATTTCGTGATGGCTGTCGCGCAGCGCGAGCAGGCTGATCGCCAGGTCGCCGAGCAGCAACAGCAACAGGACCGGGACCAGAATGCGCGCGCGTACCGAGGTCATGCCTTGAGCTCCAGCAGGTAGCCGACGCCGCGCACGGTGCGGATCAGTTCGGTGGACAGTTTCTTGCGCAGGTTGTGAATCAGCACTTCCAGAGTGTTGCTTTCGACCTTGTCCTGCCAGCCATACAGGGTATTGGACAAGCGCTCGCGGGTGACCACCTTGCCGGGGCGGATCATCAATTGGTGCAGCAGTTGATATTCCATTGGCGTCATCGGCACTTCGCTGCCCTGAAAACTGACCTGCTGCGAAGCCGGGTCGAGGCTGATGCCGGCGTGTTCCAGCAACGGCTGCGCACGTCCCTGGCTACGCCTGAGCAAAGCCCGGACCCGGGCTTTGAGTTCATCGACGTCGAACGGCTTGATCAGGTAGTCGTCGGCACCGGCGTCCAGGCCGGCAATGCGGTCGGCGGTGCCGTCGCGCGCGGTCAGGATCAGCACCGGCAGGGCAAGCTCTTCGGCGCGCAACTGGCGCAGCAGATCGAAACCATCCATGCGCGGCAGGCCGAGGTCGAGCAGCAACAGGTCGAAGGGTTCGCTGCGCAGGGCGTGCAGCGCGCTCAGCCCGTCTTCCAGCCAGTCCAGCGTGTAGCCCTCGGTGTTAAGGGCCACACGGATGCCTTGGCCAATCGCACGATCATCCTCGACAAGAAGCAGGCGCATAGGGTTGTGACCAATGAATGAGGGTGAGAAGGGCGCCATCATGCCGTCAGCAGGCAGTGTCGCGAAGTGCCGTGTGTCCGGGAAGATGTTACGAGCTGTTGCGTATTAAGCTTTTCCTAAGACTGGTTTCGCACAGTAGCGGCTCCTTAACTGCCTGTGAGTATCTGTCATGCGTAAAGTCCTGCTGGTTTCCCTGTTGCTGGCCAGTCCGCTGGCCCTTGCCGGTCCGCAATGCACCACCGCTGAAAAGTCCCAATGGCAGGATCAGGCCAAATTCCAGGAGCAGCTCAAGGCTCAGGGTTACGAGATCAGCAAGTTCAAAGTGACTGACGGCAACTGCTACGAGATTTACGGCTTCGACAAGGACAAGCGCAAGGTCGAGATCTATCACGATCCGGTCACTGGTAAAGCGGTCAAGACCGAGATCAAGTAATGAACCGGGTTTCCCTGCGCCTGTGGGACTCGCTGGTCAGACTGTTTCATATCTCGATCGCGGGTGTTTTCGTTGCCAATTACTTCTTCAATGAGGCGGGTGATGACTGGCACGTCTGGCTGGGCTATTACGCGGTTGCCTGGCTGGCGGTGCGAGTGGTGTGGGGATTCATCGGACCAGCCAGCGCGCGCTGGAGCGATTTCTGGCCGAGCCCGACTCGCCTG
Organism: Pseudomonas sp. KBS0707; assembly: GCF_005937945.2. NCBI lineage: Bacteria > Pseudomonadati > Pseudomonadota > Gammaproteobacteria > Pseudomonadales > Pseudomonadaceae > Pseudomonas > Pseudomonas sp. KBS0707. The sequence continues at coordinate 3,910,548 of NZ_CP041754.1, read as the reverse complement.
CGTGCGCATGTCCGGTCGCTGATCAACCGGCAGCCGGTACACAGGCTCGGTCATTCTCCGCTCGGTGCGCTGGTCATGGTACTCATGATGGCGCTGATCTTCGGCATGGGCCTGACCGGCTTCCTGATGGAGGAAGTCGATGCCTTGTGGGGTGCTGACTGGCCTTTGCAGGCTCATGAAATTCTCGCCAATACATTGTGTGCCCTGGTAGTGCTGCACATGGCCGCGGCCATCTTCGAAAGCTTTCAAGTGCGTGACAACCTGCCCTTGTCGATGCTGACAGGCAAACGACGTCCGTTACCTGAAGATCGCCATCGCTGAAACCACCTCCTTGCCCTTCATCACAGTGATGCCTCCTGATGCGTGTTATTTCCCAAAACCTGACCGCATGGAGCGCAGGCCTGATTGTTGTAGTGATTTTTCTCAGTGCATGGCTAAGCCATCCACAGCACCGGATATCTGCCTTTGTCGTGAGCACCGCACCGGTCGATGCTGAAAGTGTGGCGCCCAAGGCATCCTACATTTCGCGTTTCGCGTCTTCTGATCTGGACGATTTCGTGCATTCGTCAGCCGTGACGGCATTGCCTGGCGGCGACCTCATGTCGGTATGGTTCGCCGGTTCTCGCGAAGGGGCGGGAGACGTTGAAATACGTACCTCGCGGTTCGATGCGTCCAACGGTGAATGGGGCGGCGAGCAGGTCCTGGCGACCCGGGCGTCCACTCAGTCAGGTACTGGCAAATACATCCGCAAACTGGGCAACCCGGTGATCGCGCTGGCTCCGGACAATCGCCTGTGGCTGTTCTACGTGTCAGTCTCGGTCGGCGGCTGGGCGGGCAGTACCGTCAATGCCATGGTGTCCAGCGATATGGGGGCCAGTTGGTCGCCGCCTTGGCAGCTGGTGACATCGCCGTTTTTGAACATCAGCACGCTGGTACGTGGCGCGCCGGTGTTTCATACCGACGGCTCGATCGGCCTGCCGGTCTATCACGAGTTTCTCGGCAAGTTTGCCGAATACCTGTATCTGAGCGCAGATGGCGAAGTCATCGACAAGTTTCGCATCAGCCGCGGTAAAAATTCCCTGCAGCCCACCGTCGTACCGTTGGACGGCCAACGCGCCGTAGCCTTGCTGCGTTATGCCGGCGAGACGCTTCACCGGGTACTGGCCAGCCGTACCGAAGACGGCGGTCAGACCTGGAGCGAGCCGCAACCGCTGACACCCAGCAACCCCAACTCGTCGCTGGCCGCCGTCGGCGTACCGGGTAAGGGCTTGCTGGTGGCGTTGAATGACCTGCGCGAAGGTCGCTTCAAGCTCAGCCTGTACAGCACCGACGAGCAGATGAAGGTCTGGCGGCCACTGCCGGATCTGGACAAGTCACCCGATCCGCTGGGTACACCGTTTGCCCTGGAAGCCTACAAGGCTGCCATCGGCGAAGGCTTTCGCGCTTCCAGCGGCGCACGTCGCCAACCGATGGAAGCCGAGTTTCTGAGCAATCTGGACCAGCGTGTCTGTTCCGCGCAGGGGTGTGATTTCGAATACGAATACCCGTACTTCATCCGCAGCCCGGACGGCCTGTATCACCTGGTCTACTCGTGGAATAACACCTTCATCAAACATGTCAGCTTCAACGAGGCCTGGCTGGCGGAGCAACTTTTATGATCGCTTTGGGATTGGCTCATCTGGCGTTTGCCTGGACCCTGTTTGTGCTATTGGCTCCGCTGATCGCATCGTTATGGTGGCGCTGTGGCCTGCTGGCAGCGACCTCGCTGTTGAGCGTTATTTCATTCGACGGTTTGTCGATGGCGTCGTACGCTCGCAGCCTGACCGACGATCTGGCAATCAGCAGTCTGGTGGTGCTGGGCTGGCTGACCTTGCAGCGATTGGGTGTGCTCAGACCGATGGCAGTGTCCCGGCGATGGGTGATGCTGCTGGTGTTCGCTGTGCTGGCGCTGACGTTGTATCCGGCCACGCTGGGTCTGACTTACTTCGACCCCTACCGCTGGGGTTACAATCCGCGACCGATGATCATCATTGTCGCCGTTATCGCGTTGGGGCTGGTCTTGATGCGTAATGCGCTGGCTGTAGTGATGCTGGCTGCTGCGACGCTGGCATTCACATTTCGTATCAAACCGTCGGAAAACTATTGGGATTACCTGATTGACCCGCTTCTCGCCCTGTGCTGCTGCGGGGCTTTGCTGAGCCTGGGCATCCGTTTTGTTTATCGCCGGGCAACGGAGTCGCGCCGTTCGGCCACTCTGTCTGCTGGCAATGTCTAGAGGAATGACGATGAGTTGGTTGCAATCGCGACGCCTGCACTATTGGCTGGGCGCGGTCATGTTGGTATTCCTGCTGTCGGCGTTACTGAGGGGGGTGTTTTTCTTCGGATTTTCTGGCGTCGAGCCGGGCGCCCTGTTTACCCATGGCGAGGTTGCGCAGACGCTGGGTATCGGCGTGCGTTTCGACCTGCGTCTGGCGCTGCTGATACTGCTGCCGGTCGCAGTGTTGCTCTGGTTGCCGCGCTGGAACATGGTCAGCCAGCCGGTCTTGCGCTGGCTGGCGCGAGGCTATCTGATTGTTGCGCTGCCTGTTTTGACGATGATTCATATCGTCGACTTCGGCCATTACGCCTATCTCGGGGTCAGGCTCAACGCCAGCGTGCTGCGCTATCTGGAGGATGCGCAGATTTCCCGGGACATGCTTTGGCAGACTTATCCAGTATTCTGGATCACTGTCGGCTGGCTGCTCACTGTCGCAGTGCTCGGCTGGGCATTGATCAGGCTTGAACGTGCCACCCTGGACCGTGAGGCCAGACCGATCAAACGCGGGTCCGTGGTCTGGGGTTCGGCGCTGATGGTCTGTGCAACCTTCCTCGGCCTGCTGGGCCGGGTCGAGAATCTCAATCTGGAAAACCCGGTACCGTTGCGCTGGAGCGATGCGTTCTTCTCAGGCAACAGCCAGATGGCGGCACTGGGGCTTAACCCGGCGCTGTTCCTGTACGACACGCTCAAGGTCTCCCAGTCGAACTTCGACGAACCCGAGGTGCGCAAGCACTATGAGCGGGTCGCGCGTTATCTGGGCGTCCGGCAGCCAGATGTACAGGGATTGAGTTTCAAGCGTCACCAGACCGTGCAGCCCTACCGGCTGCCGGGCGAGCGGCCGCCGAATGTCATGTTCGTCATGCTCGAATCGCTGGGCACCAGTGCTGTCGGTGCCTACGGTAACCCGTTGAACCCGACGCCAAACCTGGACCATCTGGCCACCCAAAGCTGGTTCTTCAAGCACTTTTACGTACCGGTGACCGGCACTGCGAAAACGGTCTGGGCGAGCATCACCGGTGTTCCCGACGTGACACGGCAGGAGACCGCCACGCGCCATCCGCTGCTCACACGGCAAAACACCATCATCAATGACTTCAAGGGGTACGAGAAGCTGTACATGATTGGTGGCAATTCCGGTTGGGCCAACATGAACGCGTTGATCCGCCGCAGTATCGATGACGTGCGCCTTTACGACGAGCGCGACTGGAAGTCGCCGCAGGTGGATGTGTGGGGGATTTCCGACCTGGATCTGTTCAAGGAGAGCGACCGGATTCTGCGCTCGTTGCCAACTGACAAACCGTTCTTTGCCTACGTGCAGACCGCTGGCAATCACCGGCCATTCACCATCCCCAAAGACAACGATGGTTTTCAGGTCAGCGACAAGACACTGGAGCAGGTCCAGGCCGCCGGTTCGCGAAGCGTGGAGCAATACAATGCGGTGCGTCTGCTGGACTTCAATATCGGTCGGTTGATGGAACTGGCCAAGGCGGGCGGTTATTACGGAAACACCATCTTTGTGCTGTTTGGTGATCACAACACACGCATCAGCCAGATCCCGCACATGGCCCCGGCGTTCGAACAACTGGGGCTGGAGAGCAATAACGTTCCGCTGTTGATTCATGCGCCCGGCCTGCTGGGCACCCGGGTAGTCGATGACGCGGTCGGCCTTGCGGATCTACTGCCGACACTGGCGGGAATGACCGGTATGCCATTCACCAGCGGCACGATGGGCCGTGACATTCAGCAGCCCGCCCCCGAAGGCGAACGTGTGGTGCCGTTGGTACTGCGTGAAGGCACGTTCCCGCTGATTGGCGGTGTCACCCGTAACTACCTGCTGCAAATGGAGCACGATGGCAGTTCACCCACGCTTCACGATCTGTCTTCCCCCACGCCGCTGGATAACGTCGCCGAGCAGAACCCGCAAGAGTTCGAGCGGCTGCGTGACCTCACTCGCGGCCTGCATGAAACCTCGCGAATGATGCTGTATCAGAACGTGCGCTGATCACCAGAACCGCGCCAGGCGCAGGATATTGCGCAAGTCTATGGTCAAGGCCGTATGCTTGCGTAATGATGGCATCTGTATTTGATGATGTTAAAGTGCTTGCCAATGTGAACCCTGCACGGATTAAAGACGTACATGGCGCTGTTTTCGACTATCGTCACCAGTCAAGAGCAAGTTCTTCGGGCGGTATAAACAGCTGCCCGAGGCACTGGCTATTTTTCTGGTGGATTATGGTATTTCATCGCTAATACCGGAAAAAACTGTCGGATTTTGCTTCGAATCTGTATTTTGGCGGCCTGTTTTCGCTCGGATGCGTTTTTTGTCTATTGCACACTCAAGAGCCTTCCTGGATGCCGGCAAGTTTTTCATGTGTTACCCCGCCGAAATTGCTTGCTGCACTGCGTGCTGAAACGAGTCAGCTTCACGTTAAGCTCGAAAAACGCATGCCGTTTTTTTCACCCGCGCTGGATCATGCTCTTTACCTTCGCTTGCTTAAGGCTTATTACGGCTTTTATGCACCGCTTGAAGCTGCATTGCACGACAGTGCCTTGATGCCTGCGGAGCTTATCCCGCAAGATCGGGTCAAAACCGCTGTGCTGGTCGAGGACCTGCGTGCTCTGGGTCTGTCTGATGACGACATCAGGCAACTGCCTCGCTGCGAGCAATTGCCAGCAGTGGATACGCCCGGTTCATGCCTGGGAGTCATGTACGTCCTTGAAGGTGCAACGTTGGGCGGGCAGGTGTTACGGCGCGAAATAAACAGGCGACTGGGTCTGGATGAGCAGAGTGGAGCGGCCTTTCTCGATGTTTACGGTGCCGATACCGGGCCGCGCTGGAGGGCGTTTTTGAACCACCTGGATGCAGTGCCGCGAGAAGTTGTTTTTACTGACGCCGCAGCGTTTGCGGCGCAGTCCACATTTGCATGTTTCGAGCAATGGCTCGATGGTCAAGAGGTACTGCTATGAGCCAACTCGACAAGGACGCTTTTGAAGTCCTCCTGGCCAATTGTGCGGATGAGCCTATTCAGTTTCCCGGAGCCATTCAGCCTCACGGTCTGTTGTTTACTCTGGAAGAGCCAAACCTGACGATCCTGCAGGTCAGTGCGAACGTGCAGAGCGTGCTGGGCCATGCACCCGAACACGTTCTCGGTAAAGGCCTCGATCATGTTCTGGGGGCCGGCTGGGCCGAGGTGATCAGAAGCGCCAGCGCTCATGATTCGTTCGTTGATGCGCAACGCTTGCTGATGACGGTCAATGGCATCGAGTTCGAAGCCTTGATGCACCGCAATCAGGGGGTACTGGTTCTGGAACTCGAGATTCAGGACAAGGACGCGCAAGCGGTCAGTTATACCGAGCGCACTGGCAACATGGGCCGTATGTTGCGTCAGTTGCACGCTGCGAGTGATCTGCAAACGCTGTATGAAGTCAGTGTCCGCGAGATCCAGCGTATGACCGGTTACGACCGGGTACTGATTTATCGTTTCGAAGAAGAAGGCCATGGTCAGGTGATCGCTGAAGCGTCTGCGCCCAGCATGGAACTCTTCAACGGCCTGTTCTTTCCGGCGTCGGACATTCCCGAGCAGGCGCGCGAACTGTACCGCCGCAACTGGCTGCGCATTATTCCTGATGCCGATTACACCCCGGTGCCATTGGTGCCTCAATTGCGCCCCGACACTCAGCAGCAACTCGATCTAAGTTTTTCGACGCTGCGAAGTGTTTCGCCGATCCACTGTCAGTACATGAAAAACATGGGCGTGCTGTCGTCCATGAGTGTTTCGCTGATTCAGGGCGGCAAGTTGTGGGGGCTGATCAGTTGCGGGCACCGTACCCCGTTGTACGTGTCCCACGAACTGCGCAGTGCCTGCCAGGCGATAGGTCAGGTGTTGTCGCTGCAGATCAGCGCAATGGAAGCTCTGGAAATAAGCCGTCAGCGCGAGGCGAAAGTCAGAGCGCTTGAGCAACTGCATCAAGCCATGGCCGAGTCCGAAGAAAACGTCTTTGACGGTCTGGCACAGCAGCCACAATTGCTGATGGATCTGGTCGGTGCGACCGGTGTCGCGATCATCGAAGACCGGCAGACGCATTGTTACGGGGCCTGCCCGGAGGTTTCGGATATACGTGCGCTGCACACATGGATGATTGCAGGCGGCGAGCCGGTGTATGCCAGTCATCATCTTTCCAGCGTCTACGCGCCCGGGGAAGCTTACCAGCCAGTCGCCAGTGGTGTATTGGCCATGAACTTGCCCAAACCTGTGGATAACGGCGTGATCTGGTTTCGTTCCGAGGTCAAGGAAAGCGTCCAGTGGAGCGGTGATCCGAACAAACCGCTGAACATGGAAAGCTCGGAAGGCGGTATGCGCCTTCGGCCGCGCACATCGTTTGAAATCTGGAAGGTCGAAATGACCGGGATTGCGCCAAAGTGGAGCCATGGCGACGTGTTTGCAGCGAACGACCTGCGCCGCTCCGCGCTGGAAAACGACCTTGCCAGCCAGGTGCGCAAGGAGCAACAGGCCGTTCGTGCCCGTGACGAACTGGTAGCGGTCGTTTCCCATGACTTGCGCAACCCGATGACGGTCATTTCCATGCTCTGCGGAATGATGCAGAAGTCGTTCAGCTCCGATGGGCCACACACCTCGCGGCGTATTTCCACGGCAATCGACACCATGCAGCAAGCAGCCAGCCGCATGAATGTGTTGCTCGAAGACCTGCTCGACACGTCGAAAATCGAAGCAGGCCGCTACACCATCACACCGCAGCCACTGGAAGTCAGCCAGATTTTCGAAGAGGCCTACACCTTGCTGGCCCCGCTGGCGATGGACAAATCCATCGAGATTTCCTTCAATGCCGAGCCCGACCTCAAGGTCCAGGCCGACCCGGAGCGCCTGTTCCAGGTGCTGTCCAACCTGATCGGCAACGCCATCAAGTTCACCCCGAAACTGGGCAAGATCGGCGTGGCGGCGATGTCCAACGGCACTGAAATCGTGTTCACCGTGCGTGATTCCGGCGAAGGCATCCCTCCCGAGCAATTGCCGCACATCTTCGAACGCTACTGGACCGTCAAGGAAGGCAATCCGACCGGCACCGGTCTGGGTTTATACATCTCCCAAGGCATCATCAAGGCCCACGGCGGAGAACTGGGAGCGCAAAGCCAGTTGGGTGAGGGTAGCGAGTTCCGCTTTACTGTGCCAATTGCAGTTTGATCGCTTTCTCAGGCTTGCAGTGTGTGTGTCGGCTCAAGCCTGAGTTGCGTCAGCCCTGATGCCAGTTAGTGGCTTTTTCGATGTATTGAGCGTTGGCTGGAAGTGCCTTGCGCAGAAACGCGAGGTACTTGGCCATCAATTCCTTACTGGGAAAGCGGGCGGCGAAGCCTGTAGTGACGTCGTCGCAGTGAATGATGACCATCAGGCGCTTGTGATCGACCGTGACAAATTCGTGCAGGTGCCAAGGGGCGGTTTGTCGATGGTGGACGGGGTTTTCCCAATTCAGCAGCTTGACGGCTGCGACAACGGCCATCGCTACCGGGCCGATCAGGAAGAGCAGTGAGCCGGTGAAAAGAGCGATGAAAACGAATATCAGGATGATGGCTATGGCGATGCCCTTAAAGAAACTTGAGGCGAAATCGGGGTAGTGCAGGTAATACTCGACTGTCGCGCCGTCGGTTTTGAGGGTGTAGTTGTAGATGGTTTTTTGGCGGATGAGCAGGCCTATGAAATAGGCAAGATGGCCTCCAAGTGCAAGTATTACGCACACGAGAGAGGATGGGCTGTCTGAAAACATTACCCAGCCTAACCAAATAAAAAGTGAGCTTGCCATCACATGGAAGGCGGCAAACCCAAGCTGCGTGATCATGATCTCTTTAGGTGACCTCGCAAGTGTTTTGATTTTCCAGTTCAGGATGTCCTTACCTTTCGGCAGAGCCAGGGCTTTTTCTTGCTGAGTCATACGGGTGTGCCCTCTGCGACTTCCAGGGTCAGGGCGCCAATTCTGTTTGATGCTTTTACCTCTAGTTCTACAGAAGCCAGGCCGTCAACAGCGGTATCGCCTGTTGTGCCAAGTTCCAACTGAAACAGATAGCTTTTATCGTCTCCTTCAGTCTTTAAAAGACTGGCCGGATACCATATTTGCAGCTCGAGATACGCAGCGTCCTTGTCCAGTGGCACCCAGGTTTCCCAGATGAGGTCTTCACTCGCCTTATACCCAAGCCCATAAGTAACCTTGCCAATATCCTTGGCACTGAAGTCTCCTTCCGGAGTAAGGTTCCGGTAAGTGAGCGCGGTATTGATGAAGTTGAGCATTATCACGCCCAAGGTGATTGATCCGGCAATACATCCCAGTCCATCGATCCAGCGTTTGGCGGTGGTCAGCCAGTCCTTGGCTATGGCTTTGCCGGACTGGAAGTGCAGGCGAATCTCGTCCTGCAACCACTGGTTTATGCAATCGAGCAGCCAGATAAGGTGAATACCAGGGAACTCGTGGTTCGGCCTAAAGTGAGGGCTTATTAAGATCTGCAGCGGGGCTACCATTTCCAGGCTTTTTCCGTGAACTCAGTTGTTGGGGGGAGCACGGTTTGGAGAAACGCGAGGTATTTGTTAAACAGCACCTCATGCTGGAATCGGGCCTCAAAGCCTAGTGTGACATCCGTGCGGTGTGTGACGATCATCAGCCGTTTACGGTCGACGGTCACAAAGTTGTACTCATCCCAGGGCAGGCTTTGTTCATGGTGAATGGGGTTTTCCCAGTTTAGTAGCTTGAGGGCTGCGATACAGGCCATGGCTGCCGGGCCGATCAGGAAGAGCAGTGAGCCGGTGAGGGCGGCTATGAAGACGAATATCAGGATGACGGCTATGGCAATGCCCTTGAAGAAGGACGAGGCGAAGTCGGGGTAATGGAGGTAGTACTCCAAGTGGGCGCAGTTGGTTTTTATGGTGTAGTTGTAGATGGTTTTTTGGCGGACACCTAGGAGAATAAAGTAAACTGCTCCGCCGCTGGTACTCGCTACAATATAAATTGCTTGGAATGGATCTTTTGAATAAAATTCCCAACCTGCCCATAGGCCAAAGCTCAGTATCGTCGCATAGATGAAAACTATTGCCAACTCAGCAAGAAGTATTTCTTTTGGCGGCCTTGCGATGGTTTTTATTGACCACTGCAAGATTTCCTTACCATTTTGATAATGTTTGGATATTCCACAAGCTTCTGATTGACACGTGATGTTGTTGATTTTTTTTGGACTGATCGGGTGGGGTAGTTTCTTTGTCATACCTTATTCCGCTATTTCAAGTATCAAGGCGCGGCTTCGGTCGAGCAATGTTACTCCCGGTTCCGCACTGGCCAAGCCGTCGACCTTGGTATCGCCCTCGCTATTTAGCTCGAGTTGATACAGGTAGCCGATGTCCTGCTGGCTAAATTTAATCAGGCTGTCGGAATACCATATTTGTAGTTCCAGATAGGTAGCTTCTTCCTCAAGGGGAATCCAGGTTTCCCAGATCAAGTCTTCACCTTCCGGGGGCATAAGCGGAAAGGTAAAATCCTCGTAAGCGTTTCGGGCCGCTTGATTGTCAAGTTTTCCAAATTGTCCAGCCTGCTTGAACTGCCCTCGCTCCAAGAATGGCTGCTGCACCGGAGAATCTATTTTTTCCACGGGAAGCACACCCCATGGGCGTTTGCTACTGATGATATTGAAGTGCACTGATTGTCCGCGTACCGCGCTTGGCAAAAGAATCTGCACGCCAGCGCCGTCTTGCACTTGTGTGCTGTAGTAGTCACCTTTGCCAAGATAACGACTTTCAATGCGCGTGGTGGTTTTTACGTGAACCTGAGGGCTTAACTGGATTGTGAGGAGGGCAAGCCTTTCTTCGTGCTGGCCTCCTGCGTCCGTTGAGTATCGGGAGTCAATCGATTTGGACCAGCAGCATCTTCGTAACCACCAACCTATACTATCCTGCTTGAAGTAGCTTAAGGCCGTTGTAGCGAATAGGTAGGGAGTATCAGTTTTTTTGTGTTCGGGCTGGTTAGGGCCTGCCGTCAGGCAGGCCCTTGTTTTACCAGCTCGGTCTGGTAAATCGGTCTCCGTACAGGATCGCAAATTGATTCATTGCCACTTTCCAGTCGTGTGCCGCATGACCCCAGTTGGCGGTGATGTTGCGCAACCCAAGCCATATCAGTTTCGTCGCAGCCTCATCGGTCGGGAAGTGCCCTCGAGTCTTGATGATCTTGCGTAACTGGGCATTGATGCTCTCGATGGCATTGGTCGTGTAAACCACTTTGCGAATGCCCGCCGGAAAAACAAAAAACGGTATAACCCGATCCCAGGCGCGACGCCATGCAGCAACTACAGTCGGATACTGCTTGCCCCAGGGGCCCGCTTCAAAGGCGTTAAGCTCTTGCTCAGCCACATCGGCATTGATCGCCTGGTAGATCGGCTTGAGTGCTTTGGCCAGTGCCCGACGTTTATCCCAAGCGGCATAGTCCAAGCTGTTGCGGATCAGATGCACGATGCAGGTTTGCAGCGTCGTGGCAGGAAAAACCGCCCCCAACGCCTCCGGTATTCCTTTGAGGCCATCCGTGACGGCGATCAGAACATCTTCAACGCCACGAGTCTTGAGGTCGTTGAACACCTTCATCCAAAACTTGGCACCCTCGGTGCTCTCGATCCATATACCCAGAATGTCGCGCGTGCCATCAGGTAATACCCCCAGCGCCAGATAAATAGCCTTGTTGCACACTAACCCCTCGTCCCGGATTTTGACCCGTAACGCATCGAAGAAGATCACCGGATACATCGGTTCCAAGGGTCGTTGCTGCCAAGCGCCCACCTCTTCCATGACCGCATCGGTGACTGAGCTGATGAAGTCATGGGACACGTCAGTTCCATACTGCTCAGATAGAAAAGCGCGGATCTCACGCACCGTCATGCCCCGGGCGTACATGGCAATTATCTTGTCGTCGAAGCCTGTAAAACGTCGTTCGTGCTTGGGAATCAGGATCGGGGCGAAGCTACCATCGCGGTCTCTGGGGATATCCAGGCGAAGCGGCCCGTCGTCGGTCAGAACCGTCTTGCTGCTTTTGCCATTGCGCTGATTGGTCGACTCCTCAGGGCGCTCCGCGCCCTGAGGGTAACCAAGGTGGTGACCCAGCTCGGCGCCTAGCGCACGCTCGATCAGAGCCTTCTTGAACGCCATGGACGCGTCTTGAATGGCTTCGGCGCTCATCGGGCCTTTAACAAACTGCTCGATCAGCTCTTGGGGAATCGAGGGCAACTCCCTCGCTGTTGCATTGGCGGACTTCTTTTTGGTCGGCATACATGCACCTCTAGCTACATGTTATGCCCGAACACAAAATTTCTGACAGTCTCCGCCCAGAGCTGAAAATCACTTTGTGTGTCACGCACCTGTTGCAGCAGTGCGTCTCCGCTCGGCAGATGCTGTTGAAGATACTGACGCGCGCTGGCCAGATCGACTTCGCGCCGCCACTTGTGGCGATCTTTCCAGGCCTGCGCGGCTTCTTCGGTAGGGACGCTGCCGTAACGTGCTTCGATCGATTTGCGCATGTCCAGGCTCTTGAACATGTCCGGCAGCAGTAGAAAATCTCCGGGAACGTTGCTGCTGCTGATCTGTGCTTCTTCAAGGATGCATTGCTCGAAGTACGCTTCGACCTCGCTCAGGTACTGGTGCGTGCGAGCCGTATTGCCGCGCACCGACGCTGGCAGTTTTTGCGGGTCGCTTTCGGCACCACACAGTCCGGAGACAGTCTGGGCGATCTGGATCTTGTGTTCGTGCCTGGCTTGCCAGTCGCGAAAAGCCGCCTGATCAGCGGCGAGTTGCATGCCCAGATCGTTGAAAACGGCCAGTGGGTCATCAAGGGCGATGAGCAGGGAACTGTCCTGATCGTCGACGCTGCCTTGCCAGAAAACGTCAGCACCCAGCGGTGCCCATAACGGATTTGTTTCGGCGTCTTCCGACAGCGGGCGAGCAGTGGGGATCGCCGAGTCAGCGAAACGGCCGTCGTCAGTGACATAGCCCTTATCGATGTCCGCCACCGCCTCGGCGATACGGTTCAATGGCAGGGTGTCCGGCTCGGCCATGGTGATGCAGTAGCTGGCCAGATCCAGCGCTTTCATCCACAGCGCACGGCTTGGGGCGCTGGAGCGCATATGCTCGCAAACTCGCCATGTCCATTGCTGCGGGGAAAAGGCGATGTGCAGTGTGTTACGTCGCGGGTAGAGCAGAAAGGGCTTGCCATCACTGGCGCCACTTCGCTGGTCATTGCCGATCTGCGCGTCCGTCCAGACAATGCGGCTCAGGTGGCCGTTGTTTGCTGAAGCGACATATTCATGCAGCGTCCCGGCCGTTTCGTCGAACACATAGACGTAGCCGTCATACAGCTGGCGAAGGGTGTAGCTGCGTGTTTTCAGTGTCGGCATCAGCGCCCATTTGCCTTGTTTCGGCAATGGTTTCAGCTGCTCCGGCGCGGCGTCGTAGCGGGAGCGATCCAGCGCGTAGCGCACCGGCACGATGGCGACGTTCGGTCCTCTGAAAGGACAAAGGCTGGTGGCCGTCGCCGGAGTCTTGGGGAACAGTGCGGCGCGTCGTTGCTGGTGTGTGCCGTGTTTATCGGTCATGCGGGAAACTCCCTGCGCAGAAACGGGCAATTTCGCCCGCTGTATGCAGAAGTACATTCCAAGATGTGTGCCGACAATTTTTTTATCTATTTAAAACAAATAGATAGCGTTTAAAGGTTTAAAAAAAGCTCAATGGCCAGGCAAAAAATGCGAAATATTGCGCAGGCTTTTGCGCATGTATGCGCAAGCTCGTTTAGGTGCTGGAGGGCTTTGTGTATGGGGCGTGACCAGTTTCAGCGGTCAGGTGATGCGCAAGAATTTGCACATCACGGTTTTATGCCATGAGCGTGAAGTCAGCCGGGCAGGGCAATTTCCACCTGAATGCTCTTACGAGCCCTGAATGGGGCGAGCAGTGACTCGTCATCCACCGGGTTGGTGATCAGCGTCCAGGGCTGGCGCAACGGTGTCCAGTGCTGCTGACGCGCGCGGCCCAGCTTGGTAACGTCGGCCAGTACGAAAACCTGTGCAGCCCGCGCCAGCATGTTTTCCTTGAGGTACGCCTGCTCGGCGCTGGCCTCGCACAGGCCCAGTTCAGCCACCACGCCGTCGGCGCTGATGAACAGTTTGTCGGCGCTCAGGTGCTCCAGCGCTGCCTGCGCCGCCACGCCATAAGTCGACATGCTCGATGCCCGCAGTGTGCCGCCCAGCACGGTAATGCGCCCATCGGGTATCAACGCCAGATCGCTGAGTGCCAACAGGTTATTGGTGATTACATGCAGCCCGCGTCGCTGATTGAGAATGTGCGCCAGCGCGCTGGTGCTGGTGCCGCCTTCAAGAAACAGTGTGTCGTGATCGTTGATATGCGCCAACGCGGCATGGGCGATGTCCATTTTTTCCTGGCTGTGCTGGCGGCTTCGCTCTTCCAGCGAGGTTTCCGGTTCGCGCTGGCCGACATGCGCCGCGCCGCCATAGGTGCGCAGGATCAAGCCGTCTTCGGCCAGGGCTGTGAGGTCGCGGCGTACAGTGGCTTCCGAGACGCCGAGTTGGGCGCACAGCTCGTCCACGTTGGATTTGCCGGAAAGAACCAGTTCGAGTATCGCTTGACGACGGTTGGCGACTTTCATTACAGCCCTTGTGTTAAAGCCTGGAAACGGGATGCAACCTTACAACGACGCACCGCCGCACACCACCAGGCTTTGCCCGGTAATTGCACCCGCGTCGGGGCCAAGCAGAAACGCCGCCAGACCGGCGATTTCATCCGGTTGCACAAAGCGGCCGATGGGCGGCTTTCGCGGTGGCGTGCCACTGCGTCCGGGGGCCAGCAACATGGGCGTTTCGGTGGCACCAGGGGCAATCAGGTTGACGGTGATGCCGCGTGGCGCCAGTTCGATGGCCCAGGAACGAACCATGCCTTGCAGCGCCGCTTTGCTGGCAGCGTACTGACTGCGTCCGGCGGCACCCTGCATGGTCCGGCTGCCGATCATCAGAATCCGCGAACCGGCGCGCAGCCGTGGGTACAGCGCGTTGACCATGTGACTGGCAGCGGCGACATGCAGATGCCACATGGCCTGGCCATCGGCGTCGTTCAGCTCGCCCAGCGGCGCGGTGCGCATGAAGCCTGCCGCATGGATCAGCGCATCGATGTGCGGCGTCTGTTGCAGCGCCTTGTCCAGCGCGGCGAAGTCATTGAGGTCGCACTCGCGCCAGGTGAAGTTCGGGTGTTGCAGGTCCGGCGCACGCCGGCTCAGACAGGTGACCTGCAGGCCCTGTTCCAGCAGGCGCGTGACAATGGCTTTGCCGATGCCGGAGCTGGCACCGGTGACGAGTACGGACTGAATCGGTTCGGGCATGACATGGGTTCCGCAAAGGTGTCGATTGGCAACAGGCCAATCGACGCGGGTGGGTCAGCGGATCGCGTTCAGCGGCAGGTGAACATGCTTGATCTTCTGCCGGAAGTAGGTGAACGCAACGTGCAGGCTGCCATCGGCGGCCTGAATGATGCTGGGGTAGGAGAACTCGCGATTGAGCTTTTCCTGCGAGTTGTTGGTCAGGCAGAAGCCGTCACCCAGCTCCAGATCCAGCCGGGTTGGCCAGCTGTGCCCGCCGTCGCGGGAGATCGCCAGGCTCATCGGTGCGCGGGGGATGCCCCACACCGCTGCCTTGCCGTCCTGACGTGCGCCCGGTGTGACGCGGTCGTCGCCCTCATCCTCGATTTCGTCGTACAGCGAGGCCCGGCGCTGGGCGTGGCCCTCGGCACTGACCGGGTTGTAGACCAGGGCCAGTTCGTCGGTCGCCAGCTTCACGAACTGGATCGACGAATTGTTATTGGGCAGTTCGGTCGGCGTCGGGGCGCTCCAGGAGCGGCCACGGTCGGTTGAGCGGCTGCTGTAGATGAAGTCCGCCCAGCGGCTGCGGAACAGGCCGAGCAGGCTGCCATCCGGCAATTGATGAACATTCATGTGCACGCTGCCAGTGCTGTCCGGCACATCGTGGCGCGTCCAGCTGTGGCCTTGATCGGTGGAGATCATCACCGCGCTGACATCATGGTTGCCGACCCACTTTTCGCCGGGCCCGGTGATGCAGTACCAGACCGGTAGCAACCAGTCGCCGTTATCCAGCACCACTGGCGGCTGGCGCACAAAAGTGCCGGGCTTGTCGAACAGGGTATCAATCGGCCCCCAGCTTTGGCCGTTATCCAGTGACAGACGACGGCGGATGATGGCGGTTTCCTGATTGCCGGAAATCTGTGCTGTCCAGATCAGCCACAACGGGCCACCGGGTGCCTGGAACAGAATCGGGTTCTGTTCCGAGCGGGACGAATCTTCGGACATTTTCTGCGGCTCGCTCCAGACGCCGGTGGCCGGGTCGCGGCGCGAAAGCAGCACGAAGATGTCGGCCATGCCCTCCTGAGTACCGGCGAACCAGGTGCACAGCAGGGTGCCGTCGGCCAGCTCGTGCAGGTTCGCGGCATGGTTCTGCGCGTAAGGCGTTGGCAGGAACGCGTCCTGGCGGGTATCAGCGGTTGGCATGGGGAACCTCGGTTTGAGCAGGTTTGGACGACGCGGACTGCGGTAGCAGGCGCTCGATGGCAATGACGATAGCCAGTGTCACCAGCGCGATATACATGTTGTCGATGCCGTAGGGGTTGTCCAGCAGATACCAGACGCTGGTGGTGATGGCTGAAGCGATCAACCCCAGGGTAGCGCCTCGGCCCGAACCGAAGAACGGCAGGTAGATCGCGATCATGGCGACCACGGCAATCGACAGGCGCAGGGCACGGGTAAAGAACGACAGGTTAAGGATCTCGGGCACGAAGAATACGAAGAACAGCGGCACAAAACCGATCACCAGTGCAATCAGGCGGGTGGTTTTGAACTCCTGATCCACCGACGGCTTGCGCCACGGCACGTAGAAGTCACGGACCACCAGCGAGGCGATGGCCAGCGCCACGGTGCTGACGCTGACGAAAATCGAGGCAACCAGCGAGATGGTCACCACGCCTGCCAATACCGGGCTCATCGATTGCAGGAAGATCGGCAGGGCGTACAGGCTGCTCATTTCCGGGTGCAGGTATTTGGAGGCGACACCGATGAAGCCCTGCGCCAAGGCAATCGGGATGCACAGCAGCGAGGCGTAGAAGGTCGAGCGGCGTGCCGCGTTCTGATTCTGGGTCGAGGAGATGGCCTGAATGATGAACTGCGTGGAGAAGATCGCGCCGACCGTGCCGATGATCCAGGCCATGATTTTCGAGCCGCCGATGGCCCCGTCCCACGTGAAGTAATGCTCGGGCATGTTCTGCACCACGGGGCTGAAGCCGCCGGTCATTTTCAGCGCCACACCCAGCACGATCAACACACCGATGTATTTCACCCCGGTGTGCAGGATGCTCATGTAGGCCACGCTTTTCAGGCCGCCGAACACGTAGTACAGCGTGCTGATGATCGCCGTAATGAACGCCGCGGTGGTCAGGTTTATTTTCAATACCGTGGCAATGGCTGCCGCGCCGCTGACGTAGTTGCCGACGTTCACCAGCAATAGCGCGTAGATCATGATGATCGAGACCGCGAGCTTGGTGGAGGTGCCATATTTTTTGGCGATGAAGCCGGAAATGGTGAACTCAACGGAGCTGTACAGTTTGCGTGCCATCAACAGGCCGAACAGCGGAAAGCCGATAGCCGCGGCAATCACCGACCAGGAGGCGGCGAAACCACTCTCGAATGCGGCCTGTGCCGTACCGACCGTCGACTTTGCACCGATGAACTCGGACATCATCAGCACGCCGACGACGAAGGCGGGCATGGTGCGCGAGGCGACCATGTATTGCTCGCTGGTCTTGCTGCGCAGGCGCATGCTCATCCAGGTGGTTATGACGATATAGACGACCACCATGCCGATGATGATCGAGGTGTCTTGCGCGTTGAAGGTATCCATCAGTCTCGCTCCATTGTTGTTGTTCTGGCGCGTTATGGGTGCCGCTCGGTTAGGCCGCTGCTGTCAGTGCAGTGGCCTCAAACGGCGATGGAATTGCGGGTGTCGCGTTTACGGGTTGCCAGTTCCACGGCCTGACGCATGGCTTCGATAAGGCTGCGTTCGTCGGCAATGCCTTTGCCGGCAATGTCGAAGGCGGTTCCATGGTCCACCGAGGTACGAATGACCGGCAGGCCGATGGTTACGTTGACGCCAGCTTCCAGGCCCATGACCTTGACCGGGCCGTGGCCCTGGTCGTGGTACATCGCAACCACCGCATCGAAGTCGCCGCGTCCGGCGCGGAGAAACAGCGTGTCGGCGGGCAGCGGGCCTTCCACGCGCCAGCCGCGGGCGTGCAGTTCATCAATTGCGGGCTGAATCTTTGTGGCTTCCTCGCCATAACCGAACAGGCCGTTTTCCCCGGCATGCGGGTTGATGCCGCACACCGCGATCAACGGATTTTCGATACCGGCGCGGATCAGGGTTTCCCGGGCGCGCTCAATGGTGCGCTTGACCAGCCCCGGCTCGATCCGCGCAATGGCGTCGATGATGCCGATGTGCGTCGTGACGTGAATCACGCGCAAGGTCGGGGTCATCAACATCATCGAGACTTCTTCGATGCCCAGCAGGTGCGCGAGCATTTCGGTGTGGCCGGGGAAGATATGCCCGCCTGCGTGCAGCGCTTCCTTGTTCAGCGGGGCGGTGCATATGGCGTCCAGCTCTCCGGCCTGAGTCAGTTGCACGGTGCGCTCGATGTAGCGGAAGGCTGCATTGCCGGCCACCGCTGACAGTTTGCCGTAGGGCAGGTCAGCGGGTATCAGGCCCAGATCGATGCAGTCCACGGTGCCCTGGATGAAACGGGCTTCTGCGGGGCTGGCGATGCTTTTGACGCGCAACTGGCTGCCGACGATGCGGTTGGCATCTTCCAGGCGTTGGGCATCGCCGATCACCAGCGGACGGCAGGTGGCGTACACCGAGGCGTGGGTGAGCATTTTCATGATGATTTCCGGTCCCACCCCGGCGGCGTCGCCCATGGTGATACCAATGACGGGACGTTCAGACAGACGCTCAGACATAGGAAGCTTCCTCGTTGAAAGGGGTGCCGGTCGCAGCCGGTGCGTGGAGCATGTGCCAGGTGGTGAGCAAGGTGTCGGGGTTGCCGAACCCCCCGGCTTTGGTCACGACATTGAACGTGTGCTTGCCCAGTCGGGCCTCGGCCAGAACCACGCCGGTGGCCAGTTCGCCAAACAGCGTCAAGCGTTTGATATCCGCTGCAATCAGAATGGCTCTGGCGGTTTCGCCACCGGTGGCTACCACTGAACCGGCATGGGTCAGGGCGGGGGCCAGCCACTGCGCCAGCGCGTTGCTCAATGTGGCCGCCTGCGCCGGGTCGCGTTGTTGTTGATCGAGGCGTAGCCAATGAAGAAGATACCGGCACCGAGGCCATAGACAGTCTCGCTGAAACTCAGGGCGTCGAGCATCTGCAGCTTGGCGAAGCCGACATTCACGCGGTCCAGGTAATTGAACAGGTAGCAGATGAAGATAAACGGGATAAGGCGCAGGGTGATACGACGGTAGACATGATTGCCGTCAGCGTCGCCTGCCTCGTGGGTCGAGGTAGCGGTCATGGCGTGTGTTCCTCTGTGCTTGTTGTTTTTATGCAGCTATGGAGCTGTCAGGTGCACTGCCGATCATAGGGTGGCGTCCATGAAAACGCTTTGGGGTTTTGCACGGCTGTGGAGGGCGTGCGTTGTGTGATTGCACAACGCAGGGCTCTGTGCTGGCGTGCATTGCATGGCTGCGCATCCTCTTGGCGACGCTGCTCAAGACCGGACGCAGAGCTCACTACCGCTATCGTGCGACGCTCGGCGTCGGCATGCTTTTCAGGACGCTCTGTGTCCTCATACGCAATAGGTGAAATACGCTACTCAATCGCCTCATACGGCAAACCCACATAATTTTCTGCAATGGTTCTGCGCCCGGCTTGCGAGCCGACGTAGTAGTCCAGTTCGGTTTGCTGGATGCGCTGGCTGAACGCATCGGTGTCGGGGAAGTTGTGCAGCACCGAGGTCATCCACCAGGAAAAACGCTCGGCCTTCCACACGCGGCGCAGGCAGATCTGTGAATACTTTTCCAGCAGGTCAGTACGGCCCTCGCGGTAGACCTTGAGCAAAATCCGGTACAGCGTGCTGACATCGCTGGCCGCCAGGTTCAGTCCCTTGGCGCCGGTAGGCGGGACAATGTGCGCAGCATCGCCGAGCAGGAACAGACGGCCATACTGCATGGGCTCCACCACGAAGCTGCGCAGCGGCGCGATGCTTTTCTCGATGGACGGGCCGGTCACCAAGCGGTCTGCCAGATGCTCGGGCAGACGGGCTTTGAGTTCGGTCCAGAAGCGATCATCCGACCAGTCTTCGACCTTCTCTTCGGCACTGACCTGCACGTAATAGCGGGTACGGATGGCCGAGCGCATGCTGCACAGTGCAAAGCCGCGCGGGTGATTGGCGTAGACCAGCTCTTCGTTGACCGGCGGCGTGTCGGCCAGTACGCCCAGCCAGCCAAACGGGTAAACGCGCTCGAAGATTTTCAGCGTTTCAGAAGGAATCGATTGCCGCGATACACCATGGAAACCGTCGCAGCCGGCAATGTAGTCGCAGTCCAGGCGCACGGTTTCGCCGTCTTTCACGAACGTGACATAGGGACTGTCGGTTTTTGGATCGTGGATGTTCACGTCAGACGCGTCATAGACAGTCATCGCACCTGCTGCTGCGCGCGCGGCCATCAAGTCGCGGGTGACTTCAGTCTGGCCGTAGACCATCACGGTTCTGCCACCGGTCAGTGTTTTCAGGTCGATACGCTCGCAGCGCCCGTCGAAGGCCAGCTCGAAACCGTCATGAATCAAGCCCTCGGTGTCCATTCGTTCGCTGACGCCTGCTTCACGCAACAGGTCGGTCATGCCTTGCTCAAGCACGCCGGCGCGGATGCGCGAGAGGATGTAATCGGGGTCCTTGCGCTCGACAATCACGTTGTCGATGCCGGCACGCTGCAGCAGTTGGCCCAGCAGCAGCCCTGAAGGGCCTGAACCGATAATTGCAACCTGGGTTTTCATGGCGATGGTCCTGTTTTTGATCCCTGCCAAGTGTCATCAGCGGGATATGATTGTTTTTGTCTCCTGCATTTTTAATGGATGCCATCGAGATAAGAAGGCAATATTCGACGCATTATCTGGACTTTTCGAGGGTCCGGACGGGAGAAGAACACATGGCCAGACCTGCCACTGCAACGATACCAGTGTTCAAGCTTTACGGGGAAACCGCTGCCTGGCCGACCCCGGACCTGATCCATTGCGAGTCGATCCCCGAGCGCAGCAAGATGCACGAATGGGAGATCAAGCCGCATCGCCATGGAGATCTGGTGCAGTTGCTGTATGTGCAGTCCGGCAGGGCGATGCTCAAGGTCGAGGATGTGGTCACCGAGGTCGAGACACCTTCGCTGCAGGTGGTTCCGGCGTTAAGCGTGCACACCTTCAGGTTTGCCGAAGATATTCAGGGGCACATTCTCAGTCTGGCCAAACCCTTGGTGGAGCAGCTTGAGACGGCACTCAACAGCTCGGCAATGCGCACGACACGGTGTTACGAGCTAGGGGCGGACAGCCATTACGTTGATACGCTGTTCAGCGCCATCGCCCGTGAGTACCGGCAGCCCAGAGCTGGCCGCGATCTGATGCTGCATTCATTGATCAACGTGCTGGTGGTCTGGCTCAGTCGGCGCAGCAGCGAGCATGCTGGCGAAGAAATTCACGCCATGGACCGCGGCCGTGAGCATTTGCAGGTGTTCATGCATCAGTTGGAGGCGAGTTTTCGCGAGCACTGGTCCATTCACCAGCATGCGCAGGCCATGGGCATCAGCGCCGCGCATTTGAATTCGCTGTGTCGGCGCCTGTGCAACCAGTCGGCCTTGCAGATCATCAGCCAGCGGCTGTTGCTGGAGGCCAGGCGCAACCTGATCTATACCACCATGACCATCAATCAGGTGTCCGACAGCCTCGGGTTTTCCGAACCCGCTTATTTTTCGCGCTTCTTCAAACGCGCCACCGGGCAGTCGCCCAAAGCGTTTCGTCAGCAGAAATAGAAACGGGGCGCTCAAGGGCGCCACGTTTGCCTGCCGGTTATTGCCGTGGGATCAGGCCACGACCTGATAACACGGCACGTAGGCCGCGCCACCGGGCAACTTCATCCGGTGCTGATCGACAAACGCCTGCAGCAGCTTGTCCAGCGGCCCCATGATCGAAGGATCGCCTTGAATCTGATAAGGACCGTGCTCCTCGATCAGGCGAATGCCCTTGTCCTTGACGTTGCCCGCCACAATCCCGGAAAACGCCCGGCGCAGGTTGGCGGCCAGCTCGTGAGTGGGCACGTCGTGGTTCAGTTGCAGTTTCGACATGTTCTCGTGAGTCGGATCGAAAGGGTGCTGGAAGCTTTCCTCGATCTTCAGCAGCCAGTTGAAGTGAAACGCGTCATTCCGCTCCCGGCGGAACTGCTTCACTTCTTTCAGGCCCTGAGTCATCTGCCGGGCGACGTCTGCCGGGTTGTCGATGATGATCTGGTAATGACGCTGCGCTTCTTCACCCAGCGTGGCACCGACGAACGCGTGCAACTGTTGCAGGTACGGCTCGGTATTTTTCGGACCGGTCAGGATTACCGGGAACGGTACGTCCTTGTTGTCCGGGTGCATCAGAATGCCAAGCAGATAGAGGAACTCTTCAGCCGTGCCGGCGCCACCGGGGAAGATGATGATGCCGTGGCCAACGCGCACGAAGGCTTCGAGACGTTTTTCGATGTCCGGCAGGATCACCAGCTCGTTGACGATCGGGTTGGGTGCTTCGGCCGCAATGATGCCCGGCTCGGTCAGGCCCAGATAGCGCCCGCCGACAATGCGTTGCTTGGCGTGGGCAATAGTCGCGCCCTTCATCGGGCCTTTCATTACGCCAGGGCCGCAGCCGGTGCAGATATCCAGGCTGCGCAGGCCCAGTTCATGGCCGACTTTCTTGGTGTATTTGTATTCTTCAGTGTTGATCGAGTGACCACCCCAGCACACCACCATCTTCGGCTCTACGCCAGCGCGCAGCGTGCGGGCATTGCGCAGCAGGTGGAACACGTAATCGGTGATGCCCTGAGAATTGCTCAGGTCGATGCGCTGGCTGTCCAGTTCGCTTTCGGTGTAAACGATGTCACGCAGGGCGCTGAACAGCATCTCGCGGGTGCTGGCGATCATTTCACCATCGACAAACGCATCGGCCGGAGCGTTGAGCAGCTCCAGGCGCACACCGCGATCCTGCTGATGAATTCGTACTTCAAAGCTTTCGTACGCCTCAAGAATGGTCTTGGCGTTATCGACGTGGGCGCCAGTATTGAGAATGGCCAGGGCGCACTGGCGAAACAGGGTGTAGGTGCTGCCTGAACCGGCCGCGCTGAGTTGTTGCACTTCACGCTGGGACAGGGTTTCAAGGCTGCCTTTCGGGCTTACGGTGGCGTTAATCACTTGTCTTGGGATCATTCTATTTTCCATTAGAGCGATGCAGTCGAGCATCAGGATGGTGAACATTGAGAACATTCACCCCTGTGGAGCCTTTTCTACAGCACTTGGCCGGGAAAGCAAACGCCGGACCGCAGACGTCCCCTGTTTGAGCCTTTGTGCGCCATCGCAGGATTGAATCGGCAAGCGAATTCTTTTGAAAGCAGGCACTTGCCCGGCATGACCGTGCGGCTGAATTTTGACGCGTACAACGGGCAATAGTGAACCTGACCCCGTTAACGGAGTCTGTTAGCTGATGGACTTTCTGGACGGCCTGCACGAAAGGGATCATCAGGTGCTTTTTAAGCGCGCCTGATAGGCAGACATTCCGTCCGGGCAGGAGTTGCAAAACCTTTGATCGCCTGCCGCTCCCATCCTTAGCCGGCCCGTTAAACGAGGCTTTATTTTCATTTCAGATAAAGATAATTATCGCCATGTCTCGTCATTTCTCCGCACTTCTTTCCCGAGCCCCTGGCCTGTTCGCTGTTTCGCGTCGCTTGCTCGGCGCAGGCCTGTTTGGCGCTGCATTGACCGTTGTCGTTCCTGGCAACGCGCAGGCCGCAGGCAGCGATCGCTGGGTCAGCGACAGCCTCACCACCTACGTACGCAGCGGACCAACCGATGATCATCGGATTGTGGGGACGCTGAAATCCGGGCAGAAGGTCGAGCTGCTCAGCTCTTCGGGCAAGTTCAGCCAGGTGCGCGGCGAAGGCGGTTCCACGGTGTGGATCCCCAGCACTGACCTGCAGGAGGTGCCTGGTCAGGCCGAGCGTGTGCCGCAACTGACCCAGCAGGTCACCGAACTGACCGATCAACTGGCAGGCATCGACAATACCTGGAAGACCCGTGTGCAAGGCATGCAAGAGACTCTTGATGCGCGCAAGAAACTGGTCGATGAACTGGAAGCCCGCACCAAGACCCTTAACGATCAACTGGCTGATTCTCAGGCCGAATTGCGTGCCACTCAGGCGCGGCTCGGCGACGAGAACAAGCAGGTGATGATGCGCTACATGGTCTATGGCGGCAGCATTGCCGGTGCAGGCCTGCTGGTGGGCCTGATCCTTCCGGCGTTGACCAAGGGTCGCAAGAAGAACGATGGCTGGGTGTAAACCTGCCCGAAACACCTGTTCATGCCGGCGCTGCGCGCTGGCATGAACGAAAGGTGATGAACCTCCGCTAAAACTCCCTTCCTGCTCCTGCAATTACGATCCAGCTCGCAAAATGTCTGCATGCCTGCCGCCCGGACAATGCGCGAAGTTGATGTTCGTTCTACAGTTTCTGCCCGTGTGGTCGAAAAACTGAGTGTTGCCCTGAACCACGTGGCTTGTTGCGGGGACGGTGGTAACGGCGAACTGTGTTATGGCATGTTGCCATCAGTTATTATGTGCGTCCTGAAAAATGGGCTGCCGAGTCGGGTCTGAGTGGTTTTCAGGCCGTGGGTCTCATATTTTCACCCTCTCCTGTGCAGGAATCCGGATGCTGGCGTACAACCAAAAAAGCTTTCTTATCGTTGATGACTTCTCTGACTTTCGCAGTTCAGTGCGGTCGATGCTGCGTGAACTGGGCGTCAAGGAAGTGGATACCGCCGACACCGGCGAGCAGGCGCTGCGCATGTGCTCGCAAAAGCGTTATGACTTCGTATTGCATGACTTCAATCTGGGTGATGGCCGCAAGAATGGCCAGCAGGTGCTGGAAGACTTGATGGTCGAGCGGCTGCTGAGTTACGAAAGCGTATTCATCATGGTCACTGCCGAAAACAGTCAGGCGATGGTCATGAGTGCGCTTGAGTGGGAGCCGGACGGTTACCTGACCAAGCCGTTCAACCGTGCCGGGCTGGCCCAGCGCCTGGAAAAGCTGGTGCAGCGCAAGACCTTGCTCAAGCCGATTCTGCAGGCCCTCGACCGGCGCAAACCGGCCGAGGTACTGGCCGCGTGCAACAAGCTGATCGAGCAGGACCCGCGTTATGCGCCGTTGTGCTTGCGCTACAAGGCGGATGCCTTGCGTGATTTGAAGCAGAACGAGCCACTGGAAGCTTTTCTCAAGACCATTCTGGCTGATCGTGCCACGCAGTGGGCCTACGGCGCGTTGGGCAGTCTGCTGCTGAAACGCGGCAAGACTGCCGAAGCGCAGGCCGTCTATGAACAGGCAATCAAGGCGTTTCCGGCCATGCCGGCGCTGTTCGACGGCCTGGCTGATGTGCTGGTGGCGCTTGGCGATGCCAAGCGGGCGCAGACGGTTCTGGAAAGCGCTGTGCGCCTGTCGCCTCTGGCAGTCCGTCGACAGAAGCTGCTGGGCAAGCTGGCGCTGGGCAACGAGGATTTTGAAAGTGCCTCCAAAGCTTATCGCCAGGCGGTTTCCCAAGGCCAGCATTCGCGCTTCAAGGACCCGGAAACCAACCTGGGTCTGGCACATGCTCTGATCAGCAAGGGCGGCGAGCAGGGGCTGGATGCGCGCACGCGTGTCGAGATCAACAACGCCCTTGTCGACGTTGCCAAGGAACACACCGACGACGAAGGTCTGCAAGTGCGCACCCGCCTGATGAAGGCTGCCAGCCTGCAGCACTCGGACCCGGAAACCGCAGCCAAGCTCACCGAACAGGCGATGGCCAGGCTCGATGGCATGGAGCAGGTGCTCAGTGCCGATGCCGCCCTGATGGTGGCTGCGCAGCTCAAGAAGCTGGGGCAGGAAGAAGCGGGCGCCAGTGTTCTGAAGAGCTGTGCTGAAGCCTATGGCGATGATCCAGCGGTGATGAAAAGCGTCGCCAGCATGACCGACGATCCCGCGATTCTGGGCGCCAGCAAGGCTGCAATCGATTTCAACCTGCAAGGCGTGCGCAGTTACAAGGCCGGCAACCTCACCGAGGCACAGGCGTTTTTCCGCAGCGCACTGGGCTTGCAGCCGAAGAACATCAGTATTGTGCTGAACATGGTGCAGTCGCTGCTTCATCCGGGGCAGAGCCTCGGGCAGGCCGGCATTGACGAGTGCCGTGCCAGCCTGACCGTGCTGGGCAAGATTCCGGAAAGTGATCCGCGTTATGAGCGTTACCAGAAACTCAGGGAGAGGGCGTTTGGCGCATGAGTGAAGAGACAGAGCAGGGCCTCGACTTTTCCATGGTGATCGCCTCCACCGTACATGACATGAAAAACTCGCTGGCGACCCTGACACAGGCGCACAGCGAGTGGCTGGCGAAGCTTTCCGGTCATCAGCGTGACATGCCGGAACAGGGCGTCATCGACTATGAGTTCGCCAACCTCAACGGCATGCTCGTGCAGTTGCTTGGCCTTTACAAACTCGGTGTCAACCAGTTGCCGTTGCGTCCGGATTACCATGAACTGGACGACTTCATTGAAGCGCAGCTGGCGCACCATCAGGACGTGCTGGCCAGCCGCGGTATCGCCGCGCGCTATGAAATCGATGACATGAGCCCCTTGGGTTTTTTTGACCGTGAACTGGTGGGCTCGGTGGTCGGCAATATCATCGTCAATGCCATCGGCTTTGCCCGCGAGCAGATCGTGATCAGCATCGGTGAAGAAGGCGGTCAGTTGAAGATCACCCTCAATGACGACGGTCCCGGTTACCCGGCGTATCTGATCGAGCGTCAAACCGAATACGTGCAGGGCATCAATCAGGGCAGTGGCAGTACCGGCCTGGGCTTGTACTTTGCTGCGCACATTGCCCGGCTGCATGTGCGCAACGGCATGCGCGGGCGAATCGAAATCGCCAACGGCGGCGTGCTGGGCGGGGCGATGTTCAGCATTTATCTGCCCTGAAACCCGAACTGCAATTGCTGCGAAATATGAGACAGCCGCGCACCAGCATTATATTGACGCGGTGCCGCGCACTTGCGTTATCCCGTTGTCGATAAGCCTGTCATGTTTTTGACTTTCGTGTCCTCAATGCCTGCCTTTTGCCCCTGTCCAGCCCGGCAACAGGGGCTTCCCCGTGTGCTCAATGGCTTGGTTCGATTATTGCTAACGTCCTGTCAGGCGCTGGCTTTGGTCCGCGCAGCGTTTTAATCCAATAGCAGGCTGTCCGGGAGCATCGAGATGGAAGACACAGTACTTAAGCTGATCGAAGAAGCGATGGAAGCAGGCGAAGGCACCTTGAGCAAAGGACAAAGTCTGGATTGGGACTCCATTGCGGTCCTGACCTTCATGTCGCTTGCGAATGAACGGCTGGATAAGAACCTGTCGGCCAACCGTCTCAACGCTTGCAAGAGTGTGGATGACGTCATCGGTCTCGTTACAGAGTCATAAGCGATCAGGGGTTTTCCAGGCGGTGCCGGTCAGCCCTGAAGAGGAACGTTGGGTGGTGAGTAATCCGTTTTCATTAAGCGGCAAATTGATCATGGTCACAGGTGCCTCTTCCGGCATCGGCAGCCAGGTTGCGATATGGCTGAGCCAGCAGGGCGCCCGGGTGGTACTGGTTGCCAGGAACACCGAACGGCTTGAAGCAACAAGGCGCCAGCTTCACGGTGAGAGTCACGGGGTCGAGCCTTTTGACTTGCTTGACGGGCATGCAGTCCCGGCCTGGATGAAAACCCTGGCCAGCACCTACGGGCCTTTCGACGGGCTGGTGCATGCTGCCGGTGTACAGATGCCGCTACCGATTCGAGCCTTGGCAATCGAGCAATGGGAAACGGTATTTGCCACCAACGTGACCTCTGGCTTTTCGCTGATAAAGTCATTCAGGCAGAAAGGGGTCTTCGTTCAAGGGGCCAGTATCGTTCTGCTTTCATCGGTGATGGCTCAGGCCGCCCAGCCTTCTCTGATGGCCTACTGCGCCAGTAAAGGCGCAGTGGAATCGATGGTCCGCGCTGCGGCACTTGAACTGGCCAGAGACGGAATAAGGGTCAATGCCATTGCGCCGGGCATAGTGCGAACCGAAATGACCCGCAAGCTTGAAGATCTGGTCGGTATCGATTCCATGGCTGTGGTTGAGCAGAAGCACCCGCTGGGGTTTGGTGAGCCGCTGGACATAGCCTATGCGGTCAATTACCTGTTGTCTCCGGCGGCTCGCTGGGTGACCGGAACAGCGATGGTTGTGGATGGAGGATACCTGGCGCAATGAATGCCAATAGATTGCTCATCGTAGGTGCCGGCGCTTTCGGCCGTGAAGTGCACGCTTGGCTGACGGATTGGGTGGAGAACAATCCGGGATGGCTCATCGCCGGATTCATCAATGACGGCCCGGGCTCAACCGAGCGCTTCGACCATTATCCGCCTGTCGTTTCGACGGTGGACGGCTACCAGCCAAAGCCCGAAGAGTATCTGGTCTGCGCGATTGGCGACCCGAGCGGCAAGCGCCTGGTCGTGGAAAAACTCCTTGCCAGGGGCGCGCAATTTTTCACCCTCATTCACCCCTCGGTCATCATTGGCGAAAATGTTTCCATTGGCCAGGGTGCGGTGATCTGTCCTTCAACGGTGCTCACGGTCGATCTTCGCATCGGCGCATTTGTAACCCTCAATATTGGCTGTCTGGTGGGGCATGACGCAGACATCGGCGACTTCTCCACCTTGAGCGGGCATTGCGATATCACTGGCGGTGTCGTGCTGGAGGAGGGTGTTTTCATGGGGACGCATGCCAGCGTCCTGCCAAAGGTAAGGATCGGCAAACAGGCTGTGGTCGGAGCGGGTAGCGTTGCAATACGCAATGTCGCCGCTGGCACTACAGTATTCGGTGTACCTGCCACACGCATATCGGGGTAACGCTCATGGGCGCTCATGCCAGGATCGTGAACATAGAATATGAACTGCCTGCTCATTCGCTGGACAATGAAACACTGGCGCGCGAATTTCCCGAATGGGATGTCGAGAAAATCTTCTCGAAGACCGGTATTGGCGAGCGGCGCATCATCGACAAGGATGAAACTGCGTCCGACCTTGCGTACCGCGCCTGCGAGAAGTTGTTTCTCAACGGAGATATTCAGCGCAGCGAAGTAGACGCATTGATTTACTGCACGCAAAGCCCGGATTATGTATTGCCCGCCACCGCCTGCATTCTGCAGCACCGCTTGCAACTTCCCACCCACTGCGCCGCCTTCGATTTCAATCAGGGCTGTTCAGGCTACATTTACGGGCTTGGCATCGCCAAAGGGTTGATCGAGTCAGGGCAATGCCGGAACGTATTGCTGGTGACGGCGGAAACCTACAGTCGCTACATTCATCCGCAGGACAAAAGTGTTCGTACCCTGTTCGGTGACGCCGCGGCTGTGACCCTGCTCAGCGCGACTGAGGGCGGGCCTTTCCTGGAACGTTTTCGTTATGGCAGTGACGGCTCCGGGGCGGAAAACCTGATGGTCCCGATTGGCGGTGCGCGAAGGCCCTCGGCGGAAAACCTTCAGCCTGCCGAGTATCAGGATGACGGTGGCAGTGTGCGTACCGATGCACACCTGTACATGAATGGCCCGGCGATTTTCGAGTTTTCCATGACCCGCGTACCGCAGTTGTTCGCGTCGTTGTTCGATGACGAACTGGGTGTGGCCGATGTCGATCTGTTCGTGTTTCATCAGGCCAACCACTTCATGCTGGATGCCCTGCGTCGGCGTTTGAAGTTGCCGGTCGAGAAGTTCGTTTCTGCCTTCCAGCACTGTGGCAATACGGTGTCGTGCACCATTCCCATTGCGCTGAAGGAATCCTTGAACCGCGGTACGCTGAAACCGGGCGACCGGGTTGCTGCGGTCGGGTTCGGGGTGGGCTATTCGTGGGGGGCGTGCGTCATACGCTGGTAAACATCATCGCTCTGCGTCACCGCCCGGACGCAGAGCTTGTTGTTGGTTTTAATCCTTTCTGATCAGCCCTTCAGCCAGGCGTCGCGCCAGGCTTGCAAGTGATCGGCCTCAAGCATCCAGTTATCAATGACAGCCTGTCTCAAGGCGTCGCCCTTGCGTGCGCACTCATCCAACTGATCAATGTGTCGCTCGATGGCACTGACCCAGGCATTCGTCTCGTTTTCCACCCGAGTGACGGGCAGGTCTTCAGGCACGCTGAGCACATCACTGCAAATGACTGGAAAACCGCAGGCACCGAACTCCAGCAGGGCCACCGGGCTTTTGCTCGTATTGATCAGGTTGGATTCTGCAGGCGCCAACACCAGATCCAGGTTCAGACTGGCCAGCGTCCCGGGGAACAAAGTGCCCTCCACGGGCGAACGCAGTTCATGAATATAAGGGCGTAGCCAGCGCGTGCAGGGTCCCATGATGACCCACTCCACACGGTCTGCCAGCGCCTTGATGACTTCTGACAGAATCAGCAGGTCGCCCGTTTCTGCCGCCGTGCCTACCCAACCTACACGAGGTCTGGGGCGAGTCTGGCGCTGGCTTTGCAGATTGCGCCATGGCTCAGGCGCAAGTCGGGTTTCAATCACCTGAACGTTGGGGTGTGAGCCCTCCAGCAGCTCCGCCAGCGCTGTTGTGGGGACGGTGATCAGATCTGCCCGCGCCAGCCCGTGGCGCAGGGAGGCCTGCACTGTTGCGAGTGGCACAGCGCTCTTGTCGATTTCAGCGTACGCCGGGTAGTGCGGCAGGTCGTAGGCCACCCAGGCATTGGTGTGGTCCTTGATCGCGTTGATGCTGGCAATCAGGCTTTCGTTTACTGGCCCCTGGATAACCACCGTATCCGGGCTGAGTCTGGCAATTTCCACGAATGGAAGCGGCGCATGGCTGATGATGCCGTCTGTCTCGCGCTCGGCGCCCAGGCTTTGCAGCGCGGTGCTGATGCGATTGCCGGCAGCCGCATGATTGCAGGGCAGAGCAAGGACCACCGGCAGTGGACGGTGGGTCAATGGCCGCCAGCTCAGTTGCGGGTTGCTCTGGGCAACGAAACTGTCAGTCAGCGTCAGATTCTTGTTGTACGCAGGGTCCCAGGCCATGTAGTGCAGCCAGCGGTGGTAGAGCGCGCGCGTCGCGAAGTCCAGTGCTTCAACGTCGCTCTGTGCGTCGTCCGGGCGCAGCGCGACGATGGCGTGCGGTGTCCAGACGACCAGATGCCCGGTGCTGCGCGCCTTCAGGCACAGGTCCACATCATTGAAGTGCAGGGGGAACAAGTGTTCGTCCAGGCCTTGCACCTCTTCATGCACGGACTTGCGAATCATCAGGCAGGAGCCGCTGACAGCGCTGTAGTTCTGATCTGTTTCCAGACGTTGCGCATCGCTCGCAGATCCTGCGATGTCGCTGGCAGTGACGGTGGCCGCGGTGCCATTGAGGCCCATGATGATGCCGGCCTGCACGACATTACCATCCGTCGAAATGAGTTTCGCGCCGACAACACCCACTTCAGGGCGCAGTGCGTGGTTGAGCAGGTGGTTGAGCCAGTCCTGCTGGATGATCAGGGCGTGGCTGTCGAGCATCACAAGATAGTCGCCCAGCGCGTGTTCGGCTGCAGAGTTGAGCAGCGCCGACGGGCTCAGTGCCTGTTCGTGGCGAACGATGCGAATCCGCTCCGACTGCATCGAGTCGATGGTCGCCAGCCATTGCGTGGTCTGTGCCGACTGGCTGTTGTTGTCGCAGATCAGAATTTCATAGTGCGGATACGTCGTGTTTTCCAGAATGCTCTCTACGCAGGGCAGCAGCGTTTCGAGCTGATCCTGCGAGGTGACGAGAATGGAGACCAGAGGCTGATCGGCATGGCCGTAATCGATCCGGTAAAGCCCCGATTCCAGCGCATGTACCTTACTGCCTGGGTAGCCACGCACGTGCAGATGCCGTTGCACGGTGCGCGCCTGATCGTAGTTCTCCTGCGCCTGCCATAAGGGCGAGATGATCATCGGCTCGCAAGAGTGCGCAAATTCGGTATAGCCCGAACCCTCAATCATGCGCAGGATCAGGTCGAGTTCAATGGCCTGCGCGTGGGCTGGGTCGAAGCCGCCCACTTCCAGAGCTTTTTCACGATTGAACAGCCAATTGCGGCTGGTTGCCGCCGGGCAGGTCAGCAGGTAATCCAGGCTGAAGTCCGGGCGAAAGGCCAGATGAGCACCTGCCTGCGCATGCAGGGTCACTTCGTCGCCGAACACTGCACAGGCTTCGGGTGTTTCGATCATTTTCATGACAGCGCACAGCAGGCCGCTCGAGGTGAACGTCGTGCCGGCGTCAACCAGGATCCACCACGCTTGGTCGTTTTCCTGCATCAACGCGTTAATGACCGTCGCGCGGTTTTCCATGCTGGCATTCCGCCAGGGCAGTTGCGCTTGCAGCGGCGTCTGCTGTTCCCGGTCGTAGTCGGCAAGGACAAACACCTTGAGCTTGTCGAGCAGCGGCGCATCGGACGCCAGGCTTTGCAGCGTGCTCAGCACGCTCTCGGGCTGCTGATTGAAGTCCGACACGACAATCGCAACCGCAGGGCCGCCGTTGTGTTGTTGCAGGTACTCTTCAAGCAACACATGCTGGGCTGGCGTAGGTCGACGCTGAGCCAGCCAGCCGGCGACACGGGTATTCCGAACAGTGGCTTCGGGCCTTCTGTCGAAGTAGGCCAGCAGGTCCATTTCCTGAATATTGTCGCGTTGTGACAGCGGAGCAACCTTGACCTTGCCATTGAACTCGTCAGGCCTTACCCAGCCCAGCTCTGTGGGAATGCGCCTGAAGTTGGCGTGACCTTCGCGAGGCAGGGTCGGGTCTTTTCTGAATGCCTCGCTGCTCTGCTGATCCGACACCCGGAAATAGGAAAGGGGACGGGCGAGCATCGCCAGGTTGCCATGACGCAAGAGCTTTACGTACATGGCCAAATCACCCAGCCCCCAGATCAGCACCTGTTGCAGAGACATGATGTCCTGCCCGAATACCAGCAGGTCTTCGCGACGACACATGACTGCACTGGGCTCGCCGACGAAGTTGATCGGGTGACTGGCCAGAAAGGACACCAGCTCAGGACCGTTCAGAACGACGTTTTTGCCGAATGGGTAGGCCGTGTAGAGGTTGTCTGCCAGCAGAGCGCCGTTGGCGTCGATCCTCTTTCTGGTCGCTGACACGACTTTGATGTCCGGGCTGTCGTGCATGACATCGAACATCAGGCGCAC
The DNA here is from genome assembly GCF_005937945.2 of Pseudomonas sp. KBS0707. Classification (NCBI taxonomy): domain Bacteria; kingdom Pseudomonadati; phylum Pseudomonadota; class Gammaproteobacteria; order Pseudomonadales; family Pseudomonadaceae; genus Pseudomonas; species Pseudomonas sp. KBS0707. The sequence continues at coordinate 3,877,621 of NZ_CP041754.1, read as the reverse complement.
GCAGTCCGGGAGAAGGATGTCATCGTCGTAGAGAAACTTGATGTACTCACCCTGCGCACGCGCTATGGCGTGTGCGATGTTGTGAGGTTCGCCCAGCGGCGTTGCATTTTTGAAATAGTGAATGGGCCAGCGGCTGTTCGGGCTGAGCTTTTCGACAATAGCCTTGATGCCATCGTCACGGCAGTCGTCGGTGATGATGATCTCGATGTCGTCGTGGTTCTGGCGCAGCGCGCTGGCAAGCGCTGCTTCGAAGAAAGCCGGTTTGTAAGCGGGGATGACAATACTGACCAGGCGTGAAGAACTCATCGCAATACCACTTTTGAAAAAGTTTTAAAAACCAACCGGGCAACGCAGTCGGCGTCCATGATCTGCAGTTGTCGTCAGCTTTTTTGGCCTATATACAAAACCGACTGCTCCGTAATGCCGTGCTGCTTGAAGACGCCTTCACCAAATGCCTGCGAGCCGAGGGCCTTCACGTCGAAACCGGCCTGCGTCAAACGGGACTGGAAGTCTTGTCTGGCGTACATCCGCACATGATCGTCCTGGCCGAAGCGCGCCCAGCGCTCATCGACGCTGGCCTCGTACGGGTCTTCTTCGGTTTCGGTGGCGGTCAGCAGAATCGGCACCATCAGGATGGCAGAGCCGCCTTTGGCCAGTACCCGAAACAGCTCGGACATGGCCTTGCGGTCATCAGGTACGTGCTCAAGTACGTGCGAGCACACGATGAAATCGAAGGACTCGTCGGCATACATGTGCATGTCCATGATGTCGACCACGTCATCAGCCAGCGGCGAGAACAGGTCGGCCGAGCGATATCGGGCGTTGGGCAGGCTGCGCAGAAACTTCGAGAGCACCACTGCCGGTGCGATATCGAGAATGCGCAGCGGTTTGCCCGGCGGGTTGTCGAGCATGTTCATGGCAAACAACGCGTAAAGCCGGTCACGGTCCGACGCCATGCATTCGGGGCAGCTGTATTGCCCGACGTTAAGGGTCTCGAAGTCTTCGATGCAGTAGTGGACGTTCAGGCGGTGGAGGATTTCCAGATGGCTTCTACCCAGCGGATAGAAATTCGGAAAACGACAGGAGCAGACCGGGCACGTTCGCATTAGCAGTTCTCTTTACTGGCTGTGACGATCACATCAATGATGCTGTCGAAGGCTTCATCCGTCAGGCTGTCGTAGATCGGCAGGCACAGGATCTGACTGGACAGACCGGTCGCGACACGCAGGCGATCAGGTTTTGCCGAGTCAAGGCCCCGGTACATCGGGAATGTGGAAATGAGCGGGTAAAAGTAACGGCGCGCCAGGATATTGTGGTCGCGGAACCGCTGATAAAGGTCATCGCGAGAAATCGCGAAGTCTTCGGTGACCAGCACCGGGAAGTACGAGTAATTGTGTTTTTCGGTGCTTTTCCAGAGAATTTTCAGCCCCGGTACCGTTGCCAGCGCATCGCGATAGCGTTCATCGATACGTTGCCGTTTCAAGAGCGCTTCATCGATGTACTTCAACTGAAGCAGACCGAACGCAGCGTTGATTTCACTCATCTTGCCGTTGATTCCCGGCGCGACCACGGTCACTTCGTCAGCAAAGCCGAAGTTCTTCAGGTAATCGATACGTTGCTTGGTCTTGGCATCCGGACTGATGATGGCCCCGCCTTCGAAGGTGTTGAACACCTTGGTGGCGTGAAAGCTCAGCACCGACAGATCCCCGTGATTCAACAGGCTTTGCCCGCGATGCTGGACACCGAACGCATGGGCGGCATCGTAGATGACCTTCAGGCCATAGCGATCGGCGATCTGCTGAATGCGGTCGACGTCACACGGGATGCCGTAGCAGTGTACGGGCATGATCGCCGTGGTAGCCGGGGTGATGGCTTCTTCGATGCGCTCCGGGTCCAGGTTGTAAGTACCCGGGTCGATGTCGACAAACACCGGCGTCAGGCTGTTCCAGAGCAGCGAATGGGCGGTTGCCACGAACGAGTAGGGCGTGGTGATGACTTCGCCCTTGATGCGCAGCGCCTGAATGGCGGTCATCAGTGCCAGCGTGCCATTGGAAAACAGCGAGAGATGCTGCACGCCCAGGTACTCGGCCAGCTCCTTTTCAAGCTGCTGGTGAAACGGACCGCCATTGGTGAGCTGGCGGCTTTCCCATATGTGTTCGAGGTAGGGAATGAACTCCTCCAGAGGCGGTAACAGAGGACGAGTTACTGGAATCGGTGCGCTCATGGAGGGTTCTCTGCTCGTGTTTTATCCGATTGCTGTTCGAAAGGGCATCTGCTTCAAGGGCTTCCGGCAAAGGCGTTGCCATTGACATAAAAATGACAGTCGAACTGTTGTGACCGGGGTACACAGCAAAAACCCGGCCAAGACCGCTTTCGTCGGATCAGGTCGAGGCCGGGTTGTAATCCTTCTCACTAAGTCGTTTCAGTGCTTGATATCCCGAACGCCCGCTGCGTATTTTGTACGGGTTGCCGCCAAGCGGCCTGGCCCATGACAAAGGATTGAACCATGACACGCAATGACCCCCATCCGCTGGCACAGCTGCTGATGGGCATTGATGAAGTGGAGTGTGTGACCCCGGACCTGAACGGCGTGCCTCGCGGCAAGGTGATGACCGCTGCCGGTTTTCTGGAGGGCAGGCGATTGCAGCTTGCGCGGGGTGTGTTGCTGCAATGCATCATGGGCGGGTACCCGCCGTCACGGTTTTACGGTAGCGATGATGGCGACCTCGCGCTGCTCAGCGATCCGCAGCAGGTCCATCGTCTGCCCTGGAGCGAGCAACCGCGCGCCCTGGCCGTCTGCGATGCCGAAGAGTTGAGCGGCGAGCGTTGCATGCTCTCGACGCGCAGCCAGCTAAAGGCCGTCATCGCCCGCTACGCCGCACGGGGGTTGGCACCGGTTGTGGCCACCGAACTGGAGTTCTTTGTCTTTGCGCCTAACCCCGAGCCGCTGTATCCGTTCGTGCCGCCGACAGGGCTGGACGGACGACGCGAGCAGGGGCATTCAGCGTTCAGTGTCAGCTCGAACAATGGCTTGCGGCCTTTTTTCGCCGAGGTATACGCCTGCATGGCGGCGTTGGGTCTGCCGCGTGACACGGTGATGCACGAGATGGGCGTCAGCCAGTTCGAGATCAACCTGCTGCATGGCGACCCGCTGCTGCTCGCCGACCAGACCTTTCTGTTCAAGCACCTGCTCAAGGAGGTCGCGCTCAAGCACGGGCTTATTGTGGTCTGCATGGCCAAGCCGCTCGCTCACACGGCGGGCAGTTCGATGCATCTTCATCAGAGCGTTGTAGCAACAGACTCCAGGGTAAACGTCTTCAGTGGTGCAGATGGCCAACCGACTGACACGTTTCGTCACTTTATCGCGGGTCAGCAGGCCTGCATGGCTGATTTCACAGCGCTGTTCGCGCCCAACGTGAATTCCTATCAGCGCCTGTGCCAACCCTATGCTTCGCCCAATAACGCCTGCTGGTCCTACGACAATCGCGCAGCCGGCCTGCGCATCCCGTCGAGTGCAGCGGCGGCTCGAAGGGTGGAGAACCGTTTGCCAGGCGCCGACGCCAATCCTTATCTGGCCATCGCCGCAAGCCTGGCGGCCGGGCTGCATGGCATCGAGCAAAAGCTGGAACCCACCCCGCCCATGCAAGGCGCGATTGAGGTGCCGGAAGAATTGTCATTGCCGTGTACCCTGCACGCCGCTCTGGAGCGTCTGAAAAGCAGTCAGTTGGCCAAGGAACTGTTTGGTCATGAATTCATCGAAGGCTACATCGCGTCGAAGACCCTAGAACTGACCAGTTTTTTTGACGAGATAACCCCCTGGGAACGGCGCGTTCTGGCTGCTCAGGTTTAAGAATCGCAGTGTTGGGCTCGCCCGGTCGGGCGACTCCCTATTTTTGGAAAGTTGATGCGCCAAATCTGGAAGTCCTTTCGAGCGCTTTATTTTGCCTCGTTGATGATGTTGATCGGTTCAGGTCTGCTGAGCACTTATCTGGCCCTGCGCCTGGCGGCCGATCAGGTCGACAGCCTGTGGGTCGGTGCGCTGATGGCCGCCAACTATTTCGGTCTGGTCCTGGGGGGCAAGATCGGTCACCGTCTGATCGGCCGTGTCGGTCATATTCGGGCCTATGCCACCTGCGCCGGTATCGTTGGTGCTGCGGTGCTAGGGCATGGCCTGATCAGCTGGTTGCCCGCCTGGCTGGTACTGCGGGTGATTGTCGGTCTGGGCATGATGTGCCAATACATGGTCATCGAGAGCTGGCTGAACGAGCAGGCCGCCGCGAAACAGCGCGGCATGGTGTTCAGCGGTTACATGATTGCGTCCTATCTGGGCCTGGTGCTGGGGCAACTGGTACTGGTGGTCCACCCGCAACTGGGGCCTGAGCTGCTGATGCTGGTGGCATTGTGCTTCGCGCTGTGTCTTGTGCCGGTCGCCATGACCCGGGCAATTCACCCCGCACCGTTGCACCCGGCACCGCTGGAGCCGCTCTTCTTCATGAAGCGTGTGCCGCAGTCGCTGACGGCGGTGTTGGGTGCCGGGCTAATCATCGGTTCGTTCTACGGTCTGGCACCGGTTTACGCCGCCGAACAGGGGCTGTCCACCGAGCAGGTCGGTCTGTTCATGGGCTGCTGCATTCTGGCCGGGTTCCTGGTGCAGTGGCCATTGGGTCTACTTTCCGACCGCTATGACCGATCCGTACTGATGCGCATCTTTGCCGCTGCACTGGTGGTGGCGTCATTGCCGCTGGCGGTGTTTCCGAGTGTACCGGTCGAAGTCCTGTTCGGCGTCGGCTTTCTCGCCTCGCTGATGCAGTTCTGCCTCTATCCACTGGCGGTGGCATTTGCCAATGACCACGTCGAGGCCGAACGCCGGGTGTCGCTGACGGCCATGTTACTGATGACCTATGGCATCGGCGCGAGTATCGGCCCGTTGGCTGCCGGCGTGGTCATGAAGCTGTTTGGCGGCCACATGCTGTATGCGTTCGTCTGTGGTGCCGGGGTGATTCTGGTGCTGCTGATCAGACCCAAGGCCGTTACCCATTTGCATCAGGTCGAAAACGCACCGCTGCATCACGTCGCCATGCCGGACAGCATGTCCAGTTCGCCGCTGGTGGTTGCACTGGACCCGCGCGTCGATGAGCAGGTGGTTCAGGAGCAGATGCAGACCACCGTCGAGCCGGAGTCCGAACCTGAGTCTGAAGTGGTGGCCGACGCCGACGCAGAAACCGAGGCACAGGCCGAGCCGGTCGCGGGCACGGAAACAGCCGAAGCTGAAGAGCACGAACGCGAGCGTGAAAGCGAGACCTGGAAGGCTTGAGTGTAGCGGGGGGCAGAGCAGGGGATTACGGTGTGATTGCGGCAGGTTGCCGCAATCACCAGCAAGCAGAAGCGGGGATCAGAAGTCGTCGTCTTTGTCGAAGCGGCGAGCTTCACGCTGCAACTGGTAGACGAAACGCTCAACCTGACGCTGCACAAGCCCACTCATGTTGTGGAAGCGCACGCCGGCAAAGGTGGTGTGAAATCTTTCTTCGAAGTGCAGATAACGCAGCTCTACGGGGGCTGTCATTGCTCCGAATGGCAACTTCGCAATAAAGCGTTCGTATACCTGGCCCAACTGCATGCGCTCGGACACATCGCCTTCAAAGCGCAGTTTGCAACCGGTTGCAGAGATGTCCAGCAGTTTGCCGGTCAGAGGGGATTTCAAACGGTCGCCGCCGATCTCGATGTCGACCAGCTGTGCCAGCTTCAGCGCTGCACGAAATGCGTTGCGCCGCTGGTGGTAAATCACTTCTTCAGGCAGCGGTCCGCGGTACAGGCGCTGCCCGTCGGTATCGACAATCTCCATCTGAGACGAGCTTTCCCAGGCGATACGCACGCCGTCGTGAAAACCTTCGACGCGGAAAGACTCGCCATTACTTAAAAAGCGTTCGCCATCACGGGGGATCATTTCGTCGAGCGCCATGACGTTGCTGTCACGGTCGACTTCAAGCAGGTAGCTCTGAAAGCGTTGGGCACGCTCATGGAAGGTAATGATCAGAGGATCATGACTCTCGAGTAGCAACCGCAGGTTAGCGGCAATTTCCAAAGGTGTGTTGAGGACCTTCGGGGGCTGCGGAGCATCGTCCGCGCTTGAGCCATTCACGTTCTTGAATCTCCAGGCAAAATACTACGGCAACGCAACAACAGGCATTCTGCCACTACGCACGAAACCTTGATACAGGAAGTTACGCCTGACTCAGAGGGCGTGGTTTTGCTCTAAGCGCAGTTGACCCGCGACTGTCATAGAGCGTGGGCGTCTCACCGCCGTTCAGTATGCGAAGTTGATGAGCGGTGCTGATCTGTTGCAGCTGGATCAGACTACCATTCTGCTCGTTCAGCGTCTGGCATTCATTGATCAACGCATTCAGTTCGTCACCGGCCATCAGCAATTGCTCGCCGACATCCGACTGGCTGGCCAGTTGCTGGAGACCACTGCGATTGGCTGGCAGCCCCATGCCCGCAAGCACCTGGCTACGTTTGCGCCCATGTTGATCGAGAAGAATGACCAGCGCCTGTTTCTGCGCCAGCACCTGCTCCATCTCGCCCATGTCGCGGCCGTGAAGAATCAGGGATTCGGCCTGCAGCAGCTCTAGAAGCTGTCGGGCCGAAACCATGTCGTCAGTGATCATCTGCAACAAAGTAGTGTCTTGCATCGCATGCTCTGGTTTTTAAGCGTCCAGAATATCCAGCGCCAGCCTTGGCTTAGCGTTGGGTTTCGAAATTCAACAGCTTGCTGGCGACACGGTTGCTGTCCACTGTGTAACTACCGTCGGCGATGGCCTGCTTGAGCTCGGCAACGCGAGCACTATTGACGGTTGGCAGATCGGTCAGCTTGTCCGTGATTTTCTGCAACTGTTGAGCCTCACTGCTCAAAGAAAAAGTTTCCCCGGTGCTTTTGATACCTGCGGTGGCTGCAGGAGCTGTCGCATCGGTTTTGACGGTGTCTTTACTGGCACTGGTACGTGTTGTACCGGCAACAGACTGTGAATTGTTAAGGCGACTGAAATCTATGACCATGATTGAAAAAACCTCTGGGTGTTTGGACGCTTGCCTTGTTTTCGGCCAACCCCTATCAAACTTTAGGCCGATTGTGAGAAAGCTTCCCAATAGACGCTTTTCACCGTCGGATATTCCCCGCAGTCTAAAAAAAACACACCCTCTGCGCCAGCATCAATGCATTACATGGCCACTTCCACCTGCCCTGGGCCGGTGACATTCGCTTTGATCACCCGCTGGGAATTAAGGTTTTTCACCCGTATCTGTTCGTTGAAACCGCCGTCGGACATCGCTTCGCCGGGCATGCGCACCGCCAGCGAACCGCTGCGGGCGATGATGACCACCTGGTCGCCCTTGTGAATCATTTGTGGCTGTTCCAGCGCCACCGGGGTAACGACCTGGTCGATGACCATTTGTCGGACAACCGTCTGACCGACTGCCTGATCAAGGGAGGCCAGGAATCCCTGGCCCAGGCTGCTCACGTCGCGCTCACGCAGCGCAACGTCTTGCTCAGTAACGATGGCGTCGCGTTTTAACGGGCGTATTACGGTTACGACGTTGCGATATAGCAGCACCTGGGCTGGCACAAACACTGTCCAGGGCGAAGAACCTTCGCAGCGTACCCGCACCGTAACCCGGCCGACCGGGCGCGGGCTTTCCAGTGTGGCTGTCAAATCCTTGTCACAGGCACCCATCCGTAAACGCGGGTCGAGCTGCTTGACCTGTATGTCATGACGCCCGTCAATCTGGTTGGTTGCCAAATAGTCTTCTACTGTGAACTCAAGAAACCCTTGGGTGACGCCGATAAGCTGTTCAGGCAGTGTGAAATTCTCTGCGCGAGCAAGGCTCACCGTGCCACAAAGGCACAGCAGAGCGATTGCGCACAGAAGCCTGCGGGTTTCTAATGCGAGGTGTCGAGAAATTGTCGTCTTTGCGTTCATGAGGTAATAAATAGCAAAGCCCGTGCCGCTTGTTGATCTGGTGTCTGGGCGGCGGTCATTTTGGTAAGGGGGTTCGGCATGGCAGGTGTAATGGATTCGGTAAACCAGCGAACTCAGCTGGTGGGTCAGAATCGCCTGGAGCTGCTCTTGTTCCGTCTCGACGGCAAGCAGCTCTACGGGATCAACGTCTTCAAGGTAAAAGAAGTACTGCAATGCCCGAAACTCACCATCATGCCCAAATCGAGCAAGATCGTCCGGGGTGTGGCCAATATTCGTGGCGGTACGATCCCGATCATGGATCTGGCGATGGCGACGGGTTCCACGGGCATGATTTCGTTGGTCAATTCCTTCGTCATCATTACTGAGTACAACACCAAGGTTCAGGGGTTTCTGGTGCATTCTGTAGAACGCATCGTCAACATGAACTGGGAAGAGATTCATCCACCACCCAAGGGGACCGGGCGCGATCATTACCTGACCGCCGTCACCCGGGTTGATAACCAACTGGTGGAAATCATCGACGTCGAGAAAATTCTCGCCGAAGTCGCGCCAGTGTCCGAAGAAATCTCGGTCGGTGTCATTGACGCCGAGGTTCAGCACAAGGCTGTCTCCATGCGCGTGCTGACGGTCGATGACTCGTCGGTGGCCCGCAAGCAAGTGAGCCGCTGCCTGGAAACCGTCGGGGTGGAGGTGGTCGCGCTCAACGATGGTCGTCAGGCGCTGGACTACCTGCTCAAGATGGTCGCAGAAGGCAAAAAGCCTGAAGAAGAGTTCCTGATGATGATCTCCGACATTGAAATGCCGGAGATGGATGGCTATACCCTTACCGCAGCAATACGTAATGATCCACGCATGCAGAAGATGCACATCACCTTGCATACCTCGTTGTCAGGGGTATTCAACCAGGCGATGGTCAAGAAAGTCGGTGCGGATGACTTTCTCGCGAAATTCCGGCCTGATGATCTGGCGGCCAGGGTCGTTGCGCGGATCAATGCAGCAGAATAACCAGCCGGGGGCGTCGTCCCCGGTGATTCACATGATTTGAGAGGCGGCACCTTGTCTACGGGTAATTTGGATTTTGATCAGTTCCGGGTATTTCTGGAAAAAGCCTGTGGCATCTTGCTTGGGGAAAACAAGCAGTATCTGGTGTCCAGCCGCCTCAACAAACTGATGGAGCAGCAAAGCATCAAGTCGCTTGGCGAGTTGGTTCAGCGCATCCAGACCCAGCCGCGCAGTGGGTTGCGCGAACAGGTTGTCGATGCGATGACCACCAACGAAACCCTGTGGTTTCGCGATACCTATCCGTTCGAAGTGCTGAAGAACAAAGTGCTGCCCGAGCAGATCAAGGCCAGCCCTGGTCAGCGACTGCGCATCTGGTCGGCGGCCTGTTCATCGGGCCAGGAACCGTACTCACTGTCGATGTCAATCGATGAGTTCGAGCGCGCCAATCAGGGCCAGCTCAAATCGGGCGTGCAGATTGTTGCCACCGATTTGTCTGGTGCAATGCTCAACAACTGCAAGACTGGCGAGTACGACAGCCTGGCTATCGGCCGCGGCTTGTCGCCGGATCGTCTGCAGCGTTTCTTTGATGTAAAAAGTCCGGGTCGCTGGGTCGTCAAGACGCCGATCAAGAGCCGTGTGGAGTTCCGCTCGTTCAACCTGCTCGACAGCTACGCTGCGCTGGGCAAGTTCGACATCGTGTTCTGCCGCAACGTACTCATCTACTTCTCCGCCGAAGTGAAGAAAGACATCCTGCTGCGCATCCACGGCACGCTCAAACCAGGTGGCTACCTGTTTCTGGGTGCCTCCGAAGCGCTTAATGGTCTGCCGGATCATTACCAGATGGTTCAGTGCAGCCCGGGGATTATCTACAAAGCCAAGTGACGGTCTGTCAGTTGCTTGCCATGAAAAAAGAGACCTTCGGGTCTCTTTTTTCATGGGCAGACAAAAGCAGTTTTTTCGTCTGCCTATCGGTTTCATGTTTACGTTCAGATATCACTCACCAGTTTGGCAAAAGCGTTGGCGGCGGCGCTCTGGTAGCCGTTTTTACGCCGCAGCAGCGCAACCGTCCGCCCAGGCAGGGCGGGGATCGTCTGAACTTCGCGCAACCCGGGCTGCTCGCGAACGATGGCATCGGGAAGAATGGTTGCCATACGCCCCTGGGCAACAACCTTGAGCAAAATGGCGATCGAGTTCGCCTCCAGGTTGACCGCAGGCTTGAAATTCTGCGTCTGGCACCAGGCATCCAGCAGCTGTCGAGTGGCGAATCCGGGGGCGAGCAAGGCAAAGCGAAGCGTTTGCAGGTCCTCAAGTGTCAGCGCGGTCTGCTTATCGGGGGCAGGTTTGGCCATGACCAGGCACAGTTGTTCATCGAACAGAGGCTGGCTGTCTATCTCGACAGCATGACTTCCGGCAAAACCAATGGCCAGATCGAGCGCGTCATTGATCAATGCCTCGGTAATCTGCTCCAGAGGCAGCTCTGTGAGGATGATTGTTACGCCGGGGTACAGCGCGCTGAAGCGGTCGATCAACGGCGCTATCAGGTATTCACTGAAGGTTGGCGTGACGCCGAGGCGCAATTGTCCGCGTGACAGATCACTGACATCGTTGAGCGCACGCTTCCCGGCCTCCAGCTCAAGCAGGCAGCGACGCGCGTGGTCCAGATACACGCGGCCAGCATCGGTCGGCACGACGCTGCGGCGGGTGCGGTCGAACAGTTGTACACCCAGGCTGCTTTCCAGTTGCCTGATCTGTTGCGATAACGCCGGTTGCGAGACATGCAGGGCCTCGGCCGCCCGGGTGAAATTGCCGTGGTCGGCGACCGCCAGCAAATAACGTATATGGCGTAACAGCACGGCATCACCATAAGGCAGGATTATGGCGATGATCATAAATCAGTCTTGGATCTTATGGTGATAGTTGCTGATCCTGTGATTGATGTGCATTCATTCCGGAGGGTTACCTATGCCGCACAGCAACATTTCCAGAGCGCCGCGCCAGAATCTGACTGAACGTGTGCTGCAGGCCAAGACCGCAAAGAACCTGACGTGGGCAGGGCTTGCAGAGGGTACGGGGTTGAGCGTGGTGTATGTCACGGCTGCATTGCTCGGTCAGCACCCATTGCCGGAAGCGGTGGCCGAGGTGGTCGCCGAGCGTCTCGGGCTGGACAGGGATGCGGTCGCCGAACTGCAAACCATCCCGTTGCGCGGCAATGTCGAAGACGTTTCCAGTGACCCGACTATCTATCGCTTCCACGAAATGGTTCAGGTTTACGGCACTACGCTGAAGGCATTGGTGCATGAGCAGTTCGGCGACGGCATCATCAGCGCAATCAACTTCAAGCTCGACATCAAGAAAGTCGAAGATCCGGAAGGGGGTGAGCGAGCCGTGATAACCCTTGATGGAAAATTTCTGCCCTACAAACCGTTCTGAGGACGCTGAGATGAGTGATAAAGGAAGACCGCCATTTCCACCCTTTACCCTGGAGACGGCTGTCCAGAAAGTCCGTGGCGCCGAGGATGGCTGGAACTCTCGCGATGCAGCGAAAGTTGCGCTGGCCTACACCGAAGACACGTATTGGCGTAACCGCAGCGAGTTCATCAATGGTCGTGCAGAAGCTCAAGCCTTTCTGGAGCGCAAGTGGCGCAAGGAACTGGACTATCGGCTGATCAAGGAGCTCTGGGCATTTACCGATAACCGCATTGCCGTGCGCTATGCCTATGAATGGCATGACGACTCTGGCAACTGGTTCCGTTCGTATGGCAACGAAAACTGGGAGTTCGCTGCAAACGGCCTCATGCAGCGGCGCTTTGCCTGCATCAACGATTTGCCGATCGCCGAGTCCGAGCGCAAATACCATTGGCCACTGGGGCGCCGACCTGATGACCACCCTGGGTTGAGTGAGCTTGGCCTCTGATTCAGTCGTCAAAGAGACCTTCGGGTCTCTTTTTTATTGAGTGTCCGAATGAGCCATTAATGAAGTGCCGCCATTGTCAGGCGGCAAGCCGATATTGGCAAAAAAACGGCACCCCTCTTGCCGCTTTCTTCTCCCACAGCGGAAATGCCTTGCCGCTTTTCTGGCATCGCTGCCTCGCCGCTGGCTGCGGCCCCCGCAATCATTGGCTTTTGCAACATGGCACGCTGATTGCTTTGTCAGTAACAACAGAATCAGGTCAACCGGCAAAGGTTTCCCGAAATGAGCATCAGCTTCGATAAAGCGCTAGGCATACATGAAAAGGCTCTGAACTTCCGGGCTCAGCGTGCAGAGGTGTTGGCCAACAACATCTCCAACGCCGATACCCCGAACTTCAAGGCTCGCGATCTGGACTTCTCGTCGGTGCTGGCTGCCCAAAACGACAAGGTGCAGAACGGTCATTTCGCGCTGAACAAGACCAACAGCCGCCATATCGAAGCCGAAGGCATGGGCAATGATGACGGGACGCTGATGTATCGCACCCCGTCCCAGCCTTCGCTGGACCAGAACACCGTCGATTCCCAGGTCGAGCAGGCCAGCTACACCGAGAACGCCATGGGCTTTCAAGCCAGCTTCACATTGCTCAACAGCAAGTTCAAAGGGCTGGTTGCAGCCCTTCGCGGAGAATAATTCATGTCACTAGCCAATGTGTTCAACATTGCCGGTAGCGCCATGAGTGCCCAGACCACGCGTCTGAACACTACGGCCAGTAACATCGCCAACGCCGAGACCGTGTCTTCGAGCATGGACCAGACCTACCGCGCTCGTCACCCGGTGTTTGCCACCGTGATGCAGGGTCAGCAGTCCACAGGCGGTTCGCTGTTCCAGGATCAGGGCGAAGCCGGGCAGGGCGTTCAGGTCAACGGCATCATCGAAGACAGCTCGAACCTGGAAGCACGTTACGAGCCCAATCATCCTTCCGCTGACAAGGACGGGTATGTCTACTACCCCAACGTCAATGTCGTGGAAGAAATGGCCGACATGATTTCTGCCAGCCGGTCTTTCCAGACCAACGCCGAAATCATGAACACCGCTAAATCCATGATGCAGAAGGTTCTGACCCTCGGTCAGTGATAGAAGGCGAACGTTATGGCCGATAACACCACAGCAAGCAGCGTCTCATCGACGTTCTTGAACACACTGCAGAATCCGACGCCCACCGCGACGAATTCCACCGGTACGCTAGGCAAGGACGCGTTCCTGCAGCTGCTCGTGACGCAGATGAAAAACCAGAACCCGCTGGACCCACAGGACAACACTCAGTTCGTGGCCCAACTGGCGCAGTTCAGCAGCCTTGAAAGCATGCAGAACCTGACGTCGACGGTTGACACGATTGCAACCAGTTACAAGTCGTCTCAGGCGTTGCAGGCATCGTCGCTGGTAGGTCGCTCGGTGATCATCGATTCGAGCTCCACCACCGTGGATACCACCAAGGGTATGACCGGTTCGATCGTTATTCCGAGCGCCACTACGGCGACAAGTATCAAGGTTTACGATTCGCAATCGAACCTGGTCGACACCGTCGAGCTGGGCGCGCAGAAAGTCGGTACCACCAGCTTTTCCTGGGACGGTACGGACAGCGACGGTACAGCGCTTGCGTCGGGCAACTACACCTTCAAGGCTGAAGGCTCGGTTGACGGCAAGAACACACAGCTTTCGACTTACCTGCCTGCCACGGTCAACAGCGTTACGTTGGGTGTGAATGGTGCAGAAACAATGCTCAATCTGGCCAGCGGCAGTGTTGCCCTGTCCAAAGTTCAAACCATCGGATTGTAGAGCCTACCAGGCGCAGGAGTGAAACATGTCTTTCAATATCGGCCTTAGTGGGCTCTATGCTGCAAACAAAAGTCTCGACGTTACCGGCAACAACATTGCCAACGTTGCGACCACTGGCTTCAAATCGTCGCGCGCGGAGTTTGCCGATCAATACGCTCAATCGATTCGCGGCACTTCCGGCCAGACCAATGTGGGCAGCGGCGTAACAACCGCAGCGGTTTCCCAGCAGTTCTCGCAGGGCAACCTGACTACCGGTACTGCCAACAGCCTCGACCTTGCCATCAACGGCAACGGTTTCTTCATGCTCAGCAATAACGGCGAGAAGCTGTACACCCGTGCCGGTGCATTCCACACCGACAAGGAAGGCTACGTCGTCAACAGCGGCGGTATGAAGTTGCAGGGTTACAACGTTGATGCCAACGGCAGTGTGGTAACCGGTGCATTGAGCGACCTGCGGGTGGATTCGTCCAACCTTCAGCCCAAGGCAACCACCGCCATTACCAACGTTGCCAACCTGAATTCGACCACTGCCTTGCCGTCGCTCACTACGTTCGACGCGACTGACACCAAGTCGTACAACATGAAGTACAGCACGCCGACCTATGACACTCAGGGTAACGCGCATACGCTGGATCAGTATTTCGTCAAGACCGGCACCAACACCTGGTCCATGTACTCGCTGATGGACGGTCGCAGCATTTCCGACCCGACCACTACTACGGCCGACAAGAACGACCTGACATTCGACTCCTCGGGTAATCTGGTCGTCGCAGCGCCGGGCACCGTACCGACCGACAGTGCGAACATCAAGTTCAACACTGATGGCACCTTTACTGTCGCCAACTGGGTACCAGGTGTGCAATCCGGCACCGGCACGACCACCAGCTGGGGCGCGAACGGTGCTACGGGTGCCTCCATCAAACTGAACATGGCCGGTATTACCCAGACCGCGTCGGTGTCGGGCCTGATTACTCAGGATCAGGACGGTTACGCCACTGGCCAGCTCAGTGCGATGAGCGTTGATGCAACCGGCAACCTGTTCGCGACCTACACCAACGGCAAATCCCAAGTGATCGGGCAGACCTCGCTGACCAACTTTGCCAACGTGCAAGGCCTGGCGCAGGCAGGTGGCACCAACTGGCGTGAAACCTTCGCTTCGGGCGTACCGGTCAGCGGCACGCCGCAATCGGGCACCCTCGGCTACATCACTGGTCAGGCGCTGGAAGAGTCCAACGTCGATCTGACCATGGAGCTGGTCAACCTGATCAAGGCGCAGAGCAACTACCAGGCGAACGCCAAGACTATCTCCACTCAAAGCACCATCATGCAAACCACTATTCAGATGACTTGATAGTGTAGAGCGTTAAATAAAGCCCCTTTTCGAAGGGGCTTTTTTTTGGTTGTTTTTTACAAAGTGATGCACGCTCGAGTTTAATTAAACTTGCAGAAAGTTCAGTCAATGTACTTGGAAATCTCCTACGCGCGATGATGTGAGAATCAAAACTCCTCTATGAGTTGCCCTTTGGGGTAAAGGAGTTTTCATGTCGTTCAATACTGCGATTAGCGGCATTCATGCCGCGAACAAAAGGCTGGAGGTGGCCGGTAACAATATTGCCAACTCCGGCACTATCGGGTTCAAGTCGTCGCGTGCGCAGTTCTCGGCGCTGTATTCAGCCAGCCAGTTGGGCAGTGGTCGCAATGCTGTAGGTGATGGCGTACGTCTTGCTTCAATGCAGCAAAACTTCAATCAGGGCGAAAGCATGACCACGTCGGGTAATCCGCTCGACATGCGTATTCAGGGCAACGGCTTTTTTGTGGTGAGTGACGGTGGGTCTCTTGCCTATACCCGTGCCGGAGCGTTCCTCAAGGACGCGGCGAACTTCGTTGTCGACAGCGAGGGTGGACGATTGCAAGGCTATGCGGCAAACGAGCAGGGCGAGATAAAGCGGGGATTGCGTACCGACTTGCAGATTGACACGTCGAATGTGTCTGCCAGAGCCACCACGCGGGTTGCCGAGAACATCAACCTGGACGCCTCGCTGCCTTCGCTCGCGCGTTTGCCGGTCTTCGATCCGGCCGATCCTGCGACCTACACGCGGGCCGTTGGCCGTACCATTCAGGACGCGGGGTCTGGAGCGGGGGCTACTGCTGTGCCCGCGTCGGATCATGAGCTCAAGCAGTATTTCGTCAAAACCGGCGACAGTCAGTGGTCCATGTATGTGCTGATCGATGGGCGCAATCCGGTGGATCCGAACAGCGTGGCGCCTTTGCATGTCACCCTTGAGCAAAGACCGAACGGATCGCTTTCATACAGCGGCAATAGCCAGCACCTTCGTAAGGTCTCGGACACCGAATTTGCCCTGCAAGGCTGGCGGCCGGCTGAAGAGGTCGGTGGTGCCTGGGTCAGTAACGGCGCTGCCAATGGCGGCACAGTGTCGCTGCCGTTGAATAATGGATCGATCAGCATGCTTGACCCTGGTGATGCGTTGATGGATCGCCCGGTTCCGGCGTTCGATCCATCGGACCTGAAGACGTACAGCGATATGTTTGCCAATGCGATTTTCGACAGCCAGGGCAATCAGCACGAGCTGAAGCAGTATTTCGTGAAGGACGGCACCAACAGCTGGCGCATTCATGCGCTGATTGATGGCCGCAACCCGCAGATGCCTGATTCCACCGACCCGCTGACGGCAAACATCGTGTTTGATTCTGGCGGCTGGGTACAGTCATTGACCGGCGGCCCTGGTTTTGCGAGTACCCATAGCAACGGTCTGCAACTGACCGGCTGGACACCGGCCATGCCTGCCGAGCGGGTCACAGGGCCAGAAAAATGGGTGCCCAACGGTGCGGCTGGCAGTGCGAAGGGCATTACGATCGACTTCACCAACCTGCTGCAGCACAACGCCGCCAGTTCGCGTTCTTCCACGCATGTTGATGGCCATGCGGCGGGGCAGTTGAGCAGCTTGAGCGTGGGGCGCGATGGCATCCTGCGTGCCGGGTTTACCAATGGCATGAACAAGAATATCGGTCAGGTGATACTCGCCAGCTTCGCCAATCCGCAGGGGTTGCAGGCGCGCAGTGATACGCGCTGGACCGAATCCGCCGACTCTGGCGTTGCCGATTACGATGTGTCGGGCGTCGGCACGCTGGGCAGCCTCATTGGCGACGGGCTGGAGGGGTCCAATGTCGTCCTGGCTGATGAGCTGATTGCTCTCATCCAGGCGCAGACGGCTTATCAGGCCAACTCCAAAGCCATATCGACAGAGGCGACCGTGATGCAGACGCTGATTCAGTCGACCTGATCAGATTGAGCAGTCGGATTTGATGAAGTGACCTTTCAGCCGTGTCCAGCCAGGCCCGGGGCTGGTCTGGGCGCAGACAATCCGGCTGTCGCCCTGCCATTTGTAATAGTGGGCGGGGGCGGCCTGGGCGAGGAGGGCGAGGGTCATCAGGCTCGCGCTGGCGATGCCGGCAATGCATGCACGAAAAAGCATGAGGGTTCCCGTTCAGGGCTGTGGTGTCGGCAAGATTATCACTGTCGATCCGCTTGTCAGCCCATACCAATGAAGTTTTTTTGGCGGTGCTCGCTGCTTGATGATCGGCAGGCGGCAGTCCTCCGCCGCTATTGGGTGGCGCTTTGCCCGAAGGGCATCATCGAATGCCGGTTTTTGCTGGTTAATCAGGCATTTGTATCGAGCCCGACAAGTTGGTTCAAAAATTGCTTTAACCCTTTCAGAACAGCTACAGGCGGCAAGCGTCTGTCGGAGGAGGAAGACTGTGGACAAGTTGCTTTACGTCGCAATGAGCGGTGCATCCGAAAACGCGATCGCGCAGAAGGCTCACGCCAACAACCTGGCAAACGTATCAACCAACGGTTTCATGCGTGACCTTGAACAGGCCCGCTCGATGCCGGTGTTTGGCGAGGTCATGCCGTCGCGTGCCTATGCGATGAGCGAACGTCCGGGGACCGACTTTTCCGCCGGTGCCATGGTCGAGACTGGCCGTGAACTGGACATCGCCGTCAAAGGTGATGGCTGGATTGCAGTGCAGACCCCCGATGGTGGCGAAGCCTACACTCGAAGCTCCGGCATGAACATCGATGCTCTGGGTGTGTTGCGCGACGGCAGCGGTTTGCCGGTAATGGGCAATGGCGGTCCGATTGCCGTGCCGCCTCAGCAGCAGATCGAGATCGGTGCCGACGGCACAATCAGCATTCGCTCACTGGGCGAAAGCCCACAGGTGATGGCGCAGGTCGACCGTATCAAGCTGGTCAAGCCTGACCTCAAGACCATGGAAAAAGGCCCCGATGGCCTGATCCACACCAAGACCGGTCGGCCTGCCGACGCAGATGCCACCGTTCAGGTCGAGTCCGGCTTTTTGCAGGCGAGTAACGTCAATGCGGTCGAGGAAATGACCTCGGTACTGGCCTTGTCCCGTCAATTCGAATTGCACGTCAAGATGATGAAGACCGCCGAAGAAGACGATCAGTCGATGGCTCGCGTCTTGCAACTTGGCTAATCAATGACAGCTTGCGCCGACAAACCGGCGCTTGAGGAGAACACAAATGCTTCCTGCACTATACGTCGCTAAAACCGGTCTTGCCGCTCAGGACACCAACCTGACCACCATCTCCAACAACCTGGCGAACGTTTCGACCACAGGTTTCAAGAGTGACCGTGCCGAGTTTCAGGACCTGCTGTACCAGATCAAACGCCAGCCGGGTGCCCAGTCCACTCAGGACAGCGAGCTGCCATCCGGTCTGCAATTGGGTACCGGTGTGCGCATTGTCGGTACGCAGAAGAACTTCACAGCCGGTAGCCTGCAGACCACCAACAACCCGCTGGACCTGGCGGTCAACGGTCGTGGTTTCTTTCAGGTGACCCAGCCGGACGGCACTGTTGCCTACAGCCGCGACGGTACTTTTCACCTGGACGCCAACGGCCAGATCGTGACTGCCAACGGCTACGCTCTTGAGCCTGCGATTGTCGTTCCACAGAACGCCCAGACCTTCACTGTCGGTCAGGACGGTACTGTTTCCGTCACCCTGGCAGGTGCAACCGCCACACCGCAGATCATCGGCAACATCCAGACCGCTGACTTCATCAACCCGGCCGGCCTGCAGGCCATTGGCGGCAACCTTTATCTGGAAACCGGTTCAAGCGGCGCGCCGCAGATCGGCACGCCTGGCCTCAACGGCCTGGGGCCGACCCTGCAGAACACCCTGGAAAACTCCAACGTCAGCACAGTTGAAGAACTGGTCAACATGATCACCACCCAGCGTGCTTACGAGATGAACTCCAAAGTGATCTCGACCGCCGACCAGATGCTGCAGAACCTGACTCAGAACCTGTAAGTGTTTGATGTTGTTGCTCGTAAAACTGCTCAATCCGATAGGGCGCCTGATAAGCGCCTGTTACACCGCGAGGTTTCAAGTGTCATGAACCGCATTAGTGTTCCGCGTTTTTCAGTGTTGATCGCTTCATTGTGCGGGATCACCCTGCTGTCTGGCTGTGTTGCGCCGACGGCCAAGCCCAATGACCCTTATTACGCTCCGGTGTTGCCGCGTACCCCCATGTCGGCCGCTGCCAACAATGGTGCCATCTATCAGGCCGGTTTCGAGCAGAACCTGTACGGCGACCGCAAGGCTTTCCGTATCGGCGACATCATCACCATCACGCTTTCCGAGCGTATGGCAGCCAGCAAGGCGGCCACTTCGGCGATGACCAAGGACAGCACCAACAGTATTGGTCTTACCTCGCTGTTCGGTTCGGGCCTGACCACCAACAACCCGATTGGTGGCAATGACCTGAGCCTCAACGCAGGCTACAACGGCGCTCGTACTACCAAGGGCGATGGCAAGGCCGCACAGAGCAACAGCCTGACCGGTTCGGTCACTGTGACTGTGGCGGATGTTTTACCCAACGGCATTCTTGCTGTGCGTGGCGAGAAGTGGATGACCCTCAATACCGGTGACGAGCTGGTGCGGATTGCCGGGCTGGTTCGGGCTGATGACATCGCCACCGACAACACCGTGTCGTCCACCCGTATTGCCGATGCACGTATTACCTATTCGGGGACTGGAGCCTTTGCCGATACCAGCCAGCCAGGCTGGTTCGACCGGTTCTTCCTCAGCCCGTTGTTCCCTTTCTGATAGCGGGATAAACATGATCAAGCTCAAGCAACTGATAGCGGCGACCTTGTTGTTGTCCACAGCGTTCGGCGTTCACGCCGAGCGTTTGAAGGACATCGCAAGCATCTCCGGCGTGCGGGCCAACCAGTTGATCGGTTACGGTCTGGTCGTGGGTCTCAATGGTACGGGCGACCAGACCACCCAGACCCCGTTCACCCTGCAGACGTTCAATAACATGCTGTCGCAGTTCGGCATCAAGGTGCCGTCCGGTTCCGGCACTGTGCAGTTGAAAAACGTTGCAGCAGTTGCTGTGTACGCGGATCTGCCAGCGTTCGCCAAGCCGGGTCAGACGGTCGATATCACCGTTTCCTCGATCGGTAACTCCAAGAGCCTGCGCGGTGGTGCGCTGTTGATGACGCCGATGAAGGGTGTCGATGGCAATGTCTACGCCATCGCACAGGGCAATCTGGTGGTCGGCGGTTTTGACGCGGAAGGCCGTGACGGTTCGAAAATCACTGTCAACGTTCCGTCGTCGGGCCGTATTCCCGGTGGTGCGTCGGTCGAGCGCTCGGTGCCGAGCGGCTTCAATCAGGGTAATACCCTGACCCTTAACCTGAACCGGTCCGACTTCACCACTGCCAAGCGGATTGTGGACAAGATCAATGAGCTGCTTGGTCCTGGTGTTGCTCAGGCGCTGGACGGTGGCTCGGTACGTGTGACCGCGCCGCTTGATCCGGGCCAGCGTGTCGACTACCTGTCGATTCTGGAAAACCTGGAAGTCGATCCGGGCCAGACGGCTGCCAAGGTCATCATCAATTCGCGGACCGGCACTATCGTGATCGGTCAGAACGTCAAGGTTTCGCCCGCTGCGGTAACGCACGGCAGCCTGACCGTGACCATTACCGAAGACCCGATTGTCAGCCAGCCGGGCGCATTGTCCGGTGGTCAGACGGCGGTCGTGCCGCGTTCGCGGGTCAATGCCCAGCAGGAACTGCACCCGATGTTCAAATTCGGCCCAGGCACTACGCTGGACGAGATTGTTCGTGCGGTCAATCAGGTGGGCGCTGCGCCCGGTGACCTGATGGCCATTCTCGAAGCCCTTAAGCAGGCCGGCGCGTTGCAAGCCGACCTGATCGTTATCTGAGGACTCGAGCATGGATATGCCCAAGAGCGGAATTTCGTCAGCGGTCGACTCCGGTGCCTACACCGACGTCAACCGTCTGGCAGCGTTGAAGCATGGCGACAAGGACAGCGTGGCCAACCAGAAGAAGGTGGCCCAGGAGTTCGAGTCGCTGTTCGTCAGCCAGATGCTCAAGGCCATGCGCTCGGCCAACGAAGTGCTGGCCAAGGACAACCCGATGAACACCCCGGCGACGCGCCAGTATCAGGACATGTATGACCAGCAATTGGCGGTCACCCTGTCCACCCGTGGCAACGGCATCGGTTTGCAGGACGTGTTGATGCGTCAACTGTCCAAGGACAAGGGTATTCAGCACGCAGCACCGACCGATACGACGGCCACGCCTGCAACGACCACCGATGCAACCCCGGCCAAAACCGGGCTGGCGACCAGTGTCTATCAGCGTCCGCTGTGGGCCACGCGCTCGGCGGCGGCGGATCAGGCGGCTGCGGCAGTTTCGGCATCTGGTGATGGGCGCAATGACATGGCGGCGCTCAACTCGCGTCGTCTGTCGTTGCCAACCAAACTCACCGACCGATTGCTGGCCGGCATCGTGCCTTCCGCTACAGCCGCCGTCAGCAATAGCCCGGTGCCTGCTCGCGCAACGGCCAGCAGCAACGGCAACAACGGTGACTGGACGCTCGACCCCAACCTGGCGCCCGCGCCTGAGTACGTGCGTTCCATGGCCCAGCCACCGCTGGCACCGGCCAAGCGCGCATTCAGCAACGCCGATCAGTTTGTCGAGACCATGCTGCCGCTGGCCAAGGAAGCAGCCGCACGCATCGGCGTCGATCCAGTGATGCTGGTGGCGCAGGCTGCGCTGGAAACCGGCTGGGGCAAGTCGATCATGCGTCAGCAGGATGGCAGCAGCAGTCACAACCTGTTCGGTATCAAGGCAGCGGGTAGCTGGAAAGGCGCTGAAGCGCGCGCCATTACCAGCGAGTTCCGTGACGGCAAGATGGTCAAGGAAACCGCGGATTTCCGTTCCTACGACTCCTACGCCGACAGCTTCCATGACCTGGTCAGCCTGCTGCAGAACAACAATCGGTATAAAGAAGTGGTCAATTCGGCCGATAAACCGGAACAGTTTGTAAAAGAATTGCAGAAGGCCGGTTACGCCACTGACCCGGACTATGCCAGCAAGATTTCGCAGATCGCGAAGCAGATGAAGAGTTACCAGACTTACGCTGCTGCATCGGGCTCTTCCACGACTTTATAAGGTTTTGAATCATGTCGCTGATTTCAATTGGGCTCTCAGGTATCAATGCCAGCAGTGCGGCGATCAACACCATCGGTAACAACACGGCCAACGTGGATACCGCCGGTTACTCGCGTCAGCAGGTAATGACCACGGCTTCGGCACAGATCAATATCGGCCTGGGTGTCGGTTACATAGGCACCGGTACGACGCTGTCCGACGTGCGTCGTATCTACAACAGCTACCTTGATGCCCAATTGCAAACCAGTACTGCCCTGAGCGCCGACGCGGTTGCGTACTCCGGCCAGGCCAGCAAGACCGATACGCTGCTGTCCGATAGCGCCACTGGCGTGTCCACGCAGCTGGCTGACTTTTTCACCAAGATGCAGGGTATTGCCACCAACGCTACTCAGTCGTCGGACCGTTCGGCATTTCTGACTCAGGCTTCTGCGTTGAGCTCACGCTTCAATTCGGTCGCTTCACAGTTGTCGTCGCAGAATGACAACGTCAATGCCCAGCTCACCACCTTCACCAAACAGGTCAACGAGCTGACCACGACCCTGGCAAGCCTGAACAAGCAGATCACTCAGGCAGGGGCTGGTAACACTACGCCCAACTCGCTGCTCGATTCGCGCAATGAGACTGTGCGCCAGCTCAACGGGCTGGTGGGTGTCAAAGTAATCGAGAACAACGGCAACTACGATATCTACACCGGCACAGGCCAATCGCTGGTCAGCGGTGGCACGTCGTACACCATGTCGGCGACCCCGAGCCCTGCCGATCCTCTGCAGTACAACGTACAAATCGCTTACGGCCAGACCAAGACTGACGTCACCTCGGTGATCAGCGGTGGCTCGATTGGCGGTCTGCTGCGCTATCGCTCCGATGTGCTGGTGCCTGCGACCAACGAGCTTGGCCGTGCCGCGATGGTGCTGGCCGATCAGGTCAACAGCCAGATGAGCCAGGGCATCGACAGCAAAGGCAACTTCGGTTCCAGCCTGTATTCCAACATCAACAGTGCCGACGCCATTTCGCAGCGCAGTACCGGCAAGACCACCAACAGTGCCGGTTCCGGCAACCTGGACGTGACCATTGGCGATACCAGCAAACTGACCGCCGACGATTATGAAGTCACCTTCAGCGACGCCTCCAACTTCACGGTTCGTCGCCTGCCCAACGGCGAAAGCGTCGGCACCGGTGCGCTGACTGACAACCCGCCTAAACAGTTCGATGGCTTCAGTGTCAGCCTCAATGGCAATGCGCTGGCTGCTGGCGACGTTTTCAAGGTCACTCCGACACGCAACGGCGCCTCGGGTATCTCGGTGGTGTTGACCGATCCCAAGGACATTGCAGCCGCCGCGCCATTGACCGCTACTGCCGGGGCCAGCAACTCGGGTACAGGTGGCTTCACGCAGCCAGTGCTCAATACCAAATCGGACATCTATAACAGCGTTCAGACGTCTGACCTGCGTAACGCGATCAAAGACTCCGCGCCGATGAAGCTGGTGATGGGCGCGGTCAGCAGTACCGGTGTGCAGAGCTACACGCTGATCAATGCCAGTGGTGCGCCCGTGCTCGACCAGAATGGCAGCGCGGTAAGTGGCACGATCATTCAGGGTCAGAGCAACGCTGTAAAGCTGAGCATCGGTTACACCGACAACACCACCACGCCAGCCGGCAAGACGGCATTCGAAGTGCAGATGACCCTCTCCGGTTCGCCGTTGGTCAATGACACGTTCAGCATCGGCCTGACGGGTGCCGGCTCTTCGGACAACCGCAACGCGCTGGCAGTAGTAGGGTTGCAGACGGCCAAGACTGTCGGCGTCACCAACGGCGGCGTGGGCACCAGCCTGTCCGGCGCTTACGCCGATCTGGTCTCGGTGGTCGGTACGCTGGCAGGGCAGGGCAAGAGCGATGTCACCGCCAGCGCTGCCGTCGTTGCACAGGCCAAATCGGCGCGTGATTCGGTCTCCGGCGTGTCGCTCGATGAAGAAGCGGCCAACCTGATCAAGTATCAGCAGTACTACACCGCCTCTTCGCAGATCATCAAGGCGGCCCAAACCATTTTCAGCACGCTGATCAACAGCCTTTAAGGAGTCGTGAACCATGCGGATCTCAACTACCCAGTTCTACGAA
This sequence comes from Pseudomonas sp. KBS0707, assembly GCF_005937945.2. Taxonomy (NCBI): domain Bacteria; kingdom Pseudomonadati; phylum Pseudomonadota; class Gammaproteobacteria; order Pseudomonadales; family Pseudomonadaceae; genus Pseudomonas; species Pseudomonas sp. KBS0707. The sequence goes on along the minus strand of NZ_CP041754.1, from coordinate 3,853,255 downwards.
TCCACCAACACCAACTATCAGCGTACTTATTCGAATGTGCTCAAGACCAGTGAAGAGGTCTCCAGCGGCATCAAACTCAATACCGCCAGCGATGATCCGGTAGGCGCTGCACGTGTCCTGCAACTGGCTCAGCAGAACTCAATGCTGACCCAGTACGCGTCGAACATCGGCACGATCAATACCAACATCGTCAATTCCGAGACCGCGCTGACCAGCATCGTTGATACGATGCAGACAGCCCGTGAAGTGATCGTGTCGGCAGGCAACGGTGCCTACACCGATTCCGACCGCCTGGCCAAGGCCGCTGAACTCAAGCAGTATCAGAGCCAGCTTCTCGGCTTGATGAACAGCCAGGACTCCAACGGCCAGTATATTTTTGCCGGGTCCAAGTCTTCGGCTCCGCCGTACGCGCAGAATGCCGATGGCACTTACAGCTATAGCGGGGACCAGACCAGCGTCAATCTGGCGATTGGTGATGGCCTGGTTTTACCGAGCAACACCACAGGCTATGAAGCGTTCGAGCAAGCCGTCAACACTACCCGTACGTCCTCGACCCTGCTTTCGCCTGCGACCGACGACGGCAAGGTTGGCCTGACTGGCGGTCAGGTGACGTCCACCAGCGCCTACAACTCGGGCTATCAGGCTGGCGAACCGTACACCATGACGTTCCTCAGTGGCACGCAGTTCAAGATTACCGATGCCAGCGGCACCGATGTCACGACCGATGCGTCAACTGCCGGTAAATTCAGCTATGGCTCGTTCGCTGATCAGACCTTCACCTTCCGCGGTGTCGAGCTGACCATGAACATCAACCTGTCAGCTGCCGAATCTGCCACGCCTGCAACGGCCGCTACTGCACTGACCAATCGCAGCTATGAACTGGCCTCGACGCCAGATACGGTCTCGGCCTCGCGCAGCCCGGGCAACACGTCGGCCGCTACTATCAGCAGTTCGGCAGTGGGCAACACAACGGCTGACCGCACGGCGTTCAACAACACCTTTCCGCCCAATGGTGCGATTCTCAAGTTCACCAGTGCCACTGCCTACGACCTGTATGCGTCGCCCGTGACCAGCAGCAGCAAACCCGTGTCGAGTGGCACGTTGACCGGTTCGACGGCCAATGCGTCGGGCGTCAATTTTACGGTCAGCGGTACGCCAGCAGCTGGTGACCAGTTTGTCGTGGAGTCCGGCACGCACCAGACCGAGAACATCCTCAATACGCTGACCGCAGCGATCAAGGCATTGTCGACGCCCACTGACGGCAATCTGGTTGCCTCGCAAAAGCTTGATGCCGCATTGGGCTCGGCGCTTGGCAACATTGCCAGCAGCATCGACCAGGCGTCCACAGCGCGCTCCGCCGGCGGCGCACGGCAATTGGCGGCGACGGCGCAGGGCACGACCAACGATTTGCTCAAGGGTAACAACACAGTTGAGCAAGGCACCTACGTCAACGCCGATATCGTTGAGGCCACCACCCGATTGACGTTGCAGAAGACTATGCTGGATGCCTCTCAGCAGGTATTTGTCCAGTTGTCCAAGCTGAACCTGTTCAGCCAGCTGTAACCTTGGCATTGAGCATCCGCCGTCTTTATTTCAGCGGTGAGGGAGGTTACTTGACCGGTAACTTCCCGCCGCTCGCGAGTCTGCAATAGTGAATTCAGCCCCCCTCGTCAGTATCGTCATTCCCGCCCTCAATCCCCGGTTCTTCCGCGCCGCGCTACAAAGTGCCTTGAATCAGGTTTACGACAACCTGGAAATCATTGTCTGCGACGATTGCCGCACCGATGAAATCAAGGCCGTTTTCGACGAACTGGTGCCTGCATCCAGCAACCTTGCGCGTTACGTGCGCAACCCTCAGCGGCTGGGGTTCCAGGCCAATCTGCTGAAGTGCCTTGAAGAATCGCGCGGCGAATACATCAAGTTTCTGTGTGACGACGACCGCCTCTTTCCGTACTTCATCGCTAATCAGGCAGGCGTTCTGGATGCCTATGAAGACGTGAGTCTGGTGGTTGGCCGACGACATCTTGTCGACATCGATGACTATGTATTGCCACCCCGTCTGGAAAACGTCGGGCTTGTGCCCTACGACGCCGTGTTCAAAGGCGAGGACATGCTGGCGATTTTCGAGCGTACGCTACGCAATTATCTGGGTGGGTTCAGTGCTGCTCTGATGCGCCGGGCCGATGTTATGGAGTACCTGCCTTCGATTGCCCAGTCGGGACAGGGGTTTATCGCACTGCTGGATTTTGCCCTGTTCATATGCCTCTTGCGCCGTGGCAACCTGGTGGCGCTGCACACTATTCAAAACGTCGAGCGCCGGCACCCGGATCGTTTCAGCGGCCAGCCCGACGTGATTCAAAAGGCCGCCACTGAATGGGGCTGGCTGAGCGAAATGCTCAAGGCACGTAGCGGTGAGCAGGCCCCGGCCCAGGGCTGGGTGCGCTTTTTGCCCTTGCGCAAGGCGCTGGAGCAGCCCCGCGAGTGGGACGAGGTCGGCCTTTACGGGATAATGGCCAGTCGTCAGGGTGTCATGCACAGCAGGGTGGGCAGCAAGAGCGAAACCTACGCCGAGCTCTACACTGAATGGCTGTCGTGTCGGCAATTTACCGCCCCGCAGAGAAAACTGATCGAGAAACGCATCGGACACTGGACATGGCAGCCGCGCATCGTTCCGGTAGTCGTTGACCCGTTTGGCGATGCCGAAGGGCTGGATATCACCCTGCGCAGCATTGCCGAGCAGGATTACGCCGCTGACTCAGTGGTTGTGTTGACCAATGCCGATGTTGACGATCCCCAGGTGCTGCGTTTCTCGTTGCAGCCGGATTGGGCACGCCAACTGAACGAAGTGCTGCCGCTGCTGGAGAACGCCGACTGGGTTTATCTGCTGCGTGCCGGTGACCGGCTGACTCAGCCGTCATTGCTGGTGCTGGCAGAGCGAGTCGCGCAAAGCGAGGGCCTGTTGTGCGTTTACAGCGACGAAGGCGCGCTGGTCGATGGGAAATCCAGCGAGCCGATCTTCAAGCCTGATTTCAACCTGGACCTGATGCGGGCCTATCCTTACGTTGGCCGCACGCTGGCGTTCCAGCGCCGCAATCTGCTGGACACAGGCGGCTTCGACCCTGTGCACGGCGAACTGGCACCACACGATTTCATCTGGCGTCTGGTGGAAAGCGTCGGGCCTCAGGCCGTCGAACACATCGCCGAGGTTCAGGTTGAATCGACCCTGACCTACGCTGAATGGCTTTCGCTGCCTCAGGTGATCGAACACAGCGAGTCGGTCGTATCGGCCCATCTTTCGCGCATTGGCCGAGAGCACGTCATCCACCATGATCAGCTGCCACTGCTGAACCGGATCGAGTACCGGCATGCTACAAGCCCGCTGGTATCGGTGATCATTACCACCCGGGATCAACTGGCAGCACTGGAGCGCTGTGTAGAAAGCCTGCTCAGCAACACGACTTACCCTTATTTTGAAGTGCTGATCGTCGACAACGCCAGCGAGAGCGCCGATACCCGCGCCTGGTTTGCCGCGATGAGTGAGCTGGGCAGCGACAAGCTGCGCATTTATGCGCTGACCGAGCCCGGCAGCGAAGCCAGCGCCCAGAACCTCGCCGCCCGGCACGCCAACGGCGATTATCTGCTCATGCTCAGCCCGCATGCCGTGCTGCATCAGGCTGACTGGCTGCAAGGCCTGCTCAACCATGCTCAGCGCCCCGAAGTCGGTATCGTCGGTCCACGAATCCTCACCCCTCAGGGCAATATTCTCTATGCAGGGATGGTGATGGGCATGGACGGGCTGGCGGGGCGGCCCTTCATCAATTATCCGACAGGCTCAAGCAGCTACATGCAGCGCTTGCAGTTGACACAGAACTGGAGCGCGGTCAGTGGCAATTGCCTGATGGTCCGCAAGGAAGTGTTCGACCACGCAGGCGGCATGGAAGCAGCAACCTTCACTCAGGGGCTGCAGGATCTGGACCTGTGCATGCGGGTCGGGCGTGACGGCTACCTGATTGTCGGCACACCCGATTCGTCTCTGGTATTGGCCGAGCCTGCCGCCGCCGAGCGCTCTGAAACGTCTCGTCAGGCGCTGGATAAAGAGCAGCAATCGTTCTTTGAAAAATGGCTGCCGAAAATGGCTCGGGACCCGGCCTATAACCCCAGTCTTCAGCTCAATGAAGTGCAGGCGTTCGATCTTGACCCAGGTCTGCAAATGGGCTGGGAACCGTTCTGCACCCGCCATCTGCCTTCGATTCTGGGCATGCTGGTCAACTCGTCGGCGGTAGGCCACTACCGTGTCAGCCAACCCTTGCTTGAGTTGATGGCAGCCGGGCGAGTGGTAGGCCGAATGTCCTATGAGTCGACTACGCCCGTCGAGATCGAGCGGCAGCGTCCGGATGTCATCGTCTTTCAAGGACGTTATTCCGAACCCAAGATCAAGGATATCGTTCTGGCCAAGAATTACTCCAGTGCCATGCGCATTTTTGAACTGGATGACTACATCATCGATGTGCCCGAGCGCAACGAGCACAGGCGCAGCATGCCCGACAACATTGCCGAGATGCTGCGCAAGGGCATAGGCCTGTGCGACCGAGTAGTGGTGTCTACCCAGCCACTGGCTCAGGTGCTGTCGAGCATGCACAGCGATATTCGTGTCGTACCGAACATGTTGGCGACGCACTTGTGGAGCAGCCTCAAAAGCCAGCGTCGCACTTCCGGCAAGCCGCGCATCGGCTGGGGCGGCGGGACCAGTCATCGGGGCGACCTGGAATTGATTGTCGATGTCGTGCGTGAACTGGCCGATGAGGTCGAGTGGGTGTTCTTCGGCATGTGCCCGGACTTGCTCAAGCCTTACATTCATGAGTATCACACAGCTGTAAGCCTGCAAACCTACCCGGCCAAACTGGCCAGCCTGAACCTCGATCTGGCCCTGGCACCGCTGGAATTTCATATCTTCAATGACTGCAAGAGCAATCTGCGGCTGCTGGAGTACGGTGCGTGCGGCTACCCGGTCATCTGTTCGGACACCGAGGCGTACCGGGGCCATTTGCCGGCTACGCGGGTCTACACCAACAGCTCCGAAGAATGGTTGCAGGCGATTCGCATGCACCTGTCAGACCCCAATGCGAGCTATCGTATGGGCGACGAATTGCGCGAAACCGTCTTGCGCGATTTCATGTTGCGTGGAGAAAACCTGCAATATTGGGCTAACGGCTGGTTGCCCGACTGACCCGACCTGTTTAATGCGCTCCAGTCACTGATGGCTGGAGCTGTGTTGTTTGCTCTTGCGTTGACCGGGTCTTTTGGTTATCAGGGTTTCTTCTGGTCACCAGGATTAGAGACGCGATCGGCACGCTATCAAGGAAAGCTCATGCAAAGCCATTCTGGAAATGAAACCACCCCGTTGAGCCAGCGTTTGACCCTGCTGTTGCTCACCGAGAATCAGCCGGATTTCCTGCGTCGTGCGCTGAAGTACTACAGCAGTTATCCGTGCAATGTGATTGTGGTCGATGCCTCGCCTGCGCCCGACGCGCAGGTTGCGGAGCGTGCCGGGCTGCAGTACATCCACAACGCCGCCCTCAGTGAAACCGGGCTCAGCGCCAGAATTGCAGAAGGCCTCAAGCAGGTGTCCACGCCCTTTGTGGTGTACGCGCAGGTCGACAGTTTCCTGCTGCCTGACGCACTGACCGAGGCCGTGAGTTTCCTTGAAAGCAACGAGCGTTACGGTACTTGCCAGGGCTATAGCCTGGGTTACCAGGCTTACGTCGATCACGTGGATTATTTCCGCCGCGACCGCAAGGTTCATGAGGACTACGCGTCTGATCAGGCCGACGAGCGGCTTCTGAGCTTCATGGGTCAGAGCGTGTCACTGCTCAACGCCGTGACCCGGACCGGGCTGGCGCGTCAGTGGTTCACGTCAGTGCCTGAGGGCACCGATCGGCACTGGCAGGAAATCGGCCATATGGCCTTTCTGGTTGCGGCTGCTGCCTTGCGCATCCTGCCCATTCCCTATGCGTTGCACGTCAACGCCGGCAAGGAGGCAGAGCATCGCTATGGCGCTGCCATTGCAGGCGCAGTCAAGCATATCGACCCCAAGGCCAAAGCCGAGCGCGAAACGCTTGCGCGCCTGGTTGTTTCGTCGCTCGGCAATAGCCGCGATCTGCAAGGTGAGCAGGGCGAGCACGCTGTACTGGCCGGCCTGGCAGCCATGGCTGAATGCCTCGAAACCCAGCCGTATCAGGGCGGCGAAAAAATCATCAGTTCAGCGTGGAACGTTGCCCTGACGCAGGCAGATGCGCAGTTCGAGCCTCGCCAGTTCGTTGAACTGCCGTTCTACAACCAGCCGTTGTTCGACGAACTGGCGCAAATCGAGTTTCTGATCCATCTCTTGCCGGCAGGGCAGGTGCAGATGGAAGGGCTGGAGTCCGTGCTGGTCAAGCAGGCCGAGCTGTTGCGTGTACAGAGCAACCCGGACGCCGAGTCGCTTTTGAGCCGTCTGTGGCAAGCCTATGCACACTACTCCTTCAGTCACAGCGTCGTGCAACGTCTGGTCGATGAGTTGGGCAAGTCCGAGGACGAGGACGACATCGAGCGCGCCGAGCGCATCGTTGCCTGGGGCCAGCGCCTGCAGTCTGATTCCGCTTTCGATAACAGCCAGCTGTTGCGTGGCATGCCTTCCGGCAAGTTGCTCGACTGGCTCGATGCGCGTGATCCGGCACCGGCACAACTGAAAAAGCTCACCACGCAGCTGACGCGTCGGCCAGCAGGTTCGCAAATCGGTATTTTGCTGCTTGATCTGGACGCCGACGTGTTCAAGCTGCAGGCAACCTTCGACAGCCTTATCAACAGCCATTATCGAGCGTTCAAGGTCGTGGTATTCACCACCGGTGATCTGCCGGCAACCACCAGCCTGAACGACACACTGCACTTCGTCAAAGTCACCGAAAGCAACTATGTCGACAAGATCAATCAGGTCGTCAAACAGGCTTCAAGCGACTGGCTGATGCTGGCGCAGGCGGGTGAAGAGTTCACCCGCAGCGGTCTGCTGCTGGCCAGCGCCGAGCTGATTGACGCCGGGCAGTGCCGAGCCGTTGCTGTGGATGAAATTCACCGTCAAGCCAACGGCACCCTGGCGCCGTTGTTCCGTCCGGGCTTCAACCTCGATCTGCTGCAAAGTGTGCCGACGCTGGCCGCTCGGCACTGGCTGATTCGCCGCGAACTGCTGGTCGAGGCGGGCGGCTATTCGCGAGAGTTTCCCAAGGCGCTGGAATTCGACCTGCTGCTGCGCCTGATCGAGCAAGGCGGCATGAGCGGTCTGGCGCATTTGAGCGAGCCGGTACTGATCTGCGATGCCCCCGAGCTTGAAGAGAATCAGGACGAGCAAAAGGCGCTGACGCGTCATCTGGGGCAGCGGGGTTATCAGGCTGAGGTCAGCTCGGCGCTGCCCGGCACCTACAAGATCGATTATCGCCATGCCCATCGGCCGGTGGTCTCGATTCTGCTGCACAGCCAGGACAATCTGCCGGAACTGCAACGTTGCCTGCACAGTATCCTGCAACGCACCCGCTATCAGCGCTATGAAGTGTTGATCGGTGATAACGCCAGCACATCTGCCGAATTATCGACGTGGCTTGATCAGCAGCAACAGCTGTCCAGCCGGGTACGCGTATTCCGCGCCGAGCAGCGTGTCAGCACGGCCGCCTTGCGCAATCTGGTCAGCCAGGAAGCCAAGGGCGAGTACCTGATTCTGCTGGATGCCGAAAGCCAGATCGTCAATGTCGGCTGGATCGAGTCGCTGCTCAACCAGGCACAACGTCCGGAAGTGGGCGTGGTCGGGGTCCGTCTGGTTGATCGTGAAGGAACCATTACTCAGGCGGGTCTTGTTCTGGGACTTAATGGCGGTGTCGGTTCCGGTTTCGTTGGCGAGCCAAAGACGTCGCGCGGTTATATGCAGCGGCTGGTGGTCGAGCAGAACTACTCCGCGGTGTCATCGGCCTGCCTGATGATTGCCAAAGCGTTGTACGACTCACTGGGCGGGCTGGACGAAGAGGCTTTTGCCGAGTCTCTGGGCGATGTCGACCTGTGCCTGAAGGCGGCGCAGGCGGGCTATCTGACGGTCTGGACCCCGCATGTTCAGGTGGTGCATTCAGGCGTGGTAAATGCTCCCCAACCAGCGCTTGGCGCGCTGGCCGGAAAGTGGGCGGCGCAGTTTGCCCAGGACGAAGCCTATAACGCCAATCTCGATCTCGACGGCAAGGGGTTCACACTGGCAGTTTGAGCTGCATGCATCACGCGATCCGGCTGTTTTACGGCCGGATCGTCGCTCTCCTGCTGCGGCAGCATTTTGTTTTTTCCCTCCGCCAATAATCGCAAAGCGTGCAAACCGGCGTGACCTGCGGGTCATTACGTGCATCTTCACTGTATTGTGTTACAGGGAGCGACACGCGCCTGGCTTGCTTTCACACGCCTTGCGCCCTGAAAATGTCTGCAATCACCCTTATTCGGTAGCGCCCTGATTCTTATCGGGACGAAAAATGACCTGTTTACTCATCGGGAAGCCATGATGATTGGCATTAAAAGCATAGCGAGTTACGTGCCCACTGCTGGCGTGGATAACTACGCTCAAGGTGCCAGTTTCGGCAAGGATGAAGATTTCATCCTCGGGAAAATCGGTTCCACGTTCCTGCCGCGTAAAGACGCTGGCCAGGAAACCTCGGACCTGTGCGTTGAAGCGGCCAATACCCTGTTTGCCAACAACCCGCAGCTCAAGCGCGAAAGTATTGACGTTTTGATCGTCGTCACCCAGAACGGTGACGAAGAGGGGCTGCCGCATACCGCAGCCATCGTTCAGGACAAGCTGGGTCTGTCGACCAATGTCGCTGCGTTCGACATTTCACTGGGCTGTTCCGGCTATGTCTATGGCATCTACGCGATCAAGGGGTTCATGGAGGCAGCAGGGCTGAAAAACGGCCTGCTTATAACCGCTGACCCGTATTCGAAAATCGTCGACCCGCAGGACCGCAACACCACCATGTTGTTTGGCGATGCAGCCACAGCAACCTGGATGGGCGAGGACGCTGCCTGGCAACTGGGCAAGGCAAAATTCGGCACCGATGGTTCGGGTGCGCCGCACTTGAAGGTCAGCAACGGCGTGTTTTTCATGAACGGTCGTCAGGTGTTCAATTTTGCGCTGCTGAAAGTACCGGCGCACCTGCACGAACTGTTGGGAGAGTCAGACCTGACGCCTGACGATATCGATGCATTCTGCATTCATCAGGGCAGCGCTGCTATTGTCGATGCCGTGGCACGCCGCTTTGAAGACAAACCCGAGAAATTTCTCAAGGACATGGTTGAAACGGGTAACACCGTGTCGTCGAGCATTCCATTGCTGATTGAAAAGCACGTACTCAACTCTTCGTGGCATCGAGTAGCACTGAGCGGTTTTGGCGTGGGGCTTTCCTGGGGTTCTGCGATTATCTATAAAGCCTGAATCGCCGCAGGCTAAAAACAGCGCCCGTGACTAGTTCGCCGGGCGCTTTTTTTTGAATAATCGATTCTGGTCACATTTTTGAACTTTTACAGTGGCCTGCTCTTTTTGGGACGTGAAGTTCAGACAACGGGTTTTCTCGCGTCATGTTGGTTTGGTTTCGTCTCAAACCCTTGTTTTATAAGGGGTACAGGCATGATGGCAAAATATTCAAAAAAAACACTCAAGCAACCTGCCATCGCGACGATAACTATTACGAAGGTTCTCTAGGCACACCCGGCGCTTGCAGGGGCCGGAAGCCACGTAGTACCAAACCAACGAGGAATTCATCATGGCTTTAACAGTAAACACCAACGTAGCATCGTTGAACGTCCAGAAGAACCTGGGTCGCGCTTCCGACGCCCTTTCGACCTCGATGACTCGTCTGTCTTCCGGTCTGAAAATCAACAGCGCCAAAGATGACGCTGCCGGCCTGCAAATCGCTACCAAGATCACTTCGCAGATCCGTGGTCAGACAATGGCGATCAAAAACGCCAACGACGGTATGTCCCTGGCGCAGACCGCTGAAGGCGCACTGCAAGAGTCGACCAACATTCTGCAGCGTATGCGTGAACTGGCTGTTCAGTCGCGAAACGACAGCAACAGCTCGACTGACCGTGACGCGCTGAACAAAGAATTCACCGCGATGAGTTCCGAGCTGACCCGTATCGCTCAAAGTACCAACCTGAACGGCAAGAACCTGCTCGACGGTTCCGCCAGCACCATGACTTTCCAGGTTGGCTCCAACTCGGGCGCTTCGAACCAGATCACTCTGACTCTGAGCGCAAGCTTCGACGCCAACACCCTGGGTGTCGGTTCGGCTGTGACCATCGCTGGTTCCGATAGCACCACTGCAGAGACCAACTTCTCTGCCGCTATCGCCGCCATCGACTCGGCTCTGCAGACCATCAACTCCACCCGTGCTGACCTCGGTGCTGCACAAAACCGTCTGACCAGCACCATCTCCAACCTGCAGAACATCAACGAAAACGCCAGTGCTGCACTGGGTCGCGTACAAGATACCGACTTCGCTGCTGAAACTGCACAGCTGACCAAGCAACAGACCCTGCAACAGGCTTCCACCTCTGTTCTGGCTCAGGCTAACCAGCTGCCATCCGCTGTACTGAAACTGCTTCAGTAATATCGGCATGAGTTTTAGCGGGGGAGTGCGTAATAGCGCTCTCTCGCTTTTTTACTTTCGGAGGTGATGGTCATGGATATGAGTGTAAAGCTGAACGTGTCTTATCCGGCCGCTCAACCGGCGAGTCAGGTGCCAGTGCCAGACAAGTCTGTTGACAAGCCTGCCGATACGCCGTCAGTCGAGCGTGTTGCCGCCACGGCGGAAAGTAAAGGCTCAGATCTGCACAAGGATGACTCGCACGACGAGGCGAAAGTCAAAGCCGCGGCAGAAGACATCCAGAAATTTTTTCACTCGGTCAAACGCAATCTCGAGTTTTCGATTGATGAAGCTTCTGGCAAAGTGATCGTCAAGGTCATTGCCAGTGACTCGGGTGAAGTGGTAAGACAAATTCCCAATGCAGAAATCCTGAAACTGGCCGATAGCCTGAGTGATGCGAACAGCTTGTTGTTCCGCGCCAAGGCCTGATTGTCAGTACGGTATTTGTTGCCGTTTTGCGAGACCTGTGAAAAGGCGGTGAAACCGGCGACATTCTTGAAGGGAGAAGCAAATGGCTAGTCCAATTACATCTACAACAGGCCTGGGTTCGGGTCTGGCAATCACGGCCATCGTTGAAGGTCTGGTGGGTGCCGAGAAGGCACCCAAGCAAAACCAGATCGACAAGCAGACCGCCGCTACAACCGCATCGTTGTCGGGTGTGAGTCAGCTGACGTCGGCACTGGCCGCGTTCCAGAAAACCCTGGATACCCTGGGTAGCTCAACGACGCCTGCGTTTCAGGGCTTTGCTGCGACATCTGCCAACGAGGCGGTGGTCAAGGCAACGGCCGGCAACACGGCCGTCAACGGTACTTACGCGATCGGTATCACCCAGCTGGCAACGCCTTCAAAGGTGGCCACAGCCGCGCTGAATTCCACGCAGGCGAGTGCTATTCCGAGTGGTACCCTGAAAATCACTCAGAATGGCACTGACTACAGTGTCGTGATCGACAAGACCTCGACGTTGCAGGAAGTGCGCGACAAGATCAACTCGTCGCTGCAGGGTAAAGGCATTACTGCCAACATCATCAACGACGACAATGGTGCCAGGCTGGTATTCAGCTCGACGACCACCGGCAAGGGCAGTGACATTTCGGTAGTGGGTGCTTCCGGTCAGGAAGCGCTGAATATCGATGGCACCAAGCTGATGAGCGATACCAGCACGGGGACCGATGCCAACGGCAAGGCGATTCCCGGTGCTGGCGCTATTACTGCGACCGCCAAGGATGCTGCTTTCACTGTTGACGGCCTGAGCCTGACCAGCAAGACGAATACAGTCAGTACCGCGATTTCCGGCCTGACCTTCGACCTTGTCGCGCCAACTGCTGCTGGAGCAACCACTACCGTTACGGTGGCCACCAACACCGATGGGTTGAAAGCGTCGCTGCAGTCCTTCGTGGACTCTTACAACACGCTGGCCACCCTGGTGACTTCCCTGACCAAGGGTTCGATCAGCGACAAGGGTGTTTACACGGCGGCCGCCCTTACTGGTGATGCTACGCCGCGCGCGCTGTTGGCGACTATCCGTGATCAGCTGGCGAGTGCCTCTTCAAGTGCCGGCCTCAGTGCTCTTTCGCAGTTGGGCATCAAGACCCAGCAGTCCAACGGTACGTTGTCACTGGACACTGCTACATTCACAGCAGCGCTGAACGATAAAAAACTGGGCAGTCAGATTCAGACGATGTTCACTGGTACGGGTGCAACAAATGCCGACGGTACGGTTGATGGCGGCCTGGTTTCGCGTATGACCAAGGCGCTTCTGCCCTACACAAAGTCTGACGGTGTTCTGGCCAGCAAGACGAGCAGTCTTAATAAAATACAGACTCGTATTGCCAGTGATCAGGACGCACTGGATCGTCGTATTACAAGCTTGACGGCGAGTTTGACCAAGAAATACAACGCGATGGACCTGGTTGTAGGGCAGCTCAAGGCGACCGCTACCAGCATCACGTCGATCTTCGAAGCGATGAACGCGCAGAAAAACGCTTCGTAAATTCGTTTTACAGAAGTATCAAGAACCCGACTCCGTGTCGGGTTTCTGCTTTTGGGCTAAAGTTTCTGCGCCATGCGTCGATAGCTTGAGTATCAGTATTATGGATTTGCGACGAGGTCCCCCTTATGAATCCGATGTTAGCGTTGCGGCAGTATCAGAAGATCGGCTCCCAGGCTCAGACCTCGGAAGCCAGTCCTCACCGTCTGGTTCAAATGTTGATGGAGGGTGGCCTCGACCGTATCGCTCAAGCCAAGGGTGCCATGGCACGCAAGGACGTCGCCAGCAAAGGCGTGTTCATCAGCAAGGCGATCGGCATTGTAGGTGGTCTGCGTGAAGGGCTTGACCTGGACAACGCCCCCAGCGAAGCGCTGGTCAGGCAGGACAGCCTTTATCACTACATGATGACGCGTCTGGCCGAAGCCAACGCACGCAACGATCAGAAGATGCTCGACGAGGTTGCCGGGCTGCTGATCACCGTCAAGGAAGGCTGGGATGCTATCGGTACCGCACAAGCACAACAATAAGTTGCTGCCCTGAGGAGAACAACAAGATGAGTGCTGCGCTCAAGCGTATCGAAGAAACCCGGGAAGCCCTGGTGGGGGCGCTTGCCGAACGCGACTGGGAGGCTATCGTCAAACTTGACCTGGCGTGTCGCGAATGTGTCGATGCGGTGGTCAGCGAAGCGCCTGCTGACGAACCGGCTCTGCGCAGCAATCTTGAGGAGTTGTTGGGGGTCTACAGGCAACTGATTGATGTTGCAACCGGGGAGCGTCAAGCAGTCGTCGATGAAATGACTCAAATCCAGAATGCGAAGAACGCGACGAAGGTATACCATCTGTTCGGTTAATGTTTAATTGTCATTTTTATTGTTCGACAAGAATTTCGCCATAAATTTGACTGTGTTCGTTTTTTTGACTTAACTAGTGATGTTTACTATTTTCTGGCGTCTCAAGGTTTATACAGCTGAGATGCCAAGCTGCCCCCCAATCATGGGCATTGAGTTGACTAGGGAAGTTGCTATTGCATGTGGCGTGAAATCAAGATTCTGCTAATCGATGACGATAGCCAGCGCCGCCGGGATCTGGCGGTTATCCTGAATTTTCTTGGCGAAGAAAACCTCTCCTGTTCAAGCCAGGACTGGCAGCAGGTGGTCGGCTCTCTGGCATCTCCGCGAGAAGTCCTTTGTGTGCTGGTCGGCAGCGTAAACGCGCCGGGCAGCCTTCAAGGGCTTCTTAAGACCATCGCAGCATGGGATGAGTTCCTTCCTGTGCTGCTTATGAGTGAAAATTCTTCTGTCGAGTTGCCGGAGGACCTGCGCAGGCGGGTTCTTTCCGCGCTTGAGATGCCGCCCAGCTACAGCAAGCTGCTCGACTCCCTGCACCGTGCCCAGGTCTATCGCGAGATGTACGACCAGGCCCGCGAGCGTGGACGTCATCGTGAGCCGAACCTGTTCCGCAGTCTGGTGGGAACCAGTCGCGCGATTCAGCATGTGCGGCAGATGATGCAGCAGGTCGCTGACACTGACGCCAGCGTTTTGATTCTCGGTGAGTCGGGGACTGGCAAGGAAGTGGTAGCGCGCAACCTGCACTATCACTCCAAGCGCCGCGATGCACCGTTTGTGCCGGTCAACTGCGGTGCCATTCCGGCCGAGCTGCTCGAAAGCGAGTTGTTCGGGCATGAGAAGGGCGCGTTTACCGGGGCAATCACCAGTCGTGCCGGCCGTTTCGAGCTTGCCAACGGCGGTACGCTGTTCCTTGATGAAATTGGTGACATGCCGCTGCCCATGCAGGTCAAGTTGCTGCGCGTGTTGCAGGAGCGCACTTTCGAGCGCGTGGGCAGCAACAAGACGCAGAGCATCGACGTGCGCATTATTGCCGCGACGCACAAGAATCTCTAAAACATGATCGAGCTTGGCAGCTTCCGCGAAGACCTTTATTACCGTCTCAATGTGTTCCCCATCGAAATGGCACCGTTGCGCGAGCGTGTTGAAGACATTCCGCTGTTGATGAACGAATTGATTTCGCGCATGGAGCATGAAAAGCGCGGCTCGATTCGTTTCAATTCCGCCGCCATCATGTCGCTGTGTCGTCATGCCTGGGCGGGCAACGTTCGCGAGCTGGCCAACCTGGTCGAGCGCATGGCGATCATGCACCCGTACGGCGTGATCGGCGTGGCCGAGCTGCCGAAGAAATTCCGCTATGTCGATGACGAGGACGAGCAGATGGTCGACAGCATGCGCAGCGATATCGAAGAGCGCGTCGCCATCAACAGCAACACGCCGAATTTCGCGTCGGGCGCAATGCTGCCGCCTGAAGGCCTGGACCTGAAAGACTATCTGGGTGGTCTGGAGCAGGGTCTGATTCAGCAGGCGCTCGACGACGCGAACGGTATTGTTGCCCGTGCTGCAGAGCGTTTACGGATTCGTCGCACCACGCTGGTCGAGAAGATGCGCAAGTACGGTATGAGCCGTCGCGAAGGTGATGAACAGGCAGATGATTGACGCCTGTCTGTAGCGCCAAAAATCAAGCCCCTGAATTTTCAGGGGTTTTTTTTCGGCACGAGGATTGCAAAGTCCCTCTCAACACACCGTTTACTGACGGTTCGCCACGAGAGAGATGAACTATGTCCCAGGCCGCCCAACTGACTTCCGCCCTATCTGCTCAGGCTCAATACTCCCCGGAGCTGGAAAGTCGTCAGGGGCTTGAGCAGGCGTTCTCGCTGTTCAATCAAATGTCGGCGCAATTGACCGACTCCTATGGTCTGCTCGAAGCGCGTGTCACTGAACTCAAGGGCGAACTGGCCCACGCCGGTGCTCAGCGTCTACAAGAGCTGGCGGAAAAGGAGCGGCTGGCCAACCGCCTGCAAAACCTGCTTGATCTGCTTCCCGGTGGCGTAATCGTGATTGATGGCATGGGCGTGGTGCGCGAAGCCAATCCTGCGGCAATCGATCTGCTGGGCCAGCCCTTGCTGGGCATGCTCTGGCGTCACGTCATCAGTCGGTGTTTTGCCCCGCGTGAAGACGATGGCCACGAAGTCTCGCTCAAGGACGGCCGCAGGCTTTCCATTGCAACCCGCTCGCTGGACGCTGAACCCGGGCAGTTGGTGCTGCTTAATGACTTGACCGAAACCCGCCATCTCCAGGAGCAACTGGCGCGTCACGAGCGTTTGTCATCGCTGGGTCGGATGGTCGCTTCTCTGGCGCATCAGATTCGTACACCGTTGTCGGCCGCGATGATCTATGCCAGTCATCTGGCCGAGCAGGAATTGCCGGTGGAAACCCAGCAGCGCTTTGCCGCACGGCTCAAGGATCGTCTGCATGAGCTCGAGCATCAGGTTCGCGACATGCTGGTGTTTGCCCGTGGCGAGTTGCCGCTGACGGATCGCCTGACGCCTGTTGCCTTGTTTCAGGCTTTGCAAAACGCTGCGGTCACCCATGTGCAGGGCGTACCGGTGCGTTGGCAGTGCGACAGTATTGAAGGCGAGTTGCTGTGCAATCGCGACACGTTGGTTGGTTCGTTGCTCAACCTGATTGAAAACGCCGTCCAGGCCAGTGCTGGCCGGACACTGCTGAAAGTTCATGTGTACAGCCGCGGCAATGTGCTGCGCGTATGCTTCAGCGATAACGGCAGCGGCATGGACAAGGCTGCGCTGGCGCGTATCGGCGAGCCGTTTTTCACCACCAAGACCACCGGCACCGGGCTTGGTCTGGCTGTGGTGACGGCGGTGTCGCGTGCGCATCAGGGCGGCGTGCATTATCTGTCGCGGGTCGGTCGTGGCACCTGTGCAATTGTCAGCCTGCCATTGATTCCGGCTTCCGGCTCGATGGGTAACAACTGATGTCGATCAACGTGCTGTTGGTCGAGGACGACCGTTCGCTGCGCGAGGCACTTGGGGAAACCCTGGAATTGGCTGGCTATGGATACCAGGCGGTCGGCTCTGCTGAAGAGGCGTTGGTCGCAGCCGAGGCGCAACCGTTCAGTCTGGTGATCAGCGACGTCAACATGCCGGGCATGGACGGTCATCAGTTGCTGAGCCTGTTGCGCAGTCGGCATCCGCAACTGCCGGTACTGCTGATGACTGCCCACGGTGCCGTTGATCGCGCGGTCGATGCCATGCGTCAGGGCGCGGCCGATTATCTGGTCAAGCCTTTCGAGCCCAAGGCCCTGATTGCATTGGTTGCACGACATGCACTGGGTCGTCTGGAGCCTGCCGAGCGCGACGGGCCGATTGCTGTTGAACCCGCCAGTATCCAGTTATTGAACCTGGCCAGCCGTGTGGCGAAGAGCGACTCCACTGTGCTCATCTCCGGTGAGTCCGGCACAGGCAAGGAAGTGCTGGCGCGTTTCATTCATCAAAATTCTCCGCGTGCCGATAAGCCTTTTATTGCGATCAACTGCGCTGCGATTCCGGACAATATGCTGGAAGCGACGCTGTTCGGTCATGAAAAGGGCTCGTTTACCGGCGCCATTGCCGCGCAGGCCGGCAAGTTCGAGCAGGCTGACGGCGGGACAATCCTGCTTGACGAGATTTCCGAAATGCCACTGGGGCTGCAGGCCAAACTGTTGCGTGTGTTGCAGGAGCGGGAAGTCGAGCGCGTGGGTGCGCGCAAGCCGATCATTCTGGATATTCGCGTTGTGGCTACTACCAACCGCGATCTGGCAGGGGAAGTGGCGGCGGGGCGCTTTCGCGAAGATCTGTTTTATCGCCTGTCGGTATTTCCACTGGCCTGGCAGGCGCTGCGTCAAAGGACTGCCGATATTCTGCCACTGGCCGAGCGGCTTCTGGCCAAGCACGTCAATAAAATGAAGCACGCGCCGGTTCGTCTTTCTGCCGAGGCGCAGCAGTGTCTGGTCAGCTACCCTTGGCCTGGCAATGTGCGTGAGCTGGATAACGCCGTGCAGCGAGCCTTGATTCTGCAGCAGGGCGGGGTGATACAGGCGCAGGATTTCTGTCTCTCCGGGCCGGTGACAAGTCTTCCAGCCGCTGCCGTGGTGGAGGCTGTGCCGTCTTTGCCTGTCACATCCTCGCCTGATAATGCAGGTGCTGGTGGCAATGCGGAGTCTGTCGGTGCACTGGGTGATGACCTCAGGCGTCGCGAGTTTCAGATGATTATTGACACGCTGCGTGCGGAGCGCGGTCGTCGCAAGGAGGCCGCCGAGCGCCTGGGTATCAGCCCGCGTACCTTGCGTTACAAGCTGGCGCAGATGCGCGATGCCGGGATGGATGTGGAAGCCTATCTGTTCGCTACCTGAACCGGTGGCGCTGATCGGTGGTTGTGATCACTGGTCACTGAATATTCGTATAAACGGCGCAAGCCGGAAATATCCGGATACCCCCATGAATACGGGAGGTCTGGAGTGATTTCATGTCGGGCAACATGGTATTCCCATTTGGTGTGGCAAATAGCCGCCATCTAGCTGGCACCGTTGTTGCTATGTCTTCTGTACCCGCTGAATCAGTGTCAAAAATTTGCGGGCCTTACGAGAGAAACGTCCATGAGCAAAGGTGTTGAATTTAATCGCTTGATGTTGGATATGCGGGCCATGCAGATGGATGCGATGTCTGCACCCAAGCCCGTGTCCGGCGCGCAGGAAGCCGGCGCCAGCAGCTTTGCCGACATGCTTGGCCAGGCCGTCAACAAGGTCGCGCAGACCCAGCAGGCCTCCAGCCAGTTGGCCAATGCATTTGAAATCGGCAAGAGCGGCGTCGATCTGACCGACGTCATGATTTCGTCGCAGAAAGCCAGCGTGTCTTTTCAGGCGTTGACCCAGGTGCGTAACAAGCTGGTTCAAGCTTATCAAGACATCATGCAGATGCCGGTTTAAGGGACGTACTGAGTCATGGCCGAAGCAACTGCCGATCCCGTTCCAGCAAGAGCGGGCGCTTCCGATAAGAAACCGTTGTTCGGTTTGTCTTTTCTGGAAAACCTTTCCGAAATGACCATGCTGCGTCAGATCGGCCTTATGGTCGGTCTTGCCGCGAGCGTGGCCATCGGCTTTGCCGTGGTGCTCTGGTCCCAGCAGCCTGACTATCGTCCGCTTTATGGCAGCCTGGCGGGCATGGACAGCAAGCAGATCATGGACACCCTGACTGCGGCGAATATCAACTACACCGTCGAACCCAATTCCGGCGCGTTGCTGGTCAAGTCCGATGATGTGCAGCGTGCGCGTATCCAGCTGGCGCAGGCAGGCGTGGTGCAGAACGACGCCAACATCGGTTTCGAAATCCTCGACAAGGATCAGGGCCTGGGGACCAGTCAGTTCATGGAAGCCACGCGTTATCGTCGTGGTCTGGAAGGCGAACTGGCACGTACCATCTCTGCCCTGAACAACGTCAAGGGTGCCCGTGTGCACCTGGCGATTCCGAAGAGTTCGGTGTTTGTCCGTGACGACCGCAAGCCAAGCGCTTCGGTACTGGTCGAGCTGTATGCTGGCCGCTCGCTGGAGCCCAGTCAGGTTATGGCCATTATCAACCTGGTGGCCACCAGTGTTCCCGAGCTGAGCAAGTCGCAGATCACGGTTGTCGACCAGAAGGGCGCTTTGCTGTCCGATCAGGCGGAAAACTCCGAACTGACCATGGCTGGCAAGCAGTTCGACTACAGCCGTCGCATGGAAGGCATGCTGACCCAGCGTGTGCAGAATATTCTGCAGCCGATTCTGGGCAACGATCGCTACAAGGCTGAAGTCTCGGCAGTAGTCGATTTCAGCGCCGTCGAATCGACCGCCGAAAGCTTCAACCCTGACCAGCCTGCCTTGCGCAGCGAGCAGTCGGTCAACGAACAGCGCTCCAGCAGTTCAAGCACGGGCGGCGTTCCGGGCGCGTTGAGCAACCAGCCGCCAGGTCCTGCTACGGCGCCGCAGAATGCAACGGCCGGTGCGGCCGGTGCTGCCGGCCCTATCGCTCCAGGCCAACCGCTGCTGGATGCCAATGGTCAACAGATCATGGACCCGGCGACCGGTCAGCCAGCGTTGGCTCCTTACCCTGCCGACAAACGCGTGCAGTCGACCAAGAATTTCGAGCTGGACCGTTCGATCAGTCACACCAAGCAGCAGCAGGGCCGTCTGACTCGTCTGTCAGTCGCGGTGGTAGTCGACGACATGGTCAAGACCAACGCCGCCAACGGCGAAGTCACCCGTGCTCCGTGGAGCGCGGCGGACCTGGCTCGCTTTACCCGTCTGGTGCAGGATGCCGTCGGTTTCGACGCCAGCCGCGGCGACAGCGTCAGCGTGATCAACGTGCCATTCTCCATCGAGCGCGCTGAAGTGTTGCCAGAGGCGTCGTTCTACTCGCAGCCGTGGTTCTGGGACATCGTCAAACAGGCGGTGGGTGTGATCTTCATCCTGATCCTGGTGTTCGGCGTGTTGCGTCCGGTGTTGACCAACATCACCACCGGCAAGAGCAAGGAGCTGGCCGGTTTCGGTGGCGACGCCGAGCTTGGTGGCATGGGCGGCCTGGATGGTGAGTTGTCCAACGACCGCGTCAGCCTGGGTGGCCCGCAAAGTATTCTGCTGCCTAGCCCGACCGAGGGTTATGACGCACAGCTGAACGCAATCAAGAGCTTGGTGGCCGAAGATCCGGGTCGTGTGGCCCAGGTCGTGAAAGAGTGGATTAACACTGATGAATGATCGAGCCATGGTAGCCAAACTCTCCAAAGTCGAGAAAGCTGCAGTGTTGCTGCTTTCCCTCGGCGAAACCGACGCTGCTCAGGTGCTCCGGCACATGGGGCCCAAGGAAGTCCAGAAAGTGGGCGTAGCGATGGCTCAGATGCGCAATGTGCATCGCGAGCAGGTCGAAGAGGTCATGAGCGAGTTTGTCGACATCGTCGGCGACCAGACCAGCCTTGGCGTCGGTTCCGATGGCTATATCCGCAAGATGCTGACCCAGGCGCTGGGCGAAGACAAGGCCAACGGCCTTATCGACCGGATCCTGCTGGGTGGCAACACCAGCGGTCTGGACAGCCTCAAGTGGATGGAGCCGCGTGCCGTCGCCGACGTGATCCGTTTCGAGCACCCGCAGATTCAGGCCATCGTGGTGGCTTATCTTGACGCCGACCAGGCGGGCGAGGTGCTTGGGCATTTCGATCACAAGGTCCGTCTGGATATCATCCTGCGCGTTTCTTCGCTCAATACGGTGCAGCCAGCAGCGCTCAAAGAGCTTAACCAGATTCTCGAGAAGCAGTTCTCCGGTAACGCCAACACGTCGCGTACTACCCTGGGTGGTATCAAGCGTGCAGCCGACATCATGAACTTCCTCGACAGCTCTATCGAAGGCGCGCTCATGGATTCGATCCGCGAGGTCGACGAAGACCTTTCGGTACAGATCGAAGACCTCATGTTTGTCTTCAACAACCTCTCCGACGTGGACGACCGCGGTATTCAGGCGCTGTTGCGCGAAGTATCCTCGGACGTGCTGGTACTGGCGCTGAAGGGCTCGGACGAGGCGATCAAGGAAAAAATCTTCAAGAACATGTCCAAGCGTGCCGCCGAACTGTTGCGCGACGACCTGGAAGCAAAAGGTCCAGTGCGTGTCAGCGACGTGGAAACCGCCCAGAAAGAAATCCTCACCATTGCGCGTCGTATGGCCGAGGCCGGCGAGATCGTACTCGGTGGCAAGGGTGGCGAGGAAATGATCTAAGGATTCAGCCGACTCATGTCCAGTTCCAATAAAGAATCGGCCAGCGACCTCATTCGCGCCAAGGACGCCGGGTTACTCGATATCTGGTCGTTGCCCAGCTTCGATCCACATGTGGAACCCGAGCCTGAGCCCGAACCGGAACCGGAACCGGTCGATGAACCGGCCGAGATGGAAGAAGTACCGCTGGATGAAGTTCAACCGTTGACCCTGGAGGAGCTGGAAAGCATCCGCCAGGAGGCGTGGAACGAAGGCTTCGCCACCGGTGAAAAGGAAGGCTTTCACAGCACCCAGCTAAAAGTGCGCCAGGAAGCTGAAGTCGTTCTTGCGGCCAAGGTCGCCGGCCTGGAACAACTGATGGGCCACCTGTTGGCACCTATCGCCGAGCAGGACACACAGATCGAAAAGGCCGTCATTCATCTGGTCGAGCACATCGCGCGGCAGGTCATTCAGCGCGAACTGGTCACTGATTCCGGTCAGATCGCCAGCGTGTTGCGCGATGCGCTCAAGCTATTGCCGATGGGTGCGCAGAACCTGCGAATTTCCATCAATCCTCAGGACTTCCTGCTGGTCAAGGCCATGCGCGAGCGTCATGAGGAGTCGTGGAAAATAGTCGAAGACGAAGACTTGCTGCCGGGTGGTTGCCGTATCGAAACCGAGCATAGCCGTATTGATGCCAGTGTCGAAACGCGAATCGCGCTGGCTATTTCCAAAATGCATGACCAGTTGCATGAGCAGGTGACGCATCCGGCTGCGGCGGACCTCAGCGTCGAGCTGGAGGCTGCGCCCGGCAAGGCTTCCAGTGCAGCCGAAGCTGACGCGGACACGCTCGATGCGCCTTGATCGCACCAGTTTCGGCAAGCGCCTCGGCTCCTACGCCGAGTCGATCAGTCTGCCTGCCCAGCCCGTTGTAGAGGGCCGCCTGCTGCGTATGGTTGGTCTGACACTAGAGGCCGAGGGCCTGCGTGCTGCGATGGGCAGCCGTTGTGTGGTCATCAACGATGACAGTCATCACCCGGTCGAAGTCGAAGCCGAAGTGATGGGGTTTTCTGGCGGCAAGGTGTTTCTTATGCCGGTCGGCAGCGTGGCGGGCATTGCGCCCGGTGCGCGGGTCGTGCCACTGGCCGATACCGGTCGCCTGCCAATGGGCATGAGTATGCTGGGCCGTGTGCTTGACGGCGCGGGCCGGCCGCTGGACGGCCGCTCGCCGATCAAGGCTGAAGACTGGGTGCCAATGGATGGCCCGACCATCAACCCGCTCAAGCGTGACCCCATCAGCCAGCCGCTGGATGTCGGCATTCGCTGCATCAACGGTTTATTGACGGTTGGCCGCGGTCAGCGTCTGGGGTTGTTTGCCGGTACCGGTGTGGGCAAGAGTGTGCTGCTGGGCATGATGACGCGCTTCACAGAGGCGGACATCATTGTCGTCGGCCTGATCGGTGAGCGGGGTCGTGAGGTCAAGGAGTTCATCGAGCACATTCTTGGCGAAGAGGGCCTGAAGCGCTCGGTGGTGGTTGCATCGCCAGCCGATGATGCGCCGCTGATGCGGCTGCGCGCTGCCATGTATTGCACGCGGATCGCCGAATACTTTCGTGACAAGGGCAAGAATGTCCTGCTGCTGATGGACTCGCTGACCCGTTTTGCTCAGGCTCAGCGGGAAATCGCCCTGGCCATTGGCGAGCCGCCAGCCACCAAAGGCTACCCGCCCTCTGTGTTCGCCCGGTTGCCCAAGCTGGTGGAGCGCGCAGGCAATGCCGAGGCGGGTGGTGGTTCTATCACGGCCTTTTACACGGTGCTGTCGGAAGGCGATGACCAGCAGGACCCGATTGCCGACTCCGCGCGTGGTGTGCTCGACGGTCACATCGTGCTGTCCCGGCGTCTGGCTGAAGAGGGCCATTACCCGGCCATCGATATCGAAGCCTCCATCAGCCGGGTCATGCCTGCGGTGGTCAGCCCCGAGCACATGGCGCGTGCGCAGCATTTCAAACAGTTGTGGTCGCGCTATCAGCAGACTCGCGACCTTATTAGCGTGGGTGCCTATGTGGCGGGCGGCGATCGCGAGACCGACATGGCGATTGCGTTGCACCCGGTGTTGGTGCGCTATCAGCGCCAGGGCCTGCGAGACAACGAAAGCATGCAAGGCAGTGGCGAGGCGCTGGCGTCTATATTCGCACCGGCACCTGGCGGCTGATAGCTTATGGCTCAGAGTCGAGCGGCGCGTCTTGCGCCAGTGGTCGAGATGGCGGAAGCCGCCGAGCGAACGGCGGCTCAGCGGCTTGGGCATTTTCAGGGGCAGGTCAATCTGGCCAACAACAAGCTGCAGGAGCTTGACCAGTTTCGTCAGGATTATCAGCAGCAATGGTTGCAACGCGGCAGTGCCGGGGTTTCCGGGCAGTGGTTACTGGGTTATCAGCGCTTTCTCAGCCAGCTCGATGTCGCCGTTGCCCAGCAATACAAAAGCCTTGAGTGGCACAAGGCCAATCTCGATAGGGCGCGGAGCGCCTGGCAGGATTGTTACGCGCGGGTCGAAGGCTTGCGTAAGCTGGTGCAGCGTTATATGGATGAAGCACGCAGGCTGGAGGATAAGCGGGAGCAGAAATTGCTCGACGAGTTGTCGCAGCGTCTGCCTCGTCACGAACAATTCTGACGTTTGACCCAATCAGACCCGCGGTGATTTCTCTGGCTGGTCTACGCTATCAATGTCTCGGTGATGAAACACCTCGAGGTTCCCCATGACAGTCACTTCCGAACGCTCTGCCGATGGCCAGACGCTGACCCTTTACATCGAAGGGCGCTTTGATTTTCAATCCCATCAGGCGTTTCGCGCAGCCTACGAGGATTACCCGCAGACGCTGAACTATGTAGTCGACCTGCGGGGCACGCATTACCTGGACAGTTCTGCGCTGGGGATGCTGTTGCTGTTACGCGACCATGCCGGTGGCGATAAAGCGGTGGTGCACCTTGTCAATTGCACGCCTGATGTACTGAAGATTCTGGCTATTTCCAATTTCTCGAAGTTGTTCGAACTGAGCATACCCAGTGCAGTCATCCCCGAAAAAACTGTGCATTCTGATCGCCGATGACAGTGCCAGTGACCGGTTGCTGCTTTCAACCATCGTTGCGCGGCAGGGCCACAGGGTTCTCAGTGCTGGCAATGGTGTCGAGGCTGTGGCCATCTTCAAGGCTGAAAGTCCGCAGTTGATTCTGATGGACGCCATGATGCCGGTCATGGATGGTTTTGAAGCTGCGCGACGGATCAAGGCGATGAGTGGTGAGTCGCTGGTACCGATCATCTTCCTCACCTCGCTGACTGAAGGTGAGGCGCTTGCACGCTGCCTGGACGCCGGTGGCGACGACTTCATGTCCAAGCCTTACAACCCGCTGGTGCTGGCCGCCAAGCTCAATGCCATGAACCGCTTGCGGGTATTGCACGAAACTGTCCGTCAACAACGTGACCAGATCAGCAAACACCACGATTACCTGCTCAACGAGCAGCGTGTCGCCAAGGCGGTGTTCGATCAGATTGCCCATGCCGGTTGCCTGGGGGCCGGCAATATCCGCTACTTGCAGTCTCCTTATGCCTTGTTCAACGGCGACCTGATGCTGGCCGCCTACACGCCGGCCGGGCACATGCAGGTGCTGCTTGGGGATTTCACCGGGCATGGCTTGCCGGCTGCCGTCGGGGCGATGCCGCTCGCCGAGGTGTTCTACGGCATGACGGCCAAGGGCTACGGCCTGGTTGAAATCCTTCGTGAAATGAACGCCAAGCTCAAGCGTATCCTCCCTGTCGACATGTTCTGTTGTGCAACGCTGCTTTGTATCAACCTTGCACAACGGCAGGTCGAGGTCTGGAGCGGTGGCTTGCCGGACGGTTACCTGTTGCGCGGCGCGCAGGGTGAGCATGTGCCGCTGGCTTCCAGTCACTTGCCATTGGGCGTGCTGAGTGTTGATGCTTTCGATGCACGCACCGATGTCTATCCGTTGGCGCCGGGCGATCGCATCTTCCTGTTGTCCGACGGGGTGCTCGACACAAGCAACAGTAATGACGAACTGTTCGGTGCGCAGCGTTTGCGCCAGGTGCTTTCTGCCAACCGCGAGCCGCACTTGCTGATCGAGGAAATTCTCGAAGCGCTCAACGATTTTGGCGGCAAGGCACGTGACGATGTCAGTTTGCTGGAAATCAGTGCCGTCGATGAGCCATTGCAGAGTCTGCCTGCCCTGACCTATTCGGACAGCGGTGCCTCCAGCCCACTGGACTGGTCGGCCAGCTTCGAGTTTCGCGCTTCGACCCTGAGGCGCTTCAACCCGTTGCCGTACGTCTTGCAGTTGCTGCTTGAAGTTCATGGCCTGCGCAATCAGGGTGCTGCATTGCACATGGTGCTCGGCGAGCTTTATAGCAATGCGCTGGAACATGGTGTACTAGGGCTGGATTCGGCGCTAAAGCATGATGCAGCAGGTTTTGCCCTGTATTATCAGCAGCGCGCCGAGCGGCTTGGCATGCTTCAGACCGGGTTTATCCGCGTGACTGTGCGGGTCGAGCCGGTCGCAGCGGGTGGTCGGCTGACCCTCAGCGTGGAGGACAGTGGTCAGGGATTTGATATTGAAAAAGTCCGGATGCAGATACCTGCGGGCAATGAGCTGTATGGTCGCGGGCTCCGCCTGGTGTGTGAATTGAGTCGTGAGGCTCGATGGTCCGCGGATGGCAGGACGGCCTGCGTGGAATTTTCCTGGGAGGGAGTGGCATAATCCCCCCTGGAGTCTTGATCAAGGAGTGAACAAGTGTCGATTCATCTGGATTACAGCGTGCTGAATGCCTTGCAGGAAGTCATGGAGGACGAATATCCGACCTTGCTGGATGTGTTCCTCAAGGATTCCGAGCAGCGTATCGCGCAACTGCGTCTTGCTGTTCAAGTCAGCCATCCTGACTTTCAGGAATTGAGCCTCACCGCGCACAGTTTCAAGGGCAGCAGCGCCAATATGGGTGCCTTGCAACTTTCCGAGTTGTGTCGTCAGTTGGAAGAGCAGTCCCGTCAGCAGTTGTTCACAGGTCTGACAGAGTTGATCGGTAAAATCGACAGCGAATACATGACCATTCGCGGTTTGTTTAACGCTGAGCGGCAGTTGTTTGTCAGCTGATCACTGATTTCCAGATCCCCGATCCTCCTTTATTCGGCAACCTTTGAAGTGGGTGTGGAAGGTTGGCCCGCATATTGCTCAGTGTTCTGGTAAGGCGATAACCAGCAGCTTATGCGGAGACCGAAATGCCCCTCGCTACCAATGCGCTTCTTCAGGCCACAAGCACTGCGACCTCAAGGTCCGGTACGGCCAATAATGCGGTCAAGTCTGCTGACAGCAGCAAAGACGGGGCCTCCAGCTTTTCCAACGTCTATGCCAAACAGGCGAAGGATGCCGTTCCGTCGCGTGATGATGCGCCGGTCAAGCCGGCTCGCGACAAGGCTGCGCCTGACAAGGACAAGGCTGCGCCTGACAAGGACAAGGTTGCCGCCGGCAAGGACAAGCCTGCCAGTGATCAGGCCAATGCCGCTGACACGTCGAGTGTTGCCGATAGCGGCAATGATTTGCCAACCCGATCGACTGCCGCTGAGGATGATGCTGCCAGTGCCGGTTCAAAGCAGGATGATGCACAGGCATCTGCCGACTCTGCATTGACTGAAGGGCTGGCGATTGTCGATCCGGTGCTTGACCCGGCGTTGCAGGCGATGGCTGCTCAAGCGCCTGCGTTGCCGGTCGCCAGACCACAAAGCCCTGACGTCACGGCTGCGCCCGTAGCTACCGTGCTCACGGTCACTCAGGCTGCTCCGCCCGCAGCGACTGAAGAAGCATTCAATCCGGACGCCGATCCGCTTGATGGTCTGGATGCGGTGCAATTGGCGCTGGAGAATGCCAACGCCAAAACGCAGCTGGCTGCGCAGAATACCCATGCTGCCAACAAAGCAACGCCGACCAACGCAGAGGCCGATCCAAACCAGAATCTCGTCAATAACCTGTCGGCCCTGAGCGAGCAGCTTCCCTCGGAGGACAGCAGCACGGAAAGCAGTGACAAGTCGTTCAGCGGCTTGATCGGCGAAGGACTGAAGGATGTCAAAAGCGCCGCGGGCGACACGCGCGTCGACAACTTTGCCGATCGCCTCGCTGCGCTGAGCCAGGCCGCGCAACCGGCCCGTGTTGCGGCAGCGCCTGCCGCAGCGCCGTTGATGAATCAGCCGTTGGCCATGCACCAAAGCGGCTGGACCGAAGGCATTGTCGACCGCGTCATGTACCTGTCGAGCCAGAACCTCAAAACCGCCGATATCAAGCTGGAGCCCGCCGAACTCGGACGTCTGGACATTCGCATCAACATGGCACCTGAGCAGCAGACCCAGGTAACGTTCATGAGCGCCCATATGGGCGTGCGTGACGCACTGGAAAGCCAGATGTCGAGGTTGCGTGAGTCGTTCGTTCAGCAGGGGCTTGGCAACGTCGACGTCAACGTTTCCGACCAGTCGCAACAGCAGGCCCAGCAACAGGCTCAAGAGCAGGCCAGCCGTGCCCAGCGCAACGGTCGTGGCAATGGCGTGAGCTCAGGCGACACTCCGGATGACATTGCAGGCGTCGATGCCGCTGTTCCGGTCAGCCAGCCGGCTGCGCGCGTGATCGGCAGCAGCGAGATCGATTATTACGCATGATGCTCCTTGCCTCACATGGCAGCCGCGACGCGAAGTCATGCCTTGTCTGCTAGTTGTTAAGGCAGAAATGCTTTTCGATCCCGATGGTACAGACGACGCAAATTGCGACCTTAGTGACAGGGCGAAGGAACCCGACGAAGTCGGGCCGGAAACAGGAGCGAGGGGATTTGCCTACTTTGGCCCCATCAAAGTAGGTCGCCGAGGGGCGAAAAGGTAACCTGAGCCTGACACAAACATAACTGACATAGCCGAACCGCTGTGTGACGCAGAGCGTCACGAAAGGCATTACCACGCGGAGCGTGGGGACGATAGTCATCAGCTCCCGGGTCGGGCTGATTCGGCACTGACACAAGCATCACCATCCCTCCGCGCCCAGCCGCGTAACCGGTTGTGTCCAATACATCTCCATCTCGTACAACTCTGGCATAACACTTGCTCTGCCTCTGTCACGTATTGAAGAACCTCTTGAATAGTGACGGATTATTGGCATGGCGAAGAGCGAAGAAGTTAAAGACCCGGCAACCAAAGGCAAACTCAAGCTCATCATCCTCGCCGTTGTGGCGTTGCTGCTGGCGGTAGGTTTGTCGGTGGGCGCGACCTGGTTCCTCATGCACAAGAGCGAAAGCACACCAGACCCGGCTGCTGCCGCTGCTGCAGCTAACGTCAAGCCAGTGGCGGTGTTCGAACCCATGACCCCGGCCTTCGTGGTCAACTTCAACTCCAATGGTCGCCAGCGCTATATGCAGGTCAGTATCACCATGCTGGCGCGCAATGCCGCCGACATGGAAGCGCTGAAGGCGCATATGCCGCTGATCCGCAACAACCTGGTCATGCTGTTTGCAGCGATACCCTTTGAGTCGCTGGCCTCGCCGATCGGCCAGGAAATGCTGCGTCAGAAAGCGACCGCGAGCATTCAGGAAGTGGCACAGAAAGAACTCGGCAAGACTGTGATTGAACAGCTGCTCTTCACTAACTTCGTATTGCAGTAGGACTCTCACATGGCCGTGCAAGACCTGCTCTCCCAGGATGAGATCGACGCGCTGCTGCATGGCGTCGACGACGGGATGGTCCAGACCGACACCGTCAGCGAGCCTGGCAGCGTCAAAAGCTACGACCTGACCAGTCAGGACCGGATTGTCCGCGGGCGCATGCCGACGCTGGAAATGATCAACGAGCGATTCGCCCGCTACACGCGTATCAGCATGTTCAACCTGCTGCGCCGCTCGGCGGACGTGGCGGTGGGTGGCGTTCAGGTCATGAAGTTCGGCGAGTACGTGCATTCTCTGTACGTGCCGACCAGCCTCAACCTGGCCAAGATCAAGCCGCTGCGTGGTACTGCGCTGTTCATCCTTGATGCCAAGCTGGTGTTCAAGCTGGTGGACAACTTTTTCGGTGGCGATGGCCGTCACGCCAAGATCGAAGGCCGTGAGTTCACGCCGACCGAACTTCGCGTCGTGCGCATGGTGCTGGATCAGGCGTTCATCGATCTCAAGGAAGCCTGGCAGGCCATCATGGAAGTGAACTTCGAGTACATCAACTCGGAAGTGAACCCGGCCATGGCCAACATCGTCGGGCCGAGCGAGGCCGTGGTGATTTCCACTTTCCATATCGAACTGGATGGCGGTGGCGGCGATCTGCACGTGACCATGCCGTACTCGATGATCGAGCCGATCCGCGAAATGCTCGATGCCGGTTTTCAGTCGGATCTGGACGATCAGGATGAGCGCTGGATCAACGCGCTCAAGGAAGACGTTCTTGATGTCAATGTGCCGCTCACCACGACCATCGCTCAGCGCCAGTTGCCGTTGCGGGACATCCTGCACATGCGTCCTGGTGACGTTATCCCGGTGGAACTGAGCGAGTCGCTGGTCATGCGTGCCAATGGCGTACCGTCATTCAAGGTCAAGCTTGGCTCGCACAAGGGCAAGATGGCCCTGCAAGTAATCGAACCCATAGCGCGACGCTGACCTGTCTGGTCAACGTCGGAAATTGTTGCGTAACTGAAATACTGCGTGCAGAGGACAACTGATGGCTGATGAAAACGATATGACGTCTGCTGAAGATCAGGCGTTGGCCGACGAGTGGGCTGCTGCATTGGGCGAAGCTGGCGACAGTCAGGCTGATATCGATGCGTTGCTGGCGGCGGATGCGGGGAATTCGGGTAGCCGGATGACCATGGAAGAGTTCGGCAGCGTGCCGAAAAGCACGGGTCCGGTTTCTCTGGACGGTCCCAACCTGGATGTGATTCTCGACATTCCGGTGTCGATCTCCATGGAAGTGGGCAGCACCGATATCAATATTCGTAACTTGTTACAGCTCAACCAGGGCTCGGTGATCGAGCTGGATCGCCTGGCTGGCGAACCGCTGGATGTGCTGGTCAACGGCACGCTCATCGCGCATGGCGAGGTGGTGGTGGTCAACGAGAAGTTCGGCATCCGTCTGACCGACGTGATCAGCCCGAGCGAACGCATCAAGAAGCTGCGCTAAATGAGGCGCTGGCTAAGTGTTCTGCTAACCCTGCCGTCGCTGGCCTGGGCTGCCGAGCCCGCTGCTCAGGCCGCACCTGCGCAGGTAGCCAATACGGTATCCGGCGGTATGGGCGGGCAGGTGGTGCAGCTGCTGTTCGGTCTGATACTGGTGATCGGTCTGATTTTCGTGCTCGCATGGCTGATGCGCCGCGTGCAGCGCGTGGGGCCGAACAATGGTCAGGTCATCGAATTGGTGAGTTCGCGCGCGCTCGGTCCGCGTGATCGGTTGGTGCTGGTGCAGATCGGCAGTGAACAGATCTTGCTGGGTATCACGCCAGGGCGGATCACGCCCCTGCATGTGCTCAAGGAACCGGTACAGGTGCCAGTGCGTGAGCAGGCGACCCCTGAATTCGCTCAGCGCCTGATGGAGCTGATGGGCAAGGATAAGGACAAGAAGTAATGGGCGCGCTGCGTTTCGTGATACTGCTGTTGCTGGTCATGGTGACGCCTGCTGTACTGGCAGCCGATCCGCTATCGATACCGGCGATCACGCTGTCCAATGGTGCGGATGGTCAGCAGGAGTATTCGGTCAGTCTGCAGATCCTGCTGATCATGACTGCGCTGAGCTTCATTCCGGCGTTTGTCATGCTGATGACCAGTTTCACCCGGATCATCATCGTCTTCTCGATTCTGCGTCAGGCCCTCGGTTTGCAGCAGACACCTTCAAACCAGATCCTGACGGGCATGGCGCTGTTTCTGACCATGTTCATCATGGCGCCGGTTTTCGACCGCGTGAATCAGGATGCGCTGCAGCCTTATCTGGCTGAAAAGCTCAGTGCACAGGATGCAGTCGCCAAGGCGCAGGTGCCGATCAAGGATTTCATGCTGGCGCAAACCCGTACCAGTGACCTTGAGCTGTTCATGCGCCTGTCCAAGCGTACCGACATCCCCACCCCGGATGCCGCGCCGCTGACCATTCTGGTTCCAGCGTTCGTGATTTCGGAGCTCAAGACGGCGTTTCAGATCGGCTTCATGATCTTCATTCCGTTTCTGATCATCGATCTGGTGGTGGCCAGTGTGTTGATGGCGATGGGTATGATGATGCTGTCGCCGCTGATCATTTCGCTGCCGTTCAAGATCATGCTGTTCGTGCTGGTGGATGGCTGGGCGCTGATCGTCGGCACCCTGGCTGGCAGTTTTGGTGGCGTATGAGCCGTTTCACTGAGGAGTCTGCCCGATGACGCCGGAAGTAGCTGTGGATCTGTTTCGCGAGGCGCTGTGGCTGACCACCGTGCTGGTCGCGATTCTTGTGGTGCCGAGCCTGTTGTGCGGTCTGCTGGTGGCGATGTTTCAGGCGGCCACGCAGATCAACGAACAGACCCTGAGCTTCCTGCCGCGCCTGTTGGTCATGCTCGTGACGCTGATTGTCATCGGCCCCTGGCTGCTGAAAATTTTCATGGAATACATGCTGTCGTTGTACACCAGTATTCCGACGCTGATCGGCTAGCGCCGCATGCAGCCGATGCTTGCGCTGACCGATATCCAGATCAGTACCTGGGTAGCGAGCTTCATGCTGCCGATGTTTCGTATCGTCGCGTTGCTGATGACCATGCCGGTGATTGGCACCACGCTGGTTCCCCGACGCGTGCGTCTTTACCTCGCATTTGCCATCACTGTGGTGGTCGCTCCAGCGCTGCCAGCCATGCCGCCGGTTCAGGCGCTTGACCTCAGTGGGCTGTTGCTGATCGGCGAGCAGATCATCATCGGTGCCGGCATGGGGCTGTCCCTGCAGATGTTTTTCCATATCTTCGTGATCGCCGGGCAGATCATCTCGACGCAGATGGGCATGGGCTTTGCCTCGATGGTCGACCCTACCAACGGCGTATCTTCGGCTGTTATCGGCCAGTTTTTTACCATGCTGGTCACGCTGTTGTTCTTGTTCATGAACGGCCATCTGGTGGTGTTGGAAGTACTTGTCGAAAGCTTCACCACGATGCCGGTGGGTGGTGGTCTGCTGGTCAATAATTTCTGGGAGCTGGCGAACGGGCTAGGCTGGGCGTTGAGTTCCGGGCTCAGGCTGGTGTTACCTGCTATTACTGCATTGCTGATCATCAACATCGCTTTTGGCGTCATGACCCGTGCAGCGCCGCAACTCAACATCTTCTCGATCGGTTTCCCGCTGACCCTCGTGCTGGGCATGGTCATCCTGTGGATGAGCATGGGCGATATTCTCAATCAGTATCAGCCGATTGCCAGTCAGGCACTGCAATCGTTGCGCGACATGGTGAGGGCTCGTTGAGATGGCAGAAAACGAGAATGGCCAGGACAAGACAGAAGACCCCACGGAAAAAAAGGTCAAGGACTCCAGAGCGGATGGGCAGATTGCGCGCTCCAAGGAGCTGACCACGTTGGTGGTCATGCTGATGGGGGCGGGCGGGTTACTGATGTTCGGCTCAGGCATTGCGCAGATGATGTCCGAGCTGATGCGCGACAATTTTACGATCAGCCGCGAAACGCTCATGGATCAGTCATACATGGGCAAGGCGTTGCTCAGCTCCGGCCTGCACGCGCTGGTCGTGATGCTGCCGTTTCTGATCGCCATGCTGGTGGCGGCGCTGGTGGGGCCGATCATGCTCGGCGGCTGGTTGTTCGCAACCAAATCGCTGATGCCCAAATTCAGCCGGATGAACCCGGCGGCAGGGCTCAAACGCATGTTTTCACCGCATGCGCTGGTCGAGCTGCTCAAATCCTTCGGCAAGTTTTTGATCATCCTCGCCGTTGCGCTGGTGGTCTTGAGCAACGAGCGCAATGATCTGGTGGCCATCGCTCATGAGCCATTGGAACAGGCGATGATACACAGCCTGCTGGTGGTCGGCTGGAGCAGCTTCTGGATGGCCTGTGGTCTGATATTCATTGCTGCTGCCGACGTGCCCTTTGTACTGTATGAGGCGCACAAGAAGTTGCTGATGACCAAGCAGGAAGTGCGCGACGAGCATAAGAACAGCGAGGGCAGCCCCGAGGTTAAGCAGCGTATTCGCCAGTTGCAGCGCGAAATGTCCCAGCGGCGGATGATGGCGTCGATTCCGGAAGCGGATGTCATTATTACCAACCCGACGCACTTTGCCGTAGCCTTGAAATACGATCCCGAGCAGGGCGGGGCGCCGATGTTGCTGGCCAAGGGTACGGACCTGGTGGCGCTGAAGATTCGCGAAATCGGCGCGCATAACCAGATACTGATTTTGGAATCTGCGGCGTTGGCCCGCTCCATCTACTACAGCACCGAGCTGGACCAGGAAATCCCTGCCGGGCTCTATCTGGCCGTGGCCCAGGTGCTGGCCTATGTCTACCAGATCCGCCAATTCCGCGCCGGTCAAGGCAAGCGCCCAGACCCACTGGGTGACATCAAGATCCCGCCCGACCTGCAGCGCGATGCGTAGCCCTTTGCTTTGTCGCCAGCAGACCACCCTCGCGCCCGTGCTCCGCATGGGTATGCGGTTCCTGAAGCTCTGCGTCCGCTCTTGGGCGTGTGGTGCGGCGCAGATTTGTGACGCAGAGCGTCACCCACGGCATTCCCACGCTGGAGCGTGAGGAACGATCATCTCAACTATCGTGCGACGCTCCGCATTGCATGCCGTTCCGGGCGCTCTGCGTCCGCTCTTTGCGATTCCCACGTAGAGCGTGAGGAGCGATCATCTCAACTATCGTGCGACGCTCCGCGTCGCATGCCGTTCCGGGCGCTCTGCGTCCGCTCTGTGCGATTCCCACGCAGAGCGTGAGGAACGATCATCTCAACTATCGTGCGACGCTCCGCATTGCATGCCGTTCCGGACGCTCTGCGTCCGCTCTTGAAGATTTTCTGACTGCGCAAGGTATGCCGGTTTCACATTGCTTCTGCCTTTAAAGCCTTACCAGCACTGGCTTTGTAAAAGTTGGACAGCTTTTTGCAACAGGGTCGATACAGGTCGCCATCGGCGTCAATGTTTTGATCTAGTGCGCAGGTAAACAATCAGTGGATCGTTCTCAGATATTCAGTAGCGCACGCAGCAATATCACTGGCCTGGGCCGTGGTCAGTTGGGCGTTCCGCTGTTGTTGCTGGTCATGATGGCAATGATGATGTTGCCTATGCCGCCGTTCCTGCTGGACGTGTTCTTCACGTTCAACATTGCCCTGTCCATCGTCGTGTTGCTGGTGTGTGTTTACGCTCTGCGGCCGCTGGACTTCTCGGTGTTTCCAACCATTCTGCTGGTCGCCACGCTGTTGCGTCTGGCACTGAACGTTGCTTCCACGCGAGTGGTTATGCTTCACGGTCAGGACGGTCACGCCGCTGCGGGCAAGGTGATTCAGGCCTTCGGTGAGGTGGTGATCGGTGGTAACTATGTTGTCGGTATCGTGGTGTTCGCGATTCTGATGATCATCAACTTCGTAGTAATCACTAAAGGTGCCGGCCGTATTTCCGAGGTCAGCGCGCGTTTCACCCTCGACGCGATGCCAGGCAAACAGATGGCAATCGACGCCGACCTCAACGCCGGTCTCATCGATCAGCCAGAAGCCAAGCGCCGCCGTGCTGAAGTCGCTCAGGAAGCCGAGTTCTACGGTTCCATGGACGGTGCCAGCAAATTCGTGCGCGGCGATGCAATTGCCGGTTTGCTGATTCTGTTCATCAACCTGATCGGCGGCATGCTGGTCGGTATTCTGCAACACAACATGACGTTCGCTGATGCAGGCCGCGTTTATACCCTGCTGACCATCGGTGACGGTTTGGTGGCGCAATTGCCATCACTGCTTCTGTCCACTGCCGCAGCGATCATGGTAACCCGCGCTTCCGGTTCGGAAGAGATGGGCAAGCTGATCAATCGTCAGATGTTCGCCTCGCCCAAGGCACTGGCAGTTTCCGCTGCGATCATGATCGTCATGGGGCTGGTGCCGGGCATGCCGCACTTCTCCTTCATCAGCCTCGGCCTGGTGGCTGCAGGTGGTGCGTATCTGCTCTGGAAGAAAGAGAACCAGGTGAAAGTCGAGGCGCTGGCCGAAGTGCAACGCCAACAGGACCTGCTGCCTTCGCCGACCCGTGTTCAGGACGCCAAGGAGCTGGGTTGGGATGACGTCACCCCTATCGACATCATCGGCCTGGAAGTGGGTTATCGCCTGATTCCGCTGGTGGACCGCAATCAGGGTGGTCAACTGCTGGCGCGTATCAAAGGCGTGCGCAAGAAGCTGTCGCAAGAGCTGGGCTTTCTGATGCCGACCGTACACATCCGTGACAACCTTGATCTGGCACCCAGCGCCTACCGTCTGACGCTGATGGGCGTGATTCTGGCCGAGGCCGAGATTTATCCGGATCGCGAGCTGGCGATCAACCCCGGTCAAGTGTTCGGCACCCTGAACGGCATCACCGCCAGAGACCCGGCGTTTGGTCTGGAGGCCGTTTGGATCGAAATCAGCCAGCGCAGCCAGGCGCAGTCGCTGGGTTATACCGTGGTGGACGCCAGTACTGTGGTGGCAACCCACTTGAACCAGATTCTCTATAAGCACTCTCATGAGCTGATTGGTCACGAAGAAGTCCAGCAGTTGATGCAATTGCTGGCCAAAAGCTCGCCCAAACTGGCTGAAGAGCTGGTCCCTGGTGTGCTGTCCCTGTCCTCGCTGCTCAACGTGCTGCAAGCGCTTCTGGCTGAGCATGTGCCTGTGCGTGATATTCGTAGCATTGCAGAAGCTATCGCCAACAACGCCGGCAAGAGTCAAGATACCGCCGCTTTGGTGGCTGCGGTGCGAGTGGGTCTGAGCCGCGCAATCGTCCAAAGCATTGTAGGTGTTGAGCCGGAGCTGCCTGTTATCACTCTGGAACCAAGGTTGGAACAGATATTGCTCAATAGTTTGCAGAAGGCTGGTCAGGGTCAGGAAGAAGGCGTTCTTCTTGAGCCAAGCATGGCTGAGAAGCTCCAGCGTTCGTTGATTGAGGCCGCCCAGCGTCAGGAGATGCAAGGGTTGCCGGTAATTCTTCTGGTAGCAGGGCCTGTCCGGGCGATGCTGTCACGATTTGGACGATTGGCTGTACCGAACATGCATGTTCTGGCGTATCAGGAAATTCCGGACAACAAGCAAGTAACCATCGTAGCGACTGTCGGGCCGAACGGCTGAGGTAGTGAGTCATGCAAGTTAAGCGATTTTTCGCCGCCGATATGCGTCAAGCCATGAAACTGGTTCGCGATGAGCTGGGCGCCGAGGCGGCCATCATCGGTAACCGGCGCATTGCCGGTGGCGTAGAGCTGACTGCCGCTCTGGATTACAAGCTGTCCGCCCTGGCACCGCGTGTGCCGAACATGGAGCTCGAAGACGAGCTGCGCAAGACCCAGTCGCGCATCGTCTCTGCTCAGGCCGAATTGAACAACCGCAGCGACAGTGACGCGTCGATCAATCTTCAGCTGTTTTCCGGCAAACCGGTCAGCGCTGTCGATACGCACATCGAGCCAACGCTCGAAGAGCCGCCACGACCATTCGCGTACACGCCGCCTGCGCCCGCAGAGCCTGCTGTCGGCCAGCGCGCCTATGATTCGATGCGCTCCGAATTGAACGGCTTGCGCGAGCTGCTGGAAGTTCAGCTTGGCTCCCTGGCCTGGAACCAGCTGCAGGGCAGTCGTCCGCAGCAGGCCAATCTGTGGCGCCGCCTGCAACGTGTCGGTTTGTCCGGCCCGCTGTCGCGCGATCTGCTGTCGATGATCCCGGAGATTGACGAGCCTCGTCAGGCCTGGCGCATGTTGCTGGCCCATTTGGCGCGCATGATTGCCGTCCCGGACATCGAGCCGCTAGAAGAGGGTGGAGTCATTGCCATGGTCGGGCCTGCCGGCATGGGCAAGACCACCACGCTGGCCAAACTGGCGGCACGTTACGTGTTGAAGTACGGTCCGCAGAATATCGCTCTGGTCAGCATGGACAGTTTCCGCATCGGCGCACAGGAGCAGCTCAAGACCCTTGGGCGCATCCTCAACGTGCCGGTTACCCATGTCGATCCTGGCCAGTCGCTGGTCCAGGCGCTGGAGCCGCTGCTGCGCAAGCGCGTGGTGTTGATCGACACCGCCGGGCTGCAAGCCAGCGATCCTGCGCTGCGCATGCAACTGGAAAGCCTGGCAGGGCGTGGCATCAAGTCGCGTAACTACCTGGTACTGGCGACCACCAGCCAGAAGCAGGTGCTGACCGCTGCTTATCACAGTTACAAGCGTTGTGGCCTGGCCGGATGCATTCTGACCAAGCTTGATGAAACAGCCAGCCTTGGCGAAGTCCTGAGCCTGGCGATCAGTCATGAATTACCTGTGGCCTACCTCACGGACGGACCCCGTATTCCTGACGACCTGGACACCCCGCGTCGTCATCAACTGGTGAGCCGTGCGGTGAGTGTGCAGATGCAGGATGAGCCGAGCGAGGAAGCGATGGCTGATATGTTTGCTGAC
The DNA here is from genome assembly GCF_005937945.2 of Pseudomonas sp. KBS0707. NCBI lineage: Bacteria > Pseudomonadati > Pseudomonadota > Gammaproteobacteria > Pseudomonadales > Pseudomonadaceae > Pseudomonas > Pseudomonas sp. KBS0707. Next base: position 3,815,334 of record NZ_CP041754.1, on the reverse strand, counting down.
CTCTATCACACCCCTGGCAAGAGAGTGGGTTAAGTGATGGATATTATTGGAATGTCCCTGCGTCAACGGTCTGCCATGCGGTGTTCATTTGCGAACGTGCAGCCCTCGATGTGGTTTCGGTCTACGCAAGACAAGGTAAAGAAATAACATGGGCAGCATGCATCCCGTACAGGTTATCGCGGTGACCGGTGGCAAAGGTGGCGTCGGTAAGACTAACGTGTCAGTGAATCTTTCACTGGCCCTTGCCGAGCTTGGCCGTCGTGTCATGCTGCTGGACGCCGATCTGGGTCTGGCCAATGTCGACGTTCTGCTTGGGCTGACGCCTAAACGTACACTTGCCGATGTGATAGAGGGCCGTTGCGAGTTGCGCGACGTTCTGTTGCAGGGGCCGGGTGGGGTGCGTATCGTGCCTGCCGCCTCTGGCACCCAGAGCATGGTGCATCTGTCCCCGGCCCAGCATGCGGGTCTGATCCAGGCGTTCAGCGAGATTGGCGACAACCTTGATGTGCTGGTGATTGACACGGCTGCCGGTATCGGCGAATCGGTGGTCAGCTTCGTGCGCGCCGCTCAGGAAGTGTTGCTGGTGGTGTGCGACGAGCCCACGTCGATCACCGATGCCTACGCCCTGATCAAACTGCTCAACCGCGACTACGGCATGAACCGCTTCCGGGTGCTGGCCAACATGGCGCAGAGCCCGCAGGAAGGGCGCAACCTGTTCGCCAAACTCACCAAAGTGACGGACCGTTTTCTTGATGTCGCGCTGCAGTATGTAGGTGCCGTGCCGTACGACGAGTGCGTGCGCAAGGCCGTACAGAAACAGCGCGCCGTCTACGAAGCATTCCCGCGATCCAAATGTGCGCTGGCGTTCAAGGCCATTGCCCAGAAGGTTGATACCTGGCCGTTGCCAGCCAATCCGCGGGGTCATCTCGAGTTCTTCGTTGAGCGACTCGTTCACCAGACCAGTGCAGGGCCTGTGCAATGACTGCGAGCGGCTACCAGATGTACAGCAAGGCTTCCCGTAATTCGCAATACGAGTTGATCGAGCGTTATGCGCCATTGGTCAAGCGTATCGCTTATCATCTACTGGCGCGCTTGCCGGCCAGCGTGCAGGTCGAGGATCTGATCCAGGCTGGCATGATCGGTCTGCTTGAAGTCTCCACCAAATATGATTCAACCAAAGGTGCGAGTTTCGAGACCTACGCCGGCATTCGCATTCGTGGTGCGATGCTGGATGAAGTGCGCAAGGGCGACTGGGCACCGCGCTCAGTGCACCGCAATACCCGAATGGTCAGTGACGCAATTCGTGCAATTGAAGCTAAAACAGGCCGTGACGCTAAAGATCACGAGGTTGCGGCCGAACTCCAGTTGAGTCTTGATGATTATTACGGGATTTTGAATGACACCTTGGGCAGCCGCCTCTTCAGTTTCGACGACCTGCTTCAGGACGGCGATCACGAAGGGCTGCATGAGGATGGCGCAAGCGGTTCGCTTGAGCCGTCGCGCGACCTGGAAGACGAGCGCTTCCAGGCAGCGTTGGCCGATGCAATTGCCAATTTGCCAGAGCGTGAGCGTCTGGTCTTGGCGCTGTACTACGACGAAGAGCTGAACCTCAAGGAAATCGGAGAGGTTCTTGGGGTCAGCGAATCTCGGGTCAGTCAGTTACACAGCCAGTGCGCAGCTCGTTTGCGGGGGCGTTTGGGGGAGTGGCGAGCGCGTTGACGGCAGTGCGCGACGTTTGTCGTGCGTTGTCTGCATGCCGGCTGTGCAAAGCGTTACGTGGTAGCAGGATAGACGAGGCAAGGGCCTGTCGGGCAATGTCTCGATGGGCTTTAGTCGCAGTCTTGACTGTCGTTGTGCCAAGCCCGTCGTCGTTTCGTATAGCTGGGGGTGTGCTGTGCCAGTATTGAGTGAACAGCGTGTTCAGGTGCTGAACGCGTTAAAGACTGCTTGGAGGTCGAATTGGACAAGAACATGAAAATCCTCATCGTTGATGACTTCTCAACGATGCGGCGGATCATCAAGAATCTGTTGCGTGATCTGGGATTTACCAACACATCTGAAGCGGATGACGGTCTGACCGCATTGCCGATGCTGCAGAGTGGTGCCTTTGACTTTCTGGTGACGGACTGGAACATGCCTGGCATGACCGGTATCGACTTGTTGCGTCAGGTCCGTGCGGACGAGCGTCTCAAGAGCCTTCCTGTACTGATGGTTACTGCCGAAGCGAAGCGTGAGCAGATCATTGAAGCTGCCCAGGCCGGGGTGAACGGTTATGTAGTCAAGCCATTCACGGCTCAAGCGCTTAAAGAGAAGATCGAAAAGATCTTTGAACGCGTCAATAGCTGATGCATGCCGCGAGGGCGCTATGGATAACAATGATTCGATGGCCGACTTTGAGTCGACCTTAAAGAGACACGCGCAGGAACTCGTCACCAGCCTTGAAAAGGGCCGCTTCGGTGACGCTGTGCAGCTGATCCATGAACTCAACCAGACACGCGACCGCGGCCTTTATCAGGAAGTGGGCAAGCTGACTCGTGAGCTGCACAGTGCAATCGTCAACTTTCATATTGATCCGCACATGCCTCAAGCCGAGGAAGTGTCGCAGATCACCGACGCGACCGAACGCCTGTCGTATGTGGTGAGGCTGACCGAGAATGCGGCCAACCGCACTATGGACCTGGTCGAGGAAAGCACACCGCTCATGAGCGGTCTGAGCTCCGATGCCAAGGCATTGAGTGACGACTGGGGGCGTTTCATGCGCCGCGAAATCGGTGCTGAAGAATTTCGTGAGCTGGCCAAGCGGGTCGATGGTTTTCTGACGCGCACCGAGCAGGAGGCCGATAGGGTTTCCGGGCATCTCAACGATATTTTGCTTGCCCAGGATTACCAGGACCTTACGGGGCAGGTTATCAAGCGCGTGACGCAATTGGTTACGGAAGTCGAGAGCAATCTGCTCAAACTGGTGCTCATGGCCAGCCATGTCGATCGCTTCGCAGGCATCGAACATGACGAAGAATCCATCCTTGCTGAAAAAGATCCTAAAAAACATCTCGCCAAGGGTGAAGGTCCGCAGATTCATGCCGATAAACGTGAAGACGTCGTATCCGGACAGGATGATGTAGACGATCTGCTATCGAGCCTCGGCTTCTAAGATCTGTTGACGGTTAATTTTAGGGAGCACCCCATGAGCTTCGGCGCCGATGAAGAAATCCTTCAGGATTTTCTGGTAGAGGCCGGCGAAATTCTGGAGCAGTTGTCAGAGCAATTGGTCGAGCTGGAAAGCCGACCGGATGATGCTGATCTGCTCAATGCAATTTTTCGCGGTTTTCACACTGTAAAAGGGGGCGCCGGCTTCCTCCAGCTCCATGAGCTGGTGGAGTGCTGCCACATCGCCGAAAACGTGTTCGACATCCTTCGCAAGGGTGAGCGTCGCGTTGATTCCGAACTGATGGATGTGGTCCTGGAAGCTCTGGACACCGTCAACAGCATGTTCGGTCAGGTACGTGAACGGACTGACGTAACTGCGGCGACGCCAGAACTGCTGGCTGCGCTTTCGCGACTGGCCGAGCCACAATCTGCCGACGAAGTCGCAGCGCCCGAGCCCGAGCCGGTGGTTGAAGCCGAGGCTCTGGCTCCGGCTCCGGTTGCCGAGCAAGCGGCCAGCGATGACATTACCGATGATGAGTTCGAGCAACTGCTCGATTCGCTGCACGGCACCAGTCCGGTGTCTGCGGCACCATCAGCGGCACCTGCGGTCGCGCCAGCTGGCGATGAAATTACCGATCAGGAATTTGAATCCCTGCTTGATCAGTTGCATGGCAAGGGCAAGTTTGCGGCCGATGCTGTAGCCGCTCCAGCCCCGGCACCTGCTGCACAGAGCAAGGGTGCAGCGCCTGCCAGCGATGAAATCACCGACGACGAATTCGAAGCCTTGCTTGATCAACTGCATGGCAAGGGCTCGTTTGACGGTGCCATAGCCGCTACGGCTGCACCTGCACCTGCACCTGCGGTCGTTGCTGCCAAGGCACCCTCTGCTGCAGCGGCATCGGACGAAATTACCGATCACGAATTTGAAAGCCTGCTCGACGAACTGCATGGCAAAGGCAAGTTCGAGCCTGATGCGGTCGTTGCCAAGGCACCTGCTCCGGCAGCTGCCGTAGCTGCTGCTCCGCCACCGGCTGCCAAGCCTGCTGCGGCGCCTGCACCTGCGGCAAAGGCCGAGCCCGCCAAGCCTGCTCCAGCACCTGCACGCGCTCCTGCACCCACTGGTGAAAAGCCGGTTGCGACTGAAGCCGAAACCACGGTTCGTGTGGATACCGCCCGACTGGACGAGATCATGAACATGGTCGGTGAGCTGGTGCTGGTACGTAACCGCCTGGTGCGTCTGGGTCTCAACAGCGGCGATGAAGCCATGTCCAAGGCGGTTTCGAACCTGGATGTGGTCACTGCCGACCTGCAGACCGCGGTCATGAAGACCCGTATGCAGCCGATCAAGAAAGTCTTTGGTCGTTTCCCGCGTCTGGTACGTGACCTGGCTCGCCAGCTCAAGAAAGAGATCAATCTGGAACTGGTCGGCGAAGAAACCGACCTCGACAAGAACCTCGTAGAGGCGCTTGCCGACCCGCTGGTCCACTTGGTGCGCAACGCGGTCGACCACGGTATCGAAACGCCGGAAGAACGCGAAGCCTCGGGCAAGTCCCGCGGCGGCAAGGTAATTCTTTCGGCAGAGCAGGAAGGCGACCATATCCTGCTGTCGATTTCCGATGACGGCAAGGGTATGGACCCCAACGTGTTGCGCTCGATTGCGGTCAAACGTGGTGTCATGGACAAGGATGCAGCCGATCGGTTGAGCGACACCGATTGCTACAACCTGATCTTTGCACCGGGCTTCTCGACCAAGACCGAGATTTCCGATGTGTCAGGTCGCGGTGTTGGCATGGACGTGGTTAAAACCAAGATCTCCCAGCTCAACGGCTCGATCAACATCTACTCGACCAAGGGCCAGGGTTCCAAGATTGTCATCAAGGTCCCGTTGACCCTGGCGATCATGCCGACCCTGATGGTGATGCTGGGCAACCAGGCTTTTGCCTTCCCGTTGGTCAACGTCAACGAAATCTTCCACCTGAACCTGTCCACTACCAACGTGGTTGACGGTCAGGAAGTGGTGATCGTACGTGACAAAGCCTTGCCGCTGTTCTATCTCAAGCGCTGGCTGGTCAGTTCGGCGGCTCATGAAGAGCAGCGAGAAGGGCACGTCGTGATCCTGACGGTCGGCACCCAGCGCATCGGCTTCGTTGTCGATCAACTGGTCGGCCAGGAAGAAGTGGTTATCAAACCGCTGGGCAAGATGCTGCAAGGTACGCCAGGCATGTCGGGCGCCACCATCACCGGTGACGGTCGCATCGCCTTGATTCTCGATGTACCCAGCATGCTCAAGCGTTACGCCGCACGGCGTATCTGAACCCGGGGGTGCGGGCAGCCTGGCTGCCTGCAACACCTATTGGAGTGTTTATGGCAGTCAAGGTCCTGGTGGTGGATGATTCCGGTTTTTTCCGCCGCCGTGTTACGGAAATTCTTTCTTCGGACCCCAACATTGTAGTGGTTGGCACCGCCACCAACGGCAAGGAAGCGATTGAGCAGGCGCTGGCGCTCAAACCTGATGTCATCACCATGGACTACGAAATGCCGATGATGGATGGCATTACGGCAGTTCGTCATATCATGCAGCGTATCCCCACCCCGGTATTGATGTTCTCGTCGCTGACGCACGAAGGTGCGCGCGTGACGCTGGATGCTCTGGACGCCGGTGCCGTGGATTTCCTGCCCAAGAATTTCGAAGATATCTCGCGCAACCCGCAGAAGGTCAAACAACTGCTGTGCGAGAAGATCAACAGCATTTCGCGCAGTAATCGCCGTTCGAGCGGGTTTGGTGCGGCCAGCGCTGCATCGGCGGCTGCACCGGCAGCGCCGACGTCGTCCAGCCGTGCACCTGCGCCCACCACCGCGCCAGCCCGTGCCGTGCCGACGCGCACTGCAGCGCCTGCCACGGCCCCTGCGGCTCATGCTCACCATGCTCCGGCACACCCGACCACCTCAGGCACGCCCAAGCGCAAGGCATACAAACTGGTGGCCATCGGCACCTCAACCGGTGGCCCGGTTGCGTTGCAACGGGTACTTACCCAGTTGCCAGCCAGCTTCCCGGCACCGCTGGTGCTGATTCAACACATGCCTGCGGCCTTCACCAAGGCCTTTGCCGAGCGTCTCGACAAGCTGTGCAAGATCAGCGTCAAGGAAGCAGAGGACGGCGACGTTCTGCGCCCTGGTCTGGCGTTGCTGGCACCGGGCGGCAAGCAGATGATGGTGGATGCGCGCGGTACGGTGAAGATTCTGCCGGGTGACGAGCGCCTGAATTACAAACCTTGTGTAGATATCACCTTTGGCTCTGCCGCCAAGTCCTACGGTGACAAGGTGCTGTCGGTGGTATTGACCGGCATGGGTGCCGATGGCCGTGAGGGCGCGCGCCTGCTCAAGCAGGCGGGCAGTACCGTATGGGCGCAGGACGAAGCGAGCTGCGTCATTTACGGCATGCCGATGGCAATCGTCAAGGCTGAGCTTGCAGATGCGATCTACAGTCTGGATGACATAGGTCGCCACCTGGTAGAGGCCTGTCTCTGATGGATGTACTCAGTCTTATCGGCCTGATCCTGGCGTTTGTCGCGATCATTGGCGGCAACTTTCTTGAAGGCGGACACCTAGGTGCGTTGCTCAATGGCCCGGCAGCCCTGATTGTACTGGGCGGCACACTGGGTGCGTCGCTGTTGCAGTCACCGATGAGCGCGTTCATGCGTGCCATGAAAATCATCCGCTGGATCATTTTCCCGCCTCGTATCGATCTGCCCGGTGGTGTCGACCGGGTGATCGGCTGGAGCATGACCGCCCGCAAGGAAGGCTTGCTCGGTCTGGAAACGGTCGCCGATTCCGAACCTGACAGTTATGCCCGCAAAGGCTTGCAACTGTTGGTCGATGGTGCCGAACCTGCAGCGATCCGGAGCATTCTTGAAGTGGATTTCATCACCCAGGAAACCCGCGATATTCAGGCTGCCAAGGTATTCGAAAGCATGGGCGGCTATGCGCCGACCGTGGGCATCATCGGTGCGGTAATGGGTCTGATTCACGTCATGGGCAACCTGGCCGACCCGAGCCAACTGGGCAGTGGGATTGCGGTGGCTTTTGTTGCCACCATTTATGGCGTTGCAATGGCCAACCTGATTCTGCTGCCGGTGGCCAACAAGCTTAAAGGCATTGCCCACCGTCAGTCGCGTTACCGCGAAATGCTGCTTGAAGGCTTGCTGTCCATCGCCGAGGGTGAAAACCCGCGCTCCATCGAACTCAAGCTGCAAGGCTTCATGGAGTAACAGCGCATGGCTCGCCGACGTCAGGCCGAAGAACACGAAAATCATGAGCGCTGGCTGGTGTCGTATGCCGACTTCATTACCCTGCTGTTCGCTTTTTTCGTGGTGATGTACTCGATTTCCTCGGTCAACGAAGGCAAATACAAGATTCTGTCCCAGGCACTGGTTGGCGTATTCAACGATACCGAGCGCACTATGAAACCGATCCCTATTGGTGAGCAGCGCCCGGTCTCGGTAAAGCCCGCCGAGCCGCTGGTCAAGGACAGCGAACAGACCGATGCCGGAATTGGCCAGGCTTCTGATGATCCGCTGCAGACCATCGCTCAGGATGTTCGCGATGCGTTCGGCGACCTGATCAAGTCCGATCAGATGACGGTGCGCGGCAACGAGTTATGGATCGAGATCGAACTCAACTCCAGCCTGTTGTTCGTCAGCGGCGACGCCATACCCAGCGACAAGGCCTTCACGATCATTGAAAAGGTTTCCGGAATCGTCAAACGCTTCGACAATCCCATACACGTTGAAGGCTTCACTGACGACCAGCCGATCAGCACTGCGCAGTTTCCGACCAACTGGGAACTGTCTTCGGCTCGATCTGCCAGCATTGTGCGCATGCTGGCGATGGACGGTGTCAATCCAGCGCGACTGGCCTCTGTGGGCTACGGTGAGTTTCAACCGATCGCGCCCAATACCACTGCCGCCGGACGCGCCAAGAACCGCCGCGTAGTGCTGGTTATCTCGCGAAATCTGGATGTGCGTCGCAGCCTGACCAGTTCAGGGTCGGCCAATGTGCAACCGGATGCTGCACTGAGGCGTGCTGGCACACAAACTGCACCGGTGCCAGCAAAGCCGCCGGTACGTGCGAACGCCGTCAATTCTCCGTCACCTGCCCCCTAACATCGTATCGGTATGGTCGTTGCTGTACGCAAGGAAAAACATCAATGAGAGTCTGGGCAGTAGCCAACCAGAAAGGTGGAGTCGGAAAGACCACCACGACCATCGCCCTGGCCGGCCTGCTGGCCGATGCGGGCAAGCGTGTGGTCGTGGTCGATCTGGACCCCCACGGCTCCATGACCAGCTATTTCGGGCATAACCCGGACGAACTGGAACACAGTGCCTTCGATCTGTTTCTCCACAAGGGTGCGGTTCCGGAGGGGCTTCCGGGCCAATTGCTGCTGCCGACCAGTGACCAGCGTATCTCGCTGATACCCTCCAGCACGGCGCTGGCCACACTGGAGCGTCAATCCCCTGGCCAGAGCGGCCTGGGCCTGGTGATCGCTAAAAGTCTGGCGCAGTTGTGGCAGGATTTTGACTATGCGCTGATCGACAGTCCGCCGCTGCTGGGCGTTCTCATGGTCAATGCGCTGGCGGCTAGCCAGCAGTTGGCGATACCGGTACAGACCGAGTTTCTGGCTGTGAAAGGCCTGGAGCGTATGGTCAATACCCTGACCATGATCAACCGTTCGCGCAAGGTGCCATTGCCTTACACCATCGTGCCGACCTTGTTCGACCGTCGCACTCAGGCGTCGATGGGCACATTGAAATTATTGCGCGACAGTTTTCCCGATCATGTCTGGCAAGCCTACGTGCCGGTCGACACGCGGCTGCGCGATGCCAGCCGCCTGGGGCTGACGCCGTCGCAGAATGACAGTAAGAGTCGCGGTGTGATTGCTTATCGGGCATTGCTCAAGCATATGCTCGCCGAGCAGCTCAATGCTCAGGTGGCCTGACGTGAACGTCCATTCTTTCTACACAGTTTGCTCAAGTGATGCCTCAATGCGGCCGATAACTCTATCAGGTTGCACATGCTCCATTTTTTGTTGGGCCCCGGTATGAACCGCCCTGTAGAAGTAGCAACACGACCCAAGCTGGCGTTGCAGTCCTATCTGGACGCATTGCTGTACGACGCGACTGAAGTGCTTGAAGAGCCTGTCAGCAGCATCGATGAATTTCAAGCGGCTGTGCTCGAAGAGCAAGCCTTTGATGCGCGGATGCAAGCGCAGATCAAACCGCTGGCGGTTGCGGTGGCCGCGCCGGCTCCGGCGGCTGTAGCGGTAAAGGTTGAAGCGCCTGCGCCGGTGATTGAAGTCGCTCCGGTGATTGTTGCCGAAGTGGTGAAGGTTGAAGAAGCAGTTTCGACCGTTGAGCTGGTCGAGCCGGTCGCTGAGTTGAGCACACTGGTGACCCAGCGCACGCCGACGCCGCCTACCAGTGATGGTCGCCCGGCATGGGCCGCCGAGCCGTTCGAATGCCTGTTGTTCGACGTGGCCGGGCTGACGCTGGCAGTGCCGCTGGTATGCCTGGGGTCGATTTACCCGCTGGCAGGGCAGGAGCTGACGCCACTGTTCGGTCAACCGGACTGGTTTCTCGGGATCCTGCCTTGCCAGGCGGGCAACCTGAAAGTATTGGATACCGCGCGCTGGATCATGCCTGATCGATACCGCGACGATTTTCGCCAGGGATTGCAGTACGTGATTTCGGTGCAGGGATACGAGTGGGGACTGGCGGTGCATCAAGTCAGCCGTTCGTTGCGTCTTGATCCGAATGAGATCAAATGGCGCACGCAGCGAGGTCAGCGCCCATGGCTGGCGGGCACGGTTATCGAGCACATGTGCGCGTTGCTGGATGTTGCAGAGTTGGCCGAGCTGATAGCCAGTGGCGCGGTCAAGCAGTTGAATAAGTCGAAATAATCATGGGTCGATGCCAGTGGCATCACCTGCAAAGAACACACGTGAGGGGTTGGGGTTATGAATAAGTCGTCTGCACAAGGTTCCGAAGATCCTATCCTGCAATGGGTTACGTTCCGCCTGGACAACGAGTCCTATGGCATCAACGTGATGCAGGTGCAGGAAGTGCTGCGCTACACTGAAATCGCCCCGGTCCCGGGTGCGCCAAGCTACGTACTGGGCATTATCAACCTGCGCGGTAACGTGGTCACCGTGATCGATACCCGTCAGCGCTTTGGTCTGGCTCCGGTTGAAGTCAGCGACAATACGCGTATCGTGATCATCGAAGCCGACAAGCAAGTGGTCGGGATTCTGGTCGATAGCGTGGCTGAAGTGGTTTACTTGCGTCAGTCTGAAGTCGAAACTGCGCCAAACGTGGGTAACGATGAGTCGGCCAAATTCATTCAGGGCGTTTGCAACAAGAACGGCGAACTGTTGATTCTGGTTGAACTGGACAAAATGATGTCCGAAGAAGAGTGGTCCGAACTGGAGAACATCTGATTGATCTTTGAGGTAGCTGTCGTCTTCCTGGGCATTCTCTGGGTAGTCACCCTGTTTATGTTCCTGGCCCATACCAGGCGTCAGCGCAAGCTCGATGCCGAGCGTGATGAGGCGGCTGCCTTGCGTGATCAGCGGATCAAGGAGTTGGCCAGACGCCTGGACAACTACCAGAACGGCACGGTGCGCATGGGCGAAGCGTTGCACGAGCTGCGTGCTATCGTTGCGCCGTTGCCGGACAAGCTCACTGCACTGGAACAGCGCGATCCCTCCACGCTGTCCTTTGCCCAGGCTGCACGCCTGGTCGGCATGGGTGCCAGCATCGATGAGCTGACCCAGTCCTGCGGCCTGACCCAGGCCGAAGCGCAACTGATGACCAAACTGCACAGCAATACTGCGAGCTAGTTTCTCTTCGGTACACGCCTGCGCTGCCCATTCAAGGTCGGACGCAGAGCGTCCAGAACTGCAACGATAATCTCAACTATCGTGCGACGCTCTGCGTTGCATGCCGTTCTGGACGCTCTGCGTCCGATTTTGAGTATGATTCTCGTGTCAATCACTCTGCATTGGCATGCTCTTCTTAACGCTTGCGTTGCAAATTTCCGGTGCGGCAGAACATCATGCCTTACCTGTTAATGCTGCCATACAGTGCTTTTTTATCGCGATGGTACTGACGACGCAGAGTGCGACGTAAGTGACGGCTGAGTCCTGGCGCTGATCCGGGGGTAGCCTGGCAGGACGCCAGGCTAGCCGCACCGGGCCATGGATGGCCCGTTGCGGCTACCCCCGGATCAGTGACAGGGCGAAGGAACCCGACGAAGTCGGGCCGGAAACAGGAGCGAGGGGGTTTGGTTACTTTGGCCCGTCAAAGTAACTCGCCGAGGGGCGAAAAGGTGACCTGAGTCGAACCCCAATCCATCTGACATCGCAGAACCACCGTGCAAAGCGGAGCCACGGTCAGCGCCGGTCTTACTGCTCGTCCAGCGCAAACTCGGTCAGACAGAACGTCGGGATCTTCAGGTCGTTAAGACGCTTGGAGCCACCCAGTTCCGGCAGGTCGATGATCGCAACGGCTTCATGTACCTCGGCGCCCATGCGGCGGATGAGGTTGGCGGCGGCGATCAGCGTGCCTCCCGTCGCGATCAGGTCATCGAACATGATGACTGAGTCACCTTCGCACAGACTGTCGGCATGCACTTCCAGATACGCTTCGCCGTATTCGGTCTGATAGGCCTCGGAGAGTACGTCGGCAGGCAATTTGCCTTGTTTGCGAAACAGCACCAGCGGCTTGTTGAGTTGATACGCCACCACCGAACCAATCAGAAAACCACGCGCGTCCATGACGCCGATATGGCTGAAATCGGCTTCTATATAGCGCTGCACGAAGCTGTCGATTACCTGACGGGTAGCCTTGGGCGACTGAAAGAGGGGGGTGATGTCGCGAAAGACCACGCCCGGCTTGGGAAAGTCTATGACCGGGCGTATCAGGGACTTGAAGTTCGATTGATCGAAAGTCATCAGGGGGATCCATGGCAGGTTTGGCCGATAGTTTAAGCCGACCCGCCACAGATCGCACGTATCAGCTTTGGATTGCGCCGCCCGCCAGCGCGCACAGCTCGATCGGGGCGAGGATATGAATCTCTTTGCCTTCTGCAGCAATCAACTGGTTTTGCTGGAACCGGGTGAATACCCGCGACACCGTCTCGACGGCCAGGCCCAGGTGATTACCGATTTCGTTGCGCGACATGCTCAGACGAAACTGATTGGCCGAGAAACCTCTGGCCCGGAAGCGCGCAGACAGATTGATCAGAAACGTGGCAATACGCTCATCGGCGGTCTTCTTCGACAGCAACAGCATCATTTGCTGATCTTCGCGGATCTCGCGGCTCATGACGCGCATCAACTGGCGACGCAGTTGCGGTAACTGCACCGACAGCTCATCCAGGCGTTCAAATGGTATTTCGCACACTGAAGTGGTTTCCAGTGCCTGCGCCGAGACCGGGTAAGCCTGGGCGTCCATGCCTGACATTCCGACCAGTTCGCTGGGCAGATGAAAGCCGGTGAGTTGTTCTTCGCCGTTGCCACTGATGTTGAAGGTTTTCAGCGCGCCGGAACGTACTGCATAGACCGACTCGAAGGTATCTCCCTGACGGAATAGAAACTCGCCTTTTTTCAGCGGACGGCCCCGTTTGACGATCTGGTCAAGGCAGTCCATGTCTTCCGTGTTCAACGAGAGGGGCAGGCAGAGTGGAGCGAGACTGCAATCCTTGCAGTGAGCCTGGTTTTGAGCGCGCAACTTTACTGGCTCGGACATCACTTAATTCCTTGTGGGAAAACACACATAAGCCGTAAGGGTACCTCACCCTTGCTTGTCGGGGCCAGCCTACAAAGCCTTCTGTACCCTCAAGGTTCCAGAGCGGCTGCCGATAAGCCTGTATTCCCTCGGATGAACCAGGATGCCTTGGCATGTCAACGACACTTCCGTTGATCAACAGTATTACGATACGTACTGCGACCTCGCAGATTACGTACAGCAGCCAGACCAGCGAAAGCAGCGTCGAGACGCCTGCCGGTGAGGCAAAGGGCGTTGAAGTCAATCTGTCGTCAGCAGGCAAGGCTGCCGCTGCGTCGTCTTCCAGAAATGCCGATATCGAGCAGAGCGGCCTGCCGGCTTCCGTGCAGAAGATCCTCAAGGCTATTCGCGAGCTTCAACGCAGGATCGCGGAAACCATGGAGCAGATCCAGAAGGCTCTGAAGGACCCGAGTCTGAGTCCCGAGGAGCGCCGCACCAAGGCCGCTGCGCTACAGACCGTGCTCACCACATTGCAGGCGCAGGTGAGCAATTCCACGGCCGATTTGTCGTCGCTGATGAACAGCCTGAACTCCAGCGACGCCGACAAGACCAAGGCGGGCATGCTGGTTCTGGCCAAAATGTAGAACCAGGCCGCTGCTCATATCACCCGGGAGAACTGCTGCCTGTTCTGCCGGGTCAGGTACGCATCGAAGACCATGCACACAGCACGCACCAGCAACCGGCCTGCCGGTTTCACTTCAATTCCCGCGGCGCTCAACGCAATCAGTCCGTCCTTCTCCATGCCAAGCAGTTGTGGCCATGCGTCGCTGAAATAGCCTCTGAAATCGATGGAGAATGCTTTTTCAATCTCGGCGAAATCCAGCATGAAGTGGCAGATCAACTGCTGAATGACTGCGCGTCTTATCCGGTCGTCATCGCTGCACATCAGCCCTCGTCTGGTTGCTGGCTGGTCGCTGTCCAGCAGCCTTTGATAGTCGCTCAGGTCGCTGCTGTTCTGACTGTACAGCTCGCCAATCTGGCTGATGGCCGAGACGCCCAGCCCGATCAGATCACAGTGACCATGCGTGGTGTAGCCCTGAAAATTGCGTTGCAGGGTCAGGTCTTCCTGGGCGATAGCCAGCTCATCGTCGGGCAGGGCGAAATGGTCCATGCCGATGTAGCGATAACCGGCGTTGCCCAGTTGCTCGACGGTGCGCTCGAGCATGAGCAGTTTGCTCCGGGCATCCGGCAGTTCGGCCGTGTCGATGCGCCGCTGCGGCATGAAGCGTTCCGGCAGGTGGGCGTAGTTGAACACAGACAACCGGTCGGGCTGTAATTCGATGATTTCATCCACCGTGCGGCTAAAGGCTTGCGCGGTTTGTCTGGGAAGGCCGTAGATCAGGTCGATATTCACAGAGCGAAACTGCAGCGTGCGGGCGGCTTCGACGATGGCGCGGGTTTCCTCCAGGCTTTGCATGCGGTTGATCGCCCGTTGCACGGTCGGGTCCAGGTCCTGCACGCCAAGGCTGACCCGGTTGAAACCCAGCTCGCGCAGCAGGCCCATGGTCGACCAGTCCGCTTCGCGAGGGTCAATCTCGATGCCATAGTCGCCGGAGTCATCCTCCAGCAAATTGAAATGCGCGCGCAGCTGCGCCATCAACCGGCGCAGTTCAGCATGACTCAGGAAGGTCGGCGTGCCGCCGCCCAGGTGCAGTTGCTCCACCACCTGACCGGGTGCCAGGTGGCAGGCGAGCATCTGTATTTCGTGTTCGAGCCGCTGCAGGTAAGCCTGGGCGCGTCCACGGTCCTTGGTGATGACCTTATTGCAGGCACAGTAGTAACAAATGTTCGCGCAGAAGGGCAGATGCACATAGAGCGACAGCGGGCGCAACGCCTTGCGGCTTTCCCGCAGAGCATGCAACAGGTCAAATGCGCCTATTTGTGTGTGAAGTTGCACTGCTGTCGGATAGGACGTATAGCGCGGTCCTGCCACATCATAGCGATGGATCAGGTCTGAATCCCAACGAATGGCGTCAAGCATGCGCACGTTTCCCGGTCAGGCTGGCGATGTCGCGAGCATACGCAGGCGCTCAAGGGCGGGCGTTGACGTGGATCAAGCGGTGTGAGCTGCCCGGCCTCAGTGCCCCATCAGCCAATGCTGATGTGGCCCCGGCAAGGTCCAGAGGCCAAACACGATTACCAGCAACCCTCCGGCCATGCGAACACCTCGTTTGCGCAGCAGGACAGTGGTGCGCTCGGCGGCAAGTCCGGTGGCCAGCAGAACGGGCCAGGTGCCCAGCCCGAAGGCCAGCATCAGCAAGGCGCTATGGAGAGGATTGCCCTGGCTGGCGGCCCAGAGCAGGGCGCTGTAAACCAGCCCGCAGGGCAGCCAGCCCCATAGTGCGCCGAGCAACAAGGCGCGGGGCAGGCTGGACACCGGCAGCAAGCGACTGGCCAGCGGTTGCAGGCATCGCCACAGTCCTCGGCCCAGGCGCTCGATATGCGTCAGCCCGCTCCACCAGCCAGCCAGATACAGCCCCATCACGATCAGCAACACTGCGGCGATGACCCGCATACCCGTTGCCAGCGGACTTTGCGCGACTGCCCAGCCGACCAGCCCGGAACCCAGGCCGGCAACCGTGTAACTGAGAATGCGCCCAAGGTTATAGGCCAGCAGCAGCCGGAATCGACGGCTGCGCTGTTCCTTGGGAATGGCCAGTGTCAGCGCTCCCATGAGGCCGCCACACATCCCCAGGCAATGGCCGCCGCCCAGCAGCCCGAGAATGAACGCCGAGAGCAGCGTCGAAGCAAGTTCAAACATCGTGTTTCTCGTCAGCGCCAGGCCGTTGCTGTTCTGGCCGGGCATGATCCACTGACGGCGGATCATCGAACAATATGCTGTGCGCCGGGCCTTCCATATCGTCGTACTGGCCGCTGTCCACCGCCCAGAAGAACACGTAGATCGCGACACCCACCAGCAGCAGCGCAGCAGGGATCATGATGTAAAGCGCGGGCATGAAACCTCCGGGGCAGGTTGTGACGTCAGGGTACGGCGCGGCATGCGGGTCAGGCGCAAGGCGTTGAGCACTACGGTCAATGAACTGAGCGACATGCCGATGGCCGCCCATACCGGGGTGATCCAGCCCAGTGCCGCGAATGGCAGCATGAGGCCATTGTACAGGCTGGCCCAGAGCAGATTTTCGATAATGACCCTGCGCGTACGTCGGGCCAGATTCAGTGCGTCGATCAGCACCGGCAAACGGTTGCACAGCAGCACGGCGTCAGCGCTGGTTTTTGCAAGGTCGGTGGCTGAGCCCATTGCCACACTGATGTCGGCAGCGGCCATGACCGGGACGTCATTCACCCCGTCACCGATCATCAGCACCTTGCGTCCCTGAGCCTGAAGTTGCCGCAGCACCTCCAGCTTGTCGTCCGGGCGCATACCGCCACGCGCTTCCTCTATCCCCAGCGCCTGCGCGACCATCGGTGAGCTGTCTCCGGACAGCAGCAGCGTTTTCCAGCCTCGTGCCTTGCAGGCTTGTAACAAGGTGCCTGCATCGTCGCGCAGTCGATCGTCGAGTACCAGCCAGGCCAGCGGCCCTTGCGCATCGCCCAGCAATAGCCACTGGCCGGACTCATCGGTGATCACCGGCGGTTCAGTGCCGCTCGGCGCACAGACGAACGGCGCCTGGCCGATGCGCAGCAGTTTCCCGTCAACACGTCCTTCCAGCCCTAGCCCCGGTGTGCTGTGCACCTCTTCGGCGGCCCTTGACGCTCGACCAAAGGCGCGGGCAATAGGGTGCTCGGAACGGTTTTCCAGCGCCGCCGCCAGCTCAAGACAGCGGCTGGCGTCCAGTTCGCGTAGCGGGTGAATGCTGCGCAGCGCCAGACGTCCCTCGGTCAGGGTGCCGGTTTTGTCGAAGATGACTGTGTCGATCTGATTCAGGCCCTCCAGTACATGACCTCGGGTCAGCAACAGACCAAGCTTGTGCAGCGTGCCGGTGGCTGCTGTCAACGCGGTCGGTGTCGCCAACGACAGTGCGCAGGGGCAGGTGGCAACGAGCATTGCCAGGACAATCCAGAATGCACGGGATGCGTCGATTTGCCACCAGACAACGCCGATCAGCGCCGCCGCCATCAGCGAAAACAGTAGAAAGGTCTGTGCAGCCCGGTCGGCGATCTGCGCGAGACGGGGCTTCTGCGCCTGGGCGCGCTCGAGCAGGCGGACAATGGCCGAAAGACGGGTTTCCTGACCCAGCGCCGAAACGGCAATGGTCAGCGGACTCTCGACATTCAACGTTCCTGCGGTGACCGCATCGCCCGCGCTGCGCACTTGTGGCAGGTACTCGCCGGTCAGCAGTGACTCATCGATACTGGAATGACCTTCGAGGATCCTTCCTTCAGCCGGGATCACCGCACCGGGGCGCACCAATATACGATCAGTCAAACGCAGTTCGCTGAGCATGATGCGCTGGCTCCGGCCATCGTCACCAAGGCGCAGGCATGAGGCAGGCAGCAGGTTGACCAGCTGCGCCGTGGCTGCCGCTGTGCGCTCGCGGGCGCGGCGCTCCAGGTAGCGTCCGGCCAGCAGGAATAATGCAAACATGCCTACCGCATCGAAATACAATTCGCCAGCGCTGGTGACCGCAGTCCAGATGCCGGCGACATAAGCCGCGCCTATTGCCAGCGACACCGAGACGTCCATCGTCAGTTGACGGCTGCGCAGGTCGCGCAACGCGCCGCGGAAGAACGGTGCGCAACTGTAAAACACGATCGGAGTGGTCAGAAACAGCGCCACCCAGCGCAGGATGGTGTGCATCTGCGGGCTGAGGTCGATGTTGAACTCCGGCCAGGTGGCCATGGTTGCCATCATTGCCTGAAACCACAGCAGACCAGCGACACCCAGTTGCCGCAACGCCAGACGGTTTTCACTTGCCAGACGTTCGGCGGCGCGATCGGCCTGCCAGGGGTGAGCGACATAACCAATTGCGTGCAGCTCGCTCAGCAACTGACTGAGGGCAAGCTGGTCGCCGCGCCAGCGTACGTGCAGGCGATGGGTGGAGAGGTTCATGCGCGCTTCGGCCATTGCAGGCAAGCGGCTCAGACGTTTTTCGATCAACCAGCCGCAGGCTGCGCAACTGATGCCCTCGACAAGCAAAATGGCTTCTGACAAATCGCCTTCGTGGCGTACGAACGGCGCCTGTACTTCAGGGCGGTCGTAGAGTGCCAGTTCCTCGATCAATTGCGTGGGCAGACTTTCCGGGTTGGCCGAAGCCTCGCTGCGATGGTGGTAGTAGCTTTCCAGACCGCTGGCGACGATGGCCTCGGCCACCGCCTGACAGCCGGGGCAGCACAGCTCCCGGGGTTCACCGAGCACAACCGCCGTGAAACGGCCGCCGGCCGGCACGGGCAGGTCGCAGTGGTAACAGCGCATTGGAGTGGCGGGGGGCAACGTCGCCATATTCAGTCTTTCCGGCGTTGCGCGGCTTGCAGGGGTTCGTCGCCCAGGGTCAGGTCAGCAGCGTCGACCTGCTCTTCTTCGAACAGACGCCAGGTCTGGTCGCCTTGGACACCCAGCAGTTCCACAAAGCGCCGACCCTCGACCCGGTCTTGCAACTGCCCGATGTAACGGCCCGGTTCAGACGGGCTGCGGGTCAGGAACACACGGCGATCACTGGCAGGGCGCGTCGGCGAAATAAGGTTCAACTCCAGACGCTCCGGGTTGCTGTTGCCGCTCAGGCGCAGCTCGACTTCGCCGGTCAACTCGTCCAGATGTACACGGGCGTGCAGTTTGAGGTTTTGCGCAAGCATTTCCCTATTCAGCGAGCGATTGATGCCTTTGCCGGCCTCGTAGTAGTTATCGGTGACCAGCGGGTCAGGGTTGGTCACTGCGATGAACACCATCGACAGGCTCAACGTCACCGAGCAGGTCAGAATGGCGATGATGATCCATGGCCAGAGGTGCCTGTACCAAGGGCTTGCAGCAGTCGCAACGGGCATGACGGTGCTCTTAACGAAGAGGTGGGCCGATGAAACGGCTTTTGGTGTCGACATGTGTGTCGCTGTCGATGTCCTTGAGGGTAAAGGTGACTTCGTTGCTGTGTGCCGGGAGTTTTTCCGGCGCGCTGGACAGCTCCACCGGCAGGCTG
This sequence comes from Pseudomonas sp. KBS0707, assembly GCF_005937945.2. NCBI lineage: Bacteria > Pseudomonadati > Pseudomonadota > Gammaproteobacteria > Pseudomonadales > Pseudomonadaceae > Pseudomonas > Pseudomonas sp. KBS0707. The sequence continues at coordinate 3,796,256 of NZ_CP041754.1, read as the reverse complement.
ACGATCTCGCCTGCCGGGACGCTGATTTCCCGACGGCCCTGCAGTTTCAGGTCGGGCAGGCCGCTGGCCTCCAGCACATAGTCATGATCCACCTGATCCTTGTTCATCACTTTCACGGTGTAGACGTTTTCGATACGGCCTTCGGCGTTTTCCCGAAAAAGCATACGGTCCTTGCTGACCTCCAGACCCACCAGCCCACGCATGCAGAAGGCCGCGATCAGCAGCCCGATCATCAGCAACAGAACCAGTGCATAACCGATCAGGCGCGGGCGCAAGGTGCGGGTGCGCTGCCCGGACAGATTGTGTTCGGTGGTGTAGCGAATCAGGCCGCGAGGGTAGTCCATCTTGTCCATGACTGTATCGCAGGCATCGACGCACGCCGCACAGCTGATGCATTCCACCTGCAGGCCGTCGCGAATGTCGATGCCGGTCGGACAGACCTGCACGCACATCGTGCAGTCGATGCAGTCGCCCAGGCCCTGAGCACGATGATCGGCTTCCTTTTTACGTGGCCCGCGGGTTTCGCCACGATTCGGGTCGTAGGAGATGATCAGCGTGTCCTTGTCGAACATCACGCTCTGGAACCGCGCGTAGGGGCACATATAGATGCACACCTGCTCGCGCAGCCAGCCTGCATTGAGGTAAGTGGCCAGGGTGAAGAAGCCGACCCAGAAATACGCCCAGCCATCCGCTTCGCCTGTGAACAGATCAATGCACAAGTCGCGAATGGGAGAGAAGTAACCCACAAAGGTCATGCCCGTGGCAAAGCCGATCAGCAGCCACAGGCTGTGCTTAGCGAGCTTGCGCGCCAGTTTGCCGGTGCTCATCGGGGCATGGTCAAGCCTGATGCGCTGGTTGCGGTCACCCTCGGTGACTTTCTCGCACCACATGAACATCCAGGTCCAGACGCTTTGCGGGCAGGTGTAGCCGCACCATACCCGTCCGGCATAGACCGTAATGAAGAACAGCCCGAAGGCTGCAACGATCAGAATGCCGGACAACAGGATGAAATCCTGCGGCCAGAACGTCGCGCCGAAGATGTAGAACTTGCGTTGCGGCAGGTCCCACCAGACCGCCTGGTGCCCACCTTTATTGAGCCAGACCGTGCCGAAAAAGATAAGCAGCAACACGGCACCGCCGAGCATCCGCACATTTCGAAACAGACCTTTGAACGCGCGGGTGTGGATTTTTGCGCGCGAGGCATAGAGGTTGATGAATTCGCCGCTTTTTTCGGATGGCGGTGTGATGTCGTGTACTGGAATCTGGTTGCTCATTGATGGGTCCAGCGGCGGTGGAGTAGCCCGGGCCGATACAGGTCAGGCAGGTTTACATCTGCGTTCAACGTGACGCACGTGAATAGACGGCCGCTTCTTCATCCAACTGGCTGACCCAGGGGTTGAGCAGCGCGACCCCGCACGACTGAAAGTCGATTGTGTTGCGTGTGACCACGGTCATGCCATGCACCAGCGCAATAGCCGCGATCAACGCATCGCATTCGCTGCGCGGGTCGGGGACATGCAGTTGGGCGCAGCGCCTTGCGACCTGAGTGTCGACTGTCAGGATACGCCCGGCGAACGCTTTCAATACATGCTGCTCAAGCCACATTCGCAATGCTGCGCCCTGTGTCGGGTCGCGGCGTTCGATACGCAGGATACCTGTTTCGAGCTCAAGAATCGTGATGGACGAGATGAACAGGCTGGACGCCATCTGGGTTCGCGACCAACGGAGCACGTGCGCATCGGCGTTGCGTTTTCTGAGTTCGGACACCACGTCGGTGTCGAGCAGGAACATCAGGACAGGTCAACCGGTCGAGTCGTGATGACAGCCCGTTGCGGCTCGAATTCGATATCGAGGTGCTCCGGCATGATCAACAGGTCAGCGATGCTCGCTGCACTGCCGGTCAGTTGCAGGTACGCCTCGATCGAAAGCAGCACATGGGCAGGGCGGCCTCGGTCGGTAATGAACACCGGGCCTTCATTCGCGGCCTTCTTGGCCCCGCTGGTGTCTTGGTTGAATTCGCGGCTTGAGAGGGTAGTTGTCATGAAAGCGACCTCCGGAATGGGCAGACACATCGATGTCATAATGAGCAATTCTAAGCGTGTAGAGATGTAACTACAATGCGTGCGGTGACGCACATTACTACCGCGCACTGCTTGCCTGGTATCCCGATGCTAAAAATCCACTTGATCTGATGGTTCCTGACGCAGCGTTATGCAGTGCTTATCTGCATGCGCGTCAGTGCGCGTCGTCAGCTTCTCTTGGTATTTCAGATTGCAGAAAGGCGAAATTTATTACCGAAGCCCGTCACGTAGGCGTGGAGTAATAAACAGCCCCTATGACTGGGCTACTTATTAAACGTCGTGCCGTTTGTCACTCAAAGAACTGCCGTCGGTATCTAATAGCCGACCTATCAGTTCTGATAGTAGAGTTTCAGCAGATGTTTGTAATAATGAGTACAGCCGAAATGCTCTGAGTAACGCTCTCTGTCCGCGTTTGGGTTCTGGGGTTTTAGTTTTCATGAGGGTTTTGATATGTCTAACTACAGGCTTTTTCCTTGTGCGTTGTTCAGCACATTGTTATTGATGTGCGGGTGCGTTAGTGATGTGGAAAATGAAAGCCCAGACGCTGTGGTGAGCACGGGCGGGGTCGGGCCTAAGGGCATAATAAGGCATATTATATTTGCTTCTGACCCTCAATACCCTTGGTCAAAGGATAAAAAAAACACAGAGGACAGTCTGGGCGCTTTGCCGCACCGGCAATCGCAGGACGTCCTACTGCAATCCCGCTCCTCGGTTAACGAGGTTAGTACTGAAGACCTCATCAGAAATCAATATTCTGCGATACAAAAATGGCGTGCCGGAGCCATGGGCGGGACCGGCAATAACCCGGTCATCATAAACGGAGACATGACGGCGTTTGGCCATGGCGAGGAAAGGGCATTTTTGTAAGGGACACTGGATTCAATATTATCGACGAATTGGTATTTTGGACTTGGTAATCATGATTACAAGAATAATATAGACGGCTGTGAAAATAATGGCTGCGCCCGAGACAGTATGGAGGACCTTGCAGGCCGGATGGGCGGTAATCGGATGGATTATAGCGTTAATGAAAGCGGACTTATTCATACCACCAAAAAGTATTCAGGAAGCTTTGCGTACTTTAAGGATTTTGGAAGTGTGCGGTACATTCAGCTGAATTTGGATCCTTCGTATACAAACTGGTTTTATTCTTCAGGTGTATGGACAACAAATGAGTTTGATATTTTGTCACCCGTTGAGAATGGCTGGCTGGAGAATCTGCTGATTCAAGCAAGGGATAATGGAAAATTTGTCATTATTGGTATGCATGACGCAGAGGAATGGACCCGGACATCCGATCCACGTACTCAAGCTATCCTCACTAAATTTCGTAAGCTCTTAAAGGAGTATGATGTCTCAGCCATTTTTGCAGGTCACTTTCACACCGCTGCCGGAATATATCCAAGTCCCTATGAAGGTGTGCCCGTTTTGCTGAGTGGTTCGGCAACTGAAGAGACTTTTCTCATCACCGATATTGATGAGAGTTCAAGAAAAATTTCCGTCTGGCTCGTTAGAAATAATACTCCCGAGACCGCGCAACATCTGGGTGTGTTTCCTCTCAAACAATCAGTTAAAACTCCACCAACCGACGAATATGACAATGCGGGGAGTTGGGGAACCTGGGGGCCATCGGCACGGTGTCCAAGTGGACTGTACATAAACGCTTTTGATGTAAAGGGGGAAAAATGGCAAGGCGACGATGACGATACGGCCGTCAATGCGATCGTTATGTACTGCCACGATGATGTCGGCCTGAGAAGCAAAGAAGGAGGATGGGGGACTTTTTCAGGATACAGTAAGTGCCCTGCCGACCAGGCGATCGTTGGATTTCAGTTGAAAATGGAGCCCCGTCAAGAGGACGGAGACGACACAGCAGTGGACTCTGTCAGGTTTGTTTGTGAAGGGGGACAGTCCATAGCCGCAGCCTATGACACAAGTTATGGCGTTTGGAAAAAAACTTACCGCTGTCCTGCCGGAATGGCTGCTATCGGTTTTGAAACACGCGTCGAAGACTATCAGGGGGACGATGATGATAAGTACCACGACGATACGGCTTTGAACGGAATGAGGATGAAGTGCGGTTCCAAGCCTTGATGTGTCGGCAATGGCAGTCGTGAGGGTTTCAGGCCGTCACGACGCCAGGCGCACTGTCTGTAAGAGCCGTATCACTCTTTTTCAGCAGGCTGCTCCTGGCGGGACAGGCTGTAAACATAGGCAGCCAGAATGTGAACCCGGTCATTGCCTTGCAGTACCTGCTGAGCGGGCATCTGGCTCTGGCGGCCATCGCGAATGGTCTGCTGCAACTGCGCGAAGCTGGAACCGTAGATAAACGCGTTGGGATGCGTCAGGTCCGGCGCGCCGAGAATCGGCATTCCCTTGCCTTCTGGCCCGTGACAGGCAACGCAGAGTGTCGCGAAGGTCTTCTGGCCCGCGACCGGGTCAGCTTTGGCACCTTCGGGCAACTGCCGGGCGTCCAGTTGGGTCAGCACGTAGGCCGATACATCACGCACACCCTGTTCGCCCAGCACTTCGCCCAGGGCGGGCATCACGCCCATGCGCCCGGCCATGATCGACGTCTTGATCGCCTGAGCGTCGCCGCCCCAGCGCCAGTCGGCATCGGTCAGATTGGGAAAGCCGTAGGCGCCTTTCGCGTCAGAGCCGTGGCAGACCGAGCAGTTGGAGGCAAACAGGCGAGCACCGATTTTCAGCGCCTGCGGGTCTTTGGCTACCTCCTCGACGGGCATGGCGGCGTATTTGGCGAACAGCGGGCCATAGCGGGCCTCGGCAACGGCCACTTCCCGTTCCCATTCGTGGACACTGCTCCAGCCTTGCTGGCCGTCGGAGAATTGCACTTTGCTGTCCTTGTCCCGATAGTCGTAACCGGGCAGCAAACCCTTCCAGTTGCCCAAGCCTGGGTACAGGACTAGATAACCCAGCGCAAAAACGATGGTCGCTATGAATAGATAGAACCACCATCTGGGTAGTGGGTTGTCGTACTCCTCAATGCCGTCGAACGCATGGCCGACGGTCTCATCTGTCGGTTCGTCGGGCTGACCTTTGCGCGTGGACAGCAGCAGCCAGAGCATGGCGATGATTGTGCCCAGCGTCAGGACCGCGACGTACAGGCTCCAGAACGTACTCATGGTTGATCTTCCCGTTCAGCCCTGGCGCGCTCGACCCTGCCTATGGCCTCGGGGTCATCCGCGAAAGGCAACAGGGTCGCATCGTCGAAGTGCGCCTTGCGGGCAGGGCTGAACACCCACAGCATCAGGCCGATGAACGCAACCATCACGACCAGTGTGCCAAGGCCTCGAATCATTCCGATGTCCATCATGTTCACCGTTTGCTCTTGATGAGCGTGCCGAGGCCTTGCAGATAGGCCACCAGCGCGTCCATTTCAGTCTTGCCCTGCACGGCGGCGGCCTCACCGGCGATGTCCGCGTCGGTGTACGGGGTGCCAAGGGTACGCAGCACTTGCAGCTTTTTTGCCGTCTGCGTGCTGTCGATCTTTTTCTCGGCCAGAAACGGATAGGCGGGCATGATCGACGTTGGGACCACGTCCCGAGGGTTATTCAGGTGCACACGGTGCCACTCATCCGAGTAGCGACCGCCGATCCTGGCCAGGTCCGGCCCGGTGCGTTTGGAACCCCATAGAAACGGATGGTCCCAGACGCTTTCGCCCGCCACCGAGTAATGCCCGTAGCGTTCGGTTTCGGCGCGTAATGGCCGGATCATCTGTGAGTGGCAGCCTACGCAACCATTGGCGATGAATACATCGCGGCCTTCTACCTCCAGCGCGCTGCGTGGTTTCATGCCTTCGATCGGTTGATTGGTCACATCCTGAAAAAACAGCGGGACGATCTGCGTCAGCCCGCCGATGCTCACGGCAATAACCATAAAGAACGCCAGCAGGCCGATGTTTTTTTCGAGCACATCATGTTTCATCAATGCGCTCCCACGACGGCAATGCGCGCAGCGGCCTCGGCCGCCTGCGGGTCAGAGGCTCGCACTGTACGTATCACGTTGTAGGCCATCAACAGCATGCCGCTGGTGAAGATGGCACCGCCGATGGCGCGCACGATGTAGCCGGAGTGACTGGCCTGCATGGTCTCGATGAAGGAATAGGTCAGCGTGCCGTCGTCGTTCACTGCACGCCACATCAGGCCCTGGGTGATGCCATTGACCCACATCGAGGTGATGTACAGCACAGTACCGACGGTCGCGAGCCAGAAATGCGTGTTGATCAGGCCGACACTGTGCATGTGCGGACGGGCGTAGATTTTCGGGATCATGTGATAAACCGACCCGATGGTAATCATCGCCACCCAGCCCAATGCCCCGGCATGTACGTGGCCGATGGTCCAGTCTGTGTAGTGCGACAGCGAGTTGACGGTCTTGATTGCCATCATCGGGCCTTCAAAGGTCGACATGCCATAGAACGCCAGCGAGACCACGAGAAAGCGCAGTATCGAATCGGTCCGCAACTTATGCCATGCACCCGACAGCGTCATCATGCCGTTGATCATCCCGCCCCAGCTGGGTACCAGCAGAATGATCGACATGACCATACCCAGCGACTGTGCCCAGTCTGGCAGGGCGGTGTAGTGCAGATGGTGCGGACCGGCCCAGATATACAGGGTGATCAATGCCCAGAAATGCACGATGGACAAACGATAGGAGTACACCGGGCGCTCGGCCTGTTTGGGCACGAAGTAATACATCATGCCGAGAAAGCCGGTGGTCAGGAAAAAACCTACGGCATTGTGCCCGTACCACCACTGGATCATGGCGTCGGTCGCTCCGGCGTAGGCCGAATAGGACTTGAACAGGCTGACCGGCAGCGAGATGTGGTTGACGATGTGCAGCATGCCGGTCACCACGATGAATGCGCCGTAAAACCAGTTGGCGACATAGATATGCCGGGTCCGGCGTTTGACGATGGTGCCGAAAAACACCGCAGCGTAGGCGGCCCAGACGATCGCCAGCAGAATGGCCACCGGCCATTCAAGTTCGGCATATTCCTTGGTGGTGGTGTAGCCCATCGGCAGCGTCACGATGGCGCCGACAATCACGGCTTGCCAGCCCCAGAAGGTAAACGCCGCGAGGCCATCGGAAACAAGCCGCGTCTGGCAGGTGCGCTGCACCACGTAATAAGAGGTGGCAAACAGCGCGCAGCCGCCGAACGCAAAGATCACCAGGTTGGTGTGCAACGGCCGCAGGCGTCCGAAGGTGGTCCATTCAAGTTCCAGGTTCAGTCCCGGCCAGACCAGCTGCGAAGCGATGAACACGCCCAGGCTCATGCCGATCACGCCCCAGACCACGGTCATGATGGCAAACTGGCGCACCACTGTGTAGTTGTAGGTCGTCGGACTGGTTGTTGTGTTCATTACAGACTTCCACGATTCAGATGTTGACCGCAGACGTAATCGGGCTCGGGCGATGCATCGCTGTAAATGGCATCGAGGCACACGAAAAGGCAGGGGCAGGAACAGACAGGCACATTAGCGAGCGTCAAATGGTTGCAGCAGACGTGTGTCGACGAGTTTAGCTTTGAAAGAAGGGTGTGGGAAGCCGCAGCGCGGAGCGGATAATCTGCGTTGTATTGTCAGCGAGTATTCCGCACCCCGTTGCAGGGTGCGGAGTTCACGCATCGCCGCTGGATTGGAGCAAAGCGGTGGCGACCCTCGCGTACAGACGAGTTGATCAGGACTCGCGCAAAGACTGTCACGCATGTTCAATCGGCGGTTGCATCTGTCATAGCCCAGCAAACTGGCCTGAGCAGGCATATGACTCTGGCGACCGACTCAGCGGTTCTGTTGCAATTGTGCGAGGCCAGTACCGTCAATGAAACCGCCCGGCGGTGTCAGGTTTGGGGCGCTCATCGCCTTGGTACTTTTACCTTGTGCACCTTGGCAGATTAACCGGGCGGACCTGAATGGTGGCTGTCCGGCAGGGCGTCCCTGTCGGTGCGTCCACGCGCTCTGCGCTTGCGCGATTCACGCAGGATTCGCGGTTATAGTAGCGGGCTACTCTGAGATTTATCTGAACGAGGCAAGCATGAGCAAAGGCCCACAGTCCGGCATCGGCAAGGATCAATGGCTGCAACTGATCAACGAAAAAGGCTGGTTATGGACGCCCACCCTGCGCGCAGACGCGCACGAGGCGCCCACCTTGCTGCTGGCACATGGCGCAGGCGCACCGATGGACAGCGATTTCATGAGCCACATGGCCACTGATATTGCGGCGCAAGGCGTCAGCGTCCTGCGCTTCGAGTTTCCTTACATGGCCCTGCGGCGTCATGGCGGCAGCAAGCGTCCGCCCAATCCGCAGGCGCAATTGCTGGAATGCTGGCGAGAGGTCTATGCCTTGGTCAGGCCTTTTGTGGCTGGGCGACTGGCTGTTGGCGGCAAGTCGATGGGCGGGCGAATGGCCAGCCTGATTGCCGATGAGATCGAGGCGGATGCGCTGGTTTGCCTGGGGTATCCGTTCTATGCCGTGGGCAAGCCGGAGAAACCGCGCGTGGCCCATCTGGCTGAATTGAAGACACCTGCTCTGATCGTTCAGGGCGAGCGCGATGCGTTGGGTAATCGCGAAGCAGTGGAGGGTTATGCGTTGTCCAGCGCTATTCAACTGCACTGGTTGCCGACCGCCAATCACGACCTCAAACCATTGAAAGTCGCAGGTATCAGCCATGAACAATGCCTGGTCGAGTCGGCGCAAGTGATTGCCCGCTTTCTGCGCACCTGATTTATCGGCAATGTACGTCGAAAAAGCCGTTGGTCACTTCGAAATTAATCGATGACATGCTGAAACTGAAGCGTCCGCGCAGGCGCAGAGTATAGGGATTGGCTTCCAACAGGCTCAGGGTGCCGTTTTGAAAGTGTGCCGAATGATAGAGGGTGTTCTGCCGGTGCTGCGTCTCGTTGTAAATCACTTTGATCTGGGCATGGCCTGGCAGATTGTGATCACCGGGTTTCAGGTCGTTGTCCAGAAACAGCCCGATAGTCGTTCGTTTTGTGCCCACCTTGCCGTCGACGATCAGCTTCCATACCCACTGATCGGGTGCCTGCTCCAGCTCAGCCCGCAGGGTCAATTGGCCCGCCAGGGCAAGCACCTTGAACGGTCGCTTATTGACGCAGGCCTGAAAGCTGCCTTCACACGACGCGGCACGAACAAAGCGTTTGGCTGGGGATGTGGTGTGGTGCATGGCCTGACTCTGTAGAACGTATGAATAGAAGCAGGGCGTTGCCCTCTCGAGTAACGCCCTGTTTGATGATTACAGGTTCATCAGTTTTCGATCATCTGATGCCAACGCCAAGACTGGAGTTGTGGCTCTTCAACTTGAAGTTTCCGCCAGAGACCATGTTCTTCACGTAGTACCAGTTCCAGCCCCCGATGCCGGCGCTTGAAACAGTGGACGACCAATAATTACCGTTGCCCATCGGCCAGCGATTGCCGTACAGGTTATAGATCTCCACCAGTTCGTGAATGGTCGGAATCCTTGCGCCGTTGTTGCCTGCGTTTTTGCTGATCTGAGAAAAGCTCCCGCTGCCCAGGCCGATGCAATGGATGACGCCGACGACGGTAATCAGGTAGCTTTTACTCGCGCCCGAAGCATCGGTCGCCGTAATGGTGGCCGTGCCGTTGCCTCGAACCGAGGCCAGCCCGTTGCTGTCCACTTTCGCGACCAGCAGGTTGCTCGAGGTGTACTGATAGGGCGCCTGTCCGCCACTGGCCTGACGCTGAAGGGTGGTGTCGGCCGGGAAGTTCGGCAACAGTTCCGGCAAGCCTGGGAGCAGATACACCTTGCCGGCCAGCGTAACCGGCGAAGTGTCCAGCACTAGCTCGGGCTGCCCCATCAGAATCTGCAAGGCCAGTGTGTCGGATACCTGTACCAGACCATTGACGCGATTGACCACATAAGAAACCGCCACCGTCTGCCCGGCGTTTGCCGTTACCAGCGCCGCAGCAAACACTACCTCCAGCGTCTTGCCCGCGTCCGCGCCGGTCAGCGTCTTTTCCCGCGTGTCATTGCCGTTGGGCCCTTGCCATTGCACGATCACCTGATCGCCGGCTTTCAGGTTGGCGGTGGCGTCGATCACCACGGTTGCCCCGGATGGGGCGTTAGCCGGGTCTAGCGTGTTGCCGGCGGCTTCTTTTATGGTTGGGGTGGGCAGGGGCGTTGCTTGCGCGAGTTGCAGCTTCACGTCCACCGCCTCCGAGGCCATGGACAGATTCCCTGCCAGATCTGTAATCGTGTAGTAAACCGGCGCCTCAATGTCGCCGATCAACTCCAGAAACGACCTGGCGAAGTCAACCATTGTTCGTTTAAGACCCACGTCATCACTGCTCACCACCGCCATCGGACCGGGCAGATCATTCCAGTAGGTGCGGACAACATCGCCCTCCTGCATGCCGTTGTAGCTGGCAATCGTCCCTGAAAGCACGTTACCCATGGTTTGCAGTTCTTCTGAGGTCAGACCGTTCTGTACCTGCGTGGGAAAAATGATGGGGGCCAGCAGCGGATCGCCAGGCGGGGTTAGGTCTACGATTACAACTGTCTCGGCAGAAAACTCGACGACCATATTGATCGGGTTTTCGACCGCGTAAGCCACAGAGTGACGGCCTTCGGTCAACAGCTCGGATGGAATGTGCAGCATGAGGTCGTCACCTGGCATCTGCGAAAGCAGGATCTCTTTCTTGAGACCAATAAGCACTCCATCGAAGTACAGCTGATAGGTATAGCCGGGGCGCGCGCCTTGCCAGACGTTCAACAGCACTTCGAGGGGCGTGTTCAAACTGTCGATGGGTAATAGCCCATCGTTCAAGGCGGCTGCGATGACTGGCGCAGTCAGCACGGTTTCTTTTTTTTCAGTCGCAAGGTTATACATGGGTGTTCCTTATAAGTTTAAAAGTTGCGGGCGTTGTGAGCCCGCAACGGTTTAGCGACTCAGACAGGTAAAGTCGGTAGGTTTAAGCATATGCACGATGACGCGAGTGACCGTGGAGTTTGCCGGACTTTGATTGCTGCCTTCGACAGGGTCGACGGTATAACTCGCCTCCGCAAACCCTGTGCAAATAAGCAGTGTGTTGATCTGAGGGACCTTGAATACATGCCCTTGCACAACATCCACTTCATCCAGCTTACGAGTCGTCACATAAGTAGCGGCTTCGATGGGATTATTGAAGTCGTCAAAACCCTTGAACGTGAAGGTGATCTTCTGGCCCTCGGCAATATTGACATAAGGTGAAACTTTTACATCGGCACCGTCCGGATTTTCATTGGGGCCCAGCACTCCGTTGGACGTGAGATTGAACGTGGGCCCGGTCAATCCGTTTTCGCCACCGGGTTGCTCTTCTCGAGACCGTACTGTTACAGGCTGAGTCGGACTCGTCATACTGTTTGGGTTTCCTGTGCGCGTGACTGTGAAGTACACCGGAATGGCCTCGCCGGTGCCTTGCAACTTCATCAGCTCGTTATCAATCGGAATAATCAAGTCTCTTGTCGCTGCAACGTCGCTAGACCGTATTTGATACCACTGCGTTTTTACCTGGTTACCCCAATACAGGTTCAGATCATCATTGATTTCGAACCCTGTATTCCAGAGTACTACTCCTCTGCCGTTCAACTCGTAATCGTCTTCGTCGATGAAGTTGTCCTGGGTGTTCGGGTTTTGTACGCTCGTTCCTTGTACCGTCAAGTTGCTCAAGGGGGTAGGGAAGGGAAGTGTTGTAAAAACGTCTATGTGGGTGTCCAGCGATGTGCCCGTCAGTTCGCCGTTGCGAGACACTTCATAATGAACCGCTGCGTCGCCTTGCGGACCTTGGGTAATGGCCTCGAATGGCAGCTTCAACGTGAGTATGACGGCTTCATTTTCGTCGCCAGGTGCAACGAAGACAGGGGTCAAGGGATTATTGGTGCCCCAGAATAGCTGGATGCTATCAAGCGCCGCTGCGCCCGGATAATGGGGGATGTCGACCAATACTCCGGCCTGAGCTTCCAGATAGTCAATCAGATCGTCTACCGCTTGATCAATCACAGGTGCCGGATAATCAGAAGGCAAGTCTTTCAGCCTTAATTTCACCGCTACAGTGTTCGAGAGGATTGAAGGGTTGCCCGCACGGTCGATGACCTGGTAACACACCTGCTTTTCTTCCTCCCCCAACGTTTGCAGAAACGCTCGTGTAAAAGTGACCGAGACCTTGTCCAGCCCCATATCGGTTTCGTTGACGACAGCAGTAGGGCCTACGATATCTCCCCACCTGGTCAGAATGCGGTCATGCTTGGCCATACCGGTGTAGCCGGCAATCTGTACATCCAGTTGGCCACCCAGTTGATCGAGCTCGGCGGCAGTCAGACCGTTCTGGATCTCGGCTGGGAACTGTATGGCAGCAAGCTCCGGAGCGCCTGGCGCTGTCCGGTCGATCTGAATCCGGAAAATTTCCGATTTCTGTTCTACCTGATTGATCGGATTGACAACGACGTACGCGACATCGTGGAAACCTTCCAGCAACAGTTCGGCCGGGATCTCCAGGTGCAGGGGGTCTCCTGGTGCATGTGAGGGCAGAATCAGTTTTCGGGGACCGGTCGCGATACTGTTGAACAGCAGTTGATAGGTGTAACCAGGAAGTGCGGCTGGCCATACAACGAGATCGACCGTCAACGTTTGGGATGCGTCAGCGACCGGTATGAGCCCTGGCGTATCCTGATCATGAAATGCGACTGCAATATCGGGTGCAGTCAATACAAGATTCAAGTTTCGATGCCTGTTTCCGGAAACTGAAACAGGTGTTGGGAGATAGTTGTTTGAGCAATTTTTCATGTGTAGATGCCTTGTCATTAAAATTTTGTAGGGGATTTCCTACTTTTTCGAACGCGTTTCTGAATAAGGTTTTTTTGGCTGGTACTTGGCGAAAGAGCTAATGATGTTCCCAGTCACAATTGGACGTAATAGGGTTTTAGTGGGTTGGTCAAGTGGTTGCGTGGGAATTATTTAATTAGTTTGCGAATTTTTTGCTTGGCGTCCATTTGGATGCTCGCTGTAAGAAAATTCTTATATTATTTTGGGAATGCTCCTACGTTTTGGGTATTGAACAGGGCCAGAGTTTATGAATTAAGTGAGCTATCTTTCCACTCTCAAAAAAACGAGGAGATGGACGGTGTCTAGTAGAAAAAGTAATGTCGTTAAGTCGCGGGGTGGCGCGTTTCAACTTGCCGTGATTGCCTTTGGTGCTCTAGCTAATGTGCAGGCGTCGGCAGCGGCATCGAGCGATAATAATGGTCTGTCTTTAGACACTGAAGCAGTCACCGGATTGTGGCCGGATGAAGAGTTGCCAGATGAAACCGTTAGACGGGCCGAAATCATTACCGTAGGTCCTGATACTCCCTTCGATTCTTATCATATTGGTGATCAAAGTGTTCTTAATATTGTCGGTGGGCGAGCAGACCAGGTGGTCGTGAGAGACGCTACGGTCAATATTCAGTCCGGCGTGGTTGAGAGCGGTATCAGCCTTTCCGATGCGCTGGGTAATCTCTCCAACGCTACCGTGAAAAACGCGACAGGTAGCGGCATTGTTCTTCATGGAGTGATGGGCTCTATCAACCCTGGCTCCACGGTATCGGCTCATTCAAGCGATGTATCGGGATCGGGCTACGGTATTTCAGTCGGGTTGTGGGGGGCGCTGAGTATTTTCAATACCGATGTGCGCGGGTTTGCGTCGCAAAGCAAAAGTGGCCAGGGGATTTTTGTTTCTGGCGCCAATGTGCTGATCGCCGACAACAGTCATGTGACAGGCGACATGAATGGAATCCATCTGGTAGATGGATCCCAAGCCGGAATACTGGTCGGAAACAAGTCCGTTGCTGTGATTGACCGATCGATAGTCCAGGGTTTGGCCGGGGCCGCTATCAAAGTAAACCAACGCGCTACGTTCGACATCGAGGCCGACATTGCTGTGCAAAACCATTCCGAGCTATGGGCTGGAAATGGCAACCTGCTGGAGGTGGAAGATCACAGCACTGTCAACTTCAACGTCGACAACAGCACCCTCAATGGCAACCTTGTCGCCGATGACACCAGCACCCTGAACATCACGCTGCAAAACGGCGCGCAATTGAACGGCGACATCGTCAATGGCAACCGTCTGGCGATTACCTCGGGCAGTCACTGGCAGATGCAGGGCGACAATGCCGTCAGGTCGCTTTCCCTGCACGGGGGGAGGGTTTCGTTTGTTGGTGAAGGGTTCCATACACTTTCGCTGACTGAGTTGTCAGGGGGCGGCACGTTTGGTTTGCGCGTGGATCTGGACAACGGTGTCGGAGATCTCATCGACGTCAACGGCCAGGCCAGTGGTCAGTTCGGGTTGCGGGTGCGCAACACGGGGGTGGAGGTTGTCTCTGCTGACATGGCACCGCTCAAGGTGGTGCATACCGAAGGTGGTGACGCGCAATTCAGCCTGCTGGGCGGGCGTGTCGACCTCGGCGCCTATTCGTATCTGCTGGAGCAACAGGGCAATGACTGGTTCATCGTCGGTAAAGACAAGGTCATAAGCCCCTCGACCCAGAGCGCGCTTGCGCTTTACAGCGCGGCACCTGCCATCTGGATGAGTGAGCTCTCTACCCTGCGTTCGCGCATGGGCGAGGTTCGCGCAAGCGGCAGGGCGGGCGGCTGGATGCGTGCCTATGGCAACAGGCTTAATGCCACGACCAGTGATGGTGTCGACTATCGGCAGAAGCAAAATGGCCTGTCGCTGGGTGCCGATGCGCCTGTCGAGGTCAGCAGCGGCCAATTGGTGCTGGGTGTGCTGGGAGGGTACAGCACGTCCGGTATCGATTTGAGCCGTGGTACTACGGGAAAAGTCGACAGCTACTATGCAGGTGCCTATGCCACCTGGCTGTCGGACGACGGCTACTACGTTGACGGGGTGCTCAAACTCAACCGCTTTCGCAACAAGGCAGATGTCGCCATGAGCGATGCAAGCAAGGCCAAGGGTGACTACACCAACAACGGGGTAGGGGGCTGGGTAGAGTTTGGCCGCCACATCAAGCTGGCGGACGATTACTTCCTTGAGCCCTTCGCTCAGCTGTCCAGCGTTGTCGTTCAGGGGCAGGAGCTGCGTCTGGATAATGGCATGAAGGCGAAGAACGACCACACCCAGTCGGTACTGGGCAAGGTCGGCACCTCGCTGGGCCGCAGTGTTGCGCTCAAGGACGGCGGGGTGCTGCAGCCTTATGTGCGTGTCGCCATTGCGCAGGAGTTTTCGCGCCATAACGAGGTGAAAGCCAACGATGTTAAATTTGATAACAGCCTGTTCGGTTCTCGCGGCGAACTGGGCGCCGGGGTATCGGTGTCGCTGTCCGAACGTCTGAAACTGCATGCAGACTTTGATTACATGAAAGGTCGGCATATCGAGCAACCCTGGGGGGCGAATGTGGGGCTACGCCTGGCATTCTGATTCTTAAGGCCAGTGCCTGAGCAACACCAGAGCCCCCGGTGAGTGATCACCGGGGGCTCTTCAGTTATTGATCGATAAACCTGCGTTTGCGTTGCCTCTGTCGGGACGTGACAGGCACTGCGTAGTTGACGTTCACCCGCAACACCGGCGATGTGCCGATCAGGCGATGATCGCGATAAAGCTCGTAATACAGGTCAACCAGACCGTACTGAACATAGGGCGTGAAGTTGTAGGAAATACACAGCACACGTACCACGCTGTTTTCGCCTACCCGATGGAAAAGCGTTGTCGATGACAGGTTTTTCCCCCAATAGAAATGGATTTCGTCACCCCAGCACATTTTGACTGACCCGGGGATATGAATGGTAATGCCCGCATGTGCCTGCTCGTGACTGATGGAATCAGGATCGATGTCAGGCAGCACAGGTGCTTTCAGCGTGTTGGAAATATCGGACGGAAGATGGAGGGGTCTCGCCTGTCGGTAGAGGCTCTCGTGGGGTGGGGCTTCTTGAACAGCACTCGCGCTTTTGGGGTTGTTTTTTTCTTTTTGGGTGCGCGCCACTACATCCGTGGATTGTTCTTTATCCATCGTAAACTCTTTTATTGACATTAAGTTGAGTTGTTATGTATATGCCGGCAGTTGTCGGCAGCGGAAATATTACAAGGCACATAAGTGTTCAGGTCAAGTGTCTGCCCATTTCAAAGTCATGCACGGGTTGTGTATGGTTGTGCGGTTACATTTTGTAGCATGTGCGTACTAAATTATTGATCATTAGTGTCAAGGATGCTGTAAATAAAGGGTAAAGCTGGGTGCAGATACTTTTCTTGAACTTTTTCTGCGTGAAATACCTGTAGGACGTTAACTACAGATAAATCTTACAAAAGGTAAAAAACTGCGTTTTGTCTAGATTCCCACTCATGCATAGGAATATTCACTCAACTTTATCATTAGGGTCTCGCACGCATCAGCGTGCGAAACCGTCAAGGTTGTAGGCAAGAAATGTAGGCTGCTGTGCTTAAAGCTGCATTGACAGCGTCACGGAGTGCGAGAGCAGTGACGCATTGTGGAAGGTCTGAAGTAGCCGGATGTTTTCGAGACTGTCAGAAATTTTGTGTTCGGGCATAACATGTAGCTAGAGGTGCATGTATGCCGACCAAAAAGAAGTCCGCCAATGCAACAGCGAGGGAGTTGCCCTCGATTCCCCAAGAGCTGATCGAGCAGTTTGTTAAAGGCCCGATGAGCGCCGAAGCCATTCAAGACGCGTCCATGGCGTTCAAGAAGGCTCTGATCGAGCGTGCGCTAGGCGCCGAGCTGGGTCACCACCTTGGTTACCCTCAGGGCGCGGAGCGCCCTGAGGAGTCGACCAATCAGCGTAATGGCAAAAGCAGCAAGACGGTTCTGACCGACGACGGGCCGCTTCGCCTGGATATCCCCAGAGACCGCGATGGTAGCTTCGCCCCGATCCTGATTCCCAAGCACGAACGACGTTTTACAGGCTTCGACGACAAGATAATTGCCATGTACGCCCGGGGCATGACGGTGCGTGAGATCCGCGCTTTTCTATCTGAGCAGTATGGAACTGACGTGTCCCATGACTTCATCAGCTCAGTCACCGATGCGGTCATGGAAGAGGTGGGCGCTTGGCAGCAACGACCCTTGGAACCGATGTATCCGGTGATCTTCTTCGATGCGTTACGGGTCAAAATCCGGGACGAGGGGTTAGTGTGCAACAAGGCTATTTATCTGGCGCTGGGGGTATTACCTGATGGCACGCGCGACATTCTGGGTATATGGATCGAGAGCACCGAGGGTGCCAAGTTTTGGATGAAGGTGTTCAACGACCTCAAGACTCGTGGCGTTGAAGATGTTCTGATCGCCGTCACGGATGGCCTCAAAGGAATACCGGAGGCGTTGGGGGCGGTTTTTCCTGCCACGACGCTGCAAACCTGCATCGTGCATCTGATCCGCAACAGCTTGGACTATGCCGCTTGGGATAAACGTCGGGCACTGGCCAAAGCACTCAAGCCGATCTACCAGGCGATCAATGCCGATGTGGCTGAGCAAGAGCTTAACGCCTTTGAAGCGGGCCCCTGGGGCAAGCAGTATCCGACTGTAGTTGCTGCATGGCGTCGCGCCTGGGATCGGGTTATACCGTTTTTTGTTTTTCCGGCGGGCATTCGCAAAGTGGTTTACACGACCAATGCCATCGAGAGCATCAATGCCCAGTTACGCAAGATCATCAAGACTCGAGGGCACTTCCCGACCGATGAGGCTGCGACGAAACTGATATGGCTTGGGTTGCGCAACATCACCGCCAACTGGGGTCATGCGGCACACGACTGGAAAGTGGCAATGAATCAATTTGCGATCCTGTACGGAGACCGATTTACCAGACCGAGCTGGTAAAACAAGGGCCTGCCTGACGGCAGGCCCTAACCAGCCCGAACACAAAAAAACTGATACTCCCATGTTTTCCGGCTACCGAGTCCTCAGCACTTTTCAAAAAACGATGCATGTCGAAATTTGCTCAATTATCTTCGCTTTTCAGCTCTTTCGGCCGCTGCAAAGCCTTTTGCGGTAACCATTTCCTGCATTACACGCGCACCTCTCCTGCGCTCGCCAACAAATGTCGGCGGGCCATCCACAGGTTTGACAGGGCGAACAACGTCACCATCTGCGCGGTGTTCTTGGCCAAGCCCCGAAAGCGCACTTTTTCATAGCCAAACTGGCGTTTGATGACCCGAAACGGATGCTCGACCTTGGCGCGAACCTGAGCCTTGGCCTTCTCGATTTTGCGGATCGCCTTGTACAAAACACTGCGTTTTCCGTGCTTTTTGTAAGTGCTGCGGCGGGCGGCAATCTGCCAAATGACCTTGCGCCCAGCATGTTCTTCGCGCTTCTCAACCCCGGTGTAACCTGCGTCGGCGCAGACTACGTTTTCCTCGCCGTGTAGCAGTTTGGCAACCTGCGTGACGTCTGCCACATTGGCCGCTGTTACTACCACGCTGTGCACCAGGCCTGACTCGTCGTCGGCGCCGATGTGAGCCTTGGCGCCGAAATAGTACTGGTTACCTTTCTTGGTTTGATGCATCTCAGGATCGCGTTTGCCATCCTTGTTCTTGGTCGAACTGGGCGCGTGGATCAGCGTGGCATCGACGATGGTGCCTTGACGCAACGACAAGCCACGGTCGCCCAGATAACCATTAATTACGCCGAGAATCCCGGTCGCCAACTCGTGCTTTTCCAGCAGATGACGGAAGTTGAGAATCGTGGTTTCGTCTGGAATGCGCTCCAGGCTCAGGCCTGAAAACTGACGCAGGATGGTCGTCTCATACAGCGCTTCTTCCATCGCCGGATCGCTGTAGCCGAACCAGTTCTGCATCAGATGAACACGCAGCATCGCCATCAGTGGGTAGGCGGGCCGGCCACCTTCTCCTTTTGGATAATAGGGCTCAATCAGGGCAATCAAACCTTTCCAGGGCACCACCTGATCCATCTCGATCAGGAACAATTCCTTACGGGTCTGCTTGCGCTTGCCGGCATACTCGGCGTCGGCGAAGGTCATCTGTTTCATCATCGAAAAGCTCGGCGACTGGTGTCCGGAGATTTTGCCAAAGTTAGGAAGTCTTTTTCAGAGTTTCCTTGTCCGCACAGTCGATGACCTTATAGTTGATCGTGACATGGTCGCTGGCAGGAACCTCTGACTGAAAGCTATCTACAGGGCTTGCTGCTGGAACACGGGTGTGGAAAATTGATAGTACTCGCTGAAATCCCGCAGGTTGTCTCTCCAATTAAAAAGGCAGGCGCCACATGGCGCAGAGCTGAAGTTTTTACTCAAGTGATAAACGATAGTTATAGGGGTAATAAATAACTACCGCACTACTTGAATTTCAACTCATCGGAGTATGAGTGCGCTGTCAAAGGTAAAAAGTGCTACGTTGCTGTCGTCGAACGTGTTAAAGAAATATTCTGCGCAGTCTTCAGATCGCTTCCCGGATTCTGTCAGATTTATATTTAAAGCTAACCGCGCATAACACTGGCACCCCATAAAAAGCCCCGACCAACCGAAGTTTGTCGAGGCGTTGAAAACAGTCTCAAGTCTCAGCGATTAAATCGCTCCACCAACGAATACTGCGAGTTTGCCGTATCGGTCAGTTCACCACTCAACACTGCCGAGCGATGGGCTTCGTCCGATGTCTGGTCAGCCAGGCTGGCGATGGTGGCGATATTGCGGTTGATCTCCTCGGCGACGGCGCTTTGCTCTTCAGTGGCGGTGGCGATCTGGGTGGTCATGTCAGTGATGTTGGCGACGGCCTCGCTGATGCCCACCAGTGCCTGGTCCGCTTCCAGCACCCGGGCCACGCCTTCTTCTGCCTGACGGCGACCGGCGTCCATGGTTTGTACCGCGTCGTTGGCGGTCTGCTGCAGTTTGGCGATCAGACCATGGATCTGCCCTGTGGACTCGGCGGTGCGTTGCGCCAACTGGCGTACTTCATCCGCCACGACCGCAAAGCCGCGGCCCATCTCGCCGGCGCGCGCCGCTTCGATCGCCGCGTTGAGAGCCAGCAGGTTGGTCTGGTCGGCGATGCCTTTGATCACATCGACCACGCCGCCGATTTCATCGCTGTCCTTGGCCAGTCGGGTCACGGTCAGGCCGGTTTCGCCCACCGAGGTGGACAGGCGCTGAATGGCTTCGAGGGTTTCACCGGCGATATCGCGGCCGCGACGCGTCAGTTCATTGGCCTGCTGGGTGGCATCGGCAGCACGGTTTACGTGGCTGGCGACTTCCTGGGTAGTGGCGGCCATCTGATTGATGGCGGCGGCGACCTGCTCGGTTTCCACACGCTGACGCTCCAGCCCGGTCGAACTGGCATTGGCCAGCGAGTTGGACTGACGAGCCTGACTGGTCAAGTGTTCGGCGGTGTCCTGCAAACGCGTAAGACAAGTCTTCAGACGTGCTTCCTGGCTGAGGATCGACATTTCCAGGCGCGCTTGTGGGCCACGGCTGTCGGTATACATCTGTGCGATCAGCGGGTCAGAGGTCGTCTGCTCGGCCAGGCGCAACAAACGTTTGGTGCCGCGCTGCTGCCAGGACAATCCCAGCAGGCCCAGTGGCACTGAAAGCGCCGCCGCCAGGGCAAAGCCCCACTGCGAGTTGAGCCATACGCCGATCAGGAAGCTCAGTTGACTGACCAGAATGAATGGCAGCCAGTCCTGAAGTATCGGCAGCCACTTGTCGCGGCCCGGTATCGCGCTCTTGCCCTTGTTGATCCGGGCATAAAGCGCCTCGGCACGACGGATCTGTTCGGCGGTCGGTTTGATGCGTACCGACTCGAAACCCACCACCTTGCGGTTTTCCAGCATCGGCGTCACGTAGGCGTTGACCCAGTAATGATCGCCGTTCTTGCAGCGATTCTTGACGATGCCCATCCACGGCTGCCCGGTTTTGAGAGTGGTCCACATGTGCTCGAAAACCGCAGGTGGCACGTCCGGGTGACGCACGGTGTTGTGCGCTGCACCGAGCAGTTCCGCCTCGCTGTAACCACTGATGTCGACGAAGGCATCGTTGCAATACGTGATCGTACCGCGGGTGTCGGTGGTGGAGATCAGTCGCTGCTCGGCAGGAAAAGTCCGCTCATGTTGAGTGATGGGCTGGTTGTTGCGCATTGGGTTTCGATCCTTCGATCCGGAAGACTATGGCGTGTTATCGGCCGGCGTATCGATAAATTGAGCGGTGCGTCACAAATGACCGGACGGTCAGCATTACCGGGCAAGCATGGGATAAGTGAAAAGCCCGAAGTGCACCAGATTCAGACCGAAGTGACTGATGATCGCCGCTTGCAAGCCACCAAAACGAAACGCGATGCCGTAACCCACACCTGCCATGCTCGCCAACACTATCCACTCCCAGCCAGCACCTGTGTGAGCGAGCCCGAACAGGCTTGCAGCGAGGGTGATCGACAGTGCGCTCGCAAACCTAGAGCCCTTGAACAGGCGCTGCAGACCGCCTTGCAGATATGCGCGAAAAAACAGTTCTTCGGTCAGGGTCACCAGCAACAGGTTGTTGAGCAGCCATATCAGGCCTTGATCAGGCCATTTGGGTGCCCAGCCGACAACGTTAAGAATGACGGCTGCTGTCATGCAGAACGCTGACGTCACGATCAGCGCCAGAACGCCGGTTTGCAGCGAATGGGTCATGTCGACCCTGGGCATGATCCACGGGCAGGCCAGTATCAGCCAGAAGCCGATCAGAGGCTTGTCCAGATAAAGCGACATGGAAAAAACCTGGGCATCGGCCGTGAATCGGGTGGCCTCGATGACTTGTGCACTATTGAAGCCGGGTGCCAGATGAAAAGCCAACGCGAGGCCCGTCACAATAAACAGCGCATGACCAAAAAGGCGGATGTATTGATGGGAGGGCAACGCTACGCATAACCAGGCGAGGAGCAACGGGCCGAAACTTGCGGCCGCAGAAGGGGCAAGGCTGCCATAGGACAGTGCAAGCGCGTAGCCAGCACTCAGAAGAAAGAGAACCAGCCAGTGCCTCGTACTCATGAGATACATCCTGCTTCAAGAAGCGCAGGATTCTATCCGACGTCCAGCGATGCCGGTTTGAGCTTATACAAATCTTCATACACGAGCCTGACCCCTAAGCTGGGGCAGGCTGCGTGTCAGGCAATGCGTGTCAGGAAGCGATCAGCTGTCGCAACACGTAATGCAGAATGCCCCCCGCCTTGAAGTATTCCACCTCGTTAAGCGTGTCGATGCGGCACAGCACGTCAACGGTTTCCTTGCTGCCGTCCTGGCGGTTGATATGCAGAGTCAGGCTCATGCCCGGTTGCACGTCGGCGTTGGTCAGTCCGGTGATTTTCAGCGTTTCCTTGCCGGTCAGGCCCAGTGTCTTGCGCGTCTGGCCGTTCTTGAACTGCAAAGGCAGCACGCCCATACCGACCAGATTCGAGCGGTGAATCCGTTCGAAGCTTTCGGCGATGACAGCCTTGACGCCTAACAGATTAGTACGCTTGGCCGCCCAGTCGCGACTGGAGCCAGTGCCGTATTCCAGCCCCGCGATGATCACCAGCGGCGTATTTTCTGCCTGGTAGCGCATGGCTGCATCGTATATCGCCAGCTTCTCGCCGGAGGGCACATGCAACGTGTTACCGCCTTCCTCACCGCCGAGCATTTCGTTGCGAATGCGGATATTGGCGAAAGTGCCGCGCATCATCACTTCGTGGTTACCGCGGCGTGAGCCGTAGGAGTTGAAGTCCTGATACTTGACGCCTTTTTCCTGAAGGTAGCGTCCGGCGGGGCTGTCGACCTTGATATTCCCGGCAGGGGAGATGTGGTCGGTGGTCACCGAGTCGCCCAGCAAGGCGAGGATGCGCGCGTTTTCCACGTCTTCGATAACCGGTAATGGACCACCGATGTCTTCGAAGAACGGCGGGTGCTGAATGTACGTGGAGTCGTCCTGCCAGACATAAGTGGCGGCCTGTGGCACTTCAATGGCTTGCCATTGTTCGTCACCGGCAAACACTTCGGCGTATTCCTTGTGGAACATACCGGTGTTGACGCTGGCCACCGCATCGGCAATTTCCTGCTGGCTTGGCCAGATATCGCGCAGGTAAACCGGTTTCCCGTCCGATCCTTCGCCCAGTGGCTCGCTGCTGATGTCGATGCGCACCGAGCCTGCCAGTGCGTAGGCGACCACCAGAGGCGGCGATGCCAGCCAGTTGGTCTTGACCAGCGGATGGACGCGACCCTCGAAGTTGCGGTTGCCCGAGAGCACCGAGGCCACTGTCAGGTCGGATTGCTGAATGGCTTTTTCGATAGGCTCCAGCAGTGGGCCGGAGTTACCGATACAGGTGGTGCAGCCGTAACCCACCAGATCGAAGCCCAGGGCGTCGAGGTATTGGGTCAGACCTGCCGCGTTGTAATAGTCGGTCACGACTTTCGAACCGGGTGCCAGCGAGCTTTTCACCCAGGGCTTGCGCTTCAGGCCTTTCTCGACAGCTTTTTTTGCCACCAGCCCGGCGGCCATCATGACGCTGGGGTTTGAGGTGTTGGTGCAGGAGGTGATCGCCGCGATGACCACGGCACCGTCCTTCAGGTTATAGGTCTGGCCGTTGTACTCATACTGGGTTTCACCGCTGACCTGAGCCTCGTTGCCCACCGCGACACCGCCGCCGCCTTCGCTTTCCAGACGACCTTCGTCGACCTTGGCGGGCTTGACCTGCAAACCGAGAAAGTCGCTGAATGCCTTGGATACATTCGGCAGCGCGACACGGTCTTGAGGACGTTTGGGGCCTGCAAGGCTGGCTTCCACGGTACTCATGTCCAGTTCCAGACTGTCGCTGAACACCGGTTCCTGACCTGCCAGACGCCACAGGCCCTGAGCCTTGCAATACGCCTCGACCAGCTTGACGGTCTCGTCAGGACGACCGGACAGACGCAGGTAGTCCAGCGTCACCTCATCGACCGGGAAGAAACCACAGGTCGCGCCGTATTCCGGTGCCATGTTGGCAATGGTCGCCCGGTCTGCCAGTGGCAGATCAGCCAGGCCGTCGCCGTAGAACTCGACAAACTTGCCGACCACACCTTTCTTGCGCAGCATCTGGGTGACGGTCAGCACCAGATCAGTGGCGGTGATGCCTTCCTTCAATTTGCCGGTCAGCCTGAAACCGATGACTTCCGGGATCAGCATCGACACTGGCTGGCCAAGCATCGCCGCCTCGGCTTCGATCCCCCCCACGCCCCAGCCCAGTACGCCCAAGCCATTGATCATCGTGGTGTGCGAGTCGGTACCGACCAGCGTGTCGGGGAACGCGTAAGTGCGGCCGTCTTCCTCCTTCGTCCACACAGTGCGGCCCAGGTATTCGAGGTTCACCTGATGGCAAATGCCGGTGCCGGGCGGCACTACGCTGAAGTTGTCGAAAGCGCTCTGACCCCAGCGCAGGAACGCGTAGCGCTCACCGTTGCGCTGCATCTCGATGTCGACGTTCTCGCCGAACGCTTCGGCGTTGCCAAACTTGTCGACCATCACCGAGTGGTCGATGACCAGGTCCACCGGGGACAGCGGGTTGATGCGTTGCGGGTCACCGCCAGCCTTGGCCACGGCAGCGCGCATGGCGGCCAGATCGACCACTGCCGGCACACCGGTGAAGTCCTGCATCAGCACGCGGGCAGGGCGGTATTGAATTTCCCGGTCCGAACGGCGCTCGGTCAGCCAGTCGGCAATAGCCTTGAGGTCGTTGCCAGTGACGGTCTTGTTGTCCTCCCAACGCAGCAGGTTTTCCAGCAGCACTTTGAGTGACATGGGCAGCTTGTCGAGGTCGCCAAGGGAGCGGGCAGCTTCCGGCAGGCTGAAATAATGGTAGGTCTTGTTGTCGATTTCGAGCGTTTTCAGGCTCTTCAGGCTATCGAGGGAGGGCATGAATGTCTCCTTTCTGGATTGTTCTCCGAACATCGGTTCACGGGCTCCATGTGCATCAGGTCGGGAGCGCCGCATCAGGCTTCAACTGCTGTGGACTGTTGTGCAGCACCAGTGGTTCCTGGATTGGGCTATCATGCGCGGCTTTCAAGTCTGCGGGGTTACGCCCGAGTGCCCACTGCCCAGGAGTAACCCATGAATACACTGTTTATGCATTGCAGACCCGGTTTTGAAGGTGAAGTCTGCTCGGAGATATCCGATCACGCTGCGTGCCTGGACGTTGCAGGGTATGCCAAGGCACGCCCCGATACAGCCTGTGCCGAATTCATCTGCACCGAGGCGGATGGCGCCGAACGATTGATGAATGGCCAGCGCTTCGACGCGCTGATCTTTCCCCGGCAATGGGCGCGGGGGATGTTTCTCGAGTTGCCGGAAACCGATCGCATCAGTGTGATCCTTGCGCAGCTTTCGGCGTTTCCGGCCTGCGGCAGCCTGTGGCTTGAGGTCGTGGATACCAACGACGGCAAGGAGCTGTCGAATTTCTGCAAGAAGTTCGAGGCACCGCTGCGCAAGGCTCTGATGCAGGCAGGCAAGCTGGTTGACGATCCGCGCAAGCCCCGTCTGTTACTGACCTTCAAGAGTGGCCGTGAAGTGTTTCTCGGTCTGGCCGATGCGGACAACTCTGCCATGTGGCCGATGGGCATCCCGCGCCTCAAGTTTCCCCGCGAGGCG
This sequence comes from Pseudomonas sp. KBS0707, assembly GCF_005937945.2. Classification (NCBI taxonomy): domain Bacteria; kingdom Pseudomonadati; phylum Pseudomonadota; class Gammaproteobacteria; order Pseudomonadales; family Pseudomonadaceae; genus Pseudomonas; species Pseudomonas sp. KBS0707. The sequence goes on along the minus strand of NZ_CP041754.1, from coordinate 3,770,560 downwards.
CCTAGCCGTTCCACCTTGAAGCTGGAAGAGGCATGGCACCATTTCATCCCCAGAGACCAGTGGGACGAACGCCTTTCCGGCGACATGACCGGCGTGGACCTTGGCGCCGCACCGGGTGGCTGGACGTATCAACTGGTGCGCCGGGGCATGCTGGTGACGGCCATCGATAACGGGCCGATGGCGGAAAGCCTGATGGATACCGGGCTGGTCCAGCACTTGATGGCTGACGGTTTTACCTACAAACCCCGGCACCCGGTGGACTGGATGGTCTGCGACATCGTCGAGAAGCCTGCGCGCAATGCCGCGTTGCTGGAAACCTGGCTGGGTGAAGGCCTGTGCCGCGAAGCAGTGGTCAACCTCAAACTGCCGATGAAACAGCGCTACGCCGAAGTACGCCGCTTGCTCGACCGTATCGAAGAAGGCTTTCAGGCGCGTGGCGTACGGGTGTCGATCGGCTGCAAACAGCTCTACCACGACCGCGAAGAAGTCACCTGCCACCTGCGCAGGCTTGATGTGGCCAAAGCGGCGACAAAGTAATTTCTCACGCTCGCACCGCATGCTTTAGTGACTATCGTGCCTGCGCTCTGCGTAGGTATGCAGTTCGTGACGCTCTGCGTCACAAATCTTCGATACGAAACAATGTCATGCCTTACACGCAGTCGCTGCCAATGCAGTGCTTTTCATCCGCGATGGCACTGTCGACGCAGAGTGCGACGTTAGTGACGGCTGAGTCCTGGCGCTGATGCGGGGGTAGCCTGGCAGGATGCCAGGCTAGCCGCACCGGGCCATGGATGGCCCGTTGCGGCGACCCCCGGATCAGTGTCAGGGCGAAGGAACCCGACGAAGTCGGGCCGGAAACAGGAGCGAGGGGGTTTGGTTACTTTGCCCCGTCAAAGTAACTCGCCGAGGGGCGAAAAGGTGACCTGAGTCGACCGTCAATCCACCTGAAACCACAGAACCGCTGTGTGACGCAGAGCGTCACGAACTGCATTCCCACGCGGAGCGTTGGAACGATCCTCATCGTAGTCTGAGCCCCATTTTCCGGACTTTCAGCACCAGCGCCACTCAACCAAACCCCACAATAGCCTTGGTCTCCAGATACTCTTCAAAGCCATGCACGCCATACTCGCGGCCATTGCCCGAGCGCTTGTAGCCGCCGAACGGGGCCATCGGGTTCCAGGCGGGGTAGTTCAGATGCACTTGTCCGGCACGAATGCGCGAAGCCACCGAACGGGCCTGCTCAAGATCCTGCCCCTGTACATGCGCGCCCAGACCGTAAACGGTGTCGTTGGCAATCGCCACGGCCTCATCAACCGTGTCGTAGGCAATCAGGCACAGCACCGGACCAAATATTTCTTCCCGGGCGATACGCATGGACGAGTCCACTTCGGAAAATACCGTCGGCCGGGTGTAAAAGCCTTGCTCATGGCCTTGTACACGGCCTGGCCCGCCGCAGACCAGCTTCGCGCCTTCACTCAGCCCGGCATCGATCATCGCCTGTACGCGGTGAAACTGTGCCTCGTTGGCGATCGGCCCCAGCACCGTTTCCTCCCGCTGCGGATCTCCCACAATGATCGCCTTGGCCGTCTCGGCTGCCAGCGCTTCAACTTCCGCCAGTCGGTTCCTGGGCACGATCATGCGGGTCGGCGCGCTGCACGACTGGCCAACGTTGCGGAACGCGGCCATCACGCCGGGCGGCACCGCTTTGGCGAAGTCGGCGTCGGGCAGCAGAATGTTCGGTGATTTACCGCCCAGTTCCTGAGTTACCCGTTTCACAGTCGGTGCGGCGGCCTGCGCCACCAATGCGCCTGCACGGTTGGACCCGGTGATCGAGATCATGTCGATGTCAGGGTGCGCAGCCATCGCGCCGCCCACTTCAGGGCCGCTGCCATTGACCAGGTTGAACACTCCCGGCGGCAGGCCCGCGTCATGCACCAGTTGCGCGAACAGCAATGCGCTCAATGGCGAGAGTTCGCTGGGTTTGAGCACCACCGTGCAGCCAGCGGCAATCGCCGGGGCGACTTTTGCAGTAATTTGATACAGCGGCCAGTTCCACGGCGTGATCAGCCCGCACACACCGATGGGTTCGCGTTCAATCGCGGTGCCGCTTTCGACGCTCTTGAAGCGATAGGTCGCCAGCAGGTCACGCGCAACACGAACGTGCTCCGCGGCAAGTGGCACTTGCATCGCCCGCGCAGAATTGATAGCTGCACCCATTTCCAGCGAGATGGCCTGCGCCAGCTGTTCCTTGCGCTCGAGGATAAGCTCGTGGATGCGCCCGATTATCTCCGCCCGGGCGTGCACAGAGGTGCCGGACCAGCTCGCAAAGGCCGCCCGCGCCGCCGCAACAGCGCGGTCGACGTCAGCGGCCGAGCCACTGGCCACGTGCGCCACCACTTCTTCGGTCGCCGGGTTGATTACCGCAATGCTGGCCGGGTTGAGCGGCGCCGACCAGCGACCATCGATATAGAATTTCTGCGCGGTGTCTGGATCAACGCGATGGCTGTTCAAGGACTGTGAGGTCATCCAGTGGGCTCCCTGGAGCGATAATGGGCGAGGTCAGGCCGTTTGATATCAGGCCGTTATATGCCTATAAGCTAACAAAGCGGTCTGGATAAAAAGCGCCGATCTGCCGGGCTGCAAAGAATAATCTGCTGTATGCAACCCGCTAACATTGCTGACCTGTTCCGGGGCTTTATCCGCGCTGATTTCAGCCTATGGCCTGGGTCACCAGCGCAAACTGCTGCACGTCCTTGCTTGATGGCGGTGGCGTTCCGAGCACCATGCGCGGTGCCCTGTCGACACACGGCAGGCCCAGGCTTTCGAGCCACGGCGCCAGGCCGCAATCAGCCAGAATGTCGAAGCGCACGAACATGCCGGGTATCCGTTGCAGCAGATGGGCAATCAACTGCCGTGCCTGCCCCACGTCACGGGCCACCAGCGGGCCGATGATATGCCCGCGGCCGAAGCGGCGCAGCAGGGCGATGCCTGTCAGGCGCCCTTCATGGTCGATGCCCACCGCCTGTTCTGCATCGCGCGACAACAGGTCATTCAGCACGACGGTGCGATCCAGACCGCTGCCTGAGTTGGCCAGCCTGATCAGTTCGGCATGGTCGGCCGGACCTAGCGTCCGAACCGGCAGACCATCGCTCGGTGTCGCCAGCCCTGACAGGTCAGCAATGCCCTGATGCTGCTGGATCCGCGCAAAATCGACAAAGCCAAGGCTCCGGTACAACGGCGCGCCCAGTTCCGTGGCATTGAGGATCGGTGTGCGCGGTGCGGTTGCGTCAAGGCACAGATGCATCAGGCGGCGACCGATGCCTTTGCCCTGATGTTCATCGCTGACAATCACCAGACCTATGGATGACCAGTCGCCCTGGTGGCAGGTGAATGCCACGCCCACCAGTTGGCCGTCACGTTCGGCGACAAAACCCTCGGAGGTGCGTTGCACCATGGCCCAGTCTTCTTGGCGGTGCGGCCATTTGAGGTGTACCGAGAGGGCATGGGCCGCAGGAATGTCCGCCTCAGTCACCGGGCGATATCGATAGAGGGTATCTGGGGTCGCGTGCATGGAGCCTCCGTGGGTCGTTTCGGCTCATATGAGCTTGCCTGTGCTCATCAGGCTGGACGTGAACGGCATCTCGATGGCCGTCGGGTCAGTAAAGCGGCGGATATCGAATGGGGTGATCAGCGTGCGCGTGCTGCCGGTGCTGATCAGCTCGGCCATGACATCGCCGACGCCGGGGCCGAGCTGAAAGCCGTGGCCGCAGAAGCCAAACGCGTAGAACAGGCCGTCCACCTTGCCACTGCGGCCCATGATCGGCAGCGAATCCGGCGTATAGCTCTCGATGCCGCTCCAGACACGGATGATGTTCAGCTTCTCTGCGCCGGGTAACAGGCGTTTCATCTGCTTCATCTGGTTGATCAGGCTTTCCGGCTTGAAGTAGGCGCGGCGATTGAGCATGTCCGGTTTGTTGCGATTACCACCGCCGATGATGATGTTGCCGTGCGGTATCTGGCGGAGATAGATCACTTCTTCCTTGATTTTGGTGAACACTCCGATCACCGTCGGCAGGGCGTAGGGCACCGGTTCGGTCACTGACATTTGCGGCCCGTTGGGCTCCAGCGGAACCGGCTCGCCGAACTGCTCGGCCAGCCTGGCCGCCCAGGCCCCGGCGGTGATCAGCAATTGCTCGGCGACGAACAATTGGCCGTCGGTGGTGCTGACGTGAAACTCGCCGCCGACCTTCTGCACCTCTGCCACCTCGGTGCGCTCTTCGATTCTTGCCCCGGCGCGAATCGCCGCACGGGCGAAGGCGGGTGCGGCCAGGCGCGGGTTGGCGTGCCCGTCGTGGGGCGCATAAGAGCCGCCTTTGACCTCCGGGCCGAGAAACGGGAAGCGCTCATGCAGCGTCTTGCCCCTGATCACCTGCAAATCCAGCTCGCGGGCTTCGGGTGCGGCGGCATAGGCCTCCAGTTCAGCGATTTCGTCTTCGCGATAACACACGCGCATATGGCCGCTTGGAATGAACTCCAGGTCTTCGCCGATCAGTTCGGGCAGGCGTTTCCACAGCGCCCAGGAGCGATTGGAGAGTTCCAGCTGGCCGAGAAAGCGGCCCTGGCGGCGCACATTGCCGAAGTTGACGCCGCTGGCGTACTGGCCGATCTGGTGGCGCTCCAGCAGAGTTACCGAGCGCCCGTGCTGGCGCAGGAAAAACGCTGATGACGAGCCCATGAAGCCGCCGCCGATAATCAGAACGTCGCTTTTTTGCGGGGTCATGAGGTGCTCCCGATAGTGTTCATCGTACGGTGCGCGCCAGGGCTTCGATCTCGATCAGGTAGCCGTGGTGCAATTCTGGAACCGGCACCACGGCGCGGGCCGGGCGATGGTCGCCCAGATAGCCTGCATAAATGCGATCGAAGGCCTGCCAGTGCTGGATGCCTGCGATGTAAATGGTCACTTTCAGCAGGTCATCGGTCGTGCATCCTGCTGCCTCAAGAATGGCAGCCAGGTTGTCCAGCGCAATAACGGCCTGCACCTCGAATGGCTCGTCGACGCTGTGGCTGCCGTCAGCGCGCACCGGCAGTTGCCCGGAAACATGCAGCGTGCCTTCATGCAACACTGCCTGGGAATAATGCCCGCCCGGCGCGGCGGCCAGGGGTGTGCGAATCAGTTCGATATCACCAGCCATGCAAGCGACTCCAGGTTTGAATTGCGCCTTCGGCATCGCAGGCGTGGTAGTCCGGGAACTGCGCACCGGTAGCACAGGCGTGGTTGGGCAGAATGCGCAGCCGGCTGCCGATGGGGAAGCGCGCAGTAATGTCTGCCTGGCTGCCGGTGGCGAGCGTGATGATGCCATGCTCCTGATTGGCACCCGTCACCCGCGCGCCGTCGATCCACTCGCCGGTTTCGCTGCACACCTGGCCGTAGCCGAAATCCTCACGCTGGCGCTGGGTGCCGCGATCCCGGCTCATGGCCATCCAGCCTGCGTCAACGATGATCCAGCCGTCCTGCTGATGGCCGATGACCGTGGTCAGCACACTCAGGGCCAGTTCGTCGGCGCGGCACACGCCGATGTTGTGCATCACCAGATCGAAGAATACATAGACCCCGGCACGTACTTCGGTCACGCCTTGCAGGCTCTGCGCCGACAGCGCGGTAGGCGTCGAGCCGATGCTGACTTCCGCGCAGGGCAGCCCCGCTTGCCGAATGCGCTCGGCGGCGCTGACGCAAAGCCTGCGCTCCTGCTCGGCGAGGGCTTGCAGCGCTTCGGGGGTGTCGAGGTCGTAACTGGACCCGGCATGGGTCATGACCCCTCGCAGGTGCATGCCGCCCTCGATCAGCGTTCTCGCGACTTCGACGAGCGAAGGGTCGTCGATGGTCAGCCCGGAACGATGGCCGTCGCAATCGATTTCGATCCACACATCAAAGTTCTCATCATGTCGCTGGCCGAAGGCGACAATCGCCTGGGCAGCGACCACGCTGTCGGTCAGGATGCTCAGGCGGCAACCGTTGCGCCGCAGTTTGAGTGCCTGGTCCAGTTTGCCAGGTGCGATGGCGACGGCGTAGAACACGTCGTTGATGCCCTCGGCAAAGCAGTGTTCGGCCTCCTTCAGGGTCGAGACCGTCACGCCGCTGGCACCTGCAGCTATCTGCGCCTGAATCACAGGCAGGCATTTGCTGGTCTTCACGTGCGGACGCAAACGCACACCCAGCTCATTTATGCGGTGTTGCATGCGCTGGATATTGCGCTGCATACGCGGCACATCAAGCAACGCGACAGGCGTATCGAGAGAAGACAAGAGGGCAGACATGGACAGAGCTCGCGTGACTGGGTACGGCTGCCACTCTACTCACGGGTGATGAAGCTGTGGTTCAATGCCTTGTCATCAATCCTTAAGCTGAGCTGAATGATCGCTATCGAAGACCTGCGTCTGGCCGTGGCGCTATCGCGCTGCGAGTCCCTCAGTGCTGCGGCCAGAGTCCTGAATGTCTCGCCGCCCGCGCTGTCGATGCGCTTGCGCAAGCTGGAGACGCAGTTGGGCATTACCCTGGCCAATCGCGACGCCAGACGCCTGAGCCTGACGGCCGATGGCGAGCGTTTCGCAGAGGAAAGCGCGCACCTGCTGGAACAGCTTGAAGCGCTTCCGGAATCGTTCAAGCAGCACGATGAGCGACTGGTCGGCACCCTGCGTCTGGCAGCGCCGTTTGGTTACGGTCGCCAGCGCATTGCGCCTTTGCTGGCGCGCTTTGCCAAACTGCATCCGCAGTTGTGCCTGCACCTGGACCTGCGCGAAACGCCGTGGCCTGATCGGCATGACAGCGACGCAGTGATTCATATCGGCAGCCTCAATGACAGTCTGTGGATCGCCAGACCTCTGGCGCACAACCATCGCTGGCTGTGCGCCAGCCCAGCTTATCTGGAGCAGCACGGCGTGCCTTCGACGCCTGACGAGCTGGCGTGTCATCGCTGCATCTGCATTCGCGAAAACGATGAAGACGTGACCCTCTGGCACCTGAGCAAGGGCCAGGCGAAAAAGACCCTGCGCATCGAGCCTGCGCTGCTCAGCAACGACGGCTCGGTTGCCCGGCGCTGGCCGAGCAGGGGCTGGGCATCGTCTTGCGCTCGCAGTGGGACGTCAGCGACGCCATTGCCAGCGGCAGGCTGGTGAGGGTGTTGGCCGATTGGCAACTGGCCAGCGCGCCGATCAACCTGCTGGTGCCCGTGCGCAAGCACCGCAGCGCCAGGGTGCAGGCACTGACGGAGTTTCTGGAGACGGCGCTGAAGGGTTGATCACATTAATCACGTAGGCGCTGTTGGTCGCAGTATCGAACACCTCAATTGACGCTCACAGCAACGCGCGGGTATAAACCGCGTCTTGTGTTTTTGTCGGATTTTTCTCCATGAGCTTCAGCCCCCTGATTCGCCAGTTGATCGATGCCTTCCGCGTGCTGCCGGGCGTCGGTCAGAAAACCGCTCAACGCATGGCGTTGCAGCTGCTGGAGCGCGACCGCAGCGGCGGCTCACGGCTGGCGCTGGCCTTGGGGCAGGCGATGGATGGCGTTGGTCATTGCCGCTCATGCCGCACCCTCACCGAAGAGGAGCTCTGCCCGCAATGCGCCGACCCGCGCCGTGATGACACGCTGCTGTGTGTGGTGGAAGGGCCGACGGATGTCTACGCGGTGGAGCAGACCGGTTATCGCGGTCGCTACTTTGTGCTCAAGGGCCATCTGTCGCCACTCGACGGCCTGGGACCGGAAGCCATCGGCATTCCGCAACTGATGGAGCGTATCAGCCAGCAGGGCACCTTCACTGAGGTGATCCTCGCCACCAACCCGACGGTGGAAGGCGAAGCGACGGCGCATTACATCGCCCAGTTGCTCCACGAAAAAGGCCTGGTCGCGTCGCGCATTGCTCACGGTGTGCCATTGGGTGGCGAGCTGGATCTGGTCGACGGCGGCACCCTGGCGCACTCGTTTGCAGGGCGCAAGCCGATTGCGTTGTGACCGTGCCGACAGCCTCCTTCACGGTGAGGTCTGGCGTCTGACCAGCTTTCTCATGGCGGATGCCAGGGCAGCGCTGTTGTCGTCCTTCCAAGGGTGATAGCCTGGCAGCAGGTACTGAATCCATACCCAGGCGTTGGAGGAGATCAAGCCTCTGACGCCAAACATCATCTTGAACAACTGCCAGTAGCCGGACAGCGCTTTGTCCGACCGCCTGCTTGCACAGAGTACCCGCAGCAGTGAGATATAAAAGGCACTCCAGAAGGGTGGACTTATAACCAATGTGGTCAGTGTGCGGTACACGTACTGCCGCCATCCTGGCGTGATCACCTGCTGCCAGACCTCAAAGGACACCGACTTGTGTTCGAGCTCCTCGAGTGAATGCCAAGTCAGCATGTCTCGATAGCCTTCGACGCTGCTCTGCAGAATGGCTGGCATTTTCAACAGTTTTGACGAGGCGGCAGCGGTGTGATGTTCGAGCATCATGACCGTCGCCAACCTGAACCATCGGGCAACCCAGCGCTTTTGGGTGATACCGTACAAGGTCTGCCATCCCCGGATGATTTGGTCGACGGGCAGCCCAGCTGCCTCAATCAAGGCGTTGTAGCGTCGGTGCTCACGGCTGTGGATGGCCTCTTGCGCCACCAGACCGTCGATTTTCTCGATCAGCTCCGGATCTTCGATACTCTCGCGATATTCGCGCAGGCTCTCGATGATGTAGCGCTCCGTCAGCGGCGTTACGATGGACATAGTATTGAGCAATACCGTTGTCTGAACGCAGTGGTTGTGCCAGTCGGTAATGCGATCCGCCGGCAGGTCAAACTTCAGGTCTCTGCGCACCGGGATCATGGATATCAGGCCATCCTGGGTGCTCCCGTAATTGAGTTCTGCCGGCACCGGCGCTGTATGACGATTCATCATTAATCCTCCGACGGAGTACTCTTGATTTCAGTAACCACGAAGATTAGATGTTCAGACGTTCAACAATGCCTCTGGCAGACCAACTGCAAGACTATTTCGCGATGGTGCCTGCGCGTTTATCGACGCGGCGTAATATCCCGCTCCACCGGCGGCGCATCCGGGTCCTGACCCACCGGAAACTTGCCTTTCAGGTGCCAGGCAAACGCGATGATTTCGGCAATCGTGCGGTAGAGCGGCTCGGGGATGCTGTCGCCCAGTTCCATGCGTGCCAGCAGTTTGACCAGTTCGGCGTTCTCGTAGATCGGCACTTCATATTCACGGGCAATGGCCAGAATGGCCTCGGCCAGCTGGTCGTCGCCCTTGGCGCTGAGCGTCGGGGCCTGTTGGCCGTCGTAGCTCAGGGCAATAGCCTGGCGCGGGACATGGTCGGGTAGGGACATCAGGCGTTCTCGTCAATCCAGCGTTGTTCAAGGGCGGTGCGCGGGCCGCTGGGCGGTGCGCCGTGGCTGCAGGCCAGTTCGCCCACTGCCAGGCCGCAGGCAATCAGCCGCTCGCGCAAATATCCCAATTCATGTTCAATCAAGACCGCGCTGTCGGGCCGCTCGGCCCACAGCTGACTGGACAGCGTGCCGCGCAACAACTGCGCATGCACCTGCAGCGGCCCCAACGGCTCAAGGTCGAATGCCAGATCGACTTTCCAGAGCTTTTCCCGGGTCTCCTTGACCTCGACATCGTCACGGTCTTCGGCAGCTTCCTGATCCGGCTTGTCTTCACGCTGCACCTTGACCTGCAAGGGCACGATGTCATGCGCGTTACGCATTGGCACTTCCAGTTGCCAGGTGGTCACCTGAGTGCCGTCGGCATTGGTGCGGGTCTGCTCCAGGCCGCCCAACTGGTGGCTTTGCAGGCGCGAAACAGCCGCCGCAGCCAGCTTGAGCAGAATCTCCAGGTCGTCTTCTTTTTCGCCACCGCTGACGTTGCGCGACGGCAGCGGAAAGATGCTCGGTTGGGTGCGTGCGGCAACCAGCCCAAGGGTGCCCAGGGCATTGCGAATCGCATTGGGCATGGCCCGCGCCAGGGTGTTGGAAGCAGCGGCGGCGCTGTAAGTGGTGTTGTCCGGCAACCCCGGCAGAATCTGTGCAATCAGGCGCATCAGGTTGGCTTTCATGTCCGGAACCTGAGCCGGATTGAGCCCGGCAAGCAGCTTTGCTTCCAGAAACACGCCGCTGGCATTGAGGGCCTGGGCTACGCCTTTCGGTGTGCTCATCTGCTGAATGTCGGGCAGGTCGTCCAGCAACTGGCTGATGGCGGCTTGCAGCGGGGCGCTGATCCCAGAGTTGCTGGCAGGGCTGGCACCGGTTGAATTGGCTGACTGCAGGTTTTGCAGGGCGTTGATCAGGTTATCCAGCGAGCCCTGGCGGTTCTGCTGAGCGGCCAGTTGCTGCGCCACGGCCAGTTGATCGAAACGACCGGGCAGGGCGACGAAGTTCAGCGCCTGGTTGCCTTGTACCTGCGCGCTCAGCAGGCTGCCGACCGTTAGCGGCTGGGGGCTTTCGATGGTCAGGCTGGAGCCCGCCAGCGCAGTATTGAGCAGCATCAAGATGGAGCGATAAGTGGGCGTTGCGGCACCCGGGTTTTGCGTGGCCAGTTGATTGACTGCCTGCGCGATCACCTGGCTGGTCATGACCTTGCCCTGCAACAGCGTGCCGACCGGCAATTGTTGCGTATCGATGCTGGTCATCGAGTTTTTCAGTGCGCTGTTGATCTGTTGCAGCGTCAGCGTCAGTTCGTTGGGCGACGCTTGCGCTACTTGCAACAGGCTGCCGGGCGTGAACGGTACGCTGCTGGTGACCTGCAGGTTGGTCAGGCTGCCATTGGCGAGTACCAGCCGCAGCAGCAACTGGAAGTTCTGGTTGACCTGCTTGAGGGTCAGCACTTCGGCGTCGACGGTTTCGCCTTCGGGAATCAGATTATCCGCCGATTGCAGCAGGGTCAGCACCTGCGCAGGGGAGATGCCGGCGCGCAGCAGTGTTGTGGTAGGGATTGTCGCCGGGACGCTGGTGATGTCGCCTGTCATTGAAATATCGACCTGAGGAAATTGCCCCTTTGATAATAGGACTCGCATGTATAATACCGGCCAAAACCGGACCAGCCGCCATTAACTTCTCTTCATGTAACGGCCATATCACCCCCGACTTGAACCGCCTTTTACTGCGTATGTGTCTGTTTTGGTACATTTCGCGACGCTCCAGCACTGGAAACGCCCGATGATCCCAGCCCCCCCATTTTTGCAAGCGACGGCTCTGACGTGTGAGCGGGACGGGCGGATGCTGTTCGAAAACCTTGATCTGCAGGTGCGCACGGGGGACATGCTGCAGGTCAGCGGCCCCAATGGCAGTGGCAAGACCAGCCTGCTGCGCCTGTTGTGCGGGCTGATGCAACCCACGGCCGGGCACGTGCTGCTCAACGGCCAGCCAGCGGGCCGCCAGCCGACAGCGCCGGGGCTCAATCTGTTGTGGGTTGGCCATGCGTCGGCGCTCAAGGACCTGCTGACACCGCTGGAGAATCTTTCCTGGCTCTGTGCGCTTCATCACCCGGCCGATGCCGATGCCATTTTCAATGCGCTCGACGCGGTCGGGCTGGCAGGTTTCGAAGATGTGCCGTGTCACACCTTGTCGGCCGGGCAGCAGCGTCGCGTCGCGCTGGCGCGTCTGTATCTGCCAGGCCCGCCACTCTGGTTGCTCGATGAACCGTTCACCGCGCTGGATCGCCAGGGCATTGCCCAACTGGAAAACCATCTCGCCGGGCACTGTGAAAAGGGCGGCATGATCATCATGACCACTCATCACACCCTGAGCCGCCTGCCTGCGGGCTATCGGGATATCGATCTGGGGCAGTGGGCAGCATGAGCAACGTCTTTGCCCTGCTGATCGCCCGTGAGTTTCGCCTGCTGGCCAGGCGTCCGGCAGAGCTTGCCAACCCGCTGGTGTTCTTTGCGATAGTGGTCGCCTTGTTCCCGCTGGCACTGGGGCCGCAGACGCAATTGTTGCAAGCCTTGTCACCGGGGCTGGTCTGGGTCGCGGCACTGCTGGCCGTGTTGCTGTCGCTGGACGGGCTGTTTCGCAGTGATTTCGAGGATGGCTCGCTGGAGCAGTGGGTCCTTTCGCCGCACCCGCTGGCCCTTCTGGTCTTGAGCAAAGTACTGGCTCACTGGGTTTTTTCCGGGCTGGCACTGGTATTGTTGTCGCCCTTGCTGGCGCTGATGCTGGGGCTGCCGGTGCGGTGCCTGCCGGTGTTGATGGTGTCGCTGCTATTGGGCACGCCAGTGCTCAGTCTGTTGGGGGCAGTGGGTGCGGCGCTGACCGTGGGTTTGAAGCGCGGCGGCCTGTTGCTGGCGTTGTTGATTCTGCCGCTGTACATCCCGGTATTGATTCTGGGCAGCGGTGCGTTGCAAACCGCGCTGCAAGGCATGCCAGCGACTGGCTATCTGCTGTGGCTGGGCTGCCTGAGCGCGCTGGCGATCACCCTGACCCCCTTTGCGATAGCCGCTGGCCTGAAAATCAGCGTCGGTGAATAAATTGAGGTTCCGGGATCGAGAATTCGATGCCGGTCAACACCCTGGATACACCTGATGAAAAGCAACGCCATGAAAAGCAGCATCGGTTGGGCCTGGCTGCACACACTCGGCTCACCGAAAGGGTTTTACCGCGTCAGCGCACGTCTGCTGCCGTGGCTGAGTGTGTCCGCTGCACTGCTGCTCGGCATCGGCATCATCTGGGGGCTGGCGTTTGCGCCGCCGGATTACCAGCAGGGCAACAGCTTCCGGATCATTTATATCCATGTGCCTGCCGCCATGCTCGCCCAGTCCTGCTACGTCATGCTGGCCCTGTGCGGCGTGGTCGGGCTGGTCTGGAAAATCAAACTGGCCGATGTCGCGCTGCAATGCGCTGCACCCATTGGCGCGTGGATGACCGCGCTGGCACTGGCGACGGGCGCGATCTGGGGCAAGCCGACCTGGGGCGCGTGGTGGGTCTGGGACGCGCGCCTGACCTCAATGCTGATTCTGCTGTTTCTGTACTTCGGCCTGATCGCGTTGGGCAATGCCATCAGCAACCGCGCCAGCGCTGCCAAGGCCTGTGCACTGCTGGCCATCGTCGGCGTGGTGAATATCCCGATCATCAAATATTCGGTCGAGTGGTGGAATACCCTGCACCAGGGCGCGACGTTCAGCCTCACGGAAAAACCGGCCATGCCTGCCGAAATGTGGCTGCCGTTGCTGTTCACAGCGTTGGGTTTTTACTGCTTCTTCGGCGTTGTATTGCTTTTGCGTATGCGCCTTGAAGTGCTGCGTCGCGAGTCGCGCACCCAGTGGGCCAAGGCCGAGGTTCTGCGGAGCCTGGGGCAAACGCCAGAACCGTCGGAGGGCAGGTCTTGAACTTCGCGTCATTCAGCGACTTTCTCGCCATGGGCCGCCACGGGCTGTTTGTCTGGTCGGCCTACGGTCTGTGCCTGTTGGTGTTGCTGATCAACGTGGCAATGCCGCTGGTGGCGCGCCAGCGGTTCCTGAAACAACAGGCGCGTCGCCTGAAACGGGAGAATCGTTGGTGAACCCGTTGCGCAAAAAACGTCTGTTGATCATTGCCGCCCTGCTGGCTGGCGTCGGGCTGGCCATGACCCTGGCGCTCGGTGCGCTGAAGGAAAACATCAATCTGTTCTACACTCCAAGCCAGATCGCCAACGGCGAAGCACCGCTGGACACGCGCATTCGTGCTGGCGGCATGGTGGAAAAGGGCTCATTGCAGCGTTCGGCGGACTCGCTGGATGTGCGTTTTGTGGTCACCGATTTCAACAAGTCGGTGACCATCACCTATCGCGGCATTCTTCCCGATCTGTTCCGCGAAGGGCAGGGCATTGTCGCGTTAGGCAAGCTCAATGCGCAGGGTGTGGTGGTGGCCGATGAGGTGCTGGCCAAACATGACGAGAAGTACATGCCGCCCGAAGTCACCAAGGCGCTGCGCGACAGCGGCCAGGCGGCACCGGGCGGCTCTTCCACACCTGCGAAACAGGGCTGATCGATGATTCCCGAACTCGGCCATCTGGCGATGATTCTGGCACTCGGCTTTGCGCTGGTGCAGGCCATTATTCCGCTGATCGGTGCATGGCGCGGCGACCGCCTGTGGATGAGCCTGGCGCGTCCGGCGGCGTGGGGCCAGTTCAGTTTTCTGATCTTTGCCTTCGGTTGCCTGACCTACGCGTTCATGACCGACGACTTTTCCGTTGCCTATGTGGCGCAGAATTCCAACACGGCGCTGCCCTGGTATTACAAATTCAGCGCCGTGTGGGGCGCGCATGAAGGCTCGTTGCTGCTCTGGGCGCTGATTCTCGGCGGCTGGACCTTCGCTGTTTCGGTGTTTTCCCGGCAATTGCCTCAGGTAATGCTGGCGCGGGTGCTCGCCGTGATGGGCATGATCAGCCTGGGCTTTCTGTTGTTTCTGATCCTCACCTCCAACCCGTTCGCCCGTCTTCTGCCGCAAATGCCTGCCAACGGACGCGATCTCAACCCCCTGTTGCAGGATATAGGCCTGATCGTGCATCCGCCGATGCTCTACATGGGCTATGTCGGTTTTTCCGTGGCCTTTGCCTTTGCCATCGCCGCCTTGCTTGGCGGCCGACTCGACGCCGCCTGGGCGCGCTGGTCGCGGCCATGGACGCTGGTGGCCTGGGCCTTTCTCGGTGTCGGGATCAGCCTTGGCTCATGGTGGGCTTATTACGAATTGGGCTGGGGCGGCTGGTGGTTCTGGGACCCAGTGGAAAACGCCTCGTTCATGCCATGGCTGGTGGGCACTGCGCTGATTCACTCGCTGGCGGTCACGGAAAAACGTGGTGTGTTCAAGAGCTGGACGGTGCTGCTGGCGATTGCCGCATTTTCCCTGAGCCTGCTGGGCACGTTTCTGGTGCGTTCCGGGGTGCTGACTTCGGTGCACGCTTTCGCCTCGGACCCGGCACGCGGCGTGTTTATCCTGATGTTCCTGCTGGTCGTGGTGGGCGGCTCGCTGACGTTGTTTGCGATTCGTGCGCCGGTGGTCAAAAGCCATGTCGGCTTCGGCCTGTGGTCGCGGGAAACCCTGTTGCTGGGCAATAACCTGTTACTGGTGACTGCTGCGTCGATGATCCTGCTGGGCACCCTTTATCCGTTGGTGATGGATGCCATGAGTGGAGCCAAGATGTCGGTCGGCCCGCCGTATTTCAATGCGCTGTTCGTACCGTTGATGGGGCTGTTGCTGGTGGTCATGGCGGTCGGCGTGCTGGTGCGCTGGAAGGACACACCGCTGAAATGGCTGCTGGGCATGTTGGCACCGGTACTGGTCGGCAGCGCCGTGCTGGCAGTGCTCGCGGCACTGCTCATGGGCGATTTCCAGTGGGCGGTGCTGGCCACCTTCATGCTCGCCGCCTGGGTGCTGCTGGCCGGGGTTCGCGACCTGTTCGACAAGACCCGTCACAAGGGCCTGCTTCGCGGCGCGCTTGGCCTGACCCGCAGTTATTGGGGCATGCAGCTGGCGCACCTTGGCATTGTGGTGTGCGCGCTGGGCGTGGTGTTGTCCAGCCAGAACAGCGCCGAGCGCGATTTGCGCATGGCCCCTGGCGAGTCCACTGAGCTGGGCGGTTACGTCTTTGTATTCGAGAGCGCGAAGCATTATGAAGGGCCAAACTTCACCTCCGATCGCGGCACCGTTCGCGTCTTGCACAACGGGGCGCAGATCACGGAACTGCACCCGGAAAAACGTCTGTACAGCGTGCAGCAGTCAATGATGACCGAAGCAGGCATTGATGCCGGTTTCAGCCGTGATCTTTACGTAGCATTGGGTGAACCGCTGGGCAATGGCGCATGGGCCGTACGGGTTCACGTCAAACCGTTTGTGCGCTGGATCTGGCTCGGCGGCCTGCTGACCGGTCTGGGCGGTGTGCTGGCGGCGTTTGACCGTCGCTATCGCACGCGGGTCAAAAGCAAGGTGCGCGAGGCGTTGGGCATGTCGGGAGTTGCACTGTGAAGCGCTGGGTCATGCTCCTGCCGCTGGCGTTGTTTCTCGGCGTGGCGGCGTTCCTGTATCGCGGTTTGTATCTGGACCCCGCCGAGCTGCCGTCGGCGCTGATCGGCAAGCCGTTTCCGCAGTTTTCGCTGTCCGAAGTTCAAGGCAGCCGCGTATTGACCCGCGCCGACCTGCTGGGCAAACCCGCGCTGGTCAATGTCTGGGGCACCTGGTGCGTGGCCTGTCGGGTCGAGCATCCTGTGCTGACCCGGCTGGCGCAGCAGGGCGTGCTGATCTACGGCGTTAACTACAAGGACGTCAACGCCGACGCGCTGAAATGGCTCAAGGAATTTCACGATCCTTATCAGCTGAATATCCGTGACGACGACGGCTCGCTGGGGCTGAACCTGGGCGTGTACGGTGCGCCGGAGACCTTCCTGATCGACCGTCAGGGCATTATTCGTTACAAGCATGTCGGGGTCATCGATGAGGCTGTGTGGCGAGAAAAGCTCGCTGCCCGTTACCAGCAATTGGTTGATGAGGCGCAGCCATGAAGCGCTGCCTGATGATTGTACTGCTCAGCGTGCTGTGCTCAGGCATCGCCCACGCTGCCATCGACGCCTACACTTTTCGCGACGATGCCGAGCGTGCCCGCTACAGCGAACTGACCAAGGAACTGCGCTGCCCCAAATGCCAGAATCAGGACATCGCCGATTCCAACGCGCCGATTGCCGCTGACTTGCGCAAGGAAATCTACCGCATGCTGGGTGAAGGGCAGAGCAATCAGCAGATCATCGACTTCATGGTTGATCGCTACGGTGACTTCGTTCGTTACAAACCCAGCCTCAATGCCCGCACCTGGTTGCTCTGGTTCGGCCCGGCCGGTCTGCTGATCGGCGGTCTGGTGGTGATCGGTTTCATCGTCGGGCGGCGTCGCAAGGCGCACTCCGAACAGGCCGATGTGCTTTCCGAGGATGAGCGACAACGCCTCGCCGCTTTGCTGGATGACCACCGCCCATGACCGATTTCTGGATCGCGACCGGGCTTCTCTTGCTCGTGGCGCTGGGGTTTCTGCTGATACCGGTGCTGCGCGGCCATCGTGCGCAACGTGAAGAAGATCGCACAGCCCTGAACGTGGCGTTGTATCAGGAACGGCTGGACGAGTTGCAGGTTCAGCAAGAGCAGGGCGTGTTGTCGGTGACGCAACTGCAAGGCGCTCGTGCCGAAGCTGCGCGCGAGCTGCTCGCCGACACCGAAGGCGCAGAGCCTGCCCGCACATCGCGTCTGGGCAAGCCCTCGCTGGTGCTGGCTGCGGTGCTGGTCCCTGTATTGGGGCTGGCGGGTTATCTGCAACTGGGTGCCAGTGACCGGGTTGAACTGAGCCGCGAATTCGCTCGACCACCGACCTCGCTGGCAGACCTGACCCAGCGTCTGGAGCGCAGCGTGCAGGCTCAGCCGGATTCAGCCGAAAACCTGTATTTTCTGGCGCGCAGCTACATGGCGCAGAACCGCCCCGGTGACGCCGCGCAGATGTTCGAGCGCTCGGTGACACTGGCCGGAAGATCGCCAGAGCTGCTCGGGCAATGGGCGCAGGCGTTGTATTTCGCCAGCGACAAACACTTCACCGCACAGGTGCAGGCGCTGACCGACGAAGCGCTGCAGGCCGACCCCAACGAAGTCACCAGCCTCGGCCTGCTGGGGATTGCCGCGTTCGAAACACAGCGTTATCAGGCAGCGGTGGATTACTGGACCCGCCTGCTGGCGGCGTTGCCCGCGCAGGACGCTTCGCGCTCGGCGCTGGAAGGCGGCATAGCCCGCGCCAGAGAAAACCTTGCCGGGCAGGCCGCGCCGGTCAAGGCCAGGGCGCTCAAGGTGCGTGTCACGCTGGCTGCCTCGCTCAAGGGTAACGTTCAACCGGGTGACAGCGTGTTCATCTTCGCCCGTGCAATCAACGGCCCGGCCGCGCCACTGGCGGTCAAACGCATCACGGTGGCGGACCTGCCTGCCGAGGTTGAACTGAGTGATGCCGATGCAATGATGCCGCAACTGAACCTGTCGAACTTTGCGCAAGTCCAACTGGTTGCGCGAGTGTCTCGCGCAGGGCAGCCAACCACCGGTGAGTGGGTCGGCCGCAGTCAGCCGCTGGCCAGCGACATCGCGGCGCAGCAGTTAGTGACCATCGACAGTCCGGATAACTAGAGAAATTGCTTATGTACCGTACCGCACGCATCACCTTGTTGGGGCTGGTCGTTGGCCTGAGTGCCTGTGCTGTCCAGCATCCGGCACCGCCTCACAGCCAGGATCCGATCCTTAACCTGCCGGGCGGCCAGCAACCCGGCGCACCGCGCCCGAACACGGCGCCTGCCGAGCCTGCCAAAGCGCCAGCCGCAGCGCCGAAGACCTCGGCCAGTTTCGCCCCGCCACCGGGCGGTGGCAGCCATTGGGACCCGCGCCTGGGCGTGTACGTGATGGGCGATCAGCCCAACACCTTCTATCGCCAGCGTACTTACTATCAGTGGAACAACGGCTGGAGCTGGGCAACCAACCCTAACGGTCCGTGGCAGGCGACCGACGCCAGCGGCGTTCCGTCTGGGCTGGGTAAGCAGTTCAGTAACTGATTCAAGCCTGCAAATGAAAACGGCGACCTGATGGGTCGCCGTTTTGCGTTTCGGGGGACTTATTTGCCCGGATAGATCTGGTCGAACACACCACCGTCAATGAAGTGGGTCTTCTGCACTGTGCGCCAGTCACCGAAGGTTTTCTCGACCGACAGGAAGTCCACTTTCGGGAAGCGGTCGGTGTATTTGGCCAAGACCTGCGGGTCACGTGGGCGCAGGTAGTTTTTCGCCGCGATTTCCTGACCTTCCGGTGACCACAGGTATTTCAGGTAATCTTCGGCCAAGGCGCGGGACTGTTTCTTGTCCACGACCGTGTCGACCACACTCACTGGCGGCTCGGCTTCTGCCGACACGGACGGGTAGACCACTTCAAACTGGTCGCGACCGAATTCACGAGCGATCATTTCCGCTTCGTTTTCGAAGGTCACCAGCACGTCGCCGATCTGGTTGGTCATGAACGTGGTGGTCGCGCCTCGACCACCTGTGTCGAGCACGGGCACATGGCGGAACAGTTCGCCGACGAATTTCTTCGCGGCCGCTTCATCGCCACCTTTTTTCAGGGTGTAGCCCCAGGCCGACAGGTACGTGTAGCGGCCGTTACCCGAGGTTTTCGGGTTAGGCACGATGACTTCCACGCCATCCTTGATCAGGTCCGGCCAGTCTTTCAGGGCTTTCGGGTTGCCCTTGCGCACGATAAACACAGTGGCCGAGGTGAACGGCGCACTGTTATTCGGCAGGCGGCTGACCCAGTCTTTCGGCACCAGCTCGCCATTGTCGGCCAGCGCGTTGATATCGGTCGCCATGTTCATGGTGATGACGTCAGCCGGCAGCCCGTCGATGACCGAGCGCGCCTGCTTGCTCGAACCGCCAAATGACATCTGCACGGTCACGTCTTCATTTTTCTCGGCTTTCCAATGCTTCTGGAAGGCGCTGTTGTAGTCCTTGTAGAAATCACGCATCACGTCGTAGGAGACGTTGAGCAGCGTCGGGGCTGCCTGGGCAGCGCTGGCAAAGGCCAGGCCAGCGGCCAGTAGCGAGGCGGCGAAGAGTTTATTCACTGCAGGGTCCTTGAGATGAAGAGTCGTGTGTAAAGCCTGATGGCGTAATGCCGCGACACTATCAGTATCGCGCCTGCTGTTTAAAGACTGAAAAGGTCTTTGCTTATGCCTTGGACTCTACTTTTGCAAACAATTGATTACCGCAGCGTGAGCAGAACGCCGCGCCGTGTTCGTGGAAGTTCTTTGAGCACACCGGGCAATCGTGTTTCAACTGTTCGCCGCGCATGGCGTTGGCCAGTTCGGCGGTGAATATACCGGTGGGCACGGCGATGATCGAGTAGCCGATGATCATCACCAGCGACGAGAGCATCTGCCCGACCGGCGTCTTCGGCACGATATCGCCAAAGCCCACGGTGGTCAGGGTCACGATAGCCCAGTAAATGCCTTTGGGGATGCTGGTGAAGCCGTGCTCCGGGCCTTCGATCACGTACATCAGCGTGCCGAACACCGTGACCAGAGTGGAAACGGTGACCAGAAACACGATGATCTTCTGCTTGCTGCCACGCAGCGCAGCCAGCAAGTAGTTGGCCTGGCGCAGGTAAGTGCCGAGTTTGAGCACGCGGAAAATCCGCAGCATACGGATGATCCGCACAATCAGCAGGTACTGCGCGTCGCTGTAATAGATCGACAGAACCCCCGGCACGATAGCCAGCAGGTCGACCAGCCCGTAGAAACTGAACGCGTACTTCAGCGGTCGGGGCGAGCAGTACAGGCGCAGGATGTATTCGATCGCGAACAGCAGCGTAAAGCCCCATTCGATCCAGGCGAACAGCATGGCGTAATCGCGGTGAATGCTCTCGATGCTGTCAATGACCGTGACCAGCAGGCTGAGCAGAATCGCGACCAGCACAATCTTGTCAAACGTTCTGCCGGCAGGCGTATTCGCCTCGAAAATAACGATATGCAATCGCTCGCGGCGGCTGAGAGAGGTGTCCATGGTGCTTCCCGAAGCAAAGATCGGCAGAGCCTAGGAGCATTGGGCAGGTGAGTGCAAGCACACAACACCTGCGGGAGCGAGTCGTGCGACGCTTCGCCTGCTCGCGAAGAGGTCGTTATAGCCCGCGTAAACAGGGTGTTTGGAGCAACGTCTTCGTGAGTAAGCTCACACCCACAGAAGTCTTTATTCACAGTTCGACAGGCGGCAGCTCCCGCTTTTCGGGTTCTTGTAACACCTACGTAGACAGATCGGCGCTGGAGCGTAAGGAACGACAGCCTCAATTATCGTGCGACGCTCTGCGTCGCATACCGTTCTGGACGCTCCGCGTCCTCTTGTGGCGCAGAGCGTCCAGTGCTGGAATCATCAGGGCTGCTTATAACAAGCCAGGTGGTGAGCGTCGGTAATGGCTGACGCGGGAGGATGCATGCAGTATTCAGGTGAGGGCTTTTCGATCAGAGTATTGGCGTTTGATGATTGCGAGTTGATCAACCGGTACGAAAAGGCCAATCGCAAGCATCTGCAGCCTTGGGAACCGTTCAGGGACGATGACTATTTCATTCTCGAAAACGCCAGATCCAGGGTTCAGCAGCAGTGGGAAAGCATGCAGTCCGGCAGCGCGGTTTTCTTCCTCGTCATCGACTCAGACGGCGGCGAATTGCTGGGGCGGTGCAGTTACACGAATATCGTGAGGGGCGTTTTTCAGGCCTGCAACCTCGGCTTCTCGCTGGCAGAGACTGCTCAGGGGCGTGGCTTGATGCAAAGGGCGCTTGAGGTGAGCAATCGCTATTGTTTCGAACAGATGGGGCTGCATCGAATCATGGCCAGCCACATGCCAGCCAATGTACGCAGCGAGCGACTTCTGCAATCACTCGGCTTCGAAAAGGAAGGGTACGCGCGCGCCTACCTGAAAATTGCCGGAGTTTGGGAAGACCATGTCCTGAGGGCACTGATCAATCCGAACGAGGCCTGATGGCGAGGCGAGCGCCTTTCCTACTTCTGCGCCACGTCATCCTTCTCCCAGCCGCCGCCGAGCGCCAGAAACAGGTTGATCTGTCCCATGGCCACCTGGGTGTTGGCTTCGGCCATTTGTGCGCGCACGTCGGTGTAAGTGCGTGTGGCTTGCAGGTCAGCGAGGAACGAGGCGCGTCCGGCCTGATAGAAACGGTGAGTCTGGTCAGCCGCTTCCTTGGCCGATTGCTCGGCTTCCTTGAGAGCATCGCGGCGGTCGAGCAGGGCGGTGTATTGCGCCAGACCGGTCTGGGTTTCACGGATGGCGTTGAGCACTACACCGTCAAAGCGCGCCAGAGCAGCTTGCACCGAAGCTTCGGCCTGATGGATGCGTGCGCGTGAGCCGTTGGACGGGATGGTCCAGTTCAGCAGCGGCCCGAAGCCCCAGCGGTTGGCGGCCGGTTTGCCGAGGTTCTCGATCAGGCCGGTAGTGCCGATGCTCGCGCCGATGCTGATGTCCGGATACAACTCGCCGGTGGCAACACCGATCTGCGCAGTCGACATCGCCAGATGACGTTCAGCCTGACGCACATCCGGGCGGCGTTTGAGCAGTGTTGCGCCGTCGCCTACCGGCATGACCTGCGCAATGTGCGGCAGCGCATTGCAGCTGCTGACCCCGGCGGGCAGTTGCTCTACAGGTTTGGCCAGCAGCATCGACAGGCGGAACATCGCCGCCTGACGCCGCGCTTCGTAACGGGGCATTTCGGCTCGCAGTGACTTGAACTGCGTCTGCGAGCGAGTGACCTGGGTTTCATCGCCTCGCCCGGCATCGCGAAGACGCTGGTTGAGGGTTACGCTCTGTTGCTGCAGGTCCAGCGATTCGCGGGCGATGTCGAGTTCTTCGTTGGCAGCGCAAATCTGCGTGTAGGCGCGCACCACATCGGCGACTACGGTGATACGTGCCGTATCCACCGCCGCCTGATTGGCATCGACATTGGCCTGCGCTGCTTCGATGCCGCGCTGCAAGGTGCCGAACAGATCGAACTGATACGACGTAGTCAGACCCACATCCCCGACGTTGGCGACCGGCACCTTGTCGGTCAGCAGAAACGCTTCGCCCGATTCCTGCACGCGCTGTGCGCCGATTTTCGCGCCGTTGGTAAATCCGCCCGCCGCCTCGGCCTCCGAGGTCTGGTAGCGGGCGCGCTGCAGGTTGGCGGCGGCGATGCGCAGGTCGGTATTAGAGGCAATGGCCTGGCGCACCAGTTCATCCAGACGCGCATCCTGATACAGCCGCCACCAGTGCGCAGGCACCGGGGCCGATACCGTATTGACAGAGCGCCCGGCCAGTTCGCCCTGTAAATCCGGACGATTGATCGCGCCATCCTTGGGCGGTTGGTAATCCGGCCCGACTACCTGACAGGCCGACAACACGGCAGTAAAACCGAGTGCGGCCACGCGTAAGGCACGTTTCATCGTGTGCCCTCCTGCGTATCGTCGATGATCGACACCGTTGCAGTACGCCCGGCGATCATCCGGAAGTCGGCAGGTACGTCATCGAAGGCAATGCGTACCGGAATGCGCTGTGCCAGACGCACCCAACTGAAGGCCGGGTTGACGTTGGGCAGCAGGTTCGAGCCACTGCTGCGGTCGCGGTCTTCGATGCCGGCAACGATGCTCACCACATGGCCGGTCAGCCGTGCGTTGTCACCGATGACACGAATGTCGACGCCCTGGCCGACATGAATGCCGTCCAGTTTGGTTTCTTCGAAATAGCCGTCGATATGGAACGATGCGGCATCGACCACCGATAACACCGGACGCCCGGCGGTGACAAATTCATGGTCGCGGGGCGCGCGGTCGTTAAGGTAGCCGTCCACCGGGCTGCGGATCACCGAACGATCCAGATTCAGCTGCGCGGCATCCACTGCGACCTTTGATTCACCGAGCGCAGAAAGGGCACGCGCTTCGCGGGACTGGCTTTCTTCCAGTTGCTCACGCGCCACCAGGTTGCCCAGGCCACGGTTACGCTTGTTCTCGCGGCGTGCCTGCTCCCAGGTTTCCTGGCGCTCGGCGACTGTCGCCTGCGCCTGACGCAAGGCCAGGCGGAAGCGGTCCTGATCGATGGTGAACAGCACCTGGCCCTTGTGCACGGGCTGATTGTCGGTGACATCGACCTTCTGGATCAGCCCGGACACGTCCGGCGCGATCTGCACGATATCGGCGCGAATATGCCCATCGCGGGTCCACGGCGCGTACATGTAATACATCACCATGCGCCATACAACGACGGCAGCCAGAGTGACAACCAGCAGGGTCAGGACCACGCGGCCCAGTGTCAGTATCGGTTTTTTCATGTCATCAGGTATCGACTTAGAGTATCCACGGCGCCGAGCAACAAAGCGTATAGACCTACGTTGAACAAAGCCCGGTGCCAGACCAGACGGTAGAAGTGGGCACGCGACAGCAGCGCGTGCACGGCGAGAAACAGCAGATAGGCGATGCCCATCATCGCCAGGAACGTGGGGATGAAGATCCCGCTGATATCCAGATCACCGATCACAGGGGCGCTCCATCGATGTTATGCGGCAGTTGCTCGGTCAGTTCGCCGCCCACGGTGACAATCTCGACCCCCGGCAACAAGGCCAGACGCAGGCCGCTGAGGGCGTGCAACAGATGCAACCGGGCCGGGTTGTCGCCCATCTCCTGAGCCGTCAACGAACGGCGTGCGCGGTCCATGGCCATCAGCAGGCCGCGGGGCGCGGGCAGCCTTTCACCGGCCTTGCGACAGTGTTTGAAATAGCCGCTGACTTCATCGATCACCTGACGCAACAGCACCTGGGCCGCAGGCGTGGCGCGTCGGGTGTAGGCCAGCAGGTCGAGCATGTTCAGCGCGACCCGCAGTTCACGCAGGGCAATCCCGGTGTCTTGCGCGGTGAGCGTCAAACGCGGCAGTTGCTGCATCAGGCGGTCGAGCATTTGCACGCCCATGCGCCGGTGTTCGGCCAGAGACGAGTCTTCACTGAGGCTGGCGATGTCACGCCAGCTGAAACGGGTCAGACGCTTGACCGCCAGTTCAACCCCGAACGGGCGGAACACCAGCGTCCAGATAAAGGCGAACAACAGCCCGGCAGGTCCGGCCAGGTTGGAGTTGAGAAAGTTCATGAAGTCCGCGTCGTAGGCGCTCTGAATGCTGATGAACGACGAGGTGTTGACGATGGTCAGCAGCGTGCCGAGAAAGAAGCGCGGTTGCACAGTCAGGGTGCCGACGCAGATGAAGGGCACCGCAAAGGCCAGCACCAGCATCGGAAAGTCGTGCAGGTTAGGCAGCACCACGAACAGGTACAGGCTGGCGAACACTACCGAGAGCAGGGTCCAGAAAAAGAACCGGTAGATTTGCGGAGCAGGGTCGTCCATGGCAGCGAAGAAGCTGCACGACACCGCTGCCAGTGCCACGGCACTTGCGCCGTCTTTCCAGCCGAGCAGAATCCATAACACCGACGCAGCAATGATCGCCAGTACTGTCGAAGTCACCGAATAGAGCATCAGGCCGCGGTCGAGAAACGGGGTCAGCCGGCCCAGGCGCCAGTGGCGATAGACCGCTCTCCATGGCGATTGATCGTCTGTCTTGATCGCATATTGCAGGGTCCGGCAATCCAGCCACAGGTCAATCCACTCGCCGAGCCTGAAAAGCGTGTTGGAGAGCAGCAAATG
This sequence comes from Pseudomonas sp. KBS0707, assembly GCF_005937945.2. Classification (NCBI taxonomy): domain Bacteria; kingdom Pseudomonadati; phylum Pseudomonadota; class Gammaproteobacteria; order Pseudomonadales; family Pseudomonadaceae; genus Pseudomonas; species Pseudomonas sp. KBS0707. The sequence goes on along the minus strand of NZ_CP041754.1, from coordinate 3,745,331 downwards.
ATCGCGGTCGTCCAGTTGCGTAGAGTTCGGCTGAAGGCGTTCCAGCTCATCATGCAACTGTTGCCATTGCTCCCGTTGCGGGCCGTCGGCAGTGCTTTCAAGCCAGTCGCAAGCCTTTTGCAGCACGGGTTTCAGGCTGGCCAACAGCTCAGGCGTGCGTCGCTCCAGCGCCCATAATGCGTCATCCAGTGCATCGATGACCGGCAATAGATGGATCATCCGGCCGCGCAGCTCATTGGCGTTGCGTACGGTTTGCTTGCGTGCGCCCTCGTGGCTCAACTGGCCGATCATCATTTCCAGAGAGTTGAAGCTGCCAACCATCGAATTGCGCAGTGCGCCGATTTCCTCGGGCTGACAGGTGCGGCTGATAAAGCGCTGGCTGTAGGTCGAGGCGTCACTGAACCATTTTTCCGTGGTGGCCTGAAATACCGGTGCCAGACGTCTTGGCCAGAACATTGCACCCACGACGGCGGCGCAGATGATGCCGAGGAAAATCTCTTCGGTACGCGACACGGCGATGTCGAACACGGCCTGCGGGTTGTCGACCACCGGCAGGGAAATCAGCGGCATGGTGTAACCCGCCAGCATCAGTGCGTAGCTGTTGGCCGTGCGCAAGTGCAGGGAAAGGAACAACAGGGTGCCGGTCCACAGTCCGACCACGATGGCCAGTAGCAAGGGCGTCTGTACGAACATCGGTACCAGCAGCACCGACGCCGCTGCACCGGCCAGGGTGCCGGCGGCCCTGTACAGGGCTTTGGAGCTAGTCGGGCCGACAAAGGGGCTGGAGACAATGTACACCGTGGCCATGGCCCAATAGGGGCGAGGCATTTCCATCAACAGCGCGATGTACAGCGCCAGCATCGACGCGCCGAAGGTACGCACGCCGTAGAACCAGTCGCGTGCCGGTGGGACGCTGGAGAAAAATCCGTTCAAACCTGCCCCCCGTGCTCACCTTGTGCAGCCTCGGCGAAGGCCTGAAATACCCGCAAGGTGGCTTCGAGATCGGCAGGTTGAAGGCCCTGAAGCACATCCGCCCGCAGACGCGTCAGCTCCTGTTCTATCGAGCCTGCCAGCGCACGACCCTTGTCCGTAAGGCTGAGGGCCTTGGCGCGGCGATCATTGGGGTCTTCGCTGCGGCAGACGATGCCGGCGTTGCACAGCTGGTCGAGCAGGCGCACCAGTGTCGGGCTTTCCATGCCGGCCGCCTGCGCGACTTTTACCTGATGCACGCCGTCACCCAGGCGCGCAATGGCCAGCAGTGGCCCGGCACATGCTTCAGAAATTTCATAGGTGACCAGTGTGTTCTGGCAAATGCGTCGCCATTGGCGAGAGGCGGCTACCAGGCCGCTACTGACAGCGCGATGCAGTGGGTCGACAAGCATGAATCACCGGGGGCTGAGTCGTGAACAATTTAGTTAGGAACAATATTGTTAGGGAGGATATTAGTAGTATGCTAACTAATATCTCGTAACAAGTTCTTACAGTCAACCCGTAACTGCCCAGTGGGGCTTTTTGGGTTGCAGGGACGCCCGAAAGGGTTTTTTGAGGGGGCGTAGAGGCGATGAACGGCTGTTTGCGTCCGCTTTTAGCGGGGAAAGTTCATTGTTTCAAAAAATAATTGCTACCGTTCGTCGGTAATAAGCCCAAAAATCCCGTGCATCTACGCAGCACCATTCAAAAAAATGGCGCGGCACCCGATAGGAGGGTCCTGATGAATCACCGTCTGCAGCAAATGGATGGCAATCTGCCTTGTGTCGTGATCTGGCATCAAAGTAATGGCATTGGTCTTTTTGTGGCGGTTTATTGGCGTCATTGCGTTGTCGTTGCTGTTTAAAAAATAAACGATTGAGCCGATAGTCTGGTTGACCACAACGGGCCAGCACGCCCGTTCCAGAGCCATTCTGTCGGTGCGCAATGCGTACCTTGCGAGCTACTCCATGATCGACCTTGCCACCTGGAATCTTTCCGTCCCTGTCGGAAGTCCCGCGACCATCATCGAAACCCCCAAGTTGGTTAAGGGTTATCGGGATGGCTATTTTCAATCCGGGGATACGCTGTTTTTCTGGGCACCGGTGACCGGTTCCACCACAGAGAACGCCAAGTACCCGCGCTCCGAATTACGCGAGACGACGTCCGATGGCAGGGTCTTCAACTGGGCCTACTCAAGCGCTGACAATTTTCTGCGCGCGACGCTGGAGGTCGATCAAGTGCCTTCCACGGGCAAAATCGTGATCGGTCAGATTCACTGCTACCAGAGCACCGAGCCGCTGCTGAAGGTGGAGTACCAGTACAAGGAGAAGCTGCAGACCGGCAATATCGTCGCCAAGTTTCGTCGTACGCCAGACTCGGAAATCGAGGTCATTACCATTGCGCAGGGCGTGCCGCTCAACAAGCAGTTCAACTACACCATCAACCTGTCGCCCAGCGGCGACCTGACGGTCAATGCCTTCGACGCAGTCTGGTACGCCAAGCTGGATTCAGCCTGGGCCAGTAAACTGTTCTACTTCAAGGCAGGGGTCTATACCCAGGACAATACCGGTTACACCACTGAAGGCGGTTCGGCCACTTTCTACAAGCTGGCCATTGCCCACGAGAAAAAGAATTGATCGTTACGGTCTGGAAGATTCAGACCGCTGGAAATATCAGACTGAAGCAGATTCTGCCGGCGGCGGGTTGAGCCACTTCGACCCGCCCGCCATGCAGGTGCATGATTGCTGTAACAATGGCCAGCCCCAGGCCGTTGGAGTCCGAGCGCTCATGGCGCGAGGCGTCACCCCGATAGAAGCGGTCGAACAGTCGCGCGAGCGTGGCTTGTGGTAATACCGGGCCCTGATTTTCTACCTCGATTCGCCACTGACGATCAACTGCCGCAACACGAATCAGGATTTCGCTATCTTCATTCGCATAGCGAATTGCGTTGGCGACCAGATTGCTCAGTGCACGGCGCAGCAGGATCGGGTCGGCCAGCAACGTGCCTTGTCCGCTGTGGCTCAGCCGCAGATTACGCTCTTCAGCCAGCCCTTCGAAATAACCAGCCACGCGTTGCAATTCATCGTGCAGGTCCAGCGGCTGGCGTTCCAGCGCAGCCTGGGCTTCGTCCGCTCGAGCCAGAAACAGGATGCTTTCCACCAGCCTTGAGATACGTTCCAGCTCTTCCAGATTGGAAGCCAGCAGGACCTGATATTCGTCGGCGCTACGGTTCTGGCGCAAGGCAACCTGGCAGTGGCCCATCAGCGAACCGACCGGCGTACGAATCTCGTGGGCCAGATCGGCGGAGAACTGCATCAGGCGTCGATAGCCATCGTCCAGACGGTCAAGCATGGCATTGAAGGCATCGCTCAATTGTTGCAGCTCGACAGGCGTGTCGTGGCTGTCGAGCCGCTTGTGCAGGCTGGCCGGGGTTATTGCGGCAGCGTGGGCGGCCATTCTGCGCAGTGGGCGCAAGCCGCGTCGCAGCAATATGTAACCCAGCACGGCGGTAATCAGGAACGCCAGCGCAACGGCGATATAAATGCTCTGCCGGAAGCTGGCGAGCATGGCCATCTCCTTGACCATCAGGTGCGCGGCCTGCAAACGCACTGCAACGCCATTGGACATTACTTGCACTGCCGCGGCACGCAACGGCACGCCTTGCAGGCTCAGGCCGCTGCGCAGGTCATCGACTCGTAAAGGCTGATCCTGCGCCACGGTCGGTAGCTCTGGCAGTGGCGCGCGTTGCGGGTTGACCGATATCACCGGTGGCTTGCCCGGTTCGCCGATGATGAAAATATCTTCCTCGCTGTCGAGCATGTTCTCGAACAGTTGCGGGCTGCCTTTGAGGTTGTCCATCGTCAGGTCATAGCGCAACAGCTTGCGGAAATGATCGAGCCGCGCCAGTACCGCGTGATCGCTGCGTTGCATGACCGTTTCTTCTATGGACTGGTACAGATAAAGCCCCGCGCCGCTGACCGTAAGCATTGCCACCAGCGCGAAGGCGAGGGTAGAACGCAGGGTCAGGGAAGGCTGGCGTCGCATGGCCGCACCTCGCACACATAACCGATACCGCGCACGGTGTGGATGAGCTTGACCGGGTAGGGCAGGTCGACCTTGCTGCGCAGGCGCTTGATGGCGACGTCCACAACATTGGTGTCACTGTCGAAATTCATGTCCCAGACTTCCGAGGCAATCTGTGCCCGTGACAGCACGTCGCCTTCGCGGCGCAATAACAGGTGTAGCAGGGCAAACTCCTTGTTGGTCAGCACGATGACCTGCTGCTGACGCGTCACGCGGCGGCGCAGCAGGTCCAGTTCAAGGTCGGCCAGATGAAAATGGTCTGCCTCGCGCACCACGCCCCGGCGCAGGATGGTGCGGATGCGCAGCAGCAGTTCAGTGAAGGAAAACGGTTTGACCAGATAATCGTCAGCGCCGAGCTCCAGCCCGCGAATCCGGTCCTGCAACTGGTCGCGAGCGGTCAGGAATAGCACCGGCACGTCCTGCCGGGCGCGCAGCACTTCGATGATCTGCCAGCCATCGATGCCTGGCAGCATCACATCCAGCACGATCAGGTCGTAGCGGTTTTCCAGTGCCAGGTGCAGGCCGTCGGCCCCGTGCTGGGTCCAGTCGACCTTGTAGCCGGATTCACCCAGGCCCTTCTTCAGGTATTCACCGGTTTTGGTGTCGTCTTCAATCAGCAGGATATGCATCGTTTTGTCCGCTACGCTTTTGCCTGCACCCATGGTGCGCCGATGCCGGAGTCTAACCAGTTGCCGACGAGGTGTCCGGCGAATGACAAAAATGTCATTGCCCGGTCATTCTGCGGTGCCGGTAACGGTGCAAGGATGGGTTTCAGATATCAACTGCCAAGGAAGTACCGATGAAGACTGCACTCTCTACTACGTTCGGCCTGCTGTTGCTCAGCGCTGCTGTCATGACTCAGGCTGCTGACATGAAGGTAGTCAAACCCATGCGCGGGACCGTCGACAGCGTAAGCGCCGACACACTTGACTTCACCACCCGTGCGGGCCAGCACCAGAGCATCAAACTGACTGAAAAGACCGGTATTCGTCTTGTATCCGAAGCCGATTTCAAGCAGATCAAAGGTGACAGCTTCGTGGGTTCGGCTGCCATTCCCCAGGCTGATGGCACGTTGAAAGCGCTGGAAGTTACCGTGTTTGAAGCGAGCCTTAAAGGCAGCGGCGAAGGCCATTATGGTTGGGAAAACGCGGATGGCAGCACGGGCACCATGACCAATGGCACCGTCGGCACGCTGGCCGGAGCTGATGGTCGCACGCTGACCGTCAAATACGAGGGTGGCGAGAAGAAGCTGGTGGTGCCGCAGGATGTGCCTATCGCCTACGTCGAGCCAGGCAAGGTTGATCAGTTGACCAAGGGCGCCAAGGTCGTGGTGTTCCCGGCTGACGACGGCAAGTCGGCACGTGGTGTCGCAGTCGGCAAGGACGGTTTTACCCCGCCGATGTAATCGCAGCCGAGGCTGTCAGTGGCAGGCTGCTGCTGACATCCTCGGTTACACCTGATCTAGAGGGATCTGCGCATGAAAACCCGCCCTATCCACCCGTGGCCGGTGCGCCTGACGCATTGGGTCAATGCCGTGGGCATGGTCTGCATGTTCATGAGCGGTTGGGCTATTTATAACGCGTCGCCACTGATGCCATTCACCTTTCCCAAATTCCTGACACTCGGCGGCTGGCTGGGCGGCTCGATCGCCTGGCACTTCGCGGTGATGTGGCTGTTGGTGATCAACGGCCTGCTGTATGTGCTGTATGGCGTATTCAGCCGCCACTTCAAACGCGATCTGCTGCCGGTTCGACCGTCTGAAGTGAAGCGTGACATGAGTGATGCGCTGCATTTTCGCCTGGCCCACGTCAAAGGCCGTTACAACGCGGTGCAACGGCTGATGTACTGGCTGGTGTTGATCATGGGCGTGCTGGTGGTGGTGTCCGGGCTGGCTATCTGGAAACCGGTGCAGTTTCAGGGCCTGGTTGCCCTGCTGGGCGGGTTCGATTTTGCCCGCTGGGTGCATTTTGGCGCGATGACGGCCATCGGCGCGTTTGTTGTTGTTCATCTGGTGCTGGTCGTGCTGGTGCCCAGTACCTTGTTACCCATGATTACCGGCGGCCGCCAGCCGAACGAAGACGGAACTGCGCAACCATGAACGAACCTCGTAAACGCATCACCCAGCGCATTCGTCTGGAGCCTGCGCAGCAGAGCCAGCTGGTCGATATTCAGCGCCGTTCGTTTCTGCGCGCCGGGCTGACCGTGGGGGCGATGTCGATGCTCACCGGCTGCAACCTGCAGGATGGCGATCAGGTCGACAAAGTGTTGTGGGCCATGTCGCGCTGGAATGACCGGGTTCAGGCCTGGCTGTTCAACGGCCAGAAACTGGCCCCGACCTACAGCAAGGCGCAGTTGACCAACCCGTTCCCGTTCAATGCGTTCTACCCGGAATACAACGTGCCGGAGGTGGAGCTTTCCGACTATCGGCTGGCGGTGTCCGGGCTGGTGCGTGACAAGCAGCCGTGGACGCTGGATGCACTGCGCAAATTGCCGCAACGCACCGACATCACGCGGTTGATCTGCATTGAGGGTTGGAGTGCGATAGGACAATGGGGCGGTGTGCCGCTGAAGACGTTTCTGGAGTACATCGGTGCCGATACCACGGCACGTTTCGTCGGCTTCAAGTGCGCCGATCGCTATTATTCAAGCCTGGATATGCCTACTGCGCTGCATCCGCAGACATTGCTGGCGCTGGACTTCGGTGAAGTCGCCCTGCCACCGGATTACGGTTACCCGCTGCGGGTGCGAGTGCCGACCAAGCTGGGCTTCAAGAACCCCAAGCACATCGTCGAGATCTTCGTCAGCAACGAGAATCCTGGCGGGTATTGGGAGGATCAGGGCTACAACTGGTTCAGCGGGATCTAGGCGCGGACGCAGAGCGTCCAGAAGGGCATTCGACGCAGAGCGTCGCACGATGGCGGTAGTGAGACTATCGTTCCTCACGCTCCGCGTGGGAATGCCGTTCGTGACGCTCTGCGTCACATGGCGGTTTTTTCTTTGTCAGGTGGATTGAGGTTCGGCTCAGGCCACCTTTTCGCCCCTCGGCGAGTTACTTTGATGAGGCCAAAGTAACCAAATCCTTTCGCTCCTGTTTCCGGCCCGACTTCGTCGGGTTCCTTCGTCCTGTCACTGATCCGGGGGTCGCCGCAACGGGCCATCCATGGCCCGGTGCGGCTAGCCTGGCGTCCTGCCAGGCTACCCCCGGATCAGCGCCAGGACTCAGCCGTCACTTACGTCGCACTCTGCGTCGTCAGTGCCATCGTGGTTGAAAAGCATTTCGTGGTAGTTAATGCGATTTTGACTATCGTTCCTCACGCTCCGCGTGGGAACGCCGTTCGTGACGCTCTGCGTCACACAGCGGTTCTGTGGTGTCAGGTGGATGTAGGCTCGACTCAAGTCACCTTTTCGCCCCTCGGCGAGTTACTTTGATGAGGCCAAAGTAACCAAAGCCTTTTGCTCCTGTTTCCGGCCCGACTTCGTCGGGTTCCTTCGTCTTGGCACTGATCCGGGGGTCGCCGCAACGGGCCATCCATGGCCCGGTGCGGGTAGCCTGGCGTCCTGCCAGGCTACCCCCGGATCAGCGCCAGGACTCAGCCGTCACTAACGTCGCACTCTGCGTCGTCAGTGCCATCGTGGTTGAAAAGCATTTCGGTGGTAGTTAATGCGATTTTGACTATCGTTCCTCACGCTCGGCGTGGGAATGCCGTTCGTGACGCTCTGCGTCACACAGCGGTTCTGTGGTGTCAGGTGGATGTAGGCTCGACTCAGGTCACCTTTTCGCCCCTCGGCGAGTTACTTTGATGAGGCCAAAGTAACCAAAGCCTTTCGCTCCTGTTTCCGGCCCGACTTCGTCGGGTTCCTTCGTCCTGTCACTGATCCGGGGGTCGCCGCAACGGGCCATCCATGGCCCGGTGCGGCTAGCCTGGCGTCCTGCCAGGCTACCCCCGGATCAGCGCCAGGATTCAGCCGTCACTGACGTCGCACTCTGCGTCGTCAGTGCCATCGCGGTAAAAAAGCGCTTTCAGGTGCAGTAACCGCTGGTACGGCAAAAAGCCGCACTTCGAACAGGCGCGGCGCTTCGGATCAATTCAGGCCCAGTTTGCCGCGCAGGGTCGAGAGGTCTTCGGCCAGGGTGTTGACCGGGCCGACCAGGGCTTTGCGGTCGTTCTCTTTGACTTTGTCGTAGGTTTCAAAGCCACCGTCCCTGGTCTTGTACTTGGCCAGAATCTTGTCCACGGTGGCGAAGTTCTTGTCGACTTTGCTGGAGAAGGCTTTGTCCTGCTGCTCGATCTGCGGGCGGAACAGGTCGACGATTTTCTTCGCGCCGTCGATGTTGCCCTGGAAGTCGTACAGGTCGGTGTGGCTGTAACGGTCTTCTTCGCCGGAGATCTTGGTCGCCGCCACTTCTTCCAGCAAGGCGGCTGCGCCACCGACGACTTTTTCAGGCGGGAAGGTCAGGTCGGCTACGCGCTTTTCCAGGTCCTTGACGTCGCTCATCAGCTTGTCGGCGATAGGGCCCTGGTCCTTGGTGGTGTTCTGCGAGAACAGCGCGTACTCCAGACGATGGAAACCGGTGAAGTCTTCTGCCGTGACGCCTTGTTCGTGGTCGTCGACGCGTGAGTCGATGGACGCGTCCAGGTCACTGAACAGTTCGGCAATCGGCTCTACCGACTCGTAGTACACGCGGGTAGGGGCATACAGCTTTTTGGCCGTCGCGATGTCGCCCTTCTTAACGGCATCGGTGAACTTCTGAGTGTGGCTGACCAGTTCTTCGATGTTTTCGGTCACGTAAATCTTGTAGTCCGAAACCGGACCTACCAGGTCCAGCGGCGCGGTGGCGGCAAAGGCAGCCAGTGGCGTCTGGAGCAGGCCAAGGGTCAAGAGCAAAGCCAGGGGCGTCTTTTTCATGGGTGTCTTCCGGGTCTGGAGTGGGTAGGTCATGCGGTTTTAGTGGGCGAAGCAGCTGCCAGCAGCGAGCGGCCGATGAAATCCTGGTCACCGGTTACCCCCGGCAGGGTGAAGAAATAACCACCACCGACCGGCTTGAGGTATTCCTCCAGCGGCTCGCCGTTGAGGCGGCTCTGAACGGTGATGAAGCCTTTTTCCAGGTCAGCCTGATAGCAGATGAACAGCAGGCCCATGTCCAGCTGACCGTTCTTGTTCACCCCGTTGGAGTAATTGAACGGGCGGCGCAGGATCAGGTTGCGCTGGCTTTCGGCGGTACGCGGGTTGGCCAGGCGGATGTGCGAATCCAGTCGGGTTTTCTTGCCTTCCGGGTCGGCGGCATAGTTGGGTACGTCGGTCTCGACCTTGCCGTCCATAGGCGCACCGGTGCTTTTGCTGCGGCCGAAAATCGATTCCTGCTCCTGCAATGGCGTACGGTCCCAGCGTTCCACGAAGTTACGGATGATTCGCACGGCCTGATAGCTGCCGTTGGCGGCCCACGCTGGCTCATCGCTGCCGGTCTGCACCCAGACCAGCTCGTTCATGGTCTTCTGATTGTTGGAATCCGGGTTTGCCGAGCCATCCCGGAAACCGAGGAAATTGCGTGCGCTTTCCGGCGGCTGGCCAGGCTTCTTCGGTGCCTGGGGCGGCACGGTGCCTTCCTGTTTCCAGCGCACCAGCAGCAGGTCAGGCAGGTTCTTGACGATATCGCGCAGGGCGTGAATGTTGCTGTCGGCGGTGTTGGCGCAGAACTGAATACTCAGGTCGCCGTGGCAACTGGCCGGATCCAGCGCGTCGTTGGGGAAGCCGGTCATGCGGATCAGGCGTTTGGGTTTGACCGGGGTCAGGCCAAAGCGCTCATCGAACAGCGATTCGCCTACCGACACGGTAATGGTCAGGTTGTCCGGGGTGACCACCGGGCCAAGAATGCCGGAATCAGGCGGTGGCAGTTTCGGATCAATCTCCGGCACCGGGCCGCCGGTCATCAGGAACGCGATGCGCTCATTGAGCGTGCGGAACAGGCGCTCGAGGTCTGCGCGGTCGGCGGCCAGCACGTCGAACGCGACCAGCATGCCTGCGGCCGGACGCGGGTTGACGATGCCGGTCTGATGCAGGCCGTGAAACTCGTTGTGGTCCTGGGTCTTTTCGCTGTTGGGCGCTTCGGTGACTTGCGCCGGCGTTGCGGCCAGTACGTTGCCGCTCAGGCTGCTGCCAGCCAGCGCGGCACCGGCAGCACCGAGACCCATCAGGACACGGCGACGCTGTATTGAAGCGGGGGCGTTAGTGGCTTCTGGACTGTTGTCTGGGTTTTTCATCGTAGTGTGCTGTGCTCCAGTGAATCAAAGGTCAGAAAGGCCAAGTGCCGCGTCGATGCCGTTGAGTGCGTCAGCCAGCGCGCCAGCCTTGGCGGCGATTTGCCGACGCTGCGTCTCGTCCACCTGGTCATAGGGGCGCATGCCTCCCTCAGTGGTGCTCAACGCATCAAGTGTGGTGTCCAGATCAGCCATGGCCGCATCGATCTTCTGCAGCAGATCGGCAGCACTGCGGGTCAACAACGGACGCAACAGATCGACGATTTTGCGGGTTCCGTCCAGGTTGGCGGCAAAGCCGTTGAGGTCGCTGTGGCTGTAGCGTTCTTCTTCGCCGTTGCTGCGTACGTCAGCCAGGCTGCGCATCGTGCGGGTGGCGATGGCGGCCAGTTGTTCGGGGGCCAGCGATTGCGCCATCAACTGCTGTTTGAGCTGAGTGACATCGTTTTGCAGGCGCTGCGCGACGGGCGACAGGCCCTCGACGCTGTGCTGATCGAACAATGCGTATTCAATGCGATGGAAGCCGGTAAAGCCCGGATCCTGTTCACGCTTCTCGTAGTAATCGGCTCGGGCGTTGATGGCGTTGTCCAGTTCCGAGAGGCGCTGAGCAGCCGGAGCAATACGCTGATACGCGGTGCGGGCGGGCAGGTAGGCCGCCTGAGCGGCGCTCAGGTCGCCAGCTTCAATGGCTTGTTGCAGAGCCGTCACGGCCTTGATCAGCGCCGAACCTTGCAGGCTCAGGTACACCCGGTATTCGGAAAGAGGGCCGATGAAGGCGGTCATCGACGGGCGCGCCTTGGCTTTTGCATCGGACTCGGCGGTCGGGGTGACGTGCAAGGTGCCGCGCGGGTTGCTGAGCAGGCCGCAGGTGATCGCGTAATCGCCGGGTGCCAGGTTGGCATTGATCACCTGGCTCAACCCCGGCGCAATGTTTTCCCGCTCTTCAACCACCAGCACGCCATCGAGAATTTCCCATTCGACGGCGCGTTCCGAGCGGTTGACGATGCGGAAGGCATTCTTGCCCGCCGCCACTGTCAGCACATTCGGCTCACAGTTGCGGGCGTGAATATTGACCACGGTTTCAGTGCCGGCATTGGCCGCGCGCTTTTTTGCGGCGACCTGCGAGGCGTAATAGAACAGCCCGCCTGCGGCAATCATCAGGATCACCGAACCGGCGACAGCCAATTGCAGGACACGGGGCGGCCGGGCGTTCTCGGAAGGCCCTAGGGTACGGATAGACATGGGTGCCCTTATTCGTTCGTCACAGAAGATGTTTTCGGCTGTAGGGTCTTGCCGGACGCCGGGGTGTGCGGCATGAAGAACAGCAGCAGCGCCCCGATCAGGTAAATCAGGTAGACGCTCAAGGTGCTGACGGTCGGAGCGTCCTGGTAACCGAACATGCCAGCCAGTACCGAGCCGGCAGGCCCGTCCATCGGCAACAGTGCGCTGATGTCGAAAACCACTTCCTGCAGATGATTCCAGACTCCGGCTTCATGCAGCGCCTGAACGGAATTAGCGAGAATGCCCGCGGCCACCACCAGAATAAACAGCCCGGTCCAGCGGAAAAACAGGCTCAGGTTCAGACGCATGCTGCCGCTGTAAATGGCCACGCCGAAGCCCACGGCCAGCAACAGCCCGAGCAGGGCACCCAGCGGCGCGCCCGAGCCTTCACTCTGCTGGAATACTGCGAGCAGAAAGAATACGGTCTCCAGCCCTTCGCGGGCCACGGCGAAAAACACCATGGCGATCAACGCGTAGGTCTGGTTTTTCGAACCGGTGAGGGCAGCGTCCAGAGACTCATGCAGCGCGTGCTTGATCGAGCGGGCGACCTTGCGCATCCAGAACACCATCGAGCTTAAAATGCCCACGGCGATCAGGCCGACAATGCCTTCGAACAACTCCTGTTGCTTCTGCGGGAACTCGGCGCTCATCAACTCAAGCCCGCCACCGACGAACAGCGACAGCGCGGCAGCGAGGAACACGCCGATCCACACCGCAGGCATCCACTCGCCGCGGCCGGTCTGCTTCAGGTAACTGGCGATAATGCCAACAATCAGCGCGGCTTCGATGCCTTCGCGCAGCATGATCAAAAACGGAACGAGCATATCTCACCGGGTCAAAACTGTAGGCTGAACGTGCTTCAGCGAGCTATAAGCCGGAAACACTGCGTAACATAATGATACTCATTCTTGACTGCGGGTAGTTGTTTTTTATCTGCATCCCGGTTTTGGCAGGTTGTTCAGGTCAGGTTCAGCTGGGCTGGCTTGAGCGTAATAAATACCGGGGCGGCCCACTGTGTGGTCTGACCTGCCTATTTCAATTTGGGAAAACACGATGTCATCAGAATCAGACGCACCTGGTAGCGAGTGCGTATCGCCACGTGACGCGAACGCTGCTGCACATGCAGAGGCGGTCGAAATGCTCAAAGCCATCGACAGGCGATGGGAATTACTGATCAATCACGTCGGCCCCTGCCTGCACCCGGTCACTGCCGCGCAGGATCCATTTCAGGCGCTGATCAAGGCCGTCGCCTATCAGCAACTGCATGCCAAAGCGGGTGACGCTATGGTGATGAGGCTGCGCGCCCTGTTTCCAGACGCAACCTTTCCGGCCGCGCAGGCATTGATCGATCTGGATGAGCAAACACTGCGCTCCTGCGGTTTCTCGGCGTCCAAATGTCGAGCGATCAAAGCCATTGCCGCAGCACGGGTCGATGGTCTTTTCCCCGATGTCAGCGCTGCATTGGCCATGAGCAATGAAGCGCTTGTCGAACGCCTCATCCAGTTGCCGGGCGTAGGTCGCTGGACGGTTGAGATGATGCTCATTTACGGTCTGGGCCAGATGGACGTAATGCCCGCCAGCGACTATGGCGTGTGCGAAGGCTATCGACGGCTGTATGCTCTCGAACTCAAACCGGGTCATAGGGAAATGGCCAGAATTGGCGAACGGTTCGGCCCTTACAGGACGATTGCCGCCTGGTATTTGTGGCGAGTACCGGCCAACTTCAGCGACATCGATTTATCTCGAATTTGAGAGCAAGACTCGGAGTGCCTGTGTGTTGCGACAGGGATAGGCTCATCGAAACCCAAGACAGGCCATCAGCATGGAAAACATGAAAGGCACGTTGAAAACGCGTGCGCCACGAACCGAAGAGGACCCGCGCTGGGAGATCCTGCTCAATCGTCGTTCAGGCGCGGGCGCTGACTTCGTCTACGGTGTGCTGACAACCGGTATCTATTGCAAGCCCGGCAGCCCTAGCAAACTTCCAAGGCCGGAAAACGTCGTGTTCTTTTCTTCGGCGAGCGAGGCTGAAGCTGCCGGGTTTCGCCTGTCGCGGCGCAGTGGCAGTGATCAGCAAAGCGTGGACCTCAAGCATGCTTCGGCCGTTTCCGAAGCCTGCAGGCTGATAGACGCCTGCGACTCGATGCCCAATCTCGCTGCGCTTGCAGAAAAGGTCGGGATGAGCAGTTTTCATTTTCATCGCACTTTCAAGAAACTCACCGGGTTGACGCCCAAAGCCTACAGCGTCGCGTCCTTGCGCTCGCGAGTGAAAGTCCAGCTTTCCCACGATGTGACCATCACCAGTGCGCTGTATGAAGCAGGTTTCAACTCCAACAGCCGATTCTATGAGGCTTCGCAAAAAATGCTGGGCATGAAACCTTCTGAGTACCGGGCAGGCGGGGCCAATGTCGACATCAGGTTTGCACTGGGTGAAAGCTCGCTGGGCTCGATTCTGGTGGCCAGAAGCCCCAAGGGTATCTGCGCCATTTCACTCGGAGACGACCCCAATGTGCTGGTCGAAAAGTTTCAGGATCAGTACCCCAATGCCAACCTGATCGGCGGGGATGAAGAGTTTGAACAACTTGTCGCCAGGGTCGTGGGCTTTGTCGAGTCGCCTGCGACCGGACTCGCGCTGCCGCTGGACATCCGCGGCACGGTTTTTCAGGAGCGGGTATGGCAGGCGCTCAGGGATATACCTGCCGGATCGACCGCAACCTATACCGATATCGCCACGCGTATCGGTATGCCCAGCGCAGTTCGCGCAGTGGCGAATGCGTGCGGCGCCAACACGCTGGCAGTTGCCATTCCCTGTCATCGGGTCGTGCGCAGCGACGGGTCATTATCCGGTTATCGCTGGGGTGTCGAGCGCAAGCGCAAGCTGCTTGAAATCGAAGCTGCCGAGGGAGCAGGGCTTTTTTCAGGGCTTTGAACAGCAGCCTGACTCGCCGAGAATCCGGTAGGCCAGCCTTACCCGTTCTTCATTCGGATAGTTCTTGTTGGCCAGAATCACGATGCCGAGCTGTTTTTCCGGTATGAACGCGACATAGCCACCGAAACCGTTGGTTGATCCGGTCTTGTTGACCCAGACCGCAGATTGCTCTGCCTGCGGCGGCTCGATCACTTCGGTTTTGAGCGTGTTCAGCATGGCACTGGCGTTGCCTTCAAGCAGCTGCCCCAAGCCAACCGGCATCGGATACTGCTCCCAGATCAGGTCCTGAGTCATGCCGCCGATTTTGAAATAGCTGATCCGTGTGTCACTGAGCGCGCGTTGCAGCGGCGCGTCGTACTGACCAGGCCCAAGGTTTTCCTCGACAAAACGGATCATGTCCCGCGCACTCGATTTCACGCCGTAGGCTTCACTCGCCAGAGGACCTGGGTTAACCCTGACCGGTTCGTCGAGTTTGTTGTAGCCCTGCGCATAAAGCTTCTGCTTTTCGTCGGGCACGTTCACGTAGGTGTTGCTCAGGTTCAGCGCCGGAAACAGGCGCTGCTGGAGGGCTTTTTCGTACGGCAGCTTCATGCTGCGCGCCGCAACCATGCCGAGCAGGCCCACACTGGGGTTGGCATAAGTGCGGTGGGTGCCGGGCAGGTAATCGGGCTGCCAGGCCTTGAAATAGTCCATCAATTGGCGAGTGTTCTGCACCTTGTCGGGCACTTGAAGGGGGAAACCGCCTGCTGTGTGGGTGCCGAGGTGAAAGACCGGTATTTTGCCCAGGCGTGTGTCATTCAATTGCGGCAGGTAGGTGTCGATGCTGTCGGTCAGCGACAACTGCCCATTGGCCTGCGCCCAGGTGGCCAGTGTGGCAGTGAAGGTTTTGCTGATCGAGCCCAGTTCGAACAACGTATCGCTGGACACCGGCTGGCCGGTTGTTTTTGAGGCGACGCCGTAGTTATAGAACTGTTGTGTACCGTTGCGGGTGATGGCGATGGACATGCCTGCAATGTTGTTTTCCTGCATCACCTGCTGCGCCGCTTGCTGCACAACGGCATCAAGGTCAGGTGCCGGGTCTTGAGCGCAGGCAAGGGAAGCGTTCAGCACAAGCGCCGCGCATAACAGTGTCTTATTCCATGGCATCACATTATTCCTTGTTGTTTTGGGTCGCCGCCGATCATCGAAGAACGCTGTTTTGAAGCCTTGCTGCGGTGGTCGGTGGCGGCGGGTTTGCGTAATATGCCTCCTTTTTTGCGCTTCCTCCATGGGGCGCGGTTCAGGTAACCCATGAAATCAATCCGTATACGCGCCGAAGTCCTGGCCGGGCTCACGACATCTTTTGCCTTGGTGCCCGAGTGCATTGCCTTTGCACTGGTGGCCCATCTCAACCCGCTGATGGGGCTCTACGGGGCGTTCATCATTTGTACGCTGACAGCACTGTTCGGGGGGCGTCCGGGCATGGTTTCCGGCGCGGCCGGTTCGATGGCGGTGGTGATCGTCGCGCTGGTGGTGCAGCACGGCGTGCAATATTTGCTGGCGACTGTATTGCTGGGCGGTTTGATCATGATCCTGTTCGGGCTGCTGCGGCTCGGCAAACTGGTGCGGCTGGTGCCTTATCCGGTGATGCTGGGCTTCGTCAACGGCCTGGCGATTGTCATCGCGATGGCGCAATTGGAGCACTTCAAGGTGGGTGAGTCATGGCTCAGCGGTACGCCGCTGTACGTGATGCTCGGTCTGGTGGCGTTGACCATGGCTATTGTCTATCTGTTGCCACGCCTGACCCGCATTGCGCCGCCAGCGCTGGTGGCGATCCTCAGCGTCGGGCTGGCGGTCTACCTGCTCGGCCTGCCGACCCGCACCCTGGGCGACATGGCGCACATTGCCGGTGGCCTGCCGGTATTCGCCATGCCGGACATTCCGTGGAACCTGGACACTCTGCGCATCATCGCCCCATACGCCATCCTGATGGCGCTGGTAGGCCTGTTGGAAACCCTGCTGACCCTGAACCTGACCGACGAGATCACCGAAACCCGTGGCTATCCGGATCGTGAGTGCGTAGCGCTGGGCGCTGCCAACGTGGTCTCCGGTGCCTTCGGCGGCATGGGCGGTTGCGCGATGATCGGCCAGACGGTGATCAACCTCAGTTCCGGCGGCCGCGGTCGTGTGTCGGGCGTGGTGGCGGGTTTGATGATACTGATGTTCGTGCTGTTTCTGTCGCCGCTGATCGAGCGCATTCCATTGGCGGCGCTGGTCGGGGTGATGTTTGTGGTTGCCCAGCAGACTTTCGCCTGGGCATCGTTGCGTGTGCTGCGCAAGGTGCCGGTCAATGACGTACTGGCGATCATTGCTGTGACCGTGGTCACGGTGCTCACCGATCTGGCCACTGCGGTGCTGTTCGGGATCATTATCGCGGCGATCAACTTCGCTTGGCAGCAGGCTCGTGAGCTGTACGCCGACAGCCATGTCGAAGCCGACGGCAGCAAGGTCTACCACCTGCACGGCACGCTGTTCTTCGCCTCGACCACGCCGTTTCTCGACCAGTTCAACCCGGCCGAGGACCCGGCGCAGGTGACACTGGATTGCCGCCACCTGAGTTTCGTCGATTACTCGGCCATTGCTGCGCTCAAGACCTTGCGCGAGCGCTATGTCAAAGCGGGCAAGCATTTGCGAGTGGTGCATCTGTCCGAGCGCTGCAAGCGGCTGCTCAAGCGCGCCGGCGTGCAGCACGCATGAGCCGTTTTTAGACCGTATGTCTTTTCTCTGATACCGAAGGTGTGTGCCTGATGGATGCCGTTTCCCCGCTGCAAGCCTACGAACGTGCCGTCCAGCGTGGTTTTCAGCCTGATCAGGCGCAGTTGCAGGCTGCCCGACAGTTGCAGGCGTGCTATGAGGCCCTGGCCGATGCGCGGGGTCGGGCACAGGGCGTCTATTTGTGGGGGCCGGTCGGGCGCGGCAAGACCTGGTTGATGGACCGCTTTTTCGAAAGCCTGAGCGTGCCGGCCCGGCGTCAGCATTTTCATCACTTCATGCGCTGGGTGCACAAGCGCATGTTCGAGCTGATGGGCACGCCTCAGCCGCTGACCGTGGTCGCCAAAGAGCTGGCGCGGGAAGTGCGGGTGATGTGTTTCGATGAGTTGTTCGTGACTGACATCGGCGACGCAGTGATTCTCGGTGGGCTGCTGCAAGTGATGTTTGAAGAGGGCGTAGTGCTGGTCTGTACGTCCAATCAGCCACCGGAAAAGTTGTACAGCCACGGCCATAATCGTGAGCGCTTCCTGCCAGCGGTCGCCGCGATCCTGAAATACATGAATGTGGTGGCGGTCGACGGCGGCGAGGATCATCGCCTGCACCCCGGACAGTTGCACCAGCGTTACTGGGTTGCACAGGCCGGTCAGCCAAGTGCATTGAAGGGGATATTCGAAGCGCTGAGCGCTGGCCAGCCGGTTCACGACTCGCAGGTCATGCTCGGCTATCGCAGCATCAATGTGGTTCAGCATTCCGATACGGCAGTGTGGTGCCGCTATCGCGACCTGTGTGAACAACCGCTGGCGGCGATGGATTTTATCGCGTTATGTGATCGTTTCTCGGTGATTCTGCTCAGCGAAGTGCCGCCCCTCAGTGCCGCCCAGCGCGAGGCGAAGATTGCCCGTGGCACCGAGGATGGCGTGGAGCAGGTGACGGCAGGCGACCGCGAGCTGCCGCAGTTATCGCCCAACGACGACGGCGTGCGACGTTTCATTGCGCTGGTGGACGAATGTTACGACCGGCGCATTCCGCTGTATGTCGAAGCGCCTGTGCCGATGGACGAACTGTACACCCAGGGTTATCTGTCGTTTGCCTTTCGGCGCACCCTGAGTCGGCTTCAGGAAATGCAACTGGAGCGTTTCACCGAGACCTGAGCTTCAGGCTGCATCCCGACGGCGCTGGGTCAGCACGTGTTTGGCACCTTCGATCATCAGCACCACGACGGCCAGCCAGATCGGCAGGTAAGTCAGCCATTCATCGCGGCCGATGCTCTCGCCCAGCAACAGGGCGACGCCGACCAGCAGCACCGGCTCGACATAACTGAGCAAGCCAAACAGGCTGAACGGCAGCAAACGGCTGGCAACGATGTAACTGACCAGTGCCGAGGCACTGATGACCCCGAGCACGGGAATCAGCAGGTACGCTGGATGGCTTGTGGATGACCGTTGGCGATAAACCACAGGCCAATGGGTAGCATCAGCAGCATGTCGAACCAGAGCCCGCCGAGGTGGTCTGTCTTGAGCTTGCGTCGCAGCACGAAGTACAGCGGATAACCGCCCGCGACCAATAGCGTCTCCCAGGAAAAGCTGCCCAGCCGCCATAGCTCATGGCCAACACCGATCATGGCAAATACCGCCGCGACCTTTTGCAGATACGAAAGGTGCTCGCCGTACACGATGCGGCCGGTGAGAATCATGCTCAGCGGCAGCAGGAAATAACCCAGCGATACCTCCAGACTGCGCCCGTGCAGCGGTGCCCACATGAAGATCAGCAACTGCGCGCCGAGCAGCACCGAAGACAGCAGCAGCGCGAAGATCAGCAACGGTTGCCGCCTGAGCCGGACAGTCACTTCGCGGACTCGCCGCCAGTCTCCGCTGACCAGCATGAACAGCGTCGCGCATGGCACGGTGAGCAGCATGCGCCAGCCGAAGATCTCTTCACCGTCGAGCGGGGTCATCAGTGACGTATAGAAATACATGACTCCGAACAGCGTTGACGCCAGGATCGACAGCACTACACCTTTGTACACGACGGCCTCCGCGACAGCTGATTGGACAGATTGCGCACCTGTCTGGTGCGCGTGGTCGTCAGTCTACTGGCCTGAGGTGCAAAAAGCTGCAAATCGGACGGCCCTTGCACGACGATGGAACGAGCCCCATGCAAGTGCATCAGAGGTTTTGGCTAATCGATCAGCTTTGTTAGGCTGTCGCGCTGGCCGGTGTGACCGTACTCGGCAAATTACAAGGAGCATGCATGACCTCTTTCAGCACCGCAGCCCAGGATGCCAAGGCTCGGGCGGAGCAGTCTTCGACGCGTATCGCGTTTTTCATTGCCGGTTTCAGTGTCGCCTCTTGGGCGCCGCTGGTGCCTTACGTCAAACAGCGGATGGGCCTTGATGAGGGCACGCTCGGGCTTTTGTTGCTGTGCCTCGGCGTAGGCTCGATTCTCTCGATGCCGTTGGCCGGTGCGCTGGCAGCGCGGTTTGGCTGTCGGCGGTTGCTGGTCTGCTCGACGGTGTTGATCTGTCTGTGTCTACCGCTATTGGCGACGATATCCAGTCTGCCGCTACTCATAGCGACGCTGTTCCTGTTTGGCGCGAGCATGGGGGGTGTGGATTGCACGGCCAACGTTCAGGCGGTGATTGTCGAGCGTGCCAGCGGCAAGACCATGATGTCGGGATTCCACGGCCTGTTCAGCCTCGGTGGGATTGTCGGTGCCGCGGGTGTCGCCGGCTTGCTCAGTCCGGGCATCTCGCCGTTCACGGCGATGCTGATCGTGGTATTTCTGACGTTGGTTGCGCTGGCCAAAGCGGCGCCGAATCTGTTGCCTTACGGCAGTCCGGCCGATGGGCCAGCCTTTGCCATCCCGCGTGGCGTGGTGCTGTTCATCGGCCTGCTGTGCTTCACCGTATTTCTGGCCGAAGGCGCAATGCTTGACTGGAGCGCGGTATTCCTGACCTCGTTGCGTGGTGTCGAAGCGTCGTATGCCGGACTGGGCTATGCGGTATTCGCCGCGACCATGACCCTGGGGCGGTTGTTTGGCGATGCGGTGGTAAAACGGGTGGGCTCCAATCGAGTGATCATTCTTGGCGGGCTGTGTGCCGCAGCGGGGCTGGCCGTCGCGACATTGATCCCGGTCTGGCAGGCGGCGCTGCTGGGGTATGCATTGGTAGGCGCGGGTTGCTCGAACATCGTACCGGTCTGCTACAGCGCAGTCGGTCGGCAGAAGACCATGCCGGAAAGCGTGGCGATTCCGGCGATCACCACGGTTGGTTACGCCGGGATTCTGATCGGTCCTGCGGCAATCGGTTTCATCGCCCATGTCAGCAGCCTTGAGCTGGCGTTCATGATCGTTGCCGTGATGCTCTTGGGCGTGGCTATCGGCGGCAGCAAGCTCAGGACCTGATTCTGACTACAACGTGCGCGCCATCCCCGACACCCGGATCGAACTCCCGGGCTGCTCGGGGATTTCCGCGCGCAGACGTGATGGGCTGCCCATGTCCTCGGCCTGAATAATGTCTATCAGGCCACCGTGCGGCCAGCCTATATCGCGCAGATAACCACCCAGGGCCGCCGTGGCCGCACCGGTAGCCGGGTCTTCATAAACGCCGCCGAAGGCAAACGGGTTGCGAGTGTGGAACAGCTGTTCGGTTTCGGCCCATACCAGCAAAATAGTCGCCCAGCCTTCGCGTACCATCAGCTCTCGACCGGCCTGCTGGTCATAGTGCATAGCCTTGAGCTGTGCCCGGCTGTTCAGCGCGAGCACAAGGTGCCCGGCACCGCCGTTGATATGCGCTGGCTTGATGCGATCATCCAGATCGTTGTGCGTATAGCCGAATAGCGCCAGGGCCTCTTCCAGCAACTGCGCGCTGATCGGCTTGCTGAAGGTCGGTGGCGATTGCAGTGCTGCCGAAGTCAGGGAGCCTTGCGCATGACCCTCGACAGTGATCTGCGCCTGATTGAGCGTCAGGTTGAACACGCCGTCGCCTTGCCGTGCCGCCAGCGCTGCGCCCAAAGCGATGGTCGCGTGTCCGCAGAACGGGACCTCTGCCAGCGGCGAGAAATAACGTACACGCCAGCAACCTTCCACAGGAGCGGCAAACACGGTTTCGGAAAAGCCGACCTCGGCGGCAAGCTGCTGCATGACGAGGTCATCGGGCAGCGCATCGCCAATCCAGACGCCTGCCGGGTTTCCACCGCGATCGCCATCGCTGAATGCCGCCAGTTTGAGTATTTCAGTTGTCATTGAAGGGTGTCCTTGCCGTGGTCATTGGGCGACAGTGTGCAACGGGGCTGATTTGATAATCCAGTGAGAAGAACTGATGCGGTGCATCTATATAGCTGATGCCTGAGCGCCCGCGCAGACCTCTCCTCTCAAGGCACCTCACACCTGGCCATACGCCGCTGCACTACACGTTCACGCAGTGCGTCGTAGGCCCAATTGAACAGCATGGTGTAAGGCAGAAACATCAGCAGCAGACCGATATCCAGCCAGAATGCTTCCATCAGGCTGATCGTCAGCCACCATGCGGCCAGTGGCACGACGGCCAGAATCAGTCCGGCTTCGAAACCTGTTGCGTGCAGCACGCGAGTGGTCAGGCTCATGGCAAACCCGTACCTGTTGCGCAGTCTGTCGAACAGGGCGTTGTAGAGCATGTTCCAGAGCATGGCGATGGTGGAGATCATCACTGTCATGGCGCCCAGATTGCCGCGCTGGGTTCGTTCAGTGCAGCTGCACGCCGTCTGGGCAAGAGTCAGTCGACGATCAGTGAAGCAATTGCGCGCCTGGAAATCGATTTTGGGCTGGAGCTGTTCGATCGCTCTTCCAGGCAGCCGGTTTTGACCGAAGCCGGGCGGGTCATGCTTGGCCGTGTCGATGATCTGTTGTGCGCCTCGGACCGACTGCGCCGGGCTGCTGCAAGGCTTGCGGCGGGCGTCGAGCCAAGGCTGACGCTGGTGCTGTCGGACGCCAACCAGTTCGCTGATTTCGAACGGCTGATGACCGAGCTGGATCAGCGCTTTCCAGAGCTGGAGATGGAATGCGTGTTCGCCGAGCACGGTGATGCCATCAGCCTGGTGCAGTCGGGCAGGGCATCATTGGGGCTGCTGTCGGCGCAAGCCAGCTACCCACCGGAGATCGGTCACGCGACCATCGACGAAAGTGCCGATTTCGGTCTGTTCGTCTCGCATAAACATCCGCTTGCCGCGCTGGAACGGGTCGATTATCAGCAACTGGCGGGTTACCGCGCATTGCGCCTCAACACGCTGGTCGAGCACAGCATCCCCACCGACGACCTGCCCACCAGCGGCCATCGTCATTGGTCAGCGCCCAATTACCTGCTGTTGATGGACATGGCTGCCTTCGGTTTTGGCTGGTCGGCGTTGCCGCGCTGGCTGGTGTCGCGCTATTCGGGCGGGCTGCTCAAAGAGCTGAAAGTATCTGGCTGGCCGCGTCGCTCGGCGGTCGATGTCATCTGGTCATTCCAGCGCAGCCTGGGGCCAGCAGGTGCATGGCTGCTGGAGTCGTTGGTGCCGTTTGCCGGAGAGTAAGCGGATCGGCTCTCATAACCGGCAGTCAGCAGTCGCGGGGCTTGCTGATTTCCAGCTATAAAGCACAGACTTTCAACACTGTCGGGTAGGGTAACGCATGACATTCGACTGGCACTCCGATCCTGTTACACGTGATACCCCGGTGGACGACCGCTACCGAAATACGCAGAACGTGAGGCGCTTCATGACCGGACAATGCGGGCCGTCGTTCAGGTTCGACCGACCATTCATGGCGTGGATCACTAATGGCGAGCCCAAAAACATGGGCCAGGTCGTGGATGAATGGTTGCGTCTGCGAACAGCAGGATCGGAATGAGCTGACGTTGTGGCTGTTGGAGGGCTGCCCGCCCGGGCTCGCTCTGTCTGTATCAAGAAGCACATACCGCTCTGACTTTTCGAAAATCATCGATTTTCGAGTGCAAAATGCCATTATTTTTGCAACCGAGCGTTTTTTCTCGTAGCGTGCTCGTGCCGCCCTGCCTGAAGGGAACGCGGCGCAACCCACACCGCAGGTGCCTCCGCCGTGACCCCGACAGATCTACAACATCTCCATAGCCGATTATCGGCTCTGGAGCAGGAAAACGCCTCGCTTAAAGATCGCCTGAGCGTCAGTGGTCAGGAGGCCGAAAACGCCCTGGCGCACTCTCAGGAGCGTTATCGTTTTCTGTTCAACGCGATGGATGAAGGCTTTTGCATCATCGAGTTCTTTGACGGCCCGCATGGCCCGATGAGTGATTACATTCATATTGAAGCCAACCCGGCTTACGAGTATCACGCGGGTATTCCCAATGTGGTGGGCAAGAAGCTGCGCGAGATGGTTCGCGAAGAGGCGGATGGCTGGGTCGAGTTCTACGGCAAGGTATTGCGCACCGGTGAGCCGGTCCGCTTCGAGCGCGAGCTGGTGGCGACCGGACGCTACCTGGCACTGACCGCGTTCCGCATCGAGCCGGCCAGCCGCAAGCAGGTAGCGGTGTTGTTTCAAGACATCACCGAACGCAAGCGCGCAGAGCTGGCGTTACAGCAGATGAATGAAACGCTGGAGGCTCGTATTGTCGAGGCCGTCGCCGAGCGCAATGTGCTCGCCGATGTCGTCAATGGCACCAATGCATTCATCCATGTCATCGACGCCAATTACCGCTGGATGGCCATCAATGGCTCAGCGCTACGCGAGTTCGAGCGTCTTTTTGGCGTCCGTCCTCAGGTAGGCGACAATATGCTCGACCTGCTGGACGACTGTCCGCAGAGCAAAGCGGGCCTTAAGCAGCGCTGGACGCGGGCGTTGGCAGGCGAGGAGTTTGCCGAAAGCGTCAGCTTCAGCGATTCGAAGGATCCGGCCAGCCACTTCGAAATGCGTTACAGCACGCTTCGCGATGCACAAGGCCAGGCCATTGGCGCGTATCTGTTTGCCTACGATGTCAGCGAACGGTTGCGAGAGCAGGAACGCCTGGCTCAGGCTGAGGATGCCTTGCGCCAGTCGCAGAAGATGGAAGCGGTTGGTCAGTTGACTGGCGGTATCGCCCACGACTTCAACAACCTGCTGACCGGTATCACCGGCTCGCTGGAACTGCTCAAGACGCGCATGAGCCAGGGCCGTTTCACTGAAATAGATCGCTACATAGGGGCTGCGCAGGATGCATCCAAGCGTGCAGCGTCGCTGACTCACCGGCTGCTGGCGTTTTCACGTCGACAAACGCTTGACCCCAAGCCGGTCGACATCAACCGGCTGGTGATCGGGATGGAAGAGCTGATTCGACGTACGGTCGGACCTCACATCACGCTGGAAGTCGTGACCTCAGCCGGGTTATGGTCGACGTTCATTGACGCCCCGCAACTGGAAAATGCGCTGTTGAACCTGTGTATCAATGCCAGGGATGCCATGCCGCGAGGCGGGCGAATCACCATCGAAACCGCTAACCGGTGGATTGACGAGCGCGGCTCCCAGAGCCGGGACCTGACACCGGGGCAATACCTGTCGCTGTGTGTCAGTGACACCGGTACCGGCATGTCGCCTGAGGTTATCAACCGCGCGTTCGACCCGTTTTTCACCACCAAGCCACTCGGGCAGGGCACGGGTCTGGGATTGTCGATGGTGTACGGTTTTGTGCGCCAGTCCGGTGGGCAGGTGCGTATCTACTCTGAACCTGAGCAGGGCACGACCATGTGCCTGTACCTGCCGCGTCATTACCTTGGGGCTCCGGAAGAGGTCGAGGCTGTCGAGACTTGCGAATCGGCGCCTGCGCAGACCGAGCGTACGGTGATGATTGTCGACGATGAGCCGACCATCCGCATGCTGGTGGCCGAAGTACTGGAGGATCAGGGGTATATCCCGATCGAGGCGGGCGAGGGCGCGTCTGCGCTGAAGATGCTGGAGTCCGATATGCGTATCGACCTGCTGGTAACCGACGTCGGGTTGCCTGGCGGCATGAACGGTCGGCAACTGGCGGATGCTGCGCGCATCATTCGACCAGACCTTAAAGTGCTGTTCATCACCGGTTATGCTGAGAACGCCATCATTGGTAACGGCCATCTGGATCCGGGGATGTGGGTGCTCACCAAGCCGTTCACCATGGACGCGTTCGCCAGCCGGATCTACGAAATGATCGAACGCAAGGATTGAGTCCAAAAAACGTCAGCGGGCAGGCAGTGTCTGGAATTCGCCTTTCGACAAGCCCTGCACGTCGTTGCCCATGCTGTCACGGATGGTCAGGTCGGCACCTTGGTCGGTCAACGCCTTGAGCACTTCAGTGCGTTTGAACAGCGCCGCGTACATGGCCGCCGTCTGCCCGGCATTGTTGGTCAGGTTTGGGCCGCAATCGGCCTGAACCAGGCGCTTGGCGATGCTCAATTCACCCTTGAAAATTGCGCCCATCAGTGCAGTGTTGCCGCGATTGTCCTTGGCGCAAGGGTCAGCACCGGCATTGATCAGGCGTTCCACCGAATCTTCATGGCCGTGATAGGCGGCCAGAATAAGGCCGGTATAGCCCTGTTCGTCACGCACGTTGAGGTCGTAATGGGCTTCGATGAAGGTGTCCAGCATCGGGTTGTTGCCTTCACGGGACGCGTCGAAAAACAGCGTGCGCAACTGGCTGGCGGTCTGTTCAGCGGTCAGTTCGGAAGCGGGTACAGGGGCGGGTGGGGTTGCGTTTGCGGCTGCAGCAAACAGCAGCAAGGCATAGATCAGATTTTTCACAGGCGTTCTCCTGGCTGGAACCGCCCCGGCGTCGTAAACGCCGGAGCGGGACATCAGATCATCAGTCTTTGAGGCTTGCAGCCAGCGACTTGACCTTGCTCAGATCGCCCTTGGCGACTTCGGTTACCCGAGTGCCGTAGTCCGGATCTGCCTTGTACAGGAACGACAGCATAATGTTCTTGCTTTCGGTGTCGGTGTCAGCCAGCGACTCGCCAAAACTCTGTACCAGGTCGGTCTTCTCTTTAGGGCTGTAGGAGCGATACAGATCACCCGCCTGCTTGAAGTTCTGCTCACGCGTGATCTTCGCCTGCTGGGTGGTGCCGCTGATCGGCAGTTCGCTGTAGCGCGCTTTTTCGTCGGCTGGACGTGGCTCCAGACGGCTCGGCTCATAGTTGACGCCGCTGGTGGTGTGACCGGTATTCAGAGCACCGTCCTGATTACCATTGTTCACCGCAACCTTGGGCTGGTTGACCGGCAGGCTCAGACCATTCGCGCCCAGGCGATACATCTGGGTGTCGGCGTAGGAGAACACACGGCCTTGCAGCAGACGGTCCTCGGAAGGCTCGATACCAGGAACCAGGTTAGCCGGGGCCATGGCGACCTGTTCGGTTTCCTGGAAGAAGTTGTCGACGTTCTTGTTCAAGACCATCTGACCGATTTTCTTCTCAGGGACATCAGGCCAGATCTTGGTGGCGTCCAGAGGGTCGAAGTCGAATTTCGACAGCTCTTCAGGCTTCAGGACCTGAACGTACAAGTCCCATTTCGGGAAGTCGCCTTTTTTGATGGCACCGACCAGATCGTTGGTCAGATGGCTGTAGTCCTTGGACTGGACCTGAGCGACTTCTTTCGGATCAAGGTTCTTGATGCCTTGCAGGGTCTTCCAGTGGAACTTGACGTAGTGCACTTCGCCTTTGGCATTCACCAGTTTGTAGGCGTGTACGCCGTTGCCGTCCATGAAGCGATAGCCTGCAGGTGTACCCTCATTTGAATACAGCAGTGTCAGCGTACGTGTGGCTTCTGGAACATGCGAGAAGAAGTCAAAGCGACGCGAATCGTTGTCCAGGTTGGTACGCGGGTCAGGCTTGAAGGCGTGGACCATGTCCGGGAACTTGATGGCGTCACGGATGAAGAAGGTTGGAAAGTTGTTGCCTACCAGGTCCCAGTTACCGTCTGCCGTGTAGAACTTGGTGGCGAAGCCGTGTGGGTCGCGCAGGGCTTCAGGCGAGTGGTTGCCATGGACAACGGAGGAAAAGCGCACGAAGACCGGGGTTTTTTCGCCCGATTTGAACACCGTGGCCTTGCTCAGATCGCTGATATCGGCCGATGCGGTGAACTCACCTTTGACACCCGTGCCGCGAGCGTGGACCACGCGCTCCGGAATACGCTCGCGATCAAAGCGCTGCAGCTTTTGCAACAGCTGCACATCTTGCAGCAGGACAGGCCCTTGGGCGCCTGCAGTCTGAGAGTTCTGATTGTCGCCGACGACGGCACCATTGTCGCGGGTCAGGGTGTCTGCTGCATAGGCGGTCGGAACCGTAACGAGACCGACTGCAGTCAAACACACCATGTGTCTGGACCAGTTTAATAACGGCATTTTGAATCCCTCATATTTTTAGTAGGCCGGTTTATCTTAGGCGCGTGAGGGCAGGGCGGTGATTATAAAAATATATCGGGGTGATTAAGATAAATACTGAGAGGGGAGAGGAACCGAGTAAAAACTTTCACAATTAGTTGAATAATTTCCTTGGATATGAGGAAGGCGGGCTACAGGTGAACGTATAAAAAATCATGGTTTTAGTTATGCATAACCATGAAAATAAAGGAATTTTTATTAAATGTTGGTATTAATCAAAGGCACGTTTAATCACGCCGTCTAGAGTTAATAGTAATCATTATCATTTTTAGGGTTCGTCAATAATAAAGTGCTGGCGTCCCGGTGTGGAACGATCGTGCAACTAAATAATGTGACATTCAAGATTGCTGGCTTTTTGATATTGTCTTCTGAGGTCGTCGTATAAGTTACAACTAAGTTATCCCGCGGCAAAGTGACATTATCGGTTTTGAAAGCGTTGACGCGCTATCATGTGGCCACACCTTGTGCAGCCACACCCCGTTCAATGGAGCCCCTCGTCTCATGCCCACCATCATGTTGCTACAAACCCCGCCACCGGAGTTCATCCGTAGCCAGATCCAGCAGATGGTCGTGGACTACGTGACCGACATCAGCATGGTAGCCATTGCGCCGAGCAATCCGCTGTACAACTTGTATCAGTATGGCGTGGGGTATGAGGTGCATCTCTACCTGAACGCCATGGACGGCTCGCAAAACCTGACGGTCGAGCTGATCGTCGCGCTGGACGATGAGGACCCGGAAACCGTATTGGGGTTTTTACTGTACCTGCCTGTGCAGGATGATCCACAGGCTTGTGCCGTGGCCTATATGGCGGTGCGCGAAAGCCATCGTCGCCAGGGCATTGCACGCTCGATGCTGAATAAGATGGTCGGCCGCTACCCGCACGCAGAACTGTATTGCGTGGTGGGCAAAGTGGCGTATTTCGAAGCGCTGGGCTTCCAGGTCCTGGGCGCACGCGGCCCGCAGGTCATCATGAACACGTTGGATCACGGAACGGATGGCCTGCTTGCGGTCATGGACATCGCTCCGATCTACAGCTCGGAGGAAGTGCGTCAGATTCATGCGTACCTGCTCAAACAGCACGGCAAGAGAGCGATGGTCGATGCAGAGAAGCAGCGTGACCGTCATCTCGACCGTATGACCCGGGATGCCAGGGCGTTCGCCGAGCAGCGTCTTGAAAACCCTGGCGTGCCGGAAGGTGTTGCGCAAGCGTCAAGGCTGCACTGACAGCCAGGGTGTCGCGCAGGCAGACCTGTATTGATAGACGGAAGTAGTTGCACAAGCGCTATCTATCAAAAAAGTGGGGAGTGCGTTGGAACGATCCAAATGGAGTGAAGTCATTATGACATCGCGACTATTTGGTCACTCTCAAGCACGGATGTCGTCCCTCATTCAGCAACAGGTAAGCCCCATGAATTTCCTGCGTCAGTCCAAGTTTTCGACCAAGCTTCTTTCAGCATTCATTGTTTGTGCACTGATCACACTGGCCGTTGGCGGCCTGGGCATGGTCGGGGTTACCCGCTTGGGCAACGCGCTTGAGCTTACCTTTTCCAACAACCTTGTTTCTGTCAGCAACACTAATGAAACGCTGACCAGCCTCACCGCTCACAACCGTGGACTGTACCGTTTGCTGGATGCGCAGGATGGCGGTGTTCCTGAAGCCGACAAGGAACGTGTTCGACAGGCGTTGAGCGAAGATCTGGCTCGCGCACAGAGGGTATTCGCGATTTACCGTGCCACGCCGCTGGAAGATGACGAGCGTGCCGCCGGTGACCAGTTTGAGCTGATGATGCCCGGCTACGTTGCCGGAGCCCAGCAGGTTGTCGATCTGATCAAGGCCGGTGATTACGACGCTGCCCGCACCCGACTGAACACACTGTCTTCGGAAGGCTTTACCAAGGTGCGCAGCTATTTGCGCATTATGATTGATTCCAACAACCGTCAGATCAAAGAGGGTGCTGCGGCTGCTGCCGATCTGCGGAATTCTTCGGTGATGATGCTTGAAATCGGCGTAGTCATCGCCTTTCTGGTGGCAATCATGTTGGGGCTGTTGATCACCCGCATGATTACCCGGCCGTTGGCGGTCGCGGTAGCAAGTGCTCAGCGCATTGCCGGTGGCGACCTGACCCAACCGATTGTTTCTGATCGTGGCGATGAGGCCGGACAACTGCTGGACGCACTGTCCGACATGCAGACCGGTCTGAAAAATACCATTCAACAAATTGCCAGTGCTTCAGACCAGTTAGCCTCTGCTGCCGAAGAATTGAGCGCCGTTACTGATGAAAGCACCCGCGGACTGACTCGCCAGAACGACGAAATCCAGCAGGCTGCGACTGCCGTGAATCAGATGACTGCTGCCGTGGAAGAAGTGGCGCGTAATGCGGTGTCGACGTCCGAGGCGTCGAAGGCTGCAACCGATGATGCAGTCGATGGACGTGGTCAGGTGGATCACACGGTCAAGGGCATCACCACCATGGTGCACGAGATCACCGAGTCCACTGGCGCTGTGTCAGAACTGGCCGGGCATGTGCGGGAGATCAGCAAGGTGCTGGACGTGATTCGCAGTATCGCCGAACAGACCAACCTGCTTGCGTTGAATGCCGCCATCGAAGCCGCGCGTGCCGGCGAACAGGGTCGTGGTTTTGCGGTGGTGGCTGATGAGGTTCGTGCCCTGGCACACCGTACCCAGGCCTCGACAGTGGAAATCGAAGGCATGATCAGCACCGTGCAGTCCGGAGCCGATGGCGCCGTTGCTGCGATGGGCAAGAGCCTGTCTCTGGCCACCAATACTCAGGAGCTGGCGCTGCGTGCCGGTGCCGCGCTGGAAAAAATCACCCAGGGTGTGGCGACCATCAACGAGCGTAACCTGGTCATTGCTTCGGCTTCCGAAGAGCAGGCCCAGGTCGCACGCGAGGTGGACCGCAACCTGATCAACATTCAGGACCTTTCGACCCAGAGCGCCGCAGGTGCCAACCAGACCAGCGCTTCAAGTCAGGAACTGTCGCGACTGGCCACCTCGTTCAATTCGCTGGTCGCCAACTTCAAGCTTTGAGCCGTTTCAACACGGTACTGTCTGGCGCACGTCTTTGCCTTTTCGGTGGCTAATTTCCGCACTGACATGAAAAAGGCGTTGCGCCCGACCGGGTCATTTCGCGCATCATAGGCGGACTCAGCCCGAGAGAGACT
This sequence comes from Pseudomonas sp. KBS0707, assembly GCF_005937945.2. NCBI lineage: Bacteria > Pseudomonadati > Pseudomonadota > Gammaproteobacteria > Pseudomonadales > Pseudomonadaceae > Pseudomonas > Pseudomonas sp. KBS0707. The sequence continues at coordinate 3,714,508 of NZ_CP041754.1, read as the reverse complement.
TTTCATGCCTGTCATTTTCAACACCCTGCGCCTGTCGCTCCCGAGAGTATCGTTATTATTTGTGGCCCTGCTGTACTCTGCAATCTTTGCCAGTGCTGCGTTGGCCAGCGACGATACGCAACTGATCGAATCCATCAACGCCTATCGTGGTCAGGCACAGCGCTGTGGCGAGCAGGTATCCATGGAGCTGCCGCCACTGACCAGTGATGCACGTCTGGTGCTGCCCGCCAGTGGCAATCTGGACCTGCAACAGGCGCTGACGCGTGCCTCCTATCCAATGGTCACTGTGCAGGCGATCAGTCTGTCCGGCCCAAATGACGCTGACTCGGCACTTAAAGCGGTGCTGGAGAGTTTTTGCCGGGTAGTGCTGGACCCGCAATTTGTCGACATCGGGGTTAGCCGGCAGGGGCGAGACTGGCGCATTGTCCTGGCACGCTCGTTGGTGGCTTCGCGTCTTGACGATTGGCAGGTAGAAGGGCAAAAAATTCTGGAAATGGTCAATAACGCCCGTACCCAGGCGCGTCAGTGCGGAACGCAATCCTTCGCTGCTACCACGTCACTGGTCTGGAACGCTGTTCTGGGCACTGCCGCACAACGTCATTCGCAGGCAATGGCCAATCAGAACTTTTTTGACCACAAGGATCGCGACGGCCGTACGCCTGGCGATCGGGCCGAACTTGCTGGCTATATAGGCCAGCAGGTCGGTGAGAACATCGCTGCAGGCCAGGACAGCGCGCGCAAGGTGGTGGATGGCTGGCTGCTGAGCCCCGGCCACTGCGCCAACCTGATGAGTCCTGATTTCCGCGAGTTGGGAGCAGCCTACGCGATGGACCCGAAAAGTGACGCAGGGATTTACTGGACGACGATGTTCGGCACGCAGCAGTAGCGCCTGCTGCTGCCTTGAACCGGTGGATTTAGAAGCGGAATGCCTGACGGCCGATGAGCAGCCATTGGCCATTCTGCTTTTGCCAGATCTCGAAGTTCTCGATTTCGGTCGGCACAACCTTGCCGCTGTTCACTGCCTGTGCCGAGAAATGATTGCGCACCAGGGCGGTATCGCCGGAAAGAATGATTTTCTGATTGAGCATCTTCAGTTCGTTAAAGGCGCTCTTGCCGGTCTCGATGTCTGCGATGAACGCTTTCTTGTCCTGAATGGTGCCGCTGGAGTGTCCATACGTGAGGTTGTCGGCGGTCAGCGCATTGAGTTGCTTTATGTCCTTGTGCCACATGGCTTGCGTGAGCTTGTCTACCGCCTTGGCAACATCAGTCTCGTCAGAAGTCGCCGCAGCGGCGTAGCCGGTAAACAGGCACAGAAACGCCATTAGCAGTGTCAGCTTTTTCATGTTCATCCCTTTTTCTTGTCGTTATTGAATGTGAGCGAAGCCCGCGCAGATGAGTAATTCATCTGTCGTCGTACAACTTAGATCAGGGCAGGCCATTCGACAAGGGGAGATGCCGGGAAGCGCGCTTCCCGGCGATAGAGCTTAAACGCGGAACTGCTTGGTAAGACGGTTCAGGCCTGACGCCAGCGTCGACAACTCGGCAGTGGCGATGGCGGTCTGATTGGAGCCCTCGGACGTCTGACTGGACAGGTCACGAATGCTGACCAGGCTCCTGTCGACCTCACGAGCAACCTGGGCCTGTTCTTCGGCAGCGGTAGCGATCATCAGATTGCGTTCGTTGATCTGGCTGATGGAGTCGGTAATTTCGAGTAGCGCCTTGCCGGCGCCATTGGCCATCTCCAGGGTCTTGTGTGCCTGAACGCTGGTCTGCTCCATGGCAGTGACAGCGTTGCCGGTGCCGGTCTGAATAGAGCCGACCATCTGTTCGATTTCGCGGGTCGATTGCTGGGTGCGGTGTGCCAATGCGCGTACTTCGTCCGCGACCACGGCAAAACCTCGCCCTGCTTCGCCTGCACGGGCCGCCTCGATCGCAGCGTTGAGTGCCAGCAGGTTGGTTTGTTCGGCGATGGCGCGGATCACATCCAGCACCTTGCTGATGTCCGTTGCCATGACCGCCAGGCCCTGCACCTCGGTTGAGGTGATCTGCACTTTGGAGACCATCAGGTTGATCGCCGTGACAGTCTCATCGACCTGCGCACGTCCGGCCATGGCTGCGGTGCTCGATTGAGACGTCACTTCCGATGCCGATGCGGCGTTGCTGGCCACTTCCTCTACCGCCGCGCTCATCTGGTTGACGGCCGTAGCTGCCATTTCGATCTCGTTGCTCTGACGCTGAATGGTGCGCGATGCATCTTCGGTGACTGCGTGCATCTCTTCGGAAGTAGCGGCCAGTTGAGTGGACGAGTCGCCGATGAGAGTCAGGGCACTGCGCAGGTTGGCTTGCATCAACGCCAGTGCGGCGATCAGTCTGGCCGCTTCATCACTGCCGTCTTGTGGAATGTCTTTGCTCAGGTCATTGGCCGCAATGCGTTGCGCAATGTTCAGCGACTCACCGATCGGTTGAGTCAGGCTGCGGGTGTACATCCAGGCCAGAAGCAGGGTAGTAATCACGCCGACCGCGATAAAAATACCCACCATCAACAAGGTTTGCTGATAAGCAGATTCGGCTTGATCACCCGCTTTTTCCGCTTTGCTGTCGTTGATGCCGATGAGTTTTTTCAGCGTGTTTTCGACCTGATCCGCCGCAACTTTCATGTCGCCATTGGAAATGGCAACTGCCCCTTCCAGATTGCCCGCTGCAACAGAGGCCAGGTAGCGATCCTGGGCTGTTTGATAGTCGGCGTTGGCTTTGCGGAGCTCGTCGAATGCCTGACGCCCTTGAGGGGTAACGATCAGTTTGCTGAGAGAGTCCGAAAGACCGGCAATCAGCGAGCGGGCCTGCTGAATGTCGCTAAGTGCCTTGGTCCTGCGATCCTGCGGCTCAAGGGGGTTACGAAGTCGGGCGTTATTGCCCCTGATACCGACAAACTCCCTGTCCAGAGAGCCGAGCAGTTTTACGCTGGGTAGCACGTTGGTTTCGATGAATTTTTCTGCTGTGTTGAGAAGTGCTGCCTGACGCAAAGCCAGCAGGCCCAGTGCAACGATCATCAGGCAAAAAATACCGAAGCATAAAGCCGAACGCGGTGCAAGATTGAGTTTTCGCAGTATCATTATTATTTCTCCGAAGTGGGCAATAGGCTATCGCCTGCCTTCGGGTTTTCTTGACGAGCTATACGGGCCCGGAATCGAGGTTTGAATCAGGTTGTCCGGATAAATGGTAAGCAAATATGTCACGGCCTGGCAGCTTTACATTTTAACCAGCATTTAAAGAGGGCTACCTGTCGCAGCCCGGTGAATCAGCGCTTTTCCATGCCCAGCATAAAAGTATCAATTGCTCGTTTGACCATGCTTTGAATCTGCTCGACGCTCAAGCGTGCGGGTGTTTGTTGATAGACGCGAATGTCGGTTTCCGCGGTCAGCAGCGAGGTGAGTTGCAGCGCTGCGATATGCGGATCAGTGGTACGTAGCTGGCCACGTTGCATGGCCGCATTCATCAGCGTCGTCACCGTTTGCAGGAATTCCCTGGGGCCTGAGTCATAGAACATTGTGCCGATGTCGGAGTGCCCGGATTCGGCCACTACCATGCGGTACACCGCCAACGCGCTTTCATCATTGATGAGTACCATCAACATTCGCTCCCCGAAGCGCGTGAACAGCGTTCGCAGGTCTAATTCTGCATCTGTGTCCTTGTCGACAGAGATCGCCAGTTCCGAAACGGCCTCGGCAAGATGAGCGGTTGCAACCCTGTTGACCACGGCGATGAACAGCTCCTCCTTGGAGGGGAAGTAGCTGTAGATCGTTGCTTTGGAGCCGCCCATCCGTTTGGTGACTTCATTCATCGACGCACGTTCGTAGCCCATTTCAAGGAAGACACTTGCTGCGGCATCGATGATGGCTTCGCGGCGTGCTTCAGTACGCACCTTCATTTATATCCTCAATCCCTTAGTGAACCGGGTAGTACAGTAAATGCAAAATTCTCTAGACTGGAACTGAACCGTTCGGTACGATTTCAGCCGGTTTCAAGGAGCTTACTGGAAAAGACAGCGCAGATAAATGCCGACGGATCGAGGCGCTCTATATTTTGCAAATCCGATGGCTGGGCCCAGCCATCCATTGCCCGAATTCATTCAACGATGGAGTGAACAGGTCCATGAACATCATCGATTTCAAGAAACCCGTCAAACGCTCTTTTCGTGGTAATACGGCAGTGGTGCCTCAGCTTGAGAAAGTGCTCACCGTCATTCTGAAGACCGACGTTCCTGTGCTTATGGGCATATGCAGCGATGGACTGCGTAGCAGCAGGATTCTGGGCGGAGAGTTCCATGCCGAATACTTCAGCGGCTTGGTGCAGGCTGGCGGCAGCAGTATGCAGGTTGAATTGTCATCCGAGCTTGCCTTTCTGGACACTCGTTTCACTCTGGTCACGCAATTGGGTGAATTGATCAGCGTTGAAAGCCAGGGTGTCCTGCTCATGGACGAAGTGGGTCAGCAGGAATTGCAGAACGGGGTCTGGCCGATCAGTGACGGCCATTACCAATGCACATGCACGCCGCGCTTCAAGGTTTCCCTTGGGCCTAATGAATGGCTGGAAAAGAGCGCCTTCATTGGCAAGACCGAATACATTCAAGACAATGAAACGCTGATCAGTTTTTATCGGATGAAGTCCTGATTCGTCCCATTGGTTAGGCGTGGAGCGGGCCGTTGCAGGCCTGCTCCGTTGTAACTGGTTAAAAAGTGACACTTGCGCTCAGGCGCGCGGTGCGCGGCTCGCCAACGTTGACCTGCAACTGGCTGCCTGTACTGGACGGGTAGTACTGCTTGTCGAACAGGTTATCGACGTTCAGTTGCAGGCGCGTCTTGTAACTGGCCATCGGCACATCCCAGCGTAGAAACGCATCGGCTACGGTGTAGCTGCTCATATAGAAGGTATTGGCATCATCACCAGCGCGCTCGCCCACATAGCGTGCGCCGCCACCTGCATGCCAGTCGCCCAGACCGGACGGGACTTGCAGATGGTGGGTGAGGTACAGGCTGGCTGTATGCTTGGGTGCCTGGCTAAGACGATTGCCCTTGTTGCTTGGATCATCCAGCACTTCGGTGTGGGTGTAAGCGTAAGTGCCGATCATGTCCCAGCGCTCGGCTATGCGCCCGGTCACGTCCAGCTCCATACCTTGTGAGCCGACCTTGCCAGCTGCTTCGCTGACGCCGGTCACGCCAGTGGGGGTGACGACGTTTTTCTTCTCGATGTCGAACACCGCGAGGTTGAGGTTTAGCGCCGGTGCCAGTGCATATTTGGCACCTACTTCGTAACTGCGGCCTTCTTCCGGGTCGAAGGTCGTGCCGTCATCGTTCACATCGTCGTTGGGCACGAACGAACGGCTGTAGTTACCGTACAGCGAGAGGTCTTCATTGACCTTGAATACCAGACCGGCCATTGGCAGAAATACATCGTCATTCTTGTCCAGATTGGTGACTCGGCTAGCACCAAGGCCTTGTTTGATGTACTGGTCATAATGCTGATAGCGACCACCCAGGACCAGAATCCAGCGGTCATCGAGGTGCCAGTTGTCCTTGAGGTAAATGGACGACGAGGTCAGTTGATTGCTCAGGTTGCTGGTGGTCGTACTGACGACACTGGGTTCAGCCAAGCTGCCGTAGCTGGGCGAAAAGATATTGAAGCCGTTTTGAGCCGTGTTGCGGTAGGTCTTGCCACGATACTTGTCGGAGTCTTCCTGCTCGGCACCGATCAACAGATCATGTTGCTGGCCAAGAATCTCTTGCTTGCCGATGAAGTCCCAGCTGGCATAACGCGTTTCATAATCATAGTGGCCGCCATTGGCCTGACGACGCAGCACACCACTGCTGGACAATGTGCTTGGCTGGGCAATCGAGAGGCTGTAGCGGTCGTTGTTCCAGCCGTAGGTCAGACGGGTTTTCCAGTCATCGCTGAGCTGATACTCGAAGCGCGCGGTTGCGGTTTCGCTGATGCCCACGGTATTGGCCCACTTTTCGTCGAGCCGCTTGTCATAGCTGATATCGGCCGGATGACCACCTGTGAACACCGTGCCGCGGTCGAACGGGCTGATGTAGTCGTTGTATTCGTAGGCGAGCGTCAGGCTGGCGCGTTCTCCGGTCCAGGACAACGAGGGCGCGATCAGGGTGTGCTGATCGACGCCATAGTTACGCCAATAGTCCTCGCTCTGACGCTCTGCCACCAGTCGGTAGGCCAGCCCGGAATCGCCCAGCGGTCCGGTGGTGTCGATGTCGAAACTGCCACCGCCTTCGCTGTAGGCCGAGCCACTGAGCGTGGTGCTTTGCACATATTGCGGTTGTTTGCTGATCACGTTGATCACGCCACCCGGCTCCATCGCGCCGTACAGCAGCGATGCCGGACCTTTGAGTACTTCAACGCGCTCGGTGGTGGCACCGAAGTTTTTCGATACCACCGAGCGTACGCCATCGCGCAGGATCGAGCCGTCGTCGTTGGTACCGAAGCCACGCTTGATCACCGAGTCCTTGGTGTTGCCCAGTGTGTTGCCCTGGCTGACGCCGCTGACAAACTTCATGGCATCGTCCAGTGAGCGCACGTTGTAGTCGGCGATGGTCTGCGGCGTTACCACATTGACCGACTGTGCCTCCTCCTTGATCGGTACATCACTTTTGCTCGCGGTACTGGTGCTTTCGGCGCTGTAGCCTTCCCGGCCTTCGGTAGCGGCGGCGGATACCTGGGTGGCAGGCAAGGTTGCGGTTTCAGCAGCATGCACTGCGCCGCTGGCGCACATCGTCAGTGAAAGTGCGGACAGCAAAAAAGGGCCGGGACGGCGAGGGCATTGGGAGGAGGTGCTCAAGGGAAATGCTCAGCAAGGACGTTAATAGCAATAATTGTAATTTGATACTGATTCTCATGTAAATAAATGATTAAGCCCGGTGCTCTGCAAACAGGGGCCTTTTCAGGTTATCAATGACTATCGACGTTGGCGTCAATCCGCTTGCCCATGCTGATGATGGGCTCGGGCGTGTACCCCAATGTTTGATAAAAAGCCTGCACACTTTCGTTGAACGTATAAATCTGCAGATTGATCTTGACGCAGCCAAGGTCCGTAAGAGCCTGTTCTGCGTGCCTGACCAGTGCTGTTCCCAGTCCTTTGCCACGCTGGTGCGGGGCAACTGCAACCGAATACAGCCAGCCGCGATGGCCGTCGTAACCGGCAAGAATGGTCCCGGTCACGCGGGCGTCCATGACGGCGACGAAAAACAGCCGGTCCCCGACAGCCAGTTCCTTGTCGATCGACAACTCCGGACGGTTATGCGGCATGGGGTCATTGAAGACGGTCTTCCACAGCTCGATGACGGCAAGGCGGTGATGCGGGTCTGAATACTCGACAATGCAGTTCATTGCGCGGTCTCTGAGTGATGAGCCCAGAGACTACTGCGTCGTGTCCGGCCATGTCTAACCGGCGTTCTTTGACGGCTGGTCCTGTGTTGTGACCCTGGGCAGTGATGCCGGTGTATCGAGTAACGTACGGATGGCCCGACTATAAGCGGGCTGTCCGATCTGCATGCTGTTGTTGTGTGTACCGCCAGGCACCAGTATCAGCTTCTTGGGTTCCTGCGCTGCTTCGAACAGCTGCTCGCTGAAGCGTGCCGGTACGTAGCGATCCTCGGTGCCGTGTACGATCAGCACTGGCATGTGGATGTCTGCAATCTTGTCCAGAGAGTCGAACTTCTGCGACAGCAACCAGCGCACAGGCAGCGAGGTATTGGCCAGCGCTGTGGCCACATCGGCCAGGTTGGTGAAGGTGGATTCTATTATCAGCCCGCGGGCCTGAATCGGCGCGTTGTCCTTTTCTGCGTCATTGCCCAGTTCGGCTGCCAGATCCACCGCAACTGCCCCGCCCAGCGAGTGCCCATATATAAGTTTGCGTTGCGGATCGGGCTGCAGTTGTTTCAGGCGTGCCCAGGCGATGCGTGCATCTTCGTACACCGACTTCTCGGATGGCAGCTGGCCCATGCTCTGACCGAAACCCCGATAATCGATTGCCAGTATCGAGTAGCCCTGCGCCTTGAGTTGCTGGATACGGAACAACTGGCCGGTGAGGTTCCATCTTGAGCCATGCAGGTACAGCACGGCCGGGGCGTTCTTGTCCGATGCGGGCCACCACCAGGCGTGGATATTCTGCGATGGTCCAAATGACGGTGTGCTGAGTTCGATCTCCTGCACATCGGCGGGCAGGCCGCTGTACCAGCTTGCGGTGCCGGGCTCAATGCGAAACACCAGCTCGCGTTCCTTGTGCTCAAGCACTGCACAGCCGACCGGGAGGCCAATAATGATGGCTAACATGCAGACCCATTTGATCGGACGAGCCTTGAAGCGAGCCAGGGGCGAAATCGGCATAAGACGCATGATCCAGTCAACAAAGTGAAATAAATGCCGGTTCTGCGTCAGGGTTGCAAGACGAACCACCAAACATGGGTTACAGAATATTGCACAGCGGGGTTCCGGGTATGTTTTCAAGCTGAGCAATCATGGTGTACACACAAACCCCTACGCTTCAATACGTTGCGCCAAGAGGTCCGAATGCAGCGTCAACAAAGGCGCTCAATAGCACAATTCGTTATTGAGGTGCCCTTTTCGATAGCCGGGGATTATGCTGTGAAGGGACAGGCGCTGTATTTTTGTCACCAGCTGTTGCCCAAATCGCCGATCTGCTTAACGTTTACTCGCGCTTTCTTCAATTTCTTCAAGAGGTTACCGCTCATGTTCCATCACCGCCCCCTGGAAGAAAAAGACATCCCCACAATTTGCGAACTGCCGCAGAATGCCGACGAACTGTTCTACATGTTCCCCAGAGCGACTTACCCGCTGACTGCCTCGCAACTCAGCGAAGCACTGGAGACCCGACACGACTCGACCGTCATCGAGATGGATGGCGAAGTTGTCGGTTTTGCCAATTTCTCTCAATGCAAATTTCGCGGCCGTTGCTCGCTGGGTAATGTGATCATCGCTCCGAAGGCCCGCTCCAAAGGGGTAGGGCGTTACATGATTACCAGTATGATGGGGATCGCATTTGACAAGCACGAAGCGACCGAGCTGATTGCATCCTGCTACAACCATAACGTCCCCGGGTTGCTGTTTTACCCGCGGATGGGCTTTCGCCCTTATGCCATCGAAGAGAAACGCGATAAACAAGGTGCCCGGGTGGCGCTGATCCATCTGCGTCTGTCTGGCTCGGAACAGTAAGTTTTTCATGCGGGGGCACGCACGGCCATTATTGCATCGGCCCGGGCGTGCCTTTTATCTTCAACCCGTTTTTCAAGCGACTCGATAACAGTGTCTGGTTATTTTTTCAGATAACGCCGCCCCGGCAGTCGACCGTTCGTCAGTATTTATGCTGTTTTCTAGTGTGACTTCTGTACGCCGTGATTCACGTCAGGCCGTAGTACGCTGGAAATCATTACGGTGAATCGTTTTTTCTGTTGATTCTTCAATAAGGGACAGCATTAAAAGGAGCAAGGATATTCGGTTGTGGAAGTTGCTAGAGGGGCTGCGAGAGGTGTATAACTCGTTTAAGCATAACGCGAATGACGACAGATAATTGGCGGGCTGGTCTGGGCCGTTTTTTAAAAGAGTCATCAACAATAAAAATTGTCAAAATTTGTCATGGTCGGGACATGCTTACACCCATAAGGAGATAAAGAGATGATTACGAGTGGACTGTCTGAGTTAGAACTCAGGAGTATCGTTGAACGTGCATTCCTGCCGTTGCGTTGCACCTGCACCATTGCCAACGATCAGATGACGGTGCAAATAAGCGATCCGGTGTCCGGGCGTACCCATCGTCAGACGAGCCTCCCGCTCAGCCGTATCAAGACTGTCCGGGATATCTCTGCACTGGTAGCCGGGTTGCGTGAAGAACCGGCAAAAGCCAAGGCGTCACAAGCGCATTACAGCGCTGCCTGATACTGCTTCATCCCTCTGATGCCCAGGCATCACGCAGCAGGGCCTCGATCAGTGTTGATCGGGGCCTTGTCGTTTGTGCGGTTACCGGTTCTACTTTTTCGGGCAAAACTCGCTGCCCGGTCGCACGTCAATTTAACAGCGTCGGAGTCATGCTGTTTCGGAGATGGGCGATAAAAAATAATAGAAATTCATGAAACTTTTTAACCGTCTTGAACCATGCGCACTTCAAGGTTTTAAAAAGGTACAAGCGCCGTGAAATCATCAGCTTATCGCGCACTATTGAACGGGTTGCTCAACGCTTTGCCTATTTGACACTTTTGCGTTTCTTTGCAACTATCCGATTGCCTCCTGAATGCGTAACGCATTGTCACGCTTTTCCACTTGATAAAAACGCCGCCTTAAAAACGGGCGGTAGCATTGAGCGGTTTTTTACTGCCCACTCCGTTACTTCAAGGTCCCGCCTGTTTTACCTGTTGTAACTTTCTGTAAAAAAAACACTGTTTCATGACGACTCATCACTTCAGTGAATGAGCTTTTTTCGGTGTTCGGTTGTATGTGTTTCGCCTCGAATCGTGCAGGGACGCTGGTTCGCCTGATCAGCCAGGCACTCGATCATCCAGAACTTCTGTGCTGCACCAACGTATGAAATGACGATGGAGCATCATCATGTTTGATAACGGTATGGAAACAACCTGCGGCTGCGTCGTCGGAGGGGCCGGTCTCGCCGGCATGGGTTTTTTGTTCAATGTCCTGAAGACCGGCGCAATGCCAAGAATTGCCGCGAAAGGATTGGTCGTCATTGATGCAAGCGACCGGCCCGGAGCAGGCGTGCTGGGGGAGTATCGGATTACCGCCAATTCTGTGGGCGATGTATTCATCGATTGCCTGCGCGATCCGGCCTTACGTGAGGTATTCGAGCCTTTGGAAAACTCGGCAGCGTATTGGCGTATCAAAGCGCAGGCGCAAAGCGCGCCGCAGCTGTCTGATGCCGGTCTGCTCATGGCCGAGGCCGCCAGGCTGGTACTGGACCACATCGTGCAACGCTACGGAGTAAAAGTCTGGTCCGGTACGACCATTAATGAAGTGGTCAGTGACGGCGACACATTTTGCCTGCACGTTGACGGTCCGTACGGCAAAAGACGTGTGCGCTGCCGGGCGCTGGTACTCAATCTGGGTGGGCGTCAGGACCCACAGCGTCTGATTGACGCTCTCGCCGGGCAGGGGCTGGCGCTGCCAGGCAATGTGAGTATTCAGAGCGCGGACAGGTTGCTGCGTATGAATGCGGTGCAATTACGCGAAGTGTTCGGTCCCGCGCTGGCCGGTAAAGGGCGAATCACGATTGTGGGTGGATCACACAGTGCCTTTTCAATGCTGGAAAATCTGGCAGATGCACTGGAGTTCGCGGGCTTGCAGAAACTGACGCTTATTCATCGAAGCCGCATCAGGCTGTTTTACGAAAGTGTCGAACAAGCACAGGCAGCTGGTTACCTTTTCGACGCCCAACACGATGTGTGTCCGGTATCAGGCCGGGTCAACCGCTCCGGCGGCTTGCGTTATAGAGCGCTGGATATTGGGCGCGAGGCGCTGTGTAGCGGCCGTGTCGGCAAGACGGGCGTGCGGGTGCAGATGTTTCAAACGCTGGGCGGGCGACCTGATGACCACGAGCCGGCCCGACTCGCGCTTGCCGACTCGGCGGTGATCGTGCAGTGCTCTGGCTATCAACCTGTGCTGCCGACGCTAAAAGATGCCGAAGGCAACTTCATCAGCCTGCGCGAGACAAAGGGCGGTCTTGAGTCCGACGCTTGCGGCTGTCCGTTGGACCAGCAGGGTCGTCGAATGAAGGGCCTGTATCTTTTTGGTCTGGGGGCCGGGCTTGGCGTCGATCCGCATCTGGGCAGTGAACCCGCCTTCGATGGACGTATCTACGGCGTCTGGCAGTTTCACCATGATGCAAGCCGAGCAGTGGTTGAGGCCGTCACCAGCAGGCTGTCCTGTCCAGCTGCTGTTCCCGAGATGATCGGTATGGACTTATTCATGCAGGCAGCGCTTCACATTCAGGCGGGTTAGGCAGCAATTACAGGTAAACAGCACCATAAAAAACGGCGCCCCAGGGACGCCGTACGGCTGTCTGCCAGTAAATGGCAAATCAACATTGAATAAGGGGTACTGCAGGAATTATTGTGGGTCCTGGTTCGGAGCCAGTTCTGCCTGGATACGTTTGTAGATTTCTTCACGATGCACTGAAACATTTTTTGGTGCATTGATGCCCAGGCGGACCTGAAGCCCTTGAACGCCAAGAATCGTGACAGTGATCTCGTCACCGATGTTTATGCTTTCGCCTACTTTGCGAGTGAGTATCAACATAATCTTTTCCTTGATGGCCTCTTGAAAACGCCTCTCTCAAGAGGCTGGCGTTTGCCTTTGCGTGGTGATTGTTGCCGAGTGCATCCAAATGCATCCGTCTTATGACGTCACATGGGTGAATTAAATTCCCTCGGTTCATTTTCTTGTCATCGAGATTTGCATCTGCGATACGACGAGCGCGCCAATTCTGCCCGTTTCGACGTGAAAATGCCCGTATTTACTGGCGTCATGTAAAAAGTATCGTGAACTGCTGCACGCTGTGAGGTCGTCATCGTCTCACTCGACGAGGCGGGATAAGCTCATCTCGGCATGAGTGTAAGCGTAGGCATGACTTTGCGAGATTGCTCGGACTTTCTGAAAATTCAGTTGAAAGTGTCGAACGAGGATGTAGGAAAGGGCTGCCGGGTCGCCATCGCTACTACGCTCAGGCTTGTTGACGCTATCAGGGACACTGGGTGGCCGATCCGGAGTGCGCGCTGTGGCGCAGAGATGCGATGTACAGCAAGGCGTTGGCCTTCGCGGGTTTCATTGCCCGCAAAGGCCCTGCCGGAATGGGCTTAAAGCGCGATCGACAGCAACATGATGAAGATCAGGCCGACCACCGAAAGGATGGTTTCCATCACCGTCCAGGTCTTGAAGGTTTCGGCAACCGTCATGTTGAAGTACTGCTTCACCAGCCAGAAACCGGCATCGTTGACGTGCGAGAGGATCAACGAGCCGGCACCGGTTGCCAGCACCAGCAGCTCGCGGTTGACGCCAGGAATCAGGCCGACCACGGGTGCCACGATCCCTGCGCCGGTGATGGTTGCCACGGTAGCCGAACCGGTTGCAATACGGATGACGGCAGCCACCAGCCAGGCCAGCATGATCGGGTTGATCTGAGCCTGCACAGCCATGTGTCCGATCACGTCGCCCACGCCGCTGGCGACCAGCATTTGCTTGAAGCCACCGCCTGCACCCACGATCAGAACGATTGCGGCAACCGGTGCCAGGCTCTGGTCCAGTAGTTTCATGATTTTTGTACGGTCAAAGCCACGCGCCGCACCAAAGGTGTAAAACGCCAGCAAAAGCGCTGCGAGGAGGGCGCTGATCGGGTGACCGATCAGGTCCATCCAGATGCGGAACATGTTGTTTTCCGGCAACACCACGTCGGCAAAGGTCTTGAGCAGCATCAGGAAGACCGGCAGCAGAATGGTCACCAGCGTGATACCGAAGCCTGGCAGGTTCTCAGTGCTCGACTCTTTGGCAATCTGATCCATCAGTTCCTTTGAAGGAGTGCCAGGGATGCTTTTTGAAATCCAGCTACCGAAGATCGGGCCAGCGATGATGGCCGTCGGCAGTGCAACGATCAGTCCGTAGAAAATGGTCTTGCCAATGTCAGCACCGAAAATGCCGATGGCCAGCAACGGACCCGGATGTGGCGGAACCAGGCCGTGCACGGCTGACAGGCCTGCCAGCAATGGAATGCCGATCTTGACGATGGATACGCCGGTACGACGGGCAACAATGAACACCAACGGGATCAGCAACACAAAGCCGATCTCGAAGAACAGCGGGATGCCCACCAGAAAGGCCGAGAACATCATTGCCCAGTGCACTTTCTGCTTGCCGAAGGTGCGTATCAACGTTTGCGCAATCTGGTCCGCGCCGCCCGAGTCCGCCATCAGCTTGCCGAGCATGGTGCCCAGGCCGAGGATGATACCGACGAACCCCAGTACGCCGCCGAAGCCGTCCTGAAACGATTTCATGACTTTTTCAACCGGCATTCCCGAGGTCAGGCCAAGAAAGCCTGCCGCCAGGGTCAGCGCGACGAAAGGGTGTACCTTGAAGGTGGTGATCAACAGTACAAGGCCGACGATGGTCACCAGCGCATCGACGAGCAGGAACGTCTCATGGGTCATACCGAACATGGGTGTTTCTCCGGTTTATTGTTTTAAGGAGCTGTTAACAGCGCCGACGTTAATATCGTGTGTACGCAAGACAGCGCTGTCTTCTGCGCTCACGCCTTTATCAGGCGTGGGAGTCTTTCCACCATGCTGCGGCTTGTTTACCGATGACATCGATAGGCTGCGATGCGTCGACGATCAACGTCAGCGGCTCGCCGTAAGGCGGCTCGAGGGTTGCGAACTGGCTGTCCACCAGACTGGCGGGCATGAAATGCCCCGGCCGGTGCGAGCAACGTTCGGCGGCAAGTTCCTTGGTAAGTTCCAGGAAAACAAAACCCAGGCCGGGTACGGCATCGCGCAGACGCTGGCGATAGATAAGCTTGAGTGAGGAGCAGGTCAGCACAGGGTGCTCACCGTTTGCCAGGGCAGCAGCCATCTCTTCGCCCAGGCGGGTCAGCCAGCCGGCCCGGTCGTCATCATTGAGAGGGGTTCCGGCGCTCATTTTTTCGATATTGGCGGGAGGGTGGAACGCATCGCCTTCGATCAGGCGACCGCCGCTGTTGCGGGCGATCTCGGCACCGACGGCGCTTTTGCCGCAGCCAGAGACACCCATTACCACAAGGGCGGAAATAGCAGTATTCGCAGTTGTCACAGTAGGCACCTCATCTGGAGACAGCGCTGTCTTTGTCCGGTGGACATCAGGCTCAGCCCGGGCTGTTCCAGTTTTTGTCGTTGTTTTGGGCTCATCAATAAGCATTGGAGGCTGTTCTCCGCGGCGACCCTGACCGGGCGACCCATGTGAAACCAGCGATAAAGCATTGTCACCTTCCATGAGACAGCGCTACCTTATGGGGCATTCGACACATTTGGCAACCCCTATGTTAGTTGGCAACGCATGATCCGCATTGGTTCCCGCTCTACTGGTCGCCCTACGCTCAATGAGGTGGCGAGGCTTGCTGCCGTGTCGCCGATCACGGCCTCCCGGGCGCTGCGCGGCGTTACCACTGTTGCGCCGGAGCTGGCGGAAAAGGTCCGCGCTGCGGCACAGACCCTGGGCTATGTCGCAAATTCTGCAGCCAGGGCGCTGGCCTCTTCCTGCAGCCAGACCGTCGTTGTGCTGGTGCCTTCACTTTCCAACCAGTTGTTTATCGAGACGCTGGAGGCCATTCAGGACGTGTTGCGCATCCGTGGTCTGGACGTGGTGATCGGCAACTATCACTACTCACCCGATGAGGAAGAGAAACTGCTGCGCAACCATCTGGTTAATCGTCCGCGCGGTATTCTGCTGACCGGTTTCGATCACACCGCAGCGTCGCGCCAGATGCTTGAGACCAGCGGCGTACCTTGCGTACACATGATGGAGCTCGATACGCGACTGGGTACCTATTGCGTCGGCTTCTCGCAACAGCAGGCCGGGGCAGAAGCCGCACGCCATCTGCTGGGGCGTGGGCGTCGTCGATTGGCTTACATGGCCGCTCAGCTCGACCCTCGCGTATTGCAGCGCGGGGCCGGGTTTCGCCAAGTGCTGGAAGACGCCGGGCTGTTCGACCCCGAGCTGCAGGTCTCGACGCCTCAGTCGTCCTCGATTGGCCTGGGTGGTGAGTTGTTTGCCCGCCTGCTGGAGCAACATCCGGATGTCGACGGAGTTTTCTTCTGCAATGACGACCTGGCGCAGGGCGCTGCCCTTGAGGCTTTGCGTCTGGGCGTCGCCATTCCCGAACGCGTATCGCTGGTGGGCTTTAACGACCTGCCCGGTTCTGCCCACATGGTGCCGCGCCTGACCTCGATACGCACGCCCAGGGAGGAAGTCGGGCAGCGTGCTGCACAGGTGCTGCTGGGCCTGCTCGACGGGGTCACGCAGCATTCGCAGGTGGATCTGGGGTTTGAGCTGGTGGTACGGGAAAGCTCCTGAGTATTGAGTAAGGCCATCCCTGCATGCTTCCTCCCTGGCCATCACGCTGACCAGTGGTCGTTGCGCTCCGGGCTTTCCCGGCGCTGGGCTGGAGTGCCCGACGGCCCTGTCCTGCAACGCTGCTGATACCCTCATTCGGACGGTTTCGGTGCGTCTGGACTGTTATTTCTGACAGTACCCATCCCCTCGTGTTGAGTATTCAATGACCTTACGTTTTTGGATCGGAGCGGCATAAGTGTCTTGGCCGCATCGTTGGATGACGGGGATATATCTTCTTATCTATTCCCCGTCCTGGCGGTCTTACAAGACCTATTGAAGGGTGAGAGAAATGCAAAAAAAAGCATCTCAAAACGTTAGAGCTCTGACTCACATCGCAGACCCGGTCGGTTCAGGAGTCCCTCTGGACATCGCATGGTTGACTGGCATTATCCCGCTGGGCTTTGTACCCGCTGAGATCGTTATCAGTCCCGATGAAACTACGCTGTATGTCGCTCATGAGAGCGGCCGCGAAGTCAGCGTGGTCGACATCGCCAGTGCAAGCGTGGTCGGCAGTATCAAGCGGGCAGGCGCGGGTGCGATTACCCTGAGCCCCGATGGGAAACGGCTTTACACCATTGGTCAGAAGAGGTGCTACGTGGTGGACACGCGCTTGCGCGAGGTCATCAGGATACTTCCGGCTGCCAACGTCAACCGCATCCTGTGCAGCCCGGATGGCCGGTTTATCTGCCTGTCCTTTCAGAATGCGCTTGGCGGGCTGATCCGCCTGATCGAGACCGAGAACTACACGGTCGAAAACGAGTTTGATCTGGGTGCCCTGACCAATGCGTCGCTGGCCCTCGGGATCAGCCCCCTGAATGACCGGTTTTACGCAACGATGCTGGTCGACCGGACGGCACCCACCGATGTTCTTGCAATCAGCAGGGTGGATTACCTGCAGCATGATATTCCCGGGTTTTCAGATCCGCGGTCGATGGCCTTCAGTTCCGATGGCGCCTGGCTGTATGTGGGCGGAATCGACGAGGTGTACATTATCGATGCCGCCACCAACAAAATGTTTTATCGGGAGAAGATAGGTACCCAGGGCTATCCGGTAAAAGTCATAGGCGTCACGCCGGATGAGCGCTATGTGTATGCGATCTACACCTGCAATTACGACGTCTACCGGATCGACACTGTGAAGGGAATCGCCACCTGTATCGCCTATTTTCCTTCGGTGGGCGGCGCAGTACTCAACAGGACCGGTACGTATATCTACTCCTCCCACCCGGACATGAGCTGGATTTCGATCTACAGGCTGTAGTTGCGCCTGCCAAACCTGCCACGGCGGATGACGCAGGCGCAGTGGCCGGTTGTATATAGTCATCGGCGGCTTGCGCTGTCAGTCGGCATTCAGCGCCGCGATGCCGGCCTTGGCCACTTGTGCATCCTGCTCGGCCTTGACGCCGGAAACACCCACCGCGCCAATCACCTGACCGTCGACGATGACCGGAACGCCGCCTTCCAGCGAGGTCAACAGCGGGGCGCTGAGAAATGCCGTACGCCCGCCGTTGACCATTTCTTCGTAACCTTTGGACTCACGTTTGCCGAGTGCCGAGGTACGGGCTTTTTCGATCGAGATATAGCTGCTGATCGGCGACGCGTCGTCCAGTCGTTCGAATGCGAGCAGATGGCCGCCGTCATCAACGACCGCGATGGCCACAGCCCAGCCATTGGCCTGGGCCTCGTCGCGTGCGGCACCGAGCATCAGGCTCACTTCGGTTTGGGTAAGGACGGCTTTGATTTTCATGGGTTGCTCCGGAGCAGTGGTTATTGGATAGGAGTTCAGCGAGATTCTGGAGTGCCAAGCGCTTCATCAATCAGCTCGATCCAGTGCCGTACCGAAGTTCGGTTGGCGCTGGCCAGGTGAGTCTGACAACCGATATTGGCGGTGGCGATGACCTGAGGTTTGCCGCTTTCCAGCGCGTTCATGCGGTTGTCGCGCAATTGACGGGCCAAGGCCGGCTGAGTGATTGAATAGGTCCCGGCAGAGCCGCAGCATAAATGGCCGTCCGGCACCTGGGTCAGGTTGAAGCCTAGACGAGTCAGTACGCGTTCCACTTCACCACCGAGTTTCTGTGCGTGCTGCAAGGTGCATGGGCAGTGGAACGCCAGTCGCGTGTCGACCTTGATGCCCAGGGTTTCCAGCGGCTCGTCACGCAGTACTTCGACCAGATCCTTTGTGCACGCACTGATGCGCTCGGCCTTGTCTGCATAGGCTGGGTCGTGGCGCAGCAAATGGCCGTAGTCCTTGACGAATGCACCGCAACCGCTGGCCGTCTGGATGAGGGTTTCGGCACCGCCTTCGAGCGCGGTCCACCAGACGTCGATGTTGCGCCGCGCCCGTTTCAGACCTGCCTCCTGTGCATTCAGATGGTAATCCACGGCGCCGCAGCATCCGGCCTTGCTGACCGCAGTAATACCGATGCCCAGACGATCAAGCACGCGTGCCGTGGCAGCGTTGGTATTAGGTGACAGACCTGGCTGCACGCAGCCATCAAGCAGCAGCGCCTGACGCGCATGACGAGTGGTCGGCCGCAGCCCGGCAGCATGGACTGTTGCAGGCAGTTTGGTTGCCAGTGTCTGCGGCAACAAGGGCCTGAACTTCATGCCCATTCCGGTCAGCAAACGGAACAATCCGGCATTGGGAATTACCTGGCGCAGGCCTTCACGCAGCAACCGCTGGCCAAGCGGGCGGGGCACCAGGGCCTCAACCGCTGCACGGCCGATGTCCAGCAGGTTGTGATAATCCACGCCGGACGGGCAGGTGGTTTCGCAGTTGCGGCAGCTCAGGCAGCGGTCCAGGTGCAAGCGGGTTTTTTCGGTGACTTGCTGGCCTTCGAGCACCTGTTTGATCAGGTAGATCCTGCCGCGCGGGCCGTCCAGCTCATCACCCAACAGTTGATAGGTCGGGCAGGTGGCATTGCAGAAACCGCAATGCACGCAACTGCGCAGGATGTGTTCGGCCTCTTCGGCGCGGGGCAGGGTTCTGGCGTGTTCACTCAATGTGGTCTGCATGCTTAAAACTCCGCGTACAGTCGGCCGGGGTTGAAAATGCCCTGCGGGTCGAGCCGGGCCTTGAGGGCCTGGTGGTAACGCAGTACAGGTGCGGTCAGCGGCTGGAACGGGTTGTCGACAACGCCCTGGCTGTAGCAGGTTGCATGCCCGCCAGCCGCCGTGGTGATCGCTCGAATGGTTTCGCCGTCTGCGTCGGATTTCAGCCAGCGTTGTGCGCCGCCCCAGTCGAGCAGTTGCTCGCCTGGCAGTTCCAGTACGGCGCTTTGGGCAGGTACGCAGAGCCGCCATAAAGGTCGCGGGTCCAGAAAAAAGGGCAGACGCTGCTCATTCAACTGCTGCCAGTAAGCGCCATCGAACACTTCGCCACCAAGCCTCTCATGGGCTGCTGCCACCGAGCCTTCGCCGCCCTCAAGACGCAGGCGCAGCACTTGACCGTCGTGGCTGGCTGCGCTGATGGGCATAGGTTGCTGACCCCATTCAGCGAGGCGGGCCAAGGCTTGCGAGCTGTCCATCTGCAACGCGATGCTGCTGCACAGACGCGGTTTGGGCAGCACCTTGAGCGACACCTCGGTCAGCACCCCAAGGCAGCCGAAACTGCCTGCCATCAGGCGTGAAACGTCATAGCCTGCAACGTTTTTCATGACTTCGCCGCCAAAGCGCAGATGCTTGCCGAGGCCGGTGATGACCCGGGTGCCCAGCACGAAATCACGCACCGACCCGCTCCAGGGGCGGCGCGGGCCCGACAGTCCTGCGGCGACCATGCCGCCGAGCGTTGCGCAGCCAAAATCGGGCGGTTCACAGGGCAGCATCTGGCCTGCGGCGTCCAGCACCTGCATCAGCTCGCTCAGCGGCGTACCGGCGCGGACGGTGATCACCAGTTCTGTCGGG
This sequence comes from Pseudomonas sp. KBS0707, assembly GCF_005937945.2. Taxonomy (NCBI): domain Bacteria; kingdom Pseudomonadati; phylum Pseudomonadota; class Gammaproteobacteria; order Pseudomonadales; family Pseudomonadaceae; genus Pseudomonas; species Pseudomonas sp. KBS0707. The sequence goes on along the minus strand of NZ_CP041754.1, from coordinate 3,694,441 downwards.
TCGTAACTGACGATGCCACGGTGTTCGCGGGTATCGAGCACCTCACCTGTTGTCTCACGTCCAAGCAAGGCCTTGCTGTTGCCACCCTGAATACGCAACGGCGTGCTCTCCCGTAGCGCTTGATCGACCCGTTCGAGCAGAGCCTGGCTGACGTCTTTGTCCATCTCGCTCATCAGAAGCGCTCCAGTTCGGGAAACGGCAATTGCCCGGCATGAATATGCATGGCACCGAATTCCGCGCAGCGATGCAGGGTCGGGATGTTCTTGCCGGGATTGAGCAGGCCGCTGGCGTCGAATGCGGCCTTGATGGCATGGAAAAAAGTCAGTTCGTCACTGTTGAACTGCGCGCACATCTGGTTGATCTTCTCGCGACCGACACCGTGCTCGCCGGTGATGCTGCCGCCGACCTCGACGCACAGCTCAAGGATCTTGCCGCCCAGCGCCTCGGCGCGCTCCAGCTCACCCGGCTGATTGGCATCGAACAGGATCAGCGGGTGCATGTTGCCATCGCCAGCATGGAACACATTTGCCACGCGCAGGCCGTACTGAGCTGACAACTCCTTGATGCTGCGCAATACCCCTGGCAACTCGCGTCGCGGGATAGTGCCGTCCATGCAGTAGTAATCCGGTGACAGACGGCCCACGGCGGGGAAGGCGTTCTTGCGCCCAGCCCAGAAGCGCACCCGTTCGGCCTCGTCTTTCGCCTGACGCACTTCGGTTGCGCCAGCCAGTGTCAATACCTCGCGAACCCGTTCGCAATCGGCATGTACATCGGCTTCGACCCCGTCCAGCTCGCAAAGCAGGATGGCTTCTGCATCAACCGGATAGCCTGCGTGAATGAAATCCTCGGCGGCACGAATCGCCAGATTGTCCATCATCTCCAGCCCGCCGGGGATGATGCCTGCGGCAATGATATCGGCCACCGCACCGCCGGCTTTTTCCACGGAATCGAACGCCGCCAGCAGCACTTTGGCCACTTGCGGCCTGGGCAACAGCTTGACCGTGACTTCGGTAATGACACCGAGCATGCCTTCGGAGCCGGTAAACAGTGCCAGCAAGTCGAAGCCCGGTGAGTCCAGCGTGTCGCTGCCCAGGGTCATTGGCTCGCCTTCGACGGTCAGTATCTCAACCTTGAGCAGGTTGTGTACGGTCAGTCCGTATTTGAGGCAATGCACGCCGCCTGCATTTTCTGCCACGTTGCCGCCGATGGAACAGGCGATTTGCGAGGAAGGGTCGGGTGCGTAATACAGACCGTGGGGTGCTGCTGCCTGGGAAATGGCCAGGTTGCGTACGCCGGGCTGGACCCGCGCCAGACGAGCAGCCGGATCAATAGCGAGGATCTGATTGAAGCGCGCCATCACCAGCAGCACGCCTTTCTCCAGTGGCAGTGCGCCACCCGACAACCCGGTGCCCGCGCCGCGAGCGACCACCGGCACGCGATGCGCATGGCACAGTTTGAGCAGCGTCTGCACTTCTTCGACATGGCGTGGCAGCACCACCAGCATCGGCGTGGTGCGATAGGCCGATAACCCGTCGCACTCGTAGGGCCGAAGCTCTTCGGCGCGGTGCAGAATGTCCAGGTCGGGCAGTTGGCGTCGTAGCTCGTGCAGCAATTGTTGCTTGTCGACTGCGGGCAGCGCGCTGTCGATGCGTTCGTCATAAAGAATATTCATGCAGGCACCCAGCGTTGTTTTTATCGGGTTAATGCATCCTAGCTCATTCAGCACAAGGCTTGAGTTGACAGCGTCAGGCGGATCGCGCAATTTACGCATTACGTAATGTTGTTACGAAAATAATAAACACAGCACCCGTGCGTCAGGCAGGCGACTTCCTTGGACCTATTCAGTTACTACCGCTCGACTTCAAGTTACCGTGTGCGTATTGCGCTGGCCCTCAAAGGGCTGGATTACACCGCGATCCCGGTCAACCTGCTGCTTGATGGCGGCGAGCAGCGCACACCCGGCTACAAGGCGGTCAACCCTCAGGGCAGGGTGCCTGCATTGAGGCTGGACGATGGCGTGGTCATCACCCAGTCACTGGCGATCATTGAATACCTGGAAGAGTGCTACCCGCAGCCTGCGTTACTGGCGCAGGATGCTGTTCTGCGTGCGCGCCAGCGGGCCGTTGCGGCGCTGGTCGGCTGTGACATTCACCCCTTGCACAACGTTTCGGTGCTCAACCGGTTACGCGGTCTGGGTCACGACGAACCCGCTATTCTGAGCTGGATCGAGCACTGGATCGGCGAAGGTTTGCAGGCCGTCGAGCAGTTGATCGAAAAGGATGGTTTCTGTTTTGGTACGAGCCCCGGCCTTGCGGACATTTACCTGTTACCACAGCTGTATGCAGCCCATCGCTACAACGTCCAACTGAGTGCATACCCGCGTATCCAGCGGGTCGAGCGTCTGGCCATGCAACATCCGGCCTTTCAACAGGCACACCCTGATGCACAATCGGACAAGCCGGAGTAGGCTGCCCTCATGAAGATTCTTGGTCTGCAACTGATATTCGGTGATTTTCTCGCGCGCAGCGTGCGAGGGATCCCGTGTGCGCCGCCCGCAGGACAGTGATTGCGCTGGTTTAACCACTCTCACTTTTCCTGCAAGGAGCCAGTCATGGCTGATCTCTACGAAAACCCCATGGGCCTGATGGGCTTTGAATTCATCGAATTCGCGTCACCGACCCCCAACAGCCTGGAGCCTGTGTTTCAGATGATGGGTTTCACCAAAGTCGCAACCCATCGCTCCAAGGACGTGACCCTGTATCGTCAGGGCGCGATCAACCTGATCCTCAACAACGAGCCGCACAGTCTGGCCTCATACTTTGCCGCCGAACATGGCCCTTCGGTGTGCGGCATGGCGTTCCGCGTGAAAGACGCGCAAAAGGCCTACAACCGGGCACTTGAACTGGGCGCACAACCGCTGGAAATCGCCACCGGCCCCATGGAATTGCGCTTGCCCGCCATCAAGGGCATCGGTGGCGCGCCGCTGTACCTGATCGACCGTTTCGGTGAAGGCACCTCGATTTACGACATCGACTTCAACTTCATCGAAGGCGTTGATCGCCACCCGGTCGGTGCCGGCCTTAAATTCATCGATCACCTGACCCACAACGTGTATCGCGGGCGCATGGCGTACTGGGCAGGGTTCTATGAAAAGCTGTTCAACTTCCGCGAGCTGCGCTATTTCGACATCAAGGGCGAATACACCGGTCTGACCTCAAAGGCCATGACCGCCCCGGATGGCATGATCCGCATTCCCCTGAACGAAGAGTCGTCCAAGGGCGCCGGGCAGATCGAAGAGTTTCTGATGCAGTTCAACGGCGAAGGCATTCAGCATGTAGCGTTCTTTACCGATGACCTGATCAAGACCTGGGACGCGCTGAAGACAACCGGCATGCGTTTCATGACGGCGCCGCCGGATACTTACTACGAAATGCTTCAGGGAAGACTGCCCGATCACGGTGAGCCGGAGGCCGAGCTCAAGTCACGCGGTATTCTGCTCGATGGCTTTTCCGAAGGCGGCGAGCGTCGCTTGCTGTTGCAGATATTCTCCGCAACGCTGATGGGCCCGGTGTTTTTCGAATTCATTCAGCGCAAGGGCGACGACGGGTTTGGCGAAGGCAACTTCAAGGCGCTGTTCGAATCCATCGAGCGTGACCAGATACAGCGTGGCGTACTGACGCCGGATTGAGCGATAACCGGAAGTGTCCGCCTTGCGATCAGACGAGCCTGCTCAGGCTCGTTCTGAGTCATTTGTGCTTGAGCACGTCAGCCTGCCGATTGAGAGACGAGATATAACGCTCGGTAAATTCATGCGCTGGCATGGGACGACCATACAAATAGCCCTGACCCTCGTCGCACACATAATGGCGCATCAGACTTTCCTGCTCGCGGGTTTCTATGCCTTCTGCCGTGACCTGGAGATTGAAGCCGTTCGCCAGCCTGATAACGGCCTCAATGATGACTTCGTCTTTCTTGCTGCGCTCCACGCCACTTACGAATGAGCGGTCAATTTTCAGCCGTGTCACCGGATAGTCTTTCAGCAGGCTCAGGGACGCATAGCCGGTACCGAAATCGTCGAATGCAATGCCCACACCCAATGAGCGAAGGTGGCGCAACGGTTCCATAATGCGTTGTTCGTTTCGCAGGATGATGTTTTCCGTGATCTCCAGCTCGAGTGAGTGTGCCGGCAAGGAAAAGTCTTCAAGCGCACTTTCAACCATTTCGGCAAAGTCACGCATGCGAAACTGAGCGGCGAACAGATTGACGCCGATGCGAAATTCGTCACAGCCGGTGTTTCGCCATTGCGCTGCCTGCTCACAAGCTGAGCGCAGGATCCATTCGCCCACCGGTACCGCGAGAAGACCCGCTTCCAGTGCAGGTAGAAAAACCGCCGGAGACACCACACCCAGTGTCGGATGGTTCCAGCGTATAAGGGCTTCGGCTCCGGTAATACGACCGTCCGCAAGTCGTACCTGAGGCTGGTAGTACAGCTCGAACTCTTTGTTGGCCCACGCCTGACGCATCGATGAGCTGAGCGCGCCTCTTCTTGACGCGGTCTGTCGATGCTCGGAGGTGAAGGTGCGAACAAGGGAGCGTCCGTCAGACTTGGCCTGGTAGAGCGCCAGATCCGCATTGCCGAGCATTTGCTCCTCGTCGTAGTCGGAGCCGGACCTTACGGAGACGCCGATGCTGGCACCGATATAGATTGAATTGTCTTCAAACTCAATCGGTTCCTCGATGACCGCTATGAGCGCCAGGCCCAGCCTGGTTGCGTTGTCAGGGTCTGCCGTGTCTGACAGGAACACGACAAACTCATCGCCGCCCAGACGGGCGACCATATGGCAGGCCGGTACGTGTTCGCGAAGACGCTGAGAGGTCACCTTGAGCACAAAATCACCCGCAGCGTGGCCCAGCGTGTCGTTGACGTCCTTGAAACCGTCCAGATCGATCAGCAGGATAGCTGCTGGCAGCTGCGCATCGCACGCCTCCTTGATCCGCCTTTTGAGTGTCGATCGATTGGCAAGCCCGGTCAGATGATCGTATTCAGCCGCATGCTTGAGTAATTTGTCCGCCTCGACACGCTGGGTGACGTCACGAATGATCGCCCCGAATTGTGGCTCGCCGGCATACGTCCATTGTGAGAGCGAAAGCTCGATCGGGATTGTATGACCGTCGCGATGTATGGCCGTCAGGTTAATGGATTTTCCGATAATGAATGTAGGGCCGCCTGACGCCACCCTCGACAAACCTGCATGATGCCTGGAGCGCATTTCGGGCGGAATAATAATGTCGAGAGGCTTTCCCATGGCGTCCTCGGATCGATGCCCGAAAATGAGCTCGGCCGAGTTGTTCCATGAGATGATCCGGTTTTTGCTGTCCGAGCAGATAATCGCGTCGGGTGAAGTCGAGGTGATATTCATGAAGCGGGCGTGGCTGTCTTCATTCTCAAGCGCAAGCCGACGCAACTCCATTCTTTCGATGACTATGACCGCCAGATCCTGAAGAACCAATTGATCTCGCTGCGAGAAAGTCTCCCGAGGTTTATTGTCGATCAGGCACAGGCTGCCCAGCACATGACCGCTGGCGGTTATCAGCGGCGCCCCGGCATAAAAGCGAATATAGGGAGCGCCTACTACCAAGGCATTTGAGCTGAACCTCTCATCCTGCAATGCATCAGGCACCAGAAAAACGTTACGGCCCATGAGCGCAAAATTACAGAATGAGACGTCACGGCCCGTTTCGCAGACATCGAGGCCGATACGCGCCTTGAAGAATTGCCGATCGCGATGAACCAGCGAAATCAGCACAATGGGCACATCGAAAATCCGCGATGCCATTTGCACGATCTGATCGTATTCGTGCTCAGGTGGGGTATCCATCAACGAAAAAGCATTCAAAATCCGAATACGCTCTTCGTCGTCATCGCCGACTGGGTAAGTACTCATTTGAGGTCATCGCTATAAGCTGATCGCGCCTGAAACGCGAAGCGATCGATGTACAATGCCGCTGTGCCGGCATCGGTGAAAACACCCTGCCAACACGCGCTTGCGCCATGCCGGAAAAGCAAAGTTCGATACATTGCAGCACCTCTCACAGTAGTGTATCGGTAGCTGTCTCTAGCAGCCTAGAAGCTGTATCGTCAAAAAACCGAATACTTGTAATGACTTCTTGAGCAACTAGCCTGCGGGGCATTCATTCAACTAAGCCCCGCGTGACCTCGGTGTAACAACGTGTTCGGGTTAGTGGCGCTAAGGTATGGAAACTGCATGCCGGGGTTCACTGCCAATTTGATGACAACCCTATGAAACGGCTTTCCTTTATTTCGACGAGGCTTACACCTTCGGCGCTCAGCAAAGCGTTGATCGGCTTCATTGCCCTGGTTTGTCTATCGCTGGCCCTGGCTACCGTCTGGCAGATGAACCAGTCGAAGCTCGAGCGCGCGGCCACCGCCAGGATTGCGGTGTCCAATATCGTGCTTGCCGCTGAGCAGCAGGCTCAGGACACCCTGCAACAGGCTGACAATACGCTGCGTGACCTTGTCGAGCGTGTGGAACAGGACGGGGTCGCAGGCCAGCAGCAAAGCCGCTTGACCAGGCTGATGGCTCAAGACCTGATAAACGTCAAAGGGCTTCAGGGGTTGTTCATCTACGATGCTCAGGGCAACTGGGTCGCCAATTCCTTTGCCAACGGCGTGCACACCAGAAACAACGAAGACCGCGATTACTTCATTTACCATCGCGATAACCCTGACCCGTCCATTCATGTAGGGTCTATCGTAGAAAGCCGTAATACCGGGGATATGGTCATCCCGGTCAGTCGGCGTATCAATGCTGCGGATGGCAGTTTTGCTGGCGTTGCACTGGCCACCGTACCGGTGGCTTATTTCCAGGCTTTTTTCCAGCGCATGGATGTAGACGACAAGGGGGTGATCTTTCTCGCTCTGAACAATGGCGACCTGCTGGCGCGGCGCCCCACATTAACCGCACTGATGACCACCAATGTCGCCAAGGGCGATATCTTCACTCGCTATCTGCCCTACAGCGACAGCGGCACCGCGTTGATCAACTCCGTGGTGGACGGGGTGGAAAGGATCTACGCCTATCGGCGGGTGTCCGGGTTGCCGATCGTCGCCGCTGCAGGCGTCTCCTGTCAGCATGTGTTCGCGCCCTGGTGGGCCTACGCACGCCGGTCCATGACCATCACCGGCATTATTATCCTTGCGCTGGTTTTGCTTGGCGTCCTGCTGTACCGGCAAATCCAGCAGTTGATCAATGCGGAAGGTGAACTGAACATCGCCAGGAACGAGCTGGAGATCATCGCTCACACGGACAGCCTCACGCACCTGGCCAATCGACGCTGCTTCGATGCGGCCTTGCAGCAGGAGTGGGGGCGGGCGAGCCGGAATACTGCAACTATCGCAATCATTCTGCTGGATATTGACTGGTTCAAACAATACAACGACACCTACGGTCATCTGCAGGGAGACGACTGCCTGAAGCAAGTGGCTGGGCTCATAGGCAACAGTCTTGACCGGGCTGGGGATATCGCGGCACGTTACGGCGGCGAAGAGTTTGTCATTCTGCTGCCTGAAACCGACCTGGCAGGGGCGCTGAAGATCGCGGAAAAAATCAGATCATCCGTTGAAACCAATCGTATAGAGCACTCGGCCAGCCCGCTGGGCAAACTGACCATCAGCTCGGGCGTGGTGTCGATCAACGCAGCAGAGAAGGATGGACATACCGCCGCGTTGGCGGAAGGGGATCGGCTGCTTTACCTGGCCAAAACCAGAGGGCGTAACCGCGTCGAAGGTCGGCTGATTCACGGCTGGCATGGAGTGAGCCATTTTGCCTGGGTATCAACCGCCTCTTCCTGAGTCAGTTTGACGGACGGCTACCGCCCATACGCTCGCTGATGGCCTGCGCCGTTTGCAAAAGCCGCCTGGCCGCCAGATTCTGCGTCTCGTCGTTCAACACCGATCCCGGCCCGACCACGGTGATCACGCCTACCAGCTTGTTGCCCATGGCGAACAGCGGCGAAGAGGCGGCGTTTATGCCCGGCATCAGCAAGCCCTGAATCTGGTGGACGCCCGTCGTACGGATCTGCTCGATATGCAGCTTGACGTCGCGCAACTGGTCAGCACTCAGCAAAGGCACTTCCTGCTCGCGAAGCGCAGCGGTTTCGCGCTCGTTCAGAAAGCTGTCGAATACCAGGCCGGTAGACGAGCCGAGCAACGGCAGCACCGAGCCGATTTGCGTCACCAGCGTCACTGCGCCCATCGACGCTTCGACATACACCACGGTCGGCCCTTTGTTGCCCCATACCGCCAGGAAGCACGTCTGGTTCAGTTCATCACGCAGGCTGGCCAGCCACGGCGCCGATACTTTCAGCACGTCCAGTTTGCCGAGTGAGGCCAGCCCGACCAGCAACGCTTCGCGCCCCAGCCCGTAGTGATTGTTGACAGCATCCTGCTCGGCAAAGCCACTGGCAATCAGCGCTTGTAGATAACGATGAACCTTGCTGGCAGGCATGCCCAGATGCTCGGCCAGTTTCGACAGGGAAGTGGAGGGCGACAGATCGGCCAGCGCCTTGAGCACGCCCAGCCCAACTTCGGCGGCCTGAACCTTTTGCTGACGTCCGCCTGTCGGGCTTTCGATGTCCTGAGTCATGGGTGCTGTGCGCCGATCGGGAAAGGCAGCTTTATAGCTTGACCGGCTGGCAAACTCAAATTACGTTATGCGTAATCGTTTCACGTTAAATGATGTTTCACTCGTCTCTGCCCGACCCCATAACAACAAGAGGTCCAGATGGCTATCCACTCCCGTTCCGACGCATTGGCTTATCAGTCGGGCTTTGGCAACCAGTTCAGCAGCGAGGCGCTGCCCGGAGCATTGCCGATTGGCCAGAACTCTCCGCAGAAGCACCCGCTGGGGCTTTATGCCGAGCAGTTCTCGGGTACTGCCTTCACGGTCGCGCGCAGCGAAGCCCGGCGTACCTGGTTGTATCGCATCAAACCTTCGGCGGCCCATCCGCGTTACCAACGCATGGGTCGGCAGATCGCCGGTCAGGAGCAGGGCCCGATCAACCCCAACCGGCTGCGCTGGAACGCCTTCGATATCCCCGCAGAGCCTGTCGATTTCATTGACGGCCTGATCCCTTTGGCGAGTACCTCGGCGGCGGATCAGGCAGACGGTGTGAGCGTCTACGTATACGCAGCCAACACTTCGATGCAGCGTGCGTTTTTCAGCGCCGATGGCGAATGGTTGATTGTGCCGCAACAGGGGCGACTCAGAATCATCACCGAATTAGGTCTGCTGGACATCGAGCCGCTGGAAATCGCCGTCTTGCCGCGAGGCATGAAGTTTCGCGTGCAACTGCTCGACAGCAGCGCCCGCGGTTACATCTGCGAGAACCACGGTTGCGCCTTGCGCCTTCCTGAGCTTGGTCCGATCGGCAGTAACGGGCTGGCCAATCCACGTGATTTTCTGACGCCAGTGGCCTGGTTTGAAGACAATCAGCAACCGGTGGAGCTGGTGCAGAAGTTCCTTGGTGAACTGTGGTCGACACACCTGGAGCATTCACCCTTTGATGTGGTGGGCTGGCACGGTAACAACGTTGCGTACAAGTATGATCTGCGGCGTTTCAACACCATCGGTACGGTCAGTTACGATCACCCGGACCCATCGATTTTCACTGTGTTGACTTCACCAGGTGCCGCCCACGGCCAGGCCAATATCGATTTCGTTATATTCCCGCCGCGCTGGATGGTGGCGGAAAATACCTTTCGCCCGCCGTGGTTCCACCGCAACCTGATGAACGAATTCATGGGCCTGATCGATGGCGCTTACGACGCCAAGGCTGAAGGCTTCATGCCCGGGGGCGCCTCGCTGCACAACTGCATGAGCGCGCACGGCCCGGATAATGTCACGGCAGAAAAGGCCATTGCTGCCGAGCTGAAACCGCACAAAATCGAAAACACCATGGCCTTCATGTTCGAGACCGGCAAGGTATTGCGTCCCAGCCGCCACGCGCTCGGCTGCCCGCAACTGCAAGCCGATTACGATGCCTGCTGGAACGACATGACCAGGACATTCAACAAGGAACCGCGCCGATGACTGGCTCTCTCAATCGTCGTAGCTGGGTGGCATCGGCCAACGAGCACGCTGATTTTCCGTTGCAGAACCTGCCGCTGGGTGTGTTCAGCCATGGCACTACCGGCCCGCGTGGTGGCGTGGCGATTGGCGATCTGATTGTCGATCTGCGCGCAGCAACAGCCGCGGGGGTTTTTCACGGGCAGGCCGCTGAAGCTGCCGAAGTGGCCAGCCGTGACCAGCTCAACGATTTCTTTGCACTGGGCGCTCCAGCACGTCAGGCATTGCGCAGCGCATTGCTGCAACTGCTGGATGCGGACAACCCGCAACGTGACAGTATGCAGGCCGTTGCAGGTTTGCTGCTGCCGATGAGCGAGTGCAGCCTGCACATGCCGGCGCGGGTAGGTGATTATTCTGACTTCTACGTTGGTATTCACCATGCGCTGAACGTCGGAAAGCTGTTCCGTCCGGACAATCCGCTGCTGCCCAACTACAAATATGTGCCGATTGGCTACCACGGCCGGGCATCGACCCTCTGTACATCCGGTACGCCGGTCCGGCGGCCCAATGGGCAGACCCTTGCGCCGGGTCAGGACGTTCCCGTTTTCGGTCCCTGCAAACGCCTGGATTACGAACTGGAGCTGGGTGTGTGGATCGGGCCGGGGAATGCGCAGGGCGATGCCATCGCGATTGACCGCGCCGCGGAGCACATCGCCGGTTTTTGCCTGCTCAACGACTGGTCGGCGCGTGACATTCAAGCGTGGGAGTACCAGCCGCTGGGACCGTTTCTGTCCAAGAGCTTTGCCACGACGATCTCGCCCTGGGTGGTAACCGCCGAAGCGCTGATACCCTTCCGCAGCGCTCAGCCAGCACGTCCGGAGGGCGATCCTCAGCCGCTGCCGTACTTGCTTGATCAGAATGATCAGCAGGGTGGCGCGCTGGACATCGAGCTGGAAGTGCTGCTGCTGACCGCGCAGATGAAGGCCGAGGGGCTGGAGCCTTTCCGGTTGGGTCTGAGCAACTCGCTGAACATGTACTGGACCGTGGCGCAGATGGTCGCGCACCACAGCGTCAACGGTTGCAAGCTGCAACCGGGCGACCTGCTTGGCACCGGTACGCTGTCCGGCCCTCAGACAGGTCAGTACGGCAGCCTGCTGGAGATGACCGCAGGCGGCAAGCAGTCAGTGGCGTTACCCAACGGTGAAAAACGCATATTCCTGGAAGCTGGCGACGAGGTCATCCTGCGTGCCCGTTGTCATCGGGAAGGGCAGGTGTCGATTGGCTTTGGCGAGTGCCGGGGCGTAGTACTCGACTGAAAAACCGGATCAGAAGCCTCAGGGAGTCACTTCGTACCAGCCCAGAAACATGTTCAACGCCGACTCGATCACATCACTTTGCTCCTGAGAGTTGAGCAGTGCGGCATTGAAGGTTACCTGTGGCCAGAATGCGAACGACTTGAGCAACGCGTGCATCTGCGTCGCTGCAAAACCGGGGTCGACAGGCTTCAGGCGACCGCCTTTCTGGGCCGCCCGGATCCACGCGCTGAAGGTTTCTTCGCGCTCATTGATACGGGCCATCCACACTTGAGCACGCTCGGGCGAGTGAATGGTCGCGCCCACCACGACACGCGCCAGATCGAGAAAGTTACTGTTGGTGAGGTTGCGCATCTTGCCCCACAGCAGGTCTCGAAGTTGCTCGCGCAGACTGACATTGGGGTGATAAATCACTTCCGATTGCGGCGGGGCACAGCTCCACAGACGCTGCAGCATCTCGGCGAACAGCTCTTCCTTGCTGGGGAAATGGTTGTAGACCGTGCGTTTGGACACCTCGGCCCGAGCAGCGATGCGGTCCATGCTGGTGACCTCGAAACCACGATCGCCAAATTCGGCAATAGCTGCCTGGACGATGGATTCGCGTTTCTGATCGGTGAGGCGCATGGGTGCGGTCATAGGTTCGCTTCAAACGGACGTTTAGAGAAAGTTACACTCAGCAGTTTACTTGTTGCCAAGAATCATGCAAGCTTAAAACTACACCGTGTAGTGTAAAACACTGTTACATATCTTTCATCGAGCATCCTGCAACGGGATCACGTACAAAGTATGCACGGCTGGAGCCTCAACCTGTTCCCAGGAGTCAGCAAACCATGGCCTCGACACATCAGAAAAAGGATGCTTCTTCACTGCCTGTCCTGTCCCGTCATGAGGGGCGATATCGGAATCACGCGACGATGAAACCGGCGAGTCTGCTGCGAACGCTCCGCATTTTCTGGGATCAGGCATTCAATAAGCCCAAGGACACGCGCCCCGCAGGCGAAATTCCGGTGCAGCCGCTGTCGCGTCAGCAGTTGCTGGCAGCGCCCAACAACACGGTGTATCGCCTCGGGCATTCGACGGTCCTGCTCAAATTACGCGACCAGTTCTGGCTGACTGATCCCGTGTTTGCCGAGCGCGCGTCGCCGGTGCAGTGGGCGGGGCCGCAGCGCTTTCATCAGCCGCCGATCAGCCTCGAAGATTTGCCACCGATCAAGGCAGTGATTCTTTCGCACAACCACTACGACCATCTGGATCGTATGGCGATCAAGGCGCTGACCGACAAGACCGAGCATTTTCTGGCACCACTTGGTGTAGGCGATACGCTGATTGAATGGGGCGTACCCGCGCACAAGGTCCGCCAACTGGACTGGTGGCAGTCCACCGAAGTGGCGGGCATCGAGTTCGTCGCTACGCCTTCGCAGCATTTTTCCGGGCGTACGCTGCTCGACAGCAACCGTACCCTGTGGGCGTCCTGGGTGATAATCGACGGCGATCAGCGGATCTTTTTCAGTGGCGACAGCGGCTATTTCGATGGCTTCAAGACCATCGGCGAGCAATACGGACCGTTTGACCTGACACTGATGGAAACCGGGGCCTATAACGTCGAATGGCCGCATGTGCACATGCAACCCGAGCAGACGCTGCAGGCGCATCTGGACCTGCGTGGTCGCTGGTTGCTGCCGATTCACAACGGCACCTTCGACCTGTCGATGCACGCCTGGCACGAACCGTTCGATCGCATCCTGGCGCTGGCCTGGGAGCAGAATGTTTCGATCACCACGCCGGTGATGGGCCAGCCGTTCTATGTGCAATACCCGTGTCGCGGTTTGACATGGTGGCTGGGCGTCGATGAAGTTGCCGAGCCTGAACCCGAGCCCGAGCCCGAGCAGCACGGCCGAGTAACGAACTGCAAATGTCCTCGGCAGAATGCCTGAAACTGCCCGCGCCATTGCTGAACTGATTTTTAAATAGCAGCACCCAGATTTTGATTTGTCATATGAGCACGCGCCCGGCCTAATCCTGATCATCGAAAGTAATGGTGACGGTATGCAGGTGCGTAGCTCGGCGGTTCGGAATATGGGGTTGATGGTCAGTATCGTACTGGTGGCGCTCAACCTGCGCCCATCGATGGCGGCGGTCGGTCCGTTGCTTGCGGCGATTCGCCTGGAGGTGCCGCTGGGCTTCGGGATGGCGTCATTGCTGACCATGCTGCCGATCATGGCCATGGGGCTGGCGATGTTTTTCGGCATCGGCATCGCGCGTTACCTGGGGACGCATCGCAGCATCCTGCTTTCACTGGTGCTTATCGGCCTGGCAACCCTGGCGCGTCTGGTTCTCGATTCTGCTGTCGAACTGATTTTCAGTGCTGTGCTGGCAGGTCTTGGCATTGCCTTGATTCAGGCGCTGATGCCCGCATTGATCAAATCGCGTTTCAAGGCCAACGTCTCATTGTGCATGGGCCTGTACGTAACCGCGATCATGGGCGGCGCGGCCCTTGCCGCATCATTCAGCCCATTGGTGATGAGCAGCAGCGGCAGTTGGCGCGCTGGTCTGGCGGTGTGGTCGCTTCTGGCACTGTTGGCAGTGTGCGTCTGGTTCGCCCAGCGGCGCGTGTTACAGGTCGACACTTCAAACGCTGCCGGGCCCCGGCAGGCTTTTTTCCGTATACCTCGGGCCTGGATGCTGGGAGTTTTCTTCGGCCTCGGTACTGCGTCCTATACCTGCGTACTGGCCTGGCTTGCGCCTTATTACCTGGAGAACGGCTGGAGCGAGCAGGATGCCGGTCTGTTGCTGGGCTTTCTGACCCTGATGGAGGTCGTATCGGGTCTGCTGGTTCCGGCGCTGGCTAACCGCAGTCGCGATAAACGCGTAGCGCTGGCGGTGCTGCTGGTGTTGATGATGATCGGTTTTGCCGGGCTGATTCTGCTGCCGCAGCGGCTGGGCCTGCTGTGGACCTGTTTGCTGGGGTTGGGGATCGGCGGTTTGTTTCCGATGAGCCTGATTGTGTCTATGGACCATGCCGATGATCCTCGACAGGCAGGCGGCCTGACCGCATTCGTGCAGGGCGTGGGTTATCTGATTGCCAGCCTGTCGCCGCTGTTTGCCGGAATAATCCGCGACCTGACGGGCAGCTTTGCAGGCGCATGGTGGTCACTAATTGCGTTGGTCGCGATCATGCTGTTGATGGTGGTGCGACTCGATCCCCGATGCTATGCTGAGCACCTGCGCAGCGCCGGCGTCAAACCGGTCATTATTGGCGAGGGGGCGGCATGATTGCATTTTGATGCTATCTTGTCCGCGTGGACCTGATCGTCCGGTCGCAGCGCCAGCGAGATGCCTCAATGCTCAACAGTAATGCCCTGAGAAAGCTGGACATGCAGGACCTGATGGTCTTTGTCTCGGTGTATGAACAGCGCAACCTGACCCTGGTCGCAGATGCGCTGCATGTCAGTCAGTCAACGGTTAGCTACTGCCTGAAAAAGCTGCGCGCCAACTTCGAAGACGATCTGTTTATCTGCACCCGCAATGGCATGCGTCCGACCCGCAAGGCATTGGCCATGCACGCCCATGTGCAGCAGATTCTCGAGTCGGCCAATTTGTGTCACGACGGCCTGGGCCTGTTTGATCCGATCCACAGGCAAACCACCTTCACGGTATGTGCCCCCGAGTATTTCGAGCTACTGGTATTGCCGCACCTGATGCGCGACTTTGTCGCCGCTGGCTTTTCGGTAACGGTCAATGTGCAGAAGCTTGAGAAGCAGTTACCCGCCGAGCAATTGAACGATGGTCGTTTTGACCTCGCCCTGTGCTTCGGACCGGGCTTTCACCGAGTCCCGGACAGCCTGGTTTCACAAGTGTTGCTCGAAGATGACCTGGTCTGCGTCATGGACGCCCGATTCGCGCCGCTCAGCGCCCTGATCGACATTCAGACCTTCATCGGGCATCGCCATGTGTACCCGACGCCATGGACGTCCGGCACCAACATGGTCGATGGCTGGCTGCAACGTCAGGGGCTGGAGCGCAACATTGTCGCGCGCGCGAACAGTTACCGCGCGGCGTTGCAATTGCTCGAGGGAACAGATTTCATTCTGGTGCTGCCAAGGCGCATTCAGACCCTGCTGGGCAATGAGCCATGGATTGCCGTGTTCGAGCTGCCGCCGGATCTGCCTGGTTTCAGTCTGGACATGCTGTGGAGCGCCCAGGCCGATCAGGACGAGGCCAGTGGCTGGCTGCGTGAGCAAGTCGTGAAGGTCTGCGCCGAGCGCGGTCTGCTCTGACGCGTGGTCAGTTGCCAGACTTGTCTTTCTGCGGATCTGGCGAAGTACCAGGCCGCGGTTGCTCGCCCTGTTGATTGAGCTGTTTGTTCTTCTCGCCCACCTTGCCGGCGTTTTCCGGTTTGTGCTCGAGGTCTTCGCGTTTGGATTCATCTGCCATGACCGTATTCCTTTTTGTCGGGGGATGTGGTTATTGGTCAGTGTGGCGGGTGCAAGATTCGATTTAAATGACGCGCGGTTCATTGTCCGGTGCTGTTAGTGTCGGACGCTGAACCGCGCACATCGATCAGCTCAACAGAGTGATCAGGTCTTTGGCCGCCTGCGCAGAGCTGGCCGGGTTCTGGCCAGTCACCAGCTTGCCATCGGTCAGCACGTAGACGCCCCAGTCCTCGCCCTTGGAGTAGTCACCGCCTAGTTCCTTGAGCGTGTCTTCAACCAGGAAAGGCACGACATTGGTCAGGCCAACGGCCTCTTCTTCGCCATTGGTGAAGCCGGTGACGCGGCGGCCCTTGACCAGCGGTTGACCGTCCGACGCTTTTACGTGACGCAATACGCCGGGTGCGTGGCAGACCATTCCATGCGGCTTGTCTGCCTTGGCAAAGGCCTCGATCAGCGCGATGGAGTCCTTGTCTTCAGCCAGGTCCCACAGCGGGCCGTGACCGCCCGGGTAGAACACGGCATCGAAATCGGCCGCATTGACGCCAGACAGAAGGCCCGTATTGGCGAGCGCTTTCTGCGCATCGGCATCTTTGGAGAAGCGCTTGGTGTCGTCGGTCTGAGCGTCAGGCTCATCGCTTTTCGGGTCCAGCGGTGGTTGACCGCCTTTCGGAGAGACCAGCGTAACGTCGGCCCCGGCCTCTTTGAATGCGTAATACGGAGCGACGAACTCTTCGAGCCAGAAACCGGTTTTCTTGCCGGTGTCGCCCAGTTGGTCATGGGATGTCAAAACCATCAGGATTTTCATGTGCATGCTCGTCTTCGAAGGGTGAGAGGGTGTAGACAGGCGAAACCCTCAAGTGTTGTGAGAATTTTTTACCTCAGGAACAAGCAGGGCCGGATGTCGACACAATGGCTTGCGTCGACATCCGGCCCTGTTTCACCGCTGCGTTTAAAACGTCGGATGAGGATCATTGCTCCTTGGTCAGATCCACCAGCGGCTCTTTGCGCACCTCAGTCTCGCGACCGTCCTGAATGCTCTTGACCTGGCCAAGCGCCTTGTCGACCGCGCCCTTGTCAGCCAGCAGGCTGTAGCTGATCTGGAACTGACGTTGCTCTTTGGGCGCTATGGTCGGTACCAGATTCAGCGGGCGCTGGAAACGGCGGTTGTACGAGAAGCTGGTGCCCGGTTCCAGCCCGGTCACGTAACCCTGACCTTTGGTGTCAGTGTTTTTCCACAGTGAGAACACCGGCAACTGCCTGGTATTGAAACCGACCGACACACCCAGGTTGCCCGCCTTGTTGTGCAGCACGGTCAGCGTATCGCCCTTGGCATCGCCATAAGGCACGACGTTGTAGACCGTTTCGTCGTAATCCGGCGTCGGCGCACGGTAGGTCTGCCAATCGCCCAGATCACCCTTGGCTTTCTCGTTGAACGGTGAAACCTGCTTGACCGGTGCTTCGAAGCGCGCCCCTTGCTCAAGGAACGGTGTGCTGAAGTTACTGTGGTACAGCGCCTGGTATTCTTTCTGATAATCGCCATTGTTGGTCAGCGTATCGTTGAGCGAAAAGCTCGTGCTGCCTGGCTCGGTGACCAGTTCGGTTTGCACTGAAAAGTCGACCTTCTTGAACGCCTGCTCCTTCAATTCACCCTTTAGGCGGATCGCGTAAGGCGGCTTTTCGTCGATCTGCAGCGTCACTTTGCTGGCCGGAATGTTGGCAGCGCGACCGTGCAGGGTCAGCAGTTCGCCATTGTCCATGCCCGGGTGGCCCACCCACTCGTATCCGCAACGGGTCACCAGTTCGTTGAAACCCTCCAGCCAGCCCAGCCCGCCGCGGCCATTGAGTTCGATAAACGCCGGATTGACCACATCCTTGACTGGCGAATCCCAACCCATGCGTACATCACCCACCGACGCCTGCAGCACGTTCATGCCGCGGGTAGGCACCACTGAAATCTTCATTGTGCCGTTATCGATATCAATGATGCTCACGCCTTCCTGACGACCGCCGTGCAGGGTTCGCATCGTGACAGTGAACGGCTTGTCGGTCTTGACGCCCAGTTGCTGACTGGTGATCTGCTGATTCTGCGCAGCCTTGTCGGTATCGAGCAGCACGTAATCCCAGGCAAACACACTGGAAGCGGCTGTGAGGGCACCGAGGCCCACGAGCAGGGGAAGGGATTTCATGGTGGTGGTCCTTCTGTAATTATTGGAATTATGGTGCTGCATATCGTTTGAACAGCTATTTAACGCCTAGTTAATTGATTCAGCAATGGGCCGAGTCCAGGCAAAGCGCTTTTCAATCACGATGGCACTGACGACGCAGAGTGCGACGTTAGTGACGGCTGAGTCCTGGCGCTGATCCGGGGGTAGCCTGGCAGGACGCCAGGCTAGCCGCACCGGGCCATGGATGGCCCGTTGCGGCGACCCCCGGATCAGTGACAGGGCGAAGGAACCCGACGAAGTCGGGCCGGAAACAGGAGCGGGGACTTTGCCTACTTTGGTCCCTCAAAGTAAGGCGCCGTAAGGGCGCAAAGGTGACCTGAGCCGAACCTCAATCCACCTGAAATAACAGAACCGCCGTATGACGCAGAGCGTCACGAACTGCATTCCCAAACGGTGCGTGAGGAACGAGGGGTACCTCTGCCAAACTGTCGTGACTCAAGTGCGCATAGGCATGCCCGACGCCCGTTTTCGAACCTGCGGTACTCAGCCATTAATAACGGATGCGTTGCAGGAACTGTCATTGAGGCTCAGGTGACTGCCCCCGGACCTGATCGGCCGCCTCACCCAACAACCGCTCGATCTGCGAATGCTCCCAGCCACTGAGCAAACTGACCGGGTCGGTGCGCAGCCAGCTTGCGAACGAGCCCTCCCGGCCTTGCGGACAGCAGCACGACCGACAGCGCGTCGGGCTGCCATCGGTTATTTCCAGCGTCAGCAGCCAGCCGTCGATATCGACCTTTTGCAGCCCGAAGCCGGAGGTTGTGCCGATAAGCCTCAACGACCGTGTGCCCATCGCAGCATCCCGCAGTTGCTGATACACCTCACGAGTCGTCAGAGCTTTCACAGGCGTCACCCGATTCCATTTTTTTGAGTAAAGCACGATTTCGAAGCGTGCAGGATGAGATAACTGTCAGCTCAAAAGCCCTTCAGGGCGCCGCGCCAAACAGGCGCTCGATCTCGGGCCGGGTCTGATTGATCGCACCCAGTTGGCGGATCAGCTCGGCCTGTCTGCTGCCACGTATGCCTGCGGTGGTCATGACCGCGTCGCGCACGTAGGTATAGACACCGCTGACGCCAAACGGCGTGATGTAACGCACGTGCTCGCTGATACCTTGAGTGATGGCCTTGAAGTGCTCGCTGGCGTAATAGGTTCGACGGGCCCAGGCCGATTCGAACACCAGTTCCATCATGATGATGTTCAGGCGTGACGCCTCGACCTTGTGATCAACGTCGGGCGCAGGCGGTGCCGGCTGCGCGTTGTCGTAGGGTTGCGCGAGGTGCAGGCGCAGTTTGAGTACGGCATCGGCACCGGCCATTTCATTCGCGAGCTTTTCAATAGCCTTGCGGGCGGCGGGCAGCTCATCGCTGGCGAGATGGAAATGCAGGTGCATTTTGTCCAGCGTCGCCGTTTCGTTGGGAATCGGATCGGGCAGGCGATCCACCAGTGTGCTGGAGCCATCCGGCACGTCGTAAGCAATGGTTTGCTCAAACATGTTCTGCTCGTCGGAGAACAGCAGAGCGCTGGCGTCCTTGAATTGTTGCTGACTTTCGGCGGATAGAAAGCCGATCTCCACACCGCCATCCAGCACGTAGCCCGGCAGTGGTGTGACGCCTTCGATCAGCGGCCACAAATGACCATCCTTTTCACGCGTCAAGTGATGCTGCACATACCAGCCAAGGCCCTCAAGCCTCGCGCACAGAGGGCCGTGGACATCGCGCCAGTAGGTGGCGAATAAGTCATGGGGAACGCCGTTCCTGCGCAACACCGTGGTATACGAATTGATAACGATGTTTTCATCGCGAGCGCCGTAGTTACCGGAAAATTCTGAGATATGCATGAGTGCTCTTTGTCCTGAAGATGTTTCTCTCAGGCGCTTCGTCCGCGAGGTAAGTTCAAGGGAAATTACCGGCGGACACATTGGCTCGAAGCGATGCAGGGCGAGACGAACAGATGTCCCCGGTAGGCGCCTGCCAGAGTACGTGCCGACACCACAGACCACATCAGTGCCAGCAGCGCGACGAGCCCGGTACCAAACACGTCGAAAAAGCTCAGGTGCAGGCTAGCGCCGAGTTTGAGCGTCGCCAGCGCATACACGCCGAGCGGGAAGGTAAATGCCCACCAGCCCAGATTGAATTCGATACCCTGCTTGAAGTAACGCGCGGTGATCAATACAGCCAGCGCCAACCACCATAGCCCCAGCCCCCAGAACAGCGTACCGACCATCACACCGATGCCAGCCACCACCGTGCCGAGCGACGCCAGGCCGTGGGCGGCAAAGATGACCGGGGCCTCGTTGCTCATCACCAGCATGCCCAATGCGCCTGTGCCGATAGGGCCAAGTGCCAGCCAGCTCGACGCCGCCATGCTTTCATGAGGCAGTTTGTGCAATGCCAGACGCAACAGCAGAATCACCAGAATGCTCAATGCCACCGGTACCGAGTAGGCCCACAACACGTAGCTGGTGATCAGCACGGTGAACTGCGAATCAGCGGCTGCGAGGTGCGGGGTCAGCAGTCCGCCGCAGGCTGCTGCAACTTCTGCTGCCACCACGGGCAACAGCCAGACAGCGGTCATCTTCTCGATACTGTGTTCCTGACGGGTAAACATCATGAACGGAATCAACACGCCACACGCCAGGGCCATTGCTACATCCAGCCACCACAATGCTTCGGCCAGCGGCACGATGGCAGTGCCCCAGCGCGCCGGACCATACACCAGCAGGCCGCTGATGACAGTCGCCAGCCCCATGGGAATGGTGCCGAAGAACATCGACACGGTGGAGTGCCCGAACACCTGACGCGCCTCGTCGAAAAACAGCAGCCAGCGGCTGGCATACATGACGCTGAAGAGGGCGAACAGGCCTATGTTCAGGAGCCATAACGCTTCACCCAGCGTGCGCAATGCAGCAATGTCCCCCGGCAGTTGCGCCAGCGCCAGTGACAAAATTCCGGTGCCCATGGTCACTGCGAACCAATTGGGGGTGAATTGTCGAACGGCCTCCAGCGGGCTCGTCAGCGCTGCAAGAGGCGCGTTGCCCTTGTTGATAATAGCGAACCTGCTCATGGCCGTATCCGGCTGCTAAATGGGGAACAGGTTTCAGTCTACGCAGTCACAGAAAATCTTCTAAACGGGTAATCTATCTTCTTGTTACCTGATTTTCAGGTAGGTTTGCCCGAGACTGTCAGAAATTTTGTGTTCGGGCATAACATGTAGCTAGAGGTGCATGTATGCCGACCAAAAAGAAGTCCGCCAATGCAACAGCGAGGGAGTTGCCCTCGATTCCCCAAGAGCTGATCGAGCAGTTTGTTAAAGGCCCGATGAGCGCCGAAGCCATTCAAGACGCGTCCATGGCGTTCAAGAAGGCTCTGATCGAGCGTGCGCTAGGCGCCGAGCTGGGTCACCACCTTGGTTATCCTCAGGGCGCGGAGCGCCCTGAGGAGTCGACCAATCAGCGCAATGGCAAAAGCAGCAAGACGGTTCTGACCGACGACGGGCCGCTTCGCCTGGATATCCCCAGAGACCGCGATGGTAGCTTCGCCCCGATCCTGATTCCCAAGCACGAACGACGTTTTACAGGCTTCGACGACAAGATAATTGCCATGTACGCCCGGGGCATGACGGTGCGTGAGATCCGCGCTTTTCTATCTGAGCAGTATGGAACTGACGTGTCCCATGACTTCATCAGCTCAGTCACCGATGCGGTCATGGAAGAGGTGGGCGCTTGGCAGCAACGACCCTTGGAACCGATGTATCCGGTGATCTTCTTCGATGCGTTACGGGTCAAAATCCGGGACGAGGGGTTAGTGTGCAACAAGGCTATTTATCTGGCGCTGGGGGTATTACCTGATGGCACGCGCGACATTCTGGGTATATGGATCGAGAGCACCGAGGGTGCCAAGTTTTGGATGAAGGTGTTCAACGACCTCAAGACTCGTGGCGTTGAAGATGTTCTGATCGCCGTCACGGATGGCCTCAAAGGAATACCGGAGGCGTTGGGGGCGGTTTTTCCTGCCACGACGCTGCAAACCTGCATCGTGCATCTGATCCGCAACAGCTTGGACTATGCCGCTTGGGATAAACGTCGGGCACTGGCCAAAGCACTCAAGCCGATCTACCAGGCGATCAATGCCGATGTGGCTGAGCAAGAGCTTAACGCCTTTGAAGCGGGCCCCTGGGGCAAGCAGTATCCGACTGTAGTTGCTGCATGGCGTCGCGCCTGGGATCGGGTTATACCGTTTTTTGTTTTTCCGGCGGGCATTCGCAAAGTGGTTTACACGACCAATGCCATCGAGAGCATCAATGCCCAGTTACGCAAGATCATCAAGACTCGAGGGCACTTCCCGACCGATGAGGCTGCGACGAAACTGATATGGCTTGGGTTGCGCAACATCACCGCCAACTGGGGTCATGCGGCACACGACTGGAAAGTGGCAATGAATCAATTTGCGATCCTGTACGGAGACCGATTTACCAGACCGAGCTGGTAAAACAAGGGCCTGCCTGACGGCAGGCCCTAACCAGCCCGAACACAAAAAAACTGATACTCCCTGTTTGCCCGGCTACGGAGTTCAGTCTTGAGACTCAACCTGCGTCAACTACAGATTTTTTGCGCAATCACCCGCTGTGGCAGTACCACCAGCGCGGGTCATGCCTTGTCTTTGTCCCAGTCGGCTACCAGTGCGGCATTGAACGAGTTGGAAAGTGCGCTGGGCACCCGGCTGTTCGATCGGGTGGGCAAGCGGCTGGTCCTCAACGATAACGGCCAGGCATTGCTGCCACGTGCCATGCAGATGCTGGAAAACGCCCAGCAGATCGAAGACAGCTTTCTATTGCCGGGCGCGACCTTGAATGCTCGCCTGCGAATCGGCAGTAGCAGCACCATTGGCAATTACGTCGTGCCGCAGATAGTCGGCGCACTGCGCAGTTCGACGCCTCTGCTGCGAGTCGATGTGGACATTGGCAACAGCACACTGATTGCTCGCAAGGTCGCGCAGTTTGAAATCGATATGGGCCTGATCGAGGCACCGTGCCATCTGCCGGAGCTGATCGCCGAGCCATGGCTGATCGATGAAATGGTCATTGTTGCCGGCAGCGCTCATCCGTTGGCGCGGCAACAGCAGGTTTCACTGGGGGAGCTGCAGAACGCTGAATGGCTGTTGCGTGAGCAGGGTTCGGGGACCCCGGAGGAGGTCGAGCACTTGTTGCTCAGGCATTTGCACGATCTGCAGGACATGCGCCAGGTAGGCAGTTCTGAAGCGATAATGCGCACCCTTGCTCAAGGCATTGGCATCAGTTGTCTGTCCCGGCGTATCGTCGCCGATCTGCTGCTGAGCGGGCAGTTGCGCACACTCGCCAGCCCGCTGCCGCCGCTCAATCGTCGGTTCTTCATGATCACTCACCGCGACAAGTTCGTCTCACCGAGCCTGGAGCGGTTCAGGGAGGCCTGTCGGCAGTCTGCCGATCAGGCAGGCACGTTGCGCCATGGTTTGAGCCACAACGCCAGCCCGAGCAGCAGCAAAGCGCCGTAAACACAGCTCAGGCCTAATTGCAGCCAAGTGTCGTGAAGCGGGTGCAGGAGCAGGGCGGCGAAGATCATCAGCAGGCTGGCCAGCAGCCAGTGACTGCGCCACGGTAAAACGCCGAGCAACGCCTGACGGCGCATTAGCAGCACGCCTGTGACCAGCGCGCCGCCCAGCGCCGCGATGGCGATACCGGTCAGGCCGAAGGCAAAGGGCAGCGTCGCCAGCAGCAGCGCGTTACACAGGCTGCCGATCAACTCGCAGTTGAGCGGCAGGCGCGTGTCACCGGCGGCGTAGGCGTAGCGCGCCAGCAAGGCGTTCCAGGCACCAAACATCAGCGGCACGGCAAACCAGGCCAACAGCTCAGGCAACGGACCTTCATGGCTCTGATTGGGCAGCAACAGGGTCACCAGCGCACCAGCCGCGCCGATCAGCCCGGCTACTGCCGGCAGGGTCAGTAATGTGGCGCTGCCCAGCCCGCGTCTGAGTAGCGACAAACGCTGCTCGCCCGCGCTGCCGCTCATCAGCCCGAGCAGTACCTGGTTCAGGCTCATCAATGCAATGAGCGGCAGGTTGATCAGTTTGCGCGCCAGATTGACCCAGGTTACCGCGCCTTCACCGAGCAACGACGCGACCATTCGCTCAAGCAAGGCGAGGCCCTGGCTGGCCAGGTTGCTGCTCAGCAGTGGACCGATGCGTTGCAGCAGTTCGCGCACGGCGCCGGCTTCTGATTGCCACTGCCAGGGTCGCCATCCCGAACGATAAAGGGCAGGCAACAACACGCCCGGCATCAGCACGCTGCCCATTACGCACGCGCTGGCCAACCCGGTCGATGTTGCGGCGTGGCTGAACGTGGCGAGGTAGATAACGGGTGGCAGGTTGAACAGCAGCGAGCCGAGCCCGGCCAGTACGAAGCGCGAACGGGCCTGCAAAGGTACGCAGAACAGCGCGTGAAGCATGAAGCCGGGTGCGCACCAGGCCAGCCAGCGCAGGCCGCTGGCTGCCTGTGCATAGCCGTCGGCGTCCAGCCCCGGACCGATAAGACGCACCAGAAACCCGGCACCGATCGCCAGCACTGCGCTCAATGCCACCCCGGTCAATAACAAACGCGGTGCCATGCCGCCCAGCCAGCGTTGTTGCCGGTCAGCCGGACGCTGCTGATAAAGGGGCAGGGCGGCAGCGCTGAGCAGCCCTGCGGCCAGTGACATGCGTAGCGCTTCGGGCAAAAACATCGAGACCAGAAAGGCATCGCTCTGACTGCCGGCACCCCAGGCTGCTACCAACAGCCATTCACGGGCAAAACCGGCTGCCAGGCCGGTGAGGGTGGCCAGCGTCAGCCAAAGTGTCGAGCCCAGCATCGCGCGCCCTGCCGATCAGTGAAACAGGGTGAACAGGCCTTTGCCGCCCACCTTGTACTTGAGGCCGCGAGCGCGTTCACCCTTGACCTCGGCATTCGGCCCGCTGACGATCGCATACGGCGCGACAGGTTTGGACACCACACTGTTGCCGCCCACTACCGCGCCTTCGCCGATGTCTGCACCGAACGAGAGCAGCGCGCGGCTGCAGATCCATGCGTAGTCGCCGATGAACACCGGCCCGCCGACCGCCCAGAATTCGGGCTCGGCGAGGTCGTGTCCACCCGCGATAATCAGCACGTGTGAAGCGATGGTGACGTGATCGCCAATCACCAGCCCGCCACGGGCGTCAAGCTGGCAATGCCAGCCCACGGTGGTGTCGTTGCCGATGCGCAGGCTGTCGACGCCCAGCACCTCGGTATTGCGCCACACAGTCGAACCCTTGCCGATTTTCGCACCACCGATGCGCAACCACAGCAGGCGCAGGGTATGGCTGGGGATCTTGCAGATCAGGATGTTGTAAGCCTGTTCCCAGGTCCGCAACATGCGGTCACGCAGGGTCGGCCAGTTGATTCCGTACAAAGGAATCAGCGCACCCAGGGTTTCGCTGGACAGCAGCTTGTAGAAGCGCCGCGCCAGCGGGTTTTCGATTCTTGGTTCGATATTCAGGTAGCAGATGAACGACAGGGTTCGATCCTTGATACGTGTTTCAAAGCACACTTCGTTGTCCAGCATCCACTGGTAGGCGGCTTCCAGCTCTTCGAGCGGCACCGCCATCTTGCGCGCGTAGTCGGGCAGTGCCTCTCTGAGATTATGAGAATGCATCATGCGGTGTTTCATGAGGAGGCTCCCGGCTCGGGTGAGGCGTCAGGGTGTTGAGGAGTCGTTTCGGCCTTGGCGCGCAGGCGTCTGGTTTCGTGCAGGCTGATGCCGACAAATAGCCAGAACAAGGCAACCAGCACGCTGGTGAAACTGAAGTAGTGGTCAAACAGGCCGCTGAATAAAGCAGAGAGCACGCCCGTGGTGCAGCCCAGCGCAATGGCGTTTTCCCGAGTCAGCACTACCCTGTCGCTGCCTGGGCGAACTTCTTTCCACCAACTGATGGTCACGGCGATGAACAGCAACATGCCCGGCAGGCCGATCTTGTAGATGAAGTTCAGCCACAGGTTGGAAATACCGAATTTTGTATAGCCCAGTACCGGCGGGTCGACCTTGAAGCCGATGCCGAACGGGAAGGTGGCGACTGCGTCGGGAAAATGACTGTATTCCAGGAAGCGAATCGCGGTACTGGCGTCGTCGGAGGTGAACAACCCCATCAGTCGGTCCTGCAGCGGCGGGTAGAATGCCAGCAGGAAAATACCGGCGACCAGCCCGCCCATCAACAGCCGTCCCAGATGCGGAATGCGTCGCCGGGCCATCAACAGCATCACGGCGATCAGGCTCAACAGCGCCCCGCGTGAGCCGGTCAGCAATAGACCGATGGCACCCAGTGCCGCCACCGTCAGGCCCAGCCTGCGCGCCGAGCCGGTGCGCGTCATGCCGAAGCAGAACGCCAGCGGCAGCAACATGGCCAGGGCACCGCCTGCCACGTTGGGGTGCATCCACGGCGAGCCCATGCGGCTGGCAAGCGAAAGCAGGCTCTCGCTCAAGATGTCTGCACCGCTGTAGCCCAGGCTGCCGAGGATCGGAATGATGGCAGTTGCCGAGCCTTTGGTCACATACACCGAGATCGACAGCACCAAAAGCAGCAAAGTCCCGCCGAGCAGCGCCATGACCGCCTTTTCCAGGGTCTTGAGGTAGGTCAGCAAGCGCGGCACCAGAAACAGGATAGACAGGTTGAACAGCCAGCGAACCCAGTTGATCGGGCCGTTGCCGTCGGCGACGACGGTCAACTGGCCGACCAGAAACGGGAACGCACTGAACAGCATCAATGCCACCAGCAGTTTTTCGGTGCTCAGCATTTTGGGCACAGTGTTGCGTTCCTGAAAGACTGCATGCAGCAGGTAGCTGGCCCAGGTCAGCATGATCAGCGCTTCGGACACCGTGGTACGAACGCCAATCTGAATTGTAGAGTAGGGCAGGAAGGTCCCGATCAGGCAGAACAGCACGAGCCCACGGACCGGGCGGCGAATGATCGTGGCCGCCGCTGCCAGACCGATTGCTGCCGCCACGACGAACGGTGCAGGCAGCATGCAGATCATCACACCGAATATCAGGCTGAACATCAGCCCCAGGGGTAAGGCCAGTGGCATCAGCGCAATTCCTCCAGCGTCGCGTGCACGCGTTCGCAAAAGGCTTTCAACTGGTAGCGCTCTGTCCATTCTCTGGCAACTGCGGGGTCCTCTTCGGGCGCATGCGACAACGTGCCCATCAGCCTGATCAGGTTGCCACTGTCGACAGGTGAAAAGCGCGGACTGTCGGGCGGGGCTATTTCGTCCAGCGAAGAGCCGGTGGCCACGGCAACCGGCGTACCTGTGTTCAGTGCCTCGATCACCGGCAGCCCGAAACCTTCGCTTATGGATGGCTGCCAGAGTCGCTCGGCATTTTTGTAGACCGCATGCAGTTCGGCATCGCTCAGGCCGCTGAGCACGTGCAGGCCCGGTAACTGGCGCTGGGCTTCGGTCAGCGGATCGTCGCCACCGACCAGTACCAGTTCCGGGGTGTCGACAAATTGCATGCGTGCGGTCTGCCAGGCATCCACGAACCACTTGATGTTCTTGCGCGGTTCGCGTGTGCCCACGCATAGCCAGTAACGCAGGGGCATTCGCAGTTGGCTGATATCAGCCGGCTCACCCTTGAAACCTTCTACCAGCAATGGCACCACGCGCAGCTTGCCTTTGACCCTGGGAAACAGGCGCGCGACTTCGTTGGCAGTGAATTGCGACGGCACCCAGATCTGGTCGGCCACTTTCAGCGACCAGGCAATCGACAGGTAGTCGGTCAGCCGGTAAATCCTGGCTTTCAGTCGTGAGCCGTGACTGTTGTGCTGAGTGATCTGAAACAGATCGTGCAGCTGTAATACGTAGCGCATGTCAGCCGGTTTGCGCCCCAGCGGCAGGCCCATGTTGATGTTGGCGAAGTAGATCTGCACCCCGGCATCACGCAGGGCGCCCGGCAGGAACATGCCTTCGAAGCGCAAGCGATCCGGCAGGCGATGCACCGAGTCCAGTGGTGCCGCCCAGCGTGGGGTGTGCATCAAACGGCGTACCGGATGATCGTAGGGGGCCACGCAGAACAGCTGCAATTGCACGTCCGGATGTTCACGAAACGCCTGTTCCAGCGCGAAATTCTGGCGACCGATGCCGCTGATGGGGTAACCGGCTGCCGCGCGGTAGTCGAGTCCTATACGCATGAGCGCGATCCTTGCTTGGGGAGCGAAAAGCGGGTGTAGATCACTTCCAGCTGGGCGGCCGAAACGGACCAGTCGTGCCGGGCACGCACATAAACGCGGCCGGCTTCGCCAATCTGGTCGAGCCGTAACGGTTTATCGGTGTATTCAACGATCAGGGTTGCCAGCCCGGACGCGTCTTCGCTGCCCAGGTAATGTTCGCCATTGGTGACCGACAACCCGGAAACGCCTTGCGCGGTAGTGACTACCGGCAGTCCGGCGGCCATGGCTTCCAGCGTCTTGAGCTTGGAGCCGCCGCCCTGGCGCAGGGGCGCGAAGAACATTGAGGCACTGGCCTGCAAGACGCGCAGGTCAGGTACGAAACCCAGCCATTCGATACGCGGGTCAGGCCAGCGTTCACGCCAGGCTTCAGGCAGCCCGAAGCCGCCGATGGCAAAGCGCACAGCAGGTGCCTGAGCCCAGACCAGCGGCATGATTTCGTCCAGCGCCCATTCGATGGCATCGATATTGGGGCCATATTCGTAGTTGCCGATGAACAGCAGGCGATGGCTGTTTCGGTCCGCATGAACGCTGGCGTAGTAAGCGCAGTCGACGCTGTTGACGACATAAGACGTGGCCCTGCCGCTCAAGCGCGACAGCACCTTGGCGTCGTCTTCGGTGACCGCGATCAACTCGCCGGTCTGGCGAAATACCCGGGTTTCCCAACGCCGGTAGCGCCAGCGGTCATACACGGCGAAGGCATTGGCCCAGCGTGGCAGGCGGTCGTAACTGGCGGCGCCAAGGTCTGATTCAACATTGTGTTCGGTCAGCACGAACGGTTTGCCCGAACGCTTGAGTACGCGTTCGAATGGCTGAAAGAAATAGGTGTGCTGCAACTGGATGATGTCCCAGTCCTCTTCAAGCAGTTGCTCGAAGACTTTTTCCAGTTTCGGGGCGTAGCCGTTGACGCTGGCGAGCATCGGCGCAGGTGCAAACGCCACGGCCAGCAACGTGCGCAGGCTTAACAGCGGGCGTCGATCGATCACGATCAAGCGCTCCAGCCAGGGTTCCAGTGCCGAACGAGCGCTATCGTCCAGCGCGTTCTTGGACTGCACCAGCAGGGTGATGCGATGGCCGCGCGCTGCCAGATTGCGCAGCAAATGGTATTCCCGGGTTTTGCCGCCGCTGGTGGTAGGCCAGGGCAGGTAAGGGAGCGTCCATAGAATTCGCATACTCAGGGCTTCCATTCCAGAATTTGCAGAGTCGGCTTCAGCAGCAGAGTGACACCCTGGCTTGCGGACAATGGAGTGCGGCTGCCGCTCAGCGGGTCATGCACGACCGCGTCGGTGATGTTCGGGAAATTCAGCGAGGTGCCGGTCGCACTCCAGAACATCAGTAGATGAGTGCCATCGTCACGGGTCCACGGCACTGCGTACAGATCGTCCGGTACACGGCTCACTGCGGGCGGCTCGGCGGGTTGCAGGCGCGGGCCGGTGATCTTGAGAAAATTCTGCAGTGCGGTGTAGACCGGTTTGGGGCTGGCTTGCAGGTCAAGCAGGCCGTAACCCTGATCGCGGGCCGAGGCGCGCTCATCCAGATCACTGAGATTGAACAGGAAGATGCGCTGAAAATCCATCGCACTCATCAGTGCCAGACGGCGCAGGGTGTAGTCGGCCTGACCTGAAGTGCCAATCAAATGTTGCATCTCCACTGGGCCTGCATAGCTCGACCAGCCCCATTCAGTGGCCCACACCTGCTTGACGCCATTGCTGTGCAGCAACTGGTTCATGGCATTGGCGCGCACCAGAAAATCGCGGTCCGGTAGCGAATCGCCTTCGGGGTACTCGGAGTACGGATGGTATGCCGCCACGATGTTCTGCTGGCCCAGGCCATTATCGAGCAGGGCCTGCATCATGTAGCCAGAGGTACTGTGCATCTGACTGTAATAAGCCATGCCCGCAGTGACGATGGTCTTGTCCGGCAGGGCGGCGCGAATCGCGCTGGCAGTGGTGGTCAGCAGGCGTCCATAGGCGGTCGGGTCCTCCTTGGGCAGCCAGACAATGTTCGGCTCGTTCCAGACCTGCCAGTTGTTCACCTGTGGATAGCGCTGGGCCAGGGCGGTCATGCGTGCGGCAAATACGTTGAAATCCGTGGGCGGATACTGATCGCGGCTTTTCGCACCGGCCGGTGCGCTGCTGGCGAAAGGTGCCGAGCCCACCAGATAAGCCACCGTGTTGTAGCTGTGCGCCTTGATTGCGGCCATGGCGGCATCCAGCTCGGTCAGTGCGTAGTGATCCTTTTGCGGCTCTATCACCGGCCAGTGAATGGTCAGGCGCACCCAGTTGAGGCCCAGTTCGTCCAGGCGGCTCATCTGTTGTTGATAGATATCAGGCGCAAAATACTGAAACTGCACGTTGACGCCCAGAAAGTCCGCCCATACCACCTCGCGAGGTGCCTTGAGGACCGTTGCTGCCTGGGTAGCGCTGCACATTGCTGCGCTGAGCAGTGCGCTCGCGACGATTTGCCGGAATCTGGATGGACGCTGCATGTCACTTCTCCTCGCATGCCTGGCGGAATACATCCCGAAAATGCTCTGCGGTGTGGCTCCAGACTCTGGCCTTGCCCATGTGCGAGGCGTTTTCGGCCCATTTTTTGACCAGCTCCGGATCCGCGCAAGCTTGCGTCAGAGCCTTTGCCAGTCCGTCCACATCGCCTTGCGGATAGATCATGCCGTTGCCGTGCGAGACTTCTTCGGCAAATGAGCGTGCATCAGAAGTAATCACGCCCCTGCCACACGCCACCGCCCATGACAGCGCGCCGCTGGTGCCGCGCAGTTTGCCCAGAAGCTTCAGTTTGCTCGATTCGCGATAAGGCAGGACCATCACGTGATGGGCCTGGATTACCTGCGGGATCTGCTCGGCAGGCAGGTCCAGTTGCCAGTCGATCAGATCGACAAGGCCCAGTTGGCGGATACGCAGGCGCAGTTGCTCCAGGTAGCTGCCGGACGGGCCGAAGGCCATTTCCGGCTCGCTGCCGCCTGCCAGGGTCAGGCGTACGGTCGACCTTAACGCAGGCTGTGCGGTGAAAACGCTGGCCAGCGCATCAAGCAGGTCTTCGATTCCCTTGCCGCGATAAATGAAGCCGAAATACAGCAGGCGCAATGGCTTCAGAGGTGGTAGCGGGGCGGGAGCGATGGCGACGTTGCCGTGACTGATCACCGCCATCTGTGCGGTTTTCAGCCCCATGCGCTGACGCAGGCTCTGGCTGCCAGCCTGGGTCAGTGTCACCAGACGGGTCATGTGCTGCGCCAATTGCCGTTCTTCACGCAGGCACAGCGGGTCGGCCAGCACCGTCGCCATTTCCGGCAGCGGTGAGCGCATGCCGCTGGCGATCGATAAGGGCCACGGCAGTTTTTCGCGCCGCCACACCAGCCGCTCGGGATCGTGCACTGTCGCGGTCAACGGCAGCTTCGGGAAGCGTCGACGCAAGGCACGCAGGGCCTGAAACTCTGCCAGCCGTCCGCCGCCCAGTTCGGCATGGACCAGATCGATTTCGCTCCAGTCCGTTTCGGCCACGCGCCGTTCTGCGGCACGTGGATCGTTGCCGACACCCAGCAGCGGTGTACTGACCTGCAGGCCGAGGCTTTCGAGCGCATGCCGCAGGTGACCGGCATAATCGGCGATGCCGTTCTGCTCGGGTGGCAGCGGCGCAAGCAGGGCAATGCGCATCAGCCTCGGCTCCCGATCCGTTTGAGGAAGTTAAGTACCTGCTCCGGTACCTCGAAACGACGGCGGTTGATAATGATGCCGTCGACTTTCTTGAATGCGGTGTTGAGGTTATTCAAGGTGTCTTCCAGCATCGGCACGGTGGTGTCTTCGGCACGCACCACCAACACGATCAGGTCAGCCTTGCGTAGCAGCACAAAAGCATCCTGATTGGCGGAAAGTGCCGAAGCGTTGATCAACACGATTTCGCCAGGACTGGCCGGCCCGCGGCCTTCGGTGCGGACCTGATGACCCTGTTCGATCAGCAAGGTGCTGAGCCGCTCGATCACGAACGACACGCCCGCGCCGGACTTGACCGAGGTGAAGCCGATGGTCAGGCCGCGCTCGTCTACCTGATCGAGCGGCAGAATGCCGTATATCCGGTGCAAATTGGAGGTGAAGGCTGCACTGCGTTCCTGAGCGCGTTCCAGGTCGGGCAGGCTGGTCCAGACCGGGACGCCGAAGCTGCTCTCGATCTTGTCGCCGTCGTGGATGCGCTGGTCCAGCAGGTAGAAGAAGTACAGCGCCACGGCACCAACCACAATACTCAGCGGGAATGCCAGAAACAGCATCAGCAGGCTTTTCGGGAACACCCGGCTGGGGTTGAAGGTGGCGTCTTCGATGGTCGCGATATTGCTGATCTGGCTGTTGTCCAGCTCACGGTCAATACGCGATTTTTCCAGGCTGTCCTTGTACAGCGCATAGCTTTTCTCGGCCGCATCCAGTTCGTTCTGCAGGCGCGAAAGCTCCGGCTCCAGATTCAGTGCCTGCTGGCGGTCGCTTTCCAGCTGCGCGATCTGCGCATTTTGCTGAACGAGCTGGGTTTGCAGGCGCGCGTAGCTGGTCTGCTGATCGGCGTACACGTTCTGCATGCGGTTGTAGATGGGGTTGGGAGTGATGCTTTCAGAGCGCTGGACGGTGGCTTCCTGTTCCTTGAGCAGCTTTTTGAGGTTGTTGACCTCCTCATTGATCGCCCGGATTGGCGGCGCCTCTTCCTTGAACGAGCGGAGCATTTCCTGACGCTCCACTTCCTTGCCATTGATGCGGTTCTGCAAGTCCTGGCGATTGGGGTTCAACGCCAGTTCGCGACCTGCCGAGACTGTCTTGGGTTGCTCTGCCAACTGCTTTTTCAGCAGGTCCAGGCCGGCCTTGGTAGACGCAATGGAACGGGTTGTGTTGTTGCGCTCGGTACGCAGATCGTTGAGCCCCTGCGAGGTATCCGCCAGGCGCTGGGAAATGCTCACTGCGCTCAACTGGTTCAGGTAATTCTGGATTTGCTTCTTGTACTCGATGATGTTCGCGCCGGTCGTTTTCACTTCCGATTCATAGAACGCGTACAGGCTGACCCGGCCCAGTGTCTTTGTGCGTTGCAACTGGTACTCGGTGATCCAGGTCCTGAGCACGGTCTGTGCGATGTCCGGGTCGTTCCAGGTAAATCTCAGCTCCATCACCGACGAGCCCGGTTCGTGGCTGACCTTGAAGTTTTTCTCCAGATCCTCGGCCAGGCGTTCGGCCTGCGAGCGATGCTCCGCCAGACCGATAAATTGCAGAACGTTGCGTACGCCGTTGACGACTGCCCCGACGACTGCCTTGAGGCCGTTTTTCACCGACGCCAGAACGCCGGTTTCAGGCGGCACCATAGACAGCTCGGCGAGGTATTTTTCGGACACGGCACGCATGATCGGCCGCCCGCTGAGCATGCGCTCTTCGTCGAGCAGCGGATCACGCAGGCCGCTCGGTATAACGATAGCCTGACGGTCGGACAGCTCGATAGGTACAGTGCTGCTGTCACGGCCGGGCTTGACCAGCAGCAAAGCTGTGGACTCGTAGCGGTTGGGGAGCAGAAACGCGCCCAGAAGGATGATGACGAAGGTCGCCAGCACGGTGATCCTGACTTCGCGCTTGAAAATGAACAGCAGGCGCAGCAGGTCGCGGAATGAGCGGATGTTGATCATGTCTGTTTCCCTGACAATTAATTGTTGTTGCGCAGCTCGTAGTTCATGCCCAGTCCGATCGACTTCGCGAAGGGGATCAGCTGGTTGAAATACAGGGATACGCCGTCAACCTTGTTGCCGACCGATGATTTGGGAACGAACACGATATCGCCACGTTTCAGCAGTACCGGCGCTGTAGGGCCACCCGCACCACCCGCCCAGAGAAACTTGCTGTAATCAAAGAAGTAGGTCTTGTAGAGCCCGTTTTCTTCCTGACGCAGCAGCGCGACCTGGCCGGCATCGGCATCAAGCGCTACACCGCCCGCGCCGACAATCGCCTGATCGAGATTGGTGGCGACATTGACCGGTAATGTCACCGAGTTGCGCACGGCACCGCCGACAAACACGGTATTGCCCGGTGACTGGGAAATGTTGATGGTCAGTGCCGTCTCGCGGTAGACATTCTGCAGCTTGCTTTCCAGCAGGTCATTCAACTGCTGGAGTGTCAGGCCCGCAGCCTTGACAGTGCCGATGTAAGGGTAGGAAAAGGTGCCGTCGTTGAGCACCTGAAACAGGGTCAGCTCGTAGATGGAGTTGGCGGTAAACGCCGAAATCGACGGTGCCTCGCCACTGTTGCGCACGATTCGCAGGGTATCGCCAGGACGGATTCTTTCCGGCGGCAGCGGTTTGCCCGCCAGTGCGCGACCTGCCGCCTGACCGGCTTCAATTTGCGCACGGTCATCCGGTAAGCCCACCCTGGACGGTGTGTTACATGCACTCAATAGCAATAAGCTTGCGATCAGCATCATGCTTTTCATTGGTCCTGAACTCCTGTCGAGAACAAATACGGCTCCCTTGCGGGTAATAAATTCATGTTGGCGGGTACTGCCTGTTCCGGTTGCTATCAATTGAAAACCGAGTGAATCAAGCGGCGTTTGCCGCTCGTGGATCAGCTCTTCACAGTCTTGTCGGGAACACGTCCGTAAATATCGGTGAAACGCACGATATCGTCTTCGCCCAGGTACTCACCGCTCTGCACCTCGATCATCACCAGGTCGATGACACCCGGATTGACCAGCCGGTGCGTGAACCCCGGTTTGATGAACGTCGACTCGTTGGTATCAAGCATGAATTCACGCTCGCCGTTGGTGACGGTGGCTATGCCGCTGACCACGATCCAGTGCTCGCTGCGGTGATGGTGCATCTGCAATGAGAGTGATGCCTGCGGGCGAACCACAATGCGCTTGATCTTGAAACGCTTACCTTCTTCGAGCACCGTGTAGGTGCCCCACGGACGCGTGACGGTGCGGTGCAGACGGTAGGCATCATGGCCCTGGCGCTTGAGCTCCTGAGCGATGACCTTGACGTCCTGACTGCGGCGTCCGTCTGCGATCAGCAAGGCGTCGGGGGTGTCGATGATGATCAGGTTGTCGAGGCCAATAGCGCCCACCAGACGTTTGGGTGAGTCGATGTAGCAATTGCTGACGTCATGCAGCACGGCTTCGCCATTGCAGTAATTGCCTTGAGCGTCGACGGGAGACAGCTCACGCACGGCCTGCCAGGAACCGATATCACTCCAGCCGAGCTGGCAGGGCACTACGGCGACCTTTTCGGAGCGCTCCATCAGCGCGTAGTCGATGGAAATGTCCGGGGTCAGGGCAAACGATTCGCTGTCCAGCTCGACTTGCAGTTCACGATTGCCTTCCTTGCGCGGGCTCGATGCCAGGCAACTGCTGACCGCATTCAGCACGTCAGGCGCGTGAGTACGCAGCTCTTGAAGCACGGCATCGGCACGCATGCAGAACATCCCGGCATTCCAGAAATGCAGACCACCGTCCACATAGCCCTGGGCGGTGACTGCATCGGGTTTTTCGACAAAACGGGCGACCTGACAGGCATCGGCGTCAAGTGCCGGGCCTTTTTCGATATAGCCGAAACCGGTTTCCGCTGCGGTCGGCACGATGCCGAACGTCACCATCCAACCCTCAGTGGCCAGCTTCTGCGCGGCCGTCACTGCTCTGGAGAATTCCTCGACATTGGTAATCAGGTGATCAGCAGGCAAAACCAGCAACTGCGCGTCATCGCCATACAGCTGGCTGACATGCAGTGCAGCGGCAGCGACCGCCGCTGCGGTATTACGCCCGAAGGGCTCGAGGATGAAATCCAGACGCGCATTGCCTTTGTTCAACTGGCGGTAGTCGTCCACCGTGCGGAAGTACACCTCCCGGTTGGTAACCGTCAGCAGGCGGTCGACTCCGGGCAGGCCGACCGCCCGCAGGAAGGTCTTCTGCAGCAGGCTCTGGCCGTCGGGAAGGCGCATGAACGGCTTGGGCATGGCTTCTCGCGAGACCGGCCACAGACGGGTGCCGGAGCCACCGGCGATGATGCAGGGAATAAGCGTGCTCATCAGTAAGCCTCGCGAGTGAATAGCACTGCAGGCACAGTGCGCATAAGGATGTACAGGTCGAACCAGACAGACCAGTTTTCGATGTACTCGAGATCGAACTCGACGCGTTTTTCGATTTTTTCCACGGTGTCGGTTTCACCACGATAGCCGTTAATCTGCGCCAGCCCGGTGATCCCCGGTTTGACGCGATGCCGCGACGTGTATTCTTTCACCGCCTGCTCGAACAAAATCCCTGCAGCCTTGGTGGCCGTCGCATGTGGGCGTGGCCCGACCATTGACATGCTGCCTGCCGCTACATTGAACAGCTGTGGCAGTTCATCCAGGCTGGTCTTGCGAATGAAGCGCCCGACCCGCGTGATTCTGGCATCTCCACGGGTGGTCTGGCGCTCGGCCGTTGCATCGGCCTGGTGCTGATGCATGGAGCGGAACTTGAATACTTCGATCAGGCGATTGTTGTAACCGTAGCGCTTCTGGCGGAAAAACACCGGGCCTGGGGAGTCGAGCTTGATCGCCAGCGCAACCAGCAGCATTACCGGTGACAACACCAGCAAAGCGAGCGACGACAGAACGATATCTTCGGCGCGCTTGATGAATGGAGACCAGCCACTGAGCGGCAGATCCGACGCATTGAACATCGGCAGCCGGGCCACTTCGGTAATGCGGTTGTGGGTATGCCGGAAGGCAATCATGTCCGGCACCAGTAACACGTTGACCGGTAGCCTGCGCAGTTCGCGAATGATGTAATCCATGCGGTTTTCCGCCGTCCAGGGCAGGGCGACCAGTACCTGAGTCACTTTCTCTTCGCGAATCAGCCGTTCCAGGTCGCTGGTATTGCCCAGCAGGGGCAGGTTGGCCACGGTCTTGGGCATGCGACCGATCCGGTCGTCGATAAAGCCGGTGACACCCGAACGGATGTCCTGATGCTCAAGCAGGTACTCGGCCAGGCGCAGGCCATTTTCCGTCGCGCCCAGAATCACAGCGTGTTGCAGGAATACACCCTTGCGCATCTGCCGCTTGAACAGCATCAACAGCAGCAGGCGAATGATGCCGAACAGCGCCAGGCTGGTCAGGTACCAGATCAGCGATTCTTCGGGAGAGAGATAGCCGAACAGCCCCATTGCCTGTTGCATGAACAGCAATAGCCCGAAGGCTGCGGTCCAGGCAACTGCCAGCGCGCCCATGCGCAGATCGTTGCTGAACAACGCTTCGGAATAGACGCCCATGGCCTGAAACACCAACACGCCGACAAAGCCGAAAAACAGCAGCATGGTCATATAACCCTGCTGTGTTTCCGGGCCGTCATGCTTGATAAGCATCATGATTGCAAGGCCGGGCAGAATGCAGGCAATGCCATGGGCCAGCCGAATACCGAAAAGAAAGTATTCGACCAGACTGGTGCGGGTGAGCGAAAGACTGTCGACCGGCTGCAACCTCATAGAACTCCCTTACTCCCTGTATGCGTCTGGATCCTGCTGATCCTGGGCGTTTTGCGATGACGCTTTTGCAGCTTCAAATAGGCATCTGTTCACAGATGGTTTCCAAGCGTAGCCAGTTACGTGTCGAGGTCATTACGAATCCGGACTGTCTTTTGTGAATATCACTTTATATATGTCGTCCTGTTCCGAATTTTATTTAAGACTTTTCAACCATTTGTAGATGAAACTTCCCTCAAGTGAGGGGCCTGCTGTCAGTAAAGCTCATGAAACAAATAGCGTCAGTACAAAAGTGTGCCAACTCTGATGCAATCGTTGCTCCAGAGCTTCTGCTTCCGGGTTTTGCCCAGTATTGGCGGGGGTTGATCTGTTCTTGATGACGTGAAAAAAATTTCTGTGACGGGTGGGCCTTTTTGACATGTGCGGGGTCACAGTCATGCGTCGTGCGAAATGTATGCGGGCGCTGATTACAGAAAGAGCGTCGCTCGCAGGCTTCAATTCGTAGGGTTCGTCAGAGGAGGTGTCATGACACAACGCAGGGCAATGCTCATTCTTCACGGTAAACAGGCGCTCAACGAAGACGTACGTGATGCCGTTGCAGACAAGCGCAAGCAGGGCTGGGAGCTGGACGTGAGGCTTACCTGGGAAGCTGGCGATGCCCGGCGCCTGGTTGGCGAAGCGCTGGCCGCCGGGCATCGGCATATCGTGGCGGGCGGTGGTGACGGTACCTTGCGAGATATCGCCGAGGCCCTGGCGTTGGCTGAAACACAAGCCAGCCTGACTATTTTGCCGCTGGGCACTGCCAACGATTTTGCCCGCGCAGCCGGGGTGCCTCTTGAGGTCTCCAAGGCTCTGCAACTGATGGACGTAGCACCGCGTGCCGTCGATCTGGGTGAAGTCGGCGGCAAACTGTTCCTCAACATGGCTACCGGCGGCTTTGGCAGTCAGGTAACGGCCAACACATCCGAAGACCTGAAAAAGGTATTGGGCGGCGCGGCCTATCTGTTTACCGGCCTGACAAGGTTCAGCGAATTGCATGCTGCCCACGGCGAACTCACCGGGCCGGATTTCCACTGGCGCGGCGATCTTCTTGCCTTGGGTATCGGTAACGGCCGGCAGGCTGGCGGTGGACACGAGCTGTGCCCGACCGCGTTGGCTGATGATGGCCTGCTCGACATCAGTATCCTGCCAGCGCCTCAGGAAGTGGTCGGCACGCTGAGAAGTCTGCTGGAAGGCGGACTGGGCATCGACAACATGTTCATCCGCACGCGTCTGCCCTGGGTAGAACTCAAGTCGGCCCAGGGGCTGGATATCAACCTCGATGGCGAGCCGTTATCTGGCGAGGACCTGCGCTTCGAGGCGCGACCGGGCGCGCTACAGGTGCATTTGCCGGCCGATTCACCGGTGCTGAGCCGTGCACCGATGCTCAATCGTCCAGACTGATGATCCGTTCGCGAACGCAAAACAGGACCAGCCCGGCGACATCGAATATCTGCAGCCGCTTCATGACCTGGGAGCGGTGGGTCTCGATAGTCTTGATGCTCAGCCCCAGGCCGTCGGCGATCTCACGCGTGGACTTGCCACGCACGATCAGGCGCAGGATTTCCAGTTGGCGAGCGGTCAGGTGATATCGCTCCTTGGCTGCCCGGGCCCTGTCCGAGCGTGTTCCGCGCAGGGCGCGCTCGATAACGGTATGAGCGATGGCCGGGCTCAGATAGCGTTCGTTGTTGCGCAGCGCTTCCAGTGCCTGTTCCAGTTCGGTAGCTGTGGTGTCCTTGAGCAGATAGCCGCGAGCCCCGATGTCGAGCGCACGCATGATCATGTCCGGGTCGGTGTGCATCGACAGGATCAATACCTTGCAATGTGGCTGTACTTTCAACAAGTGTTCGAGCGCCTCAAGGCCGTCGACGCTCTTCATCCAGATATCGAGCAGGATGATGTCGGGCTTGAGTCGCTGCGCCAGGCTCGACAACTGCGCGCCGTCCGCCGTTTCACCGATAATGGCGTAGCCCGGCATTTCTGCAACCAGCGCTCGCACGCCGGCTCTGATCAGGGAGTGGTCGTCGACCAGTAACAGATTGCAGGTCATTGTGGCTTCTTGTGTAAATGGGACCGCCGAGACGTGCTTTCAGTCCCTGGTCAACCTTTAAGACGATTTGAAAGCAGTGAAGACAATAGGACGGAAAACCCTGACGTGACAACATCACTTCAATGACATTGCGTGTGTGATGCTCGACAGTCGAGCGTTATCGTTGGGTTGCATCCTTCACCGCTGCCGATTGCGAGGAAGCGCTGGCCAGCTTTTCCAACAGCTCCAGCTGTTCGTTGTTGTCCATCGTCAACTCACCCGTCTGCGGATCGAGAAGCTCGACCTGCCAGGACATCAGCATCAGGCAGTTTTTGACGGTCAGCAGGGTTTCCTGTGAGAGTTCGTTGGCCTGGTCGCCGCTTTTCAATAATTGACACAGCTGACGTGAAAACTCGGCAATACAAGGCACAGGCGCGGCTTCCGCCTCCTGGGCCAGCGTGCGCAGGGTGGTCAGAAGGCAGCCGGTGGCGTCCTCGTCGTTGGGGATCAACTCCAGGTGCGAAAGACATTCTTCCGACTTGTACAGAAGTGCCTGAGAGGTGCTCAGGAACTGGTCGTGCTTATGCTGCCAATCGTTGTTGCTCAGCATCCTTTGTCTCCAC
The DNA here is from genome assembly GCF_005937945.2 of Pseudomonas sp. KBS0707. Taxonomy (NCBI): domain Bacteria; kingdom Pseudomonadati; phylum Pseudomonadota; class Gammaproteobacteria; order Pseudomonadales; family Pseudomonadaceae; genus Pseudomonas; species Pseudomonas sp. KBS0707. The sequence goes on along the minus strand of NZ_CP041754.1, from coordinate 3,653,950 downwards.
TGATCATGGATAGCGAACTTCCGCCCGCGGCGAATGGCTGACAGTTAATGTCGATTTCAAACAAAAGTATGTAGGGCATTTCTGAATGTTGCCAGCGCCGCTTGATTACAAGGTTTGAAAAGCGGACACGAACCTGACGCCATTCTTGTATTGAGAATGGCGTCACAATAGTGGCAATTAGATGTCGATCATATCAGGTTATCCCCGATTGACTTTTTGTGCTTCTTTGATTTTTACCTTGAGCGACTGGGTATGTTCAGGCTTTTCCAGAACGCGCTCATCGTCGTATTTGTCTGGCAGGAAAGCGACACCAGTAAATCATGATGGTAAAGTGACATCAATACTGAGAATGGCCTTTCATCGCCATTAAGGTCCGGCTGGTTTCAGCCGATACAGGCTCAACAGACTCATCGTGACCATTGCTTCAGGAGCTAATAATGGCAGGCATTCTCGACACAGTAGATCAGCGCACACAACTGGTGGGCGAGAATCGCCTGGAAATCCTCATGTTTCGCCTTGCCGGTCGGCAATTGTTTGCGATCAACGTGTTCAAGGTCCAGGAAGTATTGCAGCTACCCAAGCTTACCCTCATGCCGCAACGTCACTCGTTCGTCTGTGGCGTGGTCAACCTGCGTGGCCAGACCCTGCCGGTGATCGACCTTTCCCAGGCCATTGGTATGCGGCCGCTGGTGCCGGGGCCTGGCAGCACGATCATCGTCACCGAGTACAATCGCTCGGTTCAGGCCTTCCTGGTCGGTGGTGTGGATCGCATCGTCAACATGAACTGGGACGCGATCATGCCGCCGCCGGCCAGCGCCGGTCGTCAGCATTACCTGACGGCGATCAGCAAAGTCGATGACCAACTGGTAGAAATCATCGACGTCGAAAAAGTACTTGCCGAGATCGTGCCTTACAACGCCAAGGTGTCCCGTGAGAAGCTCGAAGACCCGGTACTGGAAAATGCCCGTGGTCGTGAGGTGTTGCTGGTCGATGACTCCAAGGTGGCACTGGCGCAGTTGCGCGACACGCTGTCTCAATTGGGCCTCAAGCTGCACGTGGCCAGTGATGGTCTCAAAGCGTTGAACATGCTCAAGGGTTGGGCGGACGCGGGCGAGAACGTCCATGAAAAGCTGCTGATGGTATTCACCGATGCCGAAATGCCGGAAATGGACGGTTATCGCCTGACCACCGAGATTCGCAACGATCCGCGTTTGCGCAGTCTTTACATCGTTCTGCACACCTCGTTGTCCGGCAGCTTCAACGAATCGATGGTCAAGAAGGTCGGTTGTGACAACTTCCTCTCCAAATTCCAGCCCGACAAGCTGGTCGAAGTAGTGCGCGAACGTCTTTTGATGATTGGCTGATACCTTGCGCGATTGTTGATCGCGGATGCCTGCCGCTCCGGCTTCGGATAAGCTTCGATGTCTTCGTCAAAGCTTATCCCGCCATCAAAGGAACCGGCTCTCATGTTGCGTCTCAGCTCTCTCTATCGTTTCCCTCTCAAATCCTGCAAGGCGGAGACGCTGCAACGCGCGTCGTTCGACCAGTTGGGGTTGGCGGGGGACCGACGCTGGATGCTGGTCGACGAAAGCAACGGTCGGTTCTTCACCCAGCGCGCCCTGTCGCACATGTCCCAACTGACGGTGTTGTGGAATGCCAGCGGCGGTGTAACCCTTTCGGCACCCGGTTTCGAGCCTCTGGACGTCGCGGTTCCGCTGGATATCGAGTCAAACCTGCGCGGTGTGACAGTCTGGCGTGATTCGTTGCAGGTGCCGGACGCTGGCGACGTGGCAGCCGAATGGGTCAGCCGGTTTATTGGCAAGCCCACCCGCATGGTTTATCTGCCGGCAGAGCGTGCGCGCTGGCTGCCCGGGGGCTACCAGACGATTAACGACCGGGTGAGTTTTGCCGATGGCTTCCCGTTGCTGCTGATTGGTCAGGGCTCGCTCGATGACCTGTCGTTCCGCCTGGGCAGGCCATTGGAAATGCTGCGCTTCAGGCCCAATCTGGTGGTTGAAGGGGCTGAGGCCTTTGCCGAGGATGGCTGGAAGCGTATCCGTATCGGCGACATCGAATTCCAGCTGCTCAAGCCTTGCGCGCGCTGCATTCTCACCACTGTCGACCCGGCTACCGGCGAGCGCAGCGCGGATCGCGAGCCCTTCGCCACACTCAAGACCTATCGGGAGGTGGAGGGTAACGTGCTGTTTGGCCAGAACGTCGTCAACGAGGGGTTTGGCGAGCTTGAGGTGGGTATGCAGGTCGAAGTGCTGGAATAGGTGTTGCGTGGCGGCAGGAGTGCTCTGAGAAGCACTCCTGCCGACCGGTCACTGATCGTCGAAAAACCGCTCGTGCCAGTCAACCAGCGGCTGAGGCGAGTTGAGCTTCTGGCCGTAGATCACCGAATAGGACAACACGTTCTGTACGTACTGGCGGGTTTCATCGAACGGTATGCTCTCTACCCAGACATCGAAGGCCAGGTGATTGGCACCTTTCAGCCATTGGCGTACGCGGCCTGGCCCGGCGTTGTAGGCGGCTGAAGCAAGCACGCGATTGCCGTTGAACTGGGCATGCACCGAACTCAGGTAGGCGGCGCCCAACTGAATGTTGGTGTCCGGGTCCAACACCTGCTGCGGCGAGGCCAGCGGAATGCTGAACTTGCGGGCAGTTTCCTTGGCGGTGGCGGGCATCAACTGCATCAGGCCGCTGGCGCCGACGCCCGAGCGAGCGTCATCCATGAAGGCGCTCTCCTGGCGCGTAATGGCGAATACCCAGCTTGAGTGCAGCCCACGCACCTTGGCTTCGCGTACCAGTGTGTCGCGATGGGCCATCGGGAAGCGGATGTCCAGATCATCCCAGTATTGCGCCTGGCTGATCGTGCGAATGGCCGGGAAATACCATTTCAGGTCGTAGGCCAGTTTGGCTTGGGCAACCATTTCGTCACGGTTGAACTGGCGGCTGACGTGATACCACTCGCGTCGTCCATCGACGATTTCGCCGCGATCATGAAACTCCAGCGCACGCCGCACCCCAGGTGTGTTGCGTACCTTGTTGATCAGCGCCTGGCTAAGCACCAGGGGCTTGTTATTGAGCTGATAGGGGCTTTGTGTGCGATCGGCCGCCAGAAAACCGTAGAAGTCGCGCTCTTTGGCCACGTCCTTGTACAGAGCGGCAATCAGCGGGCTGTTGGGCTGCGCCAGTTCCAGAGAGCGGGCTTCCCAGTAACGCCAGCGATTGGTTGCAGCAAGGTCTTTGGGCAGTCGACGTGCCAGTTCGTAGGCATCTTCCCAGCGACCCAGCCGCAGCAGCAGACGCATACGCCACTCGGTAACCGTATTGTCGCGCAGCTCCGGGTCGTACCGGGTCATGACCTCCAGGGCGCGGTCGTCGTAGCGACGTGCCAGGGTCAGGCCGATTTCCTTGGCAATTTCCACCTGCTCTTCACGGGAGAAGTGCATGGTTGCCGCGTAGCCATCGAGCATCGACAGGGCTTTCTGCGGATCCTCCTTGGCCAGTCTGCGCAGGCCAAGGCCGACCACATCGGACATGGCTTCATCCACCGGCGCGAACTGCGCGGGGTTGTTGACCATTTCCGGCTTCTGGGCGACGGCCAGCAGCAGGCGTCCTTGCGGGGCCAGGGAGTTGAGACTGTTGACCAGGGTGTTGGCCAGGCTGTAATTGCGTGCCTGAGCGGCCAGTTTGGCCCGTTGCCAGCGTTTCTGCTCTGTCAATTGGCCTGCGGCTGCCCATTGCGCGAAAAAGCCGTCACAGGCGGCTGGCAGTGTCTTGCCGGTCATCCACAGTTTTTCTGCACTGGCATAGCCTTCGGCACGCTTGTTGTTGCTCAACTGGTATTGGCCGTACAGGCAATCCAGTTCGACGAAATTCATTTTCGGGTCGTAGTACTTGACGAACGGTTGCCAGTCACCGCGTTCCGCCAGCCAGCGCAACCAGCGCAACTTCATCCAGTTGGCCTGCGGCAGGTCTCCATGCTCGGCAAGAAACTTCTCGATTTCCGCGTTGCTGGCAGTCTTCAGGCGCGCCGTCAGCTCGTCGTATTCGAGGTAGGGCTCCAGCGGATAATCGGCCAGCGCCGTGCTGTACATCTGATACGGGCCTGAATCGCCCTTGGCCAGCGCACGCTTGGCTTCGTCGTAATACTTGCGTTGTTGGTTGAGGTCTACCGCATGAGCAGTCTGGATGGCGGTGGTGGAGAGGAGCAGGCACGATAAAAAGCTGAACAAACGACTGCGCATGAGACTTCCGAGCAGATGAGTCGTGAAAAGTATTGCTAGCTTAGCCTTTTGCCAGCTCATGGTGAAAGCATTGCCGACGAGCTTGTCTCATATGGAAATAATTGTCGGTTATGAAGGGTATGTGGAAGTTGTCACGGGTGCCACGATTCCCGACATCCGCCGGTTATCTCAGGTAGAATGCGCGCCCGGTTTTTGGAGAAGCTCATGACCCTGCTCAAATTCAGCGATGTGTCCCTTGCTTTCGGCGCCATGCCGTTATTGGACAAGGTGTCCTGGCAGATCGCCCGTGGTGAGCGGGTGTGCATCATCGGCCGTAACGGCACAGGCAAATCCAGCATGTTGAAGCTGGTAAAAGGCGTTCAGAAGCCTGATGACGGGGCTGTCTGGCGTGCGCCCGGCCTCAAGATCGGCGAATTGCCCCAGGAATTGCCGGTAGCCGACGGACGGACTGTCTTCGACGTGGTGGCCGAAGGTCTGGATGGCGTCGGTGCCTTGCTCGCCGAATACCACCATCTGGCGCAGAACTGCGTCACCGAGGAAGACCTGAACAAGCTGATGCATGTTCAGCAGGACCTCGAAGCCCGTGATGGCTGGCGCCTGCAGCAACTGGTCGAGAGCACTCTCAGCCGCTTGCAGTTGCCTGCCGACAAGACCCTGGCCGAGTTGTCAGGTGGCTGGCGTCGCCGTGTTCTGCTGGCTCAGGCGCTGGTTTCCGAGCCGGATCTGCTGCTGCTCGACGAGCCGACCAACCACCTGGATATTGGCGCTATCGCCTGGCTTGAAGAAGCCCTCAAGGATTTCCAGGGTGCGGTGCTGTTCATCACGCACGACCGGGCATTCCTGCAAAACCTTGCGACCCGTATTCTTGAGCTGGACCGCGGTGGCCTGATCGACTGGGACGGCGATTACGCCAGTTTTCTGGTCCACAAGGAAGCCGCACTGGCAGCCGAAGAGACTGCCAACGCACTGTTCGACAAGCGTCTGGCCCAGGAAGAGGTCTGGATCCGGCAGGGCATCAAGGCTCGTCGTACTCGTAACGAAGGCCGCGTGCGTGCTCTGAAGGAGCTGCGTGTAGAGCGTAGCGAGCGCCGTGAGCGTACCGGCAAGGCCAATATCCAGCTCGATACTGCCGAAAAGTCCGGCAAGCAGGTCATGGTTCTCGACAACGTCAGCTTTGCCCATCCGGGTGGCCCGATGTTGATCAAGGATTTCTCCATGGTCCTGCAGCGCGAAGACCGTATCGGTCTGCTCGGCGCGAACGGCACCGGCAAGACCACATTGCTCAAGCTGATGCTCGACAACCTGCAGCCGACCGGTGGCAAGGTTGAAGTCGGTACGCGTCTCGATGTGGCCTATTTCGACCAGTTGCGTCACCAGCTCGACCTGGAAAAGACCGTGATCGACAACGTTGCCGAGGGGCGTGACTTCATCGACATCGATGGCCAGAGCCGTCATGTCCTGAGTTACCTGGGTGACTTCCTGTTCAGCCCGCAACGTGCCCGCACGCCAGTCAAGGCGCTGTCCGGTGGCGAGCGTGCCCGTCTGTTGCTGGCCAAGCTGTTCAGCAAGCCTGCCAACCTGCTGGTGCTCGACGAACCGACCAACGACCTGGACGTCGAAACTCTGGAGCTGCTCGAAGAGGTCTTGCTGACCTTTAAGGGCACCGTGCTGATGGTCAGTCACGACCGGGCATTCCTCGACAACGTCGTCACCAGCACGCTGGTGTTCGAAGGTGAAGGCAAGGTTCGCGAATACGTCGGTGGTTATCAGGACTGGCTGCGTCAGGGCGGTTCGCCGCGTCTTCTGGGTGTCGCCGACACCAAGTCGGGCAAGGCCGAACTGGCCAGCGCTGTGGTGCAGGCCGCACCGGTTGCCGCGCAGGACATGCCGGTCGCCAAGAAGAAGCTCAGCTACAAACTTCAGCGCGAGCTGGAGGCGCTGCCTGCACAGATCGATGAGGTTGAAGGCAAGATGGCCGTCCTGACTGCAGAAATGGCCGAGCCGGGCTTTTACCAGCGTTCTGCGGAACAGACTGCTGCCGTGCTCGCGCAGCTGGAAAACCTGCAGGCCGAGCTGGACAAGCTGCTGGAGCGCTGGGCCGAACTGGACGAGTGATCGCTGACGCGTTCGTGTGATGCAGAAAAGCCCGGGTAACCGGGCTTTTCGCTGTAGCAGGCCAGATTACTCGGGCTTTTTAAGGCTCACTGCCAGCACGTCACATGGTGCGCCGTGCAGGACGTCGTTGGCAGTGGAGCCAAGCAACAAGGCCAGGCCGTGGCGGCCATGGCTGCCGACGACGATCATGTCACAAGCCTTGCTCTTGGCGAGTTTGTGGATTTCCTGCCGTGGCTGACCAATCACTATGTGGTTTTCGCTGGTTTTCAGCTGCGGGTACTTGAGTTTGAGCTTTTCGAGCTTCTCCTGGGCCTGATCCATCTGTTGCTGTTGCAATTGCGAAAGGTCCATCGGGACGTCACCGCCGAACGCCATGGCGATTGGTTCGACGATGTGCACGACCGACAGTTTTGCTTCGCTGGCCTTGGCCAGCAAGCTGGCGCGACGGATGACCGGGTCACACTCATCGGTGAGGTCAATAGCAACCAGAATGTGTTCGTATGGCATGAGGGTGTCCTCCGGGAACATTGCGATGGTGGGAGTATGGCTCTTTCGTTCGCATCTGGGCAGACCCTTGTGCAAGCCATTGTTTTCAAAAATGTTGTGAGAAGTCCGAGATCGGGTGGGGGGCAAGAAATATGACGGTCTGGATAGTCCTGTCAATCATTGGTGTGATGCTGAGCCCGCTTGTGTGGTTGCGCCCGTCGCGTCATCAGAGCGGCAGGATGGCATTGCGCATGGAGGCGCGCCGTCTGGGAATGGGTATGCAGCTTGCCCCGCAAGAGTGGCCGCACTGGCTGACGAAAGAGCCGCCAAGCCCTTGCGCACAGTACCATCGCCCGCGGCTGAGCTCGCATGCAGATGCCTGGGTTTACTGGCAGAGCGAGCCGGGCGTCTGGCGCAACCGCTGGCGTGAGGTCTGCGAAGATCCAAAGCTGCTGCCTCATTTGCAGACGTTACCCGCAGATGCCTACAAGGTCGAGGCTGACGGGCAGATGGTTGCCGTGTACTGGGCGGAGCGGGGCGAGGCAGAAGTGTTGCAGCGTATTGATAAGCTGCTCAGGGAATTGGCCTGAGCCTGACTCAAAGGCATTAAATCGCAGGCATTAAAAAGCCCGATAACAACATCGGGCCGGGGTTGGCCAGGCAGGCCGATAATTCGTCGCGTGCCGACAGGCTTTCGCCGCCATGTCGGCCTTCGCTGTTGCGCACCCGCAAATCAGCTGCATTGCGAGCCTCTTGTGGCGCAGTGTTGCGACTCTAGCCCTTTTGCTCCATTTTGTCGCGATTCCTGCAAATATTTTTTGTATGTGCCCTCAGGCGGTGCGTCCGCGCCTGATTTTCCTGGCCTACAACTGTCTCGTGTCACGCTCTCTAGGTCAGGCTACAGCACCTGAGTTCGGCTACTATCACGCTGGCGAATGATGGCGGATCGCACACAGGCGTGGGCATTATGGAGTGCCTGCATATTCCCGCGAAAACGAATATTTTCGAGTGTTTAGTCGAATTGACAATCTCTCGGTTATGCCTGATGGTGTGCGTACCCAAATCAAACGGGCGTATGAAATGATCGTTTGGTCGTCAGAAGGCTCTGACAGAATCCTGGCTACCACGTCGCGGCGGGTAAACGTGTGATTTGGCGAGTTCATCGACGGCGACGTCGTAGCCCCGTCGGACATTAATGTCCGGCGGGTATTGTTCAGCTTCCATATTGTGGAGATCAGTTGATGATTTACGAAGGTAAAGCCATCACGGTTAAGGCTCTTGAAAGTGGCATCGTCGAATTGAATTTCGATCTCAAGGGTGAGTCCGTCAACAAGTTCAACCGCCTCACCCTCAATGAATTGCGTCAGGCAGTCGATGCAATCAAGGCCGATGCCTCGGTCAAGGGCGTGATCGTCAGCAGTGGCAAGGACGTGTTCATCGTCGGTGCCGACATCACCGAGTTCGTCGACAACTTCAAGTTGCCCGAAGCCGAACTGGTTGCGGGCAATCTGCAAGCCAACAGGATTTTCAGCGATTTCGAAGATCTGGGCGTCCCCACCGTTGTCGCTATTAACGGCATTGCGCTGGGCGGCGGTCTGGAAATGTGCCTGGCCGCAGACTATCGGGTCATCTCCAGCAGTGCTCGCATCGGTCTGCCCGAAGTCAAGCTGGGCCTATACCCTGGTTTCGGCGGTACTGTGCGTTTGCCGCGCATCATCGGTGCTGACAACGCAATCGAATGGATCGCGTCAGGCAAGGAAAGCTCCGCAGAGGATGCTCTGAAGGTTGGTGCCGTTGATGCGGTAGTTGCACCCGAGAAGCTTCAGGCCGCGGCCCTTGACCTGATTCAGCGCGCCATTTCCGGCGAGTTCGACTACAAGGCCAAGCGCCAGCCCAAGCTGGACAAGCTCAAGCTCAATGCCATCGAGCAAATGATGGCATTCGAAACCGCCAAAGGTTTTGTCGCAGGTCAGGCCGGACCGAACTATCCGGCACCGGTCGAGGCGATCAAGACCATCCAGAAAGCCGCCAATTTCGGTCGTGACAAGGCGCTGGAAATCGAAGCCGCCGGTTTCGTGAAAATGGCCAAGACATCTGCTGCGCAGAGCCTTATCGGCCTGTTTCTGAACGATCAGGAACTGAAAAAGAAAGCCAAGGGCTACGACGCAGTCGCCAAGGACGTGAAACAGGCCGCCGTACTGGGCGCCGGGATCATGGGCGGCGGCATTGCCTATCAGTCGGCAGTCAAGGGCACGCCGATCCTGATGAAGGATATCCGCGAAGAAGCCATTCAACTGGGTCTGAACGAAGCCTCCAAACTGCTTGGTGGTCGCCTGGAAAAAGGCCGTCTGACTGCGGCGAAGATGGCCGAAGCGCTTAACGCGATTCGTCCTACGCTTTCCTACGGCGATTTCGGCAACGTCGACCTGGTGGTCGAAGCGGTTGTCGAAAACCCGAAGGTCAAGCAGGCGGTACTGGCGGAAGTCGAAGCCAACGTGGGTGAGCACACCATTCTGGCGTCCAACACTTCGACCATCTCGATCAGCTTGCTGGCCAAGGCCCTCAAGCGTCCGGAAAACTTCGTCGGCATGCACTTCTTCAACCCGGTGCACATGATGCCGCTGGTGGAAGTGATCCGTGGCGAGAAGTCCAGCGAAGAAGCGGTTGCCACGACCGTTGCCTACGCCAGGAAAATGGGCAAGAACCCGATTGTGGTCAACGACTGCCCGGGCTTTCTGGTCAACCGCGTACTGTTTCCGTACTTCGGCGGTTTTGCCAGGCTGGTCAGCGCAGGCGTGGATTTCGTGCGCATCGACAAGGTCATGGAGAAATTCGGCTGGCCGATGGGGCCTGCCTACCTGATGGACGTTGTCGGTATCGACACCGGCCACCATGGCCGTGATGTCATGGCCGAAGGTTTCCCTGACCGGATGAAGGATGATCGCCGCTCTGTGGTTGACGCGCTGTATGAAGCCAAACGTCTGGGACAGAAGAACGGCAAGGGCTTCTATGCCTACGAGACCGACAAGAAGGGCAAGCCCAAGAAGGTCAATGACCCGGCTGTGCTGGATGTGCTCAAGCCGATCGTTTACGAACAGCGTGAAGTGAGCGATGAAGACATCATCAACTGGATGATGATCCCGTTGTGCCTGGAAACGGTTCGCTGCCTGGAAGACGGCATCGTCGAAACCGCTGCCGAAGCCGACATGGGCCTGATCTACGGTATTGGTTTCCCTCCATTCCGTGGCGGTGCGCTGCGCTACATCGACTCCATCGGTGTTGCCGAATTCGTTGCCCTGGCTGACCAATACGCCGAGCTGGGTGCCCTGTATCAACCGACCGCGAAGCTGCGTGAAATGGCCAGTAAAGGCCAGAGCTTCTTCGGTCAAGCGTCTTCCGAGGAATGAACGAATGAGCCTTAATCCAAGAGACGTCGTGATTGTCGACTTCGGTCGTACCCCGATGGGTCGCTCCAAGGGCGGCATGCACCGCAACACCCGCGCTGAAGACATGTCCGCGCATTTGATCAGCAAATTGCTCGAGCGCAACAACAAGGTTGATCCGGCTGAAGTCGAGGACGTGATCTGGGGCTGTGTCAACCAGACCCTGGAGCAGGGCTGGAACATCGCGCGCATGGCGTCATTGCTGACCCAGATCCCGCACACTTCGGCTGCGCAGACAGTAAGCCGTCTGTGTGGTTCGTCCATGAGCGCGCTGCACACCGCTGCGCAGGCGATCATGACCAACAACGGTGACGTGTTCGTCATCGGTGGTGTGGAGCACATGGGCCACGTCAGCATGATGCATGGCGTGGACCCGAACCCGCACATGTCCCTGCACGCTGCCAAAGCCTCCGGAATGATGGGCCTGACCGCTGAAATGCTCGGCAAAATGCATGGCATTACCCGCGAGCAGCAGGATGCCTTCGGCCTGCGTTCCCACCAGTTGGCCCACAAGGCGACGCTGGAAGGCAAGTTCAAGGATGAGATCATCCCGATGCAGGGGTATGACGAGAACGGCTTCCTCAAGGTCTTTGACTACGATGAGACCATTCGTCCGGACACCACCCTGGAAAGTCTCGCCGCGCTCAAGCCGGCGTTCAATCCAAAAGGTGGCACCGTGACTGCCGGTACGTCCTCGCAGATCACTGACGGTGCGTCGTGCATGATTGTCATGTCGGCGCAGCGCGCCCAGGACCTCGGTATCCAGCCTCTGGCGGTGATTCGCTCGATGGCCGTGGCCGGTGTCGACCCAGCGATCATGGGCTATGGTCCGGTTCCGGCAACTCAGAAAGCGCTCAAGCGTGCAGGTCTGACGATCGCCGATATCGACTTTATCGAGCTCAACGAAGCCTTCGCTGCACAGGCCTTGCCGGTGTTGAAAGATTTGAAAGTGCTCGACAAGATGAACGAGAAGGTTAACCTGCACGGCGGCGCCATCGCTCTGGGTCATCCGTTTGGGTGTTCCGGCGCGCGCATCTCCGGCACCTTGCTCAATGTCATGAAGCAAAATGGCGGCACCTTCGGTGTGTCTACCATGTGTATTGGTCTGGGGCAGGGCATCGCGACCGTTTTCGAACGCGTCTGATTCCTGTGTGTGATGCGAGCCGGGGCTTGGTGCCCCGGCTTTTGTTTTTTGAAAAAAAGGTTTCTTCAGCCAAATTTTTTGAACGTGTTACAAGAGGACCGCAGCATGCAACTGCAACCAGGGCTCTATCGCCATTACAAAGGCCCGCAGTACCGGGTTTTCAGTGTTGCCAGGCATTCCGAAACCGAAGAGGAAGTCGTGTTCTATCAGGCCCTGTACGGCGATTTCGGGATGTGGGTGCGTCCCTTGAGCATGTTTCTGGAGTCGGTCGAGGTTGACGGCGAGCACGTCCCGCGCTTTGCTCTGGTTGAGGCTGAACCCAGCCTGTTTTCACCAACGTGAGAAGGAATTGCACAACAGGCTGTGCTTGACCTCACCTTGTAGCCACTATATATAGCGTGGCCTTTACAAGCTCCTCACTGTCTTTCATCTAGTTATTCAGGAATTTTCTGATCCATGGGCAAATCGCTGGTCATCGTGGAATCCCCGGCTAAGGCCAAGACCATCAACAAGTATTTGGGCAACCAGTACGTGGTGAAGTCGAGTATCGGCCATATCCGAGACCTGCCCACCAGCGGTTCGGCTAGTGCCGCCAAAGACCCTGCCGCCAAGCGTGGCAAGGCTGCTGCGGGCGAGGGCCCGGTACTGACGCCTAAAGAAAAGGCGCAGCGCCAGCTGGTCTCGCGCATGGGAGTCGATCCGGAACATGGCTGGAAGGCCAAGTACGAGATCCTTCCTGGCAAGGAAAAGGTCATTGAAGAGCTGCGCAAGCTCGCCAAGGATGCCGACATCATCTATCTTGCGACGGACTTGGACCGCGAAGGGGAAGCCATTGCCTGGCACCTGCGCGAAGCCATCGGCGGGGATGACAGCCGCTACAAGCGCGTGGTGTTCAACGAGATCACCAAGAAAGCCATTCAGGAAGCGTTTTCCAAGCCAGGCGAGCTGGACATTGCCCGGGTCAACGCTCAGCAGGCGCGTCGTTTCCTTGACCGCGTCGTAGGCTACATGGTCTCGCCGCTGCTCTGGCAGAAAGTGGCCCGTGGTTTGTCTGCCGGTCGTGTGCAGTCGGTTGCGGTGAAGCTGGTGGTGGAGCGTGAGCGCGAAATTCGCGCGTTCAACCCTGAAGAATACTGGGAAATCCACGTCGATCTGGGCACCGCCAAGGGTGCCAATGTGCGGTTCGAAGTGGCGCGTGAAAACGGCGAAGCGTTCAAGCCGCTGAACGAAACCCAGGCCATGGCGGCCCTTGAAAAGCTCAAGGCGTCCAGCTACAGCATCGTCAAGCGTGAAGACAAGCCGACCAGCAGCAAGCCATCGGCGCCGTTCATCACCTCGACCCTGCAGCAGGCGGCGAGCAATCGCCTGGGCTTCGGCGTCAAGAAGACCATGATGATGGCACAGCGCTTGTATGAGGCTGGCTACATCACTTATATGCGTACCGACTCGACCAACCTGTCGGCCGACGCGGTAAGCATGGCGCGTGACTACATCGAAACCGAGTTCGGCAAGAAGTACCTGCCGGAATCGCCTAACGTCTACAGCAGCAAGGAAGGCGCGCAAGAGGCTCACGAAGCGATTCGACCTTCCGACGTCAACACCCACCCGAGCAAACTTGCCGGGATGGAGCGTGACGCCGAGCGCCTTTACGAGTTGATCTGGCGTCAGTTCGTGGCTTGCCAGATGCTGCCTGCACAATACCTGTCGACCACCGTCACGGTCGCCGCAAGCGACTTCGAGCTGCGCGCCAAGGGCCGCATCCTCAAGTTCGACGGCTATACCCGTGCGTTGCCACAGATGGCCAAGCCGGGCGATGACGACGTTCTGCCGGACATGGCGCAGGGCGAAGCGCTGAAGCTGAACAAGCTCGACCCCAGCCAGCACTTCACCAAGCCGCCAGCGCGTTATTCCGAAGCCAGTCTGGTCAAGGAAATGGAAAAGCGCGGTATCGGTCGCCCGTCGACCTACGCCGCGATTATTTCGACCATTCAGGACCGTGGCTACGTGGCGCTGCACAATCGCCGCTTCTACTCGGAAAAAATGGGCGACATCGTCACCGGACGTCTGTCCGAAAGCTTTTCCAACCTGATGGACTATGGCTTTACCGCCGGGATGGAAGAAAACCTCGACGACGTGGCTCAGGGTGAGCGCGACTGGAAAAACGTCCTGGACGAGTTCTACGGTGATTTCCGTAAAAAGCTCGACGTGGCCGAGGCCGCTGATGGCGGCATGCGTGCCAACCAGCCGGTGATGACCGATATCCCGTGCAAGGTATGCGGCCGCCCGATGCAGATTCGCACCGCCTCGACTGGTGTGTTTCTGGGTTGCTCCGGCTACAGCCTGCCGCCCAAGGAACGCTGCAAGGCGACTGTCAATCTGACCCCCGGCGACGAAATTGCCGACGATGACGAGGGCGAGTCCGAGTCGCGGGTTCTGCGCGGCAAACATCGCTGCCCGATCTGTAGCACGGCGATGGACGCGTATCTGCTCGACGAAAAGCACAAACTGCACATTTGCGGCAACAACCCCGATTGCACAGGTTACGAGATCGAGGAAGGTACTTACCGGATCAAAGGCTACGAAGGCCCGAGTCTGGAATGCGACAAGTGCGGCAGCGAAATGCAGCTCAAGACCGGTCGTTTCGGCAAGTTCTTCGGCTGTACCAATCCGGAGTGCAAGAACACCCGCAAACTGCTGAAAAGCGGCGACGCAGCACCACCGAAGATGGACCCGGTGAAGATGCCGGAGCTCAAGTGCGACAAGGTCGACGACACCTACATTCTGCGTGACGGCGCTTCGGGCCTGTTCCTGGCTGCCAGCCAGTTCCCGAAAAACCGTGAAACCCGTGCCCCGCTGGTTATCGAGATCGCGCCGCACAAGGACGAAATCGATCCCAAGTACCACTTCCTTTGCGAAGCGCCGAAGAAGGATCCGGACGGTCGTCCAGCAGTGATCCGTTACAGTCGCAAGACCAAAGAGCAGTATGTCCAGACCGAAGTAGAGGGCAAGCCTACGGGCTGGCGTGCGTTCTACGATGGCAGCGCCTGGAAGGTTGAAGACAAGCGTTGATCGCAAGCGCCCGACGCAAACGTGTCGGGCGCTGTTTTCGACAGGCACGGCCTGCGGTGCCAGACTGATCCGGCGCCACAGGCTATGCTGTTCTCTATCCCATTGTTATGGAGAGTCTCGCCATGGCTCATGAGCTCTATACCCGTACCAACCAGAAGATCTATTTCGCAGGGCTTGCGCTCGAAGCGTTGGGGAAGGCGGAGAAGGGGCAGGCGGTGAACGCGCCTGCATTGTTGCAGGCCGAGCGTGAGTCCGCCTTGTTTCATCTGTATGGCGCGCTGCTCGGCTTGTGCCACGAGATCGCGGGGTTCTACCGACTGCCGCAGGCCGGCTCGCGTCGTGCGGAGGACTTGTTGACTCAGGAAGTGCTGAACGCCATAGCAATTCCCGAAATGGCCGAGTTGGTTGAGCTTGCCCAGAACCGCCAGACATGGCTGGCTCAGTTGCTGACGGCCTATAACGCGTTGTATGAGCCGCCGCGTGCACCGAAAAAGCTCAAGGGTGACGTCACACAGACGATGATACAGGCTGTGAACCTGGACGCTGAGCCGGAGTCTGAACTGACACGTGAAGAGCTCGAAAACTGGCGTCAGCAACTCAAAGGGTTGGCCATCCGTTTTCGTGAAGGCCTGAGCGAGTGCTGAAAACCAATGAAGTGCAGGCTGGCAGGCTGTTACAATGCCCGCCTCTTGCGGAGTAACTGTAATGCCTACCTCTTTCCTGGAAATTGTCGAACTGCCTGACGGACGTATTGAACTGCGTCGTGCCGATGACGAGGGTTCTCTGGTGACGCTTGATTTCTCTGCGGATGCCAAAGCGTTCATGCAAGGTCAGCATGTTGAAGTCGCCAAGGCCATGTTGAGTGTGGGCGTACAGATGGCTGGCCGTCTGGCTGAGGGCGAAGTCGAGAAGGATGACGTGCCCCACGTCCTGCACTGATCGACGACCGGGCTTTTTAGCCCAGCCGGATGTTCAGGCTCTGTGCTTCCCCGATTTTTGCAGCACTGATCAATTGCTGACGCGCTGCGGTGCCAAGTGGATTGATCCAGCTCACAACCGTATGGCTACGGCCAAGTCTGAGTGCTTCGCGAGTCAGCTCCAGTACACTTTGTGTGCCGCGCGGCTGCAGTAGCAGAATCCGTTCCCTGTTGAGTCCTGCATCGCGCAACCAGGTCTGGGTCAGGCTTGAGGGTGGCGCAATCAGCGTCAGCCAGCGTGCGTCGATTTCTTCGCTCAGTTCCCGAAGGATAGGGGCCAGAAGGTTCAGGCAGTTCCCGGCGGCGCCGCGCAAAGACAGTTCACTGAAGAGTTCTGGCTCGTTGCCCCAGGGTGTTTCGACTGCATCGGCAAGCAGCGGGGCGATGGGCTGAGCCAGAAACGCCTCGAACAGTGGCAATTGTGAATGCGGTGCTTGATGGAACTGCATAACGCCTCCTTAGCGGCGAATGACGCCGACGCTCAAACCTTCGATCACCAGCTCCTGATCCTTGAGATCGACCTCGATAGGGGCAAAATCAGGGTTTTCAGCCAGCAGCCAGACTTTGCTGCCTTCACGCTTGAAACGCTTGACGGTGACTTCGTCGCCGATCCGGGCAACTACGATCTGGCCGTTACGTGCCTCGCGAGTGGTGTGCACCGCCAACAGGTCGCCATCCAGAATCCCGACGTCCTTCATACTCATGCCGTGAACGCGCAGCAGGTAGTTGGCGCTGGGGTGGAAAAAGGAAGGGTTGATGTTGCAGGACTCTTCGATATGTTGCTGAGCCAGAATCGGCGCGCCAGCTGCTACGCGACCAATGACCGGCAGGCTGCTTTCATCCGGCCGTGCTTCAAAGCCGGGAATGCGGATGCCGCGTGAGGCACCAGGGGTCATTTCGATGGCGCCTTTGCGAGCCAATGCCTTAAGGTGTTCTTCCGCTGCGTTGGGCGATTTGAAACCCAGCTCCTGGGCGATTTCCGCACGTGTAGGTGGAAAGCCGTTGTCTTCCAGGCAGCGTTTGATGAAGCCCAGGATTTCAGCCTGGCGTGGCGTCAGTTTGATCATGATGGGCGCTCTGGCTTTTTATACAGTGACTGGGATTATATACAGTGAACGCGCGTTGGCAATCATCCTTTTTACTTTCGCCGCCAGGCGGTGCGGTGGGGGGTTGCGAAGCCTTGCGTCAAAAAGCGCTGCATAAGCTGTCTATTGTCATTTAACATCCAGTTTCGTGACTGTTCAGCCACAAAATGAACGGGGCCGCTTGACAAACTGGGCGCCTGATACGTATGTTTCAAACGTTCGTTTGTTAGGCAGAGAGCCATGGCCCAGTCGGAAACCGTTGAACGCATTCTTGATGCTGCCGAGCAGTTGTTCGCAGAAAAGGGGTTTGCTGAAACCTCCTTGCGTCTCATCACCAGCAAGGCTTCGGTCAATCTGGCTGCTGTGAACTACCACTTCGGCTCGAAAAAGGCGCTGATTCAGGCGGTGTTCTCACGTTTTCTCGGCCCGTTCTGCATCAGTCTCGATCGCGAGCTGGAGCGTCGCCAGGCAAAACCCGAACACAAGCCGAGCCTGGAAGAACTCCTGGAGATCCTCGTCGAGCAGGCGCTTGTCGTGCAACCGCGAAGCGGTAACGACCTGTCGATCTTCATGCGTCTTTTAGGGCTTGCCTTCAGTCAGAGTCAGGGCCACCTGCGCCGTTATCTTGAAGACATGTACGGTAAGGTGTTCCGTCGTTACATGACACTGGTCAACGAAGCCGCCCCCCGTATTCCGCCTATCGAGCTGTTCTGGCGCGTGCACTTCATGCTTGGTGCCGCCGCATTCAGCATGTCCGGCATCAAGGCCTTGCGTGCGATTGCCGAAACCGATTTTGGCGTCAATACCTCCATCGAGCAGGTCATGCGCCTGATGGTGCCGTTTCTGGCCGCAGGCATGCGTGCCGACACCGGCGTCAGTGACCCGACCATGATCGCCGCTCAACTCAGGCCGCGTAGCAAGAGCAGCACCGGCACGCCTGCGGTAGCCAAGGCCTGACCCGCAAAGCCTTAATGTACCGGCGCATCGCATTGCGTCAGGCTTCAGGATCAAGCACCATGCCCGGATTGCAAATGGGCACTGGTGTGTAAGGGTTTTTTCTATGAGTTCTGGCCTGCAAGGCTCCCTGATGGTCGATGTCGCCGGCACCTGGCTGACCAGCGAAGACCGTCATTTTCTGCGTCAGCCCGAAGTGGGCGGTTTGATTATCTTTGCCCGAAACATCGAGCATCCCCGTCAGGTTCGTGAACTGAGTGCGGCAATTCGCGCCGTTCGCCCGGACTTGCTGCTGGCAGTGGATCAGGAGGGCGGCAGGGTCCAGCGCCTGCGGCAGGGGTTCGTGCGTCTACCGCCGATGCGCGCCATTGCCGACAAGCCAGATGCTGTGCTGCTGGCCGAGCATTGCGGCTGGCTGATGGCCACCGAAGTATTGGCTGTCGGCCTGGACCTGAGTTTTGCTCCGGTGCTGGACCTGGACTACCAGCGCAGCGCGGTCGTCGGGACGCGTTCGTTTGAGGGCGACCCGGAGCGTGCGGCGCTGCTGGCAGGGGCGTTTATTCGTGGCATGAACGCGGCTGGCATGGCTGCGACCGGCAAGCATTTCCCTGGCCACGGCTGGGCTGAAGCCGACTCTCACGTGGCTATCCCGAATGACGAGCGCAGTCTGGAACAGATTCGCGCCAGCGATCTGGTGCCGTTCGCACGCCTGAGCCGACAGCTCGCTGCAGTGATGCCTGCTCATGTCATTTACCCGAAAGTCGATTCGCAGCCTGCCGGTTTCTCCAAGCGCTGGCTGCAAGACATCCTGCGCGACGAACTGAAATTTGACGGTGTTATTTTCAGCGATGATCTGTCGATGGCCGGTGCCCATGTGGTCGGTGATGCCGCCAGCCGTATCGAGGCTGCGCTGACGGCGGGTTGCGACATGGGGCTGGTATGTAATGACCGCGCTGCGGCAGAGCTGGCCCTAGGTGCGGCCCAGCGCCTGAAAGTCAGGCCTTCGCCGCGCATCGTGCGTATGCGCGGTCAGGCATCAGCCAGTACTGATTATCGGCAACACCCGCGCTGGCAGGCCGCGCTTCAGGCCCTGCGCGCTGCTCAACTGATCGATTAAGGATTTGCGATGACTGTTTACGCGATTATTGGTGGGACTGGCCTGACCCAGCTGGAAGGCCTGAACATTCGGCAGTCCTTGTCGATGAACACGCCTTATGGCGCACCTTCCGGCGAAATCCAGATCGGCGATTATGCTGGTCGCGAAGTGATGTTTTTGGCGCGGCATGGTCATCCGCACCGTTTGCCACCGCATCAGGTCAACTACCGGGCCAACATCTGGGCCTTGAAGCAGGCTGGTGCCGAAGCGATTCTGGCGGTCAATGCGGTAGGTGGCATACATCCAGCGATGGGCACCGGGCACTTTTGCGTGCCGCATGATCTGGTCGACTACACCAGCGGTCGCCAGCATACGTTCTTTGCCGATGATCTGGAAGATGTCACGCACATCGACTTCAGCTATCCCTACAGCGAAGCGTTACGGGCGCGGCTGGTTGCAGCACTGGCCGCTGAAGGGTGCGAGTTCTCTGATCGGGGTGTCTATGCCTGTACTCAGGGGCCGCGCCTGGAGACGGTCGCCGAAATCATCCGCCTTGAGCGTGATGGCTGCGACATCATCGGCATGACTGGTATGCCCGAGGCCGCTCTGGCCCGTGAGCTGGAGCTGGAATACGCCTGCCTGGCGCTGGTGGTCAATCCGGCAGCGGGCAAGTCGACCACTGTCATAACCATGGCAGAAATCGAACAGGCCCTGCGCGATGGTATGGGCAAGGTAAAAGCCACGCTCGCCCGGGTTCTGTCAGCCTCCTGACTTACAGCATGCGCTTGAGGGTATTGTCCTTGCGCACAAGGTGATGCCAGAGCGCGGCGACTACGTGCAGGGCGATGACGTAATAGAAGATCGAGCCCAGCAGCTTGTGCACATCTTCGAACGTTTCGGCCCTGCGATCCGAGGTCGGCAGGGGCCAGGGTATCTGCAGGTCGGTGAGGGGAATGGGTAACGCGCCTTTTTCCACCATCACCGTCAGCAGACCCAATAAAGGCTGAGCGAACAGGAACGCATACAGCGCGTAATGCGTAAGTGTCGCGGCTAAGCGCAACGCGCCTTCAAGCGGCGGCGTTATGCCGGGCGGACGATGCCGTCGACGCTCGGCGACGCGGAAAAACGCCATGGCCAGAATCACAATCCCCACCCAGAAATGGCTCTGCACGACCAGTGTGCGGTATTCAGAACCCTTGCCAAACTGACTGCGGCTCAGAATCAGGGTATACGCCAGCACAATCAGTATGGCCATGACCCAGTGCAGCCATCTGGCTCGTGCGGTGTAGCGTTGAGAAGTCGGTGCATCCACGGTTGGATTCCTTGTCGCTTTTTTACAGGTCCGGTAAGCAGTTTAGGCAGTTGCCGGGATCCTGCGTTTCATTTGTACGCGTTTTTTTCAGCGTCAGATCAGTGCCATTGAATATGCCCGACTGAATATGGCAAATACGCAGCACAGGCGACACGGGACGGAACCTGTGCCGATGGGTGGCTTCATATGACGTGAATATTCACCCGGGAGCGAGTCTTGACCAGTGCCAATCCGCCTGTCGGCCCAGCAACGCCAGTGTCCGCCAGTGTTTCATTGAATGTACTGACCATGAACATGCACATGGGCTTTGGCATTTTCAATCGCCGCTTCATTTTGCCGGAGTTGCGTGAGGCTGTGCGTACTGTATCGGCCGATATCGTGTTTCTTCAGGAAGTGCACGGCGAGCACCAGAGCCATGCGCGCAGCGTCAAGGACTGGCCGACGATTTCCCAGTACGAGTTCCTCGCCGACAGCATGTGGAACGACTTTGCCTATGGTCGTAATGCGGTGTACCCGGATGGCGATCACGGTAACGCGCTGCTGTCCAAGTACCCGATCATCCAGCACGAGAACCTCGACATTTCCATTCATGGCACCGAGCAGCGCGGTTTGCTGCACTGCATCCTGGAGGTGCCATACGCCGGTCGGGTGCATGCGGTGTGTGTTCACTTGGGCTTGCGTGAAAGTCATCGGCGTCAGCAGCTCAACCTGCTCGCCGAGCTGATGGAGCGTCTTCCCGAGGGTGAGCCGGTGATCGTTGCCGGTGATTTCAATGACTGGCGTCAGCGCGCCGATGCTTTGCTGGAGGGCACCGGGTTGCACGAGGTTTTTGTCGAGCGCTTCGGCGCGCCGGCCAAAAGCTTTCCGGCCCGCTGGCCGTTGCTCCGGCTGGACCGGATTTATGTCCGCAACGCGACTTCCCACAGGCCGAAAGTATTGTCCAGCCGCCCGTGGTCTCATCTTTCCGATCATGCACCGCTGGCGGTGGAGTTGACCTTATGAGTAATACGACAGGGCAGTGGTGTGATGGCAACTCGGTAGAGCTGCTGATCAACGGTGAAGACTTCTACGCCCGGGTGTTCGAGTGCATACGGGCCGCGCGCAAAGAGGTGTTGATCGAGACTTTCATCATCTTTGAAGACCGGATTGGCGAGGGCTTGCAACAGGCGTTGCTCCAAGCTGCGGCCAACGGCGCGAAAGTGGTTGTCACGGTAGATGACTACGGGACATCGGACCTGAGTTCGGTGTTTGTCAAAACCATGATCGATGCCGGTATTCAGATTCAGCTGTTCGACCCGCGTCCGCGATTCATGGGTATGCGCACCAACCTGTTCCGCCGTCTGCACCGCAAGGTGGTCGTCATTGATGGCGAACTGGGCTTTATCGGCGGCATCAACTACAGCGTCGATCACATGACTGACACGGGGGTGACGGCCAAACAGGACTATGCCGTTCTGGTCCGTGGCCCGATTGTTGGCGATATTCACCACAGCGCGTTGAATATGCTCAGCAAGGTCGTTCGTGACAAATTGCCGCCCATTGCACTGAAGCTGGACCGCGCCGGTGACGCCAGCATGCTGCTCGCCGAGCGCGACAATGACGAGCACAGTACCGATATCGAAGAGCAGTACCTTGAGGCGATTCGCGCTGCGAAGCAACGGATCACCCTGGCCAACGCGTATTTTTATCCCAGCTACCGCTTTCTGCGTGAGCTGCGCAATGCATCACGGCGGGGCGTCAAGGTCACCCTGATTTTGCAAGGTCAGCCCGATATGCCGTTCGTGCGGGTCTGCTCGCGGCTGACCTACACCTACCTGCTGCGCGACGGAGTGGTCATTCACGAGTACAAGCAACGTGCATTGCACGGCAAGGTCGCGCTGATCGATCAGGACTGGTCCACCGTGGGCTCCAGCAATCTAGACCCGCTGAGCTTGGCGCTGAACCTGGAGGCCAATCTGTTCATCCGTGATCGCGGGCTCAATGAGCATCTGCAAAACCATCTGATGGAGCTTGCCGCTGCGCACAGTAAGCAGATGAGCCTCAAGGGCGCGGCGCGCGGCCAGTGGTGGCGTGCGCCGATGATCGTTTTAAGCTTCTTTTTCCTGCGGCGTTTTCCGGCCATTGCCGGCCTGTTCCCGGTTCACGGTGTGCGCCTCAAGCCGTTACGGGCCGGTGACGTGGTGCCGGAAGCGAAAGTCATCGAACAGCAACAGAACAACCACGAGATGGACCAGGAGAAAACTTCATGACTCAGGCCGCAAATGCAGCGCCGCGAAGTGCGCAGGGAGCCAAATGGAAATGGGCAAAGCGGATATTCAATCTGTTTTTCTTCATTGCTGTCCCGGTCCTGTTGTTTCTGCTGGTCAAGAACCTTGACTGGCAAGAGGTCAAGCAGGCGCTGTCGTCCTACAAGGCCAGCACTCTGGCCATTGCCGCCGTTGTGGCCTTTGCCAGTTACGCAACCTATTGCGGCTTTGACGTACTGGCGCGGTATTACACCCGCCACACATTGTCGATCAAACAGATCGTGCC
This sequence comes from Pseudomonas sp. KBS0707, assembly GCF_005937945.2. Classification (NCBI taxonomy): domain Bacteria; kingdom Pseudomonadati; phylum Pseudomonadota; class Gammaproteobacteria; order Pseudomonadales; family Pseudomonadaceae; genus Pseudomonas; species Pseudomonas sp. KBS0707. Next base: position 3,631,484 of record NZ_CP041754.1, on the reverse strand, counting down.
TGTGACCTTTGTCTGCTACGCATTCAACCTCAATCTCAGTTCATGGGTTGGCGGCATCGCCTTGCGTTACCGGTTGTATTCCCGGTTGGGGCTGGACGTGTCGACCATCACCCGGATTCTGAGCCTCAGCCTGATTACCAACTGGCTGGGCTACATGCTGCTGGCCGGTTTCGTGTTTTCGATGCGTTTTCTGGAGTTGCCAGAGGAATGGTCGATCGGCACCACGACCCTGCAATTGATCGGTTTCGGACTATTGGCCGTGTGTTTTGCCTACCTGTTGGCCTGCCGGTTTTCCAAAAAGCGCTCATGGACCGTTCGTGATCAGGAATTCAATCTACCGTCAATGAAGCAGGCCTTGATGCAGGCCAGCCTGGGGGCTCTGAACTGGTCGCTGATGGCTGCGGTGATTTACACGCTGCTGCCCGACAAGGCGTTTTACCCGGCGATTCTCGGTGTGTTGCTGATCAGCAGCATCGCGGGTGTCATTACTCACATTCCAGCCGGGTTGGGCGTGCTTGAGACTGTATTCATTACCTTGCTGGCTCACCAGTTCTCCAAGGGCAGTCTGCTGGCAGCTCTGATCGGCTACCGCGCCATTTACTTCCTGCTGCCGCTTTTGATTGCATTGGTGGTGTATCTGGTGCTGGAAAAACGCGCGAAGAAAATGGGCCAGAAGAACCAGCAGCGAATGGGGCAGGAAGCGAAGACCTGAGGGCCGGGAATCTCAGCCCTCAATCATCAAACCCGACCTGCTCGTGGATCTCGTCGACTTTCAGCTCCAGCCGATACGCCACTGCGATGAATAGTGCCTGGCACAGGCACAGGGTGGCGCTCAGCGAGCGGAAGGCGAACGAGCTGCCTTCATTGACCAGCAACACCGAGTTAGCACGCTTGGCCAGCGGCGACAGATTGCTGTCGGTGATGATCAGCGTCTTGGCCTGATGATGCTGGGCGATGCGCAGGCAATGCTGGGTTTCCTTGCCGTAGGGCGTGAAGCTGATGGCAATCACCAGATCGTTGGCACGCACGCTGCGCATCTGCTCTCGATAGCTGCCCCCCAGGCCCGATATCAAGTGAATACGCTTGTTGGTGTGTTGCAGGTTGTAGACCAGATAATCCGCCACGGCAAATGAGCGGCGCACACCCACCACGTAGATATTGTCGGCGTTGACCACCAGATCTACAGCCTTTTCGAACTCATCGTCGTCCAGCTCTGCACTCAAACGCTCCAGCCCGGAGAGCGTTGCGCTCACGCATTCGCGTGCCAGATCACCCGAGTGGGCCTTCTGAGACTTATTGGCGATCATGCTGCGGATGCGTTGCTGGTAGTTCTGCACCGGCGTGGTCTTGTGCGTGTAAGCCTCGCGAAACAACGCCTGCATCTCACTGAAGCCGCTAAACCCGAAACGCTGGGAAAAGCGCACGATGGCCGACGGGTGGACTTCGCACTCGCGGGCAATGTCACTGATCCGGTCAACCATGATCCGGTCGCTCTGCTGGCTCATATAGCTGGCGATGCGCTTGAGCTGGCGCGGTAAACCGTCGTACTCATCAGTGATCAGCCTTAGCAGGCCTTCGGCATTGGTCGGCGGCATGTCGACGCTCGTCTCGGGCAGAGTGGGCTGATCGGCGCGGGTCATATTCAAATCCTTTCTACCTGTTCTTTCAGGGCAATTTCTTACAGAGCAACATCTTTCAAGGTAACGCAGTTGTGTGCCCGACGATGGAGGCTGCCTTGGGCCGGGACGACTATAGCTTACCCGTCTGTGCATTGTGCCAGCACTTGAATAGCGGTATGGAAAAAATATTCCACTAAAAATAATTATAGAATAAATATTGATTGATGAGGCTCGACGTTTTACGCTGCATTCACAAAGCAGCGTGTACACATGATGCAGGCGCTGCAGGCTGATAAAAATAACAGGAGCCACCATGGGCCAGACACGCTTTGCCACTGGGCGTCAGTTGGATCTGATCTGCCTCGGACGCCTGGGCGTCGATCTTTATGCGCAACAAGTAGGTGCGCGGCTGGAAGACGTTTCCAGTTTCGCCAAATACCTGGGCGGCTCATCGGCCAATATCGCATTCGGTACTGCCAGGCTGGGGCTCAGGTCGGCCATGCTGAGCAGGGTAGGTGATGACCATATGGGTCGCTTCCTGGTCGAGTCGCTGGCCCGCGAAGGCTGTGATGTCAGCGCTATCAAGCGCGATCCCGAGCGCCTGACCGCCATGGTGCTGCTGGGGCTGAAAGACCGTGAAACGTTCCCCTGGTGTTCTACCGCGAAAATTGCGCCGACATGGCTTTGCGCGCCGAGGACATCGACGAACAGCAGATCGCGTCGAGCAAGGCGCTGCTGATCACCGGCACGCATTTTTCTACCGATCAAGTGTTCAAGGCCAGCAGCCAGGCGCTCGACTACGCCGAAAAGCACGACGTCAAACGCGTGCTGGATATCGATTATCGCCCGGTGCTCTGGGGCCTGGCGGCCAAGGCTGATGGCGAGACACGGTTTGTTGCCGATCAGAAGGTCAGTCAGCATGTGCAGCGCATCCTGCCGCGTTTTGAGCTGATTGTCGGTACTGAAGAAGAATTTCAGATTGCCGGCGGCTCTACCGATTTGCTCACTGCCCTGCGTACCGTGCGCGAACTGACGGCCGCGACGCTTGTGGTCAAGCTCGGCCCGCAAGGTTGCACAGTGATTCACGGTGCGATTCCTGCGCGGCTTGAAGACGGCGCAATCTACCCCGGCGTGCGGGTTGAAGTGCTCAACGTGCTGGGCGCTGGCGATGCGTTCATGTCCGGTTTTCTCAGCGGCTGGCTCAAGGATGCCAGCGACGAGCGCTGCTGCCAGCTGGCCAATGCCTGTGGCGGGCTGGTGGTATCGCGCCATGCCCGCGCGCCTGCGATGCCGACGCCTGCCGAACTGGATTACCTGTTCAGCAGCCCGCACCCCATTACCCGGCCTGATCAGGATGTTGTCCTGCAACGGCTGCATCAGGTCAGCGTGCCACGCAAGCTGTGGCGGCAGTTGTTCATCTTCGCCTTCGATCATCGCGGCCAACTGGTCGAGCTGGCCCAACAGGCCGGGCGCGACCTGAGCAGCATCAGCCAGCTCAAGCAACTGTTCGTGCAGGCGGTTGAGCGGGTCGAAGCCGGCCTGCGCCAGCGTGGCATCGAAGCCGATGTCGGGCTGCTTGCCGATCAGCGCTTCGGTCAAGATTCACTTAACGCTGCGACCGGTCGCGGTTGGTGGGTGGCGCGTCCGGTGGAAGTGCAGGGTTCAAGACCCCTGGCGTTCGAGCATGGCCGCTCCATCGGCAGCAATCTGCTCGCCTGGCCGCAAGAGCAGATCATCAAGTGCCTGGTGCAATATCACCCCGATGACGAGCCCATGCTGCGTCTGGAACAGGAAGTGCAGATCAAGGCGCTCTACGACGCGTCGAAAGTCAGTGGTCACGAACTGCTGCTGGAAATCATTCCACCCAAGGATCACCCCTCGTCTCATCCTGACGTGATGGTCAGGTCGCTGAAGCGTTTGTACAACCTGGGCATCTACCCGGCGTGGTGGAAGATCGAGGCGCAGAGCGCGCAGGTCTGGCAGCAGCTGGACGAGTTGATCCAGCAGCGCGATCCGTATTGCCGTGGCGTGGTACTGCTCGGGCTCAATGCGCCTGTCGAAGACCTCGCTGCCGGTTTTGCCGAAGCACGACACAGCCGCGTCTGCCAGGGTTTTGCCGTCGGCCGGACCATATTTCGCGAGCCAAGCCGGGCCTGGATGGCCGGGGAAATAGACGATGCGGCGCTGGTCAGTCGGGTGCAGAGCACCTTCAACTGGTTGATCGAGTCCTGGCGCGAAAGCCGCGCCTGACTCTTTCTTGATCTGACGTCGCGATAACAACAAAAAAGGTGCAGCCATGCCCGTTTCTATTTCCACACCCAGGATCCGCATCGGCATCAACCCGATCTCCTGGAGCAACGATGACTTGCCGGCCCTCGGCGGAGAGACGCCACTGAGCACAGCCTTGAGCGAAGGCAAAGCCATTGGTTACGAGGGCTTCGAGCTCAACGGCAAATTTCCGAAAGATGCCAAGGGCGTCGGCGATGTGCTGCGGCCCTATGATCTGGCGCTGGTTTCCGGCTGGTATTCAAGCCATTTGGCGCGGCGCTCGGTGGCCGAAGAAATCGAAGCCATTACCCCCGCATGTGCAATTGCTCGCCGAGAATGGCGCTTCGGTACTGGTGTACGGTGAAGTGGCTGACTCGATTCAGGGGCAGCGCATTCCGTTGGTTGAACGACCGCGTTTTCACACCGATGCAGCCTGGCTTGAATATGCCGAAAAACTCACCGAACTGGCGCGTTTCACCCTGTCCCGAGGGGTACGCCTGGCGTATCACCACCACATGGGCGCTTACGTCGAGTCGCCACAGGATATTGATCGGCTGATGACACTGACCGGCAAGGAAGTCGGACTGCTGTTCGATTCGGGGCATTGTTACATGGGCGGCGGCGAGCCTTTGCAGGTGCTGAGCAAGCACATCGAGCGTGTTTGCCATGTGCATTTCAAGGATGTGCGCAAACCTGTGGTGCAACTGGCGCGCAACAATCTCTGGAGCTTTCCGGACTGCATCATCAATGGCACGTTCACGGTGCCAGGCGACGGTGATATCGACTTTTCTGCGCTGCTCAAGGTGTTGTTGCAAGCCAGCTACAGCGGCTGGCTGGTGGTCGAGGCCGAACAGGACCCAGCGGTAGCGCCGAGTTATGTGTATGCCAAAAAGGGCTATGACACCTTGCGCCAACTGCTGGCCGATGCGCAATAAGGAGGATTGAACCATGAATCTGCTGACCAAGAGCAAACCCCAGGGCCGTGACATCGTGGCGCTGGCGCCCGGCTCGCTCGAGTACGTGAACTTTGCCGCCTACCGACTGGAGGGCGGTGAGCGCCTGCCTCTCGCTGCAGAAGAAAACGAACTGTGCGTGGTCTTGCTGGCCGGGCACGCCAGCGTGAATGGCGAAGCACCGGGGCAGGGCGCTTTCAGTTGGGAAAACATCGGCGACCGGCAATCGGTGTTCGAGGAAAAATCGCCGTTTGCGGTCTACCTGCCACCGCATAGTCAGGCAGAGTTCGTTGCGCGTGGTCCGCTGCATCTGGCCGTATGCACGGCGCCGGGCGATGCGGGCAAACAGCTTGCGGCGCGGCTGATCATGCCGGGCAGCATGAAACGCAGCGTACGCGGCAAAGGGGCAAACACCCGTTACGTGTGCGACATTCTGCCGGACAGTGAACCGGCGCATTCGCTGCTGGTGGTCGAGGTACGGACTCCTTCGGGACATTCGTCCAGCTACCCGCCGCACAAGCACGACCGGGACAATCTGCCCCACGAGAGCTTTCTCGAAGAGACCTACTACCACCTGGTCAACCCGCCGCAGGGTTTCGTTTTCCAGCGGGTTTACACCGACGACCGCAGTATCGATCAGGCCATGGCCGTGGAAAACAATGATCTGGTGACAGTGCCCAAAGGCTATCACCCGGTGTCTGTGCCCTACGGTTACGAATCGTATTACCTGAACGTGATGGCCGGTCCGACACGCGCCTGGCAGTTCCACAACGACCCGCAGCACAGCTGGCTGCTGGATCTTTGATTTCCCCTTTTTACTCTGGAGGCATGAGATGAACGAGTCACCGGTAATCGGCCATTACATCAACGGACACCTGAATGACGGCGATGGTGAGCGTTACAGCGATGTCTTCAACCCGGCAATCGGCACTGTTCAAGCGCGCGTTGCGCTGGCCAGCGTGAAAACCGTGGATGAAGCGGTCGCTTCGGCCAAGGCTGCTTTTCCCGGCTGGGCCGATCAGTCCTCGCTGCGCCGGGCGCGGGTCATGTTCAAGTTCAAGGAATTGCTGGACCGGCACCACGACGAGCTGGCGCAGATCATTTGCCGCGAGCACGGCAAGGTGCTGTCCGATGCGCGTGGTGAAGTGGTGCGCGGTATCGAGATTGTCGAATTTGCCTGCGGTGCGCCCAGCCTGCTGAAAAGTGATTTCAGCGACAACATTGGCGGTGGTATCGATAACTGGAACCTGCGTCAGCCACTGGGCGTCTGCGCCGGGGTCACGCCGTTCAACTTTCCGGTCATGGTGCCACTGTGGATGATCCCTATGGCATTGGTGACCGGCAACTGCTTCATCCTCAAACCTTCCGAGCGTGATCCGTCGGCCAGCCTGCTGATGGCGCGCCTGCTCAAGGAGGCCGGTCTGCCTGATGGCGTATTCAACGTGGTGCAGGGCGACAAGGTCGCGGTCGATGCCTTGCTGCAGCACCCTGACATCGAGGCCATTTCGTTCGTCGGTTCGACGCCGATTGCCGAGTACATCCACCAGCAGGGCACGGCCCATGGCAAGCGCGTGCAGGCGCTGGGCGGGGCCAAGAATCACATGATCGTGATGCCCGATGCGGACCTGGATCAAGCCGCCGATGCCTTGATCGGGGCGGCGTATGGTTCGGCGGGTGAGCGCTGCATGGCGATTTCCATTGCAGTGGTGGTAGGCGATGTCGGCCAGCAACTGATCGACAAGCTGCTGCCGCGCATCGATCAGCTCAAGGTCGGCAATGGCATGCAGGCCGATTCGGACATGGGGCCGTTGGTCACCGCCGTGCACAAAGCCAAGGTAGAGGGTTTCATCGATCAGGGCGTCAAAGAGGGGGCGAAGCTGATTGTCGATGGTCGCCACTTCAAGGTGCCGGGTGCCGAGCAGGGCTTTTTCGTCGGGGCGACGCTGTTCGACCACGTCACGCCGCAGATGCAGATATACAAGGAAGAAATCTTCGGCCCGGTGCTGGGCATCGTCCACGTCGCGGATTTCGCCAGTGCCGTCGAGCTGATCAACGCACACGAATTCGGCAACGGTGTGTCGTGCTTTACCAGCGATGGTGGTGTGGCCCGTGCGTTCGCGCGGACCATCAAGGTCGGCATGGTCGGTATCAACGTGCCTATCCCGGTGCCCATGGCCTGGCATTCGTTTGGCGGCTGGAAACGTTCACTGTTTGGCGATCACCACGCGTATGGCGAAGAAGGCCTGCGCTTTTACAGTCGCTACAAGAGTGTCATGCAGCGCTGGCCGGACAGCATCGCCAAAGGCCCCGAGTTCAGTATGCCGACTGCCAAATAGCCTTCATCAATGGAATGTTGCGGAGAACAAGAACAATGAACCAACCTCTGCGTTTCGCCCTTAATCGAATGGTCGCGCCGCGCCTGTCTCTGGAAGGTTTCGTCGATCTGGCGGTGAAGCTGGGTGCCGATGCCATCGAGATTCGCAACGACCTCAAGGGTATCGAGATCGAGGACGGCACTGCACCCCAGGTCGTTCGTGACCTTTGCGCTGCCCGGGGGGTAAAGGTGCTGTCCATCAACGCCCTGTACCCATTCGATGTCTGGAATGAAGAGCGCGCAGCCCAGGCGACGAAGCTGGCGCAGTACGCTCGCGACTGCGGTGCGCGCGGTCTGGTGCTATGTCCGCTCAATGACCGTGCAGATCCGCGTAACGGCGCGCAGCGCGCTTCGGGGTTGCGCACCGCGTTGACAGCGTTGGCACCGATTCTTCGTGAGCACGGCATTCTCGGCTTCGTCGAACCGCTGGGCTTCGAGGAGTGCTCGTTGCGCCTCAAACGTCAGGCGGTGGACGCAATCAGGGCGGTGGGTGGGCTGGACGTTTATCGGCTGGTTCATGACACCTTTCACCACCACCTGGCCGGTGAGGTCGAGCTGTTTCCAGAGTTGACCGGGCTGGTGCATATCTCCGGTGTCGAGGATGCGCAGGCACCGCTCAACAGCATTCGCGATGGCCATCGCGTGCTGGTCGGCGAAGCTGACATTCTGGGTAATGCATCGCAGATCGAGCGTTTGCTGGACAGCGGCTATGAGGGCCATCTGTCGTTCGACCCATTCGCCGAAAGCGTCCATGCGCTGGCCGACATCCCTCAGGCGATAGCGGCGAGCATGACGCACTTGTCACGAGCCGTTTCGCAGCGTCACTGACGTCAGCCGTCAGGCCGCCTCAAACCCTGGCCACCTCAAACAACAACAAGGTGCGAACATGAGTACAACCCGACTGACCATGGCCCAGGCCCTGGTGAAGTTTCTCGATAATCAGTACGTCGAAGTCGACGGCGTGCAGAGCAAATTCGTCGCTGGCATCTTCACCATTTTCGGGCATGGCAACGTGCTGGGTCTTGGGCAGGCGCTGGAACAGGACAGCGGCGACCTGGTGGTTCATCAAGGCCGTAACGAGCAGGGCATGTGCCACGCCGCCATCGGTTTTGCCAAGCAGCACCTGCGGCGCAAGATCTACGCGTGCAGCTCTTCGGTCGGGCCAGGCGCGGCGAACATGATCACCGCCGCCGCAACCGCCTCGGCCAACCGCATTCCGTTGCTGCTGTTGCCGGGGGACGTCTACGCCAGCCGCCAGCCTGACCCGGTGCTGCAACAGATCGAGCAGTTTCACGACCTGAGCATCAGCACCAACGATGCGTTCAAGGCGGTGAGCAAATACTGGGACCGTATCAACCGTCCCGAGCAGTTGATGAGCGCAGCGCTCAATGCCATGCGCGTACTGACCGACCCGGCTGATACCGGTGCCGTCACGCTGGCGCTGCCTCAGGATGTGCAGGCCGAGGCCTACGATTATCCGGACAGCTTCCTGCAAAAACGTGTGCACCGTATCGACCGCCGCCCGCCCAGCAAGGCCATGCTTGACGACGCGTTGAAGCTGCTGGCCGGCACGCGCAAACCGCTGCTGATCTGCGGTGGTGGCGTGCGTTATTCCGGCGCAGCCGATGCCTTGCAAGCCTTTGCCGAGCGCTTCGATATCCCGTTCGCCGAAACCCAGGCAGGCAAGAGTGCCATCGTTTCGGCGGACCCGCTGAACATGGGCGGCATCGGCGAAACCGGCACGTTGGCGGCCAATCGGTTGGCGAAAGAGGCGGACCTGATCATCGGCGTCGGCACCCGCTATAGCGATTTCACCACCGCGTCGAAATGGCTGTTCCAGAACCCGGATGTGCAGTTTCTCAACCTCAATGTTGGTGCCTTCGATGTGCAGAAGCTGGATGGCGTGCAGGTCCTGGCTGATGCGCAGGTGGCATTGCAGGCACTGACCGAAAGCCTGCGAGCCAGCGGTTACCATGCTGCCTGGGACGATGCGCCGCAGACAGCCCGTGCGCAGCTGGATGCCGAGGTTGATCGCCTGTATGCGGTCGAGTACCAGAGCGAGGATTTCGTCCCGGAAATCAACGATCACCTGGATCCGGCCGTGCTGCGCGAGTTCATCGAGCTGACCGGCTCGTGTCTGACCCAGAGCGGCGTACTGGGCATCCTTAACCAGAACCTGCCTGCTGACGCAGTGATCGTTGCGGCGGCGGGCAGTTTGCCGGGCGACCTGCAGCGTGCCTGGCGCAGCACCGGGGTCGACACCTATCACGTCGAATACGGCTATTCATGCATGGGCTATGAGGTCAATGCCGCACTGGGCGTCAAGCTCGCTGCGCCGCACCGCGAGGTTTTCGCGCTGGTCGGTGATGGCTCTTACATGATGCTCCATTCAGAGCTGGCGACCTCGATTCAGGAGCGGCGCAAGATCAACGTGGTGTTGCTGGACAACATGACCTTCGGTTGCATCAACAACCTGCAGATGGAGCACGGCATGGACAGTTTCGGCACCGAGTTCCGCTTTCGCAATCCCGACACAGGCAAGCTCGACGGCGACTTTGTACCGGTGGATTTCGCCATGAGCGCTGCCGCCTATGGCTGCAAGACCTATAAGGTCAGCACCGCCGAACAACTGCGTCAGGCGCTCGTCGATGCGCAACGTCAGACGGTCTCGACGCTGATCGACATCAAGGTCCTGCCCAAGACCATGATTCACAAATACCTGTCGTGGTGGCGTGTCGGCGTTGCCGAAGTATCAACGACCGGCACCACGGCCCAGGTGTACGAAAAACTCAACCGCGAACTGGCCAAGGCTCGACAGTACTGATCACTGTTTATCGTTCAGCGCCCGTGACCCGTTCACGGCAACATCCAATAAAAAAAGGAACATGAAAATGGCATTGAAACTCGGCGTGATCGGTACAGGCGCAATCGGTCAGGATCATATCCGGCGTTGCAGCAAAACGCTGGTTGGCAGTCAGGTGGTAGCGGTCACCGACATCAACCTGGAGCAGGCAGCCAAAGTGGTGCGCGAGCTGGACATCGGCGCCGAAGTGTATGCCGATGGCCACGCGCTGATTGCCGCGCCCGACGTCGAGGCGGTGCTGGTCTGTTCCTGGGGCCCCAGCCATGAAGAGTACGTGCTGGCGGCCATTGCCGCAGGCAAGCCGGTGTTCTGCGAAAAGCCTTTGGCCGTTACCGCCGAGGGTTGCCGGCACATTGTCGAGGCCGAGATCGCCAGCGGCAGGCGTCTGGTTCAAGTGGGCTTCATGCGCCCCTATGATCAGGGCTATCGCGCCCTGAAATCGGTGATCGACAGCGGCCGTATCGGCGAACCGCTGATGCTTCACTGTGCGCACCGCAACCCTCGGGTCGGCGAGAACTACAAGACCGACATGGCGATCACCGACACGCTGATTCATGAGCTCAATGTGCTGCGCTGGCTGCTCAACGATGACTATGTGTCGGTACAGGTGGTGTTCCCGCGCAAGACCAGCAAGGCCCTTGCGCACATGAAAGATCCGCAGATCGTGATGCTGGAAACGGCCAGAGGCACGCGCATCGACGTCGAAGTGTTCGTCAACTGCCAGTACGGCTACGACATCCAGTGTGAAGTGGTCGGCGAGAGCGGCATTGCCAAACTGCCTGAGCCTTCTCAGGTGCAGTTGCGTAGCGAAGCGAAATTGTCCAACGCGATCCTGATGGACTGGAAAGACCGGTTCATTGCCGCCTATGACGTCGAGTTGCAGGACTTCATCGATGGCGTTAACGCCGGCACGATTTACGGACCTTCTGCCTGGGATGGCTATGCCGCTGCGGTGGCCGCCGATGCCTGTGTGCAAGCGCAGAACAGTGGAGCGGTCGTGCCGATTGCCCTGGAGATGCGTCCCGCGTTTTATGACTGACAGAGGTGTCTGGAATCAGGCTGTCTTTCAAACAGTAAAAGGGAGGGCATCATGCGCATCGCACTGGATCCTTATATGTATCGCCACCTGTCGCTGGGTGCGATGGTCGATAAGACGGCGGAACTGGGCTACGACTATGTAGAGCTTTCACCGCGCGAAGATTTCATGCCGTTCTACAAGTACCCGCGCGTGGATCGTGCGCGAATCAGGGAGTTTCGCAAAGCCCTGAGCGATGCTGGTGTGAAACTCTCCTCGCTGTTGCCGCTGTACCATTGGGCTGCGCCGGATGAGGACTTGCGTATTGCAGCGGTGCGCAACTGGAAGCGCGCCATTCAGGTGGCCGTGGAAATGGACTGCGACCTTATGAATACCGAGTTCAGCGGACAATCCGATCATGCACTGGTGTGCGAAAACCAGTTCATGAAATCCATGGATGAACTGATGCCGTACTTCGAGCGAGAAGGCATCCGGCTCGATATCCAGGCGCATCCTTATGACTTCTGCGAACGTAACAACGAGTCAGTCGACATCATTCGCGGTCTGGACCGGGACTGGATCAATTACCTGTATGCCGCGCCACACACCTTTTTCTACGATGATGGCGTGGGGGACATTGCCTCCATGCTGCGGTACGCAGGTGACAAGCTCACCCACCTGATCATTGCCGACACCTATAATCACCGGGCTTCGTCCAACCTGCGCTACATCGTCAACCCGCCTGGCGTCACGGCAACGGTGCATCAGCATCTGGACATCGGGCAGGGCGAGGTGGACTGGGACGCGTTCTTCTCGACATTGCGGGACATTGATTTCGACGGTATTGCCACAGTGGCCGTATTTGCCTGGGAGGAGCGTGCAGATGAATCGAGCCGATTCATGCTGGAGCGGGTCAAAAGCGAGCTGCTTCGTTGAAACGGTGGCATCCAATACACGACCGATGGCTGCGGCCATGAGGTTCATGGACTACAGGAGATATCCATGCGAGCAGGGCTGGTGGGCTACGGCAAAGGCGGGCGTTACTTTCATGCAACGCTGATTTCGAGTTTGCCCGGTGCCACATTTGCAGGCGTTGTCACCCGTTCACCCGAGCGAAAACAGGAAGTGGTCAACGATCATCCCGGCGTGGCAACCTTCGACACGCTGGCTGAGCTGGTCGCTGCCGGGGTAGATGTGGTGGTGATTTCCACGCCCCTGGCTTCGCGCCGAGCGTTGATCCTTGAAGCGATAGAGCTGGGCGTCGGGGTGGTCAGCGACAAACCCTTTGCCAGCGACGCCGCCCAGGCGCGCGAGCTGGTGGAAGCGGCCGAACGGCGTGGCGTCCTGCTTAGTGTTTATCAGAATCGGCGCTGGGATTCCGACTTCCTCACCGTACGCAAGTTGATCGACAACAAGGCGCTGGGGCAGATCAGCCGGTTCGAGTCCAGTATCGAGCGCTATTCGCCACGCTCGGCAGGCAAGGCCAGCGGTGGTGGCATGCTGTGTGATCTGGGCAGTCATCTGGTGGATCAGGCACTGGTACTGTTCGGGCCGGTCGAGCGGGTGTATGCAGAATTGCAGTTCGCTACGCCGCAAGACGAACTGGACCACACGTTCTTCGTGTCCTTGAGGCATGCCAGCGGTGTGACTTCGCACCTGTCAGGCAGTTGTCTGCAAAATACCCCCAAGCCGCGTTTCAGGGTCAGTGGATCAAAGGGCTGTTACAGCGTCGAAGGGCTGGACGGTCAGGAGGAGGCTGCGTTTGCCGGCCTCACGCCACGGTCCGAGGGCGAGCGCTGGGGTGTCGAAGAGCATCGGCGCTGGGGCTGGTTCGAGCAGGGCGACCATCGCGAGCGTGTGCCTTCGGAGCGCGGTTGCTGGCTTGAGTTCTACCGCCTGTTGCAGAGCGCCGTTGAGGAGCAGGGCGGTAATCCGGTTGATCCTCATGATGCTATCGCATCGGCACAGGTCATGGATGCAGCTCGCTTGAGCGCCAGTGAAGGGCGGGTTGTGGTGTTGTAATCATCGCGTGCCACGCTGCACATTCAAGCCTGCCATCGGACAAAGCCCGACGCCTGACAAGCGTCGGGCTTTGTCGTATGTGCAGCCGAATAAAAATGAAATGGAATAAAATTCTAAAATAAGTTGAATTGGAAAATATCTTCCAATAGAGTCTTTTTCAGGTTACCGACTATCGAATCACTCGGGCTTTGAAGGTCTTTCAAGTCACGAGATGCACACCAACAAAAACAAAAGATAGGTACTGTCGATGAAAACCCCTACCTCTGGCCTCACCGCCAAGCGTTCTGCCACCTCTTCATTCTGGATTCGGACCATGGAGCGATTTCTCACAACCGTTGCCCGTGGCATGTGCGTGCAACACAAGGACGCGCAACTGTTCTGCATTCCCGGAGCGACCGGGATCCGCCTGTCACGCTGATTCGCTGCATCCGAACAACAATAATTTGGAGACAGATCCTCATGAAGACCAAGATTGCTTTGACCTCATTGGCCATGGCGCTGATGTTGGGCAGCGGTGCAGCTTTGGCCGATATCAAGATCGGTGTGGCCATGTCGCAGTTCGATGACACCTGGCTGACCTACCTGCGTGACGACATGAATGCCAAGGCCAAAGCCATGTCCACGACCGAGAAAGTGGACCTGCAGTTCGTCGATGCCCGCGCGGACGTCAACAAACAGCTCGACCAGGTCAAGGACCTGATCAACAAGAAAGTCGACGCCCTGATCGTCAGTCCTGTCGACAGCGCTGCCACTGCACGGATCACCAAGGACGCGGTCGCCGCAGGCATCCCGCTGGTCTACGTCAACCGCCGCCCTGACGATCCGAAACTGCCAGCAGGCGTCGCCACCGTTACGTCGGATGACATGGAGGCAGGTCGACTTCAGGCGCAATACATCGCCGACAAACTGAAAGGCAAGGGCAGTGTCATGATTCTTCTGGGTGACCTGGCCAACAACTCCACGCAAAACCGCACCAAGGGCATCAAGGAGGTGTTGGCCAAGTACCCGGACATCAAGATAGATCAGGAGCAGACCGGCATCTGGCTACGCCAGAAGGGCATGGACCTGACCAACGACTGGCTTACCCAGGGCCGTAAATTCAACGCGGTGCTGGCCAACAACGATGAAATGGCCATTGGCGCGGCGATGGCGCTGAAGCAGGCAGGCGTGGATGTGGATAAAGGCAGCGTGTTAGTCGCCGGTGTCGACGGTACGCCAGACGGGCTCAGCGCCGTTACCAAGGGCGACCTCGCAGTCTCCGTTTTTCAGGACGCCAAGGGCCAGGCCGACGGGGCGATTGATGCCGCCGTGAAAATGGCGAAAAAGGAAAAGGTCGAGCCCCAGGCGATCATCATCCCTTATCGCCTGATTACGCCTGAAAACGTCGCCACCTTCAAATAACAGCAATCGGCAGGCCAGGGAGGATCGTTCCTCCCGCAGCCTGCCGCTTGAGGAGTTGTGATCATGTTCGGTTCAGCTACTGCCAACCCGCCCGCACAACGCGATCTGCCGTCCAGTGACAGCGATAGCCCGACGCCGGATGCCCAGCCGCCTTATCTGCTTGAAATCAGCCATATCAGCAAGGGCTTCCCCGGTGTCATCGCGCTCAACGACGTCCAACTGCGTGTGCGCCCTGGCAGCGTGCTGGCGCTGATGGGCGAGAACGGTGCCGGAAAGTCAACGCTGATGAAAATCATCGCTGGCATCTACCAGCCGGACTCGGGCGAAATCCGCTTGCGTGGCAAGCCGATTCGCTTCGAGACGCCACTTTCGGCCTTGCAGGCCGGCATTGCGATGATCCATCAGGAGCTGAACCTGATGCCGTTCATGAGCATCGCCGAGAACATCTGGATCGGTCGCGAACAGCTCAACGGTCTGCACATGGTCGATCACCGGGAAATGCACCGCTGCACTACCGAACTGCTGGAGCGCCTGCGCATCAGGCTCGATCCCGAAGACCTGGTGGGCAACCTGAGTATCGCCGAGCGGCAGATGGTCGAGATCGCCAAAGCTGTGTCATATAACTCGGACGTGCTGATCATGGATGAGCCGACTTCGGCCATCACCGAAACCGAAGTCGCTCACCTGTTTTCGATCATCAACGACCTGCGCGCTCAGGGTAAAGGCATCATCTACATCACCCACAAGATGAACGAAGTCTTCGAGATTGCCGACGAAGTAGCGGTTTTTCGCGACGGCGCCTATATCGGCCTGCAGCGCGCCGAAAGTATGGACGGCGACAGCCTGATCACCATGATGGTGGGGCGTGAGTTGACCCAACTGTTTCCCGAGCGGGAAAAGCCGCCAGGCGAAGTGCTGCTTTCAGTCAGCAACCTGTGCCTGAACGGCATTTTCAAGGACGTGAGTTTCGATTTGCGTGCCGGAGAGATTCTTGGCATTGCCGGATTGATGGGGTCGGGCCGGACCAATGTGGCCGAGACCCTGTTCGGCATAACCCCCAGCGACAGCGGCGAGGTACGCTTTGATGGCACTACGGTACACATTGCCGACCCGCATCAGGCCATTGAACTGGGTTTTGCGCTGTTGACGGAAGACCGCAAGTTGACTGGGCTGTTTCCATGCCTGTCGGTGATGGAAAACATGGAAATGGCCGTGCTTGCCAACTATGCCGGCAACGGTTTCGTGCAACAGAAGGCACTGCGTGCGCTGTGCGAGGACATGTGCAAAAAACTTCGGGTCAAGACCCCGTCACTGGAGCAGTGCATCGACACCTTGTCGGGCGGTAACCAGCAGAAGGCGTTGCTGGCACGCTGGCTGATGACCAATCCCCGGCTACTGATTCTGGATGAGCCCACCCGCGGCATCGACGTAGGGGCCAAGGCGGAAATCTATCGCCTGATCTCCCTGCTCGCCAGTGAAGGCATGGCCGTCATCATGATCTCTTCAGAGCTGCCGGAAGTCCTCGGTATGAGCGACCGGGTGATGGTCATGCACGAAGGCGAAATGATGGGCATCCTCGATCGAGGCGAAGCGACCCAGGAAAAAGTCATGCATCTGGCCTCCGGCCACAAGGTTCATTGAGTTCGCACTACAGGGCTCGGTAGAAGAAGAACAAAAGGGGAACGAACATGAGCAACGCGATTTCGCAAAACAAACCAGCCTTGGCACCGACCAGGAACAAACGGCGGCTGCCAACCGAGCTGAGTATTTTTCTGGTGCTGATCGGTATAGGTCTGATCTTTGAGCTGTTTGGCTGGATCGTCCGTGATCAGAGCTTTCTGCTCAACTCCCAGCGTCTGGTACTGATGATCCTTCAGGTGTCGATCATCGGCTTGCTGGCCATCGGCGTGACTCAGGTGATCATTACCACAGGCATCGACCTGTCGTCCGGTTCGGTGCTGGCACTGTCAGCGATGATTGCCGCGAGCCTGGCGCAAACCTCGGACTTTTCCCGGGCGGTATTTCCTTCCTTGACCGACCTGCCCGTGTGGATTCCGATCGTGGTCGGGCTCGGAGTCGGGCTGCTGGCGGGTGCCATCAACGGCAGCATCATTGCCATAACCGGTATTCCGCCATTCATTGCCACGCTGGGCATGATGGTCTCCGCGCGTGGCCTGGCGCGCTTCTACACCGAAGGTCAGCCGGTGAGCATGCTCTCTGACTCCTACACGGCTATCGGACAGGGCGCGATGCCGGTGATCATCTTTCTGGTGGTGGCGGTGATCTTCCACATTGCCCTGCGTTACACCAAGTACGGCAAATACACCTACGCCATCGGCGGCAACATGCAGGCTGCGCGTACTTCCGGGATCAACGTCAAGCGCCACCTGGTTATCGTCTATAGCATCGCCGGGCTGCTGGCCGGGCTGGCAGGGGTGGTTGCCTCGGCACGTGCCGCAACCGGGCAGGCCAGAATGGGCATGTCCTATGAACTGGACGCTATCGCTGCCGCAGTCATCGGCGGCACCAGCCTGTCCGGTGGAGTAGGGCGAATCACCGGCACTGTGATCGGTGCGCTGATTCTCGGCGTAATGGCCAGTGGTTTCACCTTTGTCGGCGTAGACGCTTATGTTCAGGACATTATCAAAGGCCTGATCATTGTAGTGGCGGTGGTAATCGATCAATATCGCAACAAGCGCAAGACCAAGCGCTGATATTCAATAATCTGCATCAAAGGGCCTTTTCAGGCCCTTTTGTGCGTTGAATGTTGCAGGAACCGATTAGCTGTCAGCAGGTCAGAGCCTCATCAAGCAGCATGCTGGCCGTGTCTTTCGCCCGCATTTCAAGGGTTTTACGGCAATTGTTGTACAAAAATCCTTCAATTGTGTTGCCGAGCCCGCTAGCCGGCCTTAGACTGCCGCCCCTCGTAAATTGAGTGCCAGGTGGCGCTTGGAGATTATTGGTTTGCACGGCAACGTCAAGCCGCTCCTCAATGCACGTTTTTTTATAGAGAAATAAATGACAAAGGAAAAGTTGCTGGCCATGCCGGCCGATGACTACATGAACGCCGAGCAGCACGCTTTCTTCGTCGAGCTGTTGCAGGGCATGAAGGTCGAGATCCACGAGCGAATCGAGCAGAGCCGTATTGCGATCGAGAGCCTGGACACGCCTGCCGACCCTGCAGACGCCGCTTCGGTTGAAGAGGAGCGTCACTGGCTGGTCAATGTGATCGACCGCGACCAGCGCATGCTGCCCCAGTTGGAAATGGCCCTCTCGCGTATTGCCGACGATACCTTCGGCTGGTGCGATGACAGCGGTGAGCCAATCGGCCTGAAACGCCTGCTGATCAGCCCGACCACCAAATATTGCATCGAGGCGCAAGAGCGCCACGAGCAGATCGACAAGCACCAGCGCCAGGCCTGATACGCAGGCAGCAGCTGAGTGACCGAACAGGGAGGCAAGCGATTGCCTCCCTGTTTTGTTGTGCCCGGAATTTGTCCAAAACGTATTGCTCGCTACGACCAACGGGGCATGGCATAAGGCCGTTATCTAGCGTTTAATAAACGTAATAATGATAAATACAGATGGGGTGACGCAGCATGGCCGAGAACCTATCCATGGCAGCCGGATTACCACTGGCCGATGCTCGCGGCGCTGCGTCGAAGTGGTGGGTGCCAGCGGTGCAAAGTGTCGTGTTGTGCCTGCTCTTCGCCGCCATGAGCGTTATCGGTTTGTCTCTTTATATCGTCATTCCCGCAGCGCTGCTGGTCGCCTGGCTGCCGCTTTTGTTGCGCAGAAGGCAGCCTGGCCTGCAAGTCGAGGCAAGTGACAGTGATATCGCGCTGCTGACCCGCGACCTGTCGCGCACCACTAGCCACAACGCACTGTCGGCTGCTCAGGTGGCATTTTCTGTCGGGCAACTGGCGGGCAAGGTGCAGTCGCAGCTGGGTGCTGCCGGACAGATAGTCAACAGCGCCGAACAGATGATTGCGACCGAGCAGCAGACTGCCCAGTTGAGTCAACAGGCATTGGTTGCAGCCAGTGAGGCGCGCCAGCGCAGCGAATCGGGAAGCGGCGTTCTGAATGAGTCCATCGAGCGCATGCACCTCTTGAGCAAGCGTGCTGTCGGCAGTCGTGAGTTGATCGAGGCGTTGAGCCAGCGCAGTGAAGAAATCCAGCGTGTGACGCTGGTCATTCAATCTATCGCCAGCCAGACCAACCTGCTGGCGCTCAATGCGGCCATCGAAGCTGCCCGGGCAGGTGAGCACGGGCGCGGTTTTGCGGTGGTCGCTGACGAAGTACGCGGGCTTGCGGGCCGTACTGCCAGTGCTACCGGGGAAGTCGGGCAGATGGTGGCCGATATCCAGCAACGCACCGCACAGGTGGTGGAGCAGATTCGCGAGCTGTCTTCTGATCTCGATGCGGGGGTCGAGCAGGTCGAGCTGACCGGACAGCATCTGGGCAATATCGCCCGGCTTGCGATTGAGGTGGAAAGCCAGGTCAGCGAAATTGCTCAAGGCGCGAGGAGCAACCAGGACCAGTTGGCCAGCCTGTTCGATGCTGTCGAGCACATGCGCAGTGATCTTGCCGTCAGTGATGAACAAACCCGGCAACTGGCCAAAGCCTCAGTACAGATGGAGGGGCAGGCCGAGACCATCAGCCAGCGGCTGGCTCAGGTCGGTCTGGATGACTATCACCAGCGTATCTATGACCTGGCCCGCGAAGGTGCGCGGCTGATCGCGGAAAAATTCGAGGCTGACATTGTGCAGGGGCGCGTCAGCCTGGATGACTTGTTTGATCGCAACTACAAACCCGTCCCCAATACCTCACCCACCCGCTTTACCACGCGTTTTGATCGCTACACCGATCAAGTATTGCCGGCATTGCAAGAACCGTTGCTTTCGCGCCATGAAGGTCTGGTATTCGCTATTGCCTGCACGCAGCAAGGTTATGTGCCGACGCACAACAACGCTTTCAGTCAGCCTTTGACAGGCGATGCGACGGTGGACAATGCGCGTAATCGAAGCAAGCGCAAGTTCGATGACCGTACCGGCATTCGCTGCGGCAGCCATCAACAGCCTGTCCTGCTGCAAACCTACACGCGGGACACTGGCGAGTTGATGCACGACCTGTCCGTGCCTATTGTGGTCAACGGGCGACATTGGGGTGGTCTGCGCCTTGGGTATAAACCGCAAAGCCGCTGATTTTTTTAAACAGGCGGCTCAGGTTAGATCAAGTATTAAATAACCTGCCCGGCTGGTTTTTCTGTTTGGTGAAATTGCGGGTTCTGAAACCCGTTTGCACAAACGTGTAGGTGTTTGTTTATAAATAATAAATACCTGACGACAGAAGTTGTAGGAATACTCTGAATACGCGCTGCATGACTTGACTGATCACCGTCTTTAAGCAAGCTGTTTAAATCAACGTTATTTACGTTTTGATTTAAGTGCGGCCTTTTCTTGGTCTGCCTCTAAGGATGGAAAAGATATGAGCGATAAATGGAGTGTCGAACAAACAGCAGCAATCTCGGATGTGGTAACGCGGCGTGTTACCGCACGGATCGGAATTTTCTTCGACGGCACGGGAAATAATCGCGTCAACAGCCAGATCGGGGCTGACTGTCAGGCATTGATTGAAATGAATGGTGGTCAGCACATTAAAGAGTGTGCGGGTCGTCATGTTCATCCTGGCAGTAGTTATAGTAATGATCTGAGTAATATAGCCAGGCTGGTTGATCTTTATCGGCTGCAACGTGTCGCCGAAAATGACAGTGCAGGCTTGAAGGTGTACTACCCGATCTATGTAAGCGGGGCGGGTACTACCTCCGGCGGGCGTGATTCGGTATGGCCGGGACAGAGTTTCGGCCGTGGCACCACTGGTGTGATATGCAAAGTGGAAAATGCATTCAGAAAGCTTGAAACGGTATTGAAGGCATTTCCACACGACAACCCGGATTGTGTACTGGAAGCGCTTGAACTGGACGTATTCGGCTTCAGTCGAGGGGCTGCGTCGGCCAGGCACCTGGCCAACGAAATCCTGAAACAGCGGGCAGGAATGCTTGAGCCGATACTTCAAAGCCGCAAAGTCAGGCTGAGTGAGCATTTCAGCTGGCGCAACGGCAGTGTACAGCTCAAGGTTATCGGCCTGTTCGACACGGTCGCCGCCATCGGCAGTTTCAGGGATATGGGCAATACCCGGGACGCGAGCAACAGGAGGGTCAATCTGTACCTGCCGCCGGGTTGTGCCCAACAGGTGCTGCATCTGGTTGCTCGTGATGAATCACGGCGCAACTTCGCGCTTAACAGCGTCCTGCCGGAATGGCCGAAAGAAATCGTTTTACCCGGTGCCCATTCCGATATCGGCGGTGGTTATCCTCCTCAGATGGAAGAAAGCGTGTTGCTCACGCGTCCGCAAAGCAGCCTGGTCAACCGTGACAGCCCGTGTGAGGCGGCGCCTTGCTGGAAGAACGCCCAGGCCCTGTTAAGTGCCATGAGCCGGGATGACTGGATCGACCCGCTGGACAGACAGGCATTTCTGAGGGTTCAGACCTGCGAAAGCAAATGTTATCCGTGCAGAAAAAACCTGAGTGGCATGAAAACGATCGTTGCTGCAGTGGGTATGAACCGCCAGGTCTTTGGTCACTTGTCGAGGGTGTCGTTACAGGTCATGCATGCACTGGCCTGTGATGAGGGGGTACCTTTCGACCCGGTGCCGAACAGCCCTGAATTTCAGCTTCCTCCCGAGCTCGAAGGCATTTCAGCCCGCCTGATCGATTATGCGCGAGGCGGGCCTTACTTACTGGACAGTCATGAAGAGCAGCTATTGCGCTGGCGCTATATCCATCAGTCTGCGCACTGGAACGCAGTGGTGGGCAGAATGGGCACCTTTAGTGACGCTGTTTTTGTGCATGCCCCGCAACCGGGTGGCAGGACATTGCACCCCAATGTCGGCCAGCCCGGTTATCCGCAATAGGAATCAACGCCCGAGTGGTTCACTCGGGCTATTTGTGAAGGCGCACATTCAGTTCGTCGACCACCATCGCCCATTCGGCATCCTCATGCAGCTGTTCCTTTAAAAAGTCAGCCTGCTGCGGCGTCCAGAAGTCGGCATCAATCAGCTTCACGTCGTCAGGCAGTGGGTGCTTGGCGATGAACGCTTCGATGCTCTCATCGTCCGATTCCAGTCCCAATTGGGTGAACAGGTCGTTGATGGTCGTTGTAGTCTGTTCCATGTCATCTCCTCGCCGGGGGATATCCCCGTCTTCATCAGTTCTTATGGGAGTGGCCGACGTATGCAAGAGTTCGATGCATTTGGCCGTGTGAGAAGATGGCCTTTTGTGCTCTGCCTACAAGTGATATGTTTCCAGTATCGCCGAATGCACATTGATCGCCTGGCTGGAACCCGTCCAGCCTTTAAGTCGTGGTCAAGCTGGCCGCCGGTTTCAGGGCTCCAGCGCTTTTGCGACACTGCAGTGTACAAAAGGTATATATCCCGTAGCTGCCATGAGCCGGTAGAATCCGCCACCCGCCTGCACAAGGTTTGCGGTGGCGCTTTCAGCGCTTCCGCGTGCAGCGTGCCGGAAAAAATCCGGTCGCTTGACGCGGTCTATGGATTAACCACTTTCTTGACTGCCCTGACATCAGGCAGCCTCATTTTTATGTTTGAGGGTTTGTACTTTGGCTGTAAGTAATCTGGATACCCATGCCTTGTTCGTGCTCGGCGATCTCCGCGCACAGTTGGTCAAGCAGTTTCAGTCCCGTTTTGTCTACATCACCGAGCAGTCAGCCGAAGGTATTTATATCGCTGAAATCGACACCGAAACCGCTCTGGTCGTCGATGACAAGCCGCGCCTGGAGCTCAAGGTGGGCGATCATTTCCGCGCGTCGGTATTGCCAAGCCGTGAAGGCGGCAAGCTCGAATTGAAATTCCGTGAAATCAAAATGACTGTGTATGGATTGGGCGAATATGCATTCGTCGATATCCCTGAAGGCCACGGCATTGTGTTCAAGGAAGGTCAGGCTGTGGTCATGGTGTTTGCCGCAAAAGAGCAGCTGCAGACCGGTATGAGCAAGGTTCTCAAAGGCGCAGTCGGCAAGGCCGCCAAATGGCGCAAGGGCGAGCTGACCTTCAAGGCCAGCGAGTAACGCTGGCCAGGCTGAAGATTCAGCCGCCTGCCGATTCTCCATTGCCAGTGCCGCTACTGACTTCTGCGGGCACATCGTCACCGGCCATGCGCTTGCGGAACAGCGCCGTACGTGCCAGCAGCAGCGTGGTCACAGGTACGGTGATTGCCAGCAGCACCGGAATCAGCCAGGCGTGAATCACCGGCTCTGCCTTCAGCGCAGAGAAATAGATGATCGACGCCAGCGCAACGCACCAGGCGCCCAGCGTCGACGCGAGGGCTGGCGGGTGCATGCGCTGGAAGAAGTCCTTGAGGCGCAGCAGCCCGAGGGCACCGGTCAAGGCAAACAGACTGCTGGCGATCAGCAGCCCGGCGGTCAGTATCTCAGCCCAGAAGGGCACGGTGTTCGGCAGTCCGGTCATTCGATCACTTCTCCGCGCAGCAGGAATTTGGCCAGAGCGAAGGAGCCGACAAAGCCGAACAGGGCAATCAGCATGGCTGCTTCGAAGTACGTGTCACTGGCGTAACGGATGCCGAGCACCAGCATCATCAGCATGGCAATGATGTACAGGTAGTCCAGCGCCAGCACCCGGTCCTGGGCTGAGGGACCCTTGAGCAGGCGCAGCAGGGTGATCACCATCGCCAGGGCGAAGATCAGCAGGCTGATCAGGATCGCGTTGTCGAGCAATGCACTCATTGAAAGATCTCCATCAACGGTCGCTCATAGGTGGTCTTGAAGTGTTCGATGAATTGCGCTTCATCCTCCAGATCAAAAACATGCATCAGCAGCACACTGCGATCCAGCGCCAGTTCCGACCATACCGTTCCGGGTACGACCGTGGTGACCATCGCCAGCGCGGCGAGGCCATGGGCATCGTGCAGGTCCAGCGGGATACGCACGAAAGCCGAGCGTGGCGGAAGACTTTCGAGCCGCCATACGCTCAAACCGACCTGAAGATTGGACACCACCACATCCCACCCGACCAGGCACAGAAACTTCAGGATTGTGCCAGGTTTGCGGATGCGCACCGGCAGCGGGCGCAGCGGTGCCATCAGCAAGGGCGCGAGCAAGCCCAGCACCGCACCCAGTAGCAGGTGGCCGGGGCTGATCGACAGGTTCAGCACCAGCCACAACAGCCACAGTGCCAGAGAAAGCAGAGGAGCCGGAAACAGGCGCTTCATGGCTGCCCCTCCGAACTGATTTCCTGGCTGGTAGGGCCGGGTATCGGACGTGTGGCAAGGACCGACTGCACATACTGCTTGGGCTCATGCAGCGCGGCGGCGGTGTCCTGGGTATAGCGCAACAAGGGCTCGGCCTTGAACGTCAGCGCAACGCAGAGGCCCAGCAGGATGATGATCGGCAAGCATTCATTGCGGCGCAGCAACGGCGAAGGGCGCTCGTGTGGTGTCCAGAAGCGCTGTGTGCCAAGCCTGGAAAAAGCGATCAGCGACGCCAGCCCGGAGAAGATCAGCAGGCCGATCAGCATCCATGCCGGGGTCGAGAGCGCTTCGTCCTGCGTGACGTCCAGCCCCAGCGGGTTCATCAACGCGCTGAGCAGCGTGAGTTTGCCGATGAACCCCGATAGCGGTGGCATGCCGATAATCAGCAACGCGCAGGCGATAAAGCTCAGGCCCAGAAATGCCATGGTCATGGGTATGACCTGACCGACTACGACTTTCTGCTCGTCGTCCAGGTTGGTGCCGGGTGGCGGATGCAGCGACTCAAGGGTGCGGGGCAGTTGATCCACGTCGTACTCCAGAGGGATCTCGTTGGCCGAGCGGGAACGCTCGACCAATTCGCCCAGCAGGAACATTGCGCTCAGCGCCAGCGTCGAGCTGACCATGTAGAACAGCGCACCCGAAGTCAGGCTCGGCTGGGCAAAACCGACCGCTGACAGCAGAATGCCCGCTGATACCAGTATGCTCAGGCTGGCGAGGCGCTCCAGGCGCTGGGCAGCGATGATTGCAATAGCAGCGGTGAAAATCGTCGCCATGCCGCCGTAGATCAACCAGTCGCCGCCGAAGAATGCCGAGGCCCCGGCCTGACCGGAAAACAGTAGTGTCCACAGGCGTAGCAGGGTGTAAACGCCCACTTTGGTCATGATCGCAAACATGGCCGCTACCGGCGCGCTGGCTGCCGAATAGGCCGGGACCAGCCAGAAGTTCAGCGGCCACATACCTGCCTTGGCCAGAAATGCCGTGGCCAGAATGGCAGCGCCTGCATGCAGCAGGCCCAGATCGGACTCTGCCACTTGCGGGATCTTGATCGCCAGATCCGCGAAGTTAAGCGTGCCGGTTACGCCGTAGATCAGCGCAGCGCCGATCAGGAACAGCGACGAAGCCAGCAGGTTGATCGAAATGTAATGCAGGCCGGTCGACACCCGCGCCCGGCCGGAGCCATGCAGCATCAAGCCGTATGACGCTGCCAGCAGCACTTCAAAGAATACGAACAGGTTGAACAGGTCGGCGGTCAGGAATGCGCCATATAGCCCCATAAGCTGGATCTGGAACAGTGCGTGGAAACTGGCACCGGCCCGGTCCCAGCGCGCCAGCGCGAACAACAGGGCGCAGACACCGATTATGCCGGTCAGCACCAGCATCAGTGCCGACAGGTGATCTACCACCAGCACGATACCGAAAGGCACACCCCAGTTGCCTGGCAGGTAGACACCGATCGAACCACTGCTGCCGCTGTGCTGCACCCAGAGAAACAGCACCACGGAAATGCCTAGCCCGAGGATGCTGGAAAACAGATTGATACGTCCCTTGAGCGGCCGATGCTTTTCGCCCAGCCAGAGCATCAGCCCTGCGGTCAGTAACGGCAGCAGGATCGGCGCAATGATCAGTTGATTCATCCAGCTCATGCCTTGGGCTCCCGGCCATCTACATGGTCGGTGCCGGTCAGGCCTCTGGAGGCGAGCAATACCACCAGAAACAGCGCGGTCATGGCGAAGCTGATGACAATGGCGGTCAGTACCAGCGCCTGCGGCAGTGGATCAGTGTAATTGAGCAGGTCTTGGGGAATGCCGTCCTTGATGATCGGTTCTCTGCCGATGAACAGGCTGCCCATGCTGAAAATGAACAGGTTGACCCCGTAAGACAGCAGGCACAGCCCCATGACCACCTGAAAGGTGCGTGGCCGCAGGATCAGCCAGACGCCCGAGGCGGCCAGCACGCCGATGGCGATTGCAATGACTTCTTCCATCAGAGGATTCCTTGCGGGTTGGCAACGGGTTTGGGCAGTTGCGTCGGACGGTGGCTGCGCACCGACTGGTGAGCCAGTGCGGTGAGGATCAGCAGCGTCGAGCCAACGACCACGGCGTACACGCCGACATCAAAGAACAGCGCACTGGCAATGTGAATATCGCCCAGAACCGGAAAATCGACGTGCGCGGTGTGCGTGGTCATGAACGGATAACCCAGCACCATGGAACCGGCTCCGGTCAGAACCGCGCACAACAGGCCTGTGCCCATCCAGCGTAACGGGCGCAGGCTCATTTGCGCCTCGACCCATTGGGTACCTGCCACCATGTATTGCAGAAGGAACGCCACCGACATCACCAGACCGGCCACAAATCCGCCACCTGGCTGGTTATGACCACGAACGAACAGGTACATCGAGATGATGAAGGCAATCGGCAACAGTAATCGCACCAGCGCTGCCGGAACCATCATGAAACCGAGTGCGGTATCGCTGGCACTGCGCGGGTTAACCAGATCAGTCACCACGTCACGGGCCAGCAGGCGTTGCTGTGTGGGCAGCAGAATGCTTTCCTTCGGCGGGCGGAAGCGTCGCAACAGGGCAAACACTGTCAGCGCTACCGCCGCCAGCACGGTGATTTCGCCAAACGTATCGAAGCCGCGGAAATCCACCAGCATCACGTTGACCACGTTGGTACCACCGCCCTGAGGCAGCGCGCGGCTCAGGTAAAAGGACGAAATAGCGTTGGGTGTCTGACGGGTCAGCATGGCGTAGGACAATATTGCCATACCCAGGCCGACAAGAACCGCCAGCCCGAAGTCGCGTATTCGCCGGGTACGAGCGCGCAGGCGCGCGCTCAATGGGGCGACGTCTTCGTTGCGTCGCGGCAGCCAGCGCAGACCGAGCAGGATCAGTACCGTCGTCACCACCTCCACGACCAGTTGAGTCAGCGCCAGATCAGGTGCCGAGAACCAGACGAAGGTGATGCAGGTCATCAGGCCGCAGACGCTGACCATGACCAGTGCTGCCAGACGGTGATACTTGCCTTGCCAGGCTGCACCTATTGCGCAGGCAATTGCGATAAGCCAGAGCGTGACAAACACCCCGGAACCCGGAATCTTCGGCCGGTCGCCCCAGGTCAGGCCACTGAAATACATCGGGATGAAGCCGCCCAGTACGGCTGCCAGTACCAGCAGAAACAGTTGCGGCTGCAAGCGACGAGTGCTGACCTTGCGCTCGAAACGCCACGCCCAGTGCATCATCACCACCTGGCTGCGTTCGAAAAAGAGCTTGCCGTTGAGCCTGCCCACCAGCGGCGGGGCAGTAATGCGCTCGTGCTTGAGAGGTTTGCGCAGCAATAGATACAGGATGATACCGCCAGCCATCGCCACCAGGCTCATAACCATCGGCAGATTCCAGCCGTGCCAGATCGCCAGGCTGTATTCGGGCAATGTTCCGCCGACCACCGGACGTGCAGCCGCCGCGAGCAGGGGAGCGACCGATTGCGCCGGGAAAATCCCCACGATCAGGCACGTCAGCACCAGCAGTTCTACCGGCGCACGCATCCAGCGCGGCGGCTCATGCGGCAAGTGCGGCAGGTCCTTGGCGACCGGACCGAAAAACACATCGACCGTGAAGCGCAGCGAATAGGCAACGCTGAATATCCCGGCGATGGTCGCGATCACTGGCAAGGCAATTTCGACCCAGGCAGTGGCGGAAATGAACACGGTTTCGGCAAAGAACATTTCCTTGGACAGAAACCCGTTGAGCAGCGGCACGCCTGCCATCGATGCACTGGCGACCATCGCCAGTGTTGCGGTGTAGGGGAGCAGCTTCACCAGCCCACTGAGACGCCGGATATCTCGCGTTCCGCTCTCGTGGTCGATAATCCCGGCGGCCATGAACAGCGAGGCCTTGAAGGTAGCGTGGTTGAGAATGTGAAAGACCGCAGCCACCGCAGCCAGCGGGCTGTTGAGGCCCAGCAACAGCGTGATCAGGCCCAGATGACTGATGGTCGAGTAGGCCAGCAGGCCCTTCAGATCATTCTGGAAGATGGCCGCGTAGGCGCCGAGAATCAGCGTGCAGGCACCTGCGCCGCTGACGATCCAGAACCATTGCTCAGTGCCGGACAACGCCGGCCACATTCGTGCCATGAGAAACACCCCGGCCTTGACCATGGTCGCCGAGTGCAGATACGCCGACACGGGTGTAGGGGCGGCCATTGCGTGGGGCAGCCAGAAATGGAAGGGGAATTGGGCGCTTTTGGTCAATGCCCCGATCAGAATCAGGGTCAGCAACACGGGGTACAGAGCGTGGGCGCGAATCGCATCTCCGGATGCCAGCACCCTGTCCAGGTCGTAACTGCCGGCCACATGGCCGAGGATCATCATGCCGGCCAGCAGCGCCAGACCGCCTGCGCCGGTGACCATCAGCGCCATGTACGCGCCGCGCCGTGCATCGGCGCGGTGGTGCCAGTAGCCGATCAGCAGGAACGAGAACAGGCTGGTCAGCTCCCAGAAAAACACGATCTGAATCAGATTGCCGGACATCACCAGGCCGAGCATGGCGCCCATGAAAGCCAGGAAAAACGCGAAGAAACGCGGCACCGGATCATCCGGCGACATGTAGTAGCGGGCGTAGAGCGAGACCAGCGCACCAATGCCCAGCACCAGCATCGAAAACAGCCAGGCGAAGCCGTCGATACGCAGAACGAAGTTCATCCCCAGGCTCGGCAGCCAGAAGTACTCTTCGCGAATAACGCCGCCGTCGGCGATCTGCGGGAACCACAATGCCATCTGGATAGCGCCGATGAGGGCGACCAGACCGGCCAGAAACGATTCTGCGTTACGCGCGTTGTGCGGCAAAAAGGCCGCCAGACAGCTGCCGATGAAAGGCAGAAGCAGTAGAACTATCAGGGACATAGGCTTCTAATCTGCAGGGGAATGTCAAGCATCATACGTGCCAGACACCCCGATACCAAAGGGACTGTTTCCGAAATTTCCTACAAAAAGTGTCTGCTGTTTTTAAGACAGCAAAAAGTTGTCACGGGACATGTGTTTCACGGCGCGCAATAGCCGCCGTTCACTCGGCTTTGCGTATGCCATCTTCTTCAGCAAGGCTGTGTTCACCGGGGGCAGAACGCCGCTTCATTTCGCTGACGATCACCCCGGCCACAATCAGTGCTGCGCCCAGCAGGGCGATACCCGGCAAGCGCTCCCCGGCAAGTCTTCCGACAATCCCGGCCCAGACCGGTTCACCGGCATAAATCACGGTGGCGCGTGTAGGCGAAACACTTTTCTGTGCCCAGTTCATCGCGATCTGGATAATCGCACTCATCGCGCCAAGCCCCACCGCGCTGAGCACCAGTAGCCAGGAGAAATCCGGCAAGCGTTCCTGAGTCGGCACGATCATCAGAAAGGCCAGGGCGGAGGCGGTTGCCAGCTGCACCACGGTGACCCGCCGCACATCGACCTTGCCGGCATAGGCGCTGATCATGATGATCTCGGCGGCGATGGCCACCGCGCTGATCAGCGTGACGATCTCGCCGGAGTTGAGTTGCAGAGAAGCACCTTGCGGCCCTGATATCAGCATCAGCCCGGTAAAGGCGAGGAGGATGCCCAGTGTCGGCATCAGGCCCGGTCGACGGCCAAGCACCAACCATTGCAATAAAGGCACGCAGGGTACGTAGAGCGCTGTGATGAAGGCGGACTGGCTGCTTGGGATGGTTTGCAGTCCAATGGTCTGCAAGCCATAACCAAGCATGATCGCGGTGCCGATGAATACGCCGGCCTTGAGTTCAAGAAAGGTCAGTCCGCGCAGCACCTTCATTGAAAACAGCGCTACGATAAGCGCCGCTGCGGCGAAGCGCAGACCGACGAAGAGCATAGGGCCGCTGACGGTCAGCGCATGCTGTACCAGTAAAAAAGTGCCTCCCCAGAGCATGGTAATCAGAATCAGAACGGCTTCTGCCTTGCTGATGCGGGGTAATCGGCTGATAGACTTCATGTCAGCTCCAGATTCCTGTGAACGGCTATAAATGACGATGCGCCTGATGAGAGGCTGAGCACCCTGAAAATGGTCTCGAATTGGGCAGTATAATGCGCAACGGTTTGATGTGAGTACCACCATGCACAAAGAAAATTCCCCGCGCCCAGCCGTGTTGCAGCACGTCAGCCAGAACGTACGGCGTTTGCGCAACTGCGCTGACCTCAGCCAGACCGCCCTGGCAGAAAAGTCCGGGGTCAGCCGCCGCATGCTGGTCGCTATCGAGGCGGGAGAGAAAAACGTCAGTCTGGCGACGCTGGACCGGGTAGCAGAAGCATTGGAGGTGGCGTTCAGCGATCTGATCCAGGCCCCCGAAAATCGCGATTACAGCCGTATCAACGAACTGGCCTGGGCGGGTACGATTTCTGGCAGCAAGGCCGTGCTGCTGGCCCGAGCGATTGCCCGCCGGGAAGTCGAGCTGTGGGAGTTCTGCCTGGAGCCCGGCGATACCTATGTCTCGGAAGCCGATCCGGACGGCTGGAGTGAGCAGGTGTATATCGTAGAAGGGTATCTGACTCTGCGCCTCTCCGATCCTGCGGCCGTGCAACAGATCGGTCCAGGCGAGTTTTTCATGTTCCCCAGCAATCAGCCGCACCGCTATTGCAATGAGGCTGACGTGCCCTTGCGCTTTGTGCGTAACGTCGTGCTCTGACCTTCCTGTTCTTTTATCGCAACTGACCGAGGCGCTGTTCGATGAGCGAAGACCCTAACCAGACAGCTGACATTCTGATCATCGGCGGCGGTCTGAGCGGCACCATGCTGGCGGCGCAGTTGCTACGCAGGCCTGGCCAGCGCCGGATCCTGATCATCGAAACCCGCAGCGAGCTTGGCCGGGGCGAGGCCTACAGCGCAACAGAGCCGGGCCATACGCTCAATGGCAATGCGGCGCGCATGAGCGTCGACCCCGATGACCCGGACGACCTCACGCGCTGGCTGACGGCCTATCTGGCCGAGGGCGGCTGGCCTGAAGCGGCCGGGCAGAAGGTCCCGGTCGCCGAGCTGTTCCCGCCGCGCGGCGTGTTCGGGCTTTATGTCCAGCAGCGATTGCGTGAAGCCCGTGGCGCTGGCGAGGTGTTTGGCTCGACGGCAACGCATGTGCCCGGCGAAGCGGTCGATGTACAGATCGATGAACACGGCGTGAGCGTGACGCTGGCCAACGGTCGTCTATTGCGTGGCAGTCGGGCCGTGCTGGCGACCGGTATGTACGCCGCTTCACGCACACCGCAGCGTGAGTCGAACGCACTGAACGCGGCAGCGCTGGACCCTTGGAATGTACAGGCAATGCAACAGCTCGATGCACAGTGCAGGGTGTTGATCATTGGCTCGGGGCTGACCATGGTCGATGCGCTGGTCTCGCTGGAAAAGGCCGGGCACCGCGGGCCGATTCAGATCTATTCCCGGCATGGCCTGCTGCCCCATGTGCGGCGCCAGCCACCGGAATGGTCTGATTTCCTGGCGCAGGACCCGAGTATCCGCAGCACTCGCCAACTGGTACGCAAGGTGCGCGAGCAGTGCGAGCTGGCCATCGAAAGCGGCATTGACTGGCAGGCCCCGCTGGACACCGTGCGCGCCAACGTCGGCAGGCTGTGGAATCAGGCCAGTGACAGGCAGCGCCGCCAGTTTGTCCGTCATGTACGGCCATGGTGGGAGAGTCATCACCATCGCTCGCCACCACCCAGCGCCGCACTGCTGGCGCAACTGATCAGGCAAGGTCGGCTGAGCATTGACGCCGCTTCGTTGCAGGCTGTTGCGAGCCTGCCGTCAGGCCAGGTGCAGATCAGCGTGCGTCGGCGCGGTGATAGCGAACCGACGCAGATCGTTGGCGATGCCTTGATCAACTCCACCGGCATCGAGTACGACTGGCGACGCGTGGATCGCCCGTTGCCTCGGCAATTGCTGCTGCGAGGTTTGATTCAGCCCGGACCGCTTGCGCTGGGCATTGCTGCCGACGCCGGTGGCGCGGTGCTCGACGCGCAAGGTCACTGCTCGTCACGCCTGTTCGCCATGGGCCCGCCACTGCGCGGCATGTGGTGGGAAAGCACCGCAGTGACCGACGTGGCGATTCAGGCCAAGGCGCTGGCGATGCGTTTGTCGTGAAGCGCCGCGTGATCAGGAGAGGACGCAGAGCGTCCAGAAAGGCATACCCACGCGGAGCATGGGCACGATAGCGTTCTTACGGATGGCGATCGTTTCTCCCGCTCCAGCGTGGGGATGCATTGCGCGACGCTCCGCGTCACCGGTCTGGACCTTCACACCGACAAATGCAGCATCCGGTCGCCCTGTATATTTTCACCCGGCCTGCGTTTGTTGACCGCCAGCTCACCGATCTTGATCAGACGCGTACGCGTCACGTTGCGGGTCAGGCCCAGCAGGCTGGCGGTGTGTACCTGGTTGTGATGGCAATAGCGATACGCGGTCCTGAGCAGCGTGTCTTCGACCTTCTCGTGCAAGGCACCTGCCTGTTCTTCAAACAGCTTTTGGAACGCCCGATTGAGCAACTGTTCGGCTGACTCGTCAGCCGGATTCTGCTCGTCCTGACGCTCGATCCTCAGGTTCGACAGGCGCAGGTCGTCACGCTGAATGACCCCGTCGCGGCAGACCAGCAAGGTGTGATGAATAACGTTTTCCAGCTCGCGAATATTGCCCGGCCAGCTGTAGGTCTTGAGCTTGTGCTCGGCTTCGGCGCTGATGCGCACCGGGCCATGGCGCAGACGCTGGCTGTAGACCTCTATGAAATGCCGGGCCAGCGGCAGGATGTCGCCGGGCCGTTCGCGCAGCGGGCTCAATTCCAGATTGACCACGTCCAGCCGGTAGTAAAGGTCCTCGCGAAAATGCCCGGCATTGATGGCTTTTTCCAGTTGTACGTTGGTGGCTGCGAGCACCCGCACGTCAATCGGCACGCTCTTGCGCGAGCCCAGGCGGACCACTTCACGTTCTTGAAGTACGCGCAGCAGCTTGACCTGGAGAGTCATGGGCAGGTCGCCGATTTCATCGAGAAACAGCGTGCCGCCATTGGCCTCTTCGAACCAGCCGGCCTTCGCGCTGATCGCGCCGGTGAAGGCGCCTTTCTCGTGGCCGAACAACTCGGCCTCGATCAGGTTCTCGGAGAACGCGCCGCAGTTGACCGCCACGAACGGTTTGTCGCGACGGGCACTCAGTTCGTGGACGTGCCGTGCCACCAGTTCCTTGCCAGTGCCGGTTTCACCAATGATCAGTACGCTGGCATCGCTGGGCGCCACCTGGCGTACGTGAGCGAGCAGATCCTTGGATTTGGGGTCCTCGAACACCTGCGCAGTGGCTCTGATCGAGGTCGCCAGCGCAGGCGAGTGCGGTAAGGTCAGCAGTTGCCCTGACATCACTTGGCCTGCGGGGGCAGATCGTTGGCGATCATTTCGCCGAACGGGCCCGTCAAATTGGTGATGCCGCGCCCGGCGAGGCTGGCGTACGGCTCAGGCAGCAGCGGGAAGACCAGTTCGGCAAAGCGGTACGCTTCTTCCAGGTGCGGGTAGCCCGAGAAAATGAAGCTATCGATGCCCAGGTCTGCGTATTCCTTGATGCGTGCCGCGACTTCCTGCGGGTTGCCGACCAGTGCCGTGCCAGCACCGCCACGAACCAGACCCACGCCCGCCCACAGGTTAGGCGCGATTTCCAGGTTGTCGCGGCGTCCGTCATGCAGCGCAGCCATACGGCGTTGACCTTCGGAATCAAAGCGCGAGAAAGATTTCTGGGCCGCAGCGATGGTTTCGTCGCTGATGTGTTCGATCAATGTGCTGGCGGCTTTCCAGGCTTCTTCACTGGTTTCGCGCACGATGACGTGCAAGCGAATGCCGAACTTCACGGTACGACCTTTGCGGGCTGCCCGTTCACGCACATCGGCCAGCTTTTGGGCCACAGCTGCCGGAGGTTCGCCCCAGGTCAGGTAAACGTCCACCTGATCGGCCGCAAGGTCATGCGCGGCATCGGAAGAGCCACCAAAGTACAGCGGCGGATAGGGCTTTTGAATCGGTGGATACAGCGCTTTGGCATTCTGCACGCGCAGGTGCTTGCCTTCGAAGTCGACTGCTTCGCCCTGTAATACGCGACGCCAGATCTTCAGGAATTCGTCGGTGACTTCATAGCGTTCGCTGTGATCGAGGAAGCTGCCGTCGCCACGGTTCTCGTCCGGGTCGCCACCAGTCACCACGTTGATCAGCAGTCGGCCGCCGGATAAACGATCCAGCGTGGCCGCCATGCGTGCCGAGACGGTAGGGGAGATGATTCCCGGACGGATCGCCACCAGGTACTTCAGACGCTCGGTCAATGGCACCAGTGCCGAGGCGATGACCCACGAGTCTTCGCAAGAGCGACCGGTCGGAATCAATACCCCGTAATAGCCCAGATCATCGGCGGCCTGCGCCACCTGTTTCAGGTAATTGAGGGTGACGGGACGTGCGCCCTTTGTCGTGCCCAGATAATGGCCGTCGCCGTGAGTCGGAAGAAACCAGAAAACGTTCATGACAAATCCTTGGGAGTGATCAGCTGAGTGAAAGCTGACGGGACCAACTGTTGATTCGCAGACAGTTCGCCAACAGCGTTCGGGGTGGGGCCATTTATAGAACGTCTGATTTATTCCGCAAAAGAACGTTAAACCATATTTTTAGATCTTAAACGCATATGTGACTTGAAAAATCCTGCTTCTCTTTGCGCGAACCCCTCTACTACAAGGCTTTGACGTCTGTAAGCATCCCGTTAATACAGTTCGTACCAAAAGCCAAAACGTTGACAGTCAGATTGCCAAGATGAAAAACGGGCTGCGCCTGCGCGGATTTTCCGGCACTCGTCAGGCTGTCGAAACTTTTCTTCGACCGGTCCAGTCACTTTTTCAGGACCAACAGGAGTCAGACCATGGCAAGGGCAATCTGGAAAGGCGCAATCAGCTTCGGGCTGGTGCATATACCGGTCGCATTGGTGTCGGCGACAACGTCGACCAGTGTCGACTTTGACTGGCTCGACAAGCGCAGCATGGACCCGGTTGGCTACAAGCGAATCAACAAGGTCACCGGCAAGGAGGTCACCAGCGAAAATATCGTCAAGGGCGTGGAGTACGAAAAGGATCGTTATGTCGTACTCAGCGAAGAGGAAATTCGCTCCGCGCACCCCAAATCGACGCAGACCATCGACATATTCGCCTTTGTCGACAGCCAGCAGATTCCTTTGCAAAACATCGACACGCCTTATTTTCTGACCCCGGATAAACGCGGCGAAAAAGTCTACGCGCTGCTGCGCGAAACCCTTGTCGACACCAAAAAGGTGGCGCTGGCCAATGTCGTGCTGCATACCCGCGAACACCTGGCGGCGGTCATGCCGCTGGAGTCGGCACTGGTCATGGTGATCCTGCGCTGGCCTGCCGACGTGCGTGAGCTGGACAAACTGGAACTGAGCGACGCAGTGACGGACGTGCAGTTGAACAAAAGTGAACGCGACATGGCCAAGCGTCTGGTCAAGGACATGAGCGCCGACTGGCAGCCTGAGCAGTACCGCGACACTTTTCAGGAAAAGATCATGCACCTGGTCAAAACCAAGGCAGACGAAGGCGAGATCGAGGATGTCGAGACGGATCCGGCTGAGGAAGAGCGCAAAAGTGCCGATGTCATTGACCTCACCGACTTGCTGCGACGCAGCCTGGCGGGCAAGGGGGGCGCCAGTAAAGGCAAAGCGAGCAAGCCCGCAGCAAAAGAAAAACCTGCTGACAAGGCCGCGGCCAAGCCCAAGCGGCCTGCAGCCCCCAAGAAAACCAGCAAAGCCTCTTGAGCCAGACGGAGACACCGGACATGGCCAAGCCCGCCAGTGAATACACGCGCAAGCGCAATTTTGCCATCACCTCCGAGCCTGCCGAAAGCACGCGCAAAGGCAAGTCTTCGTCCAAGGCCAAGGCGCTGGGTTTCGTGATTCAGAAGCATGACGCACGCAACCTGCACTACGACTTTCGACTGGAGCTGGATGGAACGCTCAAGAGCTGGGCGGTACCCAAAGGACCGAGTCTGGACCCGAAGCAAAAACGTCTGGCAGTGCATGTTGAAGACCATCCGCTGGACTATGCCGATTTTGAGGGCAGCATCCCGAAAGGGCAGTATGGCGGCGGTGATGTGATTGTCTGGGACCGTGGCGTCTGGCAGCCGCACGGTGATCCGCAAAAAACCTATGAGGAAGGCAAACTCAAATTTACCCTGGTCGGCGAGAAGCTCAGCGGCGACTGGGCGCTGGTGCGCACGCGGCTCACGGGCAGCGGCAGCAAGGAGCAGTGGCTGCTGATCAAAGAAAAGGACGCCATTGCGCGACCTGCCGCCGAATATGACATCACTCTGGAGCAGCCGCAGAGCGTGATCAGCGGCGCGCACGTAGGGGCAGGGCGTGCAGCGCCAGCGAAGCCAAAAGCCAGCGCCGCAAACGAAAAAGCCAAAGCCGGTGCAGCGAAGCCTGCGCGCAAGCCCGCGCAAAAGAAGTCGAAAACGGTTTTCCCGGAAACCCTTTCGCCGCAACTGGCCACGTTGGTAGATGCACCGCCAGCGGGTGACTGGCTGTATGAGATCAAGTTCGATGGCTATCGCATTCTGACCCGCATTCAGGGCGACGAAGTGAGCCTGTTCACCCGTAACGGCCACGACTGGACCGAACGGCTGCCCGAGCTGGTCAAGGCGCTCAAGGGCCTGAAATTGCAAAACAGTTGGTTCGACGGCGAAGTAGTGGTTCTCGACGAGCAAGGGTTGCCCGACTTTCAGGGGTTGCAGATTGCCTTTGACGCAGGGAACAGCAAAAACATCCTGTATTACCTGTTCGATATGCCGTTCCTGAGTGCGGAGGATCTGCGTGAAGTACCCCTTGAACAGCGCCGCGACGCCTTGAAACAAGTGCTCGACGCCCAGCGCAGTCGCCTGCTGCGTTATTCGGATGCGTTTCAGGCCGGGCATCAGGATATCGTGAAAAGCGCTGCGGCAATGGGCCTGGAAGGGGTCATCGGCAAGCGGGCCGGCAGTGTTTATATCGGCAAGCGCAATGCCGACTGGATCAAACTCAAATGCCGGTTGCGTCAGGAACTGGTGATCGTCGGCTACACCGCCCCACAAGGCAGCCGCTCCGCATTCGGGGCCTTGTTGCTGGCGGTCAATGAAGGCGATGAAGGGCTGGTCTATGCCGGGCGGGTGGGTACCGGCTTCAGTGAGGTGACGCTTGAACAGCTTTATCAACAACTCAAACCGCTGCAGCGCAAGGATTCGCCCCTGGCGAAAAAACTGACCTCGGCTCAGGCCCGCGGCGTGCAGTGGGTAGAGCCGCAGCTGGTCTGTGAGGCGGAATTCGCCCAGTGGACCCGCGAAGGCATTGTGCGACAAGCCGCATTTGTTGGGTTGCGCAGTGACAAGCCTGCCAGTGAGGTGGTGCGCGAAGACGCTCACCCCGCCAGGGTTGCCAGCCAGACCCGGACGCAATCGACATCGGCAGCGCCGCGTTCAGGCAAGAAAACCGCTGCCGGCAAAGGCAAAGTGGACGTGGCGGGCACGGGCATCAGCCATCCGGATCGGGTGATCGACAGCAAGACCGGCACCAGCAAGGTCGAACTTGCGCAGTTCTACGCGTCTATTGCCGAATGGATTCTGCCGTATCTGAACAAGCGTCCTGTGGCATTGTTGCGTTGCCCGGAAGGCATCGACGGCGAGCAGTTCTTCCAAAAGCACGCCGAGCATCTTGCGATTCCACACATCAAACAGCTGGATCGTGCTCTGGACCCCGGGCATGCCGCGCTGATGGAGATCGATTCATTGCAGGCGCTGGTCGGTGCCGCGCAAATGGGGGCCATCGAGTTGCACACCTGGGGCGCTACGCGTGACAGGATCGAAACGCCGGATCATTTTGTACTGGACCTTGATCCCGACCCGGCGCTGCCCTGGCGCAGCATGATCGAAGCCACGCAAATGGTGCTCGCCGTGCTGGAGGAACTTGGGCTGGAAGCTTTTCTCAAGACCAGCGGCGGCAAGGGCATGCACATCATCGTGCCATTGGCGCGGCAGGCTGACTGGGACACGGTTAAAGCCTTCGCCAAGGCTATCGCCGAATTCGTCAGCCGTCAGTTGCCCGAACGCTTCACCGCGACCATGGGGCCGAAAAACCGGGTAGGGAAAATTTTCATTGATTACCTGCGCAACAGCCGTGGCGGCAGCACCGTGACTGCGTATTCGGTGCGCGCCCGGCCAGGTTTGCCGGTCTCGGTGCCGATTGCTCTGGATGAACTGGCAGGCCTGAAATCCTCGGCGCAGTGGGACATCACCAACCTTGAGCAGCGTTTAAAGAAACTCAAGGCCGACCCGTGGGCAGGCTACAGCAACCGCCGCAAAATCACGCAAAAGATGTGGAAGCAGTTGGGGGCGAAACGGCCCTGATACACCCTGTTTCTTTGGTTGTATGGCCGACATGCCAGGCGTGTCGGCCTCAGGCTTGAGGGTCAGAGTATCCGGTACAGCAATCGCTCGACCCGCACACGGCTGACGCGCTTGAGGAATTTGCGTACCCCTTCGGGATAATTGGCCAGTGTGTCGAGTTCGTCGTACTGGTTGACGCGTTGGGTGTTGCGCATCAAATGGGCGATTTCCGCCTCGCGCGTTTCGCTCCACTGGCCCTGCGGATCATCGATCAGCAAGGCGTTTTCCAAATCAAGATTGAAGGCGCGAGGGTTCAGGTTGTTGCCTGTCAGCAGTGTATAGCGCTGATCGACCCAGATGCCTTTGAGGTGGAACGTATTATCGCCGTGTTTCCACAGGTGCACGTTGAGGCGGTTCTGCGCGATTGCCTTCTGATGCTTGTGGGCAAAGCGTCGCAGGCTGATTTCATACAGATAGGGCAGGGCCGAGATCACCTTGAACGGCTCGTCCGGGTCGATGAAGAAGTCGTTGGCGGTTTTGTCACCAATGATGATATCCACCTGCACACCGCGCTTGAGCGCCCGATTGATTTCGCGGGTGACCGCCACCGGCAGGTTGAAATACGGCGTGCAGATGGTCAGCTGGATCTTGCTCGAGGCGATCAGGTCGCAGATGGCACGATTCAGATTGTTACGCGGCCCGACGCCCAGCAGCGGAATCACCCGCAGCTCGCCGTTTTCCTTTTCGCCTGCTGAAGTGTCGTACGCAGCGCGTTTCAGATCCGCACGAAAAGCGCGAATCTCGCTGCGAATGCTGCGCGAGCCAGGTGGCGATTGCAGGTCGAGGCGGTGCACCGCCGGTGAAGGGAGTATTTCGCGCTGCACCAGGTTCTGGAAAGCGTCGGCCAGTGGCGCACTTTCGATCAGGTGGTAACGGTCCAGACGGTATTTGTCGAGCTTGTGCAGGTAGACGTTATTGATGCTTGCGCCACTGTAGATCACACAATCGTCGATCACGCTGCCCTTGAGGTGCAGCACGCCAAATAGCTCACGGGTTTGCACCGGCACGCCGTAGATCGGCACTTCTTCATCGTATTCAAGGTTCTGCGCCTGATACTAGGTCGAGTTGCCCGGTTGCCGCCCGGCACCGATCAGGCCCCGCTGCGCGCGGAACCAGTCAACCAGCACCACGACATCCAGCTCAGGCCGTGCAGCCTTGGCCGCGTATAGTGCGTCGAGGATCTCCTGACCAGCTTCATCCTGTTGCAGATACAACGCGATGATATAGATGCGCCGGGTGGCCGAAGCGATCCTTTCCAGCAGACAGCGCCGATAGTCGGCGGCAGAAGGAACAATGGAGATTGCACCGCTTGGCAAGGCAAAACCACGAAGTGCTGCCAGTGTCGAGCGTCGGAAAGTGGATTGCATAGGCCTCTCGATGGGAAAACCAATAGCGTACGAGCTTACACGAGAGTCGCACTCAGGTGGCTGTCCCCTAGCTGTTTCAAAGCATTGCTGTGTGAGACGTAGCAATGAGCGTTGGTTATGTGACGCTCTGCACATAAATTAATGATAAGCATTCCCAGTAACATATGGTAGCATTTCGCATCCACTGAGTCGGTCATCTCCAGGAAGGTTTCTTCCGATCTCGCTC
Organism: Pseudomonas sp. KBS0707; assembly: GCF_005937945.2. Lineage (NCBI taxonomy): Bacteria > Pseudomonadati > Pseudomonadota > Gammaproteobacteria > Pseudomonadales > Pseudomonadaceae > Pseudomonas > Pseudomonas sp. KBS0707. The sequence goes on along the minus strand of NZ_CP041754.1, from coordinate 3,591,558 downwards.
ATCTCGTCAGCAGGACCTTTTCATGCACACCCCATCGATCCCGATGCGCCTCACGTTGCTCGCATTTTGCTGTTCCATTGGTTCTCCGGCCTGGACCGCTACTGCTGCCGCCAGTCAGCAGGAAGGCCCGATGGTTCTCGGAGAGACCGATATCAGTGCCGACAAGGCCGACCCGCACGCGCTACCGCCCGTGTACGCAGGAGGGCAAGTGGCTCGCGGCGGGCAGTTGGGTGTTCTGGGCAATGCCGACGTCATGGACGTGCCGTTCACCATGACCAGCTACACCGAACAATTGATCGAGGACCAGCAGGCTGAAGACATCGGCGATGTGCTGCTCAATGATGCATCGGTTCGCCAGTCAAGCGGCTATGCCAACGCCTCGAAGATCTTCGTCATTCGTGGCCTCAAACTGACCACCGATGATATTTCCTACAACGGCCTTTACGGCGTGCTGCCACGCCAGATCATCTCCACCGATGCGCTGGAACGGGTTGAGGTTTTCAAAGGCCCCAATGCCTTCATAAACGGCGTAACACCGACCGGCTCCGGTATTGGCGGCGGCGTAAACCTGCAACCCAAGCGCGCTCAGGACACGCCGACACGGCGTTTTACCACCGACATCAGCAGCGACGGTCGGGTCGGCGAGCACCTGGACCTCGGCCAGCGCTTTGGCGAAGGCAATCGATTCGGCGCACGCCTCAACCTGTCTCAGCGCGAAGGCGAGACCGGCGTTGAAGACGAAGAGCATCGCAGCAAGCTGTTCGCGCTGGGGCTTGATTATCAGGGTAACAACTTCCGTCTTTCCGGCGATTTTGCCTACCAGAAGCAGCGCATCAATCAGAATCGCAACATGGTGTTCGTTGGCAGTGGCCTGACCCGTGTGCCGCATGCACCGGATGCCGACACCAATTACGCGCCGAACTGGACCTGGACCGAAACCGAAGACACCTTCGGCATGAGCCGGGCCGAATACGACCTCAACGATGACTGGACGCTGTACGCTGCAGCCGGTGCCAAGCACACCCGTGAAAACGGTATCTATGGCTCGCCGACTATCAATGACGCCGCAGGCAACATCACGGCGTCACCGTCTTCCATTCCGCATGACGAAGACAACAAGACAGCCATGGCCGGCATCAACGGCAAGCTGCAGGCCGGCGCGGTCAGTCACAAGGTCAACTTCGGTCTGTCCGGCATCTGGACCGAGCAGCGCAGTGCCTACCTGTTCGGCAGTCCGGCTGGCAGCAACCTGTACAACCCAGTGGAAACAACACGTCCTGCGCTGGACAGCTTCTCGGGTGGCGATCTCAGTGACCCCGGTATCATCGGCAAGAGTCGTATGCGCAGCGTAGCGTTCTCCGACACGCTGGGCTTTTTCGATGATCGCCTGCTGCTGACCGCAGGCCTGCGTCGCCAGCAACTGCGCGTCCAGGGCTACGACTATGGCAGCGGCCCGCGCAACGCACTGTATGACGAGGCAATCACCACGCCGGTCTACGGGCTGGTGTTCAAGCCTTGGCGCTATGTGTCTTTCTATGCAAACCGCATTGAAGGCCTTGCGCAGGGGCCGACGGCGCCGAGCACCGTGACGATCAACCCTGGCGAGGTGTTCGCGCCGGCGCGTTCAAAACAGATTGAAGCGGGCGTGAAGCTGGACATGGGCACCTTCGGTGCAAGCCTGGGTGTATACCGTATCGAACAACCGACTGATGGCTACCAGATTCAGGATGGCAGCGGAACGCGCTACGTCCGTGATGGCGAGCAGCGCAACCGTGGCGTGGAAATGAACGTGTTCGGCGAGCCTGTCAGCGGCCTGCGTCTGCTGGCCGGTCTTACTCTGATGGACACCGAGGTGAGCGGCACGTCGGGTGGCAGCAACGATGGCAACAGGGCCATTGGTGTGCCGACCTTCCAGTTCAACGCGGGTGCCGACTGGGATGTGCCAGGCATCGCAGGCGCAGCCATCAACGCGCGCATGCTGCGCACCGGCGGGCAATATGTCGACGCTGCCAACAATCTGAGCATTCCGACCTGGAACCGTTTCGATCTGGGCGCGCGCTATACCTTCAACGTAGCGCAAAAGGACGTCACGCTGCGTGCCAACGTCGAAAACCTGATGAACAAAGATTATTGGGCATCGGCCAATGGTGGCTATCTGACTCAAGGCGAGCCACGCACCTTGAAGCTGTCCGGCACCATCGATTTCTGATCAATCGGCGCTGGCCGCATCGCAGGATGCGGCCAGCCAGTCGATCAGTAGCCGTTACGCTTCAGAATCGTCTCGATGCTCTCTTTCGCTGGCCGCCCGTAGAACTTCAACAGTTCGGCAGTGCGGTTGGTGAAGAAACCGTCAACTCCATCATTGCTGATCCGCTTGAAGTCCTCTGCGTCGTCCACCGTGTAAGGGTGGATCACCATGCCTTTCTCGTGGGTCAGGTTGTTCATCCAGGGTTTGACCAGGTCCATGTAGCTCTGATCGCCACCCTTGGCCAGTTGCGAAGAAGGGCCGGTGCCGATCGCACCATGAGCCTTGGCCCAGTCAATCCACTTCTGGAATTCCTCCGGCGATTTGACTTCCTGCGCTGCGTAGTAGCTGGCCTTGTCCTTGGCCCCCGAGTCTTTGAACGCGACGCTGGATTTAGGCTCTATCGAGCCTTCGCCAATCCACAGCAGCATGACCTTGGGCACTTTCGGCATTTCTTTTTGCAGGAGTTCCAGGCTCTGCTTCTCGAACGTCTGCAATACCACACGCCCCGGCATGTGCGCGACGTTCACATGACCGGCCGCAGCAGCAGGTCGCTGAGCCAGCCAGCCACGTTTGGTCAGCACCTTTTTAAGATCGGCTTCGACACCGGGAAACTTGTTCGGCACCTTGGTCTCGATATACAGCCCAGGCTTGTTCGCGCCGCCTTCGGCGATGTCGATGACCTCATCCAGCGTCAGGATCTGCAACCCGCTGTAGCTTGCGCGCGCCCGGTCGGGGTAAGCCTTGTTGAACCATGAGCCGGCGTCCAGTTGCTTGAGCTCCGCCAGGGTGAAGGTGCTGACCGGGTCCTTGACCCGTGTCGGGAACACTTCGGCAATATTGGTCGTGCGTTCCAGTACGTCATCGTGCAGCGCTATCAGCACGCCATCTTTAGTGCGCTGGATGTCCATCTCCAGATAGTCCGCGCCCAGGTCGCGTGCCAGGGTATACGCCGGAATGGTCTCCTCCGGAGCGTCGAACGAAGCTCCGCGATGGGCGATCACGGCTGGCCAGGGCAGACCGTATTTTTCGCTCAGCACCTTGCCCGGTGCATCCGCCGCCGCTGCCATACCGGATGACAGCATCAGGCCCGACATGACCGCTGCGGCCAGGAAGGTCTTTTTCAACAGGGTTGTGGTCGACAGAGTGGCGGAAAATCCTTGCATGGGCGGTTGGTTCCTTATGGTTGGAAGGTGTTCGACTGCACCAGCCAATACCGTTACTGGTCACAGCGTTGCACGCAACGATAGCGCACTATCGCGTTGGCGAGGTTGCTTGTAACGCAGTCTGTCCGGCAAATGCGTCCACTTCATGAACACCTGGTGTTATCGCGAAAGGTTTTTTCCAACGAGCGCCATTGTCTGTGCAATTGGCTCTGCACAAGCGCACGAAGTCGCGTTACTGTCAGCGTTTTGCTGACCGAACGGGAGTGCGCATGACAACGGTATTGGTGCTGGTGGAAAATCTGGACATGTATTTGCCGATTCTGGAAAGCAGCGGTTATCAGTTGATTCGTGCGCCGACGGCCGAACTGCGCGCCCAGGCAATTGCTGCACACGGGAAGAGCATCAGCGCCGTGATGACGCGTGGGCCACTGGGTTTTTTCGCCGAGGAAATGGATGCACTGCCGAACCTGCGCATCATTTGCGTGAGCGGTGCCGGCTACGAGAAGGTTGATTTGCCCGCCGCGCAGGCACGCGGCATCACCGTGACCAATGGTGCAGGCGTCAACGCCGCCACAGTGGCTGACCATACGCTGGCGCTGTTGCTGTCGCTGGTACGCGACATCCCGCAGGCCGATGCGTCGGTACGCCGTAGCGAATGGCGCAAGGTGGTTCGACCGTCGCTGGCAGGCAAGCGCCTGGGAATCGTCGGACTGGGGGCGGTTGGGCTGGCGATTGCCAGGCGTGCAGCCGCGTTCGACATCGCCATCGGCTATCACAATCGCAAACCGCGCACCGACTGCGATTACACCTGGCACGCCACCGCACAGGCACTGGCTGCGGCGTCGGATTTCCTGATCATTGCCACACCCGGTGGCAGTGGCACGCAGCACCTGATCGATGCCGGTGTGCTTGAAGCGCTGGGCCCTGACGGCTTTCTGGTCAACATTGCGCGTGCCAGTGTGGTGGATACCCATGCGCTGGTCAGTGCACTTCAGAACGAGCAGATTGCCGGGGCTGCGCTGGATGTGTTCGACGATGAGCCCGCTGTGCCGGACGTACTCAAAACGCTGGGCAATGTTGTGCTTACGCCCCATGTTGCAGGCCTGTCGCCCGAGGCTTCCAGAGACAGTGTGCAAATGGTCAACGATAACCTGCTGGCGTTCTTTTCCGGGCAGCCGGTGCTGACGCCGGTAACTGGCTGAAGAAACGTGCAGCGCTGCACGCCAGGCATTGCTGCAATGCCCATTCTGCTGGTTTTGCTGCCTGTTTATAGTCCGCCCGGGTTATACGAAAATCGAACAGGGGGCAGGGCATGGGCACAATCAATAACGTACGCAACACTTTGCAGATCGGGCTGGTGGGCGATTTCAACGCCGATGTGCCAGCCCATCAGGCCATTCCGCTGGCGTTGGCGATGGCGGCTGAGACCGTTCACGTGCCGGTCAGCTTCGAATGGCTACCGACGCCACGGATCGGCAGCGGTGCACGGCTTGGCGAATTTGATGGGCTGTGGTGTGTACCGGCCAGCCCGTACCTGGACATGCAGGGCGCGTTGACGGCCATCCGTTTCGCACGCGAGCGTCTCGTACCGTTTCTGGGGACGTGCGGCGGCTTTCAGCACGCACTGGTGGAGTACGCCCGCAATCAACTGGGCTGGGCAGACGCCGAGCACGGCGAAACTGCGCCGCAGGCGGCAAACGTCATCATCGAACCATTGAGCTGCTCGCTGGTTGAATCCGTGGCGGCGATTCACCTGCAACCCGACACTTTGATTGCCCAAGCCTACGGCACGCTGAATATCGAGGAGCGTTATCACTGCCGCTACGGTCTGCGTCGTGAGCTTGAGCCAGCGCTGTTCGGCGATGCATTGAAAGTCAGCGGCCGCGGCCCTGAAGGCGAAGTGCGCAGTATCGAATTGCAGGGCCACCCGTTCTTCGTCGCCACGCTGTTCCAGCCGGAGCGGGCTGCGTTGCAGGGCAAGGTATCTCCTGTGGTTGCTGCGTTCGTCCGCGCGTGCAGCCAGGCCGCGCAGAGGAATCGATCATGATGGCAGCGCGCTTTCCCACACCCTACTTTGCGGTGGTGTTCACCTCACTGCGTACGTCTGAAGAGGGTCAAACGTACGCAGACGCGGCGCAGCGGATGGTAGAACTGGCCAGGCAGCAGCCCGGCTTTCTGGGCGTGGAATCGGCTCGCGACGAACACGGACTGGGCATCACCGTGTCCTACTGGAGCGACGAAACCGCGATTCTGGCCTGGAAACAGCAGGCCGATCACGCCCAGGTCCGTGAGCAGGGACGCGCGCGCTGGTATCAGGCGTTCACCACGCGAATCTGCAAGGTCGAGCGTGATTACTCGTTCAACGGCTGACGATCAGGGCATTACCGGTGGCGTATAGACCAGCGTAGTGCCCAATGCCCAGAGCAGAAACAGCACCAGCGGCGTGTGGACCAGCAACTGCACGAACGAGAAACCGATCAGGTCACGTGCCTTGAGGCCCAGCACGCCCAGCAGCGGCAGCATGTAGAACGGATTGATCAGGTTGGGCAGCGCTTCGGCTGCATTGTAGATCTGCACCGCCCAACCGAGGTGATACTGCAGGTCGTTGGCGACTTGCATCACGTAAGGCGCTTCAATGATCCACTTGCCGCCGCCCGACGGAATGAAGAAGCCCAGAATGGCCGAATAGACGCCCATCAGAATCGCGTAGGTGTCGTGGGAGGCAATGCTGGTAAAGAATGTCGAGATGTAGTGCGCCAGGGTCTGCGCATCAGCGCCTTTGACTGTGGTCAGTAACGCAGCGATCGAGCCGTAAAGCGGGAATTGAATCAACACGCCGGTGGTGGTGGGCACGGCCCGCGCTACGGCATCGAGAAAGCTGCGTGGTCGCCAGTGCAGCAACGCTCCGAGCATGATGAACAGAAAATTGTAGGTGTTGAGCCCGGAGATTGCGGTGATCGCCGGTTTGCTCGAAAACTCGCTGAACAGCCAGCCGACCCCCAGCAGCACCATCAGGATGATCAACAGCGGGCTGTATTCCAGCCATTCGCCGGGCCGTGTGCGAGGTGCCAGTGGCGGCAGGCTGAATGCCGGGTCGACACCGCAGGCTTTGGCGTCCCGGGCGCTGTTCGGGCCAGGGGCGGTGGCATAGGCCACGATCAGCGATATGACTACCAGCGCGGCGAGCATGACCCCGGATTGCCAGAGAAAGATGGTTTCAGTGAAAGGGATCACGCCGGTTATCGCCAGGATCGAAGGCGGCAGACTGGCCGGGTTGGCCTGCAACTGTGCCGCCGAAGACGACAGCCCCAACGCCCAGACTGCGCCCAGCCCCAGATACGCGGCAGCACCGGCTGCACGATAATCCATGCGCAGGTCGGTACGGCGGGCGAGGGCGCGCACCAGCAGGCCGCCGAACACCAGTGACAGCCCCCAGTTGAGCAGCGAAGCCAGCATGGAAATCAGCGCCACCCATGCCACTGCCGAACGACCGTTACGCGGCACAAGGGCCAAGCGGTCGATCAGGCGCACCGCGGGCGGCGAACTGGCCACGACGTAACCGCCGATGACCACGAAGGCCATTTGCATGGTGAACGGAATCAGGCTCCAAAACCCGTCACCGAACGCTTTGGCAGCCTCGGCCGGACGTGCGCCAATGGCCAGTGTTGCCAGTGTGACGATGACCACCGCCAGCGCGGCAAATACCCATGAATCGGGAAACCAGCGTTCAGCCCATGCGGCGCAGCGCAAGGCGAATCGGGCAGAGCGGCTTTCTTCTATGTTGGCGTTGGCGGCCATTGGGGGCACCTCTTTTTGTAATTATTATCGGGGAGTTACTTGAACAGCCGACTATTGCGGACGCAGAGCGTCCAGAACGACAAATCCTGTGAGAGCGCAGAGGCCAGTACAGTCCCTGGATATCGAGTGTTTGAACCAACGTCTTCGTGAGCAAGCTCACTCCCACAACTGTCCGGAATCTGTGGGAGCGGATTTGTCCGCGAACTGCCGGGAACCGGCAGCAAAACGAAATCATAGAATCTCCCACAGAGATGTATCCATCCTGCTCGAAGATGCCCGCGTTCAGAAACTCATCTCGATCACATCATTCGGCACAATCAGCCTGCCCGCGGTTTTTGCCACGATTTCTTCTACGCTGACCCCCGGCGCACGTTCGCGGAGGATGAAGGCACCGTTGTCGATTTCCAGATACGCCAGGTCAGTCAGAACCTTGCGGATGCAGGCCGCGCCGGTCAGTGGCAGGCTGCAGCGGGGCAGCAGTTTGGATTCGCCATCCTTCGAGGCATGGGTCATGGTCACGATGATGTTGTCGGCACCTGCCACCAGGTCCATCGCGCCGCCCATGCCTTTGACCAGCTTGCCGGGGATCATCCACGACGCGATATTGCCCTCGACATCCACCTCGAAAGCGCCGAGCACTGTCAGGTCTACATGACCGCCGCGGATCATGGCGAAGGATTCGGCCGACGAGAAAATCGACGCGCCGATACGCGCCGTAACCGTCTGTTTGCCAGCATTGATCATGTCAGCGTCTATGGTGTCTTCGGTCGGAAATGCGCCCATGCCCAGCAGACCGTTTTCCGACTGCAACATGACGTCGATGTCGTCCGGTACATAGTTGGCCACCAGGGTCGGAATGCCAATGCCCAGGTTCACGTAATAACCGTCCTTGAGTTCACGGGCGACGCGTTGAGCCATTTGTTCGCGAGAAAGTGCCATGGTCTGAAATCTCTTTGTTGTTGTATGGCCGAGCTGCTCTGTCAGGATTTTCTGACGGTGCGCTGTTCAATGCGCTTTTCGAAGGTGCCCTGAATCACCCGGTCGACGTAAATGCCAGGCGTGTGGATCTGCGTCGGCAAAAGCACACCTGGCTCGACGATTTCCTCGACCTCAACCACCGTGATTCGTCCAGCAGTGGCTACTACCGGGTTGAAGTTCTGCGCGGTGTGACGATAGATCACGTTGCCGAAGTGGTCGGCTTTCCAGCCCTTGACCAAGGCGAAGTCGCCGGTGATGGCCTCTTCCAGGATCACATTGCGGCCATTGAACTGCCGGGTTTCCTTGCCTTCAGCCACTGGCGTGCCATAGCCGGTCGCGGTGTAGAACGCAGGGATGCCCGCGCCGCCTGCGCGCAGTTTTTCTGCCAGGGTGCCTTGCGGGGTGAGTTCAACTTCCAGCTCGCCGCTGAGCAACTGCTTTTCGAACAAGGCGTTTTCGCCCACGTAGGACGAAATCATTTTCCGGATCTGCCGGTCCTCAAGCAGGATGCCCAGGCCGAAGCCGTCAACGCCACAGTTGTTGGAAACGACGGTAAGGCCCTTGATGCCCATACGCTTGATCTGCGCGATGAGGTTTTCCGGAATGCCGCACAGACCGAAGCCGCCGCAGAGTACCGTCATGTCGTCGGTCAGCCCGGCAAGGGCTTCTTCGTAGGTCATTACTCGTTTATCGAGTCCAGCCATGATGATCCGCCTTTTATAGTTGTTGACCGACAGTCGCACTGTCGGAGGATCGGGTGACTTGCATCTTCTCTCGCAGCGACTGATTTGTTAATTTTGTTTTTCTGATCAATTGATAAGAAAAACAAATATATGAACGTCAAGCAGCTTCGGGCTTTTCTGGCAGTGGCGCAGTACCTGAGCTTCGCCCAGGCCGGGGAACGACTGAACATCTCGCAACCGGCGTTGAGCCTGACCATCAAAAGCCTGGAGGAGGACCTTGGCGGGCAATTGCTGACACGCACCACTCGCAACGTCGGCCTGACACCCGAGGGCGAAACCCTGTTGCCGCTGGCGCGCCAGTTGCTGGCTGACTGGGACAACACCGAAGAGCTGTTGCGACAGCGGTTTACCTTGCAAACGGGCCGGGTTTCGGTCGCCGCCATGCCGTCGTTTGCCGGCAATCGATTACCGGCAGCGCTGAAGGTGTTTCGCGGGCGCTACCCACGGGTCAATGTCGCGGTGCATGACGTGATCAATGAACAGGTGCTGGAGATGGTGCGTCACCGCCGTGTCGAGCTGGGCATCGGCTTTGAGCCCGAGTCGAACAACGCGTTGTCGTTCACTCCGTTTTATATGGATCGCTTCGTGGCTGTGGTCTCGAAGGATTCGCCGCTGGCCGGGCTTGGCGAAGTGTCCTGGGCCGAGCTGTTGGGCGAAGACTTCATTGCCCTGCAAAGGCCTTCGGCTGTGCGTTTGCTACTGGAGCAGGCCATCGAGCCGATGCACGGCAAACTGGCGGTGGCGTTTGAAAGCCATCAGCTGTCCACCATCGGGCGCATGGTTGCCAATGGCTTGGGTGTCAGCGCGGTGCCGTCGCTGTGCATCGGGCAGATGCAGGAACTGGGTGCTTGCTGCATCGCGCTGGTAGAACCGCGTATCGAGCGCCGTATCGGCCTGATGATGCTGGCCGATCACAAGCTTTCCGCTGCGGCTCAGGCGTTGCGCGAGGTATTGATCGAGGATGCTCGCAATAGTCGATAGCGACTATCACGGCGGATGATTTTTGCTGCGTCGGGGGCGGGCGTAACCTTGCGTCATTACTGAATGAAGCCTGCCCCGGAGGCCCCAGATGAACCGTATACTTGCCCTTGCGCTTGTCCTCACATTCACCGTTGCACTGCTCTCCGGCTGCTCCACCCACCATGCTGTCGAGCAGCGTCCCTTCAGCGCCGAAGAAAGCCATCAACTGGCGCTTGAAGACCTTAACCGGCGCGGCCTGTCGTTTGATGAATACCAGGCACGCAAGGCGCAATTGATGGCTGATCCGCAGGCACAGCAGGCGCGCGAATTCGATGATAAAGGCGAAGCAAGCGTTGACCTGAATGTGACTGGCCAGCAGCCACAAGGCTAACAGTCCGCTTTTAAAAGAGTTTTTTATCAAACTGTACGGTAATAATTACCGGTCAACTGTCCGTGTGTTTCTTGCAGCGCCTTCTATAGGGTAAGTGCCTGACTCACTGATCTGGACAGGCTGTATGGTGCTCTCTTTCGATTTGCTTCTTGCCTTCACACTCTTCGCGTTCGTCACCTCTATTACCCCCGGCCCGAACAACATGATGCTGCTGGCCTCGGGCGTCAATTTCGGTTTCAGCCGTACGTTGCCGCACATGCTGGGTATCAGCATCGGTTTTTTTGTCCTGGTGCTGGCCGTCGGTTTCGGGCTGGGTAGTGTGTTCAAGGCATGGCCGCTTCTCTACACCATCCTGCGCTATGTCGGCGCCGCTTATCTGTTGTACCTGGCGTGGAAAATCGCCACGTCAGGTCCTGCCTCCGATAACGTCGACAGTCAGGGCAAGCCGCTGAGTTTCATGAGTGCAGCGCTGTTTCAATGGGTCAACCCCAAGGCCTGGATCATGGCGATTGGTGCCATTAGCACCTACACGCCGATGCAGGGCTATTTCTACAATGTGGTGGTGATCTCGGCGGTGTTTGCGCTGATCAACCTGCCCAGTGTCGGCATCTGGGCAGGCTTTGGCAGTTTGTTGCGCAATGTTCTGCGTGACCCGCTGGGGTTGCGCATCTTCAACGGCGTGATGGCCGTGCTGTTGGTGGCCTCGTTGTATCCGCTGTTTGTCGAGCATTGATGCCGGGCTATAAAGCCAGTTGCAAATGCCCGCCGGCCTGCTTGTGACGTGCTTGCAAACGACGTTGCAGGCCGTGATGGAAGTGCTCCAGCCCCTCATGCAGGCGCTCGGTGAGGATTTCGTCCAGGGTGCCGCCTTCTTCGTTGTCGTCGTAGCTGATCTGGGTATCGATGGCGAAGATGCCGTGTAGCACTTCCTGCGATTTGAGCGCCGACAGTACCGGTTTGAGCGCGTAATCCACGGCCAACATGTGCGCGATACTGCCGCCGGTGGCCAGCGGCAAGACCACTTTGCCATGCAGTGCACGCTCGGGCAGTAAGTCGAGCAGGGTTTTAAGTGCGCCTGAAAATGACGCCTTGTAAACCGGCGTACCAATCAGCAGGCCATCTGCGTGCCTGACCGCTTCAATAAATTCCAGCACTTGTGGGCTGTCGAAGCGGGCAAAAAGCAGGTCCTCGGCATTGAAGTCGCGTATGCGCAGCGTGGTGACTTCAACCCCGCGGCTTGTAACCAGCGGCTGGCATGAGCCAGCACTACGCCGGAACGGGATTTGGGCGAAGGGCTGCCGGAAAGTGAAACAACGAGCATATGGGATTTCCTTGCGATAAGCGTGCGTCTGTAAAGCAGCTTGTGTGCCAGCCTTCGCAAGGTCCGGCGATGGCTCGCAGACATTGGGTTTGCGCGCTTTTCATACCGATGGTGCGGCGTTGCCATGCTGACGAAAAGCCAGCCAACTGTTGAACCACTGTTGCTCAGGCAACAGTTTTGCATTGTTCGGCGGGCCAAAAAAAATCCCGCAAAACTGCTTGCAGGAAGATTTTCAAAGCTTCGTCAGAGTCAGTTGCGGAACGCTGCGCCGGTCTGCACCACACTGGCCGAACCGAGCAACTGACTGATGAATCGGCTCCAGCGGGTGATATCGGCCGGGCCGACAAATACCACGTCCTGCGCCTTGAGCTCGAACTGCCCCGCCAGCAGGTAGGCGGCGGGCTTCTTGGCATTGAGGTGGTAAACGGTAGACGTCGCTTCGGCAAAGTTTTCCGCGCCGCGTATCACATACACCGCATCGCCATCTGCGCTGTCCGGGCTGAGGCCGCCGGAGTTGCCCAGTGCCTCCAGCAACGTCAGGCGCGTGGTGCCGAAGGAGATCACTTGCGGGTTACGTACTTCGCCCAGCACGTAGATCTTGTTTCGCGAATTGCTGTTCAGGTGCAGGTAATCGCCATCCTTCAGGAAGATTCTGCTCAGTTGCGAGTCTCTGCGGTTCAGCGAATCGATGTCGATCAGGTAATCGCGGCCATCGCGGCGCAGGGTCAGACCGGCCAGATTGGCATCGGTCAGGTTAACGCCCGCGACACTTACGGCCTGCACCAGGCTCAACGGAATATTGGTAATAGGTTGCGGGCCGGGCACTTTGAAGGAGCCGGACAGGAGTATTCGCTGACTGTTGTAGCGCAGCACTTTGACGTCGACCTTGACCTCGGTGTATTGCGGCGCCAGCCCCATGCGCAATTGCTCGCGCACCTCGCTCACCGTTCTGCCGCTCGCGCGGATGCGTCCGACGTAGGGGAAGTAGAGCGTGCCATCGTTCAGCACCTCCCGGGTGTTGGCATCCAGCTGATCCTGCGAGCCCGGCGCGGTCAGCTCCGGGTGTTCGAACACGGTGACCAGCAAGGTATCGCCAGCGCCGATCACGTATTCGGGAGTCTTGTAGTCAAGCAGCGCCTGCGGCAGTGCCTTGGCATCTGCGGTGGCGCGTTGTTGCTGTTGCTGAAGACTTTTCGGTGTGACCTCGATCAGTTGCGCCCAGGGCTCGTCCGGTTTGCCAGTGGTAACGTCGTCCGGCGTCATGTGCTGCCCCGGGGCGAATGCGCAGCCATGCAGCGCCAGGCTGGTGAGCAGTAAAGCAACTAACCTTGGATTCATTGCGTTTTTCCTTTCATGGCATTGCTCCTTTCTTTCGGCGTACCGACGAATTTCGGCGCGTTCGTTCACTCAGGGGAAGCGTCAGAAGGCGTTCTTGTTGACGAAGCCTTTGAACAGCGTCAGCAGAATGATTTTGAGGTCGAGCCAGATCGACCAGTGCTCGATGTATTCCAGGTCGAATTCCACGCGCATGCGCATCTTGTCGAGTGTGTCGGTTTCACCGCGCCAGCCATTGATCTGCGCCCAGCCGGTGATGCCGGGTTTGACCTTGTGGCGCAACATGTAGCCGCTGACCTGCTTGCGGTACTGCTCGTTATGGGCGATGGCGTGAGGGCGCGGGCCGACGATGGACATATCGCCGTGCAGCACATTGAAAAACTGCGGCAGTTCATCCAGCGAAGTGCGCCGCAAAAATGCCCCCAGCGGCGTTACCCGCGCGTCATTGCGCGTTGCCTGAAGCACCACATCGGCGTTTTCCTGGACGCTCATGCTGCGAAATTTCCAGACCATGATGGAACGGCCGTCCAGCCCATAGCGGCGCTGGCGAAACAGCACCGGGCCCGCAGAGGTGAGCTTGATGGCCGCCGCGATGGCCAGCAGTGGCAGGGCGATCAGCAGCAGAATCAGACTGGACAGGACGATGTCTTCGGCGCGCTTTACCAGGCTCCAGGCACCGTCCATGGGCGAATCAAAAATGCTGATACTGGCCAGGCCATTGATGCTTTCACTGCGGGCATGCAGCAGGTCGAACATGAACACGTCGGGAATCAGGTACACCGAGGCGGTGGTGTCGCTCAAACCGGTAATCAGCTCGCGCAATTGCGGCTCGGCGCTGAACGCGAGGGTGATGTACACCTTGTCTAAACGGCCTGCACGGGCATCCTCTATCAACTGGTCCAGATCACCCAGCACTGGCAGACGACGTTTTTCAGCCTGCAGATTCATCTGCTGCGGGTGCGAGTCGTAAAACCCCAGCAGGTTCAGTCCCATCCACGGCGCGAGGGAGATGGAGCGGGCCAGTCGCTCGCCGACCTGACCGGTCCCGACAATTGCCACCCGGCGCGTATTGAAGCCGTGCCGACGCAGAGTGTGCAGGGCCAGGCGGATCAGCAGTCGATAGCCGCACAGCACCGCAAGCGTCAGGGCGAACCAGCTCATCTGGCCGTTATCGGGCAATTGCGTCTGGTTGAGCAGCAGGCTGTTCAGTGACAGCAGGGTAATGAAGGTTATCGCCCAGTAACTGAAGACCTTGGTCAGTTCGCGCAGGATGCGCTCGCCACGCCATGAACCATATAGCTGGTGATATTCGCTGACCCAGTGAAATACCAGTACCGCGAGGATAATGTGCGACCAGGCCTCGGTGCTGTCGGTGACCTGCAGCCCGGTTTGCCAGTAACCGATCAACACGATGATGATCAGGTCCAGCAGACGATGGGCGAGCGACAGCGCTGACTGATGGGCATGCAGAATGCCGCGGACGGAAGTGCGCATTGGAGGGGCTCGCTCAGACGGTTTTTATGGGGACGACACGGCCTGGCAGTTCGCTGCCCGGGACCGGCGCTGGTTGAGCGACGCGGTGCGGGTGGGGCAGGCGAGCCAGATGCACAAGATGCGAGGTGGCCAGACGGTTCTCGACGAAGGCTTTGATCTCCTGCTCGAAACGCGCCACCGAAAACCGTTCGGCGTTGGCCCGGCAGGCCTGCGGCGAGATGCGTGATTGCGCAGCTTCAAACTCGCCGATGGCGGCGCTCAGCGCTGCCACGGTTTGCTGCCGGTAGAGCACGCCGGTCGGTTGCGGTTGATCCAGGCCGTGCACGGTCTCCATGATGCCGCCCTTGCCGAACGCGATTACCGGCGTGCCGCAGGCTTGGGCTTCAACCGGGCTGATGCCGAAATCCTCCTCGGCGGCGAAGACGAACGCCTTGGCGCTGCGCATATGTTCCAGCAGTACCGCGCCAGGCTGGAAACCCAGCAGCGTTACGTTGGGCGCCTGCCTGGCAATGGCCTGCGCCTTGGCCAGGTCCGGTCCGTCACCGATCATGATCAGGCGTTTGTCCGGCATGGCGGCGAAGGCTTCGACGATCATTGGCATGCGCTTGTAGGGCACCATCCGCGATGCACACAGGTAGAAGTCCCCACGCGCGCCTTGGGGGGTGAAACCGAGCGTGTCCACTGGCGGATAGATGACGGTGGAGTCACGTCGATACGCCTTGGAGATGCGTGCGCCGATAAAGCCCGAATTGGCAATGAATGCGTCCACGCCGGTCGACGTACGTTGGTCCCACAGGCGCATGTAATGCAGGACCAGGCGCGCCAGACTGCCCTTGATTCCCTTGCCCAGCCCTGATTCCTGCAAGTACTGGTGCTGCAAGTCCCAGGCGTAGCGAATTGGCGAATGCACATAGCTGATGTGCAGTTGGTCCGGGCCGCAAAGCACGCCCTTGGCCACTGCGTGGCTGCTGCTGATGATCAGGTCGTAGCCGGAGAGGTCCAGTTGCTCTATGGCCAGCGGCATCAGCGGCAGGTAGCGTGAATAATGTTTGCGCGCGCCGGGCAGCTTCTGGATGAACGTTGTTCTGGCTACCTTGCCGCGCAGCTGCGCGCGGTCCTGATCGCTGAGAAAGTCGATGACTGCAAACAGATCCGCATCGGGCCAGATGTTTATCAGGGAAGCAAGCACGCGCTCGGCACCGGCGTAACTCACCAGCCAGTCGTGGACAATAGCAATTCTCATGGGCGTTCCTTGCTGTAATGGCCCGCGCTACTGCGGATGCGACAGGGCGCATCCTGGCGTTACTGTTGTGGGTTCAGGGTTTGCCGGCGGACGACTCGGGTACGACGTGCTGCTTGCTTGGCGACGCAGGAGCAGACTCCAGCAGCGCATCGATACGCTGGGAAAGGCGCTGCGCGGAAAGGTCCCAGGAAAAACGCTGCACGTTATGCAATCCCTGAACACGCAGCGCATTGCGCAACGGCGCATCCACCAGCACGCGCTGCATTGCTGCGGCCATGTGGCTGACGTCCAGCGGGTCGAAATACAGTGCGCTGCCTTGCAGGACTTCGGGAATCGAAGCGGCATTGGCGGCCAGCACCGGGCAACCGCAGGCCTGTGCTTCAAGCGGCGGAATGCCGAACCCCTCGTAAAGCGAGGGAAATACGAACGCTGTGGCACCCTGATATTGGCTGATCAGCTCGGCATCGCTGAGTCGCCCCAGAAAACGGATGCGCGGGTCACGGCAGGCGAGGTGTTGCAGATCAGGGTCGGCGAACAATGCGCTGGCTGCGCCGACAATATGCAGTTGCAGGTCGGTGTGGCCACGCAAACTCAGAAATGCCTGAATCATCCGGTTGAAATTCTTGTGTACGGCGGGTGAGGAAACTGCAAGCAAGTATTTCGGCTGATCGACAGGTGTCGGCCTCGGCGTGAATTCGTCACTGACCGCAGCGGGCACGACCAGCACCTTGTCCTCGGCGTAGCCATAGAACGAGGTTATTTCCCTTCGCGAGAAGTTGCTGCCGGTGATCAGCGTTCTGGCGCGTGACAGCAGAATCGGGGTGATGGTCCGATAGGCCAGACGGAATAGCCGGGTGTAGCTTTGCGGATAGCGCACATAGGTGATGTCGTGGTGAGTCGCTATCTGGTTGCCATAGAACATTGGCCCTGTGTTGCTGACTGAAATCAGCAGCGGGCTGCCCTGACGTTTCAAGTGAAGCGGCAGGTCGATCTGCTCCCACATATGCCCGGTGGAATGACCGATGCACTGGGCCTCCAGTGCGCTGGCACAGTCATGCAGCCTGATGGTGCGCGGAGCGACGAATACCAGATCGTCGCGCAGCCGCTTCAGGGCTCTGCACATTTGCTCTGCGTAACGCTGTACACCACTGACATCCTGGGTGAGGAACCGTGAATTGATGACAATCATCTCGAGCATCCTGCTGATGAGGGTGATCTGGCTGGTGCCAGATCCTGTCCTTGAACGGGCTTGATGGGGCAGATTGCGCCCCTTCACTGTGTGACGTACGTGCGGCGGTCCTGCAGGGTCTGGGCAAAGATGCTTTCGTACTGGTCCAGCATGAGGTCCAGGTTCATCAACGACGCGACGCTGTTGCGCGCCTGGCTGCCGAGGCGCTTAAGCAATTCGGTTTGCTGGTGCAGTTTGAGCATTGCCATCCCCAACGAGTCCGGGTCATCGGGGCTGCACAGCAGGCCGTTGAGCGGTTCCTGAATGATTTCCGTCAACCCGCCCATGCGGCTGGCGATGACTGGCAGAGCATGTGCGCAGGCCTCGACGGCCACCATGCCGAACGGCTCATTCCACAGGGAGGGGACGATTGCCACGTCGATCTGGCGGTAGAAGTCTTCGGGCTTCTGGACGCCGACAAAGCTGATGTCCGGTGATGTGGCCATGGCCCTGAAGTGCTTTTCATCAGATGCCTGCCCACGCCCGGCAATCTGCAGGGTGGCTTTGAACGGCAGATGCTGAAACTGATCAATCAACCATCCCAGCCCCTTGTTTGTGGACAGCGTGCCCAGGTAACCGAAGCGCAACGGTGCATCATCGGCGGGTGCCTTGGGCTGCCCCGAAATCGGTGGAGTGAACGGGCTGGCGTTATGCACTACGTAACCCCGCGCGCCTTTGAAATAGCCCTGCGCCTGCAAGGTGTCGAGCATGAAGCGGCTGACACCCACGACCGTGTCGACCTGTTCTGACTGCTGTGCATGATTGCTGCGCAACTGCGTGCACATCGTGCATTGGAGCTGGCAGTTATGACCCTTCTTGAACATGGTGCTGGCCGGGCAGAGCAAGTAAAAGTCATGCAGGACCTGCACGATCGGGCGATTGGCCCCGGTTATTTCGTCCCACGCCGACACCGACCAGCCAGTCAGGTTATGGCACACCACCAGCTCCGGTTGCTCCAGTTCCATCACCCGCCCTACGTATTCGCGCATGCCGGCGTTGTAGCGATCACGCCAGTGCCAGGCAAGCCGCGCCAGACGGCCCGGACGCTGGGCCATGAAGTGCCAGTACCGGTTAAGCAGGCCTGCGCGATAGACCTTGACCCGATTGACCTCTGCCAACTGCAAACCGGGCCGGTCGGTGGTGGCCAGCACGGCGACGCTGTGCCCGCGTTGCTGCAAGCCCTCGACAGTACGTTGCAGAATGATCTCTGCGCCGCCGCCGATATCGGGCGCATAAAGGCTGCTGATAAACAGAATTTTCATAACGGGTAGGCCTTGTTCAGGCCCAGCACGCTGGCTTCCCCATCGTGAATGGCGTCGTTGAGCAGGTTCAGGCGCGCATCGGCGTCATAGCGCCAGGCATACAGGCTCAACAGGCAGAGAAATACCAGGCGATTGACTTGATAGAGCAGTGGGGAGGACGCCCAGATATGCCTGTCGAACCACGCCTGGTTACGCGCGGCGTAATAAGCGCGCAGGTCTGATCCGCCCGACAAGTAGCTTTCATAGACGTTGCGGGTGCGCGCCTTGATGTTCCATGAATCCTCGAGATCCTCCAGCAGCGCTTCGGGGACCAGAAATATCTTCCCGCCACCGTCGGTAATGCGCCAGGTGTATTCGGTGTCATCGCTGTACAGCTTGAGCGCGTCCAGTGGCAGTCCGATCTTCTTGTACAGGCTGCGATGGGCCAGTAACCCCCCGTAGGTGGCGAAAGGGAGCTGCACCCGTTCCGGCATGGGCACGCTGGCACCGGGCTTTCCGAAGGGCAGGCGTCGCCAGATCTTGTATGGCAACTGGGCGATGTGAAAGCCGAAGAAGCTTGAGCGCCGCTGAATTGCGTAACGCAGCGGTACACCCGCGGCGATGTCCGCTTGATGCGTGGGGCGAAAGCCGAGCACTGCGCAATTGTCCCTGCCGTCGATCGTTTCACGTTCATGAAGAGACCGGTGTAACACCTCAATGGCATGGGTGGTCGGCGCGTTATCGTCGTCCATCAACCAGATGTAATCGTCGCCGGTTTCCAGCGCGGCCTTGATGCCTGTCGAATAGCCGTTGGCCGAGCCGGTGTTGTCAGGCAGCCAGAGCACCTGAACCCGGTCGGGCCACTCATCGCACAGCGCCTGCAATGGTGCAACGGAAGCATTGCTGACAATGATCACACGACCGATCAGCGGGCTCTCCAGCGAGCGGCTTATCAATGTGTGCAGATAGCTGAAACGGTCACCATAGGTGAGCGTCACCAAGGTGGTCTGGTGGGGCATGGTGTGGTTCCGGGGCTGGTTAAGCAGGCTGAGACGCATGTTTCAGGCACACGCCTTGGGCAGTTTCCTACAGGTGCGGCAGGCCTTACGCGCGGGCTTCGACCCTTGACAGGCTGCTGATGGGCAACCCCATTTTTTGCTGGCGTTGCAGCATGTTGAGCAGAATCACCGCACGCTCGGTACCGTCTTCGCTCAGAAAGATGGCTTCCACATCACTCCAGCTGCCCGTCGTGATCATTACCGGATCACCTTGAATAAATCGTGCTTTGGGCGCAGGTGTGGAGAGTCGCTGGCGGATCTGCTCGATCAGATGATCGCGGACCGGCACCGGGTGCCCGCCGAACGTCACAATGCGCGAGACTCCGCGTGTGGAGCGAATCGGGTACCAGTTGTCCTGTACCTGATCCATCTGAATGAACAGGTAACCGGGAAACAAAGGCTCGTCGGCCTGAACCCTGGCAGCGGTTTTTTTCACATCGACCTGCAGCGGTCGGTAGCACTGGAAATGCTGGCGTCGCAAATGCTCTTCGGCGCGGGCTTCCTGACGCGGTTTGGTCTGGATCAGATACCAGCGAGCTTCCTGGGCGGAGAGGGCCATGATTAATTCCTTTTAAATGAAACAGCTCAGTGAACGGCAGGCGTCAATACGGGTCATCGGGGCGCAGGGTGGTAGTTGTAGCCATAGGCCGCGTAGTCGTAATCGGACGTCGTGGCCTTGCGCACCACCGCGTTGAAAATGGCACCCTTGATCAGAATTCCGTTCTGGCCCAGGCGGCGCTTGCAGGCTTCGATTTCCTGGGCGGTGGTCATGCCGAAACGAGCAACCAGCAGACAGGTTCCTGCCTGGCGACCCACCAGCGTCGCGTCGGTCACAGCGAGGATGGGTGGCGTGTCAATCAGGATCAGGTCATACAGCGGCGACAATTCGGCCAGCATCTTGTTGAAGTTGTCATGCATCAGCAGTTCCGAGGGGTTGGGTGCAGCGAAACCACAGGACATAAAATCCAGACGCCGGACCCGCGTCTGATGGATGACTTCGGTGCACCGCAAGCGGGCGGCCAGCGTGTCGGACAGACCGTGTTTGGGCTGCAGGCCAAAGAGGCGATGCAGGTAGCCTTTGCGCATATCGGCATCGATCAGCAGAACCCGCCTGCCGGTCTGGGCAATGATGGTTGCCAGATTGCTCGATACAAACGATTTGCCGGCGCCTGGTGTCGGGCTCGATATCATCAGTACGTTGTTACGCGCCTCCAGCATGGCGAAGTGCAAGCTGGTACGCAGGCTGCGCAGCGATTCGATGGCCAGCTCGCCGGGTGCGGCAATGCTCAGCAGTCTTGAATCCTTGCTATCCTGATCGCGCTTTTCCAGGCGTTCCTGCTGACGCGAGTGGGGGAGTGATGCGTAGACCGGCATGCCCAGACTTTCGATGACTTCGGCGCTCTCGATGCCCCGATAGAACGCCTGGCGCACGAATACGATGGTCATCGCGACCAGTGCGCCGATCAGCGTGGCGATCAGCACAATCAGCGTCTTCATCGGTTTGACGGGTTTCTCGACATTGGTGTCGGCGTTGTCGATGACCCGCACATTACCAATGCTGCCAGCACGCAGAATGTCCTGCTCCTGACTCT
Source organism: Pseudomonas sp. KBS0707 (assembly GCF_005937945.2). Classification (NCBI taxonomy): domain Bacteria; kingdom Pseudomonadati; phylum Pseudomonadota; class Gammaproteobacteria; order Pseudomonadales; family Pseudomonadaceae; genus Pseudomonas; species Pseudomonas sp. KBS0707. Next base: position 3,570,765 of record NZ_CP041754.1, on the reverse strand, counting down.
TGTTGAGCATCAATGTGTAGGTCTGGCTGATGACCTGCATATCGCGGGTCAGACGCAGCAACTCCTGCTGGGTCATGGGCAGCGCGTCGATCTTCTTCAACAGGCCTTGTTTCTGTTGTTCCAGCTGGTTCATCTGGCTCATCAGGCTGCGATAGGTCGGGTGCTCACGGGTGTACAACCGTTCCAGCTCTACGCGCCTGAGTTTCAGTTCGGAAAGCATCGAGTCGAGGCTGACTACCTGATCAAGCACGCCTTTGGTTTCGATGCTCAGGTCCACCGATCTGGCGCTGGTCTGGAAGTTGTTCAGCGCAGTCTCCGCGTCCTCCAGCTGTTTGCGCACGGCAGGCAACTGCGAGCGTAGAAACTGCAGCCGTTGCGCGGCCTCGGCCGAACTGCGCTCCACGTTCTGGCGTACATAAAGATGGCTGACTTCGTCGAGAATCCGGTTGGCCCGCTGTGCGTCCTGGTCCTCGATGGACAGGTAGATGATGCCCGAGTCCCGGCCGGCTTCGGCGATTTTCAACCGGTTCTGATAAACCAGCGCGGTGCTGAGCGTGCGCTGTCTGGAGACACTGAAATCGGTACCGGGACGCGCCCGCAGCGCAGCGACCTGAATCTTCACCCCGTTGCCTTCGACAATGCGGTTGATGGTGCCGCCAAGCAGCAGATTGTGCTCGTTGTCGTAGAGCGAGAACTGGCCAGGCTTGCCTGCGATGAGGGTGAGTTTTTCGCCCAGCAGGTGCTCCGGCACCTCCAGTTGGAATACCTCGATTTTCTCGCCACCCCACGCGTATTGCGTCAGGCCGAATAACGGCTTAGCCAATTCACCGTCGCGCACTGGCTTGAAGGTACGGTATAGGTAAGGGCCGATTACCGGAAAGAAATCAGGTGTCTGAAGCGTATTGAGCTTCAGATCGTCGACGACCTTGCCCAACAATGCGCGCGACTTGATCAGCTCGATCTCGGTGGTCGCCTGCGACACTGACAATGGCTTGGCGCTGACCTCCGGGGTGCCCTCGATGCCGATTTTTCGGGGCTCTATCTGGATCATGGCGGTGGCCTGATACACCGGCGTGGCCAGAATGGCATAGCCCAGACCGATCAGAAAAAACAGGCTGACGGTCCACAGGATCAGCGCTTTGTGATCGAACAGCATGCGCAGGACCGCTGCCAGATCAATCCGGGAGTCCTGGTGGAAATCCAGCGAAGGACGGTTCATGACGGTCATTTATCCTGTTGCTCCTGACTGAAAATGAGGAAGCCAGTCGTCAATGCAGCGTGAGAGCTGCGTGTAGGTCTGTTCAAAGGCTGATGCGGGACGTCGGTAAGGGTCGGCGATGTCGAGCGGGTGCTGCCATTTACCGATCAGAAAGGCTTTGCCGCGTACTTCGGGTGCGAGTTTGAGGACGTCGGCAAAATGTGCCTGCTCCATCAGCAGAATCAGGTCGGCCTGGCGTAGCAGATCACGGCTCATCTGCCGAGCTGCATGGCGCTGCGGCTGTACCCGGTGCGTTTGCAGAACCTGCCGAGCCGCCGGGTCGATGGACGAACCTGACAGCGCGGCGATGCCTGCTGACTGAACGCGTACCTGCGTGGCCTCCAGGCGTTGATGCAGTATCGCGACGGCCATCGGGCTGCGGCAGATGTTGCCGACGCACAACACCAGTACGTTACTGAACATGTGCTTTGCCACTGGTCTGGAACAGGCGTCTGCTCAGGTTGACGACAACATTGCCGGCCACTTTCCACAACGTCTGCAGTTTGTGGCGGGGCGCGAGCGCGGCCAGCGAGAGGCACACCGTCTGCATCAGGAAGTGTTCGTACAGCGGCTGATTGCCCAGACGATTGTAATAGTTGGCCAGGCTTGAACAGGTCTGCAGGTTCATATGCAATTTGCGTTTGTCGCTGCGCATGGAAAACACGCCGCCGGGGTGCAGCCGATAGGCAGCCGGCTTGATCTGCGCCATGAACTTGCCTTTGCCGTAGGCCCCCAGCAATGACCACCAGCACATATCGTTCAACGGTGCACCGCACATGCTCAATTCGGGCGGCATTGTGCTGAACACATTGCGAAAGCAGACGGTCAGCGTCGACAGGCGTCTGGCCTGTTGCAGCTCCAGCGCCGTAGCATCGTTGCGCAACAGGCCTTGCAGTTGCACGCCGTACTGGCCGTATTCGTCGAAGGCGAACGCGTCGTGATAGGTGATGACGTAATCGGCATGGCTCTCGAGAAAGTCCACTTGCAGCTGCAGCTTTCGCGGATCAGTCCAGTAATCGTCGGCTTCGCAGTAGGCGATGTAACGGCCGCGGGCTTCGGCGAACAGGCCCGGAACGCAAGGTGCGCCCTGACTGTACTGGTTGACCTGTTGATAGAAGGGCCGAATGATCGTCGGATACCGCTCGGCGTAGTGCGCAATGATGCGTGCAGTGCTGTCCGTGGATGCATCGTCGTTGATCAGGATTTCAAACCTGAAATCGGTCTGCTGTGACAGAAACCCTTCCAGTGCCTGAACAATGAAGGCCTCCTGGTTGTAGGCGGGGCATATGATGCTCAGCAACGGCGATGCCACGCAGGGTTCGCCGGTATTTTTTGCAGTGTCGTCCATGGCTCAGGTACTCGGTTTGCTGAACAAAACATAGATTTTTGACGCTAGCGGCCCATGGCTTGCCGCCACCAGTGCCAGAGTGACAAGGCTGCTGGCGGCGAGCGCCAGCAGCAGGCTGCCACGGCTTTCATCGGCAATCAGATGGAACACAGGCGCGCTGATCGCCAGGCCCGCAGCGGTCATCGCACTGATACGCAGAATGTCGCTCAACCATTGCCGATGAAGACCCGGTGCCAAGTGCTGATGGACGATGACGGGCCATATGGCGAAGGACGTCGCACGCAGGAAAAACCACGCCAGCGCTGCGCCGTAAACGCCTTGATAATGGATAGCCACGAACGTTACAGGCACGCTGATCAGTGTCGAAATCACGCTGTACCACAGGTGCAAGTGCATTCGGCCATAGGCGTATTGCAGGTAGAACTGGAAAGCACTGGCAGCCATGATTGCGCTGCCCAGCGCGTACCAGCCCAGCACCGGTCCACTCCAGCGCGCAGCTGTGTGATCACCCGTCCAGGCGATAATCAGCGGCTCGGCATACAGGGCAATTACGCCTGCCAGAGGGAACAGAAAGGTACAGGCAAGGCGATTGGCTGCCAGAAACAACGTGTGCATGTCGTCGCGCCTACCTTCGGCCACCAACACAGTCAGGCGCGGCAAGAGCGTCTGAACCAGCGGGTTGCTCAGCATCACGATGCCCGTGGCGATCAACGCAACCAGTGAGAAGTAGCCGTACTGGTCCAGTGGCAGCAGATTCGACAGCAGCACCTTGTCCACCTGAGTCAGCACAATCCACAGCACTGCGCTCAACGACAGACCGGCGGCGAACGGCAGCAGCGGCTTGATCAGTTGCCAGTCCAGGCCGGTCAGCCAGCGCGGCGCAGGCATCTGCCTGCGGGCTTTGCTGGCAAAAAGCAGGGCTTCGAGCAGCCCGACCACGAGCTGAAATACAAAAAAGTCTTGTGGGTCTCGGGAGAACTGACTGACCAGCAGCAAGCCGCCGAAGTAGCGCAGCGTTGCAATCGACACATTGGCAGCGTTCAGCCAGGCGTGCTGCTCAAGGCCCTGAATGGCGCTTTTATAGAGTGTCGAATACAGGCGCAAGGCGATGACGATGCCCATCAAGGTGATGCAATGCGCCAGAGTGTCGGGTTGCAGCGTATTGGCGTTCAACCATTGTGCTGCGATCCAGGGACTGGCGACATGGACAAGCAGGCCGCAGAGCATCGTGATCGGTAGAAATATCAGTTCGAATGAGCGCAGTAGACGGCCCAGGCTTTTCTCGCTCACGGGAGTGCCTTGCTGATGTGCCACTGCGCGCACCAGGCTGGGAGACAGTCCCGCGTCCAGCAGTTGCAGCCAGGCTTGCAGCAGGGTGAAGAAACCGATCAAGCCGTAGGCCTCGGCACCCAGATGGCCCAGATAAAACGGCATGATCAGAATCCCGACCAACATTACATAGGCCTGTCCGCTGTAGTTCAGGACGGTGTTGCGAATGATCGAGCGGCCGCGAATGACCGGGCTTGTGTCACGCATGATAGTCAGCAGACCCTGGCAGCGGAGCAAGCCGGGTAGTCCATATCAGTCACAGCACAGGTTTCGATCAGCGTGCGTATGACCAGGTCCTGCTCGCTTTTCAGCAGGCCGGGATAGATCGGCAGGCACAGCACTCGTTCGCTCAATGCTCTGGACACAGGCTGGCCGGGCTGTGGCTGCAGGTATTCAAGGGTGTCCAGTGAGGGGTAAAAATAGCGGCGAGGGTTGATCTTGCGCAGGTTGAGCGCGGTGCGCACCGTCAACAGCTGTTGCTCGTTACGCAGCGCCACCGGGTAATAGCTGTTATTGAGTTCGCTGTCGGCCTGGGGTTTTTGCAGATCCAGGTAGCTTTCCAGCGCTGACGTATAGCGGTGAGCGATTTGCGCGCGCTCTTCAAGGATGTTGCCTATGTTGTCGAGAATGCATAGCCCCATGGCTGCGGAGAATTCGTTGAGCTTGGCATTGATGCCGATGCCGTCGATTCGGTCTACTCCCGATATGCCAAAGTTGCACATCAGGTGGGCGCTTCTGGCCAGTTCGTCGTCGTTGGTGATGATCGCGCCGCCTTCAATCGTGTGGAATAGTTTGGTGGCATGAAAGCTCAGGGTGCTGATATCGCCATGATTGAGCACCGACTGGCCGGCATGACGCACGGCAAATGCATGTGCGCCGTCATAGATCACCTTGAGCTTATGTTCGCGGGCAATCTGCTGAATGGCTTCTACGTCGCAAGGATTGCCGAACACATGGGTGCCCACGATTGCCGTAGTGTCTTCGGCGATGCTGCGTTTGATGTGCTGTGGCGAGATATTCCAGGTGTCCGGATCAATATCGGCAAAGACCGGGCGAATACCTTCCCATTGCAGCGAGCTGCTGGTGGCGACGAAACTGAATGGCGTTGTAACAGCGCTGCCACTCAAGCCCAGAGCCCGATAGGCAATCTGCAGGGCCAGGGTGCCATTATTGGTCAGAATAATGTGTTTGACGCCCAGATAGTCCTTGAGCCGGTCCGTCAGATCCTTGGCCAGCGGGCCGTGATTGGTCAGCCAGCCGCGGGCGTAGATACCTTCAACGTAGCGTTTGAACTGGTCGATATCACCCAGATAAGTCTTGGTCACATTAATCATCGAAGCCTCCATGTTTCTCTGAATCGGGGTGTTGCCGAGTGAGTGACCAGACATCTTTTTCGCGTACGGGCGCTGCATTGCTTCAGGCAACGCTACCGCCACACCGAACGTGTTCAGTACTTTAAAAATAGAATGGAGAGTCAACAGACATCCGCCGACGCCTGCTGAGCACCGTGGAAATAACTGAAAGCGTGGGACGGAACAGCGGTCAACTTCGGCTTGATTATCCCGACGCTATGCTCTGCGGCATGTGCGTGACAACGGAATGCGCCTGACGGCCCTATATATCGGTCGCGGCAGGGTATCTGTCAAATTATTTCGTCATCTTTCTGTTAGATTTTTCATAAATGGCAAAGCAGATTTCATAACTAACTGATTTATAAAGGTGTCAAAAAAATATCATCTTGCAGGTGTATTTAAATGACACGCTGAACGTGCTCTGCAAGACGTCAATAAGTCGCTTTATTTTACAATCTGCGCCTCTTTATATTTCCAATTGATCTATTTAAATATCAATTAATAATTTTTGGTTCTATGCGGTTTGGTGCATGATCGTGTTCATGGACTGCAGGCAGGAGAACGAACATGAAAGAGCCAGTGCTGTATTTTGATTACGCCGCCACTACGCCTGTGGACGAGCGTGTTATCAGGGTCATGGTCGATTGTCTGGGGGTGTCAGGCAATTTTGGCAACCCTGCATCCAGCGCTCATTCATTCGGACAAAAGGCCCGCGTTGCGGTAGAGATTGCCCGTGAGCAGGTTGCCCGTCTGGTAGGTGCTCAGGCCTCGCAGATCATCTGGACCTCCGGGGCCACCGAATCCAGCAATCTGGCGCTCAAGGGCGTGGCTCAAGAACGCGCGAAGAGGCAGGCAGCATTCGCCGGAGGCAGATCCGGTCATATCATCACCAGTCAGATCGAACACAAGGCAACCCTTGATACTGCGCGGCAACTTGAGGAAGAGGGCGTCGAGGTTACCTGGCTGGCACCGGACAGCGATGGCCTGATCAGCGCCGACGCAGTCAGTGCCGCTTTGCGCGATGATACGTTTCTGGTCTCGCTGATGCTGGTCAACAACGAACTGGGTACGGTCAACGACATCGCGGAAATCGGCAGGCGGGTAAGGGCTCACGGCGCATTGTTGCATGTCGACGCTGCGCAGGGCGCTGGCAAGTTGCCGATTGACTTGAGTCAGCTCGCGGTAGACCTGATGTCGCTTTCTGCACACAAAATCTATGGGCCCAAAGGGATTGGCGCGCTGTATGTCGGCCCGCGCGCGCAGCAACGGGTTCTCGCCCAGATTCACGGGGGCGGGCATGAATGTGGTCTGCGCTCCGGCACCCTGGCGACGCATCAGATTGCCGGGATGGGTGCGGCCTTTGCCCTGGCGGCCGAAGTGCTTGAAGAAGAAGTTGTTGAAATACAGCGGCTCAACAGTCTTATCTGTGAGCGACTGGCCGATATTCCGGGTGTGTGTATCAACGGCAGTCCCACCCAGCGGATTGCCCACACCCTCAGTTTTACATTCACCCACAATGATCTCGACGTTGCAGCGCTGGGTGACAAACTTGCCTTCTCTTCTACCTCGGCCTGTAACTCTGCGAAGAACCTGCCTTCACACGTCCTGCTGGCTCTGGGGCTGAGCCCGCAGGCTGCCGGTCAGACCATACGTCTGAGCCTGGGGCGCTTCACTCGTGATCAGGATATCGAGCGTGCGGCCGAGTCGATTCATGCCTGTCTGATTCAGCCAGCGTTCTGGGCGGTTGCTCAGTCTCGATGAGTGCTCCATTATCTGAACCGGTGAAAGCAGTCAATTTCCGGGTCAGCAGGAGAGTCAATGAGCACGCAATCCAATGCCAGTTCAGAAGTGGCAGAACGTTTGGCGCAAACCCGCGCCTTGATGAGCAGGGAGCGCATCGATGCCTATCTGGTGCCGTCAGCGGATCCGCACCTCTCCGAATACCTGCCCGGCTATTGGCAGGGGCGCCAGTGGCTGTCGGGTTTTCACGGTTCGGTCGGTACACTGATCATTACCCAGGACTTTGCAGGCATATGGGCTGACAGTCGCTATTGGGAGCAGGCAACCAAGGAACTGGCAGGTAGCGGTATCGAGCTGGTGAAACTGTTGCCGGGCCAGCAGGGGCCGCTTGAATGGCTGGCGGACGAAGCCAAAGCCGAAAGTGTAGTTGCCGTAGACGGTGCGGTCCTGGCCGTTGCCTCTTCGCGCACTCTTGCAAGCAGGCTTTACGCGCGTGGTGCTCGCCTGCGCACGGATATCGATCTGCTCACCGAGCTGTGGCAGGACCGTCCTGCCTTGCCGTCTCACCCAATCTACGAACACTTGCCCCCTCAGGCATCTCTGGACCGTGCTGAAAAACTGGCTCGTGTTCGCCAGATCGTTGCCGAGCGAAACGCTGACTGGCACTTCATCGCAACACTGGATGACATAGCCTGGCTGTTCAATCTGCGTGGCGCTGACGTTTCTTACAATCCGGTTTTCATCGCCTTCGCCTTGATCGGCCCGCATAGCGTCACGCTGTTCGTGGACTCAAGGAAAGTGCCTGACCCGGTGCGCTCGCGTCTGGAGCGCGACGGCATCAATCTCATGGAATACACGCAGATTGGCGCAGCCTTGCGCGAGCTGCCGAAAGACGCACGATTGCTGGTTGATCCGGCGCGTGTAACCTGCGGCTTGCTCGATTACCTGGACAGTGAAGTCACCCTGGTTGAAGGGCTTAATCCGAGTACGCTGCTGAAATCGCAAAAAACCGAGACCGATACAGGTCACATCCGTCAGGCAATGGAGCAGGATGGTGCGGCGCTCTGCGAGTTCTTCGCCTGGCTGGACAGTGCGCTGGGACGTGAGCCCATCAGCGAAGTGACGATTGATGAAAAGCTTACTCAGGCACGGGAGCGACGTCCTGGATATGTTTCACCCAGCTTTGCAACCATTGCAGGGTTCAATGCCAACGGCGCGATGCCGCATTACCGAGCAACTGAAGCTGAGCACGCGCAGATAGAAGGTGATGGCTTGCTGTTGATCGACTCGGGCGGTCAATACCTTGGTGGCACCACCGATATCACGCGCATGGTTGCGATCGGAACGCCGAGTGCCGAGCAGAAGCAGGACTGTACGCGGGTTCTCAAAGGCGTTATTGCGTTATCGCGCACGCATTTTCCCAAAGGCATTCTTTCGCCGTTGCTGGATGCCATTGCCCGAGCGCCAATCTGGAGTGAAGGCGTCAACTACGGTCATGGCACCGGGCATGGTGTCGGGTATTTTCTGAACGTCCACGAAGGGCCACAAGTTATTGCCTATCAGGCACCTGCAACGCCGCAGACAGCAATGCTCCCAGGCATGATCACGTCTATTGAACCTGGTACTTACCGGCCCGGGCGCTGGGGTGTGCGCATCGAAAACCTGGTGATTAATCAGGAAGCGGGCACTACCGAGTTCGGCGAGTTCCTGCGTTTTGAAACCCTGACGCTTTGCCCGATCGATACGCGTTGCATCGAGGTCTCGATGTTGAACGAGGAAGAGCGCACCTGGTTGAACGATTACCACGCTCACGTTCTCGCGCGATTGAGCCCTCTACTGCAGGGTACAGTGCTGTTGTGGTTGCAGGCACGCACGGTCGCTGTCTGATATCTCGAAGCGCGTTACCGCAGGCTCAGTCCTGCGGTAACGGATCCGTCAGTGGTGTGCTTTTTCTGCAGACGATAATCATGCTGCGGCTGGTATAGCCTGCGGGGTTGAGGCCGAACGGATAGTCTTCCGGCTCTTCGGTGGCATCGCCCGATTTTGCGATGACCTTGAACGTCCTTGACGCACAGGCGTTGGTCGCAAGCTCGTAGCATTTGGCCCAGGAGGACGTCAGGCCGGAGCAGTTGATGTGAATGCCGCGCTTGCTTTGCTTGACAGGCTTGGATGTGGCTGCACAACCTGCCACAGCCAACATGGCCAATACGATAAAAATGTATTTCATTCCTTTCCTTAGCAAGCCATTGCTAATCGCGATCCATCCGGATGACTGGATCATGAGTCGATAAAACTGTAACGCAGAACTCTCGAGCATCTGTAGGTCAGGTGTCAACATGGCGCATGCGCTTAACAAATGCTAGTGCCATGTCGCTTCTTGACCTTATGACCGCGTGGTCAGTTCAGTCGGCAGGGACCAATTGAGGTTTTGTGTTTGCAGAACCAAGGGTGGCACCGATGGATGCGAAGATGATTGCGCCAATTGCCAGCCATTGGGTCAGCGAAAGGCTCTCGTGAAGAAACACCAGACCTGACAGCGCTGCGAAGACAGGCTCCAGGCTTGCCAGTGTGCCAAATGTGCGTGCCGACATTCGCGTCAGAGCGATCATTTCCAGGCTGTAGGGCAGGGCGGTCGACAGAATGGCGACACCCAGCGCTGCCGGTACCAATGAAATGTCAAATAATGCAGAGCCTGCGTGTATCACGCCGACAGGTCCGATGAAGAGTGCGGCAATCATTACGCCAAGCGCGGCGGTCTGTACGCCGTTGTCTGCACCTGCTTTATGCCCGAACACTGTATAAGCGGCCCAGCACACTCCGGCCCCCAGGGCATACGCAGCGCCGAGCAGATCAATCGCTTCGTTCGAGGCCCCGAGGGGGATCAATAGCAATAAGCCGATGACTGCCAGAGAAACCCATAGAAAATCGATGGGCTTGCGCGAAGACAGCAGAGCTACAGCCAGTGGACCGGTGAACTCCAGCGCGACCGCGATTCCCAAAGGCACAGTCTGCAACGACATATAGAAAAGGAGGTTCATGCTGCCCAGCGCAATGCCGTAGATCACCACAGTGCGTAGCGATTTTGCGGTCAGATTCGCTCGCCATGGGCGCAGGATGGCGATAAGGATAAGGCTCGCAAATACCAGCCTCAAGGTCGTGGTGCCTTGCGCGCCTACTACGGGGAAAAGACTCTTTGCCAGTGACGCGCCGCTTTGAATGGAGATCATGGCGATCATCAGCAGCCCTAGGGGGAAAAGGGCGGACGCTATAGTGTGGGGTTTCTCAGACATTTTGGTTGTATATCCTGGGTGTGATCCGGGCACTGATAATCGAACATGATGCGCAACAATCGATGCATGGGCAATATATTGCGCAATCTTTGCTTTTCCTTCTATATAGGTAATCACGAAACGGGCAATTTCGGTGATTTTGAAATTAACGGTTGACGCCCTCTGTGATCTGTCTATAATTCGCCCCACTTCCGGCGCAGACGGAAACGAAAAAACCTTGTAGATCAATAGGTTGCAAGGGTTTGGAGTGAAGAGTCAGCGAGAAAGGAGGTCGAGTCTGCAGTGATCGACAGCGGTGAGAAAAAAGAGTTTGACACGCGGTTGTAACGCTGTAGAATTCGCCTCCCGCTGATGAGCAACTGAAGAGTTGATCGAAGCGCAAGTGGTTGAAGTTGCAAAGGAAACTTTGAAAACTTCTTAAAATAACCGCTTGACAGATACAAGAGAC
>NZ_CP041754.1:720000-3557500 GCF_005937945.2 Pseudomonas sp. KBS0707 | reverse complement strand
CTGAGGAAAAGAAATCAACCGAGATTCCCTTAGTAGTGGCGAGCGAACGGGGACCAGCCCTTAAGTTGTATTGAGATTAGCGGAACGTTCTGGAAAGGACGGCCATAGTGGGTGATAGCCCTGTACGCGAAAATCCCTTTGCAATGAAATCGAGTAGGACGGGGCACGAGAAACCTTGTCTGAATATGGGGGGACCATCCTCCAAGGCTAAATACTACTGACTGACCGATAGTGAACCAGTACCGTGAGGGAAAGGCGAAAAGAACCGCGGAGAGCGGAGTGAAATAGATCCTGAAACCGTATGCGTACAAGCAGTGGGAGCCCACTTTGTTGGGTGACTGCGTACCTTTTGTATAATGGGTCAGCGACTTATTTTCAGTGGCGAGCTTAACCGAATAGGGGAGGCGTAGCGAAAGCGAGTCTTAATAGGGCGTCTAGTCGCTGGGAATAGACCCGAAACCGGGCGATCTATCCATGGGCAGGTTGAAGGTTGGGTAACACTAACTGGAGGACCGAACCGACTACCGTTGAAAAGTTAGCGGATGACCTGTGGATCGGAGTGAAAGGCTAATCAAGCTCGGAGATAGCTGGTTCTCCTCGAAAGCTATTTAGGTAGCGCCTCATGTATCACTGTAGGGGGTAGAGCACTGTTTCGGCTAGGGGGTCATCCCGACTTACCAAACCGATGCAAACTCCGAATACCTACAAGTGCCGAGCATGGGAGACACACGGCGGGTGCTAACGTCCGTCGTGAAAAGGGAAACAACCCAGACCGTCAGCTAAGGTCCCAAAGTCATGGTTAAGTGGGAAACGATGTGGGAAGGCTTAGACAGCTAGGAGGTTGGCTTAGAAGCAGCCACCCTTTAAAGAAAGCGTAATAGCTCACTAGTCGAGTCGGCCTGCGCGGAAGATGTAACGGGGCTCAAACCATGCACCGAAGCTACGGGTATCATCTTTTGATGATGCGGTAGAGGAGCGTTCTGTAAGCCTGTGAAGGTGAGTTGAGAAGCTTGCTGGAGGTATCAGAAGTGCGAATGCTGACATGAGTAACGACAATGGGTGTGAAAAACACCCACGCCGAAAGACCAAGGTTTCCTGCGCAACGTTAATCGACGCAGGGTTAGTCGGCCCCTAAGGCGAGGCTGAAAAGCGTAGTCGATGGAAAACAGGTTAATATTCCTGTACTTCTGGTTATTGCGATGGAGGGACGGAGAAGGCTAGGCCAGCCTGGCGTTGGTTGTCCAGGTTTAAGGTGGTAGGCTGAGATCTTAGGTAAATCCGGGATTTCAAGGCCGAGAGCTGATGACGAGTGTTCTTTAGAACACGAAGTGGTTGATGCCATGCTTCCAAGAAAAGCTTCTAAGCTTCAGGTAACCAGGAACCGTACCCCAAACCGACACAGGTGGTTGGGTAGAGAATACCAAGGCGCTTGAGAGAACTCGGGTGAAGGAACTAGGCAAAATGGCACCGTAACTTCGGGAGAAGGTGCGCCGGTGAGGGTGAAGCATTTACTGCGTAAGCCCACGCCGGTCGAAGATACCAGGCCGCTGCGACTGTTTATTAAAAACACAGCACTCTGCAAACACGAAAGTGGACGTATAGGGTGTGACGCCTGCCCGGTGCCGGAAGGTTAATTGATGGGGTTAGCGCAAGCGAAGCTCTTGATCGAAGCCCCGGTAAACGGCGGCCGTAACTATAACGGTCCTAAGGTAGCGAAATTCCTTGTCGGGTAAGTTCCGACCTGCACGAATGGCGTAACGATGGCGGCGCTGTCTCCACCCGAGACTCAGTGAAATTGAAATCGCTGTGAAGATGCAGTGTATCCGCGGCTAGACGGAAAGACCCCGTGAACCTTTACTATAGCTTTGCACTGGACTTTGAATTTGCTTGTGTAGGATAGGTGGGAGGCTTTGAAGCGTGGACGCCAGTCTGCGTGGAGCCAACCTTGAAATACCACCCTGGCAACTTTGAGGTTCTAACTCAGGTCCGTTATCCGGATCGAGGACAGTGTATGGTGGGTAGTTTGACTGGGGCGGTCTCCTCCTAAAGAGTAACGGAGGAGTACGAAGGTGCGCTCAGACCGGTCGGAAATCGGTCGTAGAGTATAAAGGCAAAAGCGCGCTTGACTGCGAGACAGACACGTCGAGCAGGTACGAAAGTAGGTCTTAGTGATCCGGTGGTTCTGTATGGAAGGGCCATCGCTCAACGGATAAAAGGTACTCCGGGGATAACAGGCTGATACCGCCCAAGAGTTCATATCGACGGCGGTGTTTGGCACCTCGATGTCGGCTCATCACATCCTGGGGCTGAAGCCGGTCCCAAGGGTATGGCTGTTCGCCATTTAAAGTGGTACGCGAGCTGGGTTTAGAACGTCGTGAGACAGTTCGGTCCCTATCTGCCGTGGACGTTTGAGATTTGAGAGGGGCTGCTCCTAGTACGAGAGGACCGGAGTGGACGAACCTCTGGTGTTCCGGTTGTCACGCCAGTGGCATTGCCGGGTAGCTATGTTCGGAAAAGATAACCGCTGAAAGCATCTAAGCGGGAAACTTGCCTCAAGATGAGATCTCACTGGAACCTTGAGTTCCCTAAAGGGCCGTCGAAGACTACGACGTTGATAGGTTGGGTGTGTAAGCGCTGTGAGGCGTTGAGCTAACCAATACTAATTGCCCGTGAGGCTTGACCATATAACACCCAAGCAATTTGAGTGGACTTCCTGACAGGAGCATCAGATTGCGGTGACTGTGAAGACGACACGAACCGAAAGTTTGCGTCACAAACGCACCGAGCTATCACATACCCGATTTGCTGAAGCGCGCCGCATGGCACGATTCGGTACCCGAATTTCTTGACGACCATAGAACATTGGAACCACCTGATCCCATCCCGAACTCAGCAGTGAAACGATGTATCGCCGATGGTAGTGTGGGGTTTCCCCATGTGAGAGTAGGTCATCGTCAAGATTAAATTCCAGAAACCCTCATCGCTTACGCGTTGAGGGTTTTTGTTTTTGAGGCACGATAAAGTCTTTTTCGTACCGTGCAGATACAAAAAAACCACCTGGTCGAGGTGGTTTTTTATTTTCCGGGAGAATCAATCCCCGCGGTATTCGCACCCGCTGGTGCAGGTCTCGTGAATGCGAACGGCGGACAGCTCCGGTAGCAGAGGCTTCAGCTCATCCCAGATCCATTTCGCCAGGTTTTCGCTGGTTGGATTCTCAAGGCCGGGGATGTCATTGAGGTAATTATGATCAAGGCGTTCGTACAGCGGTTTGAAAATAGCCTTGATTTCCGAAAAGTCGCGAATCCAGCCTGTGTGAGGATCAACCTTGCCTGCCAGATGTATGCCGACACGAAACGAATGGCCGTGCAGACGTCCACACTTGTGCCCCTCTGGTACGTGAGGGAGGCGGTGTGCTGACTCGAAGGTAAACTCTTTGAAAATTTCCACTGTGTATTGGCCCCGGAAAAATGGCGATCGCAGACGCGATAAATGCAGTCGACGAGTTTAACAGCAATGGCCTGAAACTCCATGCAGGGCTTGGGTGTGACGATTCTTTCAAGTGCGATTGATGGCACTCGGCCAGATTAATTCAGTTTGAGTTAAGTTGTACGGGGTAAGGTAATCGCCATAGAAGCATCGACCGCTATGGACACCTCCAGTAATGAAAACGCTGACAACCCTGCTGACGGCCCTGACATGTGTTCTGACGTCTTGTGTCATCCAGGCGCGTGGTGTCGATACGCAGGAGGTATTGCGCCTCAGTAATGCGGGCACTCTCCAGTCTGCTGAAAAGCTCGATGCTAACGCCCTCAGCAAGCACCCTGGTGCCAGCATTCTTGATACACAGTTCAAGAATATATACGGCAGGTACGTTTACAATGTCGAGCTGCGTGACAAGCACGATATTGAGTGGGTTCTAGAAATAGACGCCGCTACGGGCCAGGTCTACAGGAATCATCAGGATAACTAATGAATGTCGACAAGCGTCTCTGTGTCATCCTTGGTTTGAGTCTGACCTGCTCTTTTGTCTATGCCAGAGATCTGAACCAGGATGAAGCGCTCAGTCTGCGGCAGCGTGGGGTGATACTGCCTCTCGAACAGTTTATCGAGCGCGCGCTGGGTCTTCATCCCGGCGCTCGCCTGCTGGAGGCTGAGCTTGAGGAAAAAAATAACATGTACGTGTATGAATTCGAGTTGCTGACCCCGCAGGGTGTTGTCCGTGAGCTCAAGTTCGATGCGCGCGATAGCCGATTGCTGAAAGACGAGGATGATGACTGATGCGCCTGCTACTGGTTGAAGACCATGTTCCTCTCGCGGATGAGTTACTCGCTGCGCTGGGACGGCAAGGCTACGCAGTCGACTGGCTGGCTGACGGTCGTGACGCGGTTTATCAAGGCGCAACCGAGCCCTACGACCTCATTGTTCTGGATCTGGGCTTGCCCGGCATGCCCGGGCTTGAGGTTCTCCAGCAATGGCGCGGCAAGGGCCTGGCTACCCCCGTACTGATTCTGACGGCACGAGGTTCGTGGTCAGAGCGTATAGAAGGCTTGAAGGCGGGGGCTGACGATTACCTGACCAAACCTTTTCATCCTGAAGAACTACAGTTGCGTATTCAGGCCCTGTTGAGGCGTTCGCACGGGCTTGCCAACCAGCCAACCCTGGAGTCTGCCGGCCTTAATCTGGATGAAGGTCGCCAGAGTGTCAGCCGGGATGGCGTTGATATCCAGCTCACGTCTGCAGAGTTTCGTCTGCTGCGCTATTTCATGCTCCACCCTGGACAGATTCTCTCCAAAAGCCATCTCTCTGAGCACTTGTACGATGGCGAAAACGAGCGTGACTCCAATGTCATCGAGGTCCATGTCAATCACCTGAGGCGCAAACTAGGCCGCGCAGTGGTCGAGACACGCCGTGGCCAAGGCTATCTGTACGGCGGAGCCGGAGGTTGAAATCCATACAACGGCGTCTGAGCCTGGGTCTTATCGCCGTTATGGTCGTTGTCGGCCTGGTGATGGCGCAGACCAGTCTCTGGTTGTTTGAAGTGGGCCTGCAGCGCTATCTGGAGTCTGGCTTACGCAATGAGAGCGAGAACCTGCTGGTGGCGCTGGTGCGGGGTCCTGCCGGGCTGCAACTGGATGAACATCGTTTGTCGGGTGCTTATCAGCGTCCGCTGTCCGGCCACTATTTCCGCATGGACTTGCCGCATGGCCACTGGCGCTCCCGTTCTTTGTGGGATTTTGAGCTGCCTCAGCCTGGGGTGGGGTTGCACGCTAACCTTGAGCTCGGCAAGACCGGTCAATCGCTGTTGATGCTGACCAGCGAATACCGAAAGTTCGGCAAGCAGATTTCAATTACCGTCGCCCAGGATTACACGCCGGTCAGGGCGAGCTTTCGTCTCATGCAGCAGATCGGGCTCGGGCTCGGCCTCGCGGCGCTGATCCTGGTGCTGGTTTTGCAGCGCATCACTGTGCGCAGGGCGCTTCGTCCCCTGGAAACCGTTCGCGAACAGATCTTCCAGCTTCAGCAGGGTCAGCGTTCGCAACTAGACAATCAGGTTCCCCTTGAGCTTGAGCCCCTTGTGGCTCAGATCAACCACCTGCTTGCGCATACTGAAGACAGCCTGAAACGCTCACGCAATGCACTGGGCAATCTGGGGCACGCCTTGAAGACACCGCTTGCGGTATTGCTCAGCCTGGCCCTCAGTGGACAGCTGGACGGCAACCCGGC
Organism: Pseudomonas sp. KBS0707; assembly: GCF_005937945.2. Lineage (NCBI taxonomy): Bacteria > Pseudomonadati > Pseudomonadota > Gammaproteobacteria > Pseudomonadales > Pseudomonadaceae > Pseudomonas > Pseudomonas sp. KBS0707. Next base: position 3,551,776 of record NZ_CP041754.1, on the reverse strand, counting down.
ACTGCGCAAGACGTTGCAGGAGCAATTGGAAAATATCCGTCTGCGTCTGGAGCGTGAACTCAATCGGGCCCGTCTTTCCGGGGACGCGCTGCCCGGAGCCCGTTTCGACTGTGATGCTGAACTGCCCGGGTTGTTTTCCACGTTGGGCATGATTCATGGTGCTCACCTTCATTTGGTCAACGATGTCGAAGCAGGCATGCACCTGCCGTGGGACCGGGAGGATATCCTCGAATTGCTGGGCAACCTTCTGGATAACGCCTGCAAGTGGGCCGACAGTGAAGTGCGTCTGAGCATTTTCAGTCAGGCTCAGGGCTTCAGCCTGCTGGTCGACGATGACGGGCCCGGTATTCCGGAAGCGCAGCGCGCAGAGGTGTTCAGCCGTGGCGCTCGCCTTGACGAGCAGATTACCGGTCATGGCCTGGGCCTGGGGATTGTGCGCGATATCGTTGAGGCCTGGGGCGGCCAGCTGCAGTTGCAGGAGAGCCCCGCTGGAGGGCTTCGCGTACGCATTGATCTTCCCGAGCGCACTGCTCCATAAGTTGCCAGCCTGCAACTCTCAGAGTGTTCGTACAAAAAAATACGCCAGGTCTTAATGTCCGTCGGATGCCGCCGATAGCCTGACAGGTATCTCTGACTCATAAAAATAACCATAAGGCCACTCCTATGCGTCTCAGTTTGAAAGCCAAGGTTCTGTCGCTGGCAGTTCTGCCGGTTCTGATATTTGCGCTGGTGATCAGTGCTACCACGGTGTTCATGCTGCACCGACAGGCCGAGCGCGAGGTCAGTGATACGCGAGAGCGTTTGCTCTCTGAAGCCAAAGCAACGTTGCAGAACTACGTTGCGATCGCCATGACGGCCATCAAGCCGCTTTACGAGGCGGCAGCGCCGGGTGATGAAACTGCGCGCGCTAATGCGATCAAGCTGCTTTCCTCCATCAGTTATGGCAAGGATGGTTATATCTTTGGCTATGACTCTCAGGTAATCCGGATATTCCGTAGCAACAGTCCTGATGGCGTGGGCAAGAGTTTCAATGACGCCCGCGATGCGAACGGGGTCTACATCAACCGCGAACTGGTGGCGGTCGGCAAGGCGGGCACTCACTATGTGATGTACTCCTCGGCCCTGCCTGGCAAGACTGAACCTGTGCCCAAGATTGGCTACACGGATTATCTGCCGAAGTGGGATCTGATCATCGGTTCTGCCGTCAATATAGACGGCATTGACGCTAAAGTTGCCGAAGTCAGGCAGAACGTCGAAGCGCGCCTGAAGGAAATGCTGTACAGCATTTTGGGTATCACCGTCCTGGTGCTGGTCATCATTGGCGTCATCGGGATATTGATGGCCGGCACTCTGCTACGTCCGCTCGGTTTGATGAAAAACAATCTGGATGACATCGCGGCGGGTGAAGGCGATCTGACTCGGCGTCTGGCCATTACCAGTAATGACGAGCTTGGTGATCTGGCTGGTTCGTTCAACCGGTTTGTCGACAAGATCCACGGTATGGTTCGTCAGGTCAGTGAAATGACCGGGCAACTCAATGGACTGGTCGGAGAAGTGTCATCCCAGGCACAGCGCTCGGAAACCGCCATGGACCGTCAGCGCCACGAAACAGATCAGGTGGCGACCGCAATCAATCAGATGTCGGCTGCGGCTCAAGAGGTCGCCAAGAGCGCGCAGGGTGCCTCCGTGGCTGCTCAGCAGACCGACGAGCAAGGGCGCGCCGCCAAGCGCGTTGTGGACGGCAGCATCAGACAGATTCATGCGCTGGTAGACGACATCCGCAAAAGTGGCTCGTCACTGGATGTTCTGCAAAAGGACGTTTCTTCGATCGTCAGCGTACTGGGCGTCATTCGCTCTATCGCCGAACAAACAAACCTGCTTGCACTCAATGCAGCCATCGAGGCCGCGAGGGCAGGGGAAGCTGGGCGTGGTTTTGCTGTGGTTGCCGACGAGGTTCGGGCGCTGGCCAGCCGCACCCAGCAAAGCACGCAGGAAATTCAAGGGATGATCGACCGTCTGCAGCAGGGCACTCAGGAGGCTGTTACGGCAATGCGCCGTTCCAGCGAAGCTGGCGACGGGACCTCTGCGCAAGCCAACGAAGCAGGAACATCGCTGGTGACCATAGGTGAGTTGATCGCGACGATCAATTCGATGAACGCGCAAATTGCCAGCGCAGCCGAAGAGCAAACGGCAGTTGCCGAAGAAATCAATCGCAGTGTTCATCAGATCGCAGGTGCAGTCGAAAGCGTCGCCGACGAAACCCGGCAAAGTGCACAGACCTCACGCAGCCTTGCCGAACTGGGCTCGCGCCTTGACAGTCTGGTCGGCCAGTTCCGTGTCTGATGCTTGCGTGGCAGGGGCGCTGATGTCCGCAACAGCCTGCGCCTGCCATCGCGGTCATATTGCCTTCATAGAAGATGGCACTCGTACGTTCAAGTGCTGACTAAGCTGTAGACCGGGCGCGAGGCGCGGTCTACTGACATGGACAGGACATGAACGAAACCACGTTGCAATATAAAACCCTCATCATGCTATTGGTGCTGGTCACCATTGCCTTCATATGGATTCTGCTGCCGTTTTACGGCGCAGTATTCTGGGCGGTCATTCTGGGGATCATCTTTGCGCCTGTGCAGCGCAGGTTGCAGATCAAGTTCAACTGGTCACGCAATCTTACCTCCCTGTGCACCCTGACCATCTGTCTGGTGATTGCGATTCTGCCGGTGATCGTGATCAGCGCCTTGCTGGTTCAGGAGGGCACCACGCTGTACAAGAACGTCGAGACCGGGCAACTGGATATCGCCGGTTATCTCGCCGAGTTCAAGGACCTGCTGCCGCATTCAATCCAGGCACTGCTCGACCGACTGGGCATGGGCGATCTTGAAGGATTGCGCGACAAGATCACCAAAGGGGCAATGCAGGGCAGTCAGTATCTGGCCACTCAAGCGTTCAGCTTCGGGCAGGGCACCTTCGATTTCGTGGTGAGCGTGTTCATCATGTTGTACCTGCTGTACTTCTTCCTGCGAGATGGGCAGGAGTTGGTACGCAAGATACGTACGGCCTTTCCGTTGGGCGAACAGCAGAAGCGTCGTCTGCAACTCAAGTTCACTCGAGTGGTACGTGCCACGGTCAAGGGCAACGTCGTGGTCGCGGTGACGCAAGGTGCGCTGGGCGGTTTTATCTTCTGGGCGCTGGACATCCCGAGTGCGTTGCTGTGGGCGGTGATCATGGCCTTCCTGTCGCTGTTGCCCGCTGTGGGGGCGGGGATTGTCTGGGCGCCAGTGGCTGTCTACTTCCTGCTCAGTGGCATGATCTGGCAAGGTGTAGTGCTGGGGTTGTTCGGTGTTTTCGTGATCGGTCTGGTGGATAACGTGCTGCGTCCGATCCTGGTGGGCAAGGACACGAAAATGCCGGACTACCTGATCCTGATTTCCACGCTGGGCGGTATGTCGGTCTTTGGTCTGAACGGCTTTGTCATAGGGCCTCTGGTGGCCGCACTGTTCATCTCCAGCTGGGGTTTGTTCAGCGGTGCCAAGAAGCCCGTCAGGCTGCCAGGCTGACATACCGTTACGCGTGGCCGATACAGACCCGCGAATGCCCCTGTCGTTATCAGGCAGGGGGATGCGCGGGTTATTCATTTATGTAACAGGCCTGGAACAGACTTCATTCAGAGCCCCTTGCGGCAATGACAGCCGACTCCATGAAGGCTGCCAGATCGGTATTGAAGCGCAATGCTTCTTCCAGAAATGGCGCGTGACCTGAGTTTTCGTACACCTTCGATAGAATCCGCGCATTGAGTTGCCGGGCGCGTGCGATGCTGGGCTGAACGTTGACCAGCTCATCCTTGGCACCATACAGCATCAATACCGGCACCTTTGCTTTGGGCAAGCCTTTGGCCACATCGACAGTCATTGCAGGCGTGGCACGGGTCATCGTCCACGATGCCATCGCAGCATTCGACAAAAGCCGTTCGAAAGTCGGTGCATCTGGCTGTGTGTGGAAGCACAGTCCGAGAAAAGTGCGTACTGCATCAAGGTGTGTCTTCAGGTCCTCTGAACTCAGGCCGGCATATACATGAGGATGGGCTGTAATCAGAGCAGCATTAAGCTCAATGACACCATCAACATACACAACGCCGCCGATCTTCGCGTCACCATAGGCGGCGAGGTAGTTAGACATGACCACGCCCCCCAATGACCAGCCGACCAATACTGGACGCTTGCTGTTCGTGGCTTCAAGTACCGCTGCCAGATCGTCCGCGTAACGGTGCCCGTTTCGGTACGCCTCGGTATTAGCGGGCTTGTCGGAAAGCCCGTGACCGCGCAGGTCATAGGTAATCATTCGATAACGCTGCAGCTGCGGACTAACGATCTGCTTTTCCCAATTGAGGCGGCTGCCCAGCAAACCGTGAATGAAAATCAGGGCTTGCCCGTTCGGATCGCCTGATTCCTGCACAGCGAGTTCGACGCCGTCAGGGGCTGTGACGGTGTAGTGTTTGTCTACTGCCAGGGCCAGTGACGATAGTCCGGTCAGCAGCGCAGCAAGCAAGGTATTGCGCAGCAGGTGAACGAAGCGAATGTGATTCATGAGGCTATTTCCACGCGGTAGAAGTGATGGGCGCACTGTAGGTCGATGACGCAGGACGGTCTATGACGTAAGATCCTGATAAATTGATTGATCGTCCTGAACTCGAAGTGGCCTCTCTCCATGCAAGCCCCGTCAAATGACCCCATCAGCAAGCTGCTGCTCGGTATGCGTCTTTTCGGCGTTCAATACCGCAGGCTGGAAGTTGTGCCGCCTCTGGGTGTTGGCTTCACTAACGCAATCGGACGAGCGCAGTTTCATTTCGTCGGGCGTGGGCCGGTCTGGCTACGCAGCGCTGAGAGCGTTCTGTACAGGCTCGATACCGGCGACGCGGTTCTTATTCCGCGCGGTGGGCACCACGCTGTGTTGACGGCCGAAGACACGGCTGCAAGCGATGTACAGCTGTTTGATCCGTCTACCGGCATCAGCGATGGCGTTCACGATCGGGCTGATGCCGAGGAGGGCGGAGCGGTTGATCGGGCGATTATCTTCAGCTGTTGCATGGAGTTGGAACTGGGCGGCATGCAGCCGCTTGTTGCCGCCATGCCGGATGTCATGCAGGTCAGCACTCTGCTGGAGACGTGTCCCGAGCTGCGGCCCATGCTCGAGGCAATGGAGCGTGAAGCTTTGATGCTACAGGCTGGGCACGCAGGCATTCTGGCACGTCTTGCTGAAGTCGTGGCCGCGCTGCTGGTGCGTGGCTGGGTTGCAGGCGGCTGTGGGAATGCCACGGGCTGGCTCGGTGCTTTGCAAGACCCTCGGCTGAGTCGAGCCATCGTTATGATGCACCAGCATCCAGGCAGACGCTGGACGGTAGCTACGCTTGCCCGTGAGGCCAGGCATTCTCGATCAGTGTTCGCACAGCGCTTTCTCGAAGCAACGGGTAAGCCGCCATTGCAGTACCTGACGGAGCTGAGAATGCGCCTGGCATTGCACAGCCTGAGCCGCGAGCAGCATTCGGTGGAGGCCGTTGCCAATCAGCTGGGGTACGGTTCATTGGCGGCCTTCAGTCGCGCATTCAAAAGAACGGTGGGCATATCGCCAGGCGCTGTGCGGGCCGCGAAAAGCGTCGACGGGTAACCATTTCAGCCGTTTCCGAAGGCAAAAAAAACCCTGCTCGATAGCAGGGTTTTTTGTTTGCAGATGATCAGCCTGCCACGTGCAGACCGGCATTGACCACCAGATCCAGCAGCGGTTGCGGGTACACGCCCAGCACGAAGGTCAGGATCGCGACGGCCAGCAGCATAACGCCGCCAGTGCGCTGCGCCCAGTTGATCGCTGCATCGTGGCGTGGAAGCTTGTTGTCGACCAGATACATGGTGACCATCACTCTCAGGTAATAGAACACGCCAATGGCGCTACCGATCACCAGTGCTCCGATAAGCCACCACAGTTGCGACTCGACACCGGTGGCAATGATGTAGAACTTGCCGATGAAGCCTGCGGTAAGCGGGATACCTGCCAGCGACAGCATCATCAGGGTCATGACTGCCGTCAGGTAAGGGCGACGCCAGAACAGACCGCGGTATTCGAACATCGCGTCGGCATCACGTCCGCTGTAAGGCGAAGACATCATGGTGATCACGCCGAAGCTGCCCAACGAGGTCAGGACGTAAGTTGCCAGATAGACACCAATCGCCTCGACCGCCATGCCTTTGCTGGCCACCAGCGCAATCATCAGGTAACCGAAGTGGGCGATGGAGGAGTAGCCCAGCAGACGCTTGAGGTTGGTCTGAGTCAGCGCCAGAAGGTTGCCGACCAGAATCGACGCTACGGCAATGACTGCCACCACGTCATGCAGTACGCCACTGCTGGCTGCCGGTGAAATCTGGAACAGACGCACCAGTACCGCAAATACCGCCACCTTGCTGGCGGTAGCCAGGAAGGCCGCGACCGGCGCAGGGGCGCCTTCGTAAACGTCCGGTGTCCACAGGTGGAAAGGCACCAGCGACAGCTTGAAGGCCAGGCCGACGACCATCATGCCCAGACCCAGGCTGGCAATCGGGCTTGGCATCCCTGTCGCGGCAATGGCTTTGCCAATACCCTCGAAGCTCAGCGAGCCAGCTTCTGCGTACAGCAGCGCCATGCCGAACAGCAGGAACGCTGAACCTGCGGCCGATAGCACCATGTACTTGATGCCGCCTTCCAGCGAGCGCTTGTTGAAGAAGGCATACGCCACCAGCCCGTAGACCGGCACCGAGAGCAGCTCCAGACCAATGAACAGCCCGGCCAGGTGTTGAGCGCTGACCAGCACCAGACCACCGGCAGCCGCCAGCAGGATCAGCAGGTAAAGCTCTTCACGGTTGCCTGGATACCCAGCCTTGCCGTCACCCAGATAGGCGTGCGCCATGGTCACGCAAGCGAGGGTAGAGGCGAGGATGATCGCCATGTACAGGCAGGCAAAGTTGTCGATATGCAGCAGCGGTGTCACGACCAGTGGGGCAACTTTCAGTGCCGGATAGCTCGACAGCAGGGCCAGGTTGAGACCTGCTACCGAAAGCAGGAACGTTTGCGAGTGATTGCGGCGCCATGCGATTGCCAGCATCACCACTACAACGGTGAGGCTGGTGATCAGCAGTGGCGCAAGCGCAATAAAGTGTTGAATCGTCAGGTCCATAGCGCTCTTACCGGGCCGAAGCGAGTTGAGTGAAGGCAGTGCCTAGCCATTGCTGCACGCCGTGCATGGTCGCTGCCGATGTGTCGAGGAACGGCTGCGGGAAAACCCCGAGCACGACCAGCAACACGGCAAGGCCCAGCACCATGATCATTTCACGTCCGTCCATGCCCTTCAGAACCTCGTCGGACTTCGACGGGCCGAAATAGGCGCGATGGATCATGATCAGCGAGTAAACAGAGCCGAACACCAGGCCGGACGTGGCAATTGCAGTGATCCATGGCGAACTGGCGAAGCTGCCCAGCAGAATCAGGAACTCACCCACGAAGTTGCCCGTGCCCGGCAGACCCAGAGAGGCGGCAGCAAAGAACAGGCTGATGGCCGGGATGTAGGCGATACGCGACCACAGACCGCCCATCTCGCGCATGTCACGAGTGTGCAGGCGCTCGTACAACTGGCCACTGAGGATGAACAGTGCCGCAGCCGACAGGCCGTGGGCAATCATCTGGATCAGTACGCCTTGCAGCGCTTGCTGGCTGCCGGAGTAGATGCCGATCAGTACAAAGCCCATGTGCGAGACGCTTGAGAACGCGATCAGGCGCTTGATATCGGTCTGGGCAAACGCCAGGAATGCGCCGTAGAAGATACCGACCAGGCCCAGCGTCATTGCAATCGGTGCGAACTCGGCCGATGCGTTGGGGAACAGTGGCAGGGCAAAGCGCAACAGGCCGTAGGCCGCGGTCTTCAGCAGGATACCTGCCAGGTCGACAGAACCGGCAGTCGGTGCCTGGGCATGCGCATCCGGCAGCCAGGAGTGCAACGGAACCACTGGCAGCTTCACGGCAAAGGCAATAAAGAAGCCCAGCATCAGGATGTATTCGGTCCCCGGTGCCAGTTTGGTCTTCAGCAGGTCAGCGTAGGCAAAGGTGATCACGCCTGTCTGATTGAAGTGCACCAGCACCAGACCCAGGATCGCCACCAGCATGATCAGGCCGCTGGCCTGAGTGAAGATGAAGAACTTGGTTGCGGCGTAGATACGAGTCTTCTTGCCGTCCGAAGAGCTGTGACCCCAGAGCGCGATGAGGAAATACATCGGCACCAGCATCATTTCCCAGAAGAAGAAGAACATGAACAGGTCGATGGCCAGGAACACGCCGACCACACCGCCCAGAATCCACATCAGGTTCAGGTGGAAGAAGCCTACCTTGCGCTGGATTTCCTTCCACGAGCACAGTACCGACAACACGCCGAGCAGGCCGGTCAGCAGGATCATCAGCAGAGACAGGCCATCGAGTGCCAGATGCACGTCGATGCCGAAGCGGGTGATCCACGGGTGGTGAAATTCCAGGGCCCAGGTCGGGTCGGCGCCAGGCACCGGCGCATAGCCGAAATTGCCGGTAGCCCACAGCCAGAGGCCGAGAACCAGTTCGAGGGTCATTGTCAGCAGCGCGATCCAGCGCGGCAGGGTAGAGCCGAAGCGCTCACCCAGCCAGCACAGCAGGCCGCCGATAAAGGGGATCAGGATTAGCCAGGGCAGAATCATGACGGGCTCAATTCCTTTCGCAAATTCGCAAGGTTCATATCAGATCGCAACCAGAACGACGGCACCGAGTACCAGAACGGCACCCACGGCGATCGAGGCAGCATACCAACGCAACTGGCCGGTCTCGGTGCGGCTCATGGTGTCATGACCGCCTTTGACCAGACGTGGGATCAAGCCGATGGTGCGGTCGAACGGATCACTACGCAGTACATGGCTGATTGTCAGATACGGCTTGACGAACAGCTTGTCGTAGATCCAGTCGAAGCCCCATGCCGCGAACCACCAGGCCGAGAGGAAACGGCCAGGAGCGCTGTTGGCGATAGCCGTCGCCAGGCGGCGCTTGCCGAGAAACAGCAGCGCTGCCAGCAGTATACCGGCCAGGGCGATGGCGCCAGAGGCGATTTCCAGACTGTGTTTGGCTTCGCCACCGGCATGGCCGACGCTCTGCGGTAGAACACCTGCCAGTGGCGGGGTGATCAGCGCGCCAATGAACGTCGATAGCACGATCAGTACCGACAGCGGCAACCAGTGAGCAATACCGTGACCTGCGTGTGCTTCGGTCTTGGCTTCACCGTGGAACGCGATGAAGATCAGACGGAAGGTGTACAGCGACGTCATGAACGCGCCCACCAGACCGGCATACAACAGGCCATTGTTACCGCTGGCGAACGCTTCCCAGAGAATTTCGTCCTTGGAGTAGAAGCCTGCTGTCAACAGCGGCAGGGCAGCCAGTGCGGCACCGCCGACGATGAAGCTGGCGTAGGCCAATGGCAATTTCTTCCACAGGCCGCCCATCTTGAAGATGTTCTGCTCGTGGTGGCAGGCAACGATCACCGCACCGGAAGCAAGGAAAAGCAGCGCCTTGAAGAAGGCGTGTGTCATCAGGTGGAAAATCGCGCCTTCCCATGCGCCTACGCCCAATGCCAGGAACATGTAACCGATCTGGCTCATGGTCGAGTAGGCGAGGATACGCTTGATGTCGGTCTGTACCAGTGCGGCGAAACCCGCCAGAACCAGCGTGACGCCGCCGACAATGCCGACCAGATGCAGTATGTCCGGTGCCAGTGCGAACAGGCCGTGAGTCCGCGCGATCAGGTAGACGCCCGCGGTAACCATGGTTGCTGCGTGGATCAGTGCCGAAACCGGTGTAGGACCGGCCATCGCATCTGCCAGCCAGGTTTGCAGTGGCAGTTGTGCCGATTTACCGACAGCACCGCCCAGCAGCATCAACGTTGCCAGCACGATCCAGAAATCGCCGACTTTGAAGTGCTCCGGTGCCTTGACCAGCAACTCCTGCACATTGAGCGTACCCAATTGCTGAAACAGGATGAACAGGCCGATGGCCATGAACACGTCGCCGATACGCGTAACGATAAATGCCTTGAGTGCTGCGTTGCCGTTGTTACGGTTGCTGTAATAGAAACCGATCAACAGGTAGCTGCACAGGCCCACACCTTCCCAACCGAAGTAGAGGAACAGCAGGTTGTCGCCCAGAACAAGGAACAACATGCTGGCAATGAACAGGTTGGTGTAGGAGAAGAAGCGCGAGTAGCCCGCTTCACCGCGCATGTACCAGGACGCAAACAGGTGAATCAGGAAACCGACGCCAACCACTACGCCCAGCATCGTGACGGACAGACCGTCCAGATACAGCGCGAAGTTGGGTTGGAAGCCATCAACGTCCATCCAGCGCCACAGCACCTGGGTGTAGTGACCACCTTCCGGTGGTGCAACGTTGAACTGCCAGATGACCCAGGCCGTGACAATGGCTGACAGGCCGATAGAGCCGACGCCAATCAGCGCCGCGAGGTTTTCCGAGATGCGTCCGCGAGAGAACGACAGCAACAGAAAGCCGATAAGGGGGAATACGAAAGTCAGAAAGAGAAGATTCATCCGCGCATCTCGCTGGCAGCATCGATATCGAGAGTGTGGAAGCGGCGATACAGTTGCATAAGGATCGCCAGGCCGATACTGGCCTCGGCTGCCGCAAGGCTGATCACCAGGATGAACATGACCTGCCCATCCGGTTGCGCCCAACGACTGCCGGCAACTACGAACGCCAGTGCAGAGGCGTTCATCATGATTTCCAGACTCATCAAAACGAAGAGAATGTTACGGCGTACCATCAGGCCGACCAGACCCAGGCAGAACAGGACCCCGGCGACCGCCAGACCGTGCTCAAGAGGGATAGCATTCATTGGCTTGGCTCCTTGGCCTCGTTGCGGCCCAGATGGAATGCCGTGACGGCTGCAGCAAGCAGCAGCATCGAGGCGAGTTCCACCACCAGCAGATAAGGCCCGAACAGGCTGATGCCGACCGCCTTGGCGTCGACTGTGGTGTGACCGATTGCAGCGCCGGTTGGATTGGCGAACAGTACGTACAGTAACTCGGCCAGCAACAGCGTGCCGAGAATCACCGGACCAATCCAGATGCCGGGTTTGAGCCATGCACGCTCTTGCTGAACCGAGGCTGGGCCGAGGTTCAGCATCATCACCACAAACACGAACAGGACCATGATCGCGCCCGCATAGGCAATGACTTCCAACACACCGGCAAACGGCGCACCGAGGCTGAAAAAAGTCATGGCCACAGCGATCAGCGAGATGATCAGGTAGAGCAGGGCATGCACCGGATTCGTGTTGGTGATCACCCGCAGGGTGGACACAACAGCGATACCGGATGCGAAGTAGAAAGCGAATTCCATCTTTACTTCCTTAAGGCAGCAAGCTCTTGACGTTGATCGGCTCGGCTTCATTCTGTGCGGAGCCCTTGGGCTTGCCGCCGATGGCCATACCGGCAACGCGATAGAAGTTGTAGTCAGGGTTCTTGCCGGGACCGGAGATCAGCAGATCTTCCTTCTCGTACACCAGATCCTGACGCTTGAAGTCGGCCATCTCGAAGTCCGGTGTAAGCTGGATTGCGGTAGTCGGACACGCTTCTTCACACAGGCCGCAGAAAATGCAGCGCGAGAAGTTGATGCGGAAAAAGTCCGGGTACCAGCGTCCGTCCTCTGTCTCGGCCTTCTGCAGCGAAATACAGCCGACCGGGCATGCCACTGCACATAGGTTGCAGGCTACGCAGCGCTCTTCGCCGTCAGGGTCGCGGGTCAGAACGATGCGGCCACGGTAGCGGGGCGGCAGATATACCTGTTCTTCGGGATATTGCAGGGTGTCGCGTTTGCGGAAGCCGTGGCCGAAGACCATGACCAGGCTGCGCAACTGGGTACCTGTACCCTTAACGATGTCACCAATATATTTGAACATGGGTCAAATCCTCACTGAACCGAGCCTGCCGGTGTGTTCAACAACACAATCGCAGCAGTCACCAGCAAATTGATCAGGGTCAGCGGCAGACAGAACTTCCAGCTGAAATCCATGACCTGGTCATAACGCGGGCGCGGGATGGAAGCGCGCAGCAGAATGAACAGCATGATGAAGAACGCGGTTTTCAAGGCGAACCAGAAGAATGCCAGCGATGGCAGAATGTCGAACGGGCCGTGCCAGCCACCGAAGAACAGCGTGACCAGCAGCGCCGAGATCAAAATGATCCCGATGTATTCGCCCACGAAGAACATGCCCCATTTCATGCCGGCATATTCAATGTGGTAGCCGTCAGCCAGTTCCTGCTCGGCTTCCGGCTGGTCGAACGGGTGGCGGTGAGTGACCGCAACACCCGCGATGAAGAACGTACAGAAGCCGAAGAACTGCGGAATGATGAACCACAGGTTCTGCGCCTGATATTCAACGATGTCGCGCATGTTGAACGAGCCGACCTGAACCACGATGCCCATCAGCGCGAGGCCCATGAACACTTCGTAGGATACGGTTTGTGCCGAAGCTCGCAGGCTGCCCAGCAGGGCGAACTTGTTATTGCTCGACCAGCCGGCGAACAGCACCGCATACACCGACAGACCCGCCATGGCGAAGAAGAACAGCAGACCGATGTTCAGGTCCGCCACGCCCCATGTCGGGGTGATCGGGATGACCGCAAAGGCGATCAGCAGGGCGCTCATGGCAACCACCGGCGCCAGGGTGAAGATCACCTTGTCGGCGAACGGTGGGGTCCAGTCTTCCTTGAAGAACATCTTCAGCATGTCGGCTGCGATCTGGAACATGCCGAACGGGCCTACGCGGTTCGGACCATAACGGTCCTGCCACCAGCCCAGCAGACGACGTTCGATAAAGCTCAGCAGGGCACCACAAACCACGACCGCCAGCAACACCACGATGGCCTTGACCACTGCAATGATTGCGTCGATCACATCAGGGGTAAACCAGGTCATTGCGCTGCCTCCTGCAGACCGTCAACGGATTTGCCGAAGAGTGCTGGCGGAATGCCAGGCAGTCCTGCCGGCAATGCCACAAGGCCTGCGCCCAGTTCTTCGCTGATGCGCAACGGCAAGGTCAGCGTTTCACCGCCGATGCTCAAGGAGAGCAGGGCACCGTCGTTGACGCCGAGACGATCGGCTTCGGACTTGGCCACTGCGACATAGGACTGCGGGATGCGTTCCTGAACCGGCGCGGCCAGAGACGAGGTTTCATCGCTGCCGAACAGGTGAAAGAACGGCACGACTTTCCAGGTGCCGCGCTCAGGAGAGAACGCGCGTGGAACGCTGGAGAACCATGACAGGCCGTCGCCCTGGCTTTCGATCAGGCGTGTGCCAGGGTCGCCGGCACGCAAGTGACCGCCGACTTCGTCCTGGAACTTGTTCCAGGCCTGCGGTGAGTTCCAGCCCGGAGACCAGGCGAACGGCACTTGCTGACGAGGTTCGGCGGAACCTGAATAACCTTCCATTGAGAAGGAGAAAGCCGTGTCGTTGTCCTGCGAGGTGCGAGGCTCATGCACGCTGATGTTGGCGCGCATCGCCGTGCGGCCACTGTAGCGCAGTGGTTCACGAGCCAGTTTAAGGCCCTTGATGCGGAACGAGGCAGACGGCGCAGCGTTGACGATACCCGCCAGTTGCGGGGTGCTGCTGGCGCAGGCTTCGGTGACGTGATCGAGTTGCGTCCAGTCGACCGGCTTGTTCAACAAAGTGGCGCGCAGGGCGTGCAGCCAGCGCCAGCCCTCGTGAACCAGAATGCTGGCATCCAGGTAGGTCGGATCGAACACCTGGAAGAAGCGCTGGGCGCGGCCTTCCTGGCTGACCAGCGTGCCGTCGCCTTCCGCGAAGCTGGCAGCTGGCAGGACCAGATGCGCACGATCACTGGTCGGGGTTTTCTGGTGGTCGGCGACGATCACGACTTTCGCAGCGCTCAGCGCAGCGTCGACGATTTTGGCGTCTACACGGCGATACAGATCGTTTTCCAGTACCACGATGGCGTCGGCCTGACCGGAAATCACTGCTTGCAGGGCGGCATCGACAGAATCGCCACCAAACATCGCCAGACCCATGCTGTTGGCTTCCGGCACGATCAGGCTGATGGAGCCTTGCTTGTCACGCAGCTTCAAGGCCTTGGCAATGTTTGCCGCCGCCTCGATCAGCGCTGTCGAACCCAGCGAGCTGCCGGAAATGATCAGCGGACGTTTGGCCGCGAGCAGGGCATCGGCAATACGTTGCGCCAGTTCCAGCGCCTCGCTGTCCAGACCTTCTACGGCAGGTGCGCTGGCGTCCAGGGCATGAGCCACGGCAAAACCGATACGCGCCAGATCATCGGGCGCTGCATGTACGCATTCTTCTGCAACATCGTCGAGACGGGTTTCGGCGAGGCTGGCGATGAACAGCGGATTGAGCTCGTGCTGACCGATGTTCTTCACGGCCGCGTCGAGCCACGGCTGGACTTTCATCGCCGCAGCCATGTCTTCAGCCTTGCCTTTGACGGCTTGGCGCAAGCCCAGGGCCATACGTGCCGCCGTCTGGGTCAGGTCCTCGCCGAGGACGAAGATGGCATCGTGATCTTCGATGTCGCGCAGGGTCGGGATCGGCAGCGGGCTGTCGTTCAGGACCTTGAGGATCAGCCTGATACGCTCCAGCTCACCGGCTTCGATACCGCTGTAGAAATGCTCGGCTCCGACCAGTTCACGCAGTGCGTAGTTGCTTTCGAGGCTGGCGCGAGGAGAGCCGATACCGACGATGTTGCGGCCGCGCAACAGATCCGCTGCCTTGTCCAGTGCTTCGTCAAGGCTCAGTTTGACCTGGCCTTCAGCGAGCAGTGGCTGACGTGGACGGTCTGTGCGGTTGACGTAGCCGTAGCCGAAACGGCCTCGGTCGCAGAGAAAGTACTGGTTGACCGAGCCGTTGTAGCGGTTTTCGATACGGCGCAATTCACCGTAACGCTCACCTGGGCTGATGTTGCAGCCGCTGGAGCAACCGTGGCAGATGCTTGGCGAGAACTGCATGTCCCACTTGCGGTTGTAGCGCTCGGAGTGGGTCTTGTCGGTGAACACACCGGTCGGACAGACCTCGGTGAGGTTGCCGGAGAACTCGCTTTCCAGCGTGCCGTCTTCAACGCGACCGAAGTAAACATTGTCGTGAGCGCCGTAAACGCCCAGGTCAGTGCCGCCTGCGTAGTCTTTATAGAAGCGTACGCACCGATAACAGGCGATGCAGCGGTTCATCTCATGCGCGATGAACGGCCCCAGCTCCTGATTCTGGTGAGTACGCTTGGTGAAGCGATAACGGCGCTCGTTGTGGCCGGTCATCACTGTCATGTCCTGCAGGTGGCAGTGACCGCCTTCTTCGCAGACTGGGCAGTCATGCGGGTGGTTGGTCATCAGCCATTCGACGACACTGGCCCGGAAGGCCTTGGACTCTTCATCTTCGATGGAGATCCAGGTGTTGTCGGTGGCTGGCGTCATGCAGGACATGACGATACGACCACGGGTGTCGTTCTCGTCGGTGTACTGCTTGACCGCGCACTGGCGACAGGCGCCAACGCTGCCAAGGGCGGGGTGCCAGCAGAAATAAGGGATATCGAGGCCCAGCGACAGACATGCCTGTAACAGGTTGTCTGCACCATCGACTTCGAGCGCTTTGCCGTCTACGTGAATAGTAGCCATGGTTCAAAGGTCTTCGTTGGCCCGTTGTCAGCGGGCGTGGCTAATGGAATCTCGGTAGTACCCGTATCGTTCAGCCCAAGGGGCGTCAGCAGGTACGAGGACGGCAGCCCGAACAGCCGCCGACCGTTGTGTCTTGTTATGCGCCGACCACGGTCGGACTGTTGCCCGGAACGAGCGTGGTTGCGCTGGCTGGCGCAATACCGGCTTCGAACTCCGAACGGAAATACTTGATCGCACTGCCCAGCGGTTCCACAGCGCCCGGTGCATGGGCGCAGAAGGTCTTGCCTGGGCCGAGGAAATTGACCAGACCCAGCAGGGTTTCGATATCCCCCGGCTGCCCCTGACCCTTCTCGATGGCGCGAAGCATTTTTACGCTCCATGGCAAACCGTCGCGGCATGGGGTGCAGAAGCCGCAGGACTCCTGAGCGAAGAACTCTTCCATGTTGCGCAGCAGTGAAACCATGTTGACCGAATCGTCGACGGCCATCGCCAGACCGGTGCCCATCCGGGTACCGACCTTGGCAATACCGCCTGCGTACATCTGGGCGTCCAGATGCTCTGGCAGCAGGAAACCCGTACCGGCGCCGCCGGGTTGCCAGCATTTGAGCTTGAAGCCATCGCGCATGCCACCGGCGTAGTCTTCGAACAGTTCGCGAGCCTGTACGCCAAATGGCAGCTCCCACAAACCCGGGTTTTTAACCTTGCCGGAGAAGCCCATCAGCTTGGTGCCGTGGTCTTCACTGCCTTCGCGGGCCAGCGACTTGTACCAGTCGTTGCCGTTGTTGACGATGGCGGGCACGTTGCACAGGGTTTCGACGTTGTTTACACAGGTCGGCTTGCCCCAGACGCCTACGGCAGCAGGGAAGGGCGGCTTGGAGCGCGGGTTGGCGCGGCGGCCTTCCAGCGAGTTGATCAGCGCGGTTTCTTCACCGCAGATGTAACGGCCGGCTCCGGTGTGTACGAACAGTTCAAAGTCGAAGCCGGTGCCGAGGATGTTCTTGCCCAGCAGGCCGGCAGCCTTCGCTTCGGCCACGGCGCGGTTCAAGTGCTTGGCGGCCGTTACGTATTCGCCACGCAGGAAGATATAGCCACGATAGGCTTTCAGCGCACGCGCACTGATCAGCATGCCCTCGACCAGCAGATGGGGCAGTTGCTCCATCAGCATGCGGTCTTTCCAGGTATTGGGTTCCATCTCATCCGCATTGCACAGCAAATAGCGGATGTTCATGGATTCGTCTTTGGGCATCAGGCCCCATTTAACGCCGGTAGGGAAGCCCGCACCGCCGCGGCCCTTGAGGCCCGAGTCCTTGACCGACTGGACGATATCGTCAGGCGACTGTTGCGTCAGCGCCTTGCGCGCTGCTGCATAACCGTCTTTGGCCTGATACTCGTCGAGCCAGACCGGCTCGCCGTCGTCACGCAGACGCCAGGTCAGCGGGTGGGTTTCTGCCGTGCGCGCAATGCGGTTGGCAGGGCCGAAGGAAGTGATGGTCATAGGTAACCCTCCAGCATCTTGGCAACGCCAGCAGGCTGTACATCGCCGAAAGTGTCGTCGTCGACCATCACGGCCGGTGCCTTGTCGCAGTTGCCGAGGCAGCAGACCGGCAGCAAGGTGAAGCGACCGTCAGCGGTGGTCTGACCCAGGCCGATACCCAGTGAACTCTTGATCTCGTCTACCACGTTTTCATGGCCGCCGATGAAGCACACCATGCTGTTGCAGACACGAATGATGTGACGTCCGACCGGCTGGCGGAAGATCTGGCTGTAAAAGGTTGCAACACCTTCGACGTCGCTGGCGGGGATGCCGAGCAAATCGCCGATTGCGTAGATGGCACCATCGGGCACCCAGCCACGCTCTTTCTGAACGATCTTCAGGGCCTCGATGGACGCCGCACGCGGGTCTTCGTAGTGATGCATCTCGTGCTCGATGGCCGAGCGCTCGGTTTCGCTCAGGGCGAAACGGTCAGTCTGGATTAGCGGGCTATTCATGCTTAGCGGTCCACGTCGGCCATAACGAAATCGATACTACCCAGGTACGCGATCAAGTCCGCGACCATGCTGCCTTTGATCACCGAAGGGATCTGCTGCAGGTGCGGGTAACTCGGGGTGCGGATCCGGGTACGGTAGCTCATGGTGCCGCCGTCGCTCGTCAGGTAATAGCTGTTGATACCCTTGGTCGCTTCGATCATCTGGAAGGACTCGTTGGCCGGCATGACCGGGCCCCACGAAACCTGCAGGAAGTGCGTGATCAGGGTTTCGATGTGCTGCAGGGTGCGCTCTTTCGGTGGCGGCGTGGTCAGCGGATGATCCGCCTTGTACGGGCCTTCCGGCATGTTGCGCATACACTGATCGATGATCTTGATGCTCTGGCGCATCTCTTCTACGCGGACCATGCAGCGGTCGTAAGCGTCGCCGTTCGCGGCCAGCGGTACTTCAAACTCGAAGTTCTCGTAGCCGGAGTAAGGGCGTGCCTTGCGCAAGTCGAAATCGCAGCCGGTGGAGCGCAGGCCTGCACCGGTGACGCCCCATTCCAGGGCCTCTTTGGTGTTGTACGCGGCAACGCCCACGGTACGACCCTTGAGGATACTGTTCTGCAGGGCAGCCTTGGTGTATTCGTCGAGGCGCTTGGGCAGCCAGTCGACGAAGTCCTTGACCAGTTTCTCCCAGCCACGAGGCAGGTCGTGGGCAACCCCGCCGATGCGATACCAGGCCGGATGCAGACGGAAACCGGTAATGGCTTCGATCACGGTGTAGGCTTTCTGGCGGTCGGTGAACGTAAAGAACACCGGCGTCATGGCACCCACGTCCTGGATGTAGGTACCCAGGAACAGCAGATGGCTGGTGATACGGAAGAACTCGGCCATCATGATGCGGATGACGTCGACCTTTTCCGGCACCTTGATGCCTGCCAGTTTTTCGACCGAGAGTACGTAAGGCAGGTTGTTCATCACCCCGCCGAGATAATCGATGCGGTCGGTGTACGGGATGAAGCTGTGCCAGGACTGACGCTCGGCCATCTTCTCTGCACCACGGTGGTGGTAGCCGATGTCCGGAACGCAGTCGACGATTTCTTCGCCATCCAGCTGCAGAATGATACGGAATGCACCGTGAGCGGAAGGGTGGTTCGGCCCGAGGTTGAGGAACATGTAGTCCTCGTTTGCGCCAGAACGTTTCATGCCCCAGTCTTCCGGACGGAAACGTGCGGCTTCCTCTTCCAGTTGCTGTTTGGCGAGTGTCAGGCTGTAGGGGTCAAGCTCCGTCGCGCGGGCAGGGAAGTCCTTGCGCAGCGGGTGACCTTCCCAGGTTGGCGGCATCATGATGCGGCTTAGATGCGGGTGTCCCGGAAAGTCGATTCCGAACATGTCCCAGACTTCGCGCTCATACCAGTTGGCATTTGGCCAGATACTGGTGATGGTTGGCACACTCAGGTCGCTTTCAGACAGCGCTACCTTGATCATCACGTCGCTGTTTCGCTCGATCGACAGCAAGTGATAGAACACGGTGAAGTCTGCACCGGGCAGGCCGCGACGGTTGGTACGCAGACGCTCGTCCACGCCATGCAGGTCATAGAGCATGGAGTAGGGTTTGGGAACGTTGCGCAGGAACGTCAGAATTTCAAACAGCCGGGCGCGCTCGACCCACAGCACCGGCATGCCGGTGCGGGTTGGCTGGGCAGTGAACGCCTCGGCGCCAAAATGGGTGTTCAGTTCAACGACGACGTCTTGGTCGTCAGCCTTGTAAGGCGGGATGTACAGAGCGTTGTCTGCAGTCATAGGTCTCAATCACTTCGGTCAACGTACAGAATCAACCCCGGTTCCTGTCTTTTTTATAAGAAGAACGGGCTGGATCAGACTTCGTCGGGGCTGCGTAGGTTGGTCACCTGAATACGCTGTTCGCGGCGCTGTTCCTTTTGCGACGGCATCTCGGCGCGGTATACGCCTTGATCGCCAACGACCCAGGAAAGAGGGCGACGCTCCTTGCCGATGGATTCCTGCAGCAGCATCAAGCCTTGCAGAAATGCTTCGGGGCGGGGCGGGCAGCCGGGCACGTAGACATCCACGGGAAGGAATTTGTCCACCCCCTGGACCACTGAGTAGATGTCGTACATTCCACCGGAGTTGGCACATGAACCCATGGAGATGACCCACTTGGGTTCGAGCATTTGCTCGTAGAGACGCTGGATGATCGGTGCCATCTTGATGAAGCAGGTACCGGCAATGACCATGAAATCCGCCTGCCGTGGCGACGCCCGGATGACTTCCGCACCGAAACGCGCGATATCGTGAGGGGCCGTGAAGGCGGTGGTCATTTCCACATAGCAGCACGACAGGCCGAAGTTGTAGGGCCACAGGGAGTTTTTACGTCCCCAGTTGACCGCACCATTCAGCACGTCTTCCAGCTTGCCCATGTAGATGTTTTTGTGGACTTGATCTTCTAACGGATCGGAAACGGTTTCCCGTTTGCCGATGGGGTACTGCTCGTTAGGAGCGTCCGGGTCGATCCTGGTGAGATTATATTGCATCGCCAAAGCCTCATTGTTTCAGCTTCGCTTGCCGATTACGGCGACCTTCAGGAGCCCAGTCAAGAGCACCAACCCGCCATAGGTAGACAAGACCTGCCAACAGAATTGCTATGAAAACGAGAGCTTCGACGAATCCGGTCCAGCCGCTTTCGCGGACGGACACAGACCAGGCAAAGAGAAAAAGGGCTTCAATGTCAAAGATCACGAAGAGCATCGCGACCAGATAGAATTTTGCGGAGAGCCGCAGACGCGCACTGCCGGTAGGCAGCATGCCGGATTCGAAAGGTTCGTTCTTGCTGCGGCCCCAGGCCTTGCTTCCGAGCAGGCTGGACAGGCCGAGCATGAAGGCGCAGAGGCCGACAACACCCAAAAGGAAAATGGCGAAGCCCCAGTTGTGGGCAATCAGACCTGTCGATTCGGGCATGCTGGCAGTCCTTGTTAGAGAGCAAAGGTCTCTGTGCTTGATAAAGAGTCGAGGCAGTGACGAAATGTCGCAGTGCGGTCAACGGATTGATTTTATGTGCAAACAGTTGGCAAGTAAATTTTCTACATGAAATTTATTTACGAAATTAATCGCCCGCCGTCCTTTATCAGGGCTGTAAGGCATGCCAGCCGGGCGTCAGCAAGGTTTTGGCTAATTATGTTTCTCGGTGACGAAAAGGAACGAAAGGCAATTTGAATGATAATTAATATCATTTAAATGGGCCTGCATAGTTCCCCAAAGGATAGTCGGAGCATAGTTATGAAGGACACCGCTTATAAAGTGCGGTTTTTGTAGCATCTGTTCGTGAGCTGCACATTGTCCGAAATCAATACAGGCACTATCTGACACAAAACACAGACCGCCCTTACGGACGGTCTGTGTTTTCAACGCGTTGCGCGGTGTCTCAGTGGAATTGCTCTTCTTCCGTCGAGCCGGTCAGTGCGGTTACCGACGATACGCCGCCCTGAATCACGGTGGTCATGTCATCGAAATACCCCGTGCCCACTTCCTGCTGGTGGGCCACGAAGGTATAGCCCTTGGCAGCATCGGCGAATTCCTGTTCCTGTAGCTTCACGTAGGCAGTCATGTCGTTGCGGGCGTAGTCGTGCGCCAGGTTGAACATGCTGTGCCACATGTTGTGAATGCCCGCCAGGGTGATCAACTGGTGCTTGTAGCCCATGGCCGAAAGCTCGCGCTGAAACTTGGCGATGGTTGCGTCGTCGAGGTTTTTCTTCCAGTTGAAGGACGGCGAGCAGTTGTAGGAAAGCAACTGGTCCGGGTACTCCTTCTTGATTGCTTCGGCGAAGCGGCGTGCCTCGTCCAGATCCGGCTTGGCGGTTTCACACCAGATCAGGTCGGCATAAGGCGCGTAGGCGAGGCCGCGGGAGATTGCCTGATCCAGACCGGCACGTACTTTGTAGAAGCCCTCATGAGTCCGTTCGCCTGTCACGAACGGCTTGTCATAGGGGTCGCAATCGGAAGTCAGCAAGTCGGCAGCGTTGGCGTCGGTGCGGGCCAGAATGATCGTCGGCACACCGGCCACATCGGCGGCCAGGCGCGCAGCAACCAGTTTCTGGACCGCTTCCTGAGTCGGGACAAGTACTTTGCCGCCCATGTGGCCGCATTTCTTCACCGATGCCAACTGATCTTCAAAATGCACCCCGGCGGCCCCCGCCTCGATCATGCTTTTCATCAGCTCGTACGCATTGAGCACGCCGCCGAATCCGGCCTCTGCGTCGGCTACTATTGGCGCGAAATAATCGATATAACCTTCGTCACCCGGAGCCTTGCCAGCTTTCCACTGGATTTGATCGGCGCGGCGGAACGAATTGTTGATGCGCTTGACCACGGTTGGCACCGAGTCGACCGGGTACAGCGACTGATCCGGGTACATCGATTCGGCAGAGTTGTTGTCGGCAGCAACCTGCCAGCCGGAAAGGTAGATGGCCTGAATACCGGCCTTGACCTGCTGCACGGCCTGACCGCCGGTCAGAGCGCCCATGCAGTTGACGAAGTCCTTGTCTGGCCGGAAAGACGGCCTGGCGCCTTGGGTCACCAGGTTCCACAGTTTGTCAGCGCCCAGCCGTGCAAAGGTGTGTTCGGGTTGAACCGAGCCACGCAAGCGGACCACATCGGCTGCGGAGTAAGTACGGATCACGTTTTTCCAGCGCGGATTTTCGGCCCAGTCTTTTTCGAGAGCGGCTATTTGTTGTTCGCGTGTCAGTGCCATTTTGTAAACCCCGAGAAGTAGGTCTTGATTAGAAGTCCTGCTCCGCCAAAACGCCTCGTTTATCGAAGGCACTGTAGATGGCTGCTCGCTGCTCGGAGAGCGACAGTCAAAGGCTTTTTGCGCAGCCTCCGATCAGCGGGAGCGAGGCAATCATGCCTCGGGGTATCGGGGTCGTCAAACAATTTGTAGTGCTTCTTTAATCTCACTACATAATTGCGTAGTTAGACTGGTGAGTCACTAAAAGGCCCGTAGGTGCTGGGTTTCGCGCCAGCGCAGGCTACTCGAGGGTTTCGACCTTTACGCGCAAAATCATGTCTTCACGACCCTGGGTGGAGTAGCGTTGTGCAAGGCCACGCTGATCGGCAACCGATTGATCGCTATTGCTCGCCAGCGTGATCCATTCTCCGAGCCGGCCGCTGACCTGGCTATCGGTACTTTGCACTTTTATGGCATCAGCGCGCTCCTGACTCATGCGGTCATGGTTGGTGCTAATGCTCAGGTGAACGGTATCGCCGGTCACACTGGCAGTGACGTAAAAGCCCTGGGTTACATTGCGATATTCAGTATTGCTTTGGGAGTAGCCATAGGAATCCGTGGACGAGGAGGTCAGCGGAACGCTCTGGCCGATCTGGATAAGTGCTGGCGTACCTTCGCTGGTCTGCACTTGCTGAACGCCGCCCTCACGGCTGGCGGTGCCGTATTCTATGACGCGTGAGCCACTGCTGTTGCGCGTTGCGTTATTGCTGGTGTCGACGCTAATCAACAGGCGTTTCGGTGCGGTGTCGAGTTGTGCGATAAGCGTGCGAAGTTCTTCAATCTTGCGCGGCTCTGCATTGACAATCAGTTGATTGCCAT
Source organism: Pseudomonas sp. KBS0707 (assembly GCF_005937945.2). Lineage (NCBI taxonomy): Bacteria > Pseudomonadati > Pseudomonadota > Gammaproteobacteria > Pseudomonadales > Pseudomonadaceae > Pseudomonas > Pseudomonas sp. KBS0707. Next base: position 3,528,452 of record NZ_CP041754.1, on the reverse strand, counting down.
AAGCGCTGACGGAGCCTTCGGTGCCTAGAAAGGATTTAGCTACGGGTAGTAGATCGGCACTGGTGCGGTAATTGAGCGGAACGACTTCGGTCGCTGAAAGGGCCTGAGTGCTGAATGCGATCAGCACTGAGGTGATTACCACGTTAAGCAGGTTACGGACTGACATGATCATTCTCCGCGATAAGCGCGTAAAGCATGAGTTTGCCAGTGTATCGGCTATAGCCGGGCAAGCTGAATGGGGCGACACAAAAACGCCCTGGCATTTTTCGTCTCGACCTGAAAAGTGTCTAGCGAAAAAGGGCAGGGTGATCATCATGTAGTGCTTTGAAACGCGCCTACATAATCAGGCTTCAGGTGTCTCGCGGCGCATCTCGACGTGCGGTAAACCGGCTTCGAGAAACTCGTCACTGACCACGGCAAACCCGAAGCGCTGGTAAAACTCGACGGCCTGCACTTGAGCGCTGAGCTTCAGTGGCTCCAGTCCGCGTTGTTCGGCCTCCTGGATCACCGCACCGAGCAACGCTTCACCGACTTTCATGCCGCGCCAGTCCTTGAGAACCGACAGCCGACCGATTTCACCGTCGGGCAGCAGGCGAGCGGTGCCTACTGCGTATTCCCCTTCATAGGCGAGAAAATGCACGGCAGTCGCATCTTCAGCGTCCCACTCCAGCTCCGGTGGCACCGATTGCTCGGCGATGAATACCGAATCGCGTATGCGCCGGATGTCGGCGTTGTTTTTCTGCCATTGTGCGACAGCTACGGTGACTTTATTCATCGGCAAATCCCAGACTTCCTTGTTTTACGAGTTCGCAAAGCAGATTGCGTCCATCGTCATCGGCTAACCATTGGCCGAGGTTTTCACTGTGCAATGCGTCGGCAGCACAGATCAGTTTAAGCAATTCGCGCAGACTGCCCGGCAACAGGCGGCTCTGACCACTGGCAAACAGTAGCAGATCGTCGTCGACTTCAGACCAGGCCAGTCTTGCACTCGGGTTGCGAATCAGCACCGCGCCCTGTTCGAGGCTGTCGAGCAAGTCGTCTTCCTCCAGTTCCGGGCCGGTCACCAGTTCAGGGTAGCGCGGTTCGGTCATGAACTGGCCGAACCAGGTCAGCAGCAGACGCTCGTCACTCATGTGCTCGGTCAGCAGCGCTTTGAGTCGGTCCAGCGCATCGTGCTGGATCTGATGCGGATCGCTGACCGGTTGCGCGTCAGCGTCGGTATAGCGCTCTTCATCCGGGATGAACTGGCTGAGGAAATCGGTGAAAAGAGTCAGGACCTCGGCAGCGCTTGGCGCGCGGAAACCGACCGAGTAGGTCAGGCAGTCGTCGACGGCAACGCCGCAGTGAGCCAGACGTGGCGGCAGGTAAAGCATGTCGCCCGGTTCCAGCGTCCACTCTTCGGTTTTTTCGAATTCGGCAAGGATGCGCAGGTCGGCATGCTGCAGCATCGGGCTTTCTGCATCGCACATTTGGCCGATCTGCCAATGACGCTTGCCGTGGCCCTGAAGCAGGAACACGTCATAGTTATCGAAATGCGGGCCGACGCTGCCACCTGGGGCGGCGTAGCTGATCATTACATCGTCAATGCGCCAGCTTGGCAGGAAGCGGAAGTTTTCCAGCAGTTCACTGACTTCCGGAACGAACTGGTCCACGGCCTGCACCAGCAGCGTCCAGTCGCGTTCGGGCAGCTTGCTGAATTCATCCTCCGCAAAGGGGCCGCGACGCAGCTCCCAGGGACGCTCGCCGTGTTCGAGGACCAGGCGGGACTCGACTTCTTCCTCTAGAGCAAGGCCAGCCAGCTCGTCCGCATCGATCGGGCTTTGAAAGTCCGGCAGAGCCTGGCGGATCAGCAGTGGTTTTTTCTGCCAGTAGTCACGCAGAAAAACGCGTGCACTGATGCCGCCCAGAAGTTGCAGAGGAATATCAGGATTCATGTGTAAGCCCTTGAAATGAAAACGCCCGGCACAGCCGGGCGTGTGCAATTTTTTTGCGTGTCAGATGCGCTTGGCCTGAGCCGCTGCGTTACCGATGTAGTTGGCTGGCGTGAGCTTCTTCAGCTCGGCCTTTGCTTCGGCAGGCATGTCCAGACCGTCGATGAAAGTCTGTAGCGCTTCCGGGCCGATGCCCTTGCCGCGTGTCAGTTCTTTCAGTTTTTCGTACGGGTTTTCGATGTTGTAACGACGCATGACGGTCTGAATCGGCTCTGCCAGAACTTCCCAGCACGCGTCCAGATCGGCAGCAATGCGCTGCTCGTTCAGTTCCAGCTTGCTGATGCCCTTGAGGCTGGCTTCGTAAGCAATAACGCTGTGGGCAAAACCGACGCCCAGGTTGCGCAGTACGGTGGAGTCAGTCAGGTCGCGCTGCCAGCGAGAGACAGGCAGTTTGCTCGCCAGATGCTGGAACAGCGCGTTGGCGATGCCCAGATTGCCTTCGGAGTTTTCGAAGTCGATCGGGTTGACCTTGTGTGGCATGGTCGACGAGCCGATTTCGCCAGCAATGGTGCGCTGCTTGAAGTAGCCCAGGGATATATAGCCCCAGATATCGCGGTCGAAGTCGATCAGGATAGTGTTGAAACGCGCAATCGCATCAAACAGCTCGGCGATGTAGTCATGCGGTTCGATTTGCGTGGTGTACGGGTTGAAGCCCAGCCCCAGCTCGTCTTCGATGAACGCGCGTGCGTTGGCTTCCCAGTCGATATCGGCATAGGCGGAGAGGTGGGCATTGTAGTTGCCGACCGCACCGTTGATCTTGCCCAGCAAGGGCACTGCGGCGATCTGGTTGATCTGGCGTTCCAGACGGTAAACCACGTTGGCCAATTCCTTGCCCAGCGTGGTCGGGGACGCTGGCTGACCGTGGGTACGCGAGAGCATCGGCACGTCGGCGAAGCGGATCGCCAGTTCACGGATAGCATCGGCAATCTGGCGCATCAGCGGCAGCATCACAGTGTCACGGCCTTCACGCAGCATCAGGGCGTGAGACAGGTTGTTGATGTCCTCGCTGGTGCAGGCAAAGTGGATGAACTCGCTGACCTTGTCCAGCTCCGGCAGCTTGGCAGCCTGCTCCTTGAGCAGATACTCAACGGCTTTGACGTCGTGGTTGGTGGTGCGCTCGATCTCTTTCACGCGCTCGGCGTGCTCAACCGAGAAGTCTTCAGCCAGGGTGTCGAGGATGGCGTTGGCTTGCGCAGAGAACGCCGGGACTTCGGTAATCTGCGGGTGGGCCGCCAGACGCTGGAGCCAGCGAACTTCAACCATCACACGGAAACGGATCAGGCCGTATTCGCTGAAAATAGGGCGCAAGGCCTGGGTTTTGCCGGCGTAGCGGCCATCAACAGGGGAAACCGCAGTGAGCGAAGAAAGCTGCATGGGATGCTCTCGGACAGTCGGGCAACGAAAAGGGCGCATATCATACATGAAAAGTCACTCGGACCGGAGCCCGCTGACCAGCGTAGACAGCGCCGTGCCTGTGGTGGTGAAGGTCATTGGTGCGTGGCGGATCAGCCGTGCAGCAATGGGTAGAGTTCTTTCAATAGCTTGCGACGGCTGAACACCAGTTGCCAGCGATGACCGTCAACTTGTCGCCACAGGCGTGCGGAGCGAATGCCTGCCAGCAGGATGGCGCGAATCTTCGACGCGTTGTTCGGTTGCTGCAGGTTGCGCATGTCGCCCTGGACCTGAATGCGTTGGCGCAGGGTGCTCAGGGTGTCTTCATAAAGGGCGCCGGTCGCAGCGATCACGTTTTCGTGAGCGATGCCGAAATGTTCGACCTGAGACTGAATCACCGGGATGCGCCTGCCGATAATTTCGAGCAAGTCGTCGCGCTTGGCCAGCTGTCGCTCCAGGCCGAGCATCGACAGGGCGTAACGCAGCGGTTCGCGCTGCAGTGTTGCAGGGTCGCGTTCCAGAGCGCTGGCCATGGCGCGATAGCCTTCGTGCAGGTTGAGGTCATCGCCGCCGTAGACGTCCAGCGTATCCTTCGGGTCAACCACCAGCAGGCTGCCGAGCATGCAGCTCAGCGCGGCTTCGCTGACCTGTCCGGTCTTGGCGATCCGGTCGACCAGTACGGCGGCCTGAAATACGCCACCCAGAGCGATCAGTTGTTCCTGAATCGGGGTCATCAACGCTTGTCCTTGCTGGTCCAGGGTTCGGCAATTTCGATCACGCCGCCGCCCAGACATATTTCGCCATCGTAGAACACCACGGACTGTCCGGGTGTGACGGCCCGCTGAGGATCATCGAATGTGGCTCGGTAGCCGTCGGCGGTCTTTTCCAGTGTGCATGGCTGGTCGCCCTGACGATAACGGACTTTGGCCGTGAGTTTGCGCGGGCTGCTCAGATCAATCGGGTTGACCCAGTAGATTTCCGAAGACACCAGTGCGCGGGAGAACAGCCACGGGTGGTCGTTGCCTTGGCCAACGATCAGTTCGTTGTTGTCCAGATCCTTGACCAGCACGTACCACGGATCATCGCTGGCGTCCTTGAGGCCGCCAATCCCAAGGCCCTGGCGCTGGCCTATGGTGTGATACATCAGGCCGCTGTGACGACCGATGACTTCACCTTCGGTGGTCTTGATCTCTCCAGGCTGGGCGGGCAGGTACTGACGCAGGAAGTCGGTGAAACGGCGCTCGCCAATGAAGCAGATTCCGGTGGAGTCCTTCTTTTTGGCCGTCGCCAGGCCGTGTTTCTCAGCAATGGCACGTACTTCCGGTTTTTCCAGCTCGCCCACCGGAAACAGCGTCCGGGCGATCTGTTCGCCACCGACGGCATGCAGGAAGTAGCTTTGATCCTTATTCGGGTCCAGGCCCTTGAGCAGTTCGGTGCGGCCATCGATATCTCGACGGCGCACGTAGTGACCAGTGGCGATCAGGTCGGCACCCAGCATCAGCGCATAGTCGAGAAACGCCTTGAACTTGATTTCCCGGTTGCAGAGGATGTCCGGGTTGGGGGTGCGCCCGGCCTTGTACTCTTCAAGGAAATGTTCGAAGACATTGTCCCAGTACTCGGCGGCGAAGTTGGCCGTGTGCAGTTTGATGCCGATCTTGTCACATACGGCCTGGGCATCTGCCAGGTCTTCGCGGGCGGTGCAATATTCCGTTCCGTCGTCTTCTTCCCAGTTCTTCATGAACAAGCCTTCCACCTGATAACCCTGCTCCATGAGCAGTACGGCGGAAACGGAAGAGTCCACGCCGCCGGACATGCCGACTATGACGCGCTTCATTTCTGAGTTCGAGGGGGCTGGATCACGCATGGGGATTCAACGGCTGACCTGTAAAAGGACGCGATTCTATCAGGCTGAGGGCGTCGAGTCTCACGCCTTGTCGCGCAGCAGGTCGAGACTGAAATGTTCGGCATTGAGGTAATCGTCCAGGCAGCGCAGTACCAGCTCGCTGCGCCAGCGTTCCTGTTGGGCCAGCAGTTCGTCGCGAGTCAGCCAGACGGCGCCAACGATGCCTTCGTCCAGCTGATATTCAGGGTTATGGCGTATGGCCTTGGCGGCGAAACATATCCGCTGGTAGGTCACGCCGTTGCTCGGCGCGGTGTACAGGTAAATGCCCACCACGCTGGTCAGTTCGACATCCCAGCCGGTTTCTTCAAGAGTCTCCCGCACTGCCGCACGTTGCAGGCTCTCGTTCGGGTCGAGGTGCCCGGCGGGTTGGTTGAGTACGGCGCGTCCGCCTTTCATTTCTTCGACGAACAGGAAGCGTCCCTGATCTTCGACGATGGTGGCGACGGTAACGTGGGCTTGCCAGGTCATGGATTGATCCTCTGCTGCCAGATAAGAATGTTCAGTACGTGGGCTGCCGGTCTGTCTTTGGCCTTAATGCAAAAGCCCCGACACGCGGGCCGGGGCTTTTGGCTGGGCGACGCAGTAATGCGTCGCACCGGTCTCATGCCGCTTACGCTTTCAACGCATCGATAGCCGCGTTGAGCGTGGCGCTCGGGCGCATGGCCTTGCTGGTGACTTCCGGGTTAGGGAAGTAGTAGCCGCCAATGTCTACCGGCTTGCCCTGAACAGCGTTCAGCTCGGCAACGATTTTTTCTTCGTTCTCAGTCAGGGTTTTGGCCAAAGGCGTGAACTGTGCCTTGAGGTCTGCATCGTCGTTTTGAGCAGCCAGTGCCTGAGCCCAGAACAGGGTCAGGTAGAAATGGCTGCCGCGGTTGTCGATGCCGCCGACCTTGCGCGAAGGCGACTTGTTGCGGTCCAGGAACTCGCCAGTGGCCTGGTCGAGGGTCTTGGACAGAACCAGCGCTTTCGGGTTGTTGTAGGCATTGCCCAGATGTTCCAGGGACGCCGCCAGAGCCAGAAACTCGCCCAGCGAATCCCAGCGCAGGAAGTTTTCTTCAACAAACTGCTGCACATGCTTGGGAGCCGAACCGCCAGCGCCGGTTTCGAACAGACCGCCGCCGTTCATCAGCGGAACGATCGACAGCATTTTCGCGCTTGTGCCCAGTTCCATGATCGGGAACAGGTCGGTCAGGTAATCGCGAAGCACGTTGCCCGTTACCGAGATCGTGTCCTTGCCGGTGCGAGTGCGTTCCAGGGTCAGCTTCATCGCGTCGACAGGTGACAGGATCTGGATATCCAGGCCCGACGTGTCGTGGTCGCCCAGGTACTTGCGGACTTTCTCGATCATCACGCTGTCATGGGCGCGAGACGAATCCAGCCAGAAGATAGCAGGTGTGTTGCTGGCGCGAGCGCGGTTGACGGCCAGTTTTACCCAATCCTGGATCGGCGCGTCCTTGGCCTGGCACATGCGCCAGATATCGCCCGCTTCGACGTTCTGTTCCATCAGCAGGTTGCCCTGGCTGTCGGTTACACGAACCACGCCGTTGGTCTGGATGTGGAAAGTCTTGTCGTGGGAGCCATATTCTTCGGCTTTTTGAGCCATCAGGCCAACGTTCGGTACGCTGCCCATAGTGGTCGGGTCGAATGCGCCATTTTTCTTGCAGTCTTCGATGACCGCTTGATAGATGGTGGCGTAGCAGCGATCCGGGATCACTGCCTTGGCATCGTGCAGTTGACCGTCGGTGCCCCACATCTTGCCGGAGTCACGGATCATCGCTGGCATCGATGCGTCGACAATTACGTCGCTCGGCACGTGCAGGTTGGTGATGCCCTTGTCGGAGTTGACCATCGCCAGTTGTGGGCGAGTGGCGTAGACCGCTTCGATGTCAGCCTTGATTTCGGCCTGTTTTTCAGCAGGCAGGCTGGTGATGCGCTCGTACAGGTCACCGATGCCGTTGTTCAGGCTGAAGCCGATCTGCTTCAGCGTGTCAGCGTGCTTGGTCAATGCATCCTTGTAGAACTCATCAACGATCTGGCCGAACATGATCGGGTCGGAGATCTTCATCATGGTGGCTTTCAGATGCACCGAGAACAGAACGCCTTGCTTGCGGGCGTCTTCAATCTCGGCGGCAATGAAGCTGCGCAGAGCTTTGGCGCTCATTACCGAGCAGTCAACGACTTCGCCAGCCTTGACGGCGGTTTTTTCCTTCAGAACGGTGATGGTGCCGTCCTGAGCGATCAGTTCGATTTTAACGGTGTTGTCGGCTGCGATCTGGGCTGCTTTTTCGCTGCCGCAGAAGTCGCCGTTGCTCATGTGCGCAACGTGGGCCTTGGAGTCGGCAGACCAGGCACCCATCTTGTGTGGGTGCTTGCGAGCGTAGTTCTTGACCGACAACGGTGCGCGACGATCGGAGTTGCCTTCGCGCAGCACCGGGTTCACGGCGCTGCCCTTGGTCTTGTCGTAGCGTGCGCGGGTTTCTTTTTCCGCGTCAGTGACAGGGTTTTCAGGGTAGTCGGGAATCTTGTAGCCCTGATCCTGAAGCTCCTTGATGGTCGCCTTCAATTGAGGGACCGAGGCACTGATGTTAGGCAGCTTGATGATGTTGGCTTCTGGCGTAGTGGCCAGTTTGCCCAGCTCGGCGAGATGATCCGGCACTTGTTGATCGGCGCCAAGCGACTCCGGGAAGCTTGAAAGAACACGGCCCGCCAGGGAGATGTCGCGCGTCTCCACGTCGATATCGGAGGAGGCTGTGAAAGCTTCGATAATAGGCAGCAGCGAATAGGTGGCGAGGGCCGGAGCTTCGTCGGTGAAGGTGTAGATGATCTTCGAGCGGTTGGACATTCGTATTAACTCTCTGTTTTGCTGAGCATGCACAAAATCTCGATACGCGCAGGGTATGCACTCTTGCCCACGGTTCGGCCATGGGCCCAGGTCGAGGTTCATTCGCGGTGATGTTGGGTGCATCAGTCGAGCGTCAAGCTGTCAGGCCAGGTAGCGACCCGACGCATAGGAAGGTTGAGGGTCTGATTTCAGACGGGTCAGCCTTTATGACTCTTCGGTCACGGCGCGAGTATATCAAACCATTGGCGCGAGGCATTAATGCTATGCGTGCTATCGAATAATGAACATCCGCCGTTGGTCGAACGACCGGGATGTCTACGAGGTGTCAATCAGGCGTCAAGAGGCGGGATCTGGCGGAGGAGTGGGGCGCTGATGGCTCTGTCACGGTAGGGGCATCCGCGGTGCAATAACCGCTAATTCGATACCCTGTGGAGTCAGTCGCATCGGTTCAAGCTACCAAAGCTGCGGTTTCTCAAGATCCGGTACAGGCTCATTGCGTGTTTCTGATTACTCAGTCAGCTGGCGCGAAAGGCCATTGATCTGCTGTCAGACTGTTTCCATTGAGGACTTCAAGCGTGTGCATGTTCAGGTTCATGCTCAGACGCAGCATGGGTTTCCTTCACGGGCTCACCTGCTTTAGCCAGCAATGGCGCGATATTCACGGCATGCAGCCCTTTTGGCCCCTGAATGATTTCAAAACTGACCGGCTGGCCGGCTTTGAGGGTCTTGTAACCTTCCATCTGGATGGTCGAAAAATGGGCGAACAAGTCGTCATCCGGCTTGCCGTCTTTGATTATGAATCCATAACCTTTTGCATTGTTGAACCACTTGACTTTTCCGTTAAGCATCGCCATATCCCTCTGCAAAGGACTCCGTCAGGAGTATCATCCACTTCAATCCACCTCCCCAAAAATTTTGGTTGACTGCGCGGACCCTTTTTACCCAATGTGGGCTCTATTGTTTGTAACACCGTTTAGCTGATAGTCAAGGTCATGTGGCGGTCTGTTTGAAAAGCGTCCAAACTGCGACTGACAGCTCAATCCGCCCTCAAACGAACATTTCTTCCCATGCATGCATTTAGCAAGATTCGACTAACATTCAATCAGGACAGTCCGCAGTCGCACGAGGACGACGCGGCAGGCATCGCGGTGCAGGACGCCAAGCCGACCCTGCAGGCGCCACCGATGTACAAGGTGGTTTTATTCAACGATGACTACACCCCGATGGATTTCGTCGTAGAAGTACTCGAGGTGTTTTTTAACCTGAATCGTGAGCTGGCCACCAAAGTCATGCTGGCCGTCCATACAGAGGGACGGGCAGTCTGCGGATTGTTTACCCGCGACATCGCCGAGACCAAGGCAATGCAGGTCAATCAATACGCCAGGGAGAGCCAGCATCCGCTACTCTGTGAGATCGAGAAGGACGGTTAAACGCCGACCACTTGGGTATGAGGTGAAGCTATGTTAAACCGTGAGCTCGAAGTCACCCTCAATCTTGCCTTCAAGGAGGCACGTTCGAAGCGTCATGAGTTCATGACGGTCGAACACCTCCTGCTGGCTCTATTGGATAATGAGGCTGCAGCCACTGTTCTGCGTGCCTGCGGTGCAAACCTCGATAAACTCAAGCATGATCTGCAGGAGTTCATCGACTCCACCACTCCGCTGATCCCCGTGCATGACGAGGATCGCGAGACACAACCGACGCTCGGGTTCCAGCGTGTGCTGCAACGGGCAGTTTTCCACGTGCAGAGCTCCGGCAAGCGCGAAGTAACCGGCGCCAACGTGCTGGTTGCAATTTTCAGTGAGCAGGAAAGCCAGGCCGTGTTTCTGCTCAAGCAGCAGAGCGTGGCCCGGATTGATGTCGTCAACTATATCGCCCACGGTATCTCCAAGGTTCCGGGGCATGGCGAACACTCTTCTGAAGGTGAACAGGATATGCAGGACGACGAGGGCGGTGAAGCATCTTCCTCAGGCAATCCTCTGGATGCCTATGCCAGCAATCTGAACGAATTGGCGCGCCAGGGGCGCATCGATCCGCTGGTCGGTCGCGAAAGCGAAGTCGAGCGCGTAGCTCAGATTCTGGCTCGTCGTCGCAAGAACAACCCGTTGCTGGTCGGTGAGGCTGGGGTCGGTAAAACGGCTATTGCCGAAGGCCTGGCCAAGCGCATCGTGGACAATCAGGTCCCTGATTTGCTCGCCAGCAGCGTTGTCTACTCGCTTGATCTGGGTGCCCTGCTGGCCGGGACCAAATACCGCGGCGATTTCGAGAAGCGTTTCAAAGCGTTGCTCAATGAGCTGCGCAAGCGTCCTCAGGCGATTCTGTTCATTGACGAGATCCACACCATCATTGGTGCTGGTGCGGCATCAGGCGGGGTGATGGATGCCTCCAACCTGCTAAAACCGTTGCTGTCGTCTGGCGAGATTCGTTGCATCGGCTCCACGACCTTTCAGGAGTTTCGCGGGATTTTCGAAAAAGACCGCGCCTTGGCGCGTCGCTTCCAGAAAGTCGATGTGTCCGAGCCTTCGGTCGAAGACACCATCGGCATCCTTCGTGGCCTGAAAAGCCGTTTCGAGCAGCATCACAGCATCGAGTACAGTGACGAAGCGCTGCGCGCCGCAGCTGAGCTTGCGTCGCGTTACATCAATGACCGTCATATGCCCGACAAGGCGATCGATGTTATTGATGAAGCCGGTGCCTACCAGCGTCTGCAGCCTGTCGAGCAGCGCGTCAAGCGCATCGATGTGCCTCAGGTCGAAGACATTGTCGCCAAGATCGCGCGTATTCCGCCAAAACACGTCAACAGTTCGGACAAGGAGCTGCTGCGTAACCTGGAGCGCGATCTGAAGCTCACCGTGTTTGGTCAGGATGCAGCCATTGACTCGTTGTCTACGGCGATCAAGCTTTCGCGTGCAGGCCTCAAGTCGCCTGACAAGCCGGTAGGTTCGTTCCTGTTCGCAGGCCCTACCGGTGTCGGCAAGACCGAAGCCGCTCGCCAGTTGGCCAAGGCGTTGGGTGTCGAGCTGATTCGTTTCGACATGTCCGAGTACATGGAGCGGCATACCGTTTCCCGTCTGATCGGCGCGCCTCCGGGCTACGTCGGTTTCGATCAGGGCGGTCTGTTGACTGAAGCCATCACTCGTCAACCGCATTGCGTCCTGCTGCTCGATGAAATCGAAAAGGCTCACCCGGAAGTCTTCAACCTGCTTTTGCAGGTGATGGACCACGGTACGTTGACCGATAACAATGGGCGCAAGGCAGATTTCCGCAATGTGATCGTGATCATGACCACCAATGCCGGGGCTGAGTCCGCCGCGCGTGCTTCGATCGGTTTCACGCATCAGGACCACTCGTCTGATGCGATGGAAGTGATCAAGAAGAGCTTCACGCCGGAGTTCCGCAACCGTCTGGACACCATCATTCAGTTTGGCCGTCTCAGCCACGAAGTCATCAAGAGCGTGGTCGACAAGTTCCTTACCGAGCTTCAGGCCCAGCTGGAAGACAAGCGCGTACTGCTCGAAGTGTCCGAGGCGGCGAGAAGCTGGCTGGCGCAGGGTGGTTACGATGCGGCGATGGGTGCCAGACCGATGGCTCGCCTGATTCAGGACAAGATCAAGCGGCCGCTGGCTGAAGAGATCCTGTTCGGCGAATTGTCAGAGCACGGCGGTGTGGTTCACATCGATATCAAGGATGGCGAGATTACCTTCGACTTCGAAACCACAGCAGAAATGGCCTGACGCCGAAGCCTCGCTCCGCATCGTGAATGGATGCGGGGCAGGCCGGGGTCTCTGGTTGTATGAAACAGGCAAACAAAAACGCCCTGCTTATGCCGGGCGTTTTCGTCAATGCCTGTTTAACGAGCGCGGTAGGTGATGCGCCCTTTGCTCAGGTCATAGGGCGTCAGTTCTACACGCACTTTGTCACCGGTCAGAATACGGATGTAATTCTTGCGCATCTTGCCGGAGATATGCGCGGTTACGACGTGCCCGTTTTCCAACTCCACGCGGAACATGGTGTTGGGCAGGGTGTCGACGACAGTGCCTTCCATTTCGAAGCTGTCTTCTTTCGACATGCAGTAAAGCCCTCGGTATACAAATGAGTGGCCCGGTGCAAGTGGCGCCAGGCAAAAGCGGCGTGCATTGTGCCCGAAAAAACCAGTTTAAGCCAAGGGGTTCAATACAGAGTGACCCATCTTTGATTGGTAAGTAGCTCAATGGGCCGATATTGGGTCTTGTAATTCATCTTTTTGCAGTTTTTGATCCAGTAACCCAGGTACACCGCCTGCAGTTGAAGTCTGGCGGCTTCGGCGATCTGCCACAAAATCGCGTAACGGCCCAGACTGCGGCGCTCTTCATCAGGTTCGTAGAACGTGTAGACCGCGGAAAGGCCGTTGGGCAAAAGGTCGGTGACCGCAACTGCCAGCAGTCGTTGGTCGACGCGAAATTCGTAAAAACGCGAAAAGGGCAGGTCGCGAACCAGAAATGTCGAAAACTGTTCACGGCTGGGTGGAAACATGTCGCCGTCAGCATGCCGTTGCTCTATGTAACGTTGATAAAGATCGAAATATTCCTCGGTGAAAGCCGGTCTGGCGCTTTGCACCTGTACATCGGCATTACGTTTCAAAATCCTTTTTTGCTGTCTGTCGGGTACAAAAAGGTTCACGGGGATGCGTGCGGGCACGCAAGCGCTGCAGTTCTGGCAGTGGGGGCGGTAAAGATGATCGCCGCTACGGCGAAAGCCCATGTCCGAGAGGTCGGCGTAGACCTGCACATCCATTGGCTGGCTGGGGTCCAGAAACAGGGTCGTCGCCTGCTCTTCAGGCAGGTAACTGCAGGTGTGCGGTTGAGTGGCATAAAACTTCAGCCTCGCCAGCTCTGTCATGGTCGTCGCCTAATGGTAAATCCTTACCTGTGAGTGTATGCCAGCCTGTCAAACTCGCCTATATGACCAGTCGGCACCGCTCGGCTGATCAAGATGCCGGGACAGATAGTCGGCAAAAGTCTGTCGTGGAATCGAGCGTGCGCCGAAGCTGTGAAGGTGTTGGGTCGGCATCTGGCAATCGATCAATACAAAACCCCAGTCAGTCAGGTGCTGCACCAGTGTGGCGAATCCGACTTTGGAGGCGTTGTCTGCACGGCTGAACATGGACTCACCGAAGAACAGCTGGCCCATTGCCAGGCCATACAGCCCGCCGACCAGTTCATTCTGATCCCAGACCTCGACGCTGTGCGCATGGCCGCGTCGGTGCAGCTCGAGATAGGCATCCTGCATCGAGCCGGTAATCCAGGTTTCATTGGCGTAACTTCTCGGCGCAGCGCAGGCCTTGATCACGCTCGCAAAATCCCGGTCGAAGGTCACGTGGTAGCGAGACTGGCGCAACATTTTGCCGAGGCTGCGCGAAACATGCAGTTCTTCGGGAAACAGTACGGTACGCGGATCGGGAGACCACCAGAGAATCGGCTGGCCGTCCTGAAACCACGGAAAGCAGCCGTGCCGGTAGGCATTTAACAGGCGATCGGCCGACAGGTCTCCACCGGCGGCAAGTAATCCGTTGGGCTCGCGGAGGGCTTTCTCCAGTGGCGGGAAATCCAGGCTATTGCGGTTCAACCAGGTCAGCATGGCATCACAACTTTGCGGAAGGGGAGGGCGCACCCGCCTGTCAGTGCAACTCTGTGCGGCAGGCGTGGTCACAAGCGGTTGTCATTATGGCGCGTACCTGACACATACGGTAGGGCAAGGGCGCGGTGATGATGGTGCAGCCCTTGAAGTTGTGAGCGGTTGATAGAAACACGTCATAAGCCTTTGTCACAAAACGGAATGCATGCTCAAATTGAACATCATCAACGAACATGAAAGCATATCCGGCGTTGCGGAACTGTCTGAAGTAGGTCTGACGCGTTTTCGTACAGACCCAAGCGCCCGTAAAGCCGTACAATGCCTGCTTTGGGCGTTATCATTCAAACGTCTGCCGAACGGGCTTCCCGATGACTGCTATCCCTGTTCATGCGGGAGCATTCAGCGCCGTCCGACAGCCGTTTCTGGTCAATCAACGAGATGTTCGCGCTACAGCGCAGGAATTAAAGCGTTTTGAAGAAATCCACCCCAGCACCCAGCGCTGTTCCGCTTTGGCGGCAGCAATTGCACTACCGGCTCAAGGAAGGGGCCCTGATCGCCTTTGGCGCCCTGTGCCTGTACCTGATAATGGCATTGTTGACCTACGATCAGAGTGATCCCGGCTGGAGCCACACCAGCAGTAACGCCGCTCAGGTGCAGAACGCTGCGGGGCGTGCCGGTGCCTTCTGTGCCGATATCCTGTTCATGATCCTGGGCTATTTCGCCTATATTTTCCCGCTGCTGCTGGCAATCAAGGCCTGGCAGGTGTTTCGTCATCGTCACGAACCCTGGCAGTGGAGCGGTTGGCTCTTCTCTTGGCGTCTGATCGGGCTGGTATTCCTGATACTGGCGGGCGCGGCGCTGGCGCACATTCATTTTCACTTTTCGGCAGGCTTCCCGGGCTCTGCTGGCGGCGTGCTGGGCGAAGTGCTGGGCGATCTGGCCAAGAAAGCCCTGAACATCCAGGGCAGCACTTTGCTGTTCATCGCCCTGTTTCTATTCGGTCTGACAGTGTTTACCGACCTGTCGTGGTTCAAGGTCATGGACGTCACCGGCAAGATCACCCTTGACCTGTTCGAATTGTTCCAGGGGGCGGCGAACCGCTGGTGGACCGCCCGTGCCGAGCGCAAGCAGATGGTCGCGCAGTTGCGTGAAGTCGACATGCGCGTCAACGATGTGGTCGCGCCCGTTGCCCCTGACCGTCGCGAGCAGGCCAAGGCCAAAGAGCGCCTGATGGAGCGCGAAGTGTCGCTGAGCAAACACATGACCGAGCGTGAAAAGCACGTGCCTGCGGTTATTGCGCCAGCCCCTTCAAAGCCTGCAGAACCGAGCAAGAGGGTCATGAAGGAAAAACAGGCCCCGCTGTTCGTTGACAGCGCAGTCGAAGGCACCTTGCCGCCCATCTCCATCCTTGATCCGGCAGAAAAGAAGCAGCTCAACTACTCGCCAGAGTCCCTGGCGGCGGTCGGTCATCTGCTGGAAATCAAGCTCAAGGAATTTGGTGTCGAGGTCTCGGTTGACTCCATCCATCCCGGCCCGGTCATTACCCGTTACGAGATTCAGCCGGCCGCTGGCGTCAAGGTCAGTCGCATTGCCAATCTCGCCAAGGACCTTGCCCGCTCACTTGCTGTCACCAGCGTGCGCGTGGTCGAGGTGATCCCGGGCAAGACCACCGTCGGTATCGAGATCCCCAACGAAGACCGCCAGATCGTGCGCTTCTCCGAGGTGCTATCGACCCCTGAATACGATAATGCCAAGTCGCCGGTCACCCTGGCGCTGGGCCACGACATCGGCGGCAAGCCGGTGATTACCGACCTGGCCAAGATGCCCCACTTGCTGGTGGCCGGTACGACCGGTTCCGGTAAGTCGGTTGGTGTGAACGCCATGATCCTGTCGATCCTGTTCAAGTCCGGCCCGGAAGACGCCAAGCTGATCATGATCGATCCGAAGATGCTTGAGCTGTCCATCTACGAAGGCATTCCGCACCTGTTGTGTCCGGTCGTCACCGACATGAAGGACGCTGCCAACGCCTTGCGCTGGAGCGTTGCCGAGATGGAACGCCGTTACAAGCTGATGGCGAAAATGGGTGTGCGTAACCTTTCGGGCTTCAACCAGAAGGTCAAGGATGCGCAGGATGCCGGGGAGCCACTTGCCGATCCGCTGTACAAGCGGGAAAGCATTCATGACGAAGCGCCGTTGCTGAGCAAGCTGCCGACCATCGTGGTAGTGGTGGATGAATTCGCCGACATGATGATGATCGTCGGCAAGAAGGTTGAAGAGCTGATCGCCCGTATCGCCCAGAAGGCTCGTGCGGCAGGTATTCACCTGATCCTCGCGACACAGCGTCCTTCGGTGGATGTGATTACCGGTCTGATCAAGGCCAACATCCCGACGCGCATGGCGTTTCAGGTGTCGAGCAAGATCGATTCCCGGACCATCATCGATCAGGGCGGTGCCGAACAACTGTTGGGCCATGGCGACATGCTATACATGCCGCCGGGCACCAGCCTGCCGATTCGCGTGCACGGCGCGTTTGTTTCCGACGAGGAAGTGCATCGCGTGGTAGAAGCCTGGAAACTGCGTGGTTCGCCTGACTACAACGACGATATTCTCGCCGGTGTGGAAGAGCCCGGCGGCGGCTTTGATGGCGGTGGAGGCGAAGGGAGTGAAGACAGCGAAAGCGACGCGCTTTACGATGAGGCGGTCAAGTTTGTACTCGAAAGCCGCCGCGCATCGATTTCTGCCGTGCAGCGCAAGCTGAAGATCGGCTACAACCGCGCAGCGCGCATGATCGAAGCGATGGAAATGGCTGGAGTCGTGACCTCCATGAATACCAACGGATCGCGTGAAGTTCTGGCTCCAGGACCGGTGCGCGACTGATTTTTATCACCCCGAACTGCGGCGGCAGCGTGCAATTCACGCTGCCGCATCATCATCGACTTCAAAGAGGAATCCCATGCGTCTTATCCGCATGCTGTTGGCCACCGCACTGACCTTCTCCGTGATGTCCGCCCATGCCGACAGCAAGGACGTGGCACGCCTGACCCAGTTGCTGGAGAAATCCCAGACCCTGACCGCACGCTTCTCGCAATTGACGCTGGACGGTGGCGGCACGCAATTGCAAGAGACTACCGGCGAAATGACGTTGCAGCGTCCAGGCCTGTTCAACTGGCATACCGATGCGCCACAGGAGCAGTTGATGGTTTCCGACGGCAAGAAAGTGTCGTTGTGGGACCCTGATCTGGAGCAGGTCACCATCAAGAAGCTCGATCAGCGCCTGACCCAGACCCCAGCCTTGCTGCTGTCCGGTGACGTGTCGAAGATCAGCGAAAGCTTCGACATCACAGCGAAAGAGGCGGGTGGTGTGATCGACTTCGTGCTCAAGCCCAAGACCAAGGACACCCTGTTCGACAGCCTGCGTTTGTCGTTTCGTAACGGCATCATCAACGACATGCAACTGATCGACAGCGTGGGCCAGCGCACCAATATCCTGTTCACCGGCGTCAAGGCCAACGAGCCTGTTGCGGCCAGCAAGTTTCAGTTCCAGATTCCCAAGGGTGCTGATGTCATTCAAGAGTAAAAGGGTTAATTCCTGATCATGGATCTGTTCAGCCGCGAACCGATAGCTCAGCCTCTGGCTGCACGTTTGCGTGCTACCAATCTGGATGAATACGTCGGTCAGGAGCATGTGCTTGCCCACGGCAAGCCTCTGCGTGAGGCGCTGGAGCAGGGTGCGCTGCATTCGATGATTTTCTGGGGCCCGCCCGGTGTGGGCAAGACTACCCTGGCGAGGCTGCTGGCCAAGGTGTCGGACGCGCATTTCGAGACTGTTTCCGCCGTGCTGGCGGGGGTCAAGGAAATTCGTCAGGCAGTGGAAGTCGCCAAACAGCAGGCCGGGCAATATGGCAAACGCACGATTCTGTTCGTGGACGAAGTGCACCGCTTCAACAAGTCGCAACAGGATGCGTTCCTGCCTTATGTCGAGGATGGCACGCTGATTTTTATCGGCGCTACTACCGAAAATCCTTCGTTCGAACTCAATAATGCCTTGTTGTCCCGTGCCCGTGTCTATGTGCTCAAAAGCCTGGACGAGGCGGCGCTGCGTAAGCTGGTCCATCGTGCCCTGACCGAGGAACGCGGGTTGGGCAAGCGCCAACTGACCCTGAGCGATGAAGGCTTCACGATTCTCATGGCCGCCGCTGATGGCGATGGTCGGCGCATGCTCAATCTTCTGGAAAACGCGTCCGATCTTGCCGAAGACGGCAGCGAGATCGACGTCGAGCTGCTGCAGAGCCTGCTGGGTGACAGCCGACGTCGCTTCGATAAGGGCGGCGAGGCGTTCTATGACCAGATATCGGCCTTGCACAAGTCAATACGTGGTTCTGACCCCGACGCAGCCCTGTACTGGTTTGCCCGGATGATCGACGGCGGCTGCGATCCGCTGTATCTGGCGCGTCGCGTGGTGCGCATGGCCAGTGAAGATATCGGCAATGCAGATCCGCGCGCCTTGCCGCTGTGCATGTCGGCCTGGGACGTGCAGGAGCGTCTGGGCAGCCCCGAGGGCGAACTGGCGGTGGCGCAGGCCATCGTCTACCTGGCCTGTGCGCCAAAAAGCAACGCGGTCTACATGGCCTTCAAGGCAGCAATGCGCGAAGCCGGCGAGCATGATTCGCTGGAGGTTCCGCTGCATTTGCGCAATGCGCCGACCAAGCTGATGAAGCAGCTCGGTTATGGCGAAGAATACCGATACGCCCATGACGAGCCTGAAGCCTATGCGGCGGGTGAGGACTACTTTCCGGACGAGCTGGAACCCCGGCAGTATTACCAGCCTGTGCCACGCGGTCTCGAACTCAAGATCGGTGAGAAGCTCAGGCATCTGAGCGCATTGGACGATGCCAGTCCCCGCCAGCGGAGAAAGTGATGATTCAGACCATTCTTGCGGTGTCGATTGCCGGGATCGCTGGTACATTATTGCGTTTTGCAGCGGGTACCTGGGTAAGCGCCAACTGGCCACGACATTTTTACGCAGCAACGCTTGCGGTCAACATCGTAGGGTGCCTGATAATCGGCGTACTGTATGGATTGTTTCTGCTGCGCCCGGAAGTGCCCATCGAAATTCGTGCCGGCTTGATTGTCGGCTTTGTAGGCGGTCTGACGACCTTTTCATCCTTTTCACTGGATACGCTGCGCCTGCTGGAAAGCGGGCAAGTACCGCTGGCCCTTGGTTATGCCGGTATCAGCGTATTCGGCGGGCTGCTCGCAACCTGGGTTGGCCTGTCCCTGACCAGACTTTGATAGACGAGAGAACGATATGCTCGATTCCAAACTGTTACGTACTCAACTTCAGGACGTAGCGGATCGCCTGGCTTCCCGTGGCTTTACACTGGATGTGGCGCGCATTGAATCGCTGGAAGCCCAGCGCAAGGTGGTGCAGACCCGCACCGAACAGCTGCAGGCCGAGCGCAATGCACGTTCCAAATCCATCGGTCAGGCCAAGCAGCGCGGCGAAGACATTGCGCCGTTGATGGCTGACGTCGAGCGCATGGGCAACGAGCTGAGCGAAGGCAAGGTCGAGCTGGACGGCATTCAGGCCGAGCTGGATGCGCTGGTGCTGAGCATTCCGAACCTGCCTCACGAATCGGTGCCGGTCGGTGCTGACGAAGAAGGCAACGTCGAAGTGCGTCGCTGGGGTACGCCGACTGCCTTCGATTTCGAGGTCAAGGATCACGTCGCTCTGGGCGAGAAGTTCGGCTGGCTCGACTTCGAGACCGCTGCCAAGCTGTCCGGTGCGCGTTTTGCGTTGCTGCGTGGCCCAATCGCGCGCCTGCACCGTGCGCTGGCGCAGTTCATGATCAATCTGCATATCAACGAACACGGCTACGAAGAGACCTACACGCCTTACCTGGTGCAGGCACCTGCGTTGCAGGGTACGGGCCAGTTGCCCAAGTTCGAGGAAGACCTGTTCAAGATAACCCGCGAAGGCGAAGCTGATCTGTACCTGATTCCGACCGCGGAAGTATCGTTGACCAACATCGTGTCGGGTGAAATTCTTGATGCCAAACAGCTGCCTCTCAAGTTTGTTGCCCATACCCCTTGCTTCCGCAGCGAAGCGGGCGCGTCGGGTCGTGACACGCGGGGCATGATCCGCCAACACCAGTTCGACAAGGTCGAGATGGTTCAGATTGTTGCGCCTGAGGACTCCATGGCTGCGCTTGAATCGCTGACCGGCAACGCCGAGCGCGTTCTGCAGTTGCTGGAACTGCCGTACCGTACGCTGGCGCTGTGCACCGGCGACATGGGTTTCAGTGCCGTGAAGACGTACGACCTGGAAGTGTGGATTCCAAGCCAGGACAAGTACCGCGAAATCTCTTCGTGCTCCAACTGCGGTGATTTCCAGGCGCGCCGCATGCAGGCCCGCTGGCGCAATCCGGAAACCGGCAAGCCGGAACTGGTCCACACCCTCAATGGGTCGGGGCTGGCGGTGGGTCGTACACTGGTCGCGGTGCTGGAAAACTACCAGCAGGCGGATGGGTCGATTCGTGTGCCCGAGGTGCTCAAGCCTTACATGGGCGGCCTTGAGGTCATCGGTTAAATGGAATTTCTGCCGCTGTTCCATAACCTGCGTGGCAGCCGGGTGCTGGTGGTCGGCGGTGGTGAAATTGCCCTGCGCAAATCACGCCTGATTGCCGACGCTGGCGCAGTGCTGCGCGTGGTTGCGCCAGAAATCGAGGCCCAACTGAGCGAGCTGGTCGTCCAGAGCGGCGGTGAGATGATCCTGCGTGGCTACAGCGAAAGCGATCTTGATGGTTGTGTGCTGATTATTGCCGCGACGGATGACGAGCCGCTCAATGCCCAGGTTTCCCATGACGCCCGGCTGCGCTGCGTTCCGGTCAATGTGGTGGATGCCCCGGCGTTGTGTACGGTTATCTTTCCGGCGATTGTCGACCGCTCGCCATTGGTGATCGCTGTGTCCAGTGGCGGCGATGCGCCGGTGCTGGCACGTCTGATCCGTGCCAAGCTGGAAACCTGGATTCCCTCCACCTACGGGCAGCTCGCCGGGCTGGCTGCGCGCTTTCGCAATCAGGTCAAAGGTCTGTTTCCGAATGTGCAGCAACGCCGAGCGTTCTGGGAAGATGTTTTTCAGGGTGCCATTGCCGACCGCCAGTTGGCCGGGCAGGGGGCCGAGGCCGAGCGTCTGCTGATCGCCAAGATCGCTGGCGAGCCGCCGCCGGAGACCGGCGAGGTGTATCTGGTCGGTGCTGGCCCCGGTGATCCTGACTTGCTGACCTTCCGCGCCTTGCGCCTGATGCAGCAAGCGGATGTGGTGCTGTATGACCGCCTTGTCGCGCCGACGATTCTTGACCTGTGCCGTCGCGATGCCGAGCGTGTCTATGTCGGCAAGCGTCGTGCAGAGCATGCTGTTCCGCAGGAGCAGATCAACCAGCAGTTGGTTGCACTGGCCAAGCAAGGCAAGCGGGTAGTGCGCCTCAAAGGCGGCGATCCGTTTATCTTCGGCCGTGGCGGCGAGGAAATCGAAGAACTGGCTGTGCATGGCATTCCGTTTCAGGTGGTTCCAGGTATTACCGCCGCCAGCGGTTGTGCGGCGTATGCCGGTATACCGCTGACGCACCGTGATCATGCACAGTCTGTGCGTTTCATTACCGGTCACTTGAAAGATGGCACAACAGACCTGCCCTGGTCAGACCTGGTTGCGCCTGCTCAGACGCTGGTGTTTTACATGGGGCTGATCGGTTTGCCGGTCATCTGTGAAGAGCTGATCAGGCATGGTCGCTCTGCCGACACGCCTGCTGCGCTGGTCCAGCAGGGCACGACGGTCAATCAGCGTGTGTTTACCGGCACTCTGGCCAATCTGCCGCAACTGGTTGCCGAGCATGAGGTGCATGCGCCAACGCTGGTAATCATCGGCGAAGTGGTCAAGTTGCGTGAAAAACTGGCATGGTTCGAAGGGGCTCAGGCGACTGTCTGAAGCCGATTGCGGATAGCCCGTTCGGGCTATCCATCCTTTTTTGCCAATCTTTCAACTGCTCCAGACACCCTCACCGGACAGCCGCTGCCGGTCGTGACCTGCCTGCAGATCAAGCGCTGGCCCCTTGGGTATGATGCCGGTCGGGTTGATGGTGCGATGGCTCGCGTAGTAGTGGCCCTTGATGTGCTCGAAGTTCACGGTCTCCGCGATACCTGGCCATTGGTACAACTCACGTAGCCAATTGCTGAGGTTCGGGTAATCCGCGATGCGCCGCAGGTTGCACTTGAAGTGGCTGTAATACACCGCATCGAAGCGCACTATGGTGGTGAATAGGCGTATGTCGGCTTCGGTGAGGTGCTTCCCTGTCAGGTAACGCTTAGGTTTTCCAGCACGTCCAGTTCGGCAAACACATCATTGAACGCTTCTTCGTAAGCCCCCTGTGAGGTGGCGAATCCGGCCCTGTAGACACCGTTGTTGACGTTCGGATAAATCTGCTCGTTGAGCTCGTCGATGCTCGCCCGCAAGGCTTGCGGATAAAAATCCAGCGTGTTGCCGGTCAATTCGTCGAATGCGCCATTGAACATGCGAATGATTTCCGCAGACTCATTACTGACGATGCATTTCCGCTGTTTGTCCCACAGCACAGGGACAGTAACGCGTCCGGTATAGCTGGGATCATCGGCCGTATAGCGTTGGTGAAAGAACTGGAAATCATCCAGCGCATCGCCGCTGGAGCCTTTCTGCTGATCAAAAGTCCAGCCATTTTCCAGCATCAGCCAGCTGACCACTGAAACGCCGATCAGGTTATCCAGTCCCTTGAGCTTGCGTACGATCAGTGTGCGGTGTGCCCACGGGCATGCCAGTGAGACATACAAGTGGTAGCGGCCGGCCTGTGCAGCAAAACCGCCCTCACCAGATGGCCCCGCTTGTCCATCGGCTGTGACCCAGTTGCGTCGTTGCGCATTTTCGCGCTGAAAGGCGCCATCTTTGCTGCTTTCGTACCACTGGTCTTGCCAGTGTCCTTCGACCAGAAGGCCCATGTCTGACTCCCATTTCCAGGTTATAGAGCTTGGAGGTCAGCCAGGGCTCATCGGTTCGACCGAAAAAGCGCAAGATTATGGGGGCTGGTGATCGTCACAGCCGATAGGTCAGAGGTTCTTGGCGCGCCGATCCCAGAACACTCGGGCTTGCTCGAACGCTTCGTCGCGAGCGACACCCAGGCCGCGCAGGGCAAGTGCGATGGTCGATATCAACGCCAGTTGCGGGTAGCTGTCTTCGATTTCCCCGCGCCACAAGGCCAACAGTTGCTGCGGGTCGAGTGTCGCTGGTTTTACGTGACGGCGCGGCGAAAGCGCTGGCCACTCCTCGTCCCAAGGCTGGCCGCCAGTGGTGCCGTACAAATGGCTGATAGTGTCCGGGTTGATCTCGATTTCGCCACCGTCACCCTTGACCACAATGGCGTTGTCGCCCAGCAGGCTGCTGGCATCGCGATGCACGCTCTGATAGCCCGGATGAAAGATGCTTTGCAGGCCGCAACGGGCCTGAAGCGGGTTGAGAATGCGTGCCAGAGAATGAATGGGGGAGCGCAGGCCCAGCGTGTTGCGCAGATCAATCATGCGTTGCAGCTGTGGTGCCCAGTCCCCTAGCGGAATGAACGCTATATTGCCTTGCTCAAGCGAGGTTTCGACTGCTGACCAGTTGCGGCACAGGGGAATATTCAGCAGGCCGAGCAATTGTTCGGTGTACAGGCGTCCAGCAGTATGGGCACCGCCACCGTGCAGGAG
This sequence comes from Pseudomonas sp. KBS0707, assembly GCF_005937945.2. Lineage (NCBI taxonomy): Bacteria > Pseudomonadati > Pseudomonadota > Gammaproteobacteria > Pseudomonadales > Pseudomonadaceae > Pseudomonas > Pseudomonas sp. KBS0707. The sequence continues at coordinate 3,504,943 of NZ_CP041754.1, read as the reverse complement.
GATCTTCACGCCGTTTTGCGCCAGACATTTGGGCGCCAGCAAGTACCACGGCAGATGACGCTTTTTCCCCGCGTAGGTCGGCCAGTCGATATCGACCTGAATCGCCGGAGCATTGAGGCGTTCGCGCACGGCTTCGGTAAACCCCGCCAGTTCCTCGGGGCTTTCTTCCTTATGGCGCAGCAGCATCAGAAAAGCCCCGAGCTGGGTGTCCTCGACTTTTTCATCGAGCAACATACCCATGGCCTCTCGCGCTTCTTCGCGCGTCAGGTTGCGCGCACCGCGTTTGCCTTTGCCCAGAATGCGCACAAATGTCGCAAAGGGATGTTCTTCAGGTGTTTCGGTAACAAGCGCGGCGTAATCGTTCATATGCAATTGGTCGGTTTAGGCAGGCCCGCCAGCTTGGCGGCGAGTTTGGCGGGAGTGCCGTTGAACAGGCGGTTGAGGTGCATGCTGTTGCCTTTTTCCGTACCCAGCTTCAGTGCGGTGTATTTGATCAGCGGCCGAGTGGCCGGCGAAAGCTGAAACTCGGCGTAGAAATCCCGCAGCAACTGGAGGATTTCAATGTGCTCGGCACTCAGGACGATACCTTCCTCAGCGGACAGAGCGTGTGCGACGTCCAGCGACCAGTCGTTGAGGTCCTGCAGAAAGCCATCCTTGTCCAGTTCGATGCTGTGCCCGTCAATCGTCAACTGTTTCATAGCCAGGTATTGACCTTGTCGAAGCGTAAGGACAGTTCCACGAAGGCAGGGTAGTCGATGCTGTGTACTCCGGTGGGCAGTGGCAGATTGCGTGCCTTGATGTCTTCATCAAGCACAAATAACTGCAATGAATCGGCCAGGGGCTGTAGGGATTTCAATGGTGCGCATGACGGCGTCAGTGCATAAGTAGCGTCGCCACAGAGCAATACGCCGTCGTCACGGCCCAGCAGGCGCAGGCAGCTGTCCAGTCGGGTGTCGGCAAAAGGCGAATGGGAGAGAACGTGCAAAGTAGCCATCAGATCGTAATCACCTCGTCGTAGCGGTCAAAAAGTGCCGACAGTTCGGAGCGTGTGTACAACTGTCTGATTTCTTCGCTCAATGCGCTGGCAGGGATGCGGCGCTCGGTCAGGCTTTGCCCGCAGGCATACAGGTCTTCAACGCCGAACATCGACAGGGCCTTGAGGTTTGCGGTCAGGTCTTTCTGTTGCAGGGCGTCGGGCAACTGCTGCGGCGACAACTGGAAAACCCCGTCATCCAGAAACAGCAGCCCAACCGACAGATCGAATGCACCACCCGCCAGCACGATGTCCAGCGCTTCACGGGCACCGGGACCGGACCACGGCGACTGGCGGCTGACTACCAATAATGATCTGGGCATGTCACGGCCCTCCAAAGCAGATCATACGATCAGCCGATTGCACGGCATCGTGCAACTGCCCCAGCCCGGACAATTCCCAAGGCTCCCGCAGATTCGCCGCTGGCCGCTGATAACGCTCGGCCTCTTGGGCATCAAGCACGCCACGACGCAGCGCGGCGGCGATGCATACCACGCCATCCAGGTGGTGTTCGGCGATGAAGTCACGCCATTGCAGGGCCATATCCTGCTCATCCTGAGGCGTCACGACATTGGCCGACGCGCTGTGTACGCCGTCTTGATAAAAAAACAACCGGACGATCTCATGTCCGCCTGCGAGTACGGCTTTGGCGAACAGCAAGGCTCTTCGCGAGGAGGGCGCATGGGCGGCGGAAAAAAGTGAGATGGCGAATTTCATGATCGGCTCTGCCAACAAAACATCCGCAATGATAAAGAATTCAAGGGCCGACGTGTGAGTTTGGCGCGGTTCGACCTGCAAGCGCTGGGTCAGGGCGAAACCGTCTGAGTGTTGATTGATGTTCATCGGGCATCAATCGATGAAAACATAGCACTTATCGTTTCAAAGTGTGTCCGGCAGACTCCTTCCCCATAAGCGCTTACAACACTCTAATAAGATCGCTGGAGAACACTGATGCACAGCTCATCCCCATCAGGAACAGGCAACACCCGGTCGAAGGCCGGAGCAGTATTTCGCGTCACTTCAGGCAACTTCCTCGAGCAATTCGACTTCTTCCTGTTTGGCTTTTACGCCACCCAGATCGCCTCCGCCTTTTTCCCGGCCAGCAGTGAGTTTGCTTCGCTGATGATGACCTTCGCGGTCTTCGGTGCGGGCTTCCTGATGCGCCCGTTGGGTGCCGTTATTCTGGGCGCTTACATCGATGACGTGGGCCGGCGCAAAGGCTTGATCGTGACTCTGTCGATCATGGCCAGTGGCACGCTGTTGATTGTCCTGGTGCCCGGTTACGCGAGCATCGGCTTGTGGGCACCGGCATTGGTGCTGGTCGGCCGCTTGCTGCAAGGCTTTTCCGCAGGCGCGGAATTGGGCGGCGTATCGGTGTATCTGGCAGAGTTGGCGACACCCGGCCGCAAGGGCTTCTACACCAGTTGGCAGTCAGGCAGCCAGCAGGTGGCAATTGTTGTAGCCGCTGCGCTGGGTTACGGCTTGAACCAATGGATGACACCTGCTGCTATCGCCGACTGGGGCTGGAGAATTCCGTTCGCCATCGGTTGCCTGATCATCCCGTTCATTTTCCTGTTACGCCGCAGCCTGCAGGAAACCGAAGAGTTCGCCACGCGCGCTCACCGTCCGACCATGCGACAGGTGTTCGCGACGTTGCTGCAAAACTGGCGCGTGGTGATTGCCGGCATGCTGATGGTGGCGATGACTACCACCACGTTTTACCTGATCACCATTTATGCACCGACATTCGGCAAAACCGTACTCAATCTGAGTACCTCCGATGCGCTGCTGGTGACGTTGCTGGTCGGTGTCTCCAACTTTATCTGGCTGCCGGTCGGCGGCATGTTGAGCGACCGTTTCGGACGCAAGCCGCTGCTGGTAGCGATGACGCTGCTGACCATCATCAGCGCTTATCCGGCGCTGTCCTTTCTCGCTCAGGCGCCAAGCTTTGCTCATATGCTGGAAGTGCTGTTGTGGTTCTCGTTTCTCTACGGTTTGTATAACGGCGCGATGATTCCGGCGCTGACTGAAATCATGCCGGTAGAGGTGCGGGTGGCCGGTTTTTCTCTGGCCTATAGCCTGGCGACAGCAGTTTTCGGCGGTTTCACCCCGGCAATCTCGACCTGGTTGATCCATCTGACCGGCGACAAGGCTGCACCTGCTTACTGGATGACGTTCGCTGCAGCTTGCGCGCTTGGCGCGACCCTGGTGCTCTACCGGCACCTTTCGGTTCGCCCGCAACTGGCTGTTTAATAAAGGAAAAAACTATGAAACTGTTGCATAAACATCAATTGGCGGTGCTTTTTCTGGGCTGTATGGCAGTCAGCGTTGCCGCTCAGGCTGAAGAGCTCAAGGTCATGACATCAGGCGGCTTTACTGCTGCATATAAACTGCTGGGGCCGCAATACGCGACGTCTTCCGGGGATACACTGGACACCATCCTTGGCCCGTCGATGGGCAAGGCCCCCGAGGCCATTCCAAACCGCCTGGCTCGTGGCGAGCATGCCGATGTGGTGATCATGGTCGGCTATGCGCTGGATGATCTGATCAAGCAAGGCAAGGTAGACCCGGCATCGCGGGTCGAGCTGGCCGATTCGCGGATCGGGATGGTGGTGAAGGAGGGGGCGGCCAAGCCTGCAATCGGTACCGACAGCGAGTTGAAAGACACGCTGCTCAAGGCGAAGTCGGTTGCTTACTCTGACAGTGCCAGTGGTGTGTACATCGAAAAAGAGCTTTTCAAAAAGCTCGGTATCGAGAAGGAGCTTGCGCCGAAGGGCAAGATGATCGAGCGCATCCCGGTTGCTTCAGTGGTTGCCAAGGGCGACTACGAAGTGGGCTTTCAACAGGTGGCCGAACTGTTGCCGGTTCCCGGCGTGACATTCGTGGCGAAGATTCCGGAAGACGTTCAGTCGGTTACCCGCTACGCCGCTGGCATTCCGGTCAATGCCGAGCACCCGAAGCAGGCGAAGGCATTGCTCGATTACCTGGCGTCCCCAAAAGCGCAGGCCACCGTGCAGTCCACCGGGCTGGATTCAGTTCCCCGCTGAACGTAGCGGCATCTTCCTGACCAGTCGTTCCAGTTCAAGGGCTGCAGGCGTCAATGTCCTCCCGCGACGTTTGATCAGCCCTACGTTGCGAACCACTTCAGGTGCAACCAATGGCACGCTCACCAGAAACGGGTGAGCGGTCATCGGCATGGCAATCGAGGGCACCGCCGCCACGCCGAGGCCGGCCTCCACAAGGCCGATCATGGTGGTGACATGCCGCGTTTCGCAGATACTCTCCTTGTTCGGGCGTGAGAGCGCCAGTGCCTGATCCAGTACCAGGCGGTTCCCTGACGTTATGTCCAGAGCGATGTAGTCGTGGCGGTACATTTCCTCCCAGCTCACGCTGGCGCAGGTCGCAAGCGGGTGATCCCGGCGGCAGGCCATCACGTAGCGTTCCTGCAGAAGCAATTCGAAGTCGACCTCCGGTGCCAGATTGCCGCTGAAACTCACCCCGAAATCTGCCTCGCCAAGGGCAACTGCGCTGTTGACCTCGTTGGCGCTGGCATCCATGACGCGGATTCTGATTTTTGGAAACAGCTTATGAAACTCGCTGATGACCTGCGGCATGAAGTAGTAGGCGGCTGACGGCACGCAAGCAATGGTGACGCTACCCATCCGGGTGGAACCGACGCCATCGATGGTCATCAATGCGATGTCGAGGTCATCCAGTATACGCTCGACCTGAGGCAGAAATGCACGGCCCACCGTGGTCAGGCTGACCCTGCGGGTGGTCCGTTCAAACAGCTTCACGTTCAGCGCAGACTCAAGCTTTTCTATACGGCGGCTGAGTGCAGGCTGGGTGATCTGTACGGTTTCAGCGGCCTTGCGGAAGCTGCCATTCTCGACCACGGCACGAAATGCCTGGAGGTCGTTGAGGTCGAAATTGATGGGCATTCGAACGTCAGTCTATTGATACGGGGTGCGCATCAATATATCAGGTTGCGCGGGCCCGCTGGCAAGGGGGAGGAGAGGGGGTATTTTTCATAAACCCCAGAAACGACAAAGCCCTGAATAATCAGGGCTTTGCGCTACCAAATATGGCGGAGGCATAGAGATTCGAACTCTAGGACCTGTTACAGTCGGCAGTTTTCAAGACTGCTGCCTTAAACCACTCGGCCATACCTCCACTATCGTTGCGGGCGCAATAATACCGGAATGAAACAAGCTGTCAAACTCTGTGACTAGCCAGTTGCAGCGCCTCTGTTATGATCTTTGCAACTCAACATTTCAACAGGAAGGAGTTTCGCCATGCGCGAACAGGATTACAGCCTTAAAACTGGCATGCAGGCCGACCAGCTAGAGGTTAGTCGTGTCCTGCGCAACACTTACGGTCTTCTCGCTCTGACGCTGGCTTTTAGTGGTGTCATGGCATATGTCGCTCAGCAGATGCGCGTCGGCTATCCGAACATTTTCGTGGTACTGATCGGCTTCTATGGTCTGTTTTTCCTGACCAATAAATTGCGTGATTCGGTCTGGGGCCTGGTTTCGACCTTCGCCCTGACAGGTTTCATGGGTTTCCTGCTGGGCCCGATCCTCAATCGTTATCTGGGCATGGCCGGTGGCGCTGAAGTCGTCAGCTCCGCTTTCGCGATGACCGCACTGGTTTTCGGCGGTCTGTCGGCTTACGTGTTGATCACCCGCAAGGACATGAGCTTCCTGGGTGGCTTCATCACCGCAGGCTTCTTCGTTCTGCTTGGCGCAGTAGTGGCCAGCATTTTCTTCCAGATCAGCGGTTTGCAACTGTCGATCAGCGCAGGCTTCGTGCTGTTCTCTTCGGTCTGCATTCTGTTCCAGACCAGCGCGATTATTCAGGGTGGTGAGCGCAATTACATCATGGCGACGGTCAGCCTGTATGTATCGATCTACAACCTGTTTATAAGCCTGCTGCAGATTTTCGGCATCATGAGCCGCGACGACTGATGACTTCGGCCTGAGTACTCAGGCCGTTGCGCTTCAAATGCGTTAAACAAAAGCCCCGATCTTTCGGGGCTTTTGCGTTTCCGGGATTTGAGAAGTGTCAGGATCCCAGGTGATGGCGATATGCCTTTCCGGCAGCCTGGGAAGGGCAAGCCGGATTGGTCAGAGACTGTCCGTCCAGTCAAATTACGCATGGTAGGCAACCTGACCGATCAGTCATCTTTATCAAGATTGTCCTCGTCTGCTCAAGCACTTATCAGCGTTTGATCATCACAAAAAATAATATCGGACGATTCCCCAAGGCCTGTGGGCACTTCCTCGTTTTGGGCTAATTGACATCATGGAACAGAGCTGGACACAAGATTTCTAAATGTGTCAGCTTTGTTACGCTTCAATGCATTACGCACCACAAGGCGAGTGACTGGACTCTCTCGCTACAGGGGGAGTCCCGCCGTACCTAACCTGTTAATCAGCAAACAAGGAAGTGTCATGACGAAAGTCAAAGAAAATGCTGCAATTCAACTCTCTGCTGCTACCAGCACCTCTTTCGACCAGATCAATACGTTCGCTCACCAGTATGACCGTGGCGGTAACCTCACGATCAATGGCAAGCCTTCGTACTCGGTCGATCAGGCCGCCGATTACATCCTTCGCGACAACGCTGCGTGGACTGATCGCGATGGCAACGGCACTATCAACCTCACATACACCTTCCTGACCGCCAAACCTGCCGGGTTCGACAATTCGCTGGGGAATTTCAGTGCATTCAACGCACAGCAGAAAGCACAGGCCGTATTGTCGATGCAATCCTGAGCAGACGTTGCCAAGGTCAGCTTTACCCAGGCCGCTTCCGGCGGCGACGGGCATATGACCTTCGGTAACTACAGCAACGGCAGCGCAGGCGGGGCGGCTTTTGCCTACCTGCCCAGCGGCAACAGCCGCACTGACGGCCAGTCCTGGTACCTTGTCGATAACAGCTACAAGGTCAACACCACCCCGGACAATGGCAACTACGGCCGTCAGACCCTCACTCATGAAATCGGCCATACTCTGGGCCTGTCTCACCCGGGTGACTACAATGCGGGCGAGGGCAATCCGAGCTACAAGGACGCCACTTACGCAGAAGACACCCGTGGCTACAGTGTCATGAGTTACTGGAGTGAGTCCAACACTGACCAGAACTTCGTCAATGGCGGCGCTCCGTCGTACTCTTCGGCACCGTTGCTGGATGACATCACTGCCGTTCAGCAGCTCTATGGCGCGAACATGAGCACCCGTGCCGGTGATACGGTCTATGGGTTCAACTCCACTGCCGGGCGCGATTTCTACAGCGCCACGTCCGCCTCTTCCAAGGTGGTGTTCTCGGTGTGGGATGGCGGGGGCAAGGATACCCTCGACTTCTCCGGCTTCACCCAGAACCAGAAGATCAACCTCAATGCGGCCTCGTTCTCGGACGTGGGTGGCATGGTGGGTAACGTTTCAATTGCCAAAGGCGTGGTGGTTGAAAACGCGGTGGGCGGTTCGGGCAACGACCTGTTGATCGGCAATGCCGCTGCCAACGACCTTAAAGGTGGTGCCGGCAACGACATCATCTACGGTGGTGGCGGTGCCGACAGCCTGACCGGTGGTGCTGGTGCAGACATTTTTGTGTTTGGTGCCAGTTCCGATTCCAACCGTGCAGCGCAGGATACGATTCGTGACTTTGTCAGCGGTCAGGACAAAATTGATGTATCGGCCATTTCCACGCAGAGCGCGCTGCAGTTCGTCAACGCGTTCAGCGGCCATGTCGGCGAAGCGATCCTCAGCTACAACCAGAGCAGCAATCTGGGTAGCCTGGCGATCGACTTCACAGGTCAGGGTGTGGGGGACTTCCTCGTAGGGACTGTTGGTCAAGCGTTGGCTACTGATATCGTGGTTTAATCTGTAACAATCATGGACGACCCTGCTGTCGTCCATGATCTGGAAAGTACCCCATCATGAAGATCAATCACGTTGTCCGAATCGTGCCAGTGGCTTTTGCGTTGCTGGCGGGTATTTCTGGAGCAAGCATGGCCATGAGTTTGAAACTGCCCGATCCTGCTGAACTCAGCGGCAAATGGCGACTTTCTCTTCAGGGAAAGACGAACGAAGTCTGTGAATTGCACCTCAATATCGATGTACCTAAACGGACGGGCGATCTCGCCTGCGCAGTGAAGTGGTTGCACGAAGCTCCCACTGGCTGGTTCCCGACTCCGGATGGCCTGGCGTTCACCGACAAGGAAGGCAATCGCCTGATTCACCTCAATAACATGGGGGAGCAGATCTATCAGGCGAGTCTGCCCGACGGTGAGGTGCTGGTCCTTGGACGGCTCGCCGACTAAGCGTTTCATGGATATGCGCGAGTTGTTTGTCAAAACCCAGGGATGTCACTCCGCCACAGGCAAGACCATCAAGGAACAACCATGAGTGCGTTGCCCCAAAGCGCCCGACCGCCGCTTTATAAAGCGCTGGCTGACTACAAGAGCGCGTTGATTGGTGTCGGTTGTTTTACCGCGCTGATCAACGTGTTGATGCTCGCTCCATCGATTTACATGTTGCAAGTCTATGACCGTGTACTGACGTCGCAGAACCAGACTACCCTGGCCATGCTGACGCTGATGGTGGTCGGGTTCTTTGCGTTTATCGGCCTGCTGGAGATGGTCCGCAGCTTTGTGGTAATCCGCATCGGCAGCGAGCTGGAGAGGCGTTTCAATCTGCGCGTCTATCAGGCTGCGTTCGAGAGCAACCTGCACGCCGGACAGCGTCAGGCTGGGCAGGCGCTGGGTGACCTGACCTTTATCCGTCAGTTTCTCACCGGGCCGGCGTTGTTCGCGTTCTTCGACGCCCCGTGGTTTCCCATCTACCTGGCGGTGATCTTCCTTTTCGACCCTTGGCTTGGCGTGCTGGCCAGTGTGGGGAAAGTGTTGCTGGTCGGACTGCCTGCCTCAACGAATGGCTGACCCGCAAACCGTTGGCCGAGGCCAGCGGGTACTCGCAGCAGTCTGCGCAATTGGCGACCCGGCACCTGCAACAGGCCGAGGCGATCCAGGCGATGGGCATGCTCGAAGTGTTGCGGCGTCGCTGGTTCCATGTGCATGGGCGCTTTCTGGCCTTGCAAAACCGTGCCAGTGACACTGGAGCGGTGATCAGTTCGATCAGCAAGGCCCTGCGCCTTTGCCTGCAGTCGCTGGTGCTGGGCCTGGGCGCACTGCTGGTGATAAACGGAGACATGACCGCAGGCATGATGATCGCCGGTTCGATCCTCATGGGAAGGGTCCTCAGCCCCATCGATCAACTGATCGCAGTCTGGAAACAATGGAGTTCTGCACGCCTGGCTTACGGACGTCTGGACCAGTTACTCAAGACCTACGCCGAGCCCGCGCCGCGCATGCCACTGCCAGCACCGCGCGGTCAGATCAGCGCTGCGCCTCCGGGCAAAACATCGCCGACGATTCAGCAAGTGAGCTTTCAACTGCAAGCTGGTGAAGTGCTCGGTGTACTGGGAGCATCCGGTTCCGGCAAATCGACCCTGGCACGCGTGCTGGTCGGTGTCTGGCCGGTGCTGGGTGGAACGGTACGTCTGGACGGGGCCGACATGCATCGCTGGGACCGCGAGGCGCTGGGCCCCTATATCGGTTATCTGCCGCAGGACATCGAGCTTTTCGGTGGCACCGTGGCAGAAAACATCGCGCGTTTTAGCGAGGGCGACGCGAGCGCCGTGGTTGCTGCTGCGCAACTGGCGGGCGTACACGAATTGATTCTGCGCCTGCCGCAGGGCTACGACACGCGGCTGGGCGACGATGGCGCTGGCTTGTCAGGCGGTCAGAAACAGCGCGTCGCGTTGGCCCGAGCATTGTATGGCGATCCGCGACTGGTGGTACTTGATGAGCCCAATTCCAATCTGGACGCCGCGGGCGAAGCGGCTTTGACTCAGGCGATCGCTGAGCTCAAGACCCGCGGTTGTACCGTCGTGCTCGTCACTCACCGCACTCAGTCGTTGAACCAGACTGATCGTCTGCTGGTGCTGAGCGAAGGTCGCATGCAGGCATTCGGCACCACGGCTCAGGTGTTGCAGGCCTTGTCCGGACAGGCATCGCCCGGGCAAGCACCGCAAGCGCACCCTCAATCGCAATCTCGCCCTGCACCCGCCGGGCTTTCCATGAGCCGTCAGTACGGCACGCAGAACAGGCAGTCCGACGTATGAACAGCCCCATTGACACTCATTACGCCGTGCCGGGCAAGGAGCGCGGTGTGCAGTTCTTCGTTCGCGCAGGCTGGATTCTCATGCTGGCAGGGGCGGGCAGCTTCTTTCTGTGGGCCAGTCTCGCCCCGCTGGATCAGGGCATTGCCGTGCAAGGCACCGTCGTGGTGTCGGGCAAGCGCAAGGCCGTGCAGTCGCTGGATGGCGGCGTTGTAAGCAAAATTCTCGTCAGCGAAGGCCAGTCGGTAAAGGAGGGCGAGCCGCTGTTTCGCCTTGATCAGACTCAGGTCGAGGCCGACGTGCAATCGCTGCGTGCCCAGTATCGAATGGCCTGGGCCAGCCTGGCCCGCTGGCAGAGCGAGCGTGACAACCTGGATGAGGTGCACTTTCCCGCAGAACTGATTGCCGCCGGGCAGGGGCAGAACCCCGACCCGCGTCTGGCGCTGGTGCTTGAAGGCCAGCGGCAACTGTTCAGCAGTCGGCGACAGGCCCTGGCTCGAGAGCAATCAGGTTTGCAGGCGAGTATCGAAGGTGCCGGGCTGCAACTCGCCGGTATGCGCCGCGCTCGATCGGACCTGCTGGCTCAGGCTGACTCGCTACGCAAGCAACTGAGTAACCTGGAACCCTTGGCGCAGAACGGTTTCATTCCAGGCAACCGTCTGCTGGAGTTTCAAAGCCAGCTTTCTCAAGTGCAGCAGAGCCTGGCGCAGAACGCAGGCGAAACCGGGCGGATAGAGCAGGGGATCGTCGAGTCGCGGTTGCGTCTTCAGCAGCAGCGCGAGGAATATCAGAAAGAAGTGCGCAGCCAGTGGGCCGATGCCCAGGTCAAGGCGCTTACCCTTGAGCAACAACTGGCTTCGGCAGGTTTCAGTCTGCAGCACAGTGCAATTCTTGCCCCTGCTGATGGCATAGCCGTCAACCTGGGCGTGCACACCGAAGGCGCAGTGGTGCGTGCCGGTGAAACCCTGCTGGAAATCGTACCGCAGGGCACACGGCTTGAAGTCGAAGGGCGTCTGCCGGTGCAGTTGATCGACAAGGTTGCCAGCCATTTGCCGGTCGATATCCTCTTCACTGCGTTCAATCAAAGTCGCACGCCGCGGGTTTCCGGTGAGGTAAACCTGATTTCTGCCGATCAGATGCAGGATGAGAAAACCGGCCAGCCCTATTACGTGCTGCGCACTTCGGTGGGCGATGCAGTACTGGAAAAACTCAACGGGTTGGTGATCAAGCCGGGCATGCCCGCTGAAATGTTTGTGCGCACGGGTGAACGCTCGCTGCTCAATTATCTGTTCAAACCTTTGCTGGACCGTGCCGGCTCCGCGTTGACGGAGGAATAGGATGTCTCGTCATCCCCTGAAAGCCGCTTTGCTGACGGCCATCCTGCTGGGCACTGCTTCATTGAGTCATGCGATGGGCCCGTTTCAGGTCTATGAGCTGGCGCTTCGCAACGACCCGACTTACCTGGGCGCGCTCAAGGAGCGCGATGCGGGCCTGGAAAACCGGGTGATTGGTCGTGCAGGCTTGTTGCCGCGTGTTTCATACAGCTACAACAAAGGACGCAACGACTCCAAGGCCACCCTCAAAGGCGGCCGTGAAGACACCACTGACCATCGCCACTACAACAGCTTTGGTTCAAGCCTGACGATTCAGCAGCCGCTGATCGATTACGAGGCCTACGCCAATTACCGCAAAGGCCTGGCTCAGGCGTTGTTTGCCGACGAGACCTTTCGCAGCAAGAGTCAGGAATTGCTGGTGCGGGTTCTGACCCTTTATACCCAGGCACTGTTCGCGCAGGACCAGATCAATATAGCCCGCGCCAAACAGCAGGCGTTCGAACGCCAGTTTGCACAGAACCGGCAAATGTTCCAGCAAGGCGAGGGTACCCGCACCGACATTCTTGAAGCGGAATCGCGCAACGAGCTGGCGATTGCCGAGCAGATAGAAGCCAGCGACGAGCAGGACGCGGCCTTGCGCGAACTGGCCGCGTTGCTGGGCGAGTCGAGTATCGATGTTGCGCAGTTGGAGCCGTTGAGGGACAGTTTTCAGGCGCTGGTGCTGGTACCGTCCAGCTTTACCGAGTGGCATGCGCTGGCCATGGCCAACAGCCCGATCCTGGCCTCGCAACGCCAGTCGCTGGAAGTGGCGCGATACGAGGTGGAGCGCAACCGCGCCGGGCATCTGCCGACGGTGAATGCTTACGCGAGTATCCGTCAGAACGAATCGGACAGCGGCAACACCTACAATCAGCGTTACGACACCAACACGATAGGTATCGAGCTCAGTCTGCCGCTGTACGCCGGAGGCGGCACCAGCGCCTCGGTGCGTCAGGCCAACAGCAAGCGCGAGCAGGCGGAATACGAGCTGGAGGGCAAGACCCGCGAAACCCTGATCGAGCTGCGTCGTCAGTTCAACGCCTGTGCGTCAGGGGTGAGCAAGTTGCGCGCTTATCAGAAAGCACTGGTCTCGGCGCAGGCACTGGTCGAGTCGACACGTCAGAGTATTCTCGGCGGCGAGCGCATCAGCCTGGACGCACTCAACGCCGAACAGCAGCTCTACAGCACCCGGCGTGATCTGGCGAAAGCCCGTTACGATTACTTGATGGCCTGGATCAAACTGCATTACTACGCCGGTACGTTGCGCGACACCGATCTGGCGCGTATTGACGAGGCCTTCGTTGTGGCGCGCTGAGTGTCGTTGGTCAGTTCTGCGCCGTGAAACGCGCCAGCGAGAAGGCTGAAAGGTCTACATCGCTGGTGCCGTGAATACAGCGTTGCGCAAGGGCCAGCCCGAGCCCGGCTGAGTGTTTGAAGCCGTGACCGGAGCAGGCCGAAACCACTGTCACGTTCTTCAGATGGGGGTGTTCATCGATGATGAAGTGGCAGTCCGGCGTGACGGTGTAGGCGCAGACCGAAGACTTGACCACGTTCGGCGTCAGTCCCGCAATCTTGCCCTGCACCTGGGTCTGGAACATTTCCTGCTCCTCCCTTGCCGTAACAGTGCGGTCCAGCTGGTCGGCAGCGGATGCTTCAATGTATTGCTCGGTGGCGACCTTCATACTGTTTTCACCGGGCAGGGGCGGGAAGCCATAGTTGACATCATCCTCCCCGGGCCCGTGAGTCAGAATGAAGCTCGGCGAACGTGGTGCAAAAGCGGCATTCTCCTGCAATTCGAACCAGAACAGCTTTTGCCGACACACCCGCAGCAGATCGCTAAAAGGCGCGCAGAGCAATTCGGCTGACCACATGCCCGCACTGACCACGACTTTGTCAGCGATGATCGAAACCTTGTCAGTGGTAATGCGCACCTGATCACCCTGTGCCTGTAAGTGCGTAACCGTCTCATGGGTCAGCAACCTTGCGCCGTGTTGCCTCGCCAGCCGCAGCTGTACCTCGATGCAGCGCTCTGGCCGGACAAATCCGCCTTCAGGCTCAAAGTAGCCAACGGCGTTGTCCAGAACAGGGGTGAACTGGGGAAAGCGCTCGCGAATGGCCGCCGCCGACAGCACTTCGTGCGTCACGCCATAGGTGCGGGCCAGGGCGATGGTCTGGTGGGTGAAGTCGTTACTGTCTTCAGGATCGTACGCAGGGCTGGAAGTCATCACCAGTACACCGCACTGCTCGAACAGCGACTCGCCGCTCAGCGCCTCAAGTTCGCGCCAGATGCTGTGCGAACTGCGTACCAGCGGCAGGTATTGCGGGCCCTCGCCAACCGACAGTCGTGTGATGCGGGTATCGCCGTGGCTGGAGCCTTGTGTGTGCGGAGGGGCGTAGCGATCGACGCCAATTACATCGACTCCGGCCTTCGCCAGTTGATAGACAGTGGCTGCACCCATGGCACCCAGACCGAGCACGGCCACTTCACAACGCTGCTGCATAATCGGAATGCCTCGATAAATCTCTTATTTCACGCCGGACAGCCTGCCGAATCAACCGCCAAACGTGCATAAGGTTATGTCACGGAGCCCCAATGGCCATTACCAGTGCCATCACACATGAGGGTGTGGGGAACCTGTAAAAATTTACGCTTGCGCTGCTCAGGGTTTTTAAGGTTCGAAATTGATGAAAAGTTGTCCACGGAAATCGTGGGTATGTCTGTGGGTAACTTTTTGAAACCCTTGTTACACGTGGCTTACAGCTGTGTGGTTATTTTATGAACAGCTCATGTTTTGCACTTCCATGGTGCTGCCACCAGGCTGAAAAACAGGTCCGCTATAAGCGATTTAAAGCACAAAAAAGAAATATTTTTCAAAAAAAAGCGCGACCCTCATTAGGTCGCGCTGCTTTTTTTACGAGTCAAGCGATGGTTGTTACACGAGAGGCTGATCGCTCCATTCACCGTTGACCAGACGACGCAGACCCAGCGGGTTGGCATTCTGCAATGCAGGCGGCAACTGGCTGTCGGCCAGGTTCTGATAGCAGACCGGGCGCAGGAAACGGTCGATGGCCAGAGTGCCCACCGAAGTACCGCGTGCGTCCGAGGTTGCCGGATATGGACCGCAGTGAACCATGGCTTCACAGACCTCGACACCGGTCGGGTAGCCGTTGAACAGAATGCGCCCGACTTTCTCTTCGAGAATCGGTTGCAGCCAGCTGTACTGGCTCAAGTCCGCAGGCTCGCCGATCACGGTCGCAGTCAGCTGACCACGCAAGGCCTGCAGCGCGTCTTTCAACTGCGCATCGTCAGCGACCTCGATTATCAGCGTGGTCGGGCCGAAAACTTCTTCCTGCAACAACTGGTCGCCGTTCAACAGCAGACTGACGTCAGCCTTGAACAACTGAGCCTGAGCCTGTTTGCCTTCCTGAGGCTTGCCAGCCAGATGCGTTACGCCCGGATGCGACAGCAAATGCTCAACGCCTTTGCTGTAGCTGCGCAGACCACCCGCGTTGAGCATTGTCTGCGGCGCCTGACTGCCCATCTGTTCGGTCAGTTGCTCGACGAACTTGGAAAACGCCGGGGAGCGCAGGCCGATGACCACACCAGGATTGGTGCAGAACTGACCGGCACCCATCACCACCGAACCGGCAAGCTCTTTGGCCACGGTTTCGCCGCGTGCCTGCAGTGCACCTGGCAGCAACACTACCGGGTTGATGCTGGACATCTCGGCAAACACCGGAATCGGCTGTGGACGCTCGGCGGCCATTTTGCAAAGAGCGTTGCCGCCGTTCAGCGAGCCGGTGAAACCGACGGCCTGGATAGCCGGGTGTTTGACCAGACCTTCACCAACGCCGTTGCCGAAGATCATGTTGAATACGCCTTTCGGCATTTGGGTGCGTTCTGCGGCGCGGATGATAGCGCTGGCCACCAGATCTGCAGTCGCCATGTGGCCACTGTGCGCCTTGAACACCACCGGGCAACCGGCAGCCAGTGCCGCAGCGGTGTCACCGCCAGCAGTGGAAAACGCCAGCGGGAAGTTGCTCGCGCCGAACACGGCAACCGGACCCACACCGATGCGATACTGGCGCAGGTCGACGCGTGGCAGCGGCTTGCGGTCCGGCAGGGCCAGGTCAATGCGTGCACCGACGAAATCACCGCGACGCAGAACCTTGGCAAACAGGCGCATCTGGCCGCTGGTACGACCGCGTTCACCCTGAATACGTGCCTGGGGCAAGGCGGTTTCCTGGCAGACAATGGCGACGAAATCATCACCCAGTTGATCCAGTTCATCGGCAATGGCGTCAAGGAAATCGGCGCGGCGGGCCGGGCTCAGTTGACGGAATTCTGGAAAGGCAGCCTTGGCGGCGAGGGCGGCAGCGTCGATTTCGCCGTCGGTAGCCTGATGGAAGCTGTAAGGCAGTTCTTCGCCTGTTGTGGCATCCAGACTTTTTT
This sequence comes from Pseudomonas sp. KBS0707, assembly GCF_005937945.2. NCBI lineage: Bacteria > Pseudomonadati > Pseudomonadota > Gammaproteobacteria > Pseudomonadales > Pseudomonadaceae > Pseudomonas > Pseudomonas sp. KBS0707. Next base: position 3,488,901 of record NZ_CP041754.1, on the reverse strand, counting down.
GCAGGCTTTGGCCCAGAGCGCTGCGGCCGCCAGCGATGAAGTTCTGGCCGAGAATGTTAGGCATCGGTATCTCCTGTTGTTTTTGAGGTTGGAGGTCGGTATGGAAGGTATCCGGACCGGCGCTCCTTATGGGTTGCCGAGTTGCTTTACAGATTGTCAGTGATGTGGCGTGTAAAAGCAGGCCAGCAATCATTTTTCTAAAACCAGTGGGCAGTCATCGTACAACTTGATTCGCTGCTGATGCAACTGTCGCCCTGATTTGTCAGGTCAAGCGTTGCTGCTCTTTATAGTGCATGGGCGCAATCAGGCTTCTATCGTGGCGCGCCTTTGTGACTTTTAAGGGGGTGTAGCGTTGAGTTTGTGCAGCGCATCCAGCACCTGGCGCAACGCCTTGCTGACCGGTTTGTCCTGGCGCAATGCAATTCCCAGCGTGCGGCTCAACCCCGGCATCAGCTGCAGCACCTGCAAACCGCGGCGGTGATGGACTGCAGCAACCGCCATGCGCGGCACGATGCTGTAGCACAGGCCCGCAGCGACCATTTCCTTGATGGCCTCGATGCTCCCCAGTTCCATGACCGGTTTTATCCGGATCCCGGCCTGCAAGAACCATTCATTGATCAGCAGCCGCGTACTGCTGCCTGCTTCGAAGACCACCAGCGGTAGTTCGCAGAGGTGCTCCGGGGTCATTTCAGCGGCAATCGGCTGCTGGCTGCTGGCTGCTGGCGAAGATCGCCACGAACTCATCCTCAAGCAGCGGGGTGATATGCAGACTGCGACCCGAGGCGGGCAGTGTCACCAGTGCGAGATCCAGACGGTTTTCTTCCACAGCCTTGAGAATGCCGTCCGTGTTGCCGGTGCTGACCCGCACATCCAGTTGTGCAAAGCGACGGCGCAGTGCCTGCAACATGGGCGGCAGCAGATGAATGCAGGCGGTCGCGCCGGTACCGATCGCAACCTTTCCGGCAACGCCGCTGGCGTGACTGGACAACTCCAGCAGGGCGTCTTCGACCACCGCATCAATGCGCGCAATATGCTCCAGCAGCGTAGTGCCCGCCGAGGTGGGCTTGAGCCGCTTGCCTACGCGCTCGATCAATTTCAGGTTCAACTGGTCCTCCAGCTGCCGAATTTGCAGGCTTACCGCTGGCTGGGTCAGGTGCAGTCGCTCGGCCGCTGCGGAGAAGCTGCCGTGCGCTATGACCAGCGAGAAGGTGTGCAAGTGATTCAGGTTGAGTCGGCGCATGGCAAAGTATTTCTTATGCTGTGAATGATAAATCATAGCTTTTTTAACGGTTTGGTGAGCGGCATGATTGCACTCATCCAACGACATTTGCCCAGAGCCCGATATGACCCCGACCTTTATCCTGCGTGATGCGTGTGATCAAGACATACCTGCCGTACAGGCGATCTACGCCGATCATGTGCTGCATGGCATTTCCAGTTTCGAACTCGATCCGCCGAGTGTCGCCGAGCTGTTGCAGCGCCGTGCGCAGGTGCTCGTCAACGGCCTGCCATATCTGGTGGCCGAGCTCGCCGGGGAGGTGGTCGGCTATGGCTACGCCACACCCTATCGTCCGCGTCCTGCCTACCGCTTTACCGTAGAAGACTCGGTTTATGTACGGGACGGTATGGGCGGGCGGGGCATCGGTCTGGCATTGCTTGGCGAGCTGGTACAGCGCTGCGAGCAGGGCGGCTGGCGGCAGATGGTCGCGGTGATCGGCAATAGCGAGAATATCGCGTCGCTGCGTCTGCACGAGCGCCTGGGTTTTCGCCGTGTCGGGGTATTCGAGTCAGTCGGCTTCAAGCACGGTCGCTGGGTGGACACCGTGCTGATGCAGCGCATGCTCGGCGACGGCTCGGGCAGTGCACCTTCCGAGCGGGCCTGACTGACGTGGACCGCGCTGATCTGTCCAGGCTGGCGGTAGTCAAACTGGGGCTCGCGCAACTGATCAGTTGGGGTGTGACGTTTTATCTGCCGGGGGCTTTCGGCAATGCGATTGCCGATGACCTGGGCTGGAGCGGCCAGCAGGTCTTTTCCGGGCTGTCAGTCGCACTGTTGATCATGGGCCTGGTTTCGATCTTCAGTGCGCGTTTGCTCCAGCGTCTCGGTGCACGGCAGGTATTGCAATACGGGGCCGGGCTCAACGCGCTTGGCTGCTGCATGCTGGCTGTGTGCGAGACACCTCAGTCGTGGTTTTTTGGCTGGGCAGTGCTGGGCGTCGGCATGCGTCTGTCACTTTACGATGCGCTGTTTGCTGCATTGGCAGCGCTGTTCGGCGCACGCTCTCGGGCGCTGATGGTGCAGATTACCTTGTTGGGCGGGCTGGCTTCGGCGGTATTCTGGCCGCTGGGCCACGGCTTGTTGAATGCGTTGGGCTGGCGTAGTGCGGTTGCTGTCTACGGCTGCCTGGCATTGCTCAGCGGGTTATTGGTCAGCGGCCTGCCGGACTCCCGGTTGCCGGTCTTGAACGGCGGGCCAGCCGCGCCTGCGCCCGCTGACACCACGGCCTGGATACCTCAGTTCGGCTACGCCCTGAGCATGTCCCTGATCGCGCTCCTGTCAGCCGGTTTGTCTGCCCATTTACCCGCGTTGCTGGCCGGTTTGGGTGTGCCGGTCGTGCTGGCAGCGCTGTGGGGCATCGGTCAGACCTGCGCACGTCTGGCGCAGGCTTTGCTGGCGCAGTCGATGCCTGCACTGCGCCTGAATGTCTGGGTCGCTGCCGGAATGGTGCTGTGTTTCACCTTGGGGCTGCTCAGCCAGGGCCATACCCTGCTGGCCTGCATGTTCCTGTTCGGTTATGGCGCGATGAACGGACTGGCCACATTGCTGAGGGCGAATCTACCCTTTGAGCTGTTTGCACATTCGCATTACGTACACCTGCAGGGCCGATTACTGGCTCCTGCCTTTCTGCTGTCAGCTGGCGCTCCGTGGTTTTTTGCGTGGGTGCGTGAATGGCAGGGCGACAGCGGCCTGCTGTGGTTGTCGCTGGCGATCAGCCTGGTGTTGATTGCAGTGGCAATTGTGTTGAATCTGAATGGAAGCGGAAAATGAAATTGTCCAACAATCCGGTTCAATAGCGTTGCCAGTAGTCGCCTGAATGGTTAGGGTACGCGGCTGTTCAAGAAGGAGCCTGATATGACTCTGCATGACCCCACGGAAACGGGCACGGCAGTCACCCGACACAGGCGCGCGCCAAAGGGTGAAAAGCGCCGCAAAGAGCTGCTTGATGCGGCCTTGCAAGTGTTTTCCCTTGAGGGCTATACCGGCGCTTCGGTGGCTAAGGTAGCGGCCATCGTCGGTATTTCCGTCGCCGGGCTGCTGCACCATTTTCCCAGCAAGATCTCGCTATTGATGGGCGTGCTGGACCGCCGCGATGAGGTCAATAGCCGCATTGCTGCCGAGGTGCGCACCGACAACACGTTGACCGGCCTGCTCGGCGGCCTGCGCGCTATCAACCGTTCCAACGCCACGGCGCCCGGCGTGGTGCGTGCCTTTTCGATTCTCAATGCGGAAAGTCTGCTGGAAAACCAGCCTGCCTTTGAATGGTTCCAGACGCGCTACGAGCGCATTCACGCGCACTTGATGGGACAGTTTGCAGGTTTGGTGGAGCGCGGGGAGGTGCGTGCGGATGTGGATCTGGACAAGATCATCCGGCAGATTCTGGCGATGATGGATGGCTTGCAGATTCAGTGGTTACGCTTTCCCGATCAGGTGGACCTGGTCGAGTGTTTCGATACCTACATTGCGCAGGTCGATGCAGCGGTAAGGGCTCGTCCCTGAGCCTTTATTTGTCCGTTTACCCTTCAGTCAGCTAACGCTTACTCGACGGTCTGTTTGAATACACCGCCGGTCTTGACCGGTGGTTTCTCGACCAGAACCGAGTTCAGAGCGGAGCGTGGCAGCGGGTTGCTGGTGGTGGTCGACAGTTCCTGACGGAACGAGTTGACCAGCTTGGCGTTCAGGCGGATGTCCTGCGACGAACCACCGAGCGACAGGTTGAAGGTGTCGGCATCAACCACCCACTGATCGGTTTTCACGTCGAAGTAGGCCAGCGAGCGGTCATTGAGTTCAATGGTCACGCGCTTGCTTTCACCCGGCTTGAGGAACACTTTCTTGTAGCCTTTGAGTTCCTTGATCGGACGCTCGACTTTCGGGTTCTGCTGGCCCACGTACAGCTGAGCGACTTCAGAACCGCCAACCTTGCCGGTGTTGGTCAGATCGAAGGAAACCTTGATCGGCGTGTTGCCTACCGCAACGCCCGGCGTCACTTTGATGTTGCTGTAACCGAACGTGGTGTACGACAGGCCATAACCGAACGGGTAGAGCGGCTTGATGCCTTTCTTCTCGTAACCGCGATAACCCAGCATCAGGTCATCCTTGTAATCCATGTCGGTCAGAGTGTTCTGATTGTCGAATTTCGGGAAGGAAGCGTAAGCCGGGTTGTCTTCGATGTTGCGTTCGATACTGATCGGCAGCTTGCCCGACGGGTTGACCTTGCCGAACAGGATCTCGGCCAGAGCCTGACCACCGTTCTGACCCGGATAGAAGGCATGCAGTGCTACCGGAACCTGCTCGATCCAGTCGCTCATCTTCAGACCCGTACCGCCATACATGGTCACCACGGTGTTCGGGTTGACCTTGGCGATGTTCTGGATCAGCTCGTTCTGGAACTCAGGCAGATCGAAGCTGTGGTCGAAACCTTCACCTTCGTATTCGTTGCTGTTACCCACGGCAACCACAACGGCGTCATAGCCGGACAGGTCCTGAGGTGCGTTCAGCGAAGCCGAGCTCAGTTGCACACCTACCAGGCCGCCCATGGTCGACAGGTAACCGGCGCGACGCGAGTACTCGAGCTTCACATCGTAAGACTGGCCAGCTTCCAGATTGATCTTGGCGAACTCTGGAATGGTCGGCGGGATGCTGTTGCCCGGCAATGGCTTGCCGTCACCGTTGTCGATGATTTTCTTGCCGTTGACCCACAGACGCACGGCGCCGTCGGCACGAACCTTGAACACCTGCTCGCCGCTCTGGGTCGGGGTGACCTTGCCGGTGTAGCGAATCGAAGTCGACGATGTATCGCCATTCAGTTCGCCAGCGGTCGAACCTTTGCTGGTGTACGGATCGGACGTCGAGGTGTTGCTTTCGAACGGCAGGTTCTTGTCGTTGGCCCAGTCCAGGTCAACATGCTTCTCGGTGCGGGTGACAGCTGCATCACCAGACCAGTTGGTGTTGCTGAAGTACTCGACCTTCATGCCCTGGACTTCATTGCCAGTTGCGTCGGTGGTGGTCCAGGCACTGGTGCTTGGGTCCAGCGACAGGCCTTCGATGAAGTCGACCTTGGCGTTAGGCGCGATTTGTTGCAGACCGCTCAGCTCGCTGACGTAATGGCTGGCCATGACGTTGGCGCTGCCGAAACCGGTCGGTGGCGAGTACTTGGCCAGGGTGCCGACAACGGCGATTTTCTTGACTTTCTGCTTGTCCAGCGGCAGCAGATTGTCCTGGTTTTTCAGCAGGACGATACCTTCACGCGCAGCGTTCAGAGCAACCTTGTTGCTGGTCGAGCTGTTCATGTTGTGCGTGGTCAGCGGTGTCTTGCTGTCGAACTTGTACAGGTAGATCTGCTTGAGGATGCGTCGGACCTTGTCGTCGATGGTCGCAGCGCTCAGGTCGCCAGCGTCCAGATGCGGCTTCAGCACGGAGCTGTTCATCTGGTAGCCCATCATGTCCAGATCGGTACCGGCGCGGGCGGCTTCGAAGCCATGAACCACAGCGTTGTAGTCGCTCTGTACGAAGCCTTTGAAGCCCCATTCCTTCTTCAGGATCTGCGCGATCAGGTGCTCGCTTTCGCAAGCGAAATCACCGTTCACTTTCTGGAAGGCGCACATCATCATCGCAACGTTGCCGTTCTTTGAGGACGACTCGAATGCAGGCAGCGACATTTCACGCAGAACGCGCTCTGGCATCTTCTGGTCCAGGTTGAAGCGGTTGCTTTCCTGGTCGTTGGCCGCGTAGTGCTTGGCGTTGGCCCATACACCACGAGACTGGATACCGTTGATGACGCCCGGTGCCAGGCTGGCACCCAGGAACGGATCTTCACCGGAGAGGTATTCGAACGCACGGCCGCCGTACGGCATGCGATACAGGTTGACGCCGGGGCCAGTGATGAACTGGTAGCCGCCGACGGCAGTGTCATAGCCCAGCGCACGGCCGAGGTCGATGGCACGACGCGGGTTGAAGGTGGCTGCCAGGTTAGGGCCGGACGGATAGACCACGCCCTGATCGTTGCCTTCGCTGGTGTAGCGCACGCCCACGCCGCCGTCGGCACCGTGAATCTGCGGAACGCCTTAGTTGGTCAGCGGCTTGACATCCCAGCCGCCGGTGCCGCCGATGTAGGCCAGCTTTTCTTCCATGGTCATCTTCGCCAGGGTCTTCTGCGCTGCTTTTTCAGCGCGGTCCTCGCGACCTTGTTGCACAGTAGGGTCAGCGGCGTGCACCTGGGATACTGCCAATGCCAGCAAGGCCAGCGCCGAGTGCGCGCCTATCATCTTTCGCTTGTTCATATTGCTCTCCAACTACGTTTCAATTAACTGGCTGCCTGCGCACGTGCGCAGAACTAACTCGTCGTTATTTGCCTTTGCGGCTTACTCTTTTCTCCGGGCAAAAGTTGCCCGCTGTCGCGTTTTTTCCCCTCTTAACAGGGGAGCGACTTATGGCTGTTTAATTACTGTTTCGATGTTTTATTTATTATCTTTTCTACTTCTCGATAGTCATCAAGCTGCCATCACATGATGGCACTTTGAATCTCAAAACCGTTACAATTAACCCTAAAACAAGGCATAAATGTCAAATAAAAGCGTATTTTTCTTTCATTTCGTATTTTTTCTTTACAATTTAGGAACTCTTGTTAAACCTACTGGTCGATGGGTTTAAGATTTTTCAGGACGAAGAAAGACAGCTCGCAAGTTGCGATGCGTGCTGTACGCTATTTCTTGCCCGGTCTTTATCCGATTTCTGCCTTTTGCAGAATTCACTTCTTTTTTCTGTGGAGTTAACTACGATGAAATTCTCTGTAATCAGTGCAGGCGTTGTTCTGGGTCTGGCCCTTAGTGGTGCAGTAGTTGCTGCTGAAGCGACCGATGACGACGCAACATCCGGTGCAATCGATTCGACGGTCATGACCCAGACCCAGGACGCCAAGGCAGCGCAGAAGGCGCAAAACCAGAAGACCGAAACGACAAAAGGTGGTCGCCCGCAGAACGCAACCACTCAAAAGCAGTCAAACTGATCGTTTGAAGCCTTTGAGCACAGCACTTTCCAGTCGGAGAGTGCTGTAACATGTCCCTCCGAAGTAGCAAAATGCCCTCATCCATGCCGCCAGTTCCCGTCGATGTTTCCCGCCTCCTCATTCCGGATGCCGCGCAGGTTTGCGCCTGGCTGACCGGGCACGCGGGTCTGAAAATGGCCGATCTGGAGCGGGCGCAACGTTTGCAGCAGGAGTCTGAAGGCACCGAGCTGCTCGGGTTGTTGACTCGTCTGGGTCTGGTTTCCGAATTTGAACTGGCCCGCGCATGGGCTGCACTGTTGCAGGCGCCGCTGTTGCTCGCTGACGCTGTGCCGCCGCTGCTCGACCCCTTGCCGCCTTTGACCGAGCGCTTCATGCGCCACTATCAAGTCGTGCCTGTAGGCTGGAGCGATCAAGGGCTGCAAGTGCTCAGCGCCAACCCCGGTACGCTGTACCCGTTCCAGGCCATCGCTTATGCCTGCGAAGTGCCGGTGCGGCTGTCCATCGGGCCGCGCAATGAAGTCGAAACCCTTATTGAGCGCTATTACGGGCAGGGCCGCTCGGCGATGGGCACCCTGATCGAGAACCTCGATGAGGAGGGTGGCTCGCTGGAAGACATCGAGCACCTCAAGGATCTGGCCTCCGAAGCGCCGGTCATTCGTCTGGTCAACCTGATTTTGCAACGTGCGGTCGAACAGCGTGCGTCGGACATTCATATCGAGCCGTTCGAGAGCCAGCTGAAGGTGCGCTATCGCATCGACGGCGTGTTGCATGAGGCCGAGGCGCCACCGTCCAGTTCTTCGGCGGCGGTCATTTCCCGGGTGAAGATCATGGCGCGGCTGGACATCGCCGAGCGTCGTCTGCCGCAGGATGGCCGGATCATGCTGCGCATCCAGGGCAAGGAGCTGGACCTGCGGGTGTCTACGGTGCCTACCAGCTTCGGCGAATCGGTGGTCATGCGTTTGCTGGACCGGCAGACCATCAATTTCGATTTCCCCAGCCTGGGTTTCGATGGCGAACGGCTGGATGAATTTCTCGATGTGCTCGAGCGTCCACACGGCATTCTGCTGGTCACCGGGCCGACCGGCTCCGGCAAGACCACCACTCTTTATACTGCGCTATCACGGCTCAATACCGCCGAGCGCAAGATCATCACCGTCGAAGACCCGGTCGAGTATCAGCTCGAAGGCATCAATCAGATTCAGGTCAAGCCTTCCATTGGCCTGGACTTCGCCGGGGCACTGCGCTCCATCGTGCGTCAGGACCCGGATGTCATCATGATCGGTGAGATGCGTGACCTGGAAACCTGCCGTATCGCCATTCAGTCCTCGTTGACCGGTCACCTGGTGCTCTCGACGCTGCACACCAACAGTGCGGCGGCGAGTATTACCCGTCTGCTGGACATGGGCGTCGAAAGCTACCTGATCGCTTCGACGGTCAACGGCATTCTGGCCCAGCGTCTGGTCCGCCGTCTTGATCCGGCAACGCGTGAAGCCTTCGATGCGCCGCCGGAGTTGATTGCCGAGCACGGGCTGGAGCGCTTCACTGACGAACGCCCGATTCGCCTGTATCGCCCGCGTGCCGATGCACCTGGCGGCGGTTACCGGGGGCGCAGTGCAATCACCGAGTTGCTGGTCATGAACGAAGAGCTGCGCAGTCTGTTGATGCGCCACGCCGATGCGTCGACTTTGGAAGAGGCTGCCCGACGTGGCGGCTTGCGCACGCTGCATGAAGAGGGCCTGCGCCAGGCCGTGGCCGGGGTGACTTCGCTGGAAGAAGTGCTGCGCGTCACCCGAGGTGAAGGCACATGAGCCTGTTCAAGTACCGCGCGCTGGATGCTCAAGGTGCGCCGCAGAACGGCACGCTGGAAGCCCGTGACCAGGATGCTGCAATCGCCGCGCTACAAAAACGTGGTCTGATGGTCTTGCAGATTGACGCGGCCGGTATGGGCGGGTTGCGCCGCGCGCTGGGCAGCGGCTTGCTCAATGGGGCAGCGCTGGTCAGTTTCACACAGCAGCTCGCAACGTTGCTCGGTGCCGGGCAGCCGTTGGAACGATCTCTTGGAATTCTGCTCAAACAGCCTGGACAACCGCAGACCAAGGCGTTGATCGAGCGCATCCGCGAACAGGTCAAGGCCGGTAAGCCATTGTCCGTGGCGCTGGAAGAAGAGGGCACACAGTTTTCGCCGCTTTATATAAGCATGGTTCGCGCCGGTGAAGCGGGGGGCGCGCTGGAAAGCACGCTGCGTCAACTGAGTGATTATCTGGAACGTAGCCAACTGCTGCGTGGCGAGGTCATCAACGCGCTGATCTATCCGGCCTTTCTGGTGGTCGGCGTACTGGGCTCGCTGGCCCTGTTGCTGGCTTATGTAGTGCCGCAATTCGTACCGATCTTCAAGGATCTCGGCGTGCCGATTCCGTTGATCACCGAGGTCATTCTCAACCTGGGACAATTTTTGAGCAACTACGGCCTGGCTGTTCTGGCGGGCCTGATCGCGCTGATCTGGGGCATGGCCATTCGCATGCGCGACCCACAGCGCCGTGAACGCCGCGACCGCCGCATACTCGGCATTCGGGTGATCGGTCCCTTGCTGCAGCGCATCGAGGCAGCGCGTCTGACTCGAACGCTTGGCACGCTGTTGACCAATGGAGTGGCGTTGTTACAGGCGCTGGTGATCGCTCGCCAGGTATGCACCAATCGCGCCTTGCAAGCGCAGGTGGAGCAGGCGGCCGAGTCGGTGAAGGGCGGCGGCACGCTGGCCAGTGCGTTCGGCGCGCAACCGCTGCTGCCGGATCTGGCGCTGCAAATGATCGAGGTCGGCGAACAGGCGGGCGAACTGGACACCATGCTGATGAAGGTCGCCGATGTGTTCGACGTCGAGGCCAAGCGCGGTATCGACCGCATGCTGGCCGCGCTCGTACCGGCGCTGACGGTGGTTATGGCGGGCATGGTCGCGGTGATCATGCTGGCGATCATGCTGCCGCTGATGAGCCTGACCAGCAATATCTGAATCCATGAAAGAGGAAACCACTCCGATGACTTTTAGCCGCACACGCTTCAAACCCGCACGCCGACAGGGCGGTTTCACTTTGCTGGAAATGCTCGCGGTTATCGTCTTGCTGGGCATTGTTGCGACCATCGTCGTACGCCAGGTAGGCGGCAACGTCGACAAGGGCAAATACGGCGCAGGCAAGGCTCAGTTGGCCAGCCTGGGCATGAAGATCGAAAGCTATGCGCTGGACGTCGGTTCGCCACCCAAGACCTTGCAGCAATTGACCGAGAGACCGGGTAACGCCTCGAACTGGAACGGCCCTTACGCCAAGCCTTCGGACCTTAAAGACCCGTTCGGCCACGCGTTCGGCTACCGCTTCCCGGGCCAGCACGGCAGCTTCGACCTGATTTTCTACGGCCAGGACGGTCAGCCGGGTGGCGAAGGGTACAGCGCCGACCTGGGCAACTGGGAGTAACGTTCGGCATGAGAACGCCTGTCGCAAGCCGGGGTTTTACCCTCATGGAAATGCTGGTAGTGCTGGTGTTGATGAGCATTGCCGTCGGTCTGGTGGGTTTCGGTCTGCAACAGGGTTTGAGTACCGCCAGTGAGCGACGCGCGGTCGGCGACATGGTCGAGGCGCTCAGGGCAACCAGAGTGCGCGCGATTGTCACCGGTCAGCCTGCACGCACTGAGTTCAATCTGCGCAAGGCGACGTTCAAGGCACCCGGCAAGCGTGAGGTGCACTGGCCTGAAAATCTGCATGTGACCATGCAGACCGCGTCGGATCTCGGCTCGTCCGTGGAGTTCTACCCGGATGGCGGTTCCAGTGGCGGCAACGTGGTTGTCGCCGACGGCGACCGGCGCTGGCGTATTGATATTGGCTGGCTGACCGGTAGCGTTCAGGTACGGTCGCTTTAATGAAAACATCGCAGTCGGGGTTCACCCTGCTGGAGATGCTTGCTGCATTGACCGTCATGGCAGTGTGCAGCGGCGTTCTGCTGGTTGCATTCGGGCAGAGCGCTCGCTCCCTGCAACAGGTGTCGCGCAGTGACCGGATCAGCCATGCAGCACGCACGATTATGGATCAGGAAAGTGCCGGCCCGCTGGAAAACGGTACGCGTCAGGGAACACTCTCAGGCATCGACTGGACCCTGGATATCCGTCAACTGTCGGGTGCCAATGGTGAGGCACGGATGTTTCGCCTCGACCTGATGCTCAGCGAGCACCAGCGCAAAGCGCAGTTCAGTACGCTTAAACTGCGCGGCGCTGTCAGCGGGGCCGGATCATGACCCGCACCCAGCGTGGTTTCACGCTGCTGGAAGTACTGTTGGTGATCAGTCTGTTGGGCGTGCTGCTGGTGTTGGTTGCGGGGGCGCTGCTGGGTGCCAACCGTGCGGTGCTCGAGGCCGAACGTTACACCGTGAACCTGGACGAAGTCCGCGCCGCGCAGGCGTTTCTGCGTAGCTCGATCGGTCAGGCCCTGCCGCTGGATACGTCTGCCGAAGACGACGTCAACAGCGGTTTTTTTGAAGGCTCGGCGCAGCAGTTGCGCTTTGTCGCCACGTTGCCCGGTGAGCTGGGCGGTGGCATACAGGTGCACAGCCTGGAACTTGGAGGGCCGCAAGGCCATCGGTCTTTGCAAGTGTCTTTTGCTCAGGTCCAGTCTGGTGCAAACGGCATTGCCCTGAAACCGTGGGGTGAGCCTCAGGTGTTGTTGCAAAACGTCGAGTCACTGACGTTCAGTTATCGCGGGCTGACCCCCAAGGGCAAGCCGACAGGCTGGATGGCCGAATGGCCCTGGCCGAATCGTTTGCCCGGTGCTGTAAGGATCGACCTGAAGACCAGCGGGGCGGTGAAGTGGGTCCCTGAAGTAGTCGCTTTGCGTCTGGACCTGTCCGGTGGGGCGGGCGGCGAATGAATATAGCCAGTCGACAGCAGCGTGGTGTTGCGCTGCTGGTGGTGCTTTGGGTGCTCGCGCTGTTGAGCCTGCTGCTCGGCGGGCTGGCTGGGTGGGTGCAACTGGAAAGCCGCCAGGCACTCTGGTTGCGCCAGAACACTCAGGCACTGATGGCCGCCGAAGCTGGCATGAATATGGCTGTGCAGGGTTTGCTGGATCCTGCGCAGCGCAAACGCTGGATTGCCGATGGGCGTCTGGTGTCGTTGCGGATGGATGATACGCAATTGCTCGTCAGCATCAGGAGCGAGCGCGGCAAGCTGGACCTCAACAGCGCGCCGGTGGCGGATATATCGCGGCTGTTGCAGGCCTGCGGCGCAGCTAAGAATCAGGCCAGCGGTATTGCCCAGGTGCTGGAAGAACAGCGCAACGGCGGTCAGTCACCGTTGCGGGTGGTTGAGGAAGTACGCCAGTTGCCGGGCATGAGTCAGGCGCTGTATGCCCGGCTGTTGCCGGAAATAACATTATGGAGCGGCCTGGATCGGCCCGACCCGGCATTCGCTTCGGCGTTGCTGCGACGGGCCTTGAACCTGCCGAACCAGAGCGCGGTCGGGGCCGATCCAGGTGAAGTGCTGGCCATCGACAGCCGCGCAGAACGACCGGGCGGTGTGACTGCCCTGTTACAAACCACTGTTTTATTGAGCCCATCGGAGGGAGGCGCACAGCCCTACAGGGTGTTGCGTTGGCAAGAATGAATTCATCAGTTTCTGCACGTCTGGCGCCTGTCTACGCGTTACGCGAACAGGTCGCCCGGCAGTGGCGTGGCAGTCCGGCGCAACACGGTTGGCAATGGTGGGTCGCGGAGCTTCGCGCCTGCCTGCCGCCGCGTGTGCGTCGCTGGCTGGGCCGCGAGACCCTGGAGCAGGCGCACGTCTGGCCGCTGGTCGAGCCGCTGCCCGATGCATCGCCTCAGGCACGACGTGTGCTGTTGCTGCCAGCGTCGGCGGTGCTGGTGCAGCCCCTGCAACTGCCAGCTGCCGCGGCGCGTAATCTGTCGACTGTCGTCGGTTACGAGCTGGACCGCTTCACCCCGTTCGACGCTGGCCAGTTGTATTTTGTGGCCCGTCAGGACAGTCGCAGCGCCAGCTTTGTGCAGGTCACACTAGTGGCGATATTGCGCGAGCGGCTGGACGCGATACTCAGTGAGTGCGCCGAGCGCGGTTTGCGTCCCGATGCGGTAGATGTCGTCACTGACATGGGGACTGCCGCCATGGGTACTGGCGGGCAGCGTATGGGCATCGACCTGTTGCCGATGCCACTGCGCCCGCAGCAATCGCACTCCGGTCATCGTTTGCAGCGCTGGCTGCTCTGGCTGTGTGCCGGTTTGCTGCTGAGCGCCATGCTGTTGTGGCTGAATGACCGGCAGAGTCTGCTCGATGACATGCAGGCCAGTGTCCAGGCGCAGAAGGCCCAGGTGGGTGAGATTCAACAGCTGCGTCAGCAGTTGACCAACACGCTGGGCGCAGCCAATTACCTGATCCGCCGCAAGGCTGCTCAACCGCCGCTGTCGGCGCTGCTCAGTGAATTGACCGCTTGCCTGCCCTCGGACACCTGGATCGAGCATCTGGAAATCAGTGACAGCGCCGAAGTCGCGTTTTCCGGGCAAAGCGCCAAGGCCAGTGCCCTGATCGGCCGCGTCAAGGATTGTCACAGTCTGGACAACGCGCAGTTTCAGGGCGTGATCCAGCCCGACACCAAGACCGGCAAGGATCAGTATTCACTGCGTGCGCATTTGCACCAGAACCAGCATCAGGAGAACGCCGATGCGCCGTCCACTGACAAGCCGTGAGCGGCGGGGCGCGGCCCTGATGATTCTTGCCTTGGTGCTGTGCCTGGCTTATTGGCTGTTGATCGACAGTTGGTTCGCCGGACCCTTGCGCGACATCAGCGAGCAGACCGACCAGTTGCGCGAACAACAGCAGCGTTACGCCGGCCTTCTGCAGCAGGGCGACTCATTGCGTGAGCAATTGGAACAGGCCCGTAGTGACCCGGCCAGCAGCACCAGTCTGTTGCCGGGCGAAGACCCGAGCGCTGTGGCGGCGGATCTGATGCAGCGCATTGCCGACCTGATCAGCAGCCAGGCAAGCACTGGCGGCGGCTGCGAGTTGACCCAGCGTATGCCGATCACGCCAGAGCAGGACAGCGCCGAGCCGTATCGGCAGGTCAAGGTAAGCCTGACCCTGAACTGCGCCATCGAACCGCTGACGGCCATTCTGCATGCGCTGGAGTACCAGCGCCCGTTTCTGTTCATTGACGAGATGAGTATGCGTCGCGATGCCAATGCTCCGGCCAGCGGTGCCGCCGGCAAACTGGTGGTGCACCTGCTGGTGCGTGGCTACCTGCAACCGGCCAGCGCCGGGGAGGGTGAGCAATGATCGGTTCCTTACGCCCGCTGGAGTGGTCGCTATTGGCTCTGGCCGCGCTGCTGGCGGGGCTGATCGGCCTGATTTTCAGCGGCGCTGCGCACTCGCCCGACTGGCTGCCGGAGCAGGCACCGCGCAACCCGATCGATCAGAAGGCGCAGACCCAAAATGCGCCGTCGGCGACACTGGACAGCCTGGCCAATACCTGGAAAACCCCGCTGTTCAGTCCTGACCGCAGCCCGGATGTAGCTGTTCGCAAAGCCGACGCGCAGGCCACCAGCCTGGCCGGCCTGACCCTGACCGGGGTGATCATGGACGGCTCGCTACGTGTCGCACTGATTAAACAAGCCAGCGGTCCGGCGTTGAAGATCCGTCAGGGCGATCGCCTGCCCAACGGCTGGACGCTGGACCGCCTGGAGCCTACCCAGGCCACCTTTCAACTCGATGGCCGTACGCAAATGCTGCGCCTGCCCGCGTTGCGTCTGCCGCCGCCGTCGAGTACACCGCCGATTACCTTAACCAACGATTCCACCCTGTGATGGGTACCTTTTCTGGAGTTCCTGCCATCGCTACCTTGCGCACACCCTTGCTTTGCCTGGCTACCGCCGTCGCCCTAGGCGGCTGCGCGTCAAAGCCCGACACTCTCGATCCCGACAATGGCATGCTGCAGGAAGCGCTCCAGGGAACCGGTTCACAACGCCCGCCGGTAGACCCGCGCAGCGAACGACCGCCAGTCGAGCCACCTTCACAGCAACCGGCGAGCTCGCCGCAGCGCCAGGTCATCAGGGGCAACCAGCGTTTCATCCGCCAGCCCGCTGCTGCTCCGGCGGCGCGTCCGGCCGAAACCGGTGACATCGTCTTCAATTTCACCAATCAGCCGATTCAGGCGGTGATCAACAGCATCATGGGCGATCTGCTGCACGAGAATTACAGCATTGCCCAGGGTGTGAAGGGCGATGTCAGCTTCTCGACCTCCAAGCCGGTCAACAAGCAGCAAGCGTTGTCGATTCTTGAAACGTTGCTGTCCTGGACCGACAACGCGATGATCAAGCAGGGCAATCGCTATGTAATCCTGCCCTCGAACCAGGCCGTGGCCGGCAAGCTGGTGCCGGAAATGCCGGTGGCGCAACCGTCGCCGGGCATGTCGGCGCGGCTGTTTCCGTTGCGCTACATCTCTGCGAGCGAAATGCAGAAGCTGCTCAAGCCGTTCGCTCGGGAAAACGCATTCCTGCTGGTTGATCCGGCGCGCAATGTACTGAGCCTGGCGGGTACGCCCGAAGAACTGGCCAACTATCAGGACACCATCGACACCTTTGATGTGGACTGGCTCAAAGGCATGTCGGTCGGCGTATTCGGCCTGCAACGTGCCTCGGTCGGCGAGCTGATGCCCGAGTTGCAGAAAATGTTCGGCCCGGAGAGCGGCATGCCGCTGGCGGGGATGGTGCGTTTCCTGCCGATCGAGCGGACCAACTCGGTGGTGGCGATTTCGTCACAGCCGGAATACCTGCGCGAAGTCGGCGAGTGGATTCATACCATCGATGAAGGCGGCGGTAACGAGCCGCAGATGTACGTGTACGACGTGCGCAACATGAAAGCCACCGACCTGGCCAAATACCTGCGGCAGATCTACGGGTCGGGTGCCATCAAGGAAGACTCGGCAGCCAAGGTCGCGCCGGGGCTGCGCACCACCACTTTGTCATCGCTCAACTCCAATAGCGGTAGCGGTGTCGGCGGCATGAGCAGTTCCAGCGGCCTGGGCAGCAGCGGCGGTGGCATGAGTAATGGCGGCGGCTTTGGCAACAGCCAGGGCATGAACAACAGCCAGAACAGTGGCGACAGCGAATCCGAGGGCGACGATCAGAGCAGCAGTGAATCGGATTCGGCCAGCCAGGAGGGGGGAGGAGCGAACGGCAACAGCAAGTCGCTGGACGCCAGCACCCGCATCACTGCTCAGAAGAGCAGCAACCAGTTGCTGGTGCGCACCCGTCCGGCGCAGTGGAAGGAAATCGAGTCGGCGATCAAGCGCCTCGACAATCCGCCACTGCAAGTACAAATCGAGACGCGCATTCTGGAAGTCTCGCTGACGGGTGAGCTGGACATGGGCGTGCAGTGGTATCTGGGACGCCTCGCAGGAAACTCGGGCACAACCGGCAACGTGACCAACACTGCGGGCAGCCAGGGTGCGATTGGTACTGGGGGGGCTGCGCTGGCTTCTACTGACGCATTCTTCTACTCCTTCGTCAGCAACAACTTGCAGGTTGCCTTGCGTGCGCTGGAAACCAATGGCCGCACCCAGATCCTGTCGGCACCGTCGCTGGTAGTAATGAACAACCAGCAGGCGCAGATTCAGGTCGGCGACAACATCCCGATCAGCCAGACCTCGATCAACACCAACACCTCCACCAACACCACATTGAGCAGCGTCGAATATGTGCAGACCGGCGTGATTCTCGACGTCGTGCCGCGCATCAATCCGGGCGGTCTGGTGTACATGGACATTCAGCAGCAGGTCAGTAGCGCCGACACCAATTCCAATACCAGCGACGCCAACGGTAACCCGCGTATCTCCACGCGCTCGGTCGCCACGCAAGTGGCCGCGCAGAGTGGCCAGACCGTGCTGCTGGGCGGTTTGATCAAGCAGGACAATGCCGAGACGGTCAACGCTGTACCGTATCTGGGACGCATCCCGGGCTTGAGGTGGCTGTTCGGCAATACCAGCAAGTCCAAGGGCCGTACTGAGCTGATCGTGCTGATCACGCCGCGAGTCATCACCAGCAGTAGCCAGGCACGTCAGGTGACGGATGATTACCGTCAGCAGATGCAGTTGATCAAGCCGGAAGTTTCGCGGACCAGCATGCAGAACTGAGGCTGTGTCAGTTTCTGCCTCCGCACCCACTCACGACGCTGCTTGCGGGCAGCGTCAAACAGAGGTCATCAATCGATGCTGAAATTTTTCGCTGCCTTGCTGTTCGCCATTGCTGGCATGGCGCAGGCGCAGGACACCCTGCACACTGATCTGCCGCTGGATTACCTGGCACAGGTCAACGTCGAAACCCCGAACCGGCCGCTGGTGATCTTCATTCATGGCTACGGCAGTAATGCGGCTGACTTGTTCGGG
Organism: Pseudomonas sp. KBS0707; assembly: GCF_005937945.2. Lineage (NCBI taxonomy): Bacteria > Pseudomonadati > Pseudomonadota > Gammaproteobacteria > Pseudomonadales > Pseudomonadaceae > Pseudomonas > Pseudomonas sp. KBS0707. Next base: position 3,471,194 of record NZ_CP041754.1, on the reverse strand, counting down.
CTCAAGGAACATCTTCCGGCCGATTACAACTACCTGTCGGTGCAGGCTCCAGTGGAGTTGCGCGCTGACAGTTACAAGTGGTTCACCCAGAAACCGGGCGTGCCTGACTACGATGGCGTGACTGAAGACCTCAAGAGCAGCGGCAAGCAACTGAGCGCATTCATCACTCAGGCCACCGGCAAGTTCCACACTCAGCCGGGCAAGGTGTTTCTGGTCGGGTTCAGTCAGGGCGCGATGATGAGCTACGAAGTCGCCCTGCGTCAGCCGAAGCTGGTAGGTGGGATTGCGGCGTTGAGCGGGCGGTTGTTGCCGGTGGTGCAGTCCGAGGTCAAAGCCTCTGATGACCTCAAGCGCCTGAACGTCTTCATCGGTCACGGGGTACAGGATCGCCAGGTGGCCTACGCCAGCGGCCCGCAAGCCGAAGCCACGCTGAAGTCGCTCGGCCTGACACCGCAATTTCATGGGTATGAAGGGCTGGGGCATAGCATCAACGAAGCCGAGGTCATTGACCTGGCGGCTTGGTTGAAGCAGTCAAACCGTCAGTGAATACGTGCGTCGTCCGAGGGGGGCGACGCGAGATCCTCGGTTACCTAGTTGACCTTGACCTCTTTGAACTTGAGCACGTTTTCCTTGCTCTCGCGGTCGCGAAAGGTCAGTTTCAAGGCGGGTGATTTCTTCAGTCGACCCTTGGTCGCCTCAAATATCAATGTGACTCTGGTTGGCACGTTACGGATCAGCTGGAAGCTGTCCCAGCGGTCATACTTCGCATCGCCAACATGCATTTGTGTCAGGCCCAGCGCGCCACCGGTTTCTTCAAACAGGCTGACAGGGTTCAGAAAGCGAAAGTCGCGATCGGCGCTTTTATTGATCAGCTCGAGCGTGCAGGTAGGCGACTGACCATTCTGATCACAGTCGAGCAGCTCAATACTCAGATTGTCGACGGTCTCGGACCGCTTGCCGAACATGTTGGCGTTGTCATTCTCGGTAAACAATTTCTGACTGCGGGCGAACTCTACCGAAGGCTTTGCGTATTCGCCGCCCAACTTGAAGAACACCGCGCAGAGAAACAGTGACAGCGCCATCCACACGCCAAGCTTCAGTAACGAGGGGAGCTTTCTGGCGAGGATGGCGATACCCAGCCCGCTGAACAGCATGACTGTGCTGACAATGATGATCAGTGTCTTCCAGTTGATGAAGTCGACACTGAGGCCAAGAATGGTCGGGTCCGGAAACAGGTAGGTGAAGATGCTCCAGATGACCCCGATCATCCAGACTATGCCTGCTGATATTTTGACCAGAATCTCGGAAATCTTGCTTGTTCGTGGTGCTGCGTCCATTGCTGTTTTTGCCTTGTTCGGGTTGCGGGAATGCATACCGATACGCTTGAGCAGCGGTATCGTCGGGTGGGGGCCTTGGGATGAGGCGTCTGTACAATCCGTGTTCAATCGCGCAGATCCAGAGGTGCCGGATACGCGAGCCTTGAGGTGCGAGAGAGAGCCAGAAGGGCGATGAGCCATGCCATCGCCGCGGCATTATCCTGCAAATCAGTTACAAAGTGCAGCGTTTACGCATTCTGTCTGGATCGATCCCTGAGCAGCGCCAGCAAGGCAGTCAACGGCAGCACTGTGCCTGCGATCAGCACCCAGGTCCAGCCGCCATGATCAAACAACGGGCTGGCCACCGCCGAGCCAATCGCGCCGCCGATGAAAATGCTGGTCATGTACAGGGCGTTGAGCCGGCTGCGGCTGGCGGCATCCAGTGCATAGACGGTTCGCTGGCCCAACACCATGCTGGTCTGCACGCAGAAATCCAGCACCACGCCCGTTACCGCAAGGCCTATCACGCTGTAGGCAGGATGAATAAGGCCCGGAAGAAAGCTCAGTGCACCGAACAGAAGTGCGCCCAAAGACGCGATGCGGGTGTAACCGGCGTCTGCCAGACGCCCGCTGATGGGGGCCGCAATGGCACCGATTGCGCCGATCAGGGCAAAGATCGCGATCTGGGTCTGCGACAGCCCGTGATTGCGTGACAGCTCCAGGGGCACGGCGGTCCAGAACAGGCTGAACGTTGCGAACATACATGCTTGATAAAAAGCCCGCTGGCGCAGCACCGGCTGGGTGCGCAAAAGCGTCCAGAGCGAGAACAGCAACTGGCCGTAGGATGCACGATGATCCGGAACGCGTTTGGGCATGGTGGTTGCCAGCACCACACTGATACCGATCATCACCACGGCAGCTGCCCCGAACACTGCGCGCCAGCCGAAATGGTCGGCCACCAGACTGGCAAATCGGCCGCGCCAGCAGAATCCCCAGCAACAGCCCGCCCATGATTCCGCCCACCACTCTGCCGCGGGATTCTTCCGGTGCCAGATGCGCCGCCAGCGGGATCAGCATCTGCACCGACACCGAACTGAAACCCACCAGCAGCGACACCAGCAGAAACAGATTCGGCTGCTCGGCAAACGCGGCTCCCAGCAGGCTGAGCACCGCAACCGCGGTGGTGATCAGCATCAGCCTGCGGTTCTCCAGCAAATCACCCAGTGGCACCAGAAAGAACAAGCCCAGCGCATAACCGATCTGCGTTAACGAAACGATCAGACTGGCCGCCGTACTCGACAGCCCGATGTCCGGGGCAATCAGCTCGATGATCGGCTGCGCATAGTAGATGTTGGCGACAATCGCGCCGCAGCAGAAGGCAAACAGCATGACCATGGCCGGGGTCATGCTCACGGCTTTGTGCGCCGCGTGGGACGAGTGGGGCATGAAGATTCTCGCTTGAGCGTATACCCGACAGGCACGCGAGGCGCATCTGTCAGGCGGGTTTTTGACTGATGGCAAGCAGGCTAACGGTTTTGTCGGGGATTAAGTAGGTGCGGCGAGTTGATACAGGATATTTCCGGGAATGATGATTTGATGTAAGTCGTTTTATGGCGAGGTCTTCACGGAGCGTGCAGGAGTGCCATAATGCCGACCGTCATTGTGTTCTGGATCAATCCCCTCAGGGACCTTCATGGAAATCAAAAGCTTCAGGCTCGTTAATGTGGGGCGTTTCAGCGATCTTGAAGTCGCTCTGGCGCCTACCGAAAGACATGCGTCGAAGGTGACCGTACTGGTCGGCAATAATGGGGCGGGGAAGACTACGCTGCTCAAGTCTGTCGCTACATCGTTGAGCTGGCTGGTAGCGAGAGTCAGGACGCCGAAAGGTGCTGGCAGTCGTATCGATGAGGGTATGGTTCAGAACGGCACCGCTACATCCTCGATTACCATTCGGATAGAGGATGTGTTGATTTCGGATGACGAGATCAATCCACTTGAAACTGAATGGGGAATAACCGCTACTCGGAAAGGCCGAAACGCCACCTCATCCACAGTATTAAGCGAGCTCAACAGACTTGCTGATGGCTATCGCTCAAAGTTGACTGAAAAAAGTGATACGTCTCTTCCTCTTCTGGCTTTCTACCCCGTCGAGCGCTCTGTCATCGAGATACCGCTCAAAGTCCACGCCAGACATACCTTTGATCAACTCGACGGCTACGACAACGCCTTGGGGCGTGGCGTGGATTTTCGCCGCTTTTTCGAGTGGTTTCGGGAGCGCGAAGACAGCGAGAATGAAACGGGTATCTCGATAGAGTTGCTGAATGAGCTGTCTCAAAAGATCTTGATTGATACAGAACTCTGGAAAGTGCTGACCAGGGAGCATGCCTCTTCACGTGACCGTCAGCTGACTGCGGTCAGAACTGCGGTTGAGGCGTTCATGCCAGGCTTCACAAAACTGCGTGTCAAGCGTAAGCCGCGCTTGCACATGGCTATTGATAAAGACGGCAAGACGCTAAACGTATCCCAGCTGTCCCAAGGCGAAAAATCGATGATGGCGCTCGTCGGCGACATCGCCAGACGCCTCGCCATGATGAACCCGGCGCTGGAAAACCCATTACATGGCAATGGCATCGTCCTGATCGACGAAGTTGATCTGCACCTGCACCCCAAATGGCAACGCAGTCTCATCGCCCAACTCACTATAACGTTCCCCAATTGCCAGTTCCTCCTGACCACGCATTCGCCGTTGGTCATCAGCGACAGCAAGGATGTGCTGGTGTACGTCATGGACGATGGCGAGTTACATGAGCAGGACAGTCTTTATGGCCTTGATGCCAATCAGGTGCTGTCGAGTGTCATGGACACTGATATTCGAAATGAGGAGATTCAAACAGTTCTGGATAAACTGCAGCACTTTTTGATGAGAGGAGAGCTCGATGAAGCTCGGACGCTCTACGCAGGGTTGACTGACGAACTACCTGCAAATCACATCGAACTGGCGAAAGCTTCGCTGCTGATTCGCAAGCTGGAAGTGCGCCGTGAGAAAGATTGAAAAAGGAAGTCTCCCAGTGCTGGAAAAATGGAAGCGCGCGAACAAGGGAAAGAAATACGCCGACCTGGTGGGGCGTGAAGATATCAAGGATGCCATTCGCTACGCCTGTGTCACTGAACAGCATGGTTTGTGCGCCTATTGCTGCTGCAGGATCACTGCCGAGAAAGGCAGTGCCTGCAATGAACATATTGAAGCGCAGCATCTAGCACCGCATCGCACTTTGGATTTCGGCAATATTGTCGCGAGCTGCACTAACGCCAAGCGGTGTGACAAGGCTCATGGCCGTCAGCTTTTGCCGCTTACGCCGCTGATGATCGAATGTGAAAAAGAGTTGCAGTTTGAGCTTTCGGGCCTGGTGGCAGGCACCACGCTTCGGGCGTGCGCAAGTATCAACGTGCTCAATTTAGGCGATACCCATGAGTCGAACCGGGGTCTTGTGGGAGAGCGCAAGCAGATGATTGATGCGCTGCTGTTTTCTTGCAGCATTGACCCTGCTGAGCTGTTTATTGAGGAAGATGATGTTCTCGATCTGTTAAAAAATGACCTGCTTGAGGTAGATGCTCAGCAGTTTCTTCAGCCCTTTTCTCCGGTTTTGGTGAATGTAATTATCGGCATCCAACGCGCTCGTCAGCGTTGACCAAGGCTATTTCCGCACCACCAAGAAACCTTTTGAATTCATATCCTTGATCTGACGTCCTGACTATCGGCCCTTGACGCCCAACGGCGACGTGCCAATAATCCGCTCAAATATTCATATATATGACTGGATAACTACAACAATGAACAAGCTCTCCAGCGACGAACGCCTTCCGCTTTATCAACGCCTGCGCGACAGTCTGGCCGAACAGATTGCCAATAATCGTTGGCGTCCGGGTGAAGCCATTCCTACTGAAGCGGCGCTGTCCGCTGAGTATTGCCTGTCCACCGGCACCGTGCGCAAGGCCATTGATCTGCTGGTCAGCGACAACGTTCTGGAGCGCCAGCAGGGGCGTGGCACGTTTATTCGGCGTGCCAGGTTTCAGTCGTCGCTGTTTCGTTTTTTCCGTTTTCAGACCGAAGCGGGCGAGCGCCGTGTACCGGAAAGCCGGATTTTATCAATAGAGCCTGTGGCTGCGCCTTCAGCGGTCAGTCAGGCGCTGGGTCTGGTGGCCAATGCGCCGGTCATTCGGATGATCCGGCTGCGCTTGCTGGATGGTCAGCCGGTGCTGGCTGAAGAAATCTGGCTGCCTCGGATCCGCTTCCAGGCGTTGCTGGATATGGATCTCGATACTCAGGGGCCGTTGCTTTATCCGATCTATGAAGAGGCTTGCGGTCAGGTTGTGGCTTATGCGCAAGAGAGCCTGACGGCTGAAGCGGTCAACGAGGTGTACGGCCGGTTGCTGCAGGTTTCGGCCGGCAGCCCGGTAGTGGTCATTGAACGACTGGCGCGTAATTACGCCGGTGAACCTCTGGAGTGGCGACGTTCACGAGGGCACGCCAGCCATTTCCGCTACAGCGTGGAAATTCGCTGATCGCACTGCAATCACCCCGACTTATTCAACGCTCATAAGGATAGGAAGCCATGTTCAACTGGTATCGCGAAGTCACTCCCAAGGAGCGCAAGACCTTCTGGGCCTGTTTCGGCGGCTGGTCGCTGGACGCTCTGGAAGTGCAGATGTTCGGTCTGGCCATACCGGCCTTGATTGCCGCCTTTGCCCTGACCAAAGGCGACGCAGGGCTTATCAGCGCCGTGACGTTGGTGACGTCGGCACTGGGTGGCTGGGTCGGCGGAACGTTGTCGGATCGCTATGGCCGGGTTCGCACGTTGCAATGGATGATCCTGTGGTTTTCCTTCTTCACCTTTCTGTCTGCCTTCGTGACCGGCTTCAATCAGTTATTGATCATCAAAGCGCTGCAGGGCTTTGGCATCGGCGGTGAGTGGGCGGCGGGCGCGGTGTTGATGGCCGAAACGATCCAGTCGCGCTACCGCGGCAAGGTGATGGCAACGGTGCAAAGCGCCTGGGCTGTCGGCTGGGGGCTGGCGGTGGTGTTGTTTACCCTGATCTATTCGTTTGTGCCGGAGGATATTGCCTGGCGGGTAATGTTTTTCGTTGGCCTGCTGCCAGCACTGATGATTATCTGGGTGCGCCGCAACGTCGAGGAGCCGGACAGCTTCCAGCGCATGCAGAAAAACGCTGCTCCGAAGGGTAATTTCTTCAAGTCGATGGCCGGAATCTTTCGCCCCGAATTATTGCGCGTCACCTTGCTCGGCGGCTTGCTGGGCCTTGGTGCGCACGGCGGTTATCACGCGGTCATGACGTGGCTGCCCACCTTTCTGAAAACCGAACGCAACCTGTCAGTGCTCAGCTCCGGCGGCTATCTGGCGGTCATTATCGTTGCATTCTGGTGCGGTTGCGTATGCAGCGGTCTGTTGATTGACCGCATTGGCCGACGCAAGAACATCATGCTGTTCGCGCTGTGCTGCGTGGTCACGGTGCAGTGCTATCTGATGCTGCCGCTGAGCAACACGCAAATGCTGTTTCTTGGCTTTCCGCTGGGGTTCTTCGCCGCTGGCATTCCGGCCAGCCTGGGTTCGTTTTTCAACGAGTTGTACCCGGCAGACGTACGTGGGGCAGGGGTTGGCTTCTGTTACAACTTCGGGCGCGTATTGTCGGCGGTGTTCCCGTTTCTGGTGGGCCATATGAGCGAATCGATGTCGCTGGGCACTGCCATCGGCATCGATGCCGGTATTGCCTATGGCGTGGCGATGGTGGCTGCTTTCTGCCTGCCGGAAACCCGTGGACGCAATCTTGATGCCACGCTGGTTGCTGCCGACCCACTGGATAAGGGCGCAGCGCAGCAGGCTTGAATATCCTTTCACCCGCGGTGTTACGGCACTGCGTTGACTACAGATGAACTCATGACCGACCCCTGTACCACGCCAATCCTGGGCATTGATGCCCATGCTCATGTCTTCAGCAAGGATTTGAGTCTGACGTCAGGACGACGTTACAGCCCGGACTACGATGCCACTGTGCAAGCGTATCTGGCCCACCTGCACGAACATGGTTTGAGCCATGGCGTGCTGGTGCAGCCCAGTTTTCTGGGCACCGATAACCGATTTCTGTTCGACGCTCTGGCGCAGGCCCCTGATCGGTTGCGCGGTGTGGCGGTGGTTGATACCGATATCAGCCGTGGTGCCTTGCAGCGTATGGCCGGGCTGGGCATTGTCGGTATTCGCCTGAACCTCATCGGCAGGGCATTGCCTGACTTCACCGCACCTGAATGGAAGTCGTTGTTCAAGAACGTCTGGACCCTTGGTTGGCATGTTGAACTGCACCGTGAGGTTGCGGACTTGCCGGGGCTGATCCGGCAGTTGCTGCCATTCGGTTGCAAGATTGTGATCGACCATTTTGGTCGACCCGATGCGCGCCTTGGTATTGATGACCCGGCGTTCCAGGCATTGCTGGAATTGGGCCTGAGCGGGCAGCTGTGGATGAAAGTCTCGGCAATTTATCGACTGGGCGGCACTGCCGAGCAGAATGCGGCGTTTGCCCACGCTGCATTGCCTCTGCTGCTGCAAAGTTTTGGTCCGCGCCGGTTGGTGTGGGGCAGCGACTGGCCACACACCCAGCATGAGCAAGAGGTCAGTTACGCCAGTGTGGTCGAGCAGTTCCGGGCGCTTGAGTGCCCGGAACCGCTCAAAAACATGTTGCTGGTCGAGGCTCCTCAGGCGCTGTTCGATTTTCTGCCAATCGAAATCTGACCCGCTAAGCCGCAGGCGGCCTGATCCTGTAGCTCACCACATACAGCGCAGGCAGAAAAAACAACGTCAGCAAGGTGGCAATGGCGATACCGCCGATCATGGCGATCGCCATCGGGCCCCAGAACACCTCGCGGGCAATCGGGATCATGCCCAGGCTTGCGGCTGCTGCGGTCAGCAGAATCGGCCGGCAGCGATGTTCGGTGGCCTTGACCACCGATGTCCAGGCACTCTCACCGGCAGCGATGAACTCGTCGATCTGTGTGACCAGAATCACCGAATTGCGAATAATGATGCCGATCAGCGCCAGCACGCCAAGAATCGCGACGAAGCCCAGCGGATAGCCGGATATCAATAGCGCTGCGACCACGCCAATCAGGCCGAGCGGCACCACGCTGACCACTAGCAGAAGTTTTTTGACACTGTGCAGCTGGATCATCAAAAAGCTCACCACCAGCAGCAACATCAGTGGCACGACCTTCAATATGGGCCCTTGCGAGCGGGCGCTGGCCTCGACCGCACCGCCAGTAGCCAGCGAATAACGCAGTGGCAGGCGGGCGCTGAAGGCGTCGACTTCCGGTTTTAATTGCCTGACCAGCGCGGCCGGTTGCAGTTTTCCGAGCACGCTGGCTTTAAGGGTGATGGTCGCCAGCCGGTCGCGACGCCAGACCAGTGGCTGTTCCTGCTCGTAGCTGAGCGTGGCGAACGCCAGCAGCGGCACGCTCGCACCGTTGGGTGTCGGGATCTGCAGGTTGCCGAGGCTTTGTACCGAGTTGCGCTCATCGTTTTCTGCGCGCGCGACCATGTCGATCAGGTAGGTACTGTCGCGCACCTGAGTGATGGTCGTTCCGCTGACCATACTGTTGAGGATTTGCGCCACGTCTTCCGAAGACAGGCCGAATTGACGCACCTTGTCCTGCGCGATATCAATCTTCAGCACTTTGCCCGGCTCGTTCCAGTCATAGATGACCTGGCCGATGTTCGGGTTGGCGTCGAGGATGGCCGCCAGTGCCATCGCTTGGCTGCGCACTTGTTCGATGTCCGGGCCGCTGACCCGGTACTGCACCGGCCAGCCCACTGGCGGTCCCATGTTCAATGGCTGGACGTAGCCGCCCACCCCGACATAATCGTCACGAAAGCGCTGGCGCAGACGCTCGATCAGGCGATCACGCGCTGCGCCGCCCTGGCTGACGATCACCAGTTGCCCATAAAAGGGATTGCTCAGTTGCTGGTCCAGTGGCAGGTAGAAACGCACCGCTCCTTTGCCTACATAGGAACTCCAGCGCAGCACATCGGGATCGTTCTTGAGCGTGGCCTCAAAGCGATCCATGGTCTGGCGTGTGCCTTCGATGGAGCCGTTTTGCGGCATATAGATATCCACCAGAATTTCCGGGCGGTCGGAGTCCGGAAAGAACTGGTTCTGCAGCATTCTGGTGGCAAACAGTGAGCCGATGAACATCAGTAACGTGATGCCGATCACCCACCAGCGGTGCTCCAGGGTTTTGACCAGCAGGCCGCTGAAACCGCGCATCCAGCGCCCCGGCGCGGCATGCGGTGCCGACGCCTTGAGGATATGTACGCCAATCAGTGGCGCAAACAGCACCGCCACCAGCCAGGACAGCAACAGGGCCACGGCGATGACTGCGAACATGGTGAACACGTATTCGCCCGCTGAACTGGAATTCAGGCCGATGGGCACGAAACCGGCAACCGTCACCAGCGTGCCGGTCAGCATCGGGAAGGCCGTCGAGGTATAGGCGAAGGTCGCGGCCTGTGGCAACGAATCGCCGCTTTCCAGGCGGGTCACCATCATTTCGACGGTAATCATGGCGTCATCCACCAACAGCCCCAAGGCGATGATCAGCGCACCCAGCGAGATGCGCTGCATGGTGATGCCGCTGTACTCCATGAACACAAAGACCAGCGCGAGCACCAGTGGGATCGAACAGGCCACCACCAGACCTGCGCGAATGCCGAGGCTGATGAAGCTCACGACCAACACAATCAGGATTGCTTCAAAGAGTGCATGGGTGAAGCCGCCGATGGCTTTTTCAACCACGTCGGCCTGGCTGGACACCAGATGCACGTCGATGCCCAACGGTAGCTCGGTGGTCAGCTCGTCGATGCGCTGCTGCAACTGCGTACCGAATGCCTGAATGTTGCCGCCTTGCTTCATGGCCACCGCAAGCCCGATGGCCGGTTGGCCATTGAAACGGAACAGCGAGGAGGGCGGGTCAGCGTAGCGGCGTTCGATAGTCGCCAGATCGCTGAGGCGAAAGAACCGCTCGCCGAAGCGCAGATTGACGGCCTCAAGGTCCTCTTCACTGCTGAATTGACCGCTGGCGCGTACCGCAATGCGTTCCGGGCCTGACTCAATCACCCCGGCGGGCGTTACCGAGTTTTGCGCTTGCAGGCTTTGCAGCACCTGGCGCTGATCGATGCCCAACGCCGCGAGCTTGCGGATCGAAAAATTCAGATAAATGACTTCGCGCTGGGCACCGAGCAGCTCGATCTTGCCCAGGTTGGGCACGCTGCGGATATCGGCGCGCACCTGTTCGACGTAATCGCGCAACTGGCGGAACGACAGGCCGTCAGCGGTGAACGCATAGATACTGCCGAACACATCACCAAACTCGTCGTTGAATGCAGGGCCCTGAATGCCGCTGGGCAATTCGCTGCGTACATCGCTGATCTTCTTGCGTACCTGATACCACGCTGCCGGGATGTCGGCGCTACGGGTCTCGCTTTTGAGGAAGACAAAAAGCGTCGATTCGCCGGCCAGCGTGTAGCTTTTCACGTAATCCAGCGCGTCGATTTCTTCGAGCTTCTTTTCCAGCCGGTCGGTGACCTGTTGCAAGGTGTCGGGCAACGTAGCACCCGGCCAACGCGCCTGAATGACCATGGTCTTGATGGCAAAGGAAGGGTCTTCCTCGCGGCCCAGATTCAGAAACGACCAACTGCCCATCAGCAGTGAAACGAACATCATGTACCAGACCAGCGTGCGATGCCTGAGCCCCCAGGCCGACAGATTGAAACGCTCCCTCACAAACTGACCTCTCGCTGCATGCGTATTTTCTGTCCGGACTGCATGCCGTTAACGCCGGCAGTCACCACTTTTTCGCCCTCGTGCAGCTCGCCGCTGATCCGTACCTTCGAGCCCGTGCGCGTCAGTACCTGCACCGTGCGCGCAACGAGTGTCGAGGTCGATGGGTCGATGACCCATACCTGAGACAGGCCGTCGCGCTCCACAACGGCGCTGCCGGGCAGCTCGTGAAACGGCGGTGCGTAGCCGCTGATTTCGACCGTGACCGTCGAGCCCGGACGAAAGCTGTCGGGCATGTGCTGTAAGGCCAGACGGACACGTTGAGTGCGGGTTTCGGCGTTGATTTGCGGTGCAAGCTGGCGGACTTTTGCGGTCACTGAGACTTGCTCATCGAGTTGCGAAATCACCCTGATGCGCTGATTGTCATCCAGTGCCCCCAGCGGCAAATCGACCACCGCTTCGCGGCTTTCCGGACGCGCAAGGCTGACCACTGCCTGACCGGTCGCGATGACCTGACCGACTTCGGCTTGCCATTCGGTGATCAGGCCGTCGAATTCGGCTGACAGGCGCGTGTGGGACACATGGTCAGTAGCTTGTTGCAGCGCAATGCTGGCCTGACTGCGAAGTGCGTCCTGAATGCGCACTTCACTGTTCAACTGGTCCAGACGCACCCGCGAGCCGATACCGCGCTCGTAGAGTTGCTGGTAACGCGTTTGCTCATCGCGCGCCTGCTGCCAGGCAGACCGGGCTCTGCCGAGTTCTGCCTGGCGGGCACGCAAACGATGTTGCTGATCGCCTGGCTCCAGCGTGGCGAGCAGATCGCCTTTGCGCACTCGGTCACCGACCTCTGCGTGCCGGGTTGCCAGTCGTCCGGCCACACGAAAACCCAGTGCTACCTCGTATTGCGGCTGGATGACTCCGGCGAAGCGTGCATAAGAGGCGCTGTGCTGATCGGCAATTTCGGTGAACAGCACGGGCCGCTCGACCGCTTCGCGAAGCGGTTTGTCGCGGCAGCCCGGCAGCGTCATGATCAGCAAACAGAGCAGCCAGCAAGCATGTGTCGGTCGTGGTTCTGCAGGTGTGCTGCTCATTGCCCTGGTGCCGATGACGCCAACGAGACGGCCACCTCGACTGGCACTCGCTCGGCGACCTCGACCCGTTGCCCCGGGTAGAGAAACTGCAGCCCTCGGGAAACCACCCGATCCCCCTCGGACAGCCCCTCGGAAACGATCACCTGGCCCTGTTCATAGCGCAGCACGTTGACCCGCGTCAGCTTGACCCTTGCCTGAGCGTCCACCTGCCAGACTGCCGGTTGACCCTTGGCGCGGCTCAGCGCTGACCAGGGCAGAGCGTACGCCCGTTGTGACCGAACCTGCAGGCGGGCGCTGACCACTGAGCCGAGTGCAGGTGCAACGGCGACGTCCGGCAGCGCAACGCGCACTCGCAATGTGCCGTTAGCGGCGGAAACAATGGGCGTGATTTCCCTGATGATGCCGGTCCACTGAATGCCCTGCTGAGCAATAGGGCTGATGATTACCATGGTGCCTGTCTGATCGGAGCGCAGCAGCGATTCATACACGGAAAATACGGCCTCGCGTTCGCCATCGTGAGCGACACTGAACACCGGTGCGCCGGCCTGGACCACCTGACCCTCTTCGGCATGCCGTGCAGTGATGACGCCATCTGCTACTGCGAGCAGTTCGGTGTAACCGACTTGATCACGTGCATTGGCCTGTTGAGCTTGCAGCGCTGCCAATTCAGCTCGCGCACTCTCAAGGCCGGAGCGTGCCTTCTGGTATTCACTGAGATTGGTATAGCCCTTGGGCAGCAGTAACTGCTGACGCAGGTAATTTTGTTCGGCGAGGTATAAGCGCGACTGTCGCATGGCCACTTCGGCATTGGCCGACGCCAGCTCGTTCTTCTGTTCTTGCGGGTCCAGCCTGGCAAGCACTTGCCCGGCACGCACGCGGTTCCCGACATCCACGTAGCGTTTGATCAGCTTGCCCGACACGCGAAACGCTTGCTCGGTTACTTTGCGCGCCTGGATATCGCCTGTCAGCGCCACACTGCTTGAGACATCCACCAAGGCAACTGGCTGCACCTCGACTCGCACCAGCGCCTTTTCTGCAGGTTTCCCTGCGGAACAAGCGCTGAGCGAGAGCAGTGAAATGAACCCCAGCACCAGGCCGGGCTGAACAGGTATGAGGTGCGATAGCCGGACATTTCCGGTAGCACGGCAGTACCAACGCAAGCGCGTTGCAAAGGGAAAAGTCATCAACGAATAGCACTGCCCGATCAAAGAAACCAACACCGGTGAACCACTGCGTCACGCCGGAAAAGCTGCACGGCTTCCCGGGCGCAGGCGAGCGTGTTTCAGGCCATCGCGGTGACGCTTGGCCACACCTGTTGAGTGGCTTCGGTGCCCAGGAACGTCAGTGCGGTGCGTTGCGAGTGGTGCCACGCCGCCTTGCTCTCAAGGTCCAGAAAGTGCCCGGTGTCCGGAACGACGTTGAAACTGCTTTTTGCGATGTAGTTGGAAAACATCCGCGCATCTTCAACGGTGGTGTACTCATCTTTTTCACCGTTGATGAACAGCACCGGAATCTTGATCGAGGAAAAACGCTCGACGTAGTTAGTGGCGCTTAGTTTGCGAATCTGGCTGATGTGAAAGTCGATCTGGCGATATTCGTGTTCGGCAAGGCTGATCAGGTGCTTGTAGTTATAAAGTTTGAACAGGCGCGGCAGGTACTTGCCCACGGTGTCATTGAGCAGTGAGCCGATCTTGCGCTTCTCGCGGGCGGCCAGATAGATCTGGGCGTTATCGATGTAATCGAGCATGGCCTCGTTGAGGACCGGCGAGAACGAGCTGATGATCGCCTTTTCCACGGATGGCGGGCACTCGGAAAGGGCCAGCAGGGCCGATACACCGCCCCAGGATACCGACAGCAGGTGGTTCACCTGATAAAGGTCGATCAACTGCAGCAGGATGTTTACTTCATCTTCCTTGCTGACAATCATGTCGTCCGGGTTGTGGGCTCGGGACTGCCCCGAAAACGGCAGGTCGAATAGTACGAGGTTGTAGTGCGGTTGCAGGTACTTGACGGTCTGCCCGAAAGAGCCGGTGGTCGATAACGCACCGTTGACCAGCAAGATGGTCTTGGTCTCGCTGCCTTTCCAGTAAGTCTCGGTGTAAACCTTGTACTGACCTACGTTTAAAATCTTTGATTGTGCGCCCATAACAGCCTCCCAGCCGATGTTGATCCAACTAATTAGTACAGCGTTCTCTGCTTTGGCAGCCATGTCAAAGCCTCGCCTTGTTAGTGGCGAAATCCGGTGAGTTATTATTTTGGGTGCAGCCAAGCGGTGCAGCAGGAACCTTGTTTGCCCGGTTATAGATAGCGCAGTGTCAGCGAAGCGACAAGACGCCGACGTCATAAAAATGTCTATTCGTTCACATTTTGCCTGGAAGGCGAAAAACCGCCATCTGCTCGATGGGGTGATTTATTCGGGGAAAACCGTCATATAAAGCCAGAAAAGCGCATTTATTGAGTGGAACTTGTGAGCGCTGAAACGGTCAAGCTACAACGTTTCTTGAAATATATTGTTACAAATTAGCGCTTGGCAGACTGCGCCAGATAACTATCGAAAGCTCTGGAACCACTGACCCAGACGCTTCAAGCTCGTCAAAAAGCAGGCACGTAGTGTTTTGCGCAGGGGATCGCGATTGAATCTCAGGCCAGAGTTTTTACGGTGCGACATTCCAGCAACAAGCTTGCTCCGCCGTATTCGCTGATGCCTATTTGCAGCGTAAAACCATGCAGATTGACGATAGCGGCGACTATGGAGAGACCGAGCCCGAAGCCGCTCTGTTCAGTGCCGGTTTCGCTGCGATAGAAGCGCTGGAAGACGGCTGCGCGCTCGGCGACGGGGATGCCGGGCCCAGAGTCCTGTACTTCAATGCACGGCGTGATGCCGTCGCTGGAGGGGTAGGCGCTGATTTTTACAATCCCGCCGGAAGGGGTGAACTTGATTGCATTTCCCAGCAGGTTGGTCAGCGCTTCAAACAGCAGCGCTCGGTCGCCTACCAGCGTGGGTAATGTGTCGTGCAGGTCCAGCAGCAGGGTGATCTGGTCTTCTTCGGCCAGTGGCAGGTAGAAATCATGCAGTTCCTGCAGCAGTGGTTGCAGCTCCAGCTCAACGAACGCCGAACGTCGCTGGCGGTCTTCCAGTTCCGAAATGCGCAGCAGACCGCGGAAACGCGCCATCAGCGTGTCTGCTTCACTGATGACCTGGGCAATCTGGGTGAAATGGGGCGAATCGTGTGCTGATTGCTGCTGAATGCGATAAAGCTGGGCGCGCAGCCGGGTCAGTGGCGTGCGCAGGTCATGGGCGATATTGTCGCAGACGCCCTTGACCTCGTTCATGAGCTTTTCGATACGGTCGAGCATGGCGTTGACGATCACCGCCAGCATGTCCAGCTCATCACGTCTGTTCGAGACCGGCAGTCGGCCAGCCATGTCGCCGGCGATGATTGATTCGGCGCTGGCCTGAATGGCGCGTATGCGGCGCAACGGGCGGCGGCGCAGCAAATGCCAGCCGGCGACCCCGGGAATAATGGTCAGTGAGATGCCCCACAGCAAGGCGTGCAGGATCAGAGTGCTGACGGCAAGCAACGAGCCATTCTCGCGCACCAGTACCAGCCAGCGCCCGTCGGACGTTCGGTTGACTATCGCATCACAGCTGCCTTGCGGCAGGCCCGGGTCATCCGATTCGATGCAGTCGCTCAGTACATGGATCTGGCCGTCGATGGGCAGATTTTTCGGCACACGGGTGATTGGGCCTGCCACGGGACGAAAGTTTCGGTCGAACAGGCCATAAGCGTCCACTGCGCGCGTATCGAATGTCATGCTGGTGGCCAGAGCATCAACCAGGGCCTGGCCTTCAAAGCGCGAAAACAGCTGCTGGCGGTGAGTGAGTGACTGGCGGGCGAGGTTGTCCAGGTAGGAGTTGACCTCCCAGTAGAGGACGCCCAGCAGCATCACGCTCCAGGCGACAAACAGGGAACTGTATAGCGCCAGTAATCGGCTTGTTGAAGATCGCCAGCCCTTAGACGGGTTCGGCAATAACATAACCTGAACCTCGCACGGTCTGGATCAGCTGTGCGGTGCCAGGTTGGTCTATCTTCTTGCGCAGACGGCCAATATGCACGTCGATCAGGTTGGTGCCCGGATCAAAGTGATAGCCCCAGACTTCCTGGAAAATCATCATGCGGGTGATGATCTGGCCGCTGTTACGCATCAGGAATTCCAGCAGCTTGAACTCGGTGGGCAGCAGGGTCAGCGGCTCACCGCCACGGCAGGCTTCGCGGCTGATCAGATTCAGTTCCAGATCAGCGACCTGTAGCACTGTCTTGCCCGCGCTGACCGGGTTGCTGCGGCGCAGGAGCACTTCGACACGCGCCGCCATTTCGTCGGAAGCAAACGGTTTGGGCAGATAATCATCCCCACCTGCACGCAGCCCGCGCACCCGCTCGTCCACGTCGGAAAGGGCGCTGATCATCAGGATTGGCGTGGAGATACCCTGGGCGCGCAGATGGGTGACGATGGTCAGACCATCCATCTCCGGAAGCATGCGGTCCAGAGTAATCAAGTCATAGTCGCCGCTCACTGCACGTGCAAGACCGTCACGGCCGTTGTCCACCCAGTCCACTTCCAGTCCGTGGTTGCTGAGTTCGGTCACGATTTCCTTTGCTGTGATGGCATCATCTTCGATTGCCAGAATTCGGGTCATGGTCCCTGCCTGAATAAGTGCGTTCAAAAACTCATTCTGCCTTTAAAAGCCACTGCGCTTCCTGAAAGAAAGTTTAATGATAGGGATCATATGTCATTCTGCATGCTGATATCCGCGTCCTTGAGCTTTTGCTGCTGCTTTTCCCGGCGGCTTTTTTCTGCCTTGTCCTGACGATCGCGTTCCAGTTTGGCGGTCGTGTCTTTTTCGCTGCGGATCTGTGCATGGCTGATCAAGGCAAAGATAAAGCTGCCACCAATGATATTGCCTGCCAATGTAGGACCGGCAAAGGTAAACCAGAAATCCTTCCAGCCCAGCTCTCCGGCAAATACCAGATAGGACACTTCGGCCGAGCCCACGACAATGTGCGTGAAGTCCCCGAGCGCCATCAGGTAAGTGATCAGAATGATGATGGCAATCTTGGCATTTTCCATGGATGCAATCATCCAGACCATGGTTGCGATCATCCAGCCGGACACGATGCCCTTGGAAAACATCTGACTGACGTCGTTTTCCATGACCTTGTGGCCAATCTCCAGAAATGCCTTGTCTGTACTGGTGTCGAAAATCGGCAGATTGAGCATGACATACGCCACCAGCAGCGTTCCTGCGAGGTTGCCCGCCAATACCACACCCCAGAGCCGAAACAATCGACCGATGTTGGCCAGGTTCAACTTGCTCATGACCGGCAGCACGGCGGTAATAGTGTTTTCAGTGAACAATTGCTGGCGCGCCAGGATGACCGCGAGAAACCCGGCCGAATAGCCAAGGCTGCTGATGACGTGACTGCCGGGTATGCCTTCCAGCCGCGACTTGAACAGCCCCATCGCCATCAACGACAGGCCCATCGTCAGCCCGGCTGCGAGTGCCGACCACCACAGGGCGGCAACACTGCGCTCCAGTTCGTGATCGCCCTGAATACGGATGGTTTCGTGCAGCACCGCCGCGCGGGGCGGCTGGTTCTCATCAATCTCGCGCTCTTCCTCGGCTGACAGGCCGGGGGTCTTGCCGTCTACTTCGTGATCCATACAACATCCTCAGCGCCAGTGATGAAAGGGACCGGCACGGGCATTGCCGGTCCGATGGTTCAGACAGGCGCCGCGCGCGGTCGTTCGCTAACAGCGGAACGTATCAACGATTGTTTGCGCCGGTTGCAGGGTGCGCCCGTCTAGCCCAGCAGATCTGAGCTTTGCACGCGTTCTACACCCATGCTCAGGAGGGTCTTCCAGGCATTCTCCAGCGAGCCGTTCATGTCGATGGCGCGACAGCCATCTTCGATGACATACGTATTGAAACCGGCACCGCGTGCATCCTGAGCAGACCAGGCGACGCAGAAATCCAGCGCCAGACCGACCACGAATACCGTGTCGATGCCGCGCTCTTTCAGATACCCGGCCAGTCCTGTGCTGGTCGTGCGGTCTGCCTCCAGAAATGCCGAATAGCTGTCGATATGCGTATTGCAGCCCTTGCGCAGGATCAGTTGTGCATGAGGCAGGTCAAGATCAGCGTGCAACTGCGCACCGTGGCTGCCTTGCACGCAATGGTCCGGCCACAGGGTTTGCGGGCCGTAAGGCAGGGTGATGCTCTCGAACGGCAGGCGCTGAGCGTGGCTTGAAGCAAACGAAATATGCCCGGCAGGATGCCAGTCCTGCGTAATGATCACTCGGGCAAAACGCGCGCCCAGACGATTGATCAACGGCAGCAGCGCGTCGCCGTCAGCCACCGCCAGTTGTCCGCCGGGCATGAAGTCGTACTGCATGTCGATCACCAGCAAAGCACAACGCGGGTCGGCGGGCTTGTTGGAAAGAGGCATTGTCGGTTCTCTTGTCAGGTGCGATGAGCGCCAGTTTGCCTGTTTGTCCCCACGGTTGCGAAGTGTGATGCGTAGCATGGGCAAAAGATATTTTTGCGAATTTGTATCAGGTGTTAATACGAATCTGTACTATTAGCGAAAAATCCTGCCGGGTCCCAAGAGGCCTGGTTTCTTGCCAAGGGCTGCACGTCGATGCGTCGTACTCTCGTTTCACTTTGCGTCATTCAAGCGATCTCTCAAGCCGCCTGGGCTGACCAGGTTACTGCCGGGCAACCTTCCGTAGAGTTGCAGAATATCGACATCCAGGGCGCTGCCAATGCCGAAACGGCGCAAGGGCCGGTCGAAGGCTATCGGGCCACACGCTCCGCCAGCGCCACGCGCACCGATACCTCGCTGCATGAAACGCCACAGTCCGTCAGCGTTGTGACCCGCGACGCGGTAGAAGACATCGGTTCCACACGATTGCAGGACGCTCTGGACTACGCGGGTGGCGTCGGGCGGGCCAACAACTTCGGCGGTCAAGGGCTGACTACATTCACGGTGCGCGGTTTTACCACCGGCGAGTTCTATCGCAACGGCTTCCCGATCAATCGCGGCTATCCGAACATGCCGGATGCCAACACCATCGAGCGCCTTGAAGTGTTGCGCGGTCCGGCCACTACGCTGTACGGCCGGGGCGATCCGGGCGGCACCTTCAACGTGGTCTCCAAGCAGCCACTGGCCGAGCGCAAGGTCACGCTGGGCAGCCAGCTCAATGATCAGGGCATGAAGCGCGGCACGCTGGACGCGTCCGGTCCGCTCAATGACGAAGGGCGTTTCGCCTATCGCCTCAACGTCGTGGGCGAAGGCGGCGATACCTTTCGTGATCACGTCGAGACCGAACGCTATGGCGTGGCTCCGGTTTTGAGCTGGGAGGTCAATGACGCCACGCGCATTACCTTCGAAGGCGACTTCATGCGCAACAATGCACCGCTGGATCGTGGCCTGACGCGTTATGCCAACCAGACGAGTACCGCCTCGCGCGATACGTTCTTCGGCGAGAAGAGCGTGGGCAAGCTGCATAACGACAACAACATGGCTCAGTTGCGCTTCGAACATGACCTCAATGCCGACTGGAAGCTGGGTGGCGGCGTCCAGCTTCTCGACGGTTCCCTGCAAGGCAATGCCATCGAGGCCAACGGCCTGGCGGCAGATGGTCGCACCCTCGGGCGCAACTTCAACTATCGCAAGCTGGAATGGACAGATCGCGATGTGCAGTTGAACCTGACCGGGCACTTTTCCGTCGGTGGTTTCGACCACACGCTGCTGACCGGGGTCGAGTATGAGGATTATGACTACAAGTCGATCATCCAGCGTTCCAGCGGCGCCGTCGGTGCCTACCCGATAGACATCTTCAACCCTGTCTATGGTCAGGCCCGGCCAGCACTTACCCGGACCACGACCCACGACAAGGAAAACCTCAAGACCTGGGCTGCCTTTGTGCAGGATCAGGTGGCGCTGACCGAGCGTCTGAAGCTATTGGGCGGCGTGCGTCTGGAGCGTTTTGAACATGACTACGATTCCTTTCTGCCCGGCACCAGCAGTTGGACCGCCAGCGATAATGCCGTCACACCGCGTGTTGGCCTGAGCTACGACCTGACCGACACCATCGCTGTCTACGCCAATACCGCACGTTCATTCAAACCCAACAGCGGCGCGAGCCGGCTGGGTGGCGGCTTCAAGCCGGAAGAGGGCAAGTCTTACGAAATCGGCACCAAGTGGGAAGCGCTGGAAGGC
The DNA here is from genome assembly GCF_005937945.2 of Pseudomonas sp. KBS0707. NCBI lineage: Bacteria > Pseudomonadati > Pseudomonadota > Gammaproteobacteria > Pseudomonadales > Pseudomonadaceae > Pseudomonas > Pseudomonas sp. KBS0707. Next base: position 3,450,665 of record NZ_CP041754.1, on the reverse strand, counting down.
CAGTTGAGTGTTGATGCGGCGATCTACCAGATCGAGAAACGTAACGTGCTGACCACCGACCCGGTTGATTCCACATTCAGCGTAGCGGCAGGCGAAGTGCGCAGCCGTGGCCTGGATCTCAACGTGGTCGGCAACCTGACGCCCGAATGGCGGATGATGGGCAGCTACGCTTACGTCGACGCCGAAGTGACCAAGGACAACACCCTGCGCTCCGGCACACGGTTGATGAACATCCCTGAGCAGACCTTCAGCCTGCTCAACGTCTACGAGTTTCAGGAGGGGGCCTTGCGCGGCCTGGGTCTGGGCGGCGGCGGTCGTTATGTCGACCAGCGCGCCGGGCGCACCGCCAATGTCGCCTTTTCGATGGACAGCTACACCGTGTTCGACCTGCTGGCCTACTACAAGGTCAGCCAGCAGGTGAAGCTCAACCTGGACCTGAAGAACGTCTTCGATACCGAGTATGAGGAAGGTGCGTTTGGCAACGTCTATGCGTATTCGGGGGCGCCGCGGACGGTGCAGGTGGGGATTGCTTATACGTTGTGATGGTGCAGGTATCTGAGATGCAAAGCCTGACCCTTTGAGGGTCAGGTTCAGCTGCGTGTGTCATGGATACCGGACCCTGATCAAGCGCCGTATTGAATCATAAGAACTGATCTGACTTTGAAAAGCCGGCACGGCGGCGAAGTTTGCCATCCTGGAACTGGTCCTTGCCGGGTAGAATGTCCGCTCCGGCTGCTTTGAGAGCGGTCATATTATCCTGCAAGGCTTTGGTGGCTTCGTCCTTTTGCTGGAACGTGTTTCCTACCAGAAATTTGGCGTTACCCACTTCGCCAATCTGGAATTTATAACCAGCCTCTCGCAGTGCCTTGATCTGTTTTCCGAGCCGGGAAGAGGCTTCGCTTTCCCTGGCGTACACATGAAAACTGCCAATCAGGGCAGGGTTGCCTTCGCCATTGGCGGCCTTTAATTGATCGGCAAACTTGACCAGGCCGCTTTGCGGGCCAGCAGTCAGGCCACCTCCCCAGTTGCTGTCCTCGACAACAATAGTTCCTTTATAGCCGGAATTGCGCGCGGCTTTAATTAATGTGGTCTGCATGTCAGCCCAGTCCTGACTGGCGCTTTTGCCGCCCTGATTGAAAGTGTCCAGTACGAAACTGGTACGACTGCCAAACTTTTTGACCACATTACTGATGTCGGCCGAGGCCTGCTTCAACTTTTCTCCGGTCAGCACGTTTCCGCCACCCTGGTTCGCATTGTCGCGAAAGGTGAACTGAACTTTCACACCCTGTTTGTCTCCTTCGCTAAGCAATGCCCTGAGCTTATCCATCTGCCTGGCGTCCTTGATCTGATCATGCGTCATCTGGAAGCGTAAGGTCCCGCCTCCAATCGTTTTCAGGTCCTGAATCATCTTCGTGGCAGCAGCAGGTGTGGCGATGTCATCAGGATTGGCGTTGGCTCCCCCGCGCGAGACTTTCTCGGCGATTTTGACAGGCTCTGCAGAGGCGACCTTGTCTTTGTCTGTGACTTTCGTTTCTGGCGCGGAAGGGGTTGCGTTGTCTTTGACAGCGGCCACTTCGTCGCGCAGAGCCTTGGTATCGCCCTGAGTGGCAAGCGTCTGTTGACTGGCAAGCAATGCCATATCCGACGGGGATGCTTCGCTCTCCAGTGACCGAGCATTTCGACTGAGCATGGTTCTCGTGTAGACCGGAAAAGCTTCCGGTGCCTCGGCGGAGCGGCTGTCAGAGGCGGTGTAGGCGTCGAGCTTCTCCTGCGTATCCGGATTCGCTTCAGTAGCGCCAGCGCCCACAGCACGCGTGGTTCTACCGGCCATTACAGGCTTTTCCCTGGCGGCCATGAGGGGGTCATATGACCTGTCTGAGCGAATATTCATCGAATGTCTCTGTAGGCTCCGTGCGACAAGTGGCTGCGCCCTGCGAAACAGGAGAATAAGTCGCCAGGCCAGCTATAACTTAGTGGATTGCAGTATTCATATAACGGGGAGGGAAACTTAAGATGACGCTTTTATTAACGTTTTTCTTTTTCTGTTCTTCCTTGGAATATGGCGTCCTGGCGTAATCCTGTTTTGAGCGTTATCTGTTAGCGGAGCAGGGTCGCATAAACAGGGTTTTTAGAGCAACAAAAAGTCTGAGTGACTGAGCCGACAGATTACCGTTTTGACGGCGTACAACGTGTCAGCCAAGCAGCCGAATCGGCGAGCCCGCATGCCAGGCCTGAATGTCTTTGATCATCTGCCCATAAAAGGTCCGGTAGTTGTTTTCGGTGACGTACCCGATATGCGGTGTTGCCAACACGTTGTCCAGCGTGCGGAACGGGTGATCGGCCGGCAGCGGTTCGATGTCGAACACGTCGAGTGCGGCGCCTGCGATGTTGCGCTGTTGCAGTGTTTCAAGCAGCGCAGTCTGATCGATGATCGGGCCGCGTGACGAGTTGATCAGGTAGGCGCTCGGTTTCATCCAGCCCAGTGCCTCCGCGTCCACCAGGCCACGGCTGCGGTCGCTGAGTACCAGGTGCACCGAGAGCACGTCCGCCTGTTCGAACAGTTGCTGTTTGCTGACGTACGTGACGCCCGATTCGGCAGCGGCTTCGGGTGTCAGATTCTGGCTCCAGGCAATGACCTGCATGCCGAACGCCTGACCGTAGCGGGCAATCCATTTGCCGATACTGCCCAGCCCGAGAATGCCCAGGGTCTTGCCGTGCAGGTCGCTGCCCAGCCCGACCTGCCAGTTGCCCGCGCGCAAAGAGCTGGCCTCGGCCACCAGATTGCGGGTGATGCCCATGATCAGCGCCCAGGTCAGTTCCGGTGCCGCGTGTTTATAGCTTTCTGTTCCGCACACCACAATGCCGTGGCGCTTGGCCGCAGGGATATCAATCGCCGCATTGCGCATGCCGCCTGTGACCAGCAATTTGAGCGCAGGCAGTTGGCTGAGCAGTGCCTCATCGAACAGGGTTCGCTCACGCATCAGGCAAATGATGTCGAAGCCTTGCAGGCGTTGCGCCATGGTTGCGGTGTCGGCCGGGAAGTCGTGCAGAAAGCTGATGTCGCCCACTGAGTCGAGCACCGACCAGTCCACCACATCGCTGGCTATGTTTTGCCAATCATCGAGCACTGCGATTTTCAACGGGGTCATTGTCTGAAGGCCTCTTGACGGGTTTGTATGAAACCGAGCACTAATTGAACAGGCTGGCAGCGATATTAATCGAAAAGCCCAGAATCGCGGTGTTGAACACAAAGCAGATCAACGACTGACCAAGCACAACCTTGCGCATTTCGCGGGTCGCGACGCCGACATCGGAGGTCTGTACCGCAACGCTGAGGGTGAACGAAAAGTACAGAAAGTCCCAGTAGTCAGGGTGCTTTTCTCCGCCGACAAACGCCAGCGCGGGCTCCTTGCCTTTCCAGGTATAGAACATGCGTGCGTAATGCAGGCTGAAGATCACTCCGATCATCAGCCAGGAACCGATGACGGTAAGACCGGTAAAGGCGTGATGGAGCATTTTGGCGTCGCTGGACAGGCCCTTGCTGCTCGCGACTTCGAAGATGATCGCCGCCAGACTCGCCAGTGCCGCCACGCAGACCGTTACCAGAATGACGCCCGCGTTTTCGTCTTCCATCATCGCGACTCGGCGGACATCGTCAGCATTGCTGCGCAGTGTGCGAACGAAAATAAGGATCAGATACAGCCATACGCCTGTGTCCCAGCCGGTCAGCAGGCTCTGCGTGAGTGTTGCGTGGGGGATCAGCCAGGCCCAGGCAATGCCGGCGGTGAGGCCAACCAGAGCTGCGAGCGTCAGGCGAGGGCGGGTGCGGGCAAGATGGCGCATGCGGTCTAGTCGTTACAGGAGATTACGAGACAGTAGCATGCCCATTTTGCATGCCAAGCCGGATTTGAAAAAAACGGCGCGCAAGGGGGTTGCGCGCCGTGTGCCAGCCAGATTGTCAGCAGGCGGCGAGTGGTTTTTTAAGCTGGCTCAACGCACCAGGCAAGGCTGCTTGTTGTTGAATTGCCAGTCCGGGATCAGAAACTGCATGGCCAATGCGTCATTGCGTGCGCCCAGGCCCATGCCTTTGTAGAGTTCGTGAGCCTTGGCCAGCTGGTCCATGTCCAGCTCGACGCCCAGCCCCGCCTGCTTGGGCACATCGACCTTGCCGCCGATAATCTGCAACGGGGCCTTGGTCAGGCGCTGGCCGTCCTGCCAGATCCAGTGGGTATCAATCGCCGTGATGTTGCCCGGCGCCGCAGCGGCAACGTGGGTGAACATCGCCAGAGAAATATCGAAATGGTTGTTGGAATGCGAGCCCCAGGTCAGACCCCACTCGTTGCACATCTGCGCCACACGTACCGAGCCCTGCATGGTCCAGAAGTGCGGATCAGCCAGTGGAATGTCCACCGATTGCAATTGAATGGCATGGCCCATTTCCCGCCAGTCGGTGGCGATCATGTTGGTGGCAGTCTTCAGCCCGGTAGCGCGCCGGAACTCGGCCATGACTTCGCGACCGGAATAACCGTTTTCCGCGCCGCACGGGTCTTCGGCATACGCCAGCACGTGATGCTGATCGCGGCACAGGCGGATGGCTTCCTTGAGCGACCAGGCTCCGTTGGGGTCAAGGGTAATACGCGCATCGGGAAAACGCTCAGCCAGCGCCGTGACAGCTTCGATCTCTGCGTCACCGCTCAGTACGCCGCCCTTGAGCTTGAAGTCCTGAAAGCCGTAACGCTGGTGCGCAGCTTCAGCCAGACGGACCACCGCCTGCGGAGTCAGCGCTTCTTCATGACGAATGCGGAACCAGTCATTATCGGCGTCGGGCTCGCTGCGGTAGGCCAGGTCGGTTTTGCGCTGGTCGCCGACATAAAACAGGTAGCCGAGCATCTCGACCTGATCACGTTGCTGACCTTCGCCCAGCAATGCAGCAACCGGTACGTCCAGGTGCCGACCAAGCAGGTCGAGCAGGGCGGCTTCCAGCGCGGTGACAGCGTGAATGGCAATGCGCAGGTCGAAGGTCTGCAGGCCGCGGCCGCCCGAATCGCGATCGGCGAAGGCTTTGCGTGCCTCATTGAGGATCTTCTGGTAAGTGCCGATGCTGCTGCCCACCACCAGCGAGCGTGCGTCTTCCAGCGTCTGGCGGATCAACTCGCCACCCGGCACTTCGCCGACGCCGACATGCCCGGCATTGTCCTTGAGTATCACGATATTGCGGGTGAAGTAAGGGCCATGCGCGCCGCTGAGGTTGAGCAGCATGTCGTCATGGCCAGCCACTGGCACTACTTGCATCTCGGTAATGACAGGGGCCTTGCTGGTGATGTTGGCTTGTTGAATGTTCATAGCTGATCCCGTAAAAAAATATGGCCTGTAATGGCGTCGCTTCGAACCTGCATCAATGCGTGGCTGGGGTATGGATGGCGGCTACCGGCGTCGCGCCTGGCTTGGGCGTATTGCGCGCAGCGAAGACGATGATTGCGGCAATGATCGATGTGAGCGTCAGGCCATACAGCCCGCCCTGGATCGAGCCGGTGTGCTCTTCCAGCAAGCCGAAAGTAGTCGGCGCCACGAAGCCACCCAGGTTGCCCACCGAGTTGATCAACGCAATGACCGCTGCGGCGATACGTGCATCCAGATACGCTTGCGGGATGGGCCAGAACAGCGACGAAGCCGACTTGAAACCCAGTGCTGCAAAGCAGATGGCAACGAAGGCGAAGATCGGGCTGCCAGTGGTGGACATGAACATCCCGGCAGCGGCAATCAGCAGCGCAATCGCTACCCACGCCTGCTGGCGCTTCCACTTGGCGGACAGCGTGGCGAAAGCGAACATGCCGATGATCGACAGCAGCCATGGAATGGAGTTGAACATGCCGACTTCAAAGTCAGTCAGGCTGCCCATTTTGCGGGTGATGCTCGGTAGCCAGAAGGTCGCTGCGTAGATGGTCAACTGAATGAAGAAGTAGATCAGGCAGAACAGAATGATCTGGCTGTCCTTGAGCAACTTGCCGATGGAGGCTTTGACTGGCGTCGCCGCTTCGCGGGCAGCCTGTTCGGCATCGATGGCGCTGACCAACGCGTCCTGTTCTTCGCGGGTCAGCCATTTGGCGTCGTGCGGTTTGGAGTCCAGCCAGAACCAGACGAAGAAGCACAGGCCCACCGAGAACATGCCTTCGATGAAATACATCCACTGCCAGCCTTTCATTCCGAAACCGGTGATCTGCAACAGCAGGCCTGACAGTGGTCCGGAAATCAGCGAAGCGATGGCCGAGCCGCTGAGGAAAATGGCAATTGCCTTGCCGCGCTCAACCCCGGGCAACCAGCGGGTGAAGTAGTAGATCACGCCTGGAAAGAAGCCTGCCTCGGCCACGCCCAGCAGAAAGCGCAGGATGTAGAAGTGGGTTTCGTTCTGGATGAAGGCCATGCAGGCAGCAACGATGCCCCAGGTAAGCATGATCCGCGTCAACCAGATACGTGCGCCGACTTTCTGCAGCAGGATGTTGGAAGGGACTTCGAAGAGGGCATAACCGATGAAGAACAGTCCGGCACCCAGGCCATAGGCAGCAGCACCGATACCCAGGTCATGCTCCATGTGCGAACGCACAAAGCCGATGTTCACCCGGTCGATGTAGTTGACGATAAACATGATGACGAAAAGCGGCAGGACGTGACGTTTGACCTTCGATACGGCTGAACTCAGAACCGAATCTGTGCCGTCGGCCATCCCGGAATTGGATGTGCTCACAGTTGAATCTCCCACTCGTTGTTTTTATGCGGGTATGTGCGAAGTGTGACCCTCGCATTGTCGGTCATCATACAAGTAAAAAAGGCTTGTGCAATCCCCTGATGCTGATGATTTGGACGATTGGGAAAGTTTTTCTGGATGCAGGTACATGCGCAGGGTGCGTCAGTATGACGATGTTAATTTAATGGTTTTACCCATTTATTACAGGGTATTAGCCTTTTTTATGAGTCGGGTCTGGTCTATCCACGGGCCGTTTCTTTCAAGCTGTGCTGTTGAAAAAACGCTTCGAGGTAAAGCAGGGACTTTGACAGTGATGGATAGCTTGTATTACAAGTAAGACAACTGCGCAGGCCGATGCCACCGGCCTTTTTGCGCACTTAACCTAACATTCGCGCTGTTATGACCGTGATACGGCAGCCCAACCAGACAAGTCAGGATTCATTCGCCATGCAAGAGCCTGTCAGCGCAGCGCCCAAACGTCGTCAGCACAGCCTGGCCACCGATCTGGTCACCGAACTTAGCCAGCGTATTTTGCTGGGCAAAATCGCACCCGGTCAGAAGCTGCCTTCCGAAAACCAGATCGTCCGTGAGCACGGCGTCAGCCGCACTGTCGTGCGCGAGGCCATTTCCAAGTTGCAGGCGTCAGGGCTGGTGGTGACCCACCACGGTATCGGTACGTTTGTGCTGGAGCGCAGTGACCAGACCGGCCTGCGTCTGAAGGTTGAAACCGTTTCACGGGTGCGCGATATCATCGAACTGCGTATTGGCCTGGAGACCCAGGCCGTCGCGCTGGCCGCTGTGCGCCGCACCGATGAGCAACTGGCGGCCATGCGTCAGGCACTGGACGATTATCAGGATCTGCTGGCCAATGACGACAGTTGTGTGGAGGCCGACAAACGCTTTCACATGCTCATCGCCGAAGCCACCGGTAACCCGTATTTCATGGAAATCATGCAGCACCTGGGCAGCGCGATCATTCCGCGTAGCCGCATTGCGTCAAGCGAGCGGGCGGGTAATAACCTCGCGCATCAAGGCTATCTGGCCAACCTTGAACACGAAGCACTGCTCAGCGCTATTCGCCGCAAGGACCCGGATGCAGCGCGTGCGGCGATGTGGACGCACCTGAGCAACAGCCGTGAGCGACTGGTGCCGCTGGAGTAAGAGCCTTTGAGTTTTACTGTGTTGCATTCAGCACGCCGAGCATCACTTGGGTTTGCCACTCGAAATACGGGTTGAAGGTCAGGCGTGCGTGGATCTTGCCCGGTTCGGTATAGCCCCAGTCCGAATACCACACCGTCTCGCCCGCCATGCATTTCGCGGTGTCCGGTGTGCTCTGGCCGTTCCAGCAGATGCGCTGGCTACCGGATACGCCATAAAGCGGGTTATCCGCTGAAAAAAGCAGGCCCATGTGGGAAAAGCGGCTGATGCGGTATTCCGGCAGGTAGTCCTTGCGCACCTCGACGCGCGGCGTATTGGCAGCGCGGGCGGGCAGGTCGCCGTACCAGATCAGGCGACTGGCGGGGTTACTGAAGCGCTGGCTGAAATTGTCCAGCACGTAATCAGTGTCGAGTACCGAGTCGTGCTCGGCGATGGCGATGAACACCGGCTTGTCATAGCGACGTTGATGCAGGCGGTCCTGAGCCAGCGCGCTGCTGCGATAGAACTGGGCGAAACCGTTGGTGGGCATGTTCATGTAACGAACCGGCGTCTGCATCGGGCGCAGGCCGTCGTTGGGGGCGGCAAGCCATGGCCTGGCCCAGCCGATCCACGGGGTCAGCCAGGCATAGCCGCTGTTGGAGCGAAAAGCTGGCGAGAACAACACCAGCCCGGCAATTTCTTCGTGGTCATAGGCGTAATCGAGCACTAGGTTGGCCCCGGTTGAAAAGCCCCCCAGATAGACTTTCGGCACCTCGCGGCTTAGCTGTTGGGTCTGCTCTCGCACCACCTGCTGCCACTGCTCCAGACGCACTTCGAGCATGTCTTCGGGCCTGGTGCCATGCCCCGGCAGCAGCACGGTCCATGCATAGGAATTTCAAAATGCCTATGCATCAAGCTGACGCTATGAAGGAGGCGTCATGCCTTCATAGCGATGCGTAGTAAGACGCTGATGCGTTACTTATGCAGTGAAAATCCCTATCAAAAAGTGTTAATGCAGGTTATTTCACCGCGAAGCCTAGGTGCGGACGCACCTTCCCCCCCCGTCAGGGCTTCACGTACCTCATCTGCGCGATCGCCTGGGCGTTGAGGACCAGTCCCTGCACCGTCAGCCCGCTGATTGCCGCCGTGTATACCATCCGCGCGCCACACAGCACGCAGCGGAACGGATCGACGTTTAGAAAGGCTTTGGCCATCGGCGCAAAATACAGCTTTGGTACCGGTCCTGGCGTCGCCATCTTCAGTGCTTCATAGACCTTCGGCAGGTACTGCCCGCAGACCCGATTGGCCAGAAAACCAAAATACCGGATCATCCGGAAATGCTTTTCCGGGATGTGCTGCACCACCCGGCGCAGCATGTCGGCCTGGCTCAGCGTTTCCTGCTGATAGGTCTGTGTGCGGTGATCCAGGTAGGTGAAGCTCAACGTGGCCCCGGAGGTGTAGTGCGCCAGACGACTGCCCGAGATGGGCGGTTTTTTCAGGTAGCGGCCCAGGTAATTGACGGTCTTTCGGCCGTTTTCCGTCTTCTTCGACAAGTGGATGTGCCAGTGCTGGCCACCAGCGGTCAGTATCAAACGGCGCCAGTCGCTTTCACAGAGGATGTGGGCCAGCTGCGGCATCGTCAGTTGCGAAAGCGGCTGTCCCAGCAGGTAATCGCGCACCAGCCACATCCGGCGCCGCCGCAGGGCCTCTTTGTGGAACGACAGATTTTTCCAGACGCCCTGCTCATCCAGGCCGCCCGCGGTCACCGACAGGTGGACGTGGGGATGCCAGTTGAGCCGCCGGCCATAGGTGTGCAGCGCCCCTTAAATCCCGACGCGCAAACCGCGCCGCTTGGCGGCGTAGATCAGGTTATCGGCCGCCAGCCGAAACAGCGCATCGAGCAGCCAGCGGTTGTAGAAGAACAGGGGCCATAGCGTGTCGGGCAGCGTGAACACCAGATGCTGCCAGGGGCAGTCGGGCAGACGGTTGTTTTGCACGGTGATCCACTGGTCGGTGGCCTTTTTGCCGCAGGAGGGACAGGCCCGGCAATGGCAGGTGTTGCACAGGTATTTGACGTGCGGGCAGCTGTGGTTGCCGCAGGTGTAGTGTTTGACGCCCAGTATCGAGGTGCCGCAGGCGAGCATTTTGGTGACGGACTCGACTTCGATGTCGCGTAAGCCGCCCTCCTCGAGGAGGTGTGCCCAGCACTGGTTAGCGGTGAAGAGGTTTTTGAGCGGTCGAGGTGTGTAGGTAGGACTCATCTGAAGCAGCGGTGGGTAAGCAGGCTTCATGATGATCAATAATGGGCCTCATGACAAAGCTCAAATCGATGTTTCTGCTGCTACGCGATCGTAAGAACGGGCGATTTTCAGCCGCAGGCTGCCCTGTTCTGCATTACGGCGACACGTTCAAGCCTGAACAGGCAGAACCAACGGGCGCGTAAACACCAGAGGTCATGACTGATCACCTTGATGACAATCGATTGCAGGTCGAACCAGATGAACGCAGGTTCATTCGCAAATAATCCCGGTTTGCTGGCTCGGATAGATGCAATCAATCCTGGTCGAAAAACGCAATGATTGCAGGTCGGCGCCATTTCGATTGCAGGTCGTTACAGCTACGCAACGCATTGGACTGGCTGGAATGATCCAGTGTTATGCGTCACGCAGCCTGCTCAATGCTCAACGTAGTACGATTTTTTCCAAATTCTGCGGGCTCCCCTACAAGGCAGGCTTTGAACTGGGCGTTACGGAGATCGGCTGCATGGCCCATGCCGGTGCGGATGCTCACCAGGATCCTTTTGCACACCGATCCCTGAGCGCGTAATTTTTCAGAGGCACGCATCATGTAGGTGGCCGCCGCCTCTTTGATCGGCCCCAGCTCGGTCAGTCGCTTGCCGAACATTCTGCTGCAACAAATCTCTTGATCAGTTCCCAACAAATGAAGCAGATCAGCGACAGGAGGGCGAGTAGTCCGCTGAGGGCATAGACCCAGCTCGGAAGCTTAGCCACAAGCGTTGACCAGAACGCAAAAAAACCAGCGTACCCAGCGACCAAGATCAGATTTGTATAAGTGCTCGCCTGCGTCATCTGTTTTTCATTTATCTGCATCAGCATTGCGATGTTTTTATCGCGCTCGCAGTCTTGCTGAAACCTTTTGATCTCGGCGATATCCGCACCCATTGCTTTAATCGCTTCCCCGACCGCTTCGTGCCAGTTACCTTCGCTTCGCCTCATGATCAGCCATCTCTATGTGATGTTGTGCCTGCGCTCTTGATGCATAGGCATTTCAAAATGCCTATGCATGAACCTAGTACGATTTGTTACGAATTCTGCGGGCTTCTCTGCATTAATCATCAAACATTGACGGATACTGCTTGATAAATTGCTCACGCGACATAGTCATTGCTTCCAAGTCTGGAACTATTCCACTTTTCATAGGGGGTAAATCTAAGCCCTTGGCTTGGGCTATAGCACGTACACAAAGCTCACTCTTGGCTGCGCTCCCCCTTTCATCAGGCATAGCATGTGCCAACCACCAGTGAATTTCGCCTAAAAACTTAAGTGCTTTCTTGGTAGATAAGTTTGATTGTAGGACCTCATCAAACAAATCGTTTACATGATGAAGAATTTTAGGGACTTCTTCCGATGAAGTATGTTGGATGTAGTGTGGCTCTCCATAGTCTAAGCCTCGCGACCATAAATCCGAATATCGTCTTTGGTCTCGGTGCGCAGAACTATCTGAACTGCAAACTATCTTTGTCAGGCTTATTGGCTCTCCAAAAATCTTATCCGTTATCAAAAATTCTTTTGCTGGTGGCAATAAGCCTTCATCATCGAGTTTTTGCAAGCTCCCATCAGTACGGGCACTATATCTTTCTTTAATATAATTGTATTGATTTATTAATGGGGTTGTAAAAGGAAACTCATTATAACTATTGCGAGGTTTCTTAAATATATTCTCATCATGATTAGCCATTGAACATCGCCAATCGCGTGCTTTCTCCCATAAGTCTTCAAAATTCTGAATTTCACCATTAGCTAATGCACTTCCTATTTTTCGCGACTCATTCCAAAAAGACCTACCGTATTCCATTTGCAGGGGGACATGATCTCTATTATATTCTTTGTCAGGCCATCGGGCTACGCCAACCAACGACTGCTGATGCCAAGTCAATTCACTCCTTTCCGGTGATCCAGACATAGCACCATAAAGAGAGGCTTTATGGCTTCTTTGACCAGTTTCTAAATTTTCGGAATTAGTAGCTGAATTATGCCACTGGGGAGAGCTAACCAGTGGTTTTGAAGTAATGCATCCCATAATTAAACCCCGTTTTTTAGGTGACGAGCCTTAGTGGTAGTAACCTCTTATTCGGTTCCGCTCTGTCATGATGCCCGTTATTGATCATCATGAAACCTACGTACCCACCGTTGCTGCTTCAGATGAGTCCAGCCTACAAACCTCATATAGGAGTTTCAAAATTCCTATACAGTGCGCCAATTCCGATACATCGACGATTCCGGGTACAACGACCTCAAGACTCGTGGCGTTGAGGATGTTCTGATCGCCGTCACGGATGGCCTCAAAGGAATACCGGAGGCTTTGGGAGCGGTTTTTCCTGCCACGACGCTGCAAACCTGCATCGTGCATCTGATCCGCAACAGCTTGAGGAGGTGTGCCCAGCATTGATTGGCGGTGAAGAGGTTTTTGAGCGGTCGAGGTGTGTAGGCTGGACTCATCTTAAGCAGCAGCGGTGGTTACGTAGGTTTCATGATGATCAATAATGGGCCTCATGACAAAGCTCAAATCCATGTTCCTGCTGCTACGCGATCGTAAGAACGGGCGATTTGCAGCCGCAGGCTGCCCTGTTCGATGAGCACCGCTGGCCGGTGCTGCGCATGGCCACCGTGGCTCAGTCTGCTGATCTGCCTGCCTTGCGTCATGCCTGTGCGGCGGCGCGGGATCTGCTCGATTACGCCAGTCAGGCTCTGCCGGGGCAACGCTTGCTGCGTCTTGAGGCGTACCGTTTGCCGGTGCTGTTCTGGCGCTACCGCCACGACTGGCTGGCTGAAGACGTCGCCGAGCCGATTGGCCGTTTGCATAACCACGTACAACTGCTTGACACCCTGTGCAAATGGTTCGAGTACAGCGGCGAAAGCCAGGCCTGCGCCGAAGCCCTGGGCATCCATCGCAACAGCCTGCGTTACCGGCTGGAGAAGATCGGCGAGCTGACCGGCTGCGATCCTTACAAGACCGATGACCTGCTGCGTCTGTATCTGGGCGCGCAGATGATCACTCGTCACGACTGAACACGGTTTTTGTTCAAATGCCCGATAACGGTTGCCGATCGTTGTGCGAAGGGCTGGCGGCAAACCTGGTGGCGGATGAGAGCATGCGAGCATCGGATATGGAGAACAACAATGAAAATAGTCATCGCCCCCGACTCGTTCAAGGACAGCCTCAGTGCACAGGCCGTTGCCGACGCCATCGCCAGTGGTCTGGCCGAGGTCTGGCCGCATGCCCAACTGATCAAATGCCCGATGGCAGATGGCGGGGAGGGCACCATCGAAGCGCTGCTGGCAGCCTGCAATGGTGAACTGATGAGCGCCCGGGTCAGCGGACCGCTGGGCGATCCGGTCCAGGCTCATTGGGGCTGGCTGGCCGAGAGCAGAACGGCAATCATCGAAATGGCCATGGCCAGCGGCTTGCAATTACTGACGCTGGCACAGCGCGACGCCTGTGTGACCAGCACAGCAGGTACGGGCCAGTTGATCTCGGCGGCACTGGATGCGGGTGCCCGTCGCGTGATTCTGGCCATCGGTGGCAGCGCAACCAACGACGGCGGCAGCGGCATGCTCTCGGCATTGGGCGCACGCTTTCTCGATGCCGACGATCAGCCCTTGCCATCGGGCGGTCTCGCGCTTGCCGATCTGGCCCGTATCGACCTGAGCGGCTTTGATCCGCGCTTGTCTGACGTGTGCGTCGAGATTGCCGCCGACGTCGATAATCCTCTGTGTGGACCGAATGGCGCCTCGCATATCTTCGGCCCGCAAAAAGGCGCATCGCCCGAGCAGGTTGTGGCGCTGGATGCCGCACTTCGGTGTTTCGCCGACCATTCGGCGCGGATCCTCGGTCTGGACCAACGCAACAGCCCTGGCAGCGGCGCGGCAGGCGGAATGGGCTTTGCTGCCAAGGCGTATCTGAATGCCTCGTTTCGCGCAGGCGTTGAGGTGGTTGCCGAGCTGACCGGGCTGGAGCAGGCGTTGACCGGGGCCGACCTGGTCATCACCGGCGAAGGCCGTTTTGATGCGCAGACCTTGCGCGGCAAGACGCCGCTTGGCGTCGCGCGCGTCGCGAAGCGCCAGCAAGTGCCAGTGATCGTGCTGGCTGGAACGCTGGGCGAAGGCTACGAGCAGCTTTACCCGCACGGCATTGGCGCGGCCTTCGCGCTGGCCAGCGGGCCGATGAGCCTTGAACAGGCCTGTCGCGATGCCAGTCGCCTGCTGCACGACCGCGCGCGTGACCTGGCGCGGCTCTGGCAAATGGCGGCAGGACGCTGAAGGCTGCCCTTCGGGCAGCGCCTTGCACAGGCTCGGTCCAGTTGGCCGATCGGCCTTTTGAGTAAAAAACCTGATTATCACCAGCAATCCTAAAGAATTGTCGGACAAGGGCGATATGCTCTCGGTTGTCTGACAACTTGGCGTCAGATACTGCCCTCCAAATACAAAAGAGCACTGGTCATGAATCTACGCACACTCACAATCGCTCGTCGTGCCGGTCTGGGTTTTACCCTGATTTCCCTGTTGGTGGCTTTACTTGGATGGTTCGCGCTGGCACAGATGTCGACCATTCGCCAGAGCGAAGTGGCAGTGGAGAGCAATTGGCTGCCCAGCATGCGAGTGGTCAACGATATCCGGGAAATCATGCTGCGTATCCGGACCATCTCCTTGCGCATGGCGCTGGACACCGACCCTGCGAGCATTCCGACCTATCGCGGGCAACTGGACGTACGTCTGGGTGATCTGGACAAGAAGCTGGGCATTCTCAAGACGTTCGTCGACACCCCTGAAGAGAAGACCCTGACTGACCAGTTCATGGTCACCATGGGTCAATACCGCAGCGCGCTGGATCGCTCTTTTGTTCTCGCCGGGCAGGGCGACAGCACCGGTCTGAACAAGCTGCTGCTGGTCGATATGAAACAGATCGTCGACGGTTCCGGCAAACAGCTCAATGATCTGGCTGATTTCTACGTCACCAAGGTGGATGCCGAAGGCAAGTCGGCCGAAGCCCAGTACGACAAATCGCGTGACATCGTCATTGTCTTTGTCGTTATCGCCGCATTGTGCACCATCGGTTTGGCGCTCTGGCTGACCCGCAGTATCGTTGGGCCGTTGCAACGTGCCGTCACTGCTGCCGAGCAGGTTGCCAACGGCGACCTGACCCATACCATCGAGGTCGACGGCGAAGACGAAGTCACCCGACTGTTGCGTGCTTTGGCAATGATGCAGGTCAATCTGCGTGAAGCCATGCGCCACATCGGCAGATCGGCTACCCAGCTGGCGTCGGCGGCTACCGAACTCAACTCGGTCACCGAGGACAGCTATCGCGGATTGAACCAGCAGAATGCAGAGATCGATCAGGCCGCCACGGCGATCAATGAAATGACCTCGGCAGTAGAGGAAGTTGCGCGTAACGCCGTGTCCACGTCGGACGCCTCCACCCAGTCCAGTACCTCGGCACTGGCAGGCCAGACGCGGGTGATCGAGACGGTGCAGTCGATCCAGACACTGACCGACAACGTGCAGGCCACCTCGACACTGGTGCAGAACCTTGCCAATCAGTCTCAGGATATCGGCAAGGTGCTGGACGTGATCCGCTCGATTGCCGAACAGACCAACCTGCTGGCGCTCAACGCGGCCATCGAGGCGGCGCGCGCGGGCGAGTCGGGCCGCGGTTTCGCGGTAGTGGCGGATGAAGTCCGTGCGTTGGCGCATCGCACCCAGCAGTCGACGCTGGAAATCGACTCGATGGTCAATGCCATGCGCAGCGGTTCTGCGCAGGCGCTCGACTCGATGAACACCAGCCGCGACCGGGCCGATTCGACGTTGGCGCTGGCCAAGGGCGCGGGCGAGTCGTTGAGTGAGATCACATCGTCGATCAATCAGATTTCCGAGCGTAATCTGGTGATTGCCAGCGCTGCGGAAGAACAGGCGCAAGTGTCGCGTGAAGTCGACCGCAACATCGTCAACATTCGCGATCTGTCCATGCAGTCGACTCAGGGTGCCAACCAGATCAGTGCGTCGAGTCATGAATTGTCGCGTCTTGCTGCTGACCTGAATCAGGTGGTCTCACGCTTCAAGGTGTAAAACCCTACATTGATACAGGTTGTGTCCGCTTGCCGACGATCGACCGGGCGCGCATTATGCCCTCGGTCGAAATGACCTCCGGTACAGTCTGGGCACAACCTTATCGAAGGGGGCGGCATCGCGTCATGGATAATAATAATCACACCTTCAGCAGTTGGCTGCGCTCGCCAGCCCATCATCAATGGCTGGCACTGGAAGGCAACCGTCTGTTGACCTTCGCCAAGGCTTCGCGGCTCGACAACGGTTTTGGCAGTCTGGATGACTACGGCCGTCTGATGGTCGGCGCCACGGCCGAAACCATGAATACTGCACGTATGACCCACTGTTTTGCCATGGCCCATGCGCAAGGCATACCCGGCTGTGCCGCACTGGTCGATCATGGCATCGCCGCATTGCGTGGCCCGTTGCGCGATGCCGAACACGATGGCTGGTTCAGTGCCGCGCTCGAAGACGGCGGCAAAACCGACAAGCAGGCGTATCTGCATGCTTTCGTTGCACTGGCGGCCAGTTCTGCCGTGGTGGCGGGGCGGCCTGGCGCGCAAGCATTGTTGTCCGAGGCCATCCAGATCATCCAGACCCGTTTCTGGAGCGAGCAGGAAGGTGCCATGCGTGAGTCGTTTGCGCAGGACTGGAGCAACGAAGAGGCCTATCGCGGCGCCAACAGCAACATGCACAGCACCGAAGCCTTCCTCGCGCTGGCCGACGTGACCGGCGATGCTCAATGGCTCGACCGGGCGTTGAGCATTGTCGAGCGGGTGATCCATCAACATGCCGGGGCCAACAATTTTCAGGTCATCGAGCACTTCACACAAAACTGGCAACCGCTGCCCGATTACAACCGCGAAAACCCGGCTGATGGCTTCCGGCCGTTTGGCACCACGCCGGGGCATGCCTTCGAGTGGGCACGGCTGGTGCTGCATCTTGAGGCCGCGCGTCGTCACGCCGGGCGTTCAAATCCGGAATGGTTACTGGATGACGCCCGCCAGCTGTTTGCCAATGCCTGCGGCTACGGCTGGGATGTCGACGGTGCGCCGGGTATCGTCTACACCCTTGACTGGCAGAACCAGCCAGTGGTCCGTCATCGCCTGCACTGGACCCACTGCGAAGCGGCCGCTGCTGCTGCAGCGTTGCTGCAACGTACTGGCGAGCAACAGTATGAAGATTGGTATCGCCGTTTCTGGGAATTCAACGAGACCCTGTTCATCGATCATGAGCATGGCAGCTGGCGCCATGAGCTGAACCAGCGCAACGAGCCAAGCGCTGATATCTGGCCGGGCAAGCCGGACCTTTATCACGCCTATCAGGCCACGCTGTTGCCGGTGTTGCCGCTGGCACCCAGCCTGGCCAGTGCTCTGGCGGGGCATGAGTGAACGGCTGAGCCTGGCATCGGCAATCAGAGCGCAGGGATGCGTTTGTCGCTCAGGCGGATAATCTGCCGGGCCAGGAAGCTGCCGGTCAGGATCACGCCGAACAGGCGCAGGGTCTGCATGGCCAGCACGAAGCCGACATCGGCATGAGTATCGATGGCAATAATGGCCATGGTGTCCAGGCCGCCCGGGCTGGTTGCCAGGTACACCGAGAGGTAATCCTTGCCCATCATCGCTGCAATTAGCCAGGCCGACAGGGCGCACAGAACGATCAGCAGCAGTGAGGCCAGAATCATCATCGGCAGTCGTCGCCACACGTATTGCACTGTCGGCCGGTCGAAACGCAGCCCTACATAACAGCCGATAGCACCATAGCCAACTGGCAGCAGCCAGTCAGGAATGCTGATCTGCATGACGCCGCTCAGTTGCAGCGCGCCGCCCAGCATTAACGGCACCAGTAAGGCACCCGCTGGCAGGCGCGAGCCCAGTGCTACGCCCGTTACGATCACTGCCAGACTCAGGGCGAGGTCGATCAGGTTCAGGCTATGTAAGGCGGCTGCGGTGCTGTGCACGTCAGCCCCGGAATCAGGTGCGCCGATGAAATGGCTGACCAGCGCGCCGATGGTGACCACGCAGACCACGCGCACATATTGCATGGTGGCAACGACTCGCGAGTCTGCGCCGTAATCCTCGGACATGGCGACCATCGCCGAAGCCGCGCCGGGCGACGTGCCCCAGGCGGCAGTGTTACTCGGGATTCCGCCAAAGCGCACCAGTAACAGGCCCACCGCCGCGCTCAGCACCACGGTCAGGATCGTGGCCAGCAGCATGACGTGCCAGGACTGTAGCGCCGTGAGCAATACGCTGACTGACATCGCATGCGCAATCAGCACACCAACGGTGCCCTGGCCGAGTTGAAACGCCCGCTTGGGCATGCGGATGGTGGCGCCCGACACGCCAAAGCCGATAGCAACCAGCATGGGGCCGAGGAACATCGCAGCAGGCATATTGAACAGTTTGAGCAGTTGACCGGCAGCACCGGCCATCAGGATCAGGCCCGTCCATTGAGTCAACGGGGCAAGGGTGGAAAGTGAAAAGCGTGAAGCGTGTGACAAGGACGTTCTCCTTGAATCGGGTGGATCACATGCAAACAGTATCGACTTGGCAACCGATCAAGTCTATTTTCTAATAATCATGAATTGATAACTTTGGTTGATAGATATGGACCTGCGCGATCTCACTTATTTTGAAACCATTGCCGAACTGGGCCACCTCGGGCGAGCCGCAGAAAAGCTCAATCGCAGTCAGCCCGCGCTGACAAAAAGCATTCAGCGGCTGGAGGAATCATTCGGAACGCGGCTGTTTCAGCGTGACGGTCGACGCATCAAGCTGACCCCGGTGGGTGAGCTGTTGCAGGCACGCGGCAAGGAACTGCAGCAGAGCATTGCCCAGACCCATCGGGAAGTAAGGGATTTCGCCAGTGGCATGGTGGGCAACATTCGCGTCGGCTGCGCCGCGACGATGGCGGAATACCTGATGCCGAAACTGACCTCGGCCCTGTTACAGCGTACGCCGGATGTCACTTTCAAGCTGGTGATAGGCCAGGATGACCTGTTGCGTGAGTCGCTGCGTTCAGGGCAGCTGGACATGATCATCTGCGCACTGGCACCCGACAGCGAAGACGTCACCAGCTTTGCCATACTCAGGGACGAAGCCGTGGTGGTCGCCAGCAAAAAACACCCGATCTTCAAGACCTCATTGAAGATGAGTGACCTCTGCGCGTATCGCTGGGTACTTCCGCCGGTCAGCGTTTCATCACGCAAGTGGCTGGACGCGACCTTTGCTGCCAACGGCCTGCCGCTGCCGACAGTGCAGATCGAGGCGAACTCGATCTCCCTGTTGCCAGGCTTGATTGCTCAAAGCAACCTGCTGAGCTTCATCGCCCGCGAGTCGCTGGAGTTTGGCAAGACCATGCAACACCTGCGTGAAGTGCCCCTGGAACAGACCACGCTCAAGCGCACAATCGGCGTTACCCTGCGCAAGGGCGGCTACCTGTCGCCAGCGGCAGAGGGCATGTTGCAGATGCTGCGTGACAACGGCGGGGACTTTCTGGGTTGGGGGTGAGCGCGTGCGTTCAGCTACTCGCCGGGCATGACCTTTAAGCCATTCAGGTACCTTGCCAGTGCCTCGGCACCCAGCTCCACGGTAGAGCTGGTACCCGCCCAGCTACAGGCGAGCATCAGGTTGCGGGGCAAGTCGAAGTCTTCAACCATAAAGCCGTCGCGATCAAACTCGTGTTCATCATGAGAAACCAGTTCGCGCAACGAGGTCACTGGCTCGAAGTACGCCCAAACGGGCTTGTTCAATGCCACCGCCATACCGACTTCAAATGCGCTGCCCGAATCCGGCTCCAGACCGCGAAACACATTCAGGTTGACCAGTACGGCAGAGCAGCGATGAATCATCGCGATATTCATCGAGTAAATCTGCTGCGCAGTTTCATGCTGCGTGCGCCCGAGCGTCACTTCATTGTCGAAGGGGTACAAACCTTCAAGCCCGTGTGCCGAGCATAACGCCTTGAGGTAGCATCCGTACTCGACGGCGTCTGGCCGGAACACGTCGAAGCCTGCGAGATAAACCAGTGGCGTTTGCATATCCGACTCTTGGCTACAGAGGTTATCCCACTGATTCTAAGGCCGACTGTCTGGCCGCGATACGTGCCATTGATCGGCCGACCGGCGCTCAGCAGGTATTTGAGCTGGAATCTGTACGGATAACCAGTATTCTTGTCCAGTCTGATCATTTTCATGTGAACGCTGGCCTTGAATACTGCTCCTCTCGACAATCCGTTCTATTACCTGGAAAACTTCCGGCAGGTCCTTGCCTGGATTGCCCTGCGCTACGACGACCTGCTCGACGCAGCCGAGCGCCGTTTCATCAGCGAGTTTGCCGAGGCGCCCGTGCGTGCCCAGGGTCTGCTGGTACGCATGGTGATGCGCAAGGGCGTATTGTTTCGGGCCAGCAAACTGAGTTACGTCGAAATCGGCGACCCTCGTGAGGCAGTGCAGCCGCTGCTGGATCGCGGCTGGGTCGTCACCAGCCCGCCACTGGGTTTGAGCGAACTGTTCCAGTTGCTGCGCCGCGACGAGCTGACCCAGTGCTTCAAAGCCCATGCAGTCAAGGGGCCAGAGCGCAAGCAGGCATGGCTGGAGCGCTTGCAGCCGTTGTATGAAGCGCCACAGGCACTTGAGCAATGGCACCCGACGTTGTCTGACGCCGTGTTCGGCCTGAACATCATGCCGCTCTGTGACCGCCTGCGATTGTTGTACTTCGGCAATCTGTATCAGGAGTGGTCGGAGTTCGTGCTGGCTGATCTGGGTATCTACCGCTACGAAAAGGTCGAATTTTCGGTGCAGTCGCGCGTCATCAATCAGCGCGCCGACATCGATGTGTGCCTGCAATTGCACGCCTGCCGAGAGGCGCTGGAAACCTGCATCGATCTGCATGCGCTGGCCGAACAGGTCATCGCGGTCCAGTGCGGCAATGCGTGGTTGCATATGCGCCGCGCCAAACTGCTGTTTCGCATCGGGCAACAGGCCGAGCGCCTGCAGGACTGGCCTCTGGCGATGGCGGTGTACCGTCAGTCCAGCTACCCCGGCGCGCGTTCGCGGCAGATCCGGATGCTGGAACGCAACGCCGAATACGCAGCCGCCATGACGCTTGTGCAGCAGGCGCGGAGTGCCCCGGAAAGTGATGCCGAGGTTCAGCATTTGTCGCGCGTGTTGCCACGACTGCAACGCAAGCTCGGCCTGACTGTCGAGCGCAGGCGCGCGGCGCGTATCGTCTCGCGGCTGGACGTGCAGGTTGCGCCATTGGCGGGGGTGAGTGTCGAACGTCTGATAAGCCAGCACCTTGAACAAGAGCAGGGCGGGGAAGTGCATTACGTCGAGAATGCGCTGATCAATTCCCTGTTTGGTCTGCTGTGCTGGAAGGCCATTTTCGCGCCCTTGCCTGGCGCATTCTTTCACCCGTTTCACAGTGCACCCAGCGATCTGTACAGCCCGGACTTCTATCAGCGCAGGGTGGCATTGTTCGATGCCTGCCTGATGCAACTGGAGTCAGGCGAATACCTGGCGACCATTCGCGAGCATTTTCAAAGCAAATTCGGCCTGCAGTCACCCTTCGTATTCTGGGCTGCGTTGACGCCGCAGCTATTGGAGCAGGCACTGCGCTGCCTGCCCGCTGAGCATCTGCGTCACTGGTTTCGTCGTCTGTTGCAGGATGTAAAAGCCAACCGGACCGGAATGCCGGACTTGATCCAGTTCTTCCCGGAGCAGCGGCGCTATCGAATGATAGAGGTCAAGGGACCAGGGGATCGTCTCCAGGACAACCAACTGCGCTGGCTGGACTTCTGCGCCGAGCATGGTATGCCGGTGGAGGTGTGTTATGTGCAGTGGGCAACTGAACATGCTGCCGACGTCATTGAAGAGCTGGCCTGCCATCAAGGCGCTTTGTGTTCACCCTGACTGTCTTGGTGATTGGCGTCATGCGGTTTTTTCGAGTCATGAGGCTTGTCAGCCGCACTGCCATTCTTTCCGGGCAGCGGGTCCATGCCTTTGGTGCCGGGGCTTGTGCCTGGCGCGCCGGGACTGGTTCCGTCCACGTTCTTTTCCGCTCCGGTGCCGGGTACTTTCGGACCGTCGCCTACCGGGTTCGTTGGGCCTGTAGAGCCTGCGAATGCGCTTGCGCACGAGAGCCCAAGCAGTGCTGCAAGGCCTAATGCCCCCAATCTATTCCTGGTCATGCTGCAACATCCGTGAGTGCAATGGGGTAGAACGGTGTTACGGGATCTGCCACTGACCCGCGAGCAAAACATGTTGTCCTGCCCGCGTCAGAAGCATAATTACTGAGTCTTGGTTTTTTCAGTAACGTTGCTCTTGTCGTGCGTGCCATGTGCGCCCTTGTCATGATTCATCGACTTTTCGGCAGCCGCTTTTTTGCTGTCTGTTTGCGCGCCAGGAGTTTCGGAAGAGGTGCGGTCCATCGGCTGGGTGTTAGTGCCCGGCAGCTTGGTCGCATTCTTGTTGATTGGCGTTTCAGAGCTGGTGGTCGATTCGGCAAAGGCTGCACCCGAAGCGACGGCCATCAGGCCTGCCAGGGTGAGGGCAGTCAGTTTGGTCTTGATCATGATGCTTACTCCGTTGTTTTAAAGTAGTTCTTTAAAGTACGTATATTGGTCATTGGCCAGTGGCCCTAGGTGCCCTTTAACCCGACGAACGGTAGCTGTGTACCACGCGCGCCCACTTGATACCGACTCTTTGATTCGGCGGTTTCAAGCCTTTCGCGTTCGTCTGTTTACATAGGCTTGATCAGCGCGGTTGGAACAGTTTTAAGTTGATTTAGCTATAAGCTGACCGCCCGGTCATCCCCAACGATTCTTAAAATCATACTTTCTTACATTTTTATAACGCAGCTGGCGTTTAGCTATCCATCTAGAGGTGGCAAAAAGCTATTTAGCGCTTGAGGGTGTGATTTCGTCGTAAACACTGGGCTCTACGGGGTTTTTCAGCGTCGACAGCGTAGGAAATCGCCTACAAAAAAGTTCCTTCGCTGACACGATTCGTTGGATTGTCATGAAACAGCAACATTTCAGGTTTTAAATCCGCCTCGGGCCTCCCTAACTGGGCCACCACACAATCTCCTGGACTGAGGTATTACCGTGATACTGCTGACTAAAAAACGCTTGTCGCTTCTGATCGCTTCGCTGTGCCTCAGCGGTGTGGCCCATGCGACTGATGTCACAGGTGCTGGTTCGAGTTTCGTCTACCCGGTTATTTCAGCGTGGTCCCAGGACTACAGCAAAACCAAGGATAACCGTATCAACTATCAGTCCATCGGTTCGGGCGGCGGTATTGCCCAGATCAAGGCAGCGACTGTTGACTTCGGTGCATCCGACGCCCCTATGTCCGCTGAGGACCTGCAGGCTGGCGGTCTAAGTCAGTTCCCGAGCGTCATCGGCGGTATCGTGCCGATCGTCAACGTCGAAGGCGTTGAAAGTGGCGAGCTGAAGCTGGACGGCCCAACCATCGCCAAGATCTTCATGGGCGACATCAAGAAGTGGAACGACCCGGCAATCACTGCCCTGAACTCGGGCGTGAAGCTGCCTGATACTGCGATCACCGTTGTTCACCGCTCGGACGGTTCGGGTACCACTTACAACTTCACCAACTACCTGAGCAAAGTCAGCCCGGAGTGGAACGAGAAGCTGAAGTTCGGTTCGACCGTGCAGTGGCCAGCCGGTGTGGGCGGCAAGGGTAACGAAGGTGTTTCTGCCTACGTGAAACAGATCAAGGGTTCGATCGGTTACGTTGAGTACTCCTACGCGACGACCAACAAGTTGTCTTACACCCAGTTGAAAAACGCTGCCGGCAAATTCATCAAGCCAGACGCCAAGGCTTTTGCTGCCGCTGCTGACACTGCCGACTGGGCGAGCGCCAAAGACTTCAACCTGATCATGACCAACGCGCCGGGTGAGGCTGCATGGCCGATCACCGCGACCACCTGGATCATCATGTACAAGAAAGCCAAGAACGAAGAGAAAAGCGCAGCCGCTTTCGACTTCTTCAAATGGTCGCTGGAAAACGGCCAGAAACAGGCCGAGAAACTGGAATATGTAGCATTGCCGAAATCGCTGGTTGAACGCGTGGAAAGCTACTGGAAAACGGAATTCACCAAGTAAGTGATTCAACCCGTACCACCCCTGTCATCAGCCGCGATATCGGCTCGGTGACAGGGGCTTTTCCTTGCGAGTGGCCTCAACATGACTGAAAACACCCAATACCTGTCCGCTAACGTCTCCGCTGGTGAGTCCGAGGGCGAGAAGCGCGCCAAACGGGATCATCGTCATGACCTGTGGTTCAAGCGTTCATTGCAGGCCGCAGCGATGCTGGTGCTTGCTTTGCTGGGTTGTATTGCCTTGTCGACCCTGTGGGGCGGCAGTCTGGCATTCCAGACTTTCGGGTTTGGCTTTCTGACCAGCACCGAGTGGGACGTAAACGCCGGCAAGTTCGGCGCGCTGGTTCCGATCTACGGCACCCTGGTTACCTCTTTTCTGGCTTTGCTGATCGCCGTCCCGGTGAGTTTCGGCATTGCAATCTTTCTGACCGAAGTAGCTCCGCCTTGGCTGCGCATGCCGATTGCCTCGGCCATCGAGCTGCTGGCAGGTATCCCGTCGATCATCTACGGCATGTGGGGGCTGTTTGTCTTTGGCCCGTTCATGGCTGAACACCTGTCACCCTGGATCACCGAAAACCTCGGCGCACTGCCGCTGATCGGTCCGATGTTTCAGGGCCCGCCGCTGGGTATCGGCATGCTGACCGCCGGTATCGTGCTGGCGATCATGATCACGCCGTTCATTACCTCGGTTATGCAGGAAGTCTTCCGTACCGTACCCGTAGCCCTCAAAGAGTCGGCCTACGCACTGGGCGGCACGACCTGGGAAGTGGTCTGGGACATCGTGCTGCCTTACACCCGTTCGGCAGTGGTCGGCGGTGTGTTCCTCGGCTTGGGACGCGCGCTGGGCGAAACCATGGCGGTCACCTTTGTACTGGGTAACGCTCACCAGTTCTCTGCATCGCTGATGATGCCAAGCAGTTCCATCGCCTCGGTAATCGCCAACGAGTTCAACGAGGCTTATACCGACTTGCACCGTTCGGCACTGATCGCCCTTGGCTTCCTGTTGTTTGTGGTCACCTTCATCGTGCTGGCCCTTGCACGTCTGATGCTGTCGCGCCTTTCGCGTAAGGAGGGGTTATGAGTAAGGATGTGACTGGCAGCGAGAGCCTGTATCGGGTTCGCAGCATCAAGAACAAGATTGCGATGGTGCTCAGCTGTGGTGCCACTGCCTTCGGCCTGCTGTGGCTGGTGTGGATTCTGCTGACCACCATCATCAAGGGTATCGACGCGCTCAACCTGCAGTTGTTCACCGGTATGACCCCGCCACCTGGCACCGAGGGTGGTCTGGCCAACGCGTTCTACGGCAGCGTGCTGATGTCGGGCATAGGCCTGTTGATCGGTACACCAATCGGCCTGATGGCCGGTATCTGGCTGGCCGAGTTTGCTCGCTACACCAAGCTGGGTAACGCAGTACGCTTCATCAACGACATCCTGCTGTCGGCACCTTCCATCGTGCTCGGCCTGTTCGTTTATACCGTTGTGGTACTGCCACTCAACGCAGTCACAGGCCATCAGGTGGGCTTTTCGGCGATTGCCGGTGCGCTGGCTCTGGCATTGCTGGTCATCCCGGTGGTGGTGCGTACCACTGACGAAATGATGCAACTGCAACCCTCGACCATGCGTGAAGCCGCACTGGCGCTGGGTGTGCCGCAATGGAAGCTGACTCTGCAAATCGTCCTGCGCGCTGCCAAGGCGGGTGTGGTTACCGGCGTATTGCTCGCATTGGCACGTATCACCGGCGAAACCGCGCCGCTGCTGTTCACCGCTTTCGGCAACCAGTTCTGGAGCAGTGATCTGCTCAAACCAATCGCCAGTGTTCCGGTGGTGGTTTTCCAGTACGCCATGAGCCCGTTCGATGACTGGCACTCCCTGGCATGGGCCGGTGCGCTGGTCATGACGTTGTTCGTACTGATACTGAGTCTGCTGTCTCGCTTAATTCTTCTGCGCAATAGGGCGTCCTGATGAACAACCTTTCCCTGGCCAACGAAAAGACCAAGATCCAAGTGCGCGGTTTGGAGTTTTTCTACAACAACCAGAAGTCGTTGAAGTCCATCGACATGACCATCCCCGAGAAGCGCATCACTGCGATCATCGGCCCGTCGGGTTGCGGTAAATCGACCCTGCTGCGCGTTTTCAACCGTATCTATGCGATGTACCCGAAACAGGAAGCGCGCGGCGAAGTGCTGCTCAATGGCGAAAACATCTTGGCGCCAGGCTACTCGATGAACCGCCTGCGCAGTCATGTGGGCATGGTGTTCCAGAAGCCGGTGCCGTTCCCGATGTCGATCTTCGACAACATTTCCTATGCCATCAAGCACCACGAAAAGCTTTCGCGTCGGGAAATGGAAGATCGCGTCGAGCAGGCACTGCGTGGTGCGGCGTTGTGGGATGAGGTCAAGGACAAGCTCAAGCAGAGCGCAACCGGTCTGTCCGGTGGTCAGCAGCAGCGTCTGTGCATCGCCCGCACCATCGCGCTGCGCCCTCAGGTGTTGCTGCTCGATGAGCCCACTTCGGCACTTGACCCGATTTCGACCGGGCGTATCGAACAGCTGATCACTGAACTCAAGGAGCAGTTCACCGTGATCATCGTGACCCACAACATGCAGCAGGCGGCGCGTTGCTCCGACTACACCGCCTTCATGTTCATGGGTGAACTGATCGAGCACGGCGACACCGACACCATCTTCACCAAGCCCTCCAAGACCCAGACCGAAGACTACATTACCGGTCGTTTCGGCTGATCAGCCTGCCAGGGCGGGCGCTTCCTGGCGCCCGCCCATGAATTCCTCGATCCTGCTGCGCAGCCAACGCTCGGCAGGGTCGCTGTCCATCACACTCAGCCACGTCATCGACAGGTCCAGCCCCGCCGTGGGGAAGGGCAACGGCTCGTCATACAGCAAACCCAATGCGCTCATGGCCTTGGCCGCGTAGTCGGACAGGCCCGAAATCATGTCGGTGCCAGCCATCAGTGCGAGCAATGTGGCGAACTGCGGCACTGACAACACGACCTGACGCTTGCGACCCAGTGCGGTCAGCCACTCATCGGCAAAGCTGCTGATGCTGGCCACGTGCGACACCACCACATGAGGTCGTGAACAATACTCGTCGATGCTCATCGGACTGCGCGGTTTGTCGGCGCGTACCAGCCGTGGCTGCACGTTGCGCAGCGTCTTGCGTTTGGCATTGGCCGGCAGCTCACGGGTCAGGCAGACGCCGACGGTGATGTCGCCGGACATCAGCACTTCGGAGATATTCAGGTAGTCGACGTGCTTGACCACGATCACCACGCCAGGCGCCTCCTCGCGGATGGCCTTGAGCATGGCGGGAAACAGGCCGAATTCGACGTCGTCGGTCAGGCCGATGCGAAACGTCATCTTGCTGACCGAAGGATCGAAATCGGTGGTCAGGCTCAGCGCGGTAGACATGGCATCCAGCGCTGGCGTCAGGTGCTTGAGAATCTCATGGGCGCGCGCGGTCGGCTCCATACGATGCCCGACGCGGATGAACAACGGGTCATTGAGCAGGTTGCGCAGGCGATTCAGTGCGGCGCTTATCGTGGGTTGGCCGAGAAACAGCTTTTCGGCTGCCCGGGTGACGTTACGCTCCTGCATTAATGTCTCGAAGACCACCATCAGGTTGATGTCGGCCTTGCGCAGTTCATTTCGATTCATTGCTGTTCCTTGGCATCAGACCTGGCTGACCACGACGGCCTGCAACCGACGGCTCAGTCTAGGCAAGCGTGGCAGGGGGCGTCCAGCGTTTTGCCGCCGTCGGGCTGGCATGATGAAACGTCTGCTTACGGTTCTGCAGGCAGGAAAGGGGCGAATCTGTAGTGGGAAACAAGGTCTACTTGCTGGTCTGCGGTTTAACGTGGAAGCGGCTGCAGATTTCGACCCCTATCCACAGGCTACAGGAGGTGCCCCTTATGCGGGCTGCAAAGATTGCCGGCATGTTGATGTCGTTGACGCTGTCAGGCGCAGCACTGGCTGAAACGCCCGGTTATGGCCAGCAACTGGAAGGTTTCACTTACCCCCACGCGCTGCACAAATTCAGTTTTCAGTCCCAGGGCCAGACGCTGGAAATGGGTTACATGGATGTCGCACCCACCGGCAAGGCCAATGGCCGCACCGCGGTGCTGATGCATGGCAAGAATTTCTGCGCCGCGACCTGGGAAGACACTATCGAGGGGCTGAGTGCTGCGGGCTATCGCGTTGTTGCGCCTGACCAGATCGGTTTTTGCACCTCGACCAAACCTGCGCACTATCAATACAGCTTCCAGCAGTTGTCGATGAACACCCACGCGTTGCTCGAAAAGCTGGGTATCGACAAGGCGTCGGTGGTCGGCCATTCCACCGGCGGCATGCTGGCCACGCGTTACGCGCTGATGTACCCGAAACAGACCGAGAAACTGGTGATGGTCAACCCAATAGGACTGGAAGACTGGAAGGCCCTTGGCGTTCCTTACCGCAGCGTCGATTAGTGGTATGAGCGCGAACTGAAAACCACCGCCGAAGGCATTCGCGCCTACGAGCAGAAGACCTACTACGACGGGCGCTGGAAGCCTGAATACGACAAATGGGTCGACATGCTGGCGGGCCTGAACAAGGGGCCGGGCCATAAGATCGTTGCCTGGAACTCGGCGCTGATCTACGACATGATTTTTACCCAGCCAGTGTTCTACGAGTTTCCCAGGCTGCAGGTGCCGACCGTGTTGATGATCGGCGATGCCGATACCACCGCCATCGGCAGCGACATCGCGCCGCCCGAGGTCAAGGCGAAGATCGGCAATTACAAGGTACTGGGCAAGCAGGTGGCGCAGATGATCCCTGGCGCCAGACTGGTGGAGTTCAAGGGCAAGGGGCATGCCCCGCAGATGGAAGATCCGCAGGGCTTCAATAAAGCGCTGTTGTCCGAGCTGTAATAGTCGGTCATTCATCCCACGCAACAGCCTGGTCGGCCAGCGACCAGGTTGTCTGGCCCTATTGTTATCAGCTAGACGGCAATCTCTACCTGATCTCCGTTAAGCCGTACCGGCCAGACCTCCAGACGTTGCTCCGGGTACTCGATGCAACTACCGTCGTGCAGGCGAAAATGCTGCTTGTACAACGGCGAGGCAATCACCAGCTCGCCAGCGATATGGCCAATCAGTCCGCGACCGATCACATTGGCGCCGGACTTGGGGTCGCGGTTGTCGATGGCAAAGAGCTGTTCGCCCTCAGGGGTTTCAGGCAGGTAGAACAGCGCTACCTGCGCGCCGTCCAGCCACGCTACCACGCCGGAGTTGGCGACCAGATCCTTGCGTCCGCACAGGGCATGCCAGTGCAGTTGCAGTGCAGAATGGGCGTTTTCGCCCGCCAATACGGTGTTGGACGAATTCATTACACCACCTCCTTGAACAGCGGGATAAGGGCCAGCTCTTCGGGTTTTGCCGGACGACGCTGGGCGCGCTCCTTGACGAAATGCACGTCCGGGTCGCCACGTCCGTCGTTGACGAAGGTGCGGAAGCGCTTGAGCTTCTCCGGGTCCTTGAGGGCATTGGCCCATTCGCATTCATAGCGGTCGACCACCAGCTGCATCTGCGACTCCAGCTCTGCGGCCAAGCCCAGGCTGTCGTCGATGATGACCGCCTTGAGATAGTCGAGGCCGCCTTCCAGCGATTCACGCCAGACCGAGGTACGTTGCAGCTTGTCGGCAGTGCGGATGTAGAGCATCAGGAAACGGTCGATGTAGCGAATCAGGGTTTCGTCATCCAGGTCGGTGGCGAACAGCTCTGCGTGGCGTGGACGCATGCCGCCGTTGCCGCACAGGTACAGGTTCCAGCCGTTCTCGGTGGCAATTACACCCACATCCTTGCTCTGCGCTTCGGCGCACTCGCGGGTGCAGCCGGATACGGCGAACTTGAGTTTGTGCGGTGAGCGCAGCCCCTTGTAACGGTCCTCAATGCGCAGTGCCATGGCGACGCTGTCCTGCACGCCATAGCGGCACCAGGTACTGCCGGCGCAGGACTTCACCGTCCGGGTCGATTTGCCGTAGGCATGCCCGGTCTCGAAACCCGCCTCAATCAACTCGCTCCAGATGTCCGGCAGTTCATGCAGTTGCGCGCCGAACAGGTCGATGCGCTGGCCGCCGGTGATCTTGGTGTACAAGTCGTACTTCTTGGCCACGGCACCAATCGCGATCAGCCCGTCGGGGGTGATTTCGCCGCCCGGAATACGCGGTACGACCGAGTAGGTGCCGTTTTTCTGCATGTTGGCCATGAAGGTGTCGTTGGTGTCCTGCAGTGGCACCAGCGAAGGTTCGGTGATGGGGCGGTTCCAGCACGAAGCGAGAATCGAGCCGACCGCAGGCTTGCAGATGTCGCAGCCATGCGCGCCTTTGCCATGGCGAGTCAGCAGTTCGTCAAAGGTCTCGATACCTTCGACGCGGACCATCGAGTACAACTCCTGGCGGGTGTAGGCGAAGTGCTCGCAGAGGCTTTTGTCGACCGCCACACCGCGCGCCATCAACTCATGCTCGAACACCTGCTTGAGCAGCGCAGTGCAGCCACCACAACCGGTGGCTGCCTTGGTGCCGGCCTTGACTCCGGCGAGGTCGGTGCAGCCATTGTCGATTGCCGAACAGATAGAACCCTTGCTGACGTTATGGCAGGAACAGATGGTCGCGGTGGCGGGCAGGGCATCGGCACCCAGCGTCGGCGCGCCTTCCCCACGCGGCAGGATCAGGCTGGACGGGTCGGCGGGCAGGGTGATGCCGTTCTGGGCGTATTGCAGCAGGGTGTCGTAGTAACTGTTGTCGCCGACCAGCACCGCGCCGAGCACTTGCTTGCCATCTGCCGACACCACCAGCCGGCGATAGCTGGCGGTGGCTTCGTCAATGAAACGATAACTGACAGCCCCGGCCAGCGCACCGTGCGCGTCACCAATGGAGCCGACATCCACGCCCAGCAGCTTGAGCTTGGTGGACATGTTGGCACCGAAGAACGGCTCAGTGTCCTTTTCGCACAACTGTGCAGCGACGCCACGGGCCATCTGAAAACCGGGTGCCACCAGGCCGAATACACTGCCGTTCCAGGCCGCGCACTCGCCGATTGCATAGATATCGGCGTCACTGGTGCGACAGTGCTCGTCGATTGCAATACCGCCACGCGGGCCGAGTTCCAGTTCACACTGGCGAGCCAGAGCGTCCTGCGGGCGGATACCGGCAGAGAACACGATCAGATCGGTTTCCAGAAATTCATCGTTGGCGAAGTTCATGCGATAGCGGTATTGCTTGCCGTCGCTGATCGATTGTGTAGCGCGACAGGTGTACGCCAACGCCCAGCGCTTCGATACGCGCTTTCAAGGCGGCCCCGCCGTGCTCGTCCAGTTGCACCGGCATCAAGCGCGGGGCGAACTCGACAACATGAGCTTCCAGGCCAAGCGACTTCAGTGCGTTGGCCGCTTCAAGCCCGAGCAGACCACCGCCGACTACCACGCCACGGCGAGCTTTCGAGGCGGCGTAGCGAATGGTGTCCAGGTCCTCAAGCGTGCGATAGACCAGCCGCGAGTTGCCCTGTGCGCCCTCGATCGGCGGTACGAACGGGAAGGAGCCGGTGGCCAGGATCAGCTTGTCGTAGCTGAAGCAGCCTTCGGCAGTGATGATTTCATGACGATCACGATCAATCTCCAGCACCGGTACGCCCAGGTGCAGCGTCAGGCCAGGTTGTTCGTAGACAGACATTTCACTCATGGCCAGCGACTCGGCATCGCGGCCGGTAAAGTATTCGGACAAATGCACGCGGTCGTAGGCACGCTGTGCTTCTTCGCCAAATACATGGATGCGATAACGCTCCAGTGCGCCGCCTGCGATCAACTGCTCGACGCAATGGTGCCCGACCATGCCATTACCGACGACGATCAGGGTTTTTACATCGTTCATGGGGAAGACTGTGGTGTTCATAGCAAGTCCCGGCCGAGGCCAATCAGGTTTTTTGAAGCAAAAAAAAAAGCGCCCGGAACCTTTCGGTTCCAGGCGCCTTTGCCTGTTCTCTTATTGGGTATTCGGGGATGCCATCAAGCCACGTTGCCGGATGCACCCATGTGGCCCTCAGGTCTCTGCGAGACTGGCGATCAACGTCGATCAACCGGGGCGGCCCGACCACATTCATGGTGGGGTTGTTCAAGATTATGCAGGGGCTGTGCCAGCTTGCGTCGGCAGTGCTCCAAGCCCGAATTGGCAATGCCCGCAAGGTTGCGCAGCGTTTACAACGGCGTCCGGCGCATGATTTTTCCTGCCTTGCATTGGTGCGCATCGAAGGGTTTGCGCTGTAAAGCTGTGCGCCGCATTGCCCGCTCACGATAATCGGCGTTTTTACCTCCGGGCGCCCCAGTCGCTCCAGGCACATATCGTTCCTCACGCACCGGGTGGAAATGCCTGTCGTGACGCTCCGCGTCACAATTCTGTGCCGCGCCGCCTGCTCTATAGTTAAGCCGTGCGTCCAAAAGCCCATCTCTGGCGTAACATTTGTATCACCCTGCAATTCCCCCAATAAGTCCGTGCTCATGAACATCACTATTACTGAGGTACACCCCTCCGAGATCCCGCACACCGTCGATTTCGTCATGCGTGCGCGTGCCGGAATCTTTCCCTTGCTCGACACCGTCACCGTTCCGCCCGATCTGGCCGGTTTCGAGCAGGTGTATCTGGACGGGGAGGACGGCAAGTTTC
The DNA here is from genome assembly GCF_005937945.2 of Pseudomonas sp. KBS0707. Classification (NCBI taxonomy): domain Bacteria; kingdom Pseudomonadati; phylum Pseudomonadota; class Gammaproteobacteria; order Pseudomonadales; family Pseudomonadaceae; genus Pseudomonas; species Pseudomonas sp. KBS0707. The sequence goes on along the minus strand of NZ_CP041754.1, from coordinate 3,417,612 downwards.
TGATCGCCCGCAGTGAAGGGCAGATCATCGCGGCTGTGGGCTACCTGCCGTTCGATCATCGTTTCCCGCAGCTCGATTATCGCGGGCGCAGAACCGTTGAGATCGTGCGCCTGTTCGTCACGCCGGAGTTTCGCGGCGACGGGCTGGCCAGCCGTTTATGTCAGGCGCTCTGGGCGCATGCCGAGGCAGGTGGAATAGAGGTGCTTTACCTGCACACCCATCCGTTTTTGCCGGGTGCAATACGCTTCTGGGAAAAACAGGGTTTTGCTGTGACCGATGTGGAAAACGACCCGGTGTGGAATACCACCCATATGGAGCGCGTTCTTTAAGATTGCTTTGTCAGAAGACGCAAGGGGCTGGCAGGGCGCCAACCCCCCTCATACCGATCAGCGAGTGGAACGCTGACGCGCAGTCTTGAGCAGGTCTTCCGGGGTAATGTGGCCGACCACTGATTTAGCCGCAGCGCTGCCGGGCAACGGCAGGTCGAGAATGTGACCTTTCATCTTGCCGATTACGTGCATTTCGCAAGGTTTGCAATCGAATTTCAGGGTCAGCACTTCATCCCCCTGCACCAATTGCATAGGCGCGACCTTGGTGCGCACGCCGGTGACACCCTTGGCCTGTTTCGGGCACAGATTGAACGAGAAACGCAGGCAGTGCTTGGTGATCATCACTGGCACTTCACCGGTTTCTTCGTGGGCCTCGTAGGCCGCGTCGATCAGTTGCACGCCGTGGCGATGGTAGAAATCGCGGGCCTTCTGGTTGTAGACGTTGGCCAGAAAGGACAAATGCGACTCCGGGTACACCGGCGGCGGGGTAGTCTCAGCCTTGCGGCCACCGCGTGGATGCGCCTCGATGCGCGCTTCGGTCAGCGCCTCGATGGCATCGCGACGCAGCGTCTTGAGCTGCGAGTTGGGCACGAAGAACGCCTGTGGCGCGTCGAGCCTGACATCCTGAGCATGGTAGATCGTGGTGCCCAGCTGAGTGAGCAGGTCACGCAGTTGATCCAGCGCCTGCTCGGGCTTGTTGGCTGCGCCGAACGGGCCGTCAAGGTTTACCGCGACGCTCACACCTTCTTCACTGATGGCTTCCAGGCGCAGGTGGTCTTCACGAAGGGTAACCTGCCACTGAATGCCGATGCGGCGCTCGGCCGAGGTCTTGAGCAGCGCTTGCTGCCAGTTGTGGTCCAGGTTGCGATTCAACGGATGGTTGGGACGCACACGGGAAAGGGCCGCAGGCATCTCGTTGGGTTCTACACGGTAGCGCCAGCGCTTCTGGCCGTCTTCTTCGAACTCGCCTTTGAGCTCGGCGATATTGGCACGGAAGCCCACCACTTCACGCTTGATCTGCACGTTAAGACCGTCACCGTTGGACAGCGGCTCATGGGTCACGGCGATCAGGTCACGCTTGCCGAGTTTTTCGACGGTGCCGACTGCCAGACCGGTAAACGTCGGCGTATCGAACGCACCGATGTCGATCTTGCGGTCACTGACGAAATAATCGGTGCTGCCGCGGTGAAAGGTCTTCTCCGGGTCGGGCACGAAGAAGTGCGCGGTACGGCCGCTGGAAGCGCGTGCCAGGTCCGGACGGTCTTCGAGAATCTCGTCCAGACGCTGGCGGTAATAGGCGGTGATATTTTTGACGTAGCCTGCGTCCTTGTAGCGACCTTCGATTTTGAACGAGCGCACGCCTGCGTCCACCAGATCGCGCAGGTTGGCGCTCTGGTTGTTGTCTTTCATCGACAACAAATGCTTTTCGAAGGCAACGACGCGGCCCTGATCATCCTTGAGCGTGTAGGGCAGGCGGCAAGCCTGCGAGCAGTCGCCGCGGTTGGCACTGCGGCCGTTTTGCGCGTGGGAAATATTGCACTGCCCGGAGAACGCCACGCACAGCGCGCCATGAATGAAAAACTCGATAGCGGCATCGGTTTCACGGGCGATGTCACGAATTTCCTGCAGGTTCAGCTCGCGGGCCAGCACCAGTTGCGAGAAACCGGCCTGATCGAGGAACTTCGCCCGGCCCAGGGTGCGGATGTCTGTCTGGGTGCTGGCATGCAGCTCGATGGGCGGAATCTCCAGCTCCATCACCCCGAGGTCCTGCACGATCAATGCGTCCACGCCTGCGTCGTAGAGCTGGTGAATCAGCTTGCGGGCTGGTTCCAGTTCGTCGTCATGCAGGATGGTGTTGATCGTGGTGAAGATCCGCGCGTGATAGCGATGAGCGAATTTGACCAGCTCGGCAATGTCGCTGACCTCGTTGCAGGCGTTGTGTCGCGCACCAAAGCTCGGCCCGCCGATGTACACCGCATCGGCACCATGCAGGATGGCTTCACGGGCGATGGTTACGTCCCGTGCAGGGCTGAGCAACTCCAGGTGGTGCTTGGGTAACGACATGGCAACGGGATCCTGCGGCGGGCAAAGCGCGCATTGTAGTGCTACAGGCCGCGCGGCGCACCTGTTGAAGCGTGCGTCAGGCGACCGGCTGACCATCGGCGAGTCTTCAGTGTGAGCGCAAACGCAGGATTTTCGCGCCGTCGAAAGGGTCGGTCAGCCAGTGCGCCACGACGCCGAAGGTGCTCAGCAGGCGTTCCGGGGGCAGCACCTCGACCGGCGCACCCAGTGCGACCAGCCGGCCTTTCTCCATGACCGCCACGCGGTCGCAATCCAGCGCCTGATTCAGATCGTGCAGGGCTATCACAGTGGTTACCGGCAAAGCCCTGACCAGACCGAGGATGGTCAGTTGGTGCTGGATATCCAGGTGATTGGTCGGTTCGTCCAGCAGAAGGATCCTGGGTCGTTGCGCCAGCGCCCTGGCGATGTGCACGCGCTGCCGCTCGCCACCGGACAAGGTGTGCCAGGCACGTTTCTGCATGTGCAGCATGTCCACATCCTGCAACGCCTGGCGAACGATTGCGTCATCGTTCGCACTCCACGGCTCGAGTGCCGACAGCCACGGCGTGCGGCCCAGCTCGACGGCATCCAGAACCGTCACGGCATCGCTGGTTTCCGCTTGTTGTTCGACCACCGCCAGCAAGCGCGCCACGTCTCTGCGGCTCATTGCCTCAAGTGGTTGCCCGCCCAGTCTGACCGTGCCGCAGACCGGTTTCTGAATACCGGCCAATAGTTTCAGCAGGGTGGATTTTCCCGAACCGTTAGGGCCGACCACGGCCAGTGTCTCGCCGGCTGCGATGCTCAAGTCGACGTCGCGCAGCAACGCAGTGCCACGCACCGAATAACCCAGCCCGGAGCAGCCCAGCACCGGTGCGTTGACCAGATGAGGAAAGGCGTTCATCGCGTGCTATTTCCCCGGATAAGAATCAAAGCGAAGACCGGTGCGCCGATCAGTGCGGTAATGACGCCAATCGGCAGCGCCTGGCCCTTGATCAGCGTGCGCGAGAGGATGTCGGCAGCGATCAGAAACAGCGCGCCGCTCAATGCACTCAACGGCACCAGCCGTGCGTGGCGCACACCGACCAGCATACGCACCGCGTGCGGGATAACCAGCCCGACAAAACCGATGGAGCCGACGATCGACACCATCACTGCGGTGACCAGGGCTGCGGTCGCGATCAGGATGATCTGCACGCGCCGCACGGCAATCCCCAGTGACGCCGCCGAGTCGCTGCCGAAGGTGAACGCGTCCAGCGCTCGCCGGTGCCAGAGGCACACCAGCAGACCGACCAGCACCGTCGGCACTGCCAGCCAGACCGAGTGCCAGCGTACGCCGCTGAGGTTGCCCAGCAGCCAGAACATGATGCCGCGTGCCTGTTCGGAGCTGGCGGATTTGGTGATCAGAAACGACGTCAGGGCATTGAACAGCTGTGAACCGGCGACTCCGGCCAGAATGATCTGCCCGGCTGCTGTGGTGCCTCGCGACGAGTGCGCCAGCAGGGCGACCAGCGAAAACGCCGCCACGGCCCCGGCAAAAGCGCCTGCCGACATCGAAATAGCCCCCGCGCCGAAGCCCATAATGGCGACCAGCACCGCGCCGGTCGAGGCCCCGGCGGAAATTCCCAGCAGATATGGGTCTGCCAGCGGGTTGCGCAACAAGGATTGCAACACCACGCCACAGATCGACAGCCCGGCCCCGCAGGCTGCCGCGACAATCGCGCGGGTCAGCCGGTAGTTCCAGACGATGCCTTCGTCGATAGGGTCGAGCACATAGCCGGCAGCCCAGAGTTTGTTGGCCAGCACCTGAAAAACCACCTTCAGGCTGATCGAGGTTTCGCCAATCGCCGCACCGACCATGATCGCCAGCACCAGCACTGCCGAGACCCAGAGCACATGGCCCAGCGCTACCTGTAATCTCATTGTGCAGCGTTGAAACGGTTGGCGGCGTCAGCCAGTTCCTCGAACCCGGTAAACAGGCGCAGGCCAGCCTGCATGCCTTCGGCGTCGATGATCACGATCCGGTCATGCTTGACTGCGTCCATGTTGCGCGTCACCGGGTCGTTCTTGAGGAATTCGATCTTCTTCAGGTAGTCGTCGGCCGGGAAGCGCCGGCGATCCATGCGCGCAATCACTAGAATGCTTGGATTGGCCTTGGCAATGGTTTCCCAGCCCACTGTCGGCCATTCTTCGTCGGACTTGACGATATTACGCATGCACAGGCTGTTGAGCATGAAGTCCGGGATGCCTTTGCGGCCTGCCACGAACGGGTCGCTGGCGAGGTCGGAACTGGAAAACCAGAACAGCGCCGAGACGTCGTTCGCCTTGTTCTGTTTGACGTTGGCAATCGCGGCGCTCAGGCGGGCCTTGAGGTCGGCGACCAGCGTGTCACCGCGGTCCTGTACATCGAAAATCTGCGCCAGTTGCTCGATGCTCTTGTAGATGGTCTCGATGCGGAATGGCTCCAGGCGTGTGCCGTCGGCACCGACCAGATTGTCTTTGCCTTCGCAATCGGACGGCAGAATGTAAGTGGGTATTTTCAGGTCATGGAACTGCTCGCGTGTGCCGACCACGCCCTGTTTGCCGACCATCCACTCCAGCTGCACCGCCACCAGTTCCGGACGTTTGCCAATCACCGCCTCAAAGCTTGGGTCGTTGTCGGCCAGACGTTCTACCTTGTCGTTCTGCGCCTTGAAGCGTGGCAAAACGTTGTTGAACCACAGCGAAGTGCCCACCAGCCGGTCGCCCAAGCCCAGTTCGTAGAGCATTTCAGTACCGGCCTGGCCAATGGTCACTGCCTTGGTCGGCGCATGTGCGAACGTCAGGGTCGAACCACAGTTTTCGAGGGTCAGCGGATACTGAGTAGGCGCGGCGAGGGTCAGGGTGGACAGCGTCAGGCTGGCGGCAAGTACGGCAAGGCGGGGCAGCGACATGAAATGCGGTCTCCGTTGGAGCAGGTGCCAAGGCGCAATGCACACCAGGAAACACATCCCCGGCAAATGACCGGGCACGACGGGAAATGCCGCCGCGTGCGGATGTCCTTCCCGGACACCCCGCCGGTTAGTGGGTTGAAGCAGGTCGGCAGGTCTCCTGACTGGCATGTCATCGCCAGGCTCCGGCCTTCCCGGAGCTTAATCCAGTGGCAGTCATGGAGCAGGCTCGATGCCTACAGTTGCGGGGGCAGTTTCGTTTTGGCCTTGTGCAGACAAAGCGTGCGAATTCCCTGTTAGTTCCTCTCGGAAACCGACGGGCGGCATGGTAAACGATAAGCGTTTTAGTGGCTAATCCTTTGCGCGCAGGCGCAGCAGACTGTTGATCAGATGCAGACGCATCGCGGCTCGGGCGGCATCCCGATCCTGATGGCCGATGGCGTCGAAGATGGTCTCCTGTTCGCGTTGCTGGATGCCTGGGTCGTCCTCTGCGTGCAACGACGTGATATTGCCGAAGCCGCTGCGGATGCGGGGCAGGATGCTGCTGCCGAGCTGGCTCATCACGTCGGTAAAGAAGCTATTGGCTGTGCACAGTGATATCTGCCGGTGAAACTCGAAATCGGCCTTCATGGTGTCGTGTCCCAGGCGCGCACAGCGATGCAGCTCATCGAGTGCCTGACGGATGGCATCCAGTTGTTCGGGCGTGCGGCGTTGAGCCGCGAGCGCGGCGGATTCCGGCTCGATGCTCAGGCGCATTTCGATGATGGATGCCGCGTCGCCGGGTGTACCGATTGGCGATTCAATCTGCTGGAAATGCCCTGGCTGCGCGGCATCGACCACGAAGGTGCCGATGCCATGCCGGGTTTCGACCAGACCTTCGGCTTGCAGGCGCGACATCGCTTCACGAACCACGGTGCGGCTGACCCCGGTTTCACGGATGATCACCTGTTCGGTAGGAAGCTTTTCACCGCTCTGGATCTCGCCTTCGCGAATTCTGCGCGAAAACTCGGCGACCAGTTGCTGAGTCAGGCTGGAGCGACGGCCTTTTGATGTGGAAGGTTGTTCCATGGCGGGTGACCGGGTCCGTGTCGGGTGGCTGAGTATAACCGTACTCAAGGCGTGTTTTGTGTGGGGATCGCAGCCTATACTCGCGTATCGGACAGAACTGAGGCTGCAATGTCGGACAACGCGCTTTCCTCGCAAAAGAACCATCGACGCCTGGCAGAAACCCTGGTCGACCGCTTCGCCCAGCGCATGCGTGACGGTGTGCTGGTGCGCGGCGAGAAACTGCCTTCCGAGATCCACATCATGGAAGCCGAGGGTGTCAGCCGCACGGTGGTGCGCGATGCGCTGTCGCGGATGCAGGCCGCCGGGCTGGTGGAAACCCGGCATGGTGTCGGCACCTTTGTTCTAGACATGCCACCGCCTGAAGGTTTTTCGGTGGGGCCTGCGACCATCGCCACCTTGTCCGATGTGCTGAACCTGCTGGAGTTTCGCTTGAGCCTGGAAGTCGAGGCAGCAGGGATGGCTGCGCAGCGACGCAGCCCTGAAGCTTTGCTTGAGCTCAAGCGGGCGTTCGATGCGCTGCTCGAAGGCCCGCAGAAATCCGGAACCACCATCAATGCCGATTTTCAATTTCACCTCAAGATCGCCAAGGCGTCAGGTAATGCGTACCTGATCGATATCATGAAACATCTGGGCACCAAGCTGATTCCCCGCACGCGGATGAACTCGGCCTATACAGGGCAGAGCGATCGCAACGCCTATCTGGCCGGAATCAACACCGAACACCGGCAAATCTACAACGCCATCGCCGAAGGCAACGTCGACGCAGCGCGCTCGGCGATGTACCTGCACCTCAACGGCAGCCGCATGCGCCTGCGTCGCACTCAGGCGCTGTACAGCGACTGAGCGATTCAGGGCCGGACGCGGAGTTTCTGCCAGACAAAGAGGACGCAGAGCGTCCAGAACTGCATGCGACGCGGAGCGTCGCACGATGGTGAGATTATCGCGCGCTACAGGAAGTTGTACTGCACGCCTACGCGCAATCTCAGCTGGCGTTTGTCATCTTCGGAATCGACCTTGATGTCGCCGACTTCAAAGAATGGCACCCAGTGCTTGTCCCATTTGTATTTGAAGGCCGCATTCTGTTCGTAGTCGGTCTTGCCGTTGTCATAGCGAATGTAGTCGGCGTCGAAGTAGGTGAACTGATACTCGTACGCCCAGGGGCCTTTGCTGGCGTAGTTGACCCAGACGTCGTAACGATTGATCGACTGATCGTCCATCTGGTTGTCAGGCATTTCGTGGTTGACCTTGTCCCTGTCCAGCTTGATCGAGTCGTAGCGATAGCGGCCTGACACGCTCAACTGATCGTTTACTTTGTAGCCCAGCTTGAGGCCCATTTTATAGGCCGTCGATTTCTCGATGCTTTCCAGTGCAAACGAAGGCGTCAGCAGCCATTTTTCGTCAAGCCGGTATTGATAGCTGACCGTCAATTCGTGGCCGTTGCCGACGGTGTTGTCGAACGCTACGTCCTGGCGGTCGCCTGCGGTCTTGTATTTGAGTTCACCTTCGAAGCCCCAGCCGCTGTACAGCCGGCTGCCGAATTTGACCCGGTCGGCATGCATACGGGTGCTTTCTGCATATTGGTGACGGTAGTTGATGTACGCGCTATCGGCATGCGCCCAGGCGCCGGGGAACAGAGCAGTCAGAGAGATCAGTGCGAGTGGTTTTTTCATTTTTTTATTCTTGTTTGATGGCTGTTTTGGGTGTGTTCAGGTAAATCGCAGGCAGCCGGATCCCTTGGCCGAGAGGGCCGGGGATCACAGTGTCGGCAGGGTTACGGGTTCAGCGCTCGTGAGCCCGGCGGCGGGTCATCCCGTCGGGCGCAGGTCCATGTCGCGGCTGGCCTGAATCAGCAGTCGCGAATACTCGTGCCGAGCCTGGTTGTTGATCAACTGGCTGCTATCGAGGGTTTCCACCACCTGGCCTTGCTGCATGACCGCAACCCGGTCACACAAGTGCGCCACTACGCCGAGATCGTGGGTCACCATGAGGTAGGTCAGGCCTTGCTGACGACGCAAGTCGGCCAGCAGGTTGAGAATTTCGGCCTGCACCGAAACGTCCAGTGCCGAGGTGGGTTCGTCGAGCAGTAGTACGCGCGGTTCGAGGATCAGCGCCCTTGCAATAGCGACGCGCTGGCGCTGGCCGCCGGACAGCTGATGCGGGTAACGGAAGCGAAAGCTCTCGTTGAGACCGACCTTGTTCAGCACTTCACAGACGCGACGGTCACGGTCACCGATCCGGTGGATGCTCAAGGGCTCCTTGAGCGCTGCGTCGATGGTATGGCGCGGATGCAGCGAGGCATAGGGGTCCTGAAAGACCATCTGCACGGTGCGGTAGTGACTGGCATCGAGCTTGCGCTGCACGGTCTGGCTGGCCACGCTCAGTGCGCCGCTCCAGTGATGATATTGTCCTGCCAGGCAGCGCAGCACGGTGGTCTTGCCCGAGCCGGATTCGCCGACCAGGCCGAACGACTGGCCTTGCTCGACCTGCAGGTTGACGTCACGCAGCACCTGATTCAGCGCTGGGCCAGTGCCGAAGCTCAGGTTCAGTGAATCGACTGTGATCATTGCCATGGGAGCATTCTCAGTGAGTGAGCCAAAGGGGATCGCGTTGCAGAACCGGCAGGCTGGCACGCGGGTGGTCCAGGCTGGGCAGGGCGGCTTAGTGTAGGGATGACGCGCCTGATCCAGCTCGCTGGCGTTCAGCGACTCCACGACCCGTCCGGCGTACATCACCAGCACCCGGTCGCAGAAGTGACGGACCATATTCAGGTCGTGGCTGATGAAGATCAGGCCCAGATCGCGCTCGCTGACCAGCTCTTCCAGCACATTGAGCACCTGACGACGCACTGATACATCCAGTGCGGAAGTCGGCTCGTCGGCAATGATCACCTGCGGGTCGGTGATCACCATCATCGCGATCATGATCCGCTGGCCCATACCGCCCGAAACTTCATGGGGATACAGTTCGTAGACCCGCGCCGGTTCGCGGATGTGCACCTTGGCGAGCATGTCCAGCGTGCGTTCGCGGGCTTCCTTTTTCGAAACCCTGTGATGCGCCAGATAGGCCTCGGCGATCTGTTCGCCTACCTTGATCACCGGGTTCAGCGAGTATTTCGGGTCCTGCATGATCATCGACATGCGCCGCCCGCGAATGCTCTGCATCTGTTTTTCGTTGCATTCAAGCAAGTCGATATCGCCGAAACGCAGGGTTTTCGCCGTGACCCTGGCCGTTGCCGGATGCAGGCGCAGCAGGCTGCGACCGACCGTGGACTTGCCCGATCCCGATTCGCCAACAATCGCCAGCTTTTCCCGGCCAAGGCTGAATGACACGTCGCGAACGGCTGCCGTGACCTTGCCCGCATGACTGAACTCGACGCGTAAATCTTCTACTGCAAGCTTTATCTGTGGCATGGCTGTGTGTGACATGGTGTTAGCCCCTTTTATTATTGTTCGATGCGTGTCATTCGCTGCGTGGGTCAAGTACATCGCGTAATCCATCGCCCAACAGGTTGAACGCCAGACTGACCAGCATGATGGTGGCGCCGGGTGCCGCCACCAGCCACCAGCTTTCCAGCATGTAACGACGGCCGCTGGAGATCATCGCACCCCATTCCGGCAACGGCGCCTGTGCGCCGAGGCCGAGAAAGCCCAGTGCAGCAGCGGTGAGAATGATGCTGGCCATGTTCATGGTCAGGCGAATGATCACCGAAGACAGGCACATCGGAATGATGTGACGGCCGATCACGCGCACTGCCGAGGCACCTTGCAGCTTCACCGCGACAACGAAGTCGGCGTTGCGCAGCGACAGGGTTTCGGCCCGCGCCAGGCGGGCGATCGGTGGCCAGGCCGTCAGGGCGATGGCGATGACTGCGTGTTCCAGGCCAGGGCCCAGGGCGGCGATGAAGGCCAGTGCCAGCACCAGGCTGGGAAACGAGATGAAGATGTCGGTGATGCGCATGAACAGGCTGTCGACCCAGCCGCCGAAATAACCGGACACAGTGCCGATCAGCAGGCCGATCGGGCCGACGATCACCGTCACCAGCATCACGATGTACAGCGTGATGCGCGAGCCGTAGACCAATCGGCTGAACACGTCGCGGCCGTATTCATCGGTGCCGAACCAGTTCTGTGCACCGGGCATGCGCAGCGCGGCCGACAGGTCCTGAGCCAGCGGGTCATGAGTTGCGATCCATGGCGCGAACAGCGCGACGATCATCAGCGTGCCGATGACGATCAGCCCCGCCAGCGTCATCGGGTTGCGCAACAGAAAACGCATCAGGCGCGCACTGCTGGCGGCCAATGCTGCGAGGCTGGAGGTTGGCGCCTGAACCATGGGCTTGGCGCTGCTTGCAATGGAAGTCGTCATCAGCGGGTTCTCGGGTCGAAGACTTTATAAAGGGTGTCACTGATCTGGTTGAGGATCACGAAGATCAACCCGATCAGCAGGACGCAGGCCATTACGGCATTCATGTCGCCCAGCAGCAGGCTGCTGGTCAGGTACTGGCCAAAACCGGGCCAGGCGAACACGGTTTCTATGAGCACCGCGCCCTCCAGCAGGCCGCCGTAGGCAAGGGCGACGATGGTCAGCAGTTGCACGCGAATGTTGCGGAACGCGTGGCCCCAGACGATGCGTCGCTGCGACAGGCCCTTGACCCGGGCGGTGATGATGTATTCCTGCGAGAGCTGTTCGAGCATGAAGCTGCGGGTCATGCGGCTGATATACGCCACCGAATTGAAACTGAGGATTACCGCAGGCAGGAGGATGTGGCGCAGTGCGCTGCGAAAGGCCTCCCAGTCGCCGGACAGCGCGGTATCGATCAGCAACAGGCCGGTGCGGGTTTCGATCAGGCCGTCATAAGCCAGACCGATGCGTCCAACCCCTCCGGCCCAGCCCAGCCAGGCGTAGAACACCAGAAAAGCCATCATGCCCAGCCAGAAGATCGGTGTGGAATAGCCAAACAGGGTAATGACCCGGGCAATATGGTCGCCGCTGCGGCCCTGATGGGTGGCGGCATATACCCCCAATGGCAAGCCTAGCAATACGCCGAACAGGATTGCCAGGGTGGCCAGCTCCAGCGTGGCCGGGAAGACCCGCGCGATGTCGTCTATCACCGGGTGGCCGGTCAGCAGGGCTTTGCCCAGATCACCGTGCAGCAGGTCACTGAGGTACATGACGAACTGGGTGGTCAGCGGCTTGTCCAGGCCCAGTTCCTGATACGCCTGAGCGTAGGCGGCCGCATCTGCGTCAGGGCCGACGATGGCCAGTACCGGGTCCAGCGGCATGACCCGGCCAATGAAGAAAGTGAGCAACAGCAGGCCGAACAGGGTCGCCGCCACTGATCCGCTGCGACGGGTACCGTGGGCAACCCGACTGCTCCAAATTGAAATTGATGCACTCGACATGGTTATTCCTGCCTTGGCTTGAGCGATTGAACGCGTGGGTTCAGCGTTGCTTGTAGACGTCACGCAGGCGCGTGGTCGCAGCGCTGTGACCCAGGTAATTCCGGACATCGGCGTGAATGACCACTTCATCGGTCATCTGCGAAATCGGCATGATCGGCCCGGCTTTCTGGTCATACAGGGTCTGGATGCGTTGGTAATCGGCCAGTTGCTTACTGGCGTCACGCTCGCGTTCAGCCTGCTCGATCAGCTGGTTGATCTCGGCGTTGTAGAACGAGGTACGCCAGCCCTGAAAGTTGCTCAACCTGGCTTCTTCGCGGTTGTCCGAGTTGTAAATGAGCGCTCGCAGGCTGGAGTGCGGATGGCGCTCGGCACCGCCACCGCCACGCCCGACCAGAATGTCGAAGCGCCGGTCGCGCATTGCGCCGTAGATCTGATTGCCGGTGCCGGTAATGATCGACGCCTGAATACCTGCCTGGGCGAGGGTCGATTGCAGGCTGGTGGCGATGTTGATGAAGGGCGAATCGGTCAGCGAACGAATGGTGATCTTGAAGCCATTCGGGTGCCCGGCTTCGGCGAGCAGGCGCTTGGCCTCGGCGACGTTGAGTGCATAGCCCGGATCATCCAGTCTGGCCGCCAGCCCCAGTTGCAGCGGGCGCTGGTTGATCAGCCCGTAATGCGGCATAACCACGGAGTTGATGCCTTGATAGTCGATCAGCGCACGAATCGCCTTGCGCACCCGGATATCCTGAAACAGTGGCTGCTCCATGCTCTGTGCGATGTAGTACAGAGTGCCGCGCGGGATGGTCTGCACATTGACGTCTTTCGAGCGGGTCAGTGCCTTTATATCTGTGGCCGCCATACCGCGCGCCACGTCCAGGTCTCCGCGCTCCACCATCAGGCGCAGCGCCTGGGATTCGGTCATGTTGCGCATGATCACCCGGCGCAGTCTGGCCGGGCCGCGCCAGTATTGCTCGAAGCGGCTCATCAGAATCACGTCGTTGGCACGCCAGATGTCCAGCTTGAATGCGCCGGAGCCCGCTGTGTTGGTGGTCAGCCAGGCGGCGCCTAGATCATCACCCTTGGCATGTTGCAACGCGGTCAGCCGATCAATGACGAAGGCGCTGGGCGAGGTTGCCAGCGTGTTGAGCACCAGCATGGGGTCGGTGGCTTTGGGCAGGTCAAGCACGAAGGTCGATGGTCCTTCGGCGCGCATCAGTTTGCTGACGTTGTCAGCGGTGTAACCGTAGGCTTTCCAGGTGGAAGCCAGGGCCTTGTTGAGTGTGACCACACGTTGCAGCGACCAGGCAACGTCCTGGGCAGTAAGCGGGTTGCCGGAGTGAAATGTCACGCCCGGGCGTAGGTGGAATGTAAGGCGCATGCGGTCGGGGCTGATTTCCCAGCGCTCGGCCAGTGCCGGAATCAGCTGGTCGGGGCGGGCAGCGTCCTGTTCCAGCAGCATGTCATAGACATTGGCGTTGACCTCGGACACCTCAAGGCCGGTGGCACCTGCCGGGTCCAGGGACAGCAGGTTGATCATGCTCATGCCGACCACAAGTTGATCGACCGGTGTTTCACCGCGCGCCAGAGCGGGCGGGGTGTGCACGAGTGTCGCCGTCAGGGCGAGGCATAGCAGCCAGGGCAGGCGCTTGAGCCAGAGCTTCATGGGGGCAGTCCTTTTTTATATTTATAAGACGCTGTGTCGGGATGTCGAGCGAAGGGCGCTCGGCGTGCCCTTCGCGATGCTGCCAGTCAGTAACGCTGTTCGGTGTGTGTCTCGATATAGCTGAAGTTGATGTCTTCGCCCAGTCCCGGTTGCCCGGAAAGGTGCACGAAACCGTCGCTGTCCATTGGGTCGACCAGCGTATTGAGGTAGGCCGGTACATCGTCGTATTCAAGAAACGGGTGCAGCAGGCCGCGTTCGTACCAGCGGCAGTTGCTGATAGCGCCGACCACGGCGAGGTTGGCAGCGCCGTTGCCATGCACTTCGCAGTCCATGCCGAACGACTCGGCCAGATGCGCGACTTTCAGGCACGGCCCGATGCCGCCGACGCCAGCCACGCCAGCACGGAGGATGTCGCAGGCCTTGTTGGCCACCCAGCTGGCGCGGCTGTGGTACTTGCCGGCAATGCTTTCCGGGCCAAGCACCGGAATGTCCAGGTTGGCCGCCAGCCAGGCGTAGGATTCGGCAGAGTCTTCCATCATCGGCTCTTCGAACCAGGCAAAGTCGAGCTTTTGCAGTTCATGCCCGATGTATAGCGCGTCGGTGCGGCTATACCAGTGATACCCGTCGAGCATCAGGGCAACGTCCGGGCCGACCGCTTCACGAACCGCAGCGCAGGCTTGTACATCCATACGCGGGTCAGGCGCGAACGAGATCGGCGGCATCCAGGTGTGCAGTTTGATGCCTTTGTAACCGCGCTTTACCAGCTTTTCGGCAAACTGGCCGTATTCGTCCGGAGTGGACAGGCCGCCGGGCAAGTCGTCACCGCACATGGTCGAGCCGTAGGCCAGTACCTTGTCGCGATAGCCGCCCAACAGTTTGTGCACGGGCAGTTTCAAGGCGCGTCCGGCAAGGTCCCACAGCGCCTGCTCTACCAGTGCCAGCGCACGGTCGGTGAACTGGCTGGCGCTGCCGCGTTGCCAGTGGGCCAGTTCCTGCCAGATTTTTTCACGATTCATCGGGTTCTGGCCGATAAGCACCTTTTTCACGAACGACTCGATGATGTGCGGGCGGATCAGTTCGGGCGAGCCAAAGGAAAATCCTTCGCTGCCCTCGTCACAGGCGATACGCAGCATGGCCATTTTGACCGGTTTTTCTTCGCCTGGATGGGCATGACCTGCGCTGTCCACAGCGCGGCGTGAAGGGAAGGAAAAAACGTCGACACTGACCGAAGTGATTTTCATGAGGGCCTTCATGGATATTGTTGTTATCAGGTTATTAGTATGTCGTCATACAACGTTGGGGTGATTATTTGCAGCCTTGTAGGACGATGTCAATAGTCGTATGACGACTATTTCCTGTATTGACGGGCGTTATAGGCAGGTATGAGCGAGTAGCGGTGGCTGCTGTGGGATGTTTGAGCGGCATGACCGCGCTTAAGTCGTTATACCTTTAGCCCCTTAATAGCATTGAGGCCTGCACGGAACCTGTCGTCGCGCCAGGAATGCCGCGTGCAGGGCAGGGCGACGCGCTGAATTTTTCGCAAAACGCTTAAATTATCTTCATGTTCAAATCAGAAAAGCTGCAAACACCCGTTTTCAGGGCACTTGCAGAAAAACATGGCGCTGGGCCACAACACGTTTTTCACATCTTCTTCACTGCGTCAGCACGATGCTGAACCTATCTTGCCTGCACGGGAGCGGTGAAGACATCGGGCACCTCCCGAGTCAACACCACACATAGGTTCATGGCAGGAGTGGTCACTTGGCTGACACGACAATAAACAAGAATGTGCTTGCCGATTCGGGCATTCAGCAGCGCCACAAAGTGCATCAGCACATCGTCTCGATAACGGTGACTGTCGTATTACTGGCGATCTGCGCCTGGTTTTATACGGCGTTCTCAAGCGTGCATGTAGTGGATCTGGGCGTTGGCAGCAACCTGAAGGTTTCCGGTCTTCGCGAGCATTGGCGGCAAGGTGATGTGGTGGTGATGGTTCGGCACGCCGAACGCTGCGACCGCTCGACCAACCCTTGCATGGGTGATGCTGACGGCATTACTTCCAACGGGCGGGATGCGGCGCTGGCAGTGGGCGCCGGTTTGCAAAAAATGGGCATGGACCATGTGCGCATGATCGCCAGCACCAAGACCCGTACTCAACAGACTGCACAACTTCTGGCAGGCCATTCCGTGGCCGCTCAGGACTGGATCAACGACTGCGACGGCGGTTTCATGAAGGTCGTGGAAGACCACAAGGTCAGTGGCGAGAACCTGGTGCTGGTAACGCACAGTGGCTGTATCGACCAGTTTGAACGCAAGGTCGGCGTGATCGGCGGCGAGCGTTCAAGTGAATACGCTCAGGCATTTTTCGTGCAGATGGATGGTACCCACCGGCCTAAAATTCTCGGCTCCCTGACCTCCGGGCAATGGGCCAACCTCAGCAGCGAGCAATTCAATTGATGACATCCTCCAGCCCCAGGCTGCGGTTTTACGCCGTCAATCTGGGTGTACCCGTTTTTTCGCTCTACTGGTCTTCGTGACATTCGACCTGACCAGTATTGACCTACAGTTGAGTAACCTGTTTTTTGATTCGGCAGCCGGTGTATTTCCCATCGGGCAGATGCATCTGTTCGAGACCATCACGCACAAGTGGGCGCGAATCATCCCGGACTTGACCGGCGAGTTGGCGATCATTGGTGCAATGCTGTCGTTTGTCTGGCCTTTACTGGAAAAAAAGGCCGGTTCGCGCTTCGTGAGGCTCCTGTCGGGGTCCTGGACAGAGGCGCTTCTGCGCTTTACGCGCAGGCATCGGCTGGACTTCTTTTTCGTGATCGTTGCCTTTGCGTTAAGCACCGGCATGATCCATTACCTGAAAAGCCACACCAGTGTGTACTGCCCCGTTGAAACCACCTTGTATGGTGGCAGCGAGGCGCACATCGAGTGGTTCCGAAACTTCAATTTTCTGCATGAGGCCGGTGCCGGGCGTTGCTGGCCGGGTGGTCATGCGTCAAGCGCATTCAGTCTGCTGGCCTTGTACTTCGTGGCTCGGCGCTACTGCTGGAAACATTCCAACGCCCTGCTGGCGGGCATTCTTGTGCTCGGCATGATCTACGGCACTACGCGGGTGCTGCAAGGCTGGCACTTTATGTCGCACACGTTCTGGGCGGGTATCGTGGTGTGGCTGAGCACGCTGCTGGTCGCACTGTGCTTCTATGGACGATCCAGGTTGCAACAGCCAATTCGTAACGCAGCGGTTTCCGGTCGGCGTGATGAATTTTTTACTCAACCTGCCGATTCAATGGCAACAGGGTCCCGCTCGGCCGGGTAGAAAAACAAGAAGGCGCTGCAATGAACATTCTGGTTATTGAAGATCACCGTGACATTCACGATAACCTGCTGGAATTCTTCGAACTCAGGGGGCACGCGGTCGAAGGTGCGCTGGACGGCCTGAGCGGGCTGCACCTGGCCGCCTCGAAGCGCTTCGATGCAATCATCCTTGACATCATGCTGCCGGGCATCGACGGCAACCAGATCTGCCGCAGTCTGCGCCAGTATTCGAAGTCGGAAGTCGCCATTGTGATGCTCAGTGCGCGGGATGAGCTGGATGACCGTCTCACCGGCTTCAAGGTGGGTGCCGATGATTACATCACCAAGCCGTTTGCAATGTCCGAGGTGCTCGCCCGGGTCGAAGCGGTGGTGGGCCGACGCCAGCGCAAGGATAACCGGGTGATGGTGGTCGCTGACCTGCACTTCGATCTGGATACCCTTGAGATAACCCGCAACGGTGTGCCTTTGAAGCTCAACCCGACTAACATGAAGCTGTTGGAATTGTTGATGCGCAAAAGTCCCCATATCGTGAAGCGATCCGAGCTGGAAGAAGTGCTTTGGGGGCGTGATGCCCCGAACAGCAGTAGCCTGCGCAGCAACATTCATATCCTTAGGCGGGTGCTGGACGGCGACCACGAGACGCCGTTGCTGCATACCGCTCATGGCCTGGGTTACAAGTTGTGTGTCCAGCGCTGAAGCCTGCTCAGTCGAAATTGAACAGGCGCTGGATCAAGGTCGGTGTACTGCCGGTCCAGCGTTTGAACGAGCGGCGGAAGTTGGCCGGATCGTTGAAGTTCAGGTAGTCCGCCACAGCCTCGTTGCTCAGCCCCTTGATTTGATACAGGTACAGCGCGATATGCTTGCGCGCCAGGTCGTGCTGGGCCTGAAAGCTGGTGCCGTGTTTGTGTAACTTGCGTTTCAGCGTAGCCGGGCTCATGGCGAAGGCATTTGCAACCTGTTCCAGGCTGGTAGCCTGGCGCACGTTATCACGCAGGTGCTGGTGCAACCGGTCCAGCAGGCTGAATGGCATACCCAGCGCAGCGAGTTGCCCGGCGGCTTCCTGTTGTGCGACCTGCACTGCGATGGGTGATGCGCCTGGCCACGCGCGGGTGAGGTAATTCCGGGGCAGGCGCATCATGTCCAGCGGGCGGCCAAATGCCGTGTTCTCGCCCAGATGCACCCAGTATTGTTCGATGTAGCGCGGTTCCTCGTGACAGAAACTGCATTCCCACGGCAGCCGTTCCCCGCTGAGCAACTGACTCATCGCGACCAGTGCAGTCATACCGGCCTCCAGCAGGAAGCGTTGCTGTTCGCCAGCGCCGCAACTGTCCAGCCAGTAAAGGTAGGCAAAATGCTCATCCAGCTCCAGACGCGGCGTCAGCAGCGGGCTGAGCAGCGCATGCTGGTGGATCAGGATTTCCAGCGCCTGATGCAGGTTTTGCGCATGACGCAGCGCATGGCTTGCGGCGCCGTAATGGCCGGGAAACAGTCGCTGGCCGAACAGGAAACTGGTGTCGTCGGCTTCCATCTGGCGTTGCGCGTTACCGATCAGAACGAAGAATTGCTGCGCACTGAGCCGCGTCTTGCCCGCAACGATGTCTTCGTAGAACAGGCCTGTGCCTTTGAGCAGGCGATGGCTGTCGATCCCGCGCGACAAGGCCAGATCAATCAGCGTAGCCGGCTGGTAATGGCCGGGGATGAAGCGGCTGTCGGCTTCGTACCAGTCACTTTTGAGAGTCACGGCAGTCGCTCAGGCAGTACGGGTCAGGGGACGTCGGGCGCGGGCCAGCGACAGGTTGAGGCGACGCAGCAGGTTGTCCGGCGTTTCATTGAGGGCCATGACCACCGCCACGCTGGCCGACAGTTGAATGCGTTCACCTTGTTGCCGAGTCTTGTGCGCCAGGCTGGCAACCGCCTGTTGCAGCTCCAGCGCCAGCAGTTTCGCCTGACTCTCTCCGGTATTGGGCAACAACACCACAAACCGGTCGCCCGCCAGACGGCAGAGCAGGTCCTGGCGGCGCAAATTGAGTACCAGCAGATGGCTGAGCGCCGATAGAACCTCATCGCCCTCGGCATGACCGAATGCGTTATTGATCGCGCTGAAGTCATCCACATCCAGTACCAGCAGCGACAACGGTTGCTGCTGGCAGAGGCTTTCTTCAAGGCTGACGACCAGTTGGCGTTTCAGATAGTCGGCGCTGCCCAGCGGTGTGAGCTTGTCGTAAAGCCGATGCTCACGAAAGCCACGCTCGCGCTTTTCCATCTGCGCGCTGATCGCCAGTTGCTCGCGATGCCAGTGATAGATACCGAGGGTCAGCAGGATAAGGCCGATTGGCATAGGTCCGGATTCCAGCCAGTGACCCCACTGGATGTGGCTGGGCAGGCGAATGAACTCGTCCAGCGCGTCGATCCACCAGGAAAAGAACACACAGCTGAGGCCTGTCGACAGGTAATTGGTGACTCGACCGGCTGGTCGGCTCTTGAACACCAGAAACAGCCAGACCAGCGACAGCAGCGCGGAGCCGCCTTCGCCGACGATGTCCAGCCATTGCCATTCGCTGACCTGTTTGACGTTGCCAAATGCCAGAAAGGCCAGCAGGCCCAGGTTGGAAGCGACCATCAGCGCAGCGAGTTTCCAGTGATGGGGTTGGATGATCCTGAACATGAAAAGACGGCTCCCGAGCTGCTGGTTATCGGCCAGCAGAACAGATGTACATGACACTTCGGTGACGGGTAACGCGGACCGCGAAAGGTCGAATCAGCTCACGTGTGTTGCAGGTTTTTTCTACGCGCCTGACCGCCACCCGGCTGGTTCGCCTGCCAAACGCATGCGGTTCGTGACGCTTTGCGTCACAAGTCTCTGGAGCAGCACAATGTCATGATGCGTCTGCAGGAGGTCGCCATACGTGCTTCTCGATCACGGCGGCACTGGCGACGCGGAGCGTCACGAACTGCATTCCAACGCAGAGCGTTGGAAAGAGAGTCATACGCACATCGGCTTTTGATTCCGGCCAGCCCCGCCTGAAAGTCAAATCAGCTCATTTGCCTGCCAAATCACCCTCAAACCCGCTGTTTCCAGCCCCTGCGCCCGTTACCTGTCACAGAACCGTCACTGCACGACTCTAGCTTGCGCCTCCAGTTGCCGGGTCATTTGCCTGGCCTGTCGGGATTATGGGGGAGGACTTAACATGCACAGGCGTCGCAGCAGGGCTCAACTGGTCGGCTTCACACTCAGCGCGCTGGCATTTGCCATTGCCAGCGAACGCTTACAGGCGGCCGAAGCCGATACCACCGAGCACGTGCAAGTGGTCGGGCAGGCGGCGAGTATCGACAACGCGCTCAAGGAGCAACGCAGCTCCGACAGCATCAAGAGCGTCGTGCATGCCGACGGTGTTGCGCAGCTACCGGACCAGAACGTCGCCGAAGCAGTGCAACGCATGCCGGGCGTCAGCGTCGAGCGCGATCAGGGCGAGGGGCGCTTTGTCACCGTCAGGGGACTGGCGCCTGACCTCAACAGCGTGACCATCAACGGCACGCTGGTGCCTGCCCCGGAAAGTGGCCGACGCGCCGTGGCGCTGGATGTGCTGCCTGCCGAACTGGTGCAGTCACTGTCAGTGATCAAAACCCTGACCCCGGACATGGACGCCAACTCGCTGGGCGGTACAGTCGATGTCGAAAGCCTCTCTGCCTTCGACCACAAAGGGCTGTTCTATACCGGCAGCAGCGAAGCCAGCTACGACAAGAACACCCATCAGACCAGCCCCAAGTTTTCCGGCGCGGCGAGCAATCGTTTCAGCCTTGGCGACGGCATCGACAACTTCGGTGTGGCGGCAGCACTGAGCTGGCAGAAGCGTGATTTCGGCTCCGACAACGTCGAGACCGGCGGAGACTGGGACGGCTCGCGACTGCAATCGTTTGAACAACGCGACTACGACATCAGCCGCGAGCGCACCGGGGGTGGTCTTAACTTCGATTACAAACCCGATGACCTCAGCAAATACTACCTGCGCACCCTGTACAGCCGTTTCAAGGATGATGAGGTGCGCACCACCAACGGTTTCGAATTTGCCAATGCCCAGAGCGCAGGGCAGACCGGCGATGCCGAGGGCACGCGCAAGCTCAAGGCGCGCACCGAAACTCAGGAAATCCAGTCCTACGTGTTCGGTGGCGAACGTATGGTCGGCCTGTGGACGCTCAGCGGCCAGGCCGGTTACAGCGAGTCCAGTGAAGACAGCCCTAGCCATATTGCCGGAGCCACATTCGTGGGTAACGATGATTTTGCCGACACCGGTTTCTACGACCGCGACAAGCCAAGGCCCATCGTCGATCCCTCGTTCTACGACAATTCGAACTTTACTCTGGACAAGGTCGACCGGGAAAAGCAGTACACCAAAGACACCGAGAAGAACGTGCGCCTCGACCTGGCCCGCGATTACGACTTCAAGGGCTATGCCTCGCAGTTCAAGTTTGGCGGCAAGGTCAGCCGACGCGACAAAAGCAACGATCTGGAAGTCTGGAAATACGACGATTTCGATGACCAGGGTTTCAGCGATCAGCAACTCAACCTGACACAGTTCCAGAAAGGCACCATCGACTATCGACTGGGCAATTTCGGCAGCGGTATCAGTCCCACTGCGGTCAAGGGCCTGATCGGCGGCCTGAACGCCGCCGACGCCTACGACGCGTCGGAAAGCCGGGCCAATGACTTCAAGATCAACGAAGACATCAATGCCGGTTACTTCATGAATACGCTGGATGTCGATAAATGGCGCTTCATCGCCGGTTTGCGTTACGAGGGCACGGAGATGAACGCCAAAGGAACTGGCGTGCGCGATGGGGCATTCGAGTCCAGTACCACCAACCGCCGCTATCACCACTGGTTACCAGGTCTGCATGCCCGTTATCAGATCGACAAGAGCACCCAGTTGCGTGCCGCCTGGACCAAAACCGTGGTGCGCCCGACGTTCGGGCAACTGGCGCCGGGCTTTGTGATCGACGATGACGAAGCCTCTTTCGGTAACCCGAATCTGAAGCCGCTGGAGTCGAGCAACCTTGACCTGGGCATCGAACACTTCATGGGCCGGGCGGGGACGGTGTCGGCGTTCGTGTTCTACAAGGACATCCAGAATTTCGTCTACAACACCGACCTGGCGGGCACCGGGCAGTGGGCGAACTTCTCCGAAGCCAACACCTACGCCAACGGCGACAAGGCCAAGCTCTATGGCCTGGAACTGGCCTATTCGCAAAAGCTCGACTGGCTGCCATCGCCATGGAACGGTCTGCTGCTGGGCGCCAACGCCACGTTGAGCCGTTCCGACGCGAGCATCAACGGTTTCGACCAGAGCACCGGCACCAACCGCAAGCGCGACATCGACCTGCCCAGCCAGTCGAAAACCGTCGGTAACGTCATGCTCGGCTGGGAGAACGACAAGCTGAGTCTGCGTCTGTCCGCCAACTACAAATCGGCCTATCTCTACGAGTTGGCGTCGATCGGCGACAAGGACCACGACCAGTACGTGAATGCGCAGACTTTCGTCGATTTCAGCGCCCGCTATTCACTGACCAAGAACCTCAAGGTCAGCTTCGAGGCGCAGAACCTCACCGATCAGCCGTATTTCGTCTACAGCGGTCATCGCGCCTACAACGGCCAGTACGAAGAATACGGCCCGACCTACAAAGTCGGCCTGACCTTCACTCACTTCTGATCGACCTGACGCGCTCATTCAAAGGATTCAACCGTTCATGATCATTTCGTTATCACCCAAGCCAGCGTGCCTGGCGCTACTGCTTTGTCTTGCGGCCGGGGCTGCGCACGCTTCGCCGCCGATGGACCTGAACCTGACACGCTGGGCTGAAAATGCTTCGTTCAAGGCTCAATCGGCGAGCTTTCTGCCGGGCAGTGACGGCACCCGCCGCCTGGCCGCGAGCGTCAAGGCCGGTCTGTTGCTGCTGGATGAGCAGGGCCGCGAGCTGGCGAAAATGCCGGGGTCGTTCCAAGGGCTCGACAGCCGTACTACAGGCTCAAGTGTGCTCATTGCAACGCTGGATAATGCCCGCCAGCAGGCCATGCTGACCCAGCTCGATCCGACCGGAGCACACTGGTCAAAGCCGGTTTATCTGCCCGCACGCGATTATTCAGTGGCCGGTCTGTGCCTGTACCGCGATGACGCCAGCAACCTGTTTGTGTTTCTGGTGGGCGAGGAGGGCAAGGGCGAACAATGGCTGATTGGCGCAGATAATCGACTGAACGACGCGCCACGCCTGGTGCGCAACCTGCCGCTACCACCCAAAGCCGAGTTTTGTCAGGTCGATGACGCTGCGCACAGGTTGTTCGTCAATGAACAAAACATCGGTTGGTGGGCTTATTCGGCGCACCCCGAGGCTGAGGTCGCGCGTCAGCCTGTGGCTCTGCGCGAACCGTTTGGCGATTTGAAACAGGCGGCGGGGGCAATGGCCATTGTTCCGGGCGGTTTGCTGGCACTGGACCCGAAAGGCAAGGCGTTGCATCTCTATCAGCAGCAGGATTCGCTGGAGAGCTGGACGCCGGTGGCCGATCTGTCGCTGATGAGCCTGAAAAAGCCGGAAGGGCTTTCTGTTCGTGAGAGCAAGAACAGCTTGCAGGTGTTGGTTAACGACAATGACGGCGAGCGCCTGTATCAGGGGGAACTGAGTTGGTCGCCCAAACCGGTGAATAACGCCAAGCCGTTGCCGACTGTCATGGCGGCGAGTCAGAGCCAGCCGGTCGGGCGTCAGGGTGACGCCGCCGACGACCCGGCCATTTGGGTCCACCCGAAAAATCCGGCGCTCAGTCGCGTGTTGGGCACCAACAAAAAGCAGGGCCTGCTGGCTTATGACCTGACTGGCAAGCAGTTGCAGGAATTACCGGTAGGCCGCCTGAACAACGTCGATCTACGCCCAGGCTTCATGCTCGGCAAGAAGACTGTCGATCTGGCGGTAGCCAGTAACCGGGATCACAACAGCCTGAGCCTGTTCAGCATCGACCGGGTCAGCGGCGTCATTCGTGAAGCGGGAGAGATCCCCACACCATTGGCGGAAATCTATGGCGTCTGCCTGTTCAAACCTGCCAGTGGCGAGCTATACGCCTTCGCCAACGGTAAAGACGGCAGCTTTCTCCAGTATCGGCTCAGCGCGTCCGATGGTAAGGCAAAAGGCGAGCTGGTACGCCGCTTCAAGGTCGACACCCAGCCGGAAGGCTGCGTGGCCGATGACCAGCGTCAACGCCTGTTTCTCGGTGAAGAGGACGTTGGCGTCTGGGAAGTCGATGCGCGGGCGGATCAGCCTGCGACGCTTTCCAGTGTGATCAAGGTGGGCGAGGCGGTGCATGCCGATGTCGAGGGGCTGGCGCTGTATCAGAGTGACAAGCACGACTATCTGGTGATCTCCAGTCAGGGCAACGACAGCTACGTGGTGGTCGATGCCGAGCCGCCTTACGCACTGCGCGGCGCTTTTCGGGTCGGTCTCAACGCGAACGCGGGGATTGACGGTACCTCGGAAACCGACGGCATCGAAGTGACCTCCATGAACCTCGGCGGCCCTTGGAGCAAAGGCATGCTGGTGGTGCAGGACGGGCGCAAACGCATGCCCGAGCAGGCGCAGAACTTCAAGTTCGTGCCGTGGGCCGAGGTGATGAAAACCTTGAAGCTGCCGTAAGTCGTTTGTCATCAAGCGGTGCTAATCATTCGTTCCATTACAGAGGACTACCACGATGCACGCCACCCTCGAACACATGACTATCTGGGGCCTGATCAGCGATGCCAGCCTGCTGGTCAAGGCCGTGATGCTGATTCTGTTACTCGCTTCGCTGGTCAGCTGGTACCTGATCATCCAGCGCAGTCTTGCGCTGGGCCATTACGAGCGGACGCTGGATGCATTTCAGCAGCGCTTTCGCGCTGAAGCCGAGCTGGCACCGCTGTACGCCGAAAGCCGTTCGGCTCAGGAGGGCGCTGACGGTATCGAGCGCGTCTTCAACGCCGGTTATGCCGAGTACGTGCAACTCAAGCCACGTCCCGGCATCGAGCCTGACGTAGTGCTGTCAGGCGTCGAACGCGCATTGCAAGTCGCGATCAGCGAGCAGGAGCTGCAACTGGAAAAAGGCCTGCAGTTTCTCGCCACGGTCGGCTCGGTCAGCCCCTACATCGGCCTGTTCGGCACGGTCTGGGGGATCATGAATTCCTTCATCGGCCTGTCTCAAGTGCAGCAGGCCACACTGTCGACGGTCGCGCCGGGTATTGCCGAAGCCTTGATTGCCACGGCCATCGGCCTGTTCGCCGCCATTCCTGCCGTTATCGCCTACAACCGTTTTGCCGCGCGTGGCCAGACGCTCACGGCCCGTTACTACAGCTTCGGCAATGAACTGCAGGTGCGCCTGAACCGCACCCTGCAAGGCCTGACCCGCAACATGGCCGCTGCGGCCTGAGGACTTGTCATGCTGGTCAAACCACAACGCAAACATGGCCCGAAAGCCGAAATGAATGTCGTGCCCTATATCGACGTGATGCTGGTGCTGCTGGTGATTTTCATGGTCACGGCTCCGATGCTGACCCAAGGCGTGAAAATCGAGTTACCCAAAGTCGCCAGCGAAGCACTCGCCACCGATACCCGGCAGCGCATCGTGACCCTGTCCGTCAAGGCGCAGGGCGGCTACTACTGGAACCTGGGCGACACGGTCGATACTCAAACGCAGACCAATCAGGCCGCGAGCCTTGAAGACATGCAGGAGCGCATCGCCCGACTGGTTGCCGAGCGCAAGGACACGCAAGTGTTCATCCGCGCCGATGACAAGGCTGATTATGGCCGGGTAGTCGCCGCCATGGCGGCGCTGCAACGCAGTGGCGTAACGCAATTGGGCTTGGTGACCGAGGCCCCGCAATGAACACCCTGGCCCTCGATTACCACCCGCCGCGCCGCGAATGGGTAAATGGGCCCTGGCTGCGCAGCAATGGACTGGCCGTTGCCGTCGCACTGGCATTGCATGGCGTGCTGCTGGGCGGTCTTATGTTCGGCTGGAGCCCACACGAAGCACCGCCCGCACAGAACAGAACCCTGACCACGCAATTAGTGATTTTGCCGCCAGCGCCTGAGCCGGTTCCAGTCACCGCTGCGTCGGTTGTCGAGCCTGTTCAGCTGCCGCCACCTGCACCGGCCTCGCTGCCGATCACCCAGCCGGTAGAAGCTGCAAAACCGCAGGCAGAGCCGCAGCGCCAGGTCGAACAGGCGGCGTTGGCACGCAAGCGCGTTGACGAGCAAAAGCGCGAGCGCGAACAGCAACAGAGCGTTCAGCGCCTGCACGAAACCGAGCAGCAAAAGCGCCAGGAACAGCAGCGGCTGGCCGAGCAGCAACGTCAGCAGGTTGAGCAACAACGTCAGGCCGAACAGGCGCGTCAGTCTGCCGAGCGCGCCCGCCAGGCGCAGCAATCAGCACAACAGCAGGCCGCCGCTGACAGCAGCCAGTATCAGCCACTCAGCAAGGAGGCTCCGGACTATCCCGAACGGGCTCTGGACAAAGGCATCGAGGGTGATTGCACGGTGGTCTACGACGTATCGCCGCAAGGCACGGTGGTCAACCCGCAAGTGCAGGGTGCGTGCCATCCATTGTTCATCCGTCCGTCACTGGCCGCAGCACAAACCTTTCGTTATCAGCCACGGGTTGTCGAGGGCAGGGCGGTGAGCGTGTCCGGGGTGAAGAATACTTTCCACTACCGGATCAAATAGACAGCGGGCCTGACGCAAGCTGCGGCAGGCCCGCACAGGTTTTAACTGACCTTGAAGCGCCGTACCAGCGCAATCAGGCGAGTGTTGGACTCGGAAAGGGCAACGGTGCTGCGTTCGTTACTGGAGCCGCCTTCGACCAGCTCTTCGACGATGTGCCGAACGGCAATGATGTTACGGCTGATTTCCTCGGACACCGCGCTTTGCTCCTCGGCCGCTGTGGCGATTTGTGTGCTCAGGTCGTTGATCTGCAGAACCGAGCGAGTCATGTCGTCCAGGCCGCTTGTTACTGCGGTGGTTTTGCCTGCCGTGGTCTGGCAGCTCTGGCGGGTTTTTTCCATTGCGGCTACTGCGGCGCTGACGCCTTGTTGCAGGCTGCCGAGCATTTCGTTGATCTCCGACGTGCTAGCCTGGGTGCGAGCGGCGAGGGCGCGCACCTCATCGGCCACGACCGCAAAGCCACGACCCTGTTCGCCGGCGCGCGCGGCTTCAATGGCGGCGTTAAGCGCGAGCAGGTTGGTCTGCCCGGCGATTTCGCCAATCACCGCCAGCACCGCGTTGATGCGCTTGGCGTCCTGCTCCATCGACTGCACTTTGCTGGTGGCCGAATCGACCTCGCCGATCAGTGCATTCACGCTGTCAGAAGCGTCTGCAACCACGGTTTTCGATACCTGCGCGTTCTCATTGGCCGACTGCGTGAAGCTTGCGGTCTGCGCCGCGCTGCGGGCCACTTCGTCCGCGGTGGAGGACATCTCGGTAATCGCGGTAACGGCCTGATCGGTTTCGTTGGCGTGGCGGATCAGAATGGCATTGGTAGCGCCCGCCTGACTGCGCAGTTGTTCGATGCCGCTGGCGATTTCGCGAGTGGAGCTGCTGACGTCGAGCATCATGCGTTGCAGGTAGGCAATAAAGTTGTTGACCGACTCCCCCACTTGATTCACTTCATCGTGCCCTTTGACGGCAATGCGCCGGGTGAGATCGGCATCACCGGCCGACAGCGTGTCGATGTTGGTTTTGAGCACGCCCAGACGGTTCATCAGCGTGCGCAACGCAACAATCATCAGCACCAACAGCACCAGAACCATCGGGATCTGCAGCCAGGCCAGGGTCTTGAGGACGGCTTCGCTCTGGCTTTTCAGCAGGTCGGTGTTTTGCGAAACGGCCAACAGCCATGGCGTGCCCGCAACCGGCATCAGAAACAGCGTTGATTCTTCGCCATCACTGTTCTGGTAAGTCAGACGCGAGGTGCCAGTACCTTTGACGGCGAGTGCCGACTTGACGCCATTGATGAACGGCGATTGCGCCGCCAGTTCGGAGACATTGCGCAGCACGATCTTGTCGCTGCTGCCCGGCACGTTGGACAGAATCTTGCCATCGGCCTCGATGATCATGATCCGGCCATGGACTTCCTGCTCTTTGGCTTCAACCAGCTTGTTGAAGAAACCCAGCGTCACGTCGATGGTCGAAACGCCCCACGGCTGGCCGTCCTTGGTGATGGCCATGGCGCAGTTGGTGCGCGGTTCCGGGCTGGCGGCGTCCTGATAGGCGGGCGCCCAGGCGCATTGGCCAGCAGGCGAGTTCAAGCCGCCTTTGTGCCAGCCCTGTTCGAAATAGTTGAGCGACTCAGGCGAGTTCCAATGGGTGTTGACGATCAACTTGCCCGACGCATCGCGGTGGTAAAAGGTGCTGTGCTTGGCCCGACCGGGCGTGCGCACGTTCGGCAAAGGCCAGATCCCGCCGCCGAATACCTTGGCTTCGCCGTACTGGTTGACCATGAACGGCAGCAGGCGGTCGATATCGTCACTGGACAGTTGCGGCACCAGTTCGGTAATGACCCGCGCCTGCGCCTGTACGCGGGCCAGTTCGGTCTTGATCTCGTTACTGATATCTGCTGCCTTGGCGGTCAGCATGTTTTCATCGTTGGCGGTGAGCCTGGGGGAGACGAACTGACCGATTCCATAAACCGTCAGAACGATGACCAAGGCCATGAACCCCACGAAGGTTGCGGTGTAGCGAGCTTGCACTGTCTTGAGCGAGGCCATTTTTTTGTTATACCTGAGCCGTGGGAAAGGGACTACCTGACCGAGGTGTCGGCTGATGCAGATGTTTCTTGATGTGACATAAACGCCAATTTCAGTACGTTCAAATGGGCTGGGCGATGCCCGCTTGTCCGCGATCTGCCGGGAACCGGCAGCATAAACGGTGCACGTGGTACGTCTGGTACAACCGTAGCCCATTTTGGAACCGCTTCGCAGCCCATCGTAGCCGTCGTAACCTCCTGAAACTCCTACGCCCTTCGGGCAGACGCTCGTTCTATGGCCACCTTGCGACGTGTTCGTAACGCTGGGCGCGCGCAAGCCGCAGCGCCGAAATTTTTTCAGCCCTCGCTTGACTTCCTTTTCCTAATCAGTAACATAGCGCTCATTCCGCGATAGCTCAGTTGGTAGAGCAAGTGACTGTTAATCACTGGGTCCCTGGTTCGAGTCCAGGTCGTGGAGCCAGACAAGGTTTCAGAGAAGACTAAAAAAATCTTTGAAACACCGAAAACCCGCCTTCTGGCGGGTTTTTTAGTTTTGGCGCCGAGCACTGGCAGCGCGACAATTCATGGACTTGGCAGAGAAAACACCTTGAGTAGTTTTTAAATCGCCTCCAGTACCAGAAATGAATCTTACGTCTGCACCGAACGCGTCGTTTATCCGCTCGCATCGGAGGACTGCGCTTTAGACCTGCGCTTGTAATCCGCAGGCGTCATCCCGGTAAGTTGCATGAAAGCCCGTCGGAACGAGGTATCCTCGTTGTAGCCGCACTTGAGTGCCACTTGTTTAATACTGGCTCCCGGTGTCTGGAGGAGGACGCAAGCCGTTTCTATCCTCACTCGGGTAATGAGCTCTTTAGGCGACTCATTGGGTAATTTCTTGAATCGTCGATGCATTGTCCGCTCGCTCAGATTCAACATTTTGGCGAGCTCTTCAGCCGTCAGCCCGGGTCTGGCATGGCGAATGATTTGCTCGGTTTCCAGAAGCAGCGGATCAGCACTATTTATAAAACCGCGGGGTGCATAAACCAGTTGAGGCAGTGGCAAGACTAGACGGGTAAATCGGCGAGGGTATACGAAGAAAACTAATTAATCGGCTGCTGAACGAGTCTGGAGCAGACTTTCGCGCCAATGCGCAGCATGGGCGCGATAGTCATCAGGACGTGTGTACAAACGTGAGCGATGAGCACGACGGCGGTAATCAATGCTCAATACGGCGAAATAGTCCCCAGCAAACCCACCGCTATCGCCAGCAACAAAAAACCTATCAATGAAAGTCCGAGCTTGCCCATGAGCGTCTCCTGCTGATCGATCTGTCTGTAACGAGTTGCAGGCTCCGGCTTCTGACGGTTTCCTGCGCGTTTTAATGCGTGGCCATTATCCTGCGCAGGCAGATTCTGGTACAGATTCAGAAACAGCTTAAAAATACGGATCAGTTGTACGTGGGCCGAACGTAAACACTTCAGAACGACGCGATGATTCGTCCAAGCATCGCCATGGCCTGCTCGCTGCGTTCATCCCAGGGCGTGCCGTAGTTCAGGCGTGCGCAGTTCTTGAAGCGCTGCGAGGCCGAGAAGATCGGGCCGGGTGCCAGGCTGATACCTTGGGCCAGGGCCATCTGGAACACCTGCAGCGAGTCCACTTGCTCGGGGAATTCGAACCACAGAAAGTACCCGCCTGCGGGGCGGGTGACGCGTGTCGCTGCCGGGAAATAACGAGCGGCAGCAGCCAGCATCGCGCCTTGTTGCAGTTCGAGGGTGTTGCGCAATTTGCGCAGGTGGCGGTCGTAGCCGCCATGTTTGAGGTAGTCGGCAATCGCTGCCTGGGCGGGGACAGAGGGTGAAATGGTGGTCATCAGTTTCAGCCGATTGATCTGTTCGGTATAACGTCCGCCTGCCACCCAGCCGACACGGTAGCCGGGAGCCAGGGTCTTGGAAAACGAGCTGCAGTGCATCACCAGCCCGCTGCGATCCAGGCTTTTGACCGGATGGGGGGCATTGGCGCCGTAATACAGCTCGGCGTACACATCGTCCTCGATCAGCGGGATCTGCTGCCGTTCCAGCAGGTTGTATAGCCTGAGTTTTTTCGCCTGGGTCATGCTCGCGCCCAGTGGGTTCTGGAAGCTGCTCATGAACCAGCAGGCTTTGATCGGCAGGCGTGTCAGGCTGTCCTGCAAAGAGTCCAGATCCACGCCGTCACGCGGATGCACGGGGATTTCGACGGCTTTCAGCTTGAGCCGCTCCAGTACCTGAAGGCAGGCATAGAAAGCAGGTGCTTCGATGGCGACCAGGTCGCCGGGCTCGGTGACGCATTGCAGACACAGGTTCAGGGCCTCCATCGCGCCGTTAGTGATCACCAGTTCGTCGGCGGGCAGGCGCACGCCACTGATCATGTAGCGCAGAGCAACCTGGCGGCGCAGTTCGGAGTTCCCGGTGGTCATGTCGCTGACAATGCCCGCTGGCGTCATCGCCCGCACCGCTGAAGACATCGACTTGGCCAGGCGCGGCAATGGGTAAAGGTGCGGGCTGGGAAATGCCGAGCCGAACGGGACGGTGTCCGGGTTCTTGAGCGAGCCAAGCACGGAAAAAATCAGGTCGCTGACGCCCAGTTCGGTGCCTTCGCTGGTGTGCCTGACCAGTTCAGGCTCGGTCAGCGCATTGGCAGCATGCTCGCGCACGTAATACCCGGAGCGTGCACGGGCCTGAATCAGGCCTTTGTCTTCCAGCAGGTAATACGCCTTGAAGACGGTGGCGGGGCTCACCGAATAGGTGCGACTGGCAACCCTGACGGAGGGCACTTTCTCACCGGCTGGCAACACGCCGCTGCGAATCATTTCCGAAATGTCGGCGGCGAATTTTTCGTAGCGTTTCATAGAAGGCATCGGGGCAAATGATGCCTGCATCATGAGTGAAAACCGCCTTTGCAAACAGGGGCAAGTTATCCTGGAAAAAGCATATCAGCTGCGCGGTGTTGCTGTCGCGCAGGCATCTGCGTCTTGAACCCCTCAAACGGATGGGTCTATGATGCTCACGTCATGCGACCCATCGAAGGAATCACTTTTGTCCCGTTCCAGCTGGCTGCCTACGCCACCTTAGCGCTTCGCCCCCTCGCCACACCCTGACTGCCACTGACTGCGGTCGCCTGTCGCTGTGTCCGTTTTACGGTCGCCGCCACCTCCATCACTACTCATTCGAAAACCGATGCACACGTACGTCCGGCATTCGCTGCTGCGCGTCCCGCTGTGTTCGACACAGGTATTTCCATGCTCGAAAAATTAAAGCTACGTGGTTTTCCAGCGTCCGGGCCGATGTTCTGGCCGGGCTTGTCGTTGCACTGGCCCTGATTCCAGAGGCCATTGCGTTCTCCATCATCACGGGGGTAGACCCGAAAGTCGGGCTTTACGCCTCGTTCTGTATCTGTGTGGTCATTGCTTTCGTGGGCGGCCGCCCGGCGATGATTTCCGCCGCCACAGGTGCGATGGCACTGCTGATGGTGAACCTGGTGAAAGAGCACGGTCTTCAGTATTTGCTGGCGGCCACTTTGTTGTGCGGCGTGTTGCAGATCATCGCCGGGTACTTGCGCCTCGGAGAGCTGATGCGCTTTGTTTCACGATCGGTGGTGACCGGCTTTGTGAACGCGCTGGCGATTCTGATTTTCATGGCCCAACTGCCAGAACTGACCCATGCGACCTGGCCGGTCTATGCCATGACGGCGGCGGGCCTGGCAATTATCTATCTGTTCCCGCGCGTGCCGTTGCTGGGCAAGCTGCTGCCGTCGCCGCTGGTGTGCATTCTGCTGCTCACGGCAATGTCCATTTACATGGGCCTTGATGTACGAACAGTTGGTGATATGGGCGCGATGCCTGACAGTCTGCCGGTGTTCATGTGGCCGGACGTTGCGCTGAATCTCGACACGCTGTTGATCATCCTGCCGTACTCCGCGGCTTTGGCGGTGGTGGGCCTGCTTGAGTCGATGATGACCGCAACCATTGTCGACGATTTGACCGATACCACCAGCGACAGGAATCGTGAGTGCAGAGGGCAGGGCATTGCCAATATTGCCAGTGGCCTGATCGGTGGCATGGCCGGTTGCGCGATGATCGGCCAATCAATGATCAACGTGAAGTCGGGGGGCAGAACGCGACTCTCGACCCTCAGCGCGGGCTTGCTGCTGTTGATCATGATGCTGTTTCTGGGCGACTGGCTGGCGCGTATTCCGATGGCGGCGCTGGTGGCGGTGATGATCATGGTGTCGATCAGCACGTTCAGCTGGGAGTCGATCCGCAACCTTAAACAGTACCCGCTCTCGACCAATATCGTGATGGTCGTGACGGTGATCATGGTGGTAGCCACCCATAACCTCGCCTATGGCGTGCTGGTGGGGTCCCTGCTGGCCGCGATGTTCTTTGCCAGCAAGATCGCCCGTTATCTCGACGTCACTTCGCAACGTGACCCCGAGCACAGCCACCGCACTTATTACGTGACCGGTCAGGTGTTTTTTGCTTCTGCCGAGCGCTTCATGGCGTCCTTCGACCTGCGCGAAAACGTCGAAACACTCGCCATTGATCTGCGCGAGGCGCATTTCTGGGACATCACTGCGGTTGCCGCGCTGGACAAGGTGGTGCTCAAGCTGAGGAGGGCGGGTATCAGTGTGGACGTTGTAGGTATGAACCGGGCGACGGCCACGCTGGTGGATCGGTTTGGCGTGCACGACAAACCGGACGCTATCGATTCGTTGATGGGGCATTGATCCGCAGGTTCGGGTTAGCAGGGTCAGGCTGGGATTTCCAGGCGGATCACCGACCCGCCGCCAGGCCTGTTGCGCACCCCGATAGTGCCGTCATGCTCGAGGCAAATAGCCCGGGCGATGGACAGGCCAAGGCCGCTGCCTCCCGAATAGCGCGCCCGCGAACGTTCGGCGCGCCAGAAACGGTCGAACACCTGCTCGAGGTTTTCCGAGCCGAAGCCGGGCCCGCGGTCGGAGACGGTCAGTTCCATGCTCCGTGCGCGGGCCCTGCCGACAATCAGCAGTTCACCGCCCATCGCCGAGTAGCGCAGCGCATTATCGACGAGAATATTGACCACCTGGCCGATCCGGTCACGGTCGGCGGTGACGGTCAGTCGTTGGGGGATGTCGATCGTCACGACAACGCCCGCTTCATCGAGCTGTGCGGCAAACCAGCTCAGGCGTTCGGCCACCAGTTTCTCAAGGGAAAATACCGTCTTGTCCAGGGTCAGCTGGCCAGCGCTGGCCAGTGAGAGAAGGTGCAGATCGCTCACCAGTTTGTTCAACTGGTTAAGTTGGCGGTGGACCATTTCCAGTTGTGCCAGATTGCGCGGGAACACTTCATCGATCATGCCCTGAATGCGCCCCATGGCCGCGTTCAGTGGCGTGCGCAGTTCATGGGCGATCATCGCGCTGGACTCGCTGACCTCCAGTTCGTAACGGCCCAGTTGAGTGGTCATGGTGTTGAAGTCGCTGACCAGCGCCTGTAGCTCGTCCGGGTCTTTGTCGCTCATGGGCAGGCGCGTCTTGAAGTCGCCCTGGGCGACCTGACGCGCGCCCTTGGCAATCGAAGAGAACTGGCTGGAAAGCGGGCGGGAGAACAGAAAGCCGAAAAAGATGATGATCGGGATGGCCATCATCACCAGCGCTGCCAATACCCACCACTCCTTGTTGGCGATGCCCGGCAGCGAGACTGTCAGAAATTTTGTGTTCGGGCATAACATGTAGCTAGAGGTGCATGTATGCCGACCAAAAAGAAGTCCGCCAATGCAACAGCGAGGGAGTTGCCCTCGATTCCCCAAGAGCTGATCGAGCAGTTTGTTAAAGGCCCGATGAGCGCCGAAGCCATTCAAGACGCGTCCATGGCGTTCAAGAAGGCTCTGATCGAGCGTGCGCTAGGCGCCGAGCTGGGTCACCACCTTGGTTATCCTCAGGGCGCGGAGCGCCCTGAGGAGTCGACCAATCAGCGCAATGGCAAAAGCAGCAAGACGGTTCTGACCGACGACGGGCCGCTTCGCCTGGATATCCCCAGAGACCGCGATGGTAGCTTCGCCCCGATCCTGATTCCCAAGCACGAACGCCGTTTTACAGGCTTCGACGACAAGATAATTGCCATGTACGCCCGGGGCATGACGGTGCGTGAGATCCGCGCTTTTCTATCTGAGCAGTATGGAACTGACGTGTCCCATGACTTCATCAGCTCAGTCACCGATGCGGTCATGGAAGAGGTGGGCGCTTGGCAGCAACGACCCTTGGAACCGATGTATCCGGTGATCTTCTTCGATGCGTTACGGGTCAAAATCCGGGACGAGGGGTTAGTGTGCAACAAGGCTATTTATCTGGCGCTGGGGGTATTACCTGATGGCACGCGCGACATTCTGGGTATATGGATCGAGAGCACCGAGGGTGCCAAGTTTTGGATGAAGGTGTTCAACGACCTCAAGACTCGTGGCGTTGAAGATGTTCTGATCGCCGTCACGGATGGCCTCAAAGGAATACCGGAGGCGTTGGGGGCGGTTTTTCCTGCCACGACGCTGCAAACCTGCATCGTGCATCTGATCCGCAACAGCTTGGACTATGCCGCTTGGGATAAACGTCGGGCACTGGCCAAAGCACTCAAGCCGATCTACCAGGCGATCAATGCCGATGTGGCTGAGCAAGAGCTTAACGCCTTTGAAGCGGGCCCCTGGGGCAAGCAGTATCCGACTGTAGTTGCTGCATGGCGTCGCGCCTGGGATCGGGTTATACCGTTTTTTGTTTTTCCGGCGGGCATTCGCAAAGTGGTTTACACGACCAATGCCATCGAGAGCATCAATGCCCAGTTACGCAAGATCATCAAGACTCGAGGGCACTTCCCGACCGATGAGGCTGCGACGAAACTGATATGGCTTGGGTTGCGCAACATCACCGCCAACTGGGGTCATGCGGCACACGACTGGAAAGTGGCAATGAATCAATTTGCGATCCTGTACGGAGACCGATTTACCAGACCGAGCTGGTAAAACAAGGGCCTGCCTGACGGCAGGCCCTAACCAGCCCGAACACAAAAAAACTGATACTCCCCCCCAGCGAATGTACGACCACCCTTGCAAACAAATGCCTGCTACCAAGGGAACGCCCCAGCCAGCAGACACACGAATCATCAACACCCATACACGACGCATGGCCCGCTATCTGCATGACTGCCAGCAGATACCCTCGCAGGGTCCCTTGCCATACGCCCACTCTCGGCAGGTGTGGAAGGTCCCTCGCACGACTGGTCCTGACACTGCCGTCACGCCAGCCCCAGGCACAACCGCCTGAGAGCCACCGTTGAATCCACGGTTATTCGCTCAGTCTTCTTTCAGGCTCCCGGCCAGGTTCGGGCGTCTCACCTCACGTTGAACAAGGTTCATAGACATGGTTGACCCGTCGATCCGCATAGGAGGTCTGTTTTCCAATACCGGCGTTACTGCTGCCGGTGAGTGTTCAACAATGCGCGGCGCACAGTTTGCAATCCATCAGATCAACGCGGCAGGAGGCGTGAATGGCCGTCCTCTGGAACTGATTACCCGTAACCCGGATTCAACGCCTGCGTTGTTTGCCATGCACGTTGAATCGCTGATTCGTGAAGAGAATCTGCGGTTTTTCTTCGGTTGCTACACCTCGGCGGCGCGCAAGGCAGTATTGCCCGTCGTCGAACGGTACAACGCGTTGCTGCTCTATCCGGTTTACTACGAGGGCTTCGAGTATTCGCGCAACATCATTTACACCGGTGCCACGCCGAACCATAACGCCGTGCCATTGGGCAGTTACATGTTCGACCACTTTGGCAGTCGCGTGCTGATGATCGGCTCCGAGTACGTCTACCCGTACGAAACCAATCGGCTGATGAGCGACCTGCTCTACGAGCGCGGTGGCAGCAAGCTGGGCGAGTACTACTTGCCATTGAAAAACGCCAGGCCAGAGGACTTCGCCAGGCTCATGGTCAAGGCCCGGGAGCTGAAACCGTCGTTCATCTTTTCCACGGTGGTCGGTGACACCATGGCGCACCTGTACCAAGCGTACGCCGATGCCGGTTTCGACCCTGCGGTCATGCCGATTGCCAGTGTGACCACCAGTGAAACCGATATTCAGCAGATGGGCGTTCATCTGGGCACCGGGCACATTTCGGCAGCCACTTACTTCCAATCGATCGATACGCCGCTCAATCGCCAGTGCATCGCGCAATACCGGGAGATGTTTGGCCAGCATCAGGTGACCGATCGCTGCTGGGAAGCCGCTTATTTTCAGGTCCATCTGCTGGCCAAGGCGATAGCCCGGGCGGGCAGCACGGAGGTGGAGGACGTCTTGCAGACCATGCGCGGTCTGGAATACGACGCGCCTCAGGGACGGGTCCGCATCGATGAGCACAATCACCATACCTACCTGTACTCGCGGATCGGCCGGGCCAATGGCGACGGGCAGTTCGACATCCTTTACCAAAGTCAGAAAGCGCTGAAGCCTGATCCTTATGCCGTTGCGCCTGACTTCAACGGCTGGTCCAGCCTGACCGGGAGGCGTCCATGACCCTGCGTGCCGCCAAGAAACGTTTGCGTAACGACAGCGCAGGCGGCATCAAGGACCTGCGCGACATCAGCGTGCTGGTGATGCACCCCGATGATGAAGACGGTCGCAACCTGATCGCCCAGTTGCAGCGTATTGGTTGCCAGGTACGCGTGCAGTGGCCGATCCCCGAACGGTTGCAGAGTGAGGCTGACGTGATCGTGCTGGCGGTGTCGCCGGAAAGCCTGTCGACCAATACGCCCTGGCTGCTGCACAGCTCGACGCCGCCGATCATTCCGGTGATCGCCTATGAAAACCCGATCATTGTCGAGGCGCTGGTGCAGCTCAATGCCTGTTCGGTGATTCCCTCGCCGGTCAGGTCTTTCGGCCTGCTGACTGCGCTGGCCATCACTCTTAGCCAGGCACGCAAAACACGGGAACGGGAAAAACACGTCAAGCGCCTGGAAGGGCGCATGGCGGTGATGCGTACCGTGCAGCAGGCAAAAATCATCCTGATGGAAACCAAGGGTATGTCTGAAATAGACGCTTACAACGCGCTGCGGGATCAGGCGATGGCCAAGCGTGAGCCCGTGGAGAAAATCGCCGAGGCGCTGGTCAAGGCCCATGAACTGTTTCAACAAGCCTGTTCCTGACAGGCTGCAGACTCGCTTCGAGTGTCGGGCCTCATCGGTCTGATCCTCTTCTGCGCGGACGCTTGCCATACGCCCTGAACCGGCAGGTATGGAACACCGCGTGGCGACCGGCATGGACAACGGCGTCCTCCGGATCGAGCCCATGCCTGCGCATCCTGCGCAGGCGGCTCCAGTCAGTGCCTGCCCGATCCCGGGCGGCCCTTACCGTTATCTGGAGAACACCATGTCCGTAAAACGCCCCGACAAAGCCGACTTTCTGATTGCCGCCCAGGATCACGGGTACGACCTGTCAGACAGCCAGATGGCATCGTTCCTGAGTCTTGCTGACGAAACCCTGGGCTCCTACGAAGCCATTGATGAGCTGTACGCCGCTCACGTTGCGCAGCCCACGCCGTTGCGCGAGCACAGCAAACCGACAGAGGCCGAAAACCTGCATGGCGCCTGGTACGTGAAGACGCACATAGCCGGTGCGGCGAGCGGCCCGTTGGCGGGTAGAACGGTGGTCATCAAGGACAACGTATCAGTGGCCGGCGTACCGATGGCCAACGGCTCGCTGAGCCTTGATGGTTACGTGCCGTCCGAAGATGCCACGGTGGTCAAACGCTTGTTGGCCGCAGGCGCGACGGTGGTCGGCAAATCAGTCTGTGAAGACTTGTGTTTCTCCGGAGCCAGTTTTACCTCGGCTACCGGTGCGGTAAAAAACCCGTGGGACCTGACTCGCAACGCAGGCGGCTCCTCCAGCGGCAGCGCCGTGCTGGTCGCCTTGCAGGAAGTGGACATGGCCATCGGCGGCGACCAGGGCGGGTCGATCCGCATGCCGTCGGCCTGGAGCGGCATCGTCGGGCACAAGCCGACCTATAGCCTTGTGCCTTATACCGGGGCTTTTCCGATCGAGCGGACCATCGACCATGTCGGTCCGATGGCCAATAACGTGCGCGACTGCGCGGTGATGCTCGACGTAATCGCCGGGGCTAACGGGCTTGATTCAAGGCAGAAAAACCCGCCGGCGGTCAGTTGTGTCGCGACCCTCGATCAGGGCGTTGCCGGCTTGAAAATCGGCCTGCTGCGCGAAGGTTTTGCGATTCCCGGCATGTCCGAACCGCAAGTAGACGCCCTGGTTCGCGCCGCAGTGGCACAGCTGGAAAGCCTTGGTGCGACGGTCGGAGAGGCAAGCGCTCCGTGGCACCGCGGTGTGGCGCTGGACATGTGGAATGTCATCGCCACCGATGGTGCGGCGTATCAGATGCTGCAAGGCAACGGCTATGGCATGAATGTCGACGGCTATTACGACCCCGACATCATGAGCTACTTCGGTGCCAGGCGTCGTGAGCATGCCAACGCATTGTCCAGCAGCGTGCGTGCCGTGGCACTTACCGGGCATTACAGCCTGAAAAACCTGCACGGTGCCTACTACGCCAAGGCGCGGATGCTGGTGCCGGAACTCACCCGTCAATACGACGAAGCATTCAAGAATTTTGATGTGCTGGTGTTGCCGACCATGCCGTTTGTAGCCACCACGCTGACCGCCGCCGATGCGCCGATTGAAGAGTACGTGCACAGCGCCCTGAACATGCTCGCCAATACCGCGCCGTTCGACCTGACCGGCCACCCGGCCACGTCAATCCCGGCAGGCCTGGCCGAGGGCCTGCCGGTCGCCATGATGATTGTCGCGCCGCGCTTCAAGGATGCTTTGGCGTTGCGTGTCGCGCAGGCTTATGAAACCGCCCGCGGAGCGTTTCCCAGGCCGCCGGGTGTTTGAGTTCAGAGACTGATCGAGTGGCATACTCGCTCCATGCGAGCGGGTGTGCCCCTTCATTCCTCAAGGTTTCCATACCTCCACATCCTGCGCATCCACCGCCTTGGGCAGCAGGCCCGCTGCCAAGAAGGCATCGGCGATATGCTGCTGCTCGTCCAGTTGCTCATGCGTGACCGGCTGTATCTGATAGGTGCGGTGGCTGTTGGCGATTTCGACCGTTTGAATATCCAGATTGCCCCATAAAGGGCTCAGTACCTGCGCGGCTTCGCGCGGGTTGGCCTTTAGCCAGATACCGGCGCTGTGCAACTGCTCGTAAACCACGCTGAGCACTTGCGGATGGTCCTTGGCGTAGTTGGTGCCGGTCAGGTAATAGCGCTTGTA
Organism: Pseudomonas sp. KBS0707; assembly: GCF_005937945.2. Taxonomy (NCBI): domain Bacteria; kingdom Pseudomonadati; phylum Pseudomonadota; class Gammaproteobacteria; order Pseudomonadales; family Pseudomonadaceae; genus Pseudomonas; species Pseudomonas sp. KBS0707. The sequence continues at coordinate 3,377,755 of NZ_CP041754.1, read as the reverse complement.
GCTGGACAGCTCCTTGCCGTCAGCCAGGGTGCGGGTCGGCAATTGCCGTTGGGCGCTGGTCAGGAAGGGTTCCCAGGTGACCCAGGCGTCCACCTTGTTGTTTTCGAAGGCCGCTCGGCCGTCGGCGGGCGACAGGTAGGCGGGCTGGATATCCGAAAATGCCAGACCGGCCTTTTTCAACGCAGCAATCAGCAGGTAGTGGGAACCCGCCGCCTTGGTAACAGCGACCTTTTTGCCTTTCAGGTCTGACAACTTCTGCACGGGCGAGCCTTTATGCACGATGATTGCCTGCGCGGAAGGCGAGGCCGCTTCCTGGGCAAAGTAGGTCAGCCTGGCCTGCGCTGCCTGAGCGAAGATCGGTACGGTGTCCGCCACATCCGCGCTGATATCGACGTTGCCGACGTTCAACGCCTCCAGCAGCGGCAGGCCACTCGGAAACTCATGCCAGGTGACGGTGACGTCCTGTGGCGCAAGGGCTTTTTCCAGCGTGCCGCGTGTTTTCAGCAGGGTGATCAGCGTGGAAGACTTCTGGTAACCGATCCGCAACGTTTGCTGTGCCTCGACGGGGAGAGCGATGCATAACGCCAACGCCGCGAGCAGACCTGCCAGCAGCGGACGGCGGTAGCCAGGTTGTGTGTGTTTTATCGGTTTGGGCATGGCACGCTCGGTATTTGAGGGTGACGCTGAGTGTCAGGAGTTGTATTTCCACGCAGCGTAATGGGTGTGATCTGTGTCAGTAGCCGCGCTGGCGATCAGCCTGATTCTGCAAGGCCTGCCCGTTGAGAAAACGCTCAAGGTTGGCCAGAAAGCTGTCGGCTATTTCGTTACGGCTGTTGCTGGAGATCGCCGAGGTGTGCGGTGACAGGCGCACGCGAGGGTTTGAGTACAGTGGATGCCCGTCCGGCAGGGGCTCGGGTTCGGTGACGTCCAGCGAGGCCAGGCCGATGTTTCCATTATCCAGCGCATTGAGCAGCGCTTCATGGTCAAGCAGGCCGCCACGGGCGATGTTGATCAAGTGCAGGCCGGGTTTGGCACTGTTCAGCACCTCGGCGTTAACGATGTGCCGCGTCGCCGGTGTCAACGGCGCGGCCAGTACCAGATGGTCTGCGCGCGCGAACAGGTCATGAATGTCGCGTGCAGCCTCGACACCGTCAACCTCGAACGGAGCCGAACTTTGCCGCAATGCGATCACGTTGATACCCAGCGCCTGGGCCTTGCTGGCCAGACTGCGGCCGATGGCACCAAAGCCTAGAATCCCGAGCGTGGTGCCCTTGAGCGGCGTCAGGGCGGTGAAGTTCCATTGCGAGTCATGCACCCAGATATCCGGCAGATGCTTGGCTGCGGCAAAAATGGCGGCCAGCGAGAACTCGGCGATGTTTTCTGCCGCGCTGCCCCGCGAGGTGCTCACCGGCGGCCCGTTGAACAGCCATCCTGGGTAGAAGTCGATACCCGAAGACACCACCTGAATCCATTTCAGGCCATAGGGCCAGCCCGGAGGCGGCAAGGCCGGGGCTTCATAACCACGCACGTTGATAGGGCGCGCCAGCAGAATGCTGACCTCGCCGGGCAAATCGCTCGGCACCCCGACCTGTACGCCGATGAGCCTGGCTTCAGGGTGGGTCACTGCAAGCCGCTCGCGAATCACCTGATTGAAATTATCATCCATCTGGCTGGCAATCACGAGTCGAGTCATGCCACCGCCTCGTCAGATTGATGGGCGACAGCCTTCGCATGACGATTGACCGGCACCTCAAGGCCGAGGTTTTCACGTAGCGTATTGCCGCTGTATTCGGTGCGAAACAGTCCGCGTCGTTGCAGCACCGGCACCACCCATTCGGTGAAGTACTGCAGGCCGTCCGGCAGGACGCTATTGATGATGAAACCGTCGGCTGCGCCTGCTTCGAACCACGTTTGTATCGCGTCGGCGACCTGTTGCGGTGTGCCGACAAAGTCACGGCGGGGCAGGGAGAAGCGCAGGGCGACTTCACGCAGGCTCAGGTCTTCGTCTTTGGCCAGTTGCTTGACCCGGTCCGAACCGCCTTTCTGGCTGTTGGAGCCCAGATCGCCCAGTTCCGGGAAGGGTTCGTCCAGTGGATACTGGCTGAAATCGTGATCATTGAAGGGGCGGCCAAGGGCGACGATTGCGTCTTCGATCGTCACCAACTCCACGGCCTGGCGATAGCGGCTCTCCACCTCAGCCTCATCGCGCCCGACAATCGGGCGAATGCCCGGCAGAATCGACAGTGCGTGAGGGTCGCGACCAAAGCCGTCAGCCCTTTGTTTCAGGTCCTGATAATAGGCGCGCGCTTCATCGAAACTCTCGGCGTGGACGAAGATCGCGTCGGAGTTTTGAGCGGCGAAGTTACGCCCGGCCTCGGAGGTGCCTGCCTGAAAAATCACAGGCTGACCCTGCTTCGACCGGGCGATGTTGAGCGGGCCTTTCACCGAGAAGAATTCGCCCTTGTGGTTCAGCGCGTGCAGTTTGCCAGGCGTGAAAAATTCGCCTTTCTGCTTGTCGTAGGCGAAGGCGTCGTCTTCCCAGGAATCCCACAGACCTTTGACCACCTCGATATGCTCTTTGGCGATACGGTAGCGTACGGCGTGCGGTGGGTGTTCGCCCTTACTGAAGTTGTCAGCGGTGCCACTGAGCCAGGAAGTCACCACATTCCAGCCAGCCCGACCGCCACTGATGTGGTCCAGCGAAGCAAACTGGCGAGCTACCTGAAAGGGTTCGGTGTAGCTGACCGTCACCGTTGCCACCAGACCGATATGCCGGGTGGTGGCTGCGAGTGCGGAGAGAATGGTCAACGGTTCGAAACGATTCAGGTAATGCGGACTGGATTTTTCGTGAATGTGCAGGCTGTCGGCGATGAACACAAAATCGAAGCGCGCCGCTTCGGCCAACTGGGTCTGCTGCTGATAAAAGCCGAAATTCACACTGGCGTTGGCCAGTGCGTGCGGATGGCGCCATTCGCCCCAGCCATGGCCGACCCCGTGGACCATTGCGCCAAGTTTAAGGTGTCGTTGTCTGCTCATGGTTTTGCTCCGGACGGTTCAGAAAGGTGGATGCACCTCCGCCTGGAGAAAGGGGTCGGTATAGGATGACGATATGCCTATAAAAAACCGCAGTGAAATTCTATTTTGTTATATGTTAATTATTAAATTAAATAATTATTCAGTATTTAAATATGCATAAATTGAATTTTGCTCGCTGTTTCAGGAGTCAGCCCCGAGGGTTGGCAGCCAATCGCCAAGCAACGGTAGTTTCGTCAGCATGTTCTTCAGCGCCAGAGCATCCCATGGCAAATGCTCGGCAATGCCAAGGCCGACCACGTCCACTGCGCTGGCTACGTCTGTCAGCAAGCTCCGATCGTCACCTTAGGAGTAACTGCATGCATAAGGGTGTGCGCTATGGTAAAGGACGATATCGCCAGCGCCTTGCCGAGACTCCCTGTCTTGCTGAAATCGCCGGTGATATAGAGGAAGACTGGATGCGGGTGAAGGTAACGCTACTCTGATCCCTGACATTCAGTCTGCCGTCAAACGGCGCTTCGTTCAAAGACTGGCTGGTGACCAGGCCATACGTCGGTTATCAGACGTTGATCCAGAGCAAGACCCCTGTTCCGGCAGTGTTTCAAGGTGGTGAAAATAGTTTATATACCTGTGATCCAGCCGTTATATCCCTACGTATGCAGCGCTCTGCTTACCCAAGCCTTCTAGAACAGGAGTTCCATGGACCCGCGCCTTGCTGGGCTTTCTTTCTTACTCACCTTGGGATGGACGGGGGCCGTGATTCTCGTCATCTGGTTTTATGCTTGATGACGCAACGGTTTTCAGTAGGGGAAGGAAGTTGTGTACGAAGCGGTCTTTGCCGGTGATCGGGAGGGCCTGACCGTGTGTGTTTTGATAGTGGCTAGATAATAGCTAGCTGACAGCGCTAAAGCTAATCTGACTGAAGCCGATGTTTATGTAACGGCTCATTGCCGAGTGACTTCGATAGTTCCACCTGGCTCTGACGGCCTTGAAGTTTGCGCTATGGAAGGCATTGAGAAAGACGATTAACCGGCTTGATCAGCAGGCACCATAGTCAGTCCGCGCCTCATGTTTGAAGCGTTTGACCGGGCCCGCACAGACCGGCGCTTTATAACAATACTTCCATAGATGCTGACTCGCAGAGTATTTTACATGTCGACCACAATTGAAAGCACTCCCAGGGACCGGGCCGAGCTAGAGATGGACCTGCACTCGCTGATGGCGGCCATTGACCGTTCGCAGGCGATGATCGAGTTTGATCTTGAAGGCAATATCCTGCGGGCCAATACCAACTTTCTGGATTGCGTCGGGTATCGCCTGGACGAAGTCCAGGGTCGGCATCACCGCATGTTCTGCACCCCGGAACACGCTTCCAGCGTTGAGTATGCGACGTTTTGGGAAAAACTGGGCAAAGGTGCCTTTGACGAAGGGCAGTACAAGCGCCTGGGCAAGAACGGTCGCGAGATCTGGTTGCAGGCAACCTACAACCCGGTTTTCGACGACCAGGGCAACCCGTTCAAGGTCGTAAAATTCGCCACCGACGTCACGCAGCAACGCAAGACCAACGCCGAGTACGAAGGTAAGGTCGCAGCGATCGATCGTTCGCAGAGCATCATCGAGTTCGACCTGAACGGCCGCGTGCTCAACGCCAACGAAAACTTCCTCAAGGTGCTGGGCTATCGTCTGGATGAGATACAGGGCCAGCATCACCGCATGTTCTGTGAAGACGACTACCTGAACAGCCCGGCCTATCGTGCTTTCTGGGCCAAGCTCGAGCGTGGCGAGTATGACTCCGGCGAGTACAAACGAATCGGCAAGAACGGTCGAGAGCTATGGATCAGCGCCACTTACAACCCGATTTTTGACCCTGATGGTCGTCCTTACAAAGTGGTGAAGTTCGCCAACGACGTCACCGAGAGCCGCGTCCGTCAGGCCGAGTCCGCCGGCAAGGTGACGGCGATCGAGCGTTCTCAGGCGGTTATCGAATTCGATCTGACCGGCAAGGTGCTGAATGCCAACCGCAACTTCCTTGCGGTATTCGGCTACGACCTTGAGGAAATTGTCGGCGAACACCACCGGATGTTCTGCTCTGAGGAGTTTGTCAGCAGTCTGGAGTATCGCGAGCTCTGGGAAAAACTGGGGCGTGGCGAATACGACGCCAATGAGTACAAACGCAAGCGTAAGGATGGCAAGGAAATCTGGATTCAGGCGACCTACAACCCGATCTTCGACGCGCAGGGCAAACCCTACAAGATCGTCAAGTTCGCGCTCGACGTGACAGTTGCCAAGGAAACCAGCGTCGAGCACCACGGCAAGGTGAATGCAATCGACCGCGCCCAGGCCGTCATCGAGTTTGACATGGCCGGCAACATTATTACGGCCAACGCCAACTTCCTCAAAGCGCTGGGCTATGGCCTGCTGGAGATCAAGGGCCAGCATCACCGTATTTTCTGTGATGAGGAATATGTGCGTGGCACTGAATACCGGGAGTTCTGGCACGGGCTGGGGCAGGGCGAGTTCTATTCCGGACGCTTCATGCGCGTCAGCAAGTACGGGCAGAAAATCTGGATTCAGGCGACGTACAGCCCGATTTTAGACCATGACGGGCTGCCGTTCAAAGTGGTGAAATTCGCCACTGACATTACCCGTCAGGTCGAGATGGAGCAGGCGATAGAAGCCAAGACCCGCGCCATGGGCGAGTCGGTTAAAGCATTGATGAACGCCATTTCCTACGTGGCACAAAGCACCCAGACGGCCACCGATCTGGCCAGAATGACGCGTGAGCAGGCCAGTACCGGTTCGCAGACTCTGGTCAAGGCGTCCGATGCGATGGGCATGATCGCCAAGTCGGCCGAGGGCATTCAGGACATCATCCAGGTGATCAGCGAGATCGCCAGTCAGACCAACATGCTGGCCTTCAACGCCGCTATCGAGGCGGCCAGGGCTGGCGAGCACGGCCTGGGCTTCTCGGTGGTGGCCGATGAAGTGCGCAAGCTGGCCGAGAAGTCCTCGCGTGCGACCAAGGAAATCAACAAGCTGATCCTCGAAACAGTCAGCCGGATCGAGTCGGGCTACGAGATTTCGCGCAGTGCCGGCGAAGCCTTCGAACACATCGTGGAAGGCGTGATGCAGACCACTCAGGCAATCGACGGGATCAACACGGCGACAGAGAAGCAACGTCTGTCGGCGCAGGAAGTCGAGACACTGATCGTCGAGCTGCATAAAGCCAACCTGACCGGCTACACCCAGACTCTGGACAAGGTATCCATCGGACAACCTGCATGAGCAGCCTGAATGCCTATGGCGTCGTGCAGATCAATGGCGTTTATCTGGCGGTGATTGCCGAAGCGCTGATGGAGGCCGTGCACTGGCCTGCCGACCTGTACCCCCATCCGCTGACTCGCGGTGCGTTGCGCGGGGTGTTTACCTTGCGCGGCAAACCGGTGCCTTTGGTGGACCTGCGGGGCCAGTTGGCGGAGGGCGGCGATACATCGTTGCCCACGCCGCTGGTCGCTATTCTCAAGTACGGCGGTGGCTACCTGGGGCTGGCGATTGATGCGGTATGCGACATTCTCAAGGCCCGCGACTCTCAATTCAGCCCGCTGGGCCCTGGCGGCACCAGCGTCGGGTTGCTGCCATCACTGCTGCTGGGCGCAGAAGAATCGCGGATGATCTACAAGCTCGACCTGGGTTTTCTGAGTAGCTTGCCAGGCGTACTGTTTGCTGCTGATCCGAGCGCGCAGGTGCTCAAGGAAGAAGCGCTCGCGGCCAAGAATCGTTTGCTGCATTACCTGGTGTTCGAGTGTGACGGTCGCAACTTCTGTATCGATGCGAGCGTCGTGACCGAACTGGTGGATAATCCTGAAATTTCGGCGTCGGACTTTGCCAGTGACTGCTGCTTTGGCGTTACGTCGGTGCGTGGCACCAAGGTCCCGGCGCTCAATCTGTCCGAAGTCCTTGGTCTGGACCATAAACGCCAGACCTCCAAGCCGCAGTTGTTGCTATTGACGGCTCCGGACGGTCGGGTATGCGGGTTTGGTTACGACCGCATGGTCGCCATCCAGCGTCAGGACCCGGGCAGCCTTCTGGCGGCACCGGGTTACGGCCTGCCGCATCCTGAACTGCTGGCCGGGGTCATGAACCTGGAGGAGGGGCAACAGGCATTGTTGCTGGATCATCCAATGCTGTTGCAGCGCCCGGAAGTCAAAAGCTACACCCAGGTTTACCAGCACGACGTCAAACCTGCACAAGCCTCGCACGATGTGACCAAGGCGATGTTGCGCCATGCCTGTCTGCTGTTTGACGCACCGACCCGCTTCGTCGCGCCGTTGAGTCAGATCGTCGAGATCATGAGCGTGCCGCAACAGCTGATCGGTTTGTCGCAACCGGCAACGCACCTGCTAGGGCAGTTCAATCTGCGTGGCGAGCAAGTGCCGCTGATCTGCCTGAGCAGCCTGCTGGGCGAGGGGGCGCAAACCCCGGGTGAAGCGTCCCGTGTCCTGATCGTGCGTGGCGAGCGCCTGTGCTTTGGTTTTGCCGTGAGCCGGGTCGATGCGATCGACGCGTTCAATCAGTTCGACCCGGCCATGCTCGAGCAGGGCTGGCAGGCCAATACCGGCAAGGGGATCTCGGTCAATGACCGAGTGCGCTCGCTGGTCAGCGTCGGCAGTCAGGAACGCAGTTGGCGCGCAACCCTGCTCGATTTGCAGGGGCTGGCCAGGCAACTGGAGTGCAATGTCGCCGAACGAGTGGCAGCGCGCTAATCAATCGGAACCGAATGCTTCGCGCGTGGCCTTATTTTGAGTGTCCACGAGCGGAGAGAATGACCATGACTGACCAGAAAGACGAGAAAAAGCCGGAACCGGCAAACGATGTGCCTGCGCACTCGACGCCAGAAGAAAAGGAACGCCTGAAGGACTTCAACAAGGGTGGTATTCCGCCGGGGGCCTGTTGATCAGTCAACAGGACAATGCACATGACGCCCGGTCTGTTTTAGATCGGGCGTTATGGTTTCAAAGGCCTGTTCGGGCTCTGTATTGACTCACGCGTCGCGCAGCAGGTCGTTGGCGTTGAGTAGTTCATAGGCGATCTGCGGGCGTGCCTCAAGTACACTGCGGATTGCGCTTGCAACCGACTTGCGCGTCTTGCGGCACAGGCCGGTCTTTTTCTGCACGACAATGCTGATGCCGCGCATGGTGCGTACTTCGTTGAAGCCCGGTGCGATTTCGACGCGCACACCCAGTTGCTCGAAAATCTTGCGCTGCATGTGCTCCAGATCCTTCAGGCTTTCGACACGGCTCAGGCGCTCAAGCAGCGTGTTTTCCGCATCACGGGTCAGCTTGAGGATGCGCAGGTCGGCGCCTTCCGCATCCAGCCGTTCGCGCTCGCAGTCGCAAGCGCCGGGCGGGCAGGGGTTACGGATTTTGACAGGAGCATTCATGGGGGCAGCATAGCGATTGACGGGGGCGTCTGACCATCCCTCGGAACTGCTGCGCGCAACTGCGGCGATGCGGCAACAGTTCCCTGGTTTCAGATCAATTCGGCCACTTCATCTCGCCCTTGATGACCTTGGCACTCAGTTCCAGCGAACTCGGCTCGGCCAGTTGTGGCCAGGCATTCTGCATGGCATCGATCAGGCCCTTGGAATCCTTGGTTTTGGCCGCTTGTTGTTCAAAGGACTTCAGGTAGTCGGCGGTGAACGTCACAGCCTTGGTGCCCGCTGGAATCTCGCCCAGATAATGGCCCGGAATTACCGTGACCGGTTTCAGCGCCTCAATGCCCTTGAGGGGCGCGAGCCAGTCCTGACGCGATTTCGGGCTTTGGGTATCAGCAATCCAGACATGAATGCCGCTGGACACCACGACGCCGCCGACCACCGCCTTGAGCGATGGAATCCATACGTAGCTGCGCTCGGGGGCCGGGCCGCTCAGGCCTTTGATCTGTAATGGCTGACCTTCAAGGGTAAGATGGTCACCCTCGAGCACCTCTGGCAGGACCAGTCTGGCCGGAGCATTGTCCTTGAGAATCGGTCCCCAGTAGGCAAGCTTGCCCTGCATCGACGCCTTGATCGCTTTCACGGTAGGAGCGCTGGCAACGATCTTCGCATCGGGGAAAGCAGCTTTGATGACGTCCAGCCCGAAGTAGTAATCCGGGTCGCTGTGGCTGATGTACACGGTAGTGAGTTTCTTGCCGCTGGCCTTGATCTTCTCTACCAGCGCCTGAGCATCGTTACGCTGAAACTGCGCATCGATCAGCACCGCATCATGCTTCCCGGTGATCAGTTCGGATGACACCGGGAAGACGGCTTTTTCGGCCGGATTGTAGACCTCGATCGCCAGTGGATCAGCGGCCTGGGCTGCAAGCGGGAATAGCACCGCGAACGATAGAGCAAGCAGGGAATTGCGTAGCATGGGGTACGACCTTTTTATAGAGCAAGACTGAGGTCGTTATCTTATGTTGCTTAAAATGAAACAAAAGCCTCAATATTGGCAACTATTGATTGCTTATATCGGATGAATCATGGATCGGATCATGGCGGCGCGGGTGTTCATGGCCATCAACGAACGCGGCAGCCTCATTGCTGCCGCTGAGGCGCTGGACATGTCACGGGCGATGGTGACCCGTTATCTGGCGCAGATGGAAACCTGGGCGGGAGCGCGCTTGCTGCACCGCACCACGCGCAAGCTGGGGCTCACTGCGCCCGGACAGGTGACGTTGCTGCGTTGCCAGCAGCTTGTCGAGCTGGCTGACGCAGTGCCGCTGGCAGCCGATACGCAAGTCGATGAGCCGCGTGGCATGCTGCGTATTGCCTGTTCGCAGTCACTGGCACTGGCGGTTCTGGCCCCAGCGGTGAAGGCTTACCTGCAACGCTACCCCGGCACCTCGGTGGATCTGCTGATTGGCAACGAGGCCGTGGACCTGGTCAGCGAGCGCATTGATCTGGCAATCCGCATCACCAATCAGCTGGACCCCAATGTGATTGCCCGTCCATTGGGGCATTGCGATTCGGTTGTCTGTGCCTCTCCAGCCTACCTCGCCATGCACGGCACTCCCGCCAGTCCGCAAGAACTGGCTGCACACAACTGCCTGACCTATTCGTACTTCGGCAAGAGCCTGTGGGAGTTCACCCGGCAGCAGTTGCCGCTCAGCGTTCCGGTGGGCGGCAACCTCAGCGCCAACGATTCAGTGGTGTTGCTGGAGGCCGCAGTGGCTGGCGCGGGGATCACCTTGCAACCGGTGCATTCGGCAGCGCCGCTGATTGCAAGTGGCAAGCTGATCGCGGTGCTGCCCGACCACCAGCCAAGGGCGCTGGGCATCCACGCGATCTACACCTCGCGGCATCACCAGTCGGCCACCTTGCGCACCATGCTGGATTTTCTGACTGAATGGTTTGAGAGGAGCGGCGCAGAGCCTTGAGGTTGGATCACCTGCTGCGCAAAGGACGCAGAGCGCCCAGAACGGCATGCCCACGCGGAGCATGGGCACGATAGGGGACACACAGACACCTATCGTTTCTCACGCTCCGAGTGTGCAGTATCAGGTCTTGAACTTGCGCACCAGGCCGTCGAGTTCGCTGGACAGTAGTTCCAGACTTCTGGAATCCGCACGGGCGGAGTCCGAGAGGTCGGCGATCAACTGGGCGTCGCCATGGATCTGGCTGATGTGACGGTTGATGTCTTCGGCCACCTGATGCTGCTCTTCGGCGGCGGTTGCAATCTGGGTGTTCATGTCGCGAATCACATCAACTGACTCACGGATCTGCCCGAAGCTGCTGCGTGCCTGCCCGATCTTGGTCACCGATTGCTGCGACACGTCGAGGCTGGCGTGCATCTGTTGCGCCACCGAAGCGGTGCGTTTGGCCAGATTGCCCAGCAGGTTGTCGATTTCGGCGGTCGAGTCCGAGGTACGTTTGGCCAGCGCGCGGACTTCGTCGGCTACCACGGCAAAGCCGCGACCCTGCTCGCCTGCGCGAGCTGCTTCGATGGCCGCGTTGAGGGCCAGCAGGTTGGTCTGCTCGGCAATCGAACGGATGGTGTTGAGGATCGACTGAATGCCTGCGCTGTCCTTTTCCAGTTGCGTCATATCCTTGGCCGAGCGGGTGAGTTCCTCGCTGAGCTGGTCGACACTGCGCACCGCATCGTCGATCTGTCGCTGACCTTCACGCGCCTGCTGCTGACCGCTGTCGGCCGAATCGGCGGCCTGGCTGCAGGAACGAGCGACTTCGTTGGAGGTGGCGACCATTTCATGGAAGGCCGTGGAGACCATGTCCACCGCCTCGCGCTGACGTCCAGCGGCTTCGGCCATGTCGTTGGAGACACGGGTGGAGCTGTGTGAGGCTTCAAGAATCTTCCCGGCAGCCTGGCCGATGTGCTGGATCAGGTTGCGAATCGCGGTAAGGAACTTGTTGAACCAGCCTGCCAGTTGCGCAGTTTCATCCTTGCCGCGCACGGCGAGGTTCTGGGTCAGGTCGCCTTCGCCGCCAGCAATGCCTTCCAGGCCGCTCGACACGCTGTGGATCGGACGCACGATGACGCTGGCAAAGCTGGCACCGACAATCGCAAAGACCACCGCCAATACCGCAGCGATAACGCCGATCAGCCAGGTCAGGCGGGTGGCCGAGGCCATCACTTCGTCCTGTTTGATCAGACCGATGAAGTTCCAGCCCAGTTGCTCGGACGGGTACACGTTGGCCATGTAGCGTTCGCCGTTGAGTGTCACCTCGACCAGACCACTGGCGGTTTTCGCCAAATCGCTGAAGCCGTCGCCCAGTTCACCCAGTTTCTTGAAGTTGTGTTCCGGCTGCTTGGGATCGACCAGCACGGTGCCGCTCTTTTCCATCAGCATCAGGTAGCCGCTGTCACCCAGCTTGATCTGCTTGACGATGTTGGTCAGCTGCTTGAGTGATACGTCGATGTTGACCACGCCGCCAGGGTTGCCCAGTTTATTAGGGATCGCCCGAATGGTGCTGACCAGCACCGCGTCATCGTTGGCCCAGTAATAGGCGTCGCTGCGCACGGTTTTGCCAGCATTGGCCATTGCGGTCTTGTACCACGGGCGAACACGTGGGTCGTAGTTGCTCATTTTCGGGTCTTCCGGCGTCATGATGTAGCTGCCGTTGATCAACCCGTAAGAGACGTAGGAGTAGGCCGGATGGGCCTTGGCGATACTGGCGAACAGCTCGGTCGCCTGCCTGTCATTCTCGGACTGCGGGGGAGGCGTTGCGCCCATGTAGTTGCGGAAATCATCGCTCGCCCCGGCGATCAGCGGGTGCGCCGCGATGTAATTGACGTTCTGCGTAATGCCGTCGAAAAACAGTTGCATGGCATTGTCGACCTGGCGAATCTCGCGTGCGCTGCTGTCCACGAAATCACTGGTCGCCTTGTCACGCAGATTCACGATCACGATGGCGGCGACGACTAATATGGGCAAACACGCAATGACTGCGAACGCCCACGTCAATTTCTGTTTGATATTCATTTGAGCTCCGGGGGGCGCGTTACTGCCGCAAGTGTCGGGTGCTGCATGGGTGCAGTCTGCGACCCCAGGCGTTGAGCCGAGGGTCGCTCTTATGGTCTACCAAATGTCCAACGGCTTTATGCCAGTATTCTTTAGGCGGCTTGGCGGTAACAGACACTTGTTGTCGTTCATGAGCACGAAACGGCCTTTATTCACTGAAGCAGTAACCCGTTGTTCATGAGAGGCGCCCTCCAAACTCGGTCATGGCATCCAGCATCGCTTCCTTGAAGTAAGCCAGTGAAGCCCGATCAAAGAGAATCTGAAAACAGGGTTCGCTCTGCGCGCCAACATTGATCACGATCACATTGATTCGCACTGCCGAGGTCTGCGCCACCGAGCCGACTGCGAATGCTGACGGACGCAGGTCCACGCCGCACAATTTGGCCATCACCTCGGGGATGCACGGGCCGCTCAGTTGCAGCCACGCATGGCTGTCTTCGCGAGGCAGCAGGTAGTTGGCGTTATGGTCCAGTTCCCAACGGGCTTCCTCATCGGCTATGCGCTGGCCTTTATCAAGCGGGCTGCCGAGCAGCAGGTATTCGGTCTGCGAAAGACGTGCAACATGGCTGCCGTCGGCCTGAGTAACCGCGCGGTTCGGCGTGTCGGGCAGACTGAAACCACGTGCTGTCAGGTATTCGGCGCTTTGCGTACCGCGAAACCCCACGCGCGGCAGATCGGTCAGGTCTTGCAGTGTGCACAGTGAGGGCGCGCCAGCTCTGACCGGGCGGTCCTGGATAAGGCTATTCATGGTTCAGAGCTCCTGGCGCTGGTTTTCAGGATCGAAGAAGGGCATTTTCACGACGGTCGCCTGAACCACCACACCGTCTTCGACGCGAATCGGGATCTGCTGGCCGGGTGTGCTTTGGTCGAACGCGGCATAAGCCATGCCGATAATCATGCCGAGGGTTGACGAGTATTCGCAGGAGGTCACGTTGCCACTGATGTCCGGACCTTTGAGCACCAGATGACCTTCAAGCGGCAGCGGACTGGCCTTGGGCAGTGTGAAGCCCACCAGCTTGCGTTTCTGTGGCTGGGCTTCGAGGATATCCACTGAGCGGCGGCCGACGAAGAACGGCTTGCTCCGGCTGACCGCCCAGCCCATGTCGATTTCGGCTGGATGGGTCATGCCATCGGTGTCCTGGCTGATGATGACGTGGCCTTTTTCCAGACGTAACAGACGTTGCGTTTCGACGCCGAACGGACGCATATCAAACGCCTTGCCAGCCTCGGTCAGCGCGTCCCACAGTGTCAGGGCATGCCGGGCCGGAACGTGGATTTCGTAGCCCAGTTCGCCGACGAAACCGACTCGCAACAGCCGCGCCTTGATGCCGGCAACAGTGCCCAGGCGCACGCCCAGATAGGGGAAACCTGCGGCGGACAGATCAAGGTCGGTACACACTTGCTCCAGTACCTTGCGTGAATCCGGGCCCGCCATGTTGACCGCAGCAATGGCCGCTGTGACGTTGGTGATGTCCACATTCAGACGCCACTGGGCATTCCACTTGAGCATCTGTTGGTAGATGCGATCCACACCGCTGGTGGTGGCGGTGACGTAGAAGTGCTGGTCGGCAAAGCGTGCACAAACGCCGTCGTCAATGACCACGCCTTGCTCGTTGGTCATCAGCGCATAGCGTGAACGCCCGACCGGCTGCTTGAGGAACGCAAAGGTGTACATGCGGTTGAGCAGCTCGGCGGCATCGGGTCCGCGCACGTCCAGGCCACCGAGTGTCGACACATCGATAATCCCGACCTTGTTGCGCACATGCAGTGCTTCTTGCTGCATGCAGGTATCGCGTTGCGATGGCTTGCCATAGAACGCTGGGCGCTGCCAGATCCCGGCCGGCATCATCTTCGCGCCTGCCTGCACATGCCGTTGGTGCATGGGCGTCTGGCGGTAGGGGTCGAAGGCCCGTCCCGCGACATGCGCCAGTTTCTCTGCCTCGAAGGGCGGTCGGGCAGTGGTCACACCGGTTTCGCTGATGCTGCGCTGGGTAGACGCGGCCACCAGTCGTGCGGTTGGCAACGCTGAGTGACGACCTTGCGACGGCCCCATCCCGACAGTGGAATAACGCTTTACCAACTGAATGTCGCGATAGCCAATGCGGGTGGCATTGACGATATCACGCACCTGCAAGTCTTCGTCGAAATCGACAAAATCCTTGCCTTCGGGATGCGGAAAAATCGGCCAGGCGAAGTTGACCTGCGCTTCGCTGCGCAGTGCGGCCGGTTTGTCGGTCGATTCCAGGCCTAGCGCCGAGAGCACCCCGGCGGCGGCATTCGCCGCATCGGTCAGCACGTTATCCAGCGCGTGATAACCGTTGACCGAACCGGCGATGCCCAGGTTCTGCGGCAGGCTGCTGATCGCGAACTCGGCCTGCCGATCGTCATAGGCCAGCTTGCCGCCCGCCTGACACAGCAACTGGTAGGCCGGCATGTAGCCGCCGGACATGCACAGCAGGTCGCACTCGACACTCAAACCCTTGTTGGCCACCTGACCCTGGCCGGTGATCTTGCGCAGCTCGGCCCCGCTTACGTGACGCATGCCTTTCTCGTGCAGCGCTTCATACACGGTGGTGCTCATGTGGCAGACGATGCCACGTTGCTCCAGCGCAACCTGCAATCCCCGATCCGACGGATTGGCGCGCATGTCGGCGACCGCGACCACTTCGACACCCTGATCGTGCAAATCCAGTGCAGCGAGGTAACCGTCATCATTGCCGGTCAGCACCACCGCGCGCTTGCCGGGCTTGACTGCGTACAGCCTGATCAGACGCTGCGCGGCGCTGGTCAGCATCACACCGGGCAAATCATTGTTGCGAAAAATAACCGGCTGGTCGAACGAGCCACTGCACACCAGGCATTGCGTAGCGCGCACCTTGTACAGACGCTTGCCCTGAATCACTGGCAGATAGTTGTCGGTAAACCAGGCATTGCAAGTGGCCTGTGTGAGGACCTGAATATTGGCGTGCGCTTGCACGGCGTCGACCAGTTCGCGCCGCAGTTGCCCGGCACGCTGACCGTCGATATCGAAGCGCGCGTAAGTCAGCGAACCTCCGAGTATCGGCTGCTGTTCGATCAACAGCACCCTCGCTCCGGCGTTGGCTGCGGTCAGAGCCGCCTGTAACCCGGCAGGTCCTGCACCGATTACCGCCAGATCTGTGAACAGGTACGCCTTGTCGTAGTATTCAGGCTGAAAGTCCAGATCCAGCACGCCGAGGCCCGCTTTCTTGCGAATGATCGGCTCCCAGACTTTCCACATGCCTTTGGGCTTGTAGAACGAGCGGTAGTAGAAACCCACCGGCATGAACTTCGAGAACTTGCCCAGCCAGGCGTCCCTGTCGTGGTCCAGCGAGCCGCTGAAATTCTGTCCGGTTGCCTGCAAGCCATCCTGCAAGACAAAAGTGTCGGCCAGCACGTTAGGCTCGTGTGGCAACTGGATCAGGCTGTTGGCGTCCTGTCCGGCCATGCTCAGCGGTCCGCGCGGGCGATGGTATTTGAACGAGCGCGAGAGCAGAAAGCGACCATTGGCCAGCAGTGCGCTGGCAATGCTGTCGCCTTGCAGGCCCTGATACGTTTTGCCATCGAAGCTGAAGGTGAGCGGCTGGTTGCGATCGATCAGCAGGCCCATGGGCTCGGGCAAGCGGGCTGGGGTGGTCATCCTGCGATCTCCTTGGATGGGAGGGAAGCGAAGTCGATACGTGCGGTAAATATTTCCCGCGGGTCGAAGGTGCGAATGATCTCGTCGCTGCCGGTATGACGTTCGGCCAGAAACCAGTAGCTGGACGGGTTATGCATCCACCACTCGCGCACCACGCCCAGGGTGTCCTCACTGTTGAACACGTAATCGGCCCATTGCGCATCGCTGCAGGTTTGCGGGTCAGGCATGTGCTTGAATTCGCCGCCGTAGGTGAATTCGCTGATGTTGCGCGGCCCGTTGAGCGGGCAGGTCATGATTTTCATGTGTCGCTCTCCGTCAGTGGCTGGCCGCTGTCGCGCCCATTTCGTTGACTTGCTGGAAGGTCGAGAAGCGTTCCAGCGCGAATGGCCTGATCAACTCAGGCACCTTGCCGCCACTGGCCACCAGTTCGGCCATGGTCTTGCCGCAGATCGGCGTCGCCTTGAAGCCCCAGGTACCCCAGCCTGCGTCCAGGTAATAATTCTTGACCGGCGAAAGCCCCATGATCGGGCTGTAGTCCGGGGTCATGTCGGTGATTCCGGCCCACTGGCGCATCAATTTGGCGTTGGCCAGAAACGGAAACATCTCGATGGCGTGTGCCAGCAGGCTTTCCTTGAGGTCCAGCGTCGAGCGAGTGTTGAACAGCGGATACGGGTCCGAGCCGCCGCCAAACACCACCTCGCCACGACTGGTCTGCTGGACATAGCAGTGCAGGGCAGACGAGCTCACCAACGGTTCGAGGAACGGCTTGAAGGGTTGAGTGACCATCGCTTGCAGCGGGAAGGTCTGGATCGGTGAGCGAATGCCGGCCTTTTTCATCATCTGCGAACTCATGCCCGCGACCGCCTGTACGGCGCAACCGCACTGGATGGTGCCGCGATTGGTTTTCACAGCAGTGATGGCGCCATTCTCGATTACCAGTTCCTGCACTTCGGTCAGTTGATGAATCTCGACGCCGCGCTTGGCCGCCTGTTTGGCATAGCCCCAAGCCACCGCGTCATGACGTGCGGTGCCGCCGTCGATATGCCACAGGCCGGCGAGCACCGGCAGATGGCCAGGGTCCAGATTGAGGCTCGGCACCAGTTCGCGGATCTGCTGGCGGTCGATCATTTCGGTGCGGCCGCCGAAATGCTTGTTGACCTCGGCGCGCTGACGGAACGAGCGTACGGTGGCGTCGGTATGCGCGAGGGTTAGCTGGCCGCGCTCCGAATACATGATGTTGAAGTCGAACTCGTTGGACAGGCCCTGAAACATCTTCACCGACTCGGCATAGAACTTCACACCTTCGCTGGTCAGGTAATTGGAGCGGATAACCGCCGTGTTGCGCGCCGTGTTGCCGCCGCCCAGATAGCCTTTTTCCAGCACGGCGATATTGGTGATGCCGTGGTATTTCGACAGGTAGTACGCGGTCGCCAGGCCATGACCACCGCCGCCGATGATCACCACGTCGTAGGAAGGCTTGAGTTCCTTGGGCGCAGGCAGATCCACCTCGACCGGATACTCCGGGCTGAGCCCGTATTTCAACAGGTTGAAAGGCATACGGCCTCCGATTGGCTGCGCTGTGCGAGGGCTTGCTGCCTGGCAGCAGTCACTGTGTTTTTCATCAGAAAGGCGATGGTCATCGGCCCGACGCCACCGGGCACCGGTGTGATGGCAGAAGCCACGCTCAGGGCGTTGTCGAAATCGATATCGCCCACCAGGCGGCTGCGGCCTTGATCCTCGATGCGGTTGATGCCGACATCAATCACCACTGCGCCGGGCTTGAGCCAACTGGCGTCGATCATGCGCGGGCGACCCACTGCTGCGACGACGATGTCTGCCAGCTGACACAAGGCCTTGGCATCGGTACTGCGCGAATGCACCACTGTCACCGAGCAATGCGCTTGCAACAGCAGGGCGGCCATTGGCTTGCCGACGATATTGGAGCGACCGATAACCACCGCATGTTTGCCGCTCAGATCGCCGCAGGTCTCTTCAAGCAAGTGCATGCAGCCGCTGGGCGTGCAGGGCGTCAGCACGCTGCGTCCTTGGCTGAGGCCGCCCACGTTTTCACTGTGAAAGCCATCGACGTCCTTGCCCGGATCAATGGCCTGCAAGGCGCGGGCTTCTTCCATGTGCGACGGCAGTGGCAGTTGCAGCAGGATGCCGTTTACCGAGTCGTCGGCGTTCAGTTCGGCAATCAGCGCCAGCACCTGTGCCTGGCTGCTCTTGGCAGGCAGGCGGTGCTCCAGCGAACGAATGCCTGCTTCCTCGGCGCGCAGGATCTTGTTGCGCACATACACCTCACTGGCCGGGTCGTTACCGACCAGAATGACCGCCAGTGCCGGTTCGATGCCGTCGGCCTTCAAGATTTTCACTTCGGTGCTGACTTGTTCCAGAACACGAGCGGCGGCTGCCTTGCCATCGATGATGCGCGCGCTCATCGGAAGATCACCGTTCGGTCAGTGTTGAGAAACACCCGATGCTCAAGGTGGTATTTGACTGCCCGCGACAGCGCGATGGTTTCGTTGTTACGGCCTGCTGCGACCAGGTCTTCAGGCAGGTAGACGTGATCGACACGCTGCACTTCCTGCTCGATGATCGGGCCTTCGTCCAGGTCGCTGGTGACGTAATGCGCAGTGGCACCGATCAATTTCACGCCGCGCTCATAAGCCTGGTGATACGGCTTGGCGCCCTTGAAACCTGGCAGAAACGAGTGATGAATGTTGATTGCCCGCCCCGCCAGTTGCTTGCACAGGTCGTCGGAGAGAATCTGCATGTAGCGCGCCAGCACCACCAGTTCGGTACCGGTTTCGTCGACCACCTTCATCAGCGCAGCTTCCTGCGCAGCCTTGGTTTCTTTACTCACAGGCAGGTAAATGAAACGAATGCCTTCCCGCTCGGCCATCGGCCGCAAGTCCAGATGGTTGGACACAATGGCGGTGATGGTCATGTCCATTTCCCCCTTGTGGTAGCGGTACAGCAGGTCTGTCAGGCAGTGATCGAACTTGCTGACCATCAATAAAACGCGCATCGGGCGACGCGTGTCATGCAGTTCCCACTGCATGGCGAAGTCTTTGGCCACCACATCGAAACCGGTTTTCAACTGCTGGATGTCGCCGTCGTGACCGTCGTTGAAGCGAAACACTGCGCGCATGAAAAAGGTGCCGCTGTACTCGTCGTCGAACTGGGCCATTTCACCGATGTAGCAGCCGTTGCCAGCCAGGCAGGAAGCCACTGCCGCGACAATGCCGGAGGTCGCCGGGCAGCTGATCTTCAGGATGAAATGGTTCTTCTCGTGTTGCATGGCTTGTCCTCTGGAATAGGGCGGCAGCTCGGCAAAGGGGGCAAAAGTCAGATACAGAGGTTTTTGAGTGGCGAATAAAATTCTCTACAGGAATTTAATATTCTTTAAGGCTGTTTTATAGGCGAAAGAAAAAGCAGCGTCCAGAGGTTTCTGGAAACTTTGTTTACTAAAGGGAATATGGGGAGTTGGCGTGGTGGGGAGCTGGTGCCTTTTTTTCAGTTGCCGTGAGGCAGAAAACGCCCAGTGCGGGCGTTTTCAGGAAGCAGTAAGGGTCAGTCGTGATGCGCCTCACCGACAAACGTCAGTGAGGTAAACAAGCCGCGCTCGGCGATATCGATATTATCCTTGACCGGCTGCGTGACCTCGGCAGCGATGATATTCAGCCCTTCGTTGCGCACGATCACGCTGGCCAGGCCCTGGACGTCGGTTTCGGCGCTGACGACATCCGGTGCGCTGCGGTAATCGCCGATCAGCTTGATACCGGCGGCGGGTTTGCCGTCGATCAGTACGCGTACCGGTAAGGGTTTGCCAACCCCGACCTTCAATGGATCAGCCTGTGGCACGATCACAAAATTCAATTTGCTGAACGAGGGCAGGTGCGCGTCTTCTGCGTAGATTGCCACGCTGTATTTGAAGGTATGAATCGAGTCGGTGCCATTGGGCACTTTGCTGCGGCCTTCGTTGATCCACTTTTTCTCGGCGTTGCGTGTCCACATGCCGTTGTCCAGCGCCACCGTCATCACGGCGGGTGGTTTGAGGGGCACCAGTCGCGCGTGATCCTCAAGGCGTTGTACCGTCACCGGGATCATTTTGCCCTGCTGGTCATACGCCCATGCGCCGCTGACTTTTTGCGCTTTGAACGCGTTGTCTTCCGCGCCATGACCGTAGACCACCTCGATATTGCCGCGCCGCTGTTCGGTCCACAGGCCGTGTGCGTTTACTTGGCTGGCGAACAATGCGCCGAGCAGGCCCAAGGCCATGAAAGGTTTTGTTGACAGCATGGTGCATCCTTATTGTTGTGAAGCGAGGGTTACAGGAGTCAAAGGCCGAGTGTCAGGCTGACCGTAAAGTTACGCGGTTCGCCGGGCGCGACCCAGTAATTGCTGTAGGAGCGCTCGTAGTATTTTTCATCGAAAATGTTGTTGAGGTTCAAGCCCACTGTCACGTTCTCGCTGGCTTTATAGTGAGCCAGCAGGTCGACGGTCTGGTAGGCCGGCAGCTCGAAGTCGGTGCCGGACTGGCCGGAACGATCGCCGACGTAGGTATATGCCGCGCCCACGTCCGAACCGCGCAATACGCCTTCCTGAAATTCATAGACGCTCAACAGGCTGCCACTGTGTTTGGCGACCCCGAGGATGCGACTGCCTGCCGGGATGGTCCGGTCGCCCTTGGTGACTTCGGCATCAATGTAGGCGAATGCTCCGATGATCCGCACCGCGTCAGTGATTTGTCCGGTGAATTGCATGTCGAAACCCTGGCTGCGGGCCTTGCCCACGGCGCGATTGGTGTCGGTGCCCGGGTCCAGGGCCAGAACGTTTTCTTTTTCTATGTGGAAGGCGGCGAGGGTGGTACTCAGGCGGTTGTCGAACAGTTCGCTCTTGATCCCGGCCTCATAACCGATGCCTTCTTCCGGGTCGAAGGTTTTGCCGACGGCATCCAGGCCATTGTTCGGCTTGAACGAGGTGGACGCGTTGGCGAACAGCCCAACCTGCGGCGTGAGCTGATAAAGCAGCCCGGCGCGCTGGGTGAAAGCGTCGTGACGCTGACCGGAGGTGGCATTGGTGGTGAAGTCATCGACCTGCTGATCGAAGTGCTCGTAGCGCGCGCCGATCATCCCGCGCAGCTTGTCGGTAAAGACAATCTGGTCCTGTAGGTTCAGCGCACGGCTTTCAATGTGCTCGTAGAAATCAGTGCCGGAACGCGCGCCATTGGGTTTCGGCTGGCCATACACCGGGTTGTAGATGTCGATGGCGTATGGGCTGCCTGCAATGGTAGTCACCCGCTCGTTCTTGCGGTAATTCTCGTATTCGGTGCCGATCAGCACTTCGTGCTCCAGACCGACCGCGTCGAAATGGCCGCGCAATTCCAGTTGGGTGATGCTGTCGTGCCAGTTGTTGTCGCGTTCGCGGTAACGACGGTTGACGGTACGACCGTCGGCATTCAGGGGGCGTGCCTCGCTGGCAAAACCTGACATTTCGCCTTGCTTGTAGTGGCTTGCCAGGCGCAGCGACCACACATCACTGAGTTGATGGTCGAGGGCAAACTGAACCATGTTGTTGTCGTTATCGATGTCGTCGTCCGGTTCGCCGAGGAAGGTCGACCGGGACACACCACTCCATTTATTGTTGGGGGCGACCACACCCCGGTCGAAAGTCGATGTCTGCCGCACGAACTCGGTTTCCACCAACAGACTGGTGTCGGGGTTCAACTGCCAACTGAATGAGGGGGCGACGAAGACCCGCTTGCTTTCGACATGGTCACGAAAGCTGTTGTTGTCTTCGACGGCCAGATTGACACGAGACAGCAGCCTGCCTTCCTCATCCAGCGGTGTGTTGACATCCAGTGCGGTGCGATAGCGATCCCAGCTACCCGCACTGGTTTGCAGGGTGGTGAATGCTTCACGCTGGGGTTTTTTAGTGACAATGTTGACCGTCCCGCCAGGGTCGCCACGGCCATACAGACTGGCAGCGGGGCCTTTGAGCACTTCGATACGCTCGATGTTGGCGGCATCCGGCGTGGCAGGGTAGCCGCGGTTGGCGCTGAAGCCGTCCTTGTAGAATTCGGAGGTGGTGAAGCCGCGGATGCTGTATTCGTAGAGCGTCAGGCCTCCGAAGTTGTTTTGCTTCGACACGCCCCCGGCAAACTCAAGCGCGCGCTCGACACTGTTACTGCCCAGGTCCTTGAGCACCGAAGCGGGCACTACGCTGATCGACTGCGGAATGTCCTGGATGGCGGTATCGGTTTTGGTGGCGGTGGCCGAACGGGTAGCGCGATAGCCCTGAACCGGGCTGGTGGCTGTCTCGTACTGATAGTCGGAGGTTACGTTGACGCTTTCCAGTTCAATGGTTTGCGGATGTTCCTCCGCATAGCCGGTATTGCCAAAAACCCCGATTGCCAAGCCTGCCAGAGACGCGATTCTACGAGACGACATGTGAGACTTCCTGATGATAATAGATACAATATAACATCTCCGTTGAGAATTATTTCTGTTTATTTTTGGCGGGATGTGACAGTTGTACCCATCGACAGGAGCCTGACGCGTGAGGGTAGGGTTTGAGGTGGGGGAAGATTCGATCACTGAAACCGAGTCCATTTCCATGGACGGAAATGAACTCGAAGACGGTTTATTCAGCGCACATATAGCGTTCTATCTGCTCAGGCGAGCAACTCTGTCCCCAGTTGAAACGCCACCCACAAGGCCAGTCCGGTCGCAAAGGTCAGCGCAATGTTCTCGAACCAGTTGTTGCGGTATTCCTTGCTCAGCAGCGACTTCTGATTGGACATGATCAGCAGCCCCAGCGAGATGACCGGTAGCCCCACGATGTTCAGTGCGTTGACGCCCAGCGTCAGGGTCACGAAGTCCGGCATGCCGGGCAGCGACCAGATCAGCGGGGTGACCAGAATGAACAGCATGAACCATTTGTGCATCGGGTCGTTGTGGAACACTTTGCCGTAGCGTTCGCGACGCTTCGGGCGAATGTGCTGGAAGGCATCGGTGATCAGCATCGGGAAGGCGGTGGTTTTGCCGGAAATACTGGCAAACAGCGTGGCGAACACACCGATGAAGAAGATGTACCAGCCCAGCGGGCCGAAGAATATCTCCAGCGCCTTGCCCAGATCAGCCAGAGTGTTCACCTGAATACCGTTGGATCGTAAAATTTCGACGCCAACCACCCAGATGGCCAGGTTGATGATAATGCCGACGATCACGGCGAACAGAAGATCGTTGCGCTGAATGCGTTTGTGCTCGGGGCCGGTCCAGCCTTTTTCACGCATCACGTAAGGGTGGACGAAGTTGGCGATGGAGCCGGCTACGGCACCGATCACCGAGACAGCCACCAGCAGCGCCCCGTGCACACCTTCATCAGGCGGAATGCTGAAACCGATAGTGCCCTTGATGATGCCGCTGACATCCGGACCGGACATGATCGCCAGGGTAAGAAACGCCAGGGTCATGATTGCCAGCAATACCTTCATGACGCCTTCGATCATCGTGTAGATATTGCGTCCCACCAGCAGCCATACGGCGATCACCACCGCAACCGAGCAGAGCAACGGCTGATTGATGTGCAGCAGCATGGCAAGCGCTTCACCGGCACCCTTGATCATGTAGGCGTTGATCAGATGGCCCATCAACAACGCGTAGCCCAGCATGAACCAGGCAAACAGCGGATGCAGTTGCGCATAGCCCTGCAGAATGGTCATGCCCTGGTTATTGCAGAGCTGGAAGCGAGCAATGATGTTGACGATCAGGAACCTGAGCAACAGCGAAATCGCCAGCACCCACATCATGGCGTAGCCATAACTGGCACCTGCCACCGACGATGTGATCAGATCACCCGCGCCCAGCCAGGACAGCACCGCGATGATGCCGGGGCCGAGCAGTTTGGCGAGTTTTTTGAGACGAGGTTCGCTGGCGGGTGTAGCTGTTTCTTTGAGAGACGGGGTATGAGGCATGCGTTGAATCTCCGTTTTTATTGTAATGAGATGTCATTCACTGCCAGCTAAGATAAGACGTCGTACAACATTGGTGTTGGTTGAAAATGTAACCAGGTGTGAACCGGGCAGCGCGTGTTAGATAATGTCCGACTTGTCACCATTGTGTTCTCAGGAGAGTCCATGAAGTTTCCGATACTCGCTGTTGCTCAGTTCTGCTCTGCAAGGGGCGATATCGAACAGAACCTCGCCGGACACCTCGCGTTCATGCAGCGCGCCGCTGATCTTCGGGCCAGTTACCTGCTGTTTCCCGAGCTCTCATTGACAGGCTACGAACCCGATCTGGCCCGAGCGCTGGCGTTGCATGCGGACGACGCCCGTCTTGAGCCGATTAAGGCGTTGGCCATGAAGCTGCGCCTCGTTACCACCATTGGCGTACCGCTCAAAGGAGCAAATGACAGCATCCTGATTGGTGCGCTGACCTTCGCCGCTGACGGCGACGTCACTACCTATGCCAAGCAATACCTGCATCCCGGTGAGGACAAAGTGTTCAGTGCGGGAAACAAGGACTGCTATCTGCCCATTGATCAGCAACGGATCGGCCTGTGCGTGTGTGCTGATTTCACGCAGCCTGCGCATGTGCAGCGTATCGCGGAAGGTGGCGCCTGGGTGTATGCCGCGAGCGTACTGATTTCGCCGGGTGGCTATGCACAGGATGCAGAGCTGCTCGCGGGACATGCCCGACGTCATAACCTACCGGTGCTGGTGGCCAATCACGGTGCACCGACTGGCGGCTGGGAGTCGGCAGGCCGCAGCGGCCTATGGGACGGGGCAGGGCGCTGGATAGGCGGTATGCAGGGCGCAGGAAGCGGGCTGGTCATCGTGACCTGCCAGCGCGAAGGCTGTCAGGTTCGGGTGGCGTAAACAGATTTAAGTGCTCACCGCGTGGTCAGGTTTGAGTTCAGGTTCATTATTCGAACGTGAAAGTGTCTCCGGTACGGCCACCAGCAACAGACAAAACGCCGCCGCCGCCACACCCGCGAGGGTCAGAAACGCAGCGCTGTAGCCTGCTGCATGTACCACGAAACCGGCCAGGCCGTTGCTCAGCGCCGCGCCCAGTCCGAACAGAGTGGACAGTGCCCCGAGGCTTACATTGAAACGTCCGCTGCCTTGAGTGAGGTCCTTGACCATCAATGGAAACAGCGCACCGAACAGGCCGGCACCGATGCCGTCGAGTATCTGCACCGCCACCAGCCAGTAGGGGTCGTCTGACAGGGTGTAAAGCACACCACGAATCGGCAGAATCAGAAAGCCTGCCAGCAGCAGCGGCTTGCGACCCCAGTCATCCGCTTTCATACCCACCAGCAGGGCAGCTGGCACCATGACCAGCTGGGCTGCAACGATGCACGCCGAGGTCAGCGGCGTCGCCATCTGCATATTGATTTGCGAAAGCTTCTGACTTACCAGTGGCAACATGGCTGCGTTGGCCAGATGGAACAGTGCGCAACAGATACCGAAAAGCAGCAGCGGCTTGTTGCTCAGTAACGTAGCAAGTCCGGAAGGCTGAGCTCCATGAGCGTTGTGGTTCGCATCAAAACCGCGGGCGACGTCGTGATCGATGGCATCCGCAGAAACGAAGCTGATCGCGATAACACTCGCCAGGGCCATCGCTGCCATCAGATAGAACACCGCAATAGGCCCGAAGAGGTAGGCAAAGCCGCCCGCTAACAGGGCTGCGCAGGCATTACCGGCATGGTTGAATGTTTCGTTGCGTCCGGTACGGCGGGTAAAGGCTTTCGGCCCGGTTATGCCCAGAGAGATGGCCGCGATGGCCGGTGCGAACACCGAGGACGCGATGCTGCTCAGCGCCTGGGTCAGGGCGACGACGGAGAAGGACGAAGTGAAAGGCAGAATCAGGCAGCTCAGGGTCACCAGCAGCGCCGCCACACCAATCATGGCGCGCTTGTAAGGCGTCCGGTCGATAAGCGCGCCAGCAGGGGTTTGGGTCAGCAGCCCGGCGATACCTGCGATGGTCATCACCACGCCTATGCTGGCCGGGTCCCATTTATGCACGGCCAATAGATAGATCGCCAGGTAAGGCCCCAGGCCGTCACGCACATCGGCGAGGAAGAAATTCAGGCTATCCAGTGAAAGGGTGTTGCGGCGATCTGCATGACTGGCCAAGAGCGGAATTCCCGTAATTCGTCAGACTCCAGGTAGCCGAGTCACGGGTAATACTGACCGGGGCCGTTTTAAAGAAGTTTCCGCCCTGAAGATGAAATTTTAGGTTTCACACGTTCTTTTTCTGCAGGCTTTTCATGCGCTGTGTGGCACGTTGCACTGCGGCCATCTTTTCCGGACGTTTCATGCGTTTCCACTTGCGGATATCGTCCTTGGTACGCCCGCAGCTCACGCACAGATCGCCGCTGAGCTGGCACACGGAAATGCACGGGTTTTCGATGTCCTTGGCCATATCAACTCCGCCTGGCGTATTTGCGCTTGATACGCTGCTGCCAGTCGCCACCGTTCTCGCGCAGGCACTGCTCTTCGCAGTCGACATGCACATGAGCAGCTGCATTCGACAGGCTAACCTGTGCATCGTCAAGTGCCTCAACCGTCAGACCGATCATCCGCTCCACCAGCCCGCGCGCCAGCGCAGTGTTCTTGTCGGCCAGCGTGTCGAACACCCATACCACCTGCAAGCTGGCAGGGAAGGCTGCGTAATCAACTTCGTGAGTCAGCCAGCAAAAGCCGGGCATTTCGGTTTTGGCTGTTTCGCAGGCGTGTGTCAGTGCGCTCACCAGACGCCGATCTGTCTGGGCCTGTTCGCGTTTGCTGGATGGCATTGGAGGCCTTGGGTGTGGATGGAAGAGTTGTGCAAGATACCTGATTGTTGGTTTGGGCATGAAGTCTGGGATGCGATGAGTCTTGAGGTAATGCCTGATTCCATGAGGCTATTGTTCGGGCCGTTCAGGGATATCTTGTAGGATGACGTGCGGCCGCAAGCCGTGCGCATTCCCAAAAATAAGATAATGGATGCTCATCATGGAATTTTCTCCGTCAGGCAGTAAAGCCGATCAGAGCCGTAGAGGCTTCCTGAAACAATCACTGGCTGTTTCGGCCACGGTCGCCGCCATTGGCGCATTGCCGCGTCTTTCCAGCGCTCAGCCGTTGACCCAGCGCTACCCCGACCCATTGGTCATTGTTCTGGATGACAGCTTTACCCAAATACGAATATTCAATGCCAGCGTCGAGAAGCTGGCCAGCGGCATGCGCTGGGCCGAAGGGCCGGTGTGGGTGGGTGACGGTCGCTACTTGCTGGTCAGCGATATCGCCAACAATCGGATCATGCGCTGGGACGAGGTAACGGGTCAGCTGTCGGTGTACCGCGAGCATTCGAACTTTTCCAATGGCATGTGCCGCGATCGCCAGGGCAGGCTGCTGGTCTGTGAGGGGGCGAGCACCACCACCGAGGGACGGCGGGTGACGCGTACCGAGTACAACGGGCGTATTACCGTGCTGGCCGACAGTTTCGAGGGCAAGCCTTTCAATTCGCCCAACGACATCGCCTGCAAACGCGATGGGTCTATCTGGTTCACCGATCCTACCTTCCAGGCCGAAAGCAACTATGAAGGTCAAAAGGTCAAGCAGGAGCAACCCTTCGGCGTCTATCGCATAGACCCGTCGAACGGCAAGGTCTCCAGGGTTATCGATGATCTGGCAGGTCCAAATGGTTTGTGCTTCTCGCCGGACGAGAAAACCTTGTATGTGGTCGAAGGGCGCGCCAAACCCCACGGCCTCATCTGGGCGATAGCAGTCAACGAAGACGGCACGCTGGGCGAGCGGCGTAAACACATCGAGGGGCTCGACTACGCGGCCATCGACGGCATCAAATGCGACGAAAGCGGCAATCTGTGGTGCGGCTGGGGAGGTAATGGTGATCCCAAGGCGGATATGGAGAAACTCGACGGCGTGCGAGTGTTCAACCCTCAAGGCAAGGCCATCGGCCATATCAGCTTGCCGGAGCGCTGCGCCAATGTCTGCTTTGGCGGGCGAGAGGGCAATCGGCTGTTCATGGCCAGCAGCCATTCACTTTACTCGGTGTTCGTGAATACGCGAGGCGCCACGTTTGCCTGAAGGGGCATGAGCCCATTGACGGCGTGCAATGTGCGCACGCCGTCAATCGGGTCGAACCCCTGTGAACATGCCGGGTCTGTTCCTGTAATTACTCTCAGGGATAGTTATTTATGTCGGCGCAACGCGGCCTTGTTCTACTTGCACGAGGCGGTTATGCCGCCCGTGGTGTTGTTTATCTGATTATTGGTTTGTTCGCGGTACTGGCGGCGCAGGGATCTTCACAGCCTGCCGACAGCCACAGCAGCCTTGAAGCCCTGTTGAGCCAGCCGTTCGGCAGCGTGCTGGTCGGGGTGGTAATTGTCGGTCTACTGGCGTTCGCCGCATGGCGTGTGCTGCAGGCCACGCGTGATGTGGACCATCATGGCCGCGAACTCAAGGGGCTGGTGATTCGTGGCGGTCTTCTGGTGGGCGGCTTTACTTATGGGGCATTGGCGTTTTTCGCGCTGGGCCTGCTGGTCAGCGGGCTCAAGAGCTCCGGTGGCTCATCGGGTGGTGGCCAGGCCAAGGACCTGCTGGCAACGCTTCTGTCCTGGGATCACGCCAACCTGCTGGTCTACGTCGTGGCACTGGTGCCACTGGCGCTGGGCATTGTGCATATCATCAAGGGCTACAAGGCGTCCTTCGAGAAGTATTTCGAGGCTGATGAAGACATCATGAAATATGTGCGTCCGGTGTCGCGCTTCGGGCTGATCGCCCGCGGCGTGGCGTTTATCGAAATTGCGGTGTTACTGGCCGTAAGCGGTTCCAGCTATCAGGCCATGCACCCGCCGGGCATGAAGGATGCGCTCAACGGTTTGCAGGATCTGCCGGCCGGTGGTCTGGTGCTACTGATCGTGGCGCTGGGTCTGATCGCGTTTTCGGTGTACAGCTTCGCCCAGGCCGCATGGCGCAGGATCAACATGGATGTGCCCGATGCACCGGAGGCGGTAGCGCGTCATTTCCGCTGATCTCCATTCGGGTAGTCAGAGGGCTGCGTGATCTTTCAGGTCAGGCGGCCCTTTTTTCGATAAAGATAATGTGAACCATGCCTCAAGTCGCCTTCCGCCCGGCCGACATTCTCTCTTGAGCTCCGATCATTTTCCGGACTGACGTTCTCTATGCAGGCCCGGATCAGAT
This sequence comes from Pseudomonas sp. KBS0707, assembly GCF_005937945.2. Taxonomy (NCBI): domain Bacteria; kingdom Pseudomonadati; phylum Pseudomonadota; class Gammaproteobacteria; order Pseudomonadales; family Pseudomonadaceae; genus Pseudomonas; species Pseudomonas sp. KBS0707. The sequence goes on along the minus strand of NZ_CP041754.1, from coordinate 3,348,335 downwards.
TCGGCGCAATAAAAATAAAAGAGGATAGCCATGACCATTCTTCAGCGAGTGATCGGTGGGTTTGCCGTACTGGTTGTGCTGCTGCTCGCCATGGCAGGTATCAGCTACCAAAGCACCCATTCCATAAGCGACCGGATCAGCATCATTACCGGGCAGTCGGCACCCTTGAGCAGGGCGGCGAGCGAGCTTTATGTACATGTGTTGCGCGCCAATCAGGCACTGCTCGGGATTCTGGTCAGCACTGACCCCAAGCAGATTGACGATGGCAAGCAGCCCTTCAACGACAGCATGGCCCGGTTCAATCAGTTGCTGGATAGCACGCCTGCCTACATCGGCGACCGCGCTGAACTGCGCGACAACCTGAATCAGCAGCGTCAGTTGAGCGCGGCTTATGCCGAACAGGCGCAGACTCTGATTGCCAGTCACCGACAGCACGTTTTGCAGTCACTCCAGAGCCGGGTATTGCAGGGCTACAGCAGCAGCCAGGGCGCCCAACTGACCGGTTATCTTCGTGATTACATTGCCCGCGAGCGCAGTGCAGGGGCTGCGGATAACGTGGCCGCAGGTGAAAAGCTGTTGCTGGAGGTCGGCAAATCCTACGAGGGGCTGGCTGCCCACGCGGCGACGCCGGATATCCAGACCTTGCAGCGTGTGCTCAATCTGCAGGATGAGGTAATCAGCACTCGGGCGCGCGAACTCACGGCAGTAGATCCACGCGGCGGTCGTATCGCTGGTGTGATGGTCAACCGCCTGCTCAACGACCTCACCGGCAGTGACGGCGTTTATCAGGCCTACAGGCAGGAGGCGGCGCTCGCCGAGCAGGTTGGTAAACAGCGCCAGGCGGCGGAAACCCGGCTTCAGGCAACACTGGACAAGATCGGCGAGTTCGGTAATCAGTCACTGGCGGTGGCCAACGAGGCCAAGGCGGGTGCGGATTCGACCATCGCCACCAGCCTCAGCCTGCTGCTGATCGCTTGCCTGCTGGCGGTAGTTGCAGCGGCAGTCATCGGTACCTGGGTCGCGTTCAGCCTTCGGCGTCCATTGGCGGCGTTTCGCGAGGTGCTCAAGACCCTCACCAGCGGCGACATGCGGGTACGTTTCGATGTCAGCCGTCGCGACGAGTTCGGCGAGCTGGGCGGTTACCTCAATGAATTCACCCAGTCGTTGCAACAGACGTTTCGTCAGTTGATCGGCTCTGCCGACACCCTGGCGTTGACTGCCAGTCAGAACGCGCAGATCAGTGAGCAGACCACCCGTGTGGTCGACGAGCAGAAAGACCGTCTCAATTCTGCCGCGTCGGCCATGAATGAAATGGAAAGCACCGTGGAAGAAGTGGCCCGTCGTGCTCAGGACACGCGTGGCGCGGTGGACAGCACCAGCGAACTGACTAACAAGGTGCAGAAGCGCGTGGCTGAAACCATCGTCAACATTCGTCAGCAGGCTGAACAGGTCAACAAGGCGTCTGCGGTCACCGACGAGCTGCAGAAGTACGGGCAGAACATTGACGGTATTGTCGATGCCATTCGTACCATTGCCGAGCAGACCAACCTGCTGGCGCTCAACGCGGCCATCGAAGCGGCACGCGCTGGCGAGCAGGGCAGGGGCTTTGCGGTGGTAGCCGATGAAGTACGCTCGCTGGCCAGTCGCACCCAGACCTCGACCAGCGAGATTCAGGAAATGATCGGCCAGATGCAGAGCAAGATCCACTCGGCTGTGCAGGTGATGAACGAAAGCCAGATCCAGTCCAATCACTGCGTGACGCTGGCTTCCGGTGCCGACCAGTTGCTGGTGGAAATGGGCGAGGCGGTGGACACGATTCGCGACATGAATATCCAGATCGCAGCTGCCACCGAGCAGCAAAGCGCAACGGTGCAGGAAACCAGTCGCATGGTCACGCACATCAACGATTCTGCCCAGCAGGCCGCCGACGGTGCCGAACAGTCTGCGAGCAGCAGTCAGGACCTGTCGAAAATGGCCAGGGATCAGCGCGAGCTGCTCCATCATTTCAGCGTTTGATGCCCGGGAGTCAGAACATGAAACAGTGGTTATCGATTTCCCTGAGTGCAAGCCTGCTGGTCGCGGGCCTGGCACAGGCGGCCACGCCATTGATCGGCGTGGGTATGGCCAAGTACAACGACAATTTTCAGACCATTCTGCGCCACGGCGTGGAAAAGCAGGTGGCGCTGCTGGATGCCGATATCTTCATGGAGAACGGCCAGGACGACGTGGAGTTGCAGATGCGTCAATTCCGCAATCTGGTTAATTCGAAAGTCGACGCCATCGTTGTTGCTATGGTGAACGGCAAAAGTGCAGCGGAAATGATGCGTCTGGCCAATGAGGCCAAGGTTCCGCTGGTATTCGTCAACCGCAATCCGGAACCTGCCAAGTGGCCTGCGCTGACGGCATTTGTCGGCTCTGACGAACTGGAGTCAGGCACTTTGCAAATGGAAGAGCTGGCCCGTCGTGCCGGTTACAAGGGTAACGTGGTGATTCTGGTGGGTGATCCGAGTAACAAGTCGTCGGTCATGCGCACCGAGGACGTGGAAAAGGTGGTCGCAAAGTACCCGAACATGAAGGTCGTGCAGAAGAAAATCGGCAACTGGGAGCGCAGCCAGGCCGCGACAATCGTGATTGACTGGGTCAAGCAGGGTGTGGACTTCTCTATCGTCGCGGCTAACAACGACGAAATGGCGATCGGTGCGATCATGGGGCTGGAGAAGGCCGGAAAGAATGCCAGGGATTATCTGGTGGGCGGCATCGACGGCACCCCGGACGGCTTGAAGCTGATGGCCGAGGGCAAGATGGCCGTCAGCGTGTTTCAGGATGCGGTCGGCCAGGCCAACGGCGCAGTAGATGCCGCGCTGAGCATGGCGCGTGGCGAAACACTGGCATCTCCGGTCATTTGGGTACCCTTCAAACTTATCACCCCGGAGAATCGCCAGCAGTTCGAATAGGGCCGCGGTATGGACTGACTGTCTTTCCAGTGAACCGCACGCGGAGCGCTCAGCGTTGTTTCAATTAGCCCGGAAGCTCGACGCTTTCCGGGCACAAGCCCACTCTACGGCACCTCAGGGCTTGTCTATAACGCGCTATAACCGGATATCCTGCGGCCCGCGAATCTGTGCTTCTATGCGTGTGCTGGTCAGGCGCTCTTCGTTGGAGAAACCATCGTAGCTGGCCAGGTCGCCGAAGCTGATGCCAGTGAGTTTTTCGATCTGCAGGACGCTGCGCTGCCAGGTTCTGAGTGGACCGAATACGATCTCCAGCTTACCCAGCTCGCTGCTCTGGTCGATCATGTAGGCACTGGCCGAAGGTTTGCCGTCGTCGCCAAGAAACGCCACGACCTTCCAGAATGCCGAAGGGATCTTGAGGTTGCGGTAGCTGCGGTCGTCTTCGCGCAGCACCGGCCCGCTGAAAACGGTTACCCGGGATTTCCAGCGTCGCGTGTTCTCAAGGATGTAGTCCTCAAGTTCCAGCCATGTCTTCTGATTGAAGGCGGCCATCTGCGGTGAGCAGTTGGTGAAGTGAAAGGTATCGCTGTTGGCCGTTTCGGCTTCCTTGCCCCAGTTAGGGTCCTGACGCCTGACCAGATGACCGCGATCCAGCAGATTGTCGGCGTACAGGCTTTCGCCGATCTGCGCCTCGGCAGGCAGCCTGCCATCAAAAGACCACGAATCCTTGCCACGCTTGACCTCGACGCTGCTGGCACCGTCGATATTGACACCGACATACAGAGCAAGACGCCGACTGCGCGACATGGTGATTGAAAAGTGGGTGTAATCGAGGCGATTTCCGGCGTTGTCCAGCGGATAGACATCCGGTGCCAGCTCCGCGTCGGTCGAGGGCCATGGCACGACGAAGTCACCGAGAAAATTCTCGACATACCCCTTACGTTTCCTCAATTCGCTCGCCGGTGTGGTGCGTGGCGATGCAAGAGGTTGCGGTGCAAGCAATTCGGCCGAAGGGAGCAGTGGCTTGAGGTCGGCGAGGCGTGGTCGGTAGGTGAGATCGATAGCGGGCTTTTTGTCAGACACTTGGTTGGCTCCTGCGGTGGGCGTGAATTCATTACAGTTCACCATAGCCGCGTTACAGGTCGACGTCAGGCCGGGTAATCGATCGTTCGCGGGCACTCATACAGTAAAAAACTGTAAACGGGTTCAAGTTACGGGTAACAGGCGTCGATAAGCTCTGAATAAGAGCACTCCGCAGTTCATGTTATTTCACTGATCGCAGGGGACATCAGGATGTCGATAAAGCTACGTCTATTGTTGTTGATTGGCACCAGCGTGCTGACGGTTCTGATCATCAGCCTGGTCAACTATGTGGGCAATACCCGCACGGAGACGGCGATGATCGACAGCGAGGTCAGCATGACCGCGCTCAGCAATCATCTGGAAGCCGACATGATGCACGATGCGCTGCGTGCCGATGTGCTGTCGGCGATGCTGGTCGGCCTGGGCAAAAGCAACAGCACGCGTGAAGAGGTGCAGAAATCCCTTGATGAGCATGCTGCACATTTTCGAGCTGTGCTGAACGATAACCTCAAACTTCCCATCACCGAAGCGATCAAGGCGGAGCTGAACAGGATCAAGCCCAGCCTCGATACCTATATTGCCAGTGGCGAGCGTATTGTCGGTCTGGCTCTGGATAATCCGGAACGAGCGCAACAGGAGCTGGGCACGTTCACCAGCGCCTTTACGCAACTGGAAGAGCAGATGTCCAGTCTCAGCGACCTGATCGAGGAGAACTTCAAGGCAAGCGGCGAAGGTGCCCGTCAGGCAATCCGCAGCGCCAACATCGCTCTGGTTGTGGTGCTGGTGGCCAGTATCCTGCTGCTTCTGGTTCAGGGCCGCTGGGTAACCCGCAGCATCATGATTCCTCTTGCCTCTGCCAGCCGCATTGCCGACAGCATTGCTCACGGCAATCTCAGTGAACCAATCGCCGAGCCCCGTGGCCGTGATGAGGCCAGCATGCTGATTCGCAGTCTGGCGGTCATGCAGCGCGACCTGCGCGGGATGATCGAAGTGGTGCGCAGCAACGCGCATGGCGTCAGCGGTATGAGCCGCCAGCTCAGCAGTGGCTGCCATGAAGTGGCCGACAGCAGTCGGCAGCAGAGCTCGGCAGCGGGCACCATGTCGGCAGCGACCAGCGAGATGACGGCGAGCATCGAAGAAATCACCCGACATGCCGGGCACGCGCTGGAAATGGCAAATCAGGCTGAAACACTGGCGAAAAATGGTGGCCGGGTTATTCATCAGGTGGTCAGTGACATGGACAGCATTGCCCGCTCGGCGCAGCTGTCGGCGCAGGTTATCCGTACCCTGGACAAGGACTCGGAAGGAATTTTCAATATTATTCAGGTGATCAAGGGCATTGCCGATCAGACCAACCTGCTGGCGCTTAACGCAGCCATTGAAGCTGCACGCGCTGGCGAGCAGGGTCGAGGTTTTGCCGTAGTTGCCGACGAAGTTCGCAATCTGGCGGGGCGCACCAGCACCTCGACCCAGGAAATCACCGCGATGGTCGCTCGTATTCAGCAAAGTACCCGCGAGGCGGTGACCAGCATGGAAGCAGGCGTTGCCCAGGTCGACAAGGGCATGGCCGTCACTGCCGAGGTGCAACGCTCGATCAGCGAGATACTGGAGGCCACGTTGAGCACCACACAACTGGTCAACGACATCACTCGCACCATTGGTGAACAGAGCCTGGCCAGTAACGAAATCGCTCACCAGGTGGAGATGATTGCCAGTATGTCCGAGGGCAATAGCCGGGTCATCGGGCAGACCGCCAGCACTACCGATGAACTTTCGGCAATGGCCGGACAGCTTTCGCAATCGGTGGATCGTTTCCGTCTTTGATATCAAATAGCCCCGACCTGCAGTACTCTCCGGCGCATTCGACCCCCGGTCGAGTCGCGCAGGGGTCATCACAGGCCTGTATTGGCCGGTTCAGCCATTGAATCTTCGGCACCGACAAGCGTTAATTTTCGTGGATGAATCATTTTTCACCCCAGGAGCAGCGACATGCAGACGTTAAAGGGCTTATACGAGTCAGTCGAAAAGCAGTTTTTCGACACACTGACCAAAAAGCTCTCGAGCCTTTTTCTGCTGGTCCTGGTCAGCGCGCTGCTGTACTGGGTGGCTCTGAACATCCGCTCTGACATCATGCTGCAACTCCACGGTACGCAACTGGATGCGGCCGAACTGGGCAAAATTCAGGGCCAACTGGATGTCCTCAGCAACGCAATCCTGCTGAGCACCCTGTTTACGCTGGTCATGGTCAGTTTCATGGTCTGGTACTTCCGCCATTTGATTGTGCGTCCAGTGATGTTCATGACTCACGCACTCGAAGAAATCGCCAACGGCGAGGGCGACCTGTCCCGTGACTTGCCATTATTGACCCATGACGAAATTCGAGTGCTGGCCAGTACCTGCAATCGTTTTCTGGCCAAGCAGCGCGAGGTTATCAGCAGTATTCAGGCGCTGACGGTGCAGATCGCAGTCGAATCGGCACGCTCGCTGAAAAACATCAGTGATTCCAGCGACAGCGCGACCGATCAGGCGCGTTTCGCCAGAGAGGTGATGGACCAGAGCAATATGGCGGTGGGCAGCATTGAGGACATCTCGCAGCAGACGCAGGGCATTTCCACTACCACTGCGCAGAACCTGAGCATGGCGCGCGACTCTTATGCCGAATTGCTGGAGGTGACTGGAAACATTAGCCAGATATCCAGCAGTCTCAATGAATTCGGTGGGCTGGTATCCGGCTTGAATGAGCGTTCTTCAAGCATCAAGTCGATTGTCGGGCTCATCCAGCAGATATCCTCGCAGACCAACCTGCTCGCGCTCAATGCGGCCATCGAAGCGGCGCGGGCCGGTGAAAGCGGTCGAGGGTTTGCTGTGGTGGCGGATGAGGTGCGCACCCTGGCGCAGAACGTCAGTAAAGCCACTGACGATATCTCCCGGAACATCGACGCGATGCTTCAGGAGGTCAGCTCCACCCACGAACAGACCATTCAGATCAGCCACAGCGCCCGCGAAACCCAGCAGGTCGTAGAGCGCGCATCCGGCCATTTCGAGAGCATGATCGGTGATTTCGAGTCCACCAATGACAAGTTGGCCGACATCGCTGCGCATATCCAGCAGTTCGCAACCACCAACACAGGCATCAACGAACGGGTGACGCGAATTTACTCCGACAGCCAGGCTATCGACCAGCGTATGCAGCACTCTGCTACCGCCACCCGTGACCTGTCCGGTGTAGCCGAGAAGGTTCAGGCCTTGCTGGGGCGTTTCGTGCTGGGGCATGGCGAACTGGACGCTGCCATTACCCGCGCGAGTCAGTGCCGGGACATCCTGCAGGTGCGGCTGGCCGAGCTGCACAAACAAGGCGTCAATCTGTTCGATCAGAGCTACAAGCTGATTCCCGGCACCGACCCCAAGCAGTACATGACCGGTTACACAGAGCGCTTCGCACAAGTCTGTCAGGAAGAGTGCGACAAACTCACCAAGGGCACCCGGGGCGGCAAGGTCACCTTTATCGTGGATAACAAAGGTTACTGCCCGGTCAACAACAGCTGGGTGTCACTGAAACCGACCGGCGACCGTGCCGTCGACTTGCCGGTGTGCCGCAACAAACGCATGTTCTCCGACCCGATAGGCTTGCGTGCTGCGGGCAACCAGCAGCGTTTTCTATTGCAGACCTACCTGCGTGATACCGGCGAGATCATGACCGAAATCGATGTGCCGTTCTTTTTTGAAGGGCGTCATTGGGGCAACTTGCGGATGGGCTTCGACGCGGCGCTGTTGCTGGGCAAGTGAGGCAGCGCTATTGTTGCGTCGATAAGGCATACAACACGACTGAACGTTCGCGCCGGTAAAAGCTCCACTTCTACAAGGCGCTGATTTTCAGAACGCCACCGGAGGTGTGACTTTGAACATTCAAGATCTGACAAAACATGCGAAGGATAAAAAGGTTCGTGAACTCAATCTGATCTCCATCGAGGGCGGTTCCTATGTGCTCCATGCACAACTGGACGGCAAGTCTGTACCGGTGGAAGACTCGACTGGCAAAACCTTGCACGTTGCCTCGGTGGAAGAGGCGCGCAAGGTGCTTTCTTCGGTATCTGATGTAAAGCTGTTCCTGACCCAGGCTGTGGCTCACGACGAAATGGTCGGTCTGGGCAGCGTTCAGGCAGAGTCATCACGCCAGGAGATCCCGTTGCGCTCAAGCCACTGATCGCGATGTCAGGCGCTGCGCCTGACCGCGATGCACTTGATTTCCAGCAGCAGCCCGGGATGCGCCAGCTCGGCAACGCCGATGCAGGTCCATGCACATTGGCCGCGCGGGAATATACGGTTTTTCACGTCACGAAACACCGCCATGTGCTCGCTCATGGCTACGTGATAAGTCGTCATGTCGACTATATCGTCGAACGTGCAGCCGCCCTCAGCCAGTACCGTGCGCAGGTTTTCCCAGCAGGCGATGAACTGCGCTTCGGGGTTGAGGATGACTTCCATCTCCCGTGTGCGTCCCACCTGCCCGGCGCAGTAAAGGGTGTCGCCGACTCTGACTGCGGGTGCATAGCCTGCTCGGTCCATGATCGGCTGCATGGTGGGCGGAACGATGATCTCTCGGTCTGACATGTTGTAACACCTGTTTGTAACGCTTGAGTGTGTAACACCCGACTATGCGATGGCTGATCGGGTTGTATATGAGCCAGTCATCTGGCCGCCGGTTTGGCTGTACGTCGCGGTTTTTTCGTCGCAGTGCCCGTTGCAGCAGAGGACGTAGCAGTGCTGCGCTTGGCGATTTTGCGTTTTTTCTTCCAGGGCGGCGCAACGCCTGCCGGGCTGGCCGGGCCGCTGATGCTCATGCGCATGCCGACGCAGCGGCTGACCTGTTTGCTCATCCACGCTGCCTGTTTGGCGACGAACTCTTCAAGGCTCATTTCGCCATTCTGTACCATGTCGAGTGCCTGTTCCCAGATCGCTGTAGTGCCTGGGTCGGCGATGGCGCGGGGGACGGCGTCGATCAGGCTGAATGCTGCGGGCGCTGCGCACAGGGCCTTGCCCTGTTTGGTCAGATAGCCACGGTCCAGCAGGCCCTGAATGATCCCGGCGCGGGTGGCTTCGGTACCGATGCCGGTCGTGTCCTTGAGCTTTTGCTTGAGCAGCGGGTCTTCCACCAGTTTGGCGACGTTTTTCATGGCCTTGATCAGATCGCCTTCGGTAAAAGGTTTGGGCGGTTGGGTCCAGAGGTCCTTGAGGATGACCTCAGCGACGGTGCACTCGCAGCCTTGAAACAATGCCGGCAACGGCTGCGGCGCAGGTGCTTCGCGACCCTTGGCCGGTGCCAGTGCCTCGGGCATGGCACGTTTCCAGCCTGGCTCGACAATTTGTTTGCCGACCGCCCGCAGCGCATGGCCTGCGCAGTCGAAGTCGGCCTGGGTACGGTCATATTCGTGGCTGGGCAGGAACTGCGCCAGATAGCGCGCTCTGATCAGGGTGTACACCGCTCGCGGCTTGCCGGTCAGACGCTCGACGCCGCGCACGGCAGCAGTGGGAATGATGCCGTGGTGGGCAGTCACTTTGCCGTCATTCCAGGCCCGCGATCGGCGTTGCGGGTCAAGGTGTGGCGACAGGCTGGCCAGCGTCGGGTCTGCCTTGCACAGCACTGCGATGATACCCGCGGCTTCGCCATGCTGACTGTTCGGCAGGTAACCGCAATCGCTGCGCGGGTACGTGATGACCTTGTGTGTTTCATACAGCGACTGAGCTATATCAAGGGTTTCCTGCGCCCCAAGCCCGAGCTTTTTCGAGCAGATTTCCTGCAGGGTGCCCAGATCGAAAGGCAGCGGGGCAACTTCGCGAATCCGCTCGGTGCGCAGCTTGACCAGCCGTGCGCTGGCCGCACTGCGCATCGCTTCGGCAGCCTGTTGCGCCAGCGGCTGATTCAGGCAGCGGTCCTGATCGTCGCAGGCGTCGGACGGTGCGCGCCATTGGGCGATAAAAGCCTGGTTGTCGTGCAGCAGCCTGACGTCAATGGCCCAGTAGGGTGCCGGTACGAAGTTGGCGATGCTGCGATCACGGTCCACCACCAGCCGCAGGGTCGGGGTTTGTACCCGCCCGACTGGCAATACGCCCTGATAACCCGACTGGCGACCCAGCAGGGTGAACAGGCGGCTCATGTTCATGCCGATCAGCCAGTCGGCACGGGATCGACCCAGTGCCGAGTGATACAGGCTGAACGTATCGGCACCGGGTTTGAGCGCTGCCAGCGCCTTGCGGATGGAGGCGTCATCGAGTGCCGACAGCCACAAACGCTGAATCGGCCCGCGATAGCGACAGTGTTCGACCAGTTCGCGGGCGATCATCTCGCCTTCGCGGTCGGCATCGGTGGCTATCACCAACTCTTGAGCTTCGCCCAGCAATCGCTTGACTGCCTTGAACTGGCTGGCAGTTCTCGGCTTGACGAGCATCTTCCACTTTTCCGGAATGATGGGCAGGTCTTCCAGCACCCAGCGTTTGTAACGCGCATCGTAGGCGTCGGGCGGGGCGGTTTCCAGCAAGTGGCCGATGCACCAGGTTACGGTGGCATTGGCACCCACCCAGCAGCCGTCGCCACGCCGGGTCGCGCCGAGCGCAGCCGCAATGTCTTTGGCCTGAGAGGGTTTTTCGCAAAGAAACAGCCGCATGACTACCGTCGTCGATTACCGGTGCAAGGGCTGCAAGGATGAACGTTGAATACGCTACGGGCAAGTTTTATCTGTATGGATATACAGATAAATGAGGAGGACCATGGGGTGAAGCACTCACGCCATGGCCGCTCTTGCAGCCGTGGAGAGTGGCCGGCTTAGCTCAACAGGTCGGAGAACGCCTTGTCGGCTTCAAGCACCGCTGGCAGCCCGGCAAACAGTGCGTCCAGATCGACTCCTTCCATCAATGGCCCGCCGCAGGCCTGCTGCGCTTGCACAGTTGCGCCGCCGTGGGCTTCCAGTGCATCGGAGATGGTGATGGCCTGAGCAACGATCTTTGGCAGCGGTGCGTCGGCCGGAGCCTTCAGCGGTGTTGCCTGATAGGCGATAGCCTGTTTGATCAGCTCTGGCAGATGCCAGCGACTGGCCAGTTCTGCGCCTACTTCCGGGTAGCTGAAACCCAGTTGCAGGGTTTCGTTGGCTGCACGCCCCGGTGTACCGGCCTTGGCTGCGTTGTTCAAGCGCTCTGCAACGTCGGGCGCGCCGGTCTGGATCAGCAGTTCGCCGATGTTATGCATGACCCCGCAGGTAAAGGCGATTTCTGGGTCGACACCCGTCTGTTTCGCCAGCATCCGGCAGATCCCTGCCACCTGAAAGCTTTTGAGCCAGAACCCTTTGAGGTCAAAACTTGGCCCGGCTTTGAACGCGCCGGTCACTGCCGAGGCCATTACCAGGGTGCGCAGGGTGTTGAAACCCAGGCGCATGGCCGCGTCTTCGATACTGGAGGATTCTCGCGAGCCGCGAAACCGCGCCGAGTTGGCAAGGCGCAGCACCTTGGCAGCAATCACCGGGTCTTTCTCGATGTTTCGCGCAATGCTTTCCAGGTTCGAGGACGGGTTGTCAAATTGCAGCATCAGATCCTGAGCCACCTTGGGAATGCTCGGGAGACTGTGCAAATCGTCAGAAAGTTTTTCGATACTCAGCATGGCAAGACCATCCTCTGCACGGCGAGGATGATTCAACCATAGCCAGTTTTTCCGGCTCTGCACGTTTCACCGCCGATTGTGGGAGACAGGTCTCAGCACGCTTCGAAAAAATAATCAAGGACTCGTCCATCTCGGCCGATATGGCGATACAAGCGTCTCTGTAAGGTTTCGGTACCTGAACCTGCCTGATGATCGACATGGCAGGCGCTGGTGTACCGACTCCGGTTGCTGAACGGCCTGTAGGTTGTTACGTGAAAAGGACGGCACAGTTGGAAGTTTGATTGGCGATTCAGAGATCGTCCTTATTGGTTTTTGCCGTGGAAGTAACCGCTATGAAAAGTCTGGGTTTCAGCAAGAAAATTCTTCTCGCCGCCGCATTGATTGTGGTTGTCGCGTTCAGTGTGTTCATTGTCATCAATGACTATCGACAACGTCAGTCGCTCAAATCCAGCGTCAGGTCCGAGTTGCAACAACTGGGTACGCTCACCACGCAGAACATCCAGACCTGGCTGGAAAGCCGCATGCAATTACTGCAATCGATGTCGCAGCAAGTCGCCGCGGATGGCAAGGAGCTGCCACAGTTGCAGCGCGCCATCGGCCTGCCTGCCTACAGCGAAAGTTTTCAGTTGAGTTACTTTGGCAGCACCGATGGCGTGATGTTCTCGGTGCCGTCGGCCAATCGCCCCGCTGACTACGATCCGCGTGCACGTGGCTGGTACAAGGCGGCACAGAATGCGCCCGGCACCATTGTGACCGAACCCTACATCGCGGCATCTTCCGGCAAGCTGGTCATGACCATGGCCACACCGGTCAAGTTTCAGAATCAGTTCGTGGGCGTGGCCGGTGCTGATATCGCTCTGGACAACGTCACCAAGATCATCAACTCGCTGAACTTTGATGGCCATGGTTATGCGTTTCTGGTCAGTGCCGACGGCAAGATTCTGGTGCACCCGGACAGCAAACTGGTGCTCAAGAACATCAGTGAAGCCTACCCGACCAACACTCCGAAAATTGCTGCCGGGGTGAGTGAAATCGACTCCGGTAAAAAGCCGGAGATCATTTCCTTCACGCCCGTTCAAGGTGTCTCGACGGCCAACTGGTACGTGGCACTGGTACTGGAACAGGATTCCGCCTACGCCATGTTGACCGAGTTCCGTACCTCGGCCATCACCGCGATGGTGGTTGTGGTGATGGTGATCATCCTGCTGCTGGGCTTGTTGATCCGGGTGTTGATGCAACCCTTGCATCAGATGGGCCGCGCGATGCGAGATATCGCTGACGGCGAGGGCGATCTGACCAAGCGTCTGGCCATCACATCGCAGGACGAATTCGGTGCCCTGGCGCAGTCGTTCAACCATTTTGTCGAACGTATCCATACCTCGATCCGCAAAGTGGCCTCGACTGCCGCGCAACTGGGGGCGGTGGCCACACAAGTGGTCAAGGTCTCCAACGCGTCGATGGACAACTCCGACCAGCAGGCCAACCGCACTGAAAGCGTGGCAGCGGCGATCAACGAATTGGGTGCCGCCGCCCAGGAAATCGCCCAGAATGCTTCGCGCACCTCGCAGCAGTCGAGCGATGCGAGCGGCCTGGCCAGCGACGGCCAGAACGTTGTGCAGCAGACCATCAAGGCCATGAACGAGCTGTCCGGCAAGATCAGCGAGTCGTGCGTGAACATCGAAAGCCTGAATGGCAAGACCGCCAACATCGGGCAGATTCTCGAAGTGATCACCAGCATTTCCCAGCAGACCAACCTGCTGGCGCTCAACGCGGCCATCGAGGCGGCGCGTGCCGGTGAAGCCGGGCGCGGGTTTGCCGTGGTGGCTGACGAGGTGCGTAACCTTGCGCACCGCACTCAGGATTCGGCGCAACAAGTGCAGAAGATGATTGAAGAGCTGCAGGTCGGCGCTCGTGAGGCAGTGGTCAACATGACTGAAAGCCAGCGTCAGAGCGAGGACAGCGTAGGCATCGCCAACCTCGCTGGCGAGCGCCTGGGCAGCGTGACCCGACGCATCGAAGAGATCAACGGCATGAACCAGTCGGTGGCCGCAGCAACGGAGGAGCAGACCTCGGTGGTGGAGTCGATCAATGTCGACATCACTCATATCAACACCCTCAACCAGCTGGGCGTCGACAATCTGCGCCAGACCCTGGACGCCTGCAACTCGCTGGAAGAGCAGGCTGCCCGCTTGCAGCAACTGGTCGGCAGCTTCCGGATCTGATCCGGCAGCTGTCTGTACCAAGCGGAGGGCTCATCGTGATGTACAGGTCCCGATGGGCCTGTAAATAGGCTCAAACCACGATGATGATCATTACCACGCTCCGCGTGGTAATGCATTTCGTGACGCTGCAACACCTTTTGCGACAAACTGTTATCAGCTAGTCACTCACGGTTCATGAGGCTGCAACAACACAGGTTCAGTTTGGTTGACAACCGAATACGACCTGTCCTGGGTCGTGCGCAGACCGAGAAGCCTCATGAACGATGCCATTCATGTACAGGGCCTGAACAAGACCTTCTCGCACAAAAGTGCGTTGGTTGACCTTGCATTGTCTATACAACCTGGTGAGATGGTTGCGCTGATTGGCGCTTCCGGCTCTGGCAAGTCAACCTTGCTGCGCCATCTTGCCGGCCTGGCGTGCTGTGATCGCAGCAATGGCGGTCAGGTTCAGGTGCTGGGGCGCGAGGTTCAGTCGTCCGGTCGTCTTAACAGTCAGGTGCGACGCCTGCGCGCCGATATCGGCTATATCTTCCAGCAATTCAATCTGGTCAATCGCCTCAGTGTGCTGGACAACGTTTTGCTCGGTTGTCTGGGACGCATGCCGCGCTGGCGCGGCAGTCTGGCGCTGTTCAATCGCGAGGAAAAACAGCGTGCGATGGCCGCGCTGGACAGGGTAGGGCTGGCAGATCTTGCCACCCAGCGGGCTTCGACCCTGTCTGGCGGCCAGCAGCAACGAGTGGCGATTGCTCGTGCCTTGACCCAGCGCGCCGAAGTGATCCTTGCTGACGAACCGATTGCCTCGCTGGACCCCGAATCGGCCCGCAGGGTCATGGAAATTCTTGCCGACATCAATCGCAGCGATGGCAAGACCGTCGTCGTCACCCTGCATCAGGTGGATTACGCGGTGCGCTATTGCCCGCGTGCCGTGGCCCTCAAGGGCGGGCGGATCCATTTTGATGGCCTGGCGCAGGATCTCAGCAAACAGTTCCTCAATGACCTCTACGGTGCAGACGCGGACGCGAGCCTGATGATCACCGAACGAAGCCGTCGCGTTCGGCAGAAGCCGCGTCTGGAACTGGCCAAAGTCTGAAGCTTTTCAACATCACCCTATTTATCAGGAGAGCCTGCATGTTCAAGCGTATCGGTCGTCTTCTCGCCTCTGCCGCCTTGCTGACCGCCTGCGCGTTGGGCACGGTCCAGGCTGCAGAAGAAAAAGCCATCAATTTCGGCATCATGTCCACCGAGTCATCGCAGAACCTGAAAAGTATCTGGCAGCCGTTTCTCGATGACATGAGCCGCAAAACCGGTCTGAAGGTCAATGCCACCTTTGCCTCGGACTACGCCGGTCTGATTCAGGGCATGCGCTTCAACAAGGTCGATGTGGCCTGGCTGGGCAACAAGGCCGCGATGGAAGCGGTAGACCGCTCCAATGGCGAGATCTTTGCCCAGACGTCTGCCGCCAACGGCGATGCGGGCTACTGGAGCCTGTTGATCGTGCGCAAGGACAGCCCGATCAACTCCGTCGAAGACATGCTCAAGAACGCCAAGAGTCTGACCTTCGGCAACGGTGACCCGAACTCCACATCGGGTTATCTGGTGCCTGGCTATTACGTATTTGCCAAAAACCACGTGGATGCCTCCACCGCCTTCAAGCGCACCTTGAACTCCAGCCATGAGGTCAATGCCCTGAGTGTTGCCAAAGGTCAGCTGGATGTCGCGACCTTCAATACCGAAAGCTGGGACCGCCTGGCCGTGACTCAACCGGACAAGGTCGAGCAGTTGAAGGTGATCTGGAAGTCGCCGCTGATTCCAGCCGACCCGATTGTCTGGAGCAAGGCGCTGTCGGACGAAAACAAGGCGAAGATCCGTGATTTCTTCACCGATTATGGCAATACCGCTGAAGAGAAAACCGTCCTGAAGAACATGCAGATGGGCAAGTTCCTCAAGTCCAGCGACGACCAGTTGTTGCCTATTCGCCAGCTTGAGCTGTTCAAACAGCGTACTGAGGTGGCCGCCAGCACCACGCTGGATGCTCAGGAGAAAGCGACCCGCCTCAAGGACATCGACGCCAGCCTGAACAAGTTGCAGGAGCGCATCACCGAGCTGAACCAGAAAACGGCAGACAGCTCTGCAGGTTGAGCCAATCGATCACTATCAGGAGTTCGCCATGACCACTCAAGTTGCCTATGCCCAGGCTGCGGGCAAGCCCAACTGGTCCCGTTACCTGGGTTGGGGGGTGTTGCTTGCGGCACTGGCCTGGGCCTGGCAGGGCGCGGAAATGAACCCGATGACGCTGGTTCGGGACTCGTCGAACATGGCGACCTTCGCCGCCGATTTCTTCCCGCCGGACTTCCGTGAGTGGCGCAGCTACCTCAAGGAAATGCTGGTGACCATCCAGATTGCCCTGTGGGGTACGGCGCTGGCGATTGTCTGTTCGATACCGCTGGGCGTTCTTTGCGCCGAGAACATCACGCCGTGGTGGATTCACCTGCCATTGCGGCGCTGCATGGACGCCTTTCGCTCGATCAATGAGATGGTTTTTGCGATGTTGTTTGTGGTCGCGGTCGGGCTGGGGCCGTTTGCCGGGGTGCTGGCGCTCTGGATCAGTACCACCGGTGTGCTCGCCAAGCTGTTCGCCGAAGCCGTCGAGGCCATAGAGCCTGGTCCTGTCGAAGGGGTACGTGCGACCGGTGCCAGTGCTTTACAGGAAGTCATCTACGGTGTAATTCCTCAGGTTATGCCGCTATGGATCTCCTATGCTTTATACCGGTTCGAATCCAATGTGCGCTCGGCGACCGTAGTGGGCATGGTCGGTGCAGGCGGCATCGGGGTCATTCTCTGGGAGAATATCCGGGCCTTTGCGTTCGTCCAGACCAGCGCTGTGCTGCTGGTGATCATCGTTGTGGTAAGCGTCATCGACATCATGTCGCAGCGCCTGCGCAAGCAATTCATCTGACGGAAGAGGGGTGTTCAATGAACACTTTTTTTAATCATGCAGTTGTCTAGACAAGCTGAGCCGATGTACCTCGAACTGGCTGAAACCCTGCGCGATGAGCTGGTCTCGTATCGGCCCGGCGATTATCTGCCTGCCGAGTTTCAGTTGGCCGAACGCTTCTGTGTCAACCGCCATACGATCCGCCGAGCGGTCGATGAACTGGTCCGTGAGGGCAGTGTGTTGCGACGCCAGGGCAAGGGCACGCAAGTGCTGGAACGTCCGTTGATCTACCCGATGCAGGCCGACAGCGCCTACAGCCAGTCGCTGTCGGCACAAGGCATCGGCGTGGAAGCGATTCTGCTGTTGCGCCGCGAATGCCTCGCCAGTCACGAAGATGCGCTGCATCTGGGGCTGGCCGAGCATGCGCCGCTGATCGAAATGCAGACGTTACGCAAGCTGGATGGCCAGCCTGTGAGCCTGATCTGCCATCGCTACAGCGCCCGCTACAGCGATGTGCTGGCTGACTATCAGGGTGGCTCGGTTCGCCAGTACTTGGCTGAGCGCGAGTTGCCGCTGAGCCGCGCGCAGAGCCTGATCGGAGCACGCCTGCCGTCCCGTGAAGAGGCCGGGCTGCTGCTGATGCCCCGGCACATGCCGGCGCTGACGGTGTTGACGGTTTCGTGTGACCGATCGGGGCGACCGGTGGAGCTTTCCCGCTCGGCCAGCCGCTGCGACCGCTTCCAGTATCAGGTGGCGTTCAACCAGATCGCCGTCACCCCAACGACTGACTGACATCGAGGTGTTCCATGCAAGCAACCCCTGAAACGGCCGCACGGCAGCACTGGATGGGCGTACTGGCGCGCGCCCTTGTCGATGAGCCGAGCCGCGAACAGTTGCAGCGTCACGAGGCGGCGTTGCGCGACACCGATTACCAGATGATCCGCGCCCCGGAAATCGGCATGACCCTGGTGCGTGGTCGCATGGGCGGCACCGGTTCGGCGTTCAATCTTGGCGAGATGAGCGTTACCCGCTGCGTGGTCCGTCTGGCCGATGGGCGCACGGGTTACAGCTACCTGGCCGGACGCGACAAGCGCCATGCCGAACTGGCGGCGCTGGCCGATGCCCATTTGCAAGGCGCGCAACAGGCCTGGTGGCTGTCCGAACTGATCGAGCCCCTGGCGCGTGCGCAAGCCGAGCGTCGGGCACGCAAGGACGCAGAAGCCGCTGCAACCAAAGTAGAATTCTTTACCCTGGTCCGAGGAGAAGACTGATGAATGCCGTCCTTCTGCAACCTGCCTTCACCGATCCGGTGCTGGATGCCCAGCGCAGTTTTCGCATAGCACTCAAGGCTTTGTCCGGTCCGGGTATGATCCAGACCCTGCCCACCAGACATCAGCCGCCTGCCTTGCAGGGCCTGGACAGTGCCACTCATGCCTTGTGCCTGGCGCTGCTGGACCTGGACACTCCACTCTGGCTTGCCCCTGAGTTTGATACCCCGGCGATTCGCGCGAACATTGCCTTTCATTGCGGCAGCCCGATTGTCACTGACCGGAGTGCTGCTCGTTTCGCGTTGCTCGATGCGTCGACTGTCGGGGACCTGCACGGTTTCGATACCGGCAACGACCGTTACCCTGATCAGTCCTGCACCTTGCTGATTCAGTTGCCAGGCCTGCAAGGCGGACAGACCCTTGCCTGGAGCGGTCCCGGCATCGAGCAGCAAAATTCTGTGGCCTTGCCGCTGGACGAAGCGTTCTGGACCGAGCGTGAAGCACGGAATGTCTTCCCCTGCGGGCTGGACGTGTTCTTTGTGTCGGGCAACCAGATGCTCGGCTTGCCACGCAGCACCCGCGTGCAGGAGTGTGCCTGATGTACGTCGCCGTGAAGGGTGGCGAACAGGCCATCGATAACGCCCACCGCCTGCTGGCCAACAAGCGCCGTGGCGATACAAGCATTGCCGAGCTCGATGTCGAGCAGATCCGCCAGCAGTTGCCACTGGCGGTTGCGCGAGTCATGAGCGAGGGTTCGCTGTACGACCCGCAGCTGGCCGCACTGGCGATCAAGCAATCGGCGGGGGATTTGATCGAAGCGATCTTCCTGCTGCGCGCCTACCGCACGACGCTGACGCGTTTTTGCGTCAGCGTGCCCATCGACACCTCGAACATGCAGCTGAACCGGCGCTTGTCTGCCACGTTCAAGGACGTCCCCGGCGGGCAATTGCTGGGCCCGACCTTTGACTACACCCACCGCCTGCTGGATTTCACCTTGCTGGCCGAAGGCGAGCACCCTGGCCCGGACGTGGCGCCGGATGCAACGCTGCAACCCTGCCCGCGAGTGCTGGGGTTGCTGGCCAAAGAAGGGTTGATCAAACCTGAAGTGGACGATGGCAAGAGCGTTGCGGACATCACCCGCGAACCGCTCGAGTATCCGTCCAGTCGTGCCCAGCGTTTGCAGGCGCTGGCCCGTGGCGATGAGGGTTTCCTGCTGGCGCTGGGTTATTCGACCCAACGTGGTTACGGCCGCAACCATCCGTTCGCCGGGGAAATCCGCATCGGCGAGGTAGAGGTCTGGATAGAGCCTGAAGAACTGGGTTTTCCGATTGTAATCGGCGACATCGAAGTGACTGAATGCGAGATGGTCAACCAGTTCGTCGGCTCGGCCAGCGAACCTGCGCAGTTCACCCGTGGCTACGGCCTGGCATTCGGCAACGCAGAGCGCAAGGCAATGGGCATGGCACTGGTGGACCGCTCGTTGCGCGCCGGGGAATTCAACGAAGAAGTCCGCTCGCCGGCCCAGCAGGAAGAGTTCGTGCTGGCGCATTGCGACAACGTCGAGGCGGCCGGTTTTGTCTCGCACCTCAAGCTGCCGCATTACGTGGACTTCCAGTCCGAGCTGGAGTTGATCCGCAAGCTGCGCAAGTCCGCACCGCAACCGGAGAGCGACCAATGACTAATGCACCGATGAACACCGCAGAGCAAAGGCCCGCACGGGATGACGCCTACAACTTCGCGTATCTGGACGAGCAGACCAAACGCATGATTCGCCGTGCCTTGCTCAAGGCGGTAGCGATTCCCGGTTATCAGGTACCGTTCGGCGGGCGCGAGATGCCGCTGCCTTATGGTTGGGGCACCGGCGGGATGCAGCTGACCGCTGCGATCCTGGGCGCCGATGATGTGCTCAAGGTCATCGACCAGGGCGCTGACGACACCACCAACGCAGTCTCGATCAAGCGTTTCTTTGCCCGTACGGCCGGTATCGCCACCACCGAGCGCACCCCCGAGGCGACTGTCATCCAGACCCGTCACCGCATTCCGGAAACACCGTTGCACGCCGATCAGATCATGGTCTATCAGGTGCCGATTCCCGAGCCGCTGCGTTTCATCGAGCCCTCGGAAACCGAGACCCGCACCATGCACGCGCTGGATGATTACGGTGTCATGCACGTCAAGCTCTACGAAGACATCGCTACCTTCGGCCACATCGCTACCAGTTACGCCTACCCGGTCATGGTCGATGAGCGTTACGTGATGGACCCGTCGCCGATCCCTAAATTCGACAACCCCAAGCTGCACATGAGCCCTGCGCTGATGCTGTTTGGTGCGGGACGGGAAAAGCGTCTGTATGCCGTACCGCCGTTTACCCGGGTGGTAAGTCTGGACTTTGAAGATCACCCGTTTGAAGTGCAGCGCTGGGAGCAGTCCTGTGCAATCTGCGGCAGCCATGAGTCCTTTCTCGACGAGCTGATTCTCGACGATGCCGGGACGCAGAGCTTTGTCTGCTCCGACACCGATTACTGCGCCCAGCGCGTCAAACAGCAGGAGAACGACCGATGATCAGTGCACGTTCGTTGGACGCAGCGGGCGGGCGCCTTCCTGACGCTGTGCAGCCGCTGCTCAAGGTACGCGGCCTGACTCGCCTGTACGGTGTGCAGAAAGGCTGTCAGGACGTCAGTTTCGATCTGTACCCCGGCGAAGTGCTGGGCATCGTTGGCGAGTCCGGCTCAGGGAAGTCCACGCTGCTGTCGCTGTTGAGCGGGCGCTGCCCGCCGGATCGCGGCAACATCGATTATCGAAGCAAGGATGGCAACTGGTTTGATTTGTACAGTTCCAGTGAGGCGCAACGTCGCACCTTGTTACGTACCGAGTGGGGCTTTGTCGAGCAGAACCCGCGTGACGGTTTGCGCATGGGCGTCTCTGCCGGAGCCAATATCGGCGAGCGCCTGATGGCCCAGGGCGTGCGCAATTATCAGCAATTGCGCAGTGCAGCGGTGGATTGGCTGAGCCAGGTCGAGATCGACCCGCTGCGCATTGATGATCTGCCGCGCACATTTTCCGGCGGCATGCAGCAACGCCTGCAAATCGCCCGCAACCTGGTGTCCAGTCCCAGACTGGTGTTCATGGACGAACCCACCGGCGGGCTGGATGTGTCGGTGCAGGCGCGGTTGCTCGACATGTTGCGTGGTCTGGTTCGAGAGCTGGACCTGGCCGTGGTCATCGTCACTCACGACCTGGCGGTCGCACGGTTGCTGGCTGATCGGCTGATGGTCATGCGTCGCTCGGAAGTGGTCGAAAGCGGCCTGACCGATCAGATTCTCGATGACCCGCAGCATCCGTATTCACAACTGCTGGTGTCCTCGGTATTGCAGCCATGAGCCGCACTGTCCGAACAGCCTGTACAGAAGAGGTGAGCCCGATGACAACCTTGATCGAGGTCCGTGACCTGTCGAAAACCTTCACCCTGCACCAGCACAACGGCGTGGTCCTCAATGTGCTGCACGGGCTCAGTTTCTCGGTGCGCGCTGGCGAATGCCTGGTGCTCAGCGGGCAGTCCGGCGCGGGCAAAAGCACATTGTTGCGCACTTTGTACGGCAACTACCTGCCTGCCGCTGGCAGCATCCGCGTACAGCACGAAGGCGAGTGGACCGAACTGGTCGGGGCAACCCCGCGCCAGGTGCTTGAGGTGCGGCGCAAAACGCTCGGCTATGTCAGCCAGTTCTTGCGCGTCATTCCGCGTGTCTCCAGCCTGGATGTAGTGATGGAGCCGGCACTCGCACGCGGATGGTCGCGCGAACAGGCTCAGGAGCGCGCGCAACTGCTGCTGAACCGGCTGAACATTCCCCAGCGCCTTTGGCCACTGGCTCCCAGCACCTTTTCCGGTGGTGAACAGCAGCGTATCAACATCGCCCGGGCATTCATGGTGCCGTGGCCGGTTTTATTGCTCGACGAACCGACGGCTTCGCTGGACGACGCCAACCGTCAGGTGGTGCTGGAGCTGGTCGACGAGGCCAAACAGGCCGGTGCCGCACTGATCGGTATTTTTCATGACCGCGACGCCCGCGAGGCAGTCGCCAATCGTCAACTCGACATGAGCCCGGTGGACCTCACCGCCAAGGAGTTGCTGCAATGCTGAACGAACAGATCTTTAGTAACGCCCGTGTGGTGACTGCCGAGCAGGTGTTCGTCGGCACAGTTGTGGTCCGCGACGGCCTGATTGCCGAGGTTCAGAGCGGGCGCAGCCAACTGAGACAGGCTCAGGACATGCAGGGCGATTACCTGCTGCCGGGCCTGGTGGAGTTGCACACCGACAATCTGGAGAAGCACCTGTCGCCGCGGCCGGGTGTCGACTGGCCGTCGATGTCGGCGGTGATCAGCCATGATGCGCAAATTGTCGCGGCCGGGATTACCACGGTGTTCGATGCACTGTCGATTGGCGACATCAACCCCAAAGGCAAGCGCATGCAGCAACTGCCCGCAATGCTTCAGGCGATTGCCGACGCCAACGCAGCGGGCCTGACCCGCGCCGAGCACCTTTTGCATCTGCGTTGTGAGGTCAGTCATCCGGATACCCTGAGCGTGTTTCGTGACCTGGTGGACCAGCCACTGGTGCAACTGGTTTCGGTGATGGACCACGCGCCCGGCCAGCGCCAATTTGCCCTGGAGTCCAAGTACCGCGAGTACTACATGGGCAAGTACCACATGAGTCATGAGGAAATGGACCGCTTTATCGTCGAACAGGTGGCCAATTCCACCGAGTATGCCGACCGCTACCGGCGCGCGATTGTCGAACTGTGCCTGGCGCGCGGCCTGTCGATTGCGAGCCACGACGACGCAACCATGACGCATGTCGAGGAATCGGCAGGTTTCGGCATGAACATCGCCGAATTCCCGACCACACTCGAAGCGGCCCGTGGCTGTCGGCAACTGGGCATGAGTGTGCTGATGGGCGCACCGAACATCGTGCGCGGCGGCTCGCACTCCGGTAACGTGGCGGCAGCATCGCTGGCCCGACACGGGCTGCTGGACATTCTGTCCAGCGATTACTACCCAGCCAGCCTGTTGCAGGCCGCGTTCATGCTGGCCGAACAGGACAACGACTGCGAGCTGCCGCACGCGATCAATATGGTCAGCCGCACGCCCGCCGTTGCGGCAGGGTTGGCGGATCGGGGCGAGATTCGCATCGGTCTGCGCGCTGATCTGATTCAGGCGCGCAATCATGCAGGCCTGCCGGTTATCGACAAGGTCTGGCGACAAGGCAAGAGGGTGTTTTGATGGTTGGCAGGTTGATCTATCTCATCGGGCCGTCCGGTTCAGGCAAGGACAGCCTGCTGGATGCAGCCCGTGAAACGCTGGCGCAACGCAACTGCCGGGTTGTACGGCGGGTGATCACCCGTTCTGCCGAAGCGGTGGGCGAGGCGGCACAGGCGGTGACGGTCGAACAGTTCGAGCAGATGCGCGAGCGTGGCGCGTTTGCCTTGAGCTGGCAGGCCAATGGCTTGCACTACGGCATCCCCATCGAGATCGATCAGTGGCTGCTGGAGGGCCACGACGTGTTGATCAACGGCTCCCGGGCGCATCTGCAGAAAGCGCAGTTGCGTTACCCGACGCTGCTGGCGGTGCTGCTGACCGTCAATCAGGACGTGCTGCGCCAACGGCTGTTGGCGCGCAACAGGGAAACCCTTGCGGAAATCGAGGAGCGCCTAGCGCGCAACTCGCGCTTTGCCGGGGATTTACTGGCGAACAATCCGCAGGTCTTCCCGCTGGATAATTCGGGTGATCTGCAACAGACCGTCGCCACGCTTATCGGCCTGATGGAGCGGCGTGACGCATGCGCCTGACCCTGCTGGGCACCGGTGACGCACGACAGGTGCCCGTCTACGGTTGCCAGTGCCCGGCCTGCTCGGCGGCGCGGGCGAATCAGGACCTGCGACGCTTGCCGTGCAGTGCGCTGATTGAATGCGCCGATCAGCGCTGGTTGATCGACAGCGGCCTGACCGACCTTACCGAACGTTTCCCGCCGCGCAGCCTGAGTGGCATCCTGCAGACGCATTACCATGCCGACCATGCCCAGGGCCTGCTGCATCTGCGCTGGGGCCAGGGGCTGGTGATTCCGGTCCACGGCCCGGCGGACCCGGAAGGCCTGGCCGACCTCTACAAGCACCCCGGCATTCTCGATTTCAGCCAGCCGTTTGCAGCCTTCGAAACCCGGGCACTGGGCGCACTGCAGGTCACGGCGTTGCCGCTGACGCACTCCAAGCCCACGTTCGGGTACATGTTTGAAGGCGATGGGCAACGTTTTGCCTACCTGACCGACACAGTCGGCTTGCCCGACGCGACCTGCGAGTTTTTGCAACGCCAACCGCTGGATGTGTTGATTCTCGATTGTTCCATGCCCCCACAGCCTCAGCCGCCACGCAATCACAATGACCTGACCCTGGCGCTGCAAACCATCGACCAGTTGCGACCGGGCAAGGCGGTATTGACGCACATCGGCCACACGCTGGATGCGTGGTTGATGGGGCTGCCGCCAGGACTGCCGGGCCATGTATTGATCGGTCGGGACGGCATGGCGCTACAGGCGTGCGCATAAACGCAAAAACTGTGCGCTGATCGCCCGCAAAAGCCTGTTCCAGAAGCTTGGCAGCCTGCGACAATTTGTCATTATGAACCGTTTGGTACATTCTGTTCGGCTGTAAAAATCCGACAGGTTTGAAAAATGACGAACAAGCAAGACACAGGAACTGGCGGCAGGTTGCTGCTGCTTGGGCTGGGAGTACTGATCGCCCTGATCGGGCTCGGTCTGGCAGGTGGCGGCGGCTATCTGGTGACATTGGGCGGCAGCTGGTTCTTCCTGCTGATGGGACTGGCGATGCTGGTCAGTGGTGCGCTGATCGCCGTGCGCAAACCCAAAGGTGCCGGGTTGTATGGCATCGCCCTGATACTGACCGCCGTCTGGGCTATCTGGGATGCAGGCCTGCACTATTGGCCGCTGGTGTCCCGCCTATTGACCTTTGCCGTGATCGGCCTGGTGATTGCGCTGATCTACCCGACACTGGTTCGCGCTTCGGGTGCTCAGGCAGGCCGCGGTGCCTATGGTCTGGCCGGTCTGTTGGCCATCGGTGTTGTGGCGACCATCGGCTACATGTTCGTTCCGAGCCATGTGGTCAGCGCCAGCAGCGTGCCGGCTATTGTCCCGGTGGCACCGGGTGCCGAGCAGAAGGACTGGGCACACTGGGGCAATACCCCGGCAGGTAACCGGTTCGCTGCTCTGGATCAGATCAACAAGAGCAACGTCGACAAGCTGCAGGTTGCCTGGACCTTCCACACCGGCGACATTCCGCAGAGCACAGGTGCCGGTGCAGAAGACCAGAACACCCCGCTGCAGATCGGCGACACGGTGTACACCTGCACCGCCTACGGCAAAGTATTCGCACTGGATGCTGACACCGGCACTCAGCGCTGGAAGTTCGACCCGCAGGGCAGTGCGCCCAACTGGCAGCGCTGCCGAGGCCTGGGCTACTTCCCCGCACCCGCAGCTGCACCCGACGCACCTGCCCAGCCAGCCGCCGCGTGCGCCACACGCGTGTTTCTGCCGACTGGCGACGCTCGCCTGATCGCACTCGATGCCAGGACCGGCGAGACCTGCAAGGACTTTGGTAATCAAGGCGTAGTCGATCTGAAAACCGACATGGGCGAAGTCAAGGAAGGCTACTACCAGCAGACCTCGACGCCGCTGGTGGCGGGCAATGTGGTTGTGGTGGGCGGTCGGGTTGCCGACAACTTCTCCACCGGCGAACCTCCAGGCGTGGTGCGTGCTTTCGACGTACACAGCGGCGAGCTGGTCTGGGCATGGGATCCGGGTAACCCGAATACCAACAAGCGTCCGCCAGCAGGCGAAACCTATACGCGTGGCACGCCGAACGTCTGGTCGGCCATGTCCTACGATGACAAGCTCGGCCTGATCTACCTGCCGACCGGTAACGCTACACCCGACTTCTTCGGCGGGACGCGTACCGAGCAGGACGACAAATGGTCCTCATCAGTCGTTGCGGTGGACGTAAAGACCGGTCAGGTGCGCTGGAACTTCCAGATGACCCACCATGATCTATGGGACTTCGACATTCCGGCGCAGCCGTTGCTGTATGACATCCCGGACGGCAAGGGCGGTACGCAGCCGGCATTGGCGCAAGTCACCAAGCAGGGCGAGATTTTTCTGCTCAACCGCGAAACCGGCGTGCCGATTTCGCGTGTCGAAGAACGCCCTGTGCCGCAGGGCAATGTGCCGGGCGAGCGCTATTCGCCGACCCAGCCGTTCTCGGTGGACATGCCGTCGATTGGCAACCAGACCCTCAAAGAGTCGGACATGTGGGGTGCTACGGCGTTCGACCAGCTGATGTGCCGCATCGCTTTCAAAGGCATGCGTCACGAGGGCGTTTACACACCGCCAGGCCTGGCCCCTGCGTTGCAGTTCCCCGGCTCGCTGGGCGGCATGAACTGGGGCAGCGTCTCGGTCGACCCGACCAACAACTATATGTTCGTCAATGACATGCGCCTGGGCCTGGCCAACTACATGATCCCGCGCGACAAGATCGCCGCCGGTGCCAGTGGTATCGAGATGGGCGTCGTGCCGCAAACCGGCACGCCGTTTGGTGCCATGCGCCAGCGCTTCCTGTCTGCCGTCGGCATACCGTGCCAGGCACCGCCGTTCGGCACCATGTCGGCGATTGACCTGAAAACCAAAAAGCTGATGTGGCAGGTTCCGGTCGGCACCGTGAAAGACACAGGTCCGATGGGCATCCGCATGGGCCTGCCGATTCCGATTGGCATGCCGACGCTGGGCGCTTCGTTGTCTACCCAGTCGGGCTTGCTGTTCTTCGCCGGTACCCAGGACTTCTACCTGCGTGCCTTCGACAGCGGCAACGGCAACGAAGTCTGGAAGGCCCGTCTGCCAGTCGGCAGTCAGTCCGGCCCGATGACCTACGTGTCGCCCAAAACCGGCAAGCAATACATCCTGCTCACCGCCGGCGGCGCCCGCCAATCGCCGGATCGTGGCGATTACGTGATTGCCTACGCGTTACCCAAGTAACGTGCTTCAACGTTGAGGGGCAGATTTTGCCCCTCGATTTGTCATGTCACATGCTGGATGTCTCGCGGACAGATGGATGCTATTGTTGGCTTGTGAAGTAAATGGCCATTTTGGATAGCCAATCCGAATAATGAGTGTGTTTACTGCTGGGCTCGAAATAGCACCCCAATGTGGTTGTCATTATTTCGCTGTAGTCTGTTTCTGTCATGGGCTGGCTTAACAGATGCTCAATTTCTTTTACGCTATCTCGCAAACAGCTCAAGGGTTCACATTTTACGATCTCTTCAAGCACGTGATTGCTGTCCGAGAACTCTTCCGTCCAGTCCTGATGAAAATAGCAACCTAGTAATCGGCTCAGGTTGGCGTATTGATCTGTTTTCATGAGGATGTCCGGCTTTTTGTTATGGGGGCAGGCTTCAATTTTTGATAATTGATGATATAAGGTGCGAATCTGTTTGATATGAATGGGGGAGGCGGAATTGTTGATGGGATGTTATTAGGCTGCAGTTTGGCTTTGCGTTTAGGAGTGGGCGATTATTCTTTTGACAAGATACTCATAAAAATTCGCTGCATAGAGGATCGCTGCTCCTGAAGGTATTTTCAAGAAGATCTGGCATTCATTGTTTTGTAAGTATTATAGTCAAAGAAGAAAACTTCGCCAAGGTCCGTTCTGCTGATGACCAATTTTTCTGGGGTGGTCGACTTGTTTTTGAGTTCGTTAATATGTTGGAAGACAATATCTCCACCCTGTATACTATCGAAGTCCATGCCGTAGATACTGCAAATCTCCTCGGTGCCTACTTCTCCTCCCGCATAATTCCGTAAAAACCATTTGTAGGAGTCAGGCAGTGGGTGACCTAAACGCTGTTCTGCCTTAATAATCAACTCATCGGCCACAGCGTCGGCAGGTGTTCCAAATGCTGCTACATTCTCATTTGTCTTCATAAGGTTTCCAAGATCAAATGCTGTCAAATTAGTCATTTCATTACTCGTGAGTATTCGCGCAGTTAAATCTAGTTCCACCTCCTGTATCTGCTCCTGAAAATTCAAATAGTTCAGTATTTGCTAGAGGCTTTCCACGCTCATCTGTTGACTTTGGTTACGTTTGAGTAATCGCCGAACTCGGGGATTTTTTCGTAATTGTCTTTAGGCTCGAAATGCGATTTGGCTTCCTCAAGCTTATGTGGGTTTAGCTGCTCCCGACGAATCAAAAGCTCGCCGCTTTCTTTGAAGATGTAGCTGGTTCCAACTGAGATTTTCCCGGCGTCATCAAATTCACGATGGGTTGCCATCGTGAGGAAAAGCGTTTCTGAATCCAGGCATTGGAACTGATAGGTAAGGTATTCGCGCTGATGGTCATCCAGAAATCCAACGCCCACCATGTTCTTGTCTAAAATCATTTCTACGAAACAAGCTGGTTTAGAGTCTGAGCCTATCAACGCTGTATAAGGTTTTTTAGCCAAATGCAAAGCGTTGGCGGTAGCCTCGTCCATAGGGTCGATTGCACGATGCTTAAGGCGGAACCAGGACTTGCAATAAAAAATAGAAGGACTCATCAATACACCTTTCCGTTGATATCTCTAATTAAAACTCCTGCTTTGTCTGCAGAGTCTAAAATAGTTTGGGGTATTATACCTGTTTGAGGTGAGACTTCCAGTATCAAAGCGCCCTGTAATTTTTGTCCTGCCAAAGAACCACTGGATGGAGCATTCGCTATAGTAGAGCCGCTCGGGTACTTTGATATTGCTTCATTTATATAACTTTTGGCGGTGGATTCAGATATTTTTGAAAATTGAGTTAATTTGCGTGATATAATTTCTCCAGTTGTTGGGTTGTATGAATCTAGTCGGTAATAGCCATTGCCGTCAGGCCTCTGTATGTAGACCTCATTGTAGGGGTAATTTTTTGATTGAACTCTATTAAACTCGTTACCTGCATCGAGTCGCTGCAGCCACTCTGGTTTTGATGAGGTATTTGCCACGTCGTTGGATTCTTTTTTTGCATCTGGCCGATTAGATGGCGAGGGTGTAGTTGGCGGCTCTTGGGTGTCCATTACTCCCCGGAGCGGTGAAGGCTCACTCCTCCGCAACTCAGGATGAGCCAGCAACTTCTGCTCATTCCGAGCCAACCAACCCGCAATTTGCTTGATGCATAGGAATTTATGCATAGGAATTTCAAAATGCCTATGCATCAGGCTGACGCTATGACGGAGGCGTCATGCCTTCAAAGCGATGGGTAGGAAGACGCTGATGCGTTACTTATGCAGTGAAAATCCCTATCAACAAGCATTAATGCAGGTTATTTCACCGCGAAGCCTAGGTGCGGACGCACCTAGGCCCTGTCAGGGCTTCACGTACCTCATCTGCGCAATCGCCTGAGCGTTGAGGTTCAGTCCCTGCACCGTCAGCCCGCTGATTGCCGCCGTGTATACCATCCGCGCGCCACACAGCACGCAGCGGAACGGATCGACGTTTAGAAAGGCTTTGGCCATCTGCACAAAATACAGCTTCGGTGTCGGTCCTGGCGTCGCCATCTTCAGTGCTTCATAGACCTTTGGCAGGTACTGCCCGCAGACCCGATTGGCCAGAAAACCAAAATACCGGATCATCCGGAAATGCTTTTCCGGGATGTGCTGCACCACCCGGAAAAGCATGTCGGCCTGGCTCAGCGTTTCCTGCTGATAGGTCTGTGTGCGGTGATCCAGGTAGGTGAAGCTCAACGTGGCCCCGTTGGTGTAATGCGCCAGACGACTGCCCGAGATGGGCGGTTTTTTCAGGTAGCGGCCCAGGTAATTGACGGTCTTTCGGCCGTTTTTCGTCTTCTTCGACAAGTGGATGTGCCAGTGCTGGCCACCAGCGGTCAGTATCAAACGGCGCCAGTCGCTTTCACAGAGGATGTGGGCCAGCGGCGGCGGCATCGTCAGTTGCGAAAGCGGCTGTCCCAGCAGGTAATCGCGCACCAGCCACATCCAGCGCCGCCGCAGGGCCTCTTTGTGGAACGACAGATTTTTCCAGACGCCCTGCTCATCCAGGCCGCCCGCGGTCACCGACAGGTGGACGTGGGGATGCCAGTTGAGCCGCCGGCCATAGGTGTGCAGCGCCCCTTAAATCCCGACGCGCAAACCGCGCCGCTTGGCGGCGTAGATCAGGTTATCGGCCGCCAGCCGAAACAGCGCATCGAGCAGCCAGCGGTTGTAGAAGAACAGGGGCCATAGCGTGTCGGGCAGCGTGAACACCAGATGCTGCCAGGGGCAGTCGGGCAGACGGTTGTTTTGCACGGTGATCCACTGGTCGGTGGCCTTTTTGCCGCAGGAGGGACAGGCCCGGCAATGGCAGGTGTTGCACAGGTATTTGACGTGCGGGCAGCTGTGGTTGCCGCAGGTGTAGTGTTTGACGCCCAGTATCGAGGTGCCGCAGGCGAGCATTTTGGTGACGGACTCGACTTCGATGTCGCGTAAGCCGCCCTCCTCGAGGAGGTGTGCCCAGCACTGGTTAGCGGTGAAGAGGTTTTTGAGCGGTCGAGGTGTGTAGGCAGGACTCATCTGAAGCAGCAGCGGTGGGTAAGCAGGCTTCATGATGGTCAATAACGGGCCTCATGGCAAAGCTCAAATCGATGTTTCTGCTGCTACGCGATCGTAAGAACGGGCGATTTTCAGCCGCAGGCTGCCCTGTTCATCTTCACGCCTTCACCGGTAGCAATGGCCGTCACCTTGTAAGGCCCCGTGCCAATTGGTTTACGGCTGAAGCCTGCCATCCCGACCTCTTCGAAATACTTTTTCGGGAACATCGGCACATTGTTGGAAAGGTATTCCAGCGCAGGCGGGAAAGGCTTTTTCAGGTGCAGGCGCACGCTGTAGTCACCCAGTTTTTCGGCACTCTTGATCCAGTCGACGTTTTGTACGGTGACCACCTTGGACTCGGGCGACACCACATAATTGAGGGTGAATACCACGTCATCTGCCGTGAACGGATCGCCGTTGTGAAACTTCACGCCCTC
The DNA here is from genome assembly GCF_005937945.2 of Pseudomonas sp. KBS0707. Taxonomy (NCBI): domain Bacteria; kingdom Pseudomonadati; phylum Pseudomonadota; class Gammaproteobacteria; order Pseudomonadales; family Pseudomonadaceae; genus Pseudomonas; species Pseudomonas sp. KBS0707. The sequence goes on along the minus strand of NZ_CP041754.1, from coordinate 3,317,141 downwards.
GCGCAGCTGGAAATCGATGGTGGTGTCGTCGACCTGCTTCCAGCTGGTGGCGAGCATGGGTTGGTACTCGCCATTGTCCGGGTTGCGATAGACCAGGTTGTCCCAGATCAGGCGACCGAGAATCACGCCCTCGCGCAGGTCGTTGTGATAGGGGCTGATGTTCTCCGGTTCGCTGTCGGAGGCGTAGACCAGTGTGTCGTCGGCTTTGCCAGCCAGGGCGGAAAAACTGCTGAACAGGCTCAATAGCGCGATGCTGCGAGCGAAACCCTTGATTCCCATGCCGTCGTCTCCAAAAGGCAAAGTGGATGTATCAAAGGGCAGTGGGGTCGCAAATGCGAGAAGAGGGGAGAAACGAGGCTGCAGTGTTCTTTTGATTGGGCTGTATTGATGTTGCGCCTCGACATGACTCTAGCCAAAGCGTATCAATGCCAAAAGCACAATATTTCGAACCTTTCATTGCCGAAAAGGCAACACAGGAGCCGCGATGCAACTCTACGGCGTACAGTCCACCGCGTTGCGCTACTTCCTCGAAGTGGCGCGTTGCGGGTCGATCAGCGAGGCGTCGATACGGCTCAATGTCGCGTCCTCGGCAGTCAGTCGACAGATCAGCAAGCTGGAGCGCGAGCTGGATGCCGTGCTGTTCGAGCGCCAGGCACGCGGCATGATGCTTAGCGAGGCGGGTATCCGTCTGGCAGCCTATGCGCGCAAATCACAGCTGGAAGCAGAGCAGGTCGTGCTGGAAATCACCGAGCTGCAAGGCTTGCAGCGTGGTCATGTGCGAATTGCCTGCTCGGAGGGCTTTGCCCTGGATTTTCTGCCGCAGTGCATTGCGCGTTTTCGGCGGCAGTATCAGGGTATCCATTTCTCGATGGAGGTCTGTGCTCCGGCGCAGGCCACCGAGCGGGTGCGCTCCGGGGATGCGGACCTGTGTCTGACCTTCAGCCTGACACCGCAGAACGAAATCAAGGTCGAGCACATTCACAGCGGTGCGATCTGCGCGGTGGTCAGTCATAACCATTCGCTGGCCTCACGCACCGAAGTCTCGCTGGCCGAGCTGCAACCCTATGCCATCGCCCTGACCAATCCCGACACGACCTTGCGCCAGTTGTTCGACATCTGTTGCGGGGTGCAGGGCCTGCTGTTCGATCCGGTGCTGACCAGCAATTACATTGGCGCGCTACTGCGGTTTGTGCGTGAGGAGGGCGGTATAAGCCTGTCCAGCGAGATGACGCTGGACAAGCGCGCCCACGAAAAACAGCTCAAGTCGCTGCCAATCAGCGACGAAGGCATGAAGGCGCGTCGTATCGAACTGCAAAGCATGGCCGGACGCAACCTGCCCGCAGCGGTTGCGGCCTTTCGGGATTTTCTGATCGAGGAGCTGGCAAAGACCTGACACGCAGGTGGCGTCGGTGGTGCGCTGTAACGGGCTGGTAGCGTTTGGTTGATGAAGTCCATAAGCATGATGTTATAGTGTAACGAATTTGCGGCTGCACGCTGTGCGGCCGTGAACCGCCAACATCAGGCTTCGCCCCCTCGGCGAGGTTCGCCAAAGAGACGACTGACGCACATGAACAACCCCCTCCCAGACGTTGCCCTGACGGAAGTTTCCTCGGCCCTGGTTTCACTTGACTGGGTCGGCATGCAGGGCGTCGAAGTGCCCGTCAGGCTGGCCGAAGCGGGCGTCCGGTATCCGGTCCATGCGCATGTCGATCTGCAAGTCGATCTGGCCGATCCGAGTGTCAAAGGTATCCATATGTCGCGGCTCTACCGGCTCCTCGACAGGTATGCCGAGCACCAGATACTGAGCCCCGATACGCTGGGTGCGCTGCTGGAAGCCATGGTCGAAAGTCACCTGGACTGCCATTCCAGCCGCGCCCGGCTCACCCTGAGCTTCAATCTGCTGTGCCGTCGCCCGGCGTTGATTACCGAAGGGCTCAGTGGCTGGAAATCCTACCCGGTGAAGCTTGACGCCACATGGCACGCCGGCCGTTTGTGCCTCGATGTTTCAGCCGACATCACTTATTCGTCTACCTGCCCGTGCTCGGCTGCACTGTCTCGACAACTGCTGGAAGGGGCTTTTACGGCACGCTTTGGCAGGCAGTCGTTTGTCGACCCGATGCAGGTTGCGACCTGGCTGCGCGAGAACGCCTCGTTCGCCACGCCGCACAGCCAGCGCAGCGTGGCTACTGTCCAGGTGCGGGTGGCAGAGCAGGCGACCGAACTGGGCCTGATGACGCTGATCGACGCGGTCGAGCAGGCGTTGGGCACCCCGGTACAAACCGCCGTCAAGCGTGCCGACGAGCAGGCATTCGCCCGGCTCAACGGCCAGAACCTGATGTACGTCGAAGACGCCGCGCGCAAGGTCCAGCAAGCGCTGGAAGGCCGCTATGCAGCCTCCAGCGTCAGTGTGCGTCACTTCGAAAGCCTGCATCCGCACGATGCGGCCGCCCAGACTTCCAACTACCTGTCCTGAGGTTTCATTCCGTGATCCGTAAAAATCCTTCCGGCCATCTGCCGGTCATTGCTGAGTCCGCCTACATCGATAAGACCGCGATCATCTGCGGCAAGGTGATCATCAAGGACAACGTGTTTGTCGGTCCCTATGCCGTGATCCGCGCCGACGAAGTCGACGCTACAGGGGACATGGAGCCGATTGTCATCGGCGCCAATTCCAATATTCAGGATGGCGTGGTGATTCACTCCAAATCGGGTGCTGCGGTGACCATCGGCGAGTTCACCTCGATTGCCCACCGCTCCATCGTGCACGGACCTTGCATGGTCGGAGACCGCGTCTTCATCGGCTTCAACAGCGTGCTGTTCAACTGCCAGGTCGGCAACGGCAGTGTGGTCAGACACAACTCGGTGGTCGACGGTCGCGATTTGCCGGAGAATTTTTACGTGCCTTCCACCACTCGGATCGGGCCTAATACTGAGCTCTCGCAATTCCCGCCGGTGAGCATTTCGGCCTCGGAATTTTCCGAAGACGTGGCGCACACCAACATTGACCTGGTGCGCGGCTACAAGGCAATTCAGAACGAGTTCTGACACAGAACACAATCGACTCATTGCACTTCCGGCTACGGATCTGGATTTTTCATGACAGCAGTTGTTCAACCAACCCGCGCGCCAGCATCACGGCTGCGCTCTATCGATGCTCTGCGCGGGCTGATCATTCTTTTCATGCTGCTGGACCACGTGCGGGAAACCTTCTTCCTGCACCGCCAGGTCCTCGACCCGATGGAGGTCGCGAGCACCGAGCCCGCCCTGTTTTTCAGCCGCACACTGGCGCATTTATGTGCGCCGCTGTTTGTTCTGCTGACCGGGCTTTCGGCGTACCTGTATGGCGAGAAATATCAGGGCAAGACTGACGTGTCGGCGTTTCTGCTCAAGCGCGGGCTGTTCCTCATTGCCCTGGAGTTCACCCTGGTGAGCTTCGCCTGGACCTTCCAGTTCCCGCCGACCATCATCTACCTGCAAGTGATCTGGGCCATCGGCCTGAGCATGGTTGCGCTGTCGCTGATGGTGTATCTGCCGCGCTGGGCGCTGGTGGTCATTGGCGTGGTGATCATTGCCGGGCATAACCTGCTGGACTCACTGCACTTCGGTGTCGAGTCGGCCATGCACATTCCGTGGGCGATTCTGCATGATCGGGGCTGGATCGAGGTCTCCGATAACCTGCGTTTCCGTACCTCTTACCCGTTATTGCCGTGGATTGGCGTTATCGCGCTGGGCTACGCCGCAGGCCCTTGGTTTGCGAGTAGTTACGAGGCTTCGAAACGACGTGCAAACCTGTGGATGTGGGGTGGGGGAGCGCTGTCGGGCTTTGTGGTCCTGCGCATGATCAACGGCTACGGTGAAAAACCGTGGAGCGTTGGCGAGACCGGCGTGCAAACGGTCATGAGCTTCTTCAACATCACCAAATACCCACCGTCGTTGCTGTTCATCAGCCTGACGCTGGGGATCGGTTTGCTGATTCTCATTGCCTTCGAACGCAGTCAGGAAAAAAGCTGGTTGCGGCCCTTGGTGGTGCTCGGCTCGGCACCGATGTTTTTCTACCTGCTGCACCTGTACGTCCTGAAGATTCTGTACCTGATTGCCGTAGTGATCTGGGGAACCAACCAGGGCAAATACTTCGGTTTCGACCACATATGGGGTGTCTGGCTGACCTCGGTGGTACTGGCGGTGCTGCTGTTTCCGGCCGTGCGCTGGTTCGCTGAGCTGAAGGCGCGTCGTCGCGATATCAGCTGGTTGAAATACCTGTAACCACCGTAGGCACGGCGCGCCATCAGGCGCGCCGCTGCCGGTCTGACCTCAATCGCCCTGCGCACCATAGTTCATGATCGACAGCAGCTTGATCGGCACCTGCACCAGTTGCTCGGGACCGTGGGGAATGTCGCCGTCGAAGGTCAGGCTGTCACCGGCCTGCATCGGATACAGCTGATTGCCGTGGCGGTAGATCAGCTCGCCTTCGAGCAGGTGGAGAAACTCGGTGCCGGGGTGTGAGAAGGTCGGAAACTCCTCGCTGGCATCGTCCATCGTCACCATGTACGCCTCGAAACTCTTCTTCGGCCCACGGGTATGGTTGAGCAAGTGATAGGTGTGGCCTTTCTCGGTGCCGCGCCTTACCACCTCAAGCCCTTCATCGGCTTTCACCAGCAGTGCACTGCTGCCTTGCTGATCGTACTGGCTGAACAGCTTGGACATGGGCATGCCCAGCACGTCGCAAAGACGGCTGAGGTTGTCGAGACTGGTCGACACCTGTGCATTTTCGATCTTGCTCAGCATGCCCTGGCTGATACCGGCAATGCGCGCTACGTCGGCAAGTTTCAGCTCCTGAGCCTGGCGCTGGCGTTTGATCTGAATACCCAGGTATTGCTCAAGCTTCAATTTCGGATGCGGTTCGGTCGGCATATTCATCGGCTGCGCACAGTTTCCGTTCAATAATTTTTATTTCGCACTGGGAATGTGCATTTTGCCGCTGTCATCGCGTGCTTCGGTTGCAGATTATTCCCGGAGAGAAAACAAGTTTCCCATATAAACAGCTGAATTGCCCCTTCCACGTCTCTTCGATTTGCTGGCATACCAAACTGGCAAGCGCTTTGCATTCCTAAAGGGAAAGTAAATTTCCTGCTCAGAATATATTCTCGGCGGGTAGTGAAACAACGCTCCTTCCCTGAAACGTTTTGCCATGCCAGGAGACACGTCCCATGTTGCCACCCGAAACACAGCGCCTGATCGAACAGCACGGCATCAAGTACGTGCTGGCTCAGTTCGTGGATATTCATGGTTCGGCCAAGACCAAGTCGGTTCCTGTGACGGGCCTGGAAATGGTTGCAGAGGACGGTGCCGGGTTCGCCGGTTTCGCTATCTGCGGCATGGGCATGGAACCCCACGGCCCGGACTTCATGGCCAGGGGCGACCTGTCGTCGCTGACCCCGGTGCCCTGGCAGCCGGGGTATGGGCGGGTGGTGTGCATCGGTCATGTGGATGGCAAGCCGTGGCCCTATGACAGCCGTTATGTGTTGCAGCAGCAGGTCGAACGCCTCAGCCAGCGTGGCTGGACCCTCAATACCGGGCTGGAGCCCGAGTTCAGCCTGTTCAAGCGCGATGCTGCGGGCAGCCTGCAAATGGTCGATGCCAGCGATAACCTCGACAAGCCTTGCTATGACTACAAGGGGCTGTCGCGTTCACGTGAGTTTCTCGAGCGTTTGACCGAGGCGCTACAGCCGGTGGGCTTCGACATTTATCAGATCGATCACGAAGACGCCAACGGCCAGTTCGAGATCAATTACACCTACAGCGAGGCCATGGAGTCGGCGGACCGCTTCACTTTCTTCCGCATGGCGGCCGGGGAGATCGCCAACGACATGGGCATGATCTGCTCGTTCATGCCCAAACCCGATCCGAAGCGTGCGGGCAACGGCATGCACTTCCACCTGTCGATCGCCAGTGCCAGCAGCAAGAACCTGTTTCACGACGCCAGCGACCCCAGCGGCATGGGCCTGTCGAAGATGGCCTATCACTTTGCGGCTGGCCTGCTGGCTCACGGCCCCGCGCTGTGTGCCTTCGCGGCACCCACGGTCAACTCCTACAAACGCCTGGTGGTCGGCAACTCGCTGTCGGGGGCGACCTGGGCTCCAGCGTTCATCGCCTTCGGCGCCAACAACCGTTCGGCGATGGTGCGGGTGCCCTATGGCCGCCTCGAGTTTCGCCTGCCGGACGCCGGTTGCAACCCATATCTGGTCAGCGCCGCGATCATCGCCGCAGGGCTGGACGGTATCGACCGGCAGCTGGAGATCGATCACGTCTGCAACGAGAACCTTTACACATTGAGCCTGGAAGAAATCGCCGCACGGGGCATCAAGACCCTGCCGCAGTCGCTCAAGGAAGCCTGCGATGCACTCGAAGCCGACCCTTTGTTCGCCGAGGTGCTGGGCAACGAGATCGTTGGTGAGTTCCTCCGCCTCAAACGCATGGAATGGGTGGAGTACAGCCGCCACGTGAGTGACTGGGAAGTGAAGCGTTATATCGAGTTTTTCTAGCTGCACGTTTCAAGCTTCAGGCTGCAATAAGAAGCTGGATTGCGGCGTATTGAATTTTTCTGTCTATGCGGTTGGCTTGCAGCTTGTAGCTAAAAGCTTGCCGCTTCCGAACAAGGTGAGGCTTATGTGCGGAATCGTTGGTTTGTATCTGAAGAACCCGGCGCTGGAATCACAACTCGGCAGGTTGTTCGAACCGATGCTCGAGGCTATGACGGACCGCGGGCCGGACAGCGCCGGGTTTGCCATTTATGGCGATGAAGTGGCGCAGGGCTGGGTCAAGCTGACCTTGCAGGCCACCACCGAACAGTATGATTTCAAGGCGCTGATCGCGGCGCTGCAAAGCAGACTGGATGCACCACTGGACTGGTTTCAGAACGCCAGCGCCGTGGTATTGAAGATTCAGGCAGAAGAAGCCCCGGTGCGTGCTGCACTGGCGCAGCTGGCGCCCACCGTGCGCATCATGAGCGCCGGACAGAGTATCGAGATCCTCAAGGGCATGGGGTTGCCGAGGGAGATTTCCGAGCGCTTCGGTCTGGCGTCCATGAAGGGCAGCCACATCATCGGCCATACGCGCATGGCCACTGAAAGTGCGGTGACCATGGAAGGCAGTCATCCGTTTTCCACGGGTTCGGACCTGTGTCTGGTGCACAACGGTTCGCTGTCCAATCACTTTCGCCTGCGTCAGAACCTGCGGCGTGAAGGCATTCACTTCGAGACCGACAACGACACCGAGGTGGCCGCCGGTTATCTGGCCTGGCGCCTGCAACAGGGCGACAGCCTCAAGCAGGCGCTCGACAAATCGCTGGAGGACCTCGATGGCTTTTTTACCTTCGCCATCGGCACGCGCAATGGTTTTGCGGTGATTCGCGATCCGATTGCCTGCAAACCGGCCATTCTCGCCGAAACCGACGATTACGTCGCCATGGCCTCGGAATACCAGGCGCTGTCCAGCCTGCCGGGTATCGAAAACGCCAGGGTCTGGGAACCGGTCCCTGCCACTATGTACATCTGGGAACGCGAGCCAGCCGAGGGAGCACGCTCATGAAAACCGTCGATCTTTCCAGCGCCACCGTGCGTGATCTCAACCAGGCTCTGCACGATCAGGTCAAGGCATTGCAAGAGCGCGAATGGCTGGTCACCCATCCTGACGGCGCGCATAACCTGGCGGTCGGCGTCAACGAGGCCATCTCCATCGATATTCAGGGCCATGCCGGCTATTACTGCGCGGGTATGAACCAGAAAGCTTCGATCACCGTGCACGGCAATGTGGGTGTTGGTTGCGCCGAGAACATGATGTCCGGCGCAGTCCGGGTCAAGGGCAGCGCCTCGCAGGCGGCAGGTGCCACGGCGCACGGCGGTTTGCTGGTGATTGAAGGCGATGCCGGAGCGCGCTGTGGCATTTCCATGAAAGGCATCGACATTGTGGTCGGCGGCAGCATCGGCCACATGAGCTGCTTCATGGGCCAGGCCGGTCGGCTGGTGGTCTGCGGCGACGCGGGCGATGCGCTGGGTGACTCGTTGTACGAAACGCGGATCTACGTCAAAGGCAAGGTCGAGTCGCTGGGCTCTGACTGCATCGCCAAGGAGATGCGCGAAGAGCATCTGCAGGAGTTGCAGGAGCTGCTCAATCGCGCGGGCTTCAACGAGAAGGCCGCGGATTTCAAACGCTATGGCTCGGCCCGTCAGCTTTACAACTTCAAAGTCGATAACGCCTCCGCGTACTGATTCAGGAGCATTACCATGAGCGACCCTATCAGCAACAAACCTGCTCCAGTCCTGCGCGAGTCGGCCACCTTTGATCGCCTGACCATTCAGGAAATCCAGCGTGCTGCGGAAACCGGCATCTACGACATTCGCGGTGGCGGCACCAAGCGCAAGCTGCCGCACTTCGACGACCTGCTGCTGCTTGGCGCAAGCGTCTCGCGCTACCCGCTGGAAGGCTATCGCGAGAAGTGCGGCACCGACGTGGTGCTGGGTAATCGTTTCGCCAAAAAGCCGCTGTACCTGAAAATTCCGGTGACTATCGCAGGCATGAGCTTCGGCGCATTGTCGGCCAACGCCAAGGAAGCGCTGGGCCGCGGCGCAACCATTGCCGGCACCAGTACCACCACCGGCGATGGCGGCATGACCCCGGAAGAGCGCGGTCAGTCGCAGCATCTGGTCTACCAGTACCTGCCATCGCGTTACGGCATGAATCCCGACGATCTGCGCAAGGCCGATGCCATCGAAATCGTCCTGGGGCAGGGCGCCAAACCCGGTGGCGGCGGCATGTTGCTGGGCATGAAAGTGACCGAGCGCGTGGCTGGCATGCGCACCTTGCCGGTCGGCGTCGATCAGCGTTCTGCGTGCCGACACCCGGACTGGACCGGCCCCGACGATCTGGCAATCAAGATTGCCGAGATCCGCGAGATCACCGACTGGGAAAAGCCGATCTACGTGAAGATAGGTGCCAGCCGCCCGTACTACGACGTCAAGCTGGCGGTGAAGGCTGGTGCTGACGTGATTGTGCTCGACGGCATGCAGGGCGGTACTGCGGCCACTCAGGAAGTGTTCATCGAGCACGTCGGCATTCCGATTCTGCCTGCCATCCCGCAAGCCGTGCAGGCGCTGCAGGAGATGGGCATGCACCGCAAGGTGCAGTTGATCGTCTCCGGCGGCATCCGCAACGGCGCCGACGTGGCCAAGGCCATGGCTCTGGGCGCTGATGCAGTGGCAATTGGTACAGCCGCTTTGATAGCCCTGGGCGACAACCATCCGCGTCTCGACGAAGAACTGAGAAAGATCGGCTCGGCAGCGGGTTACTACGACGACTGGCAGAACGGCCGCGACCCTGCGGGCATCACCACCCAGGACCCGGAACTGTCCAAACGTCTCGACCCGGTCGAAGGCGGTCGGCGTCTGGCCAACTACCTGCGCGTGCTGGTGCTGGAGGCTCAGACCATGGCCCGCGCCTGCGGCAAGTCGCACCTGCACAACCTCGACCCGGAAGACCTGGTGGCGCTGACCGTCGAGTCTGCGGCGATGGCCCGAGTGCCCTTGGCCGGGACGTCGTGGATTCCGGGTTCTGGTTACTGATTCGATAACGTGCTTATCGACCGCGATGGCACAGACGACGCAGAGTGCGACGTTAGTGACGGCTGAGTCCTGGCGCTGATCCGGGGGTAGCCTGGCAGGACGCCAGGCTAGCCGCACCGGACCATGGATGGTCCGTTGCGGCGACCCCCGGATCAGTGACAGGGCGAAGGAACCCGACGAAGTCGGGCCGGAAACAGGAGCGAAGGGATTTGCCTACTTTGGCCCCATTAAAGTAGGTCGCCGAGGGGCGAAAAGGTGACTCAAGTCGAGCCTGAATCTCACTGAGTCGCAGAACTGTGTGACGCGGAGCGTCACGACTGCATTACCACGCGGAGCGTGGGAACGAGAACCTTGGTGGTTTAAGCCCCGCTTTCGGGCTCATCGGACTTATATAACGCCATTCGCGCCACGAGAACTTGACCCCCAAGAGGCCGAAGAGCCTCGCCTGTCTCGATGACCTTTCTTGCTGCCAGACACGCGGGAGCTTTGAACATGGTCAATCGTCTACACGGCAAATCCCTTACAGCTTTACTCGCGCCAGGCGCCTTCGCTCCGATTGCGCAGGCAGCTGACGCCCCCGTTTTGAACACCGGCAGCACGGCGTGGATGATCACCGCAGCAGTGCTGGTGCTGTTCATGTGCCTTCCGGGGCTGGCGCTGTTTTACGGCGGGCTGGTACGGGCCAAGAACATGTTGTCGCTGTTCACTCAGTGCTTCGGCATTGCCGGAGTGGTCGGCGTGCTGTGGGTCATCTACGGGTACAGCATGGTAGTGGATACCAGCAACATGGTCGAAGGGCAGGTGAGCTTCAACAGCTTTGTCGGCGGACTGAGCCGCGCGTTTCTGGCCGGCATGACCCCCGACAGTCTGGTCGGTGACATTCCGGAAGGCGTGTTTGTGACCTTCCAGATGACCTTCGCCATTATCACGCCTGCGCTGATTGCCGGAGCCTTTGCCGCACGCATGAAATTCTCGGCCGCGCTGCTGTTCATGGCGCTCTGGTTTACGCTGGTGTATGCGCCGGTCGCGCATATGGTCTGGGGCGGGGCAGGTGCACTGATGCATAACTGGGGCGTGCTGGACTTTGCTGGTGGCACCGCTGTGCACATCAATGCCGGTGTCGCGGCACTGGCGGCGTGTCTGGTGCTGGGCAAACGCAAGGGCTATCAGAATACCCCGATGCCTGCGCACAACCTGAGCCTGACCATGGCTGGCGCGGCGATGCTCTGGGTCGGCTGGTTTGGTTTCAATATCGGCTCTGGTGGCGGCCTGAACGGCACTTCCGGCATCGTCATGCTCAACACGCAAGTGGGGGCCTGCGCCGGGATACTCGGCTGGATGTTCACCGAGTGGTTCAAGGTCGGCAAACCCAGCGCGCTGGGTCTGGCAAGCGGCGCGCTGGCGGGGCTGGTCGGCATTACGCCTGCCTGTGCCTATGTCGGCGTCGGCGGGGCACTGGCGATTGGCGTGCTGTGCGGGGTGTTCTGCTACCTGAGCGTGACCGTGCTGAAAAAACGCCTGGGTTATGACGACAGCCTCGACGTGTTCGGCCTGCACGGCATCGGCGGCATGATCGGCGCAGTGCTGACCGGCGTGTTCTGCGTGCCCTCACTGGGCGGGCTGGTGCCGGATGTCAGCATGGGAGCTCAGGTAATTGCCCAGATCAAAGGCGTGCTGTTCACCACGGTATATTGCTTCGCAGTCAGCTGGATCATCCTCAAGGCCGTGCAGGCACTGATCGGCCTGCGTGCGCATGAATCAGTGGAAGAGATGGGGCTGGATCTGGCCGAGCATAACGAGCGGGCTTATAACCATTGAAGGTTGGCCTTAACTGAGTGGAGCGAGAGTAAAGTCCAGACACCTCTCGTTCCGCACGCTCCAGCGTGGGAATGCATTTCGCGACGCTCTGCGTCGCAAGGGGCGCGGAGCGTCCTGAACTGCACGCCAACGCGGAGTATTGGCAAGCGAGCTGTCGTTCTCGTTCAGCTCAACGAAACACCGGCACCACGTGCTTGATAAACAGCTCAAGTGATTTTTTCTTCTCCGCGTGCGGCAAGCTGTTGTCGCACCAGAAACTGAACTCGTCGACTCCCAGCTCCTGGTAATGGCGGATGCGCGGGATGATCTCTTCCGGCGTGCCGATCATGGTGTTCTTGCGGATATTCTCCAGCTCGAACTCCGGACGCTCCTTGAATTTCTCTTCCGGGCTGGGTGCCAGAAAACCATTCACCGGCGTCTGCTTGTTGCCGAACCAGGCGTCGAAGGTGCGGTAGAACTTCGCGATGGCGGCAGCACCGGTTTTCCAGCCCTCAGGATTGTCCGCAGCATGCACATGCGTGTGGCGCAAAACCATCAGTTGTGGACGAGGTACGTCGGGGTTATTGGCCAGCGCTGCTTCGAACTTGTTCTTCAGGTCGACGACTTCTTCGTCGCCTTTCATCAATGGCGTGACCATCACGTTGCAGCCGTTCTGCACGGCGAAGTTATGCGAATCAGGGTCGCGAGCAGCGATCCACATGGGTGGCGTGTTGATTGGCTTGGGTACGGAGGTCGAAGTCGGGAATTTCCAGATATCGCCGTCGTGGGCATAGTCACCCTGCCACAGCGCACGGACTACCGGCACCATTTCGCGCAACGCCTTGCCGCCTTCGGAGGCCGGCATGCCGCCCGCCATGCGGTCGAACTCCACTTGATAGGCACCGCGCGCCAGGCCGACTTCCATGCGCCCGTTGCTGATCACATCCAGCAGCGCGCATTCTCCTGCCACCCGCAACGGATGCCAGAACGGCGCAATGATGGTACCCGCCCCCAGATGAATGCGCGTTGTTCTGGCGGCCAGATACGCCAGCAGCGGCATGGGGCTCGGCGATATTGTGTATTCCATCGCATGGTGTTCGCCGATCCACACGGTGCTGAAACCGCCTTGCTCGGCCATCAGCGTCAGCTCGGTCAGGTCTTCAAAAAGCTGGCGATGACTGACACTTTCATCCCAGCGTTCCATGTGCACGAACAACGAAAACTTCATGACACTTACCTCGCTTAAATCCTGCTGCCTGCACGGGCATGGTGAGTTATTTCTGTCTGATGGTATACCGTAATACTTTGCATGCAAGCGTTTTTTGCGTCCGACGTGTTGGCTGAATGGCGAGGTAGCCGAAACGAAAAAAGCGCCTCATGAGAGGCGCTTTCGGGCGTAGTGAATTCAGCCGGGGAGGTGCTTGATCAGTGCGACATCAACTGCAGGCTTCGGACTCGATGTAGTCGGCTGTGGAATCGCGTATCACCGGACCCATGCCGCTGACGGCGCGAGCCTGTTGCATGATTTCCAGAGTAGAGCCGGTGCCCACCAGGTTCACTGTGTGATTGGCGCAGTTGTAGACGCGCTTGGAGTAGATCACGCCCAGCAGACCTTCACGTCGAGTGACGACGACGCGCGCTTGGGGACTGCCGCTTTTCTCCACCAGCGCGTGCTGCCCGGTCGGGTCATGAGGGACGTTTATGGTTTTGGCTTCGGCATGCGCCGACAGTGCGGGGATCATCAAGGCCAGTAAAAAGGCATGCAGTTTCATCGGTGCTCCTGCGGATGAACGCGGTTTCATTGGATCCAAAAATACCCTAGCCATTTGATTCTGGATAGCTGCGCGATCAGCCTTCCGTCGGTTTGTTTCCGCTAAATTAAACACTGCATGAATGCGCAACCCGGCCAGACGCTGTTGCCCTGGCAACAGTGTTTCGACAGCTTGCCGAAGTGCAAACAGTTGACGCTGTCCTCCAGGCATTGCAACTCTTTGATCTGTAATTCATTTAACTGTCTGGCACGGTTGCTGCTCTGTGGTTCTGCAAGCCCGTTCGACTAATGCGCTCGGGAAGCCTGCAGTCAGAGGAGTGCCGATATGAGCCAATCTTCCATAAAATTTGCGTACTGGGTGCCGAACGTCAGCGGTGGTCTGGTCGTCAGCAAGATCGAACAGCGTACCAGTTGGACCATCGACTACAACCGCAAGCTGGCGCAGATCGCCGAACAATCCGGTTTCGAATATGCGCTGACGCAAATTCGCTTCACTGCCGGTTACGGTGCGGAATTCCAGCATGAGTCCGTAGCGTTCAGCCATGCTCTGTTGGCGGCCACCGAAAAGCTCAAAGTCATTGCAGCAATATTGCCAGGTCCATGGACGCCCTCTGTTGCGGCCAAGCAACTGGCAACCATTGATCAGCTCACCGCCGGGCGCGTGGCGGTCAATATTGTCAGCGGCTGGTTCAAGGGCGAGTTTCAGGCCATTGGCGAACCCTGGTTGGAGCACGACGAGCGCTATCGCCGTTCCGAAGAGTTCATTAGGGCCCTCAAGGGTATCTGGACCACCGACAATTTTACCTTCAAGGGCGACTTCTATCGCTTCCACGATTACACCCTCAAACCCAAGCCGATCCAGCGTCCTCATCCCGAGATCTTTCAGGGCGGCAGCTCACGTGCTGCACGGGATATGGCGGCCCGGGTGTCAGACTGGTATTTCACCAACGGCAATACTATCGAAGGCATCAAGGCTCAGGTTGATGACATTCGAGCCAAGGCTGCCGCGAACGGCCATTCAGTGAAGATCGGCGTCAATGCCTTCATCATTGCCCGGGACACCGAAGAAGAGGCGCGAGCGGTGCTGGCTGAAATTGTCGACAAGGCAGATCCGGAAGCCGTCAATGCGTTTGGTGATGCCGCGAAACAGGCCGGCAAGGCCAGCCCGGAAGGCGAGGGCAATTGGGCCAAATCCACCTTTCAGGATCTGGTGCAGTACAACGATGGCTTCAAGACCAATTTGATCGGCACGCCGCGTCAGATTGCCGAGCGCATCGTCGAGCTCAAGTCCGTTGGTGTCGATCTGGTACTTTCCGCATTTCTGCATTTCCAGGAAGAAGTCGCCTATTTCGGCGAGCACGTGCTGCCTTTAGTGCGCGAGCTGGAAGCAGCGGCACTGCGCAGACCTGTCGCCGAAACAGCATGAAGCCCGGCAAATACGTGCGTCCTGCCTTGCCCCTGTAAGCGAGCTTCGCTTCCAGCCCCTTCAGAAAACAGCCCTCCAGAAAATCAGGCACCACTGTGATCCAGTGCGTGCCTGTCTGCGTATGTTGAACCCCGATCAACCAATAGACCGCTGTACGTGGCATTATGATGCCACTCTCTGGCATGCTTCATTAATGCCAGGCCTTCAGGTACGGCCGAACGCTTGCCGACAATGGCAGTTGATAGCGAAAGGATTGTCGATGGCCCCTGAGCAATCAGGTCCGGTTTTCAGAAAAACCAGATGCACTGGTTCTCACCTGTTGTGGAGGCAAGTTTTGAAACGCGACCTTCGGCTTGCGTCATGGCTGATCTTCGTAGTGTGCGCCTGCGTGGTGATGTTGATGGCCTGGCAAGCATGGACCGCGCGCCGCAACACGCTGGAGAACATCCAGACCAGCACGATTAATCTGGCTGGGGCGCTGAGCACTTACACCGATGGCATTTTCAAACAAAGCGAGCTGATGCTGATCGGCCTGACGGAGCGTGTCGAAAGAGACGGTGCCGGGCCCGAGCAGATGGAGCGTCTCAGATGGGTCATTGCCCGTGAAATGGGCGCGTTGCCGCAAATCGACACGGTTTCGCTGTACAACGCTGACGGCATTTGCACCTTTTCAACCAATCCCAAGGCCATTGGCGTCAACAGCGCCCAGCGCGAGTTCTTTCAGCACCACCTGCAGACGCCTGGCAAAGCACCTTTCATCGGCCCGACGATCCGCAGTCGTGCCTCCGGCGAATGGGTCATATCGGTCAGCAGGCGCATCAACCACCCTGACTCGAGTTTTGCCGGGCTGATGGTCGTGACCATTGGTGTCGATCATCTGTTGAAGTTCTATTCGGATATTCAGGTCGGCAAAACCGGCATCATCAGCCTCACGTCGGCGGCCGGGCAGTTGCGTGTGCGCTATCCGCACCTGGAAGTGGAAATCGGGCGTGACCTCTCATCGACGCCGATCTTTACTTCTGAGCGCAATCGACCCTCTGGCACCACTCAGTTTGTCTCCAGAATCGACGGTGTCGCGCGTTTTTATGCGTTCAAGCGCAGCGCCGTGTACCCGATTGTCACTGTGGTCGCGCTGGGCCAGAAAGAGGCCATGCTCGACTGGTTGGGCCAGACCAAGCAGTCGATTCTGGTCATGCTGGTGCTGCTCGGGCTGGTGGTCGGCCTTGGCATCCGCCTGATCGGGCACATTCACAGCCGCATCCGCGCGGAAGATCAGTTACTCGATTCTCAGGCAGCCCTCATCCAGTTGAATCAGCACCTGGAGTTCATAGCCTCGGAAGACAAGCTCACCGGGCTGGCCAATCGCAGACGGTTCGATCAGTTTCTGGAGGTTGAATTCAAGCGTGCCAGACGCGAGCGCAGCCTTCTGTCACTGATTCTGATAGATGCCGATCATTTCAAGCGCTACAACGATCACTACGGCCATCTGGCCGGTGACGAGTGCCTGGTGGCACTGGCCCGTGTGGTCGAACAATGCATCCGCCGCCCCGGTGATGTCGCTGCTCGTTATGGCGGTGAAGAGATCGCGGTGGTGCTGCCCGGCACTGACGAGTCGAGTGCTCGTCAGGTGGCCGAGAACATCCTGCAGGCTATTCGCGACGAGCAGATCGAGCATCCCGCCAGCCCGTTTGGCATCGTGACGGTCAGCCTCGGTGTCGCCACATTCGTCGGCACGGATCGGCAGCTCGACCAGCGCAGCCTGATCGAACTTGCCGACCGTGCGCTGTATGCTGCCAAGTCGCAAGGTCGCAACCGTGTGAATGTGGCGTCGGAAATCGCTACCAGCACACTGCCGGCCTGGACCCGCGTCAAGGCATCGGCGGACGCGCAAGCCGGCAGCAGACCAACGGCGGAGTGACGGGATTGAAGCCCGCCAGCCCGCTGGCCGCTTACTGTTTATTGTTTCTCGGGCAGGTGTTTATCGTCATCAACCTGCTGTACATGCGGCTTACGGCGCAACACTGACAGCACCCAGACAAAAAATATCGGCACCAGAATCACGCCCAGCAGTGTAGCGCTGAGCATGCCGCCTATGACGCCGGTGCCGATCGCGCGCTGGCTCGCAGCGCCTGCGCCGGTCGCCAGCGTGAGGGGCACGACGCCAAGGATGAAGGCCAGCGATGTCATGACAATCGGCCGCAAGCGCAGTCGCGCAGCCTGAAGTGCCGCGTCACGCAGCGAATGGCCTTGATCCCACAGCTCCTTGGCGAATTCGACGATGAGAATCGCGTTTTTTGCTGCCAGCCCGATGATGGTGATCAACCCGACCTTGAAATACACATCGTTAGGCATGCCGACCGCAGTCACTGCCAGCACGGAGCCCAGCGCACCGACGGGTACGATCAGCATGACCACCAGCGGAATCGCCCAGCTTTCATACAGCGCAACCAGCAGCAGGAACACCACCAGCAGCGCCAGGCCGAACAGGCTGGCTGCCTGGCCGCTGGCGACTCTTTCCTGATAGGAGAGGCCGGTCCATTCATAGCCGATGCCTTGCGGCAGCTCGGAAACGATCCGTTCGATTTCCGCCATCGCTTCACCTGTACTCACACCCGGTGCTGCATCGCCGGAAATCCTGAACGCGGGGTAGCCGTTGTAGCGGGCGATCTGCACCGGGCCTTGTTCCCATTGCGTCGAAACGAATGCGCCCAGCGGCACCAGCGTGCCGCTGCTGTTGGGCACGTAGAGCTTGAGTACGCTTTCCGGAGTCATTCGCGAACTTTGTTCTGCCTGCACGACCACACGCTGCTGACGTCCGGCATTGGCGAAATCGCTGATCACCGAGGAGCCGAAGGCGGTGGACAGCGCATTGCTGATCGATTCGAAACTCACGCCAAGCGCACGGGCTTTTTCGCGGTCGATATTCAGGCGCAATTGCGGCGCTTCGGCCAGACCTTCCATCATCGCGTAGAGAATCTTCGGGTTGCCGTTGGCCTCGCCGAGCAGCTTGTCGCGTGCCGCCAGCAGGGCTTCGCGGCCCAGGCCTGCACGGTCCTGCAGGCGCAGCGAGAAGCCGCCCGAGGTGCCCAGGCCGTCAATGGGCGGAGGCGTCACCGCCATCACCGTACCGTCGGCGAGCCCGGAAAAATGCTGGTTGAACGCCGCCGCTTCTTCAGCTGCCGACTGGCCCTTGCCGCGCTCCGACCAGTCCTTCAGGGTCGGGAACGCAAGACCGGCGTTTTCACCCATGCCCGAGAAGCTGAAGCCCAGCAGCATGGTCACCGCACCTGTGGCTTCGCGGGACAACATGTAGTTCTCGAGCAATTGCGCGGTGAGGTCGGTACGCGACCGGGTCGCGCCGGGCGGCAGTTGCACGTCGATGATCAGGTAGCCCTGATCTTCCACGGGCACAAAGGATTCCGGCAGACGCAGGTAGAAAAAACCCAGCAGACCGACGATACCGACGTACAACAGCATGTAGCGGCCAGCGCGTTTGATCATGCTGGAACTGACCCGCTCGTAACGGTCGGTGAATCTACCGAACAGCCGATTGAAGCCGCCGAAGAACCCGCGCTTCTCACTGTGCCCGGCCGGAATCGGCTTGAGCAACGTGGCACACAGTGCCGGGGTAAAGGTCAGGGCCAGGAAACCCGAGAACAGAATCGACACGGCCAGCGACAGCGAGAACTGCTGGTAGATGACCCCGACCGAACCCCCCATGAACGCCAGCGGCAGAAACACTGCGGCCAGTACCAGCGTGATACCGAAAATCGCGCCGGAGACCTGCTGCATCGCCTTGACTGTTGCGGCTGCCGGAGAAAGGCCTTCTTCGGCCATGATCCGCTCGACGTTTTCCACCACCACAATGGCGTCGTCGACCAGAATGCCGATGGCCAGCACCATGCCGAACATGGTCATCATGTTCACCGAGAAGCCCATCAGGTACATGATCGCCAGGGTCCCGGCCAGGCACACCGGCACCACGATGGTCGGGATAAGCGTGTAGCGAATGTTCTGCAGAAACAGAAACATCACCAGAAACACCAGCACCATGGCCTCGATCAGGGTGTAGATCACCTTGTCGATGGCCACGTCGACGAAGCGCGAGGTGTCGTACGGTATCGAAAACTCGACGCCTTCCGGGAAATTGACCGACAGCTCGGTGAGGCGCTGATTGACTGCCCGGGCAGTCTGGATCGCATTGGCACCTGGCGACAGTTGCACGGCACCAGCCACTGCACGTTGCCCGTTCAGGCGCGATTCAAAACTGTAATCCTGACTGCCGATGGCCACGCGTGCCACATCGGACAAATGCACCGTGGAGCCGTCTTCGTTGGCATGCAATACGATGCGGCCGAACTCCTCCGGGTTGTCCAGCGTGCCCTTGACCGCCAGTGTTGCGGTCAATTCCTGCAGTGATGAGCCCGGGCTGCTGCCGAAGCTGCCTGCGGGAACCTGCACGTTCTGCGCACGAATGGCCGCATTCACGTCGTCGATGGACAGCCCATAGCCCACCAGCTTCTGCGGGTCGATCCAGACCCGCATTGCGGCTTCGGCGGCGAAAAACTGCAACCTGCCGACACCGTTCACCCGACTGATTTCGTTATTGACGTTGCGGGCCGCGTAGTCGGCCAGCGCGACCGTATCCTTGGTGGCCGAGCCGTCCTTGTAGTTCAGGGTAAAGATCAACAGGAAGCCGGAGCTGGCCTGTTCGACTTGCAGGCCCTGGCTGAGCACCGTCTGCGGCAGGCGCGCTTCAGCCTTCTTGATACGGTTCTGAACTTCAACCTGTGCCATGTCCGGGTTCGTGCCCGGTACGAATGTCACGTTGATTTCGGCGCTGCCGGTCGAGTTGCTGGTCGATTCGTAATACAGCATGCCCTTGGCACCGTTCAGCTCTTCCTCGATGACGCTGGTCACCGAGTCGACCAGCACTTTCGCGGATGCGCCGGGGTAAGTAGCGGTAATGGTGATCTGCGGCGGTGCCACATCAGGGTACTGCGCCACTGGCAAGGAGGGCAGGGCCATCAAGCCTGCCAGCAGAATGAACAGGGCCAGCACCCAGGCAAAGTTGGGTCGCTTGATAAAGAACAGAGACATGAACGGTGATCCTCGATCGCGCTGAAGGCGGCTTTATTGCGACTTGGATTGCGGCTGGGCGGAGGGCAATTTGGCGACGACCTTGTCACCGGAATTGAGCCCGGTCATGTTGCCGACGACAATCTGTTCACCTGCCTTCAGCCCCTCGGTGACCTGCCAGCGCGAATCCTGCATTGCGCCGGTTTTGACCGGACGCGCTTCGACCGTACCGTCCTGGCCAACCACAAGTACGCGGGCTGCGCCATCACTGGAGCGCTGAACGGCACGTTGCGGGACGAGGATGGCATTGGCATCGACCCGCTGCGGTGTGCGCACCCGCACATACATGCCCGGCAGCAACACGCCTTTGGGGTTGGCGAAGCGGGCGCGTAACGAAACCTGGCCGGTGGTCCGGTCTACTGCAACGTCGGTAAACAACAGGGTGCCAGTGCTTTGATAGTCAGTACCGTCGACGCTCAGCGACAGCGCGTCTTCGCCACCCTTGGGCAGGCGACCTTCCTGAATGGCCTCGCGCATTTGCAAGGCGTCGGCAACCGGCTGGGTGAAGTCGGCGTAGACCGGGTCGAGTTGCTGGATGGTTGCCAGCAGGGTGGTTTCGCCCTGACCGACCAGCGCGCCTTCAGTGACCATCTCGCGGCCGATGCGCCCTGAAATCGGTGCCTTGACTGTGGCGTATCCCAGGTTCAGTCGGGCCGTTTCGACATCTGCCTGAGCCGACTTTTTAGCGGCGATGGCGTTTTGCAGCGCAGAGCGGGCGGTGTCGAAGGTCTGGCGGCTGACCGCTTCGATTTCGACCAGCGAATCGTAGCGTTTGACCGTAGCCTGAGTTTCGAACAGTGTGGCTTCTGTGCGGGCCAGGTCGCCCTGAGCTTTGGACAGCGCGGCCTTGAACGGTGCCGGGTCGATCTGGAACAGCACCGCGCCCGCTTTCACATCGGCACCTTCCTCGAAGTTGCGCGTGAGCACGATACCGGCCACCCGGGCGCGTACCTGCGCCACACGGACCGGTTCGATACGGCCGGGCAGTTCATCAACGACCGTGAACGATTCGGCTTTGACCGCAATGGCCTCCACCTCTTTGGGCGCTGTCGATGCAGCGTGATCCTGCTGCTGTTTCTGCTCGCACCCGGCCAGACCCAAAACTGCCAGCAGCGCTACCGCAGGCATGACACGCCAATCGCTCAAACCACTCATCGCTCACCCGGGCGCAGCCCATCAGACACTAAAGCCGCGAATGATCTACTGTGTAAGAGAGTGAGTCAATATTGACTCATGTGAGACTTTAGTGACTAATTGTGTATAGGCTTTGAGAACGCGGTAAGGTTTCTGCACAATGCGCCGCCTGCCACTTAACACGAGTTGAAGACGTACCCGATGGAATTACCTGCCGCTGACGACAAATTTCTGAAAGCCCTGGCCGTTGCGCTGGTTGACCACTCCAACGGTACGCTCAAGGATATTGCTCAAGCGGCTGGCGTCAGCAAGGCGACGCTCAACCGTTTCTGCGGCACCCGCGCCAACCTCGTGGAACTGTTGCTCAATCACGCCTCGGACCTGATGAACCAGATGGTTGCCGACGCGGATCTGCAGCATGCTCCGCCGCTGGAAGCGCTTCAACGACTGGTCGACAACCACCTCATGCACCGCGAAATGCTGGTCTTTCTGGTGTTTCAGTGGCGCCCGGATTCGCTCGATGAAAGCAGCGGAGGGCGCCGCTGGTTGCCTTACTCCGACGCCCTCGATGCGTTTTTCCTGCGTGGGCAGCATGAAGGTCTGTTCCGGATCGACGTCAGTGCGGCCGTCCTTACCGAAATGTTCGCAGCGCTGCTCTCCGGGATGGTCGACGCCGAACGCCGCGGCCGTGTGGCACGCGCCGGTATGGGCGCATTGGTGACGCAGTTTTTCCTGCAGGGCGCGACGACTGGCAAGTGAAGAAGGCAGCATTCAGTCAGCCTCTGTGTTTTCAGCCCTGCCTGGCAGGCAGGGCTGTTTCACATCCACGCCGCATTATGGGGTAACTGTCCCAGAGCCTCCCTCATGGTTTGCATTTTCAAGTCGCTCTCGCGGTACTCGCTTTCCGGTTCGGAGCCGCTGACCAGTCCGCAGCCTGCGAACAGCGTGGCTCGCTGCCCGGTCAGCAGTGCCGAGCGCAAGGCGACGGCGAGTTCGCCGTTGCCCTGATCGTCCAGCCAGCCGATCGGTCCTGCGTACCAGCCCCTGTCGAGCTGTTCATTGCTGCGAATATAGTCCAGCGCCTCATTGCGCGGCAGGCCACCGACTGCCGGGGTCGGGTGCAGGCTTTGGACGATGCCCAGCAGGCTGGCGTTCGGGGCGAGGGTGGCTTGAACGGGGGTCAGCAGATGCTGGATATGCGGCAATTTGTGCAGTCGCGGTCGGCAGGCGATGTCCAGTTTCAGGCAATGCTCGACGAGGCCGTGTCTGATGCAGTCGATCACCATGGCGTGTTCGCTGTTGTCTTTCTCGCTGGCCAGCAGTTGCTCGCCCAGCCGTGCGTCCTCAGCGCTGTTTGTTCCGCGTGGCGCGGTTCCTGCCAGGGCCATGGTGTGCAACTGGTCGCCCTGCACGGTCAACAGGCATTCGGGCGATGCGCCCAGAAAACAACTGTTGCCACGAGCGAACGCAAACAGGTAGGCGTTGGGCTGTCTGAGCATCAGGTGCTGCATGACCTGCTGCAGCGGATTTACCACGGGAATATTCTGCGAGCGGGCCAGGACGACTTTTTTCAGCCCGCCGCGCTTGATCCGGTTGACCGCGTTAAACACGTCCTGTTTCCAGAGATGTGCCATCGACAAACGCACGAACCTATCGCTAGCCATCGACTCGCTGGGCACGGGCCGGCCTAGTATCTCAACCCATTCATCTACCAGCTTTCCGGCCAGTTGGTCGCATTGGCTGTGCTGATCGATCAACACGTTGACGATCAGTTGCGGCCGGCCATCAGATTCGCGAAGTTCGAAACGCGGAAGTGTCAACGCTGCGTCGGGAAAGTCGCGCCACAGCCGTGTGCTGGACTGCTGACGGTCGAAGGCAAACCCGCCGAACAGAGTCGGCCGGTGTTCGCCGTGCACCACCGCCGTGACTGCCATGTTCCGCCAGCGCTTTTCCAGCGTCTGCCAGCTGTCTGCAGGCCCGGCGTTGAACTCATGGGCCAGGCCAAGACCAATCCGGTATCGCCCCTGTGCCTGCACGCACCACAGGCAGGCCGGTTGAACCTGCTCGCGATTGGCGGTGAACAACCCGAGCGGTTCGACCTGAAGTGAAGGCGTGGAAAACGAGGCCAGTATCCAGGGGTGGTGCGCGCTGACTTGCGCCTGAGCAGCCTGCAGGCACGTCTGCAGACCGCTGAACGATGGTAGTCGGCTCACGACTCATCCTCCGGGTGCAGCATTCGCCAATGGGTGATCTGCTGGTTGATGAACCAGTGGATCAGGTCTTTGAAGAAGTCCTCCGTCTCATCGACAGGCAAGCCCGCATCGCCGGCCCACTGACGTCGCTCTTCAAGCATTGCGCGCACTCGCTCGGGTGCCGGAATGGCCTGTTGACTGACCTTGAAGCGGGTAGCAGCCTTCACATAGGTCAGGCGCCTGGCAAGAATTTGCACAATCTGCCGGTCGAGCTCATCAATGCCCTGGCGTATGTCGCCGAGGTTTTCACACTCAGGTGCAGATTTCACAACACTCATGGGTTACTCCCGGATTCACTGGGCCATAACGGCCAGTTGACGTTTGTCGATCTTGCCCACAGCGGTCAGTGGCCACGCAGCAACCCACTCGAACTGATCGGGCAGGCTGTCCTCGCCCAGCCCCTGCAGACGCAGTTGGTCGCGCACGTATTGAGCCGCGCCGGCAGGCTGTTCGCCCAGGATGAACGCGCAAATGCGCTCGCCCAGCAGCGCATCCGGCACGGCGACCACTACGGCAGAATCAATGTCGGGCAGGGCGGCAAGGTGGTTTTCTATGTGTGCTGCCGAGATCTTTTCACCGCTGCGCTGGATCTGTTCCTTGATACGTCCTTCGACGATCAGGTTGCCTTCGGGCGTCCAGCGCGCAAGGTCGCCGCTGCGGTAGTAACCGTCGTGGGTGAAGCTGCGCGCGTTGTGTTCTGCCGCCTGGTAATACCCGGTAATGGTGTACGGGCCGCGGGTCAGCAGTTCACCGGTCTGGCCGGGAGCGACGTCGTGCAGGTCGGCGTCCACCAGACGAACCTCGTCGAACGGTGACAGTGGACGACCCTGGGTGTTGAGCACGACCTCCAGCGGATCGTCCGGCCGGGTATAGCACAGCAGACCCTCGGCCATGCCGAACACCTGCTGCACTCGGCAATCCAGCGCATCAAGCACATCTGTAGCGAGCGCCGGGTCCAGTCGAGATCCACCCACCTGCAGCAGCTTCAGGCTGGACAGATCGCTGTCTTCCCAGTCGCGCCCCTGGGCCCAGAGTTGCGCCAGCGGAGGGACCAGCGCCACATGGGTGACACCTTCACGTTCGATCAGGGGCATGGCTGCATCGCAACTGGCGCTGTCACCCAGTACCACGGTTGCACCTGCGGCCAGGCTGCCCAGTACGCCGGGGCAGGCGAGGGTGAAATTGTGCGCGGTCGGCAACACCGCCAGGTACACGCTGTTGCTGTCCAGTTCGCAGAGCCTGGCTGAATGAGAAAAATTGTAGGCGTAGTCGGCGTGGCTGCGCGGAATCAGTTTCGGGGTGCCGGTGGTGCCACCTGAAAGCAGCAGCAAGGCCATACCGCGCGGGTCTGCCAGCGGGTCCGCCGGGCAGGGTGCATCCAGCGCCGACAGCGCTTTGAAAGGTCCGTGTTCGCCGTCGACAATGACATGCGCCAGTGAGGGCTGGTGCTCGATAATCCCGGCGGCCATCTCGCGAAAATCGAAGTCCCGAAGGCGATCGGGAATCAGGTAGGCCACGGGGTCTGCCAACCGGCAAAGTGCCGCGATGTCCTCTGCACGCTGAGTGGGCATGGCCAATACCGGCACCGCACCGATGCGCATTACGGCAAAGAATGCGCAGACAAAGCCGACGCCGTTGGGCAGTTGCAGCATCACCCTGTCACCGGCTTTTATGCCCAGCGCGCCAAGGCCGCCGGCCAGGCGGTCGACTCGCAGGTCCAGTTGCGCATAGCTCACGCGTACGGCACCTGCGACCAGCGCTGTGCGTGAGCCGTGCTGGCTTGCCCATCGACGCAAGCGTTGAGGGAGGGTCTGGTCGGCGAAGGGGTGTAGCGGGTCTTTGAAGGCAAGTTCGGTGTGCATGGTCGTTTCCCGTTATGGATGAAAAGGGCTGATGCTCTGCTCAATGAAGGTCAGGACCTGCGTGGCGAAGGCTCTGGGGCGTTGTGTCAGGTAAAAGTGGTCGCCGGCCATGACCTGTTGACGGGATTCGCCGCACAGCCATTGCCGCCAGGCGCCGACTTCCTCCTGGTCGGCTTCGGGGTCGTGACTGCCGTGCAGCAGCAGGGTGGGTGTCTGCAAGCGCCGACGGTCCGCGTGCAGCGGACGGTGATAGCTTTCCGTGGCTTGAAAATCGGCACGCAGCAAGGGCATGAACACCGCCAGCAGGTCCGGGTTGGCCAGCAGCGCTTCGCTGACACCGCCGATGGCAACCAGTTGCTCAATGAAGCGCCGGTCATCCAGATGGCTGAGCAGACGCCTGCCGCTCAGGTGGGGCGCATGGCATGCCGACAACACCAACCCTGCGGGTGATGTGCCCGCCTGTTCCAGCAACAGGCAGGTTTCGAAGGCAACCTGCGCCCCCATGCTGTGCCCGGCCAGTATCAGGGTGCGGCGTTGTTTGGCCGGCATTGTCTGAATTTCCGCGGCAAGGCTTTCGGCGAGCGGCTGGACCTGACGCAGGCAGGGCTCGTGCATGCGCTGGTCGCGACCCGGGTAGATCGCCAGCGTCAGATCCAGGCCCTGTTCGTCGAGCCCGCGCCAGTTGTGAAATGCGCCGCCGCTGGCCCCGGCGAACGGGCACAGCAGCACATGGTTCTGGCACTGATCGGCCTGCAGAAAGGGGCGTAACATACCCATGCGATCAACCCTCCGCCTGCAGTTGCCCGGCATCGATGACAGGCGGCGCACTGGCGGCGCGCTGCTCGGCAGGTCCGGCGCAGCGCAGGATGTCTTGCCATAGTCTGGCCAGGGCCAGCTGATAATCAGCCTGCAGGCCTTCGGTGCGGGGCTGACCCCGGAGGATTGTCAGCAGTTGTTGCAACAACCAGCCCACACCGGCAGGTCCTTCGATTTCATGGGCGCTACGCCAATGGATGGCTGCGGGGTGCAGCGGCATTGCGGTTGCTTGCTGCAGATAATCAGCCTTGCTGGTGTAGAGGGTCTGCCGATCATCGTCATGGGCCTCTGCGTACAGCGCGGGCGTCCAGTTGACCGGTCCATAGCTGGCGTCCAGCGACAGGTAGCCGCTGGGCCAGGCCAGACTCAGCTGGTGCATGACCAGACTGTGCAGGTCGGGATCATCGGTCGCCATCCAGCTTTGCAAGCGCAGCAGTACGCGGCTTTCCGGCAAGTTCAGCGACAGGGTATGAAAGTCATCGTCGCTGTCGAGCAGGCCGACGCTGGCCTGTGCGGCCAGATCACAGCCCAGTGCTTGAAACAGCAGGTCCAGGCCCGAGTAGAGCAACTGCCGACTGGTGGTCAGTTGCGCCAGATTGGTCCTGTGACCATCAAGCAGTTGCGATAGGCGTTGTGCCGCGCCTGTCCAGCAGCGACCCGCAGCGGTGTGCGGGTAGAAACTGTTGACGATGTACTGGCAGCCCATCTGTGTGGCCAGTTGCTGATGACGGAGTATTTCATCCGGGTGTACCGGGTGCTCTTGAATGATGTGCAGCCCGCGGCGCAGCAGGCTATCGGTCAATTGCCCACCGGCACCGCCGACCACCGTCGAGCGCACCACCACACAGGCAATGTCCAGATCGTCCGGCAATTGCTCGACATCGGTATACAGCGTTATGCCGAACGCATTGGCTAGCGCTTTGGCGCGCGGGCTGCCGTTGGCCAGCAGCCCGGCCAGCTGCAAGCCGGGCTGTTCGAGGAGAAAACTGTTGAGGTACAGCTCCCCGAACTTGGCTCCGACAACAAGAACCTTCAGTGGCATGTTCATGGATGACTCTCCTTGTTGGTGGCGGCCAGCCAGGCGCTGATCGCCGCGGCAGTACGTTGGACCTGATCCGTGTCTAGCAGCAGTTGCCAGTGATCGCAGGGCATCGATTCGCGATGTGCCCTCGCGGTCCACTCCTGCCAGTCCTGCTCGGCGGGCAGCCAATGCTGCGGACGGCCTTCGGCGCTCAGCCACAGGCAGGGCAGGTCCAGTTGTCGTGGTTGCGAGTGTCGCGTCAGCAGCGTCATCAGATGTTCGATGCGTTGCAGCCACTGTTCGGCCTGCTGTGGTCGGGGCGGGGTTTTCAGCACACCGGCCTGCGTGGCACTGCTCATGAACACGCTCAATTGTTCGGCAGGCGGCAACGCTTCCAGGTCGTCAGGCAGAGCGATGCGTTTCGCACCCTGAGCCATAAGGCGCAACAGCCCCGGACGATCATCGAACCGGAAGTCCGCGCGGCACACCGGATCAAGAAGTATCAAGCGAACCCGCTCACCCTGGCGCTGTAGCAGGCGCGCCGTTTCTTCTGCCAAAAAGCTGCCGTACGACCAGCCCAGCAGCACATAGGGCCCGTTGCGCTGTTGCCGACGAACTGCGTGCAGATACCGGGCGGCCAGCGCTTTCAGCGAATCAGTGCCCGACGTATTCGCGGCTTGCAGTCCGAACACCTGCATGTCCAGCGCCTTTGCCAGTGGCAGATAGGCGCTCACCTCGCCATCCGAGGCATGGAACACGAACAGCGATAGCTCGTTACGCCCTCTGGCCAGCGCCAGCGGGTTGTCATCGGTCTGCACGTTTTGATCAAGCAGGGTGGAGCAAAAATCACTCAACCGTGGGTTATCGAACAGGTTGCGCAGGCTGCTGCCGGAATGCCCCATACGGTTCAGACGGGCAATCATGCGCGTCGCAATCAGGCTGTCGCCGCCGCTGAGGAAAAAGTCGCTGTCGGCGTTGATGTCTTGCCCGAGCAGTTCCCGCCAGAGTTGCGAAACGGCATCCAGCAATGCCGGATCAACCTCCTTTAGCGGGGCGGATTCGCTGGTCTGTTGCGGGGTTTGTCTGGCCGCAGGCGCAGTAAACAATTGCTCCACCTGACGCAATGCCAGAGGCCATTGCGTCGAGTGTGGTTCCAGCTGTTCAGCCACTGCAGCCACGTCCAGGTGGCTGATACCTTCGGCCCGAGCGAGCATGAAGTGCTGACGCATGCTGTGGTCAGCTTCTTGCGGCCAGTTCATGACCCAACTGAAGCCCGACGCCTGCACGGCAGTGCGCCAGCGCGGCAGATCAAGCATGGCTTTGTCGTCTTCGCTGCGCTCGTCTTCAAAGTTGCTCAGCCCTTCGATGAAACCGATGCTCGCCAGTTGCAGCGCGCTGTCACGTTCGGTGGCCTCCAGCAGCAATAGATGGCCGCCGCTGCGCAACAAACGGTGCAGACGCTTCAGTGAACGTGTGACATGCGCGGCGTCGTGCATCACGTTGACCGCCACAATCAGGTCGTAGCCCTGCGCCGGGTGCTGTCTGAAATCCACCGGCTGGTTGACGTCGAGAATCGAGCAGGTCAGCTGCGGCCAGGCCACGAAGTTGTCTTGAGCCTGAGTGAGGAACAGGCTGGAAACATCCGTGAAGCGGTACTCACTCAGGTGGCCTTCAAGCATCGGCAACAGATGTCGGGTTGTCGCACCGGTGCCGGCACCGACCTCCAGCACTCGCAGGTCGCGCCGCGTGCCTGCCAGGGCTTTGGCAGTCTGTGCCAGTGCGCTGTTCAAGCAGTGCAGCACCGGGTTGTTGCTGTAGAGGGCCTTGACGACGGCGTCGCTATTGCCGAACAACAGGCTCAGCGGCGAACAATCACCGCGCAGCAGTTCTGCGTGCTGTTCGATACAGGCTTCCAGATACGTGCCCAGCGTCTGGCTCCACTCGGCGACAGGAAGCGTTTCGCCAGTGGCTTGAACAGGCTGAGCGGGCAGGGTCAGATAATGCTGGCCGTCCTGTTGTAAGTGGCCTTGCTGACAAAGCATCGCCAGCCACTGGCGCAGCAGGCCCGCAAATTGCGGCAACGCTCCCAGTCTTGTCATCACATGCGCCAGGTCATGGCGCTGCCCGGCTTCGCTGAACAACCCGTGTTTTTGCAGCGTGTTCAGAATGCCTTCGCGAGCAAGGCTTTCCAGCGCCTGCCAGGTCAGGTCGACTTCCTGACGTTGCGCGTCGCTCAGTTGCGGCAAATCGCTCAGGGGCAGGGGCAGGGGCAGGGGCTGAGCTGCGCAGGGGGTGTCATCGACGGCATTAGGCGGCTGGGCGACCAACTCGCCTAGCAGGGTGCGACTGTCGCAATCAACCCTGATACGTGCGGTCTGCACGCCCGGTGCACGACGTAGTTGCGCTTCAAGCCGTTGCGGGTCGAATTGCTCGCCGTCCAGATTCACCGTCCAGTCGTGGCGGGGCAACCCGGGACGACTGTCGAAGCCTTGCGGTTGGTCGGCCAGCGTTTGTAACAGGTCGCAATAGGTCTGAAACAGGCTGTCGATCAGGCCGTCGGCGAGCACGTCTTCCATGCAATACCAACTGAATACCAGCTCACCGTCGATTTCCATCACCTGATGGTCCAGCCAGACTTGCGGGGTTTGAGTGAAGACGTGAACCGGATCGCCGAGAGTGGAGGTCATAGCCTGATCGATGGCTTTGCCGTCCAGCGACATGCCGAGCATGCTGGTGAACACCACCGGCATGGCGGGTTGACGCGTCTGTCCCTGACGGCGACCGAGTTCGCGCATCAATTCCACGCCGTTCACGGCGGTGTGTGCCAGGCGTTGCCAGAGCCTCGCCTGTGTGCTGGTCATGACCTGCCCCGGGCTTTCACCGTGTCCCAGCTGGAAATCGATCAATAACACTGACGTGAAGTCACCGATCAGTTGCTGAACCTGCGGGTGCAGGGGCCGACGGTTGAAGTAGGTCAGGTTGAGGGTGAATTCCGGGGTACGGCTGACGCTTTCCAGCGTCTGTGCGAACAATGCCAGCAGCGCGGCAGAGGGTGTCACGGCCAGGCGCTGACAGTGCGCCTTAAAACGGTCCCATTGCGTCGCGCCGAGCTTGCCCTGAACGGTCCGGAAACGTGGCTGGCCCTTGGGCGGGCTGTCCGCCAGTGGCAACTGCGGGGCGCCAGGCAACTGTTCCAGCGTGTCCTGCCAGTAGCGCCAGGCTTGTCGCCATTGCAGGCTGTCGCGCTGCGCCAGGTCAGCCATCACGTAGTCGCGGAAGGTCAGCTCCAGCGGCTTGAGTGTCTGGCCGGCGTAGGCAGTGGCCAGATCGTCCATCATCACCTTGAAACTCTGCACGTCGAACAGCAGCAGGTCGAGGTTCATGTGCAGGCGGCAGTGCCCGGCGTCGAGCTCACTGACCGTCACTTCGAACAGCGGCCAGCAATCGGTGGGCAAGACGCGATAGGACATATCTTCACGAATGTCTTGCAAGCGTTGTTGCTGCTGATCCGGGGAGAGTTCGCGCAGGTCGTTGCGTGGCAGGCGATACCAGGGCGTGTCTTGCAGAATGCGTTGACGGCCGTCGCTGTCGATCACCATGCGCAGCATGTCATGGCGGGTGATCAGCGCGTTCCAGGCGTGCTCGAAACGGGTCAGGTCAAAATCGGCATACGCCTTGTCCCATTCGAACAGCACGTGGCAGGCCACGCCGCCGTAATCGATCAGGTCGGTACGGCCCAGCCAGTAGGCGTGCTGGATCGGCGTCAGCGGGAAAGGCTCGAAGCGGCCATCGGGCTGTGGCACGATCAGGTTGTCACTGGCGGCAACCGGCGTTTTACCTGCGCTGGACAATAACAGTGCGCTCAGGCCGCGAATGCTCAGGTCGCGATAGGCTTGCTCGGCATCCAGACGGATGCCCAATTGGCGCTGGATGTCGCTGCTCAGCTCAAGGAACAGTAACGAATCGAGGCCCAGTTGCATCAGGTCCTGATTCTGCGCGGGTGCAGCGTCAGGGCTCAGGCGCAACTGGCGGCAGATCGAAGCACTCAGCCACTGGCTGAGCGCCTGCTGATCGACCTGCTGATCACCGGTCATGGCGGGAGCGGGGAGGGCGCCGGTCCGGGAAGCGCTTTTTACGGGCGCACGGGTCTCGGGTTGCTGGATATGCTGCGTCAGCAGGCGACGGCTCGGGTCAATGCGCTCAGTGTCTACGCGCATCGCCAGATACCAAGGCGTACCGCGCATGACCGCTTGTTCCAGATGCCACAGGCCTTCGCCGGTGGCCAGCGTGCCCATGCCGCC
This sequence comes from Pseudomonas sp. KBS0707, assembly GCF_005937945.2. NCBI lineage: Bacteria > Pseudomonadati > Pseudomonadota > Gammaproteobacteria > Pseudomonadales > Pseudomonadaceae > Pseudomonas > Pseudomonas sp. KBS0707. The sequence goes on along the minus strand of NZ_CP041754.1, from coordinate 3,286,005 downwards.
TTGTGCCAATCGGGCATGCAATTGAGCGTCGGCGGCGCGTCCGGTTTCACCCCAGGCACCCCACGCAATACTGACCGTGTGCAGACGGGTGTCGACTCGCGATTCGGCCAGTCCATCCAGATAGGCACTGGCCAGCGCATGAGCCCCTTGACCCGCTGCGCCGAGACTGGCGGCGGCCGAGGAATACAGGAGCAGGTAGCGACCCTGATCAGCGAGCGCCGTTTGCAACTGGTGAGCTGCCGAGCATTTGACCTGCAGCAACGGTTGCATGCGCGCGGCGTCGAGATTGCTCAGCGGAGTGTCGTCCAGCAGCCCGGCGCAGTGAATCGCACCACTCAGGCCGCCATCGGCGCGCAGTGTGTCGAGGCAGGCCGCCAGCACCGCCTGATCGCTGATATCGCAGGCCATCCAGCGTATTTCACAACCATATTGCCGTTGCAGGGTATCGATCCATTGATCGCCCTCGGGCGGGCAGCGTGGTGCCATCAGGGCGATGCGCGACGCGCCCTGATCGGCCAGCCAATGGCTGCTCAGACGACCCAGACCGCCGAATGCGCCGGTTACGATATGCCAGCCGCTGTCCTTGAAGCGTTGTGCAGGCAGGCTGGCGCTGTGGTGAGGCTGCACGCTGAGCGTCTGTACCTGCGCTACGCCCTCGCGCACGGCAATCCAGCGTTCACCGCTTTGTGCAGCGCTCAAGCCCGCTAACAGGGCTTGCCAGTCAACGCTGGCGCCCTGCTTGCCGCCGTCAAGGTCAATGACTGCCAGGGCGCGTTGTGGCTGCTCGGCACAGGCAACCCGCAGCAACCCCCACAGTGCTCGATGCTCGGGACTTACAGCGTTATCGGCAACCAGTGACCAGGCGTTGCGGGTCACCACCAGCAGAGGCTGCCCGGTGTTGGCTTTCAATGCATCAAGCACCTGGCTGGCGACATCCGCCAGCGTGCCGTCTTGCACAATCAGCAGGCACGCCGAAGCCTGCGGGTCATGCTCCACGCCAACGGCGGCCAGCGCCGCCCGCACATTAGCCGGTTCGACGCGCAGCTTCGCCAAGGGTGCATCCTGCGCTTTCACAGCAGTCCATTGCCAATCGTAATGGGTGCCGGATGCAGTGCTCACTGCTGGCAATGTGGCGCGGCGCTCAGACCGGCTATCGGCACTGCCGAGCAGATGCCATTGTCCTTGAGCATCGCATTGTTTTAGCTCGACGCAGGCTATTCCAAATGGCTCGGCGCTCCAATGCAGGGCCAGACCGGTCAGGGTTTGAGGTAACGGCACATCGCGGGTGAACACGGGCGGGTGCCGAATATCTCCATGGCGCGCCGCCAGTTGCTCGCATGCTTGCTGCAAGCGCTTCTGCCAGCGCAGCGGCTGGCCTGCGCAATCTGTCCAGTCAGGTTGGTAAAGGTGCTCGCCCGGTTGCCTGCCCAATACCGCGCTGCCACTGTCGTGATCAATACTGAGCGGGGTTGGCGCAGCGTTAGCGGCCTGAGTGCGTGCCAGCAGGATGTGTTCGCTGATACCGGCGGTGGCGCTGCCATCGTCGGGCAGCCAGTCGAGGCGTTCAAACCCGCTTTCCAGGCATTGTCGCTGCCAGTGTTCGGTGGACAGGAATAGTTCACCACCACGCGCCTGCTCGTCATGCAGCGGCAACACCAACGGGCCGAAAACAAAATCGAACAGGCGCATCGGACGGGTGATTTCACGCATCAAAAGAGCGCCGCCCGGCTTGAGCAGCGGGCGCAGGTTTTGCAGGGTCTGGCCTACATGCTGGGTGGCATGGATCACGTTGGCGGCGACGATCAGGTCGTAGTGCCCGGTTTGAAAGCCTTGTTCGCTGGCTGGTTTTTGCAGGTCGAACTGCGCGTACTCGACAAAGTCGTACGCGCTGAACTTTTCTTCAGCGCGGCGGCTGAACAGCGCTGAAATATCCGTGAAGCAGTAACGTACATCGGTGACGTTGCTCAGTTCCGGCAGCAGCCAGGCGGTGGTGCCACCGGTCCCTCCACCGACTTCCAGAATCCGCAGCGGCCCGCGTCCGGCGTGCTGATGTTCGCGGATCAGACCATTGATCACGCCTGCTGCGATCTGATTGAAATAGCGCCCGAAGCTGAATTGCTGGTATAGCATCTCAACGCCGCTGGAGGCGCTTTCCGGGAAGATCACCGACACCGGCTCCACAGTGCCATTCATCATGGCGAAGAGTTGCTCGCCCGCCCGCTCGACGGTGTCGGCGATCACGTCCAGCCCTTCGCAGCAACTGCGCAGTTGCGCCAGCAACGCCGGGCGTTGCTCGTAGGGGATGGGCCGGGCGCTGCGGTAACGGCCGTGTTCAAGGGTGTAATAGCCATCCTCGACACAGGCATTGAGCAGGCGCACCAGCAGTTGCCGATGGCGCGGCAACAACCGGCCGCTACGCAGAATGCTCAGCGGCTCGACGCCTTGGTCGATGTTGTCTTGTACGCACTGGCGAACCATCTGGTCGACATAGATCGCATGCAGTTGGGTCACACATTGATACAGACGCTGCAGACGCGGCAGGTCCAGATGGGCGCCTTCCTGCAACGCGACCTTGCGACCGGCCTCGAGCAACAGATCCTGCGTCTGTGTGACTGGCTGCTGTGGGGCATCGCACCAGTAGCGCTGCTCGTCGAAAACATACAGCGGGGCATGGATGCGCTTGCCGACCGAGGGCAGCAGGGTCCGCCAGGGCAAGCTGGCACCGGCGGCAAACAGGCGCAGCAGGCTGTCCTGCAAGACGGCGGCTGCTGGCTTGTGGCGGCGGGCGCTGGCGATCCAGTGCACACCGGTCTGCTCCAGACGCGTGCCGATCCCGGTCAGTGGTGCATCGGCACCCAGTTCCAGCGCGATGTTCACGCCCGTTTGCAATGCGTGAGTCAGTGCCTGGTGATAGCGCACCGGCTTGCGCAGATGCCTGCGCCAGTAATCATCGTGTTCAAGTTCCGCCTGGCTCAGGGGGTGACCGGTCAGGGTCGAGATCAGCGGTATTTTCGGTGGCGCCGCACGCAGCGCCTTGCTGGCTTGCTGGAATTCATCGAGAATTGGCTCCAGCAAGCGTGAGTGCGCTGCACCGGCCACGCTCAGGCGATTGTGCCGCAGCTGTCGCTCTTGCAGCGCTTGCGCAAGTGTGTTGATTGCGTCACGGTCACCTGAGGCCACCAGATGCTGTTCGGCGTTGTACACGGCGATTTCCACGCCATGTTCAAACGCCAAAGGTTGCAGCGTTGCCGCATCGCAGAACACCGCCAGCATCGCACCTTGCGCTGCACACTGATTCATCAGCCGGCCACGGAGGATCACCAGCGGCAGGATGTCTTCCAGCCGATATATCCCGGCGATGACCACCGCGGCGAACTCACCCACCGAATGGCCGATCAACAGGTCAGGGGTGAGACCTGCCTCGCGCCAGTGAGCCGCCATGGCCACTTCGAAGGCAACGATGGCAGGCTGCGCGTAATCCATACGGTCGATCAGCCCTTCATGCTCGCCGAACATGACCGACTGCAGCGAGGGTTGCAGGTGGCCGGCGCAGGCTGCAAAGCTGCGGTCCAGACTTTCGCTGAAGGCTTTCGACTGACCGTAAAGGCTTTTACCCATTCCGGCCCACTGACTGCCTTGGCCACTACATAGCCATACCTGCGCGCCCTGGCTTGCCTGTCCTTCGTAAAGCAAGGCATCGCTGCCGCCTTGGGCGAACGCTTGCAGCGCCGGGGCGGTTTCTTCGTGCAACGGCACCGCCAGGCGAAACGGCAGGTCGAGTTGTCGGGCGTGCAGCGCCGTGTACGCAAGGTCGGCGCCAGTGTCTGTAATGTTTGCAGCGTGCAGGCGTTCGGCGTAAAGGCCCGCCAGTTGCCGCAATGAGTGCTGGCTGGCCGCGCTGATCAGCAGGGCACTCGCCTGCGCTGCCGGTCCTGGCGTGCGCAATGCGTCGGGCAGGGCTTCGACAATCATGTGGCAGTTGGTGCCACCAATGCCGAATGACGATACACCGGCGCGGCGCGGTCCTGCGGGCCACGGCTGATCTTGGGTCGGGACGTAAAACGGGCTGTGCTCCAGTTGCAGCGCCGGGTTGACTCGCTCGACATTTATGCTCGGCGGAATGCGCCCGTGGCTGACCGCCAGAACGGTCTTGATCAGGCTGGCGATGCCTGCGGCGGTATCCAGATGGCCAAGGTTGCCTTTCACCGAGCCCAGCGCACAGTCACCGATATCCGTGCGTTGCGCGAAGCTGGCGCGTAGTGCCTGAACCTCGATCGGGTCGCCCAGTGGCGTGCCCGTGCCATGCGCTTCGAGCATACCGATGCTGGTGCAATCAATGTCGGCCAGCAGCAGGGCGTCTTCAATGACTTCACGCTGACCGACCATCGAGGGCGCGGTATAGCCGACCTTGTGATGACCGTCGTTATTGATCGCGCTGCCACGCAACACGGCCAGCACCGGGTCGCCGTCGCGCAAGGCATCTTCCAGGCGCCGCAGGGTCACTGCACCGACGCCATTGCCGGCAAAAGTGCCCTGAGCACCGGCGTCAAACGGGCGACAGCGGCCGTCTGGCGAGAAAATCATCCCCGGTTGGTGCAGGTAACCAGCCTGTTGCGGGAACGACACAGCTACGCCGCCTGCCACGGCCATCTCGCATTCGCCGCTGCGCAGGCTTTCGCAGGCCATATGCACCGCCACCAGTGAACTGGAGCAGGCGGTCTGCACGCTCATGGCCGGGCCGCGCAGGTTGAGCTTGTAGGCGGCGCGGCTGGCCAGGTAATCCTTGTCGTTGCCCATCAGCGCTTGCAGGCCCTTGACCTGCGCCACTTCGGTGACGCGAATGTTATCCCGGCCCGGATAAGTGCTCATGCGTCCCGAGGCGAACACACCGGTTTTATGCGCTACCTCACGAGGCGCGAAACCGGCGTGTTCCAGTGCGTGCCAGACGGTTTGCAGGAACAGCCGCTGCTGCGGGTCGATGGATTCTGCCTCCTGACGCGAGTAACCGAACAGCGCAGCATCGAAGCGGTCCGGGTCGTCAACCACTGCGGCGATATTGACGAAATCCGGGTTATCGATCAGTTCCGCGGTCAGTCCTGCGGCCAGTAGTTCTTCGCGGCTGAAGTGGCGGCTGCACTCGCGACCGGCCAGCAAGTTTTGCCAGTACTGGGCGCTGTCGCGGGCCTCGGGAAAACGGCAAGCCAGGCCGATGACCGCGATGGGCTCGCTGGTGCCATAGGTTTCTTCAAGGGTGGGCATGGATGACCTCGTGTTCAGGTGTGGAAGACGGGCTGGCAGGCATGCTGCGCTCAAGGCGGCGACAGAGGCGCCAGGCTGGCCACAAACAGATGAAGGCGATGCTCGCGAGTACCGCGAGCAGCGGCGGATAGCCTAGGTAGTGAGCCGACTGCAGGGCCGCAATCGACGCCAGCATGGCAATTGCGGCATCGACCGACTGCAGCAGGGCGTAATCCGAGGCAGGCTGATGCGGGCGAACCACACCCATCAGCAGGTTGTAGAGGGTGACGAAACCAATCGCGGCGGCGATGTTGACCAGACCGAACAGCACCAGCCATGCGTCAAGGTCGTAGACGCGCGCGCCAAGCGCTGCCGCCAGAGCAATCAGCGCGTGCAGCAGCATGGCTGGCAGCAGACACCGCCAGGCACCGAAGCGCCGGGCCATCCAGCCGCCGAGCAGTACGCCGATGGCGCTGGCAACCGTGCTGTAAAGCGTCGAGGCCAGGCCCAGTTCGGCAAGGCCCAGGCCGCTGTCCATCAACAGCACGGTTTGTATCGCCATCAGGCCGCGCATCGCCAGGTAGTAAATGGCGGTCAGGCACAGGGCGGGCCACAGCGCGGTAAAGCTGCTGCGATCCAGTTTCGGCTTGACCGCCGGCTCGTCAATGCTGTTGCTGGCCGGTAGCAGCCCGACCGGCAGCAACAGCAGCAACGAGACCATCGACATACCTATGAAACCGGCGCGCCACCCCCAGTGTTCGGCCAGATACAGAAACACGAACGAGCCGAACACGATCCCGAGGTAGCTGCCACCCACCTGCGCGGTATTGGCAAACGGACGGCTGGCGGCGTCGCAGGTGGTGATCGTGATGCCGTCGGCGTAGATGTCATGGCTGGCGGACAGCAGTGCTAGCAGCATCAGCCCGACCATGATCGGATAGAGCGAGTGCTGCGGGGCCAGAAAGCTGATTACCAGCAGAGTCTGCGCCATGCCCAGTTGCAGCAGCACCAGGCTGCCCAGATAGTGATTACCGCGCAGTGCGAGGCTGTGACGCTCGCACCAGGGCGCCCAGAGAAACTTGCCTATCCAGGGCAGGAATGTCAGCGACAGCAGGCTGAGGCTGGCCAGGTCCAGCCCCTGATGGCGGAAATAGCCGACCACACCCTGCAACATCAGCGCGGTGAGCATGCCCTGATGCAGGTAGTAACACCAATACGGCAGGTAGCGGCTCATGAACCACCTCCGCTGCGCCGCAACCTTCTGGCGTTTCTCTGCACCAACCGGGTTTGCCGGGGTTGTTCCCGCGTATCGTTTGCCGGTTGCGTGTGGTTCAGGTGTTGCGCCAGCGCACGGGCATTCGGGTAGCCGAACAGATCGGTGGCCTGCAAATGACGATGGCCCTGCTGGGTCAGCTTCACATGCAGTTGCACCAGTTTCAGCGAGCTGGCGCCAGCGTCGAAAAAGTTCTGCCGACAGTCTTGCAGCTTCAGGCCGACGACCTCATGAAAGGCATGCCGGATCTGCTCGACGAGTTGTTCGTCGGCCGGTTGCCCAGGCTCGTGCTGCTGTGGCCTACTAGGCAGCGTTGCCACGCCAGCGTCAGGCTCTGCGGGGACAACCAACCGGGCCAAAGGCAAGACCCAGGCCTGGGGTTGCTCAGCCAGACGATTGAGCAGGGCAAGGTACTGATCGAACATGCTGCGCAAGACTTTAGGCTCAAACAGCGCCTCGACCGCATCCCAGTTCAGGCACAGGTCGCCTTCGGACTCGTACACTTGATGATCGAGCCAGACTTGCGGGGTTTGCGAGATTCCCCAGACCGGCTTGAGCCACGAGGACTGGGCCATGAAGCGGCCTTTGTCGAACCCCAGCGCACTGGTGAAGACCACCGGCATTTGCGCGGCAGCCATGCCGCGGCGGCTGGCCAGTTCTCGCATGACGCGGATTGCCGAGTGATCGCGCTGGGCCAGATCGCGCCATAGCCGCTGTTGCAAACGCTGGGCACTGCCGAGCCAGTCAGCAGAAGGTTGCCAGGCCAGAAGCAGTAATGAGGTGAAATCACCCAGTACCCGGTCGATATGCGGGTGCAGTGGCTGACGATCAAACAGAGTCAGGTTAAGGCTCAGCTCTTGCTCGCTGCTCCACGCCGACAGCACGGCGGAAAAAGCGCTGAGCAGCAGCCCCGACGGCGTCAACTGGTGCTGATGGGCCTGGGCTTTCAGGCTTTCCCAGCGCGCCGCCGGCAGGCGCTCGGCAAGGCGTACGAAGCGTGGCGTACCGGCGTCAGCCGGCTCGCAGCGCAGCGGCAGACGCGGCGCCGGCGGCAGGTCGTCGAGACGTCGCTGCCAGTACGCTTGAGCACCGGGCGAGGGCGGCTGGCTGGCGCGCAGGCATTGATAGTCACGGAAGCTGATATTGATCGGGTCCAGTACCTGTTCCGGGTGCAGGTACAGCGTTTCTAGCTCGGCCAGCAAAATCTGCATGCTCATGCCGTCGAGCAGCAAGTTGTCGAGGCTGACGAAAATCCGGCTGTGTGCGCTGCCGTCTTCGGCTATCTGTGCATCGAACAGCGGCCATTGCCCGGCATCGAGTACCTGATGAGAGAGCCGTTCGCGCAGTGCAAGTGCTTCCTTGCCATTCAGCGCGGACACCCGGTGGCGTCGAGGAATGAAAGCCGGGACCTGTTGCAGAACCTGCAACGCGCCGTCACGCACCACGGCACGCAGGATGTCGTGACGCTCGATGAGACGCTGCCAGGCATTTTGAAACAACTGAATATCAAGCCGTTCAACGCTGAACTCGACAAAAAAATGCGCGCCCACGCCGCCCAGCACGAAGCCGGGCTGACGTCCGACCAGATAAGCCTGCTGCACTTCGCTCAGGGCAAACGGTTGATAGCGGCCTGCCGGATCATGCTCAAGTCGTGCCGCTGGCGGCGCATCTTCCAGCAATGCTGCGGCAAAGGCATGTAGGCTCGGAAAGTTGAACAGATCATCGAGCCGGGCACGATAGCCGTGGCTGGCCAGTTCGCCGATCAGCCGGGTCGCCAGCAGGCTGTCGCCGCCAAGCTGGAAGAAGTGGCTGTGGCGATGCAATGCGCCGGTTTGCAGCAGCGCCTGCCAGAGTTGCGCAACCATCTGTTCGCGAGCGGTTTCAGGTGCCTGGCACTGCTCGGCATGTGCGCTGGACGGTTTGCACAACTGCGCCAGTGCCTGATGGTCGACCTTGCCGTTGGCGGTCAGCGGCAGCGCGTCGATAAAATACAGGCGCTGTGGAATCATGTAACCGGGCAATTCGTTGGCCAGCGCCTTTGTCAGTCGCGCAGGATCGGGGCGTTGCAGCACATCGGGGGCACGCAGGATAAGACGCTGCATGTCGCCCAGTCGATCCACTCCTTGGGCTGCCAAACCGGCCTGCGTCAGCAACGCCTGCCAATGCCCGCTGTCACGCAATTGTTCTGCAGCACTGTCGCCTTCGTTGAGCAGGTCGGCGCTGATCATGGCCAGCGCCGAGGCCTGTGCCAGTTCCAGCACACAGACCGCAGCACCGGGCGCGCATAGTTGTCTCCACTGCGTCAGTACCGCGTGCGGGGTTTCAAGGCGGTGCAGCTGGTTGTTGATCAGCAGCACGTCGGCGCTGTAGGCAAGCGCTTGGCGCTCGCTGTCGGTGTCGCGCCGCGCGCTGCCGTGCGCGAACCCGGCGAGGCGTTCGCGTGCCTTGAGGACCATTGCCTGTGAGGCATCCAGCGCGATGTATTGCAGCTGTGATGCATCTAGCCGTTCGAGTAAAAACAGTCCGGTCACGGCGCTGCGGGCGCTGGCTTCGATTAGACGCACCGGGCGTTGCAACAGACGACTCAGGTCGGCCAGCGACGTTGCCAGCGCGCTGAGGGTTTCTCGGCTGCCGCTAGCGTGCATCAACAACTGTTCTGGAGCCCAGTGCGGATGTTCGAGCAGAGTCTGAGGGCTGCGCTGACCGTGCAGTATTTCGCGCAGCGTGTCGTGGTGCGCATACAGGGCTTCTGTCAGCGCATACGCAGAATCGTGATGCGACGTTACCTTTGCGCTCGGGTGCTTGAGCTGCCATGTTCCCCTTGCATCGCGTTGCAGGCGGCCGTGCGTTGCGAGCCATGTCAACCAGCGGTCCAGCAGTGGTTGCCAGTGTGCCTGGCAGGCGTAGGTCTGCAGCACCGTTGCGGTGGTCACAGGGACGCTGAAATGTACGCCGTTGAATGCCAGATGCTGGAGCAGGAAATCGCCCAGCGAACTCTCCGCAGTATCTGTCGCTGCCGTTTCAGGCGTCAGCCAGTCGGCGTAGCTGGCCGGTGTACGGGGGTCGGCTTCGATGCTACTGCACAGGCTGGAACCCTGTGGCACGACAAAGGCCACCAGACTCTTTTCCCGTTCACCCGGCGCCATGCTGATGGCTGCCTTGACACCTTCCAGTCGGTTGAATGCCGCATCGATTTCACCCAGCTCGATACGATAGCCACCGACCTTGACCTGCTTGTCGCGGCGGCCGAGAAACTCAAGCGTACCGTCCGGCCAGTAACAGCCCATGTCGCCGGTGCGATACCAGCGTTCACCAGCCACTTCGACGAACTGCCGGGCACTGCGTTCGGGGTCATTGAAATAGCCTTGGGCAACACCTGTACCGCCGATCCACAGCTCACCGGCGACCCAGTCCGGGCAATCGCGCCCTGCTTCGTCGACCACGCGATAACGCTGGTTGGCCAGCGGCGTGCCATAGGGGATCGAGCGCCAGTGCGGCTCAACCCGGCTCACGGTGCAGATGTTGGACCAGATGGCCGCTTCCGTCGCACCGCCCATGGCGACAAACTGACCGTCGCTGCGGTACTGGTGATAGCGCTCCGGCAAGTCCAGCCCGATCCAGTCGCCGGACAGCATCACCAGCCTCAGGCCGGCCGGGCTATGCAGATCGAAGCCTTCGCTGTAGGTCAGCAGCATGTCCAGCAGGGCAGGCACGCTGTTCCACAGGGTGATGCCGTGTTCATCGATCAGCCTGCACCACAGCGCCGGGTCGCGCCGTTGCTGCTCGTTGACCAGCACCAGCGAAGCGCCTGCGCCGAGTACGCCGAAGATGTCATACACCGACAGGTCAAAATGCAGCGCAGATAGCGCCAGCACGCAGTCGTCGGGGCCGACGCCATGCCGCTGGCTGATGTCCATGCAGGTGTTCAGGGCGCTTTGATGGCTGATCACCACGCCCTTGGGTTCACCGGTCGAGCCTGAGGTGTAGATGATGTAGGCCGGTTGCTGTGCGCTGACCGCCACCTGATGCTGAAGCGGCTCGCTGCGGATTGCCTGCTGCCAGGTCAGGGCCTTGTCGATGTCGTGCTCGTCAGGCTCATCGGCGCTGGTCAGCACGCACTTCACCCCGGCACCTTTATAGATGCCGATACGCCGTGCCAAGGGCTGGTCCGGCGGTACTGGCACATAGATCGCGCCCGCCTTGAGAATGCCCAGCACGCTGACGATCTGGCCGATGTCCTTGGGCATGCTGACAGCAACCGTGTCGCCTGCTTCGACGCCCAGGGCCTGCAGGCAGCCGGCCAGCCGACTGGCTTGATCGGCCAGTTGGTCGAAGCTCAGACGCCGCTGATCCTGAATCACTGCGGTGGCCTGCGGGGCACGTTCGGCCTGGATGAAGATTGCATCGTGCAGCAAACCATCAGGAATGGCCTGCCCGGTAGCATTGACCTGTTCGCGAACGGCACGCTGGGCGAACGGCATCAGGTCCGACAAGGGGCTTGACCAGTGCGCAGGGTTTGCCACCAACGCCAGTACCTGTTCGAAATAGACGTCGAACAGCGTGTCGGTCAGCCCCTCGGGGAACAGCTGGTCATTGCTGTCCCATTGCAGATAAATCCGCCCCTGATGCTCGAAGGCCAGGTGGTCGATCCACACTTGCGGCGTCTGGGAAATGCCCCAGCCGGGTGCCCCCAACTTGTTCTCTGCCGCTTCGCCAAACAGCGGGCGGCCCAGGTTGCTGGTAAACACCAGTGGCGCACCGTGCGGGTGGCGCTGGCGTTTCTTCAGCTCGCGCAGCACCTCGACCCCCGACCACGCGCTGTGTTCGTGAACCTCGGCAAACGACTGCTGATTGGCCCTTGCCAGCTCGGCAAAGGATTGCCCATAGCAGATCACTGGCAGGGCCAGAATATTGGTGAAGTCGGCGATCATGCTGGCGACTGCCGGGTTCAAAGGCTGGCGGTCGAACAGGGTGAGGTTGAGCAAAAGCGCCTGTTGCCCGCTCCAGCGTCCCAGCACCGCACTGAACAGCGTTGCCAGCGCCATGGTCGGTGTTACACCGACCGCTCCCGCGTGCTCCTTGAAAGTCTGCCACTGTGCCGTGTCCAACTGGTCGCGACGGCGGCTGATACGAACCTTCTCGATGCGCTCAGGGTCCTGCGCCAGCGGCAGAATCGGTGCCAGGGGCAGGTCGTCCAGACGCGTCAGCCACCAGGCTCTGGCTTGCTCGATGCGCGCCTGATCATTGCGCTTCACCTGCGTTAGGTAACTGCAAAAATCGTAATCGATCGGTGAGGGCGGCAGCGGACGGTCTTCGATCAGCGCGATCAGTTCTTCAAACAACTGATTGAAGCTGGCGGCATCCGCGACCAGCAGGTCAATGTTGACAAACAGCCGGTTTTGCCCGTTTGGCAACAGGCAAAGCTGGAAATCGAAGGTTTCGCCATTTTCGACATCCAGGCGACGATGGCCCAGTTGATCGCGCAGATTCATCAGGCTTTGCTGGCGAAAGGCCTCATTAATGTCGCGCAGGTCATGAACCTTGAGGCCCGGCCATGCCGAGCGCGCTTGCCACTGCTGACGACCGTCGGCGAGAAAACGTGCCTTGAGCATCGGATGCCGTTCGATCAACCGATAGATCGCCGCTTCCAGCACTTGCGGTGTCAGGCCGTGGCCGTCGAATTCCTGATACAGATGACAGCCGACTCCACCCAACGGTTGTTCGCTGGAACGCCCCACCAGGTAGGCGTGCTGTACGCTGGTCAGAGCGAAGGGCTGGCCGTCAGTCATGAGCGGCAGCGTTTCATCTTTATCGACAGGCTCGACGATGTTGATCTGAACGGCTACGCTGCCAAGCAGTTGCTGCCAGCCCTGCAGCGTCGGCTGGTCATAGAGGTCTCTGAGGGTCACTTTGAAACCCATGCGGCGAAACCGGTTGAGCCAGGCCATCAGGTGCATCGAGTCCATGCCCAGTTTCAACAGGCTGGCGTTCTGTGTCAGTGACTCGGGGGGCAGACGCATTTGCCTGGCGATTTCCTCGCCCAGCAGGGCAGGGTCGAATGCTTCAGGTGGCGTACCGCGAGCAGTCGAGGCTTTTCTGGTCGATGTGTACATGGTGAGACTCCATCCAGACAAGTACTCGTGCCGCGCTCAACATGGCGCGGCGCAGGGGGGGTCAAGTGTGCAAGTGCCAGTTCCGTGCCTGGCTCTGCCGGTTCCACAGGCGGGCGTAGAGCCCTTGGCGCGCCAACAGCTCATCGTGGCGGCCCTGTTCTACGATGCGTCCGCGATCCATGACCAGAATCTGGTCGGCGTGCTGGATGTTGTGCAGACGATGGGCGATGACCAGTACCGTGCGATCACGCACCAGCGCATCCAGACCCCTTTGGATGGCGGCTTCCGAAGACGGATCGACGCTTGAGGTGGCTTCGTCGAGCAGCAGGATCGGGCTGTTCTTGAGCAGCGCCCGGGCGATGGAAAGGCGTTGCCGCTCACCTCCCGACAGCCAGCCGCCACCCTCGCCGATTCGCGTGGCATAGCCATCGGGCAGCGCCTCGATGAACGTGTGGGCGTGGGCTTGGCATGCTGCGTGAATGACCTCCTGCTCGCTTGCATCGGGCTTGCCGACCAGCAGGTTGTCGAGCACTGTGCCGGAGAACAGCGTGACGTCCTGAAAGACCATCGAGATGTGCTTTTGCAGGTAGTTGCTGTCGATATCGCGCGCCTCGATGCCGCCAATCCGTAACTGACCGCTGTCGATGTCCCAGAGTCGGGCGACCAGATGCGCCAGGGTACTTTTACCCGCGCCGCTGGGGCCGACCAGCGCTGTCAGGGTGCCAGCGGCAAGGTGACAGGAAAGCCCCTTGATAACCGGCGCTTCGCGTTCGGCGTAGCTGAAACGTACATTCCTGAGTTCGATATCGAAGTGCTCGGGGCTGCGCGGCCGGGCAGGCTCTGGCATCGGTTGCTGGTTCAGCAGCTGCTCGGTGCGCGATAGCGCGCGATGGCCGAAGCGCAACAGCAGAACCGAGAACCCCAGGTCGATGCTCTTGCGGTACAGCGGCCAGGCCAGCACGGTGAAGATAATCAGGTGCTGGATGCTCATCTGCCCGTTGAGCAGCAGGTCGCAACCCAGCAGAACCATAAGGATGAAGCCGGCCTCGATGACCAGGCCGAACAGACCGACCCATACTGCTGGTTTCAGTTCGATGCTGACCATGGCGCTGTGTTGCTCGTCCAGCGCTCGATTCAAGCGCTGCAAAGCGCTGCCGAAGCGGCCGAAGCTGCGGATCACCGCAATGCCCTGAATGTATTCCTGCAGCGCTGCCTGAGTGCGGTTGCTGGTGATCAGCATGTGATCGGCGTGCCGCAGCGTTTTGCGGATCGCCACATGGATCGCCAGCGCTGCCAGCGGCAGCATGACCAGCACCGTGCAGGCGAGGACGGGCTCCAGCCAGAACAGCAGCAGTAGAATAAACCCAAGCTCGGCCAGCGATAGGGCGAACACACCGAGAAAGTGCGACCACAGATGCTCGACCATGGCCAGATCGCTGGTCACCTGAGCGCTGATTTCGCCGCTGTTGGTGGTCGCGAACCAGCCGAGCGGAAGTTTCTGCAGATGGTCGACCAGACGCAGGCGGGCATTGGCCATCATCGCGTAGGCACCGGTGAATATCAGTGGTGTGCCAAGGGCTCCTACGGTGATTCGCGCTGCCAGACAGGCGAGCATGCCCAGCGCCAGCCAGACAACGCTCCAGCCCTGAAGCGTATCCTCGAACAGGCTTGCCAGCAGCCAGTACAGCAGCAGGTAAGGTGCAGCGCTGAGCAAACCTTCAAGTACCGCAAGGCGCAGCCCCTGATTCAGGCGTGGATCGCGTTGCCCTGCAAGGCGTTCGCCCGCGCGTATCAGACTGGAAATCATGCGGGTGCTCCACTGCTCAGTTGCCATTGGCGAATGCGGGTGTGGTCCTGCCAGAGTTGCCGGTACAGCTCGCAGCTTTCGAGCAATTGCTCATGGCGACCGATGCCGCGCACCCGGCCCTGATCGAGGACGACGATGCGCTGCGCCGCGATGACGGTGTGCAGGCGATGGGCGATCATCAGTACGGTTCGGCCCTGGCACAGGTTGGCCAGTGCTTGCTGAATCAGCACCTCGTTTTCACTGTCGGCGTAGGCAGTGGCTTCATCGAGAATCAGCACGGGAGCGTTCTTCAACAAGGCGCGGGCAATCGACAGGCGCTGGCGCTCGCCTCCGGACAGTTGCGCGCCGGCTTCGCCAATGGGTGTCTGGTAGCCCTGCGGCAGGCGTTCGATAAAGTCATGGGCGCACGCTGCACGTGCTGCGGCCTCGACACTTGCCAGATCGGCGTCGGGATTCGCCATACGCAGGTTGTCGAGCACCGACCCGTCAAACAGATGAACGTGCTGAAACACCGTCGCGACCCGGTCAAGCAGTGCATGCAGTGGCCAGTCGCGCAGTTCGGTGCCGCCCAGCGTGATGCTGCCACTGTCGGCATCGAACAAGCGGCTGACCAATTGCGCCAGCGTACTTTTGCCCGAACCGCTGGGGCCGACCAGCGCGGTCAACTGACCTGCCTGAGCGCTGAAACTGACCTGATCCAGAGCCTGTTTTGTGCCATAGGCGTGGCAGACGTTTTTCAGGCACAAGTCAAGCGGGGCGTCGGGGATCTGTGCATCGGTGTTGTCGCTCAGCGCCGGACTGAGCAGCACGTCGTTGATCCTCGCCAGAGCCGCGTTGCGCTGGACCTGATCACCGAGCATGTAGGTCAGGCGCAGCAGGGGCAACAGGGCAGCGGGTGCCAGCAGCAGAAACAGCAGCAGAGTATCCAGCGTGATGGTGCCATCCAGCAGCAACCAGGCCCCCAACGGCGCAATGATCATCAGGCTGGCACTCAGCAGCCCGGAAAATACCACCCAGAACAGCGAGCTCTTACGGGCAAAGCCGGCCACCCATTCTGCCGCGCCGTGTATATCGTTGCTCAGCGAGCCGAAGCGCAGGCTGGTCAGACCGAAGCTTTTGACCACCTGAATGCCTCGCAGGTACTCGCTGAAGCTCTGGGAAATGCGCTGTTGCATGCCTTGCCATTGCGTCATGCGTTCGGCCGAGCCTCTCACCATCAACATCTGCGCCAGAAACGCCAGCGGCAACGGGGCGACACAGGCCAGCGCCAGCCGCCAGTCGACGATGAACAGAACGATCAGCGTCAGCGGCGGCATGACCGCGGCACAAATCGAATCGGGCAGTGAATGAGCAAAGAACCCTTCAAGCGCGCCAACATCGTCACTCAATGTGCGCCGCAGATCGGTGCTGCTGTGCTGGCTGAAAAAACTCAGCGGCACTTCACCCAGATGGCGGGCAATCCGACTGCGCAACTGACGCAGCAGCTCGAATGCTGCCAGGTGTGCAGTCACATGGCTGAGGGTCATGGCCAACCAGCGCAGCAGCACCGCCGTCAATGCCCACAGCCCCCAGAGCAAAGCGGCATGTGCATCAGGCAAAGGGCTGAGCAATACCTGTGCGATCTTGTAGACGCACCATAGAGGTACAAGGCTCAGCAGTGTGGAAACCACAGCGCAACTGATCGCCAGGGCGAACATGCCCGGTGCCAGTTTCAACAACCCGGTGTGAGTCAGTGGTCGGGTTGTGGTCATGTCGACAGCATCATGATCGCGGGTCATTCAGCACTCCTTGGATATCCGTGCCTGTCATTTCGCCATGCAGCGGCTTAGGGGCGCCCTGAAGGACGACCGATGTTGTTGCCGATGAATGGAGCCACTGGCGTTCTTGAGGGCGGCTCATGCTGATGGCGCGAGCCGGCCGACGGGTTCAGGTCAAAAGGTGATTTTGGTACTCAGACCCAGTTCCCGGCCTTGTCCGGGCTGGCTGAACTGTGCGCCCCCGGAGAGGTAGGAATAGGTGCGGTAGTCCTTGTCGCCAAGGTTGTTGCCGTACAGCGCAAGCTCAAGATCATGTGTGGGCAGCCACGCCAGTCGGGCATCCACCAGGCTGTAGCCGCCCTGCGATACCTCGTTTTCGACGTCGAAATAGTGTTTGCCGGTGTAACTGATCCCGACACTGGGCCGCACTTCGCCTACTAACCCGTCAAAGTAAAAGCTGCGCTCGGCCGACGCGCGTAAGGTGCGTCCGGGCGTATACGTCAGCCTGTTGCCCTGGCGATCGGAGTCGAGCATGCGGTTACGGTTGACGGTGCCCGCCAGACGAATCAGGGTGGCTTCATCCGCATGCCAGTCCATCGACAGCTCTGCGCCTTCACTGCGGGCCTTGCCGATGTTACTCAGCGACTGCGTACCGGTGCCGGCGGCGCCGATGAATTGCTGCACGTCGTCGATGTCGATGCGGTACAGCGCGGCATTGAGCCACAGGTGCTGGTCCAGCAGGCTGGATTTGACGCCGATTTCCGTGTTCAGCGACTTCTCCGGGGAATACGCCACGGCATCGGGTGTGATGGCACCGATGCGGTTGTAACCACCGGCCTTGTAGCCCTTGCTGACCGATGCGTACAGGCGCGTGTCGGGGGTGGCCTGGAAGCCCAGCGCAACTTTGGGAGTGGTACTGGTGAACGTGTCGTTGCCGCTGTAGACAAACCCCGGCGTAAAGGCTGCGTCGACCTGGGTGTAATCGGTTTCGGCTTTCTCCACGCTGTGGCGTGCGCCTAGCGTCAGGTCCCAGCGCGGTGCAAGGTGCCAGGTAAACTCGCCGAACACGGCCTTCTCGGTGCTTTCAATACGGCTGTCGGCTGCGCCATAAACCCCGAACAGCGGTGCGCTGCGGTCAGGTTCGCGCTCTGAGTGGCTGCGGCTCTTTTGCCAGTACAGACCACCTACCGCATCCCACGCCCGGTCGTCCCCTTGGGTGGAAAGACGCAGCTCCTGGCTGACGGTGCGCTGGCTTTCGGGCCATTGAAAACCCAGATCGCCGTACACCCGCTCATGGCGATAGTTTTGCAAAGAGGTGATGGAGGTCAGTTTCAGTGCATCGTTGAGGTTCCAGTCCAGGATTGCACTGCTGGTTTCCACGCGCCGCACATAGACCGATTCCATCAGCGGCACGCTCGCCCGGCGCTTTTCATAGGTGGCGTCTGCCAGGTATTGCTCGTTATAGGAGGTCAGGCGATCCCGGGCATAAGCCAGCCTGAGGCTGAAGTCTTCATTGGGCTTGAAGGTCAGACCGACATTGCCGCCACCGTTGTCGCTGTCGCCGTGGTGTTCGCTACGGGTCAGCTCACCGTCGGTGTCGTCGTGATACACGGTGCCTTGAATGAACAATGTGTCGTTCGCCAGCGGTGTCGAGCCTGTCGCCGACACTTGTTGGTGCAGATTGCTGAAGCGGCTTTGCAGCGTGGCGGTCGGCGTGTTGTCCGGCTGACGGGTCAGTATATTCAGTGCCCCGGCATGGGCATTACGGCCGTAAAGCGTGCCTTGCGGGCCTTTGAGCAGTTCGATGTGTTCAATGTTGAGCAATTGCTGATTGAAGGTGCCCAGGTATTGCGGCACACCATCGACATAAATGCCTACGGGCGCGTTGTATGGGTCCGAAGACGAGACGCCGCGCAGGCTCAGGCTGGGAAATACGCCGGCACCCGTGTTGCGAATCATCAATTCCGGAAATACTCTCTCGAGATATCCGCTGTTATAGACATTGGCACGTTCCAGGTCCGCCTGATTTGCCACCGACAGCGCCAGGTCGGTCTGGTCCTGAGACTGCACACGCTTGCCAGCGGTAACCTGCATGTCCGGCAAGGTCATGACGTCGTCGGCCAGCGCCTGATGGGAGACTGCGAGCATGATTGCCAGGCTGAGTAGAGAACGTTGCATGAATAGACTCGGGTGAGAGGGAATGACCGCATTCTCTGGGCTTAACCGTCTCATTGCGCGTGCGATCAGGGTCGAAATGCGCGCAATCGGTACTTTAGTTGATAAGTGTTATCATTTGAGTCTGATTCCCAAACGAGTGCATCCCGATGAGCCTCAATCATTATTGCGCTGACTATGAGCTGCCCAAGGTCCTGACAGATGAACTGGGTGATGAGCTCGATATACGACTCATTGACTGGCAGGTCGACGAAGACCGGCATCTGGACGCCTTCTGCGAGGCGTCGCTGACAGTGTCGTACCACGCCAATTGCTCCGGCTGGCGCTATTTCGCCGACACCTCGCCCCTTAGCTGGCGTGAAGATCACTGCTGCCTGTTCCATTCGACGGTACCGGTCAGGGGCGAGGGTTTTGTACCCGCTGGCACGTGCTGGCGCGGCGTGAATATCAGCTTTGCCGCGCACCGGCTGGGCATGCTCGATCTGGCCGGGCAACTGTTCGATTACCATGGGCCTTGGGAGAACACCCGCTCCCAGGACCGCACGGCACGGCTCGTACAGTTCCCGGCACCGCAAGTGGTAAGGCGGATCGGCCAGGAAATGCTCGGTTGCAAGCTTGAAGGTGTCGCCAGGGATCTGCTGCTGCGTGGCAAAGCCTATGAAATGCTTGGCCAGTTGACGGCTCATATTCAAGACCTGGCGCATTTCACCGGACTCAACGCCGGAGGTCGTGACCTGATGCGCGTCGAGCGGGCACGCAAACTGCTCGAAGCGCACCCCGAGCAGGACTGGACTATAGAATCGCTGGCCCAGTCGGTGGAGCTCAACACCAAAAAGCTCAAGCAGGGGTTCCGTCAGAGTTATGACAGCGGCGTCTACGGCTATCTACAGAAAGTCCGCATCGAGCGGGCGGCGCAACTGTTGCGGCAGCAGGGAGCGGTCAGCGAAGTGGCGGCGGCTGTGGGTTACTCCAGCGCCAGCCACTTTGCCAAGGTGTTCCGCCGTTACTACGGCATCAACCCGCTGCATTTCAGCGCAATGGCCGCCGAAAATCTCCATGAGCTGGCGGTGGCTGCACCTGCAGGTCAGAAATCATAGGCAATCTTGCTGTACCAGAACCCTCCGCCCGGATAGAACGGTGAGTTGCCGTACAGGTTGAGTCCTACGGCGGAAGGAATTGCATTCTTGTCCGGGCGCACATCGAAGATATTGGTGCCGCCAACACTGAGGGTGATGTTGTCGTAGAGGGTGTAGGACACATCCAGGTCGGTGATCCACTTGGCCCCGAAGCTGCGATCACCGCTTTCCAGCTGCTGGAGGGTCTTGACCTTGCCGTAGCGGGTGGTTTGCAGGTTCACGCCCAGATCGCCCAGCGTCCATTTGCCGCCCAGTACCCATTTGGTTTTCGGTTGAGCATCGGTCAGGTCGCCTTCGCGGGCCCGACCGACCCAGGTCATGCTGCCGCCAGGGTTGCTGCCCAGGCCCTGCAAGGCTGCCGGTGCGTCCTTGACGTCGGTGATAATGGTCTTGTTGTAGTTGAACCCGGCGCTCCAGCGCACGTTGCCCCATGCACCGTACTGGCTGGAATGGTCGAGGACGATGTCCAGGCCGCGGGTGCGGGTGTCAAACGCGTTGGCGTAATACGAAGTCCAGGTGCTGGTGTCCACACTTTGAGCCGCCAGGATGGGCGCCAGCGCTGGGCCGTACAGGCTTTCGGTACGGGCGATGCGGTCGTCGATCTCGATCCAGTAGGCGTCTGCGGTCAGGCTGGTGCGCGGTGCCGGTTGCCAGGTCACGCCGAACCCCAGATTGCGCGATTTTTCCGGGTCCAGGGTGGTCGCACCGAGCGCCTGGGCCAGCGCCGAGTTGACCGGCGCGATGCGCGTCACGGCGGGCACGATGGTGCCATCCGGCGCAGCACCGACCCGGTTGTCCGAGATGCTGTAGCCGACCTGGGTCAGCGAGGGCGCACGAAAGCCCGTGCCGACGGTGCCGCGTACGGCGAAGGTGTCGGTAAATTCGTAACGCGAGTTGAGCTTGGCACTGACCGTGTTGCCCGAGTCATCGTCGAAATGCTCTGCACGCAGCGCAAGGTCGACAAACAACGGTTCTATCGGGGTGATACCGAAATCGACGTAAGCTGCGTAGTTGTTGCGTTGCAGGCTGGTGGCATCCTGCGGTGAGATGACCGCTGCGGCCTGGGCGGCAATCGACGCCAGCTGTCCGGCCAGCGGGTTGGCCTGACCATTGGGCAGAGTAGCCGGAAAGCGATAGCCGCCCACCTGATAGGCCTGCGCGTCGCCGGAAAACGTCCGGAACCGTTCCCAGCGATGCTCAAGCCCTGCGGACACTTGCAGCGGCACGCCAAACAGCCCGTCGAACGCACGGGTGATGTCGACGTTGTTGACCCATTGCTCGAATCGATAGGTTGCCAGGTCGTCGAACGACGTCGGCGAGGCCGGTCCCAGCGAGGGGTTGATGGTCAGATCGCTGTACTGATGGTTGTTGTTGCGCCCGTATGTAGTGCTCAGGTCCCAGTTCCAGCCCAGCGCCTCACCCTTGGCGCCAATCAGGTACTGATAGTCGGTGTCGTCCAGATTGTTCAGCGGGTAGTAACCGTCGGCAAACAGTTCGGGAATGTTGGCGTTGCTGTTGGGATAGCGGAAGTAGTTGTTGATGATGGCGTCACGCTGCCCATAGGTGCCGTAGGAATACAGTGTGGTCTGATCATCCAGCGGCAGTTCGGCGTTGTAGGCCAGGTTGAACGCCTTGATCTGCGGGTCGCCATTCTTCACGCCGACCCGGTCCCACGTCGCCTCTCGAGGGTCGCCGGGAAAGTAGGCGTTATTGGTGGCTTTTTCGTTCCAGCTGGCATCGCCACGCTTGCGTGCGTCGGCCGAAAGATGCAGAAAGCCGCCGTCACCCAGTTCGAAGCCGGTGTCCCCTTCGAATTTGCTCACTTCGCCTTCACCGCTGTACAGCTTGCCGTACGTCACCCCCAGATGGCCGCCCTCGGCGCTGGATTTGAGAATCACGTTGATCACCCCGGCAATCGCATCCGAGCCGTATTGCGCAGCGGCACTGTCCTTGAGCACCTCGATGCGCTCCACCGCGCTGATCGGGATCATGTCGATGTCTACCGAGTTCGCGCCGCTGCTGTCGGTCGAGCCATTGGCGGGCAGGGCGCTGTTATGGCGGCGTTTGCCATTGACCAGCACCAGCGTATAGGCCGGTGCAAGGCTGCGGTTGGACAACGGGCGGATGGTCGAGTTATAGCCTGCGACGTTGGTGCCATAGTTGAACGAAGGCAGCAGTTTGGCGATGGCTTCGGTCAGGTCGGCGCGACCGGTTTTCAGTAACTGATCGCTGGTTACGATATCAATCGGGGCCGGGCTTTCAGTCACGGTGCGCTGTGTACCGCGAACCCCGGTGGAAATCACCGTGACCTTCTCCAGCCGGGCCTCACGGTCGAGGGTTTCATCGGCGGCCTGAGCGGGGTTCATCAGGCCAAGGCCGACAAGCGCTATGCTTTTGATCAGCGGTTTGCGCAGGGCGTGGCGGGGAGCGTGAGCGGGTAAGGCCATGACGGAGTGATCCTTGGGCAATGCTGAGAAAGTTCTGGGCACCTCCACAAGGCAAGGGTCGGTTTGCTGGCGAATATAGGGTTATGAAACGAGTCTGTGAAAGGCCTTTTGGTTATATGTTAATTATAAAAATATTGAATTATTTTTATTTATTATATGTTTTATATGCATTTAAAGAGTTGCGCACGGGTGGTCGGTAACAGCACTTGAGGGTGGTAAAGCTGCCTGTGCTGTTTTGTCGCACGACGTATTGCAGCCCATAAGCCCGACGTTTGCACGCCTGCTCATGGTTTGAAACAGGATTGGCGGTATTCCCTGTTGCCTTGGGGTGGTAAATTCGCCGCCTTTGAATGTGTCAGAACCCACGCGCCTAACCCTCCAGGGGACGCAAGACATGACGTACCAACCGACCCGCCGCGAGGTGGTCACAGGCCTATCTTTGCTGAGCCTTGGCTTGCTGACTGGCTGCGGCAATTCCAATGCCTTGCCGTTCAAGCACGGCAAAGACATGAGCAACGAGATAGTTGGCCGCAACTTCCGACTCAAGGATGCACAAGGCAACGTCAAGACCCTGTCGAGTTTTCGTGGCCTGATGCCGATGATCTTCTTCGGCTTCACCCAATGCCCGGCCATTTGCCCGACGGCACTGGCGCGAGCTGCACAGATCAGAAAGCTGATGGGCGAAGAGGGCAAGACCCTCCAGGTAGTGTTCATTACCCTCGACCCGGAGCGTGATACGCCCGAGGTGATCGACGCCTACGTGAAGGCTTTCGATCCGACCTTCGTCGCCCTGTCCGGTACGCTTGAAGAAACGGCCGCAACGGCAAAGGAGTTCGGCGTATTCTTCGAAAAGGTCCCGCTGGGCGACACCTACACGATCTCGCATACCGCCACCAGTTATGTCTACGACACCCGCGGCGTGCTGCGCCTGGGCTTGTCGCACAGGCTGTCCGCCCAACAATGCACTGAAGATCTGCTCACTTTGATGGAAGTATGCTGATGACCGTTCTGATTCGTAACGTCGCAAAGCCGCTGTTGCTGACCCTTTCGCTGCTGGGCCTGAGCGCTCAGGCGCTGGCCGAAACCAAAGTCGATGACGCCTGGGTGCGTGCCACTGTGCCAGGCCAGTCCGCCACTGGTGCGTTCATGCGCATCACTTCGGACACGGACAGCAAGCTGGTCGACGTTGCTTCACCTGTTGCGAAAACCGTGCAGATCCATGAGATGAGCATGAAAGGCGACGTGATGAGCATGCAGCGCGTCAACTCGGTTGACCTGCCAGCCGGCAAACCGGTGATGCTCGATTCCGACGGCTACCACGTGATGTTCATGGGCCTTGCAGCGCAGGTCAAAGAGGGTGATCAGGTGCCTCTGACCCTGACCGTGGAAGACGCCAAGGGCGTGAAAGAGTCGATTCAGGTCACCGCAGTCGCCAAGTCGCTGACCAGCGACGAGCACAGCGGGCATGGTGATCACAGCGGTCATTGAGCCTGATCTACCTGACGACTATCGTTCCTCACGCTCCAGCGTGTGAATGCCTCTTGTGACGCTCGGCGTCACAACTCTGCGCCGCACTGCAATTCAAGAGAGGACGCAGAGCGTCCAGAACGGCATGCGACGCGGAGCGTCGCACGATAGTTGATCTACCTGACGACTATCGTTCCTCACGCTCCAGCGTGTGAATGCCTCTTGTGACGCTCGGCGTCACAACTCTGCGCCGCACTGCAATTCAAGAGAGGACGCAGAGCGTCCAGAACGGCATGCGACGCGGAGCGTCGCACGATAGTTGATCTACCTGACGACTATCGTTCCTCACGCTCCAGCGTGGGAATGCCTCTCGTGACGCTCCGCGTCACAACTCTGCGTCGCACGATAGTTGAGGTTATCGTTCCTCACGCTCTCGCATCACGGTCTGCGCCGGTTCATATATTCATTTAAAGTCTAACCGGCGAACCAAATATTCTTTTCAGGAACAAGCCTCTTTCAGCGATGATTGCCTTGCCACATCAACTTTGGAAAGGTGACTGATACCAACAGAACCTGGATTTTTATCATGAAAATGCAGGAGTGTATCAATGGGCAATGTCCAGACCGCAGCCAGCGCACATGATGTGCCCTGGCGCCAGACGCCGAGTGGCGACCTGGTCGATCTGGGGCGTCCTTTCCGTGCGCCTCTGGCGTTATCGCGGTTGCAAAGCACCCCCAAACCCATACTTGGACGACGCGAAGCCATTCTGCTGGGTGCACTGGCGCTGGTATTTCATGGCGCGGTCATCTACTGGTTGAGCCAGAACCCGACACCCGCATTGCCGGTCGTGCAGCCGGAAATTCCGCCGATGACCATCGAGTTCTCTCAACCCGCGCCACCGGTTGTGGAGACGCCGCCGCCACCGCCCGAGCCTGTCGTGCAGCCTGTGGTCGAGCCGCCGCCCCCGGTTGAAGATGAACTGGCCGTCAAGCCGCCGCCGCCCAAACCGATTCCAAAACCCAAGCCGCAGCCGCCCAAGCCGGTGGTCAAACCGGTCGTCAAGCCAGTGGCAAAACCGGTCGAGCAACCGGCCCCACCGGTGCCCGCGCCACCTGTCGCTGCACCTGCCGCTCCCGCACCGCCCGCGCCAAGACCGGTAACTCCGGCTTCTGCCAGCGCTGGCTATCTGCGCAACCCGGCACCGGAATACCCGTCGCTGGCAATGCGCCGTGGCTGGGAAGGCACCGTGCTGTTGCGCGTCCATGTATTGGCCAGCGGCAAGCCCGGCGAGATTCAGATACAGAAAAGCAGCGGCCGCGATCAATTGGATGACGCAGCGCTGGCAGCGGTGAAGCGCTGGAGTTTCGTGCCCGCCAAACAAGGCGACGTCGCCCAGGACGGCTGGGTCAGTGTGCCGATTGATTTCAAGATCAAATAACGTTTCAAGTTCCAATAACCACGACATTCGATTGACCCGGCGAGCTACCTGAACCAAAGGCGCATCGCGATACACCCAATGCCTTGTTCAGACTTCGTTCATAAAGAGAGCTGCGCCATGAACCTACTTGCTTCGCCTTTTGAATCCATCGAACACGCGGTCATCTGGCTGCTGGTCATTTTTTCCGTCGCCACCTGGGGCCTGGCCCTGCTCAAAGGTGTGCAGTTCTCGCGCCTGAAGTCCCAGGACCGCAAGTTCCACAAGCAATTCTGGGCTGCATCGAGCCTGGATTCGGCCGCGCAACTGGCCCAGGAACAGCCCGGCGCTGCTGCTCGTGTTGCGCTGGCCGGTTACGCCGCCATTCAGGTGCCGGACGGCGCGCAGGCTAACGACCTGAGTCAGTCCATCAACCATCAGGACCGCCTTGAACGTGCCCTGCGTCAGCAGATCGTTCGGGAGCGCCGCTCGCTGGAGACCGGTCTGGCGATTCTCGCCAGTATTGGCAGCACCTCGCCGTTTATCGGCCTGTTCGGTACGGTCTGGGGCATTATGTCGGCGCTCAAGGGTATCAGTGCTGCCGGTTCGGCAAGCCTGGAAACCGTTGCCGGTCCTATCGGCGCAGCGCTGGTGGCAACCGGTGTCGGCATCGCCGTCGCCGTGCCTGCGGTACTGGTTTACAACTACTTCCTGCGGCGCCTGAAACTGACCGCTGCCGACCTGGATGACTTCGCCCACGACTTCTATAGCCTGGCGCAGAAGAGTGCATTTCGCGTGCTGCTGCATCCGGTCCTGAAGTCTGGCGCTACAGGCGGGCAGGCCGGACAGAAAGTGAAGGAGGCGTCCTGAGATGGCTTTCTCCACACAAGATACCGATGAAGTGCTGAGCGAGATCAACGTTACGCCGCTGGTGGACGTGATGCTGGTGCTGCTGGTGGTGTTCATCGTGACCGCGCCGCTGCTGACCAACTCGATTCCGATCAACCTGCCCAAGACCGAATCGGTTGCGCCGGTGGAACAGAAAGACCCGCTAGTGGTGAGTATCGACGGGCAGGGCAAGCTGTTCATTAACAAGGATGAAATTCAACCAGATCTGTTGGAAACCAGCCTCAAGGCGGCCAAGGACAAGGCCCCTGACGTGCGCGTGCAGTTGCAGGCGGACAATGGCGTGAATTACGGCGAAGTGGCACGAGCCATGGCTTCCATCGAACGCGCAGGCATTACCAAACTGTCGGTGATCACCGCAAAGTAAGCAATTTTTCGTCCATCAGCTTCATCAGTTTTGGGCCGCATCCTCAGGCAGGTGCGGCCTTTTTTTGTCCGCGCTTCCGGCATTTTTCAGTCTGGACACAAATGTAGATGCTTATTCTTTATTGATATTTAAATATTTAAATCAATGTCATTAAGCTATAAAGCATCGGACCTCCGGAACACCAATCAGACACTGTAATGATCGCTACCGTCCGCCGCACGGATCGCTCGTTGTAACCAGAACAGAGTTTCTGGATCAAGGATTTTCAAGGGGTAGTGGTATGGGGAGTTTCAAACGGAGTGTATTGGCCACGGCGATTTTTTCAGCCAATTTGCTGAGCGTCGCAGGCATCAGTGCAAGCGCTCATGCTGCACAGGCAACAGATGAGCAAAACAGCCAGGGCGCATCCACCCTGAGCACGGTAATCGTTACCGGCACTCGGGCGCAGGAGCGCACCGCCAGTGCTTCGCTGTCGCCCATCGATGTGATTTCCGGCGACAGCCTGCGCAGTTCCGGCTCCAGCGAATTGGGCACGGTGCTGGCGCGCTTGATCCCTTCGATCAACTTTCCGCGGCCCAGCCTGGTGGACGGTGCCGAGCTGACCCGACCGGCGCAATTGCGCGGGCTGTCGCCGGATCAGGTGCTGGTGCTGGTCAATGGCAAACGCCGCCACACATCGGCCTTCGTCAACCTGGGTGGGGCGGTGGGACGCGGTTCGGCACCTGCCGACCTGAACGCCATTCCGCTGTCTGCCATTGACAACATCGAAGTGCTGCGCGACGGTGCTTCAGCGCGTTACGGTTCCGATGCGATTGCCGGGGTGATCAACATCATCCTCAAAAGCGCCGATCATGGCGGCTCGATTTCCAGCAAATACGGCCAATACAAGAAGGGCGACGGGATTTAGCGTCAGGTGTCCGGCAACACCGGTTTCGCGCTGGGCGACAACGGCACGTTGAACCTGTCGGGTGAAGGCTCCAACAACGACTACACCAACCGTGCCGGTGATGATTTTCGTACCTCCAGCATAGGTTCCACTACTTACGGTCAGCAGGTGTTCCGTCAGGGTGAGCCGCAAACCCACGAGGGCAAGCTGCAATACAACGCCGAGTACAGTTTCAATGATGCGGCGGAGTTCTACAGCTTCGGTGGCTACAGCAAGCGCCGTGGTGAAACGGCCGCGTTTTATCGGCCGAGCAACGCCTCCAACAACATCGCTGCGATTTACCCCAACGGTTATCTGCCACTGATTAACGGCACGCTGGAAGACACCTCGCTGGTAGCGGGATTACGCGGCGAGCTGGCGGATGACTGGCACTACGACGTGTCTGCCAACTACGGGAAAAACACCTATGAACTGCGCACCAAAACCATCAATACGTCACTTGGCCTGAACACGCCGCGCTCGTTCTATAACGGCACGCTGACCAACGATCAGAAGCAACTTGGCTTCGATCTGTCGCGGGAGTTCAGCGCGGCATGGCTGCCTTACCCGGTGTCGGTCGCGTTCGGCGCCGAATACCTGCACCAGGGTTATCAGATCGAGGCGGGGCAGGCCGAGTCGTATTTTCAGACCGGCAGTTCCGGGCTGGGCGGCTTCCGCGCCGCCGATGCAGGCAGCTACTCGCGACACAACTTCGCCCAGTATCTGGATGTGGAAACCAACCTGACCGAGAAGCTCGGTGTGTCGGCTGCCGTTCGCCACGAAGACTACAGCGATTTTGGCTCCAACGTCAGCGGCGCGCTCTCGGCGCGTTATGACTTCACCCCGCAGGTGGCTTTGCGAGGCAGCGTATCGACAGGCTTCCGCGCCCCTTCACTGGCGCAGCAGAATTTCACCTTTACCTCGTCACAACTGATTGGCAACACTATCCAGGAAGCGGGCACGTTTCCGGCCGGCAGTAACGTTGCGCAACTGTTAGGCGCCGAAGACCTCAAGCCCGAAAAATCGCGCAACTACAGCCTGGGCCTGGTGCTCCAGCCACTGGACAGCCTGACTGTGACCGCCGACGTCTATCGCATCGATATTCAGGATCGTATCTCGCTGTCCTCTAACCTGGTGCTCAACAACACGGCCATCAACTACCTGCGCAGCAATGGCGTGGGTGATATCAACTACACCAGCGCGCGCTATTTCACCAACGCCACAGACACCAGCACCGATGGTGTCGATCTGGTCGCCAATTACCGCTACCATTTCGATAACGGCGTCCGTTGGAACAGCACAGTGGGCTACAACTACAACCACACTAAAGTCACCGACGTGAAAGCCAACCCGGCGATTCTCGATCAGTTAGGGGTGAATCTGGTTCGGGTGGATCGCAGGGAGCGCATCGGTCTGCTGGGTGACACCACTCCGCAGCACAAACTGACGCTGGGCAATGATCTGACGTTCGGTAACTGGGCACTGCATTCCAACCTGGTTCGCTACGGCGAGTTCACCAGCTACCAGGCCGACAAGGTCAACGATCAGACCTTCAGCGCTGCGTGGCTGCTGGACCTCGCAGTAGACTACACACTCAAGAACTGGGTCTTCACCCTGGGCGGCGATAACGTCACCGACAAGTACCCCGAAAAGCTCAACGACTTCTCGTCCAGCGGCGGCAACCTGGCTTACAGCAAGTTCTCGCCTTACAGGTATAGCGGGGCGTTTTACTACGGCAAGGTGACGTACAACTGGTAATTTGACTTGTCGCTGATTGTCGTCCCAATGCTTCGCGTGATACACAAGTCCGCTCTTGATTCTGGCCGAGGGCCGTGGGAGCGGACCGGGCGACGCTCCCACGCCCTCCGGGCAGAAGCCCGTCATCCGGACTTGTCTATACGCCGAGCGACTGTTGCGTATAAGGATCAGTGCGAGAACTCAACTGCCCTGCAACGGTGTGGCATCCTGAAAGAAGTAATCCTTCCACGACGCCGGCTTGTTCTTGATCGCGCCGACACGGTACAAAAACTCGGCCAGCGGGTAGGTGTTCTTCGGCGTGATGGTGAACTGAAACTCCGGCTGATCAATGATCTTCAACAGTTCGGCACGGTCGATCTTCGCCTTGGTGACGCGCAGGTAGATGTCGGCGGCAGCACCAATGTCTTTACTGACGAAAGCTTCTGCCTCGGCCAGCGCTTCAATGAAGGCCTTGTAGGTTTTCGGGTTTTCGTTGCGAAATTTCTCGGTGGCGAACAGTACGGTGGGAGAGTTAGGTCCCAGCAGGTCATAAGTGTTGAGCACTACATGCATGTTGGGGTTTTTCAGTTCCTGATCCTGATAAGGCGGGTTGGAAAAGTGCCCGGTCAATTCGGTGCCACCCGCGATCAGGCTGGCGGCGGCGTCCGGGTGCGGCAGGCTCAGGGTGTACTTGTCCAGGCGTGCGTATTCCTTATCACCCCAAAGTTTTGCGGCGGCGAATTGCAGGTAGCGTGACTGCACTGAAACACTGACTGCCGGCACCGCGATGCGGTCCTTTTCAGTGAAGTCGGCGATGGTTTTGACGTTGGGGTTATTGCTCACCAGGTAATAGGGGAAGTTGCCCAGCGATGCGACCGCCTTGACGTTCTGCCTGTCCTTGGTGCGGTCCCAGATGGTCAGCAACGGGCCAACCCCTGCACCGGCAACATCGATGGAGCCCGACAGCAGCGCATCGTTGACCGCCGAACCTCCGGACAGTTGGGTCCAGTCCACCTTGATCTCCAGGCCGTCTTCCTTGCCGTGTTTCTCGATCAATTGTTGATCGCGCACCACGTTGAGCAGCAGGTAGACGATGCCGAACTGCTCGGCGATGCGAATTTCGCCTTCAGCCTGTGCGCTGGCGGGCGCAATCAGCGTTCCGGTCAGTAGCGCGGCACTAAGCCCGATGGCCGCTGCCAGACGGCTGAAACGGGGTAGAAAGGGGGCAGGTTTTGACATGCATGGCTCCAAAATGGAAACGGAATTTTCTGGAGCATATCGCTATATAAAAATTTATTTAAATAACCTTAACGAATATGAATAGACCGCCTGATGCGCTTGGGAAGCCTGTACACCAGTCGTTCTTAATATTCTTATTTTTTATAATTAGCTTAGAAGTAAATGTGATTTTCAATTGATTTGTAATGCGCCTAGTCTGGCTGGCCAGTCAGCAGTCACCAAGGAGCAACATTATGAGCAACGTCAGCGCTTTGCCACTCCAGCCAGGTACTACGCCGTCGGGTGGCGGCAGTGTGCGTGACAGGGTTTCGCCGCAGGAATGGGAAGTCCGGGTCAAGTTGGCAGCGGCCTATCGGCTGGCCGCGCTCAAGCGCTGGACCGACCATATCTATACACACTTCTCGGCGCGGGTACCGGGGCCGGACGAGCACTTTCTGATCAACGCGTTTGGCCTGTTGTTCGATGAAATCACCGCATCCAATCTGGTCAAGGTCGACATCGACGGCACGATTGTCGATGACCCGACAGGGCTGGGTATCAACTACGCCGGTTACGTGATTCACAGTGCCATTCACGCTGCGCGCCATGACCTGCAAGCGGTGCTGCACACCCACACCCGTGACGGTATCGCAGTGTCGGCGCAAAAGGACGGGCTGCTGCCGATTTCCCAGCACTCCATTGCCTTCTCCGGGCGTGTGGCCTATCACGGTTACGAAGGCATTGCGCTGGACCTGAGCGAGCGTGAACGACTGGTCGCGGACCTGGGTGACAAGAGCGTGATGATCCTGCGCAATCACGGCTTGCTCACCGGTGGGGTGAGTGTAGAGCACGCAATCCAGCAGCTGCATGCCCTCGAGTACGCCTGCAATATCCAGATTGCAGCGCAGTCTGCCGGCAACGCAGAGCTGGTGTTTCCGCCCCGGGAGGTCATCGCCAAAGTGGAAGAGCAGGCCAAGGCCATTAAGGACGGTAATGGTCCGGGTGTCGCCCGACACTGGAATGCGCTGATCCGCGAGCTGGAGCGTAGCGGCACCGATTACCGGGACTGAGCCTGCAACACAGTGATGCGAGGCGCCTGGGGTTGGTGTAGTGTGCGCAGCCAAAACATGGGGCGCACACATGCAAGACCTGCTGAACGAAATCCTCGATGAAGTAAGACCCTTGCTTGGTCAGGGCAAGGTGGCCGATTACATTCCGGCGCTGGGCGGGGTGCGGCCTGATCAACTGGGCATTGCGGTGTACGGCAACGACGGCCAGGTGTTCAGCGCCGGTGATGCCGAAACGCAGTTTTCGATACAGAGTATTTCCAAGGTGTTCAGCCTGGTGCAGGCCATCGGGCACTCCGGTGAGGACATCTGGCAGCGCCTGGGGCACGAGCCCTCCGGCCAGCCGTTCAACTCGCTGGTGCAGCTGGAATTCGAACGGGGCAGGCCGCGCAACCCGTTCATCAACGCCGGCGCGCTGGTGATCTGCGACATCAATCAGGCACGGTTTGCGGCACCGTCGCTGTCAATGCGTGACTTCGTTCGACGCCTGTGCGGCAACCGTGCGATCACCTCCGATTCCAAAGTTGCGGAATCCGAATACCAGCACCGTTCGCGCAAT
This sequence comes from Pseudomonas sp. KBS0707, assembly GCF_005937945.2. Classification (NCBI taxonomy): domain Bacteria; kingdom Pseudomonadati; phylum Pseudomonadota; class Gammaproteobacteria; order Pseudomonadales; family Pseudomonadaceae; genus Pseudomonas; species Pseudomonas sp. KBS0707. The sequence continues at coordinate 3,254,398 of NZ_CP041754.1, read as the reverse complement.
GCCGCAGCGGCCTATCTGATGAAGTCATTCGACAATTTTCATGGCGATGTGGAAGACGTGCTGCGCAGCTATTTCCACCATTGCGCGCTGAGCATGAATTGCATTGATCTGGCCAAGGCGTTCGGTTTTCTGGCCAATCAGGGCTTCTGCACTCACAGTGGCGAGCAGATACTCACCGCACGCCAGGCCACTCAGGTCAATTCGATCATGGCCACCAGCGGTCTTTACGATGAAGCCGGTAACTTTGCCTATCGCGTCGGCCTGCCGGGCAAGAGCGGAGTAGGGGGTGGTATCGTTGCGATTGTGCCGGAGCGCGCTTCGGTCTGTGTGTGGTCTCCGGAGTTGAACGCGGCGGGCAATTCCCTTGTCGGTATGGCTGCGCTGGAAAAACTCAGCGCGAGGATCGACTGGTCGGTGTTTTAAAGCCTTCTGAAGTGAACGGTGCGGTAAAGCGCGAACCTGGCAGGAGTCATGGATTGAATCGAAGGCTAAGCAAATCGCTCATGCTGAGCGTCGGGCTGCTGGTGCTGGCAGGTTGTGGCACTCAGCGTGTGCAGGAACCTGAACTGAGCCCGGAACAGGCGCGTGCGCAGATCGTGCGCCTGATGCCTGCCACTGTTACGGATCGGCAGGCTTGGGCAACGGATATCCATGCCGCATTTGCCGCGCAGAAAATTCCGATGACCACCGAAAACCTGTGCTCGGTATTGGCTGTGACCGAACAGGAGTCAACCTTTCAGGTCGACCCTGCGGTGCCTGACATGGGCCGCATTGCCCGTGCCGAAATAAACCGCCGCGCGGCGCGCTTGCATATCCCCAATGCGTTGATAGCCACTGCATTGCGCGTACGTTCACCAGACGGCAAGACCTATGGCAAGCGCCTCGATTCAGCCCGCACAGAGAAAGACCTCAGCGCGATCTTTGATGATTTCATCGGCATGGTACCGCTGGGCCAGGCACTGTTCGGCAATTTCAACCCGGTCAAGACCGGCGGCCCGATGCAGGTCAGCATCGCCTTTGCCGAGAAGCATGCGGAAGATTATCCCTACACGGTGGATGGCTCGATCCGACGCGAAGTCTTTACTCGCCGTGGCGGCATGTATTTCGGCATCGCTCATCTACTGGGTTACCCGGTGAACTACACCCAGTCCCTTTACCGCTTTGCCGATTTCAATGCCGGTTGGTACGCCAGTCGCAATGCCGCGTTTCAGAACGCGGTGAGTCGTGCGACCGGCATCGAGCTGGCGCTTGATGGCGATCTGATTCGTTTCGACTCCACCTCGCCAGGCTCCACCGAGCTGGCAGTGCGAACCCTGGCTGACCGGCTGGGCATGAACAAGTCACAGATATGGAACCAGCTCAAGCAGGGCGATACCCTGGAGTTCGAAGAGACCGATCTGTACAGCAAGGTGTTTGCACTGGCGGACAAGGCAGCAGGCAAGCCCTTGCCAAGAGCCATCCTGCCCGGCATCACCCTGAAAAGCCCGAAAATCACCCGCAACCTGACCACCGCCTGGTTCGCCGAACGCGTCGACGACCGCCGCGAACGCTGCGTACAGCGCGCACCGAAGTGAGGGTGAGTCCGGAATAAGCGATCACACATCGATTATCGTTACCACGCTCCGTGTGGTAATGCAGTTCGTGACGCTCCGCGTCACACATTAGAGCCTTGACACCTGATTCAGGCCGTACGAGATGCAGGCCTGAGCTCCGGTTACGCCTGCTGTTTCACCAGACTGAAGATGTGTGACCAGAGCGTCACGAACTGCATGCCAACGCGGAGCATTGGCACGATAGTCATCTCAAGGCTTTGTGTATAACGATGAGCGCTCCAGTGAACTGCCCCCTATATGTAAGGCTCTTCAGGATTTTTTAACGTATGCCGGTTTTCAAACGCTTCACGTCGTTCATGCAGCAGGCCTTACGGGCCATGCATCTGGTCTGGACCACGTCCCGAGCGCTGTCCGTTGGCTTGATCGTTGCCACGCTGGTGGCAGGCTTGCTGCCCGCGCTGGCCGCCTGGCTGGGGCAGCGGATTGTCGATGCGGTGGTCAGTGCCATGCAACTGCATGCCAGCACTGGCGAGGCTCCTTTATGGCCGGTGTTGCGTTATGTGTTGCTTGAGGCCGGTGTACTGGCGCTGCTGGCCGGTGCGCAACGCGGGCTGTCGGTGCAGCAGGCGCTGTTGCGGGTGTTGCTGGGGCAGAAGGTCAATACGTTGATTCTGGAGAAGGCCCAGACCCTGTCACTGTCGCAGTTCGAAGACTCGGAGTTTTACGACAAGCTCGTGCGCGTCCGGCGTGAAGCCTCGACACGGCCGCTGGCACTGGTGACCAAATCCCTGGGATTGCTGCAAAACCTCATTTCGCTGATCAGCTTTGCCGTACTGCTGGTGCATTTCTCGCCCTGGGCGTTGCTGATTCTGGTGCTCGGCGCATTGCCGGTGTTCTTTGCCGAGGCGCATTTTTCCGGCGACGCGTTCCGCCTGTTTACCCGGCGTGCTCCGGAAACCCGTCGGCAGAACTACATCGAAACACTGCTCTCCCACGAGGGCTACATCAAAGAGGTCAAGCTGTTCGGCTTCGCGCCGCTGCTGCTCAAACGTTATCGCGACACCTTTGAACGGTTGTACGCCGAAGACCGCCGCTTGACCGTGCGCCGTGATGGCTGGGGCTTTCTGCTCGGCTTGCTGGGCACTGCTTCGTTCTATCTGGCGTACGCCTGGGTGGTGGTCGATGCGGTGCATGGGCGTATTACCCTGGGGCAGATGACCATGTACCTGGTGCTGTTCAAGCAAGGGCAGGCCGCGGTGAGCAGCAGCCTGAGTGCGATCAGTGGTTTGTACGAGGACGGGCTGTACCTCGCCGACCTGTACATTTACCTCGGTCAGCCGGTCACGCCGTCTGCTGGCAGCCTGACCCAGGGTGCGCTGCCCGGCGATGGCATGCGTTTCGAGAACGTCAGCTTCACTTACCCTGGCACCAGCCGCGCAGCACTGGAAAACATCGATCTGCATCTTGCACCGGGTCGCAGCGTTGCGCTGGTGGGCGAGAACGGCTCGGGGAAGACCACCCTGATCAAGTTGCTGACGCGCCTTTATCAGCCCGACCAAGGCCGCATTCTGCTGGATGGCAGCGATCTGCAGGACTGGGACGAAGACGCCCTGCGGTCGCGCATCGGCGTGATTTTTCAGGACTTCATCCGCTATCAGTTTCTGGTCGGTGAAAACCTCGGGGTCGGCGATACCCACGCCTTTCACGACGAAACCCGCTGGCGCGAAGCCGCTGCGCAAGGCATGGCAGCGCAGTTTATCGAACAGCTCGACAAGGGTTACGCCACACAATTGGGGCGTTGGTTCGCAGGCGGTCAGGAGCTGTCCGGCGGGCAGTGGCAGAAAATCGCGCTGTCACGCGCCTATATGCGCCGCGATGCCGATATTCTGATTCTCGATGAGCCCACTGCCGCGTTGGATGCCGGGGCAGAAGCTGCGGTATTCGAGCACTTTCGCGAGTACGCCAAGGGACGCATGACGCTGCTGATTTCCCACCGTTTTTCCAGTGTGCGCAACGCCGAACATATCGTGGTGCTGGAGCATGGGCGGGTGCTGGAGCGCGGTGATCACGACAGCCTGATCGCCGCCGAAGGGCGCTACGCCGCGCTGTTCGATCTGCAGGCGCAAGGCTATCGTTAGATAAAAAGTGTTGCAGTGAATGACCAGTCGGCGTTTTATGGGAGCCCTGTTTCAAGCTGTATCTTTTTGAATCAAACGGAGACATCGATGCAATTTCGTAAATTGGGCAAAACCGATCTGTCGGTCAGCGCGATCTGTCTGGGCACCATGACCTGGGGCGAGCAGAACACCCAGGATGAAGCATTCGAACAGATTCGTATGGCCAAGGATGCCAAGGTCAACTTCCTAGACACGGCAGAAATGTACCCGGTGCCGCCGCGTGGCGAGACTTACACCAAGACCGAAAGTATCATCGGTGAGTACTTCAAGAAGTACGTGGACCGCAACGACTGGGTACTGGCCAGCAAGGTCGCCGGTCCAGGTCGCATGGATCATATCCGCGATGGCAATCCGCGGCTTGACCGCAAGAACATCACTGCGGCGCTGGAGGCCAGCCTCAAGCGCCTTAATACCGATTACCTGGACCTGTACCAGTTGCACTGGCCGGATCGCAAGACCAACTTCTTCGGCGTGCTCGGTTACACCCACGACCCGGATGATCAGGCTGTCGAAATCGAAGAAACCCTGTCGGTACTGGGCGATCTGGTCAAGGCGGGCAAGATTCGCCACTTCGGCCTCTCCAACGAAACGCCATGGGGCACTCAGCGTTTTCTGCACCTTGCCGAAACCCTCGATCTGCCACGTGCTGTCTCGATCCAGAACCCCTACAACCTGCTTAACCGCACCTTCGAAGTGGGTCTGGCAGAAATCGCTATTCGCGAACAGATCGGCTTGCTGGCCTATTCGCCACTGGCGTTCGGTGTGTTGGCCGGCAAGTACCTGGACGGTGCACGTCCGGCTGATGGCCGCCTGACCCTGTTCGAGCGTTTCCAGCGCTACAACAACCCGCAGGCCGTCACTGCCACAGCCAAGTATGTCGCGCTGGCTCGCGAGCATGGTCTGGATCCATCGCAGATGGCGCTGGCCTATGTCACCAGCCGTCCGTTCGTGACCAGCAATATCATTGGTGCCACGAAACTGGATCAACTGAAGATCAACCTGGAGAGCATCGCCGTCACGCTGTCCGACGAGGTCATCGCCGGCATCGAAGCCATTCATACCACTCAGCCCAACCCGGCACCCTAAGCCGAACTGAACTTACTTTCAGCCTCGTCAGTCAGCACTAGTACGCTTACTCCGAGGCTGAAATTCGATGCATATCTCACTCAAGCAACAAGTCGCTATCGTCACCGGAGCCAGTTCCGGTCTCGGCGCGGGTGCCGCGCGAGCGCTGGCGGACGCCGGGGCGGCGGTGGTGATCAATTACAACTCCAAGGCTGAACCTGCCGAGAAGCTGGCTGAAGAGATTCGCGCAGCGGGCGGTCGCGCCCTTGCTGTCGGGGCCGACGTGTCGAAAGAAGCAGACGTCGAGCGCCTGTTTGCGCAGACCATCGAGCACTTTGGCGCATTGGACATCCTGGTCGCCAACTCGGGCCTGCAAAAAGACGCAGCCATCGTCGACATGAGCCTGGAAGACTGGAACACGGTCATCAATGTCAACCTGACCGGGCAATTTCTCTGTGCCCGTGCGGCGTTGCGCCAGTTCATCAAGCAAGGCATGCGCCCTGATGTGTCACGGGCGATAGGCAAGATCATTCACATGAGTTCAGTGCACCAACTGATTCCATGGGCCGGGCACGTCAATTACGCAGCATCCAAGGGCGGCGTCGACCTGTTAATGCGTAGCATCGCTCAGGAAGTCGGCGAGCTGAAAATTCGCGTCAACAGCGTCGCGCCGGGTGCTATTCGCACGCCGATCAATGCCGACGCGCGCAAGCGCGACGCCGAGAAGGAAATGCTCAAGCTGATCCCTTATGGCCGTATCGGTGAGCCCGAAGACGTCGCCAATGCCGTGCTATGGCTGGCCTCCGATGCCTCGGATTATGTGCACGGCACGACCCTGTACATCGACGGCGGGATGACCCTTTATCCGGAGTTCCGTGGCAATGGCTGACTTTCCCCAAGAAGCGCAAAACCGTATCGAAGACCACGGCATCATCGGCGACATGCGCAGCGCCGCGTTGATCGCCAACACCGGCAGCATCGATTTCTGCTGCTGGCCGGACTTCGACAGCCCGTCAATTTTCACCGCGCTGCTGGATACGCCCGATGCCGGGATCTTTCAGCTGGCGCCCAATTTGCCTGACGCCAGGCGGCTGCAGATCTACCTGCCGGACACCAATGTCCTGCAAACCCGCTGGATTTCCGAGGACGCGGTGGTGGAAGTCACCGACCTGATGCCGATCGGTGAAGATCAGGACGATCTGCCGCGCATCGTGCGTAGGGTTCAAGTGCGTTTTGGCGAGGCCACCATTCGCATGCGCTGTCGGGTACGCATGGACTACAGCCGTTCTGAAACCACCGCTCGCGTCGATGGCCAGGACATCTGTTTCGAGGCCGAAGGGCAGCCAGGCATGCGCTTGTCGGCTGCTACGCCGCTACAGCTGGAGCAGCAGGACGCTGTAGCCGAGTTTCACATGCATAAAGGCCAGACCGTCGAGTTCATTCTTGGCGGTATCGACGACCCGAACGTGGCCGCAGGCAAATGCTCGCGCTATTTCGACGACACGCTGAAATTCTGGCGGCACTGGGCCGGGCAATCGCAATACAAGGGCCGCTGGCGTGAAATGGTCACTCGTTCGGCGCTGGCGCTCAAGCTGCTGACCTCGCGCAAGCATGGCGGCATTGTCGCAGCCGCGACGTTCGGTCTGCCGGAAACCGAGGGCGGCGAGCGCAACTGGGACTACCGTTACACCTGGATACGTGACGCATCATTCACCGTGTATGCGTTCATGCGCCTGGGGTACACCGATGAAGCCAATGCCTTCATGAGTTGGGTGCGCGGGCGACTGGATGACTGCTGTGAACAGACCGAGAAACTCGGCATTCTGTATGCCCTCGATGGCCACGCAGAATTGCCGGAAGACAATCTCGATCATTTGTCCGGCTACGGCGGTGCTCAGCCGGTACGCATCGGCAGTGAGGCCTACAAGCAGGTTCAGCTGGATATCTATGGCGAACTGATGGACGCCGTCTACCTGGCCAACAAGTATGGAGACGCTATTTCCCATGATGGCTGGCAGCATGTCGTTCGCCAGGTCGACTACGTGTGCGAACACTGGAGCGACCGCGATGTAGGCATCTGGGAAATGCGCGGTGGCGATCAGCATTTTCTGCATTCGCGGCTGATGTGCTGGGTGGCACTGGACCGGGCACTGCGCCTGGCGTTCAAGCGCTCGCTGTCGAGGCCCTTCGAGCGCTGGACCAGGGTACGTGAAGAGATCCACAACGATATCTGGGAGAATTTCTGGAACGAAGACCTGGGCCACTTCGTGCAGCACAAGGGCAGCCGCAATCTGGATTCCTCAATGCTGCTGATGCCGCTGGTACGCTTTGTCGGTGCCAATGACCCGAAGTGGCTGGCGACGCTGGACGCCATCGAAGCAGCACTGGTGCGTGACGGGATGGTATTCCGCTATCGCAACGATGATGATCACGATGACGGACTGGCAGGCGAAGAGGGCGCATTCGTTGCCTGTTCGTTCTGGTACGTCGAATGTCTGGCCCGTGCCGGTCGGGTCGAGCAGGCGCATCTGGAGTTCGAACAATTGCTGCGTTACGCCAACCCGCTGGGCTTGTACGCCGAAGAATTCGACGCGCATGCTCATCATCTCGGTAATACACCGCAGGCCCTGAGCCATCTGGCGTTGATCAGCGCGGCCAGTTTTCTGGACCGCAAACTGGGCGGCGGGCAGGCGCTCTGGCAGCCTTGAGAGTGTGCACGAACGTGTCATGAATGTGAGTCAGAGGTTCATTCATGATCAGTTCGCCTGCAATGAATATCCTGCCGGCTGTTCTTCCAGCCGGTAGTTCTGTGTAAGCGTCCCGCAATAGCTCAACCGTGGCAGATAGACGCCGTTGCTGTTCAAGGCCGCTCGAATGGCAATGTTGTCGTCGCACATGGCCAGCCTGCGACCGCCAAGCAGCCCGATGGCTTGCCCGGAGCGCATGGCACCCATCGGTGTCCAGTCGGCGATGATCAACGCACCGTTGGGCACGACCTGTTCATAGGCGCGCACGAACTGCTCGGCAAAGCGGTCGCGCAGGTAAGGCACCATGAAATAACGGATATCGTCGCGGTAGGGCAGCTTCTCCTTATGCTCAGGAAAATGTATGACCCCGTTTGCGTAAAGTGAATACGCCAACAGAACCACTGTCGGCGAGGACAATACCGAGAAATTGAGCAAGGTGCTGCGTGTCACATTGTGTGGCAAAACCCGCCGCAGCTGAATCATGCCGATGATGCTCAGCATCGCCACGCCGGGTAGAAAAAAGGTGAAACGGTCGGTCACGTTATAGGAAATGGCAAAAACCAGATTCAACAGCGCCGCACTCCACAACAACCGCAGCCGACTCTCCTTGGGAAACAGCAGCAGCCCCGCCAACTGCGGCCCTATCAGTGACAGCAGCACCAGTATGGCTGCGTTCCTTTCCTCCAGGAGTTCGTCGAAACGCAACAGGCTGCCTTCCCACTCCGGCCCCGCAATGGTCGCGGACGCACCGGTCAGGTAACGTCGAGCAATATCCAGCAGGCCCAATCCGGTGTTCAGGTCATTGAACACTGCGACAGCCGCTGCTGCGAAGCCGAGCATGAAGCCGGGCAGGGTGATCAAAACGCGCGCTTTATACAGGTACAGCAGATGCAGGTACAGCGGCAGCAGGACCACGAAGGTCAGTTGATGAGTCGAGGCCGCCATTCCAGTCAGCACGCCAATCATGAACAGCTTTTTCAGCGGCGTCAGACGGTTACTGTCATTGAACTGCAGCGTATAAGCCAGCAGTACGAACAGCGTGTGCAGCAGATAAACCTCGGCTTTGGTCGACACCCAGAACACTCCGTGCGCCAATACCGTCGCTGTGCCAGCGAGTACGGCCTGATGTGGCCCGGCGCCGAGGCTTTGCGCCAGTCGATAGACGATCCATGCCAACGGCACGAGGAGTAACGAATTCAGCAGGCTGAGCGCGCGTGAGCCGAACAGTGTGAAGAATACCGAGTTGAGCAGTTGATAAAGCGGATGCTCCAGCGGTCCGAGCGACTGACTGAAATAATGGCCTTCGCGGGCGTTGGCCAGAAACATGCCATTGTCCATCCATTGCACCGGCCCGCTGGAGGCCAGAAAACTTGCGGCGATGGCGGCACCCAGCAGAAACAGGGGCATGGCAATCGAGGTGCGCGAATCGGGTGGCATTGAACAGCTCCTCCGTGAGGTGAACAAAAGGTGTCGGGTGCCTGCTTTACTGCCTCAAGGCTGACGTCCCGTTGGTGCAGCGTTGAATCGGGAAAGCATCACGGCACCGATCGCCACTGCGAACCACAGGGTCGCCAGACGTATCAGCAGCGTGGCGGCAATCGCGTCGGCCCCAGGCATGCCCTTGAACATCAGCAGCCCGACCATCACTGCTTCGGCACTGCCCAGGCCACCCGGCATGAAGCTCAACGCTCCGGCGAGCATTGCCAGTGCATAGGTGAACACGGCAAACGTCAGTGGGATCTGCGCGCCCATCCAGCCAAGCATCCAGTAAAACGCTAGTGCCTCGGCGCTCCAGGCAAGCAGACTGAGCAGGCTGGCGGTCAGCAACACTCTCCCGTGCAGGCATTGACGGGCGGCGAGCAGGATGTCGAACAGCTGCCGCCGCAGCCTGTGCAGTCGTGTGCTCTTCTCCGTCCGCAGCGCACCTCGCATGCGCTTCAGCAAATGACCCTGAGACAGCACCAGCAGCCCCGCCAGAACCAGCGCCAGGCCGATAAAAATCATGGGTTGCGCCTGCGGGTACCACGACAAACCGAACAGCGTCAGCAGCACGATGGCCAGCAGATCGGACAGGCGTTCGCTGAAAAATGCAGCAAAACTTTGTGGGTACGGTACGCCCAGCGGCCTGAGCAATACGCCACGCAATGCTTCGCCGGCCTTGCCGGGCGTGGTTGTCAGGGCGAAGCCGGCCAGGTAGATCCGCAGGCTTTGCCGCCAGGCAAGCGGATGCCCCAGCACCTCAAGGTAAAGCTGCCAGCGTCCGAAGCGCAGCGCGTAGTTGATTGCCGACATCAGCAAGACCAAGCCAATGCCCTGCACCCCGACCTTGCCGGTTGCTGCGCTGACTGCCTGCCAACCGCCCCACAGGGAAAATCCCAGATAGCCCAGTGCCGAGACGATGACCGACAGCAGCACCGCCCGATAGCGCCAGCCTGACAGCAGCGGCATGTCGCTCAAAGGTCGAGCCTTTTGAATAATGGCTGTGGAATCGCGCGAATCACCCACATGATCCATGCCCAGAAGCCCGGCGCATAAAGGCTTGTAGACCGGCGTGCGATGCCCTTGACGATGCGCTCGGCAACAGCTGCCGGTTGCGCAACCAGCAAGGCAGGCAACGGCAGGCCGTGGGTCATGGGCGTGTCGACAAAACCCGGCTTGATGGTCACTACGTGTACGCCGAACTTGAACATCCGCGCCTGCAACCCGTCGCAGAACGTCGAGACGGCAGCCTTGGCCGAGCCGTACAGGTAATTGGAAGGGCGTCCTCGATCACCAGCGACGGAGGAAAGCACTGCCAGTGTGCCGCAGCGCTGCACTTCGAAATGCCTGGCCAGCAGGGTCAGCAAGGCAATAACCGATGCACCGTTGGTGATGAATTCCTGTATGGCCAGGCCTGCGTATTGCTCGCAGGCCTTCTGGTCGGGCAGGGTGCCGTGAGCCAACAGGACGATATCGATCTGCCCCAATGCAGCCAGACAGTCGGCCAGCATCGCCGGGTGCTCTGAAAAGTGCGTAACGTCCAGTCGGTGTGTGTCGATACGCCCGGCACCGCGCGCCTTGAGATCGGCTGCATTGCTGTCGAGCTTCTCCATGTCGCGCGCCACCAGAAAAAAATCACAGCCCTGCGCGGCCCAGAGTCGGGCACAGGCGTGGGCGATGGCTGATGTCGCGCCGATGATCAGAATTTTTTTCATGGCATCACTCGTTTCCAGAAGCGGGACATCAAGGAAGGGTCACGCAGGGCTTCAAGTTGCTCCCAGGCTGGATAGGCCTGGCGGAAATCGCTCCCGGTCATGTGTGCATCTTTTGCCGGATATAGACGTCCACCCGCTTCACGGACAATGGCATCCAGGCGTGGGAACAGTGTTTCGGCCAGCTCGCGCGTCTGCGAAAAATCCAGTGCCAGCGAAGTACCCGGCATCGGGAAGGACAGCAGCCCCGGCGAAGCGATATCGCCGCAGCGCTTGAGTACCGCAAGGAATGAACCCCGGCCCGATGCAGCAATCGCATCGAGCAGCAGTTGCATGGCCTTGGGCGCGCAATGCTCGGGGATCACGCACTGGTATTGCTGAAACCCTTTGCGACCATAAAGACGATTCCAGTGCTGGATGCGATCCAGCGGGTAGAAGAACGCTTCACAAGCGCTGCGGTGGGCCTTGGCCTGTTGTGGATGGGCGTGCCAGTAGATCGAATTGAATGCACGCAAGGACAGCTTGTTGGCCAGTGAAAGCGGGGCAATGAACGGTATGCTCAGACGCTTGGGCGCATCGACCGTTAGCGACCCGTAACGAGCGTGGTCGCCGACGATGTACACGCCACGGCCACTATTACTGCCTCGCGCCAGGCAATCAATCCAGGCCACGCTGTATTCGTGCTGCGCGTCCAGCTCGTGCGACAGGGTAAAAAATTCTGCCAGATTGGCGAAGCGCACCACCGTGCTGTTGATCTGACTGGTACGGATCGGCATTAATTGCAGCTCGACCCGACTGATAACGCCGGTCAAGCCCAGGCCGCCGATGCTGGCAGCGAAAAACAAAGGGTTTTCCACGGCCGAACAAACCATCGGCGGCTCGCCATGACGGATCAATTCGAAACGCATGACATGACAGCCGAAGGTGCCGCGTAGATGATGATTCTTGCCGTGCACGTCGTTGGCAAGTGCGCCGCCTATCGTCACAAACTGCGTGCCCGGTGTGACCGGTAGAAACCAGCCGCGCGGGATTGCTGCCGCCAGCAGTTGTGACAGGGTCATGCCTGCTTCCAGTTGCACCACGCCGTTCTGCTAGTCTGCGGCGATGAAGCGATCCAGTTTGCGCATGTCCAGTACGTGACCACTGCTGGCCAGACAACTGTCGCCGTAGCTACGGCCGTTGCCGAACGGCAGGCTGGTGTGATGGTGCGCAAGTGTTTCCGAGATGTGCGCCGGCAAGCGATTTACCGCCTCACAGTCATGACCTTGCTGGGCAACCTGCGGGTAGCGCCCCCAGGAGTAGAGAGGCGCGCTCATGCGGCGATCCAGAACACCAGCAGGAACAGAAAACCGATCCCCTGGCTGATCCGGTCGCGGATTGCGAAAACTACCGGGTCCTCGTTCATCTGGCCGCGATGGGTGAGCATCCAGATCCGGGTGATCCAGAACAACAGCAACGGGCAAGCCAGCCAGATCACATGCGGATGCTGATACAGGGCAACCGTCGCGCCCTCATGGATGTAAAGCGCCAGGACCATTACCGCCAGATTGCCCGACGATGCACCCAGGGAGGCGATCATGTCCAGATCGCCCGGGTAGTAGCCGCGGCCGCGTGTCTTGACGGTCACATCGCACAGCCTCGCGTCGCGCAGTTCGGCATAGCGCTTGACCAGCGCGAGGCTGAGAAACAGAAACATTGAAAATGCCAGAATCCAGAACGTCAGCGGCAACTGAAACGCCGCTGCACCGGCCAGGATGCGCGTGGTGTAGAGCATCGCCAGAACAATGACGTCCACTGCCATGTGGCGCTTGAGGTAAAGCGAGTAAACCAGCGTCAGCAAGTAATAGGCAGCCAGCACCGCCGCAAATTGCCATGGCAACATGATTGCCGCGCCGGCGAAGGCTGCTGCGAGCAACAGCGGGATCACCAGTAAGCCGGATTCGATCGACAACTGACCGCTGGCGAACGGGCGCTCGCGTTTGCTTCGATGGTGGCGGTCATCTGCCAGATCAAGCAGGTCATTGAGCAGGTAAACACTTGATGCGCAGAGCCCGAAACACAAAAATGCCAGCAAGCCGTCGAGCAGCAATTGCGTGCTCTGGACTTGGTGAGCCGCGAGCAGGGGCACAAAAATCAGTGTGTTTTTCAGCCATTGGTGGAGGCGCAACGCCTTGTACCACGCACTGCGTCGGGACGATGTGGATTTGATCACCTGTTCGACGTTTCCTTGTGCCCGCGCCGCGCGCTCCACACCTGCGAGCGGGCTGGCTACGATGGCCTTGCGTGAGACTTTCCAGATGCACAGGTCGTCCCGGGAATTACCGATGTAATCAAAGCCGCCCTCACCATAATGGCTGACCAGCAAATCGCGTTTGCGATGGGCAGAAAGATTGGTTTTACCGTCCGAGGCCCAGACCTGATCAAACATTTGCAGGTGTGCGGCAATCTGGTTGGCAAGGGTTTCGTGAGAGGCCGTTGCCAAAACCACCCTGCGCCCGTGCTGCCGACTGGTCTGGATATAAGCGATGACTGCAGCATCGTAGGGCAGTAACGCAACGTCGATGTCGGTGCCCAGAGCCAGCCCTTGCTTGAGGGGCGCCTTGCCTTGTAACAGCCAGGTAAAAAGCCTGAATACCTGTAATGGTCGGCCGCGGATAAAAGCTACTGCGGTTTCAAACAGCAAATCTGAACGCAGCAGCGTTCCATCGAGGTCGACAACCAGAGGTGTATCAACCTCAAGAGCTCTTCCTTGAGTGCCGGGCATGAACAGTTGCTCCTGTAAAAGTGAGCGCACTATGGAACAAGACCGGACAATCGCCACATCAATAAAATTAAACGATATCCATCATTCAGCCGTGCCTGTGGCGTCAGAAAATTAAGGGTCGGGCAACTGTAATTGCACGAACGCTATTGATTCATTGATTGATCAAATAACGGAATCTGGTACGGAAACTGTAAAGTTAATGAGTCATTTCAGAGGGCTGATTAACGGCGGTAGCTCTGATTCGCGCGTTGATACAACGTGTTCGACATACGGTGCCAGAACGGGCGAGCCTGGATAAACATCACGGTGACCACTTATTCAGCCTGGCGAGTCATAATGACGCCTTTGTTGGCCGTCTGCTGGAGTCGTAATGACCCACCCCCTGTTGCGTGAGCTGATACCGTTGGTGTCCGACCTGTCCAGAGAACTGCCGGACGAAGAGCGTTATCGGCGTCTGCTGTGCTCGCTGCGCCACTGGCTGCCTTGCGACGCTACAGCACTGCTCAGGCTTGAGGGTGATGTGCTGATTCCGCTGGCGGTCGACGGACTCAGCCCGGACGCGCTCGGTCGTCGCTTCCGGGTCAGCGAGCATCCTCGCTTCGAGGCGTTGCTTGCGAGTGACGGGCCGCTGCGCTTTGCTGCCGATTGCGATTTACCCGACCCTTATGACGGTCTGGTCGACGGTCATGGCGCGTTGGAAGTGCATGATTGCCTGGGCTGCGTGCTGTCTGTTCAAGGGCGGCCCTGGGGGCTTATTACCCTGGATTCGCTGGACCCCTCCAGCTTTGGCAGCGTCGATCTGGATAACCTGCAGGCCTTCGCCAGCCTCGCGGCGGCAACGGTCATGGCGGGCGAGCGCATCAACCAGTTGGCGCGGGGTTTTGAAGATCAGCGCCAACTGGCCGAGGTCTACAAGCGCGCTGCCGGAGGGCGAGCGCCTCGCGAACTGATTGGCCAGAGTGCGGTTCACCAGCGTATGCAGCAGGAGATTGAACTGGTCGGCAACAGCCCGCTGACGGTACTGGTCATGGGTGAAACCGGTGTCGGCAAGGAGTTGGTGGCCGAGTCCATCCATCTGCACTCGCCGCGGGCACACAAGCCGCTGATCAGCCTCAACTGCGCCGCGCTGCCTGAAATGCTGGTCGAGAGCGAATTGTTCGGACATGTCAAAGGCGCTTTTTCCGGGGCGGTCAATGGGCGTAGCGGCAGGTTCGAGCTGGCGGATGGCGGTACGTTGTTCCTTGACGAGGTGGGTGAGCTGCCATTGTCGGTGCAATCCAAGCTGTTGCGTGTGCTGCAAAGTGGTCAGTTGCAACGGGTCGGTGCTGATCAGGAACACCATGTGGATGTGCGCATCATCGCTGCCACCAATCGTGATCTGGCCGAGGAAGTGCGCTCCGGCCGGTTTCGGGCGGATCTCTATCATCGATTGAGCGTCTACCCGCTGCTCGTGCCAGCACTGCGCGAGCGCGGACGGGATGTGTTGCTGCTGGCCGGCTATTTTCTCGAGGAAAACCGTGTGCGTATGGGGCTACGTGGGCTGCGCCTGAGCGCCGAGGCGCAGCGGTTGCTGCTCGCGCACCCCTGGCCGGGTAACGTTCGTGAGCTGGAGCACCTGATCAGCCGGGCGGTGCTCAAGGCGTTGTCTGCCCATCCGCAAAAGCCGCGCATCCTGACGGTCGAAGGGCCAGCGCTGGGTCTCGACGGCTCGGCGTCTGCCACGCCACTGCCCACGGCTGAAAAAGCCCTTTCAGCGGCTGTGCAGGGGGCAGG
This sequence comes from Pseudomonas sp. KBS0707, assembly GCF_005937945.2. NCBI lineage: Bacteria > Pseudomonadati > Pseudomonadota > Gammaproteobacteria > Pseudomonadales > Pseudomonadaceae > Pseudomonas > Pseudomonas sp. KBS0707. The sequence goes on along the minus strand of NZ_CP041754.1, from coordinate 3,239,128 downwards.
GCTCAAGGCGTCGGTGGATGCTTTTCAGCGTTCTTTGATTGTTGATTGTCTTGAACGACATCAAGGCCGTTGGGCAGAAGTGGCGCGCGATTTAGCGGTGGACAGAGCCAATCTCAATCGACTTGCCAAGCGCCTGGGTATTCGCTGATATATCCGAATGGGAATGTTCGTTGGTCGCCGATATTGAAAAAAGAATGAATTTCTTTGCAGTGAATGCAGTCACCTATACTTCAAGCCACTGCTGAAAAAAGGATCAGGCTTTCAATGGCACTTCCAAAGCATTACCGCATTGATTATCTGCTGAACGGTTCGTTCAAGAGTTTTTATATACGCACCGAGAATATGGACAACGCTGAAGCATGGCACTGTGCAAGTGTCGACGCGGGTCTTGCGCGCATACCGAAATACCGTTTGGAGAAAGTCGCCAAAGTGTCCAAACCTTATGCGGAACACTTTGGTGTCACCAATGTGGAGTGGGCTCAGGCCTGAACCCACTCCTCGGTCAGTTCACTCAACGGTGGGCTATCTGCTCCAGCGCCAGATTGCGTGTACGTGGTCCGAACCGGCCAATGGTGATGATCACGATCAGCATGCTGCCAACGATGAACGCCAGTACGCCCGGTGTGCCGAAGTGGTCGAGGAAAATCCCGATCAGCAGGCTGCTGAACACCGTTGACAGGCGGCTGAACGAGTAGCAAAAGCCCACGGCACGTGCGCGGATGTTGGTCGGAAACAACTCGCCCTGATACGAGTGATAACTGAAGCTCAGCCATGCGTTGCAGAATGTGATCATGATCCCGCAGAAAATAAGGCCTGCCGCGCTGGTCTGGAAGGCAAACAGGCTGCCGAAGATCATCGCTCCCAACGCTGAGCCGACGATTTGCCATTTGTTCTCGAAGCGGTTGGCAAATTTCACGAACAGCAGCGGGCCGAGCGGGTAGGCCAGCGTGATCACGAACGCGTACCCCAGGCTGTGTGTGACACTAAGGCCCTGGCCGGAAAGCAGGGCGGGTAGCCAGTTACCGAAGCCGAAGAAGCCAATGGCCTGCAAGAGGTGAAATACGATCAGCATCAGTGCACGACGACGGTATGGCGGTTGCCACATATCAGCGAAGCGGCCGTTGCCTGACAGCGCGACTTTCTCCGGTTCAGGTTCATCCAGCGGCTTGCCCTGGTCTTTGATACAACGTGCTTCAATTCCGTCCATGATCAGTTCGGCTTCGTCGAAACGCCCCTGCTGCGCCAGCCAGCGAGGTGATTCTGGCAGTGCTGAACGCAGCCACCAGACAAACAGCGCAAATACCGCGCTGCCAATCACCACCCAGCGCCATCCGGAAAAGCCGAAGGGTGCCTGGGGCACCAGCCACCATGACATTAGCGCCACGCTGGGGACTGACAGAAACTGGATGAAAAATGCGAAGGCGAACGCCGAACTGCGTATGCGTTTGGGCACCAGTTCCGACAGGTAAGTGTCGATGGTCACCAGCTCGACGCCCAGGCCGATACCCACTAAAAAGCGCATGCCAATCACGCCCAGAGCGGAGGTCTGCAGACCCATGATCACCGTGGCAATGGTGTACCAGATCAGCGCGAAGGTAAAAATTGCGCGGCGACCGTAACGGTCGGCAATCGGGCTAACCAGACTGGCACCGAAAAACAGACCCAGAAAGGTCGCCGAGGCAAAGGCTGCCTGATCGGAAAAGCCGAACAGGCCCTGGTTTCCCGTGGCAAAGATTCCGTCGCGAATCAGGCCGGGGCTGATATAGGCCGTCTGAAACAGGTCGTAAAGCTCGAAAAAACCGGCGACAGACAGCAGGGCGACCAGTTTCCAGATAGTGGCAACCGCAGGCAGTCGATCAATACGCGCCGAGATATACGCTGCCCGCAGCTGTTCGCCCTTGGGTGCACCTGTGCGAGGTGATGAGTTCATCGATGGCCATCCTGAGTTCTTGTAGATGCCTGAATGGTACTCTTTACAATTTGTAATGAATGGTCTTTTAATGCGGTTAATGGCCCCTAAAAGATTAATAATTGTTTAGTTGGTGCGGTTTTTGAGTGTTTATACCGGTTGGCTCAGGCTATACGCCGTTGAAATAGCTTGTGATTAGCAATGCAGCGCCAGCCTCAAAGACCAGCAAGCGTCAAAACAGCAGGCATGAAGCCGCCAATGATGTATCAACATGTGTCGCAAAACCTTAGGATGAGGGTCTTGATTTTCTGCCTGTCGGGTTCCCGTGACGTACAAACTGCCCACCACTGCAACAGCCCCTTTCTGCCCATCGGCGACCACCGACAGCGTGAGCATCCCGTCGAACGCATCATTGCTGCGAAAGATGATGCTGTTCGTGGGGCCAGGCCTGCTGGTTTCCATCGGTTACATGGACCCCGGCAACTGGGCGACGGCTATCGAGGCCGGTTCACGCTTTGGTTATTCATTGTTGTTTGTGGTGGTGCTCGCCAGTCTGTCGGGAATGGTCTTGCAAAACCTTTGTTCCCGCCTTGGCATCGCCACCGGGCGTGATCTGGCGCAGCTGTCTGCTGCCCGCTACAGCCGTAATGTCGCCAAAGGCCAGTGGCTGCTGGCAGAGCTGTCGATCATCGCCACCGATCTGGCAGAGGTGCTGGGGGCGGCGTTGGCGTTTCATCTGTTGCTGGGCGTGTCGATAACCACCGGTGTAGCGCTGACCGCTTTCGATACCCTGATCGTGCTGGCCTTGCAGGGCGCCAATTTCCGGCGTCTGGAAGCTATCGTGCTGGGGTTGATTGCAACCATTGCCAGTTGTTTTGCCATCGAGCTGTTTCTGATCAAGCCATTCTGGCCGGATGTGGTGGCGGGCCTGAAACCGAGCTGGGATGTACTGAGCAGCCAGGAGCCGCTGTATATCGCCATCGGTATTCTGGGTGCCACGGTCATGCCGCATAACCTTTATCTGCATTCGTCGGTGGTGCAGACCCGGGTCAATGGTGCTGACCTGGCCAGCAAGGCCACTGCCATTCGCTACGCCCGGCTGGACACTATCGGTTCGCTGAGCCTTGCGCTGCTTATCAATGCGGCGATTCTGATCCTCGCGGCTGCGGCGTTTCACAAGACCGGGCATACCGAAGTGGTCGAGATTCAGGACGCTTATCACCTGCTTGATCCATTGGTCGGCGGTGCCATTGCCAGCGTGCTGTTCGGCGTCGCCTTGCTGGCGGCAGGGCAAAGTTCGACGTTCACGGGAACCATCGCCGGGCAGGTGGTGCTCGAAGGCTTTCTGCAGGCCAAAATTCCTTGCTGGCAGCGGCGCTTGATTACTCGCGCACTGGCACTGATTCCGGCGCTGATCGGCGTGATCTGGCTGGGTGACAGTTCGGTCGGCAAGATGCTGGTGCTCAGCCAGGTGGTGCTGAGCCTGCAACTGCCGTTTGCGCTCTGGCCGCTGATTCGCTTTACCAGTGATCCGCAGTTGATGGGGCCGTTCGTCAACAGTCGGTTGGTCAAGATTGCTGCCTGGGGGCTGTTCGGTCTGATCTCGGCGGCCAATCTGACGCTGCTGTGGTTCTGGGTGAGCTGAACTTGATCGCCGTAAGTCACTCTCAAACTTGACACCAATGTTCGCTGTCAGGGAGCCGGAAATGACCACAACCGATGAAAAGGGTGGAGTGTTCGAAACCGATTTGCCGGCCCGTCTGGACCGCTTGCCCTGGGGGCGGTTTCACACCTTACTGGTTGTGGCGCTGGGTATCACCTGGTTGCTCGATGGCCTGGAAGTGACCCTTGCCGGCTCGGTGGCTGGCGCTCTGAAAGCCAGTCCGGCGCTCAACCTGACCAACAGTGACGTGGGCCTGGCGGGTGCCGCGTATATCGCCGGTGCCGTACTCGGCGCGTTATTTTTTGGCTGGCTGGCGGACCGTCTCGGGCGTCGCAAACTGTTCTTCATCACCTTGCTGCTGTACGTCGGTGCCACGGCCGCCACGGCGTTTTCATTCAGTGTCTGGAGCTTCATGCTGTTCCGTTTTCTGACCGGCATGGGTATCGGTGGCGAGTACACCGCAATCAATTCGACGATCCAGGAATTTACCCCGGCGCGTTACCGGGGCTGGGTCGACCTGACCATCAATGGCACGTTCTGGCTGGGTGCTGCGCTGGGCGCGATTGGCTCGATTGTGTTGCTCGATCCGCAATGGGTAGGTGCCGAACTGGGCTGGCGCCTGTGTTTCGGGATCGGTGCGGTATTGGGCCTGCTGGTGCTGCTGATGCGTCTGTGGCTGCCGGAGAGCCCACGCTGGCTGTTGATTCACGGCCAGGCCACGCAGGCGAAAAAGATCGTTGAACAGATAGAGGCCGATTTGCAGCGCCAGGGCCATGTGCTGTCTCCCGTGCAGGGCAAACCCTTGCGCCTGCACGTGCGCGACCACACGCCGCTGGGGGAGGTTGCCAGAACCTTGCTGGTGACGTTTCGCCAGCGATCGCTGGTTGGCCTGACGCTGCTGACGGCGCAGGCTTTTTTCTACAATGCGATTTTCTTCACTTATGCGTTGGTATTGACCGACTTCTATGGCGTGCCGTCCGAGCGCGTCGGTTGGTATGTGTTACCGCTGGCGTTGGGTAATTTCTGCGGTCCGCTGCTGCTGGGCAGGTTGTTTGACGTGGTGGGGCGGCGTGTCATGATCAGCCTGACCTATGGTGTGTCAGGCGTGCTGTTGGCGATCAGTGGCTATATGTTCAAGCAAGGTCTGCTGGATGTAACTCAGCAGGCCATTGCCTGGATGGTGATTTTCTTCTTTGCTTCGGCAGCGGCCAGCTCGGCCTACCTGACAGTGGCCGAAACCTTTCCGCTGGAAATCCGCGCATTGGCGATTGCAGTGTTCTACGCCTTCGGTACGGGGCTGGGCGGGATGATAGGCCCGACGTTGTTTGGTGAGTTGATAGAAACCGGCGAACGCAGCAATGTGCTGATCGGCTATCTGATCGGGGCAGGGTTGATGATGTTCGCGGCGCTGGTGCAGTCGATATGGGGCGCGGCTGCCGAGCGCAAGTCTCTGGAGGAAGTAGCGAGGCCGCTGTCGCAGGCCGGGGAAAGGTAAATGGTCAGTTACCGGAACACGCCACGAAGGCCATCGACTGACGCACGCAAGCCGACGATCCGCTCGCTGACTTCCTGCGCTTCATGCGGGCGAGAAGTACGCTCCAGGTACAAAAGATGTCCGGCAAGATTGGCCGAGACGAGTTCAAGGTCGTCGGCGGTGCGCCTGACGTAGGCCTGGATGTCTTTCAGTTGTTCGACTTGCACGGATGGTTCCCCTATTGGTCGCATCCGAGCGCACTAAATGACTAAATGAATGGGGGCTGTGATGAACCCCCTCAATCGAATTATCGACCGCTACAGTAGCTTTCTTTAGCGTGGCAGTTAAATAAACAGGTAATAAATTTTTGCCCGCTGCCGCCCAGCCTAATCGTCTTCCTGATCGTCATGTTCCGAGTAGGAATCCAGCAACTCGGCCAATGCCAGGGTACGGTCCAGCCCGCTGCGGCTGGACATGATTTCGGCCACTGCCTGCGTGGCGGCAATTCTGGCAGCTTCGCGTTCGGCATCGGTGTTATTGGGCGTGGCGGCCTGCGCAGCCTCAATAATCGATTGCTCAAAGGTATTCATGGTGCTCGCTCGTGAAATTCAAGTGCCTGTGATACCGAGAATGACGGATTGTTTCAAGGCCGATCAATCACCTTCGTAAGGAAATTCCTCCAGGGTCTGCATCAGTGCGACACCCTGCGGCCCTTGAAGATTGTCCAGCACCCAGCAACTGCTGGCATTTTTAGTCAACAACAGACGAGTGGTCTGGCTGGTGACCGGCTGCTGCGGGGCGTCTTTGTAGCCCAGGTTGTAGGTCATCTCGACCACCGCCTGCTTGTCGGAATTGGACACCAGCTTCCAGTCGATGGGCTTCTGCACATCGCCATCCTGCGCGTCGGTCCAGGGGTTGGCGCTGACTGCGCACTGATCACCGTTCTGACAGGCCCAGTCTTTTTTCAGCAAGCCCAGCAAAGGCTTGGACAGGTAATCAGCCGAGCCTTTGCCACTGAGGTAGAAGTCCTGGTGCTTTTCGTAGAACCAGCGCGCTGTATCGACCGGGGTCGCGGCGGGGCAGGCGGCCTGGGCCGTTGATGAAAGCAGGCAGGCGAAGGCAATGGCGACGGTTCTGGACATGGAGCAGGCTCGCAGAGAAGGTGGCAGTGAGGTTACAGACTGAGAACATTGCATTTGTAAGGCATGCGGACAAAAAAGCAATGGTTTTAGGTGAAGCGGATGGCTGGAATAATATTGTGAGCAATTTCCTTCAATACGCTGTTCATTGCCGTCATTACCTTGAGCGGGTCATTTTTGATCATGTTCAAGGGGTGTTTCATGACTATGCTGATTTCCATGGCTGCGTTTGCACTGGCTTCGTCCATCACGCCGGGACCGGTCAACATTGTGGCGTTTAGTGCCGGTGCGCGCTATGGGGTCTGGCCGGGCATGCGCCACGTGCTGGGTGCAACGCTGGGCTTTACCCTATTGCTGCTGCTCATCGGTTTTGGCCTGTACGAAACCTTGCAGCAATGGCCATTTCTGACCCGAATCATTCAATGGTCCGGCGTGGCATTTCTGCTGTATATGGCGTTCCGGCTTGCAACCGACAACGGTCAACTGAGCCTGGGCGATAAGGCAGTCGGTCCTTCGATGATACAAGGGGCGGTCATGCAATGGCTCAACCCCAAGGCATGGCTGGCATCGATAGCAGGCATGGGTGTTTTTGTTGCCAATGGCGAGGCCACGTTGATCTGGCAATTCGCAACCATCTATTGTGTGGTGTGTTACCTGTCACTGGGATGCTGGGTCTTTGCCGGGAGTTTTCTGAGCAACTATTTGTGCAGCGCGGCAAGTGTGCGTGTTTTCAACCGGATCATGGCGCTGTTATTGGCTGGCTGTGCGTTGTATCTGTTGATCTGACCCGTGCAATCACAACCGATACTGCCCCGGTGTCGCTGCCAGGTGTTTTTTAAACTCACGCTGAAAATGCGCTTGATCGGCAAAGCCGGTTTTCTGCGCAACGTCGGCAATCATCTTGCCGCTTTTCAACTGTGTTTGGGCGTGCTGGATACGGCGGTTGAGCAAGTAGGCATGCGGCGTCAGGTGATAACGCTGCTCGAACGAGCGAATCAGGTATGACGCTGAGAGGTTGGCTGCAGCACAGATGTCGGCGAGTTTGATGGGCCGGGTGAAGTTGTCGTTGATGTACTCAGCGGCGCGCGTGACTCGGGGGGAGAGTTGGAGGGGCGGCGCTGGCGCAGCATCAAATGTCTCCAGCATCAGGGTGAAGAACGCTACCGCCGTGCAATGTTTTTGCAGCGTATCGGCTTTTGCGTCGGTCAGGGTCTGGTACAGCGCCGTCAATTTACCGAACAGTAGCGGATCGCTAGTGTGCGTATAGGGCAGGGGTTGAAAGCCGGATTCAGCGTTCAGCCCTATATCCTGCTGTATGTCGCCTAGCCAATGGCTGTCCACATAAAGCATCAGGTACGACCACGGCTGATTGTTGACCGGGTTGCAGGCATGCACATCTCCGGGGTTCATCAGGACCGCGGTGCCTGCCGTTACGCGCTGTGAGCTCTTTTCGTGCAAATAGGTGCTTTGCCCAGCGGTAATCGCGCCGATGGAAAAAGTCTCATGCGAATGCGGGGCATAGCAGACCAGCCGGCCATCTTCTACCGAGCGCGCCTCAATGAAAGGCAGACACTCATCGCGCCAGAAAAAGGGGGTTGCGGTCGAGTCGCTGGAGTGGATGGTGCTCATGCTGATATCCCGTCGGCAGAGCACCGAGGGTAGCTGAACTCATGTGCCAGCGCGATGCCGATGTGTCGCATTGCGTTAAAAAGCACCGGCTAGTGCAAATGCTCTGCGTCGGCATGCGTGTCGTGACGAGCTGCGTCACTCAGGCATGCTCACGCAGAGCGTAAAAAGCGAAGCGCGTAAGCCTTACTTCTTCACCGGCACGATGTCCATAATCTGGCCATTGACCTTCTGGAAACGCACGTACTTGTCGTTAATCTTTACCCATTCGCTTTCCTTGGCGGGTGTTTCCAGGCCTTTACTTTTCCAGTCCTTCACTTCCAGGTCGCTGCGGCGATATTTTTCCGGAACGCGGGAGCCTACTTCCAGCTCATGGGCGTTGTCCTTGGATTCGGTGACTTTCGGGTCCGCCGTCTCTGCGTGAGCGGGCAGGGTGACGGCGGAGAAGCAGCCCAGCAAGGTCATGCAGGCGATCAACGATTTGCTATTCATGTAAAGACTCCCAGTCTTTGGTATCAGGCGATGGCTTAATGCCTCGTAACAACTGGGACCCTCACGTTTGCAAATCATTCGATCGGGTTTGCCGCGCTTAGCCTTGCAGGGTCTGGGCGATGGTTGCAGAGAGCCTGGTGGTCGGACGGCCGATCAGTGCGCTCAACTGGTGACTGTCATCGAACAGCGCGCCTTTGGCTGCGGCCGCGTCGGAATCAGCCAGCAACTGCGCAACGAAGTCTGGCAAGCCTGCCTGGATCAGCGCGGCTTTGAATTCGGCTTGCGGCAGGTTGACGTAAGGCAGAGTCTTGCCGGCCTGCTTTGAAAGCTCGGCAGCGAACTCAGCAAGGGTGTAGGAATCGTCACCAGCCAGCTCGTACACGCGACCGCTCTGATCCTCGCCGGAGGTCAGCAGCACCGCCGCAGCTTCAGCGTAATCGAGGCGCGACGCCGAACTGATGCGGCCCTCGTCGGCACAGCCCATGACCGCGCCATGGCTCAGCGCGCCTGGAATGCCTGCTGTGTAGTTTTCGGTGTACCAGCCATTGCGCAGCAGGACATAAGGCAGCCCGCTGGCGCGCAGGTAGTCTTCGGTTTCGCGGTGCTCTCTGGCCAGGCCCAGTACCGAGGCGTCTGCATGCAGAACACTGGTGTAAGCCAGCAGTTTGACCCCGACGCGTTTCGCCGCATCAACCACGGCCTTGTGCTGCGGCAGGCGCTGGCCCACTTCGCTGGAAGAAATCAGCAGCACTTTGTCGGCACCGGCAAACGCGCTGTCCAGCGTCAACGGCTGCGAATAGTCGGCGTGACGAACTTGAATGCCCTTTGCCGAGAGGTCATTGGCCTTTTCCGGGCTGCGGACTGCGGCAATGATCTGCCCGGCAGGTACACGAGTGAGCAGCTGTTCAATGACGATACGGCCAAGCTGGCCAGTGGCACCGGTGACAACGATCATGGAAGGATTCCTTGAATCAGGTTGAAAGGAAGCGCCAGCATAGTCATCATGCTTACCTTTCGTAAGTACGTACGAAAAGGTAAGTTTCATGAGTGAATCTGCCTCGCGTCCACAGTCTGAAACGGTCGAGTCCATGCTGGCCTTCGTTCGTCAGGGGCAGGTACTGGCCACTGATTGCCCTTCACGGATTGTGCTCAACCATGTTTGCAGCCGTTGGGGCGTGCTGGTGCTGGTGGTTTTGCGCGGCGGCATGCATCGTTTCAGCGAGGTGCGGCGCAAAATTGGCGGGGTCAGCGAGAAAATGCTCGCGCAAACCCTGCAGCACCTGGAGCAGGACGGCTTCGTCAGCCGCAAGTCACTGCCGGTGGTGCCGCCGCATGTTCAATACCGGCTGACCCCGATGGGCGAAGAAGTCGCCTTGCAGGTTGAAACACTCGCCACCTGGATCGAGACCAATCTGCCGCGCATTATGCAGGCCCGTGAAGCGTCGAATACGCTGCAGATCACGCCCGAATGAGTCTTTTCTGACAGATTTTTCATCCTGCGATTGTCGGCTTGATCGCCTGCAGTCAGCCGCTTCTTGGTATGGTGCGCGCCGAAATCTTTATATACACGTTTAGTTGCGCCGTTTGCCCTTCACCGAGAAGCTGTAGAAATGCCCAATCCAATTCCCCTGAAAGACCACGAAAAAGAGACGCGGCTGGTCAATCAGCGCCTGATTGCCTGCGCGGTGCTGGTCGGCCTGCTGGCTGCCTGTCTGGTCGCGCGCATGTATTTCCTGCAAGTCACCGAGTTCGACTATCACTCGACCATTTCCGAAAACAACCGTGTTCACGTGCTGCCGATCCCGCCCGAGCGCGGTTTGATCTTTGACCGCAATGGCGAAGTGCTCGCTGACAATCGCCCCAGTTTCAACCTGACCCTGACCCGTGAGCGCGCCGGTGACTGGCACAAGGTGATCGATGAACTGATGACCCTGCTGGAGTTGCCCGACGAAGACCGGATTCTGTTCGACAAGGAACTGAAACAGGTTCGTCACCCGTTCGAGCCCGCAACACTGCTGTATGAGCTGACCGAGGAGCAGATCGCCATACTGGCGGTCAATCAGTACCTGCTACCGGGCGTGGATGTGGCAGCGCAGTTCGTTCGTCACTACCCGTTGGGCGCGCATTTTGCTCATTCGATTGGCTATGTCGGGCGTATCAACGAAAAAGAAGCGTCGCATCTCGACAACGAATATCGCGGCACTCAATCCATCGGCAAGACCGGTATCGAGCGCTTCTACGAATCCGAGCTGCACGGCCACGTAGGCTACGAAGAGGTCGAAACCAACGCCCAGGGCCGCGTGCTGCGGGTGCTGAAACATACTGACCCGGTGCCGGGCAAGAACATCACCCTCACGCTGGACGCGCATTTGCAGGCCGCAGCGGAAAACGCTCTGGGTGATCGACGTGGTTCGGTGGTTGCGTTGGACCCGGAAACCGGCGAAGTGCTGGCGATGGTCAGCAAACCAAGCTTCGACCCCAACCTGTTCGTCACCGGCATCAGCTTCAAGCAGTACGCTGCGCTGCGCGATTCCATTGACCGGCCGCTGTTCAACCGGGTGCTGCGTGGCCTTTACGCACCGGGCTCGACGGTCAAGCCGGAGGTGGCGATTGCCGGTCTCGACAGCGGTGTGGTCACAGCCTCGACCAAGGTCTTCGACCCCGGTTATTTCCAGCTGCCGGACTTCGATCACAAATACCGCAACTGGAACCACAGCGGCGATGGCTGGGTGGATATGGACACAGCGATCATGCGTTCCAATGACACCTACTTTTACACTGTCGCGCACAAGCTCGGCATCGACCGCCTGCACGACTACATGACCATGTTCGGCATCGGTCAGAAGGTCTCGCTGGACATGTTCGAGGAATCGGCCGGGCTGATGCCGTCCCGCGAATGGAAGCGCGCTACACGCCGCCAGGCGTGGTTCCCGGGCGAAACGGTGATTCTCGGTATCGGCCAGGGCTATATGCAGGTCACGCCGTTGCAACTGGCCCAGGCCACGTCACTGCTTGCCAGCAAAGGCGTCTGGCATCGGCCGCACCTGGCGATGGAAGTAGGTCATGACGTGCCGCTTGATGAGCACCCGATGCCAAACATCGTGCTGCGCGATCCCAATGAATGGAATCAGGTCAACACCGGCATGCAGATGGTCATGCACGACCCGCGCGGCATTGCGCGCGATGCCGCCAAGGGCGCGCAGTACCGCATCGCTGGCAAAAGCGGTACGGCGCAGGTGGTGGCGATCAAGCAGGGTGAGCGTTACAACCGCCTGAAGACGCTGGAGCGTAACCGTGACAACGCCTTGTTCGTCGGCTTCGCACCGGCCGACCATCCGAAGATCGTGGTATCTGTGACCATCGAGAACGGCGAGGCGGGCGGTCGAGTCGCGGGCCCTGTGGTCCGGGAAATTCTCGATGCCTGGCTGCTCGACAGCGAGGGCAAGCTCAAGCCGCAATATGCAGTCCCTACCAAGGCGCCGGGTAACCCGCACGCCTGAATTGTTTGCCAATGCAAACTGTCTGACCGAGCCCTGAACAGGGCTCAGGTTTTCTGAACTGTCGAGAATTCATCGGGTCGACCACAACAGGCGTAGCAGAGCGCTGCGCGCGTTTTACCGAATTCATTATTGCCTCGACAAGGAACCCCTAATGTCCAAGACCATCGCCGACCATCTTGCGCAAACCCTCGCAGCGGCAGATGTTTCCCACATCTGGGGGGTGTCCGGTGACAGCCTCAACGGCCTGACCGACAGCCTGGAACGCACCGATTCGATTCGCTGGATGCACACCCGTCATGAAGAAGTCGCAGCCTTCGCCGCCGGTGCCCAGGCGGCATCCAGCGGCAAGCTGGCGGTCTGTGCAGGCAGCTGCGGACCGGGCAACCTGCACCTGATCAATGGCCTGTACGACTGCCATCGCAACCGCGTGCCGGTGCTGGCAATTGCTGCGCACATTCCTTCCTCGGAAATCGGCCTGGATTACTTTCAGGAAACCCACCCGCAGGAGCTGTTCAAGGAGTGCAGCCACTTCGTCGAACTGGTCAGCAACCCCGAGCAATTCCCCCGTGTGCTGGAACGTGCCATGCGCGCGGCGATCAGCCAGAAAGGTTTTGCCGTTATCGTCTTGCCCGGCGATGTAGCACTCAGCGAATCCCCTGATGTAGCTGCGAAATGGATCGAGGCCACGCCGCCAGCTGTCGTCCCGGCAGACAACGACTTGCAGTCGATGGCCGACATGCTCAACGACTCGAAGGCCGTGACCTTGCTGTGCGGTGCAGGCTGTGCGGGTGCTCACGAGCAGATCCTTGCACTGGCCGACACGCTGGGCGCCCCCATTGTTCATGCCTTACGTGGCAAGCAGCACGTTGAATACGACAACCCGTTCGACGTCGGCATGACCGGCCTGATCGGCTTCAGCTCCGGCTATCACGCCATGCTGTCCTGCGACACGCTGGTGATTCTCGGCAGCAGCTTCCCATATCGAAATTTCTACCCGGAAAAAGCCAATATCATCCAGATCGACCTCGACCCTACACAGTTGGGTCGCCGCACGCCGGTAGCGCTCGGTCTGGTCGGCGGGGTACGGGAAACCCTCGACGCATTGCAGCCAAAACTCAAGCCGCACGCCGACCGCCGCTTCCTCGACAAGGCCCTCAAGCACTACGCCAAGGCCCGTGAGGAACTGGACGAGCTGGCCACGCCTACGCCAGACGGTACACCTATTCACCCGCAATACCTCACTCGATTGGTCGACGAGCAAGCGGACGCTGATGCAATCTTTACCGTCGATGTCGGCACGCCAACGCTGTGGGCCGCACGCTACCTGCACATGAACGGCAAGCGCAGTCTGCTCGGCTCGTTCAACCACGGCTCGATGGCCAACGCTTTACCACAAGCTCTGGGGGCCAAGGCCGAACATCCGGATCGTCAGGTCGTAGCCTTGTGTGGCGACGGTGGTCTGTCGATGTTGTTGGGAGATCTGCTGAGCATCCGCCAACTGAACCTGCCGATCAAAATGGTGGTGTTCAACAACAGCTCGCTGGGCTTTGTCGACATGGAAATGAAAGCCAGTGGCTACGTGCCGCACGGCACCGACCTGCATGAAACCAACTTCGCCGGTATCGCCTTGGGCGCAGGCATTCTCGGCCTGCGCGTGGAGAACGCCGAAGAGCTGCCTGCAGCGTTGCGCAAGGCGTTCGATCATCCAGGCCCGGTGCTGATTGACGTGGTCACTGCCAAGCAGGAGCTAGGCATCCCGCCGAAAATCAAACTGGCACAGGCCAAAGGCTTCAGCCTGTACATGATGCGCGCGATCATGAGCGGGCGGGGCAGTGAGGTGCTGGAGCTGGCCAAGACCAACCTGCGCTAATAATCCGTGCAACGTGACAGGCGGAATAGAAAACCGCCTTCCTCTCGCCAGACACTGTGGTCATCTCATTTATAGGTGACCACGTTGTCTGGCGTTATGTTTTGCATCTTGGTTTATTGCCGTTAATGTTAATTGCACTTCTTGTGGATCCAAACTTCCCGCGCATTTTCGAATACTCGTCTTCATTAATCTTGTGATGCGAATTGTCAAGATAAATAGTTTGGTAAAGCTCGGCTGCCCTCAGCCGAAACAATGGGACGGAAGCAAGACCGGCTAAGGCAGGCTAATTACCGAATCATCTCTGGCTATTAAAAAACGTCGAAAAATACAGAACGTTAGGCCTCGGATCGTCTTTATAGAACGTCTGCACGTCATGAGGTCTGCAATGCTTAGAAATGCTCCTTTGAGTATGAAACTGCTGCTTATTTTAATGTTTCCCCTGCTGGGCTTTCTTGCCTTCGCAGGTATTTTCGTCGCTGATAAAAGCGAGAACCTCAGCGATATGAGGCGCGCAGTGACGGCCACCAGTGCCGCACAGAAGCTCAGCAACGTCGTCACCACCATCCAGCGCGAGCGCGGTGCCAGTGGCGTGTTCCTGGGCAGTGGCGGCAAGTCCATGCAAGACAAATTGAAATCCTTTCGTCAGGAAACCGACCAGGCGATGGGCGAGATGCGTGCGCAATCGACGGAGGGAATTCCCGGGCCGGAAAAAGTAAACCGCGCATTAGATGACCTGATCGCGCTACGCCTCAAAGTCGATGCGCTGGCAATCAACAATACTGAATCCGGCACGCGTTTCACTGACATCATCAAAACGCTCATCGGGTTTACTTATTCGATGGAAGCGAGCATTGAAGACCCGCAAATACTGCGCGCCTTGAGTTCGCTCAATCAGTTCGTGGACATGAAAGAGCGCGCGGGTCGCGAGCGGGTGTTGTTGGGCCTGGCTTTCAACCAGAATCGCTTCGACGCAGCGCTGTTATCACGCTTCAGCCGTAACCTTGGAGAGTTCTCCGGTTACTTCGAAGCCTTCCAGCGCTGGTCCCCGGAAGCATTCAAAACCAGACTGAATGATGTTCTGCAACAACCAGGATCACTTGAAGTTGCCCGCTTGCAACGTCTGGGTTTCGATACACCCTTGGGCGACCCGCTCAACATCAAGCCTGAAGACTGGTTCAACCTCTCCACCAACCGCATAGACCTGATGGCCAGGGTTGAAGCGGAATTGGGTCAGACTGTCGTAGGCCTGGCCTCCGATGCACGCAGCGCCGCTCAAAGCAGCCTTTACGTAGCGGTTGCCACTGTCATCGTGATGCTGATCGTAGTGTTGTGGCTGGCGTCGGTGATCATCCGCAATATCAAGGTTGCAGTGGTCGACGTGAACCGCACGCTGGTTGCGCTATCCACCCGCGACCTGACCGCCAGAACCCGTTACACCGGTAAAGACGAGTTCGGCGAGATATCACGCAATCTGGACAACATGGCGCAACAGATCAGCGAGGTCATCCGCGAAATCGGCAGCGCTACCTCACAGGTCGCCACCGCCGCCGGGCAGTCTTCTGCGGTGGCGTTGCAGACCAGCCAGAACGTCGCGCAGCAGCGCCTGGGCACCGATCAGGTCGCCACAGCCATCAGCGAGATGAGCGCCACCGTCAAGGACGTTGCGCGCAGCACCACCGACGCGGCCGAGATGTCGCAGCGCGTCAATAACAGTACCGTGCAGGGCAAGACCGAGATCGACAACACCATCGGCCTGATTCAAGGGCTCTCGGTCCAGGCTGAAGAGACTTCACGAATCATTGACGAGCTCAAGGGCGAGAGCAACGCCATTTCCTCGGTGCTCGATGTCATCCGAGGCGTCGCCGACCAGACCAACCTGCTGGCCCTCAACGCAGCCATCGAAGCCGCGCGTGCGGGCGAACAAGGTCGCGGCTTCGCCGTGGTGGCCGACGAAGTGCGCAACCTGGCCAAAAAGACTCAGGACTCCACGGTCAGCATCCAGAACATGATCGCCAACCTGCAGTCCGGCTCCGAACGTGCTGCCGCGTCCATGCAGGAAACCCTGGGCAAGGCGCAAGAGGGCGCCAGCAACGTCGTACGCGCTGGCGAACTGCTGGAAGAAATCGCCGAAGGCATCGCGACCATCAGTGACCGCAACATCCAGGTTGCATCTGCTGCCGAAGAGCAAAGCCTGGTGGCCGAAGAAATCCACCGCAACGTGAATGACATCAACGCGCTGGTCATTCAGGTGAGTGCAGGTGCCGAGCAGACAGCAGTCACGAGTCGTGAACTGGCCAGGCTTGCTGAGCAGCAGCAGGGGCTGGTGGGGCGCTTTAAAGTGAGCTGACGGTAAGGGTTTTGTCTGGTTTACAAAGGCCTGGGAGCGTTAGCTCTCGGGCTTTTTTGTGCTGGTTGTCGGGCCGGCAAGAGTTCGCATGGTAGTTCTTGTGCGATGGCTTGGCTTGCTTTCGGAACTCAAAGAAAATAAAATGGACGGTCATACTTTCGCAATAAGTATGTAATCGATACGCACGTATGCAACATTAAAAAAAGTTTATGTTCGGCGCTGTTCACTACAGGCCACACGCCATATTGTTAGTTGCCTAATCATGTTAATCAAATCAGTGCGTCGTACGTTAATGTCCTCAATCTGTCACATCGAACCCCTACAGTACGAACGCATGTAAAAGAGTATTTCCGGCGCATTAGTTCACCGGTAAATTGCCAAATTCCTGTGGGTGAACATGTCGGCATTGAGAATGTCCTTACCCTGTTTCGGTTCGGAGCGTTAGCGTTAATTGATGCATTACTTTCCGAGTCAATCCGTTTCGTCTTGATAGCGTGCGGATCCAATGCACACTGCGAAACTTGTTTTGTCCGTTCCACCTGAATAGTGGCTTGCCTATGAACGCGCAGTTTTTGAAGGTTGATCAGTTGATTGCAGGTGTAGGCATGCCGCAACGGATGTCTGACGCATGACGACGTACGGGACAACAATGGCATTGGCGGCGAGCGCCATGCTGAGCGCGAGTCTCGCGTTAGCTGCTTCTGCACCGGTCAACGACGAGTCTGTCATTGCCGTCATCAAATTCGTCAAGCGTGAAGAAGGCCCAGGCTTGCGCTTTGACCCGGCAAGTTGCGTCACGTGCAGGCTGGTGGCAGACCCTTACTGGAACGCCGACAACCCGCGCGAGACGGTAATAGCGTTGAAAGTACCGCGTTCAAGGACGCTGGAGCTGGGTTTCGACGGAGCGGTGGCGAACACGTCGCGCGTGATTCTGGAAAGCGGTGATATCCCGTTCAGGCTCGATGACGGACGTTTGTACGTGGTATTGCCCCCTTTGGCAGTGGATGCGATAACGGCATCCGAGGTCTCTACGCACATCGTTGAGCCGGGCATGGTCCTGCGCTTTGAACATGCCGACCCGGCACGCCGCGCGGGTCTTTACGTGCAGGATCCGTTTCCCTCCATTCAGCGCGCTGCGGCCAACGTGCTGGAGTTCGCGCAGCGCGAAGCGGTACGTGATCTTGGGCTTGGCCAATACGTACAAAGCCGCGGGCTGGGCAGGATCCAGATCATGGGCTTCGACACCAATGCCCCACACGGCCATGAAGATGCGCCGCCGCATATGCACATGCACCTGCGCTGGCCCGCGAACACCGGCACGCAAATCGCTCACTACTACATCGGCACGGACGGTTTGCTGCTGCATAACATCGTGGGCGTGAAAGGTATCGATGCTCCGGAAAGGCGCTTTGAGCGCGGCGAGTCATTTACCACGGTCGGCCCTGATGGTCGTCCGGTCTACACCCATCGCATCACGCCACAAGGCGCGCTGCAGATCGCTCGTCCGGATGGTGCAATGTGCCTGATCGAACCCGCCGGGGCAGGGGGGCAAGGCTTTGCGGGTGGCGCCAGCGTGACCTGTTCCACTGGGACCAAACGCATCGTCAACGTCGATGACGACCTGCACAGAGGTCGATTGAAAGTCAGCATCGACAGCATCGAGGAGATCTTCTACTACGACCCTGATACCGGCGCTCTGCTGTCCCCCACGCAAGCACCTCCCGCACCACCTTCGGTGTATGTGCAAGGAGTGTCAGTAAAGAACTGGTCATCGCTGCCATCTGACTAGGCTCCGGTAAGCAAAGTGGCTGCACGCGTGAAGTTGCATTAACGAACAGGCAACACGCGACCCCGAACACCATGATCATTTAACGTTTGTTAAAGCCAGAAGAGTCGAGCACGACTCCGCCCGTACCTTGCCTTTTTTTGTCTTGCCTTCGCCCGTACAGCAGTTAATTCCATTCTGACCTTATGGGAGTCAACGTTATGTTTTGCTTACCGAAAATAGTTCTACTGTGCACGGCGGTATTGATAGTAACGCCCTCTATTGCATTGGCAGAGCACAACACCGACAAGATCGGCGGGATACTCAAAGATGCCCACAACGACCTGACGATTGTCTGCGCGCACCGGGGTCTGCACGGCACTGCCATCGGTACCAACTCTCACCCCGACTGGCTGCGCGATGTGCCGGAAAACTCGATTGCCTCTATTGAGCAGGCTGCCTCCAATGGAATCGAGTGTTCGGAAATCGATCTTCAGCTGGACCGGGCCGGGAATGTGATCCTCCTGCATGATACCAACCTCGGTCGGACCACCAATGCTTACACGACCGCGAATTCGACTGAATATGATCCGTACAGACAGGTTGGCTATAACCCGAACCTGTCGAACTACTTTGGAAACACTCTGAATCTTTCGCTTCGGCATCCCTCTTTGAATGGCTACAGCGACCAGAAACTGCCCACTTTCGATGCCATCCTGGACGCGATCAAGCGGGACAAGATCGCGATGATCCTGCTGCTTGACGTCAAGAACATCGACGCGGCGAAAAAAGCCTGGCAGAGCGTGAAGACTCACAGCAACTGGTGGGGAACACCGGCCGAGCGTTGGGTGTACTTCAAAATGCCTGTCAACTCGATTGGCATGAACGCTGCCACTTTCGAATCCAAAGGGATTATGAATGCCCAGAGTGAAGCAGGCCGTTTCCGCCTGATTCCGGTGTTCGGTGCAGACTTTATCGACACCAGCGGCGGAGCGGCCAATTCACTGTTGAACTGGCAAAGCTATTACAACAAGGATTATGTCTATGCGACCGAGGTGCGCCTCAAGGAATATGACAGCACGCTCAGATTCCCGCTCAACAACATCGTGAACAGCTACAACGCGTTGAGAACCCAGCACAATGTAAAAACCATGGGTGCCTATCAGCCTGTGGCGGAAACCAAACCCTAAAGCTTCTTTGCCGCTGATGGCCATTGCTGTACGGAACCCAAGTACTGGCTCTGGAAATCCCAGAGGGGCTATGGGCAGGAGACAGGCGACAACCGGACAAGCCTCAACTGGATCATGAACACCGCAGGCAAGAGTTTCAGCTACATCATTACCGACGATCCTGTTACCGCCCTGTCGGCGCTCAGAAGTGATGGCCGTCGAAATACCAGCCTGATTTCAAACTGATTATTTAATGACGGTCTTGTTAACGAACATTTTTATCGCGCCGGCCGGACGCGCATGCCGTGTCCGGCCGACAGCGTGGGCGACACTCGTTTCGAAACATGCTCACATTGGATAGTGTGCTATCTAACGATTTGTCTGAAACGCAACATGAAGTAATCTTACTGTTGTTTCGTCAACTAACGTCCCTCTCGTCACAATAAGTACATATAGAAAAGCGTAGCATCGGCACGCTTTTTAAAACCTTTTGAAAGCGGCACGCCGTTATTTATTTCGTCCCGGATTGGTGATGTCATGCCCGCGTTACTTCTATCTCGTCGTCCGCCACAACCCTGTCGCGACGATCTGCTGCCCGCGTTGCCGGCAGGCAGGTTCGATGCCCCGGCGGTGCCGTTACCGGCAATCGCTGTGCCGCGCATTGGCATGCGTCATGTTGCCCTGGCATGCGTTATTGCACTGGCTGTACATGCTGCGGGTTTTCTCTGGTTTCGCAACAGCGCACCCGCGCAGCCGTTACCGCCGATAACCCGGCCCATGCCAATCGCGATGCAAATGGTCGCCAGGCCCACGCCGCCTGCTCCGGCAACGCCCGCCGCAGCGGCTCCTGCGGTTGAGCAACCCACGGCACCGCCACCCGTTATACCGGCAGAGCCAGCCAAACCCCTGGCCGCCGCACCCAAGCCTGAGACACCACGCCCGCAGCCTGCCAAGCCACAGGCCAAGCCACAACAAAAAGCACAGCAACAGGTAGCCGAGAAGCAAGCGCCTGCTGCTGCGCCCCAATCGATACCGGCACAGCAACCCATGCCTGCACCGCCAGCCAGCAGCGAACCGCCTGCCACTGCACCCATCGGTCGCGCTGGTTATCTGAACAATCCGCCACCCGTGTATCCGCCTGCGGCCGCCAAACGCCATCAGCAAGGCACCACGCTGCTGCGCGTGCATGTCCTGGCCAGCGGTCGTCCGGACCAGATTGAGGTGGCTCAATCCAGTGGTTTTTCAGCGCTGGACGATGCGGCCAGGGCGGCCGTTCGACAGTGGTCATTTACTCCTGCCAAGCGCGGCAACAGTCCGGTCGATGGCTGGGTCAACGTTCCGCTTGCCTTCACGCTCGCTCCTTGAGGCGCCTTACCATGACAATCGACTATTCAACACTGATTCAGCAAAGCTCCATGGGCATCCTGCTGCTGTTCTCATTGGCAACCTGGGCAGTGCTGCTGCTCAAAGCCTGGCAGCAGGGGAGGCTGAAAAACCAGAACAAGCGCTACACGCAGGCCTTCTGGGCAGCCAAGGATTTCGACGCAGCGCTGCACAGCGGTCCGCAGAAAAGCCAGTTGGCACGTCTTGCGCAAGTGACCACGCAAGCGCTTTCCGGCGGTCAGGATGGTCATGAACCGGCTGACAGCTGGAGCCGCCAGGAGCTGCTGGAGCGTAGCCTGCATCAACAGATTCACTCTGAACGACGCAACCTTGAAAGCGGCATGATCGTGCTCGCCTCAATCGGCAGCACGGCCCCCTTTATCGGCCTGTTCGGTACAGTGTTCGGCATCATCCATGCCCTTCAGGCTATCAGTACCGCCAAGTCAGCGAGCATTGCCGTGGTCGCCGGACCAATTGGCGAGGCCTTGATCGCCACGGGTATCGGCATTGCCGTGGCAGTACCGGCGGTACTTGCCTACAACTTTTTCAACCGCCGTCTGAAGCTCATGGTGGCCGATCTGGACGCCTTTGCAATCGATCTGCTGAACCGCGCCCAGCGCCATGCCTTCAGATTGAAAGGCGAGCACGATGGCGCTCGCAGCCTCAGCGGGGTTGCTTGAAATGGCCTTCTCCTCAAGCCAGGGCGACGACGCGATCAGCGACATCAACATCACGCCTCTGGTCGACGTGATGCTGGTGCTGCTGGTGGTGTTTATCGTGACCGCACCGTTATTGACCAATGCCATACCGCTTGATTTGCCGCAGACAGCGGCCACCGCACCTCTGGACGACGCCAAGCCAGTGGCCATCAGCATTGACGCCAAAGGCGGTTTGTTTGTCGACGACCAGCCTTTGGCCGAAGAGCAATTACCGGACGCCTTGCAGAACCTGCATGCCAATGACCCCGACGTGGCGCTGACTCTGCGTGCCGACACGGCAACGGACTACGGACGCGTTGCCAGGGTTCTGGCCGACGTGCAGCGATCCGGCATAACGCGCCTGGCGGTGATCACCGAAAGCCTTTGATTCCGGCAATTCCGATTAATAAACGCGGGACCAGAGCCTGCTGACTTCTTACGCCTTCAGGAAACGTTTTCATGATCATGCTATCGACTGCGCGTGCGTCACGTTTTCCCCTTCAACGACTGGTGTTACTGATCGGACTGCATGCACTGAGCCTGGCGAGCTATGCACAGGACACCGCGACGCCGACAGACTCGGCTCAGGAGCCCGCCACCGGCGCAGCGGATACCACGCTCGGTACTGTTTCAGTGATTGGCCAGGGGGAAACGCGCCAGGTACAGCGTGTCGATGAAAAGGACATCAAGGCCTATTCGGCGGGCACCAATCCGATGAAGGTGCTCCAGCGTCTTGCCGGGGTCAGCTTTCAAGCCGGCGACCCGCTCGGGCGTGAAGAAAGCAGTCAGCGCATCAGCCTGCGTGGCTTCGACATGCATCATCTGGGCTACACACTGGATGGCGTGACGCTGGGCAACATGAGTTTCGCCAATTTCAACGGCCTGAGCATCACCCGCGCAATCATCGCGGAAAATATCGCCAAGAGCGAAGTCGCGGCCGGTATCGGTGCGCTGGGCACTGCCTCCAACAGCAACCTGGGCGGCACAATCGCGTTCACCAGTTCAAACCCCGAAAAGGAGTTTGGCGCGCGCCTTTCGCAAACCCTGGGCAGCTATGACACCACGCGCACGTATGTGCGCGTTGATACCGGCGAATACAACGGGCTGGCGGCTTATGTGTCAGGTGAAAAATACGATGCCGACGCATGGAAAGGTCATGACAACCCGCAGGAATCCGACGCGCTCAACGCCAAGGTCACCTACGATTTCGACGCTAATCACCTGAGCTTCTATCACAGCACCTCAACGCACAACGAGGCCAACCTGCCTTCCATGTCGAGCAGCATGATCAGGCGTCTGGGGTACAACTGGAGCTACTACACGCCGGACTGGACCCGGGCTGTGAACGCCGCCAACGGTATATTCACCGGCGGTGTCACCCGTGCGGGAGACGCGACTTATAACGGCAGCAGTTTGCGTGATGATGAGCTGGACATCCTCAGTGGCAACTTTTCCCTCAGTGATGATCTGTTGCTGGATGCCACGGTTTATCACCACCACGACTCGGGGCGGGGCAACTCTTATTATCCATTCGTGTACACCAGTGGCAGTACGACCGTACCCACCAACTCCATTCGCAGCACGGTCTACGGTATCAACCGCTCGGGTTTCCAGACCTCGCTGACTTACTTTCTGAGTCAGCACGAAATTCAGGGTGGGTTCTGGATTCAGTCGAACAAGAATGACGTCTCCCGCTACCTGTTCGACCCGACCGGCACGGCACCGCAGAATCACATCGTGAGAACCAAGGGTTTGCCGCAGGTCGCGACCATTCTTTCTCAGGATTACAACGACCTGACTCGGCAATTCTATCTGCGCGACAGCTACACCTTGCTCGACGACCGCCTGAAACTCGAGTTCGGTGCCAAGAACACAGTCACTACCTCGACGGTGGAAGGCAAGGGTGGCGGTTACGCCAGTGGTTCGCTGCAGGCGCGAGACCGTTTCCTGCCGCAACTGGGGGCGACCTACAAGCTTGATGATCAGGATGAGGTGTTTACCTCCTACTCGGAGAACGTCGCCGCCTTCCCCAGTGGCGGCTACGGCCCGTTTTTCACCACTCAGACGGCAGTTGACGCGGCAGGCGGGTTCAAGAACCTCAAACCGGAAACCTCAAAGACGGTTGAAGTGGGTGTGCGTCGCAGCAACGCGCTTTATTCAACCTCGGCCGCGGTCTACAATACCCGGTTCGACAACCGCCTGGTGGCGATTACCAATTGCACCGGGATCGTGATCTGCCAGAACAGCGTGGCCAACGTCGGCTCGGTGACCAGCCGAGGCCTGGAACTGACCTTCGCACTGACCCCGGACGAGAACTGGAGCTGGTCCAACACAGCGTCCTATAACCACAGCACCTACGACGATGATTATCAGAGCGGTACCAGCGAGGTGCATGTCAAAGGCAGGACGGTGGTCGACACGCCCAGGCTGATGTATTCAAGCAGTCTGGACTGGCATTGGCAGCAATGGAACGCAGGCCTGCAGGGCAGCTACATGAGCAAGCGTTATTACACCTACACCAACGACTCGAGCGTTGCTGGCTATTGGCTGGCCAACACCATGCTGGGCTACGACTTCGGCAAGTTGGGCGCGGTCAAGGACACCACCTTGTCGCTGAACGTAGTGAACCTTTTCGACAAGCGCTACGTCTCGACTATCAACACGGACGCCAGTGCTGCGAGTGACCCCACTGGCGACTTGCAGATACTTCAGATAGGCAACCCGCGCAGTGCGTTCGTGACCATGGCGGTTCGCCTTTAACGCATCGTCCTGGAGGACCCGCCCCCGAGGCTGAACCGCATGTGTGAGAGCCGAGCCGACCCCGCGCGCTACCAGCGTGGGTTCACCTTGCTGGAGATGCTTGCCGCATTGACCCTTATGGCCATTTGCAGCACGGTCGTGCTGGTCGCCTTCGGCCAGAGCGTGCATTCCCTGTCGCAGGCCGAGCAGAGCGACCGCCTGACCGAAGCCGCCATGAGCGTGATGGATCAGGAAGCAGCAGGGCCGTTGGCTGACGGTATCCGCCAGGGCAGTCTGGGTGGCGGTATCGACTGGCAACTGAGCGTCGCCCGGCAACCGACACGTCAAGGCCAACTGCGCCTGTTTCGCCTGGACCTGACGGTAAGCGACGCCCGGCATCAGGCGCGTTTCATTACCTTGAGACTGCGTCCGGCGACTGATCAGGTGCACCTGTGAATCCCCAACGATGGCGTGTGTGCATGATGCAGCAGCGTGGCATTGCATTGCTGGTGGTGCTTTGGGTCATGGCCTTGTTCAGCCTGCTGCTGGGGTCACTGGCCGGCTGGGTGCAACTGGAAAATCGCCAGGCGCTGCATCTTCGCCAGCACAGCCAGGCACTGCTGGCCGCAGAGGCTGGCGTCGAGCTGGCGGTGCAGGCCCTGGCTGACCCTGTGCAGCGCAAAAAGTGGGTCGCCGACGGACGTGAAATAGCCCTGACATTCGACGACACGCAGCTCTACGTCAGCCTGCACAGCGAGAACGGCAAGCTCTACCTGAACAACGCCCAAGCGGAAGACTTTTCCCGTCTGGCAATGGCGTGCGGCGCGAGTCAGGCACAAGCCAGTCAGATAGCCAGTGAACTCGAAGTTCGGCGAAATAACGGCCAGCCGCCATTTCGCTTGCTTGAAGAAGTTCGGCAACTGCCGAGCATGACGCAAGCGCTGTATAGCAGGCTGTTGCCTGAAATCACGCTGTGGAGCGGCTTCGACCGACCTGATCCGGCCTTCGCAAGCCCGCTGATGCGCATGGCACTCAATCTGCCAACAGGAAACGCGGTGGGCGTCGATCCTGGGGAGGTGTTGGTGATCGAGAGCCGCGCGCGGAGGGCAGAGGGGTCTATGGCGCGTCTGCAAGTGACGGTGTTGTTGAATTCGATGGAGGGGCGAGGCAAGGCCTATACGGTGTTGCGGTGGGAGGAGTGAGGCGGGATTGCAGGCTGAGCAAGAGCCTTGAACATCCGTAATATCTGCCTGGAGCAGTGACTATTCAGTCAGTTTTTAACGTAACTACAAGCCCCTCATACAATTATGTAGTTATATAAAATATTCACTACATAATCGTTGACGTACCCGTTTTCCTTTTGCATTATGCAGCTGTCTCCCCGATCGGGAGCGCTGCAAAGTGTATTGAACAGGCTCGGCAAGCCGTCGAGATGTTCCCGGATGTAGGCTGCCCATAAGGCAGATTGATGGAGCTGAACTGGCATTTGTCGTCGATAAGGGCGAGAAGCTGGCGAAACGTCCTCATGATGCTTGTAATGGATCGATTGCCGATCCTGGGTCAGGTCTTTGGGTTTCGTGACTTCTTCTCTCTGCGCTGATGCCGCTGTGTAGCGGCTCTTCATCAAGGCTACCTGCATGTCCTTGAGGGGCTGGAGCGACATTCGACCAACACTTACGTGTGTTGCATTGACGACGCTCTGGCGCATGAACTTGATGTATCAATTATTGAACGGTCTACGAGCGAAGGAGCATCAACATGAATATCAACAAGCAACCGACTATTGATGAACTGGCTCGTCTGTTTGCAGTATGCAAAGACACGCTGGACAACCACATCGTATGGATTGCCGATTCGGGTGAAGTCCATGTCGACGCCATGTCGCCATTCACCCAGGAAGACGAATTCCGTGACGCTCATCCACAGATGCGCACTGCGCTGAAGATGTTTCGCCGCAGTCAGGGTTATGTCGGCAAAAAAGCAGCGGCCGACCGCACATATGTGGAAAATACGCTGCAGGCGCTGAAAGGCGAATGGCAAAAGAGCCGTCTGCAGGCACACTCTCAGGTCGCCTGAATTCAAGGTGCGATAAGTATTGAGCCCTGAAGCCTGTTCCCGAACCTGATCGGGAGCAGGCTTTTTTATTTTCAGCGCCCGAAAGGGTAATTGCCTTATTGGTTGTACAAAGTGTTTTTGCTGGTATAGATTCCGGCCATGAGTCAGTTATCTGGCTTCTCTCATTCCCGGCCTGCCGATGCTTTCATGGCAGCGCCTGCACCTGACCTACACAGAGGTTGCCGATGCGTGCGCCACGATGGCTATGGTTGGTGATGTTGCTCAGCGCTGGCGCTTCGGCGGATTGGCGGGAGGCATTGCCCAATGCCCAGATTGTCGGTGGCGGTGATCTCAGCCTGTTCGGCTTTCGTGTCTACACGGCCAGGTTGCTTAGTCCCGCCAAGCCCTTTGTAGCGAGTGCGCCGCTGGCTCTTGAGTTGACTTACCATCGCGATATTGACCGCGAAGATCTGGTCGATGCCAGTATCGATGAGATCAAGCGTATTTCCGGGTCGAAGGTGAACGATCAGCAACTGGCGCAATGGCGTCAGCAAATGAACCAGTCATTTGTCGATGTTAAGCCGGGCATGAAGATTACCGGGGTTTACCTGCCCGGCCGCGAAGCGCGTTTCTATGTCGGCGACAAACTCCAGCATGTCGTGCCCGACGAGCAGTTCGCCAAGGCTTTCTTTTCCATCTGGCTTGACCCGAAAACCCGTAACCCCGAGCTGCGTGAGCAGTTGCTCGGCAGTACCGGCTCATGACCCATCAAGGAGGGCGCATGCTGAGAAAGTGGATGTTGATGTTGTTTGCGGGGCTTGTACTGAGCGGCTGCGGCGGTGTGCCGGTAACCCGTTACAGTCAGGAAGAGCCCAAGCTCGATCTGCGCCATTACTTCACCGGGCGTGTCGAGGCCTGGGGAATGTTTCAAAAGCGCTCCGGTGAAGTCACCAAGCGCTTTACCGTGGTGATCGACGGGCACAGTGAAGGCGAAGTGCTGGTCATGCACGAGGCCTTCAGCTACAGCGATGGCACCAAGCAGGTCCGGGAGTGGCGTTTGCGTCCTGACGGCCCGGGACGCTGGAAGGGCACGGCAGGTGACGTGGTTGGCGAGGCCTATGGCGAGGTGTCAGGAAACAGCCTCCACTGGAACTATGTGCTCAGGTTGCTGGTGGACGGCACCGAGTATGACGTGAGCCTGGATGACTGGATGTACCTGATCGACAAGCAGACCATGGCCAATCGTTCGTCGATGACCAAGCTGGGTGTCGAAGTCGGGCAGATCACCTTGTTCTTTCGCAAGGCCGGCAAATAAGTAACGCCTCGTATGAGGCGTTATCCTTCAAGGCGGCTGTCAGCCGCCCGTCATATTCATGAAGCGCACCACCTGCACGCCATCGTCGTGGGTGAAGTTGTGGCTCCACGGCTTGATTTGCATCGCATCGATGATGGCTTTTTCGAGTTTCTCAGGCTGACCGGGATTGGCGCGCAGTACCGCTTTCAAGTCCACGGAGTGCTCGTTGCCCAGGCACAGCAGCAAGCGGCCTTCGACCGTCAGGCGCACGCGATTGCAGGTGCCGCAGAAGTTATGGCTGTGCGGTGAGATAAAGCCAATGCGAATGCCTGGTGCTTCGGCCAGACGCCAGTAGCGCGACGGCCCCTGGGTCGAGTCGGTGGAAGGCACTAGCGTGTAACGTTCGGCAATGCGCTCGCGAACCTGATCGCTGGAGTAGAAGGATTCGGCACGGCTGTGCTCGCTGATGATGCCCAGCGGCATCTCTTCGATGAACGAGACATCCAGATTGCGATCGATGGCGAACGCCAGCAGGTCGTTGATCTCGTGATCATTGCGACCATGCATTACCACGCAGTTGAGCTTGGTGTGCACAAAACCGGCGGCATTGGCGGCGTCGATACCGGCAATGACCTTGTGCAGATCACCCGTGCGGGTCAGCTCGCGAAAACGTTGCGGGTCGAGGCTGTCCAGGCTGATGTTCAAACGGGTGACGCCCGCCTTGAACAGCGGTGCGGCCAGTTTGTCCAGTTGTGAACCGTTGGTGGTCATGCACAGTTCGCGCAGGCCGGGCAGGGCGGCGATCTTTTCGCACAGACCCACGACGCCCGAGCGTACCAGTGGCTCACCGCCGGTAAGACGAATTTTACGCGTACCCAGCGCCACGAAGCGCTCGGCTACCTGAAGGATTTCCTCCAGCGACAGAATCTGTTGCCGAGGCAAAAACGTCATCTCTTCGGCCATGCAGTACACGCAGCGGAAATCGCACCGGTCGGTGACCGACATGCGCAGATAATCGACTTTACGTGCAAAGCGGTCCATCAGGACGGGTTCTGACATTTCACCTTCTAAATGATCGAGAGAGCTGTATTCCAGGTTTGGAGGCCAGCGTGCTACAGGGGTTCAGCTCTTTTGCAAGGTGCAGCATCCGGGTCTTTGCGCAGGCTGGCAAAGTGCCCAAGCCTGCTCACATATTAGCTGCACGCGTCAAGCTTTGCACTGGCGGCTATGCACCTGCTACATGGCCGCCACGCTACCGAGTCGAAATGCCGCAGTCCAATTGCTTCTTCCAATACCCTCATCGACCTCATCTATGGCCCTTTGCCGTAGCAGGCCTGTTAATCAGGGTTTGCGGCGGCGCTGCGCTCGTAACGTTCCAGCAAAGGCTGGATGCTGATGCCGTGTACCAGAATGCTCAGCGCTACGACCGAAAGTGTCATGCCGATCACAACATGGCCGACATCGTGTGCCAGACCGTGTGACAACGCAAAACACAGGTAATAAAGACTGCCGATCCCACGAATACCGAACCATCCAACCAGTGCTTTTTGTCGGACGTTGAGCAGGTGACGACTCACCAGCAACCAAACGCTGGCAGGACGAATCACGCAGAACAGCGCGATACCCAGACCAATCGCGCGCCAGTCCCAGTACATTGCCAGCGCAGCGCCCAGCAGGGTGATCAGCAACACTTCCATCGCGCGTTCCACCAGGCTGCCGAACGCGAGCATATCGCCCATCATTACCCCGGCAGCCAGTTGCGAGTCGCTCATGTCTTCGCCCTGCGCTACTGTGCCCTGTTCGAGGGACGCAGTCATATGCCCCAGGACCGGTTGCGCGACATGCTCCGATGGCAGCTCTGAGCGCGTGACACGTACTTCAGCCTGACGCAGCCCGAATCCGGCGGCAAAGACCGAAAGAAAACCGAAGGCTCCCACACCTTGTGCGACCACGTAGGCCAGGGCGATCAATGCCAGCGCCAGAAAGTCATTGGGTGATGTGGTGCTGTCGGCGTTCTTGATGCGCAGAAAGATCATCAGATGGCCAACGCCGCGGCCCATGCCGTAACCAATCAACAAACCGGCCGGAACCGCCCAGATCAGGTCCTTGATCAGCCATCCCTGGACCCAGTCGCTCATTGCGCCCCCGGAACTCAGGTACAGCAAGGCAAAGATCACGAACGGAAACGCCGTCCCGTCGTTGAGGCCCGCTTCGCCGGACAGACCAAACCGCAGGCGATCCTGGTCCTGGGCGTTGTTCACCTGGACCATCCCGGCCAGTACAGGGTCGGTCGGCGACAGCATGGCACCGAGCAGCAACGACACGCCCCAATCCAGGCCGATGATGTAGTGCCCCGCGACCGTCACGCCAGCAATGGTCGCCAGCATCACTGGCCCGGCCAGCCAGTAGGCAGAGTGCCAGGCCTTGCCGCGCAGGGGCAGGCGCAACTTGATGCCCGTCCCGAACAGGGAAAACAGCACCGCTACCTCGGTCAGACGCTCCAGCCATTCGTAGGATTTTTCGAAATCCAGATTGACGATATCCAGGCCCATCGGCCCGATGCCAAAGCCGAATCCCAGGCACACCGCTGACGTGGTGACCGGCATCCAGCGCAGGTACGAGGACGTGAGCGCCAATAGCATCAAGAGCACGCCAAGCATGCCCATGCAGACAATAAAACTCATAAAGAAAGAACCACCGTTAAATGCGCCCGAAGAAGAGGGCGTAACGGTGGGACTCTCTTGTGCGGTAATAAGTTGAAATAATTTGCCGGGCGGTGATCAGCCGGCGCTTGCCTGTAAATGGCACGGCCTTTTGACCTTGCCGCTTGCGGCTAGCGCTCGATACTGCGGCTCCAGCGTGCGTTCCACTCGGGGCGGATCTGGTTGACTTGATCCCAGTCGATGGTCACCGCTGTTTCCAGGTACTTCTCCATGGCCTCGACCTGCGCGCGCGTCTTCTCGGAGGTCGGGGTTTTCGGGTTTGACGGGATCTGATCGCCGAATTCCAGCGCAGGTGCCTGTGCTTCCGGTGTCAGCAGATAGGCCGCCAGTTTCTGGGCCAGCTCTGGCTGGTTGTTATTGGAGATTGCACATTCAGCCACGTTCAACACTACGCCGCCTTCCTTGGGCGAGGCGTACTCCACCGGCACGCCCTTGATCTTCAAGGCGGTCACCTGCGTCGGCGTCAGCGGGAACAGCGCGGCTTCATCGGTTTGCACCATTTCCGAGATCTTTGCCGAACTGGCGATGTATTCCAGCACGTTCGGTCCAATGGTCTTCGGCCAGGCCTTGAAGCCTGGCTCGACGTCTTTCTCGCTGCCGCCCTGGATACGGTTGAACATCAGAAAGCCATGCAGGCCGAAGGTCGAGGAGGCCAGTGACTGGAACACCACCTTGTCCTTGAAACGTTTGTCGGCCAGGTCCATCCATGAGGTGGGCGCGCTCCAGCCCTTTTCCTTGAACATCCGCGTGTTGTAGGCAAGGCCGGTTACACCCAGGCTGACAGCCGCTGCCTGGTCCTTGATTTTGGCCTTGGCAGGCAGGTCAGCCAGACTGGCGCTGGGCTGCAGGGCGTCACACAGGCCCATGGAAATAGCCCGGTACATGATGCCGTCGTCGAGAAAAATCACATGCATCTGCGGGTTGTCTTTACTCGCCTGCACCTTGGCGAGGATGTCGGCCGAGGTGCCGGGCACGATCACCACCTTGACGTTGTTGGCCTTCTCGAAAGCGGGCAGCACCTGATCGGCATACAGGCGCTCCATGGTTCCGCCGTTCATGCCCAGGTACAGCGTGGTTTCGGCCTGGGCAGGCAACGACACGAGTGCGGCCGCCAAGGGCAGGCATGACAAGCCGGTGAGGGCGAGACGTTTGGTGCTTTTCATAGGGACGACCTTCCTCTGTGCAATGGGATGACGTTCGTAGCGGGTTCTATCTCTGTGGGTTGGCTAGCTGCCTGGCGGAAGCGGCCGATGGAAAAGGCCTCGAGCG
This sequence comes from Pseudomonas sp. KBS0707, assembly GCF_005937945.2. Classification (NCBI taxonomy): domain Bacteria; kingdom Pseudomonadati; phylum Pseudomonadota; class Gammaproteobacteria; order Pseudomonadales; family Pseudomonadaceae; genus Pseudomonas; species Pseudomonas sp. KBS0707. The sequence goes on along the minus strand of NZ_CP041754.1, from coordinate 3,208,013 downwards.
AGATCGTTGAGGCACCGCCGCAGACCCATTCGGCCAGCGCTTCGCCCGCTGCCGGGCCGATCTGAAAGCCTGCCCCGGCAAAGCCGAAGCCGTGCAGCAGGCCTGGTCTTGTCAGGCTCGGGCCCAACACCGGTTCGCGATCAGGCAGGTAGCCTTCAGTGCCGCTCCAGGTGCGAATGGCCTGGGCGCCGGCCAATGGCGGGTAGAGTTCGACGGCGTTGCGCAGAATGTCGAGCACTGCCGCCTGTCCCGGCCTGGCATGCGCAGGGCCGAGGGCAAAGCCTTGTCCGCCGCCCAGCACGCAATTGCCGCGTGCCACCTGCCGGGCATAGATGCCGCCGCCTTCGACACCGGTGCTGACGTCCATGAACATCGGCAGTGGTTCTGTCACCAGCATCGCCGGATGCCCCGAATACATCGGCACCGGTTCGTTGAATTGTGCCGCCAGCGCTCCTGCCCAGGCGCCAGCGCAATTCAGTAGCCAGGGGGCTCGCAGTGTCAGGCCGCTGGCGGTCGTGACGATGAAGGCGTTGCCGTCGTGACTGACTTCGCTGACCGGCGCCTGCTCGAATACCTGAGCGCCCGCCCGGCGGGCTGCGCGGGCAAAGGCGGGCGATACCAGACGCGGATTGGCGTGCCCGTCGTCGGCGCATAGCGATGCACCGACGGCGACATCGCCCGCCCAAGGGTAACGGGCGCGCAGTTGCTCTCGATCCAGCAGTTGCAAATCCAGCCCGAACCCCTGACTGGCTTCGGCGTAGCTGCGCAGCGCATCCATGTCCTGCTCGCTGCGCGCCAGTTTGAGGTGGCCGGAGCGCTGGTATTCGCCGTCGATACCGATCAGATCGCACAGGCCGCTCCAGATCTGATGCGCCCGTTGCGACAAGGGCAGTTGCGACAAGGGCCTGCCCTGACGGCGCACGCCGCCATAATTGACGCCGCTGGAGTGCGAGCCGCAAAAGTCGCGCTCCAGCAAGGCGACACGCTTGCCCTTCAGTGCAAGCGCCAAGGCTGCCGACGAGCCGACAATGCCGCCGCCGATGACAATCGCATCGCTTTCAATCAGCGTGCTCATGGTTGTGTCTCCGCTGATTGCTTGTCCACGGGCAGCATCTCCAGGCCGAACGGCAATGGCTTGATCGGAGCCTGGCCGCGTAGACGGCCGACCTGCTCAACTGGCCGGCCGCTCTCGCGGGCGATGATCTCGGCGGCTGCCAGGCCGCACATCCGGCCCTGACAGCGGCCCATACCGACCCGGCACATGGCCTTGACCCGGTTGATCTCCCAATGGCCGTCCTGCACGGTGGTACGAATATCGCCCGCAGAGACTTCTTCACAGCGGCACACCAGCGTGTCATCCGTTACATTGGCAGCCCAGTCTTCGGGGAACGGGAAAACGGTTTCCAGCCCGTGGCGGAAGCGTTCGATGCGTTGCAGTGCGGTTTGCAGGTCACTGATACGCACGGCGTCGACGGTGACACCGCTGTCTTGCAGCAGCCCGAGCGCGGCCAGTTCTCCGGCCATTTCCGCCGCGTCTGCGCCCATGATTCCAGCACCGTCGCCTGCCAGATACACGTCTGGCACGCTGCTGCGCCCACAGTCATCGCGAATGGGCAGCCACGCTCGGTTAAGCGGGCTCCAACCGAATTCACAGCCGAGCAGGTCGGCCAGTTGTGTCTCGCTGCGCAGTGCATGGGCAAAGGCTACTGCGTCGCAGGCCAGTTGGCCTGATTGGCCGTTGCGTTGCCAGTGAATGCCGTCTACGCGTTTGTCACCGTTGATGCGTGTGAGGTGTGCGCCCTGGTGCACGGGAGTGCCATGCGCACTCAGCCACGCGCGGTAATACAGGCCCTTGGCAAGGGTTGCCGGTTGGCCGAGCAGCGCAGGCAGCGCCTTGCATTGGGCTGAAAACGGCGCGCTGTCGAGCACCGCCAGCACGTTCGCGCCAGCCTTGGCGTATTGATAGGCGACCAGATACAGCAAGGGGCCGCTGCCGCAAAACACCACGCGTTCGCCAATCGCACAGCCCTGATATTTAAGTGCGATCTGCGCTGCACCCAGGCTATACACGCCGGGCAGTGTCCAGCCGGGCACTGGCAGAATGCGGTCGGTGGCACCTGTGGCGACAATCAGTCGGGTGAAATCCAGGGTTGCGACTGTTCCGTTGTGCAGGGTATCGAGTTGATTGCCTTCGACGTTCCACACCAGCGTCTGCGTTCGGTAGTCGATCTGTGTTGTCAGTGCATCGAGTGCCTGATGCAGTGCAACGGCCTTGCCGCTTTCAAAGCCGTAAAGCGCCTTGGCCGAACGCTGGAAATTCTCTGGCTGGCGACGATAGATCTGCCCGCCGCCGCGCAGACCTTCGTCGATCAGGCAGGCTTTGACACCGTGCTCCAGCAGCGTCTGGGCAGCGCGAATCCCGGCTGGGCCGGCGCCGATAATGGCAACGCGGTCTTTGCTCATGGCCGCCGCCCCGGTTCACGAATAATCGCCTGGCCAGCTTCCAGCAGCGTCGAACAGGCACGCACTCGCTGGCCGTTGCCGAGTCTTACCCAGCAGTCCTGGCAGGCGCCCATCATGCAGAACCCGGCGCGCGGCTCGGCACTGAAGTCACTGCCGCGCAGGTGCTCACTGGCGGTCAATAACGCAGTCAGCACGGTGTCGCCCAACAGACCATTGGCCGGTTGCCCATCGAGGGTGAAGGGCAGAACGGGGCGATCATGTTCAGCCAGTCGTTTCAGCAATGCCATAACGTGAAAGCTCCGGATCAGTGTTTGCCGACCAGCACCCGATCCAGCCCATAGACCCGGTCGAGCAGGATCATGGTGGCGGCGGTGAGGGCGATGACCAGTGCCGATACGGCGGCCATCATCGGGTCGATGGATTCGGTGGCGTAGACATACATGCGCACCGGCAGGGTCTGCGTCGCGGGCGATGTAACGAAGATCGACAGCGTGACTTCATCGAAACTGTTGATGAACGCCAGTAACCAGCCGCCTGCCACGCCTGGCAGAATCATTGGCAGGGTGATCTGCCGAAACAGCGTGAAACGGTCGGCCCCCAGAGACTCGGCGGCGTGCTCGGCGCTGCGGTCGATACCGATCGCCGCCGCCAGCACCAGACGCAGTACGTAAGGCGTGATGACCAGCACGTGGGCGAAGATCAGCCAGGTGAAGCTGCCGTTTACGCCCATCAGCGCAAACAGGCGCAGCATCGCCACCCCCAGCACCAGGTGCGGAATGATGATCGGCGAAAGAAACAGCGCATTGAAAAAGTTGCGGCCCGGAAATGTATGGCGGGTGATCGCCAGCGCAGCAGGCACCGCGATCAACGTCGCCAGTGTTGCGGATACAAACGCCAGAATCAGGCTGTTGTAGAACGAGTCGATAAAGTCGGCGCGTTCGAACACCGCCCTGAACCAGCGCAGCGAGAAGTCGGTAGTGGGCAGGCTAAGGGTGTTTTCCGGGGTAAACGCCACCAGGCACACCACCACCAGCGGGGCCATCATGAAGATCACTACCAGCGCATGAAACGACAGGGCCAAAGGACCGTTCTTGGACATGGATCATTCCCCCAGAGTTTTTTTGTAGCGGCCTTCGATCATGCGGTTCCACGACAGCATGACCAGCAGGTTGACCAACAGCAGCGCCACGGCAAGGGTTGCGCCCATCGGCCAGTTCAACTCCGAGAGGTACTGGTCGTAGATCACCGTGGCGACCATTTTCAGACGTCGTCCGCCGAGCAGGCCGGGAATGGCGAACGAACTGGCGGCCAGGCCGAACACGATCAGCGAGCCGGACAGCACGCCGGGCATGACCTGCGGCAGCACGATCAGGCGCATGACTTTCGCCTGGCTGGCGCCCAGCGACAGCGCGGCCTGCTCGGCGGTGGGGTCGAGCTTCTGCAGCGAGGTCCAGACCGGAATGATCATGAACGGCAACATGACGTGGACCAGCGCAATGACCACGGCAAACGGGGTGTACAGCAGTTTCACCGGGCGACCGCCCATGAACTGGATGACCTGATTGATCAGGCCGTCCGCGCCCAGCAGCAGGCTCCAGCCGAACGCCCGGACCACCACCGAGATCAGCAGCGGCGTGAGAATCAGGATCAGGAAGATCGAGCGCCACGGCGTGCCCATGCGGCTGAGAATGTAGGCTTCGGGGACGCCGATCAGCACGCACAGCAGGGTGACCAGCGCGCTGATCCAGAAGGTGCGCAGGAAGATTTCATAGAAATACGAGTCGGTGACCACGGCCATATAGTTGGCCAGCGTGTAGCTGTCGCTTTTCACCCCGACCTGATAGTCGAATACGTTGAACGACAGCACCAGAGTCAGCCCCAGGGGCAACACCAGCAAGCCGATATACAGCGCCAGCGCCGGAGCCGACAGCCAATAGCCGCGACCGCCCTGACGCATTTCGCTCAGCAGGCTCATGCGCGCACCTCGTCGGCATCCAGCACGCGCAGCAACTCGGTGGGCCAGTCCATGTCGACCGCTGCGCCTTGTTCCAGCGGCGCTTGGCCATCGTTACGGCGTACAACCGTCACTTCGCCAATTCTGGTCTGGATGCGATACAGCCACTGGCTGCCAAGAAAGTAACGGGTGACGATGCGCCCGGACAGTCGTCCGCAGCCAGGTGCTACAAGATCGATCTTCTCGGGACGCAGGCTGAGGGTCAGGCTGCCATCGCCGGGCACCTGACGAATCTGCGGGATGCCGCTGCTGTCCAGATCTCCCTGCAACATGTTGGCCTTGCCGACGAAACCCGAGATGAAGCGTGTACGCGGGTGTTCGTAGAGCTTGTAAGGCTCGTCGATCTGGGTGATACGACCGGCCTGCATCACCACCACCCGATCGCTGATCGACAGGGCTTCGGCCTGATCATGGGTGACCATCAGCATGGTAATGCCGACTTCGTTCTGAATGCGGCGGATTTCGAACTGCATCTCTTCGCGCAGGTTGGCATCCAGGTTGGACAGCGGCTCGTCGAGCAGCAGTACTGGCGGCTCGATGACCAGTGCGCGGGCCAATGCGACCCGCTGGCGCTGCCCACCGGACAACTCGCGCGGATAGCGCTCGGCATGCTGACCGAGGCGCACCAGCTCCAGCACCCGTTTGACACGCGGGTGCAACTCGGCGGCAGGCACCTTGCGCATACGCAGGCCAAACGCAACGTTGTCAGCCACAGTCATGTGCGGAAACAGCGCATAGCTTTGGAACACTACGCCGAGGCCCCGGCTGCTGGGTTTGGCGTGAGTGATGTCGCGCCCGTCGAGCACAATGCGTCCGTCACTGACTTCAACGAAGCCGGCGATCATTTGCAGAGTGGTGGTCTTGCCGCAGCCGGAAGGGCCGAGCAGTGAAACGAATTCGCCCTTGTCGACGGCCAGGTTCGTGGCGACCACAGCGTCTATGGAACCGTAGCGTTTGGAGAGACCTTCGAGCTGCAGAAATGCCATGCCTGCTTCCACCTGTGTGCATGCGCGCCGAGGCACGCGTTTGTCATGGGCAGATGCGAAATGAAGTCATGCAGTTCTGTGGACGTTGGTGCTCGCTCTGAGTCGGCTACCGTTGATTGTTCAAATCGCCCCTGTGGACTGAGAGTAGGTCGAAGGCTAGGATGGGCTCAACAAGGAATTTCACTGAATAACATCTTTCTTCAAATTAATTCTTTCAGTGGAAAAATAGCGAGCTATATTCATGAATAATTCTACTGATCGGAATACTGATTCTGCGCAAGTGGGCGTCGGCGCGGTGTCGCGTCTGTTCGCCGTATTGCGTTGCCTGGGCGATTGCGACGAGGGCGGCGAGCGGGTCACACAACTCGCCCAGCGTGTCGGGCTCTCGCAACCCACCACGCACCGCTTGCTGCGCAGCCTGATGGATGAGGGCATGGTCGAGCAGGACCTGCTCAGCAAGCGCTATCGGTTGAGCATCGAATTCTTTGCGCTGGCCGCCAAGGCGGGCAACACCGGCAATCTGCGCGACGTGGTACGCCCAAGTCTGTTACGCCTGTCTGCATCGCTGGGCGACTCGCTGTTTCTGCTGGCACGCAGTGGCTTTGACGCGATCTGTCTGGACCGCAGTGAGGGCCCGTACCCGATTCGCACGTTCACCGGCGACATTGGTGGCCGTGTTGCGTTGGGCGTGGGGCAGGGCAGTCTGGCGATTCTCGCGTTTCTTCCCGAGGACGAGCGGGAAACGGTGATTGCCTACAACCTGCCACGGCTCAAGGATTTTCACCTGTACGACGAGGTGTTTCTGCGTTCAGAGGTCGAAAACGTGCGCCGCCTCGGCTACGCCGGGCGCAACACCGGCGCGCTACCGGGCATGGCCGGGCTGGCCGTGCCGATCCTGGACCGCAGCGGCCGGGCAGTGGCAGCGCTCAGCGTGGCAACTATCTCCGACCGGTTGGGGCCTGACCGCCTGATGACCTTGGTAGAACTGCTCAAGCGTGAAGCCACGGCCATCAGTGCCAGAATCAATCCCTTCGATCCTTCGCTGCGACGGCCCAGCCAGGTATTCGGGCAGGCGGATTAGATCTTTTACTCTCTTTTTGGCGTTTTTTTGACGTATTTCTGACATTTATACCGACTGTCGCTGTTTTTAAAGAAAAATTGGCGCAAGCCGATGATGATCTCATAGAGCACACGTGCCGGGCTGTCTGGCTCGGCCGTAAGGAATGAAGCTCGTCATATTCTGCGTGCTGACGCAGACCCGCTTTTCTCCAGAGATCATCATGATGTCGAAATCCCTGAGGCTCCAAATCCTTGGCTTGCTTGGCGGTAGTCTTGTACTGGTGCTGATCATTGCGCTGGCCTGTTTCAACTTCCTGTCCGGTAACGTGCAGTCCTATCGCAGTCTTCTTGAAGGTCCGGTCCGTGCCTCGCAGTTGGTTGATGAGGCCAACCTGCAATTCAAGGTTCAGGTCCAGGAGTGGAAAAACGTTCTGTTGCGCGGCAAGGCATCGGCAGACCGCGACAAATTCTGGGGGCAATTCGAAGAGCAGGAACGCAAGGTGCAAAGGACGTTGGGCCTGCTGGCAGAAATGGAAGGCACCGATCAATCGTTGAAAAGCCAGGTGCAGGCACTGCAGCAGGCGCACCGCACATTGGGCACTGCCTATCGCACTGGCCGTGATGCATTCATCGCGGCGGGCAACGATGCTTCTGCTGGCGACGCCGCAGTCAAAGGCGTAGACCTTCCGACGAGCGAGCAGATGGCCAGCCTGGTTGATCAACTGCACAAGTCCAGCGATGCCCAGTCGGTTGCAATCAGTCAGCAAGCCGACCGCACGATCCTGACTGGTGCCGTTGTAATGCTCGTTTCTGCGCTGTTTGTAGGCCTGCTTGCCCTGTGGATTGTCAATCGCAATCTGGTTGCGCCGATTCGCATGCTTATCGAATACGTCGCCCAGTTGAGTGAAGGGAAGATGGCATTCAGCTCGCCGCCAGCAGTATCGAGGTCGGTGGTACTGCGCTTGAGGCGACTGAAAGTATCTGCCAGAAAATCACGTAGCGTGTTCGCTGCGACGGCCAGACGGCCGAGTTCGTCCTGGCGCGTCACATCAACGCGTGCAGCCATTGCCGAATTAATGGCTCAGGGCACTCACGAGCAATTTGAGCGTACCGATCAGGTCGCTACCGCGATGACCGAAATGTCCGCTACTGCCCAGGAAGTTGCCCGCCATGCGGCATATGCTGCACGGGCTGCGGATGAGGCTGACCAAAGCGCGCAGGACGGTGAGAAAGTCATGCAGTCGACCATCGCCACCATCACCCGGATGCGCAGTGAGATTTCCTCTACGGCCAACGTCATTCAGCGCCTGGAAACAGACAGTGGTCGTATCGGCAAGGTGCTTGAGGTGATTCGCGGGATCGCTGATCAGACCAATTTACTGGCGCTCAATGCCGCCATCGAGGCTGCGCGGGCAGGTGAAGCCGGGCGCGGTTTTGCCGTGGTGGCTGACGAAGTCCGGACATTGGCACAACGTACCGCAGTATCCACGGCCGAGATCAATCAGATCATTAATTCAGTGCAGACCGGCGCAAGCGACGCGGTGCAGGCCATTCAGGGCGGTCAGGCGCGCAGCGAAGAGAGTGTCGAGCAGGTTACACATGCTGGCGCAACACTGCAGCGCATTACCGTGGCAGTCGAAAATATTCGCGACATGAATCGCCAGATAGCGACTGCTGCCGAAGAGCAGACTTCTGTAGCAGAGGACATCTCGCGCAACCTGACTGAAATCACCGCAATCGCGGTGACCAATCAGGACAACGTCAAACGTACCCAGAACGCCAGCCATGAACTGAAAGGCCTTTCAGCTGGCCTTAACGATGTGATCTCGCGCTTGAGCGCGTGATCCGCTTAACAGTGTTACCGCTCTCCGGTCATGGAGAGAGGTAACACTGCAGGTGTTATTTGTCAGTATAAACAGAGCATCAAGCGTTACGGGATTTACCCTGATGAGGTAGTAATACTAAAAGCATAGTCTCAACTGAGAAGTCTGACTATTGGTGGGTTTAAAGCACTATTAAAGGCGTTATGTGGTGCCAGGAGTTTTTGCACTAAACAGTAGGTTTTTTATTTTTAAATCATTAAAGTGATGTTGGGGTGCCATCATTTGTGCATGGTTCCCGCCCTACCGTTGTGACAGCAAGGGGATCTATAAAATGCCAATAAGAAATATAGGTTTGAACTTGAGGGTGCTTCTCAGCTTCGGCATTATTTGCCTGCTGCTTGCCGGGGTTGGCACGAACGCAGTCTTTAAAATGAACGGGTACACCAGTCCGCCGACCAGTTGCAGCCAAACTGGCTGCCCAGCGTCAGACAGGCTGGACGCATAGAGACGGCGGGCCTGTTGTATCGCCTCGACGCGCGACGTTTTGTGATGGATGACCAGCGGCAGTCGCCGGAGTCTGTCAATAAGCTGAACGGATTGAAGAATGCCTTACTGCAAACAGCCGACACTTACGGCTCGCTGGTGTCGAGCCCACAGGAAGAACAGGTCTGGAAACAAGTCAAAGCCGATGCGCGGGCCTACAGCGACAAGATCGACCAGCTGGTTGAACTTAGCAAAAGCAAATCCGACAGCGAACTATTCGTATTTATCCGTGATATTACCAGCCCGCAGGCGAAGGCCTTGCAGTCATCTATAGAACAATTGATCGAAGTCAACGTCAAGGGTGCAGAACAATCAGGGGCCATAGCAGACAAAAACTATGACAGTGGACTAACCGTCACCCTTACACTTGTTGTTCTGGCCGTGATTATTACCCTGATTGTTGCCACTTTATTCACCCGCAGCATCGCCAGACCCGTTCAGGCATTGCTCGAGTCGACACGCAAAATCGCCGAGGGCGACTTGCGTACCACGGTGGAAGTCAACGGGGCCGATGAGCTGACCGAACTGCAAAAAGCCACTGCAACCATGCTCTCAAGCCTCATGGGCACCATTCAGCACATCTCCGATGCTTCGGGCCTGTTGGCGTCGGCTGCTGAAGAAATGAGCTCCATCACTCAGGACTCCACACAAGGTATCCAACGCCAGACGATGGAAACCGAGCAGGCCGCCACGGCGGTCAACCAGATGACCGCAGCCATTGAAGAAGTTGCACGCAATGCGGTCGCTGCTTCGACCTCCACGCAAGCCTGTGAAAAGTCTGCGCAGACCGGCCAGGATTGCGTCGGCCAGACCATCGCTGCGCTGGAAAAACTCAGTACCACAGTGGACAAGACTGGAGTTGAAGTAGAAGGACTGGCCCATCAGGCGCAGGATATCGCCAAGGTGGTCGATGTCATCCGCGCGATTGCCGAGCAGACCAATCTGCTGGCGCTCAACGCCGCTATCGAAGCCGCCCGCGCGGGTGAACAGGGTCGTGGATTTGCCGTGGTCGCCGATGAGGTCAGGGCGCTGGCCCATCGTACTCAGACGTCTACCCAGGAAATAGAACAGATGATCCAGGGTATTCAGAAAAACTCCAGCGGTGCCGTCCAGTCGATGAAGCAGAGCAATGCGGAAACCGACGCGACGTTGCTGATTGCTCAGCAGGCTGATGTTGCAATCAGGGATATCACCACATCGATCAGCCACATCAATGAGCGCAACCTGATGATTGCAACGGCTTCGGAGCAGCAAGCGCATGTTGCCCGCTCTGTCGATGAGAACCTGGTGAGCATTCGCGATTTGTCAGTCCAGAGCTCTTCTGCCTCCAGCCAGACCTCCACAGCCAGTCAGGAGCTGTCCCGCCTGGCTGTGGATCTGAGTCGCCTGGTATCGAGGTTTTCAGTCTGATCCAAACCCGGTCCGAGCACGGGCCACTGTTTTGAAGGCTTGATTGAAAGTCGTTACGGTGTTCACGCCCACCCTGTGCGACTCAAGCCTTCAGCCTTGAACACCAAAGCCTTCAGGCCGCCATCGAGCCGCGCATCCGGGAATTCCGGCGGGTTCTCCAGGCGTTGCTCGAAGCGGAGGCACGGTGCCTCGATTGCCGTGTGCTGGATCAGAAAGTCCGGCCCCAGCGCCGGATCGTTCATGCATGCCAGCACCGAACCGTCTTCATCCAGCAACTCTGGCAGACGGCGCAGGACTCGCTGGTAGTCCTTGTCGAGCATGAAGCTGCCTTTCTGGAAAGACGGCGGGTCAATGATAATCAGGTCGTAAGGGCCGGAGCGGGTGACTTTGGCCCATGACTTGAACAGGTCATGCCCGAGAAAGGTCACCCGGCCCAGGTCCTGATCATTGAGCCGGTGATTCTCACGACCGCGATTCAATGCCGCGCGGGCCATGTCCAGGTTCACTATATGGTCTGCACCACCGGCAAGGGCGGCGACCGAGAAGCCGCAGGTGTAGGCGAACAGATTCAGGATGCGCTTGCCCTTTGCCTGGGCCTGCACCCATTCGCGGCCATAGCGCATGTCCAGAAACAGACCGCTGTTCTGCTTCTTGCCGAAATCGACTTTATAACGCAGGCCATTTTCGGTGATCACCCATTCATCGACGACCTCGCCGGTCAGCCATTGCGTAGTGCTTTGCGGCAGATAGCTGTGTTGCAACAACAGGGTATGGGCCTGACTTTGTTGCCACTGCGGCGTTTCGATCAACTCGTTCAACAGCTGCGTCAGAGCTGCCAGTTCGGGCTCAAGAGGCTCTTTGAACAGCGAGACCAGCACCACGCCCTGCATCCAGTCGACGGTAATGTGCTCCAGCCCCGGCCATACGCGACCACGGCCATGAAACAGGCGGCGGGTTTCAGTCGGAACGTTGTTCAGGGCGGCGAGTAGATGCTGTTGCAGGATGGCGAGTGCTTCAGGGGTCATGACGAAGGTCGGTTATGAAAGGCGGCGTATGGTAAACGTATTTCAGCAGATGGGAATCGCAGGGTTCAGCGAGGCATGTACCGACGTTGCCAGCGATGCGGGATTTTCAATGAAAGCAGCCCCAGCAATGCCGACAGGCTGCCGCTGATCAACAGGGCATTAAGCCCCAGGCGTTGTTCAAGCAGTGCGCCGATGACCGCCCCGATGAACATGCCAACCCACGGCACCAGTTGCACGCGCCAGCCATCCCGGCGCTCGCCCAGTATCCAGCGGCCCAGGCCACGCCCGAAACGCGACAACGCGCCGGTTACGTAGGTCAGGCCGACCGGCAGCCCGTTGACCTGTTCCACGGCGGCGTTGAGCATACCCATCGCCAGAATGGCCCAGATCAGTGCGAGCATATTGCTTTCCAGCGGCCATGCGGCTGCGGCGCACAGCAGCGTGGCGATCCCCAGCAGCAGGGGCAGGGCGCGCCGGCCGCCAAGCCGTGCAACGACGACGCCCAGCGCATTGCCGGCAATAAAGGCGAAGATGGCGAGTGCCAGGCGAAGGGTCACGCTCAGGTCGCCGGCACTGATCGCGACGGCAAGCCGGGTGGTGTTGCCACTCATGAACGAAACGAAGTCGCCGGTCGCCATGAAACCGATGGCGTCGGTCATGCCCGCCAGAACCGAAAGGCTCGCCACCAGGCACATGCCGACCCGGCCACGCCATTTCTGCATGTTGAGGTGCCTGGGGCTGGCGCTGATTCTGGCGGGCTGTGGCAGCATCGAAGGCCCTCTGGACCAATGGAAGCGCGTCTGATCGTTGGTTTCAGCGGTTCATAGTGGCTTGGCGCGTACGATTCGCTTGGCCCTGACCTCATCGGCATAGGCCTTGAGCTGATCGGCATCGCTGTAAAGGCGGTTGACCATCTGCAGTACTGCCGTCACGTCGACATCTTTCATTTGCGAGGCGAGTTTGAGAATTTCTTCCGCCGTCTTTTCCAGATTGGTTGCTGTCCCTTTCAGGTGCCGCTTTAGCTCCTGAGTCGACTTATTGAGCGCCATACGTGTTCCTGTGCCAAGACCTTGAATTCCATACCCGGAGCATGGCTTTTTCCGCGATAACAAGCAATCAGGCTTATGCCTGTCAGCCAAGGTCATCGGCCGATTCAAGGCGATCTGCAAGGCAGCCCGCTCAATCGTCGCGGGTCAGCACTTCCAGCAGCTCTATTTCAAACGTCAGGTCGGCACCCGGTTTGATGTGCGCGCCCATCGTTCTGTCGCCATAGGCCAGGTGGGCAGGCACGAACAGTTTGCGTTTGCCGCCCACCTTCATGCCCATAAGGCCCTGATCCCAGCCCTTGATAACGCGTCCAGTGCCGATCACGCACTGAAACGGCTTGCCACGCTGGTGAGAGGAATCAAAGACAGTGCCGTCTTCGAGGGTTCCGGTGTAATGCGTGGTGATCAGCGCACCTTTGACCGCTTCCTTGCCTTCGCCGGGATGCAGGTCGGTAATCTGTAATTCTTTGCTCATTACAAGGCTTCCGTTTTTAGCGCGCTCAATGAATGCCGAGAGCGTGCATTTTCGCAGCGCTTTCTCGCAGAAAAGCACGCCTGTGACAAGCGGGCGAAACGAAAACGGGGAAGCTTTCGCTTCCCCGTCGTATTCCGATTGTGTCGTTCGTCAGAGATTCTGCGAACTGACCACCATCGCCTGGGCGATATTCTCTTTCTGCTCCTGGGTGAAACCGTCCCAGATATTGGTCTTGGCGTAGTAACCCAGGCCAGCCAGGCAGTAAAGGCTAAGGGTCAGAACGATGACGATTGAAACAAAGGTCCAGCGGCCTTCGTCATCGTTTTCCCGAGTGAAGCTACGGGAATAGTTGTCCTCGGCGCTGCGGAAGAACAGCGCGGACGATAGGCGCTTGAGCCACTGGAACAAATGAACGACAACGATACGCAGCATGGGAAATCACCTCAAAGGTTAAAAGAAACGGGTCGTCCGCGATGCCGGTCACCGGCGTCGGGGTGCAAAAGCTGAAAACGAAAAAAGCCCGTCTATGACGGGCTTTCTTTTTATGATTCTGGTCAGAGGGCAGGGGATCGTGCATTCACACAAGTCGCGTTGGACACTGCGCAGGCCTGACGTTATTGCAACATTTTAAAACAAATGATTTGTGTGATCTACCCGGACACTGCAGTTGTCAGACAACTGGTCGTACCTGGAGGTGCGGCAAAACGTCGCTCCGGGTTGAGCGAGGCTTAGGAATACGGCGTGCTTTTGGTCAAGTCTTGTAATACTTATACAAAATACGAAACAGTTGTGTGTATTGTACGATCAACGCCCGTATTGATTTTCAGGACCGTATGAATACCCTCCAGGAGCCTCCGAGTTGCCTTCCCTTCACCGCTGATGGCTGGCCAGTGATATCCCATTCACCAGGCAGGCCGTTTGATTCGAACGCCGGTTTACCCTCTCTCTCGTGTTGCAATGGCCCCGACATGCCTGTGCATGGTCGCAAGGCACCTTTGCGCATGGCAATTCATTGCAGTGCGTGGCCAGCTGTGGCCAACGATGAGTTTTCCCGCCATTTTTCTCGTGAGGCTGCATAACTACCATGGAATGGATCGTTGACCCCACGGCATGGCTTGGCCTGCTGACCCTCATCGTGCTGGAACTGGTGCTGGGTATCGATAACCTGGTGTTTATTGCCATTCTGGCGGACAAACTGCCCCCCGAGCAACGCGACAAGGCGCGCGTCATCGGCCTGTCGCTGGCACTGATCATGCGCCTGGGCCTGCTGGCGAGCATCTCCTGGATGGTGACGCTGACCGAGCCGTTGTTCGAGATCTTCGACAAGACGTTCTCCGGTCGTGACCTGATCATGCTGTTTGGTGGTGTGTTCCTGTTGTTCAAGGCTACCATGGAACTGCACGAACGGCTGGAAGGCCATGTTGCCCAGCGCGCTGGTAACGCAGGTTATGCGTTGTTCTGGCCCATCGTTGCGCAGATCGTGGTACTCGACGCGGTGTTCTCGCTGGACGCCGTAATCACGGCCGTCGGCATGGTCGAACACCTGTCGGTGATGATGATTGCCGTGATCTTCTCCATCGGCCTGATGATGATTGCCAGCAAGCCGCTGACCAAATTCGTCAACAGCCGCCCGACAGTGATCATGCTGTGTTTGGGCTTCCTGATGATGATTGGTTTCAGCCTGACCGCCGAGGGCCTGGGTTTCCATATTCCCAAGGGCTATCTGTACGCGGCCATCGGCTTCTCGATCCTCATCGAGGTGTTCAACCAGATCGCCCGCAAGCGCAGCAAGAAGTCTGCTCATGGCCACCTGCCGCGTCGTGAACGGGCTGCCCATGCGGTGATGCGTCTGCTGGGCGGTCGCAAGCTGGAGTCTGGCGATGTCGATGAGGAAATCACCGACATGCTGGAAGGCGAAAGCAGCGAGCCGGTGTTTGACCGTCGTGAGCGGGTGATGATCAGCGGTGTACTGCAACTGGCAGAGCGGCCGATTCGCACGGTGATGACGCCGAGGGCCGAAATCGACTATATCGACTTGAAAGACGATGCCGAGAAAATCCGTCTGAAACTGATGCACTCGTCCTACTCGCGTCTGCCGTTGATTGGCGAGCGAGGCATCGATGAGCCGCTGGGCTTCTTGCACAAGAAAGAACTGTTCAAGGAATTGTTGTCCGGCAACGAGCCCGACCTGAAGCTGATGTCGCGCAAGGCAATCAACCTGCTGGAAAGCTTCACCATCCTCAATGCCCTGGAGCAGATGCGCAAGGAGTCGACGCACATCGCTTTTGTGGTCAACGAGTTCGGTGATTTCATAGGCGTGTTGAGCATGACCGACATTCTGGAATCCATCGCTGGCCAGCTGCCAGACGCCAGCGAAGTGGAAGGCCCGGACATCGTCAAGCAAGGCGAGGACTTCGTGGTATCGGGTGCCTTGAACCTGAGTCTGATTCGCGAACGCACCGGCTTCCAGGCCAAGGCCACCGAGGATTATCAGACCCTCGCCGGACTGGTCATGAGCCTGCTGGATCGCCTGCCGTCCACCGGCGATAGCCTGGACTGGCAGGGCTGGAACCTTCAGGTTGTTGGCGTGGAAGAGCGCCGGGTGACTCGGGTGTTGTTGCAGAAACAGCCTGATATGGGTTCTGGCAAATAAGCACGGAGCTGTAATACAAAACGGGGCCTGCTCATGTGAGCAGGACCCGTTTTCATGTGTGCGCCGCGCTTATTTTCGACGCGGACGCGACACCACAGATTCGATATTCTTGCGGCCGATCAGCTTGGGCTGCGCAGGTTCTTTGGCCATCGGCGCATCAGCCAGCCACTTGAACATCACCAGACAATCCACCAGCCCCAAGCGTGCGTGACGATAAGCCTTGGGCAAACGCCCGACTGTCTCAAAACCCAGCTTGGCCCACAGCGCGACAGCTACTTCATTGCTGGCCACCACCGAATTGAACTGCATCGCCAGAAACCCGCTGTCGCGCGCCAGTTGCTGCGAGTGCTCGCACATCAACCGCGCTACACCACGACCCCGCGCCGCATCCGTCACCATATAGCCGCAATTGCAGACATGATTCCCCGGACCTGCCGCATTGGCCTTCAAGTAATAGCTGCCCAACAGCTGGCCGTCTTCCTCGGCAATCAGCGTGTGCAGCGGCAGCTCCATCCACAGACTGCGGGCCTGCTCCTGAGTGACGGCAGGGTCGTAGGCGTAGGTTTCCTGAGCGATGACGACAGCCTGAAAGGTGGGCCAGAAGCGCTCGAAGTCTTCCGTGGTCATGGGGCGGATATGGATCATGGTGAGGCCTTGGTGGGTATGGCTTGAATTCCGGCGTGTACGTTAGCTTGGGTGTGCTACCACTTCCAGGCTTTTTCGGTGAACTCGGCGGTGGGGGGCAATACGGTGTGGAGAAAATTCAGGTATTTGTTGAACAGTACTTCGTCGACGAGGGTACGCACAGTAGTTTCTCCAACCGGCTTCGCGTTGGACCAAAATGTCAAATCTGTTTTTAATTCTAATCAATATAACGGTCCTGAATTAAAAGATCGTTTTAAATAATGGGGTGAGATATGCGGTCGCACCTTGAATCGTACATTTTTATAAATAAGTAGCAATTAGGACGGTTGTGCTGACCCGCGTAGAAGCAATAGTTGGCAGATGTCGATGTGTTTTGCTGGGTGGGGGTGAGGATAAGTATTGCAGCGCCCGTGTTGTCAGGCCGACCCATGATAATTTGCTATGGCTCGTGGCACCATCGCGTTTTTTGTGATCTTTGTGCAGCGATCTTGAAGAGTCGGCTTTGTCTGTAGTTCAAAGCCTACGTTGTTTTCAGATTTCTCCAGCTAAACCTGTCAGTCGCTGGCCTCTTATGGAGGTTCAGAATGATTGACACTGTTGCATCCGACTGGATCTGTTCATCGGGTTGCGATGTTGGAAATTAATCGCGACACCGCCTCTCGCGTTTTCAAGGATATTCAAATGTTGATGGACCTTGCAGCGATGTACTCGCCACAAAATAGACGTCTGTTCAAATTCAAAAATCTTGCCAATCCTGCGCAGGAGATGCTGCTGGAGTCTTTCAGTGGGACTGAGGGGCTTTCGTACGCCTATAGCT
Source organism: Pseudomonas sp. KBS0707 (assembly GCF_005937945.2). Taxonomy (NCBI): domain Bacteria; kingdom Pseudomonadati; phylum Pseudomonadota; class Gammaproteobacteria; order Pseudomonadales; family Pseudomonadaceae; genus Pseudomonas; species Pseudomonas sp. KBS0707. The sequence continues at coordinate 3,191,054 of NZ_CP041754.1, read as the reverse complement.
TTGAGCTAACGCTGCTATGCCAAGATTCCGGGATCAAGCTTAAGTCGATGATGGGTCAACACTCACTCACTCACTCACTCACTCATTGAGATTGAGCTTGCTGACGGATCTACACGCCATGTCGCCGGTTACATCACGCGCTTTGCCAGTGTAGGCAGCGATGGTGGTATCGCTCGCTACACCGCGACGCTGAACCCTTGGTTTTCAATGCTTGAAAACCGTATCGATAGCAGAATATTTCAGAACAAGACGGTAGAGGAGGTCGTTGCTCAGGTTTTTGCGTCATGCTCTGCCTATTCTCGCCATGAGTTTCGCCTCAGCAAACCGGCAAAACGCTATGGCTACATCACTCAGTATCGAGAGTCAGACTTTAATTTTGCCCAGCGTTTGCTCGAGCAAGAGGGGATGTTCTATTACTTTGAACATACCTCAGAAGGTCATACGATGATTATCTGCGATGACTCTACGAGGCTGGAGTCGTTGCCTAAGCAACCAAAGATTCGCTTCCACACAGCGTCAGTTACTGAGACCGCTGATTCAATAACTGATTGGCAGAGTAATCGTCAGCTTCAGGCCTCCAGAATATCAGTCCAAACTTTTGACTATTCTCAACCGCGCAATCGTCTGCCCGTGACAATTAACAGTATGAATATACAGGGCGATGTAGAAAATTTTGAGATTTACGATTATCCAGGTCAGTTCAGTCATAGCACCTATGACGAAGGTGGAGCTTTATTACGCTTACGAGTCGAAGCGCTTGAACTTAGAGGTAAAACCTTTCAGGGTTCCAGTAACTGCCGAGCCATGCAGCCCGGTTATAATTTTGAGCTGTTGCAGCATTATAATCACGACTGTGGTTCAGCAGAAGATAGGCAATTTCTGCTTATGAGCGTCCGCAGTGAAGGTCATAATAATTACTCAAATGATCAGCCAGCGAGCTATTTCAATACATTTTCTTGCGTAAGAAGAAAAATTGTTTTTCGTCCACAATCCGTCACACCACGGCCGACTATTTCCGGACCACAGACTGCCATAGTCGTGGGGGCGCCGGGCGAAGAGATATTTACCGACCGTCTCGGCCGAATAAAGGTCCAGTTCCACTGGGATCGAGAGGGTAATCAAGACGATAAGAGCTCTTGCTGGGTCCGTGTAGCCCAGTCTGGCGCAAGTAGTGGATTCGGATGCATTCAGATTCCTCGGGTTGATGATGAAGTAGTTGTAGTCTTTCTTGATGGAAATCCAGATAGGCCTTTGGTAATGGGTAGTCTATATAATAGCTGTAATATTCCACCTTGGTCTTTGCCTGCAAATAAGACGCAAAGTGGTTTTCTTACGCGTTCAATTAAGGGGCATGCTTCTAACGCCAATTTTTTCCGTTTCGAGGATAAGCCAGGGGCCGAGCAGGTCAGTCTACATGCTGAGCGTAATTTGGATACCGATATTGAAGTGGACGAGAGCCATGCTGTTGGAGGTGATCGGACAATCACAGTCAAAGGAAAGCATTCAGAAACTATCAAGCTAGAAACAAGCATCGCTGTTGAAGAAGGATCGTATTTCGTTACTGTAGATAAAGGAGAGGTGAAAATAAAGTCTGCTGAGTCAATTACTCTTGAGGTTGGGGCTAGTAAGCTGATAATGAACAAAGATGGGACGATCACTATCTCGGGCGTAATGGTGAACGTAGAAGGTACGACGAAGATTAATCTCAACAAAGATAAATAACTTTATAAATGAGCAGCCGGACAAGGAATAGCCTAATGCGAAGAACAAGTTTGTTCGACCGTATTTCAGAAGCCCGCATTCGTGAAGAGAAACGTTTGGAAGAGGAGCGTTTGGCGCAAGCGATTGTTGACGCCATTCCAGTACCTGAGCGGTTTCATACCAATGAGCTTAGTTTTATTCGCCCTCTGGGTTTCAAGGACAAGACTTTTCATGTATACACGCTTACAGATGTCGGGCCTAGCCCCTTGTCTGTAGTGATAGGACGTACCTCTATCGAAGGAGATAAAGATCTAGAATATTTATCTCAGCTGCTACTAGCTGATCTGAAAAAAGCACTTTCGCATCTGGAGTGGGTCGAGCCCCTTTTTCCTGTGGAGGTGGCGGGAGTGGAGGGACGACGTGTTGAGTTCAAATGGCGACAGCAAGGAACTCCCGTACATCAGCTCCAATTTATCTTTTTGCATTACGATGAGCACCGACATCCAGTTCTTATGCAGATAACAGGGACTAGTAACCATTCAGGCGGGATGACTGCTGAAGAAAAAGCAGCCTTTCATTTATTGGTTGAAACTCTAGAGTTGCGGTTTTATCCAAGTTCAGGTCAGTCGGTAGATCAGAAATGAGCGCTGCTGCTCGCCTTAATGATCCAATCGAGCACACAGGCTCGCTGACAGGACTGCTCGCTGGCCTTGCGATTGGTGCAATTGGTGCGGCGTTAGTTGTCGGGACAGGCGGCTTGGCTGCCGTTGCTATAGTTGGTGCGTTTGCTGCGACCGGGGCTGGTGTAGGCCAACTGATCGGAAGCCTATCGTGCTGCAATCACCAAACTGGCCAAATTTTGAGTGGCTCGAGTAATGTGTATATCAATGGTGAGCCTGCAGCCAGAGCACACGCTGATCAGGCAAAATGCGATGAGCATAGTTCCACGCCGCAAGTTATAGCTCAAGGTAGTAGTAACGTCTACATCAATGGCCATCCTGCCGCCCGAGTCGGAGATTGCACTGCATGTGATGCCAAGATTGTAGTTGGCTCGAGTAGCGTATTTATTGGAGGAGGAACTGAAACTACTGATCCTATCAATCCCGAAGTTCCTGAGTTGTTAACGCGAGGTATTTTGCTTGTCGGTCTGGCTAGTGCGTTTGTCCTCGTAAGCCCTGTCATTGTAATAGCTGGGCTAGTCGGAGGTATCGCTGGAGGCACTGTCGGAAGTTTGGGCGGAGCGCAGTTATTTGGTGAGGGCACCGACGGACAAAAATTAATGGCATTCGGCGGTGCTTTATTGGGCGGCGGCCTGGGTGCAAAAGGAGGCAAATGGTTTGACACTCGCTATGACATAAAAGTACAAGATGTAGGGTCGAATTTAGGCAATTTGAAAATCACTCCGAAAGGGGCTACAAAGGTTTCAAATATTGCGGAGTCCGAAGCTGCGCTTGGTCGTGCATCACAGGCCAGAGCCGACCTTCCGCAAAGTAAAGAGTTGAAGGTAAAAACTGTTTCATCCAATGATAAGAAAACATTAAGCGATTGGGGTAATAAAAAGCCCGAAGGGTACGAGAGGATTTCTGCGGAACAGGTCAAGGCTAAGTCTGAAGAAATTGGGCATGAGGTGAAATCACACCCATACGACAGGGATTATAAAGGGCAGTACTTTTCATCTCATGCAGAGAAACAAATGTCAATCGCAAGCCCAAATCATCCTTTAGGTGTTTCGAAGCCTATGTGTACTGATTGTCAGGGCTACTTTTCTCAGCTGGCTAAGTATAGTAAGGTTGAACAGACAGTAGCAGATCCTAAAGCGATACGTATTTTTAAGACCGATGGTTCTGTTGAAACAATTATGAGGTCGGAATGAATAACAAAAGTAAAATTTTGATTGAAAAGCTTCTTTTTGAGGTTGCGAAGTCGCCTGAGGGTGAGCTGACACTTCCTCTCAGAAAGCTTTTGTGGAACACCATTACTGAAGATGAGGTAGCTGCTAATAAGAAAGTTATCTTGACCGCTTTAGATGTGATGTGTGTTAGGCAGGGCGTAAATTTTTGGATAAAGAAATTTGGAGATAATGAGCCGTTAAACTGTATTCTAAACATTGCTCTTGAAACTGCTGAGGGGAAATTTGACGAGGCGAAAGCACTTGGTCTCAGGGATGAATTCTATGTTTCAATAGTTGAAGATCAAGAGTACGAGGCCGAAGAGTATCCGGCAATGTTTGTTGGGCATGCTGCTGCTAATACAATTGCAACAGCTGTTGACGATTTTCAATTTGAGCCATATGACCATCGCGTAGATCGCGACTTGGATCCCGAAGGATTCGAGTCTAGCTATCTTGTCGCGTCAGCTTTTGCAGGCGGATTGTCTGAGGATGGAGATCCAAAATTACGCCGTGCTTTTTGGGAATGGTACCTGTCGATTGCTGTGCCGCAAATTGTGTGAGTTCATTAATTGACGCTTTGGCCCTGCAACCTGAATCTCTGCATGCTACTTATGGATGTGGAGATTTGATGGCGGTGACCAAGGGTTGAAACCCTGAAGGACTGAACATGCTCAATCTGGATTGGCTCGGCAACCACATGCATCACAGCGATACGATGGCGCTTTGGCTTCATCGACAGTTTGATTACGAATTCGCATCGCAATCACTCGCTGACTGGCAACTCGATTTTTCTCAAGGACAGGCAAATGGTCGTTGGAAATGCTTGATTGCCTTGGAGGATGGTGAGTTGTTGGGCGGTGCCGCGCTGGCCAGCGACGATCTAGCTGAGCGTCCCAATCTGAGGCCTTGGCTGGGGTGTGTTCTGGTAAAGCCTGAGGCGCGAGGCAGGGGCGTTGCAGTGCTGTTGATTGATGGCATTTGTAGTCATGCAAGGTCTGTCGGTATCACCACGTTGTATCTGCATACCCACGATCAGCACAGGTTCTATGCCAAGCGCGGTTGGAGTGTGTTGGAGCGTATTGAGGCGTGGGGCAAGGAGCATTATTTGATGTCGCAGGATCTCTAGAGATCCTGTGTTGCATCGGCAAATGTAGTGCTCAGCGTTGATCCGCTTGTTACTCAACCAACTGCACCAGCTCAGGCTCCATCGAATCTGCGCCCATCTCAATCAACGCCAGCGTCACTGGCAACTTGAAACGCCGCCGCCCGGCGCTGCCCGGGTTCAGATACAGCGTGTCGCCGCGCCAATCGATGAGGGGTTTATGTGAGTGGCCAGTAACGACCAGTTTCACGCTGTCATCCAGTAGCGCCGGAACATCGGCGATGTCGTGAACCAGCAGGGTTTGCCAGCCTTCGATGTCGAAGCGCAGGTGATCGGCGATGTTTTTTGCCCACTCGGCGTCCTGGTCGTTGTTGCCGCGCACGATGTGCAGGGGGGCGATGGCGCTGAGTTGCTCGACGATGTTCTGGCTGCCGATGTCACCGGCATGGATGATGGCTTCGCAGCCCTCAAGCGCCGTAATGGCTTCAGGACGAAGCAGTCCGTGGGTGTCGGAAATCACGCCAACTTTCATCAGGGGCCTCGGGTCAGGAGCGGGGTAGGGAGGCAGTGTAACCCTTTGAGTTCGAATGGTTGATGGGGGACTGTGGCGTGCGACGCTCAGGAAGTATCCGCGCGTCGCAACCTCAAGACCGTGTCAGGCCTGACCAACCTTGATTACCACCTTACCAAACGCGCCTCTGGCCAAGTGCTCGTATGCCTCGCGAGCTTGCTCAAACGGGTAAGCGTGATCTATTACCGGACGAATCTTGTGCTCGTTGAGAAAGGCGTTCATCCGGTCAAACGACGAGCGAGGTGCTACGGCGATACCGCGAAAGGTGGTCTGGCGGAAGATCATCGGCATCAGGTTCAGCGCCGAAGTCTGGCCGGTCAGAAAACCGATCTGCGCGATGCTCCCGCCCGCTTTGGTGGCCGCAATCGAATGATTGATGCCGTCGCCACCGGCTACGTCCAGTAACAGGTCCACACCCTTGCCGTCGGTGAGTTTCACTACTTCGTCTGCCCACTCGGGATGGGTTCGATCAGCAGGAATGTCGTACGGTTAATTGATTTTGGTTGCCAGTATAGGCCCGTAAGGTCGTCGCCATTGCGGTCTACAGTTTCCCCAAGCAGGGACTCTGCGAAGCTAGCTAAAACCTGCGGTCTAGAACTTTGTTCGCGGAAGTCAACCTGGTTTGCTTTTAGGTAGTCGACGAATAGGCCAACTGCCCTACAGGCATCTCGTTGCCAAGCAGCAGAACGGGTACGCCCCAGGTCAAGAAAATATTCGAGCAATGGCCACATGGCAGTTGGTTGGCCCTGATAGTCATCAAAGAGATAGAGTACATAGTGGCTCTGCCCCTCGACTCCATGCCCTAGTATGAGGGTATGCACGACAGTGTGGTAGCTGGATATATTCGACATAATGCTAGGAGGGTGTAGACAAAATAAATTAAACTTTCACTCCCTTGTCTGAATAGCCCTCAAGCCATGCCTAAAACCGGACGTCCTCGCTCGATTGCCGCCGAGCACTATCCCGTGCTGGTGAAACTCGCTCATGCACAGCCCTATTCCAGCCAGGCCGAATTGGCGCTCGTATTCTTCGCCGAAACCGGTATCACTGCGCATCCCGACACCTTTGCAAAAGCGTTGAAAATGGCAGGGATTACGCGTGTAAAGCAGCGGGCCAAGGGAAGTTTTCAGTCACCTGAACCTAATAAAGCCTATGGCTACAATGAAACCCACCGCCGCCAACTGCCGGAGCAGCTATATCCGAGTTGCTTGACAGATACCGAGTGGGCACTGGTCGCCGACCTGTTTGAAAGCCAGGGCGGACGAGGAGTGCCACCGCTTCACTCTCGGCGCACGTTGCTGGAAGCCTGTTGCTATGTCGTACGCACGGGGTGCTCATGGCGAATGCTACCCCGCGATTTTCCTCATTGGGACAATGTCTACAAAACGTTCCGCCGGTGGAGCGCTCAAGGCAAGTTCGAGCAAATGCATGATCGCTTGCGAGCTCAATGGCGTGAGCGGGAAGAACGCGCTGACAGCCCGTCAGCAGCGATCCTGGATTCACAGTCGACCCGCAGTTCTCCTCAAGGCGGTGACAGCGGCTACGACGCAGGCAAAAAAGTGAAGGGGCGTAAACGAAGTCTGATTGTCGATACATTGGGCCTGCTGCTGGCTGTCAGTATCAGTGCTGCAAGCGTGCAGGATCGTGACGCGGCGGATGATGCGGTGGCGTACTCGAAGGAAAAATATCCGTCACTGAGCACGCTTTTTGTTGATAGTGCGTACGCAGGAAAATGGGCACAGCGCACCCATCAACTGCACGCTATCGATGTTCAAGTGATCCGTGGCCCGAATAACAGAAGAACAGGGCAATGGCACTCTGAACAAGGCGATCTATTTTCCGTGGAGCCTGTTCAGACTGGATTTGTGGTCATGCCCAAGCGATGGGTAGTGGAGCGAACTCATGCCTGGAATGAGAGAGCTCGGCGACTGATCATGCATCATGATCGCCTTTTTGCGGTAAGCGAGGCATGGGTTTGGTTGGCCGAGGCTCGAATACTCGCGCGCCGACTCACTACATGATTTTGTCTACACCCTCTTAGGAGGGTGTAGACAAAATAAATTAAACTTTCACTCCCTTGTCTGAATAGCCCTCAAGCCATGCCTAAAACCGGACGTCCTCGCTCGATTGCCGCCGAGCACTATCCCGTGCTGGTGAAACTCGCTCATGCACAGCCCTATTCCAGCCAGGCCGAATTGGCGCTCGTATTCTTCGCCGAAACCGGTATCACTGCGCATCCCGACACCTTTGCAAAAGCGTTGAAAATGGCAGGGATTACGCGTGTAAAGCAGCGGGCCAAGGGAAGTTTTCAGTCACCTGAACCTAATAAAGCCTATGGCTACAATGAAACCCACCGCCGCCAACTGCCGGAGCAGCTATATCCGAGTTGCTTGACAGATACCGAGTGGGCACTGGTCGCCGACCTGTTTGAAAGCCAGGGCGGACGAGGAGTGCCACCGCTTCACTCTCGGCGCACGTTGCTGGAAGCCTGTTGCTATGTCGTACGCACGGGGTGCTCATGGCGAATGCTACCCCGCGATTTTCCTCATTGGGACAATGTCTACAAAACGTTCCGCCGGTGGAGCGCTCAAGGCAAGTTCGAGCAAATGCATGATCGCTTGCGAGCTCAATGGCGTGAGCGGGAAGAACGCGCTGACAGCCCGTCAGCAGCGATCCTGGATTCACAGTCGACCCGCAGTTCTCCTCAAGGCGGTGACAGCGGCTACGACGCGGAAAAAAAAGTCAAGGGGCGTAAACGAAGTCTGATTGTCGATACATTGGGCCTGCTGCTGGCTGTCAGTATCAGTGCTGCAAGCGTGCAGGATCGTGACGCGGCGGATGATGCGGTGGCGTACTCGAAGGAAAAATATCCGTCACTGAGCACGCTTTTTGTTGATAGTGCGTACGCAGGAAAATGGGCACAGCGCACCCATCAACTGCACGCTATCGATGTTCAAGTGATCCGTGGCCCGAATAACAGAAGAACAGGGCAATGGCACTCTGAACAAGGCGATCTATTTTCCGTGGAGCCTGTTCAGACTGGATTTGTGGTCATGCCCAAGCGATGGGTAGTGGAGCGAACTCATGCCTGGAATGAGAGAGCTCGGCGACTGATCATGCATCATGATCGCCTTTTTGCGGTAAGCGAGGCATGGGTTTGGTTGGCCGAGGCTCGAATACTCGCGCGCCGACTCACTACATGATTTTGTCTACACCCTCTAGGGAAACTCTGAAAAAGACTTCCTAACTTTGGCAAAATCTCCGGACACCAGTCGCCGAGCTTTTCGATGATGAAACAGATGACCTTCGCCGACGCCGAGTATGCCGGCAAGCGCAAGCAGACCCGTAAGGAATTGTTCCTGATCGAGATGGATCAGGTGGTGCCCTGGAAAGGTTTGATTGCCCTGATTGAGCCCTATTATCCAAAAGGAGAAGGTGGCCGGCCCGCCTACCCACTGATGGCGATGCTGCGTGTTCATCTGATGCAGAACTGGTTCGGCTACAGCGATCCGGCGATGGAAGAAGCGCTGTATGAGACGACCATCCTGCGTCAGTTTTCAGGCCTGAGCCTGGAGCGCATTCCAGACGAAACCACGATTCTCAACTTCCGTCATCTGCTGGAAAAGCACGAGTTGGCGACCGGGATTCTCGGCGTAATTAATGGTTATCTGGGCGACCGTGGCTTGTCGTTGCGTCAAGGCACCATCGTCGATGCCACGCTGATCCACGCGCCCAGTTCGACCAAGAACAAGGATGGCAAACGCGATCCTGAGATGCATCAAACCAAGAAAGGTAACCAGTACTATTTCGGCGCCAAGGCTCACATCGGCGCCGACGACGAGTCAGGCCTGGTGCACAGCGTGGTAGTAACAGCGGCCAATGTGGCAGACGTCACGCAGGTTTCATTGTAGCCATAGGCTTTATTAGGTTCAGGTGACTGAAAACTTCCCTTGGCCCGCTGCTTTACACGCGTAATCCCTGCCATTTTCAACGCTTTTGCAAAGGTGTCGGGATGCGCAGTGATACCGGTTTCGGCGAAGAATACGAGCGCCAATTCGGCCTGGCTGGAATAGGGCTGTGCATGAGCGAGTTTCACCAGCACGGGATAGTGCTCGGCGGCAATCGAGCGAGGACGTCCGGTTTTAGGCATGGCTTGAGGGCTATTCAGACAAGGGAGTGAAAGTTTAATTTATTTTGTCTACACCCTCTAACGAAGACCTGAAGGCCTGACTGTTCTCGGTCAGGCCGATGAGTGTGTGGTTATACCCACTATCGACTGTGCTTTATGAGGTGCCGGTGATTGTTAATGCCTGTCGAGCATTAACAGACATCAGACAACTTCACTTATAAAATAAAGCAGATAATGAGGCCGGGAAGTTGTAAAGCGTGTGGAGCATGGTCGTCTCCTTCCGTTCCATTGATAGAGATCACTGTTCGTCGTCTTTTTATGTGATTCTGCAGGCCTGAAAAAAAGTCTATAAAAGTTTTAAACTTCTTGAGTGTCGCTCGGGTCATTAAAGTGTACGCCACACATTTCAGCGTTCACTGCCAATGACTCAAAGGACTCTTATTATGATTCGCGACGACCGTATTGCTCCAGGCTCCCCTGTGTATCAAGACACGCATGCTATGGCTCCTCTGCTTAAACGAATTTCCTGGAGCGCTATTCTGGCCGGTGTTGTATTGGCCATGGTTGTTTCGCTGTTGTTGAACCTGTTGGGCACTGCCATTGGAAGTGCCAGTATTGACCCAATGCAGGAAGCCAACCCGTTGTCCGGAATTGGCACAGGTACGGGTATCTGGGTTGTTGTCAGCTCGGTCATCTCGCTGTTTGTCGGTGGTTGGGCGGCTGGCCGTCTGGCTCAGCGTGAAGGCGCTTTTCATGGTCTTCTGGTGTGGGCGAGCGTATCGCTGATTACTGTCTATCTGGTGTCCAGTGCGGTAACAGGTGTCGTGCGTGGTGGCCTCAATCTGGCAGGCAGCGGTATGTCGGCACTGGGCAGCGGTATTGCTCAGGTATCGCCGGCCGTCGGCGGCAAGATTCAGGATCAGTTGCGCGCTCAGGGTATTGATTTCAATCTGGACGATATCCAGGGTGAAATTGAAACAGCCATGCGCCAGACCGGTAAAGCCGAGCTGAACCCTGACAACGTCAAGCAGGAAGCTCAGGCAACCCAGGAAGATGCTCAGAACACTGCCAAACAAAGTGCACAAAATCCTCAGCAAGCCGATGAGCAATTGGGTGGCCTGATGGACCGCATCAAAGCCAAAGGTGACCAGGCGTGGGATGCTGCTGACCGTCAGGCGCTGGTTAATCTGATCAAGGCGCGTGGCAACAAGACTGATGCCGAAGCCAATCAGATCGTCGATCAGGCTCAGGCCAGCTATCGCCAGGCTTATGCCAAGTATCAGGAGCTGAAAGCTCAGGCAGAACAGAAAGCCCGTGAAGCGGCTGAAGTGACCGCCAAACGTGTTTCGCAAGGTGCCTGGATTCTGCTGATCACTCTGGTGATCTCGGGTCTGGTAGCAGCAGGTGCCGGTGTACTGGGTCGTCGTACTCAGCCGCCAGCCAAAGTTGTTGCTGCTGTCTGATCTAATGCAGCAAGACTGAACTGAAGTACCAGACGGGGAGCGTTAATCGCTCCCCGTTTTTATTTCAGCGTTCGATATCAGGTTGGTGAAGATCATCCTCGGCTACACGTTGGTGAAGTCCATCCCTCAATCTTTTACCTCATCATCGTGAGGCTCTACAGCTGCGTAACAGGGCAACTTTCAAGGAGCAAATACTCTAACAGCGTTCTGCCGGATATATATTCAATCTCAACGCAGGATGCGGACAATGAGCCCGTCAGATTCAGCTGAGTGGTTTATCCGTTCTGGTTTCAAGCGGTTGTGCCAACTGCCGCCAGCCATAAAAAGCGAGCGCGGTAAGCAGTGCACTGAGCCAGACAATCACGCCAGCCCATAATGTGTGGGACATGAAATGCCAGCCTTGAACCACTCGCGTGGTGCCGTAGATTGCGCCCAATAAGGTCGATGCATAGAGGATTGCCTTGGCGTGACGCCAGGAGTAACGGCGTGCAACGAAATACAATGCCACCATGGTAAAACCACCCGAAGCATGACCTCCTGGCCAGCAACGACCCGCGCCCGCTTCATGGAACAGCCTGAAGTTTTCGAACCACTCCTTTTTCTCCATTGTGCCGCCATACAGAGTGGTTTCCACAGGGCAGTAAATGCTCGTGTGACTTTTGAAAAAGTGGATCATGCCGGTGATCACCGCGAAAGAGACCACGACAAACAGCAGGTCACGACGGTGACGAGCAGTGAAGCGTAACAATGGCGCTACCCGAGCGGTTTCCAGCAGGCCAATCATTCGGTCATTGCGCCCGGGTTTCAGCAGTGGCCATATAAAGGACAGCAACAGCCCGATCACCGCGGCTTCTCCCGTCCAGTCGGGGATGATCCTCGGCCAGCGGTGGGTCAGATTTTCAAATCGGCGGTCATGCTCAAACGGAAATACCTGAAGCGGGTAGTACAGCCAGTTGCTGATCGCTTCGTCGAGCGAAGTAAGATCAAAAACGACAAAGGTCAACAGCGCTATTGCCATCGGCACGCCGAAGTTCCACGCATAGAATCTTGATTTTTCGCTTTGCACTCTTTTTATTCCATAGTCATTTGCGTGGTTTGAGAGTTCATATCGATGTGCGCAAGTCTTCTGCGAGGCAGAATATACGTAGCCGCCTGTTCAATTCCTAGCGGGAGTTTCATGAAAACCGTTTCATTCAGCTTTGGCATTTTTTTCACATGTTATTGACCCGACGATGACGCGTCCTTGATTAAGCTGGCGGCCTTATAAGGACAGAGCCAGCGTGTTCGGCTGTCCATTGAACAGGCAGGCATGCGGGGCAACTTGATGAAAAGTTATGGTAAATCCGCGTTCAGGGCATCTTCGCTTCTGAGCGGCAGGATAAACGCTGTTCTGATGGCGGCCGCCATTGTGATTTCCTTGCTCGTGTTGACGGGGTACACCTATTGGCCGCGTTCGCCAGTTCGGCTTGTTCAGGGCGAGAATCTGGCCATGTCCGGTTTGTATGCCAGCTGGAAGAAAGGTGATGTGATGGTACTGGTTCGCCACGGCGAACGCTGTGACCGCTCCAGCAACGAGTGCCTTGGTGCAAACGACGGCATCACTCGCTACGGCAGTTCCGTTTCGACAGATGTCGGCCGGTCGTTCAGCGAACTCGGGCTCGCACACACCGATGTAATAACCAGCCCCTTGACCCGCACCGCCCAGACCGCACAAGCCATGTTTGGCCATCCGGTGGAGGCCCAGGAATGGTTGTACAACTGTGACGAGACAATGCTGAATGAGGTCGTGGCGCACAAGTCTCTGAATCGAAATCTGATTCTGGTGACGCACAGCGGTTGTATCGGTCAGCTGGAAAGTCTGCATGGGTATCCTCATGCTGCCACCAGCGAGTACGACAGCGCGCTTTTCATTTCGCTCGACAGTCGGGGTAAAGCGGTTATCCGGGGGGTTATAAACCCGGAGGACTGGACGCAACTTTCCCGGCTTCATCTGCTGCGGCATTGAACCCAGGTGTATTTTCGCGTTGTCAAATTTCTGTTTATTTATACACAAGGGTGAGTCTTGGGTTGTGCAGGCGTGAAAAGTGTTTAAGAGCTGTTCAACAATTATTCAACAACTCACTGTTTATAATTTATTGCCCTGTGCCTGTCGGTATCCTCTTTCTCATCAAACCGGTATCTTCCTTGATGACGTCTCGTGTGCGTTCGCCATTGCTGTTGCTGCTGTGTGTCTTGCTGTTTTTTCTCGCACTGGGAAATCACCAGTTGCAAAATTCGACGGAGCCGCGCGTTGCTGGCATCGCCATGGAAATGCACTTGAGTGGCAACTGGATTACGCCGAAACTGAACAACCAGCCTTTCCTGGAAAAACCGCCGATGAGTGTGTGGCTGGATGCGGCGGCTATTCGGGTGTTCGGTCCTGCCCCATGGGCGGTGAGACTGGCTTCTGCCTGCGCCGGCCTGCTCAGCGTGTTGCTGCTTTACAGCATGCTGCGGCGTTTCGGCCGGCCGGTATTCGTGGCCTGGGTAGCTGCTTTCATGCTGGCGACCCAGGCCAGCTTTTGGAGCAATTCGCGGCAAGTGGGCGAGGACGCCTTGCTGGCGCTGGGGGTAACCACGGCCTTGCTGGCATTCTTCCATGCCAGTAATCGCCTGCGTGGTGACGGACTCTCTACAGCGCCCTGGTTGCTGTTCACGCTGGGTATCACACTGGCGACCCTGAGCAAGGGCGTGCTGGGGCTGGCAATGCCGGGCGTGGTGATTTTCGCCTGGCTTGTTTGCGAGTCGTTGCAGAACAAACGCATTGCTATTGCTCACTGGTTGCGCCCGGCAATGTTCACCCTTGTTGCTCTGATTCCGCTGCTCGTGTGGCTGTGTTTCCTGTACGGACAGGGTGGCACGCAATCATTGAAGGACGTGCTGTGGACCAACAGCGTTGGACGCTTCAGTGGTTCCTTCGAAGAGGCGGGGCACTACGAACCTGCCTATTACTACCTGACAAAACTGCTTGAAGCATTTTTGCCATGGAATATCCTGGTTTATCTGGGGTTGTGGCATTTTCGAAAGCGGTTAATGGCCAATCGTTATCTGCTGTTCTTCGCCCTGTGGTTGGGCGCGCAGTTCCTGCTGTTGTCGCTGGCCTCCAGTAAACGCATGGTTTATCTGATGTCGCTGGCACCTGCGGCGGCAGTGATTGCTGCGGAATATGCTTTTGTTCTGGGTGAGCGATTGCAGGCTCGTTCGGGACGCTCATTTTTTGCGGCGTCGATCGTGAGGAATGGAAAGGCGCTCATGGCTGCAGGCGTTGTGCTGGTTGTAGCGAGCTATCTAAGTGCAGCCCTATGGCTCGCGCCACAAGCCGACAGGCAGTTGTCATTTCTGCCGCTGACCGACAAAGTCCACACCCTGCAGGTGCAGGGACGGCAGGTTGCCTTGTTCCAGCCCAGCGAACGGCTGGCGGGGGCCAGCGTGTTCTATAGTCAGAGCCTTCTGAAAACACTCAATAGTAACGCTGAATTGACTGGTTTTCTTACCAGCGCTGACGGCAATGTCGCTGTGATGGAAAGCATGCAGCCACCCGAACCGCCTCTGCAGATTATTGACAGCGTAAAGGTCGGGGATCGTGTCTACTATTTCGTCAGTCAGGCACCAGGGGCAGGGGCTGTCAGTAACTGACAGCCCCTCTGTACGGCGGGCGGAGCAGGGCCATTCATATGGCCTGACTGCTGGTTAACTGGTCATAGGGTGTCCACCGCTTCTGCGGGATAGGCAAATCGCATGATTCACCACGACCGATGGGGAAGTAGTGAAAGCCGCGCGTTGCCAGCCGTTCGGTGTCATACAGATTCCGGCCGTCGAAGATGATCGGTGCATTCAGCCGCTGCTGTATCAGCTCGAAATCCGGGGCTTTGAACTGTTGCCACTCGGTGCAGATGATCAGCGCATCGGCATCGTTGAGAACGGACTCAGGTGTTCCCATTAGAATCAGGTCCTTGCGATGACCATATATGCGTTGGGTTTCCTGCATGGCCTCGGGGTCGAATGCCCGCACGCTGGCCCCGGCTTCCCACAGTGCTTCCATGAGCATGCGGCTGGGAGCGTCGCGCATATCGTCGGTATTGGGTTTGAACGCCAGCCCCCATAAGGCAAACGTCTTGCCGCGCAGGTCGCCCTGGTAGAACGCATTGACCCGTTCGAACAGCTTGTTTTTCTGCCGCTCGTTAATCGCCTCGACCACAGACAGCAGGTCATTGGAGCAATGCGCCTCTCTGGCGCTGTGAATCAGGGCGCGGATGTCCTTGCCGAAGCATGAGCCGCCATAGCCGCAACCGGGGTAGATGAAGTCATAACCAATGCGTGAGTCGGCACCGATGCCCAGCCTGACGGACTCAACGTCTGCGCCCAGATGTTCTGCCAGCTCGGCGATCTGGTTGATGAAACTGATTTTGGTCGCCAGCATGCAGTTGGCGGCGTACTTGGTCAGTTCGGCGCTGCGCAGGTCCATGAACATGATGCGGTCATGGTTGCGGTTGAACGGTGCATACAGCTCGCGCATGACTTTGCGCACCGCTTCATTTTCGCAGCCGATGACAATCCGGTCCGGGCGCCGGCAATCGTTGACCGCCGAGCCTTCCTTGAGAAACTCGGGGTTGGACACTATATCGAACTGCAACAGGCGACCGGCCTGACGCAATACCTTGTCGATATGGCCTCGCAAGGCGTCGCCACTGCCGACCGGCACGGTGGACTTCTCGACGATGATCAGCGGCTCGCAGCGATGCCGGGCAATGGCTTCGCCTACCGCAAAAAAACCGCCGAGATCGGCCGAGCCATCTGCTCGGGAGGGCGTGCCAACCGCGATGAAAAGCACCTCGGCATGCTCCACCGCCAGTCGCTCGTCGGTGGTGAAGTGCAGACGTTCATGATCCAGATTGTCACGCACGAGATTGGCCAGTCCAGGCTCGTAAATGTGTACCTGACCCTGACGCAGTTGATCGATTTTGGCCTGGTCAATGTCCATGCAGACAACATCATGGCCGACTTCGGCAAGTACGGTCGCTTGTACAAGACCTACATATCCGCTACCGAAAACGCTGATTCTCATGGGAAAGATCCTGAAGTGACGGGCTGGAGATGCGCCGCAGGTTGATGGTCAAGACACCTGCCACGATCAGCGTGACACCCACAGTTTTCGATACCGTGAACGTCTCGTGGAAAAATGGCAGAGTTGCAGCCAGCGTATAAACCAGTGCATAGCTGATACTGAGGAGCGAATAGGCACGGCTGAGGGGCAAATCACGCAGCGCCAGCAGCCAGAAAAGCATGGAGAGTGCATAGGCTGTGATTGAGGCGCAGATGACGGCGATGGCACTGGACTGAACCTGCCCGATGTCCTGCAGGTCGAGCCATTGTCCAGGTGAGGGCAGGCGGCTCATGCTCCAGCGCATGCCCAATTGCGCCGAACTGACCAGTGCAACGCTGGTCAAGGCGCACATCGTTGCGCTACGGCGGGTCATGCCTGACGTCCCAGCTGAAATACGCCTACAAGGATCAACGCGATACCAAGCCAGTGCTGTGGGTCAACCGGCTCTTTGAAAACATAGCGTCCCACCAGGGTGATCAGCACGAAGTTGAGGCCCAGCATGGGATACGCGATGCCTACATCCATGCGTTGCAACACCAACAGCCAGACCAGCAGACCCAGCCCGAGGCATGCGATCGCCAGCCACAGCCACATAGAACGCAGTGCAGCCAATACGCCGGGAAATGTCTCGCGCCAGCCTTCCACAGCGTACTTTTGCGCGATCTGGCCCAGGCACGTCAGCAGGCATGCGCTCAGGAGCATCAGCCAGGTCATGGCGCTGACTTCTCATAAATGAGGATGGCCAGGTTGCCTTCGTCTTAACGCTGGCCATCCTTGGGAAGCAGTTCAAGCTCCCGCAACTCCTCATCACTCTTGCCGCGCATGATCACGCCGACCCGGCCTTCGCTTCGTGCTTTTGTAACCCAGGCGTCGATGCCCTGCAGACGGACTTGGCGGCCCTGTACATCCGGATAGCCCAAGCCGTATTCAAGCTCGCCCCAGGTATTGAAAAGCGTAATGTCCGGTCGTTTCAGGCGCCACGACAGGGCAGAGGCAGCGCCCAGATCATTGCTCAGCAAATGTGTACAGGCTGCCAGCTCCGCTTGATGTCTGGCGACAAACTGGTCGGGAGTCTTGTTGTACACCACGTCGTTTGGCAGGGCCGCGGGCAGCAATACGATCAGCAACCAGCTTCCCACCGCTGGCAGCGCCCAGAAGGTCAAAGGGCGGATGCCTTGCAGGGCGTTGGTGAGCGTCCACCCGGTAAGTACGATGACCGCCAGCAACAAGTGCATCGGTTCGTTTTCGTACACGGGCTGTTTCAACTGCACGTAGATCAGCGCTAAAAGTCCGAGGAAGGTCAATGCTGCGTTAACTATTCCGTTAACACGCAACGCCCTGCCACGGCCTTGATTGAGATGTTCGACCAGAGCGTCAGCCATGAGCAATGCCAGCGGCAGCAGGCAAGGCAGTATGTAGGTCGGCAATTTACCTTTGCTCAGGCTCAGAAATGCCAGCGGCAGGACCAGCCATAGCAGCAGGAAGGCAGTGTCGGGCCTGCTTTTTCGTTGCCAGGCCTGCTTAAACGTCACTGGCAGCAGCAGCGCCCAAGGCAGGCACGCGGCGATCAGCAGAGGCAGGTAGAACCACCAGGGTTGGGCATGCTGCGCATTGTCCCCGGCAAATCGGCGAATGTGCTCGTGCCAGAAAAAGTAACGCCAGTAGTCGGGCTCTTGCTGGTGTACCGCCAGCGCCCATGGCAGACAGACCGCAATGGCAATCACCACCGCAAGCGGGCCGAACCTGAGCAGTTCAGTCAGGCGTCTTTGCCATAGCATGTAGGGCAGGGTGATGATGGCCGGTAACGCCCAGGCCAGAAATCCCTTGGTCATGAACCCCATACCGCAGGCTACGCCGACCACCGTCCAGGCTACCAGGCGGGCTCGGTCGATGCTGTGCACGGCGTACCAGAACGCTACCAGCGTCAAGTTGGTCCAGAGGGTAAATTGCGGGTCGAGATTGCTGTAACCGGCCTGGCCGGCGACGAAACCGAAACTCATGAAAAGCAGTGCGCTGGCGAAGCTTTTGCGCGGGTCGCTCCAGATCTTTCCTGCCAGCAGGTAGGCCAGCAAGACACTTAAACCGGTGCTTATCGCCGAAGCAATGCGCACGCCGAACAGGTTCTCGCCAAAGACCGCTTGGCCCAAGGCAATCAGCCAGTAGCCGGCAGGCGGTTTTTCAAAGTAACGCAAGCCCATGAAGTGCGGGGCGATCCAGTTGCCGCTGTGAAGCATTTCCTGGCTGATCTGGGCATAACGGGTTTCATCGGGAATCCACAAACCATGGAAACCCAGCGGTAGCAGGTAGGCCAGCAAGAATGCCGCTAACAGGAGTGCGCCATCACGGTATCTGGAGTGCATCACTGTTGCACCCCCAGCCAGCCTTCGCGACCGGGCAGGTGACCGCGAACAACTTGTCCGCAAGGCAGTTGCTCGATGGATTCAGGCAGCAGCTGGCCCAGCGGGTTGAACTCGATTTCCCGTGCATCGGCCTGCCTTAAAAGCTGCCTGAAGCCGTCCGCCATGACAATGCCTTCGACTTCAGCATGAATGGTGTAGACGTTGAGCCGTTGCGCAGCGAAGCGGTTGAGGATGTATTCGTTGAAAGCACCTGGCTGGAGCTGTGGACCGACCACCTCGTCGAAGGTCGGCAAGTCCACCGGGATCTGCGGCGTGCCGAGTCTGCCATCAGCCAGTAACGGGCGAAACAGGGTAGCGCCGCGACTGTCGCTGTTGTAGCGGAAGCCAAACGCCTGCTTGGCCTGCACGACATGCTGGTCGGCACGCCAGCCCGCTGCTGCGGAGCAGATCACCGGGTTGCCTAAAATGTCGCTCAGACAGTCGACCCCACGGTGTATCTGTGCGGTCAACTGGCGATCGTTCCAGCGTCCGGCATTGGCTTGCCAGCCATGATGATCCCACGCATGCAGGCCGACCTCGTGGCCTGCATCCAGAGCGCGACGCATCAACGGGCCAAGGTCACGTCCTATCGGCTTGCCCGGCCACGCCGTACCCGCCAGCAGAATATCCCAGCCATACAGGCTTGCTGCTCTGGAGCGAAGCATCTTCCAGAAAAACGTGGGCCGTGCGAGACGCCACAGGTGACGTCCCATGTTGTCGGGGCCGACGCTGAAAAAGAACGTCGCCTTGACCTGAGCTTCATCGAGTATGTCCAGCAACCTCGGCACGCCTTCACGGGTGCCCCTATATGTGTCGACATCGATTCTTAAGCCTGCCTGCATCAGCGCATATCCGCCTTTTCAGCCATGGCTTCGCGAAGGAAGAAGTCCAGGGTTTTGCCAATCGTTTCGCTCAGCTCGATACCTGGTGTCCAGCCAATCAACTGTCGGGCGTTGTCGATACTCGGTTTGCGATGGCTGACATCCTGATAACCCTTGCCATAAAAGGACTGGCTTTCTACTTCGCGAAAGCCTGCGAATGGCGGGAAGTTGCCGCGCAACGGGTGCGCTTCGAACTGGCGCAGCAGCTCTTCACCCAATTGGCGAATGCTGGCTTCATTGTCGGGGTTACCGATGTTGATGATCTGACCATTACAGCACCCATCACGATTTTCGATAATCCGCGCCAGCGCCTCGATACCGTCGGCGACATCGGTGAAACAGCGCTTCTGGGCCCCGCCGTCCACCAGCCGAATCGGCGTACCTTCCACCAAGTGCAAAATCAGTTGGGTGATGGCCCGAGAACTGCCGATACGCGCCGAGTCCAGTCGGTCCAGGCGTGGGCCCATCCAGTTGAACGGGCGAAACAGGGTGAATTGCAGGCCTTTCTGACCATAGGCCCAGATCACGCGGTCCAGCAGTTGCTTGGACACCGAGTAGATCCAGCGCTGCTTGTTGATCGGGCCAACGATAAGGTTCGATGTGTCTTCGTTGAAGCTTGCGTCCTGGCACATACCATAGACTTCGGACGTTGACGGGAAGATCACCCGCTTGTTGTACTTCACGCAGTAACGGACGATCTTCAGGTTTTCTTCGAAATCCAGCTCAAACACCCGCAACGGGTTGCGGGTGTATTCAATCGGTGTAGCGATGGCCACCAATGGCAGCACCACATCGCATTTCTTGATGTGATACTCGATCCACTCGGTGTGGATGCTGATGTCGCCTTCGATAAAGTGAAAGTTCGGCTTGGTTCGCAGGCGCTCAATGGCGTCTGAACCGATGTCCATGCCGTAGATGTCGTAACGATCGTCCTGCAACAGGCGTTCTGACAGATGATTGCCGATGAAACCGTTGACGCCTAGGATCAGCACGCGGGTACGGCGGGCCGGGCGGCGCTTTTCTGTATCGAGCAGTTGCGAGCCTTCCACCAGCCCGAACTCGCGAGCCAGTTGTGCCCCACTGAGGTACAAGCCGTTGTCGCCGCGCTGCCCTGCGTTGATCACCAGCGAACCCTCACCGCAGGCGATACGCAATGGGTCGTGACTGATGACCGTGCCGGGTGCTTCGCCGTTGTTGCCTGCTTCGGCACTGGCGGCCCAGACAATCAACTTGTTTTCGCCTACCGCGCAAAATGCGCCAGGGTAGGGCTGCGTGACTGCCCGTATCAGGTTGTACAGTTGCGTGGCCGGAAGCGACCAGTCGATCAAACCGTCGGCCGGGGTGCGGCGACCGAAACAGCTTGCACGGGTTTCGTCCTGCGGCGTGCCTGAAAGTTGCCCGAGGGCAAGCAGCGGTAGCGTTTCACTAAGCAGGTCAGCGGCGGCTTCACGCAGTTTGCCGTGGAGCGTCAAGGCTGTATCGGTGGAACTTATCGAGACGCGTTGCTGAGCGACTATCGGCCCTGCATCGGCGCGCTTGACCATCTGATGCAAGGTCACGCCGGTCTCGCTTTCGCCATTGACCAGCACCCAGTTCGCCGGCGCTCGCCCGCGATAGCGTGGTAACAGCGAGCCATGCAGATTCAATGCGCCTTTTTTCGCGCAGGCCAGTAACGGATCACCGAGAAGTTGGCGGTAATAGAAGGAAAAGATGAAGTCAGGGGCCAGTTTATCGATGCGTTCTACCCACAAAGGATGATTAGGGTCCTCAGGAGCATGTACGGGAATGCCATGTCGCGCGCACAGCTGAGCCACGGAACCGAAGAAGGTTTTTTCCTTGGGGTCGTCGGCGTGAGTGAAAACTGCAGCAATTTCATAACCTGCGCCCAGCAGCGCTTGCAGGCCGACACAGCCAATATCGTGATAGGCGAAAACGACAGCTTTAGGGCTCATGGCGCAACCTTGTTCATATAGGGAGTTACAGAGGAATCAACGCTTTCGCTGACAACTTCGGACGAGCTGCGCACGACTTTTTCAATGAAGAAGCGCGGGCGCGCGCGGACATCGCTGTACATTCGGCCCAGGTATTCACCCAGTAATCCCATACCGATGAACTGCCCTCCGGTGAATACGAACAACACCGCAAACAGCACGAACGTGCCGTCACCGGCCCATGGCGCACCGAAGATCAGACGCAGAATGATCAGTAACGCAGCGAACAGCACACCGAGCAGCGCCATGCTGAAGCCGATAATGCTGAGCAGGCGCAAGGGCGTAGTGGTCATGCAGGTGATCAGGTCAAACATGAGGTTGACCAGGCGCATGGGGCTGTATTTCGAGTCGCCATGTTCACGTTCAGCGTGATCGACCAATACCTCCGTCGTGTGCCGCGCAAAACTGTTGGCCAAAATCGGAATGAAGGTGCTGCGCTCCCGGCAGGCCAGCATTGCATCGACAATCGTGCGCCGGTACGCGCGCAGCATGCAGCCGTAATCACTCATAGCTACGCCGGTGGAACGCTGTACTGCCACGTTGATGATCTTTGATGGCCAACGTCGCCATGCGGAGTCCTGACGATTGCTGCGCACTGTGCCGACAACGTCATATCCCTGCTCTGCAAGCGCCACCAGCCGGGGAATTTCCTCGGGAGGGTTCTGCAGATCAGCGTCGAGGGTGATCACCACATCACCTTTGCACTGCTCGAACCCAGCCATAATCGCTGCGTGCTGACCGTAGTTACGATTCAGAATCACCGCAACGAAGGGGCTGGCGCTGCGCTCGGCGGCCTGCTGAAGAATCTCTGCCGAGTCGTCGCGACTGCCGTCATCCACCAGCACGATTTCGAAGCGGTGATTCAAGTGTTTACAGGCCGCTTCAGTACGCCGTAGCAACTCGGGCAAGCTCTGGCGCTCGTTGTAGACAGGGATGACAATCGACACAAACTTGATTGGGTAGGGTCTCAATGGCTGGATTCCACGGTCGATTCAATGGCACTGACAACCCGCTCGACATCATCCAGCGTCATGTCAGGGAACAGGGGGATAGAGCAAAGCCTTGATGAGTTCCATTCGGTGTCTGGCAGGCAGACGTCAGGGAAACGTTTGCGGTAATAGCTGTGCAGGTGAGTCGCTATGAAGTGGATGCCGGTGCCGATGTTTTGAGCCTGCAAGGCCTTCATGAACGCGTCGCGATCCAGCCCGCAGCGCTCGGGATCAATGCGCAGAATGAACAAGTGCCAGGCGTGGTGCTGGGCGTAGCGGGGCAGGGCGAGGGGCAGGACCGGGCTAGAGGCCAGCCGTTCGAGATAGTGGCTGGCGAGCGCCTGACGCTTTGCATTGATTGCGTCAAGGCGTTGCAACTGGACCAGGGCAATACTCGCATTCAGGTCGGCCAGATTGTATTTGAAGCCTGGCTCCATGACTTCTGCCTGGGGTTTGCGACCCAGCGTCAGCCGGTCGTAGGCGTCGACACCCAGACCATGAAATTTAAGTTGGCGCACCCGATCAGCCAGTTGTGCATTGAATGGTGGTCACGTGCGGGGCACGATGCCGGGCAGCCAGCAGCCCAGTTACGTAAGAGGGCGCTCATCGACTTGGCTGAGTCCGGTGTGCGTAACCTTGGCAAAAACATATCCGTGCGGCACCTGAAGGAGGGAACGATCGCTCAGATCGAAGCGCTCAAGACCGATCTGATTATCCGAGAGCAGGATGGTGGGGCCTCATTTTCGTTCACCCATGACATCTTTTTTGAGTGGGCTTTTTTCCGCCTTTTGATTGAACTCAGCCCCGATTGGCAGATAGCGCTGAGCAACGCCGGAGAGCCTCCACTACTTGGGCGCGTGATTGCGCTGCTCGCGCAGAACTCACTTGCTACGCCCGGTAAATGGACTGAAGGCTATCGCGCATTGGAAGGCCAATCGCTGCGACCACAATGGCGGCGGGAATGGCTGACGGCACCGCCCTTTACTTCAGCCTTCATAAAAAGTGAAACCAGAGTGGAGTTTACAGCGTTGCTGCGTGAGGACGACTTCGCTCTCTTGGAAAAGTTACTGGTTTGGTACCAGGCGCAGCACACAATACCCAATCCGGTTGTCCTTCAAAGGCCTGATGAATCAGGGGAGGGGGAGGAGAAAATCCGTGTTGCGCACTTGGTAGGCTGGCCATCTGATGTGCGCAGTTGGGGTCGCCTGCTGGATTGGCTCTTACCGCTCGCGCCTTCACTTCCGGCTCGCCTCGTCTCCCATGTGCTCGAAGTTTTCAGCGTCTGGCAAAACATGTGTGCGAACCTTCGGAACCCTAGAAGTGCTGCGCTCGTACAACAGTGCAGCAGCTGGTTGCTTCAAATGGAGCGGTCCGAGGCCGCGGAACCTGCCGATGAGTCGGGCAACCAGTGGCAAGATCTGATGGGAGATGCCAGCTCCAGTCTCGCCAGCTCGCTTCGCTATACTTTCCTTCGCTCCGCGCGCACCTACCCTGACCCCGCCGTCGCCCTATTGGAGCGCGCTTCCATCGATGCAGATGTGCGCGAGGCGGCGTACAACGATCTCATGACATTTGCCCCGATACTTAGCGAGATCGCCCCCGAATTGCTCGTCGCTGTAACGAAGGCTGCGCTCATGGAGGAGCTGCCACAGGACAGGTTTGACCGTCAGCAACAGGAGAATGAAGCGCAACATCAACGATTAAAGAAACTGCGCGCGATTCCGGAAGCAGAGCGCACGCAGCGCGAGCGTAACGAGCTGGATTCGGCTTTTTTTCCGCTTGGCCAGGACCGCTATAGCCTTGATGACATTGGAATCAATCGACATCACCGCTACTACACTGATCCCTCGGCGCGGCACGAACCGTTTACCAGTCTCTTCGACCATGCACCTGGATACGCGCTTAAGTTAATACGCGACTTGGGCAACCATGCGGTGACCGGCTGGCGGCAAATTTATGCGCTAAATCGACGCACTATGGGCACTCCACTTCCCGTTGTGGTTGAGTTCCCTTGGGGAACACAATCGTTTTGGGGGGATTGGCACGTATACAGTTGGTCACAAGGGCAGCTGACGGCAGCACCGCTTGAATGTGCCTATCTTGCCCTCAGCTACTGGGCCTTTCAGGAGATTGATCAGGGCCGTCCCGCAGGCGATGTCATCAAATTGATCCTCGAAGGTGGAAGCGAGTGTTATGCCTCTTTGGGGCTGGCGCTAGTTCTGGCACTTGAAACCTTAGAAGTCTCAAATGTGACGTTACGTCTTGTGACCTGTCAGAAACTATGGAGTCACGATATTGCGCGCGTGGTGCATGGACCTTCTAAGGACATTGATGTTCTAGGCTTGGGCTTCGTGTCACGACTTACCGGGTCCAGGGCCCTCGCCAAAGCTTTTTTGGACAAGCGCGAAAGTCGCTTACGCGATGTGCACCAACTGGCAATGTCATTTGCGTTGAGCCGCGATGAAAACTTGCGCGAGCAGTTCAAGGCAGGAATCGAGGCGTTCCCCAATAATTTGCCTTTTGAAATCGCGGAATTGCGAGAAGATCCCAGCGCAATCGAGCACCTCAAGGAGCAGGCCAAGCGCTGGGCCGGCCTAGGCGACAAAAAAAACTATCGACAGGCCCCAGCATCCAATGACGGAGTGTTGATCACCTATCAGTCACCAGTGCCACTCGCACCTAAACAGCAAAAGCGACTCGAAGAAGCCACTGCCTTCTTGCAGGCACAATGGGCCTTCGGATGGGCTACGCAATCGCTCTCTGAAAACGTACCGCGGGCCGATTGGGATATAGCCAATGCCGTCGCGTTCGCCAAGGCTCATGACTCCGACTTAATGTTTGCGGTGCGCAGCGATGTCGGCGGCCATGCGGCACAGAGTGCCATCTCAGCCATCGCCGCCTGTGTCATTCGTTTTGATTCGACTACCAATAACCGCCAGGAGTGGGCATGGGGCGTATTAGCTCGTGTCGAGCGTATGGACGAGCCGGAATCCTATCCAGGCGCGCGAATATCATGGCACCCCGCAAACCATCTAATCGTCGCGCTGGTTCACCTGCGCCGCTCGAGAATGGCCAGCGATGACTCCGCTGCACGCTTGCTCAAACTCACCATGCATACGTTGGACGACGTAGCCCATTTCGCTTTTCGGGGCTTGCTGACGGATGCCGACGAACACGTACGTTGGGTCACTGCACAGTTGGCAATGGATCTGTCGATCTATTGGCGGCCGATATACAGCGTACGAGGTGGTCAGGATAACTCAAGAAATCAACGGGTTCGGGAAGAAGGGCTTGCACGCGCGCTGACCAGTCTTACCACCCCTATGGTGACGCCGTTTATTGATGTCCCGCCCCCGTGGACTGAGTCGCCCTCAAGGCGCACCGATGACGAGCAATGGGATGACGAGCAGAGCTGGCAGGATTCCACCCCGTCGTTTGACGCCGAATTTGCCGCCAAAATTGTTCCGCTGTTTCCCATCGAAGCGTGGTGTCAGCCCGGTTGCTATCGTGTGCATTGGCAAAATACGCTAGAGCAATTTGTGTCATGGACCGCCGATCGTTTGATGCCACCCTGGATCAAGGAAAAGGCGCGCCGCTCCCATCAGCCTGAAATTTATCAATGGCAATACGCGCTCGGGGAGGTACTTGCGCGTACCGCTCCCTGGCTGGAACAGGAGTGGGTGCGTAAGAGGTGCCTTGAGCCTTTCCTATCGAATGACGACAAGGCGTTATCGGTGCTTTCGCGATTTGCTGATAGGACGGCCTGCCGCCATGTCATGGACTCCTTGGATGTTCCCGAAAACGTATTGGACCTGTTGGAGTTATGTGTGGATCGCGTCATCAGCGATCCTACTTTCACTAGGGGTAGATACCGTGCAGGGAAGGTTTATGGAAATGACCTGCCGGCTCTCATCGAGGCACTGCTGTTTGTTTCTGTAGCGAATGCGCCCGGTGCCAAAAGATTTGCCAATGGAGACTGGTCGCAGATCGATATGATCATGCCTTTGGTCACCAAGCTCGTTACTGCCGTGGGTTGGTCTGCTTACGTCATGGATAAATTTTTGACGCTATGTGAACGCGCGGACGCTGCATACCCGCTCGATGATTTTATCCTGCAAGTGAACGCCGCCTTAGTGAAATTGCCCTCTGCTGAAGCAACTTGGATTGGAACAACGCTTGCGGCGCGCCTGGCTGGAGTCGTTCAACGTCTTGCGGACAGCAACTTCCCACTGCGTACCGAACAAGCGCAGGGCCTACTGCGCATACTTGATACTCTCATCGACCTTGGGGATCGTCGAAGTGTAGCATTGGAACAGACAGAGGCCTTCCGAGGTGTGCAGGGGCACTAAAGCCATGGTCTGTGGCTGAAGGAGGGTAGCTTGCGATTCGAGGCCCATCGAGTACAAGCACCTGCTTTCTACGCGTCTGTCATCCTCGAGGTCGAGGTTTCGGCGGTTTTTGTCGAGGCGTCGCATCAAGCGGTCGGCGAACAGACGCTGACCGAGTGTCGGCAAGTGCACCGCGGAACGTGAGCGGGCTGCGGTCTCGGAAGATCAGGCGCGGCAGAAAACCACCATGCGCACCAACAGGCAGTAGCCGCCCAAACGGCTGATAAAATTAACGTGCCCCGTTGGCCAACCCATATTGCAGCTAAAGCAGCGTGCCGCGCAGATTCTAGATCTGCATCAGCGCGAGGATTCGCTGCGCGTGGCTCAATCTACAGTGCCAGGGAAGCAGGCAGAGCAGTAACAGCACCGACTTGGAGGCTAGCCAGGTTACATCGCACCTGCTTGATTCGAGGTCACGGCCGCGTTGACCGCTATATCAAAGGTCGCCAACTACCAATAGTGGCTGCCCTGACACCAGACCAGCTTTACCCTGCTCAACAGCAAATTCAAAGGACTGGTTTCAGCCCTACGTGGAGAGTAGCCATGTCCCTCGAAAACAGAACCCGCGTAGGAAGTCTATCGGCTGGATGAGGCATGCCGGAAGGTCACAAGCAGCCTGAAATCCAGCAGACCTGAGGGAATGCCGGCGGAGAGTAGTCACTGGAGCGCGGTTGCTGGAATCCTCTCAACGGCATCGCCAATCTGTACCAGCAGATCGATCACGCGACTCCGCATCCTGGGGTCTTTTGGTGCAATGGATAGAGCGACGCTTCGAGGATCCGCGACCAGTTGTATCAGCGCATCAATATCATTTTCGTTCAGGTCAAGTTCCAGCATCACCCTGCGAGTCATATGTAGCTCCAGTAAATTGCGATGGACAGCTTTTTCAGGTTAACACTCTGAGGTACTGAAGCAGCATGGGTAGAGTTACCCTTATCGGCGGCTCGCTCACACAAGGAGGGAGGCCAGCAGAGTACCGAGAGCCTATAGAACATCCGTAACAGCATTCAATACCCTTTCGATAAGTGCCGATATCTGGACCTGATGGGGCTCTAGGTGTGGTTGCTGACGAAATCCTGGAGGATCGCCCATCTTGTACAAGATTGTGCACTCCTGGATGTTGACCGGGAAAACTAGCGCATCGTCGCTGTACATCAATCCTGAGGCGACTTGGAAAATGTATTTTGTTCGTACCCGCCCGCCCGGGGCCTGGAACCGCCCGTAGGCTATTGCGATGAGAGATTGAGCTGTCCAACGATCCGTAGCATTAAGCCAAGGCGGCAAGGCCAACTGAACATCCACAATGTCAGACGATGAGCCGTCGTAGTGACACCGGTCTAAGAACTGCACCAATTCAGCATCGCACTCAAACCCCTTTATCTGGACGCCAGCCAGGTGATCCTGCTCATCCAGCATTCCAACGTACATACGAGCATTTTCCGGCGGAGCGCTTTTCTCTTTTGCTTGCTTAGCCATAATCAGCCCTCGATGAGTCCTATAGATTGTAGTGCTATAGGTTTCAAAACGGCTTCATCGTTGCTTTTGCACGGTGAGCAAAATGGAATTGAAGGAAGCATTTGCAGAAGCCTTACGGAATATGAGATTACGCAAAGGGCTCACGCAAGAAGACTTTGGCCTGGTCAGCAGCCGAACCTACATCAGTAGTTTGGAGCGAGGTATGAAGGGCGTCACCTTGGAAAAGGTGACTCAGCTCGCAGACAGGATGGAGGTTCACCCCCTAAGCCTGCTTGTAGAATGTTTTAGGGTTCAGTCAGGCGATACGCTGGAAGTGTAGTGGTCAACTGATCCCGGACACGACGTTAAGTCTTTTTTCGGACTGAGCTGGCGGGGAGTATCAGTTTTTTTGTGTTCGGGCTGGTTAGGGCCTGCCGTCAGGCAGGCCCTTGTTTTACCAGCTCGGTCTGGTAAATCGGTCTCCGTACAGGATCGCAAATTGATTCATTGCCACTTTCCAGTCGTGTGCCGCATGACCCCAGTTGGCGGTGATGTTGCGCAACCCAAGCCATATCAGTTTCGTCGCAGCCTCATCGGTCGGGAAGTGCCCTCGAGTCTTGATGATCTTGCGTAACTGGGCATTGATGCTCTCGATGGCATTGGTCGTGTAAACCACTTTGCGAATGCCCGCCGGAAAAACAAAAAACGGTATAACCCGATCCCAGGCGCGACGCCATGCAGCAACTACAGTCGGATACTGCTTGCCCCAGGGGCCCGCTTCAAAGGCGTTAAGCTCTTGCTCAGCCACATCGGCATTGATCGCCTGGTAGATCGGCTTGAGTGCTTTGGCCAGTGCCCGACGTTTATCCCAAGCGGCATAGTCCAAGCTGTTGCGGATCAGATGCACGATGCAGGTTTGCAGCGTCGTGGCAGGAAAAACCGCCCCCAACGCCTCCGGTATTCCTTTGAGGCCATCCGTGACGGCGATCAGAACATCTTCAACGCCACGAGTCTTGAGGTCGTTGAACACCTTCATCCAAAACTTGGCACCCTCGGTGCTCTCGATCCATATACCCAGAATGTCGCGCGTGCCATCAGGTAATACCCCCAGCGCCAGATAAATAGCCTTGTTGCACACTAACCCCTCGTCCCGGATTTTGACCCGTAACGCATCGAAGAAGATCACCGGATACATCGGTTCCAAGGGTCGTTGCTGCCAAGCGCCCACCTCTTCCATGACCGCATCGGTGACTGAGCTGATGAAGTCATGGGACACGTCAGTTCCATACTGCTCAGATAGAAAAGCGCGGATCTCACGCACCGTCATGCCCCGGGCGTACATGGCAATTATCTTGTCGTCGAAGCCTGTAAAACGGCGTTCGTGCTTGGGAATCAGGATCGGGGCGAAGCTACCATCGCGGTCTCTGGGGATATCCAGGCGAAGCGGCCCGTCGTCGGTCAGAACCGTCTTGCTGCTTTTGCCATTGCGCTGATTGGTCGACTCCTCAGGGCGCTCCGCGCCCTGAGGATAACCAAGGTGGTGACCCAGCTCGGCGCCTAGCGCACGCTCGATCAGAGCCTTCTTGAACGCCATGGACGCGTCTTGAATGGCTTCGGCGCTCATCGGGCCTTTAACAAACTGCTCGATCAGCTCTTGGGGAATCGAGGGCAACTCCCTCGCTGTTGCATTGGCGGACTTCTTTTTGGTCGGCATACATGCACCTCTAGCTACATGTTATGCCCGAACACAAAATTTCTGACAGTCTCAGCTGGCGCCAGTCCGTTATTGAACTGGTGTGGCCGAATCCAGTTGTAGCGATGCATCAGATAATGACTGATGTCTCGCTGAGCCTCTTGGGCCGTCATGTAGCCCACGGTCGGTATCCACTCAGTTTTCAAACTCCGGAACACCCGCTCCATCGGCGCATTATCCCAGCAGTTGCCACGACGACTCATGCTCTGGCGTATGCGGTATCGCCAAAGCCGCTGGCGAAATTGTCGGCTGCCATACTGGGCGCCCTGGTCCGAGTGAAACAGCAGGCCCTGCGGCTTGCCGCGTTGTTCGTAGGCCATATCCAGCGCCTTGATTACCAGATCAGTATCCGGTTTGCTCGATAACGCCCAGCCCACCACTCGGCGCGCGAAAAGATCCATAACCACAGCCAGGTAATGCCATTTCCCTTGTGCCCAGATGTAAGTGATATCGCCGCACCACACCTGATTGGGCGCTGGAACATCGAATGCTCGATTCAAAATATTCGGAATATCGGGTCGCTCCACCGTCGCTTTTCTATAAGCATGCGATCCCGGTTGCTTACTGATCAATCCCAGCTCTCGCATCAGGCTACGTACCTTGAACCGGCCAATCTGCTCGCCATCTTCATGCATCATCAACACGATGCTGCGGCTGCCGGCAGCGCTTCGACTTTGTGTAAACAGCTCGTTGACCCGGCTGCGTAGCCGGACTCGCTCAACGTCTGGATTGCGCCGTCTAAGGCGATGGTTGTAGTAGCACGAGCGAGGTACTTCAAAGGCTTCGCACAGCAACTCAACCGATTCACGGGCACTGAGCTGATCAATCAGCGCATGCGCTCGTGCTCTTCCGACATCAAGAGCGCGGTAGCCTTTTTTAAAATGGATTTCTCCCGCTCAAGACGGGCAATCCGGGCTTCCAGCTCCTGAATTTTCTGCTGCTCGGGCGTCAGGGCTTTGCTCTGTGGAGTGACACCGTTGCGCTCCTGTTGAAGCTGGTTAACCCAGCGACGCAGTGCGGACTCGACAACTCCCAGCGAGCGAGAGGCCTCAATGTGGCTATAGCCTTGATCGAGCACGAGGCCTGCGGCCTCGCGTTTGAATTCAGCGGAAAAGGTACGGCGTTGTTTGGTCATCAGACACCTCTATCTGGCGAGCATTCTCGCCTAAATGGGTGTCCGGTTTCATTAGACCACTACAAAGAGCTTTTTGAGACGATTCGAGGGCAGTTGACTGAAGCACATTGATGGGGCTGTGATGATCAAGGCATTGTGAACGTTAAAAGCCCCTTCTGAGCCTATGTCAAAGTTGTCGCCGTAATTGCAGCGCGCCGGATGGGAGGAGGGGGTAGCTAAGTCGAACCAGGCTTACGCTCTTCAAGATCGGGCAGGACCATCAGCGTGTGTTCATCGTAATGCGGAAAAAACCGCTGCCATGCACGAAGTCCACCCAGTTCACCTACGGCCAAGATGATCGCCTTGTGAGAGGCTGTCAGCAAAGCGACTTGCCGCTCTAAGTCCGCTATACGCTCATCTTTCATCGCAAGAGTGGTTATCAAGTGTTTTTGAGAGTTTTTTTTCGCTCGTTCGACCCACTGGTTTCGGACCACTTGCAATTGCTGATACTGCGCAATCAAGTCGCTGCGATAGGTGTCCCGGGTGAGACTGGAAACGGCACCTAGAGTCTCGATTTTACGCACAATGGCATGGGCGGTTATTTTCTCACCGCTGTCCAGCATGGCTTCGAGAACGCGAACGAGATCATCATCAAGCTGACTCGCACTGACGGTGCGGCGGACAGGTTTGCTCAGCGCTGACATATTTTCTCCGCTAGCTAGGTAACAGGGCAGCAGCGTAAAGGTAACTAGCCTTCGAACAAGTCTACTTGATGGACCTGTACCGACAAATCTGGACCATCTGGAAAAGGCTTTTCACCCGGTCGGCACGCCAATGCTCGATCAATATTCTCTAAGGTTTTCTTGGCATGATTCAATTGGTTTGTTCTACCAATACTGTCGCTCACGCGAGCCTCAATTTTGTTAACGGCTAATGCAATTTTTTCACGAAGCCCCACCAAATTTTGCTGATGGGTTTGCAAGTCGGTAACACAAAGATGACGACACCCGCCGTAACACTCTAAGTGTTTTGGACACGGATTGGTTACGAAACTGTTGATGCAAAACCCATAAGGCGTAACGTGAAATCCATCAGCTTCTCCCGCCAGATAGAGAAAGGCTGCCTCATCGCCCATTGTTTTCTGAATCTCTCGAAACTCATCAACAACTGGACCGGAAACCTTTCCACTCAGAACCATCGCTAGCACCTGCGAACTGCCTGCCGACAATACGCCTTGCGCAGCCTGGGGTAAATCCATCGAGGCAAGTTCCTCGAGCAAACTGCGATGATCGTACTGGTACGACTGCTCAACGGTACGACGGCCATAACGTTTAGTTATGATCGTGTCAGCCACACCCATCCTAAAGAGTTCACTGTTTTGAACGTGTCGCAGAGAATGACTATTGATGGTAAGGCCTTGGTTCTCTTCGTCACGCCCATACCGTTGAAAAAATGTGGTGTTTGCACTCTGACTTTTATAGTAATGGTTTCGCAAATCGACCGTATCGAGAATACCAATAAAACAGTATTTTCGAATGTCGCACAGCCCGTCATTTCGCCCCTCTGATAGCGCGCGTATGGGCGCAAGAAATAACAGGTCATACGGCGATATCGAACCCGCAGTGGTGCGCAACGGTTTTAGGGGGGAGAGCTTGGACGGCATTTTTAATCTCACCAGTTGCTCCATCTCCGAAATCTTAAAGCACCCCGTCCTAAAGTTTACCTTACAAGGCGCGCCGGATACTGTGCGAAAAGGGGTTAGCGATTCATAGCCTTTACGCAGCACAGCGAAATACTGACGAACAACATTCTTCAGTTTTCCACCCTGTTCTTTTAATAACAACTGCCGGCGTTCAATTTCATCTAATACATCTATATCGTAATTTTTTCTGTACTGCGCAATCAGTCGAGTTTCCTCGTCATCTTCAAAAACAAACGGATTGCCGGTCAAACACGGATAGAGGTCCGCCGCGGCCACCAATTCGTCCGGTTGAAAATCAGCAAAAATCCGATTGGATTCATACTGTTTCTTAAGAGTGGTGCGGAGCGGTTGGGTAAGCAAAAGCACCCGTCCCAGAAACTGAGTAATAATCTCTCTGAATATCTCGGGAATGTGCTGAATATCTGGATACAAGAGCTTGCCGTCTTTATCCGAAATACTTCTTTTTTCCACAAAATATTTAAGGGCGATCGATGAGGAAATACCACCATACTCGCCTGCGGGAATGCCCTTTTTACTCAGATAAGAAAACTCCTGGCACCAATCGGCTGGTATGAGTGGTGTTTCGCCCATCCGCAGACCACAGAGCACCAGAATTTTGGCTTGCGCAAACCTCAACTCGTCATAAAATGTCTGTGGCTCTTCGGTAAAAACAATCCGAATCAGTTCCCAGAATGCATTGTAATCAGGAAGACGCTCAGAGCGTTTGCGCTCCGAAAGGCTCTGTCGAAAGTTAGACGTATCGTCGCGATTGTTACGGTGTTTAACGCTCACCGCTGGCAACAACGGAGTGCGATCAGTCAAACAATAAAAGTCAAATATATGCTGTACTGAATTGCTGATTCCTCTAGCCAGCTGCCCTGAAGGCTGTAACAGTGATGCGAATTTAAGTGCCGTCGCAATGTGATCAACGCTCAACTCCCACGGCTCAGCGTTGTCGCAACAAGAGGCAATGACACGAATGGTTCGCACGATGTACTGGCTCGCATGCGCTGCGGATGCACCTTTCACATAAATATAATGAATAGCGCATGCTTTGATTAAGTCTTGCCACGCATTCGACAGCATCGTCCTTGTGATGGGGGGCATGCCTTGTGCGCTGCGTTCCGCGTTGATCAACGCTAGGCTTTTTATGTCGGTCCCTAAGTCCGCAAGCCAATAAGGGATTCGGGGATTCCCCGCCATACGGAACAGCGGCCATCCTTCACCTTTTTTTACGGTCCCATCAGGTCCAGTGGGAATGTCCCAGTTGACGCCTTTGGAAGTGGCGAGCATTTTATTATTTTTAATGAAATCTCTAAAATTATTATTCATTATCAACGGCGCCATTTAGCTCATCAATAACATGTTCCACCCGCTCCAGGACATCTTGCAGTTGCGAATAAGCGGGGGAGTAGTTCTCACCTCTTGATGCGTTGTAAAATTGCAGCACAACAGGGCGCAAACCGTCACGAACCTCTTCATGAATCTTAGAATTCTGGACGGCCAGGAAACGATCACAGCCATAACATGACAATACCGGATTTTTCGCACAAAGCCCCTGGCCCAGCGTACACATACCAATTCCCGCTATGGGTATTCCGTGTGGCATACCTCCTATTTGGTGCGCGGGTAGTGCGCTCGATAAGTCCTCCGTACTGATCGTTCGGTTTCTGGCAATACGCTCAATTTTGCTACATATCGGGGAAATGGCCAATGCGCGATTCACCCGCTCAGCCTGCGTCGGTGATGATTCAAAATAAACTAGCCCGGTCATTGACCAAGTGTGCCCCATGTATTCAGCAAGTTCTTCCTGGGTAGCGCCTGCGTCCACCATACGCTGCGCAGCGCTGTGCCTGAAATCAGTGCTACTACGTCCATCCAGCCCAAGCTCTGCGGAAACTCTTGCTAGCGATATGACGACGCCTGCGGGAGTCAGCCCAAACAAGGAGTCTGGAAGGGCACCAGATGCTTGAGGGAACGCTTGGTCCGTAGTTCGCCGGCGATGCAACTCTACAAAGATATTTGCCCACTCGCGTTTTATTTTTCGTAACATCGGTATAGGCGCTGTGCTCTTGCGTTGTTTCCCTCGAAAAAATCGAAACTGCACACTGACGGAGTTTTCAAAATTAAATATATTCAGATGTTCGACTTTAAGTTTGGCGATCTGTTTGGGACGCATTGCGAGCTGATAGCAAATACATAAAATACAAACGCTAATTAAAATAGGGGTTTTGAGGTAAGCCAGATCATGTCTTGAGGCGTCATTGAGCGAATCCAGATAATCAATAACTTTCCGGTCTTCATACAAATCAAGAAATACATCACGGCGTATTTGTCCACGGCGTGTTGAGGAAGTGATGCAATTCGAGGTCTGGAATCGTTGCTCAGAAGCCCCAAGGATTGACCGCAACAAAATAATAGCAACGACTTGAGCGCGCTTAGCTGATGATTGTTACACGCTGTAACTATTTCACGACGCCACTTATCATCGATACTTAGGGTTGGGATTAGTGAGAGTTCTAACGTCGTATATATAAGGCATTTATCGAGCCTTTGCAGCGCCTGGAAATATATCTTAACGGTTGCGCATGCCAATTCAGAAACGGAACGAGCAAGCCACAGCTTCATTAGGTGTACCAATTCTCCGTCAAAGGAACTGAAGTCGAATCTTAGGAATTCACCATTAACCTCGAAGGACCATACGTTTTCCGTGGGATTTCTTATGGTTTTCCAGCAGTCTGCAAAATCATCCCAATAACGGATTACAGAGGGCAGGGGAGGCAGGGGAGCCAACGCCTCTATCAGTCTCGCGATACCGAGAAAGCCCGACTGACTCCGCTGCATGCGCTGCTCCTTCATCTGCCCCTTTTAGGAGCGCAGATGGCTGACATGGACGTCAAATGCATGATTCCAAACGGTGGCTAAGCGATCCTCAAAAAAAGCTCGTGCGTACCGTCGCGGCATATCCGAGGTGCGGGCCCAGCCAAAAAAAGCTCGCAGTCTCTGGATTGCCATCTCGAGGTCGTCACCATTTTCTACAAATTGATGAAGCCTGACAGTCGCACACGTATGCCGCATGTCGTGCGGTGTAATGCGACCGGCCCCGCGATACTGCTGAAGTGTTTGGCGCGCTTCAGCGGTGAGCTCACCTGTGATGGTGACAAAAATACCATTGACCTGGCGTAATGATAGTGGATTGCCTTCCAACGAGGAAAATAAGTAGCTGTGCCGGGTCGAGGGCCGGTAATTATCGACAAAGGTCCTGATGAGGCTGGCCAACGCTGGCGGCACGGGCAGTTGGCGGGCGGCATTGTTGTTTTTTAGGCTGGGTTGTTCCGGGCGTGGATCGCGCTGATACGGATTGTCGCCGACATTCAGCCAGTTGACGATTTCTACAGTTGGGGTGAAGCGCTTTTCGCTTTTCAATGCATCCATAGGCAGCACCAGGGTTTCACCGCGGCGTAATCCAAGATGCAACATGAGTAGGCACAATACGTAATTACGCCAGCGTAATGTACTGTTTCTAAATGGATTTTTCATCGAGTACGGATCAATGATCTGGTAAAACTCATCCAGTACCGGGCTTGGCAAGGCTCGAACAATCTCAGCTGGCGGCGCGGGCGCCATCCCCAGCGAGTCAAACAGTTTCTCCAGGCGCTCCAGGCGCATGCTAAGCCGCCAAAGCATGGCGGGATCGGCATGACTCTTCACCAGGCGCTGAACACAACTTTTGACAAAAACGTAGGCCACACGCCAGTTGGGATGATAGTTGGCTGCAGTCTGGGCGCCATGATTCTTGGCCGCGATGAAAAACGTCTCAAGACAGGCTTCAAGCTCATCGAATTTGAGTTCCGCAATCAGCCGATCAAGGCAGTCAGACTGGTACAGCCGTCTGGCCGACTGATACAGCTGTTCGATCACGGACAACTGGGTTCGTAGTGTGGACGGCGCCAAGCTGGCACCGTCCAGTGCAGACCAGACTGTTGACCAATAGCGCGGTCGTCCACGGTCATCGGTCAACAACCAACCAACGAGTCCGGAAGGCACGGAAATGTCTTTCAAATGAATAACAGGCATAAGCGCAACAGCTGAAGCTGCTCCTTATGGTAGGAAGCGTTGCAATTGAGCCTAGGTAATTTCCTGTGTAACCGCAACACACACGAACAAGCTCGGCTTACGCATAATGTGTGGACGTTATGGTACTTGCGGCCAACGGCCAGAATCGATCGTCGGGACCATTGCGCAGCCCCCGGCGATCGATTTACCCATAACGTCAATTATGCGTGGCACCACCTCTCCTGATCGCGTGTGACGCTCTCAGGCCCTCCGCAAGATCACTTCGCGCCATGATCACCCAGCTTTACCGCAACGGACCCAAATCGCACAGCACAGTCGGTTGTCGGGTCCCGGAGGCAATTTCCTTGCAGCACCTCGGGGCTTCAGGGGCGAGCCCCTGTTCGTAGCGAAGGCGGAGAGCTTCTATCGATCTGCCAGGCTAACTTCGTTTTCCTGGCATATATTCAGCACACGACCCCGTAGGGCCCGTAGGGGCAGGGCGGACAGTTCTATCGTCCGGGCTGAGTTCGGCGCAGGGCGTGGCGCTCTTTCTGTATCAGCCTTTGAATAATTTCAGGAATTTCCTGTCGTTTTTTTCGTTTTCGTCAAAGCAGCTGCCGTTGTACTCCATTTTTCCGTGTTGCCTACTGAAAAACTCTTCCAGTGCTTTCCTGCACTCTGCCTCGGTGCTGTACGGCCTCATGACGCTTGCTGTGCTTGATCCTGTCATCGCTATTGCCAATATCCAGTGCATCACGCCTCCTGCGATTTTGAGCCAGCCGGGTGGGGGTGCTGTTACACCCCCACTTTATTGTGGTTTTCCACAATTTCCGATCCTACGCCACATCGTTTTCCTGCCTTGCTGCTTCTTCCTCGAGGCTCAGAACCAGACCTCTTATCACCGCGCGTGCCTGGCTTTGCATGTTCTCAGGTAGCTGCTCCATCCGTCGGAAAAGAGCTCTCATATCTTCTGAAACACTGCGTTCTGACCTCTCAAATATCAGTTCATCAGTTGAGCATCCTAGGCACCTTGCTATTGCTGCAACCTTGTCTGCTGGCGGCGGATTTTTGTCGTGTTCCCACCCTATGTACGTATTAACCGCTGTATCTATCAGACCCGCCAAGGCTTTTTGCGATAGCCCTGCGGTCTCTCGCTTTGCTTTCAGATTTTCGCCGATGCTCATTGGTATGCCTGACATGTCGTAATTTCCCATGTGAATCTATCTCCTGTCTGCCCATCCAGTATCGGAATAGGAGTGTTGGACTACCGAAATATCGTTTGACTCCATAATCCGAGATATCGTAGCCTTTATCACAAGATTTCGGTATTGACAGGATTTGTGATGATCATCGACTGGCTGACAGTTTCACAGGAGCACGACCACGATCTGCGGGTCGTCTGTGACGTTTTCACGCTCACTATCGATGCCAACACTAACGAAGTCCTCAGCACTCGCCAGCCTCGCTTTAAGCACAAGGCCAGCCATTCGACATCCGTAACGATTCATGTTCAGGGTCGAAAAGTTCGTGTTGAGGGCAACCCCAGCAGAGTAGGTCGCCTTGATAATCTCTTTGGTTTCACCTCAGTTGAACAATGTATCTCTGTTTACAATTCGTTACTGCGCGAATACGGGCTTCCGCCTTTCACCCGTTGCACTCGCGTTGATATCCGTCAGGGAGCGTCAGGCTCTAAATCTGGTGATCGCGTCGCCGATGGGGCCAAGATTGAACGAATCGATTTAACGACTAATGTTTCTCTCGGCGAGGGTAATGTTCTTGCTTACTTGCGAGGCGTATCTAGCCAGCGTATTGGTCATTCTATTGGTTTTCTTTACCCTAACGGCCGCACAGTCTCTTGGACTCCCAAGGGCAACGGCCAGGGTGGTCGTCTTCAATATCGAAAGGCTTACGACAAAGCTTTTGAGATGGATCAAAACATTCTCCCTAAGATCAAGCGTCTATATGGGGAAACTTCGCCTGAATATGCTTATGTTCTTCGTGTACGCAACTACTGCTTTGAGTTTGGTGTTGTTCGAATGGAGCAAGAACTTAAAAGTGAATTCCTCCAGCGAGAGGCCCTATGTTACTGGGGTTTATTTGATGAAAGGCGTTTTGCCGAACTCCATTGTGAGTTTTTAAAAATTGACGAGCGTCTAAAGGTGACGGCTATGGATATTGTTAGTATTAGTGGGCAGCTTGTTGCTGAGGGCATTTGCGATAATCTTCGTTCTGCCCGCACAACCGCTAGTTATGCTCTTGAGTGGATGACTGGTGCTAACCTTGATTTCTCCAAGAAACAAGTTAACACTCACGCCGCGAAACTCAATCGCATAGGCATCAATATTCGCAATGCTCCTGATACATCCCGTTTTGCGCCTGTCTTTGTTCGTCAGTGTCGTGAAGTAACAAAGTCTTCTCTTGCTATTCCTACATGGTATCAGCGACCAAATCACCTTCAACAGGTTGCAGCATGAAGACTGTAAGCCTTCAAGGCATTCAGCTTTCACCTGGACAACGTCGCATGCTTGAACAGCAGCGTCACGTTCGTGCGTTCATGAACCCTGTTTTGACCCAGCAAGTAGCAGAAACACTTGCTGTAATTGAAGTTCGGAAAGAACAGGGCGTTAAACCTGAAAAGATTTGGTTTCATGATCGTGAGTCAAGCTGGCAAGGCACTATTTCTGTAGCTGAATGGATGGGTTACTAATGGACAAGTTCTCATATCAACAACTTCGTTATGCCGTGGAGTCTGAGCTTGATAATTTTAACTCTGGCAACGCTGATGACACTGCTTTCGTCAATTCGCTTATGCGTCTGTTTCTACAGGCTGCATCAACTGAGCAGGTTAAGTCTCAAATAGCTAAGCGTCAGTTCCTCACGTTTCGCCGTGCACCAAATCTTATTCCGCCCAGCTGGGCATATCGCAACCCGAGCCTAAGTTCTCGGCTGCCTACACTGTAAGGGGCTTTACCATGTCCATGACATTGCTTATCGAAGTAACAGGCATTCAGCGTTCTGGCGTTGCTGCCAAGTCTCAAAAACCGTACACGATGTTTCAGGCATTCGTTCACTTGCCACATATTCCTTATCCTCAGAAGACTGACTTCTATGCCTCCACTCCGTCCGAAGTTCCTCAGCCCGGTACTTATGAGTGCGATGTCATTGCCGATGTTCGTGATGGCCGTCTTGAGTTCACCTGTGATCCTCGTCAAGGTCGCCGTAAGAATATTCCGCCTCTTTCTGCTGCAATGAATAAGGCGGGTTAATAAGTGCCGACCCAGTCAGTTTTAGTATGCAGTCGCTTTTCCACTTCGTCAGAGGGTGTGACTTCGTGCGACTCTCAGACTTGGTCGGAAACTTATGTTGTATCACCTGAACAGCAGGCTCAGTTAGAACTGCTTATTACCGGTGGGTTTGACACCGAGATATACCTCCAGTTTTTCTGGGGAACAATCGGTTTGTTACACCCCCACTTTATTGTGGTTTTCCACAATTTCCGATCCTACGCCACATCGTTTTCCTGCCTTGCTGCTTCTTCCTCGAGGCTCAGAACCAGACCTCTTATCACCGCGCGTGCCTGGCTTTGCATGTTCTCAGGTAGCTGCTCCATCCGTCGGAAAAGAGCTCTCATATCTTCTGAAACACTGCGTTCTGACCTCTCAAATATCAGTTCATCAGTTGAGCATCCTAGGCACCTTGCTATTGCTGCAACCTTGTCTGCTGGCGGCGGATTTTTGTCGTGTTCCCACCCTATGTACGTATTAACCGCTGTATCTATCAGACCCGCCAAGGCTTTTTGCGATAGCCCTGCGGTCTCTCGCTTTGCTTTCAGATTTTCGCCGATGCTCATTGGTATGCCTGACATGTCGTAATTTCCCATGTGAATCTATCTCCTGTCTGCCCATCCAGTATCGGAATAGGAGTGTTGGACTACCGAAATATCGTTTGACTCCATAATCCGAGATATCGTAGCCTTTATCACAAGATTTCGGTATTGACAGGATTTGTGATGATCATCGACTGGCTGACAGTTTCACAGGAGCACGACCACGATCTGCGGGTCGTCTGTGACGTTTTCACGCTCACTATCGATGCCAACACTAACGAAGTCCTCAGCACTCGCCAGCCTCGCTTTAAGCACAAGGCCAGCCATTCGACATCCGTAACGATTCATGTTCAGGGTCGAAAAGTTCGTGTTGAGGGCAACCCCAGCAGAGTAGGTCGCCTTGATAATCTCTTTGGTTTCACCTCAGTTGAACAATGTATCTCTGTTTACAATTCGTTACTGCGCGAATACGGGCTTCCGCCTTTCACCCGTTGCACTCGCGTTGATATCCGTCAGGGAGCGTCAGGCTCTAAATCTGGTGATCGCGTCGCCGATGGGGCCAAGATTGAACGAATCGATTTAACGACTAATGTTTCTCTCGGCGAGGGTAATGTTCTTGCTTACTTGCGAGGCGTATCTAGCCAGCGTATTGGTCATTCTATTGGTTTTCTTTACCCTAACGGCCGCACAGTCTCTTGGACTCCCAAGGGCAACGGCCAGGGTGGTCGTCTTCAATATCGAAAGGCTTACGACAAAGCTTTTGAGATGGATCAAAACATTCTCCCTAAGATCAAGCGTCTATATGGGGAAACTTCGCCTGAATATGCTTATGTTCTTCGTGTACGCAACTACTGCTTTGAGTTTGGTGTTGTTCGAATGGAGCAAGAACTTAAAAGTGAATTCCTCCAGCGAGAGGCCCTATGTTACTGGGGTTTATTTGATGAAAGGCGTTTTGCCGAACTCCATTGTGAGTTTTTAAAAATTGACGAGCGTCTAAAGGTGACGGCTATGGATATTGTTAGTATTAGTGGGCAGCTTGTTGCTGAGGGCATTTGCGATAATCTTCGTTCTGCCCGCACAACCGCTAGTTATGCTCTTGAGTGGATGACTGGTGCTAACCTTGATTTCTCCAAGAAACAAGTTAACACTCACGCCGCGAAACTCAATCGCATAGGCATCAATATTCGCAATGCTCCTGATACATCCCGTTTTGCGCCTGTCTTTGTTCGTCAGTGTCGTGAAGTAACAAAGTCTTCTCTTGCTATTCCTACATGGTATCAGCGACCAAATCACCTTCAACAGGTTGCAGCATGAAGACTGTAAGCCTTCAAGGCATTCAGCTTTCACCTGGACAACGTCGCATGCTTGAACAGCAGCGTCACGTTCGTGCGTTCATGAACCCTGTTTTGACCCAGCAAGTAGCAGAAACACTTGCTGTAATTGAAGTTCGGAAAGAACAGGGCGTTAAACCTGAAAAGATTTGGTTTCATGATCGTGAGTCAAGCTGGCAAGGCACTATTTCTGTAGCTGAATGGATGGGTTACTAATGGACAAGTTCTCATATCAACAACTTCGTTATGCCGTGGAGTCTGAGCTTGATAATTTTAACTCTGGCAACGCTGATGACACTGCTTTCGTCAATTCGCTTATGCGTCTGTTTCTACAGGCTGCATCAACTGAGCAGGTTAAGTCTCAAATAGCTAAGCGTCAGTTCCTCACGTTTCGCCGTGCACCAAATCTTATTCCGCCCAGCTGGGCATATCGCAACCCGAGCCTAAGTTCTCGGCTGCCTACACTGTAAGGGGCTTTACCATGTCCATGACATTGCTTATCGAAGTAACAGGCATTCAGCGTTCTGGCGTTGCTGCCAAGTCTCAAAAACCGTACACGATGTTTCAGGCATTCGTTCACTTGCCACATATTCCTTATCCTCAGAAGACTGACTTCTATGCCTCCACTCCGTCCGAAGTTCCTCAGCCCGGTACTTATGAGTGCGATGTCATTGCCGATGTTCGTGATGGCCGTCTTGAGTTCACCTGTGATCCTCGTCAAGGTCGCCGTAAGAATATTCCGCCTCTTTCTGCTGCAATGAATAAGGCGGGTTAATAAGTGCCGACCCAGTCAGTTTTAGTATGCAGTCGCTTTTCCACTTCGTCAGAGGGTGTGACTTCGTGCGACTCTCAGACTTGGTCGGAAACTTATGTTGTATCACCTGAACAGCAGGCTCAGTTAGAACTGCTTATTACCGGTGGGTTTGACACCGAGATATACCTCCAGTTTTTCTGGGGAACAATCGGTTTGTTCGTAGTAGGTTTTGCAGCTGGAATCATCATTTCCCAAGTGCGGAAAATCCGCAGGAGTTAACACAATGAAACAAGCAATCCAGAAGTTCCGTTCCGTACCTTCGTTCCGCCGCTCCGTTGTTGGCATCACCGGTGCTGTTGTTGCCCTCGCTGGCACAGCAGCTTTCGCTGACGCCGTTACTGATGCTCAGGCAGCCCTTGCAGTTGCTCAGACTGGCGGTGAGAGCGTCGGCGGCTCCGTTGTTGCCGTTGTCTGCGCCCTGGCTGTTGTCGGTGTCATCATCGCACTCGTCCGTAAGGTCTAACCAACCTTGATCTGGTCTGCGCTGGTCGGTGTTCTTATGGCCAGCGCACTGGTTTCAGGTATCCGGTGCGCTGAATATCTATGAACTTCAGCCCTCAAACTATTGAGGGCTTTTTTTACAATGGATTTACCATGCGCTCTCTTATTTATATTATCTTTCTTCCTTTGTTTTTTTTATCATTTTCTTCTCACGCTGAAACTCGCGCTTATGGTTTAGGTTCAGGTTTTCCTTA
Source organism: Pseudomonas sp. KBS0707 (assembly GCF_005937945.2). Lineage (NCBI taxonomy): Bacteria > Pseudomonadati > Pseudomonadota > Gammaproteobacteria > Pseudomonadales > Pseudomonadaceae > Pseudomonas > Pseudomonas sp. KBS0707. Next base: position 3,147,660 of record NZ_CP041754.1, on the reverse strand, counting down.
CTCTAGCGCTTATTCAGCTTGTCAAGCCTTTATAAGTTCATATCCCGGTAGCTTCTCTTCTAAGTCAGTTGATGGTGTATATTTTAACGGTTATCAAAACGGCTTTCCCTCCTATCAATGTAACGGCACTGTTGTTTATTCTGATGGTGGTACAGGCTATCCCGGCACTTTTGTTTCTTCAACGGGCGACTCTTGCCCTAAAGGAACTGAGTTCTCCGAATCTACTGGTGAATGCAAATCAACTAGTCAGAAGTGTATTGATGCCAAAGGCGCTGTCTCAAAGTCCTACCCTTGGAAGCAATCTAGTGACACTCCCCATCCACCTGATATCGGTGGTTGCGCTACATCCATTCCTGGCGTAGCTATTTGCCTTCCCTCTCGCTCTGGTGCAGGTTTTATCTGTACTGCTGATGTAACTATTACAGGTGATCCTTATGAAGCTCCGGCTCCTGATCCATCCGCCGATTCCGGCAGTGGCTCTGGCGGTAATACTGGCACTACTCCTATGCCTGGCACTGAATCTGGATCAGATTCGGGCACTGGCACGGGTACTGGTTCCGGCTCTGATACCGGCTCAGGCGGTGGTACAGGTACTGGTAACGGTTCTGGGTCTGGTTCGGGTTCCGGCTCTGGTACTGGCTCAGGCTCAGGCTCTGGCAGCGGTTCTGGTTCAGGCTCAGGTAGTGGTTCTGGTTCTGGCACTGGTTCAGGCTCTGGTAGTGGTACCGGTTCTGGATCAGGTAGCGGTTCTGGGTCTGGTTCTGGTACTGGTAGCGGCTCTGGCACTGGCACTGGCAGCGGTGGTAATGGAACTTGTACGTCCGACTGTGGTGAAGGTGATGGCCCCTCGACAACCAAGCTTAAAGCCCCCGAGCAAGGTTCGTTAGATGGTGAGGATGAAAAATGGCAGAAGAAAATCGACGATTCTAAAGATGAGATTAAGGACGGCTTAGACAAGCTTAAAAGTGTATTTTCACCTATTGGTGATCTTTCCCTTGGTGGTGGTGGAAGTCTTTACTGCCCACCGCCCGTTACCGTTTACGGCAAAAGTATAAGTTTCTGTCTTGATAAATACTCGGGCTCTCTCGACTGGATAGCCCAAGCAGTTCTATTTATGTGCGCTGTTATCGCCCTATTTATTGTCTTTGCATAGGTGATTTATGGATTTCTCTTGGTTGGCTGCATGGCTTGATAGTGTTAATACTTTCTTCCAGTACATCTGGGACTTCATGGCCAGTGGTATTTATCAGTTCTTCAAGGATGCTCTCGTTATCATAACGAAAGCGCTTATCTACTCGTACTTGCAGTTCAAAGTTATCATGCTTGACATTGCATACACTGTCGTTAAAGAGATATCAGAAGAGAGCGGGGTGGTTGCGCTTGTAAAGTCCGCATGGGGAAGTATTCCCGGCGATATCCAATCCACACTTGCGTTTTTCAAGATACCTCAAGGCCTGACTATGATCTTTTCCGCTATCCCAGCTCGCTGGGCAATGAAGTTTATTCCCGGAGCCAATTAACATGGCTATCAAAATTCATCACGGTCCCAATGGATCATATAAAACGTCCGGTGCTGTCTGGGATGACGCTGTTCCTGCTGCCAAAGCTGGACGATTGATCGTCACAAATATACGGGGTATGTCTAGTGAAAAGTTCCACAGCTTGTTTCCTGATCTTCCTGATACTTTTGATCTTCTATACATCGATCACGAGTCCCAAGAAGGTATGGAGCGAATTAGAACTTGGTTCCATTGGGTGCCTCGAAACGCCTTTATGATCTTCGATGAGGCCCAAACCTTGTTCCCTCAAAAGTGGACAGACAAATGGGTTGAGCGCTACGACTACCCGGAAGGTATGGATGCAGCCAAGGCTGCTGACCGTCCCATGAACTTTCTCGATGCCTGGACACGTCATCGTCACTGGAACTGGGACATTATTCTTACTACCCCGAATATCAAGTATGTTCATACCGATATTCGTCAGACTTCTGAGGCCGCTTATCAGCACTCTAACCTGATGCTGCTCGGTAAATGGCTTAAGTTCCTTGTCGCCAAAGACTACAAGGAGGCTATGCATTCAGCTCAAGAGAATAGGGCACCTACCGATGGATCAAACATCGTTGCACTCAGAAAAATTGACAAACGAGTCTTCCAGCTCTACGACTCAACAGCAACCGGTCAACATCGAGACACCATGGCGGGCAAAAACGCGCTCGCATCGCCTCGCGTTGTTATTCTCCTCGGAGTATTGGTTGCTATTTTCGGCACTATTTACTGGCGTAACGGGGCTAATGCTTTTAGCAATCCGCTCTCTGTGGGAACTCCTAAGCCCGTTGCGCCGGTTTCTCAAGCTCCTGTTCCTCAAGGTCCTGCTAAAGCTCCTAACGTGGCTCCTGATATTTTACCTAATAAGCAAGTTGTGCCACTTCCTAGCGTAACTTCCGATCCTTTTGGAACTTATGAGATAGTCATTAAGGGAAGTATCACTAGTGAGACTCGCGGCACTATATTCGTTTTTGAGCTATCCAAAGGCGACCGTTCTTTCACTCAAACCACCCGTGACATGCTCGCTGCCGGTTATGCCATTTTTCCACATGGCGGCTGCGTGGCTGAACTGTATTACCTTGGTGAGCAGCGTACCGTTGTTTGTCTTGGTTCATCGTCCAGCGGCGGTGGCGAGAAGTGGCTCGGTGCAGAGCGACGAGCCGCCGCCGCTGGACCGAATCCTTCATCTGCTCATTCGTCGACATCAACCCCAGGTGTACAAACGCCAGCCTCGAAAGGCGCCAGCTTCACCGTGGTTGCTGACAGCAGCCGCACGCCGCGCACGATCAATTGATCAGCGCAACGATGCCCGAGGTGAATTCCATAGGTACGCATAATGTATATTATGTTAAATTGTATCACCCTTACACCCAGGCGTTGATGGCCGCTGTGCCAGTCAGCCACCCGGACCTGCGCCAGCCGCGTCCCTTGCTCGGCGGCGATATGCCCAGCCCCAGCCGCCCGCCTTCGGGCTGCCGTTTTCATACCCGATGCCCGCATGCCCGTGCGCTGTGCAAGGAAGCTGTGCCGGTGATGGAAACAGTCGAGGCCGAACGTCAGGTGGCTTGCCACTTCTGGCGTGAAATCGCCAACGCAGGCAGCGCCACGCTGATCCTTCCGACACCCAGCGCTGCCTACACCCAGCGCCTGAATCTGTTCAAGCATCATCAATCCCTTGCAGTGGAGAGCCAGCCATGAAAATCGCACGCGTCGTGACAGGAACATTGTTATTGCTGGCCGCCAACGCTGCCTTTGCCGAATCGACGTTGCGCATCGGCATTCAGGACGATCCCGACGTGCTTGATCCGCATCGTTCGCGCACCTACTCCGGCCGCCTGGTCTACACCGCGCTGTGCGACAAACTGGTGGACGTCAACCCGGACCTGACCTACTCGCCGCAACTGGCCACCGCCTGGAACTGGAGCGAAGACGGTAAAACCCTGACCATGACGTTGCGCGAAGGCGTGACGTACCACGATGGCGAACCTTTTGATGCCGCCTCGGTGAAGTTCAACCTCGACCGAGCCCGCACCCTCCCCGACTCGCTGCGCAAAAGCGAGCTGGCCTCGGTGGACAGCGTCGAGGTGATAGACGCAAAAACCGTCGCCATCAAGCTCAAGCAGGCCGATGCCACGCTGGTTTCGCAACTCTCGGACCGCGCCGGAATGATGCTCGCGCCGAAAGCTGCGCAAGGCGAATTCGCCTCCAACCCGGTCTGCTCCGGCCCTTACAAATTCGTGCAGCGCGTGCAGCAGGATCGAATCGTGCTGGAGCGTTTTGACAAGTACTGGAATAAACAGGCGTATCACTTCGACAAAGTGGTGTTCCTGCCGATTCCGGATACCTCGGTGCGCCTGGCCAACCTGCGCTCCGGCGACCTAGACATCATCGAGCGTGTTGCACCAACCGATGTGAAAACGGTCAAGGGTGACAGCAAGCTGGCGATCTACAACACACCCGGCCTGGGCTACATGCAACTGATGTTCAACATCGGCAACGGGGAAAAAGCCAACTCGCCGATCGGCAAGGACAAGCGCGTACGCAAGGCATTTGAGCTGTCTATCGACCGCGATGCCATTAACCAGGTGGTGTTTGAGGGGCTGTACGCCCCTAGCGCTCAGCCGTTTCCGAAAAACAGCCCGTATTACGACAAGGACCTGCCGATCCCGGCCCGCGATGTCGAGAAAAGCAAGGCGCTGCTGGCGCAGGCCGGTGTGAAACTGCCGTTGGCGGTTGACCTGAAAGTGGCCAACAACCCTATCGCGCAACAGGTCGGGCAGATCATTCAGGCCATGGCTGAAGAAGCGGGCTTCAAGGTCAACCTGATTGCCACTGAATACGCGACGATGCTCAGCGAACAGGCGAGCGGCAATTTCCAGATCGGCATGAGCGCCTGGTCGGGCCGCCCTGATCCGGATGGCGATATCCATCAGTTCGTGACCTGCAAGGGTGGCCAGAACGACGGCAAATACTGCAACGCCAAGCTCGACGAGCTGTTGAACAAGGCGCGCACGGTCAACGACGTTGCACAACGCCAGGCGCTTTACAACGAAGCGCTGCGTTTGTTGGCCGATGAAGTACCGACCGCCTACCTGTATTTCGACCCGCGAATCATTGCCATGCGTAACAACGTGACCGGTTTCGTCCCTAACCCGGACGGTCTGATTCGTCTGGCCAATGTCGCGTTCAAGCCATGACTGACGGGCGCACCTGCGAGGTTCCGGTATGCTGATGTTCATCCTGCGACGCCTGCTCAGCTCGATACCGACGCTGATTCTGGTTTCGCTGTTCGTCTTCACCCTGCAGAAGCTGCTGCCGGGTGACCCGGTGCTGGCCATGGCCGGGGAAGAACGCGATCCGGCGGTCATGGAATACCTGCGCGACAAGTACCGGCTCGATGACCCGATCCCGTTGCAGTACCTCAACTGGGTCGGCAGCGTATTGACCGGCGACCTGGGCACATCGCTGCGCACCGAGCAACCGGTGACCACGCTGCTGGCGTCGAAACTGCCGGTGACTATCGAACTGGCCGTGCTGGCCCTGCTGATTGCGCTGTTGATCGGCATTCCAACCGGGATCATTTCGGCGGTGCGCAAAGGCACCGCCGTGGATTACGGCGCCAACGTGGTGGCGCTGTCGGGTATTTCCATTCCGCACTTCTGGCTGGGCATTCTGCTGATCATGATCTTTGCAGTGAAACTGCAGTGGCTGCCCGCCTCCGGCTTCGTGCCTATGGGCGAGGATTTCGGGCAAAACCTGAAGACCTTGATTCTGCCAGCCTTCGTACTGGGTGCCGGGCTGTCGGGGATTCTCATGCGTCACACCCGCAGCGCCATGCTGGAAGTATTGCGCACTGACTACGTCCGCACCGCTCGTGCCAAAGGACTGTTCCCGCGCACGGTGATTCTCAAGCATGCGTTGCGCAACGCATTGATGCCGATCATCACCCTCACGACATTGCTGTTCGGCGAGTTGCTCGGCGGTGCGGTGCTGACCGAGCAGGTATTCAGCATTCCGGGGTTCGGCAAGATGATTGTCGACGCCGTATTCAACCGTGACTATGCCGTGGTGCAAGGCGTGGTGTTGTGTGTCGCGATTGGCTTCCTGATCTTGAACCTGCTGGCCGACGTGCTTTATCGCCTGATCAACCCACGCCTGAGGACTGCCTGATGACCGCTATCGCCAGACTGTCGCACAGCGCGATCCTGCCCCGCAGTCGCTCGCCTTTTCTGAAAAAATTCCTGGCCAACAAAGGCGCAGTGATTGGCGCGGCAGTGTTGTTGCTGTTTGTCCTCGCGGCCGTTCTGGTGCCCTGGATTGCGCCCCATGATCCGCTAAAGGCCAACTTTCTCGCCGTACGCAAAGCCCCCTCGCTGATCTATTGGCTGGGTACCGACGAACTGGGTCGCGATCTGTTTTCACGCTTGCTGTATGGCGCTCGGAGCTCGCTGCTGGCCGGTGGCGTATCGGTAGCCATCGCCATGCTCATCGGCGTGCCGCTGGGCCTGCTGGCCGGGTACTTTGGTGGCAAGCTGGACATGCTTATTTCACAGGTCATGGAAGCACTGTTGTCCTGTCCGTTTCTGGTGCTGGCCATCGCTTTGGGCGCCTTTCTCGGCCCAAGCCTGACCAACGCGATGATTGCCATCGGCCTGTCCGCCATGCCGATCTTTGCCCGCCTGACCCGCGGCCAGGTGCTGTCGATCAAGCACGAGGATTATCTGGAAGGTGCCCGCGCCATCGGTCTGCCGGATCGCTGGATCATCCTGCGTTACGTGCTGCCCAACGTGATGTCGCCGCTGGTGGTACAGGCAACGCTGACCATCGCCTCGGCAATTCTGGCCGAAGCCAGCCTGTCGTTCCTTGGCCTGGGCCAGCAACCGCCTTCGCCATCGTGGGGCTCGATGCTCAATACAGCGAAGAATTTCATGGAGCAGGCTCCGTGGATGTCGATCGCGCCAGGTGTGGCGATTTACATCACGGTCCTGTGTTTCAACCTGCTGGGTGACGGCCTGCGCGATGCGCTGGACCCCAAGGGCTAAACCTTTCGTCTTCTGCCAAGAGAAACGCTTATGTTCGATGATCTGGATTACAGCCAACCTTACGCTTCGGCGCGCTCGCCGGTAATGGGCAACAACATGGTCGCCTGCTCTCAGCCATTGGCCGCTCAGGCCGGGCTGGACATGCTGCGCCGTGGCGGTAATGCGGTCGACGCCGCTATCGCAGCAGCCATGGTGCTGACCGTGGTCGAGCCCACTGGTTGCGGGATTGGCAGCGACGCCTTCGCCATCGTCTGGGACGGCAGCACGCTGCAAGGTTTGAACGCTTCCGGCCGCGCGCCACAAGCCTGGACACCTGAATATTTCGAAGGCCATAGTCAGATGCCGCAACGCGGCTGGCCTGCGGTCAGCGTGCCGGGGGCAGTGTCGGCCTGGGTGGCGCTGTCCGAGCGTTACGGCAAGCTGCCCTTCGCTACCCTGGCTGAACCGGCGATTGGCTATGCCCGCGATGGTTATCAGGTAACGCCGATTATCGCCGAGCTGTGGAAACGCGGCTCGCACCTGCTCAAGGATCAACCGGGCTTTGCCGAATGCTTCATGCCGGGTGGCAAAGCCCCCTTGGCCGGAGAAAAAATCCAGCTCAAGGACCACGCTCGCACGCTGGAACTGATCGCCCGGACCAAAGGCGAAGCATTCTATCGCGGCGAACTGGCACAGGCGATTATCGCCCATGCCAACGCCAATGGCAGCGTGATGAGTCTCGACGATCTGGCGACGCACACCGTGGACTGGATCGATACGCTGTCGGTGCCATACGCGGGCGCTGTGGTTCACGAGCTCCCACCAAATGGCCAGGGCATTGCTACTCTTGCCGGCCTGACCATGCTTGAAGCGCTGGGCGTCGGCGAGCACCCGGTGGACAGCCTTGAGACGGTTCACCCGGTGCTGGAGGCGATGAAAATGGCCCTCGCCGACCTCGACGAACATGTGGCCGATAGCGAGCACATGCGCGTCCCTTCAGAGGATTTACTGAGTAAGGCCTACCTGATGGAGCGCGCGGGACTGGTCACTGATCAGGCCGCCAATCCCGGGCATGGCTCGCCAAAACCGGGCGGCACGGTGTACCTGTCAGCGGCGGATGAAAGCGGCATGATGATCTCGTTCATCCAGTCCAACTACATGGGCTTCGGCTCGGGCGTCGTTGTACCCGGCACCGGCATCAGCATGCAGAACCGTGGCGCAGGCTTTTCTCTGGACCCGCAGCACGTCAATTACGTTGCGCCGCGCAAGCGTCCGTTTCACACCATCATCCCTGGCTTTGTCATGAACTCAGACGGTACACCGCTTATGTCATTCGGGTTGATGGGCGGCCCGATGCAGGCGCAGGGCCACTTGCAGATGATGATGCGCATCCTGCGCTACAAGCAAAACCCGCAAGCCGCTGCCGATGCGCCGCGCTGGAGGATCGAAACCGGCTTGAAAGTCGCGGTGGAGCGTGCGTTTGACCCTGATGTGGTCAGCGCACTGCGTGCAAAGGGTCACGACATCGATGTCGAAGAGCCGAGCGGCGTATTTGCCTTTGGCGGTGCGCAGATTATCCAGCGCACGGCGCATGGCTATGTGGGCGGGACCGATCCAAGGAAGGATGGAGTGGTCGCGGCTTATTGACCAAAAGTACCGGCTCGGCCAGCGCAGCAGGGCATTGACGGGAGTATCAGTTTTTTTGTGTTCGGGCTGGTTAGGGCCTGCCGTCAGGCAGGCCCTTGTTTTACCAGCTCGGTCTGGTAAATCGGTCTCCGTACAGGATCGCAAATTGATTCATTGCCACTTTCCAGTCGTGTGCCGCATGACCCCAGTTGGCGGTGATGTTGCGCAACCCAAGCCATATCAGTTTCGTCGCAGCCTCATCGGTCGGGAAGTGCCCTCGAGTCTTGATGATCTTGCGTAACTGGGCATTGATGCTCTCGATGGCATTGGTCGTGTAAACCACTTTGCGAATGCCCGCCGGAAAAACAAAAAACGGTATAACCCGATCCCAGGCGCGACGCCATGCAGCAACTACAGTCGGATACTGCTTGCCCCAGGGGCCCGCTTCAAAGGCGTTAAGCTCTTGCTCAGCCACATCGGCATTGATCGCCTGGTAGATCGGCTTGAGTGCTTTGGCCAGTGCCCGACGTTTATCCCAAGCGGCATAGTCCAAGCTGTTGCGGATCAGATGCACGATGCAGGTTTGCAGCGTCGTGGCAGGAAAAACCGCCCCCAACGCCTCCGGTATTCCTTTGAGGCCATCCGTGACGGCGATCAGAACATCTTCAACGCCACGAGTCTTGAGGTCGTTGAACACCTTCATCCAAAACTTGGCACCCTCGGTGCTCTCGATCCATATACCCAGAATGTCGCGCGTGCCATCAGGTAATACCCCCAGCGCCAGATAAATAGCCTTGTTGCACACTAACCCCTCGTCCCGGATTTTGACCCGTAACGCATCGAAGAAGATCACCGGATACATCGGTTCCAAGGGTCGTTGCTGCCAAGCGCCCACCTCTTCCATGACCGCATCGGTGACTGAGCTGATGAAGTCATGGGACACGTCAGTTCCATACTGCTCAGATAGAAAAGCGCGGATCTCACGCACCGTCATGCCCCGGGCGTACATGGCAATTATCTTGTCGTCGAAGCCTGTAAAACGGCGTTCGTGCTTGGGAATCAGGATCGGGGCGAAGCTACCATCGCGGTCTCTGGGGATATCCAGGCGAAGCGGCCCGTCGTCGGTCAGAACCGTCTTGCTGCTTTTGCCATTGCGCTGATTGGTCGACTCCTCAGGGCGCTCCGCGCCCTGAGGATAACCAAGGTGGTGACCCAGCTCGGCGCCTAGCGCACGCTCGATCAGAGCCTTCTTGAACGCCATGGACGCGTCTTGAATGGCTTCGGCGCTCATCGGGCCTTTAACAAACTGCTCGATCAGCTCTTGGGGAATCGAGGGCAACTCCCTCGCTGTTGCATTGGCGGACTTCTTTTTGGTCGGCATACATGCACCTCTAGCTACATGTTATGCCCGAACACAAAATTTCTGACAGTCTCCATTGACTGTTTCAATCGGCTTCGCTGGCCTCGCCTCGCCACTCAAAAGATCGGACCTTTCCAGCGCACAGGCGTCCAAGCTTGAGATTGCCACTCATCTGACGCCCTACAGCGTTTCAACCCAGGAAAAGCCATGACCTTTTTGATCTTCCTTCTAGCCTGCAGCGCCGCCGCAGCAACCGGCATCATCTTCAAGCCAGGAGCCTGGTACGAATCCCTTCAGAAACCGAGCTTCACCCCACCAAACTGGGCATTTCCGGTAGTGTGGACCGTGATCTACCTGCTCCTCGCCTGGGCAGGGTATCGCCTGACTCTGCTCCCTGGCAGCCAGATCGTGCTTGCCCTGTGGGCTGCTCAGATTGCACTGAATACTTTGTGGACACCGGTATTTTTTGGTGCGAACCGCATTGTCGCTGCGATGGTGATTCTTGCTTTGCTGTGGATTGTTGTCGCCACAATGATCGTAATGGCCTTGCGACTGGACATCATTACAGGGCTGATTTTGTTTCCCTATCTGGTATGGCTCTCGGTGGCAGCGGCGCTGAACTTTTCCATTCTGCGCCACAATAGATAACCGTCCCGGCTTTGCCGTCTATTGGCTCTGCGGCGAAACCGCTACAGCGCGTAAAGGCGGCAATGCTCAAGGTAGCCCTGCTCGTGACTACCGACCAGTTGAACGACGCTCGACCATAGCCAGGAGGGGGCGTCCAGGGTATCGGATCGATTGGTTTGCAGGTCCCTGATCCACGCCGCACGTGTGGCCAGATCCATCTGTCTGGCGTGGGCTTTACCCACAACTTTGGCGAGATACGCTGCGGCCTGCATGGCCTCCTGCTCAGTGAGCTCATCAAGTTCCAGCTTCATGTCCTGAGGAAGTAGCTCACGAATGAAGAACGAATGATCCAGCATTCGCACGGCAACCATTCGGCTACCCAGACCGGGCGATAGGTTCCGGGCGCCCTCCACTACCCGTTTGCCATTGTCTCTGGGCATGCGCGCCCTCGCAGTACGTGGGGCCGCCGCGGCGACGGCTTCCTTGACGTCGAGCAGGCAGAACTCTTCATCTTCTTCATCGCCAACACCCATCAGCACCGCGTAGCGAAGCAGCCCCAGAGAGCTGCAGCCTTTTACCCAGTAGGCGGAGTCGAGTAAACGCACTCGGTCATCCTGTGACCTGCCTTTTAGCGATGTCACCAACGCATGAATCTCCGGCGTCTCACAAAGCGCCTTGATTGCATCGCGTTCCGCACGTGACAGCTGCCAGAAATGTTTGCCCAGCGGAATGGTCGGTTGCGTACCTTCGAAACGCTCCTTTGCCAGATGCTTCCATGTGCGTTGTACCGCGCTACGCATCCCCGCTTTCACTTGCGCAGGACGATCCGGCTCTTCATCGTCGTTGCCAATAAAAGCCTCTTCGTAGCCCTGCATCATCTCTTCCAGCATTCTTGCCGTGGTCACTCCGGGTAGATCCGAGCCACGAGCAGCTGTCGCCAACGACAGCCCCAGCCTCACCAGGTCATGGGCCGGATTACCGATGACGGCTTGATCGAGGTCGCGGATATGCATGTCGATGCGGCCGTTCGAATCCCCAGTGGGCCCCAGATTGCCGGCATGGCAGTCTCCGCATATCCAGACCGGCGGACCGCTGGGCAGACGCCTGCCCGACTGACTGTGAAGCCACTCATAGAACTGCGCGGTATTGCCTCGAACGAACGCGTGCGCAGACCGCGCCATTTTCAGATTGCGCAGGTTGATGAGGGATTTGAGGCGTGTGTCGGGACGAGGCGTTTTCATCGGAAAACCTTGAAGAGGGTTATTCCATTGACTCGTCATGTGACACGAATGTTTCAAGATATTTCAAATCTGATCAGTAGCACTGCATTCAGTGCTCAAGTCCTACTCAGACTCCCGCGCTACATTCCAGAACGCATTCAATCCGAATGTTTTGCCATGCACCTAAAGACAGCGTTGCCTGTTGATCAGCCAGTTGTCGTGAAAATCTCCTGTTTTTTATGCGGTCCGATGTTGGCGGAGTACTCGGTGGCGACAAGACCTCGGCTGAACGCGACATCTTTGAGCAACTGCCGGTTGGACAGGCTATTGCTGTCGTCTGCCAGGTAGGCTGGCAATGCTACCCATCTAGCGTCTTCGATTTCGGCAGTGTCCAGGATGTTGATACGCTGCGTCAGGGCCGTCATTCGGCAGATGAAGTGAATATTCGATTTGCCAAATTGGTAGGGATGTCTGGTGGTAAACGCCACGATGGATTCGCACTTCGATTCGATCCCGGTTTCCTCCAGCACCTCACGCTCGATCGAATCCTGAATTCGTTCGGCGTTGTCTACATGCGCTCCCGGCAGCTTGAACCCTTGGGTGCCTCGCTCCTTCACGACAAGGAGTTCCCCTGCGTCGTTAATCACGATGGCACCCGCCCCTACAGTATGGGTAGGTATGAACGGGACGAATGCCTGCTCAAATGGGCAGCGCACCAGGGTCAGTCGATCGGTCAGACAGCTATGGAAGGAGAACCCGGCAGCCGTGAAGATCGGAATGCTCTGGGCACTGCTTATAGGCAGTGTGACCCATGCCAGCGCCAGGCGCTCGTTTTCGATGAGGGTAACCAGCGCGTCGACAGCGTCACGCAACGCTTGCGGGTCATTTGGCAGTGAAGCTGGTTCGACAATGATCCCGTTGAATTTGTCCCGTGTGAATTCCAATGTACACCTTTGGATTGCTTTGTCTGCCGGGATTGTAGTGAGGCGGGAGCAGCTTTGCGAATGCTCGTGAAAACGGGCACCGCTACGCAGGGTTTGCCAAGCAGAACCCAGGTAGGAAAACGTGTCGGCGTGCCAGGTATTATCAGGCGTTAGCCCGAGTCACCGAGCCTGCGACGATAGCGGATTACACTGTTTTATCGAGGACTGTTTTATCGAGGTCTGCGAAACCATCTTTTTAGTGTCTCGTGGCCATCATCGATATAAGTAAAATAACGGGCACTACCAACAGGCTTAGTACGGTCGATGCCGATAGCCCGCCAATGACGACCACCGCCAATCGACGGTCAGCGCCGCCTTGCGATCACCCGCCCGACACGACACCTTTTCCGCCTTTGGGTATGCGTCTGCATAGGCCCTTCACCTTCACGTCATCCGTAAAACCGTTGCCGCCAGCGCCGATTACGTTTGCAGGCGCGCCCATTACTTGCGCGCATAAAAAAACCCGCCGAAGCGGGTTGTTTTTTCCATCAATACCATTCCGACATCCTGTCGGTAGCCATCCCGGCAATGGTGATCATCCGTGACCTGTGAAGCGCTTCCTGCGCTTGCAGTTGATGGGTGTAGATTGCTCCTTCGCCGTGGCGCCGTACAGAGTGGATCCACTCCAGATCGTGTAAGCCTTTTGCCATTTTCCGGATGATCCTGTGCCCTGCCCTCAGTTGCGCTCAAACTCGATCAATACCTTTCCTATATGCTTTGCCGCAGCAAAATAAGCGTAGGCTTGGGGGGCATCAGCGAATTTGAACGTCCTGGCAACAACGGTTTCAACCCCATTTGCCTCGATTGCGCGTATGAGGTCGACAAACATCGCGCGGCTACCATTGGCAATGCCCCTGATGGTTACATTTTTCAGGATGAGGGACAGGTAATCGGGAATCGGAGAGTGCTTCTCCGGGGTCACGCCAATGACCGCGATACGTCCGTTGACGGCAGCGGCTGCGATTGATTGCCCCAGGGTGTCCTGGCCTCCGGTTTCTAGGATGACGTCCGCACCGGTGTTATTGGTGAGCGCCATGACTTGCGCAGCCCAGTCAGGGTGTGTTCGGTAATTGATGGTAATGTCCGCGCCCAGCTGGCGGGCGATGTCCAGTTTTTCGTCACTTGACGAGGTAATTGCCACGCGCGCGCCGTGGAGCCTGGCGAGCTTCAAAGCGGCCAGCGCCACCCCGCCGGTTCCGAGACAAAGGACCAGCTCGCCCGGTTTGACTTTGCACACCTCCATCAGCGCGTTCCAGGCTAGCGCACCGCTTTTCAATGAGCTCCACGCAACAGTCCGTCTGGCTCGATCAACTGTCATCGCCCCTTGACGAACGATGTCCGCAAGCCCTTAGCCCTGAAACGCTCTGTGTTGTCCGCAGCGCAGACGGCTGCTACTTCAAACGCCAAATCCCCTCCACCCGATGCGCCAGACCGCGCTCGCCGAGCGACTCGATGTACTTCTTCATGCCTTTCTCACCGCGCTTTTGCAGCAACCGGGTGGTGCGCGGCAACAGGTTGGGGAACAGCATAGCCAGACTGGATGCCAAGGATTCGCTCGGTTTCGGTGTCCTTTCCAGGCAAGGCTTGTCGAGCATGAGTAACACCTGACGTGCGACGTCGTCCGGCGATTGTGGCGGTGCAATGAACTGTAAAGCGTTGCCGCCTTCGATCGCTTCCTTGCGCAGCATTTGGGTGTCTGTCGCGGTTGGCAGGATGGAACCGACCTTGATGCCCTTCTCGGCCAGATCCAGTCCGATCGAGAGCATTGCGCCGCGCAGGCCGAACTTGCTGGCGCAGTAGATCGGTGATTCGGGCGTGGGAAATACGCCCCCCAATGAAACAGTGGATATGACCCGGGCGTCGTTCGAGCGCTTGAGCAATGGAATGGCCAGACGAGTCAGGATCAGCGGTGCGACGAGATTGATGTTGAGCTCTCGACTGATGCTTTCCACCGAGCGTGTATCAAACGCTTCGACTACTGCAATGGCTGCATTGTTGATCAACACGTCAAGTCGGCCAAACTCTGACTCTATGTAGGTCATCAAGCCTGCCAGGCTTTCCTGGTTGGTCAGATCAACTACATAGGGAAAAGCATCTTCGCCGAGGCTTTCCGCCAACACGCGCAGCTGCTTTTCGTCGATGTCTGCCAGTATCAGTTGCATGCCCCTGCGGATCAGCTGGGCGCAGATCGCCTGGCCAATGCCGCCGGCCGCGCCGGTAATCAGGACCACCGTTTTCATAAGCACGTCTCCTGAATGGCGACCTTCTGTTGCAGTGGCGCAGGAATATAGCCAGTGCCTTTACGCAGGCTTTTGTAATAACCCTCTTCGACCGCAGGCCAGCCTTGGCTGTGAAACAGCTTGCGCAGGTATTTCTTGAGCGCATGCGCCTCCAGGTACACCTCGTGGCGTTGGGATTTGACGAACTTGATTCCCCCGGAAAGATCCGGGTCGTCCGTAGCAATCAACTGATCGAAATGACTGGCCTGGGTTTTCTGATGCAATTGGTCACGCAAGTAACAAGCGACAGCATGCGCCTCGCTATCAAACAGCTTATAGGCGCTCGAGTTCGTCTCGACGTACCCGATGCCGAACAGGTTGTGATGCTCACGACTGAAAATAGACAGGTACAACCGGGGCCGACCGCCCTGCCACTCGAAATACTTCGCGGCATAGGGGCAGCTCCATTTATACCCGGTGGCATACAGCACCAGATCGAGTGGCTCACGCGTGCCGTCTTTGAACACCACGTGCTGACCCTCGTAGTGGGACACGTCCGGCTTTACCTGAATATCGCCGTGCTGCAGGTAGTGCAGCAACTGGGTATTGAGCAACGGGTGGCTTTCAAAGAGCTTGTGGTCCGGCCTGGGCAAACCAAAGCGCCGGGTATCACCATTTATGACCCGTAAAATGGTCTGGAAAACCGGGCGAGCCAGCCACATCGGCAGTTGCGGTCCCTTTTCACCGAACTCATCAACCGGCATCCCGAACAGGTGCTTGGGAATGAGGTGGTAGCCGCGACGCATGCTGATAAAGGCTTTATCGGCATGTTTGGCCGCATCGCAGGCAATATCGGCACCGGAGTTATCCGCACCGATGACCATCACCCGCTTGCCCTTGAATTCGTCGGGGTTCTTGTACGTTACCGAGTGCCGAACGGTGCCCTCAAACTGACCTTTCACTTCAGGCATGTTAGGGTCCCAGTTACAGCCGGTGGCACACACTACCGCGCGATAGCGGCGTCGTTCACCGCTGGCCAGCGTGACTAGCCAGCGTCCATCCTGTTCTTTTTCAACGTCTTTGACTGCGGTGTTGAAACGGATCCTGTCGTACAGATCGAACGCCACCGCAAAAGAGCGAACGTACTCGAAAATCTGTCGATTGCTCGGGTAATCGGGAAAGTGCGCGGGCATGGGATAGTCGATAAACCCTGACTGATCGCGAGAGGAGATAAAGTGCGCCGATTGGTACATCGGGGTTCCGGGGTTATTGATATCCCATACGCCTCCCACTTCGCCGTGTCGCTCGAACTGCTCGTAATCGAGGCCCTGACGCTTGAGCGCCCTCGCCATACACAGCCCGCCCGGGCCGCTTCCGATAATGCACACCGCGTCGGCGCAATCGTGGATCTTGTTGTTCTCGTGGCTCACTTTGTATTCCTCGGGTTCAACAGCGAGAACCCTAATTTAGCCAAGGAGGCGCGGAGCATGCAGGGGGCCAATGGACGTAAAAGGGGGTGGTAACGGACTTGTTCGGCTGGCGGGTCGGATCAATGATTAATTTAACGATTCGAGGGGTGTTTCGGCTGTTTTTTCAGGCATGCTGTGATTCGATAAAACAATAAAACCTGTCTGTAAAAGGTCCGGATCAACATGAAGCTCATTGCTGACCCACTGTTCTCTGAAGCCTCGGCTCCGCCGCAGGTATCGCGCATGCTCCTGCAGTACGCGACCGAACGTGGCGTCGATGCCGAGTGGTTATGCCGTGGCCTGGGTTTTGCCCCTGATGACCTGAAAAAGCCCGGCTATCTTCTGTCGCATCGGCAAAGCAACCTGCTGGTACGCCGAACAATCA
Organism: Pseudomonas sp. KBS0707; assembly: GCF_005937945.2. Classification (NCBI taxonomy): domain Bacteria; kingdom Pseudomonadati; phylum Pseudomonadota; class Gammaproteobacteria; order Pseudomonadales; family Pseudomonadaceae; genus Pseudomonas; species Pseudomonas sp. KBS0707. Next base: position 3,131,206 of record NZ_CP041754.1, on the reverse strand, counting down.
CGGTGCTGGGTGATGACGGCTTGGGTCTGTCGGTCGGCGAGCGCCAGACAGCAGTGTCATGGGGCATTGTCGGGCTGGGTATGCAGGCCAGTCCCACGCTGGGTGAGGCGCTGGACCTGGCCATCCGTTACCAGAAGCATGCCGGTGCCCTGCTCCGCCATCGAATGGAGCTTCATGAAGGTCGCTGCCTGACCTACATGGTGCCGCAGTTCTTTGACCCTGACGTGATCAGTTTTTATCTGGAGGAGGCATTCGCCAGCGCGATGGCCATTGCGCGGCATCTGACTGGGCATCATGACATGCTCCCCAGCCGCATCGAGCTTGAATATCCAGAGCCTGCGCACCGGCAACGATACAGCGAAATATTCCGCTGCCCGGTGGTATTTGCCGGTGCTCACAATCTGATCGAATTCGATGCCCTGTGGCTGGACATTCCATTGTTGACGCGCGATGACTTCGTGGCTGCAGAAGTGGCAGAGTTGCTGGACAGTGCAAACTGGGAAGATAAAGGCACGTCAGATCTTGTCGAAACCGTTCAACGGGAAATACGCAAGCGTCTCTGCGCTCCGCCGTCACTCAATGACTTTGCGCAACAGCTCAATATCGGCGAACGCACCTTAAGGCGTCGTCTTGACGAGGCGGGACAGTCCTATCAGGGCGTCATCGACTCGCTACGCAGGACCCGAGCATTGTCACTCCTGAGTCACCGTGAAACGAAATTGATCGACGTGGCGACTGAAACCGGCTTCAGCGATATTCGTGATTTCCGTCGGGCGTTCAAACGCTGGACCGGGGTAACGCCCCGCGAAGCCAGATACGAAATTCAACAATTTCGAAAAGACATCCAGGGCCTGTCAACCTCCTGAGTTTTTGCGTACTCGCAAGAACATACGTGATCATCAAACGTCCGCTGCCGCCCCCTTTTGTGTCCGCTCAACCCCTGATCGTTCTGTGACCGGTTGTTTATCGTAGCTCTCTGCTCTCCATAAATAATCAAACAAGAGATGGGCCGTGATGACAGAACGAGTGCTTGTTACCGGGGGTGGCGGTTTTGTGGCCTGCCACTTGATTCAGCAACTGCTTGCCAGCGGCAATGTCGTCAATACCACCGTGCGCAACCTCACCAACAGGGCAAAAGTGCTTCCTCTGCTGACGTTGCAAAAGCAACATCCAGGCAAACTTTACCTGTTCGAAGCAGATCTTCTTGTAGACGGCGCGTTTGATGCGCCCATGCACGACTGCACGGTTGTCCATCATGTGGCGTCGCCCTTTCTGCTGCCTGAAAAAATAAAGGACGGCCGCCGGGAAATGCTTGAGCCTGCACTGCTGGGCACCCGGAACGTTCTGAGCAGTGTCGATAAAACGCCCAGCGTCCTTCGTGTCGTCATGACCTCCACCGTCGGGGCAATCTTTGGCGATTACATTGACGTTTTGCACATGAAGAACAAGACCCTTACCGAAGACTATTTCAATACCAGCAGCACGCTTGAAACCAACCCCTATCACTACGCCAAGGTCGAGGCCGAAAAAGAAGCATGGCGGATCTGCGAGAAGCAGACTCGCTGGAGCCTGGTCACTATCAATCCGGGCATGATTCTCGGCCCTTCTCTTACGCCGGCCTCGGACTCCGGAAGCCTGTTTCTTCTGGATGAGATGTTCCGCGGTTACTTCTTCTATGGCATGCCCGACCTGAGTCTGACTACCGTGGACGTCAGGGATGTAGCGGCAGCTCATATCATCGCAGCGAACAAGGTTGACGCTCAGGGGCGCTATATCCTTGCTGAACAACATATGATTTCTTTCGTGGAGATAGCTGGCATTGTGCGCCGTTTGCATCGACGCCCCTGGTTATTGCCGCGTTACCGCATTCCCGACGCTATTGTCAGGTTGATTGGTCCCTTCTTCGGACTCACTCAGGATTATCTGAGCAAGCACCTCGGCATTCGCTTTGTGGTGGATAACCAACGCAGCCTGAATGATCTGGGCATCAAATATCGATCCATCACGGAAACGCTGACAGATCATTACCGTTGCTGGGATATGCAGCGTCAGCTCAACAGCCAGGCGAATGAGAAGCATCGGTCGTGACATTCAAGTTGCTTCACTTCCCGTAACGGAATGGAACGTGCATAGACCTCGCTTATCAGGTTTCACCCGAGGTCTCCCTATGCGCCATCTCGATACCGATTGCCTAGCTGCTTTTGTTGCTGTCATCGATTGCGGCGGGTTCACCACTGCCGGTGAGCGTATCGGCAAGACCCAGGCAGCTGTCAGCCTGATGCTGGGCCGGCTGGAATCCCGGGTCGGGCGCAAGCTGTTGGAGCGGTCACGCCGTGGCGTTACGCTGACGGAGCATGGTGAACGGCTGATCGGCTACGCCAGGCGTATCCAGATGCTCGAAGACGAGGCGCTTGCCGCGCTCGATTGCGGGCAGGAAGCCACTCGCGTTCGTATAGGCATGCCGGATGACTATCTTGAGTCGCTGGGCTGCGAGCTCATGCAGGCATTCACCCTGCGCCATCCGCATCTGCAGGTAGAAATCATCTGTGATTTTTCTTCTCGCCTCGAGTCCATGATTACCGAAGGTAGCATCGACCTAGCGATCATCACCCGCTCCGGCACCAAGGTGCAGGGTGAGTTACTTAGGTGCGAACCGATGTTGTGGTGCGCAGCGCCGGGGCATTTTCCCGAGCAACAGAAGGTTTTGCCATTGTCGTTATTTACCGAAAGCTGCCGGGCGCGTCCGCAGATCATTGAGGCGCTGGATATGTTGGGGACGCCCTGGCGGGTGGTCAGTTCTTCATCTCATCTGCCGGGCGTCATGCATTCGGTTCGGCTGGGCACCTCGGTGACGGTATTGCCCGCTTCAGTTGTTCCATCTGGCTGGCGCATCCTGAAATCCGAGCAGTTGCCCCGGCTGCCAAGCATCGAACTGGAGCTGCTGGTGCCCGAACATGCCCTGTTGAACACCCGCCGCCTGGCGCATTTCGTCCGTGATTGCTTTCAGGCCGAAAGCCGTTCTGAAAGCGAGTCTCAAAGCGAAGCGATGGCAGCCTTGTAACCTTCAAGCACCGCTTGCAGCGCTTTTTCCTGATGCGCAAAGGTCAGATAAGTTCGGCCAAAGGCAAACGGCATGCTCATGACCCGTTCACGGCGCAGCGCTTTGTGCAGCGCAAGCGTCCACTCGCTGTCGGCCACATGCGCCGCGTCGGCGTAGGTTCTGGGTGGCGTCGCCGAGGGCCATAACGTGAACACTGACCCGTAACCCGTACTGCTCACGGCCATGCCTTTGCTGGCAAAGGCTGCGACCAGTTGGGCGCGCAGCTGGTCACCGCGTGTCAGCAGTGCGGCATAGTTGGCGGTCGCCAGTTGCTTGAGGGTCGCTAGTACTGCAGCGCACGCTGGCGGCGCTCCACTGTAGGTGCCGGCGCGTACGATTTTTCCCTGCTCGAAAAGACGCATGTATTCGGGTTTGCCAACCAGAGCGGCGACCGGAATACCACTGCCGATCGCCTTGCCGACCGTGGCCAGATCAGGCTCGGCACCCAGCAGCGTGCCGGTCAGCCCTGGACACAGGCGCAACCCCATCAACACTTCATCCAGGATAACCAGTGCGCCATTGCGGTGAGCCAGATCGCTGAGGTGCTTTAAATAGCCCGGCGCAGGCTCGATGCAGCCTGCGTTGGCCAACACGGGTTCCACCACCAGGGCTGCGATGTCGCTGTAATCGCGAAACAGTTGTTCGGCATCCTCAAAATCGTTGTAGCGCAACAGCAGCATGCCATCACGTTCAGGCCGGGTTGTGCCGCTCATCAAGGCCGAGGCCTGCCCCGCATTGCCAAAGGCTACCGAGTCGTACCAGCCGTCATAGCCGGCAGCGAACTTTACAATGCGCTGGCGACCCGTTGCCACGCGCGCGGTGCGGCAGGCCAGGTGCACGGCTTCGCTGCCGGTGTTGAGGAAGATCACCTGGCTGAGATCGCCGGTGAATGTCGCCAATGCGGCAGCAGCGGCCTCCTCGTCCGCGTGGGCAAAGGAAGGCATCGGGCCGTTGAGCATTGCTGCACTGGCCGCTGCCATGACCTCCATCTGAGCATGGCCCAGCATGGTTGCACCAAAACCCATTGCGGTATCCACGTAGCGCACACCCTTGCTGTCCCACAGCCATGGCCCATTGGAGCGTGCGACATTGAAAGCCTGGCCGTCGATTTCGGGCAAAGCGCGGCCGCCGCTGGAAATTCCACCGATCAAATGTTTCATCTTTATTCTCAGGAAATGGGAGGTATCAATAGCCCATGACGCGGGGCAACCATTGGGTCAGATTCGGGAAAAACACGAGCAAGGCGATGGCAAACGCGGTGGCGATCCAGAACGGTATCAATCGTCGTGATACGGCACCGATATCAATACGTCCTACGTTGCACACCACAAAGATGTTGGTGCCGATAGGCGGAGTGAAAAGTCCCCAACCCAGGGTCATGGTGAAGATAAGGCCGATCTGATAGGGCTCGAAGCCCGCAGCCTTGGCCACGGGGACCAGAATCGGCGCCAGAATGATCATTGCCGGGCCAAGGTCCAGCCAGAAACCGACCACTTTGAGTACCAGAATCACCAGCAATATGGTGACCAGCGGGCCGGTATGCAGGCCGACAATCCAGGTGGCCACTGTATGGGGCACCAGTTCGAAGGTCAGGATCCAGCCAAACGGCATGGCCACAGCCATGATGATCATTACCGAGCCGGTGGTGGTCACCGCTTCGGTCACGGCCGGGAATAGATCGCGCCAGCCCAGTTGTCGATAGACAATGGTGCCGACGAACAGCGCATAGAGTACTGACAGCGACGCCGCTTCAGTGGCCGTGGCAAAGCCGGTCACTATCGACCCGAGCACCATGAACGGCATCAGCAACGCAGGCAGCGCGCCACCGGTGTCCCGCAGGAACAGGCCCCAGTCCATCTTGCCTTCAGCTTTTGGAAAGCCCTCGCGAACCCCGACTATGTAAGCGGTCATCATGAAGACTGCGGCGAGCATCAGGCCAGGGATAACGCCGGCCATGAACAGACCACCGATAGACGTGTTGGTCAACACGCCGAACATGATCAGGATGACGCTCGGCGGTACGATAATGCCCAGCGTTCCAGAGGCTGCTGTAACAGCAGCGGCGAAGGCACGTGGGTAGCCACGCGCCTCCATCACCGGAATCATGACCTTGGCAACGGTGCCAGTATCGGCGGTGGCTGATCCGGTCAGACCGCCATAGACGAACGCAGTGGCGACATTCACCAGCCCCAGTCCGCCCCGCAAACGCCCGAAGCAGTGCTCTGCAACACGCATGATGCGCAGCGTCAGACCGCCACGGTTCATCAGCTCTCCGGCCAGCAGAAACAACGGTATCGAGGCCAGGGTCGACGAGTCGGCACCGCGCAGCGTTTGCTGGGCAATCCAGGCCAGCGGCATGTGCAGATCACCCCACAGCAGGGCCGCGATACTGCCACCGGCCATCGCCCAGACAACTGGCAGGCCAGCCATCAGCAAACAGAAAAACGCCAGAAAAAGGATCAGCACGGTCATGGGCGTACTCCGTTGCGAATCAGGCGTGTCAGACGAACCACAGCCAGTAGCGCAAGCATCGCGGCGGCGCTGATCAACGCCAGTGAACTCAGCCCGGCGGGCCAGCGCAGCACTGGGGTTGGCATCCAGCCGGTGCGTGAAATGAACGCAACACCGCTGCTCAGCAGCCAAGCGCTGATACCCAGCAGGGCCACACTGGCAAAGGCATCCAGGGCCTTTTGCAAAGACCTTGGCAGCATGCCCACCAGGCCCTGGAATCGCACGTTTTCGTGCCTGATTTCAGCGATCACGGTGCCAATAAATGTCACCCAGATAAACCCGATCGTGGCGATCTCGAACGACCATTCGAAGCCATGCAGATTCAGGTAACGCGAGAAAACGCCTGCCAGAATGGACAGAAAGGTCACGGCGAACATCAGCGAGCCGAATACAGCAAGGCAGCGTTCAGCCAGACTGCTGGGCGGTTGGTCGGGATGCGGGCTGATAGACATGGCGTCACTCGCCTTGCGCGTCGTGTCGCAGCTGGCTGACGAAGTCTTCGCCCCAGACCTTGCCGAACTGGGCATACACCGGGTTGCTCAGCTCGCGGAATGGACGCGGGTTGACGTCATTGAACTTCACGCCCTTGCCCTGCATTTCCTGCTGAATCTTGCTGTACACCGCTTCCAGCTGCGAGCGATACCAGGCTGTGGTGTCTACCACCGCCTTGTCGAGAGCTGCCCGGTCAGTTGTGCTCAGGCTTTCGTACTTGTCCTTGTTGATGAACCAGAAGTTAGCCGACCACACGTAGTTCGAGAGCGAGACATATTTGGCGACCTCGTACCATTTCTGGTCGTAAAAATCGCGCAGCTCGGGCTCCACACCGTCGACTACACCCGATTGCAGCGAGGTATACACCTCGCCGAACGGAATCGACTGTCCCAGCCCGCCCAGTTGCTTGATGGTTGCCAGGATCACGGGGTTGGGCGGCGTACGTATTTTCAGGCCGCTGAGGTCTGCGGGCTGAAGTATCGGGTGTTTGCTGTTGGCGAACTGACGAAAGCCAGAGTCCAGCGCCGAGAGCATGACGAAGCCATGATCCTGGCCCATGCTGAGGAATTTCTTGCCGGCCTCGCTATCGAGGTAGGCATGCACGGCGACCGAATCTTCGAACAAAAATGGTAGCGACAGCGCATTCAGGCGCGGATCGATGCCGTCGGTCGAGCCGCCCAGGCCAATGTCGATGGCTCCTGCGCCGACCGAATCGACAATAGGCGCTTCATCACCCAGTTGGCCGTCCGGGTAGAGCTGCACTTTCAACTCACCGTTGGTTTGCGCACTGACCTGGGCGGCGAATCGCGTCATCGCCTGATTGATAAGGCTGCTGGAGCTGGAGGCATGGGCTAAACGTAACGTCTGGTCCGCCATCGCGGCGTTTGCGCCGATCAGCAAAGCCAACCCGGTCAGGGCTCCGAAAACAGCGTTTAAACGAGATGAGAATTTGAGCATGGCGGCGAACTCTACGTTGAATAGCGTTGCAGCCATTAACCATGAGTGCCGACCTTAGCGAATGAAAGGGACTTCCCCGTCCCAAGGGCGCGGCGAAAGTCGCGAATCGGCATCGAAGTGCCATGATGAAGTGTCAAACCTGCATCAAAACCACAGGAGGGGAAGTCCATGCCAATTATTACCGTGGGAATCGATCTAGCCAAGGCCGTATTCGCCGTTCACGGCATCGATGAGGCTGGTAAAGCCACCTTGGTGAAGCCCAAGGTTGCGCGGGATCAACTGGTGCCATTGATCGCCCAGTTGCCCCCGTGCTTGATTGGTATGGAGGCTTGCTCAGGCGCTCATCATTGGGCGAGGGTGTTCGCCGAGCACGGCCATACGGTCAAGTTGATGGCTCCTAAACTCGTTTCGCCTTATCGAATGTCGGGTAAGCGCGGCAAGAACGATGCCGCAGATGCGGCCGCGATCTGTGAGGCAGTGACCCGACCCAGCATGCGGTTTGTCCCTGTTAAAGACGAGCATCAGCAGGCCACTCTTTGCCTTCATCGAACCCGCCAGGGATTCATCGAAGAACGCACCTCTACGTACAACCGACTGCGCGGATTACTTTCTGAATTCGGCGTGGTCCTGCCACAAAGCCCAGAGCGATTGAGAAAAGAGATTGGTCCCTGTCTGGACACCTTGCCTGGCTGGGCAAGACGGTGCATGAGTGAACTGTTGGAGCACACCAGCCATATCGAGGATCGGCTGGTGGAACTTGATCGAGCCATCAATCAGATCGCTCGCGAAGATGATCGTAGCCGTAGGCTGCTGCAATTGCGTGGGGTTGGCTCGACCACTGCAAGTGCTTTAGTGGCCAGTATTGGAGATGGGCACGACTTCAGAAACGGACGCCAAGTGGCTGCCTGGCTCGGTTTGACGCCAGGCCAATACAGTAGCGGCGGCAAGCAGCGCCTGGGGAGTATCACCAAAGCCGGGGATGCCTATTTACGCAGTCTACTGGTGCTTGGAGCTCGATCTGTCATGGCCAACCTGGGCGATAAGCAAGACCCTCTCAGTCGCTGGATCCGCAACCTCATAGAGCGACGGGGTTACTGGCGTGCGGCCGTGGCGATTGCCGCCAAGAATGCGAGGATGGCCTGGGCCGTTCTGCATTACGGCGACACGTTCAAGCCTGAACAGGCAGAACCAACGGGCGCGTAAACACCAGAGGTCATGACTGATCACCTTGTAAGGCGTTAGGGCGAGGATCATGAGCGGATAAAAGGATCAATGTGCACTGCCGTCGTTGATGTGAAGCGGGTTGGACCTGCGTGGGGGATACCTGAAAAATCGTATGGGAAATTCAGTCCCGGTTAGCGAACGAGGCCCTCACGTGCGTCTTTCATCAGGGTCCGAGCGATCAGCTCAAGATGACCGTTTGTAGTACCGCAGTCCTTCACCTTCTTACGTCGATCCGGCATATGCAGCTGAGTCAAACAGCAACTATTGGGCTTGTGCTCAATGGGGAAGCCCTTGTAGTCAATTAAGAGATGGCTTTTTGCGATTAGGATGCTTAATGCATCCATACGTTTATTTATGGATGCCATTTCCTGCCATTCCGGCATTCTCAGTCAACGCTCCAGGTACTGAAAACCCGCTCCATGAAGGGAGGATCGCGAGCAAGGCCGGGCCCGCAGCCGAAAGCGGCACCAACCACGTTTCCAGTATCGGGCGTTGCTTCATCCGCTTATGAGTCAAGTGAGTAAAAGCCCCTGTCAACTGATTCGGAGCCCACCGGTCGACGCATCGAGAGGCGAGCCGTTACTATCGGCGGATGACTAAAGGAGCGCTTTGATGTTTCACGTTATGTTCAGCCTGCCCTGCCTGTACGTTATCGCCAGGTTCTTATGGCCAATGCCGTGGGCGCTATCAACCAGAATTGCAGTTGCTCTGCTGCTTGTTCTAGCCTCGCAATATCATCTGTATTGCCGGCTTTCCTCCGGGAGCGTGTTTTCGCCGGAATTTCCACGCACCGTCGTGATGCTGTTCAATTGGGCGTTTGGCGCGATCCTGTTGCTTGCGGTGTTGCAAATCATCGTCGATATCGCAACGTCGCTGACGATGCTGCTGCGCCGGAAAACACTGACCATTCCGGCAAATCTGCGCTACGTCATCGGTGTGGCAGCCTTGGTACTGGCGGCAATCGGCGTCCAGCAGGCCGTGCGCGTGCCGCCTGTGAAAGACGTCCAGATCGCGATCAAAAACCTTCCTGTGCAGTTCGAGGGCTACAAAGTATTGCAACTGACCGACATGCACATCAGTCGCCTGTTTGACGCACCATGGACGCAGGCGGTGGTGCAGCAGTCGAATGCGCTGGGAGTGAATCTGATCGTCATCACCGGCGACCTGATTGATGGCTCACTCAACAACCGAAAGCAGGATGTCGAAGCGTTGCGCGATTTACGGGCGCCTGACGGCGTGTATGTCATACCCGGGAATCATGAATACTTTTTCGACAACCAGACGTGGATGCAGCACTTTGTCTCGCTGGGGATGGTGCCACTCGCCAACAGCCACACTCTGATCGAGCGCGACGGCGCACGGATCGCTCTTGCTGGCGTCACCGATGTGACCGCACCAAAAACCGGCTTCCCCGCGCCAGACGTTGAAAAAGCCATAGCAGGCATCGCAAAAGACACACCGATCATCCTGCTCGACCATCAACCGAGAAACGCGCGAGAAACCGCGGCTAAAGGGGTAACTTTACAACTTTCCGGCCATACCCACGGCGGAATGATCTTCGGTCTTCACCGCCTGCTGGCCCTGGCCAACGGGGGATTTGTGTCGGGGCTTTATGATGTCGGCGGGATGCAGCTGTACGTCAACAACGGCACCGCACTCTGGCCCGGGTTTGCCATTCGTCTTGGCCAGCCTTCGGAGTTGACCCGGATTACGCTTCGGCGTGCACCATAGCTTGCAATTAGTGGCGCGCCACATCCTGTGCGCCCGACGTTCGTGCTACCCGGCACTGGCGCGCGCCCTTATCGGCACTTCGGGCTCGGCCATTGCCAGCAGCGCTGTCACCTGGGCCAAAGGCAAGGGCCGTCCGAACAAGTAACCCTGAGCGAAATCGCACTCGTGGGAGGCTAACCAGTCTGCAAGTTCCTCGTGCTCCACTCCTTCGGCGGTGATTTTCATGCGCAGGCTTTTTCCCAGAGCGAGGATGGCTTTGACCATCTCATTTTGGTTATCCAGTGAGGTGTCAAAGAAAGACCGGTCGATCTTGATTTTGTCGATGGCCAGTTTGGTCAGGCGGTAAAGCCCCGAATAGCCCGTACCGAAATCGTCCAGCGCTACGCTCACACCCATAGCGCGCAAACGCTCCAGGTTCAGGCGTGCACTGTCGATATTGGCCACAAGGGCATTTTCCGTCACTTCCACTTCCAGCCGACTCAGTGGAAATTGACCTTCACTGGCCACGTGGGCCAACCAGTCGGGAAAATCGACACTTTCGATCATCAATGAAGTGACGTTTATGGACAGCGTAAAGTCGCTGGGCCAGTCACGCGCCAGATCGAAGGCCTGAAGCAGGAGACTTTCAGTGAGTTGCTTGATTAGCCCCAACTGTTCTGCCACGGGTATGAAGTCAAGCGGCATGATAGTTCCACGCTCGGGGTGCAGCCATCGCGCCAATAGTTCGAAGCCCGCGAGGCGTTGCTTCGGAAGATTGACAATAGGCTGATAGAACGGCTGGATTTGCTGTCTTGCAAGCGTTGCATCAGGCGCTTCAAAAGAATGAACGGTACGACCATCGACAGCACTGCAAACCCGGTCGACGTTAATACAAAACGCCAGCGCTCGGCATCTTCAAAGTCTTGATCATACGGTAAGTTCATGGCGTACATGGCGAAGGACTCAAGCTTGAATTCCCACGCGATGGCCACCAAAAAAATAGAAAACAGATAAAACCACAGCAGGGTGTAAAGGTATTTACGAACCATGTGCGGACTGCGAATGAATGACATGAACGCTACGCTCAAATGACGACAGGTGTACGACTGCAGGCAGTTCAGCGGTCGCCAGACTTCACACTAGTCGGCATTCGCTACGCCCTATTGCCCCTTGCCAGGATGATGACCGGGAACACCACCGGGCTCGGTAGTGTTCCGCCGTTTGCAACTAACTCGAGCGCTGATCGACAAACCGACTGACGGCTCGAACTACTGTGTTGGCGCCTTGCTGGATCTCCTGGATGACACGATCTGCATCGTTAGCCAGCACCAGCGCCTCGGAAGCCTGCTCGGTACTGCGCACAATCACGCCCACGGCATCTGAAGCAAGGCTCTGATTGGTCTTCACGACGTTTATGATTTCTTCTGCCGCTTTGGTCGTGCGGGAGGCCAACTGACGTACCTCATCGGCTACCACCGCGAACCCCCTGCCCTGTTCGCCCGCCCTCGCGGCTTCAATAGCTGCGTTCAGTGCGAGCAAATTGGTTTGCTCGGCGATTCCACTGATGGTTTTTATGATCGTTCCAATGACCTGACTTTGAGAGTCCAGTGCCTCGATGCCCCGCGTGGCCTCTTCCATCGAAATCGTCAGCTGGCCCAGCATCTGCAAGGTGTCCTTGATGACTTTTCGGCCTTGCTGGGCACTGCCGTCGGTATCGATAGATGTTTGATAGGCCATCTCCGACGCTTCAGCGACAGCTTTCTCACGCTCAACCTGTTCAGTAATGACCGTTGCAAACTTGGCGATTTTATAGAGCTTGCCATTGGCGTCGGTAATCGGGTTATAGGACGCTTCCAGCCATACATCACGACCGGACTTGTCGACGCGCCGGAAACGGTCAACGATAAATTCACCCTGACGCAGCCTTTCCCAAAACAGCGTGTAGGCGTCCGAGGCGGACTCTTCAGGCAAACAAAAAATCTTGTGATGTTTTCCCTTTATCTGATGCAACTCGTAGCCCATTGCTTTCAGAAAGTTGTCATTAGCTGCGATGACTATTCCATCGAGGGTGAAGTCGATAACGGCGGTTGACCGTTGCAGTGCGTTCACGAGGGCTTCGTTCTCGCGAGAGGCTTCGATGGTGCGTGTCAAAACGCTTGAGTACAGCGTGATCTGCTCCACACCGCCGGTTTCGTTTTTAAAGGGGACAACCACAGTTCTCAGCCACACCCTGGCCCCTGTTTTGCTGACCAGGCGCAACGTGCCGCTGAAATGTTTGCCATCCCGAATAGCAGCCAGAGCACGCTTCTGGTGAACATCAGCGCTCAGCTCTGGCGGGCTCAACTCAGAGAGACCGCGCCCGGCAATCTCGGCTTGTGCATAGCTCAGTTCTGTCTCGAACAAGGCATTGACTGACTGCACTTTGCCCGCCCCGTCCAGAACGACGGCAACTGTCTCCAGATTCAGAATTTGCCCTGCTTGTTCAAGCATGGCGAGGCGGCGCTCCAATGCCTTGTTGGTTTTTTTCAACTGAGAGTTAAACATTGCGGCTATCCGGGACAGTTTGGGCTTGCCACCTTCATCGGTCATCGAATCGAAATCTTTAGCGCGCTGGTCAACTAAACGTCGGAAAATCCTGATGTAAATTCCGAAATATGATTAGGATCCAGATTGCCTGTCTGGTCGTACGATAACGGTTAATACATGACAATTAATTGTAAGTTTGCACGGAATTAAATTGTAAGGTAGCTGTCGGTCAGCTATTCACCTGAATAATGGCTGAACAACAACTTGATAACGTCTGTGTGTGACTCATGCAGAACGCTGGAAAGGAGATTTATTCATGTCAGAACCGCGCATTCGTGCCCTCGTTCTTTGCGTTTTTCACCACCAGGGAAAAATACTGGTCAACGAATTCCACGACGTCGTTGCAAAGCAAACGCTTTTTCGCCCTCTTGGCGGAGGCATAGAATTTGGCGAACGGAGTATCGATGCCGTGGTCCGGGAAGTGTATGAAGAACTGGGCTTTTCGATCAGCAACGTTCGGTTGATTGGCACGTTGGAGAGCATTTTTACCTACGCGGGCAAGCCAGGGCACGAGATCGTGCAGGTCTACGATGCAAGATTTGACGACGCAGAAATCTATGAGAAGCCCTGGCTGGCTGGCCTTGAAAGCGACGGGGCAACTTTCAAGGCCGCGTGGCATTCTGCTTCCAGTTTTACCAGTGAATCTGCGCTTGTACCTGAAGGGCTGTTTGATCTACTCAAGAATGCGTCTCTGCTGGATTAATGTGCTAACCGGCAGCAGGTGCTTCATCCCTGTCCAGTCGTCGCAAAAACTCCTCCCGTTTGTCATGGTCCGTTTGTTCCTTGGCCAGCAACCCAGGCAACAACTCACTCGCCTGCTGCGCACTCAGGATGAACACTCCGTCGTCATCGCCAATGGCAATGTCTCCCGGATTAACAACAACCCCACCGATATTAATCTGCCCATTGAGTTCGCCACGTTCCCCCAGACTTCGCGTGGTCACCGCACTGATACCTCGGCTGAATACCGGCAGACGATGTTCGCGTAAGGCGGCGACGTCGGTAACAGCACCTGATATGACTACGCCGGCCAGGCCTTTGATGAGCGCGGCCAGGGTGCGCAGCTCGCCCCAGCAGGCGCAATGATCGTCACCGACGCATTCAATGACCAGCACGTCGCCAGGCAGGCTGTTAAGCAATGCATCGCGCAGGATGCTGCCGTCGGGCAGCTGTACTTTGACTGTAACCACGTTGCCGACCAGTCGCACGCCGTCGAACAGTGGTCTGATCCCTGGCAGATAACCGCTGTCAGTCAGGTGGCCGATGGTGGAGGCGGCAATGCCCCGGTATTGCTCTATCACGGCGTCACTGAGTTGTTGCTGACGGTGTGCAATGTGCTTGTTCATCGACATTTTTTTGGCCTCAATAACGGGCAGGTCGAGCAATACTCGACGGGGTTGCTGGCGTCGTAATAGAAGCAGCAGGTGCGCCGAAAACGGATGCTTTTGCCTTCGGCTTCGAGCAAAACCGGTGGGCGCCGGAAGTGTTTCAACGGGTTGTAGTTCAGGCCGAACAGTGCCGGGTCGGCCTGATTCAGCAGCCAGTCGAAATCCGCATCACAGCGCTGTCGAATCGCCGAGTCTTCAACTTTTTCCATGCGTTTGTCGTACAGCGAATAAACGCGTACGGCGGTGTTTTCCCAAAGGATGCGCCGGGAAATGCCAGTGATACGGTTGAAGGTTTCCCACAGAGGCTGCAGCAGGTCGCGGAACAAGGTGCCGACAATTACCTCCCGCCACGCCTCGCGAGTGCCCGGTTCATAACCCACAGGTGTTACGTCGTCCAAGGACATTGAAGAGGTCCACAGGCCGTCATCGTGTGCGTATTCGATCACGCTGTTGTCCAGCGACAGGATCAAGCCCTTGTCGTAGACCGACATGGCGTACAGGCAGGCACCGGTGCTCAGGAAGGAAAAGCGCTTGGCCAGCAGTGACGCGGTGATCGCCTGCGTCGGAGAGCCGATGATCGGCCCCAATGCTGCAAGCAATTGTTCGCACACCTCGTCGTCAAGCAAAGCACGGGCTGGCAACGAGCGGGTATCGCGGTCAACTGCGTGTTTAAGGCGCAACGCCCCGGACAGTAGTGCCCATTCGGGTTCGCTGAAAGCCTGTGCCAGGCTCATTGCGGCAGTTCCCGGCCAAAGGGAATGCACAGCGGCGTACCAAAGAACGGGTCGGCAATGATCCGGCAATTGAGGCCGAAGACCTGCTTGACCAGTGCTTCACTAAGGATGTCGGCCGGACGTCCCTGGGCAAAGGCGGTGCGCTCGTGGACGGCGACCATGTGATCGGCATAACGGCAAGCCAGGTTCAGATCATGCAGGACCATGACGATGGTCTTGCCTTCCTGGCGATTGAGGTCGCGTAACAAGTCCAGCACTTCGATCTGATGAGCCAGATCGAGAAAGGTCGTCGGCTCATCCAGCAATACGATGTCGGTATCCTGGGCCAGCGTCATGGCGATCCACGCGCGCTGACGCTGGCCGCCTGACAGCGCATCAACGGGCCGCTCGGCCAGTTCCTGCATACCGGTCTGCGCCAGCGCCCGTTCGACCATGGCTTCATCCTGAACGGACCACTGCTGCATCCAGTTCTGATAGGGATAACGGCCCAGTGCCACCAGCTGACGTACGCTGATGCCTTCCGGGGCGCTTGGCATTTGCGGCAGAATCGCCAGTTCGCGCGCGACTGTAGCAGTGGATTTCTGGTGGATATCGGCACCGTTGAGCACCACAGTGCCCTGCTGCGGCTTGAGCAGACGCGCCAGGGATTTGAGCAAGGTGCTTTTGCCGCAACCGTTACTGCCGATCAGCACGCTTACCTCGCCCGCGGGCAACTGCAGATCAAGGCTGTCGATGATCACCTGCCGTTGGTAACTCAGGGTCAGGTCGTGGGTTGCGATTGACGCCATCCGTAATTCCTTAATGCCGCTGGTTGATCAATAAATAGAGAAAAAACGGTGTGCCCAGCACCGCGACAAAAATCCCTGCAGGCAGGTCCAGTGGCAGGAACAGCGTGCGGCCAGCCAGATCGGCGAGCATTACCAGGTTGGCACCGATCAGCGCCGCCATCAGCGCCTGTCCGGTAAACCCCGGTGGCATCAGACGTTTGGCAATGTGTGGTGCAATAAGGCCGACAAAGGCAATTGCCCCGCCCCACGCAACCGCCAGACCTGCAAGCGCAACACTCACCAGCAGCAACCCGGCGCGCAGCCATTGCACGCGCACACCGATGCCCTGAGCCAGATCATCATCGAGCTGCTGCATGCGCACCTGGCGGGCGAGCAGCACCAGCAGCGGTAAAGTCAGTGCCAGCCAGCCCGCCAGGGCGCGGGGCTCCGGCCAACTGGCACCATACACGCTCCCGGTCAGCCAGACATAAGCCGACAAGGTAGTGGTCAGCGGGCTGAACACCAGAACGAACGTCGTCACCGCTGCCAGCAGGGCCGACACCCCTACTCCGATCAACACCATGCGCAATGGTGAAGCGCCCTGATTCCACGCCAGCAGATAGATGACCAGTGCGGCAAGGCCTGCACCAGAGATCGCCGCCAAGGGCAGAAATTGCGCCCCCAAAGCAACCGAGAAGAATGACAGATATAACACTGCTGCCGCACTGGCACCGCTGGTGATACCCAACAGGTCCGGTGAAGCCAGCGGATTGCGGATGATGCTTTGCAGGATCAGCCCGGACACCGCAAGCGCCGCGCCGACGAGTGCTGCCAGCACCAGTCGGGGCATGCGCAGTTGTTCGACGATGAAAACCAGAATTGCATCCGCCTGACCGGTAAAAACATTCAAAAGGGTCGCGGGCGACAGGTTGATTTTGCCCACGGCCAGCGAGCCCAGAGCGATCAGCAATGTCAGCGTTGCGCCGATCAACAGACGTATCAATGCAGTCAGGCTGAACTGCCTGGAAAAACCGCGGTAGCGCAGGGTCAGATGCCTATCCATAACGTGCCCCCCGGCGAACCAGCGCAATAAAGAACGGCGCGCCGAACAGTGCGGTCATCACGCCCACCGGGACTTCCTGAGGCACAATCACCACCCGCGCCAGCGTATCGGCCAGCAGCAACAGCGTTGCGCCCAGCAACGCGCAGCCGGGCAGCAGCCAGCGATGATCGATGGACAGTGTCTTGCGCACCATGTGTGGCACCAGCAGCCCGATGAAACCAATGCTCCCGGCCAACGCTACAGCACTGCCCGCCAGGGCAATGATCACGATGCTCATCAGCAGGCGAATCAAGCCTGTACGCTGGCCCAATGCGGTTGCGATGGCTTCGCCGGTATTGAGCACGTTGACCTGCCCGGCCAGCACCAGTGACCCGGCCAGTGCCACAACCACGCATACCAGTAATGGCGCGGCGGTGGTCAGATCGCGTTCCGACAAGGAACCGGCCAGCCAGAACAATACGGTGTCCAGGCCGTCCTGATTGACCACCAGCAATGCTTGACTGAACGCGGTAAACAGCGCGGTGATCGCCGCACCGGCCAACACAATTCGCAATGGGTTGAGACTGCCCTGCCCGCGGTTGCCGATTATCCAGACAATAGTCCCTGCTACCGCCGCGCCAATGAACGCGCACCACAGCCACTGGCTCATGGACGAAAGCGCAAACAACGACGAACAGGCAATGATCGAAAACGTCGCCCCGGCATTGATGCCGAACAAACCGGGCGAGGCCAGCGGGTTGCGCGTCAGTGCCTGCATCAGCGCGCCAGCAACCGCCAGACTGGAACCCACGGCGACGGCCATCAGGGTTCGCGTCAGGCGCGTATCGAGCAGCACATGCTCGATAGCGCTAAGCGCATCAGGCTGCCACACACTTCGGACAATCGCAGAGGGCGATATCCAGGTGGCTCCGGTTGCCAGGCTCAATCCCATGCACGCTATCAACACCAACAGTCCCAGACCCAGTTTTACCGCAGCGGTCATGAGGGACTATCCGCCATGGCCACGCGAGCGATTTCATCGAGCATGCGGTTGGCACCCAGAATGCCACCGGACAGGCTCCAGGCAACGGCATCCACGCGCCATACCTGGCCGTCCTGCGCCGCGCGCAACTGTTGCCAGAACGGGTGTCGGACCAGCTTGTCGTAGTTTTGCTGCGCGGCTTTGCTGTCCGCGCGCTGAAAAATGAAAAACAGGTCGGCATCGACCACAGGCAAACTCTCTTTGCTGCTGAGTTTAAGGGAAACGCCCGTTGCTTCGCGGGCAGTGGGCGTCCAGGCGAAGCCCAGTTCGGTCAGCACCGAACCTGCAAAGCTGGCGGGCAGATAGCTGCGGATATGATCTTCACGAATGTCGAGCACCGACACGGTGATCGGCCAGCGCCCGGCGAATTTCTCCTGCAACCGACTGCGCAACGCCGTCACACGCTGTTGCCATTGGCCAAGCAGGTCCATGGCTTGCTGTTGACGCAGCATGGCAGCGCCCATCATCGCCAGCGTGCGCTTGAACTCGAACACCTCTTCCAGCATCAGCACGGGGCTGATCTGCTCGAGCAACGGCGCGATGCGTTGATGGCGAAAGCGTGATGCGACGATAAGATCGGGTTTGAGCAGCACGATATCTTCAAGGCTAGGCTGGGTTTCCAGGCCCACATGCGGTACCGCCGCCAGCGCCGGGCGCAGGTAGCGGTACATCGGTTTTTCGCTCCAGGAATCCACCACGCCGCACGGCGTCACGCCCAGGGCCACGGCGCTGTCGGACGCCCCCTGAAACAAGGTGACGACTCTTGGTGGCGTTGCGCGCAATGGCTCTGCCCAGGCAATGCCGGGCAGCGCCAGTAACCCCAATGACAGGCGCAATACCGTGCGCCGCGAAGGATGCAAATGTTGGTCAGGTTGCACGGCGCAACCTATGGAACGGGTTGACCACCTCGCCCTTGCCGAACGGCATGCTGCCCGGTCCGCCTGCGCGCTCAATCATGGGTGTAAGCAGGAGTTTTTGCGGCCAGTTGGGGGCTTCGAACAGTTGATGCCTGATCATGGCACGCGCCTCGTCGTCAAATTCGATGGTTGTAATGAGATTATCCAAAACATCGCGCAATACCGTCCACAGCGCTTTTACCGGTACCTCATACACCTGGGCCAGAGTATCCATGATTGCCCGCACGTTTACCTGAATGCCCAGTGTCTGCAGCCAGAACAACAGGTCTTCAGGACGGTCATGATAAAGCGTATTGGCATGGCCTTTCTTGATTCGATATTCCGGGTCGCGCATGCCGTTACGCTCAAGCCAGGGCACGAAAATACGCAACGAGTCGTGGTCGCGCAACAACAGCCCTTGTGCCTGACCGGCTTTCCAGACTATGACTGCGTTCTGGCCATGCACCTCGCCGAGCATGCCCAGGCGGAACATGCGCAGGTTGATGTCGAAGAAACTGTGGCTCAGCTCGCGGAAAAGTGTCAGTACCGAAGCCTGATTGCGCGGCAGGTCGCGATAGTCCATCCACTCATCGAAGAAATGCCGATTGCTGCCTGGCAACGGTGTACCCAGCGCCGCCATCGGCAGCAGGCGGCATTCCGGATCGTCGAGCAAGGCTGCCGGATAGCCTCGCACCATGGCCGAAAGATGCCGGGGGCCTTCGTCGAACAGAGTGGCTTGGGGGGGCATGAACGCCCACCATTTGCGTTCGTCGCACAGGTGCAGCGAGCGACTCAGGGTTTCATCCTTGTCGACAACCTGGCGCAACAGTTTTTCACTCAGCCCGCCGTTGATCATTTTCACCGCTGGCAGGTAGCGGGACGCGCCGAGCGAATAGATCGCCATGGGCAATTTGAGGTAATCGGGGCTGTCGAGGCACGGTGTCATCGAACGCAGCGATGAGGTGGCGTATACCGCGGCCTCGTTGAAGGCCAGACGTTGACAATCGCCCCTGGCGAAGGCATCGCCCAGCTGGACCTGCAGAACATGCTCGAATTGCCAAGGATGAACCGGCAGCGCAACGTGACTGTCGGCAATGCCGCGCTGTTGCAGTTCCTGCTCAAGGACAGCTTGCAGATTCTCTGGCAGCAGGTGGCGAGCAGGGAAAGACTCGTTCAAATCCCCTACTCCGTCACCGCATTGCAGCAAGGTTTTGTCAACGGCGACCCAGTTCAGCGCCACCGGCCGGGCAAACTCGGCCTGATACTGTTGGTATTCCTGCTCGTTCAAGCCTTGCTTGGCTTTGGCCAGTGGATGGTATGGGCGATCACGTAGCGAAGCCCACTGTTCCATCGTCCTGAAGAACGTAGCGCCGTCCTGTGCCATCAGGTTGTGCTCGTCGACTTTATGGTCCAGCGACAACGCGGTCTGCCAGACACTGATGCGCAACACCTCCAGAAACAGCGCTATGCCCTTTTCATTGTCCTGGCGCTCGCTGTCCTGAAGCAGGGTTGTTTTACCGGCGAATACCCATTTCATGAACTCTTCCGGGGACAACTGTGTCCAGCGCTCAGCCTGACGGCCCAGCACCGGCGTGCCGGGCACTTTCTCCCATTGTTGAGTAATGCCTGGGCGCAGCGCGACGCTGATGAAGCGCTGCTCCGAGTCACCGCAGCGCCATTCCCAGATTTGCTGTGTGCTGCTCTGCCCTTCAAGTTTTGGGGCTTGCGGGTGGCGCGCTTGCCAGTGAGCGGTGTCCTGCAGGCTCAATGGCTCGCGGCCAAAGAAATCTTCAGCCAGCAGGCAATCGACCAGATCCTGCATGACCAGGTCAGCGGCGAGTGAAGTGAAGTTCATCGGATTATTTTCCTTCTGCTGAATGTTGGGCCAGACGCGCCTGAAGTGCGCGAAAGGCAATGCCACGCTCATCGCCGAGGACGAAGGCATTGACGCCGCGAGCCTGCCAGCGGGCAGCGTCGCCGTCTTTACGGGGAATGGTGCAATAGGCGACGTCTGCTGCCTTGGTGGCTTGCCAGGTGGCCAGTAACGCTTGTTGTACATCGGGTTGATCGATCTGCCAGGGCATCCCGAGTGACTGCGACAGGTCTGCGGCCCCTTCCAGAATCATGTCCAGCCCCGGCACACGGGCAATCTCGGCGGCGCGGCGCACGCCTTCGGCGCTTTCGATCATCGCTACCACCATGATCTGTTGATTGGCGGCTTCAACGTACTGCGCCAGGCTGTGCTTGCCGAACGAGCCGGGACGACCGGCGTTGAGGCTGCGGCGGCCCAGCGGGTGGTACTTGCAGGCGGCAATGGCATCCGCCAGTTGCTCGGGGCTCTCGATCATCGGCAAAACGATGCCCTGCGCACCGCCATCAAGCAGGCGCAGCAGGGTTTTCGGATTGAGATCGGCGACCCGCACCAATGGCGTGAGGGCGTAGCTCTCTGCAACACGGATCATGTTCTCCACGGTTTCCGGGTTGATCAGCACGTGTTCCATGTCGATGATCACGAAGTCGAAACCGGCCTCGGCGATCAACTCGATGGCGGCCGGGGCCGGGATCGAACTGATTAGCCCGTACACAGGCTGTCCGCTGCCAAGTCTGCTCTTGAGTGTATTGGTCCTCAGCATCATTGCGGCCTGTAGGTATGCAGCGGGTTAGGCACCGAGCGGAAGCGACGCTCACCGTCACCCAACAGGCGGCGCTTGGTCAGTTCTTCCACTTCATAAGACGGTGCGAAGACATCAAACAGCTCGAAGCGCTCGCGATGCTGCGGGTGCGCACGCTGGTAGTCGAGAATGACGTCGGCGGTCATCTGCCAGAACAGCGCCTCATCCAGCTGGTATTGCTGGCGCAGGAAGATCGCCATTTCGGCCAGGCAGATGAAGAAGAAACAGTCGCAGGAGAAGTCGCGTACCGCATTCACGTCATCGGTAATGATGAACGAGTTACGGTTGAGTTTCGCGTGGCTGTCGGGCAGCGGGACCAGCTCCGGACACAGTTCAGGGCGGCCCAGATGCGCGGGTGAGTAACGCACGCCGTCGTGGAAGTCCTTGAGGGCGATACGCTGCGGCCAGCCCTGCTTGACGATAAGCACGATATTTTGACCGTGAGACTCCATGCCGATGCCTTCGGCGTAGAGCATATGGATGATCGGAGGCACCGTGACCTGCAGCAATTGCCGGGTCCATTCCTTGAGGCCGTACTGGCGGATCCACGCGTCGATGAACGGTGCCTGCTCACCATCGCCATAGCGGTTTTCCACATGGCTCAGGCCATTGAACGGCACCGCCTGCTCATCGTCCTTGAGGTACTGATGCAGGCTTTCGCGCCATATCGCACCCAGCGTGCCGTAGGTCTGCGTCGAACGCGCTTCCGGCAGGTGGCGATAGTCGTAGCTGACACCGGCAACTTCGCCGAGAATCACAAAATTCAGCGCACGCGCAGTGCTGTCGGTGGCGATTAACTGGTGCAGCCAGTCGGTGATGATCGGACCATTAAGCACCGTATGCCGCGCCAGAATGCGCGTGCTGGAAGTGTTGGTCATGCTCATCGCCAGTTTGACGTAAGGTCGTTTGGGCTGGCTGGCATTGGCCAGTGTACGAATCGACTGCTGAGCCTTGTAGACGTCGGTCGAGGTGCCCAGGTAAATCAGCTCGCCGCTGGCCAGTTCCGGGTAGAAAGTCGATACCGTGACGTTGTCCCATTGCCACGGATGCACTGGCATCAGTTGATAGTCCTCAATGGATTTGCCCTGCGCGGCCAGGTCCCGGGACATTTCCTGCCAGCGCTGTGTGCCCAGTTCCTGGCGGATAAACGCCTGGAAATCCATGTTGCGCGCATGACCGACCGACGCGCTCGATTTCGCCACTGCCAGCCAGACCACCCCGAACGGCGTGGCAAATTCGGGCCCGTAGTGACGGTTGTCAGCCAACGAAAAACCGATCCTTGACTTGTAGCACGGGTGGTAGCTGTGGGCGTCCATGAAGTGCTGTTCCAAAGCGTCAACGTCCAGCTCATGTGCGGGTTTTGCGGGCTGATAACCCTGACTGCGCGCTTGCAGGTCCTTGAGCTGGGTCTGCTCGATTTCCTGGATGAAGCGTGCCAGGTGCGGGCTGTCTTTGAACGGGCTGAGTAGCTCGCTCAACGCCAGATGCAAATCCGGCACGCTACGCTCCCCGGCGCTGTCCAAGCGTTCAAGGGTGGCGTGATCCAGGCGTATCAGCTCGAAGCTGGTACTCAGCAGGCCTTCGCAGTGGTACTCCACACCATCACTGACAGCGACAGTGAAACGATGCCGATGATCGTCCAGCGGCTCGCATCGATAAGGCAGTGCAGCCTCGTACAGCAAGGTTTGCAGCAATTGACCGATTACCCGGCGCTGTACTTGTTGGTAGCGCTCGGGGTTGATATCAGCCAGCCAGGCACCGGTGGCCGTTGAGGGTGAAACGGTGTTGCGTTTCAGCGGTAAAGGGGTAGCCATGTTCATACCTCGAACGAAAAATTATCGGGGTTCGACCGCGCCGGGCTGTGCCTCGGTGCGTTCGTCGTTAAGGGGGAAACGCCAGGCACACGGCAGTGCCAGCAGGATCAGCAGGCCGGTGGCAATGAAGACTTCATTGATGGCCGAAGGCGTGGCGGCCGGTCCCGCAGTGTTCAGGCGAAATTCCAGCCACAGCGAGGCGATGACAATTGCCAGCGACGCCACAAGACGGCGGGAAATGTTGTTCATCGCAGCGCCCTGCGTGACCATCGGCTCGGGCAAGGCATTGAGCCCAGCCGTCGTCACCGGCATGTAGGACAGCCCGAGGCCTGCGCCACGAATCATCATCAGCACGAACACCACGCCGATCGCCGTATCCGCCTTGAGCATGCCCAGCGCCAGGGTTGAAGCACCGGTCAGCAGCAGGCCGATGGCGACTACGGTGCGCGGACCATGCCGGTCCAGTGCCTTGCCACCCCACTGCCCGAACAGGCTGGCGAACGCGGCGGTACACAGCAGGGCCAGGCCGGTCCAGATCGGGTTGTAGCCCAGTACCGTCTGCACCAGCAGCGGCAACAGGACCAGGCATTCGAACATGCCGACCGACTGCACGACGGCAACGATCACGCTCAGACGGTAACCGCGCAGGTTGAACAGACGCAGATTCAGCAGCGGTGCCTTGCGACTCAACTCGACCCTGACGAAAGCAATCAGACAGGCCACTGCGACCAGCACCATGCCCTGATTGAACGGGTCGAGCAGCGCTTGGGCGTGATGCATGCGGCTGATGGCGATCATCAGCAAGCCGATGCCCGAGGCAACCAGCAAATAGCCGATAAGGTCGAACGGTTTGCGCTCGACAGGCTCGGAGTCTGGCAGCACGCCGACGCCCAACAGCAAGGCCAGCAGGCCGATGGGCACATTCATCAGGAACAGCGAGCGCCAGCTGAACCACTCCAGCATCAGGCTGCCGCACAGTGGCCCCAATGCCGGAGCGAGCATTACCGCTGCGCTCCAGAGCCCGGTCACCCTGCCCCGCTCATGCTTTTCATACACGGAGAAAATGATCGCCAGCGACAGTGGGATCATCAACCCGCTGGCGATGCCCTGCACCACTCGCGCAGTGATCACCAATGCGATGGAGTTGGCCAGCGCGCCCAGCAGGGAGCCACCGATGAACAGCGCCACACCCCACAGGTACAGGCGTTTGCGGCCAATGCGCTGACTGAGAAAGCTGGTCAGCGGCATGGTCATTCCCATGCTGGTCATGAACCCTGCAACGATCCAGGTGGCCAGCAACGGACCAACCTTAAACGCCTCCATGAAGGTTGGCAGCGCCGGGTTGAGCGAGCTATTGCTAAGGCTGACAGTCAGCGTACCGAGCAGCACATTGAACACCACCCAACGGCGTGGGACGTTCAGACTCATGTGCGAACCCGTTCGCCGTTGCGCACAAAGTGCTGTACCGGTCTTGGGTGGCAGAGAAAATCGACATGGGAGATGTTGTAGCCGTAAGCCCCTGCCAGCGGCAACACCAGCAGATCGCCGATGTTCACGCCTTTGAGCGGCTGCCGGCGACTCAATACGTCCTTTGGCGTACACAACTGGCCGACCACGGTGTAGGCCTGCTCCTCAGATGCGCCCGTCGCTGGCGCACACGGCACATGGATAACCGGATGGTCATGGCCTTGCGCAACCGGCAGACGAAACTGGTGAGTGCCGCCGCGGCAGACCAGAAAATGCTCGCCGTGGCTGGTTTTGCTGTCCAGCACCTCGATGGCGTAATAGCCGCAATAGGCGCTGATGAAACGTCCTGGCTCAAAGCGCAGGATCGGCGCATCACGCTGCTCGCCCAGGCGTTTTTCCAGATAACGGCACAGGCGCTGCCAGTCGAACTGCTGACTGTTCAGATAATCGACGCCAATGCCGCCGCCAACGTTGAAATGGGTCAGCTGCTCCGGGTAGCTGGCCAGTGCTTTCCATTCCTGCCAGCGCTGCAGGTAGAAATCCAGCAACTGCTCGTGACGCTCAACCGACATCTGATGGGACATAGCGTGTACATGGAAACCCTTGAGCGTCAGGTGGCTGGCGCTGTCTACGCGCCTGATCGCCTCGGCCAGATCGGTTTCGTCAATGCCGAACGGTGTGGCGGTGCCAGCCATCGCCAGCTTGCTCGACTGCGCGGCTGGCAACTGAGGGTTGATGCGCAGAAACACCGGCTGCACGCGCCCGGTTTCCTCTGCCAGATGTTGCAGACGCGCAATTTCGTTGAGGCTTTCCAGATGGATGGCTTCAACCTTGTTCAGCAACGCCGAGCGCAAGTCGGAGTCAAGCTTGCCAGGGCCGGAGAACACGTAAGGTTTGCGTGTCGGGCAGGCCATCACGCGCTCGATCTCGCCCCCTGAAGAGATTTCAAAGCCACTGACCAGCGGCGCGAGGGTTTCCAGCATCAATGCTTCGCTGTTGGCTTTGATCGCGTAATACAGCTCTACGCCCGCAGGCAGCGCGGCCATGACGTCAGTGACATGCTGTTGCAACGCATCCAGATCGTAGACGAAAGCCGCCAGCGGGTCGGTTTCCAGTGCCTGAGCTTCTTTGATGGCGCCCAGTACGGTTTCCGGCAACTTATGCATAACGTGCCTCCTTGGCCCATGGTGAAGCGAGGCGCACATAGTTGGCCTCACGGTCGGCCTTGGCGGCGAGCCGGACCTTCAGGTTGGTCTTGCAGGCAATTGACTGGCCGGCAATCAGCGCGTCCAGTTCTGGCGCAGGCAGCACCAACTCGTCGCGGATGCGTTGCAACTGCCGCTCGACCCGCTGCCACATCAGCGGCGCGAGGTGCGGACGTTCCCAACTCAAGGCCAGCACGGCCTCGGACAGGTTGTTGATCAGCAGGCAATAGGTGATGCGGTTCCAGCCTTGTTCGCGGGTGTAGAGCAATGACTGTCGAATCCGCGGGTGCAGCCCGACCTGAATGGCCTTGATGCCCAGTTCATCGGTCAGTTTGACGCCTTCGAAGTCGCGTAACAGCAGCTGTTGAGGGCGTCCGTTATCGTGAATCAATACCGCGTTCTGCAAATGTGGCTCCATCACGATGCCGTGATTGAAGAACAGCGCCATGACCGGGCGCAGCAGCAAGGCCTGGTATTCATCGAACCAGTCCAGCAGGTGCGGGTCCTCAAGTTCACCGCCGTTGAAACGCTCAAGGAAATCGTGCACCAAAGGCCGCGAACGCAGATCACGCGCGAACAATGTACCCGCCATCACGCTGCAGTCCGCGCTGGATCGGCGACAGAAGTTTTCCCGCAGAATCGCGCCGGTCTGCTCGCGAAACCAGTGGCCGTCGGTCTCGCTGGAGCCTTTTGGAGCCCAACTCATCGAACCCGGTTCAGCCACGGTGGACAGCCCGCCGAGGGTTTGCGGGCGGGTCTGCTGCAAGCGCTGAAACAATTCGTCGATGATCAGCGTGCTTTCCAGTTCGTACCAGGCGTTTTTCCTGACGCAGTTGGTAATGCGCACATTCAATGAGCCCTTGATGAAGTAGTCATGCCCTTCGATGTACCAGGTGCGCATCGAAGCCGTCGGGCTGGCCAGCGGCCCGCTGGTGCCCAGATCGGTGATCTGCCCGAGTTCGCTCAGGCGCTGCACACGGCGGTCCTGCATAAATAATTGGGCTTGTACCGGATGCATGCAGATCAGCGCATGCCCGGGCCTGGCCCGCGATTGATCCGCGAACCCTGACATCACCTCGGCTTCGCTCAAGCCATTGGAGGTGATTCGCAACCCGTCCA
Organism: Pseudomonas sp. KBS0707; assembly: GCF_005937945.2. Classification (NCBI taxonomy): domain Bacteria; kingdom Pseudomonadati; phylum Pseudomonadota; class Gammaproteobacteria; order Pseudomonadales; family Pseudomonadaceae; genus Pseudomonas; species Pseudomonas sp. KBS0707. The sequence continues at coordinate 3,104,480 of NZ_CP041754.1, read as the reverse complement.
GAGGCACTTCGAACAGATGCAACGCGGTCTGCGCCTGAAACTCCGGGGCGTAGGTCTCCTGTGCCAGATGCGCAGGCCACAGACGCGCCTTGGGTGCCGGGTGATTGGGATGGCCGAACCACAAGCCCTGTTCGCTGGCCAGATAACCGCTCAGCGGTGCCGGGTGCTGACCGGTCATGTTGTGGGCGACTATAGCTGCAGTCAGGTGCTGGCTTTGCAGGACCTGATCGAGCAGTTCGTCGTTGCTGGCCCGGGTCATATGTTCGCAGGCGGCCAGCAACTGCCGGGCGAATACGGCAAAAGCCAGGCAGCGCCAGGTGCCCTGCCCCTGCCGCGCATAAACATCGGACAGGTAACGATGGCTGCCCAGATGGTCGCGGCGGTCCACCAGCACGAAAAACTGCTGCTCATTAGGCAGTCTGATGGTGAGTGGAATGCCCTTCCATTGCCCGCCATCCACGAAGCTGCCCGGCGCAATACCTTGCATGCCCTGGGGCCAAGTGTAATGAAGGCACTGTTCAGGCAGTGCGAACTCCTTGATCAGGCAATTAAGTAATGCACGAGTGGTTGCCAACTCGCTCACCATGTTTGATAAAACGGTGCGATCGGTATTAGTCATGTCTGCTCCACAGTCGCCTTGACGCTTACTGTTTAAGTGACGTCGCAACAAGCGTTGATTTATCGCTTGCGGCACAACGGCTTAACTGTCGGTATGGCTTATTATCTGCAACAAGCCAATTGATAATCTGTGCACGACGTGCGATGGGGTCGCTCAGTCAAACGTTGTGTGCGTGTTCTGTTTCAAGCGCAGTGATGTCCTCACTGTTAGTACTGCTTACGCGCTATTTACAAGCTGCTTACTTGCGCAGCTGGGCCAGTGCAGCCTTGAGGGCGTCCTCGAATCGCTGGATGACCAGTTGGCATTGTTCTTCGGTAATGATCAACGGCGGCAGCAAACGGATCACATTGCCATTTCGGCCGCCGCGCTCAAGTAACAGCCCCTGCTTGAAACAGTGCTGCTGAATGGCAACTGCCAGTTCCGGATCCATTGGCAAGCTGCCGAGGCGGTCCGCCGGTTTGCGCTCATCGACAATCTCGATGCCCAGCATCAGCCCGCGTCCGCGCACCTGGCCCATCATCGGATAACGTTGCTGCAAAAGGCCAAGCTGTGCCTTGAGCCAGTCCCCGCGCTTTGCGGCCTGGGCAGCCAGGTTTTGCCGTTGCAGCACTTCAAGGGTCGCAAGGCCGGTAGCCATCGCCATTTGATTGCCGCGGAAAGTACCCGCGTGATTGCCCGGAGCCCAGGCGTCGAACTCGCGCTTGAAGCCGAGCACGGCCAACGGCAGGCCGCCACCGACGGCTTTGGACATGACGATGACGTCGGGCTCGATCCCGGCGTGTTCGAAGGCGAACATCTTGCCGGTACGGCCGAAGCCGGCCTGTACTTCATCCAGAATCAGCAGAATGCCGTGCTTGCGGGTCACTTCGCGAATCTGCCGCAGCCATGCAGCGGGCGCTGGATTGACACCCCCTTCGCCCTGCACCGCCTCCAGAATCACGGCGGCCGGGAGCGACACGCCACTTTCCACGTCTTCGATGAACTGGGTGAAGTAATAACTCAGCGCCTCGGTGCCGGCTTCACCGCCAATACCCAGCGGGCACCGGTACTCATGAGGGTAAGGCAGGAATTGCACGCCGGGCATCAGGTTGGTGACGGCATTTTTCGGCGCGGTGTTGCCAGTCAATGCCAGAGCCCCGTGGGTCATGCCATGGTAAGCGCCGGAAAAGCTGATGATGTTGTGCCGGCCGGTGGCAGTCTTGGCCAGCTTGATTGCGGCTTCGACAGCATCGGCACCGGACGGCCCGCAGAACTGCAGGCAGTAATCGCGTCCCTGGCCCGGCAGCAGGCTCAGCAGCGTCTCGCTGAAGGCATCCTTGACCGCGGTGGTCAGGTCAAGGGTGTGCATCGGCATTCCGGACGTCAGGAAGCTGTCGAGACTGGCCATGATAGCTTCGTGATTGTGACCCAGAGCCAGTGTTCCGGCACCGGCCAGGCAGTCCAGATACGTGGTGCCTTCAACATCAGTGACCCATACGCCATGTGCCTTGGCGATGGCCAATGGCAACTTTCGCGGGTAACTTCTTACATTGGATTCAAATCTGCTCTGCCTGTCCAGATAGTTGGCATTGGTTTTCTGCGACGTAGTAGACTGCAATAAGCCATTATTCAACATCGGTTAGTCCTCGCTAAATGCTGGATGCAAACTATTATCATTTCCTTGAAAGTGCAACCCGTTGTTTCAAAAAACAAGATGAAATTTAAATGAACGTTATTGCTTACTTAAAAAGTAGCCAGGCACACGAATACGCCGCCTTATAAGTCGGAGTCATTCAAAGTGCCATCACTCAGTGGGACGATTGTTATTTATGTAAAGCACCTAAAGAGGGTCTTATATAGCAGACTCTTCTATGCTTATACTCAGGTTAATTATTTAATAGCCGCACACGTTATTCCTCGATGAGGACTGCCAGTTTGTTTACTACGCCGGTGAGCCCTTCCCTGGGCGTCGCGGTCGACTCAGAACCCGATAGTCGCTGACAGCAGATAGGTCCGGGGTGTCGACAGGGTCAGGCCCGGCTCGCTGTCATCCGACGCTCCGGCCGAACTCCAGTAATACTTGTTCATGATGTTCTCGACATTGGCCCGCAGTGTGATGTCCTTCTGATCGACCTTGAACGCATACCGCGCGCCCACGTCGAAGCGCTCGGAAGAATCGATGCTTTTGCTGTTGGCCTGGTCCAGGTACTGCGAGCTGGTGTAGATACCCCGCCCGGTCAGGGTCAGGCCCTTGACGCTCGGCACGTCCCATTCTGCGCCCAGATTGACGTTGTACTCGGGGGTGGCAGGTGCGCGATTGCCATCGAACGTGCCGTTGACGGTATTGGTCAGCTCGCTGTCGATGTACATCACCCCGCCCAGCAGACGGAAGCCCTTGAGCGGTTCGCCGAACATGGCCAGCTCGACGCCGTCGTTGCGGCGCTTGCCGTTCGGGCCGAAGACGCGCGAGGTTGTGTTGGTCTCGTAGGCCGGTTGCTTGATACGGAATACGCTGGCAGTGAAGGCGTATGACCCCAGGTCATATTTGGCCCCGACCTCGATCTGGCGGCTGACGAACGGCGGGAAGATCTGGTCTTCGTTCACCGACGTCGACGGCGCGATCTTGCCCTGGCTCAAGCCCTCCATGTAGTTGGCATACACCGAGAAGTCGTCGGTCACTTTGTACAGAATGCCGCCTGAAGGTGAGACCTTTTCCTCGTCGTAGGAGGTGTCGCCCTTGACGTTGTCGGTCCAGTCATCAACCTTGACTCGCTGCCAGCGGGCACCGAGTGTCAGCAGCAGGCGGTCATCGAAAAAGCCCAGAGTGTCGGTCAGGGCCACACCGCTGAAGCGGTTCTCGGTGTAAACCTTGGAGTCGGCCCGCGTGGGGTTGGAGGGGGTCGGCGTGTCGACCGGATTGTAGAGATTGCTCGGCGCGGCTGCGTAGCGTGCACCACCGTTTTCAAAGTCCATGTAGAAATAGCTGGCGGCCAGATTGACCTCGTGGCTGACCGGCCCGGTATTGAACCAGCTGCGTGCGCCGGCAGTGGCTGTGCGAACATTTTCGTCGCGGGTGAAGTCGCGCGGCTGAACGCTGAAGTCACCTGCATCGTTGGTGACCGATACCGCATGGCGCAGGAAGTCATGGTTACTTTTGCGCGCGCCGACACCGCCGTACAGCATCACCGAGTCGCTGAGGTCATATTCGGCATTCACTGCGCCGAAGGTATCCTTGGTGCGCGCCTTGCTCCAGGACTGCGCATAGTTGTCGCGAACATCGTTGGCGTTGGGCACCTTTGCATTGGCACCCACCTGTACGCGCTCCTGCGGGGCATCGGTATCGCGCTCGGTGTGCCCGATATCCGTCGACAGGCGCAAGCGGTCGCCGCGGAAATCCAGGCCCAACACGGCCATTTCGCGATCAACGCTCTGATGATCCCATTCAGTGTCGCCAGACTGCTTCACGCCATTGAAACGGATACCGAACTTGTCGTCCTCGCCAAAGCGACGGGCCACATCCACCGCCGCGCCTGCCTGCCCTTTGGACGCATAGCTGGTGGTCAGCTCGGTGATGGGTTTATCCGTTGCGCGCTTGGGGACCACGTTGATCCCACCACCGACACTGCCACGCGGCGAAATGCCATTAATCAGCTGGCTCGGGCCCTTGAGTATGTCTACCCGCTCGGCCATTTCCATGTCGATGGTGTATGTGGGCAGGATGCCGTACAAGCCGTTGTATGAGACGTCGCTATTGAACAGGCTGAAGCCGCGAATGGTGAACTGTTCGTAACGCCCGCCTGCCGGGTTGGTGGCACGCACCGACGGGTCGCTGGCAATCAGGTCGCCAAGGGTACGGGCCTGCTGGTTTTTCACCGCGTCCTTGGTGTAGGTGGTCATGCTGAACGGCGTTTCCATGAAGTCCCGCGAACCCAGCATGCCTTGCGAGCCTTTACGTGCCACTTGGCCGCCTGCGTATTCCTGGCCATCGGTAGAGCCGCTATCACCGACAATCGAGGTGGGTGCGAGTTGCAGGCCTGCGCTCGCGCTGTCAGGTGCCGGGATCAGCGTGTAAGCCTGCTCTCCGACGGGTACCAGTTGCAGACCGGAACCTTGCAGCAAGCGCGCAAAGCCTTCCTCGACCGCGAATTCGCCGGACAACCCCGAACTGTTTCGACCGTTCACCAGCGCGGGGTCTACCGAGAGGTTGACCCCGGCCTGACCGGCAAAGCGGGTGAGCGCGGCGCTCAGGCTGCCAGCCGGCACCTCATAGGCACGTTTGCCCGAGGTTTCGGCCCAACTGGTCGATACAAACAACGGACTGGAACTCAACGTCAGCAACAGGCTGAAATGCAAAAGCGGACGCAAACGGTAGGAAGACACTGCGGACATAGAGGGAAACTCTCGTATTTTTTGTGCACTTACCTGAAATGACCAGCGAGACAAAAAAAAGGGACAGCTTCACGCATTATTTTTTGTCGAAATGTTTTTTCGAGGCACCAGCGTGACCCAGTAACGGGTCCGCATCTGCACGTCCACCGGCAGGCTGGCAGCCAGTAACGAAAGCACGCGGTCGGTATTGTCGAGTCTGAAACTGCCCGTCACTCGCAGGGTTTCAAGTGCCGGCTCCCAGCGCAGCAAGCCAGGGCGGTAGCGGCCAAGCTCGCGCAGGAAATCGCCCAGAGACTGGTTCTGTGCGGTCAATACATCGTCGCGCCAGCCGGGCAGCAAGGCGTCGAAGGCGCTGACAGGCCCGGCTCCGCCCTGTTTGAGGCTGACCTGTTGTTGTGCATGCAATACCAGCACCGGCCCCTGCAGCGGATAGAGTTGCACCGCGCCGCTGACCACCGACACACGGCAGTCGCTCTGGTTGAGACGTACACAGACTTCACTCTGACTGACCACGACGCGCCCGTAGGGGCCCTCGATGGTCAGTGCTGCCCTGCCCGGCACCTTGAGTGCGATCTCGCCACGCACAAGGGTGACTCGACGTGCACCCAGATCGACATTCACCGCGCTGTCGGTGTTCAGTTGCAAGGTGCTGCCATCGGCCAGGGACAGACGTTTGTGCTCGCCGACGGAGGTTTGCAGGTCGGCACGCCAGACATCCAGCGGCAACTGACGGCCCACCAGCCAGGCGGTAGGGACCAATGCCACAGCGCCCAACGCTCTTTTGAGCGCCGCGCGTCTTGCTTTGTCAGGACGATCCAAAGTAGCCATAGCCAGATTGGCAGGCAGGCCGAAAAAACGCTGCCGCAGCTGTTGCGCCTTTTGCCAGGCACGCTCATGACTGGCAGAGCTGTCGCGCCAGTGCTGCAGCATGGCGTGATCTTCTTCGCTGGCACCGCCGGATTCCAGAAGCGCCAACCACTGCGCCGCCCTGCGTACTACCTCGCGTTCTTCGTTAGAAGGTGCCGAGCGAATCACCAATCCACCAGCAGGCAGTGTTCGTAGGCTTGCGCCATATAACGTTTGACGGTGCGTTCGGAAACATCCAGGCGCTCTGCGATTTCCCGATACCCCAGCCCCTCGAGCTGGCTCCAGAGAAACGCCCGGCGCACCACTGCCGAAAGACCGTCGAGCAACTCGTCCAGCGCCTGCAGGGTTTCCAGCAACAGCCAGCGCTGCTCAGGCGACGGCACGCTGTCTTCAGGCAACTGCGCCAGCGCTTCAAGGTAAGCCTGTTCCAGGCTGCGGCGAGTATAGAAGTTACTGAGCAGGCGCTTGCCCACCGTCAGCAGGTAAGCGCGTGGCTCCTGCATATCGGCGATCTGCTGAGAGCTGGACAGTACACGCAGGAACGTATCCTGACTCAGGTCCGCAGCATCCCAGGCATTCCCCATGCGTCTGCGCAACCAGCTTTCCAGCCAGCCATGATGATCGCGGTAAAGGGAATGCAAGGTCTGCTGTGATAGCGTCGCTGCTTCAGTCATGTCAAAAGCCTTGAGCGATGGGTGCGCCAAATGAGACTGATTCTAATTAGTGTTATATCCCGAGTCCACGCTCTTTTTTTCAAAAAGCCCGCCGCCGCTGCGTAAAATCGGGGTCATTGGTCCGCAACGCGTTGATCTGCGCTGTATACAAGTGATTCACTCGAGCGACAAATAAACGCGATGTGTATCTTTTTTGTACCACTTTCGACGTAAATTTCTTCCGGGAAATCGATCAGTGGTTCGCCCCCGCCAATACGCCAAGTGCCGTACGATCAAGATGTCGCTCGACACGTCCCTCGCGGATCAACAGTGCCCTGTCACACAAATGGGCAACGGTATTCATGTCGTGACTGACCAGAATCATGGTCATGCCCGTGTCACGACGCAGGGCCTGGAGAAGATTGAGTATTTCCGCCTGAACGGTCATGTCCAGCGCCGAGGTCGGTTCGTCCAGCAACAACAGTGCTGGATTCAATTGCAGCGCACGAACGATGGCAACGCGCTGACGCTGGCCGCCGGACAGTTGATGCGGGTAGCGATCGAGCATGTCACCCGACAGGCCCACCTGTTCCATCGAAGCAACCAGATTGGCCTCATCGAAAGGCAGGCCGTTGATCTGCCGCGGCTCGCGCAGGCTGCGGCGGATCCGGTGCAGCGGATGCAATGACGCATAAGGGTCCTGAAACACCATCTGCACCTGCTGACGCAAGGTTCCCGTGAAGGCTTTCTGCGCGTGAAGCGGCTGCCCGAACAGGTTCACACTGCCCTGCCAGTCGCGCTGGAGGCCGGCGAGCACTCGCAACAAAGTCGATTTGCCAGAGCCCGACGTGCCGATCAGGCCAAAGCATTCACCCGGTTCGATTCTCAACTCTGCCATCTGCAGTGCAGTAAAGGCATGCAGGCCGCGTTTGAAACTTACCGTCAGTTCACTGATATCCACCACGCTCATGGCAGCGCCTCCATTAGTTTGCGATCAAGGGTCGCAAGTGCCTGACCATAGGTCAGAGCAGAGGGCTGACAGCGCCATAGCGTCTGCGTGTAGGGGTTACTGGCAGTTGCCAGTTCGGCGGCGTTGCATCGGTCGACAATCCGCCCGCGGTACATGACCAGCGCCCGGTCACAATATTTCGCCACCAGAGGCAGATCATGACTGATCAGCAGTAACCCCATGTTGCGTTGTTCGACAAGGCCCAGAATCAACTCCAGAATCTGATCGCGCAGGTCGCTGTCGAGTGCCGAGGTGGGTTCGTCGGCAATCAAAAGGCGCGGATCATTGATCAGCATCGCGGCGAGCATCACCCGCTGCCCCATGCCGCCGGACAGTTCGTGGGGGTAGCTGTCATACAGCGCCAGCGGGTTGGGCAAGCCTACAGCCTCCAGCATGTCGAGTACTTTTTCGCGACGCTCACGGCGTCCCAGCCGGGTATGCAACACCAGCGCCTCTTCAACTTGAGTGCCGACCCTGAGCACCGGGTTGAGCGAATACCTGGGGTCCTGCAACACCAGTGACAGACGAGTACCGCGCAGGCCCTGCCATTGCTTTGCCGTAAGGCTGCGCAGGTCATCGCCTGCCAGGCTCATGTGTTCGGCGGTCACCTGACCGGGGCGTGCGACAAGCCCCAGCAACGCACGCGCGGTGAGTGACTTGCCCGAGCCGGACTCACCCACCAGCGCGACCTTTTCAGTGCCCACAGTGAAATCGATCCCCTTGACCACCTCGATCAGTTCCGGGCCCGAGCCTGGAAAACCGATCCGCAAGCCCTGCACGTTCAACAGCGATTGTTCATGAGTCATGACGAGGATCCAGTACATCGCGCAGACCGTCGCCCAGCAGGTTGAAAGACAGGCTCGTCAGCAATATCGCGATTCCCGGTGCAGCGGCGACCCACCACTGATCAAAGATGACCCGGCTGCCGTCGGCAACCATCGAGCCCCATTCTGCAGTCGGTGGCTCGACACCCAGGCCAAGAAATCCCAGCCCTGCGGCGGCCAGAATGATGCCGCCCAGGTTCAGTGCTACACGCACGATTACCGAAGGCAGGCACAGCGGCAGGACGTGACCGATCAACAGACGCATGCCACGTATGCCCTGCAAGTGAGCTGCGGCCAGATAGTCGCTGTTGCGCAATACACTGGTTTCCGCCCTTGCCTGACGGGCATACGCGGGCCATGCCGTGAGCGACAGTGCCAGTGCCCCGTTGAGCAGGCCCGGCCCCAGAATTGCGACAAACGCCAAGGCCAGCACCAATTGCGGAAAGGCCATGATTATGTCGGTCAGGCGCATCAGGATTCGCTCGGCCCAGCCGCCGTAAAAGCCGGCAGTAACGCCCACCAGCAAACCGATGGGCAAGGTCAGCAGCAATACCAGCGTTACCAGCAGCAAGGTCGGGCGTGTGCCGTAAAGCAGGCGTGTGAACAGATCCCGGCCAAACGCATCGGTGCCCAGCCAGTGGGTGGCAGACGGCGGCAGCAGACGCTCCTGAATATTCTGCGTATTGGGATCAAAACCACTCAACAGCGGCGCCAGCAACGCCACAAGTACCAGCACCCCGATAATCGACGCGCCGATGAGTAATGCGGGTGAGCGACGCCATCCGCTGCGAGCCACTATATTGTCGAACGCTACGGAAACACTCATGACACCCCCCGTGTTCGCGGATCGATCATGCCAGCCAGCACATCGGCGATGCCGTTGACGACCACAAAACAGAGTCCGATAACCAGCGTGCTACCGAGGATCGCTGGTACGTCACCGGCAAACAACGCCGTGGTGAGGTAGCGGCCGATACCCGGCCAGGCGAAGACCGTCTCGGTGAGAATCGAGCCTTCGAGAAGACTGGCGTAAGACAGGGCAACGACGACCACCAGCGTCCCGGCAACGTTCGGCAACACATGACGCAACAGCACCCGACCACGTCCCGCCCCCTTGGCCAGCGCAGTCACGACGTACTCCTTGCCCATTTCTCCCAGCAGCGCGGAGCGTGTCATGCGGCAAATGCCTGCCATCGAGTAAAACGCCAGGACTAGAACAGGCAAGACCAGATGACTGAAGGCGTTGGCCAGCGCGCCGCTTTCGCCAGAGCGCCAGGTGTCCCACAACATCAATCCACTTCTCAATTCAAGGGTGTAGAAGTACGAATCGTCCAGACGCCCTGGCCCACCTGCCCATTGCAGCCTGGCGTAGAACAGCAGGAGCATCAGCAGACCGAGCCAGAAGATCGGCACCGAATAGCCAATCAGCGAGACCAGCCGCACCAGCCCGTCAATCCAGCCTCCCGGCCGCCACGCTGCCAGCAGGCCCAATGACAGGCCGAGGGTACTGCCCAGCAGAATGGCCAGGGTCGCGAGCTCAAGTGTGGCTGGCAGCGCACGGCTCAAACCTTCCAGCACGGGCTGCCCGGAGGTAATGGAACCCCCAAGATCTCCTTGCCCCAGGTTGTCCAGATATCGACCGAACCGCGCAGGCCAAGGTTGATCAAGGCCCAGATCGGTTCGAACCTGGGCCAGCGACGATTCGCTGGCGTGATCGCCAGCAATCCGTAGCGCCGGATCGACTGGCGATAGAGTGGTCAGCATGAATGTGAAGAACAACAGGCCGATCAGTGTTATCGACAACGACAACAGTCCGCTGGCCGCCACTTTCACTCTGCGTGAAGCCCCTGCTCTCACTTGCTTTTGCTCACCTGATCAAAATACGGCAGCGAAACGGTGATGTTCTGTAACACACCTTGCACGCCGTCATGTACCGCGACCTGGTTCTGACCTTGCAGCGCCACGACAAATGGCGAGCTTTGCTGCACAGTTTTTTGCAGATCGGTATACAGCACAACACGTTTTTGCGGGTCACGTTCGGCAGCAGCCGTGCGGGTTTCCTGGCTCAGTTGCGGGATATCCCACTGAGTGCGCCAGGCGATGGTTTTCGGACCGTTGGCGACGTTGTAAGTGAAGGCGCTCGCGTTGGAGTGAGGATCCAGATAATCCATCCCCCAGTAGGTGAAGATCAGCTGAAAGTCCCGGGCGCGCATTTTCGCCAGTAGCTCGCTTTCTACCAGCGGACGCACTGAAATCTCTATGCCGGCTTTGGCAAAACTGGCTTGCAGCGCCTGGGCAATATCCGTGTAGGGAGGTTGATTGAACACATTGAGTTCGATTTTCGTGCCTTCGGCAATACCACCCGCCTTTAAGGCGGCCTTGGCTTTATCGACGTCCAGTTTGAACGGTTTGTCGACCAGCGAGCCGATGACGCCCGCAGGGAGGAATGCCTGGTGGATGCTGTACTGGTTTTTCAACAGATCTTTGGAAATGCCCTGATAATCAACCAGCCAACGAGCAGCTTCCCAGAACGCCGGGTTCTTCAGTGCAGGCGCCTGCGTGCTGCCACTGTTGATGGCCAGGTAATAGATCATTGAGGACGGGAATCGCTGCACACTGACGCCCTTCTGCTTTTCCAGAGCGCTGAACTGGTCTGCGCCCAGATCGAACGCAAGGTCAGCATCGCCCTGCACCACCAACAGACGTCGGGTTGCCGGGTCAGTGACGTTCTTGAGGATTACTGTTTTCAGCTTGGGGGCCTTGATGGCATTAGGGTTGGCCTGAAGCACCAGCGCCTCGTGCGGCACGTAGCTGCGCAGCGCATAGGAACCCGTACCGGCTGAATGATTTTTCAGCCAGCCGTTGCCCAGATCAGCGTCTTTCGTATGCTTGCCGACCTCTACCGCGTCGACAATGAAGCCCACTGGCGTCGCAGACAGAATGCTCAAGGCAAAGGAACTGCCTACCGCCGCTGGCCAGGAAATCTTCACGTGTGTGTCATCCACGCGGGTCAGGAAACTGTCGACGTTTTCCGCCGTCCAGCCCAACTCACCGAGGATGAAAGCCGGAGATTTGTTCAGTTTGACCACGCGGCTCAACGAGTAAATGACGTCTTCCGGGCGAACACTGTTGCCCGAGGCAAATCTGGCACCGTCACGCAGTTCGAAAACCAGACTCTTGTCGTCGTCACCCGCCTTCCATCTGGATGCCAGGGCAGGCACCAGGCTGGCCGGGTTCTGCCGGTCTGGCTCAAGCAAGCGCTGATAGATATTAGCCAGGGTGTTGGTCGCGGTTATTTCAAAACTTTCGGCGGGGTCCAGGCTGGCAATGTCGTCTATTGAACGCGCCACCACCAACGTATCCGGGGGCGTTGCAGCCCAGGCTGAACCGCTGATTGTGATTGCCATAGCCAGAGCTGTCAGACGCCGCATCGTGAATTCCCTTATGAGCTTGAGTTATTGGGGAATGACGATATAGCGCATTTGGTAATATAAAAAAGACTGTTTAGTCATTAACTTAGAACGTTTTTCCGGGTTGAGACGCTCGGGGATAGGGCTGCGTTGCGGTTTGGGGAGTGGTGCGCAATAGGTTGCGCAATCAGCGGTCGCTTTAGATCACTTAAGCGCTTGCGAGACTCGCTTAGCGGCGCTTTGACGGCGTTGCGCAATATCTTGTAATCGCACGCAGAATCTCGCGCAGGTTTTATTGGATTTTCGACTGAAAAATCACTCCCGACTCAAATTTAACTCCTAACCTTTTGATTTAAATAAGTAAAAAATATTTGGCACTGTTCTTGTTAGCTTTTATGGCATTCAACTAGCCCAACTGTTCGTTTCTGTCTGGGCCTCGACGGTATCGATCACCAACGCCAGAACAGGGAATTCACACAATGACCAACGGCAGCCCTAGCGATGGACCATCCTGCGAAATGGACAAACTGATCGTCCAGATCGTGGGTAAGGATCATTCCCCATAATCGTCACGGTCCTACACACGGACTACTGCTTCAGCATCGCTATGAAGACCGTAAGATCAATTTTCATATGCTGATGAACGCCGACGACTTCCAGCAACGCCCCTGCGCACTCTGGGACTTCCTGCAAAACTACATGGACACCAGCGGCCCGATTCCGGACATCCCGTTGTTTGAACCGTACAGACACCTGGACCCGGTCACTGCCAGCTACGATCAGCAGCGCGGTCGCGACCCTCGCTACTGGATCGACATGGATGACGCCACTTTCAAGGCCGAGGTTGATACCATGTGGCAGCGGGTTTATGCGATCGATACGTTTAGCCGCCCTAACCTTATGGCGCGGTATGTGGATTACGGATCATGAGGTGCCATCTCACGCCTGAGGTGGATCCGCGCTCGATGTCACACGCTGGAGAGGCATAGCGCTTTCGGCAAGTGCCCAAATGCGTCGCGGCAGTCTGCATGTCAGCAGCATCACCTGAACGATCCAGACACCACCAGTTTCAAAATAACTCCGAAGGCGGCGGTGTGCCTTTCAACTGCAATGGCTCCGCCGCTGCTGCTCGCGCACGGTTCAAGCTCTGCGTGCAACGCCAACCCTCCTACTGACGGCCCGCCGGTGCAACAGCGCAACCAGAAACAGCGCCGTAACCGACAGCCAGACACTGACCAGCAGCACCGGTTGAGCGTTGTCGTCAGACACCCACTGCGACGCCAGCAACGGTCCGAATGCGCAGCCCAGCAGTTGCATGCCCGGAATGAGCCCTGCTATGCGTCCCGACGGGTCAATATGAAGCGCAATGCGCACTTGAAAAGGCGTCAACATCAGGTAGATCAGGGCAAAAAGACCGCACAGGCCCAGAAATACGTTCACGCCCTGATCAGCCGTTACATACATGCCCAGCGCAATGCTCGCCAGGAGCAGTGCGGCGGCGGCCAGCATCGAATAGTCAGGCACCCGGCGCACCAGCAAAATGCCCAGACAGCCGCCCAGGACCTGCATGAACAGCATCGCCGAGACAAGCAATTGAGCCGAGTGCGCATCCAGCCCTGCGTGAATGCCCAGCGGTTCCAGGTACGCCCAAAGCACGCCTACCGCCGAGAGCTGCATGAACACCAGCATCAACAGCAGGACCTGCTTCAGGTTCCATTTGAAGCCTGATATATCCGGTTGTTTGTCAGGCTGTTGCGGCAGGCGTTTGGGTAGCCAGGCAACAAACAGCACGGAGCCTGCGGTCAGAATTCCAAGAAACACAAAGCCTGCGTAGACGCTTTGATCAGGCAATATCAGGTATGCAAGTGTTGCAGCTATCAGCGCCTGAGCCAGTGTCTGGACCACCATGAACACACCTGCGACCCGATCCGGCGCAGGCCCCTGAACGATCAGGCTCACGGCCCCCCATAACAGTAGCCCCTCGGTCAGTCCCGCCAGCGCACGAGCCGCCGTTAACGGCCCGTCGCCAGTAACATTGGCCGTAACCAGGTCCATTCCGGCTGCGCACAGAATGGCGATGACCGTAAGCAGGCGCAGGTTGAGCATTGACCGCAGCAAGTCACCCAGTACCACGCCCAGCCCCAGCGCCACGATTTCGCCCATGGCTACCAGCCCTACGCCCTCAAGCGACACATGGTTTTGCGCGAGCAATTCGCCCAGCAGCAGCGGCTGCAGCCCCACCATCAGTACTGCGACAGAGCCCAGTGCCAATGCGGCACTCAAATGCCTGCGAGTTACAGCGGACGACGTTTGCATGGCATGCGCCTCTTGAGAAGTTTTAGTAACCGCGGGTTTCTGGTGGGATCTTGCCTTCGGCAAAGCACTGCGCCGCCCGCTTCTCGTCTTTCATCAGCCTTCCGTTGGCGACCAGCACCACCCACCAAGGCAGCAGCGTGAGGTGTGTGCCGCACGCCTTGGCCAGGGTGTAGGCTTTCGCGCATTTCTCGAACAATTCTGCGTTGAGCACCATTCGAGGGCCTGTGGTGCCCATCACAACCGGGATTCCATCGATAACCGCGGCATTGCCGCCACGCGTCAATGCACATGCCAGGGGCCGGTCAGCACTGGCGGGCGACCCCATGTGGCCTATATGACGTGCCTGCTCATCAAATAGAATCGGCAGGACGCCGCCAAAATCGACAAGGCTTTTTGCAAAGGCTCCACCGCCGATCAGGATTGCGCCGACATCGGTACGAACCCTATAGATCGCCGCGTGGGTCTGGCGCTCGTCCTCTGCGGAATCGGACAACGCGACAGCCTGGGGTGCCAGGTCGTCGAGTTTCCCCAGCCACATGCCCTGTTCGCCTGGCAAGCGCAATGAAATACTGCTGTGTGAGTCCACCTGACCCATCATCCGTTCGCGCAGCTCAAACCACTGTTTTCGAAGTAAATCGCGCATGGTGCTCACCTCACACCAATTGAAAAACGGCGTCGAACCGATCGAGCGCGTCATCAATGACGTCGTCGGTGTCTGCCAGACTGGTGTAGATACGGCTGCCCGCGAGGGTGATCAGGCCATGAGCGGTATACGCAGCCCCCATCTCCTCCATCATGTGCTTGCGGGTCTTGGCCTCATTGCGAGCCCTCAGCAGCTTGAGCGGATTACTGGTGTCGAGCAGCAGCACACCGGAAGTCTGCAGATGCACGATGGAGCCCATGTTGTAGGCAACATAAGGCAAGCCACGTCGATTGATGATTTCATCAAGTCCTGCGCGCATGCGGTCGCCCGCCCTGCCCGCTAGCGCCGGCGCATTCAGGCGGCGCGCCTCCAGCAGCGCGTAATAACCGGCGACGCACGACAGCGGGTTGGCCGACAGCGTCCCTCCTACGAACGCCCTTCGGGAAGATGTACCAATGCCACCGGCAAGCAGTTGCATCACATCTCTGCGTCCGCCAATGGCACCCGCCATCGGGTAGCCTCCTGTCAGGCATTTACCCAGTACCGTGATGTCCGGCATGACGTTGAAATAAGCTTGTGCGCCGCCCAGACCCGCACGGAACCCGGTGACTACTTCGTCGAAAATAAGCAGTGCGCCAAATTCGTTACACAGTGCACGCAACTGTCGGTTGAAGTCGGCGTGTACCGGGCGTGTGCCACTTTCCGGGCCAAAGGGTTCGACCATAATCGCTGCAGTGCCGCCACGAAGGCGATTGATCTGCAGCCTGCGGCGTAATGCATCCAGATTATTGGGCGGGCTCTCCTGGGTGTTTGCCGTGGCACCTCGCGGAATACCCACCGCCTCCATGCGACCGGTACCCGGCAGGCGCATGCCGTAGACCAGTTGATCGCTCCAGCCGTGATAGGCGCCGCCGATTTTAATCACCCACTTCTTGCGGGTGTAGGCGCGTGCCAGGCGTACCGCTGCCATCACCGCTTCAGTGCCCGAGCCCAGCAAGCGCAGCATGTCGACACCGGGCATCACTTCACAGACCAGTTCGGCGAGCTTGACCTCGTACTCATGCAGCAAGCCGGTCACCGGCCCGCATTCATCGAGAATACGGTTGACCTGTTTGCGAATGGCCGGGTGATTCGAACCCAACAAAGTGGGGCCACCCGCCTGTAGAAAATCGGTGTAGCGGTTGCCGTCGACATCCGTCAGGTGCGCACCTTTGGCCTGGGCGAAGGCCAGCGGAAACGGATAGTTGAACGCAAGATTGTGTTGCACACCTCCCGGTATGACTTTTTTGGCTGCCTCGGAAAGACGCTTGGAGCCCTGACAGCGCTCGTCGAAATAGCCCATGACCTTGCTCATTGCTTCGCGTTTGATCGGGCGAATGGGCTGCTTCACCAGTTCGTCGAACCGGCGGTAGAGGGAATCGACGTCCGGCCATTGCGATACAGCCGATTCGGGAATTGCAGGCATGCTGGCAGGATCAAGAGGTTTGTTCATGATTGAGTCTCTGAAAAAGTCTGAGGGCTGAGTGCGTGCGAGCTGGAACTGGTCAGGGCATTGATCAGGTGGGCCACTGCAGCGCGTGACTCAGGTTTTCCACGGGTATTGACTTTGATCTGGTTGACAAGATGATCACGGCAGAATGTTTCCAGGTCCTCCAGGCGCGTCAGGGTGGTTTCGATATCCGCACCGCAACACAGAACGCCGTGATTGCGCATCAGGTAAACGTTGTGATCTGACCGTATGGCCCTGCCGAGCTTGCCGGCCAGCCAGCCGGACCCGGACGGCGCATAACCCACCAGTTGAATGCGTTTGCCCAGCGACTTCCATGGCGGCGGGTAAGGCACGTCCAGCGCTTTGCCGAACAATGTGCAGGCACTGGCCAGGGGTTGGTGGGTATGGATACTGCAATTGACATCCGGGCGGCTGCGCAGGACTTTGGCGTGCAACTCGCTTTCCACCGAAGGCGAACGTTCACCTGAAAGTTGGCGCAGATCCTTGAGTCGCAGAACGCAGACATCCTCCGGTCGCATACTGAAATAATCGGTGGCCGACGGTGTGACCGCGATGTGCAGCGCGTCGATACGCAGCGCAAGGTTGCCGCCGGTGGCGGCGAAGAAGCCGCGGCGTGAGAGGTGCCGCGACAGGTCGACGATCTGTTGTTGGACATTGTTCATGGTGTCGTCTCCTGCGATGGGTTCAACCTGCGATACAGTGGTGCCAGGCGTTTGCGGACTTCCTTGAACGTGGCGAAGCGGTTGTCATACAGGTTTCGGGTTGAGCGGGATGGCTCGTACAGTCGATGCGGCCTTTGCAGTGTCGGAAGATCGTTGAACTGCAACTTCCCGAGCGCTACTGCAGCGATGAACGCAGCGCCGCGGGCGTTGGTCTGAATAGGATTGTGCGGTTGCTGAATGACCCGCCCGCAGACATCGGCCATGATCTGGCACCACACATCCGATTGCGCTCCGCCGCCGGTGGCGACGATGATTTCGCTCGACTGGCCGATAAACCGCGAGAACGGCTCCAGCATCCAGCGTGTGTTATGGGCAACGCCTTCCATGAAGGCCCGGATAATGTCTTCCCTGGAATGTTCGAGTTTCAGGTTGATCAAGCCGGCACGCAGGCTCGGATCACCAACCGGGGAGCGTTCGCCACACAGCCATGGCGTGTAGATCAGCCCCCGCGAACCCGGCGGCACACGCGCTGCAATACGGTCAAGCAAGGCATACACATCCGGCTGTTGCTCATCGCTCAACAGCTCGTCCGGGTGGTAAAGCACCTTGTCACGCAAAAACGACAGGTTGGCACCTGCAGCCGACTGCATGGCCATTGCCAGATAACGGCCCTTGACCGCACTGGGAACCGCAGCAATATGGTGGCGAACACTGGATTTCTTGAACGGTACATGAGCGCCTACCCAGGACGAGGTGCCCAGGTAAAGGTGTGGAGCAAAGTCACGTACCGTGGCACCAACAGCCACTGCCGAAGTGTCTACGGCACCCGCAACCACAGGCGTGGATCGAGGTAGCCCCAGTACATCCGCCAGCTCGGGTTTCAATGTGCCAATGACTTCGGTCGAGCCCACCAGCTCAGGCAGTTTGCCAGCGTCGATGCCCAGCGCCCTTATCAGCCCGTCATCGTAGCGAATGCGGTGAGGGTCCCGATTGTCGGTAATCCAGGCGGTCAGCATCGAGTCGCCTGTCGCACAGTAACGACCCGACAACCGCATGTTCATGTAGTCGAGAACATTCAGGAACTTGTGGGTCTTTTCATACCGTGCAGGGTCATGATCAAGGATGTAGGCCATGTGCCCGGCCGAGTCCATCCCGGACAGAGACGCCACCCCGCCTGTCAGTCGCAACGAACGCCAGAGCTTGAGTGGCCCGTAGCCGCCCAGATTGCACCAGCCTCCGCCCATTCGCTGTTTGATGGAGTCGGCGCCGCGCTTGTCCAGCCACAGCAGTGCCCGGCCAATCGCGGCCCCATTGCGGTCGACACAGACCGTGCCTTCGCTTTGCGTGGAGCAACAGATGGCCACGACCTGACGACGTCTGAGCGGGTCGGCTCCCAGTAACTCGTGGGCGCCAAGCATGAAAGCATTCCACCAGTCCTCCGGCTCCTGTTCTGCACTCAAGCCACTGACATGCAACGGCACACCGTGAAACGCCCAGGAACGGATGTCTACCTCCATGGAGACCAGTGCGCACTTGCAGCCGGACGTTCCCAGGTCAATCGCGAGGACGAGTTGCTCCAGGCCGGTAACCGCCTCAGGCGTCCGGGAAATGAAAAGCGAAGTCATAAAGGTCTACTCAGAATGTGCGGGAAATCGACGCCACCCAGCGATTGCCATCCGTGGTTCGCACATGTCCGTCGTCTTCGGCCATATACAGCTCACGCGCCCGGGTCTTGGTCGTCACCCAGTCGAGTCCCCAGTCAAAGCCCCACCAGTGATGGACCAGACCTACGCCGTAGTCAGCGAAGTTCGCTTCCGAGAAGTTGGCGATCTGCTGATAACCGGCGTGCAGTTTGAGGTTGGTATTGATGCCCAGCGCGTATTTATAATCCAGGTCATACAACATGCTGCCTCGGGAGTTCTGGTCACCCTTGGCGTAGCATTCCAGGCCTTTGGTCGGGTCTTCACGGAACTGCAATTGCGCCCCGCACACGCCACCGCTGTTGGCACCCCGGTAGTTCTTCGACAGCACCCTGGCAATTCGGCCTTCAAGTGCGCCATAACCGATTTCCAGCACGGCAAACTGACTGTTGTAATTGGTCGTATGCTCATCGCCCGGCGTGAAGGTCTCGAAGTCGAAGCGATTGGGCGCTTTGAACTGAGCCCCCGGAAACATCTCCGCCGCCAGCCCTACACCATAGTGCCAGGCATCGGGATCGCCAAAGCGATAACCCCCTGCGAGCAGCACTCCCAGACCATCACCGTCGAGGAACTGCTTCTTGCTGACCGTAGAAAATTCGGCAAGCGCCACCAGGCCTGTTTCATGAGCGACCTGAATGGTTACTCTGGCCCCTGGGCGATTCAGGGAATCGGAAATGCCGCGGGTGCGAATGTCCGAGCTGGCCTTGGCGGTGATATCCACCGCATAGCTCGACATTTCATCGGCGATAGCCAGGGTGCTGCCTGCTGCGGAGCACAATGCTGCAGCCATTACATAGCGAGTTGTATAAGTGCGCATGATTCTCTCCCACGCTGAAGGGCCGGATTTACAATTTGCAAACCGGGGCAGGAGGCAGTGTTGCGATACGCTCGAATTGCTCTGTCTTGCCGAGAACTTCGGTGCCGACAAAAGCCCTTACATTGAGGCGTCCGTCCTTGACCCGGACAGCGCCCTTATATTTTTTCTGATCACGGGGGTCGTACACCCAGCCATCGCGCCAGGCATCCTGGTCATAGCGGGTCAGCTGTAGAATCTGTACACCGCAGTCACTCGACGTCGAGGCAACATCCTTGACCCAGACAACCTGCCCGCAGATGGCGCCTACCTTGTCTGCGCAGTCGTCAAGCTTGACCACGGCGTCTTTTTCCGCCGTCAACCAAAGGCCCTTTGCCTCCAGCGGTCCCGCAGCAGCATGAATACCGGTGGAGCACATCAGAACAGAAGAGAGGAAAAGCCATTGCCGTGCGTTCATAGCGTCACCTTTTTTTATTTTTTGTTTTAACAGACCGTAACACTAACGACGCTTCAGTTATGATAGTCATCGCTACACGATAGTTATAGCTATCATTTTATCGTGGAGCAACTGTTTTTTTCGACCGTCCTGCTGACGCCCCACTCTTTTTTGACAGGTACTTATGGCCAGGCTGAAAACTGAACCCTTTCCTGCGCAGGTCGCAGGCAAAACTGCCGAACGCAAGAAGCTGCCTGCGCAGCAACGCGCTACTGAAACCTACGAACGTATTCTGGTCGCCACCGCGAACACCTTGTGCGAGGTCGGTATAGAGCGCTTGTCGACCAATCTGGTGTGCGAACGGGCTGGCCTTACACCGCCAGCGCTGTACCGCTATTTCCCCAATAAGTACGCGCTGTTGACGGTTCTTGGCGAACGTTTGCTGGAGAAACAGAACGAGCGGATTGATCACTGGATCACCCCCGAGCTGATCGCAGGTACGCCGCAGGCTCTGGAGCAGGCGCTTGCCGAACTGATTCTGGATACTTACCGGGTTACCGAAGCCACGCTGGGCGGCATGTGGACGCTGAAGGCTTTAAGGGCGGTTCCTGCGCTGGAGCATGTGCGGCTCGACTCTCACCGCAGGGTGTCCAAAGCCCAGGCCACGATCATCGCCAGCGCTATTCCCGAGGCTGACCCCAAGCAAATAGCAATGGTTGCCCGTGTGGCGGTCGAGATGATTCACGCCACCATCGAATTGCTGTTCGATGAGCCCCTGGACCCGGCGAAGACCTGCGCCATGGTAGCGGCAATGATCGTCAGCCATCTGGATCGCCTTGATCCCGAACCTGCACCTGACAAATGAATACGCGAAAACAGGTTGACCGTTTCGGCCACTTGAACCGGCCGGATCGCCCCTTCATCGGTTGGCGATGGTTCTGTACGGTTACGTGAGCCAGAACGTAATCGCAACACTGCATCTATCTTATAAAAACACGCAGCCACAGGAGCAGCTTCATGAATCAGCCCGCAAGGATCACGCCCACTACGCCGTCTCCCGCTCCGGGGCTAACCGAGCTGTTTGAGGCGCAGAAAGCTGCAGCTCGCTCTCAAGGGGTGCCCTCTTACGCTCAAAGAATCGCCGACCTCAACGCCATTCTGCGAGTGGTCAGCGACAATCAGGACAGGTTGCTCGAAGCGGTCAGCGCAGATTTCGGCAACCGCTCGTTCGCTGAGACCAGGCTCGGCGAGTTGATGCCTGTCATCAATGGCATCAAGCATATCCGCTCGCATCTCAAGGCGTGGATGCGCCCCTCCCGACGCAAGGTGGGTATTGTTTTCAAGCCCGCGACTGCCAAGGTCATTTATCAGCCGCTGGGCGTAGTCGGCATTCTCGCGCCCTGGAACTATCCGCTGACGCTGACGCTGGTGCCCTTGATAGAGGCACTGGCAGCGGGCAACCGGGTGATGATCAAACCTTCGGAATTGACCCCCAGAACCTCTGAGCTGCTCCGGCAATTGCTGGGTGAAACTTTCTCTGCCGAACAGGTCACAGTGGTCACGGGAGATGCCCTGCTGGCAAGCCAGTTCAGTGAGCTGCCCTTTGACCACCTTGTGTTCACCGGGTCGACCCATGTAGGTCGCCATGTCATGGCGGCGGCTGCGCGTAACCTGACGCCGGTGACACTGGAGCTGGGCGGCAAATCACCGGTAGTGATCTGCGACGACTATTCGATTAAAAAAGCGGCACGGATGCTTGCTATCGGCAAACTGTTCAACGCTGGGCAGACCTGCGTCGCACCCGACTACATATTGGTCCCGCGCGAACATGTAAACAGTTTTGCCGGCGAGTGGCTGGCCGCTGCGAAAAAACTTTATCCGACACTCGAAGGTAACCCGGACTACACCTCGATCATCTCTCAGCGCCACCACGACCGCCTCGTGAGCATGGCTAATCAGGCCCTCTCAAAAGGGGCGAAAGCATGGCAACACGGTGCGTCGGTGTCGACCCTCGAACGTAAAATTGCGCCCATGGCGCTCACGGATGTACCGCTCGATGCGGACCTGATGCAGGAAGAGATTTTTGGTCCGCTGCTGCCGATACTTGCCTATGACTCCCTGGATGAAGCCATAGCCTTCATCAATGATCGCCCCGCGCCTCTGGCCCTTTACTGTTTTTCCAACGACCAGACGTCCGTGAATCAGGTGCTGAACCGGACACAATCCGGTGGTGTGACCATTAATGGCACCATGCTGCACGCGACTCAGGATGATCTGCCGTTCGGCGGCGTCGGGCAAAGTGGCACTGGGGCCTATCACGGCTATGAGGGCTTCGTTCGTCTGTCCCATGCACGCGGTGTTCTCAAGTTGAGTCGCTTCAACATGTCTGACAAGGTCTCGGCACCTTTATGGACGGCTGACACGCCTTGTAACCCGCTTCATGCTCGGCAAATAGACGCTTGCCGAGCAACCGCGTCAGGTGACAGGACGTCGCCCCGGCTCGATATGCCCGCCTGCCCTGCCTTTCGCACCGCCAACGATAATCACTGTTTGTGATGACCCAGTATTTATGTAACATCAGATCGTTATTCTTGGCTCACTTCAACTAGCCGTGTTCTAAGAGGCATCTAACGCGGGCATCTAGCGGCCACATCACCCACGGCCAAGTTGATGTGACCGCTGTTTGCGTTTAACGTCTAAGCTAGCGTCAGCATTTCTGAAATCATGGATGACTCAATGCCACACACACTACTACCCCACATAGGCAGGGCCATAGCCAGCATCGGCAGCGGCCATTTTTCCAGCATGTTCCACAAGCTTATCGATACTCAGCTTGCCGTGGATGCCACCCACCTCTCCTCACTGCCACAGCCATGGCGAACGTTGCCCGCGTCGGCACCCACGGTTTTCAACGAAACGGTGACGTCCTCACCCGGCACCCTGTTGCTCAGCGACTCGATCCATCTTTATCCCGCGCAGGCCTCGGAGAACTTCAGCTGCAAGATAACCGTCTTCAGGGCGCTGCCTGCGCATGAGTTTTCGGACAATGAACGTCGTCAGCTAAGAGGGTGTAGACAAAATAAATTAAACTTTCACTCCCTTGTCTGAATAGCCCTCAAGCCATGCCTAAAACCGGACGTCCTCGCTCGATTGCCGCCGAGCACTATCCCGTGCTGGTGAAACTCGCTCATGCACAGCCCTATTCCAGCCAGGCCGAATTGGCGCTCGTATTCTTCGCCGAAACCGGTATCACTGCGCATCCCGACACCTTTGCAAAAGCGTTGAAAATGGCAGGGATTACGCGTGTAAAGCAGCGGGCCAAGGGAAGTTTTCAGTCACCTGAACCTAATAAAGCCTATGGCTACAATGAAACCCACCGCCGCCAACTGCCGGAGCAGCTATATCCGAGTTGCTTGACAGATACCGAGTGGGCACTGGTCGCCGACCTGTTTGAAAGCCAGGGCGGACGAGGAGTGCCACCGCTTCACTCTCGGCGCACGTTGCTGGAAGCCTGTTGCTATGTCGTACGCACGGGGTGCTCATGGCGAATGCTACCCCGCGATTTTCCTCATTGGGACAATGTCTACAAAACGTTCCGCCGGTGGAGCGCTCAAGGCAAGTTCGAGCAAATGCATGATCGCTTGCGAGCTCAATGGCGTGAGCGGGAAGAACGCGCTGACAGCCCGTCAGCAGCGATCCTGGATTCACAGTCGACCCGCAGTTCTCCTCAAGGCGGTGACAGCGGCTACGACGCAGGCAAAAAAGTGAAGGGGCGTAAACGAAGTCTGATTGTCGATACATTGGGCCTGCTGCTGGCTGTCAGTATCAGTGCTGCAAGCGTGCAGGATCGTGACGCGGCGGATGATGCGGTGGCGTACTCGAAGGAAAAATATCCGTCACTGAGCACGCTTTTTGTTGATAGTGCGTACGCAGGAAAATGGGCACAGCGCACCCATCAACTGCACGCTATCGATGTTCAAGTGATCCGTGGCCCGAATAACAGAAGAACAGGGCAATGGCACTCTGAACAAGGCGATCTATTTTCCGTGGAGCCTGTTCAGACTGGATTTGTGGTCATGCCCAAGCGATGGGTAGTGGAGCGAACTCATGCCTGGAATGAGAGAGCTCGGCGACTGATCATGCATCATGATCGCCTTTTTGCGGTAAGCGAGGCATGGGTTTGGTTGGCCGAGGCTCGAATACTCGCGCGCCGACTCACTACATGATTTTGTCTACACCCTCTAAGCAGCGTGCGATGAAGGTCTGTTGAGTAAGTACCACCACCGGTGCGCTATCGGTCAGCAAGTAGCCAAGGCGTTCCTCGGGATGCGCCGGATCCACCGGCACATAGCAGGCACCGGCCTTGAGGATCGCCAGCAGGCTCACCAGCGTGTCCAGCCCGCGGCGCGCAATCACCGCCACCCGATCATCCGGGCGCACGCCAAGGCTGATCAGATAATGGGCAAGGCTGTTCGCCTGGCGGTTCAACTCTGCGTAGCTCAGCGACTGCTCGCCAACCCGGGCAGCGACTGCTTCAGGCTGACGTGCGGCCTGAGCTTCGATCAGGCCATGAACGGTTTGACCTTGCGGGAAACTCACCGCGCTGGCGTTAAGGCTCTCGAGCAGGTACTCACGTTCCTGCGGACCCACCAGCGGAATATCACCCAGCACCGCGTTTTCATTATTCACCAGTGTATGCAGCAACTGTTCGAAATAGCCGTAATATCGCTGCACCGTGGGCTCATCGAACAGCGCGGTTGCGTATTCCAGCGTGCCAAACAGCGCATCGCCCTGCTCGCTGAGGTTCAACGACAGATCAAACTTGCAGACCTGACTCTCCTGCTCGACCACGCTCAGCGACAAACCGTCCATGTCCGGTAACGAGGTTTCCCCGGCCAGCCAGTTGAGCGTGGTCTGGAACAACGGGGAGTGAGCCAGGCTGCGGGTCGGCCGGACAATTTCCACCACCTGCTCGAATGGCAGGTCCTGATGACCCTGAGCCTCCAGTACCCGCTCCCTGACCTGTGCCAGCAATGCATTACCGGTCAGCGCCGAGGGTGTATCGATGCGCACGGCCAGGGTGTTGACGAACAGCCCGATCAGCTCTTCCAGCTCCGCACGACCGCGTCCTGCAATCGGGCTGCCGACCACCACTTCGGTCTGACCGGAAAGACGCGCCAGCAATGCGCCCCATGCGGTCAGCAAGGTCATGTACAGCGTGACGCCTTGCCGTTGCGCCAGCGCTCGCAAGCCTGCCGTCAGTGGACCGTCCAGCCGCACGTTCAGGCTGGCACCGGCGAAGTCCTGCTGCGCCGGGCGGGGCCGGTCGGCAGGCAGCGTCAGTAGCGTCGGTGCGCCTTCCAGGGCTTGTCGCCAATAGGCTGCCTGATGTTGCAAGCGCTCGCCGCTCATCCAGCCCTGCTGCCATACCGCATAGTCGGCGTATTGAATAGCCAGGACTGGCAGGGGATCGTCCTTGCCTTGATGCAATGCCGGGTACAACGCGAGCAATTCGCGAGTCAGCACGCCCAGCGACCAACCGTCGGCGACGATGTGGTGCACCGTCAGCAACAACACATGCTGCTCGTCTTCCACCTGTAGCAGGCAGCCACGAATCAGCGGCCCACGCGTCAGATCGAACGCTGCGGTAGCCTCTACAGCAACACGTTCGGCCAGTGTTTCCGGCATTTGACGCAGATCTTCAACATGCAGGACCGGCATGGCCGCAGGCGCAGTAAACACCACCTCTGCGCCCTCTTCGCAGGCGATGAACCGGCTGCGCAGGGTTTCGTGGCGCTCGACGATCCGTGATACAGCAGCGGTCAGCGCAGCTACATCCAGCAAGCCCCGTATGCGCAGGGCCAGCGGGATGTTGTACGCCTCATTGCCACCCTCCATCTGCGCCAGGAACCACAAGCGCTGCTGGGCGAACGACAGCGGTAACGACTGATCACGCGGTGCAGGCAGGATCAACGACAGTTCACTGCGCCCGGCACCGGCCAGCGCACTGGCGACGGCAGCCAGCTCGCCCAGCGCAAAGAGCTCGCCCAACGGCAACTCCATGCCCATCTGTTGACGCAGCTGCGACACCATGCGCATGGCCAGCAAGGAATGCCCACCCAGATCGAAGAAGTGGTCGTGGCGGCCTACCTGTTCAATCTGTAGAACTTCAGCCCATATCTGCGCCAGAGTCACTTCAATCTCACCCTGCGGTGGCTTGTAGGTCAGCCCCAGCAGCGCCGAGTGATCCGGTTTGGGCAGTGCACGGCTGTCGAGCTTGCCGTTGGCAGTCAGCGGCAGCGCGGTCAGCTCTATATAGGCTCCCGGAACCATGTATTCAGGCAGGTTGGCCTGCAGATGCGCACGCATTTGCTCCGGCCCGGGGGCATCGGACTCCGGCTGGCTGGTGAAATAGGCAACCAGACGTACATTGCCCGGCTCGTCCTCACGAGCCAGAACAACGGCCTCTCTGCCCCCCGGCAACTGGTGCAGACAATTGACAATTTCGCCCAGCTCAATACGGAGGCCACGGATTTTCACTTGATCGTCGTTGCGTCCCAGGCATTCCAGTTGGCCGTCATCCAGCCAGCGACCCAGATCGCCGGTGCGGTACAGCATGGCGCCAGGCTGATCGCTGAACGGGTCGGTAATAAACTTCTCATCGGTCAGATCCTGGCGATTCAGATAACCCAGCGCCACACCGTCGCCACCGATGTAAAGCTCGCCGATAGCTCCCAGCGGTGTCAGGCGCTGATGAGCGTCGAGCACGTAAACACTGGTGTTGCCGATGGGTCGACCGATAGGCACGTACTCGGCCTCATCGGCCAGCGTTCTTACTTGGCAGGCAGTGGCGAAGGTGGTTGTCTCGGTGGGGCCGTAAGCGTTCAGCAGATGCAGACCCGGTGCCTGGGCAAGCAGTTTGCGGAAGCTGGCCGGGTCTGCGCGCTCTCCGCCTGAAAGCAGCAGGCGCAGCCCCCCAAGTGCCTCTGGAATCAGTTGCACGTATTGGTTGAACAGCGCGGTGGTCAAAAACAGCACGCTGACATTGCACTGACGCAGGGCCGCGCTGAAACGCATCGGGTCAATCAGCGTGGTGTGCTCGATCACCAACAACTGCCCGCCGTTGAGCAACGCACCCCAGACTTCCATGGTGCTTGCATCGAACGCCGGATTGGAGGCAAAAGCGATGCTGTCCTGCTCATTGAAGTCAGCATACCCGTTGTTCAATACCAGTCAGGTGACACCGCGATGGGCGACACGTACGCCTTTTGGCGCACCCGTCGAACCAGAGGTATACATGACGTAAGCCTCTGTATCAGAGGCCTGTGGCAGCCCCGGATCATGCGCAGGCTGGTCGTCGAGAGTCAGGCGGTCCAGATCAATACGCCGCACGGATGAGCCTGTCGACATGGCGCTCTGCGTCAACACGTATTTCGCCTGGCAGTCATCAAGCATGTAATGCTGCCGCTCGGCAGGCGCGTTGACGTCCAGTGGTACGTAGGTCGCTGCACATTTACCGATCGCCAACTGGCTGATCACCAGTTCCAGCGAGCGAGGCAGCAGAATCGCCACATGCTCATTGGGCTTCACACCTTGCCCCAGCAGGTAATGGGCCAGGTGGTTGGCACGTTCGTTCAGCTCCCCATAAGTCAGCGAACGGCGGCCATGCACGGCAGCCACTGCATGCGGATGCAGCGCAGCACGGCGCTCAAACAGGCGATGCACGAGCTGCTCGCGGGGGTATTCACGACGGGTGTTGTTGAAAGTGGCCGACAACAGCGCGTGTTCAGCCTCCGGCAGCACCGATGATTCGATCAAAGCCGTTTCCGATTGCTGCTCCAGTGCCTGCACCAAATGGACAAGGGCTTGTTGCACATAAGCGCAAATCCGTTGCGGATCAATACCCGGCGCAGTCTGGGCAGTCAGGCTGAACGCATCGCCGAAGTCATCGATACACAGGGTCAGCGGGTAGTTGCTGCGCTCTTCTGCATGCACGACCTCAATCCCTTGCCATGCAGCGTTGCTTGCCTGGTCATCGACCTCAGGCACAGCGCTGTGGCGGTAGTTGAGCAACGTATTGAACAGCGGCGCGCCAGCCGGCAAGGCGCTGCATCGCTGGGCCAGTGCCAACTGAGCATGCTCGTGGGTGAGCATGCCGACCAGACGAGCGTGCAGGTCGAGCACCGCACTGCGCGCGCAATGCCCGCCCAGGTCCATGCGCAGCGGCAAGGTGTTGATAAACACACCCAAGGCCCGCTCGCCGCCTTCGCCACCGCGCAACCGTCCAAGCAGTACGGTGCCGAATACCATGCTGTCGCGCCCGGACAACTGCCCCAGGACCTGAGCCCAGGCCAGGTGCATCAAAGTAGCGGCGCTGACGCTCAGTTGCCTTGCCTGATCACGAACCTGACGGCACAGGGCGATGTCCAGTGTGAGTCTGGCCTCGCCAGGAATCTGATCTGCCGATGCCATTACCAGGCCGTAAGGCAGGGTTGGCTCATCGACATCGCCCAACTGCTCGCGGAAGAACGCTTCATGGGCCTCGTCGCCAGGCCCTTGCAGGACGTGGGCAATGTAATTTCGGTATGGCACGGGCGCGACGAGCGAAGCTTCGTTGCCCAGCAGTACGGCCTGCAATTCATGGCTCAGTACATCAAGGGCAATATGGTCCATGATCACATGGTGGTAACGCAGAACCGCCGCAATCCTGTGGTTGGCCGGGTCATGGGCATAAACCAGATGCAGCAGCGGTGCTTGAGTAAGGTCCATGCGTGGGGCATTGAAAAGGTCGTGCAGCGCTGTCTCTTGAACGAGCATGGGAGCCTGACGCCAGACCACCTGCACCGGCGTTTGCAAACCTTCCCAGAACAACACGGTGCGCAGCATATCGTTGCGTTCGATCACCCGCTGCAATGCATCGCAGAAAGCGTTCAGCCGCGACACGTCGGCGAACGCGAACTGCGGCTGCAACAGGTAGGGATCACTGTCCCCGGCGGTCAGATGATGGTAAAGAATGCCTTCCTGCAACGGTGCCAGCGGGTAGATTTCCTGCACGTTGGCAGCATCGTTTTGCCAAGCGGCCAGCGCAGCCAGTGTCGGCTGGCTGAGCAGCGCATGCACATCTGCCGTCAGCCCCGCCTTGCGCAGTTGCTCGGCCAGGTTCACGGCCAGCAAGGAATGACCGCCCAATTCGAAGAAGTTATCGTGTCGCCCTACCCGCTCCACACCCAGGACTCGCGCCCAGATGGCCGCCATTGCGATCTCCACCTCGCTCTTAGGTGCCTCATAGGCTTGCCCCAGCAGGTACGCCGGGGCCGGGTCAGGCAACGCGCGACGGTCAAGCTTGCCGTTGGCCGTCAGCGGCAGTGAAGCCAGACGCGTGAACGCGCGTGGCACCATGTAACCCGGCAGTCGCGCCCGCATCGCAGGGCTCAGTGCGTCGGTGTCGAGCGCAGACGTTTCAGTGAACCAGGCCAGCAGCTGCAAGTCGCGAACCAGTACCACCGCATCCTTGACACCCTCCAGGCCGGCCTGCATCGCCTCGATTTCCCCCAGCTCGATGCGCATGCCACGAATCTTCACCTGATCATCGTTGCGCCCCAGATAATCCAGGGTTCCATCGGCGTTCCAGCGCACCAGGTCACCGCTGCGGTACATACGCGCTTGTTCGACATCGCTGAACGGGTCGACGACAAACCGCTCTTCGGTCAATTGCGGCTGGTTCAGGTAACCCCGCGCAACGCCTGCGCCACCGATGTAAAGCTCACCGGCAACGCCCACGGGCATTGGCTGCAATTGCTCATCGAGCACGTAAACCCGTGTGTTGGCGATGGGGCCGCCGATGTGCAGTGAGCCGTTGGCCAATATCTGGCCAGAGGTGGCGAATACCGTCGTCTCGGTCGGTCCATAATTGTTGACCACCGCATAACGGCGGTTATGAACAAATTGACGAAGGCGGTCGCCGCCGATCAGCAGCGTGCGAGAACATCTGGCTGGGCCGCGAACCGCGCTGGGCCGGGTGCATCGTTGACAGCAAGGAATTGAATCGGCGCACCCGCGAGCTGCTGGAAGAGCTGGAGTTCGATGTCGACGCCACCAGCCCCATGCACTTGCTGAGTGTGGCGCAGATACAACTGGTGGAGATAGCCAAGGCATTTAGTCACGACTGTGAAGTGATGATCATGGACGAGCCCACCTCGGCGATTGGCGAGCGCGAGGCGCAAACCCTGTTCAAGGCCATCCGCCGACTGGCTGCTCGAGGCGCAGGCATCATCTATGTCTCTCACCGCCTCAGCGAGCTGGCGCAGATTGCCGACGACTACAGCATCTTTCGCGATGGCGCTTTCGTCGAAAGCGGACGCATGGCTGATATCGACCGGGCACACCTGGTGCGCGGTATCGTGGGCCAGGAGTTGCAGCGCATCGACCACAAGGTGGGTCGTGAATGCGCCGCCGAGTGCTGCCTGAATGTCGAAAGCCTGAGCCGCAACGGCGAATTCGAAGACATCAGCCTGCACGTGCGCCACGGTGAAATTCTCGGCATCTACGGGCTGATGGGGTCGGGTCGCAGCGAGTTTCTCAACTGCCTGTACGGCCTGACCACGCCCGATTCGGGCAGTGTCACCCTGCAAGGCAAACCCATGCCGATCGGTCTGCCCAAGGCAACCATCCGCGCAGGCGTTTCACTGGTCACCGAAGACCGCAAGGACAGCGGCCTGGTGCTCAGTGGCAGCATTCTTTCCAACATCGCCTTGTCGGCTTATAGACAGCTGTCGAACTGGTCGCTGATCGATGCGCGCAAAGAGCACAAGCTGGCCGAAGACATGGTCAGGCGCCTGCAGATCAAGACCGCATCACTGGATCTGCCCGTTGCGTCGATGAGCGGCGGCAACCAGCAGAAAGTGGTTCTCGCCAAATGCCTTTCGACCGAGCCGGTCTGCCTGCTCTGCGACGAGCCGACCCGAGGCATTGACGAGGGCGCCAAACAGGAAATCTATCACCTGCTGGATCAGTTCGTACGCGGATGCCGATCTTTCCCAGGAAGTCCTGCTGAGTCTTGCCTCATGAATGCCAAAACCATTGTCGCCCCTGCCACCACTGCCACCACTGCCACCACTGCGCCACGCAGCCGCCTGCGCTTGTCCGTTGATCGCTTTGGCCTGCCGCTAGTGTTCATTCTGCTGTGCCTGGTGATGGCCTTTGCCAGCGAATATTTCATGACCTGGCGCAACTGGATGGACATTCTGCGCCAGACGTCGATCAACGGCATTCTCGCGGTCGGCATGACCTACGTCATCCTGACCAAGGGCATCGACCTTTCCGTCGGCTCTATTCTGGCGTTTGCCGGGTTGTGCAGCGCACTGGTGGCAACGCAGGGTTACGGCCTTCTGGCTGCGGTCAGCGCCGGGATGTTCGCCGGGGCCATGCTAGGCGTGGTCAACGGTTTCATGGTCGCCAACCTTTCAATCCCGCCGTTTGTGGCCACTCTGGGCATGCTCAGTATCGCCCGAGGCATGACCTTCATCCTCAATGATGGCAGCCCGGTGACAGACCTGCCCGAAGAGTATCTGGCGCTGGGCATCGGCAGGGTCGGCCCGATTGGTGTGCCCATCATCATCTTTGCCGTGGTCGCGCTGATTTTCTGGATGGTCCTGCGCTACACCACTTATGGCCGCTATGTGTACGCCGTCGGCGGCAACGAAAAGAGCGCACGCACCTCCGGGATCGGTGTGCGCAAGGTGATGTTTTCGGTGTACGTGGTTTCCGGGCTGCTGGCAGGGCTGGCTGGCGTGGTGCTGTCCGCCAGAACCACCTCCGCCCTGCCCCAGGCCGGTATGTCTTATGAGCTGGACGCCATCGCCGCGGTGGTCATCGGCGGCACCAGCCTGTCGGGAGGCACCGGCAGCATCGTCGGCACACTGTTCGGCGCATTGCTGATCGGGGTGATCAACAACGGCCTGAACCTGCTCGGCGTGTCTTCCTATTACCAGCAGGTCGCCAAGGGCCTGATTATCGTGTTTGCGGTGTTGATTGACGTGTGGCGCAAGAAAAAACGCTAAACCGGCATGAACGACTGATTACAACAATAACGAGGTTCTCATCATGAAATTCGGTACATCCCTGGCCGCTATTGCGGCGCTCTCCCTGCTCGCCAGCAGCATCACCCTGGCCGCCGATGGCAAAACCTACAAAATCGGCGCGGCGGTGTATGGCCTCAAGGGCCAGTTCATGCAGAACTGGGTGCGTGAGCTCAAGGAGCATCCGGCGGTCAAGGACGGCACCGTGAAGATCACCGTGTTCGACGGCAACTACGACGCACTGACCCAGAACAACCAGATCGAAACCATGATCACCCAGCACTACGATGCGATCATTTTTGTGCCCATCGACACCAAGGCAGGTGTCGGCACCGTGGCAAGAGCGATGGAGAATGACATTCCAGTGATCGCTTCCAACACCCGGGTTGCCGGCAACAAAGTGCCCTACGTCGGCAACGACGATGTCGAGGGCGGTCGCCTCCAGGCGCAGGCCATGGTCGACAAGCTTAAAGGCAAAGGCAACGTGGTGATCATTCAGGGGCCAATTGGACAGTCAGCCCAGATTGATCGTGAAAAAGGCGAGCTGGAAGTCCTGAGCAAACACCCAGACATCAAGATCATTGAGAAGAAAACCGCCAACTGGTCACGTGCCGAAGCCCAGACGCTGACCGAAGACTGGCTCAACGCGCATCAAAACGGCGGTATCTCCGGGATCATCTCGCAGAACGACGACATGGCTCTCGGGGCCCTGCAAGCGGTGAAATCCCGCAACCTGAAGCCTGCGGACGTGCCGATCACCTCCATCGACGGCATGCCTGATGCCATTCAGGCTGCGAAGAAAAATGAAATCACCACCTTCCTGCAAGACGCCCAGGCGCAATCCCAAGGCGCACTGGATGTCGCCCTGCGCGCCCTGGCCGGGAAAGACTACAAGCCACAGTCGGTGATCTGGCAGCGCTACGCCAAGGACGTCAAATGGGGCGACGGCACGGACAAGAACTACATTCTGCCCTGGGTACCGGTCACCGACGCCAACGCCGATGCGCTGTATCAACAGGTCAGCGGCGGCAAGTAACCGGTCTGAGATTCCCGCTTCTGCCCGAAGGGCGTGGGAGCGAACCGGGCGACGCTTCGTTTGTTCGCGAAGACAGTATTTCAAACGACGCATTTTCGGCGTTCATACCGGCCTCTTCGCGAACAAGCGAGGCGTCGCCCGGTTCGCTCCCACGGCCTTCGGCCAGAATCAAAAGCTGACGTGTTTGAGTCTTCAAAAAACAGCGCTAAAGGAGTCATTTTCATGTCTGAATTCTGGAACAAGGCCTTCGATCTCAATGGCCGTTGCGCGGTCATCACCGGCGGGGCCGCAGGGATTGGTCTTGCCTGTGCCCGCCTGCTGGCCGAGCGAGGCGCTCGGGTCGCACTTCTGGACCGCGACCTTACAGTGGTCGACGTGGCTGCCAGCCTTGGCAGCGGGAACATCGGCATCACGGTCGATCTGCGCAGGATCGATCAGGTCAACAGCACCATCGACACCGTCTTTGAGCACTTCAAGCGCATCGACTATCTGGTCAACAGCGCTGGTGTTGCCGTGCTGGACAAGGCTGTCGATGTCAGCGAAGAGGCTTGGGACACCACTCTGGATATCAATCTGAAGGCCAGTTTCTTCGTGGCGCAGGCCTGCGCCCGGCACATGCTCACCCAAGGCAGTGGGCGCATCGTCAACCTCGCTTCGCAGGCTGCCGTAATCGGCCTGGACCGGCATGTCGCCTACTGCGCAAGCAAGGCTGCCTTGGTCGGCATGACCAAAGTACTGGCCATGGAGTGGGCACCGCACATCAACGTCAACGCCATCTCACCCACCATCGTCGAGACCGCGCTGGGCAAAAAAGCCTGGGCAGGCGAACTCGGAGAGCGGGCCAAATCGCAGATCCCGGCAGGCCGCTTCGCTCAGCCGGAGGAGATAGCCGGGCTGGCCCTGTACCTGCTCAGCGATGCCGCCAGCATGATCACCGGCGAAAACGTGGTGATCGACGGCGGCTACAGCATCCAGTAATTCACTTTTCTGTTGCGAGGTTTATCGTCATGTCCACCGTCATTGAACGCACTGCCGAACAACTCTCTCCCGTGATTCCGTCCACCATGCAGGCAGTGGTTTGCTATGGCCCGGAAGACTACCGGCTGGAGACCGTCGATGTGCCGACGCCAGGCCCCGACGAAATCCTCACCAAGGTAGAGCTGTGCGGGATTTGCATGGGCGACATCAAGACCTACCGCGGCGCTCCGTCATTCTGGGGCGATGCCGAGCAGCCCCGTTACGTCAAACCACCGATGATTCCGGGCCATGAATTTGTCTGCCGGGTGGTTGCGCTCGGCCCAGGCGCAGAAAAGCGTGGCGTGCAGATCGGCGACCGGGTAATTTCCGAGCAGATCGTCCCGTGCTGGGGCTGCCGCTTCTGCAACCACGGGCAATACTGGATGTGTCAGAAACACGACCTGTACGGTTTTCAGAACAACGTGCAGGGCGCGATGGCCCAGTACATGATCTTCACCAAAGAAGGCATCATCCATAAAGTGCCGGATTCGATAGCCCCGGACGAAGCGATCCTGATCGAACCGCTGGCCTGCTCGTTGCACGCGGCAGAACGAGCCAATGTCGATTTCGACGACATCGTGGTGGTCGCCGGTGCGGGCACGCTGGGCCTCGGGATCATTGGCGCAGTGCGTATGCGCAACCCGAAAAAACTCATTGTGCTGGACATGAAACCCGAGCGCGCCGCCCTCGCCTTGCGCATGGGCGCTGACGAGGTGTGGAACCCGGCCGAGGTCGATGTACTGGCGAAGATCCGTGAGATAACCGGCGGCTACGGCTGCGACATCTATATAGAAGCCACAGGGCATCACAAGGCGGTCAATCAGGGCCTGGCAATGCTGCGCAAACTCGGGCGTTTTGTGGAGTTCAGCGTGTTCAACGACGAGGCCACGGTGGACTGGTCGATCATTGGCGACCGTAAGGAACTGGACGTACTCGGCTCCCATCTGGGGCCTTACATGTCCCCGCGTGCCATCGACTTTATTGGCAATCGCAAGATCGACATGCGCGATGTCGTCACGCACAAATTCCCCCTGGCGGAGTTCAAGGAGGCGTTCGCGGTCATGGAGCGTGGCGACAAATCATTGAAGGTCGTTCTGCAACCTTGACCCACCCGATCCTTATAAAAAGAACACAGGAAATTGCGTTATGAACCGAGTGATAAACGATCCGGACCAGGTGGTCGAGGACATGCTGCGCGGCATTCTGGTCGCGCACCCCGAACTGACGCAGAGTGACAGTAATCCACGGGTCATCAGCAAAACCCGGCCTTCGGAGCAAGGGCGCGTCGGTATCGTTACCGGCGGCGGCTCGGGTCGTGAACCGGCCTTTCTCGGCTATGTCGGTCCAGGGCTGGTAGATGCGGTAGCGGTCGGCGAGATTTTTTCCTCGCCTACTGCCAAGAGCTTTTTCGACGCCTTTCGCGCGGCCGATCACGGTGCAGGCATCGCCTGCCTGTACGGCAACTACGCGGGCGACAATATGAACGTGAAGCTGGCGATGAAAATGGCCGCCAGCAAAGACCTGCAAGTGCGCACCGTGGTGGCCAACGACGATGTGGCCTCGGCGCCGAAAGCCGATATCGCCAAGCGTCGTGGCGTGGCCGGGGAAATTTTCATGTGGAAGGTCGGTGGCGCTGCCGCCGCACACGGTTACGATCTGGACGGCGTGATCCGTGTCGCGCAAAAGGCCGTGGATCAATGCCGATCCATCGGTATCGGCCTGACGCCCTGCACCATCGCGGCAGTCGGCAAACCCAACTTTCAGATCCCCGACGGCAAAATGGAGCTGGGCATCGGTCACCATGGCGAACCGGGTATCGAAGTCATCGACATCGAGTCTGCGGCGGCCATGGCAGAACGCATGCTCGCGCCGATTCTGGCCGACCGGGATTTCAGCGTGGACGACAGCGTAGTCGTGCTGGTTTCAGGCCTCGGAGCAACACCGGTAATGGAACTCTACGTGTTCTACGCCGAAGTCGAGCGTCTGCTCAAGGCTCGGGGCTTGAAAATCCATCGTTGCTACGTGGGCAATTACTTCACGTCGCTGGAGATGATGGGGGTAACCCTGACGCTGCTTGGCCTGGACGCCGAACTGAAAACCCTGATCGACCACCCTTGCCGTTCCATCGGCATGACCCAGGCGGAGTGAACCATGAGCGAGCAATTCTCTACCCAACATGGCACTGCCATCGTTGCCGACCTGGTGAGCGTGATCGTCGCCAACCGCGAATACCTCAGCGAAGTAGATGGCGCGATCGGTGACGGCGACCATGGCATCAATATGGCCAAGGGCTTCGCCCACTGCGGTCGTACCATCGAAGGCCGCCAGTTGAGCCTCGCCGAGGCGCTGGATGAGCTGACCCTGAGCCTGATGGAAGGCATCGGCGGATCCATGGGCCCGCTGTATGGCAGCCTGTTTATCGGCATGGCCGATCAGGTACGCGGCTGCGAGGAGATCAATGCCGCGGCCTTCGCCAAACTGCTGCGTGGCGGCCTCACTTCACTGCAGGACATCACCGAAGCCGGCGTCGGCGATAAATGCCTGATGGATACGCTGATTCCGGCCGTCGAAGCCTTCGAGCAGGCTCACGCCCGGGGTGAGTCATTCAGTGCAGCGCTCTATGCAATGAAAAGCGCTGCATCACAAGGTCGCGATTCAACCCGTGATCTGGTAGCGAAGATAGGCCGAGCGAGTCGCCTGGGCGAACGATCGCTTGGCGTGCTGGATGCCGGCGCGGTGTCGTGCTGCCTGATCCTGACGCAATTGGCGGATTCAGTGCAGCCGAGGCTGGTATGAGCGGCTATATGACAGTTCAGTGTGAATAGGCACCTTCATTCATGAAGCAGTTTCATGAGCCTATCCCGATAACACTCCATTGTTGACCAAATGACAGCGCTATAAGGTGATCCGGACATCACGCAGCGAATCTGCACACGCGGATTCGCTCGCGTTTCACCGAGGAACTGTTCATGAAAGACCAGAGAAAAGTCACCGTAGTCATCGGTGCAGGCTCCATAGGGCAAGCCATAGCACGGCGTGTCAGTGCGGGCAGGCACGTCGTGCTCGCCGATTTGCGTCAGGACAACGCCGAGGCGATGAAATCGAAATCGAACTGGCAGGCCTGAGCGACCTGCGCGATACGCCTGCCGGCAAGATCCGCGTCAATGCGATGGCCCACTCGCTGGGAGTTCGCCAAGGATGGCGAGAGCATGAACGTGCGTGTCACCGGTCAGGTCACGTTCAACGGGGTCTATCCACTGCTGGATGCTGCACTCGATGGCTTCGGCCTGAGTTACATCCCGCATGACCTTGTCGCCGAGCATATCGAAGCCGGACGCCTGATTCAGGTGCTGGAGGCATTGCGCTACCGGTGATTCATCAAACGACCGAAACGCGCAGCCCCGCAGCCATCGCTCATTGTGTTTGCACACGCAGCCTGGCGGGCTCGCGGCTTTTCTCGGCGTAATGCCGCGCGCGACGTAAAACATGCTGGGTGGCTCTGCGCGCTTCCTCCTTGTTGAGTTCGACATGCGCTTCCAGCAACTGCTGAGCCTGTTGAGGTTGATGTTGCAAGAGGGCCTGAAGAATGCTGCCATGCTCTTCGTACGTTGCATCGACTCTGGAGGCGCTGAACTCAAGACGGCGGATAGTCCGGGTCTTCTCGGTGATCTCGTAATGCAGCCTCGCCATTTCCCGGTTACCCACCGCCTCTACCAACGCACAATGAAACCGCTCGCCCAGTCTGGCCAGGATATCGGTGTCCCTCAATCGCTCGTGTTTCGGCACCAGCCAGGTGCGTGTGAGTTCATCGATCAGCGGCTCGACGCTCAGGTCCATCAAGCCCAGCCTGGCAAGCGCCTCCAGTTCAAGTACCACACGCACGTCATACAACTCTTCGAAATGTCGGGGATCAAAGGGACGTACTTGCCAGCCGCTGCGGTAATAAACCTCCACGTACCCTTCCTGCTCCAGCCGGAACAATGCCTGTCTGACCGGTGTACGACTGGCCTGAACGCGTTCGGCCACCTCACCTTCAGTAAATCGTTCGCCGGGTAATAGACGAAATTCGGAAATGTCTTCTTTGATGCGAGCGTAAATCCGCTCCGATATATTTTCCGGGCGTTCTTTCGACTTTTTGGCACATGCTGTCTGCATTGATGATTCGTCCTTGTAATCCGGTTACTTAACGTTGGTCATGACGATCTGCGGTATTGCCGGACGCCCACCAGCGCGGAAAATCTGCAATGCCGTCAATCACCGCACCCACGTTGTGCCTATGGGCATCAAAAAGTGCGAGATCATATTTCCCGGTACGCACCAGCAGGCTGCTGGCACCAACGGCTTTCGCCCCGGCGCAGTCGGTCAAAACATCATCACCCACCACCAGGGTGCGGCTGGCGCAGGTATCGAGTTTGCGCAGGGCAGCCTCGAAAAACATCGGTGACGGCTTGCCCATGACCAACGCCTGCACCTGCGCTGCGGCCTCAAGACCAACGATGAAGGCGCCGCAATCGAGACGCTCCCCATCACGATCGAACCAGAACAGGTTTTTTTGCAACGCAATAAGCCGAGCGCCGCCCCGCAGCATGCGGAAGCAGCGATTCAGCGTTGCGTAATCGAATGCCTCGCCAATATCGCTGATGACCACCACGTCAGGGTTTGTATCGTCTGTAAGAATGCCGTTGAAGGCCGCTCTGATCGAGTCGGGCACCAGCAGATGGCACTTGAGTTGCGCATGCTGCTGCAAATAGCCCACACAGGCCGTTGTGGCAGTCTGAATTTCGTCGGGGACCACCTCGATTCCGGCCTGACACAGCTCTTGCGCCAGGGCCTCCGGCATCTTTGCCGTGGTGTTGGTCAGCAGTTGCAGGCGCAGCCCCTGAGCCCTGGCGAAACTCAGTGCCTCGGCTGCACCGGGTAAAGGCTGTCCCTTGAGGATGAGTGTACCGTCGATGTCCAACAGCAGGCTGTCAAAATTCATGGATAAGCTCCCTGGGGCTGAAATGATCGGGGCAGGTTTCACAACGTGGCAGTCAGCCATTGGCGAATCTCGGGCAATGTCAGTTCAGGGTTGGCAGGACGTGGCAATGGCGTGCTACTGGCATCCAGCACCACGCCACGCAACCACGGGTCAGAGGCACACACCGTGTGGTCGCCACCTTTACGGCTAAGGCGGACACAGTGCTCTGAACGTGCCGCAACCAGTCGGGCCCCTCTTGGAGCCTGCCAATAGCAGGAGCCTGTCCAGCCTTCGGGGAAACGCTGCTCGCCCGGACACTCGAACATCGTCCATTCATGTTGAAAAGGCTGCGCAAGGCTTTGCCGCCAGGCTTCGGTGACTGAACGAGGGTCATGCCCCGACATCGCGAGCCGCGCCTCATTGAACAGCAGCAGACCGTTGTCTGCCGGATGAAAGACTGCCGCGCTTTTATGCATATCCGGCACGCCCGCCGAGTCATAGACCAGCCAGCCCTGACGCTCGAAAAATGCATTGGGGTATAGGTCGTGATGGACCGGGGCCATGCCGTGATCCGAATGAGCGACGCAGCGTACCTCGCCACCCGCCGCATCCATGCAGCGTTGAATCAGCTCGTCGACCCAACCCGATACTTCATCGAACAACTGTTGCCCGACCTCGCGCATGCGCTCACTGGCCCAGTCTGGCGTAAGGTATTTGAGCAAATGATGCGAAAGCAGATCGACCACCGGGTAATAACCGATGACTCGCTGTGCATCACCCGCACGGACTGCGCCGACAATGTCACTGCAAAAGCTTTCATGCATCTCCCGCATCAGTTCCAGCAACAGCCACTCCGCTGTGCCCTGCCCGCCTTCATCCAGCCGCTTGCCCAGTTGCCCGCTGCGATACAGCATGGTCAGGTCCCTGGCCACATAAGCCTTGCTTTTGTCGCTCTGCAAATCCAGCGCCTGAACCTCTTGGTAGCCGAAACTGACCACACTTATCCGGTTTTCGACACATACGGCACGCAGCGCAATTGCCTTGCAAACATTGCCAGGCCCTTTCTCCGGCAGCGGCAAGTGCACCGTACTGCCCAGCGGTAACCAGCAGGGTGCACGGCCATCCTCAGCTGGCCAGTCGAGCATTGCACCGTCATCGCGCGAGCTGACCCTGGCAGCCATGCCCAGCCTCTCGATGCGCAGGTGCCCGCCGTTTTCGATCAGCTCGGGAGGTACGGAAAAGCCCTCATACACACAGCTTTGCCCGAGCAATGCGCTGCCCAGCCTGTCCGGCTGGACAAAGGGCACCGCGCACAGGCGAAAAGTAATGCCCTGACGCGCCCATTCGTCCCAAACCATGTCTATATCACGCGGCCAGGCCTGAAAGGCATCCGCCACGGCCAGGCTGTTCCGAGGTGTCGGCGCCGGAACGAGATAACCGGTCAAACCGTGCTCATTGACCTGTGTGCCGCTGAAAATCGACAGCAACGATGGCGGAGTCTGACAATTGGGCGACAACGGCAACAGTGGGTAGCACGGCCAGCGCGCAGAGGGCTGTTCAGGTTTTCTTGTCCGATAACGGTTGACCAGCTCCCACGACAGCCCGTCGATCAACAGCCAGATCAACGGATCAGCGCCTTTCATGAAGCTATCCGGCGCTGAGCACCGTGCATTGCCCATCGGCCCACCACTGCAACACGCTGCTTCAGTTGCGCCAGCGAACCGCTGTTGGGCAGTACGTAATCCGCGTCGATCCGGCGCATCTGTAGATCAAGCGCGCTGTTTTCCACCACGCTGATGTCGCCGCGCAGGCCTAGACGCAATTGCCTCAAGGATGAATCGGCCAGCACCTTAATCACCTGAAAGCCTTGCTCATACAGATACGGCCAGTCGACGGTGTCATCGCGCAGGTCGTCGTTGATGACAACCTGCGCGCGGGACTGCATCAACCGCCGTGCGAAGTTCTTGACCAGCGACTGACCGTCTAGAACCCTTAGTTCGCGCGCGATGCACTCCAGCAGGCGCTGGTTCTGACTGCCGCTTGCCAGCTCCACCCCGGCCTGTTCGTAAAACATGCCTTGCAACTCATACAGTGGCTGGGCCAGCTTGATGACCTCTACCGACAGCCCGGCCTCTTCGAAATGCTCACGCAGCAACTGAGCGGTCGTGCTCTTCCCGGAGCCGCTGGGGGCCACCAGGGCCAGACGCAATTGGGTAGCGTGGTTCATGGGATCTCCTTATCTCAGGCGCTGATGAGTTCACGCGCCACGCCGACACGACTTTGCCATTGCACGCCGAGCAGCCCCCGGACGATCTGCGCTGGCACGGTATCGGTCAGCGAAGTGGCGTCAAGCAGGCCGTGCCAGGTTGAGGTCACGAAACGGTGCGGCCACTCGAAGAGCGTGGGCGAGTGGATTTGCTCCAGAATCGCATCGTGCCCCATCGCATGGATCTGCAACTTGCCCCGCGCCGCTACATTGGGCAGTACGACTGTTTGCAGCCAGCCACACCCCTCAGGGCTGGCCTTGAGTGCGGCGCGCATGGTTTCAGGCATGCACAGGCGTTTTTCGGTGTGTGCAATCGACAGGTCATCGGCCACCGCAGCCAGATCGAGTCGTTTGGCCAGTTCGGGGTGTGTGCGTAGCGTGCCGACACCGACATGCGGGTAGTCCGGCCAGCCACGGGTACGAACCCGGCCGTCGATACAGTCCAGCAACAGCTTGTCACCGGAAAAGTACAGATACCCCTCGGACAGCACCAGATCCAGCATGGTAGTGGTCTTGCCAGCTCCCTTCGCACCGCCGATTGCAACGATTCCACCATCCGGCCCGACCACCGCCGACGCATGCATGATCACACTGCCTTTGGCCTGCTCGACCAGCAGGCCGTAGTAGCGCACCAGCTCGATCAAGTGGATGAATGCATTTTCGTCGCCGTGAAAATCCACAGTGTGACGCGCCCGGTCAATCCGGTAGCCGACCTGCGTATCGGCATCCCAGGCATAGTCCAGACCGGCCTGCGGGTCGTGGCCACGCAGAACACGCAGGGTAAAACCAGGGGCATAGGTTTCGCGGATGATGTCGGGGGTGACGCAGAGGCCAATCCATTCCGGCTTGAAGGCGGTGCTGTCGTGCAGCCGGACCCTCAAGTCGACGGTGGTCTGGCCGTCGTCCGCGACTTCGGCAAAATAAGGTGCGAGGAAGACTCGCAGCCGCTGCGCCAGTGCGGAGCCCGAGGTCTGATCATCCAGTTCGAATCGATAGCGTCCATTGCAAAGATAGCGGCTCATGAGTACAGGCTCTCCCGGGGGGTGATAAAGGGCGATGGCGAGTGCAGAAATGCAAAACGGTCGGCCAGCGGCCAGCATTCCTGGCGACGCTCGTCCAGAAACGCGTGCAGACGTTTCATCAGCTCGCGCAGATCGGCGTTGATTGCTTGAGGGTCTATTACGCCTCGGGACTTGAGAAAGCGCACGTCACCGCGTGTCGTGCTGGCCGAATGCGCAGCGAGTGGCGTGCAGGTCTCGAACGTGATCACGAACAGGTTGCCGCTTTGCACCGACTCGCACGGCGCACTGAATGCATAACGTCGATACTCGCCAAGTGCCTGCAATGTGCTGTCAACGCTCATGGCCATAGCCTCCAGCGTCGGTGAGCCCAGCGACAGGTTCTTCACAGTGCCCGACAAGCTCCCCGGCGCACTGCGAAACAACTGCACGATGGGTTCATTGACCGCCAGCTTGCGTTTGCGGCTGCAATGCTCGACCCACACATAGCCCCCGTCTTCATCACGGGCGGCGGTCACCTGATGATCCCAGACCTGAAATTCGTCACCGCACTGGCTGGTGAACGGCGCCATTGCCGGGCTGAAACTGGCATCGAACCAGGCCTCGCCGAGCATCCGCGCATGGCAGTCGGGGGGCAGTTCGAAGGACTCGACATACGTCTGCTCGGTGGTGGCGTAGCGACATTCCCAATTGTTGATCGCCAAGTGGTTACGTTCGAACGCGTCGCGCAGAGCCATCAACAGGTTCTGCGGGACTGCGGGCTGCTCGATCTCAAGCGGAGGTTGTACGAAAAGCGAACGATGCACATCAATGCGATTCAGCAGGTGACTGATATATACGTGGTCCGCCTGTAACGTGATGATCGCAAGCGGGATGGCGGCTCCGGACAGGTTGTGGCAAGTTTCGTCGCCCAGATCACCGTTTTCATCATCAAGAAGCATTGCCCCATCGGCGTCCCAGCGGGCCAGAACCCGGTGGCTGCCTCGCAGGTCAGCGACCGCGGTCAGCTCGCCCAGCAACGCCGTGTCCGCAGCGATGGCATACAACGTGTGGTCATCGCTACCGAAAGGCTCCTGATGGCGGATCTTCCAGCTACCAAACACAATAGCCGTTTGCGTGGTCGTGGATTGCGACATGATTATCTCCCCGGCAAAGTGAATTCAGAGCCGACTCGCCTCACGGGCAAAGTCGAGTTTCGAATAAAGATCCTGCTGAAACGGCAGGTTTCGCTCCGCCAGAAAATCACGCATCACGTTGGATACGGTTTCAAAGTCTTCTTCAACTTCACGCAGCGTGTGCAATGTTCTGCTGCGGCAATACTCGACCTCGACCTGAGCGAACTCTGCGCTGCCGTCAACCATGCGGCAGACATCGAAATACGCGCCAAAACCATTGCCGGTCCTCAGCGATTCGAAATTGATGTCGATCCGGGTGCGCCTGAACGGCTTGAGCCGACACAGATTTGCCGAGGTCATCGAGCGGGCGTGACTTTCGATGTCGGCAAACGCTACCGGCTGATCGGTGTTGAAGTCCTCGCGGCGCAATTCGGCGTTTTCGAGAAACCATTTGCGTTTGACCGCCATCAGCCCATCGGCCTGAGGAATGAACGAGATGTAACCGGTTTCGAGCGGGTCGCCCGTCACTTCGAAAATGTGCGATTCATAATCATAGGTTTGAAAGTCACGGTCGATTTCCAGCACCAGGTCTTTGAAAGCGCCCTCTCCGAACGCTTTGTGCATCGCGGTGGACAACTGCCACATGTCAGGTATCTGAAACGAGGTGAATTTACGTTCCAGCTCCATTTCCGGGCGCCAGCGCACGTACCAGCAGTCATCGCTGAGCATCGGTTGCGAAGCGGCCACA
Source organism: Pseudomonas sp. KBS0707 (assembly GCF_005937945.2). Taxonomy (NCBI): domain Bacteria; kingdom Pseudomonadati; phylum Pseudomonadota; class Gammaproteobacteria; order Pseudomonadales; family Pseudomonadaceae; genus Pseudomonas; species Pseudomonas sp. KBS0707. The sequence continues at coordinate 3,060,411 of NZ_CP041754.1, read as the reverse complement.
CGCGCAGCGGCGGATCTGGCCAAAAGTTGCCAGGCCCTCCAGGAAGCACGTTCTACCGGTTCGACATCCATCAGGTGCAGGAACAAGGCACCGGCTTCGCCTTCATGGATATAGTGATAAACGCTGCATTTACCGAGGTGATGCGTCACCGCCAGAGTGGCCATCAGCGCCTGATCGGACGGCCGACGGTGAAGCGTCGGGTCCAGCACATGCATGCGTGAACGACTGTCTTGCGTACGCTTGCGCTGCCCGGCATTGAAGACTTGAAAGTCGAAGTCCTTCATCGGCATCGGAACATGGGTGTGATGAGCGTTGGAAAGCCACTGCGCATGCAACGTACCACTGGGAATGAACAGACCGTTGTCCGAGTGACGGGCCCGCGCAGCCTCTGTGTCGACAATGGCAACCAGCGCAGAATCAAGGCTGCCGTTGAGGGTGTGCGGATCGAAGAACAGCAGTGAAATATCCGTAGTCATTGTAGCTCCCGTACTTCGTTGACAGCGTGAGGCAGCGCCTTCGGGCTCTGACTGAAAGTGATCCGTTGTCCGGCAAGCCCCTGTTGATACAGCGCCTCGGACTCCACGGCAGGTATGCCGTGTTCACGCAACAGGATCGAAAGATGACAAAGCATGGACGCCTGCTCGAAGACAAAACCGCGCGCGAACGGCAGCAACGCCGCCAGTGCCGCATAAGGGCGTGGCGAGACGACAATGGCTTGTCCGTCATGAGCACGCAGTTGCCGCTCAAGCTCCTCCAGTTCAGCCCCCAGAGAGCTGGACGTGGGGATCGAATTGATCGACACGGTGGCCGAGATACTCAGTTCTTCCAGTTGCCGCCCGGCAGTCACTACAACCACCGGCCCGTCGGCATAACCTGGAGAAATCAGGCGGATCTCCGTTGAGTCCTCTACCTGCACGAACGTCGACAACGGCGAGAAATCAATCAGGTGCAGCTGCTGGCCCGCTCTCACCCACTCCAGTTGCACCGAGCCCAACAGTTCGCCGGCGGCGTGAGTAATGCTGTGCAATTGCAGGGCATCTGCCGGGCCAGTCGGATCGTGCGCTACCAGCCGGGCGCGTTGTGTTCCGGCGATGCCGCGATTGATCGCCAGCAAGCCTTCCGATGACCATTCGCAGGTCGTGGAGCCGTCATCGCACGCCTGAGTGATAAGCCCTGTTTCACCTTTCAGAAACTCGCGGACCACAAAACACACAACACGCTCATCACTGAGCTCAAGCAGTCGTTCAAGCAATGCGACGCGCTCAAGAATCTGCTGGCGTACCTGATCGGAGAAGTCCAGCACGACCTGATCGGTATTGAGTCGGTCCAAAAGCACCTGGCTCATTGCTGGCTCGACCAGTCCCTGACGGTTTGCCTTGACCAACAGCGCCTGGCCCGCAGAAACGCCGTGGGTTTGCGCGAACAACGCCAGCGGGCGGCGCTTGCTTCGAAAATACTGCGCAAAGGCAGGCAATGGCCGGAAATCCATCAGCGCATCATCACTGGCGATATACAGTTCGGCCCATTCAAGGACCGGCTCCAGGCTTCGTGCTTCGCGCAGGCTGGTGACGGGCCTTGCCTGGAGCAGCCAGAGTTTCTGGTCATCCGCCGCCCACTCGATATCGGCGGGCAGCCCCAGCGCCGCAGATGCATTCGCAGCCAGTGTCGCCACCTCCAGCAGCAACGCATTGTGAGGCTCCAGCGCGGGGTCACAACCCAGTAATTGCTGGTCGCTGACCCGCGCCGACATGCCCTTCTCTACCCCGGAGACCATCGCTTCGCCCAGCGATGCGACGGTTTCAATCAGCGTTACTGCCTCCCCACTCAACGGATCATGGCTGAAGGCAACGCCTGCGAAGCGGGCCTTGACCATGCGCTGCACGATCACCGTCATCTCGACCGGCGTTTCCAGCATCGACGCTCGCAAGCGTTCCAGAATGGCCTGGCGGGAAACTCCGGAGCGCCATACATCGAGCACCGCCGTCTTGAGCGCTGGCAAACCCTGCACCGAAAGGTGTGTACTGAAAATCCCGGCAAAACTGTGCTGATTACCATCTTCGATATTCGCCGAAGAACGTACGGCAAGTTCGCTGCCGGCATCAAAGCCCGCTTGCTCAAGCAGCGCCTGGAGATGGCTGTCGGCAGCCTCACTCCATTCAAACTCGGCCAGCCGGGCTATTCTGTCCATGTGTTCGTCAAGGAAGGCACCTGCGGTGATGCGCACGGTTTTCAACGTGTCTTCAATAGCCTGCTTGCGGTCTGCGAAGTCGTGCCAGAGCACGCGGTAGTCTGCATCGTCCAGTGCGCTCAGGGGCGGCACCGGCAATGTATCGGCAAGCTGTTGCAGGGTTGAGTATTTACTGGACACGACGGCCTCCTGCTATCAGTGGAAGGTCAGTGGCTCTCCGAGCGGGCCCACTGGCCAGTGCATCCGGGACTGCATCAACGTCCTCCTGGGCTGCCAGAACCGGAAACGGCGCAAGATTGGGCACCACCAGTGGCTGTGGGCGTGGCGTCTTTTCGAAATCCATGAATATGCGTGACGCAAAGGCTTCGGTCGCGCCCTGGTACTTCCCGGAATACAGCTCGATATCGCCTTTGACGTTCCAGAACATCATCTGACCGATGTTCATGCCGGGGTAAACACGGATGCGGTTCAACGCATATAACTGCAAGGTCCAACGTCCGACGAAACCAATGTCGCCCAGTGGGGCCGACAGGTTGATGAACATCCCCAGTCTTGCAATCGAGGAACGCGCCGCATAAGTGGGCACAAAATGGGTGCTGCCCATGGTTTCTATGGTTGAAGCCAGGTACAGCTTCATCGGCTGCAATTCATAGCCTTCCGGGCCGATTTCGATGGTTCGGGTGGACGCCTCGGTGCGCACATCGATCACATCGTCTTCGTAGACCTTCATCTGGTCATGCAGGCGGAAGTTGTAACTGTTGGGATTGACGTTCTCATGGGAAAAAGGACTGATGACGATTTCACCCGAACGCACACGATTTTCGATTTCAATACCGGTCAGTATCATGGTCAATCCAGAATGATTTTCGAGGGCACGGTGCTCTTGGAGCCCAAGTAGCGTCCCGCATAACAGGTGGTCAGGCCGAAGTTTGCCCAGAAGCAGACCTTGGCCACTTTGGTGCCGGCATAGACCCGCACCGGCTGGGTAACGACGATCTCCAGGGTCCAGCTGATGGCCGCGCCGGTGTGGCCGAGCGGCGCACTGGTCTGAATGAAAACGCCACAGGAGGCGGTGGAAACGTTGGCGTAAAGCTCACTGGCAAAATCGATACCGCCGATCTGCTCGGCCGTGGCGCCCAGGTAAAAGCGGTTGGGGTACAACACAAAGCCTTCGGGCGGAATATGATGCTCGACCACCTCCAGCTCCCCGTGAGGATCGATGCGGTCGCTGCGGTACTCCAGAAGCAGATCCGCCAGGTGACAGCCGTAGGAATTGACCTCGACATGAATGGGGTCGAAAGGCTCGATGACGACACTGCCGACCTCGCGCATTTTCACTATTTCAGAACCGGTCAGCATCATGGGTTCAAGCCTCCTGATCTAGAGACGCCACGGCGCGTGCCTGCCCGTTCGCACCGTACAATTCGGCCCGCATGCTGCGCGCGCCCCAAAGATAGCCTTCGGTGTTGCAGGCGGCGGCCGAGCCTGGCAGGCGCTGAGCAAGGCGTCGCGACAAGGTGCCCAGGTGATAGCTGGGCACCTGTTGAAAAAGGTGGTGCTCCCAGTGCCTGTTGATATTGCACGGTGCGAACAACCCTCGTTCCAGCCAGCCCGGGCTGACGCTGCGTGCATCGCGCTTCACGCTCCGGGTCGAGAGCCCGGCATGCTCCGACAGACTGCGAATGCGCAGAATCGGCGGAAGAAAGAACACCAGCGGTGCCAGCCAGTACAACAGCACGCCCGGCCAGGCACTGAAAGCGCTGATGAGCAGCACTGCGCAGGCATAAAAAGCCAAAGCCTGATAGCGCTCGGTGCGGGTCGCGGGCGAAGGGCTGGTGAAAAGCCCGATCACGCTGAAACTGTCCATCGTGCGTAACGATTGCAGGGTCGACAACCCGCTGATGTCGCGCAGCAAGGCCTGCCAGAACAACCCCGAACTTGGCGGTGCGAACGCATCGGCGTAGTCCGGGTCGGCAGGCGTATTAAGGTGCTTGTGATGGACAATATGGTGAGCCCGATAACGTGACGTGCTCAATGTCAGAGGAAACGTCAGAAAGACGTTGGAGATCAGGTCGTTACGCCGCTTGTCACGGCTGATCAGCAAATGCGCCGCGTCGTGCATGAGTACCAGCAACGCGTGCTGTCGCGTCGCAATGACGACTACGGCGACAATACAAACCAGCGTCGAATCGCTGACTTCAGCCAGCGTGACTGCGGCGACGATCACCGCCCACTGCACGCCTATCTGCAATGCCTGCCGCCAGTTGCTGAGTTGCTTGAGATCCGAGGTCAGTGACAGGTTATCGCGTGCCAACCTGGCGCGCTCCGAGCGTCGGTCGTAAGCGCCACTGTCCATCGTGTCGAGTTCGATTGTGTCTTCCATCTTTCATCTCCCGTTCAATCGTTGAAAGGGCCTGCTAACCGTGCATTGCCGCTGATTTCGCGACAAGCCTGTCGAGGCTGAGCCGCGCATCAGGCGCATGAGCCAGCCAGTAATCCACCGCTCTGGGTAAAAATATTTCTGCGCTGGGTGCCGGGTGCCGGACATTCAACGGTGGCCTGACCAGATCGCTTTCGGCGTACACGCCGTAGATCTGTAACAAGCGCTCGAAATAGCGGAAATCTCTGGTTGAAATACCCTCCGGCCGCCATGCAACCAGCGAGCGCTTGAGGAACGCCCATTGCCGACTGCGCAGGATCGGTGCCGGGGTAAGCGGCGCAACGCCTGCTGCCTGGCGCGCCCGGTCGACACGCGACTCGATGATGCGGATCACCTGCTCATAAGGCAGCCGCGCATCCCCTGCCGATGCCACGACCTCGCGCGCGTCGCCACCTGCAACGCAATGACTGACCAGGTGGAACAATTCGTCGACCACCCAGTCGATAGGCACCAGGTCAAACAGCCCCAGGCGGTTGCCGACCAGAAACGGCGGTGAAAAGGTATTGATGAAGCGAATCAACGGATACAGCCCATGAAAACGGCTGATTGCGCCGTCGCTCGTAGCGCCGATGACCAGACTGCAACTGAACACGGAAATCGGCATTTGCCTGCCGAAGGTTTCACGTAAACCCCGCTCCGCAGCGGCCTTGCTTTCCTCATAACCGTTGCGATAGGTCCAGCCTTCACACTGCGTGAAAGCCGTGGACACATAGATGAAGTGAGGCTTGCGCACCAGTTTCTGGACAAAACCGCAGAACAGCTGCGCACCTTCGACATTCAGCTCATGCATCTCTTCGAACGTCTTGTCCCAGGCCACATCGGCAGCGAGGTGGACTGCCGTGGCGCTCTCGATGGCTGGCATGGTGTCCGCCAGCGCATTCAGGGAAGCGGCGTCGGTAAGGTCGGCGATCCGGCACTCCAGTCGCGAGCGACTGTCCACTGGCAGGTCTTGCAGGCAGCGACTGGCAGCTTGCCCGGAACGACACAAGGCTATGACATGCGACTCCGGATGCTGACTGAGCCAGTCGCGCACGAACCAGGAGCCCAGTGCGCCGCTGGCACCGGTGATGATCAGTGTCGAACGCATATCAACAGCCCCCTGCCGCAACCGGCTGATGACGGCGAGCGAGCAATTGATTGCGTATACCGTCGAGCATCTGGATGTTATTGGCGCGAATCGCGCGCTCGCCTATGGGGTGCAAAACCTCGGCCAGCGACGGGATGCCAAGGTCGAAGGTGACATTCAGGTCCACATGCAAGCCATCGGCGCGTTGTATCAGCAGCCACTCGCCGTACCAGACCTCAAGGTCGCCATCGGTCTGCTTGAACTCGATGCGCTCGTTGGTCACGAGCCAGTCCTGCTCGGTCCAGGTCAGCTCGCTGCCATTGATCAGCACGCGCCACGTACTGGAGACATATTCACTCTGCCGGGGGTGAACGATCACCTCCAGCACATCACTCATGAAGTCGGGATAGCGGGCGAAGTCCGAGAGGATCGGCCACACTTCGCCAGGCTCGAAGTCACCAAGAAGCACACTGGTTGATACATCAGGCATAGGAACTCTCCGTCATTGGATGGAACGATAGGCCGCATCGACGGCATCACAGAAACTGTTGATGCCCTGTTCGAGGTCGTCCCGGGTGATGGTCGCGTCGGGATAAACCCGCAGTACCCGGGTTGCGCTCAGGCAGAAAGCCAGCAGCACGTTGCGGTGTGCGGCCTCGATCAGGGTCTGCGCCACATAGTTGCTGGAGGTGAACTCCACACCGATCATCAGGCCACTACCGCGTACTTCAGCCACTGCCGGGCAGTCCTGCAGACGTTTGCGCAGGATTTCCATGGCCACTTGCCCAAGCTCATTGACGCGTTCGCAGAATGCGGGATCGCTAACCACGTCGAGCACCGCGTTGACCACTGCCCCGGCCAGGGCGCTGCCCGCATAGGACGAGGCATGCACGACAGGATCACGCGCGGGCGCGCCGAACCGACTGCTGTCGTAAATGGCGGCGGCAACCGGGAACACGCCACCGCCCAGGGTTTTGCCGAACACGATGATGTCGGCTGGCGCGCCGCAAACCAACGAACCACTGCGCCCCAGACCTGACTGAATCTCGTCATGAATCATGAACGCGTCATGCTCGCGGCATAGCCCGGCAAGTTCTCCCAGAAAGCTCAGGTCCACCGGCCTGATTCCGCCCTCTCCCTGAACAGGCTCGGCGATGACCGCTGCAATATCGCCTTCTGCCAGTGTCTTGCGTGCAGCGTCCAAATCACCGGCATCGATGAACACCACATCTTCGGCATGCATCAGCGAGGCGTGCCCCCTGTAGCCATAGCTGACCGCCAGCGCGCCACTCGTGCGCCCGTGATAAGCATGAGTCAACGCGATGATTCGCCGCTTGCCGGTCTGCATGCGCACCAGTTTGAGCGCCGCTTCGATGACCTCCGAACCGCTGTTGCCGTACAGCACGCCATTGCCCGGCCGACCGACACAGGCCACCAGGCGCTCGGCTGCGCTGAGGCTGGGTTCGTTGGCCAATATCCGACTTGAAAGGCCCAGCGACGTCACTTGCCGCGTCAGAGCAGCGACCACCGCGGGGTGCCGATGGCCCAGCAGATGCAGCCCGAATGAACCAAAGTCCAGCCAGCGCCGGCCGGTGTCATCGGTTATCCACGAACCCTGGGCCGAGTGCTCGGCTGCGGTAAGCCCTGCCATTCGCAGCATCAGGCCTTGCTCGCGGCCGAAAACCGCCCCGTAACGCTCGACAAACGATGATTTGCGCACCGGCACACTTGCAGGCGCGGTCATGACATGACTGTTCATAGAGACCTCATCAAAGGAGCCAGAAAGGCAGCATCGCGTCCTGCCAGGCGGCAGGAGCGGTCCCAGTCACGCAGGGTCCGCAGGACCTGGCCCTGAGTACCCGGCAGCAACGGGTTGAACAGCTTTCCGGGAAAGGCCTGCAGAACTTCCTTGAACAGCTCGATCAACCGGCTCGCCTCATCACTGCGGTCGGCATCGGTATCCGTGGGGACGCCCAGCCATTCGACGGCGACTGGCCCGGAGTGAGCAACGACGTCTGTGAGCCCGTATTCACTGAACAAGGCGAACTGGTGCAACTCGTTCGGGGTGTCGGCACCGGCGAGTCGGCAGTCAATGTCGACCATCAATTCAGCCAGCTTGATTCTCAGCGCATCCACCACTTGAGGCTCGTTCGCCGCGCCTTCGAGGTCCTCCAGATAGGCTTCAAGCTCGGTCATCAGCAACCAGGCCACCGATATCAGCTTTTGCGCGTAAGGCCCTGCCGGGTATACGTAGCCGCCACTCAGCCGGGGAAACCACTGGCGACCGGCTGCCTGTGCTGAAATTGCAGTCATGCGTGTGCTCCCTGCATCGGGTTGTGATCCTTGAGTGAGAAGCTGACGAGTCCGGCACGCGCAGCGCGCAGAAGACAGGCGGCAGCCTCAGGTGATTGCTCGGCAAGATTGATCGGGCGGGTGCTGGACAGCTCTGGCACATCCAGACGTGCCAATAGCGTCGCCTGTTGATCGTCGGTGAGCACAAAGTCGACCCCCGGCAAAAACGCACTGGCGGCGGAACGCTCGATACCTGGTTTTAACGCGGCATAGTCCGCTTCGCAGGCAAAGGTTTGCTCGGCGAGCTGGGTCAATTCACACAATTGCATGAGGCCTGCCCCCTGCAATCCATTGCGGCAGGCAGGATAGGCGCGTTGCCACAGCTGCCCGATGGCACGGGCAAGGCCGTCGTCATTCAGCATGCCGTGCCGGTTGAGCGCGCGGTCCCATCGCAGGAGTGTCCACTTGCGATTGGAGTTGACCCAGCCGTGGCTGGCCAGCGTCGCGTTCATCAGAAACAGTGCGGCGTTGCAGGCATAGGCGGCGGCCGCGCGGTATTCGCCACTGCGCCAGGCCAGCACTGAAAAGCAGGCGCTCTGGCGGAAGTCGTCGAACGCTGCCACCGACCAGATCGAACTCAAGTCCTTCTGACTGTCCAGATAAGGAAGCGACTGATCGGTCGACACCGCGCAGACCAGGCGCTCCAGGTACTTTCGCGATACCGCCTGCTGCTTGTCCCACTGCTTGAACGCAACGAGTTTCTGTGCGGTAGTTTTGTGTGCGTCCGTCGCCAGTTGGGAGAACGCGTTGTGAACTTCTTCGCGGGCAAATGCCACCACTTCCATATGGTGTTCATTGTGGTAAATCTGCGAGGCCATCGATTGATCGGACTGCCGATCATCGGTCACACATATCAGGTCTATATCACTGGCCGCATTAGCGATGCCATGTACGGGAGAGCTGCAGATCAGCGCCAGTTGTGCATCGGCATACTGGCGTTTTACAACCTCTTCCAGTTCAGAAAAAGCAAGTTGGCGCGAGGCCAGAAACTGCAGGGCATTGCCTGAATAAAAAGCACGAAAATCCATGTACACCTTCCACTCGATAACGGTGACTTCATTGGGGCTGCTATTCGGCTTGCCGAGCAACCCCCTGCCTGATCCATGACCATGAATTACTTTGTCGTCGTTAACGCGAGCGCTGACGCAATGGAACAAGCCCCCCATTACTTCACGATGTTGTACCCAGCAAGTGGCGTGCCACCGTTATTGATCATCGTGTATTGGCAAGGTTCCAGATAATCGCCGACGCCGGCATTAAGCGTGACTGAAAGATCGGCAAGCCTATAATTTAACTGACTTTTTTACGCAAGCTTTCGAAACATGACAACTTTAATACATGTATCGAATTATGTATAAGCCACTTTTAGAAGTAGCAAATTGCTATCCGTGTTTATTATTTAAGTGCACGTAAGCAACTGCACCATGCCGACTCGATAGCGTCAAAATCGCACTGTTTTGGCTTATCGTCTTGTATACATGTTTATTAGATCACTGCCGTTAAGTTTGTTCAGCCGTCTGATAAAGCAGTGGCACGAAGCTTGCTCAAGCTCTGCTCACACTTCGAAGCCAGGGAAGTTCAACGTGGACACACTTCTTGCACAATTAGCCGACGACACCAACGACACCTTCTATACCGTTGACCCGCGCTGGATCACCCGGAATGCGCAGCAATTCAGTGGCTGTTTTCCAGGTACCGTGCTGTATGCAATGAAGGCCAATCCACTTGAGCAAGTACTTGAAGCCTTGAGCCAGGGTGGTATCAATCATTTTGACGTGGCGTCGCTTGCAGAGGTGCAGACGGTACACAACACGCTGCCCACCGCAGTTCAATACCTGATGAACCCAGTGAAGTCCCGTCATTGCCTCCACGAGGCCTACTATCGGTATGGCGTGCGTTCATTTGTGCTCGACAGTGAGGAGGAACTCTCGAAGTTGCGGGACGTGTTGCCCGAACGCGACAGCACGATCAGCCTGTTCGTGCGCTACGCACCCTCCGAGTCGACGGCGGTTTATGATCTCAGAGGAAAATTCGGGGCAAGTCCGGTGTTAGCGACGCAACTGGTGCATCAAGTGGCGTCCAGCACCGACTGGTCACTCGGGCTGTCATTCCATGTCGGTTCGCAAGCCATTGAAGACGGCCCGTGGCTCGCGGCCCTCAATGACGCCGATGCCATTGTGCGCGACACCGCCGAGCACGTCAGGCACCTGGATATCGGTGGCGGGTTTCCGGGTAATTACCTGAACTCCATGGGTAACACGCCAGACCTGGTTGGCAGAGTCTGCGACCATATCCAGACCAGCCCGACACTGAAGGACCTGAACCTGATCTGCGAAGCGGGTCGTGGTCTGGTCTACGGCGGCATGTCGCTATTTGCACGGGTGCTTTCAAGACGCGAGCAGAGCGTTTTTTGTGGTGCCGGTATTTTTGGCGGTTTGCTCTCAGCCCAGCAGTGGCTGCAATTTCCCGCACGCGTGTGGCGAGACGGCACCCCTTACACCGGTGCTGCGGAAAACACGTTCAATATCTTCGGCCCCACCTGCGACAGCATGGATCGCCTGGCCTTCCCCTACTCGCTCGCCAGCGATATCAGGGAAAGCGACTGGCTGGAATTCCAATCGACCGGCGCTTACTCGGTGTCCCTGCGCACCCCGTTCAACGGGTTTTACGCCGACCGCATCATTTCTCTCCCTTCCTGAATGCCTGAAAAAGCGATCTGCCGCCATGCTCATAAAAGCCTATTTGTTCCTGCTTGCAGGAATTGTCGCTGAAACAGTGGCGACCATCGCACTGAAAGAAAGTAACGGGTTTACCCGTTGGGTCCCGGTTATTGCCTCTATCGCGGGCTACGGGCTCGGAATCGTCTGCCTGGGGTATGCACAACGGGACTTGCCCATGTCCCTGATCACCTCCATGTGGTCAGGGTTGGGCATTACGCTGATCACTGTCATTGCCGCGTTTCGCTATCAACAGGTGCCCACATTAATGGCCGTGAGCGGTATCGGCCTGATCATCGCGGGCATCATTCTGGTCAATCTGGCCAAGGAACAAGTAGCCTGACAGCGCATGGCTGCCAGGCTCATACATCGGTTCAAGCGAAGTCAAAAGGCCCCTCGAAACGGCCTATTGGCACCCAGTGGGTAATAAGACCGGTGTCGGCCTTCCAGTGGTGCAGCAACAGCGCGGGAGGCTCGACATAGGAAGCGTCGGCAGCATCCGGGCGCAGTTGCAAGGCAATGGCCGTCGTCGTGCTCGGGGCCGTGCACATCAGCGTGCCGCCAAAGCGCAGCTGCATGAAACGATGAATATGACCGCAGACGATTCGCTCGACAGCCGGGTATCTGGAGACCACCTCGGCCAGCCGCTCGCCCCTTTCACAGCGATAGGCGTCGATGCAGTGAATGCCACTTGAAAACGGCGGCTGATGCATCATGATCAACGTCGGTTTGTCAGGCTCCAGCGCCAGTGTACGATCCAGCCATTGGGTGGCGGTATCGGTCATGTCGCCGTGGTGCTGGTCGGGCACGCTGATATCCAGCCCGATGATGCGCATCGGCGCGGAACCCGAGTCGACGAAGCTGCAGTTTTCCTCATTGATGAAGTAATCGTGCTCCGGGAAGGCACTACGCAGGTTCTGCCGATGATCATGGTTGCCCGGTATCATCAAAAGCCTCTGGCGCAGCGGCTGCAGCAGCTCTCGGGCCATTGCGTACTCCTCGGGTCGCCCCTCGTCCACCAGATCACCGCTGAACAGGATCAGATCAGGCGCCGGATCCAGGGCGTTTATCGTGTCGACGGCAGCCGCCAGCATTGCATTCGAATCGACAACGCCTTGATAGAGCAGCCCTCTGGGTCGTACATGCGTGTCAGAAATGTGCGCTATCAGCATTCCATTACCTCAATCGTGACCAGGTCGCTTATCCACTAGTACAGCGAACCTGCAACGACCGTGCCAGACTTCGCCCCGGCCATTACTGAAGCGCGGCAGCGATTGAGAACACCGCAGTCTTTAAACCTTGGGAAACACTGGTTCTCCCAGATTGAGCATGAGCCGATTGGCCCAGGCGAATATCGAGATAGCGTGAATCAGGTCCAGCACCTGCGCATCGTCCAGCCCTTGCTCGCGCAGTGCATTGATGTGCCCGGCGTTGAGCGAGGCCGGTTCGAGCGTCAGGTCGATGGCGAACTGCACGATGGCTTTTTCACGCGCGGTCGTACCTGCCGTATGGGGGGCGGCAAATACCTGGGCGATAACATCATTGCGCTTGGCCAGTTGTTCGAAGCGTTGCGCGTGCACTGACGCGCAATACACGCAGCGGTTGATCCGCGACACGACAGTGCTCGCCAGCTCCCGCTCGGCGCGCGACAGGCCACCCGGTGCGTACATGATCGCGTTGAACGCCTGTGAGCGCTGACGAAGGATGTCAGGGTGATGTGCCAGGGTCAGGTAGTAATCCGAGGTCTTGGCCTGCGGGTGGCTTTCTTCAAGCACCGCAACCTGCCCGGCGGTCGCGCTGTTCAGGTCCACGGTTGGCAGCCAGGCTTTCCAGCTCAGTACCTGATTGGTGAAACCTTCAATTTCTATGAGTTCGCTCATCAGGCTGCTCCGGCAGACTTTAAAGCACCCAGCCCTGCGGCCAGACGCACCTGGTAGGACAGAAAGGCGATCAGTTGCGCCAGCACCACTATTTCAGCGGTGCTCAGGCCCTGTTTTTGCAGCGCCTGCAACGCGCTCTGATCACCGTGTACCGGAGACTCGATCAGGGTGCGGGTAAAGCGCAGGATCGCAGCCAGGCGCGGGTCCTCCAGCAGGTCGATTCGGCTGGCGCTCACATCGGCCAGTACGCTTGCCTGCGCGCCAGTCGCCTGCAATTGCGAAAGATAATGCTCGCTGAGGGTCGGTTGCAGACTCAGCAGGGTCGCGTAATAGGCAACCCAGAGACGCTCGTTCAACGATAGGTTGTGCTCCAGCCTCGGAGCAAAAAACAAATCCTGGCTACCCTGGGTGGCCAGTGCGACCTTGTCCCGCGCATGCCGAATTGCGTGCAACGGGCTGGCTGGCGCGATGCCCAACAGGCTATCCAGAGTGTCCGGAGGCGTCGAATGTTCAGTGGTCGATGTCATGACAGGTCCTGCAATGCTGTGGTTGCATGCGCGCAGCCGCTTCAAGAAGCGGCGCGTGAATGAAAGGAGATCAAGGCTGCTCGGTAACCATGGTTGCCGCCGTGCGGTCACTGACCAGCGGCTCGACCTTCAGGCCCTTACGCGCCGCCCAGATGTTCTGGTAATGGAACAGCGGGATGATGCCGACGTCGTCGCTGACCACCTGAACCGAGTCCTGAAGAATCTTGCGCCGTTTGGCCTCGTCGAATTCGGCGGTCGAATCAGCCAGTGCCTTGTCTACCAGCGGATTGCTGTAATGCCCCCAGTTGGACGCGCCCTGCCCCTTGCTGCTGTCGACCGTGGTCAGAATGTTGGTCAGGGCATATGCCGCTTCGCCAGTCCCGTTGCCCCAGGCAATCACACTGATCGCCAGTTCATTCTTGTTGGCCTTGCCCGCGTACACAGCCCACGGCAATACCTCCAGCTGGACCTTGACGCCGATCCGCGTCCAGAATTGCGCCACCGCCTGCATGACCTCCGGTGCCTGCGGATAACGGTCGCCTGGCACATGCACAGTCAGTTGGAAGCCTTCAGGAAATCCTGCCTGCGCCAGCAGATCCTTGGCCTGTTTGACGTCATAGGGAATGTTCTTGATCTGCGGGTTGTAACCGAACGTATTGGCCGGCATCCATTGATTGGCCTCGGTGACGGTGCCTTGCATGATGCGTTCATTGATGGCCGGGCGGTTGATCGCCAGGGACAGCGCCTTGCGCACCCGCACGTCCAGCAGCGGGTTTTCGGCCAGCGGCTTGCCTGCGTTGTCACGAATGAACTCATTCGGCCCGGCACGGAAGCTCGGTTGAATGATCAGCGCACGCAAGCCCTGATAGGCGAAGACATTGACACTCGGCGTTTTGCGCAGGCGCTCCACATCGGTGGGCGACACCTTGTCGATCACGTCCACATCACCCGCCAGCAAGGCCGCACTACGGTTGGCGGCGTTGGCGATGAAGCGAAAATCAACCTTGTCCCAGGTTGGTTTCGCGCCCCAGTAGCTGTCGTTACGGGCAAAGATCGTGCGATCACCCGGCACGAATGAGACAAACCGGTAAGGGCCGGTGCCGATCATGGCCTTGCCCGAGTTGTAATCGGCGCTGCTGGCGGTCGCACCTGCATGGCGGCTGACAATGTAGATCGAATCGACGTCCGGCAGAAGGTTGGCGTTAGGCAGACGAGTCTTGATGATCAGCGTGTGCTCATCCTTGGCCTTGACCGATTCAACGGTGCGCATGGCACCTGCATAAGACGCGACACTGCCGGGTACGCTGCGGGCGCGCTCGAAGGAGAAGACCAGATCGTCGGCGGTCAGCGGCGTACCGTCCTGCCATTTCACGTCATCGCGCAGGGCAAATTCCCAGGTGGTGTCGTCCACGACCTTCCAGCTTTTGGCGAGGCCCGGCAGGGTCTTGTCATCGCGGCGGCTGACCAGCGATTCAAAGGCATGCAGCGCCACCGAACGGTCGCCGGCATAGTTGTTGAGCTGCGGATCGAGCGACGATACCGGGTCGGCATAACCGATACGCAAGTCCTGCGCCGAGACACTGCCAGCGGCCAGAACGAGGGCCGACGCTAACAACGAACGAACGAGTGGTTTCATGGGTGATTCCTTGTACGCAATGGCAGAGGGTGACGAGCTTCAGGCGCTCGTTCAGCGTTGATCATTCAGATGGCACGCGCTCTGGTGGTTCGGCGAAACCTCCCTCAGCGCTGGAACTTCCTCGCGGCAGCGCGCCATGGCGTGCGGACAGCGAGGGTGGAAATGACACCCGGTTGGCGGGTTCAGCGGGCTGGGGATTTCCCCTTGGATCGCGTCATAACGGGTACTGCGGATATCAAAGCGCGGGATCTGCGCCAGCAGGGCCTGGGTATACGGGTGATTGGCACGCGCAAACAGGTCATCGACCGATGCGGTCTCGACCACACGGCCCAGGTACATCACGACCACGCGGTCGCACAGATGCTCGACCACGCCCAGGTCATGACTGATAAACAGATAGGTCAGGCCCAGCTCGTCGCGCAGGTCCATGAACAGGTTGAGAATCTGGGCCTGAATCGACACGTCCAGCGCTGCTACCGACTCGTCGCATACCAACAGTTCCGGCTGCACCGCCAGTGCACGGGCAATGCCGATGCGCTGACGCTGACCGCCACTGAATTGATGAGGATAACGCTGGCGCAACTGCGGGTTGAGCCCGGCACGTTGCAACTGGGCACTGACGTAATCATCAGCCCCTTTGCGGTCGGTCAGGCCATGCAGCAGCGCGCCCTCCCCGACGATACGGTCGACCCTCAGGCGCGGGTTGAGGCTTGACGACGGGTCCTGAAAAATCATCTGTACTTTCAGGCGCAGCGCCTTGCGCTCCTGCGTGGTAAGGCTGTCGAGCGGCTTGCCGTCCACCGATGCGACACCTGACGAGACCGGCAGCAGCCCCGCGACCATGCGCCCAAGGGTCGATTTGCCACAGCCCGACTCGCCCACCAGCCCGACCACTTCGCCACGCATGATCCGCAGATCGACTCGATCCACAGCATGGGTCACCGGTTTCGGACGGGTCAGGTGCAGTCGCTGCAGCAGTCCTTGAAGAGAGTGCTCGGCCACCGGTTTGCCGAAGGTCTTGCTGACCTGGTGCAGCTCGATAAGGGGAATCAGATCACTGGGCATCGGCAGCTCCCGGATGAAAGCAGCGAACCGTCTGGCGCGGTCCCGCCTCGTGGGGTTCGGGGTCGCTCTGTACACATATCTGCGACGCTCTGGAGCAGCGCGCCGCAAAGGCGCAGCCGGCAGGCATAGACAGAAGGTCCGGCGCCATGCCGGTTATCTGACGCAGGCGCTGGCCACGCTTGTTGCGACTTGGCAGGCTGTCGATCAGCCCCTGTGTATAAGGATGTTGCGGGCGATCCAGCACCTCGGCGACCGGGCCTTGTTCGACAATGCGTCCGGCGTACATCACTGCCACGTCATCAGCCAGCCCGGCAATCACGGAAAGATCATGGGTGATCCAGATCAGTGAGGTGCCCTGCTCACGTACCAGCTTCTGCACCTCACTGAGAATTTGCGCCTGAATGGTGACGTCCAGCGCAGTGGTTGGCTCATCGGCAATGATCAGGTCCGGGGCGTGCAGCAGCGCGATGGCAATCGCCACCCGCTGGCGCATGCCGCCAGACAGTTGATGCGGGTAGGCGCGCAGGCGTTCTTCAGGGCTGGCGATGCCCATCAGCGCCAGAGTACGACTGGCATGCTCACGGGCCTCGCGCCTGCCGAGCGGGCTATGCGGGCGCACCGCTTCGATCATTTGCGTGTCGACCCGCAGCACCGGGTTGAGGGTCATCATCGGGTCCTGAAAAATCATCGCCACCCGGTTGCCCTGAATGCCGCGCAGTTGCGAGGCAGACAGTTTGGTCAGATCACGCCCTTTGAACAGCACCTGCCCGCCACTGATGCGCCCTGGCTCATCGACAAGGCCGAGAATCGAAAACCCGGTGACCGATTTGCCCGAACCCGACTCACCGACCAGGCCGAGAATACGCCCCGGCTGCACGCTCAAGGACACATCACGCACCGCTGGCAGCACGCCTGCGCGGGTATGGAACGAAGTGCACAGGCCACGCACATCAAGGGTTGGCTGTGCTGACACCTCAGGCTGGCTCATCGCTGCAACCTCGGGTTGAGAACATCACGCAGACGGTCACCGACCAGATTGATCGCCACAATGGTGATCAACAATGCCAGCCCCGGAAACAGGCTGATCCAGTATTCATTACTGAGCATGTACTGAAAGCCGTTGGCAATCAGCAGCCCCAGTGAAGGCTCGGTCACCGGCACACCCAGACCGAGAAACGACAGGGTCGCTTCCAGGGTAATGGCGCGGGCGATTTGCAGCGCGCCGATCACGATCAGCGGCGGCAGGCAGTTGGGCAGAATGTGGCCGATCACAATGCGCAGCGGACCAACGCCCTGCCCGCGCGCTGCATCGACGTATTCGCGACGGCTTTCGGTTAGCGCCTGACCACGCGCTGTACGGGCGTAATAGGCCCATTCAAGCACTATCAGGGTAAGCATCACGTTGCCGACGCCCTTGCCCAGCCAGGCGAGAATCATCAGCGCCATGAGAATGACCGGGAATGACAGCAGCAAGTCGACCAGACGCATGAGCAAGGCATCGACCCAGCCGCCGACATACGCAGATACAAGCCCCAACAACGTGCCGATCACTGCCGCAATCAGCGCCGAGCCAATGCCGACCCACAGGCTGATGCGCAGGCCATAGATAATCGCCGAGACCAGATCGCGACCCTGTCCGTCGGTGCCCAGCCAATAGGTATAGCCGCTGTCCATATTGAGGCTGCCTGGCGGCATTCGCGCATCCATAACGTTGAGCTGCATCAGGTCGTAGGGGTTCTGCACCACGATCCAGGGTGCCAGGACAGCCACCAGCACAATGACCAAAAGGACCATCAGGCCTGTCACCGCAGTCGGTGAGCTGAAGAACTCGGTCAGCACCCGCCGCCATGGCGATTGAGCCTGCAACAGCGTGCTGCCGATCGGGGCTTTTTCAATGACATTCATCGGGAGGCCTCGATGCGTACGCGTGGGTCCAGCAGGTAATAAAGGCCATCCACGATCAGATTGAGCACCACGAAAATCACCACGACCACCATCAGGTAAGCGACCACCACCGGGCGATCAAGCATGTTGATGCTGTCGAGGATCAGCTTGCCGGCACCGGGCCAGGCAAAAATGCTCTCGGTTACCACGGCGTAGGCGATAGTCGAACCCAGTTCCATGGCCAGCACCGTCACCACCGGGATCATGGTGTTGCGCATGACGTGCATGCACATCACACGCATCGGCGAAAGGCCCTTGGCCCGAGCGAATTTGACGAATTCCTGAGGCAGCACCTCACGCACTCCGGCACGGGTCAGGCGCAGCACCAGCGAAATCTTGAACAGCGCCAGGTTCAGCGCAGGTAGTAGCAGATGTTGCAAACCGTCCAGCGTCAGCCATGACCATTGCACACCCAGCCATTCACGGGTTTCGCCCCGACCGCTGGCCGGCAGCCAGCCCAGCGTGATCGAGAACAGCATGATCATCATCAATGCCACCCAGAACGCCGGCAGCGAAAAACCGACGATGCTGGCAGCCATCATCAGCCGGGAAAGCGGGTGCTCGGGGTACATACCAGCGAACATGCCCAACGGCACACCGATGACTACGGCCAGAAACAAGGCGCTGAACGCCAGCTCAAAGGTCGCGGGCAAGCGCTGCAGAATCAGGCGCATGGCATCTTCGTGGTACACAAAACTTTGCCCAAGATTGCCGTGAACCGCGCCTTTGAGAAAAATCAGGTACTGCTGCCACAGCGGCTGATCAAGCCCCAGGTGAGCGATGGCCTGCAGACGTTCGGCCTGATTGAGGTCTTCACCAACCAGAATATCCATCGGATTACCGATGGCATTGAGGCCGACGAACACCACCACGGTCATCAACATAATGACCAGCAACGACTGAGTGAGCCGGCGCAGCGCCCAGCCGATCATTGGCGCAGCTCTTCGGCGGTCGGCTGGCTGGCCACCCACTCATCGCCCAGCAGCTCTGGCTCGGCGTAATCGAGCATGGTGTCGAAATGCAGAACGATGTCCTCATTGAACAACTGCCCGACCAAGGCATGAGCCAGACGCTTGGAGCCTTCGCTGATGGCAGGAATATCCCCGGACACCGCGCCATAGCTCAGCGCTGCCGGGTAACTGAAGCAGTGGATATGGTTCAGCCCTGGACAGCCGCCGGGGGTCTTTTCCTGAAACTCGAAACAATTGCCCAAATCCGGCAGCATCGCCAGTTCGCTGTCGGTTTCGCCTTGCGGCGCTTCGAAACGATCCTGCCAGACGCGAATCTGCGACGAAAACGGGGCAAATTCAGGGCGCTGGCGGAAGTCGGTACGAAACCCGGTGGCAAACACCACAAAATCGGCCTCGATACGCGCTTTGGGCGTGTTCAGCCACACGCCGCCAGCCGGGTTCTTTTCGACTGAAAGCACCGGGCTGTCGAGCATAAAGCGGGCTTTGCCCGAACCAGAAACTCTGAGCGTACTGCCGCGTGGCGGTGGCACTTGCTGAGTGTTCAGGTAGTGGCGAATGCGCCATTTCCAGATATCCGGCAGGCGCCAATAACCGTGAACCATGCCCGGGTTACCGACCCCCTTGCCTTTGTTGATGCGAGGCAGCTCGGCGCGCCGGATGAGCAGGTCAACCCGCGTTGCGCCCGCTTCAAGCGCAGTGGCGGCGCTGTCCATGGCCGATGCGCCACCGCCAATGACTGCCACACGTTTGCCGGTGAACCAGCCATCCTGCAGGCCCGCCGCCGAATGCGTCCACAAATGCTCCGGCAACTGCCGGGCAAAATCCGGCACCCAGGGGCCGCCCAGACCGTCACGGCCCGTGGCGAGCACCACATGCCGGGCCAGCAGGAATTGCGTTTGCACAGGCGTCACGATATCCAGTTCGATCAGGCCGTCCGCTCTGGGTGCGACCCGGCTCACACGGTGTTCGTTGCGTACGTCCAGCGCCAGCACCTTGCGATACCAACGCAAGTATTCGGCCCATTGCAGGCGTGGAATCTTGTCCAGTAATGCCCAGCCGTCGATACCGAATTGCGCTTCGTACCAGGCGCGGAACGTCAGCGCCGGTAGCCCCAGCGCCGGTCCGGTCAGTTGCTTTGGCGAACGCAGGGTTTCCATTCGCGCGGTGGTTGCCCAAGGGCCTTCGAAACCGGCCGGGGACTGATCGAAAATCACCGCCGCCACGCCGAGGTTGCGCAGTTCTGCGGCCAGAGCAAGACCGGCCATGCCACCGCCGATGATCGCCACATCAAGCACTGCCTGCCCGGCGCTCATCCTGGCTTTGACCCAGGGCTTGGCAGGCAGGTCCAGCCAGGCCAGATCCTGCTGCAAACGAGCTTCCAGGGCCGCCAGACCAACAGGTGAATTTACATCGGACATTGATCGGTACTCGAAAAAATGTTCGGGCCACAAGCCCAAGCGGTGACTCAAGCACTTCAAGAATCATTCCAATGTCGCACTAAATGAATTCTTTAAGCCTTTGAATGCTTAATTCGAATAGTAAGAGGCGCTTTTTATTCTCGCAATGCGCAAAAAAGCATATTGATATTACTGAATGGAATTTTAACGGGCTCTGCGTCCGGTGCCGTGGAGCGTCACGACACGCATTGCACCTCACGCTCACTCGGCATAAATGCTCTGCAACAGGGCATCGTGCGCGCTGGCTTCGTGCATGATCATTGCCGGCAACAGGGTTTTTGCGCTGTCGGCAATCTCATCGATCAGCGCGCTTGCCACATCGGACAACGGGCTGGCGAAGGCTGAAATCAGACCGAAGAAAAACGGGATGTTGCAGGCGATCGGCCGGACCACTACACCTTGCAACGGCACGCCGATAGCGGTGAACGGATCGACCAGCGCAATGCCCAGCCCGACTCTGGCCATTTGCATGGCGATCAGGGACGTATTGGTGTCAAGCATGCGCGGCGGCTGACCGCCCGCGTCCTGAAACGCCTTGTCGATGCGTCGACGAAAGCGATACGGGTTGGCCATGGTGATCAGCGTTTGCTGACGCAGCAGCTCTATCGACAGCACTTCATGCGCGGCCAGCGCAGAATCGGCAGGCAATACCGCCACGCAAGGCGCTTCGCCGATCCAGTGGATTTCCAGGCCGCGATGCTCCAGCGGCAGGCTTACCGCGCCCAGGTCCATGGTTTTCGACAATACAGCCTGAACCACATTCTCCGGGGACATGCTCTGCAACTGGATCTGCTGCGGACGCAGATGTTCAGGCAAGCGCGACAAGGCCGTGGGCAGCAAACCAGCCGCCAGGGCCGAGATCGCTACCAGCTTGATCTGGTGATTTTCTTCCTGGGCAATATGCTGCGCACGTTGGCGGATATTCCGCACGCCCAGCAGCGCGCTCTCCACTTCGCCATACATCATGAACGCTTTGTGGGTAGGCGTGACCTTCGGCCCGCTGCGCTCGAACAAGGCAAAGCCCAATTCCTGCTCAAGCTCCTGAATGGCCCGTGTAACCGATGGCTGAGAACGGCCAAGCATTTTCCCGGCAGCAGTGACACTGCCTGCCGACATGACCGCCGCGAAGGCTTCGAGCTGACGCAAATCCATAAGCATGCCTTGATCGATACATAGCCAATGAGGAAGCGCGACGCAATGCGCCCTCTGTTCAAAGCGCGAAAGTCTACACGCTGATGGAGCACTGGGTGAATGAACACCTCACCCGGCGATCATTACCCGGTTTCGGCCTTGTTGTTTGCCCAGATAAAGCGACGTGTCGGCACGATTGAGGGTTATCTGAAAGGTCTCGCCCGCGGCAAGGGTTGCCATGGCAAGGGTTGCGGTGACCGCAATGCTGCGTTCATCAATCTGACCGGCCTCTTCAGCAATACGCCGCCAGATGCGCTCCGCCACCCGCAGTGCATCATCGGGCGCGGTGTCCGGCATCAGCACCAAAAACTCCTCACCGCCCCAACGGGCAGCCATATCGCTGTTGCGCACGCTTGAACTGATGACTTCGGCCACCCGCTGCAACACCGCGTCGCCGGTCTCATGCCCGTGAAGATCATTGATCTGTTTGAAATGATCGATGTCGAGCAGGATCAGTGAAGCCGAGAACCCCTGACGCCTTGCCTCCAGCTCGCGTATGCGATGCAGGACTCTCCTGCGCGTATAAAGATTGGTCAGGCTGTCGCGGTTGGCAATATGAAACAGGCTCAGTTGCATCGACGACGTGAAACGTACCGAGAGTGCGGTGGCATAAATCGACAGGATAGTGGCCGCCAGCGCATTGACGATACCGAACGCATCAAGCACGTTCTGGCTAAGGCCTGATTCCTGGCCCATGTGCCGGCGAAAGGCGAAGCATCCGACCAGCGACAGGAGTATCGCCAGGCTATAGGCAATGCGTCTGATAGCGACCAGTTGAAAGGTAAAGGCAATGATCGGGATCACGCAGAACAGGTAGAAGCTGAAGTTGCTTTCCCAGCCCAACTCCCATGTCGCGAGCAGTGCATGGCCGATGATTTCCAGACACATTAGCTGTCCGGCCTGGCGATAGCGCTGTCTGCGGATCAGGTAAAGGCAGTTGATGTAGAGCAGAGTGCTGACGATGTTCGCTACCCACAGGACCTTCATGCCCAGCCCCAGGAACACCATCAGCAAGACACAGTGAATGCCCAGCGCGACATACACGATCGGAGTGATGTGTTTCCAGAACTGGATAGCCGTGTCCTTGAACAGCTGGGTGCGGTCTTCCGTCGGGAGGGTCATCATCACGTTATCTCGAAATGCAGGTGGAATATGACCATGAGCGTGGGGTGAAGATCATGATGTGTTGTCGGCCTGAACCGACGCTGCTTGATACGGCGGCTCGATAATATGTTGGTTTGCACAGCGCAAACGCCGCGGCATGTGCCGAAGGAGTCAAATGGACATCACTGATGACAAGTAGTGCAATCAGATACCTGATTTTCCTGAACCACTGGCAGCAGGCACGGGCCTGCACATCAGGCTCGTTGGCGAGATCGGTAAGGGATGACGGCTTTTCTTCAATTTGCAGTAGCGATCCCGGTGTTCTGGAAATACTATCGGGACCGGACATTGTGTTGATCGCGCTGCGCCCATCAGCCCGCCAACACGCAGGCAGCCCTGAATGATTCAGAAGGAAGCGTACTGATGGAACGTCTCACTGCAAAAGACTTTGCCCCTGAATTGCTTGAGCTTTACGACTACTACGCGCACGGCCGGATCAATCGACGCGAGTTTCTCGATCGGGCTGCGCTGTTCACCTTCGGCGGCCTGACCGCCAGCGCGCTGCTCGCCTCCCTCAGCCCCAACTACGCGCTGGCCGAACAGGTGGAATTCACCGATCCGGATATCGTTGCCGAGTATGTGTCCTACCCCTCACCCAAGGGGCATGGTCAGGTTCGTGGCTATCTGGTACGCCCGGCAAAAGCCACCGGCAAAGTACCGGCAGTGGTCGTGGTGCATGAAAACCGCGGTTTGAACCCCTATATCGAAGACGTTGCCCGCCGTGTGGCCAAAGCCGGTTTCATCGCGCTGGCACCTGATGGCCTGTCCTCGGTCGGCGGCTATCCTGGCAATGACGACAAGGGCCGGGAGCTTCAGCAGACCGTTAACCCGGAAAAGCTCATGAACGATTTCTTCGCTGCCATCGAGTGGCTGATGAAGCATGACGCGAGCACCGGCAAGGTCGGCATCACCGGTTTCTGTTATGGCGGCGGCGTGGCCAATGCTGCAGCCGTGGCGTACCCGGAACTGGGCGCTGCCGTATCGTTCTATGGCCGCCAGCCCAACGCCGAAGACGTGGTGAAGATCAAGGCGCCAGTCATGATTCACTACGGCGAACTGGACACCCGCATCAACGAAGGATGGCCCGCGTACGAGAAAGCCCTGAAAGCGGCTGGCACGACGTACGAAACGTACATCTATCCGGGCGCCAACCACGGCTTCCACAATGACTCCACCCCGCGTTACGACGAAGCCGCGGCCAAACTGGCCTGGGACCGCACATTGGGGTGGTTCAACAAGTACCTGGTCTAAGTTCTGGCCGAACGGCGCGGCACAGATCTGTGACGCGCAGCATCACGCAAGGCATTCCCACGCAGGAGCGTGAGGAACGATAGTTTTGTAACTATCGTGCCCATGCTCCGCGTGGGCATGCCGTTCTGGACGCTCTGCGTCCTCTCTATAGCGCCCTCACCCGTTCCAGCAGTACCTGTAGTGGATGCTGCACCACTTTGCCATCCTGGCGCTTGACCTGGCTGCGGCATGAGTAGCCATCGGCGACCAGTCGACCTTCAACGCCATGCCGGGCCACCAGCGGCTGCCAGGACTGACGATAGATGGTGTCGCTGGTTTTCGCGTTTCGGGTTTCATGCCCATAAGTGCCGGACATGCCACAGCAACCGCTGGCCAGCACATCAAGCCTGAGCCCGGCGCGAGCGAAGGCTTTCTGCCAAAGGCCGACACTGGCGGGCTCGTTGGTCTTTTCAGTGCAATGCGGCAGGAAGTAATACGTCTCACCTGACGGAGCGTCACACTGCTCCTCAAGCGCAGAAGCCAGCCATTCCTGCGGCAGCATGACCTCGGGTACATTCTCGCTGCCCAGCGTCTTGCTGTACTCCTGGCGATAGACCAGGGTCATGGCAGGGTCCAGACCGATCAGCGGAATGCCGTACCCTGCCAGCCTGCCAAGCGACTGGCTGTTGAAACTGGCAGCCTTCTCGAACGCGGCCAGAAAACCCTGCACGTGCAGCGGCTTGCCGTTGGGTGCGAACGGTGCGAGATAAACCTGATAACCCATGCGCGAGATCAGCTCCAGCCAGTCTGCTGCAAGCGGGGTTTCAAAGTATCGGGTAAACGCATCCTGAACCAGCACCACCGTACGTTTGCGCTCCTGCTCGCTCAACGCGGCCAGACGCTGCGGCGTGGCAATGCCGACATTCCAGCGGGCGCAGGCCGCGCGAAAGTCCATCAGGCTGAGCAATGGGCTGTCGACCATACCGGCGACGTGCTCAAGCAGGTAACGCACCGGTTTTGCGCCCATGATCGCGTTGTACAACCGGGGAAAGCGCGCCAGGTGCGGAATGCTGAACTCCAGCGAGCCAATCAGGTAATCCTTGATCGGGCGCAGGTAACGGCTGTGGTACAGCTCCAGAAAACGCGAACGGAACTCAGGCACGTTGACCTTGACCGGGCACTGCCCCGCGCAGGACTTGCAGGCCAGACAACCGGCCATGGCATCGTAGACTTCATGAGAGAAATCCTTCTGCCCTGCTACTCTGGCCACGCTGTTGACAGTTCGCTCGGCAAGACTTTTCAGCACATTGGCATTCCGCGCCCTGGCGCTGGCGGTCAGGACGTCGACATCCTGCTCGCCTTGCAGACGCAGCCATTCCCGGACCAGCGAAGCGCGGCCCTTGGGTGAGTGAATGCGGTCGCGGGTGGCTTTCCATGACGGACACATGGCATCGTCGGTGTCGTAGTTGTAACAGGCACCGTTGCCATTACAGTGCAGCGCGCTGTCGTAGCTCTGCCAGACCCGTTCATCGATAGCGCGATCCAGATCACCGCGCAACGTCACTTCATCCACCAGCGTCAAGCGTGATTCCGGCACCGTCGCAGGCGTGGCGATCTTGCCGGGGTTCAGCTGGTTGAACGGGTCGCAGGCAGCCTTAAGGGCCTGCAATGCGGGATACAACTCGCCGAAATACTCAGGCACGTATTGCGAACGCAGGCCCTTGCCATGTTCGCCCCACAGCAGCCCGCCGTAGCGCTTGGTCAGCGCGGCGACGGCGTCGGATATTGGCCGAATCAACGCAGCCTGCGCCGGGTCCTTCATGTCCAGAATCGGTCGTACGTGCAGCACGCCTGCATCAACATGGCCAAACATGCCGTATTGCAGGCCGTAGCTGTCCAGCAGCGCACGAAACTCCTGAATGTAATCGGCAAGGTTTTCCGGTGGCACAGCCGTGTCTTCAACAAACGGCTGCGGCCGCGCTTCACCCTTGACGTTGCCGAGCAGCCCTACCGAACGCTTGCGCATGGCGTAGACGCGGTTTACCGCAGCGCTGCCGGTTGCCAGGGTATGACCTAGGCGCACCACCGAGGTGTCTTTTTGCAGGTGAGCGACGAATGCATGGACGCGCTGTTCCACTTCGTCCAGCTCATCACCACTGAACTCGATCAGGTTGATGCCCAGAGTCGGCGTGGCCGGGTCCTGCGGGAAATACTCGGCCACGCCGTGCCAGACGATATCCTGCATGGCCAGCATCAGAACTTTGGAGTCTACGGTCTCGATGGACAGCGGCTTGTGCGCCATCAACGCCTTGGCATCCCGCAGAGCGTCCATGAAACCGGCATAACGAACGTTGACCAGAATCGAATGTTTGGGGATTGGCAGGACGTTGAGTCGGGCCTCGACGAAAAAACCCAGCGACCCCTCGGAACCGCAAAGCACGCTGTTGAGGTTGAAACACCCGTCTTCCTCACGCAGGTGCGCCAGATCGTAACCGGTCAGGCAACGGTTGAGCGGCGGAAAAACGTCCTTGATCAATTGCGCCTGCGTATCGGCGATCTGCTGCGCACAGCGATACACATCGCCAGCACGGTCAACACGCGCTTGCTCGCTGGCCAGCTGCTCAGCGCTGAATGCCTGACTGTTGACGTAGGAACCACCGAGCAGCACGGTCGTCAGTTCCAGCACATGGTCACGAGTCTTGCCGTAGGTGCAACTGCCCTGCCCGCTGGCGTCGGTGTTGATCATGCCGCCAATCGTGGCGCGGTTGGAGGTCGACAGTTCCGGCGCGAAAAACAGCCCGTGCGGCTTCAGCGCTGCGTTGAGCTGGTCCTTGACCACGCCGGTCTGCACCCGCACCCAGCGTTCCTCGACGTTGATTTCAAGGATATTGTTCATGTGCCGCGACAGGTCGACCACCACGCCGTCGGTCAACGACTGCCCATTGGTCCCTGTACCTCCGCCACGCGGGGTCAGCACCACCTGCCTGTACTCGGGCCGCGCTGCCAGGCGGGCGACAATTGCCACATCGTGGCTGTCCATCGGGAACACCGCAGCCTGCGGCAGGCGCTGATAGATGGAGTTGTCAGTGGCCAGCACAGTACGCGAGCCGAGGTCCCTGGCTATTTCGCCGCGAAAGCCGCCCTCCACCAGGGCGTTGAGGAAACGGTCATAGTGACCGACCTGCTCGGAGGTCGGTTTCAACAGCGCAATCATGGTGGTCTTCCTGGCTGGCTAGGCGTTTTATATGCAAAGCACGTATGCTTCGAAACGCTCGTATGCATGGCGTTATCAACGGTTATCGTGATTCTCCGGTGTGTCATGCTTCAGTGCAAACGTAAAAGATGCCGTTTTTCCATGAGTTTTATGAATGAACACCAGGAGACTGACGCCCTCCATGTCTTTGTTGCTCGCTTTCGAGGCGGCCGCGCGGCATGGCAGCTTTACCAAAGCCGCAGACGAACTGGCCTTGACCCAGAGCGCCGTCAGCCGCCAGGTGCAGGCGCTGGAAGCCCAACTGGAAGTCGAGCTGTTCAAGCGTGATGGCAAACGTATCGAACTGACCACTGCCGGTGCCTTGTACCAGCATGAGCTGGCCGCGGCGCTGGGCCGTATTCGCAGTGCAACCCTGCAAACCATTGCGCACAAGGCAGAAGGCGGCACGCTGCACCTGGCCGTGCTGCCCACCTTCGGCTCCAAATGGCTGCTGCCGCGGATGAATGATTTTTACACCCGGCATCCGGGCTATGTGGTGCACATCCACTCACGCATCGTGCATGCCGACCTGACGCCGGCAGCCAGCGAAATGAACGCGATCATCTGTGCGGGTAACGGCAACTGGCCCGGTTACATCGCCCACCCGCTGGTCAGCGAAAAACTGGTGGTCATTGCCAGCCCTGCTGCGCTTGTCGGCTACCAGACGATCACCCCGGCGCAGGTGGCCCAGCATTCGTTGCTGAGCGTGGTATCGCGGCCCAATGCCTGGTCGGACTGGTTCGACAGTAATCGGCTGGACCACCACATCATGCGCCCCGGCCCGAGTTTCGAACTGACCTCGCACCTGATCCAGGCTGTGGCGGCGGGCATCGGTATCGCACTGGTACCGCGCATTCTGGTGCAGGACGAAATCAACAGCGGCGAACTGGTCACCCTGTTCGAACCGCTGGACAGCGGGCGCAATTACTACCTGGCGTACGCGACGCGCTTTCAGAACCTGCCATCGCTGTGCGTGTTCAGGGACTGGCTGCTGGCGACGCCGTTTCCCGACCCTTTGTAAACCTGCCCGCAACAGGAGCCACTGTGCGTATCGAGCCCCTTCCACCCTTGCAGAACCTGATCGCCTTCGAAGCCGCCGTTCGGCACGCTAGTTTTACCCGTGCCGCCAGCGAACTGAACCTCACCCAGAGCGCGATCAGCCGTCAGGTCGCGCAACTTGAGGAATTTCTCGGCCGCGCGCTGTTTCGTCGCGAGCACAAGCGCATTCACCTGACGGTTGCCGGGCAGGTTTACGCCGAGCAGATCCAGCGCGTGCTGACCCTGTGTGCAGAGGCCACGGCACAAGTCATTACCCATAGCGGCGAACAACAACTGACCCTGGCGTGTTCCAGCGGCGTGGCCGCACTGTGGCTGGGCCCTTTGCTGGGACGCTATCGCGATGCATTTCCCGCCGTGGATATCCGCCTGCGAGTGGTTGACGGGCTGGACTCGCTGATTCGCGCGGAATTCGATTTGGCGCTGTATTTCCTGCGCGAAACATCACCAACGGGCCTCGACAGTCGTTTGCTGTTCGCCGAATCGGTAAATGCCTACTGCTCGCCAGACTACCTGAACGGCCAACTGCTGGAACCTGCACAGTTGCTGGACCACTGCCTGCTGATGCTGGAAGACGGGCAACGCCAGTGGCTGTCCTGGGGAGACTGGTTCGACCGCCAGGGCGTTGATGCGTCGCTGATCCGCAAGCGCATGACCGTCAACCTGTACCCCGTGCTGGTCGACCTGGCCGTCGCCGGGCACGGCATCGTACTTGGCTGGCAACCGATGATTGACCGTCACGTGCAATCCGGTGCGCTGGTGCCGGCCTGCCAGAAAAGCGTCGGTGCAATAGGCGGCTATTACCTGCTGACCCCCAGCGGCAAGACGCCCCGGCGCGCTGCGCGAGCGTTCGAGAAATGGCTGACAGATGAAATAGCCACGCTGACACACCGGCCCTGACGCTTGCATGCATCTGGCGCATGCAAACCTGCGCAATGAGCGTTTTCTTAAAATCGGCCCAGCACCTACTCTCGACTGAAACGGGCAAAAAGACCTGACTCAGCCGCACTTACATCAACCCTGCCCCTTAATCAATGCAGCCACTGCAGGGGCTTCCCTGCGCGCATCGCATGCAGGAGCTTATCCAGTGAGCACATTACGATCCTCTGCTTCACGCACCCATGAACAAAAGGCACGCCGCGCGGTGACCGCTACGGTGATCGGCAATGGCCTGGAATGGTTTGACTTCACGGTCTACAGCTTCTTCTCGGTGATCATTGCCAAAGTGTTCTTCCCCACCGGCAGCGAGCTGACCTCTTACCTGTTGGCGCTGGCGACCTTCGGAGTCGGCTTCTTCATGCGTCCGGTGGGCGGCATTGTTCTGGGCATCAACAGTGACAAGCGCGGGCGCAAGGCGGCTTTATCCCTGACCATCCTGCTGATGGCGCTGGGGACGCTGATCATCGGATTGACGCCCAGCTTCGCGCAAATTGGCTATCTGGCACCGCTGCTGATTGTTCTGGCGCGACTGCTGCAATGGTTCTCTGCCGGTGGCGAGATGGGCAGTGCCACCGCATTCCTGACCGAGCATGCTCCGCCCGGCAAGAAAGCCTTCTACTCCAGCTGGATTCAGGCCAGCATCGGCGTTGCAGTGCTGCTCGGCTCTGCGCTGGGTGCCATTCTGTCCAGTTACCTTACCCAGGCGCAGCTGGAAAGCTGGGGCTGGAGGGTGCCATTTCTGATTGGCACACTGATCGGGCCGGTCGGCTTTTATATTCGCAGCCGGGTGGATGAGACGCCTGCCTACAAGGCCGCCAAACCAGTCGAGTCGCCTCTGCGCGAAGTCATCAAGACCTACCCGCGACAGACCCTGATCAGCTTTTCGCTGGTGGTACTGTGGACGGTCTGCACCTACGCGATTCTGTTCTACATTCCGTCCTACGCCCAACGCGTGCTTGGCCTGCCGTCATGGATGGGTTTCAGTGCGGGCATGATGGGTGGTGCAGTACTGATCGTCGCCACACCGATTGTCGGCGCCCTGGCAGACCGTAGCGGGCATCGCCCATGGTTGTTGGGCTCGGCAATTGCCATCCTCTTCAGCGCCTACCCGATGTTCCTGTTCATCAACCAGATGCCGGGACTGTTTTCGCTGCTGGTCTTTGAACTGGTACTCGGCCTGCTGATTTCCGGATACATCGGTTCGATCCTCGCCGCCTTCGGCGAGTTACTGCCCACCCACGTGCTGTCCACCGGGCTTTCGGTGGCCTACAACTTTGCCGTCACCATTTTCGGTGGCTTTGCCACCTTCACCATCACCTGGCTGATTGCCTCGACCGGCAGCAACCTGGCACCCGCTTTCTACATCATGTTCGCGGCCGTCGTCAGCGGAATTGGTGCGCTGCTGTATCGCGACCGTGCGCCTGCTGCCCATCGTCCCCTGTCTGGAGCTTTCCAATGAGTATTGCTGATCCTACACGCCTGATCCTGCGCAACGGCCGCCTGCTGGACCTGCAAAAAGGGCAATTGATTTCCGGCCAGGAAGTCGTGATCGAGGGTGAGCGCATTATCGACGTGCGTGCCGAAGGCGAGCCTGGCCCGGTTGGCGCGCGGATTATCGATCTGGGCGGCAGAACCCTGATGCCCGGCCTGATCGACTGCCATGTGCATGTGCTGGCTTCCAACGCCAACCTGGGCATGAATGCCCTGCAACCCAACGCAATCATCATGTACCGCGCATTACCGATTCTGGCTGCGATGCTCAACCGCGGTTTTACCACTGTTCGTGATGCTGGGGGCGCCGACTGGGCGCTGGCGCGTTCGATCCAGATGGGGCTGATTCCCGGGCCAAGGATCTTCGCTTCGGGCAAAGCGCTGTCGCAGACCGGCGGCCATGGCGACATGCGCGCACGCGGCGAATTGCTGCTCAACGAGCCCTGCTCCTGTTGCTTCCGCGCCGGGGCCATCGCCCGCGTGGTGGATGGCGTCGACAATGTGCGCCTGGCCGTGCGCGAAGAGCTGCAACAAGGCGCCAACCAGATCAAGATCATGGCTTCGGGCGGCGTCTCGTCACCAACCGATCCGATTGCCAACACCCAATACAGCGAAGCTGAAATCCGCGCCATCGTTGACGAAGCCGCCGCTGCGAACACCTACGTGATGGCCCATGCCTATACCGCACGAGCGATTCGGCGCGCCATAGAATGCGGCGTAAGAACCATCGAGCACGGCAACCTGGTGGATGCCGACACCGCCCGACTGATGGCCGAAAAAGGCGCATTTGCGGTGCCGACTCAGGTCACCTATGAAATGCTTGCCGAGTACGGCGAGCGCCTCGGCCTGCCAGCGGACTCGGTGGCCAAAATCGAGGATGTGCGCCAGGCCGGCCGCAACGCCCTGCTGCTGTTCGCCGAAGCGGGCGTACCGATGGGCTATGGCTCGGATTTACTGGGGGAAATGCACGAGTACCAGACCCACGAACTGAAGATTCGCGCCGAACTGCTCGGTAATCTGGCGGCGTTACGCAGTGCAACAAGTGTTGCGGCGCAGATACTCCAGCGCGAGGGTGAACTGGGTTGCATCAGCGCCGGTGCGATAGCCGATCTGCTGGTGGTGGATGGCGACCCGCTGAGCGATATCGGTTGCCTGGTCGGTCAGGGCGAGCATCTGGCGATGATTGTTCAGGGCGGTCACGTGCGTAAGAACACCCTGGTCTGACCGGGCGTCAGTGAGCGTTGTGGTCCCAGATCCAGTTCCATGCGCCGGGTAGCCTTACAGGCTGCCCCGCGTCCTTGACCGTGCGCGCCAGGGCAGCGCGCTGCAACTGCGCGCTGTCGTCGTAGAACGGCTTGTCGGCAAGTCGCACGCCGGTCTGATGGGCACTGTCGACCAGAATCTGCAGGTACTCCCGCGCATGCCGCGCGGTGTAGCGGTTCAGGTCGTGAAAGGTCACCACCACCGGAATCACCCCGTCCACCGCAGGCAGCTCTCCTGCGGCAATGCGCTCGCGCACCTGCGAGAGCTGGCTGACCATGTTGGAACGGCGTCGCAGGCTGAAGTTATAGCCCCAGATCTTGCCGTCATTGGCGCTCAGGTCAGTCAGTAATACATGCAGGTCGTGACGCTGGTAAGCGCTGAACGTGCGCTTGTCGTAGTTCCAGAACGGCGGGCGCAACAACGTGGTCGGCACGCCGGTAATCGAGGCGATGATGGCGCAGCCCTGGGTCAGGGACTGCTCCAGTTCCTCATCGGTCAACGAACGATGATTGGTGTGGTGCGGCGTGGCGGTATGAAAGCCGAGCAAATGCCCCTCTGCATGCTGACGATGCATGATCGCCCGCCCCTGATCACTGTTGCCTGCGCCTGTGGCACCGGTCTGCACGAAGAACACGGCCTTGATGTTCGGCTGCAACGGATTGTCGGCCAGGCTGTCGAGTACGGTGATACTGGGGTTGTAAAAAGTCGACGCACTGGGGCCGTCATCAAAGCTCAGCAGAAAGCGCACCGGAGGCTGCTGCCGCAACTGTTCGACAGTTTTTGGCGTCAGAGGGACTGGCGCGCTGATGCAGGCCGACAGGCTCGCGGCGATGGCCAATGCGCAAAGGGCCTTGAGGGCTGACTTGATCAATGTACGGGATCCTGTGGCCGGGCTGCTGAAGCCGCTTGGGAAGCGCACGCATGATCATCCACAGGCGCGGCAAACACAATCACTGCGGCGCGCAGTTTATCGCTGCCGAAACAACTCATGCGGTTGAAGTCGGCATGGCTTACCGGCATATGCTGGCAGTCGATGGCCTGGCGATGCAGGCTGTGATCAATATCAGGATCGTGCAGGTAGACGAAATCGCTGTCGCAATCGGTGACCATCACCCAGTGCGGTGCCTTGGAGCGTGTCAGGCGATAGCTGCTGATCAGCACCAGCGGCTTGCCACCCTCGGCCAGTAAGCGCGGCAGGTTCAATGAGCGGTTGGGCAGCGTCTCTACACCGCAGGTTCGCAGCTCATGACAGAACTGCTCATGAACCAGGCGAATCACCTGTTTCTTGTTGTCGCTGCGCACGCCGCCCAGAAACAGCGGGCCTGCTACCGACACCAGCAACTTCACGGCAAAGCCCCGTCGCCGGGCAGCCAGCGACAGCCCTTGAGGGCTGCATCCACCGTGGCCGGAGGTCATGAACACCGTGGTCGCCTCGCGCCAGATCTGCAGTTCTTCGGCGCGATCCATCAAACGCGCAGGATGCAGAGCCTTCATCGCCATCAACAGGCAGGCAGGACCACAGGTGAACTCCAGGGTCTGCTGGTAGTAAGGCACTGGGCGGCTGTCCAGTCGGGCATGCTCGACGATGCGCTTCTCGTAACGCAGCGCCGGGGCATGGTCCTGGTAATAGTCGTCGACCTGAGCGAAGCGCCGGTAACCGTTGCGTTCGTACAGCCCGATAGCCGCGTGGTTATCAGGGCGCACCTCAAGGCGCAGGTAAGCGCAGTCGCGGCCCACGG
This sequence comes from Pseudomonas sp. KBS0707, assembly GCF_005937945.2. Classification (NCBI taxonomy): domain Bacteria; kingdom Pseudomonadati; phylum Pseudomonadota; class Gammaproteobacteria; order Pseudomonadales; family Pseudomonadaceae; genus Pseudomonas; species Pseudomonas sp. KBS0707. The sequence continues at coordinate 3,026,842 of NZ_CP041754.1, read as the reverse complement.
CCTGCTGCTCGGCACGTTGCAACAACTGCCCGCCCAGCCCCTTGCCCCGCGCCGCATCGGCAATCGCCAGCGAATACAAACGTCCCAGCGAGGTGCCCCGATGAAACAGCACCAGCGCGTAGCCGGTGAGCTTTCCGACCTGCTCGGCGACGATCAGGCTGGCATTGGCGCGGCGAATCATCCAGTGAAAGCTGCGCGCGGTCAGACGGTCGCCGTCAAAGCACTGGTTCTCCAGAAGCAGCAAGTCGTCGACATCGGTTTCAACTGCATCGCGAAATATAAAGTCCATCTGCACCGCCGTAAAAGTTGTGTAACGAAACGGGACATTTCAAAAAGCACATGCTTAATAGAAAGGACTTGTTTCCCATCGGATCGATTACACATGTCAGCGGCACAGGTGAAGATGAACGAAGTATCTGCGCAACTTGCGCTTTCAGCAACAACCAGACGTGCAGACCCCACAACGCTTTTTGCGGCGCAGAGGCAACTGGTGATTATTGTCGAACGGCTTGAAGACTGGGCATCGTACTTCCCCAGCGAAAACCTGATCAGCGCCCAGGATTATCTGGAAAAGCCGCTGAAAGCCACGGCAGGCAAGCGTGTGCAAGTCATAAACCTGTGCCGCAGCTACAAATACCTGGGCCACGGTTATTACTGTTCCCTGCTGGCCGAAGCACGCCAGCACAATGTCATTCCCTCGGTAAAGACCATCAGCGAGTTGACCCGCAAGTCACTCTACGGCCTGGCCCTCGATGACCTGGACAAGTTGCTGGACACCGCACTTCAGGATCATCCCTATGACGACACCGAAGGGTTTACCCTGACACTTTATTTCGGCCAGACCACACTTGAGCCATTGAAGGATCTCGCCCGTCAATTGTTTGAAGTCTTCCCCTGCCCAATCCTCATGGTGGAGTTTCGCAAGCGCGACAATTGGCACATTGCAGGTATCAAGGCCGGTGCTCTGCCGCGCCTGCGCGATGATCAGCAGGATGAGTTCGCCATGGCGCTGGAAGGCTTCAGCCGCAACGTCTGGCGCCAGCCCAGTTCCCGACGCATGGCCCGCTACGACCTGGCGATTCTGCATGACCCGCAGGAACAGCTGCCGCCGTCCAACCCTCAGGCGCTGGCCAATTTCATCCGCGTCGGCCAGCGCCTGGGCATCGATGTCGAGCTGATCGAAAAGAAAGACTACGCCCGACTGGCCGAGTACGACGCGCTGCTGATTCGCGAAACCACCAGCGTTGACAACCACACCTACCGCTTTGCCAAGAAAGCCGAAAGCGAGGGGCTGGTGGTCATGGATGACTCCACCTCGATCCTGCGCTGCACCAACAAGGTGTACCTGACTGACCTGCTCAAAAGCCATGATCTGGGCATGCCGCGAACGGAAATCCTCTACAAGGACCGCCCGGAAGAACTGCAACACGTGGCCACACGCCTGGGTTTCCCGCTGGTATTGAAGATTCCCGATGGCTGTTTTTCCAGAGGCGTGATCAAAGTCAGTACGCCCGAGGAAATGCATACGGCGACAGCCCAATTGTTCGAGCATTCGGTGTTGTTGCTGGCTCAGGAGTTTTTCTACACCGAGTACGACTGGCGCATCGGTATTCTCAATCGCAAACCGATATTCGCCTGCCAGTACTTCATGTCCAAAGGGCATTGGCAGATCTACAACCACAAGGCAATCGGTGCCGAGGTCATTGGCGAATGCCGCACGCTGGCGGTGCACGAAGCGCCGCGCGCCGTGGTCGAACTGGCGCTCAAGACTGCCAACCTGATTGGTGACGGGTTGTATGGCGTGGACCTGAAACAGTCAGGCGATCAAGTGGTGGTGATTGAGGTCAACGACAACCCGAATCTGGATGCCGGCATCGAAGACGCTTATCTGCAGGATGATCTGTACAGCCTGGTGCTGGAAGAGTTCGTACGCCGTCTTGAGCTCAAACGCCTCGGCCAGGCATGGTGAAACGATGATTCAGGGCCTGAAGCTCGACAACAACCAGTTGCTGGCATGTGACCCACAAAAGGCTCAGGTGCTGTGGTTCAGCAAACCCGATGCCGGGGAACGCAGATTATTGCTGGAGCGATTTCACCTTGATGAGCATGCTGTTGCCTCGGCACTCGACCCCGACGAAATTTCGCGCATCGAGTTTCACCCTGATGCGTTGTTCGTTATCTGGAAACGTCCCGAGAACTATTCGGGCAAGGACAGCTTCTCGTTCGACGTTTCATCCTTTGGCGTGCTGCTGAGCCAAGACCAGTTGGTGCTGATCTGTGATGACGATCAACCCTTGAACGCGCTGGGGCTTCATCGGCCGTTGAACCAGCCGCTGGATATCCTTCTGGAACTGCTGTTCAACAATATCCATCACTATCTGGGCCACTTGAAAGTCATCAAGATGGTTGCCCGGGAATTGCAGCAGAAATTCAACTCTTCCCTGGAAAACCGCCATTTGCTGCAGATGTTCAACCTCAGCGAAAGTCTGGTGTATTACATCAATGCCATCCACAGCAACGGTGCGGTCCTGACGCGTCTGCGCAACCATGCGCAAGGCCGGCAATACGCAGCCGACAGCCTGGCGCTGATCGACGACATGATCATCGAGAACGACCAGTGCTACAAACAGGCGGAGATCTATTCCACGGTGTTCGCCGGGTTGATGGATGCACGCGGAAATCTGGTCAATAACAGCACCAACACCCTGCTGCGCAAACTGACGCTAATCAATGTGGTGTTTTTGCCCCTGAACCTGATTGCCGGGATCGGCGGCATGTCGGAATTCAGCATGATGACCGCCCCGCTGCACTGGTGGGTGGCCTACCCGGCACTGCTTCTGGCCATGCTCGGGCTGGGGGCGGTGATGGTCTGGGGGCTGCGCAAGATGGCTCGCGCAGCCTGAGCGGTTATTTTTCCCATTCAGCCTTGGCAATCTGCAAGCCATGCTGACCATTATAAGCTGCACGTTCGGGAGACTGCCAACCCTCCAGCAACGCAGCGTCGAGATCGTAGATTTCGACGCCCAGCGGACGGCAAACGCTTAACGGGTCCTGCGCGTCAGGCCCCCACATCGGCAGTGACAGGTCGCCACCCGGACAGGTCGACAAGGCGCACAGCAGGTCGATTTCAGCAAAGAACTCCAGGTAATCGCCCTTTTGCGCCGGACAGGCTTTCATGAAGTACATGTCGTCATGGTTCAGGCCGGTGCACTGGAAGATATTCAACACGTCATGCACATCGAATTCGGTCAGCCCGTGCGGTAACACTGCGCGGGTCAGGTTCGAATGGCAGTGATGATGAAAGTCTGCGCCGGTCAGCATCTTGTTGACGTAGGGATCACAGCGCGTGCCGAGCAAATCGTGCAGGCGGCCACCATGCTCGTCGATCCCGTAGCTGGCCAGGCTGTCATCGGTGATGGTGACCAGCGGCCGTAAAAACGGCAGGTTCGACCACAGCCGGTCATGGGTGCTGACATGCGCGCCCTGCAACTGACGCGTACGCGCCGCCCACAGGCGTTCCCGGGGGTCGTTGGCGTTCCAGACATTGAAATCGCCCACCTGCGGGCCAAACGGTGTGGTGACACGAAACACCTGACCGGCCTTGACCTTCCAGGCCCGCCCGGTACGAATCGGCACTTCGAATTGCTCGACGAGGGTACGCTGCTGCGCATTCGTGCGGATACGCTCGTAAAAGGCCGTATCCACTTGCAGCGCCGCGCCTTTGCTGACCTGGTAAGCGGCTGGGTAGTCTTTGTACATACAGGGCTTCTCGTTGGCAGGATGTACCGATTGCTACTGCAAATTACAGGCCCGATTACTGGAAGTCCCGGCTGCGCACATCCAGTCCGGTCAACAGCGGCGTCAGGTCATAAAGCCGCTGGGCGATCAGGTGCCGTACGCCGCTTTTTGATTCCAGCCTCCCGAACACCTGCAGCAATTGCGAGCCCACCAGCACCTTGCGCTGACGTTCGGCCAGGTCGCGCCAGACCACGACATTGACCATGCCGAATTCATCTTCCAGCGTCACGAAGGTCACGCCACTGGCGGTGCCCGGTCGTTGGCGGCCGATGACCAGCCCCGCCACGCTGAGGGTTCGGTCGTTTTCCAGGCTCAGCAAGTCTTGTGAGCTGCGAAAGCGTTTGGCAGCCAGTTGCCGACGCAGCAAGGCCAGTGGGTGCGGACCGAGGGTGGTGCCCAGAGTGGCGTAGTCGGCCATCAGGTCTTCGGCCACCGTCGGCAGCGGCAGCGTTACCTGTGTGTCTTCGCTGGGCAAGTCGTTGAACAACGGTCGCTGGGCTTCCACCCCTGCCACTTCCCAGCGCGCCCGGTGCCGATGACCAATCAGGCCACGCAAGGCCCCGGAATCCGCCAGTGCTTCAGCGGCGCGAGCGTCCAAACCGGCACGCAGGGTAAGGTCTGTGGCATCGCTGAACAGCCGTTTCGAGCGGGCCGTTTCGATGCGCCGGGCATCATCCTCGCGAAAACCACGCACCATGCGCAGCCCCAGGCGAATCGCCAGATTGCGCGTGCTGTCGGGATGATCGAGCGGCTCCAGCGAACAATCCCAGTCGCTGTAGCGAACATCCACCGGGCGGATTTCAATGTGGTGGCGACGTGCGTCCTGTAACAATTGATCCGGGCTGTAAAACCCCATCGGCCAGCTGTTGATCAGCGCACAGGTGAACGCTGCCGGTTCGTGGCATTTGAGCCAGCAACTGGCGTAGGTCAACAAGGCGAAACTGGCGGCGTGGGACTCGGGGAAACCATAACTGCCAAAGCCCTTGATCTGTTCGAAAATCCGGTCGGCAAAATCCGCTTCGTAGCCGTTTTTCAGCATGCCCGTACGCAGCCGTTCGCGATGCGGCTCCAGCCCGCCGTGGCGTTTCCACGCAGCCATCGCGCGGCGCAACTCGTCCGCCTCGCCCGGCGTGTAACCGGCAGCGATGATCGCCACTTCCATGACCTGCTCCTGAAACAGCGGCACGCCCAGGGTGCGCTCAAAGACGCTTTTTAGTTTAGGCGGATAGGTGATGGCTTCCTCTTTATTACGCCGCCGCAGATACGGATGAACCATGTCGCCCTGGATCGGCCCCGGCCGGACAATCGCGACTTCGATGACCAGGTCGTAGAATTTTTCCGGTCTGAGGCGCGGCAGCATGGCCATCTGCGCACGCGACTCGATCTGGAACACGCCGATGGTGTCGGCGCGGCTGATCATTTCGTAGGTTTCCCGGTCGTCGCCCGGCAGGTCTGCGAGGGTCCAGCGCTTGCCCCGGTGCAGATGCACCAGATCGAACGTGCGGCGCAAAGCGCTGAGCATGCCCAGTGCAAGTATGTCGACTTTCAACAGGCCGACCAGGTCCAGATCATCCTTGTCCCACTGAATGATCGTGCGGTCGGCCATCGCGGCGTTCTCCACCGGCACCAAGGTCTCCAGTGGGTGTTCGGAAATCACGAAGCCACCCGGGTGTTGCGACAGGTGCCGGGGAAAACCGATCAGTTCGCCGGTCAGCGCCAGCACGCGCTTGAGGATCGGCGTGTCCGCATCGAAGCCGTATTCGCGTAAGCGTTCAGGCGACGGCAATGAATCGCTCCAGCGGCTGAAGGCTTCGGCCAGGGCATTGATCTGGTCTGGCGGCAAGCCCAGCACCTTGGCCACGTCACGCATCGCGCCGGAGCCGTGATAAGTGCTAGCGACAGCAGTCAGCGCGGCGCGGCCCCGGCCATAGCGCCGAAAGATGTACTGAATGACTTCTTCGCGGCGGTCATGCTCGAAATCCACGTCGATGTCCGGTGGCTCGTTGCGCTCTCTGGAGATGAAGCGCTCGAACAGCAGATTGCTCTTTTCCGGATTCAGCTCGGTGATCCCCAGCGCATAACACACTGCCGAGTTGGCCGCCGAGCCGCGTCCCTGACAAAGGATGTGCTGGCTGCGGGCAAACTCGACGATGTCATGCACGGTCAGAAAGTAGCTGTCGAACTTCTTTTCCGTGATCAGGGCCAGTTCCTTCTCGACCTGCGCGCGGGTGGCTGGCGTCAGCCCGTTCGGCCAGCGTTTGCGGGCACCGCGCTCGGTCAGTTCACGCAGCCACGACGTGGGTGTCTGGCCTTTGGGGACCAGCTCGTGCGGGTATTCATATTTCAATTGTTTGAGATCAAACGTGCAGCGCCGGGCAATACGCACCGATTCGGCCAGCAGCCAGTCCGGGTAATGCTCGGCAAGCGCATCCAGTGGCCGTAAATGGCGCTCGCCGTTGGCAAACAACAGGTGCCCTGCTTCGGCCACGGTCGTGTGATGGCGAATGGCAGTCATGGTGTCCTGCAGGGCACGCCGACCGCGCGCGTGCATGTGCACATCACCGCTGGCAACTGCCGGGATACCCAACGATTGCGCCAGCGCCAGCAAGTCGGCCAGACGCTGCTCGTCATCAGCGCCGCGATGTAACTCCACGCCGAGCCAGAGGCGCTCGGCAAAGCGCTCACGCAACCAGCGTCCATGCGCCAGACAGGCTTGCGCGTCGCCTTCGATGTCCGGCAGCCAGATGGCCAGCAAACCGTCCGACGAAGGCTCAAAATCTTCACGCAACAACCGGTACTCACCTTTTCTGGCTCTGCGGCGTGCCACCGTGATCAATTTGCACAACGCCTCATAACCTGTCTGGCTTTCCACCAGCAGCACGGCTTTCGGCCCGTTCTCGATGTGCATTTCGCTGCCGATGATCAACGGCAGGCCGGTGCTGATGGACGCCTGCCACGCACGTACGATACCGGCCAGCGTGCACTCGTCAGTGATGGCCAGCGCCTGATAGCCGTGGCGCGAGGCACGTTCGAACAGCTCACGGGCGCTTGAGGCGCCGCGCTGAAAACTGAAGTTGGACAGGCAATGCAGCTCGGCGTATTCGCTGGTCATGCGAACCAGCCATGCAGCAGCAGTTCACCCTGCTCGCCCACGCTGCGATAGGCCCAGGCGCGCTGGCCGCTGGAGGTTTCGACCAGATAGTAGTCGCGGCGTACATCGCCGCCGTCCCACCAGCCTGATTCGATTCGCTCGGGCCCCGCCACGATGCGCGTGGCATGAAGTGGCAGCGGCTGGGGTTCTCGCAGCAACCAGCCCGGGCGCATACAAGCTTTGGCCGGCAAGGCCGGTTTGCTTGTGCTGTGTGGTTGCCAGGCACATTCAGGACGGTGATCGGCCTGGGCGCGCAAGCCATTCACAGACTCGTCACCCAGTCGTGCACGCAGGCGCTCGCGCAGTTGCTCCCAAGGCAGGGTCTGCTGCACGCGCTCATCGAACAACTGCCGGTGCGCCGGGACAAAATCCGGCAAATCCTGCGCCAGCAAGCGCACGGCACGTACCGGCGACGCCACCAGCACTTGTTCCAGCCTGCCGCGGGCCAGTTCGAACAGCATCGACGCATCGCGCTCGGCACTCAGCAGCCCGACTGGCACCACAGTCTCCGGACCTTCAACGTGCTCCAGATGCAGGAAAAATCGCTGCACACCGCTGTCGCGTCCGGCCAGGAACAAAGCCAGATCGGCGATCAGCCGCTTGAGCGGAAACAACAGGGCCTGATGCGACTCGACGTCGAAATTCAGCTCAATACGTACATCGAAGAAGTCCGGCGGCGTGTAGCACTCCAGTGCCACCGGTCGTTCGCCAAGCAATGTATCGAGATGCTGCAGCACGCTGGCCGGGAACCGCCGCGCCAGTGTATCGCGCGGCAGGGCCAGCACCTGCCGCACAGAGCGCAGCCCCATGCGTGTCAGGGCCGTGGCGGTTTCACGGCTCAGACCGATGCGTTCCAGCGGCATATGCTCCAGGCTGCGGCGCAACGCCTGCGGGCAATCAATGCTCAGCCCGTCATGCAGGTTGGCCAGCATCCGCGCGGCTATCGGGTTGGGCGCGACCACGATGCGATGCCGGAAACCCTGCGTGGTCAGCTCTTCACGCAAGCGTGCCTCGAATACCGGCCAGGGGCCGAACAGCTTGAGGCTGGACTCGATTTCCATCAGCAGCACTCGAGGGTACTTGAGGCTGACATTGGAGCTGAAACCGTACGCCCAGGCCGCGAGCAGTTGCTGCAAGCGCTCAATGTCGGCCGGGTCATGCTCGACCGTGGAGAAGTTCGACACCAGCGCCTGAGCGGCCGTCAGCGACTGCCCGGCTTTCAAACCCAGCGCACGCGCCGCCGGATTGACGGCTTGCAACACTCGACGTTGAGCACTGCCGCTGATCAGCGCCAGAGGTTCATCGGGATCGTTACGACGACGCATGACGCCGTCGAGCGCCAGTTGCGGCAGCAAGACACAGGCCCAGAGCATACGAACCTCAGGCGTCGGTCGAAAATGGAATGGGGAAAGGCGGCGCAAGCCCGCCACGGCACTTGAGCACCCGCAATTGTGCAGGACGGGTATCGACAGCGATGCGCAGGGCCGCCGGTGACGGATTGGCGGCGGCCTGCTGCGGGCGACAGGCAAACGCCAGGGTCTGCCCGGTTTCGGCAGCGACCTGCAAACGTCGCAGCGCACGGTCATCGACCATGCCGGGCCAGCACACGACCGCGCCACAGCTGCCGGAGCGCAGGCATTGTTCGGCAGCCCACAGGGCATCGCGGGGACCGGCCTCGATGACGACCAGTTGGCGCAGATCGACCCCGGCGGCCAGCCAGGCTTGCGGGTAAGGAATGTAGGGCGGTGCAATCAGCACAATGCGCTCACCGATCGCGGACAACCTTGCCAGACTTGGCCACAGCAGACGCAATTCCCCACTGCCATTGGCCGGGATGAGGATTTCAGTCAGGGCGGCAGCAGGCCAGCCGCCAGTGGGCAAGGCGCTATCGAGCAGCGCATGGCCACTGGGGTGCGGGCTGACCTGCGGCGCGCCCTGCTGACGGCCTTTCCAGACCCTGCGCTCATCCAGCAAGGCTTCAAGGCTGACCACCGCGCCCATCATTCGCGCCGGACCAGCCCGCAGAATACGCCTTCGATGGCGAAGTCCTGATCAGGCGTGACAATGATCGGTTCGTAGGCCGGGTTGCGCGGCAACAGGCGCACCTGATCGGCACTGCGATGCAGGCGCTTGATAGTGACTTCGCCGTCCAGGCGGGCAACGACGATCTGGCCGTCACTGGCCTGCGGGTTACGGTGCACGCCGACCAGATCGCCATCGAGGATACCGTCTTCGATCATCGAGTCGCCCTGCACGCGCAGCAGGTAGTCCGGCACACGGGTAAACGTGCTGCGATCCAGATGCAATGTGGTGTGAATATCGAGATCCGGCCCGATAGGTGCGCCCGCTGCTACGCGCCCCAACACCGGAATTTCGAGCAATTCGGGCCGTGGCTCACTGTTGAGCAGGCGAATACCACGGGCCTGATGCGCTACGACCTCGATCAGACCGGCTTCAGTGAGGGCCATAATGTGCTTGCGCGCCACGCTGCGCGAAGCAAAACCGAAAGCCTCGGAAATTTCCGCCAGGCTCGGCGATTGCCCTTGCTGCGCGATGCGATCGCGGATGAAGGTAAGGATTGCGCTGCGACGGGGAGATAATGTGCTCATGGAGTACATTTGTACTCCACTGGTGATTTTGTGACTAGTACGGTTTGTCGGATTGACGCCGCACGCTCTTGCGCTTCGTGGACGTTAATTATTCGGATTTTCACAACAGTGAAATAAGAAACTCCCGGTTTATTGCGCCAGCCAAAGCGTAGAGACTTGACGGCTGTTTCAACGATCAGGAGAGTTCATTGTGATCACGCGCCAACTGGGTCACCACGGTCCGCTGGTTTCTGCCATCGGGCTGGGCTGCATGGGAATGTCGGACTTCTACACCACCGGCATCGACGAAAAGGAATCCATCGCCACCTTGCACCGCGCACTGGAGCTGGGTGTCACCTTTTTCGATACAGCGGACATGTACGGCCCGCACACCAACGAGACGTTGCTCGGCCGGGCTCTTGAAGGCAAACGCGAAGGTATTTACCTGGCCAGCAAGTTCGGCATCGTGCGTGGCGACGATCCGCATGCACGTGGCGTGAATGGCAGCCCTGCGTACATTCACCAATCCATCGATGCCAGCCTGAAACGGCTGAATACCGATTATCTTGATCTCTACTATCAGCACCGTGTCGACCCCAATGTGCCCATTGAGGACACCATCGGTGCCATGGCCGAGCTGGTCAAGGCTGGGAAGGTTCGCCATATAGGTATCTGCGAAGCCAGCGCAGCGACCATCGAAAGAGCCCACAACGTGCATCCGCTGGCGGCCGTGCAAAGTGAATATTCGTTATGGTCACGCGATCCGGAGCACGACAATGTGCTCGCCACTTGCCGTCGCCTGGGTATTGCTTTCGTGGCTTACAGCCCGCTGGGCCGTGGCTTTCTGACTGGCGCATTGCGCACGCCGGACGATTTCGCTGCCGATGACTATCGTCGTTTCAGCCCGCGCTTTCAGGGTGAAAACTTCAAACGCAATCTGGCACTGGTAGAAAAGGTCAAGGCACTGGCTGCGGCCAAAGGCGTCAGCGCGTCGCAACTGGCGCTGGCCTGGATACTTGCTCAAGGCGACGACATCATTCCGATCCCGGGCACCAAACAGCGCAAGTACCTGGAAAGCAACGTGGCAGCGGCTTCATTGACACTGAGTACCGATGAGCTGGCTCAACTGGATGCGATCTTCCCGGCGCAAGGGGCCGTGTCAGGCGAGCGTTACAGCCCGGAGTCGATGAAGTCTCTCAACGGCTGAAAACGTTTGCGGTTCGAGATCAGGTCGCCTCAGGGCAGGTCTCGGTGCCGTTGTTGAGGCCCTGTTTTTGATTCTTGTAATCGAGCGTGGCCTTGCCATCGACCCATTTCAGGGTGACGACAATCACTGAGTCGAAATCATCGTTCGTCCAGTCATCAAGCAGGTTAGTGCTCTTGCCGGACGCTTCTTCAGCAACCTTGTTGATCAGCTCCGGCAGGTAGCCATGCGACCAGGCGGTGTAGATAACTGCGTTGTGGTACTTGTCCCGCATCAGCTCATCGGCCAGGTCTGCGGTGTCGTTGGCACCAAAGTCGAGGTTGACGGGCAGCCCCAGTTTGATTGCGCTGGGCCCTACCGTCATCAGCGGACGCACGTAGCTGTAGGACAGGTCGCCCTCACCCTCTTCCACGTGTCGGCTGGGGTTGGCAGCGAAGATAAAGTCAGCTTTGCCGAATTCCCTGGGCAAGACCTCCGACAGTTCGATGGCCCGGTTGAGCCCTTGGCAGTTCAGTTGCCCCAGCCCCATGGCCGGTTTTTCGGCATGACGAAGAAATACCAGTGTCTGCGTGCCGTTCTTGGGCTCGGCATGAACACCCTTGCCCATGGTGAACAGGGCCAGGGCCGAAGCCACCAGTAATGATGGGAAGAAGCACCATGCGATGCGGCGCTGGAGTCGGGTGATCGAAGGCATTTTCGGCATATTCATTATTTTCTGAGTCCGGTGCGTATTTGAAAGGGATCAGCCATCTGGCTGGTGCGAATACGCAGGCTTATGCAGCTCGCCCCAAGAATTTCTGCGGATCAGTCAAACAAGGGCGCAGTGGGCGCACACTCATGGATCACGCGCGAATCTTAGAGCTCACATGTTTCGAAATTAAGAATGTGGACGATTAGGAGTGTCAAAAAACGATTCTGTTGCAAACCTGGCGAAAAAAAATCACCCGAAAAGCAGAAAAACTGTCAGAAAATCGTCGAAAAACAGGCCGTGAGCCTTACTGTTTACCAAGCAACAACAGTTCAACACCTTGCTGCCAGATCAACATCACTCACACTGGAAAATTGCTCTGATACCTTGCTGTTCAAGCACCCGGACCCTTGGCACAGAGCATGCAATATTCCATTTGTGAATTTCATGCTCTCTGGACTGCTGTTTTTGAAATATGCAAACCAGTCTTGCAGCCCTTGTCTCCCCGATCTGGACGCTCACTATGCCACAACCCCCTATTTCTTTTTGGTTGCAAACGCCGCGAGCCCTGATTCGCTGGATGGTAACGACCTGCACATTGGCGATTAGCCTGCAGGGAGTAGCACAGGCCGCTGAAACCGCGCCTGCCGAAGTCCGCCTGGATTACGCCTATTATTCGCCGGTCAGCCTGGCGCTCAAGCATTTTGGCTGGCTGGAGAAAGCCCTGCCGGAGGCGAAAGTCACCTGGGTGTTGAGCCAGGGCAGCAACCGCTCGCTGGAATACCTGAACAGTGGCAGCGTCGACTTTGCTTCGTCGGCCAGCCTGTCTGCGGTGCTGGCCCGGGCCAACGGCAGCCCGATCAAATCGGTGTATGTCTACAGCCGGGCAGAATGGACGGCTCTGGTGGTGCGCAAGGATTCTCCCCTGCAATCGGTTGCCGAACTCAAAGGCAAGAAAATCGCCGCCACCAAAGGCACCGACCCTTATCTGTTCACCTTGCGCGCGCTGCAGAAGGCCGGGCTGAAAAAGGATGATGTCGAGTTGCTGCACCTGCAGCATCCCGATGGACGCACCGCCCTCGAAAAGGGCGACGTAGATGCCTGGGCAGGGCTTGACCCGCACATGGCGGCCAGTGAAATACAGTCCGGCTCGCGCCTGCTTTACCGCAACAAGGACTTCAACAGCTATGGCGTACTGAGCGTCACGGAAACCTACGCCAAGGAACATCCACAGGCGATCAGAACAGTATTGAGCGCTTATGAGCAGGCTCGGGAATGGGCAGTAAAAAATCCTGATGAGCTGGCCAGGCTGCTGGCGACCGAGTCAGGCCTGCCGCTGGAAGTCGCCAGGTTGCAATTGACCCGTACAGACCTGAGCAACCCGCAACTGAGCGAAAAAGATGTAGAAGCATCCAAGTCTGCAGCACCGATTCTGGTGTCCGAGGACCTGGTGCGCAAAGGCGTGAACGTCGAACAAGTGATCGATCAGTTGATCACGCCAGAGTTTTCCAAAGCCGTGATCGCAACGCCATGACCAGCCCAGACAAGTCCCTGCCTGCCTGTGCGCAGGCGGCCTTGCCTGAAAGGGCGCAGCGCACGTTTTGGCAGCGCTACAAAACGCCGCTCAAAGGCCTGGTAGTCCCCGCTGTAATCATTGTTTTGCTGGAAATTATCGTGCGCATCGGCTGGCTGCCCTCCTACCAGATGCCAGCACCCAGCGAGATCGTGCTGACACTGCGCGATCTGGCCGATGGTGCGTTGTGGAAACACATAAGTGCCAGTCTGTTGCGTGTGCTCAGCGGCTTTGTGATCGGCGCGAGCCTGGCCTTGGTATTTGCTGCGTGGGTGGGGCTCAGTCGTGAGGCGGAGGCGTATCTGGAGCCGACGTTCGCCGGGCTTCGTTCCATCCCCAGCCTGGCCTGGGTGCCGCTTCTGCTGCTGTGGCTGGGCATTGGCGAAACATCCAAGATTGTGCTGATTGCCATCGGTGCGTTTTTTCCGGTCTACCTCAACGGCGTGGCCGCGATTCGGGGCATTGACCGAAAGCTGGTGGAAGTCGGCCAGATGTATGGCTTCAGCCGCTATCGCCTGACCCGGCGTATTCTTCTGCCCGCCGCCCTGCCCGGCCTGTTCACCGGTTTGCGCAGCGGCATGAGCCTGTCATGGATGTTTCTGGTAGCCGCCGAGCTGATCGCGGCCACCAAAGGCCTGGGCTACCTGCTCAGTGATGGACGCGAAACCTCGCGCCCGGACATCGTGCTGGCGGCCATCATCGTTCTGGCGACACTGGGCAAGTTGAGCGACGGCCTGTTGGCAGGCCTGGAAAAACGCTTTCTGGCCTGGCGGGACACATTCACCGGTCAAAGCCGCGAGGGTCGATAGATGCCGGAATCGTTGATGAACATACGCGTAGACCGCAAAGCATTCGCTGGCAATACCGTACTGCAGGATATCGATCTGTCATTACAGTCAGGTGAGATCGTCAGCCTGCTGGGGCCAAGCGGTTGCGGTAAAAGCACGCTGCTCAGAATTGTCGCCGGGCTGGAGCAGGACTTTCGTGGCTCGGTGGACAACATTGAGGGAGAAGTCGCGTTTGTGTTTCAGGAACCGCGCCTGATGCCCTGGCTGACCGTCGAACAGAATATCGGCTTCAGTGACGATGCCGGCTACGACCGCAGATGGGTCGGTCAATTGATCGAAGAAGTGGGCCTGTCCGGTTTCGCCGATGCCTTGCCAAAAGCATTGTCCGGAGGCATGGCGCAACGCGTGGCCATTGCTCGCGGTCTGTACTCGCACCCTACGGTATTGCTGCTGGATGAGCCTTTCAGCGCAGTGGACGCGTTTACCCGAATGAAGCTTCAGGACCTGCTGCTGCAATTGGCCGAGCGTCACGCTATCACCCTGTTGCTGGTGACTCACGATGTCGACGAGGCGTTGTACCTGAGCGACCGGGTATTAGTGATGGGCAGCCGCCCCGGCACGATCACCCAGCAACTGCCGGTCGGGCTGCAAGCACCAAGGGATCGCCGCGATCCGTTACTGGCTCGACTGAAAGCTCAGGCACTGACCGAGCTGCATCAGGCGCATATCATTTGACGTCGGTCGCCTCGCAGCCTTACTTGTCGGCCTTGAACTCTTTCCAGAGTCCCTGGCGCAACGCCTCGATATTAACCGGGACCTGAGACATCACGAACAAGCGGCTCAGCATGTCGGCGTCTGGATAGACAGTGGTATCCGTCCACAGGCCGGGATTGATCAGGGCGTCGGCCTTTTCGTTACCGTTGGCGTAATGCACCGTATTGGTAATGTTGGCGATCACTTCCGGGCGCAGCAGGTAGTTCATGAACGCGTAGGCACCTTTGACATCAGGGGCATCAGCCGGGATGGCGATCATGTCAAACCACATTGGCGCGCCCTCCTTTGGAACCACATAGCTGATTGTGATGTTGTTGCCCGCTTTTTGGGCCTGCTCCTGCGCCAGGGAAATATCCCCTGAGTAGCCTACTGCCACACAGATCTTGCCCGTAGCGAGGTCGCCAATATAGTCGGCTGAACTGAAATTGCGCACATACGGCCGTACCTCATCCAGCAGCGCCTTGGCCTTTTTGTAGTCGTCCGGCACCTCGCTGTGCGGTGGCAGGCCGAGGTAGTTCAGAGCGATAGGGATCAGCGCCGGTGCGCTGTCCAGAAAAGCGACACCACACTGGGCGAGCTTTTTCATGTTTTCCGGCTTGAGCACCAGATCCCATGAGTCAAGCGGTGTGTCCTTGCCAAGAATGGCCTTGACCTTCGCCATGTCATAGCTGATTCCGGTGCTGCCCCACAGGTAGGGAAACCCATGCTGGTTGCCCGGATCACTGCCCTCCAGTGCCTTGAGCAGAACCGGGTTGAGGTTTTTCCAGTTGGGGAGCTGCCGTTTGTCGAGGGTCTTGAGCAAGCCGCTTTCAATCTGTCGACCCATGAAATGAATGGACGGAAAGACCAGGTCGTACCCGGAATGGCCAGCAATCAGCTTTGTGTTCAGCGTCTCGTTGGTTTCGAAAGTCTCGTAAGAGGTCTTGAAACCGGTGGCCGCTTCAAAATTTTTCAAAGTGTCCGGGGCGATATAATCCGTCCAATTGTAGATATTGACCGTCTCCGCCGCATGGCTGGTCGAGACCAGCAACATCAGTGCAGCAAGGGATCTTCTCAGCATTTTCAGCTCCTCGGGTCAATATCGATAGCTTGCCCCAGACCGGGCATGAAAACCACCTTCGTCAAGCAAATTCAGTTCACTACGGGGCCTTCTCCGGGGTGAATGACAAATGCATGGAACGTGCCCATTGATACCTTGCGATGATGACAGCCATATAACTGATTTTTTTGTGCTGCGTCATAAAAAATTTTTCCAGAACGGTGCTGGCAAATGCTATTTTCAGTACTCGTCAGACCGCTCAGCGATCCTGCTGGAAAGCAACCCGACCGACCGATAGTCCGCTGCGCTGATTATCTTCTCGTCATCATGCTTTACCGGACGAATTCTGGCTGTCTGCCTACCCATTGGAGCAAGGGAAATGCTCGATTGATTAAGGTGGGCCATTGTCATGAACAAAGTCACATTCCCCAATGCGTGCCAACTGATGCGCTGGCACTTCCATCCGGTAGGCTTTGAAGCCTCGATGGATGCTCCCGGCAGCATGATTGCACGACTTTTCGACCGCGCCAGCGGTGAAACAGTCGTCGCCATCGCCGGCCTGCCGTGTTCCACGGTGATGAATGCCGCAGATGTAGAGCGCATCATCGAAGCCATCTAGGATGAGCTGGAATTGTTCGGCACTCATACGCAGCAACAGGTCGCCGGTTTTTCCTGAGATGACAGCCTCAGCCTGTTCGGACTTTACCGCGCAAGTCTTCGAAGAAAGGCTTGTCCTGGGCAATTCTGTCTGAAGCTTTAGGCATCTGGGCGTTTTCCCCGCCGCCGGTGCCTTGATCGATATACCAATAGCAATGCCGCGCCGCACGAGTAATGGCGACATAAGCCAGGCGCAAGACTTCATCCTTCTGCGCTGTATCAAAGGGCTGAAGATCGCTCGCATCACCCAGCCCTGCCAAACGGTAAACCTGATTCTTGTAAGGCGAGACAGTCAGATGCTGGCAGTCGCCCAACAAAAACACGGCATCCGCCTGCAAGCCTTTGGAACTGTGGTACGTCAACGTCCTGATGCGACGACCTTGCGCGCCCATCGCCGCGTCAGCATCGATCAATGCCTGCAAACGCTCCGAGAACCGGCTTTTCTCGCTGCCTTTGCGGTACAGCAGCAGAATCGAGTCACCGTCGTTGTAGTGCTCGGCTACACGCTCGGCCAGTTCGTCTTCGTCACGATCCAGCACCGTGACCGGCAGCAACTCTTGCGGCATGCCGCTGGCACGAGCCTTCTTGCCCGCAATCGCCGGAGCTGCCCGGACAATATGCTCGGCGGCATCGATAATGTGCTGATGGCTGCGGAAGTTGTCACTGAGCATGACTCTGGTGGTCGCCGGTGACGAAAACTCGCTGGCGAACTCCATGAAATACTTGGGTGAGCTGCCGCGCCAGCCGTAGATCGATTGCCAGTCATCGCCGACACACAGCAGTGATGAATGCTGAGCGATCCGGCCTGTATGCAGAGCGGGACCACGACGCCGGATTTCGCGCAAGCTGGCGCGTATCCATGAGACGATCTGCGGCGACACATCCTGGAACTCGTCGATCATCAAATGCGACAGCGGTCTGAGCATCTGGTCGCTGACGTGTTTGAGGTTTTCCGGCGATGTTTCACCGAACAACGCAAACATCCGGTTATAGGTCATGATCGGAGGCGACTGAGCCAGCAGGTGCGTTTCGAAAGCTTTCCAGAACAGACTCAGCGCTTCGAAGAAGAAACGATCCGGGTCGTCGCTGGCAAAGCTCATCTCGGACAAGGCATTGGGTACATCCAGCCCGAGGTTCTCGATAAAGCTGGCGGCGGTGACAAAACAGTCCAGTAGCGGCGCAGCACCGAGCTCACCCTTGACCCGATAGTCGAATCCGGGCCCGGCAACTGCGTCGCCCGCCAATGACTGCAATAGCTTGCTGGCAGACTGATAGTTATCCAGCCAGATCAAAGGCTTACTGCAGAAAGCTTGAAACAGGGTGCGCTTTATGACCCCCTCGGCCCACACTGGCAATTTGGCACCCGGCCGCTTGAGTTGCTGGTCTTCACTGGCGTCCAGGCCCAGCACAACCCAGGCGTCCAGCTCGGCAATATAGCCGTGAAAACAAAAGGGAAATCCATTTATTTCAATAGCTTGGCGCATAGGCTCAATGCCCTTTATAGGCCATGCTCCTGCGCGAATCCACAAGTCCTCGACGGTGTCACACCACTCCTCATCCCGTTTCGAGGATAGCTCGGTCACCGCAACACGCTTCTGCACGTCAGGATGGTCGCGATCCAGTTCCTTGAGCTGCAAGGCATGGCGATACAGCGGCGCCATGACTTCGCGGAAACGCTCATTGCCGGCGTACAGGTCGCGGTAGCAGAGATTGAGTTGCTGACGCTGCGCGTCGTTGATCCGCAGGTCGAAAGGATTGCTGTCCGCCTCTTCCAGGCCGGATGACTGGCTGCTCAGGTTCTCGAACGCCCTGAGCTGCTCAAAACCCGGCAGGCTGCGCACCAGCGGCAGAATACGCGAATGAAAGGTGCGAACCAGGTCACGAGCCTGTTTCTGCCCCGTCACATGCCCCCACAAGGCCATCACCTCGATCAGCTTGCCGATGAAGTCCTTGCGCGACTCACGGGTGAAGGTCACGACTGTCATCGCATTCAGTTCAAAGCCCAGGTAGTGATGCAACAGCAGAATGCGCAGCACCAGCGATGTAGATTTGCCTGCGCCCGCCCCGGCAATGACGTAGGTAGATGGCGTATCGCTGAAAATCATCTTCCACTGCGCCGTGCTGGGCTGAGCATGCGCAGGGAGCTTTACGGCGACATCGGCCTTGATACGCTTTTTCAGTTCAGGCGTGAGCGCCAGCCGCCAGTCGTCGAACAGATGGTCGTCAACTCTGGGGCCGCGATGTCGGACAGGCCGGGTATCGTTGATGACCAGCACCTGACGCGCTGCTTCCTCACCATCCAGGTAGCCGTCGGCATAACCCTCGCGCACGCCCTCTATGTGCCCATTCAGATAGCCGTCGGCATGGCCCTGGAACCACGACGGCGTGTGCTGCGAGCCCAACGCTGTAAGGCCGCGGCCCATCAGGCGCGATAACAGACGCCTGAAAAACGGCAGTTGCCGAGGCGGCATGAGATCGACATCCAGGTCATGAGGAAGCGCAGAAGGAAGGTCGTCAGGCACGCAGACTCCGGTGGATGGCTTGCAGGCAAAAAGGTCGCCTATGGTGGCCGGATTTGCGCGCAGGTTCCAGCGAAATGCTTGTCTGTCAGTGCGTTAGCCGATCAACTGCATGTTCCGTCGCAGGTGCCATCAGACTGGCATGACCGATTTTGGTACCAGCGCACCCGGGTGTTGAATCACCACACTGGCCAGACGATGACCTGCTTCGGCAGCCTGTCGCGGGTGTTCCCCCATGAGCCGGGCGGCCAGATAGGCAGCGCTGAACGAGTCCCCTGCTGCCGTGGTATCGACGACATGCTCGACCTTTTGCGACGCAATGTCGAAACGCTCGCCGCCGGCTTCCACAAGACAACTTTGCGCGCCGCGCTTGACGACGATCTCACCGATGCCGCGACCTCGATAGGCCGCCAGTAATTGCTCACTGTCGGCATAACCATAGAGCGCCTGCTCATCGTCTTCGGTGAGCAACGCCAGATCCACATGCTGCAGGCATGCCTGATAGGCCTCGCGAGCCTGCTCCACGCTGGCCCACAGCCGAGGCCGATAGTTATTGTCGAAGGCAACCCTGACCCCACGTTGACGAGCACGGTCCAGTGCTTCCAGCAATCGGGCGCGGCCTTGCTCGCCAAGTACCGCCAGGGTGATACCACTGAAATACAGCACGTCGTAGCTGGCCAGCGCCGCGAGGATCGGCTCGGCCGCAGGCGTCATGAAACAGTCCCGCACGGCGGCTTCGTTGCGCCAGTAGAGGAAACGACGCTCGCCATTGGCATCGGTCTGAATGCAGTAGAGCCCGGGTAAACGCCCCGGCAGGCGTTGCACCTTGCCCAGACCAATGCCTTCATCGGCCCAGATCCGGCACATTGCATCGCTGAAGCTGTCGTCACCCAGCGCCGTGACGTAATCCACCTTGGCCCGCTCACCCAACAATCGGGCAAGGTAAACCGCCGTATTGAGCGTGTCACCGCCGAAGCTCTGACGCAGGCTGCCGTCGGCATGCTGCTGTAACTCGATCATGCATTCGCCGATCAGGGCGACCCGTGGAAAGCTCATGAGACGATTACTCCTGCCAATACCGGAATTAGAAATACGTGCTGAAAGGCTCGATCACTCGCATGTCATTATCCACCAGACAACCTGAACGCCACTTGTCGAAGGTCAGACACGGGTGTGAGGTACCGAAGGAAATGATATCGCCGACCTTCAACTCGCATCCGGGCGCGACTGTCATGAAAGCGTGCTGATCCATCACGGCGGTCACCTTGCAGGCACTGACGTAGTCGCCTGATGCAGGCTGCACACCCGCCTTGTAACGCAGCAGCGGGTTGGGCAAGCCGGCATCGTAGGCAACGTCGCGCTTGCCCATGGCGATCACCGCAAAACCCGGCTCCGGCATGGACTGCACATGCGCCCAGACCTCCAGCGCAGGGCGCAGCGCTTCGCTCAGCTCGGCACGTCGGTCCAGCACGCAGCACTGCGCGTCCTTGTAGATGCCGTGGTCATGCACCACATAACTGCCGGGGCGCAGCACGCTGAGGAACCGTTCGCGAACGGCCCGGGCATCGAATGCTTCAGCGATCAGGTCGTACCACGCCGAGCCGGATGCAGTGACAATCGGGCGATCCAAAGCGAATGCGCCCTTGTCCTGCAGGTCGACAGCCAGGCGCACCAGCGACGCCGCAAAAGCCTTGATGCCATCGATGGCATGGTCGCCGTGGATGACGCCTTCGTAACCCTCGATACCCGTCAACGCCAGCGCCGGTTGCGCCTGAACAGCATCCGCCAGGGCCAAGACCTGCTCTTCGGTACGGCAGCCGCAGCGTCCACCGGGTACGCCATATTCGATCATCACGTACAGGCGCAGGCCGCGTGCCGCGAAAAACTGGCCCAGTGCAGCGACATTGTCCGGGTGATCGACCATGCAGTGAAACTCGAACATCGGGTCAGCCAACAGATCGGCAATCACCGCCATGTTCGGCGCGCCGACCAGCTGATTGGCCATTAACACCCGCCGTACGCCATGCGCATAAGCGGCCTGGGTCTGGACCGCCGTGGCGAGGGTCATGCCCCATGCGCCCGCGTCCAGCTGTCGCCGAAACAGCGCTGGCACCATGCTGGTCTTGCCATGCGGTGCAAGCTCTGCACCGCTGTCAGTGACAAAACGTTGCATCCAGCGAATATTGTGATCCAGCGCCTGACGATGGATGACCAGTGCAGGCAGGCTGACATCAGTGACCAGGCTGTCACCCGGTTGCGCAATACCCTTGTCCATTACGGCGGTGCTCATCAGTAATCTCCTGCAGTTATTCGTTGATTCGACGAGCCAGGCCGTTGGCGCTGTCGATCAGCACCCGCCGATAATCGTCGTAATCGGTCTTGGCATCGGCACGCGGCGCGACAATGCACAGGGTTGCGATGCACTGACCGTGCTCGTTTTTCACCGGCGCGGCGAAACAGTGCGTGAAGGTGTCGGCCACGCTATCGAAGGAGAAAAAGCCCTCTTCGCCTGCCTTGCGGATCTCCCGCAAAAAGGTTTCCAGCGGCAAACGCTCGCCACCTGGGAGGATGAAATCGTCGGGATCAATCAGGTCGATGATCTGCTGATCGCTCAGGTGGCTGAGCAGCAGACGTCCGGAAGCAGTCCACGGGATGGGCGCGTTTTCACCGATGTCCGAGGAAATCCTGAAATGCCGCTCACCCTCTTTCATCAGCGCAACGGTGTATTTCCGGCCGTTGAGCAGGCACATCTGCGCGGTTTCCCGCGTCTGGCTGACGATCTCGCCCAGGCAGACTTCCGCCTCGCGAGTGAAATCGAAGTGGCGCAAGTGCGCCTGACCGAGGAAGTACAACTGACGGCCAAGGTAGACATGCCCGTCCTTGCCGACCGTCTCCAGAATACGCCGCTCCAGCAGCGACGCCACCAGCTCGTAAACCGTCGATTTGGGGCTGCCGATTCCGCTGGCAATTTCGTTGGGACGCATGGGTCTGGCCTTTTCCTTGAGGAAATCCAGAATATCGAACGCCCGGTCCAGTCCACGTGCCCGGCGCTTGATTGTGTCTTCAGTCATGGCTCATTCCTTAAGTAGAGCTGTAAGCCAGATAACCCGAGGCTTCTGGCTTGAAGCTGCTACTTGCGCCTATAAGCAATACAGTCGATTTCGACCTTGCAGTCGACCATCATGCTGGCCTGCACGCAAGCGCGCGCCGGTGCATGCTCGGGGCTGAAGTATTCACCGAACACTTTGTTGAAACTCCAGAAGTCCCGTGGGTCTTCCAGCCACACGCCGACACGTACTACGTCTTCGAGCGCATAACCGGCTTCGTCGAGGATCGCGATCAGGTTACGCATGGTCTGGTGGGTCTGCTCGACGATACCGCCGACGATAATCTCGCCATCCTGCGCAGGCACCTGGCCAGAAACGTGCAACCAGCCGTCGGCCTCGACTGCTCGGGCGAATGGACGTGGCTGGCCGCCCCCTGCGGTGCTGCCTGCGCCATAACGGGTAATAGTCATGAGTTTTTCCTTGTCTTGAAGCATTGGACGTCGTGAAACGTTAAAAACGGATGTTCTTGAGAAACTCGCTCAAGCGCGTCGATTTCGGTTGTTCGAACAGTGTCTTGGGTGGCCCCTGCTCCTCGATGCGCCCCTGATTCATGAATACAATCTGGTCTGAAACCTCATAGGCGAAACGCATTTCGTGAGTCACCAGCAGCATGGTCATGCCGTCTTCGGCCAGGTCCTTGATAACGCTCAGCACTTCGCCGACCAACTCCGGGTCGAGCGCAGAAGTGACTTCATCGAACAACATCAGGCTGGGATTCATGGCAATGGCACGGGCAATTGCGACCCGCTGCTGCTGACCACCGGACAGTTGACCGGGGAAGTGATTGCGGCGCTTCAGCAGCCCGACCCGGTCCAGCCACTTTTCCGCCAGGGCAATGGCCTGATCCTTGGGCATCTTCTTGACCTTGAGCAGGCCCAGGGTCACGTTCTGCAGAGCGCTGAGGTGCGGAAACAGGTTGAATTGCTGAAATGCCATGCCAGTCATTGCCCGGTGCTGTGCAATAACCCGCTCCGGATGACGGGTGCGCTTGCCGTCTACGTCGCTGTAACCGATATCCTGCCCTTCAAGCCGGATATGACCGCCCTGAAACTCTTCCAGCAGATTGACGCAGCGCAGCAAGGTGGTCTTGCCCGACCCACTGGAACCGATCAGGGTAACAACGTTGCCTTTCTGCATACGCAGATCGACCCCCTTGAGCACTTCCACTGCGCCATAGGACTTGTGCAGGCCTTCGATGCTGAGCAGCGCCGGGCCGGGGGTTGCGGTATGAGTCAGTGTCATGGCAATGCCACCCGTTTTTCGATTTGCCGCCCAAGAAGCTCGATGGCGTAATTAATGAGAAAGAACAGAAAACCTGCAAACAGGTAGAACTCCAGGGTCATGAACGTGCGCGCAATTACCTGCTGAGTGCTCAACAACAGTTCAGCCACACCGATGACTGAAAGCAGTGTCGAAGCCTTGACGATCTCGGTCGAGGAATTGACCCACGTCGGCAGGATCTGGCGCATGGCCTGCGGCAACAACACATAGCGCAGCGACTGATTGAAACGCAGCCCGATCGCCTTCCCAGCCTCCAGCTGGCCAGCGGGAATGGCCTGCAGGGCACCGCGCACGATTTCCGATACGTGAGAGCCGCAGAACAACGTCAGGCCTATTGCGCCAGCTTGAAACGCGCTGATTTGCCAGCCCAGCGCTGGCACCATATAAAAGACTGCCAGTACCAGCACGAACACCGGCGTACCGCGTATCAGATCCACATAGAGTCGGATCGGCAACCGTGCGAAGAATCCGCCGTAGGTCAGCACCAGACCGGCCAGCATGCCGATCAGCGTGCCCGCAGCAATCGCCAGCGCCGAGCACTGGATACTGGTCAAAAAGCCGGACCAGAGCACTTCTCGCGCGGTCCACAATTCCTGCAACCAGCCAGGGGGTTGATACATGACAGCCTCCTAGCGGCGAATCGCCAGACGTTGTTCGAGGGTGCGCAAGAGCATGGCGATCACATAGCAGGCCACTACATAGAGTGCAGTAGTCACCAGCCAGGTTTCGATCACCCGGTAGCTTTCGACGTTGATCTTGCGCGCGTAGTAGGTCAGCTCCGGCACCGCAATGGCGGCTGCCAGTGAAGTGTCCTTGAACAGCGAAATGAAGTTGTTGGATAGCGCTGGCAACACGTTGCGCAACATGACCGGCACGATGATGTATGCCCTCACCTGCCACTCGCCCAGACCGATGGCCAACCCTGCTTCGCGCTGACCTTTGTGGATGCTCAGCAAACCGGCACGGAAAACTTCGGTCAGATAGGCGCCAGCGTACAGCGACAGCGTGACAATGAACGGCGCCAGCTTGTCCAGGCGAATGCCCAGCCCGGGCAAGGCGAAGTAGATCAGCAGGATCAACACCAGAATGGGCGTGTTGCGCACCACGGTGACGTAGATCGACGCGACAATGCGCAGTGCCTTGTAACGTGACAGCAGCGCAAATGCATTTGCCAACCCGATCACACAGCCGATAGCGATCGAGATCAGGGCCAGTTCCAGCCCCAGGCCCAATCCCGCCAGCAAGCTGGGGAAGTCACGCCATACGGCATCAAAATTCAATTGATAATTCATGCTTGCCCGTACCTCGCAGGGAAAGCCCGAAGGCCTGCCCTGCCCTTGAAGGTCAGAGTGGACTTATTTGTATTCCATCGGAAAACCGATTGCAGGCACAGGCAGATCGACACCGAACCATTGCTTGAACGAGGCGGCGTAAGCCGGGAACTCGACACCGGTCATGGCTTCATGCAACGCGGTGTTGACGAAGTTCAGCCAGTCCTGGTCGCCACGTTTGACCGCACAAGCGTAGGTTTGCGGGCTCCAGGCAAAAGCCGGCGAGCGGTAGCGGCCGGGGTTCTGCACCATCAGGTACTTCACCGAAGACTGGTCGGTGGCTGCCGTGTCGGCGCGCCCCGAGTTGATCGCCTGGTACATCAGGTCAACGCTGTCGTACTGATCGACCTTGGCCTTGGGCAGTGCCTGATGCACCAGTTCTTCGGCATATACGTTCTGCAGCACGGCAACGGTCACGCCGTCGCCTGCAGCTTTAAGGTCATCTATTTCCTTGTATTTGCTGTTGGCAGGCAGCAACAACGCTACGCCTTCGCGGTAGTACGGCAAGGTGAACGCCACCTGCTGTGCACGACTGGCGGTAACGGTGATGAACTGGCAACTGATGTCGACCTTGTCGGTCAGCAGGTTGGGAATTCGCGCATCCGAGGACTGCACCACGAACTCGACCTTGCTCGGGTCATTGAACAGGCCCTTGGCGATGATCCTGCCGATGTCGATATCGAAACCCTGCAACTTGCCGTCCGCTCCCTGAAAATGCCATGGGGCATTGGTACTGCCTGTACCCACCACCAGATTGCCACGTTTCAATACTGCATCCAGCTTGCTGCCTTCGGCGGCCTGAGCCGCGTTGGCCAGCGTGAATGAGGCTGCAAGGACAAACGCACAAGCTTTCACAAAAGAAGGTCCGCGATGCATGACATAGACTCCGCCGAAGTATTTTTATTCCGCTATAGCGGACAATGGTATGAGGGTGTAGACAAAATCATGTAGTGAGTCGGCGCGCGAGTATTCGAGCCTCGGCCAACCAAACCCATGCCTCGCTTACCGCAAAAAGGCGATCATGATGCATGATCAGTCGCCGAGCTCTCTCATTCCAGGCATGAGTTCGCTCCACTACCCATCGCTTGGGCATGACCACAAATCCAGTCTGAACAGGCTCCACGGAAAATAGATCGCCTTGTTCAGAGTGCCATTGCCCTGTTCTTCTGTTATTCGGGCCACGGATCACTTGAACATCGATAGCGTGCAGTTGATGGGTGCGCTGTGCCCATTTTCCTGCGTACGCACTATCAACAAAAAGCGTGCTCAGTGACGGATATTTTTCCTTCGAGTACGCCACCGCATCATCCGCCGCGTCACGATCCTGCACGCTTGCAGCACTGATACTGACAGCCAGCAGCAGGCCCAATGTATCGACAATCAGACTTCGTTTACGCCCCTTCACTTTTTTGCCTGCGTCGTAGCCGCTGTCACCGCCTTGAGGAGAACTGCGGGTCGACTGTGAATCCAGGATCGCTGCTGACGGGCTGTCAGCGCGTTCTTCCCGCTCACGCCATTGAGCTCGCAAGCGATCATGCATTTGCTCGAACTTGCCTTGAGCGCTCCACCGGCGGAACGTTTTGTAGACATTGTCCCAATGAGGAAAATCGCGGGGTAGCATTCGCCATGAGCACCCCGTGCGTACGACATAGCAACAGGCTTCCAGCAACGTGCGCCGAGAGTGAAGCGGTGGCACTCCTCGTCCGCCCTGGCTTTCAAACAGGTCGGCGACCAGTGCCCACTCGGTATCTGTCAAGCAACTCGGATATAGCTGCTCCGGCAGTTGGCGGCGGTGGGTTTCATTGTAGCCATAGGCTTTATTAGGTTCAGGTGACTGAAAACTTCCCTTGGCCCGCTGCTTTACACGCGTAATCCCTGCCATTTTCAACGCTTTTGCAAAGGTGTCGGGATGCGCAGTGATACCGGTTTCGGCGAAGAATACGAGCGCCAATTCGGCCTGGCTGGAATAGGGCTGTGCATGAGCGAGTTTCACCAGCACGGGATAGTGCTCGGCGGCAATCGAGCGAGGACGTCCGGTTTTAGGCATGGCTTGAGGGCTATTCAGACAAGGGAGTGAAAGTTTAATTTATTTTGTCTACACCCTCTATGTAACAACGGAATAAACAGCAGAAAGTGTGCCATACGAGGCCTGCGAAAAACACCGCATAAAAATGTCGAGGCAAATCAAAAGGCTGGAGATGAAGGAGTTGATAGCTGGGTGATATTACGGCTTGAGGGCATCGCTACCATTTGTCACGTTTGAGTGGTAAGGCCCCACTCTTGTGCGCGCGCTATCGAGTACGCAGTACTGGTGCAGGCGCAATGGTCGCGCCGCAGTGAAGATAGGAGGCAAAGCGCCATGAACTACTTGCCAATGCGGGAGCATTGGCAAGAGATTCAGTCAGAGGCAGGTAGCAATCGCAGCAGATCGCAAGGCGGCCTGGGTATCGCCCTGCGGGGCGTAGAACTCGACAGCAGTGGCAGGACCTTTGGCGTGTACGTCTGCGAAATACCTGGATTCGGTAGTGAACACGGTGAAGCCGCCACCGGAAAGATCATGCAGGAACACATCTGAAGATGTGCCAAACATCGCTTCGTTCTGCCAGGTCACCTGAATGCACTGGGCAACGGCGGCATCCTGCTTGGCACTCGACAGGACCTTGAATGGCCCTGCCGCACGTGCTGAGTTTGAAGGCGCTGCGCACCCGGCCAGAACCGTTGCCGCAATCACCGTTGCGCTCGTCAAAAACAGAAGCTTCATGTCGTGCCTTCGCTAATGAAAAAGCCGATTCTAGCACTGCACGGGCCTGTTACCCCTCAGCCAATTGCTCTTCGTATTCCTTCACGTATTCGCCAGCCAGGCTCTGTTTCTGCTTTTCATCAAGTAACTTGCCCGCCATCTGAAAGAACTTCTGCTCTTCTTCCTTCAAGTGGTGATGCACTTTTTCCGACAACTTTTTCGCAGTCGCCAGCCAGGCCGGGCTCGACATCTCGGTTTCATCGAGTTCTTCCATCATCTCGTCCATTTCATGATGCTCGGAAATGGCATGGCGACTGAGGTCCACGCCATTGTCGTGGGCCATCAGGGGAATGTAGAAAAACCGCTCTTCGGCTGTCTCGTGAGCCTGAAGCTCATCCTTGAGCTGTTTGTAGGCTTTTTCCCGTTCGACACTGTCGCCGCTGGTCTGGATCAGTGCGTCAGCGTAACCGCGCTGACGATCATGGCTTTCACGCAATGCTTCAAAGATATTCAAGGTCTTGTCTCCAGGTCGGCTTCCGGGAGCTGGAAGCATTGTGGACTAGACCCCTGGCGAAGATCAGCAGTTCCGAAAAATGCTGGCAAATGACTACTGCGCAATAACCACAGGCTCAGGCCAGCTCGAAAACCACATCCTGAGCGCCTTCCCAAAGCGTCTTGACGCCCAGTTTGCGCAGGTTTTCCTTGCCTTGAGTGATGGTCAGAAAGTGATTGCCGGCCAGTTGCCCCATCTTGCTGGCGAAACAGCACGAACCGTACGCCAGGATAATCTCGGTTTCGCTGTAACCACCCGGATAAAACAGAATGTCGCCCACAGAAGGATGACTCGTTGCGTTCTCGAAACCGATCAACGTGTCATTCAGCTTCAGTTGATAATCATCCAGCGGCACCCAGCAGCCTTCGCCACTCCAGCGCACATGGATGAATTTCTGCCGATAAGGCAGCAGCTTGAGAAACGCTTCCACCGTTTGCGGCGCATCCGGATTGGCTTCGGCCAGAAACTCGTATCCGCCCGCGGTAATTTTGATGGTGGTCACTGCAACGACTCCTTGAAGGCAACAATGCTCAGAATGATGCGCAAGGATAAACGCGAGTCTTGTGAGGCGTCACGGAGTTCCGCTGCGCTCACAGGGACACACATCTGCAATCGTTGATCAAACAGAATTCCGCGTCAGATTTGACCCGCCGAGCAGTTTGGCGAATAGCCTATTCTCATGCGTTTCGCCCTGAAACTCATAACGTGGCGAACCTTTCACTTCATAACCCTGCCGCGGGTAAAACCCCAACGCGCGCGGGTTTCCAACCCAGACAGTCGCCCACATCAACGCCGCCTTTCTGGCCGTAGCGCGCTGCTCGGCGGCTTCGAGTAACAGTCGCCCTGCTCCACATCCAGTGAAACGTTCCTGCACATAGAGGCGTTGCAACTCGGCAGCCGTCGATACGCCAAGCATCGGGTGATCGACGCACAGCGTTACCTGAACGAAGCCGATCAGATGCCCTAGAGATTCAGCCACGATAATGAGCGCTTCCGGTTTGCCAAGCAGATGCGCAAACGCCTGCGGGGAGAACGCGTCGAGGGCTTCGCGTGCGATGGACTCACGGATGCCCTGCGTTGCGTAGGTGTCGAGAAAGACCTGCATGCCCAGCGCGCTCAGGCATATAGCGTCAGCGGGCACTGCTTCACGCAGGGCAATCGTCGATAAGAGAGGTTTGATTATCAAACAGGCAGACGCTGGGTCAGGCAAACAGACACGCAAATCATACCCGACACACGGCCTGGCCCGGCAACAAGGCCGGGGCAAGCCGCCAGATCAGTCTCAGCGACCGGTCATGAGCGATTGCAGGCGAGCCTGAGCCTGCTGAGCGTTTTTGCCCTGCTCGTTCAGCTCTTGCAGCAATTTGTTGAGTTCAGTCTGTACGACCGGATCCTTGACGGTTATCGCCGAACCGGAGATATCGATTTGCGATTTGTGCGCGTCCACATAATCGGCAACCTTCAGGCCGCTCGAAAACGTGCCCTTTATTTGCGGCAAGACTTCACGGAACGTGTTGGCGGGCACGCTCACAGTCCGGTCATACGCCTTGTCGTAAACGACTTTCAAGTCATCGGGCTGCTTGAGTTTGGCATGTGCCGCATCGGCCTTGCCCTGCTCGATGGTCAACTTCTCGCCGACCTCATCCAGACCTGTCTGCACGGCAGCCAGGTCTGCGCGACGTTGAATGACATCGCTTACCGAGCGAAAGGATCCTTTCTGCATCAAGCCAGCGAGAGGCTGCACTGCAGTGTCCATGCCCGCGCCGAAATCGGAAATAACAGCATAGTGTGAGCTGTAGTCACCAAAGGCTTTCTTTTCATCGTCCGTCAGTTTGGGAGCGTGCACGCCTGGCTTGTCGATAATTCGGGTTTGCAGGAACTGAGTGAACGCAGTGCGTTGTTCGGGCTCCTTATCCCCGCAGCCAGTCAGCAACAGGGGTAAAGCAACAGCCAGCAGCAAGACTGGACGGAAAAGGGACTTCATGTCAGGAACCTCCGGGTGATGAGAATGCGCGCTCATAGGCACGGCCCGATGAACGCGAGCGTGCTTATAGTCTCGTCATCACCTCATCTAGTTCCGCGACGGGTGAATTTTGAGAAGTCCCGTCCCCAGACCGGCTCACGGAAAATCCGCTCCTTCTCAGCTATTTGAGTCAACAAACGCGAGTACTTCATAGCTTCGGCGCGACAGCACTAGCCAGGCAAAAGCTCGCCTCGCGGCCCCCGCCAGGAAAGTTCATTAACATTTCTTCATGAGGTGAAACGTTTCAGCGGCTAGTCTTCAGCGGACCGACAAAGTGAACAACAGGAGTCAATCACTATGTTTGCACACGAGGGCCTGGGCCTGATCCTTGTCTTCATCGTCTTTCTGCTCGGAGCGATTGCGATGTTCATTCACCCTTTCCACGCGCTGGGGAGCTGGTTCAGGAGGAAGCGGCAGGAACGGAAATCCGATTAGCCATCAATAAATTCGCCACAACAAGGAGGCCCGGTAATAGCCGGGCCTTGCAGCCTCACCCTCTCCCGGCTTCCTTCCCCCGCACAGCGCCAAGACTGTGTGCATACACAGTATTGTTGCGTTAAGTGCATCTAGCGGCAGAAGCATTAACCACTAGTTTGATACTAGCCAATTAACATTAAACAATGCCGCGCGCCATGCCTTACATCCGAGAACATTGTAAAGGAATAGCAAATTCTCAAAAATGAGCCATCAATCTGTGGCGTGATGTTTCCAGTATGATACGCTTTCGAAACTCTTTGATGTCGAACTAATGGCCACCAGCCAGTAGTATTGCGCGCAAAATGTCCCAACTAATTTGCCACTAGTGCTTACAGGGTAGTCATGACTAGTCAATCCATCAATGCGACTGCTTATCTTCGCAAATCGGCTGAAGACCACACTCCGAAGCCGACCCGCGTACTTGATTTCGGCAAATGTAGAGGCACCAGAAAAGGCCCGGTTCTTCTGATTGGCTCAGGTCAATCTGCCCGAAACTTCCCGATTCAAGATTTTTCGGACGTCCCCATGATTACCATGAACGGGGCGTTCTCGATGTTTGCAGAAACGAACATCAAACCATTGTTCTACGTGTGTACTGACCGGGACTTTCCCAATCAGCAGCCCGAGCTGTTCGCTGCGGCAATGCGCGAGAGCGAGAATGTCGGCCTCTGGGAAGACCAGTTCAGCTCCGGCATTCCCAGGCCTTCCGGGCGCGCCTATGCACTGAAGAAATCACCGAGGTTATCCACGGTTGCGGCGCTCTGCTCACGAGACGACGCACTGGTCAGAAAAGTGTCTTTATGGAGTCATAGAAGCAGGGATATCGGCTTCAGCAAAAACCTGGAATTGGGGTTTTTCGACGCCCGCACGGTCATGTATCTCGCCTTGCAATTGTCCTATCACCTTGGTTTTGATAGCGTCTTTCTCGTGGGCTTTGATATGAACCAGTCTGCAGGCCGGTTCTATGAATCGTCGACAGATGTGTGCTCGCCTTGTGGACTGGACCAGCACTACGAATCAAGAATTCTCCCGTCACTGGAACTTATGTCGAAGCATGTAGTCGGGGATGATTTTCAAGTGTTCAATTTATCCGACAGCTCGCGAGTTCCGGATGAAGTCATTCCCAAGTTGAGCATTGATGAGGCTCGACTTAAAGTGAGCGTTGCCCGTTACAGCGCTAGCCGAACGTAAACGACCTCCCGATCAGGCAATGTGACGACTCAGTATCTTTCTTCTGCGACTTCTTTTGAAATCGCGCCTGCCTCTGCCTTGTGCACACGCTTTGAGCAAGGCTACCCAACAGGCTCCTGAGCAGGCCGGAACGTGGACAACTCGGCAATCCGGCACTGTCCACCATGTCACTGCCGCCCGACCTATGCGACAATGCGCGCCAATGTCTGGCATGAACCCCCACATTCATATCCCGGCAACGCGGCCATGGCAGGCTGCCGTTGCTGTAGACGTATGCCCGTTGGATCAGCTCATGCTCAGGCGGAGCAGGCTGAACAGCTCCGGTCGTGTCTCGAACACGACACCGCTGACACCAGCGCTCCCCAGTTATTGCCCAAGTTATTGATAGGTAAAGTAATTGATCTCCACAGCTAACATCACGATGCAGTTCGGCCCCAAACCCTTGTTCGAGAATGTCTCGGTGAAGTTTGGCGCCGGTAACCGTTACGGCCTGATTGGCGCGAACGGCTGCGGCAAGTCCACCTTCATGAAAATCCTCGGTGGCGACCTCGAGCCTTCGGGCGGTCAGGTGATGCTGGAGCCGAACGTACGACTGGGTAAGCTGCGCCAGGATCAGTTCGCCTACGAAGAATTCACGGTACTCGACACCGTGATCATGGGCCATGAAGAGCTGTGGAAGGTCAAGGCCGAGCGCGACCGCATCTACTCGCTGCCGGAAATGAGCGAAGACGACGGCATGGCCGTGGCCGAGCTGGAAACCGAATTTGCGGAAATGGACGGCTACACTGCCGAGTCCCGTGCCGGCGAATTGCTGCTGGGCCTGGGTATCGGCATCGAACAGCACAACGGTCCTATGAGCGAAGTATCGCCCGGCTGGAAACTGCGCGTTCTGCTCGCGCAGGCACTGTTCTCCGATCCGGAAGTGCTGTTGCTCGACGAACCGACCAACCACCTGGACATCAACACCATTCGCTGGCTGGAAAACATCCTCACCCAGCGCAACAGCCTGATGATCATCATCTCCCACGACCGTCACTTTTTGAACAGCGTGTGCACGCACATGGCCGACCTGGATTACGGCGAGTTGCGCCTGTTCCCGGGCAACTATGACGAGTACATGACTGTCGCGACCCAGTCCCGCGAGCAATTGCTGTCCGACAACGCCAAGAAGAAGGCACAGATCTCCGAGCTGCAATCTTTCGTCAGCCGCTTTTCGGCCAACGCATCGAAAGCCAAGCAGGCAACGTCCCGAGCCAAGGCGATCGACAAGATCCAGCTGGCCGAGGTCAAGCCGTCCAGCCGTGTCAGCCCGTTCATTCGTTTCGAACAAACCAAAAAGCTGCACCGTCAGGCGGTCATTGTCGATCGCATGGCCAAAGGCTTCGACGGCAAGACACTGTTCAAGGACTTCAGCTTCCAGGTCGAAGCCGGCGAACGTGTTGCAATCATCGGTCCGAACGGCATCGGCAAGACCACCCTGCTGCGCACCCTGGTCAACGAGTTGCAACCGGATGCAGGCACGGTCAAGTGGACCGAAGCAGCGGAAATCGGTTACTACGCTCAGGACCACGCTCACGATTTTGAAGACGAATCTACCCTCTTCGACTGGATGGGCCAGTGGACGCAAGGCGGCGAGCAAATGGTACGTGGCACTCTGGGCCGCATGCTGTTCTCCAATGACGAGATCCTCAAGTCGGTCAAAGTGATTTCCGGTGGTGAACAGGGCCGTATGCTGTTCGGCAAGCTGATCCTGCAAAAACCGAACGTGCTGGTGATGGACGAACCGACCAACCACCTGGACATGGAATCCATCGAAGCGCTGAACCTTGCGCTGGAAAACTACCCGGGCACCCTGATTTTCGTCAGCCACGACCGCGAGTTCGTGTCCTCGCTGGCAACCCGCATCATCGAACTCAGCCCAAGCGGCGTGATCGACTTCAGCGGTACCTACGACGACTACCTGCGCAGCCAGGGCGTTTCGTTCTAAGCCTGTCAGGCTGCTACAGCAAAAAGCCCTGTCTTGTGACAGGGCTTTTTATTTTCAACCCGCTATTGGCCCGGCTGGCTGAGCATTTCAATCCACAACGCACCCTTGCCCGAGGGCGCTTCGCTGACCCGCTGCAAGGCACCGTTCGCCGCAATGGCGTAACTGCCGACCTTGTCGCTTTTCTCACCGCTCACCAGCAACCAGCGCCCATTGGGTGACACCGCAATGTTGCGTGGCTGTTTTTCCTGCATCGGATAGTTTTCGACAAACGTCACCTTGCCACTGGCAGGCTCGACCTTGAACACCGACACGCTGCTGGAAGTGCGCTCGCTGATAAACAGCCACTTGCCATTCGGCGCGAGGCGAATGTCTGCCGCCCAGATACGCGGGGTAGGGTCATCCTTGAGATCATTGTTGCGCGCATCGCGGGCCTGCCCCGGCGCCAGATTCAAGCGTTTCGGGATACCGTCCGCCGTGCTTGTCTGCTTCAACGCACCGGTTTTCTGGTTAATCGCGAACGCAGTGACAGTGCCACTCATTTCGCCGACCACGTAGAGAAATTTGCCATCGGACGAAAATGCCAAGTGGCGTGGGCCGGTATTCTCGGTAACCGCAACATAGCCCTCGCCAATGGGCACAAGCTTGCCGTCCTTTGGCTCCAGCCGGTATTGCAGAACACGATCAACGCCAAGATTACCGGCGTATACAAAACGGTTGCTCGGGTCGGTGCGCACCGAATGCGCATGCATGCCGGTCTTGTAGGTCTGGATACTGTCGCTGGGGCGGTGTTGCGCATCGATGGGCTGTACGCTGAGCAAATCGGCACCATAGGATGCGCCGAACAGGAAGCGCCCGCTGCGATCGGTAGACAAATAGGCCAGGCTCTCGGCCAATGGTGCCTGGCTCAGCGGCTTGAGATGCCCTGTTGCAGGCTCGATGCTGAAACTCAGCACTTGATAAGGCTTGGAACGCAGCGCTGCAAATAACGCTTTGCCGTCCGATGAGATGGCCATCGGATTGACCTGGTCTCCGGCTTTGGTCTGCTCGACCAGGCTGAGCGCGCCGCTCTGCTCATCCAGACGGCATTGGGATATAAGGCCGTCAGTGGGACTGGAAATGTAAGCAAACGTGGCTGCCTGGGCAGGCAGGCCAAACGAACAACCGACTGCAGCGGCCAGCAACAGAATATTTCTCATGGTGAACCTTTTTATTATTGTGGTGTGATCAGTCATCCTATGACCATATCTGCAGAACAGCAACTGCCTGATAACCCGCCCATATAAAACCGTTAGCCTGCTTTCTTTTAGTCACAGCGCACGCCATGATGAGGCACTCCCACCGCCTGCCAGCGAAGAGCCCAATGCCTGCCGCACACTCCGGTTCCATGACGATTACCCTGCAGATCGTTTCCATCGTTTTCTACACGTTCATCGCCTTCCTGTGCATCGGCCTGCCTATTGCGGTGCTGCCCGGCTATGTTCACGACCAGCTGGGTTTCAGCCCGTTGATTGCAGGCCTGACCATTGCCTCGCAATACCTGGCAACGCTGCTGAGTCGACCTTTTGCCGGCCGGGCGACCGACACGCTGGGCAGCAAGCGCTCTATCGTGTTCGGACTGTGGGGCATCGTCATCAGTGGCAGCATGACGTTACTGGCAACGCTGCTTCAGGAGTTCGCCACGTTGAGCCTGTCGATTCTGATCGTTGCGCGACTGTTTCTCGGCGTTTCCCAAGGGCTTATCGGAGTTGGCACTATCAGTTGGTGCATCGGCAAACTCGGCGCAGAACATACGGCCCGATCAATTTCGTGGAACGGCATCGCGTCCTATGGTGCGATAGCCATTGGTGCACCGCTGGGCGTGCTAGTCATAGATACTGTGGGTTTCAACAGCCTGGGGGTCGCCTTGATCGTGATGGCCGGGCTGGCGCTGTGGCTGATCCGCAACAAGCCATCGGTGCCGGTCGTAGCCGGTGAGCGCCTGCCCTATTGGTCAGTGTTCGGCCGTATCGCGCCTTATGGCCTGGGACTGACGTTGTCCTCCATCGGCTACGGCACGCTGACCACCTTCATCACCCTGTTTTATCTAAGCCGCGGCTGGGAAGGTGCGGCCTATTGCCTGAGCATGTTTGGCGTGTGCTTTATCCTCGCCCGCCTGCTGTTCATCGGTGCCATCAACCGCCTCGGCGGCTACAACGCGGCCATCGTCTGCATGGCTGTGGAGATCTGCGGACTGCTGATGCTCGGGCTTTCACCGAGCAGCGGCATTGCTCTGGCTGGGGCAGGACTGACCGGTGTGGGGCTTTCACTGGTCTACCCGGCGCTGGGCGTGGAAGCGATCAAAAGCGTACCTACCCCCAGCCGAGGCGCAGGACTGAGTACCTACGCTGTGTTCTTCGATCTGGCCTTGGCAATTGCCGGCCCTGTAATGGGGGCTATTGCCTTGGGTCAGGGCTATGACTGGATATTTTTTTACGCGGCGTTGCTGTCGGTGTGCGCGCTGGCGCTGACAATCTGGTTATCACGCCGCACCGCCAACCAAACATATCCAGCATGAACACTACTTTTAGCGCATAAGTTTTTTACTTGTAATTCCAATAGTTGGTAGCAAAAGTTTAAATCTCGCCACCGGTCGGTCAACTTCTTGACGCATCGGCCAACGACCTCTTGACTTCGTACTGCGGGCCTTGAAAACAGGCCCGCAAAGCGACCGTCGCCAGCCTTGGTGCGACGTCACTGAGCGTGGCAGTCTGGCGCCTTGATCCGTTTCGATTGCCTCCCTGCTGCCTGCCTGGCCGGGAGAGCTGTCGTGAAAATTCGTTGTATTCATCTGTACCACACCCGTAATGTTCTGCCATTCATTATGCTGGCCTTTATCCCGTCCTGTGCGGAGGGAGCCTGCGCACTGGGGTCCTCGACGTCGTCCGGCGTTCAAGTCTGCGACAGTGACATCAGCGGCTCATTTATCGGTCTGAGCGGCGATCACATTCTGATATTTCCCAAAGGCGGAACAGGCAC
Source organism: Pseudomonas sp. KBS0707 (assembly GCF_005937945.2). Lineage (NCBI taxonomy): Bacteria > Pseudomonadati > Pseudomonadota > Gammaproteobacteria > Pseudomonadales > Pseudomonadaceae > Pseudomonas > Pseudomonas sp. KBS0707. The sequence continues at coordinate 2,990,358 of NZ_CP041754.1, read as the reverse complement.
GGTCGCCGGCGATATCAGCTATGGGTCAGGAATCGACAGCGTTGATATGCAGTCAGGCCGTATTCTCGGCAACGTCACCCAGAGTGCCGGAATCGACTCATTCACGTTGTCGGCGGGCGAGATCAGCGGCGGCCTGAACCAGGGCGACGATCCCGACGACTTTTTCATGAGCGGCGGTACGCTGGGCTCGCTGGCCCAGGGCGACGGGCGAGATACCTTTCTGATGACCGGAGGCACCATCACTCGTGCGTTCGAGGACGGCGACGTTGCGGTGATGACCGGCGGCAGCATTGGCCGAGTTGACATGAAGCTCGACAATAACGTGTTCGAGATGTCCGGTGGCACGATCATCAACAACCTGATAACCGGCTTTGGCAGGGATACGATCACCCTCTTGGGTGGCTCTGTGGGCGGCAATGTCAGCGTCAGCGGCGGCGACGACCTGATCACCCTCAGCGGTGGCGATATTCGTGGTGAAGTTCGTGCCAGCGCCGGTAATGACAGCTTCAATTGGCTGAATGGTGGCTACGCCCGCAACAGTGTGTTGATGGCCGACGGCGATGATGCGGCGCGGCTGTACAACCTGAGCGAATATTACCTGAGCGCCAATCCGCTGCTTGACGGCGGCCCTGGCAATGACGTGCTGACTTTCGACAACGCTGTATCGTCGCAGCCGGGTCGCTATGCCAACTGGGAGACGGTCAACGTGAGTAACGGCTCGCAGCTGAATCTGGCCGGTAAGCTGGTCCTTGGTGACGGCGTGAGTAACACCGGCGTTCTGAGCATTGATTCCACCAGTACGCTGATCTCGACCTCGGGCAGCATTGCGCCCTTGCGCGCAGCATCCCTCGCTTCACTGGAGAATGCCGGAACGCTGGACGTGAGCGATGCAGGACGCGCGCTCACTGGCACATTGACGGTGAACGGCAATTACACCGGCCAGAACGGGCGGCTGCTGTTGCTCTCGGCACTGGGCGATGATGCATCCGCCAGCGACCGACTGGTGGTGGCACAGGGTAGGATCAGTGGTTCTACGCGCATGATCGTCAGCAACGCGGGTGGGCTGGGCGCCCTGACCCTTGGCAACGGCATTGAAGTGGTACAAGCCATCAACGGTGCAACCAGCGATAGCAGCGCCTTTTCGTTGCAAAGTCCGCTGTCTGCAGGCGCTTATCAGTATTACCTGTTCAAGGGCGGCGCCACTGCCGGCTCGGAGAACAGCTGGTTCCTGCGCTCTGCGGTGATTGCGCCGCCAACGCCAGCGCCGCCCCCTGTCGAGCCCCTCCCCGAACCTGCACAGCCAACTCCCCAGCCGACACCTGAGCCGACTCCCGAACCTGCTCCCGAGCCGACACCAACACCGCAACCTGTGCCCGCCCCGCTCCCAAACCCTGAGCCTGAGCCTGCGCCGACCACCCCGGCCCCGGTCCTCCCGGCAGCCGCACTGCCAGTGCCCGCGATCGGAACACCGCCACTGCCGGAACCCGTTCGCGGAGCCGCGCCCATCGCGTTGTACCGCCCCGAGGTCGCCAACTATTCAGTGGCAGCGCCAAGCGCTGCGGTCCTGGCGCTGAGTTCACTGTGCACTTTTCATGAGCGCCAGGGTGATCAGGCGCTACTGGCCCAATACGGCATGACACCTGCCGGCTGGGCACGCGTGCTCGGCAGCAACTTCAGGCAACGCTGGTCTGGAGACGTGAGCCCAAGCCTGGACGCTTCATTCAAGGGCTACCAGATCGGCCATGATCTGTATGCCTGGCACTTGGACAACGGGCGGAGCCAGCGCGTCGGGCTGTTCGTCGCGCATAACCGTCTGGATGGCAAGGTGAAGGGTTTTGCTGAAGGTTTCAGAAACTACGAAACAGGCCACCTGAAACTGAACGGGGAAAGCCTGGGCGCCTACTGGACGCTGACGACACCCGGTGGCGGGTACGTTGACGCAGTCGCGATGGGCACTCGCCTGGACGGCCGCAGCCGCTCCGTCAGGGGCACAGGTGTCGACATTGAAGGCCATGTGATGAGCCTGTCTGCAGAGGCCGGTATCCGCTGCCACTCTCACAGCGCTGGGTTGCAGAGCCTCAGCTACAGATCATCTACCAACGCATAGACCTTCAGGATCAGCATGACGGCATTACCCATCTCGGATTCGACAGTCAGTCTTACACCACAGGGCGCATCGGCATACGTTTCAAGGGGCGCTATCAATTCAGTAGCGTACCGATAGCGCCTTATCTGCGAGCCAACCTCTGGCACACCAAAGACGGCCATGACACGCTGACATTCGATCATGCAGAGCAGATAAGAACCGAGCATCGATCAACGACGGGCAGTATCGGCGCCGGGATGATAGCGACATTGAGCAGCAAGGCCAGTCTGCACTGGAGCGCTGATTACCTTGTTGATCTGGGCGAACAAGGAACGGAGGGAGTAAACACCAGCCTGGGTTTCAGGCTGGTGTGGTAATGCGACCGTCAGCGCGGGGATGCGCCCTGGTCAGTCTTTCTTCGGTTTGAGGATCAGCACGGCAAGCGGCGGCAGGTTCAGTTTCAGAGAAGCCTCCATCCCATGTGCTGGCTCGTCTTCGGTGTTCACTTCCCCACCATTGCCCATGTTAGAACCTGCGTAGGTTTCCGCGTCGCTATTCAGCAACTCAGTCCATGCACCTGACACCGGCGCGCCCACACGATAAGCCAGGCGCGGCACTGGCGTCATGTTGGCCACCACCAGCAGCGGCTCGCCATCATTGCTCCAGCGCAGGTAGGCAAACACGCTGTTGGCCTGGTCGTCGCCGATCAGCCACTGGAAGCCGGCTGGATCGGCATCGCGCTGGTGCAGCGCCTTTTCCTGACGATAGAGGCGATTCAGATCGCCAACCAGATTCTTTACGCCAACGTGGTCGGCGTATTGCATCAAGTACCAGTCCAGTTGCTCGTCATGATTCCACTCGCGCCATTGGCCGAACTCGCACCCCATGAACAGCAGCTTCTTGCCAGGGTGCGTCCACATGAATGAAAGGTAGGCGCGCAGGTTGGCGAATTTCTGCCAGCGGTCGCCAGGCATTTTGTCGATCAGCGAATGTTTACCGTGTACCACTTCATCGTGGGAAATAGGCAATACGAAACGCTCGGACCACGCATACACCAGGCCGAAAGTCAGAGTGCTGTGGTGGTGCCTGCGATGTAACGGATCCCTCATCATGTACTGCAGCGAATCGTGCATCCAGCCCATGTTCCACTTGTAGTTGAAGCCTAGCCCACCCTGCTGGGTCGGCTCGCTGACACCCGGCCACGCGGTCGACTCTTCCGCAATAACCATGGTCCCAGGGGCTTCCAGCGCAACTACGTCGTTCAAATGACGCAGGAAGTCGATGGTTTCGATATTCTCTCGGCCGCCAAAGCGATTCGGCACCCATTCGCCAGCATTACGCGAATAGTCGCGGTACAGCATCGAAGCCACTGCATCCACTCGCAGACCGTCAATGTGATAATGCTTGAGCCAGTGCAACGCCGAGGCCAGCATGAAGCCGTGAACTTCGGTGCGCCCCAGGTTGTAGATCAGCGTGTTCCAGTCCTGATGGAAGCCTTCCTTAGGGTCGGCGTACTCGTACAGCGCGGTGCCGTCGAACTGCGCCAGGCCGTGGGTATCGGTCGGGAAATGCGCAGGCACCCAGTCAAGAATCACGCCTATTTCAGCCCGATGACAGGCGTCAACGAACGCGGCGAAATCTTCCGGCGAACCGTAGCGAGCAGTCGGTGCAAACTGGGCCAGCAACTGATAGCCCCATGACCCCCCGAACGGGTGCTCCATGATCGGCATCAGCTCAATGTGGGTGAAGCCGAGTTCCTTCACATAGGGAATCAAGCGGTCAGCCAGCTCGCGCCAGTTGTACTGTCGCCATTGACCGTCTTCGTGCTGCTCCATCTGCCACGAGCCTGCGTGCAGTTCGTAGATCGACAGCGGCGCGGCAACATCGTGGCGGCCTGTCCGTGATCGCAGCCATTCCTGGTCGTTCCACTCGAATTGCAGTGGCGCAGAGACCTTTGACGCGGTGTCGGGCGGCAGCGTAGTGGCCAGAGCCATAGGGTCGCTTTTCAGCGGCAGAATCCCGTGGGCACCGAGGATCTCGTATTTGTAGACTTCACCGGGCTGCAGACGCGGAACGAAAATCTCCCATACGCCGGTCGGGTGACGCAGGCGCATCGGGTGACGACGACCATCCCAGCTGTTGAAACTGCCGACCACCGACACACGGCGGGCATTCGGCGCCCAGACCGCAAAGCGCACACCGTCGACGCCATCGACTTTGGTCACTTGCGCGCCCAGGCAGCTGCTCAGGTCGCGGTGGTTGCCTTCGGCAAACAGATAAAGGTCCATCTCGCCCAGCAGCGGACCGAAGCTGTAGGGGTCCTCGGTAATCTGTTCACCGCCAGCCCATTGGACCTTCAGAAGGTAAGGCTGTGGCTGCTCGAGATGACCGACGAAAAACCCCGGCACCTCGCTCATTTCCATCTCGCCCAGCTCACGACCATCATCTTTGGCCAGCAGACGCACGCTCAACGCTGCGGGCAGATAGGCACGAACGTATTGCCCGCTGCCGCCATCACCGTGCGGCCCCAGGATCGAGAAAGGATCACGGTGTTCAGCGCGGATCAGCGCATCGATGTCCACAGCAGCGGGAATCGCGCGGCGGCCTGTGCCGGTTTTGTGAGGCGCATTCATATTGGCTCTCCATCAGACGGTTGCAGCAACCCACGCAAGCCTTGCAAGGGAACGGCCAACCAGGCTGGACGATTCTCGGCTTCGTAGATCACTTCATAAGCAGCTTTTTCAAGGGTGAACAATTCCAGTGCGGCGTCCTCCCCTTTTGCATCTTTCCAGGCATGAGCCATTCCGCTCGTTGCCGAGCGATAACCTTCGATAAAGGCTTCCCGCGCCTGCGCCAGGTAGGTCTCGGCGACACGTTTGCGAGCACCGGCAGCCTCAGGCGAGGTATCGACGTTTTGTGCGCTACGTACTGCCATGGCGGCAGCGTAGTCAAACGAGCGCAAAACACCGCTGACATCCTTGAACGGGCTGTGCTTGGCACGGCGTTCTTCAAGTGCGCGGGCCGGTTCACCCTCGAAATCGATCAGGTAGGCATCGCCTTTGACCACCAGCACTTGCCCGAGGTGCAAGTCACCATGCACGCGAATCCGCAGGCCACCTGCCGAGCGCTTGGCCAGACCTTCGACGCGCCGACGAATCTGCTTGCGCTGTGCAAGCAAATCGCTGACCAGTTGCTGATCGTCCTGTTCCAGATCGCCCTTGCGCTGCTCAAGCAGTTGCAAGGCGCGCTCAAGCTGAGCATTGACGCTGGTTCCGGAGGCCTTGCTGTCCTGACTGCTGGTGACTTCAACAGCGAAGTCTGAATTGTCGGTAGGCGACGCCAGAATCTGGTGCATTTCACCGAGACGCTGACCAAGGCTACGCGAAAAGTCCGCCAGCTCCAGCAACGCATTGTAATGCTGTTCCTGGCCGGAAACGCCATGCGCCAACTCATCGCGTACTGCGCGTTCCAGATTGTTCTGTGTCCACTCCCAAGCGTCACCCTGATTGCTCAGGTAGCCTTGGGCAATCATCAGCAGATTCGGTTTTCCGTCGTTGCCGACACGCACCACAGAGCCCAGCAACGGCGAGATATTCTTGAAGCCAGCGTTGGTCAGGAAAGCACCCATTTCCAGCTCCGGGTGCGTCCCGGCACTGACTTTACGAATGAGTTTGAGCACTAGGCTGCCACCGACGACCGCCGAGCTGTTCGACTGCTCGGCAGACAGGTAGCGCACTTCCGACTCTGCGGTGAGGGCGAGCGGTGCCAGCTGCGAACTTTGCTCGAAACGCAACTCGCCGTCAGCGCAGGGGATGACCGTATCCGACTGCATGCCCTGAATCACTGCACGAATGAAGGTTTCCAGAGTAAACGCATCGGTGATCAGCCCTACATCACGATTACGCCGCACTCTGGCAAGTGCCAGTTGCTGTGGCAACGCGCTGCTGATGTCGTCTTCGGCGAGCAAGCCGAATGGCAGCTGATAGCGATCGGTCTGGCCGTCTGCAGTCACTTCTATTTCGCTGAGCAACACAGGGTGCGCCTCATCGCCGAAACGCACCGCATACGCGATATTGACCTGCTCTATGTCCTTGCCCTTGCCTGCGAACCAGCGGCGTTTTGGCAAGTAAACAGCCAGTGACGTTTTTTCCATGGTGCTGCGCAGCGGCTCTTCGAGCAACTCCTCAAGGCGCTTCTTGAGCACCAGAGTCGGGAAGTCCGGCATGCTCTGCGCGGGTTCAACGTGCCAACTGGGCATTTGATTCTCCGAAGCCAGTAAAAACCAGTAAAAACCATACGGCGGGAGCGTCAGCAAATAGCTTAACTGCCCGATAGGCGGAAATGCGCTGCCACCGAGCATTTCCACCGGCACTGTGCCTGCGTAAGCCGACAGCTCAAGCTCTGCAGCCTGAGCGGCGCTGGAAACGTTGGCAACACACAACACCACTTCGCTGTGACCATCGGGTGCCGTGTACTCGCGGGTATACGCAAGAATGCGGCGGTTCGACGGCGAGAGCATTTTCAGCGTGCCACGCCCGAATGCCTTCTGCTGTTTGCGCACCGCCAGCATGCGTCGATTCCAGTTCAGCAGCGAGTGCGGGTCACGCTCCTGAATTTCGACGTTGACCGACTGAAAGCCGTACATCGGGTCCATGATCGGCGGCAATACCAGGCTGGCCGGGTCGGCCCGCGAAAAGCCGCCGTTGCGGTCGATGGACCATTGCATGGGCGTGCGCACACCGTCCCGGTCGCCCAGGTAGATGTTATCGCCCATGCCGATCTCGTCGCCGTAATACAGCGTCGGTGTGCCGGGCATCGACAACAACATGCTGTTGAGCAACTCGACCCGACGGCGGTCGCGATCCACCAACGGCGCCAGGCGCCGACGAATACCCAGGTTGATCCGTGCACGGCGGTCGGCGGCGTAGTAATTCCACAGATAATCACGCTCACGATCGGTGACCATTTCCAGGGTCAGTTCATCGTGGTTGCGCAGGAAAATCGCCCACTGGCAGTTTTCCGGAATCTCCGGCGTCTGCCGCAAGATATCGGTGATCGGAAAACGATCTTCCTGAGCCAGCGCCATGTACATGCGCGGCATCAACGGAAAGTGAAAAGCCATGTGACATTCATCGCCATCCGGGCCTTTGCTGTCGCCAAAATACAGTTGGGTGTCTTCCGGCCATTGGTTGGCCTCGGCCAGCAGCATGCGGTCCGGATAATTAGCGTCGATCTCGGCACGGATGCGCTTGAGCACCTGATGGGTTTCCGGCAGGTTCTCGTTGTTGGTGCCGTCCCGTTCGATGAGGTACGGAATGGCATCCAGACGCAAGCCGTCAATGCCCAGATCCAGCCAGAAGCGCATGACTTCCAGTACCGCATCCAGCACGTGCGGGTTGTCGAAGTTCAGGTCCGGCTGATGCGAGTAAAAGCGGTGCCAGAAGTATTGCCCGGCGACCGGGTCCCAGGTCCAGTTGGACGTTTCTGTGTCGAGAAAAATGATCCGCGTGCCGTCGTACTTCTGGTCGGTGTCCGACCAGACATAGAAATCCCGTGCCTTGGAGCCGGGCTTGGCATGACGCGCTTTCTGAAACCACGGGTGCTGGTCGGACGTATGGTTGATAACCAGCTCACTGATCACCCGCAGGCCACGCTTGTGCGCCTGGGCAATGAAGCGCTTGGCATCGGCCATGGTGCCGTAATCGCTATGCACATCGCGGTATTCGGAAATATCGTAGCCATCGTCCCGGCGCGGCGACGGGTAGAACGGCAGCAACCAGATAGTGTTGACCCCCAGCGCGGCAATGTAGTCGAGCTTTTCGATCAAGCCCGCGAAATCGCCGATCCCGTCGTTATTGGAATCGAAGAACGATTTCACATGAACCTGGTAAATCACCGCATCCTTGTACCAGAGCGGGTCTTTGATGAATGTCGCGTCACCGGGCTTCTTGGCCATTACTGACTCCTTGGGAGTGTTAATGCGCAGCCTGGATACGCCAGATTCCAAACGGTTGTGATGGATCAAGACGCGTGTGCTGATACTTGCCGTACCAGGTCCAGCGGTGTCCGGTCATCAGGTCTTCACCCGACGTCGCCGCGTCATCCGGCAGGCCCATTTCCCACAGCGGCAGCTCGAAATCTGCTTCCTGTGCGTTGAAGGGGTCAAGGTTGACGGCAATGAGAATGAAGTTGCTGCCATCCGCCGAACGCTTGCCGAAGTACAGAATGTTGTCATTCCACGCGTTATACAGTTTCAAGCCCAAGTGCGTTTGCAGCGCGGGGTTCTGCCTGCGAATGCGATTGAGCTGGGCGATCTCGGCAATGATGTTGCCCGGTGCGGCATAGTCCCGAACGCGAATCTCGTACTTTTCCGAGTCCAGATACTCTTCCTTCCCGGGAATCGGTGCCGCTTCACACAACTCAAACCCCGAATACATGCCCCACAGCCCGGAGCCCATGGTGGCCAGCGCTGCACGGATCAGAAATCCAGGACGGCCAGACTCGTGCAGGAAGCGCGGGTTGATATCAGGTGTGTTGACGAAAAAGTTCGGGCGATAGCAGTCACGCCAAGGCACTTCGTTGAGCTGGGTGAAATACTCGGACAGCTCTGCCTTGGTGTTGCGCCATGTGAAATACGTGTAGCTCTGGCTGTAACCGACCTTGCCCAGCCGCGCCATCATGGCAGGCTTGGTGAACGCTTCGGCAAGGAACATGACCTCAGGATGCTGATTGCGCACCTCGCCAATCATCCACTGCCAGAAAGGCAGCGGCTTGGTGTGCGGATTATCGACGCGGAAAATCTTCACGCCTTCATTCACCCAGCCCAGAACGATGTCACGCAATTCCAGCCACAGACCAGGAATGGCATCAGGCGCGTAGAAATCGACGTTAACGATGTCCTGATACTTCTTCGGCGGGTTTTCCGCATAGCGGATCGTGCCGTCCGGACGCCATGAGAACCAGCCCGGATGCTGCTTGAGCCATGGGTGGTCCTGCGAACATTGAATGGCGAAGTCCAGTGCGATTTCCAGCCCGTGATCGGCCGCAGCCTTCACCAGGTTACGGAAGTCTTCACGGCTGCCCAACTGCGGGTGAATGGCTTCATGGCCGCCATCCTCGCTGCCAATTGCGTACGGGCTGCCCGGATCATCCGGCCCTGCGGTCAGAGAGTTGTTCGGTCCCTTGCGATGGGCACGGCCGATAGGGTGAATCGGCGGGAAGTACAACACGTCGAAACCCATGTCGCGGATGATCGGCAGACGCGAATGGACATCGTTGAAGGTGCCGTGGCGCGCAGGGTCATCAGTGATCGAGCGAGGAAACAGCTCGTACCAGCTGGCGAACTGCGCCAGCTCACGCTCGACATCCAGCGGAAATTCAACGCTACGACTCAGGAAGGCCTGATTATCAGCCAGTTTCATCAGGTTTGCGGTTTCGCTGTGCAACAGCAACGCGACTTTCTCGTCTTTATCGCCCTGCTCCAGCTGACCTAGCAGGCTTTCAATCTGCTGGCGCTGCTCGTGCTGGCTGCGCTCAGCGGCATGCACCAGATGAATGCGCCCCTCTTCCAGTTCCAGGTCGACAGGCACGCCGGCGCCGAACTTCTTGTCCAGTTCGTAACGATAGGTGCCGAACTGATCGATCCAGGCTTCAAGGCGAAACACATAGCGACTGACCGAAGTCGGGGTGAACTCACCGACCCAGCTGTCATTGCCCAGTTCGTGCATTGGCGCGCTATGCCAGGTGTCCTCATCGGCAGCACGCCAGCGGATATTGACCGCCATTTTGTCGTGCCCGTCGGCGTAGACCTTGCTGGTCACGGTGACCGGTTGCCCGATGATCGCCTTGGCCGCAAACAGGCCACCGTCGATCACTGGCAGCGTGTCTTCGATCACGATGCGGGGCAATTGCAGTGCCTGGGTCAGTGACAAGGGTTGGGTTGGGTGCGGTACATCGGTGGCCAGGGAATCCGGACCGTATGGCTGTTCACTCATCGAGCATCACTCCTCACGCCCCAGGGACGCTCCTGTGCATTCCATGCAATGGAAAAATTGACGGTATGGCAGCGGAAAATCGCGAAATGCAGAAGACTCGTCGAATTCAGCTGCCTAGGTTCCGAGCGGTCAACGAAGGTAAAGTTCAAAGGTTTTGAGGTTGTCAGGTGGGCGAATTGAACATGAGCCAAACGCAGGGCAGAACAATCGGGCAAGGGTTATCCGGTTCAAATCAATTGAATCATCAATCAGGCCGGGGGGTCGTAAAAAGGGTCAACAAGGAGGCTGCAACCATGACTCTACCCAATCCAGTAGAAGTACCTGATCCAAACATCGACGACCCCGTTCTGCCCGAGCCCGTACCCGAGCAGGAGCCACCGCCCTCAACACAGCCCCCCGATCAAACACCGTTAGGCGACCCGCCCGCCAATGCGCCACCTGTAACGGTGTGACGAATCAGTAAGCGGTATCTGAAGGCGCTTGCCAGACAATGCACGCCTTCAGCGCCCGCCCGCCAGATCGATAAACGTTCCTGTGGCATACGACGCATTGTCCGACAGCAGCCAGAGAATGGCCTCGGCCACTTCCTCCGCCGTACCCCCACGGCCCATGGGCAGTGCGCCCTCGAGTTTGCTGACGCGGAACGGATCGCCGCTCAGGGCGTGAAAGTCGGTGAAGATGAACCCCGGCCGCACCGCGTTGACGCCAATGTTCTCCCCGGCCACTTCCCTGGAAAGCCCGATGGTGAACGTGTCCAGCGCGCCTTTCGAAGCGGCGTAATCCACATATTCGCCCGCCGAGCCCAGGCGGGCCGCGAGCGAGGATACGTTGACGATACTGCCACCGTGCCCGCCGTGACTCGGCAGCATGCGTAACAAGGCATGTTTGCTGCACAGCATCGGTCCGACGACGTTGGTCATCATCATTTTGAGCATTCGGAATTCGGACATGTCCTCGACTCTTGAAGCCTGAGCGAGCGTGCCTGCATTGTTGACCAGATGGGTAACGCGGCCGAGTTCCGAATCGACCCTGGAGAACAGGCGCATGATCTCGTCTTCGTTGCTGACGTCCGCCTGCAAGGTGATCGCCTGAGCACCCAGGGCCCTGACCTGCCCTGCCGTCTTTTCGGCTGCGGCATGGTCAGACAGATAATTGATACAGATCCGATAGCCCTGTACAGCGGCCAGACGCGCAGTGGCTGCGCCGATTCCGCGCGAGCCACCGGTAATAATGAGGACTTTTTCCATGATTTTTCTCAGAAGCCAGCATCAAGGCGCAGCTAACACCCGCAGGTTAGCCAAACGGTTCTGATCGTGCCAGCCTTTGCCGTTCAGCGCCATCCATGCGCTTCAGAAAGCCGGTTGCCCAACATCGGGCACGTCGACTGCCGCTTTCGCCTCGGCGGCGCGAATTTCGTCGAGAAAATTGCTCAGCCGGCAAAGGATAACCGAGCAGGAAGCCTTGCAGGGAGTGACATCCCAAGTGCGTCAGGAAGCGCTTCTGAACCGCTGTTTCTACGCCTTCGGCGACGATCCGCAGGTTCAACGCCTGCCCTACCGCAACGATGGCCGACACAATGGCGGCATCGTCGGTGTCATGCTCAAGGTCACGCACGAAACCTCGATCAATCTTGATTTCATTGGCGGGTAGGCGCTTCAGGTACATCAGGCTGGAGTAACCGGTGCCAAAATCGTCAATCGATAGATCCACGCCCATTTCCGACAGCCTTTGCAACACCGCCAGGCTGGCATCGGCGTCATGCATGGCCGTAGTCTCGGTGATTTCCAGGGTCAGGCAGTTGGCCGGGAGCTGATGTCTGGCCAGAGTATCCGCCACCGCAGTGACCAGCCCGGCATGACAGAACTGCAACGCTGACAGGTTCACCGCAATGCGCCAGTGCGCGTAGCCCTGGGTGTACCACTCACGCATCTGTCGGCAAGCCTCATCCAGTACCCACTCGCCGATCTGAATGATCAGGCCGGTTTTCTCTGCCATGGCGATGAACTGATCGGGGCCCATAACGCCTTGTTCCGGATGGTTCCAGCGCAATAGCGCTTCTGCGCCCAGGGGCAATCCGGTCAAAGCGTCGAACTTGGGCTGGTAATAGATACAGAACTGCCTGTGCTTGATTGCCTTGCGCAAGTCCTGAGACATCTGCAGCTGATTGCGTGCGTTGCTGTTCATCGACGCATCGAAAAAGCTGTAGCCGTTCTTGCCGGCCGCTTTGGTGTGATACATGGCGGCATCGGCGTTGATCAGAAGTTCGTGCTGGGTATTGCCATTGCCCGGGTACATGCAGATGCCGATGCTCAGCGAGATCTGCAATTGATGCTCGCCGATGGTAAACGGATTGCCTATTTCATTGACCTGACGCGTTGCGACAGCCAACGCATCCTGCGGGTCATGCAGTTCGACCAGCAGCACGAATTCATCACCACCGATCCTTGCCAGCGTGTCGTGCCGGTGCAGGTTGTTACGAAGACGCAAAGCGACCTGCCGCAACAGCAAGTCCCCGGTATGGTGGCCGAATGCGTCATTCACCGGTTTGAAACCATCCAGGTCCATGAACATCAACGCAAAGCAGCCGCCGCTTTCGCTGACTTTCTTCATCGCCTGCTCGATGCGATCCGTCAACAACACACGGTTCGGCAGCCCGGTGAGGTTGTCATGCAGAGCCAGGTGAGTAAGTTCCTGATTGGCTTCAGTCAGGGAATTGGCCAGGACAGCGGTACGTGTCTCGAGGTGGGAGTCGAGAATACAACTGAACAGCGCGATACCCAGTATCGAAAGACTGGCGACCAGAACAATCCTGTCCAGTCCATTGCTGCTCAATCCATCGGGCAACGCACCACAAAAGCTGCCATCGGCAAAGGTGGCCGCCGCCATGCCGGTGTAATGCATACCGATGATGGCCGTTCCCAGCAGAATTGCCGCTACCGCACGCATCAGGTATACCCTGGGCCGTTGCTGGCGAAGACGAAACGCTATCCATAACGCCGCCGCAGAGGCGGCAATGCTGATCGCCAGGGAAAGCGCAAACAACCAGGGTGTGTATTCGATGCCGGGTTGCATGCGCATTGCCGCCATGCCGGTGTAATGCATGGCGCTGATGCCAAGCCCCAGCAACAACCCACCCAGGCCAATCTGCGCGGCGGATAATAGCGGCCGGGCGGCCAGCCACAGCGCGAAACCGGAAGACAGTATTGCGATCAGCAAGGACAACAGCGCCAACGGCACATCATAGCCAACGTCGATAGGCAGGACGAATGCCAGCATACCGATGAAGTGCGTCGACCAACTGCCAACGCCCATTGCGAAAGCACCTCCCGCAATCCATACATAAACGGCGCGGCCCCTGGCCGAAATAATACGGCCAACCAGATCGAGAGCAGTGTACGCAGCAACAATTGCGACGAGAACGGAGACCACGACGAGCTACGGGGTGTAGCTGCCAATCAACATAAACGCACCTGGAGCCCAATGAGCGCGTCCATGCCGATACTGCGGGGGATGATTGTACGCAATAGCTGCCAAATGTCGCGGTATCTGGTTGAAAAGATGGCAACCAGCTATTGATTTTTCATTTATCACGAACAGTTCAAGAAAAACCGCCTTTGCCACGTGAAGCACTCACTCCCTGAGGGTCAAACCTGTTTCGGCATTCCAGCCGCCACCCAATGCGGCAATCAACTGAACGCTGGCAATCAAGCGACTTTGCAGAACGTTCAGCACACTGCGTTCATTGCTCAAAGCAGTGGCCTGTACGTTGACGACGTCAAGATAACCGATCAGCCCGGCCTTGTACTGGTTGTTGGTCAGGCGCAACGAGTCGCGAGCCGATACCAGCGCTTCCTGGCGCACGGCGGCCTCCTGCTCGTAGACCTTGAGTTGAACGAGGTAATTTTCGACTTCCTGAAAACCATTCAGCACGGTCTGCCGGTACTGGGCGACAGTCTGGTCGTACACGGCCTCGGTACGGTCAACTTCCGCCGTCCGCCTGCCACCGTCGAACAACGTCAACGCCAGTTGCGGCCCTACCGACCAGAAGCGGTTGGGCAGGCTGATCCAGTTGGCGAACGTACTGCTGCTGTAACCGCCGCTCATGCTCAGCGTGAAGTCTGGGTAGTAAGCGGCCTTGGCGACGCCGATGTTGGCATTGGCGGCCATGACCGAGCGTTCGGCCGCGGCAATGTCCGGTCGGCGCTCAAGCAACTGTGACGGCAGCCCTGGCGGGATCTGCGGCAATTGCGGAATCGAAGTGCTGGCCGGCAGATTGAAGTCAGCGGGCGCCATACCCACCAGCACGGCAATGGCGTTCTCGAATTGTGCACGCTGCCAGGCCAGATCGATCAGGTCGGCCTGAGTACTTTTCAACTGCGTCTGCGCCTGGGCGACAGCGTCACTTCCTGAAATACCGGCGCGGTATTGATTCTGGGTGAGGGTCAGAGAGCGCTGATAGGTGTCCACAGTGGATTCCAGCAGGCGTTTCTGTTCGTCAATGACCCGCAATTGCAGATAATTCTGCACCAGCTCCGATTGCAGGCTGAGGCGCATCGCTGCCAGGTCCGCAAGACTTGCCTGCGCACTGGCGGTGTCAGCCTCCAGCCCACGGCGCAACTTGCCCCACACATCGGCTTCCCAACTGACGCCCAGTTGAGCGTTGTAACTGTTGCGAATTCCCGAGGCGCCGGTATTCGTGCCGGTATTGGATGTGCCTGTGCCCTGCCCCGAGCGGGTCTTGCCGGTGGTCAGATCCAGTGTCGGCAGAAATGCGCCTCTGGAGCTACGCACCAGTGCTTGTGCCTGCCGGTACTGCGCATCGTACTGGGCGACGGTCTGGTTGGAGGTGTTGAGCCGTTCGACCAGCGAGTTCAGTTGCGGATCCCTGTACACCTCCCACCATGCACCTTTGGCCATCGCGTCACCGGGTGTGGCTGCACGCCAGCCTTCGGCGGCCTTGAACTGCGCAGGCGCGGCCATCGACGGCGTCTGGTAATCAGGACCGACAGCACAAGCGCTGAGCAGCACAACGCAGAGCCCCAGCGCGAGTGGACGAATCAGCCCTGTCGGGCGGGATATAAAGGCCAGGTGTTCGGTCATAGCGGGGTTTCCAGAGCAGCATCGGTACGCACGCCACGCCATTTATTGTAACGGTGGCGCAGACGGTCGAGATAAAGGTAAACCACCGGGGTGGTGTAGAGAGTCAGGACCTGGCTGAAGATCAGTCCACCAATAATGGTCAGGCCCAGCGGTTTGCGCATTTCAGCGCCTTCCGCGGTACTCAG
The DNA here is from genome assembly GCF_005937945.2 of Pseudomonas sp. KBS0707. NCBI lineage: Bacteria > Pseudomonadati > Pseudomonadota > Gammaproteobacteria > Pseudomonadales > Pseudomonadaceae > Pseudomonas > Pseudomonas sp. KBS0707. Next base: position 2,974,993 of record NZ_CP041754.1, on the reverse strand, counting down.
CAGCAACGGCAATGCACCCAGAATGGCGGCCATTGTGGTCATCAGAATGGGGCGTAGCCGTTGCAGACAAGCGCTGCGGATCGACTCTTGCGGCGTCATTCCCTGATCACGCTCAAGGTGCAGGGCCAGGTCGATCATCATGATTGCGTTCTTCTTCACCACGCCAATCAGCAGGAACAGCCCCAACAGGGAGATCAGGCTGAATTCGCTGCCCAGCACGTAGATCGTCAGCAATGCGCCCACACCGGCCGATGGCAGCGTCGAGAGTATCGTCAATGGATGGATGTAGCTTTCATAAAGAATCCCCAGCACCAGATACACCGCCAGCAACGCACCGAGAATCATCCAGGGCTGGCTTTTCTGGGTTGAGGCGAAGGCGTTGGCGGTCCCGGCCATCTTGGAAATGATGTCGGACGGCAGTCCGATGGCGGCAATTGCGCGCTCGATAGCCACCGTCGCCTTGTCGAGGCTGACACCTTCGGCCAGATCAAAGGAAATGTTTTCGGCAGCGAACTGACCGTCATGCGAAACCCGATCATTCGCCAGACTGCGCTCGTAATGAGCAATGCTCGACAGCGGCACGCGCTGCCCGTCGGCAGTAATCACCTGAACCTGCTCCAGCGTCGCCGGGTCCTGAGCGTATTTGGGATTGACCTCCATCACCACCTTGTACTGGTTGAGGCTGTCATAGATGGTCGAGACCTGACGCTGGCTGTAGGCATTGTTGAGCACCGCCGTGACCATGTTCATATCGATGCCCAGCCGTTTGGCCGTATCACGATTGACCACCAGGGTCACTTGCTGCGCCCCGCGCCCTTCCCTGGCGTCGATAGCCGTCAGCTCCGGAATCGATTTGAGCGCCGCAACGATCTTCGGATACCACAGCCGCAGGCTGCTCAGGTCTGCACTTTGCACAATGTACTGATACTGCGAACTGGTCTGCTCGCGACCACCCCCCAGTTGCAGGTCCTGATCAGGCGCCAAGAATAGTCTGCCACCGGGCACATGCGGCATGTTCTTGCGCAGGCGCTCGACCACTTTTTCGGCAGACAGCTTGCGCTCGGCAATCGGCTTGAGGCGTACGATCATGAAGGCGTTATTGGTGCCACCGCTACCGCCGATAAAACCGGCAACGCTCTCCACCGCAGGGTCTGCCAGAATCGAACGGCGAAAGATTTCCATTTTCGGCTGCATGACCGAGAACGAAAGACCGTCGTCACCGCGTACAAAACCCATCAGTTGCCCGGTGTCCTGCTGTGGCAGAAAGGTCTTGGGCACCACCACATACAGCGCGACATTCACCACAACGGTAATCAGCAGGCTGAGCAGTGTCAGCCTGCGATGCCGCATGACCCAGCCGAGCGAGCGGTCATAGCCGGCGACCATGCGGTCGTTGACCCGCTCGCTCCAGCGCTGAAAGGCATTGTCCTTGCCCGAATCGTGGGGTTTGAGCCAGCGCGCGCACAACATCGGCGTCAGGGTCAGGGATACGATCAGCGAGACGACGATCGACACCGACAAGGTAATGGAAAACTCGCGAAACAGACTTTCGACCAGCCCACCCATGAACAGAATGGAAATGAACACCGCCACCAGCGAGACGTTCATTGACAGCAAGGTGAAACCCACCTCTTTGGCCCCCAGAAAGGCCGCTTTCATGGGGTCGAGACCGTTGTGAATGTGCCGGGAAATGTTTTCCAGCACCACGATTGCATCGTCCACCACCAGTCCGGTGGCGAGGATCAAAGCCATCAACGACAGATTGTTCAGGGAAAAACCGAGCAGGTGCATGATCGCAAAGGTGCCTACCAGCGATACCGGAACCGCCAGAGTGGGGATCAGCGATGCACGAAAACTGCCGAGAAACAGAAATACCACCATCACCACCAGAACCACGGCAATCAGCAGGGTCATCTCTGCCTCGTGCAGCGTCGCCTTGATCACCGGCGAGCGATCCATCGCGACGTTGAGGCTCACGCTGGCAGGCAGCACGGCCCGCAGGGCTGGCAATTGCGCCTTGATCTGCGCCACGGTTTCAATGATGTTGGCACCCGCCTGGCGGTTGACGACCAGTAACACCGCCCGGTCATTGTTATAAAACCCGCTGTTGTAGCGATCTTCCACGGCATCGCTGACTTTCGCGACGTCCTTGAGGCGCAAGGTCGCCCCATCCTTGTAGCGAATGATCAGCGGCGCATAGTCCTTTGCGGTTTCCAGCTGGTCGTTGGCCTGAACCTGCCAGTTATGCTGATCATCCTCCACAAAACCCTTTGGCCGCCGCACGTTCGCACCGGTAATCGCGGTGCGCACGTCGTCAAGCGATACGCCGTACTGGGAGAGCATCTGTGGCTCCAGCTCGATACGAACCGCTGGCAGCGAACTGCCGCCGATCTGCACTTCGCCGACCCCGGAAACCTGCGACAGGCTCTGTGACAGGATGGTGGATGCCAGGTCGTAAAGCTGACCTTTTTCCAGCACCGTCGACGTCATAGACAGGACCATGATCGGCGCCTGGGACGGGTTGACCTTCTTGTAGGTAGGCATGCTGCGCATACCGCTGGGCAGCAGGTTGCGTGAAGCATTGATTGCCGCCTGCACTTCCCGCGCCGCGCCATTGATGTCGCGATTGAGATCGAACTGCAGAATGATCCGTGTCGTGCCCTGGCTTGAATTGCTGGTCATGGTATTGACCCCGGCAATACTGCCCAGCGAACGCTCCAGCGGAGTGGCCACAGTGGAGGCCATTACCTCGGGGCTGGCACCTGCCAGACTGGCGGACACCACAATCACCGGGAAGTCCATATTCGGCAACGGCGCGACCGGCAACAAGCGGAAGCTGACCGCGCCCAGCAGCAGGATCGCCAGGCTTAGCAGTACGGTCGCAACCGGGCGACGGATAAACGGCGCTGACAGGTTCATGCGTCAGCCCGTTCCAGTCGGTCCGGGTCGGCAGGCCTGCGACTCCAGCGACGGCCAAGCCGGTCGAAATACAGATAGATGACCGGCGTGGTAAACAGCGTCAGTACCTGGCTGACGAGCAGACCGCCGACCATCACCAACCCCAGTGGCTGGCGCAACTCTGCGCCGGAGCCGCTGGCAAGCATCAACGGAATGGCGCCGAACAATGCTGCCAGGGTGGTCATGAGAATCGGCCGGAAACGCAGCAGCGCCGCTTCGTAGATCGCCGTTTCCGGTGCAACACCCCGGTTGCGCTCTGCGTCGAGCGCGAAGTCGATCATCATGATCGCGTTCTTCTTGACGATGCCGATCAGCAAAATGATACCGATGATCGCGATCATCCCCAGGTCATTGCCGCTGATCAGCAAGGCCAGCAAGGCACCCACTGCTGCCGACGGCAGTGTCGAGAGGATGGTGATCGGGTGGATATAGCTCTCGTAGAGCACGCCCAGCACGATGTACATGGTCACTACAGCCGCCAGAATCAGCAGCAGCGTGCTCGACAACGATGCCTGAAATGCCTCGGCAGCGCCCTGAAACTGGGTCTGCACACCAATCGGCATGCCGATGTCCTGCTCAACCTGTTCGATGACCTGCACGGCCTTGCCCAATGCAACGCCGGGCGCAAGGTTGAACGACATCATCACTGCGGGAAACTGCCCGAGGTGAGCAATGGCCAACTGCGCCTGACGCTGCTCGACGCGTGCCAGGCTCGACAGTTTTACCTGTGCGCCATCGGTGGTCTTGACGTGGATCTGCTCAAGTGCGGCAGGGCCGAGTTCACTGCCCGACGCGGCTTGCAGCACCACGCGGTACTGGCTGGCCTGGGTATAGATGGTGGAAATCTGTCGCTGACCGAATGCGTCGTACAGCGCATCGGTAATATTCGCAACGGTGACCCCTACCCGACTGGCCGCATCACGATCGATGTTCAGATATACCTGTAGGCCCTTGTCCTGCAGGTCGCTGGCCACATCCGTCAGCTCGGACCGTTTGCCGAGCGCCTCGACCAGCCTTTCGCTCCACAGCGTCAGCAGCTCGGCGTCGGGCGATGACATGCTGAACTGATACTGAGTACGACTGACCCGGTCTTCAATGGTCAGGTCCTGCACCGGCTGCATGAACAGACGAATGTCCGAAAGCTTGTCTACCTCTGGCTGCAGGCGCTGGATCACCTCGGATGCGGTGAGGTCACGCTCTGAGTGGGGCTTGAGGTTGATCAGCAGACGCCCGCTGTTGAGCGTTGCGTTATCACCGTCAACACCAATGTAGGAAGACAGACTGACCACGGCAGGGTCCTTGAGAATGATGTCAGCCAGCGCCTGCTGACGCTGGCTCATGGCAGCAAAGGAGACCGACTGTGGCGCTTCCGAAATACCCTGGATCACGCCGGTGTCCTGCACCGGAAAAAAGCCCTTGGGCACAACGATGTACAGCAGCACAGTCAGTGCCAGAGTGGCCAATGCCGCCAACAGGGTCAGTGGTTGATGCCTGAGCACCCAGCGCAACCCGCCCGCGTAGATATCGATCAGCCAGTCGATCCAGGCACCGCTGGCACGATAGAAACGGCTCTGCTCTTCTTCCTTTGGCTCGCGCTTGAGCAACCGCGCGCACATCATGGGCGTCAGGGTCAGCGATACCACCAGCGATATCAGGATGGCGACTGCCAGGGTTATCGCGAACTCGCGGAACAGTCGCCCGACCACATCAGCCATGAACAACAGCGGTATAAGCACTGCAATCAGCGACAGGGTCAGGGAAATCAGGGTGAAACCGATCTGTTTCGCGCCCTTCAGGGCGGCCTGCAGAGGTGTTTCGCCCTCCTCGATATGCCGGGAGATGTTTTCCAGCATCACGATGGCGTCATCAACAACGAAACCGGTCGCGATGGTCATGGCCATCAGCGTGAGGTTGTTGACCGAGAAGCCCGCCAGGTACATGACGCCGAAGGTGCCTACCAGTGACAGCGGGACGGCGATAGAGGGAATGATCGTCGCGCTGAAACGACGCAGGAACAGGAAGGTTACCAGCACCACCAGGATAATCGCGATCAACAGTTCGTGCTGAACATCGGTCACCGACGCGCGGATCGTCTGAGTGCGGTCCGTCAGTACCACGACGTCGAGGCCGGCCGGAAGGTTCTCGGTGATTGACGGCAGCAATGCCTTGATCCGGTCGACCACTTCGATCACGTTGGCGCCCGGCTGGCGCTGAATGTTCAGCAGCACCGCCTGACTCCGATTGGCCCAGGCCGCCAGGCGTTCGTTTTCGGCACCGTCGACGATTTCGGCCACATCCTTCAGACGCAGGGGAGCGCCATCCTTGTAGGCCAGAATAAGGTTGGCGTACTCCTCTGGAGACTTCAACTGATCGTTGGCATCCAGCATCGAAACCCGGGTTGGCCCGTCGAAGTTACCCTTGGGCTGGTTGACGTTGGACGCGCCGATCAGGTTCCGCACATCAGACAGGTTCAGGCTGTTGGCGGCCAGCGCTTCCGGATTGACCTTGATCCGCACAGCCTGACACTGGCCGCCGGCAATGCTGACCATGCCGACACCGCTGATCTGCGAGATTTTCTGCGCCATGCGTGTATCGACCAGCTCATTGAGCTTGGGCAGCAGCATGGTTTTCGAGGTAATCGCCAGGGTCAGAACCGGCGTGTCTGCCGGGTTGACCTTGTTATAGACCGGCGGTGCCGGAAGATCGGTAGGCAGAAGGTTGGTGGCCGCGTTGATCGCGGCCTGGACCTGCTGCTCAGCCACATCCATATTGATTTCGAGGCTGAAACGCAGGGTAATGACCGACGCGCCGCCCGAGCTCGTCGAGGCCATCTGGGTCAAACCGGGCATCTGCCCGAATTGACGCTCAAGAGGCGCAGTGACGGAGCTGGTCATGACCTGCGGACTGGCACCGGGATACAGCGTCATCACCCGAATGGTCGGATAGTCGACCTGAGGCAGCGCCGACACCGGCAGCAAGGTGTAGGCGATCAGACCCGCCAGGACGATTGCCAGCATACTCAGCGTGGTGGCAACCGGACGCAGGATGAACAGGCGCGACATGTTCATACGTTTGGTTTTTCCACCTTGCCGAGTGCTGCCGACTTGTCTGTCTTGCTGTCAGGCTTGCCCTGCAGCTTCTGAACCGGACCCGCCGGTACATCCTTGCTGTCGTTGACGACCTCGACTTCAGCGCCGTCGCGCAGACGGTCGGTGCCTTCGAGCACGACCCGTTCTCCGGCTGCCAGACCTTCGGTGATCACCGTCGATGTCTCGTCGCTCGGGCCGGTCTTCAACAGTTTGAGTTTGACCTTCTTGTCACCGTCCAGGACATAGACAAAGGTCCCGTCGGTGCCGAACTGCACGGCAGCCGTTGGCACCAGTGTCACCTGTTTCAACGTATCGGCGCGCAGACGCACATTGACGAACTGGTTGGGGAACAGGATCTCGTCACCGTTATCGAAACGGGCCTTGAACTTCAGTGTGCCGGTCGTCACATCGATCTGGTTATCGAGGCTGGCGAGTACACCGGAAGCCTGCATTTTCGTATCGCCACGGTCCCAGGCTTCGACGGGCAGCTTGTCGCCGGTGCGGTAGCGGGAAATGACTTTCGACAGGTCCTTTTCCGGGAGCGTGAAGGCGACCGAAATGGGCTGGGTCTGGGTAATCACCACCAGCGCCGTGGTGTCGTTGGCGGCAACCAGGTTGCCGACATCCAGCTGTTTGAGGCCGACACGACCTGCAATAGGCGCACGAATTCGTGTGAAGTCCAGGCTCAGCTTCGCGTCAGCCACGGCAGCCTGATTGGTCTTGATCGTGCCTTTGTACTGATGGACCAGCGACTCGGCAGTGTCGAGGGTCTGCTTGGCAATGCTGTCCTCGGCAAAAAGCCCACGGTAACGCTGTACGTCGAGCTGAGCATTCTTGAGCAGCGCCTGATTGGTGGCCAGCGTACCTTCGGCCTGCTGCAATGCGACCTGATAGCTGCGCGGATCGATTTCCGCCAGCAGGTCACCCGCCTTGACCATCTGCCCTTCCTGGAAATAAAGCTTGACCAGCTCTCCCGCCACACGGCTGCGCACATTGATGGTATTCATCGCCGTTACCGTGCCAAGCGCCTTGTAGTAGATAGGGAAATCGCCTTCGGTTGCCGGGGCGACCCGCACCGGGACAGCGACAGCCGATGCACCGAAGCCAGGCCGTGCCATGCCACCTGCACCATGCTTCTTGCTCTCGGCCCCTTTGCCGGGAGTGGAGGCAGGCCAGAGCCACCAGCAAAGGGCAACAATGGCCAACAGGATCAACAAACTGATCAACCAGCGACGGGATTTACGAGAGCCAGACGATTGCATGAATAAATCAACCATTACAGGTGGGGGCTTCTTCAGAAGGCTGAACAATAAGCACAGATGCGTTACAAGCAAAGCGCCTTTACCAAGCGCTTACTTTCGATAAACGTATGAAGCACAAACAAAAAAACGGCCTGAGCGGATTCAGGCCGTCGAAGTGTTGCGGAAAGTTACTTAAGCACAGCCAATGCAGCGTCGTAGTCGGGTTCGTTAGCGATCTCTGATACCAATTCGCTGTGCAGCACTTTGTCGTTTTCGTCCAGAACAACCACCGCACGAGCGGTCAGACCTTTCAGTGGACCGTCTGCAATTGCAACGCCGTAATGCTCGCTGAAATCGGCAGCGCGGAAAGAAGACAGGTTTTTGACGTTTTCCAGACCTTCGGAGCCGCAGAAGCGGGACTGGGCAAACGGCAGATCAGCAGAGATACACAGAACAACGGCATTGCTCAGCTCGTTTGCCTGGGCGTTGAACTTGCGTACCGACGTTGCACAGGTCGGTGTATCGACGCTCGGAAAAATGTTCAGCACCTTGCGCTTGCCAGCGAAGTCAGCCAGGGTCTTGTCGACAAGACCTTCACCCACCAGTGTGAAGGCAGGTGCCTTGCTGCCGACTTCAGGCAGCTTGCCATTGACTTGAACAGGGCCGCCTTTGAGGGTTACTTGAGCCATGAAACACATTCCTTTTTTGAGATGAATAAAAGAACCGGAAGTTAAACACGAAAGTGTGCCGTGTCCTATATAGGATAATTCCGAATTTTCTCAGGAAACCAGTCTGTCCCTGATATCTGGGTGGGCACATAATTCCACGAGCCAATCGACGAATACCCTGATCCGTCGTGACAACTGGCGATGAGGTGGGTAAAGCACCGTCAACGCCAGCGGCGGCGGACGATGCAACCGCAGCACCTCGACCAGTATGCCGCTGCGCAACTGTGCGGCGACATGGTAACGCGGCACCTGTATCAGGCCGAAACCCGCCTCGCAAGCCGCTACATAACCGTCGGCACTGTTGACCGAAATAGAACAGGCCAACGCTTGATCGACCTCCACGCCATCGGCCATAAACTCCAGACCATAGCGTTTGCCGGTGCTGGTCGAGAAATATTCGATTACCTGATGTTGCGCGAGGTCCGGCAGGTTCAGCGGCGTACCGTATCGCTGCAGGTACTCGCGACTGGCGCAAGTGATCTGGGTCAGGCTGCCCAGCGGCCTGGCGACCAGCGTTTCGTCCAGTGCTGCTCCGGCGCGCAAGACACAGTCCACGCCCTCGCGGATCAGGTCGACCGGTCTGTCGCTCATGCCGATTTCCAATCGGATCTGCGGGTAGCGCCGGGCAAATTCAGGCAGCGCGGGTATCACGACCATGCGCCCCAGGCTCACCGGCAGGTCGACACGCAGCAGCCCCTTGGGCTCGGCCCCCGCCGCTGAGAAGGACGCTTCGGCGTCGTCCAGATCGGCCAGCAGGCTTACGCAGCGCTGGTAATAGGCCTTGCCGTCAGGCGTGGTGCTGACCTGACGCGTAGTGCGCTGCAAGAGCTGCACCCCCAGGTGAGCTTCCAGTTGTTTGATCAGAATCGTCACGGATGCACGGGGCATGTGCAGGCTCTCGGCCGCCTTGGCGAAACCGCCCAGCTCGACGATACGGGTGAACACGCGCATGGCGTTGAATCGATCCATGATTACCGGCAGCCTGAATAGAGAGAGCGTGTGATGGGTCACACTGTTTTAACAGGGTAAACCGGTTGAACGCAGGCCAGTGCCATTACAGCCGCTGGCCAGTATTCAGAAGTCTCTTTTATAGAAAATATCCAGCGAACTGGCAACACCGCTTGCCGCCTCCAGGTACACGCGCTTGCTGAGCAGATAGCGCAACGCAATGGTATTGGCCGGTTCAAACACGCCGACACCATAACGCAGGCTGAGCTTCTCGGTGATTTTGCCGCTGGCAACCACATTGGTCTTGTCGCCGGTTCCCGAGGTATCCAGCTCGAAGTCCTTGATACCCAGATTGTCCGCGAGCTTGCCGGTGGTCGACGAGCTACCGGCAACGCCAAGCGCCAGTGCAGCCTGAGCGACCATGTTGTTGTCTTCGCCCGAGGTACTCAGCGGTCTGCCCATGACCAGATAGGAGAGCGCCTGCTCCTGGCTCATCGCGGGTTCGGAAAACACTTCGGTGGTGGGTTGCTCGGCACTGCCGGTCAGACGAATGCCTGCGATCACGTCATCTGTCTGGCGAATGGCCTCGATATCCAGATAGGGCTGGTCCACAGGGCCTGCAAACAGCAGGCGCGCCTTGCGGATGGTCAGCCGCTGCCCGTAGGCACGGTAACGGCCGTCGTTCAGGTTCAGCTCACCACGGGTGTCCAGGTTGTCGCCAATGTGCACCCTTCCGACCAGATTGGCAGTAAGCCCAAAACCGCTGAAGGCGAGCTTTTCCTGACCAACCTCCACATCGATATCCATGGCCACTGCCAGCGGTGGCGCGCCCTCCTCGGTCTGCTGCCCGACGATCACCGTATCGCCCGAGAGCTTGACCGTAGACGGCGGCAGCTCACGCACGGTGATCGCCCCCTTGGGCACCAGCACCTTGCCGGAAATGGCCAACCGCTCACCCTGCATGGAAATTTTCAGGTCAGGCGCTACCTCCACTTCCGCGTAGGGCTCGACATTGATCGGCAGACGCGCGCCCTTGAGGCTCACATCAACGTTCAGATTCTGCCCCCAGGCCACCTGACCGCCAATGCTCCCCTGCCCGGTGCTGCCACTTTTCCAGCCACCGGTGAGCTGTACGCTCTCTCCGGCGATCAACGCCTGCACCTTGAGGTCATGCAGTTCCATCGGCAACTCGGCACCCGCCACTTCACCACCTTCAAGTGTCACGCTGCCGTTGACCAGAGGTGCCAGCAAGCTGCCTGACAATCGGCCATTGCCGTTCAGGCGGCCATTGAGTTTCTGCACCATTGGCGCAAAGGGTCGTGCCACCGAGATGTCCAGCCCGGAGAGACTGAAATCGCCTGACAGAGGCTTGTCTCTGGCCAGTGGATCGATCTGCGCATTGAGCAGTAACCGGCCCAGCTTGCCGCCTTCGAAATCCAGACGCGTATCGATACGTCTGGGTGCCAGTGTGGTGTTGAGTTTGAGTGTCTGATACGGAAAGTCCAGCCACTGGTCTTTGTTGCGCACCCGCAGCGTGCCGCCTCCGGCATCAATCGTAACCTTGCCGGAGGGGCCCGCTGCGGGAAGATCAAGCTGAACGTCGGCATTCAGCGCGCCCTGCCAGGCAAAATCCTTTGGCATCCATTGCGCCAGGCTGTCGAGCGGAAAGTTCTTCAGCTGATATCGCAAACGTGGCTCCGGCATCAGTCGTTGATCGCCACCGCACAGGCTGGAGGCACCGGACAGCCAGCAATGCGCACCGAAGTTCAGCCGACCATCGGCCAGGCGTTCAATCTTCGCCGGTTGCTGCAAACGCCAGTTCTGTCCGCCGCTCTGTACGGTGCCGCTGGCCAGCCGACCGCGCCAGTCGCCCTTGTCCAGGCCGCCGTCCAATGCGATCGCAAGCTTGAGCAACGGCCCTTGCAGGTCCAGCTTCAATTGTTGCGCCTTGAGCGTACCCTGACCGTCCACCAGCAACGTCCCCAGCCCGGTGTCGCCGGCCTGAATGCCAACGCCCTTGACGTTGATGGTCGCGCGCTGCGATTGATCCAGGCGGGCATTGAGAGTCAGGCTTTGCAGACGATTGTCCTGCAAGGCGAGCTGACTGCCCTGCAATGCCAGTTGCCCTTGCGGTGCCTGAAGCGTTCCTGTCAGGTCGAGCCTGCCTTTGGCCTGCCCCTGCAAGCGTGGCCACAACTGAGCCAGACGCGGCAGGTCAAGATCCAGCTGCCCTTTGAGACGCTCCTGCAAACTGCAATTACCCTGAACCCGGTTGTCACCCAATCGAATGTTCACATTGCTGACATTCCACTGCTGATCACGGCCGTCAGCCTTGGCTTGCAGCAGCGCAGGCTGGCCACGCAGACGTCCCTTGAGGTCCAGGTCGGCAGTCAGTTCAAGCTTCTCGTTGACCCGTTGACCTTTGCTGCGCAAGGGCCCTGCCAGTGTGCCGGGCAATTCGGCAACCCAGAATGAAGGGTCCAGCGCGCTCAGATCAAGTGCAGTGTCCCAGCCGAAGCCATTGGCAAATTGCAGGTTCAGAAAACCGCTGGCCTTACCCTGCCCTGCGACCAGCTCCAGTTGCGGCAGATGGACTTCCTGCAAATTGCCGCTGAAGGGACTGATCAGCGTGAACGCACCAGCAGGTCCTTTGAGGCTGGCGTTGAAATTGCCAAGATAATTGCCGTCCGTGTAGGAAATCTCACCTTTGAAGGCGTGCAACGACACTTGCGGTTCGGACGCCAGCGGATACAGACGCTGCCAGGGGAAATCCAGCCAGTCGATGCTCGCATCAGCCGAGAAACCACTCTGCCAGTTCAACGTGCCGTTGATGGCCAGACGCTGTTGATCGTTGGCGGCCAGATCAAGCGCTGCAATGGTTGCCCCGTTGGCATCCGCACGCCCCTGCAACGACAACGCTACAGGGCCTTTTTCTGCGGGCAGGCTGGCAGTGCCGTTGATCTGGTAACCCGAGTCGAGATCGCCTTCGGCAGTCAACAGCAGCTGGTCGAGTTGCAGGGTATCGGGCAATGCTGCGCTGGGTTTGAAATGTTCTGTAGTCAGTTTCAATCGTGCTGGCACATGCTCGGCCAAAGGTTGCAGCTCACCGGTCAGTTGCCCTGGTAGATAGCCGCTGCTGTCCGCCTTGAGTTGCAGGGTTTTGAGCACGTCACCGTGAATATCCAGCGCCAGCGTCCAGGGCTGACCGTCCTGTGGCGGCAGTTGCAGTTGACCTTTTACGCTCAATGGCCAGTCGCCCTCGGGCTTCAGCAGACCATTGAGGTCCAGCACCAGCGCATCACGTTGCAGGTGCGCGCTGTCGATTTGCAAGCCTTCGGCGGTCCAGTGCGCCGCCAGCTTGAGGTCGCGCAGCTGTTCGACGCCATCCAGTTGCATGCTGCCCAGCTGTATATCACCCAGTTGCAGGGCGAGCGGCAACTTGACGGCTGGCAAATTCATGGGGTCTTCGTCGCTCGGCGCACTGCTTGGAGGAAAGCGCAGCAGTACTTGACCCGCGTGCAGGCGATTAATGCATAAGGTCATCTTCAGCAGGCAGGCTGGCGTCCAGGCGAAATCGACAGAATGCACCTCGACACGGTCTGCGCCTTGCTGCCACACCAGGCGCTCGGCACTCCACTGCCCGCCCAGGCGGCCCTGAAAGTTTTCCAGTTGCACGCCGGGCACGCGAGCCAGCGCCCACCGGCTGCCTGCCTGGGTTCCAATCAACACCCCGACGCTGACGATCACCAGCAGCAGTAACGCGATCACGCTCAGTCCGGCAATCTTTGCGCCACGCCTGATGTTCATCCTGTTCAAAGTTCCGGCCCCATCGAGAAGTGCAGGCGAATGCCACCGTCGTCATCCAGCGCGTGCGCCAGATCGAGACGCAGCGGACCCACTGGAGATACCCAGCGCACCCCAAAACCGACGCCGGTTTTCAGGTCTGGCTTGTCCAGACTGTTGAATGAGTTGCCCTGATCGATGAAAGTCGCGAGCCGCCATTTATCGGCAATGGAATACTGGTACTCGACGCTCCCGGCAAACATGTAACGCCCACCAATGCGGTCGCCGTCCGAGTTGGTCGGTGACAGTTTCTGGTAGTCATACCCTCGTACGCTTTGATCGCCACCGGCAAAAAAACGCAGCGACGGCGGTATCGAGGTGTAACCGTCAGTCAGGTTGCCACCCAGTTGCACGCGCCCGAGAAAGCGATGGTTCTGAGCGACTGTCGTCAGCCCTTTGAGCAGCACATTGGCATGCACCAGATTGGCATCCGACAACATGCCCTCCTTGGCCACCTGGGTGTCGAACTGTAAACGGTAGCCCTGGTGGGGATCGATACTGTTATCGCTGCGCAGGTACGAATAACTGATGCCGGGCATTAGCATCGTGCTCAGACCCGAATCGTCGCCCAGCCGGTATTCTTCACGCTGCCATTTCAGTGAGATAACCCGTTCCCAGCCGCTGGGCAGTTTGCTGTGCCATTCGGGCCCGGCAGTCAGCAGCTTGCTGAGGCTGTCGGTTCCAGCAATCTCTTCATATTGATAGCCACCGGCATAACGCAGTTTATCGGTCAACGGCGGATCGAGCGGCACGTCGTACCACAGGCCGACATTCTGCCGAGGCGCGGATATTTCCGATTCGAACCCGTAGCTGTGCCCTTGTGGATTGGCCCAGTGTCGTGTCCAGTTGGCTTTGCCACGCGGACCGACATCGGTTGAGTACCCCAGGCCAAGGCCCATGGTTCGGGGTTTACGGGTTTCAAGCTGAACGGTTACCGGAATGACCTGATGGTCAGCTGCGGTAGGCGCGGCATCGACCCGCACGCCTTCAAAATAGCCACTGCCCTGCATGGCCTGGGTCAATTCGGCGATCAGTTGTGAATCGTAAGGAGTATTTTCCTTGAACGGCACCATGCGCTTGAGCAAATCGTCATCGAAAGGCGCATTGCCACTGAACATGACCTTGCCCAGCGAGTAGCGCGGACCACTGTCATAGACCAGCTCGATGTCGGCAAGCCCGGCTCGCGGGTCAATAGCCAGGCGCTGGCTGGTAAAGTGGCCGCTGAAAAAGCCGTAACGCGACGCCTGATTCTGGATCAGGCGTTTGGCATCCTCATAATTGCCATGATTGAGCACCGCGCCGGTTTTCAGCGCGTCGCTTTTGGGTACCCGAAAGGCTTTCAACGATGCTGCCGGACCCTCGACGCGGATTACCACCTTGCGCAGGTGAATCGGCTCGCCCGGCTGGATGTTGATCACTAGGCGCGGCTGGTCAGCGTCCTTGATCTCGCTGTCGATCTGCGCCTGATAATAGCCAAGCGCCTGAGCCGCTTTCTCTGCCTGCTGTTCGGCACCCAGACTGAAGTTACGCAACGCCTGAACGTCACGCTCGCCCAGGTCCCCCACATACCCTTCGACGTTGGCCTTGAGTTCCGGGTTGGCGGGCTTGATCCTGACGTCGAGGCGGGCCTGTGCAAGCGCCGCTGCACTCATGGTCATCAGAAACAGGCTGCTGAATAGTCTGAAAAGCTTCATGGGCGTAGATGCTAACACGATCAACGGGCCGCACTGGAAGCCCACGAATTGTTGGAGATTCAGACCGTTACGTCAGGCACCGGCAGTGAAACCTGAGGATTGGGGTGAAAAAACACATGCTCTCGGACAGGTCCTACCGCAATCTCGCCGATTTCCTCATAGCCTTGACGCTTATAGAACTCGAGATAACGAGGATTTCCCGTGTCTACGACGATGCCCTGAGAGCGCTCATCCACCGCGCACCAATCGTGCAACGCCCCAAGCAGTTGTTCGCTCAAATCCTGCCCCAGCTTCTGACCCTGAAATTCCGGATCCAGGCCTATCAACGGCAGCACATGCACGGTTTCGGACGGAACACAGGCCAGCACCGCGTTGTAATAAGCCAGATAACGCTGGGTGCAACCAAGGCCGGTGTCCATCACCATGCGCAGACGCCAGGCCCAGCTTTCAGTGACGCCCAGACGACGTTGCGGTGGCGCGATCAGCGCTACGCCGACCAGCCGATCCTGCAGAAACAGACCGAGTGCAGGCTGGTCTTGCAGGAAGTGTTGTTTGACCAGTTGGCGGATGGTCGCCAATACGCGTTGCTCATATCCCTCGCGCTCGGCATTGAACAGATAGGCGAACGTCGGATCGTGCCGATAGGCCCTGAACAGCAAGGAGCGGGTTTCACGGGAATAACCACTGTCGAGTTGACGAACTTCACCCGTGATGGCAGCAGGTAGGGACATAAAGGGCCTCGTGTTAACGGAACTGCGTCTGGCGCAGCAGTTTTGGCAAGCAGGCTTTCGAGTGATGGCACTTGATAACAGTTCCAACGATTTGTCCGGGCCTGTGTTCGCGTGGTGCCTTACACGGTGCTGGTCCTGAAACCACGGGTCAGCTAGCATCGCTGTTTGTTTTTGCTCAGGACCGCCGTTTTATGAAAATCGTCTCGTTCAACATCAATGGTCTGCGCGCTCGACCTCATCAGTTGGCGGCGCTGATCGACAAACATCAGCCTGACGTAATCGGCCTTCAGGAAACCAAGGTTTCTGACGAGCAGTTCCCCCACGCGGAAGTCGAAGCGCTGGGCTATCACGTGCATTTCCACGGTCAGAAAGGCCATTATGGTGTTGCCCTGCTATCACGCAATCCTCCGCTGGCCCTGCACAAGGGTTTTGAAGGCGACGACGAAGAATCGCAGAAGCGCTTCATCTGGGGCACTTATGCCGACAGCAATGGGCAGCCGGTCACCATCATGAATGGCTACTTTCCGCAGGGCGAGAGCCGTGATCACCCGACCAAATTTCCAGCCAAACAGCGTTTTTACGAGAATCTGCAGACCTTGCTGGAGAGCCATTTCAGCAACGAGCAGCCGCTTATCGTGATGGGTGACGTAAACATTTCTCCGCAGGACTGCGACATCGGCATCGGTGCCGACAACGCCAAACGCTGGCTGAAGACCGGCAAGTGCAGCTTTCTCCCCGAAGAGCGCGAGTGGATGGAACGCTTGAAAAACTGGGGCCTGGTGGACAGTTTCCGTCATCTGTATCCTGAAGTCGTCGACCGATTCAGCTGGTTTGACTATCGCAGCCGCGGCTTTGAAGACGAACCCAAGCGCGGCCTGCGCATCGACCTGATCATGACCTCTACCGGCCTGCAGCCACGCATCAAGGCGGCCGGGGTGGACTACGATTTGCGCGGCATGGAAAAGCCGTCGGACCATGCGCCGATCTGGCTGGAACTGAACTGAAAAAGCGCCCTATCGTGCGATCCGGCTTTATGCATAAACGGGTAGCGTGTGCAGTGGTCGAGCAATCGTCATATTCCGGAAATCTTTCTGTCTTATTCTCCCGGCACCCTCCCGTGACTCATGGTGACGCCGATGTTGCGCGCTTTGCTAACGGCGCTGACTCTGTCGAGCGCCACCCTGCCCGCCCTTGCGCTGGCGGCACTGCCGCTGCCCGCAGGTGAAATACCGGCCTTGCGCATTCAAGGCTCAAATACCATCAATGCCCAATTGGGCCCCGCACTGGCTGAAGGGTTGATGCGCCAGCAAGGCCTGCAATCAGTGCAGACTGTTGCCGGCAATGTCATGAATGAACAGCGCGTCGTCGGCACTACCGCCGCAGGGCAAACGGTCAGTATCGAAATCGCCGCACATGGTTCAGGCACCGGGTTTACTGCGCTCAAAGCAGGTAACGCCGAAATTGCCGCCTCTTCACGACCTATCAAGGATCAGGAAGCCAAGGACCTGGCTGGCTTGGGCGACCTGAAAAGCGCAGCAAGCGAGCAAACCATTGCCATCGATGGCGTTGCTGTGATTCTGCATCCAGGCAATCCGGTCAGACAGCTGGATACGCTGCAGCTGGCGCGCATTTTCAGCGGGGAAGTCAGGGACTGGGCCGAAGTGGGTGGAAATCCGGGAGCGATTCATCTTTATGTTCGCGATGAGAAGTCCGGCACCTATGAAACATTCAAGGACCTGATACTTGTAAAATACGGCAAGAACCTGTCCGGCACAGCCGCGCGCTTTGAATCCAGCGAACAGCTCTCCGACGACGTCAGCAAGGACATCAATGGCATCGGTTTTATCGGGCTACCATCCATCAGGCGGGCCAAAGCGGTGGCCATTGCCGATGGTGACTCCAGACCGATGCTCCCGACTGTCAGTCTGATTGCCACCGAGGATTATCCTCTGTCGCGACGGCTCTACTTTTATGTGCCCACCTCAACTCATCAACGCTGGGCGCAGGCGTTGGTCCGTTTCGCGCAGAGCGCCGAGGGTCAGGCCATCGTCGCACAGAGCGGCTTTGTCGCGCAGACCGTGCAGGCACTCAAGGTGCAGCCTACTGCGCAGATGCCTGCGGACTATCAGGCGCTGGCGCGCAAGGCCGAACGCCTGTCGGTCAACTTTCGCTTTGCCCAGGGCAGCGCGAGGCTGGACAACAAGGCGCAGCAGGACCTCAAGCGGGTAGCGGAGTACCTGAAAACCAGCGATAAGCTCAATCAACATGTCACGCTGGTCGGCTTTGGTGATGCCAAAAGCGACCCGGCTCGCGCAGCCCTGCTCTCAAGGCTGCGCGCCATGGCAGTGCGCCGCGAGCTGCTGAAAAGCGGCGTGACATTTCGCGACATCGTTGGCCTGGGAGATGAGATGCCGGTAGCCACCAATGAGATCGATGACGGCCGGATCAAGAACCGTCGGGTCGAAGTCTGGGTGCAGTAGCCTGGGCGCAATTATCGACTACCAGTTCAGGACTGGCTGCGCTCCCTGTCTGCCGGCAGATATTTGCCCAGTTCATACTTGCCGACAGCGGCGCGATGTACTTCATCCGGGCCGTCTGCCAGACGCAGTGTGCGCTGCATGGCGTACATATAGGCCAAGGGGAAATCATTGGAAACACCCGCACCGCCGTGCATCTGGATCGCCCGATCGATGACCTTCAGCGCCACGTTCGGCGCTACCACCTTGATCTGCGCGATTTCGCTTCTGGCGACCTTGTTGCCTGCTGTGTCCATCATGTAGGCAGCCTTCAGGGTCAGCAGGCGGGCCATATCGATCTCCATGCGCGAATCGGCGATCCTGTCGATATTGCCACCCAGCCTGGCCAGCGGCTTGCCGAAGGCAACCCGGTCTACGGAGCGTCTGCACATCAACTCAAGTGCCCGTTCGGCCATGCCGATGGAGCGCATACAGTGGTGAATGCGGCCTGGCCCCAATCGGCCTTGGGCGATTTCAAAGCCGCGCCCCTCACCCAGCAAGACGTTTTCAAACGGCACCCTGACGTTATCGAAGACCACTTCGGCATGCCCGTGGGGCGCGTCGTCGTAGCCGAACACAGGCAGCGGCCTGACAATCTTCACGCCCGGCGTGTCGACCGGGACCAGAATCATCGAGTGTTGCTGATGGCGCGGCCCGTCAGGATTGCTCAGGCCCATGAAAATCAGGATTTTGCAGCGCGGGTCGCAGGCACCGGAAGTCCACCATTTTCGACCATTAATTACCCATTCATCACCATCGCGCTCGGCGCGCGCGGCCATATTGGTGGCGTCCGATGACGCCACGTCGGGCTCGGTCATGGCAAAAGCAGAACGAATTTCGCCGCGCAGCAACGGTTCCAGCCAGCGAGCTTTCTGTTCCTCGCTGGCATAGCGAACCAGCACCTCCATGTTGCCGGTGTCAGGCGCAGAGCAATTGAACGGCTCGGGGCCCAGCATCGAACGCCCCATGATTTCCGCCAGCGGCGCGTATTCCAGATTGCTCAGGCCGGCACCGAGCGCAGACTCCGGCAAAAACAGGTTCCACAACCCCTCAGCCCTTGCACGGGCTTTCAGTTCTTCCATGATCGCGGTGGGCTGCCAGCGGTCGCCTTCGGCCACTTGCTGTTCGAAAACCGGCTCGGCCGGATAAACGTATGCATCCATGAACGCGGTGACGCGCTCACGCAATGCCTGCACCTTCGGGGAATACGCGAAATCCATGGGCCACTACCTTCTCGATCAGGGTGTCGAATGCATGATCCTGATGCTAGAGAAACGCCGTACATTTATCTAATCTATTCTCGGCGTGTATAAACATTCATAACCGATATATGATCCATCACCGCTGCGGCGTCCCCAGCCTGCCGAACAGCGAATCAAAATAACAGCACGAGGCGCCCATCAATGAACCTGAGCAAGGTCGATCTCAATCTTTTCATTGTCTTCGACGCCATCTACACCGAAACCAATCTGACCCGGGCCGGGCAGATCGTCGGCATTACCCAGCCTGCGGTGTCCAACGCTCTGGCGCGGCTGCGAGAGACCTTCAACGACCCGCTGTTTGTGCGAACGGCCCAAGGCATGGTGCCGACACCGATGGCGCAAAACATCATCGGCCCGGTGCGCAGTGCACTCTCATTGCTCAGGGTCTCGGTGCAGGAAAGCCGTATATTCAACCCGTTGCAGGCCAACAAGAATTACCGCATCAGCATGACCGACCTGACCGAGGCCGTGATCCTGCCGACGCTGTTCCAGCGGCTGCGACGCCTTGCGCCTGCAGTGACCATCGAAAGCTTTCTGTCCAAGCGTCGGGAAACCACCAAGGAGCTGGCTGCCGGGCGCCTCGACTTCGCCGTGGATGCACCGCTCAATACCGACCCGCAGGTTCGCCACGTCAAACTGATGGAAGACCGCTATGTGTGCGGCATGCGCAAGGCGCATCCGCTGGCAAACAAGGCCACGTTGACGCTGGATGATTACATGAGCCAGGCACACATCCATATTTCCAGTCGGCGTAGCGGACTGGGGCACGTGGACCTGGCGTTGGGCAAGATGGGCATTCAGCGCAGGATTGCGTTGCGCTCGCAGCATTACCTGATGGCGACACAGGTCCTGCAGCAGACTGATATGGTCATGACCATACCTGAACGCTTCGCCCGCCGTAACGATTTGCACTATGTCCACTTACCGGTCAACGATGTGCCTTCGGTCGAAACCCATCTGTACTGGCATGAAAGCACTGATCAGGACCCAGCCAACCGCTGGATGCGCGAACAGATCATCGAGCTTTCACAGCGGGTCGTGGCGCAGGAACAAGGCCTCGAGAAAGCATGAGATAAAAACACCAAGCCATTGTTTTTAAATTAAATATTTGAATTTGTTAAAGTCATTTCTAATTTGGCAGGCGCAGCTTGGCGCGCCTTGACAACACGACTTCTGCTTGACGCTTACGTAAAGCACGCCGTAGGTTGAGTGCTGAATATCTCGTTGAGCGACACCATGAGCAGTCAGACTTACAGCATTTCCGAGCTCGCCCGTGAGCTGGATATCACCACCCGCGCGATCCGCTTTTACGAAGAGCAAGGCATGCTCAGCCCTGAACGCAAGGGACTGGAGCGCATCTACACCGCCCGTGACAAAGTCACCCTGAAACTGATCCTGCGCGGCAAGCGCATTGGTTTTTCGCTGGCTGAATGCAAGAAACTGATCTCGCTGTACGACCCTGCCGGTGACAACCAGAAGCAGTTGCAGACCATGCTCGGCAAGATCGCCGAGCGCCGTGAACAGCTCGAACAACAATTGCTGGACATCCGGCAAATGCAACTGGAGCTGGACACCGCCGAAGAGCGTTGCCGGGCTGCGCTCGATAAAACTGCTGCCACTTCACACTGACCACCAAAAGGCACTGCCATGTCTCTTCCACAAAAGGTAAATATCGTTGAAGTCGGCCCGCGTGACGGCCTGCAGAATGAAGCACAACCGATCAGTATCGACGACAAGGTGCGCTTGGTGGATGACCTGACGGCAGCCGGACTGAGCCACATTGAAGTCGGCAGTTTTGTCTCGGCCAAATGGGTGCCGCAGATGGCTGGCTCCGCCCAGGTGTTCGAAAATATCCAGCGGCGTGAAGGCGTTATCTACTCTGCCCTGGCACCCAACCTGCGCGGGTTCGAAGATGCGTTGGCGGCCGGCGTCAGAGAGGTCGCGGTGTTTGCAGCGGCAACCGAAGGGTTCTCGCGGCGTAACCTCAATTGCTCGATCAGCGAAAGCCTGGAGCGCTTTGCGCCCATCATGGCGGCGGCGCGGATGCATGGTGTGCAGGTTCGGGGTTATGTGTCGTGCGTGTTGGGCTGCCCTTATGAGGGCAGTGTCTCGCCGCAGCAGGTCGCAGCCGTCGCCAACGAACTCTACGCGATGGGTTGCTATGAAGTTTCGCTGGGCGACACCATCGGCACCGGCACGCCGGGGGCCACGCGAGCGCTGTTCAACGCCGTCTCAGCGCAGATCCCGCGAGGCAAGCTTGCCGGACACTTCCACGACACTTACGGTCAGGCATTGGTGAATATCTACGCCAGCCTAGAGGAAGGTATCCAGGTCTTCGACAGTTCCGTGGCAGGCCTGGGCGGCTGCCCGTACGCCAAGGGTGCCAGCGGCAATGTTGCCACTGAGGACGTGCAGTACATGTTGCAGGGCATGGGCATTGAAACCGGGGTAGATCTGGACCAGGTCATCGCCGCAGGCCAGCGCATCTGCGGCGTACTGCGACGCAGCAATGGCTCGCGCGTGGCCAGGGCCCGGCTGTCTGCGTAACGACTGTCACCTGTCGGTAACAGGGTGCGACAACTTGTCACACAGTGTTACCCTGCCCCGAGTCCAGTCGAGACAAACGGGTAACACAGAAACACTCGGCAACTGAATCAGATGGCCCGATGCCCGAAAAAGACGTTCAGCTCCCGGTATTACGGGGCTTTTAAAAAACTGGCACGGGTCCTGCTATATTCTTTGTACAACAAAAATAAAAACACGCAGCAACCCAATAAAAACAACACGTACCGGCTCTGACACAACAAGAACAACACGGACAGAGACGTAGCTAACAGATTTTTTTGGAGTGGACAGCTTTTCTGAACTGCTTGCCTTGCAAGTCGTTCTGCAGCCAGACAGAGAATAACAAAACTGCCCTGAGGCAGCTCCCGAACTGGTTGGATCACATGATGAAAGCTTGATCAGCGCTCAAAAAAATACGTTTGCTCTTGGTCCCGCATGCGGACCGCTCAAAAAAGCAGTAAAGGGCCAGGTCGCAAAAAACAACAACAGGCCACCCGAAAAACAAAAAAGAGCATAGAGACATACCTTGAAGGGGAGCCCAGGCTCCCCTTCGTGCTTTCCAGCGTTTGCTTTTGCCTCCCGACTCTCCCCCACCCTCTGCGCACAAGCCTGATTGACAGCACATATCCGCAGGTTTACGTTAACGTAAAGGTCATAGTCAATCCGCATAGAATCATCTCCAAGAATAAAACAGGAACGCTACCCATGAGTTACCCCAGCCTGAACTTCGCCCTGGGCGAAACCATCGACATGCTGCGCGACCAGTTGCAATCCTTCGTCGCCGCAGAGCTTGCCGCGCGCGCCGCGCAGATCGACAAGGACAACCTGTTCCCAGTCGACATGTGGCGCAAATTCGGTGAGATGGGCGTGCTCGGCATCACGGTCAGCGAGGAATACGGTGGCGCAGGCCTGGGTTATCTGGCGCATGTCGTGGCGATGGAAGAAATCAGCCGTGGCTCGGCATCGGTGGCACTTCCCTACGGCGCACATTCCAACCTGTGCGTGAATCAGATCAACCGCAATGGCAGCCCGGCGCAGAAAGCCCGATACCTGCCCAAGCTGATCAGCGGCGAGCACATTGGCGCGCTGGCCATGAGCGAACCCAATGCAGGCTCGGACGTGGTATCGATGAAGCTGCGCGCCGACAAGCGTGGTGATCGCTATGTGTTAAATGGCAGCAAGACCTGGATCACCAACGGTCCGGATGCCAACACCTATGTGATCTACGCCAAGACCGACCTGGAGAAGGCAGCCCATGGCATCAGCGCATTCATCGTCGAACGCGACTGGAAGGGCTTCTCGCGCGGCAGCAAGTTCGACAAGCTGGGCATGCGCGGTTCCAATACCTGCGAGCTGTTTTTCGATGATGTCGAGGTGCCCTAAGAGAACCTGCTGGGCGCGCTTGATGGTGGTGTCAGAGTCCTGATGAGCGGCCTCGATTATGAACGCGTCGTGCTCTCTGGCGGGCCGACCGGAATCATGCAGGCCTGCATGGACGTGGTGGTGCCCTACATTCACGACCGCAAGCAGTTCGGCCAGAGCATCGGCGAGTTCCAGCTGATTCAGGGCAAGGTCGCAGACATATACACCCAGCTTAACGCCAGCCGGGCCTATCTGTACGCCGTCGCCCAAGCCTGTGATCGTGGCGAGACCACGCGCAAGGACGCAGCGGGCGTGATCCTCTACAGCGCCGAACGCGCCACGCAGATGGCGCTGGATGCCATCCAGATTCTGGGCGGCAATGGCTACATCAACGAATTCCCGACCGGTCGACTGATGCGCGACGCCAAACTCTACGAGATCGGTGCAGGCACCAGTGAGATCCGGCGCATGCTCATCGGTCGCGAACTGTTCAACGAAACCCGTTGATTGCGGAGCTACCATGACCATTCTGCAGACTCGCATCAACGCCCGCTCGCCGGAATTTGCCCTTAATCGCACCACGCTGCTCAAGCAGGTCGAAGAGCTCCGTATGTTGCTGAGCATCGTTCGCCAAGGCGGCGGGCCCAAGGCCCAGGAGCGTCATACGTCACGCGGCAAGCTGCTGCCGCGCGAACGTATCAACCGTCTACTGGACAGCGGCTCGCCGTTTCTGGAAATCGGCCAACTGGCCGCCCATCAGGTGTATGGCGAAGAGGTTCCAGCCGCTGGGGTAATTGCCGGTATTGGCCGGGTCGAGGGCGTCGAGTGCATGATCATCGCCAACGACGCGACGGTCAAAGGTGGCTCCTATTACCCGCTGACCGTCAAAAAGCACCTGCGCGCGCAGACCATCGCCCAGCAAAACCGCCTGCCGTGCATCTACCTGGTGGACTCCGGTGGTGCCAACCTGCCGCGCCAGGACGAAGTGTTTCCGGACCGAGAACACTTCGGGCGAATCTTCTTCAATCAAGCCAACATGAGCGCACAAGGCATTCCCCAGATTGCCGTGGTCATGGGTTCCTGTACCGCAGGCGGGGCCTATGTTCCGGCCATGGCCGACGAAGCGATCATGGTGCGTCAGCAAGCCACCATCTTCCTCGCAGGCCCGCCACTGGTAAAAGCTGCCACCGGAGAAATAGTCAGCGCTGAAGACCTGGGCGGTGCCGATGTGCATTGCCGCACCTCCGGGGTGGCCGATCACTATGCCGACAGCGACGAGCACGCGCTGGCATTGGCGCGACGCAGCATCGCCAATCTGAACTGGCGCAAGCGGGGTCAACTGAACACTGTCACACCGATTGCGCCGTTGTACGCAAGCGATGACCTGTACGGCATTATCCCGGCCGACACAAAGCAGCCGTTTGACGTACGCGAAGTCATCGCGCGGTTGGTGGATGGCTCGTTACTGGATGAATTCAAGGCGTTGTTTGGCACCACGCTGGTCTGCGGCTTCGCTCGCCTGCATGGCTACCCGATCGCGATTCTAGCCAACAATGGGATTCTGTTCGCAGAAGCTGCGCAAAAAGGCGCGCACTTTATCGAACTGGCCTGCCAAAGGGGAATTCCCCTGCTGTTTCTGCAGAACATCACCGGTTTCATGGTCGGTCAGAAGTATGAAGCCGGGGGCATCGCCAAGCATGGTGCCAAGCTGGTGACCGCCGTGGCCTGCGCGAAGGTGCCGAAATTCACGGTCATCATCGGCGGCAGTTTCGGCGCAGGAAATTACGGCATGTGCGGCCGCGCCTACGACCCGCGCTTCCTGTGGATGTGGCCCAACGCGAGAATCGGCGTGATGGGCGGCGAGCAGGCAGCGGGCGTGCTGGTGCAGGTCAAGTGCGAGCAGGCGGAACGTGCCGGCCAGGCCTTCAGCGCCGAGCAGCAGGCCGAACTGAAGCAGCCGATTCTCGATCAGTACGAGCATCAAGGGCATCCTTATTACTCCAGCGCCCGACTGTGGGACGACGGAGTCATCGACCCGGCACAAACCCGCGACATTCTTGCGCTGGCCCTGTCCGCCTCGCTCAATGCGCCCATCGAACCTACCACCTTCGGCCTGTTCCGGATGTGAGGCGGGAAATGACCATGACTTCGACCTCGTTCGCGACCATAGAGTTGATCACCGACCCACGTGGTTTCGCCACGCTGTGGCTAAATAGACCGGACAAGAACAATGCCTTCAATGCGCAGATGATTCGCGAGTTGATCCTCGCGCTGGACCAGGTGCAAAGTGATGCCGGCCTGCGCTTTCTGCTGGTGCGCGGGCGTGGCAGGCATTTCAGCGCCGGTGCCGATCTGGCCTGGATGCAGCAGGCCGCAGAGCTGGACTACAACACCAATCTGGATGATGCCCGTGAACTGGCAGAGCTGATGTACAGCCTCGCCAAATTGAAAATCCCGACGCTTGCGGTGGTGCAAGGTGCAGCGTTCGGTGGCGCGCTGGGCCTGATCAGTTGCTGCGACATGGCCATTGCGACGGCAGATGCGCAGTTCTGCCTGTCAGAAGTACGCATAGGTCTGGCTCCAGCGGTTATCAGTCCGTTTGTGGTACAGGCCATCGGCGAACGCGCCGCGCGGCGCTACGCCCTGACCGCCGAGCGTTTCGATGGCCAGCGAGCGCAGCAGATGGGGCTGATAGCTGAGTGCTACCCGGCTGCCGACCTGCAAGCCCGCACGCAGGAGTGGATCGACAACCTGCTGCTCAACAGCCCGCAGGCCATGCGAGTCAGCAAGGAGTTGCTGCGCGAAGTCGGTAGCGGCGAACTCACACCCGCATTGCGTCGCTACTGTGAAAGCGCCATCGCGCGCATCCGCACCAGCGCCGAAGGCCAGGAAGGCCTGCGCGCCTTCCTGCAAAAACGTACACCCGGCTGGCATCCACACGGCAATCAAACGCCAGCAGCGCTTGCAGCCCGGCAAGAATCACAGAAGGACTCGCAATCATGAGCACCCCCGAGCTGACCACGCTGTTGATCGCCAACCGTGGTGAAATTGCCTGTCGTATCATGCGGACCGCGAAAACCATGGGGCTCACCACAGTCGCCGTGCACAGTGCCATTGACCGTGACGCACGGCATAGCCGTGAGGCTGATATCCGTGTGGACCTTGGAGGCAGCAAGGCAGCAGAAAGCTACCTGGCGATCGACCAGCTTATCGATGCGGCCAATGCAAGCGGTGCACAAGCGATTCACCCCGGCTACGGTTTTTTGTCCGAAAATGCCGACTTTGCCCGTACCATTGAAGAGGCAGGGCTGATTTTCCTCGGCCCACCCGCCTCGGCCATCGACCCCATGGGCAGCAAATCTGCCGCCAAGTCGCTGATGGATCAAGCTGGCGTGCCATTGGTGCCTGGCTATCACGGCGACGCACAGGACATCGAGACGTTCCGCAGCGCCGCCGAACGCATCGGTTACCCCGTGCTGTTGAAAGCCACGGCAGGCGGTGGCGGCAAAGGCATGAAGGTTGTGGAGCACAGCGGCGAACTGGCCGAAGCGCTGGCCTCTGCGCAACGCGAGGCGCTCTCATCGTTCGGCGACGCGCGAATGCTGGTGGAGAAATACGTCCTCACTCCGCGCCACGTCGAGATTCAGGTGTTTGCCGACCGCCATGGTCACTGTCTCTACCTCAATGAGCGCGACTGCTCCATTCAGCGCTGACATCAGAAGGTCGTCGAAGAAGCACCTGCGCCCGGCCTGACACCCGAACTGCGCAAGGCCATGGGTGAAGCGGCGGTCAAGGCCGCACAGGCCATCGGCTACAAGGGCGCAGGCACGGTGGAATTCCTGCTGGACGCGCGCGGCGAGTTTTTCTTCATGGAGATGAATACCCGCCTGCAAGTCGAGCACCCGGTGACCGAATACATCACGGGCCTGGATCTGGTGGAATGGCAGATTCGGGTGGCCAGAGGCGAACCGCTGCCTATTACTCAGGAACAAGTGCCACTGATCGGTCACGCCATTGAGGTCCGGTTATACGCCGAAGACCCGGCCAACGATTTTCTGCCTGCGACCGGCACGCTGGAACTCTACAGAGAATCCGCGTCCGGCCCCGGCAAGCGTGTCGACAGTGGCGTTAGCGAGGGTGACAACATTTCACCCTTCTATGACCCCATGCTCGGCAAACTGATTGCCTGGGGCGAAAACCGTGAGCAGGCCCGTTTGCGCCTGCTCGCTATGCTGGATGAGTTTGCAGTGGGCGGTGTCAGAACCAACCTCGCATTTTTGCGCAGAATCATCGCCCATCCAGCGTTTGCCGCCGCGGAACTGGATACCGGCTTCATCCCCCGCTATCAGGATAAATTGCTGCCGCAAACGGGTGAACTGTGTGAGGAACTCTGGCAGGCCGCCGCCGAGGCCTTCAGCCAGAGCGAACCGGCACGTGTCGATCAAGACGACCTGCACTCGCCCTGGGCGGTCACGACAGGCTTTCGTGCAGGCCTGCCTGCGGAGACGGATCTGCGGCTGAGCTGCAATGGTCAAACCCGAACCGTCTACCTGCGCAACAGCAGCGACTCACCATTTAAACTCGGCAACGAGCATCTGACTGTCGAACACAACGGCGTGCGCCGCTCGCATCTGGCGATACGCCGTGGCGGTACGCTTTACCTCAAATGGCAAGGCGACCTGCACACCATCACGCGACTGGACCCCATCGCGCAGGCCGACCTCAGCGATAGCCAGCATGGCGGCCTGACCGCCCCCATGAATGGCAGCATCGTGCGCGTGCTGGTTGAAGTGGGTCAGGCGGTCGAGTGCGGGGCGCAACTGGTGGTGCTGGAGGCCATGAAGATGGAACACAGCATCCGCGCTGCCAGTACAGGCGTCGTTACAGCGCTTTACTGCCATGAGGGAGAGATGGTCAACGAAGGCGCAGTACTGGTGGAACTGAACTGATCACCAGCGACGGCCGCGCATGAAAACACCCTGAACAGTCAGGGCGTTTTGCGCAGCAGAGAACGGCTTAGGTTCTGTACGAAAAGTCGGCGAGCGAAGGTCAGGCAAGGCAAAAACAGGCGAGGAACGGCCGGGGTCGCGCTCGACTCTACGTGTTGTAAATGAGCATTCCGATCGAACTCGCGCTCGAGCCTGTTTTTAACGCAGCATCACCGAGCGCAGCCACTTTACGTACAGAGCCTAGTAGTAAGCGTTTTCTTTCTGCGTATGGTCGGTCACATCGCGAACGCCCGACAGCTCGGGAATGCGCTCAAGCAACGTACGCTCGATACCTTCCTTCAACGTGACATCAGCCTGACCGCAACCCTGGCAACCGCCACCGAATTGCAGAACAGCAATATTTTTTGCCTCTTCTTCAACCACATCGATCAGCGTGACCTGACCGCCGTGACTGGCAAGGCCCGGATTGATCTCGGTTTGCAGATAATAATTGATGCGCTCGTTGATCGGGCTGTCGGCATTGACCATTGGCACCTTGGCGTTTGGTGCCTTGATGGTCAACTGGCCGCCCATGCGATCAGTGGCGTAGTCAACTACGGCATCATCCAGAAAGGCTTCGCTGAAACCATCGATCCAGGCGGTGAAGCTCTTCAGGCCGATAGCCTTGTCTTCCGGCTTTTCTTCACCCGGCTTGCAGTAGGCAATGCAGGTTTCGGCGTACTGAGTGCCGGGCTGAGTAATAAATACGCGGATGCCAATGCCCGGGGTGTTCTGCTTTTCCAGCAGATCGGCCAGATAATCGTGGGCGGCATCGGTAATAGTGATAGCGGTCATGAAAATTCCTCGCAGACGTGCCAGCAGTTTACGCCAATCGGCACCGTCACACAAAGTCCTAGTATTTTTGTCAGGTTAATGCCTGCGCCCGGCTGACCGCTCGGCGTCCGTCCAGCCAGCTCTTCATCCTTCGGTAAAGGCCCTTCTCGATCCATTCATAACTGACCCAGGCACCGATGGCGATAATCGGCACGCAGAACGCGAACACCACATAAGGACTGAGGCCAAAGCGCTGCGCCATCAGCAACCCGCCGTACAGCACCAAGACATGCAGCAGGTAGACCGAGTACGAGCAATCTCCCAGTACCTTGAGCAACCTGTTGCCCTGGAAATACGGTTCCAGCGAGATGCACGACAGCACGATCAAGGCACTCGGCAGTCCCCAGTTGAGCAGACGCTGCTCATTGGTCAGGTGATTGATCGCATACAGCCCTACCGCAATACTCGCCAGCGGCAGCCATAGCGCCTGTTTGATCCAGCCACGGCGATAGAGGATGCCGATGCCGATACCCAGCAGGAATTCGTAAATAATGTCGTTGCCATAGAAGCGGCTGATCAGCCCGGTGCGGGCCAGAACCTCACTGACCGCAAACAGCGCTGCGGCAATGATCAGCGGCCGGTGACGCTGTTGAAAGAGGAATACCACCGAGAACAGCAGGTAGAAAAACATCTCATAGTTGAGCGTCCAGCCGACGTTAAGCGTCGGGTAAAGGCCATAACCACCGGGGTTTTCGGAAGGAATGAATACCAGTGACAAGAGGAAGTTCTGCCAGCCGATGACCTGATGCGGGAGCATCGGTGCTGCAATCAGCAACAACAACGCCATGGCGGCGGTATACAGCCAATAGGCCGGAACAATTCGAATCAGACGATGCAGAATGAAGCGCCGTGCAGGAATATCGCTGTTCTGCGTCGACAAAAAGATAACCAGACCACTGATGACAAAGAAGATATCAACGCCGACCGCGCCCTTCGACACAAAGAACTGTCCCACCGGGCCGCTGGCCTTGAAATCGAAAAAAATCTGCATGAAGTGATGACACACCACGACCCACGCTGCGAACGCCCGTAGCGCCTGAACTGAAATCAACATCACAAAAAACCTCTACTGCCTGACTTTCAATCATGGGTCGTTTGATAAACCGGCCTATGACGCGCACCATTTCGGACCACCTTTTTGGAAAAAAGATCGCGCGAGATACATTTCGTTCAGGAAGTAAAGATGGCCGCAGGCCATGTTACACAAGGGCCTGCGGCGTGAAGCCCCGGTTTTTCAGAGGTTCTCGTAGCGATTCATGTCCAGCACACCCGCTTCGCGTGGTTCAGTTTCCTGAACGTAGCGATTCAGATCGTGGAAGTAACTCCAGAACAGTGGATGAGTACGACGGATGCCCCAACGCTGGACGATTTGTTCGAAACTCGCCTGATCCTTGCTCTGCTGCATGGCATCGACAAAGGCCGGCACCTGTGCGACCGGAATATTGAAGATGAAATTCGGATAACTGCTGAGCACGCCCGGGTAGACGGTCAGTGTGTCCAGCCCAGGTATATAGCGATAGGACTCGCCCAGCAGAAACGCGACGTTACTGTGTGCACGGTTGCGCAGCATGCTGTAGATCATGCGTTTGCCGTCGCTGCCCTCGATGCGCAGCATGCTTGCTTCCGGCAATTGATCGATGACTTTCAGGCCCGCCGCCGGGCGTGAGGTCAAACGGCTCAGTGCCTGTTCCGCCTGGGCAAAACTGCTGTCGAGGTTCGGCCGAGAACAATACGCCCCGCTACAGCGGTTGATTGGATCAGGCGCGGCATTCAGGCTGCCGGAACGCTCGATCAGCTTGAACGCAAAGTCACGCTGCGGGGCCTTTTCATCGAGTTTGATACCGGTTGGCGTATCGTCATCGATCTTCTGGTAATCCAGCCACATCTTGATCTTGCCGCCATCCTGATAAAGATCGCTGAGTATGTCTTCCCGGC
This sequence comes from Pseudomonas sp. KBS0707, assembly GCF_005937945.2. Lineage (NCBI taxonomy): Bacteria > Pseudomonadati > Pseudomonadota > Gammaproteobacteria > Pseudomonadales > Pseudomonadaceae > Pseudomonas > Pseudomonas sp. KBS0707. The sequence continues at coordinate 2,944,299 of NZ_CP041754.1, read as the reverse complement.
GATCGGCGGGCATCAGGCGCAGGAAGTTGATCTCGGCACCGTTGCGGATCAAATCGAAATACAGCCGGGTCTGTGCCTGATGTGAAACATTGCCATAGACATCGAAGTTCACCGCCAACTGGTAATAGGTACGCTCCAGCAACGGGAAGTCGAACAACCACATGGAGTGCGGCACGTCGCCAATCAGGCCTTTATTGACCGAAGCGCTGTCGAAATGACGGAAAACGGTCAGCAAGGCATTGTCGTTGCCAGCCCACAGCGTGCTCCACCCCGGTGCCGGCATTTTCGCGTAACTGTCGCGGCGCATGTCTTCATATTGATTACGCCGGTCCCGGTACGACAGCCACAGGCTGAGCACGCTGCCGACATCATCGTTCTGCCCCGGCATGGCCAGTAAAGGCGTGGCCTGCCCGCGATAAGCCGCATCGGTGATGTAGTGGTCGTGCTCAGGGTCCTGAAACAGCACCCAGAACTGATCGCGAATCACATCGGTCGCGATTTGCCCGCGACAAACCGGTCCGCGAATGAAGGTGCGGACGAAATACTCGGCATTGTCGAGCATGAACTGATAGCGCGACGCTGCCGGGATGGCTTCAAAGGTCAGAAACGGATTGGCCCGATGGCCAGGGCCATAGCCAGGCAGTGCGTTGACCTTCCAGTCGTTACCATAGAACAACTGCCTGACCCGCGTCAGTTTCTGCGGGCTCATGGCATAGGTAATGTGGGTCTTGTGAACGATCACGCCCTGCACAGGGATCAATCGATAATAGAAGTCACTGCCCGGATCATCGTCGGGGCGACGAGTAGCGATCAGGTCCACAGGCTTGCCGCTTGGGGTTCGCGAGCGCACCCACTGAAAGAAGTGCCCCGCTTCGCCGCCCTCGAAATAGATATGTGCCAGAAACAGGTGCTCAAACAGCCAGCGACCGACCAGCGCCTGATTCGCGCCAGGCTGGTTGAGCTGCGCCTCCCAGGCATTGATCTGCGCCGTTTCCGTGACACTCGGGGTAATGGTCTGCTGCTCCACCGGCGAACCGGCAGCCAGCCAGCGCTGCAGTGTCTGGTATTCGGCATCGGTCAGGCCAGCCACCGCCAGTGGCATGCCTTGTTGCGCATGAGCTGCGGCATAGGCGTTGAATTCGCCGGGCAGCGGGCAGACATTTTCGCGATTGATGCCCAGTGCGATCTCGTCCGGAATTTTGCTGTTGGCTGGCAACGGCGCGCTGCGCCCCAGATCGAGCATGCGCGCCATCAGGGCTGCCTGACTGCCCTGGGCCTCCAGCACAGAGTAAAAACCCTTGCCGCGCCACGCCTCGGTATCACGCGCATCATAAAACAGTCGGGTCGGCGCTACCGCCTCACTGCGCTCGCCCTGGTAAACCGGGATCTTGCTGGCACCACGGCTCACGCCTTCCCCGCTGCCCAGGTTCAACTGGCAGGGAGCGTCGTTGCAGGCATGGCAGGCAACGCATTTCTCGGTAAGGATCGGCTGAATATCCTTTACGTAGGAAATAGCCGGGCTTGCGGGTGTGGCTGAGGGTGTCTGGGCCTGTGCAGCACAGCAGATAAAAAGCAAGGCGATGCTTGCCAACAAACGGTGCGGCATATCCCGTAGGCTCTGTCATTAAAAATGGCACAATTCTACTAGGCCGTCATTGCCTCCAACATGAATGATTTTCATGCAAAAGCCGCAGCACCACCAAAACCGTTCCGGTTTGCTATCATCCCGTTCTTTAAAGTATCGACCTTCTCAAGGTAGCCCCCATGTCTGACCGCAGCGCCCGCCATCAAGCCTTTCTCACTGCTCTGAAACAGAGGATTCTGATCCTCGATGGCGGCATGGGCACCATGATTCAGAGCTACAGGCTTGAAGAGCAGGACTATCGGGGCAAGCGTTTCGCCGATTGGCCAAGCGATGTCAAGGGCAACAACGACCTGTTGATCCTGACCCGGCCTGACGTGATCGGCGCCATTGAGAAGGCTTATCTGGATGCCGGTGCCGACATTCTCGAAACCAATACCTTCAACGCCACTCAGGTCTCCCAGGCCGACTATGGCATGGAGTCGATCGTCTACGAACTGAACGTGGAAGGCGCGCGCCTGGCACGCAAGGTCGCGGACGCCAAAACCCTTGAAACGCCGGACAAGCCGCGCTTCGTGGCGGGCGTGCTGGGCCCTACCAGCCGCACCTGCTCGCTGTCGCCGGACGTCAACAACCCTGGCTATCGCAACGTCACGTTCGACGAGTTGGTCGAGAACTACAGCGAAGCCACCAAGGGGCTGATCGAGGGCGGTGCCGACCTGATCCTGATCGAAACCATTTTCGACACACTTAACGCCAAGGCGGCGATCTTTGCCGTGCAGGGCGTGTTCGAAGAAGTGGGTTTTGAACTGCCGATCATGATTTCCGGGACCATCACCGACGCTTCGGGACGTACCCTGTCGGGACAGACCACAGAAGCCTTCTGGAACTCGATCAGCCACGCCAAGCCGATCTCGGTCGGTCTGAACTGCGCGCTGGGTGCCAGCGAGCTGCGCCCTTACCTGCAAGAGCTGGCCAACAAGGCCAACACCCATGTATCTGCGCACCCCAACGCCGGTCTGCCCAACGCCTTTGGCGAATACGACGAACTGCCGAGCCAGACGGCGAAGATCATCGAAGAGTTCGCCCAGAGCGGTTTCCTGAACATTGTCGGCGGCTGCTGCGGCACCACCCCGGCGCACATCAAGGCGATTGCCGAGGCAGTCTCGGGCTACGCGCCACGCAAAATTCCGGACATTCCAAAAGCCTGCCGTCTGTCGGGCCTTGAGCCTTTCACCATCGATCGCCAGTCGCTGTTCGTCAACGTCGGCGAGCGTACCAATATCACCGGCTCTGCCCGCTTCGCCCGCCTGATCCGTGAAGACAATTACACCGAAGCGCTGGAGGTCGCCCTGCAGCAGGTCGAGGCCGGTGCCCAGGTGATCGATATCAACATGGACGAAGGGATGCTCGACTCGAAGAAGGCCATGGTGACCTTCCTCAACCTGATCGCAGGCGAGCCGGACATTTACCGCGTACCGATCATGATCGACTCGTCCAAGTGGGAAGTGATCGAGGCCGGCCTCAAATGCATCCAGGGCAAGGGCATCGTCAACTCCATCAGCATGAAGGAAGGCGTCGAGCAGTTCATTCATCACGCCCGCCTGTGCAAGCGCTATGGTGCAGCCGTGGTGGTCATGGCCTTCGATGAACAGGGGCAGGCCGACACCGAGGCGCGCAAGAAGGAAATCTGCAAGCGCTCCTACGACATTCTGGTCAACGAAGTGGGCTTCCCGCCGGAAGACATTATCTTCGACCCGAACATCTTCGCCATCGCTACCGGTATTGAAGAGCACAACAACTATGCCGTGGACTTCATCAACGCCTGCGCCTACATCCGTGACGAGCTGCCGTATGCGTTGACCTCGGGTGGCGTGTCCAACGTGTCGTTCTCGTTCCGCGGCAACAACCCGGTGCGCGAGGCGATTCACTCGGTGTTCCTGCTGCATGCGATCCGCAACGGCCTGAGCATGGGCATCGTCAACGCCGGCCAGCTGGAAATCTACGACCAGATCCCTGCTGAACTGCGTGACTGCGTCGAAGACGTGGTGCTCAACCGTAACGCCGAAGGCACCGACGCACTGCTGGCAATTGCCGACAAGTTCAAGGGTGATGGCAGCGTCAAGGAAGCGGAAACCGAGGAATGGCGCAGCTGGCCGGTCAATCAACGGCTGGAGCATGCGCTGGTCAAGGGCATCACCATTCATATCGTGCAGGACACCGAAGAGTCGCGTCTGGCATTCACCCGCCCCATCGAAGTGATTGAAGGCCCATTGATGGCGGGCATGAACGTGGTCGGTGACCTGTTTGGCGCAGGCAAGATGTTCCTGCCTCAGGTGGTGAAGTCCGCACGGGTCATGAAACAGGCAGTTGCACACCTGATCCCGTTCATCGAGCTGGAAAAAGGCGACAAGCCAGAGGCCAAGGGCAAGATCCTCATGGCCACGGTCAAGGGCGACGTCCATGACATTGGCAAGAACATCGTCGGCGTGGTGCTGGGCTGTAACGGCTACGACATCGTCGATCTCGGGGTGATGGTGCCTGCCGAGAAAATTCTCCAGGTGGCGCGCGATGAAAAGTGCGACATCATTGGTCTGTCAGGCCTGATCACGCCGTCACTGGACGAAATGGTCCATGTTGCCCGGGAAATGCAGCGCCAGGACTTCCATCTGCCCTTGATGATCGGTGGCGCGACCACCTCCAAAGCCCACACTGCGGTCAAGATCGAGCCTAAATACAGCAATGATGCAGTCATCTACGTCACCGACGCTTCACGTGCGGTGGGCGTGGCGACCCAGTTACTGTCGAAAGAACTGAAACCGGCCTTCATCGAAAAGACCCGCCTGGAATACGTCGAAGTACGTGAGCGTACCTCGGCACGCAGTGCGCGCACCGAGCGCTTGAGCTATGGCGCGGCGGTGGCGAAAAAGCCGCAATTCGACTGGGAAAACTATACCCCTGCCCAACCGACCTTCACCGGCACCCGGGTCCTGCAGGATATCGACCTTAACGTGCTGGCCGAGTACATCGACTGGACACCGTTCTTCATTTCCTGGGACCTGGCCGGTAAATACCCGCGCATCCTGACTGACGAAGTGGTCGGTGAAGCGGCCACCGCGCTGTATGCGGACGCCACTCAGATGCTGCGCAAGCTGATCGACGAGAAACTGATCAGCGCCCGTGCAGTATTCGGCTTCTGGCCAGCCAATCAGGTCAACGATGATGATCTGGAAGTCTATGGCGACGACGGCAAGCCGCAGGCGAAGCTGCATCACCTGCGCCAACAGACCATAAAGCCTGACGGCAAGCCGAATTTCTCGCTGGCCGACTTCGTCGCGCCGAAAGACAGTGGCCTGACCGACTACATCGGTGGCTTCATCACCACAGCCGGCATTGGTGCCGAAGAAGTTGCCAAGGCGTATCAGGACAAGGGCGACGACTACAATTCGATCATGGTCAAGGCGCTCGCCGACCGTCTGGCCGAGGCCTGTGCCGAATGGCTGCACCAGCAGGTGCGCAAGGAATACTGGGGTTACGCGAAAGACGAGGCGCTGGACAACGAGGCGTTGATCAAGGAGCAATACATGGGCATTCGTCCGGCTCCCGGCTACCCGGCCTGCCCGGATCACACCGAAAAAGGCACCCTGTTCGCCCTGCTCGATCCACTGCCGGAAGGCACACCCGAACATACGCCCGGCAAAAGCGGCGTGTTCCTGACCGAGCACTACGCAATGTTCCCGGCTGCGGCCGTCAGCGGCTGGTATTTTGCCCATCCTCAGGCGCAGTACTTTGCGGTAGGCAAGGTGGATAAGGATCAGGTCGAAAGCTACACCGCCCGCAAAGGCCAGGATCTGAGCGTCACCGAGCGCTGGCTGGCACCGAACCTGGGTTATGACGAGTAAGCACTGACCCGGCTACTTGCCGCCTGGGCGATCAGGCGGCAACATGTTTTTCAGGGAAAACGGTGAGTCCGCGCCAAAAGCCCCCACGTTGAATGCCTGAATATCAAGCCGGTAGCGCTCCTCGCGGGTTGCGTTCAGAAAGCGCTGCGTGTCCTTCGGCTCGACCAGGTGCAGTACATCGATAGTGCGCGCGCCGACCTGTTGCCGGGCTTGCCGCTGGGCAGTGTCATAGCGGTGCAACAGGATGATTGCCCATCCGCCCAGGGTGAAATGCCCGGTAGCAACCACGCTCAGGTTGCCATTGAGCTGGGCCTGCAATGAAAGCGAGGTGCCATTAATGGCACTGAACAACACATCTTCACCCGGTTTGCCGCCTTTTTCCCGCAATGCATCCATCGCACCGAACGCCATTTGCTCATTGGCAGCCCATACCAGGCGTGTCTGCGGGTAGCGTTTGAACAACACGCGCGCCTGCTCGAGTGCGCGATCCCGACGCCATCCTCCCAGCGCAATTTGCCGCAAATGCACCTCCGGGTGCTCTGACAAGGCGCGCAGCATGCCTTTTTCACGCAACAGGGACACAGGCGTGGTGTTGGTGCCCGAGAACGCGAGCATTTCAACCTCCTGCCCTTCCATGACCGGGTGAGCAAGGCTGATAAGCCTTTTCGCCGTCAGGTAACCACCCTGCTCGTCGTTGCCGACCAGGCTGCCAATGAAATCCGGATAGCGCGACGGCAGATCACCCAGAATACGAATCTGATCCGCCGTCAGTGTATTGTTGACGGCGAACAGCTTGACCCCGCTGCCTGTAGACATACGCAGGATTTCAGGGGCGACATTCAGCTCATTGGAAAACATCAGGTAGTCCGGACGCACATACCCTTGCAGCGTATCGCGCGCCATGGCCAGCAACTTGCGGGTGTCGCGATCGGTATAGAGAATTTTGAGTGACATACCGGTGGTATCGGCGGCCGTCTGCATCACCCGGGCATGGCTCTGCCAATAGCCATCGGTTTCTGTACCGGGACTCAGAAATACCACCGAGGCGGCACATGCGGATCCGGCCCACCAAAAGCCGAATAGCATTAGCCAGCCAACAAATAGCGCCTTCATATCAACGAACCTTGAGGTAGCAGGAATTTATCGCTACACGCGAGTTGTCGGCTGCTACAGCAAGGTTCTGGAGACTCCGGCAAATTCTTTGTTCAGCCTGTCACTGGCTGCTGGCCCAGAACATCGCGGCGCCCACGGCCAGTACGACAATGAATAGAATGGCCCAGGCGTCCACGGATCTGCCCGGCTTGGTTACTTTCGGGTGCTTGCTCATCGCATCGCCTCTTGTCGGTCTTATGGGTGATTGCATAAGAAAGGAAGGGTTACGACACTCATTCGGCATCGGTCAATTCACAGTTAAGTCGAGTCTTGCCCACACGGCAAGCAGGGATATGACCGAACGCCTTTTTGCTTATCGCTTTTAGTGATTTGCATATATATAAACATCACTTTTATCGATATCTGCAAACTGCTATCGTCGCCTTCGCTCCCGACGGAGTGCGCGGCCGTGCGCGCAGAATTGACCAGATGGAGCAGGCTACCGCAAGTGACGGGCGTGTGCCCGGACTGACGCAACTGCCCTGCTTCATGACGAAGCCTGAGAACAGGACCTATATGTACGTATACGACGATTACGATCAGAAGATCATCGAGGACCGCGTAAAGCAGTTCCGGGATCAGACCCGACGCTACCTTGCCGGGGAACTGAGCGAAGAAGAGTTTCGACCGTTGCGCCTGCAAAACGGTCTTTATGTGCAGCGCTTTGCGCCGATGTTGCGTGTGGCGGTTCCATACGGCCAGCTGACCTCGCGTCAGGCGCGCATGATGGCCAAAATTGCCCGTGACTACGACAAGGGCTACGCGCACATCAGTACTCGCCAGAACGTACAGTTCAACTGGCCTGCGCTTGAAGATGTACCGGATATTCTCGCTGAACTGGCGACCGTGCAGATGCACGCGATCCAGACCAGCGGCAACTGCCTGCGCAACGTGACCACCGACCAGTTTGCCGGTGTTGCTGCAGACGAACTGGTGGACCCACGCCCATGGTGCGAAATCGTCCGCCAGTGGACCACGTTCCACCCGGAGTTCGCCTACCTGCCGCGCAAGTTCAAGATCGCAATCAACGGTTCGACCAGTGATCGCGCCGCCATCGAAGTACATGACATCGGTCTTGAGCCGTTGTGCAACGAAGCCGGCGAGCTGGGCTTTCGTGTCCTGGTGGGTGGCGGCCTTGGCCGTACGCCGGTTGTAGGTGCCTTCATCAACGAGTTCCTGCCGTGGCAGGACCTGCTGAGTTACCTCGACGCCATCCTGCGGGTCTACAACCGTTATGGCCGTCGCGATAACAAGTACAAGGCGCGGATCAAGATTCTGGTCAAGGCACTGACGCCTGAGGTGTTCGCCGCCAAGGTCGACGCCGAAATGGCGCACTTGCGTGGTGGCCAGACCACCCTGACCGAAGCCGAAGTGCAGCGCGTTTCCCGGCACTTCGTCGACCCGCAATACAAGGCTCTCAGCGACCAGCACGCCGAACTGGCAGCACTGGACGCTCAACACCCAGGTTTCGCTCGCTGGCGTCAACGCAATGTGCTGGCCCACAAAAAGCCTGGCTACATTGCTGTGACCCTGTCGCTCAAGCCCACCGGCGTTGCGCCGGGCGACGTGACCGACAAGCAGCTGGACGCCATCGCCGATCTGGCTGATCGTTACAGCTTTGGTCAACTGCGCACTTCCCACGAGCAGAACATCATCCTGGCCGACGTCGAGCAGGCCGAGCTGTTCACCCTGTGGAACGAGCTGCGCGACAATGGTTTTGCCACACCGAACATTGGTCTTCTGACCGACATCATCTGCTGCCCTGGCGGTGATTTCTGCTCGCTGGCCAACGCCAAGTCGATTCCGATTGCAGAATCCATCCAGCGCCGCTTCGACGATCTGGACTACCTGTTCGATATCGGCGAGCTGGACCTGAATATTTCCGGCTGCATGAATGCTTGCGGCCACCACCACGTCGGCCATATCGGCGTGCTGGGCGTGGACAAGAAAGGTGAAGAGTTCTATCAGGTCTCACTCGGCGGCAGTGCCAGCCGTGATGCGAGCCTCGGCAAGATCCTCGGCCCTTCCTTTGCCCAGGAGGCGATGCCGGACGTGATCGAGAAGCTGATCGATGTCTACGTTGAAAAACGTACCGAAGACGAGCGCTTTATCGACACCTACCAACGTATTGGCATTGACCCTTTCAAGGAGCGCGTCTATGCAGCGAATCATTAAGAACAACGAAGTCATTGATGAAACCTGGCACTTGTTGCCGAAGGAAACCACCTTTGACAGCCTGTCGAACTGCGACGACCTGATCGTGCCGCTGGCACTGTGGCGCGAACACGCGCATGCATTGAAGGCACGCGATGGCGGTTTGGGCGTATGGCTGGACAGTGATGAAGAAGCCGAAGAGATTGGCGCAGATGTGGACCAATTTCAGGTCATAGCCCTGAACTTTCCGGCTTTCACTGACGGTCGTAGCTTCTCGAACGCGCGCCTGTTGCGTGATCGCTTTGGCTACAAGGGCGAATTGCGTGCCATCGGCGACGTGTTGCGCGATCAGTTGTTCTACATGCGCCGCTGTGGCTTCGACGCCTTTGCAGTGCGTGCCGACAAGGACCCGTACGAGGCGCTGGAAGGCCTCAAGGACTTTTCGGTGACCTATCAGGCTGCAACCGACGAGCCGCTGCCGCTGTTCCGGCGCCGCTGATTCAGGCGACCTGCTCCATCGTCCCTTTGCTCACTTGAGATGACTATCGTGCCTGCGCTCCGCGTAGGCATGCAGTTCGTGGTTCTGTGGTGTCAGGTGATTGGCGTTCGGCTCAGGTTATCGTTCCCACGCTCCGCGTGGTAATGCCTTTCGTGACGCTGTGCGTCACACGGTCGTCCTGCGAGATCAGGTGGATTGCGTTCGACTCAGGTCACTTTTGCGCCCTACGACGCCTTACTTTGAGGGACTAAAGTAAGCAAACTCCTTGCTCCTGTTTCCGGCCCGACTTCGTCGGGTTCCTTCGCCCTGTCACTAACGTTGCACTCTGCGTCGCCAGTGCCATCATGATAAAAAGCGCTTTGGTTTATGTGCCGTGATTACGGGCAAGGCATGACGTTGCGCGGCAGCCCAATTGTGACGCAGAGCGTCACGAGACAGCATGACGACGCGGAGCGTCGCACGATAGTTGGAGATTATCGTTCCGCACGCTCCAGCGTGTGAACGCGGCTCTGGACGCTCTGCGTCCGATCTTGATGTGCGACGCAGAGCGCCGCACGATAGTTGAGGTTATCGCTCACACCGGAGCATTGGCGCAAGTCGTTACCCCCCTAAACAATGCCTACCAGAACCGCTGCTGAGTCAAACGTCCCCACCACTTGGTGGCCAGTTGATCCGCCGAGGTGGCTGCAGCCATACCCATGCGCTCTTGCAGGCTCTTGCGTTGCACGTAGTGCAGGTGGAACACGTCTGCATCCTTGGCGCGCTCGGCCAGGTACTCGTCGCTGGTCTTGAGTTCGTCGACCAGCAGTTTGTCGACCGCTGCCATGCCTAGCCATACCTCACCCGTCGCCACTTCGTCGATGGACAACTGCGGGCGGTAGCTGGAAACGAAGTTCTTGAACAGGTCGTGGGTGATGTCCAGGTCCTGCTGGAATTTCTCGCGACCCTTCTCGGTGTTTTCGCCAAACACCGTCAGGGTGCGTTTGTATTCGCCTGCGGTCAGCACTTCAAAATCGATGTCGTGCTTCTTCAGCAAGCGATTGACGTTCGGCAACTGCGCCACGACGCCGATGGACCCGAGGATGGCGAAGGGTGCGCTGATGATCTTGTTGCCGATGCAGGCCATCATGTACCCGCCACTGGCCGCAACCTTGTCGATGCATACGGTCAGTGGAATACCGGCCTGCCGAATGCGTGCCAGTTGCGAGGACGCCAGACCATAGCTGTGCACCATGCCCCCACCGCTTTCCAGACGCAGGACCACTTCGTCCTTGTCGGTGGCCAGCGTCAGCAGAGCGGTAATTTCATGACGCATGCTTTCAGTAGCCGAGGCCTTGATGTCACCGTCGAAATCCAGCACATAGACACGGGATTTTGGCTCGGCCTGCTTTTTTTCTTTTTTCAGGGCCTTGCCCTGCTCCTTGCGCAACGTCTTGAGGCGCTCTTTGTCGAGCAAGGATTGCTCGAGCCGCTCACGCAGGCCTTTATAGAAATCATTGAGCCGGGTGACCTGCAGTTGCCCGGCCGTTTTGCGACGCCCCTTGCCACGCATGGACGCAATGGCAACCAGCACCACCACGATGGCGATCACCAGCGTCACGGTTTTGGCCAGAAAACTTGCGTAATCGACAACGAAATCCACGAATATCCCTCATTTGCGTCAGGCCCTTACCAATCAAGGGCCGCAATAAATGCAGCATACCGACGCCCCGTGCGACGCACCAGCTATCGAGCCGTTACAAACCATTAAAACGATGATTTCAAACGAGCGTATGTTTTTTCATTGACAGTCGCCCGGCATCCCTCATAACCTCGACCCACCTTCAACGTACCGAGACAACACGGACGTGGGCAGCATCTATCTGATACGACATGGCCAGGCCTCATTTGGTGCAGACAATTACGACGTCCTGTCGCCCACGGGCATTCGTCAGTCACAAGTGCTGGGTGCTCACCTCGCGCAGTCGGGCATGACCTTTGACCGGTGTGTATCGGGTGAGCTCCTGCGCCAGAAAGACACGGCACAGCATGTGCTGGGCCAGTACACAGAAGCAGGTATTGAAACGCCTCCCGTACAGCTCGACAGCGCCTTCGATGAATTCGACGCTGAAGGCGTGATCAGGGCGTTGATACCGGCGATGCTTGTCGATGAACCGCAAGCACTGGATATTCTGCGTGACGTCGCCGGCAACCCCGCAGGGTTTCATCGGTTGTTCAACCTGATTACCAAACGCTGGCTGAGTGGCGAGCACGACACGCCGGGGCTGCAAAGCTGGCAAGGTTTCGTAGACCGCGTCAAGGCAGGCCTGGACAGAATTCTTCAGGACGCAGGTCCGCATGAGCATATTGCCGTGTTCACCTCCGGCGGCACCATTACTGCCCTGCTCCACCTCGTTACCGGAATGCCTGCAGCAAAGGCACTGGAGCTGCACTGGCATATCGTCAACACTTCGCTGCATCAGCTCAAATTCAAAGGCAACGACGTTACCCTGGCTTCCTTCAACGGTTACACACACTTGCAACTGCTGAAGACGCCGGCGCTCATTACCTATCGCTGAGCCCGGCCAATCGCGTCCTTGCGGACGCAAGTACTCACCACAAAAGGATCAAGACATGACCTCAGTAGCAGACGCCGTACAAACCATGAAGAACAAGTTCAACCCGGCTGCTGCTGCCGGTCTGGACCTGGTCTTCGGTTTCCATATTACCGACGAAGACAAGCACTACGCCCTGATCGTCAAGGACAGCACCTGCGAATTGCAGGAAGGCGAAAACCCGGACGCCAACGTGACCCTGGTCATGGACAGCGAAACCCTCAAGGGCATTGTCAGCGGCGAGACCGATGGTATGCAGGCATTCATGGGCGGCAAGCTGCGCGCCGAAGGCGACATGATGCTGGCCATGAAGCTCAGCGAACTGTTCCCGGTGTAAACACCTGACGCTTTGCAAGCTGCACCAAAAAAACCGAAGCCCCGCCGGCTTCGGTTTTTTTGTCTGTGCCGTTCTGTATAAGGCAGCAATCAGAGCCGCTGATTGCCCGGCAACACGCTAGTCTATAACGCTGCCGCGAGCTTGCTCGTGGTTCAGACGATCATTAGATTAGTCAATAGTTTAAGCTGACCATAATAAACACAAGGTATACGTATGGCACTGACTGACCAGTCCACCGGGATCCGCAGCGGCGAAGAACTGGACGCCTCCCTGATAGATCCGTACCTGAAGGCGCATCTGGCGGATCTGCATGGCACCCCGGCGATCAGTCAGTTCCCCGGTGGCGCATCGAACCTGACGTATCTGATTCAGTACCCAGAGCGCGAGTTGGTGCTGCGGCGCCCACCGTTCGGACACAAGGCGCGATCGGCAAATGACATGGGTCGTGAATACCGCATTCTCAATCAGCTCAGAAATGCCTTCCCCTATTGCCCGCAAGCGTACCTGCACTGTACGGATGAGTCGGTGATCGGCTCGGAGTTTTACGTGATGCAGCGCGTCAAGGGGATCATCCTGCGCTCTGACCTGCCACCCGAATTGGCGCTGGATGCACGACAGACTGAAGACCTGTGCAAAAGCTTCATCAACAAACTGGTGGACTTGCACCGCGTTGATTACCAGGCGTGCGGCCTGGGTGATCTGGGCAAACCCCAGGGTTACGTGCAACGGCAGATTTCGGGCTGGTCGGAGCGTTATGAAAAAGCGCGAACCCCGGATGCTCCGGCATGGGAGCAGGTCCAGGCGTGGCTGGCAGACAAAATGCCTACCGACTCGCCCACCTCCAGCATCGTGCATAACGACTACCGCTTCGACAATGTGATCCTGGATCCGGAGAACCCGATGAACATCATCGGCGTGCTGGACTGGGAACTGACCACGCTCGGTGATCCGCTGATGGACCTGGGCAATACCCTCGCCTACTGGGTCCAGGCTGACGACCCGCTGCCGGTTCAGTTGACACGTCGCCAGCCGAGCAATGCCCCCGGCATGCTGACGCGCCAGGCGTTCGTCGACTATTACGCCGAACGTTCGGGCATCCGTATCGACAATTTCGACTTCTACTACACCTACGGCCTGTTTCGTCTGGCCGGTATCGTGCAACAGATTTACTACCGTTTTTTCCATGGACAGACTCAGGACAAACGCTTTGCCCGGTTCATTGACATGAACAGGCTGCTGGAGCAGATGAGCCTGAATGTAATCACCAAATCCAGCCTTTGACCGCCAACGCCAAGACAAGGAAACGACATGTCCAGAACCCAGCTTTTCGACCTTGATGGCAAGGTTGCTTTTGTTTCAGGTGCGAGCCGGGGAATCGGTGAAGCCATTGCCAGGCTGCTCGCTCAACAGGGCGCGCACGTTGTTGTGTCGAGCCGCAAGCTCGACGGGTGTCAGGCGGTTGCCGACGCCATCATCAGCGAGGGCGGCAAGGCCACAGCCATTGCCTGCCATATTGGCGAGATGGAGCAGATAACCAGCGTTTTCGCCCAGATTCGCGAGCAATTCGGGCGCCTGGATATACTGGTCAACAACGCAGCCACCAACCCGCAGTTCTGCAATGTGCTGGACACCGACCTCAGCGCGTTTCAAAAGACCATCGACGTTAACATTCGCGGCTATTTCTTCATGTCGGTGGAAGCCGGCAAGCTGATGCGCGAAGGCGGCGGTGGCAGCATTATCAATGTTGCATCCATCAATGCGGTGTCGCCAGGTGCCTATCAAGGTGTCTATTCAATGACCAAAGCGGCGGTGGTCAACATGACCAAGGTGTTCGCCAAAGAATGCGCCGAGTTCGGAATTCGCTGCAACGCTTTGCTGCCCGGCCTCACAGATACCCGATTTGCATCGGCGCTGGTCAAGAACGATGCGATTCTCAATATGGCCCTGGCGCAGATTCCGCTGAAACGCGTCGCAGCTCCCAGCGAAATGGCTGGCGCGGTCTTGTATCTGGCGAGCGCAGCGTCCAGTTACACCACCGGCGTTGCGCTTAATGTCGACGGCGGATTTTTATCCTGATGTCTGGAACTGAATGCCACGCTGAAAAATGAATTAATTTTCCATATTTTATATTTATGGAATATATTTTCCGCATAACAACAATCCTCTCTGGAGAATGTCATGCGGGAAAACCCTTCTACGTCGCTGGCGCAACTGGGCATCGGGCTGATCGGCACCGGTTTCATGGGCCGTGCCACGCCCTGGCCTTCGGCAATGCCAATGCCGCCCTTGATCTGCCGGCACGCATTCGACTGACCGCCCTGGCGGATGCGGACAGCGTCAGGGCCGAGCAGTGCGCTAGCGCCTGGGGCTTCGATCACAGCCACGCTGACTGGCAGCACCTGATCAGTGATCCGCAGGTGCAGATCGTGGCGATCACAACGCCCAATCATCTGCATTTCCCCATGGCCATGGCCGCCATCGCCGCAGGCAAGGCAGTGTATTGCGAAAAACCGCTGGCGGTGAGCCTCGCCCAGGCCGACGACATGCGCCGTAGCGCCAAGGCCGCCGGGGTTGTTACTCAGGTTGGCTACAACTACCAGCACAACCCTATGATCGGCCTTGCCAGGGAAATGGCGAACTGGGCGATATCGTCAGTTTTCAGGGTGAGTTCAGCGAGGACTTCATGGGCAACCCGTCGTCCCCTTGGTCGTGGCGTTGCGAAGCGGCGCATGCGGGCGGCGCGCTGGCCGATCTGGGCAGCCACTTGCTGGCGATGGCTCGCCATTTGCTGGGCGATGTAGAAGCGGTCTGCGCTGACTCCAGCACCGTACACCGCCAACGCCCTGCGAGTAACGGAAGCCAGGAAATGCGCAGCATCGCAGTGGATGACCAGACCCACGCACTGCTGCGTTTTGCCAATGGTGCGCGCGGAACCTTCAGTAGCAGTTGGCTGAAACACGGCTACAAAAACCACCTGAGTTTCGAAATCAGCGGCACCAAGGGCACACTGGCATTCGATCAGGAACGCCTTAACGAACTGCGCATTTACCGCACTGGCGCAGTTGGGCGTGATGGTTTTCAACGTCTTCTGGCAGGCCCTGCGCAACCCGGTTACGCGGCATTCTGCCCGGCACCGGGCCATCAGCTGGGTTACAACGAACTCAAGGCACTTGAGGTACAGGCACTCATTCTTGCAGTATGCGGCAAGGGCAGCCGTGGTCCGGACTTCGAAGAAGCCTGGCAGATCGAGCGTCTGGCGACTGCCATTCGCCTCGCCGCCGCCGAGCAGCGCTGGGTCGCGCTCAGCGATATCTGACTTCCTGCAACGCTTGGCAAGGGGGTAGAATGCGCCACATTCAGGCAGCCATTCTGCCCCCTCCCGCCGCCCCTATAAGCACGCTTGCCACCATGCCTTTTGAACTCAGCGTCGACCTGACCACCCTCGCCATTCTTGCTGTCGTTGCGTTCATCGCGGGCTTTATAGACGCCATCGCCGGTGGTGGCGGACTGCTTACTACACCCGCCCTGATGACAGCCGGTCTGCCACCGCATCTGGTGCTGGGCACCAACAAGCTCAGTTCGACGTTCGGTTCGGCAACCGCCAGTTTTACGTTCTATCGCCGCAAACTGTTTCACCCCAGACAGTGGATACACGCAGTGGTCGGCACTGCGGTGGGTGCCGCAGCCGGCGCGGTCATTGCTCATTACCTGCCAGCCGAATGGCTGAACCAGATGTTGCCGGTCATTGTGTTCGGTTGCGGGCTGTACTTGCTGTTTGGCGGCACGCCCAAGGCACCACTGGATAGCAATGCTCCGATCAAAAAGAAATGGCAACTGCCACAAGGGCTGGGGCTGGGCTTCTATGACGGTGTTGCCGGGCCCGGTACCGGCGCCTTCTGGACGGTCAGCACGCTGCTGCTCTACCCGGTGGATCTGGTCAAGGCCAGCGGCGTGGCACGCAGCATGAATTTCGTCAGCAATGCCGTGGCGCTTTCGGTATTCATATTTTCTGGCCAGGTGGACTACATCATCGCCCTGAGCATGGGCCTTGCGGTAATGCTGGGTGCCTACTTCGGCGCAGGCACTGCAATCAAGGGCGGTGCCAAATTCATCCGCCCTGTGTTCATCACCGTGGTATTGGGCCTGACCGTGCGCCTAGCCTGGCAGCACTGGTTCGGGGGCGCCTGAGCGTTCGGCCAGATACGCCTCGATAAGATAGCGGGCGATAGAACGGTTGGCCGGTAACGGCGGCAAGTCATCAATATGAAACCAGCGTGCGTCCTCGATTTCTTCCGCCTGGGGCACTATGTCGCCGCTATCATATTCGGCATGGAAGCCAAGCATCATCGAGTGCGGAAACGGCCAGCACTGGCTGCCCATGTATTTCAGGTTCTTGATGCGCACCTGCACTTCTTCCATCACTTCGCGGTGCACGCAGTCTTCGGCAGACTCGCCCGGCTCTACGAACCCTGCCAGCGCGCTGTACATGCCGGTGACAAACCGTGGTGAGCGGGCCAGCAGTATTTCATCGCCCCGCGTGACCAGCACGATCATGCTCGGGGAAATACGCGGGTACAGACGCAGGTTGTCGTGCTCGCAGAACATCGCCCGCTCTCCACGGATCTGCACCGTCGCACGACCGCAGGCTCCGCAAAAGCGATGTTCTCTGGCCCACGTACTGACTTGCGCGGCGTAGCCGAGCATCTGGAAGACCGCAAAATCGCCTTCCAGCATGAACTGACGCAAGCCTTGCCACGAACAGCCCTCGACCGCAACCGAGCGCTCAAGCACCAGCAGGTAGACAGGCTCACCCTCAAAATAGCCGATGCCGTGCTCGCTCTGCACTGGCAAATCCAGCCCCGCCAGCCAGCCTCTGGGGAACATTGCCCCATTGGTATCCAGCAAAAACCCCTGATCACTCTGGACCACAGCCAAACCACCATCGGCCTCGACATCCAGAACTGCAGTTGTCCAACGCTCCGGGTGCGCCATGGAAAAACTCCTTTGCTCAGATTCGAGCTCTATCATGAATCAATTATCGAAGACCGGCTTGTGCTTGTTCATCTGCGCAACCATCGCCAGCTTCAGGTCAGGTGATTGCAGCATGGCTGCGTTCCAGATGGCAACGTGTTCCAGGCCGTCCTCCACTCGGTGATCGCGCATGTAGCTGATCATTTGCTTGGTGCCTTCGATGGCAATGGGTGATTTGCCGGCTATCTCCCGGGCCACCGCGAAGACGCCCTGCAACAGACCTTCCAGGTCATCGAAGGTGCGATTGACCAGCCCGATCCTCTGCGCCTCTTCAGCTCCCACGGTACGCCCGGTATAAGCCAGCTCACGCAGCACGCCATCGCCGATGATTCGCGGCAGACGTTGCAGAGTCCCTACATCCGCTGCCATGCCCATGTCGATCTCGCGAATGGCAAACTGGGCGTCGGCGGCGGCGTAACGCATGTCACAGGCCGAAATCAGGTCTATGGCACCACCCAGGCAATAGCCCTGAATAGCAGCCAGAACCGGCTTTCGGCAATTTGCCACTGCAGTGAACGAAGCCTGCATATCACGGATCTTGCGCCTCAACAGCCGGGCATTACGGCCTGGATCCTTGCCCATCTGGTTGGCAACAGAAGCCAGCAATGCCAGATCGATGCCCGACGAAAAATGTTTACCCGCTCCGCTGAGTATTACTGCCCGCACTTCGTCATTGCGCTCAATCCAGTCGAATATGCCGATTATTTCAGTCCAGAACGCCTCGTTCATTGCGTTGAGCTTTTCAGGCCGGTTGATCTGTACGTGAGCAATGCTGTCAGCCAGCTCGACCCGGAAACTTTGATAATCGGTCACGATGTGATCCTCAGGGCATGTTGAGTATTCAGGCGCTGGACTATAACAACAGCGACGCAATCATCGTAACCGGGCTTAAGTGACATTTGCCGGACCGACCGCCAGCCGCGTTTATATATTCGCTGTACCCGCTACCGTTAAATAGTGTGAACGGTCAGAATGCCGGGAGGTCCAGTAATCAGTGATAGCAAAACCTATATGGGTTATTAGAGGGCGATACTTGAATACGTCAAAAGCGGCAACCGGGATTGAAGGTCTGGATGACATCCTTGCGGGTGGTCTTTCACGCAGTCATGTTTTTCTCCTTGAAGGAGAACCCGGAACCGGCAAGACAACCGTGGCACTGCAGTTCCTGAAGGCAGGCGCAGCAGCGGGTGAAATATCGCTGTACATCACCCTTTCCGAGACTGAAAGCGAGCTACGCTCGGGTGCTGCCTCACACGGCTGGGAGCTTGACGAGCAGATCAATATTTTCGAGCTGACGCCGCCTGAAAGCTTGCTTGATGCGGATCATCATCAAAGCCTGCTGTACTCCTCGGATCTGGAGCTGGGCGAAGCGACGCGGCAGATATTCGAGGTGGTAGAGCGGGTCAAACCCTCTCGCGTGGTGATCGACAGCCTCTCGGAAATTCGTCTTCTGGCGCAAAGTTCATTGCGCTACAGACGCCAGATTCTGGCCATCAAACATTACTTCACGCGTTATAACGCGACGGTATTGCTGCTCGATGACCTGACCACCGAAGCGCTGGATAAAACCGTACACAGTGTGGCCCACGGGGTTATCCGTCTTGAAGCGCTGACACCCACCTATGGTGCCGAGCGCAGACGGTTGAAGATCGTCAAATACCGCGGCCAGAAATACCGCGGCGGTTTCCACGACTTCACCATCGCCGAGAACGGCATCCATGTATTCCCACGTCTTGTAGCGGCCGAACACCGCTCCAATTACGCCCGCACTCAGGTCAGCAGCGGCATCACAGAACTGGACGACCTGCTGGGCGGCGGCATAGAAAGCGGCTCCAGCACGCTGATTCTGGGCCCTGCCGGGACCGGTAAATCGCTTATTTCACTGGTTTTCGCGGCACAGGCAGTGGCACGTGGCGAGCGCGTGGGGCTGTTCATATTCGATGAAGAAATGGGCCTGCTGTTCGAACGCATGCTCAAGCTCGGGATTGACCTGCGGGCGCTTCAGGAGACCGGCAATCTGGTGGTCGAGCAGATCGATGCGGCTGAGCTTTCTCCTGGCGAGTTTGCGCACCGCGTAAGGCGCGCAGTGGACCGCAAGCAGATAAAGACCGTGATCATCGACAGCATCAATGGTTATCAGGCGGCAATGCCGGAAGAGAGCGCACTGGTTTTGCACATGCATGAGCTTCTGCTCTACCTCAATCGCCAGGGCGCATCGACCTTCATGACCGTTGCACAACACGGGCTGGTCGGTGACATGCGCTCACCGGTCGACATTACCTACCTTGCCGACAGCGTTATTCTGTTGCGTTATTTCGAAGCTTTGGGTCAGGTGCGTCGCGCGATATCCATCATCAAGAAGCGCACGGGCACTCACGAGTCCACTATTCGTGAATACCGCATCAGTGCCAACGGTCTGAAGATCGGTAAGCCGCTTGAAGCCTTCCAAGGCGTACTGCGCGGGGTGCCGTCATACTTTGGCGACAAGAAACCGCTGCTTGAGGATGACGACCTGTGAGTATTCCAGGACTGTTGTCGGAGCGCGCAATCATTCTGGCGCCCAGAGGTCGAGACAGTCAGATCGCTATGCGGATCCTCGATGAAGCCGGCTACCTGGCAACGGTGGCCCATGACTTGTTCGAACTGGTCAAAGAGTTGAGCTCGGGCGCTGGCCTGGCAATCATCGCCGATGAGGCGTTGCGCAATAGTGACATTAAACCGCTGCTGGACCTCATCAGTCGCCAGCCAGCGTGGTCGGATCTGCCGATCGTCCTGATGACTCATCATGGCGGTCCAGATCACAATCCGTCTGCACGGATGGGTAATCTACTGGGCAATGTGACCTTTCTCGAGCGCCCCTTCCATCCTGCGACTCTGGTCAGCCTGGTCGTCACGGCCGTGCGCGGGCGCAGACGTCAGTATGAAGCACGGGCGCGCATGGAGGACCTGCACGAAAGTGAAGGCCGTCTGCAGAATGCGCTCAAGGCCGGCAGGCTGGGCTCCTGGTTGCTGGAAGCGGAATACCTCAAGCTGACTTGCTCGGATATTACTAAAAGTCACTATGGCCGCAACGAACAGGACACGTTCAATTACGACGACTGGCTCGCCGCTGTGTATTTCGAAGATCAGCCCAGAATGCAGTCGGCGCTTCAGCGCAGCCTGGACACCGGTGTTGATCTGATCATCGAATACCGCAACGTCTGGCCGGATGGCTCACTCAGTTGGGTGGATGTGCGCGCCCGCGCCATTTGCGGCAAGAACGGTCTGGTCAGTTCTCTGGCAGGCGTGACCTCTGACATCACCGAACGCAAGCAAGCCGAGTCGCAATTGCGGCGTCTCAATGAAACATTGGAGCAACAGGTCGAAGAGCGCACCTCGCAGTTGCGCCACAAGGAAGACATTCTTCGTCAGTCACAGAAAATGGAAGCAGTCGGCCAATTGACCGGCGGTATTGCCCATGACTTCAACAACATGCTGACCGGGATCATCGGCAGCCTGGAATTGATAAGAAGACGCCTGGCGCGCGGCAATATAGAGGACCTCAACAGCCTGATCGACCTGGGTGTGACCTCGGCGAATCGCGCCGCAGCACTTACCCATCGCTTGCTGGCATTCTCGCGGCGCCAGTCACTGGACTCAAAGCCGGTGGAGATGAACCATCTGGTCAATGCCATGGACGAACTGTTGCAGCGCAGTGTCAACGAGAGCATTCATTTGCAATTGCGCATGGCCAGCGATCTGTGGACTGCAGAAGCGGACCCTAACCAGCTGGAGAGCGCCCTGCTCAACCTGGTGCTCAATGCCCGAGATGCAATGCCCGACGGCGGCACGCTGGTGGTCGAAACCTTCAATCAGCAGCTGGACAGATCGTTTACCAATGCCCATGAGAACCTGCTGCCCGGTGATTACGTGGTGCTGAGCGTCAGTGACAATGGCTGCGGCATGCCGGAAACAGTGATCAGCCGTGCGTTTGACCCGTTCTTTACCACAAAGCCTATCGGCCAGGGCACCGGCTTAGGTCTTTCAATGATCTATGGTTTCAGCAAACAGTCGCATGGTCATGTTTCAATCAAGAGTGAAGTAGGCCGAGGCACTACCGTACAGCTGTTCCTGCCGCGCTTTAAGGGGCTTGCAGATGAAGCCGAGCAGAGTTTCCAGAGCAATGCCGTTTACGCCGAAAATGGCGAAACCGTGCTGATTGTCGAAGACGACCCGGCCGTTCGGACGCTGGTCAGTGAGGTACTCAGCGAATTGGGTTACACCTTCATCGAGGCCGGCGAAGCACTGGATGCCGTGCCGATACTGGAATCAGGCCAGCGTATTGATCTTCTGATCAGCGACGTAGGGCTGCCGGGCATGAATGGCCGGCAGCTTGCAGAAATCGCAAGGCAGCTGCGACCGGGACTCAAAGTGTTGTTCATCACAGGTTATGCAGAACATGCCGCGGTTCGCGGAGGTTTTCTGGACACCGGTATGCAACTGATCACCAAACCCTTTGCGTTCGATCAACTGACCTCGAAAGTGCGGGAAATGATAGAAGCCTGAGAAACGCTCAGGCTGTGCACGACTCCTGCCTGAAAGGCGGCATGCTCACTCGACGGTTAAAGCGCGTTGTCAGGCCAGCAGTTCCTGAATACGCGAATGCAGCGTTTCCATGGTGAACGGTTTGGCAAGAATGGGTGCCTTCAGCGCAATGGGGCTGCCCGAATCGAGTATTTCCGCCGGATAGCCGCTGATGAAGATCACTTTCAACTCCGGTCGAAGCATCACCGCAGGCTCGGCAATCTGTACACCCGAGACACCACCCGGCAATCGATAATCGGTGATCATCAGGTCAAGGTGGGGTTTGGTCGCCAGAATCTCGAAAGCCTGCTCACCATTCTCGGCTTTCAGGACTCGATACCCCTCACCAGACAGATAATCGGCCAGGAGCATCAGGATCAGGGGTTCGTCTTCGACGATTAATACGACGTTTTCTGCATCAGCGCTCATTGAACTGCCTTTGATCTTATAAATAGCTGCCATTACGACCACGGCATGCATGGGAGGTTGCGCCGATGTGTGATTAAACTTGATTGCCAGTGGCTATCACCTACATCGCCAACGGCTGTCACCTGTATCGACAGCAGCTGTCATCTATAAAGGCAGGCAGATACGAAAGACCGAACCCTTGCCTTCTTCGCTCTCCACCTCGATACGACCGCCGTGGGCCATGACGATCTGATCGGAAATGAACAATCCCAGGCCAAGCCCGGCAACAGCGTGATTGCTCGATACTCGCTCGAATTGCTGAAAGATGCGCTTCTGGTTTTCAGCAGTAATACCGATGCCTTGATCCCGAACCTCAATGAAGGCTTCGCCCTCCCTGCTGTACACATGCACTTCAATCGGTTTGCGCGCACCGTAGCGCAGCGCATTGGTCAACAGGTTGGCAACCACTTGCTCGATACGGAACTCGTCCCAGACGCCGATCACCGGCTGTTCGGCAAGCCGGGTGACCGTCGAATCGGCGGCGGCAATCTGTGCGGCAAAGCTTTCCAGCAACTGACAGACCAGTTCGCTCAAGTCAAACGGGCTCGGCCTGATCGACAGCTTGCCGGTACGAATTCTGGAGACATCAAGCATGTCTTCTATCAGGCGGATAAGGCTCTGAATCTGCCGCTCGTCGCGGTCGACCATTGCCCGCAGCTTTTCCATGGTGAACGCTGAAGCGTTGTCTTTGGCCAGGTGAAGTTTGCGCAGCTGGGTCTCCAGAATCAGACCGTTGAGCGGCGTACGCACCTCGTGGGAAACGATGGACATGAAGTCATCACGCATACGGATCGCGTGTTCCAGTTCGCCCTGGGTCGACTGCAGACGCTTGAGCAAGGCTTCCTGCTCCTGGCGACTGTGCTCCAGCTCTTCGACCTGTAGTTTCATGGCCTTGCGCTGCCGATACAGATCAACGAAAACATTGACCTTGCTCTTTACCGCATGGATATCCAGCGGCTTGTGCAGGAAGTCCACGGCACCACTTTCATAGCCCTTGAAGGCATAATTGAGCTCGCGACCGGCAGCGCTGACGAAAACGATCGGTATGCTCTTGGTCTTCTCGGTGCTGCGCATCATCTCGGCCAGCTCGAACCCGTTCATTCCAGGCATCTGGACGTCGAGGATGGCCAGCGCGAACTCGTGCTGCAACAGCAGTGACAACGCTTCGTCCGCCGAGAGTGCCTTGTAGACGAGTCGATCACCGCGCTTGATCAGCGCCTCGAGGGCCAGCAGGTTTTCCGGCAAAT
This sequence comes from Pseudomonas sp. KBS0707, assembly GCF_005937945.2. Taxonomy (NCBI): domain Bacteria; kingdom Pseudomonadati; phylum Pseudomonadota; class Gammaproteobacteria; order Pseudomonadales; family Pseudomonadaceae; genus Pseudomonas; species Pseudomonas sp. KBS0707. The sequence goes on along the minus strand of NZ_CP041754.1, from coordinate 2,920,770 downwards.
CATCAACGATGAGCAGTTTTGCCTGAATTTCACTTAACATGCGGTTCGTTCCAACTCGACCAGCAAGCGGCCAATATCGTTCAGGGAAAGAAGGTAATCCGGCGAGTGCAACACCAGGCCCGCCTGGGGCATGGTCGACGCCTGGGCCTGCGAGGGGTCTTGAATCACCGTGAAACCACCATACTTCTTGATCTGCAGCAAACCTTGTGCGCCGTCATTATTGGCACCAGTCAGCAATACGCCAGCCAGTCGCGGGCCGTAGGCATCCGCGGCCGAACCGAACAAAATGTCGATACTGGGCCTTGAGTAAAACACCCTGTCTTCCTGACTCAATGACAGTGAAAAGTCAGACTCCACCGAGACGTGGTAACCCGCTGGCGCAACGTACAAAGTGCCCGGCACGATATCTTCCTTGTCATCGGCTTCCTTGACCGGGATCGCCAAGCGATTCTGAAATACATGGGCCAACTGGCTGCGCCGGTCATCCGGCAAATGCAACACCATCAATATAGGCAGACTGAAACCCGGCCGCAGATTTCTGAATATTTTCAGCAGGGCCTCTACACCCCCCGCTGACGCGCCTAAGACAATAGCATCGACCACGGGCAACGGGCCGCAGGACAGGTCATCGTCAAAGGTGGTTCTCATAATTTCCGGTAGATCCGCTCGGGTTTCACCAGCGTCTCGAACGCCCCGCCGTAGGCAGAGAAATCCAGGGTTTCCTTACTGCCCAGCGCCAGAAAGCCGCGATGACACAGCGAGTCATGAAATAACCCGAAAGCTCGATCCTGAAGTTTTTTGTTGAAGTAAATCAGTACGTTACGACAGGAAACAAATTGCGTTTCGGAGAATACACTATCTGTGGCCAGACTGTGATCGGCAAAAGTGACGTTCTCGCACAGTGTCTTGTCGAAGATCGCGTAATCGTAGGCAGACGTGTAGTAATCGGCGAAATTGCGCTGCCCTCCCGAGTTACGGTAGTTCTCCGTATAGGTGCGCAGGTTATCCATGGAAAAGATGCCCTGCTTGGCCTTCTCCAAAGAGCTGGGATTGATATCGGTCGCATAAATGATGGTCCGCTCCAGCAGCCCCTCTTCGCGCAATAGAATAGCCGTTGAATAAACTTCCTCACCCGTACTGCAACCGGCAATCCACACCTTGATCGACGGATAAGTGCGTAGCACCGGCACGACCTCGTTGCGGATCGCCAGAAAGTGCGAGGGGTCACGGAACATATCACTCACCGGGATGGTGAGAATCTGCAGCAGCTGCATGAATGCTGCCGGGTCATGAAGCACACGCTCCTGCAGGGCCGAGATGGTCGCGCAATCGAACTGACGCAACGCATGGATCACGCGGCGCTTGATTGACGCACCGGAATAGTCGCGGAAATCGTAGCTGTACTGGAGGTAGATAGCCTCTATCAGCAGGCGCAGCTCGATCTCTATGCTTCGATCAAGGTGCATGATGCCATCCGTTTTTGCGCCCCGGAAAGCACGGCCAGTGAGCCCTCATTCAAATGCGCTCCATCTTCGGCAGCCAGACGCGAATCAGTGAAAACAGTCGATCCAGGTCAATGGGCTTGGCCAGGTAATCGTTGGAACCTGCCTGCAGACAACGCTCCTGATCATCTTTCATGGCCTTGGCAGTAACGGCGATGATCGGCAGCTTGCGCCAGCGCGGGTCTTTGCGGATCTCGATGGTGGCTTCGTAGCCGTCCATTTCAGGCATCATCACGTCCATCAGGACCAGATCGATGTCTTCGACCTCATTGAGCTTTGCAATCGCTTCAAGACCATTGCGGGCAATTTCCACCACTGCCCCCTTGTGCTCCAGGGCGCTGGTCAGGGCGAAAATGTTACGCACGTCGTCATCGACCACAAGGATCTTGCGCGCTTCAAAGACCTTGTCACGGCTGCGCGCAGTCTTGAGCATCTTTTGTCGCTCGTTGGACAGTTGCGACTCGACCTTGTGCAGGAACAGCGTGACCTCGTCCAGCAGGCGTTCAGGCGAGCGTGCGCCCTTGATAATGATAGAACGCGAATATTTCATCAGCTCGGCTTCTTCATCACGGGTCATGTTGCGCCCGGTATAGACAATCACCGGCGGAAAGGCGCAGATGTCTTCCGTGGACATGCGCTTGAGCAGCTCATTGCCAAGCATGTCCGGCAGTTTCAAGTCGATGATCATGCAGTCGTAGACATTCTCGCGCAGCAGGTCCAAGGCCTCCTGGGCAAAACCCACCGCAGTGATTTCAATATCATCGTCGCCGATAAGGCGAGCAATGCTGTCACGTTGCAGCGCATCGTCTTCGACCAGCAGGATGCGTTTGACCTTCTGGGTCAGTTTGGCCTCCAGCTTGGCGAATACATCCTTGAGCTCTTCGCGGGTGGTCGGCTTGACGGCGTAGCCAATGGCGCCCATGTGCAGCGCAGCTTCCTGGCGATCCTCGACCGAAATTACATGCACCGGAATGTGTCGGGTAGGTGCCAGCTCCTTGAGACGCTGAAGCACGGTCAGGCCCGAGTGATCCGGCAGGCGCATGTCCAGCAGGATCGCGTCCGGCGTGTAGCGTGACGCCAGGTTGAACCCTTCATCCGCAGCATGCGCGACCAGACACTCATAGCCCAGCTCATGGGCCAGATCGAAGAGGATCTGAGCGAAGCGCACTTCATCTTCGATGACCAGAATGCAGCGCCGCTGAAACGGTGCCTTGTCACGATCATCGGCAAACACGGCTACAGGTGTTTCCACCGGCACCGGGGCCGACTGCTGGATGACCGGCGCGGCAGGAACCGGCAACGATGGCGCGGGAGGCGCAACCATGACCGCAGACTCATTGCCTGGCTCTTGAGGGCCTTGCTCGACATAGCTTTCCGGCAACACCAGGCTGAAAATACTGCCCTGCCCTGGCGCGCTGGTCACACTGATGGATCCGCCCAGCAATGCCGCCAGATCGCGGGAGATCGACAACCCCAGCCCGGTACCGCCATAACGCCGGTTGGTGGTGCCATCTGCCTGACGGAATGCCTCGAATATACCCTGCTGATGCTCCTCGGCGATGCCGATGCCCGAGTCGCGCACGATAAACACGATGCCTGCACCCGGCTGGCGCGAAACGACCATGCTGACGGCGCCCGCTTCGGTGAATTTGATCGCGTTGGACAGCAGGTTCTTGAGAATCTGTTCAAGACGCTGGCGGTCCGTGAACAGCATGGTCGGCGCGCCTGCCTGTATGTCGACCGTGAACGCCAGCTTTTTCTCGGCGGCAAGCGGCTTGAACATGCTGCGCAGGCCTTCGACAAGACGAGATACGCTGCTGTTTTCCGGGCGCATTTCGAGCTTGCCGGCTTCGACCTTGGAAATATCCAGAATGTCGTTGATCAGGTTCAACAGGTCATTACCCGCCGAATAGATCGACTCGGCAAACTTGACCTGTTCGGCGGTCAGATTTTCGCCAGGATTTTCGGCCAGCAGCTTGGCCAGGATCAGCGAACTGTTGAGCGGCGTGCGCAGCTCATGGGACATGTTGGCAAGGAACTCGGACTTGTACTTGCTGGCGCGCTGCAGCTCGTCCGCACGCGCCTGCAACTCGGCCTGAGCGATGCTCAGTTCCTCGTTGTTACGGTCCAGCGCATCACGCTGATCGGCCAGTGCCTGACTCTGATCGGCCAGTTGCTCGTTGGTCTGTTCCAGCTCGGCCTGCTGAGTTTCCAGGTGTGCCTGAGACTCCTTGAGAATACGCGACTGCTCTTCCAGCTCTTCGTTGGCCGTGCGTAATTCTTCCTGCTGCACCTGCAATTCTTCGTTGAGTTGCTGGGTCTCGGCCAGCACCTCTTGCAGACGCTGGCGATAACGGGCCGCTTCAATCGAAGTGCCAATGTTGTCCGCGATCAGCTCAAGAAACTCTAGATCCTGCTCGGTAAGCGGGCGCAGAAAGCCCAACTCGATCACCCCGTTGACCTGATCGTCATTGCTGGTAGGCACTGCCACTATGCTGCGCGGCGAGCCTTCACCCAGACCGGAAGCCACTTTGAAGTAATTTTCGGGCAGTTCATCCAGCGTGATGATCCGGTCCTGTTGTGCGGCCTGCCCCACAATGCCTTCATCGCTGTGAATGGTCTGATCCTGCTGCTCCTGTTCGCGAGAGAAACCGTAGGAAGCAGCACGCGTCAAGCCGCCGTGATCCTGGCGAATATAGACCGCCGCCACCGACGCGCCCAGATAATGAGTCAGAAACTGAAGGATGTTTCGACCCAACATATTGAGTGTCAACTGACCCAGTACCTGTTCGGCCAGTTCGCTCTGACCGTTGCGCAACCAGGCGACTTTTTGCAGACGCTCGGCATTGATTTCCTGCAGCCTGAGGTTTTCGCTGTAGGTGGCCGAAAGCGACAGCAAATCACGTCGTCCGATATACGCCAGGATAGCGCTGACAATCACCACGAATATCAGATACAGGCAGACGGAAAGAATGGTACTGCGCGTGACCTCTGCGTTGCGGGTCAACCGAAGTTGCTGTTCCATTTCGACAGCCTGATCGTACTCGGTGCGGATCTGATCAGTAATTCGCTTGCCACGTCCGGCGAGCACAGCAGTTTGATAGTCGCCGTTGTTGCGCCGCAGATTGATCATCTCCTGAGCAAACGCATTCCACTCCTGCTGCATCGTGGACAGACGCCTGAACCGGTCCTGTTGCGTCGGGTTGTCTTCGACCAGACTCTTGAGTCCGTCCAGCTCGGCAACCAGCAACGGTTTGGCGATTTCATAGGGGTCGAGGAAGTGTTGATCGCCGGTCAGCAGAAAACCGCGCATGCCGGTTTCCATGTCTATCGACAGTTTCATCGAACGGTTGGTGTTATTGATCACCCGGTCAGTGTGCTCGACCCACTGTATGGCCGTGAGCAGATAACTGATCAGCAAAATGAAGAAAACGGCGCTCAGTACCCCCACACCCAATGGCAAGCCTACGTTACGCCCCAGCAGTTTTCGAAAGCGTTGCTCATCGACAACAGACGTCCGATTCATGAAATATCCCTGACGAGTGGATCAAAACCGTAGAGTTTGCCGTAAACCCACGAAAAACACTCTTATTTCTGACATAGAACATTGAAATTTCACACATAAATCGGTGATAAGCTCACTCACATATCGCGTTCATGACGTAAAGCCATCAATCCCCCTCACAATTCACCGTATTTGTGCGCCGATTGAACTTCCACCCGGTTTTTATTTACTGATACAGGGACAGTATCAACAGTGGACAGGACCGCGCTCGGTTACGCTGAGCTGCCGGAAAAGGAAGCATGGCATTCCATGCTGTCTGCGCTATCACCATTTTTCAGGTTTAAGGAGTCAACAATGCCGGACACAGCCCGCACCATTCTCGTGGTCGAAGACGACGCCATTGTGCGCATGCTGATTGTCGACGTGCTCGAAGAGCTGGAATACAAGGTACTGGAAGCCGAGGACGCCACTTCAGCTCTGACTTTCGTTGTCGACGATACCAGGCACATCGACCTGTTGATGACTGATCAGGGGTTGCCCGACATGAAGGGCACCGCGTTGGCTAAAAAGGTCATCGAACTGCGGCCTCAATTGCCGGTACTGTTCGCCAGCGGTTACTCCGAGAACATCGATGTGCCGCCAGGCATGCATTCGATCGGCAAGCCTTTTTCGATCGACCAGTTGCGTGACAAGGTAAAAAGCATCCTTGACTGACATCAAAGCTGCTTTCAGTCACACCGACACGCACGCCAGTACACGTGTATTGATCATCGGTTACGTATGGCCCGAGCCACGCTCTTCGGCTGCCAGCGGGCACATGATGCAACTGATCCAATGCTTCCTCGAGCAAAACTGGCAGATTACCTTTGCCAGCCCTGCCACTGAAGGTGAACATAGGGCCGATCTGGTCAGCCTGGGCATCGAGGAAGTACGAATCGCGCTCAATGACAGCAGTTTTGACCTGTTTGTCAGCAAATTGCAGCCCGATATCGTTGTTTTTGATCAGTTCATGATCGAAGAGCAGTTCGGCTGGCGCGTCGAGCAACAATGCCCCGACGCCCTGCGCATTCTGGAAACGTCGGATTTTCAAAGCCTGCGCCATGCACGCCATCAGATGTTGAAGGACTCGCTGAACAGCGATTCCGCGGGTGATCCGAGCGATATCTGCGACACTTCAACGCCGGGGCTTTTCAAGCAGATCGCCTCCAGCGAGCTGGCGCAGCGCGAGGTCGCATCGTTGTATCGCTGCGACCTGAACCTGATGACATCCGACGTTGAAATGGCATTACTGACCGGTTCCTTTGGGCTGCCCGCCTCGCTGCTGCACTGGTGTCCGCTAATGATTGACGGCGTTCCCGACAGCGTTCGGCCTTTTGCAGAGCGCGCACACTTCCTCAGCATCGGTAATTTCCGTCACGCCCCCAACTGGGATGCGGTGCTATGGATGAAAACCGCAATCTGGCCGCTGATCCGTCAGCAATTGCCTGAAGCGCAGCTGCATATTTACGGTGCCTACACGCCACCCAAGGCAACAGCGCTGCACAATGGCGCTCAAGGGTTTCATGTGAAGCAATGGGCTGAAGATGCGTTGCAGGTCATGTCATCAGCACGCATCTGTCTTGCGCCGTTGCGTTTCGGTGCCGGCATCAAGGGCAAATTGATGGATGCCATGCTCTGCGGCACTCCGTCAATCACCACTGTGATCGGCGCAGAAGCCATGAGCGGCGGGCTGCCGTGGCCTGGCGTCATCGCCGATAACCCGAAAGACATCGCTGATGCTGCGGTCAGACTCTATCAAGACCAGACCCGCTGGCTAGAAGCGCAGAACGCCGGGCTGGCGTTGCTGCAAGCGCGTTACCAGCATCGGCAACACTGTGCGGGCCTGATCGAGCGCATTCAGACCCTTCGTAACCAGTTGCCCGAGCATCGTCTGGCGAACTTCACCGGCGCCATGCTTCGCCATCATCACCACAAGAGCACCAAGTACATGGCGCAGTGGATCGAAGCCAAGAGCCGTAACAAGGCTGAAGATACGGTCTAAGCTGGTTTGCGCAACAGATAAGTATCCATGATCCACCCCCTGCGGTCGCGCGCTTCGGCGCGCAACAGCTTGATCTGCTCACACACGTCATCGAGCCTGCCAGACACCAGTATCTCGTCCGCGGTGCCCAGATAAGCGCCCCAATAGATATCCAGCCCCTGCCCGACGTAACGCTCGAATGTGCACTGTGCATCCAGCATCACCACGATATTGCTGTGTTGCTCAAGCGCTGCCGCCGCCAGGCGTCGCCCTGTGGTGATGTGAATCGACTCACCAATACGATTGAGCGGTATCCGGTGTTGCGCCACCAGGCTCTGGACACTGGTGATGCCGGGAATCACCTGATATTCGAATGTTTCCCTGCCGCGCGCCAATACGCGGTCAAGGATGCGCATGGTGCTGTCATACAGTGACGGATCGCCCCAGACCAGAAATGCACCAACCTGATCTGCGCCAAGCTCATCGGTCAACAGCCGTTCGAACAATGCAGCGCGCTGCTCGTGCCAACTTTCGATACCCCGCTCGTAGGCATCAGGGTCGCCTTCGCGCCGAGGGTCCTGAACCTGTACCAGACGATAGTCCTGATGAGTGATATGCCGCTGGCAAAGCGCTTTGCGCAGGCGCAGCAGCTCATCGTCGACATAGCCCTTGTCGAGGATGAAGATCACGTCGGCACGGTTCAGCGCGGCAATGGCCTGCAAGGTAATCTGCTCGGGATCACCGGCCCCCATGCCAATCAGCAGGATCTGTTTCATCGGATAACCACTCCACTGTGGCAAATCATGTGAGACGCCTGATCGTAGGTGATTTTTGTCAGCGACCGGGCATTGAAGCTGAAAATCAGGCACATTATCGTTCTGGCAACTGCTGAACACGACATAGCCATGAGTAAAACAACAAGAATCGCCGACCCTTCCTACGAATTGATGGACGACCACAACGGGCTGTCGATCATTTATCGCGAGCACGGATTCCCCTGTCCGCTGGTGCGCTGGCACTTTCACAAGGAATACGAGCTGCATTTGATTGTGGCCAGCTCAGGCAAGGTATTTGTCGGCGATTACATCGGCAATTTCAACCCTGCCAGCCTGTTTCTGACCGGTCCCAACCTGCCGCATAACTGGATCAGCCAGATCGATGAGGGTGAAGTTGTGGCCAAACGCGACATGCTGGTCAACTTCACCGATGAACTGCTGGAAAGTGGCAATCAGGTGTTTGCCGAACTAAAAACCCTGACACCATTACTGGAACGCGCCCGCTACGGCATCGAATTTCGCTGCAAACGTACGATTCGTCAGGCCATGAAGCTGATGCAGAAGATTGCCGACTCACGGGGCATCACCCGCCTGGGTCATTTCTTCATTCTTCTCGAGTTGCTGGCAGCCAGCGACGACTATCAGTTGCTCTCTGGCACTGCGGTCGCCCATACAGCTGACGAGCACAGCGTCGATCGCACCAACCGGGCGGTGGATTACATCTTTGCCCACTATGGCCGGGAGCTGCCGCTGGAGGAAGTGGCCGAGTATCTGGGCATGAAGCCAACCTATTTTTCCAGAGTGTTCAAGCAGGCCACAGGGCGTTGCTTCGTGGAGTTCGTCAATCGACTGCGCATCAGCAAGTCGTGCGAATTGCTGGCTGATGGCGACAAACCGGTCACTGATGTGTGCTTTGAATCCGGGTTCAACAATATCTCCAACTTCAATCGGCGCTTCCAGCAACTCAAGGGCATGACGCCCTCGCATTATCGCCGCCTGGCCGTGCAGCGCCTGACCGAACAAAACCTGTACTGATTCACCCTGCCCTTGCGCCTATCGTCTACGCTGCAGTTGCGGCGAAGCCAGCCTATAGGCGATTCGGCTCTATCGGCCTTTCGTGCATCAGTGCAAAAAAGTATCAGTCAGAGTGCGGCGCAGGATTTGTCTTTCCGACCGAACGCCGGTGTAATCAATCCACATCTTCCTCACCTCCGGAAGAGAAAAAAACAATAACCATCCTTCTACTGCTCACTGGGCGTGGAAGAGGAGTGATCAATGAAGAACTCAGCAAAACTTCTGCTCGCCAGTTCCGTCCTCAGTACCTGTTTCGTGTTCAGTGGCAGTGCCACAGCGGGGACCGTGACCATCGCCACGGTCAACAACAGTGACATGATTCGCATGCAGCGCCTCTCCAAGACCTTCGAAGAAAAGCACCCCGACATCAAGCTCAACTGGGTCGTGCTGGAAGAGAACGTCCTGCGCCAACGACTGACCACCGACATCGCCACCAAGGGCGGCCAGTTCGATGTGCTGACCATCGGCATGTACGAAGCCTCACTCTGGGGTCAGAAAGGCTGGTTGCAGGAAATGAAAGACCTGCCTGCCAGTTACGAGCTGGACGATGTGTTCCCTTCCGTGCGTGACGGCCTTTCGGTGGACGGCAAACTGTTCGCCCTGCCGTTCTATGCTGAAGCTTCAATCACTTACTACCGCACCGACCTGTTCAAGGCCGCCGGCCTGACCATGCCCGAGCGCCCTATCTGGACACAGATTGCCGAATTCGCTGGCAAACTGACTGACAAGTCCAAGGAACAGTACGGCATCTGCTTGCGTGGCAAGGCTGGCTGGGGCGAAAACATGGCGCTGATCACCACGCTGGCCAACGCTTATGGCGCGCGCTGGTTCGATGAGCAGTGGACGCCACAGTTCGATCAGCCAGAGTGGAAGAATGCGCTGAACTTCTACGTCAACACCATGAAGCAGTCCGGGCCGCCGGGCGCCTCCAGCAACGGTTTCAACGAGAACCTTGCGCTGTTCAACAGCGGCAAGTGCGCCATCTGGGTCGACGCCAGCGTTGCCGGTTCGTTCGTGACCGACAAGAAGCAGAGCAAAGTTGCCGACAGCGTCGGCTTCACCTACGCACCGCATGAAGTAACCGACAAGGGCTCGTCGTGGCTGTATTCGTGGTCGCTGGCGATCCCGACCAGCGCCAAGAACACCAAGGATGCTGCCGAGTTCACCCAGTGGGCCACCTCGAAAGAGTACGCCAAACTGGTTGCCGATACCGACGGTGTGTCCAACGTGCCGCCAGGCACCCGTGCCTCGACCTACACCGATGAGTACAAGAAAGCCGCACCATTCGCCAATATCACGCTTGAGTCGCTGAAGAAGGCCAATCCCAAATCGCCATCGCTCAAAACAGTGCCTTACGTAGGCATTCAACTGGTCACCATTCCTGAGTTTCAGGCCATCGGGACCAGCGTCGGTCAGCAGTTCTCCGCAGCGCTCATAGGCCAGTCCACTGTGGATCAAGCCTTGCAGAAAGCGCAAACAGCGACTGTACGTGACATGAAACGAGCGGGTTACCCGAAAGAGAAGAAAGAGTAACCGTACTGTACCAGGGTGAAGGCGTACGCTTTCACCCTGCCGCTCACCTGTGCAACAACTCTGGTGCAATCCGGTTCGGAGCTCTCCATGAATACCTCAGCCTCCCCTGAACGCACGGACCTGTCCGGCGAACAGCAACCGCTCAAAAGCCGTCGATTCAAGCCGGGCTGGTTTCTGGTCAGTCCTTCAGTGGCGCTTCTGCTGGTGTGGATGATCGTGCCGCTGGGCATGACCATTTATTTCTCGCTGATCCGCTACAACCTGCTCTACCCCGGCGAAAACGAGTTCGTCGGGCTGGAGAACTTCCAGTATTTTGTCACCGACAGCGGCTTTCTGCCCGGTGCCGGTAACACCTTGCTGCTGGTCGGCAGCGTACTGGCGATCAGTGTAATCCTCGGCGTGCTGATCTCGGCGCTGCTCGAAGCCAGTGAGTTTTTCGGCCGCGGCATCGTCCGCGTTCTGCTGATCTCGCCCTTCTTCATCATGCCCACGGTCAGCGCGCTGATCTGGAAAAACCTGATTTTCCATCCGGTGTCCGGCGTACTGCTGATGCCGATCTGCAAGGGCGGGCTGGCCTCTACAGCACTGCTATCGCTGATCCTGTGCTGGAACGAAGCGTTCTGGTCGCTGAACCTGACCTCGTCCGCAGCGGCACCGTTGACGGCACTGATCGCCTCCTACTCCAGCCCCGAAGGGCTGTTCTGGGCCAAGCTGTCGGCGGTCTCGACCCTGGCGTGTGCGCCCATCCTGATTTTCGGCTGGATCAGTCAGAAACAGCTGGTTCGCGGCCTGTCGTTCGGCGCTGTCAAATAGCCCGCCTCAAAGAACAAGAAGGAATCCAACATGGCTAACCTGAGCATCCGCAACCTGCAAAAAGGCTTTGATGGTCATCAAATCATCAAGGGTATCGATCTGGACGTGAATGACCGCGAGTTCGTGGTCTTTGTCGGGCCTTCGGGCTGTGGCAAATCCACCCTGCTGCGGCTCATCGCCGGGCTTGAGGAAGTCACCTCGGGGACCATCGAACTCGATGGCCGCGATATTACCCAGGTCACGCCCGCCAAACGCGATCTGGCGATGGTGTTCCAGACCTACGCGCTTTACCCGCACATGACGGTAGGCAAGAACCTGTCATTCGCGCTGGACCTGGCGGGTGGCGACAAGGCCGAGATCAAGAAGAAGGTCGATGAAGCCGCGCGTATTCTGGAGCTCGGCCCGTTGCTGGAACGCAAACCCAAGCAGTTGTCCGGTGGTCAACGACAGCGTGTTGCGATTGGTCGGGCCATCGTGCGCAACCCGAAGATTTTTCTCTTCGATGAACCATTGTCCAACCTCGACGCCGCGCTGCGCGTGCAAACCCGCCTGGAGCTGTCGCGCCTGCACAAAGAGCTGCAGGCCACGATGATTTATGTGACCCACGACCAGGTTGAGGCCATGACCCTGGCCGACAAGGTGGTCGTGCTCAACGGCGGCAAGGTCGAGCAGGTCGGCTCGCCGCTGGAGCTTTATCACCACCCGGCCAATCTGTTTGTCGCAGGCTTTCTCGGCACGCCGAAAATGGGGTTCCTCAAGGGCAAGATCAGTCGAGTGGACAACGCCGGCTGTGAAGTCGAGCTGGATGCCGGAACGCGCATCAGTCTGCCGGTCAATGGCGCAGGACAGAGCGTTGGCGCGGCGGTAACGCTGGGCATCCGCCCGGAACACCTGAACCTTGCCCAGAGCGAAGATTGCCAGTTGCAGGTGATTGCCGATGTCAGCGAACGTCTTGGCAGCGACACCTATTGCCATGTGCGCACCCGTTCGGGCGAGGCGCTGACCATGCGTATTCGTGGCGACCTGGCCAGCCAGTACGGCGAGACGCTGAACCTGCACCTGGACAGTGCCCAATGCCACCTGTTCGACGCTCAAGGTCTGGTGATTGCCAAAGCCTTGCAGACTGTCGCCGCCTGAGTTCCGGAGAGCCCTTCATGAAACTGACCAAAAACAATCTGTCCCGACTGGACGCCGACATTGCCCTGCCCGCCTACACCGTCGAAAGCACTCGCCAGGGCATTGCCCATATCGGCGTTGGCGGCTTCCATCGGGCGCATCAGGCGTTTTACACCGATGCACTGATGAACAGCGGCGAGGGCTTTGAATGGAGCATCTGCGGCGTCGGTCTGCGCACTGAAGACAAAGCCGTACGTGACGCACTGGCGCAGCAGGACTATCTGTACACGCTCTACGAACTGGGCGACACGCCAGATACCGAAACCCGCGTCATTGCCTCGATCAGCGGCATGCTGCTGGCCGAAGACAGCACTCAGGCGTTGATCGACAAGCTGTCCAGCCCGGACATCCGCATCGTCTCGCTGACCATCACCGAAGGCGGCTATTGCATCGACGACAGCAATGGCCAGTTCATGGCGCATCTGCCACAGATCCAGCATGACTTGGCACACCCGGACCAGCCAAAGACGGTATTCGGCTTCCTCTGCGCTGCACTGGCGCGCCGCCGTGCCGAAGGTACGCCAGCCTTTACCCTGATGTCCTGCGATAACCTGCCGCACAATGGCGCAGTCACTCGCAAGGCGCTGCTGGCATTTGCCACCTTGCGCGATGCCGACCTGCATGACTGGATCAAAGACAACGTCAGCTTCCCCAACGCGATGGTCGACCGCATCACCCCCATGACCAGCGCTGCTCACCGGCTGAAGCTGGCGGACGAGAAGCACATCGACGACGCCTGGCCGGTGGTCTGCGAACCGTTCGTGCAATGGGTGCTGGAAGACAAGTTCGTCAACGGTCGCCCGGCCTGGGAAAAGGTCGGCGTGCAGTTCACCGATGATGTGACGCCTTATGAGGAAATGAAGATCAAACTGCTCAACGGCAGCCACCTTGCCCTGACCTATCTGGGCTTCCTCAAGGGTTATCGTTTTGTCCACGAAACCATGAATGACCCGCTGTTCGTGCGCTATATCCGTGCTTATATGGACCTGGACGTCACGCCGCAGCTGGCGTCGGTGCCGGGCATCGACCTGGAAGGCTATAAAGACACGCTGATCGAGCGCTTTTCCAACCAGGCGATCGCCGATCAGCTGGAGCGGGTTTGTTCGGACGGTTCGTCCAAATTCCCCAAATTCACCATTCCGACGATCAATCGTCTGATCGTCGATCAGGGCAATTTCGAGCGCGCCTCGCTGGTCGTTGCCGCGTGGTCGCTGTATCTGCAGGGTGTCGACGAGAACGGCACGACCTACAAAATTCCCGACCCGCGCGCCGAGTTCTGTCAGGCACTGGTGGCCGACGACGAGCTGATTACCCAGCGGCTGTTGCAGGTTGAGGAAATATTTGGCGTTGCCATTCCGAAATCAGCCGAGTTTGTCGCAGCGTTCGAGCAGAACCTCAATGACCTGCGCACGCTGGGCGTCAGTGGCACAATTGACTGCGGCACCCAGGGCACCAAGGTGCTGGTGCTCGATACCGAAAGCAGTACTGTGCTGGGCGAGGGTTCGGCCTCGCATAGCCTGATCAGCGACCATAACGGCCGCCGCGAGCAGGACGTAGGGCAATGGCTGGACGCGCTGCAACAGGCCACCCGCGATGCCTTGGCACAGTCTGGCGTGTCGGGGCAGCAGATTCTCGGCATCGGCGTATCGGGCCAGCAACATGGCCTGGTGCTACTCGATGCTCAAGGTGAGGTGCTGCGCCCGGCCAAACTGTGGTGCGACACTGAATCGGCCCCGGAAAACCAGCGCTTGCTGGATTACCTGGGCGGCGCGCAGGGTTCCCTACAACGCCTTGGTCTGGTCATTGCGCCGGGCTATACCGTGTCCAAACTGCTGTGGACCAAGGAGCAGTACCCGCAGCTGTTTGAGCGCATAGACAAGGTGCTGCTGCCCCACGATTACCTCAACTATTGGCTGACCGGCCGCTGCTGCACTGAATTCGGAGACGCATCGGGCACCGGTTATTTCAATGTGCGCACCCGTGAGTGGGACCTGCCGCTGCTCGCGCACATCGACCCGAGCGACCGTCTGGGCAAGGCGCTGCCGCAATTGGTGCAAGCACACGAAGCGGTTGGCGTGCTGCGTCCTGAAATCGCCCGACTGCTGGACCTGAACCCCGCCGCACTGGTGTCCAGTGGTGGCGGCGACAACATGATGGGCGCCATTGGCACGGGCAATATCCAGCCCGGTCTGATCACCATGAGCCTGGGCTCGTCAGGCACTGTCTATGCCTACGCCGATGAGGCGCGGGTCAGCGAGCATGAGTCGGTCGCTACCTTCTGCTCATCCTCTGGTGGCTGGCTGCCATTGATCTGCACCATGAACCTGACCAATGCGACTACGGCAATTCGTGAGCTGTTCGCTCTGGATATCGCCGGGTTCAACCAGGCCGTCGCCCAGGCACCGATAGGGGCCGAAGGCGTGCTGATATTGCCTTTTCTGAACGGCGAACGTGTGCCCGCTCTGCCCGATGCCACCGGCAGCATCGTCGGCCTGGACAGCACCAATCTGACCCAGGCCAACCTGTCCCGCGCCGTGGTCGAAGGCACCACCTTCGGCCTTCGCTACGGATTGGACCTGCTGCGCGACAGTGGTATCAAAAGCGAGAAAATCCGCCTGATTGGCGGCGGTTCCAAAAGTGCGGTATGGCGGCAGATCGTAGCTGACATCATGAATACTCCGGTGATCTGTACCGACCACGCAGAAGCCGCCGCACTGGGCGCGGCCATTCAGGCCGCATGGTGCTGGTCGCATGCCGACGGCAAGGCTGAGGGCCTGCAGCAACTGTGCGAACGCTGTGTAAGTCTCGATCAAAGCAGTGAGACGCACCCCGTGGTGCATAATGTGGCCGCCTATCAGCAGGTCTATCAGCGTTATCAGGCGCAACTGCGCAAGGTTTGAACCGTTTTTTCATGGAGCACTTATGTTTCTGGTTTGTGGCGAAGCACTGTTCGATATTTTTACCCGCGCTGATGACAGCGGTTCCCTGAACAGATTGGGGTTTGATGCGATTGCCGGCGGCTCTCCATTCAACGTTGCGATCGGACTGCGCCGCCTGGGTGTGGAGGCAGGCTTCTTTGCCGGGCTGTCCACCGATTACCTGGGCCGCCGTCTGCGTGCCGTGCTGGAAAAGGAAACGGTCAATACCGATCACCTGATTGAGTTCGACGCGCCCACGACACTGGCCATGGTCGCCGTGGGCAGCGACGGCTCGCCGACTTACAGCTTTCGCGGCGACGGCTGCGCGGACCGGCAGTTGCGCCTTGAACATCTGCCGGAACTCGATGCGCAGGTACGCGGCATTCACGTCGGCTCGTTTTCGCTGGTGGTGCAGCCGATTGCCGACACACTGCTGGCGCTGGTCGCCCGCGAAAGTGCGACGCGCCTGATTTCACTGGACCCCAACGTGCGCCTCAACCCGGCACCGGACATTCAGCGCTGGCGCAGCCAGGTCGCAGCGTTCGCCGAACATGCGCACCTGATCAAGGTCAGTGATGAAGATCTGCATCTGTTGTACCCGGACAGTGACCCACAAAAAATCGCCGAAGGCTGGCTCGGCAAGCGTACGCAACTGGTCATCGTCACCCGCGGCACGCAAGGTGCCAGCGTCTTTACCCGGCAGCATGGTACTTGGTCAGTGCCGGCAAAAACGGTGGTCACCGCCGATACCGTCGGGGCCGGGGATACTTTTCAGGCGGCGCTGCTGACCTTCCTCAGCGAGCGTCAGCTCGATACGCCACAAGGCTTGTCGACGCTGTCACGGGAAACCCTGGACGAGATGCTGAATTTTGCCGTCGGCGCAGCCGCGCTGACCTGCACAAAGGTCGGGCCGGATCTGCCGTATCGGCATCAGTTGGGGTGATTCAGTTTTCGACGAGAAACAAAAACAGCGGTACATCCGTAACATGTAACGCATGAAATAAAGTCTTCGTGAGCAAGCTCACTCCCACATTCCGAACCTGTTCCAAGCGGGAGAAGTTTCAGGATTCACTCCCATTTGGAAAGCATTCCATTTGTGGGAGTGAGCTTGCTCACGAAAGAGCCATTACAGTCGCCGAACAAGCAACTGAACCCACCGCCTGGTCAAGCCAGCATGCCGGCCTTGATACCTCTGATGCGGGTGTTGATATCATCCGCAACGTTGTTCTGCTTGTCCTTGAGCGCGTCCTGGACTTTCTGGTCAATGGCCAGTTGGTCCTGAGGTGCCATGGCGTCGTAGTCTTTCTGGGTGACGCCCGTCAGCTTCTCGCGCACTTTCTCTTCGGCTGTCTGCTTCAGAGAGTCCATGAACTTCTGTTCTACCGAACCCGTCGATGCAGTGTCAGTGGTGCTGGTGGCGCTGGCCACTGAACCGATGACACCGTTGTCGCGATCAGCCGTCTTTTCCGACAGTGACGAATCACCGGCAGACTTGAGATTGATCATCATCCGCGCGAAGGATTCGTTGTAACCGCTGTTGTCCTGCTTGCTGTCTTGCGATGTTGAATTGCTGACCGGCGTGGTAACCGGTGCTGAACCTGATGTCAGGCCAGCTGCGGCAACCGAGCTGAATGCGTCCTGAGACACCTCATCTACGGTTTTGCGCCCAACCACAGCCCGGGAAACAAGCTGCTCAAGCGCACTCGTGCCAATAATCATCTTTCACCTCCTGATGAACCTGTTGCGCAGGTTAAACAGCAAGTCCAGTGCCAAGTGCACAGTAAAACCATAACTTACTGATTTTTATAACTTAAATTCAAAATCTAAAGATCGGCACTGTCAAAAAAACCCATACATTCTGCCGTTTGCGGCAAACATTCGCCGACACAGGCTGCTTTCAGCCTGCCGCACGACCGGTATTGACGTTCAACAGCTCGATCGGCAACGGTTCAGAGAAGTAGTAACCCTGCGCCTGGGTCGCGCCGATCTCGCGCAGCAACTCGAGTGTTTCCAGATCTTCGACACCTTCGGCGACGACGTTCAGATCAAGGGATTCGGCCATGCGTACGATGGCCCGCACGATGGCCCGGCTGCGTATGCTGGAGGCCAGTCCGAAGATAAACGATTTGTCGATTTTCAAGCCGCTGAAATGGTACTGATGCACATAGCTGAGCGAAGAAAACCCCGCGCCAAAATCGTCCAGCATGACCGACATGCCCTGCTCGGCCAGTTGCTTCATTGACAGGCGTGCCTGCTCGGGGTCGGCCACCAATGCCCCCTCCGTAAGTTCCAGGCACAGACGCCAGGGCGCAACATTCTGTTCAGCAAGCATCGCCAGCACTTCTGCAGCGAATGCCGGGCGGGTGATGCTGTAGCTGGAGCAGTTCACATGCACTGGCGGCCAGTGGCCGTTCTCGGGTTGCGCCAGGATGTTCACCACGCATTTGAGCATGTAGATATCCAGACGGCCAATCAGGCGCAAACCCTCCAGCGCGGGCAAAAAGCTTTCCGGCCCGACAATCCGTCCATCCGGCATGCGCCAGCGGATCAACGCTTCGAACGCCAGTAACTCTCCGGTCCTGACACAGATGACCGGCTGAAAATAGGGGATCAGTTGATCAGTACGCTTCAGGGCCGTGCGCAACGCTCCCTCTTGCTCGACCTGATCCGACACCTCCCGACGCAGAGCCTGATTGAACACGGCGAAGCTGTCACGCCCACCATTCTTGACCCGGTACATGGCGGTGTCGGCATCACGCAAGAGGTCTGCCGGCTCCTGATGAAAGCGGCTGTCAGCACCCACCACGCCGATGCTGCAAGAAGAAAAGACGCTGTGATCGTCAATCACGAACGGTTGCTCGAACGCGGTCAGGATCCGCTGGGCTATATCCGTACCGGCCTGTAACGGTGCATCGATGCTTAGCACCGCAAATTCGTCACCTCCAAGCCTGGCCAGCAGATCCCCTTCACGCATGCAACTGCGCAGCCGCTCGGCGGCCTGCACCAGGAGCATATCGCCGCAGTGGTGGCCAAGGCTGTCATTGATCATCTTGAAACGATCGAGATCGATGAACATGACAATCAGCTGCTGGCCGTTCAGGCAAAAGTCCCGCCACGCCTGTTTCAGGCGATGTTGCAAGTGACTGCGGTTAGGCAGTCCGGTCAACGAGTCGTGGGAGTTTTCATGCTGCAACCTGGCGTTGGCCTGATCCAGCTCCCGGGTCCGGTCGCGAACCCGGGCTTCGAGGAGCACATTGGCGGTGTGGATCGCCTCTGCCGCGCTGCGCCGGGACAGTGCCGTGTCGATGTGGCGAGAGACAAAGGTCAGCAGTTCCTGATCACGCAAGGTATAGCTGACATCCTTCGAATAGCTTTGCACCACTAGCACGCCGCGCACTTGCTCGCCATCGAACAGTGGAATGCCCAGCCAGGAAGAAGAACGACCGGTATTTTTTTGCACCTCGATTTCGCCCAGGCTTTCCAGCCTGCGGGCATCGTCGTAATCGATCAGGCACGGTCGCCGCTGGCCTATCACATACTCGGTAAAGCCGCGCTGCCCACGCCGTGAACGTGGCGGCGTGGGCTGGAATTCGTCGATGTAATAAGGAAAGGTCACTTCGCCTGTAGCGCTGTCGTAAAGGGCGATGTAGAAATTGAGTGCTACCAGCAGCTCGCCGACAATCATGTGCAGGCTGCGAAACAGCTCATTCATATCGCCCGGCTGGCTGGAAAGCTCGGCAATCTGGAACAGAGCACTCTGTAAGTGCTCGGCGCGTTCACGGTCGCGCACTTCCTGGCGCAGGGCGTCATTGGCTGCCGAAAGCTGTTGTGTGCGCAGTGCCACAATCTGCTCCAGGTCGGTACGGCGCAGCAGCCGGTCCAAGGCCATCGCCACATGCCGCGACACCACGGAAAACAACGCGCGATCCTGAGCACTGTAGACGCGGGACACGTCATAGACCTGCATCGCTACCATGCCGAATACTTCGTCCGAGGCGTTTTTCAGGGGCGCGCCCATCCAGAACTCCGGCAGACGCCCCACCCAGAAAAAACGACCTTCGGCTTTTGCCCGCTCGATACAGGCTGCTTCCAGAAACAAGGGTTGCCCGGTGCTCAAGACATACCCGGTGAGCGACATTCGATCGGCGTCGATGAATTCGAACGTCTCGTGGCCCATCGCTTCGTCATCGAAACGGTCGATGTAATACGGATAAGTGATCTTGCGGCTTTGCTGGTCATACAGCGCGACGTAGAAGTTCTCGGCATCGATCAGCGCACTCAACTGCTCATGAATACCCTGCAGAAAAGCCCCGCGATCCAGCGTGGAGCTGGCCAGCAGGCTGATTTCATAGAGAACCCGCTGGGTGTTCTGCGCCCGGATCAACGCAGCGGTCTGCAACAGTGAACCCAGTCTGGCAGCGAGATCCACCAGCGCGGGATGGTCTTTTTCAGCCATTGGCGCCAGCACCCAGCCCAACACGCCCTCGCCCTGCCCGGCGACTCGGCAATGAAGCTGCAATTGAGCACAGTATGTGTCGAAGTCTTCAGCAGCGATGTGCGCAGGCCAGACGACTGCAGGGTCGCCCTGCCCGAGCAGACATTTCAGCTCGCCTGCAGCGTAGGCTGCCCAGGCGATATCCGGTATCTGTTCCCGTGCAGCGCTCAAAAGTGCGTCGATGGGCGCGTGACTGGCGAATCTGTCATGGTTGGCAGCCAACGTGGTGTCTGGACTGAACGCTACGCTCGGGCATATACCCGTGGCCAGATGTGAGACTGTCATGGAAACACCAGATGCATGAGCCGACGACGGTCATCCGTAAAAACCATGACCAAAGGTAACAAGTGTGCTGCTGCATTGTTGCAAAGTTCATACCTTTTTGGCAGACCCTTTGCCTGTCAGATGACATCCATGTGACGTGGGGCACTACACGGCTGCCAGACGGGTCAGATCCAGGTGTGTCGCGAGACCGCCAAGGTGAATGAGCAGGGCTCGGCTATGCTTGCTCGCGGCGTTACATATTCTTCCCCCACTGAACAGGTGACAGTCATGGTCAAGACTTACAGTTACGCAGCGCAGTCTGCTCAGGAAGTGCTCAAACCGTATCAGTTCGAACGCCGCTCACCCGGTGCCGAAGACGTTCAGATCGACATTCTCTACTGCGGCGTTTGTCACTCGGACCTGCATACCGCACGCAATGAGTGGCACAACACACTCTATCCTTCGGTTCCGGGCCACGAAATCGTTGGCCGGGTAACGGCAGTCGGTGCAGACGTCAAACATTTCAAGGTCGGCGACCTCGCGGGTGTCGGCTGCATGGTCGACAGTTGCCAGCAATGTACACCCTGCGCAGAGGGTGACGAGCAATATTGCGAGAGCGGCTTCACAGGTACCTACAACGGCCCGGTATTTGGCGGCGAGAACACCTTCGGCGGCTACTCCGACAAGATCGTGGTCAAGGAGAAGTTCGTCCTGCGCATCTCTCACGACGCCAATCTGGCCGCCGTCGCGCCGCTGTTGTGCGCAGGTATCACCACGTACTCGCCATTGCGCCACTGGAAGGTCGGCCCGGGCAAAAAAGTGGGCATTGTCGGGCTCGGAGGGCTCGGCCACATGGGCGTCAAGATCGCGCACGCCATGGGCGCTCATGTGGTGCTGTTCACGACATCGCCCGACAAGCGTGAAGATGGCTTGCGGCTGGGTGCCGACGAAGTTGTTGTATCCAAAGATGCTGCACAGATGGCAGCCCAGGCCAATAGCCTGGATTTCATCCTCAATACAGTCGCAGCACCGCATGATCTGGATGCATTTCTGTCCCTTCTCAAGCGTGACGGCACCATGACGCTGGTCGGCGCACCGGCAGAGCCGCACCCGTCTCCGGCAGTCTTCAATTTGATCTTCAAACGCCGCAGTCTGGCAGGCTCGTTGATCGGCGGCATTCAGGAAACCCAGGAAATGCTGGACTTCTGCGCCGAACACGGCATCGTTTCAGACATTGAAATGATCGCCATGCAGGACATCAACGAGGCTTACGGGCGGATGCTCAAAGGCGACGTGAAATATCGTTTCGTCATCGACATGGCCAGCCTCAGGCAGGAAATTCCTGCTGACTCAAACGCCGCATGATGCGGGCTGAATGCACCTGAAGAGCCTGGCGCTGCCATGGATGGCTGCGCGCAC
Organism: Pseudomonas sp. KBS0707; assembly: GCF_005937945.2. Classification (NCBI taxonomy): domain Bacteria; kingdom Pseudomonadati; phylum Pseudomonadota; class Gammaproteobacteria; order Pseudomonadales; family Pseudomonadaceae; genus Pseudomonas; species Pseudomonas sp. KBS0707. The sequence goes on along the minus strand of NZ_CP041754.1, from coordinate 2,899,275 downwards.
GAGACATGCCGTACGTCGCAAGGCATGAACTGATAACCCACTGATACTCATACTCACTGTAAGTGTCGACAACGGCTTGAAGCCCGCACTTGCGCCTGGCCCACCCTGCTTCATGCTGGCATGAGCTTGTCCTGGCCAGAAAAATGAACTATTTATTACATTTTAGTGACTATCATTGACTGCCTTTGGGTCTCAAGTTCACGAAGTCCTTGCAGATACTCATGTCAACGGACGTTTTAACAGGTGAACAAATCATGAAACAACGAGCGACAGTCATCTGCAAACGCGACGGCCAGGTCCTCTACGTGCGCAAACCAAAATCGCGCTGGGCATTGCCTGGTGGCAAGATCGAGGCTGGTGAAACGCCTGCTCAGGCCGCCATGCGTGAATTGTGCGAGGAAACAGGCCTGAAAAATCTTGATCTGCTCTATCTCGAGGTTTATGAGAAAGACCAGGTTACTCACTACGTGTTCACTACGCAGGTCCCGGCCTCAAGCAAGCCTTCGCCACAGAATGAGATTGCCGCCTGCAAATGGCTGGCTCCGAAGAAACTCGCAGACTTGAAGGCCAGCAGTGCGACCAAGACCATCGTCAAGTCATATGCCCAGCGGGCCTGAGAGCATTTCGAGCATCTGGCGCAACGCCAAAGGGTGATCAGCCAGATCGGGTTGAACGGTCAGGCCTGAAGCTGTTCTGAGAGAGCAGACGGTTTATTACCTTCATCCCCGTCTCAGGAGATCCCCTATGACTCAGACCGCCCTGGTTGTTGGCGCAAGTGGCATTGTCGGCAGTGCAATCACACAGTTGTTACTGGAAAACGATTGGCAGGTTGCCGCCCTCTCCCGTAGTCCGTCAGCGCGGCCCGGCGTAATTCCGGTGGCTGCAGACCTGCAGAACCCGAAGTCCGTCAGTGCGGCCCTGGCTGATTTGAAGCCCACCCACGTTTTCATCACCACATGGTCGCGTCAGGCCACTGAAGCAGAGAACATCCGCGTCAATGCTGCGATGGTGCGCAATGTGCTGGATGCTGTACGGCCCGCTGGCAGTGTGAAACACGTTGCGCTGGTCACCGGGCTCAAACACTACCTTGGCCCGTTCGAAGCCTACGGTAAGGGCACGCTGCCACAAACGCCGTTCAGGGAGACGCAAGCGCGCCTGGATATCGAGAACTTCTACTACGCGCAGGAAGATGAAGTCTTCGCTGCCGCCGAGAAAGACGGTTTTACCTGGAGCGTCCATCGCCCGCACACCGTGACAGGTGTCGCGGTCGGCAATGCGATGAACATGGCGACCACCCTCGCCGTCTATGCCTCGATCTGCAAGGCAACCGGCCGACCTTTCGTGTTTCCGGGCTCACGCGTGCAGTGGGACAGTCTGACCGACATGACCGATGCACGTCAGCTCGCCCATCAGCAACTGTGGGCCGCCACGACGCCTGCTGCGGCAAATCAGGCGTTCAACATCACCAATGGCGACGTATTCCGCTGGAGCTGGATGTGGGGGCAGATCGCCGAGTACTTCGACCTGCAGCCAGCCGATTTTCCGAGCGAGCCAGCCCCGCTGGAAACGCAGATGGCCGATGATCAGGCTGCCTGGACCGATATTGTCCGCGAGCATCAACTCAAGGAAGGTGATATCAATCGCCTGATTTCGCCATGGCACACCGACGCCGACCTGGGCCGTCCGATCGAAGTGGTTACGGATATGTCGAAAAGTCGCAAACTGGGCTTCACGGCGTTCCAGGCGAGTGACGATGCGTTTTTCGAGGTATTTGAAAAGCTGCGCCGTGACCGACTGATTCCCTGAAGCTGCTTGCCCTCTTGTGCCAAGGCTCTGCGTTGGCACAAGAGTAGGCACTGGCTTCGAGCGAAACAGACGCAACAAAAAAGGGTCAACCTCTCGGTTGACCCTTTTTTTACCGCCCAGCAGAGCGGATTTTATCTGGTAGGCGCGATTGGACTCGAACCAACGACCCCCACCATGTCAAGGTGGTGCTCTAACCAACTGAGCTACGTGCCTGATGTGGGTCGGCATTCTACGGATATTCGAATGCCTGTCAAATTCTTTTTTGCAGTAACTCTCTGAATACGCGAAATTTTTACCCAGGGGTTCAGCACCCAGAGACAAAAAAGGGCCAGCCTTTCGGCTGACCCTTTTCTTACCGCCCAGCAGAGCGGATTTTTATCTGGTAGGCGCGATTGGACTCGAACCAACGACCCCCACCATGTCAAGGTGGTGCTCTAACCAACTGAGCTACGTGCCTGCTGTGGGTCCGCATTCTACGGATATTCAGATACCTGTCAATCTGTTTTTTCTCTAAGCCTATGAATTACAGCGTTTTTTGCCCGTTGGCAGGGAATGACACTTTTCGCCTGTTGCTGGCAGAGCTTTTGGTTCTCGGGTACGATCGCCACATCGTCAAGAATATTAAACGGAGTCTCAGGATGGCAAATACGCCCTATCCGCAGTCCTACTACGCCGCTTCGGCCAATGCCGCCCCGGAACGTCCAGCGTTGCAGGGTGAAGTCGAAACCGACGTGTGCGTCATCGGAGCTGGCTATACAGGCCTGTCGAGTGCGCTGTTCCTGCTGGAGAATGGATTCCGGGTCACGGTGCTGGAAGCGGCAAAAGTCGGCTTTGGCGCGTCGGGGCGTAATGGCGGGCAGATCGTCAATAGTTACAGCCGTGACATTGATGTGATCGAGCGAACCGTCGGACCACGCCAGGCACAGTTGCTGGGGCAGATGGCCTTTGAGGGCGCATCCATCATTCGTGATCGGGTTTCCCGCTACGGTATCCAGTGCGACCTGAAGGATGGCGGTGTATTTGCAGCGCTGACCGGCAAGCAACTGGCGCATCTGGAAGCCCAGCAGCGACTGTGGGAGCGTTACGGCCACACCGGCCTTGAGCTGATGGACAAGCGCCGGATCAACGAAGTCGTTGCCTGTGATCAATATATCGGCGGGCTGCTGGACATGACCGGCGGCCATATTCACCCGCTCAATCTGGCGCTGGGTGAAGCGGCCGCGGTCGAGACCCTGGGCGGCACGATTCACGAGCAGTCGGCGGCCATTCGCATCGAGCGCGGTGCCAACCCTGTGGTCCATACGGCGCAAGGCAAGGTCCGCGCGAAATTCATCATCGTGGCCGGCAACGCCTATCTGGGCAATCTGGTTCCGGAGCTGGCTGCCAAGTCGATGCCTTGTGGCACTCAAGTGATCACCACAGAGCCGCTGAGCGATGAACTGGCCAAAACACTCCTGCCGCAGGATTACTGCGTCGAGGATTGCAATTACCTGCTGGATTACTACCGCCTCAGCGCCGACAAGCGCCTGATCTTCGGCGGCGGCGTGGTCTACGGTGCCAGAGATCCCGCCAACATCGAAGCTATTATCCGGCCGAAGATGCTCAAGGCGTTTCCACAGCTCAAGGATGTGAAGGTCGACTACGCATGGACCGGCAACTTTCTGCTGACCCTGTCTCGCCTGCCTCAGGTTGGCAGGCTTGGCGACAACATCTATTACTCGCAGGGTTGCAGCGGACACGGCGTGACTTATACGCATCTGGCGGGCAAGGTACTGGCCGAGGCGTTGCGCGGTCAGGCAGAGCGCTTTGATGCGTTCGCCGACCTGCCCCACTATCCTTTCCCTGGCGGGCAGATGCTGCGCACCCCGCTTACTGCGTTGGGTGCCTGGTATTACAGCCTGCGTGACAGGTTGGGTTTTTAAGTTCGCTGACAGTAAAACGGCACCTTATCGGTGCCGTTTTTGTTTGTGCCGCGTTTATTTCATTTAACGCCACGTGCCAGCGTTCGTTTCGCCTCGCCCGCCGCCTGCTCCTGTCCGGACTTCGATAAAGCTTCAGCGGCCTGCAACCAGCGCTGCTGATCGACGTTGGCGGGCAGCTGCCGGGGCGACTGAACCAGCACCGCCCAACTGCCGGCCTCTTTCCACGCCGATGTGAAGCGGCTGAAACTCATTGAATAGCGACGATCCATGCCTGCATTCAACAACACCGTCTCCTTTACCCGGTTGTAACCAATCAACACGGCATAACGTGGGCTCTTCCACAGTGCAGAGCCTTGGGAAAAGCGCAGCATGACCGGATAGCCCGCCGACACTTGAGTCAGCAGGTCGTGTAATTGACCATCAAGCGGATAGACCATGAACCCGTATTCCCGCGCAACCTTCTGCATATTCTGTTCGAGCCGGTCTTCGGCACCTGGCAGTTGCAGCGGCTTGTCGAGCAAGCCGGGCGTGGTCTGTACCTGTTGGTTGGCCAGCATGCTTGCCAGCACCATTGGTCCGCTCTGGTAGGCGTTCCCACGGAAGAACGGCACCGACGTCAGTTCGACCCGGTCCGGAAGGCGTTTCATCTCGGGCGTGACCATTGAAGAACAGCCGACAAGCCCCATGAGCAAGGCTAAAACCAGCCATGAACGTAATGCACCGGCAGTACCGGAATAGAAAGAGACCGACAAGATGTTCACTCGCTTCAACTGATGCCGGGCAACCCACGACCCGGCCTGGACACCGATCATAGAGCTCTGGGGGTTCAGGGTATAGTCAGGCACTGCGGCTCATCGGGCCGAATGGAGAAAATAGTTCATAGCCCTGCGCCACTGGTCAATTAACCGAAACATGCCCCGTACTAGACTGTCAGTTATCAAGACCGCAACAAAAGCAGGAATGTGGAGGCACTTATGAGCCTGGAACTGACAATCGTGATGCTGCTCGCTTCGTGGCTTGCTGTAGCCAGTGCAATGCTGTGGGGCGTAATGCGCATATCCCGTCGCCATCACCAGCCGCACAGTGCAGCGTCACCTGCGGCAAAACGGCCGAGCCTGGTAAAGGCTGTCAAAGTACCCGCTGCTGTGGCCAGCTGATAGTTCGTTGTGCCGCTCGAATAAAGTTGTCGGCAGTGGAAATGCAAAAAGGTCGACCCGGTTACCCGGGTCGACCTTTTTTCAGCCTGGCCTGCTATCAGTGCGCGGACACCTGAGCAGCAGCCTTTTTGCGTCTTGCTCTGCGTACCAGCATGTTCAGGCCTTCAATGGCTGCCGAGAAGGTCATGGCAGCGTAGATGTAGCCCTTGGGCACATGAGCGCCAAAGCCTTCGGCGATCAGCGTCATACCGATCATGATCAGGAAGCCCAGGGCCAGCATGACCACCGTCGGGTTATCGTTGATGAACTTCGCCAGCGGGTTAGCAGCAACAAGCATCACGACGACGGCAGTAATTACAGCAATGACCATAATAGGCAAGTGTTCGGTCATGCCCACGGCAGTGATGATACTGTCGATAGAGAACACCAGATCCAGCATCAGGATCTGCACGATGGCCGCGCTCATGCTCAATGCCACGACCGAACCCAGGGCTTTCTCTTCTTCGGTCTTGACGTCCATGCTGTGGTGAATTTCCGTCGTCGCTTTCCAGACCAGGAACAGGCCACCAGCGATCAGAATCATGTCCTTCCACGAGAACGCCTGGCCGAACACCTCGAATACCGGCTCTGTCAGCTGCACGATGTACGCCACGGTGCTGAGCAAGCCAAGGCGCATCACCAGCGCCATACCGATACCCAGTTTGCGGGCCTTTTCTCGTTGGTGCTCAGGGAGCTTGTTGGTGATGATCGAGATGAAGATCAGGTTATCGATACCCAGTACGACTTCCATGACCACCAATGTTGCCAGCGCGATCCAGGCTGCCGGACTTGTTGCGAGTTCCAATAGGTATTCCATAGATCACTGCCCTGCCTGAGCCAATATTAGTTGTAAGTCAGATTTATTTATCGGTCGTATTTTCGGTTTCAGCCGAGCTTTGTGGTGGCTGCTGCACCGAAAGTTCCTGTTTTGCCTCATCAATGGCCTTGGTGGCGGCTTGATGTGTTTCGTCAATCGCCTGTTTTGCAGTGTCGGCTGCTGCATTCACCACATGCTTGGTGGATGACTCTATCTGATCGCATCCTGCCATTACCAGCAGCGAGCAGCCCAGCAGTGCAGCGTAAAGGGTTTTATTCATGGCTTCCTCGTTAAGCAAGGCTGGGCAGCGTGTACAGCCCGGCGTTGGAAGCAGATTCTAGACATTTTGAAACATACGGAAAATTCGATTTTATAAGGCATATACTTCGGTTTTACCGAATCGGCAGAGATCATGCTCAATTACCGTCAGCTTCACTATTTCTGGGTAGTAGCCAAAACCGGGAGCATCGTGCGCGCCTGCGAGCAGTTGAATCTCACCGCGCAGACCGTCAGCGGACAGATAAGCCTGCTGGAGGCGTCACTGGGTGTCGATCTGTTCCAGCGCGTAGGCCGGCAACTGGAAATGACTGAAGCGGGTCGCCTGGCCCTGCCTTACGCCGAACAGATGTTTCAGTTGGGCAATGATCTGGAAAACCTGCTGCGCTCGCAGCCCGATGAACAGCAACTGCTGTTGCGCATCGGAGTAGCTGATGTGGTGCCCAAGTCCATCGTGTACCGGTTGATTGCCCCGACCATGAACCTCAGTGAGTCCATTCGCATCACCTGCCGGGAAGATAAACTGGAAAGGTTGCTGGCAGACCTGGCAATTCAGCGTCTGGACCTGGTGATCTCCGACAGCCCCATGCCGCAGCACCTGGATATCAAGGGCTACAGCCAGAAACTGGGAGAATGCGGGGTCAGCTTTTTTGCGACCCGTGAAGTGGCAGAACGTATCGGCAGTGGCTTTCCGCAGTGCATGCACGGTGCGCCGCTGCTGATTCCAGGCCAGGAAACCGTCGTTCGCGGCCGGCTGATGCGCTGGTTTGCCGAACAGAGCATCCAGCCGCGCATCATCGGCGAGTTCGATGACAGTGCGCTGATGAAGGCGTTTGGCAAATCCGGCAGCGGTGTCTTTGTTGCGCCCAGCGTCATCGCCGATGAGGTGCAGAGCCAGTATGGCGTACAAGTGATAGGCCACACCGATGCGGTGACCGAATCCTTCTACGCCATCACCGTAGAGCGCAAGGTCAAACACCCTGGCGTTGTCGCCATCGCCGAAAGCGCACGAAACCAGTTGTTTACCGACGCAAGTTAGGCGGCAAGCGGGCCGGAATCACGCCTGATCAGCAGCACTGCCAGCACAATCGCAAGAGCGATAATGCCAGCGGCAGCGAAACCGACGTTCCCCAGACCGAGATGATCGATGACCCTGCCGCCGATCATCGCACCAGTCCCGATGCCAAGATTCGCTCCGGCGATGTTAAGCGACGCCGCGAACGCAGGTGCTTGCGGTGCGGCCTTGATCAACCGGACATGACTGACCAGAAACAAGGCGGCCTGGGTGATACCCCATATTGCCAGCGCGACTGGCAAGGCGAACACCGAGTGGATGCTGGGCACCACAGCGACCATGCCGACCACCATGAAGGCGCAGAATACCAGGCTGGCAATCAGCGGATGCCGGTCAACCATGCGCCCGCCCAGCGAGTTGCCGAGCAAGCCGACCGCGCCAAACCCCATCAGGCACCAGCCCACCAGGCTGCCATCGAACCCGGCGAGACGCTCCAGCATGTCAGCCAGATAGGTGTAGGCGGTGAACATGCCGCTGAATACCAGTACCGACAGCAGCACATGCCCCTGCATCATCCGGCTGCGCAAAATACCGAACTGGTTGAGGATCGACACCGGGTTTTTCTTCGCCGCCGTCCGTGGCAGATAGACCGCCAGCAACAGTGCCTTGGCAAATGCCAGGCCGGCGAGCACCAGAAACGCACTGCGCCAGCCGAAAGCATCGGAAATCAAAGTACCTATGGGGATGCCGAACACAGTGGCGCAAACGATGCCGAAACCGATTCTGGCAATCGCCCTGCCAGCGAACTGCGGCCCGACGATGTCCACGGCGGTTTCACTGGCCAGCGCCCAGAATACCGGCAGCCCCAACGCAGGAATCAGCCGCGCCAGCCCCATCACGGCAATATTGGGTGCCAGCGCTGCCAGTAGATTTGAAAAGCCGAATAGCACAAGAATGCTGATGAACAGACGCTTGCGCTCGAAACGCGAGAAATAAGCGGTCAGAAAAGGACCGAACGCTGCAACCGTGAATGCGAACAGGGTGACCAGCAGCCCCGCTTGCGAAACCGTGACATCCAGATCGCGGGCAACCGCAGGCAAAAGACCGACAATGACGAATTCTGTGGTCAGCACGGTGAAACCGGCGGCCGACAACAGAAGTATGGGCAACAACATGAATACTCCAGAACAACACTACAGCCCGAAAAACAGGGCTGACACCCCAACAACTCTCGTTCCCACGCTCCGCGTGGTAATGCATTTCGTGACGCTCTGCGTCAGCCGATGCGTGCCAATGCGGAGCATTGGCACGATAGTCAGTTGGATTTGCGCATAACGCCGAGGGACGAGAACATCAGCGAGGCTTCAGCCCCGCACGTTTCAGAATCAGAACTTGCCCATGAAGTCACGCTTGCCGATTTCAACGCCGTTATGGCGCAGCAGGTCGTAAGCGGTGGTGACATGGAAGAAGAACTGCGGCAAGGCGTAGCTGAGCAGATAAGCCTGACCGTTCAGACGCTTTTCCTTTTCGGTGCCGGGACGCAGGACGATTTCGATACCTTCCTTGCCGTCGACCTGCTCGGGCGTGATGCTGCCGATGAACGCGAGGGTCTTGGCAAGCAGTGCCTGCAGTTCGGCAAAGGTGGTTTCGGTGTCATCGTATTGCGGGATCTCGACACCTGCCAGGCGGGCCGAAGCACCCTTGGCAAAATCGACGGCAATCTGCACCTGACGGGTAAAAGGCAACATGTCCGGGAACAGACGCGCCTGCAGCAGCGCTGGCGGCTGGATTTTCTTCTCGGTCGCGTAGGCTTCGGCCTTGGTCAGAACATCGCTCAGCGCATTGAGCATTTGCTGAAAGACAGGAATGGAAGCGGCGTACAAGGAAATAGACATGACATATCCTGATTGAGAAAGGCGCAATTATAGACCCACCTGATGGCAAACACCGTGACACTTTTCAGCGACCCTGCAGATCAGTGCAACAGACACTGGCAATAATGTGCGCCACGCCCTACGCTGATCCACCGCCATCACTCAGGGAAGCGTCATGTCCATTGAATCGTCCTCCTCCGAATCCTCCCCGAATGCCGACGCCCTGCACCTCAACAGCTCTGAAGTGCGTGTTCTGGGCTGCCTGATCGAGAAACAGGCGACCAACCCGGAAACCTACCCGCTGACCCTTAATGCACTGGTACTTGCCTGCAACCAGAAGACCAGTCGCGATCCGGTCATGAGTCTGACTCCGGGCCAGGTCGGGCAGAGCCTGCGCGCTCTTGAGGGTCGAGGCCTGACGCGTCTGGTGATGGGCAGTCGCGCTGATCGCTGGGAGCACCGGGTCGACAAGGCCGTTGAGCTGGTCCCCGCGCAGGTGATACTGACCGGCCTGTTGCTGCTGCGCGGCCCGCAAACCGTCAGCGAACTGCTCACGCGCAGTCACCGCATGCATGATTTCGAGGACAGCGAGCAACTCATCCATCAACTGGAACGGCTCATCGCCAGAGGCTTGGCGATGCTCGCACCCCGCCAGTCCGGTCAACGGGAAGATCGTTACACGCACCTGCTGGGCGACCCGGATGATCTGCAAGAGCTGCTTGCAGCCCGTCAACACGCGCCTGAGCGTAATGCGGCAAACCCGGCTGCCAGCCAGCGTTTTGACGAGCTGGAAGCGCGCGTCGCGGCCCTTGAAGAGCGCCTTGCCAGACTGGAGTAATGCCCGTCGCCCACGTCCGACTCTGTGCGCAGGCCACCACTATCCGGCTCTGGCGAACGCCGCAGCCTGTTGATACTGCTCATCGGTCGGGCGAATGCCGGTATACAGCACAAACTGCTCCAATGCCTGGATCGCCGCGACTTCATCGCCGCTCACGACGCGCTTGCCCTGGCGGCGGGCAGCCTGGATCAGCGGCGTTTCGGCCGGGGTGGCCACCACATCGAAAATCGTCTCGGCCGCATCGATGGCCTGCAAGTCAAACGACAACTCGTCAGCCTGGGCACCTTGCATGCCCAGCGGCGTGACGTTGACCAGCAAAGGTGGTCGCGCGCTTCCCAGCTCCGCCTGCCAGCGAAAGCCACACGCCTCGGCCAGGCGTCGACCGGCCTGCTCGTTGCGGGCCACGATCAGGCCATCGGTGAAACCCGCATCGCGCAACGCGAACGCAACCGCCTTGGCCATGCCCCCGCTGCCGCGCAGGGCAAATGCGCTACGAGGGACGGCGTGGCTCTCCATGAGTTGCGCAACCGCGATGTAATCCGTGTTGAACGCCTTCAAATGCCCGTCGGTGTTGACGATGGTATTGATCGACTGGATGACGGCGGCGGAAGCATCAAGTTCGTCGACCAGTTCAATGCAGGCTTCCTTGAACGGCATCGAAACCGCACCGCCACGTATCCCCAGCGACCGAATGCCCGCCACGGCAGCGGCAAGATCATTGGGTGAGAAGGTCTTGTAATAGAAGTTAAGGCCCAACTGCTCATAAAGATGATTGTGGAAACGCACGCCAAAGTTGCCGGGACGGGCGGCCATGGACATGCACAACAATGTGTCTCTGTTTGCAGTAATGGGCATACGGGTTTCCTCCAGACGGTAATGGCTTGAATATTCGATAAAAGCGTATGCTACACACCAGTGAACGCGAGGACACGCGCCGCACACCTTACATAAAATTTACTCAGCACTTTCGCAGATTCTTACAATTTCGATGTCATAGTGTTATCCCGTGGCAGTGCTTGAGAGTGATGCAGGCGCGCGACAACGGGTTGAGAGCGAGGAACAATCATGATTCGTCAAATCCCCAAGATCGCCTTGTTTGTAGGTGCCCTGGCCCTTGCTGGCCAGGCGAATGCTGACCGTGGCTGGGGTGGCCCTGCCGTGGTAGGTGCTATCGTAGGCGCTGCCGTTGTCGGGGCGGCGGTATCTTCAAGTCGCGATAGAACCGTGTACGTAGAGCGCGAGCCGGTTTATGTGCAACAACAACCGGTCTACTACGCACCACCACCGGTCTATTATCAGCCGGCCCCGGTCTACCAGGTTGTCGAGCGCTACCCACCGCCTCCACCGCCAGGCTACTACCATCGCTACGGGCCACCACCAGGCCCGGGCTATTACTACGGCCCGCCACGCGGCCGCTGGTAACCGAACAAAAAACCCGCCTCTTCAGGCGGGTTTTTCATTGGTGTGCTCACACTATCGCCTGCCGTTGCAATGTGCCCGACCCTCGTTGTTATCAATGACCACTATTGAGAGTGTCGATTTCTACCTTTCCCGATCGGCCACTACAGTAGCGGCATGGATTGAGGAGGCAGTTATGACCAAGGTACACATCATGTCCGTCGTCGGCAGTGCAGTTCCAGCGCAGCTCAGAGAGCGAGGTCTGCTGGCCTGCTGGTACCTGATTCAGGATGGCGAGCCGGTCAGCGGCCCTCTGGCGTCTTTGCCTGTCGCCGAAGAGTTGTCCCGGCGAATGCAGTGCCAGCCCCTCAACAGCTGATTTTTTCTGCGAACCTCGTGCGTTGCTCCGCACATCCCCTTGCCCGCCTCTTTGAAGGCGGGCTTTTTTTGAGTCAGGGAAAGCAGACGATCCGCCTCAGCCGCGCTCGGCCATAGCAGCATTGACCTGACAACGATGCGCCAGCTTCTGCAAGCGCTTTTCCAGTGCCATGAACACCACACGATCATCGTTCAGGTCCTGTTTGTGAGACTCGAACAGGCGATGCAAGTAGTCCTGCAATGTGTATTTCAAGCTGTGCCGGTCATTGGCGCGTAGGTGCGTCAGGTTGAGACTGATACGGCCCTGCAATTCGCTTAGCTCGCCACACAGATACTGCATGCGCCGTCCGTAGCCAACTTCGCGGTCACGTACCTGCTTGCGCGCCTGCTCCGCTTCCTGCTTGCGCTGAATGGCGGGTACAGCCACGGCAACCATCAAACCGACGATCAGGCCAATGGCCTGCATCCAGCCTGCCCAGTCACTGGGGCGTGATGTAAAGCCGACACCCAGCAGCAGGATGACAACCAGCGAAGCGATGATCACCAATACTGCGTAATCCTTGCTGACAAACCCCTTGAGCATTGCATGACTCCTTGAATCGGTGACCTGAATGGCATGGAATGCTAATCGGTGCAGGCCTTTCACACCACGACTATTCAATTGTGGTTCGGTTTTAAACAGGTTTGAGAGCAAAAAGCCACTTAACCGCAACTTAACGAAATCCCGTTTCCTGCATTTATTAATGAAACGCCCTACGACACCCATCGACATACCGCAAAGTCTGCTCATAAAATGCAGCGTTTTGACGCGATCCCTTCCATTACCATCTTTATCGAGTGAGCCTTGCTCTTGAAAATTCGTCTGTCTCTTCTGGGCCTATTATTTGTACTTACCGGCCCGGCGCTTTCCACTACCACGCTGGCAAACGAATCCGCTGTTCTGAATCGTGATCCTTCCAATCTGCACCTCGCCTCAGGCAGCGCAATGGTCATCGACCTGCAAACCGACAAGGTTCTGTACTCCAGTAATCCGGACGTGATTGTACCGATTGCCTCGGTCACCAAACTGATGACCGCGATGGTAGTCCTTGATGCCAAACAATCGATGGACGAAGTCATACCGGTCAATATCTCCCAGACCCCGGAAATGAAAGGTGTGTTCTCCCGGGTTAAACTCGGCAGCGAAATGAACCGCCGCGACATGTTGCTGATCACCCTGATGTCGTCGGAAAACCGCGCTGCGGCGAGCCTGGCGCACAGCTATCCCGGTGGTTATCCCGCGTTCATTCTGGCGATGAATGCCAAGGCCAAGGCACTGGGCATGAAACATACCGCCTATGTCGAACCTACCGGCCTGTCGGTTTACAACGTATCCACCGCACGCGACCTCACCAAGCTGGTGATGGCGGCACGCAAATACCCGATGCTCAGTGAACTGAGCACCACCGAGCAAAAGACGGTGACGTTCCGCAAACCGACCTACACCCTGGGTTTCAGCAATACCGACCACCTGTTGCGCAAGGACAACTGGGATATCAAACTGACCAAAACCGGCTTTACCAATCAGGCCGGCCACTGCCTTGTGCTGCTGACCAGCATGGCCAATCGTCCGGTTTCCGTGGTTATTCTGGATGCTTTCGGCAAGTACACCCACTTCGCTGACGCCAGCCGTATACGCAAGTGGATGGAAACCGGCCAGAGCGGCCCGGCACCTGAAGTTGCCCTGCAGTACAAGAAAGAAAAGAATCTGGTCATGAGACAGACTGGTATTCAAGCCAAAGACTGACGGGTACGTGCAACAAAAAAACGGTCGCGATGCTTGCACATCGCGACCGTTTTTATTTACCCGTTGCGCACTCAGTTGTACTGAGTGACCAACTTGGTGTTCAGGTAAGCCTCAATGGCCTCGGTGCCGCCTTCGGAACCGTAACCGGAATCCTTGATCCCGCCGAACGGGACTTCCGGCAAGCCGATACCCTGATGGTTGATCGACAGCATGCCCGCCTCAATGTAAGTACTCAGTGCCTGAGCGGTCTTCATCGAGGTCGTAAATGCGTAGGACGCCAGCCCGAACGGCACCCGGTTGGATTCGGCAATAGCCTCTTCAACCGTGTCGAACGGCACCAGCAGCGCAACCGGCCCGAAAGGCTCCTCGTTCATGATGCGCATTTGCGGTGTCAGGCCACTCAATACGGTTGGCTCGAAGAAATAGCCCGCCCCCTCGACAGCCTTACCTCCGGCAGACAGGGTTGCACCGCCACGCACAGCGTCTTCGATCAGATCGACCAGCGCAGGAATACGTCGCTCGTTGGCTACCGGCCCCATCGTGGTGCCCGCCTCCAGACCGTTGCCGACCTTGATCTCGCGGGTCAGGCCCACAAACCTCTCGGTGAACGCATCCAGCACCTTGCGTTGTACCAGAATCCGCGTCGGCGATACGCAGACCTGTCCGGCATTGCGGAACTTCGCGGTGGCCAGCACGCGCGCAGCGAGGTCGATATCAGCGTCATCGAACACCAGCGCCGGCGCATGACCACCCAGCTCCATGGTTGCCCGCTTCATATGTTTCCCGGCGAGTGCAGCCAGTTGCTTGCCGACCGGTGTCGAACCGGTAAACGTGACCTTGCGAATCACCGGATGCGGGATCAGGTAGCCAGAGATTTCAGCCGGATCGCCGTAGACCAGACCAATCACGCCTGCCGGAACACCGGCATCGGCAAACGCCCGAATCAGCTCGGCAGGCGACGCCGGAGTTTCTTCCGGAGCCTTGACGATGATCGAGCACCCGGCTGCCAGTGCAGACGACAACTTGCGCACCACCTGATTGATCGGAAAATTCCACGGTGTGAACGCCGCAACCGGACCGACCGGCTCCTTGACGACCTTCTGCTCAATGGCCACGCCACGCGAAGGCACGATACGGCCATAGCTGCGACGCCCTTCCTCGGCCAGCCAGTCGATGACATCAGCGGCAGAAAGGGTTTCCATCCGCGCCTCGGCCAAGGGCTTGCCCTGCTCCTGGGTCAGGATCCGGGCAATGTTGTCGGCACGCTCGCGAATAAGGTTCGCGGCTTTCTGCATCAGCTTGTAGCGATCATAGGCCGAGGTCGCGCGCCAGGTGGCAAAGCCACGCTCGGCCGCCGCCAGGGCTTCGTCAAGGTCGGTGATACCGGCATGTGCCACACTGCCCAGCGACTGGCCGGTTGCAGGGTCTATGACCGGAATGGAACGGCCATCGCGGCTCGCGCGCCATTGGCCATCGATATAAAGCTGTACGTCTGGATACATGAAAAATCTCCATAGGTAGTTTGAAAAACCGGCGTGGCTGAGCGATCAGATTCGCTGCTCGGCACCAGCCATCGGTAAAGGGGCGTCTATATCGTGCTCGCCGCCCATGGCCTCGTATTTCTTGCGCAGGGCCCTGAGGTCATTCTGCGTGAACCTGTCGAGGCTCAGCAATGCGTTTGGCACATCCCAGGTGACACGCGTCCACAAGCGCGCAGTACCTGCGGAAGCGCTATGGTCTCATTGGCGTGCGCTATGCTGTACCTACCACAATATTTTACTTACAGAGTCTGGGCTTGAGTCACCAGTCAGGGATGATGGGATCATGAACACACAGTCTGCCGCACTGCATCATCATACGCCCCACCTGAATGTCATTGATCCACGCGGTCTGGAGATTCGCACGATTGATTTTTGGCGCAATCAGTCCGTGGACACGCCGGAACTCCTTGTAAACCGCACGGCTCATGATGCCGCCGGGCATCCGGTCAACTGTTGGGATGCAAGGCTCTGGGAAAGCCAGGCTGCGGTCAATCTTGCCACTGTGTTTTCCCTGAGTGGTCAGGCGCTTTTCAGCGACAGTGTTGATGCCGGTTGGCGGCTGATGTTGGCCGGTGAAGGCGGCGAGATCGTGGCTGGCTGGGATGGGCGTGGGACTGAGCAGAGTATGCAATATGACGCCCTGCTCAGACCCGTTGCCATCATTGAAAACGGAAGCTGCGTCGAGCGGCGGCAATACGGTGGTCCGGATACTCAGGGCCATAACCAGTGCAACCAATGTATACGCCATGATGACCCGGCTGGTTCGCGAATGGATACCGAGTTCGCCCTGACGGGTGGCGTGCTTGAACAGACGCGGCATTTCCACTTCAATCCCGAAAATGTCGACTGGCCAGAACCGCTGGCAGAACGTGACGCCTTGCTCGAATCTGGTCCAGGCGCAACTACGCGCTGGGCACACAGTCCGCTTGGCGATGTCATCTCGCAGACGGACGCCCAGCGTAACGTCCAGACCTTTGCCCATACTGTGGCAGGTCATATTGAGGCCATTTCACTCAGCCTCTCCGGGCAGAAAAAGCGAGTTCTGGTTCACAGTATCGATTACGACGCTCAAGGCCACGTAACCTCGGAAACTGCAGGCAACGGCGTTGTGACCAAGGCGTTGCACGACGCCGCAGATGGCCGTCTGATTGAACTCAAAGGCACACGGGCAGATGGCCAACTGCTGCAACATCTGCTCTATGACTATGACCCGATGGGCAATGTCCTGCGTATCGAGGATCGCGCCCAGCCGACACGGTGTTATGCCGGTCAGCGCATCGAGCCGGTGTCGACGTATCAATACGACACGCTGTATCAGTTGATCCAGGCTACGGGCACGGAGTCTGCGAAACTCAATCAAGGCCCTGTTTTTCCATCCTTCCAGGCACCCCTCGACCCGGCGCAGCTAGCCAATTACACGCAAACCTACCGCTATGATGCGAGAGGCAATCTGCTGCAACTGACTCACACTGGCACCCAGTCCCACTCGCGCACCCTGGTCACTTCGCAAACCAACAATCACAGCCTGCCTGTTATCAACGATCAACCGCCGGATGAAGCGGCCATCGCTGCCGCGTTCGACGCCAATGGCAATCTGAGTGAGTTGCAAGCCGGGCAAGCGATGAGCTGGGATTGGCGTAATCAGTTGCAGCAGGTGCGGTCTGTGGCTCGGGAAGCGGGTGACGACGACAGAGAGCGCTATGTCTACGACGCAAGTGGGCAACGCCTGTGCAAAATCCATACGACCACGGCGAAAGCACTGGTCCACATTGCCGAAGTGCGCTATCTGCCAGGCCTGGAGGTGCATAGCAACAGCGCCACAGCCGAGACTTTGCACGTTATCGTCACCCAGGCCGGGCGCAACGAGGTAAGGGTGTTGCACTGGCAGGCGGGTCAACCCGAAGGACTTGAAAACGATCAGGTTCGCTATAGCTTCGCCGATCACCTGGGGTCCGGCACTCTGGAACTGGATAAAAACGCGCACATCATCAGCCAGGAAAGTTACTACCCGTTTGGCGGTACCTCGTGGTGGGCAGGGCGCAGTACGGTTGAAGCCAGCTATAAAACCATTCGTTATTCCGGCAAGGAACGCGACGCGACGGGGCTGTACTACTACGGCCTGCGCTATTACGCGCCGTGGTTGCAGCGATGGATCAATCCGGACCCGGCGGGCACAGTGGACGGGATGAATCTGTATCGTTTTGTCAGGAATTCGCCTTTGCGGTTTGCTGATCAACAAGGGACTGCTCCCTACGACGTGCCCATTACCGTTGTCGTTGCAAAGGACCTTTCCGAGTTCGCGCCTGAGCAGCTATCCAAAATGTATGACGTTAGGGATGTTGCCGTTTCGTTATTGGAGTTCACGCGTTCCGAGCTGCTAAAAGCATCACCGAGGCGAGACGTAAACAAGGCTTTCGACGCAACCTTTGGCGCGCTGGATCCGAGCGCTCGCGCCGCTACGAGCATCGACGTGGAAGATTCGTTACGGCAGATGCAGGAGCTCATTGAGTCCATCGGCAGTCCAGACTCTGATCTGACACTGTTTCTTTTTAACGGACCCGAGGACATTCTCGCATCGACTGATTTTCAAGGCGAGTTTTCGGAATCGGTCGAACGGATTGGGGTGTCGACCTCTCTCCTTGCCAGCCACGATGTGCTGGAAGTTGCACGATCCCTTATTCACGAGACCTCCCATGTCCGCCTGAATACAGTGGATGCGTTTTATTATCTGACGGATGCCAGTAAGCTCCTCGTTAATGGAGCGGATGCCACACAGGTTAAGACGTGGTCAGGCGAGTTCCGAAAGTCGTTAAGAAAAATCTCGACGCATGGCCCCAGGGAAAACCGATTCGATCCAGCCAACTATATACTCGCCATGCAGGCGTTGACCGAGAATGCGCACACCCGAGCAGAGCGAAAACAAGAGTTCTTGAGCAACACAACGACCCGAACTTCATTATTGATGATGAATGCCGACACGCTTTCGTCGCTTGTCATGGCGACCGGACAGCCTGCCCGATATGCGCAGACACGGATGAATCGGTCTGGAAATTAGACAATCAATGGCGGTACCCGCTTGAGCAGATAGAGAGTGTCATTGACGCCTGAAAAAACGGCGCCTGCCTGAGCACCGTTTCAACAAAAAAAGCGTTGTCGGCGTAATTACAGAATCGGCTTGCCGCCCGTCACTGCATAACGCGAGCCGGAGATGTAACTGGCCTCATCCGAGGCCAGCAGCACGTAGATCGGCGACACTTCCACCGGCTGACCTGGACGGCCCAGCGGTGTCTCGCTGCCGAAGCTTTTGACGTCTTCGTCGGTCATGGTCGCCGGGATCAGCGGGGTCCAGATCGGGCCGGGGGCCACGCTGTTCACGCGGATACCCTTGTCGCCCAGCAACTGCGCCAGGCCACCGGTGAAATTGGCAATCGCGCCTTTGGTGGTCGCATACGCCAGCAGCGTCGGTTTGGGCATGTCCGAATTGACCGAACTGGTGTTGATGATCGAGCCACCTCTCGGCATATGCGGGACCGCGGCCTTGCAGATACGAAACATCGCAGTGATGTTGATATCGAAGGTCTTGACCCACTCTTCGTCGGAGATTTCTTCCAGCGTCTCGTGATTCATCTGGAACGCGGCGTTGTTGACCAGCACATCGATACGGCCAAATTCAGCCACCGTCTTGCTCACGATGTCTTCGCACTGTTGCTTCTGGGCCAGATCACCCGGCAACAGCAGACACTTCCTGCCAGCTTCTTCGACCCAGCGCTTGGTTTCTTCCGCGTCTTCATGCTCGTTCAGGTACGAGATTGCAACCTGCGCGCCTTCTCGTGCAAAGGCTATGGCGACAGCGCGACCGATGCCGCTATCGGCACCGGTGATCCATGCAATCTTGCCCTGCAGGTGCCCGGAGCCCTTGTAGCTTTTTTCGCCGCAATCCGGATAAGGGTCCATCTTACCCTGCAACCCTGGAACCTCTTGCGGCTGACTGGCAAACGGTGGCTTTGGGTATTCTTCGTTCATCTGAATAAATCTCCCTGGCTCAATAAAAACTGACTGAAAAATAGCGCTGCCCCTTGTCGCCGGGCACGGCCGAAGACGACAAGGGGGTTGATCAGTTGCAGCAATCAGGCACTCGGCTTGAGAACCACTTTGGTCCAACCTTCATCGCGCGCGTCGAAATGCTGATAGGCCGCAGGACCTTCCTCAAGTTTCAGACGATGGGAAATGATCTGCGAAGGCTTGGCCCGATCATGGTGGATCAGCTCGGCCAGGCGACGGTTGTAGGCTTTGACGTTGGCCTGTCCGGTGCGAATCTGCTGGCCTTTGAACCAGAACGAGCCGAAATCGAAGGCCATTTTGCCTTCCTTCGCCAGATCGTTATGCGCGCCCGGGTCCTGTGGCACGAAAACACCCACGACACCGATACCGCCAGTGGCCTTGGTCGAGGCCACGAGGTTGTTCATGGTGACGTGATTGGCCTCATGCCCATGACGGTCGCAACACTGATAACCCACGCACTCGCAACCGCGATCGGTGCCTTTGCCATTGGTCAGATTGAGAATCTGATCCACCGCACCCTGCTCCAGCGAATTGATCGGCGTCGCGCCCATTTTCGCTGCAAGCGCCAGGCGATCCGGGTGGTTGTCGACCACGAATACTTGCGAAGCACCCTTGATCATTGCCGAGTGCGCAGCCATCAGACCGACCGGACCGGCGCCATAGATAGCAACGCTTTCGCCAGGCAGCAGCCCGGCTAGCTCGGTGGCATGCCAACCGGTAGGAAAGATGTCCGAGAGCATGACGTAGTCTTCTTCACGCTCGGCAGCATCTTCAGGCAACAGCAGGCAGTTGAAGTCGGCGTACGGCACGCGCAACAGCTCGGCCTGGCCACCTTCATGATCGCCCATGTCGGCAAAGCCGTAAGCCGCACCCGCGCTGCCCGGGTTGGCGGTAAGGCAATAACCGGTCAGGCCCTTCTCACAGTTTTCGCAAAAGCCGCAGCCAATATTGAACGGCAGGCACACCCAGTCGCCCACTTTGATGCGGTCGACGCCGGCGCCGACTTCGATCACCTGGCCGAGATTCTCATGGCCGAAAATGCGCCCCGTCTCGAAAGACGTGCGCCCTTCGTACATGTGCAGGTCCGAGCCACAGATGTTGGTGGAGGTCACTCGGACAAGAGCATCTGTTGGCTTCTGGATCTTCGCATCCGGTACGTTTTTGACACTGACGTCACGCGGACCGCCATAGACGATGGCTTTCATGTTCTGAGTCTCCTTAGAGGGTGTAGACAAAATCATGTAGTGAGTCGGCGCGCGAGTATTCGAGCCTCGGCCAACCAAACCCATGCCTCGCTTACCGCAAAAAGGCGATCATGATGCATGATCAGTCGCCGAGCTCTCTCATTCCAGGCATGAGTTCGCTCCACTACCCATCGCTTGGGCATGACCACAAATCCAGTCTGAACAGGCTCCACGGAAAATAGATCGCCTTGTTCAGAGTGCCATTGCCCTGTTCTTCTGTTATTCGGGCCACGGATCACTTGAACATCGATAGCGTGCAGTTGATGGGTGCGCTGTGCCCATTTTCCTGCGTACGCACTATCAACAAAAAGCGTGCTCAGTGACGGATATTTTTCCTTCGAGTACGCCACCGCATCATCCGCCGCGTCACGATCCTGCACGCTTGCAGCACTGATACTGACAGCCAGCAGCAGGCCCAATGTATCGACAATCAGACTTCGTTTACGCCCCTTCACTTTTTTGCCTGCGTCGTAGCCGCTGTCACCGCCTTGAGGAGAACTGCGGGTCGACTGTGAATCCAGGATCGCTGCTGACGGGCTGTCAGCGCGTTCTTCCCGCTCACGCCATTGAGCTCGCAAGCGATCATGCATTTGCTCGAACTTGCCTTGAGCGCTCCACCGGCGGAACGTTTTGTAGACATTGTCCCAATGAGGAAAATCGCGGGGTAGCATTCGCCATGAGCACCCCGTGCGTACGACATAGCAACAGGCTTCCAGCAACGTGCGCCGAGAGTGAAGCGGTGGCACTCCTCGTCCGCCCTGGCTTTCAAACAGGTCGGCGACCAGTGCCCACTCGGTATCTGTCAAGCAACTCGGATATAGCTGCTCCGGCAGTTGGCGGCGGTGGGTTTCATTGTAGCCATAGGCTTTATTAGGTTCAGGTGACTGAAAACTTCCCTTGGCCCGCTGCTTTACACGCGTAATCCCTGCCATTTTCAACGCTTTTGCAAAGGTGTCGGGATGCGCAGTGATACCGGTTTCGGCGAAGAATACGAGCGCCAATTCGGCCTGGCTGGAATAGGGCTGTGCATGAGCGAGTTTCACCAGCACGGGATAGTGCTCGGCGGCAATCGAGCGAGGACGTCCGGTTTTAGGCATGGCTTGAGGGCTATTCAGACAAGGGAGTGAAAGTTTAATTTATTTTGTCTACACCCTCTTAGGTGAAAAATTCGGTAGGGCTTTTTAAGGCTCACCGAATATCTGTCACGACCAGAAGACGCCTGTTCAAAGTGATTGCCTTCATACCTGACGAGTGGTCATTGATGAGCGCGAGCCAGAGCGGTTCGTGCGTATTGATCCGGGAATATGAGATGAGTCCCGGCCCCTGTATTCACTGCAAAGAAAGCATTTGCACGCCTAATCTTATGGTATACCATCATACGAAATACAAAAGCACTCACTCCGGGAGTCTTTCATGAGTTTTGAAATTCGCAAGATCGTCACGTACACCGAAGAAACCTTTATCGAGGGCGGCAAGGCCGCCGACAAGCCGGTCACCATGATCGGGCTGGCGGCCGTGATCAAGAACCCTTGGCTGGGCCGTGGTTTCGTCGAAGACCTGAAACCGGAGATTCGCGCCAACTGCTCCGCACTGGGCGAGTTGATGGTCAAGCGCCTCACCGATGCGATTGGCGGCGCGCAGAACATCGAGGCCTATGGCAAGGCTGCAGTGGTCGGGGCGGAAGGCGAAATCGAACACGCTTCGGCGGTGATCCATACCTTGCGCTTTGGCAATCATTACCGTGAAGCCGTCAAGGCCAAGAGCTACCTGAGCTTTACCAATAAGCGCGGTGGCCCAGGCACGTCCATCCAGATTCCGATGATGCACAAGGATGATGAAGGCCTGCGCTCGCACTACATCACGCTGGAGATGCACATCGAAGATTCGCCCCGTGCCGAAGAAATCATCGTAGTCCTCGGTGCCGCCAACGGCGGACGCCTGCACCCGCGGATCGGCAATCGTTATATCGACCTGGAAGAACTGGCCGCCGAAAAGGCTCAGTAATCCATAAAAGCTGCGATCAATCTTCCAACCTCTGCGCAGGAGCGATCCATGATTCAGCTCACCGCTGAACACACCCCGGCGGGTACCAGCTATCTGGCTACCGGCCAAGGTCACCCCGTGGTGTTGATTCACGGTGTGGGCCTGAACAAGGAAATGTGGGGCGGCCAGATCGTTGGCCTGGCCACGAATTATCAGGTAATCGCTTATGACATGCTCGGCCATGGTGCCAGCCCGCGTCCGGACCCGGACACTGGCCTTCCGGGCTATGCCGAGCAACTTCGTGAGTTGCTGGAGCATTTGCAACTGCCCCAGGCGACGGTCGTCGGCTTCTCGATGGGCGGGCTGGTGGCTAGGGCATTCGCGCTGGAGTTTCCGCAGCTTCTCGCCGGGTTGGTGATTCTCAACAGCGTGTTCAACCGCAGCCCTGAACAGCGTGCTGGCGTCATTGCGCGCACCAGCCAGGCCGCCGAGCACGGGCCGGACGCCAACGCAGGCGAAGCTTTGTCACGCTGGTTCAGCCGTGAGTATCAGGCGGCCAACCCGGCGCAGATTGCGGCCATTCGGCAGAATCTGGCCAGTAACGATCCGCAAGGCTACCTGACTACCTACAAGCTGTTTGCTACCCAGGATATGTACCGCGCCGAAGATCTGGGCGATATTCGCGCACCGACCCTGATTGCCACTGGCGAACTTGACCCTGGATCAACGCCGGAAATGGCCCGTGAGCTGGCCATGCGCATCAGCGGTGCCGAAGTCGCGATACTGCCCGATCAACGCCATATGATGCCGGTTGAGTCGCCGCGCCTGGTCAACCAGGTGTTACTCGACTTCTTTGAAAAAACCGGTCTCGACAAATTGGCGACTGCCCACAACTCGATCAAGGGGATAGTTGCATGAGCCTTACCCGCTTTCAGATGTGCATCGACGGCCAATGGGTCGATGCGTTGTCCGGCAAGACTTTCGACAGCCTCAACCCGGCGCTGGCTGAACCGTGGGCGCAACTGCCCGACGCCGACGAAGCCGATGTCGAACGTGCTGTGCAGTCCGCGCAGAAAGCCTTCGAGGGCCCAGCGTGGCGAGGCCTTACCGCCACGGCACGCGGCAAGCTGCTGCGCAAACTGGGCGACCTGATCGCCGAAAACAAAGAGAATCTGGCGCAGCTGGAAAGCCGCGACAATGGCAAGCTGATTCGCGAAACCCGCGGTCAGGTCAGTTACCTGCCGGAGTTCTTTCATTACACCGCCGGGCTGGCTGACAAGCTCGAGGGCGGCACCCTGCCCCTCGACAAACCGGACCTGTTCGCCTACACCGTGCATGAACCGATGGGCGTGGTCGCCGGAATCATTCCGTGGAACAGCCCGTTGTACCTGACCGCCATAAAGCTGGCCCCGGCGCTGGCGGCTGGCAATACCATCGTCCTAAAGCCATCGGAACACGCCTCGGCCACCGTGCTTGAGCTGGCGCGGCTGGCGCTTGAAGCGGGTATCCCGCCCGGCGTGGTCAACGTCATCACCGGTTACGGCCCGACAACAGGCGCTGCACTGACCCGCCACCCGCTGGTGCGCAAGATTGCCTTTACCGGTGGCGCGGCCACGGCTCGCCAAGTGGTGTGCAGCAGCGCCGAGAATTTCGCCAAACTGTCATTGGAACTCGGCGGAAAATCACCGAATATCATTTTCGCCGACGCCGATCTGGACAGTGCCATCAATGGTGCGGTCGCAGGCATCTATGCAGCGTCCGGGCAAAGCTGTGTTTCCGGCTCGCGACTGCTGGTGCAGGACGAAATCTACGATGAGTTCATTGAACGCCTGGCCGAGCGCGCCAGTCGTATCCGGATCGGCAATCCGCAGGATGAAACCACCGAAATGGGTCCGATGGCCACAGCCCAGCAACTGGCCGTGGTAGAAGGCCTGGTGGCGGACGCGCTGGCCGAAGGTGCACGCCTGCGTCTGGGCGGCAAGCGCCCGAGGCTGGATAGCAAAGGCTGGTTCTATGAACCTACGCTGTTCGAATGCGACCGCAACTCGATGAAAATCATGCAGGAAGAAGTGTTCGGCCCGGTGGCATCGGTGATTCGTTTCAAGGACGAAGCGGAGGCGCTGGCCATTGCCAACGACTCACAGTTCGGCCTGGCTGCCGGAATCTGGACCCGTGACCTGGGCCGTGCGCATCGCCTGGCGCGGGATATTCGCTCGGGTATCATCTGGGTCAACACCTATCGTGCCGTGTCGGCCATGGCGCCTATCGGCGGTTTCAAAAACAGCGGCTACGGCCGCGAGAGCGGGATAGACTCCGTACTGGCCTACACCGAACTGAAAACGGTGTGGATCAACCTTTCGCAGGCGCCCATGCCTGATCCATTTGTCATGCGTTAACGAGGCCGCTGCGATGATCGAACCGAGTATCTACAAAGAAGTCATGGCGTCATTTCCTTCAGGCGTCACGATTGTTACCACGCTGGACCCCGAGGGCAATCTGGTCGGTATCACCGCCAGTGCGTTCAGTGCGCTGTCCATCGACCCGGCGCTGGTGCTGTTCTGCCCCAACTACGCATCGGACACTTACCCGGTGCTGCGCGACAGCAAAAAATTCGCCATTCACTTGCTGTCTGCCGACCAGCAGGTCGAAGCCTATGCGTTCGCCAGCAAGGGCAAGGACAAGACCAAAGGCATCGAGTGGCACTTGAGCGAGCTGGGCAACCCGCTGCTGGGCAAGGCAACCGCTATCATTGAATGCGAGCTGTGGCGCGAATACGACGGTGGCGATCATGCAATCATTGTCGGCGCAGTGAAAAACCTGATCCTGCCCGCTGTACCAGTCACACCAATGGTTTATCACCGCGGCAAGATGGGCGCACTGCCAGCCATCGTCTGAGGCTGCGCCGGGCGGTTTTGGTGGTTGCAGGCACCGGCGTGATAAACTCGGCCGCGACCCGGGTTCATCCGTCCGGGCCATGCAGCAGCCCGCGTGGTTCGTGGGCTGCCGACATGAGCGAGACTTTGTTTCCAGCCACGGTTTCCAGTCACGTTTTTACTTTGACAGCCCCATTCCGAGCACACTCGATGAAACGCCTGCCACTCGATGACACCTTCAAGGTCAACCGCAACCCCGTCACCCTGCGGGAGATTGTGCTGGACAAGCTGCGCAGCGCGATCATGAATTTTCAGCTGCTGCCGGGCGATCGTCTGGTCGAGCGTGATCTGTGTGACCGTCTGGGCGTCAGCCGCACCTCGGTGCGCGAGGCGCTGCGCCATCTGGAATCCGAAGGCCTGGTCGAGTTCGCCGATGCCAAGGGCCCGCGCGTTGCCATTATCACCCTGGCAGACGCGTGCGATATCTACGAGCTGCGGTGCGTACTGGAGGGCCTGATTGTTCAGCTGTTCACCCTGCGCGCCAAGCCCAAGGACATTCGCGCCCTGGAAAAAGCCCTGGAGGAAAATCGCCAGGCGCTCAAGGAAGGCGAGCTGCAGCAAGTGATCGATTCGGTCCAGGGTTTCTATGACGTACTACTGGAAGGCTCCGGTAATCACGTCGCCGCAACACAGCTGCGTCAGTTGCAGGCGCGCATCAGCTATCTACGCGCCACCTCGGTCTCCCAGGAAAACCGCCGCGGTGCGAGCAACAAGGAAATGGAACTCATGGTCGAGGCCATCAAGAGCGGCGACCCGATGGCCGCGCATCAGGCCTCGGTCGATCACGTGCGCAACGCCGCACGCGTGGCACTGGAATATTTGAAATCCAAGCAAGACGAAGACACCAAAGTCCGCGAAATCATCGCGCCCGTGGCACTCAAAGAACCCCGCATAGGGCGCTGACATGGTCACACCGCGCTTCTGCCCTCAATGCGGATGCGCTGACCTGGCTCAGCGCGTCCCCGAGGGCGATACCCACGCGCGGTTGATATGCGGCGGCTGCCAGTACATTCATTACGTCAACCCGAAGATCATTGCCGGCTGCATCATCGAGCAGGAAGGCAAATATCTGCTGTGCCAACGCGCCATACCGCCGCGCCCCGGCACCTGGACACTGCCTGCCGGGTTCATGGAAAGCGGCGAAACCACCGAGCAGGCGGCGCTGCGTGAGGTCTGGGAAGAAACCGGAGTGCGTGCCGAAATCGTCTCGCCCTATTCCATCTTCAGCGTGCCGCGGATCAACGAAGTCTACATCGTGTTCCGTGCCATCGCCCTGGAAGTCACCGGCCAGTTCGGCCCGGAAACCCTGGACTACCAATTCTTCGCCCCGGAAGACATCCCGTGGGACAGCATCTATTACCCCGCCATCCGCCAGATACTGGAACGCTATATCGAAGAGCGTCAGGCGGGGGTGTATGGCATCTACATCGGCAACGACAACACCGGCAAGGTCCATTTTATTCGTTAAGTGCAGCTCCAGGCGAAGCAGTCCGGGCCGCACCTGGATTTTGTCTGCTGCTCAAGGCTGCCCCTCGACTATCACGATTTCGGCCTTGGCTGCGCCCTGTCGATGGCTCATGGCGTTCTGGTATTGCGGCGAGTGATAGCAGGCAACTGCCTGCTCGTACGACTCGAATTCGATAATCACCGTGCGTTGTGGCGTCGCACGCCCTTCCAGCGCTTCGGAACGCCCGCCCCTCGCCAGAAATTTGCCACCAAACAGCACGAACGCTGCGGGGGCACGCTGGGTGTATTCAGTGTACTGCTGAGGGTCAGTTACATCGACGTGTGCAATCCAATAAGCCTTCATCGTGATCTCACTGTTTCAATGATGGGGAATCTGTGAAATATTCTGTCTTATGGTATACCACGATTCATCTACCCATAAAACCGGGATACTGAACATGGCATTCGACCGCATTGAAGACATCATTGAAGACTACCGCCAAGGCAAGATGGTTTTGCTGGTCGATGACGAAGACCGGGAAAACGAGGGCGATCTGCTGCTTGCCGCCGATTGCTGTTCAGCACAGGCAATCAGTTTCATGGCTCGCGAAGCACGCGGGCTGATTTGCCTGACGCTGACCGATGAACACTGTCAGCGTCTGGGCCTGGAGCAAATGGTGCCGAGCAACGGCAGTGTCTTCGCCACCGCGTTCACGGTGTCCATCGAAGCGACAATGGGCGTGACCACCGGCATCAGCGCGGCAGATCGTGCGCGTACCGTTCAGGCCGCCGTCAACC
This sequence comes from Pseudomonas sp. KBS0707, assembly GCF_005937945.2. Taxonomy (NCBI): domain Bacteria; kingdom Pseudomonadati; phylum Pseudomonadota; class Gammaproteobacteria; order Pseudomonadales; family Pseudomonadaceae; genus Pseudomonas; species Pseudomonas sp. KBS0707. The sequence goes on along the minus strand of NZ_CP041754.1, from coordinate 2,871,962 downwards.
CGCACGCAGTACGGGAAGACCTGGTGCAGCCGGGTCATATCTTCCCGTTACGCGCGCGTGACGGCGGTGTTCTGACCCGCGCCGGGCACACTGAAGCGGGCTGCGATCTGGCACGTATGGCTGGTTTTTCCCCCGCCTCGGTCATTGTCGAGGTCATGAATGACGACGGCACAATGGCGCGTCGCCCTGATCTGGAACTGTTCGCCGAGAAACACGGAATCCGTATCGGTACCATCGCCGACCTGATCCATTACCGGCTTAGCACCGAGCACACCATCGTCAGGATTGGGGAGCGCGACCTGCCCACCGTACACGGCACCTTCCACCTGTTCAGCTACGAAGACCGCATCGAAGGTGGCGTACACATGGCCATGGTGATGGGTGATATCCGCCGCGACGACCCTACTCTGGTGCGCGTGCATGTGGTCGACCCGTTGCGCGACCTGGTCGGTGCCGAATACACCGGCCCGTCGAACTGGACGCTCTGGGCCGCGCTGCAACGGGTGGCGCAAGAAGGTCGCGGCGTGGTCGTGGTGCTGGCCAATCACGAATCCTCACAAGCGTTGCTGGAGCGAATTCCGCAACTTACCCAGCCGCCGCGCCAATACACTCGCTCGCAATCGCGTATCTATTCCGAGGTCGGTACTGGCGCTCAGATCTTGCAGGATCTGGGTGTCGGCAAACTGCGCCACCTCGGCCCGCCACTGAAATACGCAGGTTTGACCGGCTACGATCTGGAAGTGATTGAAAATATTCCGTTTCCCGGCTGACCGGCAAAAGTACCACGGGCACGCCCCACGGCCTCCGCTCGGCAACCGCATGGGTTTACCGCAAAAACACTCGATGAGGGCATTTTGACAGGGCAAAACGCTTGCAGAAAGTTTGGAATACCATAATATGACATTCCATAAAAACACGATTTAGTCAGGCGCGCCCGCCAAGGGACAGCACTAATAACAGCTCCTGACCTGTACCAGGTTTCAAGGCCCATTGGACCTACTGCTCCCGATTACGCGGGCAAGAAAAGCCCGCTCAAAACACAACAAATGAGGGCGTGAAAATGGTGTTGAACAAACGTGCAGCAGCAGTTCTGGCGGCCGGCGTGCTGGCTCTCTCGAGTGTCGCCGCGAGCGCCGCCGAGAGCGTCAACTTCGTGAGCTGGGGCGGTTCCACCCAGGACTTCCAGAAAGAAGCCTGGGCAGCTCCGTTCAGCAAGGCCAGCGGGATCACGGTCGTACAGGACGGTCCCACTGACTACGGCAAACTCAAGGCCATGGTCGAAAGCGGTAACGTGCAGTGGGACGTTGTCGATGTCGAAGCCGACTTTGCCCTGCGTGCCGCCAGCGAAGGCCTGCTGGAGCCTCTGGACTTCAACACCATCAAACGCGACGAGATCGACAAGCGCTTTGTCACCGACCACGGTGCCGGTTCGTTCTTCTTCTCCTTCGTGCTTGGCTACAACGAAAGCAAAGTGGGTGCCAAACCACCCGTCGACTGGGCCGCCATGTTCGACACCAAAACCTACCCCGGCAAACGCTCGCTGTATAAATGGCCAAGCCCCGGCGTGCTTGAACTGGCCCTGCTGGCCGACGGCGTAGCCCCCGACAAGCTCTACCCGCTGGACCTCGACCGCGCCTTCAAGAAACTCGACACCATCAAGAAGGACATCGTCTGGTGGGGCGGCGGCGCACAGTCTCAACAACTGCTGGCCTCTGGCGAAGTGGCGATGGGCCAGATGTGGAACGGCCGGGTCTATGCGCTGCAACAGGACGGCGCACCGGTGGGTGTGAGCTGGAAACAAAATCTGGTCATGGCTGATTTTCTGGTCGTGCCAAAAGGCGCAAAAAACAAGGATGCCGCGATGAAATTCATCGCCAACGCAACCAGCGCCAAAGGCCAGGCAGACTTCTCCAACCTCAGTGCCTATGCCCCGGTAAACACTCAGAGCGTTGCGCGCCTGGACTCAACACTGGCACCTAACCTGCCGACCGCCCATGTTGCCGATCAAATCACTCTCGACTTCGCATACTGGGCCAAGAATGGCGCAGGCATTGCGACACGGTGGAACGAATGGCTGGTCAAGTAAAAATGACAGCGGTTGCTCCTCGTCAACCCATCCCGGCCGGTGGTGCTCCGCGCACCGCCGGTGCGGCACACGACAAGGCGACGAGCATGCAGCGATCCCCTTCCCTCGCTCAGCGCTGGCGTGGCAGCCGCAATCTGCTTCCGGCGCTGATCTTTCTCGGACTGTTTTTCTTCGCCCCGCTGATCGGCCTGCTGCTGCGCGGTGTGCTTGAGCCTGTGCCGGGCCTTGGCAACTACGAACAACTGTTCGCCAACTCGGCTTACTCGCGGGTGCTGCTCAATACCTTTTCCGTCGCTGGTCTGGTGACCTTGTTCAGCCTGCTGCTGGGCTTCCCGCTGGCCTGGGTCATCACCCTGGTACCGCGTGGCTGGGGACGCTGGATTCTGAACATTGTGCTGTTGTCGATGTGGACCAGCCTGCTGGCGCGCACCTACTCGTGGCTGGTGCTGTTGCAGGCGTCCGGGGTGGTCAACAAGGCGCTGATGGCGATGGGCATCAGCGATCAGCCACTGGAGATGGTGCACAACCTGACCGGCGTGGTGATCGGCATGAGCTACATCATGATTCCGTTCATTGTCCTGCCGTTGCAGGCGACCATGCAGGCCATCGATCCGATGGTGTTGCAGGCCGGCTCGATCTGCGGTGCCAGCCCATGGACCAACTTCTTAAGGGTATTCCTGCCGCTGTGCCGTCCGGGACTGTTTTCCGGGGGGCTGATGGTGTTTGTCATGTCGCTCGGTTACTACGTTACCCCGGCGCTGCTGGGTGGCGCGCAGAACATGATGCTGCCCGAATTCATCGTCCAGCAGGTGCAGTCGTTCCTCAACTGGGGGCTGGCCAGTGCCGCCGCTGCGTTGCTGGTGCTGATTACGCTGGTGCTGTTCTACTTCTACCTGAAGCTCCAGCCGGAATCGCCGGTCGGTGCCAGTAACGCGAGGTAAACCGCCATGCTCCTGACACCCAATGCCATGAGCCCCGGCCTGCGTAAGGGTCTGTACCTGACCACTGGCCTGATCGCGCTGTTTCTGTTGCTGCCGATCCTGTTCATCGTCCTGCTGTCATTCGGTTCATCACAGTGGCTGGTATTTCCGCCACCCGGCTGGACACTGAAGTGGTATCAGCAGTTTTTCTCCAACCCGGACTGGATGGCCGCCGCCATGTCCAGCCTCAAGGTCGCGATTCTGACCACCATTGCCTCGGTGGCGCTGGGCCTGCCCACCGCTTTCGCGCTGGTGCGCGGCCGTTTCCCCGGGCGCGATTTCCTGTACGGCGTCTTCACATTGCCGATGATTGTGCCGCTGGTGATTATCGCTGTTGCCGTGTACGTCCTGTTTCTCAAACTCGGTTACACCGGCACATTGTTTTCCTTCGTCGTCAGCCATGTGATCGTCGCCTTGCCGTTCACCATCATCTCGATCATCAACTCGCTGAAACTGTTCGATCAGTCCATTGAAGATGCCGCGGTAATCTGTGGCGCGTCACGCCTGCAGGCGATCTACAAAGTGACCTTTCCCGGCATCCGTCCGGGCATGATGGCTGGCGCGCTGTTCGCGTTTCTGGTCTCGTGGGACGAAGTGGTGCTGAGCGTGATGATGGCCAGCCCGACCCTGCAAACCCTTCCCGTAAAAATGTGGACCACCCTGCGTCAGGACCTGACGCCGGTCATCGCTGTTGCCTCAACGCTGCTGATCGCCCTGTCGGTGCTGATCATGTTCATCGCCGCGACCCTGCGTCGCCGCAACGAAGCCAGGAGTACTTCATGAGTGCCGTGATCAAAGACCCCGCCCATCAGGATCAGAAAACGCTGGTCAGCCTGTGCAACCTGAACAAGCACTACGGTGATTTCGCCGCTGTCGACAACATTTCCCTGGATATTCAGGACGGCGAATTCCTGACCTTTCTCGGTTCCAGTGGCTCGGGCAAAAGCACCACGCTGTCAATGCTCGCCGGTTTCGAGACGCCCAGTTCGGGCGAGATTCTGGTCAGTGGCAAATCGCTGGTCAATGTGCCGCCGCACAAGCGCGACATCGGCATGGTGTTTCAGCGCTACTCGCTGTTCCCGCACCTGTCGGTACGCGACAACATTGCTTTCCCGCTGGCGATCCGCAAGTTGCCTGCGGCTGAGCGCGAAAAGAAAGTCGATGCGATGCTCAAGCTCGTCCAGCTGGAAGAGTTTGCTCACCGCCGCCCTTCGCAACTGTCCGGTGGCCAGCAGCAACGAGTCGCCATTGCCAGGGCGCTGGTCTACGAGCCACGCATCCTGCTGATGGACGAGCCGCTGGGCGCACTGGACAAGAAGCTGCGTGAAGACCTGCAGGACGAACTGCGTCAGTTGCATCGTCGGCTGGGCATCACCATCGTCTATGTGACCCACGATCAGGAGGAAGCCATGCGCCTGTCCCAGCGCATCGCGATTTTCAGCCACGGCAAAATCGTCGGTCTGGGCTCGGGTTATGACCTGTATCAGGACCCGCCAAATGCCTTCGTTGCGTCGTTTCTCGGCAACTCGAACTTCCTCAGGCTCAAAGCACAGGGCAACGCCGTAGCTACGTTTGAAGGCCTTGCGCTGGCGATTCGCCTGACCCCGGGCCTGAAGACCGATCAGGACGTTCTGCTGATGGTTCGCCCGGAGAAAGCCCAGACGCTGAGCGTTGAACAGGCTGCTGGCACACCACTGGAAGCAGGCTGGAACGAAGTGAGTGCCATGGTCAATGAGGTGCTTTTTCTCGGCGAGAGCCAGACCTGCTCGGTGGTCACCACAGGCGGCACTGCCATGACTGTCAAAGCGCTTTCAGCGACCGGCATGCTGCTCAGGGCTGGCGACCCGGTGCGGGTACGCTGGGCCGCTGCCGACGCGTGTATCTACACTGAATGGACGGACAGCGACCTGAACAAGGCAGCGGGAGCGCACTGACGCCGGTCTGCACGGGTCAGCGGTTTGCCGGTGAGGGATGCAAGGCAAGGTAGTCACGCAGAAACTCCACCGTGACGCGGACCTTGGCCGAACTCATCAGCGGCGAGGTATGCACCGCCCAGATGTCTGCATCCTGACGGTATTCCGGCAGCATCTGAACCAGCCGACCCTCGGCCAGGTCAGTGCGCACATCCCAGAGCGAACGCAGCAACACACCGCGCCCGTCCAGGCACCACTGGCGGGCGATTTCGCCGTGGTTGGTGGACAGGCTGCCGGTTACCTTGACGGTTTCAGCGCCTTGCGGCCCATTGAGATGCCATATGCCGAACGGACGGTCGCGTTCCTTGATCACCAGGCAATCGTGGTTGGCCAGCTCACCGATGCTCAGTGGCACCCCATGATCTTTCAGGTAAGCGGGGCTTGCGCACAACACGCGCCAGTTGCTGGCCAGGTGTCTTGCACGCAGGTGCGGGGCAATTTCGTTGCCGACGCGGATGTCCAGGTCGACGCCCTCCTCGATCAGGTCGACCAGCCGGTCCTGAATATCCAGACGTATATCCAGCTTCGGATAAAGCGCCGCCAGCTCCGACAAGGCAGGCGCTACGAAACGGCGACCGAAGCCCTGGCTGCTGACCACTCGCAGCAAGCCACTGGGCTCGCCGTGCAGCGCGGCAACTTCGTCGCCCATCTGCTGCACCGACTCCAGAATGCCTTTAGCCCACTCATAGACTCGCTCGCCGTCTTCGGTAATCGACACTTGCCGCGTTGAGCGGTGCAACAACACCACGCTCATATTCTGCTCCAGCAGTTTGACCCGCTTGCTGACATAAGCAGCGGACATGCCCAGCTCATTGGCAGCACCCACGAAGCTCGAGCGTCGAGCAACGTGGATGAACACGTTCAGATCATCAAGGTTTGGATAATTCACGATTCGTATTTTCTCAATCCATTAATCGACTGATTATCTTTATATCGTGTGCTTATAGCATGGATGGCCTGTGTGACTCATCCCTGACAAGCCGTCCGACAAGAGTGCCCGACATGAACAACAAGAAACTGCGTATTGCTGCCATCGCCGGTGACGGCATCGGCCTTGAAGTACTGCCCGAAGGCGTACGCGTGGTTCAGGCTGCCGCCGCGAAGCACGGTCTGGAGCTGGAGTTCGAATACTTCGAATGGGCCAGTTGCGATTACTACCTGAAGCACGGCAAGATGATGCCGGACGACTGGTTTGAACAGCTCAAAGGCTTCGACTCGATCTTTTTCGGTGCCGTGGGCTGGCCGGAAAAAGTGCCAGACCACATCTCTCTCTGGGGCTCATTGCTCAAGTTTCGCCGCGAGTTCGATCAGTACGCCAACATCCGTCCGGTGCGCCTGTTTCCCGGCGTGCCCTGCCCGCTGGCCAATCGCGAACCGGACGACATTGATTTCATCGTGGTGCGGGAAAACACCGAAGGTGAATACTCGTCGCTGGGCGGGATCATGTTTGAAAACACCGAAAACGAGTTCGTGTTGCAGGAATCTGTGTTCACCCGTCGCGGTGTCGACCGTATTCTCAGGTTCGCTTTCGAGATGGCCAGCAAACGCGAGCGCAAGCACGTGACTTCCGCGACCAAATCCAACGGCATGGCGATCAGCATGCCCTATTGGGACAAGCGCACCGAGGCGATGGCCAGTCAGTACCCGGACATCAGCTGGGACAAGCAACACATCGATATTCTGTGCGCGCGCTTCGTGCTGCAACCCGAGCGCTTCGACGTGGTGGTGGCGTCCAACCTGTTCGGCGATATCCTCAGCGACCTCGGCCCGGCGTGCGCTGGCACCATTGGCATTGCGCCGTCGGCCAACCTCAACCCGGAGCGTAACTTCCCGTCGCTGTTCGAACCGGTGCACGGCTCGGCGCCCGACATCTTCGGCAAGAACATCGCCAACCCGATTGCGATGATCTGGTCCGGCGCGCTGATGCTGGAATTCCTCGGCCAGGGCGATGAACGCTTCACGGCGGCTCATGACGAGATCATCACCGCTATCGAGCAAGTGATTGCCAGTGGCGACGTCACACCTGACCTGGGCGGCAAGCATTCGACCCAGGAAGTGGGTGCAGCGATTGCCGGACGGGTATCTGCCGCGCAGTAACTGCCGGCGTTACCTCATCCGGCTTGCGGCGGTCTGGCCTGTTCTTCCAGCAACTCCACGAAGCGGGTCAGGCTGCGCGATACGGTGCCTCGACGCCAGATCAGCCAGGTGTGCAGGTAACGAAACTTTTCGGACAAGGGCCAGACACTGACTGTGGCACAACCGGGCATGCTTTCCAGCATGCTGCGTGGCATCAGCGCCAACCCGGCACCGGCGCTGACGCAGGCCAGCATGCCGTGGTAAGACTCCATTTCGTGGATCTTGCCCGGTACTGCGGCGTCCTCGGTAAACCAGCGTTCGAAGTGGTGCCGGTACGAGCAGTTGGCACGAAACGCGTAGATGCTTTCACCGCTCACATCGCGCCCGCGCTTGACCGGTGCATGATTGAGTGGCACGATGATGACCATTTCCTCTTCGAATACCGGCACACCCTCGAGTGATGGATGCAGCACCGGCCCGTCGACAAACGCAGCAACCAGGCGCCCGGCAAGCACACCGTCGATCATGGTGCCGGACGGCCCGGTGGACAGGTCCAGTTCGACCTTGGCGTTTTGCTGGTTGTAGACCGCCAGCAACGCAGGAATCCTCACGGCCGCCGTGCTTTCCAGCGAGCCCAGTGAAAAAGGCCCTTGTGGTTCTTCGCCAGAAACCGCCAGCCGCGCCTCCTGTACCAGGTCCAATATGCGCCGCGTGTAATCGAGAAAATTCCAGCCGGCAGGCGACAGCCGCAAACGGTGTTTTTCGCGAATGAACAGGTCTACGCCCAGATCCTGCTCCAGTTGCTTGATACGCGTCGTCAGATTCGAGGGCACGCGATGAATATGCTGCGCAGCGGCGCTGATGCTGCCGTGTTCAGCCACCGCTTTAAACATCTCCAGCTGAACCAGATCCATTTCATTCTCCAATCATGAACAATACGCTCATTATTATTCAGTTTTAGAAAGCATTGCACGCCTATATTCTGGTCCCACTTCCCACCTCAACAGGATGGCGCAATGACTACTGTCACCAGCAACACCCACGCAATCTCGATCAACCCCGCCTCAGGCGAACAGATCGGCCACTACGCCTTCGAATCCGACGCCATGCTGGATCGCAGCCTGTCGCGTGTGACGGCCGGCTTTGCAGACTGGAAGCGCACGCCTGTCCAGCAACGTGCGCAACTGATCATCGCCATGGGCCAGGCCCTGCGCGACGACGCCGAAAACATTGCCCAGATGATCAGCCGGGAAATGGGCAAGCCTGTGACGCAGGCCAGAGGCGAAGTCGAGAAATGCGCGCAGTTATGCGATTGGTATGCAGCGCAAGGCCCGGCAATGCTGATGGCCGAGGCGACTCAGGTCGAGCATGACAAGGCACGCATCGAGTACCGTCCGCTGGGCCCTGTTCTTGCGGTGATGCCGTGGAATTTCCCGATCTGGCAAGTATTGCGCGGCGCAATTCCGACATTGCTGGCAGGCAATACCTACGTGCTCAAGCATGCACCCAACGTCATGGGTTGCGCATACCTGATGCTCGACTCGTTCAAGCGCGCCGGTTTCCCGGAGGGCGTGTTTGAAGTCATCAACGTGGCTGCCGAGGGCGTCTCGAAGGCCATTGCCGACCCACGCATTGCGGCCGTCACGCTGACCGGCAGTGTTCGCGCTGGCCAGGCCATTGGTGCTCAGGCCGGTGCGGCGCTCAAGAAGTGCGTGCTGGAGCTGGGCGGTTCCGACCCGTTCATCGTGCTCAATGACGCGGACCTGGATCAGGCTGTGAAAGCGGCTGTCATCGGTCGTTTCCAGAACACCGGGCAGGTCTGTGCCGCGGCCAAGCGTTTGATCATCGAGCAAGGTGTGGTCGAGGAGTTCACGCGCAGGTTCGTTGAGCAGACTCGCCAGTTGGTGATCGGCGATCCGTTGTCCGGCGAGACCTACATTGGTCCGATGGCACGCTTCGATCTGCGCGATGAACTGGATGCTCAGGTTCAGGACACCCTTGCCGAAGGCGCGAAACTGTTGCTGGGCGGCAAGAAGGCTGATGGCCAAGGCAACTACTACGAGCCGACCGTACTGGGCGACGTGACCGACCAGATGACTTCCTTCAGGCAGGAGCTGTTCGGCCCGGTAGCGTCGATCATTACCGCCCGCGACGCGCAGCACGCTCTGGAGCTGGCCAATGACAGCGAATTCGGCCTGACCGCGACGGTCTACACACGTGATCTGCAACTGGCAGAGCGCATGACCGAAGAACTGGAAACCGGTGGTGTGTTCATCAACGGCTACAGCGCTTCAGACCCGCGCGTGACGTTTGGCGGCGTGAAGAAAAGCGGCTTTGGCCGTGAACTCTCGCACTTCGGTGTACGCGAGTTCTGCAATGCACAGACCGTATGGCGCGATCGGCACTGAGGGTTGGGAAACACCAGTACACATGTCCCAGTGGGAGCGAGCTTGCTCGCGAAGGCGGACTCACATCAGCATAAATCTTTGGCGGTCATGCGGGTCTCTTCGCGAGCAAGCTCGCTCCCACAAGACCCTCTGGGTGCGTGAACTTCAACTATCGTGCGACGCTCTGCGTCGGCATGCCGTTCTGGACGCTCTGCGTCCAGTCTTCCAAGCGTCCAGGGCGATTACTCCTCGCCCGTTTCCACAATCGCAGGCTCACCAATCGTATAGAAATGCCCGCCCGCCACGTAATGAAGGCTGCGCCATTTCGGGTCGGCCTTTTCGAATTCCCAGTGCCCGTCGTTGAACACACGGGTGTCAGCCCAGGCGCCGATGACTTCGCCAATGAACAGGTCATAGGTCTGTTGATTGTGTGGCTCCGGAATGACCTTGCAGATCAGCCAGGCAGAGCAACCGACAACCAGCGGCGTGATATGATCTTCAATCAGAAACAGGTCGACATTGGCTTTATCAAGCTTGTCCGGGGTGAAGACCTTGCTCTGGGTGCCGACATCGAAGGTCATCTGCAATTGATCCAGATTGGGCACCTGCAACGCAAAATAACCGCTCTTCTCCACCAGCCCGCGGGTTTTGGTCATCTTGTCGATCACCAGTGTCACCTTGGGCGGCGAGAAATCCAGCGCGCAGGCCCATGCTGCAGACATGACGTTGTGAGTGCCTTCATGACTGGAGGACACCAGCACAGTCGGGCCGTGATTGAGCAGACGGTAGGCTTTTTCCAGCTCGACAGGACGAATGTGATTGTCCACTTGAAACCCTCGAAAACATGATTCGTACCGCTACCGGCAGAGCAGCGAAATAAGGCATTCTGCGTAAGCCAGCCGTACTGCATGGTGTGGCTGCACGCGAACCCTCTCACGACTCATAAGGCATCGGATTGAGCAGCATAGACAGCCAGAACCCCAAAGTGTTCGCCCTGGTACTGGCGGCAGGCCGAAGCAGGCGTTTTGGTGGCGATAAACGACAGGCTGCATTGCCCTGTGGACGTACCTTGCTGACCGCAAGTCTTGAAAACGCTGGAAGAGAATTCAGCAACGTGGGGCTGGTACTGCGTGCCGACGATGACGCTGAAGCACTGGGTATTCCCGCACACGTAACAATCATCCGCAGCGAACATGCCGACCTGGGCATGGGCCACAGTCTCGCCAGCGGCATTGCCGCCGTAATGGACTCCGCTGACGAAGCCGTCGCCATTCTGCTTGCAGACATGCCCTGGATAACGCCGCAGACCCTGCGCGAACTGGCCGCACTGGCCAGTCCTCAGCGCATTGCCGTGCCAATGCATGGCGGCCAGCGCGGCCATCCGGTGATCATTGGTCGGCAGTTCTGGCCGACACTGCTGACGCTGGAAGGCGATCAGGGCGCTAAAGCCCTGATCATGAACAACCCGGAGGTGTGTGACGTACTGAATTGCGATGACCCAGGCATTCTGCGCGACGCCGACACTCCGTCAGCGCTGGCGCAAGCCTGTGCGCAATACCTTAAACCTCGGCACGACTGACACCGTTGGCTACGCGCAGGATGTCAGCCATCACCGCAATGGCGATTTCGGAAGGCGTCTTGCTGCCCAGGTTCAGGCCGATGGGGGCATGGATTCTCTCCAGCACCCTGGCATCCAGCCCGCCGATCCGGCCCAGACGCACCAGACGTTTGCTGCTGGTGCGCATCGAACCCATCGCGCCTATGTAGAACGCCTCAGTGCGTACGGCTTCAAGCATGCTCAGATCGTCCAGTTTCGGATCATGGGTCAACGCCAGTACCGCCGTCGAACTGTGACAGCCACCTTCGGCAATGAACACCGCAGGCAATACACCGCGCACCTCGACACCCGGCATCGAAAACCCTGAGGTGACCTCGACACGCGGGTCACAGACGATGACTTCATAGCCCATCGCGACGGCAAAACTGGCGCAGAACTCCGCCACCGGCGATAGCCCGGCAAGCAGCACGCGATACACCGCCCCCATACGAATGCTGATGCGTTCGCCGTCCACCTGCACCCGCGCCTCGCCCATCGTTGCAGGTCCGATTTCTCTCTGCCCACCGCCCAACTGCACGTGCCTGCTGACCAGCTCGCGTCCGGCAAGCGCCTGCTCGATAGCCCCCAGATGTGCATCCGCTTGCGGACTCGGTGCAATGAACTCGATCAATACATCCAGCACACCACCGCACGGCAGGGCCCGCGTTGGTGCGAAGCCGCCGTCGCCGTAGCGAACGACCTGATTGACCGGCTGAAACTGCCCTGCAGCGACCCGTTCGAGAAAGTCCTCCTCCACACAGCCGCCAGACAGGGAACCGCGATGCTCACCGCTGCTCAGCGCCACCAGCATTGCCCCGGGCCCGCGTGGGGCCGAGCCGAACGTAGAGAGAACCGTGCATAGCCAGACGGCTTTGCCGCCAGCCAGCCAGTCACGAGCCTGTTGCACCACCTGCAAATCGAGCTGTTTCACTGCTACAACCCCGCCATCAGTTTTTCCTTGCTGATCGGCAGGCTGCGCACCCGTTTGCCGGTCGCGTGATACACCGCATTGGCCACGGCAGCTGCAAGCCCGGTCACACCGATTTCGCCGATACCCCGCGCACCGAACTCACCCAGGTTGTAGTCCGGATAATCGAGCAGCAAGACGTCGATATCCGGCTGATCCGCATGCACCGGCACTACGTACTCGGCATAGTTGTTATTGACCGGCATGCCACTGCGCGGGTCATATTCACCGGCTTCGAACAACGCCATGCCGATACCCATCACGATTGCGCCTTCCACCTGATTGCGTGCTGCCAGCGGGTTGACCACTTTGCCCACGTCAATGGCACTGACCACCCGCGAGACGCGCAGGCTGGAAATGCCCGGATCCCAGCGCACTTCGACGAAATGCACACCGAACGAGCGGAAGGAATACTTGCCCGCCTCCGACATGCCGCTTTGAAAATTACCCTCAGCGCGCGACAGGCGCTGCCCCTTCAGCACGTCGACAAAGCTGGCGCGCTGTTCGCCGATCACCAGTTGCCCGTTTTCGACCTTGATCGACTCGGCGTCCTGCCCGGCGAACACCGCATCCTTGCTGACAGCGTACTGGCGCAGCTTCTGCAACGCTTCACGCGTGGCCCCGGCAATCGCCGGCATTACGCTGGCGGTCACCCATGAACCACCGGAAACGGGGCCGGCCGGAAATGACGAACTGCCCAGCTCCACTTCAACACGCTCAACGGGAATGCCGGTCAACTGGCTGACAGTCTGCGCCACGATGGTGTATGTGCCGGTGCCAATGTCCTGCAAGCCACATTGGGCCAGTGCCGTACCGTCGGAACGCAGGATGACCCGCGCATCGGTGGGCACCTGATAGGCTTCCCAGTTACAGGCACCCATGCCGTAACCAATGATTTCATCACCTTCACGCATCGAGCCGATATCGGCCTTGCGCGCGTGCCAGCCGAATCGCTCGGCGGCTTTGTCGATAGCTTCCGGCAGGTGATTGCTGGACCACGGCAAGCCGACGCTCTGATCCTTGTCGGCCAGGTTCAGCTTGCGAAATGCCAGCGGGTCCATGCCACTGGCCAAGGCCATCTCATCAATGGCCGACTCCAACGCAAACAGGCCCGGTGCCGCACCCGGCGCGCGCATGGAGGTCGGCGTACCCCGGTTGATGGAGCTGATCTTGTGGCTGACCAGCACGTTGTCGCAGGCATACAGGCTTGTGGTCACGCCACCGCAGTTTTCGGTGTAATCATCCAGCATCGACGTGTTGTTGAACGACTCGTGACGGATCGACACCAGCTTGCCGCTGGCATCGGTGGCCAGACGCAAGCGCTGGTGGGTCTCCGGACGATGGCCCACGGTGGTAAACATCTGCGCGCGTGGCAACACCAGTTGCACCGGGCGACCGGTAACCCTGGCGGCGGCGCAGGCTGCCACGGAGTGCGGCCATGGCCACAGCTTGCCGCCAAAGCCCGAGCCTATGAACGGTGCGCGCACTTCAACGCGGTCGGGCGAAAGGTCGAAAACGTTGGCCAGCAGGTTGCGGTGGTTGACCACGCCCTGAGTGCTTTCGTAAACAAACAGCTTACCGTCCTGCCACCACGCCGTGCTGGCGTGCATCTCCATCGGGTTATGCACTTCAACCGGCGTGGTGTAAGTCTGATCGACTTTGACTTTTGCACTGTCAAACGCGCTGTCCGGCTTACCCCGGTTGTGCCCGGCACCGCCATCACGGGCACCATTGACCCGCATGCCTTCGTCAAGGTCCTTGACCGCCGGGCGCTCGTCATACTCGACCGTCACGCGGTGGGCAGCCGCCCTCGCCTGCTCGAAGCTTTCGGCTACCACCAGAGCGACAAACTGGCCAGGGTAATAGACCCGGTCATCCTCGAACGGCAGGCGATGCTCGTCCGCCTTGCTGGCCGAGAGCATCTTGGCGAAGCTCAGCCTGGTGTTCGGAGTACGGTGCAAAGCAGGAAAATTGCCATGATGGAAGATATCGACAACGCCAGGCATCGCCTTGGCCTGCTGATCCTTTACGGCAACCACGCGCCCGTTGGCGATGGTGCTGTAGACGCCATAGGCATACAGCATCTTGCCCATCGGATGGTCTGCGGCATAGCGCGCCTGACCACTGACTTTCTTGCCGCCATCGATACGACGCTGCGGCACACCAATGATGTTTTCGCTCATGAGAGATTCCTAGGCCGTGAGGTCACGAAGATTGCGGACAATGACCTGCTGACCCAGCGGGATCTTGAAGGCGTTATGTTCATAGGCCCGGGAGCCCTTCATCGCCAGCGCTGCGACCCGCGCAAAGGTGTCCATGTCAGCACGCTGACCGATCAGTGCACGTTCAGCCTCCACGGCCCGCCAAGGCTTGGTACCCACGCCACCCAGCGCGATACGCGCATCGGTGATTCGCTTGCCGTCCATCACCAGAATCACTGCACTGGACGCCAGGGCAAACTGGTAAGAGGTACGGTCGCGCAGCTTGAGATAAGAAGAACGACCACCTGCCAGCGGTGCATCCAGCGTCACGTGGGTGATCAGCTCGTGGGCCGCCAGCGCAGTTTCACGCTGCGGCGTATCACCGGGCAGCAGATGAAAGTCGGCAAAAGGAATATCTCGCGAACCATTGGCCCCCTGAACGGTTACCTGCCCGCCGATGGCCGCCATGCCGACGCACATGTCCGAAGGATGCGTTGCAATGCAGTGATCGCTGGTGCCCAGCACCGCATGCACACTGCGGTTCATGCCGCCGATAGCTGCACAACCGGAGCCCGGCTGGCGCTTGTTGCAGGCTGAAATACCATCGCGGAAATACGGGCAGCGCACCCGCTGCATGACATTGCCAGCGGTGGTGGCCTTATTGCGCAACTGGGTCGAAGCACCTGCCAGAATCGCTTCGGACAACACCGGATAGCGCTGCTGCACCAGTGGATGCCTGGCCAGATCAGTGTTGCTCACCAGCGCGCCGATGCGCAGACGCCCATCGGGCAGCGACTCGACCTGTTTCAACGCCAGATGATTGATGTCCACCATTTGCTGCGGTTGCATCACATCCAGCTTGACCAGATCAAGCAACGTGGTGCCACCTGCCAGATAGAAGAGCTGCCCCTCACCCGACGCAGTGCTGAATGCCTGCGCGGGCGATTCAGCCCGAGCGTAATCGAACGTTCGCATCAGGCAGCTCCTCCCATCTTCGAACGCGCAGACTGCACGGCTGAGAGAATGTTCTTGTAGGCACCGCAGCGGCAGATATTGCCGCTCATGGCTTCTCTGACGCTGGCGTCATCGGAAGGGATGTTCGGGTCCTGGAGAATCGCGACCGCGCTCATTATCTGTCCAGACGTGCAATAACCGCATTGATAGGCATCGTGTTCCCAGAAGGCTTCCTGTACCGGGTGCTGCTTGCCGTTCTCGGCCAGGCCTTCGATGGTGGTGATGCTGTCGCCCTGATGCTGGACGGCAATGGACAAACAGGAATTGATCGCCACGCCATTGACCAACAGCGTGCAAGCACCGCACTGGCCATGGTCGCAGCCTTTTTTGGTGCCCGTCAGTTGCAGGCGGTCACGCAGCACGTCGAGCAGAACGGCGTTGGCCGGCACGTTCAGGGTATGAACCTGGCCATTGACCTTCAACTGGATGCGCTGCTCGCCCGCTGCAGGCGCGTCACTGTCTTCGATTACAGGAGCCACCGGGGCTGCCTGCAGCATGCCGTCGGAGGGTATCCAGGTAGACAGCGTGGCCGCAGCAATGCCGGAAGCACCGAACTTCAAAAAGTTTCGGTGCGAAGGCTGCACGGCACTGCTGTCCACAGCAGAATCCTTGTGCTTTTTGGGTTCACTCATCAGGGTCACTCGGTAATAGCCGACGCTGCTGTAAAGCGCCGGGCGTTATTGTGTGGTCAGCCGCCTGGGCGTACTCCTGCTCAACGGCGCGCTGCCTTGATCTTTCATCGAGCTTTCATGGGTGATCAGAGCCAAAACGCTATCACCGGTTAAGTGTTTAACTGGCCAGCGCTGGTAAAGTTCCAACTGTTTGACGGGCGTCTGTATCCGGAGATTGCAGCCACCACACACCACAGTCGTGTATTGACACTAGCAGGTGGTCGGGATGCTGATTAGCCAGGCAAATCCACACACCCTTGTGAAACTGGCTCATGAATACCGTGCGGCAGTTAAAAATGTGCGCGGGCGACGGGGTCCGGCGGATTGCCACATTCTGGCAAGCGGCTAAAGACCCGCGCATAAACGACGATATAGATGGGGGGCAGGCTGTGAAGCGTCTAAATCAAGGCATTCGCGCCCGATTTGATGATGGCATCTCGCAACCGAGGTGCACATTATGCGAAAATGCCGCGTCTTTGCCGGTATGCCACCGTGGGAATGTCGCAGCACGCGTGCATTAAATTGCACATCAGGCGTGCCTCCATGCCCCGATGCGGCGTCTCAGACTCCGTGAACAGGCTGACCAGGTGTGTTTTCTGGAGGATGCCGAGGGGTGATATTCCCGGGCGTCGCCGCACACCAACAGAGCAAATGTCACTCATGACGCTGAATCCAATGATGATAAGAAGTCAGCGCAGCAGGACATAAATTGAGGTCTCGAGCGGTATTATATTGGCCTTGTATGTCCACCTCTAGTCCCTGTGGGTGCGAGCGTTTGTCGCAGGCTTCGATGCATGTGACAGGCCGTTTCTTCAGGAGTAGTCGGCGGATGGCGTTTATCAGATGGATGACAGAATGTTTAAAAAAGTGAACACGGCCCTGCTGGGTCTGGCCATTTCCATGGGCCTGATGCCCGTGCAGGCGGCTGAAACCAAGAAAGTCGACGTATTGCTCGTCGGCGGCGGCATCATGAGTGCAACGCTTGCGGTCTGGCTCAACGAGCTGGAGCCGAGCTGGTCGATGGAAATGGTCGAGCGCCTCGATGGCGTGGCCGAAGAAAGCTCCAACGGCTGGAACAACGCCGGTACCGGCCACTCGGCCCTGGCCGAGCTGAACTACACCCCGGAAGACAAGAACGGCAACGTTGATATCTCCAAGGCCATCGAGATCAACGAAGCGTTCCAGATTTCCCGTCAGTTCTGGTCGTGGCAGGTCAAGACCGGCGTTCTGAAGAACCCGCGTTCGTTCATCAACTCCACGCCGCACATGAGCTTCGTGTGGGGCGACAACAACATCCAGTTCCTGCGCAAGCGTTACGCAGCATTGCAGGCCAGCCCGCTGTTCAGCGGCATGCAGTACTCCGAAGACCACGAGCAGATCAAGAAGTGGGTTCCATTGATGATGGAAGGTCGTGACCCGGCGCAGAAGCTGGCTGTGACCTGGAGCCCGATTGGCACCGACGTCAACTTCGGCGAGATCACCCGCCAGTTCGTCGCCAATCTGAAAGCCAAGCAGAATTTCAATCTGCAGTTGTCGAGCGAAGTCGAAGACATCAATCACAACGACGACGGCACCTGGCGCGTCAAGTACAAGAACCTGAAAGACGGTACTGTCACCGAGACCGACACCAAGTTCCTGTTCATCGGCGCTGGCGGTGCTGCCCTGCACCTTCTGCAGGAATCCGGTATTCCTGAAGCCAAGGAATACGGCGGCTTCCCGGTCGGCGGTTCGTGGCTTGTCACCGACAACCAGACTCTGGCCATGCAGCATATGGGCAAAGCCTACGGTATCGCGTCGACTGGCGCGCCACCCATGTCGGTTCCGCACCTTGACACCCGTGTTCTGGATGGCAAGCGCGTGATCCTGTTTGGCCCGTTCGCGACCTTCTCGACCAAGTTCCTGAAAAACGGCTCCTACTTCGACCTGCTGACCAGCACCACCACGCATAACGTGTGGCCGATGACTCGCGTTGGTATCGAACAGTACCCGCTGATCGAATACCTGGCAGGTCAGGTAATGATGTCTGACGACGATCGCTTCGCCGCTCTGCAGCAGTACTTCCCGAACGCCAAGAAAGAAGACTGGCGCCTGATGCAAGCCGGTCAGCGCGTACAGATCATCAAGCGTGACGAAGAAAAAGGCGGCGTTCTGAAGCTGGGTACCGAAATCGTTGCTTCCAAGGACGGCTCCATCGCCGGTCTGCTGGGCGCATCGCCAGGTGCTTCGACTGCAGCGCCGATCATGCTGGGCGTGCTTGAGAAAGTCTTCAAGGACAAGGTAGCGACTCCGGAATGGCAGGCAAAACTGCGCCAGATCGTGCCTAGCTACGGCACCAAGCTGAACAACAACCCGGATCGCGTTGCCGAGGAATGGGCTTACACAGCCGAAGTCCTGCAACTGACTCCACCGCCGCCGGTGAACAAGACAGGTAATGCTCCAACACCTGCACCTGCTGCACAGCCAGCGAAAAGCAATCCAGCCAGTGACATGGCGCTCTAAGGCTTTCATAGCTTGAAGCAAAGCCCCGCCAGACAATGTCTGGCGGGGCTTTTTTGTAATTGGCGCCTTCTGGCCGAAAAAACAGTTAAAGCCACGCGTCCTCTTGGCACCTGTTATGGTGGCACACCTCCTTCACTCTCTGGCTTGTATCAGCAGAGCTGTATTATCCAGGTCTCCACGCCGCACCTTCGCGGCAACCTCGCATTTTCTTGCGCTGTCCATCCGGGCTGTTGGTCGCTCAAAGTATTGTCGCGGCTGACAAAAACTATCCGAATCGCTCTTTGTGCTTAACGACTGCATGTCGTACCAAGGCAGCGGCAGGCTGTTTCCGGTTGAAATACCCTATGGAGTTCACGCAAATGATCGAGCCCATGCTGGCTACAGGCCCAGATGCAGCGCTTGAAGCCGCGCTTGCCGAGTGTGCCCGTGAACCGATTCGGGTGCCCGGCGCAATCCAGCCTCATGGCGTGTTGCTGAGCGTTGCAGGCAACCCGCTGTGTATCGAACAAGTCAGCGCCAATTGCGCAAATGAGCTTGGGCTGGACAGCGACGCGTTGCTGGGCAGGCCCCTGTCATTGCTGTTATCGCCCGAGCAGGCGACGATTATCGAAAATGCGTACCACCACCCTGCTGCTCCACACATTGATCCGATACGACTGACGCTGGGAAGCGCTCACTACAGTGCTTCGCTGCACCGTACCGATGACGTGCTGATTATTGAACTGGAACCCTTCGTCGAAGCCGGCCAGGAACAGCCCAGAATCATTGCCCGTGTGTTGCGCAACCTGCAGGCAGCGACCACGCTGGAAACGCTGTTCGATATCAGTGTTCACGAGATTCAGGCACTTACCGGCTACGACCGGGTGATGATTTACCGGTTCGAGCCCGAGGGGCATGGCAAAGTCGTTGCCCAGGCGTTGACCGGGCTATTACCCAGTTACAGTGGTTTGAACTTCCCAGGCTCGGATATTCCTGCCCAGGCGCGAGAGCTGTATCGTTTGAACTGGATTCGGGTGATTCCGGACGCAACCTACGTTCCCGTCCCCCTGATACCGACACTGCGACCTGCAACAGGCCAGCCACTCGATCTGGGCTTCTCGACGCTGCGTAGCGTGTCCCCTGTTCACTGCGAATACCTCAAGAACATGGGCGTGCGCTCATCAATGAGCATCTCGCTGCTGGACGGCGGCGAACTTTGGGGTCTTATCGCCTGTGGGCATCCTGAACCGCTGCTGGTGTCCAGAGAGCTGCGCGATGCCTGTGCAATGATCGGGCAACTGTTGTCGGTGAAAATTTCCGCAATTGTTGCAACTGATATTCAGCGCGAACGGGAAGAGAAAGTTGTCCTGCTCGGGCAACTGGCAGACGCAATGAGTCGTGCCGACCATGAAATCCTTGACGGCCTGGTGAGCCGACCCGAACTGCTTCAGTCCTTGACACTGGCGGACGGCGTCGCGGTTCTGATTGACGACCGGGTTCACCTGTTCGGCGTATGCCCTACGACCGAGCAGGTGCAAGCGCTGTACCTCTGGATTCGGGACACAGGGCTGGCACGCCAGCGGTCGACGCAGCGAACGACAGGCTTGCAGGGTCTGGGTGTTTTTCATACCCACTCCATGCACAAGGAGTATCCCGAAAGCGCGGCCTACAGAGATGTCGCGAGCGGCGTCATTGCCTTTACATTGCCCAAGCCGATTGATAACGCGGTCATGTGGTTTCGTGCTCAGCTCACCTCGACAATGAACTGGAGCGGAAACCCGGCCCACCATGTGAGTACCAGCCCGGAAGGCTCCGCACGCCACCGCTTGCGCCCGAGACAGTCTTTCGACGCGTGGGAACAGCAGGTCACAGGCATCGCCAGCCCCTGGTCGCGGGGCGATCTTTATGGTGCTGAAGACATACGCCGCTCAGCGCTGGAGAACGACCTGGAGCGCCAGGTTCAGCGCGAGCAGGAGGCGGTGCGTTTGCGCGATGAGCTGGTCGCGGTGGTGTCCCATGACCTGCGCAACCCGATGTCGATCATCATCATGCAGTGCGGCATGATGCAGCGATGGGCAATCGACGATACACACTCTGAAAACCGCAACATCCGGCGCGCACTGGGCACCATCGAGAAAGCGACAACCCGCATGAACAGTCTTCTCGAAGACTTGCTCGATACCGCACAGATTGAAGCAGGCCGTTATCAGCTCTCACGCTTGCCGCTGGGTGTCACCAGTCTGCTTGAAGAGGCATGCAGCCTTCTGGTCATGCTGACCACTGAAAAGAATATCGAACTCAATTGCACCGCCGCGCAGGGTCTGGTCATCAATGCGGATCCGGAGCGAATCTTTCAGGTGCTTTCCAACCTGGTGGGTAACGCCATCAAGTTCCCCCCCAAAGGTGGCCGAATCAACATCAATGCGGTCGCCAGTGAAAATGAAGTCCTGTTCAAGGTCAGTGATGACGGGATAGGTATCCCGGCGGAACACTTGCCCTATATTTTCCAGCGTTATTGGTCTGTCAAGGAAGGCAACCCACGAGGCAACGGCCTTGGTCTTTATATATGCCAGGGTATTATCACCGCCCACGGTGGACGCTTGTGGGCCGAAAGCTCAGTCGATTCGGGAAGTGTATTTTCCTTCACGCTGCCTATGCATGAGGGGCAGGATGTCATTGGCGAGGCGACGTTTTTAAAACAGAGCGGCACGACTGATCGACTGGCGCAATCGATCTCCAGCAAACTGGAGCGCCAGCAACTGGAAGATCGCCTGACCCGCGCGGGGCTGCTGAACGAACTGAACCATCGGGTCAAAAACACCCTGGCAACCGTTCAGGCCATCGCCTCTCTCACGGTCAACAGCTCTGCCTCACTGGAGTCCTTTCGCAAAAAACTTCGATGCACGTCTGTTTGCACTGAGCCAGGCGCATGATGCCCTGGCCCGGGCAGAGTGGATATCCACTGAACTGGTCGACCTGATCGAGCAGCTTCAAGCGGTAAACGCGGGGGCGCACAAGATCAGCTTCACAGGCAATCCGGTAACTCTGGAGCCGCGCGTGTCATTGACGCTCTCAATGGTTCTGCACGAACTGATGGCTAACGCGGTGCAGCATGGTGCACTTTCATCATCAGCAGGCCAGGTGACGGTGATCTCCACCCTGGACGCCGGGCACAATCCTCCCACGCTGAAGATCGAATGGAGTGAAACAGGCGGCCCGCCGATTGCCGCAAGCACGGTAAAAGGCTTTGGCTTTCGCTTGATACGCCGCAGTATCGAACGAGAACTCAAAAGGCAAGGCTGACATTCAGTTCGCCAGCACAGGCATTATCTGGTCGATGCTGATCCCTTGGCCAGACAAACCGGAAGGCAGCTTATGAGTTCAGAATCAGACGACCATACCTCGCTCCCCAAAGTGCTGCTGGTCGAGGACGAGACAATGCTCGCAATGCTGATGGAGATGATGCTTGAGGACCTGGGGTTCGCTACCGCCTACCACGCCAGTTCGCTTGGCGAAGGCATTGAATATGCTCGCAACGGCGACTATGACCTGGCCATTCTGGATATCAATATCATCGGCGGTAACTCGTTCCCGATAGCAGCGGCCATTGCCCATCGCGGCATACCCTTCATGTTTTGCTCCGGGTATGGGCGACTGGGCATTCCCGAGGTATGGGTTGACCGGCGCTGCGTCGCCAAACCGTTCAGTGCAGAGCAGTTGAATGAGGCCTTGAGCGAACTGCTTCAGGCCTGACCAGGTCCGCTCTCGATCAGCCTGTTATCGGCTGGCGAAGGTTTACGCTCGCGGTAAGTCGCCACCACCACCAGCACCAGCAACACCGCGAGCAACACGGCGGACGACCCTACCGTGCCGAAATCCAGCCCGCCCTTCTCGTAGGGCTTGGTCAGCACATCGCCCAACGTCGCCCCGAATGGCCTCGTCAGCACAAAGGCTATCCAGAAAAGCATGATCGAGGACAGTCTGGTGGTGAAATGCAGGACAACGACTAACGCTATCGCAGAACCGATCAGCACCGCACCTCCGGCAAAGCCGAGCCCCGAGTCGTCGGCCAGGTAATCGCCGAGCGCTGTGCCCAGCGTGTTGGAGATGAGAATCGCGAACCAGTAAAAAAGCTCACCTTTCAGCGTCGAGACTCTGTCTACCGACAACGATTTCTCGCTGACATACCACGCGCAAAAAATGGCCATCAGCAGGGTAATCAGGATTGCAGAACCCGTTGCGTAGCCAAGCCCGAGTGTCCGGTCCATGAAGTCCGACATCGTCGTGCCTGCGGTACTGGTGGAAAGAATGACCAACCAGTAAAGCATCGGGTGATAACGTTTTGCGGCAAGCTGTGTCACGAGCGTGGCTACAAACAGGCTTATCAGTATCAGAGAGCTGATCGCATACCCGACATCAAGCGTCATCGACAATAAGTCGCCCGCTGTTTCGCCAAGTGTGGTCGCGCAGATCTTCATGATCCAGAACGCCAGGGTTATCTGGGGCAGTTTGTTCATTGTGTCTACCTGGATGATCAATGGAGGCGTGTTTCGCAGAGCGCGAATGTCGCCATGATCAGGCTCCAGATGTTTGAAATGTGTGAGGCCGAAATGAAAAACTGATTGAGGCAGGCAGGGACTCGCATAAAAAACAGGCCGGGTTGCCCCAGCCTGTTCACATCACGGGGAGTATCAGTTTTTTTGTGTTCGGGCTGGTTAGGGCCTGCCGTCAGGCAGGCCCTTGTTTTACCAGCTCGGTCTGGTAAATCGGTCTCCGTACAGGATCGCAAATTGATTCATTGCCACTTTCCAGTCGTGTGCCGCATGACCCCAGTTGGCGGTGATGTTGCGCAACCCAAGCCATATCAGTTTCGTCGCAGCCTCATCGGTCGGGAAGTGCCCTCGAGTCTTGATGATCTTGCGTAACTGGGCATTGATGCTCTCGATGGCATTGGTCGTGTAAACCACTTTGCGAATGCCCGCCGGAAAAACAAAAAACGGTATAACCCGATCCCAGGCGCGACGCCATGCAGCAACTACAGTCGGATACTGCTTGCCCCAGGGGCCCGCTTCAAAGGCGTTAAGCTCTTGCTCAGCCACATCGGCATTGATCGCCTGGTAGATCGGCTTGAGTGCTTTGGCCAGTGCCCGACGTTTATCCCAAGCGGCATAGTCCAAGCTGTTGCGGATCAGATGCACGATGCAGGTTTGCAGCGTCGTGGCAGGAAAAACCGCCCCCAACGCCTCCGGTATTCCTTTGAGGCCATCCGTGACGGCGATCAGAACATCTTCAACGCCACGAGTCTTGAGGTCGTTGAACACCTTCATCCAAAACTTGGCACCCTCGGTGCTCTCGATCCATATACCCAGAATGTCGCGCGTGCCATCAGGTAATACCCCCAGCGCCAGATAAATAGCCTTGTTGCACACTAACCCCTCGTCCCGGATTTTGACCCGTAACGCATCGAAGAAGATCACCGGATACATCGGTTCCAAGGGTCGTTGCTGCCAAGCGCCCACCTCTTCCATGACCGCATCGGTGACTGAGCTGATGAAGTCATGGGACACGTCAGTTCCATACTGCTCAGATAGAAAAGCGCGGATCTCACGCACCGTCATGCCCCGGGCGTACATGGCAATTATCTTGTCGTCGAAGCCTGTAAAACGGCGTTCGTGCTTGGGAATCAGGATCGGGGCGAAGCTACCATCGCGGTCTCTGGGGATATCCAGGCGAAGCGGCCCGTCGTCGGTCAGAACCGTCTTGCTGCTTTTGCCATTGCGCTGATTGGTCGACTCCTCAGGGCGCTCCGCGCCCTGAGGATAACCAAGGTGGTGACCCAGCTCGGCGCCTAGCGCACGCTCGATCAGAGCCTTCTTGAACGCCATGGACGCGTCTTGAATGGCTTCGGCGCTCATCGGGCCTTTAACAAACTGCTCGATCAGCTCTTGGGGAATCGAGGGCAACTCCCTCGCTGTTGCATTGGCGGACTTCTTTTTGGTCGGCATACATGCACCTCTAGCTACATGTTATGCCCGAACACAAAATTTCTGACAGTCTCCATCACGAAGCGATCGTGGTTTCCTCTGCGCCCGGCCACTCGCTGTCCGGCACATCATAGATGTCGCCGTTCTCGACGCCGTCGATCTCGTACTGGGTCAGGTAGTCCCTGAGGTGATCGGAGAAGCGGTCAACGCGCGTTTCCTGCTTGCCCTCCTCGATCAGACCGGGAATCAGCAACGCCAGAGCGCCCACGCCGGCTGCGGCAATACCAAGGCTGCCAGCGAGCAGCGGCAAGGCACGGACCACGCTGCCCGTCAGTTGCAGAACGCCCGCAGCGCCTTCAGCTGCAGATGCCAGACCTGCCATAGCGCCAAGAGATCCGGCAGTGATGCTCATGCCACCGGCAACCAGCTCGCCTCTTCTGATCGACTTCACTCCATCAAAGATGCCGTAAGCACCCGCAGCCACACCGGCAAGTCCACCGAGCCCCTTCGCGGCGTTTTCCAATTTCGACAGGTTAGTCGTGATGTCCTTGTAAACGTCCGGCTCCAGTACGTCCTTGATGTCCTTGAACATGGTCGTGACGTTCTTGATGCCGCCCTCGACCAGCAACGTTGCGCTTTGTACCGAACCGGTAGTGATGTCGACGATTTGCCGATCAGTCAGGGCCCCCGCGCCATTTGCGCCTTTTGCAATGGTGATACCGGCCATGAACAGGCCGCTGACGCCATGCAGGACTCCGGCACCGGAAGCGGCCTTTATCGACGAGTTATCGCTGAACAGGCCCAGCTCGGAAATGGACTTGGTGCCCTGACGCAGCAAATCCCAATTGCCTCTGAAAACGCCAAGAATCTGGTCAGACGTAGCGGGTTTGCCATCGGCATTCATCAGCAGTTCGGGGTTGCTCTTGCTGATCTCATCGATCAGTGCCTTGACCTTCTCCTCATCCAGCGCTTCACTGCCTTCCTTGCCGAACGCTTTTTTCAGGTCGTCGAAGCTGGCATCGTTGAAGACGTTCTCCTGAGCAATCGCGGTGTAGTTCTCTGTCAGCTTGTCGTCGTATTTACCCGTGAACTCTGGGTTCAGCGCGGCGTTGTACATCGCCACTTCCATGCTGAACTGGCTGGTCGCCACTTCAAAGCTTTCAGTTTTCAACAGCTCTTTGAGGCGCTCACCGGACACCAGCGATTTTTCATAGAAGGCCTCGAAATCCTTGTTATGCGAGGATTTCTGCACTGCTTCCTGAATTTCGCCCGGTTTGCTGAACCCCAGCGCGCCCTGAACGCTTTGCGCCGAGCTGTAGAACTGAGCAAGCGCTGTCTGCTGGTCGGTCTTGCCATCCTTGGTATTGGCGTCCCACAGCTTGTTTAGCGCAGCACCGGTCTTGATATCGTTGTCGTAAGTACTTTGCAGCGCGCGCTTGAGCCCGTCGCTGCCCTCCAGCACCTTGCTTGCCTCGCTGGTGGCATTCTCGTTATAGAACTTGACTACTGCGGCATCCTTTTCAAGCATCGCTACATGTTTGTTGACATCATCGAGGAGCTTCTGCGCATCGGGATGACTGCGTACATTGTTGGCGATCTGGACCTTGGATTTGTCGTCCTTCCACATCCCGGCACCGCTGCCCTGCACGATCAGACTCTGTGCAGCCTTGAGTTCCTGAAGTACGGCAGCCTTCTGCTCTGCGCTGTAATTTTGCGGGTTATCGAACACATCCTTGTTGAGCGGGTCGGTGTTGACCTTGTCCAGCAGATTGCCTTCGGCAACGGCTTCCAGCAATGTACCTACCGCCCCGACGTCCTTCGGCGAAGCCGTCTTGATGAAGGCCTGAATGTCACCGCGGCTGGCCTTGCCATCTGTGCCCTGCTCCAGGGGACTCTTCGCATTGTCGAGCAACGCAAAGGCACCGGGTTGCGACCAGAAGTCCAACGCTTCCTTGACCTCATCACTCAACTGAGGGTTTTTCTCTTTGTAGGCTGTCAGTGCTTCAGCGTTGAAATCCGAAGAGCCGGTCTTGCCTTTGATCGCGTCGTAATTTTCGTCGATGATCGCCGCATATCTGGCGATCTGCCTTGAAGCCTCATCGGCGTCAGGGTTGGCCTTGAGAAAATCCTTGTAACTACCGATGTCTTCGGTCTTTTTCAGCTCGGGCAGCACGGCGAAGCCCAGCTTGCCAAAATCCTGCAACCGTCCGGCCTCGGTGCCATGCTTTGCCTCGGCGCCCTTGGTGAAGCCATCAATGCTGCTGTTGAACACCTGGCCACCTGACTGAGCCTCGCCCTTCTCGTTGTACAGGGTCACCCGGTCAAGCACCTGGGCAGCACGAAACGCGGCATTGGCATCTTTTTCGAAATCGCCGACCCGCTCCTTGAGCATGTCCTTGACGCCGCTCTGATTTCCCAGATTCTTCAACAACGGATTAGCGTCGATGATCTCTTCGACCGAACGCTTGTCATCCTTGGGCAACTCCCACAAAAAACCGAGTTTCTCGGCCTGTTCACGTGCTTCCTTGTTGTCACCCACCGATGACACATTGGTCATCTCGCCCTTGAGGCTTGCAAACCCATCCTTGCCAAAGTCCTGCAGGCGACCGGCTTCAGTACCGTTCTTCGCCTCGCCACTCCTGGTGAAACCGTTAATGCTACCGTTCGCTACATCGCTACCGACAATCCGCACGTCGTTGCCATCGAACTGTTCGATGTGAGCCAGCACCTGGGTCGCGCGATAGGCTGCGTCGGCATCGCGCTCGAAATCGCCGACCTGCTCCTTGAGCATGTCCTTGACGTCACTCTGGTTACCCAGATTTTTCAACAACGGGTCGCTGTCGATTATGGCCTGCGCGTCGCGCTCGTCGCCTTTCGGTCGCTCCCACTGAATGCCCAGTTTCTCGGCCTGCTCACGGATGGCAGGGTCGTCAGCCAGGGATCGCACCTCATGCAGTTTGCCTTTCAGACTGGAAAAACCGAACTTGCCGAAATCCTTCAAACGACCCGCTTCGCTGCCATGCTTCGCGTCGCTGCTGCTGGTATACCCGTCGATGCGATTATTGCCGATGTCGTTACTGGCCAGACGGTTACCATTAGCGTCAAAGGTCTCAATGTGTTCAAGCAGTTGCACAGCCCGGAATGCGGCGCTCGAATACTTGGTGTAATCGCCCACCTGAGCGATCAGGTTCTGTTTGGCTTCGCCACGGTCGCCTCGTCCGCCCAGACTTTTGAGCAACGGGTTGTCGTCAATTATTTCCTGTGCAGAGCGCTTGTCATCTGAAGGTAACTCCCACTGGATACCGGCATCCCTGGACTGCTGCACGGCCTGCTCCCAGGCCTTGGCGTCTAACGGGTCTTTTGGCTTTTCAGTGGTGATTTTGCTGACGGAGGTCATTGTCTTTATCCTTCCATTGGTCACCAGAAAAATCACAGCGACAACTGCTGCCCGCGCAAAAGAACGAGCTGCGCCATGAGTCAGACTGGTGCGAGCTGGGCCTGACTAAAAGGCAGAGGCACGGGACCTGATCAAAGACCAGGCATCCGCGATCACACTCGATTAAATCGGACTTGCGTTAAGAAGGGATGACACAGACCGGAAAGTTACCTCGAACAGCTGTCTCAGCGCCCTCATTACGCAGCGCGTTACGGGTAACAAGACTGTTTACTTCTGATGACACGCTGACAAGTCATACAGCCTTGAAGGCACGGTCAATACAGCACATTGCCGGTTTTTCGCATGAATATCTCAACGGTCCAGGGCCCGAAGTCGTCGAACTCACCGAGACGCTTTATGAGGGTTGTAGAAAATTATCGCTCAGTCGACAGACGGTACTCGGGTTGACCGGCAAATGGTGTCCATTACTACGGGCGTGGTTTATGCATAGCTAACGAAACGGTCACATCAGCTAATTAAGATTCAGCGTCCCAGCCGAACAGCCGCGTCAAGCTCATAGAGCTGACGTTACGGGATGTAAGCAGATCAAAAAAACCGTTTAAAGATCAATACTTCATGCTCCTGCAAGGTGCGGTAGCACAGTTGTTACTTCTGATACAGGTCTAAGCATGGATTTTGAAACAGGCGGCCCGGGTACAATGGTCGATATCAGAACACGTGACGCTCTCCAGGGGCAGGAAGCTATCCGCTTCGGCTCTTTTGTGCTGCACCCGCAGCAGCAGCTGTTGTTCAGGCACTCGCAGCCGGTACCGCTGGGCAGTCGCGCCATGTCTCTGCTGGTGGCATTCGCAACACGCCCCGGCGAACTGCTGGAAAAGGCCGAATTGCTGACACTGGCCTGGCCCAAGGCGGTGGTGGAAGAATGCAACCTGCGCGCTCAGATCGTGACGTTGCGCAGAGCGCTGGAAGAGCAGGACGATTTCACTTATATCGTCACCGTGCCAGGCAGGGGTTATCGATTCAGCGCCCCGGTGAGCGTTCAACCAGCAACCGCTCCTGCGCTACCTGCACCTGCACCTGCACCTGCAAAAGACACATTTGCTGCGGCACCGGCGATAAAGCGCCAGGTGCTTGGCCGTGACGCGCTGGTCCGGCAGTTGCATGAACTGACGCTGAAGCGTCGCTTGCTGACCTTGACCGGTCCTGGCGGCGTGGGCAAGACCACTGTGGCGCTGGCGCTGGCAGATAGCCTGGCTGCACATGCCTCGTTGAGCACCGCATTCGTCGACCTGACGCCGGTCAGCTGCGCTCAGCCTGTCGTGGGCAGGATTGCCTTCGCCCTGGGTTTAAGCACTGAAAACGAACAGCCGCTGCGTGACATCCCGCCCTCACTGGCAAAGCGGCCGCAATTGCTGGTACTGGACAACTGCGAGCATGTACTTGATGAAACCGCCTCTGCCGTAGAAGCATTATTGGCCAATGCCCCACTGTGCTGCGTAGTGGTCACCAGCCGTGAGCCCTTACGCGTTCAAGGCGAATGGGTGCATGAACTCAGCTCCCTGCAAGTACCGGACGAAAACCAGACTATCAGCGCCGAGACCGCCATTGCCTACTCGGGTGTGGAACTGTTTGTCACACGTGCCCGAGAGCAGGACCCCGCATTTGTGTTGACTGACAGCGATACCGGAGCGGTCGCAGCCATTTGCCGCAAACTGGACGGCAATCCGTTGGCAATCGAGCTGGCCGCTGCACGCGTCAGGACTTTCGGCATTGCCGATCTGGTCGGGCTGCTGGACGGCAGTTTTCGCTTGCAGATGACCGGACTGCGCACCGCGTTACCGCGTCAGCGTTCGCTAAGCGCCACGCTGGACTGGACCTACGGCATGCTCACCGGGCACGAGCAGGCACTCCTGCGTCAACTGTCCATTTTCAATGGCTCATTCACGCTTGATGGCGTCATGGCAATCGTCAATATCGGCTTGCCGGATGTACGCATGACGCTACCGATGCTGGAAAGCCTGCTCGAAAAATCCCTGCTCGGAACCTTTGACCACAGCCAGGGCAAGCGCTTTCGACTGTTGGAAACCACGCGTCTGTATGTTCATGACAAGCTCGTTCAGCTCGATGATGTGCCGCGTTTGTGCCGCGCCCACGCCCAGTGGGCACTGCGCCTGCTCAACCAGGCCAGACTCGATCTCGATCAGTTGACACAAGACGTCTGGACTCAGCGCTACGCCGCAGAGATCGACACCATTCGCGCAGCACTGACCTGGGCCTTTTCAGCCGAGGGTGATCGACAACTTGGTGTAGAACTGACCCTGAGCAGCTCGCCCCTGTGGCTCAGGCTGTCGCTGGTGCGCGAGTACCAGGACTGGGTCAGCCTCGGTACACCGCGCCACGTCGAAGAAAAGGCACAGATGGATCGTCGTCAGCGTATGCGCTTGTTGACCATGTCCGGCAGTATTTTGATGCTCACCTACGGTGCCGGGCAGAAAATGCGCGAGGTCTGGCAACAGGTCAGTGAGGATGCCGAAGAGCTCAACGACTCCGAGTACCGCCTGCGCGCTTTGTGGGGCCAGTGGAACGACCACACCTGCAGCAACAGGCACAGCAAGGGTAAGGAAGTAGCCTTGCGATTCCTCGCGCTGGGCAAGGATTACAGAATCGCCGACTGCCAGTTGCTGGGCAGGCGAATGCGCGCCACCAGCGCGTTTTACATGGGCGATATGAAAACCGCCGGGCAGGCGATCGAAGAAGCTCTGGGCGCTTCAAGGTCTGCTTCGTCAAATATCATCGACATGCATTTCGACCAGCGAATTGCCGCACAATCATTGCGTGCCCAGGTACAGTTGCTGGTTGGCAATACCGGCCAGGCGATGGTTGCCCTGGACACCAACGTGAAGCAGGCCATTGCCCTGAGTCACCCCGCGACGCTCTGGTATACCCTGGCCATCAGTGCGATCCCGGCAACGCTGATTGCAGGCACGTTGCACAAGACACGTCACTTTCTGGATGTGCTTAAAAAAAGCAGCGAACGGCAACCGCTGCATATCTGGCGTCAGTTGACCAGTTGCTATGAGAGTATCCTGCTGATTCGTGAAGGCGACCCGGCAGCAGGCGTGCCATTGCTGGGAGAAGCGCTTCAACAGCTGCGCAACCATGTGGAAACGCCGCTGTGCTCAATGCTGCATACCGAGTACGTATCAGGTCTGGCCGCGCTGCGGCTTGAACCCCTTGCGCTGGAAACGCTGGATGAAATTCACACCAACGCTGTTGAACACCATGATCGTTGGTATTTGCCGGAGATCATGAGAGTCAAGGCACAGCTGATGCTCAGTCAACCACACATTCATGCGCTGGAAGAAGTACGCAAGATGCTGACCCAGGCACTGGACATCGCTCGGCAGGACGGTACACATTTCTGGGCGTGGCGCATCAACGCTGACCTCAACCGGCTGAAAATCGCCCCCGGCACACCAGCCCATCGCCATTGCCCGGCGGTGCATTGAAACACCGCGTCAGGCGTCAGATCAGCCGCTGCGCCACCAGCGCATCGGCCACTGCCTGAAACGTATTTTCCGGCACCGGATCACCAGCTACGCTGCGCCGGGCGATCATTTCGGCGAGACTTGCGTCGGGCCAGCGGGCAATGCCCAGCGACAAGGCCTCTGCCAGCAAGGTGCTCGAATCCTGTGAGGAGGCACGACAGACCACTATCGGCACCGGTGTCTCACCGCGCACATAGCGTACGCCCACCACCCAGCCTCCGCTGTCGCCAATCACCAAGGAGGCGCGCCCCAACCCAAGCTTTGTGGCCAGTGCCTGCATTTCGCGACGCTGGCGCTGGCGTTCGCGCTTGATCATGGGGTCTCCATCAATGTCCTTGCGTTCGCGTTTCTGTTCGCTATGGCTCATTTTCATTTCACGGCCGAACAGCCAGCGTTGCATCAGCACATCTACCGCGCCGACCAGCAGAAACGCTGCAAGCACGGTGAATACCAGTGGTTTGAGGACCAGATAGAACGTCGACTCGATGCAGCCTTCGCCGCATCGCGATGACTCCATCAGGGCCTGCAGCGCCTGGCGGCCGACGACATAGAATGCCAGCGCCAGTAACACAACCTTGACCAGCCCCTTCAGAAATTCGATCAGGTTGCGCATCGCGAAAATGCGCTTGAATCCCTCGGTAGGGTTGATACGTTTGATATCCGGCTGAATCGGCTCGATCGAAAACACTACACCGCGCATGGTTACGATGTTGGTCAGGATCACCGCGCCGACAGTCACAGCCACCACAGGCACCGTAATGCCGATGACAATCTGCTCGGCGTGATCGAGCAGCCGTGGCCAGACCTCTGCAAACGGCTCGATATAGATCAGTGCGGTCAGATCTATCAGTGCCTCGACCTGCGCACGTGCCTTGGGCAGCAGCACCGAGATGCACAAGGTACACATCAGGATGACCATGCCCGACACCAGTTCCTGGCTCTTGGCAACCTGCCCCTTCTTGCGTGCATCGCGTAGCTTCTTGTCCGAGGCCGGCTGGCTTTTTTCCTCGCTCGACTCACTCATCCCGGGCCCTCGCTGGCCAGCGTTTTCAGAACCTCGACCGTTCCTCGAAATTGCGCCAGTTGGTCAATCATGACCGGAATCAGAAACCCGATATAAACCACCATCAACACCGCAAAAAACAGATTTTTGACCGGCAGTGAAAGGTCAAAAATATGCAGGCTGGGTGCCATGCGCGACAGGTAAGCGAGCATAAGATCAGTGATCAGCATCGCAATCAGCAAGGGCGCAACCATCAGCACGCCAATGCGCATCACCTGGTCGAGAATGGCCAGAATGGAGGTCAGGGCAGCGCTGCTGAACAACGGCGTGAACTCGGTAACTGGCCAGAGCTGATAGCTGTGGTAATAACCGTCGACCATCAGAATAAAGCCGCCCGACATGAAAAACAGTGTAATGAGCATGACGGTCAGCAGCGTGGCCATCACGCTCGCTTCCCCCTGCCCCAAAGGGTCGACCAGCTGTTCCATGGTAGAACCCCGCTGCAGGTCGATCAGTTCACCAGCCACCTCGGCAGCCCAGAACGGTATGCCGAACAACAGGCCGATCAGCAGCCCGATCAGCAACTCCTTGATCATCAGCCCCGCGAGGAAAAAACCGCTGTGCTCGGGCATAGAAGTGAACGCCGAGAACACCGGCAAGATCATCGGCACCGAGATCGCCACTGCCACGCAGCCACGGATCATGCCGGTCAGGCCCAAACGATTGAATGCCGGGGTAATGATCACCACACCCATCGCCCGCGAAGCTGCCAGCGATGCGGAACTGATCACCGGATAAGCGATTTCGATGAACGCATTGGTCAGATCAGCGCCCATGACGACTCATCGGGTCCACAAGGGAAAGTTGTCCAGCACCTGATTGCCCAGCTCTGCCACCTGCCCGGCCAGCAACGGCCCGACAAACACGATCACCAGCAATACCGCCACCAGCTTGACCACTTGCGGCAGTGTCTGGTCCTGGATCTGGGGCAGCGCCTGTAACAGCCCCACACTAAGGCCGACGACAATGGCCACGACCAACGCCGGAGCGGAGAGCAGCAAGACAGTCATCAGCGCCTTGTTCATCAGCGAGAGAAAAACATCCTGGCCCACAGCGTCAGCCTCCGTAGCTCAGGATCAGACCGTGCATCAGTCGTGACCAGCCACTGAGCGCCACAAACAGAAAAATCTTCAACGGAATTGAAATCAAGGTGGGCGAGACCATCGACATGCCCATCGCCATGAGCACATTGGAGACCAACAGATCGACGACCAGAAACGGGATATAGAGCAGAAAACCGATCTCGAAGGCACGGGTCAGTTCAGAGCTGACGAACGCCGGAATCAGCACCACAAGATCGTCATCGCGCAGATCGGCTCGCGCTTCGGGCGACCATATGGTTTCAGTGGCCTGGACGAAAAAACCGCGTTCGCTTTCATTGGCGAACTTCGAAAGGTGCGCCTGTAATGTCGGGCACAAGGCGCTGCCGAGTTCCTCCAGTTGCTGGACATTCTGCAGGCTCAGATCGCGGCCTTGCACCTCCCGGTACATGTCACCGATCAGCGGCGTGGTCACGTATACCGAAAGAATCAGCGCAATGCCGTAAAGCACCAGATTGGGCGGCGTCTGCTGCACGCCCAGCGCATTGCGGATCAGAAACAGCACCACGGATATCTTCATGAATCCCGTCAGCGTCACGACGGCCAGAGGAATCAAACCGATAGTAGCGACGACCAGAATGATTTCGATCAGGTTCGGCTGGTAACCGTTCATGAGGCAGTGAAACCCAGCAGTCGCACACCCAGACCGTCGCCGATACTCACCAACTCGCCACGGCCTATACGGCGGCCATTGACCATCAGGTCCACCTCATCGTGCCTCGAACCGGCCAGCGGCAACAGGCTGCCCGGCGCCATCTCGCGCAGTTGCGCCAGCGTCAGTTCAACGCTGCCCAGTTGGCAGACCAGCGTAAGCGGCAGCTCATCCAGCGAAGTATCCAGATCGGAACCGTCGGTCATTTCACTCATCGAATCGTTCCTGTTGAAAGTGTGGGAAACATAATGGGGACTGACGGTGCGCAGAGGACCCAGCCATTCGAGGGTTTCACCCTGGTGCCTGGCAACCGTCCGGTAGCGCTTGCCCAGTCGCAGCAGCACCTGCGTGTCGGCCAGGGTGTCGAGCATGACCACATCGCCCGGCACCAGACTGTGCAGCTCTGTGGTGGTTAATGGCGCCTGCCCGGCCTCGACACTCAACGTGAGCACCAATGCATCAAGCGGCTGCGGTCTTGTAACGGCGTTACGGTCGAGCAGCGCGATGACGTGCCGGGCGCTGTCAGCATTCAAATGTATTTCCAGCGTCTGTGCCTGCCCCTCATCAGGCCGCACTTCCAACGCGAGCCTGAGTGGATTTTCGAGCGGATGTGCAGGCCACGGGAGAACCTGAACAGGCTCGCCCGATAATGCTTCCAGAGGCTCGATCCAGCTCAGCCAGGCCTGCTCCAGTAACAAGGTGTCGGCCTGGGTATCGACTGACGCACCTGGCAGCCAGCCCAGCCCTGACAGCTCGAAAAGACGCGACGGAACAACGAGTTCGAGGTAGGCCTGTCCGAACCTGATGGCCACCCTCACCGGTCGGCGACACTCGCCACCTGCGCTGGCCAAGCTCACGTGCATGGCGCGCTGCCCAAGAACGATCCGCCACGATGCTGTCTGGCGATGCAACAGGTTATGCAAACTCAGCAGATCAGTATCGAACCGGGCAAGCCGGCTTCGGACTGAACCAATGCCTGGAGGCGAAGGCATTGGCTGTACGCACACCGTCATTGCTCGTCTCCAGGTGGGGACCCTTTGACGGGCAGGTCTGCCTGATCGGCCTCATCGCGCTGCTCACTGGCCCGCGCATCGTTGCGCATGCGCTGTTCGACGAGGTTCTGCCAGGCTCGGGACTTTTTCAGCTGTTCAAGGTGCGCCTGCCTGAGCCGCTTGCGTGCCTGCTCTTCAGTCTCAAGGTTCAACACCGCATTATCGGCATCGGCCTGCAATGCCTTGCGTTCGTCATGCAGTTGCTTCAAGCGCTCCTGAACGACCTTCCACTCGCTGACCGACAGGCCCTCGCTGAGCTGGCCGACCGCCTGCTCGGCCTCCTGAGCCAGTTGTTCCCGGTGCAGGCGTAACTTTTCCCGTGCCTGATCCAGCTCGGTGTGGCTATCACGGCAGCGCTCCCGTTGAGCGCCAAGATGAGCGGCAGCGCGCTGCTCACGCAACAGACGCAAGGCTTGCAGGCTGTACAGGTCGGCCTTCTTCATCGTTTTTTCCATGGAGGGTGTAGACAAAATAAATTAAACTTTCACTCCCTTGTCTGAATAGCCCTCAAGCCATGCCTAAAACCGGACGTCCTCGCTCGATTGCCGCCGAGCACTATCCCGTGCTGGTGAAACTCGCTCATGCACAGCCCTATTCCAGCCAGGCCGAATTGGCGCTCGTATTCTTCGCCGAAACCGGTATCACTGCGCATCCCGACACCTTTGCAAAAGCGTTGAAAATGGCAGGGATTACGCGTGTAAAGCAGCGGGCCAAGGGAAGTTTTCAGTCACCTGAACCTAATAAAGCCTATGGCTACAATGAAACCCACCGCCGCCAACTGCCGGAGCAGCTATATCCGAGTTGCTTGACAGATACCGAGTGGGCACTGGTCGCCGACCTGTTTGAAAGCCAGGGCGGACGAGGAGTGCCACCGCTTCACTCTCGGCGCACGTTGCTGGAAGCCTGTTGCTATGTCGTACGCACGGGGTGCTCATGGCGAATGCTACCCCGCGATTTTCCTCATTGGGACAATGTCTACAAAACGTTCCGCCGGTGGAGCGCTCAAGGCAAGTTCGAGCAAATGCATGATCGCTTGCGAGCTCAATGGCGTGAGCGGGAAGAACGCGCTGACAGCCCGTCAGCAGCGATCCTGGATTCACAGTCGACCCGCAGTTCTCCTCAAGGCGGTGACAGCGGCTACGACGCAGGCAAAAAAGTGAAGGGGCGTAAACGAAGTCTGATTGTCGATACATTGGGCCTGCTGCTGGCTGTCAGTATCAGTGCTGCAAGCGTGCAGGATCGTGACGCGGCGGATGATGCGGTGGCGTACTCGAAGGAAAAATATCCGTCACTGAGCACGCTTTTTGTTGATAGTGCGTACGCAGGAAAATGGGCACAGCGCACCCATCAACTGCACGCTATCGATGTTCAAGTGATCCGTGGCCCGAATAACAGAAGAACAGGGCAATGGCACTCTGAACAAGGCGATCTATTTTCCGTGGAGCCTGTTCAGACTGGATTTGTGGTCATGCCCAAGCGATGGGTAGTGGAGCGAACTCATGCCTGGAATGAGAGAGCTCGGCGACTGATCATGCATCATGATTGCCTTTTTGCGGTAAGCGAGGCATGGGTTTGGTTGGCCGAGGCTCGAATACTCGCGCGCCGACTCACTACATGATTTTGTCTACACCCTCATAGCAAAGACCAATCGGCGTCGAGTCGTAGAGTGAATCAGGAGCCGAATCGAAAAACGGGCTCATGCCAGCACCTTGCGCAGGCGGGCCAGAGTTTGCGCAAGGCTGTCATGTTCGGAGGGCGGCTGACGCAGAAATGCCTCAATCGGCGAATGGCGGGCAATTGCCTCGTCGGCTATCGGGTCACTGCCAGCCGCGTACTCACCCACCTGAATCAACAGTTCGATTTCCTGACGGCGGGCAATCAACTCACGCAGCCGTGATGCCAGGTGCCTGTGTTCGGCAGTCGCAATGTGGTCCATCAAGCGGCTGCGACTGCGTAAAACATCGATTGCCGGAAAGTGATCGCGCTGCGCCAGTTCGGCGCTCAGCACGATATGGCCATCAAGGATTGAGCGAGTCTCCTCGGCCACCGGGTCCATGGCCGCATCACCTTCGGTCAATACGGTGTAAAGCGCCGTGATGCTGCCCTGCGGGCCAGGGCCGGCGCGCTCCAGCAGGCGCGGCAATGCCGAGAAAAAAGAAGGCGGATAACCGCGCCGGGGCGGCGGCTCCCCCACTGCCAGACCAATTTCGCGCTGGGCACGGGCAAAACGGGTCAGGCTGTCCATCAACAAGAGCACATTGCGCCCCTGATCACGGTGATACTCAGCCAGAGTGGTCGCTACGTAAGCCGCCCTGACCCGCTCGGCGGCGGGCCGGTCAGAGGTGGCAACCACCGCCACGGTACGTGCCCGGGCCGTGGCGTCGAGTTGCCCTTCAAGCAGTTCGCGTACTTCACGGCCACGCTCGCCGATAAGCCCGATGACGATCACGTCGGCATCGCTATTGCGAACGATACTCGCCAACAAGGAAGACTTACCCACCCCCGGCTCGCCGAAAATACCCATGCGTTGCCCCTGGCCGAGGGTCAACAGGCTGTCGATAGCTCGTATGCCCAATGACAGTGGCTTGACGATTCGCTGGCGGCTGAAGGGCGCCGGAGGTTCTGCATGCAATGGATAATGCTGCATCCCGAGCGTGGCAGTCGGCGCAGGTCCGTCGAGAAACTCGCCCATAGGGCTGATCACACGACCCAGCAAGGCATCGCCAACCTGCACGCCGAGCGCCTGGCCTGTGGCGATGATCTGGGTACGCGTCGAAAGGCCCTCCATCGAGCCGATAGGCGACAGGATCGCGTCATCTTCATCGAAGCCGATAACTTCCGCCGACAGCTCTCGGCCGTTACCCGGATCGCGCAGTACACATAATTCTCCGATGCCTACGCCGGCGACGCTGGCGCGCAGCAACACGCCACGAATACTGCGCAGCGTCCCACGCATGGGCCTGGGCTGGGCGAATTGCAAGCGCAAACCGAGGTTGGGCAGCAGCGTCGTCAGGGCCTCAGTCATCGCGATCACCTTCTGCCAGCGGCAACAACGCACGGCGCAGGTTATCCAGCTGGGCCTCCAGCCCGAGTTCCACGGACCCCGCCGGGCCACCCAACCGCGCCTGCCCTGCTTCGAGCTGGTCATCGCCTTCGATACTCAGCGAATGCAAGGGCAACGGCGCATGGGCCAGGTGCTGGCGCAGACCTTCAACTTCAGTGCCGGGTACATGCAGAGTCAACGCCTGATCCTGACGAAACGCTGCCAACGCCTGCGCAGTACAACGCAACAGCCGCTCGCGCTCGTCAATCTCTCCCAGTACCTGTCGGGCGATACCCAGTGCCAGTTCAGCCAGCGAAGTTTCCAGCCCGGCCAGGTAGCGGTCGACCTCGGCGCTGGTCTGTGCCAGCAATGCAGCGGCCCGTTCAGCGCCCTCCTGTCTGGCATGCTCGAAGCCTTCGGCGCGAGCCTGTTCGAGCCATTGCGCGCTGTTTTCCCGCACGCAACGAGCCTCTTCATGCGCGGCTTCGATGAAGGCAAATCCGTCGATCCAGCGAGCGGCGTCGGCAGCACGCAACACCCGGGAGCCTGGTCGTGTTGGCAGATCACTCATGGCTGCTGATCTCCGTCAAGTGTCGAGCAACGGTTTGCACCACCGTCACCTGTTTCGCATCATCCGGTGCAGCGTGCACAGGTTCAGCCAGACGCAGTCGCAGCCAGGCCTGCAGCGGTGCAGGACGGGACTGCAGCCAGGCGGCCACACAGGCAGCACCATCGCGATCAATGGCCTGGAGCAACTCGGCAGGTGTACGCAATAGATCGGCCGCACCGGCCAGATGCCGATGAGTGAGGGCCAGCGAGAATGTGTCGTTACCCAGCAGGCGACGGTACTCACTGACCACTTCGCCACGAATTTCCCGACTCAGCGTTGCCGCGTGCCAGACCGCACCACACAGGCGTGTCAAATGCGAAAAATCGCTTTCGCTCAGCAGCAGTACCGCCAGATCCTGTTCCGCAGGCAGGTCCAGCTGCGCCAGCGGCTGTAGCTTGAAATGTCCGGTCAGCAATTGTTCAAGGCGTGCGGTAAAGCGCGGTGAATCGTGTAACGCTGCAAGTCGGGCAGCATCAATGTCACGTTCAAGGCATTCGGCCAGACAGCGCTCGCGGACAAAGGCCAAGGGACGTTCGGCCAGTGCGTGCCACTGGCTGGTCAGCGCCGTATTCATGACGCTTCACTCAACACGTATGAGCCCTCGCCCCGGCGTCGCTGCCAGAACTGTCGGCCCAGCAGTCCGGCAAGCACCAGCGCAACCAGCAGCAGAGTGCCAAACAGCCAGCGTGCCGCTGGCAGGTCATCTTCAAGCATCCACAGGCCCAGGAAACTGCCCAACTGCGGCTGGGCACTGGCCTTGTCGGGAATGACTGCCTTTATCGCCGTGACTGAAACACCGTCGTAGCCCAGCCCGGAGATGCCGTTGGCAACCAGCGTCTTGATCTGCGGGATCAGCACATTGATGTCGGTTCGCGGGTCAAAACGGACCAGCACCGATGCCGAGGACGGCGAAATCACCCGTTTGAGTAAATCATTGTCAGGCAGCACCACATGCACCCGCGCGGACAGAATGCCATCTATCTGCGAAACGGTATGGGACAGCTCCTCACTCAGCGCATACACCATCTGCGCGCGCTCCTGCACTGGCGAGGACACCAGGCCATTGCCCTTGAAAACCTCTCCCATATTGGAAAAGCTCTGCCCCGGCAGGCCTGCGTCATCCAGTGCCGCCATCGCCTGGGCAAAGCGCTTTTCGTCGACCATCACCTTGAGCTGACCGTTGTCCTGAACCTTGCGCGAGGCCGGGATGCCATCACGCAACAGCACCGCCAGCATGGCGTTGGCCTCACGCTCGCCGAGGTTGGTGTAAAGATCGATATCGCAGGCCTGCAACAGGCTGGCAAGCGTCGCCACTATCAACAGGCGCAAGACACGGCGGCGTTTGGGCATGGTTCATTGACCTTTTAGAAGGGTGTTGGCAGAGCCGGATATCTGGGTTGCCCCGCGTACCACCATCTGGGTTTCGATGGAGTAATCGAACATCCGTCCAAGCGACTGGACGATGCGATCGACCTGCGGCTCACCTACTTTGCCCGGCGCCTGGACAGCGCTGGTGGCTGGGCTCGGAGCATGATTGGCGGACTGCAGCGCATTACCCTGGGTCAGCGCATCGGCCCGCTCTGAGAACTGCCGCGAGCGGTCAATAAAACCATCCAGTCGCTCCATCAGGTTGCTACCGATCTGATGCGGGCTGGCACCCTGCGGCATGCCTTTGGAAGTCTCGGCCATGTGTTCGAAGAGGTTCTGGGAAGCCTGCGGAACCCCGCCTCCTCCCGGCGAAGGCAAGGCAGCCGCCGCCGGTGATGCAGCTGGATTGACGGTCATGGTCGGAACCTATTCAGAGTCGTCGTCAGACTGGGCTTCGTTGAGCATTTCCTGAGCGCGCGGCATGATGCCAATGGTGACCGCCTGGGTAATCAGGGCATCGTTGAACTCACTGTCGCTGGCAGCCTGCTCGGCATTTTCGACGGCGGCGTTGAAGCGCGATTCCTGACTGGAAACATTGATGTCTACATTGCTGTCTACGGCGTTGATGGACATGGGTAGTGCTCCTTCTTCGGTTTACTGACGGTCGGTAGCGACTTGAGTGACGACACCGCCACGAAACACCCGCACGCCGCGCTCACGCACTACAGGGGCGACCTCGGCGGCAGGTTGACGATCCACATGGTGCTGAATCTGCGCCAGCCAGGCTGGCGGCCCTGAAACAAAAAGGCTGTCGCTGTCGGGGCTGACGCGGCTGGACATCGGCTGGCCGGACACTTCCAGCCGCGCCATATAACGCTGCAACTCTTCAAGCCGCGGCCCTTGCAGGTCGAACACACGGGTGGCGACCTCATCGGCACCGGCGATGTGCAGTACGTTGCCGTCGAAGTACCAGCTCAGTTGATTCGCATCGCACAAGCGGGTGAGAAACTCACCGGCATCTTCGCCACGTACCGTGCCTCGTGCGTTGCCCCGGACCTTCTCGGAAAACACCACGATCAGGCCAAGGTGTTGACCGAACTCAGTCAGCGCACCGCGAATATCCTGATCAACCAACACGTAGGCGTAAGGCTCTGAGAACCAGTCGGGCTGGCGCTCCGAGGCGGCCTTAAGCACGCCGGATAACAGGCACAGCAGGATCAGCATCAGCAATTTTGAAACTGGCGGGTCAGCCCTGAAGTGCTTCATGGCGCCCTCCGTGACAATGCGACGGCCGCTGGCAGACACGCTTCAGAAAACGGTCGCTATTCAGCGCAGGGGCTATAAAATGGCGCTCGCCCTCAAAGGCTGTCGACGGCTGATACGCCTCGCCCCGCCCCCTTTCACAAGAGCCTTGCCCATGCCACCTCGTTCCGTCCCCACGTTGTTGTTGCTCGGCTGCCTGAGTCTGGCGGCGTGTTCGACTCAGCCCAAATCCGACGCCAGCTACGAGCGCTTCATGCAACTGGCCGCCGACCTGGAGAAACGCGGCGACTTGACGACGGCAGCGTCGTTCTACCAGCGCGCCACGCAGCAGCCCGAAGCGGGTGTCGAGGCGTGGCGCAAACTCGGTGCAGCCCTGCTCGTCAGCAACGACACGCGTGGCGCAGAGCGCGCTTATCAGCGGGCGCTTGAGCTGAAAGCCGATGACCCGGATGCGCTGCTGGGCCTGGGTACTGCGCAGTTGCGTCAGGGTAAGCTGGAACGCGCCATCACTGCGCTGACCCAGGCCGCCGACGCGTTGCAGCAGCCACAGGCCTGGAACCGTCTGGGCATCGCGCACATTCTGAGTGGCCAGGCCGACGCTGCTCAAAGCGCCTTCGGCACCAGCCTGCGACTGGCCCCGAACGACCTCGACATCCGATGCAATCTGGCCTTGGCATACGCCCTGGGCGATGACGACCAGAAGGCCCTGGAGACCATCCGCAGCGTCAGCCAGTCGCCCCTTGCGCAACCGCGGCATCAACGCAACCAGCTGCTGGTCATGGTCCTGGCCGGAAAAGAGAAAGATCTCAAAAACATGACCTTCGACGATATCACCAAGGCCGAACGCGGCAAGCTGAT
The DNA here is from genome assembly GCF_005937945.2 of Pseudomonas sp. KBS0707. Lineage (NCBI taxonomy): Bacteria > Pseudomonadati > Pseudomonadota > Gammaproteobacteria > Pseudomonadales > Pseudomonadaceae > Pseudomonas > Pseudomonas sp. KBS0707. The sequence goes on along the minus strand of NZ_CP041754.1, from coordinate 2,829,594 downwards.
CGCCGAAGCCCGGCGTGTCAAGGCCATACCGGACCGCGCCGAGCAGGCTCGTGAACTGGGGCTGATTGACGCTAACTGAGGTCATCGGGCCTCCTGTGTGTCAGTGCTGGCCTGTTGCTCCGCCTGACGCCGACGCAGCTCTTCGCGGTCATACCCGTCGATGTAAACCTGCGCGGCGCGCCCGACCGGTGCAGCCATGACAGGCCCGGTGTCACGGCCGTGCATGACATCTGCGCGCTGCTCGACCATTTGCAGCAGAATCAGGTTGCCGGCACAGCCCGGCGGCAACAATGGCTGAAAATCCTCACCTACACCGATCTCGTCCTGTGCAGCCGGTTGCACACAGGCCTGGGGCACCAGCTCCATACGGCCACCGGCACGGGTGATCGCCGCATAATCCGGTGAATAGCTCACTGGGTCGAGGTGGGTCTTGCAGCCTGCCAGCAGACACAAAAGCATCAGAACCGGCGGGCGTGACATAGCGCAGATGAGGTTCATGGCCATTCCCTTTCAGTTCATGTAAAAGACGAATGCGCCACCACTGCGCGGACCTGCCGACGCGGTGCTGGCGGCGCGCTGTTTGTCCAGCGGCGTCGCCACCACGCGATCCTTGACCGGCTCGACCAGATACGGGGTGATCAGAATCACCAGTTCGGTTTCGTTGCGCTGAAAGCGCTTGGAGCGGAATAGATTGCCCAGAATCGGCATGTCGCCCAGCATCGGCACTTTGTCCATGTCCTGGCTGCTTTCACGCTGGAACAGCCCGGCAATGGCAAACGTCTGACCACTGCCGACTTCCACACGAGTGTCGGCACGCCGTACCCGAAACGACGGCACCTGATAGCCGTTAACGTCCAGTGTGGTGGTACTCATCAGGCTGCTGACCTCGGGACGCACCTGCAACGCAATGCGCCCGTTGGGCAGCAGCGTCGGGCTGAACAGCAACGACACGCCGTAAGGCTTGTATTCGATACCGACGACTTCGCGGTTGACCGGCACCGGCACTGCCACTTCACCGCCAGCCAGAAAGCTCGCAGTCTGCCCGGTCATGGCGGTAATGTTCGGCTCGGCCAGAACTTCGAGCACACCGTTGCTTTGCAGCGCCTCCAGCATCGCGTCGATGTTGACATTGCCCGACGCAAGCCCGGCGCTGATTACGTTCGATGCGCCGCCCGCTGCATCGGCGGCCAAAGCGCCCCCCGTCAGCAAGCCGAATGAAAAAGTGCCGTTATTGAACAAGGCATTCCAGTTCACGCCATAGCGCAACAGCTCGGAGCGCGAGACTTCAGCGAAACGCACGCGGATATTCACCTGCGCCGACCCTGCGTAAGTGGCACTGTTTACCGTCGACTGAAAGTTCTGCCCCTCGGTGCTCAGCAAGGCATTAAGATCGGTTGCTTCACCGACATCCTGCACGGAGCCACTGGCAATCACCCGGCTGCCGGAGGCATTGATCCGCGCCTGACTCTGCGGGTGCAACGCCTTGAGCGGGCGTGTCACAGCAGCAGTGCCGCTGCTTACCGCCAGACTCAACGCAGCGGTCTCCCGGCCGTCGCTGTCCAGGGCAATCAGACTGGTCTGCCCTGCGGCCTTGCCGAACACGTAGATCACGCCGGGTGACACCACCTGCAAGTCGGCAATACCCGGCTCGGCCACCATCACCGAGTCCACGGGGGCTGAAAAATGCAGAACGCGGCCTTCACCGATGGCCAGATCGACTGTGCCTTTGGCTCCTTTGGCAATGTTTTCGGCAAATGAACCTGTGCCAATGAGCAACGCGCCCACACCCACGAGAAACATCCGGATTACGCTTACTGAGGTCATGAGGCAGTCGCCAGAGGAGTGACAGCACCGGCCCTGGATTCCGGGCGTGCAAGGACATCGGTCAGGCTGACAGTGCCGACCGCTTGAAGGTTGTATTCACTGGCCAGTTCACGAAAGGACAGAACCGCCAGTTGCAGCTCGCCGCGCACGATGAGACGGCGCATACACCGACGCAGCTCCGAATGCACAAGCAACACCGTCAAATCATGTTCCGGCAGCATGTCGCACAGGCGACGCAGCTGTACGAGTACGGTCCGGCCGATGTCATCGGGCAGCGAATCACGGCTCTTTTCCTGGCGAGCCAGCGTGGCGCGCAGTTGTTCTTCGAGCGCAGGTGCCAGTACAAAGGCGCTGATCACCCGGTTGCGATCGGCATACTGATGACTGATCTGCCGCGCAAGTCCTGCGCGCAGATGCTCGGTCAGTCTGCCCGCGTCAGATTCAATACTGCCCCACTCCACCATCGACTCCAGCAGGCCGCGACGGCTGCGTATCGATACCCCTTCAGAGACCAGCAAACGCAAGGCCTCTGCGATACGTTGCAGCGGCAGAATGCGCAGCACTTCCTTGATCAGCTCACCGTACTTACCCTCAAGCTGTTCCAGCATCAGGCGGGTTTCCTGAATACCCAGAAAGTCGGCGGCATAACGGCGCAACGTACGGTCCAGTACTTCGCGCAACACTTCATCGGCGAACAGAAAACCAATACCGGCGTCCTGCAAACGGTCCGCGTGCTCACGCCCTGCCCAGCGGCCGGGACGGGAACCGATCGGCGAAGGCGCTTCAAAGGTTTCGACAGAAACCAGTTGTGCATGCACCGGATCGTCCTGCAGCAAAAGCGCCATGCCGCTGAATTCGCCCTCACTGACGGGTACACCTTCAAGCTCGACCTGGAAACGATCGACTGGCAGGCTGCGGTCCAGATAAACCTCGGGCAGCGGCACCTCGACACCCAGATTGATACGAATGTCGTGACACAACGCTTCGATACGCTGACGCAGAGGCTGCAACGGGGCGGCCTCGGCCAATCCGGTTCCGATACTCAGCAGCACCTGGCTGTCGCGTGGCCGCTCGGCGCTTTCCAAGGCATCTTCCGCGGCATCGTTCGAAGCCCCGGAAGCGCCAGAGGATGCCCCGGGCTCGGCCATCGTTTCATGCTCTTGCAGCTCGTCCTTGACCAGTGACCGGGCGGCACGACGATCCCGGCGCCAGAGCACAAACGCGCTGCCGCCCAGCACGGCGGCCAGACCGACAAACACCAGCAACGGAAACCCCGGCAGCATGCCTACGCCCAGCAGAATCAGCGCAGTCAGACCCAGCGCACGATGGCTGGCGCTCAGCTGCCTGACAATCTCGGTGACCAGGTCACGCTCTTCGCCGTCGCTGTTGACGCGGGTCACCACGGTCCCTGCGGCTACGGAAATCAACAGTGCCGGGATCTGCGCAATGAGCCCGTCACCGACGGTCAGTAACGAATAGACATGCGCGGCTTCGGCGAACGGCATACCGCGCTGGACCATGCCGATCATCATGCCGCCCAGCAGGTTGACGAACAGAATCACCAACCCGGCAATGGCATCACCCTTGACGAACTTCATGGCGCCGTCCATAGCTCCGAACATCTGGCTTTCACGCTCCAGGCGTGAACGACGACGTCTGGCCTCGAACGGGTCGATGTCACCGTTGCGCAAGTCGTTATCAATGCTCATCTGCTTGCCGGGCATCGCATCCAGGGTAAAACGCGCAGCGACTTCGGCGACCCGTTCAGCACCCTTGGTAATGACCACGAACTGGGCAACTGTAATGATCAGAAATACGACCAGCCCCACAACGACCTGACCGGCAATCACGAAATCACCGAACGCCTTGACGATATGACCAGCATTGCCGTCCAGCAGAATCAGGCGAGTGGTGGTGATCGAGAGCGACAAACGAAACAGCGTGCTGAGCAGGATCAGCGGCGGCAGCGCGGAAAACTCCACAGAGTGGTTGATGTAGAACGCGACGATGAGAATCAGCAGGCTCAGGGCGATGTTGACTCCGATCAGCGCGTCCACCAGATAAGTCGGCATCGGAATGATCATCATCGCAATAGCCATCAGCATGAACGCAACGATGATCACATCTGTGCGTTTAGACGCAGTTACCGCCAGGCGATTCAGGGCATTCATGAGGGTCATTGCGCAGCCCTCCGGGCTTCCAGGTAGCGTCTGAAGCATTGCCGCGCGTCGTCCTTGCGGCCGGCCTTCCACAACGCGCGGCTACGCAACAGAAGCAGCGCGGCGCTCTCGCCTTGCTGCTCGACCAACCTGTCGAGTGCCGCAATGGCCCGGTCGGTGTCTCCGCTGTCGGTGAACGCCAGCACCAGGCTGTGCAGCAGCGCACTGTTCGTCGGTGCCAGCTGTATCGCAATCAGCAACATCACCAGTGCACGTTGTGGCTGGCCACTGCGCCGGTACAGATCACCCATACCGTGGAGCAACTCTATGCATTCGCGATCCTGACTGATGCTCATGACTGCACCTCGGCGCGTTGCTGTTCCAATAGCAGCCGCATGTCGATCTCTTCACGAATCACGTCTTCGGCGAGTTCGCGGATCTCCGGTTCGGCGTCCAGTGCCGGTAATACTTCGTCCAGCACATAGCGCAGTACTTGTAGCGAACGCGCTGTGCCAAAAAGCTGCGCATTGACACCAGAAGCCTGCCCGGTCTGCTCCAGCTCGCCACGCAACGACCGACGAACCTTGCGCTCGCGCTGATCAAGCAGCGCTTCGAAACGGGTTCCCTGACGCGGCTGCGCCGGAGCAACACGCTCGACAGCGGGCAAAGAATCGGCTGAAGGCGGCGCTACGGGCCGCAGATCGACTTTCATAAAGTGAAGGCAAACCTTTCATCACCGCGTACAAGGCGGACCTGATTGCCCTCAATGCTCTCCAGCCTCCAGTTGTCGGGTAACAGTGCGCCGGGGTAGACACGCTTTCCATGCTCATCGATCACGTAGGGATTGCGACCGAACCACACCGCCTGAAAACGCACGCGAGGTGCCGCAAGCGCCGTGCTTGCCTGCACGTTGGGCGTCAAGACAATATGCTGGCCAAACCGAGTATCAAAGGCCTGTTGAATCTGCAGCCAACTGCTTTTTTGGGCAGCGGGAAAAGCGCCCTCAACACTGAGCTGCCCGCCCTGTTCCTCAACCCGCAATTGCGTGAGCCTGGCGTCCTGCAGCGCACCCTCAAGCCAGCTTCGGGCCTGGGTCAGTGTGGGGGCGCTCTTGACGGGCGTTGACGAACCAGGGACGGAATCTGCAATGGAGTGCCGGGCCGACTCGGCAGGTGCACGAAAAGCAAATGCAGTGGCACATGTCACCAGCAACAAAAGTGCAGCCAGTGCTGGCCATTTAAGCAGCACCAGGCGGCGGGACACAGCGGGGATGGGTCGGGCACTTTGTGTGCTGCGCAAGCACAGCCTGCTCTGTCCGACCAGCAACTCGACAGGCAAGGAGATGCGTTGACCATGGCCGACGTTGACAACCCGACGTTGGCCAAGGCTGTCGAAAACCGTCACATCGTCGCCCAAGGCTTCTATTGCGACGTGTTCGACGGAGAATCGCAGACGAACATGTTGCTCGGCCACATCAGCATCGCCCAGCACAAGGTCGGCCGGAGCAGCACTGCCAATCACATAGACAGGGTTGTCCAGGAGCAGCGAAACGCCCTGATGCAAACCATGAAGAATTTCGAGCCGGGCTACGCCGCTTTCCTGCACAGAAGCGTCGGGCGTTCCGCTCAATGAGATCAAGGCTGCCATGATCGAGTCACCACCGTGTGATCTACCGGAAACGGCATGTCAAAGCCGGGCAAAACTGTCGATCGGAAGAATTTCGATGCGCAGTGAATGCAGGCAGCTGTAGCGCTGCCTGCATGACAACGTCAGTTCTGTGGACGTTGCTTGGTAGCATCCAGCTCTGCTTTCTTGGCAGTGGAGATTTCAGTGATCTTGGCCGATTTCTCGATAGCCATATCAAAGGTCGCCGACATTTTATCGATTGCTGCGTCTGAATTGCCGGAGCTTACGGGTGGAGTCGAACTCATGTTGTTTCTCCTTGCTTCGAGTAGGGATCTATCTGCTGATTAACAACCGGCTAAAGAGCAGGTCAATGTGCCATTACACAACACGGTGCAGAGACACTAAGCTATTTGCCGCGCTGCCAATTAATAGTAATCAGCGAAACTTGTTCGATGCTGTGAAATGTTGTGAAATCAGATTTCACAACAAATTAATACCGCAAACCAACAGTGATATCAAAGTGATATTTATTTCTGGTTTATTTCTGGTGATATTAATTTTTTATGTACCACGAGACGGGGCTCCAACGTTTACGGGGTGTTCGCCAGAGCCTTTATTATTTATCGACGCGTGTGAATTGTTGTGAAAAGAGATTAGCGATCCGCCACTTCACTTGTCGGAATGATAGTGTCGACCCATAAACCCTGTTCTTTTGATTTGAAAACGAGACGCCGTTCAAACTATTTAAGCGAATAAAGAGTTCGTCATTGACACAGGGTTTCGTTCGCCTCGCGGCACTCAATTATTGAGTCGCCTGCTCCACGTCCAGCGGTTAACAACAGGAGTTATATGCTATGTCGACGTCCACGATCAGCCCGGTGCCTGGCCCTCTTCCGCCACCCGCACCGGGCGCGAATGCCCGAACGCGATTCAACCAGGTGCTGCAGACCAGCAACCGCAATGGCGGCCAATACCGGCCAGCGGGCGCAGACGAAAAGGCACCTGCGCTGGGCAGTTACGCATCGATAGAAAAGCCCGGCACTGTGGCGGCTGACACAGTGCGCTACGTCCCCCAGGAAGGCGATCAGGTACTGGTAAGCAAATCCACCAGCCCGGAGCTCTATCGTCAGGTCGTCGAAGACCAACCCCGAGTGGCAGGTTTCAGGGCCAGTGTGGCTGCTGGCTACTCCCCAGCCAAGGCTGATGCTGCCGCGCCAGCGACTCTGAGCGGCTATGCCCGTATCGGAGCACCGGACGAAATGGGGCCGGGGCTGATTCGCTATGAAGCCGCCGATGGCAGCAAGGTCATCGTTTCGCAGCAACAGAACCCGGAACTCTTCAAACAGGTGGCATCGGATTTCAAATCGCTATCCGGCGTAGGCAGCAGTCAGCGCGAAGGCTACAGGGTGGCAGGCGCGGACGAAAAGCCGCCGGAAAACATTGCAGACTTTGCAGTGGTCGGTCCGGTGGATGAAGTCGGGCCGGGCGTGATGCGTTATGTCGACCGTGACGGCAATAAAATCGTCGTGGCCAAGAGCGACAATCCTGAGCTGTACAGCGCGGCCAAAGACGCTTTCAATACCCTGACCGGGCTGAACACGAGCGAAGCGCAAGGTTATCGCAGGGCGGGTGACAACGAAGTATGGCCACCCGTATTCGGCACCACCGTCGGCCCGTTGAATGAGGTCGGCCCGGACACTATCCGTTACGAGCACAACGGAGAGAAGGTTGTGGTCACCCGTGACGACAATCCGAAGTTGTTCGATTATCTGGCAGCGCTGCAAACCATAGTGTCGGACCCGCAAAAAAGAACTGCGATGGAAACAGCAGTCAACGAAGGGCAGATTCTTGCTGACCGCAACACCCCCATTCCCAGCTTGAACGACATTACACAGTTCACTTGGGTGTCTGGCCAGGAAGGAAGCCAGATCAGCTATCAGAATCAGAGCGGTGAGCGGATTGTCGTCACTGAAGCATTGACTCCTGAACTATTCGACAAAGTAACCACCCTCCATGACGCCTGGAACAAGATCAACAGCAGCCGGGAAGAAGGTTACACGTTGGCAGAGCCTCATGACTTTTTGAAGAATCAGGACATAACCATCGGTTCACCGGACGAATTAGGCGCGGGTCTGATTCGTTTCGAGAACGGCGATGGCAAGTTCATCGTCTCCAAGGATTCCAGCCCGCAGTTGTACGATGACGTGGTGGAAAAATGGAATGAGCTGGGCACCGGCAATATCGGTGAAACCCGCAGTCGGCATAACTTGCCGCCCGTGGCCGAGCTGGATCTGATGGGGCAGAAAACCGGCGTGAAAGCCGACAAGGATGACGAGAATTCCGAAGAGCTGAACGTCGGCGAACTGGCAACCAAGGAACTGCTCGACCAATACCGCGACGGTGTGAACAAAGGGGATATTGCCAAGGATGACCCTCGCGCAAAACTGGTCAGGGCAATCGAGGCGCAGGCTGCTTATGACAACGGTCGCGGCCTGACCGGTTATGAAGAGGCCAAAGGCGCTTTCGGCGGCACCTGGCGCGAATTCGACAGCAAACAGACCCAACTCAGTTCGGCCGACATGCACGACATCATTGATGGCGGCAAGCTGCAAGAACAACTGACCACACTGTTCTCTGATCCTACCGTGCAGCAGGACTACCAGAGCAAGATGACCGATGCACTGGGCAAACTGCCCAACAAGGACGAAATCAAGCAGAAGCTGCTCGACCTAACCGCCAATCCCGATTACGTACTTTACCTCAAGGACCTGAAAAAGCAGGGCCTTGGCCAAGAGGCGCAGAAAGACCTGAGCGACACCTTGTCCTCACTTGCACTGGTCGATCCAGAAGGCGCCAGCAAGGCGGCACAGTCTATTCAGGCCGACGGTTTGACCAGCGATCTCAACGATCTGGTCGCCGACCCGTCGAAGATCAGCGACGAGAATAACGCCCTTGCCACCAAGGACCTGTTCGGCCTGCTCAAGGCAGAGCTCAAGGGCTTTCTGGTCGATATGCCGCGCTTCCTGCAGCCCACCTTCGAAAAATTCCTTCAGGAAGGTGTCGTGGGCAACGCCAAGCCCGCAGACATCGCCAAAGCGCTCAAGGAGGTCGGTGATGCCTATCAAAAAAACGACAAGGTCAGCGAAGCAGACATCAAGACAGCCCTTTCCAAACCCTACATACCGGTCGCTGATCGCGGCAAACTGGGCGAAATCTTCAATACGCTCAATAGCAAAGGCGTCATGGGCTCCGTTGCAGCAGGCGTGTCGCTGTTCTCGGCGATTTATCAACTGGTCGGCAACGGCGGCAAGCTAGGCGAGACACCGATTCAGCGCCTGGGCATTGCCAAGGACTTTCTGAGCTTTGCCGGCGGTGCCAGCCATTTCGTACGTCTGGCTGATCAGGTTGGCGACCTGATGGGCAAAGGCGGCCTGGTGGACATGCTGGGGCTGGACAAGACGTTACCGGAGATCTGGGGCAAGGAAAGCTTTGGCAAGGCCAAGGAAGTCAGGGTCAGCGGCATTTCCGCAAGCAACCTGAGCGAGATCCGCACTGCACTGGATGCGACTGATGAATATCGGCTCAATTCGACGCTGGGCGACATGGCTGGCGGTGCAGAAGCGGAACGCCAGGCCATGGGCGGCATCACCCAGCGGCTGGATGACGCCGTGCAGGCTTCAGGGGCCAAACTGCCCTCTGGAACTGCCAATAAAATCGCGGGCTCAGTCGTCAAAGTGCTGGGGCCTGCAACGGATCTGGCTGGTGGTTTTGCCGATATCGTACTGGGTGCATTCACCATCAAGGACGGCGTGAAGTCAGGTGACAAGCTCGCTCAGGCTGCAGGCGGCCTGCAAATTGCCGGCGGTGCCTTCGGCGCGTCAGCCGGCGTACTGGGAACCGCGGCGCTGGTGGGTGCAGGCGGCGCGGCGGCCACCGCGCTGGCCGGGCCATTCTTCCTCGTCGGCGTTGTGATTGCTGTCGTTGGCGGGATCATTGGCTATTTCGTCGACCATAACAAAAAGCAGAAAGCATCCGAAAAGGAAAACGACTGGTATCGCGATCTGGCGGCAGACGGTTTGCTGCAGTCCGACTGGGGCGACAAGGTCGAATATGCACACTACTCGATCCACCACTATCGCGAACGCGAAGCGCCTGAAGACGACAGCCTGTTCCGCTTCCAGAGTGCCGAGTGGAAGCATTTAGACGAAACGCCGCAGGAAGGCGGCTCTTCCACCAACCGCCTTGATGACACGTTACACGTGGAATACGGCGAGCCACACAAATCGCCGGATCAACAGAAGCGTGACGAATTGAGAGAAGCACCGCGCTGGAGCGGCTCGAAGGTCTGAGCCATTCATACATGTTCGACAAGCCGCCGTTCAGGCGGCTTTTCGGTTGATCAGGGAGCGCCAAACAGCATGGTCCAGTACACACCGTAATCGGCGTTGGTAGCCGTCGCATAGGCCGCGCCGACCTCGGTAAACATCGGGTTCATGAGGTTGGCGCAATGTCCCGGGCTGGCCAGCCCGCTGGCCATTGCCTTGCTGACGGTGCTCTGCCCTGCTGCGATGTTTTCACCGATCTGCCGTCCGCCGTAACCTGCCGCACGGGCGCGATCTGCCGGTGAGTCGTTATCAAAGCCGCGATGCGTGAAGTAATTCTCGCTGGCCATCGACTGGCTGTGCCCCTGTGCAGCCGTTTCCAGGGTCGTGTTCCAGCTCAGCGGTCTGGCCGAAGGAAACGGCTGCTTGCCACACATGCGCGGCTTGGCTCGCGCGGCATTGACCTGCGCCAGAAGTATGCGGCCAGCCGAGCGTACATCTTCCAGGCTTTCGTCGATCAACGGTTTCGCCAATACCACACGCCAGTCGCCACGCTCGCGAGTGATACCGATGTCGGCGTATTGCGGGTCAAGCAAAGCGCCGCAATAGCGTTTTTCAAGCATACCGAACGCCTCACCAGCGCTCTGCGCACCCGCAAGTCGTATGGTCCGGACAGTGACCGCCTGGTAACCGGATGCCTTGAGCGCATCACGTGAACTGCCAGCGAAATTGATCGGCAACGCTACGCTGGTGTTGAGCGTCAGCGCCCTGGAGATTTTTGTCATCCGTGCTTCGCAGCGCTGAGGTTGCCCCCGAAAATCGTTGATGGCCTGGACCAGTTGTCGCTCGTCACTGGCACTGGCATGGCTGGCGTACATGGGCAGCAGAGGCACGAGGTACACGCACATGCGCCAGAAATAACGGTGCGATTCAGGCATGAACACAGACTCGAAAAGGAAAAGGCACGCCATGAATTTCAAGGCCCGAATAGGACCCTGAAAAAGCCTCTTGGTTCATGCTGCATGTTCAAGTGCAGTGGTTATTCAAATGCCTGTTCCGGCAAAAAGCACCGCTGATCCGGGCCTCTCGCGATCACGTTGAATTTACCCGGACCATCGCGATCTTCCTTACAGACCTCCTGTAACTGCCGAGAAAGGATTCTTTCACCATGGCCACTCCTCCCGAAACTCCGTCGCTGCGCCGGGCAATCACGGCACCAATGCTGACACTGTTCATCCTCGGTGACGTGCTGGGTGCTGGCGTCTATGCATTGGCAGGCACCATCGCCGGACGTGTCGGCGGAGCCATCTGGGCACCCCTGCTGATTGCCCTGTGCTTCGCCTTGCTGACCGCTGCATCCTACGCGGAACTGGTGACTAAATACCCTCGTGCGGGCGGTGCGGCGGTGTACGCCGAAAAAGCCTTTGGCAAGCCACTGCTGTCGTTTCTGGTCGGCTTTTCCATGGTGGCGGCAGGTGTCACCAGTGCGGCCGGGCTGGCGGTCGCGTTTGCCGGCGACTATTTCCAGGCATTGGTGAGCTGGCCCGCACAGTGGGTATGTGTGGGCTTTCTGGTGATTGTTGCGCTGTTGAATGCGCGTGGCATCAAGGAGTCGTTGTCGGCCAATCTGGTAATGACCCTGATTGAGCTGAGCGGGCTGGCAATGGTGATTGCGGCCGCAGTCTGGTTCGTCAGCCAGGGCAATGGTGTGCCGCAACGTGTATTCGAACTGGACACTAACTCACCCGCCACCGCGATTCTTGCCGCATCGCTACTGGCATTTTATTCATTTGTGGGCTTTGAAACGTCTGCCAACCTGGCCGAAGAGATCAAGGATGTGCGCAGGATTTATCCACGGGCGCTATTCGGTGCACTGCTCATTGCAGGTGTGGTTTACATGCTGGTCGGCGTGGGCGCGGCCATGGTGCTGCCCGTCGAACAGTTGAAAGCTTCGCAGGCCCCGCTGATGGATGTCGTCAGTGCTTCAGGGTTGGGGATACCTGCCCCATGGTTCGCGGTGATCGCGCTGATTGCGGTTGCCAATGGCGCACTGCTGACCATGATCATGGCCAGCAGACTGACCTTCGGGATGGCTCGTGAAGGACTGTTGCCCGCGGTGATGGGCTCGGTTCTGCCTCAACGGCGCACACCCGGCGTGGCTATTTTCGCAACCACAGTGGTTGCCATCGCGCTGTCCTTTACCAGCACCCTCACCACGCTCGCTGAAACCGTGGTGTTATTGCTGCTGTTCGTGTTTCTCAGCGTCAATATCGCAGTTCTGGTGCTCAAGCGCGACAAGGTCGAAGCCGGCCATTTTCAGGTTCACTGGGTCATTCCGGTATTGGCGATTCTTTCCTGCCTGCTTTTGCTGACCCAGCAAGGCCCTGAAACCTGGTTGCGTGCCGGCATGATGCTCGCTGTCGGAGTCGCGCTTTATGGACTGACCCGATTAGGCAGCTCAGTGCTGGTTTCACACCCGCGCTGAACGGCATTTGTGATGCATGCCACGCGCGTGAGTCAGGCTTTACTTCAGTGTGTAACGACGATGTCTGAAATCGGATTGCGCCACCGCTCTTCGATTCTCGCATCGTCTGCTCGATAGCCAAGAGCGATAACCAGCGGTATGACGGCACCACGTGGCAGCTGGAGAAGTTTGGCAACTTTCGCGCCTGAAAATCCTTCCATCGGGCACGTATCGATGCCCTTCGCGGCTGCGCCAAGCATGATGGTTTGAGCTGCGAAGATGGCATTGCGTGCCGCCCATTGCCGACCGCCAATATGGCCGATGGGGAGTAGCGAGAGGGTCGGTCGGATCAGCGCTGCAAGCGCAACAATGGGCGACCACAAGACAGAAGATCCCACTCCGAGAACCTTCTGAAACATACCTATCTGTTTGCGGTAGTAGACCTTCGAATCTGTTCCCAACACAGACGAACCTTCAACGTGGTCAAGTTGTGCGTTGGCTGTACGCAACCCCAGCGCAGGACTCGCCACGATCACGATGAGCTCGGCCGCTGATGCTGCAGCTTTCTGGCCGTTGCAAGCGACCGCCAAATTCGCTTGAGCCCAGGATCGCGAACCCAGTGCAGTTGATAAGGCTGCATGTTCCCGCTGGAGGGGGCATAGGCTGTGCGCCTGCACCGCCCGGTTCAGGCGCTTGCGCTAGGCATGAAGCAACTCGATCCGGAAAGCCTTTCGCAACGCCTGCCAGTGCAATACGACCAGGAAGAACTCAAAAGACATTGCCTGCGGTATAAACGCACATCTGGAACGGGTCGAGCAATTCATGGCCCGGGAACGCGCCCTTCTCGATCAGGCCAGTCATGAGTTTCGTACGCCGATCGCGGTGATCAGCGGCGCGCCGGATGTGCTGGCCAGGCAAGCGCTACCCGCGTGCGCAGCGCCACCGATTCAACGCATGCGGGCAACCGTGGATAACCTGACCGAGATCATGGTCGCGCTGCTGTATTTGTCGCGCGAGCCCATGTCCTCAGCGCCAGACGACCCCGTCGAACTGGACCGCCGGTTGCCCGGCCTGGTCAAGGACCACCAACACCTTCTGGACGGCAAACCCGTGCAGTTTTCGGTGCACATCCACCAGACGCTTTGCCTGCAAGTGCCCGAGGCGATGTTACGCATTGCCATCGGCAACCTGTTGCGTAACGCTGCCGAAAACACCTATGACGGAACAATCACCGTGCGCCTCAAGGACGGTGTATTGAGCGTGACCGACTCGGGCGAAGGCTTCGACACTGCGCAGGCGTCCCTCCACTACCTGTCTCTGCTGAGAAACCCGACCAGAGCGGGCACCGGGAAAGGCCTGGGGCTTTTTCTGGTGCGGCGCATCTGCGAACGATTTCGGTGGACGCTGACCCTGGAGTCGATGCCGACGCTAGGCACCAGAGCGGAGCTGGATTTCCAGACTCGGCTAGTGCAGTACCGGTAAATTCGACAGCAAGCCTCTATAACTTCAGCGTCATGAATGGCATGAGAAACATCATGAGATTAACGGTGCGACACTATTAACAAGCACGCTAAGTTAAATTTTTTTCACAGGCCAAAAAACAGCTTTACCGTCATAAAAAAAATATACATTATTCACGTGGCCAATAACCTGCTATTCAGCAACTTTAATGCAGTTATTTGTAGCCACCCCATCATTAAACCACGCAGAGAAAACATCATGAACCGAGTAACAGCAAAGTCCGCATTGAAAGCTCTCGTTGTGACAACCATTGCAATCATCGGCCTGCAGGGCACGGCATTTGCCGCCACCGGTATACAAACCACACCAGCTGTCGATGGCAAACATGCGCTCGTGCAAGAGGCCGGCAAGACTGAAGCCACCCGCACCACATCTGCACCACTGCAAGTAGCGACAAGGCTGAAAAACGGCTTCCCTATCAACAACGCCTGTGACGATACCGGCCTCCCTTGCCCGCCTCGCGGCTAAAAGCACCGGTTAAAAACAGCCGCAAAGTAGTCACTTTGCGGCTGCACTGTTATAGAACAATACCGTTGTTACCTGTCCACTCTGCAAGTGATCAGCCCCCTGAACTCAGCCGCTACTTGCATCTCCATCCATGTCGCTCATGCCCTCGCGACTAAATAGCAATGCCATAGCAGCGGCCAACAGGTTCAGCGTTTCAGTCGGTCGATGATCACCGCCAGCAACAGAATCGTGCCGCGAATCACGTATTGGTAGAACGTATCGATATTCTTCAGGTTCATCGCATTCTCGATGATCGCCAGAATCAGCACACCAGCGATTACATGGCGGATCATGCCGATGCCGCCGCTCAGCGAAACACCGCCCAGTACGCAAGCCGAGATGATGGTCAGCTCGAAGCCCTGACCGATCATTGGCTGCCCCGAGGTCATACGCGAAGCCAGAACCACGCCAGCCAGTGCCCCGACAAGCCCGTGAACCGCGAAGATGATGATCTTGGTGCGATCGACATGCACACCCGCCAGCAATGCAGCTTCCTGGTTGCCACCGATGGCCATGGTGTTGCGCCCGTAGGTGGTGTAGTTGAGCAACCAGCCGAAGAATATGAAACAGGCGATGGTGATCAGGATCGGCACCGGCACGCCATATATCTGGCCATTGCCGAAGATGAAGAAATCCTCGTTGGAGACGCCGACGGCCTTGCCGTTGGAGAAGATATACGCAAGGCCGCGCACGATCTGCATGGTCGCCAGGGTCGTGATCAGGGCATTGATGCGCAGCTTGGCAATCACGATGCCATTGATCAGACCAACCACCAGCCCCAGCGCCAGCGCGGCGGAAACACCGAGAAACACGCTGTCGGTGTCGCGGATAACAATCCCGGCGATGACCCCGGAACAGGCCAGCACCGAACCGACCGAAAGGTCGAAGTGCCCGGACGCCAGACAAAAGAGCATGGTGCAGGCAGCAATGCCCACGGTGGAAATCGCAAGGCCTAGCCCCCGCATGTTCAGCGGTGACATGAAGTTGTCGATGAACACGGCGCACAGCAGGAAGATTCCCACGGCAGCCAGGAGCATCACCCAGTCATCGGCAAAACGACGCAGGTTCATGCCCTGACGGGGAGCCTGCAGGCTGGATTCGGTAGACATATGCACCTCTTTATTATTGTTCATGGTCAGGGGACCGGTTATCAGCTACGCGTGCGAGGCAGAGCCAATTGCAGGAGTCGCGACTCATCAGCCTCATCGCGGTTGAGTTCACCAGTGATCGCGCCTTCGCTCATCACCAGAATGCGGTCGGAAATACCCATGACTTCCATCAGGTCACTGGACACCACAATGACCGCAATCCCGTCGGCGGCCAGGTTGTGAATGATCTCGTAGATCTCGGACTTGGCACCGACGTCAATCCCGCGGGTGGGCTCGTCCAGCAACAGGACCTTCATCGGCATCGACAGCCAGCGACCGAGAATCGCCTTCTGCTGATTGCCGCCGGAGAGGAACATGATCTGTTGCTCAGGCGATGGTGTCTTGACGTTCATCGACTTGATCTGGCTGCGTGCGTTGTCGCGCTCCCAGCGGCCCTGAATCAGGCAGCCGAGATTCACATGCCGGGGCCGTGCACCGATGTTGATGTTCTCCGCGACGCTGGACAGCGGCACGATACCTTCCTTCTTGCGGTCCTCCGGGCAGAGCAGAATGCCTGCTTCGATCGAATCGCGTGGGGACTTGAGCGTCAATGGCTTGCCGTCCAGCTGCAACGTGCCTGCCGTGCTGCGCGTCAACCCCGACAGCAGACGGAACAGCTCGGTACGCCCGGCGCCCACCAGCCCGAAGAAACCCAGCACTTCACCTTTCTCTACGGCAAAACTCACGGGTTCGTGCAGCCCCGGCCCCAGTAACCCGGTCACTCGCAGGCTAGGCCCTTGATGCTGGCGCGGACGATAATTGTAGATGTTCTGAATATCCCGGCCGACCATGCAGGTCACCAGCCGGTCATGATCCAGATCAGCCATCTGCTCAAAGGTTTTTACAAAACGACCGTCCTTGAACACTGTTACGGCATCACAGACACGGAAGATTTCTTCCATGCGATGAGACACGTAGAGAATCACCCGCCCCTCGTCGCGCAGCCGCACGATAATCGCCATCAACCGGTCAATTTCACGTGCCGACAGGCTGCTGGTGGGTTCGTCAAAGGCGATGACGTGCGCATTGCGTGACATGGCCTTGGCGATCTCCACCAATTGCCGCTGGCCCAGTGAAAGATCACCCAGGCGAGTGCGCGGGTCGATTTCGTCAGCCAGGCCTTTGAGCAGCTCACCTGCCCGACGGTACATCGCGCCACGATTGATCAAACCGAAACGATTGGGCATGTGCCCAAGCAGCAGGTTCTCGGCGACGGTCATTTCCGGCACCAGATGCAATTCCTGGTGAATCACCGCCACACCCGCCGCAATACTCTCGGCGGTGGATTTGAACTGGTAGCTCTGCTCACCGATCTGCAAGGTGCCGCTATTGGGCTGATAAGAGCCGCCGAGGATTTTCAGCAGCGTGGATTTACCGGCACCGTTCTCGCCCATCAAGGCGTGAACACTGCCGGGGCGCGCTTCGAAGCTGATGTCCGAAAGCGCCTTTACGCCGGGGAAGACCTTGCCGATGCCATTGAAGCGCAAGGCACCGTTTATGGATGTTTGCTCGATAGCCTGTTGCATGAAACCAACCTCCTCGCACGTGTGAGGGGCCTGAAAATCAGGCCCCTCAGTCAACTCACTTCCACAAACCGATCTTGGTCAATACTTCCTGGAAGTTGGCGCGGGTGATCAGTGTCACATCGTCCATAGCGGTATATTTAGGCGGTTCAACGCCCTCGGTGACCCATTTATACATATACAGCGCGGTGTTGTAGCCTTCCTTGTCCGGGCTTGGCAGCATGGAGCCAAAGAAGCCACTCTCTTTTTTCTTCAGCTCATCAATGGCATCGGTGCCGTTGATGCCGATCCCGATAACGTTTTTCGCGCTGAAACCATTGCTCGCCGTCGCGCGTACGCCCCCCAGAACAGTGTTGTCGTTCATGCCGCCGATGATCAGGTTTTTCGCATCGCCAGGCAGTTTTGGCAGCGCCGAGTTGGTGGCGTCCATGCTGCCTGGTACATCAAGAGTTTTCTGCGCGGTGAACAGGATGTGATCTTTCGGCAAACCGGCCTCTTCTAGCGCCTTCACCGAACCATCAGTACGTTTCTTACCGGTGTCGAGCTCGTTGTAAGTGTTGATGATCGCGTAGGTGCCTTTCCACCCGCCCTCATCCCACTTGCGGTTCTTCGCTTCGGTGGCCATCGCGGCACCTTGCTTCTGGCCCACTTCAAAGGCTGCCATGCCCAGATATGGCACGTCCTCCATGAATTTGCCGTTGGCGTCGACAAAACGATCGTCCACGGCCATGACTTTCAAACCGAGCGCCTTGGCCTTGGCCACGATTGCAGGGCCCAGAGAGACATCAGGCGGGCAGATCACAAAGCCCTTGGCACCGTTGGCGGCCAGGCTGTCGATAGCGGAAAGGGTCTTTTCACCATCTGGCACGGCAATCTTGAGCACGGTAAAACCATGCTCCTTGCCTGCCTTTTCAGCAAACGCCCATTCAGTCTGGAACCATGGCTCTTCAGCCTGTTTGACCAGAAAGCCGATTTTGACTTCATCAGCAGCGGAGGTGATGCCACTCATGCCCAGAATGGCGGTGGTGACGGCGGCACAGCACAGGGAACGAATCCCGTGACGACTCAACATAGCTAACTCCTTATTTTTATTGAATAGCTACAGCGTTCAGCGAGGTGGCGGTTGCAAACGCGGAGGCGTCCGAGAACCGATTAAATAGTCATACCATATAATGAATGACCGCTATGTAACCGAATGTCACTCCTGTATTTCCCATCGCGACGCCGCCGCAGAAAAGGCGACGGCGCGGCATTTTTTTCAACCGCTGAAGCGCTGACACAGCGTTCCTTTGACGCCAACATGCGCCATCAGCACCGCGCCATCGAAACGTCCATGAGCATCGGCAGGCGCTGCACTGGTGACATACAGTGTCTCCAGGTCAGGACCACCGAACACACAACTGGTGGGATGGCTGACGGGCAGCTCGATGACCCGGTCGACACTGCCGTCGGGGGCAAAGCGGATCAGGCAGCTGCCTCCCCAGCGCGCGTTCCATACATAACCTTCGGCATCCATTGCCGAGCCGTCGGGCGAACCCTGGCCCTGCTCGGCCGCCCATACCTGACGTGGTCCCAGCGAGCCATCTTCCTGCACAGGGTATTGGTAGATCACTTCGTCCAGGGTATCGGCGCTGTACAGCACGCTGCCGTCGATATTCCACAGCAGGGTATTGACGATGCCCTGCCCGTCCAGCAAACGCGTCACGCGGGCGTCGGGTTCAACCCGGAACAGCCCGCCCGAACGACGGACCAAAGGTACGTCTTTGCCTTCGGCATCGATATTGTTTTGCATGCTGCCCAGCCACAGGCGGCCACGGGCGTCACAACGGGCCTCATTGGCGCGATTGCCAGGGGTCGAATCTGCCACGCAGAACAACGCCAGTGAGGTTTTTTCGGATTTGAGGTCCAGACGATACACACCGCTGGCCAGAGTCACCAGTGCGTCGCCCTGCCCGGTCGGTATAAACGCAGAGACCGGCTCGGGCATGCGCCATTGGCGATACTCCCCGGCAACCAGCCGACAAGCCAGAAAACCGGCAATGTCGACCCAGTACAAGGCCTGCTCTGCGGCGTCCCAGAAGGAGCCCTCGGCCAGCTTGAAACGGTGCTCGGAAACGGGCAGCCAGTTCATGAAAAATGTCCTTTGTTATTGTTGTAAAGGCACTTTTTGGATGTTTGCGTCGCAGTCTTGTCCAACCTGCGTGCCCAGTCGACCTGTTTCGCAGGCATCCAGCGGATCGACCGGTTTCAGTGAAGCTGGCACTACTAAATAGTATTACAATTTATTTTTCAAGTGGCATTTTATAGGCTATAAATCCATGCATCGGCTTTAATCCGATCAAATAGTCTTACCAATAACAATAAAAGCAGGCAGATCAGATGAAAACACATGCTCTCCTCAGCACCCTTGGACTGTCCTTGATGATCAGCACCTTGACTGCACAGGCCGCGGCACTCTCCAGCGAGCACAGCACTTTCGGCCAACTGCCCGACGGCACTGCCGTCGAGAAATTCACCCTGCGCAACAGTCACGGCGTGCAGGCCAGCATCATCACCTACGGCGCGACGCTGCAATCGCTGCTGGTGCCTGACAAGGCCGGAAAGGTCGAGGACATCGTCCTGGGCTTCGACGATGTTCAGGGCTACCAGAACAACGGCACGGTTTATTTCGGCGCGACCATCGGCCGATTCGGCAACCGCCTGGCAGGCGGCAAGTTCAGCCTGGATGGCAAGACCTACCAGGTCCCACTCAACGACAAGACCAATGCCCTGCACGGCGGCACTCAGGGTTTTGACAAACGACTCTGGAAGGCAGAAGAAACCAAGACCGGTGATTCGGTCGGCGTGAAGCTGACCTACGTGTCGCCGGATGGCGAGATGGGCTTTCCGGGCACATTGAAAACTGAAGTCACTTACAGCCTGAATGAGAAAAACGAGCTGAAGATTGACTACCGCGCCACCACTGACAAGCCGACAGTGCTGAACCTGACCAACCATAGCTATTTCAACCTGGCGGGTGCAGGCAGCGGTGATGTACTCAAACAGGTCGCCACCCTGCACGCTTCGCACTACACACCGGTCAACGACAAGCTGATCCCGACCGGCGAACTGCCTGCCGTCGCGGGCACGCCGATGGACTTCCTCAAGCCCACCGCGTTCGGCAAGCACATAAAGGATGATCACCAGCAGTTGAAATATGCCGAACCCAAACAAGGCGGTTTTGATTTCAACTGGGTACTCGACACTAAGGGTGATGTGAAGAAACTGGCCGCCGAGGTCAGCGACCCGCAATCAGGCCGCAGGCTGCAGCTGTTCACCACAGAGCCAGGCGTACAGCTGTATACCGGCAACTTCCTGGATGGCAGCATTCATGGCAAGGCGGGCAAGGTCTACCCGCACTGGGGCGCCTTTACCCTGGAGACCCAGCACTGTCCTGATGCGCCCAATCAGCCGAAATTTCCCAGCACACGACTGGACCCAGGCAAAGCCTACACCCAGACCACCGTGTTCAAGTTTCTCAATAACTAGGGACGTTGAAGTCGCACAGCCCCTGAAACCCAGGGGCTGGCGACTCTCAAGGTTACTGATTGCGCTTCATTGCCGCAGTCAGGGTATCGACGTTGTAACGGAACATCTTCGCGTAGGTTGACGCAGGGCCGTCGGCTGGCGACAAGGCTTCGACGTACAGCTCACCGCCTGGCTGGGCACCACTGGCTTCGGCAATCTGCTTGACCAGACGCGGGTCGCTGGAGTTTTCGAAGAAGTAGGCACTGACATGCTCGGCCTTGATCTGACGAATCAGTTTCGAGACATCAGCTGCCGACGCTTCCGATTCGGTAGACAAGCCCAACGGTGACAGGAAAGTCACGCCATAGGCATCGCCAAAGTAGCCGAACGCATCATGAGAAGTGAGGATCTTGCGCTTGGCGGCCGGAATAGAATGAATCTGATCGCGGGCGTAAATGTCCAGTTGTTGCAGCTCGACGATGTAGCGATCGCCATTGGCTTGATACTCGCTTGCTCCTTCCGGGTCGGCTTTCTTTAGTGCGGCGATAATGTTACGCACATAAATCACCCCGTTGGCGGCGCTATTCCAGGCGTGCGGGTCGACAATACGCTTGCCATCTTCGTCCATGCTGCGGGTCTTGATCCCTTCAGAGAGCACTACCGGCTTGCCCTTGTAGCCCGACGCTTTGATGAGACGATCCATCCAGCCTTCCAGATGCAGGCCACTGACAAACGCCAGGTCGGCATTTTTCAATGCCTGAGCATCACTTGGCGTTGGCTCGTAGACATGCGGGTCGCCGTTCGGGCCGATCAGGGACTTTACGTGAACACGGTCGCCGCCGACCGTACTGACCATGTCCGCGATGACCGTGAACGACGCAACGGCTTCCAGCGGTTTGGCCTGGGCCAGGCTGGCGAACGCAGACAGCGCCAGTGCAGCTATGGAACTCAACACCATCAATCGTTTCATGACGTACCTTTTCAGTTAGCCAGGTGAGGTTTGGGAAACAGTCGGCGCACGATTCCCGTGCGCCCGAACAACAGGGAAAGGCCGTAGAACGCACTGGCGGTAAGCACGATGGCCGGGCCCGAGGCGACGCCAAGGTGGTAGGAAACGATCAGGCCGATCAGGCCTGACAAGGTCGCCAGCAGTGTCGAAATCACCATCAGGCCACTCAGCGAGTTGGTCCAGAAACGTGCCGCGGTTGCCGGCAGCATCATCATGCCCACGGCCATCAAGGTGCCCAGCGCCTGAAAACCTGCGACCAGGTTCAACACCACCAGCAGCAGGAACAACACGTGGTACAGCGAGCCGCGTCCGCCGACCGCACGCAGAAAGCCCGGATCGAAGCATTCCAGCACCAATGGGCGATAGATCACTGCCAACAGAATCAGCGTGAAGGAAGCAATGCTGCCGACCATATAGATAGCCGTGTCATCAATGGCCAGAATGGTGCCGAACAGCACATGCAGCAGGTCGACACTGGAGCCATGCAGCGAAACGATCAGCACCCCGGCCGCCAGAGAGGTCAGGTAAAAGCTGGCAAAACTGGCGTCTTCACGCAGCGAAGTCAGCCGGCTCACCAGCCCTGACAGCAAAGCCACTGCCAGCCCGGCGATCAGCCCGCCGAAGCCCATCGCGGGCAACGACAGACCGGCGACCATGAAGCCCACCGCCGCGCCGGGAAGCACCGCATGGCTCATGGCATCGCCCACCAGACTCATACGGCGCAGCATCAACAGCACGCCCACCGGCCCGGAACCAATCCCCAGTGCCAGGCACGCCACCAGCGCGCGGCGCATAAAACCGAATTCGATAAAAGGCTCGACGACCAGGCTATAGAGCATCATGAGCGCTCGTCCTCGCTATCACACAGCAAGGCGTCCGGGCTCCAGTACTCGGCCATGTTGCGCGCCTTGCGCAGGTTGGCGGCGCTGAGCACTTGCGAGGTTTCGCCCCAGGCAATGGCTTCACGGGCCATCAGCAGGGTTTGCGGAAAGTGCTGACGAACCTGTTCGATATCGTGCAGGACCGCGATCACTGTGCGCCCCTGCCCATGCCAGGCGCGCACCAGCTCCAGCAGATCACGGGTGGTGCGTGCGTCGATGGCGGTAAATGGCTCGTCGAGCAGAATCACAGAAGCATCCTGCAGCAGCAATCGGGCAAACAGCACCCGCTGGAACTGGCCGGACGACAACGAACCGACGCTGCGCCCTTCAAAACCCTCCAGGCCGACCGTGCTCAGCGCTTCCCCGGTCAATCGCGCATGATTGCGTGTCAGGCTGCGAAACGGCCCGATGCTGTGCCAGGCGCCCATCGAAACGGTATCGGCGACGCTCAGCGGAAAACTGCGATCGATTTCTGCGGCCTGGGGCAGGTAGCCGATCGTGCGGGTCGCCAGGCGGCCACGGTCGACGCGCCCCTGCGCAGGCTTCATGGTGCCGGCGATGGCCTTGATCAAGGTCGATTTACCCGCCCCGTTCGGCCCGACGATGGCCGTCAGGCTGCCCGCCTCGAACCGCCCGCTGATGTGGTGCACCGCCGGGCGGCGCTCATAGGCCACAGTAAGGTTTTCCAGAGCAATGGCTGCACTCATGGAATGGCCACCGACCAGCCGATGGCCAGCCAGAGCAATATCAGCACCGCAAGAGAAAACAGGACCCGCTTCCAGGCCGATTGGGCCAGCACGGAGCCTGCTATCGAGGCAAAACGAGTTTTCACGCGAAAGTAACCTGCAACTATTTGTTACAGTATTACATACCGATCGCGCAAATGTTATTAAATAACATTCATCCTTGAGTGCGCCCGTCCGGACAAGACTTCACTCTCGCTGAAAATCGTTAACCCATAGCGATACGTACAGGCCCGCTGTACGGTACTTGTCGAGCTGCACCCGACCCTATACTGTGCATGCAAACAGTATAGGGGTACTTCATGCAGCTTATCGACAAGCTCAGCATTCTGGCGGACGCCGCCAAGTACGATGCGTCGTGCGCCAGCAGTGGAGCACCCAAGCGCAGCTCGCAGGACAAATCCGGTCTGGGTTCCACCAACGGCATGGGCATCTGCCATAGCTATACGCCGGATGGCCGTTGCGTGTCGCTGCTGAAAATCCTGTTGACCAATTTCTGCTTTTACGACTGCCAGTACTGCGTCAACCGCCGCTCCAGCGACGTGCCCCGTGCGCGCTTCACGCCCGAAGAAGTGGTCACCCTGACGCTGGACTTCTATCGTCGCAATTGCGTCAGCGGGCTGTTTTTGAGTTCCGGGATCATTCGCTCTGCGGACTACACCATGGAGCAACTGGTCGAGGTCGCCCGGTTGTTGCGCGAGGTGCACGAGTTTCGCGGTTATATCCACCTCAAGACCATCCCCGACGCCGATCCGGCGCTGATCGAAAAAGCCGGTTGCTATGCCGACCGCCTCAGCGTCAATATCGAGCTGCCGACCGACCTGAGCCTGCAAACCCTTGCACCGGAAAAAGACGTCGCGTCGATCAAACAGGCCATGCAAACCATTTACACCGGCGAGCAAACCGTGCGCAACGAGCCGCGCTCGCCGCGCTTTGCCCCGGCCGGGCAAAGCACGCAAATGATCGTCGGTGCCGACGCTACCGACGACAGCACCATCCTGCACAGCGCGCAATCGCTGTACAGCAACTTCAAACTGCGCCGGGTCTACTATTCAGCGTTCAGTCCGATCCCCAACAGCCCCAACAGTGTGCCACTGGCTGCACCGCCGCTGATGCGCGAGCACCGGCTGTATCAGGCCGACTTCCTTTTGCGCGGCTACGGTTTTACTGCAGGTGAATTGCTCAGCGGCCCCGGTGACCTGGCGCTGGACATTGACCCCAAGCTGGCCTGGGCGCTGGGCAACCGGCAGGTGTTTCCGCTGGACCTGAACAAGGCCGACGCGGCGCTGATTGCCCGGGTGCCAGGCATCGGCATTCGTACCACCCAGCGGCTGGTCGAGCTGCGCAGGCAGCGGCGTATCCGCTACGAAGACCTCACCCGCATGCGCTGCATACTGGCCAAGGCCAAGCCGTTTATCATTACCAGCGACTACCACCCGCCGCATGCGGAAACCACCAGCGAATTTCTGCATCACCAGTTGCGTGACCGACCGCAGCCTCAGCAAATGGGGCTGTGGGGATGATCTGTCTGGACTGCGACGACCTGTTCGGCACTTGGCGGCTACAAGCGCGCTGGCTGCTGAGCCATGAAATCGACCCCAGCCAGGTCAGCTGGAAGTCACCGGACGCCGCCGACCTGTTTGGCAGCGAAGAAGAATACCCGCAGGAACAGGGCCCCTTTCAGGCCCGGGTTCCGCTGGAATTGGTGCAACTGCTGGAAAGCGCCTCGCGCTACCGGGGCGATCAGCGCTGGAGCCTGTTGTACGAAGTGCTGTGGCGCGTCACCCACGGTGATCGCACGGCCATGATGGCCGGCGACAAACTCGGCAGCGAGCTGCACCGTCGTCTCAAGTCGGTCAGACGTGAGGCGCATCATCTGCACGCGTTTCTACGTTTTGTCGCCTTGCCGCCTGTCGCTGATGACGCGGCCATCATGCGCCCGCAGTACGTGGCGTGGCATGAGCCGGCGCACGATATTCTGCTCAGTGCCAGTGAGCATTTCATCGGCCGCATGGGCCAGCACCGCTGGATGATCGCTACCCCTCAGGACGGCGTGTATTACGACGGCAAACAGCTGATCCACGAACGCCGCTGCCCTGAAGCCTGGCAGACCATGGCCCGGCAGGTCGAAGACCCGCATGGCGAGTTGTGGCTCACGTATTACAGCCACATCTTCAACCCTGCACGCCTGAACCCCAAAGTCATGGAGGGCCACTTCCCTTCGCGCTTCTGGAAGAATCTGCCCGAAGGCCCTTTGATTCCAGAGCTCATCACCCAGGCCCGGACTGGCAAACAACGCGACGGCCAGGCCAGCGATATCGCCGCCAGACGTGGCAAGAAGATTGCGCACAGGGATTGAGTCTTTCACTCGCGGGCTCTTGTTACCCGGCACTCTGTGCTCTTCAGGTGTTGTCTATGACGACAAGCGCCTAAAGCGAAACGCGCCCTTCAATGCAGGTAACCGTCGAGCCGCCCACCCAGATATCCTCACCTACACGCTGAATGGAAACTCGCCCCTTGCGGCCGAGCGCAGTGCCTTGGCTGACGATGTAATTGTCCGGTGCCAGCCCCTCTTCCAGAAACCAGCGAGCGATTCCGGCATTGAGGCTGCCGGTCACCGGGTCTTCCGCCATACCGTCGCCCGGGATAAAGGCACGCACTTCAAATTGCGCCTCATCCCCATCGACTGCCGGGTCCCATGGCGCAACGACGCCGAGTATCAGGCCGCTCAATAGTGTGTAATCCGGCTGCAAGCTCAGAACACTGGCGCGATCTGCCAGCCTGATGGCGACCCAACCCGGGCCGTTATCCACCCAGCGCGCATCCAGAATCTCACCCGCCCCCAGGTTCATACCGAGGCGGATCTGCTCGATCAATTCAGGGTCTACAGTGCCCGAACGCAACAAAGGCGGCGCAGTGAATGCCAGCCCGCTGCCCTCGCGACGAATGCGCACCAGACCGATCCCGCACTCCTGGATAATTTCCTCACCCTGCGCCGCGCCACCGCTTTCGAGCCAGGCGTGACAGCTGCCCAAGGTGGGATGCCCAGCGAAAGGCAGCTCTTCAAGTGTAGTGAAGATACGCACACGATAGTCGGCACGCGGGTCTGTCGGTTTGAGCAGAAACGTGGTTTCACTCAGGTTGGTCCAGCGTGCAAAGGCGGCCATCTGTTCATCACTCAGCCCGTCCGCGCCCAGCACCACCGCCAGCGGATTACCGAGCAAAGGCTGATCGCTGAACACATCCAGTTGTTTGAAATGAAACGAGCGCATCTGAGCTTCCTTGGCAAGGTGTTAAAGAACCAAGGTTGCCACGCACGCCACCGGGTAGACAACGGTCTATTGAACCAACGCTCGCCTTGGCCGCTCACAGCTCGCACTCGCCTGCTAATCTGGCAGACACAGGTCCGGACAACATGAGTCATTCGAGGTTTGAAGATGCTGGACACTACAACCTACAGTCAGCTCGAAACACTTTGCGAGACAATGACCGGCAAGTCCTTTCTGGTCGTCACCGGCGCAGGTATCAGCACCGCGTCCGGCATTCCGGACTACCGCGACAAGGACGGCGTGCGGCGTGGCAAACAGCCGATGATGTATCAAGAGTTTGTCGGCAACCCCGCTGCGCGCCAACGTTACTGGGCGCGGGCGATGCTGGGCTGGCCGCGTATTCGCGCGGCGCAGGCCAATGCCGCGCATCGGGCACTGGCTGCATTGCAGGTTGAAAATGCCATCAGCGGACTGATCACCCAGAACGTTGATGCACTGCACAGTCAGGCCGGAAGCCAGGACGTCATCGAGCTGCACGGCAGCCTGCACCGTGTACTGTGCCTGGATTGTCAGCAACGCAGCGAGCGGGCGGATATTCAAGAGCAGATGCTGGAGCAAAACCCCTATCTGCTAGGCGTTGATGCCATGCAGGCACCCGATGGCGACACCCTGCTGGCCCCGGCTTTCGAGGCTGGTTTCAAGGTGCCCCG
Source organism: Pseudomonas sp. KBS0707 (assembly GCF_005937945.2). Lineage (NCBI taxonomy): Bacteria > Pseudomonadati > Pseudomonadota > Gammaproteobacteria > Pseudomonadales > Pseudomonadaceae > Pseudomonas > Pseudomonas sp. KBS0707. Next base: position 2,802,381 of record NZ_CP041754.1, on the reverse strand, counting down.
TTGCCCGCATTGCGAGGGCGACAGACTCAAGCCGGACGTTGTGTTCTTTGGTGAGAACGTCGCGCCGCAGACCGCTGCCAAGGCAACGTCGAGCGTCGAACAGGCGGGAGGCTTGCTGGTGGTTGGCACGTCATTGATGGCCTGGTCGGCGTTCCGCCTGTGCAAGGCAATGGTCGAACAGGGCAAACCGGTCATCGCCATCAACCACGGCAAGACCCGCGCGGACGAATTGCTTGAAATGAAGATCGAAGCATCATGCGAGCAGGTACTGCCGTGGATCGCCGAGCAGCTTAGCGCGCGTTAGAACAACCCTAATTGCCCGCCGATCAGCGTGCTGAAATCATCGTCGACAAACGGCAGGATCGCATCCGCCAGTGGTTGTAACTGGCGAGTCACGTAATGGTCGTAGTCAATCGGCGCGTGACGAATCTCCAGTGGTTCCGGCCCGGCAGTGGTCATCACATAGCTGATCCAGCCGCCGCTCTGATATTGACGCGGACGCCCCTGCTGATCGTTGTATTCATCGGCGAGCCGCGCGGCGCGCACGTGTGGCGGCACGTTGCGCTGATAATCATCGAGCTTGCGGCGCAGGCGCTTGCGGTAGATCAACAGGTCATCCAGTTCGCCTGACAAGGTGCGCTGCACGTAGTCACGCACATAATTCTGATACGGCTGGCGCTTGAAGATGCGCAGGTATAGCTCCTGTTGAAACTGCTGAGCCAGCGGCGACCAGTCGGTGCGCACGGTTTCCAGGCCCTTGTAGACCATCTCCTCGGAACCATCGGCGCGAGTGACCAGTCCGGCGTAGCGTTTCTTGCTGCCCTCCTCCGCGCCGCGTACGGTTGGCATCAGGAAGCGGCGAAAATGCGTTTCGTATTGCAGCTCCAGCGCGCTGTGCAAGCCATATTCATTGTGCAGGTGCTCGCGCCACCACTGGTTGACCTGTTGCACCAGCGTCTTGCCGATGCTTGCCGCTTCTTCCTGCCCGTGAGGACGGCCCAGCCAGACAAACGTCGAGTCGGTATCGCCGTAGATTACGGTATAGCCCTGTGCCTGGATGAGGTCGCGGGTCTTGAGCATGATTTCATGCCCGCGCAAGGTGATCGATGAGGCCAGCCGCGGATCGAAGAACCGGCAGCCACTCGACCCCAGCACGCCGTAGAAGGCATTCATGATGATTTTCAGGGCTTGGGACAACGGCGCATTGTGCTCGCGCTTGGCGGTCTCCCGACCTTGCCACACTCGTTCCACGATCTCTGGCAGGCTATGGCGGGTGCGGGAAAACCGCGCGCCGCGAAAGCCTGGCACCGACGCGCTGTCCTCGGGGTGACGCATCCCTTCGATCAACCCCACCGGGTCGATGAGAAAGGTGCGAATGATCGACGGATACAGGCTCTTGTAGTCCAGCACCAGCACCGACTCATAGAGCCCCGGCTGGGAATCCATCACAAAACCACCGGGGCTTGCCTCCGGCATGCGTTCGCCCAGATTGGGCGCGACGAAGCCCTGGCGGTGCATCAGCGGAATGTACAGATGGCAGAACGCGGCCACCGAACCGCCGCTGCGGTCAGCGGGCAGGCCCGTTACGGTGGCGCGTTCGAGCAGAAAGGTCAGCAACTGGGTCTTGGCGAAGATGCGCGTCACCAGCTCGCAATCCTTGATGTTGTAACGCGCCAGCGCAGGCTTGTCCTCGGCGAACATGCGGTTGATTTCGTCCATGCGCTGGTAAGGCGTATCAATGGCCTTGCCCTCGCCCAGCAGGGTCTGCGCGACATTCTCGAGACTGAACGACGGAAAGCTCCAGGTCGCGGAACGCAAGGCCTCGATCCCGTCGATGATCAGCCGCCCGCTGACCTCGGCAAAAAAATGATTGTTACGGCTGCCATGCTCCCGCCAGCCCATTGCTTCACCGCCACGCCCGAGCCGCAATGGCACTTGCAGGCGCTGGGCATGTTCATGCAGAACCCGCAGGTCGAACTGCACGACGTTCCAGCCGATGATTGCGTCAGGATCGTGCAACGCCAGCCAGCCATTCAGGCACTCCAGCAACTGCGCGCGGGTATCGCAATAATCGAGCTGAAAATCCAGCTCCTCGGCGCCGCCATTGGGTGGCCCCAGCATGTACACCTGGCGCTGACCACAGCCCTCCAGCGCGATCGAATACAGCTCGCCACGCGCCGTGGTTTCGATATCGAGCGACGCCAGCTTCAGGCTGGGACGGTAATCGGGTGCCGGCCTGATTTGCGCGTCGCAAAGCACGCCCTCGGCATCCGGCGTACCGCTGAATTGCACTGGCGCGGTGATGAAGCGCTCCATCAGATAGCGCTCGGGCGGGCGAATGTCTGCCTCGTAAACATCGACATTGCCTCTACGCAGCATTTTTTCGATGTTCATCAACTGGCGGTGCTGCTGGCAATACACACCGAGCACAGGTCGATGACGAAAATCGCAAAGTTCCAGCGGACGCAATTCCACCCCGCGCTCGGTACGCAACAGCGACCGCGCACGCTCGCCCTGCTCGGCGGGAATAAAGGCGACAGAGGGCTGGCAAGGCAGGCGAATATGGCGAGGCCCCTGATCGGTGGCCAACCAGAAGTCGACCTCGGTCCCGGCGGGCGTATCTTGCCAGTGCCGACTCAGGATGAAGCCCTGCTGTAAATCCAACGCTGCTACCTCGACCGCATGGCGAAACCGTTGATTCTACTTGGCTGTGAGATCAAGCGCGCGGTCGGCAGTCGAATTCAGGCCATTTTCAGGCGCTGTCAATTAATTGCGTCTATGCCCTTTATCCCTATTTATTTGTTGCTCGATTCTGCGCGCTGCACGATTCTGTAGTGCGCCTGAAAATGCACTACAGTCTTACAGGTCCCGATCACGGAGAGCACCATGAAAACCGTCGCCCAACTACTGAAATTGAAAGACCTGCAAAACCAGCAAGTGCATACCATCGGCCCGGACCAGATGGTGCTCGATGCGCTCAGGCTGATGGCGGAAAAGAATATCGGTGCGCTGCCGGTGGTCGAGGGCAACGTGGTGGTCGGCGTCGTCAGTGAGCGCGACTATGCACGCAAGGTGATCCTCAAGGGGCGCTCCTCGGTGGGCACGCCGGTCAGAGAAATCATGAGCAACAAAGTCATTACCGTCGACTCGCAACAGAGCGTCGAAGCGTGCATGGGGATCATGACCGACAGCCATCTGCGCCATCTGCCGGTCGTGGAAGACGGCCGGCTGCTGGGCCTGCTGTCGATCGGCGACCTGGTGAAGGAAGCCATTGCCGAACAGGCCAGTCTCATTCAGCAGCTTGAGCAGTACATTCGCGGCGAGTGAGCCGAACGGCACGCCAGGCGCAACGCGCGATTACCGCACGCTGCGCCGGTCACTCAGTCATCCAGCGTCTTGCCAGGTGCCCCGCCCTTGACTGGCTTGGCCGGTTTTTCGGCCGGTGCAGGCTTGGCCTCTGGTTCTGGTGGCGGCGCGGATGCCTCTTTCTCGCGCATTGGCATCTGGTCGATGGTGGCGAAGATCTCCTTAAGGTCTACCGATTCTGACTTGCCGATAGTCTTGTCGATCTTTTTCTCGCCGTCCTTGCCCACCAGAATGACCTTGGTACCGACACCCGCGCCCAGCTTCAATTCACGAATCAAGGCCATGGTCGACTGGGGGTCCATGCTCTTGCCGTCACGCTCGCCGATAGTGTTCACCACCGTGAACAGCACCATATTGCGCTCTGTGAAGTCTTTATGATTTGCAGACTCCTTCAGCGCGTCCTTGAGGTGGCTCAGCGCCGGATCAGCCGGGCTGGGTGCGATGATGATCAGCGGGCGCGACTTGCCGCGCTCCTGGGCCAAAGGGCCATCGCTGTCAGCGGCAAGTGCTGTACCGGCAGCGACAAGCAGGGTGGCGAGGGTCAGGGACCGGATTAACATGGTGGGCTCCTTTCAAATCCATTGGGTAGCCATCGCGCGCAGACATACGCGATGCTGGACTGTTCTACCGCATATGGGTCATCCCGGTACAGCCCGATGTAGTCCTTTTCCTTAATCCCTTGCTTCAGGCAGAGCGCTCAAGCGATTTGTAAAGGGCGCTGTCGAGGCTCGCCAGCAGGCCTTGAACGATCTGTTCCACCTCGGCAGCGTTCAGCACCAATGGCGGCAGAAGACGGATGACCTTACCGCGCGTGACGTTGATCAACAGGCCGTAGTCCTCGGCCGCGATCCGGGTCAACTCGGGTATGGCCTGCCGCAATTCGATACCGATCATCAGCCCCAGCCCACGAATCTCCAGCACCTGCGGGTGAGCGCCAAGCACGTTGCGCAGCCGCTCCAGCAAGCGGCTGCCTTGCAGGGCAGCGTTCTCCACCAAGGCCTGCTGTTCGATGATGTCGATCACCGTGCAGCCGACCCGACAGGCCAGCGGATTACCACCGAAGGTGCTGCCGTGGCTGCCGGGGGTGAACAATTGCGCCGCCCTGCCCCGTGCCAGACAGGCACCTATCGGCACACCGTTGCCCAAACCCTTGGCCAGGGTCATGACGTCCGGCACGATGCCCTCGTGCTGAAAGGCAAACCACTTGCCGGTCCACCCCATGCCGGTCTGGATTTCGTCGAGCATCAACAGCCAGTCACGCCGCGTGCAGCGCTCCCTCAGCGCCTTGAGATACCCGGTTGGCGCGACCTGCGCGCCGCCTTCGCCTTGAATCGGCTCCACCAGTACTGCGGCAATGCGGTGCCCGTGAGTCACGCAGACCTTGTCGAACGCCGCCAGATCGCCAAAGGGTACTTTGAGGTAATCCCCCGGCAAGGTGCTGAAGCCCAGGCGCACAGCCGGTCCGTCACTGGCCGACAGTGTGCCCAGCGTGCGGCCGTGAAAGGCGTTTTCCATGACCACCACCAAAGGCCGTTCGATGTACTTGTGCCAGCCGTGCAGGCGCGCCAGCTTCAGCGCAGTCTCGTTGGCCTCGGCACCGGAGTTATTGAAAAACACCCGATCCAGCCCCGACAAACAGGTCAGTTTCTGCGCCAGACGCTGCTGCCAGTCAATGCTGTAAAGATTGGAAGTGTGCAACAGCAAACCCGCCTGATCCCGAATGGCCTCTACCAGCAGCGGATGCGAATGGCCGACATTGGTCACCGCCACGCCCGCCACAGCATCCAGGTATTGGCGCCCGCTCTGGTCCCACAGATGCGTGCCCAGGCCTCGGGTGAAGCTCAGGGCCAGAGGCTGGTAAGTGCTCATCAGGCAGGCAGTGGTCATGACGTGAAGCTCCTTGGGTATGTTTCGGTTTTTGCAGTATCGTTAGCCACTCCTTATGGATAAACAGCCAAATACTTCAATCATTTTAAAGCAGGGCTTGATAATGGATTTGTTTCAGGCGATGCGTGTGTACGTAAAGGTGGTCGAAGCAGGCAGCCTGACGGCGGCAGCGCAGGCGTGTTCGATTTCTACCACGATGGTTGGCAACCACCTGCGCGCACTGGAACAGCGCCTGGGCGTCAGCCTGTTGCAGCGCACCACTCGCCGTCAGCGCTTGACGGAATTCGGCACTGCGTATTACGAGCGTTGCCTTGAAGTGCTGGGGCTGGTGGCCGAGTCCGAGCAACTGGCCGAGCAGGCCCAGGGCGATCCCAGCGGCACGTTGCGCATCACCGCGCCGCTGACGTTCGGTTCGGAAGTGCTGGCCCCGGCCCTTGCCGGGTTCTCGCTACGTTTTCCCGAGGTCAAACTTGATCTGGTGCTGACCAACCAGCGTCTGGACATGATCGACAATGGGTTCGATATCGCCATACGCTTGGGGAACATCCCGCAATCCTCGCCACTGATTGCGCGCCTCATGCAGGACTACACCCTGACCATCTGCGCTGCGCCGAGTTATCTGGCTCGTCATGGAACGCCTGCGCACCCCGAGGACCTTGGTGCGCACAATTGCCTGGCGTTCTCCTACCCGGCAGGAGACGAGTGGCGCACGGCTGGCACCCAATGGCGTATGACCGGCCCCGAAGGTGAAGTGCTGGTGGATGTCGACGGCTCGATGGTTGCCAACACCTCTGCCGGTCTTTATCAGGCTGCGTGTGCTGGAATGGGTGTAGTGATGCTACCGGATGCGCTGGTTCAGCGAGACTTGCAGGAAGGCCGGCTGGTTGCGCTGCTGCCGGGCTATCACTTGCCCAGACGACCGATGAACCTGCTGTATGTGCAGGATCGTTATCGGCTGCCTAAAGTGAGAAGTTTTGTGGAGTACGCGATGGGGCTCTGGGGGCGGTAAGCACTTACCGCCCAAATGTCATCGAACCAACGCCGGTGCGCGCGTTGCTGCCCGCACCGGAGTTTGCCGGTCAGACCTTGAATCGGCTGACCATGCTCTGCAGATGCACACCCAGGCGCGCCAGCTCGACGCTGGACGCCGCGGTCTCTTCACTGGCGGACGCCGTTTGCTCGGAAATGTCGCGCACGTTCAGAACGCTGCGGTTGATCTCTTCGGCAACCGCACTCTGCTCTTCGGCAGCAGCGGCAATCTGGTGGTTCATCGTCTCGATGGTCGAGATCGCCTGGGTCATGTTGTTGATGGAAACGCCTGCATTGCGTGTCAGCTCGACACTGTTTTCAGTCAGAGCCTGGCTATTGTCGAGAATCGTAGCCACTTGCGATGTACGGCTGTGCAGGCCACTGATCAACGCAGCAATTTCTTCCGTCGATGTCTGCGTGCGCTGGGCCAGGCTTCTTACTTCGTCAGCCACCACCGCGAAGCCTCGTCCGGCTTCGCCTGCACGCGCCGCTTCAATGGCAGCATTGAGCGCCAACAGATTGGTCTGCTCGGCAACGGCCTTGATCACGTCCAGCACGCCGCCAATCTTGTTGCTTTCGCTCTTGAGCTCGTCCATTGCAGATTTGGAGTGTTTGACTTCAGTTGCGAGCTTCTCGATCTGGGCAACCGCCTTGGATACCACACCTTCGCCATCGCGGGCTTCCTTCGAAGCATTAACCGCCGCATGGGAAGCCTGCTCTGCGTTGCGTGCGACCTCCTGAACAGTCGCAGACATTTCGTGCATTGCAGTGGCAACCTGATCCGTTTCGCTCTTCTGACTGTTCACCCCGGCACTGGTCTGCTCAGTGACAGCCGACAACTGTTCGGCTGCGCTGGCGATTTGTGTCACACCATCGCGCAGGCCGCCAATCAGCTCGCGCAGGTTGCTGGTCATGCGCAGCATGCTGCCTTGCAACAAGCCCAGTTCATCCTTGCGCGTGACCGGCTGGTTGTACGTCAAATCGCCATCCGCTACACGCTCGGCCAGCTTCAGTGTGTCAAGCAACGGGCCGACGATAAGACGAGTGATAACCCAGGCCGCCAAAGCGCTCATGATCAACGCTGCAATCAGCCAGACAGACAGAAGGGTCTTGGCCTCGCCCACGTCTTCTATTCTCAGACTGACCTGATTGGCTGACAGCTTGTCGGCAGAATCAAACAGAATGGCGATAGTTTTATTGATCCCTGCCTGTGCCTGATCGATCTTGTCCTGCGCCGCAGTGAACTGATTCAACGTGTTCTGATAGCCGAGCAGAGCGTCCACAAGGTGCTTGATCGTCGCTGACTGGCTATCGAAGCCTTTCAGATTTTTAACAAAATTAATAACCGTGTCCATCGACGTTTCAGCCGGTGCCCGGTTCTCGGTTTTCAGGGAATAGGTGTAACCACGCAAGTCGAAGCGCATTTTCTGAAACAACGTCATCGCCTGAATAATGTCGTCACGCTGCGAGGCGCTGCCGTCATCTGATCGGGCAATGGCGTTCAGTTTCTGCAAATCGTCAGCGGCTGCGTCAGCGTACTGGCCAAACACTGACCGGGTCGCCTCGCGGGCGGCAGTGGCCTGCATCAGATTATCGTAGTGGACACGATAATCCTTCATCGCTTCAGCAGAAGCATTTACCAGCGGGGTGTTCAGCGGAGAGTCGAAAACCTTCTGCGCATACTTCACATGATTTTCGAGACTATCGATAGCTTTCAGCCAGTTGCTGGCGCGCTCGGCATCGTAGTTGAGCGCATAAGCCAGGCGGGCTATACGGACATCACGGGTCAGCGTGCTCAGCTTGCCGATATCGGCAATCCTCTCGCTTCGTTCGCTCAGCGAACTGATCCCCGTCCAGCCTGTGAGTGCAATCAGCACGGTCAGCACAATGACCAAGGCAAACCCGAGCACAAGCTTGGACCTTACAGAAATATTGTTCAGCATAGTGTTCACCGTAAATTGCTCTTGTCTGGTCATTGTGGGGGTTATAAGCGGCTTGTCCTTGCCATTGATACAACCCACAGTTGTCGGCGGGGCAGCTTCAAACTTTAAAAGTTGACGTCAAAATTCATGCTCGAAAATAAACATCGACTCGTCGAATAACCCGTATGGCCTTTCACGCCAGTCGGTTAGCATGGGCCGCTGTACCTACACATCGAGTATTTCGGAGAATTGCATGAGTCTGGAGTTGACAGCTTCTCGAGACGGCCTGACCACAGAGGAACGTTCTGCGATTGCCGAAATAGAGGCAACGACCAACATTTTAAGGCTGGTCACCCGACTGACAGGCATGCGCTTTGCAGGTATCGCAAAGTTCACCGACGCGGACTGGATCGCCTGTTCTGTATACGACCCGACTGACCTGGGCATTGACGATGGGGACGTGTTCAAACTGGAGACCACGCTGTGCAGTGAGTTTTGCGTCAACCCCGAAGCGTTGTTCATACCGCAGATCAGCAAAAACGGCCGCTACGCGAACCGGCCGGTGGTAAAGCGCTACGCCATCGAGAGTTATGCAGGCGTGCCGATCCATCTTCCGAACGGACAGTTGTACGGCGCGCTATGTGCGCTCGACTCGGACGTGACGTTGTTTGACGACCCCGATCTGGCGGAAACACTGACTCTGTTTGCCAGATTGATCGGCTGTATTTTCTTCGCCAACATCAGCGAAACAGACTGATGTAGCTGCCGCTTGATGCGGGTGAAAAACACGTTTCATGCGGACGAAGCGTTGATTTTGCAGGAAAGGATGAAGTCGCTCGACTGAAAAACCCCTTCGCCCTGTGTGAAGTTTCCGAGAAGACTTCAGTTGCTTGCGCGGGCTGTATCGAGGATTTAAGGTGCGCCGTCGCTGCAAAATCAGCGGCCGGATTTAGCGATCCGAATACCTCACAGCTAGCTTATGTATGCTTCCAGCCTCAGTGCATTTGAAGCAACTGTTATGGCGGCTGTGCGTCGGAGACTCCAGGGTCTGCCGGCGTTGTGAGGTGCCGGTTCGCTAACCTTCGCACAGCCGCCACCCATTTCGTCCAGTGATGTGCAGGCGGCTCATTTTCATGACAGGAGCTTTGCCGCGATGGATCTCCCATTCCCCCTTCTTCCCTGCACCGAAAACCACGAACCCACCCTCTTCCTGCGCCACCGTCGCATGTTGCGTGCTGTTGTCATGCACGCAGAAGCCTGGTTCCCGCTGGAAGATATCGCCCGCCTGATGGGCAAGCGTCTGGACGAGCGCAACACCCGCAAGCTCGACGCCGATCAGCGCCGCACCGCATGGTTGTTGACCCACGGCGAATGGCAAAAATGCCTGCTGATCAGCGAGTCTGCGGTATTCGCCCTGTTGATTCACCATTACATCCCGGAAAACCGCGCCCTGCGACGCTGGCTAACGCAAGACGTGCTGCCCGCACTGAGCGCCCGCCCCGTTGATATCAACAACGACGGCCCCACTCACTGCCAAATGCAGTGGCAGGGCACAACCCTGAGTACGCTGCAATGGCGCGGGGATATCTGGGTGAAGTTGCGCGACATGCCGGAAATCGCTCAGGTCCAGACGACCGGCAAGAAATATGGCTGGCTGAAACGCCTGAAGTTGCTGGGCAAACGGGCTGCCTGAGCGCTTCAAACAGGCTCTGTACAAAAAGTGGCCACGCTGGCCGACTTTTCGTACACAGCCTACGGTTTACTCTACGGTCGCGTACATGGGCACGAGTTCAAGCATGGCGCTACTGAACTGGCTTTCATCAAATTGCGTTCGGTGTCGAGGCGACACAGGTTTGACCGGGCGCTCGCCGTCCAATAACGCCTCGGCAGGCAGATCAATCCCGAAATGAGGAAATGGCTCCTGAGCCACCCAGCCTCCGGCCGCCAGAACCAACAGTAGAAATACGCCCGCAATGGGCTCTTTAGGTCTGCACATTCTCGTTTCTCCAATCCGGCAAAACGATTCAGCTCACAATGAGCAACTCGATATAACAGCCACGGCGTCACCCGTGTGTCGCGCCCGGCAGATCACTCGAAAGGCTCTTCGCCCTGCAACTTGGTGCGGTGCATCATTCGCCCGCACGCGGGGTCGTAAGCTTCCGCACGGTGCATGGTGCCGGTGTTGTCCCATATCACCAAATCACCCGTCTGCCACGCATGGCTGTAACTGAACGCCTCGGCTGTGGCCCATTCGCGAAGGCCGACCAGAATCTGCGCGCTTTGCGCCAGGCTGACGCCAACGACCTGCTGCGCAGTGCATCCCAGAATCAGCGACTTGCGACCGGACCGGTGCCTCCAGACCAGCGGCAACTCCTTCTCGCCGATAGCCTGCATGGCCTTGAGCATCGCAAGGCCAGGCTCGGGATTGTAATAGAGTAACGATGCCCATGGCGCGTGAATTACTCGTAAGCGTTCGTAACGTTGTTTATCGGCGCTCGATAACGCCTCGTAAGCCGCATAGGTATTACAGAAACCGGTATTGCCTCCCAAACTGGCGGGCACCTTGCAAGACAGCAACGACGCCAGAATGGGCACATCGCTGCTCGTACCGTCGATATGCCAGTAGAGCGAGCCCTTGAGAAACTCAGCGCCTGCCGGGTTCTCTTTGACATCAAGGCTGATCTTGGTGATGTTCTGGCCATCACTGGCTTCCGGACAGAAAGTGCCCAGCGTACGGGTGAAAGCGATCTGCTCTGCATCGGAAAAATCAATCTGCGGAAACACCAGCACACCTCGCTGCTCCAGCAGTTCCCGGATTCCCCCGGCGAATTGACCCGACAGCAGCTCCTGCTTGCTGTTGAAAATACGCGTGCCAATACCTGGCTTGATGGGCTCCTGAGACAGCTGAACAAGCGAAGTGGCTAACATGATGCGACCCTCTTCATAAGTGAACACAACGGTACACTTATGAAAAAATCTGCGCAACCTCTTATTGAGCCGACTGGCCGCACACCTTGTCTGCGCCTTACACTGGCCATCCACTGACCGTTCAAGGAATGAATTAACGTGCACGCCCCTGCCCCGCAAATCCTCATTCAGCGCATGGCCGAAATCCACATTGAAGGCGTTACTGCGCTCTACAACGAGCCTGCGGTCTGTCGTCAGGTGTTACAAATGCCGTTTCAGTCCATCGAAGTATGGCGCAAACGCCTGGCAGCCAGCACAGAGCGACATGTGAAACTGGTCGCGCTGAGTGGCGGCGAAGTCATCGGCAGCCTCGGCCTGGAACAATATTCGCGCAGCCGACAAAGCCATGTCGGCGCTATCGGCATGGGCGTCGCGTCGGCCTGGCACGGCAAAGGCATCGGCTCGAAACTGCTGGCGGCAGCGCTGGACATCGCAGACAACTGGATGAACATGCACCGGGTAGAACTGACCGTGTTTGCCGACAATGAGGCAGCACAAGGCCTTTATCGCAAGTACGGTTTCGAACAGGAAGGACGCCTGCGCAACTACGCCGTGCGCGATGGCGTATTCGTCGATGCCTTGAGCATGGCGCGGCTGAGGTGAGCGGTGCCCCTGAAGCTACTGCTGAAAGCATGCAAGGATCAGCCAAGAATCAATTTCTCCACATGACTCGCTTGCGTACCTGGAAACCAGGCCTATCGCGTTGGGCGAGTGACGCTGTATCGCCCTGCCACGAAGCTTTTTGAAGAAATCTTATTATCTTGCGCTGACCACACCGTGCCCAAACTACGTCGACAATTGATACGCGCAGAACTATTGATCATCGACGACTTGGGCATCGGCGGCATTGATGCCCAACTCGGTCCGTTACTCTTGGACGTTATCGACCAGCAGTCACAGAACGAGTCACTGCTGATCACAAGCCAGTAACCGAAAGAAAAATGGTATGACCTGTTCTCCGACCCCACGATTGCCGATGCAATTCTTGACCGTATCGTTCACAAGTACCATGTCATCGAACTAAAGGGCGAATCGATACAAAGAGTCAAAAGTCGCAAGCGGGCGTAAGAGCATTCAGCGTGTGTTTCTGGTGGTCAATACGAATGCAATTGGTCAAGTCGAATGCAAACAGGCCATCCGACCCGGAGCAGTAGTTTTGCGTTTTCTTCACTGCGGGTGGTACTGGTCAATTTAGTCGTCTCATCGATGCTCATCTGGCAAACTCATGCTGAGACCATTAATGAAAGCTAGCCTTGAGCCCGACTGACCGCATCTGGCTGAGAGCTGGCTCTCTGTTGGGAATCATCGCTTGGGATGCCTCTGCCGCCATACGGCATAGGATGCACTCAGGTCAGACTGGAGATCGCGTGCCAATGCATTGCCCTTACTGCAATTCGAATCTTGTCGATGCCGACGATGGTGGGATGCTGTGCTCTTCGTCAGGAGCCTTGCTCAGCGAACCTGTGAGCAAAGTTTTTCGCCTTCGTTACAGCCACTGCCAGACCATTGCCGGGGGCGATGCGGTGCGGCAACCTGCTGATCTTTTTTGCCCTGGCTGTGGCATCCCAATGACGGCAACAGGATGTCGATCATGCGGGCAATCCTTTGAACCGGCGCTTCTGCGACGCCTCATAGAACTCAATCCACATCCCAGATAACCGCCAGCAGATCAACCGCGGTTTTCGGCGCATGCTGGCCAGTCAAGCTTTTATCCCGTAACCGTTGCCGTGCGGCAGGGGCTGCGGTGGTGAGCGGGGCCGCAGAAACTCGGCTCCTGGCAGATTGCTGCTTTTCGCGACCGGCGGCTATCTGCCAGAAGCGGACCCGCTAAAACGCGCTTCTGGCGGTGAGATGAGGAAGAGTGACGGATCGGTTTTTTGTCAAGTCGATCCGTTTTTAAATTTCAAAAACAGGCCAGCCGCAGTCCCTTCGATAATGCCGATTAATAATGAATTAGCTTCGGACCACGATTATTGTTACGTAGCTCACATTAAACGATACTAGGGTCGTTTGGCGCTAGCTGATTTTTTTCTTGCTCTAGTACTTTTCAGGCCGAGGTAATTGGTTTCGTAAGTTGTAAGTAGTTTCCACATTTGCCGGTCAACTACATCGTGCTTTTCAGGACTCCTAAGTTTTTGAAGAAACCTGCTAATGAATTTGGCGGGTAGCTTAACAATCAAGCATTGATGAGAGCCATGCATTTCCCTTGTCCAATCTAAATCTTTTCCAGAAGTAAGATTCTCGCTCTCATCCCTATTGATAATAAACCCCAACTTTCCGTACGAGCCTGTCAGATAAGACTGTAATTGACGATATTCATCTGGGCCAAGCTCTTGAAAGTTTTTTGCATCAAACACGATATTCCTACTTTTGTAATCGAGTAAAACCCTACTCCAAAAATCCGATTTACCACGATTTGTCCCAGTTATGTCTCTACGCTGAACAGCAGCACCATCTGGATGTAACTGGAGTCCAACAAGCTGAGCGGCGAAGATGACTTTTAGCGCTTCGAGACTCCAGAGCTCAAAATCTCGCTCACCCTCTCGGCCTAACGGGATTTTGTCGAGTTGCGCAACAATCTGACCTATTTTGGTATTTCTGATTTTGGGATTTAGAGAGTCCACCTTAATATCATACTCATCATTTATCTCCTCTGCTTCATCTGGGGCTAATGCGTTACGGCTGAGATTCAAACCTAGCCAGTAACACGGATGTACAAGGATTCTGTCGGCGCTCTCGAACCCTTTATCCGGAGTTCTACCATCATGACAAAATGTGTATGAGGAGAGATTTTGATCGTGCAAGCCAATAAACCCGATACTATATAGCGATTGTAGTAAACCGGTAGGGCCCAGTAAGCGAGCTTCTGCCAGAGAAGCTTGATCATCACTGTCTTCTAAGAGGGTGTAGACAAAATCATGTAGTGAGTCGGCGCGCGAGTATTCGAGCCTCGGCCAACCAAACCCATGCCTCGCTTACCGCAAAAAGGCAATCATGATGCATGATCAGTCGCCGAGCTCTCTCATTCCAGGCATGAGTTCGCTCCACTACCCATCGCTTGGGCATGACCACAAATCCAGTCTGAACAGGCTCCACGGAAAATAGATCGCCTTGTTCAGAGTGCCATTGCCCTGTTCTTCTGTTATTCGGGCCACGGATCACTTGAACATCGATAGCGTGCAGTTGATGGGTGCGCTGTGCCCATTTTCCTGCGTACGCACTATCAACAAAAAGCGTGCTCAGTGACGGATATTTTTCCTTCGAGTACGCCACCGCATCATCCGCCGCGTCACGATCCTGCACGCTTGCAGCACTGATACTGACAGCCAGCAGCAGGCCCAATGTATCGACAATCAGACTTCGTTTACGCCCCTTCACTTTTTTGCCTGCGTCGTAGCCGCTGTCACCGCCTTGAGGAGAACTGCGGGTCGACTGTGAATCCAGGATCGCTGCTGACGGGCTGTCAGCGCGTTCTTCCCGCTCACGCCATTGAGCTCGCAAGCGATCATGCATTTGCTCGAACTTGCCTTGAGCGCTCCACCGGCGGAACGTTTTGTAGACATTGTCCCAATGAGGAAAATCGCGGGGTAGCATTCGCCATGAGCACCCCGTGCGTACGACATAGCAACAGGCTTCCAGCAACGTGCGCCGAGAGTGAAGCGGTGGCACTCCTCGTCCGCCCTGGCTTTCAAACAGGTCGGCGACCAGTGCCCACTCGGTATCTGTCAAGCAACTCGGATATAGCTGCTCCGGCAGTTGGCGGCGGTGGGTTTCATTGTAGCCATAGGCTTTATTAGGTTCAGGTGACTGAAAACTTCCCTTGGCCCGCTGCTTTACACGCGTAATCCCTGCCATTTTCAACGCTTTTGCAAAGGTGTCGGGATGCGCAGTGATACCGGTTTCGGCGAAGAATACGAGCGCCAATTCGGCCTGGCTGGAATAGGGCTGTGCATGAGCGAGTTTCACCAGCACGGGATAGTGCTCGGCGGCAATCGAGCGAGGACGTCCGGTTTTAGGCATGGCTTGAGGGCTATTCAGACAAGGGAGTGAAAGTTTAATTTATTTTGTCTACACCTTCTTAGCGGAACAATCAAGCGATACCGTTAGGTCCGTCCAGCACCTGCCTGACCTTCCGGGCAAGGTCTTGAGGCATGCAGGGCTTGGATACCACATCAAACTCGGAACCACCGATATCAGTTCGTTCGATCGAGCTTTCAGCATAGCCGGTGGTCAGCAGCACCTTGATCTTCGGGTACCTGCGCCTCACTTCCCGCGCGAGCATCACGCCGTTCATGCCGCCCGGCATGATCAGGTCAGTGAACAGCAAATCGTACCTGCTGCCGGATTCGAATTTCTTCAGTGCTTCACGAGCGTTGAGTACGATTTCGCAGATATAGCCATAGTCATCCAGCACCATCTTCGCCAGCTCGGCGACGTCGGGCCGGTCCTCGACAATCAGAATCCGCTCGCAGCTGCCAATGCGTCTGTCGACAGCTTTCGGTGGCTCCGCATGGGTCAGCATTGCCTCGTCTACCGGAAAATACAGACGCAGCGTTGTGCCAACACCTTCTTCGGTATAGATCCGCGCCGCGCCGCCCGACTGTTTGGCAAAGCCATAGACCATCGAAAGACCGAGCCCTGAACCCTTGCCCTCTTCCTTGGTGGTAAAAAACGGGTCCATTACACGGTCACGAATACTAGATGGCATGCCAATGCCATTGTCCGTTATGGCAATACTGACGTAGCGGCCAGGCAGCAAGCCGTCATAGGACATGTTGGCCAACTCATCGACGACCAGATTGCGGGTTTCAATGGATATTTTCGGGTCAGGCCTGCCGACCAACGCATCCCTGGCGTTGATGAAGATATTCAGCAAGGCAACTTCTGCCTGGGTCGGGTCGATACGGCAGTTCTTCAATGCCGGATCCAGATCGGTTTCGATCGTCACGTGCGGCCCGAACGTACGCTCGATCAAGGGCTCTGTGCTGGAAACCAGGCCATTGAGGTTGAGCACCCGTCCCTGCAGTTTTTGTTTACGGGCAAATGCCAGTAATTGCTTGGTAAGCGTACTCGCGCGTTCGACAGCAGACTTGGCGTGATGAACGCTACGCTGGACACGCTGCACATCAATAGTGGGCTTCTCTGCAGCGCTACCGATCAAATCAATATAGCCCCCCATGACTTGAAGCAGGTTATTGAAGTCATGGGCGATGCCTCCGGTAAGCTGCCCCAGGGCTTCCATTTTCTGCGCCTGACGCAAGGCATCCTCAGCATCCCGACGTCGACTGATATCCAGTTGCGACGCAAAGAAATAGATCAGGTCTCCGGCATCGTTATAAACCGGAGAAATAAACAAGGCATTCCAGAACGTAGAACCGTCCTTGCGGTAATTGAGAATTTCAGTGGAGATATCGACGCGCTCGTCAATCGCTTCACGAATGGACTGCACCACGGCCCGGTCAGTTTCCGGCCCCTGAAGAAACCGGCAGTTTGTACCGATGATTTCTTCTGACGAATAGCCCGTCATTTCCAGAAACGCGCGATTGGAAAAAATGATCGGGTTGTCCGCACGGTTGGGGTCCGTCACGATCATTGGCATCCGTGTCGTTTCCACCGCCGCAAAAAAGATATCTTTTCCCTGATGCTGGATATCTCCCGTTGCAGCATTGTCGACACGGGCTTTTTCTTCCGACACTCCAGAAACTCCACACATATTGGTTGGGTGTAATACACGTTCTCAAAGCTAGGACTGGCGGAGCCTTGAAAGGGTTCTCAGATTTTGGACAAAAAACGAATTATATTCATATGAGGGGCTAAACACTCAAAAAGCGTTCACGCCGAGAGCCGATTTTTCGTCCTTTTGTCGAATGAGAGCCGCAAATTCACCCGCACTCTCGCGTAACGCCACCTGCAAAGGGTGAAAGGAGGCCCGTTTGCCCTGCCCGTCTGCATAACCCAACAGGCCTGTCGGGCAGTATCGGGCGTCGTCCCAGCCCGGATAATCGAGAATGGGGTACCAGCAGATACCTTCTACCGGTAAGCCTGCCCTGACAGCCTTGCTGACCTCGGCACAAATGTAATTGAACCAGGGCAAACGCTGAACATCTTCGGCACCGGTTTCAGAAATCAATATCGGTCTTGCGTACCGTGTATGCAGCTCGCTCAACATGCCCTGAAAAGGCCTGTATTGCGGGTCGTCCTGAGTGAGCTTTCGCCCCTTGAATTGCCATTGGTTATGGGGGTAGAAGTTGACGCCCAACACATCCAGATACTCGGATCGGCCGCCCAGCCCAGGCAATTGCCGCCCGGATAAAAGATCCCAGGCTTCAAACTGCGCTTGCCTATAGCACTCTGCTGCCGCTATTTGCGCACTACCGCGCGTAGCCGGTAAGACATGAATCAATGGTTCGGCCTGAATAAAACGCGCGCCTGGCTCTATTGCACGTATCGCCTCTATCGCCGCAATGCTGGCCCGGACCAGTTGCTGTTTGAGTTCCATGCCGCGCTGCCGACTACCGGGGTTGAAATAAGCAACTTCACCTCCCGCCCAGCTCCAGAACGAAATTTCATTGATTGGCGAATAAAAAGGGGCGGTCTCCCCTTCGTCTTTGACTACCTGAGCCACTGCAGCGGCAAAACGCGCAAAGCGCTCGACAAACTCCGGCCGCCAGATATCCAGATCATCAGGATAACCGTAATGGCATAAGTCCCAGATAACCTGAGTGCCCTGACGCCGCGCGGCTCGTAACATGGGCAGAAAACTGCTCCAGTCGTAACAGTTCGGGCTGGTTTCAATCAGGTGCCAGCGCATACCGTCACGCACGGTACGTATTCCGTGCTCCGCCATTGCGGCAAAATCTTCCGGTGCCCATCGGTCGTGCCCAGTGGAGCCAAGCAGATCGAGTCGCACGCCGTCGCGTCGTCGATCGCTGGCACACTCGAATCCGCCTATGAAGAAGCTGTCAAACAGACCGCCCATACTCAACCTCGCGCAGGTTGTTCAATCGGTTCGGCAATCTGCTCCGGCAACTCATGAGCCAGCCGCTGGTACAGCGCCAATGCCTGACCGACAACCTGGTCCATGTTGTAATACTTGTAAGTACCGAGCCGCCCAAGAAAAGTCACCTGATTCGACTCATCGGCCAAGGCTTTGTAACGCTTGTACAACTCCGCGTTTTCCGGTCGCGGAATGGGGTAGTAAGGGTCGCCCTCGGCACTCGGGAATTCATAGCTGATACTGGTCTGGGCATGCAGTTGACCGATGAGGTGCTTGTATTCCGTAATACGCGTATGAGCAACTGCCTCATCCGGATAGTTCACCACGGCCACGGATTGAAACTGTGCCCGATCAACGGTCCTGTGCTCGAAACGCAACGACCGATATGGAAGACGGCCATAGCAATAATCGAAGTATTCATCGATCGGCCCGCAGTAGATCAGGTGCCGATACTGCACGGCCCCGCGTATATCGGCAAAATTGACCCCCAGTGCCACGTCGATAAGCGGGTGATCGAGCATCCGTTCAAACAGGTGCGTATAGCCATGCAACGGCATTTTCTGGAAGGTATCCGTGAAGTAGCGATTGTCCCAAGTGGTACGGGTAGGCACTCGAGAGGTGACCGACCTGTCCAGTTGCGACGGGTCCAGCCCCCATTGCTTGCGGGTGTAGCCACGAAAAAACTTCTCGTACAACTCCCGGCCCACCTGATTGATCACAACGTCTTCGGAGGTTCTTATCATCTCTACCGGCTCGGCCCGGCTGGCAAGAAAGGCTTCGGCTTGTTGCTCATTCATCTGCAAACCGTACAAGCTGTTGAGCGTATCGAGGTTGATCGGAATAGGCAGCAATTGGCCATCCACGCTGGCAAGCACACGGTGTTCGTAGTAGCGCCATTCGGTAAATCGCGAAAGGTATTCCACAATGCGCTCGGCATTGGTGTGAAAGATATGCGGCCCGTATTGATGAACCAATACCCCGGCGCTGTCCAGGTGATCGTAAGCGTTACCCGCAATGTGTGGACGTCGGTCGATCAGCAAAACGCGTTTACCCAACCCGGCTGCCAGCCGCTCCGCCACTACACTTCCCGCAAAACCTGCACCGACGATCAGAAAATCATAATGCGTCTCTGCAAATGCGGCTGATTGAGGATTTATCCGAGGCATTGGGTTTGCTCCCCGATAGTTACCAGGCCGATTTGCGCCTTCATGGCAGCGCACGTGTTGTCCCAGGACTCACCGGCCAGCACTGCATCAACTTTACGCAGAAAATCAGCAGGATCCCTATGCGCCAGTGCCTCGCGAATCGCGCGCACAAACGCATCGGTATCATCGGCAATTGCGACGACACCGGATTCACCATAAGTTCTGACAACGTCGGCAATCCGGGTTGATACCACTGGACAACCGCCAGCCAGGTACTCTGGCGTCTTGGTCGGGCTGATAAAACGTGTGGAATCGTTCAGGGCAAACGGCATCAATGCTACATCCCAGCCAGACAGATAGGCTGGCAAATCGCGATAAGGCTTGCTGCCCAGATAATGAACATTGTCCATGTGCGGCAGGGTTGCCGGATCGATTTTCACCACGGGGCCGATCAAAATGATTTGCCATGTGGGCTGTGATTCCGCCACTTCTCGAATCAGTTCAATATCGAAACGCTCATCAATGACGCCAAAATAGCCCAGCCTTGGGTGGGGAATGCATTGTTGATCCTCCGGAACGGCAAGCACGTTGCGGGCGGCTGCAAAATGCCCGATATCGACGCTGCTGGGCATGGAGTGTGCATTTGCATGCTGTAGGCGCTTGGCCTCCCAGAGACTGAAGCCGCCGGTAAAGACAACATCTGCGCGCTTCATCAGCGCTTGCCCCTGCTCGACAAGCTCTGGCGGCGCATCTTTGAATGCAGACAGCTCGTCCATGCAATCGAAGATCGTCACTTGCGCACGGAGGTGATCGGTAAATACCAGGCTCATCGGGGTGAAATACCACCGCAGCAGGTCGCCAAATTGTTGCGCATCCATAAAGCCATCCAGCAACGTGCGCTGTGCAGCTATGACCTGGTCAGGCTGCATCTGCAAAGGCAGGTGCGGCACCAGTACGGTGACACCGCATGCTTGCGGCAGTGACTCAAGCCAGATGCGAGGCGAGTCTGAAAGAGCAGGCTCCTCAAGAAACAACACCTGATAATCCTGCGCCATGCGCGACATGATGTGCTGCGGGCGCTGATACACAAACCCCCACCTGAGGTGGGACAGGCACAGCAGCAGCGGTCTGACTGCTGCCTCGACCCTGGTTAAGACTGACGTTGCGGATTGAATGTCCTGGACACCGTTCATGAAGTTTCCCTTTTGCTAAAGTCCTGGATGAAACTGAAGGGCTCTGTAAAGGGCTGAACTTCGACGGCATTCATGATGAGGATGTGCGTTGGCGGCTGTTGCATGCATGGACAATCACGTGCATAGAGCAACTATAGATATTCTCATTGGTTTCGAGCACGCGCCCGGACCGCTGTTCACTGATTCCGATAAAGGGTATGCGCCGTCGGGAATGAACCGTTGAACTCGGCGGTACAAATACGCCCCTAGTCTTGAGCGAATGTTTTTTGGCACCTGCGGTACGTTTTCCCCACGCGGTGGTCTGGTCCTGATTTTCGCAAGCAAGGCTCCTCTGTCGTCCTGTTGATAAAGGTCACGACGCCGAGCCCTCAGCGCGCCTCTTACCGAGGCGGCGAACATCCAGGAAGGATAATCATGATTCTGGTTACCGGTGGTGCGGGATACATTGGCGCTCACGTTGCGCTTGAATTGCTTGAAGATGGCCACGATGTCGTGGTGCTTGATAACTTGTGCAACAGTTCGCGAGAGACGTTGAGCCGGGTGGAGACACTCAGCGGGCGACAGGTGGACTTCATCCACGGCGATGTACGCAGCAAAGCGACGTTGAACCGGCTATTCGCCCGCCACCCTGTGAACGCTGTGGTGCATTGCGCCGGGCTCAAGGCCGTGGGCGAAAGCGTCAGAGAGCCGTTGCGCTATTTCGAGACCAACGTGAGTGGCAGCGTAAACCTCTGTCAGGCGATGGCGCAGGCAGGCGTGTTCAACCTTTTGTTCAGCTCATCAGCGACTGTATACGGCGACTGTGAACAAATGCCGCTGGATGAGAACTGCCCACTGGGTTTACCGACCAATCCTTACGGGCATTCCAAAATGATGGCCGAGCATGTGATGAAAAGCGTCGCTCGCTCGGATCCACGCTGGTCCATCGGGCTGCTGCGCTACTTCAACCCCATTGGTGCCCATTCTTCCGGCTTACTGGGCGAGTCGCCCTGCAACACGCCGAATAACCTGCTGCCCTTCCTGCTGCAGGTTGCCAATCGACGACGCCCTGCCCTGCACATTTTTGGCACCGACTACCCCACGCCGGACGGCACAGGTGTGCGTGATTACCTTCACGTAGTGGATCTGGCCGAAGGCCACTTGAAGGCGCTGGACAGAATACGCAGCGAACAAGGCGTATCCGTCTGGAATCTGGGAACCGGACAGGGTTATTCAGTCCTCGAGGTGGTGCACGCTTTCGAACGTATCTCCGGCAAAACCGTGCCTTTGATCTTTGAGCCGCGCCGGGCCGGAGACATTGCGGTGTGTTGGTCGGATCCGGGGAAAGCATTGCGTGAGCTGGATTGGCGCGCCAGGTTCAACCTTGATTCGATGCTCACTGACGCATGGCGCTGGCAGTGCATGAACCCACAGGGTTATATGCCGACAGCACTGGTCAGTTGAGGTGCGGCCAAAGGTGTAAAGTGGCGGGGAATTACCCTCGCAGCAGGCTGCTGTGCGCTAAAAATTCGCCGGTGTGTTGGAACTGATGATCTCGGCCTCGTCCTGGCCAATGTTGCGGAAGCGGTGTGGCAAGGTGGTCGGGAAGTAATAACCGTCCCCGGGACCGAGAATATTAACCTGCCCATCGATGGTCAGCTCCACGGTGTCGCGCGTCACCAGCCCGCACTCCTCGCCTTCGCTGTGGACGATGGGCTCTTCACCCGAATCTGCGCCCGGCGCGTACTGCTCGCGCAGAAAACGCATCTGGCGGCTCGGCAGGGTTGCGCCGACCAGCAGCAGGCGAACACCGTTACGCCCCAGGTCAGGCTGGTCACCGGCGCGGAATACATACTGATCCTGCCCCGGTGGCTGGTCGAAGGTGAAGAAATCCGCAAGCGTCATGGGGATGCCCTCAAGCAGCTTCTTCAACGAGCTTATAGAGGGGCTGACACGATTTTGCTCAATCAGGGAAATCGTGGCATTGGTCACACCACTGCGTCTGGCGAGTTCGCGCTGTGACAGCTTGTAGCTTTCACGCACTAGTTTGAGTCGTGCTCCCGTATCCATAATGGCCTTGTGTGAAAGATATCCGATGAGTGAAGCAAAGCCCAGTTGGAATGGATTGTCCATCGCCCAAGGCCGCAAAGCCGGATATTAAATCACGTTTGCCAGCAACACTCAGCAGCTCATCGCACTACCTGCCCTGACGGTTCCGGGCATACGCCAGGCAGGCTTCACGGAATGCCGTGAACAGGTTCAGCGACACAGGGTTGTTCATGAACTCCCACTCCGGGTGCCACTGCACGCCCAGCACAAAGCCTGGCGCACCGGGCAGGGAAACCGCTTCCACCAGACCGTCGGGTGCCAGTGCTTCCGCCCGCAGATCCGATGCCAGACGATCGATACCCTGACTGTGCAGGCTATTGACCTCGAACCCCGGGGTCAGCCCGAGCGCCTCCAGCACCCCGCCAGATCGCACCTGCACCGGGTGTTGCGTCGCATATTGCACAGCCAGCACATCGCTTTGCGGCTCACGGTGATCCAGATAGCCAGGCAATTCCTGCACCCTCTGATGCAGGCTGCCGCCCAGTGCAACATTCAGTTCCTGAAAACCACGGCAGATGCATAACACCGGCACACCCTGGGCGATGGCGGCCCTGAGCAGCGGTAATGTTGTGCGATCCCGAAACACGTCGTGGGCAGTGCCTTCCACGCTTGCCGGGCCGTTGTAATGATGCGGCTCGACATTGGACGGCGAGCCGGTAAACAGCAAACCGTCCAGTGAGGCCAGCAACTGCGCAGGCTCGGTGGGCACGTCGAGCGCGGGCAGAATGACCGGGACACCCGCAAACGCAGCCGCCTCGACATATTTATCGCCTGCGGTGTGAGAGGAGTACTTGCCCAACTGCTGACGGCAGGCAGTAACGCCTATCAAGGGAGGTCGTGACATACGTTGAGTCCTTGTGAATCTGGTGAGCCAGCACGCCAATATGACGCTATCCAGGCGGGATAAAACCAGTCTAGGATACTCATCTGCGCAACAAACATAGGCATTCAGGCAAAGGAACAATGCAGCGATGCAATATGAAATCACCCATGCCGATCTCTCTCTGGTACTGGCGCTGGTACGCGGCCGAACTCTGGCGCGTGCTGCAGATTTGCTGCACGTTGATATTTCTACAGTGTTCCGCTCGATCCGACGCCTGGAGTCAGCCCTTGGTGCTGCGCTGTTTGAAAAGAACCGACGCGGCTACATTCCGACGGATGCCGCCCAGGCCATGGCCGAGCAGGCGGAACACGCCGAACAGGCACTCGCCGCTGCCCGTATTGCCTTGCAGCAAGGCGAACAGGTCGTCAGCGGTACGGTACGCCTGACGTGCACCGACGCGGTATTGCACAGCCTGCTGCTGCCAACGCTCGCGGACTTCATGCCGCAGTACCCTGCTCTCACGCTGGAACTGGCCACCTCCAATGCGTTCGCCAACCTCAGCCGTCGTGACGCCGACATTGCGTTGCGCCTGACCAATACCCCGCCCGAACACCTGATCGGACGATGCCTGGGCAGCGCGGACTACTTCATTTGTGGCCGCCCAGAATACCACGACGCACTGACGCACAGCCCCGCCTCCATTCCCTGGATCAGCCCGGACGACTCGATGCCCGACCACACCTCGGTGATCTGGCGTAAACAGGCGTTCCCGGCGGTGAGCCCGCGCTATCGCTGCAGCAACATGTCGGCGGTCTCTCAACTGGTCGCTGCCGGCCTGGGCGTGGCGGCCTTGACCGATTTCACGATTCAGGGCCTTGGCTCAGTGGAACGGCTGAGTGAACCACTGCAAGGGTGCAGCACCGATCTGTGGCTACTGACCCGTCCCGACTGCCGCGCATTGCGCTCCGTGCAGACCCTTCTGGAAGCACTCGCGCCCCGTCTGCGAGCAGCATTGCTGGCGTCCAGATCCGCCTGATCGCCAGCCTGTGGATCCACTAAATAATAGTTAACAAAATTAATCATTGGATTAATCTCGATCCTGTGGCATTAATAATCACGAGGAAAACAACATGATTCATTCTGTGGATCCATAAGACCAATAATCGAACCGTGGAGAACCGTCATGCACCCGAAAAATGCGTGGTACGTCGCCTGTACAGCGGATGAAGTCGCCGACAAGCCTCTGGGCCGGCAGATCTGCAACGAAAGGATGGTCTTCTATCGCGACCAGAACCAGCAAGTTGTCGCCTTGGAAGATTTCTGCCCGCACCGCGGTGCTCCGCTGTCGCTGGGTTATGTCGAGAACGGCCAACTGGTATGCGGTTATCACGGGCTGGTGATGGGCGGCGATGGCAAGACCGCCGCGATGCCCGGCCAGCGTGTTCGAGGCTTCCCCTGCAACAAAACCTTCGCAGCGGTCGAGCGCTACGGCTTCATATGGGTCTGGCCTGGCGACCGGGAGAAGGCCGATCCGGCGCTCATCCACCATCTGGAGTGGGCGGTCAGCGACGAATGGGCCTACGGTGGCGGTCTGTTTCATATTCAGTGCGACTACCGCCTGATGATCGACAATCTGATGGACCTCACCCACGAAACCTACGTGCATGCGTCGAGCATCGGCCAGAAGGAAATCGACGAAGCAGCGCCTGTCACGACAGTTGAAGGCGAGGAAGTCATTACCGCGCGCCACATGGAAAACATCATGCCGCCGCCGTTCTGGCAGATGGCGCTGCGTGGCAACAACCTGGCCGATGACGTGCCAGTCGATCGCTGGCAGATATGCCGCTTCACCCCGCCCAGCCATGTACTCATCGAGGTAGGCGTAGCACACGCGGGCAAAGGCGGCTATCACGCGCTTCACGAGTTCAAGGCCTCGAGCATCGTTGTCGACTTCATCACGCCAGAGACCGACACCTCGATCTGGTACTTCTGGGGCATGGCGCGCAACTTCAACCCGGCTGACGAGCAACTGACGGCCACCATCCGCGAGGGGCAGCGCAAGATCTTCAGCGAAGACCTGGAGATGCTTGAACGCCAGCAACAGAACCTGCTTCAGCACCCGCAGCGCAACCTGCTCAAGCTCAACATCGACGCCGGCGGTGTGCAGTCGCGCAAAATTCTGGAACGCTTGATCGCTGCCGAACGAGCCAGCACAGCTGAACAGATTCCAGTAATGGCCACTAAATGACCGCCTGCTGCCAGCCCGAATGCGTTGAAAACAATCAGAAGTGACCCGTGCTGCGGTCACCCGAGGACATACCATGATCGACGTGACCGTGCTATCACGTAACGATGAAGCGCTGGATATCTGCAGTTTCGAGCTAGTGCGAGCCGATGGCGAGTTGCTGCCGCCTTTCACGGCAGGCGCACACATTGACGTGCACTTGCCTGACGGGCTGATCCGCCAGTATTCGCTGTGCAACGCACCGAACGAGCGTCATCGTTACCTGATTGGTGTCCTCAACGATCCGGCTTCACGCGGCGGGTCGCGCAGCCTGCATGAGCAGATTCAATCAGGCGCGCAACTACGCATCAGCGAGCCGCGCAACCTGTTTCCGCTGGCCGGGAACAGCCGTCGCACGCTTCTGTTTGGCGGCGGCATCGGCATCACCCCCATTCTGTGCATGGCTGAACAGCTTGCGCTGGAGGGTGCCGATTTCGAATTGCACTACTGTGTTCGTTCCGTCGAGCGCGGCGCGTTTATCGAGCGCCTGAAGCGTTCATCATTTGCCGACCGGGTCACGCTGCACCTTGATGAACAGCCCACTACCGCGCTGGATGCTGCCAATGTACTCGCCCAGCCGCAACCCGATACCCATCTGTATGTGTGCGGACCGGGTGGTTTCATGCAACACATCCTCGACAGCGCCCGTGCTGCCGGCTGGCCTGAAGACAATCTGCACCGGGAGTACTTTTCTGCAGAGCCGGTGGACACCAGCAATGACGGCAGCTTTTCTATCGAGATTGCCAGCACCGGCCAGGTGCTTGCCGTTCCTGCCAACAAGACGGTCGCCCAGGTGCTCGAAAGCCACGGCATCGATATTCCGCTGTCGTGCGAACAAGGTGTGTGTGGCACATGCCTGACGCGCGTCCTCAAGGGCATTCCGGATCATCGGGATCTGTTTCTGACTGAAGACGAGCAGGCGCTCAACGATCAGTTCACGCCATGCTGCTCACGCTCGAAAACCCCACTGCTGGTGCTCGATATCTGATCAGTTCGAGCGCTGGATGACCTTCATGCGCTCGTTCAAACCGGCACCGAAAATCTCCGCGTAGCGCAGGGTAGCATTGGCATGCTCACGCATGATCGCCTCGGCACGAGCACCCTGCCCGCTCACTAACGCATCCACCACCGCATGATGCTGCATGTGGGCGAAATTGAAGCGCCGGTATTCGCGAATCAGGTTATCGCGATCCACTGCCAGCGCCGTCACCGAGGCAAAAGGCAGATGGTCGTTGCGTGCCAGCGCATCGGCAATGGCGCGATTACCGCTGCCCGCCACGATCACTCGATGCAGGCGCATATTCATGTCGTGATAGACCTCAAGATCATCCTCAGTGACATAACCCTTTTCGAACAGCGCATCGCCCTGCACCAGGCAGGCTTCAAGCTCGTCCCGAGCCTCCTGCGTCAAGCCACGTTCGGCCATCTGCCGCGCCGCCAGACCTTCCAGAACACCACGCACGTCGACCGCACCGGCGATTTCCATCGGCGTGATCGAGCGCACCTGAAAACCGCGCCCGCCAAAGGGCACCAGCAGGCCTTCCTGCTCCAGGGTACGAAACGCCATACGCACCGGCATGCGCGACACCCCGAACAGCTCGCCTGACGCAATCATCTTGCGCAACGCAACAAGAATGGTCTGCCCGGGTTTGCTCATTGACAGGATTCCGTGGAGATCGAAAAACGCATCTTACTCCACGTACACAGGGGAATGGTTCAAGCGCAGTCGATCAGATCCGGCACGAGGCTGCATAACCGAAGGTGCGCTCCTCATCCGGCGTTTCGATCCACACCAGGGTTTGTTCAAAACTGATCGGTGGACTGTAGAAATAACCCTGCACCATCGTGCACCCAAGGCTGGTCAGTGCATTCAGCTCATCCTGCGTCTCGACGCCTTCAATCACGCAGCCAAGAGACATGTCCAGACTCAAGGCAACCAGCGATTTCACGATCTTGTAACTCGCCGGATTGTCATGCACGCCAGTTACAAAACTGCGGTCAATCTTCAGTTTGGTCAGCGCCAGCGCATGCAACTGACTGAGGCTGGAGTACCCGGTGCCAAAATCATCCAGCGAGATACCGCAACCCAGTTGCCGGAACTGTGCAATAGCCTGCTGTACCTGGGCAATGTCCTGCATGACCGCCGTTTCGGTGATTTCCAGATCGAGCCGTGAGGCATCGAAACCGCTGTTTTCGATGATCTCGACAATGGTACTGACACTTTCCCAGGTCGCGCAGTCGTGCGCCGACAGGTTGAACGACAGTCTGATGGGCGCCGGCCATGACAAGGCCCTCTTCAATGCATGAGTCAACAAGGGTGCGGTGAGCTTGTTGATCATGCCGATTCGCTCGGCAATCGGAATGAAATGCGCAGGCGATACCGAGCCCAGTTCCGGACTTTTCCAGCGGGCCAGAGCCTCGAAAGCCACCGTTTCGCGTGTGCAGCTTTCAATGATCGGCTGAAACAGCACGTAGAACTCGGTCTCCAGATTGGCACGCCGCAATGCCTGCTCGGTTACGCCATCGGCGTGCAACTGCTCGCGGTGGCTGGCGGAGAACAGGCAGGTAGTTCCGGGGTTATGGTCTTTGCCCTGATAAAGCGCGTAGTCAGCAAACTCGAACAGTTGGGTGGCATTGTCTGCAGTGGCCGGAAACGTAGCGAAGCCCAAAGTTGCGCCAATCTGGATGGGCATGTCCGACAGCTCGAAGCTTTCATGCATCAGTTCACACAGGTGTTTACCAAACGCCAACAATGCATCGTTGCTGATATCACCCTTGATAACCACAGCGAACTCGTCACCGCCCAGTCGCGACACATGCACTGTATCGCTGGAGGCACTGGTCAAACGTTCGGCTACCAGCATCAGCAGACGGTCGCCGGTACGATGCCCATAAAGGTCATTGACTGGCTTGAACCCGTCCAGATCCAGCACGCCGACCGCCAACCCGGTGCGCTGCGCCAGCGCCTCCTGCATGGCCGTGTCCAGTGTCTGAAAGAACTGTCGGCGGTTCGGCAGCCCCGTCAAACTGTCCTGATTGGCCAGCAGAAGGTTCTCATTGCTCAGTTGCTCGGTTCTTATCTGCACATTCACCAGGCTGGTGAAATCGCGGTATTGATACTGAAGAATGATCAGCATGCCAATCGACACCAGCACGATGTTCACTGCTGTGGCGATGAAAGTAATGTTGTGCGTCGACGCGAAAAAAATAACAAACGCAGTGTTGACCACAACTGCAGTGGTCAACGCCGCAGGCCGCAAGTGCATCATGCAGAAGATGCAGACAATCACGGTGATGCCCATGAAAAACGCCACGTGCGCCTGGGCATAGGCATCGCCATAGGGATAAAGCGACAGCGACCAGGCGGCGAAACCGGCAGCGATCACGCCTGCCAGTCCGTTGGTCCCGCGCAACGTCGCCAGAATGGTGGTTGGCGCGGGTGGCGGCCGGTTTACCGTGAGCAGCCACTTGCGCGCACGAATAGCGCAAACAATAGTGAGCAGCGCCGGAACCAGCAGGGTCAGCCACATCGGAGCAGTTGCCCAATGGGTGAATGCCAACGCCCAGGTGTTGACCAGCAGCACGAAATACATCAATGGCAGCTGTCGGGACAACGCAACGTATTGGGCCTGCAACAGCCTGGGATTATCAGCGGGTACAGACATCACGGTGCGCAAGGCACTCACTAGTTTTTTCAGCATCGCAAGGCTTCTCTGTCACTACAATCAAAGCACACGTGGCTTGCTGCTCATCATGTGAGCCAATTAATGATCGGCCCACTTGTCATGCTCTCGGCAGGTGTGATTAATTCTTTACGGTAAAACCGATCCATGCGTCGGTTTAATGGAAATAAACAGGCGATACCCTTTTCGAGCAGGTGCTCGGGTATATCTAAAACGCTTGCAAACTCCTCTTTTCAATCGTCCCCTATGGGCAGGGAGCATTACCATGAACAGGAAAGTCATTATCGATACGGACATGGGCTGGGACGACGTACTGTCCATCGCCTACCTGATGAAAAGGCCGGACATCGACATCGTCGGTATCACGGTCACTGGATGTGGCGAAACGGATCTCGGCTGGGGCGTCATCATCGCGCAGCATTTACTGGGCATTGGCAACCGTCTCAGTACTGTTGTGGCAAAAGGCACCGATAAGCCACTTGAGTACGACAACCGGTTTCCACAACCATTCAAAAACGATATGAATGACATCATGGGCCTTCTGGGAACGCTCAATCCGGCTGCCTTGCCGGCGTTATCAAACCTTCCCGCGTGGGAGTTCATGTATCAGGCCGTGAAGAACAGCCAGGATAAAATCACTGTTCTTTCGCTGGGTGGCTTTACCAACATTGCGAAGATGCTCTCACTGAGTAACCAACCCGCAGACTTCCAGATGATCGAGCAGATCGTCGCCATGGCTGGGGCTGTCTATGTTGACGGTAACGTCGCTGCATTGAACGACGCTCAAAAGGAATGGGATCAGGGTGAGGCCTACAGCAGTAACCACTACGCAGAATGGAATGTGTTCGTCGACCCTGTCGCGGCCGATACCGTTTTTCAGTCGAGCCTGCCATTGACCCTGGTCCCGCTGGACGTCTGCAACCAGGTCATTCTCGACGCGAGCTACTCGCAAAAGATTACGGCGAGCGACCCTGTCGCCTTGCTGGTCAAGCAAGTGCTTGAAACCAAATCAGGCACGCACGCCGAAGGTTATCCGGTACCGATATTCGATCCGCTGGCAACGATGCTGATGGCAGGCGGTATTGAAGCGACGAAAATTGATGAGCAGTTTCTGTCCGTCAACACGAGCATTACACCGCAGGACAATCACTGCGGACAGATACAACTACAAGGCAGCGGTTCGCGAACCATCACCTCCGTGCTGGGTGTGTCGCAGTTCGCGTTCAGCGCGAATTTTGCTCAGGTCATCAACAACCGGACATGAACCAGGCGCGGCCTAGACTCAGTTCGCCGCCACCTGAGCCCTATCGGCTTGCATGACCAGCGCTTTGAGCGATGCATCGAATTGTTTCAGCGCATTGACCTGCAGCTCACGCTGCTGGTCAATCTGTGCGGCAATTTCTGGAGCAGCTTTGCCCTGCACCCAGACCGAGGTCATCTCCTTGACCACCTCACCTTCTGCCTTGCCGATGTATTGCAGATTGGTGTCATAAAACCGGGCCATGAACCGCGCTTCGACCTGACTGTTGCGCTTGCTTACCAGACGGTTATAGGTATCAAGCATCACCACCACGTCGGGGCGCGCTTTCATCAGCGCGTCGAGGTTGTCGTAAACGGTCACCGAGGCGAATTCTTTCTGCAATGAGCCTACCAGCCAGTCGGTTGCCAGTTTCGGGTCCGAACTGCTGATGAATGCATTGCGGATACGCGAATCGAGCGCGCCGTTCTGTCCGCTCCTGAGCGCTACCGAGTGATAGTTGTTCAGGTACTGAAGGTTACTGACGGTGTTTTCGCTGTACAACACCCCCACTGACTGAGTGTGTTGCAGACTGGAGGCGCTGTCGGCCACCGGCATGAAGTGGCAAGACTGCTCTGATACCGTAGAGACTGACGAGACGGCAGCATTGGCTGGCGCAGTGAGCATCATGCTGGTGCTTAGCACGGCAGCAAACGTCAACAGGTTAAACATTCTCATCGCGTCGTCTCCCTTTGGAGCAGGTGGCTATGGCGCCATCCTCCTCCTTTGCCGGAAAAACAGAACTTGCCTTGCTTGATGATGACTATCGACTGAATGAATGATAGTTGATGCCAACGCACCGCAAGGTTTTTCGCGTCAATTTTCATCCACCCTGACAGCCGCGCGAATGGCCTTGAGCAGCATCCGGCACGCCGGATTGTCATTGTCGGCACGCCAGACCAGATGCAACTCGCTCTGCACACCCTCGCCCAGGTCAATGTCACGAAATACGACGTCCTTGAACACCACATTGGTCGCACAGCGCGGCACCAGTGCCAGGCCCATGCCGGCGTTGACCAGTGCCAGAATAGTCAGTGACGACCCAAGCCATTGGACATACTCCGGCGCAACTCGTGCGGAACGAAACATACCGGTCAGCAGTTCGTTGAACGGTGGATAGGCCGAATGCGAATACATCAGAAACGGCGCGCCTTCCAGGTCCGCCACCGTAACTGAATCAGCGTGAGCCAGCCGATGATTGCCCGGCACCGCCAGCACGAATGGCTCTCGCACCAGGCATTCGCTCTCGTAGCCGGGCTGAAACAGCGGCGCTCGCACGATCCCCAGGTCAATGCGTCGCGCCCTGAGCGCTTCGTGCTGCTGATAGGTGTTCATTTCAGTCAGGGAAATCTTTACCTGCGGCTGCTTGAGCCGCGCCTCGGCGATCACTCTGGGCAGAAACTCGTACACCGCGCTGCCGACAAAGCTGATGGTCACCGAGCCGATATCGCCTTCGGCAAAGCGCCGCGCGGAGATGGCAGCCTGCTGCGCGCGCTCCAGCAACGTCTGCGCTTCAATGAAGAACGCCCTGCCCGCTGCGGTCAGGGCCACACTGCGGGTGCTGCGCGTGAACAGCTCGACACCCAGATTGTGCTCCATTATCTGGATTTGCCGGCTCAGCGGAGGCTGGGTCATATTCAGCCGTTCGGCAGCGCGCCGGAAATTGAGTTCCGTGGCCACCGTGGTGAAGCAGCGCAGTTGAGAAAGCTCGAACATTGATCCACTCCCGGTATCAATCAAGTCATTAACTGGATTAGACGGGAATAATACACCCCATCATGATCGACTCATCCCCAAAAAAACAATGAATGGGAGTCGCCCTTGAATACCGTCCCTGGCACTACGGACCCCACGGTGCTTGCCCGTGCGGCCTCCAAGGTGAAACGCCACGTGTTGCCGCTGTTTGTGGTGATGTTCATCGTCAATTACATCGACCGGGTCAATATCGGTTTTGTACGCAGTCATCTGGAAACCGATCTGGGCATCGGTGCGGCGGCCTACGGGCTGGGCGCCGGATTGTTCTTTGTCGGCTATGCACTGTTCGAAGTACCTTCCAACATGCTGTTGCAGCGCTACGGTGCCCGCGCCTGGCTGACCCGCATCATGTTCACCTGGGGCGCGGCCGCGATGGCCATGGCGTTCGTTCAGGGTGAAACCAGTTTCTACGTGCTGCGTTTCATTCTGGGTGCCGCCGAAGCTGGCTTCTTTCCCGGCATCATCTATTACTTCACCCAATGGTTGCCTTCCAGCGATCGCGGCAAGGCCATGGCGCTGTTTCTCAGTGGCTCGGCAATCGCTTCGGTAATTTCCGGCCCGGTATCCGGTGCGCTCCTGGGCATCGAGGGC
This sequence comes from Pseudomonas sp. KBS0707, assembly GCF_005937945.2. NCBI lineage: Bacteria > Pseudomonadati > Pseudomonadota > Gammaproteobacteria > Pseudomonadales > Pseudomonadaceae > Pseudomonas > Pseudomonas sp. KBS0707. The sequence goes on along the minus strand of NZ_CP041754.1, from coordinate 2,769,354 downwards.
CTGAGTCTGCACGGCTGGCAGTGGATGTTCCTGATCGAGGGTTTCGCTTCCATAGTGCTGTGCGGATTCGTCTGGTTCTGGCTGCAATCACACCCGCATCAAGCCACCTGGCTCAGCGATGAAGAAAAAACCGCACTCAGCACCGCCATAGCCGAAGAGCAACGTCTGCGCGAAGCAACTCAGACCGTCAGGCCATCGGTGTTTCGCTTGCTGGCAGACCGGCAGATCCTGCTGTTCTGCTTCATCTACTTTTCGGTGGCGCTGACCATTTACGGGGCTACCTTCTGGCTGCCAAGCATGATCCGCAAGATGGGCAGTTTCAGCGACTTTGAGGTCGGGCTGTTCAACTCGGTGCCATGGATCATCTCGATTGTGGCCATGTATGGCTTTGCCGCACTGGCGGCACGCTTCAAGCACCAACAGGCCTGGGTCGCCGTCACGCTGGTGATCGCCGCCTTCGGCATGTTCATGTCCACCATTGGTGGTCCGGTGTTTGCTTTTGTTGCCATCTGTTTCGCGGCAATCGGTTTCAAGGCCGCGTCTGCACTGTTCTGGCCGATCCCTCAGGGCTATCTGGAGGCGCGCATTGCCGCAGCGGTCATTGCGCTGATCAACTCCATCGGCAACCTGGGCGGTTTCGTTGCTCCCACTACGTTCGGTTTTCTGGAGCAGACCACCGGTTCGATTCAGGGTGGTCTTTATGGACTGGCTGCCACCTCGTTGCTCGCTGCCGTCGTGATTTTCTTTGCCCGCACCACCCCGCGTGGTGACCTGCGCCGCCCGTCCAGAGATGAGCCAGCCAAATCCCACCGCGCCGTCGTACCTGGCACCCCTTCCAGCCTCAAACCCTGATCACCGGGAGACCGCCCTTTGAAAATCATACGCGTGACCGTAACCCCTATCGCCTTTCGCGATCCGCCGCTGCTCAACGCCAGTGGCATCCATGAACCTTTCGCACTGCGCTCGATCATCGAAGTGGAAAGCGACAACGGTTACATCGGCCTCGGCGAAAGCTATGGCGACGCCCCGGCGCTGGCCATTCAGCAACAGGTGCAGAACCAGTTGATCGGGCTCGACCCGTTCAACCTCAATCAACTGCGCAGCATCGTTCAGGCGACGGTTGCGGCACACAAACCTGCCAGCCTGGCCGGTGCTGAACTGGCACCGGGTTCGCACGCCAGCAAGGCGGTAAGCAACGCTTATTCAGCATTCGAGGTGGCGTTTCTGGACCTGCAGGCACGTTCCATGAGCCTGCCGTTGGTGGACCTGCTCGGCGGTGCCATTCGTGACCAGATACCCTTCAGCGCCTACCTGTTCTTCAAATACGCGCAGCATGCCGATGCGCCTTACGCACCCGACAGCTGGGGTGAAGCGCTCAGCGAAGAACAGATCGTCGCCCAGGCACGGCGCATGATCGAAGCCTACGGGTTCAAAAGCATCAAGCTCAAGGCCGGTGCGCTGGAGCCGGAACATGAGGTGTCCTGCATCAAGGCATTGAAAAAAGCCTTCCCCGGCTACCCGCTGCGCATCGACCCCAACGGCAACTGGTCGCTGGAAACCTCGATTCGCATGGCCGAGCTGCTGGGCGATGACCTGCAGTACTACGAAGACCCGACCCCTGGTCTGGATGGCATGTCGGAATTGCACAAGCGCACTGGCCTGCCACTGGCGACCAACATGGTCGTGACCGATTTCGATGAATTCCGACGCAGCGTGGCCCTCGACAGCGTGCAGATCGTACTCGCCGACCACCATTACTGGGGCGGCCTGCGCGACACCCAGGCGCTGGCGAAGATGTGCGACACCTTCGGCCTCGGTGTGTCGATGCACTCCAACTCGCATTTGGGGATCAGCCTCATGGCCATGGCCCACGTCGCTGCGTCCGTGCCCAATCTGGACTACGCCTGCGACACGCACTACCCGTGGCAGGAACCGGACGAGGAAGTCATCAAGGGCGGCAAGCTGCCGATTGTCGACGGCTGCGTCAGCATCACCCGCGCGCCGGGCCTTGGCCTTGAGCTGGATTACGACCAGCTCGGCAAGCTCAACGATCAGTACCACAGCTGTGGCATTCGTCAGCGCGATGATGTGAAGCAGATGCAGAAGTACCAGCCGCAATGGAGAGCTGTAAAACCAAGATACTGAGTACGTCCGGGCAGCGTCAGTCAGGCCTTGGCGCAGAATTGGCCTGCGGGTAGACACTCGGCACATCCTGCCGGGTGCGACCACGGATCAAAGCTTCGGGGTTGCGGCTTATATAATCGGTCAGGACCCGCACCGAGCGGGCCGTACGTTGAACCTCATCCATTGTCCGGCTGACCTGCTGACGTACCGGCGAGTCTTCTGCAAGAGCCGCCCCGGCTATCTCCATCGTGCTTCGGGACTGCCCCAGAACAGTGTGAAGTTCGGGCATCACGTCTGCGTTGAACAGCTTGAACGTCTTGTGCGCTTCGTCAAGGCTGCCATTCAGATTGCCGGCGATCTCCTGCATCGGCAATTTGCTGACCTTTTCAACGATCAGCTGTACCTGCTCCTGCATTTTCTCCAGCTCTCCCGGTACGGTGGGGATTATCAGCGGCCGTGCGTTGACATCGAATTGAACCGGCGCAGCGTTGGCAAAGAACTCCAGAGAAATATAAAGCTGGCCGGTCAGCAGACTCGCACTGCGAGGCTGTGCGCGCAGGCCCTGTTTGACGAAGTCGGCGATCAACTGCGCGGTACGCGAATCGTCGGGTGTACCCAATGTCTCTACGATCTTTTCGTTGGCCTGCCCAAGGCGTTCCGGGTAGATCACCGCCCCCACAATGCTGGAAAAAGACTTGTTGGCCGCATCGTAGTCAAGATCGACGGAGATCACTCGCCCCAGATTTATGCCCATGAACTCGACGGGCGAATTGACTTCAAGGCCACGCAAGGACTGCCTGAACATCATGCGGATATAACCCGGCTCGCCATCAGGCGGTGACAGCGCCTTTTGCTGATCCTCGAACAGCTTGAAACGTGCATGCTCTGCAGCCCTTGGCGAGCTCGAACCGTATCCTGGCTCAACGAAGGCCACACCTCCGGCCAGTAACGTCGAAACCGATTCAGTCTTTATCTTCAGCCCATCAGCATCAACCGTCAGGCCAATACCGCTGGCGTTCCAGAACCGTGTATCGGTGGTCACAAACCTGTCGTTGGGGGCATTGATGAAAATTTCCGCATCCACACCTTTGCCATCCTCGGACAAATGACAGGCAACCACTTGACCGACTTGAATGCGCCGATAATAGACAGGAGAACCGACATCGAGTGAGCCCATGTCCTCGGCGTGCAGGGTAAAACGTGTGCCTTTTGCGCCAAACGTAAGGGGTGGTGGGCTTTCCTGACCAATAAAGTGTTTTTTCGGGTGCTCGGACGTCCCGCTGTCTGCCGCGATATACGGCCCGGAAAGCAGGGTATCCACGCCGGACACGCCCTTGGCCCCGATACGCGGGCGCACCACCCAGAACATGGAATCCTCGGCAGTGAAGGCACGGGCGTCGGCATTCAGATCCACTGTCGCCACAACACCGGTACGGTCTTTGCTCAGGGTGACGGCCGACACCTCGCCGATCACGACATTTTTGACCTTGACTCTGGTCTTGTGGGCTTCAAGCCCTTCGGCGCTTTGAAAACTGATAAAAATTCTCGGCCCTTTCGACAGTGAGCTGCTAATCAGCAGCGATACGCATACCAGGGCAGCAATCACCGGAATCAGCCATACCGGCGAGGCACCGAATCGCCTTTTTCCAGTGATTGAAGCGCCAATTGTCGATGCAGAAACGGAACCTGAGCGATCAGACATTTTTTCCTCTGAGGCGCCCACACGGGGTCATGCCGACGGTTAATACTGTCGGCAGAACTCTGAACGTCGACTATCAATAAACCCTCAAGGAAATATCAAGATTTGATCAAGGCAGCGGGTCGAACTTCAATTCACTGAGGCTTTGCACCTTGTCTTCACGAACCATTTTGTATTCGGTATTCGGGCCGATCCACTGCGCCCAGATCGCGTCGATTTCACCTGCTGCTTCCATCGCACGCAGCGATTCGTTGACCTTGGCCAGAAATGCCGGCTCGCCCTGACGCATACCGGCACCGATAGGCTCCAGCGCCATCGGCTCCTTGGCGATTGCAAGCTCCACACCACTGGTCTTGGCCTGCCCGACCAGCTTGATCGCGGTCATGGTGTTGGTCACCAGGCCCACCACCTTGTTCTGTTGCAGCGCCATGTAGGCAGAACCGGTGTCCTGGAAGGTCACAGGCGTGGCATCAGCCAGCCGAATCGACTGTTCGGACGTAGAGCCTTTGGTCGAGCTGATGCGTTTGCCTTTGAAAAAGGATTTCGGTTGATCGGCATTGGCGGCGCGCACTACCAGCGTTTCCTTGGCGATGTAGTACGGATCGCTGAACTGGATCTGGTCGGCGCGACTCTTGGTGTAGGCCAGATTGGCAAAAATCACGTCAACGCGGCCCATTTTGACTTCAGGAATGCGCGCTTCGACCGACAGCGGCTTGAGCTCCAGCTCGACGCCCATATGTTTGGCCAGCGCCTTGCAGAGGTCAACATCCATGCCTACCAGTTCACGGGTTTTCGGGTCCGGTGCCGAAAACGGCGGGACGTCAGCATAGACGCCGCAACTCAGGCTTTTCTTGCTCATCACATCACTGAGCTGATCAGCGTGAGCAAACGAAACAGCCAATGGCGACAATGCCAGTGCAACCAGCAAAGACTTCATACGCATGGTGAGACTCCTGGAAATAAATGGAGGGATTGCTGAAACAAGGGCCTGTGCTCAATGGCTGCGCAGGTCGGAAATGAAGCGTTGGGCACGCGGGTGGTCCGGCTGCTGAAAGAAAGCCTCAGGACTGGATTTTTCAAGGATCTGCCCCGCATCCATGAACCAGATGGTGTCGGCCACTTCACGGGCAAAATTCATCTCGTGGGTGACGCACATCATGGTCATGCCCTCTTTGGCCAGGCCTTTCATGACGCTGAGCACCTCGCCGACCATTTCCGGGTCGAGTGCGCTGGTGGGCTCGTCAAAGAGCATCACGGGCGGTTCCATGGCCAGCGCCCGGGCAATCGCCACGCGCTGCTGCTGGCCGCCGGACAACTGCGCCGGGTAAGCGCCGGCCTTGTGTGCCAGCCCCACCCGATCCAGCAGTTCCATGGCCCTGGCGCGCGCCTCACTGTTTTTCAGGCCGCGCACTTTGGTCGGGGTCAGGATGATGTTGTCTAGCACCGACAGATGCGGGAACAGATTGAAGCTCTGGAATACAAAACCCACCCGACTGCGCAAGCGATTGACGTTGGCGTCGGTGCCGTTCACGTCGTGGCCGTCAAACAGAATCTGGCCCTGCTGAACATCTTCAAGACGGTTGACGGTGCGGATCAGTGTCGACTTGCCCGAACCCGAGGGCCCGCACAGCACCACCACTTCGCCGCGCTGCACTTCAGCGGTGATATCGGTCAGGGCCTGGTACTCGCCATACCACTTATTGATCCTGGAAAACATGATCATCGGATGCATTGGGCAACCCTCAATTATCGGTAGTCAAAGGCCGGGGAACAGGTGCAGGCGACACGCTGCCCTCCCGTTTGCGGGCAATTCGCCGTTCCACCACTGCGGCCAGCCGGGTCAGGCCGTAGCACAGCACGTTGTAGGTGATCGCCAGAATGAAGAACACCTGAAACGGCTTGGTCAGCAGCTGGTTGTTGATCTGATTGGCGGCGAAGGTCACTTCCTGGACGTTGATCACGTAGCCCAGCGACGTTTCCTTGATGATCGAAATGAACTGGCTGATCAGGCTTGGCAATGCGTTGTACAGCGCTTGCGGCAGAATCACCCAGACCGTGGTGCGCATGTAGCCCATGCCCAGCGCGCGTGATGCTTCGTACTGACCAGCCGGCAGCGCCTGAATGGCACCGCGGATGATTTCGCACAGGTAGGCGCTCTGATAGACCACCAGCGTGCAGAGCATGGTGGTGAAGCCGGTGATGTTATGACCGATCAGCAGCGGGACCAGAAAGTAAGTCCAGAAAATCACCATCAGCAGCGGAATGCCGCGCATCACATAGACCCAGACCGTGGCCGGGTAACGCAGCCAGTGCCACGGCGAGACCCGTGCCAGCGACAGTAGCAGCCCTAGCGGGAACGCCAGCAAAAGCGCCAGCGCAGCCAGAATCAGCGTTGAAACCAGCCCACCCATCGGGCCGTGAGGGTATTGGCCGACCAGCAGCAAGGTCCAGTTATCGCGAACAATCGTGAACACATCGAACATCGCCGCCTACCTCGCCATGGCTTTGCTGAAATGCCGGGCCAGCAACGCACCCAGGCCCATCAGCATCAGTGAAATGGCCAGGTAGACCACGGTTGCGACCAGATACGCCTCGAAGGTGCGAAAGGTGTAGTTCTCGACCTCGCGAGTGGCATAGGTCAGCTCGACGACGCCGATGGCCATGACCAGGCTGGTATTCTTGAACAGCAGCACCGTGTGATTGATCAATGACGGCAGGCAGTTGCGAACGCCTTGCGGCAGGATCACGTAACGCATCGAACGCACATAACCCAGGCCCAATGCGCGCGATGCTTCGACTTGCCCGGCCGGAATGGCGCGCAAGCCGCTGCGGATGTCCTCACTGAAGTAAGCCGCCTGGCACAGCCCCAGCGCGATCACCGAAAACAGGTACTCGGTGCTGTAGTTGGCCAGCCAGAGCTGCGTGCTTTCGGTGAGCAACGTCGGAATACCGAAATACCAGAGCATCAGTTGCACCAGTGTCGGCACGTTGCGGTGGTAGGACACATAGCCCGCCACCAGACGCTCGGCGTATTTGTTGCCGGTCAGGCGAATCGACACCAGCAGCAGGGCCACGGCCATTGCCATGCACCAGGCAACGAACGCCAGTTGCAGGGTTGTCTCTATGCCCTTGACGATCAGCTCGGCATACTCGCCCTGCAGGATCGCCGAAAGATCGAATTTACTCGTCATGGTTGTTCCCATTGACATTCAGCCAGGGCAGAAGCAAGGCGCCAGGGGTACTGGCGCGGGTGTCGCATGGCGGCTGGTGCCGCTCTCGTGATGGGTACAGCGCTTGCAGCGAGGCGCAGCCTCAGCCTTCATAGTCCTGCGGGCGCGCGGTCGACAGCCCGCCGGGTACCTGTAGCGTCGGGGTGATTTCCATATGGCCGATGTTGACCGCGATGGGCGCAGCGATCACGTAGGCGATTGCATCGGCAATGTCCTTGGCCACAGGCAGCTCATAGCCCTCGATGAAGCGTTTGCGCACTTCCTCGGAATCGCCATGCACATGGGCAAAAATGTCCGTGGCCACACGCCCGGGGCAGATTTCCGTCACCCGCACGCGCTTGCCGAACGCATCGATACGTAGCTGGCGAGAAAGCATGCTCACGGCAGCCTTGGTGGCGTGGTACGTCGAGTTGCCGCCGAAGTTGTAGGCGGCGGCAATCGAGCTGATGTTGATGATGTGCCCGCTGTCACGCTCGACCATACCCGGCAACGAAAGCCTGGCGATCTGCAATACCGCGCGCAGGTTCACATCGACCAGCAGATCAATCCCTTCTGCGTCTGCCTTGAGCAGCGAACCGGGCCGGTCGACTCCGGCATTGTTGACCACAACATCGAACTGATGGGCCTGGAACAGTGCCGTCAGACCGGCCAGATCAGTTACGTCGATAGCATGCGCGATGCAGCCGGTGCGCTGCGCCAGTGCCGCCAGCTTGTCTGCACTGCGCGCCAGCGCATGAACCTGCAGACCTTCAGCACACAGCCGTTCGACGACGGCTTCGCCAATGCCGGAAGAAGCGCCGGTCACCAGCGCAGTTTTGTAATCGGAAAAAGGCATGTCGGGGTTTCCTTGAATAAGCGTCGATCAGCCGCTTGGCTGTTAATGCTGATCGCCTTGTACTGGACTTTAACGAGCGTCATGGGCAGCGACCAAGACACAATGGTTGTGTGGCAATAAGCTGCGCTTATGACCCGAGCAGCTGTGAAACCGGGGTGATGACACCGCCCTGCTCTTCGATGCTCTGGCGAATGCTGCGCGCCAGCTCCACCGCCCCCGGCGTGTCGCCATGCAACAGGATTGATTGGGCATTGACCGCCACGCGCTTGCCGCTCAGGGTCGTAACCGTACCGTCCTGCAACAGTTGCGCAACCCTGGCGCGGACCTGCTGTGGGTCCTTGATCACCGCCCCGGCAATGCCACGCGGCACCAGCAGGCAGTTTTCGTCGTAGGCACGGTCGGCCAGAAACGTGGTCGCGACTCTCAGGCCGCACGCTTCGGCGGCCTGTTCGATGGCCGCGCTGCTGGATGAACTGATGATCATGTGCGCATCGAAACTGGCGACCGCCTTGACCAGCGGCCTGGCCAGTTCGGCATCGGCCGCGGCCATATTACCCAGCGCGCCGTGGAAGCTCATGTGCGTCACGCGGTAACCGGCAGCGGCTGCAATGCCTGCCAGAGCGCCCAGCTGATACACCACCATGCTGCACAACTCGTTGAGTTCGATGTTGATTCTGCGCCGCCCGAACCCCTGCAGATCAGGAAAACCGACATGTGCGCCGAGATCGATGCCCAGCGCTTTGGCGCGGTGCACGGTGTTATTCATTATCAATGGATCACCGGCATGAAAACCACAGGCCACGTTGGCCGAGGAGATCAGTTGCATCAGTGCCTCATCCTCACCCATGGTCCAGGGGCCGAAGCCCTCACCCAGATCAGCGTTCAGATCAATGCGCATCGTGTCACTCCTCCAGTTCAATCAGCGGCTGGCCGTAACCGACCCGTTCATGCTCGGCAGCCAGAAAACGCGTCACACGCCCTGCCTGCTGGCTGCGCACCGGCAGATAAAGCAGGCCGATGCGCAACAGGCCCAGCAACTGCCCGACTGCAACGGTGTCGCCGGGTTTTACGTAGCTGTTTTTTTCGTCGGGGTGTCTCGATACAAAAACGCCGGGGTTATCCGCAGCTATTACAAGCGCAATGGCTGGCGGCTGTTCGACTGCGACGTCCACGTCAGGTCGCGATGCAGGGTTATCCGCACGTACACCGCGTCGGATCAACAACTCGAACCCTGGTCGTTTCAGTTCAAGAACCGTGAGCCCGGCATCACGAATCCAGCCTGCCAGTTGGCGAATTTCATTGATGTTCATCAGCGATGTCCTTGCAGGCCGCGCAGCGCAAGCAAGCGCCGGGCGTCTTCGATGAAGGCGTGATTGGTGTCCAGTGCCTCGACGGCCTCCTCGTAGCTGCATTGCACGAAGCGCACCTTGCTGCCGATGGGGGCCTGACCGAGACGCCACAGGTCGGCTTCGATAACCGTCGCAAACTTTGGATAGCCGCCGCTGGGCTGGGCATCGCGCATTTGCACAATCGGCTGGCCGCCGTGGGGCACCTGAATCACCCCGGGCACAATGCCGTGAGAGCGAATTTCCAGCGCCTCCCTTGGCAATAGGGGCGTACCTTCCATGCGATAACCATAGCGATTGCTTTGCGTGGTGATTTTCCACTCGCCGGCAAAAAATGTTTGTTGGGCTTCAACGCTGAAGCAGTCGAACTCGGCGGCAGGCAGTACGCGTATGGCCGGTAGCTCGTCGATAATCAACGGCAAGGCCGCCGCAGCAGATTGCAGACCAAAATCACCAGCGCGCGGTTGATTAGCCGCACCGGCGGGAATCAGATCGCCCTGCTGCAAGGCGCGGCCCTGCCAGCCACCAAATGCACCGCGCAATTGCGTGCTGCGCGAGCCCAGAACCTGCGGCACATCCACACCGCCCGCCAGGCATAAATAGGCGCGACTGCCCGTCGTTGGGTAACTCAGCTTCAACACCTGATTCTTGCGCGCCTGAGCGACCCAGTTACCCGGCAGTCGCTCGCCATCCAGCCGTGCAGAACAGGCAGCACCGGTGATAGCAAAAGTGCAGTCCTCGACAAAACGCACTTCGAACGGGAACAGTGGAATCTCGATGCCTGCCGCGTCTTCGTCGTTGCCCAGCAACAAATTGCCGAGCTGCAACGACAGAGTGTCCATTGCGCCGGAGGTGCCGACGCCGTAGCCCAGGCTGCCATGCCGACCCAGATCCTGGACCGTCGCCAGTGCGGTGGCGCTGATAACTTCGATCATCGAATGATCCTCTCGATACGCAAGCGCAGTTGATCGCCGGGCTGCATCAGCGCCGGAGGGTTCTGATCAGCGTCGAAAAACACCATTTCCGTGCGCCCTATCGTGTTCCAGCCACTGGGGCCGGCTGAAGCGGAGATACCCGTCTGCACGCCGCCGATGGAAACCGAGCCGGCACCGATATCGAGTACCGGCACTTTGCGCCGAGGCGTCGCCAGACGCTGATCCATGCCGCCCAGATAGCAATAACCGGGGTGGCTGCCCAAGGCGTACACCGGGTAAAGCGGTTCGCAGTGCAGATTGGCGATGGTCTCGATATCCAGTCCGGTATGGGCGATGACATCGGCCATGTGCGGTCCGCCGTCACCGCCATACACCACCGGCAACTCGATGATCCGGCCTTGCAACGGCAGCGGCTGGCATTGCTCCCAGGCCTCCAGCAAGCGGGTTTTCAAGCCGGTCAGGTCGCGTGGCGGCGCTGCGAAGGTCAGCATCAGGTTGTTCATGCCCGGCACCGATTCGCGCACCTGCGGCCAGTCCTTGCTCAGGCTGGCCAGCGCCCATATGCGTTGCTGCGCTGCCAGCTCAAGCTCGCCGGGTGCTTCGAACAGCAAGGCGGTGGTTCCCAGCAAAGTGATTCGTGGCGGCAACTGCTGGAGGGTCATGGGTGGCTCCTTGTCTGTAACCAGCGCTCCAGGTGGTGAATGTCCATGCCACCCTTGCAGAACACCGGGTCCTGCAAAATGTCGCGATGCAGCGCGATGTTGGTAGAGATTCCCTCAACGTGCATTTCGCTCAGCGCCAGGCGCATACGTGCCAGGGCCTCATCGCGACTGGCACCGTGAGTGATGACCTTCGCCACCATCGAATCGTAATAAGGCGGAACGCGATAACCGTGGCTCACATGCGAGTCGACCCGTACGCCAAAACCACCAGGAATCTCCCAGCGGGTGACTTGCCCCGGCGTAGGCATGAAGCTGCGCGGGTCCTCGGCGTTGATCCGGCATTCCAGAGAATGGCCCGACACGCTGACGTCGGCCTGGCTGAAACTCAGGCGCTCGCCCATCGCCATGCGAATCTGCTGCTGAACGATGTCGATGCCGGAAGTCATTTCCGTGACCGGGTGCTCGACCTGCAGGCGAGTATTCATTTCGATGAAATAGAACTCATCGTTTTCAAACAGGAATTCGAACGTGCCTACGCCCTGGTAACCGATCTGCCGGCAGGCCAGTGCGCAACGTTCGCCCACCCTGGCCATCAATTCCGGGTCGATGCCCGGTGCAGGAGCCTCTTCAAGCACCTTCTGGTGGCGGCGCTGCATCGAGCAATCCCGCGAGCCAAGCCAGACAGCATTGCCATAGGCATCGCACAGCACCTGAATCTCGACATGGCGCGGCTGGCCCAGAAACTTCTCGATATACAACTCGGGATTGCCGAAGGCACGGCGGGCTTCTTCGCCGGTCAGCGCAATTGCATCAAGCAATTGCTGCTCTTCCTGAACCACGCGCATGCCCCGCCCGCCGCCACCACCAGCGGCCTTGACGATGACCGGGTAACCAATGTCACGGGCAATTTTCAGGATACCTAGCGGATCGGCAGGCATGCTGGTGTCCGGGCCTGGCACGCACGGCACGCCAGCCTCACGCATTGCCCGCTTGGCCGCGACCTTGTCGCCCATCACCCGAATGCAGGCGGCACTGGGGCCGATGAACGTCAGGCCAGCCTGTTCGATGCGCTCAGCGAACGCGGCGTTTTCAGACAGAAACCCGTAACCGGGATGGATCGCCTGAGCACCGGTCAACTGCGCAGCGTAAAGCACGGCAGCCTGATTCAGATAACTCTGCCCCGGCGCGGCCGGGCCTATGCACAGTGACTCATCGGCCTGCCGTACATAGCTGGCATCGCGATCCGCTTCGGAATAGACCGCAACCGTACTCAGGCCCAGGCCTTTGCAGGCGCGCTGGATGCACAGGGCAATTTCGCCGCGGTTGGCGATCAACACTTTATCGAACATCAAAAACCCCTGATCTGTGAACCCGGAAGGCAGCCGCACGGCCACCCAAGACCTTCAACCGATGCTGAAAAGCGCTTGTCCGGCCTGAACCTCTTCGCCGTTGGCAACCAGAATGGCGGTCACGACCCCTGCCTTTTCAGCCGTCACCGGATGAAACATCTTCATGGCTTCAACCACTGCCAGGGTCTGTCCCACTTCGACTGACGTGCCGACTTCAACGAAGGGCGGCTGGTCGGGCGCCGGGGTCAGGTGCAAGACCCCATACAGCGAGGCGCAGGCCTGAGCCTCTTGCGCATTGGCAGTTGCAGTTGCCTGAGAGGAAGCAGCAGCATCGGTTGCAGGCGCTTTCAGCGACGTTGATGCAGATGGACTGATGCCGCTGGCGGCCTCGACCGACTCACGCAGCAAGCGCAACTGCGTATCGCCTTCAGACAGGCTGAGTTCACTCAGGTCCGATTCGGCCATCAGGTCGATAAGTGCTTTGATACGTTCCGGTTTCATGCAAGAGCCCTTGCCTGGCAAAAGAAATGTGGCTGAGGGCAATGTAACGAGAGCGATTTTTGACCGCCAAGACGGTTTGACTGTGGGGTGATAAGCGCCCCTTATGACGCCGGGGTTACTCTGTACGGCGATTGCCGCGCATCTCTGCGACCAGTTCCAGTAGGATGGCCTTGACCGCCTGGGCCGGAACCGAAAGCGGCAAGTGGCCTGACAGGCACAGGGCCAGCGGCGCTTCGATCTCGGGTTCGACGATCCGGCTCAGATTGACCGCATGCGTATCGGCCAGCACCCGCGCAGCAGACTCGGGAAGAATGGTCGAGCCGAATCGATCCGCTACTGCGGCAGCCAGAGTCGTCGATGATTCGACTTCTGCCACCACCCGGGCACTGCGCTCGATGCGCACAAATGCCTCATCCACCAGACGGCGGATGGTGTTGTAGGTGCGCGGTAACAGCAGGTCGATATCGGCCAGCTCGGCGAGGGCTATTTCCTCGCAGCCCTGAAGCGTGTCCTGGGCGCTGACCAGATACAGTTGCTCGCGAATCAATTGCACAAAACTCAGGCCATGCACCTCACGTCCGCCATAAAGAACGGCCATGTCCATGCGCCCGTTCATGATCAGTTCGCTCAGCGTGGTGCCAAAGTTCTCGTTGAGGTACAGCAGGATACCCGGATGACGCTCGCGCACCCGTTTCAGCAACGGCAGCGACAAGGTTGACGCAGCAGTGCCCGGGGCCAGCCCTACCGACACCGGCCCCGACAACGCCAGGCCGCTGGCGTTGACATCACTTTGCGCCTGCTCACACTGACGCAGTATGACCTGAGCATGGCCGTACAAAACCTTGCCCGCCTCGGTCGGGGTAACGCCGCGCTTGGTGCGGATCAGCAACTGCTGCTGCAACTCGGCTTCCAGCGTCACCAATTGCTGGCTTAACGCAGGTTGTGCGATGTGCAGTACATCGGCGGCTTGGGTCAGGCTGCCGATGTCGACAATTTTCACAAAGTATTTCAAGCGGCGAAGGTTCAAGGTGCTGCACTCCAGAGTCACGACCCCGATGCCTCAGCAAGACACAGGCCAGCTCTGAAAAAACCAGACATAAGCAATTGCTATGTCAGCAACCGCCGAGCGTGTTTGCAACGCATGGATGCCCCCGCAGGCATTGCTCGCCCGCTTTTGGTGCAGCATTGGTTCATCTGCGGTCATAAGCGCTGCCTATCAACCCAGAACAAACTCGTCTTATGGCCTGCCGTCTGCAGGCTCGTAACGTATTCCCCGTCAAGGCCATCAACGAGGAATGCCAACGTGACCGCATCTCGCATCGCTGCCCGCGTGCTCCGCATCAAACCATCGCCCAGCAGCGCTGCTGCCGATCGGGCCAATGAACTGCGGCGCGCAGGCAAGTCGATCATCAATCTGGTGGTTGGCGAACCCGACTTCGATACGCCTGCCCACATTCGTCAGGCCGCCTCTGCCGCCATCGAAAACGGTGAAACCCGCTACACGCTCAATGCGGGTACTGCAGCGCTGCGCGACGCGATTGCCGCCAAACTCCAGCGCGAAAACGGCCTGAGCTACGCCCCCGGCCAGATCGTAGTCACCAGCGGTGCCAAGGCTGCGATCTTCAATGCCTTCGCAGCGACCCTGGGCATTGACGACGAAGTGCTGATCCCCGCGCCGTACTGGGTGTCGTACCCGGACATGGTGCTGGCCTGCGATGGTCGCCCGGTGACCTTACCGTGCCCCGAAGACAATCAGTTCAAGCTCACCGCCGAGCAACTACGCCACGCAATCACGCCGCGTACCCGCTGGCTGCTGCTCAATTCGCCGAGCAATCCGAGCGGCGCGACCTACAGCGCAACTGAATGGCGGGCACTGGCTGACGTGCTGCTCGACTACCCGGACGTGCTGGTCATGACCGATGATATTTACGAACACATTCGCTATGACGACACCCCGCTCAGCCATCTGCTGACTGTCGAACCCGCCCTGCGCGAGCGTGTGCTGATCATCAATGGTGTATCAAAAACCTACGCCATGACCGGTTGGCGCATCGGCTATGCCGCAGGCCCCAGCGATATCATCAACGCGATGGCTACCCTGCAATCGCAATCCACCAGCAACGCCTGCTCGGTGAGCCAGGCCGCCGCAGTGGCGGCCCTCAATGGCGACCAGTCGTTTGTCGGCGAGAGCGTCAAGGTCTACAAACAGCGCCGCGACCGCTGCCTGGAGTTGATCAACGCAATTGACGGCCTGAGTTGCATCCAGCCACAAGGCGCGTTTTATCTCTACGTCAATTGCGCAGCGCTGATCGGCAAAACCACCCCGTCAGGCTCGGTACTGGAAGCCGACACCGATGTGGTTCTGTACCTGCTGGAAAGTCAGGGTGTTGCGGTTGTAGCAGGCACCGCTTATGGCCTGGCACCGTTCTTCCGGATGTCTACGGCGACGGCCCTCGAAACCCTTGAAACCGGTTGCACACGCATTGCGACTGCTGTCGCTGCGTTGCGCTGAGCGCCTGGCCATGACCACGCCGAGCCACCCGGCCCTGACCTTCAAACAGGCCCTGCTGGCCATGCTCGGCATTTCCCTGGTGCTGATGCTGTCCGCACTCGACCAGACAGTGATCGGCAACGCATTGCCAAGCATCGTCGCGGAACTCGATGGTTTCGAGCTGTATGCCTGGGTCGCCACCGGCTACCTGCTGGCGTCCATTGTGACCATTCCGATCTTTGGCCGACTGGGCGATTTCTACGGGCGTAAACCGTTCGTGCTGGCCGCTACGGTCATTTTCACCGTTGCTTCGGTGGTCTGCGCGCTGGCCGACAGCATGCTGGTGCTGGTCATTGGCCGGGCCCTGCAAGGCGTCGGTGGCGGGATGCTGATCGGTACGGCATTTGCCTGTGTGCCGGAGCTGTTTCCCGACCCCCGTCAGCGACTGCGCTGGCAGGTTCTGCTGAGTGCGATGTTCAGCGTGGTCAATGCCATCGGCCCAGGGTTGGGCGGTTACCTGTCCGGCGAGTTCGGCTGGCGTTCGGTGTTCTGGCTGAACCTGCCGCTGGGCGTGATTGCGTTGTTTTTTGCCTGGCGCTTTTTACCCTGGTATCGCCCGCCAACAGCCGGTGCGATCAGGCTCGACTGGATCGGCGCAGTGTTGATTGTCCTGAGCCTGGGCAGCCTGCAATTGTTCGTTGAATGGCTCGGTCAGCGCTCTCTGGCGATCAGCCTGCTGTGCGGCGCTATCACTGTTATTGCCTTGACCGGACTTTGGTTCAGAGAGCGCCGTTGCGCGTTCGCCTTGCTGCCCGCCGGGCTGTTTGCCAATCGCAGCATCCGCCTGCTGTTCATCATGTCGCTGCTGGCCGGTGCGATCATGTTCACCCTGCTGTTTTACCTGCCTCTGCTGTTGCAGGGCAGCTACGGCTACTCGCCGCAGGACGCCGGGCTGCTGCTCACACCGCTGGCCCTGAGTATCACTTTGGGCGCAATCGTCAACAGTCGCATCGTCACGCGTCTGGCAAACCCCAACTGGTTACCGATTGGCGGATTCGTTGCCCTGTCGATTGCCTGCATCGCCTTGGCACTGGTCGGACTGCACGCCGGGTTCACGACCTTGCTGGGACTGATTCTGCTGGCGGGGCTGGGTCTGGGGTTCATTCTGCTCAACCTCACTGTATTCACCCAGACGCTTGCCGAGCGGCAGTTTCTCGGTATCGCCACAGCACTCACTCAATCGTTGCGACTGGTTGGCGGCTTGCTGGGCACCGCGGCAATGGGTGTGCTGGTCAAGTTGCTGTACGTCGCCAATCTGCAACATGCGCTGGCCTCGGCAGGCCAGATGCAGGCAATAGCGCGTCTGACCGACCCTCAGGTCCTGCTGCAGCACACGCCCACAGATATCGACACCACGTTGCAGCTGGCTCGCACTGCCCTCGCCCATGCAGTCGGTACGGGGCTGTTGATCTGCGCCGCACTGGGCGTACTTGCACTGGTGGTTCTTTCCCGTTTACCTCGCGTCGCGCTGTATCAAGCGCCTCGCACAACGACACCTGAAACGGATTCAGCTGCAAAACACGCCTCTTAAAACAACAAGAAACCTGACTGCCGCCCGACCCTGCCTCTCACAACACTTAATGACAGCATGAGGATGAACCCGATGGAGCGTATCAATCGCGCCACCCCTTTCGTTGCGGGCTTTTGTGGCCTGCTGATCGCGCAGCAGAGCTTTGGCGAAGGTTTTCTGGAAGACAGCAAGGCCAGCATTCTGGCGCGCAACTTCTTCAGCAACGCAGACAACCGCAGCGGTGCTGCCGACCCGAACTACACGCAGGAGTGGGGCCAGGGCTTCATGCTCAACTACCAGTCCGGCTACACTCCCGGCACCGTCGGCTTTGGTGTCGATGCGCTGGGCCAGTTGGGCATCCGCCTGGACTCGGGCAAGGGCCGCCATTACAACCCGCAAAGCACGGCGTTCAACGGCAATATCTTCCCCACAGACAGCGACGGCCGCGCGGTCGATGAGTTCAGCAGCCTGGGCGCAACGCTCAAGGCACGCGTTTCAAAAACCGAGTTGAAATACGGCACGCTGGTGCCGATGCTGCCGGTGGTCATGTCCACTGATCGCATGCTGCAACAAACTTTTCGCGGCGGCCAGATTCAGTCTGGCGACTTGAAGGAGTTCACTTTCACCGCAGGCCAGCTGGAACATGTCATGGGCCGCGGTTCGACCAACCAGATGGGCATGTCGATTCCCGGTGCCAACAACCCGCTGACCGGCGAATTCGTCAACAAGTTCTACTACGCAGGCGTCGATTACAAACCGACCAAAGACCTGACCTTGCAGTATTACTACGGCAACCTGGAAAACTTCTACAAACAGAACTTTCTCGGACTGAAATATGACATGCAACTCGGCCCGGGCACCCTGCGCACCGACCTGCGCCACTTCGACAACCGCTCGGACGGTGCAAACGGTCACGATCCGGCGTTCTACACGGTGGGTTATTACGGCAACGGCGTTACTAAGGGTGAAGTCGACAGCCGCCTGTCCAGCGCCCAGTTCACCTACCTCATCAACGGTCATACCTTTGCTGCCGGTTATCAGGCAGTGACCGGCGACAGCGACGCGGTATGGTTGAATCAGGGCGATGGATCAACCGCCTACTTCGTGACCGAATCCATGATCGGCAAGTTCCAGCGCGCCGGAGAACGCACCTGGCAGGTCCGTTACGGCTATGACTTCGCCAGGCTTGGCGTTCCCGGGCTGAAATTCCTGGCCATGTATGAAAGCGGTTCGAACATCCAGACGTCCGACGGCGACAAGAAGGAATGGGAACGCAACGTGACCCTGAGTTACGTGGTGCAGTCCGGCCCGGCGAAAAACCTCAGCGTTGCACTGCGTCATGCACAACTTCGTACCGAATTCGCCAGCCAGCGTGATGCCGATGAGCACCGGATCATTGTCAGCTATCCGATTAATATTTTTTAAAACCTGGGCGGGTGGCAGATACCGGGTGTATCTGCTACCTGAGGGTTGGTTGACGGCGTGCACAAGCGCTCGTGCTGGTCACAACATTCGTTATAACCTTTGCACCTTGCAGAGGAAGCGAAAACAATGGATAAAACGATCCCGGAAGCGGGAGTATCAGTTTTTTTGTGTTCGGGCTGGTTAGGGCCTGCCGTCAGGCAGGCCCTTGTTTTACCAGCTCGGTCTGGTAAATCGGTCTCCGTACAGGATCGCAAATTGATTCATTGCCACTTTCCAGTCGTGTGCCGCATGACCCCAGTTGGCGGTGATGTTGCGCAACCCAAGCCATATCAGTTTCGTCGCAGCCTCATCGGTCGGGAAGTGCCCTCGAGTCTTGATGATCTTGCGTAACTGGGCATTGATGCTCTCGATGGCATTGGTCGTGTAAACCACTTTGCGAATGCCCGCCGGAAAAACAAAAAACGGTATAACCCGATCCCAGGCGCGACGCCATGCAGCAACTACAGTCGGATACTGCTTGCCCCAGGGGCCCGCTTCAAAGGCGTTAAGCTCTTGCTCAGCCACATCGGCATTGATCGCCTGGTAGATCGGCTTGAGTGCTTTGGCCAGTGCCCGACGTTTATCCCAAGCGGCATAGTCCAAGCTGTTGCGGATCAGATGCACGATGCAGGTTTGCAGCGTCGTGGCAGGAAAAACCGCCCCCAACGCCTCCGGTATTCCTTTGAGGCCATCCGTGACGGCGATCAGAACATCTTCAACGCCACGAGTCTTGAGGTCGTTGAACACCTTCATCCAAAACTTGGCACCCTCGGTGCTCTCGATCCATATACCCAGAATGTCGCGCGTGCCATCAGGTAATACCCCCAGCGCCAGATAAATAGCCTTGTTGCACACTAACCCCTCGTCCCGGATTTTGACCCGTAACGCATCGAAGAAGATCACCGGATACATCGGTTCCAAGGGTCGTTGCTGCCAAGCGCCCACCTCTTCCATGACCGCATCGGTGACTGAGCTGATGAAGTCATGGGACACGTCAGTTCCATACTGCTCAGATAGAAAAGCGCGGATCTCACGCACCGTCATGCCCCGGGCGTACATGGCAATTATCTTGTCGTCGAAGCCTGTAAAACGTCGTTCGTGCTTGGGAATCAGGATCGGGGCGAAGCTACCATCGCGGTCTCTGGGGATATCCAGGCGAAGCGGCCCGTCGTCGGTCAGAACCGTCTTGCTGCTTTTGCCATTGCGCTGATTGGTCGACTCCTCAGGGCGCTCCGCGCCCTGAGGATAACCAAGGTGGTGACCCAGCTCGGCGCCTAGCGCACGCTTGATCAGAGCCTTCTTGAACGCCATGGACGCGTCTTGAATGGCTTCGGCGCTCATCGGGCCTTTAACAAACTGCTCGATCAGCTCTTGGGGAATCGAGGGCAACTCCCTCGCTGTTGCATTGGCGGACTTCTTTTTGGTCGGCATACATGCACCTCTAGCTACATGTTATGCCCGAACACAAAATTTCTGACAGTCTCCGCACGGAAGGTGATGACGTTCATCACTCTACGTAGCTCAAGGACGATGGATAGACAAGACTGCGAGTATTTTGGTCTTTCTCATTACAAAGAAAAACGCGGGGAATACGCTAACACTTTCAACGCCGAGGCGAAGATCACCGCCTTTGCCAAGACACGCAAGCACCACGCTCATGCGGCAACGCTGCGCCTGGAAGGACTCCAGCCGCTCATTTGGCGGCTATAAACAAATATCCGAGTCAGGCCAATAACAAATCAGGCCACTCCCCTTGCACGAGTCTCATCCGACCAATCAGCCGCCGACCTTGGCCCAGCGGAGGGATCCAGACTGCTGACCGCATCCAGGCGTTGAATCTGTTCGTCAGTCAGCGTCAGCGACAAGGCGCCCAGATTATCGGCAATCTGCTCATGCGAACGAGGCCCGACGATTGGAACAGCGCCGTGCGAACCTGCCCAGGCAATGGCAACCTGACCCGCGCTTACGCCAAGCTCACCGGCAACCTCCAGAACAGTATCGAGAATCCGTGTGCGCTGCGCCGAGTTCTCAGGCTGGAATACCTTGCCGCCAAACCCCTCAGCGCGCCCGCTCTCCCCTTTGCGGTATTTGCCGGTGAGCATGCCACCCCCCCAGAGGTGACCAGGTGACGACGCCAAGGCCAAGCGCGTAAGAAGCCTGAAAAAGATCAGCCTCAGGCTCGCGATGCACCAGGCTATGTTCGAACTGAGCGGCTGCAATGGGTAATGCGCGGCTGATTTCGGCCAGCGTAACCGCGCGAGCAAGCCGCCATGCAGGGAAATTGGACAGGCCTGCGTAGAGGATTTTCCCTGCACGCGCCAGATCTTCAAACCCTCTGACAATTTCCTCGATGGGTGTAACAGCGTCTGGATGGTGCGCCCAATAGATGTCGATGCGATCCGTCTTCAAGCGCTTGAGACTTGCTTCCACCGAGCTGACCATTGCCTTGCGATTGTTGCCGATGGCCAGTCGGCCGGGATTGGCCGAGGCACCGTTGGTAAATTTGGTCGCCAGCACGAAATCATCGCGCCGGCCTTCCAGCAGCGTACCGAGTAACTCTTCGGACTGACCGAACTGGTATATGTCTGCAGTATCGATGAAGTTGCCACCCGCCTCTGCATAGGCGTTGAAAATTGCCTTGCTGGCAACCGGGTCTGCGCCGTAGCCCCAGCCCGTGCCGAAGTTTCCTGTGCCCAGCGCCAGTTGCGAAACATTGAGCCCGGTTTTGCCAAACGTTCTGTATTTCATGGTTTTGCTCCTGCCGATTGAGTATCGCCAATGGTGCGATCCTGTTGCCGAGAAACAAGGTGGACAGCTAACAGTCAGCTTTGAGCGGTTATGATTACGATCAGCATCTTAACTGTCAATCATTTTGATGATGGTCAGCATCAATGCTATATTCACACCCTGCCGAACCCGGACGGGTAAAAACCAAGCAGGCAAGAGAGGCAACTCACATGAGAGTCACCAAGGCGCAGGCCCAGGCCAACCGGGCACATATTGTCGAGACGGCATCCGTCCAGTTTCGCGAGCACGGCTTTGACGGTGTCGGGGTGGCAGACTTGATGGCCGCAGCGGGTTTTACCCACGGCGGGTTCTACAAGCATTTCGGCTCCAAGTCCGATCTGATGGCCGAATCGGCTGCCTGTGCCATCTCGCGCACCGTGGAGCAATCGAAAAACGTCGATCCTGCGCAGTTCATCGAGTACTACCTGTCCAGAGAGCACCGGGATACCCCAGGCACAGGCTGCACGATAGCCGCACTCAGTGCTGATGCTGCACGTCAGTCAGACGACGTCAAGATAACCTTTGCCGAGGGCATAGAGAGCATGCTTGCCGCCCTGGCTCCGGCAGGCACGTCTCCTGGCGACAACGAATGGAAACAGGCGCGGGCAAACACCATCGATATGTTTGCCCATGCACTGGGCGCGCTGCTGCTATCGCGCAGTTGCCCTAACGACTCGCCACTGGCAGACGAAATACTCGATGTGTGCCGTACGAAAATGCTTGAGCAACTGCAGGCTCTTTGACCGCGTCTATGAAGGAAACAGTTTGCTCAGGCACGCCAGCTTCTTTTTGTACGACTTTCGCGCTTCTAGAGCCTCCTCCAGCGTTACCGCCACGAATCGCGCTTTCTGGTTGGGTTGCATCTGACCGATCAGGTCGAGGTCGGCACTGATCACCGTACCGATCATCGCGTAGCCTCCGCCGGACACCGCGTCACGGTGCAAGACAATGGGCTCAAGCCCGGCAGGCACCTGAATCGAGCCGATCGGGTAGCAGCTGTCGACGATATTTGATGGATCGGAGCCTGCCCCGAAAGGCTGCTCCCTGGGCTGGAACGTCAACGCCCTGCCGCCCTTGAAGCGATAACCGATGCGGTCGGCTTCCGAGCCTACGCTCCAGGACTCGGAGAAAAAGCTGGTGGCTGCGAATTCGGTCAGACGCTCGTAATACAGGCCAGGCACCACACGCAGATACACTTCCCCGCCCAAAGACTGTCGCAAAGCCATCGGCAGGCTCGCCCCGGCCCGGCCTTTGCCGCCAGGAATACCTATCGGCAACTGATCATCAGCCATCAGTCGGCGGCCCTGAAAGCCGCCAAGCGCACCCAGCGTGTAAGTCGACCGACTGCCCAACACCAGCGGCACATCAATCCCCCCGGCAACCGCCAGATAGGTGCGCGCGCCGTCATTGGGGAAGTCGAAACGCAGCACCTGTCCGGCCTTTACCGCAAAGGCAGTGTCGTGGTGCATTTCCACACCGTCGAGGCGCGCCGTCATGTGCGCGCCACAGACAGCGGCCAATGTATCGCACTGAAACTCCAGCTCCGGCCCCAGCAATGTGCATTCAAGCCCGGCGGCACCGGGTGGGTTGCCGACCAGTTGATTGGCAGCGCTGAGCGCATACTGGTCCAGCGCACCCGAGGGCGGAATGCCCAGGTGGTAATAGCCTTCGCGGCCAAGATCCTGCACCGAGGTCGCCAGACCGGGTTTGAGCACCTTGATCATGCCAGCACCTCCTGCAACGACTTGGGATAACCAGCGGGATCAGCCAGAAAGGCATCCAGGGAAAACTTGACCGGACGAATCCGCAGATCGAAGCGTCCGGCTTCAACCTCTGCAACGGCCGTATCATAGGTGTCCCGATCAACCGGTTTGAACTGGACGATGTCGCCTGGCCGGAAAAACACCATGTGCTCTTTCAGATAAGCCAGCCCCTGCTGCGGATCGTAGATCGGAGCGGGCGTAACGCCGAACATCTGGTAGCCACCCGCTCCGCGCACCGAATAGATGCAGCCGAAGCAGCCACCGTGACCTAGCGTAAGCTTGGGTGTATCGGTACGTGGCCGAAGGTATTTGGGCACTTGCAGTTGGCGCTCGCGTTCGACCATCGGAAACATGAACGGCAGACCGGCCACAAAACCGACCATCGAGACGAACCACGGCGCGCCGCTATGAGCCGCAATGAAGGCATCGACATCCGCCAGGTTATTGATGCGCGCAGCGTATTCCAGGTCCGTCGAACCCGGGTCCTGGTGGCGGTCACGAAAACGCATCAGGGTTTCATGGGTCCAGGGATCGTTGTAGAGCACCGGAATCTCGATGATACGGGTTTGCAGCGTACGTTCGGCCACCGCATCGACCTCGGCAGCTCTCACCGCTTCGAGCAAGGCATGCGGTGCGATACGGTCTGGGTCGAAGCGGATCTGGAACGACGCGTTGGCCAGGCATACGTCCAGTACCCCGTCCAGTTCCAGACGCTCGACTGCACGGGTCACCGCCAGCCCTTTGAAAAATGCCTCCAGCGACATACTCTCGCTGACTTCCGCGAACAGATGTTCATCAGCGCCAAAGCTGTAGCGAATCGGATCAGCCATGTCTGTTCCTTGTTGAATTTATTGTAGAACGGCAGGCAAATATCAGTAACGTAGCTCGTGTGTCTGTGCACACGATGCCATTTGACTCAGCGCGGCTTACGCACCGTGATTCCGGCAGCGTCCAACGCCTTGCGGGTCGCTTCGGCAAGGGCCAGAGCGCCCGGCGTGTCGCTGTGCAGGCAGATCGAATCGAATTCGATGCTCAGGTCCTCGCCCTCGACGGTGCGCACCAGACCTTGCTGGCACGCGCGAACCACGCGTGCCGCGACCTCGGCCGGGTCATGCGCGCGCCCATTACGGGTGAAGACGATGGAACCGCTAAGGTCGTAGTCGCGATCAGCGTAGAACTCGCGAATCACCGGCTGACCGAGCTCCTGAGCGATCTTGCAGATAACCGAACCGGGCATGCAGTAAAGCAGTAATTCGGGCTCCAGGCGCTGAAGGTTTTCCACCAGTAGACGGGCAGCGGCTTCATCCCGGGCGAGGTGCATATACAACGCCCCATGAGGTTTGAGATGCTGCAATGCCACGCCCTGAACCCGGGCCAGCTCACGTAATGCACCCAGTTGGTAGAGCATGTCATCGACCAGCTCCTGCGGCGCTGCGTTGATGTGCCTCCGCCCGAAGCCGACCAGATCGCGGAACCCTGGGTGCGCGCCAATGGCAACGCCCAGCTGTTTAGCCTGTTCGATGGTGCGGCGCATGGTGCCGGGGTCACCCGCGTGAAAACCGGTAGCGACGTTGGCGGAACTGATGAAGGCCATCAATTCGTTATCGACACCATCACCAATGGTCCACGCGCCGAAGCTTTCACCCATGTCCGAGTTGAAATCCACCTGCATGGCTTTTGCTCCTGGGGCTATCGGGTTAAGGGTCAGTCCGGAAAAGAAGCTATCCGGCCTCATGCAAAACACGTTAGATTCGCTTGCACCCCTTGGGTAGATCTATTTACAGATACATCATCTTCTGAAAAACAGATACCCGCCGATTGGAGTGCTTATGTCCCTGACGTTGCGCCAGGTTCGTTATTTCGTGGCAACGGCCGAGATCGGGCAAATCTCGCAGGCGGCTATTCACCTGAACATTTCCCAGTCTGCGGTGACCACGGCAATCAAGGAACTGGAAAGCATGCTCGGCA
This sequence comes from Pseudomonas sp. KBS0707, assembly GCF_005937945.2. Lineage (NCBI taxonomy): Bacteria > Pseudomonadati > Pseudomonadota > Gammaproteobacteria > Pseudomonadales > Pseudomonadaceae > Pseudomonas > Pseudomonas sp. KBS0707. Next base: position 2,744,630 of record NZ_CP041754.1, on the reverse strand, counting down.
CGCTGTTGTTCCAGCGCTCGGCCCAAGGCATGAGCCTGACCGAAGCGGGTCGACATTTTCTCAACCGCGCCTACGTGATCCTGCGCAGCGTCGATGACGCACTGAACAGCCCGCTACCCGATATTCGCGCCAGCGGCGTATTGCGCCTGGCCGCCAGTTACACCGTGATTGGCTACTTTCTGCCTCACCACCTGCAACGTCTGGAACATTGGCACCCTGATGTAGCCATCGAGGTTCATGAGCGCGAAAGGCAAGCCATCGAACAGGGTCTGTTGGAGGGGCGCTTCGATATGGCAGTGGTGCTGACAGCCAACATCACTCACCCGGATATCGTCTCGGAGACGCTGTTCAACTCCGAACGCCATCTATGGCTGTCCAGCCATCACCCGCTGTGCCAGCGCGCCGCCGTGAGCCTTGCCGATGTGGCACAAGAGCCCTATATCCTGTTGACCGTCGATGAGGCGGAGCAAAGTGCAATGCGTTACTGGGAACTGGCCGGCCAACGACCCAATGTCAGAGTGCGCACCAGCTCCGTGGAAGCAGTGCGCAGCATGGTCGCCAACGGCAGCGGCGTGGCGATTCTCTCCGACCTGGTACATCGCCCCTGGTCGCTGGAAGGCAAACGTATTGAAACGTTGACTGTCACCGACTCGGTAACGCCAATGAGCGTCGGCCTGGCCTGGCACCGCGAGCGAGAGCTGAGCCCGGCGATGCAGGCGTTTCGTAACTATTTTCACGATGCGTTTCTGGCACCGCAGCAGCTGTCGGCGCGGCGTTGAGGATATTACAACCGGGGCAGTTGATCGAACGCACCGAGATGTACATCTTCAGACCAGATATAAACCCGTCTCGATGGATTCAGAGAACAGAGTCGTCTCCAGTCATGAATGATGGAAAGATCGCCAAGCCCGCTGCCACGCATTGCATGCTCTGGAAACTCGCGCAACCAACCGCTCATTTCATCCTCTTGCAGGAAGCTGATGGCTTTGAACGGGGAACGCCCTTTCAATGCATCCTGTACCTGCCTGACAAAACGCTCTGCACATTTACGTCGAGCGCCTCCGTCTCCATTCTGTCCAATATGATTGCCGGTTTCGAGTATCGTAGCCATCGGCAAAAACAGCGACTCTCCAGCAAGTATGCGTTGTTCTAACTGACGAAGGGTTTCAATGTGTTGTTGCGCCTTGATGGGCACATTGAGAATTTCGACGAAGACAGAGGTATCAATCAAGCAGACGGCTGTCATTCTGCTCCTCCATCTGTGTTTTGGCGCAATTCAGCCAACCAGTCCAGCGCTTGTGCCTTGCGCTCATCTTCCGTTGTATCGTCCTTCAAGAAACGATCCAGGACCCTCCGCGTCATGAGTTGCCCCAATGGCCCCTGCGCGACCAGTTCCGGATAGCGACTCAGGTCTCCCAGGCGCACCAGACGGCTGTCGCCGTGTTCAGGATCGCGATAGCAGGCAACCACATCAGCCAGCGCACTATCAGGCAACGCATCCATCAAAGCAGGGTTATGTGATGTCAGCAGGACTCGCAGCTTTCTTTCGGCAGCGGTAGCTCGGAGTTGTCTTACAAGGGTTTCCGCACGACTGGGATGGACACCATTGTCAATCTCTTCGATAACCACCAGCGCTCCTTCAGGAGCGGTTAAAAGCGTTGCGCCGACGGCTAAAACGCGAAGGGTCCCATCAGAGAGCAGCGGTGCGTCCACGGTTCTGCTTTTCTGTCCGAAAGACTCCACCAGCCTCACCATGACGTCGTTGCGATCAGTCTTTATAAACTCTATGTCGGTGATGTCCTGTTCGGGCAAGGATTTGATAAAGGCGAGCAGTCTGGTTTTCTGTTCCGGCTCTTGAGAAATCCTGTATAGGACCGCAGACAGGTTGCTGCCGTCCTCTTTGATGAGGTCGTCCTTCACATAAGCATAGTCACGCATCAGCGCAGGACGCGGATCAAGAAACACCACATTGCGCAAGGTTTCACGTATGGCTTTTGTAACAGCAGGAATGATGCGCTGTGAGTCATGATGAGCCGACTCAAATCGACCTGGCGTTTCGAGCTGATAGAAAATGGCTTGTCGGTTTGAACAAGGAATATGAGGCTTGTTTTTTCCTCGTTTGAAGTTGTTGTAGGCAACCCTGATCTCATCGGTATGGTCATTGGCGCGACCGTCGACCTGGTACAGAGGAACCGCTTCGCCCGGTTTCGGGAGTATCAGTTTTTTTGTGTTCGGGCTGGTTAGGGCCTGCCGTCAGGCAGGCCCTTGTTTTACCAGCTCGGTCTGGTAAATCGGTCTCCGTACAGGATCGCAAATTGATTCATTGCCACTTTCCAGTCGTGTGCCGCATGACCCCAGTTGGCGGTGATGTTGCGCAACCCAAGCCATATCAGTTTCGTCGCAGCCTCATCGGTCGGGAAGTGCCCTCGAGTCTTGATGATCTTGCGTAACTGGGCATTGATGCTCTCGATGGCATTGGTCGTGTAAACCACTTTGCGAATGCCCGCCGGAAAAACAAAAAACGGTATAACCCGATCCCAGGCGCGACGCCATGCAGCAACTACAGTCGGATACTGCTTGCCCCAGGGGCCCGCTTCAAAGGCGTTAAGCTCTTGCTCAGCCACATCGGCATTGATCGCCTGGTAGATCGGCTTGAGTGCTTTGGCCAGTGCCCGACGTTTATCCCAAGCGGCATAGTCCAAGCTGTTGCGGATCAGATGCACGATGCAGGTTTGCAGCGTCGTGGCAGGAAAAACCGCCCCCAACGCCTCCGGTATTCCTTTGAGGCCATCCGTGACGGCGATCAGAACATCTTCAACGCCACGAGTCTTGAGGTCGTTGAACACCTTCATCCAAAACTTGGCACCCTCGGTGCTCTCGATCCATATACCCAGAATGTCGCGCGTGCCATCAGGTAATACCCCCAGCGCCAGATAAATAGCCTTGTTGCACACTAACCCCTCGTCCCGGATTTTGACCCGTAACGCATCGAAGAAGATCACCGGATACATCGGTTCCAAGGGTCGTTGCTGCCAAGCGCCCACCTCTTCCATGACCGCATCGGTGACTGAGCTGATGAAGTCATGGGACACGTCAGTTCCATACTGCTCAGATAGAAAAGCGCGGATCTCACGCACCGTCATGCCCCGGGCGTACATGGCAATTATCTTGTCGTCGAAGCCTGTAAAACGGCGTTCGTGCTTGGGAATCAGGATCGGGGCGAAGCTACCATCGCGGTCTCTGGGGATATCCAGGCGAAGCGGCCCGTCGTCGGTCAGAACCGTCTTGCTGCTTTTGCCATTGCGCTGATTGGTCGACTCCTCAGGGCGCTCCGCGCCCTGAGGATAACCAAGGTGGTGACCCAGCTCGGCGCCTAGCGCACGCTCGATCAGAGCCTTCTTGAACGCCATGGACGCGTCTTGAATGGCTTCGGCGCTCATCGGGCCTTTAACAAACTGCTCGATCAGCTCTTGGGGAATCGAGGGCAACTCCCTCGCTGTTGCATTGGCGGACTTCTTTTTGGTCGGCATACATGCACCTCTAGCTACATGTTATGCCCGAACACAAAATTTCTGACAGTCTCCAACTGATCGGCTACCAGGCCAATCGATATTTCAAAATGCCCCCACCCCTTTGGCATGCCCTCAAACCGGCCCCCCAAACTGAAACTCGCAAGAGGATCGCGCAGCAAATCATTTGCCTGCCCACGAACAACCGCATCGCCACTCTGAATTGATCGTGTGATGTCTTCAAGACGGCTGCCTTTGGCCAGCCAGTTGAGCAAACGAATAGCTTCAAGGACGTTGCTCTTGCCCGAAGCGTTGGCACCGATTAAAAAGGTCATGGCTGCCAGCGGAAGACTTGCACTCTCGTAACTCTTGAAGTTTTTCAGTTCAATCGAAATCAACATGCTTTCGAAACTCGCACACGCGTCATCAAGTCGTTCTCCAATAATCGATGTTGCCCAAGTGCATGGAATCCCCGCCGCCTTGAGCTTTTCATACTCAGGTCAAGAATTTAACACTATTCCTGACATGGCAAGTCGCCAATGCTGCGAACGCAGATTACGATTGCTCGGCTCCGTGACGCTGACTGACAGGCGCATGCTCGGCCATCAGCTCGGTAATCCAGTCAATGAACACACGCACCTTGATGCTGATATGCCGGTTCGGCGGGAATGCCACGTACATCGGCATGCTGTCCAGCTGCCAGTCTTTGAACAGCGGTATCAGGTCGCCGCGCACCTGATGCTGCCTGGCCATGTAGTCCGGTAGCCAGAGAATGCCCATTCCGGCCAGACCTGCGGCAATGTAGGCATTGCCATCATCCACCGCCAGCGCATAGCGGCCCTGCACATGGACCTTTTCACCGTCGCGGTGCATTGCGTATGGCAGCGCCTTGCTGGTGCGCGCCCACAGGTAGCCAACGATACGATGGGCAGAATCTTCAAGTTCGCGCGGGTGAACAGGCGTGCCCATTCGCGTTAGATAATACGGCGCGGCGTACACACCCAGTTGCAGGTCGCCCACCCGCCGCGCGATCAGTGACTGATCGGTTATTTCACCACCGCGCACGACGCAGTCAACATTTTCGCCAATCATGTCGACAATACGGTCGCTGACACCCATGTCGATCTGGATGTCCGGATAGCGGGCATGGAAACCAGGCAGCGCAGGCATCAACAGCATGCTGGCAAACGGTCTCGGCACGTCCACGCGCAATCGACCTCTGGGCAGCGACGTCGCGTCGGAAAGGCTGGTCTCCGCGTCATCCATGTCGGCCAGCAGCCTGACCACGCGCTCGTAATAGGCTGCGCCGTCGGCAGTCACGTTCACCTTGCGTGTGGTGCGGAGCAGCCTGACCCGCAGGCGTGCCTCCAGTTGCTGCACCAGCTGCGTCACGCTGGTCTTGCTCATGTGCAGCGTGGCGGCAGCTTTGGTGAAGCTGCCTGTTTCCACCACTCGGGCAAACGCTTGCATCGCGTCAAAACGGTCCATTCTCGCCCTGCCTGTCTCGTCACGCTGGCCTGCCGGATTGTTTGGGTTCTCCAAACAGTGCTGAGTACGGTTGCTCGTTTATCGGTTCGGCGCAAGTCCCTACAGTGGCCTCACCACTGATTTCAGGTCACTCGACCCTTTGATGGAGGCACCCATGCCACACCGTGACGTCGTTTTCCCCGCTGGTCGTCAGGCGCTTTACGAGCGCAATCGCTATTCGCCCGCGGTACGCTCCAATGGTTTTCTGTTTGTTTCTGGACAAGTGGGCAGTCGCGAAGATGGCTCACCGGAGCCGGATCTCGAAAAGCAGGTGCGCCTGGCGTTCACCAACCTCAACGCCATTCTGCTGGCCGCTGGCTGCACGTTCGATGATGTGGTCGACGTGACGGTGTTCATTGTCGACCCCGAAGCGAAGTTCGAGCGTATATGGAAGGTGGTCCCGGAATTCTGGGGCAACGCGCCGCACCCGACCCTGACGGGCGTCGGCGTCACCTGGCTTTATGGCTTTGATTTTGAAATCAAGGTGATTGCCAGGTTACCGGAAACTGCACGCGACTAGCCGCAGCCGGCAGCTCAGTTGCTGCGAATCGGTACCACGCGGTCGCTGGCATAAACAGCCGCGGGCTCTTCAAACTGCTGGAAGAATTTTCCGGACACCACATGATCAAGAAACTGTGCCTGGTCTTCAGTGGCCTGCAGCATCGGCGAGTAGCCATCGGCATCGGACACTGCAAAAAGACGAGCCTTGCGTTCATGCGCCACAGCGATGAACGCTCTTTTCTCTTCGTCGGACATCGCCGAAAAGTAGTCAGACAGATTTTCCAGCGAGCGTACCGCCAGATCCTGGTCGAGCTGATCGTCATCCGTGAACATCAAATGCCAGACGAAATCGAAAGAAAGCTCAGCGAGGGCACGCATAGACGGGTTCCGTAGTGTTGAGAGACGCGAGAGTCACTGTTCACTTCAATTCGGTCAAGCGCTAAAAGATGACCTGCGTCAAGTGCAGCTCCATAAATGGCTGAATTTTGCGTTCACGTCATGGATAAGAGGGGCAGGCTCAGTAGGCGATGAATGCCGGATTCTCGATCAGCAGCGCCATGCCCTGCCCGCCCCCTACGCAGGCGGCGGCAATCCCGTAGCGCAGGTTTTTTTCGCGCAATTGCCGGGCCAGGGTCATGACCAGACGCAGCCCGGTGGCTGCCAACGGGTGGCCCAGGCCCAGTGAGCCGCCCAGACAGTTGAGTCGTTCGCTTTCCAATTCCAGCGTTTGTGTCACCGCCAGCATCTGGGCCGCCTGCGCTTCGTTTATTTCCAGCCGGCCAATGTCGCTCAACGCCAGCCCGCTGCGCTGCAATAACAGCTGAACGGCAGGCGTCGGGCCAATGCCCATGAACTCTGGCGCGACGCCAATCACAGCACTGGCCAGCAGGTGCGCCAGCACCGGTCTTTGTGACTGCGAAGCGCGGCCCACCAATGCCGCTGCCGCGCCATCGACCACCGCACAGCTGTTGCCTGCGGTCTGCACACCATCAGCATGAATGGCGCGCAAACGGGACAAGGCCGCCAGGGTGGTCGCTCGCGGATGGCTGTCCTGCGTGACCGTTTCAACTCCTCGCGGCAACTCGATGCTGCGCGGCTGGTACCCCTCCAGCTCAAAGCGCTCGCTGCTGACCGGCACAATTTCGCCAGCCCATTGGCCGCCAAGCTGCGATTGCAGTGCGCGCTGATGGCTGAGCAATGCATAACCGTCGACGGCCTCACGGCTCAAGCCGTAACGTTTTGCAAGATTGTCCGCCGTAGCAATCATGTCCATTGCCGGTGCCGGGTCGTACAGCGCTTCCCAGAGAAAGTCCTTGAACTGCACGGCACCGCCCAGCGGGAAGCCGTCGCGATGGGTATAGGCCGCAATCGGGTTGCGCGACATCGATTCGGCAGCAACGCACAGCGCCATCTGCCCGCCTTCGCTCACGTGCTGAGCGGCCTGACGCAACAGTTCGAGACCTGTGGCGCAGATGCGCTGCACGCCCAGCGCAGGAACGCTTTGCGCGACGCCGCTGTACAGGCCGACATGCCGGGGCAGCAGGTACGCGTCGAAACTGGCTTGCGCCATCGAGCCGGTCAGTACGCTGTCGACCTGACCTGGCTGAGTGGCTGCACGCGCCAAAACCTCACGACCGACCTTTATACCCAAATCGATGGGTGAAATATGCCCCAGAGCGCCGCCCAGATCGACCCACGGCGTGCGCACTGCGTCGACAATGGCCACGTCGCTGAACGCCAGATATTGCCCGCCGCTGCTCATGCCGTCGGCTCGGCACTGATTTTGTCCGGGGACTGATCACGATAAAGCGCTTCGACTATTTCTGCCCGCCACTGCAGCACCGCACGCTGGTTGATCGAACCCTTGTCGGTGATTTCGCCACGGTCAATAGACGCGGGTTCGTCAAGCAGCACGATCCATTCAAGACGGCTGGCATTGCCATTTGTACCTTGATTCAGGCGGGTCAGCCATTCGCCGAACCACGCACGTACCGGCGCACTGGCCAACACCTGCGCAACAGAGGCCTGCGCATCCAGCCCGGCCAATTGGCGACATTCATGCAACCTTGGAAACACCAGCGCACCCAGGCATTCACGATCAGGCGCGGTGATGACCACATCCTGCACGTACGGCGAACCTTCCAGCACGGCGCGGTTGCGCATGGGGCCTACGCTGACAAACACGCCGGACGACAGTTTGAAGTCCTCGGCCAGACGCCCGTCGAACATCAGGCCCAGCTCGGGTGCCGCGGGATCGGCGAGCTTGATTGCATCGCCGGAGCAATAAAAACCGTTTTCGTCGAACACGTCAGCAGTCTGCTGCGGCGAGCGCCAGTAGCCTGGCATTATGTGCGGCCCGCGAAAACGGCCTTCCAGCTTGCCGTCCACCGGTACCAGACACACTTCGCATCCTGGCGCAGGCAAGCCGATATAGCCGGCCATCGACAGCGGTCCGGTGGTGAACGTGCAGGAAGGCGCAGCCTCGGTCATGCCCAACCCGGCCATCATGCGAATCCGTTCGCCACAATGCTGCTCGGCGACACAGTCAAGACGATCCCAGATACTTTGCGACAGGCCGGCTGCGGCGAAGAAGAACAGTTTCATGCGCGAGAAGAATCGCTCACGCAGTTCGGCGTCCTGCTCCAGCGCGTCGACCAGCTCTTCCCAGCCCTTGGGCACGGTCAGGTAGGCCGTCGGCGAGATTTCCTTAAGGTTGCGCAGGGTTTCGGCAAAACCCTGGACGGTCGGTTTGCCGTTGTCCAGATAGAACGTGCCACCGTTGTACAACACGATACCGAGGTTATGGCTGCCGCCGAAGGTGTGATTCCACGGTAGCCAGTCGACCAGCACGGGCGGCTCTTCGCCGAACACCGGAAATGTCTGCAGCAGCATCTGCTGATTGGCACACAGCATGCGCTGCGTGGTCACTACGGCCTTGGGCAGTTTGGTCGAGCCCGAGGTGAACAGGAACTTGGCGATACTGTCAGGACCACTGGCCAGAAAAGCCGCCTCGGCTTCACGGCCGCCAGGCTGATCGAACAGGCTGGCGAAGCTCAGTGGACGCCTGCCAGCGAGTTGGCCGCGTACAGTGATGATCGGCGTATCCGCTGGAATGACCGCATCAATGGCGCGCTGAAACGGCGCGGCTTCGCTGACAAACACCAGCCCTGGCTGCAACACTTCGCAAACATGCCGCAGCTTGGCGAAATCCTGGGACATGACTGAATACGCTGGCGATACCGGGCAATAGGGAATCCCCGCGTACATGGCGCCCAGTGCAAGCTGCAAATGCTCGATGTCGTTACCCGAGAGCAGCGCCAACGGCCGCTCGGCGGAGAGGCCATACGCCAGCAGGCTCTGCGCGATGGCGCGCACGTCTGTGAGCATGTCGGCGTAACTGACCTTGCGCCAGCCACCACGGCTGTAGCGGGCGGCAATAAAGGTTTGCTGCGGACGGATGCTGGCCCAGTACACCAATCGGTCGAGCAAGCGATCGGGCAATTGCGCCAGTGGTTCCAGAGCGCGCATATGCAAAATGCCCTGCTCTTCCCGCACCTCGATGGGCGGATGACCGATGGAGACCTGGCGATAGCGTGGTGAGCTATCTTCACTGTGCAGCGTTGATGATCTGATATCGGAACTCACGTGCGTTCTCTCCATCAAGGTACGCAGACACCCAACGGCTTGCAGCGGTTCGGGCGGGGCGTAGCAGCACAGGCTGCAGCCTTGTTATTGTTATGCCTGACTTGCTGGCGACACGGTCTTTTGCAACATCGGTGACGCCAGCGCCGGAGGATTCAGATCGGGTAGTGCCGCGGCCCGTTTTGCAAGGTCACCCAGCGCAACTGAGTAAAATGCTCGACAGAAGCCTTGCCACCGAAACTGCCATACCCGCTGGACTTGACCCCGCCAAAGGGCATTTGCGCCTCGTCGTGCACAGTCGGTCCGTTGATGTGGCAGATACCCGACTCGACCCGCTGCGCAAGCGCCAGAGCGCGGCTGGTGTCGCGACTGAAAATTGCCGCCGAGAGGCCGAATTCCGAATCATTGGCCAGCCGCAATAACGCCTCGTCACCTTCGCCACGGATCACCACAGCCACCGGCCCGAAGGACTCTTCGCGGTACAGGCGCATGGTGTCAGTCACGCCATCGAGCAACGTCGGTTGCAGAATGCTGCCCTGTAACTGCCCGCCAATCACCAGCGTTGCGCCCAGATCCACAGCGTCATCGATCAACGCCTTGATGCGCGTGCCAGCCCCGACGTCTACCAGCGACCCCAGCACCGATTCACTGTCATCCGGGTTGCCGGCACGCAACGTTTCGATCTTGGCGCTCAGTTTTGCAACAAAGGCATCCGCCACCTTCCGATCAATGATCAACCGTTCGGTGGACATGCAGATCTGGCCCTGATTGAAATAGGCACCAAATGCGGCCGCTTCCACCGCCGCGTCCAGATCAGCGTCGTCCAGCACCAGAAACGGTGCCTTGCCGCCCAGTTCAAGCAGTGCCGGTTTCAGATGGCGTGCCGAGAGCTCACCGACGATACGCCCCACATGGGTCGAAGCGGTGAAATTGACTCGACGCACGGCCGGGTTGGCGATCAGACGCTCGACAATCGCCGCAGCATCGGCAGGCGCATTGCTGATCACGTTGACGACACCGTCGCCCAGCCCGGCATCCTGCAATACCTGACCGATCAGCCGATGCACCGCAGGGCTGAGCTCCGATGCCTTGAGCACCACGGTATTACCGCAGGCAAGCGGCATGGCGATTGCGCGGGTAGCAAGAATCACCGGCGCATTCCACGGTGCGATACCAAGTACCACGCCGCAGGGTTGGCGCAGCGCCATGGCAAAGCAGCCGGGCACATTGGAGGGAATGACTTCACCGGTAATCTGCGTGGTCATCGACGCAGCTTCGCGCAGCATGCTGGCGGCCAGTTGTACGTTGAAGCCATACCAGTTGGCCATCGCCCCGGTTTCGCCAGCGGCAGCGATAAATTCGCCACTGCGCGCCTGCAACTGCTCGGCAGCCTTGAGCAGGCGCGCTCGGCGCTCGCCGGGTGCCAGCGCCGCCCAGGCAGGGAACGCAGCCTGAGCAGCCGCGACTGCTGCATCGGCATCTTCCAGGGTCGCTGCGGCCACACGCGAAACCACTTCGCCAGTCACCGGGTTACAGCGTTCAAATGTACGTCCATCACGGGCGGGGCACGACTGGCCGCCGATCAGCAGGGGCACGTCCAGCATGATCATTCCTCTTTGTTATTGTTGTTCAAGGGCTGCCTCGAACCTTGCAATGCAAGCCTCAAGTCAAAGCCTTACGCGTGCAGCTGCCATCTACCGCTTATAAGCTTCCAACCCTGGTTTGATGCTCTTGTCGTCGAGGAATTGCTTCATGCCTTGCTCGCGCCCGCCTTCCTTGTCCAGCAGTCGTGACTGATCGAGTTTGGCATACAGGTAGTCTTCGCTCTGCTCCCAGGTCAATTCGCGGCAGCGCTTGAAGCCGTGCTTGGCGGCGCGCAGTACCACCGGGTTCTTTTCCAGCAGGTTGAGGGCCAGGTCGATGGTCACCTGACGCAGTTGTGCCAGCGGCACGCTTTCATTGACGAGCCCCATTTCAGCGGCTTTCTTACCATCGAAGGTCTTGCCGGTCATGATGTAGTAAAGCGACTGGCGATGACCCACGGTATCGGCCATAGCCTTGCTCACCAGGTTGCCAGGCGGAATGCCCCAGTTGATTTCCGACAGCCCGAAGGTCGCTTCATCGGCGCAGATCGCCAGGTCACATGCCACCAGCGGGCTGAACCCCCCGCCGAAACACCAGCCGTTGACCATTGCAATGGTCGGTTTGGCGTACATGCGCAACATCTTCCATTGCCACTGGGAGGCCTCGCGACGGATTTTTTCCTGAAGAATCTCCGGTCCGGCGTCCACCTCACGAAAGTACTCCTTGAGGTCCATGCCGGCAGTCCAGGCCTCGCCCGCACCGGTCAACACCAGAACACCTGCGTCGGGATCCTGCTCGAGTGTTTCCAGCACATCGATCATTTCACGGTTCAGGGTCGGGCTCATGGCATTGCGCTTTTCAGGCCGATTGAGTATGACCCACGCGATGCCTTGCTCAATTTCGACCTTGACGGTTGCCCAGCGACCTTCGTACTTGCTCATGGCGATACTCTCTTGTTCTTGGCTTGACGATAGCTCAAAGCTAAACGGCAAATATAGTTATTTCAATTAACTGTTATCGTTATTAATCAAAAAGTCGGCACTCTGCCGGCACAGGCTGGTCACAGTGACGTATACCTCATAGCTATCGTTCGCTAACCTCGGCAAACTGATCGGCTGATTGACCCACCCATCAAAAGGACTGCACTTTCAATGGCCAAGCCATCCGACATTGCCGACATTTGCCAAGCCTCCGCACAGGTTGCCGAAGCAGCTTTGCCAACGGATTCTGCGCTGGATGATCTGATCGGTTATGCCATGCGCCGGGCACAGCTCAAGCTGTTCCAGAACCTGATCGGACGTCTTTCCGCCCACGACCTGCGCCCGGCGCAGTTTTCGGCGCTGGCGATCATCGAGCAAAACCCGGGCCTTATGCAGGCAGACCTGGCCAAGGCGCTGGCTATCGAACCGCCCCAGGTCGTACCGTTGCTGAACAAGCTCGAAGAACGTGCACTGGCCGTGCGGGTTCGCTGCAAGCCAGACAAACGCTCTTATGGCATCTTCCTCAGCAAGAGCGGCGAGACATTGCTGCGCGAACTGAAACAGATCGCCGCCGACAGTGACCTCGATTCCACTTCGGCGCTGGATAACCAGGAACGTCAGGACCTGCTCAGGCTGTTGAAAAAGGTCTACCAATCGTAAAATCCGTCATCAACGGCGATTTTTGCCGTCGATGACGGGCTGATTACCAGAGTGGCAAGCTGTACTGAACAATAAAGCGCGTCTGGTTTTCATCGCGAAAGGCGGCGCCTGCGGGGAAGTCGTTGCGATAGATCGACTTGCGCGCCAGCAGGCCGATATTCTTCAGCGGGCCGCTCTGAACGACGTAGCCCAGCTCCATCTGAAACTCACGCTCCTTGCGATCATCGGCATTGAAAGCGGCCAGTTCGATGTTGTCGCCGCGCACATAACGCAGGCGACTGCGTAACCCGACAAGCCCCACGGCAGTGAAGTCATAGTCGTAAATGGCTTGCCAGGTACGCTCCCTGGCATTGAGAAAGTCAGAACTCATGGTCATCTCGCTCAACCCCATCAGTTCGGTGCCCGATACATAGGGTGTAGCGGTATCGCCGCTCGAATGCATATAGCCAAGGCTGACGCTGTGCCCTCCCCACTTGTAACCCAACAGCGCCGACAGGTTCTGGTTATCCACGTCCCCGGCTTTCCCGCTGCCCGTGTCGCTACTGAAAAAGCTGCGCAGATCAGTGGTCAGCACGCCATCGCCGATTGCCAGTTTGTGTAGTAGCGCGAGCGTGTTCTGAGTATAAAGATCAGCCACTTCAGCGTGATACGCGCGTATGTTGATCTCCTTGTTGACCTGATAGTCGCCCCCGGCATAGGCCATGTGCGATGACGTTGCTGCACCATTGAAGCGCCGGTTCGGCGAAGCGATGGTCATTGCCTGATAGTTGCTGGAATCGCGCTTGTTGACCCGATCAATATGGCCGGCATTGAAGGTCAAGCCGTCGATGTCCTTTGAGGTCAGCGTCGTGCCCCGAAAGGTCTGCGGCAACAGGCGTGAGGGGCTGGCGAAAGCAAACGGCAGAAAAATCGACACGTCGCCAGTCTTGATTGTGGTTTCGCGGAATTTAAGCTTGCCGGTCAGCGCCAGTCGGGAATATTCGTCAGCAGCCCGTTCGTCACTGGCCATACCGGCAATAGCTCGGTACCGCTGCGGTCTGGCGAAGAATCAAGCTTTACACCTACCAGCGTTCGCGCATCAAGACCGAAGCCCACCGGTCCTTCTGTGAAGCCGGATTCGGCGTTGATAATGAACCCCTGCGCCCACTCCCGTGTGGCTGTTTTGGCACCATCGTCCTTGTAATCTAATAATTGCGCAGCGTCAAGGTGCCGTGGCTGTCCTCCAGAAGCCCCTGAGCCTGTGCGAGGTCAGGTATAGCGCTGACGCCCAGCAGGCCCAGCGCGAGACCGCAATTTTTTCCACGGAAAAAGAGAGTTGACACAGCTTTTGCTGCACCACGAGTGAGCGTTGGCATGTTGGATGTCCACTTATTGTTGTTGTTTTTGGATTCGGTCCGGCGCTGGCCGCAGGTCCGTGGAAGGAGAATTGGAGGATTTCGTATCGACGTCAATCCAGAGTGACCGATAATCGAACATTAATAATGTTAACTACTTGACTGCTGTTCTTTCAATTCGACCCTAACTCAATGTTTTAAAAAGAATAAATTCTGCTTTTATTGAATTTTGGGTCCAAATTCATTTTTTAGTTATTTTTGTTACCTTGATCAGCACCTGTCACAACGCCTCGTCGGCGCTCGGGAACAGGCTTTTCTCCACAACAAAAACAACAATGAGGCTTGCCATGAACAGTTCGTTGCGTCGTTCGACGCTGACCATCATCTTGTGTTTTATCGTCGCACTCATCGAAGGTTTCGACCTGCAGGCTGCCGGGACGGCGGCGGCGGGACTTCGTCAAAGCTTTGCCCTTGACCCGAAAATGATGGGCTGGGTATTCAGTGCAGGGATCATCGGGCTGCTGCCGGGCGCTTTTTTTGGCGGCTGGATTGCGGATCGCATCGGCCGCAAGAAGATTCTGGTAAACGCAGTACTGCTGTTCGGGGTCTTCTCGCTGAGCACTGCTTATGTCGAAAGCTTTTCTGCCCTGTTGCTGGTGCGCTTCATGACCGGCCTGGGGCTGGGGGCTGCGCTGCCCAACCTGATCGCCTTGTGCGCCGAAGCTGTCGGCGAACGCCATCGCGGGCTCGCCATCAGCGTCATGTATGCAGGCGTTCCGCTGGGCGGAGCCCTGGCTGCGGTGGTCGCGATGTTTACCAGCGAGCACTGGCAGACAACTTTCATCATCGGTGGTCTGGTGCCACTGCTGGTGGTCCCGTTGATGATCCTGTTACTGCCCGAATCCAGCGCCTTTAAACAGCAGACCACTGCCAGCGCTGTCCGGCATTCAAGTGCCAGCGCACTGTTCGGCGAAGGCAGAGCTCGCACGACACTGGCCTTGTGGGTCGGCTACTTTTTTACCCTGACCGTGATGTACATGCTGCTCAACTGGCTGCCGTCGCTGTTGATCGGCCAGGGTTTCAGCAAACCTCAGGCGGGCCTGGTGCAGATGCTGTTCAATATCGGCGGCGCGCTGGGCTCGCTACTGGGCGGGCTGTTGCTGGATCGCTGCAACGGCACCAAGGTCGTGCTGTTCGTCTACGCCGGTTTGCTGGCTGCGTTGGCGGGCGTGGGCGTGTCGGTCGGCATCGTGCCGATGACAATTGCCGGGTTTGCTGCCGGGGTATTTGTGATGGCCGCGCAACTGGTGCTGTATGCGCTGGCCCCTCCTTCGTACCCGACTTCGGTACGTGCCACCGGTGTCGGCGCTGCGGTAGCCATCGGCCGCCTCGGCTCTGTGGCCGGCCCTTTGGCTGCCGGGCATCTGCTCGGAGCCGGTGCGGGAACCGCTGGCGTACTGTTGGCCACCTCACCCGGCCTGGTGATTGCCGCACTGGCGGCAATCACGGTGCTGTCCAGGTCGGTCGCCCTCGAGAAGCGTGAACTCAAGGTTGCAGAGTCGAGGTGATCAGATCCATCGTCCTCACGTTCCGCGTGATGCATTACGTGACACTGTTCGTCACATCGCGGCTCTGCGACTTCAGGTGGATTGAGGTTCGACTCAGGTCACCTTTTCGCCCCTCGGCGACCTACTTTGATCGGGCCAAAGTAGGCAAAACCCTTCGCTCCTGTTTCCGGCCCGACTTCGTCGGGTTCCTTCGCCCTGACGCTGATCCGGGGGTCGCCGCAACGGGCCATCCATGGCCCGGTGCGGCTAGCCTGGCGTCCTGCCAGGCTACCCCCGGATCAGCGCCAGGGCTCAGCCGTCACTAAGGTCGCACTCTGCGTCGTCAGTGCCATCGCAATAAAAAAGCGCTTTGTGACAGCGGCTGACGGCAAATCATGCAGTTTCGCCGCATCTGAGACGAACTGCACGCTACGCATTGGCAGATAACCATACAAACCTTACAGCTTGTGCAGAAAATTCAGCACCAGCTTGTTGCCTTCGGTGCGGTTTTCCGCACCCTGCTCGAAGTAGCTGTTGACCGTCAGGACGTTCTCCTTGCTAAAGGCGTACAGGAAGCCGGGGCCGATGGCCCAGACTTTTTCCTTGCGGCCACTGACATCATGACCATCCACCTGGGTGTCCGTGAACTGCTTGAGCCAGTAGCCGTTGAGCCCCAGCGAAAGCTGTTCGGTCACTGCGTATTGCACGGTCAGGTTGGCATGCAGCGCCTGGCCCGCCTGAGTGTCGGAGACATTGCCGAACCCGGCTTGCGGGTCGTCATTCTTGCCGTTCCACAAGTACATGAAACGCCCGCTGGCCGACCATTTCGGGGAAAACCAGTAAGTCGCTGCGTAGTATGGGTTGAACGACCAGAAGTTGCTGCCGGGGTTGATCGAACGATTGCGATTGTAGGCACCCACCGGGATCGCAATATCCGCCTCGATACGCTGGGTCAACAGTGGGCTACCGTCAGCACGAGTTATCGTCGGTAACTGCAGAAACGGGCCGATGATCACATCGCCAAACCCTGCACGCGAACTCAGCACGGTGTTATCCAGACCATCGTCCACGTCGGCATGCGCCAGCGACGTGTTGATTGCGGTAATACCCGGCATCGCGCCATTGGCCAAAGGCTGGCCGACGTAAATGAGCTGCGTGGTCACGGCCAGTACATCCACATCCTGTTTGGGAAGTTGCAGTTTGTCGCCATTCACGTCATTGAAGCGATCGGCCCTGGCGTAGTTCAGGTACTCCTCCAGGTACCAGCCTGGCCCTGCCGGGGCTGGCGATCCGTCGTAGAAGCTGGTGTTGCCCAGATTAAGGCCGGGCAAGTCATAGGCATAGGTGGTCGATGAAAGGCCGATGATTGATACGGTCGCAACGGTACGCAAGATAGACTTGGGCATCTTGTGATTCCTGTACTTATTGTTGTTGTTTTCAATATCCCCGACGTCACGAGCGTGCCATCGGGGTTGCACCGCTTGCAGCCATTACACGTAAGAAGCTGCCAGCCCTCCGTCTACCGGCAAGTTGACACCGTTGATCCAGCGCGATGCGTCGGAACACAGAAACGCAATCACCTCGGCCACCTCATCAGCCAGCGCAGGACGCTTCATGTGCAAGCCGTCACGGGTGACCCGCTCCTGGCCGACCATGCTGACAAAATCCCCCAGAATAGGTGTGAACACCGGGCCCGGCGCGACGCAGTTGACACGCACCGACTGCTTGCGAAACCACTCTTGCGACTGCTGAAAGCTCCAGACAATCAGCGCCTCCTTGAAGTACTGGTAGCAGGTCTCCTGAGCGACCGGATTGGCTGCCAGCCACGCCTGCCCTTCGCTGTAGCTTTCAGTGGCGGCCAGCGCCTTGTGCAACTCCAGCCGTTTAACCCATTGGTCACCGAGTATCGACGATACGTTGACGATACTGCCGCCTGGTGCCATGCGCGGCAGCAAACACTGGGTCAGATGGCGCAGCCCCAGGTAATTGACTCGGGCTACCGCCTGAACCGGCGCAGTGCCAGGCACGCCGGCGATGTTGCACAGGGCGTCGATCTGTCTGGGCAAGCGCTCGACCAGCGCATTGATACTGTCAGGATCAGCCAGGTCCGCCTGGAAGAATCCGTCCACGGTCAGTTGCGGTTCATGACGATCGATGCCAATCACTCTGGCACCTTGAAAGCGCGCCACCCTCGCCAGCTCAGCGCCAATTCCGGAGGACACACCCGTAATGATCAGTGTTTTATTATTCAGGTTCATAGTCACGCGCTCTTATTGTTGTTGGATCACGTTTTGTCGTTGCATCACATCACTATTTGCAATAAAGCATGGAAGTCCAGGCACACTCAGAATGGGTAGGTCGGAGCCTGATTCTTCACGGTCACCCACTGCCACTGGCTGTACTCCTCCCAGTCTGAGGGGCTGCCTGCGCTGCAGCCGTTGCCCGACGCTCCGCGCCCGCCGAACGAGTTGATGCACTCATCGGCCACGGTCTGGTCATTGATGTGCAGCATGCCGCACCGCAGTCGATCGCCAATCGCCGTCGCGCGGCCCACATTCGGGGAAATAACGGCAGCGGCCAGGCCATATTCAGAGCGATTGGCCAGTTCAATGGCTTCCTCATCGGTGGAAAAACTGACCACTATGGCCACCGGGCCAAAAATCTCCTCCTCGAATGCACGCATACCGGGCTTCACGCCGCTGAGCACTGTAGGGCGATAGAACAGGCCCCCGTATTCACCACCGGTTTCCAGCTGCGCACCAGCTTGCAGGCTGTCGCTGACCACCTGATGTACGTGCTGCAACTGGCGTTTGTTGATCAGCGGCCCCAACGCAGCTTCACCGCGTGCCGCGTTACCGACCGTCAACGCCCGTGCCTTGTCTGCCAGCTTGCGGGTAAGATCGACGACGATCGATTCGTGAACCAGAATCAGGCCGGTGGCCATGCAGATCTGCCCCTGATGGAGCCAGGCTCCAAACGCTGCATTGCTGGCAGCCAGATCAAGGTCGGCGTCTTCGAGAATGACCAGCGGGTTCTTGCCTCCCAATTCCAGCGACACCTTCTTCAGATTGCGCCCGGCAGCCTCGGCAACCTTGCGTCCGGCCGCAGTTGAACCGGTAAACGTGATCATCTGTACATTGGTGTCGCGGCACAGCGCTTCGCCCGCATCCGCCGCCCCCGGCAACACATGCAACAGCCCTTTGGGCAGCCCGGCTTCCTCGAACAGCCTGGCAATCAGAAAACCGCCACTGATCGGCGTCTGCGGGTCAGGCTTGAGCACCACGGCATTGCCAGCGGCAAGCGCAGGAGCAACCGAGCGCATGGACAGCACCAACGGAAAGTTGAACGGCGAAATCACCCCCACCACACCGTGTGCGACGCGCCGTGCGTAAGACAGGCGACCGGCAGCGCTGGGCAGCATCAGACCGTGACCATGAGCCTGCGAAAGCATACCCGCGGCCTGGCGCAGCAACACAATGGCCTCATTCACTTCGTGCTGGCCCTTGTGCAGACTGCCGCCGCTCTCACGAGCCACGTACAAAGCCAGTTCATCGAACGCACAGACCGCGTGATCGGCGGCCAGCAAAAATATTTCAGCCTTTTCACGAGGCCCCAGCGCCGCCCAGGCAGGCTGGGCAAGCGCAGCTTCCCGGCAGGCAACGGCGATATCCGCCGCGTCAGCCATGGCAGTGTTCATCAACAGCTCGCCGGTCGCAGGCTCGATGACGGGCAATAACGGGGATGAGGAAGGAATCCAGTCGCCATTGAATACACATTCGGCTTCAATCGCGCGGTGCAACAGGGGGGTGCCATCAGATGCTGACATATTCAGACTCCGGCTTTTATGGTTGTAATCGCCTGCTCCACTCCAATGGACAGCACGCGCCGTAAACAGGCCTGAGCAAAGCCTGTGCCGGGATTGCAATCAGGTTGTCATATAGCCGCTCAACCTCTCTGGAACAAGACTTTTCGGCAACCACATTAACGGAGCAAACATCAAGGACCGGAAATACTGCGCGGCCGAGCTTGTTCATTTGATAAAGTTATGTTTATTAACCGAGTCATGAATTGATCATTTAGACCAATGCCGGGCCGAGGTACAAGAATGAGAATTCCTCACTGCGAGCTTCCCGACCACAGCATCTCCACTGAGCACTTCCTGCCTCGGGGCGACAGCAGTCAGCCAGACGCCAGTGGCTCGCCGACCGCCGAGGAATTGACCGGTTGCCTGTTCTTCTCGCCTGACGATGGGCGCATCTGGCTCAACGATCAGCGCATGTTGCTGCTGCACACCTCATCATTCGGCACCTTGCGCCGCGAGATCATCGAGCGTCTGGGGCAGGAGCAGGCGCGCGGAATGTTCACCCGCGCCGGTTATCTGTCTGGCGCGCGCGACGCCCGGCTGATTCGCGAACGCTGGCCACTGGCTGATGCAACATCGGCGTTTCGTGCCGGTACGCACTTGCACACGCTGGAAGGCATGACCAAGGTCGAGCCGTTGCACTTCAAGTTCGACGCCGAGTCCGGGTTCTACGAAGGGGAGTTTCTCTGGCACCACTCCTGCGAAGCCGACGAGCATGTTGCGGCATATGGCATCGGGCAGGATTCGGTGTGCTGGACCGAAATTGGCTACGCCACCGGTTTTGTCAGCGGCCTGTTCGGGCAGATGGTGGTCTTCCGCGAAGTGGAGTGCCGCGGCATGGGCCACGCGAACTGCCGGGTCGTTGGCAAGACCGCGGAACAATGGGGCGACGTCGAACGCGACCTGGGCTACCTGAGCGTGGTCAAACCAACTGCCCCTGAACAAACTCCTCCACTAGCAAAAGCAAACCATGACGCAAGCCCGCCCACCGGTACCGAGCAGCCGCTGATTGGTGCCAGCGCCGCATTCAACGCCGCCACCCAGGCACTGCAGCGTGTGGCAATGACCCCGGCAACGGTATTGATCAGCGGTGAATCCGGCGTCGGCAAGGAAATGTTCGCTCGCCAGTTGCACCAGCTCAGCCGCAACCGCGAAGGCCCGTTCGTGGCGCTCAACTGCGCAGCCATTCCCGATAACCTGATCGAAGCCGAGCTGTTCGGCGTCGAGCGTGGGGCATACACCGGGGCGACGCACTCAAGGCCCGGGCGTTTCGAGCGCGCCAATGGCGGCACGCTGTTTCTGGATGAAATTACCTCCCTGAGCCTGGCCGGGCAAAGCAAACTGCTGCGTGCCCTGCAGGAGCGGGAGATCGAACGCGTCGGGGGCGGCCACGGTATCAAGGTCAATGTTCGGGTGGTGGCGGCGACCAACGTCGACTTGCGCAAGGCGGTGGCCGATGGCGAGTTCCGCGATGACCTGTTCTACCGGCTGAATGTTTACCCGATCACCCTGCCCCCATTACGCGAACGCCGCGATGACATTCCGTTGCTGATCAACGCCTTTCTCAAAAGATTCTGTCAGGAGTACGGCAGGACGCCGGCCGGCTTGACCATGCGAGCATTGAAGACGTTGCTGCGTTATGACTTCGCCGGGAATGTGCGCGAGCTGCAGAACCTGATCGAGCGAGGGCTGATTGCCAGCGACGAGGGCCAGGCGATTGATCTGGTGCATATCTTCCGCAACGAGTCGTTACCGGAGGACTCCTACTCGTTGAACCCCGAGGGCACTTTGCGGCAGACCTCTGTTTCAGAAACCCGGCAGTCCTCGACTGCCAGACTGCTGGACACTTTGGGGCAGTCAGGCCAGGCATTCTCCATCGACGACCTCGAACAGCGCCTGATCCACGAAGCGCTGGACGGGAGCGAAGGCAACCTGGCGGCCGCCTCGCGTTTACTGGGCCTGAGTCGCGCCCAGTTTGCCTATCGTCTGAAGAAACAGCAGCCAGGGGGCGCCTAGATCGGCAAGGTGCTCACCACACGCAGGGCAAGCCCTTCGTAGGCATCCAGCGTGATGGTGAACTCGCCCTGATCGGTCAGATCGCCCTCGACCCGCTCGTTGATGATATCGACCACCGGACCCGGCGCGATGCCAGGCAGGTGCAGCGTTTCGACAATAGTCTCTGAGCTGAAGTTGAGCGCGGTGATCTGCGTGCCCTTGCCTGCAGGCAACTCGTGCACCATGACCAACAGCCCTGGATGCTCGACGTCGGGAATCAGAATCTGACGGCTTGCTGCAATGTCGTAGGCGCGGCGCACAGCAAGAATTTTCTTGAGCTGCGAGGCAAACGAATCAGGTCGCTGGAGCTGACTGACCAGGCTGCCATACAGCGTCTTCGGACGCGGCATGTCACCAGCAGAAAATTCAGCTTCCGGGTCCAGATCCACCAGATCGTAGGCACCCCGATGAATCCAGCGAGTATCACCGTCCTGCATCAGGTGGTCGACCTGCTCGGCCGGCAGCGTCAAGGCGCCGACCAGGTCCCAGCCCGACAAGGCAAACACGCCCGGCTGCATGGCGTTGTACATCACCAGCAGCAGGTGGATGTGCTGGATCTGCTGAATGTCTGCATCGCTGATCGTGCTCAGGTCGCGAATGCCCAGCGCGGCGGTGATGATGCTGGCCGTTGTGCAAGAGACACCATTGGTGACGAACTTGAGGTTGTACGGCGCGTGTTCACCAGACAACTTCTCGTACATCTCTTCACGGATGTGCTCGCGCAGGATATTGCCCGGGAACGTCTGCCCCTGGTAATGGAAGGTGTCGTGGGCGTGCAGCGTCCAGAAATGCACCAGCTCCAGAGTCAGCTCATCGTGGTTCTGCAAGGCATGGATCAGCGATGCCGGATCGATGCCGTACGCATGCACCTGACGCAGCATCAAGCGCAGGAACTCGGTGGTGCCGGTCAACAGTGCATGCTGATAGGCCGGTCGCGTGATGAAGTCGTAGGACAGGTCAGCGCCGCCCTGCCCCATGGACGCGATGTCATCGATGGTCAGGTTGAGTTCCTGGAAGCTGAAACCGCCTGCCTTGCGGATCGCACCGGCCAGTAGCTGGTTACCGGTGATCGACAGCGGGTGGCTTTCCGACCAGGCAGTGCCTTCGGCGCGACGCTCGACACCAAGGAAGCCGTTGGCGTCCAGACGCAGTACTCGCGCGCCCATCACATCAATGGCATGCAGCGCGTCACCGATGATCATCTGCTGCGCGGCAAAACTTGGGTCCAGCCAGTTCAATGAAGGCTGACCGTCCTTGAAATAATGCAGATAGACCCAGCGGCGAGCCTTGCCATCGACGCCATGCACCACGTCGGTGGCGCTCCAGTCGGTTTCCTTGACGCCAGGCTCGAAGAAAATCACCCGTTGCAACTGACCGACGATGTAATGCTTGTCGCGTAACTGATCGACCACATCGGGTATCAGGTTGACTGCGTCGCGACCGGTCGGCACTTCAGGTAACAGCGGCCAGTCTTCCTCACGGATCTCGACCATGTGGAACAGGCCTGGGTAATCCTCGTACGCCAGCTCGGCAAGACGGAAGTCTGCGCCCTTGCCGGTGTGCGACGGGATGATGTCATCGATGATCACCGCGTTGTGCGCTGCAGCGATGCGCGACAGGCTCAACAGTTGTGCTTCGGTGCCCAGATCAGGGTCGATGCCGAAACTGATGCGGTCGAAGTTGCCATCGATACTCGGAGTCCGCTCGCGGCCTTTCAGCCCGCCGGACAGCTTCAGCGGGCCGTTGTGAATGCCCTGAATGCCGATCTCCGACAGCGCGTGCCACAGGGTTTCATCACCCAGCGCTTCCAGCACCGAGCCACCTTCGCGAGTGACGATAGAAGCCGGATAGGCGGTGAACCAGACTGACGCAATGGCGGATGCATCTCTGGGACGTGCAAGGGCGAAAGGACGCTGCCAGAGCCTGCCCTGCCCCGAATAGGTCTTGGCGCGCTGTCTTGCGGCATTAAGCATCGATTGCTCGACCAGCCAGTCCACGTACTGCTTGTCCGGTATCGTCATAGCGTCCAGTCTTCCTCTCGAATCGGCGACCTGAGACGCTCCGCAGGCGGAGCGCCCTGAATGTATTGCTTACGGATATGAGCCCACAGGGCCCGATTCGTTGCATTCATGTCGCGGTCTGACGCTCGCCGACCGTGCTATGACGAAGTTTTGCGGCATCAATAAGGTTGAGGGATGGCAACAGGAGGCTTTTTCAGTGCCTGAATCACCGCATTGGCGGCATTGGAAAGCAGCGAGGCCGGCCGCGCCACCACACTGATGTGCCGCATCACGGTCAGCGGCAGCGGGATCGACTCCAGCTCACGGAAGCGCCCGTTCAGCAACGCCCTGGGCAGAATCGAAATGCAATGGCGCTTGGCGACCAGATCCAGAAGCGTGTCCAGACAGGTCAGTTCGCCGCGTTGACTGAGCCGCACCTGCGCCGATGCCAGTTGCTGGTGCAAACGCTCGACCCCAGGATGCCGCCAGGCCACGTAACGTGACGCCTGCGAAAGCTCGGCGAAGCTTTGCGGCGTTGCCTGTTTGCTGCGCGCCGCCACCAGCACGTAATGGTCCGACCAGCAATGATGCTCGAGATAATGCTCATTCAGGACAGTACCGGGCAGGATGAGGATGTCGGCTACTTCCTTTATCAACGCGTCCAGCGAGGGGTGTTGTTCGGAGCGGTGCAGCACGTTCAAGTGAATATCAGGGTAGTGATGGGCGAGAAAGTCCAGCGAGGCGCTCAGGCTGGTCTCAAGGATATGCGAGTGGTAATGAATGGTTACGCTGCCGCTGACCCCATTTTTTTTAGTTGTTCGAGTTTGGCCATGATGTTTCCGAGGGTCTGGTTGATGACCTTGCCTTCAGGGGTGAGGGTGCAGCCCGTACGGCTGCGAATGAACAGGCGTTTTTCAAAGAAGTCTTCGACTTCCTTGATGGCATAGCTGATGTTCGACTGGCTGCAGCCCAGAATGGCTGCGGCCTCCGAGAACGAACCGTGCTGGGCAACGGTTTGAACGACTTTGAAGAAATGGGTTTTCATGTGTCCTGCACTCTGGTTTTGCAAAGGTGGATGCGGCCCTGCCGCTAAGCCGAAGGCTCGGGAATACAGGAAACCCCCGCTGAAACACCGAACTGGCCGGGTTATCGGCCGTTCGAATAAATGTCTCGAGCGGGGGTAAAGCGAACGCTGGCTATCAGGTTGAAGGCGTGGCTATGCACATTTCGGGTGCACGGCGTCTTCGGGGGTATCCGCAGCGGGACTGAGTGGCTCAGTCGTTCTCGGTCCAGTCGAAATCCATTTGCAGCGCCGTGCGTTCGGCCAATTCACGACTGTGCAGGCGCTCTACCAGGTGAAGGCTCATGTCGATACCGGCGGAGATACCTGCCGATGTCACAAATGAGCCCTCGTCGACCCAGCGCAGGGTGCTGAGCACGTCTACCGAAGGGAACATTTCCTTGAGGTCGTCAATGTCTTCCCAGTGCGTGGTTACTTGCTTGCCTGCCAGCTTGCCGGTCCTGGCCAGCAGAAAGGCACCGGTGCACACGGCAGCCACTACGCGACCGGGTTCCGACTGATCGCTGATCCAGTGGATCACGTCGGGTTTTTCCAGTTCGGCGGTCACGACCCCGCCCGGGACGATCAGGCAGTCGATGGCCGGATGGTCGTTGATCGAAAAGTCCGGATCGACCTTGAGCCCGGCGCGGGCACGCACTGGTGCGGTGCTGCGCCCGATGGTGAACACATTGAACAACTGCCGGTCATCGCGGCTGTTGCGAGCATGCATGCGTGTTGCGGTGGTGAACACTTCGTAGGGGCCAGCGAAGTCGAGAACCTCGACGTCGTCATAAACGTAGATACCGATATTGAGTGGCACGAGTTGGCTCCAGGGCCTGCATGGCAGACCACTTGCATCATATTAAGGTTTAAGCAGTTTCAAGCGGTGACAGGGTGCAGATTACCCAGTAGCATCACGCCAAACTACTGGCTGAAATGCCAATATCCGGTAACATCGCGCCATGAAAAATCATCTCGTTGTCGCACTCATCTACAACCAGTTGTGCACCTTCGAATTTGGCTGCACGGTCGAAGTATTTGCGCTGAAAAGACCTGAACTGGGGGTCAACTGGTACGAATTCGCGACCTTCCCGGTCGACGATGGGCCGATCACCGCCGCCGGGGGCATTACCATCGTGCCAACGCCTGGCGAAGTGCTGCTGGAGAATGCCGATACAATCATCGTGCCAGGCTGGCGCGGAGTGGAGTCCGCAGTTCCGCAGCGGCTCATCGAACAGCTCCAGGCTGCTCATGCACGCGGCGCGCGGATCTGCTCGATCTGTACAGGCGCTTTCGTTCTGGCCGCGGCCGGTTTGCTCGACGGGCACAAGGTCACCACCCACTGGCGCTACACCGACCTGCTGGCAACCATGTATCCGGGCCTGACCATTCAACCCAACGAACTGTATGTGGACCAAGGCACTATCGTGACAGCTGCGGGCTCGGCCGCAGGGCTGGACATGATGCTGCACCTGGTGCGCAACGATCACGGCTCGCGCGTTGCCAACATGGTGGCGCAGCGCATGGTCATCCCGCCTCATCGCGAAGGCGGGCAATCGCAATATGCGTCCCGGCAACTGGTGTCGGCCAGCGACGGGCCGATTTCCAACCTGATGGACTGGATCCGCAGCGATCTGCAGCGCCCTCACACCATCAAGGAAATGGCCTCAAGGGCGGCGCTCAGTACCCGCACTTTGCACCGCAGCTTTATGGAAAGTACCGGCCTTACGCCTTACGACTGGCTGCTCGGCGAGCGCATTGCCTACGCCAAGGAATTGCTGGAGTCCTCGAAGCTGCGTCTCAACGAAGTAGTGGACCGCGCCGGTTTCGGCTCCGAAGAGTCTTTTCGCCGACACTTCCGCAATCTGGTGGGCATCAGCCCGAGCAGCTATCGCAAGCAGTTTGCCCGGGCGTGACCTCGGGCCTCGCGCAGAGCGCATCGACAAGCGTATCGGCAAACTCACCCCACGCGCCCGCAACAGCCGTGTTGGTCAAGACGACCATGCTGAGCGCAGAAACCGGATCAACCCAGTAATGACTGCCATACAAGCCGCACCACGACCAGGTCCCGACACCCTGTTGCTGCCCCCGCACCGCAGCGGGATCGGCAAGGATCATCGGCCCCAGGCCGAACTTCCAGCCAGGCCCCCGACTGGCAATGGTTATGCTTCCAATCGCATTATTCAGCAAGCGCTCGGTACTGACGGCGCTCAATAACGGCGCGCCCCCCAGACGCAGGCATTCGAGCAGCCGAAGATAGTCATCAGCCGTGCCCAGCATGCCTGCCCCGCCAGATTCATATGCGCCTGCGTCGCGAGCCCGAGCCGACGACAACCGCGCCTGTCCGCTGTCGAGCAACAACACATCATTGTCACCGATACGCTGCGGGCCGTTGACACTGTCCTTGTAGGCGCTGGCCAGCGTTAGTTGCTGGTCGTGCCTGAAGGAAGTCGCATCCATGCGTAAAGGCAGGGTGACCCACTTGGCAACAGCCTCTGACAACGGCATGCCGGTGGCCTGTTCAATCACTGCGCCCAGCACATCAGTGCCCAACGAGTAACCCCAGGCGCTACCCGGCTCAAACAACAGCGGCAGGCGCGCCAACCGGGTCAGGTTTTCCGGTAGATCGAACGGCACCCAATCCAGCCCGTCCGACACCCCTGCCCGCTCATAGGCATTACCGGGCGTTTGTTCGAAGCCGTAGCTCAAGCCGCAAGTGTGCGACAGCAAATGCTGCAGTGTGATGACAGGCTCACGGCCGCTGACCAGACGTGGGCGAAAGGCTGGCAGCCAGTCCGTTACCGAGGTTTTCAGGTCCAGAATGCCCTGTTCGCAGAGCCGCAACACCACCACCGAGGTCAACAATTTGGTCAGTGATGCCAGACGAAAGCGCGTGCTGCGAGTGACCGGAATCTGCTGCTCGCGATCTGCCCAGCCGAGTGCGCTGGCGTAAACCAGGCGTCCCTGCCGGGCCAGCAACAGCACCCCGCCAACGATCCGACGCTGGTCGATGAAGCGTTGCCAGACCTTATCGACACGCTGCACGGCGGGCTCATTCAAGGCAATCATCGCTCACAGGCCCTTCACTGCACGGCTGAAGATCTGCGCATACGCCTCGGCCGAATGACGAATCGGATTGGTGTGCGAGCAGCCGTCGGCAAATGCCATGCGTCCGACCCGCTCGGCGTCGCGATCGTCGATACCTATTTCGCCCAGCGTATGCGCAATGCCGATCTGCTCGCGTAGCGCCAGTAACCAGTCCATTACCCCGGTAAAACCGGGCGTGGGCAACCGCAGGTAAACCGCCAGATCATCCATTTGCTTCAGCAGCACCGAGCGATTGGCCTCCAGCACGTAGGGCAGCAGAATCGCATTCAGTAAACCATGATGCTGGTCGTAGAGCGCCCCCAGGCTCTGAGCAATCGCGTGTACGCCACCCAGACCGCGCTGAAACGCGGCGGCACCCAGGCTGGAGGCCACCAGCATCTGCTGCCGCGCCTCCAGGTCCTGGCCGTCAGCAACAACCCGAGGCAAATATTCCTTGATCATCTGCATGCCCTTGACCGACACCGCTTCGGCCATCGGGTGCCAGGCCGGTGAACACCAGGATTCCATGCAGTGAGTCAAGGCGTCCGCACCCGTCGCGGCAGTCAGGTGCGTTGGCAGGTTCAGGGTCAGCGTGGCATCCAGAATCGCAATGCGCGGCATCATGCGAATGTGCAGGATGGTGCGCTTGACCTGTGCCTGTTCATCGGTAATCACCGACGCACGCCCCACTTCAGAGCCGGTGCCAGCCGTCGTCGGCAGCGCAACTACTGGCGCAATACCGTCTGGATCGGCGCGCAGGTGGTTCTGGCCGATGTCTTCGAAATCCCACAACGGGCGGGTCTGGCCTGACATCAGCGCCACCGCTTTGGCAGCGTCCAGCGCCGAGCCGCCGCCAAACGCGATGACGCCGTCGTAGCCACCGGTTCTGTAGGCGTGCAGGCCCTCGGCGACGTTGGTGCCGGTCGGGTTACCCTTGACTCGGTCAAACAGGCCGCAATGGCCTAATTGGCTGCGGCAATCCTCCACGGCGCTGGCGATCATATCGGTGCTGCCGAGAAAGCTGTCGGTAATCAGTAACGGCCGTTTTATGCCGGTCTTCCGGCAGGCGTCGACCAGTTCATTGACGCGTCCAGCGCCTGCACGGATTGAAGTCGGGTAGTGCCAGTCGTTGCTGTGCATGTACGTAGTCCCTTGCAGGTTATTTCAGTAAAAGAAGTTGGCGGGCAGCAAACCGATCAGCAGGCGCAGACCGAAAGCGATCATGAAAAGACCGGTGACGATATCAATGGTCTTTTTCATCCGTTGATAGCGCACCTGCACGGCAGGGATCGAAAACAACGTGGCCAGCAGCACGAACCAGGAAATTGCCAGCACCGCGATGATCGATACACCCGCAGTGCGCACCCACATCGGCATGCCCGGCGTGGTCACGGTGGTGAACACGCTGGTGTAGAACGCCAACGCCTTGGGATTGGTCAGGTTAGTCAGCAGGCCAAACCGATAGGCGCGGCTCAGGCTACCGATGCCCAGCGCACCGATGTCCCTCGGTTTGGGCTGGCTGCCAGCACTGCGCAGGCTCTTGGCGCCGAGCCATGTCAGGTAAGCGCCGCCCAGCAATTGCAACGCCGGCTGCAGCCACGGCAACTGCTGAAACACAAGCCCTAACCCGGTGGCTGCCAGCAAGGCCCAGAGAATGCTGCCCGAGGCGACCCCCAGCCCGGCACAGATGCCCTGCTGCCGTGACTGGCTGAACGAGAGCTGGGTGATTACCAGGAAGTTCGGGCCGGGACTGATGATCAGCACGATGAACGCCCCCGCCAGCGCGGTCAGTAAAGTGACTTCATACATATCATTAATTCCTTTTTAATTAATAAGTTAAACAGCTTTATTAAACTTGAATGTGATGCTACTTGAAGTGTGCTTTCCCAGCGTCTCCAGGCATGACTCGACCGCCCTGCGCGCTTCGATCAGTGCATGGCAGGTCGGGTCAGGCGTGGGCACGTAGTGGTTGTAAAAGGTGCAGCCTTCTACGGCCGGCCCCAGAACCCAGAGCCGCTGCTGCACAGAACCATCGCGGCCAATGGCACGAGCAGACTCATCGGTTTCAATACCGTCGGCAGGCCAGGCGTGCGCAGCGCGAATCAGCCCTTGCTCGTACAAATCACTGATCAGCCCCGGGCCATTGCCCGACAGACCGCCGTGGGCGACCCGCGCGCCAATCATGCTGTCGGGGCGAAAATCGCCCCTTTGCACATCGTCCATCGGCGGCAGGATCGTCACGACGCCAGCCTCGATCAGCGCCAGCAGATCTTCATGGCGCTCCTTCTGCGGCCCGCCGACCAGCCGATTGCTCAACCCGGCCCATGTGCCATAAAACTCCAGGGTCGACGATTCAGTCAGGCCGTTGCGATCCGCGATCAGGCGCAGCAGGTCGCGGTAATCTCGCCAGACCTCCAGTGCCTGGCAGATCGGACTGCCTGCCGTGCCCAGGCGACTCAGCGCCAGGTCCCGTTTGATCCAGTCGACGAACCATTGGCCATACGTGCCTTGCGCACCCGACCAGCGTTGGGTCAACAGCCATTGCTCAGGGTCAAACTCACCCCACAGCTCGGCCAGCCGCTCAAACGCTGCAGGTCTGGCGGTTGACTCGCTCAGCAGACGCTGCACCGATGCCAACTGCGCTGGCGCATCGAGCCGGACCCTGGCCTGATAAAATACGGCGCGCATTTCATCCTTGATCAGCGGCAGCACATCGGCCCGAAAGTCGAGTTGCCCGCCCTCCTTTTGCTCGCGCAAACGGGCTATGGCGGCAGCGGTGAAGAACAGCCTCGGCAAGGGGGGCTGGCTGTAGGCATGCCATTGCGGCCGTGCATGAAACGGCAGCCCTGTGCGCGAGTACAGGAACACCTTGGGCTCGCGTCCAGACGGCAGATATCGCCAGCCTGCAAAGCCGCTATCGCGCACGTAGCGCCCGCCGCGCCCTTGAGTCAGGTGAGCCAGCGTGTCCATCGCGGTCAGTCCCAGCCCCTCGATGGCCACACTATCGCCGACCTCCAGTTGCGCGCCGGTTTCAAAGGCATGCCCGCTGGTGAGGAACACGGCATCGACATCCATCTCCTGACTTCGGGTGTGCAACCTGAAGCCGGGGGCTTCCAATAGCGGCCCACAGGTCATGACCTGCTCGGCGTGATAGCGCACCTGCACATGCGCCGGGCAGCACTGCAGGAGCAAGCGATAGCTGTCCTGCAAGTAGCGCCCGAGCAATGCACGCGGCAAAAAGTCGCCAAACGCCACCGCTCTGCCCTGCCCGTCCGTGCTCACATGGCCGCGCTCGTCAAGGCGCACATCCTGGCTGAGGCACCATTGCAGAAAGGTCGGACCCGGCGGCGCACACGCCGGGAATGCGGAAGAAAACGCGGATAACTGGCCGGCCATGGTGTTGAGCATCAGGTAATCCGGCTGCTGCGCATGGTGCAGTCCACTGCCGGGTGGTTGCGGGTCGAACACTTCGATATTCAGCGACGGCCGACCGGCATGGCGACTCAGGCCGATCAGCTGCTCCAGAATGCTCAAACCACGCGAGCCCAGGCCGATAATCGCGACGGTATGTGTCTGCATGGCCATCACCAGCGCTTCGACTCGAAGAAGAACGTCGGCACCGGCAACGCACTGCCTTCGGCTACTGCCTGGCGATACACGCGCTGGCCTACGGCAAGGTCCAGTACGCCGAGACCGAATGGCGAGAAGATCGAGGCTCGATCCGGGCTCAGTTCCACCTGCCCGGTCATCAGTTGCGCCAGCGTCCCGGTGATGAACGATCGGTCCTGATACTGCTGCACGGCGAGATCAGGAGAAGTCTGAGCCTTGAGGCAGTGCTCAACGTCATCAAGAATGTTATTGGCCTGCGCAATGACGTACGGGCCCAGGTCACGCAACGAAATGTTCAGCAGCAGTTGCCCTGGCCGAAGCAGTGGTTCCAGCACATAAGGGCGCGGCGCGGTGGTAGCGAACACCACCACGTCAGCCTGCAAGGCGGTCGGCAAGTCGCTGGGCTGGCTGTTCAACTGATGTCGACTGGCGGCATGCCGGACCAACGCCAATGCCGAGTCGTCGTGTTGATCGAAGACGGTTATTGCGTCCATCGTCCAGCCATCGCTGACGAACATGTCGAGGATGGTTCGGGCGATGAAACCGGCACCGATGAACGCCATTCGTCCGACGTGGCGCTGATGGCGGTTCATCCAGCGCGCACCGAGCACCGCCGAGGCCGCCGTGCGCATGGCGCTTATGCGTGAGGCTTCCAGACAGGCAAACGCATAGCCGGTGAGCGGGTCATTGAGGATCAGCACAGCCGAGGCGCGTTGCAGGCCCGTCTCGATATTGCCCGGAAAACTGGATATCCATTTGATGCCACTGACTGCCTGCTCGCCGGACAGGCTGGCGGGCAAGGCAATGATCCGATTGGCCGGTGCCTCGGGAAAACGCAGAAAGTAACTGTCGGGGTTGATCGTGCGCCCGGCCTCGTGGGCCAGATAAGCTGCCTGCACATCCTCGATGCAAGCCAGCGGATCAGCCGCCAGCAGGCGCGCGACCACTTCGCCATCGACCACATGAAACGCCGCCTGCTTCAGGCGCTCGGCAGCCAGCCAGAAGGTTGAACACTGCTCCTGCGCAAGCGCACCTGCACCCGAAGGCGCTGTCGCCGACTCACCGCTTTCGCGAGCAAGCTCGCTCCCACAAGGGCTTGCGCACGTGCATACAACAGATTCACACACATCCTGTGGGAGTGAGCTTGCTCGCGAAGGCGTTTTCACGCTTCCCGGAAATGTTGCAGCCTCTGGTGAGGAAAGATCCGCCAGGGTCATGTTCAGCACTTCACGGCCAAAACGCTGCTCGACCCACTGGTCATCGTAGAGGGTGTCCAGATAGCGCTCGCCCCAGTCTGGCGACAATGCCACGACCACCGAACCCGGCTCGATGCGCTCGCGCCAGACATGTACCGCGGCGATCACCGTCGCGGTGGACCCGCCAACCAGCAAGCCTTTGCTGCGCGCCAGAATGCGACACATGGCGACGGTGCGGGACTCCGGGACCATCTCCAGCGCGTAAATACCATCAGCCTTGTAGATCGGCGGATGCTGGCTGGTACCCAGCCCTGGTATGAAGCGACGGCTGGCCGGAGTGCCAAAGGTCACCGAACCGACGCTGTCAACAGCAATGATTCTGGTGCTCGGGTGATGCCGCTGAAAATGCTGGACGCAGCCCATCAGCGTGCCGGTGGTCCCGGCACCGACGAACAGATAGTCGACATGACCGAAGTGCTGGCTGATCGAGCGTGCCGTAGTCCGGGCGTGAGCACGCGGGTTGGCCGCATTCTCGTATTGATTGAGCCAGACGTATCGCGGGTCGCTGGCGAGCTTTTCCCGGATCAGCGCAATGCGTGTTCCCAGAAACCCGCCGTTGGCGTCCGGGGCCTGAACCTGAATCACCTCGGCGCCATAGCTGCGCATCATGCGGACGTTATGGCTGGAGCTGTTGGGGTCGACCACGCAGGTAAAGGGTATCGCCCGTTCAGCGCAGATCATCGCCAGCGCCACACCGAGGTTGCCCGACGAAGACTCGATCAGAATCGTGTCAGGGCCCAGCAAACCCCGAGTCTGAAGGTCATTGATCAGCCCTACGGCGGTTTTGAGCTTGATCGAGCCAGCCGGGTTGAGTGATTCCATTTTCAGGAAAAAGTCTGCGCCCAGGCCAGACACCTTGAGAAAGGTCTGATCGTGAACGATGTCGCAAAGAGAATCGTACATAAGGGTCACTTCCACTGTGCCAGCAAAGGTTCGGCTGCCGGTGCTACCGCCTGCTCAAGCGCATTGGCGATACGCTCGGCGCGTAGCGCCATCAGCGAGAACGACTGGCTGTCGCTGATTCCGTGACTGCGTTCGGAAAGACCGTTGACCCAGATATTCACGTCGCACTCGCCCTGCATAGCGACGCGATAATCCCGATCAATCAGCAGGCCGCCATCCAGATCGGCCTTGAGCCATGGCTGCAAACCACTCAATAACGGCGGTATCAGGTACTGCTGATAACCGGTGCCGAGCACAACGGCATCGACTTCCAGCACCTGGGTGCGCTGGCTGAAGGTGTCGGTCAACTCGATCCGGTAGCCCTCGGCGCTGTGCTCGATGGCACTGATCAGGCTGTAAGCATGGGTCTGCAGACGCTTGCGTCCGGCGATGGAGTCCTCGTAGATCAGCGAAAACAGCTTCTGACTTTCATCCGGGTCGATCCCGGCGTAGTTGGTCGAACGGCTCCAGTCGAGAAAGCGCTGCCGCGCTGCGGGGCTCAGGCTATGGAAGTAATCAACGTGATCCGGGGCAAACACCCGGTTGGGGAACTGCCCCAGTTGAGTGAGCTTGAAACCGGCAGAGCGATGCACTGAATGCACCTCGATAGCATGATCGCGGCTGACCAGTTCCAGCACCGACTCACTGGCGCTCTGCCCCGAGCCCAGCACCAGCCAGCGCTTGGGCAAGTATTCGCCAAAGGCTTGCAGGCGGGTCAGAAACTGCGAAGTGTGAAACAGAGTCGGGCCAAGCAGCGCCTCGAACGCGTGTGGAATGCGCGGTGCGCTGCCGCTGGACAGCACGACATTGCGCGTCGTGAAGCAGGTTTGCGGCGTGCAGACCCGTACTTCATGCAAACGACCGTTGCGCAGCACAGGGTCAATCCCGGTGACCGGCGTGTTGAAGCAGGTCTGGCTATCCACTTGCCTGGAAACCCAGGCTAGATAATCCGACCATTCATGGCGACTGGCGGGACGGCCCAGCAGGCCGAAATCGAACATCCGACCCTGTTCCTTGAGGTACATGGCGAAGGAAAAGCGGCTGCGCGGGTTGCGCGGCGTCACCAGGTCGCGAAATACGTGATGGTTGATGTCAGTCCCGGCCAGCAACAGTTCGCGGTGCCATTGGCTGTCTTGCGCAGCTTCCAGATAGCGGATGGACAGCGAGCCGAGCGGGTCATTGGCCTCCCATGCGTCTTCAAAAGCACAGGCCAGCGCGATGCCGGCTGGACCAAAGCCGATACAGACGGCGTCCGAGTGCAACGTGTGTGGTGTCGAGTTACCCATGAAATTCCTGTCCTTAGAGTTGGCGTGAAACGGTGTTCTTGGTTTTTCTTGCGGCTATCGGGTGACGGGGGTCAGTCCTGTGGGGACCGGGGTCCAGACGCAGGTCATCGCGCCTCGCAGCTCGCCCCGATCAAAGCCAACTGCGCCCAGCGGTGTGTTGAAGGTGGTGTGCTGCAACGCGTTCAGCAGTTGCCCGGCGTAAAGACGGCCGCTGGCAAGTTCGGCCAGCACGTAAAGCATCAGCAGGCTTTCGCGAAAGTAGGTGTGTGGCTCGGCAGCGAAAAACGTTTGGTGCAACGCGCTGGCATGGCAGCCATTTCCTGGGTGGTCAGGAGTCCCGAAACCGATGACGAACGTCTTGCCACGCTGGTCCTCTGCGCAGCCCAGGTACGGCGAGGCAGCGTCGTCAGTCAGCACCAGCGGGCGGTTACTCCCGGCCTGTCGTCGCGCCTTCCAATGTTCGCGACTGGGCTTGAGGCGGCCGGCAAATACCTCGACATCAGCGTGTTCAGGCTCTTCGACGCGCAGCAATCCGGCGCGTACCAGTGCTTCGCAGATGGCAACGCACAAGGCCTGACCGTGAGCGCTGTCATCAGCCTGAACATGCACGCGGCGCCATTGACGGCTCGCCAGCCAGCTCACCAGATCCCCCGCCAGTTGCCGGTCCGAGGGGCAGAAACGGAATGCGTTTTGGTGCTCAAGCGTCAGGCAATCAATCGTTGCTGCCGGTGTCAGCAGCGCGATACCGGCTTGCCGATACAGCGCGGCGGCGCTGACGGCTGCGTCCGAAGAGAAATGGCCGATGACCAGATCGGCTTTCCAGTCGATCATTTGCCGCGCCACTTCGGCCCCGCGAACGGCGTTGGCTCCGTCGTCGAGAAAGTGCCATTGCACCCGCGCAAACCCCGGTACGCAATTGCGCGCCACGGCCAGCGCCCTCATGAAGGTCCGCGCGTGCGGCGTGTCGTGGGGGTCGAACAGTGCGCTGACCCCGACCCGCAGACCCGGCACGGGTGACGCGAGCGGTGTCATGGCTGTATCCCCGCCAGACTGGCAGCGGGCATCTGTCGACGTGGCGACAATGCCGACCAGCCGAGGCTCGGCCGGTCCTTTCCTGCCAGATGACTGCGCAGTTGCTCGAAAGCGATACCGGCAACACCAGGAGCAAACTTGAACCCCAGTCCCGACATGCCTGCGGCCAGATAAACCGGGCTGTACTCGGCGCAGAAACCCAGCAGCGGACGACCGTCGGCGCTGTAACTGTCGAAACCCGGCAACACATCCAGCACACGTGGGTCGGTTGCCGAACCGCACAGCCGGGCAATGCGCTTGCAAGCGTCTTCGGCATGCCGCGCATCAGGCTGTGCCAGATGCTCTGGCCAGAGGCTGTTATCGCGGCTGCCGCAGCCGGTCTGCACGATATGGCGGGTCAGCGGTATAGCGTAGCTCTGAGTAACCGCATCGATCACCGGCATTGACCAATCGCTGTCAGTCAGTACCCGGGCAAAGGGAATAGAACGGGCTTCCAGCCCCGCCTGCGGCACCAGATGCTGACTCCAGGCACCCGCAGCCACCACTACGGCCCGACAACGCAATGTAGCGTCCCCCATATCGATATGTACGAGGTCCGCAGCACGACAGTCGATGGCTTTGATCTCGCAATGCTCCAGCAGCAAGCCTTGCTGACGAACCACGTGGCACAGCGCAGCGACAGCCTGACGTACATTGCCGACGCAGGCGCGAGGTTCGAACAGGTTGACCCGCTCAACTACCGGGCAGTGCGGATAGCGACCGCCATCGAGTTCATGGCCCGCCAGCAGACGCATCGGGTAGCGCTCGCTGCCGTGCTGCTCGATAGCCCGGCACAGATTATCCAGCTGGTCCATGGCGGTCCGGTAGATCACCCCGGTACGTCGCAGTGCGCTTGCGTAAGTGGTCGCGAAAATGCCGTCGTCCATCAGGCTGATGGACCACGCCGCAAGCTCCATCAGCAATGGATCGCTGTCGTACAGGCGAACCAGTCCGCCGGAATAACCGCTCGCCCCCAGACTGCCGGCTGCGCCCTTGTCGATCAGAGCGACCGACACACCTGCGCTGCACAGCTTCGCCGCGATGCTGGCGCCGGTAATCCCGGCGCCGATGACCGCTATCTCGTAATCGATGAACATGTGGTGCATCCGTTCAGATGGAGTATTCAGCGGCCGAGCCGTTCATGAGCGTGGCGTTGACCCGGGCTTCGGGCAGTCCGAATGCGGTCATGATCTGCGCTGACATTTCCGGAATCAGCGCCTTGCCAGCCACTGCGATGAACGCTGCCAGATGGCTGACGGGCCGACCTTCGGCCAGGCGTGCGCGAGCAATGGCGATGACGTCGAGCAGCACCTGAGCCATGCCTTTCATCGAGAACTGCGCAGGCTCTGCGGCCCTGCTCCATTGCAGGCGTAATGCTTCCAACAGCCCGGCATCGGCCCCACAGATACCGCTCCACCAGCTGTCATCGCGATGTTTTCCGGCGTCCAGCAACGCGGGGAAAAATTGGCTGAATATCTGCTCCCGCCATGCGCGAAAATGCGTCAGACGAAAATCGCCTTCGCTTTGCTCGGGTGCGATGCTTGCCAGATACAGGCGCGCACTGTCGGCACAGGCTTCACGGGCCAGATCGCCGACCCAGATCGCGTGATTGCGGCTGGTCGACAGGTTCAGGCCGTCCAGTTTCAGAAACTGATTGGGCATGAAGCGCTGGCGAACTTCGATATCGCGCAGCGCCGACAGCTGCGCCGGGTAGACGATGGCGTGGCTGAACACGCAGTCAAAACCGAGAAAATGCACCAGCGTGCCCTGTCCCGACTGCCAGTACTGACGGAACAGCTCAGGACGTCCGACGCTGTCGGCATATTCACGAAATGCCGCCATATAGCCCGCCAGCCCCATGAACCAGGTGTGGACCCGGCACGAGCCGTCGGCCTGCAGGTCAAGCCCGCCGTCGCCCGGACGGGTTACGCCCCAGTCATGCAAGTGCTCCAGCGTATCGCGCAACCAGTTGTCGAGCGGCTTGCGCCATTGCTGGCCCAACAGACGATCACGCAAGTGCGGCTTGAAATCAGCCAGCTTCAGAAATGCACGATGGGCCTTTTTCCATTGCGACGGCTGCCTGCACAATTTGCAGTGCAGACCGGTCATCAACTCGGCGTCAGGGGCCTGAGCGCAGTTCTCGCACTGGCTGGCATCAGACTCGGCCCCACAGTAATTGCAGTTGCCTCGGGCAAATGCCTCGTAGCCCCACACATCGCAATCGGGGCAGTACGGCTCGCTGGAATCGCGAAACTCGATCGAGCCCGCTTCACGCAACGCGTTGAACACCTCGCCAACCGCCTCGGCAAACCATGGGTTGTTGTGCGGACGCATCCAGTTGTCGGGTTTGATGTTGATCGCCGCCAGCGACGCTTCGATGCGGTCGGAATTACGCCCGGCCAGCTCGACCGGATCACCGCCCTGCTCCAGTCCTTTGCGCAGCATGTAGGACTGGTAATCGTCGGAATAGGACACCAGCACACAGTCGTGACCGCGCTGGCGCTGGACCCGGGTGAACACGTCAGCGGCCAGAAACGGGCCGGCGATATGACCTATGTGCAAATCGCCATTCGGGGTGGGCGGCGTAATGGTCACGATGTACTTACTCATCGAGGCACCCCGTGGTTTCGCTGTGCTGAGCCACGAAAGCATTCACGTAGTTCATGTCCCACCACACCACATAGAAGTGGAAGTCCTCGGCGGAATCATTGATGACGTAATGATTGGTGTGTTTCGGAATCGCGGCGATATCGCCCACGACGAAATCCATCTGTTTTTCGCCGACCACCAGACGGGCGCTGCCCTTGATGGCAATGAAGATTTCCTGATCGATCTGGGTATGCGCTTCGCTGCTGGTGCCCGGACGGACCACGCACCAGCCGCCAGCGAACGGCATCGGGTAGCCTTCCCAAGGCAACAGACGACTGCCATCGAGCCCGTACTCGTGTACCAATGAGTCGAAGCGGGTTTTACGGTGTATATCGAACTTTTCCATGCTCAGTCCCGTACGTTTCAAGTCCGGTAAAGCATGAAATTGTTGCCAATTGTTGGCTATCCAATTGCCGGATAGCTCGGAGGTGAGAAATCGATTTTGCAGATGGCTGGCCACGCAAACACGTGCGGGTCATATGTTTTTTGGCAATGACGGGTATCAATAACGCTGATAATTGAATCAGGGGCGGCAGTGTTACCGTTGTCGGCGATGAACGAACATATCTCGCGGCCTCGCGAATCCGCGTCGCGAGGCCAGTGAATCTCTGCTCTGCTTCATCACTCCTTTGGTTAGATCTTTTAAGCCACCCCGCTTGTGCGAGGTGGCTTTTTTTTGCCTAAAGATCAAACCCTTCCACCACATTGCGGCGTTCGTTCTCGCTGCGCATGTCGTAACTGGCGGTGGTCGAAATATGCGTGTGGTGCGCAAGTTTCTGGGCAATCGACAGATCGAACTCTTCGATCACCCTGGTGATGAACGACCGCCGAAAATCGTGGGGCATGATGTTCACCCCCACCTGCCGCCCGCGTTGCTTGGCGATGAAGTAAATGGCGTGTTTGGTGATTCTGTCGCGAGTGATATGGCTGCCGCGGCGAATCCGGTTGAACAGGAAAGGGTCATCGCCCTGCCCCGGCTGCAGGCACGAGCGGCGCAGTTCCAGCCAGTCGTTCAGCGCCTTGAACGCCCACTCGGGGGCATATTTGATCAACTGCTTGTTACCTTTGCCCAGCACCCGCAGGCTGCGCTCGGCGAAATCGATCTGTGACAGGTCCAGGTTGACCGACTCCGACTTGCGCATTCCCGAACCGTACAGAATCGCAATGATCGCGGCATCGCGACGCCCTTGCGGCCTGGGGTCCGCAGCACAGGCTTCCATCAGTTCACGAATCAACGTGCGGCGGATATTACGGCCCTTGGCCAGACGCGTACCGCTGACCGGTTTGATCGAGCGAATCTTCAGTAATTGCTCGTGGCTGATCAGGTCGTGCCGCCAGGCCTCGTTCATCACACCGCGAATAGCGTTCACATACAGCGAGGTGGTATTGGGTGCGTAGTCGTCTTCACGCAGCGTCGCGACCAGTGCGGTCACGTGACCAGGCTGCAGGGTGTGCCAGGGAATGTCATGAATATCGACGTCAGCCATGCCCAGACGATCTGCCGCGTCCTGCAAAACGTAAGTCATGGTCAGGCGGCTTGAGGGTGCCAGGCGGTCGAGATAGAGGCGCAGTGGCTTGTTGACGTCGGGCAGCGAAGGCTGGCTGACAATGCGTGCGTCCTGATCGGTATAAGGGTCTTGCGGCATGTGGAACGACGCCTTTTCTGGTGCAAGCGCGCGCGAACAGCTGCGGCGCTCTTCATTCATATTCAGGCAGCCGACTTTAGCACGTGGGCCCTGCTGCGACACCTCTGGCGCGGCTCGTTCAGCTCAGCAGCTTAAGCCCACCCGGCAATCATCGGTAACACCCTGCGGCTTGAACGACGCGCTGCCTGGGATAGCCTTGGCCGACTTTTCCGCCCCTCAAGGCAAGCACGTATCTTGATTCCGCCCCTCGCTAGCAAAGCACATGGCCGTCGCGACGCGGCTGCGCATTTCTGGTTGCTGGCCCATCAGGTCAGTCAGCGCAGCGAGGCCGAACGCCTGGCGAACATTCAGGCAGGCTTTGCGCATGGCTGGATCCGCGCGGTACGCGACGCGCTGGCCCTCGGCCCGCGGCAAATGGAGGCGCTGTTCAATGCATCAATTTCAACGCTGGAACGTCGCCAGCGCCAGAAACAGCCATTGGACCCCGTGGCTTCGGAGCGTCTGGACCGCCTCGCAATGATCGCCAGTCACATCCTTCGCGTGCTTGAAACACCCGAGCGCGCCGGTCGCTGGCTGGTGACACCCAGCGCAGCACTTGGCGGTTGCATCCCGTTGCAATTATGCGAAACCGGGCTCGGCACCGCCCGGATGCATCGCGCACTTGAATATGCGCAGTCAGGTGACAAGGGCGAACCCAGCGTTTTTTGACCGACTCAGCGCCCGGTGTCCACCACAACCCGGCCACGGATCTGGCCCGCGATCAATTGCGGCGCGATGTCGATCACTTCACTCAAGCCAACTTCACGACTGATCAGCGGCAGCAGCGCCAGGTCCAGGTCGCTCGCCAGCCTGGACCAGGCTTCCAGCCGGTCAGCCCGCGGGCGAGTAACGCTGTCGATACCAGCCAGAGTGACGCCGCGCAGAATGAACGGTGCAACCGAGCCCGGAAACTCCATACCCTGCGCCAGACCGCAGGCCGCGACTACGCCGCGATAGCGAATACCGGCGCACACATTGGCCAGCGTATGACTACCGACAGAGTCGATTGCCGCCGCCCATTGCTCCTTGACCAAAGGTCGCCCCGGCTGCAACAGGGTCGCCCGGTCGACGACCTGCGCTGCGCCGAGTTGATGCAAATATTCGCTTTCCGAAACACGCCCGGTGGAGGCAATCACCCGATAGCCAAGCCTGGCAAGAATAGCGATGGCGAAACTGCCGACTCCCCCATTGGCACCGGTCACCAGCACATCGCCGTGGTCGGGTGTCAAACCGTGCTTCTCAAGGGCCAGCACGCTGAGCATTGCGGTATAGCCCGCCGTGCCAATGGCCATCGCCTGCGCGGGCGTGAAAGCATCCGGCAATGGAATGAGCCATTCGCTCTTGAGCCGCGCCTTCTGTGCCAGACCGCCCCAGTGCCCTTCGCCAACACCCCAGCCATTGAGCAGGACGTTGTCACCCACCTTGTACTCAGGCGTATCGCTGGCTTGCACCGTACCCGCCAGATCAATACCCGGCACCATCGGAAAACTGCGCACAATAGGGCTTTGGCCGGTGATTGCCAGCGCGTCCTTATAGTTCAGCGTGCTGTGCGACACGTTTATCGTCACGTCACCTGCAGGCAACTGTGCTTCGTCGATATCGGTCAGATTGACGCGATAACCTGTCTCGTCCTTGTCGATCAAAATGCCCTTGAACATGTGCGCCTCCAATTTAGACTGATCGTCTTTAAATACCCCTGAAGAAAAAGTCATTGCGGCAAACCACGA
Organism: Pseudomonas sp. KBS0707; assembly: GCF_005937945.2. NCBI lineage: Bacteria > Pseudomonadati > Pseudomonadota > Gammaproteobacteria > Pseudomonadales > Pseudomonadaceae > Pseudomonas > Pseudomonas sp. KBS0707. Next base: position 2,703,057 of record NZ_CP041754.1, on the reverse strand, counting down.
AGGTAACCGGCAATAAACGTGTTCAGTGGTATGTCGCTTTTGACCAGCCGGGCGCGAAGCACCGCCCCTTCCCAGCCGATCCAGAAAAACGCGGCCAGTTCATCGCAATCTGCACTTCTGGCCAACTCACCATGCGCCTGCGCGGCCCTGAGGCAGCATGCAAGCTTTGACTGCCAGTCCAGCAGCGTCTGCTCCAGTACGCCGCGAAACCCCTCCGGCAACAGACCGACTTCCTGGCCTAGATTGCCGACCATGCAACCGCGTCGATAATCATGCCGCGCCATGCCGCTCTTGGCGCTTTGGACAAAGCCCACCAGTCGCTCCAGTGGTGAAAGCGCTTCGTCCAGCAGCCAGTGGTCCAACCGCTGTGCAAAATAGCGAGCGTATTCATCCAGTACCGCCCGGCCGAAGGCTTCCTTGCTGGTGAAGTAGTGATAGAACGAGCCTTTGGGAATGCCGATTTCCTTGAGGATGTAATCCAGCCCGGTGGCCGAGAAGCTTTGCTCGGTGAGCACTTCCAGACCGCGGCGCAACAGTGCTTCGCGGGTTTCGAGGTTGTCGCGATCCACTTTCGGTGGCCGCCCGGGGCGTCTGGTTTTTACCGGCAATTGAGTCATGCAGGAATATTAGACCGATCGTTTTTTATGTCAACCTCGCCGCGCGGTCTATGTGTTGCGCCGGAAATGCCGTTTGCCATTCACGCTATTCTCGCGCTCAATGCCCTGTGCATGACTGCCCGAATACAAGCCGGAGAAACACATGAGCCAATGGCCGGACACCCGCATTATTGACCTGTTAACTACAGAGCTGCCGGTGCTGCAAGCGCCTATGGCCGGAGCCACCGGATCACAAATGGCCATTGCTGTCGCGAAGGCTGGCGGGCTGGCATCGCTGCCCTGCGCAATGCTGACCCCTGAGCAAATCGAACAGGAAGTCACCACCTTTCGGCAACACACCGGCAATCTGCCCCTGAACCTGAACTTCTTCTGCCATCAGGCTCCGGCCTACGATGCCGAACGCGCCGAGCATTGGAAACAGGCACTTAAACCCTATTACGAAGAGTTGGGGGCCGATTTCGATGCACCGACGCCCGTCTCCAACCGTGCCCCTTTCGACAGCGCCACCTGTGCTCTGGTCGAGCGCCTGAAGCCGGAGGTGGTGAGCTTCCACTTCGGCCTTCCCGAGCGAGCGCTACTGGAACGGGTCAGAGCCACCGGGGCAAAGATCATTTCATCGGCGACCACGGTCGAGGAAGCCGTCTGGCTGGAGCAGCATGGCTGCGATGCGGTAATCGCCATGGGCTACGAAGCCGGTGGTCATCGGGGCCTGTTCCTCAGCGATCAACTGCACACTCAGGTCGGCACTCTGGCGCTGGTGCCGCAAATAGTGGACGCCGTGCGCATTCCGGTCATCGCTGCGGGTGGTATAGCAGATGGTCGCGGGGTTGCGGCGGCGTTTGTTCTGGGTGCCTCGGCGGTACAGGTAGGTACGGCGTATCTGTTCTGCCCTGAAGCCAGCGTCAGTGCACTGCATCGCCAGGCGCTGCACACTGCAACGGACAGCCAGACTGCGCTGACCAACCTCTTCACCGGGCGTCTGGCGCGCGGCATCGTCAACCGGATCATGCGCGAAGCTGGCCCCGTCAGCTCACTCGCCCCTGCGTTCCCTCTGGCAGGCGGTGCCTTGATGCCGTTGCGCGCACAAGCGGAAAAACAGGGCAGCAGTGACTTTACCAACCTCTGGGCAGGTCAGGCAGTTGGTATCAAACATCAGTTGCGTGCGACCGAACTGACTCGGCAACTGGCTGAAAACGCGCTGAAAATTCTCTCACCCCGGTAAAACAGTGCTTTCAGAACAACAGGCTATCGCTATATATTTAACTATATAGCGAAACGCCTTTATTTCGACGGCGTGCGTTTTCATCATCAAGGAGCTGTTCCATGCGAACGACCACGCTGCGCGCCATTCTCAAGTTCTCTGCCCTGGCCTTCGCCGTATCAGTTACAGCTAACGCGTTTGCCGACGAGGTGCAGGTCGCCGTCGCAGCCAATTTCACAGCGCCCATTCAGGCGATTGCCACTGACTTTGAGAAGGACACCGGCCACAAGCTTGTTGCCGCGTTTGGCGCTACCGGTCAGTTCTACACACAGATCAAGAATGGTGCCCCTTTCGAGGTGTTCCTGTCGGCCGACGACACCACCCCGGCAAAGCTTGAGCAGGAAGGCGACACCGTCAAGGGCTCGCGTTTCACGTATGCGGTGGGCACCCTGGCGCTGTGGTCGGCCAAGGACGGTTATGTAGACAGCAAGGGCGAAGTGCTCAAGGCCAATCAGTATCAACACTTGTCCATCGCCAACCCAAAAGCTGCCCCTTATGGTCTGGCAGCGACGCAAGTGCTGAGCAAACTGGGTCTGACCGACGCAACCAAAGCCAAGATCGTGGAGGGCCAGAGCATTACTCAGGCCTACCAGTTCGTTTCCACCGGCAATGCGGAACTTGGCTTTGTGGCCCTGTCGCAGATCTACAAGGACGGCAAACTGACCAGCGGGTCGGCCTGGATCGTGCCGGACGCCCTGCATGACCCGATCAAGCAAGACGCCGTCATCCTCAACAAGGGCAAGGACAACGCCGCTGCCAAGGCGCTGGTCGAGTACCTGAAAGGGCCGAAAGCCGCCGCCATCATCAAGTCCTTCGGATACCAGCTGTAAATGCCACTGGGAAGTGCCGACATCGCGGCGATCTGGCTGACACTGAAGCTGGCGTCATTGACCACCGTCATCCTGTTGATCATCGGCACGCCCATCGCGCTGTGGCTGGCGCGCACTGATTCATGGCTCAAGGGGCCGATTGGCGCGGTCGTCGCCCTGCCCCTGGTTTTGCCGCCGACAGTCATCGGCTTTTATCTGCTGCTGTTGCTTGGCCCCAACGGAGCTGTGGGCCAGCTCACCCAGAGCCTGGGACTGGGCACGCTGACTTTCAGCTTTGCCGGACTGGTGATCGGCTCGGTCCTCTACTCGATGCCTTTCGTCGTCCAGCCGCTACAGAACGCGTTTGCAGCCATTGGCACCCGTCCGCTGGAGGTGGCAGTGACGTTGAGAGCGGGTCCATGGGACACGTTCTTCCGCGTGATTCTGCCGCTGGCAAAGCCTGGCTTTATCACTGGGGCGATTCTGGGATTCGCGCACACGGTCGGCGAGTTCGGCGTGGTGCTGATGATTGGCGGCAACATTCCCGAGAAAACCCGCGTGGTGTCGGTGCAGATTTTCGATCACGTCGAGTCCATGGAGTACCTGCAAGCACACTGGCTGGCCGGAGCGATGCTGGTGTTCTCCTTTCTGGTGCTGTTGGCGCTGTATTCCAGCGGTAAATCCAAATCAGGATGGAGCTGAGTCATGGCCTCACCGATAGAAGTCCGCCTGCACATGACCTACCCGGATTTCACCGTGCGTACCGACCTGACCCTGCCGGGGTCGGGCATCACAGCACTGTTCGGGCCTTCAGGCTCGGGCAAGACCACCTGCCTGCGCTGCATTGCCGGGCTGGAAAAAGCTGGCCAGGGCTTCATTCGTGTTCATGATGAAGTCTGGCAAGACACTGAAAAAGGCGTTTTCCTCGCTCCGCACAAACGGGCGATCGGCTATGTATTTCAGGAAGCCAGCCTGTTCCCGCACCTGTCCGTGCGGGCCAATCTTGAATTCGGCATGAAACGCATCCCGCGTCAGCAGCGCAACATTCAATTGCCGCAGGCCACTGAACTGCTCGGCATCGACCATCTGCTGGAGCGCAGTCCTGACAAGCTGTCCGGTGGGGAGCGTCAGCGCGTGGGCATTGCACGCGCACTGTTGACCAGCCCGCGCCTGATGCTGCTCGATGAACCTCTGGCAGCGCTGGACGCCAGGCGCAAAAGTGAAATCCTGCCGTACCTGGAACGCCTGCATCGGGAGTTGGACATCCCCATGCTGTATGTCAGCCACGCTCAGGATGAGGTTGCACGCCTGGCAGATCATCTGGTGCTGCTTGAAGCCGGCAATGTACTGGCCAGCGGCCCGATTCGCGAAACACTGGCGCGGCTGGACCTGCCACTGGCCATGGGCGGCGATGCGGGCGTGGTCATTGAAGGCACGGTCAGTGCCTATGATCGTAATTACCAGTTACTGAGCGTGACGCTGCCCGACAGCACATTGTGCATGCGCGTCGCACACGCCGAAATGCAGATCGGCACCCTTCTGCGCGTCAAGGTTCAGGCCCGGGATGTCAGCCTGAACCTGCAACCCGACGATCAAAGCAGCATTCTCAACCGCTTGCCGGTCACGGTGATGGAGGAAGCGCTGGCTGACAACTCGGCACATGTGCTGGTGAAACTGGACGCCGGGGGCACGCCTTTGCTCGCGCGCATCACGCGCTACTCCAGTGACCAGTTGAACCTGCACAGAGGCCAGTCGCTCTGGGCGCAGATCAAGGCGGTTGCCGTACTGGCCTGATGCCCTGAAAAACCGGTCAGTCAGCAAATAAACGGCACCACGGTAAAAGATCGAGGTCAGTGTTTTTAACTGCCTTTGGAAATTAGCCATGCCTGACTCGACTGCCATCAGCCAGCCCGCCAGTGACCTGCATTATGTAGACGACACTCAGCCGGGCCTTACGCGCAAGGTACTGCGCGGCAAATTCGCCTACTTCAACATTGAGGGTAAACGCATCAAGGACGAGTCGGAGATCAAGCGCATCAACGCGCTGGCAGTCCCGCCCGCCTACACCGATGTGTGGATTTGTGCCGACCCGATGGGCCACCTGCAGGCTACCGGACGTGACGCACGCGGCCGCAAACAATACCGCTACCACCCGCGCTGGCGCGAGATACGCGACCAGGACAAATACTCGCGCCTGATAGAGTTCGGTCATGCGCTGCCCAAGGTTCGCAAGCAGATAGAAGCACAACTCGCGCAGCCGGGTATGGGCCGGGAAAAGGTCATGGCGACGGTCATTTCATTGCTGGATGCGACGCTGATCCGCATCGGCAACAGCCAGTACGCCAAGGAAAACCGCTCATACGGCCTGACCACGCTGCGCAACAAGCATGTCGAGGTAAAGGGCGGCCAGATCCTCTTTGAATTCCGGGGTAAAAGCGGCGTTGAACACAAGGTCAGCGTCAAGGACCGGCGCTTGGCCAATGTGATCAAGCGTTGCATGGAATTGCCGGGGCAGAATCTGTTTCAATATCTGGACGAAGATGGCGTACGCCACGCAGTGACGTCATCCGATATCAACGCCTACCTGCAAAGCCTCACCGGCTCGGATTTCACCGCCAAGGATTACCGGACCTGGGCAGCGAGTGCGCTGGCGCTCGCGACGTTGCAGAAACTGCATTGGGAGCCGGAGGCCGACGCCAAGCGGCACATCGTCGATATGGTCAAGGCGGTCTCGAAACAACTGGGAAACACCCCTGCCATCTGCCGAAAATGCTACATCCACCCCGCAGTACTGGAAGGCTTCCTGCTCGGCAACCTGGCCAAACTTCCCCGCTCCCGGCAACGCAAAGGCCTGCGCCTGGAGGAAGTCGCCCTGGCGAGCTACCTGCGATTACTGGCTGACAAGGTCGAGGCTGTAGTGAGCGATGCGGTGGTGAAAGAGAGCAAAGCCTGAGCCGTCTGAACGCGGCACGTCAGCCTTTGCTCCAATAAAATTTCGTAGCCTCATGATTTACCAAGCATTTCCGGCAGGCAAAAAAGCGGCATTCCGAGTCATTTGTGACGCTTTCAAGCTTGCTTCATGGGGGCCGGGTGTATATATTCCCTGCTCTTGGCGCTACCGCCCCGATGGCGAAATTGGTAGACGCAAGGGACTTAAAATCCCTCGTCCTTTGGACGTGCCGGTTCGACCCCGGCTCGGGGCACCATTTCAAATCAAGGGGTTAAGTGACTTTACTCACACACCCCTTGAGCTTCACGCTCCGCAATAATTAATGCTGCTCCGCAATTAGTCGTAAACCCTGCCCCCGGCGTCCTGCCGACGAACACCCAACCCGAAACATTCAAGCACTGCACGCACGTAATAAATATCCGTGTTGTCGAGCATTATTTATCCAGTTGAACACGACAATTTACATATGCATCACTACCAGGCTTGGCACCATAGGACTGGCACTTTGAGTCATCCGCCTGAGCTTTTCGACGGGTAGCCTCCTGGTAGGCGTCTATACGCTCATGACGGCGCTCGTACCCTTTCGTCCCGGGCAGACAGTCATCCTGCATGACTCCCAACGCACAATCACCGGGGTGGTTAGCGCACCCGGAAAGCGCAAGCGCAATTAGCACAACCACTTGTAGCTTCATCAAGTACTTCTCCGGATTTCCCACCCTGCCCGCAGGTTAGTAACAGATCGTAAAAAGCGCCATGAAGGACGCCTAAACCTTTCGTATACCGAACTGAGCGACCTTGACTGTCGAGCTCTGCGCTACTCCAGCGGCCAGGTACAGCCCCATGCGCGAGGTGATCACCGTCTCGGTCAGGTCAACAGTACCGCGCTGCGTCTCAAGTTGCCCGATAAAGCTGGCGGGTAGCGTGAAAGGTTCCTGATATTTGTCCATCGATCGATAGTAGATGGTCGTGGACGCGCCGTTGACGGGCTTGGTGAATGTCAGCTCAGCCTCCCAGCCCAGGATGCCGCGCGATGAGCCAGCAATCTCCACGGCTGAAACCATCTCGATGACGTCTCCGGCTGCCAGATTTGTCGTGGTGACGTTGGCTGTGGGCTGTACATAAATGTAACCGCCCGCCGCCGCAAGGGTCCCTCCCAGCTCAATGCACTGCGCCTCACCATAGGCGGCCGGCTCCTTGTACCAACGAGTCGTGATGCCGCTCAGGCCAGAGCCCACTGCCTTGTAGCTGTCCGCCAGAACAGAACCGGCCACGGCGTTCACACCGGCCGGGAGCGTGCCGCCAGTGCCCGCCAACAGCGGGTTGGCATTGAGGCAGCCGAACGGGCGAATGGCTGAGTAGATGTCGCCAGCGTCTGTAGGCAACGGGATGCCGGGGAATTCGAAGTTGGCGGTGATGATCGGCACCACCCTGGAACTGATGAAGTCGGCACCCAAGATGTTCGGGTGTAGGCCTTCCACCGTCATTGCCTCGGTGAAGCCGTCCCAGATGTTCACCACCGGCACAAACTGGCTGACATAGCTTAATACCCAGTCTTTGTACGCAATGGCATCGGCCAGAGCCTGACCGGTCAGCGCCTTGCTGCCGAATCGCGGAGTTCCGGTACCGACGATCAGGTACTTGCCCGGAGTGTTCAGGAACGCCGTGACGATCTTCATCACGTTAGCTTTCGTGTCCGCCAGGTTCATACCTGCCGTGGTGCTGTCGTTGGTGCGGGACAACAGCATCCAAAGGTCGGCAGTGGACGATGCTATGCAGGCCGGCAGCCGCGCCAGGAACTGACCGGTGTGGTCGCCGACCTTGCCCTGGTTGTCGAGGTAGCTGGGGAATAGTCCGGTGCGTGCCGCGATCATTGCCGCGTAGCCGTAAGCCTCGGTTCCATACACGGTCGCGCCGATGGTGTGACAGTTGCCAGAGAAGCTATCGCCCAGCAGGCCAAGGCCACGGCGTATCGGCTGGCGGCGCGGAGCCTGATTGATCAAAAGGCTCATCGCGTCACCTCAAAGTAAGCGCCTGCGGTCGGGGTGATCCGGGTATAGGAGCTACCCAACTCTAGAAGATACCCGCCGTCCTTGGCGAGCGTATCGGTCACCACCCAGCTATCGCCGGCCTTTTTCTCAACCGTCACGGTGCCGCCGTTTGCTTTGACGATCAGCATCGTCCGCCCCATGTCTCTTTGAATCAGCTGCGTCGTGGCCATTTTGTTGTTCCGTTACTCAGAGGTAATCAACGATTTGTAGGAGCGTTCGCAAGCCAGCCCGGCTATTCGGGATTGGTCATAAGCCTTTGCCAGCTCTCCCGCTCGCGCGTCAGCCCGGCCGAGCAGTTCGGAGAGCACCATGGCGGCGCGGGTGGCTGCCTTGCCTCGTTCGGTAGCTCCGGTATCGCTGGGCACACAACTTGCTGTGGCTGCCAGCTTTCCTGCTTGGATGCGCAACCGGTCGCCAGCAGCGTCAGCGACAGCAGCATCAGTAAGCGCAGCGGTCTGTTCTTGTCTTGCATCGTTCGCCACCTGGTTGGCCGCATTCTGGCGGCGTTGCTCTTCGGTTCGGTACTCGGTGGCCGTGGTGGCCACCGCTTCGGATTGGGCGCTGACTTCCTCGGCCCACTTCGCCTTCCAGGCCATATCGGTGACGGTCACGCCGTGCCGGTATGCCCCGTACAACGCACCGGCTAGCGCCAGCAGGATCAGCAGCGCGCCGCCGATCCGGTATGCGAATCCGCTCATCAGCGCGCCCATGACTCCTCCCAATTCGGCAGATCGACCGTTTGACCGGCAAGTGCGTGCGTACAGTCACCGAGATATTGGATGCGACCGTCTGTTACGAATGAGTGGCAGACTTTTCCGAATCGACTGGTGAAAACCGCCTCTCGACCGCCTTTCGCGTAAATCGCGTCGTACTCGGCCTCTTCTTCTGGTGTCATCACGCTGCGCCCATCCGGCGCACCTGTCGTTCGAGCCAGCACAGAAGGCGTAAAGGTTGGCGTATCGGGGTTGCCGTTGTATCCCCAGTTAGGCCCCGGCGTTCCCGGGGAGTTGACCTTTATGCTGTGAGGACCGTTGCAACCGTTGCAGAAGAACCAGACCGAACCATCCACCCCCATACCCAAGCAGCGGCCTATAGTTTTAATCGCGCTCATGCCAGCACCTCAAGCGCCCGCGTATAAAGCGCCTGCCGATCTGCCAAGCCGTTCGTGCCGCCGTTGATGCGCTTGGTGATGGTCACGAACTCGCCCTTGTCGGCCAACGTATTGAGCGCGGCCCGGTGCCAGAACCACGCCGCCGACATAGCGGCGTGCTGCGCCAGCTCGAGCAATTCGGGATGGTTGATCAAATCCAGGCCCAGCGCTTCGGCGCACTCGGCATAGTTTGCCCGTCCGGTGATCTGGATCAGGCCGCGCCCACGGTATTTGGAGCCATCGCCCGGCACGGTATTTCCCAGGTCTTTGCGCCCCTCGTACCCCAGCTGCTGCGTAGTTGGGCCCCAGATCTCCCGCACGTAACGCAGCTGACCGGACTCATGGCCGACCTGGGCGATGAACGCAGCGATGCGCAGCGGGGTAACGATCTGGTACTTGCTCATCGCTGTGTTGAGGGCGGGTGCAAAAACGCCGGCTCTCTGGCCGGCGTTCGGGAGGATCTGCAGCAGCTGCGGCGCTGTGATGGACATTCGGTTTTCTCCAAGCAAAAAAATACCCGCTCGATGGCGGGTTTCGGTGGCGGGTGTATGTCAGGCCAGTGGCTCTTCAACCAGCATCGGCGCGGCGGCGATCTCTGGAATAGCAGGCGCGACCGGCCAGACCGGTGCCTGATACCAGGTCGGCTGTGCCGTGACCTTGCCCAGCGCGAACTTGTAGGCCTTCCACGCCTTGAGGACAGGCGCGAGTGCTTCTGCTTCCTCTTCTTCCTCCTCGGTTGCATCGCCTGCCTCGATGCCATAGCCCAGGGTTTCAATACGATCCTGAATGCGGGCGATCTGAAAAGCCGCGGCGCTGTTTCGTGCCGCAAGGTCTGCCTTCGCAAGGGCAAGCTCGCGCGCCGCCTGCTCGGCATCTTTCATTTTTTTCGTAATGAGCTGAGACCAGTCGATCACGCCGACTTTAGATACCGGTTCAGGTGAGGGTAGCGCTGGCTCAACTGGGTCATCGGTTGGCAATGGATCAGGCAAGGCAATGAAACCGTCCGGGACGTCAGTAAGCGGCACGGGAAATGCCTGTTCCTGGCTGTAGTTCGCAGGATTTGGCAATATCAGTGTCAAGCTGAGCACCCCGCCCTGCTTATCAACCTCACCGTCAAACCATCGAGACTTCACCGATCCGCGCGGCAGGGTGTCGCCGTCAACCATTATGGAAAAGTCGAAAGTCTCACCGTTGAGCGTCAACTGATCACCCAATTTGAAAACCTGCAACGTTTCTTCCATTCGAACTGACGAAAACTTTATGTTCATCATGCGAACCACCTGCCAATAGCGGTATAACAAACATATCCAGATGTTCCGGATACAGGAGATACAACACGGGCAGTTACGGAATTCACTGTAGTCTGCCCTTCAACTGCCGCCCAGCAGTAATATGAACCAGCTGTGACCACATTAAGCGTTACGCTCGGGAACGCTCCTACAAATGAGAACGGAAACGTAAAGGAAACGTTGTTACCGGAGTGGAACAAGCTACCCCCTGCGGTGTTAACTGCCAAAGCGTTTGCGCTAACCCCCCTGCATATCATCAAGCCACTTGCAAACTTTACGTAACTGCCATTGTTGTTTGAGCCCTCCTCAACAATAGCTCCCGTTGGAATGCCGCCAGTCTGGGAGACCGTTCCGACTATATTTCCTTCGTGATATAGAGTTCGGGCAACGTTGCCCATTGAAAAACCGCCGAGCTTAAACTTATTGTCGGTATCCAGCCCCAAGTGAACACCAAAAGCAGTGTCTCGGATAAATGTCATTACCGCTGACGCGTTGTTGTTAGCGTCATTGGATATCCGCAACGCAGTTTTGCCCTCATTGTTGGTTTGGTTGATCGAAGCGATACCGGGCGGCGCACCAGAAATAAGGCTTGTGCCAATGGATGAGTTCCCCACCCCCAAGCGCACACCACCCAATGCCTGGATGGCCTCGCCTGCTGTCTTCTTGCCTGTACCACCCTGCTCAATCGTCAGAGCCGTTGTCAGTGCAGAAAGGGAAAGGATGTCGCTGTTGTTCCCACTGGCCGCTGCCGCAAGCGCTGTACGCACGCCTGCCTGGGTGCCGGAGTTACCCAGCAAGGCAAGCGTATTGCCAAATTGATTCACGAATGCCCGAAGCGCGTCTGCAGAATCCTTGACGTAGCCCTGCAATGGGGCAAGTGCATAGCCGCCCGCGTTGTTGGTCGCTCCCTGATAGTTTGGCGCAATCGACATCGCGGTATTACTGGCGATGTTGGTCACCTCATAGCGTGGCGATGACTCGGCCCTGCCCTTGCTCCAGGTCCTGCCATCGGTCAATGATCTTGGCGCGCAGCTCTACGCTGTACCCAGAAACCACGACCATCGTGTCGCGATATGAAAGCAGGAACTCAAAGTAGACTTGCCCGTTCTGTGGGTGGGTGTACGGAATATAGGGGGTGTCATTCCTCGAAACGACACCCTTCTCAATGAGACTGCGCACTGTTTTGAGCACATTGTCATGAGTGCTCCCAGTCAGATCGGCGATTTCACGCGATGACATCGTGCGCGCCACGTTTTGCGAAGGTGCAATTTCGTGGCGCGGACGGTCAGAGTTGACGACGTGTTGGGAAATGGGCATTATTCGCTCCAGAACGTTTTTGCAAGCGATGTAAAAAGAGCCGGGATTGCGCCCCGGCTTTTTTGTGCCTGCGATTTGGTGGTTGGGTTGTTCATTCAGCAGTTCCTCAAGAGTCCCTCAGGGGCTAATCAGCCCTTCTCCCGATTGACCTGACCTTTCCCCTGCTCGGGGGTGGTCGTGACATCCGGTCCAATTCCTTGTTGATGATTTTTGCTCCCAGCTCTTCGGGGGATATCCCTTCCCGCTCCGCCAGCAGCTCCAAATTGCTCAGTCCGATCCCGTCAAGCTGGACATCCAGCTGTTTTCTTTCAGGCACAGGGCCTCCTCGGCAACTTCAGGCCACATCAGTCTTTGCGGTAAGCTCTTCCATCATCTGGTTCAGCCCGCGTTCGAGGATCTCGCGAGCCAAAACGGCTTTCTGCGTGCGCTGATACCTGGCCATGGCGGTCAGCAGGTCGTCGGCCACCTCATCCAGGCGGACTTTGGTGGGCTTGTCGTGCATGTGGCTAGGGTCAAAGTGCATCGTTTTTCTCCAGTGGCTGATGAATGGGTTTAGGCGGCAGAAAGCTCTGGCCAGATCTGACGCCAGTCTTCCGGGCGTAGATCTCGCCTGGTCACGGCGCCGTTGGTGGCGGACTCGGTGCGGACAGCTATTTCTGCGGATGCAGTCTTGTGCCCATAAGCGATAAGTCGGAGGTAGGCGCGAGTTGTGCCGGTGTCCTGAACCTGCGCATCGGTTGCCGTTTTCAGCCAGGCAAGCAGGCTTTGATTTTTGCTCCGCATCGGGAACCTCCGTATAGATGTACGGATTATTACCCACAGGTAATGATCAAATCAATACCCACAGGTAATTTACCCTACGGTAACAGGCGGCGATCATTGGGGAATGGATATTTCAGAAATTAGGCGAATCAACCTTCAGCACCTAACCGATACTCAATTCGGTGGTGTGAAGGCTAAAATTGCAGCGAAGCTTGAGCGTGAAGCGAGCTACATTGCGCGATGCTTGTCGCTTACGGTTGCCCCGGAGAATCGCAAGAAGATTGGCGAGGATTTTGCGCGCCATATCGAGGAAAGGCTCGGCCTGGAACGGTATGCTCTTGATAGCCCATCACTTAACGCCGGCAAGCGTGACGATGCAGGTGGCGGCGTAGCCTCATCCGCATCAGAGCCTTCCAACGTTGCGATGATCGCCCAGCCAGAGCGGATGTACCGCTACCCGGTTGTGAGCTGGGTAACTGCGGGCACCTGGTCTGAAGCGGTCCAGCCATTCCCGGACGGTTTCTCCGATCGGTACGACGTCTCGGACTACAAGGCGAAAGGCCCGGCGTTCTGGCTGGAGGTCAAAGGCGATTCGATGACGTCCACGTCCGCCCCTTCTATCCCTGAAGGCTCGCAGATCCTGGTCGATACAGAGGCTGACGTTCGCCCAGGCAAGCTAGTGATCGCGAAGCTGGCCGACAGCAATGAGGCGACATTCAAGAAGTTGGTGGAGGACGGCGGGGTCAGATACCTGAAGCCGCTGAACCCGGCCTACCCCACTGTGCAGTGCTCGGATGACTGCAAGATCATTGGGGTTGTGGTCAGGTCGCTGACGAAGTTTGCATGAAAGCCGAGCCATATGGCGTGGCGGGGATTTGTGACAACAGGGAGTACTTATGACTGATGAACTAACGCACCGCAGATCATCCAATTTCCAAGATGAGTACGTAGACAAATTTACGCCCGTAGCTATCAGCTGGAACGGCTCAGAGCGCATGCACGTCACGTTTGGTCGAGACTCTTTGGAGGTTCTAAAGGAAAAAATAGTCCCCGACCCTGAGGATAATCGGCGCGCCATCCTTACTAAACCCAATGTAGCTGGGTATAGAAATGATGTTGTGGCCCTTACGATGCCGCTGGATGTGGCAGCAAAACTGGGTCATGAGCTTCTCCGAATGGTGGGACAAGCAAAGAAGCGAGCAGAATCTGGCGGTGCTCAGTGAGCGGCAAATTCGGCATGCAGCACATCTACGCACCTGGCGCACCTGACGACGGCAGCGATGAGTATGTGATCGCTAGCTACAATTTTGCTGGCTCCAGAGAAAATGAAAGCTACATTTATTCTCTTGATCAGATCGAAGAGCACAGTCGCGACCACGACCTTGAGCCGCGTGACAAAGCCATGGATGAAGACGATACTCAACTTATGAGCGAACCACACGATTACCGACATGAACTTTCCCTTCGCGACGACCAGATTCGTCGGGAGATGGACCTGCGCCAAGAGTCTTTCCGGGCAGAACAAGCTGCTCGCGACAAAGCGCTAGATGAGAAGTTTTCAGGTTTTCTTGCTGCACAGACGGAGCGGGATAAGGCATCTGATTATAGGTTCGGCCGTATAGAGTCTGATCTCTCCAGCATTAAAGGTGATCTGAAGACGGTAAACTCAGACGTCCATGAGATCCGACGAACTTTGGCCAGATACATGGGGGGCATAGCTGTAGGTGCTGCCGTTGCTGGCATCGTAATAGGCGCGGCGGTGAAGTTTCTTTTTAATTAGCGATATGAGCATGTCCAAAGCCCGGCCCAGCGCCGGGCTTTTTCATTCCTGAACCTCCCTCCCGATCTGACGCAGCCCGCCACTGAGCGGGCTTTTTTGTGGGCGCGTGAAAAAAGATTACCTACAGGCATTGACGCTATGAGTTACCCACAGGTAATGTTCACCCATCGAGACGCGAAACAGCCCCTCAACAGGCCCAGCGGATCGAACCGCTCTTTACACAACCTGACGTGACCCAACGACGTACCGGCCAACCCGGTGGCGAGTAAGCTAAACCGTCGTCCATGCAGCCTCTGGTAGCTGCCGTGCTTCCACATGCAAGCACGCGAAACCACGCAGACAAACTGGCAATGCACCGAACACGAAATGTGCGGCGCTGGTGAGAGATGACTCGCACTTAGCGTGGTGGAGATAGCCGAAAGGCAGCCCAGGAAACCGTGGCGCGTAACGGAACCCCAGCAACAGCAGATTTCACTAGATGCCATTCCATGAGTGGCATCCGGGAAATCACGGAGGTAACGGATATGGTTAAGCGGGCCTACCAGTGCGGGGAGTGCCATGACGTACACAACAATCACTTCCAGGCGAGCGCTGCTGCCAGCCTGAGGTTATTGATGTTTTCGTCTGCCCCGTCTGCGATCAAGCGCACGAGGAAGAACATGAAGCTGAAACGTGCTGTGAAACGGCGATTCCTCATGGGGAAACATCTGATTGCCCGCGATGCCTAAGGCGGCACGACGAAATACAGCATGCGGCCGAAGTGGAGATAGCAGGCCATTGCTCGGTGTGCGACCCAGCCTTTACAGTCGATCAGAAATTCAAAATCCAAGATCGGATAGACGATCATAGATATGAGCATGAGCTGCTGGTCAGGTGAGGTCAGCGTTTACCCAGCCCTGGCGCGCCTCCACCAACGATGTGAACCCATCCAACAGACCTGGTTCGGTCTGGCGCGCATGGCAGATAAGTTTCGTCGATGTATTTAGTGCACACCTTGCACATGCTCGGCGGCCTTTCCCATGTTGAGTGAACCGAAAATTTTGCATTGCATCGCCAGCAGAATTTCTTGAGCCACTCGCCGCCAGGCGCAATCGCCTTAGGGGCCAATTTTGGCGGGGCCTTGATCGTCTTTGAAGGAGTCTTTTTCGAAGCTTTCTTTGCCTCTTTGATAGCTGCCCTTGCCGCTTTGCGATTCGGCTTCTTCTTGCTGGTGTCTTCGGCAATTTGGCGAAGCTGCTCGATTTTGTTCAGCAGGGCGAACTCAATCCTTAGCTCGACTATTAACGCATCCTCATCCGATTTCGGCTTTGGATGCATCGACTCTTTCAATTCCATGGCGCGCGCCTCTGAATTCATCTTCATCGAAGACTATCAGAGGCAATACGCCAGCGCCATATCGTTCGAATCGGTAGAGGAAAAACTATGAAAATTGAATGTGTCGCCGGCATGGACCCGGCGCGAAAGCGCTGTGTGGCGGTCGGCGAGAACAGTGCTGAAACGCTGGCTGATTTCCTGGCTGACGGCCTGATCATTGTCCCGGTGATGATCGAGAACGCACGGAAGCTGTTCGGGCAGGACGATATCGATGTTTACGCAATAGTCCAAACCGTGTGGATGACTCGCTATGCGGTGCCAGCGGTAGAACAAGATTTCACCGGCTGGCCTTGGCGACAGGGCCAGACGGGAAATCAACCGAGGGTGCAGAAGATGACCATGGAACAGAGAGCGCCCTACCCGCGCTCAGCCGACAACGCGGACAAGATGAACCTGCCGGAAGGTATGACCTGCGGCGACTGCGTGCACTGCCGTCGTTGCACGATGATGTTCGGCCACATACCGGAGGACGAGGCGTGTGACTGGAGCCCGTCGCGCTTCACGCCGGTGAAGGTGGTCGCCTGACGATTTACTGATGCCGCTTCTATGAGGCGGCATTGGAAATCAACGGAGAGATACATCATGAAATTTGCAGAACTGGAAAAGAAACGCATCAGCTTGCTGAAGTCGATCAGCGATGAATTGGCGCGACACAAGGCAGCCGCCGACCGCTTCAAGGCTGAACTGGTCGAAACGGTCAGACTGATCACCGCGTCTGCCGACGGCATCGACCTTGATGCGCTCAAGCTTGCCGAGTCAGTCATTGAGGTGCGCGGCACCTTCGACAAGGCTGGCGATGATCGGGCGCACGCACTGCAAAAGGCGATCGATGACCTCGCGAACGGCGGGCAGTCACTCAAGAAGGCCTATGTCGGCACGAAGTCATAAGACCGCTGGCACGGTCAGTACATCGAGTGCGGTTACGGCATGGGTCCATCTCACGGCAGTGTCATTTTCTCCATCGGCATCCGCCGAAGCGAACTGGGCCGCGACCTGACGGAGGCTGAGATAGAAGCCGCTCTGTACTACCTTCGCAACCTGCATAAGATCCAGGCCGCTACGGCATCGGCGGCCGCCTGAACCAAACAACCAGCGCCAGCGTCAGCCTGACGAAAACTGCCCGATCCCTGTCATAGCGCCAGGCTGTATCGGAGTGTGATCTGTAGCGAAGCATCTAAGCGCGGCGAGTGGTTGCAAATTGGTGGATCGCTACCGCCAAGGATGAGACAGACCCGCCAGATCACACCCCGATGCGGATGAGTACACACCGCGAAAGCGGCCCCCTGCATCAACGCAACAAAGCAGATGAATGCGCAGGCTGATGCGCAATAACTGACTGGCACCCATAACGGCCAGCCCATGACGAGCAGTATGTTGCGGGGGAGATTTGACGCGGCACGCGAAGCTGCCGGTGTTGAGAAGGGAGAGTTTCAGATGCGAGACCTGCGAGCGAAAGCCGGCACGGACAAGGCTGAGTCGAGCGGCGATATCCTTCAAGCTCGCGATCAGCTCGGGCACACCACAGTGGTCATGACTGAGAATTATATCCGCATGCGGATCGGGAAAAAGGTCACTCCAACCAAGTGAATTCTGCACCGCAATTATTTTTACCCCCTTGAATTTAAAGGGCTGCAAGGCAGGTAATTACCCTGTCATGCGGTGCAGGATTATTGCTAACTATCTGTTTATAAAGGATAAGTTTACGGACTTAAAATCCCTCGTCCTTTGGACGTGCCGGTTCGACCCCGGCTCGGGGCACCATATATAGATCAAGGGCTTACGGGGCATTTTGCTCAGTAGGCCCTTTTTGTTTTGGTCCGCAAAAACAGTCGTGGTCCGCAATTCCAAAAAAATCTTTCTCCGGCGTCCTGCTGACGAACACCACTCCCCAAATCTGAAAGACTCAAATACTGTATGCACATACAGAATTTGAGAGTCTCCCGTCATGAACATCGACTACGCCGAAGACTGAGTGTTTCGCGGAGTTCGGGTTGAAAGAGAAGAACAGATTGTTTATAAGATTGGATCCAAATATGAGGATTTGAACATGAAACCAGGCTTTGAAATTGGAATCTTGAGCTTCGCCCTTCCTCTGGCTTTTTGCCTCCTATACCTCGCTGGCCGTCAGTTACGAACCCTCGGGGCTTGGATGGACAACACTGATAAACCGAAAGAACGAGCCAAAGCCTACTTAGTAGTGGCCATCTTATTTGGCTTTGTCATGGGGTCGTTGATGCAGCCTCTATACAACAAAGGCAGTGAATGCTCGGCTGTAGGCCAACCACTGGTGCCATGCCTTTTCAATAGCTATCGGTGAAGCTTCAGACCCGATTGGGCGCAAGGCCAGTCGGGTTTGAACCCAGGCAACAACGCTTCAGCAGGCCAGACATTCGGCGCGAAATGCGAACCTGCTTCGGCGTTGTGGTAATAATCTTCATTCGGCACGTTGCTTGGCCCGATGGAGAAGGATTCCTTCAGATCTCCCGGCGCACTTTCTTCCAGAGAATATGAAAGGCTCTCCTCGGCTATCGCACTGTACCCACGCACCATCTCCGGGCTGGGACGATCAACCTTGCGTTTTTCCGCCAGCGGCAAATCAAAGAACTGGCGGGTCAAACCGGAGACCTTATCAATAAGCTCTTTGGGAATCTGGTGCTCGGTGATTGCCAGAAACCCAATGTCCTTACACGCTTGATTGACTGCCTGCGCCACGGCTGCCTTGCCGTCCGGTTCTCCTGAAAAATAAGGGGCCAGGTTGATAATGGGCACATAGTGCAGAGTCATACGGCTGCTTCCTCTCGCTGACACGGTGCGGGAAAGTTTCACCGGCAAGGGTGAAGGTCAGCGAGACGAGAGCAGAAAGCATGCCACTGCAAGAATTCACAATTCATACAAACAGTTAGCCGTATCGACCGTTCAAGCCAGATCAAACGGTCTGAAACGGAACGCATGGTTTGAATGCGCACAGATGAAAAACGGCCCAGAACTGCGCACATTTATCTCCCGTGCGGATACGCACTTTCAATACGCCGGATGACCTCGGCGGTCGTGGTGACCTCTCCGAACTCATAGGCAATAGTTGTCAGCGATATACGCTGAACGTCTGCGGCTGAAACTGCACCAAAACCGACATCCGGGTAGTCCATTGCAGCATTGGCGTCACTCAGGGCGATAACCTTGTATTCCCGGTGCACGCCGTCCCTGATCGTGGTTTCACAACACACGTTGGTGACCGTACCGCAGACAATGATCGTATCGACATCCCGCGCGCGCAGCACCGTGTCCAGATCAGTGTTATGAAAGCCGCTGTAGAACAGCTTGTCGACAATCACATCATCCGACTGGGGCGCGAGCGCTTCGATAACCTCAACGTCCGGATCATGCCGTGCCAGTATCTGGTCCACATTCGGGTACAAATCGCGCATGCGCCCGGTGTCCGAACCATCGCCGCGCACGATATGGCGCAGATAAATCACCATCACCTGAGCAGCTCGTGCGGCCTGCAGCAGCTTCTGGATCGGCTGGACGATATCCGCCGTACTTTTTACGTACAACGCTCCAGTGGGCTCACAAAAGACTTTTTGCATGTCTACAACAATGACCGCCGTTCTGAGCGGGTTGATCGGCCATCGGACAAGGGGTTTGCTCATCGGGTTTACCTCGGCTATGCCTGACAGGCTGGTTGGGCATGGCAAGCAATAATCGTGCTCCATGTGACAGATCAATTCCCGGCGAAACAACCATCCATTGAACACCCACGGCGATCATGCAACACCG
The DNA here is from genome assembly GCF_005937945.2 of Pseudomonas sp. KBS0707. Taxonomy (NCBI): domain Bacteria; kingdom Pseudomonadati; phylum Pseudomonadota; class Gammaproteobacteria; order Pseudomonadales; family Pseudomonadaceae; genus Pseudomonas; species Pseudomonas sp. KBS0707. The sequence continues at coordinate 2,683,923 of NZ_CP041754.1, read as the reverse complement.
ACGGGCATGTGCCTCGCGCGCTAGCTCTGCCGTCCCAATTGCATTGAAAACACAAGGAACGTAGTCATGAAGCCAGGTTTCGTAACGCAAAAAGAGTCGTGTGTACCTCATCTGAAAATTCAGTGCCTTCTATTGCTCACGCTTGCTTTGACGGGATGCGGAACAATCAACACAACGTTCAGGCCCGATTCCGTCGCAGGTGAAAAGCTCACTGACTGGAAATCAAATTGCTCCTCCATTCCGCGCGTTTACAGCGGGGTCATGCTCGATTTCTGTGAACTGAACGCAGAACCCAAACAGAGTAGCGCTTATCAGAAGACCAATGCTCCCGAGTGGGTTTTACTGGACATGGGCTTATCAGGCATCGTAGATACATTGCTCCTGCCTTACACGATTTATCAGCAAAACCAATACGGCTATATCAACGAAAGCCGCTTTAAATAGCGGCTGAGCTCGGTTTTCGGACCCCATCACTTTCATCGCGCCCAATAAAAAACCCCGCAGACGTTAATCTGCGGGGCTTTGAATAGTGGAGGCCGAGGTCGGAATCGAACCGGCGTAGGCGGATTTGCAATCCGCTGCATAACCATTTTGCTACTCGGCCTCAAACGAAAGATGCTTCACTTAAACATCAAACGTATTTTCATTTCGCGGGAAACCGGTATTTCTTTGGCTTCCAACCCATTGAATCTAAAGGGTTTTTTTCAATTCCTCGCTCAGGAATGGACGCAATTCTGTACTGCTTCGCATGTCATGTCAAGAACGAGGAGAAAATAATTCGCTCACTGAGCGCAGGTGTAACAGCTAATCAACCTGACGCTCCAGAGGCGCATACGGTTTGAAGAAGCCTGCCCCCATCCAGTGCGGTGTTTTTTCCGTGGTCAATGGCTGGGCGCGCTGGTAGCTGTTCGCGTTTTTCGAATAGCCTTTGTGGTCGTACTCGGCCATGAACGGGTACGGGAAGACCTTGCGGGTACGTCCGCGATTACCGACGTTTTCATTGACCATCGATGCTGGCAGGGCTTTTGGCAGCGGTCTCTGCCGGTTGCCAGCCTTCTCGGGGCCTGCCTGTCGGGCGACAATCGCATCCGGTGCCTGGCTTTTTTCAACCCAGGCCATGATCGGCGTCAGCAGATCAACCAGGCTTGGCCCTTCCCCGCCGCCGCAGTGATAAACACCGGGCAACATATATAGCCGTGAGAACGCCTCGGTGCGTGTCTTGCCCATCTGTGCTTCGACCGCCTCGTGGTACGCCAGGGTGTTGAGCGGCGAGATGTTCGGGTCGGCCCAGCCGTGCCAGAGAATCAGCTTGCCGCCGCGGCTGGCGAATGGTGACAGGTCCGGGTTGGTGGCATCGTATAGCGCATGCAGCGAGCGTAGTTGATCAAAGGTTTTCTTGTCGAAGTTCAGTGCGTTCAGATCGAAATCCGCGCTCGGGTTCTTTTCGAACACCACATTGCGAATGGCCTCCAGTGCAGCCGTTTCGCTGTAGAAGGGCTGATCGGCGCTGACCGGTACGAATACGCCCGCCCAGGCCAGTTCCGAGCCAGGCTGCGGCCCGCCCAAGGTCAAATGTTCGCCACTGACAGGGTCTTTCGGCCCCTCGTAAAAACGTCTGACAGCAGCCACTTCTTCTGCGCTCAGGCAATTGGCAGTGTCGGCTGCTGTCTTGCATTGCAGTACGGCGGGGTCGAAGTGGCAGATGCGTGGGTCGGATACAAGGCCATCGATTTGCCCGTCCAGCACATCACATTGGGCGAGTACGGCCTTGTGCAGCAGTGGCAGTCTGGACGCGAACAGAATCGGCTTGCCGTCTGCCCCTCGGTTGGAGCGGGCCATCCAGCCGTGGTACAGCGTTTTCTGTACCTGAAAGTTGAGCGCAGGAGCCCCGGCGATGATGCCGTCGAAATCGTCCGGGTAACGCTGGGCCTCGATCAGGGCCTCGCGGCCGCCGTCCGAGCAGCCACTGAAGTAGGCGTATTCGGCTTTGCGGCCATAAAACGCAGTGATCAGTTTCTTCGACGCCAGCGCGGTGAGGTGCACGCCACGGTGAGCGAAATCGGCGCGTTTCTGCGGGTCGTCGCCAAAATGGTTATCTGCCGCCTGATGCCCCATGTCGGTGGAGGCTACTGCAAATGCACCGGTATCAAGCGGCTTACAGCCATCAGCGGCGCGTACGGTCGAGTTGATGTTGCCACACAGCCCACCGCAGCCGACTTGCAGGTAGCGTTGTGCCCAAGTGCCGGTAGGCAGTTCAAGCCTGAAGTTTATCTGCGGTGCCAATCGGCCTTCCACGGCACACACTGCTACATCGTTGCGCATTGATTCACTGGCCGATAGCACACGACTGCCCTGCCCGCCGATATCGTTGAGGTCCACGCCGGTCAGCGCAGAGCACGCGCTGACCGGCTTGACCACCGCAAGCCGGGCAATGTTGTAGGCAGTTGCAGAGGACGGCGTACGAGCCTGGGCTGGCGTCTGAATGATAAGTGAAGTGACCAGCAGCGACAGAGCGCGGACGTACTTCGGCTGGGAGGGTTTCATGAGAACTCCTGTTCATGAAGGATCAAAACCACAGTGCGAGCACCTAAATGACCGCACTGCAGGTAAGGGTAAAACGTTTAAGCGAGGCAATTATTCAAAGGCTAGTAGAAAAAGTCACCCCGGATTCCATCCGCCGCCCATGACCTTGTAGAGCGTTACCCGGTTGCTCTGCTCGGTAAGGCGAAGGGAAATCAGCTCCTGCTCGGCACTGTACAGCGAGCGCTGGGACTCAAGTGCCTCCAGATAACTCTGCGACCCGCCGCGATACAGGGCATCGGCCAGTTCGTAGCTCTTGCGACTGGCATCGGTGTAGGCCTGTTGTGCAGCCACCCGCTCGTCCAGCGTGCTGCGCACCGCCAGTGCATCGGCCACTTCTTTGAACGCAGTCTGAATCGTCTGCTGATAGGTCTGGATCTGAATCTGGTTTTCCACCTTGGCCGAGTCAAGCGTGGCCCGATTGGACCCGCCATCGAAAATCGGCACGCTGATGCTCGGCGCAAAGCTCCATGAGCCGCTCCCGGACGTGAACAGACCTGACAGGCTGGTACTGGCAGAGCCTGCATTGGCGGTGAGGGTGATGCTGGGGAAGAACGCGGCACGCGCTGCGCCAATGTCGATGTTCGCTGCTTTGAGGCTGTGTTCGGCGCTCAGCACATCCGGACGACGTTGCAGCAGGCTGGAAGGCAGTTCGTCCGGCACCTGCACCAGTTGCGCCACGGATGGCACGTCGGCAGTGGGCAGAAGCTCCTCCGGCAGATCGCTGCCCACCAGCAGGCGCAGGGCGTTGCGGTCCTGAAGAATCTGGCTTTTATACTGCGCCACATCGCCCCTCGCCGACTCTACCGTGGTTTGCGCCTGAGCCACTTCCAGGCCGGAAGAGCCGCCCAGAGCATGGCTGCTTCTGGTGAGGTCGTAGCTTTGCTGCTGGCTGGCCAGCGTATCTTCAGCCAGTTTCAAAAGCTGGTTGTCGGCAGCCAGGGTGAGCCAGCCGGTCGCGACTTCGGCAATCAGGCTGATCTGCGTGCTGCGCCGGGTTTCGGTCAAGGCCAGGTAATCCTCGAGCGCTTCGTCCTGAAGGTTCTGGATACGCCCGAACACATCCAGTTCATAGCTGCTCAAGCCTAGTTGCGCGCTGTACTCATGGCTGATCGACGACTTTCCGGTCATTGAGGTCGATGACGGCGTGCGTGTATGCGTGCCGCTGCCGCTGGCATCAATGGTCGGCAGGCTCGCTGCACACTCGATACGGTATTGAGCCTGGGCTTTCTCGACATTCAGGCTGGCCAGGCGCAGATCACGGTTATTGACCAACGCCAGGGTTTGCAGACGTATCAAACGCTTGTCGGTGAAAAAGTTCTGCCAGTCGATATCCGTGGGCACGCTACCTGACGCGACAGGTTGGCTCGCCGTCGCCGGCAGCCATTGGCTCGATACAGGCGCTTCGGGGCGTTGATAATCCGGAGCCAGGTTGACGCAGCCCGTGAGCAGCGCCGTGACAGCCAGCGAGGGCCAGAAAAGACGCATCATGCTTCACCTGTAGATGTGGATTGGGCAACCGGAGCATTGCCAGCAGAACGACTGAAGCGGCGACGGACTTCGACGAAGAACAGCGGCACCAGGAAAATACCCAGCACGGTGGCGCTGAACATACCGCCCAGCACGCCAGTGCCGATTGCATTGCGCCCAGCCGAGCCTGCGCCGGTGCTGAGGGCCAACGGCAGTACACCGAACATGAACGCCAGCGAGGTCATAAGAATCGGGCGCAGGCGTTGCCGGGCAGCAATGAGGGTGGCGTCACGCAGGCTTTTTCCCTGTTCCTGAAGATGCTTGGCGAACTCGACGATCAGAATCGCGTTCTTTGCCGCCAGGCCCACGGTGGTCAACAGCCCGACCTGAAAGTACACGTCATTGCTCAAACCGCTGAGCCGTGTCGCCAGAACCGCGCCGACAACGCCCAGAGGCACCACGAGCATGACCGAAAACGGTACTGACCAGCTTTCATACAAGGCCGCCAGGCAGAGGAACACAAACAGCACTGAAACCGCGTAGAGCATGGGTGCCTGAGAGCCGGACAAACGCAGCTGGTAGGACTGTCCGGTCCATTCGTAACCGATGCCTTCGGGAAGCTGCTTGATGATTGCTTCAACGGCATCCATTGCCGTGCCCGAGCTGACACCCGGCGCAGGATCACCCACCACTTCAAGCGACGAATTGCCGTTGTAGCGTTCCAACAAGGGCGAGCCATAGCTCCAGCTACTGCGGGCAAACGACGAGAACGGGACCATTTCGTCATTGCTGTTGCGCACGAACCAGTGGTTCAGATCGGCTGATTGCATGCGCGAAGCAGCCTCGCCCTGCACGTAGACTTTCTTCACTCGCCCCTGGTTGAGGAAGTCATTGATGTAGCTGCCACCCAGCGCAGTGGACAGGGTCGAATTGATGTCGCTGGTAGACAGGCTCAGCGCACCGGCCTTGCGGTCATCGATGGTCACTTTTAACTGTGGGGTGTCGTCCAGGCCGTTGCTGCGCACGCCCAGCAAGCTCGGGTCCTTCTTCGCCAGCTCGATAAACTGCTCGCGTGCCGCGACCAGCGCCTCATGCCCCACGCCGCCAAGGTCCTTGAGCTGCACATCAAACCCCGAACTCTGCCCCAGCCCGCGCACCGCAGGCGGTTGCATGACAAACACGCTGGCGTCGCCAATGCTTGCCAGCGCCAGCGTTGCCCGCTGAGCCACCTGCGCTGCGCCCTGCCCCTTGCCGGAGCGCTCGCTCCAGTCCTTGAGCTTGATGAACGCCCTGGCAGTGTTCTGGCTGTTACCGCCCATCCCCAGCCCGGAGATACTGATCAGTGCCTCGACCTCCGGCTGCTTGAGCATGTAGGTCTCGAACTGCCTCATAACCGCTTGCGTACGGCTGTCGGTAGCGCCTACCGGCAGCTGGATCTGCGCCATCAGCGCGCCCTGGTCCTCATCCGGCAAAAACGATGTGGGCAGGCTGACATAACCCACCGCCATGGTCACCAGCACCAGCACGTACACCAGCAGAGCCCGCCCGCGATGGTTGATCACACCGCTTACGCCTCGCTGGTAACGGTCGGCGCTGCGGTCGAAGGAACGGTTGAACCGGCCGAAAAAGCCGCCCCGTTGTGCATGCAACTGAGCATCCGAGGCTTTAAGCATCGTTGCGCACAACGCTGGCGTCAGGGTCATTGCAACCAGTACAGAGAGCAGCATGGCCGAAACGATAGTCACCGAAAACTGCCGGTAGATAATCCCGGTGGAGCCGCTGAAAAAGGCCATCGGGATGAATACGGCGCTCAGCACCAGCGCGATGCCGATCAGCGCACTGGTAATTTCATCCATCGATTTGCGGGTCGCCTCCAGCGGGCTCAGTTGCTCTTCGCTCATGACCCGCTCGACGTTTTCCACCACCACAATCGCATCGTCGACCAGCAGGCCGATGGCCAGGACCATGGCAAACATGGTCAGGGTATTGATCGAATAACCGAACAGCGCCAGGACGCCGAAGGTGCCCAGCAGCACCACCGGCACAGTAATCGCCGGAATCAGCGTGGCGCGCAGGTTCTGCATGAACAGAAACATGATCAGCACCACCAGTACGATCGCCTCACCCAGCGACTTCACCACCTCTTTGATCGACAGGCTCACGAACGGTGTCGTGTCATAGGCAATCACCGTCTTCAGTTGCATCTGCGTAGGGTAGAACGGTTCCAGTTCCTTGAGTTTGGCCTTGATCGCTTCGCCAACGCTCAGCGCGTTTGCGCCTGACGCCAGTTGAATGCCCATTGCCGCCGCAGGCCTGCCATTGAGCGCCGAATTGATATCGTAGCTCTCGCTGCCCAGTTCCACCCGCGCCACATCGCGCAGAAGCACGACAGCGCCGTCACTGGAAGATTTGACGACCACGTTCTCGAACTGCTCAGGCGTCTGCAGCTTGCTGCGGCCGCTGATGGTCGCGTTCAGTTGCTGGCCGGTCACCGCAGGCAAAGCGCCCAACTGGCCTGCCGAGACTTCGGTGTTCTGCGCCTCCAGCGCCGAGCTGATGTCGGAGGGCATCAGTGCGTACTTTTCCAGCCTGGCCGGGTCCAGCCAGATACGCATGGCGTAACCCGAACCCAGAGTCTGCACGTCGCCGACGCCATCCACACGGCTGAGTTGGTCGAGCAGCGTGCTGGAAATGTAATCACCTATCTGCGTACCCGTGACACTTTCGTTATCGGATGCCAAGGCAACCAGCATCAGAAAATCGGAACTGCCCTTGGTCACCGTCAAACCTTCACTCTGCACGCTTTGCGGCAAACGTGATTCAGCCTGTTGCAGCTTGTTCTGCACCTGCATCTGCGCCACATCAGGGTCGGTGCCTGCGGCGAAGGTCAGGTTGATGCTCGCACTGCCCGCAGAGCTGCTGGAGGCGGACATATAAGTCAGCCGGTCCAGCCCCTTCATCTGCTGCTCGATGACCTGGGTAACCGAGTCTTCGACGGTCTTGGCCGATGCGCCAGTGTAGGTGGCCGAGATCTTTACCGTCGGTGGCGCGATATTGGGGTATTGCTCAAGTGGCAGCTGGCTGATGGACAACCCGCCGGCGAACATGATGCAAATGGCAATGACCCAGGCGAAGATGGGGCGATCAATGAAGAAACGAGCCATGTTCAGTGCTCCTTCACGTCAGTGGCAGCGACAGTGCCGCTCGGCGATGGCGAATTCGGGCTGTCGGCGTTCTGAACACTGACTTCGGTGCCCACCGGCGTTTTCTGCCCGCCCTCGACCACCACCTGCTCATTGGCCTTGAGCCCGCTGCTCACCCACCACTGGTTGCCCACTGTGCGGTCGACACTGATCACCCGCTGCTCGATCCTGCCGTCAACCACCAGCAACACTGTGGTCTGGCCGCTGGCACTGCGGCTGACGGCTTTTTGCGGAATCAGGATCGCATTTTGATCCTGCGCCTGCTCCAGCACCGCTACCACGTACATGCCCGGCAGCAACAGCCGCTCGGGGTTGGCAAAGCTGGCACGCAGCGTCACGGTGCCGGTGCCGGTGCCTTCATTGACGCTGACGCCACTGAATTGCAAGCGGCCGTCGTGGTTATAAGTGCTGCCGTCATCCAGCTTAAGGGTGATTCGGGCTTGCCCATCGCCGTTGGTTTGCAGCTTTCCGCTGGCCAGGTCGCGCTTGAGACGCAGCAACTCGGTGGTGGACTGCGTGACATCGACGTAAATCGGGTCCAGTTGCTGAACCGTGGTCAGCGCCGTGTCCTGCTGGGCCACCACCAATGCACCGGGGGTGACGGTCGAGGTCTCGATACGGCCACTGATGGGCGCGGTAATACGTGTGTAAGCCAGGTTGATGCGCGCGGTCTGCACATCGGCCTCCGCCACTTTTACCTCCGCCGCAGCGGTCAACAGACTGGCCTCGGCGTCTTCTTTATCCTGCTGGCTGATGGCATCTATCTTTGCCAGTCCAATATCTCGCCTGGCGGTCGCCTGCGCCGATTTGAGCGTGGCACGGGACTTGGCGAGCGTGGCCTGTGACTCCGCCAGCGCAGCCTGGTAGGTCGCACTGTCGAGCTGATACAAAGGCTGGCCGGCCTTGACGTCTGCCCCCTCGACGAACAGCCGCTGCTGAACGATGCCACTGACCTGCGGCCGTATCTCTGCGACCATGAACGCTTGAGTGCGCCCCGCCAGCTCGGTGGTCAGCGCCTGGCTGCGCGGCTGGACAGTGATGACCGACACGCTTGGTTTTGGCGCAGCGGGCGGCGGATCATCCGCCGAACAACCGCTCAGAAGACTGATAAGGGCTGCGTAGATGACAAAGGTCACCGTTATCAGGTATTTGGCGAAAATCTTGCTCGACATGTTTGCCTCAGGACGTTGTGGCGAAAGCCTGATGTCAGAGTGCGAGGCAAATGTGCAGGAAAATTGAAGATTGCTGCGCCGACTTGAAACTTGCGGTCACGAAGGCCTAAATGGACGCCGTCTTCAGGGAAAACCCGAGCCTTCATGAAATCGAGCATCTCCACCAAATTATTTGTCGCGGTACTGGCCAGCGTGCTGTCAGTGATCCTGATCATGGGTCTGACTGCGAACTGGAGTTTTGCCCGTGGCTTTCTGGGTTATCTCAACGAGCAGGCCATGCAGCGTATGTCGCCGGTCCTGCCGCGGCTGGCCGTGGCCTATGCTCGCGAAGGCAGTTGGGAGTTCATGCGTGACAACAAGGATCGCTGGTTTGAGGTGATGCGCCCGGAGCCCGCACAGGACTTCGCCATTCCCGGACTGGCAACACCACCCACTTCCGATCTGACTGGTGCAGTGTTTCGAATCGCCCTGCTGGATGCGCAGAAGAACCTGGTAATGGGGTTTCCGGGCGTGCATGACGATGAGTTCATGCGCCCGGTGGAAGTCGCCGGCAAAATCGTGGGCTGGCTGGCCGTCACACCCTTTCAGAGCGTCAGTGAAGCGGGTGGCGAGCGCTTTCAGCAGTATCAGCTGCGCGCCAGCCTGGCGATGGGTGTGCTGTCGCTGCTGCTGGCCGTGCTGATTGCCTGGTGGATTGCCCGCACGCTGCTCGACCCGGTCAAGCGTGTGGCCGCTGCAACCCATCGGCTCGCCGCCGGGGAATACAGCAGCCGCGTGGCGGTTTCCTCCAATGACGAGGTAGGCCAATTGGCTCGCGACTTCAATCAGCTGGCCTATACCCTGGAGCGCAATGAAAAGATGCGCCGGGAATTCATGGCCGATGTCTCCCATGAGCTGCGCACCCCACTGTCGGTACTGCGTGGCGAACTGGAAGCCATCGAGGATGGCGTGCACACCCTGGATCAGGCATTGATGAAGTCGCTACAGGGTGAAGTCGGCATGCTCAGCAAGCTGGTGGATGATCTCTACGAATTGTCGCTGGCGGATGTGGGCGCCCTGACCTACCGCAAGGTCGACTGTGACCTGGCAGAGCTGCTGACAAACATCACTGAGATGTTCGAGGAGCGTTGCGCCGCGCGTCAATTGAGTTTGCAGCTGGAACTTGCGACTCACCCCTTGTCGGTACACGCAGACCCAGGCCGCCTGCAACAGTTGATCAGCAACCTGCTGGAAAACTCGGTGCGCTACACCGATGCCGGTGGCACGGTGCAGGTTCGCGCAGCCATGCGCGATGATGAAGTGTGTATCGAAGTCATGGATTCCGGCCCCGGCGTCGATCCAGCACAATTGCCCAGGCTGTTCGAACGCTTCTATTGCGGTGAAACATCGCGTAACCGCGCCAGCGGTGGTGCGGGTCTGGGGCTGGCGATCTGTCACAGCATCGCCCTCGCCCACGGCGGCAGCCTCAGCGCCGAACACTCGCCCACAGGCGGCCTCTGGCTGACCCTGTGTCTGCCTGGACGGCTGCGACCATGACCTCCATGACCACCGAAACGCCGATTCTCATTGTCGAAGACGAACCCAAACTGGCATCGCTGATGCGCGACTACCTGATCGCTGCCGGTTATTCGACCCACTGCCTGAGCAACGGTCTGGAGGTGGTGCCAGCAGTCAGAGCCCAGCCGCCGCAACTGATCCTGCTGGATATCATGCTGCCCGGTCGCGATGGCATGGACATCTGCAGGGAGCTGCGCAGTTTCAGCGCCGTGCCCATTGTCATGATCACCGCGCGGGTCGAGGAAATCGATCGTTTGCTGGGCCTGGACCTCGGTGCGGATGACTACATCTGCAAACCGTTCAGCCCGCGGGAGATGGTCGCCCGCGTCAAGGCAATACTGCGTCGCACTTCCTCAACCGACCCGCACACGCCCAAGGGTTTGCAGGTGGACGAAGCGCATTATCAAGCCTCGTTCAATGGTGTCAGCCTGGACCTGACCCCGGTTGAGCTGCGTCTGCTGGCCACTTTCGCCCGCTCACCGGGTCGGGTCTTTTCCCGAGACCATCTGCTGGACCGGCTCTACTCGGATCATCGCGTAGTAACCGACCGCACGGTGGACAGCCACATCCGCAACCTGCGTCGCAAACTGGAGCAGGCCTGTCCTGGTCAGGACCCGATCCAGTCGCTTTACGGCGTGGGCTACAAGCTCGAGCTTTGACCGTCACAGCGTTGAGCACACGTCATCATCCATGCCGTTCCAAGCACCCAACATCGGACGCGGAGCGTCCAGAACGGCATGCGACGCAGAGCGACGCACGATAGTTACGATGATCGTTCCGCACGCTCCAGCGTGGGAATGCCGTTCGTGACGCTCCGCGTCACAAATCTGCGCCGCGCCGCAACCTCAAGACCGGACGCAGAGCGTCCAGAACTGCATGCGACGCGGAGCGCCGCACGATAGTCGGGATTATCGTTCCGCACGCTCCAGCGTGGGAATGCCGTTCGTGACGCTCCGCGTCACAGATCTGCACCGCGCCGCAACCTCAAGACCGGACGCAGAACGTCCAGAACGGCATGCGACGCAGAGCGACGCACGATAGTCGGGATTATCGTTCCGCACGCTCCAGCGTGGGAATGCCGTTCGTGATGCTCCGCGTCACAGATTTGCGCCGCGCCATCTGGGCAACGACAGTCGTCAAACGTTTAGGCACTCTCCGTTTGGCGAGCGCGATTTAGTGCAGCGAGGTCGCGAAAGGCAGCGCCCGGGTGCCCCGCTTCCAGGCGCGGTCCTTCGCCGAACAGCTTTTCGCGCAGGGTGCCTTTGGCATATTCGGTCTTGTAGACGCCGCGTTTCTGAAGTTCCGGCACCAGCAGGTCCACCGCATCGATGAACGTTTCATGGGTCAGCGCGTAGGCCAGGTTGAAGCCGTCCACGTCGGTTTCTTCAACCCACTCCTGGAGCAGGTCGGCCACGGTTTCCGGGCTGCCGACAAACAGCGGGCCGAAACCGCCGATACCGACCCAGTCGGCCAGCGCCTGCGGCGTCCACACCGTATTCGGGTCAGCAGTGGAAAAGGTCTCGACTGCCGACTGAATGGCGTTGGTGTGCACATGCCGAAGCGGCTCATCAGGCTTGAACTGGCTGAAGTCGATGCCGGTCCAGCCGGAAATCAACGCAATCGCGCCTTCATAACTGACCCAGCTTTTGTATTCTTCAAACTTGGCCTTGGCCTTGGCGTCCGTTTCACCAAGGATCACCGTCTGCAAGTTGAAAATCAGCACACTGGAGGGGTCACGACCGGCCTCGGCGGTGCGGCGACGGATATCGGCCACGGTCTTTTTCAGTAGAACCTTGGAGGGTGCGGCCACAAAAACGCATTCGGCGTGCTCGGCGGCGAACTGCTTGCCGCGGCTTGAAGCCCCAGCCTGATAGAGCACCGGCGTACGTTGCGGCGACGGCTCGCACAGGTGGATACCCGGCACCTGGAAGTGTTTGCCAACATGACGAATCTCGTGGATCTTGCCGGGGTCACTGAATACCCGACGCTCGCGATCACGCAGAATCGCGCCCTCCTCCCAACTGCCTTCCCAGAGTTTGTAACAAACCTCCAGATACTCCTCGGCATAGTCATAGCGCGCATCGTGCTCGGTAAGGGTTTTCTGCCCCAGGTTCTTCGCGCCGCTCTCCAGATACGACGTGACGATATTCCAGCCTGCGCGGCCCTTGGTCAGGTGATCGAGCGTCGACAGACGTCGGGCAAACGGATAAGGATGTTCGAACGACAGCGACGCGGTCAGGCCGAAGCCCAAATGTTCGGTCACCAGCGCCATGGGCGGGATGAGCTGCAACGGGTCGTTGACCGGCACCTGCGTGGCCTGGCGAATGGCCGCCTCACCGTTACCGCGATAAACATCGTAAATGCCCAGCACGTCGGCAATGAACAACCCATCGAACTTGCCGCGCTCAAGAATTCTGGCCAGATCGGTCCAGTATTCCAGGTCCTTGTACTGCCAGGAGCGATCACGAGGATGAGCCCAGAGGCCAGGCGATTGATGGCCGACGCAGTTCATGTCGAAGGCGTTGAGACGAATCTGACGAGACATACACTTACTCCTGAAGCTGCGGCGGAACCACGCCATTGAGGCGTTGATTGCCGATAACCTGATAGTGCCAGCGCAGCGGTTCACGACCGGTCGGGGCAGGCAATGACAAACGTTTGCCGGTCAGTTCGTACTGAATATTGCCCACCGCCTGCAATGCATCGGCACTGGCGATGACCGCCTCGCTGCTGGCGACAAGGCGCTGCTCGGAAGAGCCATCCAGCCTTTGGGCACGCTCCAGCAGCGCGGCGGCAACCTCCAGACGAATCTGCAGATCTCCGACTTTGCTGATCACATAGGGGTCATCGACAATGCGCTGCAGGTCACTGAGCGGCCATGGCTGAGCGTGCTCACGCAGGTAATCGAGGGTGTCTTGCAAGCCTTCGCGCGCCTGACCAAGGTCTTCGGCGGCGACCTTCAGTTGTGCGGTAATAGCGGGATGCGTCATGGGCGTACTCCTTGATCAGTTCCAGGCATGGCGTGGCGGTGCAATGCCGTTGAGCACCTGATTACCGATCAGGTGATATTTCCAGCGTGCCGGGTCATGCAGGGTGTGGGTGCGCGCATTGCGCCAGTAACGGTCCAGATTGAGTTTGCCCAGCACCGAACGGGTGCCAGCCAGTTCGAACAGCTGGCTGCTGGCGAGCAAGGCAATCTGTGCCGACAGCACCTTGGCCTGCGCGACGATCACTGATGCTTGCGCGACGCTGGCCTCACTGGGTTCGGCCAAGGCATGGTCAATGGCCTGCCCGGCCTTGGCGAGAATCGCGTCGGTGCCATGCAGCCGCCACTGCAAGTCGCCGATGGTGGCGATGCTGAACGGGTCCTGCCAGCCGAAATCCTGCTTGCTGTCGATCCATGGCCGCGCCAGTCGTGCGTGCTTGAGGGTTTCCTCGAAGGCGCCGTGGGCGATGCCGGTGTCCACCGCCGCCTGAATGATCTGCGAAATCGGCCCGTCGGCAGTCGGCTCATCGAAGGCCCGGTGCGCAGGTATCACCGCGCTTGACGGCACGCGGACAGCGTTCAGGACTGCCCCGCCGCTGGCGGTGGTGCGCTGGCCGAAACCGTCCCAGTTGTCGATGATCGTCAGGCCCGGATTGTCGCGCTCGACGAACGCGATGAAGGCCTGATTTTTCTCGTTGACCCCGGCCACTGGCACGATGTGCGCGAACAGCGCGCCGGTGCAGTAAAACTTTTCACCGTCCAGCACCGCGTGCTCGCCATCGAAGCGGATACGGGTCTGGAAGGCTCCGGCGTTCTTGCTTTTCGACTCGGAGAACGCATTACCGAAGCGGTAACCGGCCAGCGCCTTGCCGAAATAGTGGCGCTTCTGCTCCTCGGTACCGGTCTGCAGCAGGATATCGAGCACGCCCAGATGGTTCTGCGGGATCTGCCCGAGCGAAGAGTCGGCGGCAGAAATGATCTTGATCACTTGCGCAACGGTGACGTAGGAAACGCCTGCACCGCCATAGGCTTTGGGCACTGTAATGGCCCACAGTCCGCTGGCGGAAAACTCATCCAGCTCGGCGACCGGCAGACGGCGTTCGCGATCACGCAGCGACGCTTCCTCGGCAAACCGGCTGGCCAGTGCTGTGGCGACTTCGATGGCTTCGGCATCGGAAGCGATGACATGTGCTCTGGGCGGTGCTGCAGGTGGAATTGAGAGTGGGTTACTCATGGGCTGGCTCCTGCTCGTTGGCGACAGGTTGAAAACACTCAACACGCTTGACCTTGAACAGTGCACAGCCCGTGCCGTAAATTATTTTTCTTTTAAAACAGTCGCTTGCATTAGATTTAAGATTCTTGGCGGTGCCCCGCAGAACAAAATGTCCGAACACTGTTGCTGGGCGAACAGCGGGGATTCACGCTTGAGTCGCTGTGCCCAGATAGAAGTTCTGGATATCGTCACTCCCGGCCAGTTCCTGCGCAGTCCCTGAGCCCACCACCCGGCCGTTCTCCAGCACATAACCGAAGTGCGCGTATTCCAGGGTCAGATTGATATTCTGCTCGGCCACCAGCAGGCTCAGCCCCGCCTCGCGATTGAGCCGCGCCAGCGTGTCAAAAATTTCCTCGACTACCTGCGGAGCGAGGCCCATGGAAGGCTCGTCGAGCAGCAGTAAACGAGGCTGGGACATCAATGCCCGGCCGATGGCGACCATCTGCTGTTCACCGCCCGACGTATAGCCGGTCAGCCGTTTACGCAGCAGGCGCAGCCTGGGGAAGTAGCTGTAGACCCTCTCCAGCCTGGCCTTGATTTCGGCCCGTGATGGTCGCGACACAAAAGCGCCGATCAGCAGGTTCTGCTCGACACTCAAGTGGGTGAAGCAGTGTCGACCTTCCAGCACCTGCGCCAGACCGTTTTTGACCAGTGCCGAAGGATCGGAATGGGTGACTGGCAGGCCCTGGTAGTGAATCCGGCCACTGACCACCTCGCCCCGCTCGGCACGCACCAGTCTGGAAATGGCCTTGAGCGTGGTGCTTTTGCCCGCGCCATTGGCCCCCAGCAAGGCCACGATCTGACCCTGCCGAACCTGCAGACTGATCCCGCGCAACGCGAGGATGGATTGCTCGTAGAACACCTCGACCTGCTCCACCGACAGAATGGTTTCGGCAGCGGGCGCAGCATGCGGGATCAGGCTCATCGGGTTTACTGCTCCTTGCTGCAATCGCGCGGGGTAATGCCTTTTTCCTTGGCGTACTGCGCAGCAGATGCCTCGATGATGGGCCGCAACAAGGCACGATCAGCCTGTATCCAGTCGCTGATCAGGTTCCAGCGCTGGCCGTCCCATTGCTGAAAGCGCACCGCACCACCGCCTTCGTGGTCAGCGCACGACAGCTCCAATGGCTGTACCAGCCCTTTGGCACCCAGCGCCTGCAAGCGTGCGTCGTCAAGGTTCAAATGCTCGAACCCCCAGCGCACCTGCTCGCCAGTCAGTGGCTTATTGCCGAATCGGGCCTGTGCAATGCGCAGCGCTTCGACATTGAGGATGCCGTTCACCACACCCAGGTTGTAATACACGGTGCCAAAACTTTTGGGGTCGGCCAGGTTGCCCTGCCCCTTGTCGAGCACCGCCGTCTTGATGCCTTGCAGCACCGGGAAGTCGGTCCCGGAGGGGTGCGTGGTGATAGAAATGAAGCCCTTGGCGGCTGCCCCTGCGGGAATCACGTCTTCCTCGGAATTGCTCCAGATGTTGCCAATGATGTGATCCACCGGAAAGCCAACCTTCTGCGCCGACTTCAGCGCCACCGGATTCATCACCCCCCAACCACGCAGGATCACCCAGTCGGGCTTGAGGCGACGAATGTTCAGCCATTGCGATTGCTGTTCGTTACCGGGGTGCGGTACTTCCAGGGTGGTCAGCTCGAAGCCGTAATTTTTTGCCAGGGTTTCCAGTACACCATTGGTTTCCTTGCCATAAGGCGAGCCGTGATACAGCACCGCGATTTTCTTGCCCTTGAGCGACGCCAGGCCGCCTTCACGCTGACCGATGTAATTGACGATGGCCGACACTTCGGAGTACGGGTTCAACTGCAGCGGAAACACATAGGGAAAGACACTGCCGTCTGTGGAATCAGTGCGTCCGTGGTTGATGGTGATCAGCGGAAGTTTGTCGGCAGTAGAGCGCTCCAGCGTGGCGTAGGCGATGCCGACGGAAAGCGGATTGGTCGCCGCAGCCGGCGCACCGTTAAGCCCGCCCTTGAGACGCTCGTAGCACTCGACGCCCTTCTCCACCACGTATTCGGTTTCGCACTCCGACCAGGTCAACTTGACGCCATTGACCCCACCGTTGGCATTGACGTATTGCAGGTAGTCGATGAAACCACCGAAAAACCCGGTGCCGCCCGCATCATAAGGGCCAACCCGGTAGCTCTGCAGCGGGAAATACTGCTCGTTGGCAGCCTGTGCCGTGGTAGCCAGGCCACACCCCAGCAGGGCCATACCGAGGGCCAGACGCAACAGGGATTTTCGGTGTTTCATAGGCGCATTCCTTGAGGTACACGAGGTTTTTGTGAGTGAGTAACCAGTCAATAGCGCAGCGGCCAGACGCGTGCGCGCTGACGAAAGCGCAGCCAGAGACGCGCCAGCCCTTCGGGCTCCTTGATCAGAAAAGCGATGATCAAGGCGCCGAAAAGCATTTTCTGAATGTTTTCCAGTTGCCCGGAATCGATCAGGCCGACCGGCAACAAGGCGCTGAGGTTGCCGAGCAGAATCGGGAACAGCACGATGAACGCTGCGCCAAGGAAGTTGCCTTGCACACTGCCCAGCCCGCCGATAATGATGATGAACAGAATCTGGAATGACCGGTTCAGGTCAAAACCATGCGGCTCGACCATGCCCAGATAAGCGAACGCCCACAGCGAGCCAGCGACGCCCAGATAGAAACCGCTGATGGCGAATGCCAGAAGTTTGGCCTTGAACAGGCGAATGCCGATTACCGCAGCGGCGGTGTCCATATCGCGCACGGCCATCCAGTTGCGGCCCAGCTCCCCGCGAAGCAGATTTCTCGCCAGCCAGAAAAGCAGCACTACCAGCCCAAGCGTCAACAGGTAGCGGCCTTGCGGCGAGCTGAAATTCACCCCGGCGATGATCAGTGGCGGCGAGGTGATCACGCCCGACGCATTGTCGTTGGTGAACCAGCTGAAGCGGGTCAACACCCACTCGACCACAAACTGTGCGGCGAGTGTCGAAACCAGCAGGTAGAAGCCCTTGATCCGCAGGCTGGGCAGCCCGAACAGCAACGCCACCAGCGCAGACACCAGCCCACCCAGCGCGAAACCGAGCAGCAACGGCATGCCCGGCACGCGCAGTTGCAGGTTATAAGCAGCGAAAGCACCCACCGCCATAAACGCAGCCGAGCCCAGCGATAACTGCCCGGCGTAACCGGTTAACAGGTTCAGCCCCAGCCCCGCCAGCGACAGCACCAGAAACGGAATCAGGATCGCGCTGAACCAGTAATCGTTACCCAGCAACGGCACTGCGATAAAAGCGAATACCAACAGGCTCCACAGTCCGATGCGGTCCTGGCGCAGACGAAACACCCGGCGTTCATCCGCGTAGCTACTCGCCAGTTGTCCGGTTTCTCGATAAAGCATGGCATTGATCCTTGATTAAAGTCAGACGCGCTCTATCGCCCGCTCGCCGAACAGGCCGGCAGGACGAACCAGCAGAAACAACAGCGCCAGCACATACGGCACCCAGTTTTCGATACCGCTGCCGATGATCGGCCCCAGGTAAATCTCGGCCAGCTTCTCGGCTGCGCCGATGATCAGACCGCCGACAATCGCGCCGCCTATCGAGGAAAAACCGCCAATGATCAACACCGGCAGCGCCTTAAGCACCACCAGTGACAGGGAAAACTGCACCCCCAGCCGCGCCCCCCAGAGCAGCCCGGCCACCAGTCCGACAAACCCGGCCACGGCCCAGACCACCGCCCAGATGCGTGGCAAACGGATACCCACGGCCAGCGAGGCCAATGGGTCGTCCGCCACTGCACGCAACGACAGACCGATACGAGTACGGTTGAACAGCAACGACAGGGCAATCACCAGCGCCGCAGCCGTGCCCGCAGCGAACAGGTCGAACTGCGAGAGCAACATGCCGCGAATTTCCAGTGGCTCGTCAGGGATGCCCAGCTCAAGGCCGTGAACCTGCGCCCCCCACAGCGCCTGGGCCAGGCCTTCGATCATGTACGACAGGCCAAGGGTGGCCATGAACAGAATGATCGGTGGACGATTGACCAGTGGGCGCAGAACCATTCTTTCGATCAACAGCGCCAGCACCACCATGCTGGCCAGCGTTGCCAGAAACGCCCAGAAAAATGGCACACCCCGCTCCAGCAGGCTGACAAACGTCAGCGCCGCGAACAGCACCATCGCGCCCTGAGCGAAGTTGAACACCCCCGACGCCTTGTAGATCAGCACAAACCCAATCGCCACCAGCGAGTACATGACACCTGCCAACAGCCCGCCGATCAGCACTTCAAAGAAGAATTCCATGGTTTATGGTTTCCCGACCGAAGACGAACGACGCGTGCCGAGATACGCAGCGATTACCTGAGGGTTGGCGCGAACCTGCGCGGGTGTGCCGTCCCCGATCTTGCGACCGTAATCCAGCACCACCACATGGTCGCTGAGGCCCATCACCACACCGATGTCGTGCTCGATCAGCACCACAGTGACGCCCAGCTCACGATTGATATCGCGGATGAACTGACTCATCTCGTGCTTCTCTTCGGCATTCATTCCGGCCATCGGCTCGTCCAGCAACAGCAGACGCGGTTCCGCCGCCAGGGCGCGGGCCAGTTCGACACGTTTTTGCAGGCCATAGGAAAGTTTGCCCACCAGTGCATGGCGCCACGGGTGGATGCGCAGAAACTCAATCACCCGCTCGGCATGCCGGCGTTGTTCGTCGTCTTCGGCAGGTGCCCGACCGATGCGCAGCATCTGCTCAAGCCAGGTACTGCGCCGTTTGAGATTGCGCCCGGTCAACACGTTGTCCAGCACACTCATGCCCTTGAACAAGGCGATATTCTGAAAAGTACGGGCGATACCGCCCTCGGCCGCCTGGTGCGGACGCATCCGGCGGCGCGTCTGGCCGGCATAAGTGATGGAGCCGCTTTGCGCCTGATACACGCCATTGATGACGTTGAGCAGCGAACTCTTGCCCGCACCATTGGGGCCTATCAATGCGCAGATCTCGCCTGTAGCCACCGAGAAACTGATTGAGGTAACAGCTTTAACCCCTTTGAAAGATAAGGAAATATCTTCAAGTTCCAACAGCGCCACAGGCGCCAGCGCATTCAAGACGGCACACCCAGTAGTGCTGGCGCATGCGGCATATCATCTGCCGGTTCTTGCGGCTGATTGGCCTGGCTCGCTGCCCCCAACCTGATTGGCCTGATACCCAGCGCCGTAAAAAACGCTTCGCTCTGTGGCGTCAGCGCATCCCTGCCAGCAATGGTTTAGCCAGCCGACTCATGCCCAACACGTCCAGCAGCGGGCGGCGAATCAACCAGTAACCCAGCCAGCGCCGCACGGCACCCGGAGCAGGAGCCATCGCCCATTGATAAAGCCGGTGGCTGATGCTGCCTGGCAGCGGCAAGCGCTCCCTGACCCAGAGTTCCAGACGTGCGTAGGACTCGCGAGTGCCCAGCACCAGGGTGGGCCCCAGTTCGCGACGGTCGTTGTCGCGAGTGCCAAGGGCCTCGGGAAAATTCAGGCAAAACCCGGCAACCAGCCAGGGTGCCAACAGATAGCGCGCCTGCCCGCTGGCGGCAAACACTCTGGCGGCCAATGCCTGATCCTGGCTGGAAAGCGCATGCCTTTGCGCCAATTGCCTTGCGTCCGAAAGCAGAACTGCATGACTCAACTGCAGGTCCGGCTGCCAGTCGACAGCGGGAAAGACAAAGGCCGCAGCCCGGCTCTGGCGCGGATCGGCAACGTTGCCAGCCGGTCCGTCCAGCAGTCGGGCATAGTCGATCACCCCGCTGTCATCAGCCTCAGTCAGGCCGCGCTTGTCCAGCAACACGACGATGCCCGGTGAGGCGACGCGCACCTGGAGAAGCGCTTCCAGCCCGTCGACCACTGCAAACTCCGGGGACTGGCCTGCCAGCCATGCGCGGTTATCCAGCGCCGGGTCGAGCAGGCTGACGCTGCCCCCAAGCCAGTGCGCCGCCAGCGTCAACAACAACAACGCTTCGGCTCGCGCCTCGCTGATAATGAACAGCCTGTCGGCCGGGCCGAACCCGACGCCCTTCAAGGCAGCAGCCAAGCTTCTGACGTCAATGGCCAGCTCGCCCCAGCTACGTTTCTGCCAGATACCGAATTGCTTGTAACGCAAGGCCGTCTGTTCAGGGCGGCTTTGAGCCTGCTGTAGCAGCGCCTGGGGCAATGAGTCGCACATGTTGCGCTTCCGTCGATAAAGAATCGATGAAGCCATAGCAGCGAGCGTGCCAGTCTAACAACCTTATTAGTATCAATAGGTTGCAACGCCTGAATGAGTTTTATCACTGTGCGGTTTGCAGACAAGCTGTTGCGCGGCTGTTGCCCGGACAACAGATGAATCCGCCAATTAAAATAAAATATATAAAAATCAGATAGTTATATTCAGGCATAAAGCATGCAGAGATATGCACGAACCCACCCGGCCCATGTGCCGATCTCTTCGCGTTCAGGAGTACCGCATGACTCAATCAACCGGCTCAAACCCTCTCTCGCTGGGCACCGATTACGAAACTCTGGCCAACCGGTTCCGGCCGATTTTCCGCGAGATCGGCGCTGGCAACGTCGAACGCGAGAAAGCCCGCGCCCTGCCCTATGAACCGATTGCCTGGTTGAAGAAAGCCGGTTTCGGCGCTGTGCGGGTACCCGTCGAATACGGCGGTGCGGGCGCTTCGGTGAGCCAGCTGTTTCAACTGCTGATAGAACTGGCCGAAGCCGACTCGAACATTCCGCAAGCCTTGCGAGCGCATTTCGCCTTTGTCGAGGACCGCTTGAACGCACCACCCGGCACCGACCGTGACACGTGGTTTGCACGCTTCGTGGCCGGGGATCTGGTCGGCAATGGCTGGACCGAGGTCGGTGCAGTGAAAATCGGCGATGTGATAACCAAAGTCAGCCCTCAGGGCGATGGCTTCGTGCTCAACGGCACCAAGTTTTACAGCACCGGTAGCATTTTCGCCGACTGGATCGATGTCTACGCCCAGCGCGCCGACACTGTAGCCGATGTGATTGCGGTGGTGGATGCCAGGCACGCAGGCGTGCGTCACAGTGACGACTGGGACGGGTTTGGCCAGCGCACCACCGGCAGTGGCACCTCGGTGTACGACAATGTGCCGCTGCCTGCCACACATGTCATCCCGTTCGAGCAGCGTTTCAAATACCAGACGGCGTTCTATCAGCTGGTGCTGCTGGCGGTGCTGGCAGGTATTGGCCGAGCCGTCGAACGCGACATCGCGCATGAAGTGCGCGACCGCAAGCGCATCTTCAGCCACGGCAATGCGGGCAGCGTCAGCCAGGACTCACAGGTGCAGCAAGTGGTCGGGCAGATCTCCTCTCAGGTCTACGCCGCCGAAGCGGCCACCCTGCGTTCTGCCGAGCCTTTGCAACGCGCTTATGTGGCACGCTTCGGCAATAATCCACAGCAGGAAAAAGACGCCAACATTGCCGCGGAAATCGAGACTGCCAAGGCGCAGGTCATTGTGTCGGAACTGGTGCTGCGCTCTGCCACCGAGCTGTTCAATGCGCTGGGCGCGTCAGGCGTCAGCGTCAACAAGGCGCTGGATCGCCACTGGCGTAATGCGCGCACAGCGGCATCGCACAATCCGCTGATTTACAAGGCGCGCATTGTCGGTGACTGGCGCATCAATGGTACCGAGCCGCCTTTTGTCTGGCATATCGGCAGCGGTACCGGCAAAGCCTGAGGCGTAAGGTTACGCCGCGTTACGCAACAGGTGGCGACTGGCAAAGCTGAACGCCAGCACCAGAAAGATCAGCACCCCAGTCGCTACCTGCTGCCAATAGAAGTTCCAGCCGATCAACAACAAACCATTGGCGATGACGTTGATGAACAGCACGCCCAATAACGTCCCGACAATGTTGGCACGCCCATGGCGACTCAGCGTCGTGCCGATGAACACCGCGCCAATGGCGTTGATCAGGTAGGCATTGCCCGACATCGGCACGTAGGCGTTGACCGTGGAACTGAGCAGGATACCGGCGACCGCGCAGGCCAGAGCGCTGGCGACAAACACCTGTACGGCGATGCGCCGGGTAGAAAGCCCTGAGTAATACGCCAACTGCGGCTGCGTCCCCAGCGCAAGCATTTCCCGCCCCAAACGGCCACGCGCCAGCACCAGCCCGTAAAACCCTGCCAGCACCCCGACCACCACCAGAGGCAATGGCACGCCCAGAATCAGTACACCGCTAATGCCCGGCAACGCGCCCTGAGCGATGTAGATAGGTTGACCACCGTCGGATAACAGCTGCTGCACGCTGGTGCCGATAAACAATGTACCCAGCGTCGCCAGAAACGGCGAAATACGCAGCCCGGCGATCAGCGTCGCATTAAACGCGCCCGCCGCGCCGCCTGCCAACAAGGCCACCGCGATGGCCGCACCCAGACCGTGGCCGCCATTGAGCGTGACGACAAAGCCGAGGCTGGCAAAGTCCAGCGCTGTTCCCACCGACAGATCGATGCCGCCGGCAGCAACTGCCCAGGTCATACCGACGGCCACAATGGCCAGCAACACAAAATTATTCAGCACCAGGCTCGACAGGTTGCCCCAGCTCAGAAATCCCGGTGCATTGATGGCGAAAAACAGCAGGATGATCAGCACCAACAGCGGCAGGACCGCAGGCAAAAGGCGCGGCAGGAATTTCACCAGTGTTGAAGAAGTGTTCAGGGTCAGCGTATTCATTGTTCACCCTCCCGGCGGCCCAGCGCCCCGGAAAATGCCACCACCAGCAGGATCAGCACGCCTTGAACGCCATTGACCCAGAAATTGGAGATGTTCAGCAATTGAAAGCCATTGATCAGAAAACCCAGCAGCAACGTCGCCAGCAAGGTGCCAGGAATGTTGGCGGTCAGGCGCCGCGAGAACACCACACCGAGAAAGGCAATCGCCACCACTGAAAGCAGCATGTCGCCGGAGCCGGTGGTGCTGCCACTGAAAAATGCAGCAGAGCAGAACGCCGCAATGGCGGCGCAGCCACCGGCAATCAGGTAGCTGGCGAACACATGGCCCTGCAGATTCAGGCCGGCAGCAGTTGCCGCTTGCGGGTATTCACCGATGGCATACAGGCGCAGGCCAAACGCGCTGTGCTGAATCAGCAGCCACAACAGCGCTGCAACACTCAGCAACACCCACGCCAGCGCCGGAATGCCCAGCCAGGCGCCGGAAGCCAGACTGTCCAGCAGCGCGGAATCGGTAGCCAGTACGGTGTTCTGGGTCAGCACCAGCTCCAGACCTGCAATCAAATTCATGCTCGCAAGCGTCGCCAGCAACGGCGGCAAGCGTAATAACACCACTGCCAGACCATTGAGCGCGCCAACCAGCAGACCACAGGCGAGCGTCAAACCAATCGCTTGCCAGGCTTCGAAACCGACGTTGTTCAGACTGCTGTAAACGGCTGCGCACAGACCGAGATTGGCCGCCAGCGAGAGGTCCAGCCCTCCGCTGACAACGTTGGAGCCGCCACCGATAACCACACATGTCAGGCCCAGCGCCAATATGCCCAGCACGGCTGACTGGGCGAACACGTTGCTGATGTTGCCGATGCTGAGAAAGTTGGGCGCGCTGACCGCAAAGCCCAGCAGTATCGCCAGAAATACCAGTAACGAACCGCGCTGTGCCAGCCGTACCAGCCAGCGTTGCGAGGGATCGCCGACCTGAATGACTGATGTTTCAAGCGTGGACATGGCGGGTCTCCTGGAGAGTATTTTTACCGTCATGACGGCTTTCGCTGGCACCGGTGGCGCAGGCCAGCAACTGGTCACTGTCGGTGCTCGACGAATCGAATTCGCCCGCAATACGCCCCCTGTGCAGCACCACAATGCGCTGGGTGATGCCGATCAGTTCCGGCAGGTCCGACGACAGCACCAGCACTGCTGCACCGCCTTCAGCCAGCCGGGCAATCAGCCGGTAGATTTCCACCTTGGCACCAATGTCGACACCCACACTGGGCTCATCCAGCAGGTACAACGTCGAGTGTCGACTCAGCCACTTGGCCAGGGCGACCTTTTGCTGGTTGCCACCGCTGAGCAATTGAACCGCCGCATCATGGCCTGAGGTCTTGATCGCCAGTTCACCGATCAGACGCTGGCTTTCCCTTGACTGCGCAGCACCGTCGAGCAATCCCCAGCGGCTGAAGCGCCCGAGGCTGGCCAGGGTAATGTTCTCCAGCACCGAAAGCACTGGCGCTACGCCATGCGTGCGGCGCTCTTCGGGGACCAGCGCTATACCGTTGCGCACCGCATCACGAGGGGATTTCAGGCCCAACGGCTGACCATTCAACAGCACGTCGCCACGATCCGGCTTGAGCAGCCCGAACAGGCTCTTGAGCAGTTCCTTGGCACCCGAGCCGACCAGCCCGGTCAGGCCCACCACCTCGCCACTTCGCACGCTCAGGTCAACGCCGTTGTAAAAGCGCCCTGCTCCCAGCCCGTTCAATTGAAGCACTGGCGGGCCGGGCTGCGTCTGCGCCCGGAAATATTGCTCACCCACGTCGCGATTGACCATCAGCCGGGCGATCTGCGCGGTGCTGACAAGCGCGGGATCAACCACCGCCACATCGCGTCCATTGCGCAGCACGGTGACCTGATCACACAACGATTCGATTTCCTGCAGGTAGTGGGAGATGTACACAATGGTCAGACCGTCATCGCGCAAGCGCCGGACAATCGCCAACAACCGGTCCACCTCCTGTTTGACCAGTGACACACTCGGCTCGTCGAACACCAGCACCTGCGGTTTGGCCAGCAGTGCGCGAGTGATCTGCAATATCTGTCGCTGCGCGCTGTCCAGATCGCGTACCAGCGCCCCGCTCGGCAGGCGCATGGCAAAATAATCATCCAGCAACCGGGCCGCTTCGCGCTCCTGAGCGCGTCGATCGACGAACAGACCGCGCTTGATTTCCTGCCCGAAAAACAACGCCTCGCCGACGCTGAAGCTGCCCGGCAGCAAGCGCTCCTGATGAATGAAATGCACGCCCGTGGCTTCAATCTGGCGCGGAGTAAAGCTGTCGAACTGCTGGCCATGAATACTCAAGCTGCCCGCATCGGCACGATGAATACCGGCGAGGACCTTGATCAGGGTTGACTTGCCTGCGCCGTTTTCGCCAACCAGCCCATGAATCGTTCCGGCCTCGACCCGCAGGTTGACCCCATCCAGTGCCTGAGTGGCACCAAAGCGCTTACTGATACCCTGCAAGTGCAAGGCCGCCGTTGCCCTCGTAACGTCTGCAATCGCTGCTCTCATGGTCGATCTCCTGCGTCAGTTATCACCCCTGAGTTCCTGCACTTGCGGCAGGTTGGCGGCCGTGGTCAGCAAGGTCGGCACCTGAGTCTCTTTGGGCAGGTCGCGTTGCCCGGCCAGGTAGCGAGCGACGTTCTGCACCGCGGTCTTGCCGATCAGGGCCGGCTGCTGCGCAACCACCGCACCAATCGGCGAGTTCTCAAGGCGCATCAGCTCAAGCACTTCCGGGGTGCCGTCGACGCCATAGGTCTTGATTTCAGTTCTTCCGGCGTCGATCAGTGCCTTGCTGGCACCCAGCTGGGGAATGTCCCAGGCCGCCCAGATCGCAGAAACACTGCCTTTGGGGTACTTGTTAAGCAGTGCCGAGACTTGCGAGTAAGCGTCTTGAACCGTGTTGGGAATGACGTCACGCAACTCCGGCTCGATGATTTTCAGTTCCGGATGATTTTTGAGCGCCAACTTGAGCTGGCCGTAACGAATGGCACACACCGGCACACCATAAAAGCCGTTGAATACCAGCACGTTGCCCTTGCCACCCGCGTCTTTGATCAGTTGCCCGGCCAGTGCCTTGCCGGTGGCAATATTGTCCGAGGTGGTGTTGTTGAGGCTGTATTGCGAAGGTGCATCGATGGTGAATAGTGGAATCCCCGCCTTGCTGATGCGCTTGAGCCAGGGGTCGATAACGCTGAGTGTGCCCAGGGTCTGAATCACCGCGTCGGGTTTTTGCGTAACCACGGTCTGCAGTTGATTGACCAGGTTCTTGTCGTTGCGACCTGCATCAAGCGTTATAGGCGTGCCGCCCAGGCGCTTGACCTCATCCACCTGCGCCTGAAACGTCTTGATATCGAAGTAGTGACTGGTACCGGTCATGCTGATCGCGATGCGCTTGCCCGCCAGCGAAGGTACATCGCTGTCATCGGCATGTGCCGTCGCGACAAGGCTGGTGGCCAACACGGTCAGCGCCAGAGCGCGCCCTAATGCACGCAGGCGGGTTGGCTTAAAAATCGGGACGGCATCAGGCATTCGGGTGGCTCCGCTGGCTCAGGAAAACAATCCTGATCAGCAGTGCACAGGTCATGCCCAAAGCCCTGCGGTTACGCTGGCAACGGCGCAGAGCCTGGCTTGCAGGCTATTGCGCCGAATTGCGTCTAGGCTGATAGCCGACGCTTCAGGCCCAAGGCGGCGAACACATTGTCGATTCGCTGTTGTCCGGGCAACAGCAAGGTCATGCCTGACTGCTCAGCTAAGCTTGAACTGCCTCAGGGTGGTGGTCAGATCATTCGCCAGCTCGGCCAGCGACTGGCTGGCGCTGCCGGTCTGGCCGGTGCGCACTGCCGACTGCGCCGACAAGTCACGGATTCGTACCAGGTTGCGATCCACTTCGCGCGCGACCAGCGCCTGCTCCTCAGAAGCGCTGGCGATCACCGTATTTCGCTCATCGATGACCATGACCGAACTGGCGATACTGGCCAGCACGGCGTTGGCCGACTCGGCCTGCTGTTTGGTACGTTGGGCCTGCTCGGTACTGACTTCAAGCGCCACCAGCGTGCTCTTGGTGCCCTGCTGGATGTGCCCGATCATGGTCTCGATCTCACGGGTCGACTCGCTGGTGCGATGAGCCAGCGCGCGAACTTCGTCCGCAACTACGGCAAAACCCCGCCCGGCATCGCCAGCCCGTGCCGCCTCGATGGCGGCATTGAGGGCCAGCAGGTTGGTTTGCTCGGAGACTGCGCGAATAACATCCAGGACCTTGGTGATATCCAGCGTGCGGGTTGCCAGCGCCTGCGCCTCGACCGACGCGGTGCCGACATTACGGGTCAGTTCAAGGATCGACTGAACGGTTTGATTGAGCTCTTCCTGACCTTCGCGGGCCGACACCGAAGAGGCTTTGGATTCTTCCGAGGTGGCCACCGCATTTCGCGCTACTTCGTCGACCGCCTGGCTCATCTCGGTAACGGCGGTGGCGGCCATTTCTATCTCGCTGTTCTGCACCACAAGGTCAGCGTTGCTGTTGACCATCAGCACACTCATTTGCTCTGTGGCCGAGGCCAATTGGTGAGCGGCATCGCCGACCTGGGTCAGGGTCTGGCTCAGATTGCCGCGCATGCGCTCCATCGATTGCAGCAAAAGGGCCGCTTCATCAGTGCCCTCACGGTTGATTGCGCTGGGACGCAGGTCGCCCGCAGCAATGGTTTCCGAGCTGTGCAGCGCCTGACTGATCGGCACTGCCAGACTTTTGGTCAGGCGCCAGGCGAGCAATACGGTCAGCAACACCGTCAGAAACATAACCCCCTGAGTGACGATCAGGGCGTTTTCATAGACCGACGTCGCTGCAGCGCTGGATTCGGCTTCGGAGTCATCATTGATCTTTTCCAGCTTGCCAAGGGCGGCTTCGATACTTTCCGCCATGGCCTTCATCTCGCCCCAGACGAGCGCCCTTCCGGCCTCTGCCTGATTCTCGTTGATCAGCGTATAGACCTTTTCGGCACGCTCGATGTAGCCCTGATAAGTGCTCTTCAGACCCTCTACGAGCGCGCGCTCTTCATCATCGGTGATCAGCGGGTCGTAGGCCTCTACGGCCTTTTGGAAACCGGCCTTCCTTTCAAGGAACTCGTTGTGAGCCTGAGCTACCTGCGCAAGATCATGCGTGGCAAGCATTTTGGCCACGGTGGTGCGGGTTTTCTCGACCGCCAGGGCAATATCGTCACCCAGCGCAATCCCTGGAAGCGCGTCGTTTTCGATTTCAAGCGATTGCTCACGAATACCGTGCAATTGCTGAATGCTAAAAATACCAAGCCCGAACACCAGCACCACCATCAACGCAAAGCAGGCGGAGGTCCGCGCGGCTATTTTCAGCTGTCTCAGCATGCTCAATCCCCTTCCCGTGGCTGACGAATAAATTAGCACCGTCATTTCTATCGGCTGATCGAGAAAAAGAATGAAGAACGTCGAATCAGAGCCGTGCCACTGCTATTCAGGGCCCACTTCAAGGAAACCTTATGGTAGGTTTCGCGACGCTCGATAACCACGAGATGACGGTCTTTTCAACCTTCAGACTGACTTACTGGAGTTGCCATGAAACATTATTACGCTGCCGCATTACTTGCCCTTGCACTGCCCGGTGCTGCTCACGCTGGCGACGCGCTGGTCAGCTACCCCGCTATCGTCCAGGCGTTGAACACCGGACAGTCGGTCGCTGTGGCGATTGATCTTGGGCAATGCAAGTCTTCGGTCGCGGGTGCCGAGCCGTCCAAAACCAAAGGCGGCAAACGCATCGATGCCTACCGCATCACTCCCGACGGCACCCTCGCGTTCTCGGACAGCCACTTCACCCTCGATCGCGATAACAAGCCCATCGAGCAGTTCATTCGCTACCAGATACGCTCTAATGGCAGTGCCGTATTCAGCATGACGACGCTGAGTGTTCCCGGCTACCAGCAGGTCGGCAATCCGGTGAGTTATGAATGCGCGATCGGCAAAGGACTAAGCTTTTTTGCCAGCCAGTAACGGTCACGCCACAACCAAATGAACCAGACATATATCCGGCGTGGGCGACAGACCGTCCTCACGCCCTTGAAAGTAACGCTTGAATTGCTTATTGGTGGACAATTTCGAGCACTTCAAACCCGATTGATAAACTGAGAATGGTTGAACCCAGTCTGCACGCAAGCAGCCCTGTCAGACTGACCAGTCTCTGGTTATATACATAACCAGCAAAAATGATTTAAACGCCATCACGCCGCCCCGCCAAGTGTCAGCGACAAGGTTTATACCTTGATAACACACTTGACACTTGCTTTCACACCCACGCGCTTCTTTGAAGGCTCTCTATATCTCGTTAACCTGATAAATACTGACACGCAGGCGGTCATCCCCGGCTTTTATATTTAATCTGCCGACGTACAGGTTTCTCTGCAGGTAATCATGAGCGCCGGAAGGAACGCTGAACTGTTTGCTGCACGTGCACCGACAGCGCGATTCGGCGAATGGCGCGCGGTCCGTTTCATCGAAGGCCACGAGCCCTTCTCCGACGACATCTATCTTTATTCCGTCGTCAGTCAGCAAGGTGTAGTACAGGCTGAATCGTGCAAGGCTGTCATCCTGGGGCACGAGAAAAAGGCTACCTCCCGGAAGAACCTGCCCCTGCAATCGATCGCCGGTAAATTCTCCTCCCAGTATCTCACCGCTGCTGCGTTGCCCCCGTTGAGGGTTACAAAGCGCTTGCGGCTTATCGATACGCAGGTGAGCAGCCAGTATTTCATGCAGTTGCATCGTCTCCATCCCTCTACCCCTCATCTTGCATGCGGTGGCTCGCGCCTGCCCATAACTGTACCGAGGTGTTTCTTTTAGCCCGGACATCGCATGCTGTTAATTTAAATGTACCACCCGGTACGCTTATGAGGCTTAGGATAAGCGTCTGTAAAGCAGTATCGTTTTGCCACTTTCGATCAATCTCTGTGGCTCGTACCCAGCGCAGAAAAAAGCGGAAATTCTATTCCGCAAGTTCATTTAAAAATTGATTCACATGGCCTATTACTCAACTAACAGTACTGGCCAAATGAGCCCACTCGGCCAACTCATAGCTCACTACTTACTAAATGAAGTTTAATCCGCGCCTGCCAAAAACCTGTTTACATGAGGACTGTCAACTTTTCCGACAGTGTCTTACAAGGAGATACGAAATGACCTATACCGTGAAACAGTATGGATGGATTCGCGATCTGCCTGATCATCGAGATCATCTTTATGCGGCCCCCACAACGGCGCTGGCGGCGCTCCCACACATGGTTGATCTGCGTCCCCATTGCCCGCCCGTATACGACCAGGGCCAACTGGGCAGTTGTACCGCGAACGGTATTGCCGGAGCGATTCAGTTCGATCGCATGAAGCAAAAGCTGACGCCAGCATTCGAGCCCTCGCGGTTGTTTATCTACTACAACGAAAGGGTCATTGAGCATACCGTCGATTCGGACAGCGGCGCGATGATCCGCCACGGAATCAAAAGTGTAGCGGAGCAAGGTGATTGCCCTGAAAAAGAGTGGCCTTATGACATTGAAAAGTTCGCTGTCAAACCTCCGGCTGCCTGCTACAAGGACGCTAGAAAATACAAAGCAGTGTCTTACCAGAAGGTTGCGCAAAACCTCAACCAGATGAAAGGCTGCCTGGCGGCAGGCTATCCGTTTGTCATTGGTTTTTCCGTCTACGAGAGCTTTGAAAGCAAGAAAGTCGCCCAGACCGGGCATGCCCCGATGCCGGGCCCTCACGAAAAAATGCTCGGAGGGCACTGCGTGTTGGCGGTGGGTTACAACGATGCCCATCAGCATTTCATCCTGCGCAACTCATGGGGCACTGGCTGGGGCATGGAAGGCTACTTCACCCTGCCGTACAGCTATCTGCTGGATGAAAATCTGTCCACCGACTTCTGGACGATAAGGGTCGTGGCTGCCTGACCTTCTCAGGCACCTGGACATTGCACTGCCGCATTGACACCTTGCAGGTACTCTCGCGGCGTGCAACCAAATTCCCGGCGAAAGACCGTATGCAGGTATTGCGCCGACCGGAAACCACAATCGCGTGCGATGTCGGCAATTGCGCAGTCCGTATTTTGCAGCCCGTGTGCGGCAGCGGCCAGTTTGAAACGCAGGATCTCGTCATGCACGCTACAGCCCCGCACCCGGCGAAAATGCGCTTCCAGCGACGAGCGCGAAACGCCCACGTACGCGGCTACCTGTGCGGTCTTGATGCCCTGGCACGCGTACTGCCGGATAAACAGCAACGCCTGCATGACATAGGGGTCCCCCAACGGTTGGTGCAGACTCGAAGCCTGTACGTTGACAGCGTCCGGCGGTATCAGAATGTGGGTGCCGGAAGACGGCATGCCATGCAACATCTGGTGCAGCAGGCGCGCGGCGGTTCGGCCCATTGTGTCGGTGCCTTGAACCACCGAGCTCAGCGGTACACGCGTGAGGGTTCTGGTCAACGGATCGTTGTCGATGCCGATCAGCGCCACTTGTTCAGGCACGGCAATTCCGGCAGTCAGGCAGGCCTGCAACAACTGACGGGCGCGGGCATCGGTCACGGCAATGATGCCGATAGGCTTGGGCAGGCTTTGCAGCCAGGCGATCTGCTGTTCCACAGCGCTGTCCCAGAGCGGTGCACTGGTGCCCAGGCCGCGATAAACCTCGGCGTGCAGGCCGTCGCGCTGCAGCAGTCGACGAAAGGCCTGCTCGCGCTCCTGCGCCCAGCGATTGGCCTGAGCCTCAGGCAGACTGAAGCAGGCAAAGCGGGTCAGCCCGGCCACTATCAAATGCTCGTAGGCGGCCTTGATCAAGGCGTGGTTGTCGGTCGCGACATAGGGAATGCCCTTCGGGTAGGCGCGCTGATCCTGATAGGAACCGCCTACCGCCACCACCGGCAGCCTGATGCCAGCCAACGCCTCGCCAATCAGCGGGTCGTCGAAGTCGGCAATGATCCCGTCACCCTGCCAACGCTCGATGCCTTTCAGGCGACAGAGAAAATCTTCCTCCAGAAACAGATCCCAGGACACCCGGGTACTGCTTAGGTAGTTGCCGATGCCGCTGATGATGCCGCGGTCATAGATTTTGCTGCCGTTGAACAACAGTGCAATACGGTGAACGGGGGGTACGGTTTTCATTATTTTTATGCCGGTTTTTTATATTGATTCGATAAGCACTACATCGCTCAACACAGACTAGGCCCGCAAGGGACCAATCTCAATACTCAAAATCGCACTGCGCGTTGACGATTTTCATAATCAGCAGGCCTGGGGCCGTTGCTAGTATCGAGGCATCGCCAAGAACAATAAGGAAAACGCAGATGCCGTACTTCCCCGCCGTCGACAAGGTTCGCTACGAAGGCCCTGACAGCGACTCGCCCCTTGCCTTTCGTCACTACGATGCCGACAAACTGATTCTCGGCAAACCCATGCGCGAGCATTTGCGCATGGCGGCCTGCTACTGGCACACGTTCGTCTGGCCGGGCGCCGACATGTTTGGTGTCGGCACTTTCAAGCGTCCATGGCAAGGTTCCGGGGACCCGCTGGAGCTGGCTATCGGCAAGGCTGAAACAGCTTTCGAGTTTTTCTCCAAACTCGGCATCGACTACTACAGCTTCCATGACACCGACGTGGCACCGGAAGGCAGCTCGCTCAAGGAGTATCGCAACAACTTCGCGCAGATGATTGATCAGCTGGAACGTCATCAGGAGCAGACCGGGATCAAGCTGCTGTGGGGCACCGCTAACTGTTTCAGCAACCCGCGCTTTGCAGCAGGGGCCGCCAGCAATCCGGACCCTGAAGTATTTGCCTACGCCGCGACTCAGGTGTTCAGTGCCATGAACGCCACCCAGCGACTCAAAGGGGCCAACTACGTCCTGTGGGGCGGTCGTGAAGGCTACGAAACCCTGCTCAATACGGACCTCAGGCAGGAGCGCGAACAGTTGGGCCGCTTCATGCGTATGGTGGTCGAGCACAAACACAAGATTGGCTTCAAAGGCGACTTGCTGATCGAGCCCAAGCCGCAGGAGCCCACCAAGCATCAGTACGATTACGACAGTGCTACGGTGTTCGGTTTTCTGCAGCAGTACGGTCTGGAAAAAGAGATCAAGGTCAACATCGAAGCCAACCACGCGACCCTGGCCGGACACAGCTTCCACCACGAAATTGCCACAGCAGTCTCGCTGGGGATCTTTGGCAGCATCGATGCCAACCGCGGCGACCCGCAGAACGGCTGGGACACTGACCAGTTCCCCAACAGCGTCGAGGAGATGACCCTCGCCACCTACGAGATTCTCAAGGCCGGTGGTTTCACCAATGGCGGCTACAATTTCGATTCCAAGGTCCGTCGTCAGAGCCTCGACGAAGTCGACCTGTTCCACGGCCACGTTGCCGCCATGGATGTGCTCGCCCTGGCGCTGGAGCGCGCAGCGGCCATGGTGCAAAACGATAAGCTTCAGCAGTTCAAGGACCAGCGCTACGCAGGCTGGCAGCAGCCTTTCGGAAAGTCGTTGCTGGCGGGTGAATTCAGCCTCGAGTCGCTTGCGAAGCATGCGTTCGACAAAGACCTCAACCCACAAGCCGTCAGCGGTCGGCAGGAATTGCTTGAAGGAGTGGTCAACCGCTTTATCTACTTCTGAAGCAAGGCTGAACGGACGCCGCAGTGACATTCTCACGACAAATCTGTGCCCGCGGCGTCCGACAACGTTTTACAGTTGCACCGGCATTACGCTGCACATCATGAAGTGTCTTTCGAACAACAATAAAAGGACGCACCCTATGAACACCCTGAAACGCACGCTGCTTGCCAGCGCTCTGGCCTTGCTGTCCCTGCCGGTCATGGCCGACTCCGCCCACCCGAAAATCGGTTTTTCCATCGATGACCTGCGGTCTGGAACGCTGGTCACGCGACCGTGATTACTTCGTTGCGGCAGCGGAGAAACTGGACGCCAAGGTCTACGTACAGTCGGCGGATGCCAACGAGCAGAAACAGATATCGCAGATCGAAAACCTCATCTCTCGCGGCGTCGATGTGCTTGTCATCGTGCCGTTCAACGCCACCGTGCTGACCAACGCCGTTGCCGAAGCCAAGAGGGCCGGGATCAAAGTGGTGTCTTATGACCGGCTGATCCTCAACGCCGACATCGACGCTTACATCTCTTTCGATAACGAAAAGGTCGGCGAAATGCAGGCCGGCGGCGTACTGAAAGCAGCGCCCAAGGGCAACTACTTTTTGCTAGGCGGAGCCCCCACTGACAACAACGCCAAGATTCTGCGCGAAGGTCAGATGAAGGTGCTGCAGCCAGCCATCGACAAGGGCGATATCAAAATCGTCGGCCAACAGTGGGTGAAGGAATGGAACCCCACTGAAGCCCTGAGCATTGTTGAAAATGCCCTGACCCGAAATAACAACAAGATCGATGGCATCGTTGCTTCCAACGACGCCACCGCCGGGGGCGCGATTCAGGCGCTGGCCGCACAGAAACTGGCCGGCAAAGTGCCTATCTCGGGGCAGGATGCGGACCTGGCGGCGGTCAAGCGGGTCATTGACGGCACCCAGACCATGACCGTCTACAAGCCACTGAAGCTGATTGCCAGCGAAAGCCGCCAAACTGTCGGTGCAACCGGTGCGCAACGAGAAGCCTGCCTTTACCGCGCAGTACGACAATGGCAGCAAGAAAGTCGACACCATCCTGCTGACCCCGACACCGTTGACCAAGGACAACATCGACCTGCTGGAGAAAGACGGGTTCTACACCAAGGCGCAGATGGGCGGCCAGTGAGCTATCGATAATCAGTCGATAGAAAGCCTGGGCCTGTGCAGAACGGCTGCGCAGGCTCAGGCACGCCCTTGGATCCCCGTGTGAGCCTGTGCCATGTCCGACTATCTGTTGCAAATGAACGGCATCGTCAAAACCTTTGACGGCGTCAAAGCCCTGAACGGCATTGACATAAAGGTCCGGCCCGGTGAATGCGTCGGCCTGTGCGGCGAAAACGGCACGGGCAAGTCCACGCTGATGAAGGTGCTGTCGGCGGTATACCCTTACGGCACCTGGGACGGCGAGATTCTCTGGGACGGCACCCCCCTCAAGGCGCAGTCAATCAGCGAAACGGAAGCAGCCGGTATCGTCATCATTCATCAGGAACTCACGCTGGTGCCTGACCTGTCGGTGGCCGAAAACATCTTCATGGGTCATGAACTGACGCTCCCGGGTGGGCGCATGAACTACCCGGCCATGATCCATCGCGCCGAAGTGTTGATGCGTGAGCTCAAAGTGCCAGACATGAACGTGGCTCTGCCGGTTTCCCAGTACGGCGGCGGTTATCAGCAACTGGTGGAAATCGCCAAGGCACTGAACAAGAAAGCTCGTCTGTTGATTCTCGACGAGCCGTCCTCTGCCCTGACACGCTCGGAAATCGAGGTGCTGCTGGACATCATTCGTGACCTGAAAGCCAAGGGCGTGGCGTGCGTGTACATTTCGCACAAACTCGATGAAGTGGCGGCCGTGTGCGACACCATTTCGGTGATCCGCGATGGTAAGCACATCGCCACCACCGCAATGTCGGACATGGACATCCCGAAGATCATCACCCAGATGGTCGGTCGCGAAATGAGCAACCTCTACCCCACCGAACCCCATGAGATCGGCGAGGTGATTTTCGAGGCGCGAAACATTACCTGTTACGACGTCGATAACCCCGGACGCAAACGGGTCGA
Organism: Pseudomonas sp. KBS0707; assembly: GCF_005937945.2. Lineage (NCBI taxonomy): Bacteria > Pseudomonadati > Pseudomonadota > Gammaproteobacteria > Pseudomonadales > Pseudomonadaceae > Pseudomonas > Pseudomonas sp. KBS0707. The sequence continues at coordinate 2,648,193 of NZ_CP041754.1, read as the reverse complement.
CGACATTTCGTTTGCTCTCAAGCGCGGGGAAATTCTCGGCATTGCCGGGCTGGTAGGCGCGGGTCGCACCGAACTGGTGTCCGCTCTGTTCGGTGCCTACCCGGGCCGATATACCGGTGAAGTGTGGCTGGACGGCCAACCTGTCGACACGCGCACGCCGCTCAAATCAATCCGCGCCGGCCTGTGCATGGTCCCGGAAGACCGTAAGCGTCAGGGCATTATTCCGGACCTGGGCGTTGGTCAGAACATCACCCTCGCGGTTCTCGATACCTACTCGAAAATGACCCGCATCGATGCCGAAGCCGAGCTGGGCAGCATCGACCGGGAAATCTCGCGCATGCATCTCAAGACGGCCAGCCCGTTCCTGCCGATCACCAGCCTGTCCGGTGGCAACCAGCAGAAAGCCGTGCTGGCGAAGATGCTGCTGACCCGCCCGCGCGTTCTGATTCTCGACGAACCGACCCGCGGCGTCGATGTGGGTGCCAAGTACGAGATCTACAAGCTGATGGGCGCGCTGGCGGCCGAAGGTGTGTCAATCATCATGGTCTCTTCGGAGCTGGCCGAAGTACTGGGAGTCTCCGACCGTGTGCTGGTGATTGGCGAAGGCCAGTTGCGCGGCGACTTCATCAACCATGAACTCACTCAGGAACAGGTGCTCGCCGCTGCGCTCAGCCACCCCGATGCCCCTGACAATAATGCCCGGAAGACCGCATAGATGAACCAGGTCAAACAGTTCTTCACCCGCTACAAAATGCTTGCGCTGGTGATTGCCATCGCAGTGATCTGGCTGTTCTTCAGTTGGCAGACCGATGGAGGGTTTCTGACCCCGCGCAACCTTTCCAACCTGCTGCGGCAGATGTCCATCACCGGCATTCTGGCTTGCGGCATGGTATTGGTGATCATCAGTGGCGAGATCGACCTGTCGGTGGGTTCATTGCTGGGCCTGCTCGGGGGGCTGGCGGCGATTCTGGATGTGGTTTACCAGGTGCCGCTGCTGGCAAACCTGAGCGTGGTTGCGCTATGTGGGCTGATGATTGGCCTGGCCAACGGCTACATGACGGCCTACCTGCGCATTCCCTCCTTCATTGTCGGGCTGGGCGGTATGCTGGCCTTTCGCGGCATTCTTCTGGGGATTACCGGCGGCACGACCATCGCCCCGGTATCGCCTTCGCTGGTCTACGTCGGCCAGGGATATTTGCCGCACTCTGTCGGTACAGCGCTTGGCGTACTGTTGCTGGCCCTGACGCTGTTCCTGACCTGGAAACAACGGCGCAATAGAGCCCTGCACGGGCTGGCGGCACATTCGATGATCCGTGATGTGTTACGCGTGGTATTGATCGGCGCTGTGTTGGGCGGGTTTGTCTATGTGCTCAACAGCTACGACGGAATCCCCGTTCCGGTATTGCTGTTGCTGGTCCTGCTCGGTGTGTTCAGTTATGTCACCAGCCAGACGGTTTTCGGACGGCGCGTCTATGCGGTGGGCAGCAACATGGAAGCCACGCGGTTATCCGGCATCAACGTACAGGCCGTAAAACTGTGGATCTTCGGCATCATGGGCGTCATGTGTGCCTTCGCCGGGCTGGTCAATACCGCACGCCTGGCTGCAGGCTCACCCTCGGCCGGCAACATGGGCGAACTGGACGCCATTGCCGCCTGTTTTATCGGCGGCACGTCCATGCGCGGTGGCTCGGGCACTGTCTACGGTGCACTGCTTGGCGCGCTGGTCATCACCAGTCTCGATAACGGCATGTCCATGCTCGACGTCGACAGTTACTGGCAGATGATCGTCAAGGGCGGCATCCTCGTGCTGGCGGTGTGGGTGGACGTGAGCACACGGGCCGGACGGCGGTGATTCGCAGAAGTCAGAGGTTGTGCTGAACACTTTATTCTGGAGTTGCCGGTCTCGACAGGTCCCACAGGTTAATCGAGATACCGGGAACCACAGCGTGCGTTCCGGCCACTCACCGTCGATATGGTTTTCTACGGATACTGGCAATGAACTCATCCTCCACTCTGCAAAAGCTGCTTGATAGGCGTGGTCAGGCGGCCAACGGAAATTCTGCGACACAGGCCGTACAGTGGCAGGAAGGAATGAACCTCACGCTGCATGTGAACGGCGATAGCCTCACGATGTTGGCCGAGATCATCAATCTGCGTGCCGACCCTCAGGACGACATCCTCTTGCGCAAGCTGCTTGCCCATGCTTTTCCGGGCCTGCGGCTACGACGCGGCGCGTTGACCATCAACCCGGACGAGAACACGTTGGTGTATTCCTACGAGCATGACTTTCTCGCACTGGACAAGACCCGATTCGAAAATCTGCTGGCTAACTTTGCCGAAACAACGCAGGAGTTGCGTAACACCGCGCAGCGCCTGCGTTAGCGCTGAGGACAGAGCCCATGTTGAACAAGCCGACGTTGAACGGGATTGCCCCTACCGCACAAGCCGCTGCTTCCCATGCCGTCGAGGGCCCCACAAGCCCCACGCCAATGCGACTGGATGCAGCGCAAGGTCAGCGACCACTGCCACCGATGGACGCGCCATCGTCGTTACGCCTACGAGCGTCCGGCACATCGTCAGGTGGAGAACCGCAGGCGGCTCAGGAAAACTCAGGCAGCGCGGCTGCAGACAACAATGGAGCTGCACGCGCCCAGCGAGAGCCGGGGATTGATCCAGTCAGGTTTTCTGTGAAACTGATGGTAGGAACCCTTGCGCTCTCGACAGGATGTCGATTGACAAGGCATCCGGATGATTTTGCAAAAGATCCTGGAGGCAGTATATGGGCGGCCATGAGTTTAAAGCATCGCTCTTCTCAGAACGATCTGGATCAGGGAAACAGAACGGTTCTGGAGCGTTACGGCGCCTACATTCCCAAAGACAGTAACTGTTTCAAAGCAAAGGCAGACGTCACTCACGACATTCCCCCTGGCGTCGCAGGTCAGTGGAACGTTAAAACCCGTCAGGTGAAGCTGAACCCCAACATTGCGCTTGAAAGTCACCCGGCCGAGGTCGCAGGGCACGAGTTCATACACTGTTACACCCACCCGGAGTTCAGGGGTCGTCACATTGATCATCGGCACTGGAAAGCCTTGAACGAAGGCCTGACCACTCATCTGACGGAAAAACTACCCACGCCGAAACGCCTCTTGCCTATCCCTCTGGCCAAAGACCCCTATCACGGTTTCAAACTGGCCACAGGAGACTCATGGCCCGCTGCGGCGAAACGTATTGAAGGTGCTGTCGGCGAAGATACGCTGCTGAAAGCGTTCTTCGGCGGCGACGATGACGCCATCAGTGAAGTCGCCAAAGCCGCTGCCCAGATCTATCCCCGGCTTGCGTCAAGCCGCACCGAGCAGGAGTTGTACAGAGCCGGAATGATGCGCGGCTCGCAGCAATTGGCTGAGTGTTATGCCGGTGCCTTGCTCGCCAGCGGCCAGCCTTTGCCCGAGAGCTGGTCACGCAATATGCTCCCGGTGTTCAGTTTCTCGGACATGCAACCCGAGCAGGCGAAAAAGGCGCGATTGCAAGCAGAGCAGAGCCAGGAGCGAATGGGCATCATATTTGACGCGGCATTTTTCTCACCAGACCTGAAGACCCAACGACAGGCATTGGGCATGCTGCGCGAAGATCTACTGATGCACTGGGAAAACGTTGTGCCCGATAAAGGCTGCCCCATCGAAGCCCTCGCTTTAAAGGCTACCGGGAAGGAAAGGTGCTCAAGCCCGCCTGGCCGCTACCGCTTCCACTTCGATCAGCGCACCGGGCAACGGCAGCGCCACTACCTGCAAAGCGGTGCGCGCAGGTTTCAAGGGTTGCTCGGGGGTGCCGAAAAACTGCGTGTAACCGGCCTGCAGGCCTGCAAAGTCAAGCTTGCCGCCGGTTTCCTCGGCCCCCACCAGAAACACCCGCAACTGCACGATATCGCCCAGATCAAGGTCCTGTTGCCGGAGCATATTGCGCAGTTTGTTGAACACCGAAACAGTCTGGACCTCAGTATTCCCGTATGCGGCAGGCGTACCCGCCGCGGCGTGTGGGTCAGCGAGGTCAGGCAGGGTGCCGCTGATGAACACCAGGCTGGCCGAGGCAGGCACGGTCACGGTTTGCGAGATTGGAAAATCGCCGACGCTGGTACGTTGAATGCTGTCGCTCATGGTGTCACTCCTCAATGGATGTTGATGCTGCAATAAAGGCTCAGGACGCCGTGAGGGCCGCCGTCTGTCGTTGCTGGATAACCCGCTCGGCCAGTTGCCCGACCACATGGCGCGCCGAATTGGCGGCTGATTCCTGCCAGATACCCACGCCGCTCTGCACCAGCCCGTCGCCAGCGAAGTAAACCCGGCCATGAGGTTCATCCAGCAAGGCGCTGGCGTCGGCCGGGAAATGTTCGCGTTGCAGCCACGGGCCTTCGCTGTAAGGAATCTGCTCCCAGGACACGGCCAACGGGTTACGCAGGTGATGCGAATAACCGGGATGCAGCAGTTCGACCGCCTCTATGGAGGCTGCGTATTGCGCCTCGAACGGTTTCGCGCCGAACACGTCGGCACCCTCCCCGGTCACGTAACCGGCGACGAGCAGGCCATCGCGGGTGTTCAAGTCATTGCTCGGGTACCGCAGCAGGCGCGCCGGATGGTCGATCCAGGACAACCCGCCATAGGTGCGGTAATCGGTTTCCCAGAAGCGCGGGGATTGCCACGCCACCTTGGTCGCCTGATCGTTACGGGTGCTCAGCAAAGCAGCCTTGACCGGATTGCTGAAGTCGGTATCCAGCCTGGCCAGCAATGGCAACGGCAGGGTCGAGACCAGATAATCGGCGCGTACTACCTGTTCACGGCCACTGTGTCTGTCGTGATAGGTGACCGCCACACCGTCTTCCAGTTGACGAATCTGGCGCACCTGCGCGCCCAGTTGCACCTGTTCAGTGAGGCGCTGGTAAAAGGCGTCGGTGATGCGGTCCATACCGCCGACCGGCTGAAACATGGTCGCCGAGAACTCGGGAAACTCAGTGTGCAGCAGCGCGCCCCACAGCTCGGGATGCAGCAGGCGCTCCAGCCCTACCGGCTGCGCACTGGTCGGCAATGCCCCCGGATGCGAGAGCGACTCCTGATGTCCGGAACGCAGGCTGCCCTCATAATCCAGTTCCTGCGAGAGGTCGCCATACACCTGCAAAAACGCTAACAGGCGCTGACGCTCTTCGCCGCTCAACACATCATCCAGAGCATCGCGCTGCACCGCCGTGGCCAGTAGACCCGAGAGGTGGCCGCGGGCGTCGTTGATAGCCTGGCCGACAGTGAACGCGGGCTGTTGCAGGTCCGGGCGGACCTGAGCGCCATGGCTGCTGTTGACCAGCACTTCAAGCGGCACCCCCAGCTCGCTGCAATAGTCGAGCAGCGTGCGGTGCTGGCTGGGAATCCGCGCTGGCCCGGCATTGAAATACAGCCCGGGATCAAAGCCCACGGTCTGCGTGCGACCGTCCTTGTAGTCCACCTGATCGCCGCTGCGCAACGTCCAGTTGCGGCCGCCCACTCGATCACGGGCCTCCAGCACTTGCACAGTAAACCCTGCCCGCGTCAATTCCAGCGCAGTCACCAGCCCGGCGATTCCGGCACCCAGCACCAGTACGCGAGTGCCCTGCCCCAGCCCGCTTCCGAGTTTCAGAGGTTTTGGCCGCCGGTGTGATGAAGGCCCCAGCCCCAGTACCGCAAGCGCGTCCTTGACGGCTTTTTCGCCACCTACCGCAGCAATGCTGGAAAGTGCTTCACGTCGTGTCAGTCCCATGTCATTTGCTCCCTTGAAGGCCTCAATCCGGTAAGCCGGGCGGGTTGATCAGCGACTTGTCGACGCGCTCCACATCCAGGCCCCAGCGCTGCAACACTTGCTCCGGCAATCGCGCCTTCAAGGGCGGTATGAATCGGTTTGACCAGACCGTTGTCCTTGCGCGTGGTCACGGCAATATCAGCCTGCAGTGGCCAGCCGCCGTTAACCGTGCCGACCCGCTTAATGCCTCCGGTGATGGCGGCCGAGTAGGCATACACCGAATTGGGCCCGAACAGCGCATCACTGCGCCCCGACTGAATGGCAAGCTGCGCAGCCGCCTGATCATCGAAATACTGCAACAGCGCAGGCTTGATACCTGCCTTTTCGTTAGCCTCGTTCCACGCCAACAGGACCTTTTCCTGATTGGTGCCGGAGCCGACGATGATCTTCAGCCCCGCGATGTCCGACGCCTGTTTTATCTCGCTGATTTTGCTGTTGGTCTTGACATAGAAGCCCAGGACATCCTGGCGGTAGGTGGCGAAATCGAAGCGTTTCTTGCGCGCTTCGGTCACGGTGACGTTACTGATGACTGCGTCGTATTTGCCCGAACTGACGCCCAGTGGCCAGTCCTCCCAACTGGTCTGCACCACGTTCAATTGCAGGCCCAGGCTGTCCGCCACCAGTTGCGCGGTGTCGGCCTCGCTGCCGATGGTGGTCTTGTCATCATTGGCCAGCAGCGCCAGGGGCGGCCCCGCCACACCGGAGACGGCCACGGTGAACTTGCCTGGCTGGGCAAACTTAAAGCCCGCCGGTATCTGCGCAATGGCCGCTTCGTTACGCGGTACATGAATGCGTTGCCGGTCAGGACTGAGGTCGACCGGTTGCGCGGTGGAAGCAAAAGTACTTTGCGCCACGCTGACGGCTATCGTCAGCAGGGCTACGCGGGCGGTATTCACTAGCATCAGCAATCACTCCTTGAAAGCGGGAAATTCACAGCACCTTGCCGAGAAAGGCAGCGGTGCGAGGGTGTCGGGGATGGTGGAAAACCTGTTCCGGCGGCCCTTGCTCAATCAACTGGCCATCGCACAGAAACACCACGTGATCCGCCACTTCCCGGGCAAAACCGATCTCGTGGGTCACTACCACCAGCGTGACACCCAGTTGCGTGAGCCCTTTGATGACATCCAGCACCTCGCCGACCAGCTCGGGGTCGAGGGCTGAGGTAGGTTCATCAAACAGCAGCACCTTGGGGTCCAGCGCCAACACACGGGCAATGGCGACGCGCTGTTGCTGGCCCCCGGAAAGCTGGCGTGGGTAAGCGTCCACCTTGTCTGCCAGGCCAACCCTGGCCAGCAATTCACCTGCTCTTGCCTGCGCCTCGGCCTTGCTCCAGCGTTTATGGGCCAATGGTGCTTCAGCAATGTTTTCCCAGGCGGTGAGGTGCGGGAACAGGTTGAAATTCTGAAACACGAAGCCGACTTCGATGCGCCGCTTGAGGATTTCACGCTCCTTGAGCTCATAGAGCAGATCACCCTTGCGCCGATAACCAACGTAGTCGCCGTCGATGGTGATGTAACCGCTGTCGATCTTTTCCAGGTGGTTGATGGTGCGCAACAGCGTGGACTTGCCCGAGCCGGACGGCCCGAGAATCACCGTGACCTTGCCCGGTTCAATGCTCAGGTCAATGTCCTTGAGCACCTGCTGGCTGCCAAAGCGTTTGCCCACGCCCTGGATCTGAATGCGCCCTGCGCGCACGGGTGCAGAGGCTTCACTCATGATGCTTCTCCTTCAACCAGCCGCGCACTCGCTGCAAGGGCGTGGGCGGCAAAACACGCGCCGTGCCACGAGCAAAGTGTCGCTCGACGTAGTACTGCGCGCTGGTCAACAGCGTGGTGATGATCAGGTACCAGACAGTGGCAACAATCAGCAGCGGAATCACCGCCTGGGTACGGTTGTAGATGACCTGCACGGTGTAAAACAGCTCTGGCAAGGCCAGCACGTAAACAATGGAAGTGCCTTTGACCAGGCCGATGATTTCGTTGAAGCCCGAAGGCAGGATCGAGCGCAGTGCCTGGGGCAGAATGATGCGGAAAACCCGACGCGAAGCCGGCAAGCCCAGGGCTGCAGCGGCTTCATGCTGGCCAGCATCGACACCGATCAGCCCGCCACGAATGATTTCTGCGGTATACGCCGCCTGCATCAGGCTCAAGCCCAGGACCGCCACGGTGAATTGACTGAGCACGTCGACCGTTGACCATTCGGCGAAGACCAGATCGGTAAACGGCACACCCAGTACGATGTGGTCGTACAGGTAGGCGAAATTGTAGAGAATGATCAACACCAGCAGCGCCGGCATCGAGCGGAAAAACCAGATGTAGCCCCAGGCCAGCGCCGCCAGCAGCGGTGAGCCCGACAGGCGTGCCAGCGCCAGCGCCGTGCCGAGAATGATGCTGAACACAGTGCTGAGCAGTGTCAGCAGCAACGTCTGGGCCAGGCCGCGCAGCACTGACGGCGAGAAGAACCATTGTCCGAATACGCCCCACTCCCAGCGCGGATTGGTCGCCAGCGAATGCACGATGGCGACCAGCACCAGTGCAGCGAATATCGACCCCACCCAGCGACCGGGATGCCGGGCGGGTACTACTTGCATCGCCTTGATCGGTGGTTGTGCTACCCGGCTCTGGCGCAGCGGGTAACGGCTGGTCTCGTCGATGAAGTCATAGGGTTTGGCGACAGTGGGCATGCTTGTTCCTCGCACTCAATGGGGGTTTTCAGGTGCTGGCCTTAAAAGGCGTAAGTCAGCCGGGTGTAGTAGTAACCGCCGGTAAAACCGTAGGGCGAATAGGTGCCGTAACTGCTGACCATGGTGCTGCTGGGAACCCCCTGTTTCCTTGGATAGATGTCGAACAGGTTCTTTGCGCCGATGGCAACGTTGAGGTTTTTGCTGAGGTTGTAGCCGAGGTCCAGATCGGTGATCCACTTGGCGCTGTACACCCGATCCAGATCGCGATTGGCTGAGGAATTGACCTCTTTGTAGGAACCGTAACGGGTCAGCGCCAGGTTCAGGTTGAAGCGCTCGATGCTCCAGTCGCCGCCCAGAATCAGTTTGGTACGCGGCTGCACGCCGGTAATCAGATTGCGCGCTTCGCGGTCCATCAGCTCATAGGAAGTACCGAGGATCGAGGTGGATTCCTTGTAGCTGAGGATCTTTGTCTGGTTCCAGTTGAACGCCGCTGTCCACTTCACTGACCCGTACTGCCCAAGGTCCTGGCGGTAGTTGCTGACCAGGTCCAGCCCCTTGGTGCGGGTGTCGGCACCGTTGATGAAATACTGGCCGCCCGACGTCGAATCGATGCCGTTGTTGAGTAGCACCTGAGTGACTTCATCACCCAGCAGGGTGCCGGTCAGAGTGATGCGGTCACGCAGATTGATCACGTAGGCATCGGCGGTCAGGGTCAACTGATCGGTAGGCGTCAGGGTGAAACCGAGGCTGAAATTGGTGGAGCGCTCCGGCTTGAGGTCCTCGGCACCCAGCGCTCTGGCGGCACCCGAGCCGGTCGGCAATACGCCGTAATTGATCGACTGATACACGCCGTCCACCACGCCGTAAGTGGTCGAACGTGCACTGAACAGACTGTTGGCCAGGGATGGCGCACGAAAGCCATTGCTGACGGTGGCGCGAACGGCGAACTGCGGGGTGAAGTCGTAGCGTGTGGTCAGCTTGCCGCTGCGGGTCGCGCCCACACCTTGGTTGTAATGTTCATAGCGCATTGCGCTGCCGACATACCAGTCAGGCACAGGGTTGAAGCCTACGTCGACATAACTGGCGACACTGTTGCGCGAGGCGCTGCTTTCTTCATCCGGCGAAATGCCGTTGGTGACCTGCGCACCTGACGATGCACAGTTGCCCGGTGCAATGCAGTAACCGCCGTTGGCATAGGATTCATAGTCGCCCGCCTGCACCTCATACGTGTCGCGTCGATGTTCAAGGCCGTAGGACACGTCGAGGGGCTTTTGCAGGCCGATGTCAAAGCCGCGCTTGAAATCCAGGTTGGTGGTCAGCTCGGTGGAAATCCACGTTCCTGATGTGAAGCTGTTGGGCGTGGCCTCACCCAGCGACGGGTTCTGGTTATGCGTGGTGCCCTGCTCCGCCTCGTTGCGCCCGTAAGTGCTGGACAGATCCCAGTCCCATTCACCAAGCGTGCCTTTGCCACCAAACGCAGCCTGAAAATCGTCTTCGTCGATATACCAGGTCGGTGTGTATTGTATCCCGCCGGATAACCATTGGGCCCGGTGGTGATCGTATTGGTAATGGTCGGCAGGCGAAAATTCTGCCCCTGCTCGGCCTTGCGACGCGAATAGGTCGTGAAGGAATACAGACTGAAACTGTCATCGATCGGCAGCTCGGCGTTGTAACCCAGGGTCAGCAGATTGGTTTTCGGCGTGCCGTAACCGCCATACGTGGACTTGCCCGCCAGGTCGTAGGCTTGTTCGTAGCTGTAGCCATTGGCGCTGGCCTTGTTGTCGTCATTCTGGCTGCGGGCATCCAGCGCCAGTTGCACGATACCGCCGTCGCCAATCTCGAAGCCTTTATTGAGGCTTTGCTGCACGGTCTGCTTCTTGCCGTCATAACCGAGCCCGGCGTTGGTCACCGAGGTGCCGCTGGTGTCGGCCTTGAGGATGACGTTAATCACCCCGGCAATGGCATCGGAGCCATATTGAGCCGCGGCACCGTCACGCAGCACTTCTACATGATCAATGGCGCTGATCGGGATCAGATCGAGGTCTGCCGGCGCAGCGCCGGTGTTGATGCCGTTGATATTAAGAGTCGCGCTGGTATGGCGGCGTTTGCCATTGACCAACACCAGCACCTCGGCGGCACTCAAACCACGCAAGTTGGGCGCACGGGCAATGCCGCTGGCGTCCCAACCGGTTTTCTCCGGCAGTGTCAGAGATGGGATGACCGCGCTCAATGCCTCCATCAGGCCGGGCTTGCCAGTACTCTGTAATTGTTTGGCACTGACCACATCGATCGGCACCGGGCTGCTGGTCACGGTGCGCTGCTCGGCACCGCGATTACCGGTGACCACCACGGTGGACAAGGTACGACGCTCATCCTCGGAGGTTTTTTCCTCGGCCTGAATCGTCCCTGACAGCAAAACGCTCCCTATCGCCAACGCCAGCGGGCAGTAGCCCAGCACGGCAGTCGAGGCTCGGGCACGGTGTAAAGCTTGCTTCATATTCACTCCAGACATGGCCGTCATTGAAGCCATGCATGCAAATCGCAAAGTCGGGCGTTCCTGCTGTCGTAGGGACAGCGCGGTACGCACGTTTCAGGCTGTGCAGGTAAAACCTGCGCGATGAGCTAGCGGTGGGGTGAGAAGCCGGTTGGCGGCAGAAGTGACGCGCAGCGCCTGTCAACGACAGGGCGAGAGGAATAAAGCCAGTGGCAGGATTGAACAGGCAACATACGTTGAACTCCCTTCCAACGATTCTGCTTGAGGGGAATGGTTTATCCCTCGGTCATGGCGCACTCGACGGCGGCCTGATGCGCAGAATCCTGATAACGATTGGTACCATCCGAGGTAAGGGGTAGGCTGTTGAAACCAAACATAACGGAATCAATTTCGAAAATATAATTCTATTTGGTCATAAGCCAATATTATTATTTTTGATTTATATTTATTTTATTATTCACAAATAGCATTTTCAGTTCTCAGGTGTCTGACTGACAGGAAGACCCGATTATCAGGCCGGGCTTCCCAAGGCTGCTTTACTTTGAGAGCAACAACCCAATCAGCTCATCCGCGCCTCTGGAAATACCCGCCTGCGCCGCCGACAAACGCCCGAAGGTCGAGCTTATGTCATAAACCTTTGGATATTGCCGAGTGACATAGGACTCCAGAAGCTGCGAAGTGGACGCATCGTAGATCTCGACGGCATAGCTGACGGACCCGGTAAACGTACCTTCACGGTCTCTGGAGGCCTGAACGAGGTTATATGACCCCATGCCGATATCGAATCGGGAGAATGTAGACAGCCCGGTAACAGTGGTCTCGGCCCCGGTCAGGGTGAGGCGAATGCGCATTGTCCCGCGTGGAGGTGTGTCGGTGAACCGGAAATGCTTGCCCAGGGCTTCAGAGAACCTGACTGTCATGTCGTTGGCCAGGACGGTCTTTTCGTTGCGCTCCAGGTCTGAAAATTGCGCATCCGCTCCCGAGTAGATCACCACAGGTTCAAGCATTACTTTATCGTATTGGTTCCAGTTGACTGACGTCGAGTACTTGAAGGGAATACGACCCGAGCTGTCCTGTTTGTTGGGCCGCATTTCAAGTGATGACTCGATTCCTGAATACGGCGACGGCTCGTGACTGGCACACCCCGTGACCAGAAAAACCAATAACAACAGCCCGGCCAACTTCATGTTTTTAACGTAGTGCATGCAGAACTCTCCAGCGTGATCAGGTTATTGAAATTCAAGCACTCACCGTCAATCCCCGAGCCCGACTACTATCAGGCACGCACCGTCACGGGCAGTACCTTTGAAGGGCACTGGTAATATCCCGGGACCGTTTATCCAGAAGCACGTTTTCCAGAGGCACTGTATCTCGGAGCACTCTCTTGCCTGATGCAGGGCCATCCATGATCGCGACGTACCGCGTTGCACGGCATTTAATCGATCATCATCAGACTGCTCTGCGAGGCGCTGCCGGACTGTTCTGGATATGTGTCAGTCTGCAATGAACTGCGAGACCACCAAAACTGTACCGACGTGTATAGCTTTAAACCGTTGGCGATGGGTCGTCAACCTAAAATGCACACATCGGTATGCTTTTGAAGAGTTCACTATTCGCATCAAGCGGGCTGAACCCGTCAGACCCTTGAACGGCAATCATTCCAGATTCCGCGAATCAGATCCTTGAGTAACAGTGCCTCGCTCCAGCGATCTGAAATTTCGCGCCCGTCACTCCCTGTGATTGCATACGGGGGTGGGCCCAGCTCGCACGTGAAAGACAGGCTGGCTGGTTTATTCGGTCGAGCCAGCCAATCTTCGATACCGTAACGCCACCAGGCTGAAAACCGCTCAAGCCAGGGACGGTGTTGTGCAAAGCTCAACGGCACCTGCACTTGTTCACTATTGGCTATACGGCCGTGAAACCCCCAACTATGGCGCAAGATGCTGTGAATGTGCTCGTCGTCCTCGGCCGTCGCCGACTCGGGCAACTCCCGACCTACCACGTAGTGGGACAAATCAGCCAGCAGTTTGAGGTCCGGCATCTGCGCCAGCACGTCGAGGGTAAACAACAGATCACTGGTAAGGCGGTAACGGTGAGTTTCCAGCAGAACCGGAAAGTCCACCTGCTCGGCCAGACGCTGCCAGCCCTCGATCAACGTAATCGCCTGGGCCAGCGTCCGCGGACGTGCATCGGCCTGCAGAGTCAGGTGGTGACAACCGTAGCGGCAAGCAACTTCAAGCGCCCTGTCCAGATCGGCCACTGTCTGTGGGAATAGCTGACCTTCAATCTGTAAGCCACGGGCCTCTGCGGCGGCATGCAGCCGCATGACATCGGGGGCATGCAAGTAATGGTCGGTGATCCCGTCAAAGCCGGCGGCGGCAATTCTGTCCAGTTGCGCCTCCATGGGAAGGTCACACTGGCCACGATGGTCCTGCATGGCCCATAGCGACTGAAATACCAGAAATGTGTCCATGTCAGAGCCTCAGCAGTTGTTTGAGCGAACACTCGGGGTCGTTGAGCATGGTGACGCTCAGCGGAGTTCTGGCAACGATCAGGCGCTCACACAGCTTGATATCTTTGGCAACGCTGTCGCCCAGCGCCAGGCCACAGGCACCCTGCAGTCGTTGTTGCGCATCCAGGTAGAACAGCAACCGCCCACCGCAGGCCAATGCGCGGCTGGCTGAAGGCAGGGGCTGCGTGGTTACACCGACTGTCTGCACGCTCCAGTCGTACTGATCGGACCAGAAGCCGGGCACGTCCTGGAACGGAAGATCGTTCCCCAGCATATTCAATGCGCTGTGGCGCCCCTGCGCTTCGGCGTTGCGCCAGGTCTCCTGCCGCTGGTACACCCCCTCGGGGTGCAGGCGATACTCACACACATCACCGGCGGCGAAGATGTCCGGGGCGCTGGTGCGCAGTCGATCGTCGACACGAATCCCTTGCCCCACGGCAAGGCCAGCCGCTACTGCAAGCTCGATGTTCGGCTGCATGCCAACGCCGACAACCACTGCGTCACAAGGCACACTCCAGCCGTCGACCAGCAGCACTGACTCGGCGCGCTCATTGCCTTGCACGCCTTCAAGCACGACATTGAGTTGTACATCGACGCCGTGCTGCCGATGCAAATCCAGCAATGCCCGGGACACTTCTTCAGGCAAGACGCGCCCGGCCAGACGAGGGCCTGCTTCGAGCAACATCACCTGGCAGCCTAGAGCCCGCGCCGTCGCCGCAACTTCAAGGCCAATGAACCCGGCACCGATGATCACCAGGCGTGAACCGTGGATCAAGGCACCCCGCAACGCCAATGCTTCATCGTGGGTGCGCAGGTAGAAAACATTGCTCAGGTGCCTGGGGATCTGTGCCAGGCAACGCGCCCTGCCCCCGGTCGCCAACAGCAATCGGCTGTAAGGCAACTCATCGCCGTCAGCCAACTGCAGGCGATGACCCTGCGTGTCGAGGCTCTTTACCGGGTTGTCGGTCAGATGCTCGATACCCAGCTCAGTGAGGCGCGTGTCCGCACACAGGCTGCAACCGGCCAGGTCCACGGAGCCTCGCAGCACGCCCTTGGACAAAGGTGGGCGCTCATACGGCACGTGCGGCTCGGAGCCGATCAGTATCAGTCGGCCGGCGTAACCCTGATCGCGCAAGGTCAGCGCTGCACGGCCACCTGCATGACCCGCGCCAACGATAATCAATGGAGCATTCATGGCATGCACTCCTGATTTTCAGTCACTGACCGCAAGCAAAACCCGCCCGGATTCGACCCGTACGGCAAAGGTCTTGAGATTGACGCACACGGGTGCTCCCAGGGCTTTGCCATTGCGATAGTCGAAGCGGCCGTTATGTTTAGGGCATTCGATGACGTGATCTATTACCAGCCCGTCGGCGAGGTGAATCTTTTCGTGGGTGCACAGGCCCGCCGTGGCGAAAAATTCGTTGTCGGCGGAACGGTATACGGCATAGGTATGCGGGCCGTGATCGAAGCGAATGACGTCTTCTTCATCAATTTCGCCCACGGCGCATACATCAATCCATTGATTGTTCATGGTTTTTCTCTCTCGTTCGGGAACAACCGGAAAGTGTCAGCCGGAGGTCGCTTCAGGCTGGGGACGTGCGGCGGTGGCAGGCGCTGAAGCATGTGACACCTGGCGCTTGATGAAGTAGGTCGGGTCGCGGCGCTGCCTCAGGAGGGTTGGAATAATTTCCTTGAAGGCTTCGCCGAGGCTGGCATAAGGCGGCGGACAGTCGTGGCGGATCTCTTCATGAAGTTGCGCCAACGCGTGATACGGCACCATCGGGTACATATGGTGCTCAAGGTGGTAGTTCATGTTCATGTACAGAAAGCGCAGCACGCGGTTCATGTAGATAGTGCGGCAGTTGCTGCGATGATCGAGCACGTCTTCAGCCAGCCCCACATGTTGAGTAAGGCCGAACAGGTAAGACAGCCAGCCGCCATAAAGCATGGGCAAACCGACGTACATGAGGGGTAACCAGCTTTGCAGATACAGTGCCGCAGCAACCACTCCGGCATAAATGGCGAGCCAGATACGCGCGGCCAGAAACACTCTGGGCCATTCGGATACCGGGATGAAATCCTTCTCTTGCTCGCTCATGTGCGCAAAAGCATGTCGGCACACGCCGCCCATTGTTTTGATCAGCAAGGGAATCTGAAACAGGCTCAGGAACATCATCACAAGGCTCGGCGGCCGTGGCTCGACAATTTCCGGGTCGCGACCTACCACGATAGTGTCGGTATGATGCCGCGCATGGCTCCAGCGCCATACATGTGGCTCGAACATGCACATGAAACTGGCCACCTGGTACAACCCGTCATTCATCCACCGGGTCTTGAACGCGGTGCCGTGGCCAGTCTCGTGCCAGCGCGGGTTGGAGGCTGTGGCGTAAAGAACGCCATAAGCCAGGAAGAACGGCACACATGCCCAGGAACCCCAGAACCAGTAGCCGCCAAAACCGCTGACCAGCAGCGCCAGCAACCAAATCGCGGTGTCGAGCAAGGCCGGGCCGTCGCGGCGCTGCATCAATTGTTTCATGCGTTGACGAGAGATGGGCGACTGGTACCACTCGGCAGATACCAGGCCTTTTTCCGCTGCACGGGCAGCTTCGGGGCCGGTCAGGCTATAGTCGCGCTGACAGGCTGCAGTGTCTTGAGGCATTGTTATTATTCTCCGCAAGTGTGAGGTTTCAGGAACTTTGCGTAAGAAAATATAGAGAGCACCCACCCCCCTCTCAAGGCCTTGAATACATTCACTATCAAGCTATCATCGAGCATCTGCGGTGCTTGATAGTTTTCTATCAAGCCGCTTCAAGGGCATGGCATGAATAACAATAAGCGCCCCACCATCGCGACTGTTGCCGCGCAGGCAGGCTTGAGTGTCGCGACTGTCGATCGCGTGCTCAACGCCCGCGCTCCGGTAAACCCCGCTATCGCCGAGCAGGTGCTGAAGGCCGCGGAAGCAGTGGGTTATTTCGCCGCACGGCTGATTGCGCAGCGCATTGTCGAGCAACGTCCCACTTACCGTTTCGGCATTCTGTTGCTGAACACCGCCCAGGCGTTCTATGCCAACCTCGCTCAGGCCATTGGCCAGGCCGCGCAACGTCGTATCGGGGCCAATCTGACCTGCCAGTTCGAATACGTGACTGATCGCAGCCCAGCCGCCATCGTTGCCCAACTCGAACAACTGGCAGTGCAATGTGACGGCCTGGCGGTGGTCAGCTTCGCCCACCCGCTGATCAACGCTGCTCTTGAACAGATTCGCCAGGCTGGCGTCCCGGTGATAGCGCTGCTTTCAGACATTCATGAGAAGGCAGATGAGCCTTACGTCGGTCAGGACAATTATCAGGTCGGACGCACCATGGGCTGGCTGCTGGCACGTACCTGCGGTGCTCGCAAAGGCAGCATCGGCATTCTGCTCGGCGGCCATCGCTTTCTCGGTCATCAGGCGCGGGTTGAAGGGCTACACAGTTACCTGGCAGAGCATGCGCCGGGGTTACGTCCTCTGGTGCCGCTGATCAACCTCGACAACTGCGATATCACCGAAGAGGCGAGCCTGGAATTGCTGGGCAATCATGACGATCTGCGCGGGCTGTGCGTGGTGGGCGGTGGTGGCGACGGCATCATCAGTGCCCTCTCGCAACTGCCCAGACGTCCAGCGCTGTGCTGCATTTTGCAGGAGTCCACCGAACTGTCGCGCCTCGCACTCGCGAACGGGCTGGTTGACGTAGTGATCGACTCCCAGCCTCTTCAAATTGCCGAGGCACTGGTAAATCTGCTGATCGAGTTGCAGACCGTCAACAGCTTCGATCCGCTCAGGCACCGGGTGTATGTACCGCTACAGATCGTGACCTCGGAGAATACCGACGCCTGACCGGCGTCAGAGCCCTCGAAAATCGGCGGCGTTCAAGCCGAATCGACTCATTTTGTTGTACAGCCCGCCGCGGGAAACGTTCAGCTGTCGAGCAGCAAGGCGAATGTTGCCTCGGGTGCTTTCGAGCGCCGCAATAATCGCGTGCATTTCGTGGGTGCCAAGGTCATGGGCCGCCAAAGGCACTGGCAGCCGGCCCGGCACCGCGAGGCCGCTGCGCTGCCTGATTTCAAGGGGCAGATCGGCGGGCTGGACGAGCTCACCCGTGGCCAGATTGGTCGCGCGCTCAATGCTGTTTTCCAGCTCTCGCACGTTGCCCGGCCAGCTATAAGCCACCAGCAATTCCAGGGCTTGCGCAGAAAGCCCCAGCACTGACTTGCGCAATGAACGGGCGCAACGATCAAGAAAATGTTGCGCCAGCAAGGCTATGTCTTCCCGACGCATACGCAGCGGCGGTACGGTCAGGTTGAGCACGTTGAGTCGGTAATACAGATCTTCACGAAAGGCGCCTTCGGCCACTGCCTGACTCAAGTTACGGTGAGTGGCGGCAATGATGCGTACATCCACTGGTCGCGAGCTTTTCGCCCCGACCCGGGTTACTTCGCCCTCTTGCAACACCCGTAACAGGCTGACCTGCGCGTCGAAGGACATGTCGCCGATCTCATCAAGAAAGATCGTGCCGCCATCGGCCAGTTCGAACTTGCCCGCCGACCCGCCTTTAGCCGAACCCGTGAATGCGCCCTCGACATGGCCGAACAGCTCGCTTTGCACCAGGTCCCGGGGAATCGCGCCACAGTTGACCGCTACAAAAGGCCCGCTATTGCGGTCACTCGCATTATGGATCGCCTGGGCGAACAACTCCTTGCCGGTGCCGCTTTCGCCAAGAATCAAGGTGGTGGAATCGCTGCGACTGGCGATCCGCCCAAAATGCACGGCATCTGCAATCGCCCGTGAACGGCCCTGAATGGTCTCGAACGTGTAACGGGCCTGAGTGCCGATAATTCGCCGGGTGATCTCCCGAATGCGCCGATTTTCTCGCAGCGACACCACGCGCCCGCCCTGCTCCAGTGGGCATACCGAAACCAGACAGGACAACTGGCTGAAATCATGCAGTTCAAAGGTGCAGTCCAGGTCCCGCAGCCCTTCACCGATACGCGCCAGAATCTGTTCGTTCAAATCACTGCGCCCCAGACGCTGGAACGGGCTGCCCAGCAAATCCAGGCCGACCCGAAAAAGCTGCCGGGCATAGCGATTGAGCGCTTTTATACAGCCTCGTTCGTCCAGTACCACCAAACCTTCGTTGAGCACTTCGAGCACGGTTTGCTGTTCTTCCAGCAGCGCCTGCAAGGCCATTTGCCGCGAGACGGCCTCGGCCGCCGCCTGGACAGTGCCGAGCGTATGAAAATGGAACCAGCCAGGTTCTGCGGTCAGGGTCAGCATCGCCAGGGTCTTGCCTTGGGCATTGCGGATGGGCGCCGCAGCGCAATGCATCCGCCGCTGACGAAGGCCTGTACCGAAGTTTTCCTCTGCCAGTACATACACCAGGGAATCTTCAGCCAGGGCCAGCCCGGTGCAGTTGGTGCCCTGCACCGACTCCAGCAAACGCGTACCCACCGGCGTCAGATCCAGCCCGCAAAAATACAGTGTGGTGCCCTCAGCATCGGTGAGGTTGATATGGCCTCTCGGGTTATAGGCAAGCAAGCCGCGCATCACTTGAGCTGCTGCGGCAATCAAAACCCGATTGGCCGCCAGAGTAGCCGCAAGGTGTTGAGGGTCGACAAACCGGTAGTCGCTGTCTTCAGGGTTCACGCCGCCTGCGATGCTGCGTCCCCAGGAATCCCAAATAACCTTCCTGACCGTCGCCGGGCGCTCGTCAACGCCACTCAGGCGCGCCCGCCAGGCCTGCTCCAGTTCGGGTATGGGACCGCTGTTGAGTGCCACAGCCCCCAATGCGGTGAGGTATCCGAGGTCTTGCACGCTGAAGGTCGCAGACGGTGAGGACATTGATGTATCCATGTTCATATATTCAACATATCAGTATAGACATGTCATTAAAATGAACACTTTTTGGCTGGAAATTTTTAATAAACGTTTAAAATCAATATCTTAAGTTATGGCATGGCATTTGCTCTCCCTCTTTTGCCCGGCGCGCTTACGGCCGGGAAATAATCGAACAACAATTAAAAAGGGTTATTTCATGAGCAAAAAAAATCTCCGCCTTGGTCTGATTGGCGCCGGTCGCATGGGCAGCTTCCACGGCCAGACCGCCGCCCACCATATTCCCGGTGCCTGCCTTGCGGCCATCGCCGACCCCACTCCGGGCCGGGCGTCGCGTCTGGCCGCAGAGTTAGGGGTAGATCGGGTTTACACCGACCCTCAGCAATTGCTGGACGACCCAGACCTGGATGGCGTGCTGATCGCTGCCCCCGCGCGCAGCCACGCAGAATTGGTCATCAGCGCGGCGCGGGCCGGCAAGGGCATTTTTTGCGAGAAACCCATGGCGATCACTCTCGAGGAAGCCGACCGCGCTATCGCTGCGGCCGCCGATGCCGGCGTGCCCTTGCAAGTCGGTTTCAACCGTCGCTTCGCCAAAAGCTTTCGTACGGCTCATCTGAACGTGGTTGAGGGGCGTATAGGTACACCGCAACTGTTGCGCTCGTTAACCCGAGATCCTGCGCTGAACAATCCGGCAGCCTCGCCGCAATGGGTGATCTTTCTTGAAACGCTGATTCATGACTTCGATACCCTGCGCTACCTGAACCCCGGTGCCGAGGCAGTCAGCGTCTTCGTCATGGCTGATGCGCTGATTGCACCGGATTACAAGAACAATGGGTTTCTGGACACAGCGGTGGTGATGATCCGTTTCGACAACGGTGCCTTTGCCACCGCTGAAGCCAGCTTTCAGGCGGTCTACGGTTACGACGTCCGGGGCGAGGTCTTCGGCAGTGCCGGCATGTTGACTATGGGCAACGTCAGTGAATCTGATCTGACCCGTTATCTGGCCAATGGTATACAGGCCGACTCCCAACGACTGGACACCGACCTGCTGCGTGACGCCTACATCGCCGAACTCAATCATTTTGCCGACTGCCTGCGTACCGGGGCCAAACCCCTGGCCAGTGGCGAAGATGCCCGAGCGGCGCTGGCCATTGCCCGCGCCTGCATCGAGTCGTTCCAGCAAGGCCGACCGGTGGCGGTGTCACGAGGAGTCTGCGCATGAGCTCCATACCGTTCACATTAGCGGTCAGCGCCGAGATGGTGTTCCTGGATTTACCCTTCACCGAGCGTGTCAGGCGTATTCACGAGCTGGGCTTCAGCGCCGAAATATGGAGCTGGGCCAATAAGGACATCGCAGCGCTGGCTGCCACAGGGGCGAATTTCACCTCCATGACCGGCTACACCCACGGCAATCTGACCGATGCCGACGCAATCCAGCACCTGCTGGACAGCGCACGCGAATCCCTCGCGGTCGCCGCCCGGCTCAATTGCCCGAGCCTGAACCTGCATGGCACGGGCCTTGACGACAAAGGTTTGCCCGTCAATCCGGTGGCTCATGTCAATGGACGCATGTGGCTGAGTGCCTGCAAAACGCTGGAAAAACTCGCTCGCCTTGGCGAAGAGGCCGGCCGGGTATTCTTGCTGGAAAACCTGAATACCGAGGTCGACCACCCCGGCACCCCGTTCGCTCGCGCTGAAGACACATTGGCCCTGATCGAGGCCGTGGGCAGCCCGCACCTGAAAATGAACCTGGACCTTTATCACGCGCAAATCGGCGAAGGAAACCTGATCGAACTCATCCAGCGCTCAGGCAGTGCCATAGGAGAAATCCAGGTCGCCGACGTTCCCGGTCGCCAAGAGCCCGGTACAGGTGAAATTCATTATCCCGCCATTGCCAGAGCGTTGTTCGATATGGGCTACACGGGTGTCGTCGGGCTTGAAGGCTGGGCCAGTGGCAACAGCGAAGCAGCACTGGAACGCTTCAAAAAAGCCTTCACCCTGACTTGAGGAACACCTTGGCAAGCTCTCGTGAAAAGCGCTGGAAACGTTCATGACAGGTCTTGGTGAACGTCACACATAACAACAAAAGGAAACGTCTCATGCCCTTCTGCAAACTGTTTATCGCCGTGCTGTTACTGGTTTCCAGCCAATGGGCTGCTGCGAGTTACCGAATTGGCGTCACGATCGCCAGAGTCGACGATAACTTCATGACCTATGTGCGCAGCGGCCTGGAAGAAGCTGCCCGAAAAGAGAATGTGCAGCTCCAGTTCGAGGACGCTCAAGGCGATGTGGTTCGCCAGATCAATCAGGTTCAGGGCTTTCTCAGCCAGAAAGTGGATGCGGTTATCGTCTTGCCGGTGGACACCTCCGCCACGGCAAATATGACCCGCGCAGCGGTCGAGGCAAAGATGCCGCTTGTCTACGTCAACCGTCACCCGGATGAGCGCGTCTTGCCCAAGGGAGTTACCACCGTGGCGTCCAACGACATTGAGGCAGGACAATTGCAGATGCGCTATCTGGCAGAAAAGATGGGAGGCAAAGGTACTATCGCGCTCATCATGGGTGACCTTGCGCAGAACTCGACACACGACCGCAGCGAAGGCGTCAAACAGGTGCTCAAGGACTATCCGGGCATAACGATCGTCGAGCAGCAAACAGCGGAATGGCAACGTAACAAAGGTATGGACCTGACCAGTAACTGGCTACTGGCGGGCAGAACCTTTGATGCCATTGTGGCCAATAACGACGAGATGGCCATAGGCGCCGCCATGGCGTTACAACAGGCTGGCAAAGCGAAGGGGGAAGTTGCAATTGTAGGCATTGACGGCTTGCCTGATGGCCTGGCGGCGATCAAACGTGGAATGCTGGCAGCCTCGGTGTTTCAAGACCCGAAAGCCCAAGCGACCACAGCTCTGCAATCGGCCATAAAAATGATCAAAGGCGAGCCGGTCGACGCCGAGGTCTGGGTGCCCTTCCAACTCATTACACCGGAGCAGGTAGCGGTGTTCGAGCAACATTATAAATAGTAGTCGGGAAGGCGAGTATCGAATGGAGGGATGAACGCCCTGACCAGATGAGTTTCGAACTTCAGGGGCAACGCATGGCATGGGCTGCCAAGCCGGGTATCGACACTGGCGTAGAAGGTGTGCGCTGGGTACAGCCTGCCAATAACGATGCCGCCTGGGTGAACTACTAAAGCACTGACTGCCGGGTTTCTTACCCGGCAGGATGGCTGCCCTGCCGGCGATTCAACCGACAGTGGCTTCCTTGACGAAGTCTTCGTAGGTGCGCAGCGGGTGCCCGATAATGGCCTCCAGCCGGTCTACTGTTCCTTCGACTGCTTGAGGTGGCGACGGCTATATGGCTTCGGACGCCAAAACTGCTTCAGACAATCAGAAGTACATCACAAGAAAGTAAACCCGGGATATTTACCGCAAAAACGAAAAAAGACGCCTAAGCGTCTTTTTTGTTAATCCCATATGCCTCTTGTGCATACATGGATTTATATTTGGAGCGGGAAACGAGACTCGAACTCGCGACCCCGACCTTGGCAAGGTCGTGCTCTACCAACTGAGCTATTCCCGCATTGTCTTGATGACGGGCGCTATTCTAGCGTTTCAGAAAGCTGCGTCAAGCCCTTGATTCAAAAACTTATTTTTTTTCTGCCGTAGTCTTGAGGTGCGGCCACGCGGCTCTGAGGTATTGCACCATCGACCACAGGGTCAACCCCGCTGCAACGAGCAGCAATGCGTAGCCGAGAATCACCCAGATCGTGATCGCAGGCGGGTTGCCCAGCAGAATAACCAGCGCGAGCATTTGCGCCGCCGTTTTCCATTTGCCCATATTGGAAACGGCAACCTGCGCACGCGCGCCGATTTCCGCCATCCACTCGCGGAGTGCAGAAATCACGATTTCGCGACCGATGATCACCGCTGCGGGCAGCGTCAGCCACAGATTGGCATGCGCCTGAACCAGCAGCACCAATGCCACGGCCACCATCAGTTTGTCTGCTACCGGGTCGAGAAAGGCGCCAAAAGGCGTACTTTGTTCAAGACGGCGGGCCAGATACCCGTCGAGCCAGTCGGTCGCCGCAGCGAACGCAAAGACTGCACTGGCGGCCATGTAGCTCCAGTGATAAGGCATGTAGAACAGCAAAATGAAGATCGGAATCAATAAAACGCGTAGTACGGTGATCAGATTAGGGATATTCATCGGCACAACTGGCTACGAGGTGAGCGGGCATTCTACTCGCTGTGCAGGTTTGCATAAATCGACTCTGCCAGCTTTTTACTGATTCCGGGTGCTTTTGCGATTTCATCGATGCTGGCACGGGACAATTCCTGTAATCCGCCGAAATGTTTGAGCAGGTCACGACGCCGGGTCGGCCCGACGCCTGCAACGCCTTCAAGGGTCGAGGTGCGCCGGGTCTTACCGCGCCGCGCGCGGTGACCGGTGATTGCGAAACGGTGGGCCTCGTCGCGAATCTGCTGAATAAGGTGCAACGCCGGAGAATCGCCGGGCAGCGTGAATTCATGTGCTGCGTCGTTCAGGTAAAGGGTTTCAAAGCCCGCCTTGCGCGTGGTGCCCTTGGCGACACCGAGCAGAATCAGATCAGGCACCTGCAATTCATTGAGCACATCACGGGCCATGGACATCTGGCCCTTGCCGCCGTCCACCAGCAGCACATCCGGCAACTTGCCCTCCCCGGCCTTGATGCGGCTGTAACGTCGGGTCAAGGCCTGGTGCATGGCGGCATAGTCGTCGCCTGCCGTCACGCCTTCAATATTGAAGCGCCGGTAATCGGACTTGATCGGGCCTTCCGGACCGAACACCACACAGGACGCTACGGTCGCCTCACCACTGGAGTGGCTGATGTCGTAGCATTCGAGGCGCATTGGCGGATCTTCAAGCCCCAGCACCTTGGCCAGCGCTTCGAACCGCGACGCAACATGCTGACGGTTGGCCAGCCGCGCAGTCAGTGCCTGCTCGGCATTGGTGACCGCCATTTGCTGCCAGCGCGCCCGGGTGCCGCGCACGCGATGACTGATAACCATCTCGACGCCGCGCAGTTCTTCGACGGCGTCGACGAACGCAGGGAAATCGTCGTTGATGACATTGACGATGACTTCGCCGGGCAGCTCACGGTCGATGCCGCCGAGGAAATACTGAGCCAGGAATGCCGACATCACTTCGCCGACCTCCTCTTCTATGCCGACCTGCGGGAAGAAGTTCTTGCTGCCCAGCACCCGCCCGCCCCGCACGCTAATCAGGTGCACGCAGGCACCGCCAGGGTTGACGAACGCGGCGACCACATCGACATCGCCGGTAGCGCCGTCCATGCTCTGCTGATCCTGGACGCGGCGCAACAAGGCGACCTGATCGCGCAACTCGGCTGCGCGTTCGAAATCGAGCGCCATCGCGGCTTTTTCCATGGTGGCGTTCAGTTCGTCACTCAGGGCATTGCTGCGTCCCTCGAGAAACATCACCGAGTGACGTACGTCCTCGGCATACACCTCAGGCTCGACCAGCCCAACACACGGCCCTTTGCAACGTTTGATCTGGTATTGCAGGCAAGGGCGTGTGCGGTTCTTGAAGTAGCTGTCCTCGCACTGCCGCACCTGAAAGGTCTTCTGCAGCAGGCTAAGGCTCTCGCGAATCGCGCCGGCACTCGGGTAAGGCCCGAAATAACGGCCCTTGGCCTTTTTAGCTCCCCGATGAATACTCAGTCGCGGGTAGTTACCATCGGACAGAAACACATAGGGATAGGACTTATCGTCACGCAGCAGAATGTTGTAGGGCGGCCGCCACTCCTTGATGAGGGTCTGCTCCAGCAACAGCGCTTCAGTTTCGTTGCCCGTGATGGTCGTTTCAATCTGGGCGATGCGCGACACCAGCGCTCCGGTCTTGGGCGCGTGTCCGGTTTTGCGAAAATAGCTGGCAAGACGCTTCTTGAGGTTCTTGGCCTTGCCGACGTAAAGCAGTGTGGCTTCGGCGTCGAACATACGGTAGACGCCGGGACGACCGCTACAGGTCGCGAGAAATGCACTTGGATCGAAAGTCTGGGTCATGTTCAGGCGCTGGCATCAACCATGCCGTGACGTACAGCGAGCAAAGCCAGTTCAACATCACTGCTGATCGAGAGCTTTTCAAAGATACGGTATCGGTAGGTATTAACGGTTTTCGGTGACAGGCACAGCTTGTCCGAAATGGTCTGGACTTTCTGGCAGCCGACGATCATCAGGGCAATCTGGATTTCACGCTCGGAAAGCAGATCGAACGGCGAATTGTTGACCTGCGGTTGGAACGACTTTAATGCCAATTGCTGGGCAATCTGCGGGCTGATGTAACGCTGACCGGCAAACACCAGGCGAATGGCCTGGACCATTTCGGCAAGCCCCGCACCCTTGGTCATGTAGCCGGCAGCACCTGCCTGCAGCAAACGGGTCGGAAACGGGTCTTCTTCACAGACAGTGACTGCGACGACCTTGATATAAGGGTGGCTACGCAGCATCTTGCGCGTCGCTTCCAGGCCGCCGATGCCTGGCATCTTGACGTCCATGAGTACAACGTCAGGCTTGAGCTCGCGCGCCTTCTTCAGTGATTCCTCGCCGGAATCAGCCTGCCCGACAACCTGCAGACCGTCTATGTCGGCCAGCATGCGTGTGATGCCTGTCCGGACAAGATCATGGTCATCGACAACTAGCACCTTAATCAAGCAGACACCTCGCGCAACGGTCATAACGAATGCCAATCACCATAACAAAAACAATGAGTCAGACCTAGCACTGCGAACTCAGACTCTCGACAAGTTGACGGTGGGTGCTTCGAGAACGACGAAAAAAACCCGCAGGCCGCAGAAAAGCAGGCTGCATGTCCGCCTCGCAATGCTTACCCTAAGGAAGCTTTTCAGGAGCGGAAAGCTCGGCAATGGTCGTCGTCAAACGCCTGATCGCATCCTGATCATCTTTGCCCAACACCCGGTAATTACCCAGAATCTTTTCTTCGATCACACTGAGATTGTCAATCGGCACCGGCGTGCGCGCTCCCGTCAGCACATAGAGCACATCCACACCTTTGGCCGCCACCGCAGCCAGGTAATCGGCCTTGGGCGCGCGATCACCATTTTCATACTTTCCCTGGGCGTTAGCCTCAACTCCCCCTATTTCACCGAAGGTACGCTGAGACATGCTCAGACGCTCTCGTTCTTTTCTCAGCCGACAACCGATTCCACTCATTTGAATCTATGATCCTATTAAAGCCATCCTAACGAATGTTAGAATCCCGCGGAATTGAATAGATTTGAACGGTTTTGAACTATGCCCGGAATACGCACCGCCGCACAAGCCAAGGCCTGGCTCGAACAACAGGGAAAATCTGTTCAGGAATTCGCTCGGGAAAACAGCATTGATCCGGCGACAACTTACCAGGTGCTGGCGGGCCGCAAGAAAGGCAGGCGCGGTGAAGCGCATAAGGTAGCCGTATTGCTGGGCATGAAGATCGGGACCATCCCGAACATGCAAACCCCGCAGGAAGAAGTAATGGGTGAAGAGTAGCTGATCCTGCCGGAGACTGCAGGCGCAATATGTAGAAGCCTGGCCGCACCATAGCCTGCCGCCAGGTAACTGTCATCAGCCGTTGAGCGGTTTACCCCTCGCCCTCTGCACCACCACGTCAATGCTCGTAGCCATTGATAATCCTGGTGATTGAATTTTCCAATTGAATGCGCCGCCGCTCCTGAAGTAAGCTTCGGAGCAATCAACGGAGACCCACCATGCTGCAATCCACTTCATCACTGCTTCAAGCGGCTACCGGCATTTCCTGCCGTGCATGCGCTATGGCTGTGCGGGTTGCCTCGGTGAATGCTCCTGTTCAGCTCAACTCTTATTATGGGTATTGGTATAGCCACTGGCGCGCCTGATACCCATCCGGCGCCCACTTCAAGGGGACGCCAACCAGAGAATTCTCTACCCCCGGTCGGCTTCCCGACCGGGGGTTTTGTTTTTTCAGGGCCAGGTATTTTCAACCCTTCATAAATATCACGCTGCACATTGAGGACTACGACATGAACTACGCCACTTATTACCGCAACGACATCGACTTCGCCTGGCGATTTAGCCATCTCCGTTCGGGACAGCCTGCCGCCTCCGTTCGGTCACTGCCAGGTGGCAACCACAAACGCCCGGCCAATACGGCCATTTGTCGAACACCCCAGTAAGTCTGCGCGGTACTGCACCGCCAGCCCAGGAAGCCAGAATATGAATTCGTCCGTTGCCGTAAAACCGTCCGACCTGTCCAGCCATGCCGTTGCTCTGGCAGACAACAGCCCCTCCTCAAAACGTCTGCCCGGCACGCTTGAACTGAAAATGCGCCTGCCACTGAATGCAGCGCTGACCGAAAAGGTTGCTGCCCATCGCCGCGCCGTACGCGCCATCCTTGAAGGTGAAGACTCGCGACTGCTCGTTATCGTGGGTCCCTGCTCGATCCATGACCCGCAATCTGCTCGTGAATACGCCGAGCGACTGGCCGGCCTTGCGGCACAAGTCAGTGATCAGATGCTGCCGGTGATGCGCGCCTACGTCGAAAAACCGCGCACGACAGTGGGCTGGAAAGGCCTGGCGTACGATCCCCATCTGGACGGCAGTGACGATATGGCTGAAGGCCTGACGCTGTCGCGACAACTGATGCGTGACATGCTGGAAATGGGTCTGCCGATTGCCACCGAGATACTGCAACCCATGGCCGCGGGCTATTTCGATGACCTGCTCAGTTGGGTCGCGATCGGCGCACGTACCACCGAGTCGCAAATCCATCGGGAAATGGCCAGCGGGCTGCCCATGGCAGTCGGCTTCAAGAATGGCACTGACGGTGGCGTCGCGGTGGCCAGCGATGCAATGCGTTCAGCGGCGCATCCGCATCGCCACTTCGGCATGGACGGTCACGGTCATCCGGCAATCATCCAGACGCAGGGCAATCCGGACACTCACATTGTGCTGCGCGGCGGCCACAGCGGCCCCAACTACGATGGCCAGAGTGTCGCTCGGGTGCAGGCCAGCCTGACCAAAAACAATATCGCATCGCGAATCATGGTCGATTGCAGCCACGCCAACAGTGGCAAGGACCCGTCACGCCAGCCCCACGTCTTTAACGATGTTCTTGAACAGCGCCTGGCCGGCAATACCTCACTGATCGGCATGATGATCGAGAGCCATTTGTTCGATGGCTGTCAGCCGCTGGGGGACAGGCTGCAGTACGGCGTGTCGGTCACCGATGGCTGCCTTGGCTGGGAAGGCACAGAACAGCTATTGCGTCGCGCGGTTGACCGTCTGCGTTACAGATAAACAGAGCGAAGGAACTTTGTCGGGAAATACCGCACTGAATCCGGTAGGCTGTTTCTTTTTTTTCACAGGAGATTATTCCCCATGGCTAAAGCCACTGCCCGCCACATCCTTGTTTCGAGCGCAGAAAAATGCAACGAACTCAAGGCTCAGATCGAAGGCGGCGCTGATTTCGCTGAAATCGCCAAGGCCAACTCCAGCTGCCCATCCAGCCGTCAGGGCGGTGATCTGGGTTCGTTCGGTCCAGGCCAGATGGTCAAGGAATTCGACACCGTCGTGTTCAGTGCACCAGTGAACACCGTTCAGGGTCCGGTAAAGACTCAGTTCGGTTACCACCTGCTGGAAGTGACCAGCCGCCAAGACTGATCCTGCTGCGCTGAGTACCAGACGGCTCATCTTCGGATGGGCCGTTTTTGCAGGTGGCCGTTAATACTGTTGCCTGCTCGTAGCAGCTTGGCGAAGCGACCATTTGTCTGTAGAAGATACCGCGACGCAGATGCCTGAGCGCTGCCGGGATTTTCGTCATACCTTGACAGCCAGTCGCCTTTAACCCTGACATTCGCTTGCGAACGTCAGTCAGGATTCGAGTCATGCGTTTTGTTTTTTCATCGTTGCTCGCCTTGACGCTGACCTTCGTTGGCGTTGTTCAATCGCTGTCTGCAGCACCACAACACGCACTGACCGTTTACGGCGAGGCCCCGCGCTACCCTGCCGACTTCAAACATTTCGATTATGTAAACCCGGACGCCCCGAAAGGCGGCAGCATGCGCCGCTCGGCCATTGAAATAGGTCAGTTCGATCACTTGATGCCGTTTACCGACAAAGGCATGGGGGTTTCGCAGATCAATGGCCTGCTCTATGCCCCGCTGGCCATACGCTCTATGGATGAGCCTTATACGGTCTACGGACTTGTCGCCGAGAAAATGGAGCGTGGTGCAGACGGCCTTTCCTTGCGCTTTTACCTCAACCCGAAGGCGCGTTTCGCGGATGGCACCCCGATTACCGCCAACGACGTCAAGTACACCTACGAACTGCTGATGACCCAAGGCAACATGCAATACCGGACCCAGTTTGAGGCGGTCAAAGGCCTGGAAGTCGAATCCCCCTTGCAGATCCGTTTCGACTTCAAGCACAGCGACAGCCGCACCCTGCCCCTCGACCTCGCTTCACTGCCGGTATTCCCGGAGCACTGGTGGAAATCCCGTGACTTCGCCAGTGGCGCGGGGTTTGAAGTTCCTCCGGGCAGCGGGCCTTACACCATCAGCCACGTCGACCCGGGGCGCACCGTCACGTTTCAACGTGACCCAGGCTGGTGGGGAAAAGACCTGCCGGTCAGCAAAGGCCTGTACAACTTCGACACCTTCAGCATCGAGTATTTCGGCGACATTGACGTGGCACGCACGGTTCTCAAGGGCGGGGCCTACGACTACAACCGCGAGTTTTCAGCGACCGGCTATTCAATTCGCTATGACGGCCCGGCACTCAGTGACGGTCGCTTGCAGAAGGCCCAACTGGCCAAGGGCGCGGTGCAAAGCTCACAGGGCTTCGTATTCAACCTGAGCCGACCGATGTTTCAGGATCGCCGCGTGCGCCAGGCGCTGTCGTTGCTCTGGGACTTCGAATGGACCAACCGGCAGTTGATGCGCAACATGTACATTCGCCAGGACAGCTTCTTCTCCAACTCGGAGCTGGCTGCCAGCGAATTGCCTGCTCCCGCCGAACTGAAAATCCTTGAGCCACTGCGTGGCATGGTCCCCGAACAGGTGTTCGACAGCGTGTTCAAGACGCCAAAAACCGATGGCACAGGCTTCATTCGCGACAAGCAACTGCAAGCACTGGCGCTGATGAAAGAGGCTGGCTGGACGCCACAGGGCGACCAACTGGTTAATGCTCAGGGCGAACCCTTCCGCTTTACGTTTCTCAACGCACAGAATGGTTTCGAGCGGATGCTGCTGCCCTACAAACGCACGCTGGCGCAGATCGGCATTCATTTTGATATTCGTCGCATCGATTCCGCGCAATACCTCAACCGGGTAATGACCCGCGATTACGACATGATTGTCACCGGTTACCCGGTATCTACCTCGCCCGGGGCCGAGTTATACAACAGCTTTGGTTCGAAAGTAGCGATGGACCCAGGTTCCAGCAATTACATGGCACTTCAGGACCCCGCCGTAGACACCCTGATTGCAGGCCTGCTCAAGGCTGACAACAAGCAGACCATGACCGACTATGCACATTGCCTGGACCGGGTACTGCAATGGAATTACTACTGGATTCCCAACTATTACCCGCCAGGCTCCTCCACCGTCTGGTGGAACCGTTTCGGCATTCCGAAAATCCAGGCCAGCAACAATGAAGCCATCGAAACATGGTGGGAAATCAGCCCGACGCCATTGACCAATGAGCAGTTCGCTGAAAAACGCGGTGCTTCAGCCATCGTTTCGGAGATGCACTGAATGCTCGGCTATATTTTGCGTCGCCTGCTGCTGATCATCCCTACTCTGCTGTGCATTTTGCTGGTCAACTTTTTCATCGTGCAGGCCGCGCCGGGCGGCCCTGTCGAACAGGCTATTGCGCGCTTGCAGGGAATTGGCGGTGCGACCATGGGCGCGGGGGCGAGCGAATCGGCCGATGCCGGACACTCCCGAGCGTCCCGAGGACTGGACCCGGTACTGATCAAACAGATCGAACATCAATACGGTTTCGACAAGCCCTTGCATGAGCGGCTCTGGCTGATGCTGAAGAGTTACGCCCGACTGGATTTCGGCAACAGCTTCTTTCGCGGTGCCACGGTGACCGACCTTATTCTGCAAAAAATGCCGGTCTCCATATCATTGGGCCTCTGGGCGACGTTGCTGACATACCTGGTATCCATCCCGCTGGGTATTCGCAAAGCGGTCAAACATGGCAGTCAGTTCGATATCTGGAGCAGCACCGCGATCATCATCGGTTACGCCACGCCAGCCTTCCTGTTCGCCATGCTGCTGGTGGTGGTGTTCTGCGGTGGCACGTCACTGAACTGGTTTCCGGTGCGCGGGCTGGTCTCGGACAACTTCGAGCAACTGACCACCGTCGGCAAGATCGCTGACTATTTCTGGCATTTGGTGCTGCCTGTTTCAGCGCTGGTGATCGGCGGTTTTGCCACACTGACCCTGCTGACCAAACATTCCTTTCTCAACGAAATAACCCGTCAGTATGTGACTACCGCCCGCGCCAAGGGTATGAGCGAGCGGCGCGTGCTCTATGGCCATGTGTTTCGCAATGCCATGTTGCTGGTTGTGTCGGGTATTCCGCAGGCGTTCATCAGCGTGTTCTTTGCCGGTTCGCTGCTGATCGAAGTGATCTTCTCGCTGGATGGCCTGGGCCGCATGAGCTATGAAGCGGCCGTTTCGCGGGATTATCCGGTGGTGTTCGGCTCGCTGTTCATCTTTACCGTCTTCGGCCTGCTGATAAAACTGATTGGCGATGTCTGCTACACGCTGGTTGACCCCCGAATCGACTTCAGCGCGAGGAATGCATGATGCGTAGCCTCTCGCCGCTGGCCCGTCGCCGTCTGGAGCGCTTTCGCAGCAATGGCCGAGGCTGGTGGTCACTTTGGCTGTTCTGCGCGCTGTTTGCCCTGACTCTGGGCGGTGAGCTGATCGCCAACGACAAACCGCTGATGGTCAGTTACCAGCACTCGCTCTACTTTCCGGTATTCAAACGCTACACCGAGCAGCAATTTGGCGGCGAGCTGCCCTTCCAGCCGGATTACCGCAGTGACTATGTGCGCCAGCTGATTACCAAGGGCGACGGCTGGATGCTGTTTCCGCCAGTCCCGTTCAGTGACGACACACCTAACTATGAGCTGACGACACCAGCGCCTAGCCCACCCTCTGCAAGCAACTGGCTGGGTACAGACGATCAGGCGCGCGATGTACTGGCTCGGGTGATTTTCGGTGCACGTATTTCAATTCTATTTGCCCTGATGCTGACCTTCATCAGTGCCTTGATCGGCATCTCTGCCGGCGCGCTGCAAGGCTATTACGGCGGCTGGGTAGACTTGCTCGGTCAACGTCTGCTGGAGGTCTGGTCCGGCTTGCCTGTGCTGTACCTGCTGATCATCCTGTCAGGCTTCGTCGAACCTGATTTCTGGTGGCTGCTGGGCATCATGGCGCTGTTTTCCTGGCTGACGCTGGTTGATGTCGTGCGCGCCGAGTTCCTCCGTGGGCGCAACCTGGAGTACGTCAAGGCAGCGCGTGCACTGGGCCTGGGGGACCGGAAGATAATCATGCGTCACATCCTGCCCAACGCGATGACTGCGACGCTGAGCTATCTGCCGTTCATCCTCACCGGTGCCATTTCGACCCTGACTGCGCTGGACTTCCTGGGCTTCGGCATGCCGGCGGGCAGCGCGTCACTGGGCGAATTGATCGCCCAGGGCAAGCAGAACCTGCAAGCGCCCTGGCTGGGCCTGACAGCGTTCTTTGCCCTCGCGTTGATCCTGACGCTGCTGGTATTCATAAGCGAGGCGCTGCGTGATGCCTTTGACCCGAGGTCCTGATATGCCGGAAAACCTGATCGAAATTCGCGACCTGAGCGTTGCGTTCAGCGGGCAAAAGGTCGTCAGCAACCTGAGCCTGGACGTACGCCGCGGTGAATGCCTGGCGCTGGTGGGTGAATCCGGCTCTGGCAAGTCCGTCACTGCGCACTCGATCCTGCAACTGCTGCCGCACAACGGTACGCTGACCACTGGCAGCATCACCTACCGGGGTCAACAACTGGTGGGTGCCGACCAGCGCACCCTGCGCGAGCTGCGTGGCAACCGCATTGCCATGATTTTCCAGGAACCGATGACCTCGCTGAACCCGCTGCACAGCGTGGCCCGACAGATAGGCGAGACGCTGCTGCTGCATCGCGGCATCAGTGGCCGTGAAGCGCAGAAACGCATTGTCGAACTGTTGGAAATGGTCGGCATTCAGCAGCCGGAAAAACGCCTGAAAGCCTACCCGCACGAACTGTCCGGAGGCCAACGCCAGCGGGTGATGATTGCCATGGCGCTGGCGTGCGAGCCGGAACTGCTGATTGCCGACGAACCGACCACTGCGCTGGACGTCACCGTGCAACGCAAGATCCTCTTGCTGCTCAAGGAGCTGCAGCAGCGCCTGGACATGTCGCTGCTGTTGATCAGTCATGATCTCAATCTGGTTCATAGCGTGGCGCAGCGCGTCTGCGTCATGCGTGCCGGCGAGATTGTCGAGCAGTCCGATTGCAAGTCGCTGTTCAAATCGCCGCAGCATCCTTACAGCCGCCTGCTGCTGGATGCCGAACCTGCGGGCGAGCCGCTGCCACGCGACACGCGGGAAACGGTTCTGCAGGTCGATAACCTGAAAGTCTGGTTCTCCCTGACCGGCGGCATTCTGCGGCGGCACAAGGAGTACCTCAAGGCTGTGGATGACATCAGCCTGAGTATCGAGCGCGGCAAGACCCTCGGTATCGTTGGCGAATCAGGTTCCGGCAAGTCGACACTGGGCCAGGCGATCCTGCGCCTGCTGGAATCACGCGGCGGTATCCGCTTCCGCGGGCAGGCGCTGGACGGCCTTAGTCAGAAACAGATGCGCCCGTGGCGTAAAGAGATGCAAGTGGTCTTTCAGGACCCTTACGGCAGCCTCAGCCCGCGCATGTCAGTGGCGCAGATCATCAGTGAAGGACTTGAGGTGCACAGCCAGTTCGCCCCTGCCAAATGCGATGCCGAAGTCATTCGGGCGCTTGAAGAAGTCGGCATCGACCCGCAGAGCCGCCATCGCTACCCCCATGAGTTTTCCGGTGGCCAGCGTCAGCGTATCGCCATTGCACGGGCGCTGGTGCTGAAACCCGCGCTGATTCTGCTCGACGAGCCTACCTCGGCGCTGGACCGCACTGTGCAGAAACAAATCGTCGCACTGCTGCGCGAGCTTCAGGAAAAGCACGGCCTGACGTACCTGTTCATCAGTCATGACCTGGCGGTGGTCAAGGCGCTCGCCCATGATGTCATCGTGGTAAAGGACGGCAAGGTTGTCGAGCGCGGTGCCAGCCACGATGTGTTCGAATCACCGCAGCACCCCTATACACAGGAATTGCTGGCTGCTGCGCGCCCTGAATAATCTGGTCCACAATGAAGCTTCTGCCCGGAGCGCAGGAGCTTCACCGATTTACGCCTGCGGCCCCGGCGCGTCGTCATCGACCAGCCCCCACTCGGCGGTACTTGCCGTGCTGCTGCCGGTCGGGGCCGGGGGCGGCGTCGTCAGGCTGGCGACTCCGCCTTCACTGTGCAGTTTAAGGCGCAGACGAACGTTGTTCTGCGAGTCGGCATTCTTCAGCGCCTCCTCCTCGCTGATCGCCCCCTCGACGGCCAGATTGAACAACGCCGTGTCGAAGGTCTGCATACCGAGGCTGCCGGATTTATCCATGATGCCCTTGAGTTCGGTCAGTTCATTGCGCTGAATCAGATCGCGAATGGTCGGCGTGCCCATCATCACCTCCACCGCTGCGCGACGTTTGCCGTCCGGGGTTCTAACCAGCCGCTGGGACACGAACGCCTTGAGGTTATTGCCCAGGTCATGCAGCAACTGCGCACGACGCTCTTCCGGGAAGAAGTTGATGATCCGGTCCAGCGCCTGATTGGCGTTGTTGGCATGCAGGGTCGAGATGGCCAGGTGGCCGGTGTCGGCAAACGCCAGCGCATGCTCCATGGTCTCGCGATCACGAATTTCGCCGATCAGAATCACATCCGGAGCCTGACGCAACGTGTTCTTCAGCGCCGCGCGGAAACTGCGGGTATCAACCCCCACTTCGCGCTGGTTGACGATGGACTTCTTGTGCCGATGGATAAATTCGACCGGGTCTTCAATGGTGATGATATGGCCGCTGGCGTTGCGATTGCGGTAATCGATCAGCGCCGCCAGCGAGGTCGATTTGCCCGAACCGGTGGCACCGACGAACAACACCAGCCCGTGCTTTTCCATGATCACATCGAGCAGTACGGGCGGCAGGAACAGGTCCTCGAAACGCGGAATATCCAGCTTGATATTCCGCGCGACGATGGACACCTCGTTACGCTGCATGAAGATATTGATCCGGAACCGGCCGATGCCCGCCAGCGAAACAGCAAGGTTCATCTCCAGTTCGCGCAGGAATTCGAGCTTCTGCTCCTCGTCCATCAGCCCCTGGGCAATCACCGCCACCTCGCCCGGCTTGAGGGTTTCACTGCCCAGCGGCTTGAGCACGCCGTTGAACTTGGCGCACGGAGGCGCTCCGGTGGAAAGATACAGGTCCGATCCGTCCTGACTGGCCAGAATCTTCAACAGCGCCGGAAAATCCATAATCAATACCGTACAAAATGAAGTAAATAGACGACGACCGTCATGACGGCACGCGTGACGCGCGGGC
Organism: Pseudomonas sp. KBS0707; assembly: GCF_005937945.2. Classification (NCBI taxonomy): domain Bacteria; kingdom Pseudomonadati; phylum Pseudomonadota; class Gammaproteobacteria; order Pseudomonadales; family Pseudomonadaceae; genus Pseudomonas; species Pseudomonas sp. KBS0707. The sequence continues at coordinate 2,612,076 of NZ_CP041754.1, read as the reverse complement.
GTCGCTCAGCAAGAGCAGGCATAATGGCAGCCTTTTGCAGCAGGTGATATTGCGACATGAAAGCCCAAGCCCGCCATATTCTGGTGAAAACCGCCGAAGAGGCCGAACAGCTCAAGCTGCGCATTGCCAAGGGTGAGGCGTTTGACGTGCTGGCTAAAAAGCATTCTAGCTGCCCGTCCGGCAAACGTGGCGGTGATCTGGGCGAAGTCAGGCCTGGGCAAATGGTCGGTGCCATCGATCAGGTGATCTTCAAGAAGCCGCTACGCGTGGTGCACGGCCCGATCAAAAGCAAATTCGGTTATCACCTGGTGCAGGTCTTTTATCGCGACTGAGCCACAGGTCAAAAGGTGAAAAACCCCGAACCGGTTGAGGTTCGAGGTTTTTCGAGCCTTGACGAAAGCAGTGATTATTTCGGCGAAATCGCCCCGTCCACCAGCACTTGAGCTTCTGCTACCAGGCGCTTGAGGTGATCTTCGCTGACAAAACTCTCGGCGTAGATCTTGTAGATGTCCTCGGTGCCTGAAGGGCGTGCCGCAAACCAGCCGTTTTCAGTCATGACTTTCACGCCACCGAACGCCTGATCATTACCCGGCGCGTTGCTAAGCACTTTCTGAATCGGCTCCCCCGCCAGCTCGGTGGAAGTCACCTTCTCCGGCGACAGCTTGCTCAGCAGCGTCTTCTGTTGCGGGTTGGCCTTGGCGTCGACGCGAGTCGAGAATGGTTCGCCCAGTTCGTCGGTCATGGTCTTGTACGTTTCGCTTGGGTCACGACCGGTACGGGCAGTCATTTCCGCAGCCAGCAAGGCCGGAATCAGACCGTCCTTGTCGGTGGTCCAGACAGTACCGTCGCGGCGCAGAAACGAGGCGCCGGCGCTTTCTTCACCGCCAAAGCCCAACGAACCCTCGAACAGGCCCTGCGCGAAATACTTGAAGCCGACCGGCACTTCGTACAGGCGTCGACCCAGGCGCGCAGCCACACGATCAATCATGCCGCTGCTGACCACAGTCTTGCCGACTGCCGCATCGGCGCGCCACTCAGGACGGTTCTGGAACAGGTAGTCGATGGATACCGCCAAGTAGCTGTTGGGCGTCATCAGGCCACCGCTCGGGGTCACGATGCCGTGGCGGTCGTGATCCGGGTCACAGGCAAATGCCACTTGATAACGGTCCTTGAGACCGATCAGGCTCTGCATGGCATGGCTGGAAGACGGGTCCATACGAATCTGGCCGTCCCAGTCAACGGTCATGAAACGGAACGTAGGATCGACAAACCTATTGACCACATCCAGGTTCAGGCCGTAATGCTCGCCAATCGCCGACCAGTAGTTCACCCCGGCCCCACCCAGCGGGTCGACACCGAGACGCAGACCCGAATCGCGAATAGCGTCCAGATCAATGACGTTCTTCAGGTCGGCTACGTAAGTGTTGACGTAGTCATGGCGGTGAGTGGTGTCGGCACGCAGTGCTTTTTCATGGCTGATGCGTGAAACGCCAATGACTTTCTCGGCCAGCAGTTCGTTGGCCTTGTTCTCGATCCACTTGGTGATATCACTGTCAGCCGGGCCGCCATTGGGCGGGTTGTACTTGAAGCCACCGCTTTGCGGCGGGTTGTGCGACGGCGTAATGACGATGCCATCAGCCAGCCCCGAAGTACGGCCACGGTTGTAACAGATGATGGCGTAAGACACCGCAGGGGTTGGCGTGTATTCATCGCCTTGCGAGATCATCACCTCTACGCCGTTGGCAGCCAGCACTTCAAGAGCAGTGGCAGCGGCTGGCGTGGACAACGCATGGGTATCAGCGCCAAGGAACAAAGGGCCGTCGATACCATTTGCCTTTCGGTACAGGCAGATCGCCTGGCTGATAGCCAACACGTGCCATTCGTTGAAGCCCAGATCGAACGACGTGCCACGGTGTCCGGAAGTGCCGAACGCAACGCGTTGAGCAGATACCGATGCATCAGGTTGACCGGTGTAGTAAGCCGTGACCAGTCTCGGAATATCGACCAGTAACTGCGCAGGTGCCAGCTTGCCGGCGAAAGGACTGAGACTCATACAACCTCCACTAAGAAATGAAATACGGAGAAAAAATAAAGACTTGCTGCAGGTAAAAACATAATCGATGCGGCAGTTTACTGGCAGTTCGACAGCGCTGCTTGAGTATCGATCCCTAAGCCGTTGACGTTTCAGGCCGCCACCACGCCGGAAACAGCTGCCTGACCTTGTGCTCGGCAAAACGATCGTCGATCAGCATCACCACGCCACGATCACTCTGGCTGCGGATCACCCGCCCCGCTGCCTGCACCACCTTCTGCACGCCGGGGTAAAGATAGGTGTAGTCGTAGCCAGCACCGAACAGTGCAGCCATGCGCTGCTTGAACTGCTCGTTGACCGGGTTGAGCTGCGGCAGCCCCAGGGTGGCGATGAACGCGCCGATCAACCGTGCGCCCGGCAAGTCGATACCCTCACCAAAGGCACCGCCCAGTACGGCAAAACCGATGCCCTGACTGCTCAGGGTAAAGCGGTCGAGAAACGCGTGACGCTCACTCTCGCCCATGCCCCGCGCCTGCTGCCAGAGGGTGATGTGCGGATGAGTCTGCGCCATCAGTTCAGCCACTTGTTGCAGGTAATCAAAACTGCTGAAAAACGCCAGGTAGTTACCTGGCCGCGCTTCGAACTGCTCCGCCATCAGCTCGACAATCGGTGCCAGTGAGGCCTGACGATGAGTGAAACGGGTGGAAATGCGGCTGACAATCCGCACGTCGAGTTGGTCGTGATTAAACGGTGATTCCACATCGATCCACGCTGTGTTGACCGGCAGCCCGAGCAGGTCCGCATAGTAATGCCGCGGGTTGAGCGTTGCGGAAAACAGCACGGTGCTGCGCGCAGCGGTCAGGCGCGGACGGATGAAGCGTGCTGGAACCACGTTACGCAGGCTGAGGCGCGACAGAATGCGCTTGCCGCCCGCCTCGCGCCGGGTGATGTCGAATATGAAATGCTCGTCGAACAGCTCGGCAATGCGCGCAAAGCCGATGGCTTCCAGATAGAAACCCTGCAACGTGCCATCCACTGCCTGCGGGTGCTCGTTGAAATGATCACCAATGGTCGAGATGCACTGGTTCAGGCTGCCGATGAGTTTTTCCGGTGCCGCCGAGTACGCCTGATAGGCAGCGGGCTGCACTTTGTGCTGCGCATTCCATTGCCGGTCGAGACGCTGCAAGGCTTTTTTAACGGGTTCGGGCGACGTCTGGATCAGGGCTTTCAACTGGCTCTGATCAAGACTGGCGCTGTACATCTGCCGGGCCCGCTCGACCATGTTGTGCGCTTCGTCGACCAGCACCGCCACGCGCCACTGATTGAGCTGGCCGAGGCCGAACAGCAGCGCACTGAGGTCGAAGTAATAATTGTAATCAGCGATTACTACATCAGCCCAGCGTGCCAGTTCCTGGCTGAGGTAATACGGACAGACCTGATGCCGCAATGCGGCCTCGCGCACGCTGGCCTGATTCAGCCAGGGCGACTCAAGTGCAGCGGCGCGGGCCGCTGGCAGACGATCGTAAAAGCCATTGGCCAGTGGACAGGAATCTCCGTTACAAGCCTTGTCCAGATGCTCGCAGGCCTTGTCCCGCGCCACCAGTTCCAACACCCGCAGCTTTAGCTCCGGCGCACTGTGATTGATGACCTCAAGCGCATCCAGCGCCAGCCGACGCCCGGGAGTCTTGGCGGTGAGGAAGAAAATCTTGTCAAGCTGCTGACCGGGCGCCGCCTTGAGCAATGGAAACAGCGTGCCCACCGTCTTGCCGATGCCCGTGGGTGCCTGAGCCATCAGACAACAGCCGGTGCTCACCGCCTTGTACACCGACTCGGCCAGCACCCGTTGCCCGGTTCGAAAGGACGCGTGAGGGAACTTCAGGCTGCCCAGCGTTTTGTGCAGCGCCTGCGTATGCGCCATCTGTTGCTGCGCCCAGCCGAGGAATATCGTGCACTGTTGCTCGAAGAACTGTTGCAGCGTCGTTGCACTGAATGACTCGCGAATCAGGGTTTCCTGCTCGCTGACAATGTTGAAATACACCAGGGCCAGCGTCACGCTCTCAAGCTGCAGGCGCTGGCAAAGCAGCCAGCCGTAGACCTTCACCTGCGCCCAGTGCAACTGACGGTGGTTGGCCGGCATCGCGTCGAGTTCACCGCGATAGGTCTTCACTTCTTCCAGCTGATTGCGACCGGCGTCGTACCCGTCCGCCCTGCCCCTTACCGTCAGCTTGCGATAGTCACCACTCAATGAGAGCTCAGCCTGGTAGTCAGCACCACGACGCGACGCGACCGTACGGTGTCCGGCAATCCCTTCCTGAGCCGTTGGCGATGGTGTGAAGCGCAGGTCAAGATCGCCGACCTTGGCGGTGAACTCGCACAGTGCGCGCACGGCCACGACATAACGTGCAGGCGATTCGCTGATGAGGGCTGGCTCGGAGTCGGGTTTTACAGGGGCGGTCGGGGTCACTGCGCTGGGAAGCCGTAGGTTGTAAATACTGGACAGGCGTCCAGTTAACAGCCTTGAATCACGTCTGGCAAACATAAATGGATCGACGGCCTGCGATGTCAGTGTCTAGGGCAGACGCGCCTGTGCTAACGCTTCTCCCAACGCGCCCAGGCGCGCGGCCGGATCCTGGCTCCAGTCGATGGCGTAGCTGATCCACAAATGCTGCCCGTAGCGGTTTTGCAGGCTGAACAGTTCGCCGGGAGTAATGACGATACGCTGGGCAAGTAGCCTGTCGAAAACCTGGCGCATGTCCACGGGGTGTACGCTCTCGGCCCAGACGCCACAGCCGCCCTCGGGTACCTGATAACGCAACGTTCCGCCCGTCTGTTCATCCAGTTGTCTTGTCATCGACTGCATGCGTCTGGCCAGGGTTTCTCGCAACGCCATCAGTTGCCTGTCCAGACGACCACTGCTGCACAGCCTGGCAATGGCTCGCTGACGAATCGGCGGCAGTTCGAATGCTCGCAGCCAAAAATACTGCTGCCAGCGCACCTCAAGGGTTTTGCACAGCAGATAGCCGTAAGGGGCTTCAGGCCCAAGACTCTTGTCAAATGCGCCGATAATCACCAGACGCTGCGGGTCAACCCAGTGGCGCAGAGGGATCTGCTCGTAAGCAAATTGCAAACCCGCATGGCTGTCATTTTCCAGCACCCAGACTTGATGGCGATTTAACGCTTGCGCAACGGCCTCGCTGTTACCCGGAGGGCGCATGCTGCCTTGCACCGGGTTCAGTAAAGAAGGCAACACGGCAAGCCCGATATCATTGTCGCGCAACAGGTTATCGAGTCGCGCAGGATCAAGGCTGCCGGTCTCGTCCAGTGGCAGCTCGATAACGCGAATGTCGAATGATTGCAGCAAGCGCAGCAACGCCCAGGCGCAGGGCGACTCCACCAACACCACAGTGCCACGCAGCCCCAACGTTTCGATAACGGCCTTGAACGCCCCATGCAGGTCTGGGGCGATATAGACATTGTCAGCGTGCCAGCAGTGTTCTGCATCACGGGTGTAGCGGGCTGCCAACGCGGTGCGCAGCTCTGGCTCGCCAAACGGCTGAAAACCTGGCTCCCGCAGGCGCGGATAATGCCGAGTCAGTTCTCGCTCCATTGCCGGTAGCGGACTTTCCTGTGCATACAGAAGGGTCGGTTCATCACAACCCAGCAGCGACATGCCCGGACGACTGGCGTTATCGCACAGTACGTGTAACAGATCGCCATCGCTGTCAGAACATGCCCGCCCCGCCCTGTTCCCGCTGCACGGTGCCGAGTAATAGCCCGACTTGGGAAGCGAATAGACGCGCCCTTCCTTTTCCAGTAGCGAATAGGCGCTTTGCACCGTGGATATAGATACGCTCAGTCGCTGCGCCAGCTGTCGCAGTGATGGCATCTTCAGCGCCAGCTCGCCTTGTTGCTGGTCAACCAGCCGCACCAGATAGCGGTAAACCGCCTGGTAAGCGAAATCCATGTTGTTTTTCATCCAGGTATCCGCCGCTCAGCCAGACCAGGCTTTAGAAAGTCGCGACATGACTGATGCCGGTTGCCGACAGCAGCCATGATCCGAAACCGGTTCAGCGCCCGGAAAGCATCTCGACCACTGCCTGACCGGTCGCCGGGTCAACGGTCATGATTCGGCGTTTGTCAGGATCGGCAGCGCGAATTCTGGCGATGATCGAATGCGGGTCATCGAAGTTCACCCGTTGTTTGCCGTAAAGGTTTTGCAGCGATTGGAGGCTCAGACCGCTGATATCCACCAGCCACTGCATCACTTGATCCGGGGCCGTCGAGCCCGAGAGCACCTTGTGCAGATCCGGCAGTGCCACCAGCATGCCGGGATGGCAGCGGCGCAGAAATGATTCCAGGCCATCGCCCTGATTGACGAATGGCGAGAACAGCATGCAGACCAGTTGAGTCTCGTTCAGGCCAAACCCCTCCTGAGCGAAGCCTGAGGCCAGCTCGCGACGCGTCTCGATTCGCGCCCGCCCGGCATAAGCGCTGAGCGCCTGATCAATCAATCGTGGCGGCATCTGCTTTCTGCGCATCAGCGATGTTGCCAGCTCAAGGTATTCGGCTATCCCGTCGGCATAATTGCGCTCTTGCAGGTACTGCGCAGTCAGGCCCCGCATATGAGCCATCAGCAAAGGATTGGCGCAATCGGACTCACTGAAGCTGAACGACAGATCATCGAAGCGGAAATCAAGGAATTCAGTCAGCAGGTTCCAGTGCTCGTCTGCCTTGCAACTGACCAGATCGGCGATGGTGATAAAGGCTGGCGCGTTGGCTTTTTCAGGGACCGCTATGGATCGGTTTGCCCGCGGGCTGTCTTCGCCGTCCCCGTACAGTTCGTGGTAATACGCCTGGCCGATCGTGTCGATGACCTTGAGTACGCCAGTCAGCGTCTGGTTACCCCAACTGCCCGTGTACTGCCTGGTGCGCTGGGCCAAACGCATGATCCACGTCGCGTACTGCCGCTGCTCCCTGCGTGAATCGCCGCTGACCACAGCATCGACACCGTTACCCCAGCTCAACGCGCGCCCCAGAAATTCCGCCAGCCCCAGATAGCAGGTATTGCAAAACGTGGTGCGCGCGTCACCTGCGGACAGATGTCCACCGAGCAGCATGTCCAGGCGATTCTGCTCGCGCCCTGCGCTGGAAAAAGGCAGATCCGGCTCGAAGGCCTGGGTGTACTGGTTGTCGATCACCAGCGTTTCGACGCGCGGGTCGTCATACAAAAACAATGCTGAATAGGTGCGGTTGATGTTATCCATCACCGCGGGTGTCATTCCCGCGTGGCGTCGATTGACGACCCGCAAATTGAACGTACCGGGCGATCGACAGGCAATGCTCAACTGGGCGGCGCGCAAAAAGGCCAGCGTGTAGGCACTGTCCTTGCCACCGCCGAACGCCACCAGCACCTTGAAACCGGAAATCCGCTCGATCCCGCCAGCCGCGACAATCAATCGCTGAATCAACAACTGCAACGCCGTGCGTTCCGCACGGGTGAAATACCCCAGCAAACGTTGCAATACTTGCTGATAGACGTAATTCATTGCCTGTTCGTGGATAGAGCTCATTGTGTGTCACCTGCCTGTCGCTCAAGACGCGACACGGTGCAGGCAGAACATTGAACATCAAGCTGACAACCAAGTTTATAGTCGAGCATGACTCATTCCCTGAGTGGTAATTACCGACGCATTATCAATATCTTCAAAACAATTACAATAGACAGTTTTCTTTTGAAAACAACGCAGAATGTTTACATAAGGCGGCCGTATTAGACAACGCGTTTAAACGCCTCACTCATTCAGCAGCCAAGGACTTATTATTTTGCCAATTATACTCCACGCCAGATCCCTCTATAGGAAGCTCTCGGCGAGCAAGAGCGTATCGACATACAATGATGCTTTTACTCTGCCCTGTAGGAAACACCAGTGGCATTGTGCGCATCCTGACAGATTGATTAAACTTTAATACTCATGTCGCCCACAGCTCCATATTTACCTTCGTCCAGCGGAACTGAACCGGTACTTTCAATGAAGCCATAAAGAGCATCGTGCCCGGCGCGGCATTGTCGAGGTGAAATATCACACAGCCGGCATTCAATTGTCTCGATCATCGCCAAAGGTTCTAAGCGGCACTCACCGACATCGACCCACTCTGTCCTAAGCTTGATCAATGCGCTCTGCATTAAAGACGCACAAGGAGTTTTCAAACTCAACAAGGACGTACAACCATGGCCCTGCCATCCGCTTCCCTCGAAAAAAGTTCATCTCCGACCTACGCCAGTCTGTTTCCGGAAAACCTTGCGCACACCACCTCCTCGGGCGCGCTGGACTCCAACGACGGGCCTCTCGCTTACCTGATCCACCTGTATCAACGAGCCATCAAGCTGGAAATCATGGCCGACAGCAAGGCCATCAAGCTCGGTGTGCGGCGCCCTGCACTGGGCGATCTGCTGCTCGACGAGGACAGCACCTGTCAGACAGTGTCAGCGCTGAAACTGGTAATAGAAATACTTGCTCATCCCGCGAAAATACTGGCTGGCAGCACGCCATTGCCAGAAGCCATCGCCGCATCGGGCAGTCATGTAACGCTACCATTCCATCTGGCTTTCCAGCAGGTCCGGGCGGTACTCGAGCAGAAAAACACCACGCTGTTCGATGTGCACAAGCTTGCGTCTTATGATTATCCCAACTTCTGCTACCAGAACTTTCGCCAGAAAGACCTGCGTGCGGCGATGCTGTCGGGCAGCGGTCTTGATCCAGCACTGCATACACTGCTGCTGGACAATGAGACTGCGGCAAAAACCGATTTTTTCAAGACTGCCTACGGCGTGGCCGGTAGCGCAACCGAGGCCTTGGTGGCGATCAGCGATGTAGCCCTGTTTCGCCACCAGACCGGGCTGAGCGAACAAGACCTTTACGACCTGCTTGCCCTCAAAAGCACGGACGATGGAAGGCAGACCGGCTTCAGCACCACGGTAAAACGTTCCCAACACCTCCCGGCCGCATCGCAAACAGAGGTTGCGGCCAGTCAGGTTTACGGTGCCTCGTTTATCAACAACGCCAGCAGCCCGGCAATCACCATTACAGTGCCCTGAGGGGAGTATCAGTTTTTTTGTGTTCGGGCTGGTTAGGGCCTGCCGTCAGGCAGGCCCTTGTTTTACCAGCTCGGTCTGGTAAATCGGTCTCCGTACAGGATCGCAAATTGATTCATTGCCACTTTCCAGTCGTGTGCCGCATGACCCCAGTTGGCGGTGATGTTGCGCAACCCAAGCCATATCAGTTTCGTCGCAGCCTCATCGGTCGGGAAGTGCCCTCGAGTCTTGATGATCTTGCGTAACTGGGCATTGATGCTCTCGATGGCATTGGTCGTGTAAACCACTTTGCGAATGCCCGCCGGAAAAACAAAAAACGGTATAACCCGATCCCAGGCGCGACGCCATGCAGCAACTACAGTCGGATACTGCTTGCCCCAGGGGCCCGCTTCAAAGGCGTTAAGCTCTTGCTCAGCCACATCGGCATTGATCGCCTGGTAGATCGGCTTGAGTGCTTTGGCCAGTGCCCGACGTTTATCCCAAGCGGCATAGTCCAAGCTGTTGCGGATCAGATGCACGATGCAGGTTTGCAGCGTCGTGGCAGGAAAAACCGCCCCCAACGCCTCCGGTATTCCTTTGAGGCCATCCGTGACGGCGATCAGAACATCTTCAACGCCACGAGTCTTGAGGTCGTTGAACACCTTCATCCAAAACTTGGCACCCTCGGTGCTCTCGATCCATATACCCAGAATGTCGCGCGTGCCATCAGGTAATACCCCCAGCGCCAGATAAATAGCCTTGTTGCACACTAACCCCTCGTCCCGGATTTTGACCCGTAACGCATCGAAGAAGATCACCGGATACATCGGTTCCAAGGGTCGTTGCTGCCAAGCGCCCACCTCTTCCATGACCGCATCGGTGACTGAGCTGATGAAGTCATGGGACACGTCAGTTCCATACTGCTCAGATAGAAAAGCGCGGATCTCACGCACCGTCATGCCCCGGGCGTACATGGCAATTATCTTGTCGTCGAAGCCTGTAAAACGGCGTTCGTGCTTGGGAATCAGGATCGGGGCGAAGCTACCATCGCGGTCTCTGGGGATATCCAGGCGAAGCGGCCCGTCGTCGGTCAGAACCGTCTTGCTGCTTTTGCCATTGCGCTGATTGGTCGACTCCTCAGGGCGCTCCGCGCCCTGAGGGTAACCAAGGTGGTGACCCAGCTCGGCGCCTAGCGCACGCTCGATCAGAGCCTTCTTGAACGCCATGGACGCGTCTTGAATGGCTTCGGCGCTCATCGGGCCTTTAACAAACTGCTCGATCAGCTCTTGGGGAATCGAGGGCAACTCCCTCGCTGTTGCATTGGCGGACTTCTTTTTGGTCGGCATACATGCACCTCTAGCTACATGTTATGCCCGAACACAAAATTTCTGACAGTCTCCGTAAACGAAGACGGCAACGAAAGCAAACTTTTTCCTGCATTTTATGCTGAGTACAAAGACGCTCGAAGGATTCAGCACGTGTACGCAGGTGACGTCTTATCCAGCCAATCCTCCAAGCTTGAGTTTCAACTTCCTGAAAGCGGTTTCCCTGTAAAACCGATAACAAAACTGAATAACACTGAAGACTCTGTCTCACTGATTCTTATGAAAAACACGTCACAGGGAAACTCTATTGAAGCACTCGCCATGCAAGACTTTGAGCATGATACCGGACTTGAACTCTACCTTACCAAAATACTCAACATCATGGGCATATCATCACCCACTACAAAACAACTCAAGGCCGTCTTAAAAACAATGCTCGACTCACTAAATGGCCGTACAGGCAACGTAGCAGGCAATTTAAACACAAACTTTTTCTCTGGTTTTTTCAGAAAAAACAACACAATAAAAACACCCGAATATTTGATTGAACACATAAAAACCTTGGATCTCAAAACCACATCAACAAACGGAAATCTAACTGCCACATTAATTTTCACGTCTGAAGTGGGAACCCCAGGAGCATTCGGATACGCCACCCGCAACCATCCTGTCACCTTCGTTTCAGTCAAGGCGTCGCCAAGCACGCTATCGACTTATGTAAAAAGACCACTGAACAAAACCTTACGTATTTCATTCAACTTTTTGCAGCAAATACCGCTGCCCTACGGCGCATCGTCTGCCCTTCAGGGTGATGCCGCCTTTGCCTCCATACAGCTGAAAATCCTTACCAAAGCTGCCGCTGACGAAACGTTCGTAGAGCGTGCCAGAAAAGAGGTAGTCGCCAATGGGGATGCGTTTATCGAAGCAGATCTTGATGAGATCTCACCTGGTACTTATCAAGTGGGGTTGGTGGGGGTGAACCGCTGGGCGGTCAATCAACTCCACGAAGTCACAATAGTCTCGTCTCGAACGTCCACTCAATGGGACTGCAAAATCACCCGCACCCCGGAACAGGCCCTTTACCTGCAACTCACTGGTATGCAAGACCTCCCTTTCAGCACCATCCGGCTCAACACTCTGTTCGGCAAGCAACTGGTCAGCCGGGCCACGCAGTCGGTCGATCGCGTGCTGGCATGGGATACCCAGATGCTTTTGGAGCCTGCCATCAAAACAGAAAATACGGTACCGGTGGATTTTCATGGTGCTAACGGGCGCTACTTCCGCGAATTGTTCATGCATCTGCCGTTTCTGGTTGCCTCGCGCCTCAGCGAGGAGAAACAGTTTCAGGAGGCGTTGAGCTGGTGTACTGAGCACCTCTTTGACCCGTACCGTATCGGACAGGGCGAACAAGGCCAACCAGCACTATGGAGCACTCGTCCGCTTGCCGACATCAGCACAGGCACGTCGCAACTTGACGACTCTGTTGACCCGGCGACACGGGCCTTCACCTCGTCCCGTCATTATCGGCAGGCCGTGTTCCTTTTTTTGGTAGAGCATTGGCAGCGCGAGGGCGATCACTATTATCGACAACTGACGCGAGACAGCCTCACCCAGGCCTGGCTCAGCTATCAACAAGCACTCAAATTGATCGGACCGATTACCCAAACGTCGGGAGTGGACAACTGGACGGCACAGCCACTCAAAGACGTAACCGAAGGTGCGTTCCGTAAACCGCTCAACGCTCACCTAACCGATCTGCGCAAGACGGTCGATCAGCGCCTGTTCAACCTCCGACACGGCTTGACACTTGACGGCAAAATCATTCCCACCCTGCCTCTCTATGCAACTGAGGATTCATTCGCACAGACGTCAGGCAAAAGCAGCGGGTTGCGCACCACCTTTAACAGCGACACCGCCCTGATACCGCCTTATCGCTTTCGTGCACAGCTGTTTCAAGTACAGCAGGCTATCAACAGGCTGATTGAAATGGGTCGTCACGCCATACTGCTTATGGAAAGACAAGGAAACCTGACGCTGGCGGTACAATTGCAAGAGCAACAGATCAAGCTCGCCGATTTCACTGTCACGCTCCAGACCGAAGCACTGAACGCTGCACTGGCAGCCAGGCAGACACTGATCACCAGTACCCAATCGGCACAACGAAGACATTCCTTTTATTTGAGTCAGTTCAACGAAGAGCGGACCCCACTTGAATCTGCTGCCATGACGTACAAGACCCTCTCGTCAGCTACCCAATCCGCTGTCTCAGTACCCGAAGTCGTCGCAGGAACACTTGGCGCGTTGCCTACCATCTTCGGTCTTGCAAATGGTGGGCACTCTTACTCTGCCCCAGTACGTGCCAGTATTGCTATCGCTCATATCATGGGCCAGTCACTTGCCGATCTATCAGCCAGGTTGAGCACAGAAGCCGAATACGAGCGCAGATCGCGGGAATGGAACCTTGAAATCGATCTGGCTCAATATGAACAAGAGACCATTGAGCATCAAATTGTCGAGCAGGACATCCTTATCAAGGCAGCAAAAATCAGCGTTGAAGAAGCCAAGGCTCAGCGTGTCGCATTGCAAGAGACCTATGTTTCCATGACTAACGGTTTTACCATCCTTCCTACCTACAACTGGCTGGTCGCACGGATGGCTGCCATCTACGCTCCGGCCTACGATGCGGTACTTTCAATGTGCCTTGCCCTCGAGGGTGCCTGGCGCTACGAAATGGGTGACTACGAACGTCCGCAGTTCATTCGTACCAGGGGCTGGAATGACAACTTCCGTGGCATGCTGGCCGGAGAGTCGTTGCAACTGGATGTGCTGGAAATGGAGGCTGCCTACCTGCAGGGTTCCGAACGGCGGATGAACATTCGCAAAACCATTTCGCTCAAATCCCAAATGGAGATCATTGAAGACAGCAAGTGGCTTAAAGCTTTGCAGGAACTGAGCATCAAGCCGCTCATGTTCTCCTTGAAAGCAGCTGACTTTGATCGTAATTACCCCGGGCACTATCTGCGCCAACTCAAGCATGTGTCGGTGTCCTTCAAGCTGCAATCCGGTGATCCGGACGGCTTGCAGAACCTCTGCGCGGTGCTTACCCAGACCGGCAGCACCACGCTGGTCAGACCGGATATCGAAGCCACCAGGCTTTTGTACGGAACACGCAAGTCCAACCCGTACCTCAAGACCAATCTGCGCGCGCAACAGCAAATCGCGCTGTCTTCCAGCCTGTCGGACGACGGCCGGGGCATAGGCAGCGAAGACTGGCTGTGCGAGCTGATGTTCGACGATGGGCGCTATTTGCCTTTTGAAGGGACAGGCGCGATATCCAACTGGACGCTGGAATTTCCAGATGCAGAAGTTGTGAAGCAATTCATAGGAAAAGACAACAAAGCTGCGGTTACCGACATTCAACTGCACATCGTCTACACCGCCGCAGAGAGTGGCAGTCAGTTCGCGTCATCCATCAAGCAATTATTGAAGGAGCAGGAAACGCCAAACTCCTGAATGCAAAAGCCCTCCAGAGCGGAGGGCTTTTTTATTACAGGGCAAAAAAATATTAGACCGATTCGACTTCCAGCACCGCACGCCCGCCAATTGGGCAGACGTCCATGTAACGGTGCGCCTGCACTACCTGATCGAACGGGAAGCTGCGCGTCTGCAACGGCGCAAGTACCTTGTCGGCGGTCATTTGATTGATCTGCTGCAAGGCGCGTTGCAGTGCAGCCTCATCCTGAGTAATACCCAATTCCGGCTTGCCGGTGAAATTGCCCAGGCAGTGCACGTAGAACTGAATGTTTTTCTGGAACGCAGCGCAGGCCGGGAACGGCGTCTGATTACCGCCTTGCAGGCCATACAACACAAGGCTGCCGCGTGGCGCGAGCACATCACCCATGATCGACATCTGCGGGCCACCGAGGCCATCGAAAACGGCATCGACACCACGGTTTTCGGTGTATTTGTTGATCGCCATCAGCAAATCCTGCTCTTCGGTGACCACCACCTTGTCGGCACCCAGCGACTGTAAATACTCACGGGCATCTTCGGTTTTGGTCGCGGCGATCACCCGAACGCCCAGCGCCTTGCCCAACTGCACGAAAGCAGGACCGGAACAGTGGCTGGCGTCAGTGACCAGCACGGTTTGCCCGGACTTGATACGCGCCAGGTCAACATAGGCAAAGTACGCCACCAGATACGGTGTGTAATGCACGCTGGCCTCGACCGGCGAAAGCACATCCGGGTAGCGAGTCAATGCCCGACGCGGCAATACGATGGTTTCGCCATAGACCGGGTGCTGGTTGGCATCGGCTGCCGGAAAGCTGGCGACCTTGTCGCCGACTTGCAAATCGTCGACCCCATCGCCCAGCGCAGTCACCACGCCAGCCATCTCATAACCCAGGCCGGCAGGCAGCCTGGCCTGGGTAGACGCGAGATTTTGTCGCCAGAGAACGTCGTACCAGCTGACACCGATGGCCTGGACGCGCACCTGCACCTCGCCGGTAACAGGCGACGCGACAGGATGCTCTTCGAGCTTGAGCACCTCGGCCGGGCCAAACTGGTGAAAACGGATCGTGCGGGACATTTAGAACCTCGCCTGGTAAACCTTGATGCCACAAACTTTATCCGGGCATTGCCGGGAACACTATCGGTGGCTATTGATAGTCGACATGCCTGTCATCGATTGTGTCCTGTGAGCTGCATGTCGCAGCCAGAAAGCGTCTGGAAGCCACGATGCGCAATGGCCGCCATTGTTCGCATGTCGACGAGACATTGCAAGCCATGTGGACATTCCGTGGCCTTGCCATTAATTTTCCCTGCGCCAGACCCGCATTTGCTCGTACTATCGCACCCTGCTCACGTCCCAACCGACAAATGGCCCGAGATATTCCGCATGAATCGTAACGACCTGCGTCGCGTCGACCTCAATCTGCTCATCGTTTTCGAAACCCTGATGCATGAGCGCAGCGTTACACGTGCGGCGGAAAAGCTGTTTCTGGGCCAGCCAGCCATCAGCGCAGCACTTTCTCGTCTGCGTGGCCTGTTCGACGACCCACTGTTCGTGCGTACCGGACGCAGTATGGAGCCCACCGCCCGCGCCACAGAAATATTCGGCCTGCTTTCCCCGGCACTCGACTCCATCTCGACAGCGGTTAGCCGTGCGTCAGAGTTCGACCCGGCCACCAGCACCTCGGTATTCCGCATCGGCTTGTCGGACGACGTCGAGTTCGCCTTGCTGCCCACCCTGCTCAAACGCCTGCGCTCTGAAGCTCCAGGGATCGTGCTGGTGGTCAGACGAGTCAATTACATCCTCATGCCGCCATTGCTGGCCTCGGGTGAAATCTCGGTCGGCGTCAGCTACACCCAGGACCTGCCTGCCAACGCCAAGCGCAAGGTTCTGCGCAGGAGCAAGCCGCAATTGCTGCGCGCCGACTCGATACCCGGCCCCTTGAGCCTCGACGACTTCTGCGCCCGCCCCCACGCACTGGTCTCCTTCGCTGGCGACCTGAGCGGGTTCATTGACGAGCACCTGGAAAAAATCGACCGCAAACGCCACGTCGTCCTCGCCGTGCCACAGTTCAATGGCCTCGCGACACTGCTGACCGGCACCGACATCATCGCCACCGTGCCTGACTACGCCGCGCAGGTGCTAACAGCCGCTGGGGGCGTTCGGTCTGAAGACCTGCCGATTGAAACCCGCACGTTCGAACTGCACATGGCCTGGAGGGGCGCGCAGGATAATGATCCGGGGGAGCGTTGGTTGAGGTCGCGGATTCAGATGTTTTTTGGGGATCCGGATAGTTTATAGGGGTCGTCGAGCAGGCTTTGTATCATCATTGCTAATTCAGAATTATCCGTTACTTCAGCGCTACCTTTTAGTTCACTTGCAATATCAGCGAAAGCAGCATACACATCAGGAGCTTTCCGTATCAACTCCAATCTGGCCGGGGTGCTCAACCCAATCTGCACCAGCGCAGTTGATAGTAAAGCACGCTCATCAGGCACTTTAAAGTTCAAGCCACAATCAAAGGGATCGTTGAAAGTTTTAGGCTTCGCGCAGAACAAAGTATCGCTTTCGAAATTATCAAGGGCACCATTAGTAATACCCCGAAACTTAAACAGTTTGTTGGGAAGAAGGGGAAAAGCAATTTTTTTGGCCCTCGCAGCAGCACCAGGCTTGTCATACTCTTCGCGTATGATTTTTCTCAGTAACTCTTTGTCTTTTTTGACATCGACCATCAACGCTATCCTTAAGAGGGTGTAGACAAAATAAATTAAACTTTCACTCCCTTGTCTGAATAGCCCTCAAGCCATGCCTAAAACCGGACGTCCTCGCTCGATTGCCGCCGAGCACTATCCCGTGCTGGTGAAACTCGCTCATGCACAGCCCTATTCCAGCCAGGCCGAATTGGCGCTCGTATTCTTCGCCGAAACCGGTATCACTGCGCATCCCGACACCTTTGCAAAAGCGTTGAAAATGGCAGGGATTACGCGTGTAAAGCAGCGGGCCAAGGGAAGTTTTCAGTCACCTGAACCTAATAAAGCCTATGGCTACAATGAAACCCACCGCCGCCAACTGCCGGAGCAGCTATATCCGAGTTGCTTGACAGATACCGAGTGGGCACTGGTCGCCGACCTGTTTGAAAGCCAGGGCGGACGAGGAGTGCCACCGCTTCACTCTCGGCGCACGTTGCTGGAAGCCTGTTGCTATGTCGTACGCACGGGGTGCTCATGGCGAATGCTACCCCGCGATTTTCCTCATTGGGACAATGTCTACAAAACGTTCCGCCGGTGGAGCGCTCAAGGCAAGTTCGAGCAAATGCATGATCGCTTGCGAGCTCAATGGCGTGAGCGGGAAGAACGCGCTGACAGCCCGTCAGCAGCGATCCTGGATTCACAGTCGACCCGCAGTTCTCCTCAAGGCGGTGACAGCGGCTACGACGCAGGCAAAAAAGTGAAGGGGCGTAAACGAAGTCTGATTGTCGATACATTGGGCCTGCTGCTGGCTGTCAGTATCAGTGCTGCAAGCGTGCAGGATCGTGACGCGGCGGATGATGCGGTGGCGTACTCGAAGGAAAAATATCCGTCACTGAGCACGCTTTTTGTTGATAGTGCGTACGCAGGAAAATGGGCACAGCGCACCCATCAACTGCACGCTATCGATGTTCAAGTGATCCGTGGCCCGAATAACAGAAGAACAGGGCAATGGCACTCTGAACAAGGCGATCTATTTTCCGTGGAGCCTGTTCAGACTGGATTTGTGGTCATGCCCAAGCGATGGGTAGTGGAGCGAACTCATGCCTGGAATGAGAGAGCTCGGCGACTGATCATGCATCATGATTGCCTTTTTGCGGTAAGCGAGGCATGGGTTTGGTTGGCCGAGGCTCGAATACTCGCGCGCCGACTCACTACATGATTTTGTCTACACCCTCTTAACGCCTCGTTAGTACAAAAGCGGGAGTGAACACGATTCCCCGAGGATCGAGACCGGCAAATGCTGCCAACCCATCAGATAGCCTGATCGCGATACTGCATATGCGCAAAACCATTTCGCCTTTCGCGCATCCGGCTCCGTGTCAAAGGAGCCCAAGGACCTGACTGAGGGTAAAAAAGTGTGCAATTGCGTGTCCCAGAGTCAGCCAATCACCACAAGCCCAATAATGTCGCTGAAGGTGCCAAGTCACACCTCCTGGCTAATGACCCGTGACATCCTCGCGTTGCTCCACTAAATTACGCCCCCCGAAACGCCCTGAGCCTTTCGCGCCTCACATCTGAAATGCCTCAAACCTGAAATAGTGAAATTCAATGCCTGATTCCCAGACCAACGAAGCCCTGACCTCCTCCAAGCTGGAATACGAAAGCGCAATTGGTCTTTCCCAGCACGTGCCGCAGGCCAAGACCATCAGCGAGATGGTGCTTGATGCGTTCCAGACCGCCAAGGAAAGCGAAGAAATCCGTGAGCTGCGTGCAGCCATTCGCCTGGCGCAGGATGAGCACGATGACGACAAAGCTTACGAACTGATGGGCCAACTGAAGCGCCTCAAGGATGCCGAAGCAGCAGACAGCGCAGCACTGGCTGATCTTGGCACGCAGTTCCCGATCAGCCGTATCCTGTCCAGCTACAAGAATGATCCGGCGTTTCAGGAGCTGGTATATGGCCTGGCGCTCAAGGTGCTGAACCAGACGCATCAGGCGATCAGCAACCCCAATACCGCCAAGAGCAAAACGACGCGTGCCCGCAAGGAAGCCGAGGTCTACACCATCAGCAAGGATGGCCAGAGTGTCAGCCTGCCGTTGCGCACCCCGCGTTCCAACCTTAATGTCGACCGCGAAGCTCTCGAGTTCCTTGGTTTCACCTTTGTCGGCGAAGGCGACACCGCCGAACTGCAGGAAACAACCTTCGTCGACAATGAAGGCAGCGAACTGCCGGTGACCCGTAAAAACATCGTCACCGCCCTGCAACAGGGCAAGGCATTCAACGCTTACAGCATTGCGTAATGACGATCGGCCGGCGATGCGATAACGCCATGGCGCTCGCCTCGCCGACGACCATGTGTTGAGCGAAGAGCAAGTCCAGTGGTTGTCTCCAGCCACTGGCACCGATTTACTCCATCAGCCGATCGCCTCTCGCAAAACCATGAGCCCGCGCACGCAGCGCAATAACCAGGCTCAGCACTAACAATGCAAACAAGACCCACGTAAACGAGCTCACGCCCCACTGCCCAAGCAACACACCGCCCAGTAGCCCACCGCCTGCAATAGCGCTGTTCCAGACAACGACATTCATCGAAAGCGCCACATCAGCGCCCTCACCTGCCGAGTCGGCGAGCGCGGTTTGCAGAAGCGTGGCGGCCCCCCCAAAGGTCAGGCCCCAGATAAATACGCCTACATAGATGGCCAGGGCCGAGCCAGAAAACAGGCCCAGGAACACCGAAACCGCCGCAAAGCTCGCGAGGCTGGCCAGCACGGTCTTGCGTAAATGACGATCAACCAGCCGTCCCGTTACCCAGATGCCTGCCAGCGCGGCGACACCAAATGTCAGCAATACCAAATCAACGTCACTCGCCAACCCGGCCTCGGAAACAAACGGCGCGACGTAGGTATAAAGAATGTTGTGAGCCAGCATCCAAGTGAAGACCACTCCCAGTACCGAGCGTACGCCTGGGGTGAAAAAGACCTGACGCAATGCCATGCGCTGTGAAGCGGACTGGCCAGGGTAATCCGGCACTTTGATCAGCACCCAGATGACCAACAGCAGGGTCATTCCGGACATCAACCCGAATGCCATGCGCCAGCCCATCAACCCGCCCAGCCAGGTTCCCAGAGGCACGCCCAATGACAACGCGATGGGCGTTCCTACCATCGCGACCGCCAGCGCGCGGCCCTGCAATTGCGGGACGACCATACGTCGTGCGTAACCCGCGATAAGGCTCCAGGCCAGCCCCGCAGAGACGCCAGCGAAAAACCTCGCGATCAGGGTCAGCCAGTAGCTGGAAGACAGCGCAGTGACGGAATTGAATATCAGGAAGCCGACAATCGTCAGCAACAAGACTGTTCGGCGGCGCCAGCTCTGCGTAGCGATGGTCAGCGGAATGGCTGCCAACAGTGAGCCCAACGCATAAACAGTCACCATTTGCCCTGCAAACGATGCCGAGACTCCCAGGCCACTGCCGATCTCTGGCAGCAAACCCGCGGGCAACGTCTCAGTCACGATGCAAATGAACCCTGTCATCGCCAGCGCCAGCAATGCCCCGAGCGGAAGTTTTTCGCGCTGTCTCTCGTCTGTCGTCATTCGAATCTCTCCACTAATATACTGATCGATACAAATATAGGCAGAGCTCGCCAGGTAGTCAACGACTTATGTATCGACTAGTATTTAAATAACTCTGGAGGAGACTCGACATGGCACAGATGGGACGTCCGCGCACGTTTGACCGTGACGTGGCAATCAATCAGGCGCTGCATTTGTTCTGGGAGCATGGATACGATGCGACATCCTTGAGCCAATTGAAGGCGAACATAGGCGGAGGCATTACCGCGCCAAGCTTTTACGCCGCTTTTGGCTCGAAACAGGCGCTGTTCAATGAGGTGATGGAGCGCTACCTCAACACCCACGGCCGGGTTACCGACAGCCTGTTTGACAACACTCTGCCGCCCAGGGAGGCGATTGAACTTACCCTTCGCCGGTCCGCAAAAATGCAGTGCGAGCCCGATCATCCCAAGGGATGCCTGGTGGCGTTAGGCCTGATGAGCGCTTGCACGGAAGAGAGCAAGGCTATTTCCGCACCGCTCGCAAAAGCCCGGAACCTGAATCGTGCGGGTATCGTTGCCTGCATCCACCGCGCCGTTGCCGCAGGGGAGCTGCCCGCGACGGTGATACCGGAGACCCTCGCTGCTGCGTTCGACAGTTTTCTTCTGGGCTTGTCTACACTGGCTCGCGACGGTGTTCCATATGCCACACTGGATGCTGCAGTCACTCAAATGATGGGACTGTGGGATAGCCTGCGTAGTGTTGCCGACGACCAATGACCCGTAAGCTCAGAAACCTCTGCATTCCCTGGTAATGCCTCGACGCATTGTGCACAGGCGTCCAATGCCAGAATCTTCACTAAATCCTTTCGGAGACCACCATGCTTCGCGCGTTTGAAAAATGGCTCGACCCCTTCCCGCCCGACGAAGTGCCGCCGCCTCCTGACGGTCTGGTGCGGTTTCTCTGGGCCTGCACACGGGGGGCTCGTGGCTATATCCTGGCGCTTGCGCTATTGAGTGCCGGCGTATCGATTTACGAAGCGTGGCTGTTTTCTTTCCTCGGACAGGTTGGACCTGCTGTCGGCGTGGAAGGCCGGCGACGCGACGGCCATGCAGGAAAGTAGCGTGCTGTGGGGCATCGGTCTGGTATTGCTGACCAGCATCGGGCTGGTGGCGTTGCGTACGATGGTGCAGCACCAGGTATTGGCGATCAACCTGCCATTGCGGCTGCGCTGGGATTTCCATCGGTTGATGTTGCGCCAAAGCCTTTCTTTTTTCTCCGATGAATTCTCTGGCCGTGTCACCACCAAGGTGATGCAGACGGCCCTGTCGGTGCGTGAGGTGCTGTTCACCCTCATCGAAATCGCACCCGGAATCGGGGTGTACTTCATCGCGATTATTGCATTGGCCGGCGGCTTCGACCTGAAGCTGATGCTGCCTTTCATTGCCTGGATCGCCCTGTTCGGTCTGGCCATGCTGTATTTCGTGCCTCGCCTGGGCAAAGTCGGACAGGAGCAGGCTAACGCGCGCTCATCGATGACCGGGCGTATCTCGGATGCCTACACCAACATCACCACGGTGAAGCTGTTCTCCCACTCCAAACGCGAGGCGCACTTCGCACGTGCTGCAATGGAGGACTTCAAGCTCACCGGCTTTCGCCAGATGCGCCTGGTCAGCCAGTTCGAGATCGTCAATCAGGTATTGGTCGTTGCGTTGATCATGGGTGCAGGTGGTTATGCCCTGTGGCTGTGGCACCAGGGTCAGGTTGGCACCGGTGCCGTTGCAGCGATTACCGCCATGGCGTTGCGCGTCAATGGCATGTCGCACTGGATCATGTGGCAAATGACCTCGCTGTTCGAGAACATTGGCACCGTACAGGACGGTATGGAAACCTTGACCCGCGGCCCCAAGGTTCAGGATGCGCCGGATGCAGCCGCCCTGGTCACCACGGGTGGTGCGGTAACCTTTGATAATGTGAGTTTCAATTACAACGGTGAACGTCAGGTGCTCGATGCCCTGAACCTGACCATTCGGCCGGGTGAAAAAATCGGCCTGGTGGGTCGCTCCGGCGCCGGTAAGTCCACACTCATCAACCTGCTGTTGCGCTTCTATGACGTGGACGAAGGAGCGATCAGCATCGACGGGCAAAATATTGCGCATGTCACTCAAGACAGCCTGCGTAGCGCCATCGGCATGGTCACTCAGGACACGTCCCTGCTGCACCGTTCCATTCGCGACAACATCGCCTATGGCCGTCCCGACGCGACTGATGCGCAAATCCACAGCGCGGCGGCCAGTGCCCAGGCCGATGGGTTCATCAGCCAACTGAGCGACAAGCAAGGCAATAGCGGCTACGACACTCTGGTGGGTGAGCGTGGCATCAAGCTGTCGGGCGGCCAGCGTCAACGTGTCGCGATTGCCCGGGTGATGCTCAAGAACGCGCCGATCCTGCTGCTGGACGAGGCCACCAGCGCGCTGGACTCGGAAGTCGAAGTGGCAATCCAGGAAAGCCTCGATGAAATGATGCAGGGCAAGACCGTGATCGCCATCGCCCACCGTCTGTCCACGATTGCCGCCATGGACCGGCTGATTGTCATGGACGATGGCCGCATCATCGAACAAGGCACTCACGCCGAACTGCTGGGCAGAAACGGTACCTATGCGCGGCTGTGGCAGCACCAGAGCGGCGGATTTCTCGGGGAGGATCAGGGTGTGGCCGATATCATCGATTAGGCAGACTGACCAATAGCCCGGCCAGGTCGCTGGTGGCGTACGCAAGCACTCCAGCGGCGATAAGAGAAAGGGCATCCATGCCCTTTCTTGCCTTAAAGCGTTGCTTCGATCTTTTTGGCAGCCGCGTCACTGACCCAGGTGTGCCAGATTTCCGGGTGCTCCTTGAAGAATATCTTCGCCAGCTTGGGTGAATCGATACGCTCTTTGCTCATGCGGGCCAGGTTCTGGTTTAACAGGTCGATCGGCAGATTGACCTTTTCCAGAACGGCTACCAATTCCGGCGCCTGCTCGTGAAAGACATTGGAAAGCCCTACCTGAATGCTGATTTTCTTATCGACGCCCGGCTTTTCTTCCAGCTTCAACAGATCGACTTGTCCCATTAACGGCGTCGGCGACCAGTAGTAGAAAAGAATGGGCTCGCCCCGCTTGTAGCTCGACAAAACGGCAGCATCCAACGCCGGGCCTGTACCTGGGCGGAAGTTGGTATAACTGGCTTCCAGGCCATAGCTCTTAAGCATCTCGCTGTTTTCCAACTCGCAGGTCCAACCCGCCGGGCAATTGTAGAAACGGCCTTTGTCCGGTTCTTCCGGGTCCTTGAAGAGCGCCACGTACTGGGTCAGGTCGGCGATCTTCTTCAGATCGGGAGCCTTGGGCTTGAGGTTGCGTTTGGCATCGCCTTCGACCAGATAACGTGGCACATACCAACCTTCGGTGGCCCCGATAATCGGTGCCCCCACACCGACTACCTTCCCACTGGCCGCCGCCTTGTTCCAGACCTCGCTTCGCCCGATCCACTCCTCCGCCAGTACCTGAATGTCGTTATTGCTCAAGGCGCTTTCCATGGTGATGGAGTTGCCCGGCAATGTATCGATCGCACAGCCATAGCCGTCCTTGAGCAATATCTGCAGTATGTCGGTGAGCAACATGCCGCTTTCCCAATTGAGCCCGGCAAATTTGACCGGTTTACCCGACTCGCACCAACCGGCGGCCTGGCTTGCAGCACTGCCGGCAAACAACCCGAGAGCAATCAGTGTGGCGGTAAGGTTTTTTCTGATCTTCACAATCGCACGCTCCAACACAGTGAACAGGGTTATGGCAGTGCAAATGCTCGTCACATCAGTGGCGAACCTGTTTCATCTACATGAAACTCAAGCTCCTTGATGTATCGTCGGGAACCAATCTTCGCGCAGTCTCTGACCGGTCTGCATCGCATGCCCTGGATACGGTGGAGAGGTCCGTCCTGGACGCTCGAAGTAACGTATATCGTCGCCAAGCCAGCGCAGCGACAAGACACGACGGCGCTGAGCCGACGCATTGCCTCTAGCACCATGCACGGTACGGAAATCGAACAGCACCGCGTCGCCCGGCTGCATCTCCCACTCCAGTACCTGCAGGCCTTGCTCGGTATCAGTATCTGGATCCGGCGCGGCGCGGTACCCGCCAGCATCTTTGTAGAAATCGCTTTGATCGGCCCAGTGCACCGGTTTTATGCCCTTCTCCCAACGGTGTGAGCCGGCAAGCAGCCGCAGCGTCGACTCGCGCACCGGGTCCACGGGGATCCAGAAGCTCACGTTCTGGATACCTTCGACAAAATAGTAAGGGATGTCCTGGTGCCATGGCGTGGCCTTCTGCGCGCCGGGTTCCTTGACCAGAACATGATCATGAAAAAACTGTGCCGATCTGGAGCGCATCACGGCAGCCGCGACAGACGCTGCCGGTGAATCCTCGACCATGGCGCGAAACTCTGGAATCCGCTGCCAGTTGCAATAGTCGTCGAAAAAGCCGCCCGGTTTGTCATCCTTCTCGACGTAACGGCTGGCGTAAGCACCCGGCTCGGCGAGGTTACGCTCGATTCCGTCGGCAATGGTGCCGATCCAGTCGCGGAAAACGCCGCGCAGGCAAATTGCGCCATCGCGCTGAAAGGCCTCAATGTCTTCTGTCGTGAGGGCAAACGAATGTTGTGTCATGGCCTGAAACTCCCTCGAAGAAGAATAAATGTGGGCAAGGGGCAAATATTTCATGACACTCAGCGAAGATAAAATAATATGTATTGATTTATCACCCAAGAAATTCTTATGAAGTTCAGTCTGCGACAACTCCGTTATGCGCTCGCTGCCGCCAAACACAGCAATCTCACGTTGGCGGCCGAAGAGCTGCATGTTTCCCAACCGTCAATTTCAACGGCGATTACCGAACTCGAGCAGCTTTTTGGTCAGCCGCTGTTTGTTCGTCAACGCGGACTGGGCGTATCGCTTACGCCTTTCGGGCGCACAGTGATGGCACAGGCCAAGCGGGTTCTGGCCGAAGCCCGGACGTTTTCAGACATGGGCAGCGACAACAACGACTTTTCCGGAGAGCTGGTACTGGGTTGTTACGAGGACCTGGCACCCTATTGCCTGCCGCAGATCCTCAGGCGCCTGCAACAGGAACATCCGCGAGTGAGGGTCGACATGCGCGAAGGCGGCTTCGACTATCTGGGCAAGCGCCTCGCCGAAGGTACTCTGGAGCTGGCGCTGACCTACGACCTGGGGCTGCCGGCAAACATGGCGTGTATCGAGTTGCGTCAACTGACTGCCTATGCCCTGCTGGCGGCTGATCACCCATTGGCAAACGAGCCCGATGTCAGTCTGCACGCACTCAGTGAAGGCAATCTGGTAGTTACTGATCAGGTCCACAGCTGGCAGCACGTGCTGGACCTGTTCAACATGCATGGACTGTCGCCTCAAAGCCTCCAGCGCACCCACAGCTTCGAGTTTCAGCGCAGCCTCGTCGCCAACGGATTCGGTGTATCCCTGACCTATACCAGGCCCTTCGGCGACCGCAGCTACGACGGTCAGCCCTTGGTGTGTCGCCCTATACGCGAAACGCTGCCCACCCAGCGCATCGTACTGGCCTACGATCAGCGCTACCCGTTAACGCCGCCCGCCGAAGCATTCAAAAACCAGGCCGTTGCCTGGTTCCAGGAAAGAGTACCTTTTGTCTGAGGCAGCGCCCGGGCGCCTATGACGCTGAAGCGGCGACAACCCGCCAACAACAAAATAAACAAATGCATTTTTAGCAAAAATACAATTATTCTTTGCCCATGATCAAAGAACTGAAAACGTTTATCGCCGTGGCAAGAGAAGGCACGTTCGCTGCGGCGGGCAGCAAGATCGGGCTCACCCAGGCCGCTGTCAGTGCGCAGATGCAGCGCCTTGAAGCTGAACTGGGCGTCGAGCTGTTCGACCGAAAAGGACGTTCAGCCCAGCTCAACCGCATGGGGCAGCAGGTGTTGTTACAAGGTCAGGATCTGGTGCGCCAGTTCAGCAGCCTTGGCACTACGACAGTAGGGCTACCCGCGAGCGTGCTGGTGACCATCGGCGCAATTGCCTCTGTACAACGCTCCTTTCTGCCGGAAGCGCTGGCTCGGTTTCATCAGCAATTCTCCGCGTGCAGGACGCGCGTCATTCCCGGCCTGTCCATGGACCTGGTCAATCAGGTGGACGCTGGCGAGATCGACATGGCAGCGATCATCCGCCCGCCCTTCTCACTGCAAAGCGACTTGCGCTGGACAACGCTGGTCCGTGAACCCTATCGCCTTATCGTGCCTGCTGACATGCAGGGGGATGACTGGGCCGAACTGATTTCGGCTCATCCATTCATTCGTTACGATCGATCGTCATTTGGTGGCCGACAGGTCGATAGGTTCCTGCGCCAGACCCATGTCTCGCTGCGCGAAGTCTGCGAGCTCGATGAACTGGATGCGATTATGAAACTGGTCGCCAACGGCGTCGGCGTCGCATTGGTTCCGGAAACGGCAACCCTGCAGAGATGGCACGCCGGTGTGCGCTCTATCGACTTGACAGAGCATACGTTCCATCGCGATATCGGGCTGGTACATCGCGCTCGCCGCAGCCTGACCGAACCGGTAACCGCGCTGGTCCAACTGATCAACGAACACGCTCTGACTCGTTAGCGCTGCGCCCGCTCTAGCAGGCCTGGCGCAACATAGTGTGCGCCAGGCTTTTTACTATTTTGCGAACAGCTGACTCATGTCTTTGAACGCCTTGAACTCAAGCGCATTACCGCAGGGATCGAACAGGAACATGGTGGCCTGCTCACCCACCTGCCCCTTGAATCGAATGTAGGGTTCGATGACGAACTCGGTGCCGAAGGATTTCAAGCGCTCGGCCAGAGCTTCCCACTGAGCCCATTCCAGAATGATGCCGAAGTGCGGAACCGGAACGTCGTGACCGTCTACCGGGTTGCTGTGCACACTCTCTTGAGAGGCGGTTTTCGGGTGTTCATGAATCACCAACTGGTGTCCGTAGAAATCGAAGTCGACCCACTGATCGCTGGAGCGCCCTTCGGAAAGACCGAACACCTCACCGTAGAAGGCACGTGTCGCGGCCAGATCATAAACCGGGATTGCAAGGTGGAAAGGAGAAAGACTCATCAGGACTCCGATTGCAGCTCTTGGTGGCGTGTGAGCCTGACAGCGTGCTCGCTGTCCGGCGACTTATTCAAGTTCCACTCATGCTAAGGCCGGGCGATACCAATAAAAATCAATATATATTTTAAAGATGCACAAATTATTTTTGTGATAGCGGCCACGCTCAAGCACCGGGCCAGCTCACGAATGCAGGCTGATCCAGCCGTTGACCCCTACATACATCCCAACACAAATAATCAGGACGCTGAACAGGTAAGGTGCGCGTCGAGCAGCTGCACTGAGCCAGGGATTCGAGGCTTTTCGCGCACCGATGGCGGCGGCAGCGCCAACGGTGACCAGCGTGACGGCGAGACCCAGGCTAAAACAGATCACCATCATCGCGCCCAGTGTGACCTGCATCACCTGCAGGCACAGCAGCAACACGGTGATGGCTGCTGGGCAAGGGATAAGCCCCCCGGTCAAGCCGAACATCAGGATCTGGCCCAGATACATCCCGCCGATTGCCACCAGCCAGACGACGGCGGTGTGCGAAACGGTAGCGGCGACGCCGAGCATCACGGCCTGTTTCACAGAGCCACGAATGGCCACAATGAACGCCGCCATCATGGTTTTTGAATGCCCGGGCTCCAGCCCGTGCAACGCTACCAGCAGAATGGCACTGGGGAAATACAGCCAGGCGTGCGAACCGCCTTGCTGCAACAGCTCGACGAAGTTGGGCATGTGAGACCTAGAGGTATTTGGTGATTTGCTTGAAGGCTTCCAGTGGTGCGCGCTCGCCCCTGGCAGGTGAACCGAGCGTGTTTTCAAGGCAGTGATCGATATGATCCTGAATCAACGTACGCTTGGCCTGGCACACCGCTTTCTCGACCGCGTGCAGCTGCTGGGCGATATCCACACACTCGCGCCCTTCTTCGATCATGGTGATGATGCTGCGCAAATGACCGCCGGCCCGTTTCAGGCGCTTTATAACAGCTGTGTGGGACAGGTGCGTATGGCCGTGGGGGTGGTCGTGTTCACTCATGGCTTGAGCTCTGGCCTGGACAATTCAGACCGGCACTCTATCCCCCCAGGGAGGATAGAGTCAAAGGTAATGCAGGATTGGAACCGGAAGCGAGCCCACCTATGAAAACCTGTTCAATTCATCCCGTTGAATGCCAGCTCGCTGTCCTTGATGTTGGCAATCGGCCCGAGAATGGCTGGATCGAAGTCGCGGAGTGGCTCGCCCTGACGCAACAGCTGTGGCAGGTCCGGATTGGCCAGCGCGCCCTTGCCCACCGCGATGATGTCCGCCCCCTGATGAAGCACCTGGTCGGCTTTTTGCGGATCGTGCAGGCCGCCATTGGCGATCAGCGCAACGCCTGGCGCGTAGCGTCGGGCCAGTTCGACCAGGCTGGCTTTACCCTGGGCAAAGGCCGGCTGCCATGCTTCGTGTTCGGTTACATGGATGTAATCGACGCCGGCATCGGCCAGCGTAGCGAAAATGATCTCGGCATCGCGCTCGCCCCCCGCCCATTTATGTTGAAAGTCGTTGACCTTGCCTTGTGAAAGACGCACACCCACCGGTGCCTGCCCGGCGACCTTTTTCACCGAGGCGATGACCTCAAGCGTCAGCCGCAGACGCTGTACGACCTCACCGCCCCATTGATCGGTGCGTTGATTGCTGTAATCGGTCAGAAACTGATCGAGCAGGTAGCCGTTCGCCCCATGTATCTCGACACCGTCAAAGCCTGCAGTGCCAATCGCCAGTTGCGCCGCGTGGGCGAACCCGTCAATGACCTCGGCAATATCCTTGTCAGTCATCGCCCGAGGAATCCGGTAGCTGCCCGCGCCGTAATAGAACGCCATCTGTTCGCCCTTGGGACGAATGGCCGAAGGACCCGCCGACTCGCTGACGAAGCGATTGGCCTGGCTGAGTGCGCCTGCGTGCATGAGCTGCGCAATCATGACACTGCCATGCCGGTGCACAGCATTGGTCGTGGCACGCCATGCCTGAGCCTGCTCGTCATCGGTGAGCCCGGGCTGGAAGCGGTAGCCTTGGGAAGAACTGCGATCTGTATAGTTGCCCTCGGTGATGATCAGGCCAAAACCACCCTTGGCGAACCGCTCGTAATAGCGCGTCATGTTCTGCGTTGCACTGCCCTGCTCGTCCGCGCTCACGCGTGTCATGGGTGCCACCGCAAACCTGTTCTTAAGTTTGAAATGACTCATGTCGAACGGGGCTGTAACGTGTTTGTTTATCTCGCTCATACTTCAAACCCTCACTGTGCAGATCGCCTGCGAATTGCCCGCAGTCATGGACAGAACCTGTAGCAACGGTAAGGGCTGGCGAAGACCATTGGAACCCGGCCGTGCAGATAAGGCGCTTTAACGAAAATGGATAGAATCCGTGCAAATATCTGATATAGAGGTGTTCGCCGCCATTGCTTCCAGCAGAAGCCTGTCGGAAGCGGCGCGTCGACTCGGGTTGTCACCGATGGCAATCTCCAGACGTCTGGCTGCGCTGGAAAACGACCTGGGCGTCAGGCTGTTTCACCGTACAACCCGCTCGGTATCACTGACGCCAGAGGGCGAAGTTTTTCTGCCTCATGCCAAAACCATACTGGAAGCAAGCGAGGCCGCCCGCACCACGCTGAAGGCTGATGCAGGCTCTGCCAGTGGCGTTTTGCGGGTTACGGCACCGAGTGTGTTTGGTCAGACAGTCATCATGCCGCTGCTGCCCGCATTGATGCTGGAAAACCCGGCACTGAGTATCGACCTGACGCTGTCGGACAGCATTGTCGACATCGCCGGACTGGGAATCGATGTCGCCATCCGGATTGCCACGATACGCGACTCGGCACTGGTGGCCAGGTCGCTGGCGCCCAACCCACGGGTGGTGTGTGTAAGCCCAGACTACCTGGCGAGGCACGGCAAACCAACGCTACTGGAGGAACTCAGACACCACCCGTGCATTGCCTTGCACGCAATGCCCTGGTGGCCGTTCACAAGAAACGGCGAGCCCATCACCATTCGCGCTCAGGGCCCCTTCTCTGCCAACAGCGTCGAGGCCGTGCGCACGGCATGTAAACAAGGTATGGGACTGGCCATGCTGACCTATTGGGATGTCCGACAGGAAATCAACGAAGGCAGCCTTCAGCAGGTGGACTTCGAAGATGCAATGCCCGAACAGCTGTCTGTCACGGCAGTGCTGCCAACACGCCAGCGCGTTCCTCACAGGGTGCGCCTGTTCATTGACCGCCTTGAAGCAGCGCTCAAGAGCAAGGCAGGCGCGGCGGGAGTCACCTTGTAAACGAACGAACCGGCATCAAGCCGGTTCGCAAACCATCCACTGCAATCAGACCTACAGGGGCTGCGTGATCAGGGCACGATTCTAAACGCGTAGTTAGCGATGGTTCTGGCGTCAAGCGGTTGTCTGTTCATCGGATGCTCAGGCTTGCCTGCGAGGAATTGGGCAAGTTTTTTCATATCCATGAACGCCAGCTCCTTATTTCCCTGCTGACTGTAAAGCTCCGACGTGTCCGTCGGATTCCCCGCCAGGCCGATCACCTGCCGATCAGGATTTTCCAGCGACAATGGTTCACCAAAAAGGCAATGGGTCGCATCGTCCGGGTGATGGTGTGCCGCGTCCATGAAGGGCGGATTTTGGGATTCAGCAACGGCCTTGGAGACCGTACGCAGTTGATTGAATTGTGAGGTTATAGGGTCCCGGGCTGCGCGGATATCGTCCACAACTGCCGGCCGGGCCGCCGGATCGGTTATAAAGGCTGCAACAACCCTCCTTACCCCAACCCCCGGGTTCAGGTTAAGCAAGCGCATTCCGTAAGCCACATTATTTTCATAATCCTCCCGCTCCGGAATTACCCGCAATGCGCTGGAACGCGCGCCATCTGGTCGCCTGGAGGCAGCTGGAGGATGCATCGGAACGGCTGGGCGAGGCGGAGCACTAACGGGACGTGGCCCAAGCACGCGGTGCAGCGCAACACTCAAATCCATCAGCGGGCTTTCCACAAGGCTCTCAGCCGTGTCAACACTTGAGGGAATGCCCACGCTCTGCAACGCGTACGCTATATCCAAGGGGATCGGTTGGTGCCGCAATAGATGTCTTTCAAGCGCCGTGCGCAGGTCTTCCAGATTGACCCCTTGTTGAACCAATCCCTGCAAGGCTGCGGCGGCCTGGTTATTGCCACGATTACGCATCGCAGCCCTGTCGGGGCGTATGGGTACCTGATTGACGCGTGGCGGGCTTCTGTCTACCGGTGTCTGAGAGGTCGATGCGTTTGACGAACGTCTCTGATCAGGCGTCATCAGCCGGGCGAACCGACCAAATAATGAACGCTGGCTGCTACTCGATGATGATTGCGTAGGGGTGGGTGCCGCCGGGGACCGCGTCGGTGTCCTTGCTGGAGTTGACGCTGCCTGTTGGCGATCCGCTCTACGGAGCGCATCACGGAGCTCGATAGCGAGCTCTGAATGGGGGTTGATTCCAGTCGCAATCATGTTAGGGAAATGCTCGCGCAAAATGCTCTGTTCGGCTCTAGAAAGAGCCATCTCTTCGCCTCTTATGATATTGCGCAGCGTGGTACGAGTATGGGCAAGATCAGCGCCCGCGCTGACCAATTGCTGAACGATGCTATGTAGCGTGTGCCATCACCCCTGCGTGCTGCGGCCTGGGTCTTGTCTCAGCAGGTGCATGCGGCGCTGCGGCATCGGCAGACCCATGCGGTCTGCTACGCACTTCAGCCTCCGCCGTTGGCGGCATGCCCTGCTCCAGCCACTCCCTGGTTTCGCGCGACAGCGGTCTGGATCGCAAAAGCCTCTCACGCCGATCTCGCGCCTGCGAAGCGGAAGCCTCTGACGGGGGCGGCGGCACCTGCGGACTGTTCGAAGAGTTGGCGCCGCTGCTGGATTCGCGTGCGCGCCCTGATGCAGGCTCGTGGTCTGAGTGCCCGGCAATATAAGCGCCCGATGGTCCCCGCTCTATTGATCCCCACCATATGCTGATCCTCCGAGGTTTTCTGGCTGCGGGCTGACTCACCCGCAAAATCAGCAATGTGTGGCGATCGGGAAAGAACAGGTTCCACCCCGCTTCTCCCTGGAATCGCTGCGAACCTGCACAGCAGACATTAACCAGGCACCATAAAATACATATAAAGCATAATAAATTATCAAATAAATCATAAAAACCTATATTAGCTTATAAGAAAAAATACTTTTACAGCCTCCTTACATAAGAATACGGTCTTAAAACCAGCCTGATCGCTGCGCTCGACTTGAAGAGGACTTTTCCATGCACCGCACTCAACCTTCGACTTTCGCCTACAGATTCGTATATCGGAGGACAGCGCGATGACCGTGCGCCCTCTTCTTGCACGCCTGTTATTCGCCGTCATTACTGCCCTCACCCTGCTCGGCTGCTCGCCCTCTGGCCAAGAATGCCAGGCAAGCAAGGCGCTCAAAGTCGCTTTCTTCAGAGACAACACCACGCTGGTCAGCCTTGATCCGTTCCAGGTGTATTGGCTGGAGCACCGCGTGGTGCTGCGTAATGTCGCCGAGTCGCTGACCGATCAGAACCCACAGACCGGCACTATCATTCCCTGGCTGGCAGAACGCTGGGACGTCAGTGAAAACGCGCTGGAGTACACCTTCCACTTGCGCAAGGATGTGACGTTCAGCAATGGCACGCGCTTCGACGCACAGGCCGTGAAGACCGCCTACGACAGCAATAAAGCGTTTGCCGCGCAATTGCCTGCAACCTTTGGCGCGACCTACCTGAAGGGTTACGACCACGCCGAAGTCGTCGACGATTTCACTGTCAAACTGGTGCTGGCCACGCCAAATGCGGGCTTTCTGCAAGCCACCTCAACCACCAACCTCGCCATTCTTGCCCCGGAGTCCTACACACTCAGCGTCAAGGAACGCTCGCTGGGTGCAATCATCGGCACCGGGCCATTCGTGCTGGAGCGCTACACCCCTGAAAGGGGTTTGCGCCTGATCAAACGCAAGGGCTATGCCTGGCCATCGGCCAATGCGCAGAACAGGGGCGAGGCGCATCTGGATGCGGTCGAGATCAGTTACGTTCCGGAAGAGAGCGTGCGCAATGGCCAGTTCGTTCAAGGCCAGGTCGATATCCTCTGGCCACGCAACCCGTTTTCCGAAGTGGACCTGAACCTGTTCAAATCCAGGGGCGCGACTATCCAGAGCCGCTCGCTGCCAGGGCCGGCCCTGAACATGTACCCCAACACGCGCGGCAATCGCATCCTCGCTGACCGCAATGTGCGTCTGGCGCTACAAAAAGCCATCGACCGCAAGACCTACGCCGCCACTGTCTACAACCCGCAATTTCCGGTGGTGTCGGGTATCTACGACGTTACCACGCCGTTTTACAAGAATCAGGCCGACAGACTGGCCTATGACCCTCAGGGTGCAGAGCGTTTGCTCGACGAAGCCGGCTGGCAGAAGAACGCCGACGGCTATCGGTACAAGGACGGCAAACGACTGAAGCTGGCCTACAACCTGTCCCCCCCTGAAACCGCTGGTGATGTGCTGATTCAGGATCAGCTGCGCAAAGTGGGTATCGAGCTCAAGCTCAACGTGGTGACCACCGCCGAATGGGCAGCTGCCAATGCGGCAGGCAATTATGACCTGACGTCCACCTACATGACCCGCGCCGACCCGATCATCCTGCAGACCATCATCGACCCGCGTAGCGCCAACAGTTCGACATTGGCGACCAACCTTTACGCGCCGCAAACACTGCCCAAAGCCCTGGAACTTTTTGACGCCGGGCTGACCGCCACGCGCAGCGAACAACGCGCAAAAGCCTATGGCGACCTGCAGGACTTGCTGATCGATGAAGGTTCGGCATTTCCGGTCTACGAGCGGGTCTGGCAAGCCGCCACGGCGAAAAACGTGCGTAACTTCCACTGGACGGCGGAAGGCTTTGCGCTGTTCAACGACATCGAGATCGCCACGCCATGAGCCGTTATATCCTCAGCCGGATCGCCCAGGCGCTGCTGGTACTCTGGGGTGCTTACAGCATCACCTACTTCATTCTGTATCTGCTGCCCGGCGATACCTTGTCGATCATGCTCAGCGCCTCGGGTGTCGAAATCGACTCCCTGTCCGCGCAGGACCTGGCGCAAGCCAAGCTCTATTACGGGCTGGACCGAGGCGTCTTCGAGCAATATGTCGACCTGCTGTGGGGCGCTGTTCAGGGTGACTTCGGCAATTCGCTGACACTCAATCGTCCGGTTTCAGAACTGCTGGTCGAACGTTTGCCGCAAACCCTGAGCCTGGCGGGGCTGGCCATTGTTCTGTCGCTGATCGGTGGCGTCGGGCTGGCTTATCTCACTGCCTACGTGCGCTGGCAGCCGTTGAAGGTCGTTTTGTCCCGGCTGCCGTCGCTGGGTTTTTCAGTGCCGGTATTCTGGATGGGCCTGTTGTTCATTCAGCTGTTCGCATTCAGCCTTGGCTGGTTTCCAGCAACCGGCAATCAGGGTTTTTCCAGCTTGATATTGCCCGCTGTCACACTGGCGATCCCCAGTGCTGCAGTGTACGCGCAGGTTTTACAACGCGGCTTTCAGGGCGTCTGGAAAGAACCCTACATCATTACCGCCTACGCCAAGGGCCTCACTCGCGCCCAGGTTCAGGCCCGCCATGCGTTCAAGAACGCTGCCTTACCGCTGTTGACGCTGATCGGTCTGCAAGTGGGCAACACCGTGTCCGGTGCCGTGCTGGTGGAAACCATTTTCGCCCGCTCCGGGGTCGGTCGTCTTGCCCAGGAGGCCGTGCTGCGCCAGGACATTCCGGTGGTGCTGGCCATTGTTGCGGTCTCGGCAGCTGCGTTCGTCGTGGTCAATCTGATCGTTGACCTGCTGTACCCCGCGCTGGATCCGCGCATCGCCCACACGCCAAAGGTCTCCTGACGCCATGACTATCTTCGACAACCGCCTTGCGCGCCTGACCCGCCTTGTTGATTCCAGTCAAAGCCTTTCCGGCAAAACCGCCCCCGCCGCGCAATGGCGGCGGCGTAGCAACCTGAGTCGCGCCGTAGAGGCCGCCAAGCCCCTGCTGCGTCGTCCGGGGTTTCTGCTCGCGGTGGCAATGGTCGCCTTTGCATTACTGGCCGCGCTGGCACCCAACCTGCTGAGCAGCTACGCGCCTTACGCCACCTCGCCCAGCGACAAGCTCACCGCGCCAAATGCCGCGCACTGGTTCGGCACCGACGAACTGGGCCGTGATCTCTACACCCGCGTGGTACACGGATCGAGCCTTTCGGTACAAGCCGCATTGCTGGCGGTGGGCATCGCCATGGCCGGTGGCCTGAGCCTGGGGGTGATTTCCGGTTTTGCGGGCGGGCGCATCGATGCAGTGATCATGCGCCTGATCGATGTATTGCTGGCCCTGCCCGGCCTGTTACTGGCGCTGGCGATTGTCACCGCCATCGGTTTCGGCACCATTCCGGTGGCCATCGCGGTGGGTGTAGGGATCATCCCCGGCTTCGCCCGCACCACCCGTGCCGAGGTGCTGCGGGTCAAGACCCTGCCTTACGTCGAAGCGGCGCGTCTGGGCGGTGCCAGTTGGACCCGAACCCTGCTGCGCCACATTCTGCCCAACGCTTGGGGCCCGGTGGCGGTGCTTGCCACACTGGATTTCGGTGCAGCGATTCTGGCGACTGCCGGGCTGAGTTTCCTCGGCTTCGGTGCCGAACCACCGGCTGCCGAATGGGGCACGCTGATCGCCAACGGTCGTCACTTCCTGATGACCGCGCCCTGGGTGTCGCTGTTGCCGGGCCTGTTCGTGGTCGGCGTGGTGTTCAGCTTCAACCATATCGCCCGCACTCTGGAAGAGACTCAACGATGACCGATACCGCTCAACTGATCGACATTCGTCATCTGAGTGTCGCCTACCGCTTCGACGGCCAGACCAACCAGGCCGTGCGCGGCGTCTCGTTTCAGGTGGCCAGGGGCGAAACCGTGGCGATTGTCGGCGAATCCGGCTCCGGCAAGTCGACCCTGGCCAACGCCATACTCGGCCTGTTGCCAGACAACGCGACCATCACAGGCGGCGAGCTGCACGTCGATGGTCACGGCCTGAGCCACGCTTGCGAGCGAGAAAAACGTCGGGTTCGCGGCAGCGTGATCGGTCTGGTGCCGCAAGACCCGATGGTCGGCCTCAACCCTACCCTGCGCATCGGCCGGCAAATTGCCGAAGCACTGATTCAGGCCCACGGCCGACGTTACCCGGCGGTGGATGCCGATGTGCTGGAGTTGCTGCAACAGGTCGGTCTGGACAAGCCGGTATTGCGCGCCCGCCAGTACCCGCACGAGCTATCCGGTGGCATGCGCCAGCGCGTGCTGATCGCCATCGCGTTGGCGGGCAATCCTCGCCTGATCATCGCCGATGAGCCCACCAGCGCTCTGGACGTGACAGTGCAGCGCAAGATCCTTGATCACCTGCAACGCCTGGTGGCCGAGCGCGGCATTTCCCTGCTGATCATTACCCACGATCTCGGCGTGGCTGCCGATCGTGCTGACCGTGTGCTAGTGATGAACAAGGGCGAGCTGGTCGAACAAGGCCCTCCGCAACAGATACTCATCGCGCCTCGCCATGCCTATACCCGCGCACTGATCGCCGCAGCACCGGCTTTCGGCCAGCGCAAGAGCCCGGCAACAGTGCGACCGGTCGCGAGCAGCGACACACCTCTGCTGACCCTGAGCAACATCGGCAAAACCTATCGCCTGCCCTACGTGAAAGGCGAAGACGCCGACTTCCAGGCGCTGCAAGACGTCAACTTCAAGGTGTATCCCGGCCAGACCCTGGCCATCGTCGGCGAGTCCGGCTCTGGTAAAAGTACTGCGTTGCGCATCGCACTGGGTCTGGAAAAACCCACCCACGGACGAGTGCAGCTGGACGGCCAGGATGTCACCGACCTGGGCTGGCGCGAGTTCAGACCGCTACGGCGACGCATCCAGTTGGTCCAGCAAAACCCGTTCGCGGCCCTTGATCCACGCTTCACGCTATTTGAGAGCATCGTCGAACCACTGGTCTCGTTCGGCCTGCTCAAAGGCCGCGAACTGGAACAGGCCGCACGCCAGTTGATCGAGCGAGTGCACTTGCCCGTAGCGTACCTGGACCGGCTGCCCCGTGAGCTTTCCGGTGGACAGCGTCAGCGCGTAGCGATTGCCAGAGCGCTGGCCCTGCAACCGGATCTGCTACTGCTCGATGAGCCGGTTTCGGCGCTGGACGTATCGGTGCAGGCGCAGATTCTCGACTTGCTGGTCGAACTGCAATCTGAATCCGGAATCGCCTACGTATTGGTGTCCCACGACCTGGCAGTCGTCGCCAGCGTTGCCCACCAGGTTCTGGTGCTCAAGCAGGGCAAGACCATTGAACAAGGTCCGGCCAGCGACGTTTTCGAACGGCCTGAAGCCACCTACACGCAAGAATTGATTGCCGCGATACCTGGCCGTCGCGCTGAACTGCAGGTCGCCGCGCAGCAGTAATCGTCCC
Source organism: Pseudomonas sp. KBS0707 (assembly GCF_005937945.2). Lineage (NCBI taxonomy): Bacteria > Pseudomonadati > Pseudomonadota > Gammaproteobacteria > Pseudomonadales > Pseudomonadaceae > Pseudomonas > Pseudomonas sp. KBS0707. Next base: position 2,574,217 of record NZ_CP041754.1, on the reverse strand, counting down.
TAAGAGGGTGTAGACAAAATCATGTAGTGAGTCGGCGCGCGAGTATTCGAGCCTCGGCCAACCAAACCCATGCCTCGCTTACCGCAAAAAGGCGATCATGATGCATGATCAGTCGCCGAGCTCTCTCATTCCAGGCATGAGTTCGCTCCACTACCCATCGCTTGGGCATGACCACAAATCCAGTCTGAACAGGCTCCACGGAAAATAGATCGCCTTGTTCAGAGTGCCATTGCCCTGTTCTTCTGTTATTCGGGCCACGGATCACTTGAACATCGATAGCGTGCAGTTGATGGGTGCGCTGTGCCCATTTTCCTGCGTACGCACTATCAACAAAAAGCGTGCTCAGTGACGGATATTTTTCCTTCGAGTACGCCACCGCATCATCCGCCGCGTCACGATCCTGCACGCTTGCAGCACTGATACTGACAGCCAGCAGCAGGCCCAATGTATCGACAATCAGACTTCGTTTACGCCCCTTCACTTTTTTGCCCGCGTCGTAGCCGCTGTCACCGCCTTGAGGAGAACTGCGGGTCGACTGTGAATCCAGGATCGCTGCTGACGGGCTGTCAGCGCGTTCTTTCATTGTAGCCATAGGCTTTATTAGGTTCAGGTGACTGAAAACTTCCCTTGGCCCGCTGCTTTACACGCGTAATCCCTGCCATTTTCAACGCTTTTGCAAAGGTGTCGGGATGCGCAGTGATACCGGTTTCGGCGAAGAATACGAGCGCCAATTCGGCCTGGCTGGAATAGGGCTGTGCATGAGCGAGTTTCACCAGCACGGGATAGTGCTCGGCGGCAATCGAGCGAGGACGTCCGGTTTTAGGCATGGCTTGAGGGCTATTCAGACAAGGGAGTGAAAGTTTAATTTATTTTGTCTACACCCTCTAAGGAAACTCTGAAAAAGACTTCCTAATTTGGCAAAATCTCCGGACACCAGTCGCCGAGCTTTTCGATGATGAAACAGATGACCTTCGCCGACGCCGAGTATGCCGGCAAGCGCAAGCAGACCCGTAAGGAATTGTTCCTGATCGAGATGGATCAGGTGGTGCCCTGGAAAGGTTTGATTGCCCTGATTGAGCCCTATTATCCAAAAGGAGAAGGTGGCCGGCCCGCCTACCCACTGATGGCGATGCTGCGTGTTCATCTGATGCAGAACTGGTTCGGCTACAGCGATCCGGCGATGGAAGAAGCGCTGTATGAGACGACCATCCTGCGTCAGTTTTCAGGCCTGAGCCTGGAGCGCATTCCAGACGAAACCACGATTCTCAACTTCCGTCATCTGCTGGAAAAGCACGAGTTGGCGACCGGGATTCTCGGCGTAATTAATGGTTATCTGGGCGACCGTGGCTTGTCGTTGCGTCAAGGCACCATCGTCGATGCCACGCTGATCCACGCGCCCAGTTCGACCAAGAACAAGGATGGCAAACGCGATCCTGAGATGCATCAAACCAAGAAAGGTAACCAGTACTATTTCGGCGCCAAGGCTCACATCGGCGCCGACGACGAGTCAGGCCTGGTGCACAGCGTGGTAGTAACAGCGGCCAATGTGGCAGACGTCACGCAGGTTGCCAAACTGCTACACGGCGAGGAAAACGTAGTCTGCGCCGACGCAGGTTACACCGGGGTTGAGAAGCGCGAAGAACATGCTGGGCGCAAGGTCATTTGGCAGATTGCCGCCCGCCGCAGCACTTACAAAAAGCACGGAAAACGCAGTGTTTTGTACAAGGCGATCCGCAAAATCGAGAAGGCCAAGGCTCAGGTTCGCGCCAAGGTCGAGCATCCGTTTCGGGTCATCAAACGCCAGTTTGGCTATGAAAAAGTGCGCTTTCGGGGCTTGGCCAAGAACACCGCGCAGATGGTGACGTTGTTCGCCCTGTCAAACCTGTGGATGGCCCGCCGACATTTGTTGGCGAGCGCAGGAGAGGTGCGCGTGTAATGCAGGAAATGGTTACCGCAAAAGGCTTTGCAGCGGCCGAAAGAGCTGAAAAGCGAAGATAATTGAGCAAATTTCGACATGCATCGTTTTTTGAAAAGTGCTGAGGACTCGGTAGCCGGAAAACATCCGGCTACTTCAGACCTTCCCTAACCGCTCCATAAACCCTCCTAGACAAAGACGGTCGGCGCGCTTAGAAGTATCATCGTGGATTACCCGACGTCGCCAGTGGTGGCCGTTCTAATGCGTGGCGCCGCCACGCATAGGGCTCTTGGCCGTTGGCTTTAGCCGTCTCGACCAAGCTGTAAAGTTGAGCACTGGCCGTCGCGCCTTTGCCGCCTGTCGCTAAACAACCAGTTCTCTCTTCCGATCACGAAGGGTCTGATCACACGCTCAGCGGATTTGTTGTCGATCGGCAAATAGCCTTCCTCGCCCTACCGTTCCAACTTCTTCCGGTTACTCGCCAGATAGCCGATGGCCTTGCCCAAGGTGTTCTGAGCCGCAACGTGTGGCTGCGTCTTTTCCATCCAGCTTTTTAACTTAGCCAGCACTCGCAGACTCAGTTCATGACGGCCGGTTTTCGGTCATCGTCACATGTACCCTTCAGATCACGCTCTGCACCATAGAGTTTGTTGATCAGGTTTAGCGCTGAGGCGACCTCGACACCGGCCATTAAGCATCATTGCTAATAATCTCCTGACTCTTCACGGCCCAATAAATAGGAGAAAAAGCTTGCATAGCTCTCCCAAGAGTCGGGCGGCGTACCGAATTTTTTTGTGTTTATATTTTCAGCATCAATCGAGTCACACCATATCACGGCGGGGATGTTTGAAACATCTAACACTATAATACTTTCAGGCGGTTCGGCCAGAACGATATACTCAGAAGCCAGGCTTATTGATTTTTTAAGGCGCAGCGTTTCGTCAACTATATTTAACGAATTTGCTTCATTTGAAATTGCATGATGACTGATACCTCCGAGAAGGCCACCATTGTAAAACAAAGCGATTTCTTTAAAGTCGAGAGGAAGCTCAATAACCAGCTTTCTCTCTATGGACTTTAGTGCTTCTTTCGAGCCACTATCAAGATCATAATACGCCTTGTATTTTTCTTTCAAGTCTTCTATGTTAGGCATATTCCTTATCCTTCATTATTTGCACGCCAGAGATGCCTCGCCAAACGCAATCCTCATTTTTTGCTAGGTAGGGTTTGTGGCGCGGATACAATGGATTTTGCGGAGGGGTCGAAATCGTATCAGCGCCAATACTGCCCGATCAATACGCTCCTTGATTACGGATGCATCACCGCCGTAGCACAAGTTCATCAGATCAGATCAGAGCGGTCGCGTATACTGGCCCTTGCCGCCCATAATTTAAAATCAGGAACAGCAAAAATCATTAACCAGAAGTATTAAATCGGCTTTAGATATTTCTTCCTCATCCTCCCTATTGCGTATTAACAAATATTTATCATGCTCAGGGGAAAGTATTTCAATTACTGCACCCATCCAATTTGCAACCTCAATAAAACCGTTACTGATCCCATTAAGATTATTGATTTCATTGAAAAGCGCGTTTAATCGAAAAAAAACTCCACCCTCAACTACCCCGGCACCCGTTTTAGGATTGTCAAAGTACACACGAATTTTCGGATGTTTATCTCTCTCCCAGTCGAGTGTAGGATTGTAATGCAGACGCAGCTCTCTAAACTCTTCAGGACTTTCATTCCCTGAAAACTCACACCTGAAGATTGGCAAGCATAAGAATAAACACCTACGATCAATACTGTCAGTATCTTTTAAATACCCATGATATTCAGACGGAACTGCGATACCATGAGTAAAACCGTTAAAATCTTTTTAAGTTTGTAAATGGTAGGTTTATCTAAAGCCAAGCCAGAAGGTGCAGAATCAATAGTTTCAATAGCAAACGAGTCATTTTTTAAATTTTCAGAAACGACAAGCAAATCTTGAACGCTCGACGACTGCAACCAATAATTGTATGTATATGTCCGCATTTTATCCTGAAAGAAAAATACATCAGAGCGAACCCTGTTTACATCAACAAACTCTTCAAGCAAATCATCTTCCGTAATCACGACATATCCCCCACTAGTTATAATCCGGCCCTACATCCTGCCTGTACCTAACACCGCTCGCGGACATTACACCGCCTTGCCTACTGCTCTCAACTTTTAGCTTTAAACTAAGCTCTTTGGTATTATTATAAAAGTCGTTCCTCGCCGCCCTAGTCGAATTGTAACCTTGCTCATTCCAATGCTCAACAACTGGTTTGACATTCAAGTTGTCAAACGATACGCAGTTTGAGGAGAAATTCTGGGATGTGATCGGGCTTTATCTGGCTCCATCGGACAAGGCTTGCGTTAGCAACAGCATCAAGAGTGACTGGCGTTTCTCAAGAAGATCAATAAAGAAACGCCCAAGCACCTCCAGCTCCATCTGATCGCCGATAACTACGCCACCCACAAGCATGCCGCAGTGCAAGCTTGGCTGACGAATCATCCACGTTTTCATATTCATTTCACACCAACCTCAGCTCCTGGATGGAAATGGTTGAGCGCTTCTTTCGAGACATCACCGTGTACTTGCGCGACGGCAGCTTTGCCTCCGTGGCCGAGTTGGAACGCTCCATCACAACGTTCATGGCGTTACGCAATGCTCAGCCGACCCAGTAAGTTTGGAACGCTAAGAGGGTGTAGACAAAATAAATTAAACTTTCACTCCCTTGTCTGAATAGCCCTCAAGCCATGCCTAAAACCGGACGTCCTCGCTCGATTGCCAAACTGCTGCACGGCGAGGAAAACGTAGTCTGCGCCGACGCAGGTTACACCGGGGTCGAGAAGCGCGAAGAACACGCTGGGCGCAAGGTCATTTGGCAGATTGCCGCCCGCCACAGCACTTACAAAAAGCACGGAAAACGCAGTATTTTGTACAAGGCGATCCGCAAAATCGAGAAGGCCAAGGCCCAGGTTCGCGCCAAGGTCGAGCATCCGTTTCGGGTCATCAAACGCCAGTTTGGCTATGAAAAAGTGCGCTTTCGGGGCTTGGCCAAGAACACCGCGCAGATGGTGACGTTGTTCGCCCTGTCAAACCTGTGGATGGCCCGTCGACATTTGTTGGCGAGCGCAGGAGAGGTGCGCGTGTAATGCAGGAAATGGTTACCGCAAAAGGCTTTGCAGCGGCCGAAAGAGCTAAAAAGCGAAGATAATTGAGCAAATTTCGACATGCATCGTTTTTTGAAAAGTGCTGAGGACTCGGTAGCCGGAAAACATCCGGCTACTTCAGACCTTCCCTAAGGGAGAGGAGATTCTGAGCAAAATTCAACGTTCGAATGAGGCAGCTTGAAGCTGCGCAAGAAAAATAAGTTATTTCGAAAACAGCACACTAGTAGAAGACTCTCGCGCGGCGACTGCCGCGCGGACTGATAGTTGCTTATATTACAAATGCTCAATTCGACTTTTCCTCCAATTTTCAGGAGGATATCTTAGGCACTTATCTCTTCAGCCCCATCACTACAGTCAAGAAGTAAGAGTGGAGTATTTCAAATATTTTTCAGGCCGCATTCTAGCAAGGTAAACTGATATGCTCACGCTCCATATCGAAAATATCAGTCTCTTGTATGGAAAGTAGATCCTCAAACGCATCACTGCCATTTTTATCTATAAATTCTTTTTCAACTTCATAAATGGAAAAACATTGTAACCAGTTAATTTTAACCCTATCGAAAATCAACTCTTCAAAATGGCCATCGTTCCATAAGAAAGGTATGGAGAAATATAAGTGCGGCATCTTGGTTTTTGGAAAGTATTGATTAACAACGTTTTCCAATACTGCACCCGGAACAACAGGCTTTCTTCGTTGCTCGATGAAGAAAGCTGCTGATGCTATCACATTCTCCCAAGCTTCAAAAATTGTTGGAACAGCAGAGCAAAGCTCGATGCGGGTTATAAATTCTGTACCATCTTCATCTACTAGTGGTATTTCCGATAGTCCGATAGTGCCTATTGATTTGATACCTGGCTCTATAGTATCGAACGTAGTGACAATAGACATCGACCTAACCCTAGAGTCATCGTAGTACGCATGAACAGTTGGCGTACCGCCAAAAAATTTGAGGATATGCTTTGCTACTGTTTTTAGCTGAGGGCTGGGAGGCTTTTTCATTTAGTATCCATAGTAATCATCAGTTTCGAGCTCGCCTTTATGACTTCTGTTGGAAGACGGCAGCTCGGGCCGGTAATGCTCTACTTTATTATACTCGTCTAGAAATTCCTTTCTACTGATACCTCTGGCTTCTGCGCTACGTACGTGTTTCCAGTGCTCGAAACAGGGCTTGTGTCCCATATCCCAAGGTTCATCGAATTTCATAGGTTTTTCAAGCAGTGGATCTCTGACTATGCCGTCAGGACTTTCCTTTTCGGCATTTTCCCATACTGTCTTGCGTACATTTTTTCTGAATTTTCCACGGCTGTAATTTGTACTCGACGGTACGGAAACTTTCTCATTTGATGATGAGGAAAGTTTCTCATTTGCAGTCCTGGGTTTTACTTTAATATTACCTAAGCTCGAACCCAAGCCGTGAACCTTAACCTCATAACGAACATCAAACCACTTCCCGCCTTTAGCACCTAAGCGGCCGCCCAGCAAGGCACCACCGAAGGCCATAAGCTTCTGCCTATCCGACCCTTCACCGAACAGTTTCCCGCCAGCCCAGTTGCCAATTGTCCCGCCAGCGATACCACCTACAAATCCTGCAATCACAACAGCTGGGCTTGCCAGCACAAAAGCACTTGCGAGGCCAATGAGTAATATACCTCGCTCAAGCAGTACCGGCACTTCAGGACTTATAGGGTCAGTGGTCTCCGTTTCACCGCCAATAAAGACATTATTCGATCCAGCACTAATCTTTGCATCACATTCAGTGCGGTCGTTTACGCGAGCTGCTGGATAACCATTGATGTAAACAGTGCTGCTACCTTGTGCTAAAACTTTTGGGCCGGGCCCATGATCATCGCAGCTCGCCTTATCAACATGCGCTCTTGCTGCCGCCTTGCCATTGATATTCACGTTACTGGAGCCACTTATAATTTGGCCAGTTTGGTGGCTACAGAACGACATGCTTCCTACCAGTTGTCCTATGCCTGCCCCAGTTGCTGCTGCCGCGCCGACTATCGCAACGGCAGCCAATCCGCCTGTGCCGACTATCAACGCTGCTCCAATAGCGCCGATAGCAAACCCTGCAAGTAATCCTGTCAGCGACCCAGTGTGCTCAATTGGATCGTTTAGGCGTGCGGCGGCGCTCATACTTGCTCCATCGCCTCACGTGTCAAGGGACTATAACGTAGCTGCAATGTCTCGATCACGGAATAGAATGTGGTCCTTTCTTCCGGGGTCATCCCGCTCGGATGATTGCTGGTCGCCGTAATTTGCATCAACAGCGGATGTCCTTGCTCATCTTTATGAAGGAAAATCAATTGCAGCTGGTGTACGGGGAGTCCTTGTTGCCGCCATTTGAATTCAACACGCCGTGCCTCTACACCGGCAACTTCAGCTGGACACAGTGCTTCGACCCACTCTAGATGAGATAATGCTTTTTTTAGATCCTCTAATAGCATCTGAGACATAGTCTCTAGATCAGAGTCAGCCTCAACGGGAGTTCGTCCGATTACAACAGATAAAGGGCTAGGTCCGATATCGGTCAGCGTGAAGACATGAAAGGTCTTATCCTTGAAGCCTTGGGGGCGAATAAAACTCAGCTCATTGGTATGAAAGCGTTCAGGTACTGGAACGGCATCAAGGGCTTCTTGCGCCAAACGCTCTGCTTCCAGACGTTTTTCCTCACGAATGCGGTTTTCTGAAAGGCGATCGTAAAAACTAGTACGTCCATCTGTTCGTTGGCGCATGCGGCTACTCCTGTCGGTCGCTTACTTGTTTAAGTTGATTTTGGTAGTGCCGTCTATATTTACTGTGATGCCGGACAGCGTAATCGTCCCATCAGCGTTCATGACTAGATGGATGTGGCCGACTTTATTTTTACTTCACCCTTGTCGACTGTCACAAAATACGAGCCTTCCTGGACGGCGATGCTTGTCTCCAGCTTGATAGTTTCGGAGTGCATGCCCTCCACTTTAATGCTCCGATTACCTCCGACGGTGTGGCTCTCATCTATCTCGATATCGGTGTCCAGATTGCGCTCGGCGTGCAGGCTTACCTGCTCTGCGCCAGCCTTGTCCTCAAACCGAAAGAAATTAGCGTTGGAGCCGTGGCCTTTGGCCATCAGCTTGTATTTTTCCACCGGGGCCCCGGCCAGACGCGCCGCGCGTTCGTTGCCACCGATGGCGTAGAACACCCGGCCAAAGCGGGTCAGTTCCAGAAACCCCCAGACCAGCAGCGCCATGACGGCCATGATCAGCACCGGAACCGGCACGGTATCCCACAGCCTGGCGCGGCCCAGCGCGAGAAATCCGGCGCTGAAACTGCCGCTGGCTTCATCGCCATCAGGCAAGGTCATGCCTACCGCAATTGAACGTCCGCCGGTGGGAATCAGCTGCACGCCGATGATCAGGAACATGCTGCCCAGCGTGGCCAGAATGTCCGGTATGCCCATACGCACGATCAAAAAGCCATTGAACAGGCCCACCAGCGCACCACAAGCCAGGCTGATGAAAATGGCCGGCAGCGGCCCCCAATCGAGCACCACCATCACGTAGCTGGCGCACATCACACTCATGGCGGCCACCGCACCGATCGAAAGATCAAGCCCGCCGACCGACATGCTCAGCGTCACCCCCAGTGCCAGCAGCGCCACGATGGATACCGACTGAAGGATGATGAACAGATTGCCAACCCGCAGAAACGCTGGCTCGACGATGGAAAACAGCAGCAGGACCAGCGCCAGCACCAACAGCAAGCCGTAATGGACGATGAAGCGCAGAATGGCGTCGCCACGAGGCGGTTTCCGGGCTATGAAAGGAAAGGAATCAGACAAGCGTGGCTCCTTGAGGCAGTAAAGGCCGGGCGGCAGGCTGCGGCGTAACGCCCGCCAGTTGCGCAAGCAGTTCGTCGCGTTGCAGGCCGGCGCGCGGGTATTCGGCGACCACACAGCCGTCGCGGACCACCAGAATGCGATCGGCTATTTCCAGTGCCTCGTCGGGGTCGGTGCAAATCACCAGCGTCGCGCGCTGTGAGGCACTGGCGCGGATGCGTGTACCGATTTCGCGGCGGGCGCGGATATCCACGCCCTGGAAGGGTTCGTCGAGAATCATTAGACGGCCGTTGCCTAACAGCCAGCGCGCCAGCACGACCTTCTGCTGATTGCCACCGGAAAGGGTTTCCATCGGCACATCGACGCCAGCGCACTTGATCCCCAGGGACTGCACCTGGTCCTGCACCGCCTCGCGCTCCTTGCCCTGGCGGATGAACCCGCCCCGACTGAAACGCGGCAGAAATGGCAGCGTCAGGGTTCTGGCCAGCGAAAAGCCTGGCACCAGCGAACCTCGCGCGCGGTCGTCACTGGCTATGAATACCCCACCGGCAATGGCCTGACGCGGTGATTGCGGTGCCCACGGCTGCCCGTCCAGCTCCAGGCTTCCAGCCAGTGGTTTGCGCAAGCCATAGAACAGTTCGGCAATCTCGCTTTTGCCCGCACCCAGTAGACCGATCATGGCCACCACTTCACCTTCGTGCAGGCTGAGGTCAAAGCGTTCACTGTGCGCATCGAGCCGGCAGCCCCGCACCTTCAGGACTTCACGACCACTTTCGCTACGCTGATGCGCCACCGCTGCCAGCTCGCTGCCGAGCATGGCCCGCACCGCAGCGGCAAGGTCCAGCGGCGCAGCAAACTCGCCGCTGACGCGTCCGTCACGCAGCACAATGGCCCGATCAGCAATGCGCTGAAGGTCGGACAAACGATGAGAAATGTACAGAATGCACACGCCTTGGGCGCGCAATGTATCGATCAATTCAAACAGGCGCTGCGCCTCGGTAGTCGATAACGATGCGGTCGGTTCATCCAGCACCAGCAGCCTTGGCTGCAACGCCAGCGCGCGCGCCAACACCACCAATTGCTGTTGCGCAGTCCCCAGGCTTTCGATCGGCGCATCGAGCGGCAGGCTCAGTTGCAGCGGTGCGGCGATCTGCGCAGCCCGCTGGTGCAGGCGCTGGCGTTGACTCCAGAATGGTGCGTCCTGCTGGCACAATTCGTCGAGCAGCAGGTTCTCGGCCACGCTGAACCCCGGCACCAGCGCTTGCTCAACGTGTTGATGCACGGCGACGATACCGGCCTGACGCGCCTCCAGCGGTGAGGCAAAACGTGTCGCCCTGCCCCCGACCAGCAACTCGCCAGTATCATGGCGATGGCTACCGGCAAGGATTTTCACCAACGTGGATTTACCTGCGCCATTGGCACCGAGCAAGGCCACCACCTCACCCGGAAAAAGACTCAGATCGATGTCTTGCAATACACGGCTTGAAGCAAACGACTTATTCAGGCCGCTAACGCTGACCCACGCTTCTTCACGAACAATTGGTGGTGCTTTCATGGGCATCTCGACACAAGAAAAAACAGACAGAAACAGGGTCAATTCACGCCGAAGTGATGCGAGATATACCCCACTGTAAGCACGGTGCTACAGAGCCTAATGGACTAATCAGCAAGTTATAAATAACCAATAAGCATATAAATAGATGGATTCGCCTGGTGCGTTTTTCAGGGCTGACAACGCACCGAATAACATATATGCATATTCGTTATTGATATTTAGATTTATTTTTTAATAGCTATAAGGTGCTGCCTTATGCAAAACGTGCAGTGCGTTAGAACGGACCGCATGCGCAGGTTTACTGCCGCTACATTCGCTTACCCTCTTTCTATTCTTTCGAGCACTTTTAATGAAAGGCATCAACCCCCTGTCGTTCCCAGCCCTGATGGGTTCAGCGCTGTTGCTGAATGCCGTTATTTCGTTTCCCGCCCTGGCCGGACTGCTGGAAAAAGGCCGCACTGACGGCTTGACCGGCGGCATCGCCAACGAACAGCCCTATGCTTACATCGGCACCGATGGCAAAGCGACCGGGGCCAACGTCGAGATACTGCGTGCAATCCTCGAACCGCTGGGCATCAAGCAGATCGAGACGCCTATCACTGACTTCGGTTCGCTGGTGCCGGGTCTGGCAGCAGGTCGTTTCGACTTGATCGGTGCAGGCCTGTTCATCAATCCGAATCGCTGCAAGGTCATCGCGTTCTCCAACCCGGTGACGCGATCCGGCGGTGCGTTCATTGTCAAAACCGGCAACCCGCTGAACCTGCACAGCCTCAAGGACGTCGCCAGCAACGCCAAGGTGCGCCTGGCCACTCAACCTGGCAGCAATCAGGTTCAGGAAGCCAAAGACAGCGGTATCGCCAACGGCAACGTGGTGTTGTTCGACAAGGACACCGAGGCATTGGCCGCCTTGCAGGCGGGTCGCGTGGACGTGGTGTATTTCCCGGATGCCGAAGTCATCAGTCTGATCAAGAAAGCCAACAGTCCGGACATCGAGCGCGCCTTGCCTTTCGAGCAGATTCCGGACGCCAGTGGCAAACCGGGCTGGAATTACCACGCCTACGGCCTGCCAAAAAACGATCCGGCCTTCGAACAGGCTTTCAACGAACAACTGGCCAAACTCCGGGCGTCGGGCGAGCTGCTGAAAATCCTGCAGAAGTACGGCTACACCGAAAACGAACTGGCTGACCCGGCCATCACCGCAGCCCAACGCTGCAACCCATGATCTGCCCCGCCCCGCAAGGGCGCGCAGTAAACGGCCCTGACCCACACGAGTACGGCCATGCCTGTTGATGCTGCAACACTGCAAACCGCAGGTTTCATTGCCAGACAACTGGCCCACGGTGCCTGGATCACCCTGCAGATCACTGTGCTTGCTGAACTGCTGGTGCTGGTGCTCTCGTTTGTAATCGCCCTGATGCGCCTGTCGCCATTCAGGGCGTTACGCTGGTTCGCCACGGTATATGTCGAAGTGCTGCGTGGCATCTCGGCATTGGTGTTGCTGTTTTATCTGTTCTTCATCCTTCCGCTGTTCGGCATTCGCCTGTCACCCATGACCACGGGTGTGCTGGGGCTGGGGCTGACGTTTTCGGCGTATGGCGCGGAAATCATTCGCTCGGCACTGATCAACGTCAGCCAGGGTCAACGTGACGCTGTGCGTGCGCTGGATTTCGGGCCGATAAGCGCGTTTCGGCGAATAATTCTGCCGCAGGCCCTGCCGTTCATGATCCCGCCGATGGGCAACCAATTGGTCGAGCTGCTGAAAACCACCTCACTGGTTTCCCTCATTACCCTCACCGACCTGACCTTTACCGGCAGTCAATTGATCACCACGCTGGGCCAGCAAACGCTGATCTGGAGCATCGTGCTGGTCTGCTACTTCGTGATGGCCTGGCCGTTGAGCTGGCTGGTCAAGCGTTATGAGCAGCACGCCACCGCGTGGCGCACGGCCAGGGGATGAACGATGGAGTTTGATATCGCATTCGCCTGGTCGATTCTGCCGGAGCTGTTTCAGGGCTTGCTGGTGACCGTGCAGGTCGTGGTGCTGGGGTTCCTGCTCGCGGTTTTGCTCGGTCTGATCCTGGCCCTGACACTGCGCTCGCAGATAACCATCGTGCATCGCCTGAGCAAAGGCTACCTGAGCTTTTTCCGTAATACGCCTTTGGTGGTCCAGTTGTATGTGCTGTTCTTCGCGCTGCCGCTGGCGGGCATCACCTTCCCGGCCATAACCACCGGTGTGATAGGTCTTGGTTGCTATTACGCGGCCTACATTGCCGAAGCGTATCGCGGTGCCATCGATGACATCCCTGCCGGGCAATGGGAAGCCGCACGCGCGCTGGACTTCAGCCGTGGCGACACCTGGCGGCGCATTATCCTGCCGCAGGCGTTGAAACCCATGCTGCCGGTGCTCGGCAATTACCTGATCGGCATGTTCAAGGAAACGCCGCTTCTGGCGGTGATTACCATCCCTGAACTGTTTCAGGCTGCCAAGCAGATCGCCGGCATGACCTATCGATACAACGAACCGTACACAGTGATGGCGCTGATGTTTCTGGCGATCAGTGTGCCGACCTCGTTGCTGTTCAAATACCTGGAAAGGCGCAGCCATGTCTGATCTCGCACACACCGCAATCCCACCCGTCACCACTGCGCAGATACAGCTGAAACACGTGGTCAAGGACTTCGGCCGCAACCGGATCATCGACCATCTGGACCTGAGCATTCCTCAAGGTCAGAAAGTCGCCTTGATCGGCCCCAGTGGCTCGGGTAAATCAACGGTATTGCGCCTCATCAAGGGGCTGGAAAACTATCAGCAAGGCAGCATAGAAGTCGCAGGCGAAACAGTGCCCGCGCGCAAATCCCGATGGCACTGGCCCGGCGCGCGCAAGGCTCCGGTCGAACATCGGGTTGGCATGGTGTTCCAGCAGTTCAACCTGTTCCCACACCTCACTGTTCAGGAAAATGTCACCGAAGCGCCGTTACGGGTACTCAGACTGCCTCGCGAAGAGGCCCTTGGGCGCGCGCATCAATACCTTGGGCTGGTCGGGCTCGCTCACAAGGCCGATGCCTACCCGAGCCAGCTTTCCGGTGGTCAGCAACAACGTGTAGCGATTGCCAGAGCGCTGGCCATGCGCCCGCAGGTCATGTTGTTCGATGAAGTCACCTCGGCGCTCGACCCGGAGCTGGTCGGCGAGGTGCTGTCAGTGATTCGCTCGATTGCCCACGAATTTCAGATGACCATGTTACTGGTGACCCACGAGATGAAATTCGCTCAGGACATCGCTGACCGAGTGCTGTTCATGGAGGGAGGCCGCATCGTGGCAGACGGCACCCCGGGCGAAATTCTGCTGAATCCGCAAAACGAGCGAACCCGAAGGTTTTTGCAGTTGGTGGAGCAGCGCTGATTGCCAGCGCTGCTCTTTTTGCAGGGTGAGACTTTTGGGCCTCGCGACTTTTTGAAAGTGGCGGCAATCAGATCCGGAAGCGCGCAACCATGTCCTGCAGGTTGCTGCCCAGGCGCGCCAGTTCCACGGTAGACGCCGCGCTCTGCTCAGTGGCCGTGGCCGACTGATCGGCGATGTCCCGTACGCTGATGACACTGCGATTGATTTCGTCGGTGACGGCGCTCTGCTCTTCAGCGGCAGCAGAAATCTGTTGGCTCATCTGTTCGATGGTCCCAATCGAATGAGTGATTTCAAGCAGCGATTCTTCGGCCTGCCGCGCCAGCGCAACTGTGCCTTCGGTACGTTGACGGCTGGCATTCATCAGCTCCGATGCCGCGCCGGTGCCATCCTGCAAGGACTTTATCAGCGCCTCGATTTCAGTCGTGGATGACTGTGTACGCTGAGCCAGCGAGCGCACCTCATCGGCCACCACGGCAAAGCCGCGCCCCTGCTCACCCGCACGTGCGGCTTCGATCGCCGCGTTGAGGGCCAGCAGGTTGGTTTGTTCTGCGACCGCCTTGATCACATCGATTACACCGCCAATCTTGTCACTGTCCTGAATCAGGCGCTGCATGGCCTCGCCCAGTTGCCCCACTTCACCGGCAAGCTGGCTGATTTCACGCGTGGCGTGTTGCACCACGCTGCTGCCATGAGCAGCACGATCACTGGCCTGTCTGGCGGCCTGCGATGCATCTTCAGTGTTCTGCGCCACTTCCTGAACGGTAGACGCCATCTGATTCATGGCGGTCGCTACCTGATCGACTTCCAGTTTCTGCTGAGTGACGCCCGCGCTGGTCTGCTCGCTGACGGCTGAAAGCTCCTCGGCCGCCGTGGCGATCTGTGTCACACCATTACTGATACCGCCAATCAGGGTGCGCAACGATACGGTCATCTGGTGCATGGTGTTTTGCAGCAGGCCCAGCTCATCCTGGCGAGTGGTGCTGAGGTCATTGGTCAGATCGCCGTCGGCAATTCGACGCGCAGCGATCACCGTGGAATCGAGCGGACGAGTAATCTGACGGGTAATCAGGATCGCCGCGAAGATGCCCAGCAGCAATACGATCACCGCCACCGTGAGCAACTGGGTGACCGCGCTGTCTTTTTCTTTATTGGCACTGACCACCTGGCCCGCCATCAGCTTTTCGGTACTGGTGACGATGTCCATTGACTGCTGGCGAAGGCTGTAGCGAATCTGATCGCTCTGTTGCATCAGTTGCGAGATGGAGACCATCAACGATTTGTACTGTTGCAGTGCCCTGAGCGCTTCGTCCACTGCCGGGCCGGCCTTGTTCGGCAATTGGTTGCGCGCACTGCTCACCTGAGCGATCAGTGAGTCGGCGGCATCGAAGGTGATCTGCCTGTTTTCAGCGGTCGGGATACTGATATAACGGCGAAACACCAGGCGAAAACTGGTCATGCCATTGCGCAGGTCGCCGGCAATCTTTACCTGGTCGATACCGCTTTGATCCAGCGAGCGGGAAACGTCGTCGAAGGTCTTTTGCAGGAGTGTCTCGAAGCTTCCGCTTACCTGCTCGGAAATGGTGATCAACGGCTGCATGGCCTGGTCAATTTGCCGATTATTATCGACCAACTGATTGAACGTTTGTCTCAAGCCACCCACCTGATCGCGAATACCTCTGAGAATATCGGCATTGGCCGGAACAGTCAGAAGCTTCAGGCCGTCCTCGATGGTCTTGCCCAGGTTGTCCAGAGCGACCGTGTAGCCCTGCGAATTGCTCGCGTCAGGCTTGGCAGTATAGGCCTGCGCAGCGATCCTGAGGCTTAGCGCATCAGCCTTTACTTCAGAAACTTTGGCTGCCTTGCCCAGCCGCTCGATCAGCAGGTTGGTGCTGAGGTAGCCGATCGCGGTGACCGTCAGCACACCCAGTAGTATCAGACCGAAGCCTATACTCAGCTTTTTGCTGACCTTCAAATTGTCCAGCCATGTCGACTTCATCAAACTTTTCCTCGGGATTTATCGTAATAACCAAGGATCGACTGTTCGCTGGACAACTTGATAGCGGCGGCGATTGCAAAGATTGATCGAAGAGATAGCAATATGACATGAGCTTTTTGGCTCGCCATAAGGGGAGCATTCTCAGCCCCGAATGCCTGGCCACCATCCACCTTGCGGGTCATCCGGAGGCAGGTTTTCGAAGACCTATGGGTACTCATCATTGCCAGTGATAGTAACCTTCGGTTTATTCGATTCGTTAATAACACCCTGTGCGCAACAGAATCCGCCCATTCTTTACTATCGGCGGAACTTCCCATGCACCAGACACTCAGCCATCTGCGCTACCCCCTCACCGCCCTCGCCCTTATCGTTATCAGTGCTTGCGGCCGCGCGCCGGAAGCCACCAGTGCGCCTGGCGCAGCCAAGGTCAGCGTGGCCAAGGTGCTGGAGCAGCCGATCAACGAATGGGATGAATTCACGGGTCGTCTTGAAGCACCGGAAACCGTCGAGGTTCGCCCAAGGATGTCTGGTCAGATCGATCAGGTAGCGTTCACCGACGGTTCGCTGGTCAAAAAAGGCGATCTGCTGTTCCAGATTGACCCGCGCCCGTTCCAGTCCGAAGTTCGTCGTCTTGAGGCACAGCTGCAGCAGGCCCGTGCCGTTGCACTGCGCAGCGACAATGAAGCACAGCGCGGCGAGCGTCTGCGTACCAACAACGCGATTTCCGCCGAGCTGGCCGACTCGCGCACCACCTCGGCGCAGGAAGCCAAGGCCGGTGTCGCGGCCATTCAGGCGCAGCTGGATCTGGCTCGACTGAACCTCAGTTTTACCCGTGTTACTGCACCGATTACAGGTCGTGTCAGTCGCGCAGAAATCACCGCCGGCAACATTGTGACCGCAGATGTCACCGCGCTGACCAGCGTGGTCTCCACCGACAAGGTCTACGCCTACTTCGACGCAGACGAACGCGTGTTCCTCAAGTACACCGAGCTGGCCCGCAAAGGCCAGCGCGGCCAAACCACTCCGGTGTACCTGGGCCTGTCCAACGAAACCGGTAACCCGCACCTGGGCCAGATGAACTTTGTCGACAACCAGGTCAACCCCAGGACCGGCACCATTCGCGGTCGTGCGGTGTTCGATAACGCCGACGGTGATTTCACCCCCGGCCTGTATGCCCGTCTGAAACTGGTGGGCAGCGGCACTTACTCGGCGGTGCTGATCAATGACGAGGCGGTGGGCACTGATCTGGGCAAGAAGTTTGTGCTGGTGATGGACAAGGACAACAAACCTGCCTATCGGGCTGTCGAGCTGGGCCCGAAAATCGAAGGTCTGCGCATTGTGCGCAACGGTCTGGGCAAGGACGACACCATCGTCGTCAAAGGCTTGCAACGCGTGCGTCCCGGCCAGCCTGTGGACCCTGAAGTGACACCGATGGCCAGCGCCGACACCCTCGCAGCATTGCTCAAACAACGCCAGGCCCTCGAAGCCAGCAACCTGCCACAAGTGGCGCCCAAAGCGGCCGTCAAAATCGCCAGCGCCACTGCGCCGCGCGGCTAAGGGACTTGTCCGATGAACTTCTCCAAATTCTTTATTTCCCGGCCGATCTTTGCCGCAGTGCTGTCGCTGCTGATCCTGATCGCCGGTGCTATCTCACTGTTCCAGTTGCCAATCAGTGAATACCCGGAAGTAGTGCCGCCCACGGTAGTCGTGCGCGCCAACTTTCCCGGCGCCAACCCCAAGGTGATCGGCGAAACCGTAGCCGCGCCTCTGGAACAGGCCATCACCGGTGTGGAAGGCATGCTCTATATGTCGTCCCAGGCCACTGCCGACGGCAAGCTGACCCTGACCATCACCTTTGCGCTGGGCACTGAACTGGACAACGCGCAGGTGCAGGTACAGAACCGTGTGACGCGTACCGAGCCCAAGCTTCCGGAAGAAGTGACGCGCATCGGCATTACCGTGGACAAGGCCTCCCCCGACCTGACCATGGTTGTGCACCTGACCTCGCCGGACCAGCGCTACGACATGCTGTACCTGTCCAACTACGCTGTGCTCAACATCAAGGATGAGCTCGCGCGACTGGGCGGTGTCGGTGACGTGCAACTGTTTGGTATGGGCGACTATTCGCTGCGGGTCTGGCTGGACCCGAACAAGACGGCCTCACGCAACCTGACCGCCACCGATGTGGTCAATGCGATTCGCGAACAGAATCGTCAGGTAGCCGCTGGCCAGCTGGGCTCCCCGCCCTCGCCGAATGCCACCAGTTTTCAGATGTCGATCAACACCCAGGGCCGTCTGGTCACCGAGGAGGAGTTCGAAAACGTTGTGGTTCGTGCAGGCGCTGATGGCGAAATCACTCGTTTGAAGGACGTTGCACGCATCGAGCTGGGCTCCAGCCAGTATGCGCTGCGCTCGCTGCTGAACAACCAGCCCGCCGTGGCCATCCCTATTTTCCAGCGGCCCGGCTCCAACGCCATCGACATCTCCAACGATGTACGGGCCAGAATGGCCGAGCTGAAAAAGAGCTTCCCGGAAGGCATGGACTACAGCATCGTCTATGACCCGACGATCTTCGTGCGCGGCTCCATCGAAGCGGTGATTCACACCCTGTTTGAAGCACTGATCCTGGTCGTGCTGGTGGTGATACTGTTCCTGCAGACCTGGCGCGCTTCGATCATTCCGCTGGTGGCCGTTCCGGTCTCGCTGATCGGCACCTTTGCGGTCATGCACATGTTCGGTTTCTCGCTGAACGCGCTGTCCTTGTTCGGTTTGGTACTGGCGATCGGTATCGTGGTCGACGATGCCATCGTGGTGGTGGAGAACGTCGAACGAAACATCGAGCTGGGGCTTGAACCGGTCCAGGCCACGCACAAGGCCATGGCCGAAGTGACCGGGCCTATCATCGCCACTGCACTGGTGCTATGTGCGGTGTTCGTACCGGCAGCGTTCATTTCCGGCCTGACCGGGCAGTTCTACAAGCAGTTCGCACTGACCATCGCCATCTCGACAGTGATTTCGGCCTTCAACTCGCTGACCCTGTCGCCTGCGCTGGCCGCGGTACTGCTCAAAGGCCACGATGCGCCCAAGGATCGTTTCTCGCGTTTCCTCGACAGAATCCTTGGCGGCTGGCTGTTCCGCCCGTTCAACCGTTTCTTCGAAAAAGCCAGCCATGGCTACGTCGGCACCGTCGCCCGGGTTATTCGCAGCAGTGGTATCGCACTGTTGGTGTATGCAGGCCTGATGGTCCTGACCTGGCTGGGTTTCGCCAGCACGCCGACCGGTTTTGTACCCAGCCAGGACAAGCAATACCTGGTGGCCTTTGCCCAGCTGCCTGACGCTGCCAGCCTCGACCGTACCGAAGACGTCATCAAGCGCATGTCCGAGCTGGCACTTAAACAGCCGGGCGTGGAAAACGCGATTGCCTTCCCCGGCCTGTCGATCAACGGCTTTACCAACAGCCCGAACAACGGTGTGGTATTCGTCGCCCTCAAACCGTTTGAGGAGCGCAAGGACCCCAGTCTGTCAGCCAACGCCATTGCCGGCGCCCTGAACGGCCAGTTCGCGTCGATCCAGGAAGCGTACATGGCGATCTTCCCGCCACCTCCGGTACAGGGGCTGGGCACCATCGGCGGTTTCCGCCTGCAGATAGAGGACCGTGGCAACCTGGGTTACGACGAGTTGTACAAGGAAACCCAGAACATCATTGCCAAGAGCCGCAGCGTGCCGGAACTGGCCGGGTTGTTCACCAGCTATACCGTGAACGTGCCGCAGGTGGATGCCGCCATCGACCGCGAGAAGGCCAAGACGCATGGCGTTGCGGTCAGCGACATCTTTGACACCCTACAGGTTTATCTGGGCTCGCTGTATGCCAACGACTTCAACCGTTTTGGCCGCACGTATCAGGTCAATGTCCAGGCAGAGCAGCAGTTCCGTCAGGATGCCGACCAGATCGGTCAGCTCAAGGTGCGCAACAATCTGGGAGAAATGATCCCGCTGGCAACCTTCGTCAAAGTCAGTGACACCGCAGGTCCCGACCGCGTAATGCACTACAACGGCTTCATCACGGCAGAAATCAACGGTGCTGCCGGTCCGGGCTTCAGCTCTGGTCAGGCTCAAGCGGCGGTCGAGAAACTGCTGCGTGAAGAGCTGCCCAACGGCATGGTTTACGAGTGGACTGACCTTACGTACCAACAGATTCTTTCAGGCAACACGGCGCTGTTCGTCTTCCCGCTGTGTGTTCTGCTGGCATTTTTGGTACTGGCGGCTCAGTACGAAAGCTGGAGCCTGCCGCTGGCGGTGATCCTGATCGTACCAATGACCCTGCTTTCGGCGATTGCCGGGGTGATGATTGCCGGTAGCGATAACAACATCTTCACCCAGATCGGGCTGATCGTACTGGTGGGCCTGGCGTGCAAGAACGCGATTCTGATCGTCGAGTTCGCCAAGGACAAACAGGCCGAGGGAATGAGCCCGCTGGATGCAGTGCTGGAGGCATGCCGACTGCGCCTGCGTCCGATTCTGATGACGTCCTTCGCGTTCATCATGGGCGTAGTACCACTGGTGCTTTCCAGCGGTGCAGGTGCGGAAATGCGCCATGCCATGGGGGTCGCCGTGTTCTCCGGGATGCTGGGGGTCACGTTCTTCGGCCTGCTGCTGACGCCGGTGTTCTACGTGCTTATCCGTAATTACGTCGAACGCCAGGAGGCCCGCAAGGCCGCCAAGGCACAAAGACTGCAAAACCTGCCTGCGGAGATGCATTGATGAGCGCGTTTAAACTTTTCTTCCCGAGCCTGCTGGTCATGGCGCTGGCGGCCTGCGCCGTCGGCCCGGACTACAAGGCACCGGTTACGGTGCCAGCCCAACTGGCGTCCGCAGCCCAGGGCAACTATGACCGCAGCAAAGTGGACACCGTCTGGTGGCAGCAGTTTGAGGACCCTACCCTCAACAAACTGGTAGCCAGGTCGCTGGACGGCAACCGCGATCTGCGTGTTGCCTTTGCCCGCCTGAAAGCCGCACGGGCGATTCGCGATGACGTTGCCAACGACGCCATGCCGGTGATCACCAGCCGGGCCAGCAGTGACCTGGGCAAGGGTCAGCAACCTGGTGTTACTGAGCGGCGCGTCAATAGCGAGCGGTATGACCTTGGGCTGGACATGGCCTGGGAGGTCGACCTGTTCGGACGTATTCAGCGCCAACTGGAAGCCAGCGATGCCGATCAGGAAGCCGCCGAAGCCAACCTGTATCAGCTTCAGGTGACTCTGATTGCCGAGGTGGTCGACGCCTACGGGCAGCTACGCGGCGCACAGCTGCGTGAAGCCATTGCCCGCGACAACCTGAAAAACCAGCAGAGCTCTCAGGACGTGACCACCCAGTTGCGTGATGCCGGCGTGGGCAATGAACTGGACGTGGTGCGTGCCGAGGCACGACTGGCAGCCGTTGAAGCGACCGTGCCGCAGTTGCAGGCCGAACAGGTTCGCCAACGCAATCGTATCGCCACGTTGCTGGGCGAGCGCCCGGGAAACCTCAGCGTCGACCTGAGCCCGAGCAAACTGCCTGCTATCGCCAAGGCTCTGCCGATTGGCGATCCGACACAGGTGCTGCGCAATCGGCCCGACATCCGCGCCGCCGAACGCCAACTGGCCGCCTCGACCGCACGCATCGGCGTGGCGACCGCCGACCTGTTTCCGCGGGTCAGTCTGAGCGGCTTTCTGGGCTTTACCGCTGGCCGTGGGTCGCAGATCGGTTCGTCAGCGGCCAAAGCCTGGTCACTCGGCCCCAGCATCACCTGGGCGGCTTTCGATCTGGGCAGCGTCCGGGCGCAGATTCGCAGCGCCGATGCCGATGCCGAGGGCGCGCTGGCCAACTATGAGCAGCAGGTATTACTCGCCCTGGAGGAGTCGGAGAACGCTTTCAGCGATTACGACAAACGCCAGCAACGGCTGGTTTCGCTGATGCGCCAAAGCGATGCGAGTCGTTCCGCAGCCAGGCTGGCGTCAGTGCAGTACCGCGAAGGCACAGCGGACTTCCTGGTCCTGCTGGATGCCGAGCGCGAGCGTCTGGCGGCCGAAGACTCTCAGGCACAGGCAGAAATCGAGCTGTACCGCGGCATCGTGGCCATTTACAAGGCACTGGGTGGCGGCTGGCAACCTCAGGCCTGATACGCCAACAGGCCGTAAACCCGCCCCGCGCCCATTCAGGACGCGGGGCTTTTTTTGTCCGTAAGCCGACGGCATCATGATTGCCGTTTGACAGCTGCCACCCACTCCCCGAAGCTGCAACCCGTCAAGCATTGGAAATCGATATGCCCAGACTTTCTACCAAGGGGTTATCGCCTCAACCCACTACTCGACATCGCTGGCTGATCGGCGCAGCGGCTGCGGCAATGCTGGCGCTATCACTGGCTTTCTGGTGGTGGCGCTTGCCTGTTCAGACAGCTCCCGCCAGGTTGAGCCACACCTACGCTCAGGCACTGGAACAGGCACACGATGGCAAGCCCGGCGCTGCACGCGTGCTGTACCAACAACTGGCACGAACCGACCTGTCTGACGAGCAGCGCATCAACCTGCTCGCCGAATTGAGCGACTACCCCAGCCCTCAGGCCCTCAAATTGCTCGATGCCGCGCTGGGTGACCGATCCGCACAGGTGCGTGAAGCGGCTATCGATGTCAGCGTCAGACTGGTCTCCAACAGCCAGCGCAGCCTGCTGCTGGGCCCATTACTGGACGACGACGAACAATCCGTCAGATTCCGCGCCACCAGTGCCCTGCTCGGCCTGTCACCTGATGAGCTGGGCCTGTACTTTGCCGTGCTGCAGCAAAGTGCCGAGGCGTTTCAGGAGTCGCTAAAGAGCCAGCTGCAAAACGCACAAAATCAGTTGCAACTGGCCAGACTGTACCTGCAGACCGGCGACCTGGAGCCGGCAGTCGCCGCGCTGCAGAGGGCCACAGCACTGGACCCGGGCAATATCGAAGCGGCGCTGGCGCACATCGAGCTGCTGGACCGCAAGGGCCAGGCCGAGCAGGCACGCAGCCTTTTTGCACAGTTGCTGGAACATAATCCTGGTTCATCCATGCTTCAGCACGCGCTGGGCATGTGGCTGCTTAACCACGGGCAGGCAGAGTTTGCTGTGCTCAGCCTGGCAAAGGCTACAGAGCTGGCGCCTGATAACACCGACTACCGCTATGACCTGGCGGTTGCCCTGCATTCGTTGCACGAGCTTGAGGCGGCGCAGAGGCAGTTGACGCAGATTGTTCAGAGCCAGCCTGCGAACCGAAAGGCCAGAGTGCTACTGATTCAATACTGGAAAGAAAATGGTCAGTTGCAAAACGTGCAGATTCTGCTGGCAGAGCTCGAGCAGCAGAACCCCGACGACCCGGTGCTGCAACAGGGACTGTAGGGTCAGAAAGGCAAAAAAAGGCAGGCCAAGGGCCATCTTTTATGCCGCTACACGCCCTTTCATCCGCTGCCTTCAGACACTTCTGCTCTTTCCGCATCGGCCAGCCTTCATGTCTGTCAGATGTTTCTCCTTTTAAGCCGTCAAGTGTCGCATGGCTCGTTTTCCATCTGCGACTAATGTCGGAAATAACTTACACAACAGCTCGCCTGATAACGCCGGTTTCATCGCGTATATCCAACACCCTCCACCACGACTATTTAACGAATTTGAAAAAGGCTATTTTCTAACTGAAAAAAAAGGTGCATCATTTGCGGGCTACTGAGTTATAACTATCCTCTGTCTGCGCAATGACAAGCCGCAAAGGCCATGTTTCAGCATAGAAACCGCAGGTACAGGGCAGCATCGAGTGAGCGAATCGGCCAATCAGTTTTGTCTCATCGCTTTATAGGGCTGACAACAGCCATTACATTGTTGGAGTGTATTACTTGTCCAGACTTGCCGAGTTTCGAGCAGCAGAGAAAGCCCTTCAAGAACAGCTTGCACAGCTGGAATCCTTGAAGAATGACGCCGGGTTGAAGAAGGAAATCGAGTTCGAGCAAAAGCTCCAGGACCTGATGGGCACCTACGGCAAAAGCCTGCGTGACATCATCGCAATCCTTGATCCTTCAAGCGCCACGTCGCTGGTCGCACCCGTCGGACCAAAGCGTCGTCGTGCACGCGTGGTCAAGGTTTACCAGAACCCCCACACCGGTGAGCTGATTGAAACCAAGGGTGGTAACCACCGCGGTCTCAAAGCGTGGAAAGAGCAGTACGGTGTAGACACTGTTGATTCGTGGCTTCGCGCCTGATTAAAACTTTGTCAATTGAAGCCCTGCACTTGCAGGGCTTTTTTTATCGACCCATACGTCAACTGAGCGTCTGCACACTGCATCTGCCTGATCAAACGCCCATACACAGTTGACTGTCTGCCCGCCGCCGACATTCATATATATGATTAAGTGAACTGCTCGGTACATGTACTTCCAGCGCGTCAGGTATTAATACCGTTGAAATAATGACGCCAATAAAAATTCATCGATTATTCGATTCAGCGCACAGTTACAAACCTGAACAGTTGCTGAAATGTGTAGAGTAATTGTTCAGTTTATTCGGTCTAATGAGCGATAAGAGAATTTGTTACTGCGTGCTTCGCCGGATCGAAAATCGGCGGATGGCCGACACCGCGCAGCTTCACACTTTTTTCACATGGATTCTCGGATGATGAAGACCGCTAAAGGAATAGCGCCCCATGCCCGCCTCGGCGGGCTTCTTTTTGCCTGCGAAAAAGCAGGTATCACTGCGCATCGTCCAGACGCAAACTCTCGCGGATACGCAACGCCTCTTCCTTGTTGGCCGTGTACCCATCTGCCGATCCCGCGTAGGAAAGCGACCAGGCCATCTCTTTACTGGCAGCCGCTACCAGTGTCTGGGTCAATACATGTACGCCGTTCTGGGTGATCGTGCAGGTGGTTTCCAGTGCAGGCACGACGCTGAGCCGGCTCTCACGCACATGCGTGCAGACGCTCTGCAGGCCGCTTCGGGCAAAATTGACCTGAACCGACTTGCGCATCTCCAGCAATACACCCGGGACATTAACCTCATGCCCGGGCGTCAGGCGTGTCTGAGTCAGCTCCATGACCATCAGCGGGTTTCCACTTTGATCGTTTTTCACCCCGCGCTGTCTGACTTGCACGGACGGTTGCACGGGCTTGCCCGACTCGGTCGGCAGCGACTCTATCTCCCAGCCTGCGGGCCAGATGATCATTGCGTCGGCGGCGTGAGTCTGTGCGGCGCCCAGCAGCAGGAACAGGCACAGACCTGGCAAGGAGCATCGGTATTGCGAAAGGATCATGGTCAGGTCGCCAGAACAGTTGACCGGAAATTCTGAGCCTGTTGCCGGCATCGAGCAAGACCGAAGCGACGTTATCCGAACGAGGGTTTGGCACTGCCCGCCCTGCCCCGTATCATTTGGCATTATTTGTACATTCTGTTGGAGACACATTGATGAGCTTGCACGAACTCAACACACTACCGGGCGTTACGGCCGACCCTGAAGCGGCTACCCGGCAGTTTGTATTCAACCACACCATGCTGCGCGTCAAGGACATCACAAAATCGCTGGATTTCTACACCCGCGTGCTCGGCTTCAGCCTGGTTGAAAAGCGTGATTTCCCGGAAGCCGAATTCAGCCTCTACTTCCTCGCACTGGTGGATAAGGCGCAGATCCCGGAAGACGACAAAGCCCGCAACGAGTGGATGAAATCGATCCCCGGCATTCTCGAGCTGACCCACAATCACGGCACCGAGAGCGATGCGACAGCTTCGTACCACAACGGCAACAGCGACCCGCGTGGCTTTGGTCACATTTGCGTCTCGGTACCAGACGTGAAGGTTGCCTGCGAGCGATTCGAGACTTTGGGCGTCGACTTTCAAAAGCGTCTGTCCGATGGCCGCATGAACAGCCTGGCCTTCATCAAGGACCCGGATGGCTACTGGGTAGAGATTATCCAGCCAACCCCGCTCTGAGGCCTTGGTTGCCCTGAGTGATTGCTCCCGCTCGGGAACGATCACCCAGATAACAAAAAGCCCCGTGATCGCTCACGGGGCTTTTTGTTTAGCGCTGCCTGATCAGGCCGGTGCGGAGGTACGGATCAGGTGGTCAAAGGCACTCAGGGAGGCTTTGGCACCCTCGCCCAGGGCGATGATGATCTGCTTGTACGGAGTTACCGTCACGTCACCGGCAGCGAAGATGCCCGGCACCGAGGTTTCACCACGTGCATCGACCACGATCTCACCACGCGGCGACAGCTCGATGGAGCCTTTGAGCCATTCGCTGTTAGGCAGCAGGCCGATCTGCACGAAGATACCTTCCAGCGGCACGGTGATTTCTTCGCCGGTGGTGCGGTTCTTGTAACGCAGGCCGTTGACCTTCTGCTCATCGCCGGTCACCTCAGTGGTTTGCGCACTGGTGATCACGGTAACGTTGGGCAGGCTGTGCAGTTTGCGCTGCAAGACGGCATCGGCACGCAGTTGCACATCGAACTCCAGCAGCGTCACGTGTGACACGATACCCGCCAGATCGATTGCCGCCTCGACACCCGAGTTACCGCCACCAATCACGGCAACGCGCTTGCCCTTGAACAATGGACCGTCGCAGTGCGGGCAATAAGCCACGCCCTTGTTACGGTACTGCTGTTCGCCCGGTACGTTCATCTCCCTCCAGCGTGCACCGGTGGCAAGAATGACGGTCTTGGCCTTGAGGCTGGCACCGCTGGCAAATTTAACTTCGTGCAGCTCACCGGCCGCGCCCGGAATCAGCTTGTCGGCGCGTTGCAGGTTCATGATGTCGACTTCGTACTGCTTGACGTGCTCTTCCAGCGCAACGGCCAGTTTTGGGCCCTCGGTGTGCTGTACCGAAATGAAGTTTTCGATGGCCATGGTGTCGAGCACCTGACCGCCGAAACGTTCGGCTGCAACGCCGGTACGAATGCCTTTGCGGGCTGCGTAGACCGCAGCCGCCGAACCAGCAGGGCCGCCGCCGACTACCAGCACATCAAAAGCCTGTTTGGCGTTGAGTTTTTCTGCCTGACGCGCACCGGCACCGGTGTCGATCTTCGCGAGAATTTCTTCCAGGCCCATGCGGCCCTGACCGAACAGCTCGCCATTCAGATAGATGCTGGGCACCGACATGATCTTGCGATCTGTGACTTCGTCCTGGAACAGTGCACCGTCGATAGCGACATGCTTGATGCCAGGGTTCAGTACTGCCATCAGGTTCAATGCCTGGACAACGTCCGGGCAGTTCTGGCAGGACTGCGAGAAATAGGTTTCGAAATGGAATTCGCCTTGAAGAGCGCGAACCTGTTCGATCGTTTCCGCACTGACCTTGGGCGGGTAGCCGCCAACTTGCAGCAGTGCCAGGACCAGCGAGGTGAATTCATGGCCCATGGGGATACCGGCGAAACGCAGGCTGATATCGTGGCCAGGGCTGCTCAGCGAAAACGACGGAGTACGCGCATCGTTGCCACTGTCATTCAGGGTGACATCTTTGGAGACACTGATCACATCATTGAGCAGTGCAAGCATTTCCTGAGACTTCGCGCCGTCATCAAGGGACGCGACGATCTCGATGGGGCGAGTAACCCGCTCCAGATAGGATTTCAACTGGGCTTTAAGATTGGCGTCCAACATGTGGCGGCTTCCTGTTTCCAAAGGGTAGAAATAACAACGCCCAGGCGATTACCGCCCGGGCGTTTTTTGGGGCGATGCGGTTTACTTGCTCAAGAGCTCAACGCCCCCAGCCGATTCATGCGACTCAGATCTTGCCAACCAGGTCCAGGGACGGAGCCAGAGTAGCTTCGCCTTCTTTCCACTTGGCTGGGCAGACTTCGCCCGGGTGAGCAGCAACGTACTGAGCAGCCTTGATCTTGCGCAGCAGCTCGGAAGCGTCACGGCCAACACCACCGTCGTTCAGCTCGACGATTTTGATCTGACCTTCAGGGTTGATCACGAACGTACCGCGATCCGCCAGACCGGCTTCTTCGATCAGCACGTCGAAGTTGCGCGAGATAGTCAGGGTCGGGTCACCGATCATGGTGTACTGGATCTTGCCGATTGCAGGCGAAGTGTTGTGCCATGCAGCGTGGGCAAAGTGGGTGTCGGTCGAAACGCTGTAGATCTCGACGCCCAGCTTCTTGAACTCTTCGTAGTTGTCAGCCAGGTCTTCCAGCTCGGTCGGGCAAACGAAGGTGAAGTCGGCCGGGTAGAAGAATACGACAGACCACTTGCCTTTGAAGTCGGCGTCCGAAACGTCAACGAAAGCGCCGTTCTTGAACGCGGTAGCCTTGAACGGTTTTACTTGGCTGTTGATGATAGGCATCGGTATATCTCCTGATGGGTTGGATGGGTTGTTAATTCGATGGAGTGAAGCTTACGCATGATCAGTGACAATCGCTCATTGGCAAACCTGATGTCACTGATTGCTTTTCACTATGAAGGCAGCTTATCGATAGAAGAAACCTTCGACCCGTTCCCTGTCTCCAGGTTGCCCGGGAACGGCGCGGCGTCAATGTAGCGCATCGCCGACTTGATGTCCCTCCAGCCTACATAAGACATCAGTGACTTGAGGTCCCAGCCGTTGCTTTGCGCCCAACTGGCGAAGCCGCGGCGCAGCGAGTGACTGGTGTAGTGCTCGGCGGCAATGCCCGCACGCTGAAGAGCCTGACGCAGCAACGGGATAACGCTATTGGCGTGCAGCCCCTCCTCGCCAAGATTACCCCATCGATCCACCGCCCGAAACACCGGACCGCGCACCAGCGCCGCGCAATTGATCCACTCTATATAAGCCTGCACCGGGCACAGCCGCTGCAAGGCGGGCGTCTGATACGTTCTGCCCAGGTTATCGCGATCCCCCTTGCTGCGCGGCAGATAAAGGCTGATGCCCGAGTGGGCGATGGCCTTGACGTCCTGCACTTGCAGGCGACACAGCTCGTCGCTGCGAAAGCCGCGCCAGAACCCCAGCAGAATCAGCGCCGAGTCACGACGACAACGCAATAGGCGCGGCTGATCGTGTTGCGCCTCTGCATCACCTATCTCGATCTCCAGCCAGGCAATGACTTTCTCCAGGTCCTGCAACTGCAAAGGCTCGGCCTGTTTCTCTTGTGCCGGATGCAATGCACGAATGCCCTTGATGACCTTACGCACCATGGGCGCCTTGGTGGGATCGGCAAAACCCTGACTGGCATGCCATTGCGCCAGTGCTGACAGGCGCAGTTTCAAAGTGTTGACCGATAGCTTTCCGGCATGGCTGGCCAGGTAACGCGCCACGCTTTCGCTGGTCGCCGGCAGAAACCCGCCCCATGTCACTTCGAAATGCTCGATGGCCGCCCGATAACTGCGGCGTGTGTTGTCGCGAGTTGCGGCATCGATAAAGCGATCAACGTCATTCATGGCTCGAACCTGCGCGGTGTACCGGAAAGAGCGCCGAAAAATGAACTGACAACGCCCGACACGGGATAATACGCCAATATCCCGGGTTAATTAATTCAAAAAATGGCAAATTATTTCTAGTAATATAGTATGTAATTACAGGGTACATACCACAGCACGAAATCGTAGGGGGACACATGGCTCGGGGCGGCGTAAACAAGGCGTTGGTGCAGAAAGCAAGGGTTTCCCTGCTGTCCAGAGGTGAAAATCCCAGCATTGATGCAGTACGTATCGAAATGGGTAATACAGGCTCGAAAACCACGATTCACCGGTACCTCAAAGAGCTGGACGCCACGCATACGCCAGCGCCGGACATCAATGAGGAGTTGAGCGGTCTGGTAGCTCATCTCGCCCAGCGTCTTCAGGAACAGGCTCAGGAACGCATTGATCAGGCCTGCGACACGTATCAGGCTTATCGCGCCACCCTGCAGCAACAATTGGCGACGACTCAACAACAGATCAGCGAACTGCAGGAACATGCGCAGCAACGTAATGAGACTCTGGAACAGCAGGCTGCCGCCCTGCTTCGCACGCAAAATGACCTGCAAACCGCACAGACCGAGCACGCCAGACTGTCTCAGGCCAACCGGGATCTGGAGTCGCGCCTGCACGACAAGGACGGCCAGATCCACTCGCTTGAAGAAAAACATCAGCACGCTCGCGAAGCCCTGGAGCACTACCGCAACTCGATCAGAGAGCAGCGCGAGCAGGAACAGCAACGCCACGAAGGCCAGGTTCAGCAACTGCAAATGGAGCTTCGACAGGCACAGCAAGGCATCGCCATGCGCCAGGAAGACATCACACAGCTGAATCGTGACAACGAGAGATTACTGGCTGAAAACCGCAGCACCCTGCGTGAACTGCACGAACGAAAAGACCTGCTGAACCAGACCACTACTCAGGCTGCCGCCCTGGCAGAACAACAGCATCACGCCCGCACCCAATGCGCTCTGCTGGAAGAACGGTTAGGCAGCCTGCAGGAAGAGAGCTCCACGCTCAAACAAGCCATGACAGAGGTTCGGCAACAGAACCGGATGCTGGAACTGCTGCTGACCAAAAAGGAAGCAGCATTGGAAAACCTGCAGAACGGCCTCATCCAGCCAGATAAACCCACTACCCCCAGAAACAAGCCAAAAGGCAAGGCATGACAAGCAACACTCAGGCAGTCGTCATCGCGCAAGGCAAGAGCAGGTGAACCTGAGTGCCTTGACCTTCATGGCTTTTTATCTGCACATGCCCGCCCGCCTGCTTGATGAAACCGTAGACCATGGACAGCCCCAGCCCCGTGCCCTGTCCTACGGGTTTGGTGGTGAAAAACGGGTCGAACGCCCGGTCGATGACGTCTTGAGCCATTCCACAGCCGTTATCTTCTACACTGAGCCGTACGTAATCACCAGGTGCCAGCCCGTCTTTCTGAGCGGCAAGCGTTAACAGCTGGCTGCGCACCCGGAGCCGCCCTCCGACCGCAACAGCGTCACGCGCGTTGATCACCAGGTTCAACAAGGCATTTTCCAGCTGATGCTCGTCCGTGCACACACTGCTCAACCCCTCTTCCAGCTCGATATGCAATTGCGCGCGAGCACCCACTGTACCTCGCAACAGCTCTTCCATAGACCGGACCATGCGATTGATATCCACTGCCGTGACATTCAGCGACTGACGGCGAGCAAATGTCAGCAGCCTCCGGGTCAGCGCAGCCGCACGATTTGCGGAACTGGTTGCAGCGTCCAGATAGCGATCAATGTCCCCCACCCGGCCTGCCGCGACACGGAGCCGGATCATATCCAGAGCACCCATCACGCCGGAAAGCACATTGTTGAAGTCGTGGGCGATGCCGCCCGTCAACTGGCCAATTGCGTCCATTTTTTGCGCATGGCGCAAGACCTCTTCAGCCATTGCTCGCTCGAC
Organism: Pseudomonas sp. KBS0707; assembly: GCF_005937945.2. NCBI lineage: Bacteria > Pseudomonadati > Pseudomonadota > Gammaproteobacteria > Pseudomonadales > Pseudomonadaceae > Pseudomonas > Pseudomonas sp. KBS0707. The sequence continues at coordinate 2,542,997 of NZ_CP041754.1, read as the reverse complement.
GATCTCGGCCTGCAACAATTCATTGGCAGTTGCCAGCTCGCGAGTGCGCTCGGCAACGCGCAACTCCAGACTTTCATTGAGTTCGCGCAGCGCCTCTTCAGCGTTGACCTGAGCCGTAATATCGGTATGAGTGCCCAGCCAGTGGGTGATGTGGCCCTGCGCGTCGCGCATGGGCAGTGCACGCGACAGAAACCAGTTGAAGGCACCGTCCTTGCCGCGCAGTGGAAAGGTATCTTCCCAGATCGAGCCCGTCGAAAAGCAGTACTGCAAACGCGCCAGCACACGTTCGCGATGCTCGGGATGCAGTAACGAACGCCAGCCCAGAGCCTTCATCGCCTCGAGCGACGTCCCGGTGTATGCGTACCAGCGCTCGTTATACCAATGGGCCTGCCCGCGAGGACTTGCAGTCCAGGCCAGCTGACTCATGTTGTCAGCCAGGGTTCTGAACTGATGCTCGCTTTCACGCAATGCATCAATGTGCAGCGCGATTTTACGATTCTGAACGGCCAGATGCAGGCGCATTCCGGCCGATGGTTTTTCTCTGTTCACGTCGGGATCCGTCCTTTTCAAGCCTTGTCCCGGAGCTCTTCCTGACCTCCGGGTATTGCGCTGCCTGACGTTAGCGTTTGGCAGGCGTGCGCATGGTTACAAACTCTTCTGCAGCAGTCGGGTGTACGCCGATAGTGTCATCGAACACCTGTTTGGTCGCGCCAGCCTTGATGGCAATTGCCAGACTCTGGACGATTTCGCCCGCATCCGGCCCTACCATATGGCAGCCCAGCACGCGGTCGGTTTTCGCATCCACAACCAGTTTCATCAAGGTGCGTTCCTGATCGTCAGTCAGGGTCAGCTTCATCGGCCGAAAACGGCTTTCGAACACCTGCACATCGTGACCAGCCTTGATCGCATCCTCTTCAGTCAGCCCGACTGTACCGATGTTCGGCAGACTGAAAACCGCAGTCGGAATGTGATTGTAGTCTACCGGGCGATACTGCTCCGGCTTGAACAGCCGACGTGCGACGGCCATGCCCTCAGCCAGCGCAACCGGAGTCAGTTGCACGCCACCGATGACATCGCCGATGGCCAGAATGGAAGGCTCGCTGCTCTGATAATGCTCATCGACCTTGATATAGCCATGCTCATCGAGCTTGATGTCGACACTGTCCAGCCCGAGGTTGTCGAGCATCGGCCGACGGCCAGTTGCGTAGAACACGCAATCGGTCTCGAGTGTGCCGCCGCCTTTCATGGACAATAGCAGGCTGCCGTCGGCCTGCTTGTCGATACGCTCGATATCGCTATTGAAGCGAATCGTCATGTGACGCTTGAGCAGTTCCTCATGAAGATGAGTACGGACCCCGCCATCGAAACCGCGCAAAAACAGCTCGCGACGATAGACCAGCGTGGTATCTGCACCCAATCCATTGAAGATCGAGGCAAATTCCACAGCAATGTAACCACCCCCTACGACCACAACTCGCTTTGGCAACGTCTTGAGGTAAAACGCCTCATTGGACGTAATGGCATGCTCGCGTCCTGGCACATCAGGCACCTGTGGCCAGCCGCCGGTTGCGATCAGAATGCGCTCGGCGCTGTAGGACTGGCCGTTGATCTCGACCCGCTGCGGGCCGACCAGCCTGGCGTGGCCTTCGAGCAGGGTAACGCCGCTGTCGACCAGCAGTTTGCGGTAGATGCCATTGAGGCGATTGATTTCGCGATCCTTGTTGGCGATCAGTGTGGACCAGTCAAAACTGGCCTCACCCAGCGACCAGCCGAACCCTTTGGCATGATCGAAATCTTCGGAAAAATGCGCTCCGTAGACCAACAGCTTTTTGGGCACGCAACCCACGTTGACGCAGGTTCCACCCAGATAGCGGCTCTCGGCCACGGCAACCTTGGCACCGAAACCGGCAGCAAAACGTGCCGCCCTGACGCCGCCGGAGCCGGCGCCAATTACAAACAGATCAAAATCAAAGGCCATCGATATCTCCTTGGCAGAGGCACAGCATAACCGCTTGGCGGCCAGTCAGAAATGACAAAGCCACCCGAAGGTGGCCTTGTCCCGAGCGTCATCAATCGAAAATCAATGCGCTTTGCCGGTTTTGTAAAAGTGTTCGAAGCAGAAGTTGGTAGCCTGGATGTAGCCTTCAGCGCCACCGCAGTCAAAGCGCTCGCCCTTGAACTTGTAGGCCAGTACGTTGCCTTCTGCAGCCTGCTTCATCAGGGCGTCGGTGATCTGGATCTCCCCACCCTTGCCTGGCTCAGTCTGTTCGATCTTCTCGAAAATATCCGGAGTCAGGATGTAGCGGCCGATGATCGCCAGGTTGGAAGGCGCATCTTCAGGCTTCGGTTTTTCAACCATGTTGGTCACGCGAAACAGGCCCGGCTTGATTTCTTCACCGGCGATCACGCCATACTTGTTGGTTTCCTGCGGATCGACTTCCTGAATGGCAATGATCGAGCAGCCATAATGCTTGTGCAGTTTGACCATCTGCGCCAGCACGCCATCACCATCAGGATTTACGCACAAGTCATCCGCCAGAACCACGGCGAATGCTTCATTACCAATCAGCGGACGACCGCTGAGAATGGCATGACCCAGACCTTTCATTTCAGTCTGGCGAGTGTAGGAAAAGCTGCACTCGTCGATCAGTTTGCGAATACCAACCAGGTACTTTTCCTTGTCCGTGCCCTTGATCTGATGCTCAAGCTCGTAGCTGATATCAAAGTGATCTTCAAGAGCACGCTTGCCACGACCGGTCACGATGGAAATTTCGGTCAGGCCTGCCGCGAGGGCTTCCTCAACACCGTATTGGATCAGTGGCTTGTTGACCACCGGCAGCATTTCCTTGGGCATGGCCTTAGTCGCTGGCAGGAAGCGAGTGCCGTAACCGGCTGCTGGGAACAAGCATTTCTTGATCATAAAAGTCCTTGGTAAGGGCTGTTGGTGTTAACGGCGCAGTCTAATCAGGAGGCGGTCACCTTACAATGCCCCGCCTTTGGCCGTACGATGCCATGATAGAGGAATCCTCAGGCAGATAGTTCCGCACTTCCTGGATATTGCCTACAGCCAATTGCAGACTGGACCATGCTCAAGTCACCGCCAAAGCCCGGCGTAACAGCCTTGTGCACGCTCTTTCGACGACCGAAGCATTTATGCTCTGCTCCCAGAGAGCTGCAACAGTGGCCAGCAAACGACGAGCTATTTATCGAGCTATCTATGATGAAAAACATGGCGGAACGATGGCACTTGTTACCAGTCCAACGTTCGCATTTGTCAATTCTCTGACCTTATCTTGAAGCGAAAAACATGATCAGAATCCTTTCCCTACTGTCCATTATTGTTGCGCTGGGCCTGACCGGCTGCGCAACCGCCTCCAACACTTACCTGAAAAACGGCAGACAGGGCTTGAGCATCGACTGCTCCGGCGAGGCGATGTCCTGGGCCAGCTGCTACGAAAAAGCGGACGCTTCCTGCGCGGGTAAAGGTTATGAAATTGTCGGTACGGACGGCACTCCGCAGCCTGCGGAAAGCGAGAAAACACTGGGTGTGGACGTAGGCAACTACAAGAGCCGCAGCGTGCTTGTAGTGTGCAAATAATCAAGCCTGCCGCCCTGTCCGAAGCGGACAGGGCCGGTTGAACCCGCCAGAGCGATCAGCCTGAAATGCACGCTTCGGCAGCGTTCTGAACATCCCTGAAGCGGATCGGCACGTTGGAAAGTCGTTCATAAACCTTGATCGTACTGCCACCCGAGCGGCTCTCGACATCGACGACCGCCGCAGGCGATTTGCTGAGCTTTTGCGCCACAATTACGCGCAGGCCATCATGACGAGGCTCGATAAGCGGCGGCTTGCGACTGCTGGCGATCTTGCCGACGAAGCAATCGGCATACTCCTTGGGGTTCTTGCCCGACATCACGTTCATGGTGGGGGGTGTATGTTCGATGTCATTTACTGTGGCACAGCCAGTCATTGCCAGAGCCAGGACTACTACAGCCAGTTTCATACAAAGCCTCCAAATAAAGGTGCTACGACAAGCTCGCGCGCAATTAAATCCCTACTGAGGCAATATTTGCCAGAAACACGGCAAATTAGTGTCCACCGACGTCAAATTGCGGGCATCACATGCTATCGTTTTGATTTTTCAGAAAAACCCTCATTCGGAGCCCGTCATGAAATTCGTACACCAGCGTGAGCATCTCAACGAGGACGACCTGGTCGTTATCGAGTGCTCGCAAACCTGCAATATTCGTCTGATGAACGATGCGAATTTTCGCAGCTTCAAAAATGGCGGTCGACACACCTATCATGGCGGTGCATTTGACACGTTTCCGGCCAAGATCGCCGCGCCGAGCACCGGTTTTTGGAACATCACCATCGATACCGCAGGCCGCAAGATAGATACCAATGCAGGCCGCAAACCGCCTTTCACCCACAAGATCAAGATCGTCCGGCGCTCTACCTCACGCCTGGGATGATGCAAGGAGTCACCGTGAACAATCCAGTCCCGCGCACCACTAAATTTGCTGTCAGCTACAAGCTCAACGGCGAACGCCGCTTCGAGTTCGCCCAACTGCAATCGGCCTCAACCGAAGAAGCCGAAGCCGCCTTGAAAAAAATGCACGGCCAGAGCGACGATCAAATCACTGACGTGAAGGTCAGCAAAGCGCTCTGATACCCGCAGGAGCTTGATCCGACCATGCAACGCAAAGGTGAAACTCCCGCCAATCTGGATCTGTTTGCCGACCAGACGACCCAGCCTGCAAGCAATGAGCTGATCGGGCCTGGGTCATGGCTGCTCAGAGGCTTTGCGCTGCCTGTCATGCCACAACTGCTGGACTCTCTTGAGGCGACACTGGCCCTTTCTCCATTCAGGCACATGCAGACCCCCAGTGGCTTGAGCATGTCTGCAGCGCTGAGCAGTTGCGGACAACTGGGCTGGATAACCGACCGTCATGGTTATCGATACACCGCAACCGACCCACAAACAGGCCTGGTATGGCCTGCGATGCCGGACGTCTTCATGCAACTGGCAAAGGATGCTGCGCACGCGGCAGGCTATGCCGAATTTATGCCCGACGCCTGCCTGATCAATCGATACATCCCTGGGGCGAAGATGTCTCTGCATCAGGACAAAAACGAGTACGACCATCGCTGGCCAGTGGTATCAGTGTCACTGGGTATACCGGCCACCTTCCAGTTCGGCGGCCTGCTGCGCAGCGACAAGACCCAACGCATATCACTGTTTCATGGAGACGTGGTGGTCTGGGGCGGCGAGGACCGGTTGCGCTTTCACGGCATCCTTCCCGTCAAACAGGCCGAGCACCCTCTGCTCGGCGAACAGCGGATCAATCTGACGTTTCGCAAGGCTGGCCGCGACGACTGATCATGCGCCTTCAAGCTCGCTCGATGTGCGAGCCAGTGCGGGGCACACCGCTCGATGCAGATTCAATGCGGTGTTGATAATGCCGATGTGACTGAACGCCTGAGGGAAATTGCCCAGCATGCGGCCGTCCTTCGGATCATATTGTTCCGCCAGCAGACCAACGTCATTGCACAGATCACACAGCCTCTCAAACAGCCGTGCAGCATCATCAGCCCGCCCCAGCAGCACGTAAGCGTCAGCCAGCCAGAACGAACACACCAGAAACGTCCCTTCGTGGCCGGCGACACCATCAACACTGCGCTCGTTGTCGTAACGCAGCAACAGGCCATCCTGCATCAGCGTGCGCTCTATTTGCGCGACAGTGCCGGTGACACGAGGATCTTCCGGCGCAAGAAAACCGGTCAACACAATTTGCAGCAGACTGGCGTCGACCTCTTTGGAGCCATACGTCTGCACGAAACTGCCAAGATCAGCATCGAAACCGCTGCGACAGACATCAGCATGGATTTCATCTGCCACACGCCGGTAGTGGCTCGCCAATGCACGATCCTCATCGTTTTCGGCAGCCTTGGCGATCTGAGTGGCGTTTCGGTCGAAGGCCACCCAGGCCATGACTTTTGAATGGGTAAAGTGACGTGGTTCTGAACGAATCTCCCAGATGCCCGCATCCGGCAGGTGCCAGATCTTTTCCAGATAGGGCATGACCACCTTGGAGATCGCCACGCTGCGCGGATGCTGCGGCATGCCGCCTCTCAGCGCCTGGATCATGGCATCGGCAACCTCACCATAAACGTCCAGTTGCACCTGAGTCGCTGCGCCGTTGCCGACACGCACCGGCAGCGAGTTCTCTTAGCCACTCAGCCACGGCAGCTCGTACTCCTGCAAACGTCGCTCACCGCCTACGCCGTACATGATCTGTATCTGTTCCGGGTTGCCGGCAACCGAGCGCAGCAGCCAGTCTCGCCAGGCAGTCGCCTCCTCGAAATAGCCCAGATTCATGAACGCCAGCAATGTCATGGTGGCATCGCGCAGCCAGCAATAGCGGTAGTCCCAATTGCGCTCGCCACCCAACTGCTCGGGCAATGAAGTGGTCACGGCGGCAACAATGCCACCGGTAGGAGCGTAAGTCATGGCTTTGAGAGTGATCAGCGAGCGCTTTACCTGAGCCGTCCACGGCCCGACGTCAGGGCAGCGATCAGAAAACTCCCGCCAATAAGCTGCTGTAACCTCCAGCGCCTGATCGGCATCAATCTGCGCAGCCAGCGGCTCGAACGACGCCTGATACGCCAGCGTGAAAACCTTGCGCTCGCCCTCATCGACGTGAAAACGGCTGGCGGTGTGATGATCCTGCGGGTGCAAGGCCACAGGGCTGCGCAGCACCAGCATTTCCGGCCCGGCCACGGCAGTCAGGGTATGTTCATCCTTGCGCTCGACCCAAGGCACACTGCTGCCGTAATCGAAGCGAATGGCGAGGTCCACGCCGAACTCGACACGCCCGGACAGCCCGACCACGATGCGCACCACATGACCAGTCGTCTTCATGGGCATGAAATCGATCAGCATGGCGCGACCGTCACGGGTTTCGAAAACAGTTTCAAGAATCAAGGTGCCGTCGCGGTAACGGCGCTCGACAGCGATGACCTCTGCAGTCGGCGCAATCTTCCAGCGGCCCTGATCGTCGTTACCCAGCAACGCGGCGAAACAGGCAGTCGAGTCGAAACGGGGGAAACACAACCAGTCCAGCGAACCATCACGGGCGACGAGCGCCGCTGTCTGACAGTTGCCCAGCAATGCATAGTCTTCGATCAGTGCAGCCATTCAGAAATGCCCGTCGTGATGATGATTCGTCCGCATGCGCAAACCGCTCGATCAAGCTGGAAGAATGTAACGCTCGATGGCGACAGCAACGCCGTCCTGCTCATTGCTATCTGTAACATGATCAGCCTGTCCCTTGACTGTCTGCTCGCCCTGCCCCATCGCAATCGACAAGCCAGCCTTATGGAACATCGCCACGTCGTTACCACCGTCGCCAATGGCCGCCGTGCGAGAAAGATCGACTCCCAGGTACTTTGCCAATGTAACCAGCGCGGAGCCCTTGTTGGCCTCCAGCGCAGTCACGTCGAGGTAGTATTTTTGCGAACGCGCAGCCAAGGCCAATTCTTCGATCTGCGGGTTGATGCGAGCTTCCAGAGTCTTCAGCAGCTCGAAATCAGCGCTGGCCGCAACGATCTTGTCGACGCGATCAAGGTATGGCTCGAAACTCTCGACCTGAACATAGCGGTACCCCAGTGCGTCGAGCTCATGATCAACGTAATCGGCGTGAGGATCGAGCAACAGCCATTGATCGTCGGCAAACACCCAGATCGCAACGTTCTGGCCGGTGAACAGCTCAAGACACATCCTGACCGCTTTAGGGTCAATGCGATGAGCCACCATCAGGCTGCCATCGGGATGAGTGATGGTGCCGCCATTGAATGCCACAGTGGGCAAATCCACACCCAGCGCTTCGATCACCTGGCGCATGGCCCTGGGCGGACGACTGCTGGCAAGCGTGAAGTGAATACCCACCTCGCGCAAGCGCCTGATCGCGTCGATATTGGCCTGGCTAAGGCTGTGATCACGGCGCAGTAACGTGCCGTCGATGTCGGACAACAGGAACTGTACGGGCAGTTCAGACATTCAATTCTCTCCATTCGCGGCCATCACGGCTCAGCAGCTCTTCACCCGCTTGCGGGCCATCCTTGCCAGCTTCGTAAAGCTGCACTTGCGGCTGCGCGGCCCAGGCGTCGAGGAACGGCTGCACGGCACGCCAGCCGTTCTCGATATTGTCGGCCCGCTGGAAGAGCGTCTGATCACCGGTCAGGCAGTCATAAATAAGGGTTTCGTAACCTGTGGAGGGCTGCATCTCGAAGAAATCCTTGTAGGCGAAGCCCAGCGCGATATCTTCCATTTTCAGTTCCGGGCCAGGACGCTTGGCAAACAGATCGAACCACATGCCTTCGTTGGGCTGGATCTGAATCCTCAGGTAGTTGGGCTTGAGGCGGTCGACTTCGGTGTCGCGAAATTGCGCATACGGCGCGGGCTTGAAGCAGATGGCGATTTCCGTGCTGCGAGCACTCATGCGCTTGCCTGTGCGCAGGTAGAACGGCACCCCGACCCAACGCCAATTGTCGACCATGACCTTGAGCGCGACATAGGTTTCGGTCGTGCTGTCGGGCTCCACGCGATCCTCCTGACGATAACCGACAACCTCCTTGTCACCCATCGCGCCTTTCGCATACTGGCCACGCACCGAGTTTGCCAGAGCCTCCTCCTGACTCCAGGGCCGGATCGCTCCAACCACCTTGGCCTTCTCGCCGCGAACGGCATCGGCACCGAAAGCGGCCGGCGGCTCCATGGCAACCATAAGCCAGCAACTGGAACAGGTGATTGGGCACCATGTCACGCAATGCGCCGGTGTGTTCGTAAAAACTGCCACGGGTTTTGACGCCTACGGTCTCCGCCGCCGTAATCTGTACGTGGTCGATGTAGTGGTTGTTCCAAAACGATTCGAACAGACCATTGGAGAAACGGCTGACCAGAATGTTCTGTACCGTTTCCTTGCCCAGGTAGTGGTCGATGCGGTAGATCTGCTTCTCGCTCATGACCTTGAGCAGGCAGCCATTGAGCTCGACCGCACTGGCCAGATCGGAACCGAACGGTTTCTCGATCACTACCCGGCGAAACCCGTCGCCGTTTTCCTGCAACAAACCTGACGAGCCCAGCCGCTTGGCTACTTCGCTGAAAAACCGGGGTGCGGTGGCCAGATAGAACACCGCGTTCGCGGTGCCGGTGCTCTCGATCTTGCTGGCGATGTCCTGATAGGTGGAGTCGTCGAGGAAATCACCCTGCACATAACTGATACGCTCGGCCAGCTTGCTCCACAGCGCAGGATCGAGTGGATCCTTGCCGCCACCGGCAACCTTCCCGGCGGCTTCGTCGCGAATGAAGTTCTCGAGCTTTTTCGCAAAGTCGGCATCGCTGATCGCATTGTGATCGACGCCGACGATGTGCAGCCCTTCATCCACCAGACCGTCGCGTGACAGGTTGTAGAGTGCCGGCATTAGCAGGCGCTTGACCAGATCTCCATGGGCACCAAACAGAAACAGGGTCGTGGGGGGCGCCACTTCGGCTTTTTGCTCGGCGCTGCCGCGCGACAGGCCCATTACTTGGGTTCCTTGTGGCCACCAAATCCGAAGCGCATGGCCGACAGCATTTTATCTGCGTAGGAACTCGCCTGACGTGAGCGGAAGCGCGCAAACAACGCACTGGACAGTACAGGAACCGGAACCGCCTGCTCGATGGCGGCTTCGATGGTCCAGCGCCCTTCGCCACTGTCGGCAACCGAACCGGAAAACGCATCCAGTTGCGGGTCTGTCGCCAGGGCATCAGCGGTAAGGTCCAGCAGCCAGGAAGACACCACACTGCCACGACGCCAGACCTCGGCGATATCAGCCGTGTTCAGATCAAACCGCTGCTCAGCTGGCAAATGCTCGGAGTTTTTCTGCTTGAGAAGATCGAAGCCCTCAGCGAAGGCCTGCATCATTCCGTACTCGATACCGTTATGGATCATCTTCACGAAATGACCGGAACCCGCAGGGCCGGAATGGATATAGCCACGTTCGGCGCGATCGTCGGTCGAGGTACGTCCTTTGGTGCGCTCGATCGAGCCAAGACCTGGTGCCAGCGTTGCAAACAGCGGATCCAGGCGCTCGACAACAGCAGCCTCGCCTCCAATCATCATGCAATAGCCGCGCTCAAGCCCCCAGACCCCGCCTGACGTGCCGACATCGACGTAGTGCAAGCCTTTTTCGGTGAGCTCCTGAGCGCGCCGAATGTCATCCTTGTAGAAGGTATTACCGCCGTCGATGATCACATCATCGGCGTCAAGCAACTGGCTGAGGGTCTGAATGGTCTCTTCGGTCGGCGCACCTGCCGGGAGCATTACCCAGATGGCGCGTGGCTTGTCGAGCGCATCGACCATTTCCTTCAGGCCTGCGACTGCAACCGAACCGTCATTGGCCAGGGCGTTGCGTGATGCCTCATCGCGGTCATACACAACAGTCGTGTGGCCGTTCAACATCAAGCGGCGTGCGATGTTGCCGCCCATGCGGCCCAGTCCAATAATCCCAAGTTGCATGAAGGTGCTCCTTAAATCGTAAAAAAGGTGCCGCACTTGCTGTCCAGCGCATCGACAGGTTGCGAGCATGCTGGTTAGTCAAGCGAGGCGGAACGTCGGTTCCCTTGCGAGAAGATGAAGGCGTTTACGCCCTCCTGTGGTGCATTTTGTCGCGATTAATAAACATTCGCGACAATTAAAAATAAAAAAGTTCCAAAATCATGCAAAAGAAATCAAAATCGGTGCCGATAGAGAGGGTAAGCAGCGGCGCTCATGGATTGAAAGTCATTGCCACGGACCTTTCTGAGGTTGAATCCGCCATTTGCGAGGTGAGCAATGGGCACTGTACTACCAGCACTTGCACCACAAACCCTGTATGTCACGATCCGCCGCGACGAATTGCGTGCATTGAAAGAAGAGCGCGAGCAGTTGCAGAAAAAGGTCGCTCATTTGAGCTTGATGCTGCAGCAACCCCACTTGTCTGCACCCGGCAAGATGCTTCAAGCCTGACTGCATTGCATCACCCCTTAAAACGCTTCAGGGCAAGCCCGATATTCTGGCTTGCCCACCTGATCTGCTCTCACAGTCTGCGCCCCTTCCCTGTCCGATTCTGCTGAACAGTTTTCCCTTGCACCCGACACGGCTGCACACAAACCTGCTGCGTACTTTATAGCGCCTTCTGCCAGAACATGGCACGCCCCATTTCAGGGCTCAACTGGTAATTGTCGAAACCGAGCTTCCTGTAGGCACCTTGAGCTACCTCATTGCCCTCCAGGACCTCAAGTGTCAGTTTGCAGCAACCTCGCTGGCGTGCAATCTCTTCCACCTTGAGCAACATTTTCTGGCTGATGCCCATACCGCGGTATTGAGCGACGACCGCAACGTCGTGAATATTGACCAGCGGACGACAGGCAAAGGTTGAAAAACCCTCAAAGCAATTGACCAGCCCTACCGGCTCTCCGGAAATGAACGCCAGCACACTGAAAGCGTAGGGACGTTTGGCCAGCTCGATAGCCAACTGCTGACGCGCATCGCTCGACAGCGGCCGACCTGTACCCATGACATCCATCGAATATTCGTTCAGCACAAATCCAATTGCATCAGCGTGCACGGGATTCGTGTAACTCGCTTGCAGTACCAATACCTCGGGGGCTTCCATTTCCATCCTCGTCAATTCAATAAAAGTGATTCTGTAAAATCAGTCAAAGGGTAACTCTTTCAGGCCAGCACGTTATTTCAAGCCAGCTCTGTGACTAGAGCGTCTAGCCCGATTCTATCCTGCCTCGCTGCAAAATGTTCCAGCGCGGATGTAGGAATTTTCTCGCCACGCCCACAGATTGACCGCCAGACGCACCCAGAAAAGGCGCGACGCACCGATGGGGCTCATGAGCACCTCCACTCACCCGCTTTTTTCGATAAAAAAGAAACGCATGAACTCGATTGTCGAACGATCCGACGACCGGTCATGCGCCCTCGGGACTCGAATTTAACCCATAAAAAAGCGCAACGACTGCCGGGCAGGCCCTTGCAGCGTGCCAACAAGCGCGGCTTCAAAGCCCTTGCCAGACATTCGCGCAGAATAAAGTCGAAACTTCTCCAAAACGCCCCGGTCAGGTGAATGGAGCATCTATGCTATTGGCTGACATCCGGTAATGGCGACATCACGCGGCTTTGTCACTACGCATGGTCCAAACGGGTATTGATCTTGCGTAGTGCACGTATGTGTACCCGGCCATAGGAAATGGCCAATAAAAATCAAGTGATGCACCAAGACTGTTTTAAGGGGAAAAATCGATGATTAGCGCCGCTGTCAAAACCCAGAAGGGAGAGAGTTTTAACCAGCCTGTCGGCGAGCTGACTCATCTGCCAGTCTTCTCTACCAAGAGCGTTCCTTTGCTGCAATTACCAACCTCGACAATTCAGCCTACGCCGACCATGTCTCAGGTCAGCAGACGCAAAGTGTTGTTCGTGACCTCGGAATTGGCCGACCTGGTGAAAACCGGTGGGTTGGGCGATGTATCCGCCGCATTGCCACGAGCAATGCGCCACCTGCATGACGTGCGGGTTCTTATTCCAGGTTATCCGCAGGTCATCAACAGCGGAAACCCGATCCATATCATCAGCCAGCTGGGCGGGCATGCTGCACTGCCACCTTGCAAGGTGGGTCGCATGGACATGAAAGATGGCCTTGTGATCTACGTGTTGATCTGCCCTGAGCTTTACGAGCGTGAAGGCACGCCTTACGCCGACAGCGATGGCCGCGACTGGTCCGATAACCATATTCGTTTTGCCCGTCTGGGGCTCGCGGCTGCCGAATTTGCGGCTGGCGAAGTGAAAAGCCAATGGTGCCCCGAGCTGGTCCATGCCCATGACTGGCCTGCCGGCCTGGCACCTGCTTATATGCGCTGGCGCGGGCAGTCCACGCCAAGCATCTTTACTATTCACAATTTGGCCTATCAAGGGACCGTGAGTACCGCTTCGAGTCGTGAACTGGGCATTCCAGATGAAGCGATCACCCCGGAAGGCATGGAGTTCTACGGCAAGCTGTCCTTCATCAAGGCAGGCATGGCCTTCGCGAGCCACATTACGACCGTGAGTGCAACCTATGCTCGGGAAATCACCACGCCAGAGTTTGGTTGCGGCCTGGAAGGTTTTCTGCAGAGCAAGGCTAACAAGGGTCAGCTCAGCGGCATCCCTAACGGAATCGACGAAAGCTGGGATGCAGCGACCGACGAACACCTGATCTGCCACTTTGCGCCCAACGAATGGACGCGCAAGGAAATCAACGCCGACTATGTGCGTGAGCTGTTTGAGCTGGATGCCTCGACCGGGCCCTTGTATGCAGTGGTTTCGCGCCTTGTGTATCAAAAAGGCCTGGACCTGACCATCGGGGTTGCCGAGCACATCGTCAACAACGGCGGACAAATCGCAATTATCGGTCGCGGCGAGCCCGAGGAAGAAGATGCCATGCGCGAGCTGGCCGCACGCTTCCCGGGGCGCATTGGTGTACGTATCGGCTTTAATGAAACCGACGCACGACGCATGTTCGCCGGCAGCGATTTTCTGTTGATGCCATCGCGCTATGAACCCTGTGGTCTGAGCCAGATGTACGCGCAACGCTTCGGCTCCCTGCCTGTCGCACGCAACACCGGCGGCCTGGCGGACACAATCGAGGACGGCGTGACCGGCTTCCTGTTCAAAGAATCAACCATCGAAAGCTACACCGAAGCCCTGAACCGCACGTTTCAGGTATTCGCCCACCGTGAGCTGCTCAACGCCATGCGCTGCCGTGCAATGGCTGCTCCCTTCAACTGGCATCAGGCAGTAGAGCCCTACGCAGATCTCTACCGTGACCTGTTGAAGAAAAACGTGAGCATTTCCAGCAACTACTAGTTTAAGGATCAATGGATGCCACTGCGTACAGACGATAACTGGCGCCACGGCGCCGTCTTGCTAGACCCCGAACACACCCGGTTTGCCCTCTGGGCACCGGATGCCAACTACGTAAATGTCGAACTCCAGGATGGCCAGGGTGTTCAGTCACTGGCCATGCTGCCCCAGCCGGACGGCTGGTTCGTCCTTGAGGCCCGCTGCGAAGCGGGCACTCGATACCGCTTCAAAATCGACCATGAACTGGAAGTGCCTGACCCCGCCTCTCGCGCGCAGGACGACGATGTTCATTCCCAAAGCTTCGTAGTGGACCCTCTGGCCTATTCATGGCAAAACACCTCATGGCAAGGTCGGCCGTGGCATGAGGCGGTGATCTATGAGCTGCACGTAGGTGCGATGGGCGGCTATGCTGCGGTGGAAAAACACCTGCCGCGCCTTGCGCAAATGGGTATTACCGCGATCGAGCTGATGCCGCTTGCGCAGTTTCCCGGTGATCGCAACTGGGGCTACGACGGCGTTCTGCACTACGCCCCGCAATCTTCCTATGGCACTCCGGAAGAGCTCAAACACCTGATCGATACAGCTCACGGTCTTGGCCTGATGGTGATACTGGACGTGGTGTACAACCACTTCGGCCCGGACGGCAACTACCTGGGAAGTTACGCCAAGGATTTTTTCCGCAGCGATCTGCATACCCCGTGGGGCGATGCCATTGATTTTCGCCGCCCGCAGGTGCGCGACTTCTTCGTCGACAATGCGCTGATGTGGCTGCTGGAATACCGCATCGACGGCTTGCGCATGGACGCTGTGCATGCCATTCGCGATGAAACGTTCCTGCCAGAATTCGCAACTCGCGTACGCGGCCAGATCGAGCCGGGCAGGCACGTGTGGCTGAACCTTGAGAACGAGTTCAACCAGGCCGGTCTTCTGGAGAAAGGCTTCGATGCACAATGGGACGACGACGGGCACAACACTTTGCACGTGCTGCTGACCGGTGAAACCGACGCCTATTATTCCGACTTCGCTCAGGAGCCTACGCAAAAGCTTGCGCGCCTGCTCAGCGAAGGGTTTGTCTATCAGGGCGAACAGACGCGGCATGGACACACGCGAGGAGAGCCCAGCGGCCACCTTGCGCCGACTGCCTTTGTATTGTTCCTGCAGAACCATGACCAGATCGGCAACCGCGCACTCGGTGAACGTTTGCCGCAGCTGTGCACGCCTGCTGCGCTGAGGGCCGCAACCGCCCTGTTGCTGCTTTCGCCGATGATTCCGCTGATGTTCATGGGCGATGAGTGGGCGGCCAGCGAACCGTTTCTGTTCTTCACCAGCCACCATGGCGAACTGGCCGATGCGGTGCGCGAAGGACGTCGCAAGGAGTTCGCCGACTTTGCCGCATTCGCCGATCCGGAAAAGCGCGAGCACATTCCCGACCCGAACGACATCAAGACATTCGAGGCATCACGTCCGGCGTTTTCGGCAGTTGATCTGGACACCGACAAAGGCCTGGATCACCGCAGCTGGGTCGACTTTTATACGCAGTTGCTGGCTTTGCGGCACAAGGAAATCATGCCGCGCCTGCCCGGTGCACGCTTCCTGAAAACCGATATTCTCGGCGACAAGGCAGTCAGTGCACGCTGGGTGCTTGGCGATGGCAGCGAACTGCGTATCGACCTGAACCTGAGCGAACAGGCTGTCGATGCTCCGCCGCAGCAAAATGCCCGGCAGATATTCTCCAGCGCCGCAAAATCGTCCGAACTTTCCCCGCAGGCCATCCTCAATCCTTACACGGCCATTGTCAGCCTGACAGCAAGTGATGTTCTGGAGGAACAGGATGAACAATGAGCAATTGGAGAGGCTTGCGACCGAGGCAGGGCTATCGGTGCATTGGGTCGATGCCAACGCTCGGCCGCAGACTGTCAGCCCTGATGTGCTGCGCAAGGTTCTGGCGGCGCTGGGCTATCCGGCCGAAAACGGCGAGGCTATCGATGCCAGCCTGTTAAGTCTGCAAAACGACAGCCACGGCAAAAGCGCCCCGCCGCTGCTGACGGTCGACGCGGACAGTAATCTGGATCTGTCCGAGTGGTTTGCGCCGCAAACGCCATTCACGCTGCACCTAGAAGACGGTTCATCGCTGGACGCCAGGCTAACCGCGTCCGGCGAACTTCCAGCGCTGGCACCGCCCGGCTATCAACAGTTGGAGATTGCCGGTCAACATCTGACCATCGCTGTCGCCCCTAAAACCTGTTTCAGCATGGCAATGGCCACCGATGCGCCGAAGCCACATGGCTGGGGTCTGACTGCTCAGCTTTACAGCCTGCGCCGCGAGGGTGATGGCGGTTTTGGCGATACGGAAGCACTGGAGAAGGTTGTTCGCGCTGCCGGAGAGCGCGGGGCCGACGCGCTGGGCATCAGCCCGATCCATGCAATGTTCGCCAATGATCCACACCGTTACAGCCCTTATTCGCCGTCCAGCCGACTGTTTCTAAATAGCCTGTATGCGTCGCCCGGTGCCATTCTGGGTGAACATGCATGGCGTCAGGCGATAGAAGACGCGCGCGTCGGCGACGAAATGAAGCAACTGGAAGCGCAGCAGTTGATTGACTGGCCTGCTGCTGCCCAGGCCAAGTGGAAAGCGCTGCACAAGCTGTATGAAGGGTTCAGTGCGGGTGATCACCCCTTGCACGAAGACTTCAACAGCTTCCGCCACAGCGGTGGCGAGGCCCTGGAGAACCACTGCCGCTTCGAAGCGCTGTGTGCCGAATCCGAAACGTTGAATATCGGCAGCAATTGGCATGAATGGCCGGAAGAGTTCAAAGACCCTCGTAGTGACGCCGTCGCAGCATTTGCCGAAGCGCACAGCGAGCACATCAGTTTTCATGCATTCGCTCAATGGCTCATCGCCTGCGGCCTGGAGCGTGCGCAGTCTGCCGCACGCAGCAGTGGCATGCGCATCGGCCTGATCGCCGACCTGGCAGTGGGTGCCGATGGTGCCGGAAGTCAGGCCTGGAGTCGTCAGGACGAGTTGCTGTCGGCTCTGACTGTTGGCGCACCACCCGACATTCTCAACCGTGCCGGCCAGAGCTGGGGGATTTCCGCGTTTTCACCGGACGGCCTCAAGCGTAACGGTTTTCGCGCGTTCATCGAGATGCTGCGGGCCAACTTCGCCCATGCCGGCGGGTTGCGTATCGACCATGTCATGGGCTTGCAGCGGCTATGGGTCATCCCTCAGGGGGCGCCTCCAAGTGAAGGCGCGTATCTGAATTTCCCGTTGGACGACATGCTTCGCCTGCTGAGTCTGGAATCCTGGCGGCACAAGGCGATCGTGCTCGGTGAAGACCTTGGGACTGTGCCTGAAGGTCTCAGCGACAAGCTCAGCGCTCGGGCGATTCTGGGCATGCGTGTGCTGCTCTTCGAACAGAACAACGGTCAGTTCAAGCCCATCCTTGACTGGTCGGACCAGGCACTGGCCACCACCAGTACCCACGATTTGCCGACACTGGCAGGCTGGCTCAGCGAGCTGGATATCGAGTGGAATGCCCAGCTGGGTCACATCGACGAGCAACATGAATCGCAATGGCGTGAAGAACGCGGGCGCGAATATGCAAGCCTGTGCCGAGCCTTGAGTCAGAACGTCGACAGCCTGCCGTCCGACAGCGAAGACCCTGAGCAGATCATCGACGCGAGCATCCGCTATCTGGGTCACACGCGCGCTCCACTGGTGCTGCTACCGATGGAAGATGCGCTGGGTGTCAAGGAGCAGGCCAACCTGCCCGGCACCATTGACAGCCACCCTAACTGGCGCAGACGCCTCCCCGGCGATGCGGCCTCCTTGCTTGATAACCCGAATGCTGCTCGACGACTGGAATTGCTCTCCCAATCCCGGCTGCAAGCTGCGGAGCGTGACCAATGACCCGTCCATTACAGCCTTTGCGCGCTACCCAGCGTTTACAATTTCATAAAGATTTCACGCTCGACGATGCGGTGCCACTGGTGCCCTACTTCGCCAGCCTGGGGATCAGCCATGTCTATGCCTCGCCGCTGCTCAAGGCGCGTGCTGGCTCAATGCATGGTTACGACGTCGTCGACCCCACCGTCATCAACCCGGAACTGGGCGGCGAGCCTGCCCTGCTGCGTCTGGTATCGGCCTTGCGCGAACACGGCATGGGGCTGATCCTCGACATCGTCTCCAACCACATGGCCGTCGGTGGTGCAGACAATCCCTGGTGGCTGGACCTGCTCGAATGGGGTCGTCGCAGCCCGTATGCCGAGTTCTTCGACATTCAGTGGAATTCGCCGGATCCGTTGCTGGAAGGCCAGTTGCTGCTGCCGTTTCTGAGCAGCGATTACGGCACCGTCCTGCAGGCCGGAGAAATCCCGCTGCGCTTCGAAGCCGAGCGCGGCATGTTTTATATCGAGCACTACCAGCATCATTTCCCGATCTGCCCGCTGACCTATGATTTATTGCTTCAGGCAGTCGAACACCCGCAATTGAAGGAAATGGGCCAGCGCTTCACTGCGCTTGCTCAATACCCGCAAGCCTACGAACGTGCACGTCAGGCCAGAACCGAGCTGGCCGAGCTGGCTAAAGATCCGCAGGTGCTCAAAGGCATCGAGCAGATCCTTGCGCACTTCGACTCCAGCAAGCCGGAAGGCTTTCAGCGTCTGCATCAGTTGCTGGAACGTCAGCACTATCGTCTGGCCAGCTGGCGTACTGCCGGTGATGACATCAATTGGCGGCGCTTCTTCGACATCAACGAGCTAGGTGGTTTGCGTGTCGAACGGCCGCAGGTATTTGAAGCCACCCACGGCAAGATATTCCAGCTGATTGCCGACGGCCTGGTTGACGGGTTGCGGATCGATCATATCGATGGGCTGGCCAACCCGCGCGGCTACGGCCGCAAGCTGCATCGCCGAGTAAAAAGCCTGCTCAAGCTGCGTCCTGCCGAGGCGCGCATTGATCATCTGCCTATTTTCGTCGAGAAAATTCTGGGGCCGGATGAGCCGTTGCGTGAAGACTGGAGCGTGGACGGCACGACCGGCTACGAGTTCATGAATCAGGTCTCGCTGCTGCAACACGATCCCATGGGCAAAGAGCCACTTGGGGAGCTGTGGAATCGACTGACGGAACGTACCGCTGACTTCGATCAAGAAGTGCTGGTGGCCCGGGATCTGGTCCTGCACGGCACACTGGCGGGCGATTTCGAGAACGTCGCGCAGTCGTTGCTGCAAGTTGCACGCAGCGACTTGATGAGTCGTGACCTCACGCTGGGTGCAATTCGACGTGCCCTGCTCGCGCTGATCGTCAATTTTCCGATTTATCGTACCTATATCTCGGTATGCGGCCGCTCGGCGCAGGACGACAAGTATTTCCAGCAGGCAATGGAAGGCGCTCGCACCACTTTGAACGAAGGCGACTGGCCAGTGCTGGATTATCTGGCACGCTGGCTGGGTGGCGAAGCGTGGCGCAAACTGCCACGCGGACCGTTGCGCAAGCTGTACAAGAATGCGTGTGTACGGTTCCAGCAACTGACCTCCCCGGTTGCCGCCAAGTCGGTTGAGGACACCTCGTTCTATCGCTCTGCAGTGCTGTTGTCGCGCAACGACGTAGGCTTTCATCCGCAGCATTTCAGTGCGCCGGTGGAAGACTTCCATCAGGTCTGCCTGGAGCGTCTGGAAAAATTCCCCGACAACCTGCTGACCACTGCAACGCACGATCACAAGCGTGGCGAGGACACACGTACACGCCTTGCGGTCCTGAGTGAATGTGCGCCGTGGTACGCCGAACAGGTAGAACGCTGGAGACAGCTGGCAGTGCCCCTGAAAGGCGAAGACCCGGCCATCAGTGCGGGTGACGAGCTGATGCTTTATCAGGCCTTGCTGGGCAGCTGGCCGCTGAGCCTGGAGGGCGAAGAAGCTCACCAGGAATACGCGAAGCGCATGGTGCAGTGGCAAGAGAAAGCCCTGCGCGAAGCCAAGCTGCAAAGCAGCTGGAGCGCGCCGAATCAGCCTTACGAAACGGCTTGCCGCGAATTTCTTGAACGTTTGCTGTTGGCTCCTGAAGCGCTCGCGTTGCGCCAGTCACTGAGTGCAACGGCCAATCGTATCGCGACCGCCGGGGCACTCAACAGTCTGGCGCAAACCTTGCTACGCTTGACCGTACCCGGTGTTCCCGATTTGTATCAGGGCACCGAGTTCTGGGATTTCAGCCTGGTGGATCCGGACAACCGGCGACCGGTTGATTATGCAGCCCGACAGAAAGCGCTGGCAGAAGATGCAAGCGCTGCCGACCTGCTCGATAACTGGCAGGATGGCCGCATCAAACAGGCGCTGATTGCGAAGGTTTTGAACCTGCGTGCCGAGCACCCAACGCTGTTCAGCGAGGGGCGTTATCAGCCTCTGGAAATAAAGGGTAGCCACGCCGGGCACGTGATGGCTTTTGCCCGGGAGACACAAGGAGTGCGCGCTATCATCGTAGTCCCACGCACAAGCAGTGAACTATTGGGTACTGCGCAAACTCCATTGATTAATGCTGCCAATTGGGGCGACACACGGATTATGCTTCCGTTTGCCGACTCTGGATCTGACTGGAAAGGACTCTTTTCCGACGGTGTCGCAACACACGTTCGGGAGATACCGCTCAGTGCAGCGCTTGAAAGATTTTCCGTCAATTTGCTTATTCAAACTATGTAATAGCTGGGAGTCTCAAGATGAGTGCCGACGAAAAAAGAATTCGCGATTTTGCTTACCAAATCTGGGAGTCCGAGGGTAAGCCCTCCGGACACGACGAGCGTCACTGGGAGATGGCGCGCAAGCTTGCAGAAGCAGAAGCCCTGGCACCTGACAAGTCCAGCGTGCGCAAGTCGAGCAAGCCCAAGCTGCCTGAAGTAGACAGCGCCAAGGGCGCGGCCAAGCCTGTGGCGAAGTCAGCACCAGCAGCAAAGCCAGCGGCCAAGCCCGCAGCTGAAGCCAAGCCAAAGCCAGCGGCCAAGGCGGCTCCCAAGCCTGCTCCCAAAGCCAAGCCGGCTACCGCTGCGCCAACTGATGCCCCAGCCAAGCCTGCTGCCAAGAAGCCACGCAAACCGTCGAATTCTTGAAACTCTTCTGGCCGGGCGCCAGTCCATTGTTGCAGGTCGCACTCTGATCGGAGATGAGGCCTGCTACACCCCCATACTTTATCGTCAATATTGAAGCCTTCGTGGCTTCGATAGCGGCCTTGGCCGCTCAGAAAATCATTCGACGTCAGGAAATCATCATGAATACGAAGTCCACTCCAACGGCAGAAGATAATTCAGCCCCGCAAGACAATCCAGGCAGCACCCCGTCTCGCATTCGTGAAGGACTTCCCTTTCCTCTCGGCGCCAGCTGGGACGGCCTGGGTGTCAACTTTGCCCTGTTTTCGGCCAACGCCACCAAAGTAGAGTTGTGCCTGTTTGACTCGACCGGTGAAATCGAACTGGAACGCATCGAACTTCCGGAATACACCGATGAGACGTATCACGGCTACCTGCCCGATGCGCACCCGGGCCTGATCTATGGCTATCGCGTCTACGGCCCTTATGACCCTAAAAACGGTCATCGCTTCAACCACAACAAACTGTTGATCGACCCGTATGCCAAGCAACTGGTCGGCGAATTGAAGTGGTCTGAAGCATTGTTCGGTTACACCATTGGTCATCCTGACGGCGACCTGAGCTTCGATGAACGTGACAGCGCGCCCTTTGTACCGAAGAGCAAGGTGATCGACGAGGCTTACACCTGGGGCCGCGATCAGCGAGTCGGTACGCCTTGGGACAAGACCATTTTTTATGAAACCCACGTGCGCGGCATCACCATGCGCCACCCGGAAGTTGCCGAAGAGCTGCGCGGCACGTTTGCCGGTCTGGGATCAGCTCCCGTTGTCGACCACATCCGCAAGCTGGGTGTGACATCCGTCGAGCTGCTGCCGATACACGCCTTCGTCAACGATCAGCATCTGCTGCAAAAAGGAATGACCAACTACTGGGGCTACAACAGTATTGCGTTCTTTGCGCCAGACCCGCGTTATCTGGCGAGTGGCAAGATTGCCGAGTTCAAGGAAATGGTTGCGCACCTGCATCATGCCGGGCTGGAGGTCATTCTTGATGTGGTCTACAACCACACGGCCGAAGGCAACGAGCTTGGCCCTACCCTGTCCATGCGCGGTATCGACAACGCCTCCTATTACAGGCTGATGCCGGACGACAAGCGTTATTACATCAATGACTCAGGCACCGGCAACACCCTCGACCTGAGCCACCCGTGCGTACTGCAGATGGTCACTGACTCCCTGCGTTACTGGGCTTCGGAAATGCATGTCGACGGGTTCCGCTTCGACTTGGCAACCATTCTGGGTCGCTACCACGATGGTTTCGACGAACGTCACAGCTTCCTGGTCGCCTGCCGTCAGGACCCGGTGCTGCGTCAGGTCAAACTGGTCGCCGAGCCTTGGGACTGTGGCCCAGGTGGCTATCAGGTCGGCGGTTTCCCACCAGGCTGGATGGAGTGGAACGACAAGTTTCGTGACACCGTACGTGCCTTCTGGAAAGGCGACGAAGGCCAATTGGCAGACTTCGCGGCACGCATGACCGCCTCCGGCAACATGTTCAACCAGCGCGGTCGGCGTCCACAGGCGTCGGTGAACTTCATCACCGCGCACGATGGTTTCACGCTGCACGATCTGGTGTCGTACAACGACAAGCACAACGAAGCCAACGACGAAAACAACCAGGACGGCAGCAACAACAACCTGTCCTGGAACCACGGCGTCGAAGGCCCGACCGAAGACGCGGAAATCAACACCCTGCGTCTGCGTCAAATGCGTAACTTCTTCGCTACTTTGCTGCTGGCGCAAGGTACGCCGATGATCGTCGCCGGTGATGAGTTCGCCCGTACCCAGCACGGCAATAACAATGCCTACTGTCAGGACAGCGAAATTGGCTGGATCAACTGGGATCTGGACGAGGACGGCGCAGCATTGCTCAAGTTCGTGACCCGCGTGATCAAGCTGCGTCAGACCTACCCGATCCTGCGCCGCAGTCGCTTCCTGGTGGGCGATTACAACGAAGAAATCGGCGTCAAGGACGTAACCTGGCTCGCTCCGGATGGCAACGAGATGAGTGTCGAGCAATGGCACGATGCCAATGGCCGTTGCCTGGGCATGTTGATGGATGGCCGTGCACAGGAAACCGGTATCCGTCGTCCAGGTGCCGACGCTACGCTGCTGCTGGTCGTCAACGCGCACCACGACGGGGTCAACTTCACCCTGCCGGAAGTGCCTGAAGGCACCCATTATGAGTGCCTGATCGACACCAATCAGGATGATGCACGCAGCAAGGAGCACTTTGCGTTCGGTTCGCAATATACCGTCACGCCGCGCTCGCTGCTGCTGTTCGAACTGAAGCGCGAAGACCAGCAATGATTGATGCCTTGAGTGAGTTTCTCGACTGGCGCAAGCACGGTTATGCCGATACGCGTGCGCTGGGCGAGTGCTTGCAGGCATTGGTCAACGAAGGTCTGGATCAGCTCCCCCTGCCTGCCAGCGGTCAGACACTTGAGCGCTGGCGGGCGCTGGCCTGCATTGCAGGCCATGACCTGGGGTTGTGCAAGTTGTACGAGGGGCATACCGACGCCTTGGCGATCATGGCGGAACTGGGTGCCCCGCCCCCCGAACAATTCAGCACCTGGGGCATGTGGGCGGCAGAGCCGCCGCAGGCACGGGTGAATATCAGCGGCACTGGCGATTCAATTCGTCTGAATGGCCGAAAAGCGTGGTGTTCTGGTGCTACGGCCTTGAGCCATGCATTGATCACCACATGGGATGAAGAACATCGCCAGCAACTGGTGGCGGTGCAACTCGACCAGCCCGGCGTGCATATGACCAGTGATGGCTGGCGCGCAGTTGGCATGGGCGCCACCGGCAGCGTCGAAGTCGTGTTCGAGCACGCTACCGGGCAAGCGATTGGAGCGCCGGGCGGCTACCTGAAACGGCCTGGCTTCTGGCAAGGCGGCATCGGCATCGCGGCGTGTTGGTATGGTGCCTCCCGGGCGATCGCCCAACGCTTGCTGGCACAGGTCGGCAAACGCGAAGAGCCACACGCTCTTGCGCACCTGGGTGCTGTAGATGTCGCGTTGCACGCAGCAATCGATGTACTGCGTGCCGCCGCTGCGCATCTGGATCAGGCCCCGGCTGAAAATGCCGAGGTGCTCGCCAGACGCTGTCGTGCCTACGTGGAGTACGCTGCGGAACTGGTCATTCAGCACGTGGGCCGCGCGGTAGGTGCGGGTCCTTACTGCAAGGACCCGCACTTCGCTCGACTGATCACCGACCTGCCGGTTTTTCTGCGCCAGAGTCATGCCGAGCAGGACCTTGCTGCACTGGGTCAATTGACGGGTAAACGGCTGCCAGCTTTACGCACGTGGTCACTATGAGAGCGTATCCATCATGAGCGAAGGCTTTCTAGTCAGCGACGACGAGTCTGGCCAGGGCACGCCTCTGGCTGCCTGGAACGCCTCCGGCAAACTGCGCAGCGTACCTGCGATTACGGCAGACCTGCTGGTGCCGAACAATTGCAGGGCGGTCATCACCGCCCCGCATCCGGACGATGAAGTACTGGCATGCGGCGGCTTGATGAGCCAGTTGGCGCAGCTGGAACGCAATCTGTTGTTGATCTCGGTCACTGACGGCACTGCCAGCCATCCGGGCTCCACGCTCTGGCCTGTCGATCGACTGTCTGCAATCCGGCCCCAGGAAAGCGCCGAAGCCTTGAATCGTCTCGATATTCCCCTTGAGCGTCTTGAGTGGCTGCGCTGCGGCTTGCAGGATGGTGCCGTGGCCGAGTCCGAAGATCAGCTGGCAGAGTTTCTTGAACGTCATCTGGGCCCTGCCGACGTAGTGTTCGCCACTTGGGCAGAAGATGGTCATGGCGACCACGAAGCCGTTGGCCGCGCCAGTGCAAGAGCCTGTGCGTCTACCGGGGCGCAGCTTTGCGAAGTACCGGTCTGGGCCTGGCACTGGGCTGACCCTGAAGATGAGCGTCTGCCATGGGACCGCGCACGCAAGTTGCTGCTGGACCCGGCGACCCTTGCTCGTAAACGCGATGCCGCTCAGGCGTTCGTCAGCCAATTGCAGGGTGACCCGACCATCGGTCTTGCGCCCGTTCTGCCAGCCGTTGTTCTGGAAAGACTGCTGCAACCGTTTGTACTGGTGTTTGTATGAGCGTCGAAGACGGCTATTTCGATGAACTGTTTCGCAACAACGATGACCCGTGGGCGTTCAAGCAACGCTGGTATGAGCGGCGCAAGCGTGCGCTGACACTGGCCGCGCTGCCCCGTGAACACTATCGCTCGGTATTCGAGCCTGGCTGTGCCAATGGCGAACTCAGTGCCGACCTTGCCGGTCGCTGTGACGCACTGGTGTGCTGCGACACGTCAAACCTGGCGGTGGATCTGGCACGCGAGCGTCTGGCAGGCCTGCCCCATGTGCGCGTGTTGCAGGCCCGTTTGCCAAAGCAATGGCCGCAGGGACAATTTGATCTGATCGTCTTCAGCGAACTGGGTTACTACCTCGACGTCGATGACCTGCACCGCCTGATCGACTGCGTTCTATCCTCGCTTTCACCTGACGGCCAGTTGCTCGCCTGTCACTGGCGTCCTGATATCGAGGGCTGCCCGCTGAACGCGCAGGCTGTACACGATATCCTTGCCGAACGCTTGGCCATGCACCGCCTTTTCAGTCATCACGAACAGGATTTTCTGCTGGACCTGTGGAGTCGTGATGGAACCTCCGTAGCAGAACAGGAATTCTCCGATGATCGGCATTCTGATCCCGGTGCACAATGAAGAGCAGCTACTCGATTTGTGCCTCGAAACGATAAAGCAGGCGGCTGAACACCCGGATCTCAAGGGTGAGCGAGTAGAGGTGCTGGTGGTTCTCGACAGTTGCACCGACAGCTCGGCAGACATCGCGCGAGCGCACGGGGTGATGGTCCTTGAGGTCTCGGCCCGCAACGTCGGACAGGCACGCGCCGAAGGAGCAGCTTTTCTCCTCGACCGAGGTGCGCGCTGGCTGGCCTGCACCGATGGCGACAGCACCGTGGCGAATGACTGGCTTGCCGAGCAACTGGCACTGGATGCCGATGCGGTATGCGGGACCGTCATGCCCGGCGATTGGAACAAGGATATCTCTGCGGCTGCGCAGGCGGCTTACCTCAAGCATTACCAGCACCGGGACGGCCATCGGCACATTCATGGTGCCAACCTGGGTGTCAGCTCAATTGCCTATATCAGTGCAGGCGGATTTCCGGCACTGGCCTGCCACGAAGACGTGCATCTGGTTCGCCAGCTGGAGCTGATCGGCGCGCGGATCGCCTGGAGCTGCCGCCCGCGGGTCACGACCAGTACCCGCCTGGACTCAAAAGCCAGAGGCGGGTTTGGCGACTTTCTGAGTTCGCTGAACGCCTGAAAAGCGCTTATTCGTGATGCGCTGTCTGCATACCTGAATGGTCAGGGTCGGCAGAATTGAGCGCCGTGCTGAAGAAGCGCACAGCTTCTGCGCTCAGGTTGCGGTGAATGTCTTCGCGGTCCACTCCGTCAGGGTCGTTGCACAGTAACGGTGCGCTCGAACGCTGTTCGTCACTGCACGGTGCCATAAAGACAAAGTGCCCTGCCCCCGCCAACAACTTATAGTCCGGTGCCTGCGGCAGTTTGCGCGCCAGCGCTTCGGCGTTGCGGTCGATGGCCAGCAACTGGTCGTCATCCCCGGCATACATCAGCACCGGTACATGCACATCGCCCAGCGTGTGACGGCCGAACATCAGGCTCAACGGGGCCATCAACATCAGCGCATCGACCCTGGGGTCAGCCTGGGCATGCAGGTCATCGCGGTCAGCGACCAGCTCCCCTTGAGTCTTGCAGGCGTCACGGTCTGTGGGGCGTTCGAGGCAATACTGGCGCAG
The DNA here is from genome assembly GCF_005937945.2 of Pseudomonas sp. KBS0707. Classification (NCBI taxonomy): domain Bacteria; kingdom Pseudomonadati; phylum Pseudomonadota; class Gammaproteobacteria; order Pseudomonadales; family Pseudomonadaceae; genus Pseudomonas; species Pseudomonas sp. KBS0707. Next base: position 2,516,094 of record NZ_CP041754.1, on the reverse strand, counting down.
GCGCTGTAGATCAGGCTGCGCGCCCGCAAGAATAAGCGCAGTTTCGCCACCCGCCGAATAGCCGATCACGCCCACCTGACGAGCATTGAGATAAGGGGCAAGCATAGGGTCGAGCAAGGCCGTGCTGATCGCTTCAGAGATCTGCAGCGGGCGACCATACAGGTTACTCAGGCTGCCCAACCGACTGTGATCACGATCATTGTCGCCAGGATGAACCACAGCAACCACCACAAACCCTTGGCGCGCCAATGATGTGGCCAGGTCATGCAACGCCAGCGGTGTACCGGTATTGCCATGAGACAGCAGCAGCAACGGGAACCGGCCCATTGCAATCGGCGCATTTTCGCCGGCCTCGACGCGATAGCCGTGCAGGGTGCTCCACTGCTCACTGGCGGTCGACGGGTAAAAAGCGATGGCCTGCACCGGCTGTGAATCCAGCGGGTCGGGGAAACTCAGCTCGTGATAGCCCGCGCTCCAGGCGTCATCGGCCTGAGCGTGAACCGCAATCAGGCTGTCGAGCAAGCAAACCAGCATCACTGCACAAAGACGTACCATCGAAAGGCCCAACCTTTGCAAATCCGGAGGCTCGCCCGGATAGTCCATTCAGCGCTTGTGTCGAGCATCGTGCTCCAGCGCGCCGCTCTCACCCAGATGAGAGTGTGTAAAACAGAAATAGTGCACAAGCCGGGCCATAAACCGCCCGTTCTTTTCAGCAATCGTGAAAAGCACCACAAAACTGCAAACACAGTGCCGCGAAGATGCAGTTTAGTCCTTGAATAGCCCGCTTACCTGTAAGGAAGCTGTCAAGGTTGAGTAAGCTCAAGACTGCGTGCATTTATGCGGCGCACAAAAAAACTCCACAACCCGGCGCACGTTGCTCGCGCGAGTTGTGGAGTCTTGTTCAGACCATCACCGACTCAGGCGGCGAACAGCTCGCTCTCGATATGTTGCTGCGCGGCTGTCATGGCGTTGGCACGCGGCTCTTCACCATAGGCCAGGCCGTGCGCACGAACAAATTGCAGGTCGGTGATACCGATGAACGCGAACAGCGCCTTGAGCAGTTCTTCGTGGCCAGCGCCGGTTGGCTGCCCGACGTGCAGGCCACCGGAAGTGGAAACGATAATAACCTTCTTGCCGCCACACAGGCCTTCAGGGCCGGCTTCGGAATAACGGAACGTGCGGCCGGCAACCATGATCCGGTCAAACCAGGCTTTCAACTGGGACGGGATAGTGAAGTTGTACATCGGCGCACCGATCACCAGCACCTCGGCGGCAAGAAACTGCTGCAAGGTGGCTTCATTAGTGTCGACTTCCTGTTGCTGGGACGCATCTCGGGCTTCTACAGGGGTACCCGCTGCGGCAAGACTGGCAGCAGAGAAATGCCCGAGGGCTTCGCTGGCGAGGTCGCGGTAGGTTACCTGGCTGTCGGCATGCGAGCGCTGATAGGCCTGAACGACCTCATGGGTCAACTGACGCGAAGCGGAATGATCGCCGAGGATGCTGGAATCGAGGTGCAATAAATTCATAACGTAGCTCCTTAAAGAAAATCGCCACTTAGCGATGAAGTGGCGAGCATCCTATCCTTGATCGCAATAGATGATTAGTGGTCTTGAATGCGACTGTTCGTTCTATGAAGAGAACAATAAAGCGAGTCGGGACTAAAGCTTAGCTCTTTGAACGAGGTTTCGAAAACATCCAGCAGCCCTCTGACCGCGGGAAGCAGCCCACGGCGCGAAGCAAACACGGCGTGCACGATGCCGCACTTTGGCCGATGCTGACTGAACAGTTCCACCAGGCGTCCGTCCTGCAAGGCTTCCCGGACAATCAGTTCCGGCAGTTGCGCCACCCCAACCCCTTGCAGGGCGGCCTGCAGCATCATGTCCAGATCCGAGCTGATCAGCCTCGGCGTGTGGCGAATTTCAGCATAGTGGCCGGAAGTAGTTTCCAGCAGCCAGCGATGCTCATGGCTTGAAGACGGCGTGTCGAGGCTGGGCAGTGTTGATAGCGCCTCGAGTGTCGATGTTGCGGACAGCCTGGCAGCCAGATCCGGGCGTGCGACCAGACGTTGAGCACTGTGCCCGAGCAACTTGACCACCAGCCCGTCGTCTTCCAGTGGCGGAAAGCGCACACGCAACGCGATATCGATGTTCTCCGTCAGCGGGTCGACGCGGCGGTTGGTGCTTTCGACCTGCACCTGAACCTTCGGGTGATCGGCCGCGAACCGGGCAATGGTCTCGTTGAAACCCATCGCCGCCAGTGCGGGAGGACAGCTGATCGCCACCCTGCCCTGCGGCTCGGACTTGGAACGCAGAATGGCCTCTTCAGCAGCCTCGGCTTCGACCAGCATTGCCACGCAGTGAGCGTAGTAATCGCGCCCGCTCTCGGTCACGGCGAACGTGCGCGTCGAGCGGTGAATCAGTCGTACACCCAGGCGCTCTTCCAGCCCGGCAATACGACGGCTGAGCTTGGACTTGGGAATCCCCAGCTTACGGCTTGCGGGCGCAAAGCCGAGGCATTCGACCACCTGAACGAAATAAAACAGATCATTGAGATCAAACACCCGGCCACCTCGCTTTCAGAGCCGCGAGTATGCAGCGCCACGGCAAGCCTCTCCATACCGGGTTTCAGATCCCGCCAGCTCACTCGGCCGTCAGGAATGCCAGCACCAGCACCGTAAATGATTCCCCGGCCTCGACACTGGATAGATGAGCCGCGTGCAATTCGATCATCTGCGAACCTTTAATGCGCTCGACCATGAAGCGCCCGTCCGCCGGGGTGGTTACCGCATCTTCAGTGCCGCAGACGACCAATACCGGCAACTGAATGGAGGCAATCTGCTCACGGAAATCTGCATCACGCACGGCAGCGCAATTAGCTGCGTAGCCCTGTGGCGATGTGCGGGCCAGCATACCGACAACCGTGTCGACCACAGCAGGCTCGGCATGCGCAAATGAAGGCGTGAACCAGCGCGCAACAGAAGCATCACGCAATGCAACCATGGCTGACTGCCCGTCACGCAGAACGGTTTCGATGCGAGGGTTCCAGATATCAGGGTTGCCGATTCTGGCTGCCGTATTGCACAGCACGACCTTGCGCAGGCGCTGCGGCGCATTGATCGCCAGCCACTGACCGATCAAGCCGCCCATGGACAAACCACAGAAAAAAGCCGTGTCTATGTGCAGCGCATCCAGCAACGCCAGCAAGTCGCGACCATTCTGCTCGATGCTGTAACTGCCCTCGCTGACCAGCGATTTGCCATGCCCGCGCGTGTCGTAGCGCAACACCTGGAAATGACGAATGAACGCAGGAATCTGGTTGTCCCACATATGCAGATCAGTGCCCAGCGAGTTGGACAACACCAGCACCGGCGCACCGGCCGGGCCTTCGAGCAGGTAGTTCAGTTCACCATCGGCGAGTTGCACGGCAGACATTCGAGACTCCGGAGAAGGACAAACCTGCACACTAATGAGTGTCGCAGCAGCATACAATCCGCTGATCGAATATCCGTGCGGCTATCGAACAGCTTACCGCTCGACGCCTCACTGAAGGAGCATTCCGTGAACAAGACCCGTAACAAAGAAGACATCGCCCGGTTCTGCCTGGACTTGCCAGGCGCCCGAGAGGATTACAAATGGGGCGGTGTGCGCGTATTTTCCGTTGCCGAAAAAAAGATGTTCGCGGTCATGGACCTGGTCGGCCAGGACCTTTCATTCAAGGTCCATCCGGAACTGTTTCTGGGTTACGTGGATCGGCCCGGCATACGGCCTGCGCCTTACCTGGCCCGCGCGCACTGGATCAGCGTGGCAGACCTGCACACACTGAGCGACGATGAAGTGCGTGATCTGCTGACCCGCTCCCACCAGCTTGTAGTCGGCAGGCTACCGAAACGACAGCAGATCGGCTTGAAACTATAAAGGCAACAGCTGTAAAAGCCGCTTGCCCAGAAACAGCCAGTCAAGCCACAGCACCTGATGCGCCAGCACGATCAGCCAGAACACGATCTGGAAAGATACCTTGCGGGTCTTGTGCCGAAACACCTGTTGCGCCAGCAATGCTCCGGGCCAGCCACCGAGCAGCTCGGTGGCATGCAGGACGTTCTCCGGCGTACGCTGACCGCCGCTTCCGGCCTGTCGCTTGTCATGCCTATAGAGCACAAACGCCAGCAGGCTCATGAATATCAAAGCCAGCGCCGGGATCAACGTGACCTGCCTGAACCCCAGCGACGCCGAGCCGTAGACCGGTAGCACACAGAGCAGCAGGAACGCTGACACCTTCAGGCGCAATTGCCGGACCGGTGCCCTGCCCCGACCGGCTGGCCGCTGCGGCTCGCGAGCCCGCGTCATGCCTTGGCCGATGCCCAGTCGATCCAGCCAAACTGCCAGGTCGCCAGAATCAGCAGGCCGAAGGCGATGCGATACCAGGCGAACACTGCATAGCTATGAGTTGCGATGAACTTGAGCAGCGCGCGAACTGCGATCATCGCGAAGATGAACGAGGTAATGAAACCGATGGCAAACACCGCGAAGTCGTCCGGGCGAAACATGTCCCGGTATTTGTAGCCCGAATACACGGCTGCACCGACCATGGTCGGCATGGCCAGAAAGAACGAAAATTCGGTCGCTGCCTTGCGTGACAAGCCGAACAGCAGGCCGCCAATGATGGTCGAGCCCGAGCGCGATGTGCCGGGGATCATCGCCAGGCACTGCACCAGCCCGACTTTCAGCGCATCGCTCCAGGTCATGTCATCGACGGTTTCGGTGCGCACAGTATGCTCGCGGCGCTCGGCCCAGAGCATGATCACACCACCCACGACCAGCGCCGTTGCCACGGTAATGGCATTGAACAGGTAATGGTGGATGGTATCGGCGAAAATCACGCCCAGCACCACGGCCGGCATGAAGGCGATCAGCAGGTTGAGGGTGAAACGCTGCGCTTGCTGTTGCTTCGGCAAGCCTGTGACAACGTCGAGAATCTTGCGCCGAAACTCCCAGACCACCGCTAGAATCGCACCCAGCTGGATGATGATATTGAAGGCCATGGCGCGCTCGCCGCCAAAATCGATCAGGTCGGCGACGATGATCTGATGCCCTGTACTGGAGATCGGCAAGAACTCCGTCAGCCCTTCTACAACACCCAATATCAACGCCTGAGCAGCGGTCCAAAGATCCATCATTCCCCCATGAAGCGATGCCGCAGGCTCGCTGTTTAATGTTGTCGTATAAAAAATGCTTGCCACTATGCCGTCGCGTGCCTGAACGAAGCTTGAAGAAAGTCGCGCAAATGCAAGGCGCGGAATACTAGCAGACCTCCGCGCACAAAGCCTGCTGACGTGCAGCCTGACGCAACACAAGCTCCACGCCGCGCGCAGAAGCGCATACAATCGCCGCCCCTGCCCCTCACAACCCTCACCAAGGAGCCGCCATGTCCGGGCTTGAACTCTTCGCTGCCGCCATTGGCGTTATCGCGGTCTGGCTGACAGTGAAGCAGAATCCCTGGTGCTGGCCAATCGGGCTGGTGATGGTGGTGATCTACATCTGGATATTCTTCGACGTGAAGCTGTATTCGGACATGCTGCTGCAGGTCATCTATGCAGGCTTGCAGATCTACGGCTGGCTGCAGTGGACTCGCCATGGCGACGGCCTGCTGGTCAAGGCTGTCACTGTGCTGCCGAGCCATTCAGTGCTTAAAGGGCTGGCGGTCGGCGCAGTCATCAGCCTCGCGCTGGGCGCTGGCATGGCGCATTTCACCGACGCCGCACAGCCCTGGCTTGACGCAGCACTCACGGGCTTCAGCCTGGTGGCACAAGTGTGGATGGCACACAAACGCGTTCAGTGCTGGCCGCTATGGATTGTGCTGGATGTGATTTTTGTCGGCCTGTTCATCTACAAAGAGCTGTACCTGACCGCTGCACTCTATGCGCTGTTCACCCTGCTGGCCGTGCAGGGCTGGCGCGAGTGGCGTAACGATCTGGCGCTGGCGCGATGAAAGTCCTGGTCCTGACCGGGCCTGAGTCCAGCGGCAAGAGCTGGCTGTCGGCCGAAATACAGAATCGGTTCGGCGGCCTGCTGGTCGGCGAATATGTACGTCATTTCATCGATCAACAGGGGCGCGATACCCACTACGCCGATATTCCGGCCATTGCTAGGGGCCAGCTGGACTGGGAGGATACTGCCCGCGCCAGCGAGCCGCACTTGCTGATACTCGACACACACTTGCTGAGCAATGTGCTCTGGAGCCGCACCCTGTTCGGCGACTGCCCGGCGTGGATCGAACAGCAACTGCTGAACCGCTCTTACGACCTGCACCTGCTGCTGTCGCCCGAGGGCGTGGACTGGATCAGCGACGGGCAACGCTGCCAGCCGCAGTTGCGCGAACGCCAGGCCTTCTTCGACAGCAGCCGGGAATGGCTGGACCACCATCGGCAGGCCTATAAGGTGCTGGGCGGTGACTGGCCGCAGCGCCGCGAACAGGCGATGGCGGCTGTCTCCCAGTTGCTAGGAGCTCAGCGAATCTGATGCTTGTGTAACAGCCGATAGAAGGTCGGTCGCGATATACCCAGCACTCTGGCCGCCACACTCAGATTGTCACTGTGGCGGGTCAATACGTCGCACAATGCCTGGCGCTCTGCACGTGATTTGTATTCTTCCAGCGTGCCCATGCTGCCAGCACTGTCCTCTTCGCCCAGCAAGCCCAGGTTTGCCGCTTCTATCTGTCGGCCTTCGGCCAGCAGCAGCCCGCGCCGTACCCGACCGGCCAGCTCCCGCACATTACCCGGCCAGTCGTGCTTGCCCAGCGCCACCAGCGCATCCTGGCTGAAACTGCGTGCTCGCCTGCCGCTGTCCTGACTGTAAAAATGGGCGAAATGATTGGCCAGCAACGCCAGATCGCCATGACGCTCACGCAAGGGCGCCACCCCGACCTGCAGCACATTGAGCTGGTAATACAGGTCTTCACGAAAGCGCTTTTTCCGCACCGCCGTTTCAAGATCCTCACGGGTCGCGGCCAGCACCCGCACATCCACTGCAATCGACTCACCGCCGCCCAGGCGCTCGATTTGCCGGTCTTCCAGAAAGCGCAACAGCGACGTCTGAGTTTCCAGCGGCAGATCACCGACCTCGTCAAGCAGCAGCGTGCCGCCGTCAGCAGCTTCAAGCAGCCCGATCCTGTGCGCTTGAGCACCATCAAACGCATCATCCTCATGACCGAACAGCTCGGCCTGGATCGAATGCCCGGTGAATGCACCGCAATCCACGACAACAAACGGTTTACCGCGTCGCTGAGACTGCACATGCAGGCTGCGTGCGATCAGCTCTTTGCCCGTACCTCGCTCGCCCCGAATCAATACCGGTGAATCGATAGGTGCCAGCCAGCTCAACAACTTGCGCAGCTCACGAATGGGCCGACTGTCGCCCAGCAGCTCGGCCTCGGCCTCGGAAAGCGCCAGCCCGCCTTGCGCTTCGGGGCGGCCAGCCGCGAACGCTTTGTCCAACGTGCCATGCAACCGCGCTGCATCGAAAGGAAGGGCGTGAAAATCGAAAAACCACTGGCAAACGAAATCGCCTATTTTTTCGCGTTGCAGATCGTTGGCTGACAGCACTGCAACCCAGCGCATGTTGCTATGGGCGACAAGCTCTTGAAGCCTGGGCAATTGTTCGAAATGACCGGACGTCAGGCGAATCAGGCCCACGTCACGATCGGGACTGAAGGTAGAACCTGAGGTGCTTTCCTGCACCGTCCATCCGGCATCACTCAAAGCAGGGATCAGAGGATGACAGTCGTCACCGCCGTCGATGATTAGCAGATGTCGCGTTGGGGCCGATCCATGCATGAAGTTTCCTTGGTGCCCGACGTGGAGTGGGATTTTTAAAAGCTTTCCATAAACAGCATGTTGGCGAGCCCAACTATCACCCTAGCAACTTTTTGACGCAGCGTTGTACCGTTTGGGTCTAACGCTCATAACCCTCTGTCACTAACGCCGTCGCTGCTGAAGGATGTTTATTTGCAAGGTCACGCGGGCGACCCTTGAAAAAAATTCGCATATTTTTCGTTGAAGGGTGTGACTCATGCCCCCTTGTCGTTCATCAACACAAGTAACCAGCCGGACGGTCAGCCCGCCGCCGTGACTGAATTGATATGGGCACTTGAGGAAAAAACCATGAACGCCCCACTGCGCTTCAACGATGCACTTCTGATCGCTGGACACGCTTTTGAACCCTTCCAGTGTGTTGCCTGGGCACCACAGGATGGTAACGGCGAACTGAGCCTGACGGTGATCGACCGCACCAGCAACCGTATCGGTCGCAAGCAGATCCCGAGCAGCACCTATTCAGACAAGCGGCAACTGGCCAGCGCTCTGGAACAGGCGCGTGCAGAAATCAGCAACGAAGGCTACGACCTTGAGCCTTGGACCATGCCAGCCTGACGCAGGTTTGAGCGTTGCCCGTGCACTGCAACTGACTGTCGTGCCAATGCTTCAGCGCATTGGCACGCAGTTCCAGAACTGCCAGACCTGATAGCTCAAACCGGTTTCAGCTCATCAATGTGCTGATAATCAGCCCCCAGGCTGGACGCCAGTTCCCGCGCCCTGCCCAAGCGGATCGGGCCTTTCTCGATATCGATCAACACACTCGCGCAATTGAATGCAGGCAGGACGGGTAACTGCTTGATCCTGCCATCGGTCAGCACCAGAACCCGCTGCTGCTCGGCCGGATAGCGTTTTTGCCGCTTTGCCAGCCATTCACCGGCCTGCTGAAGCGCCGCAGACAGTGGCGTGCCGCCGCCCGCACCCAGTGCATTCAGCCATGGACTCAATGCCGAGGACGCTTTCAGGCCCTGATGTTGCCAGCGTGGCGTGTCACCGCTGGCGGTCAGTAAGGCAAGACGCGCGCGGCGTCGATACGCATCGTCGAACAATTGCGACAACAGCCCCTTGGCCTGGCTCAACGCCTGATGGCGTCGTGTAGAAGCTGAAGCATCGACAATCACCAGCAATAACTCACTGGGACGGCTGCTGCGCGGCTGGCGAATCAGGTCCTTGCGGCTTTTCGGCCGACCGCGCAACAGTGTGGGCAACCATTGCACCGGGCCATCAGCACCGGCACGCATGGCCCCTTGTCTGCCAGTGGCCAGTCGACCAGGACGGGGAACGGCATCCGCCCCCTGCGCGATACGAGGGCGGATGCCTAAGGCTTTTTTGGCCAGCTCGGCACTTCGCGGCGTGCGCCGGTAGTGACGGCCTGGGCGGGCAGCTCGCCCCAGTTGCCCTGCCCGCTTTCAGGGTCGGCCTGCCTGCTGGACGATCCGGGCGGCGGCGCTTCCGGGTTTTGTGGTGGCGGGGCCGGCTCGCGCCGCCGATGACGCAAGGCAAACTCGGCGACCGCTTCGATGTCCTGTTCTTCAATTCGACCGGCACCACGCCATGCAGCATGGGCGCGCGCGGCGCGCAGCCAGACCAGATCGGCGCGCATACCGTCGACACCTGCAGCAAAGCATCGCTCGGTGATCATTGCCAATGAATGGTCATCCAGCTCGATACCTGCCAACAGCTGACGCGCCTGCTCACAACGAAGCTTCAAGGCGTCCTGCTGCGCTTGCCATTGCTGGCAAAACATTACCGGATCGCTGTCGAAATCCAGACGGCGACGGATGATCTGACTGCGCTCGGCAGGCTGGGTCTGGCCACTCAATGCGACGTTCAAGCCAAAGCGATCCAGCAACTGCGGGCGCAATTCGCCTTCTTCCGGGTTCATGGTGCCGATCAGTACGAAGCGCGCTGCATGGCGATGGGAAATACCATCCCGCTCGACCATATTGACGCCGCTGGCAGCAACGTCCAGCAACAGGTCGACCAGATGGTCGGCGAGCAGATTGACCTCATCGACGTACAGCACACCGCCGTCGGCTTTGGCGAGTACACCCGGGGAAAATTGTGCACGACCCTCGGCCAGCGCGGCGTCCAGATCCAGCGTGCCGACCAGACGCTCTTCAGTAGCACCCAGCGGCAAGGTGACGAACTGACCACTGGCCAGCACATCGGCCAATCCCCGCGCCAGCGTCGACTTGGCCATGCCCCGAGGCCCTTCGATCAATACGCCGCCGATGCGCGGGTCAATGGCGGTCAGGCACAACGCCAGCTTCAGGTCATCGGCACCGACCACGGCGGCCAGCGGAAAATGTGCAGTTTCGGTGATGTTCGGGTCAGGCAAGGTCATCAGTTCTCTTCTATGTCCAGGAGCAGGTCTTCCAGCGCCTGCTGATACTCGCCCGGCTCCTGCCAGAGGCCACGCTGCTGGGCTTCGAGCATGCGCTCGGTCATGTCGCGCAAGGCATCGGGATTGTGCTCGGCGAGGAAATCGCGCGTGGCCGGGTCAAGCAGATAGGCGTCGGCCAGCAGCGCGTACTGGTGATCATCGATCAGCTCGGTCGTCGCATCGAAGGCGAACAGGAAATCCACCGTGGCGGCCATCTCGAACGCGCCTTTGTAGCCATGACGTCTGGCCCCGTCGATCCATTTCGGATTCGCCGCGCGCGAGCGTATCACCCGGTTCAGCTCTTCCTTCAGGGTGCGGATTTTCGGCAGGTCCGGCTGGCTGTGATCGCCATGATAACTGGCGGTCTTCTGCCCGCTGAGGGTTTCCGAAGCCGCGAGCATGCCGCCTTGAAACTGGTAATAATCGTTTGAATCGAGCAGGTCGTGTTCGCGATTGTCCTGATTCTGCAGCACGGCCTGCACCTGAGACAGACGCTGGGCAAAGCGCTGACGTGCAGGCGTACCTTCATCGGCAGCGCCATAGGCGTAGCCGCCCCAGTTCAGGTAAACCTCGGCAAGGTCCTCACGGCTCTGCCACAGACGGCCATCGATCGCGCCCTGCACGCCAGCACCATAGGCACCCGGCTTGGCGCCGAAGATCCGCCAGCCCGCCTGACGTGCCGCTTCGTCTTCGCTCAACCCTTCTGCGATAAAACCTTGGCGCTCTTCTCGCACCCTGGCAGCCAGCGGGTTCAGGTCGTCCGGCTCGTCCAGCGCGGCAACTGCCTGCACCGCAGCGTCGAACAGCTTGATAAGGTTGGCGAAGGCATCACGGAAAAAGCCGGACACCCGCAATGTCACGTCCACTCGCGGACGGTCCAGCAGGCTGACCGGCAGAATCTCGAAATCATCGACCCGCTGGCTGCCCGTCGCCCAGACCGGGCGTACGCCCATCAGCGCCATCGCCTGAGCGATATCGTCACCACCGGTGCGCATGGTCGCCGTGCCCCAGACTGACAGCCCCAACTGACACAGGTGGTCGCCATGGTCCTGAAGATGCCTTTCCAGCAACAGGCTGGCGGACTGGAAACCGATACGCCACGCCGTGGTGGTCGGCAGATTGCGGACATCTACGGTAAAGAAGTTGCGCCCCGTGGGCAGCACATCCAGACGCCCCCGACTCGGCGCGCCGCTGGGGCCTGCCGGAACGAAGCGGCCGCTCAGTGCATCTAGCATGCCCTGCATTTCGCCGGGGCCGCAGGCGTCCAGACGCGGCGCGACCACTTCACGCAGGCTGTCGAGAATCAGTGCCAGATCATCGTCGACCGGCAGGTCATGCAGCGCTTCGCCTTGGGTCACGCGTTCGATGAGGGCAGCGGCGTAAAGCTCAAGCCGCTCACGCGCATCACCGGCAGTGCGCCACGGGTCACTGCTGACCACCAGCAACGCAGCGGGACGCGCGCCGGTCCAGGGCTCGGCCAGTTCGCAATCCAGCGGGTCAAAATCCAGACCGAACGCTTTGCTCAGCGCCCGTAACAGACTCGACTGCGCGCCGCGCCCGTCGCCGCGCGGGATGCGCAGCAGGGCCAGCAAGGTGTCGGTGCGCAGGCGGCCTTGCGGCGACTGACCGAAGATGTGCAGGCCATCGCGAATCTGCGACTCTTTCAGGTCACACAGGTAAGTGTCCAGACGCGGCAGCCACAGCGCCGCATCGGCGTCGCTGTCGAGGTTTTCGCCCAGAGCCAGCTCGCGATCTATATGGGTTTCACGGACCAGTTCGAGAATATCCCGTTGCAGCTCGCGCGCGCGGCGCGGATCCAGCAGTTGCGCCTCATAGAACTCGTCGGCGAGCAGTTCCAGATTGCGCAGCGGGCCATAGGTTTCCGCACGGGTCAGGGGCGGCATCAAGTGATCGATGATCACCGCCTGGGTGCGCCGCTTGGCCTGTGCGCCCTCGCCCGGATCATTGACGATGAATGGATAGATGTTCGGCATGGCACCCAGTACGGCGTCCGGCCAGCAGGTTCGGGACAGGCCGACGCCCTTGCCCGGCAGCCACTCAAGGTTGCCGTGTTTGCCGACATGCACCACGGCATGAGCGCCATACGCCTTGCGCAGCCAGAAGTAAAACGCCAGATAACCGTGGGGCGGAACCAGATCCGGGTCGTGGTACACCGCGCTGGGGTCGACCTGGTAGCCACGCGCAGGCTGAATGCCAACGAAGGTCAGGCCAAAGCGCAGCCCGGCAATCATAATTCTGCCACTGCGAAACATCGGATCGCTGTCCGGCGCGCCCCAGCGGGCATTCACGGCATCACGGTTTTCCTGCGGCAGCTCGTTGAACGCCGCCAGGTATTCCTCCAGTGCCATGCTTTGCTGGCAGGGCCGCAGGTCGATGCTGTCCAGATCATTGGTCACGCCACCCAGCAATTGCTGGATAAGCTCGGTGCCGCTGTCCGGCAACTGTGCCAGCGGATAACCCTCGGCCTGCATGGCGCGCAGGATGTTCAGCGCCGCAGCAGGCGTGTCGAGCCCCACACCATTGCCGATGCGCCCGTCGCGGGTCGGATAGTTGGCCAGGATCAACGCCACACGCTTGTCGCCGTTGGGCAGCCGCGCCAGTTCGATCCAGCGCCGCGCCAGTTGCGCGACAAAATCCATCCTGTCCGGCTGGGCGCGGTAACACACCACGTCCGACTGGCTGCGCTCGCTGCGCCAGGCCAGGTCCTTGAAACTGATCGGTCGACTGATGATCCGCCCGTCCAGCTCCGGCAAGGCAATGTGCATCGCCAGATCGCGCGCACCAAGGCCCTGTTCACTGGCCTGCCAGGCAGGCTCGTTGTCCTGCGCGCAGATCGCCTGAATGACCGGCACGTTGCGCCGAAACGGGCGCAGATGCGGCGCTTCCGGGCTCGACTGGGCAAAGCCTGTGGTGTTGAGGATCAGCTCGGTTTCAGCCTCGTCCAGCCAGTTCTCCACCTGAGTGAAACAGCCGGGTTCCTTGAGGCTGGCAACGGCAATGGGCAACGGGTTAATGCCGTGTGCCTGCAAGCGAGCGCAGAACTCGTCGATAAAACCGGTATTGGCGGCCTGCAAGTGCGAGCGATAAAACAGCAGCGCCGCGACGGGCTGCCCTGCAACCCAGTCGGCTTGCCAATCGGTGAGCTGCGCACTCGCCAGTCGAGGGTGGTAAATGGCTGTGCGTGGCAACGGTTGGGGCTCGGTCCAGGAATAGTCCCGGTCCAGCCAGTGACTGGCCATGCAACTATACATTTCCAGCGCATTCTGCAAGCCGCCCTGACGCAGAAACTGCCATAGCCGGTCGCGTTCTGCGGCAGGCACTGTGCTCAGGTCGCTCAGTTCAGGATCAGGGCGGTCATCACCGGGCACCAGAATGACCTGAACCCCGCGTGCCGCCAGCTCCATCAGCCGCTCGACGCCGTAACGCCAGTAACCGATGCCACCGTGCAGGGAAATCAGAATGACCTTTGCGTGGCGCAGCACCTCATCGACATACAAGTCGACAGAGGCGTGATTCTGTACCTGCATCGGGTTGGCCAGACGCAGGCTCGGGTAGTCGTCAGGGAGCTGCCGGGCAGCTTCGGCCAGCAGCGCCAGGCTTGAGTCTCCGCTACAGAGAATCACCAGCTCGGCCGGGGTCTGGCCCAGATCGGCAATGCTGTCGTCGTGTACGAAACCGCCGGGCTGGGTTCTCAGTAAATGCATGGGGTCAGCCGACAACTGCAGCGTTGAGCTGCGCTTGCAGGACCACGGCATCCAGCTCCTGACCAATCAGCACCAAATGCGTGGCACGCTCTTCGTCGGCGCGCCAGGCGCGGTCGAAGTGCTTGTCGAAACGCGTACCCACACCCTGGATCAGCAGGCGCATCGGCTTGCCGGGAATGGCCGCGAAGCCCTTCACGCGCAGAATGCCGTGCTGCACGACCAGTTGATTCAGTGCGTCGAGCAACAACTTTTCATCGGCCTGAGGCAATTTCAGGGAAATCGAATCGAAAGCATCGTGATCGTGGTCATCATGATCGTCATCGTCGTGATGATCATGGTGGGTCTTGCGACCATCGATGTGCAGCTCGGACTCGGCGCCAACACCCAGCAGTACGCTGATCGGCAGACGACCGCTGCTGGCTTCAATCACCTTGACGGCTGGCGGCAGTTCTTCGGCAACTTCGGCACGCACCGCTGCCAGACCTTCGGCGTCGATCATGTCGGCCTTGTTGAGGATGACCAGATCGGCGCTGGCCAGTTGATCAGCGAACAGCTCGTGCAGAGGCGACTCATGGTCCAGATTCGGGTCGAGTTTGCGCTGCGCATCGACCTGATCGGGGAACGCAGCAAACGTACCGGCCAATACCGCAGGGCTGTCGACGACAGTGATCACCGCATCGACCGTGCAGGCGTTGCGAATTTCCGGCCACTGAAAAGCCTGAACCAGCGGCTTGGGCAATGCCAGCCCCGAGGTTTCGATCAGGATGTGGTCCAGATCGCCACGGCGAGCGACCAGCTCGCGCATGACCGGGAAGAACTCTTCCTGCACCGTGCAGCACAGGCAGCCGTTGGCCAGCTCATATACCCGGCCGTTGGCCTCTTCTTCGGTGCAACCGATGGTGCACTGCTTAAGGATTTCTCCGTCGATGCCCAGTTCACCGAATTCATTGACGATGACCGCGATGCGCCGCCCTTCGGCGTTATCGAGCATGTGCCGCAGCAGGGTGGTTTTGCCCGAGCCGAGGAAGCCGGTGACAATGGTGACGGGAAGCTTGGCCAGTGTTTTCATCAGGTGCCCTTTGGCAATGCGGCGGGCAAACAGGACGAGAACCGCATGCCTGGCACACGGATCGGATCGCCACCGGATCACCCCGCCCGGTTGTAGTGAGAATTCGCAGGCCTTTTGGTCAGCCCGGTTCGAGGCAGGTCTCCTGGCTCACGGCGGCATGTGGCAGGCAATCAAGACCGTGCCGACACGCATTCATCGCGCCTTCCCGCCGTAGCAGTGGCTGTGCAATGAACCTCACCGTTTACAGTTGCGGGGGCAGCTGCGGCGTGTACCGCATTCCCGTCTTAGCTCCATGTGTAACGCTTTACGCATGGAGAACCTCGAACCGGCAAGGCTACGCAGTGACCGCAGACAGGTCAATCGTTCAGATTGACGATTCCCCGCCGCCCATGCTCTCCTGTACGCCTTGTTTCGGGTGCCCCTCACGGGGTGAAACGGGAAACCGGTGCGCTCACGCTGTCGAGCAAGTCCGGTGCTGCCCCCGCAACGGTAAGCGAGAGAAGGTCTTATCCACTGTGCTACGGCATGGGAAGGTGACCTTGCAGGCCTTGAACGCGCGACGTTTGAGCCCCTCGCGAGCCCGGAGACCGGCCCGACATCGTTGAATGACAAACCCGCGGTGGGCGGGCGCAGTTGAAACCTTCGGCGTCTGCCGGCAGGTTCCTTTGCGCGTGGCCCGCTTGCCAATCACCAAGAGGGATCGCCATGTCGACCATCAGCAGCAGCCATGCCGCCACTACCAGCTCCATACGCACTCAACGCCTGACAGCCGCCATCAGCGCTGCGCTGCTGGGTGCATGTCTGGTGTACTTCGCCGGTTTCTCGCACATCGCGGCCGTACACAACGCCGCACACGATACCCGTCACAGCGCTGCCTTTCCTTGCCATTAAGGACTCCACAATGTTCAAGCGAATCGCACAAACTGCCGGGTTCACGGGCCTGCTTGCGGCCCTGCTGCTGACCGTGCTGCAAAGCTTCTGGGTGGTGCCACTGATCCAGCAGGCCGAAACTTACGAAAACGCATCTGCCGAACAGGTCCATGAGCATGCTGACGGCGCGGCTGCCGAGCACAGTCATACGCATGACGAAGCTGCCTGGGAACCTGAAAACGGCTGGCAACGCGTGCTGTCCACCACGGGCGGCAACCTGGTGGTCGCAGTAGGCTTCGCCCTGATGCTTGCCGGGCTTTACACCCTGCGTGCGCCGGGCCGAACGGTGCAAGGCGTATGGTGGGGGCTGGCCGGTTTCGCGGTTTTTGTGCTGGCACCTACGCTTGGCCTGCCACCTGAATTGCCCGGCACAGCTGCCGCCGAACTGAGTCAGCGTCAGGCCTGGTGGATAGGCACGGCCGCATCGACTGCCGCCGGGCTGGCCTTGCTGGTATTTGGTCAGAACTGGCTGCTCAAAGCGCTGGGCGTGGCGATTCTGGTCGTTCCTCATGTGATCGGCGCACCACAACCACTGGTCCATCAGAGCCTGGCACCGGAGGCTCTGGAATCGCAATTCATGATCGCCTCGCTATTGACCAACGCGTTGTTCTGGGTCGCGATGGGGCTGATCAGTGCGTGGCTGTTCCGCAGAAACGATGCAGACCTGCAACAGGCCTGATTCACCGACCGTTCAGCCCGGCGCATCACTGGTGGCCGGGCTGGGTTGTCGGCGCGGTTGCTCCGCAGCGACTTTGCGCGAGCTGATCGAGAACAGCCTTCGCGTGATTGGCCTGGAGATCGCCAGCGTCACTGCGCTGGCATGTATCGATCTGAAAGACCAGGAACCGGGCCTGCTTGAACTGGCCGCGCAACTGGCAGTGCCGCTGGTGTTCTTCAACGCAACGCAATTGGTTGCGTGGGAGCTGCACCTCACCCATCGTTCTGCGCAGGTCTTCCAGACCACGGGCTGTCACGGGGTCGCCGAAGGTTCGGCACTGGCGCTGGCCGCGCAACTGGGAGACGGCACCGCCACCCTGCTGATCGAACGGCAGAAAAGCGCCAACGCCACATTTGCCTTGGCAATCAGCCCTGCACACAGCGGATAATCTCCCCGCGCTCATCCACTCCGGAGAATTCATTGACTGTCTATTTCATCGGTGCCGGCCCTGGCGATCCCGAGCTGATCACCGTCAAGGGGCAACGCCTGATTCGCACATGCCCAGTCATTATCTATGCAGGCTCACTGGTGCCGCTCGCCGTGCTGGAGGGGCATCAGGCCGTGCAGGTGACCAACAGCGCCGAGCTGCATCTGGAGCAGATCATTGAGCTGATAAAGACCGCGCATGCGCAGGGCCAGGACGTTGCTCGTGTGCATTCCGGCGACCCGAGCCTGTATGGCGCCATCGGCGAGCAGATCCGCCATCTGCGGGAACTGGGTATTCCATTCGAAATCATTCCCGGCGTCACCGCGACCGCTGCCTGCGCTGCGCTGCTGGGCGTCGAGCTGACCCTGCCGGATGTTTCGCAAAGCGTGATTCTGACCCGCTATGCCGACAAGACCTCAATGCCCAGCGGCGAGGAACTGGCCAGTCTGGCCAGCCACCGGGCAACCATGGCGATTCATCTGGGGGTGAACAACCTGCAGCGGATTGTCGACGAGCTCGTTCCACATTACGGAGCCGATTGCCCGATTGCCGTGGTACACCGCGCCAGTTGGCCGGATCAGGACTGGGCAGTTGGCACACTGGCGGACATTCACGACAAAGTGCAGGCCAAAGGCTTTCGTCGCACTGCATTGATTCTGGTCGGACGTGTGCTTGCCGACGACACGTTCAGCGAGTCCTCGCTGTACCGCGCCGGGCATGCACACCTGTTCAGACCGAACTGATATTGGCGAAGGCGGTACTCCCGGCGCTGAACACAGCGGATCACCCCGGTCGCTGCGACCAGTCGATGCGAAGCATCTCTCCGTCAGGCAGCCGCCTCGTACAACTTCGGTGCAACCACTTCGCCACTTTCCAGGCTCTTGCGCAGAATATCGGCCTGCAATGCCGCCGCTTTCATGGCGCTCTCCTTGATATAGCCATAACCACGAATTCGCTCCGGCAGACGTGCCAGGCTCAAGGCGGTATGGCGGTTCTGTGCTTGAAGATGCTGAAGAATCAGCTCGATGTCACGCACGTAACTGTCAATCAGCTCCCTCTCCTGTTTGCGCTCAAGGCTGTGGCCGAACGGATCGAGCGCTGTGCCACGGAGGAATTTGAATTTCGCCAGTACGTTGAAGGCGCGCAGCATCCAGGGGCCGAAACTGCGTTTGCGCGGCAGGCCGTTGTGCGGATCGCGTTTTGCCAGCCATGACGGTGCCAAGTGGAATTCCAGCCGATAATCGCCTTCAAACTGCGCTTCCAACTGGCGGGTGAACTCGCCGTTGCTGTACAGCCGCGCTACTTCGTACTCGTCCTTATAGGCCAGCAATTTGAAGTAGTTGAACGCAACCGCCTCAGAGAGCATCGGCTGCTGACCGGAAAACACGCGTGATTCGGTATCGCGCACACGTTGCAGCAACTCCACATAGCGCTTGGCATAGGCGCCGTTCTGATACGCCTTCAAGGTTTCGACATTGCTCTGAATACGCTGATCAAGGTCCATTGGCTGCAGCGGCTCGCTGACCTTCTGCTGCGGATTGACAAAGGCTTCGACCGCCGCAGGATCATGGGCGGTACGACGGCCCCAGAGAAACGCCTGCTGATTGAGATTGACCGCCACCCCGTTGAGTTCGATCGCCTTTTCGATGGCCGCCGAGGTCAGCGGAATCAGGCCCAGCTGAAACGCGTAACCGAGCATGAACAGGTTACTGGCGATGCTGTCACCCATCAGCCGAGTGGCCAGCGATGTGGCTTCGACGAAGTGGGTCTTAGCAGCGCCGACCGCCTCGATGATAGTCTGCTTCATGGCCTCGGCCGGAAAAACGGCATCCGGGTTGCGCGTAAACTCGGCAGTCGGCGTTTGCTGGCTGTTGACCACCGCGTGGGAAATCTTGCTGTCGAGCTTGGCAATCGCATCCGGCCCTGCCGCTACCAGCAGGTCACACCCCAGCAACAGATGCGCCTCCCCGGCCGCGATACGCACCGCGAACAAATCCTGCTGACGCGCTGCAATACGGATGTGGCTGACCACCGGGCCGAATTTCTGTGCCAACCCGGCCTGATCGAGCACGCTGCAACCCTTGCCTTCCAGATTCGCGGCATAACCCAGCATCGCACCGACGGTGGTCACGCCTGTTCCGCCAACCCCCGGCAACAGAATATTGAACGGTCGCTCCAGCGACGGCAGTACAGGTTCGGGCAAGCGAGCGAACGCCTCGACTTGCCTGGGCAATGCTGGCTTGCGCAGCTTGCCGCCATGCACGGTGACGAAGCTTGGGCAGAAACCTTCGACGCAGCTGAAATCCTTGTTACAGGCGCTCTGATCGATTTCGCGCTTGCGGCCCTGAGCCGTTTCCTTGGGCAGCACAGACAGACAACCGGATTTAACCCCACAGTCGCCGCAGCCTTCACATACAGCCGGATTGATCAACGCACGCTTTTCCAGATCCGGCATGGTGCCGCGTTTGCGACGGCGGCGCTTTTCAGTCGCGCAGGTCTGATCGTAGATGATCACCGACACGCCTTTGAACTCACGCAGCTCGCGCTGCACGCTGTCCAGATCACGCCGATGATGAAAGGTAGTAATCGGCGCGAAATCCTGTCGACTCGGGTACTTGTCCGGCTCGTCGGAGACCAGCGCAATACGCTGCACGCCCTCGTTGAACACCTGGCGGCTCAGTTGATCGACGCGCAGTACTCCGTCGATTGGCTGGCCACCCGTCATGGCAACGGCATCGTTGTAGAGGATCTTGTAGGTGATATTGACCTTGCAGGCCACGGCTGCACGCAGCGCCAGATGCCCGGAGTGAAAGTACGTGCCGTCGCCCAGATTCTGGAAGACGTGAGGTGTTTCGGTGAACGGTGCCTGACCGATCCAGGTCACGCCCTCGCCGCCCATCTGGGTGAAGGTATCAGTTTCCCGATCCATCCAGATGGTCATGTAATGGCAACCGATCCCGGCCAGGGCGCGACTGCCTTCCGGCACACGTGTCGACGTGTTGTGCGGGCAGCCGGAACAGAAATGCGGAGTGCGTTGGGTGTTGAACAGCGGAGCCTGAAGTGCCTGTTCCTTGTCGCTGAGAAACTGTAGACGTGCCTCGATCTGCGGGCTGCTGTAGAACGGAGCAAGACGCTTGGCGATGACTCTGGCGATCATCGCCGGGGTCAACTCGCTGAGGTTCGGCAGCAGTGAGCGGCCCTGTTCATCGAACTCACCGACCACCACCGGGCGGCGGTCCACGGGCCAATTGTAAAGCTGCCCGGTCAGTTGATCTTCGATGACACTGCGTTTTTCCTCGACCACCAGAATTTCGTCCAGCCCTTCGGCAAAGTCGTGCACCGACACCGGTTCCAGCGGCCAGCTCATGCCGACCTTGAGCACGCGAATCCCGACCCTGTCGCACAGTTCCTGATCGATACCCAGCTCTTCAAGCGCCTGACGCACATCCAGATAGGACTTGCCGGTAGTAATGATGCCCAGCCTGGGCTGCGCAGAATCGATAACCACCTTGTTGAGCTGATTGGCACGCGCGAAGGCCCTGGCCGCGTAGATCTTGTAGGTGTTGAGCCGCGCTTCCTGGGCCAGCGGCGGATCCGGCCAGCGGATGTGCAAACCGCCTTCCGGCAGTGCGAAATCTTCCGGAATGCGCGTTTTGACCCGCAACGGGTCAACCTCGACCACGGCTGAAGAATCCACGTTCTCGGCAATGGTCTTCATCGCCACCCAGCAACCGCTGTAACGCGACAATTCCCAGCCGATGATGCCGTAGTCGAGAATTTCCTGAACATTGCTGGGGTTGAGTACCGGGATCATCGAAGCGATAAACGCATGTTCGCTCTGATGGGCAATGGTCGATGATTTGCAGCCGTGGTCATCGCCCGCAAGAATCAGCACACCGCCATTGGCTGCAACGCCTGCCGAGTTGCCGTGCTTGAAGACATCCCCGCAACGGTCCACGCCCGGGCCTTTACCGTACCAGAGGGCAAACACGCCATCGTATTTGCCGTGGGGGAACAGGTTGACCTGCTGACTGCCCCAGACGGCCGTAGCCGCCAGTTCTTCGTTGATGCCCGGCTGAAAATGGATGGCGTTTTGTTGCAGGTAGTCCTTGGCGTCCCAAAGGCTTTTGTCCAGATTGCCCAACGGCGAGCCGCGGTAGCCGGAAATAAAACCGGCGGTATTCAGGCCCTGCGCTTCATCACGTTGTTTTTGCAGCATAGGCAGGCGAGTCAGGGCCTGTGTGCCGGTCAGGTACAGATCACCGGTGGCAAGCCGGTATTTATCATCCAGACGAATATCAGCCAGAGACATGCGGATACCTCTCTTGTTCTTGTCTTGTTCTTATAGGTGTCAGGCTTTTGCGCAGGGACGGTCCAACCCGGCAGCCTTGCCACTAGACTGCCAGCAGCAAAGAGGCTTTTTCTTTCTAAATGCATGCAAATCTGCTGATATTGAGCATGCTTTTTTCGACCAGAACAAAAAACAAGGTCAATTCATGCAGCCTAAATTGAGCCCCATCGATCGCAAGATTCTTCGTCTACTGCAACATGACGCCAGCCTGTCTGCGGCAGAAATCGCCGAACGGGTCGAGTTATCGCAATCGCCCTGCTGGCGGCGCATCCACCGGCTTCAGGAAGACGGAGTGATAGAACGCACTGTCGCCCTGCTCAGCACTCAGAAGCTCGGCCTGAGCATGACCGTGTTTGTCGAGGTCAAGCTGTCGGGCCATGGCCGGCGCTATCTGGCCGAATTCGAAGAAGCGATCATCGGCCACCCGGAGGTGCTGGAGTGCTACACCATGGCCGGGGGGATGGATTTCATGCTCAAGGTGGTTGCCCAGGACATCGCCAGCTATGAGCGCTTCCTGCGCGATCATTTGCTGCAGTTGCCGCATGTACATGAGGCCCATTCGAACATTGCCATGAGCACGGTGAAACGCACCACGGAGTTGCCGCTGGACTAGAGGGTGTCGGGTGGGAACTGAAAAGAAAAATCCGCCGAGCAGGCGCTGGCGGATTATCCGGGTCGATGAGGGCAATAAAAACATTTGACTTGCAAATGATAATGATTATTATTTCATCAGCGGGTCGCGAGATCCGCTGGATAATCTGGAAGTCTTAGGTCGGCTTCCTGATTATCTCCTCATCAGGCTAATCACGGTTTTTGACCCGGCTTTTTGCCGGGTCTTTTTTTGGTTCTTTCTTTTGGTTTCGCTGCTTCAGGCTAATGAAGTCTGGGTACTGCGCAGGTGTGTAGCAATGGCGCAGATCATAGCAAAGCAACCCTGATACGGGTCATGTTTTTGCAGCGAAAATGCCCGGATAAGGCATATAAAAAGTAAATGCTGCAACTTTTCACTTGAGAATGATTCTCGTATTCACTAGTCTACTCTTGTCACGGACGATGCCTGTCATTGCAAGGAACAATCCCCATGGAAGATCAGCGAGCGATACATCATGAGTAATCAGCTCCCTTCTTTGCTGCACCTCCCCGCCCGCCTGCCTGAGCCGCAACCCACGCCGCAGGTCATCGAACTCGGCCACCGGCTTGGCAAGCTTTCGCGCCGTACCCGGCAGATATTTCTGCTCAGTCGGCTCGACGGTCTGGCGTATGCCGACATCGCCCGTTTCATGGATGTCGATATCGCCCGGGTAGAGCGCGCGATGCTTCGCGCACTGGGCAAGGCACATCTTCAGAGCGCCGATGACAGCCGTGCCATTCAGGACCAGGCCAGCCGCTGGTATGTGCACTTGCAGAGCCCTGCTGCAACGGCCAGCGAACGCATCGAATTTCGCCACTGGCTGGACGCCGATGCTGCACACCTTTCAGCGTTCCAGAACAGCGAGCGCATGTGGCGTCAGTTGCAGGCACCCGCCCTGTTGCTCGGTGCGTCCGGCTGGCATCGGCGCAAGCGACGTGCCTATCTGGTGTGGTGCCTGCTGACGGCATTCATCTGCAGCCTGATGGTCACCGCCGAGGCTATTTCCTGACGCAAGGATGACCGCTGCGATGAAGTTTACGTCGCAAGGTGCCCGGTTGATCGGTGTACAGTAGCGGCCTGAAAAGGCATCTACGTAAGCAGGCACCTATCTTGACCCTCACGATCAGTTCAGATTTCGACAGTGGCAATATTCAGGTTCTCGACGCAAGCGACCCCGCGCATATAAGCCTGGCGATCCGGCCAGACACGCAAAGCGCGCATTTCCAGTGGTTTCATTTCAAGGCTGACGGCCTGATCGTCGGCCAAACCTATGGTTTCAGCCTGACCAATGCCAGCGAGTCCACCTTCAACAATGCCTGGACCGGCTACAACGCCGTAGCGTCCTACGACCAGCAGAGCTGGTTTCGGGTGCCGTCCGGTTTTGACGGCAAGGCACTGAACTTCAGCCTTGCGCCTGACCAACCGCAGGTCTGGTTTGCGTATTTCGAACCCTACAGCCGTGAGCGCCATGACCGGCTGATCGAACAGGCACAGGAAAAGGCCGGCGCGCACTTGCTGGCTGTCGGCAAAAGTGTCGAGGGTCGTGATATTCAGCTGCTGCGCAAAGGCGACAGTGCCGAAGGCAAGCGCAAGATCTGGATGATTGCCCAGCAGCATCCCGGCGAGCACATGGCTGAATGGTTCATGGAAGGCGTGATCGAACGCCTTCAGCAAAAAGACGACGTAGTGCTGCAGCAATTACTCGCCAACGCGGACCTGTATCTGGTGCCTAACGTCAACCCGGACGGCGCCTTTCATGGCCACTTGCGTACCAATGCCAACGGCAAGGATCTCAACCGCGCGTGGCAGGACAGCACTGAAGAACAAAGCCCGGAAGTCTTCTTCATCAAGCAGCAGATGGAAAAATACGGCGTGGACATGTTCCTCGACGTGCACGGTGACGAGGAAATCCCCTACGTATTCACCGCCGCGTGCGAGGGCAACCCGGGGTACACCGCGCATCAACGCCAGCTTGAAGAGCGCTTTCGCAGCCGTCTGTGCGAGGTTAGCGACAGCTTCCAGACGGTCTACGGCTACCCGCGCAGCGCGCCCGGCCAGGCCAATATGAACCTGGCGGCAAATGCCGTGGGCGAACGCTATAAATGCCTGGCGCTGACGCTGGAGATGCCGTTCAAGGACCACGATAACGCGCCGGACCCGGTAACAGGCTGGTCAGGCAAACGCTCCGCGCAACTGGCCGGGGATGTATTGACCGTGCTGGCCGAGATGGTTAACGACCTGCGCTGAAGGCTCCCGTCTGTCGGCAAGCCGAAATGCCCACTTAAACGTGGGCATTTTTGTTTTTGCTGGCTGTACGGCGCACGATCAAACTCGCCAATGCGATTAATGCCAGCGTGATCACCACTGCTCCGTAGACATTGCTGGTCATCACCAGCCCTGCCGAGTGGGCAAAGAACCCGGCAACCAGTGCCGGTATGCAGAAGGCCAGGTAGCTGAGTACCAGAAAGGCTGACATCAGCCCTCCCCGCTCATGGGCATGCGCGGTTGGCATGAGCATCCGCAGTGCGCCCAGAAAACTTGATCCGAAACCGATGCCCGCCACCACGGCACCGACGAAGAACAGCCACAACATGCCCAGGTTGACCGCCAGCAGAATGACCGCCACACCGAGCGGCAAAAAGCTTGCGCCTACCCACAATCCCAGCACCGGCTCGCGCTGACTCAAGCTAAGAATCGCCAGTGCGCCACTAAGCGTCAGCGCCGCAACCGCCAGGCCACCGTTGAGTGGCGAGTTCAAGCCAGTCGCCGCTGCCAGCAAGGATGGGCCCAGCGACAGAAAAAAGCCGCCCAGTGCCCAGGCTGCTATATCCACCGGCAGTACCAGCCATAACATGCGCCGCGACTGCTGCGGAACGTGCAGCGATGGCTTGAGGGATTGCCAGACGCCTGGCTGGCGGCTGACGGTTTCTTCCACTCGGCCAAGGTAAATCGCTTGCGCCACAAAGGCGGCCAACAGGAAGCAGTAACCCAGCACCAGTGGTAACGGCGCGAACTGCACCAGCAGTGCCGTGCCCAGTGCACCCACCGCCATGCCGAGCATGGGCGAGATGCTGTTGATCAGCGGCCCTTTGACTGAATCGCTGTCCAGCAAGGCAGCCCCCAATGCACTGGCAGCAAGTCCTGTAGCAAACCCCTGCAACAGACGCGCGGCCATCAGCCAGCTAACATCGCTGGCAAAAATGAACAGCAACATCGAAACGATTTGCAGCAGCAAGGCACCGAAAATCACCGGACGCCGCCCCAGGTAATCAGACAACGAGCCACCGATCAGCAAGGCGGCCAGCAGGCTGAATGCATACACTGCAAAAATCAGGGTGAGCACGCCGGACGAGAAGCCCCATGCCTCCTGATACAGGTGATAAAGCGGCGTGGGTGTGCTGGACGCGGCAAAGAAGCACAGTGTGGTGAAGGCCAGAAACCCGAGATGGCTTCGCGCCCGGCCATCAGACTTGAGGTCTGATAGCGTCGAACCTTGTGAAGGAAGGGACATGAATACGCTCTCCGCCAACGCAACCTGTTAAAGCCATAAATTAGCTTTTGCGGAGTGTGCGACGCAGGAGCGCTTAAAGCAAATACTTTGTGTTAAGGTCCGCCGTATGGCTATCAAAGAAGCAGTACGCACCGGAGGCCGCAGCGCCCGAGTGCAGGAATCCATTCACCGCGCGGTCCGCGATTTGTTGCTGGAGCATGATCGTTCGGCGCTCAGCGTGCCAATGATCGCGCTCCGGGCGGGCGTTACGCCGTCGACCATTTATCGCCGCTGGGGTGACTTGACCACCTTGCTGGCAGACGACGCCATTGAGCATCTGCGCCCTGATGCGCCAATAGATCAAGGCAGTCTGCACCAGGACCTGCTGACCTGGAGCGAAATGTATCTCGACGAAATGTCTTCGACTCCAGGTCGAGCCCTGATGCGCGATGTGGTCGCCAGCACCTCTGGCTGTGTCGGCAGGTGCGCGGCAATGGTCCGTGAGCAATTGCAGGTGATGATTGATCGTGCGACTGCTCGCGGCGAAGCCTCGCCGACCGCCGATGACCTGATTGATGCCATCGTTGCGCCGATGATCTACCGGATTCTGTATTCCGAATCGGCCCCCACGCCCGAACGCGTGCGTCAATGGGTCGAGCGCTGCCTGAGCTGAGGCAACACTTGCTGCAGTCAGTGGCTGAAACTCCCGTTATGATGCGCGCCTTGTCCGATATCAATGACCGAGCCTATTCATGCACACCCTCGCAGATCTACGCGCCGGCAAGCTGGCAGGTATCAAACGGCTTGACCTTTCCTGCGGCCTGAGCGAATTCCCGGTCGAGGTATTCGACCTGGCGGACACCCTGGAAGTATTGAACCTCAGCGGCAACTCGTTGACTTCGCTGCCTGACGACCTGTGCCGCCTTACCCGGCTGCGCGTGCTGTTCGCGTCAGACAACGCGTTCACGCACCTGCCGGAAAGCATCGGCCAATGCCAGCAGCTGCAGATTGTCGGCCTCAAGGCCAATCGCATTGAACAGGTCAGCGCCGCAGCACTGCCACCGCGCCTGCGCTGGCTGATACTGACCGATAACTGTATCGAGTACCTGCCTGATGAACTGGGCCGTCGCCCGGACCTGCAAAAGCTGATGCTCGCTGGCAATCGGTTACGTGCATTGCCCACGACCCTCGCTGATTGCCACAAACTGGAGCTGATCCGCATTGCGGCCAATCGCCTGACCGAGCTGCCGGACTGGCTGCTGAGCCTGCCTGCCCTGGCATGGCTTGCCTATGCCGACAATCCACTGTGCGCCGAGCACCGGGCCGAGCCGATCCGTCAGATCCCGTGGCATCAGTTGAGCATCGGTCAGCGCTTGGGCGAAGGCGCTTCCGGGATCATTCAGCAGGCGCTCTGGCAGCACGCAAACAATGAGCGAATGGCGGCAGTCAAGCTGTACAAGGGCAATGTCACCAGCGATGGCTCACCGCTCAATGAAATGGCCGCCTGCATCGCCGCTGGCCGTCACGCCAACCTGATCGAGGTGCTCGGGCAAATCAGCGGGCATCCCGATCAGCAGCGTGGCCTGGTCATGGAATTGATAGCGCCCGACTTCGGCAATCTTGCCGGACCGCCGAGCCTGGAATCCTGCACCCGTGATGTCTATGCCCGCGAAACACGCTTTTCGCTGCCGGTACTGTTACGTATCGCCGAAGGCATCGCGTCGGTCACTGCGCACCTGCATGCCAACGGCATCACGCATGGCGATCTTTATGGCCACAACATTCTTGTGCAGGAAGATGGCAACTGCCTGCTGAGCGACTTCGGCGCGGCGTCGTTTCACCCGTCAGCGGTACAGGGAAAGGCGCTGGAGCGCATCGAAACACGGGCATTCGGTATCTTGCTGGGAGAATTGCTGGAGCGTTGCGATGCAGATGAGCAGAACCAGAACGTCATCGAGGGGCTAAGGGCGCTTCAGGCGAGTTGCGTACAGACTGATTGCCAGCGACGACCGTCACTGGCGGAGATTCTTCTACAGATAAAAGCATGGAGCGCGTAAAGCGCTCCATTACACAGTGATCAGCCTGCAAGACCCACGTACACGTTCTGCACGTCGTCGTGATTGTCGATGGCTTCGAGAAACGCTTCGACTTCGGCCATCTGCTCCTCGGTCAGACCATCCACGGTGCTTTTCGGGCGATAACCCAATTGCGCCGACTGCACGGTGAAACCAAATTCAGGGAGCGCCTTGCAAACCGCATCCATGTCTGTGGATTCGGTCAGGAACAGCGTAGCGCCCTCCTCAGCCGACTCGAAATCCTGGGCACCGGCTTCGATTGCCGCCAGCTCCGGGTCGGCATCCGCTGCTGCAGGGACAGCCTCGATCATGCCCTGATACAAAAAGTCCCACGAAACCG
The DNA here is from genome assembly GCF_005937945.2 of Pseudomonas sp. KBS0707. Taxonomy (NCBI): domain Bacteria; kingdom Pseudomonadati; phylum Pseudomonadota; class Gammaproteobacteria; order Pseudomonadales; family Pseudomonadaceae; genus Pseudomonas; species Pseudomonas sp. KBS0707. The sequence continues at coordinate 2,488,088 of NZ_CP041754.1, read as the reverse complement.
AGCCCGCAGCACCCAACTGGCCCTTGCGGAACAGCACGCGAATTTCCGAGACCGTACGATTGATGTTGTCGGTCAGGCACTCGACGATCACCGGTACGCGATGCGGCGCAAAGCCTTCGTAGGTCAGACGCTCGAAGTTGACGCTCTCGCCCAGCAGGCCTGCGCCTTTCTTGATGGCACGCTCCAGGGTTTCGCGCGGCATCGAGGCCTTTTTGGCCTGTTCCACTACCAGCCGCAGACGCGAGTTCATGTCCGGGTCTGCGCCAGCGCGTGCGGCGATCATGATCTCCTTGGACAGCTTGCCAAACGTGCGTCCCTTGGCATTGGCTGCCGCTTCTTTATGCTTGACCTTCCACTGTGCGCCCATGTCTGCTCTCTTGATTCGCTAGGCACCTCGCCGCCTGCGTCTGCACGACTGACAGAACGCGGCGCTGGCAAGGCGCTGAAAAAGGGTCACCGGTAAATACCCTGTCCGGCGCGGCGCATTTTATACGCGATTACGGCAGATGAAACCCCCGCCGCGCACATTGCTCGAACGAACTCGCCAAGATGGCTGCCAATCGGGCCGACGGCAATCATCCGCTTTCCATCACTGCTTGTAGTCTTTTTCCGAAAAACCTTGCAGCAATGCTTTTAGGCCAAGGTATTCCGTAACCTGCGCACCCTGATTTCGAAGGTAGAGAGCCCCGCAGATGCGCAAGGACCTGCAAATGCCAATCATACTGGCGATTACCGACTGCCAGACGGATCTGCATGTCATCATGCTTCACCGGCCGTGATGCTCTCAATGAAGCGTATCGCTTCGATATCTGGCTGATCGGCGACCCTCTTCTGGATGTGCGCAGCCTGCTGCACCGAGAAGCGTTTTTGAGATTCGGTGAGCGTCGCAGCGGCGTGCATGGCCAGATCTGCCATGCGACCCGAATCCACAGCGGGGTTCGTGTGAGCCTTTATCACCTGATCCTGATGCCCAGCCTTGGCAAGCTTGCCGCCCATCGGCGCCGACGCATCTATCAGGATATTGCGCCTCCCAAGCTGATCGCTCAGTTGCTTGAAATACACGGCATTGGAGCAAACGCTTACCGGTTCGAGCACATGAGCGGTCTTTACCCGGCAAGACCGCTGCATATCCAGTACGACGAAAGCGATCTGCACCTGCTGCAACGCCTGTGCGAGGAAGAAGGCATTCATTTCCGTTTCGAACATCGTCAGAGCGGCCATCGACTGGTGTTCTCGGATGACTCTGCAAGCTTTCCGGCACAGCCGATACCCTTTCGCTTCAAGCGTCAGGAACAGTCAGGCACATCGACCGGGACGCTCTTGCACATGGCAGAAGTACTGACGCTTCCAAGCGCTTCGCGACAACTAGTCCGAGACCTGAAACAGACGCAGCCCCGCTCGTCAAAGCACGACGAGAACGCCAGAACACCCGCAGCCAATCATGCATTTCAACCGCCAGACGTTCGTGGCGCAATCAACCGGGAAGAGGCGCTGAGTCGCCAGCGCGGTATGCGCGAGCTGGAACGCCTGCGCTGCGAACGGCGCGAGGTCAGCGGGCACAGCAACCGCCCTGGCTTGCGCAGTGGCGAAGTCATTCAGGTGCTTGATCACCCGGAGCCATTGCTTAATGATCAATGGCTGCTGACCGAAGTGCTTCACGCAGGTCGGCAATTACAGGTGCTGAGAGGGGCCGCCGCCAAAGATGCCCTGGCAATCCTGCGCATACTCGCCGACGAGCAGCGCTCGTCACCTGCGGCCGCACAGCTGTCAGGCAATGGCTATGGCAACCGTTTCAAGGCCATCCCCTGGGCGATGCCGTTTCGCCCTTCAGTCAGACATCCTCGGCCGGCCGCCACGGGCGATCATATAGCCACGCTGCAAGACAACGCCACGTACGCAGAACAGCCCGGTTATCGACCGGTTCGTTTCGACTGGCAAGCACAACACCACGCAGACCGACCCAACCAGCGCTGGCCGATGGCGCTGGTCGCCTGCCGCGAGATTCATCACTTGCTACCTGGCTCACGCGTACTGGTCCGTTACCTGGACAATAATCCCGAGCGCCCGGTCATCTGCGCAGCCCTGTCACCAGCTGAACACGCGTCGCAAGACAGTCTGTGGCACGGCGACTTGTCTGCAGAACCAGCCGATTGCATTCGTCTTGCGAGCGGCGAGCACCTGCGCATTACAACAGACAGCGAGTTGATTGTTCGCGGGCAGACGGCAGAACTGCACATTGATGCACAGCACATCCTGATTCTGGGTCGCGTAGATCAGCAGTCCTTGAAATCCGGCTGGCGCTTGTCGATAAACGCATTCATGCCCTCCTTCTGATCGTGACTGGCGAAGGCTGCGTGAAACACCCGGCGCTCGAACCGGATGCCTTCGGCCAGACTGACCTCGAACGCGCGGTTGACGCTCTCCTTGACCATCATCGCCACCGGCAGGGACTTGCCGGCGATCACCGCCGCTACCGCGAGGGCTTCAGGCAGCAACTGTTCAAGCGGCAAAACCCGCGCAACCAGCCCGGCACGTTCGGCTTCGTGAGCATCAATCAGGCGACCAGTCAGGCACATTTCCATGGCTTTGGCCTTGCCGACAGCGCGGGTCAGACGCTGCGTCCCGCCCATGCCCGGCAACACACCGAGATTGATCTCCGGCTGCCCGAACCTGGCGTTTTCAGCCGCCAGAATAAAATCGCACATCAACGCCAGCTCACAACCGCCACCCAACGCAAAACCGGCCACTGCCGCCACGATGGGTTTGCGCCGCGCGGCCACCCGATCACTTTCGCGAAACAGATCGTCGAGGTAGATTTGTGGGTAGGACAGGTCGACCATTTCCTTGATATCGGCACCGGCCGCAAAGGCTTTTTCCGAACCGGTCAGCACGATGCAGCCGATGGCACTGTCTGCTTCGAACTGGTCGAGTGCGTGGTTCAACTCGTCAATCAACTGAGCATTCAATGCATTAAGTGCCTTGGGACGGTTCAGCGTAATCACGCCAACCTTACCTATAATCTCACTTAGAATTGTCTCGTAAGACATTGATAACTATCCTTTTAAATTAATAACCATGCACAGGCATAAAATCTAGAATCTACATTCGCAAAAAAACCGTAAGCCTTTGAATAAATTATCTAATCGATGATTTCAATGGCGACGGCGGTGGCCTCTCCGCCACCGATGCAAATCGCCGCCACCCCGCGCTTGAGCTGCCTGCGCTGCAAAGCCGCCAACAGCGTCACAATGATCCGCGCGCCCGAAGCGCCTATCGGATGACCCAGCGCGCACGCCCCACCGTTGACATTGACCTTCTCGTGCGCAAGGCCCAGTTCACTCATCGCTACCAGCGGCACGACTGCAAACGCTTCGTTGATCTCGAACAGATCGACGTCATCCAGCGCCCAGCCTGTCTTGCTCAGCAGACGCTGAATGGCGCCTATCGGTGCGGTTGGAAACAGGCCCGGCTGGTCGGCAAATGCCGCATGTGCGTAAAACACCGCCAAGGGCCGCAACCCTCGCCGCTGCGCCTCGGACTGACGCATCAACAGCAGTGCTGCGGCGCCATCGGAGATTGAGCTGGAGTTGGCTGCCGTAACCGTGCCGCCCTCGCGAAAGGCGGGCTTGAGCGTCGGGATCTTGTCCGGACGCGCCTTGGGCGGTTGTTCATCGTGAATGATCTGCCTGGACTCTTTACCCACGGTGACCTGCACCGGCACGATTTCTGCGTCGAAATGACCGTCGGCGATGGCCTCCTGCGCGCGGGCCAGTGACGCCAGAGCGAACCCATCCTGCGCCTCGCAACTGAACCCCTTCGACCCGGCGCAGTCTTCGGCGAAGGTACCCATCAGCCGACCCGGCTCATAGGCATCCTCAAGGCCATCCAGAAACATATGGTCCAGCACCTTGCCGTGCCCCATGCGGTAGCCATTGCGAGCGCGATCCAGTAGGTAAGGTGCATTGGACATGCTCTCCATCCCACCAGCCACTACCACCGCCGTGCTGTCTGCCATCAACAGGTCATGGGCCATGATTGCGGTCTGCATACCGGAACCGCACATCTTGTTGACCGTGCTGCACAGCGTCGCATTGCCTAGCCCGGCCCCGAGCGCAGCTTGTCGAGCGGGCGCTTGACCGAGGCCCGCCGGCAGCACACAACCAAACAGCACATGCTGCACGTCTGCACTTTCAATGCCTGCCCGCTCAACGGCCGCGCGGATGGCGATCGAACCCAGTTCTGTGGCACTCAGGCTCTGCAGATCACCCTGAAAACCGCCCATAGGCGTGCGCGCAGCGCTGACAATGACCACAGGGTCTTGACGAAGGGGTGTCCTTTCGATGGACATGATTATCTCCAGTCTTGTTTTTATAGGATCGGTCGAATCATCAACCTGCTGCCTTGCGGACGCAATGGTTGAAACAGGCAGATTAGCGGGTATCCCGGCATTGCGCCCGACAGGACGAATCTCTCATGGCAGACGAGGTCTGAAGATGACTGAACCCGACGCTGGAGCACACGAATGTCGCTACGCCCGATCCGCGCCCTGCTCTCAGGCCTGCTTATCCTTGGTTTGAGCGCGTGTGCACTCATCCCCCATCGAGACCCGCTGACGATCAACGTCGTCGGTATCGAACCCGTTCCCGGGCAGGGACTTGAACTGCGCATGGCGGTCACATTGCGGGTGCAGAACCCGAACGAAACCGAGATCAACTACACCGGCGTGGCGCTGGATCTGGACGTGAACGGTAAGCTGCTCGCCTCTGGTGTGAGCAACCAGAAAGGCACCGTAGGACGCTTCTCCGAAGCGGTGCTGGTGGTGCCGGTCAGCGTGTCGGCGTTCGCCGCCTTGCGCCAGGCACTGGGGCTTAGTCAGAGCCAGCGTCTGGACAATCTGCCCTATACACTTCGCGGCAAGCTGGCTGGCGGCTTGTTCGGTACGATGCGCTTCAATGACAGCGGCACGCTGGATTTGCGCCAGGCAGAGGGAGATCCCTGGTAACCAGTCATTACGGGTAGTAATGTCTGTCAGGGTTTGGCAGCGTAAACGGGGCGATACAGGTGGCATGCTTTCTGCTGGCTGACTGCTGAGCATGCTCCATGCCTCCCCACCCTCAAGGAAGATTTGCCAATGACCCCGCAGAACCCGTCAGCACGTTTTTTCCCGACCTTTCTGGCTCTTGTGACGCTGATGCTCAGCCTGTGCATGGCACCGACATGGGCTGCAGAAAAAAGCGCCAAGCGCGGCATTGCCTACGACATCGCCCTGCCCGCCGACCTGAGTGCGTTATCTTCGGGCGTGAGCTGGTGGTACAACTGGAGCCCCAAGCCCCACGACCGCCTGGCGTCCTACGACTACGCCTCAATGTACGGTGTGGATTTCATCCCGATGGTATGGAACGGCAACGTTGACGACGGTCAATTGAAGCAATACCTGCTGGCCCATCCCGCCATCCGCTATTTGCTGGTGATCAATGAGCCGAATCTGCTCGACCAGGCCAACATGACGCCCGAAGCGGCGGCCAGCTTCTGGCCGAGGCTGGAACAGATCGCTGCCCAGACCGGCGTAAAACTGGTGGGGCCAGCGATGAACTGGGGAACCATGCCGGGCTACGGCGACCCGGTGGTATGGCTTGATGCCTTCTACACAGCCTATCGATCGATGAATCAAAATCGCGACCCGCGCATCGATTACCTGGCTTTTCACTGGTACGACTATGGTTTGCCAGGAATGCTCGACCGGCTGTCGAAGTACGGAAAACCCTTCTGGGTCACCGAGTTCGCCAATTGGCACGCCCTGGATGACGGTGCGCAGATTGATACGGTCGAAAAGCAGAAGCAGCAGATGGCCGAGATGGTCGCCACGCTTGAGCAGCGCACGGACGTGTTCAGGTACGCCTGGTTCACTGGCCGGATGAACCCGGACCCGCACTTTTCCAGCCTGTTGAACAATGAGGGTAAGCTGACCGAACTGGGCCAATACTACCTCTCGTTGCCGTATAACGAGTGACACTGCGTTGAGTGACCACAGGGTCTTCACAGCTGGCAAGCGAGGCTGCGCCAATCTCGGTCAGGCCACTGATGATGTGCTGGGTATAAGGAAATGACTGATCGGGCTCCAGGACTCTTGCGGAGATCAGAAGCCCCTCCCTGACCAGCGTGTCGACCGCTCCCACACAAACGTGGATGGCCGGGGGCACGAGCGTACGCGCGCACCAGCTCCCGGTAGATCTGACCAAACGTAAGCTTTTGGGGTGTGCTCAAGCACAATCGCTTGACGATGCTCAAGATCGCGAGGTCAACGCGTGGACATTCGTAACTCACCGCATTTGCCTTTAACTTAATGACGCCTGACGCGCAAAACAGTGGACACCCGATACCGTTCTTCCCGACCTGCACAACACACGCTCAACCTTGAATAAAGCCGTTCACAAAGCGTCAATTTTTGCGCACTTTTTAGAACACTCTATTTATTGAAGCGCATTCAAAAACAATCATTGAGCCCATCAATACTTTATAGAACCGCCCTGAATAGACTATTAGTCGCTTGAGTTGAACGCACGTAAAAGCGTCAGAATGCAAAGCTTACCAGACCACTAAACCTAACTACAATTAGGTTTACTAAAAAGCAATTAAAACCTAAAAATTACAATTTTTTTAACAATTAAAACCAATTTAATAGCGAAAATAGCTATTTAAACCCGTAAAAATCATCACCCCAATTTTTTCGTCAAGAAAAACCTGATGAAGGCCAACTGACATCATTTAATAAAAATAAGGTTAGTAATACTTTATCTACCGGTGAACTTTTTACTGTCGCGTTGGACTTACTGTTCAGCCAAGCGATGTGTCATTGCGACAGCCGTCTGTTTTTCTCCTGCAAACCATTAATCGAGATGCAATCGATGACTAGAACCATGCTGTCTGTTTTCAGTGCAGTACTTTTGTGCGCGCACAGTGTCTGCGCACTGTCAGCGGACTCAACTTCCAGCACAAATACCGCTGTGTCCGATCAACAGATCCGGACGCAGGTGGAAGCCAAGCGCGACCAGTTATCAGGCGCTGACAAGATCAACCCGGCTCAACAACAGAGTTCGTCGTCCCTGCTCGAAGCGCCAGTGGACACCGACGACGCCCCTGCCCAGGCACAACGACCATGAACAACCTCAATCAACCGATCACATCGACCGGAAGGACACTTGCCTTGTCAGCCTTCAAACAGACGCTGAGCCTGAGCCTGCTGACGTTCAGCGTCACGCAGGCCAACCTTGCACTCGCCGCCGTGACCCCGGCGACCGGTAACGCAGTCGAAGCGCGCGTCAGCTCGATTCTCGACAACATGAACCAGTCGGAAAAGATCAACTTCACTCGCGTCGACGACGGCCACATGATCCCTTCCCTGCTCAAGTGGGGCATCAAGGGCACCGTGGCGTATGACTCCTCCATGGGCGTACACGTCAACAATGCCACGTTCGGTGCTCAGTACCCTTCGCAGTCGGCGCTGGCAGCGACCTGGAGCATCAACCGGGCCAAGGAATTCGGCCTGGCCATCGCTTATGAGACACGGATTTCCGGCGGCCAGCAGATGCTGTCGCCAGGCGTCAACCTGTACCGCACGCCCTACAACGGTCGTTCGGCAGAATATGTCAGCGGTGAGGACCCGTTCCTCGGCGCGGTACTGGCACCGGCCATTGTCAACGGCATTCAGGCCCAGGGTATCCAGGCCAGCGGCAAGCACTACCTGGCCAACGAGCAGGAAGCCAATCGTCAGGCAGTCGAAATCAAGGTCGATGAGCGCACCCTGCGTGAACTGTACCTGCCGGGCTTCGAGTCGATGGTGAAGAACGCCAATGTCGCCTCGATCATGTGCGGTTTCAACAAGGTCAACGGCGACTATGCCTGTGAAAACCATCACCTGATCACTGAAGTGCTCAAGGGCGAATGGGGCTATCAGGGCATGGTCATCAGTGATTTCAACGCCATTCACGATGCGTTCAAGGGCGCATGGGCCGGTACTGACATCGACATGCCATCCGGCCTGCAGTTTACCGAAGCCAAACTGCTGCCTTACCTGTGGAGCGGGCAACTGACCCAGAACGTGATCGACGACAAGGTCAAACGTAACCTGCGCGCCATCGTCAGCTACGACCTCCAGGAAAACCTCAACACCGCCAAGCCCCTGGAGCATCCCGAGTACGGCATGCGCGCTGCACTGAATACCGCGCGCGAATCCATCGTATTGCTGCGCAACGAAAACACCGCTGCGGGCAAACCGTTGCTGCCGCTGGCGCGCTCGGCGAAAATCGCTGTGATTGGCAACTGGGCCCACGATGTCCCTGCATCTCCTTTTGGCACTGCGAACTCGCCGCCCAACAGCTATGTAACCGAGCTGAGCGGCCTGCAGCAACTGGCGTCCAGCAGCTCCGATGTCACCTACCTCTCGGAAATGAGCCTGAATCCGGCCAGTTCGGTGTGGTATCAGCCAGCAACCGGCGACAACGGAATCAGCAACGCCGGGGTAAAAGCCGAGTACTTCTCCAACACCAACTCTTCCGGCGACCCGGCGCTAACGCGCGTGGAACCAGGCTTGAACCTGAACTGGACCACCGGCAGCAACGTCACCAACGCAGGCAGTACTGCGGTGTCTGGCTTCAGCCCGTCACCCGGGGCATTCTCGGCGCGGTTTACCACCACCATCAAACCAACCGTCTCGGGCGCTCAGGTGTTCAAGGTGCGAGCAGACGGCCCTTACAAACTGTGGGTCAACGATGAACTCGTTCTACAGAGCGATGGCGTGCCTTACTCCGGTGACGTAGTGAACGCGCTGACAACGTCGGGGAAAACCGCAGCATTGTCGGCTGGCAAGACCTACAGCGTGAAGCTGGAATACCAGCGTGTACAAGGCAACTTTATCCCTGTGCTGGGTAGCCTGACGGGCGTGCAGATGAGCTGGGCGTCGTTGCGTCCGCCAAAAGACCTGTCGAAATACGATGCAGTCGTGGTTGCTACAGGGAACACGTCCGAGAACGAAGGCGAAGGCTCTGACCACGGCTTCGATCTGCCCGATCAACAGGCTGAGCTGATCAGCTTCGTTGCCAAGGCCAACCCCAACACCATCGTCGTCATGCACGGCGGCGGCGTGGCCAACATGCAGCCTTGGGCAAACAAGGTGGGCGCTACGCTGCAAGCCTGGTTCCCGGGCCAGCAAGGCGGTCAGGCGGTGGCCGAGATCCTCTATGGCAAGGTCAACCCGTCGGGCAAGCTGCCGGTCACGATCGACAAGAAAATCGAGGATAACCCAAGCTATGCTTCCTATCCGGACCCGGCGGCCTATCGCGGCAACAACCCGCTGACCGAAATGACCTACAGCGAAGGCCTGTACATGGGTTATCGCGGCTATGACAAGAAACACGCCAAGCCGCTCTACCCGTTCGGTTATGGCCTGTCCTACACCACGTTCAGCTACAGCGACCTGAAACTGTCGACCAACGTGCTGACGCCAGGCTCGACAATCGACGTTAAATTCACCGTGACCAACACCGGTGACAAGGCAGGCTTCGAAGTGGCACAGCTGTATGTGCAGCCGGTCAAACCTGCGGTGGACCGTCCGGAGAAAGAGCTCAAGGGCTTCACCAAGGTGTACCTGCAGCCCGGCGAGAGCAAGACTGTCAGCGTACCGATAGACTCCCGCTCCCTGGCCTACTACGTCGACAAGACGGCAAGCTGGGACGTGGACGCCGGGAAGTTCAAGATTCTCGTGGGGGCAGACTCGGAGAACCTGACCCTCAACAGGACGCTGATCACCCTGTACCCGGAAAAACTGACCACTCGTGACAGCAACCCGCTGCCACTGCCACTGCGCAAGGCAGTACAGGTCAGCGCGGCACAGACTTACTGATGCACCCCGTCAAGGCTCAGGGATGAGCCTTGATGTCCCTGCCCAGACGCTGCACGTAGATATCGAAAACCGCCATGACATCGACGTCTTGCGGGCTTCTCAGCCACTGAATCTGCAAACCGTCCATGACCGAGAAGATTTCCTGGGCCAGGGCTTTGACATTGATGTCGGCACGCACCTCCTCCGCCTCTATCAACGCGTGCAAATGGCCGCGAGCATGCTCATGGGTCAGCTGGAATCGCTCGCGGTGCCATGTCCACGCAGGGTGCGACTTCGACAGGCTCTCGGTATTCATCAGCAGTGCCGCCTGACACTCGTCAGCATTCTCGATACTGAAGCTCATGCTCAGTTTCAGAAATTTCAGAAACCCTTCAAGCGTCGGTTCGGTCACCAGATCCTGGAAGCGTGACGTAACCCGCTGATCCCTGCGCTCCAGCAACGCAGCGAGCAAGGCTTCCTTGTTGGGGAAATGGTGCAGCAAGCCGACGGTGGTGATGCCGGCAAGCAATGCAACCTCGCGCATTGATGCGCTCGAATAGCCGTCCCTGGCGAAAACAACTGTGGCGGCATCCAGCAAAGCCTTTCTGCGCATGTCGCCCTTGGGCGCACGACGGCGCTTGGGCGCAGCTGTTTCTTCGGATTCATTCCCTGATTCTTCGATAACCATAAAAACCTGATAACGCCTTGATTCAATGTACCCCGATGCTGGAAACCGGGGTCCTGCTGGTGAAAAACCGCTTCGCTGTCAGTGAAGCCGTGGTGATGGAGATCAGCGCAATGATCGCATTACCGGTAAACATGCCAGGCAACGCACCGCTGCTGCCAAACCAGTGAATGCCGGCGAACACGAAGGGCACGGTACCCGCCGTTGCCCTGAGCCAGGCAAACACCGCTACCCACCATGATTTGTTCATGGTCATGAATACGGCGATGGCGACGAAATCCAGACCAATCAAAACCCAGAGACCGCCGCCCCACAAGCAAAAGGCCATGAACACAGCGCGGGCCTCGGCTCCCAGCTGGTAGAGATCGGCAATCATGCCGCCACACAGCACCAGCATCAACCAGACTGCCAGCCCGTAACAGACCACCAGCCGCCGGGTAAAGATGACCGCAGAGCGCACGCGATCGTCGCGGTTCGCACCAATATTCTGGCCAAGCACCGGGGCCAGCGCGCCAGGCAAAGCAAAAAAGGCGCAATACGAAAACTGCAGGACCCGATCCAGCACCGCCATGGCGGCCAGGGCGGAGGTGCCGAATGCCGAAAGCAAGGCGACAAGATAAGCCAAACCGACCGGCGTCGCCAGATTCGCCGCCATGGCAGGAAGCGCAAGCCTGAAGGTACGCACGGCATGCAGGCGCAGCAGTTTCAGATTGCGCGTGAAAACCATCCCTATGCGGCTGCGCACCCAATACAGCCCGATAGACGCGGAGACCGCTGCCGATATGGCAAAGGCGATGCCTGCGCCGTTCAACCCCAGGTCCAGCACAAAGATAAACAGCGGGTCTGCGACCGCCAGCGTGGCGGCCGCTGAGAGCACCACTGCCAGCGCCCGACGGTTATCACCGGTGGTTCTGAGCATCTGCGCCGACATCTGCATCACGGCCTGTAGCACGGTAAAAGGCAGTGTCAGCCAGATGAAACTGCGCGCCGCCTCGTAAGTGGCCGCCTCGGCCCCCAGCCAGTGGGTAATCGGCACCACCAGCGCCAACTGTGCGGCAGACGCCAGACCGGCGACCATGACCACCATCAGCATGAGGCTGCCGGTCAGTCGAGGTATGGACTTGACCGCGCGATGGCCGATGCGCTCCGACAACACCGAAGTCGCAGCGATGATCACACCGGTCACCAGCGCGCTGTTGAAAAAAATCAGCACCTTGGCGATGCCGACCGCAGCCAGAAGCACAGGGTCATGCAACATCGAGACATAGACCAGCGTCAGTATGTCGACAAGAAAAATCGCAAACAGGCTCAAGGCACTGGTACTGGCGGTGATGACGATGTGGCGCGCTACGCTGCCCTGGGTGAATCTTGCGCTGGCTTGGGCCATCAATGTTCTCAAAAGGCCTGAATCAGCCCGGCATGCAAGGCATTCCCATGCGGGGGCATGAGGAACGGAAATTTGTAATCGTCATGCCAACGCTGGCACGAGCAACGATCACCGCCAAATGCGAAGGCCGCTGTCGCAGGCTACTTGCTCGCCGCTACCAGACGGTTCACTTCACTGCGAACCATGTTGGCGTATTCCGGCGGGCTCATCGTGTCCAGTTCGGAACGTACCCATTCGGACCACTTGCCCTTGCGCTTCGCGCGCTCGCCCATCAAGCGTGCAGCTTCACTCTTGGCCTTGCCCAGATTGCTCTGCCAGAGGTCGAACAAACGGGATTTCTCGTCTTCAAGAGCGGTACGTTCGGGGAGCGGCCGATTGGCCAGATTGAAACTCATCACAGTCACCTACGGCTAAAAACGGCTGCATCTTACACCCGTAAGGGGCGTTACCTGCAGAGTCTTGCGTCGGCTCATTCAAGCAATTGCAACTTTTCAGGATGCGCGAGACTCCATTGATCACTGTTGCCATCACTTGAAAGGAAGATACCCATGGCTCGTAAGACCCCTGCTCAACAAGCTGCCGATCAAATCAAGGATCAGGCATTCAGTGACCTGCAGGCACTGATCGAAGAATCCGACAAATTGCTCAAGGAAAGCGCTGCGCTGGTCGGCGAAGAAGCAGAAACGCTGCGTGCACAACTGAGCGTCAAGCTGAAGCAGGCACTGGACTCGATGGCCAGCGTGCGCGACCGCACCAAACCAGTTGTTGAAGCGACCGAAACCTACATCGGTGGTCACCCGTGGCAAACCGTGGCTATTTCTGCTGGCTTCGGCCTGGTAGTCGGCCTGTTGCTGGGTCGTCGTTGATCGACAGCCGCTGATGCGAAGCATCGCGGGCCTGGGTACGGGCCCGCAATGCTTGATGCTGTTGTAACGATGGTGTAGGTCTGATGAATTACCTTAAGCGGGCGTGCTGTACCACCGACGGCTCGGCAAACCGGTGGGATTTGCTCACTTTGGCCTGCAACAACACGCGCTGTTCCTCGGCCTGGGCCTGGCTTTCATAAGGTCCGATCAACAATTGCTGCTTACCGTCGATGTCCACGATGACCGGGGCATAACTGCGTTCCAGCAGCCAGGCACTGGTATCGCTCACCGCTTCGCGCGAATTCATCTGAATGAACCACTGTGGCGTGGAGACCGGAGCAGTAACCGCCGCATCCTGGGCTTTTTCCCTGGCGGGCGCACGCGAGCTGCCTGCATCGCATCCGGCCAGAGCCAGTACCACTATCATCATTACCGTCTTGCGCACGTAGGTCTGCTCCTCGTCTGAAGTGGCGCGAGTCTAACATTCCCGCAACGCCCGTTGATGGACTGTGTCGAGGTGTCGCATGCCCGGCCAAAGGGCATTGGGCACTGGCCATGCGCTGTTCTCGCAACAATCAGTTATATTTTTTGCGATCACTGGTCATGTGATCAGCTATTTCTTTGCATATAAACGCAACATGAAGTGTCAAACGCCTGCGACCATGTTGACCGATGGCTTGCCGCCGTTGGTGCATTAGAACAGGAGTTCATCATGTACGACGACCGTAACCCCCTGCATTGCTTCATTCCGCCTTATATGCTCGAGCGTATGGCGCAGTCCCCCAAGACTCTGGTCAGCGCCCGAGCCATTGCCAATCTGACAAGCAGCTCGGCGTTCCTGGCATCACGACTTTCAGCCCGAACCATGCCCTCCATGCACGCGATCAAATCGCCTGACGGTCGAAAGCACCGCGTGATTCACGATGCCAAGGGAACCGACGATCTTCCCGGCGCTGTGGCTCGCAAGGAAGGCCAGGCCCCGACTGGTGACAAGGCAACCGATGAAGCCTACGACGGTTCCGGCGATGTCTACGATTTCTACGCAGAACTGTTCGAGCGTAATTCGCTGGACGACAGTGGCATGTCGCTGGTGTCTACGGTGCACGTCGCCGAGGTGGACTTCAATGGCGACCACGTACCGCTGAGCAACGCCTACTGGAATGGCAGCCAGATGGCGTATGGCGACGGCGACGATCTGGTCTTCAAGCGCTTCACCGGCAGCCTGGAAGTAATCGGCCATGAACTGACCCACGGGGTGCAGAGTTTCACCTCGAACCTGGATTACCGCGGACAGTCCGGAGCCCTCAACGAGCATTTCGCCGATGTCTTCGGCATGCTGGTGCGTCAATGGAAACAGGGCACCAGCGCCGCCGAGTCGGACTGGGTAGTCGGCAAGGAATTGCTAGTGCCCGCTCCTACACGACGGGGCATTCGCGACATGGAAAAACCGGGCACCGCCTATTCCAACGATCCGGACCTGGGCGATGATCCGCAACCGGCAACGATGGCCGACCTGTACACTGGCACCAAGGACCGCGGCGGCGTACACATCAATTCGGGCATCCCCAATCGGGCGTTCGTGCTGGTCGCCAAGGCGTTGGGCGGAAATGCCTGGGAAGTAGCGGGCAGAATCTGGTATGAAACGATGCTGGAGCTGGCCTCTGACAGTCAGTTTGTCGACTGCGCCAGAGCCAGCATAAAAATCGCCTCGGATTCACGCTTCGGCCCTAAAGCCAAAAAAGCCGTACAAGCGGCCTGGAAGGAAGTCGGGGTCAAGGTTTAGCCGAACACAAAGGTGCTTGAAATGAAAGTCTGTCTAGTGCAATCCGGCGGCTTTGCGGGTGCCGTCAAACGCTGTGAAGTCGATACGTCCACCCTTGAGCAGCCGGAAGCCGAGCAACTGCAGCGGCTGGTCAGTGACAGCGGCCTGAATCAGTCCAGCAGCGCGTTCAATGATCAGGCGCGGGATCTGAATCAGTACGAGATCACCATTGAGGATGAGGCCAGAGAAATCTGCCTCACGTTTGACGAACACAACGTGCCAGCGTCCGCCCGCCAGTTGCTAGGGTTCCTCAAGCAACGCGTAAAGCCCGGCAAGCTCTAGGACAGGCCTGTTTGAAAACAATACGGCGACCGGTGCCTTGCAGATGACTGTAAAAGGCATCGGTTGCTGACATATTCTCCACCCTTATTCCTGCATGTGCTCCCGCATGGAATAATGGCGCTATGACATGTGAACCACCCACCGCTATCGCGGTCAATGACGTGTACCAATACGTTGGCATGGACTGTACAAAAAAAAACGCTTCACACTGCCATTAACGAGGTATCTTTTCGTGCTTCGCGTTCTCACCCCTTACCTCTGCAGCAATGGCGTCGATGAGCACTGTGCATCCTACTGAACACTCTCCTGGCCTGATCATTTGCGAGCATTGCGACTCGCTGTACGAAGCGCAACCGCTGAAGCCCGGTGAAGCAGCGTTCTGCCTGCGTTGTGAGGCACTGCTCGGGCGCGGCCACCGAATGACCATCGAGCAGTTACTGGCACTGACCGTCGCTGCGGCCATGCTTTTTGTGTTCGCCAACCTGTTTCCGGTGATCAGCATCAGCATGAAGGGCCTGACCAACGAGGTCACGCTCTGGCAATCGGTTGAAGCCCTTGCTCAAGGGCGAATCACGATCATTGCGCTGGTCGCCGGCCTTTCGATTATCTTTGCGCCGCTTTTGCAGATCGCCTTGCTGTTCTGGGTGTTGGTACACGCGCACAAAGGCGTCATCGCGCCCGGCTTCAGGGCCTGCATGCGCGCTCTGGAACACCTGCGGCCGTGGAGCATGCTCGAAGTGTGCATGCTCGGTATTCTGGTGGCGATCATCAAGCTGTCCGGAATGCTCGACGTGCATCCCGGCGTCGGGCTGTGGGCCATGGCCATGCTGATGGTGCTGATTCTGCTGATCGCCAACAAGGACATCCGCAGGTTGTGGGATGAACTGGGAGTGCCGCCGCAATGAACGGCATTCCCTTCGCCCATGAACACAAGCTCTGCCTGTGCCATACCTGCGGTTACGCCTGCCAGGAGGACGCTACGCGCTGCCCGCGCTGCGACTCACCGGTACACAGACGCAAGCCCAACAGTATCAGCCGCACCTGGGCTTATCTGATTGCCGCACTGATCTTCTATATCCCGGCCAATGTGCTGCCGGTGATGTACACCAACCTGCTGGGCAACCGCAGTGAAAGCACCATCATGAGCGGCGTACTGGAGTTTTTTGAAAGCGGCTCCTGGGACATTGCCATCCTGATCTTTGTCGCCAGCGTTCTGGTGCCCTGTGTCAAATTTCTGGTGCTGGGCATGCTGCTGATCACGTGTCAGCGCCGCAGCACCTGGGCGATGCGCGAGCGCGCACGTCTTTACCGTTTCATCGAGCTGATCGGCTACTGGTCGATGCTCGATGTGCTGGTTGTGGCCCTTGTGGCGTCTCTGGTTCAGTTTCGCGAGCTCAGCACCATCGAGCCGCGGATCGGTATTCTGTTTTTTGGCTTGGTAGTGGTGATGACGATGTTCGCCGCCATGAGTTTCGATCCCCGGCTTATCTGGGACGCAGAGGTTGAAGATGTCTGACAATACCCTCCCCCCGTCTGCTTCAGTGCCACGCCCTGAAGTCAAACGTCGTCGCCTGCGCGTCTCGCTGATCTGGCTGGTGCCGATCGTTGCAGCGATCATTGGTGTATCCATGGCTTTGCATGACTGGATGAACATCGGCCCGAAAATCACCGTGAGCTTCCTGACCGCAGAAGGCCTTGAGGCCAACAAGACCCAGGTCAAATACAAAAACGTGATCATCGGCATGGTTACCGATATCACACTTAGTGAAGACCGTACCCATGTACTGGCCAGCATCGACCTGAACACCAGCGCCGCGCCGTTCACGAGAATCGACAGCCAGTTCTGGGTGGTGCGACCGCGCATCGGCGCGCACGGCGTAACGGGCGTCGACACGTTGCTCTCAGGCGCTTTCATTGGTGCCGACGCGGGCAGCTCCGAGGAGACCAAAACCAGCTTTACCGGCCTCGAAACACCGCCACCGGTCACTTTCGGTGAAAAAGGTAAGCGCTTCAAACTGCATACCGACGACCTCGGCTCTCTGGACATTGGCTCACCGATCTACTATCGACGCATTCAGGTCGGTCAGGTGGTTGGCTACGAGTTGTCCAAGGATGGTCGCGGGGTCGATATTCAGATCTTCATCAACGCACCAAATGATCAGTACATCACCACCGACACCCGTTTCTGGAATGCCAGCGGGGTCGACATCACGGTTGGCGCGTCAGGGGTGAAGGTCAATACCCAGTCGCTGACCTCGATCATCTCCGGCGGCATTGCCTTCCGCGAGCCCAACTGGAGCCCGGACTCGAAACTCGCCGACGAGAACGCCGAATTCAAGATATTCGATGATCAGGCCACCGCGCTGGCTCCGCCCGACGGCGAACCGCGCTATATCCGCATGCGCTTCAATCAGTCGCTTCGCGGGTTGACGGTCAACGCAGCGGTAGACTTTCTGGGCGTCAATATCGGCAAGGTGGTGTCGGTCGATCTGGATTACGACCCGGCGACCAAGACCTTCCCAGGTATCGTGGGTGCAGTGATTTATCCCAAGCGCCTGGGTGCGGCCGAGTCGAAACTGCAGGAACTCGGCGGCAAGGGCGATGAAGAGGAACAATCCGCCAGAGTGCTGGGAGCGTTTGTCGCCAACGGCCTTCGCGCTCAAGTGCGCAACGGCAACCTGTTGACCGGCCAGTTGTACATCGCCATGGAATTCGATCCCAAGGCACCGAAAGTGGCATTCAATGCCAAGGCCCGTCCGCTGGAAATCCCGACCGTACCGGGCAGCTTCGACAAGTTGCAGGAGCAATTGCAGGCGTTCGTCGAGAAGCTCAGCAAACTGCCGATCGACGAGCTGGCGAAGAATCTGAATGGCAGCCTGAGCGAGCTGCAGAAAACCCTCAAACAGGTGAACAGCAGTGTGCTGCCGCAGATGCGTGGCACCTTGCAGCAGGCTGAAAAAACGCTGGGCACCGCCAACGATTCATTCGCTGAAGATTCGCCTGCGCGTCAACAATTGGGCCAGGCGCTGGATGAAGTGCAGCGCACCGCTCGTTCGGTACGGGTGCTGACTGACTTCCTCAGCCGCCATCCAGAATCGCTGATTCGCGGTCGCACGGGCGATGCAGCCCCACGCTCGTTCAACGCCCCGTCCTCATCCCGAGCCATTGATCTGGAGCCAAAACAATGACCTTGCGCCTGAAACTGGCGGTACTTGCCGCAGCCCTGGGCCTGGGTGCCTGCACATCGACGCAGACCCACTATTACACCCTGATTGCGCCCATGGGCGCGGCCAGCAGCGTAGCGGCCAGACCCATGCCGTTTCAGTTCGAGATGCTGCCGGTCTTGATGCCGGTTCAGGTTGACCAGCCGCCACTGGTGGTTCGCCAGGGCAACGGCAGCCTTGCGATTCTGGACACCGAACGCTGGGGCTCGCCACTGGGCGACGAGTTTCACGATGCGCTGACGCCGCAACTTGAACGTCATTTCGGCAGCCGCGACATGGCCGGTCTGCCGAAAAACAGCGATCAACCGGTGCTTTCGGTCCGTACAGATGTACGCCGCTTCGAGTCGATGCCTGGCAATTATGCGTTGATCGATGTGGTCTGGACGCTCGGGCTTCGCGATGCAGGCGCTACCGCCGGCAGCAAGCGGCAGAGTCTGACCTGCAGCAGCGTGATTCGCGAACAGGCCGGGGAAGGCATGGAAAATCTCATTATCGCCCATCAGAAAGCCGTGTCCCGGTTAGCTGACAAGATCGCCGCAACTGCCGCCAGCTGGACCGCGCAACCTGCCTCCCGTTGTTTGTAGGTCGGTCGGGAGGTCCGGTTAAAGACCTCCCGGTTTCAGGAAATATCGCTGCTGTAAGCCTTTCAAAGCCGCCGTTTAAAAGCGTTCAAGTCCGTACAAAAATGTATCACCTCGTTTAATTCCTACGTACACTCTACCGCCCGTCTGGCACGTTAGTACCTGATCGGCCCGAATGCTCAGTTTTCCGGGTCTGTTGGAGTGCCTTATCGATCAGTGCCAGTAACGCTTGTTAACCCTGATGTGTGGCAACAAGCCTTTGGCTTGCAGCGGACAGTCTATCGAGGACAAACGGATGACAGGGATCGGAGCACGGCTGAAAAAGGAACGTCTGCGCCTCAAACTTTCGCAAAGCGCACTGGGCGCGATAGGTGGCGTGGAAACCAACGCTCAGGGCAATTACGAAAACGGTGTTCGCTCGCCTCGGGCAGACTACCTTTCCAGCGTCTCGAATGCGGGCGTGGATGTGGCCTACGTGGTGACCGGTCTCAGTTCACCCGCCGTCACGATTTCGAATAGCCAGGCCTGCGCTCCTCTCAACCGCGTTGTTGCTCGCCTGCACGGCAACCTGCACGACGTGACTCAGAACCTGTACCACGTGACCCGCTTGATTGAATCAAATGCAGGCGAAAGCAACGTCGACAGCGACCAGCTGGAAAACATCAAGAACGACGCAGAAGCCATTACGGTTGCGACCGTTCGGCTGATCTACATGACCTCGAAGTTGAAGTGACGCAGAGCATGTAGTGTGCCGCCAAGGCGGCTCATTGCGCCGCAAACGCCTTGTCCCTGAGTTTTTCCATGACCAGCGCTATGAATGCCGACACCGCAGGCGGCAGATGTTGCCGACTGGGATAAAGCACATGCAGACCATGACTGGTGCGCTGGTACTGCGTCAGTACCGGCACCAGTCTGCCATCGCGCAAATCCGAGCGGATGAGCGTCGCGGGCAATAGCGCAATACCAAGCCCTGCCAGGGTCGCTTTACGCAATGCCTGCGCGGTGTTGGCATTGAATCGGCTGGCCATCTGCACCTCATGCATCTTCGCGTCCGGCCCGAGCAACCGCCAGACAGTGCTCCCGCCGGGATGCGCCGTGCTGACGCAGTAATGCCCGTGCAGGCTCTGCAGCGAGTCCGGCATGCCGTGAGCAGCGATATAAGCCGGGCTGGCGACCATAGTGTCATGCCCCTCTTCGATCAATTGACGCCCTACGTAGCCCGAATCCTGCAAGGGGCCGCCGCGAAACGCGATGTCCAGCCGGTCAGCGATCAGGTCGGCGCGCTCATCGCTGAGCACGAACTCCAGCTGAACCCGAGGATATTCGGCAAGAAAATCAGCCACCCACTCCATCGAAAAGAAATCGAAGAAATCCGCCATTGCGGCGATGCGCAGCCGACCGCCAGGCTCTTCACGGCCTGAAACAAGCTGCTCTGCGGCATCCATCAAACCATCGACAGCGCCCACACAGCGTTCGTGGAAGTCCTCCCCTGCCTGGGTGAGGACCAGCTTGCGTGTCGACCGATGCAACAATCGAGTGCCCAGCTGTATTTCCAATTGCTGAACCTTGCGGCTGACCGTATTGGAAGGCATGCCCAGATGCCTTGCCGCCTGCGCAAAGCTGCCGCTGCGCACGACCTGCACAAACAGGGCGACATCGTTGAGGTCAAGCGCCACGGGGTTCATTCCTTCCATTTATGGATGAGTCCAAACCAACTATACCGACTAATCAAGCAATCCACAGAGGCTTATTCTTTGTGCTCAGGCATCAAGACCTAGAGGACAACGCTATGAACACTATCGTCAGCATTCAGCCACGCGCCATCACCCATCGCACCAGCGGCAAAAGCCGAGGGCCTATCACTCGCCTGATGAGCCCTGGCGATCTGGGTCAGTTATTGAAGCCTTTCGTATTTCTTGATCAATTCGGCTTCAAACACGAGCCGGGAAAAAAAGGCTTCGGCATGCATCCACACTCAGGAATTGCAACGCTGACCTATATGATCGAAGGCGAAATGGTCTACGAAGACACCACCGGTAAATCAGGCATATTGCCCAACGGTGGTGTGGAATGGATGAGCGCGGGCAATGGCGTATGGCATGACGCCCAGCCGGTAAGCGATGCGCCGATTACAGGCTTTCAGCTATGGATAGCCCTGCCCGCAGCGCAAGAGAATGGCCCTGCACACAGCGTTTATCTGGCGGCGTCGCAGGTTGCGCGGCAAGGCCCGGCACAGGTGCTGCTGGGGCGTTACGGTGCAGCACAAAGCAGCATACCTGCACCACAGGGCATGAATTATCTGGCCGTAAAACTGAAAGACGGCGAGCACTGGCGCTACACGCCGCCCGCAGGTCATAGCGTCGCCTGGCTGGCGATCAACGCCGGACACCTCGACGCAGGCGGCCCGATCAGCGCTGGCGAACTGGCTATTTTCGAGGAATCGGATCGCCCTATCGACTTCGTCGCAAAAGGCGATACCCATTTCGTGCTGGGGTCGGCAGTCAAGCATCCGCATGATCTGGTCACCGGCTACTATTCGGTGCACACCAGTAAGGCCGCGCTTAATCAGGGCGAACTGGAAATAGAGCGAATCGGCGCAGTGCTGCGCGAGCAAGGCAGGCTCTGATGAGCAGCCGCCTCCTGTTCAAAAACCGGCTACGTACTCATTTGGACAGCGGCGCACTGGAACCGATACTTGAGCCCAGGTGGCAGCGCCTCACCTGGCCGTATCTGTACTATCCAGAACGCCGCTACCTGCCCTCGCCGCTCAGGGCTTTTATCGACTAGCCCATAGCAGCAATCGGGCGCACGCCATGGCGCGCCGGTGCTGCCATGGCGAACAACTCATCAACGCGTCTGACCTCCTCCGCACTCGGCTTGATCGCAATGGCGCACGCGACAAAAATGCCCGCATTGAAGATCAGGCCGATGATGCCGCTGGTCAACGAACCCAGTGCCGGAATGTCATCGGGGTAAATTGTGGTCAGCACAATCGCGATAACAATACCGACCAGCATGCCGGCAATCGCGCCTTGCTTGTTGCCACGACGACTGAAGACCCCGAAGAACAGCGGCACGGCCAGTTGGATGATGCCCTGATAGGAAATCTGTGCCAGCAGTTGCAGGCGCGCGTAATCGAAGGTCAGGTACGCCAACAGCGACGCCGCCGCGATGAAAACCACCATGCCCACCTTGGCGAGAACAGTCTTCTCGCGATCACTGCGCGGCTTGCTCCAGGTCGCCAGATCGTTGGCAAACTGTGTACCGCACACCTGAACGCAGCCGTCGACATGGCCGATGCTGGCCGCCAGGACAATCATGATTGCCAGCCCCAGCAACCACGGCCCGCCGATATCGAACAGTGACAGGAACCAGCCATGCTGCGGATGCGCGGCCACGTTGGGGTCCTGACTGATTGCCGCGGCGAACAGCATCAGAATGCCGTAGAAGCCACCCACCAGCATGATGGTCAGGAGTGTGCCCTTCTTTACCGAACGCACACCGCTGGCGGTATAGATACGCTGAAAGCTCATGGGCCAGCACATCGAGCCGATCACCCCGGTAAAGATCAGGCTGAACATGTACATCGGGCCGTAAGTGCTGCCTGCGCCACCGGGGATCACCAGCATGCTGGCGGGCAGTTGCGACAGGTTGGCGAACGACGCCTGAGCACCGAACAGCAGGAAAATGCACAGCGCGGCACACAGCACGTAGGCAATCAGCCCCTGATACATGTCGGTCATGATCAGGCCGCGCATGCCCATGCTCACCGTCCAGTACTGCCGAATCAGGATCACCACCACCCCGACCAGCAGGCAAGTCGTCACGCCCCAACGGCCGAAACTGGCGAACTGAAAAAGAGTCGCGAGGGCCTGAATGCCCATCACCACCCAGGGAAATACCGAGATGATGCCAATGATCGAAGCAATGCGTTTGACCACCGGGCTGTTGAAGCGCATGCCCAGCAGGTCCGGCTGGGTGGTCAGGTTGAAACGCTTGCCCCAGGTCCAGGCACGATTGGCCATCAGGTACATGGCGGTCACGCCAAGCGTGGCGTAGACCATGCCGTAAAAGCCCAGCGCGCCACCGACAGACAGTGCAAAGAACGCAGTAAAAGTTGCACCCGGCCACCACGAGTTGGTGTAGCACATGGCGATGAACCAAGGACCGTAGGAGCGACCGCCCACCGCGTAGTCGGAAAAGCTCTCGCTCTTGCGATTGGTCGCGTACAACACGGCAATCATGCCCGCCAGGAACACGCCGATCAGGCCGAAGGTGATGTAAAGGTCCGAAACCATAGTCGTGCTGATCATTGCCCGTCCCCTTCTTGTGGAATTTCACCCAGCAGAGACTCGACCACGTACAGCATCCACAGGCCCAGCCCCATGAGCACGGCGATCAGAATCCAGTAGAAGATCGGCAGTGGCACACCGAGCACCAGCGCGGTGCTGCCACTGACCTTGAGGTAGAACGGCGGAAACAGCGCCATCATCAACAGCGCGAAGAAGTACAGGCCAAACACCAGATTTTTCAGGCGGCCGGGATTTTCAGAAGACGGAACGTTACTCATGGAGTGCTCCTTGAATTTCAGGATCTGGCTATGGATAAGTGATCGGATAAAACTCAAGCAGGAAAAGGAACACGCGGTCACCCGCTACTTTTTTATTATTGGAGTGCTTGTTACAGGTATGCCTGGAGAGGACGGGTCATGCCTGTCGCAACCAGGTTTCCCATTGCGAATCATTGATGATGCTGCGCGCGCGCATGTGCTTCCAGGTGCCGTACTTGTAAAAGTCGAAGTCCAGTTGCGACACGGCGTGCTGGACCATTGCCCAGGTTGACCATTTGATATCTGCCAACGCCTTGTTCAGCTTGATCCGCGCTACGGTTTGCGCGCTGACCTGACCGAAATAGTCCTCGATCAGCGCCAGTTCCATCTCGTCACTGAAAAACATCTCGCCGAACCACAGCGCCAGTTCGTAATGGCGATCGTTATTGGAGGCGTACTCGAAATCCACCAGGCGAATCTGACGCTCCGCGTTGAGCATGAAGTTGCCTGCCAGCGTGTCATTCATGCACGGTGCCAGGTCAATTCCGGAAGCTTGCAGCGCAGCTTTTGCGCGCTGATATTGCAGGCACAACCAGTCGTCATCCTGGGGCTTGATGCCCTTGAGCTCGGCCACTTGGTTCTGGTGCTCGGCAATCATGTCGAACACGGTCTTGGTCTGTTTCAGCAACAAATGCCGCCAGATCAGCTGCACCTGGCTCGATCAATTCAGGGATAGAGGGTGTCGACATGATCTTTCTCCAGGCGTGTCACAAACTCGTCGGATAACGCGCGATTGGTGACCAGGGTGGTGATCGCGGCGAACGGAAGAGTATTGATAAAGGTGCGATGACCGAACTTGCCATCATCAGCCAGCACAACACTGCGCGCGCAGTGCCTGACCAGCGTCCTGCGCAACATGGCTTCCGGCTCCTGGTAATCCATCAGCCCCAGGTCCAGATCAATGCCGCCGATACCCATGAAGGCGATGTCGTAATGAAACTGCCGGGCGAACTCCAGCGTGTGCGGCCCGATCAAGGCGTTGTCGGTACGCCGCACATCGCCGGGCGCAACCAGCACCTGATTGTCGCTTTGGTGCGATATCAACTGGGCGATGTCCAGCGAATTGGTGATGATCTTCAACTGGCTGAACCGCGTCAGTTGCTGGGCCAGCGCCAGCGTCGAAGTACCGGTGTCGAGGAAAATCGCCATGCCTTCGCTGACCAGTTGCGCAGCGCGGGCAGCAATACCTGCCTTGGCGCGGGGCTTGAGCCTGCTGCGTTCCTGCAAAGGCAGTTCTTCGCTGGATCTGGGCAGAATCGCGCCACCGTGAATTCTCCTTAATCGGCCCTCTTCTTCCAGATACTTGAAGTCGCGGCGAATGGTCTCTTCGGACACGAACAGCAATTGTGCAAGGTCCGACGCCTTGACACGCTGCTGTTGGGCGAGCAGGCGCATGATTTCGTCCAGGCGCGGCTGATTGAGCATGGGGGTGGCATTCCGTTGCAAAGTAAGAACTCCAGTGTCCGGGCCCGTTGGCCGTTGATCCGCAAGCAAGAGGGACATGGCTACTGCCCCAAAATCGGTGGCAAGTGTTGATCCCATGGCGCGATGGCTTCCACAGCGGCACAGAACTGCAGCACCTGAGCGTCGGCAAAGCGTGGCCCGACTACTTGCAGACCAATGGGCAGCCCGCCGGAACTCCACCCGCAGGGCAGGTTGGCCGCCGGGTTGCCGGTAATGTTGAAAGGGTAAGTAAATGGCGTCCAGCGCGCCCACGGCACAGCGCCGTCCTGCCCGACATAACCGGCCGGTGCCACGTCGTCGGCAGCAAACGGCAGAATCGGCAACGTGGGCATGATCAGCAAATCGTAATCTTCAAACAGCGCATGGACCTGATTGGCAAACGCAGCGCGCTGTTGGAGTGCCTGCAAGTAATCACTCAGGCTGTACTGGGCAGAACGCCTGATCAGATCGGCAAAGCCAGGGTCAAGCTGGTCCAGTTGCTGCGCAAGCGCTTTGCCATAAGCAATACCGCGCCCGGCAACCCACAGGGTTTCGAACGTCGCCAGCGGGTCCTGCCAGTTCGGTTTGAGCGTGCTGACCGTGACGGGCAGCGACCTGGCGATGTTGCCTACGGCGGCTTCGACCGCTGAGGCGATTTGCGCGTCGACCGGTGTGTCAAACAGCGTCGGGCAGAAGCCGATACGCAACGGACTCAACGGTTGGTCACACCGTGCCAGAAAGGACTCGTCAGGGGCTAGCAGCGCCTGGTGATCCAGCGGATCCGGCCCCGACAGGATATCGAACAGCAACGCGCTATCACGCACGGTTCGGGTAATCGGTCCGGCATGACTGAGCATCTCGGTGGCTGACCAGGGCCAGGTCGGAATGCGTCCCAGGGTGCCTTTGAGGGCGAACGCACCACAGAACGAGCCAGGTATGCGCACCGAGCCGCCACCATCGGAGCCCAGTGCGGCCGGCACCATGCGCGCCGCCACCGCAATCGCCGAGCCGGAACTGGAGCCACCACTGGTCAGTGCCGGGTCCCAGGGGTTACGCCCGTTGCCGAACACACGTGACGTACTCGCGCCGGTCCAGCCGAATTCGGTCGTCGCTGTCTTGCCCAGAATGATCGCACCAGCATTCTTGAGGCGGCGAATGATCGGTGCATCCTGGACCGGCACCGAGTCCAGAGCAGTCAACGAGCCACGCGTGGTGCGCAGTCCCGCTGTCGAAAAGAGGTCCTTGATGCCAAAGGGTATGCCGTGCAGCGGACCTCTTACCTGACCACGCTGCAGTTCGGCAGTCATCGTCCAGGCCTGTTCGAGCGCGACATCGGCGTATACGTCACCAAACGCATTGAGTGTGGAATTGTGGGTTTCAATCGTTGCCAGACATAACTCAGTCAAGCGTATCGGCGTCATGCAGCCTTTGCGGACGAGCGCGGCAGCTTCAATCACGGTAGGCATGGACGATGGCTGTGGCTCAATCAATGTAGATACCTCTTTATCAGTGAGATACTTCTACGCAATGCCCAGTGCCGACGACTGTCGGCGCATTACATTCAGCAGGGGCTGGCGCGTCAAGTGGGTTTTGTTGGATATATTGAATTTGTGGTTTTAAATTTTGTAACAGCACCGTCACGGTGCCAAAAAAAGCTCAAAACCCTGCGTCGCCCAATTGCGGTGCGCAGTTAAAACGGCGGGAAGAGGCAGGAGAAAGAAAGAAGGAGGCGATGGGCAAGCAGATAGAACGGCGCCTGTCCATGGCGCAGTCCTGTCATTGAAACCGGTATTTCAAGTCAGCGATCAAACCGCCAGATCGTGAGCATGGAACTCGGTTACACCGACCAGCTGGATTTCAAAGTCTGCATGCAAATCACCATTGACGTTACCGGACAGCACGTGGTCGGCGAAACGCAGCTGGCCCGCGCCTGTGAACTCGCCGCTGCCAATGAAGCTGAAAGCATCAAGGGCTTTGGTGTCCACGTTGGCATCCATCTTCAGGAAGCTCAGCTTGTCGCCCTGCTGGCTGTTGAAGTCGGTAATCACGTCGCTGGCGTGGCCTTTGCCCATTTCTGCCAGGTCATTGAACACAAAACGATCAGCGCCGCTGCCACCGGTCATGATGTCTGCGCCCAGACCGCCAACCAGCTTGTCATTGCCCGCGCCGCCGAACAGCACATTGTTCGCATCGTTACCGGTCAGGGTATTGTTGCGATCATTGCCCAGCAAAGTGAACTCGCCCTCACCTTTGAGGTGGACGTTTTCAAAGTTGGCCAGCGGGCCGGCATTCAGGTCGATCACTGTGGCAACCGGCGATGTGTTGTCATAGGTGATCTTGAGTGTATCGATGCCCTCATTGGCCTTCTCTTGCACCAAAGCGAGCTCACCAGCCTGATCAATAACGTAGGTGTCGTTACCCAGACCGCCAATCATGGTGTCCAGACCGCCACGACCATCAAGCACGTTATCCAGGCTGTTGCCGATCAGCGTGTCATTGAAAGCAGAGCCAATGGCGTTTTCAATGTGCGCACCGTAGGCAATCGCCAGCCCTGAGTTCATCAGCGTCGGGGCATCAGGATTCTGGTTGTAATCGAGGAACGCCTTGCCGATGGTGCTGAACTCACCCTCGTTGAGGTTGATCTTCACAAACGAAGCCTGATTGCTGGCATCGATCGTATCCTTGCCACCAGCGTCCCAGATCGTCTCGAACACCGACTGATCGGGTGCCCATTTGTAGACGTCATTACCGGTGTGATAGCTGGTGTTGGCACCGTATATGAACTGCATGGCCGCCACATCGAGCAACATCGGCGTGGTGGGTTTGAAACTGTAGTTGTTGGTGTAGCTCATGATGGTGTAACGGGCATCTTCAAACTTGGCATCGAGCAGAACATCGTTGTATTGCGAGGCTTCAAACGAATGTTTCAAACCCAATGCATGACCCGTTTCATGCATGAACGTCAGGTAATCATCCGTGCCTTTGGCAGGATCAGCCGCGTTGACTTTCGGCCCGATCCAGACATCACCGGACCGGCCCAGTGTGCCTGGCGCGTAAGCCTGGCCGTACTCAGTACTTTGCAGACTCTTGAAGCCGCCAAAACGAATGTCTCCGACATTGTCCGGGGTGTCCTGAACCTCGGTGAATTTGATGTCTGCCACTGCACTCCATGCACCCAACGCACTTCTTGCCGCCGCTGCCTGGGCATCGGTCAGTGAATAGGCATCGCTGGGCTCCTGAGAGCGACTGTAGTCAGTGGCATAGACGGAGTTGGCAGTATGAAAGCTGTAAGTGAGGTGAGTACCGGTTGAATCGCCTAACCAGAACGGCCCCCACAACAGGCTGGTGACTCTGTCGTCGGGAGACCCTTCGGGCAAAAGTTCGGCAGGACTTGAATCATTTGGACCGGGCATCAGCAATGCTCCTGAAGAATACACACGCTAGTGATTAACCAACGATCTTTGCCCACGCAAAAATCGCCAGGCAGTTTATTACATAACAGGCACACTATGGGCACAATAAGTTACAAGCGAACTACTTACGGATGCCGGACACGCATTGCCAACACCCGCAGACTTCTTATTACGAATGTACTTTTATAGCCATTATACGCCTCCTACTAATAGCGCTACATGAAACCTTCTTTAAACCCACGATTCCAACTGACCGGGTTCATTGCCCAAGCCGCCAATGAGCATTCACGGCAAAACGCGAAAACCCGATCAAGACCGGCAACGAAGGCGGTACAGTTGAGCTATCGTGTAACGGCTGTCGACGCGCTGGATGGTTCAGCGTTCGCGACAGGCACAGAACTGAAGCCTGACGCATCCGACCGGATCGCGTGCATTTATACGCTGTGTACCTTGCTGCCCTGTATAAATCATAGGCATCATAAGACCTTATCTCATCTGATCGCGGTGCGCCCCATGACCCACCACCCTGCGCCACTTCCTGCCAACGAAGAAGAACGAGTCCTGTCTCTTGAGCATCTCAGGATACTGGACAGCGCTCCCGAGCAGGACTTCGACGACATTGTGCTGCTCGCTACCACGCTGTGCGACGCGCCTATCGCCCTGGTTTCGCTGGTTGACCGGGAACGCCAGTGGTTCAAGGCCTGCATCGGCCTGGACGTAAAGGAAACCCATCGCGATCTGGCCTTCTGCGCACACGCAATCCTGCAACCTTCCGATGTGCTGGTCGTAGAAGATGCAACCACCGACCCCCGCTTCAGAGAAAGCCCGCTGGTGCTGGGCCCTCCTTATATCCGGTTTTATGCAGGTGCACCGATTCGCACCGACACGGGCCATGCGCTGGGCACGGTGTGTATAATCGATATCTGGCCGCGTGTTCTGACCGAACAACAACGTCTGGCCCTGCTGGCACTGGCCCGCCAGACCGCAGCCTTGATGCAATATCGCCTGCTTACACAACAACGCGACCAACATGCCGCAGAACTGGCCCTGGGACTCGAAAGCGCACAGAGTCAAAGCCTGGCCGTTGAACGCAATCTGCGCGAGTCACAGCGGGTATCGTCATTGGGAATGCTCACAGCGAGCATCGCCCACGACTTCAACAACCTGCTCCAGGCGCTGAGCGCCAGCCTGCAACTTGTCCGCATGCGCTCGCGCCGCCCAACTGATGTCGAGACGC
The DNA here is from genome assembly GCF_005937945.2 of Pseudomonas sp. KBS0707. NCBI lineage: Bacteria > Pseudomonadati > Pseudomonadota > Gammaproteobacteria > Pseudomonadales > Pseudomonadaceae > Pseudomonas > Pseudomonas sp. KBS0707. Next base: position 2,458,662 of record NZ_CP041754.1, on the reverse strand, counting down.
TCAGTGACACGGGCCTGCGAGCTGTGGATCACGGTCGACAATTGGTCACCCGTTTGCTCGATAGCGTTCGTCAGGACGGCCCCGAGCTGATCTGCATTGATGTCAGCGAACGGATCGATGCCGCCCGTGATCTGTTATTGCGCTCGGCAGGCGACAATCTGGAACTGTCGTTCGACCTTAGCGCACAGGGCTGGGGCGTCCTGTGCGCCGAAGCGCAGTTGCACGCCGCCGTATTGAACCTCTTGGCCAACGCCCGTGATGCAATGTCAGGGTCTGGCAAGGTACATATCGCCACTCGACTGGAGTCAGTCAAGGAAGACCCACGATTGCCGGAAGGCGACTACCTGGTACTCAGCGTGGCTGATAATGGCCCAGGAATGGCCGCCGATCTCAAGGAACAGATATTCGAACCCTTCTTCACCACCAGACGCTCCGAACCAGGTGCCGGCCTGGGCCTTGTTCAGGTGCAGGAGTTTGCGGTGAACGCAGGCGGAGGCGCACGCGTCGAAACAGCACCTGAAAACGGGACGACCGTGCATCTCTATCTGAGAATACTGGGTCCGATCAATTCAACGAATTAAGCGCCCCACTACTTCACAGACGTCTGACGCGGCCTTGTTATTCATTAGATGAATAACAAGGCCGCATCAGACGCATTCACTTCATGAATTACATTACCATCATGGCGACAATAGCAATGTACTTATTGCGCGTTAGATGCCTGTAAAAAATAAACAGCACAGGTTCTCTTTTACAAAAAAATACACACACAACAATGGCGCTTTCCGATTCACGACTATATTCAATCAACAGCAAACATTCTGTTTGCGCTACTGCCTTGGCAACAGGATGTTTGCTGTGGGATACGCAGTTGCAATAACTGCACGTTGTACACACATTAATCAAGGAATAGATTATATGTTGAAGCCTCATGGTTTAACGCCGCTCGCATTGACGGGCGGCATTCTTGTATCGCTATTGTCTGTCAGCCTGTCTGCCCACGCCGATATCGCCACCGATATTGCCACTACCGGTTGGGCTACTCAAAACGGGGGCACCAAGGGTGGTTCGAGGGCAGCAGCGAATAACATTTATACGGTGAAAAACGCCGCCGAGCTGAAAGCCGCACTGGCTGCGTCGGCAGGCAGCAACGGCCGGATCATCAAGGTGACAGGGTGGTTATTGATGTCAGCGAGGACAAACCGTACACCAAAACCTCTGATATTAAGCAGCGCGCCCGCCTGGACATCCCCGGCAAAACCACGATTGTCGGCACCTCCAGCAGTGCCGAGATAAGGGAAGGGTTTTTCTACGCGAAGGAAAACGACGTCATCATTCGCAACCTGACCATTGAAAACCCCTGGGACCCAGAAGATGGCAACGCCGGCAACTGGAACTCGGAGTACGACGGTCTGACGGTCGAAGGTGCCAGCAATGTATGGATAGATCATGTGACGTTTACCGACGGCCGTCGTACCGATGATCAGAATGGCACGGCCAATGGTCGTCCAAAACAACACCATGATGGCGCACTGGACGTCAAGAACGGCGCCAACTATGTCACCATCTCGTATTCCGTGTTCCGGAATCACGAAAAGAATAACCTGATCGGTTCAAGTGACAGTAAAACAACCGATGACGGCAAACTGAAGGTGACCATTCACAACTCGTTGTTCGAGAACATTTCCTCTCGCGGGCCACGCGTGCGGTTCGGTCAGGTTCATCTTTACAACAACTACCACACTGGAAGTACCAGCCATAAGGTCTACCCGTTTGTATATGCCCAGGGCGTCGGTAAAGGTTCGAAAATCTTCTCTGAGCGCAATGTGCTCGATATCAGCGGCATCAGTGGTTGCAGCAAGGTTGCGGCCGACTATGGCGGCAGTGTCTACCGTGATAGCGGGTCGCTGGTAAACGGCAGTGTCATCAGCTGTTCCTGGAGCACCAGTATTGGCTGGACCCCACCGTACAGCTACACCCCTCTGGCGGCTGACAAGGTTGCGGCCGACGTCAAGGCCAAGGCCGGCGCTGGCAAAATCTGATACGCCGGTTGTACAGGACGATAAAAGACCCTCTCAATGAGGGTCTTTTATTGAGCAGGTTATCGCCGGACGAAGAGTCAGCCTTCATCAGGATCGCGCCCCTCAATTGACCAGTTGATTGATCTCGATGATCGGCAACATCACAGCCATAACGATCACCAGCACTACGCCGCCCATGATCACGATCATCAAGAGTTCGAGCAGCGCAGTCATGCCTAGGGCGCGGCGCTCGATATCGCGGGAAAGGGTCTGCGCAGCACGATCAAGCATCGGCGGTAACGACCCGGTTTTTTCGCCGCTGGCAATCAGGTGAATCAGCAGCGGCGGAAAGACCTTTTCCATCCGCAGTGCCACCGCCAGGTTGACGCCTTCGCGGACCTTGGACGTGGCTTCGCTCACCGCCAGACTGAGGCGATCGTTGGACAAGGTCTGACGCGCTGCGTCCAGCGCCCGCAGCAAGGGCACACCGGCAGCACCGAGAATCGCCAGGGTCGATGCAAAGCGTGCGGTGTTCAGCCCCAGTACGAATCGACCGATCAAGGGCAAGCGCAGGATCTGGCTATGCCATCTCAGGCGCGTAGCCGGGTTGCGCAGACAAATTCGCCAGCCCCACAACGCCGCCAACAATACGCCCAGACACACCAGGCCCCAGGCACGGATGAAATCACTCGCGGCCAGCATGGCCAGTGTCAAACCGGGCAGGTCCTGACGCGCCTGAGAAAACGCACTGACTATCTGGGGTACTACGTAGCTCAGCAGAAAAATCACGATGGCAATCGAGACCAGCCCCACTACGCCGGGGTAGATGAACGCCGTGAGAATCTTGCCTCTCAGGCCGTTGCGCTCTTCTATGTAATCGGCCAGTCGCTCCATGACCCGGGCCAGGCCGCCGGACTCCTCACCAGCCCCGATCAAGGCCCGGTAAATGTCCGGAAAGTCTCTAGGGCGGGCGGCCAGCGCTTCGGCCAGACGCATGCCACTGCGAACATCGGTGCGTATCGCGCCCAGGGTCTGAATAATGTGTTGGCGTTCGGCCTGCTCGACCGTGGCACCCAACGCTTCATCCAGCGGCAGCCCGGCACTCAGCAGGCTTGCCAGTTGTCGGGTCACCGAGGCAAGGTCAGCGTCCGAAAGGCGCATACTGAACAGCCCCCCTGCGCCATGACTGCTGGCCTGGCTGTCGATCTTTACCTGCAATGCAGTCAGTCCCCGCTGGCGCAGATCAGCCATCACCGCGTCCTGACTGTCAGCGTCCAGATGGCCGGATTCGATCGTGCCCTGCGCATCGGCAGCTTCATAGTGATAGCGGCTCATCAAGCGTCCCGTGTCACACGAATGATTTCTTCCGGAGCTGTGGTGCCATCGCGAACCCAGCGCTGGCCATCCTCGCGCATGCTGACCATGCCGGCATTGCGCGCCGCCCCCATCAGTGCCTGCATATCGGCACCTTGATGGATCAAACTGCGCACCTCATCATCAATACAGAACAGCTCGTGAATGCCGGTGCGGCCGCTGTAACCGGTGCCGCTACAGCGCTCACACCCCTGCGGGCGCCAGCAGCCTGACGCAGTCGGGTCGGGTTGTCTGCACTGCGGGCACAAACGGCGTACCAGGCGCTGCGCGAGCACGCCAAGCAGAGAAGACGCGAGGAGAAAGGGTTCGACGCCCATGTCGACAAGCCGGTTGATCGCCGATACCGAGTCATTGGTGTGCAAGGTGGCCAGCACCAAATGTCCGGTCAGTGAAGCCTGCACCGCGATCTGGGCGGTTTCCAGATCACGGATTTCACCGATCATGATGATGTCCGGGTCCTGACGCAGAATCGCGCGCAACGCCAGGGCGAAAGTCATGTCGATTTTGCTGTTGACCTGAATCTGACTGATACCCGGCAGGTCGTACTCCACCGGGTCCTCCACGGTCAGGATATTGCTGGTGCTGGCATCCAGCCGTGCCAACGCGGCATAGAGACTGGTGGTCTTGCCACTGCCAGTGGGCCCTGTGACCAGCACAATGCCATGGGGCTGGCGTATCAGGTTGTCGAGTCTGGTCAGCACATCAGGGGCCATGCCCAGGGTTTCGAGGCGCAGACGACCGGCCTGTTTGTCGAGCAGGCGCATTACCACCCTTTCACCGTGGCCGGTAGGCACGGTCGAGACGCGAATGTCGATGGGCCGACCGGCCACCCGCAATGCGATTCGACCATCCTGAGGCAGGCGCTTTTCGGCGATATCCAGCTGGGCCATGATCTTGATTCGTGACACCAGCGAGCCATGCAACGCCTTGCGCGGCGATACTACATCGCGCAGGCTGCCATCGACCCTATAGCGCACCACCGAATGGCTTTCGTAGGGTTCGATATGAATATCGCTGGCCTCGTCGCGAGCCGCCTGGGTCAGCAGTGCATTGATCATGCGAATCACCGGGGCACCGTCCTGAGCATCCAGCAGGTCGGTGATTTCCGGAATATCCTGCATCAGCCGGTTCAGGTCAGCGTCGTTTTCTGCAGCGCCCACCACCGCCGCCGCGCTGCCGGTATCGGCGTAGGCTGCGGCCAGAAGCCCCTCCAGTTGATGCGTGCCAACCTGTTCCAGACGCGCCGGACCGAACTGCCGACGGGCCTCATTGATTGCCCAGCCGGGAGTAGCGTCGCAGACGATCAGCAGCACACCCTCGTCAGTCTCACGCAAGAGAATGCGTTGCGCTCTGGCCCAGGCATAAGGCAGCGCACTCATGGCACAGGCACTGCGCGAATGACCGCCCGCGGCATCTGACCGGCAGCAGGCTGCAGGTCAGGAATCGCCTTTGCCGCAGAGGGCAACTGCGGCGCCTGCATGTCCGGCAGCATCCAGTTACGCTCGGGACGCAAATTACCCTGTGCGCGGCGCATGAATTCGTAACGGTTCAACGTGATGTTGCGCCCTGTGCCGCTGTCACGAATGATGTAGGGGCGCAGGAAGACCATCAGATTGGTTTTGCTGGTCGAACGCGCTTCGTTTCGAAACAGTACGCCGAGAAGCGGAATCCTCGACAGCCAGGGCACCGCTTCATCGCTCTGGTTGTACCCGTCCTGAAGCAGGCCACCCAACACCATGATCTGCCCGTCGTCCAGCAGGATGCTGGTATCGATGGCGCGCTTGTTGGTGACGGTGCCTGACGCCAGCGAGGCGCGCTGATCGACATTGCTGACTTCCTGATAGATGTCCAGCTTGACCGTACCGCCTTCGGAAATCTGCGGCCTTACATTCAGTTTCAAGCCGACTTCTTCGCGCTGAACAGTTTGAAACGGATTGTTGCTGGTGCCGCCACCGCCGGTTACATAACTGCCGGTGACAAACGGGATGGTCTGGCCGACGAAGATACTGGCTGCCTCGTTGTCCAGCGTCAGCAGGTTGGGAGTGGACAGCACATTACTGCCACCCTTGCTCTTCAGGGCGCGCGCGAGCACCTTCAGATCCAGCACTTCGCCAATGCCCGGAATGGTCACCGCGCCCCTCACCACGCCGACATTCAAGCCTGTGGGAAGCACGTCGATGCTGGTGCTGCCACCGGTATTCAAACCGCTGCCGCCAAGGTTGACCCCGCCAAAGCCGCCGCTGCCATTCAGGTTGCCGGTCTGCCACTGCACGCCGAACTGGTTCGCATCGTCCTCGCTGACCTCGACAATCAGGCTTTCGATCACCACCTGAGCACGGCGCTGATCCAGTTGATCGATGACCTCACGCAAATTGCGATACAGCGGCTCCGGAGCGGAAATCAACAGGGTGTTGGTGGTCGCATCAGCCTGAATGGTCACCCCTGCGGCACTGAACGCGGTGTTCTGTTCGGCTTGCTGACTACCGGCAGTGGCAACCGAAGGCGACGCGCTACTCTGGCCATAGCCGCTTCCGGCTACAGTCCTGGAGACAGGGCCTGCGCTGCTGTTGCCTTGCACGTCGTTCTTGTTACCGGTGCTGCCCATGCCACTGAGCATCGCCCGGGTGGTATCACTGGCACCGCTGTCACTTTCACCGGTCAGCAAGCCCCGCAAAGCCTGGGCCAGCTTTCCCGCCTGGGCATTGCGCAGGTACACAACATGCAGATTGCTCGGGTTGCTCTGGGCGTTGTCCAGCTTGTAGATCAGGTTGCGCGCCAGCTCGGTACGCTCCGGGCTGCCAGCACGGATAATGATGGCGTTGGAGCGGGGGTCGCCAATCACACTGATCTTCTGGGTCGCGTCGCCGCCCTGGGTATCCAGCAACTCGCTGACCATACTGGCGATGTCTACAGCGATACCGTTGTGCACGGTCACCACGTCAGTATCGATGGCACTGGGCGTGTCGATACCGTCGATGATCTGCGCCACTCGCACCAGGTTATCGGCGTAGTCGGTGACGACAATGGTGTTATTGCCGGGATAGGCGTTGATCGGGTTGTTCGGCGAAACGATAGGCCGTAGCACCGGAATCAGATTGACCGCATTTTCGTACTGCAAGCGAAACGTACGGGTCAGCATGCCGTTCCCGGAAGGTTTGTCGGCACTGTAAACAGGACCGCCAAGCAGTCTGGCATCGTCTTCAGGCACGACGTGAGCCACGCCGCCGACATCCACCACACTGAAACCCTGCATGCGCAAAGCTGCCATCAGCATTTCATAAGCCTGAGAGGCCGGCACCGACCCTTCGCTGACCAGCGTCAGCGTGCCCGTGACTTTTGGGTCCAGCAAAAACTGCTGGCCTGTGGAACGTGACAACGCCCGCACGACCGATTGAATATCGGCCTCGACAAAATTCAGTTGTATGAGCTGATCACCCAGCGCGCCGTGCGCAGCCCCTGTCCTGCGGGCTGGCGTATGGCCGCGAGCGGTGTTCGACAACGTGTGTTTCTGTCCTGGCGCGCCGCCCGGTTGCGCGCGCTGGCGATCATGTGCATCGCGGACGGGTAAGGTTCTGGCCAGCGGTTGACCCAGCTCGCTCTCTACCAGCCCAGGCGGCGCGGGCGATGTGGTGCTGCAAGCGCTCAGCGCCAGCAGGAAAAACGGTGCAACCCTGCGACAGGGCAACGTGCAGGTAAAGGCATACCATTTCATTAAGCTTCCTTTGCGCTCGGCGCCTGATCCATGCGAACAACCCCGGACAGATGACCTGTCAGGTCCTGAGCGTCTTCGCCTGCACGTTGCAGGCTGGCGTCCTTGATGTGTAACGAAAACAGTTGCGGCTGCTCCAGCAGCCAACCGATCACTGCGTCGGCTGGCGCGTGATCGAACGCCAGTTGCCAACGGTGCTCAGCCCCTTCACCGTCTTGCTCAAGCTGGCAATACGACCACAACCCGAAGGCTTCAAGGCTGCGCTGCAATGCTGGCTGCAGATCCTGCGGGCCTGTTCGGCGCTGCGGCACTCTCACCTGCTTGAGCAGCGTTTCGAGCGTCTCGGCCTGGGCGCTCAACACAGGATTTTGCGCCTGCCAATACGTGATTTTCTTCAGCGCAGGCTGAACCATCAGTAACCACGTCACCAGGCAGCACAACACCAGCGCGCCTATCGACAGTAGACGCGTCTCCCTGATCGACAGACCTGCCCTGGCAACACGCACACGCCCACTCAGTCGCCGCCAGCGGTCAACGTATGGCTGCCACATTCGGCTACTCAACGTCGCTCTCCGGCGTAGAAGCGGACGCATCGGCCGCTTGATCGGACATCTGGCTCAGGGTCCAGGTGAGATGATCGCGACTGGCTGTCAGACCCACCTGCGCCAGCGAACGCTGCAACGTATCGTCAACAGCAGGCTGGGCGTTATCGGGCAACAGTTGCAGCTGCAGGCGGCCATCTGAATAGGTCAGGCGCTGCACGCTACCTACAAGGAACGGCAGCGCTCCAGCGGCGCTTTTTACCAGCTGTTCGAATCCGCTGTTGGTGCCGGTGGCTGAACCGCTTTCAAGTGCCGCCACCTGCTGCCGGGCCTGCTGCAGAGGATTGAGAATGACCGGCAAGTGAGGAAAGGCCTGACTGACCCGCTGCACCATACCGGCCCTGAGTTGCTGTCCTCGGGCAGCCTCGCGAGCGGCGTACAGATTCAAGCCCAGCGCCCAAACCCCGACAGCCAGGCCGCAGCAGACCCATGCGGCGGTCCAGCCCGATGTCCTGACTTTCGCCGCCCCTATTCCTGCATGCAGGCTCCAGCCGGGTGACGGCCCGCTCAGGAGCAGGCCAGCCGATGTTTCCAGGCCTGCCGTGCCCTTGTCGTCCAGTCGGTGCAACTCGCTGCCGTTGGCCAGGTGCGCGTCAGGGGTCTCGGTCAGCCGCGGATGCACGCCACCTTGACCGGCACTGTGACGTAGCAGCCAGTGCTCATCCCGCAGCACGACACTGACTTGACCCGGTGCAGGCACAGGCAAGCCATAGGGCGCAGGGTAAAGGCCGCGCAACGACAGACGCGACTGACTCAGCAATCGGCTCAGACGTTCCAGCGCAGTTGCGGGCAACCAGCCCAGATAAACGGCCCCGTCAGAATAGCGCGGGCTGCTGGCGATGTGCATCAGCTCACTGCCGCCCAGTATCAGTCCCTGAGCGGCTAACAGCGCAGCGCTTCTGACCCGCGACGCAGTCAGCGGCGGCGTTTCGATCCGGGCCAGCAGACTGTCCAGCGGATGCAGAAACGCTTCCACCGGCTGCAGTGCACCGCCCTGCTTCAATTCCAGCAAATTGCTCAGGCCGCTTTCAACAGTCTTGCCCTGGCGGTCCAGCCGGACGAATAGCAGTGGCGTCTCCGGATTCAGTCGCTCCAGAGCAGGCAGGGCGATCCGCAACCGGCTCATACGCCGATCCGCGACCAGATAACATGAGGCACGCTGTCATCGCGCACATACAGCAAGGCCTCCATGCTGGCCTGACGTCCGTCTCTGCGCGCCTTGCCACGGAACACAAACCACTCGCTTGCTACTCCGATTTCAAGCCCGTCAGCCGCCTGGGTCGGCACCTGCATGCGAGCGATGATTTCCAGACGGTAGGCAAACCACTGTCCCCTGTCGCGCTCGGCCACCACCGTTTGCGCACTGGGCAATGACAAACCGGGCACCACCGCTGCCAGTACCTCGGCACTCGCTGTATTGCTGTTGACTCAGGTATTGGCGGGCAGAATGCACACGTAGAGTTTCAGCCGCTCCAATACCTGATCGCTCAAACCCTGCATCCCTTGCAGATCATCCAGGCTGCGCAGTGTCACCAATGATGCCGGGATGGGCTTGCGCGTCGCCGAAGAAGTCTCTCGCCCGCTTGCGAACATGCCGCTGACCTGGCCCGTTGCCGGAGTCGAAAAACGTGTGTATGAGCCAAGCACCCGCTGGCTGATGCTCTGGCAGAGAACATCACTGATGGAAATCATCTGACACAAGCGTTCGAAACTGCGCAGTTGACCGATTTCCAGCTGACCATTGCGCAGCAGGTTGCGCAGGTTGAATTTGCCCTGCTGGTCTTCCAGTTGTGCGTGAAAACCTTCTTCAGGTCGATCGGATGGACTCTGGCCGAGGGGCTGCGCCCACGCCTGGCCAGGATGAGTCGCCCGGCTCTTGCGACGTGAATCCCACAACAGCATGCGGCTCGCGTCCAGCCCGGCCATCAGCGCTGCGCTGTTCTGAATACGCGACTGCTCGGCTTCTACCGTGCGAATCATGACACTCTGACGGGTCAGCATACCGGCCGCGATGATCGCGACAATCGCGACGGTCAGCAGGGCACTGATAATTGCCCAGCCGTCTTGTCTGATTGCACTTGCCGGGTAAGTGCTCAGCGCCATGTTCAGAGCTGCCATGAGCCGATATCAGCATTGACACCCTCGCCATCGGGCTGACCGTCGGCACCCAGAGAAAAAAGATCCACCTCGCCGTTAACGCCGGGGTTCAGATAATGATAGGGGTGTCCCCACGGATCATTGGGTAGCCGCTCGACATAGGCGCGCCAGTTGTTTTTGTTGATGTTGGCCGGCCGCTCGACCAGAGCTTTCAGGCTCTGAGCCTGATTGGGGTAAGTGCCGTGGTCGAGGCGATAGAGCTTGAGCGCCTGCATCAGCCCTGCGATATCCTGCCGGGCAGCAGCAGCCCGCGCCTGGTCCGGACGGTCAAGAACCCTGGGCACCACAACAGCGGCCAGAATGCCCAGAATAACCACGACCACCATTATTTCGATCAGGGTAAAACCGTCCTGGCCGCGACGGCCTCCAGACCGAGGCTTGACGCGTGCGACATCCATATCCATATCCTTGATGATCCTCATCTGTCCCGCAGTGTAGACACCGCCGCGACGGGGCACGATAAATCTGCTCAACCCTTATGGTGAGCCATTCATGAACTGTCAGATGCTGGTCCGGTGCTATCGTTGTTGCCTGTATCGAGCAGGAGGATTTGCCAGGAGGCGCCCATGCTGCAACCGCACAAGGAGAAAGGCTTCACGCTGATCGAAGTGTTGGTGGCGCTGTTGATCATCGCCGTGGCAATGGCGGCTGCCGCGCGCCTGAGCGGGGTAATGACCTTTAACAACGGTGTGTTGCGCGACCGCGCCATTGCGCTGCTGGAGGCGCAGAACCAACTGGCCGAATTACGCATGATGACAAGGCTCAGGCCTGGTTTCACAACCCGCAAGTGCGATCAGGGCAGGCTCTCGCTGACCTGTGAACAGACGCTCAAAGCCAGTGCAGACGGAATGTTGATGCGGGTCAGTCTGCGAGTATTACAGCGGGACAACAAAGCGCCGCCACTGGCCCGCCTCGATACCATTATCGCCATCCGACGCCAGCCGAAAGAGTCTCCATGAGCGTTTCAACGACGCAGCAGGCTGGGCAACTCCGGCAGGCCTGCCAGGCTGGCGACCTTGAATCGTGTGCGCTCGGTACCCTGCTCGATCACTACTGCGTCACTCTCGATAGCCACCAGACGTACATCCTTGGCAAGCAACTCCCCCGCCAGATAGCTGCGCGCCGGTCTATCGTTGACAGTGAGAATCGCCACCGCGCCTTTGCTCCCGGTCATGACACCGGTGACCTTGATCCGGACCTGAAGTGGCTGGTTGGCGAACCACTGTCGGGCAGGACTGCCGACATTGGCAGTGGGAACGGCGCTTTCCGGCAACGGTGCGCGCACAGGCTCGGGCGCAAGCAGCAGCGACAACCAGAGCGCGATACCCGCCAGCGCTGCAATCAAGGCCGCCGATTGCACCAGGCGTGGTGCTGATAATGGATGAAACGAAAATGCCATGACTGAACCTCCTGTTCGTCTGCCGGGGCAGTCTACATCACTGCATCAGAATGCCTGGCACCTGCTTTGATCCGTATGCAAGCCTCATCAGGGAGCCACCGATCATGAGTATGGACACACAACGGGGGTTTTACCCTGATCGAGTTGATGGTGGTTCTGGTCATCATCGGCATTGTCAGCGCAACGGTGAGCATGAGTATCAAACCCGATCCTGCCGCTTTGCTGCGCAAGGATGCTGAACGCCTCGCACACATGCTGCACACTGCACAGATCGAGGCCAGGGTCGACGGTCGGCCAATCACCTTGCTGGTCGATGACAAAGGCTTTGGTTTCGCACGACGTGCCGAGCAAGGCCTGGACTACGACCGCTTCATGAACGACCCGCAGCTGCGTTTCAGAGCCTGGGAAACACCCTCCATACGCATCAGCGTAGACCCGGCGCAGCGAGTGGTGTCAGGTCCCGAATGGATCGTCGCGCCGCTGCGCATCCAGCTCTCTGACGGTGAACGATCCTTGAGCCTGCAGCGTAGCGCGCTGGGTCAACTGCAGGTGGTCAGCCCTCCATGAAGGTAAGGCAAAGCGGCTTCACATTACTGGAAGTGATGGTGGCTATCCTGCTGATGATCATCGTCAGCCTGATTGCCTGGCGTGGGCTGGAGAGCATGACTCGCACCGATATCCAGTTACGCGAAAGCACCGGGCACACCGAGTCGGTACTGCGAGCGCTGAACCAGTTGGAGCGCGACGTGGCCACGCGTGCAGGCGTCGAGCTGCAAAAACCGCTGCCTGGCGAAGAACCGGATCCGCAGGCAAAAACGTTGATACCCATCAGTATTCGCAGCGCGGAAAGGAACGGTATGCGCCTTGACGTCATTCGCAGTGCGGCCACGGCCGGTGAAGGACTACAGCGAATCCGCTGGTGGCTAAAGGACAACACGTTGTATCGCGCGGCCGCAGACAGCAGCAATCTCTACCCCCTACCCGCTCCCGATGAAGGAATAGCGGTGCTCGACCATGTCGTCGAGGCAAAAATAAGGGTCTGGAGAACTGTCGGAGGCTGGCAACCGCTCGACAGCCACAAGGAAGACAATCCCGACGGGCTGGAAATCGTGTTCACGCTACATACCCGTAATGGCGACGAGCGCTATCGAAAGGTGCTGGGGCCGCTGAATTAGCGAGCATTGCTTACAGGCGACTGAGGGACGATGGTTTGAATCCATTCTGGCGTCACGTCGTCAAAAGGGCCTGCTTCTACGCCTCAAGACGTCTCAAGCCACAATGAGGCCTTATCACTGCGCTGACCACCGGCTGGGCGTCGACCTGTAACAGCAGCTCATGAAAATCAGGCCGGGTGGTATGCAGATGCTCGCGCGCACCGCCCCATCTGGTCACGATGCAAGCCAGAATCTCAACTGCACCGGGATCATCACAACGCCAGAAGCCTGCATTAGCGAACAGATCCGCAAATGTCTCCCAGTTTTCATGCAACCGCGCACGGGTGCCGGTTTCGAGTAGCGTAGCCTGCGTTTCGTCGGAGCCCGACAGCCAGCGCTGCGGGTAATCGATAATCCCGATCGGGGCGTAGCAGTTGGCGGCGATGTAGACCAGCGCGCGAAGGGCTTGAGCGCGCAGGGCAGGCTTGCTGGGCAGCAACCCGGATTCGGGATGCTCCAGTCCCAGATGAATCAGAATTGCAGCGCTTTCGGTGAGCACCGTGCGATCAGCCAGGACCAGCGTGGGCACCTGCAGCAATGGATTGACCCGCCGCAATGCTTCCTTGCCTGGCCCCTCCTCCCACGCACAGGCCCTGAACAAGGTAAAAGGAACCGAGCAGCGCCAAAGCGCTGTCTCGATGGCTGCGGACCCCGAACCCTCTGTGCCAAAAAGCGTGTACATGCCAATGCTCCTTGTCAGGTGCTACATGCTCGGTCCGCGCAGTCACACAGACGCAGGAGCAAACAAATGGGCGTGCATAAAATCAATGAATACCCGCAGGCGCAGGGAAAGGTGCTTGCTCGATGGCCAGAGCAACCTGAAACTTCCGGTATGCACCGTGTAGTCGGTCAGTATTGGCACCAACTCGCCACTGCGAATGGCCGATGAAATCATGAAGTCTGGCAGGCAGAGACTGTCAGAAATTTTGTGTTCGGGCATAACATGTAGCTAGAGGTGCATGTATGCCGACCAAAAAGAAGTCCGCCAATGCAACAGCGAGGGAGTTGCCCTCGATTCCCCAAGAGCTGATCGAGCAGTTTGTTAAAGGCCCGATGAGCGCCGAAGCCATTCAAGACGCGTCCATGGCGTTCAAGAAGGCTCTGATCGAGCGTGCGCTAGGCGCCGAGCTGGGTCACCACCTTGGTTATCCTCAGGGCGCGGAGCGCCCTGAGGAGTCGACCAATCAGCGCAATGGCAAAAGCAGCAAGACGGTTCTGACCGACGACGGGCCGCTTCGCCTGGATATCCCCAGAGACCGCGATGGTAGCTTCGCCCCGATCCTGATTCCCAAGCACGAACGACGTTTTACAGGCTTCGACGACAAGATAATTGCCATGTACGCCCGGGGCATGACGGTGCGTGAGATCCGCGCTTTTCTATCTGAGCAGTATGGAACTGACGTGTCCCATGACTTCATCAGCTCAGTCACCGATGCGGTCATGGAAGAGGTGGGCGCTTGGCAGCAACGACCCTTGGAACCGATGTATCCGGTGATCTTCTTCGATGCGTTACGGGTCAAAATCCGGGACGAGGGGTTAGTGTGCAACAAGGCTATTTATCTGGCGCTGGGGGTATTACCTGATGGCACGCGCGACATTCTGGGTATATGGATCGAGAGCACCGAGGGTGCCAAGTTTTGGATGAAGGTGTTCAACGACCTCAAGACTCGTGGCGTTGAAGATGTTCTGATCGCCGTCACGGATGGCCTCAAAGGAATACCGGAGGCGTTGGGGGCGGTTTTTCCTGCCACGACGCTGCAAACCTGCATCGTGCATCTGATCCGCAACAGCTTGGACTATGCCGCTTGGGATAAACGTCGGGCACTGGCCAAAGCACTCAAGCCGATCTACCAGGCGATCAATGCCGATGTGGCTGAGCAAGAGCTTAACGCCTTTGAAGCGGGCCCCTGGGGCAAGCAGTATCCGACTGTAGTTGCTGCATGGCGTCGCGCCTGGGATCGGGTTATACCGTTTTTTGTTTTTCCGGCGGGCATTCGCAAAGTGGTTTACACGACCAATGCCATCGAGAGCATCAATGCCCAGTTACGCAAGATCATCAAGACTCGAGGGCACTTCCCGACCGATGAGGCTGCGACGAAACTGATATGGCTTGGGTTGCGCAACATCACCGCCAACTGGGGTCATGCGGCACACGACTGGAAAGTGGCAATGAATCAATTTGCGATCCTGTACGGAGACCGATTTACCAGACCGAGCTGGTAAAACAAGGGCCTGCCTGACGGCAGGCCCTAACCAGCCCGAACACAAAAAAACTGATACTCCCCGCAGGCAGGCAATTCCCAACCCCGCCCGCGCAACATCAACAAGAATTTCCGTCGTGTTGCACACCATCACCTGGGGCAAATCGAGATCATCGGCACCGGCCTCGCGACGTAGCGGCCAGTGTTCAAATTTGCCCGAAGAGGGAAACTTGTGCAACAGACAGGCGTGTCGACTCAAGTCTGCTGGATGTTGAGGTGTCCCGCGCCGGAAAAAATAGTCCGGAGCGCCGACGATTTTCAATTGAAAGCCCCCCATCCGCCTTGACATCAGGCCCGAGTCGCCGGGGTCTCCCGTGCGCAGTACGATATCAAAGCCTTCCTCGATGATATCGACCATGCGGTCGGAAAAATCGATGTCCAGTTCGATATCGGGATAGGTGCGCATGAACTCGATGATAACCGGCATGACCAGGCCGCTGACCAAGGGCAGGCTGATGCGCAATCTGCCTCTAGGCAGATCCCTGGCATTACTCAACTCCATTTCTGCCGTTTCAAGCTCCGACAGAATACGGCGACAGCGCTCCAGAAATATCGAGCCCTCCAGGGTCATGGCAATACTGCGCGTACTGCGATGAAAAAGCCTAACACCCAGGCCCTCTTCCAGACGGCCGATACTCTTGCCTACCCCCGACGATGAAATACCCAGGCGCTTTCCAGCCTGGGTAAAACTCCGTGTTTCCGCGACCAGAACAAACACCGCAATGCTACCGAGCGATTCCAATACCCACTCCTATTAAGGACAGCCCTGTCCTATACCTTCGGAACATAAGCCTGTTTTTGTTTGCAGACGCAACCCCTAATCTCCCGACAGGGCAACTGCCCTTGGATAAACGCGTGCAATGCACCGAAAACTGCGCACGCTTCACAGGGAAATTGCACATGACTTCAGCAAGCCAGGTTCAAGCATCGTCTGCTACCAGACGCTGGGGACAATTGTTTGCCGCCTGCCTGACAGGCATCCTGATTCCGTTGTGCTTCACTGGCCCTGCCGTGGTTCTGCCCTCGATAAACAAGGCGCTGGGCGGATCAGCCGTCGAGCTCACGTGTGTCATCAACGCTTACATCCTGACTTACGGCAGCGCCATGATGGCCGCTGGAAGCCTGACGGATATCTACGGCAGAAAACGCGTATGGCTGATCGGACTGGCGATATTCGTGCTGTCCACCTTTGCCATTCCGATGGCCTCATCCGTCGTGCAGATTGATGTATTTCGCCTGATTCAGGGGCTGGGCGGTGCAGCAGCGTTCGCTGGCGCAATGTCATCGCTGGCCCAGACCTTCCATGGAGCGGACCGCACCCGAGTGTTCAGCCTGCTGGGCACCACGTTCGGGATAGGCCTGGCCTTCGGCCATCTTGCGGCGGGCTCGCTGGTCGACTCGGCTGGCTGGAAATGGTCATTCCACGCAACGGCTCTTATTGGGGTTGGGGGGTTCTTTCTGGTGCTTTTCAGCGCTACAGAATCCAGAGCCCCCAATGCCACCGGCATGGACTGGCCAGGAGCGATCAGCTTTACCGCGGCACTGACCCTGTTCACCTACGCAATCCTGCTCGCCCCTGAAGACGGCTGGCCCCATCCACTGGTCATGGGCGGCATTATCGGTTCACTGTTGCTGTTCTGGATATTCATTGCAGTGGAACGGCGCGTGGCCAGACCCATGCTTGATCTGTCGCTGTTCAAGAGCGCGCGCTTTGTCGGCGTGCAGATTCTTGCGGCCAGTCCGGCATTTTTCTTTGTCGTGCTGATCATCATGTTGCCAGCACGCTTCATTGGTATCGACGGACTCAGCGCGCTGGAAACCGGACAGATGATGACCGCACTGGCCGCGCCCCTGCTGATCGTACCAATGCTTGCCGCACAACTGGCACGTCGCTTTACCTCCGGGCTGCTGTCCGGTATCGGTCTGCTGCTGGTGGCTGTCGGCCTGCTGTGGCTCGCGCTGGCGCTGGACAGCGGAGCAATCAAAACCGCCTTGCTGCCGATGGCCTTGATCGGCATCGGCATCGGTCTGCCCTGGGGATTGATGGATGGCATGGCGATCAGTGTGGTTGAAAAGGAAGGCGCCGGTATGGCTACCGGCATCTTCAATGCCGTACGCGTTTCTGCCGACGGCATAGCCATTGCGATCGCAGGCACACTGCTGGCCACGTTCATTCAGTGGGGCCTGTTCGATGCCCTGACGGGTGTCGCGCCTGATGTGGTGACAAACGCTGCCAACCGCGCCGCATTGGGCGATCTGCAGAATGCGATCAGCCTACTGCCCGGTCAGGCAGAACTGCTGCACCAACAGTACGCCACCGCGTTCCGCAATCTGCTGTTTATTCTCAGCGCCGCCACCGTGCTGACGGCAGTGGCAGTCTTTGCCCTGCTAGGTCGCGTGCGCGCTCATGACGAACCGCCACTCGAGCCATCCGACACGCTTGACCTGGCGGGAGAAGCCAAGTGAGCCCACATGAGATGACCGGAACACAGCGGCATCCTGCCTTTGCAAAGGTGTTCGCACCGGGCCATCTCACCTTCGGCCTGATTGCGCCGCTGGAAGGCTATCCCGACGCTGCAGCGCCGACCATGAAAAATCACATTGCCCTCGCAAAACAGGCCGACAAAGCCGGTTTTGCAGCACTCTGGCTGAGGGATGTACCGCTTCTCGACCCAGGCTTTGGTGACGCTGGCCAGATATTCGACCCTTTCGTGTATGCAGCACTGCTTGCTGCGGTGACCACGCAAATCTGCATCGGTACAGCCGGTATCGTACTGACGCTGCGCAACCCGCTGATGGTCGCCAAACAGGCCTGCAGCCTTGATGTGTTGCTGGAGGGACGCTTCCTGCTGGGGTTGTCGACGGGTGATCGGCCCGGCGAATACCCTGCATTCGGCGAGAATTTCGACACACGCGCAGAGCGCTTCAGAGAGGGGGTCGAGATGCTGCACGCCGTAACCGAGCACTCTTTTCCGGCCTTCACGTCGCGCCACTACGGGAAACTCAATGGCACGCTGGACCTACTGCCAAAACCTTTTTTCGGGCGGTTGCCGATGCTCGCCATCGGTCGCTGTCAGCAGGACATCAAATGGCTGGCCAACCATATGGACGCCTGGATATGGCATCAGAGTGGCTTCAACACCCTGCCCGACGTGATCAATCACTGGCGCGATGCCAACGAGCAAAAACGATTCAAGCCCTACGGTTATGCGACGTTCTTTGATCTGGAGGAAAACAAGGACGCGCCCATGAAAGTCGGCCGTGGCATCAGTACAGGGCGCAACGCCCTCATCGAGCTGTGGCAGCGTCAACGGGAACAGGGCGTTTCGCATGTTGCGCTGAACCTGAAACCACTGAGACGTCCGGCCACGGAAGTGTTACAGGAGCTGGAAGAGTATGTGCTGCCGTATTTTCCGACCCGACGCAGTGAGCATGCCTGAGCGAGTATTTCGCCTGCACGGCCACTGTCGGCAAAGGATCTAGCAGGGAAGAACGACATAAAACCGACCTGGGAGGTCATCATGCGCACTGAAAAAGCTTATCCGATAAAACCTAACCCGATGCGCAGCAGCCGCAACAAGATACAGCTGGGTGTTTTCTCCACTAACACCGAGGGCGGCTGCACCGTCACCAATGCGCCGGAACGCCTTCGCGGAGACGATTGGGCAGGTAATCTGGAAATCGCCCGGGTGGCCGACGATGCGGGGTTTGAAGCCTTCATACCGGTAGGCCGCTGGAAAGGTTTTGGCGGCACCAACAACACCGGCGGTGTCTGTTTCGAAACCTACACCTGGGCTGCCGGTATTGCCGCCCTGACCAACCAGATTGCCGTGTTCACCACATCGCACCTGCCCACGGTTCATCCGCTGTTTGCAGCCAAGCAGGCGGTGACCATCGATCACATCAGCAGCGGGCGCTTCGGGCTGAATATTCTGTGCGGCTGGTACGGCGCGGAAATGCGCATGTTCAACGGCCAGATGATGGAACACGACAAACGCTACGACTACGCGGAAGAGTGGCTGCACATCGCAAAAAATGCCTGGGAACAGCAAACACCGTTCAACTTCAAAGGAGAATATTTCAACATCTGCGACGCTATCTCGCAGCCCCAACCCCTCAACACTCCCTATCTGATCAATGCCGGCGGTTCACCGCGCGGCAAACGGTTTTGCGCCAAACACTGTGATGCCGCCTTCCTGATCGTCAAACACCTGGACGGTGAAGACGCCGTGCGTCAGCAGATTGCATCCTATAAAGACCTGGCGAAGCAGGAGTTCAAACGCGATATAAAGATATGGTGTTACGGCTACGTGGTGCAGAAGGACACGCAAGAGCAAGCGGACGCGTATCTGGACTATTACGCCAACCAACTGGGTGACGATGAGGGCTGCGATATCATCACCGGCGAGCTGGGCATTCAGACCGGTATTTTCACCCCGGAAGACGCCGTCCGTTTTCGCTTTCATTTCAAGGCAGGGTTTGCAGGCGTGCCGCTGGTAGGCACTCCGGAGCAGATCGTGGAACTGTTCAAGAAATATTCTGACTGGGGGATCGACGGCATCGCACTGACATGGCTGGATTACCACGAAGGCATAAAGGATTTCGTCAGAGAAACACTGCCATTGATGGAACAGGCGGGCCTGCGCGAAGCAATCACTGTCGAGGCAATCACTCCGAAAGTAGCTGCCGAAGTAGCCTGATGATGAGGACTCCTTGGCGTAGTTAGCCAGGGAGTCTTACCCGAACGATTTAAATGGCCAGCATGCGTTGTGGATTCAAAAGAGTCATCTCGGCACGACGCTCGCAACTCAAACCGAACGCGTCGAACCACTGCCCGCTCATCGACAGCCACTCGTGCACATCGACCTGACTGGTCTGCCCAAGGTCGGAGCTGTAGACCACATTGGGAACATGATTCAATACCTTAGTGAAATCCTGTCGGTCCTGATAGCCCAACAAGTAGGTCAGCGCCGTCTGTTCGATGTAGACGGATGGCTCACTGCCAATCACCGCAAGCTCGGCTGCTTTCAGACCGGTCAACGGGTTGGCAGGCTGATTGAGCATCAGCCTTGGCACACCGATGCGCAGTGCTTCCTCGATCAGCATCCTGACTTCATCGGCGTCGGCATGCCCTGTCGAGATGACCAGCGGATAGTCACGGGCCATTTTGAGAATATCCAGCGTCTGCGGCGTAAGGCGTCCGTTCTGCGCTGTCACTCTGGCAGGCTTGATGGGCTTTTCGCGCAACAGCGGATGGCTCAGGTTACGGGCCAGCGTGCTGGTATGCGTTCTGCCTGTGACGGTTGGCAAGTGAACAATGAAACGTCCAGGTTCATCGCCGCGCAAACAGAGGCTGCGCTCGACTACACGGTAGTCGATGCCGCCAGCGATCTCGTTCAGAACCACAGAACCGCTGACCGGAAAACCCTGATTGCGTGCTTCCCATGCCTGGGCAGCCGTGCACCCCAAGTGATTTTTCAATACGACCCGTCCCTGCACAGCAGCGTAGCGCCGGCCCGCCTCTATCGCGCCATGACGGCGAATGAACGCGTCAGGATTGGCGTGATAATGCACATCAATGAAGCCTGGCTCCTCGATCCGACTCATTGCACACACTCCGCTCTGGCGATCAGAAATGTATCGATGCTCTCCAGCACCCGGTCCAGATCATCCGCCAGCGGGCGCATCCCGCCATCCGGCACACACAGTGAGCGTTGTTTGTGGCCTTTGGTACGCAGCACATGACCCGCCCCCACCAGTTGCGACTTTTCGCCAAACACGCTCAGCACACGCCCTTTGTAATCGAGCAGGCACTCACTGATATCCAGACCGCTCAGTAGCCGGAATCCCAAGGTCAGACGCTGTCCCTGGGTTGATAGCGTTGCGTCATTCTCGCCGCCGGACGGGTGCTCATGTTTCTGGCCTTCAGGCAACACCAGATCGTCCAGCAGGCGTTTGGCTTGCTCGACATGCCCTTGTTCTGCCAGATCCGCCATACGTCCCAGCCTGGAATCCAGCAGCGCATCGGCTTTGGCGGGAGAAGAAAGCAGCAACAACGCAGGCGTCGACCGCAGTAATGAAGTGCCTGCCAACGCCTGTACCAACGCACCACCCAAGGCCACGCCGACGAGTAGATCCGGCACACCCCAAGGCTCTAGCGCGCTGACCCAGCGCTGGGTAAACCCGTCAAAGTCTTCGCCCGCCTTGACCGGCAGGGACAGGGAATCAAAAACCCTGACCTGATAACCCGCCGCAGTGAAATGCTCGATCAGCGGTTTGGCGAAGCCACCCGCGTCCCAGACCGGCATCACCGGTGAAAGAATGAATACGCTTGATTGCCCGACACCGAAGGTCTGGCAGGTGATGCAATGACTCATGGCTTTTGCTCCTGCAAAAATGACAAGACCCGCTGTTTCGAGCGGGTCCGGTCGTTGATCCATCCTGACGGGTCAGCGGGTCGTGCGCAGACGTTCAACACTGGTGGCATAGCCGCGCAGGGTTGACTCGATAATGAGCTGTGCGGGCAGCACCTCCTTGATCAGGTCCGCCACCTCGCCGGCCCAGATCGCCCTGATACTCACATCATCGGCCGCCAGTGCTGCTTCGTACTCAAGACGCAATTGATCGGCTGATGCAGCAAACGCCTGCTCCTCACCTACCCAACTGTCGGAAAATTTATTGGCGATCACTCGTCCGCTGTAGCCCTGCGGCCAGTCGATGCCGCGCACCTCATCGAAGATCCGGGTTCGCACCGTATCGCTCGCGACAGCCTGCACCAGGCGCTGTTTTACCCGTTCGGAAGGCAGTGCTTCCTGCGAAGCCAGAAAGCGCGTCCCCATCATCACG
Source organism: Pseudomonas sp. KBS0707 (assembly GCF_005937945.2). NCBI lineage: Bacteria > Pseudomonadati > Pseudomonadota > Gammaproteobacteria > Pseudomonadales > Pseudomonadaceae > Pseudomonas > Pseudomonas sp. KBS0707. The sequence continues at coordinate 2,437,079 of NZ_CP041754.1, read as the reverse complement.
CCATCCATGCCGAGCGCAAGCGCAGCAGCCATGCCACGGCCATCGGCAATCCCGCCGGCACCGATAAGCACAACATCGTCACCCACCGCGTCGCGAACTGCCGGAAACAGCGGCAATGAAGCTCGGCGCAAACTGTGACCACCCGCCTCGGCGCCTTGCACGATCAGCGCATCGGCACCGGCGTCCAGCGCTTCTAGCGCCTGGTCGACGTCATGCACCTGAACGATGACTTTGGCGTTGGCCTGTTGAATGGGCCGGACGAAAGGACGTACATCACCAAACGACAACGCAACCACTGCCGGGCGGTACTCGAGAGCCAGCTGAAGCAATTCGAACTGCCTCGCCACGGTAAACATGACTAGGCCCACACCCCATGGTTGCTGCACGTCGTGCATCATCTCCAGTTCACGCGCCATCCATTGCGGATCGCCGTAACTGGCACCCACCAAACCCAGGCCACCGGCCCGGGAAACTGCAGCCGCCAGACGCCCTCCGGACGCCCCACCCATCGGTGCCAGAATCAGAGGATGTTCAATTCCAAGAAGAGAAGTCAGTGCTGTATTGATCGTGGCCATCGCCTGATACCTGTGAAAATCCGAGTGAATGTCAGACGAAGGCGACGTCTAAGCAGCCTTCGTCTGCAGCTAATGGATCAACCCGCTTTTTGTAATGCAATTTCAGGGGTGATGTACTCGGCCACGTTGTAGAGGTGGTATTCCCAGGTACCGGTTTCCTTTAACCGGGAGTATCGCAACAGAAACTCTTTGTCGATAAACAGCGACTCGAACTGACTGCGGTCACTCCATTGCGCCTGATTGATGACGGTCTTGCCGTCCGTGCTCTTCATCAATCGGCTCCATTTGAACGCACTGTAAGTACGTGCGACATAACTGACCGTTTCTTCGAGAATCTCGATAGCCAGGTTCTGAGCACCTTCATTGACCTGTACAACATTGATCAGATACACCGCCTTGTCATCGGTGACGGAGTGAGCATCGAACAATTCCATTTTCATAATCAGTTCCATTTATAAAAAGAAGTATAAGAACATGTAGTCAAGCCAGAAGCGGTGTTGAAGCCGCCGGTTTACCGTCTTGCCAGAGCAGCGGTGAAATCACCTCGGCCACTGCCGTTTTCTCGACCAGCCCGATAATGATCTCGTGAGTGCCGCAGGTCATTCGTTGGGCCACCGAACAGAAAAGCGTCGCCTGGGCGGTACGCAGATAAGGCACCCCCCGGTCCTGCTGCCAGTCTCCGCTTTCAAACCGCGCAGGCCCGTTGACTGCTCCGCCAAACACGCTGACCAGTTCAGCCTGCCCGGTTTGCAACAGATTGACCGAGAACTTTCCCCGCTCAAGTAAAGGCAGGTAAACACTGGCGCTGTGATTGATGCACACCAGAATGGACGGTGGGTCACTGCATACCGAACTGACGGCAGTGGCTGCCATACCGTAAGGCGTGCCTTCATGTTCGGTCGCCACAAGGGTGACGGTCGACGTCAGGCGGCGCATGGCTTTCTTGAAGGCAGCGACATCCATGTCGGGAGACTCGAGTGCGCTGTGTCGAGTGTGAGGTTCTGGCACATTTGCGTGTGCTGCCAATCGGGAAGCCTGATTCATGGCCGTTCTCCCATGCTGATTTTTTCAGCGTCCGTCAGCCAGGGCTGGTCGTAACGATAGGTGCTGCGGGCATTCTCCAGTGTCGAGCCCGTGGATATGGCCTCGATAATGCTGCGCTCAGTCTGCTCGACCGCCTGAGCACGGCGTACAACCTCGGCGGCCAGTTGCTGTGGAATAACCACGCAACCACTGCCATCACAGACCAGAAGATCACCGGGCCGGACAGTAACCCCATCAATGACCACAGGCACTTGTACCGCTTTGAGTTGTGCGCGGTTCTTGGCTGACTGCATGAAACGGCCACGACTGAACAACGGATAGTTGCACCTGATAACGGTATCGATATCACGTGCCACGCCATCGATAACAGTGCCTTTGATGCCGTTGGCCAAGGCGAAGTGGGTCATGATATCGCCCCATACCGTGCAGTCATGACGCCCGGCGTTGGAGCAAACAATCACCGCGCCGCAAGGCACCTGATTGATGTAGTTGGCCGCCCCCTTGAAGGTCGTTGGCGCATCGACCGCTTCGTACTGCACGGTGAACGCAACACCGACACAACGAGTGCCCGGCACTTGCGAAACAATACCCGGCAGCCCTCCATTGATCCCGAGACTGTCCAGTGCATCAGACAGCGAAGCGGTATCCAGATGTTCACATGCGTCCAGCACGGTTTGCGTATTTGCCACCGTTTCAAAGTGCGCTGACATAACGTTCTCCCTGAACTGAGGCCTGTTCGGCGCGGTAGCCGACAGAGCCGGCCTGCAACTCGATGCCCTGCAGGACAATCGCTTCGCCCACCTGGTCAGTGGTGTGGGAACCGCCAAGGTCGTAACTGCGAACGCCAGATTGTGAAACCAGGCTGACGGCGTGAGTGATACATGCCGCCTGGGCCGGGTATCCCAGATGTTCCAGCATCAGTGCAATGGCCATGAACATCGCGCTGGGGTTGGCCTTGTTCAACCCTGCATGAGCAGGTGCACTGCCATGTACAGGTTCGAAGTAAGCACCTGAATTGCCAAAGTTGCCGCTGGGCGCAAAACCCAGGCCACCCATTACGCCAGCACCCAGATCGGAAAGGATGTCGCCGAACATGTTCTCGGCAACAATCACTCCGAAGCGTTCGGGCCGTTGCACCATCCACAAGGCAACCGCATCGACATTTTCGATAACACCGGTTATGTCCGGATAACGCTGTGCGATTTCTTCGAAAATACCCCGTGCAAACGCACTGCTGTGCCGCAGCACCATCGGCTTGTCGACAAACGTGACCCGGGTGAAGTTGTTCTTGCGCGCGTAATCGAATGCGTATTCAAAAATACGAGTCAAACCACTTCGCGTCTGCAGGCGCAACGTGACGGTCGCATCCTCCTGCCCTTCCCGCTGCCACGGCGCGCCAAGTGCTTCGCGCTCTTCAAGCAAGGGCACCAGCGCATCCGGGACATGCCCGAAGTCCAGCCCCGCATAAAGACCTTCGGTGTTTTCTCTGATCACGACAAAGCGAAATCTGTCTTCACCGGTCATGTCAGTAACCGGGCGTACATTTGCGTACAGGTCCAGGTTCTGCCTGAGCTGAATGACCGGACTGACGTAGCGCCGGTTCCGGCCCTGAAGTGCCAGGGGCAGCTCTGCTTCCGCCTCTGCCAGCGGCTTGCTGGTTATTGCCCCCAGCAACGTTGCGTCACAGCTGGCCATGACTTCCCAGGTCTGGGCAGGAACCGTTTCACCCTCGCGCTTCCAGCATTCCCAGCCGATATCCGCCGGTATCAGATCAAACGGCAGGTGCAACGCTGCAATCACCGGAAGCGCCGCTTCCATGACCTCAATGCCGATACCGTCGCCGGGCAGAATGCATATACGCTTGCGGGATATTTGGGCGGTCATAGCGCAACTCCTTTTACGCTTTGCGACAGGTCACTGAAGATATTCGACAACGCCGCTCGCGGAGCAAGGCGCGCCACTTTGTCCTGTTGATGCATGACCTCGATCGCTCGGTACTCGGAGGTCAATTGAAAACGTTCAAGGGTGTCTGCCACCCGCTGACTGACATCGTAGGGGAAGTTGTAAGTGCCCAGAATGATATCCATCAGCGGGCTGGGCATATTGTTATGCGGTATCGAGTTGGCTGTGACAGCGGACAATTCGATCACCTTGACCAGGTCAAAACCGTGGCTGACGCCTATACGCTCCAGATAAGCCACCAGCATGCTCAAGTGAAGATTCCCGGCGCCTTTACCCATGCCGCAGATGGACGTGTCGATGTATTCAGCACCGGCCTCGATAGCCGCCGATGCATTCGCCAGCGCCAGCGACAGATTGTTATGGGCGTGAAACCCCAGTGGCACCAGCAACCGGCTTGCGAGGCGACTGAACAGCCGATGCACATCGGCTGGCAGCATATGACCGTTGGAATCCGCACAACAGATGATGTCCGCACCGGCACCCTCTGCACGAGCGGCCGTATCGAGCACGGCTCCCGGCGTCTGCGATGTCACATGCGTTACATTGGCGCTGACACTGAAGCCGTGATCCCGGGCCAGTGACAAGGTCGCCAGCCCTTCATCCAGTTGATCGTGGCGCAGACAGACACGAATCATCGAAACACCCTGCTCCTTGAGCATGACGAAGTCATCTACCTTGATGTTTTTAGGGTGAACCATAACCGCCAGCTCAATGCGTCCAGCGGCGGCCTGCGCAATGTTCTCAATAAAGCGTGCGCCTACATCACTGGTCAGCCCGTGCTCGCCCTTCGGCGCAAATGATCCCTTGCAGTAACCAATTTCACAGAGGTCGACGCCTGCATCCGCCAGGCCTGAAATAATAGCCCGAGCCTGGTCTTCCGTGAAGTTGAAGTTGTTTCGATAACCACCGTCACGCAATGTAACGTCGAGAATCTTTATGTCGGCCATGAGAATCTCCGGCTGTCCTTAGGGTGTAAACAGGGTGCTTGAGATGATCTTGCCACTGCCTCTATTCTTGTAGTTATCCAACAGCGCCGCACCTGCAAACATTGCCGAGCCGACACCTGAACGTCTCGGAGTTTCGAATCATTAACTTCTTAACTCGACATTGATCCTCGTCAAAATCGACCGCATTGTAAATTGTCGATATTTGATCAGGGGATGGGAATTTTTTCACCGTCACCTTATGTGTCTGCCGAAATAACGACTTCTAGCACTGGCCCGACTAGCGATAACAGCTTTCTACATAATTCATCGCGGCCTGAATGGAAGCCACCGCGCGCAAGTCTTCATGCACGCCCAGCCAGACATCAACCTCCAGCGGTGCCGACAGCTCTACCCGGCACAGACGAGAGTTTGCCCCTACCGCAAAACTTGGAAGCAAGGCAATGCCCACACCGGTTTCCGCGGCGCGAATTTGCAGTTCTACTGTTTTGGCTTCCAGCACGAAGGGGCGTTCACCGACAATATTTCTGAGTCAACCGTTCTGACTGTCGCTCATCAGTTCATTGTCGTAGGCAATAAACTCATAGTGCTCCGGGTGCCGCTCCTCCAGATAAAAACGTGCGCAATAAAATGAAAATGAGGCGGTCCCGTTACGTCGTGCGACGATGCCACTTTCAACCGGTCTGGAAAACCGTATGCACAAGTCAGACTGGCAACTGGATAACGACGAATACTGATGATCCCCCAGCAAGCGCAGCACAATGCCGGGGTGCATGGCACGAAACGCCCCCAGTTGCGGCACCAGCTTCTCGACCGCCACCGAGGGCGGCGCGCTGATGGTCACTTCCACACCCTGCACTACCTGCGCGGCAACAGCGAGACGGCCAATGGCCTGGGTCTGCGCCTCGATCTGCCGCCCGATAGCCGCCAGACGCCGCCCTTCATCAGTCAACTCGTACAACCGCTTGCGACGGTCGACAAGCTTTACATTCAGGGATTTTTCCAGCGAAGCGATACGCCGCGAAACAGTAGCGTGCTCCACACCCAGCACCTTGGCAGCGCCGCTCAAGGAACGGATGGCGGAAAACATCACGAAGTAATGCAAGTCCTCCCAGTCAAAACAGACTTTCGGTTTTCTGAACAGGTTATTAACGTCAAGGGAAACTGATCCATCCAATGGAGTCATTGTCATTCAAGTCATGTCCTTATACGGTTCGCGCGAATAAAAGTCTTCATTACGTATCGACGATGAGTAGTGGCAGACGTGCAGAACGATAAGGATAATGCTGATAACTTCCTCAGGCCCGAAGAGCGAGCGGGTGCCGCTGGGTAGTTTAGATTATTGGCGGGTGGGTATTGCGGAGAGGGGGTCGGATGTTTTGGGACGGGGGTGTCCGGAGTGAGGGTTTTGCTAGAATGACGGCTCTGAAACAGAGGTAAGGTTTCAAGGTACGAGTGGGAGTATCAGTTTTTTTGTGTTCGGGCTGGTTAGGGCCTGCCGTCAGGCAGGCCCTTGTTTTACCAGCTCGGTCTGGTAAATCGGTCTCCGTACAGGATCGCAAATTGATTCATTGCCACTTTCCAGTCGTGTGCCGCATGACCCCAGTTGGCGGTGATGTTGCGCAACCCAAGCCATATCAGTTTCGTCGCAGCCTCATCGGTCGGGAAGTGCCCTCGAGTCTTGATGATCTTGCGTAACTGGGCATTGATGCTCTCGATGGCATTGGTCGTGTAAACCACTTTGCGAATGCCCGCCGGAAAAACAAAAAACGGTATAACCCGATCCCAGGCGCGACGCCATGCAGCAACTACAGTCGGATACTGCTTGCCCCAGGGGCCCGCTTCAAAGGCGTTAAGCTCTTGCTCAGCCACATCGGCATTGATCGCCTGGTAGATCGGCTTGAGTGCTTTGGCCAGTGCCCGACGTTTATCCCAAGCGGCATAGTCCAAGCTGTTGCGGATCAGATGCACGATGCAGGTTTGCAGCGTCGTGGCAGGAAAAACCGCCCCCAACGCCTCCGGTATTCCTTTGAGGCCATCCGTGACGGCGATCAGAACATCTTCAACGCCACGAGTCTTGAGGTCGTTGAACACCTTCATCCAAAACTTGGCACCCTCGGTGCTCTCGATCCATATACCCAGAATGTCGCGCGTGCCATCAGGTAATACCCCCAGCGCCAGATAAATAGCCTTGTTGCACACTAACCCCTCGTCCCGGATTTTGACCCGTAACGCATCGAAGAAGATCACCGGATACATCGGTTCCAAGGGTCGTTGCTGCCAAGCGCCCACCTCTTCCATGACCGCATCGGTGACTGAGCTGATGAAGTCATGGGACACGTCAGTTCCATACTGCTCAGATAGAAAAGCGCGGATCTCACGCACCGTCATGCCCCGGGCGTACATGGCAATTATCTTGTCGTCGAAGCCTGTAAAACGTCGTTCGTGCTTGGGAATCAGGATCGGGGCGAAGCTACCATCGCGGTCTCTGGGGATATCCAGGCGAAGCGGCCCGTCGTCGGTCAGAACCGTCTTGCTGCTTTTGCCATTGCGCTGATTGGTCGACTCCTCAGGGCGCTCCGCGCCCTGAGGGTAACCAAGGTGGTGACCCAGCTCGGCGCCTAGCGCACGCTCGATCAGAGCCTTCTTGAACGCCATGGACGCGTCTTGAATGGCTTCGGCGCTCATCGGGCCTTTAACAAACTGCTCGATCAGCTCTTGGGGAATCGAGGGCAACTCCCTCGCTGTTGCATTGGCGGACTTCTTTTTGGTCGGCATACATGCACCTCTAGCTACATGTTATGCCCGAACACAAAATTTCTGACAGTCTCAATTATTAGTTCACTACACCCCACCTCGCCTATTACGCTGAATGCTACGAACCATGAGATCAGGACGCTTTGAAAGCCTTCAGGTCCATCTTGGCTTTAGCCATGAGGTCTGGAGTCATAGGCCTACCCTGATTATCTAAAAGCACTGGGGTGCATGCACAGCGACAGCGCACACGGTTATCCCCCTCTGCCCACCAATCAAGCATCTCCTGCCCGGTGAAGAGCTCACCATGCCTTTCAACATGATGTTCTCTGCTGGTGGGTGTCAGAGCCAACAGGTGCATGAATTTTACGGGTATGCCGAGACGCGCTGAATCAGAGATGTCGTTCTGTAGCTTGCGAATCCGCATTTCATGAAGTTCTGAATCAGAAATTCTACCGACCAAGATTGCGCTCCTCGTTAAGACCCTCATCAAGTTAATAGACCACTTAATCAACTCACGCCACCCTTCGGAATTCGATATGAGCCAGCGCCACCAAATACGGATAGGCGACTGCATCGACATAATGCGTACGCTGCCAGATGAAAGCGTGCATGCACCGGATGAACGACTTTGCTTGGAAAAAGGCAACGGTGCGCGCGGCGAAACTTTGGCAGGAGGAAAACTTTCGCCCCGCTCTCCCAGGCTATCTGTCCATCAGGATTCACGACTTGAGGCACCTTCGGTATCCACCACAGCACCGAAGTCGATGGCGTCAAACTTGCTCGGCTCGTGCTGAATGCACTCGAGCTGGTACTGGTGCCATTCTGGGCGCGTGATGTTGCGCACCAGAAACTGCATGGTTTTCAGGTCGTCGTATTCGAGTATCCAGCCGCATTCGGCTTCTGGCACCTCGCTGAAGCTGGCGGCGACAGTTACCCGCCGACCGGTGAGCGAGGTGATAACCCGCGCCTCGGTCTTGCCGCTGGGCAGGTTCACCCGCAGCTTGGCACCGGTCGGAAGATCGATGTCACGGTCAACGGTGATCACGCGCCCCGCCACTGAGCTGATCCGCCCGCCGTTAGCACGACCGGCCAACATAGGGTCAGCCACGGCAATGATCTGCCCTGTCTTCGGAATGCCGCCGTCAAGGCCAACACGAAAGGTCCCGCCCCTCGTCTGAGTCTGCTCGGTGATCAGCGCGTACTGGCCCGCGCGCTGCGCCTGGGCGAGCGATGTGCAGCCATAGGCCTCTACGGACAGTTCATTCACTGACCCGCTTTCGGCCAGCGCCACTTCATCGAATACCGGCTCTTTGTCCGTCGAAAAACTCTGGTCCGGGTTGTCCCAGGTCACCATTGCCAAGTTGTGGCGGTCGCGCGCCCGGGTGCCCGAATACTGGATTTCGCCGTTGTTGAGGATCTGCGAAGGGTTGTAGGTGTAGACCGGGTCGCCCGGCATGTCGGCGTTGAACGTGATCTGACTACCATCCCAGGTGCTCATACCATGAAAGATGTTCGACAGGTCTTGCAGCACGGCGTAGGCATCTGCCTGTTTTTGCAGGTAGATATTGCAAGTCATCCGCGGGTGCATGCCGCCCATGCCGTTTGGCACCATCTGGTCGCAATACTGAGCAATGCGGTAGAGGTTCCAGCGGTCCACCATCGTGGCATCGATCCGGTGCCCAAGGCCGTAGTAAGGGTTCAGCGCCAGGTCGTAACACACCCAGGCCGGGTTGTTCGTGTAGGCCTCTTTGAACGTGCCGTCCCATATCCCGTTACTGGTGCCTGCGCCAGACGTGGCATAGGTCCGCGTCTCCGGGTCGTAGTTGGCCGGCACGCGCACGATGCGCCCGCGCATCAGCACGGCAATCTTGGCGATATCGCCGCCGAACTGCTGGGCGTCATACTCAACACAGCCCACAGCGGTGAGTGGAAATTCCTGATCGCTGTCTACGACCTCGGCCACCGCCTCAACAAACATCGCGTCCTGAACCAGCGAGCTGTTGGCCTCTGGTGTAATCCGGCGAACGCGCATCGTCCAGCGGCTGCCCGCAGGCAGGTTTAGCCGATGACTGCGCTCATATTTGGTGACGTTCTTGCGGTCTACGTAGTCCGCCAGTACCTGAACAAAAGGCCCGCCGTCAGTAGCCAGGTCAATCGCATAATCGATTCGAACGCCGTTGATATTGCCGCTCTGGTCTTGCGACTGGAGCTGCGGCCAGCTGAAACGCACACGAAGCGCGTCAAGCACCGGATTGTTAATGGAGCGCAGATAAGGCGTGGTGCTGAGCAGCTGCTGGTTTACGTCGACTTCGTTGTTGGACTCGGCAATGCCCTCAAGGCGCTGCTGGTTCAGCTCTCCATTGCGAAACTGCCACTTCACGCCCGGGAAGTTGACAGTGCCGTCCTCGGCCACCAGCGGCGTTCCGTCGAGCTTCACTGAGCGCAGGCCGTCCACTGGGCCAACGATCGGCCCCCAGCTCCACAGGTAGACGATGCGAGCGGTAGCGATAGAAGCCGTGCTGTTCTCTGCAATCGTCGGCTGCTTCTGGCTCGACTCGCCGCCCTTGGCACCTTGAACGACGAGTTTGCGTGCTGCGCCCATGCGGATCTCCAGGCAATAAAAAACCCGCCGAAGCGGGTTGGTGTTTTGCGAATAGTTAAATTTGGTCTTGCGTGTAAATGCCGCCAGACTCGACGGCACCGCCTATCTCTCGTTCGCCGTAGAGCACGGGATAGGGATTGCCCTGAGCAACGGTGGTTACCGCGCCCCCAAAGCCATAGCTGGGGTTGTTTCCATCATCGTTATTGCTGCCGACGCTGGCGGTGGTCGTGGGAGAAAGCATCTGCACGACACCGCCCAGGCCGACGGCTGCACCACCAGCAAGAAGCGCCATACCAACACCGGAGCTGAGGCCGCCCGTAAAAGCACCAGCAACCACCAACGCCACACCGAGCACGACCTGAAACAGACCGGCCTGCTTGCTGCCTTGAATCAGCGGCACGATGCGGATAACCAAGTACCACGACGCCCGGGAACGATTCCGCGTGAAGCGTAGGTACAGGCCACGGTTCGCCGCGCCAGATCTTGCGGCACTGCTCGAGGTATTTCTGCTCAAAGCGGGTCATACCCAAGTCGCGAGGAAGAGTTTGCAGGCTCAGGAATCCAGCGGCGGCAGTGGCGTGATAGATCGCTGGGTGAAACCACTTACCGCGCCCTTCCATGCCTGGGTGCGAGTTGCGCAAAGCTTGGGAATAGGCGACCTCGACGCTGGGCAGGCCCAGCCCTTCCGGAGCAAAACACCAGCTGACGAACACACCCGGTGCGGGCACGAATGCCGATTTGCTGGCGCTGACCATGCGCATACCGTGGCGCAACTGATCCATCGACGTGATCCCGGAGCGCATGAACTCGGCCAACCACTCGAGCTTCGAGGCATCCATGATTTTCTGGTTGGGCCATGACTGCCGCCACGCGCCGCACGCACCTTGCAGCCGGAGAAACAGCTCATCGATAACCTGTTCCGTTGCCGGGTCAATCTCGACCGGGACGGCTGGCGCTGGGCAATAGGCTGGATCTGTTGTCCGGTTCTGGACCAGATAACCAGCTCGAACAGGGCCGCTCACAGGATCACCCCCTTGGACGCCCAGCCGCCGGTTGCTGTTGGTTCCTCATCCGGTGCGGGCAAAGTGCCGTTGGCGCGTTCCTTCACGAACCAGACCACAAGGCGGTGGCACCAACCAGCCGCAGTGTCCACAGTGTTGGGCTTGGCAACGAACCACCCCATGAACCCCTTGATCACCGCATCAGGGATATCGGTCGGCTTCACGCCAGCGATCTGGGCTTGGGCGATCAGGTAGCGACTGTCCGGTGCCCAGTCAGCGAACATGGCGAAGCGCTGACGATCATCGGTCGATTCCAGGGCCTGCTTGTCCTGATCAGCGATCACGTCCGAAATCTCGCGCGGCTGCTGCTGTTCGGTTAAGTGATGGTTCAGTAACGTATCGGGTGCAGCTGCTGCACCCCGTTCTGTTCCAGGTTGCACCCCGTTCTGTTCTGCGTTGCACCCCGTTGCGCCATCTGCACCCCGATCAGTACGGGGTGCAATATCTGCACCCCGTAATAGTTGAAGGTCGTACACCACTGGGCGGCGGTCGTGTCGGGTGATGTGGACTGCGGCGATTGCCTGATTGCCTCGCTTGATCCAGCCTTGAGACTCCAGGTCGTCCAGCTTGTAACGAACGGTCCGCTCCGAAAGCCCTGTCTCTCTTGCCAAGGTAGAAGCAGCTGGGAAAGCCCCTGTACCGCTTGTTCCCGCGTAGTTGGCGAGGCAAAGCAGCACATGGCGGGCGCTTGAGTCCTTCAGGGATTGTATGGGCAGTGTCATTGCCCAAGTCATTGCTTGAACGCTCACAGTGCTACTCCAATCGTTCTGTCTGTGTTGCCTTGCTCAGGTCTGATGTGCATAATCTGTCTCGCATAGTTTTTGAAGAAGCCGGTCTAGCCACCGGCTTTTTTTTGCCTGAAATTTGGTACTGGATGAATCAACAGCCCATCCGCTGTACTACCTGCCCTTCCCTCTTGAGCGGATAATTCAACTCATGCTGCTGGAATGTGCAGCTGACGTATTAGAGGGAAATGGGCGCTGTTCCTGTGCTCGGAAGCTGCCGTCAGGCAGCTCAAGAACGCGGATGTCGCGCTTCGCAGTCAAAGCTTTGTGAATGGCCGGAGCAGTAACCCGAAGAAGCCTGGCGGCTTCGGACTGCCCTTTGTCAGCCACGAACTTGTCGAGGGAAGTCTCAATCATGGGTCGTGCCTCTGTTATAGATGAGGCCGATGTTAACCATCTGTTAATTTTTAATCAATACCGATGGTTTCTTCTTATTTTTAACCGTTGGTATACATTCGCGCGATGACGAAGAAACGCATCCTCCCGCCCGAGCTGCTCGCCGAGTGCGCAGAAGCACACGACTTGTTCCTCTCGAAAAAAAACGAGCTGAAGCTGAGTCAGAAAAAAATCGCTGATGAGGCTGGCATGACTCCGGCTGCCGTGAACCTTTACTTCAAGGGCATCAATCCCCTGAATACGAGATTCGCAGCTGTGCTTTCGCGGATGCTCCAAGAGCCCGTAGAGCGTTTCAGTCCGCGCTTGGCAAAAGAAATCGCCGCGCTGACCAACGCTGCGAAGCCTGCTGCCTCCCAGTCATCGGTCGATATCGTCCAGCAAATGATTGCCAAGCACGGCAAAAATCTGCCAGCTGACGCGCGCCAGAAGATTGCCGATGCGGTAGAGGAAGTAGCCGCTAACGTCCCAATTGCAGAGGTCGCCTCCCGGCCTGGCGCGGTCGGTGATGAGGTGTCGATTGCTCACTACGATGTTCGTGCAGCCATGGGTGGCGGGCAGATACCCCATGATTACCCTGAAATGCTCCAAGACGTGCGTGTCAGTCCTCGGCATCTGCGCGAGATGGGGGTCGAGTTCGCGGAGCACTTTCACCTGAAAATGGTGACGGGCTGGGGGCAGTCGATGGCTCCAACGATCAAGCACCGTGATCCGTTATTGGTGGACATCAGCATCCGCGAATTTGCGGGGGACGGAATCTACATGTTTTCTTGGGATGGGCACCTGTATATCAAGCGCCTGCAATGGATGGGCGACGGTAAGATTAAGATGATTTCCGATAACACAAGGCATCCACCAGAGACAATCAAGGTCGACGAAACATTCATTCAGGCGCGGGTGCTTCTCGTCTGGAATGCTAACCTAGTTTAGCTCTATTAAATCTAGAGCGTCTTTTTACAAAAAATGGAATTTATTTATGACAGCTGATGTAGATGGAACCCCTGAACAAATGCCGGATGCTCAATCTGACGCAGCAGCCGAAGTGCGGCCTCAGATGTTTCAGAGGCAATTATTTCCAATTGCTGTCATTACTACGTATCCCAACGACCAGGGATCTGCCGACCTTGGAATGATAGGGCTTGCCGAAAATGGTAAGGATTACGCGATAAAAACTGTTACAGATGGCAATGGAATGGTGCCGGCATCTGAAGCATTTTGTTACCAACTCGCGCGACATATTTTAATAGGTACTCCCGATTTTGACGTCATAGAATTGCATGATGGATCACTGGCATTCGGCTCGGCCTGGGAAGGCGGCGTAGAAACACTTAAAGATCGAACTGAAATATTAAGGGTGCTTTCTGGTGAAATCCCAATCGTTGGGCTCAAAGCCTTTTTCAGCAAGGTCTATGCGCTTGATCTATTCGTAAACAACGTCGATAGACACTTTGGGAATTATATATTCCGGCCTAGTTACAGCGGGAAAATAGGTCTCGCTTTCGATTTTAGTCGTGCGTGGTTCGCGTTTAATCCGTTTGGATTTGAAGCAACTGAGCATTGCAACACTTTTACGGGTATCCACGCTATTAGGCAGTTTGGCCAGTACGACAAATTTGAAGCTGAAAAATGTCTTGACAAAATACTTTCATTGACGACAGGCGATATAGATACTATCATCTCTAACTTTCCTGCGGCATGGATGTCTGAACACAATAGGCAAGAGTTTCTGGGCTGGTGGGACTCCCACGCTAGAAAAGAACGTATTGACTTTTTGAAAGGAATGCTTTGATCATGATCACCTATGATTACTCTCTCATTAAGTATATGCCAAGCCTGAAGCGCGGCGAGATAGTAAATATCGGTTTAATTGTGTTCAATAAATCCGGTATCGATACCAGAATGCTCAGTGGCGCGGCAAAACTCCGCCTGCTTGATGGCTCATCAACTATTGATGATATTACTGAATTCGAGTATGTGCTTGAGCAAGCCAAGGGCCTATACAACAAACAAGAAGACATTGTAAATTTCTTGGGAATGTTTAAAAATGCATTCAAGCTGAGCCCGAAGGCAACGTTCGCAATTGATCATGCCGGACAGTATGAGTCTCAGGTTGCCAGGTTATTCAATGACTTGGTGAAACCATTTAGCGTTAGGGAATCAGTAAAAAAATCCTCGCGAATCCAAACCTTGTTGAAACATAAGTTTGAATCCATGAATTTACTTGCTAAGAGCGCTGACGAGCTCAGCTATCACAAGGTTGTTCAAAATTACAACTTTAGTGATAAATCTGGATTTACAGCTGATTTTTTATTGAAGAATGGAAAGTTTCATATAAGCGAAGTAATTGATTACAACGTGAATGACCTTTCAGCCAAATTCAAAGAAACGACTCTTAAAGTTATGACATTTATGGAGGGAAAAAAGCATCTAGGGCAAGACTCCGGGTGCTACTTCGTATATTCGGCATCTAGTGAAAGAGAGAAAGAAATACAGTCTCATTTAAATTTAGCAGAAGACTACAGCAGTTCAATTTTTAACATTGCATCAAAGCAAGAAGAAAAGACTTACCTTAATCTTATTTCAAGGTTAGCCGGTGTTGACGCGCCAATTTTCCACTAATAATTCAAGAGCTGTAAATTATGTAAATTTTATGGTTGCATAAAGAAGCCCGCCTGAACCGCGGGCTTTTTCATGCCTTTCAAAAAGGGGCCATCTCACCTCTGGTATCGTTAGTGTCAACGGGGCGATCCTCTGTCGTGATCGGCTCCCACCTCACAGTCACCGCACTGTCATCCTCAAAGGTCAAATCCAGCTCATCCGTAGCTGCTAACACTCCGATCACCTCCTCCCACTCCCTATCCCCGTCCGTATCCAGGCGATGAATCGTCACCCAGCGCTGAATTTGGGCGACTGGATGGTTGATCATTTCCGAAACTCGTAGGCCCAGACGTTCTACCCCGGACATCTCAATACGGCTTGCTGGTTTAGAGCTTCCCATTTTCCCCCCTCGATAAACTGTATATACATCCAGTAATGACGAAATCATAACGCACAGCCCCCGAAAATAAATTAACCATCGGTATTGACCTACAAATATACCGATGGTTAACTGCACCTGTCGAAACGAGCTAGCTGCTCATCAGGCCCTCTCGGATCGACCACAGGACTGGTGAAGCCGCCAGATAGCACGGGATCAGCGAAGTGATCTCCCAGCCCCGGATAACGGGACCGACTGGACGAAGCTCTTTACAGAGAACGGAATCACCTGTTGGACAGCATCACTGAAGCACCTGGCTTGCCGGGTGCTTTGGGATGACAACCACCGAGTAGACGTAATGGATACCACCATCGTATGCGGGGCATGGAGAGGCCACCTCGGCCGTGGTCTTGCGCCGCGAGAGTTGCAGTTTTTGTTGTCAGCCGCCCAGGGCTGCACCGCCAAGGAAATCGCCCGCACGTTCGGCATTGCGCCGGGCACGGTCGTTAAGCGGCTGTCGGTCGCCATGTTCAAGCTCGGCGTCAATCGCCAGACAGCGATGATCGCCGAGGCCATGCGCCGACAGATCATTTCCCCGCTCTGCCTGTTGTTCATGTCGGTGATCGTTCTGCACGCGGTGCTGGGCGATGAATCGATGAGGCGCGAGCGCAGAGCCCCCGAGTCACGCCGGGGCGGGTACGAACAGAAGATCAGCCGTAAGGGCTCGGACAAGCTGAGGCCAGTGGCGGCGATTTGCTGAGGAACAAACTAACGGACTGGCCTTGGCGACATGGTCAGGTTGGCAATCAACCGGAGAAACAGAAATGACAGAGGCTCAGTTAGCCGCGTTCAACGAACTGGCAGCAGCAGCGAAACAGGAGGACGAAGCACAGCGAGCATACGAGGAAACAAACACCGCGCTTGAGCTAGCGAGCGCTGTCCTTGACGGGGCTCGCATTGAGAGACACAGAGCTCAAGAAAAAGTTTTTCAGTCGGCTCGACTCCCGAATCAGGTCCCGGCTCGGGATTGAAGCCGGATTCAGCTCATTGGCTTTTGCCAGAACCAGCATTACGTCAGCCTGACGAAAACTGCCCGAACCCTGTCATAGCGCCAGGCTGCATCGGAATGTCGGCGGGACATGAAAAAAGCGTCTCCAGAGCAATCAGATTGTGGCGAAGCCCGGACGTCGATTGCAAAAAATGGTGCGGACCGACATTCCAATGCAGCTTCAAGCCTGCAGTACCCCTTCCCTAAATCAAACGACCGCATCGGCAGGTGCCAGGCCAGTCTCACGGCTGGGTTTGGTCACCCGCGCCTGTCATCTGACCAATGCGGTCAAGGAGCCTCCCATGCATCAGACAATCAGCCAGCGTCGTGCAATCCTCGAAGGCCTGCGCCAACGCTGCACCCTTTCCACTGCCGAGTTTTACGACAAGGTCGGCCGCAAGAACCCGGCAGCTCTGCCGCGCTTCACAGTCGTGCCGAACGGTAATAACGAGTTCGGAATCGTCGAGCGCTCAAGCGGTAATGTGCGCGGTGTTCTTCGCGGTCACAGTGCGGCTTGCAGGGCCGCTGAGCAGATGGAAGCCCAGCCAGTGCGCCAGCCGTCAATCGCCACTCACATGCTGCGCTGGACTGCTGCGATCGCCACCGGCCTCGCGTTGTTCGCCCTTTACGGTGCCAGCTGATGATCAGTCCAGAGCTGAGCACGATTCAGCGCAACAAAGAGCGGTCCGCCGTCCTCGAAGCTGAGGTAGCTGCATTCCTCAAGCGCGGCGGCGTGATCGAAACAAAAAAAGGCTTTCCGTCGAAGCCCAAGCCAAAGCAGTACGGGCGGATGACTCCCGCGCCCGTTCGCCCGCCTGCACCTAAGCACCGAACCAAGGAAGCTCTCCGCGCAGCGGCGCCGAAAGACGCGATTCAAGACAGGTGCCACGCCCGCGCCGAGCAGGTGGAAGTCGTCCGCAAGCTTGCCGAGACGATGACGATCACCGATGTCATGCGCGAAACCGGCCTGAGCATCTACAGACTTCGGAAAATGGCCCGCGTGCATGGCTTCGAATACAAGGCGTTCAGCCCGGCTTCCAACCTCATTCCGTATCAACACGATCCGGTAGCTGATGCGTTGAACGTGGTCCGGATCAAAGCGGCGCGCGACCGCGGTATATCGCGGAAGGCCGCCGTCGTCGAACTCGGAATGAGTAACACGATGATCAATCGGCTGATCCGTGAATTCAACATCGACTACCCGCTGCAAGGGCCAAGCCTAAGGAGCTGATATGGCACTGACCCCAAAGCAGCGGAACGAGCGAACAGCGCTCAAGCGGCAGAAGGCCGGGGAAGAGGAATTGCGGCTCAGGGTGCGGCCAGGCACGAAGCAGGCACTGAGTGAGCTGATGGCATGGGCTGGCATCGAGGAACAGGGCGAGGCGCTGACCTTGATGATTCACCACCTGCACAACCTCGGCCCGGGCGGCGCGCTTCCGATGCTTGAAATCCCGCGCCACGAAATCACCGTATCGCCAACCGTGGCGCACAAGCTACAGCTCGCCTACAACCGCGAAGCGCTGCGAATCTGCAGCGACGATTGAACCCCCACCCTATTTGCCACCACCGGACACGGAGGGCGGCGCATGCATGGAGAAACGCCATGACCAAGTCATCCTCCGCCGACAAAAAACCACGCAAAGTGCTGGCCTATTCGGTAGAAACCAACGACCCAGAAGAGTCAACCATTCAGTTCGCAACCTCTAACGCCGCCGCCCGCCGACAGGGCGCTGACGAGATAGGCACGGACTTCAGCGGTGTGTCTTGCCGTCGTGCGCAATGGGCTGACCAATACGCCGGCGTGCGTTACATCCCCGCACAGGCCTACATCGATGCGGGCTGGTGGTTCGATTGCAACCATTGTGGCACCCGCTGCGACAGCGATGCATGCAGGTGGGACGAAGAATCAGACACTGATATTCCACTTGATCTGGTTTTCGATGGCCGCGTTGTGTACTGCTCAGCAGAGTGCAAGACCGGGCACGACGCGGAAGTCAGCGCCCGAAACGCCAAGTTTGAGGCGTTCAAGGCCGCTGCTGCCGCTGCCCAGCCGGGAGTTACTTTTACCGCATTCACCGGCGGTTACCCCTACTGCGCCAACAGCGGCAAATTCACGTTTCCGGGTGCTCAATACGGCGGATCAGTCAGCGATACGGAAAACAGCACTGAACTGACGTGGTGGGTCTGCGCCGTCGATAAAGATGCGTGGGACCGGTTCATAACCGAGCCGAATGCCGCATAAACCAATCCGCTCGATCGTTGCATTTCGCGTTATCAGTCATTCATACGTCTGAACCAAAACTGAAGCTCATCCACTACAGTGGAAAGCTGGATCTGGTCATCAACGGAAAGCTTGCGAGCCTTGACTAGAAACAGACCTTGCCTATAAGGATCCTCTAGACCATCTGTGCTCATAAGCTGGTCGAGCTGACGAATCCAAACGCTTGAACTTTCGTCAAACTGAGATCGATCGAACCGATCCAAGCCCTGACGACACTCAAAGAAAGCCGTCGCAATAGACTGATCTTCGCCATTTGGGTGCGGCAGCATCAAAGCTGAACGGGCAGATGCAAATTTCTCTGCAGCGTAGCTGAAAGACATATTTTCTCCTTGATCCGACTGCATGTCGGGCAGCACACCAATACCCCACTTCAACGACTCACGCCACCCCGGCGAGGATGAACTATGTCCGCTCACTTACCGCGAATCGTCTGCCAGTTCAGCTGCGGTGCTGCCTCGGCGGTGGCCACGAAACTGGCTCTGGCCGATTACGGCGCAACTCATGACGTGCAGATCCTCAACGCCTACCTGGCGAACGAGCACCCCGACAACCGTCGATTTCTGGCCGATTGCGAAGCTTGGTTCGAGCAACCAGTGACGGTGCTGCGCGACGAGAAGTACGGCGCCGACATCATCGAGGTGTTTCGGCGAGAACGATTCATGAAAAACCAGTACGGTGCGCCCTGTACCAAACTGCTCAAGCGCCGACTTCTGGATACCTGGAAGCTGCCAGGTGACGTAATGGTTTTCGGGTATACCGCCGAAGAGGCCGACCGCCTAGAAGACTTCCGCGAGCGCAATCCAGACCGCCCGGTGATCGCTCCACTGATTGAACGAGGGCTCGGCAAAGAAGACTGCAAGGCGATGATCCAGAGAGCCGGTATCGAACTGCCGGTCATGTATCGCATGGGTTATGACAACGCCAGTGACGCAGCCTGGATTCGATTCCGAGTGACGCCAGAGCTGCAGGCAGTCATCAGTCGGTGCCGGGACAACGTGGCTTCGCCCTATCTCGTTCACCGGCGACCGGAGCGCCTGAAGCAAAAGCAGGCCCAGACCAAGGACCACTGGACGAAGATCGAAGAGCGATATTTGACACGCGCGTTCAAGGCAGCGCGAGAGGATGCTGGGTGCTACGCGGATTGGAGTGACGAGGAAATGCCGGGCTTTCATGAAGTGCGGGCGCTGTCACTGCACCTATACAAGAAAGCCGGAAAGGACGGGCAAAAGATCGCAGGACATGCGAGCGAGGATATGACGAAAAACTATCAGAAAGACCACGCCGAAATCGTCTGGTCGGAGGCAGTTCCCGACCTCGATATCAGCCAGTTTTCGAATTAATTTTGCGCAAGTTTTGCGCGGGTTTTGCGCAGGCCGGAAATTAAAAAGGGGATCATCACCGTAAGTGACTGATCCCCTTAACAAAATATGGTCGGGACGGAGTGATTCGAACACTCGACCCCTAGCACCCCATGCTAGTGCGCTACCGGACTGCGCTACGCCCCGACTAGGCGTGTATCTGTTTTTCAACCTGCGAAAACGTTGAGAAATATACCCTAAGCATTTGAATTTTGGAAGTATCCTGGTTGCTCAATTACGCTTTGAGCATAACCAGTACGTCTTCCAGCTCGGCAATCATCTGCCGGATCATCTGCTTGTACTGCTGGGTATCGTCCTTCGGTTCCCCGGTGGTAAGACGAAGTCGGGCACCACCAATGGTGAAGCCCTGATCGTAGAGCAAGCCGCGGATCTGGCGGATCATCAGCACGTCCTGGCGCTGATAATACCGGCGGTTTCCGCGTCGCTTGACGGGGTTGAGTTGAGGAAACTCCTGCTCCCAATAACGCAAAACGTGCGGTTTTACCGCGCAGAGCTCGCTGACCTCACCGATGGTGAAGTAGCGTTTGCCGGGGATCGGCGGTAGCTCATCGTTATGACTTGGTTCCAGCATATGCCTCAACTCGGGCCTTCAGCTTCTGCCCTGGACGAAAGGTGACCACACGGCGCGCCGTAATCGGAATTTCTTCACCGGTCTTGGGATTTCTCCCAGGCCGCTGGCGCTTGTCTCGAAGGTCGAAGTTGCCGAAACCTGATAACTTCACCTGCTCGTTATCTTCCAGAGCGTGCCTGATTTCTTCAAAAAACAGTTCGACCAGTTCCTTGGCTTCCCGTTTATTCAGGCCCAGCTCTTCGTACAGACGTTCGGCCATCTCAGCTTTCGTCAGAGCCCCCATACGCTACTTCCTTAACGTGGCGTTTAACCTCTCCTCAAGCGAGGTGAGGATAGCAAGTGTCGTTGCGTTTACCTCATCGTCATTAAGAGTGCGCGATGGATGCTGCCAGGTCAAGCCGACTGCAAGGCTTTTTCTATGTGGATCAATGCCTTTACCCTGGTAAACATCAAATAACCTGAGGTCTGTGAGCCACTCGCCTGCATTTTCACGAATAACGTCCAGAACCGCACTGGCCGAAACGTCGCGATCAGCCAGCAATGCCAGGTCGCGACGCACTTCCGGGAAGCGCGACAGCTCGTGGAATTTCGGCAGACGGCCTGTCGATACTTCAGCCAGAACCAGCTCGAAAACAAATACCGGACGATCCAGGCCCAGGGTTTTCGACAGTTCCGGGTGAATGGCGCCCAGGAAGCCGACTTCGCGACCATCACGCTCGATGCGAGCTGTCTGGCCTGGGTGCAAGGCGGGATGCTGGCCCGGTGTGAAGGTAAACTCACCCAGCGCACCGGCAAAACCCAGAACCGCTTCGACGTCAGCCTTGACGTCGAAGAAGTCGACCGCATCACGGCCTTGCGCCCAACCTTCCGGCAGACGGCTGCCGCATACCACACCCGCCAGCATCGGTTCTTGCTTCAAGCCGTCAAGCTGACCAACGAAGCGCAGGCCGCTTTCGAACATGCGTACGCGGTCCTGTTGGCGGTTAAGGTTGTGCTGCAGCGCTTTGACCAGACCCGGCCATAGCGAGGCACGCATGGCGGCCATGTCATTGGAAATCGGGTTGGCCAGCAACAGTGGCTTGGCACCCGGCGAGAACAGTTCGAACCATTTCGGGTCGATGAAGCTGTAGGTAATCGCTTCCTGATAACCGCGGGCAACCAGCAGGCGACGCAGCTCGGGCAGATCGCCCTTGGCTTCGGCCTTGGCCTGAGGAGCAAGACGGGCTTGCGGATAACGAACCGGCAGACGGTTGTAGCCGTACAGACGAGCCAGTTCTTCGATCAGATCGACCTCAAGGCTGATGTCGAAACGATGACTTGGCACTTCGACACGCCACTGCCCGTCGGCTTCGGTAGTCACAGCAAGGCCGAGACCTGTCAGCAGACGCTCGATTTCGGCGTTTTCAATGACCAGACCGAGCATCTGCTCGACACGACTGGCGCGCAACGTAACCGGAGCAATCGATGGCAAATGCTGTTCGCTGACCACTTCTGTTATCGGGCCAGCCTCACCACCGGTGATTTCCAGCAGCAGGCCAGTAGCCCGCTCCATGGCCTCACGGGCCAGTTCCCAGTCAACACCACGCTCGTAACGGTGCGAGGCATCGGTGTGCAGGCCGTAGGAACGCGCCTTGCCAGCCACCGAGATGGTGTCGAAGAAAGCACTTTCCAGGAAGATATCGCGAGTGCCGGCAGTCACGCCGCTGTGCTCGCCACCCATGACACCGGCAATTGCCAGAGCACGCTGGTGGTCGGCAATGACCAGGGTGTCGGCACGCAGGCTGACTTCCTGACCGTCGAGCAGAACGAGCTTCTCGCCCTCCTCCGCCATGCGCACACGAATGCCACCGTTGATTTCGGCCAGATCGAAAGCATGCAGAGGCTGCCCCAGCTCGAGCATCACGTAGTTGGTGATATCGACAGCGGCATCGATGCTGCGCACGTCGGAACGACGCAGACGCTCGACCATCCACAACGGAGTAGGACGCGACAGATCAACGTTGCGGATGACGCGGCCCAGGTAACGCGGGCATGCAGCAGGAGCCAATACTTCGACCGGGCGCACTTCATCGTGCACAGCGCTGACAGCAGCGATCTGCGGACGGGTGACGTCAGTGGCGTACAGCGCACCGACTTCACGCGCCAGACCTGCTACTGACAAACAGTCGCCACGGTTCGGGGTCAGGTCGACCTCGATGCTGGCGTCGTCCAGGCTCAGGTAGGCGCGAATGTCTTCACCGACCGGCGCATCGGCGGCCAACTCCATCAGGCCATCATTGCCCTCGCCGGCCTGCAACTCGGCAGCTGAACACAGCATGCCGTTGGACTCGACGCCACGCAGCTTGGCTTTCTTGATCTTGAAATCGCCCGGCAGCTCGGCGCCGATCATGGCGAACGGAATTTTCAGACCGGGTCGCACGTTCGGCGCGCCACACACTACCTGAAAGGTTTCGCTGCCATTGCTGACCTGGCACACGCGCAGCTTGTCGGCATCGGGGTGCTGTTCGGTGCTCAGCACCTCGCCTACGACCACCCCACTGAAAACACCAGCGGCCAGCGTGACGCTGTCAACCTCAAGACCGGCCATCGACAGACGAGCAACCAGCTCGTCGCGGGAAACCTGCGGGCTTACCCAGCCACGCAGCCATTGTTCACTGAATTTCATCCTGCTCTCCTGAAAGGTTCGTTACGACTTAGCGAAATTGCGCGAGGAACCGCAAATCGTTGTCGAAGAACAGGCGCAAATCATTGACGCCGTAACGCAGCATGGCCAGACGCTCTACGCCCATGCCGAACGCGAAGCCCTGAAACTCTTCAGGGTCGATGCCCGACATGCGCAGCACGTTCGGGTGGACCATGCCGCAGCCCATGACTTCAAGCCAGCCAGTCTGCTTGCAGACACGGCAGCCCTTGCCACTGCACATCACGCATTCCATATCCACTTCTGCCGAGGGCTCGGTGAACGGGAAATACGAAGGACGGAAGCGCACGGCCAGCTCTTTCTCGAAGAACACCCGCAGGAATTCTTCGATGGTGCCTTTCAGGTCGGCAAAATTGATGTCGCGATCAACCAGCAGACCTTCGATCTGGTGGAACATCGGCGAGTGGGTGATATCGGAGTCGCTACGGTACACACGGCCTGGGCAGACAATGCGGATCGGCGGCTGTTGCGATTCCATGGTGCGGACCTGTACCGGTGAGGTATGGGTGCGCAGCAGCATGTTCGCATTGAAATAGAAGGTGTCATGCATCGACCGGGCCGGGTGATGGCCTGGGATATTGAGCGCCTCGAAGTTGTGGTAATCGTCTTCGACTTCAGGGCCTTCGGCGATGCCGTAGCCAATGTGCGTGAAGAATTGTTCGATACGTTCCAGAGTGCGGGTAATCGGGTGCAGACCACCGGAGGTCTGGCCGCGGCCCGGCAGGGTCACATCGATGCATTCAGCAGCGAGCCTGGCAGTCAGTTCTGCCTGCTCGAACGATGCCTTGCGTGCATTGAGAACCTCTGTGACACGCTCCTTGGCAACGTTGATCAGCGCGCCGACTTGCGGACGCTCTTCAGCTGGCAGGTTCCCCAGGGTCTTCATCACCTGAGTCAACTCGCCTTTCTTGCCAAGGTAGTGAACCCGGATTTGCTCCAGGGCATTGATATCTTCGGCGCTTTGCACAGCCTCAAGAGCTTGAGAGACCAGCGCGTCCAGGTTTTCCATGTACAGACTCCAGATACAAAATAGGGGAAGAGCTGAAGGCTCTTCCCCTATTTATGACGTTTAACACCGACCCCGGAGAACCGGGGCCAGTGATTGTCGGGGACTTAGGCCAAGGTGGCTTTAGCTTTCTCGACAATCGCAGCAAACGCCGCTTTTTCGTTCACTGCCAGATCAGCCAGAACCTTACGGTCGATCTCGATGGACGCTTTTTTCAGGCCGGCAATGAAACGGCTGTAGGACAGACCGTTAACACGAGCACCAGCGTTGATACGAGCGATCCACAGAGCGCGGAACTGACGTTTTTTCTGACGACGGTCACGGTAGGCGTATTGGCCTGCCTTGATTACCGCTTGCTTGGCAACACGGAATACGCGTGAACGCGCGCCGTAGTAGCCTTTTGCAAGTTTCAGAATTTTTTTGTGACGCTTACGGGCAATGACGCCACGCTTTACACGAGCCATGAGTTACTTCCTCTATATCTTGATCAAAATTAACGAAGGCGCAGCATGCGCTCGACTTTTGCCACGTCAGACGGATGCAGCAAGCTGCTACCGCGCAGTTGACGCTTACGCTTTGTCGACATTTTGGTCAGGATGTGGCTCTTGAAAGCGTGTTTGTGCTTGATGCCGTTGGCGGTTTTCAAAAACCGCTTAGCTGCACCACTTTTAGTCTTCATCTTTGGCATGTTCGGATACTCCGCATTCAGTTGATAAATATAACCGCAAGGCCTGCCGTGCCCTGGTGGTTATTTCTTCTTTTTCGGGGCGATGACCATGATCAGCTGGCGTCCTTCCATCTTAGGATGCTGTTCGACGGAACCGTATTCGAGCAGGTCACCTTCAACCCGCTTCAACAGCTCCATACCCAGCTCCTGGTGGGCCATCTCACGACCGCGGAATCTCAACGATACCTTGGCCCTGTCCCCGTCACTCAGGAAACGTACCAGGTTGCGTAGTTTTACCTGGTAATCCCCTTCCTCCGTCCCTGGACGAAACTTGATTTCTTTAACCTGGATCTGCTTCTGGTTTTTCTTCGCTGCAGCAACCTGCTTCTTCTTCTCGAAGATCGATTTGCCGTAATCCATCACACGGCAGACCGGAGGAAGTGCGTCGGCAGAAATCTCTACCAGATCCAGCTTAGCCTCTTCGGCAATACGAAGCGCTTCATCAATCGAGACGATGCCAATCTGCTCGCCGTCAGCGCCAATTAAACGAACCTCGCGGGCCGAGATATTTTCATTGATCGGGGCCTTGGGTGCAGCTCGTTTATCTTGTCTCATTTCACGCTTAATAATAATTACTCCGTATCTTGGCGACCACGCCGGGAAACCGCTTGTGCGAGGAATTCAGCGAATTGGGCAACCGGCATCGAGCCAAGGTCAGCGCCTTCACGTGTACGCACAGCGACAGTTTGCATTTCAACCTCCCGATCTCCAATCACGAGGAGATAAGGAACCTTGAGCAAAGTATGCTCGCGGATTTTAAAGCCGATCTTTTCATTTCTCAAGTCGGACTTGGCACGAAACCCGCTTTCAGCCAGAGTTTTTTCCACTTCAAGGGCAAAATCGGCCTGTTTGTCAGTGATATTCATGATCACTGCCTGAGTAGGCGCCAGCCAGGCTGGAAACGCGCCCTCGTAATGCTCGATCAGAATTCCGATGAAACGCTCGAAAGATCCAAGGATCGCACGGTGCAACATGACCGGATTCTTGCGACTGTTGTCTTCCGAAACGTACTCGGCGCTCAAACGGATCGGCAAGTTGAAGTCCAGCTGCAAGGTGCCGCACTGCCAGACCCGGCCGAGGCAGTCCTTCAGGGAAAACTCGATTTTCGGACCGTAGAACGCGCCTTCGCCCGGCTGCAGATCATAGGGCAGACCAGCACTGTCGAGCGCAGAGGCCAGCGCCGTCTCGGCACGCTCCCAAAGCTCGTCGGAGCCTACACGCTTTTCAGGGCGAGTGGACAATTTGAGTTCGATGTCCTTGAAACCGAAATCGGCGTAGACATCCAGCGTCAGCTTGATGAATGCGGCAGATTCGGCCTGCATCTGATCTTCGGTACAGAAGATATGAGCATCGTCCTGAGTGAAGCCACGCACACGCATGATGCCGTGCAAGGCCCCCGACGGTTCGTTACGGTGGCAGGCACCGAACTCGGCCAGACGCATCGGCAGCTCGCGGTAGCTCTTCAGACCCTGATTGAACACCTGCACGTGGCAAGGGCAGTTCATCGGCTTGATCGCGTAGTCGCGGCTCTCGGACTCGGTGGTGAACATGTTGTCAGCGTAGTTGGCCCAGTGCCCGGATTTCTCCCAGAGCGAGCGATCGACCACTTGCGGGGTCTTGATCTCGAGGTAGCCATTCTCACGCTGCACTTTGCGCATGTACTGCTCGAGCACCTGATACAGGGTCCAGCCCTGCGGATGCCAGAACACCATACCCGGCGCTTCTTCCTGGGTATGGAACAGGCCGAGGCGCTTGCCGATCTTGCGATGATCGCGCTTTTCGGCTTCTTCGATGCGCTGAATGTAGGCAGCCAGCTGCTTCTTGTCAGCCCAGGCAGTGCCGTAGACACGCTGCAATTGCTCGTTCTTGGCGTCACCGCGCCAGTAGGCACCGGACAGCTTGGTCAGCTTGAACGATTTCAGGAAACGCGTATTCGGCACGTGCGGGCCACGGCACATGTCGACGTATTCTTCGTGGTAATACAGGCCCATGGCCTGCTCGTTCGGCATGTCTTCGACCAGGCGCAGCTTGTAGTCTTCATGACGGGCGGTGAACACCTCGATCACTTCAGCGCGCGGGGTGACTTTTTTGATGACGTCGTAATCTTTTTCGATCAGCTGCTGCATGCGCTGCTCGATCGCCGCCATGTCGTCAGGCGTGAAGGGGCGCTCGTAGGCGATATCGTAATAGAAGCCGTCGTCGATCACCGGGCCGATGACCATTTTTGCAGTCGGATACAACTGCTTGACCGCATGCCCGACCAGGTGAGCGCAAGAGTGACGGATTATTTCCAGTCCTTCCTGATCCTTGGGGGTGATGATCTGCAGGCTGGCATCGTTTTCGATCAGGTCGCAGGCGTCGACGAGCTTGCCGTCAACCTTGCCGGCCACGGTGGCCTTGGCCAGCCCGGCACCTATTGAAAGCGCGACATCGGCTACGGAAACCACATGATCGAATGAACGTTGACTGCCGTCGGGAAGAGTAATAGTTGGCATGGCGCCTCCTCTCCTAGTGGTGACCCCTACCAAAGGTCACGTGGGTTGGGATGAGCCAGTACGTGATCCGGTGGTATGCCTGCCTCACAGTGGCAGGAGCCTTGGGGCCAACCTTGAACCGGACCAGATGACTGGAATGTACGAAAAACCTGCCTGCGTCGCGTCCAAAGCCATCAGCCATGGGGACACTTGAAAATAACAGGACGCGCATCCTAGCATAGCTCGGCCGACACCGGACGTTCATATGCGTAAATCACGCCAAATAACACGTCACCTGAACTGGCTGGCTTGATGAGCGTCTTAACCAATCAGGATCCTGTACGTTTCCTTGTTCACTAAAGTCAGCAAAAGGAGAACACCATGAAGCTTTCCCGCCTGTCCGCACTCCTCGCCTGCGCCGCCGTCATGGCCCCTTGGGGCGCTCAGGCTGCCATGGAAAAAACCGTGCAAGACACGTTCACCCAGGAGTGCATCGCTGCGGCGAATCAGCACAAGCAAGATGCCAAGGCCGCGCAGGCTCATTGCGATTGCAGCGCCCGGGTAGTGAACAAGGAGTTTTCTCAGCAGGAAATCGAAGCATTGAGCAGTACCGATAGCGCTCCTGCCCCTGCATTGACGCAAAAACTGCAGAAACTGGTTGCCGAAAACTGCACCAAATCAAAATAAATCATTTTTTTAAACGCAGTAAAGCAGCTGCCTGAAATGCCGAGAGCTGCGCCCCGCCGCCAACCTGAAAGCCTTGCAGAGCGGGGCTTTCAGCATATCCCGAACAGTCTTGATGCAAGGCTGGCAGAGACATCATTTAGCCACTTTATGTGTATGACGCTTTGCATATGCAGCGACCCAGACTAAAGAGATCACCTTAGTAGCTGTCTTTTTTCGCATTTCGACTATGATAGGCCCGTGTGCCCAGTTGGCCTGAGCAGCACGTTATTGAAAATTATGTTTCTGGAGATACACCATGTCTAATCGCCAAACCGGCACCGTAAAATGGTTCAACGATGAAAAAGGCTTCGGCTTTATCACTCCACAGGGTGGCGGTGACGACCTGTTCGTACACTTCAAAGCGATCGAAAGCGACGGTTTCAAAAGCCTGAAAGAAGGCCAGACCGTTTCTTTTGTTGCTGCTAAAGGCCAGAAAGGCATGCAGGCAGAACAAGTCCGCGTTGACTGATTCATTCGGCGCATAAAAAACCCCGTCACTGACGGGGTTTTTTATGCGCCACAGAAAAGTGCCGACTCAACCGCAGTTGATGCGTGTCACCTTTCCCGAAGCGTCGGTATTGACGTTTACCCGCTCGGATCGGTATTCCAGCGTGACCATGTCGTCAGGCCCGAGAATGCGGGCATCCTGAGAACCGGTACGGGCGCGCACTTGTGACAGAAGATCGATGGACGCTGGCTTGCCGATTGCGAACTGGCCAAGCCCTGCGTCACAACGGCCAGGTATGGCGTTGGCGTTACTGGCGGATGCGGGAGCGTCTGCCTTGACGGACGCTTCAGCGCCCTTATCAGAGGACGTGCTGCTGCATCCTGCCAGCAACGACGCCACGACCACAAAACCCAATGTTGCGAACTTCCGGGGCATACACCCTCCTCTGCCAATAAAACATTCCAGACCTGTCCGACCGCACTCAGGCGCGTTGGTTGCACACCTCGGTTGAGAAGCCATCGGTAACCTGTTGATCTGCCTGGGCCGAGAGTCTGCCTTGGGATCACACAAGGCGCGCGGTGAAATCGTCACAAAACGTTTACAAACTATGGCCATAGACTCGGACTATCGGGATGAGATGTAAGTAGAAGTGTCAAAATGTGCGCGGGATGGTTTACTGCGAGAGACGCAAGCGCCGGGAAGCGAACAGCGTAGTGCGTGACCCTTTACTGGAGATCAACAGACATGACAGCCATAACTCTGGATGCAGACATCAAGGCCAGATGGCCTCAGGGCCACTGCTCGCACAGCCCCGGAAACCCGGAAGAGCTGATGATCATTGCCGTCGACCTGCTGATCAAGGAACTGGGCACCGAGGGCGCCCGCGCCTTCATCAGCCAGGTACTGAGCCGTTATGCCACGGCAGGGCTGCCGGTCTGATGCACCTGTTGCAGCCCGCGTGATGGGTTACTTCAGTCGCGCCAGACGCTCGGTCAGCAGATCGAAGAAACCCTGAGCGTCGCCATTCTCGACCCAGAATACATTCTGCGGCTGCTTGAGCGTGCCGTACCAGTCAGCCACCGTCTGGCCGAAACCAATGCCCTCGCGGGTGTCGACCGCAACGTTGATCTGCCGCCCGGAAAACAACTCGGGCTTGAGCAACCAGGCAATGACACTGGCGTCGTGAACCGGACCACCGGGCAAGCCGTAATGCTCCATGTCCAGTTTGACGTATTCATTGAGAATGCCGTCGACCAGCTTGCCGGCGTTATTGCCCAATGCGGCAATCTGCTTGAGGCGTTGTTCGCTGGTCAGGATCTTGTGGGTCACGTCCAACGGTACGTAAGTAAGCTTCACACCACTGGCCAGAACGATCTGCGCAGCATGCGGGTCAGCAAACAGGTTGAATTCGGCAACCGGCGTAATGTTACCGCCGTTGAAATGCGCGCCCCCCATGACCACCACTTCCTTGATGCCCTGGGTGATTTCCGGTGCCTGCACGAGCGCCAGCGCCAGGTTGGTCTGCGGACCGAGCATGGCGATAGTGATGCTGTGCGGCTTGGCCTTGCTCAAGGTGCGGATCAGGTAATCGACTGCATTACCGTCGGCCAACCCCTTGGCTGGCTCATGCACGGGCACGCCGGGCACCCCTTCCTGACCGTGAACGTTTTCGGCGTAGATAGGTGTGCGCACCAACGGTTTGGGCGCACCGGCATACACCGGCACTTCTTCACGCCCGGCCCATTCACGCGCCAGCCTGGCATTGCGCGAGGTCTTGTCCAGACGGACATTGCCGGCGACGGTGGTGATCGCCATCACGTTCAATTCTTCGGGTGACGCCAGCGCCAGCAGCAACGCAACGACGTCGTCCGCGCCAGGGTCGGTATCGATGATCAGATCACGCTTTTCTGCCGCCTGAACGGCAGCGCTACTCAGTATGGACAAGAGCAATGCTCCACGAATGAACTGTCTGGAAAACTGCATCAACGTCATATGAAACTCCCTTTCTTGATAGCTAGAACACAACTCCGGAAACCAGCGCCACATTACTGTACGGCTGGCATTCTCCGGTACGGATGATTGCCTTGGCCTTGCGGCTCAATACTTTCAGGTCCTCATGGCTTATCCAGCGCTGCTGACCCAATTGATCATCAAGGTTCAGGCTTTCGATGACCTGCAATGCGGGCGGCTTGACCTCGGCCATTTCGTTGGACAGCACATGGCTTTCGACCTGCATCTCACTCAGCACCACGTCCAGCACACTGACGAAATCAGGTACGCCGCGAGTCAGCGCCAGGTCGATCAGCTCGACGCCTGCCGGTACTGGCATTCCAGCGTCGACGATCATCAGGATGTCGCCATGCCCCAGCGACGCAATGACGCGAGACAGGGCAATGTTGAGTAGCGGGGTCTTTTTCATAGTGAATCGAATTCCTTTACTTCCTCGAACGTCGGGATGGACGGCTGGGCACCCGCGCGGGTCACGGATATGGCTGCCGCGGCCTGACCGAAGCGAATGGCCTGCGATTCACTCTGACCCGCCGCCAGTGCTGCGGCAAAACCACCGACAAAGGTATCACCTGCAGCGGTGGTGTCCACGGCCTGTACACGACGCGCAGGGATATGTTCCACGCCCGCAGCACTGGCGAACAGGGTTCCGCGTTCACCCAGGGTAATGATTACGTTGCGCGCCCCGGCCGCCAGCATGGCCGCTGCCGCTTCTTCAGCCGCCGCCGAGGAGTCGACAGTCACACCGGTCAGGGTCTGCGCCTCGCTTTCATTGGGGATCAGATAGTCGATCAGGCCATACCAGTTTGCCGGCAAAGGCTCGCTGGCCGGGGCAGGATTGAGAATGACGGTCTTGCCCAGCGCGCGGGCGCGGGTCAGGGTGTGGAAAACTGTTTCAGTCGGTACTTCAAGCTGGCAAATGACGATCCCGGAACCCGCCAGCAATGCGTCGAAACGCTCGATCAATGCCGGAGTGAGCCGACCATTGCCGCCGGCAACAATGACAATTGCATTCTGACTGCTGGCGTCGACCACAATCGAAGCGATCCCGGTGGATACGCCTTCAACGACCGTCACGGCCTGACAGTCGATATGCTCAGCCAGCAATGCTGCACGCAGTTGTTCCCCGTAGGCATCGGCACCCACACAGCCGATCATCGCCACACTGCCACCCAGGCGCGCTGCGGCAACTGCCTGATTGGCGCCTTTACCGCCAGGCACGGTGTCGAACGTTTCCCCGCTCAGCGTCTCGCCGGGGCGCGGCAGACGCTGGGCGCGGATGACCAGATCCATGTTCAGACTGCCCACTATCACTATTTTTGCTTGCATGGCTCATTAATCCGTTGCTGTGCGTGCGCGTCATTCATTGGACAAAGTGTTCGGCGCTGCCGTGGACTCGCGCACCACGACGCAAGGCGTCACGAGTCTTTTTTCGACAGGAACTGTATGCGGTGCGGCGATTCGGTTTAACAACATTTCGGCGGCGGTTTCGCCCAGTTGCATGATCGATTGCCCCACGGTGGTGAGGGCCGGATAGACGTAGCGGCTCATCTGAATGTCATCAAAACCGATGACCGACAAATCCTGAGGCACGCGAATCGAACGCTCGGCGGCAGCGCGCAGCACACCGATAGCGATGACGTCGTTGCCGGCAAAGATCGCTGTTGGCGCATGACCGGCCAGCAGCAGCTTCGCAGCCGCATGGCCAGCCGAACTGGTAAATTCGCTGTGCACCGCCCAATCCGGGCCGACCTCGACAGATGCCTGCTGCATGGCCCGCCGATAACCCGCCAGGCGCATCTCGGCAACCATGCTGTCACGCGGCCCGCCAATGCAGGCAATGTGACGATGCCCCAGATCAAGCAGATGTCGGGTTGCCAGCCAGGCACCCTGCTCGTGATCGATGCGCACCATGTCAGCTTCGATGCCTTGCAGCTCGCGGTCGACGATTACCAGCGGCGTGCGCACCTCGGTGAGGCCACAGGCGACGCTGGCATCACCCGCCACAGACGAGACAATCAACCCGTCAACGCGCTTTTCCAGCAAAACACGCACGTAACTGCGCTGTTTTTCCGGCTTGTCGTCGGAATTACAGAGGATCACGCAAAAACCGTTGCGCTCACAGTAGTCCTCGATGCCCCTCGCCAACTCGGCGAAATACGGATTCATACCGTTGGGAATCAACAGGCCGATAGTCGATGTGCTCCTGGCCTTCAGCGAACGCGCCACGGCGCTGGGCACATAATCGAGCTGCGCGATGGCCGCCTCGACCTTGAGCCTGACCGGCTCGCTCACCGGCCGGGTCTTGTTCAGCACATGGGAAACCGTGGTGTACGAGATTCCCGCCAGCGCCGCGACATCCTTGATAGTCGCCATATCAGCCCTGGCGCCGTGCCCGGTGACTGCGGTAGGTGTCCAGCACTACTGCGATCACAATCACCGCACCAGTGATGATGCGTTTGGTCGGCTCGGTCGCACCGATCTGCGCCAGGCCTGCGGCCAGTACCGAAATGATCAGCACGCCGAAAAAAGTACTGATGATCGAACCGCGCCCGCCCATCAGGCTGGTGCCACCGATCACGACGGCGGCAATCACTTGCAGCTCAAGCCCGGCACCGGCATTCGGATCAGCCGCTTCCAGTCGCGATATCTGAAACAGCGCCGCCACACCGGCCAACAGGCCCATCAGCGAGAACACCAGAATCTTGTAGGGTTTGGGATTGATACCGGCCAGACGCACCGCTTCTTCATTGGTGCCGATGCCGATCAGGTAGCGACCAAAAACGGTACGGGTCAGCACCGCCTGAGCAATGAAAATAACCAGCAGTGCGATGATGAAGGACGGCGCGATACCGAACGCGATCGGGTCAGACAGCCAGGCGAACGAATCACCGATATAAGCAGTGCGCGAATTGGTCATCTGGTAGGCCGCGCCACGAGCCATCTCCAGCACACCGAGGGAGACGATGAACGAAGGGATGCGCCAGGCAACGGTAATGGAGCCGGTAATCGTGCCTGCCAGGGTCGCGCAGGCGATGCCTAGCAAGGCGGCCGGGAACACACTCCAGCCCCAGCCCAGGATGGCCACACTCACAGCCGAAGCAGCCAGCGCCAACACCGACCCAACGGACAGGTCGATACCGCCGATGATGAGGATAAGCGTCATGCCGACCGACAGCACCATCAGGTCAGGGATCTGGTTGGCCAGCATGCTGAATGTCTGATAGGACAGAAAGTGATCGCTGAGCAGGGAAAACAGCACGATCATCACCAGCAGCGCACCCGCCAGCCCGATGTAGGTGCCAAGACCAAAGTAATTGCCGCCGCGACGGGCCGGCACGGTCAGCGTCGGAGAAGGAGTATTTTTCATGAGTCGTTCCTGGGCGCGGCGTCATTGAGCAGCGCGTCACGTTTCTGATAACCGGCGAAGGCAGCGGCAAGCAATTGGTCCTGGGTCCAGCTGTCGCGCTCGAACGTGTCGATCAGGCGACCGGCAGACAGCACACCGATACGATCGCAGATCAACATCAGTTCGCGCAGATCACTGGAAACCACCACCAGCGCCCTGCCCTGACGGGTCAATTCGGCCAGCAGCGCGTAGATATCGAATTTGGCACCGACGTCGATGCCTCGCGTCGGCTCGTCGAACAGCATCACCGGGCAATCACGTTCCAGCCAGCGACCGATCACGACCTTCTGCTGATTACCGCCTGACAGCTCGGAGACCAGCTGGTCCGGACTGGAACTGCGAATACGCATGGCAGCCACCTGGCGCTGCGCCAGCTTCAGTTCGTCATCGGTGTTGACCAGGCCTGCTCTGGAGATCGAATGCATATTACCCAGCGCAATGTTGGCGCTGATTGACTGCGACATCAGCAGTCCTTCGCTCTTGCGGTCTTCCGTGATCAGGGCAATACCGTGCTCCACGGCGTCCGAGGGTGAACGGATGGTGACGGCTTGCAGTGGCTGCCCAACTTCAATCGCACCACTGTCGGCAACATCTGCACCGTAGATCAGGCGCAGCAACTCGGTGCGCCCGGCACCGATCAGCCCGGAAATACCGAAGATTTCACCTCGTCGCACATCGAACGAAACATCCTGAACCTTGCCGGCACGACTGAGCCCCTTGACTGACAGCGCTACTTCGCCAATCTGCCGGGTGCCCATGTCCATGTGTTCGCCAAGTTCACGGCCGACCATCAACGTGACCAGTTGCTCGCTGTTGTAGCGGGCAATTGGCTCGACGCACACCAGCTTGCCATCGCGCAGTACGGCTATGCGCTGAGACACTCTGGCAAGCTCCTCAAGCCGGTGGGAGATGTAGATGATCGAGACACCACGAGCCTGCAGCCGCGTGATCTGCTCGAACAGCATTTCCACCTCGCGGGAGGTGAGCATGGCAGTAGGCTCGTCGAGGATCAGCACATGGCAGTCGCCAACCAGGTTGCGAGCGATCTCGACCATCTGCTGATGACCGATCCCCAAATCGCCGACCAGCGTATCGGGATCAATAGCGTCCAGACCCACCTGAGCCATAGCCTTGATCGCGTTTTCACGCAGGCGCTTGCGGTCGATCCAGCCAGCACGACGTGGCAGGTCGTCAAGGAACAGGTTTTCGGCAACGGTCAGGGCCGGCAGCAGGTTGAGCTCCTGCATGACCATGCGAACCCCGAGCTTTTCGGCCTGGGTACGACTCACAGGTTCATAAGGCTGCCCTTGAAACTCCATGCGCCCGGTAGTGGGCGTCACCAGGCCGCCAATGATTTTCGACAAGGTGCTTTTACCGGCACCGTTTTCCCCGGTCAGGGCCAGCACTTCGCCACGCATCAACGTCAGATCGACGTCACCGAGCACGGGTTGAGCGTAGGTTTTACCGATGCCACTGACCGAAAGAACAGCTGTCTGAACAGACGCTGACATACATTTCTCCCAGCGCCCGTCCTGCAAGGACGGGCACCTTTACGCGGCGTGGATCAAGGTTTGGTAACGAGTTCTACCGGCGTTTCGATGACGCCTTTTTCGTTGGTGTCGACCTTCTCGCCTTTGACCAGCTTCAACGCAGCTTCAATACCGAAGACCGCTTGTTTGGCTGCAAACTGGTCAGCAGTGGCCAGCACTCGGCCATCCTTGAGCATCGGTTTAATCGCGTTGATGTTGTCGTAACCCACCACTATGACCTTGCCAGCCTTGCCTGCTGCACGCACTGCAGAAACCGCCCCCAGCGCCATGCTGTCGTTGCCGGCCAGCAGGGCCTTCAGGTTCGGGTATTCATTGAGCATTGCCGAAGCAACGGCGTTGCCCTTGTCGATTTCCCAGTTGCCGGACTGTACAGACACAACCTTCATCTGCGCTTTGTCCATGGCATCCTTGAAACCGGCGGTGCGTTGCTGAGCGTTAGTGGTGGTCGGCACGCCTTCGATAATGCCGACTTCGTCACCGCTCTTGAGCTGCTTGGCCAGGTAGTCGCCTACCAGCTCGGCACCTTTGCGGTTGTCCGGACCCACGAACGGGATCATCAGGCTTTTGCTTTTGAGCACGTCGGGATCAAGCTGGTTGTCGATATTGACGACTTTGATACCGGCGTCTGTAGCTTTCTTGAGCACCGGCACCAACGCCTTGGAGTCGGCAGGCGCGATCACCAGGGCGTCGACTTTGGAGACAATCATCTGCTCGACGATACGAATCTGCGCAGAGGTGTCTGACTCGTCCTTGATCCCGTTGGAAATAAGGTCGAAGTCGGTGGCGTGCTCTTTCTGATAAGCCTTGGCACCGTCTTCCATGGTCAGGAAAAATTCATTGGCGAGCGACTTCATCACCAATGCGACCTTGGGTTTTTCAGGCGTCTGAGCGTATGCAGCAGAGAGGGGCATGACTGCCGTGACAGCAGCGAACATGGCGACAGCGAGAAGGCGTCCAGCAAATGGCAGCTTCATGAGTTCATCTCCGATCTTGTGATTATTGTTCGGGCGAACGACGCAGGGTCGATGCAATGCATCAACACGCAAACGTTTGCGAGGGATGAACTATGAAAAAACCCGCAGGGTTTGTCAATCCGTCGAAAATGAAATCTGTTTGTACTGCTCGCCCCCAACGCACAGGGAACGAGCATTAGCGTTCAGTCGGATTTCACTCCTCCGGTCTGACCGTAGCCACTTCGTCGGCCTTGATCCGGACTCTCTTGCCGGAGATGTCTTCAAACTCGTAGAAACCATCACGACTCTTGGTCTTGGGCATGTCCTTGGTGATGTATTGTGTGCCGTTCTGAAGCGTGACGACCGAAGGCGTGGAACAGCCTGCCAGCAGTACAGCAGTTGCGGCCAGTAACGGAAATGTCAGTGACTTGATATTCATACGCGACTCCGGGAGCGTTGGTTTTTCAAGACAATAGTGTGCCATTTCAAGCGCTTTATCTTACATAGATGTTGCGAAAGATCCGACACTGAAATACTGTATGCCCGTACAGCGAAAATCAGGAACCCTATCCGTGGCCAAACAAACCGCAGCGACCGCCTCCACTCCCGGCCCTTACGAGCGCATGGGCATGCGGGTACAGAAGATCATCAACTCGCCTACCGCGCAGAAATCCAGGGCTGCCCTGCTTTTTCGTCAACCGGATGAGTCAGAGGACGACTGGGCGCAGCTTCTTGAAGAAATAGCCGAGAACGACAACGTCACCCTCGCCTGGCGCGACGATGGTGGTGTGCAAATATTCTGGACGTTGCCGAAGGAAGACTGACGGCATGATGTTTCGATTCTCGACACTGCTTTGCACCACCCTGCTCATCACCGCTTCATTCAGCGCTCAGGCCCAAGCTCCGCGTACTTTCAGCGAAGCCAAGAAAGTCGCCTGGGGGTTATATGCACCACAATCGACCGAATTTTACTGCGGCTGTAAATACACCGGCAACCGGGTCGATATTGCTGGCTGCGGCTATGTCCCGCGCAAGAGCGCCAAGCGCGCCAGTCGCATTGAATGGGAGCACATTGTTCCAGCCTGGCAGATCGGCCATCTGCGCCAATGCTGGCAGAACGGCGGGCGCAAAAACTGCACAAAGACCGATGCCGTTTATAAACGCGCCGAGGCAGACCTGCATAACCTGGTGCCCAGCATCGGCGAAGTGAATGGCGACCGCAGCAACTTCAGCTTTGGCTGGATACCCGAGCAAAAAGGCCAGTACGGTTCTTGCCTGACGCAAGTGGATTTCAAGGCGAAAAAGGTCATGCCTCGCCCTTCCATTCGCGGCATGATCGCCCGCACCTACTTCTACATGAGCAAGCAATACAACTTGCGCCTGTCGCGTCAGGACCAACAGCTTTATCAAGCCTGGGACAAGACTTATCCGCCCCAGGCCTGGGAGCGCCAGCGCAATCAGCAGGTCGCCTGCGTTATGGGTCGGGGTAATGATTTTGTCGGCCCGGTAGACCTCAAGGCATGTAAATGAGGCTTGTTTCAAAACAGAAGATCTTCGTTTGGATGACCATTGGGTCATCCATTCATGCGTATGAGTGAATCCAAAACCACTCATCGGACAACTGGCAACCACATCTCGAAACAACGCGATTTTCGTTCTACGCTCTGAAGACAGCAACGTGACCGGAGAAGGCTTCTTGCGCATGCCCCACTGGAAAAATCACACTATTTTGATGGCATGCC
Organism: Pseudomonas sp. KBS0707; assembly: GCF_005937945.2. Classification (NCBI taxonomy): domain Bacteria; kingdom Pseudomonadati; phylum Pseudomonadota; class Gammaproteobacteria; order Pseudomonadales; family Pseudomonadaceae; genus Pseudomonas; species Pseudomonas sp. KBS0707. The sequence continues at coordinate 2,398,957 of NZ_CP041754.1, read as the reverse complement.
GTCAGGCTTACGAGCAGGAAAGATGAATCATCAAACGGAATTTGAAATTCACTATCAGTTCAATGGCGAACCTCGTTGCTTTCTGCACCAGACCAGGCAAATGTGCCAGTGCGACGCATTGCACTGCGCAACGCTACACGCCGGCGTCGGCACAGTGAGTAACAATATGTCTGCTGGGCCGATAGGAATGGCGACCTTGCAAGCCGAGCGTTTTGGCGTAACAGAAGTAAGCTGGAAAAGATCTTCGCCGCAGTACTGAAACATCACCCCTGATCAAAAAAATGGCCTTTCGACAAGGCCATTTTTTGTGTACATAAATCGCCAGACCACTGACGTTTAAATGGCAGGATAATCGCCCGTCCCCTCAGGCCAGGGCGTCAGCAGTTCAAAACCGGTCGAAGTGACTGCAACCATATGCTCCCATTGCGCAGACAATGAAAGATCGCTGGTCAGAACCGTCCAGCCATCCGGCAGAGTACGAGTACCGGCCCTGCCGGCATTGATCATCGGTTCGATGGTGAACACCATGCCCGGCTTCAGCTTGAGGCCCTTGCCCTGAGCGCCGTAGTGCAGAACCTGGGGCTCTTCATGGTACTTGCGGCCAATGCCGTGCCCGCAATATTCACGCACCACACTGAAGCCTTCACGATGAGCGATGCTCTGAATGGCATAACCGATATCACCCAGCGTCGCACCCGGGCGCACTGCATGAATACCGGCGCGGGTTGCTTCGTAGGTCGTCTCGACAAGACGTTTTGCCAAGGGGCTGACCTCCCCGACCAGATACATACGGCTGGTATCGCCGTACCAGCCATCCTTGATGACCGCGACATCGATATTGACGATATCGCCATCTTTCAGAATATCGGTGGCAGAAGGTATGCCATGACAGACCACTGCATTGGGAGAGATGCAGGTGGTCTTGGTAAAACCGTGATAGCCCACATTCGCGGGAATCACTTTCAACTCCTTGACGATGTACTCGTTGCAGATATCGTCCAGCGCTTCGGTGCTCACGCCAGCCTTGACGTAAGGCGTGATCATTGCGAGTACATCGGCAGCCAGCCTGCCGGCTATGCGCAACTGCACAAGGTCCTGTTCGGTCTTGATACCGATGGCGCTGCTCATGAGGCCGCCTTGGAAAGGCTGGACGCAGAAAGCTCTGCAACGTTGAAGTTCGAAGCAGTCAGCACCGTGCCGCCTGCGTTCTCGATACGGATCAACATCTGGCAGATCTCGCTGTAATCCAGTGCCGGGTGCAATTCGGCAAGCATGCCGATGCGCATCCAGTGCTCAGCCTGCGCATTGATGGAGCGACTGAGCGCAACGCTGGCAGAGCGCAGGTTGGCGTGCATGTTTTCGGAAATCTTTACCAGACCCATGATTCACCTCAAATTTAATATATGAAGCATATACGTTACATATACTCACAATCAACCCGAGACGCATCATGGCCGCTACCAGCAGCACTATTCCATCGCGCTGGCCTGACGGAATTCGCCACTCGCGCGGGCTGCCGCAATGGCTATCGATACATCCTGCTCGTAGCCATTGAACTGACGCAGACCTGCCGCCAGCCGGAGGAAATCCTCACGCTGCATTTCATTGACGGTAGAGAGGGTACGATGCTGCTGAGCAACCGGGCTTTGTACTGACGTTTGCACTGACTTAAGGGACATGACAGACCTCATTCTTTCTTTACTGTTCATGCATACAGTATTTAGAACCGAGCGCCGACACAAGACTGACTGCGACGAATGGTCAGCGAATTTGTAAACGGCTCAACCGCCCGCCAGACCCTGCAAGCGCTCCAGATCAGCCTCAGCGATGTCGATACCGTGCGCCATCGACCGCGCACGCTCGCTGTAGCGTCGGTCCCCCGGCAGGCGCTCCTGCCCTGCCCCGTGAAGCTGCCTTACCAGTTCCTCGCTACGCAGTGCAAAATGCTGACCGCTGCCTTTGTCCGGATCGATGACGATCAGCAACTGACCTGTCCAGGGTGTCCCCGCGCCGGGATGCTTCGACCAGTCGAACTCGAAAGAGAAATTACCGCCTGTCAGCCCTGCCGCCAGCAGTTCGACCATCATCGACAATGCGGACCCCTTATGACCGCCAAAGGGCAGTAGTGCCCCGCCATCGAGAATGGCGCGAGGATCTTCAGTAGGCCGGCCCTCGCGGTCCACGCCCATACCCGCTGGTAGCAATCGCCCTTCCCGCGCTGCGATCTGAACATCACCATGGGCAATGGCGCTGGTTGCCAGGTCGAAAACAACAGGCTCGCCCCCCGCACGCGGTGCAGCGAAGGCAATAGGGTTGGTGCCTAACAGGGGCTGACGCGCACCGTGTGGCACAACGCAGGTCATACTGTTGACCATGCTCAGGGCGACCAGCCCCTGTTCGGCGAAAGGTTCGACATCCGGCCACAGCGCGGCAAAGTGATGAGAATTGCGTATCGCCAGAACCGCAATCCCGGCACTGCGCACTTTGTCGATCAGCAATGAACTGGCCGCCGCCAGCGCAGGCTGGGCAAAGCCGTTGCCGGCGTCGACCCTGACAAATGCAGCACCGACATCCTCGATCAACGGCACTGCCTTGCCATCCACCCAGCCGCTGTTCAGCGATGAGATGTAGCCAGGCATGCGAAAGATGCCATGACTGTGCGAGCCGTCGCGCTGAGCGCTGGCGCAGTTCTCGGCAAGCACATCGGCAACCTCCGGGGAGGTGCCGTGTGCAAGGAAGATCCGCCGCAACAAATCTGTCAGTTGCTGATATGAAACGGTCCGGGCCGGCTGATCGTTAGGGATGGCGGACATCTGAGACTCCTGTTCATGTCATGGCAAGGTACCGGGAACAACCACACGAAATAACAGCACCGAGAGTAGCGCTGCAGGCCCTGCAAAAAAACTCCCTGCGCACTGCACGTACTCGATTGTCGCGGAAAGGTTTCAATGAGAGCTGCTTGCATTCACAAGGAATTACGCTGTGCGTTGACGGGTAATATCCTGCAAATGTTCTCTCTCCCTGACATCCAAGGGTAGAATGCGCCGACGGTATAGGCCGGAGCGCCCATGAGCGACCCTCTTTTCAGCAAGGCAGAACACGACGCGATCACCGATGCCGCTGCGCATTGGTGCATGCGCCTGCACGCCGAAGACTGCACCGCCGCAGAACGAAAAGCGTTCGAGCAATGGCTGAAGGCCCATCCTCTGCATGCGATGGAGTATGAGGCGATGCGGGAAGTCTGGGACATTACCGGACAAATCGAACCGCTCAATCCGGCCCCGGCACTCCCGATTCAGGCTACACAGAACAACCAGCCCGTACTTCGTCGCAAGCGCCGCCTGGCACCACTCGCGGCTGCCGCGGCGGTCATTGCTCTGGCTGTGCCGGTCACCGGTTATGTGGGCTGGAATCAGGGCTGGCTGCCTGACACTTACGAGTCCTACAACGCCGATACCGCGACGCGTCTTGTGGTACTGGCAGATGGCAGCCGTGCCGAACTGAACCTCGGCACCGAGCTGACCTACGCCAACTACAAGGATAGACGCAGCGTCACGCTGAAAAAGGGTGAGGCGTTCTTTGAGGTCAGCCACGACAGCACGCACCCTTTTGTAGTCGATGCCGGCAAGGGCAGCATCAAGGTCACGGGCACACGCTTCAATGTGTGGATGTATCAGGACCAGGTACGTGTAACGCTGGTCGAGGGCTCGGTTCAGGTCAGCAGTGATCGCGCACATCCGTCGTCAAGCCATCATCTTGACCCTGGCATGCAGGCCAGCTACAAGGCAGGCGACGACGCGCCCCTGATCAGCCAGACCGACACAAAGGATTCGAGCCTGGCGTGGCGTAATGGCAAGCTGATCTTCAATGATCTGCCTCTCAGCCAGGCCTTGCCACTGATCAATCGCTACCTGCAAACGCCTATTCTGCTGGCCGATACCGCAACCGGTGCCATGCGCCTTGGCGGCAGTTTCAACACGCGCGACCTGTCCAGCCTGCTGGCCTCTCTGCCCAAGGTGCTGCCGGTTTATGTCACGCAGAACCAGAACGGCAACCCGGTGCTCAACCGCCGGATACCCGACGCTCCGAAAGGCTGAGCGCTCTCGCGCACCTGACTGACGCAGAGCGATTTTGTATCCGCCGATAGCCGGATCAACCGTCCCCTCGCGACTGCCCGATCTTCATCTACCCTGAAACGCACAGCGCTGCGGCCACCCCGTGCGTGTTGGCGTTTTTATTTTTTTCCATTGATAACTGAGGTTTTGCTGCGCTCGTTCGTCTTAGTAACTGAGATTGTTTAAAAAAGCCTGAAAAGGAGTTTGTGGATGTTCAATCGCCAAGGAATCACGACTCGCACCCTGCTGCGCCAAACAGCACTGGCTGCGCAGGCACAGTCGCCCGCTCTGGAGACCGAGCGGCCCGGAAACGAGCACATCCGACTGCTTCTGAAAAGCTTTGGTCTGCGTACCAGCCTGGTCAGGCTCAAGGTGCTCGATGCGCTTCTGGTATCGAGCGAGGAAGGCCAGCCATTGGGAGTACGGGGCGTGCACAGCCAGCTGCTCAGGCTTGATGTACCGCTGTCGTTTCTAAGTGTGCGCGAAGTGCTCAAGCGCCTGTGCGATGAAGGCGTGATTCATCTCAATGACGACAAGACCTACAGCCTGCACCCTCGTGCCCGACAATGGCTGGGTGATGCGAGCAAGGATGGTGCCCAGTAAAACGGGCCTCGTCATCCTTGCCACTTGCCGCGCTTACCGCTTGACCTTGCGGCGCATGATCCCGTTAAGAATCACGACCAGTACGGCCACGCTGATTGCGATGTACTGAAAGGTTTTTTCGGTGATGACACCGCTGTTTTGCAGGTGCGACAAGCCCAGCATGATCGCCAGAACGCCGAGGGCGATCAGAATCGAGTAAATCAAACGCTGCTTGTTGGTCATAACGGTTTCCTGAATGCTCGTGAGCGGGCAGTTGGCACTGCCTGTTTGCGCGCATAGCTTACGCCGATGCGCGACGAATGGCATCGTCAGCCTGCCCTGCTCCTCTCCTTCGCATCCTTCACACGCGCTCTATCAACCGCGTTGATTATTGTCATGCCGCGATGAACGTTGCCGTGTAAAACTCCCATGCTTTAATACCGCCCTGCTCAAACAGTGTGTTCAATTATTACCAAGGAGTTTTACATGCCCCATGAAGGCAGCCTGTTGCAGGCCGCAGTAGTGTTTCTACTCGCCGCCGTGCTGACAGTACCGCTGGCCAAGCGCCTGAAGCTGGGCGCGGTGATCGGCTATTTGTTCGCGGGAGTGATCATCGGCCCTTCGGTGCTGGGCTTGATAGGCGACACGGAGAGCGTCAGTCACATTTCAGAGCTGGGCGTGGTCTTGTTGCTGTTCATCATTGGTCTTGAGCTGTCGCCAAAGCGTTTATGGGTCATGCGCAAATCGGTGTTCGGCGTAGGCATGGCGCAGGTGTTGCTGACGGGCCTGGTCATTGGCGGGATCGCGTTGTTTGCCTTCGGCCAGTCGCTGAACACTGCGGTGATTCTGGGTCTTGGCCTGGCGCTGTCATCCACAGCCTTCGGCCTGCAGAGTCTGGCCGAGCGCAAGCAGTTGAATAGCCCGCATGGCCGGATGGCGTTCGCTATCCTGCTGTTTCAGGACATTGCAGCAATTCCCTTGATTGCCATGGTGCCATTCCTGGCCGGGGCCGATCACGCAATGGACACCGGCGAAAGCATCAACCACGGCCTGCGCGTGCTGGGCAGCATTGCCATTGTGGTGATCGGCGGCCGCTATTTGCTGCGTCCGGTATTTCGCATCGTTGCCAAGACCAAAATCCAGGAAGTCTCGACCGCCACTGCCTTGCTGGTAGTGATTGGTACGGCGTGGCTGATGGAACTGGTGGGCGTGTCCATGGCGCTGGGCGCATTTCTCGCCGGTCTGCTATTGGCAGACTCCGAATACCGTCACGAACTGGAAGCACAGATCAAACCGTTCAAAGGGTTGTTGCTGGGGCTGTTCTTCATCAGTGTCGGCATGGGTGCCAACGTCGGCTTGCTGCTCAGTTCGCCCCTCGCGGTGCTGAGCCTGACGCTGCTGTTGATCGGAATCAAGCTGCCGATGCTGTTCCTGATCGGTCGTACCGCTGGCGGTCTCAATAACCGCAGCGCGCTGCAATTGGGCCTGGTGTTGGCAGCCGGTGGCGAATTTGCCTTCGTGGTGTTCAAGATCGGCAGCGCTCAAGGGCTGTTCGAGGCCGGGCTGTACGACATGCTGGTGCTGACCATCACCTTGTCGATGGCGATCACGCCGTTGCTGTTCATTGCCTTGGCGCGCTGGATCAAACCCAGGATCAAGCCTGTCGAGGTGCCGGACGAGTACCGCGATATCCAGACCGACAAACCACGCGTGGTCATCGCTGGCATGGGCCGTATGGGGCAAATCGTAGCGCGGATCCTGCGGGCGCAGAAAATCCCTTTCATCGCTCTGGATACCGCTGTGGAATCGATCGAGTTTTCGCGCAGCTTCGGCAATGTGCCGGTGTTTTATGGCGACCCGCTGCGCCCGGAAATACTGCGTGCAGCCAAGGTTGATGAAGCGGAATACTTCGTCATTGCGACGGATGATCCGGACACCAATATCAAGACCGCCGAGTTGATCCGCAAGCTGTATCCGCACATGAAGATCATTGCCCGTGCACGTAACCGCCAGCACGTTCACCGGTTGATGGACATTGGCGCTCATGCCGTGCGTGAGACATTCTATTCAAGCCTGGAGATGAGCCGTCAGACCCTGATGGGGCTGGGCCTGACCGAGGCACAGGCCGATGCGCGCATCAGTCGCTTCAAGCGCCACGACGAACAGGTGCTGGCCGCACAACATGAAGTGTATGACGACGACGCCAAGGTTCTGCAGACCGCCCGTGAAGCCAGGGCCGACCTCGCGCAACTGTTCGAGGCCGACCGTCTGGACGAAGAAGCCGCGAAAAGCTGATGTGCCAGACGCCGGGCGCTCAGCGTCCGGCGCAGGGTTCGGTCAGGCGTAAGGACTGTCCCAATAGCGCTTGTACATCCCGAGTTTTTTCTTCACGCCACGGGGCAGGCGCTTCTCCTGCTTGCTCAGTTTGTAGGCCAGCAGCTTCAGCGCATTACGTACAAACGACATGGGCCACCAGAGAATTCGCCGGGGGCCGAGGAATTTAAGCTCGGACTTGACGTAACGCATGCCCTCGCCGCCGATGCCACCAAAGGTTTCGTAGATCCACGCTTCACGGGACTGGAACACACCGATATCAAAGTAACGGCAAAACTCCTCACGCAGGCTGTAGTTATGCGAATGACGGCATACAGCCGAACCTTCATAGGCTGCTTTCCAGCCAGCGATCAGCATTTTGGCGGTGACGTACATGTCTTCGGAAAGAATCACATGCCGGGGAAAGCCGCCAATCGCCCGCAACGCTTCACCGCGATAGGCCGCGAACGAGTTGGACATGAATGGCGTCTTGATGCCCAGCGTGCGTGCATCGGCCAGAGTCTTGATCTGCGACGTCGGAGGGTAATTGAACAACCGTGCATGCTGGGCCAGCAGGTTGGCGTTCTTGTGCGGCAATTGACGCCCGCAGACCGCGCCGACCTTGGGGTCGGCGAAAGGCAGCAGAATGTTGGCAATGGCATTGATATCTTCAACGTAGGCGTCTTGGGTCAGATAGACATAGACGTCGTAGTCGGGATGCAAATCGACCATCATCTGCCGGGTGCCACCGTGGTTGAAGTCCTTGCTGTCGATGCGCAATACGTTGGCACAACGGGCTTGCGCCAGCTCCAGCGTGCCATCTGAAGAACTGGAGTCGACGATCAGTGTATCGAAGCTCGCAGTCTGCGTAGCCAGCGAGTCCAGTAGACGTTCCAGATCCTTGCGTCCGTTGTAGGTCGGGATCACACAAGCCACTCTCAATGGCGCCATAACAATACTCCAGGGCGAAGTCCGGTTGCCCAACTTGTCAGCGATGTTGAGAGTAGCTCATGCGTGCCCGCCCAACCATTAATCCACTCAGCCCAGCACTTCACTCAACGGGATGAAGTTGACCCAGTCCCCTTCGGCCACGGTTGAGCCTTCACGCACTTCAATCAGGCCGTCAGCCCAGGCAGCGCTGCGCAATACACCCGAGCTCTGGTTGCGATAGGCCACGGCCCTGCCCTGTTCCAGACGCCCGCGCAGGTATTCGCGACGATTGCCCGGGCGCGTCCAGACGAACCCTGCGGGCACCGGAAACTGCAACGGCGCTACGTCAATCACACCTTGGCGACGCAGCAGGTAAGCACGCGCCAGCAAAGCGAAGGTGACCAGCGTGGAGGCGGGATTGCCGGGCAGGCCAATCACCGGTACGCCACGAAAATGCCCGAAAGTCAGCGGTTTTCCGGGCTTGATGGCCAGCTTCCAGAGCGTCAGTTCGCCTTCCTCACGCAATGCGTGACCAAGGAAATCCGCTTCGCCTACCGAGACGCCGCCCGTGGAGAGGATCAGGTCGACATCGTGCAGATTCGCCAGCGCAGCACGAGTCTTCGCCAGATCGTCCGGCAGGATGCCTGCATCCACGACCTCGCATTCGAGTCGCTTCAGCCAACTGCACAGCAACACCCGGTTGCTGTTGTAGATCTGCCCCGGCCCTAATGGCTGACCTGGTTCAATCAACTCGTCGCCGGTGGACAGCACCGCGACACGCACCCGTCGGACCACCTCAAGCTCGGCGAGGCCCAACGAAGCGGCCAGGCCCAATTCAATAGGACCAAGCCGCGTCCCGGCCGCCAGTACGGTGTCGCCGACGCGGGTTTCCTGCCCCTGTGGGCGAATGTTCTGCCCAACGCTCAGCGGCTCGCTGAAGCACACGCGCTGATCCGCCAGCACCTCGGCGTTTTCCTGCATCTCGACGCAATCGGCACCTTCAGGCATCGGCGCACCGGTGAAGATTCGTGCACAGGTGCCAGGTGCCAGCGGCTCGGGTGCCTGACCGGCAAAGATGCGCTGGCTGACCGTCAACGGCTCGCCGCTCCAGTCCGCTACGCGCAGGGCATAACCGTCCATGGCGCTGTTCGGCCAGGGCGGCAGATCCAGACTGGAGATCAGATCTACCGCCAGCACACGGCCTTCGGCATCGGCCAGCGGAACACGCTGGCGATCAGTGATCGGCGTGGCCTCGGCCATCGCCAGCAGCCGTGCGATAGCCTCTTCGACAGGCAGCAAGGTTTTCGGCTCGTTGTTCATCAGCACTCAACCACGAGTCGCACAGGGCTCGGCCTGCTTGAGGTGCGGCACGAAGTTGCAGGGCCGGAAGCGCGAATCCAGTTGCTGGGCGAGAATTCCGTCCCACGCCGTGCGTACCGCATTGGTGGATCCCGGCAGGCAGCACACCAGGGTGCCATTGGACAGGCCCGCCAACGCACGGGACTGAATGGTCGAGGTGCCGATATCCGGCACCGAAATCTGCCGGAACAGTTCACCGAAACCATCGACCTGCTTGTCGAGCAAACACGCCACGGCTTCAGGCGTGCTGTCGCGACCGGTAAAGCCGGTGCCGCCGGTGATCAGCACGACCTGCACCTGATCGTCGGCAATCCAGGTCGCTACCTGAGCGCGGATTTTGTACAGGTCATCCTTGAGCAGCACGCGCTCGATCAGGCCATGACCGGCATCGGTCAGGCGGTCGACGAACATTTGGCCCGAGGTATCGGTTTCACGGGTGCGGGTATCGCTGACGGTCAGCACGGCGATATTCAGGGGTACGAAAGGTGTGTCAGCCTTAGCTTTCATGGCCTCATCCAGTTGTTAAGGAAACAGGCCGGTGTTATATCACAGCACTCCTTTTGACTGCCCGCCGAGTGTTTGATGAATGTCCCTGCCGCACTGCCTCCCTGCTCTATTCTGCTCCTGGCCGGAGGTCGCGGGCAGCGCATGGGCGGGCGTGACAAGGGCCTGATCGAGTGGCAGGGCAAGGCGCTGATCGAGCACCTGCACCGGCTGACCCGGCCGCTGACCGACGACCTGATCATTTCCTGCAACCGCAACATCGAGCGCTATGCGCATTACGCCGATCAACTGGTGCAGGACGACGATGCCGATTTCAACGGTCCTCTGGCCGGAATTCGCGCCGCCCTGCCACTTGCCCGGCATAAGTGGTTGCTGGTTCTGCCCTGCGACGTACCTTTGGTCGATGAACCGTTGCTGCAAGCGTTGCGCGAAAAGGCTGTTGAATGCCCGGAGCGACCAATAATGGTGCGTGAAGGCCAGCACTGGCAGCCGCTTTTATGTATGATCCCAATCGCTCACGCCGCAACGCTGGAAGCCGCATGGCAGGCCGGCGAACGCAGCCCGAGACGGGCCCTGGAACCGCTGCAACCAGTCGCCCTGCAACTGGAAGCTGGCGATCCACGCCTGGCCAACCTGAATACTCCCTGTCTGTTGACCGGGATCAGCGAAAACTGTGGCAAGTGACTGGCTATTGAACTTGCTGACGGTGTATACGGAACTTTGCCGACGGTGTATCCGTCTGAGAGTTCAGTAAATCAAGAATCCATCTGGAGACACAGTAATGAAACAACGGACCCTTCCCGCTGCCTTCCTGCTTGCATTGAGCATTGCCTCCCTCGCCGGCTGCGCATCGCCCACTGTGATCACCTTGAACGATGGTCGTGAAATCCAGGCTGTCGATACGCCAAAGTACGATGAAGAATCGGGCTTCTACGAGTTCAAGCAACTCGACGGCAAGCAGACCCGCATCAACAAGGATCAGGTACGTACCGTCAAGGATCTGTGATCCGGGCGTCGTGTGACTGATTTGAAAAAACCCGCCGAGTGCGGGTTTTTTTTTGGCCGTCAGCCCGGCTTTACCGCTTACCAGTCGAGTTCAAGCAGGCTCTCGAACTGACGCTGTTTACCGCTGAGCGGGTCGATGAAGCGCAAGCCCTTGGCCAGCAGCTTCAGAGGGTTTTGATAATCGTCGACAGGGTTCTTTACCACGTCCGGGTAGAACGGGTCGTTGCAGATGCCCGCGCCCAGTGCCGCCATGTGCACGCGTAGTTGATGTTTCTTGCCGGTCACCGGATAAAGCCCGTACCGCCACAATTGATCCTGCCGTTCGAGCACCTCGATCTGCGTCCGGGTATTGCTCGCACCTGCTCCTTCCTGCATGCGAAAGAATGGTTCGCCTTCGACCAGACGGCTTTCGTGCAAACGTGGAAACTCCAGCCCCGGCAACGCTGGCGCAATGGCTTCGTAGAACTTGTCGATCTGCCGGGTGGGAAACAGCGCCTGATAAGCCGAGCGCGTCTGCCGGTTGGCGGAAAACAGCACCAGCCCGGCGGTGTGCCGGTCGATACGGTGCAGCGGCACCAGATCGGGGTTGCCCAGGCGATGGATCAGACGGCGCAGCAACGTCTGCTCGACGTACTCACCTGCGGGTGTCACCGGCAAAAAGTGCGGTTTGTCCGCCACCACCAGATGCTCGTCGGCGTACAGAATCGTTTCAAACACCGGGATCGGCGTTTCGTTGGGCACCTCACGGAAATAGTGAATGCGCAGGCCCTCGCGGTACGCAAGGTCAGGCGCGATGGCCTTGCCGTTTTCGTCCAGCACCCGTCCGCGGGCAATACGGTCCAGCCATTGTTCGCGGCTGATGGCGGTGAATTTCGCGCACAGGCAATCGAGCACTGTGGCCCACGCGCCTGGCGGCAGGTACAACGTGCTGGCTTGTTGCTGTGCGGCGCTGAAAACGGAATCGGGCATGTGCGGCGTGAACTCTGGCTGATCTGAAGCGGCTGGCCGTGGATTATCACTGATTAGGGCGATCACCGCACAATATCGCTGCATGGCAATCGCCTGCCACCTGCGGCACTATTAACCATCTGGTACATTCCGCTCAACACCTGCTCTGGACCGGGCAGTGGCACAAAAACAAGAGACGTATTCTATGACCCATGCTGAAAAAAAATCCGTTCTTGCCGGCCTGATCGGCTCGGGCATTCAGGCCTCGCGAACGCCCGCCATGCACGAGCACGAAGGCGACGCCCAGGGCCTGCGCTACTTGTATCGGCTGATCGATATCGACGCCCTGCAACTGGATATCAGCGCCCTGCCCCAGCTTATCGAAAGCGCACAAAACTGTGGCTTCACCGGCCTGAACATCACCTTTCCGTGCAAGCAGGCGGTTATCCCCTTACTGGACGAACTGTCCGCCGAAGCCCGCGGTATCGGCGCAGTGAATACCGTGGTGTTCAAGGGCGGCAAGCGTATCGGTCACAACACTGACTGCCTGGGTTTTGCCGAAGGCTTCCAGCGCGGCCTGGACAAGGCTCCACGTCAGCAGGTGGTGCAAATGGGCGCAGGTGGCGCAGGCGCTGCCGTGGCTCATGCGTTATTGAGCGCTGGCGTCGAATGCCTGACAGTATTCGAAGTCGAGCCGCAACGCGCGCAAGGGCTGGTGGACAACCTCAACGAGCATTTCGGTGCCGGACGGGCAAAGGTGGGTATCGATTTGCCTGCCGCTATGGCCGAAGCCGACGGCCTGGTCAATACCACGCCGGTCGGCATGGCCAAACTGCCGGGCACGCCGTTGCCGGTCGAGTTGCTGCGCCCTGAGCTGTGGGTTGCGGAAATCATCTACTTCCCGCTGGAAACCGAACTGCTCAAGCATGCCCGTGCGCTGGGCTGCCGCACGCTGGATGGCAGCACCATGGCGGTGTTTCAGGCAGTCAAGGCATTTGAGTTATTCAGTGGCCAGTCAGCCGATGCAGAACGGATGATGGCGCACTTCCATACGCTGTAAACCTCAGCGCTTGAGATAACGCAGCACAGCGTCGCAAATCATCGCCTTGTGACGCTGTTTGACCTCCTCGCTCCACAGCTCGATCTGGAAAATTTCGCTGAAGGTATGGCGGTTGGAGATCCGGTAGAAGCAGAACGAACTGATCATCAGGTGCAGGTCCACCGGATGAACACCATCGCGGAACAAGCCACTGGCCTCGCCGCGTCGCAGGATGCCATCGAGCGCCCTGATGATATTCTGGCTTTTGGCCTGGATCGAATCGGACTGTTTGACGTTCTCGCCGTAATGAATGTTTTCGATGCATACGATACGCACGAAATCGACGTTGCTGTCATGGTGATCGAAGGTGAATTCAACCACGCGATGAATCGCCTTGACAGGCTCCAGCTCACTCAGGTTCAACTCGCTCTCGGTGTTGCGAATCGCACCGTAGAGTTTTTCCAGCACTTCGACATACAGCTGCTCCTTGCTGCCGAAGTAGTAATAGATCATCCGTTTCGAGGTTTTAGTTCGCTCGGCGATGGCATCGACGCGCGCGCCTGTAAGACCGTGGGCAACGAATTCGGCGACAGCAGCCTGAAGAATATCTTCGCGGGTTTTTTCCGGGTTGTTCTTGCGGCCCTTGGGCGCAGTAGCGGCAGGTTCAACGGCAACGGCGGAGTCGATTTTTTTCATTGTTGGCTCATGACCACGGGTAATGCGCGAAGTATGAAGCTGACCGCAGGCAGAGGGAAGCTGCGAGGCATTCGCACCCTCGCAGCAGCTCTGCAGTCAGTCTTGCGTTACAGCCGCGCCTGACGCGCTGCCACATTGCGCGCCTTGGCCATCGCCGCCAGACGCACCGGCACGTTGGCCGCGCCATAGCCCACGTAGCCATTCTTGCGTTGCAGGATCTCGAAGAAGAAGCGCCCGTCGAAGGCGTCCGTGTAGACGTGGAACAGCTCGCCGCCCTGCGCATCGCGGTCATAGAGCACGTTGTAATAAGCCAGTTCGCTGAGAAACTCTTCATCGAAATCGAAGCGGGCTGCCAGGTCGTCGTAGTAATTGAGCGGGATATCCAGCAACGGCACCCCCGCTTCCTTGGCGCGGCTGACCTCGGCAAAGATGTCTTCACAGGAGAACGCAATGTGATGCACCCCAGAGCCGCGATAACTCGACAGCGCGTGGGAAATGGCCGTGTTGCGATTCTCGGAAATGTTCAGCGGCAGGCGCACGGTACTGCAACGACTGCGCAGGGCACGACTTTTCACCAGACCGTAGGGGTCGGGCAGCACCACTTCGTCATCGGCCTCGAAATCCAGGATGCTTTTGTAGAACAGTACCCAGCTGTCCAGGCTGTCGGCAGGCAGCGCCATGGCCATGTGGTCGATACGCTGCAAACCACCCTTGGCAACCGCTTGCGGGTCGACGACAAAATCGCTGTCGTAAATCGATTCTCCGGGCGCAGCGCTATCAACCAGATAGATCAGGCTACCGTCGGGCGCGCGGACTGAAGGAATCTCCCGCTCATTGGGGCCGACCAGCCCGCGATACGGCTGGCCTTTGAAGGCCCGCGCACGCTCCAGCGACTGATGGCCGTCATCGACGCGCAAGGCGGTGGCGCACAACGACGGCCCGTGGGCCTCGAAAAAGCTATGGGCAAAAGAATAGGGTTCGGCATTGAGCACAATCTTGATATCACCCTGCCCCAACAGACTGACCGCCTTGGAGCGATGCTGACCCAGCCTGGCAAAGCCCAGCCGTTGCAGCCAGCCCGAGAGGCGCGCGCCGTGGCTCTCATCGACCGCAAATTCCAGAAACTCGACGCCGTTGTAAGTGCTGGCAGCGGGCGGGTTGAAAAGTATTTCAGGAACAGCGGCTGGCTCGTCACGCGCCATCAACTGGCGGGTTTTTTCTTCCAGATAAAGCAGCGAACGCAAGCCGTCCGCCGCGTTGGCGCGAGTCGGGGCGGCACGGAAACCGTCGTTGAACACTTCCAGCGACAATGGGCCGGTGTAACCGCTGCGCAGGATCGGCGCGAGGAAACCGGCAAGATCAAACTCGCCCTGACCGGGGAAGCAGCGGAAATGGCGGCTCCACTCCAGCACATCCATGGCCAGAATCGGCGCGTCGGCCATTTGCACAAAGAAGATCTTGTCACCCGGGATTTGCGCAATCGCGCTCGGGTCGCCCTTGAGTGACAAGGTATGGAAGCTGTCGAGCAACACACCCAGAGCAGGATGATCAACCTGACGCACCAGGTTCCAGACCTGTTGCCAGGTGTTCACATGCTTGCCCCAGGCCAGCGCTTCATAACCGACGCGCAGGTTACGGGCACCGGCCCGCTCGGCCAGCAGGCTCAGGTCATCCAGCAGAATATTTTCGTCGCCCACCGAATCGGCAGACGCATTGCTGCAGACCAGCACCAGATCGGTGCCCAGTTCCTGCATCAGATCGAATTTGCGTTCGGCACGGTCGACATTGCGCTGCAGACGATCACGGCGGCAGCCTTCAAAATCCCGGAACGGCTGGAACAGGGTGATGGCGATCCCAAGATCGGCACATATCTGCCTGACGTTGCGTGGGCTACCGTCGTAATACAACAAGTCGTTTTCGAAAATTTCGACGCCGTCAAAGCCGGCTGCGGCGATGGCTTCGAGCTTTTCGGGCAGAGTACCGCTCAAGGATACGGTAGCAATTGAACGCTGCATGCTTTTCAGCTCCTGGATGAGCGCGACCTGTTTCGGTCGCGACTGGACAGCACCGCATTCCTGGCCTTTCCCGGCCTTATTCAGAGGTGCGAGTAAAGTATTTGCCTGTCAAAATACTACAGCAACATAAAGTGTACGAACCGGTTAGTTTTACGTTCGATTATCGAACAAAAGCCGTTTTACTCAATTGACGCTGTACCACGCAATGCTCAACATCAGCATCACATTGCAGGGTAGACCCGCAGTCAAACGTTTTGATCTTTTGCTTCATCAGCAGCAACCCATAACAATTCAAAAAACAGGAACATTGCTCATGTGCACCCTTCTCGCTTTGCTCGCCCGCTCGCCCGTCCGTCTCACCAGACGTCAGGTTCAACGAACTCGTCCGGCCAAAAGCCCCGCGCGGATCTGCGTCGCCTGAAACATTCCAACACACTTGCGCGGCCCAACCTGTAAATTGTCGGCCCGACGGATCGTCTCGATGAAAGCCTGAGTCAACAGGCCAGTCGAATCACGGTTCTACGACTTCACTTTACCTGCACAACGCCTGCATCGAGTCGACTTCTCAGTCCGACTGTTGCCAGCAGCACAGTCCTGGAACGGATGGTTAGAACATCATGCTTAACACCCAGACCAACCCTGTCGCCCAGGCCGCCCGTGCCGGGATGGGCGAAAAGATTCGCGGCGCACTCGCCGTGGGCAAGACGCGCTGGGGCATGCTCGCCCTGGTGTTCTTCGCCACCACGCTGAACTACATCGACCGAGCGGCGCTTGGCGTCATGCAGCCAATCCTCGCCAAGGAAATGAGCTGGACGGCGATGGACTACGCCAACATCAACTTCTGGTTTCAGGTCGGTTACGCGGTGGGCTTCGTGCTGCAAGGCCGCTTTATCGACAAGGTCGGCGTCAAGCGCGCGTTCTTCCTCGCGGTGCTGCTGTGGAGCCTGGCGACCGGCGCTCATGGCCTTGCAACTTCCGCTGTGGGCTTCATGGTCTGCCGGTTCATTCTCGGCCTGACCGAGGCTGCCAACTACCCGGCCTGTGTAAAGACCACGCGTCTGTGGTTCCCGGCAGGTGAACGTGCCGTGGCGACTGGTATTTTCAACGCTGGCACCAACGTCGGCGCAATGCTGACCCCGGCGCTGCTGCCGCTGATCCTTACCGTCTGGGGCTGGCAGGCGGCCTTTATAGCGATGGGTTCACTGGGGCTGATCTGGGTCATCATGTGGCGCCTGAAGTACTACAACCCCGAAGAGCATCCGACCGTCAGCAAGGCCGAGCTGGATTATATTAATCAGGAAGTCGAACCTGCGCCGGTCAAGGTGCCCTTCACCGGCATTCTGAAGATGCGCGGCACGTGGGCGTTCGCGCTGGCTTACGCGATTACTGCGCCGGTGTTCTGGTTCTACCTGTACTGGTTGCCGCCGTTTCTCAATCAGCAATACAACCTGGGTATCAGCGTGACGCAGATGGGCATCCCGCTGATCCTGATCTGGCTGACCGCTGACTTCGGCAGCGTGGGTGGCGGCATTCTGTCCTCCTGGCTGATCGGGCGCGGCATGCGTGCGACCACTGCGCGTCTGCTGTCGATGCTGATCTTTGCCATCACTATCTGCAGCGTGGTATTCGCCGCCAACGCCAGCGGCCTGTGGGTGGCGGTACTGGCCATCTCGCTTGCCGTGGGTGCGCATCAGGCCTGGACCGCAAACATCTGGAGCCTGGTGATGGACTACACGCCCAAGCACATGATGAGTACGGTGTTCGGCTTCGGCGGCATGTGTGCGGCCATTGGCGGTATGTTCATGACCCAGATTGTCGGTGCGGTGCTGACCGCCACCAATAATAACTACAACGTGCTGTTCACCATGATTCCGGCGATGTACTTCATCGCGCTGATCTGGATGTACTTCATGGCTCCGCGCAAGGTTCCGACGCTCAGCGAGTAATCGTCTGACACCATCACAAAGGCCCGGCTCACTCAGTGACCGGGCCTTTTTGCTATCGTCCCCACGCTTTGCGCAGAGTGACGAAAAGTGCTCTCCCGGACGCCTCTCGTGGGTCTGCGACCTCAGGTGGATTTAGGTTCGACTAAGGTCGCCTTTTCGCCCCTCCGCGACTCACTTAGTTATCCCAGACGCCGCTCGTTCCTCACGCTCCGCGTGGGAATGCAGTTCGTGACGCTCCGCGTCACACGGCGATTCTGTGGTTTCAGGTGGATTGGGGGTCGATTCAGGTCACCTTTTCGCCCCTCGGCGACCTACTTTGATGGGGCCAAAGTAGGCAAATCCCCTTGCTCCTGTTTCCGGCCCGACTTCGTCGGGTCCCTTCGCCCTGTCACTGATCCGGGGGCCGCCGCAACGGGCCATCCTTGGCCCGGTGCGGCTTGCTCGGCGTCCTGCCTCGCATCCCCCGGATCAGTGCCAGGACTCAGCCGTCACTAACGTCGCACTCTGCGTCGTCAGTGCCACCGCGATAAAAAAGCGCTTTATCTATGTAAAGTGATTGCGCGCAAGACACTACGTTGTGCTGCGGTACAGATGTGACGCGGAGCGTCACGAACTGCGTACCAACGCGGAGCATTGGCACGATAGTCAGTCAGATTTGTGTATTCGTGCGAAGGAACAGCTCATCACCCACCCTTGCGCCGCTGTTGCCAAGCCGCCGCCAGGCCGCTGAGGCAGATGATGGCGATACCGGCCTGTGCGGTCGGTGATGGCATGTGGTCGAACACCACGAAACCCAGCAGCCCGGCAAACACGATCTGGCAATAGCTGAACGGTGCGAGCATTGCCGGGGCGGCGAAGCGGAAGGCCTGGGTCAGCAGCAAGTGGGCCGACATACCACATGCCCCCAGCGCCAGCAGAAACGGCAGATGTTTAAGCGCAGGCACTTCCCAGAAGAACGGCACCAGCGCGCTCATCAACAGGGTATTGAACAGCCCGGCAAAAAAGTTGCTGGTGGTCGGGCTGTCAAACGGGCTGACCAGCCGCGTCAGGAGTAGATACAGCGCAAAACACAAGGCTGACGACAGCGGCAGCAGAATCGCCGGGGTAAACAGCTCGCCCCCCGGATGAATGATGATCATCACCCCGATAAACCCGACAACCACCGCAACCCATTGCCCGCGCGTCACACGCTCATGCAACAGCGGCACCGACAGTGCCGTGACCAGCAACGGCGCAAGAAAGTTGACCGCGGTCGCCTCTGCCTGCGGGATGAACATCAGGCTGCTGGTAAACAGCAGACTGGTGCCCAACAGCGCCAGCGCACGCAATGCCTGCAAGCCGGGACGCTTGGTACGCAGCACGCGCAACCCCGCCGATGGCATGAAGATGCAGGCCATGAGCAGCGTGTGCACCACGTAGCGCGCCCAGACCACCAGAATGATCGGATAGAAGCCGGACAGGTACTTGGAGAGTGTGTCGTGACTGGCGAACAGAAAAGTCGCCAGAAGAATGAAACCAATCCCTTTCAGTGGTTGGTTGACGCCGGACAAAGGCGTGCTGGCAGTGCTCATCGCGCTTCCTTGTTCAAGTTTCAGCAGCCGGACGCCGTGGCCGAAAACGCCAGAGCACGCCGCCTATGTTTACAGACCCGTATCTACAGACCAGTGAGCATCGCACACACGTTTGCAACGCCCTCCACAAAATGTTCGAACCGGTTCATTAACGTTCGATTATCGCCCGAAACAGTTATTTCACAATTGCACGGCACCTTCCGGCCTTTCACTATCGTAACCAGCTACACGACTCAATAACTACAAAAAAGGTCTGTTCCATGCGCGCCAATTCCTCCTGCAAACTCCTTTGCGGTCTGTCTGCGGCCATTGCTGCAAACCTGACACCCATCAGCGGCAATGCTGCCGGGTTCGTCGAAGACGCCAAGGTCAATCTGAACCTACGCAACTTCTATATCAACCGCAACTTCGTCGACCCGGCCAATGCGCAGAACTACGCCGAGGAGTGGACGCAGAACTTCATCCTCGATGCCCGCTCCGGCTTCACCCAAGGCACCGTTGGCTTTGGTGTGGATGCGCTGGGCCTTTACTCGCTCAAGCTAGACGGCGGCAAGGGAACGGGCGGCACGCAATTGCTGCCGATCCACAGCGATGGACGCCCGGCCGACGACTTCGGGCGACTGGCCGTGGCGGGCAAGGCGCGCTTCTCGAAGACCGAATTGAAGGTCGGCGAGTGGATGCCCGTGTTGCCGATCCTGCGTTCAGATGATGGGCGCTCGCTGCCGCAAACCTTTCAGGGCGGGCAAATCACTTCCAAAGAGATCGACGGGCTGACCCTGTACGGCGGCCAGTTCCGCGGCAACAGCCCGCGCAACGACGCCAGCATGGAAGACATGTCCTTGAACGGCCGCTCAGCGTTCACCTCAGACCGTTTCAACTTCGGCGGCGGCGAGTACGTGTTCAACGAAAAGCGCACCCAGGTCGGCGTGTGGTACGCCGAGCTTGAAGACATCTACCACCAGCAATATTTCAACCTGCTGCACAGCCAGCCGTTGGGCAGCTGGACGCTGGGTGCCAACCTTGGCTACTTCCAAGGCAAAGACGACGGCCAGTCGCTGGCCGGTGATCTGGACAACAAGACCTGGTCAGCGCTGCTTTCGGCGCGGCACGGCGGCAACACCTTTTATGTGGGCCTGCAGAAAGTCAGCGGCGACAGCGCCTGGATGCGCGTCAACGGTACCAGTGGCGGGACGTTGGCCAACGACAGTTACAACTCCAGCTTCGACAACGCCAGGGAGAAATCCTGGCAGTTGCGTCACGACTATGACTTCGCAGCCTTGGGCGTGCCCGGCCTGACCCTGATGAACCGCTACATCAGCGGCGACAACGTGCATACCGGCACCATCACCGACGGCGAAGAGTGGGCACGGGAAACCGAGCTGGCGTACGTGTTCCAGAGCGGCGCGTTCAAAAGCCTGTCGCTCAAATGGCGCAACTCCACCATGCGGCGTGACTACAACACCAACCAGTTCGACGAAAACCGTCTGATTGTCAGCTACCCGCTGTCGCTGCTCTAAAAACAAAAACGCCGCCACGGTTGATCACTCATCGTTATACAGAAATCTAACTGACTATCGTGCCGACGCTCCGCGTCGGCATGCAGTTCTGGACGCTCTGCGTCCTCTTTGTGACGCTACGCGCCACGCGCTGGTTCTGCGAGTCAGTGAGATTGAGGCCCGACTTCGTGATAAAACAGCGCTTTCATTTATGGGCAGTGAACGCGGGTAAGGCATGACATTTCGCTGCAGCACTCCTTGTTATGCGACTTTTCAATCCTCCTTCAACGACTCCACACCCATTTCATCCCATACCGCTTCGGCCAGGTGGAACGTCGCATTGGCCGCCGGAATGCCGCAGTAGATCGCGCTCTGCATCAGCACTTCCTTGATTTCCTCACGGGTCACGCCATTGTTTTTTGCGGCCTTCAGGTGCAGGCGCAATTCGCCCTCGCGATTCATGCCGATCAGCATCGCAATGGTGATCAGGCTGCGCGTGTGGCGCGGCAACCCTGGACGTGTCCAGATATCACCCCAGGCGTGACGGGTAATCATCTCCTGGAATTCTTCATTGAACGGCGTCAGTTTGCTCAGGCTGTTGTCGACATGCGTATCGCCCAGCACTGCACGGCGCACCTGCATGCCAGCTTCGTAACGTTCGTCTTCGGTCATCGGGAAATCCTTGTGTGTTCAGCCACGGCACGCTCGACCCATTGTCGGGCCTGGCCAAGGTAATGGGCCGGATCAAGCAGACGATCCAGCTCGTCGGAAGAAAACTGCTCACTGACTTGCGGGGTTTCGCCAAGTACCTGACGCAAATGCGCGCCCTGCTCTACCGCACGACGGCAGCACTGTTCTACCAGATGGTGGGCAGCATCGCGGCCGATGCGCTGAGCCAGCGCAATGCTCACTGCCTCGGCGAGCACCAGCCCTTTGGTGGATTGCAGATTGCTCGCCATACGCTCGGCATCGACCTGCAGACCGGGTAGCACCTGCAACGCTTGCTGCAGCGAACCGGAAACCAGACAGCACAGCTCCGGCAAAGTCTCCCACTCGGCATGCCACAGGCCCAGACTGCGCTCGTGCTCCTGCGGCATGGCGGCCAGCATCGTGGCGACCAGCCCCGGTGCGCGGGTGGCTGTGCTGATCATGACCGCAGCGCCAACCGGGTTGCGCTTGTGCGGCATAGTCGAAGACCCGCCCTTGCCCGGTGCCGAGGGCTCGAAGACCTCGCCCACTTCGGTCTGCATCAGCAAGCTCACGTCGCGCCCCAGTTTGCCGAGGCTGCCGGCGATCAGGCCCAGCAGACCGGCAAACTCCACAAGTCGGTCGCGCTGGGTGTGCCAGGGCTGCTCGGGCAACTCCAGTTGCAATTCACCGGCCAGCGCTTCGGCCACCGAAAAGGCCTGGTCGCCCAGCGCCGCGAGGCTGCCGGAAGCACCGCCGAATTGCAGGCACAACAGGCGCGGTTTGATCTCGTTCAAGCGCTGTCGATGGCGAGTCACCGCGCCCAGCCAGCCGGCGATTTTCATCCCCAGGGTAACCGGCGTGGCCTGCTGCAGCCAGGTGCGTCCAGCCAGCGGCGTGCCAGCATGACGCTGTGCCTGCTCAGCCATCGCGTCGGCCAGTAGGGTGAGATCACGCTCAAGCAGCACGATCGCTCGACGCAGTTGCAGAATCAGCCCGCTGTCCATTACATCCTGGCTGGTTGCGCCCATATGCACATAGCGCTCGGCCTCAGCACTGCGCGCGGCTATCTGTTTGCCCAGCGCCTTGACCAGCGGAATCGCCGAATTGCCGGCACTGCCGATGGCAATTGCCAGCGCGTCGAAATCGAACAGCCGTGCGTCGCAGCTCAGCTCGATGTCGGCGACCACCTCCGGCGGGATCAGGCCGACGCGTGCCTGTGCCCGAGCCAGCGCAGCCTCGAAATCGAGCATGCCCTGTACCCGGCCTTCATCCGAAAAGATCTCGCGCATTTCGGGTTGCATGAAGTAGGCATCGAAAAGTTGATTGCTCACTCTGTTCACATCACCACTCCAGATTGAAAGGTTTCAGGTAGCGTCCGAATGACTGACCCAGCCCTTGATCAGCACAGCTATCGCGGCCAGGGCAGCCGGGACCACCAGCGCCGTCAGCACCTGTTCGAAGCTCCAGCCCAGGCCCAGCAGTGTGGCACCGGCCCAGGCGCCGAGAATCGCGCCGAAGCGGCCGATCCCGAGCATCCACGACACGCCAGTGGCACGCCCCTGGGTGGGATAGAAACGCGCTGCCAGTGAAGGCATTGCCGACTGTGCGCCGTTGATGCACATACCGGCCAGCAGCACCAGCGTGGCCAACAAGGCGACATTGCCCAGACTCTGCCCGACCAGCCAGGCGAACACACCCGCCAGCGCATAGGCCAGACCAATGACCTTATGCGGATTGTAACGATCCATTGCCCAGCCGACCCCCACTGCACTCAGCACCCCGCCGAACTGGAACAGCGCACCGATGAACGCCGATTGCTCCATGCTCGCGCCACTGTCGCGCATCAACGTCGGCAGCCAGCTGGTCAACAGGTAGACGATAACCAGACCCATGAAATACGTCAGCCACAGCAACAGCGTGCCAGCGCTGTATGTACCGGAGAAAATCACTTTCAGCACGTTGCGGCTACTGACCGTTTTCTGCTCGGGAACGCTGAAATCGGTGATGCCAGCCAACGCATTCGGCGCAATCGGTGCCAGCACTTTGCGAATACGCTCCGCACCGCGATTGCGCACCACCAGAAACCGCGCTGATTCCGGCAGCCAGACCATCAGTACCACCGCCAGTATCAACGGCAGAATACCGCCCAGCATCAGCAGGCTGTGCCAGCCCATGCTCGGGATCAGTTTGGCCGACACAAACCCACCGCACGCCATGCCCAGATTGAAACCACAGAACATGCTGGTCACCAGCAGCGACTTGAGCCGCTCGGGCGTGTATTCCGACAACAACGTGGTGGCATTGGGCATCGCTGCACCGAGCCCCAGCCCGGTCAGAAGGCGTAATACCAGCAGTTGATCAATGTTGCTGCTGTAGGCAGACGCCAGGCTGAACAGACCGAACAGAAACACCGCAAACACCAGCACGACCTTGCGCCCGAACCGGTCGGCCAGCGGGCCGGAACCCAGCGCGCCGAACACCATGCCGATCAGCGCAGCGCTCATCACCGGGCCCAGGCTGGCCCGGTCGATGCCCCAGTCCTGGCTGAGCGCTGGTGCAATGAAGCCCATTGCGGCGGTATCGAGGCCATCGAGAAACACGATCAGAAAACACAGCGCAACCACCCGCCACTGATACCCGGACAGCGGTTGCGCATTGATGAAGGCCTGAACGTCGAGCGTACCCGGCACAGGCTGGCTGGCGGAAAGCGTCATGGAGATGTCCTTTTATTTTTATAAGGTCGCCTGCCGATGCAGGCGCCGGGAACGCACGCACACTGATACGCAAATCGACAACCGATTCAGAAATCGAAAAACACCGTTTCGCCTTCACCCTGCACGCGGATATCAAAACGATAGGCCGTTTGCCCATCATGCGTGCAGCGGCGCGCGACCAGCGTTTCGCGACGCGGCGGCTGCTCGATCAGATTGAGCACCGGGTCCTGAGCATTGGCCTGCGCTTCGTCGTCGAAATACAGCCGCGTCTGCAGATGAATATTGATACCACGGGCAAACAGCGAAACGTTGATGTGCGCAGCCATCGGCACCCCGGCCGCATTATGTGCCGAGCCTGGCTTGATGGTCTTCAGAATCCATTGGCCGTCGTCAGTGGTCGCCGTGCGGCCGAAGCCGTTGAACGGCCGCTCCGGGTCGAATTCGCTGTGATACGCGCCTTGATGGTCGGCCTGCCAGAATTCCAGATACGCATCGCGGATCAGATGACCGTTGCCGTCGAAGACATTGCCCAGCAGCACGATGTGCTCGCCCGGCGCGTCGGGCCTGGCCATCTCGTTCCAGATTTCCAGCTCGCGGGTCGGATTGCCGGCCACTTGCGGTGCCAGACCGATGTGCACGTACGGGCCAGCGGTTTGCGAAGGGGTTTCCTGCAGTAATTGAACGGGCATGTCGGGCCTCCTCAGCAGTTTTCGAAGTGTGTCTTGCGCTGGCCGCGCAACACGATGTCAAAGCGGTACGCCAGGCAATCCATTGGATTACCCATCCCCAGATCGAGCCTGGCAATAAGGCTCTGCACGGCGTCCGGGTTGGCGATGGCCTTGACAATCGGGCAGATAAGAATCAACGGATCGCCTTCGAAATACAGCTGGGTGACCAGGCGGGTGGTAATCGACGGGCCGCTGATCGACACATGAATATGCGCCGGACGCCAGTCGTTAGGGCCGTTGCGCCACGGGTAAGGGCCTGGCTTGACGGTGCGGAAGCTGTAATTGCCTTCGCTGTCGGTCAGCGCTCGCCCTACACCGCCAAAGTTGGGGTCGATGGGTGCCAGATAGGCATCGCGTTTGTGGCGATAACGCCCGCCGGCATTGGCTTGCCAGATCTCCACCAAGGTATGCGGAATCGGCTTGCCGTATTGATCACAGACCCGGCCAGCCAGCAGGATGCGCTCACCGATGGGCAGCCCGCCGTTGTTGAAGTTGAGCAGCAGATCGTTGTCGTGCTGACCAAACTTCAAATGCGAGAAATCCGGGCCCGTGGTTTCGGAAATGGATTGCGGGATACTGACCAGCGCCTGGCGCGGTGAGCGCAGGATCGAGGTCTTGTAATCAGGTGTCAGGGCTTTGGGGTGCCAGTTTCGGTCACGAATGACGAAGCGGCTATTGTCCGCGGCAGACATGGCGTTCTCCTTGTTTTTCTTATGGGCGCAGGCGTCGATCACTTGCGCTACAGGCTGCGGCGAAGTGTCGCGTGATCCATGCTTATAGAAAATTGAAATAAAACCGGTTATCCATAACCAAATGGTTATGCATACTGCGCTTTCCGGTAGGTCTCTCCGACGCCTCGCAGTTCATCCACACACCATTGCGCCGCGCGTGTCAGCGGCAGGGCCGGGTTGCTGCACAGGCCGACCGATCCGCCCGGCTCGCGAATACCCATGCCCAGCTCCACCAGCGTGCCGCCTTTCAACTCCAGTAATACGGCATCCAGCGGTGCTATCCAGATTGCATCGCTGCACTGCACATAGCGGCGGCTCAGGGTGAGCGAGAGGGTTTCAAGGCGCTGACGCGGCATGCGGATACCGCACTGTACGAAAAGACTGTCGGCAAACTTGCGGATGGTGGTGCCAGCCAGCGGCAACACCAGCGGGAACTGCTCCAGACTTTCAGGCTTGAGCGGCGCCGTCAGTAACGGGTGATCGTTGCGCACCACCAGCGTCATCGACTCGTTGTACAGATGCTCGAACGTCAGCCCCTGAATCTGCGGGCTGTCAGTCATGCGCCCGACCACGAGGTCCAGCTCCCCTACCCTCAGTTGCGACAGCAGGTAGGCACTGGGGCCGGTCATCACGCTGACGATCAACGCGGGGTGGCGCTCGTGCAGACGATGGACCACCTCCGGAACCAACAGGCTTTCAGCCGTGGACAGCACGCCCAACCGTGCGGTAACAGTTTCATGTTCACCCGAGCGCAGGCTACTGACACCTTCACGCAGGGCCTGGACGCTCGGCCCGGCGAAACGCATGAATGCCACCCCCGCCTCGGTCAGCGCCGCACCGCTCTTGCTGCGCACAAACAAGGTGGTGGCCAGCAGTGTTTCCAGCTCCTTGAGACTTTTCGACAGCGCGGGCTGACTGATTGCCAGTACATCGGAGGCACGCGCCAGGCTGCCCTGCCGAGCCACCTCGAGAAAGCACACCAGATGGCGAAATTTGATGCGGGTATCAATATTCAATGCGCGTCGGGTCCGGGGGATAAAGAAGAATGCAGCTCTACGACAATGCCGCTCAACGACTCAAAAACGAAGCTACCTGAGGCGCGTCAAATGGCCAGTCCAGCTCATCCCCGGTGTCGACTCGACGCAACACAGGGACGCGCAACTCGTAACGCTCGAACAGTTGTTCATCCTCGCAGATGTCGACCAGCTCAACCAGTAAGCCGTGCTCGATGGCGAACGGCAGTAAAACCGCTTCGGCAACCTCGCACAGCGGGCAGCCCAGGGTACTGAACAGCTGGCATTCGGGCGGCATGAATTGATCCTCGGCAAATCCTCTACAACCGAAAATTATTCTAGGCGCACCCCGCGATCACGTCGACACCCGGAAATGCGTCTTGCTGAACGCGTTGGCGCGGTCCAGTACCGGTTTCTCGAAACAACGGTAACCGACCCAGCCGTAACACACCGTTGCCGCCATCATCAGCAGCGCGAAAAACAGGTTGTCCAGATAACTTTCGGGCCAGGCACCGACCAGGCTCCACACCCGCCCGATCACCCCCAACACCAGCAGATGAGACAGATAGATCGTGTAGGACATGTCGCCCACAGCGACCAAAAACCCTGGCACAGCCAGTTGTCGACGTCGTTCGAGCAGGGCAAGGGTCAGTACCAGCAGGCCGAAAGTACCGCCGACCATGAGCATGCGCAGCAAGCCCTGACTGTCGTATAACCGGAAGTAACCGATCAGGGGCACGCCCAGCAGCAGCGCACCTCCCAGCGAGGCAAGGACGGCAGCGGTTGGCACGCGCGCGCTGTGCCGACCATAAAAGAACAACGCCAGCGCTGCGCCGAGAATGAATTCAAGGGCGTAGGGATGCAGGATGATCTTCAGTGCGGGCGAATAGTCCTGCCAGTCGGCCAGCACGTTGAACACGATGATGATCAGCGCCCAGCCGCCGAGCAGAAGCGGCACGCTGCGTTCACGAAACAACAGAAAGCCGGAGTACACGACGTAGAACCACAGTTCGAACAGCAGCGACCAGGCCACCATCACCAGCAGCACTTTATCGTTGGGCAGCAGCAGGAACGACATAATCAAGTTGGACGCCCCATGCCCGCTGTTGACCATGCCCGGCTGCACCAGGTACACCGCCAGCGTAATGAAAAAGTACAGCCAGTACGTGGGGTAGATCCGCGAAACCCTGTTGAACAGAAAGCGCCGGGCCTCGACCCCGCTCTGGAAACGGCCACGACTGACGATCACCATCACGAAACCGCTGATGACAAAGAACAGATCGACACCCAACTGAAAAAAATCGAGCATCGGCGGCAGAAGGATATCGCCACCGGAAAACTTGCTCTCTACCGACATCATGTGAAACAACACCACACCCAGGACAGCCATGCCCCTGAGCCCCTGCAGGGAATACAGCCGCTCCATGCCTCTCTCCATTCAGCTCTCATATCGCGCGCCATGTACGTGATCACGCGTGTGGAGCATAGCCAATGGCCAGAAATACGGAACCCCAATCTTCAACACGTCGCGGTTTTTCCTGACAGATACTTTTGGAGTAAGTGCAGCGGCAGCACGCAGCCTGATCGAACACCAGACGGCAATCGAAGTGAACCTTCAGGAATCACCTGTACTCGAAACATTCACACGCCCACCAAACGGAGAACATCATGGCCCGCCAAACTGCACAGAATGCTCAGGAAATCCTGAGAGCCGACTTCCAGGTACTGGTTGCCGACACTGAGAAATTGCTGGCGCATACCGCCTCTCTCGCTGGTGATCAGGCCGATGAACTGCGCGCCCAGATCCGCGAAAGCCTGCTGCGTGCCAAGGAAACACTGAAGACCACTGAAGATTCGCTTCGTGAGCGCGGTGAGGCTGCTGTGATCGCTACCGAAGATTACGTTCAGAACAACCCCTGGCAGTCAGTCGGTATCGCCGCAGGTGTCGGCTTTCTGATCGGTCTGCTGGCTACAAGGCGCTAACATCATGACTCTGGGAACGGAATCAGCACCGCCCGAGGGAACTCCGGGCTCTTCACCGCGGCGTCTTGGCGCTGCTTTCCTTGGCCTGCTGCACACGCACGTCGAGCTGTTCGGCATCGAATTGCAGGAGCAGAAGGCACATACCGTCAGCCTGCTGCTGTTCGCGGGACTGGCGCTGGTTTTCGGCCTGTTGCTGCTCACTGGGCTCTCGGCCTTGTTGCTGATCGTTCTGTGGGACAGCTATCGCCTGGCCGGTATCGTCGGCCTTTGCACGTTCTACCTGCTGGCCGCCATCTTCTGCGGGCTGCGCCTCAAGGCAGCGATTTTCGATGAGTCGTCGCCATTCCACGCAACCCTTGAAGAGCTGGCCAACGACCGCGAGCGATTGATGCCATGAGTGAACCCAAGTCGCACCAGAGCAATACCCGTCGAGAACTGCGCAAGGCGTTGATCCGCCTGCGCATGGAGATGCACCGTCAGGAAATTCGTCATGAGTCGACGCAACTGCTGCAGCCGTTGCAACGCTTTCGCGGGATCCGCCATGACTGGAAAAGCGCGCTCGGCTTTCGCCACGCGCCACTCTGGGGAGTGGGCTCGGTCGCCCTGCTGGGGTTTCTGAGCGGCAAACGTGCCAAGACCGGACGCACCAGTCTGCTGGGTCGCCTGTTGAAGCTCGGCATCACGCTGACGCCACTGATCAAGGTCGCCATGCAGAGTCGCGCCATCCAGAACCGCAACCGCAACCGCAGGCTCTGATTACGCCGGACCTTTTGCGTGATTCGAGCCTTGTGACAAATGCCTGCTCCGGTGCTCCGGGGCGGGCATTTGCTTTTTAACACACCCTGTTTCTGTCTGTCCGCGCGTCAGGCCTTGCGGCAGGCGTGCCGAACCGGGAAGCTACGGCCAACATTACTGACGGAGTGAACGCCTTGGATTGGCAAACCCTGCTTAACCGCGAACGACTTGGCAAGACACTGCACAGCCCCGAAGAATTAGGGCGCAGTCCGTTTCACAAGGACCATGACCGGATCATCTTTTCCGGTGCGTTTCGCCGTCTGGGACGTAAGACGCAAGTCCATCCGGTGTCCAGCAACGACCATATTCATACCCGCCTGACTCACTCGCTGGAAGTCAGCTGCGTCGGCCGCTCACTGGGCATGCGCGTTGGCGAAACCCTGCGCGCTGCGCTGCCCGACTGGTGCGACCCAAGCGACCTGGGCATGGTTGTACAATCCGCCTGCCTGGCACATGACATTGGCAACCCTCCGTTCGGCCATTCTGGCGAAGACGCAATTCGCAACTGGTTCAATCAGGCTGCCGGACGTGGCTGGCTCGACGCGATGAGCGAGACAGAGCGCAATGACTTTCTCAATTTCGAGGGCAATGCCCAGGGCTTTCGGGTGCTGACGCAGTTGGAGTACCACCAGTTCGACGGCGGTACCCGTCTGACCTACGCCACACTGGGCACTTACCTCAAATACCCGTGGACCGCTCGCCACGCAGACTCGCTGGGCTACAAGAAGCACAAGTTCGGCTGCTATCAGAGTGAACTGCCAATCCTTGAGCAGATCGCTGGCAAGCTGGGTTTGCCGCAGCTTGAGGAACAACGCTGGGCGCGCCATCCACTGGTTTACCTGATGGAAGCCGCCGACGACATCTGTTATGCACTGATCGATCTGGAGGACGGCCTGGAGATGGACCTGCTGGACTACGCGGAAGTGGAGTCACTTCTGCTTGGACTGGTCGGCGATGATCTTCCGGAAACCTATCGGCAACTGGGCCCTGGCGACTCACGGCGGCGCAAGCTGGCCATCCTGCGCGGCAAGGCCATCGAGCACCTGACCAACGCAGCGGCCAGAGCATTCGTCGAGCAACAGGACGCCCTGCTTGCGGGCACGCTGCCCGGGGATCTAGTGGAACACATGCACGGCCCGGCCAAACGCTGCGTACTGAACGCCAAGGACATGGCGCGCAAGAAAATCTTTCAGGACAAGCGCAAAACGCTGCATGAAATAGGCGCCTACACCACACTGGAAATCCTCTTAAACGCCTTTTGCGGTGCAGCGGTCGAACAGTTTGGCGGCAGGACGCCCTCCTTCAAGCACCGACGTATCCTCGACCTGCTGGGCAACAGCGCGCCGGATCCCAAGGCACCGCTGCATGCATCGTTCCTGCGCATGATCGACTTCATCGCCGGCATGACCGACAGCTATGCCAGTGAGATGGCCCGGGAAATGACTGGCCGCTCCGGACAGATTTAGCCTTGATAAGGCCAGCCGAGTACCTGCGCGCATGCAGATACAACGCTGGTCAGACCTGATGAGACTGTCAGAAATTTTGTGTTCGGGCATAACATGTAGCTGGAGGTGCATGTATGCCGACCAAAAAGAAGTCCGCCAATGCAACAGCGAGGGAGTTGCCCTCGATTACCTGATGGCACGCGCGACATTCTGGGTATATGGATCGAGAGCACCGAGGGTGCCAAGTTTTGGATGAAGGTGTTCAACGACCTCAAGACTCGTGGCGTTGAAGATGTTCTGATCGCCGTCACGGATGGCCTCAAAGGAATACCGGAGGCGTTGGGGGCGGTTTTTCCTGCCACGACGCTGCAAACCTGCATCGTGCATCTGATCCGCAACAGCTTGGACTATGCCGCTTGGGATAAACGTCGGGCACTGGCCAAAGCACTCAAGCCGATCTACCAGGCGATCAATGCCGATGTGGCTGAGCAAGAGCTTAACGCCTTTGAAGCGGGCCCCTGGGGCAAGCAGTATCCGACTGTAGTTGCTGCATGGCGTCGCGCCTGGGATCGGGTTATACCGTTTTTTGTTTTTCCGGCGGGCATTCGCAAAGTGGTTTACACGACCAATGCCATCGAGAGCATCAATGCCCAGTTACGCAAGATCATCAAGACTCGAGGGCACTTCCCGACCGATGAGGCTGCGACGAAACTGATATGGCTTGGGTTGCGCAACATCACCGCCAACTGGGGTCATGCGGCACACGACTGGAAAGTGGCAATGAATCAATTTGCGATCCTGTACGGAGACCGATTTACCAGACCGAGCTGGTAAAACAAGGGCCTGCCTGACGGCAGGCCCTAACCAGCCCGAACACAAAAAAACTGATACTCCCGACCTGATTGCCTCGCAAAACTCAGACAGGCCCTACATGCATGTCAGACGAGTCCTATCGCAGCTTTTCTTGCATCCCTCAATAATTACAGCCACTTCGAATGCCACTCCGGCTCGTCATCCATCCGCCTGCGATACTAACGGTCCGCACGCCGTCTGCGAGGCCTGAACGTCTCGCCAGGGCCTTTCCGGAAAACTCATGTCCACACACAGCCTGCGCATCCTCCTGGTGGAAGATCACCCGTTTCAACTGATCGCCACTCAGGTGCTGCTCAACAATCAGGGCTATTTTCTACTGACTCCCGCACTCACCGCCGCAGAGGCGATGGCTGCCATGCAACGCAGTCCGGAGCCCTATGGGCTGTTACTGTGCGATCAGTGCCTGCCGGATATGTCAGGCCTCGACCTGATCGACGAGGCAGCCCGTCAAGGCTTGCTGCATCAGGCCATTCTTCTCAGCGGCCTGCCTGATGTACAGCTTGAAAACCTGCAGCAGCTTGCCACGCAGCGCGACCTGCCCCTGCTCGGCTGCCTGAGCAAACCCCTGCATGGACCTGACCTCAGCCAAGCCATTCGTGCCGCCGTTGATGCGTTTGGTGATGGTCAGAAAATCGCCCTTGTCTGCCAGCGTGTTGAGCCCGGCCCGGTGCCAGAACCATGCCGCCGACATCGCGGCGTGCTGCGGCAGCTCGAGCAATTCGGGATGGTTGATCAGGTCCAGGCCCAGCGCTTCGCCGCATTCCTCGTAGTTGGCACGCCCCGTCACTTGGATCAGGCCCCGCCCACGGTAAAGCTGACCGTCGCCGTCGGCCTCGGGTGTGTTGCCAAGCCGCTCAGCCAGCTTGCCGGTGTCGTACTTCGACAGGTAGGCGCTACCGCCCAGCTCGCGCACGTAACGCAGCTGGCCGGACTCATGACCGACCTGGGCGATGAACGCCGCGATGCGCAGCGGGGTCACGATCTGGTACTTGCTCATCGCTGTGTTGAGGACGGGTACAAAAACGCCGGCTCTCTGGCCGGCGTTCGGGAGGATCTGCAGCAGCTGCTGCGCTGTGATGGACATTCGGTTTTCTCCAGGCAAAAAAATACCCGCTCGATGGCGGGTTCGGTGGCAGGTGTACGTCAGGCCAGTGGTTCCTCCACCAGCATCGGGGCTGCGGCGATCTCTGGAATTGCAGGCGCGACGGGCCAGACCGGGGCCTGATGCCAAGTAGGCTGTGCGGTTACCTTGCCCAGCGCGAACTTGTAGGCCTTCCACGCCTTGAGGACAGGCGCGAGTGCTTCTGCTTCCTCTTCTTCCTCCTCGGTTGCATCGCCTGCCTCGATGCCATAGCCCAGGGTTTCAATACGATCCTGAATGCGGGCGATCTGAAAAGCCGCGGCGCTGTTGCGTGCCGCAAGGTCTGCCTTCGCAAGGGCAAGCTCGCGCGCCGCCTGCTCGGCATCTTTCATTTTTTTCGTAATGAGCTGAGACCAGTCGATCACGCCGACTTTAGATACCGGTTCAGGTGAGGGTATCAGCGTTCACCCAACCGGAAGCGTTGCACTGCACGCAGGCCAATTCATGGAAAACGCCTTTCACCACGGTTCTGCCCTTACAGGTCGGGCACTGCCTAACTTCTGTTTGATGAGCCTTGAAGGCGGGGCCACCGGAAGAGTGTTCGGCTTGGGCAAGGACAAGGCGGCAGCGATCATGGAAGCTGTAGCCGCCAATCATGCAGACGTGCTGAAGCCGACATTGGCGCAACGAATCGCAGAGCCAGTTGCAGTGGACGACCGCACATTCGCTGATTGGCTCGGCGAGTACGAACTGATCTACACCGAAAGGGGCTTAAGCGCGCAAACGACCAGGAGCATGAAAAGCAGACTCAAGACCGTGAACAGTGCTTTCGGCGAAAAGTTCGTACGCAATATCCGGACAATGGATATCGCGACGTTTCTCGCCACGTTCTCCAAGGCCGGGAAAGCGCCGATGTCAAAAGCATATAGGTCGCTGCTGCGGGATGTCTTCAACGAAGCCATTGCTGCTGGTTGGTGTGACCTGAACCCAGTCGACGCGACAAAGCCTGCACGTTCAAAAGTGAAACGTGCACGCCTAAGTCTTGAACTCTGGAAAGCCGCTCACGCAGCGACTGACAGGCCCTGGCTAAAGCGGGCGATGGAGCTTGCACTTCTCACAGGGCAGCGCAGAGACGATATCGGATCGATGCTATTCAAGGATGAGCACGACGGTTTCCTGCATGTCATCCAGTCGAAAACCGGCGCTCGACTGCGGATCAGCACCAGCCTCAGACTTGAAGCAATCGGCCTCGATCTCTCAAGCGTTATCAAATCATGCAGAGACAGAGTGCTGTCGAAGCACTTGGTGCATCACACACGAACTGTTGCCGTCGCAAAAGCAGGCAACCCAATAAAGTTGAATACCCTGACGCTTGCGTTCGCCGAGGCAAGGGATAAAGGTGCGGCAGCTCTCGGCATTGACCTGGGTGCGAACCCGCCCAGCTTCCATGAAATGCGATCTTTGGCAGCGCGGCTTCATGCGTTAGAAGGCCGTGATCCTCAGAAGCTGCTGGGGCACCGCAACGCAGCCATGACAGAAATGTACAAGGATGGTCGCGGGTCTGAGTGGATTGACGTGGCGTAATTCTTTTTAGGGGTATATTGGGGAAGTTTTGGGGAGGATTTTATGGCCAATAAAATCAACCACTTACATAATCGTTAAGTCCTCGACTGCAACATGCCGGTCATGAACGGCTATGACATGACCACTGCAATCCGCGCGATTGAAGACGCAGACGGCCAGCCACGCTGTCCGGTCTGGGGCTTCACGGCCAATGCGCAGCCTGACGAGATCGAGCGCTGCCGCGCAGCAGGCATGGACGACCGCCTCTTCAAACCCATCAGCCTTTCGATGCTCAGCGAACGGCTGACAGCCGTTTCGCCGCTGGCGCGCACACCTCTGCCGTTCAGCCTCGACAGCATCAGCAACCTGACCGGTGACCGTCCGGAAATGGTTGAACGCCTGCTTGCGCAGCTACTGCAAAGCAATCACGAGGACCGGCTGTTGCTGGCCAGACTGATACCGGAAAACAATCGCAGGAAAACCCGCGACCTGGCCCACAGGATCAAAGGTGCCGCACGGATCATCAGCGCTTCAAGGGTGGTCGATGCCTGCGATGCACTTGAGCAGGCCTGCGAAGCGGACACGCCGGATGAACAGTTCCATACCTGTCAGCAGGTTGTCGAGCTGGCGATGATCGAGCTTGAGGACGCGCTGATTCTGCAGCAGGCGAAACCTGACTGAAGACGTTTCAAAGACGATTTAGCGAAGGGGAACAAGCGGGGGAAAAGCAAGAGAGGCAGGCGCTGGCCTGCCTCCCGTTACATCAGGCGGCCGGGTTGATTTCTTTTTCCGGGTACCAGACGTCGATCAGCGGGCTGACAGTGACTTCTGTCAGTTCACTGCGGCCTTTGAGCCAGGCTTCGACAGCAACACGCTGTTCTTCGCTGACCGAGCCACGCTTGCTCAGGCAAACCAGACCGAAGTCGTCGCCGCCCACATAACCAAGACCGTTGGCTTCCATTGCTTCTTTCAGAAAAGCGTCAAGGAAAGCATCAATTGCCTTGTCATCCAGCTCTTGCTTGAAGTCCAGGTTCAGTTCAAAACCCAATTCCTGGAACTCGTCCACACACAGTTTTTTGCGCAGACGGCGGGAGCGGTTAGTGGCCATGGGACAATCCTCATCAATAAATATCGGGCGGCACTTTACCAGCTTGACGATTTAAAAGCCCGACAATTGCGGTCTGTCATGGATATCCGGTCTTGCGACAGTGATGCAGGCCCAATCGATAAAAAATAACGTTTACCGGCCTGCCCCCCATCACAAGCCCGCCCTGCTTGGGGCATAATGCGGGTCGTTTCATGCGTGGCACTGTATGTTACAAAAAAAGCCCGCTACGCATTCACTACTATAGTTATCAACATCGCAGCGAAATAGTTACCGAGGGAATTCATCCATGCCCTCTTTTTTATGTCCCCCCTTGCAGTAGGGTTTTATTCAATGATCAAGTCGCTACGTCCATTGTTGCTCGCGTCAATTCTTTTGCCACTGGCTCTGCCCTCCTACGCTGCCGTCATCAACACCACGCTGCCCCCCAAGGTTCAACAGGCTCTGAAAGCCAGCAAACTCGGCGATGACGCGCTTTCGCTGGTGATGTTGCCGCTCAACGGGCCGGGCACGCCGACCGTGTTCAATGCCGACGTATCGGTCAACCCGGCCTCAACCATGAAGCTGATCACCACCTACGCCGCGCTGGAAATGCTCGGCCCTACCCACCAGTGGAAAACCGAATTCTTCACCGATGGCACCCTGAGCAACGGCGTGCTGCGCGGCAACCTGTACCTCAAAGGCGGCGGCGATCCAAAGCTGAATATGGAAAAACTCTGGCTGCTGATGCGTGACCTGCGCGCCAACGGTGTGCAACAGGTGACTGGTGACCTGGTATTGGACCGCAGCCATTTTGTGCAGCCGCAATTGCCCGAATTCAATGATGACGGCAACGATGATAACAAGCCGTTTCTGGTCAAGCCTGATGCGCTGATGGTCAATCTCAAGGCATTGCGCTTCGTGACCCGAAACGATGACGGCAGAATTCTGGTCTCGGTCGAGCCGCCGATTGCGACCATTCGCATCGACAACCAGGTGAAGGCGAGCGCATCAAAGCAATGCACCGGGGATGTGCGCTACAACCCGGTCACCCAGCCTGACGGCAGCGTCAATGTGACGGTGACTGGCCAGTTGGGCAACGGCTGCAATTCGCAGACCTACCTTTCGCTGCTTGACCATCCGACCTATGCGGCAGGCGCAGTACGGGCCATCTGGCAGGAACTGGGCGGCACTATCCAGGGCAAGGACCGCGTTGGCGTTTTGCCCGGTAATGCCAAGCTGCTGGCCAAGGCTTTTTCGCCGGATCTGGTGGAAGTCATTCGTGACATCAATAAATTCAGCAACAACACCATGGCCCAGCAACTGTTTCTGAGCCTGGGTGAAGAGTTCCGCAATGAAGCTGACGGTGACGACGGCAAGGCTGCCCAGCGCGTCATCCGCCAGTGGCTGGCGAAAAAAGGCATCACCGCGCCGCATCTGGTCATGGAGAACGGCTCCGGCCTGTCGCGTGCGGAACGTGTCAGTGCCCGTGAGATGGCCATTATTCTGCAGGCTGCGTGGCGCAGCCCGTATGCTGCCGAATTCATGAGTTCGATGCCGTTGGCAGGCATGGACGGCACCATGCGTAAACGTCTGAAGCGCACCCCATTGCTGGGTGAAGCGCACATCAAGACAGGCACGCTGAACACGGTTCGCGCTATTGCCGGCTTCAGCCGCGACAGCAACGGCAACACCTGGGCGGTCGTGGCGATCCTCAACGATCCGCGTCCGTTTGGCGCATCCTCGATACTGGACGAGGTACTGGTCGATCTGTATCGACAGCCGAAACTGACCAACACCACGGTCTCGATCCAGCAATAACCACCCGCCGCTTGTAACCAGCAGACCCGCTTTCGAAGCGGGTCTGTGTGCGTCAGATCTGCTCAGGCTCGACCCGATCGCGACCGGCCTGTTTGGCGGCATAGACACCCGAGTCAGCGCGCAACAACATTGTGTCGATCCCCTCACCGGCTCTCCAGCTGGCGATGCCGAAGCTGGCCGTCACAACCTGATCGACGCCTTCGATAACCTGGTTACGCAGGCCCTCGCGCAGGCTCAAAGCCAGTTGATACGCCTGCGAGCCCCGTGTGCCCGGGCAGATCACCATGAACTCTTCACCCCCAAGGCGGCAGAACACATCATCGCTACGCAGGCGCTGGCTGATCTTTTCCGAAATCGCCTTGAGCACCTGATCGCCTGCGGCATGCCCGAAACGATCATTGATGCGCTTGAAATGATCGATATCGAGCATGATGATCGACAGGTTACCGCCGTGCCGGTCGATCCTTTTCAGCTCGGCCTGCATGCGGTCCTGGAAATAGCGCCGGTTGTAGGCACCCGTCAGTACGTCGGTGACCGACAGCGCGCGCAACTCCTGTTCGACACGCTTGAGGTCGGTGATGTCGGACACAAAGCCGTGCCATAGCACGCTGCCATCTACCAACCGTTCTGGCGTGGACGCAGCGCGCAGCCAGCGCTGGCCCTTGCGTGGCAGGTCGACACGGTACTCCTTGCTCCAGGGTGTCAGATGCTTCGCGCTGGCCAGAATAGAGCTTCTGACGCGCGTCAGATCCGGTGGCTGGATACGTCGCAGAACGGCCTCGGAATCGCCCAGCAACTGCGCTTCATCGACTTCAAACAGCTCGCACATGCCAGCGCTGGCGTATCTGAAGCGCGCACTGCCGTCGATAGCCAGGTGATACTGATAAATGCCGCCAGGCACCTGCGAGCCAAGTTTTTTCAACAATTGCCCTTGTTCGGCAAGCGCTTCGTTGACGCGTTTGTGCTCCGTGACGTCGATGCACACCGCCAGATACCCGGTCCAGAGCCCCTGATCGTCGCGCACGGCGGTAACCAGCATGTTCACCACCAGGGTGCTGCCGTCACTGCGCTGCAGGGTCCACTCCTGCGAAGGGTGATGACCGTCTTGCACGGCGTCGAGAAACATCAGCCGGGAAGCGCTGATCGGGTGCCCGCGGTCCTTGCTCAATACACTCGCGCGGGCCTCCAGCTCGGCCGGCTGATAAAGGTCCATGAGGCGCAGCCTGCCCAGTACCTCTTCCTGAGAATAACCCAGCATTTTCTGCGCACCGACGTTGAACGTCTTGATCAGCCCATCCAGGTCGGTTGCAATGATCGCCACTTCGGTCGCGGCGTCCAGCACACTGCGCAATTGCCCGTGCGCCGCCCGTAACTGCTGCCCGCGCTGGCGCAACTCGCGGGTACGCTGCGCCACACGCTGCAGCGCTCGCTGACGCTGGCTGATCAGGCTGTAGAGCAACGCGCTGAGCATCAGGCTCAAAAGCCCGCCAAGCCACAGCACCCGGCCCGGCATCATGGTCTGATTGCTCTGGCTGAAGATTTCCGTAGGGCGAACCTCGACCAGATAATCCCTGTCACCGAGGCTCAGAAGGCTGCTGGCATACAAATGATTGCGTACTGCTACGACCGGCGACTGGTAAACCTGCTCAGGCTTTGCCGGCGAACTGAGGTCAAGCATGGTGACCGCAAGATTGTCCTGCTCCGCTGTGCCGATGCTCATCAATTGCGTCAGGCTGATCACTGCAGTGACATAGCCTCTCAATTCGGAAGGCGACTGGCCGATGGAGAACACCGGCGCCACCAGCAAAATTCCGTACGTGTCTGACGGGTCAAGGGCCAACAGGCTGATACGAGGCGTTGCAACAATGCGCTTGAGTAAACGCGCACGCTCAAGAGCGACATGACGTACCGGCTCCGAGGCTATATCAAACCCCGACGGTGTCGGAACTTTGCTGAGTGTCTGGATGAATCGAACCGGAAAATACTCGTTGCGTACAGTGGCGGTTTTCAACGCACCGTTTTCATCCATTTCACGTATGGCGTATCCGGCTGAGCCCTCCTCACGCGCCTGCTGTTCAAAAGCGGCCCGCTCCGCCAGCGTTACTTTCGGGTTCCAGGCGTAGGCCTGGGTTCCAATCAGCAATGGCGCGACAAAGCCGTCGAATTCCGATTGCTCGACCTGATGGGAAAAGATAAAGAAGCGACACAGGGTGTCTAGCCGAGTGACCTGCCGGTCCAGACGCTCCTGAAGACGACTGAAGCGCTCCGCAGCAAGCATGTCGAAACGCTGGCGCAATTGACGCTGGTACAGCTCATTGTCGGCCAGCGCCAACATGATGGTAAGTGCCGCTCCGACCATCAATGCCAAAACGGCTATTGGCCACGCTGAGAGCTGGCCGTTGATGAAACTCAGAACTCTGAGCCTGAACCGTTTCGCTGTCATACACAGAAACTCATGACGCCAACATGCTGAAGCGTCAAGCTGGCTATGACTTCTGTTATAGCTATTCGCCAGTAATTTTCATAGGGAGCGATGAGCAAACCTGTACAAAACTGTTACAGGCAAGCTCATCACACACCGTATCAGGCACGCGCCATGATTTTCCAGGCGCGGTGAATCTTGCCGTTGCGGGCAAAATCCTGGTCGATGGTTTGCGCGGTAATATCCTCGACCGCATAGCGCTGACTCAGATTTTCATCGAGCACGAACTTGCGGAAGTTGTTGGAGAAGTACAGCACGCCACCCGGGGCCAGACGCGCCATGGCCAAATCGATCAGCTCGACCTGATCACGCTGCACATCAAAAATGCCTTCCATGCGCTTGGAGTTGGAGAACGTCGGCGGATCGATGAAGATCAGGTCGTACTCGTCGCGATTGGCCTGCAGCCAGGCCATCACGTCCCCTTGCTCCAGACGGTTCTTGTCGGAGAAGCCGTTCAGTGACAGGTTACGCCGCGCCCAGTCCAGGTAAGTACGCGACAAGTCGATGCTGGTGGTGCTGCGCGCGCCGCCCTTGGCGGCATGCACGCTGGCCGTCGCGGTGTAGGCAAACAAGTTCAGGAAGCGCTTGCCGGAGGCCTCGCGCTGGATACGCATACGCATCGGACGATGGTCGAGAAACAGGCCGGTGTCGAGGTAGTCGGTCAGATTGACCAGCAGCTTGACGCCGCCTTCACTGACTTCCAGAAACTGGCCCTGCGCGCTTTGACGCTCATATTGTTTGGTGCCGCTCTGACGCTCGCGACGTTTGATCACCACACGGTTCTTGTCAATGTTCAGCGCCTGCGGAATGGCCGCCAGTGCATCGAACAGCCGGGCCGAAGCCTTTTCCGGATCGATGGACTTGGGCGCTGCGTATTCCTGAACGTGAACCCAGTCGTGATACAGGTCGATCGCCAGCGAGTATTCAGGCATGTCGGCGTCGTAGACGCGGTAGCGATCGATACCTTCGCGGCGCACCCATTTACCCATCAGCTTGAGGTTCTTTTGCAGGCGATTGGCAAACATCTGCCCGCCTTCGCTCAGGCGCGCCTGTTCGACCACCACCGGTTCCGGCTTGATCGGGTTGCCGTTCTTGTTGAGCTTTCTTTCAACAACTTCAACTTCGACAGGGTTCTCGCGCTCGATCTGACGCTGCTCGGGTGTGCGACGCTCGCCGGTCACGAACTGATCAGGCGTGACCTTGATCAGCAGCAATTTGCACGGCAAGGCACCGTTCCAGAACGAATACTGCTTGTGGCTGCGAATGCCCATGCGCTTGCCCAGGTCAGGCGCGCCGGTGAACACCGCAGCTTCCCAGTTAAGGCAGGCCTGACGCAGGCGCTCGCCCAGATTCTGGTAGAGATAAAGCAGGCTGGCTTCATCACCCAGGCGTTCGCCGTACGGAGGGTTGCAGATCACCAGACCTTTCTGGTTTTGATCCGGACGCGGTTCGAAGGTCGCGACTTCGCCTTGATAGACCTTGATCCAGTCGCTCAGACCTGCACGTTCGATGTTGTTGCGCCCAGGCTGGATCAGCCGCGGATCGGCCTCGTAACCGCGAATCCATGAAGGCGTTTTGGCCAGCCCTGCTTCTGCGCGTGCCAGCGCTTCGTCGTGCAGCTTGCGCCACAGCGCCGGAACGTGGCCGAGCCAGGCAGAGAAGCCCCAGCGTTCGCGTTTGATGTTCGGGGCGATGTCGGCGGCTATCATGCCGGCCTCGACCAGGAACGTACCGACACCGCACATCGGGTCAGCCAGCGCGCCGCCCTCGGCAGCAATGCGCGGCCAGCCAGCGCGGATCAGGATCGCGGCGGCAAGGTTTTCCTTCAGGGGCGCAGCACCTTGCTGCAGACGATAGCCGCGCTGGTGCAGGCTGTGGCCAGAGAGGTCGAGAGACAGAATTGCCTCGCCGCGATCCAGGCGCAGGTGCACGCGCAGGTCAGGGTTGATCTTGTCCACTGATGGCCGCTCGCCATCCGGAGTACGCAGCTTGTCGACGATCGCATCCTTGACCTTCAATGCACCGAAGTGGGTGTTATCGATGCCCGACCCGTGGCCACTGAACTCCACTGCGATGGTGCCATCGGACTCGAGATGATCCTGCCACTCGACATCGAGCACGCCGTGATACAGGTCTTCGGCATCCTTCATCGGGAAGCGCTTGAGCACCAGCAGCACGCGGTTGGCTAGCCGCGACCAGAGGCACAGCCTGTAGGCGGTCTCCATGTCGGCCGAGCCGCGAATGGCCGATGTGTGCTCGCGGGTCTCTTGCAGACCCAGTGCCGTAGCTTCCTCGGCAAGCAGTCCTTCGAGGCCTTTGGGGCAAGTAAGGAAAAGTTCGTAGCGATCCGACATGTGTATTCCAGGGCCTGAGCCGTCTGCGGCGGGCAACGCATTGCCCTGCCAGATTTGAACAGGCGTCTTTCGTGGAGAACGCCTGCGAGGCACGTGATGTGTGCCGGTCCACCGCATGATCCTGTCATGTCATTGCGGCAGTTTTCGGGAGTATTAGAACAGATATCCGCCAGGACGATGTCGGCAATAAAAAGACGTAATTAAAAAGTCACGCTGGAAAAGTCACATTTCTACCGTGCCCATCGCGACCCTTCGTCGCTTAACCAGCCAAGGCATTAGGCCACCATACGAGACTGACAAGCGATCTCATCTGGCTCGCAAACCCCTGCGTCAAAAGGGTTGCGCCAAACAATCAGTGTTTGAACAGACCATTGCTTATTGCTCGACAGACCTGAATATGACGTGCTTATGACAAAACGATCATTCACACCGACCTGTGCTTTGGTTAGAAATCGTCTCAGGTCATCTCTGCAACGGTTATGACATCAAGGCCCGCGACGCCGGCAGCGGGCACCAACGGCAGAAGATTCTGCCCGACCTCATCAAGGGGTCTCAGGGATATTACAGTCAACAGACGAGGGCATTACCCTATGAGAA
The DNA here is from genome assembly GCF_005937945.2 of Pseudomonas sp. KBS0707. NCBI lineage: Bacteria > Pseudomonadati > Pseudomonadota > Gammaproteobacteria > Pseudomonadales > Pseudomonadaceae > Pseudomonas > Pseudomonas sp. KBS0707. Next base: position 2,356,484 of record NZ_CP041754.1, on the reverse strand, counting down.
GACTTAAGCGTGATCCGTTGGAAAGAGCATTTTTACGCGGATATCAATACGGCGTTCATGGTAAATCCCGTGAGCTTTGCCCTTTTACTCTACCGTCAGTACGCCAGGCATGGATCAATGGCTGGCGCGAAGGACGCGGCGACAACTGGGACGGTATGACCGGCACTGCGGGCATCCACAGACTCAACGAACTTCACGCGGTCGGATGAGGCGATTCAAAGACTTTCAGGCCTCTGTCGGGCCACCCACATGATTGACTGATTCACACCTGTACCATGCACGCCCGACCCGGGCGGCGGGCCAACGCCCAGGGGCTCTCTCGAGGAGCCCCTTTTTTTGCCTTCGATTCAGCGTACGGCCGGTGGCATTGCCGCAATGGCGTCCACCGATTCGCGAATCAGCGCAGGGCCCTTGTAGATGAAACCGGAATAGATCTGCACCAGACTGGCACCTGCGGCTATCTTCTCGGCGGCATGCCGGCCTTCAGTGATACCACCAGCGGCAATGATCGGCAGACGACCTGCCAGCTCACCGGCCAGCACCTTGACGATGTGCGTGCTTTTTTCCCGCACCGGCGCGCCCGACAGACCACCCGCTTCATCGCCATGCGGCAGCCCTTCCACGCCCTGGCGGCTGAGCGTGGTGTTGGTGGCAATCACCGCATCCATGCCCGACTCGATCAGTGCAGAGGCCACCAGCACGGTTTCTTCATCGCTCATGTCCGGGGCAATCTTGATCGCCAACGGCACGCGTCTGCCGTGCCGCTGCGTCAGTTCCTGCTGGCGCAGGCTCAGGGCCTGGAGCAGTTGCTTGAGCGAGTCACCGAACTGCAGACTGCGCAGCCCCGGCGTGTTGGGTGAGCTGACGTTGACGGTGACGTAGCTGGCGTGGGCATAGACCTTATCCAGGCAGATCAGGTAATCGTCCACCGCACGCTCGACCGGCGTGTCGAAGTTCTTGCCGATATTGATGCCCAGAATGCCGCGATACTTTGCCGCCTGGACTCGGGACACCAGGTTATCGACGCCCAGATTGTTGAAGCCCATGCGATTGATGATCGCCTCGGCATGCGGCAGGCGGAAAATGCGCGGTTTGGGGTTGCCCGGCTGTGGACGTGGCGTCACAGTACCGATCTCGACGAAGCCGAAGCCCAGCTGCGCAAAGCCATCAATGGCTGCACCGTTTTTGTCCAGACCTGCTGCCAGCCCCACAGGGTTGGGAAATTCCAGCCCCATCACACTGACCGGCAACTTCGCCGGGGACTTGCTCAGCAGGCCATTAAGGCCCAGCCGCCCGCCTGCACCGATCAGGTCCAGCGACAGGTCATGAGAGGTTTCCGGAGAAAGTTTGAACAGTAACTGGCGGGCCAGGTTATACATGGCGGGATGGGCTCGTGAGCAGCTGAATTCAGGGTGGCGATTATAGACGCGTGCAGGCCTGTCAGGCGAGGCGCGAGACAAACTTGTTGCTCACTCTTCCCCGGCGATGGCATATGCCTTGCTTGAAACCGCTATCGGCACTCACTCCAACGGCGGAGCGGTGCATGGACAACGGCGTCGCTTCGACACTTGCATTGCAATGGGTCGGACGACGCCTTTTTTCTGGACGGACCTTTGATGAAGCACGCGCGATGAACGAACGAACCGGTAATGCGCTGGACTGGGTGGCCGGTAGTGACGCCCCGGAAATGAACAGCCTGGACGTGGGCTTCATGGCATTGACCGACTGCGCCCCGCTGGTGGTTGCGGCCACTCAAGGTTTCGCCCAGCCATACGGCCTGAGCCTGAACCTCGAGCGTCAGACCTCCTGGGCCGGGCTGCGCGACAGACTGGTCAGCGGGCAGTTGCAGGCGGCACACAGCCTGTATGGTCTGATCTATGCGGTGGAACTGGGCATCAGCGGTGGTCCGGCGACCGACATGGCCATCCTCATGGGACTCAACCAGAACGGCCAGTGCATCAACCTGTCCCGCGAGTTGCAGCAGGCGGGCGTGATCACTCCTGAAGCACTGGACAAACGCGCGCACCAAAGCGGATCAAGGCTGACCTTCGCGCAGACCTTCCCCACCGGCAACCACGCCATGTGGCTCTACTACTGGCTGGCCAGCCAAGGCATCCATCCGCTCGATGATGTGACCAGTGTCGTGGTGCCACCCACGCAAATGGCGCAACACCTGCAGGCTGGGCGCATCGACGGTTTCTGCGTCGGCGAAACCTGGGGCGCCAGCGCCGTTCAGCAGCAACTGGGCTTCACCATGGCGACCAGCCAGTCGATCTGGCCGGACCACCCGGGCAAGGTGCTGGGCTGTACCCGTGAGTTCGTCGAGCAGAACCCCAACACCGCCAGAGCGCTGATCATGTCCGTACTGGAAGCGAGCCGCTTCATCGAGGAAAGCGACCATAATCGGCGCAGCACCGCACAACTGCTCAGCGGTGCGGATTATCTGGATACCTCGCCGGACTGCATCGAGCCGCGCCTGCTTGGCCACTACAGCGACGGCCTCGGCAATCACTGGCAGGATCCGCATGCAGTCAGTTTCCATGATCAGGGGCAGGTCAATTATCCGTGGCTGTCCGACGGCATGTGGTTCATGACTCAGTTCCGGCGCTGGGGCCTGTTGCGTGAAGACCCGGATTACCTGGCTGTCGCCAGCCGTGTCCAGCAACTGGACCTGTATCGCCAGGCAGCTGATGCGCTGGGCATCGACGCACCCACTGCAACCCTGCGCAGCAGTCAGTTGATCGATGGCAAGGTCTGGGACGGCAGCGACCCCGCAGGCTACGCGCGTAGCTTCAAGCTCCACTCGCTGGCCGCCAACGCGCCCGCTGTGGCCAGTCGTTGACGGAGAACGTGACCATGCTGCGTATCCTGCTTATCAATGACACGGCCAGAAAAGTCGGTCGCCTCAAATCGGCATTGATAGAGGCCGGTTTTGAAGTAATCGACGAATCCGGACTGATCATCGACTTGCCCGCCCGCGTTGAAGCGGTGCGCCCGGACGTCATCCTGATCGACACCGAATCGCCAGGACGCGACGTAATGGAGCAAGTGGTGCTGGTCAGCCGTGACCAGCCGCGGCCCATCGTGATGTTCACCGACGAGCACGATCCGGGCGTGATGCGCCAGGCAATCAAGTCCGGGCTCAGTGCGTATATCGTCGAGGGTATCCAGGCCCAACGGCTGCAACCGATTCTGGACGTGGCGATGGCCCGTTTCGAGAGCGATCAGGCGCTGCGTGCGCAACTGCATGCCCGCGATCAGCAACTGGCCGAACGCAAGCGCATCGAGCTGGCCAAGGAGCTGCTGATGAAAATGAAGGATTGCAACGAGGAAGACGCGTACACCCTGATGCGGCGTCAGGCGATGAGTCGCCAGCAAAAGCTGATTCAGGTGGCCGAGCAAATTATCGCGATGAGCGAGTTGCTGGGGTAAACGAGCGAAGAACGCCTGCTCGCACAGGCGTTCTTCCGCTACCAGGTTAATGCGTGCAGTCGGTCAGCTCAGCACCACGTTCTTCATCGCGGGGATGTAGCCGTAGTCATACACTTCCTGCACAAACGAGCGATCGCCCTCCAGTAGAATCCTCACCGTCGGTGCCTCGGTACCGCCAATGCGGTAATCCTCGCCAGAGGTGGGTACGCTGTCGATGAACGAGGTCACCAGACCGTTCGGCATCACACAGTGCGAGTAAGTCTGAAATGGCTGTGCGGGCGGATTGCCCAACACCAGGCCGGAAGCGTTCATCGGCCGGTAAGGCCCGAACAAATGCTCGCCGACAAACCCGTAAACACCATCCGGACCCGTAACACCATCGGCATAAGTAAACTTGTGGCTGATGGTGAACAAGTAATACTTGCCGTCCTGAAAGACATAATGCGGGCGTTCAGTCTGATCATTGACGCCTACTGCGGTGACCAGCGGCGGAAGTATTTCCCACTCATCGCCACTGAGGTGTTTCGCAACGGCCAGTCCGATACAGCCGACTTGAAATCTGGCACCGCTTGTTTCCTCATGACCTGGCGGAACAGGACCAAGTTCTGCGGCGCCTACTGTATGCGTGCCGCGTTCGCCGGCGACATTGCCTTCAAAAACCATGTACAACTTGCCATCATTGGGATCAATAAACGAACTGGGGTCGCGAAAGTTCCAAGTCGAGTTCTGCGCTTCGGTTTGATAATACTTGCCGTCGGCCTCGAACAGTGTTTTCACCTCCGTAAAGTCTTTCAATTCCACGCCCTTGTCGGACGTCACAATACGGCCACGTACTTTGGCAATTGCCGCACCCGGCGTTACACAGGTGTAGTACAGGTCGATATCGCCTTTATCATTCAACAGTACGGGTGTGCCCGCCCACTCCCGGGTGGTTGGCGACACACCTTCGGCCATTACCCGGCCACCAAAGATCCAGTCCTTTCCGGTGCGCGAGTACCAGTAGCACATGCGTGCCCGGCCATGACGATCTTCCCAGTCACGCTTGATGTCATAGCGGCCATTGGCACCGACATACTGCGGATCGTCGGGGTGGCGGTCAGCCGTCAGCGTGACGATCACCGACCAGCCGTTGACTGAAACCACGGTGCCGTCAAGCTCGCGCAACGGCATGGTGTCCCAGATGAATACGGTATCACTCATGACCGGAAAATCCGGGCTTACCAGAGGCTGCGTGGTAGTCGGATCATTTTCATTGACCTTCAGCGCATCAGCTCTGGACCAGATGGTGGGTGCGTAATTGATGTTACTCATGATGATGTCCTTTATTGGCGCCTGCAATGAAGCGCGAAGAGGAAGACAGCCCGGTCGGCGCGGCTGTATTGCCGGGAGGTACCCGGGATCGGTGTTTCAAGCCCTTGAGGGCAACTGAAAACCGGAAAAAGAGCGAGTAGACGATTACTTTTTAAAAAGTAAACATTTATCGAAATTGACAGGCAATTTGCAATTACAGATCGCCGCAGTGAAGAGTAAATTCATTTCCTGATGGATGAGCCGTGTTAATCACGGTGCAATGAATGCTGTCAGAGATACCGGGCAATGTAAATTAAATATTGAGACTGGTGTTATCGTACAACCTCAATAAACAGAATATTAACACTTATTGATCAGCGCTATTAAAACCGTCATACAAGCACGTCAAAACAGCATCACAATGACAGTACTTAACACCAAAACCAATGGCACCTGAAATAATAATACCGCCATTGAACTTTAATAAACTCTTCAATGGCCATGCGTGATCTTGCCCTTTCAGGCTGCAGACTGTCGCTCGCGGCGCGCCCTGTTTTACAGCGCTTTGCTGGCGAGCGCCCGCTTCAAGGTCACTGACCGGCCCTCGCCTGCTTCCCGGGAATCACCCAAACCCGCTCGCAGCTTGCGGCTAATCGCTTGCAACGCCATTGGCCCATCTCTTGCTTTAGCAATCGCACGGTAGCCAACGGCGGCTATCACCTTTTTACGACAAAGACGTCGCTCATCTCTTTCCGCTCACTTGGACAGAGAGGCGACGTTTTTGCGTTTTGGCCCCGGCGACGGGGCCGGTGGAGTCGCCGTCATTCGGAACACTCCACCACAGCGTCTGGAATACCCGTGTCGCGGTCATGGCCCGACTGACTAACTAGCAGATGATGAGGTGTACACATGGATACAAGCTTCTGGAAGGCAGGCCATAAACCGACCCTGTTTGCGGCGTTTCTCTATTTCGACCTGAGTTTCATGGTCTGGTACCTGCTTGGCCCGCTGGCGGTGCAGATTGCCACTGACCTGCACCTGACCACTCAGCAACGTGGCCTGATGGTCGCCACGCCGATTCTGGCGGGTGCCGTGCTGCGCTTTTTCATGGGCCTGCTGGCGGACCAGCTGTCGCCCAAGACCGCAGGCATCATTGGCCAGGTGATTGTCATCGGCGCACTGCTGGCGGCCTGGCAACTGGGCATTCACACCTACGGTCAGGTACTGCTGCTGGGCCTGTTCCTGGGTATGGCCGGTGCTTCATTCGCCGTCGCGCTGCCCCTGGCGTCGCAATGGTATCCACCGCAGCACCAAGGCAAGGCGATGGGCATAGCCGGTGCGGGCAACTCGGGCACCGTACTGGCAGCATTGATCGCGCCGGTACTGGCCGCCAGTTTCGGCTGGGGCAACGTATTCGGCCTGGCGCTGATCCCGCTGGTTCTGACCCTGATCGCTTTCACGCTTATGGCGCGCAACGCCCCGGAGCGCAGCAAGCCCAAATCCATGGCGGATTACCTAAAGGCGCTGGGTGATCGTGACAGCTGGTGGTTCATGTTTTTCTACAGCGTGACGTTCGGCGGCTTCATCGGCCTGGCCAGCGCCCTGCCCGGCTATTTCAACGACCAATATGGCTTGAGCCCGATTACTGCCGGTTACTACACCGCTGCCTGTGTCTTCGGCGGCAGCCTGATGCGCCCTCTCGGTGGCGCGCTGGCTGACCGCTTTGGCGGGATTCGCACATTGACCGTGATGTACGCCGTTGCGGCCATCGGTATCGCGGCGGTGGGTTTCAACCTGCCAAGTTCGTGGGCAGCACTGGCTCTGTTCGTTGCCGCGATGCTGGGCCTGGGTGCCGGTAATGGCGCAGTCTTTCAGCTGGTTCCGCAGCGTTTCCGCAAGGAAATCGGGGTCATGACCGGCCTGATCGGCATGGCTGGCGGCATCGGTGGCTTCCTGCTGGCAGCGGGTCTGGGCACCATCAAACAGAACACTGGCGATTACCAGTTGGGCCTGTGGCTGTTCGCAGGCCTGGCAGTGCTGGCCTGGTTCGGTCTGCTGAACGTCAAGCGTCGCTGGAGAACCACCTGGGGTTCGGCGGCTGTGACCGCGGCGCGAGTCTGAACCGCCGATGACGCTGCAACTGCAGTTCGCTCAATTCAGCGCCAGCGGTCCGCGCGCAGAAAATCAGGATGCTCTGCGCCTGGTGACTCCTGCTCCGACACTGGCCGCCAGCAAGGGCTATCTGTTCGCCCTTGCCGACGGCGTCAGCCAGTGTGCTGATGGCGCACTGGCTGCGCAGTCCACGCTACAGGCGCTGGCGCTCGACTATTACGCCACGCCGGAAACCTGGGGCGTGGCCCAGTCTCTCGACCGCCTGCTGCTGGCGCAGAATCGCTGGCTGCTGGCCAATGGTTTACTGACTACCCTCAGCGCTCTGGTGCTGCGCGGACGACGCTTCACCCTTGCCCATGTCGGTGACTGCCGGGCTTATCGCTGGCAGGCCGGTACGCTAAAGCGCATCAGTGAAGACCACGTCTGGGAACAGGCCGACATGCAGCATGTGCTCAAGCGCGCGCTGGGCCTGGACCAATACGTGGTCATGGACTATCTGGACGGAGAGCTGTGTGAAGGTGAGCGGCTGTTGCTGGTCAGCGACGGTATCTGGGCAACCCTTGGCGATGCAAGCATCCGCTCGATTCTGACTGAGCAGGACGACCTCGATTCGGCGGTGAAAACGCTGGTCAGCGCGGCACATCTGGCGGGCAGCCAGGACAATGCCAGCGCCCTGCTGATTCAGGTCGACAGGCTCGGCGAAGACGATCGGGGTGATACGCTACTGCAATTGCAGCAATGGCCACTGCCACCCGCGCTCAAGGCGGGCCAGATTTTCGAAGGCTGGACGGTTGGCAGCATCGTGGCGCAGTCGCGCCAGTCCATCCTTTATCGGGTGACCGATACCCACGGCCAACCGTGGCTGCTCAAGACCCTGCCAGCCAGCCGACATGACGAATCGGGTGCTGGCCAGGGGTTATTGCTTGAAGAGTGGTTTTTGCGCCGGGTTGCCGGGCGCTTCTTTCCCGAGGTCCATCCGTTGGCAGACCGTCAGCACCTGTATTACGTGATGCGCGAGTATTGCGGAAATACACTGGCCGATGTCTTCACGCGCAACGGGCCGCTGCCGCTGGCCCAATGGCAGGACCTCGCGACCCGACTGTTACGCGCTGCGGGCCTGCTGCATCGGCGCAACATCATTCATCGCGATATCAAACCGGAAAACCTGCTGCTGGCAGATGATGGCGAACTGTGCCTGCTGGATTTCGGCCTGGCTTACTGCCCAGGATTGTCAACTGGCAACGCTGACGACTTGCCCCGCACCCCGAGCTACATCGCCCCGGAAGCCTTCAACGGCGCTGAGCCGCATCCGCAGCAAGATCTGTATGCGGCAGGCGTCACGCTGTACTACCTGCTGACAGGCCACTACCCCTATGGCGAGATCGAAGCCTTTCAGCATCGCCGCTTCGGCACGCCGATCGCCGCCAGCCGTTATCGACCGGATCTGCCGCAATGGCTGAGCCAGAGTCTGGACAAGGCACTGCAAGCCGACCCGCACCAGCGTTACGAAACCGCCGAGCAGTGGTTGCTGGAAATGGAGCAGGCCGAGCATCGCCCGGTGGTAGCAAAACCGCGCCCGTTGCTGGAACGCGAACCGCTCAAAGTCTGGCAAACGCTGGCACTGATCTCGATGCTGCTCAATCTTCTGCTGGTGATCTGGCTCATGAGCCATCACTGAACCAGACCGCCCTGCTTCTGTGCAGCACTCCTCAACGCAGTGCAGAAATAGCCTGAGGCATCGACCGAAATCCCCTTTACGCAAGTGAATGCGAGTTGGCACAGGCGCTGCATTGTCTTGTGCAGATCATTCATAACGCGTAGCCCTCAACGATGAAGGCTGCGCCTCCCGATAGAACGGGACCGGACAAAGGCGTCCCCGTCAGGCAACTGGCGGGACGCCTTTTTTGTTTGCGCGAAACGTGTCGAGCACGCGCTGCAGTGACTCGGAGGCAAGATGAAAAAACTCAAACTGGTGATGATAGGCAACGGCATGGCCGGCGTGCGCACACTCGAAGAGTTGCTGAAACTGAGCGAAGACCTGTATGACATCACGGTCTTCGGTGCCGAGCCACACCCCAACTACAACCGCATCATGCTGTCCCCAGTGCTGGCAGGCGAGCAGAATTTCGAAGACATCGTGCTCAACGATCTGGCCTGGTACGAAAGCAACGGTATCCAGTTGTTGCTGAACCGTCGCGTGGTGAAGATCGACCGCATCAAACGCGTGGTAATCGCCGATGACGGCACCCAGGCCTCTTACGATCGCCTGCTGATCGCCACCGGCTCACGACCCTTTATTCTGCCGGTTCCCGGCAATACGCTGGAAGGCGTCATCGGCTACCGCGACATCGGCCACACCCGTCAGATGATCGATACCGCCGTCACACACAAACGCGCAGTGATCATCGGCGGCGGCCTGCTCGGGCTCGAAGCTGCCAACGGCCTGAGCCTGCGCGGCATGCAGGTCACTGTGATTCACAACGGCCAGACACTGCTGGAGCGCCAACTGGACAAAACCAGCGGGCTGATGCTGCAAGCCGCGCTGGAAAAGCGCGGCCTGGGTTTTCGCCTCAACGAACAGACCGAAGCCTTGCTCGGCGATGATCTGGGCCGCGTACGCGCGGTGCAATTCAAAAGCGGCGAGGTGATCGACACCGATCTGGTGGTCATGGCCGCAGGCATACGCCCCAACACCGAATTGGCCGAACAGGCTGGTCTGCCCTGCAACCGGGGCATTCTGGTCAACGATACCTTGCAGACCTACGACCCGCGCATCTATGCGATTGGCGAATGCGTCAGCCATCGCGGCATCGCTTACGGGCTGGTGGCGCCGCTGTTCGAGCAGGCCCGGGTGTGTGCCAATCACCTTGCCCAGTTGGGCTTTGCCCGTTATCCGGGGTCAGTGACCTCGACCAAGCTGAAAGTCACCGGCATCGACCTGTTTTCCGCCGGGGACTTTCTGGGTGCTGAAGGCACTGAAAGCATCACCCTCTCGGACCCCATCGGCGGTGTCTACAAAAAGCTGGTGATCAAGAACGACGTACTGGTCGGCGTCTGCCTTTATGGCGACACCGCGGACGGAAGCTGGTACTTGCAGCAGATACGTGATGGCCAGGGCATTGATGCCATACGCAATCACTTGATGTTCGGCAAACCCGCCGCGCCAGAGGCCGCCTGCGCATGACCAGCCTCGCCATTCAGACCACTCGGGTGACCGCGTCCACCTGCTGCTATTGCGGCGTTGGCTGCGGCGTGCTGATCGAGCATGACGGGCAGAATATCCTCGGCGTCAGCGGCGACCCGAAGCACCCGGCCAACTTCGGCAAGTTGTGCAGCAAAGGTTCAAGCCTGCACCTGACCGGGGACATCGAAGCGCGCGCACTGTATCCGGAACTACGCCTGAGCAAAGGCCTGGCACGCAGCGTCACCGATTGGGATACCGCGCTGGAGCACGCGGCCAACGTCTTCGCCGACAGCATCCGCGAGCACGGTTCCGACAGCGTCGCATTCTATATTTCCGGCCAGTTGCTGACCGAGGACTATTACGCGTTCAACAAGCTGGCCCGTGCACTGGTCGGCACCAACAATATCGACAGCAACTCACGGCTGTGCATGTCTTCGGCCGTGGCCGGCTACAAGCGCAGCCTGGGCGCCGACGCACCGCCTTGCAGCTATGAAGACATCGAACTGAGCGATTGCGTGATGATCGTCGGCAGCAACATGGCCTACGCGCACCCGATTCTGTTTCGTCGCCTGGAAGAAGCAAAAAGCCGTCGCCCGCAGATGAAACTCATCGTCATCGACCCACGGCGCACCGATACCTGCGAACTGGCGGACCTGCACCTGCCGATTCAGCCTGGCACCGACGTTGCGCTGTTTCACGGCATCCTCCATGTGCTGATCAGTGAAAGCCTGATTGATCCCGAGTTCATTGCCGCACACACACAGGGCTATGAGGCGCTGTCAGCGCTGGTACGAGATTACCCGCCTGAACGCGTAGCAAACCTCTGCGGCATTACCCAGGAACAGCTATACACCTGCGCCAGTTGGGTGGGTGAAGCTCCGGGCTTTCTGTCGCTGTGGTGCATGGGGCTGAATCAATCCACTGCGGGAAGCGCAAAAAACAGCGCACTGATCAACCTGCACCTGGCCACCGGGCAGATCGGCCGACCCGGTGCAGGCCCCTTTTCGCTCACCGGCCAACCCAACGCCATGGGCGGACGTGAAACGGGCAGCCTGTCCAACCTGCTGCCCGGCCATCGCGACGCAGCCAATTCCGAACACCGTGCGCAGGTTGCGCACTACTGGGGCGTCGACAGCCTGCCCGCCAAGCCCGGTTTGTCGGCCATCGAACTGTTCGAACAACTACAAAACGGTACGATCAAGGCTTTGTGGATTGCCTGTACCAACCCGGCACAATCACTGCCCGATCAGAACAGAATCCGACAGGCGCTGGAAACCTGCCCGTTTGTGGTACTTCAGGAGGCCTTCAAGACCACCGAAACAGCGCGCTATGCCGACCTGTTGCTGCCTGCCGCCAGTTGGGGCGAGAAAGAAGGCACGGTGACCAACTCGGAGCGGCGCATTTCCAATGTCCGCAAAGCCATTGCGCCCCCCGGCGAAGCGCGCTCCGACTGGGCAATCACTGTGGACTTCGCCCAACGTCTGCAAAAGCGCCTGCAACCCGATGCACCTGCGCTGTTCGATTTCCACACACCCAAGGCCTTGTTCGATGAGTTCAAAGGCCTGACGGCCGGGCGGGATCTGGATATGTCCGGAATCGACCGCCAGCTCATCGACCTCCATGGCCCGCAGCAATGGCCCTTCCCTCGCGGTGCAAGCGTGGGCACGCCACGCCTGTATACCGATGGTATTTTCCCCACTGACTCGGGCCGTGCGCAGTTTTTATCCGAGCCTTATATCGCCGCCAAAGAGCTGCGCGATGCTGACTACCCACTGACACTCAACACCGGCAGGCTGCGTGATCAATGGCATGGCATGAGCCGCACCGGCACCGCTGCGCGGCTGTTCGGGCATGTCAGCGAAGCGCTGTTGAGCCTCAACCCTCGAGACATGCAACGTTATGACCTGCAACCTGGCGATCTGGTCAAGCTGATCAGCCGACGCGGCGAGCTATTGTTGCCCGTCGGCGGCGATGACAGTGTTGCCTGCGGTCAGGCCTTCTTGCCGATGCACTGGGGCGACCGGTTTCTCAAGGGCGGCGTAAACGCTCTGACTCAGCCAGCCTTCGACCCGATCTCGAAACAACCGGAACTCAAGCATTCCGGGGTCAAAATCGAAAAAGCTCATCTGCCCTGGCAGTTTTTCGCCCTTATCGAGGGCAATGTGCAGCAGCAAATGGAAAGGCTGCGTCCCCTGTGCGACGTGTTTACCTACCTGAGCATGGGCCTTGCCGGACGCGAACGTCCTGCATTGATCATACGCGCCGCCAGCGCCGAAGCGCCTGATCCGATGCTGCTGCAGCACATTGACCAGGTACTGGGCCTCGATGAAGGGCCAGTCATGGCTTACGACGACCCCAAGCGCTCAATTGGCAAGCGGGTGCGTATCGACAACGGCCGAATTACTGCCATCCGCCTGGCCGGTGAAACGCTTGCCCGACACTGGCTCCAGGCGCTATGGCTGGAAGAACGCATTGATGCTTCGCTGCGGCGCTGGCTGCTGGCCCCGCTCAGTAGCGAGCCTGGCAAAGACTCGACGCAGGCCTTCGACAAGACCTTGTGCAACTGCATGAACGTCAGCCAGAGCGCAGTAAAGGAATGTATCGAGCGCGGCCTGGACCTGAATCAACTCAAGACACAACTGGGTTGCGGGACCCAATGCGGTTCCTGCGTGCCTGAAATAAAAAGACTGATCAACACCGTGGCGGTTACCCAATGAGGAGTGCAGCATGAGCGCAAAAGTATGGCTGGTGGGCGCCGGTCCCGGTGACCCGGAACTACTGACCCTCAAGGCAGTGCGTGCCTTGCACGAAGCCGACGTGGTGCTGATAGATGATCTGGTCAATACCGCAGTGCTTGAGCACTGCCCGAATGCGCGAGTGATCGCGGTCGGCAAACGCGGCGGTTGCCGTTCAACGCCACAAGCGTTCATCCATCGCCTGATGCTGCGCTATGTACGTCAGGGCAAATGCGTTGTGCGCCTCAAGGGTGGCGATCCGTGCATCTTTGGCCGTGGCGGTGAAGAGGCGCAGTGGTTGCAGGAACGCGGCGTCGCGGTGGAACTGGTCAACGGGATCACGGCGGGGCTCGCCGGCGCAACACAATGCGGCATTTCGCTGACCCTGCGCGGCATAAGCCGTGGCGTGACACTGGTCACTGCCCATACCCAGGACGACAGCAGCCTCAACTGGCAGGCCCTTGCACAAGGCGGAACTACTCTGGTGGTTTACATGGGCGTGGCAAAGCTGGCTGAAATTCGCGAGAGCCTGCTGGCTGGCGGAATGAGTGGCGAAATGCCGGTGGCGATGATCGAGAATGCTTCGCTGCCCTGGCAGCGCGAGTGCCGCAGCACGTTGAACGCAATGCAGCGCGACGCCAGCGCTTTCGAGCTGAAGAGCCCTGCCATTCTGGTGATCGGCGCGGTTGCTGCGTGCAGCAATGAGCTGCTGAATGAAACGCTGATTGATCACGCACAGCTGAGTGCTGGCTGACCGTGCCTCCTGAGTAGCGTCTGCCTGAGCAAATCGCAGGCAAAGAAAAGCCCGGCCTGAGCCGGGCTTTTCAGTACAAGCGGCTAATTACTTAGCTTGAGCTTCTACTTCTGCTTCTACGCGACGGTTAACTGCGCGGCCAGCTTCAGTTGCGTTGTCAGCAACTGGGCGGGATTCGCCGTAACCAACCGAGTTTACGCGGCTAGCGCCAACACCGTACTGGTTAACCAGAACCTGTTTAACGGCGTTTGCACGACGCTCGGACAGTTTTTGGTTGTAAGCGTCAGGACCGACGGAGTCAGTGTGACCTTCAACAGTGGTGGTGGTCTGTGGGTACTGCTGCATGAAGTCAGCGAGGTTCTTGATGTCGCCGTAGCTGTTAGGCTTGACTACGGATTTGTCGAAATCGAACTTCACGTCCAGCTCAACACGAACGACTTCGGCAACTGCTGGGCAGCCATCAGCATCAACAGTTACGTTGGCTGGGGTGTCCGGGCACTTGTCGACGTTGTCGCACACGCCGTCGTTGTCGCTGTCGGAGCACACTTCAGCTACTGGAGCTGGTGCTGCTTCGACTTTCTTGCTGCCGCCGCCGAAGTTTACACCGATACCGACGCTAGGCGCCCACTCGGTGTTGCCTTGGTCGATGTTGTACTGAGCTTCAACGCCTGCACGGGCATAGAAGTTGTCAGTGAAGTACAGCTTGGCGCCGCCGCCGATGTTGGCGAAGGTAGAACCGTCACGGCCGTTGCGAGCGTCTTGACCGATGCTTTGGTCAGAGAAACCGGCAGACAGGTAAGGACGCAGCATGTCGCCTGGGTTGTTGAAGTGGTACAGAGCGTCCAGAGCGGTGTTGGCGCCCTTGATGTTCTTGCCACTGTCGCTACGGACGTTGTGGACTTCGTCGTAGCCCAAACGCAGTTCAACATCGTCAGTCAGGAAGTAGCCAACGGAGCCGCCGAACAGGTTGCCGTCGTTTTTGAAGTTACGATCGCTGTCGTAGTATTCTTTCTTGGCGAAGCCTTCGATTTCGACCGCGCCTTGGCCTTGAGCCAGAGCGCCGAACGAAGTTGCGGCAACAATAGTACCAATGGCCAAGCCCAAGGTGTTTTTCAGTTTCATCCGTTAAATCCCCATCTGATGATTATTAAGCAGTCCCACACAGGGGGACAACTCAGCGGCGAGTCTACCAGACCTTGCCAGTTTGTTAGAGATATTTGCACCGTATTAAGTTTCGGCGATTCCCGCAAATTTCTCTCGTAATTTATCTAAAGCCCGCTTGTAACGCATTTTCGTTGCGCTCAAGCCCATGTGCATGATGTCAGCAATCTCCTGGAATTCAAGTTCTGCAACAAAACGCAGGACCAGAATCTCCCGATCGATCGGGTTCACATACACAAGCCAGCGATCAAGTCCGCCCCGCTCTTCAGGTTTGGGCGTCTTTTCTTCCGACGCTTCCTCAAGTGGATCCAGACTCAAAGCGTCCATCAAGCGACGCTTACGCCGTTCCTTTCTGTACTGCGTGATGCATTCATTGTAGGTGATGCTGTAAAGCCAGGTCTTAAATTTAGATTTACCTTCAAAATTTTTCAACCCATACAACACCTTAAGCATCACCTCCTGACAGACATCGTCAGCATCGCGATCGTTCCCTAAATAACGTGCGCAGACGTTAAAAAGTGTTCTCTGGTAACGACGCATCAATTCTTCATAAGCCCGCGTCACATTGAATAGCTCAACATTGGCGCGCGCGACCAGCTCCTCATCAGAGAGCTCGCGGGGATCGTAGCGCGTCGAAAACGGTTGAGGTTTATTCAAAACAAATCTTGCCGACAGTCAGGTCAGTGTCCGCCACGGCCTGTATCGGCAACCTGGCGGCATACATTAGCAGGTTAGCCGCTTAACGGCTGCTTACTCTCTGCTCGAGAAGGATGCGGTTGGAAAACGACACCAGCTCCCCCTCGTCTGTCAGCAACGTTGTCTTGACCGTACCGATTTCCTCGATCTGACCTTCCGTATCGCCCACCCGCACCTGCTGGCCCACCTGAAACAGCTCACGAACATAAATTCCGGCGATGATCTGCCCGGCAATCTCCCGACTGCCGAGGCCCAGGGCAAGCGCCACTGTCAGACCAACGGTAATCAAGGCAATCACAATAACGTGGTTCAGCAGGTCGGTCTTGACCTCAAGCTGGCTGATCGCAACCGAAATACTGATGATGATGACCAGGCCTTGAGCAATTCGTCCCAGGCCGGCGGAGTAGTCGATACCTACGCCTTCGGCTGCGCCGCGTACCAGCCCATTGACCAGTTGCGCCAGCAGCACGCCGACCAGCAAGACCAGCGCCGCACCAAATACCTTGGGCAGATACAGCGCCAACATGTCCAGCGTAGCTGAAACCCGCTGCAGCCCCAGCGATTCGGCAGCCGAGACGAGGAAAATCAGTAATACAAACCAATACACGATCTTGCCGATCAGCGTTGAGATCGGCACCTTGACGCCGGCGCGGCCGATGATCTTGGTCAGACCTGTACCGCCGACCAGACGATCCAGGCCCAGTTTGGCCAGCAGTTTGGAAAGCAGCGCGTCGAGCAGTTTGGCGACGACAAAACCCAGCAGCACCACAACAAGCGCGCCGAACAGGTTAGGGATGAAATTTGCGACTTTGGTCCACAATGCAGTCATTGCAGCAAGAAGGCTCTGGGTCCAGAGATTCAATTCCATGCTCAATCAGCCTTATCGATAGAACGGGCACCCGGAATGGTGCGGCGAGAAACAGGAGAGACGTGGGCAGAGCCGTTGTTCACGGCGATCATCAGTGCTTCTGACCAACGGCCCAGCAACCCGAACAATACACCAGCACCGACCTGGCGATTGGCGGTTTTCAGGACGCGTCCCAGACATGCGTCATCATCCCGGCTGGAGGATGAAGAATTGAGCATGTCGCGTAAAGATTCTTCAAACGGATCGTGCATCAGGCACCTCACGTAATGTCAGTCAAAGACGCGACGCGAAAACAACAAGTCACACACGCCCGTCAAAAACCCGGCCAAGCCCACGCTTATACCCAGCGCAATCGCTTGAATAGCCACCACTGCCCGACGGCCAGCGCGACAATCAGCGAGCACGCCACCAGAAAGCCGTATGAACTGTCAGAACCGGGTATGCCGCCGACATTGATACCCAGCAAACCGGTGAGAAAACTCATGGGCAGGAAGATACCGGTAATGATCCCGAAACGGTACATGGTGCGGTTCATGTGCTCGCGCAAGCGCCTGTCTTCGGACTCCAGCAGCAGCCCTACCCGCTCGCGGGTCAGCTCGAGCTCTTCCAGATAACGCGTCAGGCTGTTGTTCAGCTCATTCCAGTAATCGGCGTCGTCATGGGCGAACCACGACAGTTTGATCCGCGAGAGCTGGCCATAAATATCGCGCTGCGGCCCGAGAAACCGGCGCAGACCGGCTGCGCGTCGACGAATATGCAGCAGCTTGCCATGCTCGGGACTGTACCGTTCGTCGGCGTCGGTCTTTTCTTCCTCTTCATCGACCGATTCGGTGAGTTCGCCGACCAGATCCTGGACCTTGTCGGTCAGGTATTGCGCCAGGTACAGGATCAGCTCCGAGGCACTGGTGGGGCCTTTACCCTGCCCCAGCATCTCGATCAGTTCCTCAGTGGCCCGCAGAGGACGCAGGCGCAGCGAGATCACCCGCTGAGCAGCAGCAAAAATGCGCACCGATACCATGTCTTCCGGTTCGGCACCGGGGTTGAGGTTCACCCCCCGCAGAAACAGCAGCAACTCTTGCTCCGGCAACGGCAGCAGGCGCGGCCGGGTGTTCTCTTCAAGCAACAGGTCGCAGGCAAATTCGCTCAGACCACTACCGGTACGCAGCCAGGTATGGGTCTGCGGATGACTGCGATCCCAATGCAGCCACAGACTTTCCTGCGGCTGCAGCTCAAGGTCCTGCAACTCGGTTCGAGCGATGAAACGCGCCCCGCCTTTACCGTCCAGCACAAGGGCATGAACCAGCCCCCACTGCGCGTTTGCTTCATCGAACATGGATATTTCGCTTATTCCGGCATGGTCAGGGGTGAAGGGGAAATGATGACGCCATTGTTGTCGGCATACAGATACTCTCCCGGACGGAAGGTCACGCCACCGAAGGTGACCAACACATTCAGGTCACCGATTCCGCGTTTCTCGGTTTTTTTCGGATGGCTGGCCAACGCCTGAACACCCAGGTCGGTCTGCGCGATGACGTCAACATCGCGGATGCAACCGTAAATCAACATGCCTTCCCAGCCGCTTCTGGCCGCTTTCTCTGCCAGCATGTCACCGAGTAAGGCACAACGCAGCGACCCACCACCGTCGACCACCAACACCTTGCCCTTGCCCTTGCCGTCGAGCTCGACCTGCTCCTTGACCAGCGAGTTGTCTTCGAAACATTTAACGGTGACGATCTGGCCGCCAAACGAATCGCGACCGCCAAAATTGCTGAACATCGGCTCCACGACCTGAATCAGGTCCGGATAGGCGTCACACAGATCGGGGGTGATGTAGTGCATAAGGTCAACTCCTGTCTCGCGAATGGTACGGATCGGCCTGATGAATCAGACGCGACCGGCTGACGCTAACCATAGCGACTTTAACCGCTAACTGCCCACCGCCGCCTGAAACTCTACAACCTGTTCAGGAACAGACTGCCCGTTCAGCCACTCGATGACCCGCGGCCAGACCTGTTGCTGCGCGGCCTTGCTGACCAGCATGCGCACGTGGTCGAAGTCTTCGTCAAAACCGTGCTCGCGCCCCAGGCAAAGAAACTGCTTGTGCTGCGCTGCGCCAATCTGATCGAACAGTGTGCGACAGGCCCACACGGGGTCCTGATGATCGCCAGCCGCAGCAACGGCCAGCACCGGCACCTGAACCTCCTTCAGCCCGGCCCACCAGTTGTTGTCGCGCTCGCCAAAACGCCCGAACAGCCCGTGCCAGCGCAGGCTTTCCAGCACCAGCCCTATTGGCTCGTCTTCCGGCCCACGCTTGAAACGCGGCCCTGAAACATGTTCGAAGGACCTGAGCAACAGCCGCGCGGACCATTGCAGCGGCGGAATTTTCAGCGGCCAGTACGTGCGGCTGACCTGACTGCCGAATAGCGCCACCGACGCTGCAGTGTGCGGCCCCAGGTACTGGCCGCCCAAGGCCGCCGCCAGGGTTGTGCCGCCCAGCGAGTGCCCCATCCAGTGCGGTATCTGACCACTTTGCTCACAGACAAAAGCGGCAATGGCGGGCACGTCGAAACGGGCATAGTCAGCCACACAATTGGCGCGGTAGTTCTGGTTGCGTGCCGACAAACCGTGCCCGCGCATTTCCGGGATCCATACGTCATAACCGGCACGCGCCAGATACGGCCCCAGACCGATACCTTTGGGCGAATACCAGAAGCGCCGGTTGGAAAAACTGCCATGCAGCAGAATCACCGGGATACCGCGCATGTCGGGCTGATCGACCAGCCCCAGTCGGGTCACCACCAGTTCGACGCTGGGGTCGGGGCTGTTGGCTGGCTTGAGACGGTAGACGTCCTCGACAAGATCGCCGCGACGCTCGGCGCTGATCAAGGCAACGGGAAAAAGCTGGCTACTGCTTTGCATATCACTCTTTATCTGGCTTGACAGACGGGATGAAACATCGCGCTCCGGGGCTATCGCGGCACGCCATAAAAAAGGCGGGTTCCGAAGAAACCGCCTCTTTCAAACACCTGAAGCACATGACGGCTCAGGCCACCCTCGCGTCACACGAAGGCCGTGTCGCCTCAGACAGGTGCGTGCGCCTCGGCGAGGAAGAACCAGGTTTCCAGCACCGAATCAGGGTTGAGCGATACGCTCTCGATCCCTTGATCCATCAGCCAGCGCGCCAGATCCGGATGGTCGGAAGGGCCTTGGCCGCAGATGCCGATGTACTTGCCCGCCTTGTTGCACGCCTGGATGGCATTGGACAGCAGCTTCTTGACCGCCGGATTACGCTCGTCGAACAGGTGGGCAATCACGCCGGAGTCGCGATCAAGGCCAAGTGTCAGCTGGGTCAGGTCGTTGGAGCCGATGGAGAAACCGTCGAAATACTCGAGGAACTCTTCGGCCAGAATCGCATTGGACGGCAACTCGCACATCATGATGATGCGCAGGCCGTTTTCGCCACGTTTCAGGCCATTGGCGGCCAGCAGGTCGATGACCTGACTCGCCTCACCCAGCGTCCGGACGAATGGCACCATGATCTCGACGTTGGTCAGGCCCATCTCTTCACGCACGCGCTTGAGCGCACGGCACTCCAGCTCGAAACAGTCGCGGAAGTTCTCGCTGATATAGCGCGAAGCACCGCGAAAGCCCAGCATCGGGTTTTCTTCTTCAGGCTCGTACAGCTTGCCGCCGATCAGGTTGGCGTACTCGTTGGACTTGAAGTCCGACAGACGCACGATGACCTTTTTCGGCGTGAACGCGGCGGCCAGGGTGCTGATGCCCTCGACCAGTTTGTCGACGTAGAAACCGACCGGATCATGGTAACCGGCGATGCGCTTGTCGACGCTTTCCTTGATTTCCGGCGGCAGCAGCGAATAGTTGAGCAGCGCCTTGGGATGCACACCGATCATGCGGTTGATGATGAATTCCAGACGCGCAAGACCAACACCGGCGTTGGGCAACTGGGCGAAATCAAACGCACGATCCGGGTTGCCGACGTTCATCATGATCTTGAACGGCAGCTCTGGCATCGCATCGACCGAGTTGGTCTTGATGTCGAAACCCAGCTCGCCTTCAAAGATGTAACCGGTGTCGCCCTCTGCGCAGGAAACCGTTACGCCCTGACCATCCTGCAGCGTCTGGGTGGCGTTGCCACAACCGACCACTGCCGGAATGCCCAGCTCGCGCGCGATGATCGCGGCGTGGCAGGTACGACCGCCACGGTTGGTGACAATTGCGCTGGCGCGCTTCATGACCGGTTCCCAGTCCGGGTCGGTCATGTCGGACACCAGCACGTCACCAGGCTGGACCTTGTCCATCTCCGACACGTCCTTGATGATCCGCACCTTGCCTGCGCCGATGCGCTGGCCGATGGCACGACCTTCGACCAGCACCTTGCCGGTCTCCTTGAGCAGGTAGCGTTCCATGACATTGGCCGAGGCACGGCTTTTCACGGTTTCCGGACGAGCCTGTACGATGTACAGCTTGCCGTCGTCACCGTCCTTGGCCCATTCGATATCCATCGGGCACTTGTAGTGTTTCTCGATGATCATTGCCTGTTTAGCCAGTTCCGAGACTTCAGCATCGGTCAGGCAGAAGCGCGCACGATCAGCAGGCTCTACGTCGATCACCTTGACCGAACGACCAGCCTTGGCTTCTTCGCCGTAAATCATCTTGATAGCCTTGCTACCCAGATTGCGCCGCAGAATCGCCGGACGGCCAGCAGCCAGCGTGTCTTTATGCACGTAGAACTCGTCCGGGTTGACCGCGCCCTGCACAACCGTCTCGCCCAGGCCGTAGGCACCGGTAATGAACACCACATCGCGGAAACCGGATTCGGTGTCGAGGGTAAACATGACGCCCGCCGTTCCGGTTTCGGAACGCACCATACGCTGCACACCCGCCGACAGCGCGACCAGCTTGTGGTCGAAGCCCTGGTGCACGCGATAGGAAATGGCACGGTCATTGAACAGCGAAGCGAAGACTTCCTTGGCAGCGCGGATAACGTTCTCGACACCGCGAATGTTCAGGAAAGTCTCCTGCTGGCCTGCGAACGAGGCATCCGGCAGGTCTTCAGCGGTCGCGGAAGAGCGCACGGCCACCGCCAGGTTCGGATTGCCGGCTGACAGCTCGGCAAATGCAGTACGAATCTGGGCGTTGAGCGTCTCGGGAAACTCGGCTTCCATGATCCACTGGCGAATCTGCGCACCGGTGCGGGCCAGGGCGTTGACGTCATCGACATCGAGCGCGTCCAGCGCAGCATGGATCTGATCGTTCAGACCGCTCAGCTCAAGAAAGTCACGGTAAGCCTGGGCCGTAGTCGCGAAGCCGCCGGGCACTGAGACGCCAGCACCTGCGAGGTTGCTGATCATCTCGCCGAGGGACGAGTTTTTGCCCCCCACGTGCTCTACATCATGGACGCCGAGCTTATCGAGGGAAACTACGTACTCTACCAAGGTGATCTCTCCACTAACTGTGTTTGTTGTTGGGAAAAGCTCATTCACCCGAGCCACCGTTATGTGACCTCGGGCGTGTCTGGCCGGGCGCAGGCCCATGCCTTGAAACCGTGCCTTCAAAAAAGATGCACCTGCAGGCCCTCAGAGCCGGCAGGCACGCCTATGATAGCCAGAATTCGTCAACTGCTTAAGGCCTGGGTCAAAAATGAAACGATCTGCTTTCTTCATCTCGGACGGCACCGGTATCACCGCCGAAACCCTGGGCCAGAGCCTGTTGGCACAATTTGAAAACATTACATTCAACAAGTTCACCAGGCCCTATATCGACAGCGTCGAGAAAGCGCGGGCGATGGTACAACAAATCAATAATGCCGCCGACAAGGACGATGTGCGCCCGATCATCTTCGACACGATCGTCAATCAGGACATCCGCGAGATTCTTGCGACGTCCAACGGCTTCATGATCGACATCTTTTCGACCTTCCTTGCCCCGCTGGAGCAGGAGCTTAGTTCACACTCCTCCTATTCGGTGGGCAAATCGCACTCCATCGGGCATAACTCCAACTACATGGAGCGCATCGAGGCAGTCAACTTCGCGCTGGACAACGACGACGGCGCGCGGACGCATTATTACGACAAGGCCGACATCATCCTGGTTGGCGTGTCGCGCTGCGGCAAGACCCCGACCTGCCTGTACATGGCCATGCAATTCGGTATCCGGGCCGCCAACTACCCGCTGACCGAAGATGACATGGAGCGTCTGCAACTGCCTGCGGCACTCAAGGAACACCGCAGCAAACTGTTCGGCCTGACCATCGACCCGGACCGTCTCACCGCAATCCGTCACGAGCGCAAGCCAAACAGCCGCTATTCCAGTTACGCGCAGTGTGAATTCGAAGTGCGCGAGGTAGAGAGCCTGTTCCGCCGCGAGAACATTCCCAACATCAACTCCACCCACTTTTCAGTGGAAGAGATCTCTGCCAAGGTGCTGGTCGAAAAAGGTGTGGAGCGCCGCTTCAAATAACCATTGAAAGTAGCCGCATCAGCTGATTTTTGCAGCTGACTGTTTCAGTCGTTTTACTGTGGCACTCGCACCCAGCCCTCCATCAGCACTCTGGCGCTGCGGCTCATAAGGGCTTTGGTGACTTTCCAGTCAGCGCCTTCCTGAACAGCCTGCGCACCGACTCGCAGTGTGCCGGAGGGATGGCCGAAGCGCACCGCACTGCGCGCCTGTCCGCCAGCTGCCAGACTGACCAGCGTGCCCGGAATGGCGGCGGCAGTGCCGATGGCAACGGCAGCGGTGCCCATCATCGCGTGATGCAACTTGCCCATCGATACGGCACGCACCAGCAGATCGATATCCTTTGCCGCAACAGGTTTGCCACTCGATGACAGGTAATCGGCAGGCGCTGCTACAAAAGCCACCTTGGGTGTGTGCTGGCGCGTCGCGGCTTCAGCAATACTGCGAATCAGGCCCATGCGCACGGCACCGTGGGCGCGAATGGTTTCCAGACGGGCAAGCGCCTGCGGATCACCATTGATATCGCCCTGCAACTCGGTACCGCTGTAGCCTATGTCGGCGGCGTTGACGAAAATTGTCGGGATACCGGCGTTGATCATGGTTGCTTTCAAGGTGCCGATGCCGGGCACTTCAAGGTCGTCTACCAGGTTGCCGGTGGGAAACATCGAGCCGCCTGCGCCCTCTTCGTCCGCTGCCGGATCAAGAAACTCCAGCGCCACCTCCGCGGCCGGAAAGGTCACGCCGTCCAGTTCGAAATCGCCGGTTTCCTGTACCTCGCCGTTGCTGACGGGCACATGGGCGATGATGGTCTTGCCGATATTGGCCTGCCAGATACGCACGATGACGACGCCGTCTTGCGGCACACGACCAGCATCGAGCAGACCACTGGCGATAGCAAACGAGCCGACGGCCGCCGACAGGTTGCCGCAATTGCCGCTCCAGTCGATGAAAGGCTTGTCGATGGATACCTGGCCGAACAGGTAATCGACATCGTGGTCGGCCTTGGTGCTGCGCGACACAATGACCGTTTTGCTGGTACTGGACGTCGCCCCGCCCATGCCGTCGATCTGCTTTTCATAGGGGTCCGGGCTGCCGATGACTCGCAGCAGCAACGCATCCCGCGCCGATCCCGGAATCTGTGCAGCTTCAGGCAGGTCCGTCAGCCTGAAAAACACACCCTTGCTGGTGCCACCACGCATGTAGGTGGCGGGGATGCGGATCTGGGGTGAATGAGCCATGAATTCGTTGTCCTGTTCAAAGAGCGCTACGCGCTCAAAATCGGACGCAGAGCGTCCAGAACTGCATGCCCACGCGGAGCATGGGCACGATAGTGTTTTTCCGCGCGCTTATCGTTCCTCACGCACCAGTCGTAGCCTCTAGAAAATCCTGGGCAAAGCGCTGCAACACGCCGCCAGCCTCATAGATGGAGAGTTCTTCGGCCGTGTCCAGACGGCACGTTACCGGCACTTCCACACGTTCGCCGTTACGGCGCTGGATCACCAGCGTCAAGGTCGCGCGCGGTGTGCGCTGACCGACCACGTCGAATGTTTCGCTGCCGTCGATGCCCAGAGTCAGGCGGCTGGTGCCCGGTTTGAACTCAAGTGGCAGCACGCCCATGCCCACCAGGTTGGTTCGATGGATACGTTCGAAGCCTTCTGCGGCAATGGCTTCAACGCCCGCCAGCCTGACGCCTTTGGCGGCCCAATCACGGGACGAACCCTGCCCGTAGTCGGCACCGGCAATGATGATCAACGGTTGCTTGCGGGCCATGTAGGTTTCAATGGCTTCCCACATGCGCGTAACCACTCCCTCGGGTTCGATCCGGGTCAGCGAGCCTTTCCTGACCTTGCCGTCGACCACCGCCATCTCATTGACCAGTTGCGGGTTGGCAAAGGTTGCGCGCTGGGCCGTCAAGTGGTCGCCCCGGTGGGTTGCGTAGGAGTTGAAATCCTCCTCCGGCAGGCCCATTTTCGCCAGATATTCGCCCGCAGCACTGTCCAGCATGATGGCGTTGGACGGTGACAAATGATCGGTGGTGATGTTGTCCGGCAGCACGGCCAGTGCGCGCATGCCCTTAAGCGTGCGCTCCCCGGCCAGCGCGCCTTCCCAATAGGGCGGGCGACGGATGTAAGTGCTCATCGGGCGCCAGTCATACAGCGGCTCGACTTTCGGCCCGGTGTGTTCTTCGATGGCGAACATCGGAATGTAGACCTGACGAAACTGCTCCGGCTTGACCGACGCCTGCACAACGGCATCAATCTCTTCATCGCTCGGCCAGATGTCCTTGAGGCGAATCTCTTTGCCATCGGCCATCCCGAGTACATCGTTTTCGATATCGAACCTGATGGTGCCGGCAATGGCGTAGGCCACCACCAGAGGTGGCGAGGCCAGGAACGCTTGTTTGGCGTAAGGGTGAATACGCCCGTCGAAATTGCGATTACCCGACAACACCGCAGTGGCGTACAGATCGCGGTCGATGATTTCCTGCTGGATCATCGGGTCCAGCGCACCGGACATACCGTTACAGGTGGTACAGGCAAACGCCACGACGCCAAAGCCCAATTGCTCCAGTTCGGACGTCAGTCCTGCGGCATCCAGATACAAGGCCACGGTTTTCGAGCCGGGCGCCAGCGACGACTTCACCCACGGCTTACGCATCAGCCCCAGGCGGTTGGCATTGCGGGCCAGCAGGCCTGCCGAAATCACGTTGCGCGGGTTGCTGGTGTTGGTGCAACTGGTAATCGCCGCGATGATCACCGCGCCATCGGGCATCTGCCCCAGCACGTCTTCCCACTGCCCGGCAATACCTCTGGCAGCCAGATCCGCGGTGGCGACTCGCGCATGGGGGTTGGACGGCCCGGCCATGTTGCGCACCACGCTGGACAGGTCGAAGCTCAGCACGCGCTCGTACTCGACCTCCTTCAGGCTCTCCGACCACAAGCCGGTGTGCCGGGCATACAACTCGACGAGCTTGACCTGTTCGTCTTCACGGCCGGTCAGGCGTAGATAATCGATGGTTTGCGAATCAATGGAAAACATTGCCGCTGTCGCGCCGTATTCCGGTGCCATGTTGGAAATCGTCGCCCGGTCACCGAGGGTCAGGCTCGACGCACCCGCGCCATAGAACTCCAGATACGCGCCAACCACCTTCTGCTGACGCAGGTATTCGGTCAGAGCCAGCACCACATCGGTGGCGGTGATACCCGGCTGACGGCGTCCAGTCAGTTCGACACCGATGATGTCCGGCAGGCGCATCCACGAGGCGCGCCCCAACATGACGTTTTCGGCCTCGAGGCCGCCAACGCCGATGGCAATCACGCCCAGCGCGTCGACATGTGGCGTGTGGCTGTCTGTCCCCACCAGCGTGTCGGGAAAGGCTACGCCGTCGAGCACCTGCACCACCGGCGACATTTTCTCCAGGTTGATCTGGTGCATGATGCCGTTGCCCGGCGGGATCACTTCGACGTTCTTGAACGCCTGTTTGGTCCAGTCAATGAAGTGAAAGCGGTCTTCGTTGCGACGGTCTTCGATGGCGCGGTTCTTCGCGAACGCCTGCGGGTCATTACCGTCGGACTCCACTGCCAGCGAATGGTCGACAATAAGCTGCACCGGCACCACCGGGTTTACCTGCGCAGGATCACCGCCCTGCGAGGCAATTGCATCGCGCAGGCCGGCAAGATCGACCAGTGCGGTCTGCCCCAGAATGTCGTGGCAGACCACCCGCGCAGGGAACCACGGAAAGTCCAGATCACGCTTGCGCTCGATGAGCTGGGTCAAAGAAGCACTCAAGGTCGCAGGATCACAGCGGCGCACCAGGTTCTCGGCCAGCACGCGCGAGGTATAGGGCAGCGAGGCATAAGCGCCGGGCTTGAGCGCCTCGACCGCTGCGCGCGCATCGAAATAGTCCAGTCGGGTGCCAGGAAGCGTTTTGCGGAATTCACTGTTCATTGCGGGACTCGATCACGGAATGTTCGGAATGCGGGTGGGGAACTCGTCAGCGGTTCCCCTGCCCCCTTTTCAGCGCTGTTCGATGGGCACGAAGCTGCGCTGTTCGACACCGGTGTACTCGGCGCTCGGACGGATGATGCGATTGTTGGCGCGCTGTTCGAAAACGTGGGCGGCCCAGCCGGTCAGGCGCGAGCAGACGAAGATCGGTGTGAACAGCTTGGTCGGGATTCCCATGAAGTGGTACGCCGAGGCATGGTAGAAGTCGGCGTTGGGGAACAGTTTCTTCTGCTCCCACATGACCTTGTCGATGGCCTCGGAAACCGGGAACAGCACCGTATCGCCCACTTCGTCAGCGAGTTTCTTCGACCAGCCCTTGATCACCTCGTTGCGCGGGTCGGACTCCTTGTAGATCGCATGGCCAAAGCCCATGATCTTTTCCTTGCGTTCCAGCATGCCCAGCGTGCCTTTAGTGGCTTCCTCAGCCGAAGCGAAGCGCTGAATCATTTCCATCGCGGCCTCGTTGGCACCACCGTGCAGCGGGCCGCGCAATGTGCCGATGGCTGCCGTGACGCAGGAATACAGGTCCGACAGCGTCGACGCGCAGACGCGGGCGGTGAAGGTCGAGGCATTGAATTCGTGCTCGGCGTACAGAATCAACGACACATCCATGACCTTACGGTGCAGTTCGCTGGGCGCCTTGTCGAGCAAAAGGTGCAGAAAATGCCCGCCGATGGAGTCTTCTGCGGAGGTGCAGTCGATACGCTTGCCGTCATGACTGAAGCGATACCAGTAGCACATGATCGCCGGGAACGCTGCGAGCAGACGGTCGGTTGAGTCGCGCTGCTGATCGAAGCTGCGCTCCGGCTCCAGGGTGCCGAGCATGGAGGCACCCGTGCGCATGACATCCATCGGGTGAGTGTCGGCGGGTATGCGTTCCAGCACTTCCTTCAAGGCCTGCGGCAGATCGCGCAGGTCCTTGAGTAAGTCCATATAGGCAGACAATTCGGCTTTATCAGGCAGTTCGCCGTACAGCAGCAGATAGGCAACTTCTTCAAAGCGAGCTTCGGCGGCCAGATCGCGCACATCATAGCCGCGATAGGTCAGCCCGGCACCGGCCATGCCCACCGTGGACAACGCCGTCTGCCCGGCCACCTGCCCGCGTAGCCCGGCACCACTCAATACTTTTGCTTCAGCCATGGTTCTCTCCAATTTTGTTTTTTTGATGTTGGACTGACTCTGGCTATCGTGCCAACGCCGGAGTGCTCATCGTTGTACACAAATCCGCTTTTGATTCTGGCCGAAGGCTGTGGGAGCGAACTTGTTCGCGAAAGGGCAGGTATGATCGCCAAAAATGCATAGCCTGAAACACCGTATTCGCGAACAAGTTCGCTCCCACGCCCTTCGGGCAGAAGCCTGAAGCCCTGATTAAAGGCTCCCCAATACTTTTTTATAGCGCTGAGCGCTGAAGCGTGGGAACGATAGTCAGATGTGCTTTTACCCTTTCTTCTGCGCAAACAGCGCGTCCAGTTTTTGCTCGAATGTGTGGTAGTCGATGGCGTCGTACAACTCCATGCGCGTCTGCATGCTGTCGACCACGTTCTTCTGGCTGCCATCGCGACGGATTGCGCCATAAACATTTTCCGCAGCCTTGTTCATGGCACGAAAGGCAGAAAGCGGGTAAAGGACCAGCGACACGTCGGCCGCACGCAACTCATCGACGGTAAACAAGGGCGTAGCGCCAAATTCAGTGATATTGGCCAGGATCGGCACGCCTGCACGGTTGGCGAATTGCTTGTACATCTCCAGTTCGGTGATTGCCTCAGGAAACACCATGTCCGCGCCCGCTTCGATACAGGCCGCAGCACGCTCAAGTGCCGACTCCAGCCCCTCGACCGCCAGTGCATCGGTGCGCGCCATGATCACGAAACTGTCGTCAGTGCGTGCATCTACAGCGGCTTTGATCCGGTCGACCATTTCCTGCTGCGAAACAATTTCCTTGTTCGGGCGATGCCCACAGCGCTTGGCACCCACCTGATCCTCAATATGAATCGCAGCAGCCCCGGCCTTGATCATCGAGCGCACGGTTCGCGCTACATTGAAAGCCGAGGAACCGAAACCGGTGTCGACATCCACCAGCAGCGGCAGGTCGCAGACATCGGTGATGCGGCGCACATCAATCAACACGTCTTCAAGACCGGTAATGCCCAGGTCCGGAATACCCAGTGAACCTGCTGCAACGCCGCCGCCAGAAAGGTAGATAGCCTTGAACCCGGCACGTTTTGCGAGCAGCGCGTGATTGGCATTGATTGCGCCGACCACTTGCAACGGCTGTTCACTGGCGACCGCATCGCGGAAACGCTGGCCGGGAGTACTGTTGTTGTGACTCATTATTCACCTCGGTCGGGAGCCGCCTGAAAGTGGCGCTCAATGTTGCGTCTGGATGCACCGATATGGCGGCGCATTAACAATTCAGCCAGCTCACCGTCGCGATCAGCGATGGCATCGAGAATGCGGTGGTGTTCGGCAAAGGCCTGACGAGGCCGGTTGGGCGTTGTGGAATACTGGATGCGGTACATGCGCACCAGTTGGTACAGCTCGCCACACAGCATCTGACTGAGGGTACGATTGCCGCTGCCCTGAATGATCCGGTAATGGAAATCGAAATCACCCTCCTGCTGGTAATAGCCGATGCCCGCCTGAAATGCAGCATCGCGCTCATGGGTGTCAAGGACGCCCCGCAACTCATCGATCTCGGCCTGGGTCATACGTTCGGCGGCCAAGCGACAGGCCATGCCTTCCAGAGACTCACGGATCTCATAAAGCTCTATGAGCTCGGCATGGCTGAGCGCGACGACCCGGGCGCCGACGTGCGGCACGCGCACCACCAGTCGCTGCCCTTCGAGCCGGTGAATGGCTTCACGCAACGGCCCACGACTGATGCCGTAGGTGCGAGCCAGCTCCGGTTCGGAGATCTTGCTACCAGGGGCAATCTCGCCTTTCACAATAGCGGATTGAATGCGTCGAAAAACGTTCTCGGAAAGGGTTTCCGAATCATCAACGACTGCCATTGCCTTCTCGACCGCACCCAGCATTGTCGACACCTTTAGTCTTTTAAGACGAAAATCTAGCCATAAACCGCAAATCAGTCAAAATAAAATAGGTGATTGTCGACAATATATCAAATGAACGTGAAAGCCTCCTGCAGGAGAACCTGAACAGACATACAGGTTGATCGCTGGCAGCGCCAAGGCTTCATGCTAGAATGCGCCGCGTCCGCACAGCACGCTCAGCACCGAAGCGGCGACTGCGAACTGCCCGCCCTATCACCCTCAGGTCAACTCTATTTGCGCCCTGACCCTGAAGTTGTTCGCTCATCGCGCCAGGATTTATGAGACTGACTAGACTGCCCACACTGCTCTGCCTGCTGTTCTTTTCCGGCCTGCTGCTGCCCAGCGTCAGCCTGGCCGCCAACAAGACAGTCTATGGCCTCAACGAATACGCCAGCCTCATTGAAATCGACGTCGAGATTGCCGCCAAACTGGATACGGGGGCCAAGACCGCTTCACTGAGCGCCCGCGATATCAAGCATTTCAAACGCAATGGCGAAAGCTGGGTGCGCTTCTATATAGCCAGCGACAGCAAGCATATACACCCCATAGAACGGCCTCTGGCCCGGGTCAGCAAGATCAAGCGTCGCGCCGACGACGTTGACCCGAATGAAGAAAACAAATACTCGTCACGTCCGGTGATCAACCTCTATATCTGTATGGGTGAAGCTTTACGCAACATCGAAGTGAACTTGACTGACCGAAGTGCTTTCCAATATCCGCTTTTGATCGGCTCCGAAGCGTTGAAACGCTTCGATGCGCTGGTCGATCCAAGTCTTAAATATGCGGCAGGGAAGCCCGTCTGCGCTTCCGTCGCTCAAAACGCAGAGTAAACCCATGCGCTCTCTTACACTCCATCTGAAGATCCTGATCACTGCCCTTGTAACCCTGGGCATCGCGATCACGGCCTATCAGATACTGGCGCTCGGCATACCCGTCACCGAAGACGAAACCGATGACCTGTGGAACATCGACGCCAAAGTCGAATTCATCGCCAATCCAAAGGATTCGGTGAAGGTCCAGATGTTCGTACCGCCACTGGCCCACGACTACATCAGCCTCAATGAAAGTTTCATCTCGAACAATTACGGCGTCAGCGTCAACCGCGCTGACGGCAACCGCAAGGTCACCTGGTCTGCCCGTCGTGCCACCGGCAACCAGACGCTTTACTACCGCCTGGTACTGACCAAGCGCTACAGCGGTGAGAAACCCAAGGTCAAAGGGCCGATCTTTCGCGACAGCATGACCGTCGAAGGCCCCGAAAAAATTGCGGCCGAGGCACTGCTGGCCCCGATTCGCCAGCACTCTGCGGACGTGGAAACCTTCATCACCGAAGCCATCAAACGCGTCAATAACCTGAATGACGACAACGTCAAACTTCTGCTGGCGGGCGATACCTCAGCCTCCAACAAGGCCCGGATTACCGAGTTGCTGCTGTCGATTGCCCACGTGCCGCTGGAAAAAGCCCACACCATACGCCTCGATGCCGAACAGCAGACGCCGGAACTCTGGCTGCGCAGCTTCAATGGCAAGGAATGGCTGTACTTCAACCCGGACACTGGTGAAGCCGGTCTGCCGGATGATCGCCTGTTGTGGTGGACCGGTGAAGACGCCCTGGTCAGTGTCGAAGGGGGCAAGAAAGTGCAAGTCACGTTCAGCCTCAATAACAGTGAAATGAACGCCATGCGTCTCGCCAAACTGACCGACGCCAGCACAGACTCCGACTTCCTTGCCTATTCTCTCTACGGGCTGCCACTGCAAACCCAGCAGACCTTCATGGTCATGGTCATGATCCCGATTGGCGTACTGGTCATCCTGATCCTGCGCAACCTGATCGGCCTGCAGACACTGGGCACTTTCACGCCCGTGCTGATTGCCCTGGCGTTCCGCGAAACTCAACTGGGTTTCGGCATTATTCTGTTTACGGTGATCACCGCTCTGGGCTTGTCATTGCGCTCGTACCTGGAGCACCTGAAGTTGCAAATGCTGCCGCGCTTGTCGGTTGTACTGACCTTCGTTGTGGTGCTGATTGCGGCCATCAGCCTGTTCAGCCACAAGCTGGGGCTCGAACGCGGGCTTTCGGTGGCGCTGTTCCCGATGGTAATCCTGACCATGACCATTGAACGCCTGTCGATTACCTGGGAAGAGCGCGGCGGCAGCCACGCCATGAAAGTCGCGATCGGCACGCTGTTCGCGGCATCCTTGGCACACCTGATCATGAGCGTGCCGGAACTGACCTATTTCGTTTTCACCTTCCCGGCAGTGCTATTGATACTGGTCGGCTTCATGCTGGCGATGGGCAGATACCGTGGCTATCGCCTGACCGAACTGGTGCGCTTCAAGGCTTTTCTGAAAGAGGAAAAGACTAAATGATCGGCTGGTGGAAGACCTGGAAGGCGCTTGAGGCCCGCGGCATCATGGGCATCAATCGGCGTAACGCCGACTATGTACTCAAGTACAACAAGCGCAGCCTTTATCCGGTCGTCGATGACAAGATCATCACCAAGGAGCGGGCCATCGCGGCAGGCATTCACGTGCCGGAAATGTACGGAGTGATTTCCACGGAAAAGGAAATCGACCGGCTTGACGATATCATCGGCGCACACAGCGACTTCGTCATCAAGCCCGCCCAGGGCGCAGGCGGCGACGGCATCCTGGTCATCGCCGACCGTTTCGAGGAGCGTTTTCGCACCGTCTCGGGACGCATCATCAGCCACGCGGAAATCGAGCATCAGGTGTCCAGCATTCTCACTGGCCTTTATTCACTGGGCGGCCACCGTGACCGGGCGCTGATCGAATACCGGGTTGTTCCGGACCCGATCTTCAAAAGCATCAGTTACGAAGGCGTACCGGACATCCGTGTCATCGTGCTGATGGGCTATCCGGTGATGGCCATGCTACGCCTCCCGACCCGCCAGTCAGGCGGCAAGGCCAACCTGCATCAGGGCGCGATTGGCGTCGGTGTGGACCTGGCCACCGGCGTCACCCTGCAAGGCACCTGGCTGAACAACATCATCAGCAAACACCCGGACACCACTCACTCGGTAGACGGCGTGCAACTGCCCAACTGGGACGGTTTCATGAAGCTTGCCGCCGAGTGTTACGAGCTGTGTGGTCTGGGCTACATCGGTGTCGATATGGTACTGGACCAGGACAAGGGCCCGCTGATTCTGGAACTCAATGCCCGTCCCGGCCTAAACATTCAGATCGCCAATGACAGTGGCCTGACCCACCGCACCCAGGCCGTCGAGGCGCGCCTGGAACAACTGGCTCTCGAAGGACGCCAGGAATCCGCGCAGGATCGAGTCAGCTTTGTACAGGACCTTTTCGGCCACGTGCCCGGCATCTGAACGGACATACCGCTAGGACTGCCGCATCGGCAAGGCTACAATCGCCAGCCGCGTTTCCAAGACCGATATTCGACGATGCCGATCTGCTCGATACACCCCCTGCCCTACAGCGCCGACCCGATCGCGTTCTTTGCGCGAATCCGCGAAGCGCCAGGCGCGGTGCTGCTCGACAGTGGCAGGCCCGCCGCCGAGCGCGGCCGATATGACCTGCTCAGCGCCTGGCCGCTGCAGGAACTGACCGCTGCCGATGACGAGAATGGGGCCGCCTATCTCCAGCGGTTGCGCGACAGTCTCAAAGCGCTCGGCACAGCGCAATTGCCTGACGGGTGCGAACTGCCCTTCGCTGGCGGCCTGATCGGTTATCTGGGTTACGAGTTCGGTCGACGCCTAGAACCGCTGCCGGATGAAGCCGTCGACGACCTGCAACTGCCCGAAGCGCGCCTGGGGCTCTACGCCTGGGCGCTGATCAGTGATCATCAGGAGCAGACCAGTCAGCTGATTTTTCACCCGTCCCTACACGCAAGCGAGCGCAAACGGCTGATTGATCTGTTCTCTGTCTATATCCCTGAGCCGCACACGGAGTTCCGCCTCAGCCAGCCGTTTCAGGCCAGCATCAGCGCGGATCACTATCGACAGGCTTTCGAACATATTCAGGCCTACATCCAGGCGGGTGACTGTTATCAGGTCAACTTCGCGCAACGTTTTCAGGCGCAGTGTACGGGCGACCCGTGGGCCGCTTATTGTGCACTGCGAGCGGCTTGCCCGACGCCGTTCGCCGGTTACCTGAGCCTGCCGGGGCACGATGCAATCCTGAGCCTTTCTCCGGAACGCTTCGTGCGGGTCAGCGCCAGACAGGTCGAAACCCGCCCCATCAAAGGCACGCGGCCGCGCAGCCCGGACGCCACAGAGGATGCCGCGTTCGCCAACGAGCTGTTGGCCAGCGAGAAGGACCGCGCTGAAAACCTGATGATTGTCGACCTGCTGCGCAATGACCTGGGCCGCAGCTGTAGAATCGGTTCGGTAAAGGTCCCTGAGCTGTTCAGCCTGGAAAGCTACCCCAATGTGCATCATCTGGTGAGCAGCGTGACCGGGGAGCTGGCCGCTGGCAACGATGCACTGGACCTGATTGCGGGCAGCTTCCCTGGCGGCTCCATAACCGGCGCGCCGAAGATCCGCGCCATGCAGATCATTGACGAACTGGAACCGACCCGACGCAGCCTGTATTGCGGCTCGTTGATGTACCTGGACGTACGCGGCGAAATGGACAGTTCAATCGCCATCCGCAGCTTGCTGGTCAAGGATGGGCGCATTTCCTGTTGGGGCGGCGGCGGCATTGTGGCGGACTCCAGCTGCGAGGCTGAATATCAGGAAACCTTCACCAAGGTCCGCGTGCTGCTGAAAACGCTTGAGGCGCTCTGAGATCCTGCGCGATACGCCTACCTCGCTCCGACTATCGTGCCAATGCTCCGCGTTGGCATGCCTTTCTGGACGCTCCGCGCCGATCTTGCGCAGGAACCAGAAGTGTAAGCCCTGCGTCTAGAGCGCCAGATCCCGATTCGACGCCTTGATGAACTCTTTTTTCAGCTCATCAAAGGTATGCACCGCCGGAAACTGCGGAAACTCGCGGATCACGTTGTCGGGGGCATGAAACAGGATACCGGCATCGGCCTCGCCCAGCATGGTGGTGTCGTTGTAGGAGTCGCCCGCCACAATGATCCGGTAGTACAGGCTTTTGAACGCCAGTACCGACTGACGCTTGGGATCTTTCTGACGCAACTGGTAACTGACGACACGGCCGGTTTCATCGGTGATCAGGCGATGACATAGCAGGGTCGGAAACCCCAATTGGCGCATCAGCGGCTGCGAGAACTCGTAAAAGGTGTCGGACAGAATCACTACTTGAAAAAGCTCGCGCAACCAGTTGACGAACTCCACTGCACCTTCCAGCGGCTTGAGGATGGCGATCACTTCCTGAATGTCCGACAGTTTCAGACCGTGCTCATCGAGAATACGCAGGCGCTGATTCATCAGGACGTCGTAGTCGGGAATGTCCCGAGTGGTTGCGCGCAGTGATTCGATACCGGTTTTTTCGGCAAAGGCGATCCATATTTCCGGGACAAGCACACCTTCCAGGTCCAGACAGGCAATTT
This sequence comes from Pseudomonas sp. KBS0707, assembly GCF_005937945.2. NCBI lineage: Bacteria > Pseudomonadati > Pseudomonadota > Gammaproteobacteria > Pseudomonadales > Pseudomonadaceae > Pseudomonas > Pseudomonas sp. KBS0707. Next base: position 2,321,220 of record NZ_CP041754.1, on the reverse strand, counting down.
CCACAGCGCACTCCTCAAGGCTTTGACTATCAACGCAGGCAGCACTCTAGCCTCTGGTAACGGCCACTGAACAGCGGATTTTGTTACCATTGCCGCCATCACGAGCGCTTAAGCGCCACTCTTGCATTTTAGGAAGCCGCCTGATGAGCCAACCTTTCGACGTCGCTGAACTGGCGACGACCTATGCGAACAAGTCTGCACAAGACATTCTGAAACTGGCCTTCGAACACTTCGGTGATGAACTATGGATCTCCTTCAGCGGCGCCGAAGACGTCGTGCTGGTAGACATGGCCTGGAAACTGAACAAAAACGTCAAGGTCTTCAGTCTCGACACCGGGCGCCTGCACCCGGAAACCTATCGCTTCATTGAACAGGTCCGTGACCACTACAAGATCGAGATCGAAATCATCTCGCCGGACCAGAGCAAGCTCGAACCCTTCGTCAAGGAAAAAGGCCTGTTCAGCTTTTACCGGGATGGTCATGGTGAATGCTGCGGCGTACGCAAGATTGAGCCGCTGCGCCGCAAACTGTCTGGCGTCACAGCCTGGGCCACCGGCCAGCGCCGCGACCAGAGCCCTGGCACACGCAGCGCCGTTGCCGCACTGGAAATCGACAGCGCGTTCTCGACCGCCGAGCGCACCCTGTACAAATTCAACCCGTTGGCGCAGATGAGCAGCGAAGAAATCTGGGGCTACATCCGCATGCTGGAACTGCCCTACAACAGCCTGCACGAGCGCGGTTTCATCAGCATCGGCTGCGAACCCTGCACCCGCCCGGTAGTGCCGAACCAGCACGAGCGCGAAGGTCGCTGGTGGTGGGAAGAAGCCACACAGAAGGAATGCGGGCTGCATGCAGGCAACCTGATAGCGCGCAACTGACGTTGCGAGCGGCAAGCCTCAAGCTGCGAGCCTCAAGTCAAAGCGCGTAAGGCTCTGGCTCCGGCTTGTAGCCAAAAGCTTGCCGCTGCTACTAGTGCACCGGCAGTTCGACGTTGGCAAACAGCTCTTCCATTTCCTGTTTGTTGTGGCACTGAATCGCCTTGGCCATGACTTCGCGGGTCAGGTGCGGGGCGAACTTTTCGATGAAATCGCACATAAAGCCACGCAGGAAGGTGCCACGACGGAAAGCGATCTTGGTCACGCTGGACTCGAACAGGTCGCTGGCGTCCAGTACCACCAGATCGCTGTCGACTTCTTCGTCGACCGCCATCCTTGCAACAATGCCCACGCCCAGATTCAGTCTGACGTAGGTCTTGATCACGTCAGCATCCGCAGCCGTAAACACGACCTTGGGCACCAGTCCCCGATGACTGAACGCTTCATCGAGCTTGGAGCGGCCGGTAAAACCGAATACGTAAGTCACAATCGGGTACTCGGCCAGCAGCTCCAGGGTGAGCTTGGGCACCTTGGTCAACGGGTGGCCCTGTGGCACAACGACGCAACGGTTCCAGCGGTAGCACGGCATCATTACCAGATCGCTGAACTGCTCAAGCGCTTCGGTGGCAATAGCGAAATCGACCGTCCCGTCAGCGGCCATTTCGGCGATCTGCATTGGCGAGCCCTGATGCATGTGCAGGGCCACGTCAGGGTACTGCTTGATAAAATTACTGATAACCGACGGCAACGCATAACGCGCCTGAGTGTGAGTGGTTGCGATCGACAGTGTGCCCTTCTTCTCGTTGGAGAACTCCTGAGCAATCTGCTTGATGCTTTCGACCTTGCGCAGAATCTCGCCTGCGGTGGTGATGATCCGCTCGCCTGCGGGTGTCACGCGCGTCAGGTGCTTGCCGCTACGGGCGAAAACCTCGACGCCCAGCTCGTCTTCAAGCAGACGAATCTGCTTGCTGATGCCTGGCTGGGAGGTGTAAAGGCTCTGGGCCGTCGCAGAAACGTTGAGGTCGTGGTGCGCCACTTCCCAAATGTAGCGCAGTTGTTGGAGCTTCATATGTATCCCTCAAAGCAGATAAACCCTATAGGTATCAGCGACGGTATATAACTGGATTAATGGTGAGGCGAATAATTCTAGAACTTTTTATCACCTTTGTAAGGTGATCGCACGCTCGATTTCACTAAAACCACCAATTGAACCTTCCTTTCCCTACCCTCACTCCTTTTTCAACATCATCGGAACCATGTAGACCGGCACATCGGAAAATTGCAGGACCCTGGCAGCCGTTCGGCCTATCGATGTGCCCTCTTCTATCCTGCGGCTGTGACTGCCCACCACCAGCAAATCCACCTCCAGCTTGTGCGCCTGCTCGATAATCACACTGGCAGGTTCTCCCTGAACGACACGTATCGTACGGATCAGGGAGAGGTCCGCGTGGCCGTCCCCCAGCTCCTCACGAAACCCATCGAGCACTCGCTGCTCTATGGCGTCCAGAAACGTATTGACCCCCTTGCCACGAAGTTCTTTCAACGCCTCCTCGCCGAGATGACTCTGCAGTACCGACTCGGCGAACAGGCCCATCGGCTCAACGACATGGATTACATACAGCCCTGCGTTGAACGTTCGAGCCAGCGCCAGCGCGTGCTGCGTTACATAAGGCGCGTACAGACCAAGGTCTGTGGCATACAGCATCGAACGAACCATACAACCTCCCGAACAACCGGAATGGCGGAGATTGACTCAGCGTAGCAGCGCATCATCGGCTGCGACGACAGACTTCTCAGCTGCCGTCGGCAAGCGGCGTTAATTCATTGCTGATGCCATGCGGAACATGTCCGGTTGCCACCACTTCACGCGCCTTTTCGCAGTGACCGGGCTGATCGTCGAAAAACACATCGGCGGCAAATGCCTCAAGAAAAGCCGACTTCTGCAAGCCGCCGAGAAACAACGACTCGTCGAGACGAATGTCCCATTCGCGCAAGGTGCGGATCACCCGTTCATGTGCAGGTGCCGAGCGGGCCGTGACCAGCGCGGTACGAATCGGGCAGCTCGCGTCGGGAAACTCGCGCTGCAATTGGTAGAGCGCGGCGAGAAACGGCTTGAAGGGGCCGCCACGCAACGGCTCGCGCGCCGACTCACGCTCGCTGGCCTGAAAGGCAGCCAGGCCGCCGCTCTGGTAAACCCGCTCCGATTCGTCGGAAAACAACACGGCGTCACCGTCGAACGCGATACGCAGCTCGGCGCTGGCTGCACGTCGCGCACCGCCTGAAAGGATGGTCGCCGCAGCAAAACCGGCATCCAGTGCGCTGCGCACATCCTCGGCGTGGGTCGACAAAAACAGATGGCAGCCAAACGCCGCCAGATAAGGATAAGGACTGCGTCCGCCTGCAAAGGCAGCACGACTGATGTCCAGGCCGTAATGCTGGATCGAGTTGAAGACCCGCAAGCCGGTATCGGCGCTGTTGCGCGACACCAGCACCACTTCCACGCGCGCCCTGTCCGGGCTGGCATTGAGGCTCAGAAGTTTTTCAACCAACGGGAAAGCGTCGCCCTGTTCGAGAATCTCATCCTCGTGCTCAATCTGATACTTGCGGTAGGCCTCCACGCCGTCGGCCATATACACCTCGTGGCTGTCGCGAAGATCGAACAGCGCCCGCGATGAAATCGCCAGGACAAGCTTATGGCCATCAGCCTCTTTCATGAATCATTCCTCGTTTGCCGAGCGGTTGGCACGGTCAATAAATGCCAGTGCCTGATAAAGCGCCCGCACGCGGGGCATGTCAAACCCTGCGGCAAGCGCGGCTGCGAGGGGCCGGGCGTAAATGGCTTCAAGCTCCAGTGGCCGCTTCTCGACCAGGTCGTGATACATGCTGGGCCTGTAGTCCGGCATGCTCTGGGTCACGGTAAACAGATGCTGCGCGAAACCCGGCGGCAAGGCATGACCACAGGCCTGGGCACCCTGCACCACTTCATCCATCAGCGCCTGGATCAATGCCTGACTGTCAGGGTCGGTCATCAATTGGCTGGTACTGGTATGCAACAAGGCCGACAGACCGTTGTAGGGCACATTCCAGACCAGCTTCTGCCAGCGGGCCTGCCGCAGATTAGCCATGACAGGGGCGTCGATGCCGGCCGTCTTGAACAGCTCCGAGCAGGCTTCGACGACCGCCATGCGGCTCGCTTCGTCGCCTGCCGGGCCGCTGTGATAGCCGATACTGACCGCGCCGAAGGCTTCATGAGCGACGACGCCGGGCGCAACCCGGTTGACGCAGACGAAACATAGCCCGCCCAATATATGCAGGCTGTCGGGCAGCACGCTGCGCAACTGATCTTCGACGGCCAGACCGTTCTGCAGCAGCAACACTTTGGCGTCCGGCGCAGCAGCCTGGCTGATGATCGGACCCAGCGCGGCGTTGCCGGTGCTCTTGGTGCCCACCAGCAACCAGTCGCAAGGCGGCATGTCAGCCGCCGAGCGATAGGCTTGAACGGGCTTGAGATGCAAGTCGCCATGCACGGCACTATTGACCTGCAATCCCTCGCGCGCCACCGCCTCAAACTCGCTGCGCAGCAGAAAATGCACGTCGTATCCGGCACGCGCCAGCATCAGCCCGTAAAAGCCGCCGATGGCACCGGTACCTATAACGCCGACACGCGGACGACGGGAATCAACACTCATGACCTCTCCCTTGGCTGTCAGGTTATTTCGGGCCATACACTATCCGTCGCAGCGGATTGTCTTGCAATACAGCAGCGCGGCCCGGCGGGCAGTTACCCGTAACCTGCCCGATACCTCGTTTACTTATTGTCGAACAGCGCGATAACGCGCTAAGGTTCGGCTCCCCGCTGCGCTCAAACCTGCTGGGCACCGCCGCACGGGGTACCGTTGGCGGCCAGTACCCGCGACCTGATGAGTAACACGATGGCTGATTTACCGATTGACGACCTTAACGTTGCCTCCAACGAGACTCTGATCACCCCGGATCAGCTCAAGCGCGACATCCCTCTGACCGACGCCGCCCTGCACACCGTCAGCCAGGGCCGCGAGGTGATTCGCAACATCCTCGATGGCAATGATCACCGCCTGTTCATCGTGATCGGCCCCTGCTCGATCCACGACCTGAAGGCAGCCAAGGAATACGCCGAGCGCCTCAAGGCATTGGCGGCAGAAGTGTCCGACACGCTGTATCTGGTCATGCGCGTCTATTTCGAGAAGCCACGTACTACCGTGGGCTGGAAAGGCCTGATCAACGACCCGTACCTGGATGACTCGTTCAAGATCCAGGATGGCCTGCACATCGGTCGCCAGTTGCTGCTGGACCTGGCTGAAATGGGCTTGCCAACCGCCACCGAAGCACTGGACCCGATCTCCCCGCAGTATATGCAGGACCTGATCAGCTGGTCGGCCATTGGCGCGCGCACCACCGAATCCCAGACTCACCGCGAGATGGCTTCCGGCCTGTCGTCGGCAGTCGGTTTCAAGAACGGCACCGACGGCGGTCTGACCGTTGCCATCAACGCCTTGCAATCGGTCTCGAGCCCGCACCGCTTCCTCGGTATCAATCAGGAAGGTGGCGTATCGATCGTGACCACCAAGGGCAATGCCTACGGCCATGTCGTACTGCGCGGCGGCAATGGCAAGCCCAACTATGATTCGGTCAGCGTCGCCCTGTGCGAACAGGCCCTTAACAAGTCCGGCATTCGCCCGAACATCATGGTCGACTGCAGCCACGCCAACTCCAACAAGGACCCGGCCCTGCAGCCGCTGGTGATGGAAAACGTCGCCAACCAGATTCTGGAAGGCAACGAATCGATCATCGGCCTGATGGTCGAGAGTCACTTGAACTGGGGCTGTCAGGCGATTCAGAAGGACCTGTCGGAATTGCAGTACGGCGTATCCATTACCGATGCCTGCATCGATTGGGAAAGCACTGAAAAAACCCTGCGCAGCATGCACGCGAAACTCAAGGCTGTACTGCCCGCCCGCAAGCGCAAGTAACTGCCTGACCGATTAACCTGCAACAACGAAAACGCCGAGCATATGCTCGGCGTTTTTCATGCTGACGGTCAGTAAACTCGATGTATCAGAGCTTGGCCGCCTGCGACTGCAGGTCATGCAGTTCCATGTATCGCTCGACGTAAGAGCAGGACGGTATGACGGAGTAGCCGATGCTGCCTGCATAGTCCAGAGCCTCCTTGGTCAGGGCGGCGGCTATACCGCGTCCACGCAAGGCATCGGGCACAAAGGTCCGGTAGAAATCCAGCGTCTGCTTGCCGAGATCCATGTACGTCAGGTAGGCACGGTGGCCGTCGATAATGATTTCGAAATGGTGGCCGACTTCGTCATGGTGGATGGACAACGCCTCGCTCATCGCTACTCCTCGCGGGTCTTGGAATTTGACCCGTACCTTACCGGTCTTTTTCAGGCGAAGGAACATCTACGCCGCCCAGTGTCTGTTTTCGACACCGGATAAGAGCATTGCCGATCTCGACGTACATCACATTCAGATAGTAGGCACCATTGCCGGATATGCTCAAGCGCAGTCGGATTAAAAACGCCTAGAAATGCCCATGCACCGACCGACAGTCAGATATGTAAGGTTTTTGCAGATGTTCAAGCGAGTCCCGAGGAACCGCCGATACGGGCGGGGGGTCCAGTGAAAGTGGATAGTTTTTGTACAGAACGCTTGAGAAGTAACGCGGAACACTTTCAAAGCAGGGAATTTTAGCAGCTTCTTGCGCTGGGTCCGTTTACTTACTACAAACAATGGGTACTATGTACGCCGGTCGTTTTCTCATTTTCGAGAGATGACTAATTTGAACAAAATTCCTTGAAGGTGAACACGATGAACAACGTTCTGAAATTCTCTGCTCTGGCTCTGGCCGCAGTTCTGGCTACCGGTTGCAGCAGCGTATCCAAAGAAACCGAAGCTCGTCTGACAGCTACCGAAGACGCAGCAGCTCGTTCGCAAGCACGTGCCGACGAAGCCTACCGCAAGGCTGACGAAGCTCTGGCTGCTGCTCAAAAAGCTCAGCAAACTGCTGACGAAGCCAACGAGCGCGCTCTGCGCATGCTGGACAAAGCTAGCCGCAAGTAATAATCCCCCGGGATTATTGAAAGCCGATCCGGCAACGGGTCGGCTTTTTTTATGCCTGTTATCTGACTGGGTGACTTTGTTATCCCAGACGCCTCTCGTTCCTCACGCTCCGCGTGGGAATGCAGTTCGTGACGCTCCGCGTCACACGGCGGTTCTGCGATGTCAGGTGGATCGGGGTTCGACTCAGGTCACCTTTGTTATCCCAGACGCCGCTCGTTCCTCACGCTCCGCGTGGGAATACAGTTCGTGACGCTCCGCGTCACACAGCGGTTCTGCGATGTCAGGTGGATCGGGGTTCGACTCAGGTCACCTTTGTTATCCCAGACGCCGCTCGTTCCTCACGCTCCGCGTGGGAATGCAGTTCGTGACGCTCCGCGTCACACGGCGGTTCTGCGATGTCAGGTGGATCGGGGTTCGACTCAGGTCACCTTTGTTATCCCAGGCGCCTCTCGTTCCTCACGCTCCGCGTGGGAATGCAGTTCGTGACGCTCTGCGTCACACGGCGGTTCTGCGATGTCAGGTGGATCGGGGTTCGACTCAGGTCACCTTTGTTATCCCAAACGCCGCTCGTTCCTCACGCTCCGCGTGGGAATGCAGTTCGTGACGCTCTGCGTCACACGGCGGTTCCGAGACATCAGTGATATATGTTTCTAGCTCAGGTCACCTTTGCGCCCTTACGGCGCCCTACTTTGAGGGACCAAAGTAGGCAAAGTCCTCGCTCCTGTTTCCGGCCCGACTTCGTCGGGTTCCTTCGCCCTGTCACTGATCCGGGGGCCGCCGCAACGGGCCATCCTTGGCCCGGTGCGGCTTGCTCGGCGTCCTGCCTCGCATCCCCCGGATCAGCGTCAGGGCTCAGCCGTCACTAAGGTCGCACTCTGCGTCGTCAGTGCCATCGCGGTTGAAAAGCACTGCTCTGGCAGCGGCTGCGCGTAAGGCGTGGATGTTGTGCGGCAGCACAGATGTGACGCGGAGCGTCACGAACTGCATTCCCACGCGGAGCGTAGGCACGATGGTCATTCGCCTGATTTCGCAGAACCGTTGTGTAAGGCATAGCATTGGCGCGCGAACAGGTTGGACTACTGAAAAATCACAGGCTCTTCAGCACTCGCAGGCGCTTTGCCCGGTTCTGCGATTTCCACCGGCATGCCGTCTTCGGCCGCGACCACATCACGTACTACGTCCCAGTTCATGCGCAGGTTGTTGGCCAGGTCGTCACGTTTGAGCAGTGCATTGATGACCGCAGTGTGCTTGTCGACCACCGAAGGGTTGCCCAGGTCATCGACCGGTGTGTGTGCTTCAAGGTAAACCTTGCCGCCACTGATGCCGAATTTGTAGGGCTCGCTGATGATTCGCACGGTCGTACCGACCGGAGCCATGTCGGCCAGTTCCAGCACGTTGTTGTTGTACATGCGGAAACAGCCATGACTGGTGCGCATGCCAATACCGAACTTCTTGTTCGAACCGTGGATCAGGTAGCCGGAAAGCCCAAGACCGAATTTGAACGGCCCCAGCGGGTTATCCGGACCGGCAGGCACTACGTCAGGCAGCGGATCACCGTCGGCAGCATGCTCGGCCTTGATCGAGGCAGGTGGCGTCCAGGTCGGGTTTGGCGTCTTGGCCGTTACCTTGGTCACCCCGATGGGCGAACCCCAGCCTTCACGACCGACACCCAGCGGATAGGTGTGCACGACATTCTGCCCTTTGGGGTAGTAATACATGCGGTACTCGGCAAGGTTGATGACTATCCCTTCGCGCGGGCCCGGCGGCAGAATGAAGCGGGTCGGCAGCACGATGTCCTTGCCTGCACCCGGCAACCAGGGGTCAACACCAGGGTTGGCCGCGATCATTTCCAGATAACCCAGATCGTATTTTGTGCCCAGATCGGCAAAGGTGTCCTCGTATTTGGCCTTGATGACCTGCACCTGGCCCACGATGTCCTCGCCGGGCGGCGGCAACGGAAATTCCAGAGCATGGACAGAGCTCGCCGCGCACAGAGCAGCAAGCGACAGACAGCGGGTAACGGCTGGAATGCGCGACAACATCCGGGAAGATCCTTCGGGTAACGACTATAGAGATGGAAACAACAACTGAAGTGTACACCGGCACTTGCCGGATCGGGGATATCTGCGCCTGACCGGCGCGTTTCGGCGACAGCTAGAGTTCAGGCCAGATCGGATTCATGCCCCTGCGCTGCGCATCCATGATGGCCTTGCACAGCGGGCAAAGGCGCTCATCGCGCATGGCTTGCAGTTCGACGGCGCGCATCTGCGGCTGGGCAGGCAACAACGTGCCACACAACGTCCGGTCGATCGAGCCGCCCAGCTCCAATTGGCGAGCAATCAGATGGACGCGCACTTCCTGACAGGCGAACAGATCCAGCTGCTCATGGGGCTCAAGCATTTGATAGGCATACAGGGACCAGGCGGGACGCGGCATGGGGGGCTCCAGATCGGGGGCGCCACATTAGCCGAAAGCCCCCGTCCGGGAAAGCCTCAAAGCAGCGGTTTCAGGCTCGGCCAGACATTTTCCAGCAACTTGCCCTGAGCAGCCGCCGCCGGATGCAGACCATCAGCCTGCATCAGTTCGGGCACTCCGCCCACACCTTCCAGAAAGAAGTGCACAAACGGGACTTTTTTCTGCTCGGCCAGGTTGCTGTAAACCTCTTTGAACGCGTTGGTGTAACGCGGCCCGTAGTTGGGCGGTATCTGCATGCCCAGCAGCAACACTTTCGCACCGGCTGCCCGAGAGCTGTCGATCATCGATGAAAGGTTTTGTTGCAATTGAGCGGGCTGCTGGCCACGCAGTCCGTCGTTGCCACCCAATTCGAGAATAACCAGTTCCGGCTTATGCTCTGCAAGCAGCGCAGGCAAACGCGCCTGGCCCCCGGCACTGGTGTCGCCACTGATCGACGCATTGACCACCTTGTCGTCGAATCCCTCCTTGCTCAGACGCTGCTCCAGCAGGCTGACCCACCCCACGCGGGTATCCAGTCCGAAAGCCGCACTGATACTATCCCCAACGATCAATACCGTGCCCGCCAACGCGCCCTGTGACAGCAGCAGTAACCCCAGGCCAGCACTTAAAAACAACGCACGCATCGGATTCTCCATGAGTGAAAGTATTCTCAGTGCCCAAAGCCTCAGCAAAGTAGTCCCCAGCACCGAAGGTGACCTGACCATCCTGCACGAACTCTCCCTGGAACTAAACAAGGGCGACACACTGGCCATCGTCGGTGCATCCGGTTCGGGCAAATCCACCCTGCTCGGCTTGCTTGCCGGGCTTGACCTGCCCAGCTCCGGTTCGGTCATCCTCTCGGGCCGCAACCTGAGTGAGCTGGATGAAGACCAGCGCGCCAGAGTACGCGCCGAGCACGTCGGTTTTGTATTTCAGTCATTCCAGTTGCTCGACAGCCTCAATGCGCTGGAAAACGTCATGCTGCCGATGGAGCTTGAAGGCCGCAAGGACGCCCGCGAAAAGGCTCGCGACCTGCTTGAGCGCGTAGGCCTTGGCCAGCGCCTGACCCACACGCCTCGTCAGTTGTCTGGAGGCGAACAGCAACGGGTCGCCATCGCCCGCGCGTTTGCCGCCGACCCGGACGTACTGTTTGCCGACGAACCCACCGGCAACCTGGACAGCCACACTGGCGAGCGTATCAGCGACCTGCTGTTCGAACTGAACAAGGAGCGCAACACCACGCTGGTGCTGGTGACTCACGATGAGCGTCTGGCGCATCGCTGCCGCCGCCTGATCCGTCTTGAAGGGGGCCGACTGGTCGCCCCGCTGGAGCCTTGATGGCACGTTTGCCTTTTGCCCGTCTGCTAAGCCTCGCCGCCCGCCAACTGCTGCGCGATGCACGCGCCGGAGAGTTGCGGGTGTTGTTCTTTGCCCTTCTGGTAGCCGTGGCTGCCAGCACCGCCATCGGTTATTTCGGCGCGCGCCTGAACGGCGCAATGCTGTTGCGGGCAACCGAGTTTCTTAGCGCTGATCTGATTCTGGAGGGTTCCAGCCCGGCGCGCGCCGAGCAGGTCGAGGAAGGCAAGCGCCTGCAACTCAAGCATGCGCAGATCGTGATCTTTTCCAGCGTGATCGCCACCGATGCCGGTATCCAACTGTCCAGCATCAAAGCAGTGGATGACGCTTACCCACTGCGCGGCGAGCTTAAAAGCGCTGCGGACCTGTATCAGACCGAGCAGGCTGGCAGCGGCCCCAGGCCCGGTGAAGCCTGGGCCGAGGCGCGACTGTTTCCAGCCGTTGATCTGAAGGTCGGTGATGATATCGACGTCGGCTCGAAACCCCTGAAACTGACTCGGGTACTGACGTACGAGCCAGACCGTGCGGGCAACTTCTACAGCCTGACCCCGAGGGTGATGATCAATCTCCAGGATCTCGCCGCTACCGGCGTAGTGCAACCGGGCAGCCGAGTCAGTTACCGGGAAATGTGGAGCGGCCCGCCCGAAGCGCTGGCCGCCTACCGTAAAGCCATCGAGCCGACTCTGGAACCGCATCAGGAAATCAAGGACGCCCGCGATGGCAGTCAGCAGATTGGTGGCGCGCTGGGCAAGGCTGAACGTTATCTGAATATGGCGAGCCTGGTGGCCGTACTGCTGGCGGGCGTTGCCGTGGCGCTTTCGGCATCCAGGTTTGCCGCACGGCGCTTCGATGCCAGCGCCCTGCTGCGCTGTCTGGGCCTGTCACGCGGCGAGACCATGACCCTGTTCAGCCTGCAACTGGCGATCATCGGCCTGCTGGCCAGCCTGAGCGGCGCGCTGCTGGGCTGGCTGGCGCAATTGGGGTTATTTGCACTGCTGCAAAATCTATTGCCGGCCGCCGTACCTCCGGGCGGCCTTTTGCCTGCGCTGGCAGGCATGGGCACCGGGCTGGTGGCATTGGCCGGTTTCGCCCTGCCACCGCTGGCAGCACTGGGTCGCGTGCCGCCGCTGCGCGTGCTGCGCCGTGACATGCTGCCGATCCCCGCCAGCTCATGGCTCGTGTATGGCGCGGCGCTGTTCGCGCTGGGCCTGATCATGTGGCGCCTGAGCCTGGACCTGGTGCTGACCTTTGCCCTGTTGGGCGGTGGCGTCGTCGCCGCGCTGATACTGGGCAGCCTGTTGCTGCTGGCGCTTAACAGCCTGCGCCGCCTACTGGCCGGTGCGTCGCTGCCCTGGCGGCTGGGCCTGGGGCAACTGCTGCGTTACCCGCTGGCCGCTGCCGGTCAATCTCTGGCCTTCGGCCTGATCCTGCTGTCGATGGGTTTGATCGCGCTGCTGCGCGGTGAACTGCTCGACACCTGGCAAAACCAGCTGCCCAAGGACGCACCAAACTATTTCGTGCTCAATGTGTTGCCATCAGAGAAAGAAAACTTCGCCCAGACCCTGAGCAAGCTGTCCACCCACTCGGCTCCGCTCTACCCGGTAGTGCCGGGACGTCTGACCAGCATCAACGGTGAACCGGTGGGCAACTTCGTGACCAAGGACTCGCGTGGTGAAAACGCCACTCGCCGCGACCTGAGTCTGACCTGGGCCGCCGATTTGCCCGAAGGCAATACCCTGACTGCCGGTAACTGGTGGAAGGCGCTGCCGGCCTCAGGCCAGAGCGACGCGACGCCCGGGGTATCGATCGAGACCAAGCTGGCCGAAAGCCTGAAGATCAAGCTGGGCGACCGCCTGAGCTTCATTGTCGGTGGCCTGACGCGCGAAGCCGTAGTCACCAGTCTGAGGGACGTGAACTGGGATACCTTCCAGCCCAACTTCTTCATGATCTTCCAGCCCGGCACTCTGGCTGATTTGCCCACCACTTACCTGACCAGCTTCTACTTGCCGCCTGGCCAGGACAAACAGATTGTCGAGCTTTCGCGGGCCTACCCGTCGATCAGTATTCTGGGAGTGGAGGCCTTGCTGGCGCAGGTGCGCAGTATTCTTGATCAGGTCACGCTGGCCGTGCAATTCGTGCTGCTGTTTGTGCTGGCGGCCGGTATTGCCGTGCTGTTCTCAGGGTTGCAGGCGACCCTGGACGAACGCATCCGTCAGGGCGCGCTGCTGCGTGCACTCGGCGCAGAGCGAGCACTGCTGATCAAGTCACGGCGCATCGAATTCGGTTTGCTGGGGGCTGCCAGCGGCGTGCTGGCGGCGCTGGGCTGTGAGCTGGTGAGCTTCGTGCTGTACCGCTACGCCTTCTCACTGGAATGGCAGCCGCATCCGTGGCTATTGCTGCTGCCGGTAATCGGTGCCCTGCTGGTGGGTGGCGCTGGCATATTCGGCACGCGCCGCGCACTGAACGTCAGCCCGTTGACCGTACTGCGCGAGGGTTGAGCGCGACTGGCCGGACCACGACGCTGTGCGTCCGGCCTCACTGCTCATAAACAATCGAATTCACAAACCACAGCTTTTCGCCTTCCGGCGTGTTGACCAGCACCTCATCGCCCTCTTCCTTCTTCAACAGGGCGCGCGCCATGGGCGAGTCGATGGAGATGTAATCGTTGCGCCCGTAGATCTCGTCATACCCGACAATGCGAAATTTCTTGAGGTCGCCCGCTTCGTTCTCGATCTCGACCCAGGCACCGAAGAACACTCGCCCTTCCTGCTCCGGCGAATACTGGACGACACGCATGTCTTCAAGGCGCTTGCGCAGGTAGCGCACGCGCCGGTCGATCTCGCGCAGCAGTTTCTTGTTGTACTGGTAATCCGCGTTCTCGCTGCGATCACCCAACGACGCTGCCCAGGCGACCTTTTGAGTAATGTCAGGCCGGTGCTCTCGCCACAGGTAATCGAGTTCTTTCTTCAGGGCTTCATGCCCGCCCCTGGTGATGATCTTTGTACTCAAGACGTTTCTCCAGCCCTGCAAAAATCAGTTCGACAGGCATAAAAAGTCAGCGACGCGCCACCTCATGCTGGATGCAGCCGTCGTAATACACCTTGCTGACAGCATCAGGCTTCAAACGCGACTCGCTGTCGTAGGTCTGCTCGGTGATACGCAATGCCATGGGTCGCATCCACTGTTTGGCGAACTTGCGCGCCTGCAGCTTTTGCCGCGCCCCGTAACGGGTAACGCCTGACAGCTTGGAAGCCTGCGCACCACTGGCAATGGTCGAGCCCCAGCGACAAAGATAACGCTCGTTCTCCGTCGCGTTTCTGGCCTGAACGGAAAAAGCCAGCCCGGAAAGCGTCAGGCACGCCAGAGCACAATAGACCAAACGCATGCGGAAACCACCTAATCCTTTGATAAGGCGGCGATTTTGCCTGTCAGTTCACAGGCCGGGGGCCAGCAATATGCCTTCTATGCCAATTGAATACGTCCGCTGTTTCAACCCAGCGTAATCAGGCCCTGACGGGCAATACGCGTCAGCTCACAAATGAGCTGCTCGACGTCGTCAGCCTGCGACGATTGCACCACCGCCAGGTCGAACTCATCGTTGCCAAAGTGGCTCAACGACGAGTTCGTATCGACAAACTGAATTAGAAACGCACAGTTACCAGCGCCCCGACGAGGCCAGCCATCGAGATAGCGCAACAGCGTAGGCTGATGAGAGCCGCTCAGAAGGATTTTCGGGTTCTTGCGTGACAAGGCCGTGCTGATAGGGGAAAGACGAATGAGGGGGCGCAGGTTGTTCATGGTTATATCTCTGCCTCGCAAGATCCGCTGGGCAGCGGTGAGAGGCAACACCGAACCAACGTTTTAGCGGTATCTCGACAAGACCTGAGCCTTGCCAGGCGCCCCGCAAGTAGTTGTTAAATCGGCGCTTGAGCACGCATCCTAGAGAAACGCCCCATTCATTGTCAATTGTCATCCGTGACGCGAGCCTGCAAACGCACAAGGCCCGCCAGAAGCGGGCCTTGCAGGACAAGCATAGCCGGTTATCGGGAGATGACGCGGTCCAGCGACAACTTGCCTGCACCTTCGATAAGCACTGCCAGAGCGCCGCCGAGCAACGCCAGCGCATACTCATAACCGTTATTGGCCGATTGTGTTGAAAAAGTCGGCTTTCCCGAAACACTCGAATATTGATGATGAAAACACCTCAGTTGCACGCGGCTACGTGAACTCTGAGTGCTGAACGGTCTGCCAAAAATTCAGATTTCAATCTAAGGCGCGTACTTTTCTCCCGCGGAATTCAAAGCCGACTTTTTCAACAGAATCGGCCATGAAGAAACCGTTATGGATATGCACGGTAAAGATCGCTACCAGCAACAACAGGATCACCACTACCGCAGCCGGACGAGCCAGCAGCCCCAACAGCAGGCCCAGACCGCCAAAGAACTCGGCGCTGCCAGACATCAGCGCCATCAGATAACCCGGTGTCAGGCCCAGGCTTTCCATGTACTGCGCAGTGCCTTCCAGGCCATAACCGCCGAAGGCCCCGAACAGCTTCTGACTGCCGTGAGCGATAAAGGCAATACCGACAATAACGCGCAACAGGGTAAGGCCGTAACCGGCGCGAGTGTTGAGAACCGATTTGATCATTGTGTTCATGTGGGTAATTTCCGGGATTGATTAAGTGAAAGTGGCGCCATCATAATCAAATTTACTTATGTGAAAACCGCAAATAACAGCACGTAACAATCCAATAAGTCGATGATTAGCGTTTTAAGGCGGTTTTCGGCCCACTCTTTTCCAGCGAGTCTCGCTCGCGATCAAATGCCAGGTAATACTTGTTCACGCTGTTGACGAACGCAACGACGTTGGCACCGCCCTGCTCCATTGCCACGCGCTCGGTCTGGAAAAACCACTGATCTGGATTGAGCCCGCGCCGCCGCGCTTCCTCTCGCATGCCTTGCACACGCTCCGGCCCCAGGTTGTAGGCGGCCATCACAAACGCCATACGCTCGCGCTCGTTGACTCGGCTGCTGGAGAAATACTTGCGCTGGATCAGCGCCATGTAACGCGAACCTGCACGGATGTTGTCGTCAGCGCTCTGAATGCTCGGTACTCCGACGCTTTTTGCCGCCGACGGAGTGATCTGCAACAGCCCTGTCGCGCCACCACTGCCCTTGGCTGCCGGGTCGAGCTTCGACTCCTTGAACGCCAGGGCAGCGAGGTCCAGCCAGTCCATACCCTGCGCATCGGCGTGGCGTTGCAGCATCGGACGCAGTTGCTCAAGACGTTGCAGGTTGTTGCGTACCAGCGGGTTGTTGACCTTGTAGGTGTTTTTGTAAGCCTTGGCGAGCACCTGATCCTGCTGAGCCGAAGGTTTATAGCCTTTGAGGAAATCATCGATACTGGCCCGCAGCTGGGTTGCGTTGTCACGTACAAACCAGCTGATGTCGCCGTGGGTCTGCAAGGTCAGGCCGCGCTCGATACGCAACTTGGGCATGATCTTCGCCCAACGCTCGGCAATAGGCTGCTCGACCAGTGTCATCGGGTAAATACCGGCCTGGACCATCTCCAGCACATCTTCGACTGCCAGGCTAGGGTCGACCCATTCGATCTTGGCCAGCGGCAGCTTGCGCAGCTCCAGTTGCCGATTGACCTGATGCAGGGCCTCGTCGGCCGCGCTGCCGGTGGGCAGGCTCAGTGTATGTCCCGACAGTTGCTCCACACGCCGTACGTTGCGCTGGCCACGCGTGCCGACCAGCACCAGAGGCACATCATGAATGATCGGCGCACTGGCCTGAACACCTTTGGCTTCGCTGACATCAAGCAGTTCGCCAGGCGCGATCATATCGCCTTCGCCGCGCTGCAACGCTGTCAGTAACTGGTTCTTGGCCTTGGGTATGACTTTGAGTGTGACCTTCTGAGCGCCGCGCGAATGGCTGTTGAGGTACTGTTCGAAGGCTTGCAGGCGATGATATTCGATGCCGATTTCCTGACCCTTGACGTCACCTGAGCTGTTGCGGCTTTGATTGACCAGCACGCGCAGCACCTTGCTGCTGCGAATGGCAGGCAGATCGCGCACCTGCGCGTTGTGCTGCACGGCCTGTGGGCCAGTCTGACGAGCAGAAACCTGCAGCGGCAGCAGCGCCAACAGACACATAAAAGACACAAGCGCGGATCGGATCATTCACTTCCCCAGGGCAACGCCGGAAAAAAAACAGGAAAAAGGAAATCTTGAGGTCACGCAGCAGCATCGAACAGCGAAGGAAATCGTTGAACCATCCGGCTCAATCGCTTGAATACCCAGCGTTTTCTTATTGTGGCCGGAGCTCTGGTATGCTCGACAGCCTTCAGCTGGAGGTAGCACCATGCAACTCATCGACATCGGCGTCAATCTGACCAACGCAAGCTTCGCCTCGCAACGACAGGCGGTACTCGATCGCGCCTATGCCGCAGGCGTCGAGCAACTGGTGGTGACCGGCACCAGCGTCGAGGGCAGCGAACACGCCTTGCAGCTGTGTCACGAGCTGGATGAAAGCGCGCAACGCCTGTTCTGCACGGCAGGCATCCACCCGCACTCGGCGAGCGATTGGACCGGTGACACCGAGAAACAGTTGCATGCCCTGCTCAAGGAAAATCGCGTTCGCGCCGTGGGTGAATGCGGCCTGGATTTCAATCGCGACTTCTCGCCTCGTCCGCAGCAGGAAAAGGTTCTTGAAGCGCACCTGGCCATGGCGGTGGAACTGCAATTGCCGGTGTTTCTGCATGAACGTGACGCCAACCAGCGCCTACTGGAGATTCTGCGTGACTACCGCGACCGTCTGCCGGCTGCGGTGGTGCACTGCTTTACTGGCGAACGCGCCGCGCTGTTCAGTTATCTGGACCTCGACCTGCACATCGGTATCACCGGCTGGATCTGCGATGAGCGACGCGGCACGCATCTGCACCCGCTGGTGGGCAATACTCCTCGCGGCCGGCTGATGCTGGAAAGCGATGCGCCTTATCTTCTGCCACGCAGCCTGCGCCCGAAGCCGAAAAATGGCCGCAACGAACCCGCTTACCTGCCGGAAGTCTTGCGCGAAGTGGCTTTGCACCGGGGCGAAAGCCAGGAAGATCTCGCCCGTCACAGCACGGCCTGCGCGCGGGAGTTTTTCGATTTACCCACCCTGGAACAGATAACCGGCGAAAATCTGCAGCTTCCTTGACCCGCATCAAGGGTCTCTTTGTTGGCTGAGGCATCGTGATGGCATCTTGCTGCTACCTCACACGACCATCAAAGAAGACCGCTCATGGGCTCATGGCTTGGCAACCTGTCACTGAAATATAAATTCTGGGCCGTGAATGCGGTCGCCTTCGTCACAACCCTGTTGCTGGTGCTTTACGCCATGCAAGCAGAACAGCAGGCACGAGTAGATACGTCACGTCAGGCAGCGCAAGCTCAGGCCCGCTTGCTGGCCGCGTGGCCTGCCGACGCAGTGCTGCCCGCCAGTGATACGTTGCTGACTTACAACAAAGGTCAGACACCGACCTTCAATACCCTCGCGCTGCCGGAACTGGCTGACGCCCGCGACTGGGTTGCGCTGAATAAACCAGCCAACGACAGACTACTGGGCGGCGCGCAGATCTTCACCCATAGCACCGGCCAGCAGGTCGCGGTGCTGGCTTTTGCTCCGACCTTCCTGCAGGTATTTCAAGATCGCTTCAGCCATTACGCAGCCGCGGTTTTCGTGCTGATGCTGTTGATGCTCTGCGCCTCGCAACTGCTGATCCGTTTTCTGCTCAGCCAGCTCAACGCGCTCAAGGATGTGATGCTGCACGTCGAAAAAAGCGGCGATCTGGCGGCCCGCGTGCCTAACCGCAGTGACGATGAGGTCGGGCAGATGGCCAAGGCGTTCAATGCCATGCAGGCCGGGTATCAGCGGGTGGTCAATACAGTTTCGCAAACCGCAGGCCGACTCGATCAGGGTGCCGCGCATCTGGCTGCGGGCATGAAGGATGTGCGCCAGGGCATGCTCGGTCAGCAAAGCGAAACCGATCAGGTAGCCACGGCAATCAACGAGATGACCGCCACGGTCCATCACATTGCCCAGCACGCCACGGCCACACGCGACCAGTCGCAGACCGCCGACGCGTTGGCGGGCAGTGGCAAGGAAGTGGTCGACCGCGTGCAGGTATCCATCGCCGGGCTCTCCAGCGGCGTGCAACAGACCGCCGAAATGATCCAGCGCATGGCCCAGGACAGCCAGAAGATCAACGGCGTGGTCAACGTGATCCACAGCATTGCAGAACAGACCAACCTGCTGGCCCTGAATGCCGCCATCGAAGCCGCACGCGCCGGGGAAATGGGTCGCGGCTTTGCCGTGGTAGCCGACGAAGTGCGCAATCTGGCCAAACGGGTGCAGACCTCGACCGATGAAATCACCACAATGGTTTCGACCCTGCAAAGCGGCACCCGCGATGCGGTGGATTTCATGCAGGAGAGCTCATTCAAGGCCGATGAATGCGTGCAGCAGGCCAAGGAAGCGGGCGAAGCGCTGGCGGCCATTGCCGGTGCCGTGGCACAGATGCGCGAAAGCAATACGCAGATTGCCGTCGCCGCGCAGCAGCAAAGTCAGGTGGCCGAGGAAATGAACCGTGCGGTGGTGAGTATCCGCGATGTCACCGAACGCACGGTGGTGCAGACCGTGGACTCGGCCAGCACCAGTGACGAACTCGCCACGCTGGCGGGCGAGTTGAATGCTGCAATCGGCCAGCTCAAGTTGTAACAGGCTATCGCGGCGATAGACAGGCTTGAGTCGTCAGCGATCAGCAAGCGGGCCTATGCTTCAGGCATTGAACGGCGCTTTACGCACCGTCCTGAACAAGCGCTATCTTTAAGAGGACCGCAGCATGAACAAGCCACTTTCCGATCTGCAGCTCAATCAATGGCGTGACAACAACGACAATCAGGAGCACTCGGCCAGCCTGGCCATGTACCTGATTGCCGTACCATTGTTCATTCTGGCGGCCCTGCTGATACTCAACGGCCTGTTCTCCGAGAGCCTGCCATCGATTGCCATCGGCATTATCGGCCTGCTGGCTGCGCTGGGTTTTCAGCGCAAGGACGCCGCCCGCTCCGCCCGCAAATATTGACCTGCCTTGTCAGTCAGCCAAACACCGTCACCGTCTGGCGGCTGATTGCGATCAGTTCGCCGTCGGGGCTCCACAACGCTGCTGCGGTGTGACCATAGCCATCCCGGGCGTGTTCGATGACTGCGCGATAACTGCACCATTGCAGCGTATCGAGCAATGGCTGTGGCTGGACGAATTCGATGGTCCAGGTCAGCGAACTGCCCGGTGCGGGCTTGTTGAGGTGCGGCAATACCGCAGGCGGCCAGGTGTCGACCAGCGCCAGAATATGGGCCTCGCTCATGGGGCTGGCATGCGCCTCATCACGAAAACGAACATGACCACCAATTGCCGGTGACGGGGTATTGCTGAATGGCATGCCGCCCAGCGCCCAACGAATGTCCATGAAACGCAAGTAGTCGGGCATCACGCCCCTGGCAAAAGGCAGCTCCGGGCATTGTTCTACCGGCTTGAGCACTGGCGCGGCCTCTGCTGCAACCGCAATCATCGACTCACGAGGCGCGCCGAAGCTGCCTTGTATCAAGGTCATCACCTGACCGTTCTGCATGGCGCTCCCCGATACCTGACTGACAGCCTTGCCGTGACGCAGAATTTCAACGTCAAAAGCAATCGACACGCCCGGCTCGGCCGGCCCGACAAAGGTAATCGCCAGCGAGCGAACCGGGCGCCCTTCCGGCACCTCGGCACGCATCGCTTCATAGGTCAGCGCCGCCATCAACCCGCCGAAGCAGGCGCGCCCCTGGGACCATTCGGCAGGGATCGTGACAGCACGCGGGTCGCGACGCACCGCCTCGATCAATTCGGAAAAGGTCATGCTTACTCCAGCAAGTCGACATACAAGTGGATGGATGATAACCATCCTCTTAGTCAACGACATGCCGCATATTGGCCATTATTGCGGCCTGAATGACCTATTTCATAAAAAAGCCACTGCCTTAGAAACAGGCTTTGGCCAGCCGCTTGAGCGACGCCTCGGCCTTGCGCTCGGCACGCACGATGCCGATCTGCCAACCCGCAATGCACGGCGCCAGATCCGGCTGCTCGGCAGCCTGCGCCAGCCATTGCAAATGATCATGCCAGTCGCCCAGCTCGCCTTGTGCGGCCTTGAGCCGGGCCTGCATGTTTTTCGGCTGGTGGCTGAGTTCCGGGTACGCTTCGGCGGCGTAACGCACGCGTTTGATCAACAGGCGCAGGTCATGCCGATCATGCCCAGGCTCGGCGATGGCCACACGTAGCTTGCTCCATTGTTTGTCCATGCGCTTTTCGATGGTCTTGCGCAGGCCGCGCAACATTCCCTGACGCTGTTGCAAACGCAGTAGCTCCGGGAATTGGTCGATCAGCTTGAGCAGGCGGCTCAGTTCAGGCGACGTCGCAACCCTGGGGCAGGCATTTCCCAAGTACTGGTTGCGCTTGAAAGCGGCCTCGTTCAGGCCCTGCTCTTCAAGAAACGCGGCGAGCACCTGCATGTCACGCAAAGGCGTGGTCAGTTGCCCTACCGCTTTTGCGGCCTCTTCCAGTTCTGCGGCAGCCGGGTTTTCCCGCAGGGGCCGCAGTACGCTACGCAGACGACGCACGGTGGTACGCAAATCATGCAGCGCTTCGCTGTCCGTCGAAACCGCAAGGCGTGCCTGGCACGCGAGCAATTTGACATCCAGCGCCAGCACCTCGGCCACCAGATGATCCACCATTGAAGGCATGCAATTCCCCTTCGACACACTCATTCATGAATGCCTGTCCCTGACGGCTGACAACCTCCATGGCAGACGACGACGCAACGTGCTTAATGCATGCCTCAAGCGGCTGGCCGAAGCCAGCCGCCCGGCGTAGCGCTGCGCCTGAAATTCGCGGATGAAAGCTTCGATGGCCTCGGCATGCTGCGGAAAATACAGCACCGCTCTGCGGCAGAATGCGTCAGCGCCTTCACCCGGCATACGACGCAGACCATGACGGGCGAGCAAGCGTTCAAATGCGTTGAACACGCGCAGCTGCGAGTCGCTTTCGCGTTGCCAGGGTTTGAACAGCCATAACGCCACCAGCCCCAGTGAAAACAGGGTTCCCAGGACGAAAACCGGCGCTTGGAAGCCAGAAAACCAACGGCCGAGAATTTGTAACTGCTGTTGTCCCTGATAGCCCAGCACCCAACGCTGCCAGCCATAGTTGAGGTTATCCCAGCTCAGGCGTATGGCGTTGACCCAAGGCACATTGCGATAGCGTAACGCTGAATAGGGCGACTCCTGCAGAAAGGCTTCGTCTGCTGCCAGCGCTTGCTCCAAGCCCTGTTCGATACGCTGCGGTGCAACTGCTGCGGTGGGGTCGACACTGCGCCAGCCGATACCCGGCTGCCAGTATTCGACCCACGCATGCGCGTCGAACTGGCGCACGGTCAGGTAGTGCCCGTCGGGGTTCAGTTCGCCGCCTTGATACCCGGCCACGACACGCGCCGGAATACCCGCAGCGCGCAGCACAAAAGTCATTGCGCCGGCGTAGTGGGCGCAAAAACCCTGACGACTCGCAAACAGAAACTCATCAATGCTGTCATTGCCCAACGGTGCGGGCTTGAGGGTGTAGTGAAACGGCTGGTCGCTGAAATAACCCAGCATCGCGGCGACCATCGCATCCGCCGTAGTGTAGCGACGGCGCAGTTCAGCCGCCCACTGCCGGGCCTGATCATTCCCCTTGGCGGGCAATTGCAGGTTTTGGCGCTGGACCTGTTCGCTGGATTGCGGGTCGCGAATACTCAGCGGCCAGGAATTGACGGCATATAACAGCGATTGCTCGACGGGACGCCGGCGTTGCAGGCGGAAGTCGCTCATCTGCCGAACGTCCGGCAACGTGGTCTCGGCCACGTCGAGGCTCGGCAACCAGGGCCGACCGCTGGCTTCCATGACAATGCTGTAAGCCAGTGGATCGCCGCGCTTTTCCCACTGCGGGATCTGCACGGTCTGGGCACGTGCCGACTGTGACCAGCGCCGCCCATCGAACTGCTCAAGGGTCAGACCGCGCCAGTACAACTGATTACGCGCCGGTATCGGCCCTTCAAAACTGGCCCGAAATACCAGTGCCGGCGACTTGCTCAGCTCGGCCATGTCGCCCGGTGCCATGTTGTCGGACAGCCCAGTGACGCCCTTGTTGCTCGGTTGCGGCAACGACCAAAGCGGGTCCAGACGTGGAAAAAACAGAAACAGCACAAGCATCAACGGCACAGCCTGCGCCATCAGCTTGAACGCCAGCTTGAGCGTATCGGTTGATCTGCCAGCCAGATCCGCTTGCTGCAGACCAATCAACGCGGCCAGCAGCGCGCCGACCGGCAGCAGGCTGAAAAGCGCCCACAGCAGGTTGTCTTCAAACAGATAGCCGACCGCCACGCAAAAGAAACCGAGGAAGATCAGCACCCGAGCGTCGCGATGGTTGTTCATTTCCAGCATTTTCAGAACGAATGCCGCAACCAGTAAAGCCGCACCGGCATCCAGCCCGACAAGGCTGCCACGCGCCAGATACACGCCACCGGCAGTGCCCACCAGCAACCCTGACTTGATCCAGGTGCCGGGCAGCCGCGCGCGCATCCGGAACACCTGAACCCGCCAGCATGTGCAGCCCAGCCACAGAAGCGTGATCGATACCGGCACGTGCAGCGCGAACGGCAACACGACCAATGCCTGCGCCAATAGCAGCCAGGTAAGGCTGACACGCGGAATGGGTGCGGCTGCGAGCGCCTTATTCTTGTCACTCATGATCGATGACCATAAAGCGCCAACGCACGCAGGCAGGCTTCACGGTGCGCATCACCGCTGTCGACCGTGGACAGAAAACCTGGCAGGCGCAAGGCAAACGGCTGACGACGCTGGGACAGCTCCAGTACCCAATAACACAGGCGCGACAAACGCTCCTCGATATCGCCGCCCAGCGCCATGAAGTCCAGGCACAGGTCGTGGCCGCTCAAATCAGTGAAGTCCTTGACCAGCAACCCCTGACCTCGGGAATAGGCTTTCCAGTGCAGACGACTGAGGTTATCGCCCGGCTGGTAGCTGCGCAGCCCCTGATAATCATCGACACCGGCACCCTGAGTGGCCTGACCGTCGTCCTCGGCGTGGGGCTGCACGCCTTTTAGCAGCGGCATGGCACCCGACAGTGGCCGCGGATAGATCAAGGCGCTCTGCTCCAGATCCAGCCAGCTCCAGGCGCGGAAAATGCCCAGCGGAAACACACTCTCGACCCGCAGCCTTGGCGCATGCAGCCAGCCGCGCTTTTCGGCAGGCAGGGTCAGTTCCACATCGGTCAGCCCGCGAGGCAGTACATCGCCGGATTGCAGAGCTGTCGCAGTCCAACCCACGCCCAAGGCGTGGTGGGCCTGGCTGGCACTTTCCAGGCGCAGGCGCAATTGCACCGGTTCGCCGACAAACACTGAACGCGCCACACCCGCACTGAGAATCAAGCCGCTGAGGTTGCGATACGTGTGCAAAATGGCCAGCACGCCAATCGACAACAACAGAAAGGTCAGCCCGTAGGCCAGGCTGTTCTGATAATTGATCGCCACCAGCAGCATGAGCACGATCACGACCTCAAAGGTCATGCCGGTGCGCGTCGGCATGATGAAGATGCGCCGATGGTCGAGCGTGATGCGTGACGCCGGAGGAATTCGTCTTGCCAGCCAGCGTTGCCAAAACGGTTTGAGCGGCTCGATCAAAGCACCGGCACCTCGCGCAATAACCACTGCACCAGCGCCCCGCCGCCATGCCCGGTCGGGTCGCTGCGCTCGCGCAGCCGATGGCCGACCACCGACGGCAATACCGCCTGCACATCCTCGGGAATGACGTAATCACGCCCCAGCAACATCGCCCAGGCCCGCGCTGCGGCCAGAATCGCCAGGCTCGCCCTGGGCGACAGTCCATAGGCGAATTGCGGCTGGCTGCGGGTTGCCTCAACCAGTCGCAGCACATAGTCGACCAGTGCATCGCTGGCCCGCAACTGCCGTGCATGCGCCTGCAACTGGCCAAGCATGGCGTGGTCCAGAATCGGCTGCAGGCGCGGTAAAAGTTCGCGACGTGACTCGCCAAGCAGCAGCGCTTTCTCCGCCGCTCTCGCCGGATAGCCCATGGAGATGCGCATCAGGAACCTGTCCAACTGAGACTCGGGCAAGGCAAAGGTGCCACCAGAACTGAACGGGTTCTGCGTAGCGATCACGAAGAATGGATCGGGCAACAGACGTGTCGCGCCCTCAATGGAGACCTGCCCTTCTTCCATGGCTTCCAGCAACGCGCTCTGGCTCTTGGGCGTGGCGCGGTTGATTTCGTCGGCCAGCACCAGTTCGGCGAAGATCGGCCCGGGATGAAAGGTGAAATGCCCGCTGTCCCGATCAAATACCGAAGTCCCCAGGATGTCACCCGGTAGCAGGTCGGACGTGAACTGAATGCGCTGATAACTCAGGCCCAGAATTTTCGCCAGCGCATGGCTGAGCGTGGTCTTGCCCATCCCCGGCAAGTCTTCGATCAGCAAATGCCCGCCGCCGATCAGGCAGGTCATCGCCAGCCGTACCTGCACTTCCTTGCCCAGTACCACTTCATTGATGGCGCTCAGGCATGCATCGAGTTTTCTACCCATCGAAAGCCCCTTCCGGCAACTGCTTAATGACTGTGGGACTGCAAGCGATGCTAGTGTCCGAACACTTTAAGATGAGCGTAGGCCGTTTCGCTAGAGTCGGTAGGGATTTGATGTGATGCGAGCATACGGAGCGAGAGGTATCTGGACAAACACTGTGCGGAACGGGCGACGGTTCGCTAGTCCGCGAAGGCGATGTTGAGAGCGATATATCTCCTGCGAATTTAAGGCCCTTTTCGCGGACAAGTCCGCTCCCACGACTTGAACTACCGTAAGACGCTCCGCGTAAGCATGCCGTTTGCGGCTTTAGATTATCGTGCGACGCTCCGCGTCGGCATGCCGTTCTGGACGCTCTGCGTCCACGATGGCATGTACAACGCGGTGCAGGCTCAGCTATCAACGGCCAGCGCGGGACTCGCGGATGTAGAAGCGGGCTTTTTCGGCTTTTTCGGTGCAGCCTTCAAATGCTTCGAATTGTTGCTGGGTCTTGGCACCGGTCAGCAGCGACAGGGCCTTGGAGTAACTGACGGTGCCGGCGAAGCCTTCGGCCTTGGCCAGATCAAGCTCGTGCCAGGCAGCGTCTATCTGGGTGGCGCAGCTGTCTCGATACCCGGTCTTGCCAGCGCAACCTGCAAGAACCAAGACAAGCAATGGCAGACAGATAAAGGCTTTCATGGGGGTGTTACCTCAGGAGTGAATATGGAGTGTGCGGCTTTGACGGTTCGATGCAGTAAAAGTGCCGTGCCACGGGGGGATGGTCGCTTTTTTCATCTAGTGGTCGGCCATCAGACGATACCCTATTCCAGGCTCGGTGAGGATGAACCTCGGGGCGGTCGGATCGTCTGCCAGTTTCTGACGCAAATGCCCGACCACAATGCGCAGGTAGTGGCTGTCATCGGTGTGGGTAGGCCCCCAGATATCCTTAAGCAACTGCTGCTGGGTAATGACCCGCCCAGGGTGGCGTGCCAACTGCGCCAGCACCGCGTATTCCTTGCGCGTCAGCGCCACTTCCTGACCATCGAGCAGCACCCGGCGATAGGCCAGGTCGACGGTCAGCGGACCGAATTGAAGGGCCGACTCCGGCTTGTCGCTACCGGAAACCTGCCTGAGCAGCGCCCTGATTCTGGCCAGAAACTCCTGAATGCCGAACGGTTTGGTCACGTAGTCGTTGGCCCCTGCGTCCAGCGCCTGGACTTTCTGTGCTTCGCTGGCGCGTACCGAAAGCACCAGTACCGGCACCGCTGACCACTCGCGAAACTCGCTGAGCACTTGCTGACCGTCCATGTCCGGCAAGCCAAGATCAAGCACCAGCAAATCCGGCTTGTTCAATGCCGCCTGGGTCAGGCCATCCCCGCCGGTGGCCGCTTCGAGCACCTTGTAGCCCTGAGACACCAGACTGATGCGCAAAAATTTGCGAATCTGCGGCTCGTCATCAATGACCAGAATGGTTGCCGCCTGGCTCAAGCTGACTCCTCCATTTCCACATCGGGCTGCGCCTGCAACGGCAGGAACAAGGTGATGCGCGTCCCCTGCCCGTCAATGCCTTCCTCGACGCTGAGACGTCCACCATGCGCGCCAATCATGCCCTGACAGATCGCCAGCCCCAAGCCCGTGCCCTGCCCGCCCCGATCACCGCGTGCCGCGGTATAGAACATGTCGAAAATCTTCGCCCGTTCATCCTCCGGAATGCCCGGCCCTTCGTCACTGACCGAGAAGAACAGCTCGCTGTCGAGCACACCCGCCGCCACATGCAAGCGCCCGTCGACAGGTGAAAAGCGTGCAGCGTTTTCCAGCACATTGACCAGCGCCTGCTCGATCAGCGCCGCATGCACGTACAGCAATGGCAGCTCGCCGGTCACCTGGGTGCTGACCTGCAAGGGTGCCAGCACGGCGCGCAGCCGGTTGAGCGCACTGCCGACGATATCGGCAGGCGACACCCAGTCTCGTGCAAGTTTCAGCGCGCCATGCCCCAGGCGCGTCATGTCCAGCAGGTTCTGGATATAGCGATCCAGACGTTCGGCTTCGTCGCGTGTACCTTCCAGCAGCTCGCGGCGATCCTCCAGCGGGATGGCTTCGCCCAGCGCCAGCAGGCTGTCGATGCTGCCGCGCATGGACGTCAGTGGCGTGCGCAGGTCGTGGGACACAGAGGCCAGCAAGGCGCTGCGCAATTGCTCGGTTTCACCATGCAGACGCGCGGCTTCAAGCTCTTGCGCCAGTTGTGCGCGAGCCAGCGCCTGCGCCAGCGGCTGGGTCAGCGCCGCCAGCAGACGCCGGTGTTGCGCGGTGAACGACTGGCCTTCACGCGCACTGACACCCAGCAGGGCCAGTGGCCCTTCTTCCGCGGTAATCGGCCACCACCACCAGCGCCCGGACGGTAGCGTGCCGGTGCCGCTGCCAGCCGGTTGATCGTGCTGCCAGGCCCAGTCGGCGGAGGCACGTTCGGCTTCCGAGAAGGTCAGCGGCCCACCAGTCTCAACAACCAAACCGCCCTGACCGTCACGATCAACCAGGCACAGATACAATTCCTTCCAGCCGGAAAAATGCTGTTCGGCGGCATTGAGCACCGCTTTGCGATCCGTGGCAGCGGTCATCTTGCGCGACAGGTCGAGCAGTTCGCTGGTCTGTTCCTGAGTATCACGCAACGCCTTCAACTGCCTGCGCTGGCGCGCCGCAAGCTTGCCGGTCAGCGCCGACATCAGCAGGAAGAACAGCAGCGTCAGCACGTCTTCTTCGCGCTGGATGTTCAGGGAAAAACTCGGTGGAATGAACAGAAAGTCATAGGCCAGAAATGATAGCCCGGCACACGCCAGCGCCGGTCCCATGCTGCTGCCCACCGCAACCAGCAACACCGCCGCGAGAAAGATCAGGGAAATGTTGGGCAGCGCCAGCACGCCCGACACACCCCAGGCGACCAGACTGGCAAACAGCGTGGCGACAAAGGCCAGGCCGTAATCGAACCACACCACTTCGCGAGCCGGGCGTGCGCGCGGCGGTTGATCGGGTAGCTCTTCACTGTCGTCGAGCACTGAAATTTCCAACCCGTGCCCTTCACGCAACAAACGTGAGGCAACACCGCCGCCAAACACCCGGCGACGCCAGTGCCGACGCGACTGACCGACCAGCACCACGCTGGCACGCCGTTCAATGGCATGCTGCACCAGTGTTCTGGCAACCTCTCCGGCACGTAATGAAACCGCCTCGCCACCCAGCCGCTCGGCCAGTTGCTGAGCGCTTTGCAGGCGCGCGCGGGACTGCTCGTCGAGGGTTTGCCCGTCGTCCACATGCACGGCGCTCCACGGCAGGTGGCGACGCTGAGCAACCCGACTGGCGTGACGCACCAGGCGCTCGGCATGGGTATCACCGTCGATGCCCACCAGCATCCGCCCACGGACTGCCGGAGCCGACTGGCCCAATTGCCGGTAGCCCTGCGCCAGATCGTTATCGACCTGCGCCGCAGCGGTCTGCATGGCCATTTCGCGCAGCGCAGTGAGATTGGTTTGCGTGAAGAAAGCGTCGATGGCCGCGCGCGCCTGCTCAGGCACGTAAACCTTGCCGTCGCGCAGGCGCTCCAGCAGTTCGCGCGGCGGCAGGTCGATCAGCACCAGGTCGAAAGCTTCCTGCAACACCCAGTCCGGCAGCGTTTCGCGCACCTGCACCCCGGTGATACCGCGCACCTGATCATTAAGGCTTTCCAGGTGCTGGACGTTGACCGTGGTGTAGACGTCGATGCCGGCAGCGAGCAGTTCCTGAATGTCCTGCCAACGCTTGGTATGCCGACTGCCGGGCGCATTGGTGTGCGCCAGTTCGTCGACCAGCACCAATGCCGGTGCCGCCTTGAGCAAGGCATCAAGGTCCATTTCTTCGAGGGTCATGCCGCGGTATTCGGTGCGCAGCAAGGGCTGTTGCGGCACGCCATTGAGCAGCGCTTCGGTTTCCGCACGGCCGTGGGTTTCCACCACGCCCGCCACGACCCTGACGCCCTGACGCAACTGCGCATGGGCCGCCTGAAGCATGGCGTAGGTTTTGCCCACGCCCGGCGCGGCACCGAGAAAAACCTTCAGCCGCCCGCGCCCTTCGCGGGGCAGCTGGGCCAGCAGTGCATCAGCTCGACCGGAATCACTCACCTTGGTTACCAACCCTCTCTAATCATCTACAGCTTAGTGAATCTGCTGCGAACACGGCGCACTTTGTTACAACTGCGCGTTGCGCGGTGCAGACGGTAACTGATTCAGGCTCATATTCAAGGCCAATACGTTGACCACGGGCGGGCCTATCAGCGGACGTTGCGTATTGGCGTCGATCAGCGCCTGTACTTTCTCCAGCGGCAACTGGCGCGCCGCGGCAACGCGACCGGCCTGCCAGGCAATGGCTTCAGGCGAGAGATGCGGGTCCAGACCGCTGCCGGACGTGGTCAGCAAGGCCAGTGGCACCGGTTCCTGCGAGGCATTGGCCAGTTTCGCAACGTCCTCTTTCACGCGTGTCACCAGTGCCGGGTTGCTCGGCGCGAAGTTGCTCGCGCCACTGGCTACCGTCGCAAACGCGCCTGCCGAAGGACGCGACTGAAACCACTCATCACCGGTAAACGACTGGGCGATGAGTGCCGAGCCGCGCACTTTGCCCGCCGCGTCGTACACCAGGCTGCCATTGGCCTGCGCCGGAAACGCCACTTGCGCAACCCCGGTGACTACCAGTGGATAGGCCACGCCGGTGATCAGGCTCATCAACACGATCAGGCTCAAGGCCGGACGCAATACATTGGACATCTGCACATCCTCAATCAGGTGAGGCTGCACGCCGACCGGCGTGCAGCACAGGCTTCAAACAAGGCCGAGTGCGACCAGCAGCATGTCGATCAACTTGATGCCGAGAAACGGCACAACGATGCCGCCCAGGCCATAGATCAGCAGGTTGCGACACAACAGATGCGCCGCGCTGGCGGCCTGAACCCGCACGCCACGCAGGGCCAGCGGGATGAGCACAACGATGATCAGCGCGTTGAAGACGATGGCCGAGACAATCGCACTTTGCGGGCTGGCCAGTTGCATGACGTTGAGCACGCCCAGTTGCGGATAAATCGAGGCAAACAGCGCAGGCAGCACGGCGAAGTACTTGGCCACGTCATTGGCAATCGAAAACGTCGTCAGCGCACCGCGTGTGACCAGCAATTCCTTGCCGATCTGCACCACGTCCAGCAGCTTGGTAGGGTCGCTGTCGAGGTCAACCATTTTGGCCGCTTCACGTGCGGCCTGGGTGCCATCGTTCATCGCCATACCGACGTCCGCCTGCGCCAGTGCGGGCGCATCGTTGGCACCGTCGCCGCACATCGCCACCAGTCGGCCTTAGCCCTGCTCCTGACGAATCCGCTCCAGCTTTTTCTCTGGTGTGGCTTCGGCCAGCACATCATCGACACCCGCTTCAGCGGCGATGGCTGCGGCAGTCAATGGGTTGTCGCCAGTCACCATCACCGTGCGAATCCCCAGCTTGCGCAGCTCCTCGAAGCGCTCGCGAATACCCGGCTTGACCACGTCCTTGAGATGAATCGCACCCAGCAAACGACCGTTGGCGCAGACCAGCAGCGGCGTGCCGCCGGTCTTGGCAATCTTGTCGACTTCCCGCGCCAGGACAGGCGGCAGGTCGCTACGCTGCATGTTGATGAAGGCCAGCAGCGAATCCACCGCGCCCTTGCGGTACACATGGCCCTGATAATCCACACCGGACAGACGTGTATCGGCGCTAAACGGTACGGCGGTTACCGAACTCAGGGTGGGCTCGTTCATCGGGTGCAGGTTGCGCAGGAACTCGACGATGGATTTGCCTTCCGCCGTATCGTCGGCCAGCGACGCCAGCAAAGCACCCTCGCCCAGTTCCTTCGGGGTCACGCCGGGTGCTGCGTAAACGGCAGCGCAGCGGCGATTGCCGAAGGTGATGGTGCCGGTCTTTTCCAGCAACAGCACATGCACATCGCCCGCAGCTTCCACGGCGCGACCGGACTTGGCGATCACGTTGAGGCGCACCAGCCGGTCCATGCCGGCAATGCCGATGGCCGACAGCAGGCCGCCAATGGTGGTCGGGATCAGGGTGACCAGGAGTGCTACCAGAAACACCAGCGGCAGGCTGCCCCCGGCAAAGTGGGCGAACGGCTGCAAGGTGATGACCACCAGCAGAAAGATCAGGGTCAGGCCGATCAGCAGAATATCCAGCGCGACTTCGTTAGGGGTCTTCTGCCGCTTGGCACCTTCCACCAGCGCAATCATACGGTCCAGCGTCGATTCGCCGGGGTTGGTGCTGATGCGTATCAGCAGCCAGTCGGACACCAGCCGGGTGTTGCCGGTGACGGCCGAGCGGTCGCCGCCGGATTCACGAATAACCGGGGCTGACTCGCCGGTAATCGCCGCCTCGTTGACCGCCGCGATGCCTTCGATGACTTCGCCGTCGCCAGGGATCATTTCCCCGGCGTCGACACGCACCACATCGCCCTTGCGCAACTCGCTGGCGTTGATGGTGCGCAGGCTGCCGTTCTCATCACGAATGCGCGCCTTGAGCCCTTCGCTGCCGGCCTTGAGGCTGTCGGCGCGGGCCTTGCCACGACCTTCGGCCAGCGCTTCGGCGAAGTTGGCGAACAGCACGGTGAACCACAACCACAGGGCGATCTGCACGCAGACCGAAGTTGGCACCTGCGGGTTGGGGATGACGCACAGCACGGTGGTCAGAATGGCAGTCAGTTCCACCACCAGCATCACTGGCGAACGCTTGAGCTGGCGCGGGTCGAGCTTGACGAACGCCTGCACCAGCGCCGGACGCCACAGGGCAGCGATGCCGGTCTTGGCTGACTCGCTGGCGGCCTGAGGCTCGGCAGTTTTTACAGCATCACGTCTTGAAAAATCAGTAGTGCTCATGATCGGTTCCTCAGAAACCCAGGCTCAGGTGTTCGGCAATCGGTCCCAGTGCCAGGGCCGGCAGGAAGGTCAAACCACCCACCAGCAAAATGGTGACGGTCAGCAGAGTGACAAACAGCAGGCCGTGGGTCGGGAAGCTGTTCTGACCCTGTGGTGCGGTTTTCTTCATGGCCAGGCTGCCAGCCAGTGCCAGCACCGGCAGGATGTAACCAAAGCGGCCAATGAAGATCGCCAGGCTGAGCATCAGGTTGTGGAACACGGTGTTGGCACTGAAACCGCCGAACGCCGAGCCGTTGTTGGCCGTGGCCGAGGTGTAGGAGTACAGCAACTGGCTGAAACCGTGCGCGCCGGGGTTGCTGACCGCACCGGCCGGGCCAGGCAGGCTGGCAGCAATCGCGCCCAGCACCAGCACGCCGACCGGCATCACCAGCAGGGTGGCGACCAGCAGCCGGACTTCCTGCGCTTGCAGCTTCTTGCCGAGGTATTCCGGCGTGCGGCCAATCATCAGGCCGGAGAGAAATACCGCAATCAGTACGTTCAGCAGCATGCCGTTGAGGCCCACACCCACGCCGCCGAAAATCACTTCACCGACCATCATGTTGACCAGCGCAACCATGCCGGTCAGAGGGTTGAGGCTGTCGTGCATACCGTTGACCGAACCGTTGGAGGCCGCAGTGGTAGCGACTGACCACAGCACCGTGCCGGTGGTGCCGAAGCGGGTTTCCTTGCCTTCCAGCGGTGCGGTCTGCTCGACACCGGCGATGTTCAGGGCCGGGTTGGGCTGGTACTCGGCCCACAGCGACACCGCGCCGCCGATCAACAGCAGTGCCAGCATGCAGCCAAGAATCGCGCGGCTCTGGCGCATGTCCTTGACGTAGTGGCCAAAGGTGAACACCAGCGCTGCCGGGATCAGCAGGATCGACACCAGTTCGAACAGGTTGCTCCACGCCGTCGGGTTCTCGAACGGGTGCGCCGAGTTGACGCCGAAGAAGCCACCACCGTTGGTGCCCAGCTGCTTGATCGATATCTGGCTGGCCGCAGGGCCCATCGGCAGGCTTTGATCCGCGCCTTGCAGAGTCAGCGCATCAATGTAATGGCCGAAATTCTGCGGCACGCCCTGCCAGACCAGAAACACGGCCAGCACGATACTGATCGGCAACAGCCCATAGAGCGTGGCGCGGGTCATGTCGGCCCAAAAGTTACCCAGGCTCTGCGACGAGCGACGGCTGATACCGCGACATAGCGCGACCAGCACGGCGAGACCGGTGGCAGCGCTGACGAAGTTCTGCACGGTCAGGCCGACCATCTGGCTCAGGTAGCTGAGCGACGCTTCGCCGCTGTAGGCCTGCCAGTTGGTGTTGGTGACAAAACTCATCGCCGTGTTGAAAGCCAGCGACCATTCCATGCCCGGCAGTTGCTGCGGGTTGAGCGGCAGCGCGCCTTGCAGCATCAGCATCGCGAACAGCACGACAAAGCCTGCCAGGTTGAACGCCAGCAAGGCCCACATGTATTGCTGCCAGGATTGCTCGGTTTTCGGGTCGACGCCGGAAATTCGGTAGCAGGCCCGCTCGACCGGCACCAGCACCGGGCTCAGCCAGGTGCGCTCGCCTTCCATGATCCGATAGTAGAAACGCCCCAACCAAGGCGCGGGTGCCAGCAGCAGGACCAGAAAGGCCAGGATCAACAGATAATCGTAACTGTACATGATCACTCCTGACTCTGGTCGGCGCGCAACAGCGCCACCAGCAGATAGATGAACAGCCCGACTCCCATCAGCAGCGAGATACCATCCATAACGCTCATTGAAATTTCCCCCATCAGGCAACACCGATACGGCACAGGCCGCGTGGGGAGATTGTCCGCAGGCAGGGTGTAAAGGCGCGAGATCGACAGGCTGGTCGGGGCGTAAAGAAGCTGTAAAAAAGCGCTACAGCCTTGACGGCGCAAGGCCTTCGCGGGCCTCCAGCGCTGTCATTTATGTCAGGTTCGCGTTGGGGATTGCGGGGGTATCGTGGTGCGGCGATCTTCAGGAAAAGGACTTCACCATGCTTCGCGACAACGGAAAACCACCCGGCACCACGCCGCCCTCCCACACCACACCCGCCACTGTCCAGTTGACTGTCAAGGAACGACAAGTCCTGGAATGGGTGGCGATCGGCAAATCCGCGTGGGAGATATCCCGTATTCAAGGGTGCACGGAAGCGACCGTGCACTTTCATACCAGCAATATCCGCCGCAAGTTCGGGGTGACGTCATTGAAGGCGGCGCTGGTGATGGCGATCAGGCAGGGGGTTATTTTGGTGGAGTGATGCAGACATATAAAAAACATCAAGATGGAGACTGTCAGAAATTTTGTGTTCGGGCATAACATGTAGCTAGAGGTGCATGTATGCCGACCAAAAAGAAGTCCGCCAATGCAACAGCGAGGGAGTTGCCCTCGATTCCCCAAGAGCTGATCGAGCAGTTTGTTAAAGGCCCGATGAGCGCCGAAGCCATTCAAGACGCGTCCATGGCGTTCAAGAAGGCTCTGATCGAGCGTGCGCTAGGCGCCGAGCTGGGTCACCACCTTGGTTATCCTCAGGGCGCGGAGCGCCCTGAGGAGTCGACCAATCAGCGCAATGGCAAAAGCAGCAAGACGGTTCTGACCGACGACGGGCCGCTTCGCCTGGATATCCCCAGAGACCGCGATGGTAGCTTCGCCCCGATCCTGATTCCCAAGCACGAACGACGTTTTACAGGCTTCGACGACAAGATAATTGCCATGTACGCCCGGGGCATGACGGTGCGTGAGATCCGCGCTTTTCTATCTGAGCAGTATGGAACTGACGTGTCCCATGACTTCATCAGCTCAGTCACCGATGCGGTCATGGAAGAGGTGGGCGCTTGGCAGCAACGACCCTTGGAACCGATGTATCCGGTGATCTTCTTCGATGCGTTACGGGTCAAAATCCGGGACGAGGGGTTAGTGTGCAACAAGGCTATTTATCTGGCGCTGGGGGTATTACCTGATGGCACGCGCGACATTCTGGGTATATGGATCGAGAGCACCGAGGGTGCCAAGTTTTGGATGAAGGTGTTCAACGACCTCAAGACTCGTGGCGTTGAAGATGTTCTGATCGCCGTCACGGATGGCCTCAAAGGAATACCGGAGGCGTTGGGGGCGGTTTTTCCTGCCACGACGCTGCAAACCTGCATCGTGCATCTGATCCGCAACAGCTTGGACTATGCCGCTTGGGATAAACGTCGGGCACTGGCCAAAGCACTCAAGCCGATCTACCAGGCGATCAATGCCGATGTGGCTGAGCAAGAGCTTAACGCCTTTGAAGCGGGCCCCTGGGGCAAGCAGTATCCGACTGTAGTTGCTGCATGGCGTCGCGCCTGGGATCGGGTTATACCGTTTTTTGTTTTTCCGGCGGGCATTCGCAAAGTGGTTTACACGACCAATGCCATCGAGAGCATCAATGCCCAGTTACGCAAGATCATCAAGACTCGAGGGCACTTCCCGACCGATGAGGCTGCGACGAAACTGATATGGCTTGGGTTGCGCAACATCACCGCCAACTGGGGTCATGCGGCACACGACTGGAAAGTGGCAATGAATCAATTTGCGATCCTGTACGGAGACCGATTTACCAGACCGAGCTGGTAAAACAAGGGCCTGCCTGACGGCAGGCCCTAACCAGCCCGAACACAAAAAAACTGATACTCCCCGTTACATTTGCCCTTCGGATTCTCTGCCCGGACAGACAAGCACAGACCCATGAAAAACCCGGAACAACGTAAAAACTCAAGATTTTAAATGTATGACACTAATTTAGGAAATATCCTACACCTCCCGCCACTAACCAAAGTCCGCCAGAGACTTCGCAACTAACGCACCTGCTGTAAACTCCCACCCCGTCATGACGCACAACACAAACTGTCTATCAAGACACCATAAATAGTTACATTTCCACTCTTGTGACTTTAATACTTATAAGGTTTTTATCGTGAATAAAATGCTATCCGTACTAGGCCTTGCTCTGGCGACCACACTGACCGGCACTGTCGCATCCGCCAACTCCGGCACCATCCGTTTCGAAGGCAAGATAACCTCCACCACCTGCCCTATCGAAGTGGTCAATCCGGGCGATGGCTCTACCGGCAACCTGGTTAACATGGGCTCTATCGAGGCCAGCCGATTCACCGGCATCGATCAGGAACTCTCAGGCAAGAGCTTTGCCCTGCGCGTCAACGACAACGGCGGCAACTGCGGCCTGGCGAGTGGTAACCCGAATGCGGCCAAAGTCACCTTCACCGGTGACGCGGACACCAGCGGCGACTACTTCGGCGTCACCCCTACTGCCGACGGGGCAAAGGGCGTTGCGATTGTCATCAAGGACCAGACCGGGGTCTCGATCAAACCAGGCGACACGTCGGCGCCTTACACACTGGTCGAAGGTGGTGTCACCGACATGGTGTTCAACGCCTACTACCGTTCGACAGAAGCTAACGTTGAAGCCGGTGCTGCCTCGGCGGATGTCCAGTTTGTTGTCGCGATTAACTGATACATCGACCCACTCGCTCACTGTGTAAGGATCAATAGTCTTTTCACGTGAAGCATCTTCAATACGTTCAGGTCCGTTTCGGATCTGAACGTACAAGGTAACTTTTCATGATGTGCCAACAGTCTTTTAAAAGACCTGCCCTCGCGGGGTGCACGATGTTATTCATGTGCGCAGCCTATATACCTGCCAGCCAGGCAGCACTGACCGTCAACGCAACGCGCATAGTATTCGATGGCGACAAGCGCAGTACGTCGGTGGTCATATCCAATCCAAGTGATCGGCCGTTCGCGGTACAGACCTGGGTAAATACGGAGGCAGACGACACTGTCACCGTCGTTCCATTCGCACCTTCGCCGCCACTTTTTCGCCTTAATCCGGGCAAGGAACAACACGTACAGATCAATGGCCTGCCCCAAGACCTGCCCTCCGATCGTGAATCATTGTTCTACTTCAACGTGCAGGAAATACCTCAGGCCAACTCTTCGCAAGGCAATGTACTGAATATTGCCCTGCGTACCCGTATCAAACTGTTTTATCGCCCGGCTCTGCTGACTGACAACCCCACTGCCCGCCTCAAGGACCTGCAATGGTCGGTCCGGCAGATTGCCGGCAAGGCAGAGCTGACCGCCATGAATCCGCCCCCCTTTCATGTGTCGTTCATTCGCCTCGACGTCTCCGGCGGTGGCAGGACTGAAAAGGTCAGTGAAGTCGCCATGCTTGGCCCGTTCAGCTCTCGCCATTACAAGCTCAACGAAACGAAAGCGGTACCGGGCCTTCAGGTGGTGTTTGCCGCGATCAACGATTACGGCGGCTACAGCCAGCCGCTGACAGCTACGGCCACGCTGACTGACTGAAACAGCGCAAGCCCGCTTCATCCCAGGACATTGAACATGACCCTATTACCCGATTCCGGGTTCATACCAGTGCGCCTGCGCTTTATGCAGGTGCTGATTGTGTGCGGCAGCGTTACCGTTGTGCTGGAGCCGACCAGAGCGGCAACCGCCGTCAATTTCCAGCCCGGCTTCCTGCGTCAGGGCCAGGACTATGACAGTGCGGCCGCGGCCAGCGTGCTGAACCAGTTGTCAGCTGTCGAGAGCCTCGGGCCAGGCGAGCATTGGGTAGAAATCCACGTCAATATGCGCTATTTCGGCCAACGTCAGATCCGTTTCGATGCCGACCCACAAGGCAACGGCCTGCTACCCTGCCTGTCGCCGGAGTTGCTGGAGCAGATCGGCGTACGTCTCGGCAGTCTGGCCGACCCGGCCTTGTTGCAAGTCGCCTGTGTCGCGCTGGGGCAACTGATTCCGGACGCCAGGGTCGTACTGGACGGCGGCAGACTGCAACTGTCGATCTCGATACCGCAGATCGCCATGCGCCGCGATGCCAACGGGCGAGTGGACCCGGCGCTTTGGGATTACGGCATCAACGCCGCCTTCATCAATTACCAGACCTCGGCGCAACAGACGACCCACAGGGAGACAGGCACCAGCAGCAGCGCAGACCTGTACCTCAACACCGGTGTCAACCTGGGATCATGGCGATTGCGCAGCAATCAAAGCGTGCGTCAGGATGCACAGGGACATCGCGAGTGGACCAGAGCCTATGCCTATGCACAGCGCGACCTGCCCGGCACGCACGCAAACCTGACCCTGGGTGAAACCTACACCGGCGGCGATGTCTTCCGCAGCGTGCCGATCAAGGGCGGGTTGATCAAAACCGATCAGGAGATGCTCCCCGATTCCCTGCAGGGTTACGCACCGGTGATTCGTGGCGTTGCGCAAAGCAGGGCCAAACTGGAAGTGCTGCGCAACGGATACCCGATCTACTCCACATATGTCAGTGCCGGCCCCTATGAAATAGATGACCTGAACACGGCGGGCAGCGGCGAACTGGAGATCGTGCTGACCGAGGCCGATGGTCAGGTACGGCGCTTTACCCAACCTTACTCGACCATGAGTAACCTGTTGCGCGAAGGCGCCTGGAAATACAGCGCAGCCCTGGGCCGCTTCAACGGTGCCTACGCCACCGAGCATCCCTGGCTGTGGCAAGGCACGCTGGCCGTTGGAGCAGGCTGGAACTCAACACTTTATGGCGGACTTATAACCAGCGACTTCTACCACGCCGCTGCACTGGGCGTGTCACGGGACATGGGCACGCTGGGGGCGATGGCGTTCGATGTGACCCGGTCACGCGCCAGCATCGACCAACCCGGTCAGTCCAGCGTGCAAGGCATGAGTTACGCCATCAAGTATGGCAAGGCGTTCACTACCCGGACCAATCTGCGCTTCGCAGGTTATCGCTACTCCACCGAAGGCTATCGGGATTTCGACGAAGCCGTCAGTCAGCGCAGCAACGACGCTACGTTCACAGGCAGCCGCCGAAGCCGCCTGGAAGCTTCGGTTCATCAGAGAATCGGCTTACGCAGCAGCGTTGGTCTGACGCTGTCGCAACAGGATTACTGGGGCAGCGATATCGAACAGCGACAATTTCAATTCAATTTCAACACCCATCGTGCCGGGATCACCTATAACTTCTACGCCTCACAGTCACTGAGCGCAGCCAGTAGTAGCCGCGGCAACGACCGGCAGTTCGGCCTGAGCATCTCGATGCCCCTCGACACCGGCCATTCGAGCAATGCCACATTCGACCTGCAAAGCAGCGCCAATCGCCACAGTCAACGGGGCAGCCTGAGCGGCAGCCTCTATGAAAACCGCGTCAACTATCACGCCAGTCTGAGCAACGATGACGGCAAGCAGCAAAGTGCAGGCCTCGCGGCCGGCTATCAGGCGCCCTTCGCCAGCCTCGGCGCCGGTGTGACCCAAGGCAATGATTATCGAAGTGCATCAGTCAACGCCAGTGGTGCCTTGTTGCTGCATGCGGACGGCATCGAGTTCGGCCCGAATCTGGGCGACACCATCGCCCTGATCGAAGTACCCGATACACCCGGCGTTGGCATACAGAACGCTACCGGTGTCAGGACCAATAGTCGCGGCTACGCATTGATGCCCTATCTGCGTCCCTACCGCCATAACCCGATCACCTTGCAAACCGACCGACTGGGGCCCGAGGTGGAAATCGATAACGCCAGTACTCAAGTAGTACCTGCCAGGGGTGCCGTGATCAAGACCACTTTCGCTGCGCGCACGGTGACACGCCTGATCATCAATGCAACCACTGACGGTGGCAAACCGTTGCCATTCGGTGCCCAGGTGAGCGATGCGCAGGGCAACATTCTGGGCATCGCAGGTCAGGGCGGGCAGATTTTGCTGTCCACCGGCATGCAGGCACAAACCCTCGATGTCCGCTGGGGTGAGAAAAGCGACCCTCAGTGTCATCTGCACATAGACCCCGCCGGCATGCCTCTGGCCAAGGGCTACCGAATGCAAGACATGACGTGTGCCC
Organism: Pseudomonas sp. KBS0707; assembly: GCF_005937945.2. Taxonomy (NCBI): domain Bacteria; kingdom Pseudomonadati; phylum Pseudomonadota; class Gammaproteobacteria; order Pseudomonadales; family Pseudomonadaceae; genus Pseudomonas; species Pseudomonas sp. KBS0707. Next base: position 2,280,861 of record NZ_CP041754.1, on the reverse strand, counting down.
AGTGACATCAGGTCTGAGCCATCCGCGACATTGTTATTTCAGGAATCCCCCCATGAACTCTGTATTGAACGCCCTGCTCCCCAGTCTGATCCTGTTGGGGACCAGCTATAGTGCTGCGGCTTATTCCGACGTACCGGATGACATACCGAGCAACGATTGCTATTGGATTTCCCCACCGGGAATAAAAGATTACCGGCGCGACATCGGCACGCTCTACGTCCCGAAAGACGCCGCAGTCGGCACCTTTATCGGCAGCATCGATATGCATCACACCACGCCAGACAAGGCAGGTCTGGAGGCGGCCTGCAGAAATGACGGCACGGCTCTTCTGGAATTCAATGCAACGGCTACGGTTCCGATATTTCCTGGCACGCTGGAGCCGATAAACGGGGAAGACCTCACAGGCAAGATACTGCAAACCAATATTCCGGGCGTCGGAGTGCGGATAAAACTGGGGTATCCGTATGACAGGAGCTGCAGCAATTGCTTCACGCCTGTAGGAGGAAGCGCCTCCGTTCCGTTCATCGGCCTCAACGACCACCAGAAAATGCTCACGAGCCTGCCTTTGGCTCATTTGCACAACTATGTAACGCTGGTCAAGACCGGACCGATCCCCTCCGGCCCCAATGTGCTCAATGGCACCGAACTGTTCTCCGGAAGCGTGACAACGCTTGGCAGGATCATGAAGTACGGGCTAACCGGCACGATACTTCAGGCACAGTGCAGCGTTGGTGCAGATCCGGTCAGTGCCGACCCGGTGCAGTTGGGTGAGTGGGAAAGCGCGGACTTCACCGGTCCCGGCTTCACCACACCGGCGGTGCCCTTCAGTATTGCGTTGAGTAACTGCGAGACCTACATGGACGCAGGCTTCGTGGCAACGGCGCATATCCAGCTCGATGGTGTCGAAGGCTCGGTTCCCGAGGGCCCTGTCGGCAGCGGGGTTTTCACCCTGACCAGCGACTCGGACGCCAAGGGCATGGGGATTCAGATTCTCAAAGGTGATGGCGTCACGCCCATGGAGCTGCAGACCGAAGTGCCAATGATGGTGATCACACCCGGTAACGTTGTGCTGAACTTTTACGCCCGCTTCTACCAGACACAGGCCAGCAGCGCGATCCGGCCGGGCAAGGCCAAAGGGGCCCTCAGCTTCACGATGACCTACAAGTAGCAATGCGCCGTGGACTGCCAACCTGGCGGTCCATGACCTCCTCAGGGGTACAACATTAGTCTGAGCGAAGGGAAAGACTGCCAGGAGAGCGTCTGGTCGAAACTCACACGCACCCGGACATCCAGCTGAGTATCGATATTAAATGCCTTCAAATCCGTTTTGCTGATAACACCGGCGTCGATTCTATCGGCCACCCGCGGCACCGGGTATTCATCCAGAACGTTAACGATCAACAACTCATCACCAGCACCGCTGACACCACGCACATCAATGGTGATGAACTGATCAGTGCCCATGAATGACCAACTGTCGAGCGTGAACTGTGCGTAGCCTCCATCGGGAATGTCCTGCAGGCTCAGAATCGCTCCGGAGACCTTGTCACACTGCACGACTGGAAAGCCTGTCATCCCCAGAATAGTCAGAGTATGCCGGTCCGAAAGATAAGGTGGGTCGGCGCTATTTTCGAACACCTCGTAGTACACCGGGATCGACTTGCCGAAATGCTGGGCAATCTGAGTGGAAGGCACGTTGAACAGCCTCGAGTCTGCTACCTCCGTAAGAAAGGAACCCACACTACCGGGCTCGGCCCACTGAACGCGGACGGTGTCACCGGGAGCAATCACGGCATCCTCAGGTATCGATACCACTGCGCCCCGATAAGCATTTACCGGATCGAGCGTACTGGCGCTTGGCCGGCCTGTGGCCTTCTGAACCTGAGGGGGTGGCAGCACACGGGGTACTGGCTGAGCGCACACCAGCAGCGAAACAGCCAGCGCACGGGGCCCGGCATTCCCCGAGCGATCCTTCAACTTGTAGGACACATAACGAATGCCATCGCCACTCTCTAGAACCATTTGCTTGTCGAAGGCAATACTAATCGTGCTACCGATATCGGACTCTACAAGCGGCAGGGTTCCGGTGTGCTCCGATCCCGTCGGCGTACTGCTCCAGTACCAGATAACGAGATCCCCGGGGCTCGGCGAAAAATACGCGGGCACTTCGGCCAGCACGGTGTCGTCATGAGTGTTCAGCCAGGCCGCGGTGAGACCGTCGCTGACGATTTCCTGCGGAAAAATCAGCGCCTCTTCGTCTGCGAATACCGGTGCCGTTTTATCAATGACAAAGGCCAGTGTTTCGGATTCAGTCAGCATCTGGTTCGCGGTCTCGACGCTATAACGGAGTCGATGCCGGCCTTCGCCAAGGCGTTGCTGCGCGATCATGATGAACAGATCGACAGGCTGTACAGGTCCGATCCAGACCTTCTCGTCCAGCAGCTCGTCATTCCAGTACACGCGCAGATACTCAGGGTAGTCCGGGCTGGGCTCGGAGTTTTGCCACTTGGGAAATTCGACCCGCAACGGCACGAGCCATGCACTGCTGGGAAGCAGATTGGGTTCGCCGCCGGGTACGTCAGGGAGGAGTTCGGCGATCAAGGGCGGCGCAAGCAGCACGCTCTTGCGCCATGAAGCCGGCCAGAAAAGGATTCTGATCCGTTCGATCCACTTTGAAATGACAGACATGAGCCGGGCCTCCAGCACGAGAAAGCGGTGGCCGACCCGTTTGCCGACCGCCATGCCCGTCAGTTAACACCCAGTTTTTTTCTGCGGATACTGGCACAAGTGATAGGACCGTTGGCGCATCAGCGCCATCGATCAAGCATCAGCCTCCCGCTTCGCTGTCGCTACCAGCTGTAACGCAAGCCTGCACCGGCGCCCCACGGCTGCTCGATGGCATCGCCATTGCTGTAATCGAAATCAGCATGCACCTGCAGGTTGTCAGACAGCGACACCGAAACGCCCGCACCCAATTCGCCACGGGAACCAGAGAGGTCGTTATTGAACATGTTGTCGTTGACCTTGACCTCGTTCCTGTTTACGAATTCGTGAGCCACGGCAACCCGCACGTAAGGTTGCAGCGTACGCCCCTTGCCCAGATCGAAACTGCGCCCCGCCGTCGTACCGATCTTGCCGAGCAGCGACCGGCTGCGGTCACCCTCAGCGCGCATACCATTGTCCAGTGCGTAGTCCTTGCCCTGAACGACCAGGCCCGCCAGTTGGCTGTAGGGTTCGAGAAAATAACCGTTGTCCAGTTTGATGTGCCGCCCCAGCTCCAGTGACGCGCCAACCCCCAGATTGTCGTAGTTGCCGCGCGTGCGGGAACCATCGCTGAGATTGACTCTGGCCTTGTTTTTGAACTGATTGAGTTTGATCACGCCATCGACGTAGTAGCCGCTCTCGCTGTCCAGCCAGGTGCTGTAAGCGCCCAGCGAGTAGCTGTCGACCTTGCCACTGGCACCGTGATCCAGGCTGAGGTCGGACGAGCTTTGCCCGATCATGACACCCGCCAGCCATTGCCCCGACCCCATAGGCAGCTTGCCATCTGCGCCAAGAGAAACACCGCTCTGAACCTGCTGATATCCGAAGCCCGAGGCGTCGGCAACATTGAATTTGTTGCCGTAGGTACGCATCCAGCCGCCGGAACGCGCCTGGTCCATGCGCAACTCACCCATGCGCGAACGTAACGTGCTCAACTCTCCGTACCAGACAGTCGGTGCGGTATTGAACAACGCCATGACAGTCTGTGCGCCCGGGCGATGGTTCGGGTGGCGGTGTCCAGATACCAGTCGTTTGCGCCATGCTTGATCAGGTCATAGGACCATGCCCCCAGATCCACGGCGCCGCCTGCCAGGGAAAAACGGGCATCGCCGGCTGCGGCATGTACTACGTGCAGAGAGGTGTCACTGAGAGGATCGGTACCGGTGCTGCCGATAAGCAAGGAATGGCTGCCGGTTGCATTGCCGGTGATATCCAGAAAGTCTGTGGCCGCGCCGCCGAAATCCACGTCCATCATGAACGTGCCGCTCCCTGACAGGCTTGCAAGTGACAAGGTGTAAAACGAGGCCGCGTCACCAAACCTGACCGACCCGCCATTCATGGACACGTTACCCACCTGGCTGTTTTCGACCATCGTCCACTGCCCCCCGCTGGCGAGCGAAAAACTGGCGACGTTCTGCAGACGTCCGGTCAGGGTGGCATTGTTTTGTAATACCAGACCGGCAGTACTGCCTGCGTCAGCGGATATGTCGCCCAGCAATTGACTGTTGTCGACGGTCATATTGGCTGTAGAACCGTTGATCAGCTCCAGTATCTTGCCGTTGCCGCCGGTCAGCGTGGAGCCATTTTTGACGAAAATAGTGGCAGTGGCAGGCGCCCCGGTGGGCGTTCCGACAATCAGTGCCGAATCCGTGACACCTTCGACCCGGGTCCCTTCCAGGGTCAATAGATTGCTTGAGGGTACGCCGGGATCGGCACGCATACGGATCCCATATTGCTGCCCGGTGATGGTGCTGTCGGACGCCTTCACAGTGGAGTCAAACATCTCCACGCCCCTGCCGTTGGTGCCCGTGGCCGTTACTGCGCTGCGCTCCAGTGTCAGATTGGCGAGCGAGCCGGCATTCACGCCACGATTGGTTGCCGTGATCGTGCTGCCGATAACCGTTGCCGTGGAGCCAACCAGTTGCGCAGAGTTATTGCCCATCCCCATACCATCCGCGCCACCCGTCAGCTGGCTTCCGGTAATCAAGGCATTTGCCCCGGTCAACGAGACTGCTGTGCCGGTAGCCGCGCTGACCTGACTGCCATTGAGTGTCAGCTGCGCACCGGTGACTGTGGATATTTGCAGGGTGGTCGCGCCATTGGCGGTCAGCACCCCATTGCTGCCCACCCGATAGCTGTCCAGCGGGGTCGTGCCATCAATGGTCACGGGGCCATTGACAGAGGTTTGCGCAAAGACAGAACTGCTGGACAGGAAGGGGGAGAGAAACGCCATGATCTTTAGTGTTCGTGAGAGCGGAAGCAGCGCGAATGGAGCATTCATTATGGTGTATTACCTGAATGAAACGGCGTTGAACCCCGTGGTCCTTGCCCGAACCTGGCCACGAGAAAGAGGCCGGAAGATTACGGGGATCAAACTGAATGCTCTGTAGGATGTTTCCTATGTAAATGTAGGGAGGTTCTGGTATTGAGGCTCTGCCAGTCGTTAATTTACGGGGAGGTACCGGTAAGCGTAGGCAAAATGCCCCCATACGCACAGCTTCATTAAACTGTTTGGGAGCAACCTGGGCCGGCGCAATAACTGAAAACACGGCGCGCAGAGGATCGCAGGCACCTTCTGCCTGTGATCCGTCTTTAAAGCCCCCTACACGATAGGACACGCTCCATTTGCATCGTACATACCCACCTCGGCAGTGGTTTCCAGTGAGGTAATGGTGGAGCCCTTCAGAGTGAACGAATACTTGATCTTCCCGCGCGCGTTTATGCCATGACCATCAAGGTCATAAGTGGGCAGAAGATGTGTCTGGTATGGCGTGACCAGCCAAGTAAAGCCCGTGACTGGATAATCGTCCCCCAACACAATATGTTCGGTCTTTTCGACACCTGAGATAGGCGTATCGTCTTTTGGATCCGACGGAAAAGCGTTCCAGTACAGAGTGACGGTATCGCCTGCCGCCAGATAGTTCGATAGATCAGGAACGACTACCCGCACACCTGGCTCTCCTGAGGATGGATTGGCAGGATCCTTATAGAGCGAGGTGCAATTCAGCCATCCGCCTGGACTGGTACCTTCAAAGACCGGGGCATCGGGAGTGATGACCACAGCACTCACGTTGACCCGCGTATCCGGCGATTGTTGCGTGTTCTCTGAGTCGGCGGCACGAATGCTGTAATGAACCGGCAAATCAGGGCGATTACCTTCAGATTCGATATAACTCCAGGGTATTTTGACCTCGCGCTCGTCTCCGGCCGCATCAGTGACTGCCACGGTGTATTGCACCTCACGCACATGGCTTGCGCCCCAGTAGAAATCTACAACTTCGCCCGGTAGAAGCGGGTCATAAAGTTTGAATATGACACTGGCATCCGTCTTATCGTCCTCCGGCGTCAGGGCATTCAGCTCGTTGGAAACTTCGCCGTAAACCTCGACCGGTAACAACTGATCGTTGATTGGATCAGGCCAGTCAGGATCAGGAACGGGAACGGGATCAGGCCCGATAGTGGAGAAATTGACATTGACACTGATGCTTTTCACTTCGGACGGAACAACGCCACGCAGGACTCGATAACTCACTGTAGTCGGCTGATCACCGCCAGTCGCTTGAACGTACTGATCACGCAACACCGTGTCAGGAACCCTGACCGAAAACGGAAACTGCGGGACCTCTCCCATGTACTCAAGCCACAGTACTGCTGTACCCCAGGTAACCTCGATACGATCGGTAGGCTTCCTGTTATCGAACGACTCGATCTGCACCTCGACGCCCATTCGTGCGTCAGGCAGGTTGATCAGATTATCCTTAGAGGGTGTAGACAAAATCATGTAGTGAGTCGGCGCGCGAGTATTCGAGCCTCGGCCAACCAAACCCATGCCTCGCTTACCGCAAAAAGGCGATCATGATGCATGATCAGTCGCCGAGCTCTCTCATTCCAGGCATGAGTTCGCTCCACTACCCATCGCTTGGGCATGACCACAAATCCAGTCTGAACAGGCTCCACGGAAAATAGATCGCCTTGTTCAGAGTGCCATTGCCCTGTTCTTCTGTTATTCGGGCCACGGATCACTTGAACATCGATAGCGTGCAGTTGATGGGTGCGCTGTGCCCATTTTCCTGCGTACGCACTATCAACAAAAAGCGTGCTCAGTGACGGATATTTTTCCTTCGAGTACGCCACCGCATCATCCGCCGCGTCACGATCCTGCACGCTTGCAGCACTGATACTGACAGCCAGCAGCAGGCCCAATGTATCGACAATCAGACTTCGTTTACGCCCCTTCACTTTTTTGCCTGCGTCGTAGCCGCTGTCACCGCCTTGAGGAGAACTGCGGGTCGACTGTGAATCCAGGATCGCTGCTGACGGGCTGTCAGCGCGTTCTTCCCGCTCACGCCATTGAGCTCGCAAGCGATCATGCATTTGCTCGAACTTGCCTTGAGCGCTCCACCGGCGGAACGTTTTGTAGACATTGTCCCAATGAGGAAAATCGCGGGGTAGCATTCGCCATGAGCACCCCGTGCGTACGACATAGCAACAGGCTTCCAGCAACGTGCGCCGAGAGTGAAGCGGTGGCACTCCTCGTCCGCCCTGGCTTTCAAACAGGTCGGCGACCAGTGCCCACTCGGTATCTGTCAAGCAACTCGGATATAGCTGCTCCGGCAGTTGGCGGCGGTGGGTTTCATTGTAGCCATAGGCTTTATTAGGTTCAGGTGACTGAAAACTTCCCTTGGCCCGCTGCTTTACACGCGTAATCCCTGCCATTTTCAACGCTTTTGCAAAGGTGTCGGGATGCGCAGTGATACCGGTTTCGGCGAAGAATACGAGCGCCAATTCGGCCTGGCTGGAATAGGGCTGTGCATGAGCGAGTTTCACCAGCACGGGATAGTGCTCGGCGGCAATCGAGCGAGGACGTCCGGTTTTAGGCATGGCTTGAGGGCTATTCAGACAAGGGAGTGAAAGTTTAATTTATTTTGTCTACACCCTCATAGGCAACGCCAGTGGCACCACCGGGTCCTTCAGATTGTCGGGCAGCAGACCCAACGCTACGTCGATACGCGTATAAGCAGACAGACGGCTGCGGTTAGTGGCTTTGTCAAAGAGGAAATAGGCGACGTAATAGGCCTCGTCCTTTGACCCTTCGATTGCCGAGACGGGAAATGTCACCGTGTTATTCGTCGCGTTGTCTACGCCGACAAATCCGATCGGGCTCGGAAGCCCAACCGGATCCACGGGTAAAACTCCGCTAACCCAATAAAAGGCTACCTTGTCGCCGGCCTTCCAATCGCCATAGTCAGGCAGTGTGCCTACCAGACCGCCCAGGTTGTTGTCGAGGAATTCCTGTGTCAACTGGGCAGTTGCCAGAACCATCGAACCAGGCTCTGACTGCCCGCCGGGCGGCGTGGTATCGACGATCAGCTTGAGCAGCGGGCTGACAGTCTCCTGGTCGTTCGGCTGCCTGATCCGATAGCGAAGACTGTAGACACCGTCTGCCGGTTTGGGGAATCCAGACGTAAGGGCGGTCAGCGGAATGTTGATCAGCTTCGGAAAGGTGCCAGCGGCCACTGGCGCAGTGACCGTATCTGTAAACACTTCCACGAATCCGTCGTCAGCCGGTACTTCACCCACTGCCCAATCGATGAAAAAGGTATCGGATTGGCCATCGTCAGTGACCAACTGCGCCCACTGGGCGAGAGTAACGTCAAGCGATGTACCGAGCAAAACGTCCTTGTTCAACGTCCCGTCCGTCGGGTCCACGATGTTGGCCACTTGCGCCACTGCGAGCTCTGCCTTGAGGTCCATACCGCGCTGACTGCGCGCCAGCCGGTACGCGATGCGCGCCGTCTTGCTTTGTTCAGGTGTCAGTATTGTTTTCGAACCGACCATAATGAGCACTCCTTTGCTACCGATTGCCGCCCCCCTCCCTTCACAGGAGCCCTGCGGCAGGTTGATGTGTGAAAAGCTCTCTCGATGAGCGCTTCTCTTTCAGCACACAGGTCATCCGGACCTGTGCTCCATCTGATTAAACGGTAGTTACCGGAGACGGGATACTGTCAGAACTACCAGTAGCAGGGCTGAGCCGGAAAGCACGTTCGACAGTTTTTGTATCAGGCTGGATACATTTCTGAAATGCCCCCGACATTCGATCACGTCACCCTTCCGCCGCAACTCCCGGCGAAGTAGCATGAGGAGCAGCGTTGATCTTCAACAGCGGCCGGACGACGGCGGCACACGCAGGCGACAGACGCACTATGCAAGCACTTCCCGACACCCCCCTGGATGCCACATCGACCGAACAACGCTGGAGCGTTCGCGCGCTGATTGTCGATGACGATGTGGCCATTCGCGAACTGCTCTGCGATTACCTGACGCGCTTCAATATCAACGCTCGTGGCGTCACCGACGGCACGCAGATGCGTCAGGCATTGACCGATGAAACCTTCGACGTGGTGGTGCTCGACCTGATGCTGCCCGGTGAAGACGGCCTGTCGCTGTGCCGCTGGCTGCGCAGCACCTCGGACATACCGATTCTGATGCTGACCGCACGCTGCGAACCGACTGACCGGATCATTGGTCTGGAACTGGGTGCCGACGATTACATGGCCAAGCCGTTCGAGCCGCGCGAGCTGGTCGCGCGTATTCAGACCATTCTGCGCCGGGTACGCGACGAACGCAGCGATCAGCGCACCACCATTCGCTTTGACGCCTGGCGGCTGAACAGCGTGCTGCGTCAATTGACAGCCGCCGACGGTCTGGTGGTGCCGTTGTCCAACGCCGAGTTCCGTCTGCTGCGCGTATTTCTCGAACGGCCGCACCGGGTGCTTAGCCGTGAACAGTTGCTGGACGCCGCCCGAGGCCGATCGATCGAGGCGTTCGACCGCAGCATCGATTTGCTCGTCTCGCGTTTGCGTCAGAAGCTCGGCGACGATCCGAAGAACCCGCAGTTGATCAAGACTGTGCGCGGTGAAGGCTATTTGTTCGATGCCAGGGAGCTGGGTTGATCCGCCGGTTCGACACGCTGTTTGCGCGCCTTTTCGGGGGCGCACTGCTGGCTATTCTGCTGGCGCATTTACTGGCTTTCATCTGGTTCACCCAATACGGCATGCGCCCTCCACCTGATGACCGCCCAGACGCGCAGCATTCGCAGGATGATCAAGGGCGACGTCATCGACCGCCACCGGGTGGCCCGCGGGTGCTGCTGTTCTTTCAGTTCGTCACCCTCATTGTTGCTGCATGGTATGGCGCCAAGGCACTGAGCCGCCCGGTACAGCGCCTGAGCGAGGCCGCCGAGCGCCTCAGTGAAGACCTGGACAGCCCGCCCCTTGAAATAAGCGGCCCGCAGGAAGCACGCCAGGCTGCGCAGACCTTCAACCTCATGCAGCGCAAGATCCGCGAACAGATGCAGCAGCGCGGGCGCATGCTGGCTGCGGTATCCCATGACCTGCGCACGCCCCTTTCGCGGCTCAAACTGCGTGTTGAACAGATCGAAGAGCCAAGGCTGCATGGCCAGATGACTCAGGACCTCAACGACATGATCAGCATGCTCGACGCCACGCTTGCCTACCTCAATGAACATCGGCGCAGCGAAGCGTTGCAGCAGTTCGACCTGCAGGCGCTGATCGAATCCCAGGCCGAGAATGCGCAGGACAATGGCGATGATGTGCAGTACCAAGGCCAGTGCAAGCCGCTCAGAACGCAACCGATGGCACTGCGTTCGTGTCTGCAGAACCTGGTCGACAACGCGCTTCGCTATGCCGGTAGCGTCCATATCGTGATCGAGGACAGCGCCGAACGCGTACGCATATCGGTCGTTGATCACGGACCGGGCATTGCCCCTGAATTTCACGAAGCGGTGTTTGAGCCGTTTTATCGCCTGGAAGGTTCGCGCAACCGCAACTCCGGCGGTATCGGCATGGGCATGAGCATCGCCCGTGAGGCTGCGCGAAGAATCGGCGGCGAGCTGACGCTTGCGCAAACACCGGGTGGCGGCCTGACCGCGATACTGAATCTGCCGCGCCTTTGACACATTCTGTATCACACCGCGTACAAAGCTTAAATCTCCAGGACAACTGACGCCCCGAGGCTGCAAAAGCCGGTACACCGCTACCGGACACATTTATCTCAGGGGAGTGAGACTCATGATCAACGGGATCAGCAGCAGCTTTTCCAGCTACACCAGCTCGACCAGTGCCACCGCCAGCACCAACAGCAAGAAGTTTCAGGAAGAGTTGCTGGCAAAACTGGACACCGATGGCGACGGCAGCATCGGCAAGGATGAGCTGAGCTCGGCCTTGTCGTCGAACAGCAAGGACGGCATTACTGTCAGCCTGAGCAAGGCGTTCAGCGATCTGGACAGCTATGACGATGACAGCCTGGATGCCGATGAGCTGGCCGCCATGACACCGCCACCGCCGCCACCCATGCAGTCGGTCGATGAGCAGGCAGAAGACCTGTTCGGCTCGCTGGACAGCGATGGCGATGGCGCGATCAGCAGCGACGAGCTGACCACCGGCCTGAGCAATGCGGGCAGCACGGCGAACAGCAACCAGGTGTTCGATGCACTGGACACTGACGAAGACGGCACAGTGAGCCTTGAAGAGCTGGTCGCCGGTATGCAACCGCAACAGCCCCCTGCCGGTATGCCGCCCGCGCAAATGAGCACCTCCGGCAGCACTGACGGCGCCAGCCTGTTCAGTACCCTCGACAGCGATAGCAACGACAGTATCAGCGCCTCCGAGTTGTCGGCCGCGTTGAAACAGAGTGACAACACCATTGATCAGGGCAACACCAACCAGATTGCGACTCAGGCCTTGAACAAGATGATCGCCGCACTCAGCGAAAAATATGACACCCAAAGCAGTAAGCCAGTCGGTAAGTACCTGAACACCGCTGCGTAAAGCGAGGCTCCGCCGCCCGTCCTGGTGCGGCGGAAACTTTCGCCGTCAGCGGCTGCTGCGGGCACGCTCGCTGCCGACCCAGTCGGTCAGCAGGCTATAGGCTACCGCCAGCAGGGTCGGGCCGATGAACAGGCCGATGAAGCCGAACGCCAGCAATCCGCCGAACACACCCAACAAGACAATCACCAGCGGCAGATTGCCGCCCCTGCTGATCAGGTATGGCTTGAGCACGTTGTCCACGCCACTGATGATGAACATCCCCCAGATGCCCAGAAATATCGCCATGCCGTACTCGCCCTGCCAGACCAGCCAGGCAGTGGCAGGCAGCCAGACCAGGGGCGGGCCCATCGGGATCAGACTGAACAGAAAAGTCAGAATACCCAGCACCAACGCGCCGGGAATGCCCGCGATCAGGAAGCCGATCAGCGCCAGTACCGCCTGGGCCGCTGCCGTACCGATGACCCCGTTGACCACGCGTTGCACCGTGCCAGCGACCAGATCCAGATAATACTGGGCGCGATCACCGATCAGACGCTCAAGCAGGCTGAGCACGAATGCGGCCAGGCGCGGACCGTCCCTGTAAAAGAAGAAGGCGAAGACGATGCTCAGGGTCAGTTCCAGAATCCCGCTGCCAATCTGCGCACTGCGTGCCAGCACCCAGTTACCGACCTGACCCAGATGCGGTTTGAGCGTCGCCATGAACGCCGCGCCTTGCTGATCGATGGTGGTCCACAGCGCTACCAGTCGTTCGCCCACCAGCGGAATACCCGCCAGCCACTGCGGTGGATCGGGCAAGCCGTCGACCTGAATATCCTTGATCAGGCCTGTAGCGTCACGCACATGGTCGGCGAGATTGAAGCCCAGCCATACCAGCGGCGCCGCGACCAGCAGCATCCAGCACAGGCACATCACCAGCGCGGCCAACGACTCACGGCCCTTGAACCAGCGGTTCAGCAAACGCATCAGCGGCCAGCTGGCAAACGCCAGCACCGCACCCCATATCAGTGCCGACCAGAAAGGTGCCATCACCCAGAGGCAGGCACCGAATAGCGCGAGCAGCAGAATCTGCACCAGTAAACGATCATTGTTGAACATGCGGCATCCACGAATAGGCTCGGAGGTCACGAGCATAAGGCTGAACAAGGCTGACGTCAGCCATTGTTCGCCATAACCTTACGCATCAGGGTTAGCGGATGACCTCGATCACCAGCCCCTGGCTATCGGCAGCGCCCGCTTCCAGACGCGCAGCGCGCACGCCCTTGGCCACCAGAGCGTCGCGCCATGCACTTGCACTGGGGCCGGAGACGGTTGCGCGCAGCGTGCTGTCCAGATTCAGACCGCGGGAAATCAGCGTGACCCAGGCTTCCTGTGGCTCGCCACCCAGCTTGGGCAGTACCAGCTTGCCCGTGCTTTTCAGTTGGCGCAGCAACGTGGCCGAGGTTGGCAGCAGTTCGCCCAGCGGCGCGGCGGATTCAAACTGCTCGACATGCAAGTAAGCCCTACGGTTGCCGCGGGTGATGCTGTATAGCGCGACCAGGGTTTCGCTCCGGGGCTCGGCCAGACGCAACAGCAGGTAGGCCTGCCGGTCGTCCGCGCCATACAGCTTGGCATTGCCGAACACCTCGTTGGCCCACAGACTGCTTTCTCCGCAGTCACGCGCCTGGCACCAGAACAGCAATTCTGCACCCTGCTGCTGCAAGGCTTCACGAGCGGCGGTAAAGGCGTCGTCGGATGCGTGCTCGGCAGGTAATTGATAAGTAACCGACGTCAGAGTGCCACGCGCACTGACCTGGCCATCGAAACGCAACTGACCGCTGATCTTGCGGATCGAGCCCATCGGGTAGACACGCTCAAGCTCGGCGGCAGGACGATAGTCTACGATTTCGGTATCGGTCAGACGGGGCAAAATCTCCAGATCACGACTGCCCGGCGCATCGGCAGCGAAAAGGACAGCGCTGAACAGCGACATGCACAACGCCGCAACGGGAACACTTGATAAACGCATGAGTGCTCTCATCGGCAGGCAAGCAGGGGGCGAGAATAAAAAAGATCGCCGACAAGGCGGTCGCGAGAGGCTGCGGATTGATCCATCACGGTTGACTCCTGTTTCAACCCGCTCAGCGTCGGCAGTTGCCGGTCTCAAGTCAAGAAGCAGCGAAAAAGCGATTGATACAGTGTGCAACAGAACGTGCTCCCTGCTCATCGTTCAGGTGCAAATGATGCCCGCCGGCCAGCCGTTCGACGTCAAAGGGCAGCGCTGACAACAGCTCCTGCCTTTGCGCCAGCATGCCATCGGAGGCAACCATCAATTGCGTCGGGCAACGAATGCCGTGAACGAACGCCATGGCCTGTTGATCTGTGAAGCGTATTGCGGAGGGCAAGGTCAGGCGGCTGTCGCTGCGCCAGGTGTAACCACCCGGCACCGGCATCAAACCCCGCTGAGCCAGCAGCTCAGCCGCCTCGCGACTGACCGCCACCACGCCTTTCATTCGCGCCTGAATGGCTCGATCCTGATCCTGATAAACCGGTTTTTTCTTGTTCGCCAGTTCGAGTTGCGCCTGCATGGCGGCACCCATTCGCTCGGCGGCGGATTCGGCCTTGCCCGTCAATGGCAGCAGACCGTCGATCAGCGCCAGGCGCGTGACCCGCTCGGGTAGCGAGCTTGCCAGCAACACAGAAATAATCGCGCCCAGCGAGTGCCCCAACAGGGCAAAGCGCTGCCAGCCAAGTTGCTCGGCAACTTGCAGCACGTCGAATGCATAATCAGCCAGTGCATAGGACGAGCCTGCAGGTCGGTGATCAGAATGACCGTGCCCCGCCAGGTCCAGCGCCACGACCTGTAGCCCCTCAAGACGTGGTGCGAGCCGGGCGAAACTGTTGGCGTTGTCGAGCCAGCCGTGCAGCGCGATAACCGGCTGACCGTCCTTGGGGCCGTACAGATGAGCCGCCAGCTCGATATGCCCCAGGCTCAGGCGCACTTCCTCCACCGCAACCGTCATGCACTGGCCCTGGAGGCGCTGCGGGCGTTCCAGCGAGCAAACAGCGTCTTGAGCAGCAACGCCGTTTCATCCGGTCGTTCAAGTGGAAACATATGCCCTCCGGGCATGGACAGGTATTCGCCTTCGCGCATGCGTCGGGCAAGGTAACCATGATGAGGCATGATCACCCGGCTGTGTTGGCCACGCACCATGGCCAGCGGTACCTTGAGCTGCCGCGATGGTATTGGGCTGGTGTGAGGAATGCTGCGGTAAATACTGATTTCCGTCGCCGGGTCAAAGCGCAGACGCAACTGCTCGCCATCCTGCTGCAGGCCGTGTTCAAGGTAAGCGGTCAGGCAGTCGGGATCGAAACGGCGAAACAGGGTCTTGCTGGCAAAATAGGTGCGGGCTGCGTCCAGATCGGCAAATGCCTCGCGACGGCCCAGTGTGCGGCCCGCTGGCGTGATGCGGTCAATGAAGCCCATACGTTTGGCTGCGCGGATGAACAACTGATCAGCCAGACCCAGCACCGGCGAATCCAGCATCACCACGCCACGGTAAAGCTGCGGACAGCGCAGCGCGGCATGCAGGTGCAGAACCCCGCCCAGCGAGTGCCCTACACCCCATACCGGGCCGGGCTGCTCACGCAGATGATGGATCAGCTCATCGACCAGGTTCAGCCAGTTGTCATCCACCGGAAAGCGCGGGTCGTGAGCATGCTGATCAAGGTGCGTGACGGCATATTCCGGTGCCAGCGCGCAGAACAGCTTTCCATAGGTAGCCGATGGAAAACCGTTGGCGTGAGCGAAGAACACGGGCTGCGACATACCGATACTTCCAGAGGCCGTACGAGCCGCAATTGTGCGCAGCCGCTTCAAGCAACAGCAATGACTGGAACTGCCATCGCAGATGGCACTCCGGCCATCCACAAATCAGGCGCATGAACTCAGCGGGCAGGCGGCTCCTGGCCATGTGGCACAACCGCCACGGTCAGACGCGATATGCAGCTCAGCTTGCCTTCTTCGGTGCTGATGCGGATGTCCCATACATGGGTGGTGCGGCCGATGTGCACGGGACGTACAACACCGGTTACACGTCCGGTACGCACGCCGCGCAGATGGTTGGCGTTGACCTCGAGCCCGACGCAGAAATACTTGCTCGGGTCGACAATCAGGTAGCTGGCCATCGACCCCAGAGACTCGGCCAGCACCACGGATGCACCGCCATGCAGCAGCCCGAAAGGCTGATGGGTACGCTGATCGACGACCATGCTGGCCGTCAGGGAATCGTCCGTGAACGATTCGAAGCGGATATCCAGCACCTCGCCAATAGTGTTTTTCTGAGCCGCCATAAGGGCTTCGATATCAGGAGCCTGACGCCATACACTCATGTTAAATCCTTTTTCAAAGTGGGCCGCGTTCGCGGTGGTTCATTACTCGAACAGACCGTTTCAAACGTGTCGAACGCTGTTGAGCTGCATTGCGCCAGCCAGCACGAACTCGCCTTCCAGCTCGGCCAGACTGGCGGTACTCATAGGCTCGGCCTGCTGCGGACTGCCGTGAGCCAGCACGCCGATCAATTCGCCCACCAAGGGTTGATGACTGACCAGCAGCACTTCGTCGACGCCCAGCTTGTCCAGCTGGAGCAACACCTCACGCGGGCTGCTGTCCGGCGTCAGCCAGGGCACCGTCACGACCGGGTCATTGAACCCCAGCGACTGACGTACCAGCTCGGCAGTCTGCTGTGCACGAACATAGGGGCTGGCGATGATCCGCTGCACCGACTTGTCACTCAGGTGCACTGCACTTTTGAGCACTTCTTCACGCCCGTGTGCCGTAAGCTCGCGTTCGGCATCACTGCGCGCCCGCGACTGCGCTTCGCCGTGACGCAATACCCAGACCTTCACAGTTTTGGCTCTTCGTCACGCACCGGATGCGGCGCTGGCGGAACATGATGAGCCGCCTCGCCTTCAGGGGCGCGCGGCGCTGGCCAGTCGGCGAAGGGCCAGGGCTTATGGTCGCTGTGAAACGTCCCGAAACGACCAATCTGGGCCAGGTACTGGCTGACACTGTCGCCGAAATTCATCAGGCCGCCATTCGGTGCGCCATAGATAAGGCGATAAACCAATTGCACCAGCACTACGCCCGCCAGAATGATCTGTGCAACGTGCCATACACCCAGAAACAGCAGCATCCACAGAATGCGCAGCAGGATCGATTCGTTATGCTGGATTTTCGACTCGTTCAAGACGTTCTCCCTGATCGGAATGAGTTCAATTAAAGCCGGTAATCGAAATGAAATCGACGTCCGTCTTGGGCTCGGCACGCATCAACGCCTCGATGACCTGACTGAGCGTACGGCCTTCAAAAAGAATCGCATGCAGCCCGGCGACCAACGGCATATAGACCTGAACCTCCTGCGCTTTGACCTTGAGCACCTTGAGCGTGTTCACGCCCTCGGCTACTTCGCCCAGACGAGTGACCGCCGCCTCCAGCGTCAGCCCCTGGCCCAGCGCAAACCCGACCTGATAATTGCGACTTTTGGGTGAGGAACAGGTGACGATCAGATCGCCCACCCCGGCCAGGCCGAGAAAGGTCATCGGGTTGGCACCCTGACTGACCGCAAAACGGGTCATTTCGGCCAGCGCCCGGGTGATCAGCATGCTCTTGGTGTTTTCGCCCATGTCCAGCGCTACGGCCATGCCAGCGATAATTGCGTAGACGTTCTTCAATGCCCCACCCAGCTCTACACCAAACCGGTCGTTGCTGGCATAGACCCGAAAAGTACGACCATGCAGCGCGGCCTGGACCTGCTGACACAGCGCCTCGTCTTCGCTGGCAACCACGGTGGCGGTCAACGCATGCTCGGCGATCTCCCGGGCCAGGTTGGGCCCGGACAATACGCCGATACGCGCCTGGGGAACGATCTCTTCGAGGATCTGGCTCATCAATTTGAAGCTCTGCGCTTCAATACCTTTGGTCAGGCTGACCAGCATCTTGCCGTTCAGGCGCTCGACATGGGGCGAGAGTACCGCGCGCAGTGCGCTTGAAGGCAGAGCGACGAAAATCAGCTCGCAGGCCTCAAGCGTGGCGGTGATGTCGGTTACCGGCTCGACTTCGGGCCGAACCTTGATGCCCTTGAGGTAACGGGGGTTCTCACGGTTGACGCGAATCGCCTGCGCCTGCTCCGGATCACGCATCCACTGGAGAACCTGATGGCCGTTCTCGGCCAGCAGATTTGCAATGGCAGTGCCGAAGCTGCCACCACCAAGAACCGCGACTGGTTGCTGTGTGGTCATAAAACTATCCATCCAGAGCCATGCAAGTGGCGATGCCAGCATTATACGGAGCGCCGCGGTATCGGCCAGCAACAAAGCTGATCTGTCGAGCATGCAGGGCGGCATGCGACAACAAGTTCGCTGGAAACGCGCGCTATCTCGGTTAACATGCGTGCACAGCATGAATTATCGAGACACCCGGCACTGCGCTGCACAGCCGGACCGGGTCGCGACCAACGGGCGAACAGGCATGGACGCATCAATCGAGTCACCAGCGCAAAGCATTGCGCGCAAGGCACGCAGCCGATGAAATTTCGGCACTGGGATATCAATACCCGCACTCAGATCATCAGCCTGGGCCCTGCCCTGTTGTTGACGGCTCTGCTGATCAGTTTTTTCACCTTCGTGCGTATTCAGGACTTGCGTCAGGAGCTCAATCACACCGGGCAGCTCATCGCCAATCAATTGGCTATGGCCGTCGAACCGGGTGTGGCGACAGGCGATATCGACGGGTTGAAGGCGTTGATGCGCGCCACCCTGTCCATGCCCAGCGTTCGCTATGTAGAGATTCAGGACAGCTCCAATACGGCCATGATCTATATAGATCAGCCCCGCGAAAACGAGCAGTTGGCACGGCAGATGGAAATATTCCAGGCCTCTGTCTACCCACAGCGCACAAAGGCTAACAGTCACCCCGCCACGTCGCCCAAAGGCAATCGCCAGGCACTTGAAAATACGTCGCAGAGCTATCTGGGACGAGTATTGGTCGGGATGTCCAATGAAGCCTTCAGTCGACGGCAACAGGAAATATTGCTCAAGGCCGGTGTTCTGGCGCTGGGCGCGTTGCTGTTCGCTTTTTTGCGAGACTGTCAGAAATTTTGTGTTCGGGCATAACATGTAGCTAGAGGTGCATGTATGCCGACCAAAAAGAAGTCCGCCAATGCAACAGCGAGGGAGTTGCCCTCGATTCCCCAAGAGCTGATCGAGCAGTTTGTTAAAGGCCCGATGAGCGCCGAAGCCATTCAAGACGCGTCCATGGCGTTCAAGAAGGCTCTGATCGAGCGTGCGCTAGGCGCCGAGCTGGGTCACCACCTTGGTTATCCTCAGGGCGCGGAGCGCCCTGAGGAGTCGACCAATCAGCGCAATGGCAAAAGCAGCAAGACGGTTCTGACCGACGACGGGCCGCTTCGCCTGGATATCCCCAGAGACCGCGATGGTAGCTTCGCCCCGATCCTGATTCCCAAGCACGAACGACGTTTTACAGGCTTCGACGACAAGATAATTGCCATGTACGCCCGGGGCATGACGGTGCGTGAGATCCGCGCTTTTCTATCTGAGCAGTATGGAACTGACGTGTCCCATGACTTCATCAGCTCAGTCACCGATGCGGTCATGGAAGAGGTGGGCGCTTGGCAGCAACGACCCTTGGAACCGATGTATCCGGTGATCTTCTTCGATGCGTTACGGGTCAAAATCCGGGACGAGGGGTTAGTGTGCAACAAGGCTATTTATCTGGCGCTGGGGGTATTACCTGATGGCACGCGCGACATTCTGGGTATATGGATCGAGAGCACCGAGGGTGCCAAGTTTTGGATGAAGGTGTTCAACGACCTCAAGACTCGTGGCGTTGAAGATGTTCTGATCGCCGTCACGGATGGCCTCAAAGGAATACCGGAGGCGTTGGGGGCGGTTTTTCCTGCCACGACGCTGCAAACCTGCATCGTGCATCTGATCCGCAACAGCTTGGACTATGCCGCTTGGGATAAACGTCGGGCACTGGCCAAAGCACTCAAGCCGATCTACCAGGCGATCAATGCCGATGTGGCTGAGCAAGAGCTTAACGCCTTTGAAGCGGGCCCCTGGGGCAAGCAGTATCCGACTGTAGTTGCTGCATGGCGTCGCGCCTGGGATCGGGTTATACCGTTTTTTGTTTTTCCGGCGGGCATTCGCAAAGTGGTTTACACGACCAATGCCATCGAGAGCATCAATGCCCAGTTACGCAAGATCATCAAGACTCGAGGGCACTTCCCGACCGATGAGGCTGCGACGAAACTGATATGGCTTGGGTTGCGCAACATCACCGCCAACTGGGGTCATGCGGCACACGACTGGAAAGTGGCAATGAATCAATTTGCGATCCTGTACGGAGACCGATTTACCAGACCGAGCTGGTAAAACAAGGGCCTGCCTGACGGCAGGCCCTAACCAGCCCGAACACAAAAAAACTGATACTCCCTTTTTTGCTGGCCCGCGGCCTGGCCTTGAGCCTGTCAAGACCCGTCAAGGAAATGGGCGAAGCCCTCAAGGCGATTCAGCAGGGCGACTACCATGTGCCCCTGCCGGTCAGCGACGATGCCGAGTTAGGCGCACTGGCGCGGCACATCAACAATCTGGCAGAGAACCTGCACCGCACCAGCCTTGAACAGCAGCGCTCGGTGGCGCAGTTGATCCAGACACGTGAGGAAGCCGAACAGGCCAACCGCGCCAAGTCGGATTTTCTGGCAATGATGAGTCACGAGTTGCGAACCCCCATGAACGGCGTACTGGGCATGCTGCAACTGATGGAAACCACGCGCATGACCGCTGAGCAAAGCGAGTATGCGACGCTGGCGACCGAGTCAACCGAGCATCTGCTACGGGTCATCAACGACATTCTCGATTTTTCCCGCATTGAACGCGATGCCCTGCAAATGGAAGGCATAGCGTTCAACCTGGCCGAACTGGTCAGTGCCTCGACCCACGCGTTCAACCACAGCGCGCTGCAACGCGAGCTGCTACTGGAACTGCATATTCAGCCTGGACTGGACACAGTGACCGTCACGGGCGACCCGACCCGGATCAGGCAGATCCTGGTGAATCTGATCGGCAACGCACTTAAATTTACCGAGCAAGGCAAGGTCAGCGTTGTCGCCCAATGGGCGATGCTCGACAATGACCAACTGCACTTTACCTGTGCAGTGCATGACAGCGGCATTGGTATCGACGCCGAGCGACTGGAGTCGATGTTCGATGCGTTCAAACAGGCCGACAGCTCGATTTCCAGGCGCTACGGCGGCACGGGGTTGGGACTGCCGATTGCCCGTACCCTTGCCGAACGCATGGGCGGCACATTGCGTGCCGAGAGCCAGGAGGGTTCGGGCTCTGTGTTCACGCTGCAAATCCCGCTGCCCGTTTCACGCGATGTTTCAGTGGATATCGCCAAGCCGCTGTCTGTACTCGATGCACATGGCAAGGAGCGCAGCATATTGCTGGTCGAGGACAACCCGGTGAATCGCACCGTGGTTCAGGCCATGTTGCGTAATCTGGGTTGCAAAGTCGACGTGGCGGTGGACGGCGCCGAAGCGGTGATGAAGGCAAGTGCGGGAAACCACGCACTGATTCTCATGGATTGCCGACTGCCGGTCATGGACGGCTATGAAGCCACACGTCGAATCAGGCAACTTTCCGGCCTGGAACGAATCCCAATCATTGCCCTGACTGCCAATGCACTGCAGGGTGATCGGGACGCGTGTTTACAGGCAGGTATGGATGATTACCTGGCTAAACCTTTCAAACACGCTGATTTATAGCAGGTTTTACACCGCTGGCTGCCCTTTGACGCACCTGTGACTGGCGATAAATGTTAAATTGCGGCAGTCTTGGCACGCAAATCAGCCAGCAAAATCGGCTGAATGACAAAATTCAGTGAACAGGTGTACCTTGATTTCCACCTGAGCTGTGACTTTCATTACAACGCAACAGTCTATGAGTAGGCTGCCGGACAGGGTTCTGGCGAATTGGTACGACAGGACCAGCGTTCTAGCCAGTGACGCCACAACCTGCCGCACGAGATTATTGAGGAGCTCGCATGACCAAACAACACGCCTTTACCCGTGAAGACCTGCTGCGCTGCAGTCGTGGCGAGCTGTTCGGCCCAGGTAATGCGCAACTGCCCGCCCCCAACATGCTGATGGTCGATCGCATCACACACATCAGCGACGAAGGTGGCAAGTTCAGCAAGGGTGAATTGGTCGCCGAACTGGATATCAACCCGGACCTGTGGTTTTTTGCCTGCCACTTTGAAGGTGATCCGGTGATGCCTGGATGCCTGGGCCTTGACGCCATGTGGCAACTGGTTGGTTTCTATCTTGGCTGGCAGGGCAACCCCGGCCGTGGCCGCGCCCTGGGCTCGGGCGAGGTGAAGTTTTTCGGTCAGGTGCTGCCTACCGCCAAAAAAGTCACCTACAACATTCATATCAAGCGCGTCCTGAAAGGCAAACTGAACCTGGCCATCGCCGACGGTTCAGTGAGTGTCGACGGTCGTGAAATCTATACCGCCGAAGGCCTTCGGGTCGGCGTGTTTACTTCCACTGAAAATTTCTAAGGGTACTCGCATGCGCCGCGTCGTTATCACTGGTCTGGGTATTGTTTCCTGCTTGGGCAATGACAAAGAGACCGTCACCGCTAACCTGCGTGCTAACCGCCCTGGCATCCGCTTCAACCCGGAATATGCCGAAATGGGTCTGCGCAGCCAGGTTTCCGGCTCCATCGACCTGAATCTGGAAGAACTGATCGATCGCAAGATCTTTCGCTTCGTCGGTCATGCGGCAGCTTATGCCTACCTGGCGATGAAAGACGCAATCACTGATTCGGGTCTTACCGAGGAACAGGTTTCCAACGTGCGTACCGGCCTGATCGCTGGCAGCGGCGGCGCATCGACCCTGAACCAGATGGAAGCGCTGGATACCCTGCGCGAAAAAGGCGTCAAGCGCGTCGGCCCTTACCGTGTCACGCGGACCATGGGCAGCACCGTTTCGGCCTGCCTGGCCACGCCGTTCAAGATCAAGGGCGTGAACTACTCCATTTCGTCCGCCTGCGCCACCAGCGCTCACTGCATCGGCAACGCTGTCGAGCAGATCCAGCTGGGCAAACAGGACATCGTCTTTGCCGGTGGCGGCGAAGAAGAGCACTGGAGCCAGTCGTTCCTGTTCGACGCAATGGGCGCACTGTCCACTCAGTACAACGAGACGCCGGAAAAAGCCTCCCGCGCTTACGACGCCAAGCGTGACGGTTTCGTCATTGCCGGTGGCGGCGGCATGGTCGTTGTCGAAGAGCTGGAACACGCTCTGGCACGCGGCGCTAAAATCTATGCCGAAATCGTCGGCTACGGTGCTACATCCGACGGCTACGACATGGTTGCGCCAAGCGGCGAAGGTGCAATTCGCTGCATGCAGATGGCCCTGGGTGATATCAACTCCGGCGACATTGACTACATTAATACCCACGGCACCTCGACTCCGGTCGGCGACGCCAAGGAAATGGAAGGCGTGCGCGAAGTATTCGGCGCCAAAGCTCCGGCGATCAGCTCCACCAAGAGCCTGTCGGGCCACTCGCTGGGTGCCGCCGGTGTTCACGAAGCGATCTATTGCCTGCTGATGATGGAAAACAACTTCATCGCAGGCTCTGCGAACATCGACGAACTGGACCCGGTAGTTGCCGACATGCCGATCCTGCTCAAGACGCGTGAAGATGCGAAGCTTGACCTGGTCATGAGCAACAGCTTCGGTTTCGGTGGCACCAACGCTACGCTGGTGTTGAAGCGCTGGGCAGGCAAGTAATACTGCCCTGGCAACAACAAAAAAGGCGCCCTTCGAGGCGCCTTTTTTATGAGTCGGGCAAAGTAGCTGGTGTTCTCCGACATGCCCAGGCGGAGAATGGGCACGATGATGCTCTCCGGTGTACCTACAACCTTCAGAACACCGCTCGTTCCTCACGCTCCAGCATGGGAATGCAGTTCACGACGCTCTGCGTCGAAAGAGGACGCAGAGCGTCCAGACCGGCACCCACGCGGAGCATGGGCACGATAGTGTTCCCCTGCACGCCCCAGGGGACGATAGGTGTTCCTTCAGCCGAACACTTCGCTCAACAAATCATGCATCGACTTGAACGCACGGCTCGACACTTTGGCGTCGTACATCATCATGCCGGGAACATTGGCGTGCGGGTCGGTGAAGGAATGGAATGCCCCACCGTAACTGTGCAGCTGCCAATCCACACCAGCGGCGTTCATTTCCTCTTCAAAAGCAGGCAACTGCTCTTTCGGCACCAGCGGGTCCGACGCGCCGTGGAGAACCAGCACCGAGCCCTTGATGTTCTTCGCATCAGCCGGGTTGGGCGTGTCCAGCGTGCCGTGGAACGAAATGGCGGCCTTCAGCTCGGCCCCGGTACGCGCAAGCTCCAGCGAGCAGCAGCCACCAAAGCAGAAACCGAATGTTGCGATCTTGCTTGAGTCCAGAGACACACCCGCCTGGCTCAACAACTGGTCGAGGCCTGCTTGCATACGCTTGCGCAACAACGCGCGATCGTCCTTGAGCGGCATCATGGCAGCGCCCGCCTCATCATTGTTACTCGGGCGAATCTGCTGACCGTAAAGGTCAGCCAGCAGCACCACATAACCCTTCGCAGCGACCGCTTTGGCGATATCTTCAGCGCCCTGGCTGACACCCATCCAGTTAGGCGCCATCAGCAGCCCTGGCTGTGCAGCGCTAGCTTTCGGGTCGTACGCAAGACGGCTTTCATAAGTCTGGCCATCGATCTGATAGACCACAGAACGAATTTCGATGTTGCTGCTCATTACTGACTCCTGATCGTTAGGGAGATGAAAAACGTGTCGCGGGAACTGAAACAAAAAACCCGCCGAGGCGGGTTTCTTGTCAACCGGCTATCAAACCGACAGTTCTACCAACAGCTTGTTCAGACGACGCACATACGCGGCTGGATCCTTGAGGCTGTCACCGGCGGACAGCGCCGCCTGATCGAACAGGATGTGCGACAGATCGCCGAAGCGCTCTTCGCTCTGCTCGGCATCCAGTTTGCCGATCAGCGGGTGAGCCGGGTTGAATTCGAAGATTGGCTTGGAGTCCGGAACCTTCTGACCGCTGGCTTCCAGAATCTGACGCATCTGCAGCCCCATGTCCTGCTCGCCAATGGCCAGAATCGCAGGCGAATCGGTCAGACGATGGGAAACACGCACCTCACTCACAGACTCACCCAGCGCAGCTTTCAGACGCTCGATCAGGCCCTCTTTGTCCTTGGCGATCTCTTCCTGAGCCTTCTTGTCCTCTTCGGAGTCAAGATTGCCCAGATCAAGGTCGCCACGCGCCACATCCACAAAGCCCTTGCCGTCGAAATCGCTCAGGTAGCTCATCAGCCACTCGTCGATACGGTCGGTCAGCAGCAGCACTTCGATGCCTTTCTTGCGGAAGACTTCAAGGTGCGGGCTGTTCTTGACCTGCGCGTAGGATTCGCCAGTGAGGTAGTAAATCTTGTCCTGACCTTCCTTGGCACGCGCCAGGTACTCGGCCAGAGAAACGCTCTGCTCACCGCTGTCGTCGGACGTCGATGCGAAACGCAGCAGACCGGCGATTTTTTCCTTGTTGGCGAAGTCTTCTGCCGGACCTTCCTTGAGGACCTGGCCGAAGTTTTTCCAGAAACCCTTGTACTGCTCGGGTTCGTTTTTCGCCAGCTTCTCCAGCATGTCCAGCACGCGCTTGGTCAACGCCGACTTCATCGAGTCGATGATCGGGTCCTTCTGCAGGATTTCGCGGGAAACGTTCAGCGACAGGTCATTGGAGTCGACCACGCCCTTGACGAAGCGCATGTACAGCGGCAGGAACGACTCGGCCTGATCCATCACGAACACGCGCTGCACATAGAGCTTCAGGCCGCGCGGTGCTTCGCGCTGATACAAATCAAACGGAGCACGCGCAGGCACGTACAGCAGCGAAGTGTATTCCAGCTTGCCTTCGACCTTGTTATGGCTCCAGCTCAGCGGGTTCTCGTAGTCATGCGCGACATGCTTGTAGAACTCCTGATACTCCTCATCCTTCACCTCGGTGCGCGGACGGGTCCAGAGGGCGCTGGCGCGGTTGACGGTTTCCCACTCCAGCGCCGGTACCTCCTCGCCTTCGGCTGCCGGAGCCTGCTCTTTGGGCAGCTCGATCGGCAAGGCGATATGGTCGGAGTATTTCTTGATGATGTTACGCAGGCGGTAGCCGTCAGCGAATTCCTCTTCACCGTTTTTCAGGTGCAGAACAATACGGGTGCCACGATCAGCCTTGTCGACGGTGGCGACTTCGAACTCGCCTTCGCCCTTGGAGGACCAGTGCACGCCTTCATTCGCTGGCGTGCCGGCACGACGGCTGAACACTTCGACCTGATCGGCAACGATGAATGCCGAATAGAAACCCACGCCGAACTGACCGATCAGGTGCGAGTCCTTCTTCTGGTCGCCCGACAGGTTTTTCATGAAATCAGCGGTGCCGGACTTGGCGATCGTGCCCAGGTGGGTGATCACGTCTTCACGGCTCATACCGATGCCGTTGTCTTCAAGCGTAACGGTCTTCGCGTCCTTGTCGAAGCTCACACGAATTTTCAGCTCGGCGCCGCCTTCCAGCAACTCCGGCTTGGACAACGCTTCAAAACGCAATTTGTCGACCGCGTCAGACGCGTTCGAGATCAATTCGCGAAGGAAAATTTCCTTGTTGGAATACAGCGAATGGATCATGAGGTGCAGCAGTTGCTTTACCTCGGTCTGGAAGCCCAGGGTTTCCTTTTGAGTTTCCACACTCATAATCATCAAACTCCGATCTGGATGGTATAAGCCGTCACGATCAGGCATAAGCCCGTGTGACAGCGGGTAGTCATCAAGGTGGGGGCTGGGTCGGGGATTTCAAGAGCCAATGATGCGCGGAGCGTGTTTCATGCGCCGGATACCGCACGCATTGCGTTGGTGGGTGCTCGCCAGAACTGTCCGCAATCGGCACAGCGCCATCGGCCTGTAACGACCGCGAAACAACGGCCTCCGATATTGTCATCACGGGTGGAACTTAACTCACGACGGCAGGCTCTTAGCCTCGTGAACACTCAATAAGGAGAAACACCCCATGCGTAAATCTTTAGCCTATGCCTTGATGCTTTCTGCCACCCTGGGCCTTGCCGCCTGTGACAAAAAGTCCGAAAACACTCAGCAAGATGCCAACAAGGCAGCTCAGCAGTCCCAGGAGTCGATGGAAAAGGCTCAGGAAAAAGTGAATGACGCGGCCAAGGAAAGCCAGGAAGCCGCTCAGAAGAACGCTGAAGCCGCTCAGCAGCGTACCAATGAGAACGCCAACAAAGCGCCAGAAGCAGCGCCAGCCACCAAGTAAGGCTGAAACGCTTACAGAACTAAAAAAGCCCGCTTAAAGCGGGCTTTTTCATTTAACTCGTTTCACTTGGCACGTAACGTCAGTTCGACATTGCATCGTGTACCGACTTCAAGCCAGCGCCTCGCTGCGCTTGCCCATGAGCCTGTCAACGGCTACAGCGCCCGCCAGCGTGATTACCGAGGGCACCAGCCATGCCAGGCCTTGATCACTCAGCGGCAGACTGGTCAGCACACCTGGCAGATAGTCAGTAAAACCGGCACCCTTCAGCGCGTCGATCAGGCCAAAGATGAGCGATATCAGCATCACCGGTGCAACAACCCGTCCCTGGCTCTGCCAGAGGCCTTTGCAGAAGCTCAGCGCGACCAGCACGATACACGGTGGATAGATAGCGGTGAGTACCGGAATCGAAAACTGGATCAGCTTGGTCAGCCCCAGATTGGATACCAGCAGCGAGAACACCGCCAGGATGATCACTAGCGTCCGGTAGGACAGCGGCAGCACCTTGGCAAAGTATTCAGCACAGGCACAGGTCAGGCCTACCGCAGTCACCAGACACGCCAATGAAATCAGCACGGCGAGAAAACCGCTGCCCAATGAACCGAAGGTGTGCTGCACGTAGGCATGCAGAACCGCCGCGCCGTTGCTTGCGCCTGCCGCGACCGCATGGCTGCCGGAACCCAGGCGAAACAGGCTGACATACACCAGCGCCAGCCCGACACCGGCAATGAGCCCGGCAATGATCGCGTAGCGCGTAATCAGACGGGGTGACTCGACACCACGAGAGCGAATGGCATTGACGATGACAATCCCGAAGACCAGCGCCCCGAGGGTATCCATGGTCAGATAACCATTGATGAAACCCTGGGAAAACGGCGCAACGGCATAGGCGGGCTCAGCCTCGCCTATTCCGCCTGCGGGTAATGCGAATGCCGCGATCCCCAGTACTGCAAGGGCGATAATCTTGAGCGGTGCCAAAAAGCGCCCGACCGTGTCGAGCAAGCGCCCCGGATACAACGAAACCCAGAACACCACCAGAAAATACGCCAGGCTGTAGAGGAACAACGCGACTGGAGTGTCACCGGTCAGAGGTGCCAGGCCGACTTCAAACGA
Source organism: Pseudomonas sp. KBS0707 (assembly GCF_005937945.2). Lineage (NCBI taxonomy): Bacteria > Pseudomonadati > Pseudomonadota > Gammaproteobacteria > Pseudomonadales > Pseudomonadaceae > Pseudomonas > Pseudomonas sp. KBS0707. Next base: position 2,252,699 of record NZ_CP041754.1, on the reverse strand, counting down.
GACGGTCGCGGTACGCGGGGTCGCGAACAGCGGGCCGACCGCCAGATAGCAGACGGCTGCGAGCGCCCCGCCGGCAATCTTGCCGATCGGGCTGCTCAGGGCATCCATTGCCCCCCCTACCCTGGCCAGAGCAATCACCGTAACGACCGGCAGCCCGACCGCCGTGACCAGAAAGCCCAGCGCCGCCATCCAGACATGTGGTCCGGCCTGCAGGCCGACAATAGGAGGGAAGATAATGTTGCCAGCCCCGACAAACAGGGCAAATGTCATAAAACCGAGTGCCAGGATGTCCTGGCCTTTCAACACTTTCATTACGAGGGACCACACGGAATCGAAATAAGGGATGGGACGTAACCCATGAATGGGGCAGACGCAGCCCGTCGGCGTAAGACGTGGCAGTACCTTGCGAAACGCCCCTCGTGAGGGCAACGCAAAAACGGCGGACAGGCTAGCCAACTTCGACCGAAAATGCACTGACTCAGGGCGCGCCAGCCGACGACGCACCGTTTGTTGGCGGATGGAAAGCCCAAGACAGTTGGAAATGCCGGCAATGAGAGGTCCAGGTGAACCAGACCGGGTAAGGCGAACCTTTTCAGGCGCCCAAACAAAAGCCACCCGAAGGTGGCTTTTGTCGATTGCTCGAATCAGGCAAGCGAGCTTACCTGATCAGCAAACAGTGAAGCTTACTTGGTTGGCCAGCCAGTCAGCTCGGCCAGGGCCTTGCCGATGTCTGCCAGGGAGCGCACGGTTTTTACACCAGCGTCCTGCAGTGCAGCGAATTTCTCGTCTGCAGTACCTTTACCACCCGAGATGATTGCACCGGCATGGCCCATGCGCTTGCCCGGAGGAGCAGTCACACCAGCAATGTAGGAAACAACCGGCTTGGTCACGTGTGCCTTGATGTAGGCAGCCGCTTCTTCTTCAGCCGAACCGCCGATCTCGCCGATCATGACGATCGCTTCGGTCTTCGGGTCTTCCTGGAACAGCTTCAGGATGTCTATGAAGTTCGAACCAGGGATCGGGTCACCACCGATACCTACACAGGTGGACTGACCGAAACCGGCGTCAGTGGTCTGCTTCACAGCTTCGTAGGTCAGGGTGCCGGAACGCGACACGATGCCTACCTTGCCTGGCAAGTGAATGTGACCTGGCATGATGCCGATCTTGCACTCGCCCGGAGTGATGACGCCTGGGCAGTTAGGACCGATCAGGATCACACCCAGCTCGTCGCACTTGACCTTGGCTTCCAGCATGTCGATGGTCGGGATGCCTTCGGTGATGCAGACGATCAGCTTGATGCCGCCGAACGCTGCTTCAAGGATGGAATCCTTGCAGAAAGGAGCCGGAACATAGATGACGCTGGCAGTAGCGCCAGTGGTGTCTACGGCTTCTTTCACAGTGTTGAACACTGGCAGGTTCAGGTGCGTGGTGCCGCCCTTGCCTGGAGTCACGCCGCCAACCATTTTGGTGCCGTAGGCAATGGCTTGCTCGGAGTGGAAGGTACCTTGCGAACCAGTGAAACCCTGGCAGATAACCTTGGTGTCTTTATTGATCAGGACGCTCATTACTTGCCCTCCGCGGCTTTGACAACTTGTTGAGCAGCGTCGGTCAGGCTGGTCGCAGCGATGATGTTCAAACCGCTTTCTGCCAGTACTTTAGCGCCCAGTTCAGCGTTGTTACCTTCAAGGCGAACAACAACCGGGATTTTCACGCCGACTTCTTTCACTGCACCGATGATGCCTTCGGCAATCATGTCGCAACGAACGATGCCGCCGAAGATGTTGACCAGTACTGCGGCGACGTTGGTGTCGGACAGGATGATCTTGAACGCTTCGGTAACGCGTTCCTTGGTGGCACCACCGCCAACGTCAAGGAAGTTTGCAGGCTTGCCGCCATGCAGGTTGACGATGTCCATGGTACCCATGGCCAGGCCAGCACCGTTGACCATGCAGCCGATGTTGCCTTCCAGCGCTACGTAGTTCAGTTCGAACTTGGCGGCGTGAGCTTCGCGAGGATCGTCCTGCGAAGGATCATGGAAGCCCTTCAGCTTTGGCTGACGGTACATGGCGTTGGCGTCGATGTTGATCTTGGCGTCCAGGCAGTGCAGATCGCCGTCAGCCTTGATCACCAGCGGGTTCACTTCCAGCAGGGCCAGGTCATGGTCCTGGAACAGCTTGGCCAGACCGGTGAAGATCTTGGCGAACTGAGTGACCTGCTTGCCTTCCAGACCCAGCTGGAATGCCAGATCGCGGCCCTGGAACGGCTGAGCGCCGACCAGTGGGTCGATCGTGGCCTTGAGAATCTTTTCAGGGGTGTCGTGAGCGATCTTCTCGATGTCCACGCCACCTTCGGTGGAAGCCATGAACACGATACGACGGCTGGAACGATCGACCACAGCGCCCAGATACAGCTCTTTGGCGATGTGGGTGCACGATTCGACCAGGATCTTGGTCACTGGCTGACCGTTGGCGTCAGTCTGGTAAGTCACCAGGCGCTTGCCCAACCACTGTTGAGCGAACGCTGCAGCGTCTTCCTTGCTGCGAACCAGCTTTACGCCGCCCGCTTTACCGCGACCACCTGCGTGAACCTGGGCTTTGACGACCCACTCGGTTCCGCCGATCTTGTCGCAGGCTTCTGCTGCTGCTTCCGGGGTGTCTACCGCGTAACCCTTGGATACTGGCAGGCCGTACTCAGCGAACAGCTGCTTACCCTGATACTCGTGAAGATTCATGCTTATTACCGTCTTCGTTTAGGTACTGCGCATTCGGTGCTGCACGTCAGCGTGCCGCACCACCTGTGACCGCTACTCCGGGTGAACTCCGCAAGTGCCGTGGGACACTCGTGAAGCCGCCTGAGAGGTCGAGTCCGGCGCAGATTCCGCGGTAAGCCCTGCTTGCAAGGCCAACGACGGGCACTGCGCCGTGGTTTCTCTTGTTGTCTCAGCGTTTCTTGCGATTCTGGATATGGATGGCGCCGCCATTCACAGCCAGTGCAGCTTCATGCAGCGCTTCGGACAGGGTCGGGTGCGAGAAGACCATCATGCCGATGTCTTCTGCGCTGCTGCCGAATTCCATCGCGATTGCGCCCTGCTGTACCAGTTCGGCAGCGCTTGGACCAATAACGTGAACACCCAGTACGCGGTCAGTCTTGGCGTCGGCAATGATCTTGACGAAGCCGCCGGTGTCGTTGGCTGCCATGGCACGGCCACTGGCCGCGAACGGGAACGTACCGACATTGACTTCAACGCCTTCGGCCTTGAGCGTCTGCTCGGTCTTGCCGACCCAGGCGATTTCCGGGTGGGTGTAGATAACCGACGGGATCAGGTTGTAGTTCATCTGAGCCTTGTGACCCTTGATGCGCTCGACAACCATGATGCCTTCTTCCGACGCCTTGTGTGCCAGCATCAGGCCACGCACCACGTCACCGATGGCGTATACGCCAGGAACGCTGGTGGTGCAGTAGTCGTCAACGTAGATGAAACCGCGCTCGTCCAGATCAACGCCGCTGTCCGATGCCAGCAGGTCAGTGGTCACTGGACGACGGCCAACGGCAACGATCAGACGATCAAAGGTAATCGACTGCTCGCCAGCGGCGTCGGTGTAGCTGACCACCACTTCTTCGCCTTCGACCTTGGAACCGGTCACGCGAGCGCCCAGCTTGATGTCCAGACCTTGTTTGGTGAAGGTTTTCAGCGCTTCCTTGGAAACTGCTTCGTCAGCTGCCGGAATGAACTTGTCCAGTGCTTCCAGAACAGTGACCTGAGCGCCAAGGCGAGCCCATACAGAGCCCAGCTCCAGGCCGATCACGCCAGCGCCGATGACGCCCAGACGCTGTGGAACCTGTTGGAATTCCAGAGCGCCGGTCGAATCGACGATGACTTTCTGGTCAACCGGAGCTGGCGGGATGTCGATAGGACGCGAGCCCGAAGCCAGAATCACATGGTCAGCTTCGATGATTTCAACGGTGCCGTCGGCAGCTGTCAGCTCAACCTTCTTGCCAGCCAGCAGTTTGCCGTGGCCTTGCAGAGTGGTCACGCCATTGGCTTTGAACAGGCTGGCAACGCCGCCGGTCAGGCCTTTGACGATAGTCGACTTGCGACCGATCATGGCCGGCACATCGATGTTCACTTCAGATGTCGAGATGCCGTGCACGCTGAAGCCGTTCTTGGCTTCATAGAACTTCCAGGAGCTGTCGAGAAGCGCCTTGGAAGGAATGCAACCAACGTTGAGGCAGGTACCACCGAGGGCCAGTTTGCCCTCCTTGTCCTGGTACTTCTCGATGCAGGCAGTCTTGAGACCAAGTTGCGCAGCCTTGATGGCGGCAACATAACCGCCAGGGCCTGCGCCAATCACTACCACGTCGAATTTCTGGGACATAACAAAGAGTTCCTCTTTAGCTGCGAGCTTTTAGCTGCAAGCTGCAAGTCGATCCGCGATCAGGCAAAAACGACTTGCGACCTATTAATCAGGTGAAACACACCAGCCCCGGCTGCACGCTTTATCGCTTCTGACTTGAAGCTTGAAGCTTGCAACCACGGGCTGCCTCATCAGATATCCAGCAACAGACGAGCCGGATCTTCCAGCAGGTTCTTGATGGTCACGAGGAAGGTTACCGCTTCCTTGCCGTCAATCAAACGGTGATCGTACGACAATGCCAGATACATCATCGGACGAATCACTACCTGACCGTTGACTGCCATCGGGCGCTGAAGAATGTTGTGCATGCCCAGAATTGCAGCCTGTGGCGGGTTGACGATCGGCGTCGACATCATCGAACCGAAAGTACCACCATTAGTGATCGTGAAGGTGCCACCGGTCATCTCGTCGATGGACAGTTTGCCATCACGGGCCTTCTTGCCGAAGGTGGCGATGCCGCCTTCAATTTCAGCCAGGCTCATGTGCTCGGCGTTACGCAGAACCGGTACAACCAGACCACGGTCGCTGGACACTGCAACACCGACGTCGGCGTAGCCGTGGTAGACGATGTCGGAGCCGTCGATCGACGCGTTGACAGCCGGGAAGCGTTTCAGCGCCTCGGTAGCAGCCTTGACGAAGAACGACATGAAGCCCAGACGTACGCCGTTGTGCGACTTCTCGAACAGGTCCTTGTACTTCGAACGCAGCGCCATGACTTCGGTCATGTCGACTTCGTTGAACGTAGTCAGCATGGCCATGTTCGACTGGGCTTCGACCAGACGCTTGGCAACGGTTGCACGTACACGAGTCATCGGCACGCGCTTCTCGGTGCGGTCACCAGCAGCGACAACCGGTGCGGCAGCGGCAGCAGGTTTGGCAGCAGGAGCAGCGGCTGGAGCGGATTTCTTCGCTTCAACGGCAGCGACCACGTCTTCCTTGGTGATACGGCCGTCTTTACCAGTGCCTTTGACGCTGGCCAGGTTGATACCGTTTTCTTCAGCGAGTTGACGCGCAGCAGGCGCAGCAATCGGGTCTTCTTCGCCAGCGGCAGCCGGTGCAGCGGCGGGTGCCGAGGCAGGCGCAGCAGCAGGTGCTGTAGCAGCAGATGCCGTGGCACCATCATTCAAAGTGCCAAGCACTTCGTTGGAGAGGACGATAGCGCCCTCTTCCTTGGTGATCGAGCCCATCACGCCGTCAGCTTCGGCCAATACTTCCAGAACAACCTTGTCAGTCTCGATATCGACCAGCATCTCGTCCCGTTTTACCGCATCACCCTCTTTTTTGTACCACTTGGAAATGGTGCCATCGGCAACGGATTCCGGGAAAGAGGGGGCTTTGATCTCGATAGCCATTATCTGTAATTCCTTAATTCGGTTTCTAATGCTCGAAGGCGTTAAACAGTGAAGGCATCTTGCAACAGTTTTTCCTGCTGCTCGGCGTGCATCGAAGCGTAACCACAGGCTGGAGCGGCAGAGGCGTCACGACCGGCGTACTCAAGAACGAGTTCACGTTTGTGGTTGCCCATGCTGCGGCGCAGATGGTGCTGACTGCTGTACCAGGCACCCTGGTTCATCGGTTCTTCCTGACACCAGACCACATGCTGCAGGTTGGTGTACGGCGCGATGGTTTCCATCAGGTCGTCTTCAGGGAACGGGTACAGCTGCTCGATACGAACGATGGCAATGTCTTCACGCCCTTCGGCACGGCGTTTTTCCAGCAGGTCGTAGTAAACCTTGCCGCTGCACAGCACCAGACGCGTGACCTTGGCCGGATCGAGGGCATCGATTTCCGGAATGACGGTCTGGAACGAGCCTTCGGCCAGATCTTCCAGGGTCGAAACAGCCAGTTTGTGACGCAGCAATGACTTGGGAGTCAGCACGATCAGCGGCTTGCGCAGCGGACGGATGACCTGACGACGCAGCAAATGGTAGATCTGCGCCGGAGTCGTTGGCACGCACACCTGAATGTTGTGCTCGGCACACAATTGCAGATAACGCTCAAGACGTGCCGACGAGTGCTCTGGCCCCTGCCCTTCGTAGCCGTGAGGCAACAGCATGGTCAGACCGCACAGACGGCCCCACTTGTGTTCACCGCTGGTGATGAACTGGTCGACAACCACCTGGGCACCGTTGGCGAAGTCGCCGAACTGCGCTTCCCAGATAACCAGTGCATCCGGCTGGGTGGTCGAGTAACCGTATTCGAACGCCAGCACGGCCTCTTCCGAAAGGAACGAGTCGTACAGGTCGAAACGCGGCTGACCGGAGTACAGATTCTGCAGCGGGATATAGGTCCCGGCGTCTTTCTGGTTGTGCAGTACGGCGTGGCGGTGCGAGAACGTACCGCGACCGATGTCCTGCCCTGTCATACGGATCGGGTGACCTTCGAACGCCAGCGTGGCGTATGCCATGGTTTCGGCGTAACCCCAGTTGATCGGCAAGCCACCGGCCTGCATCTTCTGACGGTCTTCGTAGATCTTCTGAACCTGACGCTGCACGACGAAGCCTTCCGGCAGTTCCATCAGCTTGGCGGACAGTTCCTGCAGGGTCTTGAGATCGAAGCGGGTGTCGTGACGCGCAGTCCAGGCGTGGCCCAGATACGGACGCCAGTCGACGAACAATTCCTTGTTCGGCTCCTTGACCAGGCTTTTCACTACGTGCAGACCATTGTCCAGCGCGCTGCGGTAATCATCGACCTTGGCCTGAACACGGGCCTCATCGAGAATGCCGGTCTTGATCAGATGCTCGGCATACAGCTCACGGGTGGTGCGCTGCTTGGTGATCTGCTGATACATCAGAGGCTGAGTGCCGCTAGGCTCGTCAGCTTCGTTGTGACCGCGGCGACGGTAGCAGACGAGATCGATCACGATATCGCGCTTGAACTGCATGCGGTAATCGATCGCCAGCTGGGTCACGAACATCACGGCTTCCGGATCATCACCATTCACATGGAGGATCGGCGCCTGGATCATCTTGGCAACGTCGGTGGCGTACTCGGTCGAACGCGAGTCCAGCGGGTTGCTGATGGTGAAGCCCACCTGGTTGTTGATGACGATGTGGATCGTGCCGCCCGTCTTGAAGCCGCGGGTCTGCGACATCTGGAAGGTTTCCATGACCACGCCCTGACCGGCAAAGGCCGCGTCGCCGTGGAGGGAAATCGGCAGAACCTTGTCACCGTTAGGATCGTTGCGACGATCCTGACGCGCACGCACCGACCCCTCGACCACCGGAGAAACGATCTCCAGGTGAGACGGGTTGAATGCCATGGCAAGGTGAACCTCACCGCCTGCGGTCATGACGTTGGAAGAGAAACCCTGGTGATATTTGACGTCACCGGAACCTAGTTCCACTTTTTTCTTGCCTTCGAACTCGTCGAACAGGTCGCGCGGGTTCTTGCCGAAGGTGTTGACCAGTACGTTCAGGCGGCCGCGGTGGGCCATACCGATCACGACTTCCTTGGTGCCATAGGACCCGGAACGCTGAATCAGCTCGTCGAGCATCGGGATCAGGCTTTCGCCACCTTCCAGACCGAAGCGCTTGGTACCCGGATATTTGGTACCCAGATACTTCTCGAGACCTTCGGCTGCGGTGACACGCTCGAGCAGATGGCTCTGGATATCAGCCGAGAACGCTGGACGGCCGCGAACACTCTCAAGACGCTGCATGAACCAGTTGCGCTGCTCGGAATCCACGATGTGGGTGAACTCGGAGCCGATGGTGCGACAATATGTCTGCTGCAACGCTTCATGAATTTCGCGTAGGCTCGCTTCCTCTTTGCCGATGAACAGGTCGCCGGCACGGAAGGTCGTATCAAGATCGGCATTGGTCAAGCCGTAATGATTGATCGACAGATCCGCAGGCGCAGGGCGCTGCCAAAGGCCCAACGGATCGAGCTGAGCAGCCTGGTGGCCACGCATCCGATACGCCTGGATCAGTCGCAGCACTTCAACCTGCTTCTTCTCGTGTTCGCTGCTCACACTGCCGGCGGACACCGGTTGAGCGCGGCGCTGGTTTTTGGCCAGCAACACGAAATGATCGCGAATAGTCGAGTGCGATACATCAGTGGCAGAGCTGCCGTCTGCTGGCAACTTCTGAAAGTAGGTGCGCCATTCTTCTGGCACAGCGTTAGGGTCGTGCAGGTAAAGCTCATAGAGCTCTTCCACATAGGCAGCGTTACCACCGGATAGGTGGGCACTGTTCCACATGCGCTGCATCACGCTTTCTTGCATGCTTGGTCACCCTCGGTAAGGGGACACCACCGGCGAAGACACCAGAGCAATCCTGAAATAGTCGTGTGCAGCGACTGTATCAAGTCACCAGGGATCACGCAGATAGTCCGGGTACCAGCCCGGATGCCCCTGCTGGTCTCATTTCTTCAAAATAAGAGCGGCAGCTTTGCGAGCTACTGCTCAGGTTAAAACTACGGCGCCGGTTGAAGCCTGCGCCGCAGCCACTTCAGTGCAACGGTGTAACAGATAAAACGATCAATCAGACGCCGCTTTGCAACAACATGTTGCGCACGTGACCGATAGCCTTGGTTGGGTTAAGGCCTTTCGGGCACACGTTGACGCAGTTCATGATGCCGCGGCAGCGGAACACGCTGAACGGGTCATCAAGCGAAGCCAGACGTTCATTGGTGCGGGTGTCACGGCTGTCAGCCAGGAAACGGTAGGCTTGCAGCAGCGCAGCAGGACCCAGGAACTTGTCGGGGTTCCACCAGAAGGACGGGCAGGAAGTCGAGCAGCAAGCGCACAGAATGCACTCGTACAGACCATCGAGCTTTTCGCGCTCTTCCGGAGTTTGCAGACGTTCGATGGCCGGAGCCGGCGTGTCATTCTGCAGGAACGGCTTCACCTTCTCGTACTGCTTGTAGAAGATGCTCATATCGACGACCAGGTCACGAATGACCGGCAAACCAGGCAGCGGACGTACGATCAGCTTGTTCTTGGCAACAACGGCAGACAGCGGCGTGATGCAGGCCAGACCGTTCTTGCCATTGATGTTCATGCCATCGGAACCGCACACGCCTTCGCGGCACGAACGACGGTAAGAGAAGCCTTGATCCTGTTCTTTGACCAGGGCGAGCACGTCCAGCACCATCAGGTCCTTGCCACCGGTATCGACCTGAAACTCCTGCATGAACGGCGCGGCGTCCTGCTCAGGGTTGTAACGATAAACACTGACTTGCAACATATCGGTCACCCCTTAATAAGTCCGAATCTTAGGTTCAAAAGTCGGAACAGTCTTCGGCGAGAAGTTCACGGCACGCTTGGTCACGCGCTTGTCACCCGGGAAATACAGGGTGTGGCACAACCAGTTCTCGTCATCGCGATCTTCAAAGTCTTCACGGGCGTGAGCGCCGCGGGACTCTTTACGATGCTCTGCGGCGATCGCCGTGGCTTCGGCAACTTCCAGCAGGTTTTGCAGTTCAAGCGCTTCGATACGGGCGGTATTGAATGCCTGGCTCTTGTCGTTGATCTTGACGTTGGCGATACGCACGCGCAGGTCAGCCAGCTGAGCAATACCCTTCTGCATGTATTCGCCGGTGCGGAACACACCGAAGTAGTTCTGCATGCAGCTTTGCAGCTCTTTACGCAGCGTGGCGACGTCTTCGCCGGTAGTGCGCTCGTTCAGGCCGGCAACGCGTGCCAGCGCAGCATCGATATCGGACTCGGAAGCACGGGCGTAGTCGATACCTTCGCTCAGCGCTTTCTCCAGGTGGATACCTGCAGCGCGACCGAACACAACCAGATCGAGCAACGAGTTGCCGCCCAGACGGTTTGCACCGTGAACCGATACGCAAGCCACTTCACCTACCGCGAACAGACCCGGAATGATCTGATCGACACCGGCGGCGTCCTGAGTGATCGCCTGACCATGAATGTTGGTGGCAACGCCGCCCATCATGTAATGGCAGGTAGGAACTACCGGAATCGGCGCTGTTGCAGGGTCGACGTGAGCGAAGGTCTTGGACAACTCCATAATGCCTGGCAAACGGCTGTGCAAAACTTCTTCGCCCAGGTGATCGAGCTTGAGCATTACATGGTCGCCATCCGGACCGCAGCCGTTACCGGCAATGATTTCCTTGACCATGGAGCGCGCAACCACGTCACGACCTGCAAGGTCCTTGGCGTTCGGAGCATAACGCTCCATGAAACGCTCGCCGTGCTTGTTGATCAGGTAACCGCCCTCACCACGGCAGCCTTCGGTGACCAGTACACCTGCACCGGCAATGCCGGTCGGGTGGAACTGCCACATTTCGATGTCCTGAACCGGGACACCGGCACGCAGTGCCATACCGATACCGTCACCGGTATTGATCAGGGCATTGGTGGTCGAAGAGTAGATACGACCTGCACCGCCGGTTGCCAGCACGGTAGCGTTGGCACGGATGTAGGAGGTTTCGCCGGTTTCAATGCAGATGGCGATGATGCCGACAAAGGCACCGTCCTGATTCTTGACCAGATCCACGCCGTAGTATTCGTTGAGGAATACGGTGCCAGCCTTGAGGTTGGCCTGATACAGGGTGTGCAGCAGTGCGTGACCAGTACGGTCGGCAGCAGCACAGGTACGTGCAGCCTGACCGCCCTTGCCGAAGTCCTTGGACTGACCGCCAAACGGACGCTGGTAGATGCGACCTTGTTCGGTACGGGAGAACGGCAGACCCATGTGCTCGAGTTCGAAAACAGCTTCAGGGCCTACGGAACACATGTATTCGATAGCGTCCTGGTCACCGATGTAGTCGGAACCCTTGACGGTATCGTACATGTGCCAGCGCCAGTCATCGTTCGGATCGGCAGAGGCAATTGCGCAGGTGATGCCACCCTGGGCAGAAACGGTGTGCGAGCGTGTCGGGAACACCTTGGTGACCACGGCAGTCTTGTGACCGCCCTGAGCGAGCTGCAGGGCAGCGCGCATACCGGCACCGCCACCACCAATGATGATGGCGTCGAAGGAAAGCGAATTTATGTTAGCCATGAATCAGATACCCCAAAGAATCTGCACGCCCCAGACGAAGTAGGCGAACATCAGAACGCCGCATACTGCCTGAAACAGAAAACGTACTGCAGTGGCAGACTTGCCCAGCGCCATCGGCGTCAGGTAGTCGGTCGCGATGGTCCACATGCCGACCCAGGCGTGAGCGCCAAGGGCAACGAGAGCCAGCAGACTGAAGATACGCATTCCGTTGTGTGCGAACAGATCATGCCATTGGGCGTAACTCAGACCCGGATGAAAGACCATGTATCCGATCAGGAATATGAAATAAGCCGCGAGCACGACCGCAGAAACACGCTGAGCCATCCAGTCATAGAGGCCCGAACGCGAAAGGTTGGTGACGTTGGTTACCATATCCATACTCCCGCCAGAAGAATCAGTACCACGGAAACCGCGATAACGATTTTGGAGCCCAGCTTGCCGCCTTCGAGCGTCTCGCCTACCCCGGAGTCCATGATGAGGTGACGGATACCGGCCACCATGTGATACAGCAGGGCAGACAGAAGCCCCCAGATGATCAGCTTGGCCAGCGGGCTGGTCAGACACGCCTTGACTTCACCGAACCCTTCTTCGGACGCCAGCGACTTGTCCATTGCATACAGCATGATTGCAATACCGACAAAGAGGATGACACCGGAGATGCGGTGAAGGATGGACGTGTAAGCGGTGACTGGGAGCTTGATGGTCCTTAGGTCTAGATTTACAGGTCGTTGGCTATTCACGGCTTTTTTTCACACTGAAGAGCCCCTAACAATCAGGGCAAGTTGTTGGGAAGTGCACTGGTCAGGTACCCACCACCCAGGAAGTGACGACCCCCTTGAAACAGGCCAAAAAGCCTTTGGCGGTCGGACGCCGAGTATAGACAGTTAGGTTACTAATGACAACGCGCAGACTTACCGCCAATGGCGCATTGCGTTGCCGGGACAAAAGGCGTAAACGGCAGGAAACGGTCTGAAAAAATCCACGGCGGGCCCTTGCGGAACACGACTTTAGGCAAATTGACTTTAGAATTTATCTCACTATAGTGATGCGGGCCCTGCGTGGGGGGCCTGTCTGATGATTTGAAGCATAAATAGGAGGCCACATGGCTGACAAAAAAGCGCAGTTGATCATCGAGGGCGCAGCCCCCGTCGAGCTGCCAATTCTGACCGGTACAGTGGGTCCGGACGTGATCGACGTACGCGGCCTGACCGCCACCGGCCGCTTCACATTTGACCCTGGCTTCATGTCCACGGCCTCTTGCGATTCGAAGATCACCTACATTGATGGTGACAATGGCATTCTGCTGCACCGCGGCTACCCGATCGAACAACTGGCCGAGCAGTCCGATTACCTCGAAACCTGCTACCTGCTGCTCAACGGCGAACTGCCGACCGCCGAACAGAAAGCCCAGTTCGTGGCCGTGGTCAAGAACCACACGATGGTTCACGAGCAACTCAAGACCTTCTTCAACGGCTTTCGTCGCGACGCCCACCCGATGGCCGTCATGTGCGGCGTAGTCGGTGCCCTGTCAGCGTTCTACCACGACTCGCTGGACATCAATAACCCGCAGCACCGCGAGATTTCCGCTGTACGCCTGGTGGCCAAGATGCCGACCCTGGCAGCGATGGTCTACAAGTACTCCATGGGCCAGCCCATGATGTACCCGCGCAACGACCTCAGCTACGCCGAAAACTTCCTGCACATGATGTTCAACACCCCGTGCGAGATCAAACCGATCAGCCCGGTGCTGGCCAAGGCGATGGACAAGATCTTCATCCTTCACGCCGATCACGAGCAGAACGCCTCGACATCCACCGTCCGCATGGCAGGCTCTTCGGGCGCCAACCCGTTTGCCTGTATCGCTGCCGGCATCGCCGCGCTCTGGGGCCCGGCCCACGGCGGCGCCAACGAAGCGGTACTGACCATGCTGGATGAAATCGGTGACGTGTCGAACATCGACAAGTTCATCGCCAAGGCCAAGGACAAGAACGACCCGTTCAAGCTCATGGGCTTCGGCCACCGCGTGTACAAGAACCGTGACCCGCGCGCCACCGTAATGAAGCAGACCTGCGACGAAGTGCTGAAAGAACTGGGCATCACCAACGATCCTCAACTCGAACTGGCCATGCGCCTCGAAGAGATCGCCCTGACCGACCCGTACTTCATCGAGCGCTCGCTGTACCCGAACGTCGACTTCTACTCGGGCATTATCCTCAAGGCCATCGGCATTCCGACCAGCATGTTCACCGTGATCTTCGCCCTGGCGCGGACTGTCGGCTGGATCTCGCACTGGAAGGAAATGCTCTCCAGCCCCTACAAGATCGGTCGCCCTCGCCAGCTGTACACCGGCAACGTGCAACGCGACATCGTCGCCCTGCAAGACCGCAAGTAAGCGCCACGCGCAAAAAAAGGGCTGCCATTGGCAGCCCTTTTTTGTGCGCGCTATCCGATGCACATCATGGGGTTTGCGCAGCACGCTCCCTGAGGGCTTTCAAGGTGTTGAACGGCGCATCGACAACGAACTTGTTGGCCAGCATAGAAGGCACACTGCCACCCGGCTCGGCGTGAACCTGATAGGTCACTTCAGTCTGGTTCGGCCCTTTGGGCACCATTTTCCAGAAGCCCTTGACCTCGGTTACGCGCACATAGCCCTTTTCTTCGGGGATGTACGAAGGCTGCTCTTCAAGATTACGGGTAACACTCCCGTCAGGGCCTTCCTGAGTGGTGATCAACAGCACGGAATCGCGAGGCGTCACTGGCCAGGGAGTGTTGAACTGGCTGTAGGTCCAGGTCTTGTTGCCTTCGTGCTTGAGCACTTTCTGTAACTTGCACTCATGAATCCAGGCGCAGGCGCCCGTGACATCCTCCTGAAGCGCGCGCAACTTGCTCACGCTGGCATTGATCAGCGCAATGCCCTGATAAGCCTTGTAATCAGACCCGGGCACGTCGCTCAACGAAACCTTGATGCCCTCCTGATTCTTGACCTCTTTCCACTCTTCAGCCTGCGCCGTTCCGGCAAGCATTACAGTCAAACCACAAGCAACAGCGATACGATACAGCGGACCCATTGTTTTATTCCTTGTTTTGAAGTTCCGACAAAGCACTAGCGCCCAAAAACCGCCCTTTCATGCAACTGCTGTAGCTTTCTCCCACCAGCCAATAAGGCGAATGGCATCCGCCTGATCAACTCCGCAGACATCTTCCGCCGCCTTGAACTGACTGCATACCGCAGGGCGCTCGGGCCTGCCGAACAAGGCGCACAGAAGCTCGACCGACAAGTGCAGGCATCGCTCACCTGCCGGTTTTCCATCGGGCATGCCGGGTATGGGAGACGTGATGGAAGGCGCTATGCAGCACGCACCACAATCGGAACGGCAGTCCATGACCAGACACCCTTACTGAAAAATAGAAAAAGAGGAAGAATATTAACCGTCAAAACATCTGTTTGAAAACGCCGTATCGGACGATAGGCAGGGCTTACTGCTTGAACTTGAAATCCAGCGCAGCACCTTCGACATCGCGACGGTTTTCGTTGCGCATCTGCAATTGCATTTCGTTGGTCAGCAATCGACCTTCAAGCTCAAAGGGGCCGGGGTTGGCCGAAGCCCCCTTGTCGCTGAACATCTGCGGCAATATCGGCTTGCGCTTGCTGGTGATCACATTGGCAGGCGGGTCCAGTTCCTTGACAAGCTCGGGCGGCAAACTCAGGTCCAGCTTTGGCGACTTCATTCGCACATCCTTGGCACTGGCCGTTTTGACATCTTTGGCGTTCTTGCGTTTGCTGACAGGCGCCTTGGCGGCCACTACTTTTGAAGACGACTTTTCAGAGGCTACCGCCTTGGTCACCGGAGGCGCTGAAGGTTGTGATTTTTCCTTGCCCACCACTACCGGAACCACCGGGACCCCTGGCATCAACTGATGCATGGTATCGGGCGCCTGTATCTGTTTTGCATCCGTCGCCACCGCCTCCACAGGGGCCTCGGTCTTCAAGCGCACTTCAGGCGAGACCGGAGCCGTAATAACCGTATCGGTTTTGGGCTTGGGCACAGACGGGTCCTGAGCATCACAACCACTCAGAAGCACAACGACAAGCAATCCCAGACAGCGAAAAACATTCATAGGCAAAAAGTCAGGCAAGACAGTCGCAAATAGCCGGAAAAGGAACACATGCTGTCCTTTAGAGGCCAACCTGACAAGCCAAGAGTTCAAAACAATTGACAAAAAATCTTTACAACTCAGTACACATGTACCGCTTCCTGACACAACTGCTTGGCCAGAATACCCAGCGTCATCAGTGCCCGCTCAGCCTCTTTGTTCCAAGGCATCCCGCAGTTGAGGCGGATGCAGTGATTGAACTGCTCGGTATTACTGAAGATCAACCCCGGCGCGATACTGATACCCTGCTCCAGCGCACGAACATGCAGCTCCTGAGTATTGACCCGGCCCGGCAGGCTGACCCACAGAATGAACCCACCCGCAGGGCGACTCATCTGCGTGCCCTCAGGAAAGAACTGCTGCACCGCCAATTGGAAGGCGCTGAGATTCTTGCGGTATTCCAGGCGAATGAAACGTAAGTGCCGATCGTAGCCGCCGTTTTCGAGGTATGCGGCGACCGCCATCTGCGTAACACTGCATGCAGAATGCGTGCTGAAAGTCTGCAGACGTTGAATTTCTGCCTGGTATTTGCCAGCGATGATCCAGCCGATGCGTACACCGGGCGACAGCGTCTTGGAAAAGCTGGAACAGTAAATCACCCTCCCCAGCCGATCGAACGCCTTGAGCGCCTTGGTCCTCCCGACTTCGAACATCAACTCACCGTAGACATCGTCTTCAACCACTTGAATATCGAAGTCCGAGGCCAGACGCAGCAGGTTCTTCTGCCGCTCCTCCGGCATGGTGCCGCCCAGTGGGTTGCTCAGGCGTGAAGTCAGTACCAATGCTTTGATTGACCATTGATTGGCCGCCAGTTGCAGGGCCTCCAGACTGATGCCGGTGGCCGGGTCGCTGGGGATTTCGATGACTTTCAAGCCCAATAGGTCGGCAAGTTGCAACAACCCGTAATAAGCAGGCGACTCGGCAGCGATCAGGTCACCCGGCCGGGTCAGCACGCGAAGAGTCATCTGCAGTGCATCCACGCACCCGTGGGTGATCACCACCTCGGACGGATCGACCACCACGCCGGCGTCGCGCATACGGATGGCGACCTGCCTGCGCAGCGGCTCGAAACCCGGACTGAACATATAGCTGAAGGCCCGCGGGCTGTGAAAACGCGTCACTTTCGCTAATTGCTGGTGCAGCGCGCGCACCGGCAGGTAGTCCACATGAGGCACAGCGGCGCCCAGAGCAAACACGCCCTCGCGTCGGGATTCCTCGAGCACTTGCTGGATGATACTGCTGCGCGTGACCAGACCAGGCCGCTCGACCCGCGCGATATCCGGGGTCGAAGCCGTAAGTGCCGGGGTTTGATGAACATAGTAGCCGGACTGAGGACGCGCCCGGATCAACCCTTGATCTTCAAGGTTCGCATAAGCCTGCAATACCGTCGCATGGCTGACATTGAGCTGCGAACTCATCTTGCGAACCGAAGGCACACGCTCGCCGGGTTGATACACCCCACGACGAATATCTTCGGCAAGCTGCTGGGCGATACGCTGATAGAGCAAAAGATTGGTCATGACACAGCCTCGAAAAGACCGGTGATTTATTGTTTTTAAAAATACAGATACGGAATAACCGGCACAGTCCAGAAGTGTACGGGAACAGTTTACGTTCAAGCCAGCGGTCACGACCGCTGCACGAAAATAAACGCGGCTGAAAACGCCATATGCAAAGCCTTTAAAGCCAAAAAAGCCCGAGGCCGTTTCCGGCGTCGGGCTTTTTGAAAAGTTTTTATCAGCGCGCTGCGCCTAACTGACCTTTTTCATCAGAAAAAACAATTTCCACACGGCGATTTTGCGCGCGCCCTCGCTCGGAGGCGTTGGCGTTCACCGGGAACTGCTGACCGTAGCCCTCGACATGTATACGTTTTTCATCGACACCCAGGTCCATCAGAACGTCTGCGACTGCTTGTGCACGATCCTTCGACAGCTTCAGATTCTCCTGACGATCACCTGTGCTGTCGGTGTAGCCCTCGATCCGGACCACTCGACGCGGATTGATCTGCAAAAACTGCACAACCTTGAGAATGGTGCGACTGGCCGAGCTTTTCAGCTCGGCGTGGCCGGCGTCGAACAGCACATCTCCCAACGTCATGACCAGCCCGCGATCGGTCTCGGTGGTGGCCAGACTGAGGATCTGATCTTCCAGCCAGCGCCCCTGCTGCTGGGCACTGGCCAGCTTGGCCTCACGCAGCGCCAATTGCAGACGCTGGCGCTCCATGTCCATTTTCGCCAGGCGCTCCTGGCTCAGCATCAAATTGCTGTGCTCACGCGCGATCTCGCTGTAGCGGCTGCTGAGGTAGGCGTAGTGAGCGACATCGGCACCGCTCCCCAAGTAACTGGACAGACGCTCGGCGCGAGCCAGAGATTCGCCAGCGCGAATCACATCCTTGGGCGCGCTGCGCAGCACATCGGTATCTTCCTTGACCTTCTGGAAATCGGCACTGGCCTGTTGCAAGGCCTGCCCGCTGTCCTGATGACCGGCACACCCGTAAAGGCCAGCCGAACCCAGCAACAGGCACACACTCAGTACACGCGGAAGACGGTTCATTGCGCCTCTCCCAGTTGCTTGCGTAACCGATTGAGGCGGGTATTCAACTGATTGACCTGCTCCTGACTCTTGAGTGTGAGCACTCGGGCCTCTGCCAGCCGGGCATCCAGCTCGGCCTGCTCGGCTTTCATGCGCGCGTCCTTGTAGGCGTGGGTCGCCATGGAGGCGCGAGCTTCGGCAAAGCGGGCCAGAGCGACTTCCATCTCGGGCTGATCATCACCCGCGCCAACAGCTTTGGCCTGTTCCAGCGCCTGCTCGGTCAGCTTGAACTGCTCGGTCGGTAGCGGGTCGCTGGCACAGCCAGCCAGCGTGGCGATGGCCATGACGGCGATTGAAAAACGAATACTCACAAAAACATCCCTACTTGTCTAGTGCGCTGGCGCTGGCAGGTTGCAACAGCTGGGCTTTCCACAACTCCAGGTTGTGCCTGATGACATCACCCGCAAGGCCGGAGGCGGCCGATTCTGTCATCTTTTTCGCCAGTTGTCCGCGCAACCATGGTTCGTTGCAGGCCGAATTGAACGACAACGCCAGATAAAACCCGGGTGTATCGACCGGCAAGGGTTGCGCAGCCAGGTCTGCTGAGAGACCCAGCGTCTGCACCATGACCATCCCGGCGTAACGACCGGCAAGCACGTAATCCACCTCACCCAGCGCCAGCTTCTGAAAAGCCGGGGTCAGGCCTGGCAAGCGTGTCAGGGTCAGATGCTGCTTGGCCGCAGCCTCGAATGAAGGCGTCAATCGGGTCTTTTCCGACATGGCACCAGGACGGTCGTGCAGCTCGGCCAGGGTATTGAACGGTACGCTGTGATCGTGGCGCGTCCAGACCATGATGTCGTTCTGCACAATTGGCGGATGGATGTAATCAAGCGACTCAAGTTGCGCTGCATTGAACGGCGCGTCCGCCAACAGATCCATGCGTCCGGTGCGCACCTCTTCAAGTGCCTGACTGCGTTTGCCGCCGTACAGGAACTCGACCTTGATACCCAGCTCACCTGCTGCCTGTGTGAGCAGATCGGCATTGGCATCCATCAGATGACGTGGATCCTGAGGGTCACGCCATAAATAAGGCGGCGCGTCCGGACTGCCGGTTACAATCAGACGCTCGCACTTGCCTGACGCGAATGAAAGCGTCGGCAGCATGACCAGCCCGAGAAAAAGCGAAGACAGCAGCCGGGGATGCACCATGAAAAGTCCTTTGATACCCGATAAAAAACCCGCTCGATCCGGGACTATGTACCGCAAGCAATCTGCCGGCACACAATCCCCGAACGGAACGGGTTCTCTTTATAGTGGAAGCGCGTGGCTTAAACCAGCTTCTCCAGCTCGGGAATGGCTTCGAACAAATCAGCCACCAGCCCGTAATCGGCCACCTGGAAGATCGGAGCTTCCTCATCCTTGTTGATCGCAACGATCACCTTGGAGTCTTTCATGCCGGCCAGATGCTGAATAGCACCGGAAATACCGACAGCAATATACAGCTGAGGCGCAACGATCTTGCCGGTCTGGCCGACCTGCATGTCGTTGGGCACAAAACCGGCATCGACCGCAGCACGGGAAGCACCCACTGCAGCACCGAGCTTGTCGGCCAGCGTGTACAGGTGCTTGAAGTTGTCGCCGTTCTGCATGCCACGACCGCCGGATACGACGATCTTGGCCGCTGTCAGTTCTGGACGATCGGATTTGGCCAGTTCTTCGCCAA
Organism: Pseudomonas sp. KBS0707; assembly: GCF_005937945.2. Taxonomy (NCBI): domain Bacteria; kingdom Pseudomonadati; phylum Pseudomonadota; class Gammaproteobacteria; order Pseudomonadales; family Pseudomonadaceae; genus Pseudomonas; species Pseudomonas sp. KBS0707. Next base: position 2,232,900 of record NZ_CP041754.1, on the reverse strand, counting down.
CGAAGCTGGACTTGCCCGCATCGTGAGCAGTCGAAACCGCTTCGATAGAAGCCGAACCACCCTCGGCAGCGACCGGATCGAAACCGGTGGCACGCACGGTGATGACCTTGATCGCGGCAGTGGACTGCACGGTGGCAATGGCGTTACCGGCGTAGATCGGGCGGGTGAAGGTGTCGGCCGAGACCACCGAAACGATCTCGGATATCTGGTCGACATCCAGCTGCGCAGCAACGCGAGGCAGGATGTTCTTGCCGTTGGAGGTTGCAGCGGCCAGAACGTGACTATGGCCCGCAGCCAGCTCCACGACCAGTGGCGCAACGTTTTCAGGCAATTGATGTGCATAGGCAGCGTTGTCGGCCACCAGCACTTTCGCCACGCCAGCAATTTTGGCGGCGGCATCGGCAACGGCACTTACGCCTGAACCGGCAACCAGCAAGTGGATGTCGCCGCCGATCTTCTGCGCGGCAGCCAGGGTATTGAGCGTAGCCGGGGCTACGGTCGCATTGTCGTGTTCAGCGATAACCAGGATCGTCATTTAGATTACCTTCGCTTCGTTTTTCAGTTTCTCGACCAGTTCAGCCACCGATTTGACTTTGATGCCCGCGCTGCGTGCAGCCGGTGCTTCAACCTTGAGGGTCTTGTTGGTCGAGGCCGTGGAAACGCCCAGTGCATCCGGGGTCAGCACTTCAAGCGGCTTCTTCTTGGCTTTCATGATGTTAGGCAGCGAAGCGTAGCGTGGCTCGTTCAGACGCAGGTCCGTGGTCACGATGGCTGGCAGGCTCAGGGAAACAGTCTGCAGACCGCCGTCGATCTCACGGGTCACGGCAACCTTGTCACCGGAGACTTCAACCTTCGAGGCGAACGTACCTTGCGGGTAGCCGCTCAGTGCGGCCAGCATCTGGCCGGTCTGGTTGTTGTCACTATCGATAGCCTGTTTACCAAGGATAACCAGTTGTGGCTGCTCCTTGTCGACCACTGCCTTGAGCAGCTTGGCCACGGCCAGAGAGGTCAGTTCTTCGGCAGACTCGACCAGCACGGCACGGTCTACACCCAGCGCCAGCGCAGTACGCAGTTGCTCCTGAGCAGTGGTAGGACCAATGGTGACGACCACGATTTCCGTTGCCACGCCCTTCTCTTTCAAGCGCACCGCTTCTTCAACAGCGATTTCGCAGAACGGGTTCATGGACATTTTGACGTTGGCAAGATCGACGCCGGAGTTGTCCGCCTTGACGCGAACCTTGACGTTGTAGTCGACCACTCGTTTGACAGCTACAAGAACCTTCATGGATTCCTCACTCTCCGGTGAAAAGAAGTCGCCTGGCGACACCAGGCGATCGATATGTGTCCTCAACAAGCAATCGCAATGCGTGCAGGCCGTCCGGACGACTTCAAAAAGCCATATAAAAGCCGGGAGTCACCCATCAAGCTGCGGCAGGGTGTGTAAAATGCGCCGTGCGACGTTGACCTGTAGCCTGCACCGCGTCTGCCTTATGCCTTTTGAGAGACTTCCTGCAACGCAGGCGCCTCGTTTCAGCCTACGGCAAACGCAAAACCGCCCGTATATTGACCGCAACGCCTTTTCCGGTCAATACGCCAAATCGGCCAGTTCCGAGTCTGGTGTCTTTGATTTATCTGGGCTGCGGGCAATTCAAACAAACGTTTGTATTGGACCCATGCAGTGGTGTAGATATAATGCGTGCCATTAAAAGACGGGTGGTGCCCAACACCTCCTGTGTCGGCCTGCAGCGACTCATAAAGCAGCGCCCATAAAAATACCGTGAGCCTTGAAAGTAGGAGATAGCCTGTGGAACGCGAATACATGGAATTCGACGTCGTCATCGTCGGAGCCGGCCCTTCCGGGCTTTCTGCCGCTTGCCGCCTTAAACAGAAGGCCGCTGAAGCCGGGCAGGAAATCAGCGTCTGCGTGGTGGAAAAAGGCTCCGAAGTCGGCGCACACATTCTGTCCGGTGCCGTGTTTGAACCGCGCGCACTGAACGAGCTGTTTCCAAACTGGCAGGAATTGGGCGCTCCGCTCAATACACCCGTCAAGCGTGATGACATCTACGTCCTGCGCGACGCCGAAAAGGCGCAGAAAATTCCGGACTTTTTCGTCCCCAAGACCATGCACAACCAGGGCAACTACATCATATCCCTGGGCAATCTGTGCCGCTGGCTCGCCCAGCAGGCTGAAAACCTTGGTGTGGAAATCTACCCGGGCTTTGCCGCTCAGGAAGCACTGTTCGACGAAAACGGCGTGGTACGCGGTATCGTTACCGGCGATCTGGGTGTCGACCGCGAAGGCAACCCCAAGGAAGGCCTGTACACCCCCGGCATGGAACTGCGCGCCAAGTACACGCTGTTCGCCGAAGGCTGCCGCGGTCACATCGGCAAGCAATTGCTCAAGCGCTTCAATCTCGATGACGAAGCCGATGTACAGCATTACGCCATCGGCCTGAAGGAAATCTGGGAAGTCGACCCGGCCAAACATGAACAGGGCCTGGTGGTGCACACCGCAGGCTGGCCGCTGGACGATGCCAATCCGGGCGGCTCGTTCCTGTACCACTTGGAGAACAATCAGGTGGTAGTCGGCCTGATCGTCGACCTGTCATACAGCAACCCGTACCTGTCGCCCTTCGACGAATTCCAGCGCTACAAGCACCACCCGGTCATCAAGCAGTACCTTGAAGGCGGCAAACGCATCAGCTACGGCGCACGCGCCATTGCCAAGGGCGGCCTGAACTCGCTGCCGAAGATGGTATTCCCTGGCGGCGCGTTGATCGGTTGCGACCTGGGCACCCTGAACTTCGCCAAGATCAAGGGCAGCCACACGGCAATGAAGTCCGGCATGCTCGCAGCCGATTCGGTGGCAGATGCCCTGTTCGCCGGCAAGGAAGGCGGCGACGTGCTGACCTCCTACGTCGATGCCTTCAAGGCCAGCTGGCTGCATGCAGAGCTGTTCGCCAGCCGCAACTTTGGCGTGGCGATCCACAAATACGGCGCGATCAAGGGTGGCGCCTTCAACTTCATCGATCAGAACATCTTTGGCGGCAAGCTGCCGTTCACGCTGCACGACACCACGCCGGACTACGCCTGCCTCAAGCTGGCAGCGGACTCAAAGAAAATCGACTACCCGAAACCCGACGGCAAGCTCAGCTTCGACAAGCTCAGTTCGGTATTCCTCTCCAGCACCAACCATGAAGAGGAACAACCCTGCCACCTGAAGCTGACCGATCCGAGCATCCCGATCAGCAAGAACCTGCCGCTGTACGACGAGCCGGCACAGCGCTATTGCCCGGCTGGCGTGTATGAAGTCATCACTAAAGAAGATGGCGAAAAGCGCTTTCAGATCAACGCGCAGAACTGCGTGCACTGCAAGACCTGCGACATCAAGGACCCTTCGCAGAACATTACCTGGGTTGCACCGGAAGGCGCTGGCGGGCCGACGTACCCGAATATGTAAGGCGGCGGCAAGCTACAGGCTTTGATCTTGCCGCTTGTAGCTTGCCGCTAAACCCTACAGCCCTCTTCTCCCGGACTGCGTTCAAAGTAGCGCTTGTATTCACGGCTGAACTGCGACGCACTTTGATAGCCGACCCTGAGCGCGACCTGCGACACATTCAGCCCGTCGGCCACCAGCAATTGCTGGGCCTTGAGCAGGCGCAGACGTTTGAGGTACTGCACCGGTGACAACAGGGTGCTGCGTTTGAAGTGCTCGTGAAAGGTCGAGGTACTCATATTTGCGCAACTGGCCAGCGTGTCGACATTCAACGCGTGATCATAGTGCTCATGCAGATAGGTCACCGCCGAGGCAATCCGTGCGAATTGCCCCTGCTGCTCGACCAGCGCACGCAATACACCTGATTGCGGTCCACGCAGCGCACTGTATAACACTTCGCGAATCCTTGATTGCCCCATCGCCTGACACTCCAACGGATCGTGCAGGCAACGCAGCAGGCGTTCGACGCTGTCACGCATCGCAGAGTCGATGCGTACCGAGGTCATCGACTCCGGGGTCTGCACCTGGCTTTCCTGGCCGCTGGCCGGTCCCATTGCTTGCACCAACTCGCCAAGCAGTACGCGATCGATGGCTACCGATACGCCATACAGCGGCTTGTCCGGGGTGGCGAAGGTCTCGCATTTGAACGGCACAGAAAGCGCCTGAATCAGGTAATGCCCGGTGCCATACTCAAACGTACGCGGCCCCAGGCAGGCGACCTTGCTGCCTTGCACGACGATCATCAGGCTCGGCTCGTAAATCTGCGGGCTGCTGGCGACATAGCCAAACGCCGAAAGCACGCGAACCTCGGGCAAATGCGTCGCCACAAAGCCTGGACGCATTGCCAGCGGCTGGATCAAGGAGACAAGCGTGGCATTGCCATCAATAACAACAGGTAACGTCATGGGAGCAGCCTGACAGAGAAACAGACAGCTGCATCATCGCAGATTTGCGCTTCATAGCCGACCCTGAAACGCCAGGCCGGAGGAATAGGCATGAAACACGTAGGATTCACCATAGCCACGAAGGGCACGTATCAGGACAATTGACCGCCTCTATTCCGTAACACCTTGCGAGGTCAAACATGTACACAGCTATCGGTTATGCCGCACAGTCCGCTACCGCCCCCCTCGCCCCGATGACCTTCGAACGTCGCGCTCCGCGTGCCGACGACGTTGCCATCGAAATCCTCTACTGCGGCGTCTGCCACTCCGACATTCACCAGGCGCGCAACGAATGGGGCATCGCCGTCTACCCGCTGATGCCTGGCCATGAAATTGTCGGTCGCGTCACCGCCACTGGCACCAATGCCAGCAAATACAAGGTTGGCGATCTGGTCGGTGTTGGCTGCATGGTCGATTCGTGCCGCGAATGCTCGGCCTGTAAATCGGATCTCGAACAGTATTGCCTGGAAGGTCCGACCATGACCTACGCCACGCCTGACCGCGTGGACGGCAGCAACACCATGGGTGGCTACTCCAACAGCATCGTGGTCGCCGAGCATTTCGTTGTGCGCATTCCAGAGAAACTCGACCCGGCTGCTGCTGCGCCAATCCTTTGCGCAGGCATCACCACTTATTCGCCACTCAAGCACTACGGTGTGAAGGCTGGCGACAAGGTCGGTATTCTGGGCATGGGTGGTCTGGGCCACATGGGCATCAAGTTCGCCAAGGCAATGGGCGCTGAAGTGACCCTGTTCACTCGCTCCGCAGCCAAGGCTCAGGAAGCACGTCGTCAGGGTGCAGATCATGTGATCGTGTCCACCGACGCTGAACAGATGAAAGCCGCTGCCGGTCATTTCGACTTCCTGCTCGACACCATTCCGGTCCAGCATGACCTGAACCCCTACCTGAAAACACTGCGCTTTGACGGCGTGCACATTCTGGTAGGTCTGATCGAACCGGTCGAGCCGCCAGTCCATGCAGCCCACCTGGTGATGAGCCGTCGCGTATTGGCCGGATCGCTGATCGGCGGCATCGCTGAAACCCAGGAAGTACTGGATTTCAGCGCCGAGAACGACATCACCTGCGACATCGAAATGCTCGATATCCGCAATATCAACGAAGCCTACGAGCGCATGCTGGCCGGTGACGTGAAATACCGCTTCGTGATCGACATGGCCACGCTGCAGGCCTGATTCACTACGAATCAGCCGCCGAGATCGGCCGAGAGTTCCGCTGCTATCTGCTTGATCAGCGGGACCAGCTCGGCCATCTTCTCCAGCGGCATGTAGGGCACGGTACTGGCGACACTGATGCCGGCAACGATCTGTTTGCTGGCATCACGTAACGGCGCTGCAACGCAACGGATCGACGGTTCGTTGTCCTCCAGATCGAACGCATACCCTCCCTGCACGTACTCTTCCCTTCGCGCCTGCAATTGCTCCCAGGTTTGCTGCTCATGAGCAGGCCACAGCGCATTCCTGCCACTGCTCGGCATGCTGGCGTCATACAAGCGCTGCCACTCCGGCAACCCGCTGTCCAGCAGCAACGCCTTGCCGATACCGGTTCGCACCAGCGGCATGCGATGCCCGACCCGTGAGCGCATTTCCGGGCCATTGCGACCAGGGTTCTTGTGCAGATAAAGCACGTCGTCCCCTTCCCGCACCGCCAGATGCACCGTATCGCCCGTCAGCTCCGACAGTCGATCCAGATATGGCCGGGCGAGAATTGCCAGTGGCACTTCTTCGCGCGCCTGAAACCCCAGCTCAATCAGTTTCGGCCCAAGCAGATAACCCACTTGAGGCACCACCCGAAGATAGCGCTCCTCGACCAGGCAACTGGCCAGCCGGTGCGTGGTACTGCGTGTGGTGCCGATCAGCCGGGCGATTTCCTTCAGGTCGCGTGCGCCACCGGCCACCGCCTGCACAACGCCAAGCCCGCGCGACAGAGTCTGGGTCCCTGTCGGCGCCGGTTCTTTGCCGGTAATTTTTTCAGGGATGATCGAATCGTTGTGCATGACAGGCCATTTTCATAAAGGGGGCGGATCGAAAAGCTGACGGCATTATCGCCGCCAGCGTCCAGATACGTCGACATCAGAGCTCGATACGCTCTACTTTGCCTACCAGCAGGATGTACGACAGCGCGCCCAGCAATGCCAGTACTGCAATGTAAGTGATGGCCGGCGCAAACGAGTCACCGGTTGCCAGAAAGCCGATCACGATCGGCGTGGCGATGGCGGCGAGGTTGCCGATGAAGTTGAACGTGCCGCCAGTGAGGCCCAGCAAGCGCGCCGGGGCCAGGGTCGATACCAGCGACCAGGTGATCGACGCCAGACCGTTGCCGAAGAATGCCAGCGCCAGAAAGGTGATAACCAACGGTGTGGAGTCAACGAAGTTGGCACCGATGATCGAGGTCGAGATCAGCAGCCCGGCAATGATTGGCAACTTGCGCGCAAAGCCCACGCTATTCCCGCGACGGATCAGCCAGTCGGAGAAGAACCCCGAACACAGCACGCCGACAAACGCCACGAGAAACGGCAACGACGCCAGTAGACCGGACTTGATGAAATCCATGCCGCGGTATTTCACCAGATAGGTCGGGAACCAGGTCAGGAAGAACCACAGCGTGGAGTTCAGGCAGAACTGGCCCAGATAGATCCCCCACAGCTTGCGCTTGCTCAACACAATGCCCAGGTCCAGCCAGCTGAAACCCTGCTTCTGTTTTTCGACATCCTTCTGGATGTCTACCAGACCGCCGCCCTCTTTGATCAGGTCGATTTCCTGCTGATTGACGCCTTTGAAGTCACGCGGCTCGCGATAGACCGTATACCAGATCAACGCCCACAGCACACCGACACCACCTGTAGCGACAAACACCATGTGCCAGCCATAGTGCGCCTGTAACCAGGCCAGCACCGGGGTCAGAAACGCCAGACCGACGAACTGCCCCGAGGTATAGACGCCAATGGCGGTAGCCCGCTCGCGCTCGGGAAACCAGGTGGTCACGACACGGCTGTTGATCGGATAGGCAGGTGCTTCCAGCGCACCGACCGCCATGCGCAGTACGAACAGCGCAATAAAGCTGGCCGCAAAACCAAGCATGATGGTCGCAATGGACCACAGCAGCAGCGCCGCGGTGTAAAGGATACGCGGCGGCACACGGTCCACCAGCCAGCCACCTGGCAATTGCATGGCGGCATAGGTCCAGCCGAACGCGGAGAAGATCAGCCCGATGTGAACCGTATCAAGGCCCAGCTCGGCGGTCAGCGCCGGAGCGGCAATCGACAGGTTGCTGCGGTCCAGGTAGTTGATCACCACCGTAATGAACAGCAGCACCATGATGAAGAAACGTTTGCGGGACGGCGTCACCAGGGATGCCGCACCCTCAAGAGTTCGAGTGCGCATGGAATGTAGCCTCTTGTTGGATTTATTGAGGTCTGTGTTTCGATTGGCGAGCTATCGTTCCCACGCTCCCGCGCTCAGTGCTATACAAATCCGCTTTTGATTCTGGCTGAAGGCCGTGGGAGCGAACTTGTTCGCGAAAGGGCCAGTGCATTCCCCAAAAACGCATCGGCTGAACTACCTTCTTCGCGAACAGGTTCGCTCCCACGCCCTCCGGGCAGAAGCCCGATCTACGGGCTTCTCAGGACTTATGTATAACGCTGAGTGCAGAGCGTGGGAACGATGGTTATGGGGATTTACTGTGCTCTACCACTCAGCAAAACTGCCATCGGCATGGCGCCAGATCGGGTTGCGCCAGCGGTGGCCGATGGCCGCGCGTTCGATGACATATTCTTCGTTGATCTCAATGCCCAGGCCCGGCCCGTTGGGAATCTTGACCATGCCCTTGTCGTAGTCGAAGACTTCCGGGTGCTTCACGTAATCGAGCAGATCGTTGCTTTCGTTGTAGTGAATGCCCAGGCTCTGTTCCTGAATGAAGGCGTTGTAACAAACCGCGTCCAGTTGCAGGCATGCCGCCAGCGCGATAGGTCCGAGCGGACAATGCAGCGCCAGCGCGACGTCATACGCTTCGGCCATATTGGCGATCTTGCGGGTTTCAGTGATGCCACCGGCGTGGGACGCATCAGGCTGGATAATGTCGACATAACCTTCGCTCAACACGCGCTTGAAGTCCCAGCGTGAGAACAGCCGTTCACCCAGGGCAATCGGCGTGCTGGTCAGCGGTGCCAGTTCCTTCAGTGCCTCATAGTTCTCGCTGAGCACCGGCTCTTCGATGAACATCAGCTTGTAGGCGTCCAGCTCCTTCATCAGCACCTTGGCCATGGGCTTGTGAACCCGGCCATGGAAGTCCACACCGATGCCCACATTCGGCCCGACCGCATCGCGCACGGCAGCCACGTTGGCCAGCGCCAGGTCGACCTTGTCGAAGGTATCGAGAAATTGCAGCTCTTCGGTGCCGTTCATTTTCACCGCAGTAAAACCACGTCCGACCGCTTCTTTCGCAGCCCGCGCCGTGTCGGCAGGACGGTCACCACCGATCCACGAATAGACCCGAATCTTGTCACGCACCTGACCACCGAGCAGGTCGCTGACGGAAACGCCCAAGGCCTTGCCCTTGATGTCCCACAACGCCTGATCGATGCCTGCCAGAGCACTCATGTGGATCGCCCCACCCCGATAGAAGCCGCCGCGGTACAGCACCGTCCAGATGTCTTCGATATTGCGTGGGTCCTTGCCGATCAGGTAATCGGAAAGCTCTTCCACTGCAGCGGCCACGGTGTGCGCGCGGCCTTCGACCACTGGCTCGCCCCAGCCGACAACACCCTCGTCGGTCTCGACCTTGAGGAAGCACCAGCGTGGCGGAACGATGAACGTGGTGAGTTTGGTGATTTTCATGGGTGCGGTTTCTCTTGTTGATTCTCTTATTGGATAGCGACTACCGGCGCCGGTCAGTCTGCAAGCGTTGCGCTGTGCTGCTTCCAGGCAGCCACATAGGCCTGGGCGCGCTCAGTAACGTCGGCGACGCTCATGCCTGGCTTGAATAGCCCGGAGCCCAGGCCAAAGCCTTTAACGCCGGCATCAAGGAACACCTTCATGTTGTCCGGCGAGATCCCCCCGACCGGCAACAGAATCGTGCCCTTGGGCAATACTGCCAGCCACGCCTTGACCACCGCGGGCGACATCTGCTCGGCAGGAAACAGCTTCAGTACATCAGCTCCTTCGGCCAGCGCGGCAAAGGCTTCGGTCGGCGTCGCCACGCCCGGTGAGAGGAACAGCCCGGCAGCCTTGGCGGCACGCAACACCTTGGCGTCGCTGTGCGGCATGACAATCACCTGGCCTCCGGCATCCTTGACCTGAGTCACTTGCTCCGGGGTCAGCACCGTTCCCGCACCGATCAGGCAATCGGCTGGCAGTTGCTGGCGCAACAAACGGATGCTGTCGAACGGCTGTGGAGAGTTGAGCGGCACCTCGATGACTCGAAACCCGGCCTCGTACAACACATCGCCAATCGCAGGCGCTTCCTCGGGACGCAGGCCGCGCAGGATCGCGACCAGACCGTTTTCCTTCAATGCTTGCTTGAGCATGTCAAACCTCTCGAATGTGTTGGGACGAGCGGCGCGCGATCAGGCCGGCTTGAACGGCGACCTGCCAGAGGCCGCGCTCGGTCGCCTGCTCGGCCAATGTCACCCCGGGAAAGCCACAAACGGCCAGCCCGCGCGCATAGCGCGTGCACAGCGAATCGCTACCGATGAGGATCACCGCAGGCAATTGTTCGTGGTTGTGCAGATGCAGCCTGGCGATGGCGCCCAGTTCATGGCCAATCAACAGGCCGGAAAGATAGTCAGGTTGCGCACTGGCAGCCAATTGCCCGGTAAGGCCGAGCGTTCGTGTGCTGAAAATCGTCGACAGCGGCACCGCAGAGCCCGCGTCGGACAGGGCAATCGACAAGCCGCGGTCAAACGCCTGCTCGTCGAACGCCTCCGAAGGCTGCATGGTGCGTCCCAGAATAGTGTGCGCGCAGAGCGCGGCGTAGACCTCGCCGGTCATGAAGGTGTCGAAGTGAACAATGCGACCCCGTTCTACCTGCACCCATTTGGAGTGGCTGCCGGGCAGACCGATCAGCAGAGGCTGGCTGCCCTGCCAGTCTTCGCGCCCTGCCAGCACACCCAGCACCTGGGTTTCTTCGCCACGCATGACGTTGGGCAGGGTCGAGCGCTGCAGGACGCCGGGGATGATGTGCACCGTCACGCCGCGCACGCTGCGTACCGTCTGCAACGCTGCGCTCAGCTCATTGACGCTGGCCGGCGTTTCCCGGTAGGCCGCCTCGCGCCAGCCCTGTGCGCTGCCGACCATGCCACAGGCAATCACCGGCAGGTCCGGTTGGGCGTCGAGCCAGTCGCCGCACGCCTGGTCAAAGGCCAGTTCGAAACCGTCACTGCAGAACTGCCCCGCGATCAGCCGCGGCGTGGTCGGCAACTGCATGATGCCCGCGCTCAATGCGCGCTGTTCCAGTACCTGGCCATGTTCGCCAAGTCGATAAGCACGAAGTGAGGTTGTCCCCCAATCGAGCGCGATCAATTGCGCCTGCATTGCGTCACCTGTTGTTTTTTTGGAAGTGAGTGCAGGACGACTATAAACCCGTTGTCACACTTATCTCAATATGTAAATTTCAATCCCACATATAGGGAAAAAAGACAGTCAATCAAAAGTATCAGGTATTAAAAAACCCGCCTTCCTTTCGGAAAGCGGGTTTGCTGTAAAACCGAAGCCTCAACGCTCCAGCAGGATTCTCAGCATGCGGCGCAGCGGCTCTGCCGCGCCCCACAACAGCTGGTCACCCACGGTAAAGGCACCCAGGTACTGCGAACCCATGTTCAGTTTGCGCAAACGGCCCACCGGAATACTCATGGTGCCGGTTACGGCAGTCGGGCTCAGCTCGTGCATGCTGGCTTCACGGTTGTTCGGCACCAGCTTGACCCAAGGGTTGTGCTGGCTGATCAAGCCTTCGATGTCCGCAATCGGCACATCCTTGTTCAGCTTGATGGTCAGCGCCTGGCTGTGGCAACGCATGGCGCCGATGCGCACGCAAATGCCGTCGACCGGGATAGGGCTTTTGAAGCGACCGAGAATCTTGTTGGTCTCGGCCTGGCCTTTCCACTCTTCGCGGCTCTGGCCGTTCGGCAACGCCTTGTCGATCCACGGGATCAGACTGCCCGCCAGTGGCACACCGAAATTCTCGGTCGGGAACGACTCGCTGCGCATGGCTTCAGCCACCTTGCGGTCGATATCCAGAATGGCGCTGGCCGGGTTGGCCAGATCATCGGCCACCGAGGCATGCACGGCGCCCATCTGCCTGATCAGCTCACGCATGTTCTGCGCGCCGGCTCCGGAGGCCGCCTGATAGGTCATGACGTTCATCCACTCGACCAGCCCGGCGTCGAACAGACCGCCCAGGCCCATCAGCATCAGGCTGACCGTGCAGTTGCCGCCGATATAGTTTTTGGTGCCCGCATCCAACTGCTGATCGATGACCTTGCGGTTCACAGGGTCGAGCACGATAACGGCGTCATCCTGCATGCGCAGACTGGAGGCGGCATCGATCCAGTAACCCTGCCAGCCGGCTTCGCGCAGCTTGGGGAACACCTCATTGGTGTAGTCGCCACCCTGACAGGTCAGCACTACGTCCAGGGTTTTCAGCTCATCGATGCTGTAGGCGTCTTTCAGTGGCGCAACATCCTTGCCCACCGAAGGCGCCTGGCCACCGACATTGGAAGTAGTGAAAAACACCGGCTCAATGAGATCGAAGTCCTGCTCTTCCCGCATCCGCTGCATGAGCACGGAACCGACCATGCCGCGCCAACCGATCAGACCTACACGTTTCATCGCAACTACACCTTGAATAAAAGTGGGACCACCGCTCTGAGCATGCACAGCAGGCGGCGGGCCAGAGAGATTACAGATTCCGCAGCGCGGCGACTACTGCATCGCCCATTTCCTGCGTACCAACTTTGACTTTGCCTTCCGACCAGATGTCGCCGGTGCGAATGCCCTGATCCAGTACCACGCTGACCGCCTTCTCGATGGCGTCAGCCGCATCGGTCAGGTTGAAGCTGTAACGCAGCATCATCGATACCGACAGAATGGTCGCCAGCGGGTTGGCAATGCCTTTGCCGGCGATGTCCGGCGCCGAACCATGACAAGGCTCGTACATGCCCTTGTTGGCGGTGTCCAGCGAAGCCGACGGCAGCATGCCGATGGAACCGGTGAGCATCGACGCCTGATCGGACAGAATGTCGCCGAACAGGTTGTCGGTCACGATCACATCGAACTGCTTGGGTGCACGCACCAGTTGCATGGCGGCATTGTCGACGTACATGTGGCTCAGTTCGACTTCAGGGTAATCCTTGGCGACCTGCTCGACGATTTCACGCCACAGCTGGCTGGACGCGAGTACGTTGGCCTTGTCCACCGAGCAGAGCTTCTTGCCACGCACCATGGCCATATCGAAACCGACCTTGGCAATGCGGCGGATCTCGCTTTCGCTGTACGGCAGCGTGTCGTAGGCCTGACGCTCGCCATTATCCAGCACCCGCGTACCGCGTGGCGCACCGAAGTAGATACCACCGGTCAGCTCGCGAACGATCAGGATATCCAGGCCGGCGACGATTTCCGGCTTCAGGCTCGACGCGTCGGCCAGTTGCGGATACAGGATCGCCGGACGCAGGTTGCCGAACAGGCCCAGTTGCGAACGGATTTTCAGCAGACCGCGCTCAGGACGGATGTCGCGCTCGATGGTGTCCCATTTCGGGCCGCCGACTGCACCGAGCAGCACGGCGTCGGCCGCACGGGCACGATCCAGGGTTTCATCGGCCAGCGGCACGCCGTGCTTGTCGATGGCCGCGCCACCGATCACGTCGTGGGTCAATTCAAACCCCAGTTGATACTTTTCGTTGGCCAGCTCCAGCACCTTGACCGCTTCGGTCATGATTTCCGGACCAATACCATCACCTGGGAGAATCAGAATCTGCTTGCTCATAACATCCTCGATTTTGTGCATCGGCGTCGTGAACAACGCCTGTTTATAACGCTCGCAGCGGCGAAAAATTTATCACCTGTCTTAAACACTTTTGCCAGCAAGGCGCAGGGCCCCTTGCTGGCAAACAGACAGGTTGCGATGAATCAATCAGTCGCGGAACAGCCACGGCTGACTGGCGCGGTGCCTGCTTTCGAAACTGGCAATGGCGTCAGCGTCCATCAGCGTCAGGCCGATGTCGTCCAGGCCATTGAGCAGGCAATGTTTGCGGAACGCATCGATTTCAAAGCTCAGCACCTTGCCGTCGGGACGGGTCACGGTCTGCGCCTGCAGATCAATGCTCAACTGGTAGCCGGGGCTGGCCTCGACCTGCTTGAACAGCTCGTCGACCTCGGCTTCAGACAGAATGATCGGCAACAGGCCGTTCTTGAAGCTGTTGTTGAAGAAAATGTCCGCGTAGCTCGGCGCAATAATCGCGCAGAAACCATACTCTTCCAGTGCCCACGGCGCATGCTCGCGACTGGAGCCACAACCGAAGTTTTCCCGGGCCAGCAGTACGCTTGCACCCTGGTAACGCTCATGGTTGAGCACGAAGTCATGGTTCAGCGGACGCTTGGAGTTGTCCTGATATGGCTGGCCCACGTCCAGATAACGCCACTCATCGAACAGGTTCGGGCCAAAACCCGTGCGCTTGATCGACTTGAGAAACTGCTTGGGGATGATCTGGTCGGTGTCGACATTGGCACGATCCAGAGGAGCAACCAGGCCATTGTGTTGGGTAAAGGCTTTCATGCTGGATTCCTCAGAGCTGGATCAAGTCGCGAACGTCAATGAAACGGCCATTGACCGCCGCCGCGGCAGCCATCGCAGGGCTTACCAGATGCGTGCGGCCGCCAGCGCCCTGACGGCCTTCGAAGTTGCGGTTGGACGTGGATGCGCAATGCTCGCCGGAACCCAGGCGGTCCGGGTTCATCGCCAGGCACATCGAACAGCCCGGCTCACGCCATTCAAAACCGGCTTCGATGAACACTTTGTCCAGCCCTTCCTTCTCGGCCTGTTCCTTGATCAGGCCCGAACCCGGCACCACGATGGCCTGCTTGATGGTCGCGGCCACCTTGCGGCCCTTGGCGACGTCGGCAGCCGCGCGCAGGTCTTCGATCCGCGAGTTGGTGCAAGAACCGATGAACACCCGGTCCAGCTGGATATCGGTGATCGGCTGATTGGCCTTCAGGCCCATGTACTTCAAGGCGCGCTCGATGGAGCCACGCTTGACCAGATCCGGCTCTTGCGCAGGGTCTGGCACGTTCTGATCGACGGCGAGCACCATTTCCGGCGAAGTGCCCCAGCTGACCTGTGGCTTGATCTGCGCGGCGTCCAGCCTGACCACGGTATCGAATACAGCGTCTGCGTCGGAAACCAGATCCTTCCAGGCCTCGACTGCCAGGTCCCATTCCGCACCTTTAGGGGCAAACGGACGACCCTTGACGTACTCGACGGTCTTTTCGTCGGTGGCAACCATGCCGACCCGCGCACCGGCTTCGATGGACATGTTGCAGATGGTCATGCGGCCTTCGATCGACAGGTCGCGAATTGCGCTGCCGGCAAACTCGATGGCGTAACCGTTACCGCCTGCCGTACCGATCTTGCCAATCACGGCCAGCACGATGTCTTTAGCCGTCACGCCGAACGGCAGTTGCCCTTCGACCGAGACCAGCATGTTCTTCATTTTCTTGGCCACCAGGCACTGAGTGGCAAGCACGTGCTCGACCTCGGAAGTACCGATACCGTGCGCCAGCGCACCAAATGCGCCGTGGGTCGAGGTGTGCGAGTCGCCGCAGACCACGCTCATGCCTGGCAGGGTTGCGCCCTGCTCCGGGCCGATCACGTGAACGATGCCCTGACGCGGATCGTTCATCTTGAATTCGGTAATGCCGTACTCGTCGCAGTTGTCGTCCAGAGTCTGCACCTGCAGGCGCGACACCTGATCTTCAATGGCGTCGATACCCCCCTTGCGTTCCGACGTGGTCGGCACGTTATGGTCAGGCGTGGCGATGATCGAGTCGATCCGCCATGGCTTGCGCTTCGCCAGCCGCAGGCCTTCGAACGCTTGCGGCGAGGTCACTTCGTGGATGATATGGCGGTCAATGTAGATCAACGCCGAACCGTCGTCGCGCTGCTTGACCAAATGCGAATCCCAGAGCTTGTCGTAGAGCGTTTTCCCGGCCATCGGACGTACTTCCTCATCAGCTTGTTTCTATGCCTTGGGCAATCGTGACGATGACCCCTTGGCTTGTGCGGTCATCGTATGGAATATGCTTAAATAACTCAAATTCATAATTTTCATACTTTGGATAACCAAATGGAATCCGACCATGGATCTCGCCAACCTTAATGCTTTTATTGCCATCGCCGAGACCGGCAGCTTTTCCGGGGCAGGCGAACGCCTGTACCTGACTCAACCGGCCATCAGCAAGCGCATTGCTGGTCTGGAGCAACAATTGAATGTGCGCCTGTTCGACCGCCTGGGCCGGGAAGTCAGCCTCACCGAGGCAGGACGCGCCCTGCTGCCACGTGCCTATCAGATTCTGAACGTGCTGGATGACACTCGCCGCGCGCTGACCAACCTGACCGGCGAAGTCACCGGGCGGCTGACTCTGGCGACCAGTCACCACATTGGCCTGCATCGCCTGCCCCCGGTATTACGGGCGTTTACCCGGACCTATCCAAAGGTCGCACTGGACATTCAGTTCCTGGACTCGGAAATTGCCTATGAGGAAATTCTTCACGGGCGCGCCGAACTGGCAGTCATTACACTCGCACCCGAACCGCATACGCTGATCCGCGCCGTGCCCGTGTGGGACGACCCGCTGGACTTCGTCGCGGCACCGGAACATCCGCTGGCCAACAGCGGCCCCATGAAACTGGAGGATGTCGTGCGCTATCCGGCAGTATTTCCGGGCGGTAACACGTTTACCCATCACATTGTCAGCGGCTTGTGCGAAGCCCAGGGCCTCAAGCCCAACATCGCGATGAGTACCAACTATATGGAGACCATCAAGATGATGGTCTCCATTGGCCTTGCCTGGAGCGTTCTGCCACGCACCATGCTCGACGAACAAGTGGCGCGCATTCCATTGCCGGGCGTGCAACTCAATCGCCAGCTAGGCTACATCCTGCATACCGAACGCACGCTATCGAATGCAGCAAGAGCATTCATGAAACTGCTCGATGCGCAGACATAGTAGGTAGACCATGCTGCAAACTGCAGACTGATCGCCCTATCGGTTCTTTCGATTAAAGGCTCGTGATCACATGTCCAACCCACCGGATAACTCCGTGCTGAAAGTCCCTGCACAGGCAGCCACCCCCAGCCTGCCGCCGACAGGCGCGGAGCGCGTCCTCCAGCAAACCCGGGACCGTCTGGAACTGGCGCTGGAACTGGCGCATATGGGCACCTGGGATCTGGACATTACCGGCAACCGGCTGCAAGCCTCGGCGCGTGCGTCTGCGCTGCACGGCATGGCGGCACTGCCCTTCGACGAGGATGGCCGACAGTTCTTCGGCAGCCTGCCCGCTGAAGAGCGACGACGCATGCGCGCAGTTTATGCTGCGGCACTGGAAAACCAGCAGGATTGCCTGCAGGTGACCTACCGTTTTCAGTTGCAAAACGGCACATCGCGCTTGCTTGAAAGCCGTGCACGAATCTATCGCAATGAACATGGCCAGGCCGTGAAGCTGTCGGGAACCGTGCTGGACATCACCCAACAGTGCGTCCAGTCAGCGCTGGAGGCCAGCGAGGAGAAGTTTGCCAAAGCATTTCACTCAAGCCCGGACTCAATCACCATCACTGAAATCGAGTCCGGCCGCTATGTAGAGGTCAATGACGGCTTCTGTCGCCTGACCGGCTTCAGCGCCCAGGAAGTCCTGGGCCGCACAGCCCACGAAATCGGTATCTGGTCCGACACTGTGCAGCGCGAATACATGATTGACGAACTACGCCAGAAAGGCCGCGTGCATCATCGGGAAATGAATGGTCAGGACAAGCACGGCGCGCCCTTGGTGCTGGACATATCGGTCGAGTTCATCACTCTGAACAATACCGCCTGCCTGCTGATGAACGCCCGAGACATCGGCCAGCTGAAAACCGCCCAAGCACAGGTTCAGCATCTGGCTTATCACGACCCGCTCACCGGGCTGCCCAACTGCGCGCTGCTGATGGACCGCCTCAGCCAGCAAGTCTCGCTGCTCCAGCACCAGAACCTGCGCGGTGCCCTGCTGTTTCTCGACCTGGACCATTTCAAGCACATCAATGACTCACTTGGCCACCCGGTGGGCGACAGCGTGCTGAGCATCATCGCCGCGCGCCTGGAGGCCAGCGTACGTCAGGAGGACACAGTGGCCCGCCTGGGCGGTGACGAGTTCGTGGTGCTCATCTGCGGGCTGGACGGCACCCGTGATGAAGTCATTCAGCAGGTCCGCGTGCTGGCCGACAACCTTCGCGAGCTGCTGGCCGAACCGATGTTCCTCGACGGTCATCGCCTGCAGGTTACGCCGAGCATCGGCATCGTTCTGATTCCGGACGATGGCCTGGCCCCTGCCGATTTGCTCAAACGGGCGGATATTGCGCTGTATCGCGCCAAGGATTCCGGACGCAATGCGTCACAGTTTTTCCATGTATCCATGCAGCAGGCCGTCAGCCAGCGCCTGCGTCTTGAAAACGACTTGCGGCTGGCGCTGACCCGCAACGAATTCCAGCTGCACTTCCAGGCCCAGATCGATTGCCGGGACCAGTACATTACCGGTGCAGAGGCACTGCTGCGCTGGGAGCACCCTGAATACGGGTTGCTGTCACCTGATCAGTTTGTCCAGATACTTGAAGAAAGCGGGATGATTCTGGAGGTCGGCAGCCATATTCTGGACGAGGCCTGCAAAACCGGAGGCCTGCTTTTAAAGCAGGGGCTGATCTCGAAAAACAAATTCCTGATGGGCGTCAATATAAGTCCGCGTCAGTTCCGCCAGAACGACTTTATCGAGCGCGTGCAACACAGCCTCAAGCAGCATCAATTACCTGCCTCCATGCTCAAGCTGGAAATCACTGAAGGCATCGTCATCCAGAACCTTGACGACACCATCCTCAAAATGCTCAGCCTGAAGGAATTGGGCGTGAGTTTTGCGATGGATGACTTCGGCACCGGCTATTCCTCACTGACTTACCTCAAGCGCTTGCCGGTGGATACGCTGAAGATTGACCAGTCCTTCGTTCAGGACGCCACCAGCGACCCCAACGACGCAGAAATCATCCGCGCCATCGTGGCCATGGCTCAGAGCCTGAACCTTAACGTCATCGCTGAAGGCGTCGAAACGCCGGAGCAACTGGCGTTCCTGGAAAGAGTGGGCTGTTACAACTATCAAGGCTACCTGTTCAGCGAACCACTGCCGGGTCCGCAGTTCGAGAACCTGCTGCTAAAACGGCAGTTTCAGGAAACTGCGTCTCTGGAGTGAAGACAGAAAAGGCGCCCGAAGGCGCCTCTTCTATAGGACAACTGATTAGCTGCCCAGTACTTTCTGGGTATTAAGCGGAATGCGCTTTGGTTTTGCCTCTTCCGGCACGTTGCGCACCAGGTCGATGCTCAACAGACCGTGAGACAGGTCGGCACCCTTTACCTCGATATTGTCGGCCAGCCTGAACGACAGCTTGAATTCACGCCGGGCAATACCCTGATGCAGATAGGTCAGGTTGTCGGCTTCCTGCTCGCGCTTGTTGCCGATCACGGTCAATACGCCCTTCTCGACCTGTAGCTCAAGGTCCTGCTCTTGCATGCCTGCTGCAGCGATCACGATCCGGTAATGATCATCGGTATGCCGCTCCACGTTGTAGGGAGGGTAGCCGCTGGTTGTCTCATTTCGTGCCGCCGACTCGAACAGGTCGTTGAAGCGGTCGAAACCCACTGAGTTGCGAAACAGTGGAGCCAGAGAAAATGCAGTAGCCATAACAATTCTCCTGTTTATCAGCGAGTGGTGTACGCGACCCGTTTTCGGCATCGCTTGATCAGCAAAATAGGGATACCCATTCACTTTTCAAGAGACTTTTTTCAGGTTTTTTTCGACCGTTCGTCGGGGTTAGCTTTCGGGTGAGCAGCCAGGCAGACAGCCCAGCATCACGCCGATGCGATCACAGTCGGTTTCGCGGCGTAGCGCATTGAACATCAGGGTCGCCTCAGGGTAGCTCTTGGTCAGCAGCACCAACCATTGCTTGAGACGACCCGGCGCCTGAATGAGCGTCATCTTGATCAGACAGGCCTGCCAGAAAGCGCGCAGCATGGGCTGCAACTCATCCCAGGTCATGGGCACGACCTCTTCACCCTTCTGTGCCGCAGCTATCTGCCTGGCCAGATCAGGGCGCGCCACCAGCCCGCGACCAATCATGATGTCGCGTGCGCCGCATATTTCCCGGCAACGACGCCAATCGTCAACGGTCCAGATTTCACCGTTGGCCACCACGGGGACCTTGACCACCTCCTGAATGCGTGCAATCCACTCCCAGTGCGCGGGCGGCTTGTAACCGTCGACCTTGGTGCGCGCGTGAACGACTATTTGCTCAGCCCCGCCATCGGCCAACGCCCGCGCGCAATCCAGCGCGCCATCGGTGTTTTCGTAACCCAGACGCATCTTGGCGGTCACTGGAATATGCCTGGGCACCGCACGACGCACCTGGCTGACGATGGAATACAGCAGTTCCGGCTCTTTGAGAAGAATTGCGCCACCACGGGAGCGATTGACAGTCTTGGCCGGACAACCGAAGTTCAGGTCCAGTACCGGTGCGCCCAACTCACAGGCGAACGCGGCGTTCTCGGCCAGACACACTGGGTCGGAGCCCAACAGCTGGAGCCGCAAAGGCGTACCTGCGTCGGTCTTCGCGCCTTTGTGGAATTCCGAAGCGTATTTGTAAAAGTAGTGCGCAGGCATCAAACGCTCGGACACCCGGATGAATTCGGTCACGCACCAGTCGATACCACCTACTTTCGTCAGGGCATCGCGCAGGATGTCGTCGACCAACCCCTCCATGGGCGCCAGAGCAATTTGCATCGGTCACACTCGAAAAAAAGTCCGGCAGTTTACTGCCCGGCGTGCGGATTGGGAACGGTGCCGTCAGGGATGGCTGCGCCATAGCCCTCGATGAACTCGGCGGGCATGCGCTTGGGCCGACCGCTGGACAGTTCGATGCAGACAAAGGTGGTTTGCGCGCGCAGCAACGTCAGGTTGTCGGCGGGTCGCTTGAGCTGAAAGCAACGGGTCATTTTCAGGCGGCGATCCCAATCGACGATCCAGGTCGCCAGTTGCAGTTCATCGTTCTCATAGGCACTGGCCAGGTAGTCGATCTCGTGTCTGACCACCGCCATGGCCCGGTCCAGACGCCGGTATTCGGTCAGGTCCAGGCCCAGATACTGCGAATGCCGCCAGGCACAGCGCTCCAGCCAGGAGACGTACACGGCATTATTGGCATGCCCCAGCCCGTCGATGTCTTCAGCGCCGACGTTCAGATCAATGACGAAAGGCGTTGCCCGGTCCCAGACCATGCGTGCTCCTGCTTGAGTGAATGTGATGAGCGGGAGTGTAGCGAAGTCAGGATAGTGGCGCGTCTGCTTTTGATTCTGGCCGAAGTCCGTGGGAGCGAACTTGTTCGCGAAAGGACCTGTACATTCCTCACGCTCCAGCGCTCAGTGTTATACACACGCCTGAATAAGCCCGGATAAAAGAGCTGAAACCGCAATTGCAGGCTGAACACATACCTGTGGGAATAAATAGAGGCAGGAAGGGCGATTTTTCAAACCCTGAAAAAACAAAAGGGCCATTCAATAATCGAATGACCCTTGGTCCCGCAGAGCGGGAAATCGTGGCGTCCCCTAGGGGACTCGAACCCCTGTTACCGCCGTGAAAGGGCGGTGTCCTAGGCCACTAGACGAAGGGGACGCAAAACCTTCAGTCAGGCTCATCGAACGATGAACCCTGGCGAATTTGGTGGAGCTTAGCGGGATCGAACCGCTGACCTCCTGCATGCCATGCAGGCGCTCTCCCAGCTGAGCTAAAGCCCCGGATTTATCGCCTCGCGGCGGAGATCAACGTTGAAGTATCACTCGGTGAAACTGGCGTCCCCTAGGGGACTCGAACCCCTGTTACCGCCGTGAAAGGGCGGTGTCCTAGGCCACTAGACGAAGGGGACAAAACCTTCTTACAAAACAAACGATCGCTGGATCCGCTTGTTTCACATCGTTCCAGAGCAGTGTAGCAGCGCTCTGAAACGCTAAATTTGGTGGAGCTTAGCGGGATCGAACCGCTGACCTCCTGCATGCCATGCAGGCGCTCTCCCAGCTGAGCTAAAGCCCCACATCAGTGGACGGGGCGCATACTAAGCGTGAGTGACAGGGCTGTCAAATTTATTTTTTACATTTTTCAAACTTTTTTGTCGGTAATACAACCACTTACCTTTAAACCCCCGGAAAACCGGGGGCGACTGACAGGAACAGGGAACGCCTCAGGCAATGGAGCCCAGCAGCTTTTCCCATTCCTTGTTTTCTTTCTTCGAAACGCCACCCAGCAAATCCAGGGCCTGACGCAGGCGGAAGCGGGTCAGGTCCGGACCGAGGATTTCCATCGCATCGGTCACCGAGACCGAATTGGCTTGGCCGGTAATCGCCGCAAACATAAGGGGCATGGCGTCACGCAGCTTGAGCTTGAGGTGCTCAACGACGGCCTGGATGCAACCCATGATCCGGTCTTTCTCCCACTGACGCAGCGACTCCAGCTTCCACAGGATCAACTGCATCACCTGACGGACCTGCTCCGGGGACAGCTTCTTGTGCTCGAACAGCTTCACATCGGGCGTAACGCCACCGGCGAAGAAGAACCCGGCCAGCGGAGCGACCTGACTGAAGGTCTCTACCCTGCCCTGCACGTGCGGTGCGATCTTCATCATGTAGTCTGGGTTCAGTGCCCACGTTTTCAACCGGCTGGCAAACTCCTCGACCGGCAGATCACGCAGCCACTGACCATTGAGCCAGGACAGTTTTTCGATATCGAAGATCGGCCCGCCCAGCGAGACACGCGACAGGTCGAAGTTGTCGACCATTTCCTGCAACGAGAACTTCTCGCGCTCGTCCGGCATCGACCAGCCCATGCGCCCCAGGTAATTGAGCATGGCTTCAGGCATGAAGCCCATGCGCTCGTAGAAGGTCACCGACGTCGGGTTCTTGCGCTTGGACAGCTTGCTCTTGTCCGGGTTACGCAGCAGCGGCATGTAGCACAGCTGTGGCTTGTCCCAGCCAAAGTACTCGTAAAGCAGGATCAGTTTGGGTGCCGATGGCAGCCATTCTTCGCCGCGCAGTACGTGGGTGATGCCCATCAGGTGGTCATCGACCACGTTGGCGAGAAAGTAGGTCGGCAGACCGTCGGTCTTCATCAGGACCTGCATATCCATGCGGTCCCACGGGATTTCGACTTCGCCGCGCAGCATGTCCGGCACGACGCAGACGCCTTCGGTCGGCACTTTCATGCGAATCACGTGGGGCTCGCCAGCGTCCAGGCGGCGCTGCACTTCTTCCTTGGAGAGCAGCAAGGCGCGGCCGTCATAGCGCGGGGTTTCACCCTTGGCCTGTTGCTCGGCGCGCATCTCGTCCAGCTCTTCGGCGGTGCAGAAACACGGGAAGGCGTGACCCAGCTCGACCAGTTGCTGCGCGTATTTCTGGTAGATATCGCCCCGCTCGCTTTGACGATACGGGCCGTGTGGACCACCGACATCCGGCCCTTCGCTCCATTCGATACCCATCCAGCGCAGTGCGTCGAAGATCTGCTGTTCGGACTCGCGGGTCGAGCGCAGTTGATCGGTGTCTTCAATGCGCAGAATGAACTCGCCGCCATGCTGTTTGGCAAAGCAGTAGTTGAACAGCGCAATGTAGGCCGTGCCGACGTGAGGGTCGCCCGTGGGCGATGGCGCGATGCGGGTACGAACGGTGGTCATGGAAAATCCCGAAATAGGTCAATCAAGCGCGGAATGTTAACAGGCTGGGGGCATGCGGCTCCAGCGTGAAAGGTAATCGCCGGAACACCTATCGTTCCGCACGCTCCGCGTGGGAATGCAGTTCGTGACGCTCCGCGTCACACGGCGGTTCTGTGGTTTCAGGTAGATTAGGGTTCGACTCAGGTCACTTTTTCGCCCCTCGGCGACTCACTTTGAGGGACCAAAGTGAGCAAAGTCCTTCGCTCCTGTTTCCGGCCCGACTTCGTCGGGTTCCTTCGCCCTGGCACTGATCCGGGGGTCGCCGCAACGGACCATCCATGGTCCGGTGCGGCTAGCCTGGCGTCCTGCCAGGCTAGCCCCGGATCAGCGCCAGGACTCAGCCGTCACTAAGGTCGCACTCTGCGTCGTCAGTGCCACCGTGATCAAAAAGCGCTTTTTCTATGTGCAGCGACTACGAGCGCCGATCTTGAATGTGCGGTGCGGCGCAGAGTTGTGACGCAGAGCGTCACGAATGGCATGACGACGCGGAGCGTCGCACGATAGTTTACCTATCGTTACCACGCTCCAGCGTGGTAACGCCGCTCTGGACGCTCTGCGTCCGATCTTGAGCGCATGGCGCGACGCAGGCTTGTGAGACAGAGCATCACCCCCTCTCTCAAACCGCCAGCAACCGCTCGCGCAATTTGCCAATCTCGTCGCGCATCTGCGCGGCGGCTTCGAACTCCAGGTCACGGGCCAACTGGTACATTTTTTCTTCCAGTTGACGAATGCGCTTGTTGATCTCGCTCGGCGAGCGCAGTTCGTTTTCGTAGCGAGCGTTTTCTTCGGCGGCCTTGGCCATGCCTTTGCGCTTCTTGCTGCGCGAGCCGGGTACCGTGGCACCTTCCATGATGTCGGCAACGTCCTTGAACACGCCTTTTGGGGTAATGCCGTGCTCATGGTTGAAGGCGAGCTGTTTATCGCGGCGCCGTTCGGTTTCGCCAATGGCGCGCTCCATGGAACCGGTGATGCGGTCGGCGTACAGGATCGCCCGGCCATTGAGGTTACGCGCAGCCCGGCCGATGGTTTGAATCAGCGAACGGTCGGAACGCAGGAAACCTTCCTTGTCGGCATCGAGAATCGCCACCAGCGACACTTCCGGCATGTCCAGGCCCTCGCGCAGCAGGTTGATCCCCACCAACACATCGAAGGTACCCAGACGCAGGTCGCGGATGATCTCGACACGTTCAACTGTATCGATGTCCGAGTGCAGGTAACGCACTCGCACCCCGTGGTCGCTGAGGTAATCGGTCAAATCCTCTGACATGCGCTTGGTCAGCGTGGTGACCAGCACCCGCTCTTCCAGCGCCGTACGTTTGTGGATTTCCGACAACAGGTCGTCGACCTGGGTCAGCGCCGGGCGAATCTCGATCTGTGGGTCCACCAGACCAGTCGGGCGTACTACCTGCTCGACGACACGTCCCGCGTGTTCCGCTTCATAGTTGCCCGGCGTCGCCGAGACAAAAATGGTCTGCGGGCTGATCGCTTCCCACTCGTCAAAGCGCATGGGCCGGTTATCCAGCGCCGATGGCAAACGAAACCCGTACTCAACCAGGGTTTCCTTGCGTGAGCGGTCGCCTTTGTACATCGCGCCGACCTGCGGCACGCTGACGTGAGACTCGTCGATCACCAGCAAGGCATCGGCAGGCAGGTAGTCGAACAGGGTCGGAGGCGGCGCACCGGACGGACGGCCCGACAGGTAGCGCGAGTAGTTTTCGATACCGTTGCAGTAGCCCAGCTCCAGCATCATCTCCAAATCGAAGCGGGTCCGTTGCTCCAGACGCTGGGCTTCCACGAGCTTGTTCTGAGTGCGCAGGTATTCAAGACGCTCCTGCAACTCGACCTTGATCCCTTCCATTGCCTCGATCAGCGTCTCGCGCGGGGTAACGTAATGGCTCTTGGGGTAGAACGTGAAGCGCGGCAGCTTGCGGATCACCTCACCGGTCAGCGGATCGAACGCCGACAGGCTTTCGACCTCATCATCGAACAGCTCGACGCGGATCGCTTCCAGATCGGATTCGGCCGGGTAGATGTCGATGACATCGCCACGCACCCTGAACGTCGCACGGGCGAAGTCCATGTCGTTGCGGGTGTATTGCAGGTCGGCCAGTCGTCGCAACAGGGCGCGCTGGTCCAGTTTGTCGCCACGGTCGATGTGCATGACCATGCGCAGATAGGTTTCCGGGCTGCCCAGGCCGTAGATGCACGACACCGTGGTGACGATGATCGCGTCCTTGCGCTCCAGCAGCGCTTTGGTCGCAGACAGGCGCATCTGCTCGATGTGGTCGTTGATCGACGCATCCTTCTCGATGAAGGTGTCCGACGACGGCACATAGGCCTCGGGCTGGTAGTAGTCGTAATAGGAAACGAAGTATTCCACGGCGTTGTTCGGGAAGAACGCCTTGAATTCGCCATACAACTGCGCGGCCAGGGTCTTGTTCGGTGCCAGGACCAGCGTCGGGCGCTTCACCTGAGAGATCACGTTGGCGATGCTGAACGTCTTGCCCGAGCCGGTCACCCCCAGCAAGGTCTGGTGCGCGAGCCCTGCGTCGATCCCTTCGACCAGTTGGCGAATGGCCTCGGGCTGATCGCCGGCTGGCTCAAAACGGGTAACGAGCTGGAACTCGGACATATCCTACCTCTTGGTTCATACGCGACTTGATTCGTACGCGACGGGATCGCGCAAAGGGCTCGCCTCACCTGAATGGACTGACAGGCCATGACGAAATCATCGCCAACGCCCGGTCCCGCTGGGAAAAGGCGTGCGATGTCTTGAAATGATGCTTACTAGATGGAGCCATATGCTGGCCTTTCAAGTCACGCACTTAAAGCATTGAGGCTCGAACGGGACGAACGTTCTGAAAATATGCACATAACCTCGAAAAAAGCCGCCCTGACCTGTCGCCCGGCGAGGGGATGCTCTCTATACTAAGCCCTGTTTGTGCACCGCTTTGGCGCATTCAGCCGCAGCGTGCATCCCTAACCCACTCTTCATCAAGAGCCGCCGCACAATGAGCCTGTTCTCCGCTGTCGAAATGGCACCCCGCGATCCGATCCTGGGTATCAACGAAGCCTTCAACGCTGACACCTGCACCACCAAGGTCAACCTTGGCGTAGGCGTCTACTGTGATGAAGAGGGGCGCATTCCTCTGCTGCGTGCCGTGGCTGAAGCTGAAAAGATCCGTGTCGCCCAGCACGCGCCGCGCGGTTACCTGCCGATCGACGGCATTGCCGCTTATGACCAGGCCGTGCAAAAACTGCTGCTGGGAGCTGATTCACCGCTGATCGCTTCAGGCCGTTTGCTGACCACTCAATCGGTCGGCGGCACAGGTGCCTTGAAGATCGGTGCCGACTTCCTCAAGCAACTGCTGCCCAACGCAGTGGTAGCGATCAGCGACCCAAGCTGGGAAAACCACCGCGCACTGTTCGAAACCGCAGGTTTCCCGGTGCAGAACTACCGTTATTACGACGCAGCCACCCACGACGTGAACCGCGCCGGCATGCTTGAAGACCTGCAGAACCTGCCGAACAACTCGATCGTCGTGCTGCACGCCTGCTGCCACAACCCGACTGGCGTCGATCTGAGCCTGGATGGCTGGAAAAAAGTGCTGGAAGTGGTAAAGGCCAAGGGCCATGTACCTTTTCTGGACATGGCGTACCAGGGCTTCGGTCAAGGCATTCAGGAAGATGCACTGGCTGTGCGCCTGTTCGCCGAGTCGGGCCTGACCTTCTTCGCCTCCAGCTCGTTTTCCAAGTCGCTGTCGCTGTATGGCGAACGTGTGGGCGCGCTGTCGATTATTACCGAATCGAAAGAAGAAACTGCCCGCGTTCTGTCGCAGGTCAAGCGCGTGATCCGCACCAACTACTCCAACCCGCCGACCCACGGCGCAATCATTTCCGCTGCGGTGCTAAACGACCCGGCACTGCGCGCCCTGTGGGAAGAAGAACTTGGCGAGATGCGCGTGCGCATTCAAGGCATGCGCAAAGCCATGGTCGAGCGGCTGGCGGATAACCCGACCGGTCAGGACTTCAGCTTTGTCGGCCGTCAGTGCGGCATGTTCTCCTATTCCGGCCTGACCGCCGCACAGGCACAACGCCTGCGCAGCGAATTCGGCATCTACGCGCTGGATACCGGGCGTATCTGCGTGGCGGCGCTGAACCAGAAGAATATTGATGCCGTGTGCGACGCAATCAAGAAAGTGCTGTAACCGCGCTGCCTATATCTTCTGTAGCGAACCTGTTCGCGAAGGCTATATTCCGTTCAATGCATCTCATGCAACTGTACGGCCCCCTTCGCGAACATCGCACCTCCCGTAGCCTCACACAACACCCAATCCTGCATCACCCTCCTTCAGCACCGTTCGGCAACTGAATCGAACGATCCATATGGCTACCTTTCGAAACCCTGTCAGACCATTTTCTGAAACAGATATCTAGGTACTCATGTCCATCGAACCGCAACGTCAGAAAGAACAGCCACCGGGCCAGCATACGCCCGCTGACCAGGGCGCAGACCGCAACGACCCGGCCATCGAGCCACAGGTTGCGGACGTAGAACCAGAAACGGAAAAAGGTGGAGGCCAGAATCAGGGCAAAAGCCCTGCTCCCAGCCAGTCTCAGTCTCAAGGCCAAAGCCAAAGCCAAAGCCAGTCATCCGGCGACAGCGCTTACGTGCCTGATCATGAGCCTGAGGAAAAAACCGAGGATCTGCGCAATCATCAGCCTACCCAGGGTGTTGACGCCGATATCGATACGCCCGGCGGCTGATCTCGACAGGCAAGCGCATTTGGGCCGCCCGGCCCAAACGCTTCTCCTGCCATGTTCAGCGGCTGCCCTCCTCGCTGATCACCTGCACCTGATACGCTGGATCAGCCTTGATTTGCTGTTCGGTGAACGGCAACTCACTCCACTGCTTTTTCGAAAACGCCTCGGTCTGGTCACTTGAGTGGGCCGACTGCGGGTTGCTCGATTCAGAAAATGCCAGCAGGCCTTGCGCTCTGGGCCCCTGCTCATCAAACGTCACTACCTGCAGATAGCTGGTGCCGCTCACCACCTCACGCTTGCCGTCCTTGCCAGCGATGGTCTGCATGGCGTTGTAGACGCCGAGCCCGGCCGGGCCACCGTGAATCGGAATGGGTTTGCCGCTGAGGCTGGAGACCTGAATGTCGCCCCATTTACTCTCGGGCGAAAGACCGGCCTTGGCCACCTCATCAACCGCCGCAAGCATGGCGGCGCGCAGTGCGCTGGCAACCTGAGGGTTTTCAATGGCCAGCCCGCTTGGCGTATGGATCGGGTTCTGCGGGTCGAACACCACACGCCAGCGCGAGGCAACGCCTTGCATGGATGTCATGATCCGCTGGAAGTACACGAACCCGATGCCACTGTTCAGATCAGCGCGTCCGTCCCAGGCTTTCAAGGCGGCGCACAACGGCGTCAGACGCGCTACATCATCACCCAGCTCCGAAGCACAGAACTTCAACAGATCCGGCAGCACTTGCCCGGCCTGATACACCTCGTTGTCCATGACCATCGCTTGCAGATTCTCGGCGCTGACCTTGCCAGCCTGTTGCAGGCTGCCCAGCCGATCCAGCGCAAAGCGCGCACGCTGACCGAGTGGCTGACCGTCCTGGCTGATCAACGGCGAAAATCCCTTCAGTGGTGCCGCGGGATTGACCATCCAGGCAGAGTCATTGGAATGCTGCACAAAGTCGCTACGCAACAGTTGCGGCTGGCGTGAGGACGGATAAATACCCGCCTGAGCCGCCTCCGCGGATATGTCCCAGTTACATTCACTGCGCGAGCCGTCGAGCACGATCAGCTCGGTGCCGATACGCGGGTCACTGCACTTGGCGAGCTTGGCGGCGTCCACGTTCGGTACTACCGAGAGGTTCATGTACAGCGCCTGCCCTTTGGCATCGACCGCCAGGGTATTGACCCACGGAATGCCCTGAATCTTGTGCAACGAATCCTGAAACGCCTTGAGGCTGTCAGCCTTGTCCATCGAATACCACTGCTGTAACACACGGTCGTTTTCCAGGTTGGCGTCACGCAGGCTGAAGGCGAACTTGTCATCCCAGTCCAGCTTGCCCGGCCACTGCACCACCGGGCCGAACTTCGAGGAATAAATGATGCGTGGCACATCCTTGAGGCTACCGTCCGGCTGCTTCACCTCGACGCTGACTTGCTGCTGGCCCATAGCGATGGATTTTCCATCCAGCAGGTAACGGGTCGAGTCTTTCGGGTCGAGCTGCAAGCGATGCAAGGTGAAGTGTTTCGACGTGTCGACGGTATGGCTCCAGGCCAGATGCCGGTTGAAACCGATATTGATCAGCGGCAGGCCCGGCAATGCGGCGCCCATCACGTCGAGCTTGCCAGGAATGGTCAGGTGCATTTGATAGAAACGCATGCCGCCGCCCCATGGAAAATGCGGGTTGGCCAACAGCATGCCGCGCCCATTGGCGGACAGCTCGTGCCCTACTGCCACGGCATTGCTGCCACGCTCCAGGGCAAAGCGCTGGTTGCGCACAGCGGCCAATTGCAGCGCCTGAACCTGCTGGCTATCAACCTGCAATGGCTTTTGCGCAGAAGGCGGTTTGGCACCGGCAAAGGCCTCAGTGAACTGCCCTACGCCGCCCTCGACCAGCAAGCGGCGAGTCAGGCGCAGCAAATCATCGGTACTGATCGGTCGAACCCAATCGGCTGCGCAAGGCCGCGGCAGCCCCTTGGTCTTCTGCTCATCCAGCGAGCGGTTGTAGCCGGCGACATAGCCCTGCATCAACTGGCGAATCTCGGGCGGCTGGGCTTTCCAGAAATCAGCCAGTGCCTCAGGCGTGTTGAGCCACTTGAACAGCAGGTCGCTGGCCATGTTGCTGCGTTGCTCAAGGGTCGCCTTGTCCGGCCCGAAATAGCGTGAGCGCTCGCCGTTTACGGTCACAACTTCGTTGGCCAGCAGGCACAGGTTGTCCTGCGCATACGCATAACCAATGCCGTAACCCAGACCGCGCTCATTGGCGGCGACGATATGCGGCACGCCAAAACCGGTACGCCGGATTTCGGCACGGGCGGCCTGATTATCCGCGGCAACCAGGGCCTGGGCAGGCAATATCACCGCGAAAGAAAGACCTGCAAACACAAAACCGCACAGGGGTCTGGAAATAATCACGCTGACTCCAACTCGACAAGACGACCCGAATTAGCCGCTCCCCTTAAACGAAGCGCAGACGCAAAATTTACTCGCGCAATGCAACCCGCAGCCGACGCTAAATTCCCGTCCTCATCCCTCGTTTAAAGGGCAGCTCTATATAAAGGCCCGCTCTGCAGCCGGCGTCCGTCGATCGGTTGATTTTCCCCACCCCAGGAACCTGCATGAAACGCTCTCGCCCTCCTCGACGCGCCCTTCTCGTGGCGCTGTGCCTGTTCCCGGTCATCGCCGTGTGTGCCTGGCAGATCATGCCCGACAGCAAAGGCCATGCAGCGACCGTGACGGTGACCCGCAGCAACATCGAAAACAGCGTGACCGCACTGGGCACCTTGCAGCCACGCAGCTATGTGGACGTTGGCTCGCAGGCCACCGGGCAGATCATGAAAATCCACGCGCAGGTCGGCGATCAGGTCAAGGAAGGCGACTTGCTGGTCGAAATCGATCCGTCGACACAAAAAGCCAGGCTGGACGCCGCGCGTTACGCCATCGAAAACCTCAAGGCCCAGCTTCAGGAACAGCGGGCGCTGCACGAGCTGGCCGAACAGAAGCAACAACGTCAGAAACGCCTTGCGGCGGGCGGTGCCACGCGTGCCGAAGACGTGCAGGCTGCGGAATCGGAATTTCGTGCCACCCAGGCACGGGTCGACATGTTCAAGGCACAGATCCTGGAAGCTCAGGCGGCGCTGCGCAGTGACGAGGCGGCGCTGGGCTACACGCGCATCTACGCCCCCATGAGCGGCACGGTGGTCGCACTGGATGCGCGCGAAGGTCAGACCCTGAACGCGCAACAGCAGACGCCGCTGATTCTGCGCATCGCCCGCTTGTCGCCCATGACGGTCTGGGCCGAAGTCTCGGAAGCTGATATTGGCCATGTCAAACCCGGCATGACGGCCTACTTCACCACTCTCAGCGGTGGCAATCGGCGCTGGAGCAGCACGGTGCGGCAAATCCTGCCGGTGCCGCCCAGACCGCTGGATCAAGCCAATCAGGGCGGCGGCAGTCCGAGCAGTGCGCGCAAGAGCGGCGGCGGTCGGGTTGTGCTGTACACCGTGCTGCTGGACGTTGATAACAGCGACCAGGCACTGATGGCAGAAATGACCGCACAGATATTCTTCGTCGCCGGCAGCGCGCAGAACACCCTGACCGCCCCGCTCGCAGCCTTGCAGAACGGTCCTCAGGCCGATGTGCAGATCGCGCAGGTGCTGTCCGCCAATGGCGAAGTGCAAAACCGTCAGGTACGCACCGGCATCTGCGACCGCCTGCGCGTGCAGGTGCTCGACGGCCTGAATGAAGGTGATCGCCTGCTGGTGCCGGCTTCTGTCGGCAGCGGGGGCTGAATGCAAACGCCGCTGATCGACCTGCGCGCCATTCGCAAATCCTACGGCGGTGGCGACAGCCCGCTGGTCAACGTTCTGCGTGGCATCGATTTATCGATCCATGCCGGGGAATTCGTAGCGATTGTCGGCGCCTCCGGTTCCGGCAAGTCGACACTGATGAACATCCTCGGCTGCCTGGATCGCCCGACCTCGGGTGAATACCTGTTCGCCGGGGAAAACGTTGCAGAGCTGGGCAGCGACGAACTCGCCTGGCTGCGCCGCGAGGCATTCGGTTTTGTGTTTCAGGGCTACCACCTGATCCCTTCCGGTTCGGCACAGGAAAACGTTGAAATGCCAGCCATCTACGCTGGCACACCCGCCGCAGAGCGCCACGCCCGAGCTGCCGCACTGCTCGACCGGCTGGGCCTGGGGTCGCGCACCGGCAACCGGCCACACCAGCTGTCTGGCGGCCAGCAGCAACGGGTGTCCATTGCCCGCGCCTTGATGAATGGCGGGCATATCATCCTCGCCGACGAACCCACAGGTGCGCTGGACAGCCACAGCGGTGCCGAGGTCATGGCGCTGCTGGACGAACTGGCCAGCCAGGGCCATGTGGTGATCCTGATCACCCATGACCGGGAAGTCGCAGCCCGCGCCAAACGGGTCATCGAGATCAGCGACGGCCTGGTGGTCAGCGATACCGCATGCGATCTGTCTGCGCCACGTTCAGCCAACCCCGCTGCGCTACAGGCCGTCGACCTGCGCAAGCGTCTGAGTGAAGGCAGCGGCAGTCGCGGGGCGTGGAAAGGCGAGCTGCTCGACGCGGTTCAGGCCGCGTGGCGGGTGATGTGGATCAACCGCTTTCGTACCGCGCTGACGCTGCTGGGTATCGTCATCGGCGTTGCATCGGTGGTGGTCATGCTGGCGGTCGGTGAAGGCAGCAAGCGCCAGGTCATGGCACAGATGTCCTCGTTCGGCTCCAACATCATTTACCTCAACGGCAAGGCCCCCAACCCGCGTGCACCCAAGGGCATCATCACGCTTGACGAGGTCGCGGCGCTGGGCGAGCTGCCCGAGGTAAAAATGATCATGCCGGTCAACGGCGGACAGGCCGGCGTGCGCTACGGCAACGTCGATCATTCCAGTTATGTCGGCGGCAACGACACGCACTTTCCGGCGATCTTCAACTGGCCGGTAGTGGAAGGCAGTTATTTCAGCGAAGCGGATGAGCAAAGTGCTGCCGCCGTGGCAGTGATTGGTTACAAAGTTCGCCAGAAACTGTTCGGCGAGCATACCGACCCTATTGGCCAGTACATCCTGATCGAAAACGTGCCGTTTCAGGTGGTCGGCGTGCTTGAGGAAAAAGGTGCCACTTCCGGTGACCTGGACAGCGACAACCGCATCGCCATTCCCTACTCGGCGGCCAGCATCCGTCTGTTTGGCTCGCAGGACCCCGAGTACATCACCATCGCTACGCGTGATGCCAACAACGTCAAACACGCCGAAGAAGCAATACGCAACCTGCTGCAACGCCTGCATAACGGCAAGCAGGATTACGAGCTGACCAACAACGCCGCGATGATCCAGGCTGAAGCACGCACCCAGAACACCCTGTCGCTGATGCTCGGCTCGATTGCGGCGATTTCGTTGCTGGTCGGCGGCATCGGCGTGATGAACATCATGCTCATGACCGTGCGTGAGCGCACCCGTGAAATCGGCATCCGTATGGCCACCGGCGCGCGGCAGAGCGACATCCTGCGGCAGTTCCTCACCGAAGCGGTGATGCTTTCCGTGGTCGGCGGGCTGGCCGGTGTCGTGCTGGCGCTGGGCATGGGCGCAGCCTTGTTGCTGAGCAAGGTGGCGGTTGCGTTCACCGTGCCGGCAGTGGCCGGAGCGTTTGCCTGCGCACTGGTCACCGGCGTGATCTTCGGCTTCATGCCTGCCCGCAAAGCTGCCCGGCTCGACCCGGTTGCGGCCCTTACCAGTGAATGAACAATCAATGAAGCCGAGCCTTTCCCTTTTGACCGTCTGCCTGTTACTGACCGCCTGCAATGCCCCGGCTCCGCGCCTGGACAGCGGCATTCAGCCACCTGCACGCTGGGCGTTTGCCCAGAGCGCTGCCGCCCAGCGCAGTGACGCCCACTGGTGGCAGCAGTTCGGCAGCCCGCAATTGAATCGCCTGATCGAACAGGCCAGTCGCGACAGCCACGAAGTCGCTGCAGCAATGGCTCGTGTGCGTCAGGCGCAGGCCAGCGCCATCATTGGCGGCGCACCTTTGCTTCCGGAGCTGGCCTTTGACCTGCGCGGCGAACGCAATAAGTTCGTGCGCAACAGCGACCGCAAGGCCAACCCTTCCGACGACAACAACACCAACAACTTCACCAGCGACCTGACCGCCAGCTATGAAGTGGATTTCTGGGGCGGTATCGCCGCCGGACGCGACAGTGCGCTACAAAGTCTGCGGGCCAGCGAATTCGATCAGGCGACAGTGGAACTGACCCTGCTCGGCAACGTCGCTGACCGCTATGCGCAAACCCTCGCGGCGCGCGAGCAAGGCCGGATTGCCGAGCTGAACCTGGCCAACGCGCAAAGCGTTTTGAGGCTGGTGCAGACCCGTTACGACTCGGGTTCGGCCACTGCACTGGAACTGGCGCAGCAGAAAAACCTGGTCGCCACCCAGCAGCGCGAACTGCCACGCGTTCAGCAACTGGCCAACGAGCAGTTGATCAGCCTGGCAGCGTTGCTCGGCCAGCCGGTACAGAATCTGAACCTCGGTGATCAGGCGTTCGCCACCCTGAACTGGCCGGACATCGGCCCCGGTCTGCCCAGCGAACTGCTGACCCGCCGCCCGGATCTGGCCAAAGCCGAAGCTGAACTGGCCGCGGCGCAAGCCAATGTCACGGTGGCGCGCGCTGCCATGCTGCCAAAGCTGACCCTGAGCGCCAGGCTCGGCACCGAAGCCACCCGCGCCGAAGACTGGTTGCGCGCACCGTTCAGCAGCCTGGCTGCCGGTCTGGTCGGGCCGATCTTCAATAATGGGCGTCTGGCTGCCGAGCGCGACAGGGCCACAGCTCGTCAGGAAGAGCTGCTGGAAACCTATCGCGGAGCGATCATCAACAGCTTCGCCGACGTCGAAAAAGCCCTGAACAGCATTCAAGGCCTGGACCAGCAACGCTACTGGCACGAAGAAGAACTCAAACAGGCGCAAACCGCTTTCAACATCGCCCAGAGCCGCTATGAAGAAGGTGCCGAGGACTTACTGACGGTACTGGAAACCCAACGCACGCTGTATCAGGCGCAGGACGTGAGCGTGCAGTTACGGCTGGCACGCTTGCAGGCGAGTATCGCGCTGTACAAGGCACTGGGCGGCGGCTGGCAGGTGCGCTGAGCGCATGATCCACTATCGTGCGACGCTCTGCGTCGACATGCAGGTCTGGACGCTCCGCGTCCTCTTTGCGACGCAGAGCGTCATGACCTGCATTCCCACGCTGGAGCGTGAGGAACGATAATCCCAACTATCGTACTGAAGCTCTGCGTCGGTCTGCGCAGATAACTCAATTATCGTGCGACGCTCTGCGTCCTCTTGCGACGCAGAGCGTCGAGAGCTGCATTCCCACGCTGGAGCGTGAGGAACGATAATTCCAACTATCGTACTGAAGCTCTGCGTCGGTATGCGCAGATAACTCAATTATCGTGCGACGCTCTGCGTCGCATGCCGTTCGGGACGCAGAGCGTCATGACCTGCATTCCCACGCTGGAGCGTGCGGAACGATCACCTCAACGACCGTTCGCTAAAACCACCTGTCCGGCAACAGATTGCGCGCATACCAAGGCCTGCGCGGCACGCGGCGTAGCAGGTTGCTCAATTTGTCATCCGCCGCAAAGGTAATACGCAGCGCAAGCTTCATGACTTCCGGGTCCATTTCCATGGTCGTGCCTGCTGCCTGCCCGGGCACGGTGCTGCAGCCGTGGGTTTCCGGCCCCAGCCACGGGTCGCTGACTTCAACCCAGCGGCCCGCCGCGAACCACGGCACGCCATTGACTTCCAGGCGCTTCACTTCACCCGGATGAAAGCGCTCGTGGGCGCGGAACCAGTCGTCGATGCGGTCGTCGATCCAGCCGTGAAACATCCAGAACACCGGGTTCACATGCGATGAAAACGGATCGGCGAGAAAGTCGTTTTCCGGCTCGAACCAGCGCTCGGCGAAGTCGTCCGAACGACGCGCCATGGGCACCGGCTGGCCGTTGGCGGGGTCGCGAGCGACGGAGGCCCAACGCATGTGCAACCAGTCGTGCAGCTCCAGCTCGACCTGCGACCCAAACTGCCCCAACGTCAGCTTCGACAGAAAGCGCGGGTCGCGGTACTGCGACTCCCAGACCTGAAAGTGCGTGTGAAACGTCTCGTGGCTTTTGATATCGCTGACCAGTTGCGTGTATTCCTCATCGCCCTGGGCCAGCCAGTTGGGCGGCAGCGAACAACCGTCGTGATTATCGAAATAACGTGCGAAACCCAACCGGTCACGCTCCAGCTCAGGCTGAGGCAACGGAAACCGCGGCCACGACGGCAGGTCCTGAATCTTGCGCGCCTGAATCAGCATGTGCCGGTGCATGTAAAAGAAGTCTTCACCCGAACCGTTGCGGTCCTTGTGCGGGCCACGCGCATCACGCTCTTTCTCGCGCGGCCCCGGCTGCCAGCCGATACCACGCAGGGCGTTGCGCTTGTCTTCGGGCAGCTTGTGCCATTTGTCCCGAGAGGCATGCCACAGCTGGTGAAACAAGCGATGCTCCTTGGAAACCAGCCAGGCCAGAAACGGCGGACTCAGGCCGACCCGCTCGCGCGCCTCAGGGAACACCTGCTTGATGGCAATCAGGCGGTTTTCCAGCTCCGGCAGGGCCAACGGCCGGTCCAGACGTTCGATACGTCCGCTCAACGTGCCGCTGCCCGCATTGCCGAACGCGCCCCAGACTTCATCAAGGGTCAGGCTGAATTCGTAATCCGCAGTGTCGCTGTGCGGATCATTGCCAGCATGGCCATCCATGACCCGCAGATACAGCTTTGCCGCGTTGGCCGGCTGCAGGTCGCCAATCACCCGGAAGCGTGGCTGTGCGTCGCTGCGCAATTGCTCCGGCGTATCGATATAACCGCGCAGGCCGCGACCGCGCGGGGCAATGTCGAGAAACATTTCCAGACCTTCAAGCGGCGCATCGGCCAGCCCGGCATCACGCCCTTCGAAACGCAGCGTCCATACCCCGCGCAGCTTGTCGGCCAGGCGCTGGGTAGACGTATCTGCGGGCCCGGCCGTGGCCTCGCCCGGTGTCACGGGTTCCTCGACACGGGTGAATTCCCGATGCGCATAATAGGCAGCCGGAACTGCCGCGCCGGTCAGCGCCAGCCCTGCTATG
The DNA here is from genome assembly GCF_005937945.2 of Pseudomonas sp. KBS0707. Lineage (NCBI taxonomy): Bacteria > Pseudomonadati > Pseudomonadota > Gammaproteobacteria > Pseudomonadales > Pseudomonadaceae > Pseudomonas > Pseudomonas sp. KBS0707. Next base: position 2,195,495 of record NZ_CP041754.1, on the reverse strand, counting down.
AACCCTCGTCGAGAAATCGTCATTACCCTACCTGTTCCAGCACCGAGACAGCCGTTATCCAAGCTAGAACGTAAACCCGGCAGACAAATTTAGCTCAGCGTCTGAATCCAGGATACGGCGCTAAATTTTTCGCCCATCCGCTCGTTCTCCACCAGATAGCAACAGCCCTTGCAGGCTGCGCAACGGTTAATCTGAACGAGACGGAAATGACAAGACCGCGTTGGAAAAAGGCTCTCTTCATCGGCCTGCCGCTGGCCCTGGCCATCAGTGCAGGCGCGGGTTTTCTGGCCTGGAATTACTGGTCGCCTGCCGGTTACCCGGTCAAGGTCATGAAGCAGGCCGACGACCTGCAAGAGCGGATCATTTCCTTCGACAGCCACATCACCGTGCCGATGAAATTCGGCAGCGAGGGCAATGAAGCCGACAAGGACGGTTCGGGCCAGTTCGATCTGGTGAAAACCGCACGCGGGCGCTTGTCCGGCGCAGCACTGACGGTATTCGGCTGGCCGGAAATCTGGAACGGCGACAATGCCCCGCATCGCCCGACACCCGGCTTTGTCGACGAAGCGCGCCACCAGCAGGAAGTGCGCTACAAGATCATCACCGGCATGGTTCGGGATTTCCCCAATCAGGTCGGCATCGCCTATACCCCCGACGACATGCGCCGCCTGCACGGCGAGGGCAAGTTTGCGATTTTTATCAGCATGCTCAACGCCTACCCGCTGGGCAATGACCTGAGCCTGCTGGACCACTGGACAGCGCGCGGCATGCGCATGTTCGGCTTCAGTTACGTCGGTAATAACAGCTGGGCCGACTCTTCACGCCCCCTGCCCTTTCTAAACGACACGCCCGACGCGCTGGGCGGCCTGTCGGAAATCGGCAAGCAGGCAGTGCAACGCCTCAACGACCTGGGCGTGATCATTGATGTCTCGCAAATGTCGAGCAAGGCGCTGGAGCAGGTCAGCCAGTTGAGCCGTACGCCAATGGTCGCCTCGCACTCGGCCCCGCGTGCGCTGGTGGACATCCCGCGCAACCTCAGCGACGAGGAAATGCAGCTCATCAAGCGCAGTGGCGGCGTGGTGCAGATCGTGGCTTTCCCGGCCTATTTGAAGCCGCTGACCCAGAAGACTCAGGACAAACTCAACGCCCTGCGCAAGGACTTCGACCTGCCGCCACTGCCCAACCTGGCCATGGCACTGATGCCCGGCGACGCGATTATCACGGTCTGGCCGGAACAGCGCTTCGGTGCCTACGCCAGCAAGCTGTACGCGATCCTTGAAGAAGAGCCCAAGGCCACGGTCAAGGATTTCGTCGACGCCATCGATTACACGGTCAGAAAGATCGGTATCGACCATGTCGGCATCAGCTCCGATTTCAATGATGGCGGTGGCGTAAAAGGCTTCAACGATGTCAGCGAGATTCGCAACGTGACCGCCGAGCTGATCGAGCGCGGTTACGCCGAAGCGGATATCACCAAGCTCTGGGGCGGCAATTTTCTGCGCGTCTGGGAGCAGGTGCAGGCTTCGGCGCGTCCGGACGCGAAACAAACCAACCTTTCGAATGCCGCTAGCCGAACATCAGGCGCTACCGCTCATGACTGACCGCAGAACCTTCCTCAAACAGGCCGGAGTGCTGGCCGCAGCCTTGCCACTGGGCTCCGGTCTTGCGTCAACGGCCCTGGCGTCCGCACCTGCACCGACTTCCACAGACAAATGGGCGCGCTTGAAACAGCTGTTCAATCAGGACCCGGATTACGTCCACCTTTCCAACTTTCTGGTCACCTCGCACCCCACTCCGGTTCGCGAGGCCATCGAACAGCATCGCGCGCGCATCGACCGCAACCCCGGACTGGCGATGGACTGGGACCTGAGGGAAACCGAGCGCTGCGAACATGAAGTTCGCGTCTGGGCGGGCAAGTACCTGAATGCCCAGCCTGGCCAGATCGCCCTCACCGGCAGCACCACCGAAGGGCTGGCGATCATCTACGGCGGTCTGCATGTGCGCCCGGATCAGGAGATTCTGACCACCGAGCACGAGCATTCCTGTACCCGCGACATCCTCAAATTCCGCCAGCAGCGCGAAGGCACTCAGGTGCGCAAGATTCGCCTGTTCAAAGACCCGGCGACCGTGTCGGCAGACGAAATCATCGGCTCCATTGCGCGCAGTATTCAGCCGAAGACGCGAGTGCTGGGCATGACCTGGGTGCAGTCCGGCAGTGGTGTGAAATTGCCTATCGGCGCCATCGGCGATCTGGTCGAGGAACACAACCGCAACCGTGACGACAAAGACCGCATTCTGTATGTGGTCGACGGCGTACACGGGTTTGGCGTCGAGAACCTGGATTTCCCGGACATGAAGTGCGACTTCTATGTCGCCGGCACTCACAAGTGGATGTTCGGCCCGCGCGGTACAGGCATTGTCTGCGCCCGCTCGGAGCAGGTCAAAGACCTCACCCCACTGATCCCGACGTTCTCGGAAGCCACCGGTTTCAGCACAATCATGACGCCCGGCGGCTATCACTCGTTCGAACACCGCTGGGCACTGAACGAGGCGTTCAAGCTGCACCTGCAACTGGGCAAAGCCGACGTGCAGGCGCGTATTCACGAGCTTAACAGCTACCTCAAGCAGCGCCTCAAGGCGCAGCCCAACGTCGAACTGGTGACACCGATGGACCCGGCACTGTCGGCGGGTTTCAGTTTCTTCCGGCTCAAGGGCCAGGAAAGTGACGAGGTGGCCGCCTGGCTGATGAAACAACGCATGGTCGTGGACGCCGTGAGCCGTGATGTCGGCCCGGTGGTGCGCACCGCGCCGGGATTGCTGAACAACGAGGCCGAAATCGATCGATTCATGGCCCTGCTCAGCCAGCGCAGCTGACGTGCACGCACTGAATCAACTGTTTTCCGCTTTCTATCGAGACCCGTCATGAAAAAAACACTGCTGTCCCTTTCCGCCCTGTTCGGCCTGTTGCTCTGCGGCACCACCCTCGCCGCCACGTCCGCGCCAGTACCCGCGCCCGGAAAAGTGTTCAAGGACTGCAAGGATTGCCCGGAAATGGTCGTGCTGCCTGCAGGCACTTTCACCATGGGCGCACCCGAGGAAGAAATGGGTCGCCAGCCGGACGAAGGCCCTCTGCATGACGTGACCTTCGCCAAACCGTTCGCCATCAGCCGCTTTCAGGTACTGAGTGGCGAATGGAACGCCTACATCAAGAGCTCCGGTTACAAGATGCCAGACGGCGATACCCGCCCTGGCCGCGAGTGCAAGGCCGGCAAGCCACGCTACCCGCTGACGGCGCGCCAGCCCGCCGTGTGCATGGACTGGAACGAAGCCAAGGCCTATGTCGAATGGCTGTCGAAGAAGACCGGCAAGTCCTATCACATGGTCAGCGAAGCGCAGCGCGAATACGCGGCACGTGGCGGCAGCAAGGGCTCTTTCCCGTTCCCGATGGATGAAGGCAAGCCCTACAGCATCGCCAAACACGCCAACACCTACGGCCCGGAAGACGGCTTCAGCTACACCGCGCCCGCTGGCAGCTACAGCCCCAACGATTTCGGCATTTACGACGCCCACGGCAATGTCTACGAATGGACCGCCGATTGCGAGACCAGCAACTACAACGGCGCACCCACTGACGGCAGCGCGTGGCTGGCCGGCGATTGCACCTGGAAAATGATTCGCGGCAATGACTGGACCGAAGCGCCGATCTTCTCCCGCTCCGGCAACCGCAACAGCCGTCAGCCGGATGTACGCGGCGACTGGCTGGGTTTCCGGGTCGCCCGCGACCTGTAACGGACTTCATGCGCGCCTGCGGCCTGCGACAGACGCGGGCCGCACTCACGGACACTGACGAGACACACCATGACCCGCAAAACTGAAAGCCTCGCCCGGGAAACCCTGAGAATCCTCAAGCCCTTCTGGTGGCTGGTGGCGCTGTCGACCGTGCTGGGGATTGTCAGCGGTCTGAGCGTCACCGGCCTGCTGGCCACCATCAACAATGCTATGAACATGCCCGGCGGCCCGGACACACAGACCGCACTGCTGTTCGCCGGGTTGTGTGTGCTGACCCTGGCCTGCTCGACACTGTCCAACCTGTCGACCAACTACGTTGGCCAGCGCGTGGTCGCCAACCTGCGCCGCGAGCTGGCCGCCAAGGTGCTGGTGGCACCCATCGAGCAACTGGAGCGTTATCGCTCGCACCGTCTGATTCCGGTGCTGCTCAACGACGTCAACACCATCAGCACCTTCGCCCTGTCGGTCGCACCGATGGTCATCTCGTTCACCGTCACCCTGGGCTGCCTGACCTATCTGGCACTGCTGTCCTGGCAGATTCTGGCGCTGACCGTGCTCACCGTGGTGCTCGGCACCGGCGCGCAGTACCTGGCCCATGCGTACGGCATGCGCAGCATTCTGGCGGCGCGCAACAGCGAAGACGAATTGCAGAAGCACTATCAGGCGCTGTCTGCGGGTGCCAAGGAGCTGCGCATTCAGCGCAAGCGTCGTCAGCACATGCTCGACGAGAAGATTCACGGTGCCACCGAGCACATCTGCCGCTCGAACATTCGCGCCGCCAACATTTTCGTCAGCGCGGAAACCTTCGGTTCGATGCTGTTCTTTGCCGTGATCGGCATCGCCATCGCCTTCCAGGCCATGTGGCCGACCACTGAAAAAACCGTGCTGGGCGGCTTCGTGCTGGTGATGCTGTACATGAAAGGCCCGCTGGAACGCCTGATTACCGCCCTGCCCGGCATCAGCCGCGCGCAGATCGCCATGCGCCGTATCGCCGAACTGTCGTGGAAGTTTTCCAACCCCGAACCCCACTTGCTGGTCAGCGACCGCCCCAATTCGCTGGCCAATATGCAAACCCTGGAACTGCACAACCTGCGCTATGACTACCCTCCGGTCGAGGGCAGCGACGCCTTTCATCTCGGCCCGGTCGATTTGAGCATCAAACAGGGCGATATCGTGTTCATCGTCGGCGAAAACGGCTGTGGCAAGACCACGCTGATCAAGCTGCTGCTGGGTCTGTACACGCCGCAACAGGGTGAAATCCGCCTCAATGGGCAGACCGTCACCCCGGAAAACCTGGATGACTACCGCCAGTTATTCACTACGATCTTTGCCGATTACTACCTGTTTGATGAGCCGTTGCAGGGGCAGGCCGCGCTGCCGCAAGACGCCGGCAAATACCTGGAACGGCTGGACATCGCGCACAAGGTCAGCATAAAGGACGGTGCCTTCACCACCACCGACCTGTCGACCGGTCAGCGCAAGCGTCTGGCACTGATCAACGCGTGGCTGGACGAGCGTCAGGTGCTGGTCTTCGACGAGTGGGCCGCTGATCAGGACCCGGCGTTCCGGCGCGTGTTCTACACCGAACTGCTGCCGGAGCTGAAGCAGCAAGGCAAGACCATCATCGTCATCTCCCATGACGACCGCTATTTCTACATCGCCGACCAACTGGTGCGCATGCAGACCGGGCAGATTCAGGTCGAGCAGGTGCAAAACGACACTTACGACAAAACCATTCCGGCCTGATTCATCCACGCCTCGAAAGCCCCGCCCGGCCAGTCCGCGAGCGGGGCTTTTTGTTACCCGACGAAGCCATACCCGCCCTAATCAGATAGCCAAGCGCCATCTTTTTTCCGGAATTGTGAAAAATTCATTAAATAAACGTTATTCGCTTTCGTTCTCATTAAGAGCGAATTGCGTGCACAGCCATCTCCCGCGCAGCGCCTTATAAAAAAGTTGCTCACGCCTGCCCCGTCGACGGCTGAACCCGACTGCGCAGACCTGAACAACGCTCTCAATCTCCTTGCCGATACCCACTGGAAAGAGCCAATTCATGCACAACCCGTCACGACTTACCCCGCTCAGCAAAGCGTTGATGCTCAGTCAGATGTTCCGCTCCCGGCCATCCATGGCGGCCATGGGCCTTGCGCTCTGTATGCCGGTGGCCAGCCAGGCACAGGAAACCGCCGCAGACGGTTCGACCACCACGGGCACGGTCAACCTGGCCCCGACCGCGATCGACTCGCAGTACCTGGGCACCGCCACTGACGGCACTGGCTCTTACACCACCGGCGCGGTAAGTATCGGCAAGGGCGCGCCACAGTCGCTGCGTGAAACACCGCAGTCTGTAAGCGTGGTGACTCGGCAAGTCATGGATGACAACAACCTCAACAGCCTGAGCAAGGTTCTGGAAGACACTCCGGGGATCACCTTCCAGTACCGTAACTTCGGCGGTCACGTGTATACCTCGCGCGGCTTCTCGCTGCTGGCGGAGAGCTTTCTGGTCGACGGCATTGGCGGCCAGGGCTATCAGATCACCGGCTGGATGCAGCCGGACATGGCCATCTATGACCGTGTGGAAGTATTGCGCGGCGCGTCTGGCCTGCTGGTAGGTGCCGGTCAGCCCGGTGGCGCGGTCAATCTGGTGCGCAAACGCCCGACCGCCGACAACAAATTTTCGATCACCACTCGCGCAGGTTCGTGGGATCAGTACCGCGTCGATCTGGATGGCAGCGGCAAGCTCAACGATTCGGGTACGCTGCGCGGGCGCATGGTCGCGGCTTACGATGACAGCGGTTCGTACCTGGATGGGCGCGACAGCCGCACCCCGCTGCTGTACGGCATCGTCGAAGCCGACCTGAGCGATGACACCACGCTGACCATGAGCCTGCGTCGCCAGGAACAGGTCATCAATGGCTACTCGATCTACGGCCTGCCGCGCTACAGCAACGGCCAGTCGCTGGGCCTGTCGCGCTCGACCAATCTGGCGCAGAAGTGGAACCGTCTTGAAAGCGACATGACCGAGGTCTTTACCGAAGTCGCGCATCGCTTCAATGAGGACTGGACCAGCCGCACGTCGCTTACTTACTCGCAGGGCGGTTTTGATCAGAACATTGCCTACGCACGAGGCGCAGTAAACCCAACGACGCTGGCGGGCTCCAATTTTCAGGGCACACTGTTTCGCAAGGACGAGGTCGACAGCGTCGGTCTGAACAGTCAACTGGAAGGTAACTTCAACGCGTTCGGCCTTGATCATCAGGTAACCCTGGGGGCTGACTGGTCAAAACAGGACGCCAACACGCATCAGGCGACCGTGACGAGACGCACCGCAGTCAACGTCTTTGATGTCGACCAGAGCGCTTTCGCCAAACCGGTCCGTCCGGCCTGGACCACCGACATCGACACCACCGAAGAACGCGCAGGCCTGTACGCCAACACGCGTATTCACCTGAGCGAGCCGTTGAGCGTGGTTCTGGGCAGCCGCCTGAGCTGGTATGACTACAAGTACGACGTCAAAACCGGCGCAGCCAACAGTTACGAATCCAAGCAGACTCAGGAATTCACCCCGTTCGCCGGCCTGATCTACGACATCAACGACAACTGGTCGTGGTACGCCAGCTATGCCGACATCTTCACACCACAAGCCAACTACGTAACCGCAGGCGGCTCGCCGCTGGACCCGGCCATTGGTTCCAACTACGAAACGGGCTTCAAGGGTGAACTGTTCGACAAGCGCATGAACCTGTCGATGGCGCTGTTCTACATCAAACAGAAAGATGTCGCCGCGCTGGACGTCAACACAACTCAGACCTGCCCGACCAGCTCCGACGGCTCCTGCTACCTGCAGGACGGCATCAGCCGTAGCAAGGGTGTCGACGTCGAAGCCAGCGGTGAAGTGTTGCCAGGCCTGCAAGTATTCGGCGGCTATACCTTCAACATGCTGCGTAACAATGGCGATGCAGATGTAGCCTACGAAACACCGAAACACATGCTGCGCCTCAACACCAGCTACAACCTGCCGGGCGCATGGAACCGCCTGACCCTGGGCACCGGCGTGTCGGCAGATTCGGGCTATGAAGTGCCGTCCAACAAACAGCTGGGCGTTTCTGGCAAGGCCATCTGGGATGCGCGAGCCTCTTGGAAACTGGACGAGAACTGGAAGGTGTCGCTCAACGCCGAAAACCTTTTCGACCGCAAGTATTACAGCACCTCGATCGCCACCGACCGCTCCAACGTCTACGGCGAACCGCGCAGCTATGTCCTGACCTTGCGGGGGGATTTCTGATCTGAGTCCAGGCTTTTGATTCTGGCCGAAGGCCGTGGGAGCGAGCCGGGCGACGCTTCATTTGTTCGCGAAGAAGTCAGTATGTTCTCCGAAAATGCATTGTCTGAACGACCGTCTTCGCGAACAAGTTCGCTCCCACAGGGATTTGCATTTATCCTGCACCCTCGATTTCAATGAGCCATCCTTCCCATGCCAACACCCTTCAGCCGTCTGCGCACAGGCCGCGTGAAAACGCTTGGCTTGCGTCTGGGCGGGCTGGTGCTGGCATTGGCTTTTCAGGGCGAGGCACTGGCTGAAGAGTTCGACTTCGATATCCCCGCACAACCCTTGAACAGCGCCCTTAAAGAGCTGGGTCGCCAGGGCGACCTGCAAATTCTTTACAACCCCGATGATGTGAACGGCAAGTTCAGCGGCCCGGTGCACGGCAGGTTGACGCCTGAACAGGCGGTCGCGGATCTGCTGAAACAGGCTGGTGTAACGCACAACCTCGAGGCCGATACGCTGACCCTCGGCAGCGCGGCGTCCGCGCACCCCATGAACCTCGGGCCGGTGGCGATCAAGGGCGACCCGTTCGGTATCACCACCGAGGGCAGCGGCTCGTATGCGACGACCGGCGTGAGCATCAACAAGACGTCACAATCGCTGCGCGAAACCCCGCAATCGGTCACGGTCATGACCCGTCAGTTGATGAACGACAAAAACCTCAACGGCCTCGACGAGGTGATGGCGCAGACGCCTGGCATCACCTTTTCGCAACGCAACTTTGGCTCTCATGTGTTCAGCTCGCGGGGCTTCGCGCTGGAAGACGAGAGCTACACCATCGATGGCGTTGCCGGTCAGGGTTACAGCGTGACCGGCTGGATGACCCCGGACACGGAGATCTACGACCGCGTCGAAGTGCTGCGCGGTGCTGCCGGACTGTTGATCGGCGCGGGCAACCCCGGTGGCGCGGTCAATCTGGTGCGCAAGCGGCCGACCGCCTTACCGCAGTTCTCGATCACCACCCGCGCCGGCAGTTGGGACCAGTACCGGGTCGATCTGGATGGCAGCAGCAAGCTCAACGATTCGGGCAGCGTGCGCGGGCGTTTTGTCACGTCTTACGAAGACCGTGGATACTTCATCGACGGCCTGAAAAAGACTGCGCCGCTGTTGTACGGCATTCTGGAAACCGACCTGAGCGAAGACACCACACTCACGCTGGGCCTGCGCCATCAAAGCGCGGATACCCACGGCTATTCGATTTTCGGCCTGCCCCGCTACAGCAACGGCAAGGCCATTGATCTGCCGCGCTCCACCTCCTTGGCCCAGGACTGGAACCGTCATCAGACCCGCACCGACGAAGTGTTCAGCGAACTGGAAACCCGCTTTGACGAAAACTGGAGCGGCACATTGTCTGCCACTCACTCCGATGGGGCTTTCGATCAGAAAGTCGCCTACGCAAAAGGCGCCATAGACCCTGCGACCCAGAGCGGTTCACGACTGGTCAGAACCCTGTTTCGCTCGGACACGCTGCAAAGCGACGGTTTCGACAGCCATCTGGACGGTCGTTTCGACGCCTTTGGCCTGACCCACCAGTTGACCATCGGCGGCAACTGGTCTGAGCAAAAACGTGATTCGCGCTATGCCACCGTCAACAGCAATCGGCCGCTGGACATCTTCAATCCCGATCACGACGCGATTGCTGAACCTGCGCGTCCGGCCTGGCGCAGCACCGACTACAGCGACAAGCGTTATGGCGTTTACAGCAACCTGCGCCTGAGCCTGACCGAGTCGTTGAGCCTGGTCATGGGCGGCCGGGTCAGCTGGTATGACTATCAGAGCCAGTCCGCAGGCGTGACTACTCGCGCTCAAGAGGAAAACCAGGTCACGCCGTTCGTTGGCGTGATCTACGATCTGAACCGAGACTGGTCGTGGTACGCCAGCCACACCGATATCTTCCTGCCGCAAAGCGGTTATAGAACGGCATCCGGCGCATTTCTTGACCCGGCCATCGGTGCCAGCCATGAAACCGGCATCAAGGGCGAGTTGTTCGACAAGCGCCTGAACGTGTCTTTCGCGCTGTTCTATGTGAAACAGAAAGACGTGGCGGTCGAGGACGATGCCAATGCGGGCCAGTGCCTGAGCAACGACGCTTACGGCACCTGCTATGTGAATGGCGACATCCGGCGCAGCAAGGGTATCGACATGGAGATCAGCGGTGAACCGTTACCGGGATTGCAGACCCTGGCCGGTTACACCTTCAACCTCACGCGCGGCAGCGACGGGAAATCGATTTCAGCAGAAACACCCCGGCACATGCTGCGCTTGTCCAGCAGCTACAACCTGCCCGGCACCTGGCGTCGACTGACCGTCGGCGGCGGTGTGTCGGCGCAAAGCGGCTACTCGGAGCACGAGTCGACCCAGCCCATAGACAACCCTGGCCGCGCCACCTGGGACGCACGCGCCTCATGGAAGATCGACGAACACTGGTCGGTGGCCCTCAACGGCAACAACCTGCTGGATCGCAAATACTACAAGGCAACCGGCGACATCGACCGCGGCAACTACTACGGCGACCCGCGCAACTACGTCCTGACGTTGCGCGGCGATTTTTAGAAGCCCGCGCTCGCGCCTTACAATCAAGACCGGACGCAGAGCGTCCAGAACTGCATGCGACGCAGAGCGCCGCACGATAGTCGCCGGACCAGACACCTATCGTTCCGCACGCTCAGCGTGGGAATGCCGTTCGTGACGCTCTGCGTCACACAAGCCGCTCGGCAAGCCCGTGCAGAAACACTTCCGCGAGCACCACGTTGTCATGCCGCTGATCAACCGTTGTCGAGCTGCGCAGCCCGTTCACCGAGCACTGTTCAAGCAGCACCGCTTCAGCCCGGGCAATCTGCCCTGGCGCACGGCTCTGCCCGGCCCACCAGCAATCGGCCTGTACGTTAAGCGTTTTCAGGGTAAATGCCTGGCTCAGTTGTGCGTTGGCTTCCAGTAGTTTGTAACCGGTTTCGATCTCGTCCTGAACGGCGATGTCCTGGAATATGCTGCGCAGGTTGTCGGCGTTCATGCCGGCCTCCAGCGCGACATGGTCGACCACCCAGTCAATCACCTCGCCCTCGCTGGACAGCGACTGCCGGGCGGTTTCGATAAGCCCCACAATCGACGCTTCCTGCAAGCCCGGCACAAACGCCTGCAAGCTTTTGATCAGGCTGCGGTAGTAGTTTTCGCCCTGTTTTTGCGTGGTGACTTCCGGCGCTTCTTCGACCCACTCCATCCCGACCGAGGCAGGCAACTGGGTGTCCACCAGCCCGAGAAAGCTCACCGTGTCGCCCTCACGCTCAAGTACATGCGCCACCTCGATGGCCAACGCGCCGCCCATCGACCAGCCCAGCAGGTTGTAAGGCCCGTGCGATTGAGTCATACGGATTTGCTCGACGTAGTAATCGACCATTTCCTGCCACGACGTATCAAACCAGCCCGGCACCACATAAGCCTTGTTGACCAGCCCGTAAACCGGTCGGCTGTCGCTCAATTGGCCAGCCAGAGGGTAATACGAGTAGGTGCCGCCACCGCCCGGTGGCAGGCAGAACAACGGCGCATTGTCCGATCGATTGGCGTTCATGACGATGACCGCCGATTTGACCTTAGCCTCATTGGTACGCATGAAATCGGCCAGCTCACCGAGGGTCTGCATCAACAGGAAATCATGCAGTTTGATGGAGACATCAAACGTCTCGCGAATCCTGCCTGCCAGCGAAACCGCCAGCAGCGAGTGGCCGCCCAGGGCGAAGAAGTTGTCGTTGAGCCCTACCCGTTCGACCTGCAGCACCTGCTCCCACAACGCGGCAAGACGTTGCTCGAATTCCGTACGTGGCGCGACGTGGCCTTGCTGTGAACGAGCCACGTCCGGTTTGGGCAGTGCCCGGCGATCCAGCTTACCGTTGGCGGTCAGCGGCATCACATCAATGAAGACAAAGTATGTCGGCACCATGTAATCCGGCACGTGAGCCTTAAGGTGCGTTTTCAGGGTTTCGCGCAGAGCGTCCGAATCCAGACCAGCATCAGTGCGCACCAGATACGCCACCAGCTGCTTGCCGGAAGGCCCGTCAATATCGATTACATTGGCTTCTCGCACACCGGCATGCTCATGCAGACGCGCTTCGATCTCGCCCAGCTCGATACGCAGCCCGCGAATTTTCACTTGATGGTCGATACGCCCGGCGTATTCGATAACGCCTTCGTCACGATAACGCGCCAGATCCCCGGTCCGGTAAAGACGCCCGCCCTGCTCGTCGAACGGGTCCGGCACAAAGCGTTCAGCCGTCAGCGCAGCGCGGTTGTGGTAACCCCGCGCCAGACCCACACCGCCCAGATACAGCTCTGCCGCAACGCCCTGCGCGGCAGGCAGCAATCCGTCGTCGAGGATATGGGTTTTCAGGTTATCGATAGGTCGACCAATCGGCACGCTGAGCACGTCGTCCGGGGTGCAAGTCCAATGCGTCACGTCGATAGCCGCTTCGGTCGGGCCGTACAGGTTGAACAAATCCGCCTGCGGCAGACGCTTGAGCACCTGACCGGCGAGTTCGGCAGGCAGTGCTTCGCCGCTGCACACCACACGACGCAAGCTGTTACAGCTTTCCACCTGAGGATGGGTGAGAAACGCCTGGAGCATCGACGGGACAAAGTGCAGCGTCGTGACCTGATGTTCGCGGATGGTCTGCACCAGCCGCTCCGGATCGCGATGATCGCCCGGCAACGCCACGGCCAAACGTGCTCCGGTCAGCAGCGGCCAGAAGAATTCCCACACCGACACGTCGAAGCTGAACGGGGTTTTCTGCAATACCGTATCGCTGCCATCCAGCCCGTAGGCCTTCTGCATCCAGTGCAAACGGTTGACCAGGGCGCGATGGCTGTTGCCGGCGCCCTTGGGCTTGCCGGTCGAGCCGGAGGTGTAAATCACATACGCAAGATTCAGCGGATGGCTGAGGTTGATCGGGTTGGCAGTGCGGTAACCGGCCAGCCAGTCGCCGTCCTGATCCAGGCACAGACTTTGTACTTTCGCAGGAACCGGCAGGCGCTGTAACAGCACGCTCTGGGTCAGCAGCAAACCAATGCCGCTGTCCTGCATCATGTAAGCCAGACGGTCCTCGGGGTAATCCGGGTCCAGCGGCACGTAAGCGCCACTTGCCTTGATGATTGCCAGCAAACCGACCACCAGTTCCAGACTACGCTCGACACAAATCCCCACCAGCACATCCGGGCCAACACCCGCCTCACGCAAGCGATGGGCAAGCTGATTAGCGCGGGCGTTAAGTTGCGCATAGCTCAGTTGTTCAGCCGCAAAAATCAGTGCCGGAGCGTCCGGCGTAGCCTGTACCTGGGCTTCGATCAGGCTGTGCAGGCAGTGCTCACCAGGGAAATCGGCAGCCGTGGCGTTCCAGTCGCGAACAATCTGCTGCTGTTCGTGATCATCCAACAGCGCCAGCTCACCAATCGCCGCCTGCGGATCACGCACCAATGCCTGCAAAACCTGGCTCAGATGCGCCGACAACTGCGCCATGTGCTGCTCGCTGAAATGCTGGCGGGCATAGCTGAAGCGCATCGACAGGGTTTCGCCCAGATTGACCACCAGAGTCAGCGGGTAATGAGTCTGCTCCTGGGTGTGCAGGCCGCCGAACACCAGCCCCTGCGGCGCGGACTGTTGCAGCGCTTCGGACACCGGGTAGTTTTCGAACACCAGAATGTTGTCGAACAGCGCCTCGCCAGCGCTGCGTGCCCAGCGTTGAATCTCGTACAACGGTGTGTGTTCATGCTCACGCAGGGCGATGTTCTTCGCCTGCACTTGCTGAACCCAGTCCGCCACCCGCTGTTCCGGGCGCGGGCTGGCGATTACCGGCAAGGTGTTGATGAACAGCCCTAGTTGCTCCTCAACACCCGGCAGGTCAGCCGGACGCCCGGCCACGGTTGCGCCGAAGGTCACGCTGGACTGCCCCGTGTAGCGTTGCAGCACCAGCAACCAGGCCGATTGCACCAGCGTGTTGAGGGTGACGCGCTGCTCGCGGGCAAACTCGCTCAACTGGCGGGTGCCATCGGCATCGATCAGTTGCAGGTAATCGCCATGCCCCTGCTCGCTCCCGGACGCTTTGAAGGCCTGAACCAGCCGGGTCGGCTCGTCCAGTTCGGCAAGCTGGCCGGTCCAGAAACGTTCACTGAGCGCAGCATCCTGGCGTTGCAGCCATTCGATATAGTCGCGATAACGACTGACTTGCCTCGGCAGCGTCTGGCCGCTGTAGCGTTGCAGCACCTCGCCCAGCAGGCGCGAGCTGCTCCAGCCATCCATGAGAATGTGATGGCTGGTGTAGATCAGTTGATGCGTCTGTTCGCCAGTGCGCAATACGGCCAGGCGCAGAAGTGGCCCCCGAGCCAGGTCGAAGCCCTGCTGGCGATCGGCATTCGCCCAATCGTCGATCCATTCGCCTGATTGCGCACGGGCATCCAGTTCGACAAACGGCATGCTGACATTGCGCAACACCACTTGCAGCGACTGCTCAAGATGGCTGACAAAGCCGCTGCGCAGTACTTCATGGGCATCCAGCGTGGCCTGCCAGGCGGCACGGAAACGCGGCACGTCCAGGCCACTGACCTCGACGCGCATCTGGTTGATGTAATTGCCCGCGTCCTGCTCGAACAGGGTGTGGAACAGCATGCCCTGCTGCATCGGTGCCAGCGGGTAGATGTCTTCGATCTGCGCCGCAGGGATTGGCAAATTGCTCAACTGCGACTGGCTCAGGCGTGCCAGTGGGAAGTCCGACGGCGTCACGCCTGCCACGCCTTCGCGGGTGCAATGCGCAATCAATTGTTGCAGTTCAACCGCGTATTCGTCGGCCAGCCGCTGCACGGTGTCGCGTTCAAATACCGCACCGCTGAAGGTCCAGCTCAGGCGCAATTCGCCGCCATACACCTGGCCATTGATGCTGAGCGGCGCAGCCAACGGTGCATCGGCGCTCTGCGACGCGCCGCTGCTCTCGGCCGAGGGCGTGAACAACGCGCCTTGTGCGTCGAAGCTGCCGTCGAACTGCCCGAGGTAATTGAACACGATACTGCCCAGCGGCAACGCTTGCAGGGTCTGCCGCGCCGATTCACTGCGCAGATAACGCAGGGCGCCGTAACCAATGCCCTTGTCGGGCACTGCGCGCAGCTGTTCCTTGATGGTCATGAGCGAATCGGCCAACGTGGCCTGCGGCGTGAGCCGGACCGGGTACAGGTTGCTGAACCAGCCGACCGTACGGGTGATGTCCAGCGTGTCGAAGAGGTCTTCGCGGCCATGCCCTTCCAGACGAATCAGGGCATGCGGCTGCGCGGTCCAGCGACTGACCACCCGCGCCAGCGCGGTCAGCAGCAGGTCGTTGATCTGCGTGCGATAAGCCGCCGGAGCGTCTTGCAGCAGTTGCCGGGTCTGCTCGCCATTCAGTTGCGTGACCACCGACAGCGCGTGCTTCTGTTGCTGACCGCCGTGCGGGTGATCGCAGGGCAAGGCGTCGCTGACGTCCTTCAACTGCGTCTGCCAATAATCCAGTTCCTGCGCCAGCGCAGGGCTTTGCGCGTAGGCCTGCAAGTGCTCGGCCCAGCTTTGCAGCGAGCTGGTTTTCGTCGCCAGCGCCAATGGCTGGCCTGTTGCGATGGCGACATACGCCTGTTGCAGATCTTCCAGCAGCACCCGCCACGACACGCCATCCACCACCAGGTGATGGATCACCAGCAACAAACGCTGCTCGCCCTGCGGCAAGTCGATCAGCACCGCACGCAGCAACGGGCCGTTTTTCAGGTCCAGACTGCGTTGTGCTTCATCGGCCAGTTCAGGCAAGCGCTCGGCACTGTCCAGTTCGTGGGTCCAGAGCAGGTCGCGAGTGTTCAGCGCACCGAATGTGGCTTGCCATTGGCCGTCTTGCTGGGTGAAACCCAGACGCAGCGCGTCGTGCTGTTCGATCAGCGCGGTCAGTGCAGCTTGAAGGTGGATTGCATCCAGCGTTTGCAGGGGCTTGAGCATCAGCGCCTGATTCCAGTGCTGACGCTCTGGGATATCCTGTTCAAAAAAACGTGCCTGAATCGGCAGCAACGGCAGCGAGCCACTGACCTGTTCGACCGCGGCAGCTGGTTTCTTCTGGATCAGTTTTGCCACCGAGGCCAACTGGCCGATGGTCTGCTTTTCGAACAACTGCTTGGGGCTGAGCTTGATGCCCTGGCGCTTGGCGCGAGCGATGATCTGCAGGCTGAGGATCGAATCGCCGCCCAGCTCGAAGAAGTTGTCAGTGCTGCCGACCTGCTCCAGTTTCAATACGTCCGCCCACACGGCGGCGAGCTTTTCCTCGATCTCGCCAACTGGCGCGGTGTAGCGCTGTTTGACCACGCCGGGTTTAGGCAAGGCGCGCTTGTCGAGCTTGCCGTTGGCGGTCACGGGCAGCCTGTCCAGCAGCATGATCTGCGCGGGCACCAGGTATTCGGGCAAGCGCGCAGCCAGTTGCTCGCGCAGGCTGTCGACACTGAGGCTCGCACCGGCCGCCGCAACGCAGTACGCCACCAGTTGCAGGCGTGTTTCGTCGCTTTCCAGCGGCTGCGCCAGCACCACGGCTTCGGCGACGTTTTCCAGGGTTTGCAGCAACTGGCCGACTTCCCCCGGCTCGACCCGGTAACCGCGGATTTTCACCTGATCATCCGCGCGCCCCAAGTACTCCAGCACGCCGTCCACCCAGCGCGCGCGGTCACCCGCACGGTACAGGCGCTGACCCTCGGCGTGCGGGTCCGGCACGAAGCGTTCGGCGGTCATCGCCGCACGGCCCAGATAGCCCTGCGCCAAGCCTTGACCGCCCAGATACAGCTCGCCTGCCACACGCTCGGCAACCGGGTTGAGATAGGCGTCCAGCACCCGCGCTTTGCCATTGGCCAGTGGTTGACCGACCGGCACACTGCGGCAAGCGTCAACGCGCTCGGCGACTTCATGGGTGAGGATGCCGACCGTGGTTTCCGTCGGGCCGTAGTGGTTGACGATCCGGCAGCCCGGTTTGAGCGCGCGGATTTGCTCGATCAACGCCCAGGAACTGGCCTCGCCACCCAGAATCAGCAATTGGCCCGGCAGCACGTCGGTCGGGTTGGCGGCTTGCAGCAGCCCCTGCAAATGGCTGGGTACGATTTTCAGCACTGCAACCTGATGCTCGGCCATGTAACGGGCGAAGCCATCAGGGTCGAACGCCTGCTCATGAGACAGCAGATGCAGCGGGCGCCCAGACGCCAGCGCACCAAACAGCAAGGTATGGCCCAGGTCTGCGGCGACAGTCGACACCATCGCCATGCTCGCCCCGTCATCCAGCGACAGGCGCCCAAGCACGCCCTGCACGTAGTTGGCCAGCGCGCCGTGGCTGATCACCACGCCCTTCGGCTGCCCGGTGGAGCCGGAGGTGTAGATGATGTACGCCGGTTGTTCGGCGATGACACGCACATTAAGCGTACTGCCATCCACCTCGGACCATAGCGCAGCATCGAAGACCAGCACCGGGCACACACCCAGTTGCGCGGCCTTGTCGTCGCCGAACGCGTGAATCAACAACGCCGCGCCGCTGTCACGAACCAGTTGCTGCAAACGCTCGGCGGGCTGTGCGCTGTCCAGCGGCAGGTAAACGGCACCGAGTTTAAGCACCGCCAGCAGGCTGACCACCCATTCCACAGAGCGGTCCAGGCACAGCGCAACGGTCACGCCCGGCTTGATGTCCTGCGCATGCAGGTAGCGGGCGAACTGGTTACTGCGTTGTTCAAGTTCGTCAAAGCTCAACACCTGCTGGCCAACGCGCAACGCGGTCTTGCCGCGCCCGATGTGCAGGCCCTGTTGCCACAGGCTGAGGAAGTCGCCGCAGGCAAAATCGGCGGTCTGTTCAGCAATCGGCAGCGACACTGCTTGCGGCTGATCGGCAAGTCGCTGGTCGGTGTCTGCAACCAGCGCTTGCAGTACAGCGCGTAGCGCCTCGGCCATGCGCTCGATGGTCGATGGCTCGAACAGGTCGGTGGCGTAAGTGAAATAACCGCGTATGCCGCCCGGCGTGTCGGTGAAGTCGAAGGCCAGATCAAAGCGCGCATCGCTGCTGCCAATCGGAAATTCATCGACAGTCAGGCCCGACACACGTTGCCCGCTGTCTTCGGCCGCCAGCACGTGCTGATTGATCTTGAACTGGAACAACGGGTTGTGGCCCAGATTACGCTCGGGTGCCAGCGCATCCACCAAATGTTCAAAGGGCAGTTCCTGATGCGACTGGGCACCGGTCACGACCTGTTTCACCTGAGCCAGCAACTGCGCAAAGCTCTGCTGTTCGTCCACCTGCACACGCAACACTTGAGTATTGATGAAGAAACCAATCAGGCCTTCCAGCTCGCTGCGGGTGCGCCCGGCATTGGGCGCGCCGATGCGAATGTCGGCCTGACCACTGAAACGCGACAGCACCACCGACAGTGCCGCCAGAGTCAGCATGAACAAGGTCTGGCCGCTATTGCGCGCCAGGCTTTTCAGTTGCGCGGACAATCGTTCCGGCACATCGACGCGCACCGTCGCGCCACGCTGGCTCGGTTGCAGCGAACGCTGGTGATCCAGCGGCAGGCTCAATAGCGGATGCTCTGTGCCCAACTGCTGCTTCCAGTAGTTCAACTGCCGCTCGCCCTCCCCGGCTTCCAGCCATGCGCGCTGCCAGATCGCGTAGTCGGCATATTGAATGGCCAGCGCAGGCAATTGCGCTGGCTGCCCGGAGACCTGAGCCTGATACAACTGCACAAACTCACGAATCAGCACTTCACCGGACCAGCCATCGGAGACGATGTGATGCATGCACACGGTCAGGACGTGTTCGGCTTCGCCCAGCTGAAACAGCCTGACCCGCAGTAATGTACCGCTGAGCAAATCGAAGGGCTTTTGCAGCTCGGCGCGCACCTGGTTTTCGATGTCGGCTGGCGCAACCGAGGCAAACTCAAGAGCGACTGTCGCCTGCTGAAGAATCTCCTGATAGAACGCGCCGTCCTCGGAAACAAACCGGGTGCGCAGGGTTTCGTGGCGCTGCACCAGATTGTCCAGCGCTGTACTCAATGCCTGCCGGTCCAGCGGGCCATTCAGACGCACTGCCATAGGCACGTTGTACGCGGCGTTGCCCGGTTCCATCTGCCAGAGAAACAGCATGCGCTGCTGGGCGTAGGACAGCGGGATACGCGCTACATCATGCCGGGTTACAGCGATGGGCAGCAGTTTGAAGCTCTGCCCGGTCTCGTGCATCTTGTTCAGAATCTGGCGGCGCTGTTCGACGGGCAAACCAACGAAACGCTGGGCGATACGCTCTGCTGCAGACTTGTCCATGTCAGATACCCGCCATTTCATTCATCATTTTTTCAATATCGGACAAGCCGTCCTCGGTCAGCGACAAACCGCTGCTGGCGAAAGCCTGAATAAATTCGTTCAATTGCGGTTTCTCGAAAATCAGGCGCAGCGGGATGTCGATCCCCAGGCCCGTGTGAATTCTGGAAATCAGTTGTGTGGCCAGCAGCGAATGGCCGCCCAGTTCGAAGAAGTCGTCGCTCAACCCGACGCGCTCGACTTTCAGCACGTCGGCCCAGATCGCAGCCATTTGCTGCTCCTGTTCAGTCGACGGCGCGACGTACTGGCGCTGCAACTGGCTGGCGTCTGGTGTCGGCAGGGCTTTGCGATCCAGCTTGCCGTTGGCGCTCAGGGGCATGCTTGCCAGCCAGACGAAGTGGGTCGGCACCATGTAATCGGGCAGTGTTTCCTTGAGATACACCTTGAGTGCATCACGCAGGTTATCGCCACTGTGCTCAGCCACCAGATAGGCTGCCAGCTGCTTGCCGGATGGGCCGTCAACGTCGATGACCACTGCTTCCTGAACGCTGCCGTGCTCCAGCAGGCTGGCTTCGATCTCGCCCAGCTCGATACGCAGGCCGCGAATTTTCACCTGATGGTCGATACGCCCGGCGTATTCGATAACGCCTTCATCGCGATAACGCGCCAGATCCCCGGTCCGGTAAAGACGCCCGCCCTGCTCGTCGAAAGGATCCGGCACAAAGCGTTCAGCCGTCAGCGCCGCGCGATTGTGATAACCCCGCGCCAGACCGATACCGCCCAGGTACAGCTCTGCCGAGACGCCCTGCGCGGCAGGCAGCAATCCGTCGTCGAGGATATGGGTTTTCAGGTTATCGATAGGTCGACCAATCGGCACGCTGAGCACGTCGTCTTTGGTGCAGGTCCAATGCGTCACGTCGATAGCCGCTTCGGT
This sequence comes from Pseudomonas sp. KBS0707, assembly GCF_005937945.2. NCBI lineage: Bacteria > Pseudomonadati > Pseudomonadota > Gammaproteobacteria > Pseudomonadales > Pseudomonadaceae > Pseudomonas > Pseudomonas sp. KBS0707. The sequence goes on along the minus strand of NZ_CP041754.1, from coordinate 2,175,122 downwards.
CGGGCCGTACAGGTTGAACAAACCCGTCTGCGGCAGACGCTTGAGCACCTGACCGGCCAGTTCGGAAGGCAGTGCTTCGCCGCTGCACACCACACGACGCAGGCTGTTACAGCCTTCTACCTGCGGATGAGTCAGAAACGCCTGGAGCATCGACGGGACAAAGTGCAGCGTCGTGACCTGATGTTCGCGGATGGTCTGCACCAGCCGCTCCGGATCGCGATGATCGCCCGGCAACGCCACGGCCAAACGTGCTCCGGTCAGCAGCGGCCAGAAGAATTCCCACACCGAGACATCGAAACTGAACGGGGTTTTCTGCAATACCGTATCGCTGCCATCCAGTGCGTAAGCCTTCTGCATCCAGTGCAAACGGTTGACCAGGGCGCGATGGCTGTTGCCGGCGCCCTTGGGCTTGCCGGTCGAACCGGAGGTGTAAATTACGTATGCCAGGTTCTGCGGGTGACTGAGGTTGATCGGGTTGGCGGTGCTGTAACCGTCAAGCCAATCGCCCTCCTGATCCAGACAAAGGCTCTGCACCTGAACCGGCAGGCCCTGTAGCAGCGCACTCTGGGTCAACAGCAAGCCAATGCCGCTGTCCTGCATCATGTAGGCCAAACGATCTTCAGGGTAATCCGGGTCCAGCGGCACGTAAGCGCCACCGGCCTTGATGATCGCCAGCAGACCAATGACCATATCCACGCTGCGCTCGACACAAATCCCCACCAGCACATCCGGGCCAACACCCGCCTCACGCAAGCGATGGGCAAGCTGATTAGCGCGGGCGTTAAGTTGCGCATAGCTCAGTTGTTCAGCCGCAAAAATCAGTGCCGGAGCGTCCGGCGTAGCCTGTACCTGGGCTTCGATCAGGCTGTGCAGGCAGTGCTCACCAGGGAAATCGGCAGCCGTGGCGTTCCAGTCGCGAACAATCTGCTGCTGTTCGGCAGCGTCAAGCATTGGCACCTCAGCAATACGCTGACCCGCATTGGCGCAAATGGCCTGCAACAGCGCGAGCCAGTGCCCGGCCATGCGCTCGATGGTGCTGCGTTCGAACAGCGCGGTGGCATAGGTCAGGCCCGCGCTCAAACCGCCATCGTGTTCGGCGGTGTTGAGGGTTAGGTCGAACTGCGCCGGATAGCTCTCGGACGTCAGCGCTTCGACCTGCAAACCGGGCAGTGCGCGCACCTCAGCACTGGCCTGGCTCTGGTGGTTGAACATCACCTGGAACAGCGGGCTGTGGCTGAGGCTGCGTTGAGGTTGCAAGGCCTCGACCAGCTGTTCGAACGGCAGTTCCTGATGCGCTTGAGCTTGCAGGGCCGCCTGTTTGACCTGTTGCAGCAGCTCGCTGAACGTGGTGTGCAGGTCGAATTCGGCGCGCAGCACCTGGGTGTTGACGAAGAAACCGATCAGGCCTTCGGTTTCCGCGCGGGTGCGGTTGGCAATCGGCACGCCGACACGAATGTCCGGCTGGCCGCTGTGGCGATGCAGCAAGGTCTGGAACGACGCCAGCAACAGCATGAACAGTGTGACGCCCTGTTGCCGCGCGACCTGTTTCAAGTCGTCGATCAACGCTGGCGCCAGCTCGACCGCCAGCCGCGCACCGGCGTGGCTTTGGACGACCGGGCGCGGATGATCGGCGGGCAATTCCAGAATCGGCTGCTGTTCGCCAAGTTGCTGCTTCCAGTAATCCAGCTGCCGCGCCTGTTCTCCGGCGTCCATCCAGTTGCGCTGCCACAGCGCGTAGTCGGCGTATTGCATGTCCAGCGCGGTCAACACCACCTCACGGCCCTGGCTGTAGCCTTCGTACAGGCGCACCAGTTCATCGACCATGATCGGCATCGACCAGCCATCGGAAACGATGTGGTGCTGGATCAGAATCAGCACATGTTCGTCAGTTGCAAGGTTCAGCAAGCGGACGCGCAGCAGCGGGCCCTTTTCCAGATCGAACGGGCGCTGCATTTCCTGCTGCACGCAGGCTTCAAGGGTTTGACCGGCAGGCACGGACTCGACCATCAGGGTCAAGGCACGCGGCGCATGGATGATCTGCACAGCCTGTTCGCCCTGCTGGCGGAAGGTAGTGCGCAGGGTTTCGTGGCGGGCAATCAATGCGCTGAAACTGTGCTCCAGCGCGGCAATGTCCAGCGAGCCGCTCAGACGCAGGGCCGCAGGAATGGTGTAAGCAGTGCTTTCTGGATCAAGCTGCCAGAGAAACCACTGGCGCTGCTGCGCGTAAGACAAGCCCAGCGGCTGGCTGCGGTCGGCCTTGATAAAGCGTGGCGCAGCATTGCCCTGCCCGTTGCCCGCAGCCTGGGCGAAAGCTGCCAGATCACGCGCTTCGAACAGGTCGCGCAACGACAGTTCGACGTCCAGTTGCTGACGGATGCGCGAGATCACCTGAGTGGCGAGCAACGAATGCCCGCCCAGTTCAAAAAAGTTGTCGCTACGCCCGACTTGCTCAACTTTCAGCACATCGGCCCAGATCGCCGCCAGTTGCTGCTCCAACTCGCCTTGCGGAGCGATGTAGGCCGCCTGCAACTGGCTGGCATCCGGCGCGGGCAGCGCCTTGCGGTCCAGCTTGCCGTTGGCGGTCAGCGGCATCTTGTCGAGGACGATGAAATGCGTCGGCACCATGTAATCCGGCAGATGCGCACGGAGCTCGGTTTTCAGCGCTTCGCGCAGGCTTTGCTGATCCTGATCAGGCTCAGCTGGGACTAGATACGCGGCCAATTGCCCGTCCACGGCCAGCACGATCACTTCGCGCACGGTCGGGTGCGCTTGCAGCCGCGCTTCGATTTCACCCAGTTCAATGCGGAAACCACGGATCTTCACCTGATGGTCGATACGCCCGGCGTATTCGATCACTCCGGCAGCGCGATAACGGGCCAGGTCGCCGGTGCGGTACAGGCGACCGCCGTCGCTGGAGAACGGGTCCGGCACGAAGCGTTCGGCAGTCAGCGCCGCGCGGTTGTGATAACCCCGCGCCAGACCCGCATGGCCAATGTGCAGTTCGCCGCTGCAACCTTGGGCGACCGGATTGAAATCAGCGTCCAGCACATACCAAGAGAGGTCTGGAATCGCCTCGCCAATCGGGCTGGTCGGGTTTTGCGTGTCGGCCTCGGTTATTGGCCTGTAGGTCACATGAACCGTGGTTTCGGTAATGCCGTACATGTTGATCAGTTGCGGTGCATGATCGCCAAAACGATCGAACCACGGCTTCAGGCTGGCCACGTCCAGCGCTTCGCCGCCGAAGATGACTTTTTCCAGCGACATCGGCGCAGGCGAATCACACGCCACACGCATCAACTGCTTGAACGCCGACGGCGTCTGGTTAAGCACTGTGACGCGCTGTTCCACCAGCAGCGCATGGAAGTCTTCCGGCGAACGGGTCACTTCGCGCGGCACGATCACCAGCCGACCGCCACGCAGCAGCGCGCCGAAAATCTCCCACACCGAGAAGTCGAAGGCGAAGGAATGGAACAGCGTCCACACGTCTTTTTCGTCGAATGTGAACCAGTCATCCGTGGCAGCAAACAGGCGCATCAGGTTGTGATGGGCGAGCAAGGTGCCTTTCGGTTTGCCGGTCGAGCCCGAGGTGTAGATCACGTAGGCCAGATTGTCCGGCGTGGTCTGGTTGACCGGGTTTTCCGTGCTGTAACCGTCCAGCGCATCCGCCAGATCCAGTGTCTGAACATGTGCAGGAATCGGCAGTTGGCCCAACAAATGTGCTTGAGTCAGCAACAGTTCGATACCGCTGTCCTGCATCAGAAAGCTCAGGCGATCCTGCGGGTAATCCGGGTCCAGCGGCACGTATGCACCACCAGCCTTGAGGATCGCCAGCATCCCTACAATCATGTCCAGACTGCGTTCAGCGGCCAGCCCCACGCGAACATCCGGGCCGACGCCCTGCTCGCGCAGTTTATGGGCCAACTGGTTGGCGCGGCTGTTGAGCTGTTGATAGCTCAATTGCTCGCCAGCAAAAGTCAGGGCGATGGCCAACGGCGTGCGCTCGGTCTGGGTTTCGATACGTTGATGGGCGCAATATTCACTTGGATAAACCGCAAGGTTAGGGTTCCAGTCGCGCAAGGCGTCTTGCCGTTCTTCGACGCTTAACAGCGGCAGATCAGCGATACGCTGGTTGGCGTCGCGGCACATGCCATTCAGCAGGTTGCACCAATGCCCGGCCATGCGCTCGATGGTTGCGGCGTCGAACAGGTCGGTGGCGTAGGTCAACGAAGCGGCCAGGCCGTTCGGGCGTTCGCAGGTGTCCAGGGTCAGGTCGAACTGCGCCGTGTGTTTGTCGGACACCTGATATTCCAGGCGCAGACCGGCCAGTTCGCGGGCCTCGTTGTGGCCTTCGCTCTGGTGGTTGTAGGCCACCTGAAACAGTGGGCTGCGGCTCAAGTCGCGCTGCGGTTGTAATGCTTCGACCAGTTGTTCGAACGGCAGGTCTTGATGGGCTTGGGCCTCGACAGCAGTCTGCTTGATCTGTTGCAGCAACCCGGCCACGGTGGTTTGCGTGTCGAAGTCGGCCTTGAGCACCTGGGTGTTGACGAAGAAACCGATCAACCTCTGGGTTTCGCTGCGAGTGCGGTTGGCGACGGGCACGCCGACGCGTATATCGGCCTGGCCGCTATAGCGGTGCAACAAGGTCTGCAACGACGCCAGCAACAGCATGAACAGGGTGATGCCCTGCTGCCGCGCCAGAGTCTTGAGGTCGTTCAGCAGCGCGGCATCCAGCTCGACATTCAGTCGCGCTCCGTCGTAGCTACGCAGCGCCGGGCGCGGTCGATCGGTGGGCAGTTCCAGAATCGGCTGTTGCTCGCCCAGATGTTGCTTCCAGTACGCAAGCTGGCGTTCCTGCTCGCCCATTTCAAGCCAGTTGCGCTGCCAGAGGGCGTAGTCGGCGTACTGAATCGGCAACGGCGTCAATTCGGCCTTGCGGCCCAGCGTGGCGGCCTGATAGCACTGCATCAGCTCGTCGACCATGATCGGCATCGACCAGCCATCGGAGACGATGTGGTGCTGGGTCAGCACCAGTACGTGCTCCTGCTCGCTCAGTTTGAGCAGCCTGACCCGCAACAGCGGCCCGTGTTGCAGATCGAAGGGCTGTTGCACTTCCTGATCGACATAACGCTCGACCGTTTCGCCAGCCGCCAGTTGATCAACGTCTAGCGCAAACGGCGACGCCGGATGCACCACCTGCAACGCCTCGTCGCCCGGCTGTTCAAACGTGGTGCGCAGGGTTTCGTGACGCTCGATCAGGTGTTCGACGCTACGCCGTAATGCCTCGACATCCAGCACACCATGCAGGCGCAGCGCCAGCGGAATGTTGTAGGCCGCGCTGTGCGGTTCCAGTTGCCAGATGATCCATTGCCGCTGCTGCGCATAGGAGAGCGCAGACGGGGCCTGCGTCTCCCGCACAGCGATCGGTGTGACCCCGTAGAGATTCACCCCCTGGCGCTTGAGCAGGACCGCCAGCGCCTTGCGTTCACGGGCGGACAGCGATTTAACGGAGTCAAGCAACTGTTGCACTGGGGTCTCTCCTGCTAAGCAATCAAATTATCAATTTCCTCCGCTGATAAACGTTTGAGTGCCTCCAGTGATTTAGTCAATTCGTCCAGCGCATGGTCACTTTCGCCATTTTTTTCGTGCAGCGTGGCGCAGAAGTCCGCCAGCACCGGCTGTTCGAACAGGTCCTTGAGGCCGACCTCGCGCTGCAACTGCTCGCGCACTCGCACCAGCATCTGTACCGCCAGCAACGAATGCCCGCCCAGCTCAAAGAAGTTGTCGCTACGCCCGACCTGCTCGACCTTCAGCACATCGGCCCAGATCGCCGCCAGTTGCTGCTCCAACTCGCCTTGCGGAGCGATGTAGGCCGCCTGCAACCGGCTGGCATCCGGCGCGGGCAGCGCCTTGCGGTCCAGCTTGCCGTTGGCGGTCAGCGGCATCTTGTCGAGGACGATGAAATGCGTCGGCACCATGTAATCCGGCAGATGCGCACGGAGCTCGGTCTTCAGGGTTTCGCGCAGGCTTTGCTGATCCTGATCAGGTTGGGCTGGGACTAGATACGCGGCCAATTGCCCGTCCACGGCCAGCACGATCACTTCGCGCACGGTCGGGTGCGCTTGCAGGCGCGCTTCGATTTCGCCCAGTTCGATGCGGAAACCACGGATCTTCACCTGATGGTCGATACGCCCGGCGTACTCGATCACTCCGGCAGCGCGATAACGGGCCAGGTCGCCGGTGCGGTACAGACGACCGCCGTCGCTGGAGAACGGGTCCGGCACGAAGCGTTCGGCAGTCAGCGCCGCGCGATTGTGATAACCCCGTGCCAGACCCGCATGGCCGATGTGCAGTTCACCGCTGCAACCCTGGGCGACCGGGTTGAAATCAGCGTCCAGCACGTACCACGACAAATCCGGGATCGCCTCGCCAATCGGGCTGGCCGGGTTTCGCGTGTCGGCCTCGGTTATTGGCCTGTAGGTCACGTGAACCGTGGTTTCGGTAATGCCGTACATGTTGATCAACTGCGCTGCTTGATCGCCGAAACGGTCGAACCACGGCTTCAGGCTGGCCACGTCCAGCGCTTCGCCGCCGAAGATGACTTTTTCCAGTGACATCGCCACAGGCGAATCACACGCCACACGCATCAACTGCTTGAACGCCGAGGGCGTCTGGTTGAGCACTGTGACGCGCTGCTCCACCAGCAGCACATGAAAGTCTTCCGGCGAGCGGGTCACTTCGCGCGGCACGATCACCAGTCGACCGCCATGCAGCAGCGCGCCGAAAATCTCCCACACCGAGAAGTCGAAGGCGAAGGAATGGAATAGCGTCCACACGTCCTTTTCGTTGAAAGCAAACCATTCGTCCGTGGCGGCAAACAGGCGCATCAGGTTGTGATGGGCGAGTAAGGTGCCTTTCGGTTTGCCGGTCGAGCCCGAGGTGTAGATCACGTAGGCCAGGTTGTCCGGCGAGGTCTGGTTGACCGGGTTTTCCGTGCTGTAACTGTCCAGCGCATCCGCCAGATCCAGTGTCTGAACATGTGCAGGAATCGGCAGGTGCCCAAGCAAATGCGCCTGGGTCAGCAACAATTCGATACCGCTGTCGTGCATCAGAAAGCTCAGGCGATCCTGCGGATAATCCGGGTCCAGCGGCACGTATGCACCACCGGCCTTGAGGATCGCCAGCATCCCTACGATCATGTCCAGACTGCGTTCAGCGGCCAGCCCCACGCGAACATCCGGGCCGACGCCCTGCTCGCGCAGTTTATGGGCCAGTTGGTTGGCGCGGCTGTTGAGCTGTTGATATCTCAATTGCTCGCCAGCAAAAGTCAGGGCGATGGCCAACGGCGTGCGCTCGGCCTGGGTTTCGATACGTTGATGGGCGCACTGCCCGGTCGGGTAATGCTGCACGCTTTGCGTCCAGGCAGTCGGCAGGGTCAACTCGCCGAGACGTGCCGTCGCGGATGTACTGAGGCTTTGCAGCAAGTGATCGAAATGCGCCGCCAGTTGCAGAATGCCTTCGGCACTGAAGTGTTGCCGGTCGTAACTGAAACGTACCGACAGCACGTCGTTGGCCTCGACCACCAGGGTCAGCGGGTAATGCGCTTGCTCCTGATTACGCAGGTCGCTGAACGTCAGACCGTCCGGCGCGCGCTGCAAGGCTTCAGACACCGGGTAGTTTTCGAATACCAGTATGTTGTCGAACAGCGCCTCGCCACTGTTACGTGCCCAGCGCTGGATGTCATACAGCGGCGTGTGCTCATGCTCGCGCAGGGCAATGTTCTTCGCCTGCACCTGCTGCACCCAGTCGCCGACGGTCTGTTCCGAACGCGGGCAGGCGATCACCGGCAAGGTGTTGATGAACAGGCCCAGTTGCTCCTCGACGCCCGGCAATTCAGCCGGACGCCCGGCCACCGTGGCACCAAAGGTCACGCTGGACTGACCGGTATAGCGTTGCAGCAGCAACAGCCAGGCGGATTGCACCAGCGTATTGAGGGTCACGTGCTGCTCGCGGGCAAACTCGCTCAAGCGCCGGGTGCCGTCGGCATCGATCAACTGGATGTAATCGCCATAGCCCTGCTGATCGGTTGATGTTTTGAAGGCTTGCAGCAAGCGGGTCGGCTCATCCAGTTCAGCCAGCTCTGCGGTCCAGAAGCGCTCGCTGACATCAGCGTCCTGATCCTGTAGCCACTGGATGTAATCGCGATAACGTCCCGCCTGTTTCGGCGGCGTCTCACCGCTGTAGCGTTGCAGCACTTCGCCCAGCAGCCGCGAGCTGCTCCAGCCATCCATCAAAATATGGTGACTGGTGTAGATCAGCTGCCACGCGTCGTCGCCAGTGCGCACTACCGCCAGGCGCAACAGCGGGCCGTGCGCCAGATCAAAACCCTGCTGACGGTCGGCCTGCGCCCAGTCGTCGAGCCAGTTTTGCGGCTTGCCACGCGCATCCAGCTCGACAAAAGGCAGTGTGACCTGACGTTGCACGACTTGCAGCGACTGTTCGCTCTGGCTGATAAAACAACTGCGCAGCACTTCGTGGTTGTTCACCGCTGATTGCCATGCGTTATGGAAACGCGGCACATCCAGCCCGCTGATGCTCACGCGCATCTGGTTGATGTAGTTGCCCGCGCCCTCATCGAACAGCGAGTGGAACAGCATGCCCTGCTGCATCGGCGACAGCGGGTAGATATCTTCGATCTCGCCCGCAGCAATCGGCAAGCCGTCGAGTTGCGTTTGAATGAGGCGCGCCAGCGGAAAGTCCGACGGTGTGACGCCCTGATGCCCGGCGGTGCAGTGGTCGATCAGCGTGGTCAGCGCCTGCTCGTAGCGGCGCGCCAGGGTATCGATGGTCGAGGCGTGGTACACCTCACGGCTGAAGCTCCAGTCCAGTTGCAACTGGCCATCGAACACCTGACCGTTGAGGCTCAGCCAGTTGCCCAGCGGGCCGTCTTCGCACAGCGCAGTGCCAGTTTTGTCGGCACTTGGCACGAACAACGCGCCTTGTTGTTCGTTGAAGCTGCCGTCGAACTGGCCCAGGTAATTGAACGTGACCCGTGCCTGCGGCAAGGCGGCCAATTGTTGCTTAAACGACGGCTCGCCGAGATGATGTAATACGCCGTAACCAATACCTTTGTTTGGCACGGCACGCAGTTGTTCCTTGATCCCGCACAGGCTCGCACCCGGCGCGATTTGCGGCGTGAGGCGAACCGGAAACAGGCTGCTGAACCAGCCGACGGTACGGCTAAGATCGGTGTCGTCAAACAAGTCTTCGCGGCCATGCCCTTCCAGCTGAATCAGCACCGACGGCTGCTGACTCCACTCGCACAACACTTGCGCCAGCGCGGTCAACAGCAGGTCGTTGACTTGTGTGCGGTACGCGGCAGGTGCGACTTTCAGCAGCTTGTGGGTCAGGTCCTTGCTCAACCAGGATGAGGCATGGGCAGCATCGCGATTGCGCATCGAACCTTCGGGCTTGTCGCGCGGCAGCGGTTGATCGTCGCCCTGTAAAGCGTGTAGCCAGTAATCGCGCTCGGCTGTCAGCGTTTCGCCGGTCGCATACTGTTGCAATTGCTCAGCCCAATGCTTGAGCGACGTGGTTTTCGCTGCCAACGCCACAAGCTGGCCTTTAGTCAGGGCGACGTAAGCCTGTTGCAAGTCTTCCAGCAGCACCCGCCACGACACGCCGTCGACGGCCAAATGATGAATCACCAGCAACAAACGCTGCTCGCCCTGCGGCAGGTTGACCAACAGCGCCCGCAGCAGCGGACCGTTTTTCAGGTCAAGACTGCGCTGCGCCTCGTCGGCCAGTTCAGGCAAGCGCTCAATGCTGTCCAGCTCATGAACCCACAGCAGGTCGCGAGTGTTCAGCGCGCCGAATGTGGCTTGCCATTGGCCGTCTTGCTGGGTGAAACCCAGACGCAGCGCGTCGTGCTGTTCGATCAGCGCGGTCAGTGCAGCTTGAAGGTGGATTGCATCCAGCGTTTGCAGGGGCTTGAGCATCAGCGCCTGATTCCAGTGCTGACGCTCGGGGATGTCCAGTTCGAAGAAGCGCGCCTGAATCGGCAGCAACGGCAGCGAGCCACTGACCTGTTCGACCAGCGCAGCAGGCCTTTTCTGGATCAGTTTTGCCACCGAGGCCAGCTGGCCGATGGTCTGCTTTTCGAACAACTGCTTGGGGCTGAGTTTGATGCCCTGGCGCTTGGCGCGAGCGATGATCTGCAGGCTGAGGATCGAGTCGCCGCCCAGTTCGAAGAAGTTGTCGGTGCTGCCGACTTGTTCCAGTTTCAGTACGTCAGCCCATACGGCGGCGAGCTTTTCCTCGATCTCGCCGACCGGCGCGGTGTAACGCTGTTTGACCACGCCCGGCTTGGGCAAGGCGCGCTTGTCGAGCTTGCCGTTGGCGGTCAGCGGCAGGCTGTCCAGCAGCATGATCTGAGCGGGCACCATGTAGTCGGGCAAGCATGCAGCCAATTGCTCGCGCAGGTTGTCGACGGTCAGGCTGGCACCGGCTGCCGCGACGCAATAGGACACCAGTTGCAGGCGCGATTCGTCTTCATCGACAGGCAATGCCAGCACGCTGGCTTGCGCAACCGAAGGCAGGTTCAGCAGCACCCGCGCCACTTCGGCAGGCTCGACACGATAACCGCGCACTTTGACTTGATCGTCGGCACGGCCGATGAATTCCAGCAAGCCCTGATGATTGCGACGCATGCGGTCGCCGCTGCGATAGGCGCGTGCGCCATTCTCTGCAAACGGGTCCGGCACGAAACGCTCGGCGGTCAGCGCAGGCTGACCGATGTAGCCCAGCGCGACACTGTCGCCACCGATGTACAGCTCGCCCGCCACCTGAGTGCCAACAGGGTTCAGCACATCATCCAGCAGGTAAGCACTGGCCCCCGGCAATGGCGCACCGACCGGCACCTTAGTGGATAGATATAAACCTTGTGGGAGCGAGCCGGGCGACGCTTCGCTTGCTCGCGAAAGCGGTAGTAGAGCCTCAGCCTTTTGCAAGCCTGTGCCGGCCTCTTCGCGAACAAGTTCGCTCCCACAGGGGATCGTGTCCACTTTCAATTCATGGGTCAGTACGCCAACAGTGGTTTCGCTCGGGCCGTAGTGGTTGATCACCCGGCAATCCGGTTTGAGCTGACGCACCTGCTCGACCAGCGCAGGCGAACAGGCTTCGCCACCGACGATCAGTGCATGCTGCGGCAACACATCGGCAGGCTGGCTGGCCTGCAACAGCGCGGCCAGATGACCGGGCACGATCTTCAGCACGCCAACCTGATGCTCGGCCATGTAAGCCGCGAAGGCATCAGGGTCGAAACCCAGCGCCTCAGTCAGCACATGCAGCGTGCGTCCTGAACACAGCGCGCCGAACAGCACGGTATGACCAAGGTCGGCGGCGATGGTCGACACCAGCGCCATGCTCGCCTGGGGAGCCAGTTGCAACTGCTCCAGCAGACCACGCACGTAAGAGGCCAGCGCGCCCTGGCTGACCAATACGCCCTTGGGCTGACCGGTGGAGCCGGAGGTATGAATAACGTAAGCCGCTGAATCGGCTGACAGCGTGATATCAGGACGACTGACCGGCAAGTCCTGCCACAGCGCAGGTGTCCAGGCCAGGCCCTCACAACCGGCAACATCCAGTGACGTCTGACGCACATCGCCTTCGGCACACAGCAGCACTTTGGCCTGGGCGTTGCTCAGCATCTGTTGCAGGCGCGCATCGGGGGCTTTGACGTCCAGCGGCATGTACACACCACCGGCCTTGAAGATCGCCAGCACCGCCGTAAGCCAGTCCAGCGAACGCTCCATCAACACCGCAACCGGCTGGCCTTCGCTAATACCCGTCCGGATCAGATGATGGGCCAGCTGATTGGCGGCCTGATCCAGTTCCAGTGTCGTCAGGCTGCGATCCAGACACCGAGCGGCCAGCGCATCAGGCTGCGTCCGCACCTGCTGGTCCCAGAGTTGCAGCACCTGAGGCGCTGCCTCGCGCACTTGGCGCGGTGGCTCGATTGCCAGTGCACCGAGGCTGAACAACGGCGCCTGCGGCGCATCGAGCAGGGTTTTGAACAGCGCAAGCATTTCGGGAATGAACCCTTCGACGGTGGCGCGTCGATACAGGTCGCTGGCGTAGGCCATGTCGCCATGAATCAGCGTGCCGTCGTCGGTGATGTCCAGCGCCAGATCGAAATGCGCGCCCTGCTCGTCGAAGGCGTATTCGCTGACTTCCAGCCCGGCCAGCTTGAGCGCGGTTTTCTGTTTGAGGATTACGTTCTGGTTGAACTTGGCCTGAAACAGCGGGTTGTGGCCCAGGCTGCGCTCGGGTGCCAGTTGATCGACCAGTTGCTCAAAGGGTACGTCCTGATGCGCCTGCGCGCCGAACGAGGTGTCACGGATCTGCACCAGCAGGTCAAGGTAGCTCAGGCGCTCGTCCACCTGGCAGCGCAAAACCTGAGTATTGATGAAGAAACCGATCAACCCTTCGGTTTCAGCACGGCCGCGGTTGGCGTTTGGCACGCCGATGCGGATATCACGCTGCCCGGCCTTGCGCGACAGAAACAGCGAAAAACCGGCCAGCACCAGCATGAACAGGGTCATGCCCTGCGTGCGCGCAAAGGCGTTGAGCTGGCGCGACAGATCAGCGCCGAAATCAAAGCGCAGGTGCTCGCCCTGATAGCTTTGTGTCACCGGGCGCGGGAAATCCTGCGCGGCGTCCAGCAAAGGTTGTTCGTCACCCAACTGGCTGCGCCAGTAATCCAGTTGCCGCGCGCCCTCGCCCGCCTCCAGCCAGCTGCGCTGCCAGATAGCGTAGTCGGCGTATTGCAGCGGCAGCTCTGGCAGCGCTGGTTCGCGACCTTCGCAATACGCCTGATAGCAGTGCACGAACTCCTGAATCATGACGTCCATCGACCAGCCGTCGGAGACGATGTGGTGCATGCTCACCACCAGCACATGCTCGTCACTGGCAAGACGGAACAGGTGCGCACGCAGCAACGGGCCTGTGCGCAAATCAAACGGCTGGCTGGTGACGGTAATAACTCGCAACGCCAGTTCGGCATCGCGCAGTTCGACATCAGCCAGACCGGACAAATCAATGCTGTCCAGCGCCACGGTCTGATCATGCAGCAGCACTTGCTGCGCCTGATCACCGTCGGTATGGAACACAGTACGCAGCACTTCGTGGCGCTCGATCAGATGATCAAAGGCGCGGCGCAATGCCGACTCGTTCAGCGGGCCTTGCAGACGCAGGCCGGTGGTCATCTTGTAGGCGTCGCTCTGCGGGTCGAGCTGCCAGAGGAACAGCAGGCGTTGCTGGGCGAACGACAGCGGAATCGCGCTGAAATCATGACGGCTGACCGGTACCGGCAACAGGCTGAAATCCTTGCCTTCCTGGCGCAAGCGGGCGAGGAACTGCTGGCGTTGTTCCAGTGGCAGGCCGACAAAACGTTTCGCGATGCGTGCAGCGGTGGTCCCGGTCATGCGCCAAATTCCTCCAGTGAGTCCATGAACTGGTCCATGTCGCTCCAGTCGTTATCCGTTGTGTTGTCGGTCAGCGCGGCCACTTCGAAGGCGAGATCGCTGAGCAGCGGTTTTTCAAACAGGGTGCGCAACGGCAGGCTGATGCCCAGTCGCGTCTTGATCCGGGCGATGACTTGCGCGGCAAGCAACGAATGGCCGCCCAGCTCGAAAAAGTGATCATCCAGACCGACCTGCTGTACGTGCAGGACTTCTTGCCAAATAGCAGCGAGGCAGATTTCCACATCGCTGTGCGGCGCGCGATAACGCGCCTGCAACTGGCTTGAATCGGGCGCTGGCAGTGCCTTGCGGTCCAGTTTGCCGCTGGGCGTGAGTGGCAACTCCGGGAGCAGCAATAAATGCGTCGGCACCATGTAATCCGGCAGGCTGGATTGCAACTGGCTCTTGATGCCCTGGCGCAGCGCCAGTTGCTCGGCATCGCCGTTCGCCATGACCTGCGGCACCACGTAAGCGACCAGTTGCGTGCTGCCCGCCAGCTCGACAGCCAGTACCACCGCTTCGCGCACGCCTGTGCATTGCTGCAGGCGCGATTCGATTTCGCCCAGTTCAATACGGAAACCGCGGATTTTCACTTGATGGTCGACCCGACCGACGTACTCGACAGCGCCGTCAGCGCGCAGCCTGGCGCGGTCACCGGTGCGATACAGGCGCTCACCGGGCACGAACGGATCAGCCACGAAACGCTCGGCGCTAAGGCCGGGCTGGGCGTGATAGCCCCGCGCCAGGCCGGGGCCGCCGATATACAACTCGCCCACTGCGCCCTGCGGCAGCAGATTCAGTTGATCGTCGAGCACGTACAGCCGTCGTCCCGCCAGAGCTCTGCCAATCGGCACACCGCGCCACGACACCTGTTCCGCAGTCAGTGCACTGCAATCGTGAATGCTCGATACCACCGTAGCTTCGGTCGGCCCATAGGTGTTGAGCAGGCGCACGTGCCCGAGCCCGGCCTTGTGCCACAGGCGCAGACCTTCGACAGCCATCGCCTCGCCGCCGACGTGAATCTGCCGCAGCGCGCCGTAATGCGCAGGCGGGCTGGCGGCAAAATCCTGAACCAGTGTCAGCCAGTAGGCTGCCGGCAAGTCCGCGAGGGTCACGCCGTGTTCGACGATGGCTTGATGGAAGGTGGTGCTGTCCCACAAACGCTTGCCACGCAAGACCACGGCCGCGCCGCGACACAGCGGTGGGTAGAACTGCTCGACGAAGCCGTCGAAGCTATGGGTGGCAAATTGCAGGACCCGGTCGCCTTCGCGCAGGTCGCTGTAGTTCGCGCCCAACGTTACAAATTCGGCCAGCGCGCCATGACTGATCGCCACGCCTTTTGGCCGACCGGTAGAGCCCGAGGTGTAGATCACGTAGGCCAGATTGGCCGGATCAACGGCAATGTCCGGGTTTTGCGGGCTGGCTGCCGCACTGCTCATCTGATCGATGCACAGGCACTGAATACCCGCCAGCTCAGGCAGCGTCGTCTTTTGCTGGCTGTGGGTCAGCAGCAGTTTCAGGCCGCTGTCCTGCAGCACATGACGTAGACGCTCGCTCGGCGCGCTCAGGTCCAGCGGCACATAGGCACCGCCTGCCTTGAGCACCGCCAGCAGCGCGACGGGCATGTCCAGCGAACGGCCCAGTGCCACGCCGACCAGCACGTCCGGGCCGACGCCTTGCTCACGCAGTTGCCAGGCCAGACGGTTGCTGCGCTCATTCAGTTCGGCGTAACTCAGGCTGGGCGCCTGGCCTTCACGGGCGAGGATCAATGCCGGAGCGCTCGGTGTGCGCTGCACTTGCGCTTCGAACTGGCGATGCGCGGGGGTTGTGGTGTCGGCTTTGGCTGCGCTGTCGATATCCAGCAACTGAGCGCGCTCATCGGTCGACAGCATCGACAGTTCGGCAACGGTTTGCAGCGGGTCGGCACAGACCGACGCCAGCAGGTTGCGCCAATGTGCGGCCAGACGAGCGATGGTCGCCTGGTCGAAAATATCAGTGGCGTAGGTGAAAGCGGCGTTCAGCTGCTCACCTTCGCCGCTGGTGGCAAGCATCAGATCACTGGCCGCGGCGTGCGAACGCTGGGCCAGTGCCTGTTGCTCGGCAGGCAGATTGGCCACGCGCAGGCCGCCGCTCAATTGTTTGTCCAGCAGGTCGGCAACCACCGGCTGGTGGTTGAACATCACTTGAAACAGCGGGTTGTGGCTCTGGCTGCGCTCGGGTTGCAAGGCGTCGATGATCGCGTCGAACGGCAACTCCTGATGCGCCTGAGCACCGGTCGAGGCATTGCGCACGGTGTGCAGCAAATCGACAAAGCGCGTCTGCGCCGTCACTTCACTGCGCAGCACTTGGGTGTTGATAAAACAGCCGATCAGCCCTTCGGTTTCGCTGCGGGTGCGGTTGGCGATCAGGCCGCCGACACGAATGTCGGTCTGCCCGCTGTAGCGGTGCAGCAGGCTTTTGAAGGTTGCCAGCAGGACTACGAAAAGGGTCACGCCCTGACGTTGCGCGAGGGTTTTCAGGTTACGCAGCAGCTCGGGCTCCAGCGCCAGTTCCAGACGCGCGCCATCATGGCTGGGCAGCGCCGGATACGGGCGTTCTGTGGGCAGCTCCAGTACCGGGTGCTCTTCGCCCAGATGGCTGCGCCAGTAATCCAGCTGACGTTCCTGTTCGCCAGCCTCCAGCCAGCTGCGTTGCCACAGCGCATAGTCGCGGTACTGCACGGGCAGCGGCTGAAAAGGCAGCGGTTTACCAGCCAGCAGCGCGTCATAGCCGCGCAGCCATTCGTCGATCAGCACGTTCATCGACCAACCGTCGGTGATCATGTGGTGCAGGTTGAGCAGTAGTAGGTGTTCCTGTTCGGCGAGGCGCAATACCTGCACGGTAAACAATGGCCCGCGCTGCAGGTCGAAGGTCTGCGCCGACTGTTCGGCCATCGCCTGCCGCGCACTCGCCCAGCGCTGTTCGTGAGGCTGCTGGCTCAGGTCGATCAGGCGGATGCTGACGGGTGTCGGCGACGCAACACGTTGAAACGCCCGGTCGCCTTCCTGACCGAAGGTGGTGCGCAGGCTTTCATGCCGCTCGACCAGCGCACTGAACGCTCGTTCCAGCAACGGCAGCTCCAGCGGGCCATTCAGGCACACCGACATCGGCAGATTGTAGGCTGCGCTGTGCGGGTCCAGTTGCCAGAGAAACCACATGCGTTGCTGGGCATAAGACAGCCCGTCACGCTCGGCCAGCCCTGCGCAGGAAGGGATCGGGAACAGCGAGAAATCCATGTTCTCCTTGCGCATGCCATCCAGAAACAGACGACGTTTTTCAAGGGGCAACTCGACAAAACGGCGAGCGAGTTTCTGGGCGTGTTCGGGGTTCATGGGTCGATCCTTGCTGAATGGGGCTGACCGTCGGGCGGGGTCGTATCAACAAGAACGAATTGGCGGGGAAATATTTAGAAAGGTTTGTTGTGGCGTGGAGCGACTCTTCAGGGTTAGGCACAAGTCCGCTTGTGCTTCTGGCCGAAGGCCGTGGGAGCGTCGCCCGGTCCGCTTCCACAAAAGCACCATTACTTGTGTTCATCAGTACCGGCGTCTACGCGGAGCATCGCACGGTAGTTAAAACCTTGTGGGAGCGAACTTGTTCGCGAAAGGGCAGGTACATTCTCCAAAAATGTACCGGCTGAACTACCGTCTTCGCGGACAAGTCCGCTCCCACAAAAGCACGATTACTTGAGTTCTGCAGGACCGGGGTATAACGCTGGCGCGGAGCGTTGGCACGGAAATCAATAAACAACTACTTATCCGAATGCCCCTGCGCCATGGCCACCACCACTTTGCGTTTGCCGGTGAACGGTGCGCGGGAGTGGGCGGTGAGCATGTTGTCGAGCATCAGTACGTCGTTTTCCAGCCATGGAAAGCTGACGGTGCAGTCGTCGAGCACGCCACGAATCTCGTCCAGCAGGCTTTCTTCGAGGGGTGAGCCGTCGCCGTAGTAAACATTGCGCGGCAGGTCTTCTTCATCCACGACATCCAGCAGGGTTTCGCGCACTTCCGGTTGCAGGTTGGAGATGTGAAACAGGTGCGCCTGGTTGAACCAGACGGTGTCGTGGGTCACCGGGTGGCGTGATATTGCCTGGCAGATCTGGCGGGTGCGCAGTTCGCCGTCGTCTTTCCATTCGCACTCGATGTTGTGCGCACGACAGTAGGCTTCGACCACGGACTCATCTTCGGTATTGAATACCTGACTCCATTCCACATCGAGCCCGTTGCCGTAGTTACGCACGTACATCAGCTTCTTTTCGATGAAGCGATCACGAATACGCGCCGGAATGCGCCGGTAGATCTCACGGCTGTCGGCAATCGGCGTTTCGCCACCGGTCTGCGCCGCGATCATGCTGTAGAACCAGATCTTCATCGGCCAGTCCAGCGTGTAGGCCTGCTCGTTGTGCAACGGGATGCTCTGATGCGCCGGGTATTCGGTGGAGGTATACACACCCTTGGTCACGTTACTGCGCGGCGTGGAGCCAAACTCGTAGTTGAGCAGCGGATCGCCGAAACCGGCAGCGAACTCACGAAACGCTTCCGCACCGCCGACGTCGAAGCCGCGAAACAGAATGCCGCCCGCGCTGTACAGGTGCGCGGCCACCAGTGGCTTGAGTTCGCCCAGCGCGTCCATCAAGTCCAGACCGGGTTCGGGTGCCTGTACCAGCATGGGCAAGCTGCCCGCCCCTGCAAGCAGCGGCCGGATATCCAAACTCAACGCATGACTCATGATGTCTCTCCCTTGATGGCAAAAGCGCCCGAGCCCCTGCGGCCTGGCGCAACACCAATGTCCAGATTGAACGTACTTCGCCACGAGAAAATTAGCCGTCCAAGCCCTTTTCCTGTGCCATACGGGGGATTCCGGTAGCTCTGAAACAATTTTTTTCATTTAAACGCAAAATATTCCTACAGGAATCTCATTCTCATTCGTCTTTAATTGAATGCGAGGCTTTATATCGCCCGCGCGTACAGACAGAAGGAGTCGCTTTGCGGCTGCTTTACATCGTGAATCGAGATTGTTTATCCATGTCGAAGAAGTCCCGTTCAAAAATCTGGTTTCTCGCCCACAGCTGGCTTGCCCTGCCCATCTGGTTCTTTGTGCTGATCGTCTGTGTGACCGGCACGCTGGCGGTCATCAGCAAGGAAATCATGTGGCTGGCCAACCCGGAGATGCGTGACAACCGCCCCTCCGACGACGCCCAACGCATGAGCTTCGAGCAGATTCGCGCAACCATCGAGCGCAACGAGCCGGACCTCATCGTCGGTACGATCATGCAGCCTGACGGCGATTACTTCGCCCTGAGCGTGTTCGTCACCTACCCGGACGGCCGCTCGGTGCCGGCTTACGTCAACCCTTACACCGGGGTGATTCAGGGCCTCACGCCGTCGTTCGACTTCCGCCGCTTCACCCGCGCGCTGCACGGTTGGTGGCTGGTGCCGTTCACCAATGGCTATTCGTGGGGCTGGTACCTGGTGTCGATTCTCGGCCTGCCCCTGCTCGCATCGCTGGTGACCGGGCTGGTGGTCTACAAGAAATTCTGGCGCGGCTTTTTCAAGCCGGTACGCTTCAGCCAGGGCCCGCGGATTTACTGGGGCGACCTGCATCGCCTCAGCGGCGTGTGGTCGATCTGGTTCATTGCGGTGATTTCCATCACCGGCACGTGGTTTTTGATTCAGGCGATTCTTGGCGATAACCAGATCAGTATCTCGAGCAAATCCCAGGTTGCCTCGATCATTCCACACAGCGCCGTGCCGCTGACTGCCGACGGCCGCCCGGCACCGACCATCAGTCTGGAAAAGGCCGTGGAAATCGCCAAGGAGCGAATTCCAGGTCTTGAAGCCAGCTTCATCACTCCGCCCTTCAATGCCTACAGCAACATGCAGGTTGGCGGGCGCAGCTGGTATCCGCTGATGTTTCAGACCGCCGAAATCAACCCGTACAGTGGCGAAATCGCAGCGTCACACCTGTTGTCGGACCGCAACAAGCTGGAGTTCGTCACCGAATCCATGCGCCCGCTGCACACCGGCGACTTCGGCGGTATCTGGATCAAGCTGATCTGGGCGTTCTTCGGCCTGCTGTTGAGCATGATGGTGCTCAGCGGGTTGCTGATCTGGAGCAAGCGCACCGCGCTGGCGACGCTCAATGCCCTCAAGCGTGAGTCCAGAACCAGCCCGGCCACCTTCACCCCGGCATCGACTCCGGACACCACCCGCTCGCCACTGGCGACCCGCACCCCGGAGAACAGCCTGTGAGCAAGGCCGCTGTTGCACAACCTGCATCGTCGCTGAGTCGTTTCTGGCACAGATGGCGTTTCCACATCAACGTGCTGCTGGTGCTGATTCCGCTGGGCTTCATGCCCAAGTACTTCTCCGACAACGCGCTGGATCGCGGCGATCAGGGCCTTGGCCAACGCGACGTCGGCGAGATTCAGGTCGGCCCGTGGAGCCTGCGTCTGGCCGAAGACCGTAACGAAGCCCCGCGCCTGTCCGGCCCGTCGGGCTACATGAAAAGCTTCAATGCCGCGCTGTGCAACGCCTGCATCGACCGGGTCAAGGCCACTTACCTGCGCATCGGCAAACCACGCAGCCTGCGCACCGCCGGGGTTATTTTCTTTGGCGGTGGCTACCGCATGAGTGCGTTCATGCAGATTCCCGAAAACACCAGCCCCGACTCAGACCTGTGGATCACCATGGAAGGCTGGGACGGCGCCGTGCATCAGACTTCCATTCCGCTGCAACAGGCTTCGCCCACCACCGTGGCGTGGCTGAAAAAACAAGGAGCCAAACCATGAGTGCCCGCCCTTCCCTGCGCTGGCTGACGGCCAGCGCCCTGTGCCTGCTTGGCTTGAGTGGCAACGCACTGGCGCACAACCCGATGTGCGAATGCAAACAGATCGACAACGAGCAGATTCGCTGCACCGGCGGTTTTTCCGACGGCAGTGGTGCGCCGGGCGTGACCCTCGACGTGATCGGCTATGACGAAACCATTCTGGTACCCGGCAAGCTGGGTGAGGATTCGACCGTGACCTTCAAGCGTCCGGCTTCCGAGTTCTATGTGCTGTTCGATGCCGGCCCCGGCCATGTGGTGGAAATCGATCAGGCGGACATCCCCAGCCCATGAGTGCGCCAACCCGACAAATCGTCCGCCCGGCCGGCGCCGGGCATGAAACCCTGTACGTCATGCTGCTGTGCCTGCTGATCCTCGGTGTCGCGGCCGGAGTCGTCAGCCTGCACCGTGATACTCAGGAAACACACAGCCTTGCCAGCCATCAACTTGATGCGCGACGTGACCTGACCGCTGCCGAACAAGGCATCTACGCCGACCTGCGCGTGACCCTCGACGAAATTCGCCTGCTGGCAACCGAACAGCAAACCCCTGTTACCCCGCAACAACTGGGTGACGAGGGCTTTGCGCCGTTCGCCCAGGACGCCAGTTCGGTGAGCCGTGGCGGTCACGCGTGGCAAATGTTCGAGCAGTCCTATCTGGGCCTGAGCCAGACGCCGAACGTGGCCGGCTCGTTTCTGATGCGCATCGATTCGGACAACCAGCCTGACATCTGGATCAACCGCAGCGCCTCGATCGCACCTGTCAGCGACCTCGGCGACAAAGCCCTGGTCGACGCGGGCTGGAAACAGGTCGTCGCGCAATTCGATGCTGGCGTAACCCGTCAGCACCCACACTGAAACTTCGCATTCCTTTGAAAGAAGACCGCTTGCCCATGCCTATTTCATTCAAACGCCGTCCCTTGCTGCGCGTCCTGTTGGCAGGGTTGTTTGCCGCCCTGCTGGCACCGTCCAGCTACGCCGCCGACCCGGCCAAGCGCCTGCGCATCGGCATCACGCTGCACCCGTATTACAGCTACGTGAGCAATATTGTCGGTGACAAGGCCGACGTCGTGCCGCTGATCCCGGCCGGTTTCAACCCGCATGCCTACGAACCGCGCGCCGAGGACATCAAGCGCATCGGTTCGCTGGACGTGATCGTGCTCAATGGCGTCGGCCACGACGATTTCGCCGACCGCATGATCGCCGCCAGTGAAACGCCGAACATCAAGACCATCGAAGCCAACGCCGACGTGCCGCTGCTGGCTGCCACCGGGGTTGCAGCACGCGGCGCAGGCAAGGTGGTCAACCCGCACACCTTTCTGTCGATCAGCGCGTCCATCGCCCAGGTCAACAACATCGCCCGCGAGCTGGGCAAGCTGGACCCGGACAACGCCAAAACCTACACCGCCAACGCCCGCGCCTATGGCAAGCGCCTGCGGCAGATGCGCGCCGACGCCCTCGCCAAACTGACCAAGGCCCCCAACGCCGACCTGCGCGTGGCCACGGTACATGCCGCCTACGACTACCTGCTGCGTGAATTCGGCCTGGAAGTGACAGCAGTGGTGGAACCGGCACATGGCATCGAGCCCAGCCCGAGCCAGTTGAAAAAGACCATCGACCAGCTGCGCGAACTGGACGTGAAGGTGATCTTCTCGGAGATGGATTTCCCGTCCACTTACGTCGACACCATCCAGCGTGAATCCGGGGTCAAGCTGTACCCGCTGTCACACATTTCCTATGGCGAATACACCGCCGACAAGTACGAGAAGGAAATGGCCGGCAACCTCGACACCGTGGTGCGGGCCATTCAGGAGTCGGGCACATGACTGTCGCGCAGAACCTCGACATCGTCAGCCAGGGGCCAGACATCGAGTTCAACCAGGTGAGCCTGACTCTGGGCCGCACAACGATTCTCGACCGCGTGCATTTCAACGTGTGCGCTGGCAGCGTACACGCGCTGGTCGGGCCGAACGGCGGTGGCAAAAGCTCGCTGATCAAGACCCTGCTCGGGCAGACACCGCATCAAGGCCAATTGAGCCTGCAATGGCCTGCCGCGCCGGGCCTGATTGGCTATGTGCCGCAGGCGCTGGAGTTCGATCGCGGCCTGCCGATGACCGTCGACGATTTCATGGCTGCCATGTGCCAACGACGCCCGGCGTTTATGGGCTTGTCGAAACACTACGCGGCAGCAATCGGCGATGCGCTGGAACGGGTCGGCATGCAGGACAAGCGCAAGCGGCGCATGGGCGCGTTGTCCGGTGGTGAGCGGCAGCGCGTGCTGCTGGCGCAGGGGCTGATTCCTGCGCCGCAATTACTGGTGCTGGATGAGCCGATGTCGGCTCTGGATGAAGCAGGGATTCAAGTCTTCGAGCGCCTGCTCGGTGACTGGCGCCGAAGCGGTATCACCGTGCTGTGGATCGAGCACGATCTGGATGCAGTACGGCGGCTGGCGGATCAGGTGACTGGGCTCAATCGCCGCGTATTGTTCGACGAGCCTGCCGCCACAGCACTGACGCCGGAACGCCTGCTGACGTTGTTTTCTGCTCATCCGCGCACTGCCGATGCTGTTAACGGGAGCGTCGCGTGATGGATTACGAAACGTTTCGTCTGTTCATTCAGGGCCTCGCCTCATCCGGCTATCTGCCGGAGGCGCTGGCTTATGGCTTTGTGGTCAACGCCCTGCTTGCGGGCCTGTTGATCGGTCCGGTGCTGGGCGGTCTGGGCACGCTGGTGGTGGTCAAGCGCTTTGCGTTCTTCTCCGAAGCGGTGGGCCATGCGGCACTGACCGGCGTGGCCATCGGCATTCTGCTCGGCGAGCCGTACACCGGGCCTTATGGCGCGCTGTTCGGCTATTGCCTGCTGTTCGGTATCGTCCTCAACTACCTGCGCAACCGCACCGGGCTGGCACCGGACACGCTGATTGGCGTGTTCCTCTCGGTGTCCCTGGCGCTCGGCGCAAGCCTGCTGCTGGTGCTGGCCGGCAAGATCAACGTGCACATTCTGGAAAACGTGCTGTTCGGCTCGGTACTGACTGTCAACGGCAATGACCTGCTGGTGTTGCTGATCGTTGGTTCGCTGGTCATGGACCTGAGCCTGCCGTTGTACAACCGCATCATGCTGGCCAGCTTCAATCCGCAACTGGCTGCGGTGCGCGGCGTGGCAGTGAAGGCGCTGGATTACCTGTTCGTGATTCTGGTCACACTGATCACCGTTGCCGCCGTGAAAGTCATCGGCGCAATTCTGGTCGGAGCGTTGCTGGTAATTCCAGCGGCAGCGGCACGCCTGTTGAGCCAGTCGCTGAAAGGCTTTTTCTGGATTTCAGTGGCCATCGCAACCGCCAGCACCCTGTGCGGCATTCTGCTGCCTATCGTCTTCGACCTGCCTGTGCCGTCCGGCGCGGCGATCATTCTGGTGGCTGGCGTTGCCTTTGCCCTGGCCGCCATCGCCCGCGGCACGCTGCCCGCCCTGAAAGGGAATATTGGATAAATGCCTACTTTACGTACATTGACCCTGGCGCTGGCCATGACCGGCCTGTTCAGCAACAGCCTGTATGCCGCCGACGCCAAAGCCGACAGTGCTCAACCGGTACGGGTGCTGGCCAGCCTGCCGATTACCTACGGGCTGGGGGAAATTCTGCTCAAGGACAGCGGTGTCATGCTGGAACGCGCTGCCGCGGCCAACCTGCCCGGCTCGCGCCAGACTGCTTACTTCACAGGGCGCGGTGCCGATGCATTGCGCGGCTTGGCGAACAACGCCGATGCGGTAATCGGCTTGCGGTCGATCTGGGCCGATGACCCGCTTTACCCGAACGCACGCCGCAGTAATATTCGCATCGTCGAAATTGATGCAGCCCGCCCGGTGGACGGTGGTTTACCGGGGATTGCCGTGCAGCCGGGCCAAGGCACTGACGGGCTGAACAGTCAGCCGTGGCTGGCGAGCAACAACATGGGGCGTATGGCCGATGTGCTGGCGGCGGACCTGGTGCAACTGGCACCGAGTGCGAAGCCGAAGATCGAGGCCAATCTGGCGGCGTTCAAGCAGCAACTGCTCAAGCTGAGTGCCAGCAGCGAAGCGGCACTGGCCGGTGCCGACAATTTAAGTGTGGTGAGTTTGTCAGACCGCTTCGGCTACCTGATCAGCGGGCTGAATCTGGAGCTGATCGACAGCCAGGTGCTGACCGACGAACAGTGGACGCCCGAGGCATTGAGCAAACTGAGCGCGACCCTCAAGGATAACGACGTGGCGCTGGTGCTTGATCATCGTCAGCCGCCAGAAGCGGTGAAGTCTGCAATTGAAGCGGCAGGCAGCACGTTGCTGGTGTTGGGGATTGATGGCGCTGATCCGCTGGCGGAGTTGCAAGGGGATATTCAGGGGGTTATCGAGGTGCTGGCTGGCAAGGGGTGAGCTTATCGTTGCTCACGCTCCAGCGTGGGGAATGCAGGTCGCGACGCTCTGCGTCGCACGATAGCCGCGCGGAGCATCGGCACGATAGTTGAGATTATCGTTCCGCACGCTCCAGCGTGGGAATGCAGGTTGCGACGCTCTGCGTCGCAAAGAGGACGCGGAGCGTCCAGAACGGCATGACGACGCGGAGCGTCGCACGATAGTCAAGGCTGTACCGGCCTCTTCGCGAGCAAGCTCGCTCCCACAGGACTTGTGTATAACACTCAATCAGGCCGTCTGGGCTTCCATTTTCTGGCGCAGGCTCAGGGGGCGCATGTCGGTCCAGACTTCTTCGATGTAGGCCAGGCACTCTTTCTTGAAGCCGCTTTTGCCAACGGTGCGCCAGCCGTTGGGGATGGCTTTGTAGTCGGGCCAGATCGAATACTGTTCTTCGTGGTTGACCACAACTTGAAAGACGCTGTCTTCCCGATCGAATACTGAAGTCATTGCTGCTCTCCGTGTTGGTTCAGTGCTGCTGTGCCAATTCATAGCAGCTATAGGGATTGAACGTATCGCTACGTCGAAAAATTAAAGCTGTGCGACAGCGGCGTTGAGTGCGCGACCAAAGATTTCGGCCACTTCGTCGACCTGCTCGGCGGTGATCACCAGCGGTGGCAGGAAGCGCACTACGCTGCCGTGTCGACCACCCAGTTCCAGAATCAGCCCGCGCTTGAGGCATTCGCGCTGGACCAGAGGGGCCAGACGGGCAAATACCGGCGGATGACCCTGCGCATCGCGCACACCGGCCGGATCGACCAGCTCGACACCCAGCATCAGCCCGCGCCCGCGAATATCGCCCAGTTGCGGGAAGTCACGCTGCAAGGCATGCAAGTGCCTGGACAGACGCGCGCCCATCGCTGTCGCGTGCTCGCAAATATTGTGTTCCTGAAGATAGCGCATTACCGCCGAACCGGTAGCCATCGCCATCTGGTTGCCACGGAAAGTTCCGGCGTGGGCGCCCGGCAGCCAGGTGTCGAGCCATGACCGATAAACCACCACCGCCAGCGGCAGGCTGCCGCCGATGGCTTTGGACATGACCACGACGTCCGGGATAATCCCGGCGTGTTCGAAGGCGAACATCTTGCCGGTGCGGGCAAAACCGCTCTGGATTTCATCGACAATCAGCGCCACACCGGCCTTTTCAGTAATACGCCGCACGCCGCGCAACCAGTCAAGGTCAGCAGGAATGACCCCGCCCTCGCCCTGCACCACTTCAAGAATGACCGCTGCAGGCAACTGCACACCGGCTTCCGGGTCGTTGAGCAGGTTCTCCAGATAATGCAGGTTGGCGCGCACGCCCTGTTCGCCGCCAAGCCCGAACGGGCAGCGGTAATCATAGGGGTACGGCAGAAACTGCACGCCTGTGCCGAGCAACGCGCCGAGCGGCTTTTTCGGCCCCAGGCTGCCCATCAGGCTCAACGCGCCCTGGCTCATGCCGTGATAACCGCCCTGAAACGACAGCACCGTGCTGCGTCCAGTGGCAGTGCGTACCAGTTTCAGCGCGGCTTCCACCGCATCGGTGCCGGTCGGGCCACAGAACTGGATCTTCGCGTCGTTGGCCAGTTGTTGCGGCAGCAGGCCGAACAGGTCCTGAACGAACTGGTCTTTGACTGGCGTGGTCAGATCCAGGGTGTGCAGCGGCAACTCATCACTGATCACCTGCTGAATCGCTTCGATGATCACTGGATGGTTATGCCCCAACGCCAGCGTGCCCGCGCCTGCCAGGCAATCGATGAAGCGCCGCCCTTCGACGTCCTCGACGTGAATGCCCTTGGCTCGCTTGAGCGCCAGCGGGATACGCCGCGGGTAACTGCGCGCATTGGATTCCTGGCGATTTTGCCGGGCCAGCAATGGCGACTCTTCGAATTGGTAGAGCGTTTCAGCCGCTGCCGGGGCAACCCGTGTCAACTGATCATCGATAAGCCTGGTAGCAACTGACATCTGTGCAACCCTCAATACGCTGGTTGAATGACCTGATGCATGACGGTTGGCCATGCGGGTTCAGGCGTTTATTCCTTCCCTTGAAAACGCGCCAGCGAGCTGCGGATTTACACCCGGTAACGAGTTTTTTATCCGCAACGCCAGCGCGCCGACGAGAGGCCGATCAGAGCCCTTCCAGTTCCGCCATCAAGTCCGCCAGACGGTCGAATTTCTGCTCGTCAACCTGCGCTCCGCCAAGGCTTTGCAGATGCTCGGCCAACGCCTGAACGGTGTTGAATTCGAACATCGCCCGCAATGGCACGTTGCGCTGCAACAGCTTCTGCGCACGGGTGACGACCTGGGTAGCGAGCAGCGAGTGCCCTCCCAACTCGAAGAAGTTGTCGGTAATGCCCACCCGCTCGACCTTGAGCACATCGGCCCAGATGGTCGCCAGTTGCTGCTCCATCTCGGTCTGCGGCGCGAGGTATTCCTGCTGCGCCTGACTGACGTCCGGCGCAGGCAAGGCCTTGCGGTCAAGCTTGCCGTTCGGCGTCAGTGGCATGGCCTCCAGAATCACCAGATGCGCAGGCACCATGTAGTCCGGCAGGCTGGCTTTGAGGTGGTTTTTCAGCTCGTCTCGCAGCGCATCGGGATCCTGCGTGGCAGCGCTTGGCACCAGATAGGCCGCCAGCACTTTGCCCAGCGGACCGTCGACGGCCAGTACCACCGTCTCGCGGATCGCCGAATGCTCCAGCAAGCGGGTTTCGATTTCGCCCAGCTCGATGCGATAACCGCGAATCTTCACCTGATGGTCGACCCGGCCGACGTATTCCAGCACGCCGTCCTTGCGCCGCCGCGCCAGGTCACCTGTGCGGTATAGACGCTCGCCCGGTGCACCGAACGGATGCGGCACGAACACCGGCACGCTGCGCGAGGGATCAGCGACATAACCACGACCGACCCCGGCCCCGGCCACGCACAGCTCACCCACTGCGCCCAGCGGCACGAGGTCCAGCGCCTCGTCGAGCAGGTACAGGCGGTTGTTGTCGGTCGGCGAACCGATCGGCAGATAAGCGCTGCGTGTGGACGCTGCATCAACGCGGAAGAACGCCACGTCGTCGGAACACTCAGCCGGGCCATAGGCATTCACCAGCCCGATCTGCGGGTAGCGTTGCAGCCACTGGCTGGCCAGCTCGGGCGGCATGGCTTCGCCGGTCGGCAGCATCCAGCGCAGGCTGTCGAGCGTTGCCTGTTGCTCGGCGAGCAGGCCGGTTATCAGCGACGGCACGCTTTCCAGCACGCTGATGCGCTGGGCCTGCACATGCGCCAACAAGGCCTGCGGGTCGCGGGCGATGTCGTTCGGCACAATGTCCACCCGCGCGCCAAACAGCGGCGCAGCGAGGAACTGCCAGACCGAGATGTCGAAACTCTGCGAAGCGGTCTGGGCGATGACATCTCTTTCGCTCAGGCTCAGGTACGGCACCTTGCTCAACTGGTTGTTGAGCATGCCGCGCTGCTCGACCATCACGCCCTTCGGCAGCCCGGTGGAGCCGGAGGTGAAGATCACGTAAGCGAGGTTGTCCGGTGCGCTGTAGCGGCCGGGGTTGTGCTGCGCTGATTCGCGCTGCTGCACAGTTTCCCAAACCAGCAACTGCGGACGAGCGGACTCGGTCAGCGCTTCAAGTAGCGCCCTGCCCTGTTCCAGACATTGCGCGCTGCACACCAGCAGCGGCGTGCCGCTCTGGCCGATGATGCCGCTCAGTCGCGAATCGGGCAGCGCCGGGTCCAGCGGCAGGTAACCGCCACCGGCCTTGAAGCTGCCGATGATCATGCCCGGCAGTTCAACGCCACGCTCGGCGAGCAAGGCAACCGGCTGATCGAAACTGACACCGGCCTCGATCAGGGCATGGCCCAGACGGTTGCTGGCAATATTCAGCTCGGCATAACTGAGCTGGCGATCCAGGCAACTGACCGCAATGCGCTGCGGATGTGCTTCGACCTGCGCTTCGAACAGTTCGACGTAGCTTTTATCCAGCGGGTACGCGTGCTCGCTCTGGTTGCAGTCCTCGATCAGGAACGTGCGCTCCTGCTCGCTGACCAGTGCCAGTTCGCTCATGTCGCCGTGGAAGCCCTCGATCAGCGCCAGCAGCAGACGCTTGAACTCGCCGAGCATGTTCTGCACGGTGGACTCATCGAAATAACGCTGGTCGTAAGACAGGTGCAGGCCCAGATCATCGCCCGGATAGCAGACGGCCGTCAGCGGATAGTTGGTGTGGGTGCGGCCGGAATCCGACGTGGCGTTGAGGCTTTGTGCACGGTCGAGCACCGAAACTTCCACCGGCGCATTCTCGAACACGAACAGGCTGTCGAACAGCGGCTGGCCTTTGGGCAGTTCGCTGTTCTCCTGAATGGTCACCAGCGGCAGGTATTCGTACTCGCGCAGTTGCATGTTGCTGTCCAGCAACTGGCTCAGCCACTGGCGCACGCTGCAACGCTGATCGTCGCCGGGCATGCCGACGCGCAGCGCGATGGTGTTGATAAACAGCCCAACGGTGCGCTGCATTTGTGGCAGCTCCACCGGACGACCGGCCACCGTGACGCCGAACACCACGTCGCGATCACCGCTCAGGCGCCGCAGGGTCAAGGCCCACGCTGCCTGGGCGAAGGTGTTAACGGTCAGTTGATGCTGCTGCGCCAGCTCGCGCAGTTGTGCGCCGTCGCCTTCATCGAGACGGGTATAGCAATCGCCCACGACCATGCCGCCGCTGTCGCCCGCATGTTCACGCAGGAACGGCCGGTCGCTGGGGATCGGCGTCGGCCGTTCGAAGCCGCGCAGGTTGTCTTGCCACCAGTCACGCGCCTGCGCCAGGCCACGGCGTTGCAGCCAGCCAATGTAGTCGCGATAACGCGGTGCAGGCGTCAGTTGTGCTTCACGACCTTCGCCCAGCGCAGTGTAGATATCGAAGAAGTCGTTCATCAGCAGCGAACGGCACCAGGCATCGATGAGGATGTGGTGGTTGCTCATCATGAACCAGTAGCGCGCTTCATCGACGCGAATCAGACGCAGGTGGAACGGCGGCTGATCGAGCAGGTTGAAACCGGCCTCGCGCTCGGACTTGAGCAAGGCCTGCAAACGCGGCTCCTGCTGGTCCTCCGGTACGTCACGCCAGTCCAGATAATCAATCGGCGTGCTACCCGGCTTGTGGATGACCTGCAGCATGGTTTCGCCGATGTCCCAGCAGAACGAGGCGCGCAGCGCTTCATGACGGGCGATCACCGCCTGCCAGGCCTGGGCAAAACGCTCTGGATCGAGCGCGCTGTTGATGCGATAGCGGTCCTGCATGTAATACAGGCCGGTGCCCGGTTCCAGCAGGGTGTGCAGCAGCATGCCCTCCTGCATTGGTGTCAGCGGGTAGACGTCCTCGATGTGCGTCGCAGCGACCGGCAGTGCGTCGAGTTGCGCCTGATCCAGATCGGCCAGCGGGAAGTCCGAAGGCGTCAGGCCACCGCTGCCATCGCTCAGGCAATGGGCAATCAGCGCCTGCAACCGGGCCAGGTAATCCTGCGCCAGCGCTTCGATGGCGGCGGGTTGATAACGCTCGGCACTGAAAGTCCAGCGCAGCAGCAATTCGCCGCCATACACCTGGCTGTCGATGCTCAGCTCGTTGGGCAGCGGCGCATGCGGATCGTGGGCCGCGCCCGCTGACTCTTCCAGCGGACGGAACAACGCATCGCTGGCGAAGCTCTGGTCGAACTGACCGAGGTAGTTGAAGGTGATCGGTGCCACCGGCAGCGCCTGCATGGCGGCTTTGCTGGCACTGTCGGCCAGATAGCGCAGCACGCCATAGCCCAGGCCTTTGTGCGGCACCTGGCGCAGCTGCTCCTTGATCGCCTTGATCGACTCCCCCGGCGCTGCATCGCCAGCCACTGCTGGCGTGAGGCGCAGCGGATAAGCGCTGGTGAACCAGCCGACCGTGCGGGTCAGGTCGATGTCGTCAAACAGGGTTTCGCGGCCGTGCCCTTCCAGCTGGACCAGCGTCGATGGTTGCCCGCTCCAGCGGCAGACCACTTGCGCCAGCGCCGTCAGCAGCAGGTCGTTGACCTGAGTGCGGTATGCGCTGGGTGCCTGTTGCAGCAGTTGTCGGGTACGTTCGGCATCCAGCCGCACGCTGACGGTTTGCGCATGACGATTCTGCTGGCCACCCTGCGGGTTGTGGCACGGCAACTGCGCCAAAGGACCGCCAAGCTGACGCTGCCATACGTGCAGCTCTTCACGTAACGATTCGTTACCCGCGTAGGCCTGCAAACGTGCGGCCCAGTCACGGAACGCACTGGTCTTGGCGGCAAAGCGCACTGGCGTTGCTTCGCTCAACTGTCGATAGGCCGTTTGCAAATCGTCGAGCAGCACCCGCCACGAAACGCCATCGACCACCAGATGGTGAATGACCATCAGCAGACGTTGCTGACCCTGCGGACCATCGACCAGCAAGGCGCGCAACAGCGGGCCGTTTTGCAGGTCGAGGCTGCGCTGGGTGTCGGCGTACAGCGCGGCACATTCGGCCATGTCGGCGACCTGCGCCTGTATCAACAGGGTTTCTGCCGTCACTGCACGGTGTTCAGCCTGCCATTTGCCGTTTTGCCCGGTGAAGCTCAGGCGCAGGGCGTCATGCTGTTCGAGCAGCGCCCGCAGTGCCTGCTCCAGCAGACGCGGGTCGAGTGCAGTGAGCGGCTCCAGCACCAGCGACTGGTTCCAGTGCTGACGCTCGGGAATCGGCGTGTCGAAGAACCAGTGCTGGATCGGCGTCAGCGCGGATGCGCCTTGCAGCAGGCCCTGTTCGGCCTGAATCAGTTCGCTGGCGGTCGCCACGGCGGCCAGGGTCTGCACGGTCTGGTGCTGGAACAGATCACGCGGGCTGAAATGAATACCCACCTGACGCGACCGGCTGACCACCTGAATCGACAGGATCGAATCGCCGCCCAGTTCGAAGAAGTTGTCGTTGAGGCCGACTTTCTCCACATTCAGCACCGCACACCAGATCGCTGCCAGCTGTTGCTCCAGTTCACTGGCAGGGGCTACGTAATGCTGACGATTGAGTTCCGGGTCCGGTGCAGGCAATGCGCGTCGGTCGAGCTTGCCGTTGGCGGTCAGCGGCATGCTGTCGAGCAGGATCAGGTGAGTTGGCACCATGTAATCCGGCAGTTGCGCCTTGAGGTGCGACTTGAGCGATTCACGCAATTGCGCCTGCTGCTCGTCGCCCTGCCCGGCCACATCACTGACCAGATAACCCGCCAGTTGCTTGCCCGACGGCGTGTCCAGCGCCAGCACCACGGCTTCGCGGATGGCTTCGTGTTCCAGCAAACGGGTTTCGATTTCCCCCAGTTCGATACGGAAGCCACGAATCTTCACCTGATGGTCGATACGCCCCAGATATTCCACCAGCCCATCGGCGCGCTGGCGCACCAGGTCGCCGGTTCGATACAGACGCCCGCCGTTGCTGGCAAACGGGTCGGCCACAAAGCGCTCGGCGCTCATGCCGGGGCGCTGATGGTAGCCCTGCGCCAGACCGGCACCGCCGATATACAGTTCGCCGCTCGCGCCCTGTGGCACCAGGGCCAGATCGGCGTCGAGAATATAGGCAACCCGCGCCCCGACCACACGACCGATCGGTACGCTGGCTTCGCCCTCTTCCAATTGCTGCGGGGCCAGGCTGGCCAACGGCATGACCACGGTTTCGGTCGGGCCATAGGCGTTGAACAACAGTTCCGGCTGGAAGACTGCGCGAATACGCTGCAAGTGTTCACCGGTCAGCGCTTCACCGCCGGTGATGCACATGCGCACCGGCAAGGTCTGGCCTTGAGTGGCCAGCCACTGCGCCAACTGGCTGCCATAGCTGGGGGTGAAGCCGAGAATATTGACCTGCTGCTGGCGAATCAGCGTGCAGATTTCTTCGGCATCCCACTGCCCTTGGGCGCGCAATACCACGCGCGCACCACTGAGCAGCGGCACCAGCAGACGCTCAGTGGCGGCATCGAAGTTGATCGAATAGAAATGCAGTTCGCAGTCATCGGGCTGCATGTCGAAGCGACGAATCACCGCCTGACAATGCATGGCGATTTCACCGTGGGACACCACCACGCCTTTGGGCTTGCCGGTCGAACCGGAGGTGTAAATCAGGTAAGCCTGATGCTGCGGCAGGCTGATAAACGGCAGTTCATCGGTTGAGAAAGACGCCAGCAGCGGCTGATCGTCTTCCAGGCACCAGCGGGCCACACCGGCAGGCAGCTCGCCCAGCGCGGCAAACAGCGCACGGTCGCTCAACAGCAGGCCGACGCCGCTGTCTTCGATCATGTAGTGCAGGCGTTCCAACGGATATTCCGGGTCCAGTGGCACGTAGGCACCACCGGCCTTGAGGATCGCCAGCAGGCCGACAACCATATCCAGCGAACGTGGCAGCGCCAGGCCGACGCGAACCTGCGGGCCGACGCCGCGCTGGCGCAGCATTCCGGCCAGTTGGTTGGCGCGGCCGTCCAGCTCGGCGTAGCTCAGGGTTTCCCCGGCAAAGGTCAACGCAGGCGCATCTGCGCGCAGCCGGGCCTGTTCGGCGAACAGGCTGTGAATGCACTGATCAAGCCGTTGTTCGCCGGCTTCGACGCCGAGGCTGTCGAGCAGTTGCTGACGTTCGGCGTCCTGCAACAGCGGCAGTTCACTCAGGCGCTGTTGCGGGTCGGCGAGCAGTGCTTGTAGCAGGTTCAGCCAGTGCTCGGCCATTTGCGCGATGCGCGGCTCGTCGAACAGATCGGTGCTGTAGGTCAGGCAGCAACCCAGGCGGTGATCCAGCTCGGTGACCTCCAGGTTGAGGTCGAATTTGGTGGCACGCGCATCGTTGACCAGATAGTCAACGGTCATGCCCGCCAGCTCGCGACTTTGCTGGAATTCCCAGCGCTGCACGTTGCACATCACCTGGAACAGCGGGTTGTAGGCCGCGCTGCGTGGCGGTTGCAGGGCTTCGACCAGATGATCGAACGGCAGGTCCTGATGCGACTGGCCTTCAATGACGGTGTGACGAACCTGTTCGAACAGCTGCGCAACGCTCATTTGCCCGTCAAGCTGCACGCGCAGCACCTGGGTGTTGAGAAACGCGCCAATCAGCCCTTCGCTTTCCGGACGGATGCGGTTGGCCACCGGCGCACCGATGCGCAGGTCATTCTGGCCGCTGTAACGGTAGAGCAGCACTGCCAGTGTGGCGGTCATGGTCATGAACAGGGTCAAGCCATTGCGGGCGTTGAACGCGCGGACTTTGGCGGCCAGTTCGGGATTCAGGTCGAAACGGTACAGTTCGCCCTGATGACTTTGTACCGCTGGGCGTGGCCGGTCAGCGGGCAGTTCCAGCAGCGGATGCTCGTTACCCAACTGCGCGGTCCAGTAATCCAGCTGGCGCTGGCGCTCGCCCGCCTCCATCCACTGACGCTGCCAGACACTGTAATCCAGATATTGCACCGCCAGCGGTTCCAGCGGCGACGGCTTGCCTTGCAGAAATGCTTCGTAGAGCAGGCCCAGTTCGCGAGCGAAAATGTCCATCGCCCAGCCTTCGGTGACGATATGGTGCAGGGTCAGAACGAAGTAATGCTCAAGATCAGCCGCCTTGACCAGACAGGCACGCAGCAGCGGACCGGTCTCCAGATCAAAAGGCTGATGCGCCTCGCTGTCGGCCAGTGCCTGAAGGCGCTGCTGACGAAGCTCGGCAGGCAGCGCTGAGTAATCCTGCCATTGCACGCGCAGGCCGGTCTGTTCACTGACCTTCTGGCACGCTACGCCGTTGACGCTCGGGAAGGTGGTGCGCAGGGTTTCGTGGCGCAGGATCAAGGCTTGCAGCGCGGCTTCGAAACGTTCGATATCGAGCACGCCGTTCAGGCGTGCCATGCCGCCGACGTTGTACGCTGGGCTGTCCGGTTCCATCTGCCAGAGGAACCACATACGCTGTTGGGAATAAGACAGCGGCACCGGTTGACTGCGGTCGACACGGGCGATCGGTTGCAGGCTGCTGCGTTCGCCCGACAGCTGAATGGTTTGAACCTGTTCGACAAACGCGCCCAGCTCGCTGGCTTCGAACAGCGCACGCAACGGCAAATCGATATCGCAGGCCTGACGCACGCGGGAAATGATCTGCGTGGCCAGCAACGAGTGCCCACCCAGCTCGAAAAAGTCGTCGCGCAGGCCGACGCGCGGCACGCCCAGCACTTGGCGCCAGACAGCGGCGATCTGCTTTTGCAGGTCGGTTTGCGGCTCGACATGCTCGCGAGTCTGCCATTGCGGCTCGGGCAAGGCGCGTCGATCCAGCTTGCCAATCGGGCTCAGCGGCATGCTGTCGAGGCGCACCAGCTGCGCCGGGACCATGTAATCCGGCAGTTCCAGAGCCAGCGCCGATTTGATGCGCTCGGCCTGAGCGTCCTGCCCGGCTTCGGCGGTGTAGTAACCGATCAGTTGCGGGCCCGCAGCGGTTTCGCGCACCAGCACGGCAGCATGACCAACACCCGGCTGGGTCAGCAGACGGGCTTCGATCTCCTGCGGTTCGACGCGGAAGCCACGCAGTTTGACCTGCTGATCCAGACGCCCAAGATATTCCAGCGCACCGTCAGCGGCCCAGCGCACCAGGTCGCCGGTGCGGTACAAGCGCTCACCCGGCTGGCCCAGCGGATCGGCGACAAAGCGTTCGGCGGTCAGGCCCGGACGATTCAGGTAGCCACGCGCCAAGCCGATGCCACCGATGCACAGTTCCCCGGCAACCCCACGCGGCAGCGGGTTGAGCTCGCTGTCCAGCACCCGGCACAGCACGTTACCCAGCGGACGACCAATCGGTGAACGCAGGCCGTCGCTAACCTGACATTGCCAATGGGTGACGTTGATTGCAGTTTCGGTCGGGCCATAACGGTTGTGCAGTTGTACGCCCGGCAGATGCTCCAGCACCCGGTTGCGCAGTTCGCTCGGCAACGCTTCGCCGCCAGAGAACAGGCGACGCAGGCTGGTGCATTGCTGCGCCAGCGGCTCGTCGACAAACAGCTGCAACAGGGGCGGCACAAAGTGCAGCGTGGTCACACCGTGCTCGTTGACCAGTTGCGCGATGCGATGCGGGTCGCGGTGTTCGCCGGGGCCTGCCAGTAGCAGGCGGCAACCGGTAATCAGCGGCCAGAAGCATTCCCAGACCGACACGTCAAAGCTGATCGGTGCCTTCTGCATCAGCACGTCGCTTTCATCCAGCCCATAAGTGTCCTGCATCCATTGCAGGCGCTCGACCAGTGCCGCGTGGGTGTTGCCGACGCCTTTGGGCTGACCGGTGGAGCCGGAGGTGTAAATCACGTACGCGAGATTGTCGCCGCTCAAATGCAGGCCCGGCGCGCTGACCGGCCAGCTGTCCAGGTGCAGCATGTCCATCGCAACCGTGCAGACCCCGTCTGCGCTCGGCAGGTCGCCGAGCAGATGGCTCTGGGTCAACAGCAGCTCAACACCGCTGTCTTGCAGCATGTAGGCCAGTCGTTCAATCGGGTAATCCGGGTCCAGCGGCACGTAGGCGCCCCCGGCCTTGAGGATTGCCAACAGACCGATCAACAGTTGCGGCGAGCGCTCGGCGGCGATTGCCACCTTGACGTCCGGGCCGACGCCCTTGTCGCGCAGGTAATGCGCCAGACGGTTGGCCTGGGCATGCAGGCTGGCGAAATCGAGGCTGCCGCCCTCCCACACCAACGCGATGCGTTCCGGGGTTTGCAGCGCCTGACGCTCCAGCATTTCAGGCAGCCAGACGTGTGCAGGCGTGCAGGCGGCAGCGCTCCACTGCGCCTGTTCGGACAGCTCGTCAGCGCCAAGTAATTGCACGTCGCCCAGCGCAACCTGCGCCTGCTGACTGACCTGGGTCAGCAACTGAACGTAGTGCCGCGCCAGACGCACGATGGTGTCGCGCTCGAACAGCTCGTCGGCGTAATCGAAGGACAGGTTGAGGCGACCGTTACGGTCTTCCTCGCTGTGAAGTTGCAGGTCGAACTTGGCCTCGCGGCTGTGCCACGGCAGTTCTTCGGCGAGCAGCCCCGGCAGGCGACGCAATGCGCCGAGGTCGCGTTGCTGGTGGTTGAACATGACTTGAAACAGCCCGTGTTCGCGGGCCTGCGGAAACGCTTCGACCAGTTGTTCGAACGGCACGTCCTGATGCGCCTGAGCGTCCAGCGCGGCCTGGCGGGTCTGGGCCAGCAGTGTGGAAAACGGCAGGCGCGGATCGAGTTGCGCACGCAGCACCAGGGTGTTGATGAAGAAGCCGATCAGGCCCTGGGTTTCATGACGAGGACGGTTGGCACCGGGCACGCCGATGCGAATGTCGGTCTGCCCGCTGTAGCGATGCAACAAGGCCTGGAAGCCCGCCAGCAAGAGCATGAACGACGTTGATTGCCAGGCTTGCGCGGTGTTGCGTACGGCGGCGCTCAGCTCGGCACTCAGGCGCAGGCTGTAACGCGAAGCGCTGTGCTGCTGATGTGCCGAGCGCGGACGATCAGTGCTCAATTCCAGGGTTGGCTGCTCATCGCCCAGTTGCTGCTTCCAGTAGTCGAGCTGGCGCTCGGCCTCGCCGTTTGCCAGCCATTCGCGCTGCCATTGGCCATAGTCGGCGTAACGCAGTGGCAGAGGTGCCAGTTCCAGTGGCTGCCCCTGAACAGCCGACGCATAGAGCCGCGAGAATTCGTCGATCAGCACATTCAGCGACCAGCCATCGGCAATGATGTGGTGCAGCGTGACCAGCAACTGATGCTCTTCCTCGTCCAGTCGCAGCAGCGTAACGCGCAGCAACGGGCCGTTTTGCAGATCGAATGGCAGACGCGCCTGCTCTTCGCGGATCGCCAGCGCACGCGTCTGGCGTTCGTCGCTCGGCAGGTCGCTTATATCCAGAGTGTCGAAATGGAACTCACCGGGCGCGTCGATGCGCTGCAGGGCGACACCGTCATGCTCGTAGAAGCGCGTACGCAGCGATTCATGGCGCTCGATCAGGCGCTGGAAGCTGGTACGCAACGCCGTGGTGTCCAGTTCGCCACGCAGGTACAGACCACCGGGAATGTTGTAGGCGCTGCTTTGCGGGTCAAGTTGCCAAAGGAACCACAGGCGGTTCTGTGCCAGCGATTGTGGCAGATGCTCGTTGCCGGGCAGGCGGACGATAGCGTTCTGCGTCTGGCTGTCGCCTTGCGATGCGGCGATTTGAAGCGCTTCGATCTGCGCCGCAAAGGCGGCCAGCGTCGGCGCCTCAAACAGCAGGCGCAGGTTCAGGTCGATGCCCAGCGTTTCACGCAAACGGGCCACTACCTGAGTGGCGACGATGGAGTTGCCGCCCAGCAGGAAGAAATGATCGTCGGCGCTGATCTGCTCACATTGCAAATGCTCGCACCAGACGCTGGCGATCTGAGCTTGCAGGTCCGATCCTGTGCTCAGGGTCCGGTTTTGATGCGTTGTATTGTTCGCGGGAAACACCGCGTAACTGTCCAGGCTGCCATCGGCCAGACGCGTGCGGCAGGCCGAACGTTGCAACTTGCCACTGGAAGTTTTGGGCAGAGCGCCCGGATTGAGCAACACCACAACGCTCGGCGCTTCTTGAAACGCCTCGGCAACGGCTTGGCGAATGATCTTGATCAGCGCCTCGGCGGACAGTATTTTCTGCACGCTGCGGCTCACTTCGGCAGCGATCCCAATGCCTTCGCTACCGTCCTGATTGACCGCAAATGCCGCAATACGGCCTTTGCGCACCACATCGACCTCGCGCTCGACGACTTTCTCGATGTCCTGCGGGTACAGGTTGTGGCCACGGACGATCAGCATGTCTTTCAAACGACCGGTGATGTACAACTCGCCATGCCGCTGAAAGCCCAGGTCGCCGGTACGCAGCCAAGTCTGGCCGTCATGCTGGACGAACGCCTTGGCGGTGGCTTCAGGGTTGCGCCAGTAACCGTGGGCGATGCTCGGCCCACTGGCCCATACTTCGCCGATACGGTTTTCGTCCAGCACTTGCAGGGTGGCGGGGTCGGCAATCAATACGCCATGCCCCGGCTGGCCGGTGCCGCAGCTCATGACTGGCTGACCGTCGCCCAACTCTGCCACATTGCGCGCCAGCGCCTGCGCATTCAAACGCAGCGAAGGAATGCCTTTGCCGCGTTTGCCACCCGCTACATATAGCGTGGCTTCGGCCAGCCCATAGGAGGCCATGAAGCTGTCAGGCGTGAAGCCGCAACTGGCGAACTTCTCGGCAAACGCATTCAGGCTGTCTTCGCGGATAGGCTCGGAGCCGGAATACGCCACGCGCCAGCGACTCAGGTCGAGCCGCTCCAGCGCCGAATCACTGACCCGCGCGCTGCACAGCTGGTAGGCAAAGTCGGGCCCGCCGCTGATGGTGCCGCCGTATTCGCTGATAGCTTCCAGCCAGCGCAATGGCCGCGTGAGGAAGTAAGCGGGGGCCATCAGGATGCACGGAACGCCACTGAAAATCGGCTGCAACAAGCCGCCGATCAGGCCCATGTCGTGGTACAGCGGCAGCCAGCTGACGATCACGTCGTCCGGATTGACGTCGATGCCGAAGCCATGACGAATCAACAGTTCGTTGGCAACCAGGTTGCCATGGCTGACCTGCACGCCCTTGGGCAAGGCGGTTGAGCCCGAGGTGTATTGCAGGAAAGCGATGTCGTCGGCCTGCAATTGTGGCCCCTGCCAATTGTCGGCAGACGCACTGTCCAGCGTATCGACGCAGAGCAGTTGCGGGGCATCGGCAGCAGCCAGCTCATCCATCTGCAGCAAGGCGGGCTGCAGGTCGGAACCGGTCAGTACCAGCCGTGGCTCGGCATCGGCGATGATCGACAGCAGCCGTTCCTGATGATGACGACGATTGGATTCCGGCGGGTAAGCCGGCACCGCAATGA
The DNA here is from genome assembly GCF_005937945.2 of Pseudomonas sp. KBS0707. Lineage (NCBI taxonomy): Bacteria > Pseudomonadati > Pseudomonadota > Gammaproteobacteria > Pseudomonadales > Pseudomonadaceae > Pseudomonas > Pseudomonas sp. KBS0707. The sequence goes on along the minus strand of NZ_CP041754.1, from coordinate 2,135,449 downwards.
CCCCGGCGTACAGGCAGCCGAAAAACGCAGCGACATAGTCCGGCCCACTGTGAAACAGCAGAGTTGCCCGATCACCCGGCACGGCTTGACGTTGCAGCGCAGCAGCGATGGTCCGCGCGCGCAGGTCCAGGTCACGGTAGGTCAACACCAGTCCCTGGTCTTTCTCGTCGGTGAGGAAACGCAGCGCCAGCCGATCCGGCGTGTGCAAGGCGCGACGCTGAAGAGCCTGGGCCAGAGTGTCGGGGAGTTCAAACGCATCCATGATGGAGTTCCTGCTAGATTCGGCGTGCCAGATAAGATCTGAATTTCAAAAAAAGACACGCGCCCTGCAGAGAGGCCGCGCGCGAGGCAAACAGGGTCAACCGGCGGCCCGGTTCATTTGCCGTGAGGTGCTGTTGCGCCAGCGGGCCAGGTGCTGTTCGCAATAGCGCCGCAGCAGACGGAGCAGCTGTGTTTGCTCGTCGACCAGATAAAAGTGATGGCCCTCGAACATGTCCAAAGAGAATCCGGTGCGGGTCTCTTCCTGCCAGTCGAGCAGTTCCTCGACGCTGATGCTGTCCTGCTTGCCGCCAAATACATGGATCGGCACGCCGAGTGGCTCGCGCACGCCATACACAAAGCTGCCGCAGAGCAGAAAATCGGCGCGCAGGATCGGCAGCATCAACTGCATGAGCTCCTGATTGGCGATGACGTTTTCGCTGGTGCCCTTGAGCGTGCGCAGCCGATCGATCAGTTGCGCATCGGTCTTGGCGGCGACGTATTCGCTGACATCGCGGCGCACCGGACCAGCAGTCGCTGATGCGAACAGCGCCAGCGGTGCGGGCAGACCGCGCTCGCGCAAGGCGTGCGCCAGCTCAAAGGCCAGCAGCCCGCCCAGACTGTGGCCAAACAACGCATAGGGCTTGTCCAGCTCGGCGCTGATTTCGTCGGCCAGACGGTTGGCCAGTTGCACGATATCGGTCTGCAACGCCTCGTCCATACGCATGCCGCGACCGGGAGGCTCCAGAGGCCGTACATTCAGCCACTCCGGCAATTTGCGCCGCCAGGGGCTGTAGAACATCGCGCTGGCGCCGGAAAAAGGCAGGCAGAACAGCGTCAGGCTCACGGACGTACTCATATCTGAACCGTCCGTCTGTTGGCGCGGATGTGAAAGCGGCGTTGCGCGTGATCGAAGCGCATGGGGTTCTCCTGAGGTATTCCCTGGCCGCAACCGTGGTCGGGCCTGTCACCAATGAGAACGGATGGCGTCTGCAAATAATTAGTGGAGATGCGCGTCGCGAGAGCGCGCCTGACGAGGCCGCACTGTTAAAGTGCGCTGATTGGCTTTCGCATTTGACAATAATTATCATTAAGGCTAATTTGTTGCCCCATGTGACGGCGCTGCACCTCCTGCGGCCCTCCCCCTCAATTGTTCAAGCAGCAAGGTGAATTCCATGACGGAACACGTAATCACAAGTAAGTGCGACTCACCATTACTCCAGGCATTCGTCGACAACTACTTGCTGCTGGTCAAAATCGCGGCGCGCATCGTGGGTTGCCGGTCCCGGGCCGAGGACGTAGTGCAGGACGCCTTTTTCAGACTGCGCTCGGCACCTCAAGCCACGCTGACTTTCAAGGCCCAGCTCAGTTACCTGTTTCAGATCGTGCGCAATCTGGCCATCGATCATTACCGCAAACAGGCGCTGGAACAGAAATACACTGGCCCCGAGGCCGAGGGGCTGAATGTGGTCATTCAGGGTGCATCGCCGGAAACCTCGCACATCAACTTCTCCAGCCTGGAGAAAATTGCCGACGCCCTGACCGAACTGCCGCCCCGCACCCGCTACGCGTTCGAGATGTACCGTCTGCACGGCGTGCCACAAAAGGACATCGCCAAGGAACTGGGCGTGTCGCCGACGCTGGTCAACTTCATGATCCGCGATGCGCTTGTTCATTGCCGCAAGGTCAACGGTGCCAACGCTGAAGCGTGATAATTCAGAAAGACAAAAAAATCCGGAGCACTGGCTCCGGATTTTTTGTTTCTGCCTTGAATAGACAGTCGATCAACGGCTGACCTGATATTCAGGCTGTACTTCCGGCATGGCCGAAGAGTGGTGGTTGAGAATCTTCCACTCGTTGCCGATGCGGTGGTAAAGGAACGAATAACGCGCCTGTACCTTGGTTTTCTTGCCGTCTGCAGCCGTCAGAGTGAAGGTGTAGACACCGTTGTCCGCAGCGGCATCAGGCCCCAGACGACGAATCTCACGGTAGTTGATCTCGCCAACCGGTTTGAGCGCCAGGAAGTGATCGAAGTAGTCGGTGATCTCTGCCGGAGTAGCACGTACCTTATTGGAGACCGTTGGCTGCAATACTGCGTCCTGCGCATACAACGAGGCGACTGTCTTCGAGTTACCGGTCTGCAGGGCTTTATTCCAGCGGTCAAACAGACCGGCGATTTCCTTGTCATTCACATTGCTTGGCGTCTCGGCCACCATGCGGTAGGTGTAGCCGGACGGCTCGGCAGAAGCCTGAACCATCGGTGCACTCACAGCCAGCAACAGGGCCAGGGCGGTCAATTTAGTTTTCATCGCTACTCTCCTACGGGGTATCTGTTCAGGGATTCAGTGAGTGCCACTTTGCCCTCCCCGCCACTGCGCGCCATCGGCCAACCGGGGTTAACTGTGTATGCCAATCGGCAGATAGGCTTTATCTCCTGAAAAAGTTCTAATAGCGTCACTTCCGTTATGCCCGCGCGGGCATCCACCCTCGCTGGAGCTCCCCATGCAAAGCCCCCCCCATGACCCGGCAAGCGCGCTGGCAATCCGCAATCAGTATCGCCAGTCGCAAAGCCGCGCTGCTCGCCTGCGTCTGTTAGTGGATACCGGTCAGGAGCTGACCCAATTACCTCCCGAGGCCATGCGCCAGCGAGTGCTGCAGCGCGCCTGCGCATTCGTCGCCATGGACCATGGCCTGCTGCTGGAATGGGGCACCGACAACAATGTGCAGACCACCGCCAGCCATGGCAATGCCGACCGCCTGAGTACCCTTGAAACAGTTGCCGACCCGCTGGCCATCGGCCCGCAATGGCTGGAGCGCAGCGGTCCCGACTTGCCTTGTGTGCTGTTATTGCCGTTGCGTGGTGCCGACGAAGGCTGTTTCGGCACCTTGATGCTGGCCAACAGCGTAGGCATCAATGCCCCGGACAATGAGGACATCGAGTCCCTGCAACTGCTGGCAACGTTGCTGGCGGCACATCTGGAAAACAATCGACTGCTTGAAGCACTGGTCGTCAGAGAGCGCACCATGTCCGAACTGGTCCGCCAGTTGTTCACCGCTCAGGAAGACGAACGCAAACGCATGGCCTACGACCTGCACGACGGGCTGGCCCAGACACTCGCCGGTCTGCACCAGCGACTGCAGGGTTTTGCCGGTCGCTGTCCGGAACTGCCTGAACCGCTGGATGCCGACCTGCAAGCCATTCTCAAGCTGGCGCAGCACTGCGTCGGTGAAGGTCGGCAGTTGATCGGCGGTTTGCGACCAAGCGTGCTGGATGATTTCGGGCTGTTGCAGGCAGTCGACAAGGAAGCCGACCGGCTGCGTGAAGCGGGCATCGCCGTGCAGTGGACTTCGCGTTCCCAGGCACGCTTGCCCAGCCACCTGGAAATTGCGTTATTCCGCATCGCTCAGGAAGGCATCAACAATGTCTTCAAACACGCCGGAGCCAGCCGCGTAGAATTGGCGCTGGAACTGAGTAACGACAATGTTTCACTAAGCCTGGAAGACAACGGCCGGGGTTTCATCACCGAAAAGCCGCGTAACGGCAGTAGCGTTCAAAAGCTGGGCCTGGTGGCCATGCAGGAACGCGCCAGCCTTCTGGGCGGCCGCCTGACCTGCTTCAGCCGCCTTGAGCGCGGCACCCGGCTGCGCGCCATCGTCCCTTTTACCGCAGACAAGGCAACAACATGACTGACACTGTGCGACTGGTTTTGGCGGACGATCATGAAGTGACCCGCACCGGGTTCGTCTCGCTGCTGGCGGGGCATCCGGAATTCGAAGTGGTCGGCCAGGCCGCAGACGGCCAGCAAGCCATCGACCTGTGCCAGGAACTGCAACCGGACATCGCAATTCTCGACATTCGCATGCCAGTGCTCAACGGACTGGGCGCTGCGCGAATTCTCCAGCAGCGTATGCCGGACCTGAAAGTGGTGATTTTCACCATGGACGACAGCACTGATCATCTGGAAGCCGCGATCAGCGCGGGGGCGGTGGGCTATCTGCTCAAGGACGCCAGCCGCGACGAAGTAATCGCCGGTCTGCAACGTGTGGCCCGTGGCGAAGAAGCCTTGAACAGCACCGTCAGTGCGCGCCTGCTAAGGCGCATGACCGAGCGCAACACCAGTGGCGCAGCCCTGCCGGAATCCCTCACACCTCGCGAACGTCAGGTACTGGGACTGGTGGCGGGCGGCTTCAGCAATCGTGAAATCGGCGAAAAACTCGGCATTACTACCGGCACCGCCAAGGCACACGTGGAAAAGGTCATCGGCAAACTGGGTGCCTCGGACCGTACTCAGGCCGCCGTGCGTGGCGTGGCGCTGGGCCTGGTGAGCCAGTCGACGAGCGAGTGGCGATGACGACAACCGGAAGCAGTCGCTGGGAAGACCTTCCGTTACGCGGCAAGGCGCTGGTGGCCATTTCTTTACCGCTGGCGATTCTCATGTTCTCGCTGGTGCTCATCTATATCGCTGAACGCCAGACCGCTCAGGCAGAGGAAGATGTACGCCGTGTGCTGCTGGTGCAAGGCGACATCCAGACACTGCACACCCAGATCGCAGAAGGCGCGGCCAGCGTACGCGGCTACCTGCTGACTCATCAGGAAGACTTCCTGCCTGGCTACATCAACGCGCAGCCGCTGATCGGGGCGGCGTTGGCGCGACTCAACGACAATGTGCGCGATGAGCAGATGCGCGAACACCTCAAGGCCATCGAGCCGCTGATCAACACCAAGGTCGACGGCCTGGAAAAACTGCGCTCGATGAGCATGGAAGATCAACAAACCGTTGCCCGCATTCTGGTCGAAAACAAGTACGTGCTCGACCAGCTGCGCGAGCGGATCGGCATCATGCGCGAGCGCGAAGACGCCTTGCTCGCCGAACGCACCGAAGCGGCGGCCGCTACCCGCGAACGCCTGCTGCGCTCGACCCTGCTGGCAGCCGCCTGCGGAATATTCGGAGCCATTCTTGCCGTGCTGATGCTGTCCAAAGGCATCGTCGCGAGGGTGCATCAGGTGCAACGCAATGCTCAGCGGCTGGCGCTCGGGCACCCGTTGCTGCCCCAACCCCCGGAAAAGGACGAAATCGGCCAGCTCGGCACCCGACTGGTCGAAGCCGGCCAATTGCTGGCCGAACGCGAACGCGCGCTGCGCGACAATGAAGAACGTTTGCGGCTGATTATCGAAGGCGTGAAGGACTACGGCATCTTTGCGCTGGACCGCAACGGCTATGTCACCACCTGGAACGCAGGTGCCGAGCGCATCAAGGGCTACACAGAGCAAGAAATCATCGGTAAGCACTTCTCTGTTTTCTACCTGCCGGAGGAATGTCCGCAACACCCTGACATGGCATTGCGTGAAGCAACGGTCAACGGCCGCTACACAGAAGAAAGCTGGCGCAGACGCAAGGACGGCAGCCGTTTTTGGGCCAGCGTGGTGATTACCGCCCAATACGATGGCAATGATGAACTGCGCGGCTTTTCCAAGATCACCCGTGACATCAGTGATCGTCGTGTCGCCGAAATAGCCCTGGGTACGGCCCGCGAGGAAGCCGAGCGGGCCAGCCGGGCGAAAAGCGAGTTTCTCTCACGCATGAGCCACGAGTTGCGCACGCCCCTGAACTCGATTCTGGGCTTTGCCCAGTTGCTGGACATGGACTCGCCTGCAAGCCAGCGACCGCAAATCGGCCATATCCTGAGAGCCGGCCAGCACCTGCTGAAACTGATCAATGAAGTGCTCGACATCGCCAGAATCGAAGCCGGGCATGTGTCCCTGAGCCTGGAACCGGTATCACTGTCGAGCGTACTTGAAGAAGCGCTGGTGCTGGTCTCGCCGATGGCGGCTGATGCCAACATCGAATTGAAGGCGTTGCCGCAATTGCCTGACAAGCTTGGCGTGGTCGCGGACCGCCAGCGCTTGATTCAGGTGTTGCTCAACCTGCTGTCCAACGCCATCAAATACAACCGTCCCGAAGGTCAGGTGCGGATTGAAGTCGAGCAGTCGGACGAGCGCGTTACCGTGAGCGTAATCGATACCGGCTACGGAATTGCGCCAGAGCGTATCGGGCAGTTGTTCAAACCGTTCGAACGACTGGATGCCAACCCGAGCGTCGAGGGCACCGGGCTGGGGCTGGCGCTGAGCAAAAGCATGCTGGAAATGATGCACGGTACCCTGTCAGTGCAGAACACACCGGCTGAAGGCTGCCGCTTCATACTGGAGCTGCCACTTGTTCTGGTGCACGCCCCCACAGCTCCCCTGCCACAGACTGGCATGCCTTCTGACGCCGCCCCTGTCGCCCGCCTGCCTGCTCGCCCGGCTTATCACGGCAAGCTGCTGTGCATCGAAGACAACCTGTCGAGCATGGCCTTGATCGAGACGCTGATGCAGCGCAGGCCCGGTATCCAGCTGCTGTCGAGCATGCAGGGGCAGCTGGGGCTGGATCTGGCCCGCCAGCATGCGCCGCAGCTGATTCTGCTGGACCTGAACCTGCCGGACATCAAAGGCCTTGAGGTGCTGCATCGTCTGCGGCGCTTGCCGGCTACGGCCAATACCCCCGTCCTGATGATTACAGCTGACACCCGTGATAAAGCCAGTTGCGAACTGAAACAGGCCGGTGCAACGGCCATTCTGACCAAACCCATTCAGGTGCCGGTGTTTCTTGCCCTCCTGGACCAGTATTTACCGGAGCCAACATGACCGGAGATTTTCGCATTCTGATCATTGACGACCAGCGGCCCAACCTTGATCTGATGGAGCAACTGCTTGCCCGCGAGGGCCTGACCAATGTGCTGAGCAGCACCGAGCCGTTGCGCACGCTGGACCTGTTCAACAGCTTTGAGCCGGACCTGGTGGTGCTTGATCTACACATGCCCGAATTCGATGGTTTTGCGGTTCTGGAACAGCTCAACCGGCGCATTTCGGCCAATGACTATCTGCCGATCATGGTACTGACCGCCGACGCGACACGCGATACCCGACTACGCGCACTGGCGCTGGGCGCACGGGATTTCATCAGCAAGCCGCTGGATGCGCTGGAAACCATGCTGCGTATCTGGAACCTGCTGGAAACCCGCGCTCTGTATAAATCGCTGCGCAAGCTGGTGCCGCCGGAAAACATCGAGCTGTTGCGCCAGCCAAGGACGCTGACGCAGCAGTGAGGCGTCTTTATTTGATGAGTGTCACCGGCACCGACACTTCATGGATCACCCGCGTGGCTACCGAGCCCAGTAGCAGGCCGCCAAAGTTGCCTAGCCCGCGGGTGCCCATGACCACAGCATCACATCCCAATCGCTGAACCTCGGCTTCTACCTGCTCGGCGACGTTGCCCAGTTCGACATGGGCCTGGAACGGCACGCCCGCTGCGGTCAGCAGCGCAATCGCATCATCGAGCACCCGCTTGCCTTCATTGGTCAGCCCGGCCTTCACACCATCAATCATGTCGGGGGCCAGATAAAGGCTGTAATCAATGGGGCTGGCCTGCACATTGAGGATATGCACCTCAAGCGATTTGGTGAGGTCGCCAGACAATTCGATGACATAGCCCAAGGCACGCATGGCGTGCTCGGAGCCGTCGAAGGGAACCAAAACTTTGTGCATGTGCGCTTTCCTTGAAGGGGTATGCGATCAATATAATCCGTTGACTGGCAGGCAACCACTGCTGAAAGGCAGCTTGTTGATTCAGGGCAATGTGTGCTGGCCTACACCTCTGCGACCGCAACACACGATGGGCTGGAAGATGATTTGATTTGACGAAGGCATTTATTCTTCTAGAGTGAGTGCAGTAGTGCAAGCAACGACCGGCAGTGGCGGTATCGGTCTCATGGAACGAGGGAGTATCAGTTTTTTTGTGTTCGGGCTGGTTAGGGCCTGCCGTCAGGCAGGCCCTTGTTTTACCAGCTCGGTCTGGTAAATCGGTCTCCGTACAGGATCGCAAATTGATTCATTGCCACTTTCCAGTCGTGTGCCGCATGACCCCAGTTGGCGGTGATGTTGCGCAACCCAAGCCATATCAGTTTCGTCGCAGCCTCATCGGTCGGGAAGTGCCCTCGAGTCTTGATGATCTTGCGTAACTGGGCATTGATGCTCTCGATGGCATTGGTCGTGTAAACCACTTTGCGAATGCCCGCCGGAAAAACAAAAAACGGTATAACCCGATCCCAGGCGCGACGCCATGCAGCAACTACAGTCGGATACTGCTTGCCCCAGGGGCCCGCTTCAAAGGCGTTAAGCTCTTGCTCAGCCACATCGGCATTGATCGCCTGGTAGATCGGCTTGAGTGCTTTGGCCAGTGCCCGACGTTTATCCCAAGCGGCATAGTCCAAGCTGTTGCGGATCAGATGCACGATGCAGGTTTGCAGCGTCGTGGCAGGAAAAACCGCCCCCAACGCCTCCGGTATTCCTTTGAGGCCATCCGTGACGGCGATCAGAACATCTTCAACGCCACGAGTCTTGAGGTCGTTGAACACCTTCATCCAAAACTTGGCACCCTCGGTGCTCTCGATCCATATACCCAGAATGTCGCGCGTGCCATCAGGTAATACCCCCAGCGCCAGATAAATAGCCTTGTTGCACACTAACCCCTCGTCCCGGATTTTGACCCGTAACGCATCGAAGAAGATCACCGGATACATCGGTTCCAAGGGTCGTTGCTGCCAAGCGCCCACCTCTTCCATGACCGCATCGGTGACTGAGCTGATGAAGTCATGGGACACGTCAGTTCCATACTGCTCAGATAGAAAAGCGCGGATCTCACGCACCGTCATGCCCCGGGCGTACATGGCAATTATCTTGTCGTCGAAGCCTGTAAAACGGCGTTCGTGCTTGGGAATCAGGATCGGGGCGAAGCTACCATCGCGGTCTCTGGGGATATCCAGGCGAAGCGGCCCGTCGTCGGTCAGAACCGTCTTGCTGCTTTTGCCATTGCGCTGATTGGTCGCCCCCTCAGGGCGCTCCGCGCCCTGAGGGTAACCAAGGTGGTGACCCAGCTCGGCGCCTAGCGCACGCTCGATCAGAGCCTTCTTGAACGCCATGGACGCGTCTTGAATGGCTTCGGCGCTCATCGGGCCTTTAACAAACTGCTCGATCAGCTCTTGGGGAATCGAGGGCAACTCCCTCGCTGTTGCATTGGCGGACTTCTTTTTGGTCGGCATACATGCACCTCTAGCTACATGTTATGCCCGAACACAAAATTTCTGACAGTCTCTGGAACGATCAGTCAATGACTGCCCATTGGAACAAACGCCTCTCGAAACAGGCCACGCTGCTATTCATCCTGGCTGCCAACGTTTTCTATATTCTGCCGTTACTGCTTGCCAATGCGCCCTCTGCCGAAGATGACCGGATCTCAAGCAATGCTCAGGGGCAATGGGCAGAGCAAGGATATCCACTTGCCACCCTCGCCTATCGCGCGCTGACCTTTACAAACGGCGCACCCGAACTCTTCCCACTGCCACTGTTAATCGCTACAGCGCTGATTTCGTGGGCCATGTTCAAGTGGGTGCGTGACTGCTTTGCGACGCCCACAGTGATTGACTGTCTGGTGGTACTGCCGCTTTGGTACAACCCGTTCCTCCTGCAGAGCCTTTCTAGCCACTACGACGGCCCGATCATTGCGCTGGGCATCGCTTTGATCGTTTTCGCAATTGTTTATGACTCCCCCTCAATGGTCAGAAAACTGGCTATTCCAGGCCTGATGATCGCCTGCGCACTGGCGTCCAGTACAACAAGCCTCAATGTTTTCCTCGGCCTCTGTTGCGTTGAATGCATGAGAGCGCTGATACAACAGCGCATTCCGGGTTTCATTGGCAGGCTGCTGATGATCAGGCTGACGCAGTTGTTGTGCGGATTGTGCCTTTACGCGACGGTCGGCGCATACGACTTGCTGACAATGGACAGTCATTGGCTTGCGGAAATAATCAGGCGGCTGGCCCTGCTCCACCAGAACGTGGGATTTTTGTTCAACACAGGCACCACCTGGCTGGCTATCGCGCTTTTACTGGTTGCGCTACCTGGTTACGTCAGCCACGTACTCAATGCATTCAGGCGACCGAACGGCGTTGCCCGCAAGGCAGTCGCTGTCCTCTTTTACCTGAGCCTGCCTGTTGCACTCTTGCTGCTGATTCCCGGAACAGCCTTGTTGGCAAATGATTTCGCGGGCCGGGCCGGAACATTGACGGGATTCTCGACACTGCTGATCGCGCTTTTTTTCCTGATCAACACGCATGCCTGGAAACAGCATGATGCAGTGCGTCTGGTGCTGATCCTGCCGGTCGTGTGCATGCTGTCCTTTTCCTATGCCTACGCCAGAGTGCTGATCCTGCAGAAAGAGCTCGGCACTTATGTACTGTTCAGCCTTGCCTACGACATCGACACCCTGCCTGATCTGCAAAATATAGACACTTTTCACTTCGACAGTCAGCCACTTCAAAACTGGCTGCCAGCGGCCAGCGGAACCTTCGAAAAACTTCCTGCGATCAAATACATCATGAATGTCGACGAGCGCGCGACACCTGCAAGACTGCAACGCGTTGGTATCACTCGCGGTGAACGGCTGACATCGCCATGCACTGCGCAGGACCTGACGTCCAGTGCACCGATAGTTGATCGCACGTTCTACAGCATTAAGGTTCATCAGCAGACCGGCTGCATCGTCATGAAAAAAATTACAACCCCCGATACTTATATCTGGGAACCGTAACCCACTTTCCGCAGCGACACTTCCCATGCCCCCTATCAGATGGCTGAGTCAAGCACTTTCCTGGCAACACTCATATTGGCTACTGCTCGGGGCAAGCCTGCTGTACATAGTTCCGTTTCTCATGGCCGACCAGACTTACGCCGATGACTACTGGAGGTCGCAACTTGCACAGGGTCGCTGGACAGAACAAGGCCGCCCTGGCGTAGACCTGCTTTATATGGTGCTCGGTTTTTCGTCAGGCGCGATCAATCTGTTCCCGCTGCCGTTATTGCTGACCACTGGCCTGCTGGCGGTATCCCTGACCCGCTTGGCGCATCATTACTTTAGCCGCCCTACCGCGCTGAGCTGCCTGATTGTGTTGCCTGTTCTGTACAACCCCTTCTTCCTGCAGAACCTGTCTTACCAATACGACGGTCCAGGGATGGTACTGAGCCTGTGCCTGGCGGTGGAGGCACTGCTGCATTCGACCTGCAAGCCGTTGAAAAGCAGCTGGAAAGCGGCCTTATGGGTGGCTGCAGCGCTTGCACTCTATCAGCCGGCACTCAATGTTTTAGTGGGCCTGTACTGTATTGAGTTTATTCGCAGCGTCGAGGCGAGAAAGACGTTCAACGCCTTGTTCTCTTCACTACTGAGCCAACTGATCATCCTGGCAATGGGGCTTCTGATTTATGCGTGCCTGGCGATACCGTTCATCAAAGGCAGCCGCACGCATCTGCTGAATATAAATCAGGGCGCGTTACAGGAGTTAGATGACCGTATACAGTTTCTGGCTCAGCAAATAGCACTGCTCGTGCACGGTGAGTTACTTGAAATGACCGCCACGATTATCACCCTAGTTGCCACTGTGAAACTCATTTCCATCGCGACAGCCCTGCTGCAATATGCCGAGCCCCTCTGGCGCAGAGTGGGCGTGTTTTTCATATTTCTGGTCACCGCCCCACTGCTGATATTTCTTGTATCGGGTACAACCCTGATGCTCAAAGACTTCATCCCGGAGGCCCGAACCCTGACCGGTTTTTCGATACTGATTGTCGCAGCGCTCTATCTTTACGAACGTTCCTGCCCGCCGGAAACGCTGTTACCCAGACTGTTTATCGTCCTGCCACTGGCGGGCATGCTCTCGCTTTCGTTTGTCTACGGGAATGTTCTGAGCGCGCAAAAAGAGCTGGGCCAGCATGTTGCACGAAGCATTGCCTACGACATCGACGCGCTATCACAGTCGAGAACGCTGGAGCGTATACATTTGCGAGGGTTCTATTTGCAAAACTGGTTGCCCGCGGCGCAGTCGGCCTCAAACGTCTTACCGGTACTGGGTTACCTACTGAATACTCATTACCTGACGCTGCCGGAAGCACTGCCGAGAACCGGCATCATCAATGTCCATAAATATACCGAGCCGCCAGTCGGTGAACATCTTCAGCCCCCGGTGCTGATCAGGCCGCTTTATCGCGTTCACCTGTCTGAAAATACGGGTTATCTGGTACTCAAAAAAATCACCGAGCCGCAGGACTATCATCCAGAGCACTGACCGCATCGGGCCTCATCCGTCAGGATGGATGGTATTGGTACAGCCAGCTCTCGGTTAACGTCTGCTCACCCAGCCGCAGATACAGACGCATGTCTACCGGTTCCGCACCTTCTACCGTCAGGTCGAATTGCGCCCGCCAATGCCCCGCCATACCGTCAGGCACCGCCTCAGTAAAAATATTGGAGAAAGTCCCTCTTGAGCTGGACAACACCGCTTCCGGAAACGTATTGAACGGCACTTTTTCCAGAGTGCGGCCCTGAAATTCGACGACAAATTTTCGCACGCCTTGCGGCCGCGTCTGTCCGGGCCGGCCACCATTACCGAAGCGCGTCGCCACGCAATGTGCCAACTCACCGGGGTACGGCTCATCCGCCAGCCAGTGCAGACGATAACGCAGCCGGTAATCTGTTCCGGGGCCTGCCGGTTTTTCAGGCACCCACATGGCGACGATATTGTCGTGGATCTCATCGTCAGTGGGAATTTCAACCAACTGTACGGCGCCTTTCCCCCAATCGCCCAAGGGCTCGATCCACAGGCCCGGCCGCCGTTCATAATGCACGCCATCCAGGTAATGGCTGAATTCGCGATCCCGCTGCAGCAGACCGAAACCTCGCGGGTTATTGTCACTGAACGCAGATGCCATGGTTCTCGGCGGGTTGTTCAACGGTCGCCATATTCGCTCGCCTGCACCGGTCCAGATCGCCAGTCCGTCGGAGTCATGCACCTCGGGCCGCCAGTCAGCAGCTGTTTTCTTGGCCTGTTCGCTGAACCAGTACATCGAACTGATCGGCGCGATGCCGAACCTTTGCACTTCGCCGCGCATGAACAGTGCGGCCTCGACCTCCATCACCACCCCTTTGCCCCGCTGTATGGCAAAGCGATACGCCCCACAGATACTCGGCCCGTAAAGCAGTGCATAGACAACGACCGAGTCGGATGTATTGCTGTCCGGCGATTCAAACCAGAAGTGAGTGAAGTCGGGAAATTCTTCCGCACGCTCGGGCTGGGCGACATCCAGCGCGATACCCCGTGCGGAAAGTCCATATTGATACAGCTCGCCAATGGCACGAAAGTACGCAGCGCCGAGAAAAGCCGTCCAATCGTTATTACGCCAATCCAGTTTTTTCTGATGGCCTGTTCGACTTTCCTGAAAGCGAAACCCGGCAAAGCCAACACCCTGAGTCAACTGACGCGCAGGGCTGTCTTCGGGCATGTCGAAATACGCCTGATCGTAGAGAATTTCCCTGGCAGCACCCTTATCGACGACATAGAGCCGCACCGGCTTGGGGAAAAACTTCCCCGGGTGGAAAAAAGTGATCGGAAACTGGCCCGGTCCCTCCGCGAACAATGCGTACTCCGGCCTGAAACGAATCTTGCCGTGAGCGTCGTAGTCCAGTTTCGCCAGTACCTCCGCCGGAAGAGTTGACGGCACAATATACGGCTGTGAGGCGGCCTCTTTTGCGCGCTGCACTAAAAGATCAAACGAAAAGGGCTCGCTATCGCCCATTTTCAGCGGCTCGTCAGCCTGTGAGGAAGAAGGGATACCTGATACGAACAACAGAGCAGATATCGAAGAAAACTCGAGAAAGTTTCGTCGATTCAACATGGTGGGAAGTGACCTGGTGGGGGTAGATCTGGTGGGCGGTAGACCTGAGCATAGATCAGCCCGCCAAAGCCACCCGTTCAGCTCGTCCGATTAACTCAATGCCCCTCAAGGAACGCCGCTGCCTGATCCAGCAACAGCATGGGATTTTCGGCCTTGTGTATATCAACCGACAGCAACTGACGGAAACGCCGTGCGCCGGGGAACCCCAAACCAAGCCCGAGCATGTGCCGGGTGACATGGTGCATATTGCCACCGCTGGCAATATGCGCCGCAATATAGGGCCGCATCGACTCCAACGCATCGTAACGACTGATAACCAGCGCAGTGCTGTCGAACAACTGCTGATCAACATGCGCCAATAGATACGGGTTGTGATAAGCCTCACGCCCCAGCATGACGCCGTCGAAGGTCTGCAAATGTTCGCTGCACTGCTCCAGCGTCTTGATGCCGCCGTTGAGTACAATTTCCAGATCGGGGAAATCAGACTTCAACTGCGCGACCACGTCATAACGCAGCGGCGGAATATCGCGGTTTTCCTTGGGAGACAGTCCTTCGAGAATCGCGATACGCGCGTGAACCGTAAAACTCCCGCAACCCGCCTCCTGAACATTGCCAACGAAATCACACAGCTCGGCGTAGCTGTCGCGACCATTTATACCGATCCGGTGCTTGACCGTAACTGGAATACCAACCGCATCGCGCATCGCCTTCACGCAATCCGCCACCAACTCAGGATGCGCCATCAGGCACGCGCCGATCATGTTGTTCTGCACCCGATCGCTCGGGCAACCGACGTTCAGATTAACCTCGTCGTAGCCCGCCTCCTCAGCCAACCGGGAACAGGCAGCCAAGTCCGCCGCCGTGCTGCCGCCCAGCTGCAACGCCAACGGGTGCTCGGTCTCGTCATGACGCAAGAACCGCTCACGGTCGCCGTGCAGCAAGGCTCCGGTGGTGACCATTTCGGTGTACAGCAATGCATGCTTTGAGAGCTTGCGCATGAAGTATCGGCAATGGTGATCGGTCCAGTCCATCATCGGTGCAACAGAGAAGCGTCGGGACAGCGAAAACGCTGATTTTTCAATGTCTGCGGGGGTATCTCGTTTTTCACTGATCATAATTACTGGTCTTTTATACAGCCATTTTTACCCGTTTTTGCTTGTTTTTCATGGGCTTTTGCTACAATGTAGCAAATCGATTATGAAATGTAGCAAATGAAATGGGCACGATCACAACACGGAAACGCAAAGACAAAACCACTGGCTTCACTGCTCAGATTCGGATCAATAGGGTCGGTTTGCCAGTTTATCAGGAAACCCAAACCTTCGACCGTAAGCAGGTTGCCCAAGCCTGGATCAAGAAACGTGAAGCAGAGCTAACAGCACCCGGTGCGATCGAGCGCATAAACCGCAAAACCGTCAGCATCAAGCAGATGATCGACCGATACCTTGATGAGTACGAGAAGGTTCGCCCGCTGGGTAAGACCAAGCGGGCAACGCTTACGGCCATAAGCGAGAGCTGGCTGGGAGAGGTAGCCGATTCAGCATTGACCAGTCAGAAGCTGGTTGAGTATGCGCAGTGGAGAATGGCCAAGGAAGGCGGCGGAGTCCAGGCGCAAACCATAGGCAATGATCTGTCGCATCTGGGAGCGGTGTTGTCTATAGCAAAGCCAGCATGGGGGTATGAAGTCGCCCCTCACGCAATGTCGGATGCGCGGATCGTCCTGCGTAAGCTAGGCATGGTCAGCAAAAGCAAGGAGCGTACTCGGAGACCCACGAAAGACGAGCTCGATGCCCTTTTTACCCACTTTTTTGAGATGCAAATACGTAAGCCGTCCTCTATCAATATGCCTAAAGTATTGGGGTTCGCGATATTTTCCACGCGAAGGCAGGAAGAAATTACTCGTATTCGCTGGAACGATCTGGACGAAAAACGCCAGGCTGTGCTGGTCAGAGACATGAAAAATCCTGGACAGAAGATCGGCAACGACGTCTGGTGCCACCTTCCTGACGAAGCTTGGGCGATCCTGCAGAGTATGCCTAAAGGGTGCTCAGAGATTTTTCCCTATAACTCAGATTCGATCTCTGCCGCATTCACACGAGCTTGTAAGTATCTAGAGCTGAAAGATCTGCGCTTTCATGACATGCGACATGACGGAATAAGCAGACTTTTCGAGATGGACTGGGACATCCCTAGGGTATCGAGCGTCTCAGGCCATCGTGACTGGAATTCGCTACGCCGGTACACGCACCTGCGAGGACGAGGTGACCCCTACCAGGGCTGGGGGTGGCTCAAAAAGATTGTGAACGCAGAAGTTGACCTTGGCGTACGCGTAAAACAGCACTAGCACAGCAATAAACCTCGCGGCGACGTTCCCCCGGCGAACCAAAAAATTGAAGAAAGACTTTTATTTTAAAAGTCTTTTTAATCTTGCGTAAATTTGGCTTAACTATAACGCGATTCACGCAGTTAAAAGCGCTACACCTCATTTGTCCTGAGAATGGAATCCCTCCAAGTAGGAACCATGGCATCAGTTGGCAGAGATGAAATCAGCATATTCACTTTTCCTCTGACCATAAACGTCAAGCAAAGCTCGACCAATTTACTGATGCGCTTTTCAAACTTAACCTAACTGACTATATTGTGCAGCCTAGCTCCTTAGCACCTTCGCTGAAACTAGGCTGCAGCATATATTAACTTACGTGATCTACAACATTCTCATGGGAATTAATCCCAATCAAATCTATCAGCTGAGAATCTGTCATATTACTACCGTCTGAAAACTGAATCTGCTTAACACCATTGTTAGGATAAAGAAGACTGTAGTCCAGCACGACCTGATCTCCTTCGATGCCGTCGGTGATTATCAGACTGTTACCGGATGGGGTGGTTGTAACCGTCAATGACGCCGCGGTGATACCGACGCCGAACTTCAGAATAGGTGCCTCGCCGGCGGAATATGCGTTATCTATCTCAAGGTAGCCATAACCGGCATTGAAGATAAAGGTGTCATTGCCACCGCCACCGTGGATCACATCCTGGCCGCCCTTGCCATCAAAGGTCTGGGCGCGGGCCGATCCGTTCAGCGTGTCATTCCCAAGGGTCCCGGTCGAATTCTTGATTTCCAGCAGCTGATCCTTCATCGTGACAAGGTCCTCAAACGCCAAGGAGCTGCCGTCAGAGAACTCAGCTTTCTTAACACCATAGTTAGGGTAAAGAAGACTATAGTCCAGCACGACCTGATCCCCTTCTATGCCGTCGGTGATTATTAGACTATTGCCGGATGGAGTGGTTGTAACCGTCAATGACGCCGCCGTGATACCGATGCCGAACTTCAGAATAGGTACCTCACCGGCGGCATATGCGTTATCTATCTCTAGGTAGCCATAACCAGCCTTGTAGATAAAGGTGTCATTGCCACCGCCACCGTGGATCACATCCTGGCCGCCCTTGCCATCAAAGGTCTGGGCGCGAGCGGATCCGTTCAGCGTGTCATTCCCAAGGGTCCCGGTCGAATTCTTGAGCTCCAGTAACTGATCCTTCATCGTGACAAGGTCCTCAAACGCCAAGGAGCTGCCGTCAGAGAACTGGACCTTTTTTACTCCATAGTTAGAGTTAAGAAGGCTATAGTCCAGCACGACCTGATCCCCTTCTATGCCGTCGGTGATTATCAGACTATTGCCGGATGGGGTGGTTGTAACCGTCAATGACGCCGCCGTGATACCGGTGCCGAACTTCAGAATAGGTACCTCCCCGGCGGCATATGCGTTATCTATCTCCAGGTAGCCATAACCAGCATTGTAGATAAAGGTGTCATTGCCACCGCCACCGTGGATCACATCCTGGCCGCCCTTGCCGTCAAAGGTCTGAGCGCGAGCCGATCCGTTCAGCGTGTCATTCCCAAAGGTCCCGGTCGAATTCTTGATCTCCAGCAACTGATCCTTCATCGTGACAAGGTCCTCAAACGCCAAGGAGCTGCCGTCAGAGAACTGGACCTTTTTTACTCCATAGTTAGAGTTAAGAAGGCTATAGTCCAACACAATCTGATCCCCTTCGATGCCGTCGGTGATTATCAGACTATTTCCGGATGGGGTGGTTGTAACCGTCAATGACGCCGCCGTGATACCGGTGCCGAACTTCAGAATAGGTACCTCCCCGGCGGCATATGCGTTATCTATCTCCAGGTAGCCATAACCAGCATTGTAGATAAAGGTGTCATTGCCACCGCCACCGTGGATCACATCCTGGCCGCCCTTGCCGTCAAAGGTCTGAGCGCGAGCCGATCCGTTCAGCGTGTCATTCCCAAGGGTCCCGGTCGAATTCTTGAGCTCCAGTAACTGATCCTTCATCTCGACCAGATCCTCAAATGCCAAAGAGCTGCCGTCAGAGAACTGGACCTTTTTTACACCATAGTTAGAGTTAAGAAGGCTATAGTCCAATACGATCTGATCCCCTTCGATGCCGTCGGTGATTATTAGACTATTGCCGGATGGAGTGGTTGTAACCGTCAATGACGCACCCGTGATACCGGGGCCAAACTTAAGTATCGGAACATTACCCACCAAATAAGAGTTGTCAATCTCTAAATAACCATAACCACCATTATAAATAAATACATCATTTCCACCAT
Source organism: Pseudomonas sp. KBS0707 (assembly GCF_005937945.2). Lineage (NCBI taxonomy): Bacteria > Pseudomonadati > Pseudomonadota > Gammaproteobacteria > Pseudomonadales > Pseudomonadaceae > Pseudomonas > Pseudomonas sp. KBS0707. Next base: position 2,116,745 of record NZ_CP041754.1, on the reverse strand, counting down.
CGCCTTTAACTGTATCACCACCACCACCACCACCACCACCACCACCACCACCACCATCAAAAACTACATCTTTATTGCCACTTGAAATAAGCTCGCTCTTTGCGCTACCAAAAACCCATTGATCAGCTGTTGCAACGAGAAAGTCAAAGCCATTACCATCACGACTTCCTGCAGACCTGAAACCATCCACAAGTAACTCTCCTGATCTGCCAGACGCTCCAAGCGCATGATAGAGTACAGTTAAAAAGTCATACGCTTCATCTGGATTTTTCTCATATATTTTTTGTACCTCCGATACTGCTGAGTCTACATTAAACGCGGCACCATCAACGCCAAAGCCCACCGAAACATCAGAAATTATTTTCAAGTAATCTTTTTTCTGAAGTATTAGCGCATCCGCAACATAACTCTTTAACGAAGAGTACATCTCCTCTAGCACAACAGCTGAGTTCAAAGCAGGATTATTTGTTGAAGCGTTATCTCCATACTTTTGAAAGAATTTTTCACCTAGAAAAAACTCTATAGAGCTTAATTTTCTAGCATCAAAAAAACCTCCACGACTGCCAGGATCTATGTTTGCACTTCCTGTCCATGAAAAAACAATATCATCAACAACCGACATACTGCCAGAGGTAGTAGAATCACTGTAAAACTTATCGACTAATAGCGCAAGACCACCACTAGAATCCAGCGCCATAGCTTGATGCAAGTCATGCGCAAAACCAAGGCCTTTAACGTTCGGAAGCCCTGCTATGTACTCATTAATAATAACGGGATCTTTCTCTACCGAATCCACAAAATTAGTAGCAAACCAAACATCATCTATAGCCAAAACCGAACCGTCAACCTTAGTATAACTACCCAGTTGCCTATGATCATTACCACCAGCATCTAAATTAGAAGAAACCTTATAATCAACATTTATACTCGCAACACCTACATCATACAATTTGTGGATTTCAGAAGCCTCAGAAATACCGTTAGAATTTGAGTCTATCCAGACACCAACCTTACTAAACAAACTGTCACTTGAACTGAAAACCCCATCGCCATTTGAGTCTAATTCTTTTAAGGCCTCAAATCCATTTGAAGCTCTGGCCCCGCCGACCAAAACCATTTGGTCACCGAAAAGCTCTTTACCATTATCGATTACTCCATTTTCATTCCTATCCCAAACCAATAGACCATCAGCTCCGGCAATCCATCCTGTCGCTTCGGCACGATTATCTGCGTTATGGTCGAAATGAGCACCTGAAGATACTGAAGTAGTGCTTACTCCATCTCCGTTCAGATCCAAGATTAAAGGCGAAGATGTATCTGAGGCACCATCAAACTTTTCTTGCAGCCCCTGGTAAAAGCCTTGAAACTTACTTCCAAGATCCTCAGCAATTTTACTTAAAAACTCTCCAGCATCTGATACTTGCTTTACTACTTGATCATACGCATCGCCTAAGGCCTTAGAAATATCATCCTGAAAGTAGTCCAAGGCTTTACCAATTGCCGCTAGGGACAACCCCAGACCTAGCGCCAACGGACCAAACGTAGCCCCGCCTATACCTGCAAGAACAACTCCAGTACCTAGAGTTGCCATAACAGCAAAACTTGATGCAATTCCTATTATGCCAGATGCCAACCCTAAAATTTGACTTGGCTGAATATTTCCTGACTCAGCAGCCTCGCCAAGCACCGCCACAGCGGTGGACGCTTGCCCAAGAGTTGCGGGCACACCCAAAATCGGATGCTTTGTAAGAAGTGAAACCACAGCTTTAGTCCCTGTCGCGGCTAAAGCTAACGTTTGCACATCAGTCATAGACGCGATGTTTTCGGAAGTACTTTTATATGTTGACTCAAGGGCATCATATACCGCCTGAGCGTCATCAACGCCCTTGCCGAACATGAAAGGATCAACAGTAATATTAACGTTTTGTTCTGATGCCATATCAACACTCCCTATAATAATTTTTTAACTTTTTCGCGCAACATATATCATCACAAGCAGCCCAACACCAACAACTACAAGAAAAAACTTCAGCACATAAAAACCCACGCCAAGGGGTTCCCCCTTTGACTCTTTTTCATTTTCATGCAACTGCATCAACAACCCCACCCCCACAAGAAGCGCGAGAAATATCGCCATCACATTACCGCCTCACATTAGTTTTCTTAAAAGCAACTATTAAACTGCAATCAGCCTAAAACATTTCCAAATACCAAGCCATAAAACAAGAAGCTACAGAGCTCGCACCTAAAGCGCAGCAGCCCGAGAACATCAAAGGTTTTTTTGACATTCAATATTTCGGAAAGCATATTACTTACAGAGACAAAAAGTAAATGGCACTACCTATAGATTTTGGTCATATTTTCTTTTTAGTAGCATTTGAGCGTCCGGAGCTGAACGAGCCTTTTGGTAGCTCTGGCTCATCATTTGCCGACGCATAGCAAAATCTGGATGAGTGACACGCTTCCCTTCTTTAGCGTCCTCTTTCCCTAAAGCGTATTGAACTGATCCAGTACCCCACGTTAGCCTCTCCGCAGCGACCGGCTGCGAAGCCATGAAAAGATCACCCATGAATTCGCCTAGCTGACGAATGTGAAGCGACAACAACTCCACCACTGCTTGAGGGGTTACCAGTATTGCATAGAGTATAAAAATCAATAAAAACATTGGCTTAACAGTTTCGCGAACACACTCAAATCCCAAAAACTCGCACAGTGGTACAGCTTGGTATGAGCCTAGAACTCAGCCTACGGCTTCCTGCCGATCACAACTACGCCTTAAACTGTAATGGCCAAGTAATACCTGATACCCACTTCTACACCGTTGGTCAGAACAAACCACCTAAAGCTTTCGGCTCCCAATTCATGATAACTAGTTCGCCTACCACATCGGTCCGTCCCCGCCGCTGGTTTGAGGAGGTGTACCTAATGTCAACCGTTTCAAAATGAAATTCTTCGAATACTCTGCGTATGTCAGGGTGATCGTTGATGCTGACCATCACTTTCCCTTTGCACGTCCGCATGAAATCAGCCATCCGCTCATAATTCTCGAAAGGATAGTCAACACCGTACCCTGCCGTTTGCCAGTAAGGCGGGTCCATGTAATGAAACGTTTGAGGCCGGTCGTAGCGCTCGGCGCACTCAAGCCACGGAAGGTTTTCCACGTACGTACCTGACAAACGCTGCCAGGCTGCGGAAAGGTTTTCCTCGATCCGCAGCAGATTGATTGCTGGACCCGTCGTTGCAGTCCCGAAAGTCTGCCCGCTGACCTTCCCTGCAAAGGCGTGATGCTGCAAGTAGAAGAACCGGGCGGCGCGCTGGATGTCGGTAAGGGTTTCGGGACGGGTCATCTTTTGCCACTCAAATACCTGGCGCGAGCTGAGTGCCCATTTGAACTGGCGGACGAATTCTTCAAGGTGGTTTTGGACGACGCGATACAGGTTCACCAGGTCTCCGTTAATGTCATTCAAGACCTCAACGGGAGCTGCCTGGGGACGCATGAAGTAGAGTGCCGCACCCCCAGCGAACACTTCGACGTAGCATTCGTGGGGTGGGAAAAGCGGGATGAGACGGTCGGCCAGGCGGCGTTTGCCGCCCATCCAAGGGATGATGGGTGTGGACATAGAAAGCAAGACCTTTACTGTATATATAAACAGGTGCTAGGCTCGCTCCGCTTTGTGCACGAAGCGGGAGCCTTGGCTGGACTTGCAGGGGTAATCTGCGGGAACGGTGACCGGCCGAGATGTTGACGCATCTCGACTGGTCGCTCTTTTTCAATCTGTTGCGTTATCTCTTCAGCTCAATCAGACCAGTACCTTCAGGGCCCGCTCGTAAAGCGCCTGACGGTCGGCAAGGCCATTTGTGCCACCATTGATCCGTTTGGTAATTGTCAGGAAGTCGCTTTTATCTGCGAAGGTATTGAGCCCAGCACGGTGCCAGAACCAAGCAGCTGACATGGCGGCATGCTCCGGAAGCTCGAGGAGTTCAGGATGCTCGAGCAGATCCAGGCCCAGGGCCTCTGCGCACGCGGCGTAGTTATCCCTACCCGTGATCTGAATAAGCCCCCTACCCCGATACAACTGACCGTCGCCATCGTCTTCTGACGTGTTGCCCAGGCGTTCGGCGAGCCGTCCGGTGTCGTATTTTTCGAGGTACGCATCACTGCCCAACTCGCGTACGTAGCGAAGTTGGCCAGACTCATGGCCCACCTGCGCCAGGAAGGCCGCGATACGAAGCTTCGTAACGATGGCATATTTGCTCATCGCAACGTTTAAGACAGGAACAAAAACGCCAGCTCGGGAGCTGGCGTTGGGGAGGATCTGCAGCAACTGCTGCACAGTAATCGACATTCAGACATCTCCTGAATAGAGGTGATTTGTGATGGAGGTTATGGTCAGAGCTGCACGACCTTGACTGGCTTTTTCTCTTTCTTTTTGCCTTTGGCTTTTGCCTTGCCCTTGTTGCCACCATTGCACTCGGCCGTGGTGGACCAGCCAGCTTGGGTAAATACCTGTTCGACCGAATCCGTCAGGTACTCGCCATCAAGCCCCTCCTTGAACCCCTGCACGCTGATCATGCGCTCCGCGAACAGGTCAGTACGCCCGACCATTTCAAGACGGATGCCTGCAGTGCTGCGGTTGAAAGCAGCAAGACGCGCTTTCGCGGCCTGCTCCGCTGCGGTTTTGTTGGGGTAGATATGCCGGTCGGTATGAACAGGCGGGAGACCGTCCGGGGCCGTTTCGTTGTTGAGGGTCACGATCTGGAGCTTCCCGGTCTTCTTGTCCTGATGCTTCGTCGACACGGCTTTGTGTGTCGAACGATCACCCAGTCTGAACTGCCATCGGCTGACGTCTTGGCGCGTGATGGCCAGAACGCCAAACGCTTTCCCGGATGCGCTGACTCCCTCTTGCCTGGGCATGACGAGCAACTTGCCGTCGGCGACCTTGGCCGTGCAGTCGTACTTTTTTGCCAGCCGTGTGATGAAGTGGTAATCCGACTCGTTGAGCTGGTCAGCCCGTGGGACCTTTGTCGCTACGTTGCAGGCTGAGGCCCAGCCATTGCGTGCGGCAATGTCGCTGACAATCTTGGACAACGGCACATCCTCCCAGCTACCGCTGCGGGTGGTCTTACCGCTTCCACGCATGCTGCTGGCCTTGCCTTTGATGTCATCGACGCCGCGTCATCAAGAACACGTCGCAACGAAGCAACTAGGTATTTTTCAATCTCCCAAGGGTCTGACATTCCAGACAGTTCGGGAGCAATCTGAGTGGGCAAAGACAAAATCAGGTCACGGAGCATACGACCGGCTGCAAAAGCAGCAGCGTCTACTACCGCTACTTCAACGAGAGACTTGTTCGCTTCAAGAAGAGTGGTTTCAGCGAGCCTCGCTTGGGCCAATGCCAAACGTGCTTTTGATTGCTGGTAGCCAACAACCATTGACGGCGACTCTGGCGGGTTAACCGGTTCGATAACATGCGAAATAGGACTGGGTTGAGCAGACGTACTCGCTGGCCGCCTTGAAGGGTCGCTGGTAATACCCAAAAACTGTTCGGTGGCATCGACATCAACTAACCCATCAGCGGTCTCAATCAGTCTTCCGTTTTGAGCAAGCTTGCCCACGTACTGTCGAGACCAGCCTTTGCTTTTTGCATAAGCAGTACGTGAGAGAAATGTCATGTAAACCTCTGTCAACTAAAGCGCTGTCAACTGTCAACCACTGTCAACCAACGTGGGAAAACTGTCCGCTAACAGACTTCCGCGAGTCCGCAGCCCCGTATGCCCCGAATACCCCCAGGGTCCCCCCTCTCTCGGAGCGCACCAAAACAGGCCATTCGACCCGAAACGCCGAGATCACGAGCCAGGGTGCGGGTGGCCGTGGGTAGGTCCACGACCTACTTGCTCTGGCTGCGCAGGATCTGGGCGTCGACCTGATCGGCACAGGTGTCGAGCAGCTTGATGGCCTGATCCTTCAGCTCCCAGACGTCGCCGTTCGAACGAAGGTCAGTCTCATCGGCGTTGATGCGTTCACAAGGAATCAGCTCAGGGGGTTCGATTCGAACCGCTGACGTTTTTGTGACCACCACCGGCTTTGCCGCGCAGGCCGTCAGGCAAAGGCTGAGAAGCCCAATCACGAACGGGCTTGCTGTTGCGCTTGAGGTCTTCAAATTCTTTCCTCGCCTGTTTGGCTTTGTTTTCGCTGGCCTTGATCCGTTGATTCAAGTCCTTCAGATAGGCAGCGTTACGTTGGGCCTCGGCGCGCAACGTGGTGATGGTGGCCTCGCTTTCGAGATTGGCGTCGAGTGCTTTCTTCTTGGCCGTTGCTTCCACTTCCACCTCGCCGCGCAACGCGACGACCCGGTACTGCTGAATGCCGACGAGCAGTACACCCACCAGCGCGATGATGATTGCAGCGGCGATAGCCTTCATAGGGAATCCACCTTCCGGCCTATGAAACGGGCCACCAATTCGCGAATGGCCGTAACGCCAAGAAAGCCAATCGTTCCACCTGCAGCTACCGATAAGCTCGGCGGCCAAGTCATCCACTCAATCAGGCTGGACGCGACCAGACTCAACGACCCGCAGATCAGCGCTTCGAATAAGATCCGGCGCTTACTGGTTTCTTTGGCGTCGTAGAGGATGCGCAATAGAGAAACGACGATGGCCATGATCATGCCCTGCCACAGTGGATTTGAAATGGCCGCCACGATCCTGGCCCACGTATCTGGTTTGTCGGGCATGGTGCGCATCCGGTTACCCCCCTTAGGGGTGAGCTGAAAAACAAAAAACCCGGCGCATTGGCCGGGTTTGATTGTTAGTGCGTGAGCCGCTATGCGGTCGCACCTATCGAAGATGACTACTTTTTACAGGTGGATTCCGGTGGCAGCAAGCCAGTATTAATGCCACCGACGAATATGTAGGCAACACAGCATCAACGCCCCGGCAATGTAGACGAATACCCTCAATCGGCCATTCGCTTTTTTGTACATGTCCCACTGTCCCACTAGCCCAAAGACATGTGGGACGCTTGAACGCCCCGAAAACAAAGCGTTGTCCCACTGTCCTACCTTTATTGTTATTTCTCCGTGTAAAGAGAGAATATTTAAACGCACGCTGACGCGCGCGTAGCGCGTGATAGTGCCCGCTACGCTACATGTGAGAATGCTGGTTAAAAGTGGGACAGTGGGACGGAGCAACGCAGACAGGGCTGTAACCCGTCCCACCATGTAGATAGGCAGTGGGACGAGGTAGGACAAGCGGGAAATGGCGAGAGCCCTCAAGCAGCCTTACCCCATAGCAGCCCTTGAATGCTCAGGTGTGCTTGATGCAGCCGGTCGTAGTAGGTCTGCCGACTGCAACCGCAGTGGGTTATTTTTTGATGCAGGAAACTGTCGCTGTTGCAGTAATGCTCACGCACGACCAACGCAAGCTCGGGTGCCAGGTGCTTGTTGACGATCAGCTCGATGTCGGCAGACTCATCCAGCAGCACTCGGCTGCCCCGCGTGCCGCGTATCAGCTCGCCCTTGTACTCCATCAACATGGCGATCATGTTCCCACCCGAAGTGGTTCCATCATGCGAAGGCGAATGTAGGTCTTCAGCCCATAATTTCAACATCGCATCAATTCGTTTAATCATCGAAACAAGGCTCATCAAACTTCTCGACAACCAGATCTGACGTCCGGCCCCAGTTCGCGGGCTTTTTGTATAGCCGAATGTACAAGAGCACCGGCTCACTCTGAGGTTGGGGATGTAGTCAGGCTGACCTGGCCAGATCTGGGTATCGAGAACATGATCATGCGCGTCACTGCTGTCGACCTGGGCGCACCGCAAGATGGGTCTGTGCGGCTGAGTCTCATCCAAGACGTTTTTGGTGTCTTCCTGAGCGTGTATGCAGATGGCTCCGAACGCCAGTGGACTAAGCCGACTTTCGACGCAACAGACATCACGCGCTACGACATTATCGATGCTCCGACAATTTTGACGACAAACCAGACCACTGGAAGCGTCCTGATTGTTGCGGAAAATCCTGGTGTTGCGCTTGACTACCAGTTCCAGGTTAAGGGTGGTGTTGATAGTGATTACGTCGACGCTGGAGCGATGCCTTTCACGCCTCTTTTCTCAACTGTGGCAGCGATGAGCACCGGGTGAACAGATGCGAACCTGGTGCTTTCTGGGCCATCTGCGGAGCTGTCTTCCATCACGCAGGAAGAGGTTCGTCAGGGGCTTGGTTTGATGCTGCTCGTCAGTGCTTTAGGCAAGGAATGGGTCTCGTATCAGAATGCGGTGGCAGGCAACTCGACCACAGTGACTTTGGGCCTGATCAACCGTGGGCTGTTCGGAACTAAGCCGCTGGCTCACCCTGCAGGAGCCCGTGCGTGGGCGGTTTCGGAAGGTTTCGGGGTTACCGACTGGCAGTCCGGTCGGAGTGAGTCTGTGTCGATAAGGATGCTTCCCAGAACGCAGACGGGAGTGCTCGATGTTGATGATGCTGTCGTGCATTCGTACAGCGTTGCCGGTGCCAACCTGGCCCCGTGGATGCCTGGGCGTGTGCGTGTGAATGGCGTCGAGGGTGGGCAGATTTCTGGTGTTGCGACGTTGACCTGGAGGAAGCGCGACGGCGCCGTGCCTGCTGTGGTGTTCAATGGCGACGACGTGAGTCAGGTGAGCGATTCGACGTATCAAGTAGTCGTTAAATCGGGGAGCAGTGTCGTCAAGACTGTCACCGGGATCACTGGGGAATCGTGGTCGTTTGCTGACGAGACGACTCTGAACGGCGGGGCTTACTACAGCAGCCTGACTTTTGAGGTCGTTGCTCAAAAGCCAGGGTTTTCGGACTCGCGTGTCAGCACAGTCAAGATCGATAGATGATCAGGCTTTCGCTGCAGTAAGGCGCTCTTTGAGTGATGGCCCACGGTAGAACGGTGGGTATCAGGGCTGGGAGTTGCTCAAGCGGATTGTGGATGCAGAGGTTGACCTTGGCGCACGCACGAACCAACGCTAGTGCAGCAATCAACTGTATTGCGGTACCCAATAAGGGCACCACCGAATAAAAGAAAGACCTTGATTTTCATGGTCTTTTCGTCTGGCGTAAATATAGAGACTGTCAGAAATTTTGTGTTCGGGCATAACATGTAGCTAGAGGTGCATGTATGCCGACCAAAAAGAAGTCCGCCAATGCAACAGCGAGGGAGTTGCCCTCGATTCCCCAAGAGCTGATCGAGCAGTTTGTTAAAGGCCCGATGAGCGCCGAAGCCATTCAAGACGCGTCCATGGCGTTCAAGAAGGCTCTGATCGAGCGTGCGCTAGGCGCCGAGCTGGGTCACCACCTTGGTTACCCTCAGGGCGCGGAGCGCCCTGAGGGGGCGACCAATCAGCGCAATGGCAAAAGCAGCAAGACGGTTCTGACCGACGACGGGCCGCTTCGCCTGGATATCCCCAGAGACCGCGATGGTAGCTTCGCCCCGATCCTGATTCCCAAGCACGAACGACGTTTTACAGGCTTCGACGACAAGATAATTGCCATGTACGCCCGGGGCATGACGGTGCGTGAGATCCGCGCTTTTCTATCTGAGCAGTATGGAACTGACGTGTCCCATGACTTCATCAGCTCAGTCACCGATGCGGTCATGGAAGAGGTGGGCGCTTGGCAGCAACGACCCTTGGAACCGATGTATCCGGTGATCTTCTTCGATGCGTTACGGGTCAAAATCCGGGACGAGGGGTTAGTGTGCAACAAGGCTATTTATCTGGCGCTGGGGGTATTACCTGATGGCACGCGCGACATTCTGGGTATATGGATCGAGAGCACCGAGGGTGCCAAGTTTTGGATGAAGGTGTTCAACGACCTCAAGACTCGTGGCGTTGAAGATGTTCTGATCGCCGTCACGGATGGCCTCAAAGGAATACCGGAGGCGTTGGGGGCGGTTTTTCCTGCCACGACGCTGCAAACCTGCATCGTGCATCTGATCCGCAACAGCTTGGACTATGCCGCTTGGGATAAACGTCGGGCACTGGCCAAAGCACTCAAGCCGATCTACCAGGCGATCAATGCCGATGTGGCTGAGCAAGAGCTTAACGCCTTTGAAGCGGGCCCCTGGGGCAAGCAGTATCCGACTGTAGTTGCTGCATGGCGTCGCGCCTGGGATCGGGTTATACCGTTTTTTGTTTTTCCGGCGGGCATTCGCAAAGTGGTTTACACGACCAATGCCATCGAGAGCATCAATGCCCAGTTACGCAAGATCATCAAGACTCGAGGGCACTTCCCGACCGATGAGGCTGCGACGAAACTGATATGGCTTGGGTTGCGCAACATCACCGCCAACTGGGGTCATGCGGCACACGACTGGAAAGTGGCAATGAATCAATTTGCGATCCTGTACGGAGACCGATTTACCAGACCGAGCTGGTAAAACAAGGGCCTGCCTGACGGCAGGCCCTAACCAGCCCGAACACAAAAAAACTGATACTCCCTAAATATAGCGTAAAGGCCAAGTCCGCAATCTGCTCCGCGTGATAGAAAACTTACTCCACCCGATCCGCCCTCCACAATAGAGCTTTCCCAGGCGCAATCTGGAGCAATTGAAATACGTTCTCAAGAGCCAGGCATAGAGCCGCCAATGAGCAAAATTGCGTGATCGATCAATAATCTTTACATAAAAAACAGCAACGTCATGCCAAGGAGAAATACTGTGGCTATTGCTTCTTTTCTAGAAAGCGCTAGGCCGATGAAAAACTGCACAATGACAACGACAGTGACTAATAATCCTCGTAAACCCGCTCTATTGTCCGAATCACTCTGAATCGGTGTAAAAGGCACATTATCCGGCAGTGGCTCAAGAGAACTAGGCTCCATCCAATCGTATTCAGAGCCTTGAAACAGCACATACATGAGCAGACTCGTAAAATAAATGGCATACAAAAAAAACGCAACAACAGACGCTTAAGCCTCATACCCATCACATCACAGACCCACTAAAATTACGCCCCGCGAAACCTATCTGCTAGGGCAGCGAGTACACCAAATCATCAGCAAAAAAATATTAGCGAAAGAAGAAAAGCAGCCGAAACTTAATCCCAGAACAGTCTGCAAAAGTCAAAACGACCACCCTCCTCTCTAACCAAGCCTAAGCTATATATTTCTCACCCGCACTGAGCGCAATCAGAAAAACAAGCAAAACACAGCAAGCAATGAACGGTATCATGAGAAGATACCTATAGCGCTTCGGAAGCCTGCTTAACTCTTGGACGTCTATCAAACCTCTTTTCGCATGCATCTTTGGCATAATTAATACCATAGAAATTATGCCTCCCCTCATGACCTTACCAAGCAAACCAGCATTTGACCAAACACGCTTATTATCCTCTACGCAAGAGCAATTCGAGAGACGACTTTCTATAGCCTCAACATATATATGAGCTATCAGCATTATAACAACCAATACCAACCCAATAGCCATTAATATAAAACCAGAAAATAAATCTATTTGGGCGCTAGTCATTTGTCATTTTCCCGTAAAGAACCTCTCCAAACTTTTCACCTTTCGACTCGCCAAACTCCCCTCCCCCCCAGCCGCCTACAGCCCCCCCAATCACGCCGCATGCAAGCGTGCCCATACCACCAGTTGGAATACCAATTGCGACGCAAGCTGTAGTGGCGAGTACTCCGCCTACATATCCACCAGCACCGGCTCCAAAAACGCTACCCAATAGCGAACCACCCTCAACATATTTCGCCTTACGACACTGTTCTTCACGACCCAGAGTACAAGCTTTATGAATGGCTAGTCCGGTAGAACCTACCTCAAGAGCAGTCCCGATGTAAGCTCCTCTTTTGATCCATTTAGCAGCTTTCGCCACGCCAGATACCTTGTCGGCATACCCTGGAATTTCTCCGGCATGCATATAGCTATTGGTTGAAAGCCCAAGCATTCTTTTAATGGAGCCTTCATTACGCAGTCCGGATCCATAGGACAGGAAATTATTCAGCAGCTTATCAAGCTTCATGAACAGCTCGGTTCGCTTGGCGTAGAAAGCGTCTCGCTGGGTCATCGTGCCGGACCCCATGTGATCCCGGTAAAGCTTTTCGATGTCTTGAAGCGTTTTTTTAATCACCTCCATATGCTTGGCCCAACCATCACTTGCAGCGCCTACCCCCATCGATGTGTAGGATATCGCCTGCTTGAGCAGCTCGAAATTCTCAACAAAAAAATCATCAGCTTCCACCCCATTAACCAGCAGTGCCCTATGCACCTCAGCAGCCTTGACCATTAGAAAAGCTTCTTGGGCAGTAGACAACGGAGTAGAAGCATCGCCGACGATGACCAGTTCACCAGGCAGGACAACGCCACCCGAGATGTGGGAGTTGAGGGCGACGAACTTGGCCTTCGTATTCTTTGGCAGCGCAAGGTTGGTTTTCAGAGATTCGAAGGTCTGCGCTCTGGAATTGACAAAAGTTCGTACTTCAGCCATGGTCGTGCCTCACGAATACTTTTTATTATTGATCCGGTCCCAACCGCCGGCCACGTTACCTCCTGCTGTGCCATCAACACGTTTCTGCAATGTGTAGGTAGTTTTGATGCGGCCGTAGTTGAGCTGCACGATTTCTATGGGAATACCTGAACTTGCGCTCTGTGTGTAGTCGGCGATGATAACTTCCTCAAGCACCACTTCGTAGTATTTGAGCTTGTCAGTGCCTGCGCGGCAGAGCACCAGCTTCACTTCCTTGAGGTGCTGGCCTGCACAGCTGGCTTCCATCAGCTTGCAACTAGCGCTGTCAAGGTATTTGGTGAAGGTGAAGTTGGTCATAGTCGTGCGACCAGATGAAGCGCCGCCCGCGGAACTAGCGGTTGCGGAGGTGCTTTGGCTGACGCCAAAGTTATAACCGATAATTTCAATCCATTTGCTGTATTTCTCGTCCAGAGCTTCGCCGGGGATGTCTGCGATCTGAATAAAGGCGTCGAAAGCCATCTTTTACCTCTCCTTGGTAGCCGTTTGCTACACGTTAATTGGCGTAAAGCTCCGATGTGACAGCAAATTACAGCATCAGTTCCCGCAGCAGAGTTGACTATAGAGTAGTGACTTGAGGTAGTTGTATGCCTATTTCAAGCCAAGAAGGCCTCCATCACTCTATGGGTGTGGATACATAACAGCGCACCGTCCGGTGCCAGCAGTATCAGCAGAACGCCGACTGCACTCCCACGCATTCAATGCACACTCTATGAGGGCGTGACGATCAGCCAGACCATTTGTGCCGCCGCTGAAGCGCTTGGTAATAGTCAGAAAGTCCCCTTGTCCGCGAGGTTGGAGCGGCGCCCGGGCCGTGCAACCGACATTGAGGCGTCGTCAGGCAGCTCCAGCAGCTCCGGATGATTGATTAGATCAAAGCCCAGCGCCTCGCCGCAATCCGCGTAGTTTGTTTTACCGGTGACCTGAATCAGCCCCCAGCCCAGATACAAGTGGCCGTCATCGTCAGGGGTGTTCCCCAGGCGAGCAGCCGGCCATCAGAACAAACCACCAAGCTCGGCAGGTTCCCAATTCATGATAACCAGCTCACCGCTGACATCAGCCTTTCCCTTTCTCTGGTTTGCCGTGCTGTAGCGAATGTCCACAACCTCAAAATGGAAACCCTCAAACACTCGTCGAATGTCCGGATGGTCATTGATGCTAACCATCACCTTCCCCTTACACCTTCGCATAAAGTCGGCCATTCGCTCGTAATTCTCAAATGGAAAATCCATACCGTACCCGGCCGTCTGCCAGTAAGGCGGGTCCATGTAATGGAAGGTGTGAGGCCGGTCGTAACGCTCGGCGCACTCAAGCCACGGCAGGTTCTCGACGTAGGTGCCCGACAAACGCTGCCAGGCAGCAGAAAGGTTCTCTTCGATCCGCAGCAGGTTGATGGCCGGACCGGTCGTCGCGGTACCGAACGTCTGCCCACTGACCTTGCCTGCGAAGGCGTGATGCTGCAGATAGAAGAAACGGGCGGCGCGCTGGATATCGGTGAGGGTTTCTGGGCGTGTCATCTTCTGCCACTCAAATACCTGGCGCGAGCTGAGTGCCCATTTGAATTGGCGGACGAATTCTTCAAGGTGGTTTTGGACGACGCGATACAGCGTCACCAGATCGCCGTTGATGTCGTTCAGGACCTCAACGGGGGCGGCCTGGGGGCGCATGAAGTAGAGGGCCGCACCGCCAGCGAACACTTCGACATAGCACTCGTGGGGTGGGAACAGCGGGATTAGACGGTCGGCCAGGCGGCGTTTGCCGCCCATCCAAGGGATGATGGGTGTGGACATAGAAAGCAAGACCTTTACTGTATATATGAACAGGTGCTAGGCTCGCTGCGCTTTGTGCACGAAGCGAGAGCCTTGGCTGGACTTGCAGGGGCAATCTGCGGGAACGGTGACCAGGCGTGGTGTTGACGCATCACGACTGGTCGCTCTTTTTCAATCTGCTGCAGTAATTCTTTGCGCTCAGGCTTGGCTGGCCAACAGCTCGTTCACGGAAGTGTCTTCAAGGCGCGCTCATAAAGCGCTTGCCGGTCGGCTAGGCCATTTGTGCCGCCATTGATGCGTTTGGTGATGGTCAGGAAGTCGCTTTTGTCCGCAAAAGTATTGAGCCCCGCCCTGTGCCAGAACCAGCCTGCCGACATCGCGGCGTGCTCCGGACGCTCGAGGAGTTCAGGGTGCTTGAGCAGATCCAAGCCCAATGCCTCACCGCAGGCCGCGTAGTTCGCCCGTCCCGTAATCTGAATGAGCCCCCTGCCCCGATACAACTGGCCGTCATCATCATCCTCGGGCGTGTTACCGAGGCGCTCGGCAAGCCGCCCGGTGTCGTACTTGTCGAGGTATGCATCGCTGCCCAATTCCCGCACATAACTAAGCTGGCCGGACTCGTGCCCGATCTGCGCGATGAATGCGGCAATGCGCAGCCTCGTGACAATCTGGTACTTGCTCATCGCCGTGTTGAGGACAGGAACAAAAACGCCAGCTCGGGAGCTGGCGTTGGGGAGAATCTGCAGCAACTGCTGCGTTGTTATCGACATGCGTTTATCTCCTGATGAAATGGTGCTGACCTGACCAGTTAAAGCCGTACGACCTTGACCGGTTTCTTCTCTTTCTTTTTGCCTTTGGCTTTTGCCTTGCCCTTGTTCCCGCCATTGCACTCAGCGGTGGTGGACCAGCCGGACTGGGTAAACACCTGTTCAACCGAATCGGCCAGGTACTCACCATCAAGACCTTCCTTGAAGCCCTGCACACTGATCATGCGCTCTGCAAACAAATCAGTGCGCCCGACCATTTCCAGACGGATACCTGCCGTGCTGCGATTGAAGGCAGCGAGGCGGGCTTTCGCTGCCTGCTCAGCAGCAGTTTTGTTGGGATAGATATGCCGGTCGGTGTGGACAGGCGGGAGGCCGTCCGGGGAAGCATCGTTGTTGAGCGTCACGATCTGGAGCTTCCCGGTCTTCTTGTCCTGATGCTTGGTCGAGACGGCCTTGTGTGTCGAACGATCACCCAGCCTGAACTGCCATCGACTGACATCCTGGCGCGTGATGGTCAGCGTGCTGAATTGTTTCCCGGAAGCGCTCAGCCCCTCTTGTCGGGGCATAACGAGCAGCTTGCCATCGGCGACCTTGGCAGTGCAGTCGTGCTTTTTTGCCAGGCGCGTGATGAAGTTGTAATCCGACTCGTTAAGCTGATCAGCGCGGGGAACCTTCGTCGCAACATTGCACACAGGCGTCCACCCATTGCGTGCGGCAATGTCGCTCACTATCTTGGAGAGAGGTTCGCCCTCCCAGCTACCGCTGCGCGTGGTCTTGCCACTGCCGCGCATGCTGCTGGCCTTACCCTTGATGACCATCGTGTCGGGCGGGCCTGATATCTCGACTTCATCTATCGTGTACAGACCAATCTTGGTCAGCTTCTGACCTTCGTAGCCCAGATACACCTCGACATCAGCCCCCCTCGACGGCAACGCCACTGCACCGTCGCGGTCATCGATGCGCAGCTCAAACTCGTCTGAGTCCATGTCGGGCTTGTCAGTGGTGCGCAGCTGGATCAACCGATCATTGATCAGCGCCGTGATATCGGTGCCGTCGGCAACGATCCGAAAAGTGGGTTTCATGGGGAACACCAAAAGAAGGCCCCGCACTTGGCGGGGCAGGACAGAGGGGATGATTCGTTACGCGTAACGAAGGGGGTCAGCCCCAGAGCATTACGGTTTCACCCGAGGGTGCGGGAAGATCCGGCAGGGTGATGACCAGCCCGGCCCGATACGGCTGCACCACATCAGCCAGGCCCTGATTGGCATCCAGCACGGCTTCCACAGAGCCTTTCAGATGGCCGTAGTAGTTGAAACAAACGGTATCGAGGATATCGCCGTCAGACGTTCTGCATATCGTCGCCATAGCGTGTGAACTCCAGCGTAAACGCCTGTTTGCGAGGGATACCCCCTTGCATCAGGGCGCTCTGATCTTCCTGAATTTTCTTCAAGCACCAGTTGCCCATCACCGCCCCGTAACGGCACACGCTCTTTTTCAAACACCTGCGCCGTTGCTCCCAGCGTGGGAATGGCCGGACCCGGCATAGGGACAGGGGCCGGTGGCGCAGCCAGCAGCGACACCGGCTTGTTCTCTTTTTCCGGGGTGCCGAAGACCTCCTTGCCCAACGCGCCGCCGATCTCACCGCCGCCCCACGCCCCCAGGGCACCGCCAATGGCCGCGCCTATCGCCGTGCCCATGAGGCGTTTACTTTAAGACTAAAGCAGTGAGTAAATGGCTGAATGGAGAAGCGATTGCCAATGCAGATAGCGTGGTCGTTTTGTGCTCATGGTTGAAGGTGCGTAGGGAATGGCTAGAATATGGCGTGTTGCCAAAGAGCAGCGCATTTGATTCTTCAATAGAGAAGCTTACAACTGTAGGGACCTCCAATGCCGTAGATGTCCCATCTCGTTTTGACAAGGTGCCCCCTGATCTCATGGGTCCAAGCGGGGCTTGGTGCGAGGAAGCGAGCATAAGCCCTATGGTGTAAATGAGTGGGTATCCTGCCCAGTGCCCATTAGCAAAAATGGTTTGCGCTTAGGGTACGTGGAGACTCTATGACGAATCCTAGGTCAGGACGTAGCTACCCTTCAGACTGCATTATATTTATAGATCCAGAAGTCAGAGCAACTACCCGGGACCGTGTAATAGCGCGGGTCCCGAGACTGTCAGAAATTTTGTGTTCGGGCATAACATGTAGCTAGAGGTGCATGTATGCCGACCAAAAAGAAGTCCGCCAATGCAACAGCGAGGGAGTTGCCCTCGATTCCCCAAGAGCTGATCGAGCAGTTTGTTAAGAGGGTGTAGACAAAATCATGTAGTGAGTCGGCGCGCGAGTATTCGAGCCTCGGCCAACCAAACCCATGCCTCGCTTACCGCAAAAAGGCGATCATGATGCATGATCAGTCGCCGAGCTCTCTCATTCCAGGCATGAGTTCGCTCCACTACCCATCGCTTGGGCATGACCACAAATCCAGTCTGAACAGGCTCCACGGAAAATAGATCGCCTTGTTCAGAGTGCCATTGCCCTGTTCTTCTGTTATTCGGGCCACGGATCACTTGAACATCGATAGCGTGCAGTTGATGGGTGCGCTGTGCCCATTTTCCTGCGTACGCACTATCAACAAAAAGCGTGCTCAGTGACGGATATTTTTCCTTCGAGTACGCCACCGCATCATCCGCCGCGTCACGATCCTGCACGCTTGCAGCACTGATACTGACAGCCAGCAGCAGGCCCAATGTATCGACAATCAGACTTCGTTTACGCCCCTTCACTTTTTTGCCTGCGTCGTAGCCGCTGTCACCGCCTTGAGGAGAACTGCGGGTCGACTGTGAATCCAGGATCGCTGCTGACGGGCTGTCAGCGCGTTCTTCCCGCTCACGCCATTGAGCTCGCAAGCGATCATGCATTTGCTCGAACTTGCCTTGAGCGCTCCACCGGCGGAACGTTTTGTAGACATTGTCCCAATGAGGAAAATCGCGGGGTAGCATTCGCCATGAGCACCCCGTGCGTACGACATAGCAACAGGCTTCCAGCAACGTGCGCCGAGAGTGAAGCGGTGGCACTCCTCGTCCGCCCTGGCTTTCAAACAGGTCGGCGACCAGTGCCCACTCGGTATCTGTCAAGCAACTCGGATATAGCTGCTCCGGCAGTTGGCGGCGGTGGGTTTCATTGTAGCCATAGGCTTTATTAGGTTCAGGTGACTGAAAACTTCCCTTGGCCCGCTGCTTTACACGCGTAATCCCTGCCATTTTCAACGCTTTTGCAAAGGTGTCGGGATGCGCAGTGATACCGGTTTCGGCGAAGAATACGAGCGCCAATTCGGCCTGGCTGGAATAGGGCTGTGCATGAGCGAGTTTCACCAGCACGGGATAGTGCTCGGCGGCAATCGAGCGAGGACGTCCGGTTTTAGGCATGGCTTGAGGGCTATTCAGACAAGGGAGTGAAAGTTTAATTTATTTTGTCTACACCCTCTAAGGAAGGTCTGAAAAAGCCTTTTCTTCAAAAGTCGAAGCCAGTAAATACAGGCGCTCCAGCCCGGTTCCTCTCCAAAAAAATGGGCTTTTTCAGAGGATACTTAAAGGCCCGATGAGCGCCGAAGCCATTCAAGACGCGTCCATGGCGTTCAAGAAGGCTCTGATCGAGCGTGCGCTAGGCGCCGAGCTGGGTCACCACCTTGGTTACCCTCAGGGCGCGGAGCGCCCTGAGGGGGCGACCAATCAGCGCAATGGCAAAAGCAGCAAGACGGTTCTGACCGACGACGGGCCGCTTCGCCTGGATATCCCCAGAGACCGCGATGGTAGCTTCGCCCCGATCCTGATTCCCAAGCACGAACGACGTTTTACAGGCTTCGACGACAAGATAATTGCCATGTACGCCCGGGGCATGACGGTGCGTGAGATCCGCGCTTTTCTATCTGAGCAGTATGGAACTGACGTGTCCCATGACTTCATCAGCTCAGTCACCGATGCGGTCATGGAAGAGGTGGGCGCTTGGCAGCAACGACCCTTGGAACCGATGTATCCGGTGATCTTCTTCGATGCGTTACGGGTCAAAATCCGGGACGAGGGGTTAGTGTGCAACAAGGCTATTTATCTGGCGCTGGGGGTATTACCTGATGGCACGCGCGACATTCTGGGTATATGGATCGAGAGCACCGAGGGTGCCAAGTTTTGGATGAAGGTGTTCAACGACCTCAAGACTCGTGGCGTTGAAGATGTTCTGATCGCCGTCACGGATGGCCTCAAAGGAATACCGGAGGCGTTGGGGGCGGTTTTTCCTGCCACGACGCTGCAAACCTGCATCGTGCATCTGATCCGCAACAGCTTGGACTATGCCGCTTGGGATAAACGTCGGGCACTGGCCAAAGCACTCAAGCCGATCTACCAGGCGATCAATGCCGATGTGGCTGAGCAAGAGCTTAACGCCTTTGAAGCGGGCCCCTGGGGCAAGCAGTATCCGACTGTAGTTGCTGCATGGCGTCGCGCCTGGGATCGGGTTATACCGTTTTTTGTTTTTCCGGCGGGCATTCGCAAAGTGGTTTACACGACCAATGCCATCGAGAGCATCAATGCCCAGTTACGCAAGATCATCAAGACTCGAGGGCACTTCCCGACCGATGAGGCTGCGACGAAACTGATATGGCTTGGGTTGCGCAACATCACCGCCAACTGGGGTCATGCGGCACACGACTGGAAAGTGGCAATGAATCAATTTGCGATCCTGTACGGAGACCGATTTACCAGACCGAGCTGGTAAAACAAGGGCCTGCCTGACGGCAGGCCCTAACCAGCCCGAACACAAAAAAACTGATACTCCCCGGGTCCCGCGCACCAATGAAGTGACGTTTAAGGTTCTATTGGAGGACGCAGGGAGGCAGTATCTGCGCCCGATAAACCCACAATACCCCATCATTGATATTATTGAAGAAACCCATATCTGCGGTAAGGTTATGGGCTCTTTCATACCTGAGTAAATGAGGACACCATAGCCCCAGCTTGGCGTCTAGATTTTCAAAAAGTGATCATCGTTTTCAATGTACATATTGATATTCTGAAAGACCCAGAAGGGGCCGTCCTCTGACAGAACACCTTTTTCGCACTGATTCGTTTTCCAACGACCAAAAAATATATACTCCTCACCTACTGCAAAGCTGCTCGCTAGAGAGGATTTCGTTAAGGCAATTTTTACAACGGGCTTCACTACTTTATTACTCGGATCAGGCGTGACATAGGGAGCGTCCAGCTCTACTGAGTGAAATGGAAATTTTTCCGTTGGAGACTTTATACATTTAACACTACCGCAAATGGCTAGCGGCGAAGTTGTTTTAGGCGCTCCATATACATTGACTAACGTGCGAATATTTTCGTGATCGAAGTAAAACTCAGACCAAGGAATACTTTTGGCCCCGTCTTTGATGACGACAAGAGAGCTAAGATCCTCATTACTTTCACACAAGCTTCTAAGCTCTACTATCTGCTTTAGCTTCTTCAAGTAGCTGCTTAGCTTACCCTTCTGAACAAATAATTTATCTTTTCCTTGATTCTTTTCAGAATCTTTGGCGCTGGACAACTCAAGCTTAGAGACGGCCTTGAATGCCTGTAACAGTATATGCAAACGAAACTCATAACTATTTTGGGATACTGACCCGAAAATATCTGTATCAGAGCCGGCGGCCATCACCTTTAATTGGCCTTCCAGGTTGTATTTGCAATCAGCGGCATGAACCTCTTTGGGCTTAAGCCGAAAGCTTGGCTTAACCGTTATGGATTTGTCTGCAAGTTGTCTCAGGTGGCTCTTCACAAACGTAAGCTTAGCAGCACATTCACTTGAGGCGCAGATTGGAATTCCCACGGGAGACGACTCATATTCCTGAGCTGTTTTTTGCCCGACACCTTGAATTTTCGCCTTAAAAATCTTGCTTCCCACTTACCCTCCTACAAATTGAAAATTTGGATCCACAAATATCCATCACTGAGTGCAAAACTGCAAGGGAATTACTCAATCAAGAAAATATCAACCATAAGTTGATATTCACCTCATTCTTCCACCACAGAGCGAGGCATCACCATGCACACCAAGGCCGCCCCTCCGGAACTGACAATATCTCAAACGGTAACCGCTGGCGTTTATCCTTGCGCAGCTTGGTGAGCGCAGCCGGTTACTGGCGAGGAGGTATGTACGAAACCGGAAGTTCGTTATGAAGAAGTCTGACGTCGAGGTGATATGAGCATCACGTCAGAAGTTCATAACAAGCTGCGCCATCATCGGCAGGCGTACCAAGACGGTCTGACCAGGTATTCAGCGGGCAAAGAAGGAGTACATCAATGATTCGCATGGCCCGCCCCTCTGACGCAAAGGCCATTGCCCAGGTGCATGTCAGCAGTTGGCAAGAAGCGTACTGTGACCTGATGCCGACCGAATACCTGAATTCGCTGGAAGCAACCCTGGCTCAACGTGAATCATTTTGGGTTCGCTCGATTGAATCGGGCGAGCCTTGCGTATTGGTCGAGGAGTTGAACGAGCAGGTGGTCGGCTGGATATCAGTCGGTGCCAGCCGTGACGAAGATACTGCGGCAACGTTGGACCGTACCAAGGCTTTTACGCAAAGACGTAGTCGAGCGAGAAAGACAGATGACACAAGCGCCATCTGCCGGGGGCTCACTCCGCATTCAGCGGAATAAACACCGCAAACGTAGTTCCCAGATCCGCTTTTGACGTCACTTCAATACGCCCGCCATGGGCATCGACGATCTTGGCGACGATGAACAAGCCAAGCCCAAGGCTTGAGTAGGGACCGTTGTCAGTCATTTTCTCGGGCGAGTAGCGATCCATCGGGTTGAAGATAAAAGGAAGCACGTCTTCGGGAATTGGACTACCTGTGTTGTGCACGGTGAACTGAAGTGTGCCGTCAGAAGCTGCCAGCGTTACCTCGACAGGGTCGCGGCTGTTGCCGTGTTGTATGGCATTGCCAATGAGGTTCGAGAAGACCTGCTCCAGGCGATCACCATCAAAATTGCCAATGACCGGATCGTTGGAAGTGAGGTGAATATCCGCCTCTGGATTGACCGTACGCGATTCGTCAACGATGCGAGCACAGATGGGCTGGATGTCTGTCTGGGTCTTTTTCAACGGAATGCCGGGACCGATCTGTGACCGTGTGAAGTCGAGCAGATCGCCAACGATCTGATTGGCTCGTTTCACGCTTGAGTAGATCCTTGATGCCACCTTGGTCGGCCGCGCGCCCAGGTCATTGGTACGCAACAGCACGTCTGCACCCAGCAATATGGCACTTAACGGTGTGCGCAAGTCGTGCCCGAGGATGCCCAGAAAGATATTGCGCGAGGCCTGAACCGCACCGGTATAGCTGGAGATGGATTCCGCGAGAGCCTGATCTATTGCTTCGTTGAAGCGGATCATGTCCTCCATCTGCTGCTGGGTGTCCGAGGTCGCGCGCATCATCCATTGTTTTATCACGCTCGCGCGTAACGCTCGAAACTCCGAGACCACCTGATCAATGGTGAAACCTGACATCAAACGAGTGATCGCATGGCTTTTCGCAGCGGTCTCTTCTTGCGATACGACCTGGCCCTGAGATTTTTCGACCTGTTGCTGCGACGACTGATCAGTCCTTAAATCGGTGGCAATGGCTCGAAGCATCTGCTCGGCGTGATCTCTGAGCTCCTTGGTATCCAGAGGCTCGCCGAGCGTGGACATGGTGCGCGCGAAGTCGGTCCACTCCAGTACAATAGGCTCGATGTTCTCAAGGATGAAGCCCGATAACCGCATAGCAATTAAAACCCGAAAATGAACCCCGCGAACTGCAGATTCGTGGGGCGAGTTAAACACCAATTCCGATCAAAAAGACGGATACATTTGTTAAATGAATTTCACGCAGACCAGGAAAATATCGAGGCCCGGAGCTAATCGGAAAGCGCTTGTAAACGAGCCTGAACTGCGTCGTCAAAAATGATGTAGAGCGCCTCGGCATCGGCGGGACGCAGTTTTCTGCTTGTCTCAAGACTGTGAATGTATTCGATCTGCAACGCCCCTTCGGCCTCCACGTCAGCGCGGGTGCTGGTTGCTTCGAGCGCTCTTACCAGATCACTGATAGCCCCCTGGACAGCCTTGGGGAGCCGTAACTGGTCAAGTTGTTCCTGCATTCGCTCAATTTCCGGGTTAAAACCATAGGGTCGGCAGCAGATCACGGTGAAGCGTGCAATGCAAGGCCATGAGCCCGATCATCGATGAGCTGAAGAGGCGGTGCGACCTTCAAGAAGGTTTTTCAGGCTGTAGGTCACCACACCCAGAATGATCAGGTCGTCGTGGTCAGTGACATGCAGTGGTGGATAATCCGGGTGTTCGGACTTGAGGATCACGACGTCGCCACGCATGTGCAAACGCCGACACATCTGCCTTGCGTTGAGTGAGGCGACGACGATGTCACCGTGCTCGGCGTACTGACTGCGGTCGACAACCAGCATGTCACCGGTGCGCATGCCGCTTCCCTGCATCCCTTCATCCTCGACCCTGGCCAGATAAACGTGCGGCTCACGGACCTCACAAAGCTCTGCGATAGAGACATGCTTCTCGACCACTGGCGACCTGGAGCCGACGGATGACAAGGATAGCAAAGGGAGCTTGATGCCCCCTGCCGACAAGGGGCCAAGGAATGTGACACTCATGGGACAAGCCTTTTATGATTAACTGTATGCATATACAGTTAATCGTTTATCAGGCGTCAGGTCAATCTCCACGACCTGACACATCGACAAATGGTGTGGACTCAAGCCGATGCACGGTCAACGCTCGCGTACTGTCAAGGCGCCTCGCCTTGCGACAACCGGGTAATCAGCGCCACGGTCAGGTAAAGCCTGGGGGCGATGCTCGACAGTTCGATGTACTCATCGTCCGCATGCAAGCCAGCTCCGACAACGCCCATGGTTTCCAGCACGGCAGGCTTTGCGCTGCCCGGTACGTAGGCGTAGCCCGCATCGGTGCCGAAGCGCATGGCGATCGGCTCGATACTGCGACCTATTTTTTCATAGAGCGTCTGCGCGGTTTTCGCCAGTTGCTCGGAACCAGGGTTCCTGGCCAGTGGCGGACGGCCTTTCTCCATGCGCAAGGTCACTTCGGTGCCATTAACGAGGGTTTTCTTCACAATCCGCTGACCGTCAGCCAGCACCCTGTCGCTCTCGCTCAGATCGGAGTAGCGCATGTCCGCCTCGGCCGAAGCGCTGGACGGGATGATGTTGCGCTTCTCACCGCCTTTGACAAGCGTCCAGTTGACGGTCGTACCCTTGCCCGGATCGCCAAGGTCCTTGAGTTGCAGCAGTTGGTGCGCCAGCTCGATGGCCGCGTTGCGCCCGGCTTCAGGGGCCGAGCCTGCGTGTGACGACTTGCCTTTGACGTCGAGGAGCAAGCCATTGATGCCATTGGTGGCGACAGTCACGGCGTCTTTGTCAGGCGGCTCATACGAAAACACGTAGTCATGCTGACGAGCGAGTTCGGCTATGACTTTTTTCGACCCGCTGGAGCCGGTCTCCTCGTCCGGGTTGAAAAGCACGGTGAGCGTGCCGAAATCCTTGAAATTCTGGTCCTGCAGCAGTTGCAGCGAATGCAGAATCATCGCAACACCGCCCTTCGCATCTGCCACACCGGGGCCATAGGCGCGTTCGCCGTCGAGCCTGAACGGGCGTTTCGCGGCAGTGCCCGGCCCGAAGACTGTGTCGTAGTGGACCATCAACAGAAAGGACCGGCTGCCATTACCTTTGAACCTGCCGACGATGTTGTCACCCGCAGAAGGGTCTGCCGGCGTGGTGGAAACTTCGGCACCCAATGCCTTGAGACGCTCCACCAGCATCGCGCTGACTGTTTTCAGTCCGGGTGCCTGACCAGTGCCCGTATCGATATCCACGAGTTGCCGGACGGTTTTGAGGTAGGACTGTTGTTCGGCCTGGGCTTTTTTCAGTAACAGATCAGATGGCAGCTCGGCGGCGATGACGCCCATGGAAAACAATGAAAAGCCGATTGCGGCAGTGATGGGGAAACGTCGTGAATGCATGCTGGCTCCTTCAGATCATCGCGAGTTGAACAGCATCTTTACCCCAATGCACTGCTCGACGCCACAAGCGAGTCTCATCAGACAAATATGTATGAGAATGTAACTGATAGTGATTAGCATTTAATAAAATGTGAAAAATTTGTTAGTCTCGCCCTCCGCTGCCGTCTGTCACGACCTGCCAGCCAGCACACCATCATCCAGGTGTCCCGCCACGTCCCAGTTCCTGCAGGAATTACCCCAATGCTTCGTCCGCTTCTACCTTCGTTGGCCAGCCTTGTGACTCTCGGTCTGTCGGCCGCCGCTCTGGCCAGTCCCGTTCAACTCGATCTGCCTGCACAGGCGCTTTCCAGATCGCTCGCACAGCTGAGCCAAGCGAGCGGTATGCAGATATCAGTGGATGACAAATTGATTGCAAGCAAGCAGGCTCCAGCCATTAGCGGCAGCCTGGAACCGGCTCAGGCATTGAATCAGCTACTGTTGGGCAGCGGCCTAGATACGCAGGTACAGGGCAATGCTGTGAGGGTGTTCCAGCCATCGAGCGGTGGCTCGATGACGCTGGGCAACGTGGACATCAGCGCTCAGGCGGGCATTGCAGGAATGGCCACCACAGAAGGCAGCGGTTCGTACACCACGGGCTCGATGAGCAGCGCGACCGGGTTGCCCCTTTCGATTCGCGAGACGCCGCAGTCGGTAAGCGTGATCACTCGCCAGCGAATTGAAGATCAGGGCATGAACGACCTCAATGATGTCGTCAAATATGCACCCGGCGTGACACTGCGCAAATTCGGCTCGGACCGTCAGCAGTTTCTGGCGCGCGGCTTTACCATCGATAACCTGATGTATGACGGTCTGCCGACCATCGTCAGCACCTTTACACTGGACACCATCTCCGGTGCTGACCTGGCCTTGTACGACCGCGTTGAAGTGGTACGCGGCGCTACGGGGCTGATGACCGGTGCAGGCAGCCCCTCGGCGACACTCAATCTGATTCGCAAGCGCCCTACTGCTACCCCGCAAGTCAGCGTGACTACCAGCGCCGGGAGCTGGGACCGCTACCGTACCGAGGTGGACGCGTCGAGCAGGCTCAACGATTCCGGTACGTTACGTGGCCGGGTGGTGGCAGCCTATGAAACGGGCAACAGTTTTGTCGATGAGCGCGATAAAGAGCGTCAGACGTTCTATGGCGTTCTGGAAGCCGACCTTAACGAGTCGACCACCTGGACCATCGGGGCCTCGAAGCAGCGCGATGATGCAACGTCGGACTGGGGCAGCCTGCCATCCGGCCCTAACGGTGAAAACCTTCACCTGCCACGTTCCACCTTCCTCAGTAACGACTGGGCGTATTGGGACAGGGAAAACGTCAGTGTTTTCACGGACCTGACTCATCGCTTCGACAACGGCTGGAGCAGCAAACTGGCGGCGACCAGAATCTGGGCTGAATCCGACATGTACTCCAATTACCTGACCGCCAGTGGCACCGGTTACGGCCAAGCGGCTGGCGAGTACGACACCACAGACGTGCAGACCAGTCTGGATGGTTCGCTGTCCGGTCCATTCCAGCTGTTTGGCCGGCAGCACGAACTGATGCTCGGCGTCAGTCGGCGCGAAGAAAAGTTTGACCAGAAAGGCGGCTTTTACGGCTCCACACCGGTCGATATCTACACCTTCAACCCCAATCTCATTGCAAAACCGGACCCTACCACGCGTACCGCCTACGTCAATCAGAACACCGCCACCGAGGAAGGCGTCTACGCCGCCGCACGTTTCAACCCGATTGATCCATTGCACGTTATCGTCGGCAGCCGGGTAAGCTGGTACGACTATCAGAATCGTTCGGCCAGCAATGGTGACTACAAAGTCATTCGTGAGGTCACGCCTTATGCCGGCATCGTCTATGACCTGAACGATACCTACTCGGCCTACGCAAGCTATACCGAGATCTTCAAGCCGCAGAACCAGCTGGACGTGGGAGGCGGCGTATTGGACCCGATGACGGGCGAAAGTTACGAAATCGGCCTGAAAGGCGAATACTTCGACGGTGGTCTGAACGCATCGCTGGCAGTCTTCGACATGACCCAGGAAAACCGCGCGTACGCCATCGTCAATCCGCCAGTCACTTGCCAGCAGCAGAATCGCGTCTGCTACGAAGCAGCCGGTGAAGTGCGCAGCCGAGGGATCGACGCAGAAATCAGCGGCCAGCTGACACCTGACTGGCAAGCGTCGGCCTCCTACACACTGGTGCTAAGCCAGTACGTCAAAGACCGGACCAATGACAAGGGCGACCTGTTTGCGCCCAATCAACCGAAACACCTATTCAAGGCAGCAACGTCCTATCACCTGCCCGGCAACCTGAACAAATGGCGCGTGGGTGCCGACGTCCTGGCGCAAAGCGAAACGTACAACCGGGTCGGCACCGGTCACTCCGAGCAGGACGCCTATGCGGTTGTGGGACTGATGGCAGGCTATCGTTTCGACGAGCACTGGGACGCGCGGGTCAACCTCAACAACGTATTCGACGAAAAATACTGGCAGGGCATTCCTCTCGCGACCGGTAGCGGCGTTTACGGTGACCCGCGCAACCTGATGGTCTCGCTGAAGTGGTCGCTCTGACTCTTGCACGCTGCAAGCTGCAAGCTGCCTGATAGCCGTTAAATTCACATCAAGGGAACAAGCAGTGCGTGCGAGGCTCAAAAACAGTCTCGACAAAGGTATTCACGACAATGCCGTCCCTCAGGGCCTATCATCGGCAGCAGGAAACGCTGCGGCCTTGAGTGGTCGGCAGCGCTCGGGTAATGTCATCCAACCGCACAGGACAGAGCACGCTCATGACTTCCAAGCTGGATCAACTCAAGAAATTCACTACCGTTGTTGCTGATACCGGCGACTTCGGCGCAATCAAAAGCCTCGAACCAGAGGACGCCACCACCAACCCTTCGCTGCTGCTCAAGGCCGCATCCGACGTAAACAACGCTCAGATGCTCGCCGACGCATTCAGCGGTGCCAAGGGTGACATTGGCCTGGCCTGCGACCGCTTTGCAGTCGCCATCGGTCAGGAAATTCTCAAGGTGGTTCCGGGCCGCGTATCCACTGAAGTGGACGCACGCCTCTCGTTCGACACCAATGCCCTGATCGAGCGCAGCGAGCGCTTGATCGGCCTTTACGATGCCGCCGGCATCAAACGTGATCGGGTGCTGATCAAGCTGGCAGCCACGTGGGAAGGTATCCGTGCCGCTGAGAAGCTGGAGAAGGACGGTATTCAGACCAACCTGACGTTGCTGTTCTCCTTCGCCCAGGCAATCGCCTGTGCCGAGGCTGGCGTGTTCCTGATTTCGCCGTTCGTGGGCCGTATCTACGACTGGTACAAGAAATCTTCAGGCACCGACTACGTAGGCGCAGAGGATCCGGGTGTGCAGTCCGTGACGCGCATTTACAACTACTACAAGGCCAACGACTTCAAAACCGTGGTCATGGGGGCAAGCTTCCGCAATCTGAACCAGATCGAACAGCTGGCGGGCTGTGATCGCCTGACCATCAGCACCGACCTGCTCAAGAAACTGGCTGAAGATACCGGTACGCTGGAACGCAAGCTTGCACCGGGCAATGCCGGTGAGGCTCGCCAGAGCCTGACCGAGAGCCAGTTCCGCTGGGCCTCCAATGAAGATGCCATGGCCACTGAAAAACTGGCTGAAGGCATTCGTCAGTTCGCTCGCGATCAGGAAAAGCTGGAAGCGCTGCTCTCCGCAAAAGCCTGATAACAAAAAAGGGCGACACCTTAACGGGTGTCGCCCTTTTTGCTGCCTGTCGTTCAGTGATCAGAAGGACAGACGCCAATGGTGCCTAGCGCTGACCTTCCAGTGCATTGACCAGATCATGGAATGCTTCACGATTCGAGTCGTTAAGGCCCATGAGGATCTTGTGCGCCTCAAGTACCTTGGCCTTGACCACTTCCTCGCACTGATCCTGCGAAGGCAGGTCAGTCAGGCTCTCAGGCCGCGGCAGGGGCCGGTCAACGATGTTGAACACCTGATCAAAGCCCATCGACTGCAACAGGCGCGTGATGTCCTCGTGAGTGGTCACGAGAGTCGGCAACAGTCCGACCTTCTGGCGCGACAGGATCGAAAGTTTGGCCAGCAAGCCAAGCGTTGTGCTGTCAATGCTGCGCGTCTCGGTAAGATCGATGACCACCGCCGAGAAATTCAACGCAGTGAAGATACGCTCGATAGTCGCATCCAGGGCCGAACACAGCGTCAACCGCACTTCACCCACGAACTTGAGAACGAAGGTGCCTTCCTGCTCGGCGAACTGGATTCTACCGGTACTCATTCAAGATTCCTGCTTAACACTAACAAGGCGATATCATCCGGCATCTCCCCTAGCGTTGCCAATTCAAAAACCCGCTGCAAGCCATCCAGGCTGCCGCCAGCCGTCTTGACCAACTCGGGAAGGACGGCTTCTTTCTCTTTGAGTGTATCACCGGGCAACAGATCCAGTATGCCATCAGACAACATGGTCAGACTGAAGGATGCTGGCAGGTCGATTTCGTGATCCTGATAGGTCGCTTCGTTGAACAAACCGACCGGAAGGCCGCGACCTTCCAGATACCGCGCCTGCCCTTCGGAATACAACACCGGCAGTGGCAGATGACCACCCACGGCATACGTCAGTTTACCTGACTCTTCATCAATAACACCGCCGACCATCGTAACGTGCTTGCCCAGCTTGCAACTGATAAGCCCGCGGTTGATATGCCCCAGTACATCCGACGGTTTGAATTCCGGCAGTGTTCCGCCACGCCTGGATTCAAACAGCAGCCGCGTGGTCATGAACTTCAGCAGCACCGTGATGAACGCCGATGAAGCACCGTGACCTGAAACATCTGCCAGGTAGAAGGCAACACGCCGTTCGTCGACCCTGAAGTAATCGACAAAATCGCCGGACAGATACAACGACGGAATGATCTGATGGGCAAACTTGAATTCGTCAATCGACCACGGGGTGATCGGCAACATGTTCATCTGCACTTGCCGACCTGCGTCCTGATCTTCCTGCAACAGGTGAAGACTGGCTTCAAGTTCGCGATTGGCCTTTTCCAGCTTTTCGCGGTAGACCTGGTTTTCAGTAAGCAGACGAGCCCGATCCAGCGCCCGACGCACTGAATGCTCCAGCACGGCAAGATCTTCAAGGGGCTTGATCAGATAATCGGCAGCGCCGAGGCGCAAGGCCTCTACCGCATCGCTCATCACGCCCGCACCGGATACAACGATGACAGGCGTCTGCGGAGCAATGGCGGTGACCTGACGGATCAGCTCAAGACCGCCCATCTGAGGCATGCGTAGATCGCAGACCACCAGATCGGGGTTCTCTTGCTCGAACATCTGAATTCCCTGCAAGCCATTACTCGCTTGCAGAACGCTGAAGCCACTGTCTTCAAGGTAGGCGGCAAGGCTCGCGCGCACTACGTCGTCGTCATCGATAATCAGCAGCTTGGCACTGGTTTTTGGCATGGGGGCAAACGGCGCCAGATCAGGTTGGCGTAGGCGGCCCGGTGTTTCCGGAACCAGCTTACTGGATTCGCTTCTAGCCTCTCCGTAATAACACGCGACAACTGGATATGCGTGGCGTGTCTCAGAGGTGCCCTTCAAGGCGCAGACGGTACTCCCATCCGACGGGTGTTTCAAGCATGCTCCTATCCTCACTTTGCGCTCTTTACATCGCAAATCACCCGGAGTTATAAGAACTCACAAATCAGCAACTAAAACGAAGGACTGTACATGAGTGGAAATGATCGCAACTACGAGGAAAAGCGGGATTACATCCGCATGCGCGTCGAAGCAGACGTCAACCTGATCCACGCGGGCCAGGTGATTCCCGCCGTATGCATTGACCTTTCCAGCTCAGGCATGCAGGTCCAGGCACCACGCTCATTCCAGGTCGGGGACAAGCTTAGCGTGAGCATCGACTCTGATCATCCTGCGCTCAAGGGACTTGAGGCCGAAACCGAGGTGGTGTGGGTCAATGACGAAGAAGGCGGCGGACAGAAACTGGGGCTTTCCATCGTCTCGATGCGCTGACTGCAGGCGGAATTACTTCACACTTTCAAAAAATAATAAAGGCGACCCAGGGTCGCTTTTATTGATTCACGCAGAGGTAAAGTGTCGATTAAAAATCGTCTTCGACCTTTCCGTCCTTGACCTTGAACTCGCGGTTCTGCAGGTAAGCGTTACGGATGAACGTGTAACGATCACCGCTGACCATACGCTCGGCAGACAGCAGGCTGGCACGCGTATCGATGAGGTTGACGCCCAGCGCCGTGTTACGGGTCGGCACATGATCGATGTAGCGGTACGGAGACGTGTAGGTGTCCGGGTATTTGGCGAAGGCATCACGCACGGTGCTTGGACCCAGCAGCGGAATCACCACGAACGGGCCGCTCGGCACACCCCAGTAGCCCAGTGTCTGGCCAAAATCTTCATCGTTGCGTTGCAGGCCCATGCGGGTACCCACGTCAATGAAACCCAGCAGCCCGAACGTGGTGTTGACAATCAGGCGCGCAGTGTCGACACCGGCCGCCTCAGGCTTGGCTTGCAGCACGTTGTTCGCCAGGTTGCCGACATCGCCGATGTTGTTGAAGAAGTTATGGATACCGTCTTCGACAAATTGTGGCGCGATGTACTGATAACCCTTAGCCAGCGGCTTGAGCGTGTAAGCGTCGAGGGTATCGTTGAAGCTGAAAATGGAGCGGTTGATGCCTTCCCACGGGTCATCTTCGGCGGCCTGAACGGCTACCGGCACCAGCGCAATGCCGGCACAGAGGGACAATTGCAGCAAACGCTTGATAAAGCCTGCACCGGTCACGGGCATAGCTGACACTCCTGATCGAGATATCGAAATAATGACGCGGGTGCTACGCCCCACACGCTAGGACAGGGAGTATAAAGCCTTCTGTCATGAATAAGGCAGGTCTGTCAGCAAAGGGTTCCGGATAAACCCCCGTCATCGCACATTCATCGAAGTGTCACAAAATACCGGTAACGTTTCTGGATATTTCAGAGAGATCCTCATGCTCGCGCCGGTCCTCACGCCTCTGCCAACCTTTCCCGCCCTGCTGTTCGGCCTTAGCGGCTGTCTGGTGGACTTCGGTGCGCAGGCCGTGACCTCGCTTACACCAGGCAATGAGCTCACACAGCTCACACCTGGCGCAAAGAATATTCTGCGGACTCTGCGTGATCAGGGAATGCCTTGCGCCTGGCTTGACGAGCTGCCTGAAACCGTCAGCGCTACGCTGGCTGAGCCAGTAAGTGACTGGATGATTCCCGCCCCTCGCCCAACCGCCAAATGGCCCGCCCCGGATGCTTGCTGGATGGCGCTGATGGCCCTGAAGGTCAGCCAGCTGGATGGCTGCGTGCTGATCAGCGGCGACCCACGCCTGTTGCAGTCCGGGCTGAATGCCGGGCTGTGGACCATTGGCCTCGCGTCTTGCGGGCCACTGTGCGGACTTTCGCCTTCGCAGTGGCAGACACTGAGTGACGCCGAACGCGAGCAGCGACGCGCGCAGGCCACGCTCAAACTCTATTCGCTGGGCGTGCACTCGGTCATTGATCACCTTGGCGATCTGGAGTCCTGCCTGGCCGATATCGCATTACGCCGCAGCAAAGGTGAAAAACCCTGATACACATGCAGCCAGGCACTGACTGGATTAGTCTTGAGTGATCATGGACCTTTAGCTCTTCGGCGAAGTCCATGAGACAGACTTATCAATCAAGGAGCACGTCATGCCCGCCCGCGAACTGCAAGAACAACTCAACACCCTGCGCGAGCAACTGGAGCATAACCCCCCGCTTTCGGAGTCTGACCGGGAAAATCTTCACGAACTCATGCAACAAATCGAAACTGAAATTCAGCTGGAAAACGCCACCCATGAAGACAGCAGTTTGGCTGACGGCGTGAACCTGGCCGTCGAGCGTTTCGAGCTGGAGCATCCGACCATAGCTGGCACCTTGCGCAACATCGTGCAGACGCTGGGCAATATCGGAGTCTGATTAGGGAATGCCGCTCTGCTGGCTCTGCGTCCGGTCGCTGATGCATGGTGAGGCGTAGAGTTGTGACGCAGAGCGTCACCCAACGCGTGCCGACGCGGAGCGTCGGCACGATAATCCTGAACCTGGAAATATCAGCCAGTGGGTAACGAAGCGCTGCATCGGCACTGATGGACACAGACAACTATCGTTCCACACGCTCCGCGTGGAAATGCCGTTGCGGACGCTCTGCGTCCACGCCCTGAGCCCCAGACGATACTACTGCCGCGCCAGCCTGCGATTATTCACGTCCAGCGTTTCTGTGCTGCGATACGGGTTGATATCCAGACCACCGCGGCGCACGTAGCGTGCGTAAACCGTCAGTTTTTCCGGTTTGAGCAAACGCTGCAGGTCGAGGAAGATTCTTTCCACACATTGCTCGTGAAAGTCCGAATGCTGGCGGAAGCTGACGATGTACGCCAACAGGCTGCTGTGATCCAGCGCCGCCCCGCGATACTCGACCACCACACTGCCCCAGTCGGGCTGACTGGTAACCGGGCAGTTCGATTTGAGCAAATGACTGTGCACGCTTTCTTCGATAATTTGCGACTCATCGCAGCACAGCAGCTCTGGCTGAGGGCGATCGTAGCTACTGACCGTGATATCCAGATCGTCGATGCAAACGCCCGGCAAAGTCGCCACACCCTCCCCCTCAATGTCGCTCAGACTGCGAATGCGCACGCCAACCGGCTTTCCGGCCGCAGTTGACAGATCCTGTTCGAGGGTTGTCTGCACCTGCTCAACGGTAGCGAAGGCGGTCTGATTCAACGAGTTGAGGTACAGCTTGAAGGACTTCGATTCGATGATGTTCGGCGAATCGGCCGGAATGCTGAACTCGGCAATGGCCACCACCGGCTTGCCGGATGGCAGCAGCCAGGACAACTCGTAACAATTCCAGAAATCGACACCCTGATAAGGCAGCGTCTGAGCCGTCAGCCCAAGCTCGGCCCATTTTGCAGCGCGGGAGATCGGGAACAACAAAGACGGCGTATAGGTGGCGATGTACTCACTGGACTTGCCCAGCGGCGAGTGTTCGGCTGCGGGATGCATGGCGATACCTGGATCATGAATTAACGCGGCGAGTTTATAGCGTTTGCGACGGGCTTTCAGCGAAAATCCGCTTCAGCCCGCAGCCGTCGCGGGCCGCAATGCGGCCTCGGCGAGGACACTCGGTTCTGATCACTCATAACGCAATGCATGCGCAGGCTGGATCTGCGCGGCGCGCCAGGCTGGGTAGATCGTGGCCAGAAAGCTCAGGATAAACCCGGCACTGCAGATCAGCAGCACATCGCCGCCCTGCAATTCGGAAGGCAGGTTGCTGATGAAGTACACGTCGGAACTGAAGATGTGCTGACCACTGACCCGCTCGACCCAACCGACCAGACTGCTGACGTTCAGCGCGGCAATAATGCCCAGCACGCCGCCGATCAGGGTGCCGACAATACCGATCACCGTGCCCTGGACCATGAAGATCGCCATGATTTGCCGCGGCGTGGCGCCGATGGTACGCAGAATGGCGATGTCCGCGCCCTTGTCATTGACCACCATGATCAGCGTGGCAATGATGTTGAACGCCGCAACCGCAACGATCATCAGCAGCAGCAGGCCGATCATGGTCTTTTCCATTTTCATGGCGCTGAACAGGCTGCCCTGAGTGTGGGTCCAGTCATCGGCGTGATACCCGGCACCCAGACCGGCAGCAATGGCTGTGGACACCTGAGGCGCCTTGTACAGGTCCTTGAGCGCCAGTCGCACGCCTTGAACCTGATTGGGTTGCCAGCGTTGCATCTGCGCGGCGTCGGCAATGTTGATCAAGCCCATCGAGCCGTCCAGCTCGGCACCGACCTTGAAAATACTCACGACGGCCAAGCGTTGCAGGCGCGGCGTGATGCCGCCTGGCGCACTGCTGACTTCCGGTACGATCAGGGTCAGCTTGTCGCCGATGCTCAGGCGGAAGCGGCGCGCGGTTATATCGCCAAGTACCACACCAAATTCGCCCGGCTTCAGGTCTTCAAGACTTCCACGCGTAATGTGTTGAGTGACGATCGACACCTCATGCTCCAGCGCCGGGTCAACGCCGCTGATCTGGATCGGCTGCATCGAGCCCTTGTAGGACAGCATGCCTTCCATGTCGGTAAACGGTACAGCAGCGGTGACTTCAGGATTTTTCAACGCTGCGTCGGCCAGCGGTTTCCAGTCATCCACAGGTGTGGCACCGGCGATAACCGCATGCGGCACCATGCCCAGGATTCGCGAACTCATTTCCCGCTGGAAACCGTTCATGACCGACAGCACCACGATCATCGCCAGCACACCGAGTGCCAGCCCGATCATCGAAGTCATCGAAATGAACGAGATGAAGCTTTTGCGGCGTTTGGCGCGGGTATAGCGCATGCCGATGAAGATGGGTAACGGTCTGAACATTCGCGAAGCACCGTGGGAAAAAACACCGTATAAAAAACGTAGAACCCGACGCGATGAGTTGCGCCGGGCCGGGTCAATCAGGCCTCGACGAGGCGGCCGTCTTCCAGACGCAGGACGCGGTCCATCTGCCTGGCGAGGCTCATGTCGTGGGTCACGATCAGAAACGCCGTACGCGATGAAGTGCTCAACTCACGCATCAGGTCCTGAATGCCCTGCGCGGTGTGGTGATCGAGGTTGCCGGTCGGCTCGTCAAGCATCACCAGACCGGGCTGATTGATCAGCGCACGAGCAATGGCCACACGCTGCCGCTCGCCACCGGAAAGCTCCGAAGGCTTGTGCGCAAGACGATGGCCTAGGCCGACACGTTCGAGCAACGCGGTGGAGCGTTTACGGGCCTCGGGTATCGCCGTCCGACCGATCAGCAAGGGCATGCAGACGTTTTCCAGCGCCGTGAATTCAGGCAGCAAATGGTGGAACTGGTAGACGAAACCCAATGCCCGGTTACGCAGCAAGCCACGCGCCTTTTCGCCCAGCGCCGACAATTCTTCGCCCGCCAGCCAGACGCTGCCTTCGGAAGGTGTGTCCAGGCCGCCCAGAAGATTGAGCAAAGTACTTTTGCCCGACCCCGAACTGCCGACAATAGCCACCCGCTCACCGGGATGCAGCTCCAGTTGCAGACCGGACAACACCACGACCGACTCCGGGCCTTCCTCGTAGGATTTACCCAGGTTGCGGCAACTCAATACTGCTTTATCAGACATGCCCGACTCACTCATAACGTAACGCCTCCGCCGGCTGGGTGCGCGCAGCACGCCAGGCGGGATACAGGGTGGCGAGGAAACTCAGGACCAACGCCGCACCGCAGACCTGGAACACGTCCTGGGCCATCAGTTGCGAAGGCAGGTAATCAATGAAATAGACGTCGGCGTTGAGAAACTTGTGGCCGATCAGCCCTTCCAGCGCAGCGATGGCAGCACTGACGTTAAGCGCTGCAAGGATGCCCAGCGCAGCGCCAATCAGCGTACCGACCACCCCGATCACCGTGCCCTGCACCATGAAGATCGCCATGATCTGCCGCGGTGTCGCGCCCAGTGTGCGCAAAATGGCGATATCGCCCTTCTTGTCATTGACCACCATCACCAGCGTGGAAATGATGTTGAATGCCGCAACGGCCACAATCAGCAACAGCAACAGGCCAATCATGGCTTTTTCCATGCGGATGGCCTGATAGAGGTTGCCGTGGGTGCGCGTCCAGTCACGGGAATAGAAATTGTTTTCGCCCAGTTTCTGGGCGATTTCCCACGAAGTACGCGGCGCTGCAAACAGATCATCGAACTTGAGCCGCAGGCCCTGCACCTGATTGGGCTTCCAGCGGTGCAGACGGGCCAGGTCATCGAGGTTGGTCAGCCCCAGAAAGCCGTCGATTTCGCCAGCGCCGACATGAAAGATACCGGTCACCTCGAAACGCTTCATGCGCGGGAACATGCCGGCAGGCGTGACAGTCACCTCAGGCGCGACAAAGGTCAGTTTGTCGCCGACCACGACGCCCAGTTTGGCAGCCGCCTTGTCGCCGATCATGATGCCGAAACTGCCGGGAGACAGGCTGTCGAGCTGGCCCTGCTTGATGAAGTGGTCAATGATCGAGACCTTGCGCTCCTCGGCCGGGTCGATGCCATTGAGCAGCACCTTCTGAACCTTGCCGTCGTGGGTCAGCAGACCCTGCATTTGGGTGAATGGCGCAACGGCCAGCACCTGCGGGTTTTCCTGAACCTTCGCGGCCAGGCCACGCCAGTCGGTGATCGGGTCAGCCGATTCGATGGTCGCGTGCGGCACCATGCCCAGCACGCGGGTACGCATTTCGTGATCGAAGCCATTCATCACCGATAACACGACTATCATCACTACCACGCCGAGGGCGAGGCCGATCATGGACGTCAGGGAGATGAACGAAACAAAATGGTTGCGTCGCTTGGCACGTGTGTAGCGCGTGCCGATAAATACAAAAAGAGGTCTGAACATGTAGGAATTTGTTCGCAGGAATGAGGACGTCCATGTGGCGGGCCTTGACGTGCAGCTTTACACTCGAAACTCTCAGACCACCGCCGCTAGCTAGGGTTCGCCATGTCGACATTAGATGAAGCAGGACGCCGCGAATACTACCGTATCGACGACAGCGTCGCACTGGAAATTAACCCCCTGTCTGGTGCCGACCAGGCAAGTCAGGACGCCATGCAGGACACCTCGACACTGTTCGACCTGCTCAGCGAGCTGCACGTCAGCGAGTTCGAATCGCAGCATTTGATGCGCCAACTCGACGAGCGCGACCGGGTGCTGAACAGTTTTCTCAAGTCGCTGAGCAAGCGCATTGACCTGCTGGGCGAAGTGGTTGCACATACGGCGCTGGGCAAACTGGGCGCTCCGCAACCGGTAAAACTGTCCGAAGGCGGCATTCAATTCAATTCACAACAAGGTTTTGCCGTGGGCGAACAGCTGTCGATCAAGATGGTGCTGATGCCCCAGGCGGCAGGTCTGATGCTGCGCGCCAGGGTCAGCCAGTGCGATGCACGGGCAGATGGCGGTTTTGACATCAGCACCGACTTCGTCAATCTGCCGGACGCTCAACGTCAATTGCTCGCACGGCACGTGTTGCAGCATCAGGCTCAGCATCGACGCCAGGCCCTTGAACAGGGTCAGCCATCCGGCAATTGAGTTTCCGGTATATCTCTTTTCACCTCATCATTTTCATATCAGCAGTGGGTGCCTTAACGGCCAGGAGTAAACGTGACCTTTATCTACGGCCACCGCGGCGCCAAGGGCGAAGCACCGGAAAACACCCTGGTCAGCTTCCAGGAATGCATCAAGCACGGCGTGCGCCGTTGTGAACTGGACCTGCATCTTTCACTGGACGGAGAGTTGATGGTCATTCACGACCCGACCCTCAAGCGCACCACCGACCGACGCGGCAAGGTCAATGAGCATCTGGCCGCCGACCTGGTGACCTATGACGCGCGCAAAGGTGGCCCCGGCTGGGTCTCGCCCTGCCCGATTCCGCGTCTTGAAGAGTTGTTCGAGCAATGCGATTTCGAGCACTGGCAACTGGAAGTCAAAAGCGCTTCACGCACCCGCGCCGCCAACACCGTTCTGGCCATTCGTGAAATGGCTCAGCGTCATGGCTTGCTCGACAAGGTCACCATCACTTCCAGCTCTCGTGAAGTGTTGCGCGCCGCCCTCGACCTGACGCCGGACATATCGCGCGGGCTGGTGGCCGAGTACGCCTGGCTCGACCCGTTGAAGGTCGCGCAAAGCTACGGCTGTGAAATTCTGGCATTGAACTGGACACTGTGTACCCCGGAGCGCCTGCAGAAAGCACAGCGTCAGGGCCTGCATGTGTCAGTGTGGACAGTCAACGAGCCTGCACTGATGCGCAGGCTCGCTGATTTCGGCGTCGACAGCCTGATTACAGACTTTCCCGGTTTGGCCACCGCCACGCTCGGGAGTCGCTGAAGTCGGTCTCCCCGGCCGGCTCAGGCCACCGGCCGGAGTCGCTTAAAAAAGCCGGTTGAGGCCGTCGTATGCCGCTACCCGATAGGCTTCGGCCATGGTCGGGTAGTTGAACGTGGTGTTGACGAAGTACTTCATGGTGTTCGCTTCACCCGGCTGGCTCATGATCGCCTGACCGATGTGCACGATCTCGGAAGCCTGGTCACCGAAGCAATGCACGCCCAGCACTTCCAGCGTTTCACGGTGGAACAGGATCTTCAGCATCCCGACCCGCTCACCGGAAATCTGCGCACGGGCCATGCCCTTGAAGAACGCCTTGCCCACTTCGTACGGCACCTTGGCCTGGGTCAGCTCGTGCTCGTTCTTGCCGATCGAACTGATCTCCGGAATGGTATAGATCCCGGTCGGTACGTCGTTGACATAGCGCCAGCTGCCGTTGTCGACCATGCTGCCAGCCGCCGAGCGGCCCTGATCGTAGGCAGCGCTTGCCAGACTTGGCCAGCCGATAACGTCGCCTGCGCCATAGACATTGGAAACGCTGGTGCGATAGTTCTCGTCTACCTCGATCTGGCCACGACCGTTGGCCTTGAGACCAATATTTTCCAGCCCCAGCTTGTCGGTGTTGCCGGTACGGCCATTGCACCACAGCAACGCATCTGCCTTGATTTTCTTGCCGGACTTGAGGTGCAGGATAACGCCGTTATCCAGGCCTTCGACCCTCTCGTATTCTTCGTTGTGGCGAACCATCACGTTGTTGTTGCTGAAGTGATAACTCAATGCCTGAGAGATTTCCGAATCCAGGAAGCTCAGCAACTGGTCACGGTTGTCCACCAGCTCGACCAGAACACCCAGACCGCTGAAGATCGAGGCGTATTCACAGCCGATCACGCCCGCGCCATAAATGATCAGCTTGCGCGGGGTATGGCCCAGGCTGAGGATGGTGTCGCTGTCGTAGATGCGCTTGTGACTGAAATCGATGTCGGCCGGACGATAGGGGCGCGAACCGGTGGCGATGATGATCTGGTTGGCCACCAGCTTTTCGACTACGCCGTTGGAGCAGACCACGTTGACACTGGTCTCGTCGGCAAAACTGCCAGTACCGAAGAACACATCGACGCGGTTGCGGGCGTAGTAACTGGTGCGCGAGGCCACTTGCTTGGAGATGACCATTTCGGCGTTTTTCAACACATCCGGAAACGAAAACCAGCGCGGCTCGCCGATGGCACGGAACATGGGATTGGTGTTGAACTGAATGATCTGCTTGACCGAGTGACGCAGAGCCTTGGACGGAATGGTGCCCAAATGGGTGCAGTTACCGCCCACTTGCCGACGGCTGTCGACCATGGCGACCTTGCGCCCCGCCTTGGCGGCGTTCATTGCCGCGCCTTCTCCGGCAGGGCCGGAACCCAGTACCACTACGTCGTAGTTGTAGACAGCCATGCGTACTCCTTTAAACAGACCGAGGCGCCACTCTGGCATCTCTGGCTAAATCACACGGCGCAGTCTAGCGCTGCACCGAGGCGGCGAACATTAACCCTTGGTCGCGTCGAAGGCCAATTTTTGTCTGTCCAAGGTGGCAATTGACCGGAAGTTCCGGCCTCTTGACTTACCGTGGCTGCTCCACCGCCAGACGATCAAACGACGCGTTGCTGCGGATGATAAAGCGCTTATCGGCACGAATCACAAAAAAAGCAGGGATTTTATGTTCTTGCGCATAATTCCAGCCGCGCCGCGGGCCGAGAATCAACAGCAGTGAGGAGAGGCCGTCAGCCATCAGCGCCGAGGGATGAATGACCGTCACCGACGCCAGCCCATGATGAACGGGTTGGCCGGTCAAGGCGTCGAGCGTGTCGGAAATGCGCCCGCCTTCGCCGCCAGCGTAGCGACGATAGTCACCCGAGGTAGACAGGGCGTAACCATTCAGGGGAAAGACTTTTTGCACAACGTTGCCATCATCGCGTGGTGCGTCAAGGGCCACCCTCCAGGGCGAACCATCGGGCTTGAGCCCGCTGACTTTCAACTCGCCCGTGGCTTGCACCAGATAATCGTGCAACCCCAGCTTTTCCATGCGCTCGCTGATGCGATCTACCGCATAACCGGCGGCAATACTGTTGAGGTCCACTTGCACAGCGGCGCTTTTGCACAACTGTTGCCCGACGACGCGCAGATCGCGATAGCCCACCGTTGCCCGGGCGCGGGACAACTGGCGCACCAGCGGCATTTGCTCAAACAGTGCATGAGCGCCCAGCCCCCACAGGTCCATCAGCGGCTTCACCGTCAGGTCGAAAGCACCATCACTGTCCCGTGACAGTTGCTCGCCAACACTGATCAGTTTCAAAACCGGTTCGGGCATGGTCTGGCAGCTATTGGCAGGCAATGCATTGAAAAGCTCGATATCCGAGTCACTGCGCCAAAGCGACATCTGTTGATCGACTTCAGCCAGAATCGATTCGATCTGCGGGCGCACGACTGCAGGCTCAGGCTGCCCGGAGGCGCGCACGTACACCACTGAATAATGACTGCCCATGGCCGGCCCGCCAAAGCTTTCCAGCTTGCGTTCCTGACCGCAACCACCGCACCCCAGCAGCACCAGGCACACTGCAACCCTGCAAAACCCACGCAAACTGATGCCCCGCACTAAAAAAACCTTTCAGAGTGACTTGCCATCATTGGCAGGCAAGACAGAAACCTTCCGTAGCGGCCCGCTCGGACCAGGGCCGGCTTCACCCACATGAGGCCGACCAAAGCATTGAGTGGTCAGTGTCGGGCTTATGGTTCCCATGCGGCATGCCTGTTCATCCGGTTTCATCTGGTTGATAAGCCGTGCACGCATCGACCGGCTATACCTGTCAAGCGTCTGTTAAGTAATAGCAAATCGCCGAAACGGTTGTCTTTGAGCCCTGTTACACATACCGTTACAAATGTGCATCGCCAGTCGCACATACGTAATGGCGATGTAAACGGGATAAAAAAACGACAACGGACTCCAAGCCGACGAGCCTGAGCGAGTAACTAATGGCCTCCACAACAAGTAAGGGCAAAGCGATCTTTCGCGTTGTCAGCGGTAACTTCCTCGAGATGTTCGATTTCATGGTCTACGGCTTTTACGCCACGGCCATTGCCAAGACATTTTTCCCATCCTACAGCGCATTCGCTTCGTTGATGCTGTCGCTGGCGACCTTCGGCGCAGGCTTCCTGATGCGACCCTTGGGCGCGATCTTTCTCGGTGCCTATATCGACCGTCACGGACGTCGCAAGGGCCTGATTATCACTCTCGCGATGATGGCAATGGGCACTTTGCTGATTGCCTGTGTGCCGGGCTACGCCACTCTGGGCGTTGTTGCACCGCTGCTGGTGCTGCTCGGTCGCCTGCTGCAAGGCTTCTCGGCTGGCGTCGAGCTGGGTGGTGTTTCGGTGTACCTCGCTGAAATCTCGACACCAGGTCGCAAAGGCTTCTTCGTCAGTTGGCAGTCCGCCAGCCAACAGGCTGCCGTGGTATTCGCCGGTTTGCTGGGCGTTGGTCTGAACCACTGGCTGAGCCCGGAGCAAATGGGCGAATGGGGCTGGCGCGTGCCGTTCCTGATCGGCTGCCTGATTGTGCCGGCGATCTTCATCATCCGCCGTTCGCTGGAAGAGTCACCGGAGTTCGAAGCCCGCACGCACCGCCCGACGCTGCGTGAAGTGGTGCGCTCCATCAGCCAGAACTTTGGCCTGGTGCTGGGCGGCATGGCGCTGGTAGTGATGACCACGGTGTCGTTCTACCTGATTACCGCCTATACCCCGACCTTCGGCAAGAACGAACTGAACCTGACTGACCTGGAAAGCTTGCTGGTGACCGTCTGCGTCGGCGTGTCCAACTTCATCTGGCTGCCGATCATGGGCTCGTTCTCGGATCGCATCGGCCGCAAGCCGCTGTTGATTGCAGCGACCGTGCTGGCCATCGCCACTGCCTACCCTGCGCTGTCGTGGTTGGTAGAGCACCCAAGCTTCAGCCACCTGCTGATGGTCGAGCTGTGGTTCTCGTTCCTGTACGGTTCCTACAACGGCGCAATGGTCGTGGCGCTGACCGAGATCATGCCGGTCGAAGTCCGCACCACCGGTTTCTCGCTGGCCTACAGCCTGGCGACCGCAACCTTTGGTGGCTTCACCCCGGCGGCCTGTACTTACCTGATTCACGAATTGGGTAACAAGGCAGCGCCCGGTATCTGGCTGACGGGTGCCGCTGTGCTGGGTCTGGTTGCTACGCTGGTGCTGTTCCGCAAAGGCGGGCAGAAGCTGGAAGCGCCCGGAGCACCTGCAACCGCCTGATTCATCGCTTGATCGATCAGATAGCTGTAACGGCTAAAAGCAAAAACCCCGGCACGACTTGATCTCGGCCGGGGTTTTGCTTTTTCAGACAGCGCGCCTCCAGGGTCGAAAACCAAGCCAGAGCAGCACCCCGGGCAATTGCAACGCAATCATTAAACCCAGCGACCACTGATAGGCCTCAAGCGGATGACCGGCACCCTGCGCAACCGGCCACAGGTTGAGCACCACACCCATCAGCCACTGGAGGAAGAACGCGAGCACAAACACCACCAGATTGAAGGAAGAGCTGACCCTGCCCGCCAGCTCCGGTGCAACCGATTGCGCCACAATGGCGTAGTTCATGGTGGTCGACGTGCCGAAGAAGCTGAAGCCCATCGCAACAATATAGGGTGACACCGGTAGACCACTGGCCATCAGCATCTGGAAGCCGATGAAGATCACCATCCCTGCACCACAGACCATGATCGGCTGTACACCGAACCTGCGCAGATAATCAGTGATCGTGCCGAACGTCAGGGACCCTGCCACCATCGCGATAGCGCCGAACAGCAGTACATTGGCCATGCCTGAATCGCTCAGCCCGGCCATGTCACGCAACCACGGTCCCATCCACAGCGACAGTACCGACATGTAGATGGCGTGCGAAAACACTGAATACAACGCCAGAC
Source organism: Pseudomonas sp. KBS0707 (assembly GCF_005937945.2). Lineage (NCBI taxonomy): Bacteria > Pseudomonadati > Pseudomonadota > Gammaproteobacteria > Pseudomonadales > Pseudomonadaceae > Pseudomonas > Pseudomonas sp. KBS0707. The sequence goes on along the minus strand of NZ_CP041754.1, from coordinate 2,072,673 downwards.
GCCAGAACGTCCAGGAAGAATAAAGTTTGCCGACTGCGGCAAACATATCGCTGTAGCGGGTGTTTCTGGTCTCGTAGGCTTTGGGAACACTGAGGTGTATGACCACGGCCACACAAAAGGTCAGCAGCGCCAGCATCAGAAACGCTTCTCGCCAGGTCAGCCAGCTCAGCAACGCATGCAAAGGCGTGGTCGACGCCATCGCGCCCAGCCCGCCAATCGACAGCAGGCAGGCAGTACTCAGTGGCAAACGCTCGACCGGCAACCAGATGGCACATGCCTTGATCGCACTCATCAGCGAACCCGCCACGCCCAGACCAACCAGACCCCGCCCGATCAACAACCCTGTCTCGGTGCTGGAAATACTGAAGATGACCGAACCGGCGACTGCAAACAACAGCATCGGCACCTGCACGCTGCGCGGGCCGTAACGATCAATCTGTGCGGCAGCGAAGGTCAGAAAATACACGCCAGTCAACATCCCCAGGCTGCTCGCGGGCAAACTCAGGTCGACCTGCAGATCGACATAGATCACCGCATTGACGGTACGAAACAGGTAGGAAACGAAATGCCCCAGACCAAAGGGGACGAAAATCGTCAGAAACAGAAAAAAGAAGCTGCTTTTGAGGTGTTTCTGCGATCCGTCCAGGGCCGAACTGCTCATCCTTGGCCACTCCGTCATCCACAAGGGCTTTGCCTGACAGGCTCTCATGACACGCAACAAAACAAAACGGGCCGAAGCCTGCATGCGCAGGGTTCGGCCCGTTTATTTGCTGCCCGGTCAGACCGGGCAGTTCAAGCGTTCAACATTTACTGCGGAAAGGCAGGCGGATTAACGTCCGCCATGTCTTCCATCACGCGAACCACCTGATGGCTGTAGCCGAATTCGTTGTCGTACCAGACGTACAGCACAACGCGGTTATCGTTGACGATGGTGGCTTCGGCATCCACAACACCGGCGTGACGCGAGCCGACGAAGTCAGTGGACACCACTTCCTGCGAGTTCACAAAGTCGATCTGCTTGTGCAGGTCCGAGTGCAGCGCCATGTAGCGCAGGTACTCGTTCATTTCTTCGCGGGTGGTCGGCTTCTCGAGGTTGAGGTTGAGAATGGCCATGGACACGTTCGGCGTTGGAACGCGGATCGCGTTACCGGTCAGCTTGCCGGCCAGTTCAGGCAGTGCCTTGGCAGCAGCGGTGGCGGCACCGGTTTCGGTGATCACCATGTTCAACGCAGCGCTGCGACCACGACGGTCACCCTTGTGGAAGTTGTCGATCAGGTTCTGGTCGTTGGTATACGAGTGAACCGTTTCAACGTGACCATTGGTGATGCCGAACTTGTCGTTGACAGCCTTGAGCACCGGCACGATGGCGTTGGTGGTGCAGGATGCCGCGGAAACGATCTTGTCGTCCGCCGTGATTTCACCGTGGTTGATACCGTGCACGATGTTCTTCAGCTTGCCTTTGCCCGGCGCGGTCAATACCACGCGGTCGACGCCAGGGCAGGCCAGATGCTGACCCAGACCGTCGGCATCACGCCATACACCGGTGTTGTCCACCAGCAGAGCGTCCTTGATACCGTATTGGGTGTAATCCACCTCGGACGGGTTCTTGGCGTAGATGACCTGAATCAGGTTACCGTTGGCAGTGATGGTGCTGTTGGCTTCATCAATGGTGATGGTGCCATCGAACGGACCATGTACCGAGTCACGACGCAGCAGGCTGGCACGCTTGACCAGATCGTTTTCCGCGCCTTTGCGGACCACGATGGCACGCAGACGCAGACCGTCGCCACCGCCCGTCTTCTCGATCAGAATCCGCGCCAGCAGGCGACCGATACGACCGAAACCGTAAAGCACGACATCGGTGCCCTTGCGCGGGCTGGTGCCCTGCTGACCCACTACACTGGCCAGCTCTTCACGTACGAACTGCTCGGGCGTGCGGCCGTTGCCTTCAGTCTTGAACTTCACGGCCAGCTTGCCCAGGTCCACCGAAGCGGCACCCAGTTTGAGCTCGCTCATCGCCTTGATCAGCGGGAACGTCTCGTGTACGGACAACTCAACCGCATCGGACTGACGATGACGCGCAAAGCGGTGAGCTTTGAGAATCGCGATGACTGAACGGTTGATCAGGCTACGGCCATAGATCGAGCTCACCACGTTATTATTGCGGTAGAGCTGACCGATGAGCGGGATCATCGCTTCGGCGAGAGCTTCACGATCAATCCATTCACCAAGACACTGGTCGGGCTTCTGAGTCACGGGAACCTTCCACATGTAGGGGCTGAAAAAAGGGGCTACATTATGACCGCGCCTTTTTTTATGAGCAATGCACGGCTGTCATATCGACGCGCACTACATAATTTTCGCCGGTAAACACTCGGTAATACTCCGGAAAACTGACAGCCACCACCTTCCCCCGTTACAATCGCCGCCCCTGTTGCAACGCCTGGAGCCCGACCTTCCCGTGCCAGTTCTGCGTCTACCGCATCTTTCTGCCGCTGCAGGCAAACAACACTGGGGCAATCTTCCCGGTGCCACACTGAGCCTGGCCATTGCCGAAGCCGCCAGCGCGGCGAAGCGCTTCACCCTGCTCCTGACCGCCGACAGCCAAAGCGCCGAGCGGCTCGAGCAAGAGCTGAAGTTTTTTGCGCCTACGCTGCCGGTTCTGCACTTCCCGGACTGGGAAACCCTGCCCTACGACCTGTTTTCGCCGCACCAGGACATCATTTCCCAGCGTATTGCCAGCCTCTATCGCCTGCCGGAACTGGAGCATGGCGTTTTGGTAGTTCCCATCACCACCGCCCTACACAGACTGGCGCCGACCAAATTCCTGCTCGGCAGCAGCCTGGTGCTGGATGTTGGCCAGAAGCTCGATGTGGAAGCCATGCGTACGCGTCTGGAAGCCAGCGGCTACCGGTATGTGGACACGGTCTACGAACACGGCGAGTTCACCGTGCGCGGGGCGCTGATCGATCTGTTCCCGATGGGCAGCAAGCTGCCGTTTCGTATCGACCTGTTCGATGATGAGATCGAAACGCTGCGCACCTTCGACCCGGACACTCAGCGCTCCATCGACAAGGTCGAGTCGGTACGCCTGTTGCCCGCCCGTGAATTCCCGCTGCAGAAAGAGGAAGTCACACGCTTCAAGGCGCGCTTTCGCGAACGCTTCGACGTGGACTTCCGGCGCAGCCCGATTTTCCAGGACTTGAGCAGCGGCATTACGCCTGCCGGCATCGAGTACTACATCCCGTTGTTCTTCGAGGAAACCTCGACGCTGTTCGATTATCTGCCGCAGGACACTCAGGTGTTCTCCCTGCCGGGCATCGAACAGGCTGCCGAGAACTTCTGGAACGACGTGCGCAACCGCTATGAAGAACGCCGCGTCGACCCGGCCCGGCCGCTGCTGCCGCCAGCCGAGTTGTTTCTCCCGGTAGAGGACTGCTTCGCGCGCCTGAAAAACTGGCCGCGCGTGGTCGCCAGCCAGCAGGATGTCGACACCGGTGCCGGACGCGAGCGCTTCCCGGCGCAGTCCCTGCCGGACCTGTCCATCGAAGCCAAGGCCACTCAACCACTGGCGGCCCTGTCGAATTTTCTGGATGACTTCCCCGGTCGCGTGCTGTTCACCGCCGAGTCCGCCGGGCGCCGGGAAGTGCTGCTGGAACTGCTCGAACGCCTCAAGCTGCGACCCAAGACCGTCGACAGCTGGCTGGATTTCGTCGACGGCAAGGACCGGCTGGCAATCACTATCGCGCCGCTTGACGAAGGCCTGCTGCTGGAACAGCCAGCCCTGGCGCTGATCGCAGAAAGCCCGCTGTTCGGCCAGCGCGTCATGCAACGCCGTCGCCGCGAAAAGCGCACCGACGGCGGCAATAACGATGCAGTCATCAAGAACCTCACCGAGCTGCGCGAAGGCGCGCCGGTGGTGCACATCGATCATGGCGTAGGTCGTTATCTGGGGCTTGCGACGCTGGAAGTCGAAAACCAGGTCGCCGAATTTCTGATGCTGGCCTACGCCGAAGACGCCAAGCTTTACGTCCCGGTCGCCAACCTGCACCTGATTGCCCGTTACACCGGCAGCGACGACGAAACCGCGCCGCTGCACCGCCTGGGCTCGGAAACCTGGCAGAAAGCCAAGCGCAAGGCTGCCGAGCAGGTGCGTGACGTGGCGGCCGAGCTGCTGGACATCTACGCGCGTCGCGCAGCCCGCGAAGGTTATGCGTTTGCCGACCCGAAAGCCGATTACGCGACCTTCAGCGCAGGCTTCCCGTTCGAAGAAACACCGGATCAGCAGACCACCATCGATGCCGTGCGCGCCGACATGCTGGCGCCCAAGCCGATGGATCGGCTGGTCTGTGGCGACGTGGGCTTCGGCAAGACCGAGGTGGCCATGCGCGCTGCCTTCATCGCCGTGCATGGCGGGCGTCAGGTGGCCATTCTGGTGCCGACCACCCTGCTCGCCCAGCAGCACTACAACAGTTTCCGCGACCGTTTCGCCGACTGGCCGGTAACCGTCGAGGTGATGAGCCGCTTCAAGTCGGCCAAGGAAGTCAGCGCCGCGGTTGCCGATCTGGCCGAGGGCAAGATCGACATCGTTATCGGGACGCACAAGCTGTTGCAGGATGACGTCAAGATCAAGAACCTCGGTCTGGTGATCATCGACGAAGAACACCGGTTTGGCGTGCGCCAGAAGGAACAGCTCAAGGCGCTGCGCAGCGAGGTCGATATTCTGACCCTGACCGCAACGCCGATCCCGCGCACCCTGAACATGGCCGTGTCGGGCATGCGTGATCTGTCGATCATCGCCACGCCACCGGCGCGCAGGCTGTCGGTGCGCACTTTCGTGATGGAGCAGAACAAGCCGACCATCAAGGAAGCCCTGCTGCGCGAGCTGTTGCGCGGCGGTCAGGTCTATTACCTGCACAACGACGTCAAGACCATCGAGAAATGCGCCGCCGACCTGGCCGAGCTGGTGCCGGAGGCGCGTATTGGCATCGGCCACGGGCAGATGCGCGAGCGCGAACTCGAACAGGTGATGAGCGACTTCTACCACAAGCGCTTCAATGTGCTGATCGCCTCGACCATCATCGAGACCGGCATCGACGTACCGAGCGCCAACACCATCATCATCGAGCGCGCCGACAAGTTCGGTCTGGCCCAGTTGCACCAGTTGCGCGGTCGCGTCGGGCGCAGTCACCACCAGGCCTATGCCTACCTGCTGACCCCGCCACGCAAACAGATCACCCCGGATGCCGAAAAGCGTCTGGAAGCGATTGCCAACACCCAGGACCTGGGCGCGGGCTTCGTGCTCGCCACCAACGACCTGGAGATCCGTGGCGCAGGCGAACTGCTCGGTGACGGCCAGAGCGGCCAGATCCAGGCGGTGGGCTTCACCCTGTACATGGAAATGCTCGAGCGCGCGGTGAAGTCGATTCGCAAGGGCGAGCAGCCCAATCTCGACCAGCCGCTGGGCGGCGGACCGGAAATCAACCTGCGCGTGCCGGCACTGATCCCCGAAGCCTACCTGCCGGATGTGCATACGCGCCTGATTCTCTACAAGCGCATTGCCAACGCCGCCGACGAAGAGGCCCTCAAGGACCTGCAGGTCGAAATGATCGACCGCTTCGGCCTGCTTCCGGAACCGACCAAGAATCTGGTGCGTATCACGCTGCTCAAACTGCATGCCGAACAGCTGGGCATCCGGAAAATCGACGGTGGCCCGCAAGGTGGCCGTATCGAGTTCGCGGCCGAGACGCCGGTTGACCCACTGACCCTGATCAAGCTGATCCAGAGCCAGCCCAACCGCTACAAGTTCGAAGGCGCCACGCTGTTCAAATTCCTGGTCCCCATGGAGCGCCCGGAAGAGCGTTTCAACACCATCGAAGCGCTGCTTGAGCGCCTGACCCCGAAAACTGCTTGAAGGATTCACGCATGCGTCTGTTTCGTTCATTGATCCTGCTGCTGACGCTGATCGCGCCGACCGCGTTCGCCGATGGCTTGTATCAGGTCGAGATTTTACTGTTTCGCCAGAACGGCGAACCCGCCTCGACCCGTCAGCTTGTCCCGGAAAACTGGGACAAGGACGCGCAGAAGATCGCCGCGACCGATGAACGAAGCCCAGCCCTCAATGATCTGGCCAGCAAACTGCAGGGCAGTGGCAATTACCAGGTGCTGATGCAGCGCGCCTGGCAGCAGAGCATCGGCACCGAGCCGGGCAAGGTTGCCGTCACCAGTGGTGACGAGCGGCTTGGGCACTTCCCTATCGAGGGCACCGTGAGTCTGGCGATGGCACGTTTTACCGATATTGGTGCACAATTCTGGGTCAACCAGCTGGACCCGCATGGTGTGGTCATCAGCAGTGAACGATTGAAGCAGACCGCCAGGGTAAAAAACGGTGAGCTGACCTATCTGGACAATGGCAACCTCGCGTTGCTGATCAAAGTTTCACCTCTTTGATCTTTACGTACGCAAGGGACGCCAAGGCGCCCCCTTTCTTTTTGAGCATCGCTGCGGCGTAGGGCTTTTTAAAACTTGTCGTCCATTCTCGAAAAAGTCCTGGCTGCGGCCTGGACAGACCTATTCCACGAGCGAACGCTCGAGCGAGGGCGCGACTACGCCCGGCAAAAACGCATCGTGCTGGAAGACTCCAGCCCGCAGATCATCCGCACCGCCTGTCGGGGCTCGGGCCTGGAAATCTATACCCAGACACTGCTGTTCAAGGACCCCGATCGCTACAAGAATTACCTGACCTGCAAATGCACCTGCCCGGTTCGCAACGATTGCAAACATTGCGTGGCTGCCCTGCTGTTTCTGCAGGACCCGCAAAACCGTCCGTTGCTGCAGGCCGCACTGGCCTCGCACCAGCAAGAGCCGGAAAAGCCCGTAGAGCAAAAACCCAGGCTGCCGGAGCGCCTGATCGATGACCTGCAGCCACGGCCCAGGCTGATTCTGGCCAGCATCGAGTTCAGTGCCTACGAGCCGCGCAACGGGCGCATGCAGCGGCACATTCAGCACCGTGCCGCGCTCGCCTTTGCCTACGGCAAGCATTACGCGGTCGGCACCACCAACGTCAGCATTCTGGTCAGTTCGCTGGGCAGCGATCTGGTGAATCAGAAAAGCGACATCATCGAGCACACCGACACCGAAACCCTGCGCATCCGTCGTCAGGGCGAACGGGAGCGGCAGTTGCGTCAGGAACTGGCCAACCTGGGCTTCAAGGTCGCCACCCGGCAAAGCAAGGCGTTGCCCGACAGCGCCGGCGACATGTACGAACTGCCCAACGACAAGGCCTGGCTGCATTTCGTCCTCGACGACCTGCCGCGACTGCGCGAGCAAGGCTGGGAAATCGACATTCAGGACGAGTTCGGTTTCGACGTCACGCCGGTGGAAGACTGGTACGCGGTCATCGACGAAGAGAACGAACGAGACTGGTTCGACCTGGAACTGGGCATCATCGTCAACGGCGAGCGCCTGAGCCTGCTGCCGATTCTGATCAACCTGATCCGCAGCCATCCCGAACTGATGAGCCCGTCGGCCGTGGCCAAACGCGGCGACGAAGAACAATTGCTGGTGCAGCTCAACCACTTCACCCAGAGCGGCGGCAGCCCGGTACAGATCGCCCTGCCCTATGGCCGACTCAAGCCGGTACTGGCTACGCTGGGCGATTTCTACTGGCGTCAGGAGGGCAACAACGCGCTGCGTATGAGTAAAGCCGATGCCGCGCGCCTTACCCAGCTAGAAGACCTGCCGCTTACCTGGCAGGGTGGCGACCGTCTGCGCCATTTCGCCGAACGCCTGATCAACATCAAGGACGCGCCGGTCAGCCTGCCCGATGGCCTTAACGCCACACTGCGCCCTTATCAGCTGGAAGGCCTGAGCTGGATGCAGTCGCTGCGCGAGCTGGAAGTCGGCGGCGTGCTGGCTGATGACATGGGGCTGGGCAAAACGCTGCAGACCCTTGCTCACCTGCTGATGGAAAAACAGGCCGGACGCCTCGACCGACCCGCGCTGGCCGTCATGCCCACCAGTCTGATTCCCAACTGGCTGGATGAAGCCGAGCACTTCACCCCGGACCTCAAGGTACTGGCCCTGTATGGCGCCAATCGTCATCAGGACGCTGGCAACCTGCAGGATTACGACCTGATCCTGACCACTTACGCATTGCTGCCCCGGGACCTGGAACTGCTCGAAAAACAGCCCTTCCACGTGCTGATTCTCGATGAAGCGCAGTACATCAAGAACCCCAACAGCAAGGCCGCCCAGGCCGCACGCAACCTCAACGCACGTCAGCGCCTGTGCCTGAGCGGTACGCCACTGGAAAACCACCTGGGCGAGCTGTGGTCACTGTTCCACTTCCTGATGCCCGGCTGGCTGGGCAACAGCAAGGAATTCAACAGCAATTACCGCACCGCCATCGAAAAGCATGGCAACCAGGACCGCCTCCACCACCTCAATGCGCGTATCAAGCCGTTTCTGCTGCGTCGCACCAAGGAGCAAGTGGCCACCGAGCTGCCACCCAAGACCGAGATCATCCACTGGGTCGACCTTAACGATGCCCAGCGCGACGTGTACGAAACCGTGCGCCTGGCGATGGACAAGAAGGTCAGGGACGAAATCACCCGCAAGGGCGTGGCACGCAGCCAGATAATCATTCTCGAAGCGTTGCTCAAGCTGCGCCAGGTGTGCTGTGACCTGCGTCTGGTCAATCAGGACATGCCGGTCAACAGCAAACAGGGCACTTCAGGCAAGCTCAACAGCCTGATGGAGATGTTCGAAGAACTGCTGGCCGAAGGTCGCAAGATTCTGTTGTTCTCGCAGTTCACTTCGATGCTCAGCCTGATCGAGGAAGAGCTCAAGCAGCGCGGTATCGCCTACGCCCTGCTGACCGGATCGACCCGCGATCGCCGCACGCCGATCCATGATTTCCAGAGTGGCAAGCTGCCGATCTTCCTGATCAGCCTCAAAGCAGGCGGCACCGGCCTCAACCTGACCGCCGCCGATACGGTGATCCACTACGACCCGTGGTGGAACCCAGCAGCGGAAAATCAGGCGACCGACCGCGCGTACCGTATCGGCCAGGACAAGCCGGTGTTCGTCTACAAGATGATCGCGCGCGGCACCGTGGAAGAGAAAATCCAGCGCCTGCAACGGGAAAAGTCAGCGCTGGCAGCCGGTGTGCTTGATGGCCGCACAACCGGCGACTGGAAACTGCGCGACGAAGACCTTCAGGCCCTGTTTGCCCCGCTTCCCGCAGCCCCGAAGAAAACCCGCAAGTAAACCCGTCCGGCGCTTATTCGACAGCAACCTGCTGGAGAATTTGCGCCGTGGACAGGACCGTGGCGTATTCACCGTGCAGGTTGGCCAGCGACATTGCATGCACGTCCTCGGCACTGCGCGGCGTGCCGAAAAAGTCCTGTTGATCGAAGGTAAAGCAGGCATCGTGCGCGACCAGCACATCAAACCCCAGATTGCCGCCACTGCGTGCGGTGGACTCGACCGAATTGTTGGTGATCACGCCGACAATCACCACCTGCCCGATCCCGTCCGAGCGTAACCACATCTCCAGAAACGACCCGCAAAACGCGTCAGGCACCTGCTTGCTCAACTCCCGCTCATCGGCGTGCGGCAAGAACGCTGACTGGTATTCGACCCCCGACTGCTCCGGCCAGAACACTGATTGGGGCGACGTCGAGAAATGCCGAACGTGAATCACCGGACGCCCGGATTGTCGCCAGGCACTCAGCAGCGCGCCTATATTCGCCTCGGCCTGCGGATTGTTACGCCGCCCCAGCTTGGGATGATTGATGCCCTGCTGCATGTCGATCAGGATCAGCGCGCCATTATCTTGAATACCCATGATGAATCAGTCCGAACTTTTGGTTCAGGAAGACTATCGCAATCAGGGTCTATTCTGGTCGCAATCGTCGACAGGCTCAGGCTTGTCCGAGACCCGCCCCCCAAGGAGAACATCATGATCGAACACCTTAAACTCGCTGGCAAAGTAGCGCTCGTGCAGGGCGGCTCCCGAGGCATCGGTGCAGCCATCGTCCAGCGGCTGGCTAAAGAAGGCGCCGCCGTGGCATTTACCTACGTCAGCTCTGAGGTCAACGCTCTGGAGATTCAAGACAGCATCGTCGCCAATGGCGGCCGGGCCCTGGCCATTCGCGCCGACAGCGGCGACGAAAAAGCCATCCGCCAGGCCGTGCAGACCACCGCCGAAACCCTTGGCAGGCTGGACATTCTGGTCAACAACGCCGGCATTCTGGCGATTGCACCACTTAACGACTTCAAAATGCAGGACTTCGACAAAACTCTGGCGATCAACGTGCGCAGTGTGTTCATCGCCAGCCAGGAAGCCGCCCGGCACATGGAAGAAGGCGGCCGCATCATCAACATTGGCAGCACCAACGCCGACCGCATGCCCTTTGCAGGCGGAGCAACCTACGCCATGAGCAAATCGGCGCTGATTGGCCTCACCAAAGGCATGGCCCGCGACCTTGGCCCGCAGGGCATCACCGTCAACAACGTCCAGCCCGGCCCGGTGGATACCGACATGAACCCGGCACAGGGCGAATTCGCCGAAACCCTGAAAGCACTGATGGCCCTGCCCCGCTACGGCACAAGCGAAGAAATCGCCAGCTTCGTCGCCTACTTGGCAGGCCCGGAAGCCGGCTACATAACCGGTGCCAGCCTGACCATCGATGGCGGCTTCAGCGCCTGAACTTCACAAGACGAGCGGCGCTGCGCCTCAGCGCCGCACCGCCTTCTTGGGCTTTTCAGTGGCACATAAGCGTTTATTTGCTTAAGCGCATGAAAAATCTGAAAAAAAGTTTTGCGTTAGGAAAAGGTTTCGACTACATTAGCGCGCCTCGACAGACACAACGTTGTCGTCGAGATACGGTGAGGTGTCCGAGTGGCTTAAGGAGCACGCCTGGAAAGTGTGTATACAAGAAATTGTATCGAGGGTTCGAATCCCTCCTTCACCGCCATATTAAGAAAACCCTGTGAATTCAGTTGTTTAGAGTTCACAGGTTTTTTTGTTTGTACTACTCACAGTGCTGCAAGTTCTCGCCGGTCAGCGCTTCCCCTCCCCCGATGGCTGGGGATGTGCATACATTCTCGACGCCCGCACACCCTTCTCCAACCCCGCCAGCTTCTCAGTCTGACTACTCGCCAGCCCGTCGCACTTTCTGCACAGGACAAGATTCTGTGGGTGCTCATGAAAGATCGGCACGACTACTTCACCGGCGAAGGCAAGCTGTGGTTCGACAATCAGAACCACATCGCCAGCGCGTGTGCTTGCAGCCTTACTGTTGCAAAGGCGTTCATCAAGAAATTGCGTGAGCATGGATAAAGCACCCGCTGCGGGCGGAGAAACACTGTCAATGTCGGTCACGATCAGAGAAGTGAGTCCCAAGAAATCAATGAGGCCTTTGAATCGATGTCCGAACGCGCCACCCACCTCTAAAACGCTCAAATAGTTCGATTGAAGTCGAGGTGCAGCTTTAGCAATCATTTGCGGCATCAGCAGCCGCTCGACGTTCCCTTCAACCAAAATGGCCGCATCAGCGAAGAACATGTCGCAGTGAGTTAGCCTGAGATATCGCTCAAGAAAATCCCTGGTGCGGTCATTTGGGTCGTTATGTAGTGGTCAACTGATCCCGGACACGACGTTAAGTCTTTTTTCGGACTGAGCTGGCGCCAGTCCGTTATTGAACTGGTGTGGCCGAATCCAGTTGTAGCGATGCATCAGATAATGACTGATGTCTCGCTGAGCCTCTTGGGCCGTCATGTAGCCCACGGTCGGTATCCACTCAGTTTTCAAACTCCGGAACACCCGCTCCATCGGCGCATTATCCCAGCAGTTGCCACGACGACTCATGCTCTGGCGTATGCGGTATCGCCAAAGCCGCTGGCGAAATTGTCGGCTGCCATACTGGGCGCCCTGGTCCGAGTGAAACAGCAGGCCCTGCGGCTTGCCGCGTTGTTCGTAGGCCATATCCAGCGCCTTGATTACCAGATCAGTATCCGGTTTGCTCGATAACGCCCAGCCCACCACTCGGCGCGCGAAAAGATCCATAACCACAGCCAGGTAATGCCATTTCCCTTGTGCCCAGATGTAAGTGATATCGCCGCACCACACCTGATTGGGCGCTGGAACATCGAATGCTCGATTCAAAATATTCGGAATATCGGGTCGCTCCACCGTCGCTTTTCTATAAGCATGCGATCCCGGTTGCTTACTGATCAATCCCAGCTCTCGCATCAGGCTACGTACCTTGAACCGGCCAATCTGCTCGCCATCTTCATGCATCATCAACACGATGCTGCGGCTGCCGGCAGCGCTTCGACTTTGTGTAAACAGCTCGTTGACCCGGCTGCGTAGCCGGACTCGCTCAACGTCTGGATTGCGCCGTCTAAGGCGATGGTTGTAGTAGCACGAGCGAGGTACTTCAAAGGCTTCGCACAGCAACTCAACCGATTCACGGGCACTGAGCTGATCAATCAGCGCATGCGCTCGTGCTCTTCCGACATCAAGAGCGCGGTAGCCTTTTTTAAAATGGATTTCTCCCGCTCAAGACGGGCAATCCGGGCTTCCAGCTCCTGAATTTTCTGCTGCTCGGGCGTCAGGGCTTTGCTCTGTGGAGTGACACCGTTGCGCTCCTGTTGAAGCTGGTTAACCCAGCGACGCAGTGCGGACTCGACAACTCCCAGCGAGCGAGAGGCCTCAATGTGGCTATAGCCTTGATCGAGCACGAGGCCTGCGGCCTCGCGTTTGAATTCAGCGGAAAAGGTACGGCGTTGTTTGGTCATCAGACACCTCTATCTGGCGAGCATTCTCGCCTAAATGGGTGTCCGGTTTCATTAGACCACTACAGTTAGGATCTACAGCCGCCTCATAAAAAGCTGCCATGCTGAGCACTTGAGATTGCTGTATGCCGGCATCCGCTACTCGCCGAAAATATCGAATAGGTTTAAAGCCTCGCTCGTAAAGGACGTGAGGCGAGTGCGTCGAGACTACAAGCTGGCTGGTGCAATATGGGCTGTCTTCCTCGGGCACGGCGAGTATATCTAACACTTTCCGAATGAAAACCTGCTGCAGCTGAGCATGGAGATGCGCCTCCGGCTCTTCTATGAATATCAGGTGGAGCGGTGGGCGGTTTTCCTCAATGTCCAACCATCGACCGTGAACATCAAGCAGTTCAATAACCATATAAATCAGGTTCTTGAAACCTAGGCCGTTGTACCTATCAGGCAAGGTTGCCGTGACCTCTGCTGCTCCGAGAGCGCCGAGCGCGTAGTGCACACGTGCCCCTTCATGGCTACTCAGAATGGTCGCAGGGTTCAATGCAGTCTTGATCAGCAGCCGAGGATTGTTTACCCCGGGATAGCCCAGATCGGCCAAACGCTCCAAAGTGGGACCGAAGACACGTTCCAGGTGGTCATTCAGTAGACTCTCGGATTGGTATAGTGCGCGCTGAGCGTCATAATCCTCGCCGCGCTTCTCAAGGTTCCGTTCATAGAAACGACTCAAACAGCGGGAGAGATCTTCGGATCTAGATCCAGCATTGGAGTCGGACAGGTGACGCTGGGCATGTAAACAGTCGACCTTTACCAAGCTACCCAGCACATCCCTGCCACTGCGCCCCTTATCAGGAACCAGGCGTAGAGGCACGTAACCATCAAGCTGTTTAAACTCAGTGTCAAATCCGGCGCTATCGAGTATGTAGTACCGCAATTCGAAATCACGCCGTAGCCTGTCACCTACGGTGTCTGCAATGAAGTCACAAGGGTCACGCGGTCGCGGGTTGTACCCGTCTTGCGCAATGGCTGGCTCCACGTATCCCTGTGCCACGCCTTCCCCTGCAGGCTGCAACTGAGCATGCCGTGCGCTGGCCCGTGCTTCTTGGAAACTGCTTCTCAGAAGGCCGGCATCTGCTGCTGCGAGCTCCACTCGAATACCAACCCGGCTACCTTGCCAATCTAGGCTAGGTAGCAGATCTACAACTCGATGCAGATCGGCTGGCGTGACGCAAAACCAGATGTCGAGGGAGATGGTTGGCAGTTCGACTCCGTCCGCTCCTTCTCCGAAAGCGTTGATGACGTCCCAGCACTCTGAGCTGAAATCATGGAGGGTAAACCGATCTTTCGAAGCGGAGGTAAAAAGCTGCAAAGCGTGCGCCGCAGATGTTTTACCGCTGTTGTTGGCCCCGACAAATATTGAAATATCTGACGCCAGATCGATGCGAGTGTCCTTCAGACGACGGAAATTACGCACCCAAACGGTCTCAATATGCATATCCTTTCGTTCCCTGAAAAATAGTTTTTGAATACTGAACGACTCGCTGCCACTTTCCCAGATACGCCAAATAATTTAGTTGGGTGCACGGGCCCTCTAACTAATGCCCGCGTCTGGCCGATAGCGGTCGGGCGCCACCGGCAGATTCAAGCCCAAGCGGAGACGCCTGCGACTCGACGCAATCCAGTCGACATTGCAAAGGCGATGTAGAACATATCATTCCTCGCCAACCAGCCTCCGGCGAAGAACTCCGTACAGGCCTTTTCTAAATCCATGCCGGTGAGCTTTTCGAACCTCTCCCAGCATAGCTCACTAAATGGCAACGCCTGTGCGGCTTTGCGGACTGAGGTAAAAGGTGGGACATGACTTGCTGGCGCCGTAATTGCAGTTCCCATCATTTTTGAGCATCCATGTGCAAATGCGGCTCCTGTCATCGGGCACCGGTGCTTGTGCATCATATTGTGTGTTCAAAACGCGAGCACCGCGGCTTTCCTTACGCAAGGGAATCAACCTCAGGCCCAACTCAATGTTCGTTTCTCGGGAAAGCATCAAGTCATTGTCTTGGTGATGGACTCGCGAGGGTAAACGCTCCGGTATCGCACCACGCCATTGACGATTACTTGAGTCCCCTCCTTCACCGTCATATCAATACAACGCAAAGCCTTTGAACTCTGAAAGCAATTCAGGGGTTTTGTGGTCTCTGACGTATCAAAACCAGCTGTCAGACGCCGCATGAGCAGACACCCACGATAAGCCTGGAAACGATACGACTTTCTGAATGCAATCAAATAATCCCAATCAAAATCCGAGCCCAGTCCCTACGCCAACCGCCTCATGGACAAATCCATCAACCCCATCAAGTCTCGTTGCTCTCTCAGCGAAAGCACCAGACGCGCGATGGATCGGCTGCTCTCTACCTCGGACAAGGACAGCCCCTTTACATACAGCTGGATATCGCCTGACTCGGGGTGGAGGAGCTTCACGGAAAAGGTTTCGTCCAGCGCGACGACGCACTCGCACTTTGACGGCAGAAAGGCCGTTTCAAGAACGCGCTGAATATCGGGTTTTGAAAACATGGTGCGTCCTCTGCAAAGGGCTGAATCGTGATGTAAAGAGTAGACGAGTTTTAGGTGAATAGGTTTCCGACCTGCGCAACTGCTGCACACGGCGCGGCAGGCTTTTTGTGGCGACTGCCCAAGACCGTTTTTTCCTGATCAAGGTAACTGCCTGCAACGCATCACGCCGTCTGGTCTAAAGTATCCTCTTCTGAACTCCCCGAGCCTCGACTGACATGAATGAACGCGCACGTGAACTGGCGTCTCGTCTGATTCGCAATTTCAATGAGGCCCCACTCCAACATGAGGTTCGTGAACCTCTCTATGAGAGCTCGGCGGCCCGTCTGGGCACAGGCACGGCAGCGCAAAA
Organism: Pseudomonas sp. KBS0707; assembly: GCF_005937945.2. Lineage (NCBI taxonomy): Bacteria > Pseudomonadati > Pseudomonadota > Gammaproteobacteria > Pseudomonadales > Pseudomonadaceae > Pseudomonas > Pseudomonas sp. KBS0707. The sequence goes on along the minus strand of NZ_CP041754.1, from coordinate 2,056,955 downwards.
GCTCGGGGCCTCTATTGATGTCGTCGCGCCGGGCAAGCGCTCGTGCCCTTATCACTTTCATCATGCGCAGGAAGAGATGTTCGTGATCATCGAGGGCGAAGGCAGTTTGCGTGTCGCAGGCGAGATGCTGCCGATCCGGACGGGTGACATCGTGTTTATCCCGGCGGGCTCCGAATACCCTCATCAGATAATCAACACCTCGCAGGCCCCGCTGAAGTACCTGTCGATCAGCACCCGGGAAACGCCGGAGGTCTGTGAATACCCCGACTCGGGGAAGTATCAGGCGATGGTTTCAGTGCAGGGAACCCGTGTGTTTACCGCCAACCAGCGGACCACTGAAAACCTCGATTACTGGGAAGGCGAACCCTGATTTCAATTGTTCATAAATTGTATCCGGCAGTTCACGCTTTTTTCACGTTCGCGGGTTTATTGTTAACTCAATTCCCAGCAAGACCTTAAGCCCGCTACCCCCCATCGCGGGCTTTTCTTTGTCTGCGATTTGAGCATGCAGCGTCTGGCATGGGTCAAGAGACATCAGGGACACGACTGCTCAAGCAAGCGTCGGGCAGACAGGGAACATCATGCAGAAAACGATTTCCAAGCCCTACCTCCCGGATGAAACCCTGCAATCATGAAAAATATCCTGAAAAAACTGCTCATCGCCGTTGCGTGTCTGGCGGCTGCTCCCGCGTTCGCTGCGTGTCAGATGACGCCAGTGGCGTATGACATGCCTTCACAACGCCTGGATGAGGCGCTGCAACAACTGGCGCATAGATCCGGCTGCCCGGTTACCGTCGACTTGGGTGTTGACAGCAGCAGAAAGGTCAAGAAATTCAAGGGTACGTTCACGCCGGATCAGGCACTTTGGCTGGTGTTGAAGAAAACCGGGCTGGAGGGCTATGTCGAAAACGACGGGCTCACCGTTGATCGTCGAGGCCAGGATTTCGTAAACCAGCGAGCAACTGAGCTACGCACGGCTATCGATGAGGCTGGCGCACGGATGGAGGCGAGAAAGAAGAAGCGCTTCCTTCATCAACTGGACACCATCGAGTCCGGCGCGAAGAAAGTGGTCTTTGAACAAAGCTTTGTCAGTGCCGCAGAGATGGCGAGTTACAAGCGTGACTTCGACGAGTTGTCGAGGCAGATCCCGGCCAGCAAGTGAACCTCCGATAATTGCGCTAACATTCGTCGTTTTTGACCAGACGGCCGCACACGCTGTGGGATATCGATGAGAAAAACTGCCTTATTCATAGTGGCGCTGGCACTGCAACCGCTGGCTTACGGCGCAGGTGATGCAGAGGCCGGAAAAGCAGTCTTTACCCGCCTCTGCTCCGGCTGTCACAAGATCGGCCCTTCTGCACGCAACGCATTTGGTCCGCCCCTCAACGGCATCATTGGCCGTCAGGCAGGGCAACAGGAAAGCTACGTTTATACCGATGCAATGAAAAACTCGGGACTGGTCTGGACGCGTGAAGAGTTGCGCACGTATATCAAAGACCCAGGCGAAGTCGTGCCTGGCACGCGGATGAAACTGTGGTGGATGGGCAACGATGAGCGAATGGAAGACCTGCTCGAATACCTGGACGCAAACAAATAATACGGACAGGTAGATAAACCGCCCTCGGTGTTTACCGAGGGCAGTCGCTCAGTTACTTGTCCGGGGTGTACGGCGGGTAATCATCCTTGCTGCCCTTGTCAGTGGCTGGAGTCTTGGCGGGCTCGCTCGGATCGATTTGCGGGTCCTGGGTTTTCGGTGACTCTTCGTCAAAACCCGGATCATTCTTGTCTTCGTTGCTGCTGCCTGGCTTGGTGCCGGTCATGTGAGCCTCCACTGGTTAAATTCAGAACCTGATAGTCAGAAAGCGGATCAACATAGCCGTGCGATATGTCTGACGAACGGGGCCTTGCAGCAAGAGGATATGGCGGCGTTCAGAGGCAAATGGTAGCCTTGCGCCATGCAAGGAGAGAACCATGAAAAGGCTTTCAATCACGCTGGCAGTGGCAGCGTTACTGGGTGCAGGCACGGCGTACGGCGAGATCTTCAAATGCACATCAGCGCAGGGACAGGTGAGCTATGCGTCAATCCCCTGTGACAACGCTGCACAGAGCGCGCTGCAGCGCCAGGGGCCGCCGAACATGCGGCGCGAGGGTGAGCCTATCGATTATGTTCACCAGACCAATCTCAAGGCCACTGAATACCTGAAGATCAGTGGCCGCACCCACGTGACGGTCTACGAGACGGAACGCTACAAGGCGTATCAACGAAACCGCACGCCACCGCCGAACATCCCTTCGCAGTGCCAGAGCCCACATTACGACAGCCAGTGCTTTGATCCGTCGGGTGGCATGTCGTCAAAAAAACAAGCGGCTCGCCAGGACGCCGCTCGATAATCTATGGCGCGGTTTTCACATCGGCACGCACTTCGCTGATCTGTATCTCCGGGATCAGGTCGGTGTAGTTGGTGATGTCGGCATTGATCTGCTTTGAATGCGGCCCCATGCCGGCTTCAAAGTCTTCAATGGAATTACAATAGATGTGGCACATGCCGATATACCGAGGCTCCGAGCCCGGCGTTGCTCCGCCTATGCCTCTGTCGACGCTGTAGCCCTTGCAGTAACTGCCCATCAGCTCTTGCACCAGCGGCAAGTGTTTGTCGCGATAGTAATCGTGGTCGAAACGGGCACCCTCTTCATACGCATACAGCACACTGACTTTGATCATCTCGATAGGCTCCTGAGTGAAGGATCAATACATTAGTCTGAACACTCTAGCGATTATTGCGGCCGGGTGCTGACATCAATGCCGCGCTCCCTCACAATCACGCCGTCTTGCCCCCTGCCCTGAAAAGCGGCCGGGCTATCGAAACGTTTTGAGGAACCCCGCATGAACACGCTTGAGTGGAACGAGGCCGCGCTGGCGAAATACCTCGCTACCCATCCGACCCTGAAGGACGAAATCAGCGCGTTGAGCCCGAAAGAGCAAAAGCAGCAATTACAGTGGGCTTTTGAAGATGAGGCCGAGAGCCAGGGCATCGAGACCTGGGAACTGGCGCTGGAACTGATTGCCGAGTCGCCCGAACAGTTGCAGAGCATGCGCCTTGAAGCACACCGCCAGGTCGCCGAGGCGCTGGGCATGGACTGGGAAGAATATTGCGGCCTCAACGATATCCAGCCGTGACCGAAGCCGCCGTGGAGGGTAAATCGGCCATTGATTGGCGATCTACCGAGTGACTCATCAGTCAGCGCTTTACCTGTTCCTTATGGGTGAGTAACGTCTGCTCAATTCAATAAAGGAATCACGTCATGAGTGATCTGGTCTCGTACCATCTGGACGACGGTGTCGCCACGCTGACCCTGAACAACGGCAAGGTCAATGCCATTTCCCCGGACGTAATCATCGCGTTCAATGCTGCGCTGGATCAGGCCGAACAGGACCGGGCAATCGTGATCGTCACTGGACAGCCCGGCATTCTCTCGGGCGGCTACGACCTCAAGGTGATGACCTCGAGCGCCGAAGCGGCGATCAATCTGGTTGCTCAGGGCTCCACCCTGGCGCGCAGAATGCTGTCACACCCCTTCCCGATCATTGTCGCCTGCCCCGGTCACGCGGTTGCCAAGGGTGCCTTTTTGCTGCTGTCCGCCGATTATCGAATCGGTGTCGCAGGGCCATTCAGTATCGGATTGAACGAAGTACAGATCGGCATGCCCATGCACCACGCCGGCATCGAACTGGCGCGTGACCGGTTGCGTAAATCAGCCTTCAATCGCTCAGTGATCAACGCCGAAATGTTCGACCCTGAAGGCGCGATGGCCGCCGGCTTCCTGGACAAGGTGGTCAGCGTCGATGAACTGCAAAACACCGCATTGTCGGTCGCTGCACAGTTGAAGAAGATCAACATGAGCGCGCACAAGAAGACCAAACTCAAGGTCAGAAAAGCCTTGCTCGATACACTGGATGCAGCTATCGAGCAGGATCGGCAACACATGCTGTGATACCCAATCGAAGCCCGCCCGCGCGGGCTTTTGTTTACCGGCGAACTCATACGCATTTGATCAATCTGATCAGCTACCGCGCATGTTTTTTGCGCCACTGACATATTGAAGAAGCGATAGCGCCATGGGTCGAGTTGTTGCAGCAGCGGTGTACAGCAAAGGCAAAAAAGTCCGCGACATTACCCTTGATGAGGGTGCCGCCTGGGCCGCCAAACCCGATCATTTCGTCTGGATCGGCCTGGAGCAGCCCAGTAATGAGGAACTGACCAGCCTGAAAGAGCAGTTCAACCTGCATGAACTGGCCCTTGAAGATGCCATGGAGGTTCACAGCCGTCCAAAGCTGGAAACCTTTGGCGATGCGCTGTTTATCGTGACCTACGCGCCGGTACGCGAAAACGGCAAGCTGCTGTTCATCGAAACCCATATCTTCGCGGGCAAGGGCTATGTCATCACCTCGCGCAACGGCCATTCCAAGTCCTACGGGCTGGTGCGTCAGCGCTGCGAGGCCAGGCCACTGCTGCTGGAGCACGGCGAAGACTTCGTGCTCTACGCCCTCCTGGACTTCGTCACCGAGAACTATCAACCGGTGACCGAAGCCATCCATGCCGAACTTGAACTGTTGGAGCAAAGTGTCATCGGCGGCTCGTTGCGCGAATCCGACATCCAGCACATTCATGCACTGCGCCGTGACCTTTTGCGCATGCGCCGTTATGTAGCGCCGATGGTGGAAGTGGGTGAAGAACTGCAGAGACTCAGTTTCCCGTTCATCGACAAGAACATGCGCCCCTACTTTCGCGACGTGGAAATTCACGTCAAGCGGCAGATGGAAGACCTGGGCAACCTGTGTGACATCGCCAGCCAGACAATCGAAATCGGCCTGTTGCTGGAGTCTTCGAGGCAAAGCATCGTGCAGCGCAAGTTTGCTGGCTGGGCAGCGATACTGGCCTTTCCAACCGCAATTGCCGGCATTTACGGCATGAACTTCGAGAACATGCCGGAGCTCAAGTGGGAGTACGGCTACTTCATCGTGCTGGGCGTCATTCTGGGCGGGTGTACGGCGCTGTTTGCCAGCTTCAAGCGCTCTGGCTGGCTATAGCACCGCCACTGCATTCCCGTTCAAAAAGCCATGCGCCGGATCAGACAGACTGTTTTTCCGGCTTGTGCGCCACAAAGCGCATCATCCATTCTGCCACCGTCGTCCCATGATGGTCGTGATCCAGGCTGGCAACACCCTGTTGGTAAACCTGTTCGCCCAGCGCTTCCTGACGAAGATCAAGCAAGGTCCGGGAAAACTCGTGAATGAACTCGGGATGGCCCTGGAAACACAGCACCTGATCATTGATATGGTAGGCCGCAAATGGACAGAACTCGCTGGATGCAAGCACCGTTGCGTTCTCGGGCAGCGCGGTCACCTGATCCTGATGGCTGATCAGCAACGTGAGCTTGTCCATTGCTGGCGTCATCCACGGTCTGGCGGGTGCCAATTGATAGTGATGAATACCCACACCCAACCCTGCACGGCACGCTCGGTCCTGCCGCCCAGGAGCAAGGCCAGCAACTGGTGACCAAAGCAGATACCCAGCAGTTTTTCGCCGCGCTGATAAAGCTCCAGCAGATAAACCTTCAAGGTCTGAATCCAGGGATCGGTGCCAAACGAGTCTGCCTTGCTGCCGGTCACCAGATAAGCATCGAACTGCTCGTCTACAGGTGGATAGTCACCTTGCACCACGTTGTAAACCGTCAGCTCTGCAGCGATTGGCTGGCGAGCGAAGAGCAATTCGAACATCCGCCCGTACCCCTGGTATTGCTCGACCAGCTCCGGTCGCAGGTTGTCGGTTTCCAGAATACAGATGCGTAAAGACATAAAAGAGGCCCTGAAACAATGATGAGGCAATAGCGCACGGGCAGAGCCTGCCTTGACGGCCTCGGCAAATCAAGCAGCACTCCGCGCCTTGTCGGAGGTTTAATGCACGTAGGAAAAGTCTGACCCGGACGAACGGTGCAAAGCTGACCGATGTGAATGAAGCGTCTAGCAAAGGCCTGAGCCTCTGGCGAGCAGTTGATTGATAACGTTAAGTTGGATAAGTAGACGTTTAAATTCCCAACCGTTCTAAGGCGTGGGGCACCTCGGCTCTATTGTTAAATCTGTAACAGGAGGCGCGCAAAATCCTTTCAGCGCTCGGGCCAGCGGTCAAATGACCGGGGCCACCTGTTCAATGCGCACCCATGCCAGCGGTCGACTCTCTGCGTTGCGGAATAGACCTGCTTCTGTCGCTCAGGAATAACAACAAAAGGCGGTCAGCCATGTTCAAGTTCAAACACTCCAAAGTACGTCAGGCGGGATTAATCCTCTTTACCACTGCGCTGTTATTGATCGTGCCTAACCTGAACAGGTTGTTCGGCTGATCTGACACGCTTTCGGTCAGTGTGTAACTGTGCCACTCTTTCCACTCGACTGAAGGAGACGCGCCTATGCGCCAATGGATTGCTGTTTTTGCACTTGTCAGCAGCTTCGCAGCCCACGCGGGCATGGTAGATCAGGCTGCAGCGGTGGCTGCGCTCAAGGAAGGCAAACTGGCGATGGATGTACGCAGCCAGACCGACTATGACGCTGGCACAGTATTGAATGCAGTACGGGTCGATGACCGGCGGCTGGTCAATCAGATGAAGCAGGTGCTCAACGACCGCAATGCGGTTTTCGTTATTTTCAGCAGCACCGACAGCAAAGCCGACAAGGCTCAGGAAAAGCTCAGGGCAGCGGGCTATTTCAGCGTCATCAATGGCGGTAATTACGAAGAGCTGCACAACGCGCTCTACAGCACCACCGACGACCCTGCCGAATAAGCAATGGCCGGAGTTTGAATTCCGGCCATTTCAGTGAAGCGCAGGTCAGTGCGTTAAAGCTACTGATGCTGCGCCTGGACCTGTACGCGGGTTTTCACTTTTGGCGTACCGGTCATAGGCGAAACCACGACCTTGGCGTGCATCTGCTCAGACCCGCCACCCCGGCGCATGCCGCGCACCGGGCAAGCATCCAGATAGTCCAGCCCTACCGCCAGCTTCAAATGGCGCTCAGGAATGGCCAGCTGATTGGTGACATCGAAACTGTACCAGGCGTCATCTATCCAGGCTTCGGCCCAGGCGTGACTGGACAAGTGTTCGCTGTCTTCGCTGCACAGATAACCGGATACATAACGTGCCGGCACCCCAAGACTGCGGGCGCAGGCCAGGAAGGCGTGGGTATGGTCCTGACAGACCCCCGAGCGTCCGGCGAAGGCTTGGGCGGCACTGGTGTCGACTTCGGTCGCACCCTGCGTGTAAGTCATGTGCTGGTTGAGCGCCTGCATCAGGTCGATCAATGCGCTACGGTCAGCGCGCTTGCGACATTCCCTGGCTGCGAAACTGCGAATCGCTTCGTCAGGCTCGGTCAATCGCGTCACGCGCAAAAACGGTAATGCCGACTGGCTTTCGTGCTCGGCCTCGCGGGTTTCGTCGATTTCCACCTGCCCGCGCGCGCCGATGATGATCGCTTCGTGCGGCTCTTCCAGGCTAAGGACATGCAGGATATTGCCGAAAGGATCAATCTGCGCGCGCACCGGGCGCGGCAACGTCAATTGCCAGCTAAGCACTTGCTGGCGCTCACTGTCGTGAGGCGTCAGGCGCAGATACTGGATACTCGAGCGCACCTGGTCATCGTAGTGATAGGTGGTCTCATGGCTTATCGAAAGTCTCATGCAGCCTCCAGGTACGAAGTGTGAATGGCATCACCCAGTTGGGCCAGCATTGGAATGAATTCGTTCAACCACTCATGCAGGCCCTCAGCCAGAATCTCGTCGATACTGGTGTAGCGCAATCTTGCATCCATCTCGGCGGCCATGCGCTGCGCAGGTCGGCCATTGACGCCGGGCAGACTGGCCAGAATGACGTCCATCTCTTCCAGACAGGCGCGCAACGAGCGCGGAATGTCGGCACGCAGCAGCAACAGTTCGGCAACCTGACGCGCGCCTGGCGCATCCCGATAGACTTCAGTGTAAGCCTCGAACGAAGACAGTGCGCGCAACAAGGCGCTCCACTGGTAGTACCCGGCAGCCGAGTTGTCCGCCGCAGCATTGGCCTGTGGCCCACGCAGTTCGAGCATCTCATAGCGGGCGTCGAGCATGCGCATGGTGTTGTCAGCGCGCTCGATGAACGTTCCCAGACGAATGAAACGGAACGCATCGTTACGCATGATGGTGCCGTAGGTCGCACCACGGAACAGGTGCGAACGCTCCTTGACCCACTCGCAAAAGCGACTCATGCCGTAACGGGTCAGACCCTGTTGAGCAATGCCGCGAATTTCCAGCCAGGTGGAGTTGATGTTCTCCCACATGTCGGCAGTGATACGCCCGCGCACGGCATGCGCACTGGCCCTTGCGGCACCCAGGCAGCTGTAGATGCTGGCCGGGTTGGTCGCGTCCAGCGCGAAGAAATGCAGCATGCGCTCGGCATGCAGTTCACCATGACGCTCGATGTAGGTTTCCAGCGTTCCGGTAATCAGCAACGGCATGGCTATTTCATCCAGCCCGTCACCCCGCCCGTCCTGCGGCATCAGCGACAGCGAATAGCTCACGTCCAGCATTCGGGCGAGGTTCTCCGCTCGCTCCAGGTAACGCGACATCCAGAAAAGATCAGAGGCAGTTCTACTTAACATTGGCAGGCATCCTTAATCCTCGACCACCCAGGTGTCTTTGGTTCCGCCACCCTGTGACGAATTGACCACCAGTGAGCCTTCACGCAAGGCCACTCGGGTAAGCCCGCCAGGTACGACGCGGGTTTCGCGACCGGACAGAACAAAGGGGCGCAGATCGATATGTCGCGGTGCTATGCCATTTTCGACAAAGGTCGGACAAGTCGACAGGCACAAGGTGGGTTGGGCGATGTACGCATGCGGCTTGGCCTTGAGGCGCGCCCGAAAGGCTTCGATCTCGGCGGCGGTCGCTGCAGGGCCGACCAGCATGCCGTAGCCCCCGGAGCCCTGGGTTTCCTTGACGACCAGGTCGCCCAGGTTGGCCAGCACATGTGACAGCTCCTCCGGCTTGCGGCACTGCCAGGTCGGTACGTTCTTGAGAATCGGCTCTTCGTCCAGATAGAAGCGAATCATGTCGGTGACATACGGATAAACCGACTTGTCATCGGCAACGCCGGTACCAATGGCATTGGCCAGAACCACATTGCCGGAGCGATACGCGGCCAGAAGTCCGGGAACGCCCAGCATGGAATCAGGGTTGAACGCCAGCGGATCAAGGAATGCATCGTCAAGCCGACGGTAGATAACATCGACAGCCTTGGGACCGTCGGTGGTACGCATGAACACGCGGTCGTCGCGGACAAACAGATCGGCACCTTCAACCAGCTCGACCCCCATCTCGCGAGCCAGAAACGCATGCTCGAAAAAGGCGCTGTTGAAACGCCCGGGCGTCAGTACCACGACACTCGGGTTGTCCAGATGGCTGGAACTCTTGAGCGTGTCGAGCAACAGATTCGGATAGTGATCGATCGGTGCAATGCGCTGGGCCGAGAACAGCTCGGGGAACAAACGCATCATCATCTTGCGGTCTTCGAGCATGTAGCTCACGCCGCTCGGGGTTCGCAGGTTGTCCTCCAGCACGTAATACGTGCCATCACCGTCGCGCACCAGATCGACGCCGGAAATGTGCGAATACAAATCGCGGTGCAGGTTCAGGCCCTGCATCGCCAACTGATATTGCTCGTTGGCCAGCACCTGTTCGGCAGGAATTATCCCGGCCTTGATAATCCGTTGGTCGTGATAAAGATCTGCCAGAAACATGTTCAGCGCCTTGACGCGCTGGATACAGCCACGCTCGACAACACGCCATTCGCTGGCGGGAATGCTGCGCGGGATGGTATCGAAGGGGATAAGCCGCTCGGTGCCCTGCTCATCACCATAGAGTGTGAACGTGATCCCGGCACGGTGAAACAGCAGATCGGCTTCGCGCCTGCGTTGAGCCAAAAGCTCGGGAGGCGTATCACCCAGCCAGCGGGCGAACTCCCGATAGTGCGGACGGACTACGCCGCCCGCATCGTACATCTCGTCATAAAAGGTGCGGATCATGCCGTACTCCTTGTCACCATGGACACCAAGACCATCGCAAAGCCCGTGCCACCGGCATAAACGCTTGGATTTCAAAAGGTTAGGTAAACACTCGACGTTCTACGCACCATTCCTGTGCACTAAACGCCCAAGCCGATTATTTCGCGCCTCATTCGGAAGCGTCATTCAACCGTGAAATCTATGATCAGAATAGTCAGAGTTGATTTCCGCCAACAACATTAGTTCGCCACACTCCACAGCAACCGAGCAAACAGGGCACCAAACGCCGTTTTTGCGCTAACCGTTATTTTGTCCAGCAGGCGAAGAACGCGTGCGGATTTTAAACAGACTTCCCTTTGCGCCACTCATTTGAGTGGCTTTTTTTTGACCACTGTTTATGAGCGCGAAGCAAAAACAGAACCGGCCGATCCAGAACGTATCCCGAATCAGCCGGTAATGTGTTGCCTGACAATCAAAAGCCATCAAGCGTGCAGTCTTCTGATCTCCTGAGTGACACCCCAACCTTCAACCTCACCGTCCATGGGCGAAATCACCATCTGAAAGTCCTGCTCGAAATCACCGATACCGTCATAAGTGGCGTACATCACTTTGCTCAACTGCAAGTGCCAGTTACCGTCATCACGTACGTTTACCTGGGTATTGAGGGATTCACCGCGAAATTGCTCTGCAGCCTGCCGTGCCCGCTCCTCATCCGGGAAGATGGCGTAAAACTCGATGGGATAGATTCGCGCAAAATCAAAACCGCCTTCTTTCATGCGGCGCAGTACGTTACTGCTGATGTCCTCTTGATAGGCTGTGCTCATGAAACGTCCTCCTATGCAACGATAGATAGAGTTTCAACTCTTCCAGAGCGACCGCCGAATCATCGGGGGCCGCCGCACGACAGATAATCCGGCGTGGGGAATCAAGCATGTAGCTGACCAGACCAGGCTTGGCACAGGTCGGGTATCGAGATGTCAGAGGCCGTTTGAACAGCCTCATCTGCAGAGTAGACCCATCGTGGGCAGGATGCCAAGTGGTTGCCACGAAAAGCTTTTTGAATCACCGCAGGTCAGGCAACTTCTGTAATGGAAATGATCCGCACACTGTTATGGTCTTTAAGCGTTTTAACCGTAGGCTCGTCGGTGCGCCCGTCAAGATCATTGAGATCCAGCTCATCGGTGACTGGATACAGGTCCTTGCGCAGGAAACGCGCGGCCTCCTCCTCACTGGGACGCTCGTCAAAACTAGCCTCACGGAGTTGCTGCACACCATCCTTGTCCAGATACGAAATGGCCCACTGTTTCATCAATGCCTCCAGAACGAAGCCAGGCACTCTGGCTTATGTGATCTGGACCTTTTGGCCCACGCATTCGTTCCAACGAATTACGCCGGACAGCCCGCGATGACGGGCAAAACAAAAGGCCCTCGCAATGGATGCCGAGGGCCTTTTGTGTGCTGCTGATCCGACTTGCCGGGTACCCGGACAAGTCAGTCATGGTCAGTTACGGTTCTTGCTGGCCTCGACACCGGCCGTGTTGTCCAGAAGGCTCTTGGTGGCGGTCTGCAGGAAGCTTTCCAGCTTGCGCTTGAGCTCCTGAGTGTCAGGTGCATCAGGCACTTCTTCGGCAGACGGCTTGGCACCGAGCGTGTAGGTCAACAGCTTGGCCGGCATTTCTGTCGGCTCGATCAGAATGCGGTTGCCGCTGATGATCGCGACCACCTGCTCACTGCCCGACGGCTTGATCACGCCAAAACCCTTGTCGCCTTCCGGCAGGTTCAGCAGATCGCGGCCCCAGCACTGGTTGCGGTTCAGGCCACCCAGACGCCCCATGATGGTTGGCACGACGTCAACCTGTGTGCCGACAATGCTGCTGCGCTGGCCGAATTTCTCTTGTACCCCAGGCCCGATGAGCAGCAATGGCACGTTGAAACGCCCCAGGTCCATTTCAGTCAACTGCTTGTCATTACCGAAACCGTGGTCGCCCAGCACCACGAACAGGGTGTTCTTGTAGTAAGGCTCTTTTTTGGCCTTCTCGAAGAACTGACCCAGCGCCCAGTCGGCATAACGCATGGCGGTCAAATGCTCATCCAGCGAGCCGTGCCCGGTCACGCGCTCGACCGGCAGCGGGTCCGGCAACGCATACGGCGTGTGGTTGGACAGGGTCTGCAGCAGCGCATAGAACGGCTTGCCGTCCTGACGGGCTTTGAGCTCCTGAGCGCCACGGTCGAACATGTCCTGATCGGAAACGCCCCAGGTCGGATCGGAGAACACCGGATTGACGAAGTCCTCGCGACCGACAAAGTTGGTCATGCCCTGGTTGCTGAAAAAACCCGACTGGTTGTCCCAGGCGAAGTTGCCGTTATAGACATAGACGTCATCGTAGTTGCGACCCGCGCTCAGCAATTGCGGAAGGCCCGACAGCTTATGGCTGCCCTCTGGCGTCTGCATCAGGTACTCAAAACCCGGCAGGTTCGGGAAGCACGCCATGGTGGCGAACATGCCCTGATGGGTGTGGGTGCCGTTGGAGAAGAAGTGGTCGAACAACAGACCCTCTTTCGACAGCTTGTCGAAATACGGCGTGATGTTGGCATCGTTGCCCAGCGCCCCTACCGAGTGACCGGCGAAGCTTTCCATCAGGATCACGACCACGTTGCGGATCGGCAACGTGTTCTCTACTGGCGGTGTGAAGTCGCGACGCACAGCCGCAATATCAGGTTCTACCAGCTTGTCATGCGAGGTCAGCAGCATGTCGCGCACAGTCTGTTGCGCCTCGGCCTGTGGCAGCGTGGCTTTCCAGATGTTGTCGCGATCTTCGGACATACGGCTCTTGGCCGCCGTAATCAGGGTCAGTGTGCCGTTCAGGCCCAGCTGATTGGCGAAGTTGGAGTCGGTGGTGTAAGCGTCACCCCAACGCAGCGGTGGGCCTTGGCGCAGGGTGCCACGGATGCACACCACCATAACCAGCAATACCAGCACGAAAACGCCAACACGCATGTACCACGGCGCAACTGTACTGACCGTCTGGGTGCCCTTCGTCGTTACGAGGCGTGGCCGCGTCAGGCGGTCGATGCCCTTGAACACCAGGCTCAACAGCCAGGTCACGATTGCCCAGGCGAGCAGGTAGCGAACCACCGGAAAGCCATACCAGAGCATGCTCAGGACAGTCTTGGGGTCTTCCTTGACGTATTGAAACACCAGACCGTTGAGGCGCTGGTGAAACTCACGGTAAAAGTCCATTTCCATCAAGCCGAAGAACAGCGTGATGCTGCCGACCAAGGTCAGCCAGAACCGGAAAAACCCGCGTGCAGCCATGGCCCGGGCGCTGAACAGCGACAGCACCAGCGGAATGAGCAGATACATGGTCAGGCGCAGGTCGAAGCGCGTGCCGTTGAAGAGTGCTTCAAGGAATGTCGAGGCTGGCGTGTCGCCAATCATCTCGCGGTTGTAGACCAGCAGACCGATACGCAACAGCGTGTACATCACCATCAAAGCGAAACCGCTGAGCAGGATGTAAGCCAGATGCGATTTGACAGTCGGGTTCAGCAGGCGGGCTTGCCGATGAATCTGGGCGTCCGTTTTAGCCATGGTTGTCAGGATCCGGTGGATTCAGGGGTAGGTTCAGGGTGCAGCACCGCCCTTCACCAAGGGCGGGCGGCGTACGACAGGGCGCAGATATTACTTGATTGCGGGTCACCAGGGGCCGGGGCGGCCCATGAATACGCGTGCCTGTTCAGCTTCGCGCGCAATTCTGGGACAGAAAGTGTGAAATTTCTGTCGCCAGTTGCGCGCTTCAACGCCTCTCAGGCGGCGTTAAGGCTGACCCGGCCGCTAACGTCAGATCTATTGATCAGTCGTTGCTGGCCTTGCTCACAGCCTGCAGTACGTACTGCGGCAAGGCGAATGCGCTAATGTGAACTTCCGGGTTGTAATAGCGCGTAACAATACCGCTGCCCGTGAAGCGCTGACGCAGGGTTTCCAGTGGCAGTTTGCGGTAGCTCTTGTCAGTGGCACCCCAGGCAAAAGTCATTGCACCGCCGATGTAGGTCGGGATGGCGGCCTGATAGAAATGCCAATCGGCAAACAGGCCATTCATGCGTCCTGCAGTGGTCTGCACACCGCTCAGTTGCATGAAGGGCGTACCGTTCTGGGTAACCAGAATGCCGCCTTCGTTCAGGCAGCGATGACAGGCCTGATAAAAGTTCTCCGAAAACAGCACTTCGCCCGGACCGATAGGATCAGTGGAGTCGGAGATGATCACGTCGAACTTCTCTTCGGTCGTCGCGACAAAGCGCATGCCGTCGTCGATGACCAGGTTCAGGCGCGAATCGTCAAAAGCGCCACTGGAGTGATTGGGCAGGAACTCCTTGCACATCTCGACCACCGTGGCGTCGATCTCGACCATGGTGATGTGCTCGACGGTCAGGTGCTTGGCGACTTCGCGCAGCATGCCGCCATCGCCGCCGCCAATGATCAGTACACGTTTGGCAGCGCCGTGGGCCAGAATCGGCACGTGAGTGAGCATTTCGTGATAGATGAACTCATCCGCCTCGGTGGTCTGGATCACGCCGTCCAGCGCCATGACGCGGCCCATGCGCGGGTTCTGGAAGATCACCAGATGCTGGTGTTCGGTACGCACTTCGTGCAGCATTTTTTCCATACGAAAGCGCTGGCCGTAGCCTTCGTACAACGTTTCCTGATAATCGCTCATGGGTAAGCTCCCGCTGGGTACTGATGACAGGACGGCCGACCGCCCACAACAAAGGCGCGCATTCTACGTCGAGGAACATGACAGGTCGAACCTCTGTGCAGCGTCTTGCTTGCAAATGCCTTGGCCCATGAACGAAAAACGCCTGATTACTCAGGGTAATCAAGCGTTCGTTGATAACCTGGCGGCCTATCAGATTCGCACGTTGCCACGCGGTCCGAGGATTGCCCAGATGATCAGGCCCACAACAGGCAACAGCACGATCAACAATACCCAGAGAATTTTCTTGCCGGTCTCGGCGCCGCTTTTCAAGACATTGATGATGGCCCAGATATCGAGCGCCAGAATGATCAAGCCGACCAGGCCGTTGAAACTAGAACCCATGGTGTTGCCCCTAATTGAATGCTTACCTTCCTAGGATAGTTGTGCCGTTCGGGGGTTCCGTTGAACCAACCTTATATTCTCAGGCTCCCAACGGGGGGTCGACTTTGCATTTCATTCATTATCGCTTTCACCCCCTATACAGGTAGCCGTCTTCATGCCAACGCCCGCACAACCCCGAACGCCTTGGGCGACATGGTTCAACCATCTTCAGGGCAGCCCGCTGGTGAGCCTGGGTTTCGCCCTTGCTCTGCTGATCGTCGTCGGCCTCGGCGGCATCAGTCTTTACAATGCCTTCTATGGCACCAGCCAGGTCAACTTCAATCATGCACTGCTGGGCGGCACGGCCGGCTTCCTGGCGACGGCGCTGGGTGCAGTCATGGCGGTCGCCCTGCGCAACGTTTCGCAACGCGCTCAAGACATCATGCTCGGTTTTGCTGCCGGCATGATGCTGGCTGCCAGCTCGTTCTCGCTGATACTGCCCGGGCTGGAGGCCGCTCGGGGCATAACCGACAGTGGCCCTTGGGCGGCTGCGACGGTAGTGACCGGTCTGGGCCTGGGTGTGCTGTTGATGCTTGGGCTGGACAAGTTCACCCCGCACGAGCATGAAAGCGTAGGCCGTCAGGGTCCTCATTCAGAGCGAATCAGCCGGGTCTGGCTGTTTGTCCTGGCGATTACCCTGCATAACCTGCCGGAGGGCATGGCGATAGGTGTGAGCTTCGCCAGCGGCGACATGAACGTCGGCCTGCCGTTGACTACTGCCATTGCTATTCAGGACATCCCTGAGGGCCTGGCCATTGCGCTGGCCCTGCGTGCTACCGGGCTGTCGGCATTCAAGGCAATGCTGGTGGCCATCGGTTCAGGACTCATGGAGCCGCTGGGCGCGCTGGTGGGCCTGGGTATTTCCAGCGGGTTTGCCATCGCCTACCCGCTCAGCATGGGGCTGGCGGCAGGTGCGATGATCTTCGTGGTGTCCCATGAAGTCATCCCGGAAACCCACCGCAACGGCCATCAGACCTCGGCGACGCTTGGCCTGATGGGCGGCTTCGCGGTAATGATGTTTCTCGACACGGCGCTGGGTTAACCGCGCAATGCCTGTAGCGCGGGTGCGGCATGGATGCCGGCCAACGCTGCCAGTTCAAGCACCCGCGCCTCGTCACGGCCATACACCAGCACCGCTTGCAGTTCGTCATCCAGCGGCTGGCTGAAGTTCATCAGCACATAGCCGCCCATGTCCTTGTTCATGCTGCTCAATTGAATCTGAATCCGGTTGAGCGCTACCAGTGGTTCGACCTTGGCCAATTGTTTCGGCTTGATGTTGAACGTCACGTCCTTGCCGAATGACTGCACGATCTGCTCGAACAGGTCCATATAACTGTCGGCCTGAAACAGCACGGTTTCCGGCAGACTGCCTACCACCACCCATTCGCCCAGCGGAATCGGAAAGGTGTCGTCGTAGTTGATATCAGGGTTGGCGGCCAGAAAAGCCTGCGGGTCGGCATACGCCTGCGCGGCTTCATCGGCAATACGCACGATTTCGTCGTCGCCCATGCAGCCGGAGCTGACTTTGCTGATTAATTCGACCAGTGAGTCTTTCATGGGAGCGATCCTGATAACGGGCAAAAAAAGAGGCGCGAAGGATAACGGTAAATCCATCGCGCCTCTATGTGTTCATGCCCTGAAGGCACTCGGCATCAGGACCGGGCCGGCTGTACGCCCAGTTTGATCAGTTGATCAATGGTGACGGTCGCGCCCATTGCCTGAGCGGCGCCCAGTGCAGTGATGCCCTTGGCATCAGTGGCATGCGGGTCCGCGCCCTGACTGATCAGGTAATCGACTATTTCGTTGCGATTGAACATCGCCGCCATCATCAACGCAGTACGACCATCGGCAGAGGCGCCGTCAACGTCTGCACCGGCCTCGACCAGCAGCCTCACCACCGCCAGATCACCCTTGAACGCGGCACCGGCGATGGGGCTCTGGCCATTATCGTTACGAATTTCAGGGTCAGCCTTGTGGTTCAGCAGCACACGGACCGCATCCGCATGGCAGTGGTAGCTGGCCAGCATCAGCAGCGTATCGCCCTTGTGGTTGCGCAGGTCTGCGGGCAGGCCTTTTTCAAGCAGACGCTCCAGCATGACTGCATTTCCCTGGCGAGCCACATCGAATACCTGCTCGGCGAACTCGGCGGCTTCGTCTTCAGTCATGGTTTTCGAAGCGCTGATATCTGTATCGGTCATTAACTACTCCTTGGCGCAAGGTACTCCGGGCATGCGTTGACCCGGCGTCGATACACACACTGACCTCAAGTCTCGCCAGCTGTTCGATCAGCATCGATACGGATGCGCAATGCCTGCTCCTGATCACCGCAATCGATGCAATCCCCCTTCTGCCCGATACCCATCGTGCAAGAAACGGCAAAATGCAGGGCGCACGAAGGGTGTTCATGCAAAATGCACGAAGCCTTAAAATAGAGAATATTTCAAGTTGTTGATTTTAAAGGATTTATTTTAAGTTAAAGACTGGCACAGACACTGCAATAGTACTTCCAAGCTTATTATCCCATGAGCAATGGAGCCGCCTGACATGACTTTTATTCAAGAAAAATTCGCTTCCGTATTCTCCGACTACACCGTTACCACTCAGCCACGTCCTGATGGTGGTGTTCTGTTGTCACTGCGTACTCACGATGGCAAGCAGATCCGTCGCTCCGTGTCTTATGCTCAGTTGCACACTCCGGTCCAGCTGGAATGGGTAATCAGTGCTATCCGCCGCGACCTGGCTGCACAAGCCAGCGAGTTGCCAGCTATTTCGATGCTGCAAAGTCAGCACCGCTTCGACCTGCCGACTTACCACACCCGTTGATTTTCCCGCCGCCTTGACAGGCGGCACCTGCTGTACGCTCTCATCCCTTGTTTGCCGCGATTACACCTTGTTCTCGCGGCTTTTTTTTGCCCGCGTTTTCAGGTGTCGATTACCTGATCAAACCCCGGCAAAGCGCTTCGCCTACCGCCTGCGCCCTATTGGCGACACCCAGCTTGGAATAGATGGTCTTGAGGTGATACTTCACCGTCGACTCCGACACGTCGCGGATCATTGAGATCTCCCAGGCAGTTTTTCCATCCCTGGCCCACTGCAGTACCTCCAGTTCCCGATGGGTCAAACCGCGAGAGCAGAACTTCAAACCCCGCGCAACGCTGTGCAGCACCGGCATGAGACTGCTCATGAGGTATTTTTGTTCAGCGGAGATCGCTCGCCCCACTTCACCCAGCGTACAAACCGACGTCACGCTGTCGGCACCACGGCAATGGTTCATGTAACCGTAGGAAATGGCCGGAAGCAGTTCGCACGTAACGACGATTTCTTCGTAACACGCTGACACCGGATACTGTCTGAATGCATCCTGCCAGTTCACAAATCCCAACTGATTGCGATAACAGCGGATGACCGGATCCTGGGTGATGAACTCGCGCTGGCGGTAAGCCTTGCCCCAGGCATCATCGACATTGCAGGTAATGAACGTCAGCAGCACCGGCCCTTTGAACTGATAGAACATCGCCCGCTCACTATTGCATTCGCGCCTTAGCCATTCGAGGGCATTCTCGATGGCGGTCTGGCCATCGAGTTCGCTGATCGTGCTCACCATCTGCTGTATCAATAAGTCCCTGCTTGCGCTTTCTTTAATGGCACTGCACATCCGCTGCCGCTCCTTATGCGCCCGCGAATCGGTACAGGTGTTGTCCGTGACTCAGCGGGCGATGGGCGCAGAACTTACACGAATAATCGCGTTGAAGAATGACGAGCAGAACAAACAGATTCAACGCACTTTCAGGTAGGCAACGTCCCACTCAAAAGCAGCACGCTCCTTACAGAAAATAGCGTGCAAGCCTCGCGGCAGGCAGATTTGCATGCTGCGGCATCAGGACAATGCCGTGCACGACAGGCTGATGTCGTTTAGAACGAAGCAGGGTCGATGAGCGCGAAACTGCTCACATATCTGTGACCCACAAGCACCCCGCCGTCACGCGCCAGACCGCAGGTGATCATGCCAGCGGCCTGCGCTGCGTCGAGCTCTTCGACGATATCCGAGAGGAACAGAATGTTCTCGGCAGGACACTCGATTGCCTGCGCAATCGTCCGGTAGGACTGCGCTTCGCGCTTGGGGCCGGACGTCGTATCGAAGTAACCACTGAACAGACCGGACAGATCGCCCGCCTCGGAACAGCCGAAAATCAATTGCTGAGCCTGAATTGAGCCCGAGGAATAAACGTAAAGCCTGTAGCCCTGTTGATGCCAGTGTTTCAAGGCATCGACAGCATCCGGATAAACATGGCCCTTGAGCTGTCCGGCGTTATAGCCCTGCTCCCAGACCATGCCCTGCAACGCCTTCAGCGGTGTGGCCTTGCGGTCTTCGGCAATCCATTCCAGCAGTATTGCAATAACCCGCTCGACATCGGCGTCAGGCTCGCCGGCCTCGGTGCGTACCGCTTGCAGCTGCGACGCCACTGCCGGTTGTCCGGCGTTTTGCCGAACAAACCCGGGCAGGTGCTTTTTGGCAAACGGAAACAGCACGTCGAAAACGAAACTCACTGCGCTGGTGGTGCCTTCAATATCCGTGAGGATAGCTTTGATGGGCATCAGAATCGGGCTCCTGTCAGTCTTCCAGCCGTGGAAAACGGCCAGCAATGTCTTCACCGGTAAAATTCGCCACCCAGCCTTCCGGATTGTTGAACAGGCGGATGGCAACGAAATGCGGGTTCTCGCCCATATCGAACCAGTGCCGGGTGCCGGCCGGTACGGAAATCAGGTCATTCTTTTCGCACATCACGGCGTACACATAGTCGTCGATGTGCAATGTGAACAAGCCCCGCCCGGCGACGAAAAAGCGCACTTCGTCCTCACCATGCCGATGCTCTTCAAGAAATTTGGCGCGCAATTCGGCTTTCTGCGGGTGGTCACTGTTGAGGCTGATGACGTCTACGGTGACATAACCATGCTCGGTCATCAGCTTGTCGATCTGGGTACGATAGGCGCTGATCACTTCTTCCTGGCTGGCACCGGGGGTAATTGGCGCTGCCGCTTCCCAGCGGTCGAACGCCACGCCGTGCTCGCCCAGCGTCGAAGCAATATCTTCCAGATGGGTCAGCACCTTGTTGGGCGTGTCAGGGCTTGAAACGTGAAAAACGGACAGGCTGCTCATGGCATGAATCCTCGGTTTGGGGCACCACCTTCCGGCTTTTACAGGCAGGTCAGGCTTACAGGCTGGTTTTAATACGACGTTTTCAACGGTTCAATACCGCGCGCATTTTAAGTTCGCATTCAAACAGAAACTCGAACGCTTCGATCTGGCGCAAGGCGTCGCTCATTTTTGCCCCCCAGGTGTAGAGACCGTGACCGCGGATCAGGTAACCAGCGCACTCGGGATGGGCGTCCAGCCAAGGCTGCACCTTTGCGGCGAGACGGGCAATATCCTGATCGTTGTCGAAAATCGGTACCACGACCTGCGACTGATGAGTGACCACGCCGTGAAAGGCCTTTTGCAGCTCGTAATCCTCGAACACCAGATGATCGGCGGCAGTCAGCCTCGACAGCACCGTCGCATTCACCGAGTGGGTGTGCAGCACCGCGCCGACCTGTGGCCTGCTGCTGTACAACTGGGTGTGCAGCAAGGTTTCGGCAGACGGTTTTTTGCCGGGCTCCAGGCTGTTGCCTGCCATATCGGTAGCCAGCACATCGTCAGGACCCAACTGGCCCTTGTGCTTGCCGGATACGGTCAGCAGCGCCTCGGTGGCTGAAAGACGCGCGGAGTAATTGCTGCTGGTGGCAGGCGACCAGCCGCGGCCATACAGGAAGCGTCCGGCCTCGATTATTTCCACGCTAAGTTGTTCGCGGCTCATACACCTTCCTCTTTCTTGGGTGTGATAATCATGATGGCTGCGGCAAAGGCGACAAGGCTGGCAATGGCAAACGTCCAGGCTGGCCCCAGCGCGTTCCAGCTGTAACCGGAATACAGAGCACCCAACGCGCCACCCACGCCTGACAGTGCGGCATACAGCGCCTGCCCCTGTCCTTGCTGACGCGGGCCAAAGCTACTTTGCACGAAATGAATGGCAGCGGCGTGAAAGCTGCCGAACGTGGCGGCGTGCATCACCTGGGCAATCAGCAGCGCGGTCAGGTAATCGGCAAACAGCCCCAGCAGCAGCCAGCGCAATGCGGCCAGCAGAAAGCTGACGAACAGTACCTGGCGCACGGAGAAACGCTGCAGAATCCGGCTCATGACCATGAACATCAGCACTTCAGCCACCACGCCGACCGCCCATAGCAGGCCGATCAGGCCACGGCTGTAGCCGAGCGCTTCGAGGTGCAGGGTCAAAAAGGTGTAATACGGCCCATGGCTGAGCACCATCAGCGCGACACTGAGGTAGAACGCCAAGACACCGGGACGCGCCAGTTGCCTGAGAAAGCCGCCCGAAACGGTTTCACGGCTCGACGGTGAGGGATGCGCATTCGGCACCCACCAGCTGCTGACAACGATACCGGCCATGATCGCCAGCGCGATGTAAGGAAACAGATCCAGACTGAACCATTCGAACACCCGTCCCAGCACCACGACCGCCAGAATGAAACCGATCGAGCCCCACAGGCGGATCTGGCTGTAGCGCGAGGTCTGGCCTTGCAGGTGCGCGAGGGTGATGACTTCGAACTGCGGAAGGACGGCGTGCCAGAAGAATGCATAGAGCGCCATGACCATCGCCAGCCAGGCATAGCTTTTTTCGACCAGAATCAGCGAAAACGCCAACAACGTGCAGATGGCGCCAGAACGCACAATGGTCAGACGCCAACCGGTGTGATCACCCAGCCACCCCCAGAGATTGGGCGCAACGCAGCGCATCAGCATAGGGATGGCGATCAGTTCGCCTATGCGTGAGCTGGAAAAACCCAAGTGATGAAGATAAAGGGCCATGAACGGCGCAGACAGGCCGAGCAAGGCGAAATAGCACACGTAGAACCCGGACAGCCGCCAGTAAGGAAGCTGTCCGCCGGATGTTTGCGTCACGCTAGCAGTCCGCGACCGTGACAGCGCGCATTACAACTGTCCCAGCACAGGCGTGTTGACGCTGACATCGGCGTTCTGACCGCGATGACGCAGCAGATGATCGAGCAACACGATGGCCATCATCGCCTCGGCAATCGGTGTGGCGCGAATGCCGACACACGGGTCGTGTCGGCCTTTGGTGATGACGTCAGCCGCGTTGCCATCGGTATCGATCGAACGCCCCGGCGTGGTGATGCTGGAGGTTGGCTTGAGCGCCAGATGCGCAATGATCGGCTGGCCGGAGGAAATGCCGCCGAGAATGCCGCCCGCCTGATTGGACAGGAAACCCAGTGGGGTCATCTCGTCGCGGTGCTCGGTGCCGCGTTGTGCAACGCAGTCGAAACCGGCACCGATCTCCACGCCCTTGACCGCATTGATGTTCATCAGCGCGTGTGCCAGCTCGGCGTCCAGACGATCAAAGATCGGCTCGCCGAGGCCGGGCATTACGCCTTCGGCCACCACCGTTATTTTCGCACCGACCGAGTCCTGATCACGTCGCAGCTGGTCCATGTAGGCTTCCAGCTCCGGCACCTTGTCAGGGTCGGGGCAGAAAAACGCGTTGTCTTCTACCGAATCCCAGGTCTTGAACGGGATCTGGATCGGGCCCAGCTGGCTCATGTAGCCGCGAATGACGATGCCCTGGGTTGCCAGGTATTTCTTGGCAATCGCCCCCGCTGCCACGCGCATGGCGGTTTCCCGTGCCGAACTGCGGCCGCCGCCGCGGTAATCGCGAATACCGTACTTGTGGTGGTAGGTGTAATCGGCATGGGCCGGACGGAACAGGTCCTTGATGGCCGAATAGTCCTTGGACTTCTGGTCAGTGTTGCGGATCAGCAGGCCTATGGAGGCACCGGTGGTTTTGCCCTCGAAGACGCCGGAGAGGATCTCGACCTCATCGGCCTCCTGACGCTGCGTGGTGTGACGGCTGGTGCCTGGCTTGCGCCGGTCCAGATCACGCTGCAGGTCTTGCAGGTCCAGCTCCAGCCCCGGCGGGCAGCCGTCGACGATAGCGACCAGCGCCGGGCCGTGGCTTTCGCCGGCGGTGGTGACAGTGAACAGCTTGCCGAAAGTGTTGCCGGACATGCGGGCGCTCCGAAAAATCAGCCAAAAAACCAGATCGTTAAACCAAGCGCGCCAGTATACGCAGGCTCGCGGTTCAGTTCATCCTCGAACCTTCTGTCACGCCGCGCGTCCAAGCGAGACTCTCCCCATGATGGCCTTGCGATGTTATCCGGTAATTCCCTGCTTCGAGTACCAAACGCGCTGCGTCTGCTGGCCCTGCCGATAACATTGACCCTGAGCCTAATCGCCGGAACAGCCAGTGCTGCGGCGCCCAGCGTGGTGCAGCGGCCGATCACGGTGGATACCGAAAACGGCAAACTGTACGGCACTCTGCTGATGCCCCGATCGGACAAACCGGTCCCGGTGGTGCTGATCATCGCCGGTTCCGGCCCCACCGACCGCGACGGCAACAACCCTGAGGGTGGACGCAACGACAGCATGAAACGCCTGGCGGTGGTTCTGGCTAAAAACAATATCGCCAGCGTGCGCTACGACAAACGCGGCGTCGCAGCCAGCAAGGCAGTCACGCCGGATGAACGTAATCTGAGCGTCGAGCGCTACGTGGACGATGTTCAACTCTGGGCCAGAGCGCTCAAAGCCAACCCGCGCCTTGGCCAGCTGATTCTTCTGGGCCACAGCGAGGGTGCGCTGGTGGCGACGCTGGCGGCTGAAAAAGTGGGTGCAGCGGCGCTGATTTCCGTGGCGGGCACCGGACGGCCTGTCGATCAGGTGCTGCGCGAACAATTTCAGGAGCGCTTGCCACCGGATCTGCTGCAACGCAGCAATCAGTTGCTCGATGAACTGAAGGCGGGCAAGACCGACGACAACGTGCCCGCCGAGCTGGAAGTGGTATTTCGCCCCAGTGTCCAGCCGTATCTGATCTCGCTGTTTCGCCAGGACCCCGCCGCAGCCTTCGCTGCGGTGCACATTCCGGCGCTGATCGTTCAGGGGCGCAACGACATTCAGGTGGGCGTGGGCGATGCCCTGCTGCTGCAAAAAGCCAGACCGGATGCTGAACTGGCCCTGATCGACGGAATGAATCATGTGCTGCGTATCGTGCCAGACGACTTACAGCAGCAGTTGTTGTCCTACCGCAACCCGACCCAGCCGCTGGCCAGTGAAGTGACCAAGCGGATCCTGGCCTTCATCAAGGCCCTGCCCCAACCAGGAAAAAAATCTGACGTCAGATAATTGCAAACCCTTCAGTCTTCGGATATCTGGCCGATAGCGGTTTGCTGGCTTCTTGTTCCGTTGCAAGTATCCCGGTGCAAGGCCCAGGAAAGGACACCATTATGACTGAAGCGAATATCATGACTGAAACCACTGCAGCACCCGAAAGCGTAGAAGCCGAGGTTCAGGCACCGCCGCAGCCGTGGGAAGACGTTCTGCCCGAGAACTTTCAGATGTTGCGTCTGGCACCACAGCCTACCGACCGCGCCACCGGCGGACGGCCCTTGCGTTTTGTGCAGTTTGGTCGTGCCGAGCGGCACAGCAAGGAATTGAGCCTGCTGCGCATCAATGTGCAGCTGCCAGGCCAACGAGTCCGCAAGGAGCAGAACAATCTGGATGTCTGGGCCGATCACGAAAAGCGCACTGTGCGCTTCGGTCCCGAATCAGGCTTGCAGATTGAGCCGTGGAACCGCGGCATCGGTCGTTTCATGATCGCCCATGCCGTGCATTGGGCGCAGAAAAGATGGTCATCCTACAAGATTGAAGGCGTAGCGCTGGCGAGCAAGGACGGCCTGAACGAAGACACACGCCTGCGTCGTGACCACTTTCTGCGCACCTTGGGTTTTGAAGTAGCGTACGCCGATGCCCAGCACATGAAAGGCACCATCAAGGACGTACACGTCGGCAACCTGCACAGCACCTGGAACAACGACAAGGTGCAGATCATCGAAATTCTCGAAGCCTCGCAAATGCTGGAAAAGGCCGAGAAGAACCTGATCGAACAGGAAGTGACCATTCGCCAGCACGAGGACCGGGTCGGCAAGTACAAGCGCGAGGACGCCGGTCTGCGCTTCACGATTGCCTGTCTGGTGACCTTCGCGGTGTTTCAGGCGGGACTGTTGATCTGGATCGCGACCCACCGATAAAAAAAGGAGCTGATCTCAGCTCCCCCTTCTCTCAGTCTTCCCTATCAAACCTTCGACTGGAACAACGCCTGATGGTTGCGGCACTGTTCTGCTGTGAGCATGAACACCCCGTGACCACCGCGCTGGAAATCCAGCCAGGCGAAATCGACTTCCGGGTACAGCGCCTGCACGTGTACCTGGCTGTTGCCTACTTCGACGATCAGCAAGCCTTTCTCGTTCAGGTGATCGGCTGCCTGCGCAAGCATACGGCGTACCAGGTTCAGACCATCGCTGCCACAGGCCAGCGCCAGCTCAGGCTCATGCTGATACTCGTCGGGCATGTCGGCAAAGTCTTCGGCGTCCACATAGGGCGGGTTGGACACGATCAGGTCGAAGCGCTGACCCGGCAAACCGTCGAACCCGTCGCCCTGCACGGTGTAGACGCGATCCTCCATGCCGTGACGCTCGATGTTCTGGTTAGCCACCTCCAGTGCGTCGTAGGACAAGTCGGCCAGGGCCACCTCGGCTTCGGGAAACACCTCGGCACAGGCGATACCGATGCAACCGGAGCCAGTGCACAGGTCCAGAATCAGGGCTGGTTCGTTGGCCAGCCAGGGCGCGAAACGCTCTTCGATCAGTTCGGCAATAGGTGAACGCGGGATCAATACACGGTCATCGACAATGAACGACATACCGCAGAACCAGGCTTCGCCCAGCAGATACGGCGTTGGCACACGGTCATCGATTCGGCGTTTGATCAGGCGTTGCAGTTCGGATATTTCATCGACTTCCAGGCGGCAATCCAGGTAGCTGTCGGCGATTTCCCAAGGCAGATGCAATGCGCCCAGCACCAACTGCCGCGCTTCATCCCAGGCATTGTCGGTGCCATGACCGAAAAATACGTCTTCCTCGTGAAAGCGGCTGACGGCCCACCGTATATGGTCGCGCACGGTACGCAAACGGGAAGTGATCATGGACAAACTCCTTGAAAAGGCGACGAGCTGCTGTAAGACGAGCCACGGTGAAAAGTCTGGTTCCGAACAATGCACATTCTTCGTACCCGATAGGCGTGGAAGTTTCCATGATTCGCGTACTGCCATCAAGGCAAACCGCCAGCCACCCCCACCGCCAACTGCCCTGCAGGCCATAAAAACCGTGGCCTGCGATGGTTGCCATTCCCAGAACGCCTCAGCCAGAGGACAATGTCACAAAAGCCCCACACCAAGGAGCCCGTGAATGTCCGATTTAAAGACCATGTTCCAACTCAGCGGCCGGGTGCATGCGCCCGCCAATTTGAGCAATGCGACGCTGATCATCATCGATGCCCAGAAAGAATACCTCAGCGGCCCGCTGGCCCTGACCGGTGTCGACGAAGCCCTGGCCAACATCTGCCAATTGGTCGAGAAGGCCCGTGCGGTCAAGTGCCCGATTGTTCATATTCGCCATCTGGGCACTGTGGGCGGCCTGTTCGACCCACAGGGCGAGCGCGGTCAACTGGTGCCGGAGCTGTTACCAAAGGACGACGAACATCTGGTCGAAAAACGCCTGCCCAACGCTTTCAACGGCACCGGGCTGCATGATCTTCTGCAAAAGCTGGGTCATCTGGACCTGATCGTCTGCGGCTTCATGAGCCACTCGAGCATCAGCACCACGGTTCGCGCTACCAAGGACTATGGTTATCGCTGCACACTGGTCGACGATGCCTGCGCAACCCGAGACTTGCCGAGCCCGCACGGCGTCGTCAGCGCGCAGGTGGTGCATAGAACCGAGATGGCGATCATGGCCGACAACTTCGCCACACTGGCGCTGACCAAAGACCTGATCTGATCTGCGCCGGAACGAGTGGTTGTGTGGGCGTACTCACATAACCGCCTATCCCTTGCCGGCTCGTATCATCCCGGAGGCGGGAACCACCCCTTCTTCTCCGGGTCACAGCGCCGATACTCCATTGAGCCGATACCTATTGAGGAAAAGGCATGAAAACGTCAGATGGTTTCGATGCACGTCGCCTGCGCCCCAGGGGTCAGGGCAACTGGGGCAAACGCATCGGTACGCTGATCGCGCTGCTTCTTTTGGCGTCAGGCGTGTTGCTGACCGTTGCCGGAGTTTCCAGCCTGACCGTTCACCCGCAGATGCTCGGCGAGCTGAATGCCAGCCCTGAAGGCGCCGCATTTGTCGCCGTCGGCGGGTTGCTGGTGCTTTATCTGGGTGTCTGGCTATGGCGCCGCTGCCGCCGTCAACGCAGTGCCAGCGGCTTGAGTATCTCGGCGCACCTGATGAAAAAACACAACTGACCCTGGCGCTTGAACGGTTAGAATGGCTTCCTTCGCGGAGGTCCCATGCAAGACGACGATTTTTCCCTGTTCAGAAGCGAAACGCGCGGCGTAAAGCCGCTCAAGCATGAACACGCCGATGTCGGCAAACCCAAGACCGATCGAAAAATGCTGGCCCGCCTGCGTCAGTCGGCGACTGTGCGCACCGATTCGGTGACCGTCGACGGCTTGTCGGATCAATTCGTGATCGATGTCGGTCCGGAAGATATCCTGAGCTGGTCGCGCGACGGCGTACAGGAAGGCCAGATGCGCAAGCTCAAGCTCGGGCAGATCAGCTTCGAAGGCAGCCTGGACTTACACGGCATGAGTGTGGAAGTGGCGCGTGAGACGCTGTGGGAGTTTCTGGCTGAAGCGACCCGACTGGAAATACGCTGCGTACGTGTCACCCACGGCAAGGCGGTACGCCTGGACGGCAAGCGCCCCATGATCAAGAGCCACGTCAACACCTGGCTGCGTCAGCATTCGCAGGTACTGGGCTTTTGTTCATGCCTGGCCAAACATGGGGGTGCGGGTGCGGTGTACGTGATACTCAGACGCACCATGATGGAAGGACGCGACGAGTAATCCTCCTCGCGCCCCTCTTGCCGGACAGCAATCTGCTGCCCGGCGTATTACTCAGCGCGGGCCAGGACCGCCGGGGCCACCAGGTCCACCCCCTTCATGATGGCCGCCGCCATGTCCGCCCGGACCAGGCCAAAACGGCCAGCAGCCGGAAACCGACGACAGTACGATTGCGAACAACGCTATTTTTGCTACTCGACTCAACATCCGGATTCACTCTCTCCACAGGCAATTGATTAATAACCTGCACAGTCAGACAGCGCGGTGCCGGGGAAGTGGGTAGCGATCTGGTCGCCAACGTGTAAGCGCTACGATACAAAACGCATAACGCCCGGTTGATTTGCAGCGCTGCCGTGCACCCGCACTCTTGCGTAAGTTACTATGTGCGCCGTCGGCGACGGGCCTGCCCTCGCACCCATCGAAACCCACACGGAAACACACCCCTGTGACACTGGAACAGAATTACACCGCCATACTCGGGCAACTGGGCGAGGACGTCTCGCGCGAAGGTCTGCTGGACACCCCCAAACGCGCCGCCAAGGCCATGCAGTACCTGTGTCGCGGTTACGCGCAAACGCTGGAAGAAGTCACCAACGGCGCGCTGTTCAGCTCCGATGCCAGTGAAATGGTCATGGTCAAGGACATCGAGCTGTACTCGCTGTGCGAGCATCATCTGCTGCCGTTCATTGGCAAGGCACATGTCGCCTACATTCCCAATGGCAAGGTGCTGGGCCTGTCGAAAGTGGCGCGGATCGTTGATATGTACGCCCGCCGCCTGCAGATCCAGGAAAACCTCAGCCGTCAGATCGCCGAGGCCATCCAGCAGGTTACCGGTGCACTGGGTGTGGCAGTGGTGATCGAAGCCAAGCACATGTGCATGATGATGCGCGGTGTCGAGAAGCAGAACTCGGCCATGATCACGTCAGTGATGCTCGGCGAATTCCGTGAAAATGCTGCCACTCGCAGTGAATTTCTCAGCCTGATCAAGTGACCCGTTCAGCCAGCGTTCACGTGCCACGGCGCACGCTGAACGTCCGGCCGATTCCCGCCACTGTCCGCAAGAGGTATGACCGTGTTCATGAAAGCGTTAAGAGTCGGCCTTGGCCAGCTCGTCATCGGTATCGACTTCCTGACCCGCCCGAGCAGGAAAAAGCGCGATCCGCAGGCCCAGGCGGCTGTCGCTGAGGCGGCTCAGGACCTGACGCTGTACCAGTTCCACGCCTGCCCGTTCTGCGTGAAAACCCGTCGCACCCTGCACCGTCTCAATGTTCCTGTCGCTTTGCGCGATGCGAAGAACAACGAGCTTGACCGTCAGACGCTGCTTAACGAGGGCGGCAAAATCAAAGTGCCTTGCCTGCGAATCGAAGAAGGCGACAAAACCGTGTGGATGTACGAATCCAAGGTCATTATCGACTACCTGAATCAGCGGTTCGGCGCGATCTGAACACCTCGTGCCCGACGTGCCTCAACGCGGGCAACCTTCCTCGCGGCATGCGACATAGGCTTGCAACTGCTTGAGGCGCACGCGGGTCTGGTCAGCCAGGCATTGCGATTGCAGCAACGGCCATATGGAGCCTGAATCCTCGGGCTTGCCAGCCTGATACAGGCAATCGGCGTCACGCAGGGCTATCCACTTCAGTTGTGCATCCTTGAACGCCTGCTTTTTGGCCGGCGTCTTCAGCCACGTCATCTGCGCCTTGTACTGCTTGTTGAGATCAGCATCGAGCGCCGACAGCTCATTGGCAGCACACTGATTCATACTGGCCTGATTGGCATCGCAATCCTGAGCCTGTGCCGAGCAGCCGATACCCAGCGCGATGAAAGCGGCCAGAAGTGCTATTGAAACACGCATAAATTTCCTTTTATTCAGCCAATGGGTGCATCAATCCAGCATATCGATATAACCGGGCTGCGCCTTGACCCGATCCAGCCAGCGCCGAATTCCGGTGTAAGGTGCCAGATCGAAACCGCCCTGATGAGCGACGTGGGTGTAGGCGTACAAGGCGATATCGGCGATGGAGAAATTCTCACCGACCAGAAACGGTGTGCGATCAAGCTGCTGCTCCATGACCGCCAGCGCTCGATAACCGGATTTCTGCATGGCCCGATACTCAGTCATGCGTTCAGCCGGAAAGCCCAGATAGAACTGGATGAAACGGGCAACCGCCACTGACGGCTCATGGCTGTACTGCTCGAAAAACTGCCATTGCAGTACCTGGGTACGCAGCCGCGGTTCGCTCGGAAGATACCTGGAACCATCAGCCAGAAAATTGAGAATCGCATTGGACTCCCATAGATAAGTGCCGTCTTCCAGTTCCAACACCGGGATCTTGCCGTTTGGGTTCTTCTCCAGAAAAGCCGGGGTCTGGGTTTCGCCATTAAGAATATCGACCGGCACCCACTCGTACTCACTGCCCAACAGGTTAAGCATCAACTTGACCTTGTAGCAGTTGCCCGAGTTGTAATCGCCATAAACCTTGTACATCGCCTGCTCCCTCGATATGCCTGTATTGCCGGCTCTGATCAGGCGGCTTTCAGATTCTGTGCCGCACGGACCACGGACGCCAGTCGTTTTATGCCTTCATTCAGACGCGCCGGGTCGATATGACTGAAATTGAGGCGCAGATGGCCGTGATTGGCGTCCGGGTCAGCAAAAAAAGGTTCGCCCGGCATGAACGCGACGTCCTGCGCCAACGCGGCATCCAGCAAGGTACGGGTGTCCAGCGGCTGTTTCAGGGTCAGCCAGAAGAACAATCCACCTTGCGGGCTGTTCCACTCGGCCAGGTCTGAAAAATGCGTCTGCAAGGCATCCTCGAATGCATCCCGGCGACCACGGTAGAACTCGCACAGCGTCAGCAGATGTTCACGATAGTGCTCAGTGCCGATCCACTGCAAGGCCTGCCATTGGCCAAGGCGATTGGTATGTAGATCGGCGGACTGCTTCAGGCGCAACAGGTGCGGAAACAGATCGGGACTGGCGATCAGATAACCCACACGCAGGCCGGGCAATAGCGTTTTGGAGACCGTGCCGGTCTAGATCCAGCTTGCTGTCTTCAGGCCGCTGACAATCGGCCTGGCACTGCCGCCGTCAAAACTCAACTCGCGGTACGGCTCATCCTCGATCAACGTGACGCCGAACTCGTCAAGCAAAGCCGCAACCGCATCGCGGCTGGCCTGGCTGTAGCGCACTGCCGAGGGGTTCTGGAACGTCGGAATCAGGTAGGCGAATGCGGGCCTGTGCTGCTCCAGGCGCTGGCGCATGGCAACCAGGTCCGGGCCTTCGGCCTGCAGGGGCACGGTGATGCAGTCGGCACCAAACAGCTGAAATATCTGCAGCGCCGCCAGGTAGGTGGGTGCTTCAAGCAGAATCTCGGTGCCTTTGTCGATGTAGAGCTTGGCCGCAAGGTCCAGCGTCTGTTGAGAACCACTGACCACCATGACCTGACTGGCATCGCAAGCAATACCCAGGGCGCGGGCGTCGGCAGCCAGCGCTTCGCGCAGCGCAGGTTCGCCCTCGCTCATGCCGTACTGGCCCAGAGAAACAGGCATGTCAGCCCACTCGACTTTGGGCAGCATCGACTCGGCAGGCAGGCCACCGGCGAACGACATCACTTGCGGGTGCTGAGCGGCGGCGAGGATCTCGCGAATCAGGGAACTTTTCAGACGGGAAACGCGTTCGGAAAAAGCCATGGCACTTACCTGTAGCCGAGACGAAGGAAAATAAGTCAAACTTGTTGACTCAAATTACGACGCCCACCCCGGATACGTCAACATGCTTGACTTAAAAAAACCTGCCAATCAACAAATGGCCATGGAAGCCTTCTTCTTCGGCTATCAGGCTTTCACCGCCAAGGCTGATGAAATGCTGGCCAAGCGCGGCTTCAGTCGCGTGCATCAGCGCATTGTATTTTTCATCGCTCGCTATCCCGAACTGAGCGTCAAGGAACTGCTCACGGTATTGGGCGTGAGCAAGCAGGCGCTCAATGCCCCGTTGCGCCAACTGATCGGCATGGACCTGGTACACAGCACCGCCCCGGAAACCGACAAACGCAAACGACTACTCGGGCTCACCGATGAAGGCGCCCGTTTCGAGCAGGCGTTGCGGCGTGAACAGGTCAAGCTGCTGCAACGGGTGTTCGCCGAAGCGGGTCAGGAAGCGGTGGATGGCTGGATGACAGTCAACCTGGCGCTGGGCCAGACACTGCAATCCGGTGCGTGTCCAATCGGGACTGACGTCGAGTAAATGCCACTGTCGCAACTGTGCTGGCGTTTACTCGTATCGCTGTATCGTAAAGCCACGCGACCATACGTTTAGGCTTGGCGTCCTTTGCTACCTGCCCGCTTCAAGGAACGCCCTGCATGAACGAAACCCTAAAGGCACCATTGCGCCCGCTGACCGACTCATCGCCGTCTGCGGTGGTTGCCGGCTTCATTGCCATGATGACTGGCTGCACCAGCTCACTGGTGCTGATGTTTCAGGCCGGACAGGCGGCCGGTCTGAGCAGCGTGCAGATTTCGTCCTGGCTGTGGGCGTTGTTCATGGGCATGGCGGTGTGCAGCATCGGCCTTTCGTTGCGCTACCGCATGCCGATTACTGTCGCGTGGTCCACACCCGGCGCCGCACTGCTGATCACCAGTCTGGGTGGTGTGGCATACCCGCAGGCGATTGGCGCGTTCATGACCAGCGCGCTGCTGGTCATCCTGTGCGGCGTAACGGGCAGCTTCGAACGTATCGTGAGGCGTTTGCCAGCCTCGCTGGCTGCGGCCTTGCTGGCGGGAATCCTGTTCAGGATCGGCAGTGAAATCTTCATCGCCGCCCAGCACCGCACCGGCCTGGTGTTGGGCATGTTTTTCACGTATCTGGTGGTGAAGCGTCTTTCCCCACGCTACTCGGTGCTGCTCGCACTGCTGGTCGGCATCGGGATATCGGGCGCGCTGGGCTTGCTGAACTTCAGCGGTCTGGCGCTGCAAGTCGCCGCGCCGGTCTGGACCACTCCCGAGTTTTCCTGGGCCGCGACGGTCAGCATCGGCATTCCGCTGTTCGTGGTGGCCATGACCTCACAGAACATGCCGGGTGTGGCGGTGTTGCGAGCCGACGGTTACTACCCGCCTACCTCACCGCTGATATCGGTAACAGGCTTTGCCTCTTTGCTTACCGCACCGTTCGGCTGCCACGGCATCAACCTGGCCGCCATCAGCGCCGCCATCTGTACCAGCCCTCATGCGCACGAAGACAAGTCCAAACGCTACACAGCGGCGATCTGGGCCGGGATTTTCTACGCAATCGCCGGGATTTTCGGCGCCACGCTGGCAGGTCTGTTCAGTGCGTTCCCCACGGAGCTGATGATCTCGATTGCCGCACTGGCGCTGCTCGGTTCGATCACCAATGGCCTGACCGTGGCCATGGCCGAGCCCCGCGAGCGCGAACCCGCTCTTATCACCTTCATGGTGACGGCCTCAGGGCTGACGCTGTTTTCCATAGGTTCGGCATTCTGGGGCATTGTTGCGGGCCTGCTGACCATGCTGATCCTCAATGCACGCAAGGCCGGATAAGCCTGCCTCAAGCCCACGTCATAAGAGCGATCAACTCCGGGCAGTGGCTGACACCAGCAAGGTTCCGGCATCTGCATCGAGTATTGCCTGCGTTCCCAAGGGCACGGCCTGATTGAGATCTCCATGCCCTACCGGCAAGCCGCCCAGCACCGGAATGCCCAGACTGCCCAGCCGTTCCAGCAGCACATCGGCGGGGCTGATGGTGCCGCCGGTGTTCGCGGCCGGGGTGAACTCGCCCACCGCGATACCCGCCAGACGCGCAAGGATGCCGCAGTTACCCAGATGGGTCAGCATGCGGTCAACCCGATAGGCCGGTTCGTTGACCTCTTCGATGAGCAAAATCGCACCGGTCATGTCGGGCATGAACGGCGTACCCACCGAGGTATCGAGGATGCACAGATTGCCGCCCAGCAACAGGCCCTGCGCGCTGCCGCCGGTTCTGACCTTCGCCGTTGGTGAGGCATGATCGGCCTTGAGCAATACCGGCTCGGTACTCATCAGCACATGGTGCATGCCGCTGACGAACAGGCCACCGCGTTCCAGCTGCGAGGCGACCGGGCCATGAATAGTGGCCAGACGTGCATGGTTCCACAGCGCACCATGCAGCGCGGTGATATCGGAAAAGCCGGTCACCAGCTTGGGGTCACGACGCACAGCGTCCATATCCACCTGCTGAACAATTCGCTGCACGCCATAGCCGCCGCGGTTGCAGATGACCGCACGGATCTCCGGATCAGCCAGTGCGGCGTTAAGGTCAGCAAGCCGCTCCTCGTCGGTCCCCGAATAGAATGAGTATTTGCCCAGTGCATGCGGATAGACACGCGGACGCAGCCCCCACCCCTTGAGTACCGCGACCGCAGCGTCGATTTTGCCGGGGTCAACAGGCCCGGCAGGCGATACCAACGCCACGGCGTCGCCAGCACGCAGGACCTGAGGGTGAAGCGTCTGTGGAGAAGTAGCTGGCATTACGGTTATCCAGACGTTTGTCGAGCGATGAATCTAGAGCACCGGCGTAAGTGACTCAAGCCCTATCGGCATTCAGCCTGCGTCATCTGCAGATCCGTCTGAACGCCAAAGCCGCATCGGACTCCTATCAATCACATGGATCAAACAGCATTCGCTTGATGATCGCTTCTTGCCTGAGCAACGCGGCGAGCGTTTGAATCCATCTTTGAACCATTTTCTGGAGACCCTGCCATGACTGATCTTTCCAACCGCCAGTTCCTGCTCGCCAAGCGTCCGTCGGGCGATGTGCGCCGTGAAGACTTCACCTATCAAGAGGCTCCGGTCACCGCACTTGCCGAAGGCCAGATACTGGTCAGGAACAAATACCTGTCGCTGGACCCGGCGATGCGTGGCTGGATGAATGACGGAAAATCCTACATTCCGGCCGTAAAGCTGGGCGAAGTGATGCGCGCCCTGGGCGTGGGCGAAGTGCTTGAATCGAAAAACCCGAAATTTGCCGTAGGCGACCATCTGCAAGGCGCACTTGGCGTTCAGGATTATTTCGTGGGCGAGCCAAAAGGCTTTTACAAGGTCGATACCAGCCTTGCCCCGCTACCGCTTTATCTGTCTGCTCTGGGCATGACCGGCATGAATGCCTACCTAGCGCTGCTGGATGTCGGCCAGCCAAAAAGCGGTGATACCGTAGTGATTTCCGGTGCAGCGGGTGCTGTCGGCAGCGTCGCCGGACAAATTGCCAAGCTCAAGGGCTGCCGGGTTGTCGGCATCGCAGGAGGCGCAGAAAAATGCCGCTTACTGACCGAAGAACTGGGCTTCGATGCAGCCATCGACTATAAGTCCGAAGACGTTATGGATGGTTTGAAGCGCCACTGTCCGGATGGCGTGAACGTGTACTTCGACAACGTTGGCGGCGACATTCTGGACGCGGCGCTCAGCCAGCTGGCGGTCGGCGCGCGCGTGGTGATCTGCGGTGCCATCAGTCAGTACAACAACACCACGGCGATCAAAGGCCCGGCCAACTACATGTCACTGCTGGTCAACCGTGCACGCATGGAAGGCTTCATCGTACTGGACCACCCCGAGCGCTTCGCTGAAGCCGGTCAGGTGATGGCGGGCTGGATCAAGGAAGGCAAGCTCAAGAGCAAGGAGCATATCGTCGACGGTCTCGAGACTTTCCCGGAGACCTTCCAGATGCTGTTCAGCGGTGAGAACCAGGGCAAGCTGATCTTGAAAGTGGAATAAAGCCCGCGGGCCGGACACCTCACGCTTCGGCGTGGGGTGCCTTGCGCGACGCTGTGCGTCCGTCCGCTCAAGCCAGCTCGGCAACCACTGCAGCCAGGGCCTTCGCCGGGTCAGCTGCCTGGCTGATCGGGCGGCCGATAACGAGGTGATCGGAGCCGGCATCCAGGGCCTGGCGCGGGGTCAGAATGCGCCGCTGATCGTCCTGCGCACTGCCCGCCGGGCGGATACCCGGCGTCACCAGTTGCAACGACGGGTGAGCCGCTTTCAGGGCCTGCGCCTCCAGCGCCGAACAGACCAGACCGTCCAGACCGGCCTTCTCGGCCAGCGCTGCAAGGCGCAGCACCTGCACCTGCGGATCAATATCCAGGCCGATACCGGCAAGGTCTTCCCGCTCCATGCTGGTCAGAACGGTCACGCCAATCAGCAGTGGCTGAGGACCGCTGCGCTGCTCGAGCACTTCGCGGCAGGCCGTCATCATGCGTAGCCCGCCTGAACAGTGCACGTTGACCATCCATACGCCCATCTCGGCAGCGGCCTTGACCGCCATCGCCGTGGTATTGGGGATATCGTGGAATTTGAGATCAAGAAACACCTCGAAACCCTTGTTGCGCAGGGTCTCGACGATATCGGCCGCACAACTGATGAACAGCTCCTTGCCGACCTTGACCCTGCACAGCTTGGGATCGAGCTGATCAGCCAAACGCAAGGCGGCTTCACGGGTCGGAAAATCCAGGGCGACGATGACGGGAGTCTGGCAGGCGGACATGAGCGTGGTCTCAGGTAAGTCGAAATCGGCGCGCATTGTAGCCGAACC
Organism: Pseudomonas sp. KBS0707; assembly: GCF_005937945.2. Classification (NCBI taxonomy): domain Bacteria; kingdom Pseudomonadati; phylum Pseudomonadota; class Gammaproteobacteria; order Pseudomonadales; family Pseudomonadaceae; genus Pseudomonas; species Pseudomonas sp. KBS0707. Next base: position 2,020,082 of record NZ_CP041754.1, on the reverse strand, counting down.
GGCGAGCAGACGGGACCCGTAGATCGGCATTTAGCCAGTCGCGTCCATAAAAAGTCATGATTCCCTGCACCCGCAGCGACCACTGCTTCGATGGCCTGCACCAAACCTGCACAACCCGATGAATCGGTTCACTGCAGCGTTCTGTAAACGACCCGTTTTGAAGCAACACGACAATGATCAGTGCACTGGCACGGCCTCTGCAACAGGATGTTTCAACGATTACCGAATCTCAGGGAGATGACCATGAGCACGCAACTCAAGCCAACGCTGGGCACGATTCATCTATGGGGGATCGCTGTCGGGCTGGTGATTTCCGGCGAGTACTTTGGCTGGAGTTACGGCTGGGGCGTGGCGGGTACACTGGGCTTTTTGGTAACAGCCTTGATGGTTGCGACCATGTACACCTGCTTCATCTTCAGCTTTACCGAGCTCACTACGGCCATCCCGCACGCGGGCGGCCCATTTGCCTATAGCCGCCGCGCCTTTGGCGAAAAAGGCGGGCTGATCGCCGGTATGGCCACTCTGATCGAATTCGTATTCGCGCCACCGGCCATTGCCATGGCAATCGGTGCGTACCTTAACGTGCAATACCCGGGGCTGGACCCTAAACATGCGGCTGTCGGCGCTTACATCGTGTTCATGGCACTCAACATCGTGGGCGTAAAGCTGGCAGCAACCTTTGAGCTGGTCGTGTGCATTCTCGCCGTGGCCGAGCTGCTGGTGTTCATGGGGGTGGTCGCACCTGCATTCAGCTTCAGCAACTTCGCCCTCAACGGCTGGGCCGGTTCCCAGACCTTCGGGCCGGAAGCGATTGCCGGCATGTTCGCCGCCATCCCCTTTGCGATCTGGTTCTTCCTGGCCATTGAAGGCGCTGCAATGGCCGCCGAAGAAGCCAAGGACCCGAAACGCACCATCCCGAAGGCCTATATCAGCGGCATTCTGACCTTGGTGATACTGGCGATCGGCGTCATGCTGTTTGCCGGTGGCGTGGGTGACTGGCGCACCCTGGCCAACATCAACGACCCACTGCCGCAAGCAATGAAAGCCGTGGTTGGTGACAGCTCCGGCTGGCTGCACATGCTGGTGTGGATCGGCCTGTTCGGTCTGGTCGCCAGCTTCCACGGCATCATCATGGGTTACTCGCGCCAGTTCTTCGCCCTCGCCCGTGCCGGTTACCTGCCTGCCTCGCTGGCCAAGCTGTCACGCTTTCAGACACCGCACCGGGCGATCATCGCAGGTGGCCTGATCGGCATCGCCGCCATCTACAGCGATGGCCTGGTCAACCTGAGCGGCATGACACTCACCGCCGCGATGATCACCATGGCTGTTTTCGGCGCTATCGTCATGTACATCATGAGCATGCTCAGCCTGTTCAAGCTGCGCAAGACCGAGCCTGACCTTGAGCGCAGCTTCCGCGCGCCAGGCTACCCGGTGGTGCCCGGCATTGCGCTGGCTCTGGCAATCGTGTGTCTGGTGGCAATGGCCTGGTTCAACATGCTGATCGGCCTGATTTTCCTCGGGCTGATGGCCATAGGTTTTATCTACTTCAGCCTGACCGCAAAATCGCGCGCCGATGCACCGACCGACGCGATGCTGACCGGGCAATAATTCAGAGACTTTCCGGGGTTGCGTGCAAAGGGTTTTGCACGCAACCCGATCAGGGCGCATACACTTGAACCATTGAGCAGCCTCGCTGCTCAAACCGGTATCACAACAAGGAGAGCGCTATGCCCTGGTATGCCTGGTTAATTCTGCTCGTAGCCATCGGCTCGATCGTCGGCGGTCTTATGATGCTGCGCGATACCGCCAAGAAACTGCCCCTCACCGAAGAACAACTCAAGCGCGTCCATGAGCGCAACGCCGAAATGGACGCCAAGGAAGCCAAGGACCGTTAAATAAGTCCGGGTGGCAGGCTGAAAACCTGCCCCTGCCTATTTCCCGATCTCTGCGCTGACCGAAAGCACCTTGATATGAAGCGGCTGAAAGATCGTCTCCAACTCGCCGTCCGCGCGCAACTTCTCCAGCAGCGCTTTGAAGTGTGGAACATCAATGTTGCCATTGGGGCGCAACAACGCGTATTGACGGTAGATCTGATCAACGCGTTCGGAGACCATTAACTGCGCCGCTTCATCTTTGTTATGTGCCATAAAATCAATCAGATAGGAACGGGTAACAGGCGCGATATCCGCCCGATTGCGCACCACCATCAATAGATTACTGTCGTGAGAATAGGTGGAGGTCACATTGAAGTGCTCACTCAAGTACTTCTGATCGGGATTGAAGTTGGCAAATCCATAATGGTAACCACTGAACAACGCCAGACGTTTGTCAGACAGATCATCGAAGTAATTCTGATCACGCCCTTCGACCCGCCTTGCTACATAGACCTCGGCATCTTCAAGGCCCAGATCGACGGTTTCGTGCGCAATATCCTTCCAGCCCCAGTCAGGGTTCTCGAAGATCGCAACATCGAAACGCCCTTCCGCAAAGTCACGAAAACGCCGGGGCACGGAGGTGGGGATCATCACAAACTCGTAATCGTCCTGCTCGGCATTCAGGGCATCGATCAGCTTGGGCAACAGACCGGCGTCTTCGCCTTTTTCAGGGCGGACCATATACGGAGGGAAATGCACGGCGGCCACCCGCACGACCTGCGCGGCATAGACTTGGGACGTTGCCATGAACGGCACAAAGAGCAGAAGGCCTGTGGCGAACGTGCGCGCGACGCCATCAATTAATACTGCAAATTTTTTCATAAAACACGACATCAATCAAAGCCCTCCACGCTATGCGGTTTCCATGATTTAAACAACTGTCAAATCAACGGCGTCAGCATTGCTCACAGTGGTTACTATTGTGCACCGCTGCGATGAACTCGCGTGAGGCACCAATGCCATTAGCAGCGGTCACTGTAAGGGCAGTTGTAAAAACGATATTGTCGGCGCAGCCTCAAGCGTGGGCGCAACAGGCTAATCTGGCTACGCTGAAGCCATTGACTATCGTAAGGGAGCTTGATGATGCCGCATTGGCTGGTGATTGATCTGGAGGCTACCACCGAAGAAGGTGGCTGGCCGGTCGCAGAAATGGAAGTCATCGAAATAGGCGCGACGCTGGTCAATCAGGACGGGCGCGAGCTGGACCATTTCGAGCGCTTCGTACGCCCCGCACGCAGGCCTGTGCTGACTCATTTTTGCCGAGAGCTGACCCATATCAATCAAAGCAGTATCGACAGCGCTGCGCCCTTGACGACCGTGTGGCCTCAGTTCGAGCGCTGGCTGAGCCATCACCGTGCCCGCGTGCTGGGTTGGGCCAGCTGGGGGGATTACGACCGCCAGCAACTGGAAGAGGAATGGCGCTACCATCGCCTCGACAGCGCACTGTCGAGCATGCCGCACGTCAATCTCAAACAGCGATTCGCCCAGGCCCGTCAGTTACAAAAGCCGATGGGCCTGAACAGCGCCCTGCAACTGGCTGGCATGCAATTCGCAGGTCAGCAACACCGGGCACTGGTCGATGCACGCAATACCGCCCGGCTCTTGCCGTTGATACTGCTTAATTGAATCTCGCTGCACGTCGTCGTTTGTTCAGCGTCGACTTGCAAGGGGCGTGACGAGTTTTACCGTGTTGGGCATACTGGCGGGCCATTTCCAGCCCTTTCAAAAGGAATCGCCCATGTTCAAGGTCAACGAGTACTTCGACGGCACCGTCAAATCCATCGCCTTCAGTCAGGTCGACGGTCAGGCAACCATCGGTGTCATGGCGGCGGGCGAATATGAGTTCGGTACAGCGCAACGGGAAATCATGCACGTGATCTCCGGCGAGCTGAACGTGAAGCTCCCGGACAGTACCGACTGGGAAACTTTCTCCACCGGCAGCCAGTTCAATGTCCCGGCCAACAGCAAGTTCCAGCTCAAGGTCAGCGTTGATACCGCTTACCTGTGCGAATACCGCTGAGGCTGAACACGTGGGGGGCCTGACCTCCCACCTTGCCCGCACACCTGCCTATACTGCCCCTTTCTATTCGACGCCAGCATTGAACTGCAACGCCGCCAGACGTGCGTAGAGCGGGTTGCTGGCAATCAGTTGCTGATGGGTACCGACCGCCACCAGCCGGCCCTGATCCATAACGGCAATCCGGTCGGCATTCTGCACAGTGGCCAGTCGATGGGCGATGACCAGCGTAGTACGGCCCTGCATCAGGCTTGGCAAGGCTTGCTGAATCAAGTGCTCACTCTGCGCATCCAGCGCACTGGTCGCCTCGTCCAGCAACAGGATCGGCGCATCGACCAGTAACGCACGGGCAATCGCCAGACGCTGCCGCTGTCCGCCGGACAATCCCACACCGCCCTCACCCAGATGCGTACCGTAGCCGTCGGCCATGTCGAGAATGAACTCGTGCGCATGGGCGATACGCGCTGCTGCCTGTACCTGCTCAAGGCTGGCACTGGCGTTTCCGTAACGAATGTTGTCCTCGACACTGCCGAAAAACAGTGCGGGCGATTGTGAAACCAGCGCGAAGCAGCGGCGCAGATCGTGCGGATCGAGCTGTGCGATCGGCACGCCCTCAATCAGGATGCGCCCTTGAGTCGGGTCGTAGAAACGCAGCAGCAGGTCGAGAATAGTCGACTTACCTGCTCCGGAAGGCCCGACCAGCGCCAGGGTTTCACCGGGCTCGATGTTCAGGGTCAGGTTATCCAGCGCATTGCGCTCGGGACGCGACGGGTAGGCGAAAGTGACATTCTCCAGCGCCAGACGCCCGCTGATGCGTTGCGGCAGGCTCTGCAGCTCTGTGGCTGGCGCTTTGATCTCGCTGCGAGCCTGAAGCAGCTCGCCAATCCTCTCTGCGGCACCGGCGGCGCGCTGCAAATCGCCGATCACCTCGCTCAACGTGCCAAACGCCATGCCGACCATCAGCGCGTAAAACACAAACGCTGCCAGCTCTCCGCTGGAAATACGTCCGCTGATCACGTCCATGCCGCCCACCCATAGCATTACCGCCACTACGCCCAGCACCAGAACGATCACCAGCGTAATCAGCCAGGAGCGCTGCAAAATCCGTTTGCGAGCGGTATCGAACGCCTGCTCCACCGTATGTGAAAAACGCTGTTTGTCCTGCTCTTGATGGTTGTACGCCTGCACCGTCTTGATCTGCCCCAGCGCTTCGGCCACGTAGCTGCCCACATTGGCGACCCGGTCCTGGCTCTCGCGCGACAGGTTTCGTACCCGCCGTCCGAACATGAGAATGGGCGCGATGATCAGCGGCAACGCCACCACCACGATGCTGGTGAGCTTGGGGTTGGTGATGAACAACAGCACGATGCCGCCAACGACCATCAGTACGTTGCGCAGGAACATCGACAGTGACGAGCCGATCACCGACTGCAACAACGTGGTATCGGCAGTCAGCCGCGACTGGATTTCCGAGCTGCGATTGTTCTCGTAAAAGCCCGGATGCAGCTCTATCAGGTGATCGAATACTTTCTTGCGCAGGTCGGCGACCACACGCTCGCCGATCCATGACACCAGATAGAAGCGGGCGAACGTTCCGATGGCCAGGCCAACCGTCAGCAGCATGAAAAAGCCGATCGAGCGTTCGAGCAACTGCGGCGAGCGGGTCATGAAGCCCTGATCGACCATCAGCTTGATGCCTTGGCCGATCGACAGGGTGATACCCGCGGTAATGACCAGTGCCAACAACACTCCGAACGCTTGCCAGCGATACGGCGCAATGAAACTCGCGGCCAGGCGAAGTGCCTGGCGGTGACGTCGGGTAATCCGTGAAATCATGAAGCCTGCCTGTTTGCCCGATCTGTCTGAATAGCGAAGCCTACACCTGTCACGCATGACGCGCTGTGCATCATTTCGAATGAACTTGCGCCCGGCTTCAAAGGTCAGGTTATGACTGCTTTACAGAGGCGCTATAAGACATCGATCTAAGCGCCTGCTGGCAGATTTGCATCATTTCTGTTGCACTGGGAACGCGTTTGAGCGGCTGACAGAACCTGTCACGGACCGGTCATCAAGCGCGGTTAATTTAACGCCGTTACCTGATGAAAGGAGAAACACCATGAGCCTGCAAGAGCGCAGCAACGAAGTTCCAGTCGTTCGAGCCACGCCCAATCTGCCGGTTGGCGGTGCAATTCTCGACGAGCATGGGCAAGAAGTCCTGATCACTGAAGCGATGGTTCAGGCTGCCTGCCAGGAATGCGACAAGAACTGGGTAACCCCGGAAAAATAAAACCGAACCTGACCAAATGCCTTGAAACCCGACCCTGAGTCGGGTTTTTTATGTCCCGCGTTTACCGGACGATCAGACCAGTACGGCCCCCAGCGCCCGCACGAGTTGCGCCAGCCCCCCGGACTCACCCTCCAAACGGACCTTCAGACCTTCGATTTCCCGACGTGGCGGGTAATGCTTGCGCAGGGCATCGAAGGCCAGGCGCTGACTGGCAGTGTCGCCGGTGAGGCTGCGCCGAAAGTCTGCATCGTCACGCCGCGGGTCGTACACGCCACGGCACAGCATGTTCAGTGCCCAGACCGGATCGCTTGAAGCATCAAGGCTGACCTGCGCCAGCCACGGCTTGGGCAGCAGATCGTCCAGTTTTATCACCGCAGGCTGCCCCAGGAAGGCACACAGCGCCTGATAGATCTGCGCAGTGCCCCGTTGCCTGCCATCAAGGCTGTAACCGGCGATGTGCGGCGTACCCAGAACGCACAGGTCGGCCAGCGCCACGTTGACCTGCGGCTCACCTTCCCACACATCCAGCACGGCTTGCAGGTCTTCGCGCTCATGCAGCACGTCGTGCAGCGCAGTGTTGTCCACCACGGCACCACGGCTGGCATTGATCAGCCAGGCGCCTTGCCTGAGTTGGCGCAAACGGGTTTCGTCGAGCAGGTGCCAGGTTGCCGACGCCCCGGCCTTGCTCAACGGCGTGTGCAGGCTGATGACGTCACAGCGCTGCAATATCTCGTCAAGGCTGACGAAGTCACCACCTTCGGCAGACTTGCGTGGCGGATCGCAGACCAGTACGTTCCAGCCAAGCGCCTTCAAGACATCGACCAGACGACCACCCACCTGCCCTGCACCGACCACACCGTAAGTACGTTGCGCGAGGTCGACGCCTTCGATTTCAGCCAGGGTCAGCAGGCTGCCGAGCACGTAATCCACCACGCCGCGCGCATTGCAGCCCGGTGCGCTGGCCCACTGGATACCGGCTTGCTGAAACCCGTCCAGATCCAGATGATCGGTGCCGATGGTGCAGGTGCCGACAAACCGCACCGGGCTGCCTTCGAGCAGCTCACGGGTTACGGGTGTCACGGAGCGCACCAGCAGGATGTCGGCGTTCGCCACCGCAGCGCGATCTATGGCGCGTCCCGGCAAACGATGAATCTCACCGAAATGAGCGAAAAAAGCGTCGAGCAGGGGAATATTTTCGTCAGCAACAATGCGCATGGAAGACTCTCTGGGTCTGGCGAACAGGGACCGGTCCCCAGCGGGAACAGGTGCGTCGTGAACCGGCGCGGGTTGCAGCGATGTAACAATCAATCAGGCTTTTTGCGTATCCAGTACAGGAACGTGCCTTCTTCAGCCTGCTCCGCAACCAGCTCATGCCCAAGAAATACACAGAACTTCGGAATATCGCGGCGCGTGGAAGGATCGGTCGCGATCACCTTGAGCAGGCCGCCCGCAGGCAAGTCACGCACCTTTTGATGCAGCATCATCACCGGTTCCGGACAAAACAGGCCGACAGCTTCCAGCACGGCGTCGACGGTGAGGTTTTCAATGGGCTCAGACATGGGGCACTCCAGAGGCGGGTGACGATTGTCGCTCAATTCAGTCGGTCAGGCCAAATACTGATGGTTGTACTGATGCCGAACGGCGGCGCGCAGCAGGACAGCAGACAGAAAAATGCCAGGCACATGGCCTGGCATTGATCGTGACCCAGACGACCGTCAGAACGGCAGTTTCATGCCCGGTGGCAACTGCATGCCCGCGGTCATGGAAGCGGTCTTGTCCTGGCTGGCCTGCTCGATCTTGCGCACGGCGTCGTTGACGGCGGCGGCGATCAGGTCTTCCAGCACTTCCTTGTCTTCCTGCATCAGGCTGTCATCCAGATTGATGCGCTTGACGTCGTGACGACCGGTCATCACGACGCTCACCAGGCCTGCGCCCGATTGACCGGTGACTTCCGCGTTGGCCAGTTCTTCCTGCATCTTGGCCATTTTTTCCTGCATTTGCTGCGCCTGCTTCATCAGGCCAGCCATGCCACCTTTCATCATGGGATATCTCCTCGAAAATGGATGGTTTGTTTGCGCGGCGCCAATGGCGCCCTGTGTTCAGTTATTGAGGCTGCACCGCAGGCGCGTCTACGGGCTGGATAGTATCTTCCCGGATAACAGCGCCAAACTGCTGCAACATCTGCTGGATATACGGGTCGGCCTGGATCGAGGCTTCGGCCTGACGCTGACGCTCGGCACGCAGTCGCGAAGCAGCCTGGGCAGGAGTTTCCTGCTCGGGCTTGATCAGCTCGATACTCAGATTGATCGTGCGACCATGATACTGGTTCAACGCATCGTTCAGGCGGCGCTGCTGGGTTGAGTTGAACAGGGCGCTGTGCGCCGGGTCCAGGTGCAGCAGCCAGCTATCGCCATCGACCGCCATCAAGGTGCAGTTGGCCGCAATGCTGCCGGTCATGCCGGAAATCGGCAATTTGGGGAATACCTCCAGCCAGTCGGCAGCGAGGCCGGTGGCCGGCTTGGCAGCCGGAGCGGGCTCGGGCTCGACCGCTTCAAGCTCGACGACGCTCTCGTGGGCCAGTTCATCCAGATAGCTATAGGACGCCGGGTCGATGTCGATATCCGGCTCGACGTAATCGTCATCCGCTGGCGGCTCGTCATCGCGCCCCATTGGGCCGGAATTCGAAGACATCGAATCCGGATTCATGGACAGATAGGCGGAATCAGGGATGGCTTCAAGCATCGCCGGTGTAACCTGCTGCTCGGCAACCGGCTGCGCAGGTTCCGCCTCCGGCGCATCTGGCACTGGGCTGGCGGGCGCAGGCGTCGGCATTGGCGTGAGGTCTGGCTGTTCGGAGACAGTCTCCAGAACCGGCTCGGCTACCGGTTCTGCAACAGTGCCAGTGTCAGGTGCGGATTCAGCGTTTTTTTCGGCAACCGGTGACTTTGGCTCATTCCACGGCAGATCGACTTCTTCGACCGGCTCGGGCTGAGCTTGCGGCTGTGATTCTGGCTGTGCTGCGGGCTCAGCTCGTACAGCAGCGGTCGGCATCGGGGCGGCGGCTGGCGGCAGCGCTTCGAAGGCCGGATCGGGCGCAGCCATCACCGGTGCAGTTGAAACTGCGGGAGCTACCGATGCAACAGGTGTCGCATCGGCCACTGCTTTTCGGGAATCAACCGTGGCCTGGCTGATCCCCACCGGCTTTAGCGGTTGCCTCGGCGCATCGTAGTTATCGGCCGGGCGGAACGCCAGCATGCGCAGCAGGACCATCTCGAAACCGCCACGCGGATCCGGGGCCAGCGGCAAGTCACGACGACCAATCAGACCCATCTGGTAATAAAACTGCACGTCTTCGGCAGGCAATGCCTGGGCCAGCGCCAACACCCGGTCGCGGTCGCCATGCCCGTTGTCGACGCCTTCGGGCAACGCCTGGGCAATCGCCACGCGGTGCAGAACATTGAGAATTTCCGAGAGCACGCCATTCCAGTCAGGCCCCTGCTCGGCCAGGTGGCGTACCGCCTCCAGCACACCGCGAGCGTCGCCCTCAAGCAACGCAGTCAGCACATCGAACACCTGACCATGATCCAGTGTGCCGAGCATGGCGCGCACATCGGCAGCCATGACCTTGCCTTCACCAAAGGCAATGGCCTGATCGGTCAGGCTCATCGCGTCACGCATCGAACCGTCGGCAGCGCGCCCGAGCAGCCACAGCGCATCGTCTTCGAACGGCACATTCTCGACGCCCAGTACGTGGGTCAGATGTTCGACCACACGTTCGGGCGTCATGTTTTTCAGCGAGAACTGCAGGCAGCGCGACAGAATGGTCGCGGGCAACTTCTGCGGATCGGTGGTAGCGAGGATGAACTTGACGTAGGGCGGCGGCTCTTCAAGCGTCTTGAGCAAGGCGTTGAACGAGTGACTGGAGAGCATGTGCACTTCGTCGATCAGGTAGACCTTGAAGCGACCGCGACTTGGCGCGTACTGCACGTTATCCAGCAGTTCGCGCGTGTCTTCGACCTTGGTGCGGCTGGCGGCGTCGATCTCGATCAGGTCGACGAAACGACCTTCATCGATCTCTTTGCACACCGAGCAAGTGCCACAGGGCGTAGAGGTGATGCCAGTTTCGCAGTTCAGGCACTTGGCGATGATCCGCGCGATAGTGGTCTTGCCGACGCCTCGCGTGCCGGTGAACAAATAGGCATGGTGCAGGCGCTGGCTGTCCAGCGCGTTGATCAGGGCCTTCAACACATGAGCCTGGCCGACCATTTCGCGGAACGAGCGCGGACGCCATTTACGTGCAAGAACCTGATAACTCATTTAAAACCGTCGCAACTGGTAAGCGGAAGACCGCCAATGCTAGCCGAGCAGGGGCAAAATTGCATCTGGTGTCCGCCTCTATTGTGGCTAAGCTGAGCAAATGAATCCAATGACGCGCTTTAAACGGACTTTTGCAGAGCCACGGCTGCCTCGTGCAGCCGTGGCGTGCATGCTGTTGCTGTCGATGCAGACGGTAAGCGCGGCCAAAGGCACTCTGGACTTCGCGGTCAACGAAGGGTGGACCATGCCGATGATGCATATCACCGACTTTCGGCCCGAATCCGGCATTCTGTTCGACATCATGCAAAGCGTTGCGCACCATGTCGGCCTTGAAGCCAGGTACCATGTGATGCCGCGCCTGCGCATCCAGTCGGCGCTTGAGCGTGGCGAAGTAGACATGCATTGCTACAGCTCACAGGCGTGGTATCCCGATCTGTCCGGGGATTACCTCTGGAGCCTGCCGATTCTCTATCAACGCGACTGGCTGGTCGCTTCAGCCGAAACAGCTGCGGGTCCTTACCCGGAGCAGTTCGACAATGAAACCGTCGGCACGGTACTTGGCTACAACTACCCTGCCCTGCAGCATCTTTTCGATAATCATCAACTGATACGTGAAGACGCGCGCACGCAGAACCAGACGCTCGGCAAGCTGATGGCTGGACGCTACAACTACGCCGTGACCAACCAGTTGATCCTTGAATGGACCAATCGAAACCTGCCTGTCGGCAGAAGGCTGAAGCCCATATCGCTGGTCGCAGAGCAGCCTGCGGCCTGCCTGATACGCAACACCCCCGAGCTGCCGACAGGTAAAATCCTGCGCACACTTGTGCAAATGCGCCTGTCGGGCGAGATTCAGCAAATCATCGATCACTACACCGCGCCCACGCCCCCGTGACCCTTCATCTGCGGTGTAGCAATAGCGTCATATTCCGTCGTTACGCTCGCCTGAAATCTTTGGTAATACATTAACCAGCGCGAGTATTTGGCGATGAGCGACAGACCATACGACGAAGACACCAACAACAACCCCAGCCGCCGTCGTTTTCTGGGCGGGATGGCTGCCTTGGGCGCAGGTGTCACGCTGAGCAGCTACGTTTCGGCCCACGAGAAACCGCCCGCCGACAACGACAAGCATCATCATCTTGCCGGGCCGGCGCTGGACCGGGCCTTGCGCGAAAACGTGAAGACCATTGTGGTGATCTACGCCGAGAACCGCAGCTTCAATAACCTGTTCGGCGATTTTCCCGGGGTCCAGAAGCCACTCTCCTCGCTCAGACCTTCCGACTATGAACAGCGCGACCGCGACGGCACGCTATTGTCCAAACTGCCGCCAGCCTGGGGTGGTGTGTTACAGGTCGGGCCGCAAACCGTTGACGGCGTGACCTACCCGGCAGGCGAGCAGTTTCAGAAAGGCCTGCCCAACGCTCCCTTCCCGCTCAAGGGGCCAAACGGCGAAGACCTGCCGCTGAGTCTGGTCACTCGCGACCTGTGGCACGTTTTCTATCAGAATCAGATGCAGATCAACGACGGCCGCAATGATCGATTCGTCGCCTGGGCCGACGCTGGCGGGCTGACCATGGGCAACTATGCACAGACTCAGTACTCGCTGCGCCTGTGGGACGTTGCCTCGGAATTCGTGCTGTGCGACAACTTCTTTCAGGGTGCATTCGGCGGCTCGTTCCTCAACCACCAATACCTGATTTCAGCCACCGCGCCGATTTACCCCAACGCTGCCGAGTCTCCGGCCAAATCGCAGATCGCAACCCTGCAGAGCTTCAACCCGCAGGACCCGCGCCTCAAGCCACTGGACAAGTCGCCTGCCAGCGCAATGGAGGGGCCACCGCAGTTCGGTCCCAGCGCCATTACCCCGGACAACTACGCCGTCAACACCATGGCCCCGCCCTACTGGCCAACCTGGCTGCGCGACCCGCAGAACCCTGATTACTCGAAACCGGATCTGCCCAACGTGCTGGTTCCGCAAAGCCACGAACACATCGGCGACAAACTGTCGAAAAGAAATGTCGACTGGGCCTGGTACGCTGGGGCCTGGCAAGTGACGCTGGACGAGTTCAAGGACTCCACGGGAATCCCGAAAATCCCTAACTTTCAATACCATCACCAGCCGTTCAACTACTTCAAGCAACAGGGTCCGCAAAACCCTGAAGAACGCAAAAAACGTTTGCGTGACGGCGGCCTGGGTGACGAGTCCAGCACCAACCGTTTCCTCGCCGATGCCGAAGCCGGCAAGTTGCCCGCGGTAACCTTCTACAAGCCCCAGGGCAACCTGAACATGCACGCCGGTTATGCCGACGTGGCTGCGGGTGACCGGCACATAGACCGGGTGATCAAGGTGCTGCGCAAGAGCCCGCAATGGGACAACATGGTGATCGTCGTGACTGTGGACGAAAACGGCGGCTGGTGGGACCACGTCGCACCGCCCAAAGGCGACCGCTTCGGCCCCGGCACGCGTATTCCGGCGCTGGTCATTTCACCCTTCGCCCGCAAAGGCAAGGTGGACCACACGGTATACGATACGGCCTCGATTCTGCGCCTGATTACCCGTGTTCACGGCCTGGAAAAGCTCGACGGGCTGAAGCGCCGCGACGACGCCATGATCGCGCGCGGCCAGGCTCCCATGGGCGACCTGACCAACGCATTGCACTTTCCTGCCTGATTCCGTCGCTGTAGCGCTCAGGTACTCGCGTCGGCTGCCTCCAGTGCAGTCGGACGCGACGTCTTGACCGGTGGCAGGGACGCCACATACACCGTGCGGGACGGGAACGCGAAACGCACATCCAGTTTGGCGAAGGCCTCCATGATGTCCAGATTGATCGCCTGCTGCACATCCATATAAACGTTGTAGCTGGGGTCGAGAACGATAAAGACGGTCTCGAACTCCAGTGATGTTTCGCCAAAACCACGGAAATGCGAGCGGTCGAAACGGGCGAGTTTCTGCGCGTTGATGATCGTTTCTACTTTCTTTGGCACTTCCCGTATCTGATCGACAGAGCAGTCATACGTGAGCCTGAATTCGAAGACAATGCGCCGCTCCTGCAAGCGTTTGTAGTTCTGAATGGTGTTGTTGATCATGTCGGCGTTGGCCATCACGATCTGCTCGCCGCCCAGGCTGCGGATGCGCGTGGTCTTCAGACCGACATGTTCGACCGTACCGGACAGCGCGCCAACCACAATGAAATCGCCCACTTCAAAAGGCTTGTCCACTGCGATGGAGAGCGAGGCAAACACATCACCCAGAATGTTCTGCACCGCCAGCGCAACCGCAATACCGCCCACCCCGAGGCTGGCCACAAACGCAGTGATATTGACCCCGACGTTCGACAACATCGCCATGACCACCGTGGCCCACAGCAACACTTTCGCGCCCCACAGGCTCAAAGTTGCCAGCGCACTGCCCTGATAGGTGCCGCCAGCGTTGTGACGTACAAAGTAGCGCTGCAGCGCGAGCGCAATTGCCCTGTTCGCCCACAACCCGACCTGCAATGCAGCAACCACGAACCACAGACTGCTGACCCGCCCAAGCCAGCGCTCCGGCAGATCGAGCATGCCCACCCCGATCAGAATCGAAGCCAGCAGTAACAGTGTATTGCTGGTGCCCGACAGCACCTGCACCACGATGTAGCGCATATGCGTGCTGGGCGAATCAGGCCGCGAGCGCATCTTTCGGAGCACAAAACCGATAACCCCCCTGACCAGAATAAAACTCATGGTCGAGGCGAACACAGCGAGTATCCAGTTGGCGAGCGAAATGCCCAAAAATTGCGAGTCTGTGAAAAATCTGATGATGTCCTGTTCCATCCAGCCCCCGGCTCCACTGCTACGAGACGCCTGACCGAAAAGCCCGTGACACCCGCAGCGACCTGAATTGCCCCTTGCCGTAAAACGGTTTCAAGCGACGCGTAAGGGGTTAGGTGGCACATGGTGCCGAGGGTTCAGACGAATTCGGATCGCATTACCAGCAGCTTTCACATCGGGCATGACAGACAGGCGCAGGAACAGCTAACGCACTCGGCATACGGAGACGGTTAGGTGGTAATCGGGGAGGCGGAGATTTCAGTGCAACTACGTCGAGGGCCGACTAAGGATTCGTTAAGGTGGTGCCCCCACCAGCCACACCCCGGCACACAATGTTCCCGCTGTGGCTGCTTCCTTCCGGATCTGACCAGGTTCACGGGTAATCGTTGCGGGGGGACCGATGGGGTCACCATAACGACACTCACCAGTTGGCGAGCCGCGCCATTGTACCGGTCTGGCGTGAGTTTACAACCGTTGGTTCGGATAAAAATTTCGAGGGGGCTCAAGCACTTGTGTGCAGGGGCTGAAACGCAAAGCTGCATCGGCCGTTGATGTCACAAATCCTCGAAAGCTCCTTATTCGATCCTGTACCCTACCCGCCTTAACAATAATCAGCCAGCAGGTTGCTCATGCAGACTCGATTGGTCGACTACCACGACCTTAACGCCTCTCAACGCCAACAGCTCGGATACCTTGAGGTGACGCGGGAGCAGACACAGTTCTCCGGTGATATTTACACCGCGCTCAATACTCTGCTGGTCAACCCCAGCCCGAATGTTTGCGGCTTTGTGCTGCTGGGCGACGACAAGCCGGTGGGTTTTTTCCTGCTCAAGCGTGGCGACTGTCTGCCGCACTGGGCTCAGGAGGAGCTGGCTGCGACGCTGCATGCGTTGCAAATGGATCATCACGAACAGGGCAAGGGGCTAGGCAAAGCGTGCTTGCAGGCGTTGCCTGCGGCGCTAAGCCTGAAGTGGCCAGACATCACGCATTTGATGCTCTCGGTAGATGCAGATAATAGCGCTGCTATCGGGCTTTATTCAGGTCAGGGCTGGGTGGACACCGGAGAGGCTTACCGCGGAAGGATCGGTTTTGAGCGCAGGCTGGTGCTGAAGCTTTGATACGGCGTTTGAACACGCGCCTGACATCCAGCGATGTCAGGCGCTGTCTGGGTTACTGAGCCTGCAACACCTCGTCGGCCTTGCCACCCGCATCCTGAATCACCAAGTGGATGAAATGCAGCTTGGCGATTACCGCAGGAGGCAGCACGAATGGATAGAAGTCCGGCTGACCCATACTGCGTGACAGCTCGTTGAGCATGCTGGCCAGTTCGATCCAGGCGTTGACGAACGACAGGAACGCCGGGCCGCCTGGGTGCTGTGGATCGTAGAGCACTTCCAGCGGGAATGGCTGGTAGTCCAGCTCCATGTCGCGCGCGCTCATGCCAAAACCCAAGGCAGTGTCGACCGCGTCCATCATGTGCAGGTAGTGAGCCCAGGTTTCGGCCCAGTCTTCCCACGGGTGCATGGTGGCGTAAGCACTGACAAAGCTTTCCTGCCAGTTGTCGGGCGCGCCGTTTTTATAGTGGTGATCAAGCGCATCGGCGTAGCTGGCGCGCTCGTCGCCGAACAGATTGCGGCAACCGTCCTGCCAGTGGGTATTGGCGATCAGTCGATCCCAGTAATAATGGCCAACTTCATGGCGGAAATGGCCGAGCAAGGTGCGGTAGGGTTCGTGCATCTGCACGCGCATCGCTTCGCGGTGAGCGTCGTCGGCTTCCTCGATGTTAAGGGTAATCAGGCCATTGGCGTGGCCAGTGGTCGGCAGCTTGCCTTCCAGATCGACACCGACAAAGTCAAAGGTCAGGCCGGCTTCTTCATCGACGCTCTTGGGGATGACCTGCAGCCCCAGGGAAATCAGCTGCGCAACCAGACGACGCTTGGCGGTCTCGACCTTGCGCCAGCGCTCACCGTTTTCGGCGATGGACAGGTCGGGAATGGTGCGATTGAGGCTGCACGCAACGCAAAACTCACCGGCGTTGTGCTCCGGAAACAGCCAGTTACAGGCTGCCGGGGTATCGAGGTTGGCGCAACGTCGATACAGACCAGCACCCGGCTCGTCGCTCAGGCGCCAGGTAGGCTCAGGCCCCGCTTCAAGCGTAGCCACGCGGCCCTGCTCCGGCAGGTAACCCAGCGCAGCCGAACAGGCCAGGCATTGGGAATTGGGGAAAAACACCGACTGGCCGCATGTGCACTGCCAGACCTTGCTGTTACGTTTGGACTCGCCGACAAATGGGGCGGTAATGCGTGAACTCAATTGCTCGAAAAAGCGATACATGGCGATCTCCCGTTGGCCTTGCATGGACTAGATCATGCCTACGCTTCAGGGGTTCAAAATATTATCGAACGGTGGGGACGGATAGCGTCGACAGCGTTTGCGTGGGCGAAAACGGTGCGTCGCACGGTAGTTGAGATTATCGTTCCGCACGCTCCAGCGTGGGAATGCCGTGCGTGACGCTCTGCGTCACAGATCTACGCCGCACCATCACATTCAAGACCGGACGCAGAGCGTCCAGAACGGCATGCAACGCGGAGCGTCGCACGATAATCAAGACATGCCTAAGCAGAGCATCGCACGGTAGCTAAGATTATCGTTCCGCACGCTCCAGCGAGGGAATGCCGTGCGTGACGCTCTGCGTCACAGATATGCGCTGCGCCGCACGCTCAAGATCGGACGCAGAGCGTCCAGAACGGCATGCGACGCGGAGCGTCGCACGATGATCAAGACATGCCTAAGCGGAGCATCGCACGGTAGTTGGGATTATCGTTCCGCACGCTCCAGCGTGGGAATGCAGTGCGTGACGCTCTGCGTCACAGATATGCGCTGCGCCGCACGCTCAAGATCGGACGCAGAGCGTCCAGAACGGCATGCGACGCGGAGCGCACGATAATCAAGTGGAGCGTCGGCCTGCCTCAGTCAACCGCCACGCCCAGTTCGGTCAGGCGTTTGAGCAGCGCATCTTCGTCCAGTACGGTCAGCCCCAGCTCGTTGGCCTTGGTCAGTTTCGAGCCTGCACCGGGGCCTGCAACCACGGTGTGGGTCTTGGCCGAGACCGAGCCGGAGACTTTGGCACCAAGGCTTTCGAGTTTTTCCTTGGCGACGTCGCGACTCATGCGTTCCAGCGACCCCGTCAGTACCCAGGTCTGCCCGGCCAGCGGCAAGCCTTCGACGGTTTTTTTCTCGCTGCGCCAGTGCATGCCGAAGTCTTTGAGCTGGGCTTCTATGGCGCGTGCACGCTCGGCATGTGCGCTGTCGTCGAAGAAATCACGGACTGATTTGGCCTGCTTCTCCGGCAGCGTCTGGCGCATGTCCAGCCAATCGGCGCTGATGATGGCCTCCAGCGTGCCGAATCTGTCAGCCAGTTTTTGTGCAGCGCCCGGCCCTACCGACGGGATATGTAATTTGTCGATCAGCCCTTCGAGCGTAGTGCTGGCCGCAAACTCGGCGCCCAACTCGCCCTGGTCCTGCAATTGCAGTCCACATTCGCCCAACAGCGCATCAATGACGTTACGGTTGTGCTCGTCTTCGAAGAAGCTGTGAATTTCGTAGGCGACTTCCAGACCGACATCCGGCAGGTACGTCAGGACTTCCGGCAATGCCTGTTTGACGCGGTCCAGAGACGCCAGCGAACGCGCCAGCACCTTGGCCGTCTCCTCGCCCACATCGGGAATGCCCAGGGCATAGATGAAGCGCGCCAGGGTCGGCTGTCGGCTGTCGGCAATCGCCTTGAGCAGCTTGTTGCTGGAAATTTCGGCAAAGCCTTCCAGGTCGATGATTTGTTCGTATTTCAACTTGTACAGGTCGGCGGGCGAGCCAATGAGTTTTTCATCGACCAGTTGCTCGATGGTCTTGTCTCCCAACCCTTCAATGTCCATCGCACGACGTGACACATAGTGGATGATCGCCTGTTTGAGTTGCGCACCGCAGGCCAGACGCCCGACGCAGCGATACACCGCACCTTCGGTGACGGTTTCCTTGCCCTTGCTGCGTTTGATCAACTGCGTGCGCTCGACATGCGAGCCGCACACCGGGCAGGTCTGTGGAACCTGCACCGCCCTGGCATTCTCGGGGCGGCGCTCGGCAACCACCTGCACCACTTGAGGAATCACGTCACCGGCACGACGTATGATCACCGTGTCGCCAATCATCAAGCCGAGCCGCGCCACTTCATCCATGTTGTGCAGCGTGGCGTTGGCGACCATGACACCCGCCACCTTGACTGGCTTGAGGCGCGCGACCGGCGTTACCGCACCGGTACGGCCTACCTGGAACTCGACATCCAGCAACTCGGTCAGCTCTTCCATGGCAGGGAATTTATGGGCGATCGCCCAGCGTGGCTCGCGGGCGCGAAAGCCCAGTTCGCGCTGCGCAGCCAGGTTGTTGACCTTGAACACCACACCGTCGATCTCGTAGCTCAGCGTCAGGCGCCGCTCACCGATATCGCGGTAATAGTCCAGACACTCCTCGACGCCATTCGCCAGCTTCAGCTCGTGACTGACCGGCATGCCCCATTTTTTCAACGTTTCAAGCACACCGATGTGAGTGTCGGCGATTTCCGCCGAAGTCTGCCCCAGGCCATAGCAGCAGAATTCCAGCGGACGATTGGCAGTGATTTTCGAGTCCAGCTGGCGCAGGCTGCCCGCCGCCGCATTGCGCGGGTTGGCGAAGGTCTTGCCGCCGATTTCCAGCTGGCTGGCGTTGAGCCGCTCGAAACCTGCCTTGGACATGAACACTTCGCCGCGCACTTCCAGCACATCCGGCCAGCCCTTGCCTTTCAGCTTGAGCGGGATGTTCCGCACGGTGCGTACATTGACGCTGATATCCTCGCCGGTGGTCCCGTCCCCACGCGTCGCACCGCGTACCAGCGCACCATCGCGATACAGCAGGCTGACTGCCAGACCGTCCAGCTTGGGCTCGCAGCTGTACTGCACCTTGCTGCCCGCACCAAACAGGTCCCCGGCAGGCAAGTCCAGCCCTTCGGTTACCCGCCGGTCAAACTCGAGCATGTCGTTTTCTTCGAAAGCGTTGCCCAGGCTGAGCATCGGCATTTCGTGCCGCACCTGGGTGAACGCCGACAAAGCGGCACTGCCGACCCGTTGCGTCGGCGAATCCGGCGTGACCAGATGCGGGTTTTCTGCCTCAAGGGCCTTGAGTTCGTGAAACAGGCGGTCGTACTCGACATCCGGGATGCTGGGCTCATCCAGCACGTGATAGCGGTAGTTGTGCTCATCCAGCTCTGCACGCAGTTCCAGGATTCGGGTTTCGACGGCCTTCATACGGTGTTCTCTCAAAAAGCAAAAGAGCAGCCGAGGCTGCTCAATCTGTTGGCTCTGATCTGTTCAAGCCCAGGTCCCGAAAAGGCCTGCCGGAGCATGCTCTTGATCGGGACGTGGACAAGGATTCGCTTAACCGCGACGCTGAGTCAGCGCACGGCGCTCGAATTCAACAATGCGCTGACGGTAATGCTCGATGGTTTGCGCGGTCATGACGCTGCGCTGGTCATCTTTCAGTTCGCCATCCAGTTCATGGGCCAGCTTGCGGGCTGCGGCAACCATGACGTCGAAGGCCTGCTTGGGATGACGCGGGCCTGGCAAACCAAGGAAGAAGCTCACGGCACGGGTGCTGAAATGGTCGATATCGTCCAGATCGAACACGCCGGGCTTGACCGCATTGGCCATCGAAAACAGCACCTCGCCGTTGCCTGCCATGCTTTCGTGACGGTGGAAAATATCCATCTCGCCAAAACGCAGACCGCTTTCCAGAATGTTCTGCAACAACGCAGGCCCCTTGAAGCCGCCTTCACTGCGCGAAATAACGCTGATGACCAGCACTTCCTCGACCGGAGGCAGGTCCTTGTCCTCAGTGATGCGCTGGGCAGGCTTGTCGTCCGGGAAGTCATCGTCACGCCCGGTGAACAGGCTCGGGCCGTCCAGATCCAGATTCAGGTCACCCTGCTGCGGTTCATCCTTGCGCTTCTTGTCGCTGTTGCCACGCTTGTCACTGTTGCTGCGCTTGCCCTCACGCGGGCTGGCGCTCATCGACGGCAAATCATGCTCATCGAGTTGCGGCTCCTTGTGGGTGTCCAGCACCCGGGGCGGCCCGAGCACTTCGGCCGACGTGGTTTCCTCCTCATCCGGAAGATTGGAGAAGCTTCGATCCAGCCTGAATTTCAATTTACCTTTGCTGCCGCGCATACGGCGCCAGCCATCAAAAAGAATACCGGCAATGACTATTATGCCGATGACGATCAGCCACTCGCGCAGACCGATTTCCATGTAATCCAGTGCCTCTAATGAAGAAATCTGAAAATAAGGGCCTAAACCCCTTTAATACGTGGTGCCAAGTCTATGTTCTGACTGGCAATTTGCCCACGCGAAAATAAAAAGTGGTCACTAAGCTAGCACGACCAAAGGCAACTTTACACCGTCCGTTACGTCTCTTCGCCGCCCAAAGTGCCATCTATCACACAACCGTCACATTTTCAGGCGCTTACGCAGCCATTTCGCCGCTGAATCAGGCCCGAACTCAGGCGTCCACCAGCGCCATCGCTTGCTCTACATCCACCGCTACCAGCCGCGAACAGCCTGGTTCATGCATCGTCACACCCATCAATTGGTCAGCCATTTCCATGGCGATCTTGTTGTGGGTGATGTAGATGAACTGAACAGTTTGTGACATTTCTTTCACTAACCGCGCATAGCGACCCACGTTGGCGTCATCCAGCGGCGCATCCACCTCATCAAGCATGCAAAACGGCGCAGGATTGAGTTTGAAAATGGCAAAAACCAGCGCCAGTGCAGTCAAGGCTTTTTCCCCACCCGACAGCAGATGAATGGTGCTGTTCTTCTTGCCGGGAGGGCGCGCCATGATTGTCACCCCTGTATCGAGTAAATCTTCGCCCGTCAGTTCCAAATAAGCGGAGCCACCACCGAAAACTTTTGGGAAAAGTGCCTGAATTCCGCTATTTATCTGATCGAAGGTATCTTTGAAGCGGTTTCGGGTTTCTTTATCGATCTTGCGGATGACGTTTTCCAGCGTGTCGAGTGCTTCCACCAGATCAGCATCCTGCGCATCCAGATAACGCTTGCGTTCGGATTGCTGCTGGTACTCGTCAATGGCGGCAAGGTTGATCGCCCCCAGACGCTGAATACGCCCGGCGATGCTCTCCAGTTGCTGCTCGGCCGCCTGCTCGCTGGCATCAGGGGTCAACGTGGCGAGCACGCCGTGCAGGTCGTAGCCTTCCTCGTGCAATTGGTCCTGCAACGTCGTGCGGCGCACCGTCAGCGACTGCCATTCCAGACGTTGCTGCTCAAGCTGACCGCGCAGCAGTTGCGACTGCTGTTCGGCCTGGGTCCGGCGCTTTTCGGCTTCACGCAATTCGCGGTCAGCGTCTTCGAGGGCGTTCTTGGCGATGCGCATTTCATCATCGACCACCATGCGCCGCTCCAGCAGCTCTTCAAGCTTGAGGCGCAGCTCTTCAAGCGGTGCCTCGCCCTCCTCCAGATTCAGACTCAGTTGCTCGCGTTTTTCGGTCAGCCTTTCGGACTGCATGCGCAGGCGCTCCAGCGCCTGACGCGTCGAATCGTACTGCGCCTTGAGCGAGCCCAGACGCACCGCCAGTTGATGACTGTGATCCTTGTGCTGCCGCGCATCCTGACGAATCCTATCCAGACGCTCACGCAGCGCATCACGCTGCGCCTGAAGCACTTCGCGCTGTTCGGTATCCTGCGCCATGCTGTCCAGTGCATCCTGCAATTGCAGGCGCGATTCGCCGAGGTGCTCGTGCTCGACAGCGCGTTGCTCGCCCAGCTCGGCCAGCTCTTCGTCCAGACGAGTACGACGCAGGGTCAACTGCTCGACCTTGACCCTGACCGCCGACAGTTGCGCCTTCAACTCGCTTTGCTGACGGGTTTCGTCCTGCACGCGGCGGCGCAGCTGCTCGCGGGCTTCTTCCTGCTGCGATTGTTGCTCGCGCAGCACCAGCAATTGCTCTTCAAGCGTAGCCAGCGTCGCTTCGCGCTCATCACGCTCCAGGCCCAGCCTTTGTAACTCCTGCCCCCGCGCCAGCACGCCACTCTGCGCCTCGCTGGCACGTCGCACACGTAAAAAGTGCCGCCCGACCCAATAGCCGTCACGGCTGATCAGGCTTTGTCCGGCGCTGAGTTGTGCACGTCGCGCCAGCGCTTCGTCCAGATCCTCGACTGGAATCACCTGCCCCAACCAGGCCGACAGATCAACCGTACTGTCCACTTTCTCCAGCAGGCTGCCAGGCACCCGTACCGTATCGGCGCCGGCGCTGAGCAAGCGCAGATCACCCTGCTGGAAGTTCGCCAGATCAAGCGCGTCGAAGTCATCCACCAGCACCGCCTGCAAATCCGCGCCGAGCACGGTCTCCACCGCCAGCTCCCAGCCCGCTTCAACGCTCAGCCCTTCGGCCAGACGCGGGCGCTCGGCCAGTTGCTGATCGCGCAGCCATTCGGCGGTGCCGGTATCCGGGTCAAGTGCCGCCTGTTGCAGCGCTTCCAGGGAAGCCAAACGCCCGTTGAGACGTTGCAGCTCGCCCTGCGCCTGCTGTTGCGCCTGACTGGCCTGCTGCAGAGCTTCACGCAATTGCTCAAGACGCTCGACCGCCTGCTCTTCGCCTGCGTGCAGCTCTTCAAGGGTCATGTCACGGGTGGCGAGGTCTTCGCTCAGTTCCAGAATGGCCGCATCTTCAGGATCGGCGGCCAGCAACTGACGCTCTTCGGCCAGACGCCGCTGGCGTTCGGCCAGGCGTTCGATGCTTTGTTCAAGTTGCTGAATGCGCGACTGCTGGACCTGCGCCTGGCGCTGTGGCTCGGCGGATTGCTGATTGAAGACGTCCCACTTCTCCTGCCAGCCCTGCATGGCCGCTTCGGCGTCTTCCAGGGCAATGGCCGATTCTTCGGCGGCGGCGCTGGTCATTTCCTGCTCGGACTCAAGCATCTCCAGCTCTTCGCCCAGGGTGGCAAGCAAGGTGGTGTCGTGGCCGAGATGGGATTCGGTTTCCTGGCGGGCGCGCTCTGCTTCGCGCAGGTCGTCCTGCAATTGACGCAGCCGCTGCTGACCGTGCTGGATGCTCTGCTCGACGCGGGCGATGTCGCCACCGACCGAATAAAAACGGCCCTGCACCAGGTTGAAGCGTTCGGACAGATCATGATGGCCGTCGCGCAGCCTTTCGATGCTGGCATCGGCGCTGCGCTGATTAGCCACCAGCGCTTCAAAACCGATCTCCTGATTGCCGATCACTGCCTCGCGCTGCCCCACCAGATCATTCAGCGCCTGCCAGCGCAGGGCCGACAGTTGCGCCTTCAACTGGCGTTCTTCGGCCTTGTATTCCTGATACTTCTCGGCGGCCTGAGCCTGCCGGTGCAGACGCTCCAACTGACGCTCGAGTTCTTCCCGAAGGTCAGTCAGGCGCGCCAGGTTCTCGTGGGTGCGGCGAATACGGTTTTCGGTTTCCCGACGGCGCTCCTTGTATTTGGAGATCCCGGCGGCTTCTTCGATAAAGTTGCGCAGGTCTTCCGGCTTGGCTTCGATCAGCTTGGAGATCATCCCCTGCTCGATGATCGAATAGCTGCGCGGCCCCAGGCCGGTGCCAAGGAAGATGTCGGTAATGTCGCGACGGCGGCATTTGGTGCCGTTGAGGTAGTAGCTGTTCTGGCTGTCGCGCGTCACTTTGCGGCGAATGGAGATTTCCGCATACGCCGCGTACTCGCCGACCAGGGTGCCGTCGGAGTTATCGAACACCAGCTCGATACTCGCCTGGCTGACCGGTTTGCGGCTGGTGGAGCCATTGAAGATGACGTCGGTCATCGACTCGCCGCGCAGGTTCTTGGCCGAGCTTTCGCCCATGACCCAGCGCACGGCGTCGATGATGTTGGATTTGCCACAGCCATTGGGGCCGACAACGGCCGCCATGTTACTGGGGAAGTTCACCGTGGTGGGATCGACGAACGACTTGAACCCTGCCAGCTTGATGCACTTCAGGCGCATGGCGTCAGTCCGCTGCCAGGGCGGCCAGCACCAGCTGGCAGCTGCGCTGACAGTAGGCGATCAGCACAGCACGAATTTTCGGCAGATCCCGCGCGATCACCGCGCCAAGCAACTCGTCGAACAGCGCCAGGTAGTCGCCCATATCGGCCTTGCGTTGCTCGAGCGCGAGAAAATAGCTGCGGCTCATGGACGGCTGCAGGTTCTCGACCGTTTCTTCGAGGTACGGGTTGCTGGCGAACGGATAGGCCGCGCGCATGACATTGAAGCTCTCTTCGACAAATGCCTTGACGTCCTGCTGCTCGAAGCTGACCTGCAGACGCTGCTGTATCTGCACGAACGGCGCAAGATCATCCTCGGTGCGCCAGCGCTCGACCACTGCATTGGCCAGCAGAATGTACAACTCGCTCATCAGGCCACACAGGCTGGTCACGTTATGCGCGTTGAGCACCGTGACCTGTGCCCCCCGACGCGGCAGGATCACCACCAAATGGCGGCGCTCCAGAATCAATAATGCTTCGCGCACAGAACCACGGCTGACGTTCAACGCCTGCGTGACTTTCTGTTCCTGAATACGCTCTCCAGGCTTGAGCTCACCGCGAATGATCCGCTCGGCAAGATGATGAGCAATTTGCTCAGCGAGGCTGTCCGGGGCCTTGAACGTCATGACTATCCTTCAAAAAAACCAGTTCTGCATGCAAGCCGCGAAGTGTAGCGCAACCGGTACGGATGGCGCAGGGCCATAGACGCGGAAACTGGCACGAAATACGCAAAACCTTGAATACAACCCAATGGGCGACTCAAGAACCAGTGTGCCTCTGATCGGCAGATTGCTGAAAAACTCAATTTCCTGACTCTTAAGTCAGAAACAAATTGACCCAATAAGCAGAGCTGATAGATTCATCGACATGTCTGATGACAATAAATGTGAGGGCTTTGCGCCGTGATTCAGTTCCTTTTGAACCAAGAGCTAAAAACCGAGCGCAGCCTGAATCCGAACATGACCGTGCTGACCTACCTGCGTGAGCAGGCACACAAGCCCGGTACCAAGGAAGGTTGTGCCAGCGGAGACTGCGGTGCCTGCACCGCCGTGGTTGGCGAGTTGCACAGTGACGCCGATGGCAAGCAAATGTTGCGTTATCGCAGCCTCAATTCGTGCCTGACGTTCATGGCGTCGCTGCACGGCAAGCAATTGATCAGCGTCGAAGACCTCAAGCACCAGGGTCAGTTGCACAGCGTGCAACAGGCCATGGTCGAGTGTCACGGCTCGCAATGCGGCTTCTGTACCCCAGGCTTTGTGATGTCGCTGTTTGCCCTGCAAAAGAACAGCACCGACGCCAACGCGCATCAGGCTCACGAAGCGTTGGCAGGCAATTTGTGCCGCTGCACCGGTTATCGCCCTATTCTGGCCGCCGCCGAGCAGTCTTGCAGCCAGCGCCAGCCGGATCAGTTCGATCAGCGCCAGGCTGAGACGGTCGAGCGCCTGCGGGCAATCACCCCGGCCCAGACCGAAGCACTGAGCGACGGCGAAAAAAACTGCTTCATTCCGCTGACCGTGGCAGACCTGGCCGACCTTTATGGCAGCCATCCGCAGGCCCGTCTGCTGGCGGGCGGCACTGATCTGGCGCTGGAAGTCACCCAATTTCACAAACAGTTGCCGGTGATGATTTACGTCGGACACATCGACGAGATGAAGGGCGTGAAGCGTTTCGACGACCGTCTGGAGATCGGCGCGGCCACTCCGCTGACCGATTGTTATGCAGCACTAAAGGCCGAATACCCGGACTTTGGCGAGTTACTGCAGCGCTTCGCCTCGTTGCAGATCCGCAATCAAGGCACGCTGGGTGGCAATATCGGCAATGCCTCGCCGATTGGCGACTCCCCGCCCCTGCTGATCGCCCTTGGCGCGCAGATCGTGCTGCGCAAAGGCAACAGCCAACGCACGCTGGCGCTGGAGGATTACTTCATCGACTACAAGGTCACGGCTCGCCAGGAAAGTGAGTTCATCGAAAAGATCATCGTGCCGACCGCCAATCCACTGCTGACCTTTCGTGCCTATAAAGTTTCAAAACGCCTGGATGACGACATTTCGGCGGTCTGTGCGGCGTTCCGCCTGACCATAGAAGACGGCGTGATCCGCGAGGCACGTGTGGCGTATGGCGGCATGGCGGCGATTCCGAAGCGCGCAGCGGCCTGCGAGCGAGCCCTGGTCGGTCAGCTCTGGAGCAATGAAACCGTTGAGCAGGCCTGCGCCGCACTTAGCGAAGATTTCACGCCGCTGTCGGACTTCCGTGCCAGCAAGGAATATCGCCTGTTGAGCGCGCAGAACCTGCTGCGCAAGTATTTCATCGAAGTGCAGACGCCTGCCGTCGCAACGCGGGTGACTGACTATGTCTGAGCATTCTCCATCCATTACCCAGGCCGAAATGCTCGCCGTGTTTCAGCAGGGCTTGAGCACTGGCGTCGGTCGCAGCGTCAAGCATGACAGCGCCGACAAACATGTGTCCGGCGAAGCGGTGTATATCGATGATCGCCTGGAGTTTCCCAATCAGTTGCATGTGTATGCACGTCTTTCCGACCGTGCCCACGCGCGAATCATCAGCATCGACACCTCGCCCTGCTACGCCTTCGACGGCGTACGCATTGCGATTACTCATCAGGATATTCCGGGGCTGAAGGACATCGGGCCGTTGCTGCCCGGCGATCCGTTGCTGGCCATCGACACGGTGGAGTTTGTCGGTCAACCGGTGCTTGCCGTTGCTGCTCGCGATCTGGACATTGCCCGGCAGGCGGCAATGGCGGCGATTATCGAATATGAGGACCTGGAGCCGGTGCTGGATGTGGTTCAGGCGCTGCGTCAGAAACACTTTGTGCTCGACAGCCACACGCACAAACGTGGCGACTCGGCCGCAGCGCTGGCAGGCGCAACCCACCGTTTGCAGGGCAACCTGCACATCGGCGGTCAGGAACATTTTTATCTGGAAACCCAGATATCCTCGGTGATGCCGACTGAAGACGGCGGCATGATTGTCTATTGCTCGACCCAGAACCCCACGGAAATCCAGAAGCTGGTGGCCGAGGTACTGGGCGTGCCGATGAACCGCATCGTGGTCGACATGCGGCGCATGGGTGGTGGCTTTGGCGGCAAGGAAACCCAGGCGGCGAGCCCGGCCTGCCTGTGCGCCGTGATTGCAAGGCTGACCGGCCAGCCCACCAAGATGCGCCTGCAACGTTTTGAAGACATGCAGATGACCGGCAAGCGCCACCCGTTCTACATCGAGTACGACGTGGGCTTCGACGACGAGGGTCGTTTGCAGGGTATAGAGCTGGATCTGGCAGGCAACTGCGGCTACTCGCCGGACCTGTCCGCGTCGATTGTCGACCGCGCCATGTTTCACGCCGACAACGCCTACTATCTGGGCGAAGCCACGGTCAACGGCCATCGCTGCAAGACTCACACCGCGTCCAACACGGCCTACCGTGGCTTTGGCGGCCCGCAAGGCATGGTCGCCATCGAAGAGGTCATGGACTGCATCGCACGTTTCCTCGGCAAGGACCCGCTGGCGGTGCGCAAGGCCAACTATTACGGCAAGACCGAGCGTAACGTCACGCACTATTACCAGACGGTCGAGCACAACCTGCTGGAAGAGATGACCGCCGACCTCGAGCAGAGCAGCCAGTATGCCGAGCGCCGCGAAGCCATTCGCACGTTCAATGCCGGAAGCTCGATCCTGAAAAAAGGGCTGGTGCTGACGCCGGTCAAATTCGGCATTTCCTTTACCGCCAGCTTCCTCAATCAGGCAGGCGCGCTGATTCACATCTACACCGACGGCAGCATCCACCTGAACCATGGCGGCACCGAGATGGGCCAGGGTTTGAACACCAAAGTCGCGCAGGTCGTGGCTGAAGTGTTTCAGGTGGACATTGACCGTATTCAGATCACCGCCACCAACACCGACAAGGTGCCGAACACCTCGCCCACCGCCGCCTCAAGCGGCACCGACCTGAACGGCAAGGCCGCGCAGAATGCCGCTGAAACCCTCAAGCAGCGGCTGGTGGAGTTCGCCGCCCGGCACTATCAGGTGGCAGAAACAGAAGTCGAGTTTCGCAACGGCCATGTGCGGATCGGCGATATTTTCCTGCCCTTCGCCGAGCTGGCGCAGTTGGCATGGATGGGCCAGGTTTCGTTGTCCAGCACCGGCTATTACAAGACGCCGAAGATTTTCTATGACCGCAGCCAGGCGCGTGGCCGACCGTTCTATTACTACGCGTTTGGTGCGGCATGCGTCGAGGTCATCGTCGACACGCTGACAGGCGAGTACAAGATGTTGCGCACCGACATTCTGCACGACGTCGGCGCCTCGCTGAACCCGGCCATCGATATCGGCCAGGTCGAAGGCGGCTACATTCAAGGCGCAGGCTGGCTGACCACCGAGGAACTGGTGTGGAACGACAAGGGCAAGCTGATGACCAGCGGCCCGGCGTCCTACAAGATCCCTGCGGTGGCGGACATGCCGCTTGATCTGCGCATCAAGCTGGTGGAGAACCGCAAGAACCCGGAAGACACCGTATTCCACTCCAAGGCAGTGGGCGAGCCACCGTTCATGCTCGGCATCGCGGCCTGGTGCGCAATCAAGGACGCTGTGGCGAGCCTGGGTGATTATCGCCATCAACCGGACATTGACGCGCCTGCAACTCCGGAAAAAGTGTTGTGGGGCTGTGAGCAGATGCGCCACAAAAGCGCTGCGCGTCGCGCATCCGGCGAAGGTGCCGAGCCGATTGTTTCCGCCCCTTCGCGGGTAAGTGAAGCTTCGCCAGGCTCGCCTTCACCTATTCAGGATGCCCCCGTGGGAGCGAGCTTGCTCGAGAAGGCGCCTGGCCTGGATCACTCTGTCCTGGAGCAGAAATGAACAACTGGATCAGCGCCCTGGCCGAGCTACAGGCCCGTGGAGAACCCGGCATTCTGGTGACCATCATCGAGGAGCTGGGCTCGACGCCACGCAACGCCGGCTCCAAGATGGTGGTCTGTGCCGAGCATATCCACGACACCATCGGCGGCGGGCACCTGGAATACAAGGCCATGCAAATCGCCCGCGAGATGCTGGCCAGCGGCACCCGGCAGACGCGTCTGGAACGTTTCAACCTCGGCGCAAGCCTCGGTCAGTGCTGTGGCGGCGTCAATGTGCTGCTGTTCGAACCCATGGGCGAACCAGTCGCACAAATCGCCGTGTTTGGTGCCGGTCATGTTGGCCGTGCGCTGGTGCCACTGCTGGCCAGCCTGCCCTGCCGGGTGCGCTGGATCGACGCACGTGAGAACGAATTCCCCGAGCCGATGCCCGAGGGCCTGTTGAAGATCGTCAGTGAAGAGCCGGTCGACGAGGTCGCGCAGTTGCCTGTCGGCACTTACTGCATTGTCATGACCCACAACCATCAACTGGACCTTGAGCTGACTGCTGCAATCCTCAAGCGCGGCGACTTTGCTTACTTCGGGCTGATCGGCTCGAAAACCAAGCGCGTCAAGTTCGAACATCGCTTGCGGGAACGCGGTTTCGACGCCAGCCTGCTGCAACGCATGCGTTGCCCAATGGGCCTGGCGGAGGTCAAAGGCAAGCTGCCTATCGAGATCGCGGTGTCCATCGCCGCCGAAATAATCGCCACCTACAACGCAAGCTTTGGCCAGCACAGTGCCAATGCCGAACCAATCGCCAGACTGCTGCCCGCATCACGCCGCAGTCAGTCGCAATGAGTCACAACGAGAGTGCCATGAGTTCAGTTTCCCGCCGTAAAGCCTACCGCGCCGCCATCCTTCACAGCATTGCCGACCCCGCAGAGGTGGCAGTAGAGGCGTCTTATGAGTATTTTGCCGATGGCCTGTTGCTGGTCGAAAACGGCAAAATCATTTCCGTGGGCAATGCTGACGATTTGCTCGATAGCCTCGACGGCGATGTCGAGCTGATCGAATACCCGGACGCACTGATCACACCGGGCTTCATCGACACCCATATCCACTTGCCACAAACCGGCATGATCGGTGCCTACGGCGAACAACTGCTCGACTGGCTCAACACCTACACCTTCCCCTGCGAAAGCCAGTTCGCCGACCCCGAGCATTCGGCGCAGGTGGCCGACATCTTCATCAAGGAACTGCTGCGCAACGGTACGACCACAGCGCTGGTGTTCGGCAGCGTGCATAAAGAATCGGTCGAGGCGTTTTTCAATGCGGCTCAGGCACTCGATCTGCGCATGATCGCCGGCAAGGTGATGATGGACCGCAATGCGCCGGATTATCTGGTTGATACGCCAGAATCCGGGTATGCCGACAGCAAGGCGCTGATCGAGCGCTGGCATGGTAAAGGGCGTTTGAGCTACGCAGTGACCCCGCGATTCGCGCCGACCAGCAGCCCGGAGCAATTGAGCCTGGCTGGGCAGTTGCTTACTGAGCATCCCGGCCTGTACATGCAGACCCACATCAGCGAAAACCTTCAGGAGATCGAGTGGGTCAAGGCGCTGTTCCCCGAGCGCAAGCATTACCTGGATGTATACGATCACTTCAACCTGCTCGGCGAGCGCTCGGTGTTCGCCCATGGCGTGCACTTGTGCAACGAACAGTGCGCACGACTGGCGCAAACCGGTTCGGCGATTGCCTTCTGCCCGACCTCCAACCTGTTTCTGGGCAGCGGCCTGTTCAACCTGCCGATGGTCGAAAAGCACAAGGTGAATGTCGGCCTGGGCACCGACGTGGGCGGCGGCACCAGTTTTTCGATTCTGCAAACCCTGAACGAAGCTTACAAGGTCATGCAAATGCAGGGCGCACGGCTCAATCCGTTCAAGTCGCTCTATCTGGCGACATTGGGCGGCGCACGCGCATTGCGACTGGAAGACAAGGTCGGCAGCCTGAAACCCGGTAACGAAGCCGACTTTCTGGTGCTGGACTACAACGCCACCCCGCTGCTGTCATACCGGTTGAAACAGGCTAAAGACATCGAAGAGATTCTGTTTGTGCTGATGACGATTGGTGATGACCGGACGGTGAAGCAGACCTGGTCGGGTGGGCGGTTAGTGCATGACAGGGGCTAAATCGTCCCTCACGCTCACGCAGGCTCTGCGTCGTCAAGCGGACGCGGAGCGTCCAGAACGGCATGCGATGCGCAGCGTCGCACGATGGTCAAAGCTTCAGCACGAAGTTGAGGTTATCGTTCCCTACGCTCCGCGTGGGAATGCGGGTCTCGACGCTCTGCGTCGTCAAGAGGACGCGGAGCGTCCGGACCGGCATGCGACGCGGAGCGTCGCACGATAGTCAAAGCTTCAGCACGGAGTTGAGGTTATCGTTCCCTACGCTCCGCGTGGGAATGCAGGTCTCGACGCTCTGCGTCGTCAAGAGGACGCAGAGCGTCCGGAACGGCATGCGACGCGGAGCGTCGCACGATGGTCAAAGCTTCAGCACGAAGTTGAGATTATCGTTCCCTACGCTCCGCGTGGGAATGCGGGTCTCGACGCTCTGCGTCGTCAAGAGGACGCAGAGCGTCCGGAACGGCATGACGACGCGCAGCGTCGCACGATGGTCAAAGCTTCAGCACGAAGTTGAGGTTATCGTTCCCTACGCTCCGCGTGGGAATGCGGGTCTCGACGCTCTGCGTCGTCAAGAGGACGTAGAGCGTCCGGACCGGCATGCGACGCGGAGCGACGCACGATGGTCAAAGCTTCAGCACGAAGTTGAGGTTATCGTTCCCTACGCTCCGCGTGGGAATGCAGGTCTCGACGCTCTGCGTCGCAAGAGGACGCGGAGCGTCCGGAACGGCATGCGACGCAGAGCGTCGCACGATAATTGTTCATCCAGCCTCAACGCCCGGTCTTTTTCCGACCCATGACGTGCGAGAACACCGCATGCAAATCGTCCGAGGCACTATCCTGGTCGAGGTTGAGCTTGCCGTCGATGTGGTCCATGTGATGCATCATCAACTCGACGGCGAGCGGCGCATCGCGCGCTTCTATGGCGTCGATCAGTTGGGTGTGTTCGTCGTAGGAACAATGTGTGCGGTTGCCGGTTTCGTACTGGGCAATGATCAATGAAGTCTGCGATACCAGGCTGCGCTGGAAGCTGATCAGCGGCGCGTTTCTGGCGGCTACGGCCAGTTGCAGATGGAATTCGCCGGAGAGACGGATGCCTGCACCTCGATCACCGCGGGCAAAGCTGTCGCGCTCGTCGCTGACCATCTGACGCAGTTCGGCCAGTTGCTCGGCAGTGGCGTGCTCGACCGCCAGTTCAGTGATTGCCTTCTCGACCATACGCCGGGCGAAAAACACCTGGCGCGCCTCTTCGACGCTGGGGCTGGCGACCACCGCACCACGATTAGGGCGTAACAGCACCACACCTTCATGCCCCAGCCGTGATAAAGCGCGACGAATGATGGTGCGGCTGACACCAAAGATCTCGCCCAGCGCCTCTTCACTCAATTTGGTGCCCGGCGCCAGCCGCTGCTCCAGAATGGCATCGAAAATATGCTCGTAAACGACATCGTCCTGAGTAACGCTGCGGCTGGCGCTGGTCGTGCCGCGCGGCTTTTTCTTGAGAGGCAGGGACTGGTCGTTCATGGGCACTCGTGCGCAGATGGATTACGGCGTTGGGACTGGCGCATTGTACACAGGGCAAAACCGGAAACGCGCGCAAAAAAAGGCCCGCAGTGTGGGGCGGGCAAGAGGCACTCAGCTGCCCCGATACGTCGAGTAGCTGTACGGCGAGATTAACAGCGGCACATGAAAGTGTTCCTGACCTGCATCAATGCCAAAGCGCAGCACCACTTCATCGAGAAAGGCCGGTTCATTCAATACCACGCCTCGCGCACGGTAATAATCGCCAGCCTGAAAGTGCAGTTGATAAACCCCGGACTGATAAGTGTCTCCCTGCAACAGGGGCGCATCGCAACGTCCGTCGCTGTTGGTGACAGCGCTGACAACGTGCAGAAGCTGCTGGCCTTCGACCCGATACAATTCAATGCGGATGGCATTGCCTGGGCAACCGTGGGCAGCGTCCAGCACGTGTGTGGTCAATTTCCCCAAAACTTCACTCCTCACATCCGGCGATGGTGAAACAGTGCACCAATGAAGTGCTCTGCATGGTGCGATTGCGACCGATTAAGACACTTTCGCAAAAACCTGTACACAATAAAATCTTCAGTGGATTGCAGCTGACGCCTGTGCTGCTCGCCAATCGTCGAATTACCTGAAAAGAAAGGAAGCAAAGGAAAAATATCAGATTTTTTTCGATTAGCTGACCACTCAGGCAGGTTTCTTGCTTGCTTTATTTGAACCGGCACAAATCGGTAACGAAACCTACAGGGTTACAAGCCGAAAATAAAATTGTATACAATCTGCGCGTTGCAGTGCCTTGTCTGCCATTCGCACCGCACTTGGCTTAACGCACATAACGCACAAAAGGAAGCTTGCAGTGAGCGCTGACTACCCACGCGACCTGATCGGTTACGGCAACAACCCGCCTCATCCACGCTGGCCGGGCAACGCGCGCATTGCCTTGTCATTCGTGCTGAATTACGAGGAAGGTGGCGAGCGCAATATTCTGCATGGCGACAAGGAATCAGAAGCCTTTCTGTCCGAGATGGTTGCCGCGCAGCCATTGCAGGGCCAGCGCAACATGAGCATGGAATCGCTGTATGAATATGGCAGCCGCGCAGGTGTCTGGCGCATTCTCAGGCTGTTCAAGCAGTTCGATATTCCCCTGACCATCTTCGCCGTGGCCATGGCTGCGCAGCGTCACCCCGAGGTGATCCGCGCCATGGTCGCCGACGGTCACGAAATCTGCAGCCACGGTTATCGCTGGATCGACTATCAGAACATGGAAGAAGCCGACGAGCGTGAACACATGCGCCAGGCGATTCAGATCCTCACCGAGATCAGTGGCGAACGGCCGCTGGGCTGGTACACCGGGCGCACCGGCCCCAACACCCGGCGACTGGTGATGGAGGAAGGCGGTTTTCTCTATGATTGCGACACCTACGACGACGACCTGCCGTACTGGGAGCCGAACAACCCCACCGGCAAGCCGCATCTGGTCATCCCCTACACGCTGGACACCAACGACATGCGCTTCACCCAGGTGCAGGGCTTCAACAATGGCGAGCAATTCTTTCAATACCTCAAGGACGCGTTCGACGTGCTGTATGCCGAAGGCGAAGACGCGCCGAAGATGCTTTCCATCGGTCTGCATTGCCGCCTGATCGGTCGCCCTGCCCGGCTGGCCGCGCTCAAGCGTTTCATTGAGTACGTCAAAGGCCATGAGCAGGTGTGGTTCACCCGACGTGTCGATATCGCCAGGCACTGGCACACTGAACATCCGTTTACCGGCAAGGCCGAGCAATGAGCACGTTTAAAACACTGACACCTTCAAGCCTGGGCCGGGATGCATTCATCGCAGCCTTTGCCGACATCTACGAACACTCGCCTTGGGTCGCGCAGCAGGCCTTCGACGAGGGCGCTGGCCCCGAACTGGATCAGGTCGAGACCCTGCATGCGCGCATGAGCAAACTATTGCTCGGTGCCCCTCACGCGCAACAGCTGGCGCTGATCAATGCTCACCCGGACCTGGCCGGCAAGGCGGCTATCCAGGGTGAGCTGACTCAGGCCAGTACCGATGAACAGGCAGGCGCCGGTATCCACCACTGCACGCCTGAGGAGTTCCAGCGCTTTACCGAGCTGAACGAGGCTTACAAGGCCCGCTTCGGCTTTCCGTTCATCATGGCGGTCAAGGGCAGCGACAGGCACAAAATTCTGGCAGCGTTCGAACAACGCATCCACCACTCGCCCGAGGCCGAGTTTGCTTGCGCCCTGGCCGAGATCAACAAGATCGCACTGTTTCGTCTACAGGCGCTTTGAGCGTCGCAGTCATAACCGTATTCAGAAGGCAGACAAAGAGCATGAAAGTTTACGCCGCACCGTTCGAGAAGTTCGTGAACCTGGCCGACGCGCGTCTGGGCACCAAAATCCTTTCGGTCACCGATGACTGGTTCGCCGACGCCAACCGGCTGTTCCAGCCGACCCCGGCGGTCTGGAAAGAAGGCGTGTTCGACGACAACGGCAAGTGGATGGACGGCTGGGAGTCGCGCCGCAAGCGTTTCGAAGGATACGACAGCGCAGTGATCCGCCTCGGTGTAGCTGGCACCATCAAGGGTGTAGACATTGATACCTCGTTTTTCACCGGCAACTTTCCGCCTTCCGCTTCGCTGGAAGCGTGCTTTCTGGCCTCGGGCGAACCCGATGAAAACACCGCCTGGACCGAAGTGCTGCCGTCTGTGGAGCTGCAAGGCAACAGCCATCATTACCACGAGATCACCAACGATCAGGCGTTCAGCCACCTGCGCTTCAATATCTACCCGGACGGCGGCGTAGCGCGCCTGCGGGTCTACGGCGTGCCGCATCGCGACTGGTCGAAAGTCAGCGAGGACGAGCAGATCGATCTGGTGGCGGCACTCAACGGTGGCCGGTCGATTGCCTGCTCGGACGAGCACTACGGCAGCATGAGCAACATCCTCAACCCCGGCCGTGGCGTGAACATGGGCGACGGCTGGGAAACCGCGCGCCGCCGCACACCCGGCAACGACTGGGTGATTGTGGCGCTGGGGCACAAGGGCGAAGTCGAGAAAGTCATTGTCGACACTCTGCACTTCAAGGGCAATTACCCGGACAGCTGCTCGATCCAGGGTGCTTTCGTCAAGGGCGGTACCGACAGCCAGATCGAAACCCAGAGTTTGTTCTGGCGCGAGCTGCTGCCAAGCCAGAAGCTGACCATGCACGCCGAACACGAGTTCGCCGAGCAGATCAACGCCATCGGGCCGATCACCCATATCCGCCTGAACGTATTCCCTGACGGTGGCGTGAGCCGCCTGCGAGTGCTGGGCAAGGTGTCCAGGTAACAACGTGTGAACTCTCGTTCCCACGCTCCGCATCATACACAGGCCTGATTTGGATTCTGGCCGAAGGCTGTAGGAGCGAACTTGTTCGCGAAGGCTTTGTTCCAAACGGTACATCTTCAGGGGGTGTACCGGCCCTTTCGCGAACAAGTTCGCTCCCACGCCCTTCGGGCAGAAGCAGGCGAGAACCGTATTCCAGGCGCGCCAAGTGCGATAAACCCTGAAGCCATTGAAGAAGAACCCGCATGCGCAAACTGATAATCGAGCCACTGACCAAGGAAGCTTTTGCGCCATTCGGTGATGTGATCGAAACCGATGGCAGCGATCATTTCATGATCAATAACGGCTCGACCATGCGCTTTCATCGTCTGGCTGAAGTGCAGACCGCGCAACCGGATGACAAGGCGATCATCAGCATATTCCGCGCCGAAGCGCTGCCGATGCCATTGACCATTGGCATGCTGGAGCGTCACCCGCAGGGCAGCCAGGCCTTCATCCCGCTGCTCGGCAACCCCTTTCTGATCGTGGTCGCGCCGGTTGGCGATGCGCCTGAATCAGAGCTGACCCGCGCCTTCGTGTCGAACGGCAGGCAGGGTGTCAATTACCATCGCGGCGTCTGGCACCATCCGGTGCTGACGATCGAAAAGCGGGATGACTTCCTGGTGGTTGATCGCAGTGGCGAAGGTAACAACTGCGACGAGCATTACTTTGCCGAGAGCCAGTTGCTGGTTCTCGATCCCAACCCACTGGAAGGGTAAAAACCGTGCTGGCACATATGATGGAATGGCTGAATCTGGGCGTACGCTGGATTCACATGATTGTGGGCGTGGCCTGGATCGGCGCATCGTTCTACTTTGTCTGGCTGGAGAACAACCTCAACCGCAGCAACCCGCGTGAAGGGTTGTCCGGTGATTTATGGGCGATCCACGGCGGTGGCATTTATCACCTGGAGAAGTACAAGCTCGCGCCGCCGACCATGCCGGAGAATCTGCACTGGTTCAAATGGGAAGCGTATTCAACCTGGCTGTCGGGCGTGGCCCTGTTGTGCGTGGTGTTCTACGCCAATCCGACGTTGTACCTGTTGGCGCCGGGCAGCAGCCTCAGTGGTGCCGAAGGCGTACACATTGGCCTGGGTTCCTTGTTTGTCGGCTGGTTCATCTACAGTTTTTTGTGCGACTCGCCACTGGGCAAGCGCCCTGCACTGCTGGGCGTGGTCCTGTTCGTGCTGCTGGTCGCGGCGGCATACGGGTTCAGCAAAGTGTTCAGTGGTCGCGGTGCCTATCTGCATGTGGGCGCGATCATGGGCACCATCATGGTCGGCAACGTGTTCCGCATCATCATGCCGGCCCAGCGCGCGCTGGTAGCCGCCATTGCCGAGAACCGCACGCCGGACCCAAGCCTGCCGGCAAAAGGCCTATTACGTTCACGACACAACAACTACTTCACTCTGCCTGTGCTGTTCATCATGATCAGCAATCACTTTCCGAGCACATACGGCAGTGAGTACAACTGGCTGATTCTGGCGGGCATCGCACTGCTGGCGGTCCTGGTGCGCCACTATTTCAATACAAGACATGACAGCCATCGATTCGCCTGGACCCTGCCGGTCGCTGCGCTGGGCATGCTCTGCCTGGCGTACGTCACCGGCCCTGCGCAACCTCCCGCGAAAATCGTCTATCAACCGCTGCCCGGCACCGCAGTTGGCGGTCATCGGGCCGACGAGAAACCTCCGGAGCCGGTCACCGCGCCGGTCGAGGCCAAGCCTGCCAGTACCGGCGCGGACTTCGCCAAAGTGCATGAAGTGATTCAGCATCGTTGCACGGTGTGCCATTCGGCCACGCCTACCAGTCAGTTGTTCAGCGTTGCGCCTGCGGGAGTGATGTTCGATACGCCAGAACAGATTCAGCAGCAGGCCCCGCGCATCAAGGCGCAGGCCGTCACCTCGCCGATCATGCCATTGGGCAACATCACCCAGATGACTCAGCAGGAACGCGAACTGGTCGGTGCCTGGGTCGATCAAGGCGCACACACTAACTGAGCCCCTCGCTAACCAAGCGCTCCTGACACGGGGCGCACTCGCCCCACTTTCGCTCCAGACGCCCTGCGCTGGAGCACTTGAGCCAGACAACGCAAGTCAGTATTCTCCGCCGCCGCTGCAAAACCGGACAACCGCTCCTTGTACGCTGACTTTGACCGAACAGCCAACTAGCTGACTGTACGGTCAGGACTCTGTCGACCCGGAAAAATGACTTGAAACCGACACGTTGATGCCGGTTTGGGGATTACTTCAACTTTTTTCGCTGTTTGGCGCAGCTCTTGCTAACAACACAAAGCTGACCAGACAGACAAATTACTGCAACCACAGACAAGGCGTCATTTAGAGAACGCCAGTCTGAAAAAATCACGATCTACTTCAAGGGACTCACCGCATGAACCGTACGTTTTCCAGCGTGTTACTGGCCAGCAGTCTGCTGGCCGCTGCGCCAGCCATGGCCGGGGATATCTTCCAGTGGCAGAGCAATAGCCTGACCTATCTCAATGGACGAGACTTTGCCGTCAACCCGGCAAACCAGCAGACGTTCACCTTTGAACATGCTGACAGCTGGAAGTACGGCGACAACTTCTTCTTCGTCGACAAGATCTTCTACAACGGCAAGGGAGACGCAACGGCTGGCGATAACACCTATCGCCACGCTTGTCGCTGGGCAAGATATTTGGCCAGAAGTTCGAGTTCGGCCCGATCAGCGATGTGCTGATTGCGGCAACTTACGAATTTGGTGAAGGCGATAACGAGTCTTACCTGATCGGCCCGGCGTTCGATTTGAAGATCCCGGGTTTCGACTACTTCCAGCTGAACTTCTACCAGCGCCAGACCGAAGGCAACCGTCCGGGCGATGGTGTATGGCAGATTACCCCGGTGTGGTCCTACACCATACCCATGGGCAAATCGGATGTGCTGATCGACGGTTTCATGGACTGGGTAGTGAACAACGACAAGACGTCGCGTGGTACTTACCACTCCAACCTGCACTTCAACCCGCAGATCAAATATGACCTGGGCAAGGCACTGAATTACCCTGAGCGTCAGCTGTACGTCGGTATCGAATACGATTACTGGACCAACAAATACGGCATCAAGGACAGCCGCTCGTTCGACACCGACCAGAACACCGCGAGTTTGCTGGTGAAGGTATTCTTCTAAGCACGATCCGGTTGTGACGCTCGTTCCCGCGCTCAGCGCGGGAACGCATTTCTGAAGCCTCTGCGCCCAACCTTGAGAGGGTGTTGCTGCGCAGATCTGTGACGCGGAGCGTCACGGGATGCATGCCAACGCGGAGCATTGGCACGATATTCAACTCCTGCGCGGCGCCCGCCTCCACTCACTCCCTAGCCGCTTTCCAGACCTTGCCAATCAGCGTCACGACCAACACCAGCACCGCGCCAGCGATAACCCCGGCGACCGCATCGATCAGCGTCGGGACGACCATCGACAGCCCGCCCACCGCACCGGCTGCAGCTTCGGTCACGCCTTCGGCCCAATGGTGAGCAAATGGCAGACCGTGAACCAGAATCCCGCCGCCGACCATGAACATGGCCGCAGTACCGACAATCGACAGTACCTTCATCAATACCGGCGCAAGCCATAGCAAAGCACCACCGATTTTCTGCGCCGCAAAGCTTGCAGTCTTTTTCAGGTACAGGCCCAGGTCGTCAAGTTTGACGATACCTGCCACCAGTCCATAGACACCCACGGTAATCAGCACAGCGACAATAACCAGTACACCGACCTGATCCATGAACGGTCGGGCCGACACTACGCCCAGCGCCAGCACGATGATTTCTGCCGAAAGAATGAAGTCGGTGCGAATCGCGCCTTTGATACGGTCCTTTTCGAACGCCACCATGTCCACTGAAGCATCCGTGGCCGCCTGCTTGCGCTGATCATGCTCTTCGCCGGTTTCGGGATGCAGCCATTTATGGGCGATTTTCTCGAAACCTTCAAAGCATAGGAACGCGCCGCCGATCATCAACAAGGGAAGAATCGCCCAGGGCGCGAAGGCGCTGATCAACAGTGCCGCCGGAACCAGGATTGCCTTGTTGAGCAACGAGCCCTTGGCCACGGCCCAGACAACGGGCAGTTCGCGATCGGCTGAAACTCCGGTGACCTGCTGGGCATTGAGCGCCAGATCATCCCCCAGCACACCCGCGGTTTTCTTGGTGGCCAGTGCCACATCATCCAGCAGGGTCGCAATATCGTCGAGCAGGGTAAGCAAGCTTCCAGCAGCCAAAATAAAAATCCTTGAGCAAGTAAAAAAAGGAAATAGCACTGATTTAATCATGCGCCAGGGTCAATCGTGTGGCAGTCAACAACTCTGACCTTCATCAGACGTGAACGTTTGACGCGGCGTAGTACAAGCAGGCCACGTCGAGCAACCGGTTAAATGGGTAATTGCGTGGTCGACACCACCTGACGCAGTCCCATGAACGAGCGGATCTGTCTGACACCGGGCAAGTACAGCAGCTGTTCGGCATGCAGGCGGTTGAAACTCTGACTGTCTTTGGTGCGCAGCAGCATGAAGTAATCGAACTCGCCGGTGACCACATGAAACTCCATGCAGCCGGACACCTTCTGCGCGGCTTGTTCAAATTGCGCAAATGAGTCCGGTGTCGAGCGGTCGAGCACCACACCGATCAGCACCACCATGCCCGCGTCCAGAACGTCACCATTGAGCAACGCCACCACGCCCTTGATAACGCCCGCCTCCTTCAACCGCTCGACGCGCCGCAAACAAGCAGGCGGACTCAGCTTGACCTTCTCGGCGAGTGCCACGTTGGAAATCGAGGCGTCACGTTGCAGGGTCTTGAGAATGGCGCGGTCAATCCTGTCCAGCAGCGGTGCTACATCGCCAGCGGACTTTTTAGTGCGTTCATTTATTGCTTTCATGATGAATTTCACAAAATAAAAGTTTGCATTAGTGGCATGACACTAACGCTGATTTTGCAAATAGACAATTCTTTGCAACCACGATTATTCAGCTATTTCCTATGATAGGAACCACTTCAGGCACGCCGTTCAAACGTCGAACTCATTCCTTGCAGGCCTGAATCAACTTATCAACGGAGCCCCAATATGAACCTGAGCAAGTTCAAGCGCTACCCTCTGACCTTCGGCCCCTCGCCCATCACCCCTCTGAAACGCTTGAGCGAGCATCTGGGTGGCAAGGTCGAGTTGTATGCCAAGCGCGAGGATTGCAACAGCGGTCTGGCTTTTGGCGGTAACAAGACCCGCAAACTGGAATACCTGGTGCCGGAAGCCATCGACGGCGGCTACGACACACTGGTGTCGATCGGCGGCATCCAGTCCAACCAGACCCGTCAGGTGGCAGCAGTCGCGGCGCATCTGGGTATGAAATGCGTGCTGGTTCAGGAAAACTGGGTCAACTATTCAGACGCCCTGTACGACCGAGTGGGCAATATCGAGATGTCACGCATCATGGGGGCCGATGTGCGCCTGGACTCGGCAGGCTTCGATATCGGCATTCGGCCGAGCTGGGAAAAGGCCATGTCCGACGTCGAGGAAAGCGGTGGCAAGCCGTTCCCGATTCCTGCGGGCTGCTCGGAACACCCTTATGGCGGCCTGGGATTCGTGCGTTTTGCCGATGAGGTACGCCAGCAGGAAGAAGAACTCGGCTTCAAATTCGACTACATCGTGGTCTGCTCGGTGACCGGCAGCACTCACGCAGGCATGCTCGTCGGCTTCGCGGCCGATGGCCGGGCACAGCGTGTGATCGGTATCGATGCGTCGGCCAAACCGGAAAAGACCCGCGCACAAGTCCTGCGCATCGCTCAGAACACCGCAAAACTGGTGGAACTGGGCCGCGAAATCACCGCCGAAGACGTGGTGCTCGACACCCGCTACGCCTACCCCGAATACGGCCTGCCGAACGAGGGCACCCTTGAAGCCATTCGCCTTTGCGCGCGCCTTGAAGGCGTATTGACCGACCCGGTCTACGAAGGCAAATCCATGCACGGCATGATCGACATGGTGCGCAATGGTGAATTCCCCGAGGGCTCAAAAGTGCTCTACGCACATTTGGGCGGCGTACCGGCGTTGAATGCCTACAGTTTTCTGTTCAAGGACGGTTAAGCCATCCCGAAAGTTGCCTGAATGGCCCGCGAATTCGCGGGCCATTTTGCACCTGCTCAAAAAGCCGACAGACCTGAAACGGAAACTGCATCCACAGGTGTATTCACATGTATTACACTGCACCCTTATGTAATACAAATAACTACGTGTGAGGTGTATATGTCCACAATGTCTCTACGTCTGCCGGACGAAATGGCGGATACCCTTGCACACCTTGCAAAGGCGACCGGGCGCAGCAAGTCATTTTTGGCCCTCGACGCGCTCCGCGAATACCTGACTCGCGAGGCATGGCAGATTGCCGAAATTCAGCGCGCGATTGAAGAAGCCGACGCTGGCGAGTTCGCCAGTACAGAGGACGTAAAAGCTGTCATGGACAAATGGTCTGGCAATGCAGGTTGAGTGGCTTAAAACGGCGCTAAAGAATCTGGATGAGGAGGCAGCGTATATCGCACAGGACAATCCAGCTGCTGCCGCAGCTTTCGTGAAAGCAATTCAATCAAGCGTGACGCAGCTCGCGAGCTTTCCCGCCATGGGCCGGGAAGGACGGATTGCCGGAACCAGAGAATGGCCTCTGCCAGACCTGCCTTACCTGATTCCATATCGCATCCGTAGCGG
Organism: Pseudomonas sp. KBS0707; assembly: GCF_005937945.2. Lineage (NCBI taxonomy): Bacteria > Pseudomonadati > Pseudomonadota > Gammaproteobacteria > Pseudomonadales > Pseudomonadaceae > Pseudomonas > Pseudomonas sp. KBS0707. The sequence continues at coordinate 1,976,962 of NZ_CP041754.1, read as the reverse complement.
CCGGCTACAGGTTCTAAGGATTTTCCACACCAGAAGACAATCGCCCCCCGTGTGGTGAACCGCAGACACGTTTACTGTGCACACAGCTTCACTATCAAAGCCGAAAATACTTCTGCAGCGCCTGCGCCAGCAGGCTCACCGCCTCGTCGTTCTGTGACGACGGCGAGCGCAGGAAGACGATTTCGTGCTCGGGAATTTCAGGCAGGTCATCGAGAATCTGCATGGCTTCCGTGACTCCGCTCCGATCAATAAGGCTGATCGCCAGGCCCGCTTCCACACAGGCTTTGATCGCCTGATTGGACGGGCTTTCGAGAACTACACGGATTTTGCGGCCGTTGTCTTTGAGTGACGCCATCATGGCTTCACGATAAGGACATTGCGCTGCGTGAATGGCCAGCGGCAACGGGTCCGCAGGTCCCAGTGCGACGCTGGCCGGCCCGACCCAGACCGGCTTGGTAGATACCAGAAACTGCGTATCAGCACTTGGCTGCCCTTTGGGTTGCGCGATCACTGCTGTCTGCAACTTGCCGCGCGCAACCTGCTCGCGCAGGGTGTAGCTGGGTGCGGTTTTCAATTCCAGCACCACATTGGGCCAGGCCGCAGCGAACACCGGCAGGATGTCGCGGATGACATGAACGGCGTACTCATCCGGAACACCCAGCGTGATGCGCCCAGCCAGATGAGTCCCTTGCAGGTCAGCCAGCACGCGGTCATGGGTGGACAGCAATTCCGTCGTCGAGACCAGCAAACGCTTGCCCAGCGCAGTGAGAGACACTGCCTGGTTGTCCCGATTGAGCAAACGCCCGCCCGCTACCGCCTCAAGCCGCTGGATATGCACACTGACTGCCGCGGGGCTTTTGTGAAGTTGCTCGGCAGCCGCAGAAAACTTCCCTATTCGCGCCACGGCATGAAAAGTACGTATCAGTTCGATATCGAGAATTGCGCTCATGATTCATAAATCCCGAACAACTACTGCACTTAATTTTGATTTATTAGATTACGCTGACTTCGTAACCTGTGTCCATGAATCAGCACCTATCGATTTCTCCGAGCGTAACGCGGCCTGCCTGGCATCAGGCCATTCCCCTTATCTTGCTGGAAGCAGCCCTTGTCCTGACATGGAGCTCGGGTTTCATCGGCGCGCGGTTTTCGCTTGATTACGCACCACCATTGCTGGTGGTGTTCTGGCGTTGTGTGGTGGTCACGTTGATCCTGATGCCTTTCGTCACCAGGCAACTGAGATCAATACCGCTTGCCACGCTGTTGAAAAATGCGGGCATCGGTCTGCTGGCCATGGCGGGCTATGTCGCAGGCGTTACGCAGGGCATCGCGCTGGGCGTACCTGCGGGACTCGCGGCGCTGTTTGCCGACTTGTTGCCGATGGGCATGGCACTGCTGGCTGCCGCCGTGCTCGGGCAGCGGCTTGTCTGGCAAATCTGGGCGGGGCTGGTGGTCGGTCTGGTCGGCGTGGTGCTGGTCACGTACAGCACGCTGGCGGTGGGAGATGCGCCGTTGTGGGCCTACGGCCTGCCACTGCTGGGCATGTTGTCACTGGCCATCGCGACACTGTGGCAGAAACATTCGACCCACATGCAGCCCATGGACCTGCTTCCCAACCTGTGGCTGCAATGTTTTATATCGAGCTTCGCGTTCGCCATTATCCAGGGAACACAGGGCAGCCTGGCCCCCATTCCCAGTACCGGGTTTGCGTTGAGCGTGATCTGGACGGTGGGGCTGGCAACTTTGGGCGGGTACGGACTTTACTGGGTGTGTCTGCGCCGCGCATCAGCCACCCGCGTTGCCAGCGTGCTGTACCTCAGCCCACCGGTGACAATGCTCTGGGCCTGGGTGATGTTCAACGAGCCGCTGTCCTGGCAGATGGCGTCAGGCATGGCGGTGTCGGGTGTCGGTGTGTGGATGGTCGTACGGGCGGAAGCGCGGCAGGTCGCCTCGTGACCGAGTCACAAGGCGCCTGATGCAGGGAAGTTAAATCTTGAAACGCGCCACCATGCTCTGCAAGTCGCTGCCCAGGCGGGCCAGTTCTACAGTCGATGCGGCGCTTTGCTCGGTTGCCGAAGCCGATTGATCGGCAATGTCGCGCACGCTAAGCACGCTGCGGTTGATTTCGTCGGTCACGGCGCTCTGCTGCTCGGCCGCGGCAGAAATCTGCTGGCTCATCTGTTCAATGGTGCCGATGGACTGATTGATCTCAACCAGTGCCTGCTCGGCCTGACGAGCCAGCACTACAGTGCCTTCGGTGCGTTGCAGGCTGGCATCCATCAGACCCGATGCGGCACCTGTACCTTTTTGCAACGCCTGAATCAGCGCTTCGATTTCCGTGGTGGAGTTCTGGGTACGCTGAGCCAGCGAACGTACTTCGTCAGCCACCACCGCAAAACCACGGCCCTGCTCACCCGCACGTGCAGCCTCGATGGCCGCGTTGAGCGCCAGCAGGTTGGTTTGTTCGGCAACGGCCTTGATCACGTCAATCACGCTACCGATCTTGCCACTGTCTTCGGTGAGGCGCTGCATGGCTTCGCCCAGCTGTTTCACTTCACCGGCCAATTGGCCGATTTCGCGAGTGGCGTGCTGCACCACACTGCTACCGTGAGCGGCACGTTCGCTGGCCTGTTTGGCCGCCAGCGAAGCGTCTTCAGTATTGCGTGCTACTTCCTGCACGGTCGACGCCATTTCGTTCATGGCGGTGGCAACCTGGTCGACTTCGTTTTTTTGCAACGTGACGCCGGCACTGGTCTGTTCACTGACAGCAGACAACTGTTCGGCCGCCGTGGCGATCTGCGTCACACCATTGCCGATGCCACCGATCAGGCCGCGCAGAGAAACCGTCATGTGCTGCATGGTGTTCTGCAACAGGCCCAGTTCGTCCTGGCGGGTGGTGCTGCTGTCATGGGTCAGATCGCCGTCGGCAATCCGGCGCGCCGCAATTACGGTGCTGTTCAACGGCACGGTAATCTGACGTGTGATCAGGAACGCAGCAAAGATGCCGACCAGCAGCACGACCAGCGCTACGCTCAGCAATTGCACCACAGCGGTTTGTTGTTCCTTCTTGGCACTGATGACCTGCAACGCCGCCAGATCATCGGCACGGGCAGCGGTCGCTATGGATTGCTGTTGCAGATCGGTACGGACTTGCTCGGTCTGCTGCAGCATGTCCGAAATCGACGACATCAGGACCTTGTATTGTTTCAACGCCACCAGCGCGGCATCCACTGCAGCATTTGCCTCGACAGGCAATTGGCTGCGAGCGGCGTCCACTTGTGCGATCAGGGCGTCGGCGGACTTATAGGTGGCCTGACGGTTGTCGGCATTCGGAACGCTCAGGTAGCGGCGAAACACCAGACGGAAATTGGTCATGCCGTTACGCAGGTCGCCAGCGATCTTGACCTGCCTGATGCCGGTTTCATTCGGCGAACGCAAGGTGTCGTCAATGGTCTTGTTCAGCAGATTCTCAAAGGTCGCGCTGACGTCATCGGAAACCTTGATGATCGGTTTCAACGCCTCGTCGACTTTCTGATTGATGCCGACCAATTGGTTGAACGTCTGCTTTAGACCGCCCACCTGTTCCTTGATATCGCGCAGTTTGGCCAGGTTGCTCGATATCACGAACACCTGCAGGCCCTGATCGACACTGCGGCTCAAGGTATCCAGCGCGCTGGCGTAGTTCTGCACACCCGCAGCGGTAGGGCCGGTCGCATAGGCTTGCGCAGCAATCCGGGCATTCAGAACGTCAGCCTTGATCTCGGCGACCTTGCTGCTTTTGCCCATGCGCTCGATCAGCAGGTTGGTGCTGGAGTAACCGATGGCGGTAACGGTCAGCACGCCCAGCAAAATAGCGGCAAAGCCCAGCCCTAATTTCTTGCTGACTTTCAAGTTGTCCAACCATTTTGCGCTCATTACGTGTGTGCCTCTGATTTTTCGGGATGCACGTGAATCGGCGCTGAAAGATTTAACTTGATAGTTAACGTTATCGGAATCACGCACGCGCCAATCGAAGGCACCCTGAAGCCCAAGAATTACATGGCCGGAGCGCGATGATGAATATTTATTTAAATCGCCTGAGCAGAATTTTTCCGATGATTGGCACCGCGCGAAACCGGAAGATCACGCAATGAAACTGCCTTGATCTTCGCCTGTACGGAGCCATCGGAGATTGGCAACAGCGTCAGACGTTGCGGTCGGTGAAATGAACATCCAGCCGGATGTTTTCCGGCTCGTTGATCGCTGCCAGGTACTCGTCTACGGTGATTTCTCCGACGCAGGCCCGTGCACCCGGTTGTGGGCGATAGCCACCGGCCATTTTGCCGCTCAGCGCGACGGCAGCACTGCCGGGGATCTCTGGGCCCTTGTCGTTCAGTGCAGTCAATTGCGCACGCATGTGCAACGGCTGGCCGGTGAGGTCGACGCCATCGACATCGATGTACATCGCGCTCTTTCGATCACCCCAGTGTTCAAAGCGCGCGCCCCAACGGTACAGGCGCTCGGCCCACGACGCAGGATCGCGCAGCAGCCCACAGCGAATCGCCAGCGCCAGCAGCCAGGTCGCGATGCCGCCGGCCTTGAGCGCGGAGCCGGCCTTGAAGCTCAGATGCTGCGCGGCATAACGTGTCGCGAATACATCCAGGTCCGGGACGTCGACATTGGCCACCAGCCGTGTGCCCATGCCGGGCATCCGGCGCAGGGTCAGGTCCATCCAGCCATGGACTTCGTGGACCTTGCCGTTGCGCAGTTGCCTGATCGGCCGCCCGGCATTGGCCAGCACGCCACGCACGGTCGACAGACCGGGCATTTTCGCTGCCGAGGAGATGCCATGCTCTATCGAATCGATGCGCAGAAAACGCTGGCGATGCTGATCGATGATGGCCGCCGAAAGCGTCGGTACCGAGCTGCAACCGCTCAGCACACAGACGCCCGCCTCACGCGCTAAGGCATCCAGAGTGGCGATACCGGAGACGAAGGTCCGGCAATCCGACAGGTCGCAATAATTCACACCCGCCGCGATGCAATGCCGGGCCACGGCATACGACTGCCCCTGAAAAGGCCCCGCCGTGTGGATAAGCAGATCAATGCCCAATTCACCCAGCTCACTGCCCGCGCCGTCCTGCATGATGTCCACGCACCAGCTCTGGCAGAATCTGCCAGCCAGCGTTTGCAGTGCGGCAACCTTTTCCGCCAGCTTGCGCGGGTCGCGACCGGAGATGACCAGTTCGATGTCCGGCATCATCGCCAGATGATTGCAGATAAGGCTGCCGAAGTTGCCGTAGCCGCCGATGACCAATACGCGAAATGCCATTGACTCGTCCCTGAAATGCTGAAGGGTATGACCATGCCTTGCTACTCAGCGATTGCCGCGAGCGATGGCGATGAAATGCGCGTGCATTATTGATCATTGGCCGAATGCCGAGTACAAAACCCTGTGCCTTTTTTGATTGTCCCGGGAGCAACGGATGCTGGAACTACACACCGAACGACTTTATCTGCGGACCCTGCTCGCCAGCGACTGGCCGCTGTTTTTCAGGCTGCACTCCGAGCCCGAGACCATGCGCTACGTATTCGGAGAAATCGAAGAAGCGCAGATCCGCAAAGGCTTCGATCATCGCCTCCCCGAATGGACGCCGGAGTCCGATCACTGGCTTTGCCTGGTGGTCACAGACACACAAAACGATGCAGAGCTGGGGGCCAGCGGCTTTCGCATCATGTCGCCAGGGCATGCCGAAGTAGGCTGTCTGTTGCTGCCGGAACATCAAGGCAAAGGCTTCGGCACCGAATCACGCCGGGCAATCATCGACTACGCTGCCGCCATCGGCCTCGATTCACTGGAATCGACCGTGACCGATGGCAACATTGCCTCCTGCAAGGTGCTGGAGAAATGCGGTTTCTCTTTCGAACGCCGCGTCCCGCAGGCCTATCAAATCGGCGATCAGTGGTTCGACGACCTGATATACCACCTGCCACTGCGCTGATGAAGCAGCTGACCGGCGTTCGCCGGTCAATCGCAAACGCCTTCAGGCTTTGGGCCGCCCTCCCAGAATCGTCACCCGCTCGCCATAGCGCGAGTGTGGAAAGTAATCCCACACCGCGTGGTGCTGAGTGCAGCGGTTATCCCAGAACACCAACGTGTTCGGCTCCCAGCGCACACGACAACTAAGCGAAGGTTCACGGGCGATCAGGTCGAACAGCATGTTCAGCAGCGTGCGGCTCTCTCCTGCGGACAGTTGCACGATATGCGAGGTGAAACCGGAATTGACGAACAGGCTGCGGCGTCCGGTTTCAGGGTGGCGAACCACCACCGGGTGCTCGCTTTTGGGAAGGTTGGCAGGCGGCTGATAGCCCTTCCACGGAATCTCGCCATCGTGAATGGCCGTCAGTTCGCCAAGAAACGCCTGCATCGCAGGCGAGAGCATTTCTATGGCCAGGTGCATGTTGGCAAACAGCGTGTCGCCACCGGTTCCAATGGCGGGCGTCTCTTTGACATACAGCATCGAGCCCATCGACGGCTCCAGGTCAGCGGTGCCATCGGTGTGCCACAGCTCGCCAGCAGCGAAGCGTGACTGGGCGTTGGCGCGCACCACGACCAGCTCCGGGTCATCGCCATCAATGCTTTCTACCGGCAAGGCACGTAACGGTCCAAACAGCCGGCCAAAGGCTTTATGCTGTTCGACCGTCAAGTGCTGATCACGAAACACCAGCACGTGATTCTCCAGAAAGGCACGGCGGATTTCCGTCAGTTGCTTCGCACTGAGTGGCTGCGACAGGTCGACACCGCCGACTTCGGCACCGATGATCGGTGTCAGGCGGTTGACCGTGATGCTGTGATACGGCGCGCGAGGCGCCCCCGCGGTGCCTTCGATGGCCTTGAGTGCCATTTGATCCATGATCCCTCACCCTTGAATGGTTGGCATGGTCGATCACCATGTCCGTAACTGGTTTACCGGGACATCAGCCCCGTCTGAAAAGCGTGCCGGTAACGCGTTCAGCCCTCCCCTGCTGGCAGGTCTGCGTTGATCATCTCGGCAATCAATTGCGCCCACGGCGCTGCGACAATGCCGTAATGATCAGTGTCCAGAGGCTGCCAGCTCAGCAGGTGCGGCAACAGGTCTTGCCAGGCACGCTGCAGGTCTGCCATTTGCCAGGCGCTGCCCATGCCATATGGATTTGGACGCGTGGCAATGAACAATCGCGCTCTGGTATCAATCAGTTGCGCGGGCCGATGATCAGCCATGCTCGCCATGTTGTTCTGGCAGCAGACGATCAGGCTTTGCAGGTAACGTGATGCGTCTTCACTGGCCGTGCTGGCGGCAGTGTTGAGGGCCCGCCGTGCAGAAAACTCGCGCTGGAAGACCTGCTGAATATGTTCTTCGTCGATCCGCGCCAGCTCGGTGCCAGCGTCCGGCGCAGGCGGATCGATCAGGTACAGCAACGGCTGCTCGCAACCGTCCGCCAGCAGGTTGCACATCGCCTGCGCCACCCACGCGCCGAACGACCAGCCGGCCAGCCGCCATGCTGTGCCGTCGGGGTGATGGGCCTGCAACGCGTCAAGATACAGCTGCGCCCGTTCGGCCAGGCTGATATTCGGCAGCTCGGGCAGGCGCAAGGCCGGGTCGGCAATTACCCACACACCCAGATCAGGGTGCAGCGCCGAGGCCAGCTCGCGATACGCCTGAACATCGCCGCCCACCGGATGGATCAGGTACAGGCGCTCGCGGTCAGCCCCCGCATGCCATTGGTCAATCCTAACCGCGTCGGTCCATTGGTCTTCGACTGCAGCCGCACCGCCCTGCGCTGACTGCACCAGCGCCAGTACCTCGCGCAGGCTGACCTTGTGGCTGAACTGTGACAACTGGAATACCACACCCGTCGCGGCCTGCAATTCGTCGATCAGGTCCAGCAAGGTCAGGGAATCAGCGCCCAGCTCGTACAGCGAGTCATCCGGATCCAGAGCGCTTACGCCAAGCCATTTGCACAGGCAGCCATGCAGACGCTCCGGCAGACCGGTTTCTGCCGCAACGGCTGGCGCAGTGTCGACCAGCGTCAAGCCAGCACCGCTATGACGAGCCGGGTAAAACTGGCGTGCGGTGTTCAGATCGGTCGTCGAAATCAACAATTGCGGCAGTTGTGCAGTCATGGCGGCGTCGAATACCTGGCAGCCCTCTTGCGCCGACATGCCGACCGCGAGATGCCGCTGATGCGCTTCATCGCCGATGCCGCTGGCAGCGGCCATACCGGTTTCCCTCCAGATATCCCAGTTGATACCCAGGCGCACGCAGCCATTTTCGGCATTCGGGCGATAATGGGCGAAGCCGTCTAGCACCGCACTGGCGGCGGCGTAATCCAGATGTCCGGCACCGCCGAACAGCGCCGACATCGATGAGCAGTACAGCACAAACCCTGGCGTCATCTGTTCGATCAACGCTTCGACCGCCAGCATGCCGCGGGTCTTGCTCGCCATCGCTTCAGACAGCAGGTAAGCATCGCGCTGACGAATCAGGCTGCCTGCTGCGGTCCCGGCAGCATGGATTACCCCGTCGAAGTGTCCATAACGCTCGCGCAGTTGCTCAAGCACCTTGGGCCAGCGTGCCAAATCGGCGATATCCGCCTGAACGCTATCGATACGCGCGGCATAATCGCCCAGCTCCTGCGGACATTCCCCACGGCGCGACAGCAGTACTACCCGCCGCTGGCTTGATCGCAGCAAGTGTTCACACAACGTGCGGCCGATGCCTCCTGTGCCGCCGAGCACCAGAAACGTGCCATTTACCGGCAGTAGATTCGAAGCGACCTTTGGCAGCGCGAGCGGGCCGGGCTGCAGTTGTGGTTGCCACAGATAACCGTCACGAATGGCCATGCGCCGTGGCAGCGATGTCGGTTCGGCAAGCAGCGACGCCAGTTGCAGCGCCTGGCTGCCCCATTGCGCAGTGGGGAGATCCAGCCAGTGACAGCGTATCGGGTATTCCTGCGGGGCCACTTCGGTAATACCTGCCAGCGCCGCCAGTTCCGGACGCATGACCTGACCATTTACCGGGCACGCCTGCCAGGACAGCAGCCAGAGTCGCAAAGCGGTCTTCTGTGCGCATTCCCCCCAGGCCTGCAAAAACGCGCTGAGCGTGTCCAGACACGCCCATTGCGCGGCGGCAAGGCTTTGCTCGTTGACCACCCCGCCAACCGAGAGTGGCAAGGCATGCAACCAGTCGAGTTCGGTCGCCACCTGCCCACTCTGATCAAGCTCGGCGATCAATCGGCTAAACGCCAGCGGGTCCAGTGGATCAAGCTCATAAAGGTTCGGGCCAAGCTGCTGATAACCATTACCGGCCTGCACCTCGATGACGTGCCGATAAACGCCCTGCAGGCTGCCAAGCAGTGCGGCATCAATGCGCTCGTGACTGCACACCACCAGCCTGTCGCGACGCTCGCCAATCGGTTGTGTGCCCAGACGACGCACTCGCTGCCACTGGCGCTGATAAAACCAGTCCGCCATTAACTCGCGCTCAGCGGTTTGCGGCGGCTGCTCGACATCGGCAGATGGCTTGAAGCGGAAGGTCTGCAGGTCGAACGCCGAGGGCGGCAAGTTCCACGGTGGCGGTGCCGAACGCGTCGCCACCTCGATACTGGCCCCTGCATACCAGGCTTCCAGCAACGCCTGCGGCGAGTGCTCACTGGCCTTCAGACGCAGGTCCGAGATCGTCACCCGTTTGATCGAAGAAGGTTGCAAACGCAGCGTTTGACCCTGCTGGCAGATCACCGCAAAGCGCCAGGGCAATGCGCGTCGCCCATTTTGCAGGTAACGCAGCAGCGCGGTCTGTTGTTCGGGAAAGGTATTGAGCCACGCATCGATTGCCGCGACGTCCCGCTCCAGCGCTGTACGGCTGTGCGCCGACAGCAGCAGGCACGGCGGGCATTCCTCGGCGCTGTCTGCCTGCGATGGCGGCGCGCCGACAATCACGTGCGCGTTGGTGCCGCCGATACCGAAACTGCTCACCCCGGCCAGCCGCCGACGGCCTTCGGGCCATGGCCGTGAGGTGGTGGGTATGTAGAACGGTGAGTGCTGCAGGTCGATTTGCGGGTTAATCCGGGCGAAGCCCAGATTGGGCGGGATCACCCCATGAAACACCGCAAGCGTCGCACGAATCAGCCCGACCACACCCGCTGCCGCGCCCAGATGGCCAACCTGGCTTTTCACTGACGCCAAAGCGCAACTGGCAGCGGGCGTTGCGCCGAACGCCTTGCTCAGTGCCGCCACTTCAATAGGGTCGCCCAGCAGCGTGCCTGTGCCGTGGGCATCGATGTAGCCCATGTCTGCACCTGTGACACTTGCCTTGCGCAGGGCCTCACTGATCACCGCGCTCTGCCCCGCCACCGACGGCGCGGTGTAGCTCATCTTGGCCCGGCCATCGTTGTTCAGCGCAGAGGCCTCGACCAGCGCATAGATTCGGTCGCCATCGGCTTGGGCGCGGGCCAGCGGTTTGAGCACCACCACCCCATAGCCGCTGGCCCCGATAGTCCCGCTGGCATCGTCACTGAAAGGACGGCACAGCCCGTCGCGAGAGAAAATGTGTTGCGGGCGATAACGGTAGCCATTCGTCAGAGTCGGGTCGACGAGCACCCCGGCGGCCAGCATTACATCACTGTCGCCCTGGCGCAGCATCGCCGCCGCAAGGTGCACTGCAATCAGCGAACTGCCGCACGCTGCCTGAACACTCAGCGCCGGGCCGCCGAGGTCCAAGTGGTACGCCGCCTTGGTGGCCAGAAAGTCCTTGTCGTGGTGCAACGCCATCTGAAAGCCGTCCGGCAGATCGCCCTCGGCGGTTTCGCGCAGCATTTGCTGGAAATACGTGGTTTCGCCGCAACTGGCGATCAGGCCAATGCGTGGGCCATCGGCTGTGGGCGTGATTGCAGCATGTTGCAGCGCCTGCACACAGCCCATCAACAGGTGCCGCTGTTGCGGGTCCATCAGCCGCGCTTCCTGAAGGCTGATGCCGAAGTATTCCGGGTCGAAATCCAGCATCCCCGCCAATTGACTACGCGCGCCGACCAATCCATCGGCGGCGTCGAACAGCTCGATGCCCAACTCGTTTCCCTGGACCATTGCCCAGAACTCGGCGAGGTTGCCGGCCCCCGCCACATTCACCGACATGCCGATGATTGCCATCGGCTGCTCGCCAGCATCGGAGCCTTGCGCACGCGCCACTGAAACCGATGGCGAGGCCGAAAGATGCTGCGCCAGACGGCGCACAGTGACATGTTCGAACAGCGCTGCCATCGCCACTGGTTGTGGCAGTTGTTCGTTGAAACGGGCATGCAGGCGCATCAGGCCGAGGCTGGTGGCACCGGCCTCGAAGAAGGTCTGATCAAGCTCGATATCACGGCCGATGACCGCCACGAACAACTCGCTCAGTTGCTGTTCAAGCGCGCTCAGCGGCACTTGCGCAAGTGCACTGCGACGCCGTTGCAGTGCCTCGCCCAGCGAACTCAACGCCTTTCGGTCGATCTTGCCGCTGGGCGTACGCGGCCAGGCATCGACACAGCGGTATTCGTCGATACGCACATGCGCAGGCAAGTGCAGCGTGACCTGGCGATCCAGCTGCTGCACGTCAGGCGGCGTGCCTTCGACCTGCAACCAGGCCACCAGACGTGGCGGTTGGCCGTGCATGGCCAGCACCGCATTGCTCACCTGAGCGTCCTGCATCAGTGCGGCTTCGATCTGCCCCAGCTCAAGACGCTGGCCACTCACCTTGACCTGTTGGTCGTCACGGCCAAGGTAGTGCAGGCAGGCATCGGCATCAGCCCGGGCGAGGTCGCCGGTGCGGTAGAACAGCATGTTGCCCTCGGGCTGCGGCAACTCGACAAACCGCGCGGCATTCAGCGCCGGGTCGGCCAGGTAGCAGCGCGAAATCATCGGCCCCGCCACCAGCAGATAACCCCGGCTGCCAACTGGCACTGGCCGGTCGTGTTCGTCCACCAGCAGCAGCTGCGCGTTGTTCACCGCCAGCCCGATGGGCGCTCGCAGTGGCCAGTCCTGAACCGCCGCTGGCAAACGCCAGGCGCTGACCACGTGGGTTTCGGTCGGCCCGTAATGATTGAACAGACGTGCCTGCGGCATGCCACCAAACCAGCTGCGCAGTGCATCGGTGCAGAGCAGTTGCTCGCCGGCCGTGATCACCTCACGCAACGCCTGCGGGTAAACGCCCTGGCTGACTGCCGTCTGCGCCAGATGCTGCAAGGCCACGCACGGCAGGAACAGCCGCTCGATGCGCGCCTGCTGCAGATAGCTCAACAATGCCTGGGCATCCTGCCGCCAGCGCGGGTTAATCAAGTGGTAACAGCCCCCGCCACAGAGGGTGCTGAAAATCTCCTGAAACGACACATCGAACGACAGCATGGAAAATTGCAGGGTCACCGACCTGGCTGGCAACTGACCTTGGTTACGCTGCCAGTGCAACAGGTTGCAGAGGGTTCGGTCCGGCACCTGAACGCCTTTCGGCGTACCCGTCGAGCCGGACGTGAACAGCGTGTACAACGGTCGCTCGCCCGCGTGACGGCGACGTTCGAATGACCGTGGCGCAGCGCTCAGGTCGACCCGATGACGGGCCACCCGACCAGCATTCAATTCATCCAGTGCCGCCTCGGTGACAGTGCTGTACAGCAGGCAACACGGCTGTGCCTGCTGCATGACCTGACGCTGCACCGCCAGTGGATAACCAGGGTCCAGCGGCACGGCCGTCAGGTTGAGTCTGGCCAGCGCCAGCAAGGCCACGATGTGCTCGACCGACGCTTCGAGGTACAGCACCACTTGCAGCGGTGCGTCATACCCTTCCGGTAATGGGCATCGCTCGACCAGAGTCGCCGCCAGGGTGTCGGCCAACGCATCCAGTTCGGCATAGCTGATACGCTGCTGATCAGCGACCAGCGCCGGGGCATCCGGTGTGCAATTGACCTGATGTTCGAACCAGTCGGCCAGGGTGCCGAACGGAGCCTCATCGCTGCCACCCTGACTGGCGGGCGGCAGGCTGAAGCGGTACGGCGTGAGCAGATCGTCAAGGATGGCCGAAGGTTTTTCCAGGAGCAGATCAAGCCCCTGTTGAAACACCTGATTGACGGAAGTCATTTGTACGGCGTCGAAATAGCTGCACTGGTATTCCCACCAGCATTCCAGTTGCGAACCGGCATCGACCACCGACAAGGTCAGCGGGCATTTGGCCTGCACGGTCTCGGTGAGTTCGAACGTCGCTCGCAAGCTGGTACGAGCGAGTCTGGCGTAGTCGGTGTTTTCCAGCACGAACATGAAATCGAACAACGCACTGCTCGACGACAGCCGCAGGTCTTCGACCAGATCAGCCAGGGCGACGTCCTGCAAGGCCAGCACCTCGCGCACTGTGCCAGTCTGGCGGTGCATCTGCTGGTCGAGCGTCATGCTGTTGTCGAGTACCGTCGGGATCAGCACGGTGTTGGCAAACATGCTGATTGCGTCTTCGAACTCGGTCAATGGACGGTTGGAGACCGGGCTGGCGATTCGCGGCCGTTCGCAGCCAGTCAGCGTGTACACGCTCCAGGCATAAACGCTGAACAACACTTCATAGCGGGTGACGCGTTGCTGGCTGCAAAACCGATCCAGTGCGGCACTGCGCATGGCCCCCAGCGGCTGGCGGTACAGCCGTGCCTGCGGGCCTGGTTCGCGAACCGCCACCAGCGGTGGAGAACATGCTGGCTGCTGGCGATGCAACCCGGCCAGGGCACGGCGCTGGTCGCGATAGTGCGGGTCGACACGCCATTGCCGTTGCCAGAGCGCAAATTCCAGCGTGCCCAGCCCAGGCAAAGGCTCCGCATTTGCCCGCCCGTGCAGCGCATCGTCGTACAGTTGCACCAGATCATCGAACAACAGGTTCATCGACCAGCCATCGATGACAATGTGGTGCAGGTTCATAAGCAAGCGACAACTGCCATCGGCAAACGGCAATAGCCAGGCCTGGCACAGGGCTGATGTCGCCAGATCGAAGGGTGTATCGAACACCAGCGTAGCGAAGCTACGCCAGGTCTGTTCGCTGAACGCCCCCACAGCAAAGGTGCGGCACAGCACGTCTCGCTCGCAAACCTCCTGATACAGCCCGTCGGCCACGGACACGAAGGCCGTGCGTAACCCGCTGTGTCGGGCCAGCAGGCGCTGCACGGCTTCGGCCAGCGCGGGCAATTGAATGCCCGCCGCAAGGTGCAGAATGAGCGGCACGTTGTAGGCCGTGGCTTGCGGCGTGCGTTGCTGCATCAGCCACAGGCGGCTTTGCTCGGCAGTGGCTGGCGCACGCCCGAACCTGTTGACGGGTGGCGCGGGTGGATAGGCAGACGCAGCGCCCTGTTCATCTCTCAGGCGTTCGGCCAGTGCTGCGAACGATTCGCCCAGCACCGCACCCAGCATAATTTCGCGTCGCCAGTGCGTGCGGATTGCAGAGCGCAGGCGCATGGCCTTGAGAGAGTCGCCACCACTGCCCAGCCAGTCATCCTGGCCGTTGAGGCCGGGCTGTGCCAACAGCCTGCGGGCCTGGGTCAACAGCCAGTCCAGTGCGGGCGAGTGCTGATCGTCAGGCAGTGAGCAGGCTTGCGGTCGCCATGGTTTCAAGGGCTGCTCCAGCAGCGCACGCTGATCGATCTTGCCATTGGCAGTCAGCGGCAGACGCTCAAGCAGAAACAGCTGATGCGGGCGCATCCATGCCGCCAGGTGTTCACGCAGGTGCTGGTCCAACTCGCGATAGTCCAGGCCTTCGCGTGGCACGATGAACGCCAGCAACTGATGGTCTTCGGCCGCTTGCCTGCGGGTACAGACATGCGCCTGCACTACCCGCGGATGGTCCAGAATGCGTTGTTCGACTTCACCCGGCTCGATACGAAAACCGCGCACCTTCACCTGTCTGTCGACGCGGCCCAGGTACTCGATCAGCCCCTCGGCATTGACCCGCACCTGATCGCCGGTGCGGTAATAAAGTGTGTCTGCAGCGTCGAGCGCGGGCAGGCGCACGAAACTGTGTTCGGTCTCTGCGGGACGGTGGCGGTAACCCCGTGCCACCCCGCTGCCACTCAGGTAAAGCTCGCCCGCCTCGCCGGTAGCAACAGGTCGCTGTTCCGGGCTCAGCACACGCACGCCTGTGTCAGGCAATGGCCGGCCAATTGGTACCGTATCACCGGTAAAGTCTCGGGCAATGGAATGGCACAGCGCAAAGGTGGTGCATTCAGTGGGTCCGTAGGCGTTGAAAATCCGGCAGCGGCTGTCGGGATTGGCCTGATACCAGGCGCGCACCGCAGCGGCGCTGACTTGCTCGCCGCCGATCAGTAGCTGGCGCAGGCTGGCAAAACAGCCGGGGTCATCCGCACTCAGCGTGTTGAACAGCGAAACGGTCATGAACAGGTTATCGACCTGTTGTGTTTCCAGCACTGTGGCCAGCCGCCGTGCGTCCTGCAGGTCTGCGTCGGCAATGATGACGCAGCAACCTCCATTGAGCAGCGGTGCCCACAGTTCGAAGTTACAGGCGTCAAACGCCGGGTTGGACAGGCAGGCGAAACGGTCGCCTGCACGAATCTCGATGTAGCTGTCGGCCCGGGCCAGACGCAACAGGCCGCGCTCGCCCACTTCCACTGCCTTGGGTGTGCCGGTGGTGCCCGAGGTGTAGAACAGAAAGCTCAGCTCGGCGAAGTCATCAGGCACAGGCTGCGGCGGCTGATCAGGGTAATCCAGCAGCGCCTCGACGCTGATGTGCCAGCCACGCAGCGTCGAAACGGCATCAGAATCTTGACCCAGGGTAACCAGCCCGACACACCTGCCATCTTCCAGCATCAATTCCCGACGCCGTAGCGGGCTGGCGCGATCCAGTGGCACCACGACGGCCCCCACCTTCAGGGCCGCCATGATTGTCGCCACCCACTGCCAGCCACGCGGCATGCACAGGGCAAGTGGATCACCGCGCCCTGCGCCTTGTGCCAGCAACCCCCTGGCGATGCGCTCGCTGGCGCTGGCCAGTTGCGCGTAGCTCAGCCTTACGTGCTGATCGATCACCGCCAGTGCCTCGGGATTGCGTCGCACCTGCTCGGCAAAGCGCAACAGCAGAGTCGCGGGGTGCCGGACCATACCCTCCTTGTGGCTGCTCATCATTGCGCCTCCTGCGTGTCGAAACGTTGCAATTCCTGCCTGAGCGTCTGCGAGACCCGATGCACCTCGGCACTTTCCAGCATGTCCCAGTGCCCGCCGTGCACCAGCTGGGCCTTGTAACCGTTACCCGCGCGGCGACGCCAGAAGCTGCGCAGCTCATGCAACTGCGCGCGGCTGAAGCCTTCACGGGCCTGAATCAGCACGATGCGCCCGGCGTGCGGTTCGCATTCGTAAGCAGCCATTGCCAGGCGGTTGTGGTTGTAGAGGTGGAAATAACGCTCGACCTGAGCGTCTTCGATACCGGGGTACATGCCGTTGAAGCGCACCAGCTTGTCGCGAAATTCAGCCATGTCGACGGTGCCGATCTGTTGCCGAAACCCCGAATCATCCGAGCCCTGGGTATCGAGCAGCACCACCGTGACCTGACGATTGCCAGCAGCCGTCAGGCGCCGGGCCATTTCGTAAGCCACCAGACCGCCGAACGACAGCCCGGTGAGTATCAGCGGTTGAGACGTTAATGGCGCGATGCGCCGTAGATAGGCGTCGGCCATCGCTTCGACGCTCGGCTCGGTGCTCTCTCCAGGGTTCAACCCCGGCGATTGCACACCGTACACACCGATAGCGTCCGGCAGTTCCTTGGCCAGCGACAGGTAGCAGAACGCAGTGCCGCCCGCCGGGTGAATGCACACCACGTTGCGTTGCCCGGCACCGCGGCGGAATTCGATCAGGTTGCCCTGCGCCGAAGTCAGGCTGGCCCCGGTACGCAGCCAACCGCCCAGCGCCTCGATGGTCGGGTGGCCGATGATCACACGCACCGGCACTTCGACGGCGAAGGCCCGGCCGATCTCGTAGGCCATCTTGATCGCCGCAATCGAGGTGCCGCCGACGTTGAAGAAGTTGTCGCGGATGCCGATTTGCGGCACCAGCAGCAGGTCTTTCCAGATCTGATACAACGCCAGCTCGATATGGTCCCTGGGGCTGCCGAGGTTGACCTGCCGTTCGGCCAGGTCCTGATCGGCCAGTGTCGCGAGAGCCACACGGTCGACCTTGCCATTGACCGTCAACGGCAAGGCGTCCAGCCACAGATAAGCGCCGGGCATGACGGCGCTGGACAGGGTCGTCGCCAAGTGAGCCCGCAGCGCGGACTCGTCCACTGCGCCGTCGGCGACACAGCACGCCACCAGACGCTGGTTCTGCGCGGTATCGCCAACGATCAGTGCCACACTGCTACGGATGCCGGGAAACAAGTCGAGCCGCGCTTCGATTTCACTCAACTCCAGGCGGATGCCGCGCAGCTTGACCTGAAAGTCATTGCGACCGAGAAACTCCAGCTGACCGTCCGGGCGATAGCGCGCCAGATCACCACTGCGGTAAAGCCGGTCGCCAGCAACAAACGGGTTGTCGATAAACCGCTCGGCTGTGAGTTCGGCCAATCCCATATAGCCCCGCGCAACACCGACGCCGCCAATGTGCAACTGACCGGTAACACCGGCTGGAACTGGCGCATTGCGCTCGTCGAGCACATAAAAACGGGTGTTGGCGATAGGTCGGCCGATGGGCAGTTGGCGCGGCGGAACCTCTGCGCCAGGCTGCAGCGTCCAGACACTGCTGATCACTGTGGTTTCGGTCGGGCCATAGACATTGTGCAAGCGGGCATGCGGCAGACGCTTCTGAAACAGTCTGGCCACTGCGGGCGACAGCTCCCCGCCGCCACTGAACACATCCTTCAGGGAGTGACAGGCGCTGACCTCTTCGACCTCCAGAAACAGTTGCAGCATGGCCGGGACAAATA
The DNA here is from genome assembly GCF_005937945.2 of Pseudomonas sp. KBS0707. Classification (NCBI taxonomy): domain Bacteria; kingdom Pseudomonadati; phylum Pseudomonadota; class Gammaproteobacteria; order Pseudomonadales; family Pseudomonadaceae; genus Pseudomonas; species Pseudomonas sp. KBS0707. Next base: position 1,959,026 of record NZ_CP041754.1, on the reverse strand, counting down.
CCATCGCGGTGACGCTTTGTTCACGCACCACCTGCGCCAGATAACCGGGTTCGAAATGCCCGCCGGGACGGGCGATGACCAGTCGGCCGCCCGTGAGCAGCGGCCAGAAGAGCTCCCAGGCGGAAGCGTCGAAACCGAATGGAATCTTGTGCAGCATGCTTCCGGATTCGCCACAGAACTGCTGACACCAAAGCAGCAGGTTGCTCAGCCCCCGGTGCGTGACCATCGCCCCTTTGGGCAGGCCGGTAGTGCCCGAGGTGTAAAGCACGTACGCCAGATGGTCGGCGTTGACCCTGACACGCTGCGGGTCTGGATTGTCTGGCGAGCATTGAGCCCAGAGCGCGGCATCAGCCTGCACATCGAGGATCGGCACCTCGCAGTCTGCACCTTGCAGGGCATCGCGGAGAATCTTGCGCGTCGGCCCGAGAGCAAGCAACACCACCGGGCAAGTGTCGTCGAGAATATGACGCAAGCGTCCTGATGGATAATCCGGGTCCAGCGGCACATAGGCGCCACCGGCCTTGAGCACCGCCAATAAAGCCACCGGCAGTTCCAGCGAGCGCTCGATACAGACGGCTACGCGCACATCCGGGCCGACGCCAAGGGTGAGCAAGTGCTGCGCCAGTCGGTTGGCCTGGCTGTTGAGCTGGCTGTAACTCAGTGACTGACCTTCGAAAATGACCGCGCACTCATCTTCGCGACGCGCTACCTGAGCTTCGATCAGGCGATGCACGCAATCGACAGGCTGCGTCAGCGCCGCCGGGCTGTTCCAGCCGTGCAGAATCTGTTCACGTTCGGCGTCAGTGATCAGCGTCAGTGCGCCGACCGGCTGTTTCGGGTCCAGCGCAACCTGCTCCAGCAGGTGTCGATAATGCCCACTCAGGCGCTCGATGCTGGCCTGATCAAACAGATCAGTGTTGTATTCCACCAACAGGTTCAGCGCACCGTCGCGCTCGACCCATTCGAAGGCCAGATCAAACTTGGCCGTGGCACTGCCGGTGCCATATGGCGTCATGCTCAGCCCCGGCATCTGCACAGCGGTACCCGGAGTGTTCTGTAGCACCATCATCACCTGAAACAACGGCGAATAACCGGTATCACGCTGTGGGTTGACGGCCTCGACCACCCGGTCGAAAGGCACATCCTGATGGGCGTGGACATCCAGCAGCGTGGCACGTACCTCGCGCAACAGTTCAGCAAAGGTCTGCTGCGCATCGAGACGCTGGCGAATCACCTGGGTGTTGACGAAATGGCCGATCAGAGGCTCGATTTCAGGACGGCTGCGGTTGGCAAACGGCGTACCGATGCACAGGTCCCGCTGACCGCTGTGGCGCCAAAGCAGCACGGAAAGCGCGCCGATCAACACGTTGAACAGCGTGCCATGGGTTTGTCTGGCCAGTGCATTAAGACCGCGCAAGGTGCTGCCATCGACTGTCGAGCTGAAGGTCGCCCCAGCGTAACGCTGCACGGTCGGGCGTGGTCGGTCGGCAGGCATGTCGAGCAGCGGCGGCGCGTCGGCCAGCGTGCGCTGCCAGAAAGCCAGTTGCCCCGCCAGCGCCTCGCCGCTCAGACGCTGTTGCTGCCAGCAGGCGTAGTCGGCGTACTGCACCGCCAGCGGTGCCAGACTGGACGCCTGACCGCGCAGAAAATCGCCATACAAGGTGCTCACTTCGTGAAGGATCACTCCCATCGACCAGCCATCGGCGATGATGTGGTGCACGCTGTACAGCCACAGATACTCGTCATCGGCCAGACGCAGCAGCGAAGCCCGCAACAGCGGGCCGCTGGCCAGGTCGAATGGCGCTTTGGCCTCCCGATCGACAGCCATTCCGACCTGCACTTCACGCGCCTCTGGCGACAGGTCACGCAGGTCGACCTTCGGCATCGCCAGCGCCATCACCGGGTGCACGATCTGCCGTGGCTCGCCGTCCACACTGGCAAACGTGGTGCGCAGCATTTCGTGGCGCATGATCAATTCGTTCAGCGCCTTTTCCAGCACCGGCACATCCAGCGTGCCCTTCAGCAAGATCGCAGTGGGAACGTTATAGAACGCATTGCCCGGTTCCATCTGGTCGAGAAACCATAGCTGGCGTTGCGAAAAGGACAGCGGCAGCGCCGTTAGCCCGACAGCACGACGGGGGATCGCCGCCGGGTCGGTGCCGCTCAGCAAAGCGATCAGCTCTGCCTTGTGTTGCTTGAGTGCCTGCAACATCTCGTCATTGAGAAACCCGCGCGGAGCCTTGCAACGCAGTTTTTCGCCGTCCACTTCAAGCACCACGGCATGACGACCGAACAACTCCAGCAATTGATAGGCATTCATATCTCTATCTCCTCCATGTCGCTGGCGTCGTCCGTTTGATCCGCAGCAGAAGCGAACGCCTCGATCTGCGTGCGGCGATGTTCATCAGCAGTGCGCAGGCCGCCCACCATCGAGTAGATCAACTGATGATTCGGTCCCAGGTCGAACAGCGCCGACAATTGCTGCTCTTCGAGCGAGCCCATGCCGCACAGGCCAAGGCCCTGCTCCACCGCAGTCATGGTCAGCAATTGCGCCATGCCTCCGGCTTCGATATGGCAGAAGTCGCGACTGCGCTCGCCATACAGCGGCCGGATTGCGGCCATGTCGGCGATGAAGAACAGCGAGAACGCAGCGTTTTCGAACACCGGACGATTGACGAAATAGTCGTAGGTGTCCGGGTCCAGCACGTCAATGTCCAGCCTCAGCAGGCGGTGCTGAACCGGGTCGTAGTAATAGGCACCCGCTGCGACACCGATTACCCGCTGCGGCTTGACGTACAGGTAGCTCTGAATCGGGTACAGGCCGCCTGCGGACGGAAACTGGTACTTGATCTCTCCATCCAGTTGCCCCTGGGCCAGGCTGGCCAGCAAGCCGGCGAACGCCTCGGTAGGGATCGGCTGCGCAGCGAACTGACGTACCGAGCGGTAATCGCTGAAGCGCCGCACCAACGCCGGGTCATCCGGGCGCGCAAGGTCCAGCCCCGGAACCTGTGCGGTGAAGTTCCGACGCCCACGCTGATCGGCCTTGAAGCGCGCCCGCTGCTGCGGATCTTCAATCACCTGCTCGGGCGAAGCTGCCCGTTGCCGGACGCTGTCGACCACGCTGCCATCGGCCAGAGTCTGGCGGTACATGCCGAGCAGATTGAGCAGGGTCGGCTGCGCCAGCAATTGCGCAACGTTGGGGCGGAACTGCAGCTCGCCAGACAGCGCATTGCTGATCCTGACAATGTCGATCGAGGTTGCGCCCAGGTTCAGCAGATTGGCGTCGGCAGCAATCGAAGGACGCTTGAGCACGCCCTGCACAATCGTCACCAGTTGTTGCTCCTGTGGCCCTTCGACTTCAAGCGCGGGACCTGACGTCTGAGACTGCGTCGGCTCCGGCAGGCGTTTCTTATCGACCTTGCCGTTGGCCGACAGCGGCCATTCCTGCACGAAGGTAAACGAGCTCGGCACCATGTAGGCGGGCAACTTGTCTGCCAGGTACTGGGCAAAATCACTGGCCTGCAACGAGGCATCGGCCTTGAGTACGTAGCCCGCAAGCCGCTTCTCGCCCAGCGCTTCGCCCAACACCCGCACCACGGCGCTTTGCACGCCGGGATGGCGATTGAGCGCAGCTTCGATCTCGCCCAGCTCGATACGATGCCCCTGAACCTTGACCTGGGTGTCTTCGCGACCGAGAAACTCGATATTGCCATCGGGCAACCAACGGCCCAGATCGCCAGTGCGATACAAACGCTCGCCCGTCAGCGGGTGAGCGTAGAAGCTCCCGGCACTCAGGGTTTCATCGCGCCAATAGCCCTTTGCCAGACCGATACCGCCGATATACAACTGACCGGCCACCCACGTCGGGCGAACCTGCAACGCATCATCCAGCACATAGAAGCGCTGGTGATCCAGAGGTTTGCCGTAGGGAATGCTGCGCCAGTGGGGATCGACCTGTTGCAGCGGATACAGTATCGACCAGATGGACGCCTCGGTCGCCCCGCCCAGGCTGATCAGCTGCAACGTCGGCTGCAACGCCCAGGCGCGTTCGGGTAGCGTCAGGGGAATCCAGTCGCCCGACAGCATCGCTACCCGCAGGCTCGACGGCAATGCACTGCGCTCGCCTTCGGCATACTCCAGCAACATGCTGAACAAGGCTGGCACCGAATTCCACAGGCTGACCTGATGCCGCTCGATCAGCGCCAGCCAGTGCGCCGGGTCGAGCGCCTGCTGCGGTTCGAGCAACACCACCGCAGCGCCCGCAGCCAGCATGCCGAAGAAGTCATAGACCGACAGGTCGAAACTCAGCGAAGAAATCGCCAGCACCCGGTCCCTGGCACCGACGGCAAAACGCCGGTTGATGTCGAGCAACGTGTTGACCGCACCGCGATGATCGATGACCACGCCCTTGGGCATGCCGGTCGAGCCCGAGGTGTAGATCACATAGGCCAGGTCGTCTGGCGTGAGGTCTACAGCGTGCAATTCAGGCTGATCGGAAATGGCATCGCCGGAAATGACCGGGTCGGTCACGCTGATGACCTTGATCTGCTCGGGCCATTCGATACGTTGCAGCAGTGCGGGCTGAGTCAGGGCCAGACTCGCTTCGGCACGCTGCAAAATGTGCTCCAGACGCTCCGTCGGCAGCGTCGGGTCGAGCGGCAGGTAGGCACCGCCTGCGTACTGGATCGCCAGGGTTGCCACTACCTGTTCCCAGCCACGTTCCATGACCACCGCGACCAGCCTGTTGGGCACCACGCCCATACGCTGAAGCCGCGCCGCCAGATGCCGCGCTTCGGCTCGCAGCTGTCGATAACTCAACTGGCGCTGCGTGCCGATCACTGCCAGTGCGTCCGGGGCAGCAAGCGCCTGGCGGTCGAACAATTCGTGCATCAGCGCCGAGTCGACAGGAGCGGCATCCGGCATAGGCAAGTGTGCCAGCGGTATCAGCTGCGCGGTGTTGGCGCTCCAGGCATCCGGCGCCAGCAGACGGTCCAGCAGCGCGTTGTAGGCGACGAACATCTGCTCGATCATGCCCACCGGAAACAATTCGTCGATGCTGTCCCAGTTGAACAGCAGGTGCCCTTCCAGCTCCAGCAACGTGTGGTCCAGCCACACCTGCGGGGTCTGGGTGATGCTGTGCATGTGCTCGGCGTTCAGGGCGTCGGCCAGATTGAATTCGGCCAGTTCCGGCGCCGCCTCCGACAGCGTGCTATTGAAGACAACCGGCATGGCGGTCTGCTGCACACCACGGGCCTGAGACAGCTCGCGCAGCACTCGGACCCCACTGACCACTGAATGGTCGATGTCTTGCCACAACCTTGCCTGCACGGCACGCGCCTTGTCAGTGAAGCTCGCTGCCGCTTCGAGGCTGACTTCGAGCAAGATCAGCGAGGTGAAGTCGCCGATGATGTCATCGACATCCGCGTGCAAGGGCATGCGGTTGAACAACGGCAGACTCAAGGTGAAGCGCGGCTGCCGACTCCATAGCGCCAGCACTTCACTGAACGCGGTCAGCAGCATCACCGACGGCGTCACGGCAAATTGTCTGGCCAGTTCCTTCAGTCGCGACCACTGCTGCACCGACAGTTCGCGGTCGCGGCGGGTAAAGTGCGGCTGGCTGATGCTTTCCGGCTGACACACCAGCGGCAGGTCCGGTGCGGGTGCCAGCGTGGCAACCTTCTCGCGCCAGTAGCCCAGCGCCTGTTCGTAGCGGCGGTCACTGCGCAGGCGCTGTTCGGCCAGCACGTAGTCGCGAAAGGTCAAACCCGGCTCAGGCAGTTGTAACTGCGGGTCGGTATAAAATGCCATCAGTTCGCGAGCCAGAATCTGCGTGCTCGCCGCGTCGACGATCAGTGCATCAAGGCTGATGTGCAGATGGCTGATGCTGTCATCGAGCAACGACAGACTGAACTCGAACAGCGGCCAGCAACTGGCGTCCAGCACCTGATGGGACTGACGTTCGCGAGTGTCTTGCAGGGCCTGCTGCGCAGCGGCGACGGGCAAGCCGCGCAGATCACTGCGTGGCATCCAATACGTCGGCACGTCTTCCAAAACCTGCTGTGTGCCGTCGCTGCGAAACACCACGCGCAGCATGTCATGCCGCTGGATCATGCGGTTCAGCGCCTGCTCGAAACGTGGCACGTCGAGGCCGGGAATGCGCAGTTCTTCGTAGCCGTGGGCACTGACACCGCCGAGGCTGACCGAAGACTCGCGGCCAAACCAGTACGCTTGCTGGATATCGGTCAATGGAAATGGCGCGTAACGTGCGCCGCGATCAGCTTCAATCGGGGTAAACGGCGTTTCAACCAAATGGCCTTCGCCACGCCCGAGCCGTACCTGCTCTGCCAGATCCACCAACACAGGCGTCTTGAACAGGCTGCTCAGGGACAATTGCGCGCCCATGCGCTGGTTGATCATGTAGACCATTCGCGTGGCCAGCAGCGAATGCCCGCCCAGGTCGAAAAAGTTATCGTGGAGGCCGACCTGCGCGCATTTGAGCACCTCGGCCCAGATCTGCGCCATCTGCCGCTCGGTCTCATCACGCGGGGCCACGTAAGTGCTTGCGTTCTGGCGCTCTAGCGCAGGCAGGGCCGGACGGTCAAGCTTGCCGTTGCGGGTCAGTGGCAGTTGCGCCAGGGAAACCCAGGCGGTCGGGACCATGTGTTCCGGCAGGTGGCGCTGTAGCTCGGCGCGCAGGGTTTCAGCGCTTGCCGGGCCCACCACGTAAGCCACCAGACGCTTGTCGCCCGGCATGTCCTCGCGCAGCAGCACGACCGCTTCCTGCACGCCCGGCTGTTGTTGCAGAAGGCTGTCGATCTCGCCGAGTTCGACGCGAAAGCCGCGCAGCTTGACCTGCTGGTCGATCCGTCCCAGATACTGCACGTTGCCGTCGGCATGGAACCGCGCCAGGTCACCGCTGCGGTACATGCACGCGCCGGGCTGCGGATCGAACGGGTTCGGCAGAAAGCGTTCGGCGCTCAGCGCCGAACGATTCAGGTAGCCACGGGCCAGACAGGTGCCCGCGATGTACAACTCCCCGGCCACACCGACCGGCACCGGGTTCAAGTCGCCGTCCAGCACGTACAGACGCGCATTGGCGATAGGCCGGCCAATCGGTGGCGCATCCGGCCACTGTCCGGCTTCGTCACAGTTAAGACTGAATTGGCTGACCACATGGGTTTCGGTCGGGCCGTACTGATTGTGCAACTGCGCACCGCCAAGGCCGCAAACAAAGGCACGCAGTTCATCATTGATCAGCAACGCCTCGCCGGCCGTGAAGATTTCACAGCCATCCGCCGGACGCGCGGCATCGGACTCGCTGAGACCGGCCAGTTGCTGGAGCACGGCAAAGGGCAGAAACGCCCGTTGTACGCCTTCGGCCACCAGCGTCGGGCGCAGTGAAGCGAGGTCCTTGCGAGCAGTTTCGCTCATCAGCACCAGGCTGCCGCCCTGACACAAGGTGCTGCAGATTTCCTGAAAGGACACGTCGAAGTTCAACGAGGCGAATTGCAACACCCGTTGCGAAACAGGTGCCTGTTCCAGTTGCCAGGCGATCAGATTGTCCAGCGCGGCACGGCTGTGCGCCACGCCCTTGGGCCGCCCGGTCGAGCCGGAGGTGTAGAGCACGTAAGCCAGATTGCCGGGGCTGACGGGCACGTGCGGATTGGAAGCGGAACACTGCGCCCACTGCTGCGCATCCACGTCCAGGCAGCAGATCGACAGCGTGTCGCGCAGCGGCGGCAGGTCTGCGCGCAGGGAGGCCTGAGTCAGCAGCAGGGTCGGTGCGGCGTCACCGAACATGAACGCCAGCCGCTCGGCCGGGTACGCGGGATCGAACGGCACGTAAGCGGCACCGGCCTTGAGAATGGCCAGCAAACCGATAACCATCTGCGCCGAGCGCTCCAGACACAGGCCCACGCGCTGCTCGGGCTTTACACCTTGCTGGATCAGGTAATGTGCCAGCCGGTTGGCAGACTGATTCAGCTCGGCATAGGTCAACGCTTGCTCATCGGCAAGCAACGCCACGGCATTGGGCACGCGCTGCACGATAGCCTCGAAGCGCGTTACACAATCGGGCTGCCGCGAGGTGTCGCGTTCAGTGCGGTTCCAGTCATGCACAATCTGGCGATGTTGCTCGGTATTCAGCAAGGCGACCGTCGCAAGGGGCTGCTCACTGTCCTCGACCATCTGTGTCAGGATGCGGCGCAGGTACTCGCCCATCTGCATCACGGTCTCGGGCTCATACAGGCCCGAAGCATATTCCAGACCGCCGACTATCTGCCCGTCACGCTCGCTGAGCGCCAGTTGCAGGTCGAATTTGGCCACTGGCTGACTGCTTTGCAGCACGCTGACGTCAAGTCCGGACAACGTCAGGTCCGAATCCTGATGCTGTTCCCAGGCGAACAGCACCTGAAAGACCGGGCTGTAAGCCAGACTGCGCGGCGGGTTGAGCACTTCCACCACCTGATCGAACGGCAGGTCCTGATGTTCCTGAGCTGCAAGCGCGACCTGGCGCGCCTGTTGCAGCCAGCTTGCCACGGTCGGGCTTGCGGAGCGGGTCATGCGCAAGGCCAGGGTGTTGACGAAGAAACCGATCAAGCCCTCCAGCTCTTGCTGGCTGCGGTTCGCCGAAGGCACACCGATAACCACATCGTCCTGCCCCGACAGGCGCATCAACAACAGCGACCAGGCGGCAAGCAGGTTCATGAACAGCGTGGTGCCTTGTTGCGTTGCCAACGCGCGCAGCCGTGCGGTCAGCGCGCGGTCAAACATCAGCGGCACGAAGCCGCCACGGTAATTCTGGACCGCTGGACGTTTGTGATCGGTAGGCAACTCCAGCAGTACGGGTGCACCGCTCAACGTTTCACGCCAGTAACGTCGCTGCGCTTCCAGCACTTCGCCAGACAACCACTGGCGTTGCCAGACTGCGTAATCCACGTACTGGATCGACAGGGGCGGCAATGGGTCGGCCTGTTTGTGGAGGGCTGCTTCGTACAACACCCCCAGCTCACGCGTCAGCACGCCCATCGACCAGCCATCCGAAATGATGTGGTGCTGGGTCAGCAGGAGCACGTGATCGTCTTCGGCCAGCTTCACCAGGCTGACGCGCATCAGCGGCCCGACCGCCAGGTCGAACGGCCTGCTGCCCTCCTCGTCCATCAGCTCAAGCAGACGCGCCTGGGCATCAGGCTCGCCATGCAGTTCGATGATCGGCAATGCAGCAATCGTCCCCGTCGCAGCAACCCGCTGCCGCCCCTCACCCTCGACGGCGATGAACGTGGTACGCAACGCCTCATGGCGGGCCACCAGCCGGTTGAAACTGCTTTGCAGTGCAGCCATCTGCAACGGTCCGCGCAGGCGCAGATTCAACGGCATGTGATAGGCCGCTTTGCCGCCCTCCATCTGCGCCAGAAACCACAGCCGCTGTTGGGCAGACGACAACGCGTGTGCGCCGCAACGCTCTATGACTGTGATGGGCGGACGAGCGCTGCCCGAGGCGCTGCTCAGTTGCTCAGCAAACTGCTGCAGCACGGGGGCGGCAAACAGCGCAGACGGCGACACGTCCAGACGCAATGTCTGCCGAACCTTGGCCAGCACGCGCATCACCAGCAGCGAGTGGCCGCCAAGCGCAAAAAAGTGATCCTGACGACCGACCCGCTCCACGCCCAGCACCTCGGCCCAGATCGCCACGAGTGTCGTTTCCAGCGGGCCCTGAGCCGCCTCGAACGCGTGTTGATCGAACGCATCGGCACCCGGTTCCGGCAATGCACTACGGTCCAGCTTGCCGTTGGCGGTCAGCGGCAGCGCGTCCATGCGCACAAACGCTGCGGGGATCATGTAGTCCGGCAGGCTGAGTTGCAGGTGCTGGCGAAGGCTTTTCGGCGTCAGCCCTGCATCAGCCTGTTCGTGAAAATAGGCGACCAGCCTGGGCACACCGACGCTGTCCTCACGCAGCACCACCAGGTTGTCACGCACGCCGGTAACTTCGGCCAGACGCGCCTCGATTTCACCCAGCTCCAGACGCAGACCACGCAGCTTGGCCTGCGAGTCATTACGCCCGAGAAATTCCAGGTTGCCGTCTGCGCGATAACGCGCCAGGTCGCCGGTGCGGTACAAGCGCTCACCGGTCACGAACGGGCTGTCGACAAAGCGTTCAAGGGTCAATTGCGGCAAGTTCAGATAGCCGCGTGCGACACCTGCGCCGCCGATATACAGCTCCCCCGTAACACCTGGAGCAACCTGTTCGGCAAACGCATCGAGCAGGTAAATCCGTGTATTGGCCAACGCCCGCCCGATGGGCAGCACCGCATCAACGTGGCTGTTGCTATCGAACTCAAAACAGGTGCTGTCGATGCTTGCTTCAGTGACCCCATAGGCCTGAACAATCTGCACGCGCTCGCCACACAGCCTGCGCAGTTGCCGCGCGCTATGGGCAGTCCAGATGTCCGACCCGCAGACCACCGTGCTCATGAAAGACAGGTCGTGCCCCGTCTCCTGGGCCCAGACCAGCAACGGGTTGAGCACCGCAGGCACGAAGTCCGCAAAATCGATGCGCGCCTCGCTCAACAAGCGATACAGCGCGCGCGGGTCCATCAGCGTGTCGCGCGGGCACAGAACAAGCGTGCCGCCAAAGCCCAGTGCGCGAATCAGATCGGCGCTGAACACATCGAAGGAAAACCCGGCCATTTGCAGGTGATTGAGGGGTTTGTGCAGTGCGTATAGCCGCTCCCATGCAGCGCTCACCGCCATCAGCCCGCGATGCTCGACCATCACACCCTTGGGTGTGCCGGTCGAGCCCGAGGTGTAGATCACATAAGCCAGATGACGCGACGTGAGCCCGACCGCATGCGGGTCCGGATTGTCTACCGGTTGCGCTGCCCACAGCCGGGTATCGGCCAGATCAAGCAGCGGCGCTGACGCCGCACACTCCTCAAGCGCCGCCAACAACGCCAGACGCGCCGCTGCATGGCTCAGTAGCACACGCGGTGCACTGTCCGCCAGCATGTGTGCCAGACGCGCTTTTGGGTAAGCGGAGTCGAGCGGTACATAAGCGCCGCCCGCCTTGAGTATCGCAAGCACGCCGACCAGCATGTCCAGCGAGCGCTCCAGGCACACACCGACACGCACATCCGGCCCGACCCCGAGGCTGCGCAGGTAATGGGCCAGACGATTGGCCTGGGTATTGAGCGTCGCGTAGTCAAGCGCGTCCTGTTCGAAGCGCGCGGCTATGGCGTCGGGATTGCGCCGCACCTGAGCCTCGAACAGGCTGTGTACACACCGGTTTTCGGCAAAGGGTTGCTCTGTATCAGGACGAGCGAAGCCCGTCCCGCGCGAGGAAGATTTGTCGACCATCAGGAACCACCGTCCGTGAGCAGATTATTTTTATGAACGGACAGAGGCACAGAGCGTCCCGCCCGTCAGGCACGGCATAGGAAATGCCGGATGTACCTTGAGACTCAGGGAGAAGGTGCGGCGCGTGCTCTTGCGCTCACGTCATGACCAGACATGGAAGCGCTTGGGGGGATCGCAGAGAAATGACGGGCGAACGCGGCAAGGCGCGACTCGCATACAGAAAGGGGGGTGGCTGGCTCGTTGACGAGACTGATCGCTCTGCCCTTGGAACTGACGTTTGCATACCGCGTGACCAATTGAAACCTCATCTTCCGTTTGAGGGTCAACGACGGGGAACGGCCTGCGCCGGGTGTCAGCGCCAGGGTGGACCCGATCGGCTGCGACTGCGGGGTTGTAGCCCCATGGCAATCATTGACGCGGGGTTTTTGGCCCTGAGCGCCCGGGATAATAACCATGATTTTTGGCAGTGAGGCAAACAAAAAGTTACAAACCCCCAAAGTGTCCGTCAAACGGCACTGCTGCGCGAACCAGACGTCTGTTTAAAACCCAGCGTGCGGTTAAGACTTTTCCCGCCTCCGGGTGCAATACTCAACGCTTGAATCAGACGAATCCTGCTTTCATGACCCTTACTTACCGACGACTGACCCCGACCGATGCAGTGGCTTATCGCGCGTTGATGCTTGAGGCATATGATCGCCACCCGGACGCCTTTACCTCAGATGTGAAAGAGCGTGAAACGCTGCCTGGCGAATGGTGGGAAAACAGGCTGGATAACAGCAATGCGTCGACCGAAGCAGTGTTTGCCGCCGTCGAAGACAACAAACTGCTGGGCGTAGCCGGGTTGTCCGTTGAAACCCGAAACAAGGCCCGGCACAAGTCAACCTTGTTCGGGATGTATGTGCCTCAGGCTCACAGAAACAGAGGCATTGGCTACCAATTGATGTGCAGCGTGCTCGAGCATGCCAGATCCCGTCCTGAGCTTCTGGTCGTACAGCTCACCGTCACGCAGGGTAATGCCGCAGCACAGGGGCTTTATGAGCGCATGGGCTTTGTGACCTTTGGCGTTGAACCACTTGCAGTTGCCGTAGGCAGCCGGTTCGTCTCCAAGGTGCATATGTGGAAGGATTTACGGGAGTAAGTTATCCCCTAGCCATTATCTGCGTTCAGCATCCGAGCGCCTCGGCTGCGTCGGTCAGAGAGTCGACAATAACGTCCCAGTCCTGTTCGGCAGTAAGGTCAGACGTCTGGCCTGGCCCGTGCTCGGACGGGCGTCGGACGAATACAGTCTTGAAGCCATTCGCACGGGCAGCCGCGAGGTCGGAATTATGCGCAGCCACCATGGCGACTGCTTGCGGGGGCAGGCCCACGGCGTCTGCCGATTTCAGGTAGGTCTGCGGCGTTGGTTTGTAAGAGCCCGCTATTTGCGCGCCGACAATCACGTCCCACGGCAAGCCAGCGAACTTTGACAGGTTGAGCACGCCGGCAATATGCCCGTTGGAAAGCGTGCCAATCGAGAACCTGCGCTTGAGCCGCGTGAGGCCGGCGACGGAATCGGGCCATGGATCCAGCCGTTCCCAGGCCTTGTTGAGCTCAATCAGTTCGGTATCCGGAATGCTGCCGAAATCTACCTCGTGCCGTGCCAGCACGGTTTCCAGACTCTCCCGGTTGAGCACGTCAAGTGTCACGAAAGGACGCTCACCCGAGCGAACGCGCTGCATGAAAGGCTGGTAGAGCCCGCGCCATTGATCGGCAAAATCGAGGGGGTCGACGTTCACGCCATGACGCAGCAGAAAGGGCGCGGCGGCGCGTGCCACACCACCTCGCCAATCCACAACAGTGCCGAATACGTCGAACCCGAGAAAGCCTACCTGTTCAAATCTGGCCATATTATCGCTCCGGTAATGTGTATCGTCGCTTATAGTTCTACACAAGCAGTCGCTCGGAGGACAGTCGTTTCCGGGCAGACATTGCCCTCGTTGAAGAGGTAATGAGTGATATCGAAACCGGTCGGCGACTGGCCAATCAACGATGGATGGAGAATTCATGAACTACGTGAAGCTTGGAAACACAGGGCTGGATATTTCCAGACTGTGCCTTGGGTGCATGACCTTCGGCGAACCTGATGCCGGAACGCATCCCTGGACACTGGGCGAAGAAGCAAGCAGACCGATCATCAAGCACGCCGTCGAGCAAGGCATCAACTTTTTTGACACCGCCAACAGCTACTCGGCAGGCACCTCGGAAACCATCGTCGGAAAGTTGCTGAAAGAGTTCACGCGCCGCGACGAAACCGTGATCGCCACCAAGGTGTTCTTCCCGGCAAACATGTGGGAAGGCTCGACAAGGCCCAACGAGAAAGGGCTCTCGCGCAAAGCCATCATGTCCAGTATCGATGCGAGCCTGACGCGGCTCGGCACTGATTATGTCGACCTGTACCAGATTCACCGCTGGGACTATGACACGCCCATCGAGGAAACCATGGAAGCCCTGCACGATGTGGTCAAGGCAGGCAAAGCCCGATACATCGGCGCCTCGTCCATGTATGCGTGGCAGTTCGCCAAGGCCCAGCAGGTCGCAGTCGCGCACGGGTGGAGCAAGTTTGTGTCCATGCAGAATTATCTGAATCTGGTGTATCGCGAAGAAGAACGCGAGATGATCCCGCTGTGTATCGATCAGGGTGTCGGCCTGATGCCCTGGAGCCCGATGGCGCGTGGCAGGCTGACCCGGCCCCATGGGCAGCAGACCGAGCGGACCAGGACCGACATTTCCGGTCAGTCGTTTTACCAGGCGACGGAAAAAGAAGACGGTTGGGTGATCGACGTTGTGGAACAGGTCGCAGCAGAACGGGGTGTGCCGATGGCGCAGGTCGCACTGGCCTGGGTATTGGCCAAACGAGGGGTTTCAGCGCCGATTGTCGGCGCGTCCAAAGCGTCCCAACTGGACGATGCCATCGCCGCACTGGAGCTGGTGCTCAGCGACGAAGAGATCCAACGCCTTGAGGCACCTTATGTACCGCATCTGGTGACCGGATTCGTCTGATCCGCACAGCAGAAACCCGACGCCGGCGAACGTTACAGCGTCGCCGGTAACCTGATGGACCGCAGTCATCCGATAGAACGGTGACCAGCAACGCTTATATTACGAAGACAACATCACAGCACTCGTAACCGTCACACATTTCTGAAATAACACCTGCCTATCTCGCCGCACGCAAATATCTATTGGGCGACCGACCGGCTGCACGGTATTGTCTGACTATTCGCAATGAATGGCCGTTTGCCAGCGCTTGATTCGACTTTATCCACTTCCCCCGCTCGAGTTCCTTCCATGAAAAATCCGGTTTCTCTGGCTACCCGCATCGGCTTGGGGTTTGCCGCGGTCGTTTCACTGCTCATATTGATCACCGCTGTCGGCATTCAGCGGGTTGGCTTCATCGACAGCACCCTGGAAGACGTTGGAGACAATGCCGCAAAGGTGCAACGCTATGCGATCAACTTTCGTGGCAGCGTGCATAACCGGGCGATCGCCCTGCGCGATGCGGTGCTGGTCAACAATGATCAGGACCTCGCGCTCCATCTGGAAGAGATGACCCGGCTGGAAAAGGACTACATCGATTCGGCTGCACCGATGGATCAACTGTTTTCCAGGCCGACCGTAAGTGCCGAAGAGCGGCAACTGCTGCGTGGCATCAAGGAAATCGAACAGCAGACGCTGGGCTCTACCAAAAGCGTCATTGCATTGCGCCGTACCGGTGACATCGCCGGTGCCCAGGCCCTTTTGCTGAGCCAGACCTCGGGGGACTACAGCGAATGGCTGAAGCGCATCAACGCGCTCATCGACCATGAGGAAGCCTCGATCAGGGTTCAGCTGGATAATGTGCAGGCGACCGCCAGCCAGTTCCGTGGCCTGATGCTGCTGGCAACGGCTTTCGCCGTGCTGCTGAGTATCGTGCTGTCGGTTTTCATCATTCGCTTTGTGAAAAAGACGCTTGGCGCGGAGCCTGTAGAGGTTGCGCAGGCCATTCGACGATTGGCGGCCGGCGATCTGCAGCAAACCATCACCACCGCGCATCCCGACAGTGTCATGGGCGTACTGAAAATCGCGTTGACTCGTCTCTCGGAAACCATCACCGAGGTGAGGACGGCTGCCCAGGAGGTCAGCCAGTCATCCACCGTGCTGTCGGCGGCCTCCTCTGCCAACAATACCCAGATCATGGTGCAGACCCGTGAAGCCGAACAGGTGGCGACCGCCATCAGCCAGATGGCCGCCACGGTCAATGAAGTCTCGGGTTATGCAGCACAGGCGGCAGATGCTGCACGTTTGGCAGACAGCGAAGTGGCGACCGGTAACCGACTCGTCGAAGGCACTACCACTGCCATCGAGCAACTGGCGGCCACGCTGACTGAAACAACAAATACTGTGGAGCAGGTGTCCAGGCACAGCGAGCAGATCGAAACGGTGATCGAGGTGATCAACTCGATTGCCTCGCAAACCAATCTGCTGGCGCTTAATGCGGCCATTGAAGCAGCCCGTGCGGGTGAGCACGGCAGAGGCTTTGCGGTCGTCGCCGATGAAGTTCGTTCCCTGGCGAATCGTACCCAGCAGTCGACCCAGGAAATTCAAAACATGATCAGCACGCTGCAAGGCGGTACTGAAACTGCGGCGCAGAACATGCGCGACAGCTGCGAACTGGTCAATCGCGCCGTTGACCAGACACGCAACGCACAAAGTGCTCTGTCCAGAATCAATCAGGAAGTGGGCGCGATCAATCACATGAATGCGCAAATCGCCAGCGCTGCGGTTCAGCAAAGCTCGGTGGCAGAAGACGTTGCCATGAACATCAACAGCATTCACGACTCGACACTCAAGTCCGCCAATGGATCGCAGCAGGTGGCAAGCGCCAGCGAAGAGCTGGCACAGCTTGCAGATCGCCTTACCCGCAAGGTCGCGTTTTTCAACGCAGGCTGACGGTGTGAGCAGGTATTCGGCGATGGATGCTGCATCGCCGGATACCTCATTAGCGGCAAATCAGTCTGTGCAAATGACCGACCTGGAGCTACGTATCGCCAGCGCAACGGTGAACATGGACAGCGCGGCACATACCGCACCGATGACTATGGCGGCGGTAAAGCCGGCCCGACCGGACACCACGCCGCCGATGAACGCCCCACCGCCAATTGACAGATTCACCACACAGACCAGTAACGCCTGAACACCCTCCACGCGGTCATTGGAGGCCTCGAAACACCAGATCTGCGTGGTGATGGGGATCATCCCGAAAGCGAACCCCCAGACCAGAATCACCGGCCATAGCAGCCACGGGTTGCTGACAAACATCAGCAATGCGGTCAACGATCCCAGCATCAGTAGGGTCATGATCAGCACCGAGGACGGCGCGCTTCTGGCTGCCAGGGCTCCCCCGGCCAGATTCCCTGCCACCGCTGCCAGACCGAAGGCGAAGAGCAATGCTCCCAGGGCCTGCCCCTGGATATGCGCGAACTCCTGCACGAAGGGCGCGAGGTAGGTGTAAGCCGCGAAGTGCCCGACGTAGATCAACAGTGCGGCGGCGAACATACGACGAATGCGTTGCTTGCCAGCCAGCGACAGCATCTGACTGATGCCGGCAGAGCGCTCGCCCGGTAACGCCGGTAAAAACGCTGCGATCAACAGCCCTATCGCAACCGTGACCACTGCCGCTGTTTCAAATGCCGCCCGCCAGCCGAAGGCTTCACCGATCAACGTGCCAGCCGGAATACCGGCAACAGTGCCGATCGAGACGCCCGCCAGCACATACGCGGTGGCCTTTACGCCCTCCTTGCCGGGCCTCAAACGAGGCCCGAGCGAACCGGCAATCGTCCAGAAACCTCCCAGTGCGAAGCCAAGCAGGACCCGGCCGGCAAGCGTCAGCCAGAAGTGCGTCGACAGCGCCACGATCAGGTTGGACGCCAGCAATATCGACAGCAGCCCCAGCAGCAGGCGCTTGCGATCAACATGACTGAACAGAGCGATACAGGAAGGTGCTGAAATGGCCGCGAGGATGCCGGGGACAGCCATCATCAAGCCCGCTTGGCTGATGCTGGTTCCCAGGTCACGAGCAATATCGGGCAGCAGCCCGACAGGGAGAAATTCAGTAGTGACGGTAGCGAATGATCCAAGGGATACACTGCCTACAGCCCACCATGAAGCGGGTTTTATTACGAGGTTTCCAGCAGTTTCAAAACGACTCACAGCGGTTCCAGAATTCGGTGATGTCAGCAGCTGACCCGTCGGGCCAGCGCGTGGATGCGCGTAACCCTACCGTGTAAAGCGTTGACGAAGCCACCTTGCGAGAGAAATTCTGTGTCAACGACCCGCGATAATTTCTGCGGAAACTGGCTATCAGGCCGATGCTCTGCGTCGAGGTTTCGTCGGTGACGCAGAGCGTCACGAAAGGCGTTCCCATGCAGAGCATGGGAACGCTCACTCAGGCAGTCGTGACCTACTTGTTGCGGGTCACTCTCCAGACGGTGTTGGCCAGGTCGTCGGCGATGATGAGCGCGCCCTTCGGATCAACCGTCACGCCTACCGGCCGCCCGCGAGTCTTGCCATCAGCACCACGGAAACCCGTTGCGAAGTCCACCGGTTCACCCGCAGGACGTCCATTGCTGAACGGCACAAAGATGACCTTGTAGCCAACCGGATTATCGCGGTTCCAGCTGCCGTGCTCGCCAACGAAGACGCCGTCAGCGAACTTGTCACCCATGGCCGGGATGGAGAAATCCACACCCAGGGCGGCAACGTGCGAACCCAGGCTGTAATCCGGCTTGATCGCCGCAGCGACCTTGGCCGGGTTCTGTGGCTGGGCACGCGTGTCTACGTTCTGGCCCCAATAGCTATACGGCCAGCCATAGAACGCGCCCTCCTTCACCGAGGTCAGGTAATCGGGAACCAGGTCCGGGCCCAACTCGTCACGCTCATTGACCACCGTCCACAACTGCCCGGTACCCGGCTGAATCGTCAACGCGGTCGGGTTACGCAGACCGGTCGCATAAGGCTTGTGGGCACCGGTTGCGGCGTCGATCTGCCAGACCATCGCGCGATCGATTTCGACTTCCATGCCACGCTCGGTCACGTTGCTATTCGAGCCGTTGCCAACATACAGGGAGCGACCATCAGGGCTGACAGTCATTGCCTTGGTCCAGTGGTGGTTGATCGCCGAAGGCAGATCGGTAACCTTGACCGGCTCACCGCTGGCCTTGGTCTGACCGTCCTGATAATCGAAGCGAACCAGCGCGTCCTGATTGGCCACGTACAGCTTGCCATCGGCAAACGCCAAGCCATAAGGAGCATTGAGGTTTTCGGCAAAGACTGTCTTCAGCTCGTACTTGCCGTCACCGTCCGCGTCGCGCAGCAAGGTCAGGCGATTGCCGCCTTTGACCTTGGTATTGCCCTGGGCTTTGATGACGCTGGCAATCACATCCTTGGGCTTGAGCTTGGCAGCACTGCCGCCGCGACCTTCGGCGATGAGGATGTCGCCGTTCGGCAACACGAGGGACTGGCGCGGAATGCTCAAGTCGGTGGCAATCGCAGTGATGCTGAACCCCTCGGGTACGGTCGGCTTTTGATCGCCCCATGCAACGGGCTCGGCAATCTTCATGCTCGGCAACAGGCCACGTTGCGGTTCCGGTAGTTTCGGGTCCGGCCCGCGTGCCTGGGTACTGTCCGCTTCGCCACCACAGGCGCTCAGCAGCAGCGCCATGCTCAATACTGTCAGTGCGTGAGAGTGCTTCATTCTGCACCTCCCGAACGCAGGCTGGTCAGCCCTGTCCATGTCGCAACACCGGCCAGTACGGTCACGATAACCGACAGGATCAAGCCAGACGGCATGACCGCCCAAGCGTCTTTAGCATGCTCGAAAGCATTGACCAGACCCAGCACCCAGGTGACCAGCAACAACAGAAAGTACACCACGGGACGACCGGCCTTGTGATCCGCACGCACTAGATTGACCAGCGCGAACAGCAACGCCAGCCCGCAGAACAGCAAGCCTCCGGCAATCAGCCAGGCGGCAAAGTTGCTCCACTGAATCTGAAAGGTCTGGTAGTAGGCGATGTCGCTCAGCAATCCGCCAAGAAACAGAGGAACGGTTCCTGCAAGCAAGGTCGCGTGTAGCGGGCCTGGCGTATATCGGTAGACGGGATGGGTGGTTACGGTCATGACGGCTCCTTTTCGTTCGGCGACCCTGGATCAATGCTCAGTGCGAATGCACTCGCCTGTCGGGGTCGCGCTGAATGCGCATAGAAAAGGATCATGCTGGCGAAGCGATAGTTCAGCACTTTTCATTTCGAAATATTTTGAAAACGCTACTGGCTTGCAGTGCGCTTGTTTCGCCGGCAACGCTCAGAGCAATAAAGCACCTCATCCCAGCAGCGCGCCCACTTCTTGCGCCAGGTAAACGGCAGCCCGCAGACCACACAGGTTTTGACCGGCAGTTCACTCTTTTTCAAAGTGCCTCTCCGGCATCGAGCCTGGCCAGCAATGCCTCGCCTCGCTCCCACAGCGCCTGCTGTTTGGGTTCAGCCATGCGATCAAGGTTCTTGTAAATAATGCCCATACGCTGGTTGCGCCGCAAAAGATCGCCATGGCGCATCAGAAAATGCCAGTAGAGCGCATTGAACGGGCAGGCATCGTCAGTCGTGCTTTCAGTGACCTTGTAAGCGCAGCCACGGCAGTAGTCAGACATGCGCTTGATGTACTGGCCGCTGGCGCAGTAGGGCTTGGAGCCCAGATAGCCGCCATCGGCGTGCATGACCATGCCCAGCGTATTGGGCAGCTCGACCCAGTCGAAAGCGTCCATGTAAATCGCCAGATACCACTCGCAGATCTGGTTCGGCACGATACCGGCAAGCAGCGCAAAGTTGCCGGTCACCATCAGGCGCTGAATATGATGGGCATAGGCATGCTTGAGGCTCTGGCCGATCGCCTGACTCATGCAGTTCATCATCGTTTCGCCGGTCCAGTAAAACTCCGGCAGCGGCCTGCTGTTACCGAACAGGTTGCCATCGGCATACTCGGGCATTTTCAGCCAGTAAACGCCACGCACATATTCCCGCCAGCCGATCAATTGGCGAATGAAACCTTCGGCGGCATTCAGCGCTACCCTGCCCGACCAGTACGCGGACTCAACGTCACTGCAGATCTGGCGCAGATCCAGCAGGCCGATGTTCAGCGCAGCGCTGATCCGCGCGTGAAACAGAAACGGCTCATCAGTGGCCATTGCGTCCTGATAATCGCCGAAACCGGCCAGCCCGAAATCGAGAAAGTAGTCCCACAGCGCCTGAGCATCGACATGCGTCACCGGGTAATCGAAATCATCCAGCGAACCGTAATGACTGGCAAAACGTTCAGCTACCAGTGTCAGCACGTCGCGAGTGATCCCGTCTGCCGAGAAGCGCATCGGGTAAGGCGCAGCGACGCCCTTGGGCAGCGCCTTGCGGTTTTCCGCATCAAAATTCCAGGCACCGCCCACCGGTGTGCCATCGCCATTCAACAGCAACCGGCTCTTGCGCCGCATCTCCCGGTAGAAGAACTCCATGCGCAACTGCTTTTTACCCTGCGCCCACGACGAAAATTCTTCGCGGGAACAGAGAAAGCGCGTATCGGCATACCATTGAATCGGCAACCCGCTGTCCTTGATCGACTGCTCCAGCCGCCAGTCACCGCACTCGGTGACGTGCAGCTCTTTGGCTTGCAGCAGGGCCTGCCAGCGCCGCAACTCACCCGGCACTGAGCCTGTGTTCTGCGGATCGTCGAGCGTGACGTACTGCACCCGAACGCCGCGCTCACGCAGCGCCTCGGCAAAATGACGCATGGCGCTGAAGATCAGCACGATTTTCTGCGGATGATGCGGCACATGGCTCGCCTCCTCCATCACTTCGACCAGCAGGACCGTATCGCGCTCTGGGTTCAGGTCTTTCAGGGACGCGAGTTCGAAGGAAAGCTGATCGCCGAGGACAAGGTGGAGACGAGGGGCTTGGGTCAATGGAAGAGGCTCCGCATGGCGTCTGCAAGGATCTGAAAAGCTGTGGCGTCAGGCTGCAGCCAGCACATCAGGTCCAGCTATCCGATGCTCCGCAGCCATAAAACTTGTACCAATGTAATTTCATGTACAAGATTTTCATAGCGTTTTTCGATGAGTTACCTGTGATGGTTGTCGCAGGTACAGCTGCGATGGCCGAGTGGTGTCCTGCCAACTGGCAGGCACCTACACGATCAATGCCAGGCCACCGGCCCGAATCAAACCGACTGGTAACCCGCCAGCCCCGCCACCCGTTCAACCCACCGCAAAACACTCGGATACGCCCCCAGCTCCACACCGCCTTCCGGTGCCAGCACCACATACGGATAAACCGCACACTCGGCAATCGTAGGCCGCCCCATTGCCAGCCAGTCATGCTGTTCAAGGTGTTTGTCGAGTAGCCCCAACACAACAGACGATTTCTGCAGGGCCTCGGCCTTGTTCAGCGCAGCGCCGAATTTCTGCACCAGTCGCGCCGCGCAAAGGCTGTGCTGGATCTCGTTGCCGGCGAACGACAGCCATTGGGCGATTTCGGCCTGGCCTTGAGGGTGAGCGGGCCACCACGCCAGGCCGCCATATTCGCCAGCGAGGTAAATCAGAATGGCCTGCGAGTCGCGCAGGACGACCGGACCATCTTGTAGAACAGGTAATTCGCCCAGAGGATTGAGGTCAGACAGTGGTGGCTTTTTATGCTCGCCGTTCAGAAAGTCCACCGCGACCACTTCAAGCTCGATATGGGCCAGGGCAGCGAACAGGCGGACTTTGTAGCAGTTGCCGGAGGCTTGCAGATCGTACAGTTTCATTGTGTGTCTCCATCGACGAGTTGATTGAATTCCAGAACGTTGCCATCGGGGTCGCGGATGAACAGTGCAATTCGTCGCGGGCCGATGGGGTGCGGCCCTTCAGTGACGACAATTCCCTGCGCGTCGAGCCAGCGCTCTAGCGCCTGCAAGTCATCGACGATAAACGCCGGGTGCGTCATGCCGGGTAGTTTCAGCGGGGCATCCAGCAACACGTTGTGAGCACGGGGCACGCGAACGCCATTGAAGATCAGGTTGATGCGCACGCCGTCCGGGCTGAGCATCTCGTTGGCTTCGTAACGTGGAAAACGCGCACTCTCGACAAAACCAAGGGCCTGATAGAAGGCCAGTGCGCGGTTTTGGTCGCTGACGCGAATACCGATGTGGTCGTATGCGAGAATCCGGGCGGGGTTGGGTTGCAGACTCATGAGGTTGAAACTCCGGTTGGAAGCAGTTTCGCAAGTGTCGGCCACGGCAGCGTTTTCACCTATGCTGCGGACCTGACAAGACCTATGCACTAATCGCACAAATCAGAAGGTGGCAATGGACAGGCTCAAGGCAATGGCCAATTTCGCGCGGATCGTCGACAGCGGCAGTCTGAGTTCGGCGGCGGATGTCACCGGGCAATCGGTTGCGTCGCTGGTCCGCTCCCTGGCCGCTCTGGAAAGTCATCTGGGCGTACGCCTGTTGAACCGCAGCACGCGGCGCATGGCTCTGACCGATGAGGGCGAGGAGTATTTGCGCTGGACCCGGCGCATGCTCGCGGACTTCGATGATATGGAACAGCGCCTTGATGGCCGCGACGGCATCGTGCGGGGCTTGCTTCGGGTGACGGCACCTGTCGAGTTCGGGCAGCGTTATATCGCTCCGCTGGTAAACGCCTTTCTCAGCGAGCATCAGGACATCAACGTCGAGCTGAACCTCAATGACCAGATCGTGCCTCTGCTCGACGAGCGCCTTGATCTGGCGTTGCGCATCGGCCATCTCCCGGACTCGGCGATGGTCGCGCGCAGGATCGGGGCGACCCGGCTGGTGAGCTGCGCAAGCCCGGGCTACCTGCGCACCGCCCCGCTGCTGGACACCCCGAAATCCCTGCCTGAGCACGCGTGCATTACGCTGGCTTCGCACGGCCGGCAGTGGTACTTCCGGCATCAGGGTAAAGAGTTGATACAGGACATCACACCCAGACTGGTCTGTAATCAGGTCCGCGCCGCCAGCCTGGCCTGCATACAGGGTCTGGGCGTGACCCGGCTGATACATTACCAGGTTGCAGATGAACTGGCTGACGGTCGCCTGATCAGGGTACTCAATAACTTCGAAACGGCAGATCTGCCGATTCAACTGGTTTATCCGCACGCCTTGCAGCTCTCGCCACGGGTCAAGGCATTCGTCGAATGGGCAATTCCACAGCTGGAAAAATGCCTGCCTGATCCCTCTCTTCAAGACCGATAGCGCTGCCAAAAGCTCATCTGATGTACGGCACAGAGGCACCTGTGCTCGCAGTGGAAATGTGAAAATTTTGTTAACTATTTGTTCGCAATGTCTTTTTCTGACAGAAACAACCTGCCACAATAATGCGAAAAGTTATCAACATTATTATCATTCAGCCAAGGACGGCTTCAGGGAGTGTCGGGTTCATGCCGGGCCAGCAATCGCAAAGCCGTTTTCTTTTTACCCCTGCCCTGCTGACAATGGGCATCTGGATCGCAACTTCTCAGGCTGCCTACGGCGCTGAAACGCAAGCCACAGAAGCGTCATCGGCGACGACAATGGAGCTGGGCGCGACGCAAATCAGCAGCGACCAACTTGGCTCTACTACCGAAGACAGTCAGTCCTACACCACGGGCCCGATGCAGACAGCGACCAAATTGCCGCTGACCATCCGCGAAACCCCGCAGGCTGTGACCGTCGTCACTCGTCAGCGCATGGACGACCAGGCCATGACCAGCATCAACGACGTGGGGAAATACACCCCAGGTCTGTTTTTGGACCAGTCCAGCGGACCGGGTCGGCAAACCTATACCTCTCGCGGTTTCGACATCGACAACATCATGTACGACGGCCTGCCCGCCTCATACTCGGGCTACACGGCAGGCGTTCAGCCCAACCTGGCCATGTTCGATCATGTCGAGGTGATCAGAGGCGCTACAGGCCTGGCGACAGGGTCTGGCAACCCTTCAGCGGCGATCAATATGGTGCGCAAACGCCCTACCGCCGTTCCACAGGTCACCCTCACCGGCACGGTCGGGAGCTGGGACGACTACCGCGGCGTATTCGATGCCTCCGGACCACTGAACGATAGCCGCACGGTACGCGGCCGAATAGTCGGTTCCTACCAGGATGCCAACAGTTTCCGCGACAAGGAAAAAAGCGATCACGGCGTTTTCTACGGGGTTGTGGAGGCCGATCTGAACGATGCGACGACCGCCACTCTGGGCTTGTCTCGTCAGGAAGATCAGACCAATTACTTCTGGGGCGGCCTCCCACTCGGCACTGACGGCCATCACCTGAACCTGCCGCGTTCGACCTATTCCGGCTCGGATTGGGAAAACAAGAAAATCCGCATAGACACCGTGTTCGGTGAGCTGGAGCACCGTTTCGACAACGACTGGAAACTACGCGTAGCAGGCTCGAGCTCGTCGCTGGACGGCCTGTTTTCAGGCACTTACCTGTCGCGCTACAACGGCCCGCTGGAAACGACGGCCTATCAGTCCAAGCCTGAGGAGCAGCAGACTGCGTTCGATGTCTACGCCAGCGGACCGGTCGAAGCGTTTGGGCGCACCCATGAAGTGGTGGTCGGCACCAGCAGGCGCGTGTACGACAAGACCAGCAAGGAATACAGCCCCTACGACACAGGACTGCCGATTGGCGCGCCGAAGCCGGACTTCGTCCGCGATGGCAAGACGCATAGCATCGCCACTCAGGACGCGATTTACCTCACTACACGTCTGAGCCTGGCCGACCCGCTGACCCTGATCCTCGGCGGCCGTCTGGACTGGTACGACTACGACGATCGCTCTGGCGATGAAGACTACAAGGTCACCCGCAATCTGACCCGCTACGCGGGGCTGATCTACAAGCTGGATGAACATCATTCCCTGTACACCAGCTACACCGATGTCTTCCAGCCACAGAGCGCGCAAAGCTTGTCTGGCAAGGTGCTAGACCCCGTCGTGGGCGAAAACTATGAAGTCGGCATCAAGGGCGAATATTTCAACGGCGCCCTCAATGCCAGCCTGGCAGTGTTCCGGATCGACCAGAAAAACCTCAAGACCGAGTCACCGACCCAAGCGGGCTGCGCGGTCCTGACCTGTTACGACGCAGCCGGTCTGGTACGCAGTCAGGGCATCGAGATAGAACTGCAAGGCGCGCTGACCGAGAACTGGCAAGTCGGCGCAGGCTACACCTATGCCCGCACCCACTACCTCAAGGACACCGATCCGGCGAACAAGAACCAGCAATTCAACACCGACACACCTGAGCACCTGTTCAAGGTATCGACCGTCTACCGCCTGCAAGGCGCACTGGAAAAGATGCGCGTCGGCGGCAACGTCTACTGGCAGAGCCGCATGTACAACGACATCGCGCTCACCGATGGAAGCTATCGCCTGGAACAAGGCAGCTACGCCGTCGCAGACTTGATGGCGGGGTATCAGGTGAGCAAGAACCTCGACTTGCAACTGAACGCCAACAACATCTTTGACCGCACCTACTACACGGCGATTGGCGCAAGCTCGGTATGGGGCTCCACCGACGTCTACGGCAACCCGCGCAGCTATGCGTTGACGGCCAAGTACAGCTTTTGAGCAAACAAGATTGCTATGTTTTGCAGCCTGCTCATAAAAATTAATGGTCGGTCATTAAATATTGTGAGGACCCGCTAACTGAAGAGCCTTGAGGGATTTCGCCGAAGTTTACGAAATCCCTCATATAGGCGCTGGTAACGACCACTGCCTTGGGCGAACCAGCTTTTGATAGTGTTCTTGTCGATGCTGCTCACAGGACTGAGCACCCTGTCGATGCCAGAAGCATTTACAGCGATATCCGTTGCTTGAATACTGGCGCCGAAACCCATCAACCCGCTCAGGCAATTCTTACTACTGCAGTGACCCTAAAAACAACGCGCCTCCGAAACATTCTTAATCGTTGCCTGATTCACTCAAATTCTTACTTGATAATTTATTTAAAGCCAACGATATAAAACACACTATCAATAGTCCTATACCGTGAAGCCGAAGCGCTGATATCAAAGCTCTCTTCGACCGCTGGCGCGTCATTTCATGTGTCAGCACCTCTTCACCATTTACAATTATACTGGCTACTTTGTTACCTTTTTTATTTGAAAAAATGCTTTGCCTGTACCATTGTATGGTTGTCGGCATACCGATTGACCCGCGACTTCTCACGTCATCCAAACAATTGCTATAACCGATCATTCCAAGCGAACATGTGAACAGCCGTTCTGAATCAGGCCCCGCAAGACTTATAAATGTGTCCCTCCCTACACTCACCGTTGAATAAGTACCCGATGAAACCTCAAACTTCAAGGGTACAAGCGTAGATACATATTTATCACTTACAATCAAGATCGCAATGAACAAATATAAGCATGGCATTACTAATATCGACTTATACTTCCCAAACCTTTCAGATTTTTCCGCTGATGCACACATGAAACCTCCCTGTTGCTTAAAAACGTGCATCTAGGAGGGTGTAGACAAAATCATGTAGTGAGTCGGCGCGCGAGTATTCGAGCCTCGGCCAACCAAACCCATGCCTCGCTTACCGCAAAAAGGCAATCATGATGCATGATCAGTCGCCGAGCTCTCTCATTCCAGGCATGAGTTCGCTCCACTACCCATCGCTTGGGCATGACCACAAATCCAGTCTGAACAGGCTCCACGGAAAATAGATCGCCTTGTTCAGAGTGCCATTGCCCTGTTCTTCTGTTATTCGGGCCACGGATCACTTGAACATCGATAGCGTGCAGTTGATGGGTGCGCTGTGCCCATTTTCCTGCGTACGCACTATCAACAAAAAGCGTGCTCAGTGACGGATATTTTTCCTTCGAGTACGCCACCGCATCATCCGCCGCGTCACGATCCTGCACGCTTGCAGCACTGATACTGACAGCCAGCAGCAGGCCCAATGTATCGACAATCAGACTTCGTTTACGCCCCTTCACTTTTTTGCCTGCGTCGTAGCCGCTGTCACCGCCTTGAGGAGAACTGCGGGTCGACTGTGAATCCAGGATCGCTGCTGACGGGCTGTCAGCGCGTTCTTCCCGCTCACGCCATTGAGCTCGCAAGCGATCATGCATTTGCTCGAACTTGCCTTGAGCGCTCCACCGGCGGAACGTTTTGTAGACATTGTCCCAATGAGGAAAATCGCGGGGTAGCATTCGCCATGAGCACCCCGTGCGTACGACATAGCAACAGGCTTCCAGCAACGTGCGCCGAGAGTGAAGCGGTGGCACTCCTCGTCCGCCCTGGCTTTCAAACAGGTCGGCGACCAGTGCCCACTCGGTATCTGTCAAGCAACTCGGATATAGCTGCTCCGGCAGTTGGCGGCGGTGGGTTTCATTGTAGCCATAGGCTTTATTAGGTTCAGGTGACTGAAAACTTCCCTTGGCCCGCTGCTTTACACGCGTAATCCCTGCCATTTTCAACGCTTTTGCAAAGGTGTCGGGATGCGCAGTGATACCGGTTTCGGCGAAGAATACGAGCGCCAATTCGGCCTGGCTGGAATAGGGCTGTGCATGAGCGAGTTTCACCAGCACGGGATAGTGCTCGGCGGCAATCGAGCGAGGACGTCCGGTTTTAGGCATGGCTTGAGGGCTATTCAGACAAGGGAGTGAAAGTTTAATTTATTTTGTCTACACCCTCCTAGGTTATCAATTGCACACCTCACGCCTCACACCCCAAACACCTTCGCCATACCGCCCACCCCTTTGGCCGTCAGCTTCAGTGCTCTGGAGTCCAGATGGCGGCTTACCCAGCCGCGCGTGAGCATCAGCTCCAGCAGCGCCGCCCCCAGAGCGCCACCAATGTGCGGGGCGCGTTCGCTCCAATCCAGACAGGCGTAGGCCAGACGTCTGCGTTGCTGACGTACTGCGTCCACATCGATGCCCAGCGCATTCAGTGATTCGACACCCCGCTCACTGATCACATAGTCCTTGCCCTGCTCATTTAACCAGCCGGCCTTCAGTAAGGCGTCGTGCAACTTGACGGCGACTTCACCGGCGCAGTGGTCGTAACAGGTTCGAGCCTGTCTCAAGGCCGAAGGCGTGTTGGGTTTGAAGGGCGCAGCGCTGTGTTGAGTCAGTAACAGCAAGGCTTCCAGCGCTTGCGCCACCTGCGCATTGGTCAGTCGATAGTAACGATGCCGGCCCTGTACGAGCATTTCCACCAGCCCCTGCTCACGCAAACGCGCGAAATGGCCGCTGGCACTCGATGCGCCTATATCGGCCAGCGCCGCCAGCTCGGTCGCGGTTCGTGCGCGCCCGTCCAGTAGCGCGCAAAGCATTCGGGATCGTGCTGGGTCAGCAATGGCACCCGCCACTGCCGCCAGCGAGAGGTCTGCGGCTTCAACATCCATAGTTCAGCCATCCCTGAAGTTTTCTCGTAGGCGGTCATCATACTGCTGCCAAACCACTTGAAGGGATTCACCTATGCATCAATCGAGTTTTTTTGGCAGAAAAGTCGTCGCTGCTACATTTCTGATGGCTGTGTTTGGCTGGGGCATAGGCTTTTACGGTCCGCCGATATTCATGTATGCCGTGATTCATAGAACCGGCTGGTCGACCGCGCTGTGCTCGGCTGCGGTCACGGTACATTTTCTGGCAGGTACGTTGGTCGTGGTCAACCTGCCTGTGTTGTACAAAAGGTATGGCCTCCCGTGGATTACGGTTTCAGGGGCGGCAACCCTTGCTGTCGGTGTGTACGGCTGGTCGATCGCCAATCAGCCCTGGCAATTGTTCATCGCCGCGGCGCTGAGCGGATTCGGTTGGGTAACCATGGGCGCGGCAGCGGTCAACGCTACCATCTCGCCATGGTTTGTCAGCAAGCGCCCTGGCGCATTGGCGATGGCCTATAACGGCGCGAGCATCGGCGGTGTAGTCTTTTCATCGGGCTGGGTGTACCTGATCGACCGGTTCGGGTTCAGCCTTGCTGCGGTCGTGGTGGGTGTGCTTTCAACAGGTGTGATCGCGCTCCTCGCTTTCGGTGTGTTCCGCTTCAGGCCTGAACATCTGGGTCAGCAGCCCGACGGCATTCTGCAGATAACCACTGACCTGCCTCCATTCCAGGACACTGCGCCCTTAACGTTACGGAGTAACCGACCATTCCTTACGCTGGCGGCAGCCATGTCGCTCGGGCTGTTTGCGCAGATCGGCCTGATCAGCCAATTATTCCTGCTGCTGTATTGATCACGTCACACAGCAGACCGCAGGTATGGCCATGGGTGTCGCTACCTGCAGCGCTATCTTCGGCAGATTTCTGTCCAGCAGGCTATTAGCGCCAGGCACCTGTCGACGCCACGTCGCCTGCCTGAGTTACGCCTGCCAGTGCCTGGGCTGTGTGGTGCTGATGTTTATAGGCACAAGCCCTGCCCTGTTATGTGCCGGCATGATTCTTTTCGGTGTGGGTATCGGCAATGCGACATCACTGCCTCCGCTAATTGCCCAAGCGGAATTTCCCAGGCATCAGGTTGCGCGCGTGGTGACGTTGATCGTCGCCATAGCTCAAGACTGCTACGCCTTTGCGCCAGCACTCTTCGGTGGTGTCCGGACTTTATTCAACGGGCCTGACAGCGACCTGATAGCGCTGGCACTTGCTGCCAGTATTCAGGCGGCAGCGATACTTGTCCTCATCAGCACGCGGCCACATGGAAAACCGTAGTCAATGTCAAAAACAGAGTGAGCACTCTGCTTTAAAAAAAGAATATTAATTTCTATAAAATAGTAAAAAACACTAATTTATTGCCGTAAATATGAATTTTATGGGATTAAATCAAAGTTAAATCCGTATAGTTGATACCTGAATTTACATACCATCAAATATATAAAATTGTATTCGTGTATTTTACCGTTCAGCAATTTTCTGCTTGTCACGCACGTTTTGAAGAACCTGTCGGCCGCCCCGAGCTGCCGACTTGCCTGTCTGCCTGTTTCATATTTCTATTTGGAGACTCTCCCGATGGCCAGCCCCCTGCTGCCTGTTGTTGCCACTTTACTGATGTCCCTTGCCGCCCTGCCGGTGTCTGCCGCTGACAGGCAGAACCCGCTGCCATCCACGTCGAGCGAGCGCCGCGCAGAGGTCGACGCTCAGCGTGAGCAGATCACCGGTGCCGACGCTGCCGTACAGAAAACGCCCAATGGCGCGCAAACGGTGGTGGATGCGCCGATCGACACTGCTGACGCCCCTGCCGGCAGTGAAGACCACTGAGTGACCCAATGACTGCAACCGATCAACCTATGAATGACGTAAGGAATAACTCCGTGTCCATGATCAAACAAGGCCTGGGCCTGAGCCTGCTGGCGCTCGGTATCGCCCAGGCAGGCAGCGTGTTCGCTGTGACGCCGATGACAGGCAATGAAGTCGAAGCGCGCGTAGGCGCAATGCTGGACAACATGACGCAATCGGAAAAAATCAATTTCTCGCGCGTTGACGACGGCCGGATGATTCCGAAGCTGGACAAGTTCAACCTGCAGGGTACGGTCGCCTACGATTCGGCAATGGGCGTGCTGGTTGGCGGCAAGACGTTCGGTGCGCAGTACCCTTCCCCGTCAGCACTCGCAGCCACCTGGAGCATCAACCGGGCCAAGGAATTCGGTCTGGCTATCGGCTACGAAACCCGCATAGCAGGTGGGCAGCAAATGCTCTCGCCAGCCATCAACCTCTACCGTACGCCTTTCAACGGGCGAGCGGCTGAGTACATGAGCGGCGAAGACCCGTTTCTCGGTGCCGTACTGGCGCCTGCCGTGACCAACGGCATTCAGGTGCAAGGCGTCCAGGCGGCCGCCAAGCACTACCTGATGAACGAGCAGGAAGCGAACCGTCATTATCTGGATGTGAAGATTGACGAGCGAGCGATGCAAGAGCTGTATCTGCCTGGCTTCGAGTCACTGGTCAAGAACGCCAATATCGCCTCGATCATGTGCGGCTACAACAAGATCAACGGCGAATATGCGTGTGAAAACCACCACCTCATCACCGACATCCTGAAAGGCCAATGGGGTTTTCAAGGTAACGTCATGAGCGATTTCAACTCGGTTCAGGACGCCTTCAAAGGCGCCTGGGCGGGTACCGATATCGACATGCCCAGCGGCCTTCAGTTTACTGAAGCCAAACTGCTGCCTTATGTCTGGAATGGTCAACTGCATCAGAACGTGATTGATGACAAGGTGCGCAGAAACCTGAGAGCACTGGTCAGCTATGGTTTTGACAAGGGAATCAACAAGGCGCAACCGCTGGAGCACCGTGAATACGGGCAACTGGCCGCATTGAACGTGGCCAGAGAGTCGATAGTCCTGCTGCGCAACCAGCCGGTAGACGGAAACAAGCCTCTGCTGCCACTGTCCAGAAACGCAAAGATAGCGGTCATTGGTGATCTGGCCATGCAGACGCCGACCGCGCCGTTTGGTACGGCTTATTCGGCGCCCGCAAGCTATGTCACTGAACTGAGCGGCCTCAAGCAACTGGCGTCGAATACATCCAACGTGGAATACCTTTCACAGATGAGCCTGAACCCGAAGTCGTCGGTCTGGTACCGAGTACGACGTGCGCCTGGAATATCGCCGGCTTAAAGGCAACTTCACTCCGGTACTGGGCGGCATGAACGGTGTGCAGATGAGCTGGGCATCGTTGCGTCCACCGAAGAACCTGGGGGATTACGACGCTGTCGTGGTAGCCGCCGGCAATAACTTCGAATACGAGGGTGAGTCGCTTGATCGGCCGTTCGAACTGCCGCAATTCCAGTCCGAGTTGATCAGCTTCATTCAGAAAGCCAACCCCAAAACCATCGTCGTACTGCACGGTGGCGGTGGTATGGATATGCAGCCCTGGGCTGACAAGGTAGCTGCGTCTCTGCACGCATGGTATCCGGGGCAACAGGGTGGTCAGGCACTGGCCGAAATTCTGTATGGCAAGGTCAATCCGTCGGGCAAGCTTCCGATCACCCTGGACAAGAAGGCGCAGGACAACCCCAGCTATGCTTCCTACTCGAACCCGGTGCCGTACTATTTCAGCAGCGCCAACCCTCCAGTTGAAATGACCTACAGCGAAGGCCTGTACCTGGGCTATCGCGGTTACGACAAGAAGCACACCAAACCGCTCTATCCATTCGGCTTCGGGCTTTCCTATACCACGTACGAGTACAGTGATCTGAAACTGTCGAGCAACGTATTGGCTCCGGGCGCGACCATTCAGGCCTCTTTCAAGGTCACCAATACTGGCGACAAGGCAGGTTTTAAAGTTGCTCAGCTTTATGTGCAGCCATCCAGGCCTCAGGTTGATCGCCCGGAGAAAGAGTTGAAGGGCTTTACCAAGGTTTACCTGAAGCCAGGCGAAAGCAAAACCGTCACGATTGAACTGGACTCGCGTTCTTTCGCTTATTACTCACCCGATTCGGTGAGCTGGAACGTCGACCCTGGCAAGTTCAAGGTCCTGGTGGGCAAGGACTCGGAAAACCTGGCACTCGACCGCACGGTAGTAGCGCTTTATCCGGAGCAACTGACCACACGAGATTCAAACCCCCTTCCAGTCCCCCTGCGCAAGGCAGTACAAGTCAAGGCAGAGCAGGCTTACTAAGCAACAGCCATTCTGAGTAGCGGTAATCGGTGGTCGATGCCACCACCGATTACTCTCATGCGATTGATCGTTGATCAGCGCCCTGTCAGATCCTGCGCCAGTCGTTCGAGAAACCTGGCAAATGCGCTGTCTATCTGCACATCTGCTGGCGATCGAAGCCACTGAATCTGCATGCCATCCATCATCGCAACTATCTCAAGGCTGATTTGCCTGACATCAACGTCCTGGCGAATTTCACCTGCCTGAGCCAGCACATTCAGATGCGTCTGAAGATGACTGTGCACAACCTGGAAACGCTCACTGAACCAGCGGTGTGCAGGGTGCGTGACCGACAGACTTTCAGTGTTGATGATCATCAGCGCCTGGCTGACGGAGGCGTCTTCGATGCTGAAACTCATGACCTGCTTCAGAAAGGCCATGAACCCCTCCAGCGAAGCGACTTGCCCGGCGTCATGTAGCCTGGCAGCAACGTACTGATCCCTATGTTCAAGAACAGCTTGCAACAACACCAGTTTGGTCGGGAAATGATGCAGCAATCCGACCTGAGAGAGACCTGCAACCTTGGCAATGTTAGACAACGAGGCCCCCGCATAGCCATCCCGGGCGAAGATGGTCATGGCTGCCTGAATGATCTCTGCCTTGCGCACCTCCCCTTTGGGAAGACGTCGCTTCACCGCAGGTTGCTTGACTGTGGCGGGTGTATCAGAACTGTTTGAATTCACGGACATACGAAGGGCACTGTTCGCACAACGAAAGGATAAATCGTAGCATGCGACCGGAAGAAACCCGGAAAAAAGGCCTGAGCACCGATATTGACGCCCTTTAAAGAAACCCGCACGCATGCCGATGCATACCGAAGCCCGACTGTATGTCGATAGCCATAGAGAGACATACCCAAAGTACGGCACCTGACACTCGGACGCTAGGGGCACTGGCAAGCGTCGACCTCGACAGTGAGATTGCAGTGCGAAAAGCAGCCACGGGCAGTTGCCCGACCATGCAGACAATTAACGTGTGAGCCGGAGGCGCTCTGAAATACCTGACAAGAGAAGAGCTGGAAGCACAGGTCGTGCACCTGCGCGCAGCACTTGAAGAAGCCGGTATCGACGCCGGGCCGGAAAACGGCGCAGCAGCACTGCCCAGCCGGGAGGCGCGCAAGCGTGCGGCTTTTGACAGCGCGCTGGACTTTGCCATGATCCTCACGGATCCAGACGGCACCATTACCGACTGGAATCCGGGTGCAGAACAGGTGTTAGGCTGGTCCGCTGCACAAATGGTCGGGCAGGATGCGGAGTGTTTCTTCACGCCGGAGGACCGCGCCTGCGGCCGGATCGAACATGAAATGCAACTCGCTCTGAGCGTCGGCCGAGCGTCGGACGAACGCTGGCACCTGCGCAGGGATGGTCAGCTGTTCTGGGCGTCTGGCGAAATGATGCCGCTGTATGACGAGGAAAATACTCACCTTGGCTTCGTCAAGATCCTGCGCGACCGCACCCGGGAGCATCTGGTGGCACGCGCAACCGAAGAAGCCCAGGAACGTTACCGGTTGGCCGCCAAGGCTACCAATGACGCAATATGGGATTGGGATTTTACCGCCAACCACGTGCTCTGGAATGACGCACTGGAACATGCATACGGCCACCCCCTGACGACACTGGACACCTCCGGTAACTGGTGGATAGCCCAGATCCATCCCGACGACCAGACACGCATTTACCACTCTATCCATGCAGTGATTGACGGCAGCGGCACTGCCTGGACCGATGAATACCGTTTTCGCCGATTCGATGGTACTTATGCCAATGTCCTGGACCGTGGTCATGTGATACGCAACAACGAGGGCAAAGCCGTACGCATGATCGGCGCGATGCTCGACATGTCACAGATGCAACAGGCAGAAAACGCGCTGCGCCAGAGCGAAGAGCGCTCCAGAGCCATGCTGGAGACCATCGAAGCAGCGTTCGCCATCATTCAGGTCAAGTTCGATGCAGACGACAGCCCGGTAGACTACCGGTTCATCGAGGTCAATCCTGCCTTTGAACGTCAGGCCGGTGTCGATTTGCGTGGCAAGTGGGTGACCGAGTTTGCTCCAGACCTGGAGCGTTTCTGGTTTGAGGCTTATGGCCATGTCGCCAAAACCGGCGAACCTGCCAATTTCGAGAATTACGCCAAGGCGTTCGAGCGCTGGTTTGAAGTCAGAGCGGTGCGTGTCGGTGAACCGGCTGATCGACAGATTGCAGTCATCTTCAGTGACGTAACGGAAAGACGCAACGCCGAGGAGCGATTGCGCACCAGCGAAGCCGTCGCACGCGCGAACGTCGACCGCGTTCAGCTCGCCCTCGCCGCGGGTGCGATTATCGGTACCTGGCATTGGGACTTGACGGCCGACCGCTTTACCGTCGACGAAGCCTTCGCCAAGGCGTTTGGTCTTGACCCCGCTCTGGGCTTCGATGGTTTGAGTCTGGAACAGGTCATTGCCACTGTTCATCCCGAAGACAAGCAAGGCTTGATCGATGCGATCAACGCGGTCATCACCAGTGGGCGTGTTTATGCCCACCAGTATCGGGTCCGCCGTGCCGACGGCCTCTACTACTGGATCGAGGCGAACGGTCGTGTCGACCGTGCCGATGACGGCACTCCACTGAGCTTCCCGGGCGTGCTCATCAACGTCGATGAACGACGTGCTGTGGCGGCCGAGCGCGACCGGGCCACTGCAGCGCTGCGCTCGCTCAACGACACGCTTGAACAGCGCGTGGCAGCACGCACTGCGGAACTGATGCAGGCTGAAGAAAAGCTGCGTCAGTCGCAGAAAATGGAAGCTGTGGGGCAACTGACTGGCGGTCTCGCCCATGATTTCAACAACCTGCTGGCGGGCATTTCCGGTGCTCTGGAATTGATGAACACCCGTATTGCACAGGGGCGCTGGAACGATGTAGACAAATACATCGTCACCGCACAGGGCGCTGCCAAGCGCGCAGCGGCCTTGACGCACAGGCTTCTGGCCTTCTCCCGACGCCAGACACTGGACCCACAGCCGACCGACGTGAACAGGCTGATGAAAGGCATGACAGACCTTATCCAGCGCACGGTAGGCCCCAGCATCGTGGTCGAAACCATTGGCACCATAGGTCTATGGCCAACGCTGGTCGATGCAAGCCAGCTGGAGAACGCGCTGCTGAATCTGTGTATCAACGCCCGCGACGCGATGCCGGACGGCGGGCGCATCACGATCGAGGCCAACAACCAATGGATAGAAGGTGATGTGGCGCGGATGCACGATATGCCTGAGGGTCACTATCTGTCGCTGTGCGTGACCGATACCGGCACAGGCATGACGCCCGATGTCATCGCCAAGGCATTCGACCCCTTCTTCACCACCAAGCCCATTGGTCAGGGCACCGGTCTTGGTCTGTCGATGATTTACGGGTTCGCCAATCAGTCCGGCGGTCGGGTGCGCATTCAGTCGCAGGTGGGCAAAGGAACCTCGATATCCCTGTATCTGCCACGTTACGACGGTACAGCGACCAGAGACGAGAGCGATGTGCACCAGGCGCCGTTCGAGTTTACCCAGTCTGGAGAGACCATTCTGATCGTGGACGACGAACCGACGGTACGCATGCTGCTCACCGACGCGCTCGGGGATCTGGGTTATACCCTGATCGAGGCGGCCGACAGCCTGGCCGGCCTCAAACTGCTGCGCTCGGACGTGCATATCGATCTGCTCATCACCGACGTGGGCTTGCCCGGTGGCATGAACGGGCGACAGATGGCCGACGCGGGACGCGAAGTACGTCCGCATCTGAAAACCCTGTTCATCACCGGTTATGCAGAAAACGCTGCCATTGGTGACGAGCAGCTCGGGCCAGGCATGCGGGTACTGACCAAGCCGTTTGCGATTGATGCTCTGGCTGCCCGAGTCCAGGAATTGATGAGCGCCTGATGCAACCGGCTCGTTGCGATCCTGCTTCGGGCCGTCAACATTGAGCGCTGCGCGAACCCGGTGCTAACATGCGCGACCGCCATGCAGGCAAGGGAATAACCGGGTCATGAGCAGTATCCGCGAGCGCAACAAAGAACTCATCCTGCGCGCTGCCAGCGAAGAATTCGCCGACAAGGGCTTCGCCGCCAGCAAGACCAGCGATATCGCGGCCAAGGCCGGTGTCCCCAAGCCCAACGTCTATTACTACTTCAAATCCAAGGAAAACCTCTATCGCGAGGTGCTGGAAAGCATCATCGAGCCCATCCTGCAAGCGTCGACGCCGTTCAATCCTCAAGGTGTACCGGCCGACGTGCTGAGCAGCTACATCCGTTCGAAGATCCAGATTTCCCGTGACCTGCCCTTCGCCTCAAAAGTGTTCGCCAGCGAGATCATGCACGGCGCCCCGCACCTTACGTCAGAGCAGATCGAACAGCTCAATGGGCAGGCGCGGCACAATATCGAATGCATTCAAGCCTGGATCGACAGCGGGCAGATCGCCCCGCTCGATCCCCATCACCTGATGTTCACCATCTGGGCCGCGACCCAGACCTATGCAGATTTCGACTGGCAGATCGCAACCGTCACCGGCAAGGCGAAACTGGAGGACGCTGATTACGAGGCCGCGACCCGGACCATTCTCAGGCTGGTGCTCAAGGGTTGCGAGCCGGACCGCTGAACCCCACCCCGCTTTGCTGCAGACGCAAAAAACCCGCCGAAGCGGGTGGTTTTGCAACATGACCATTCCGACATCCTGTCAGTAGCCTCCTGGCAATGGTCGATCTTCCCTGATCGCTGCGGCGTTCCTTCGCTGCAGCTGTTGAATTGGATCCTACATTCACTGAGGGTCCGTCGATAGAGCCAATCGCGTCTGTTGCTGTAAGCCTTTCGCCATAGCGATGTACGCCGTTAAAAAGTGTGACCGGCCGCTCATGTTTGGTCAGGATGCGCCGAGATGCTTAAAAGGCTCTGAATCGCGCGTTGCGCGGATCGGAGTCATCAGAAGAAAAAAAATAATGCATGGGATGCCAATCATGAGTATGCGCAGTTTGTCCATCAGTCGCCGTCTGTGGCTGATTCTTGTCGTTTCAGTGCTGATGCTCTTCGTCCTGTCGGCGACGCTGCTCAGGCAGCTGCATAACGACCTGTATCAGGCCAAGGCCGAGAAAACCATGCATGTGGTGCAGACTGCCAGCGGCATCCTCTCGTTTTATCAGGGGCTTGAAGCTGCAGGCGGCATGACACGCGAGGCTGCGCAACAGCAGGCCTTGAAAGAGATAAAGAGCCTGCGTTACAGCCAGAGCGACTACTTCTGGATCAACGACCTGCGCCCGGTGATGATCATGCACCCCACCAACCCCAAACTTGAAGGCCAGGACATATCGACCATCAAGGACCCGGACGGCTTTGCGGTGTTCAACGAAATGGTCACGCTGGTAAAAGCCCAGGGTGCCGGGATGGTGAATTACCGCTGGCCCAAGCCCGGTGCCAGCGAGCCGGTGAAAAAAACTTCTTACGTGCAGCTTTTTCAGCCCTGGGGCTGGATTCTGGGGTCGGGCGTATACGTCGATGACGTAGCGTCAGAGTTCAAGGCAAAGCTATGGAACGCCGGCATCTTCATCGCAGGCATCGTGCTGGTCATGGTCCTGCTACTGGTCATGATTGTGCGCAGTATCGTGCGACCGCTGAGAGCGGCGGTCGGTGCAATGGCCAGCATCGCCAGTGGCGAAAGTGACCTGACCCGTACGCTGGAAACCCACGGCAAGGATGAAATCACCGAGCTGGGCGTTCACTTCAACGCCTTTGTCGCCAAGCTGCGCAATGTCGTCGGCCAGTTGCAGAATTCGGCAGTAGCGCTGGGCCAGGCCTCAACGGATCTGGGCAGCAATGCCGGGCAGGCGCAGAAACGCAGCGAGCAGCAGTCCCAACAAATGGACCTGGTTGCCACCGCGATCAACGAAGTGACCTATGGCGTACAAGACGTGGCCAAGAACGCCGAGCAGGCCGCCAACGAAATGCGTGATGCCGAGTCACAGGCGCAGCAGGGTCAGGTCAACATCGATAACAGCCTGCGCCAGATCGGGCACCTGTCCGCCACCATCGGCCAAGCCGTTGAAGTGATGCAGAGTCTGGCCAGCGAGAGCACGCAGATCGGCAGCGTACTGGAAGTCATCAGTTCGATTGCCGAGCAGACCAACCTGCTGGCACTGAACGCCGCCATCGAAGCGGCACGCGCAGGTGAACAGGGTCGTGGCTTTGCCGTAGTGGCTGACGAAGTACGTCTGCTGGCCCAGCGCACCCAGAAGTCGACTGCAGAAATCCAGGCCATGATCGAACGCCTGCAAAAGCATTCCGACGCGGCGGTCAAGGTAATCGGCGACAGCAGCCGTTCCTCGCAACTGACTATCGAGCAGGCCAACCAGGCAGGCCAGAGCCTGACGTCCATCAGTCAGGCGCTACGCAACCTCAATAGCCTGAACACCTCCATTGCCAGCGCTACTCTGCAACAGACGCATGTGGTGGACGACATCAACCAGAACGTGACCCAGGCCGCGCAATTGTCCCAAAGCACTGCACTCGCCGCTGAACAATCGACTTCGGCCAGCCTGCACCTGCGCGACTTGAGCGAAGAACTGAACGGGCTGCTGAAGCAGTTCCGGGTTTAAATCTGCATTGCGATGGGGTGCACGGAACCTAGTGCGCCTCTTGTTGCCTGACACCTGCTTAATCAATCGCTCATTTAGCTGCTTATTTATTGCAGGGGGTCACATGCGCACACTGGAATTGGCAGGCAGAACTGTACCAGTGCTGGGTCAGGGCACCTGGCACATGGGTGAAAAAGGGCACCTGCGCTCGGCAGAAATTGCTGGCCTTTGCCTAGGTATCGAACAGGGCCTGACCCTGATCGACACCGCCGAGATGTACGCCGACGGCGCTGCCGAAGAGATCGTCGGGCAAGCCATCACCGGGCAACGCGACAAGGTATTCGTGGTCAGCAAGGTCTACCCGCACAATGCCAGCCGCAGCGGTATCCCGGCCGCGTGCGAA
Source organism: Pseudomonas sp. KBS0707 (assembly GCF_005937945.2). Lineage (NCBI taxonomy): Bacteria > Pseudomonadati > Pseudomonadota > Gammaproteobacteria > Pseudomonadales > Pseudomonadaceae > Pseudomonas > Pseudomonas sp. KBS0707. The sequence goes on along the minus strand of NZ_CP041754.1, from coordinate 1,918,985 downwards.
GCAAGCCTGCGAAGGATGAACACCGACTATATCGACCTTTATCTGTTGCACTGGCCGGGCCAGTACCCACTGACCGAAACCGTCGAAGCCTTCGAACGCTTGCAGGAAGCGGGTAAAATCGGCGCCTGGGGTGTTTCCAACTTTGATGTCCCGGACATGATCGAGCTGAACAACCCGCGTTGCGCGACCAATCAGGTGCTGTACAACCCGGAACAACGCGGCATCGAGTTCGACCTCATGCTGTGGAGCGCTGATCGCCACCTGCCATTGATGGCGTATTGCCCGATTGGCCAGGCAGGCGATCTGCTCTATCACCCTGCCCTGCACGAAATCGCCAAACGCCATGACGCAACACCGGCGCAGATTTCCCTGGCGTGGGTGCTGCGTCAGGACAACATGATCGCCATTCCCAAGGCGACCAACCCGGAGCATATTCGTCTGAACATCGCTGCCGAGCAGATTCGCCTCACCGAGCGCGACCTGGCCGACATTGACCTGGCCTGGCCAGCGCCGACTCGCAAAGTACCGCTGGCAATGGTCTGACCGGTTTCGATGCAGTCGCAGCTGTCGATTGACTGAACGGCCGCCAGTGCGGCCGTCTCTTCATGTGACAGATGACACACCTGGCAACAAGCTGTCACAAATATGAAATAACGCCTTGTCATCATGCGGCCTTCGCCTCCCTGCCCGGGCCAGGCCGCATGTGGACAGCCATGAACCACAGTATTGCTCACCACCATCAGGACTCCGACCTTTTCGGTCTGCTCTACGGCTTCCGTTTTCGCCACGCTGAAAGTGGCCAGGAAATCGGCTCGGCCGCCGCGCTGGATTACCTGCAAAACCCTCCCGAAGAGAACGACTTCATCTGGCTGCACCTGAACCTGTCGCACGCAGCCTGCGAGCGCTGGATGAAAACCCATCTGGACCTTCCGGAAGAGTTTTTCGAGGCCCTGCATGAGGGTTCGCGTTCCACCCGAATCGAGCACGTCGACGCCACGTTGCTGGCAGTAGTCAACGATGTGGTGTTCGATTTCAACAGGCTCTCGACCGACATCTCGACCTTGTGGGTCTGCGCCCGCCAGCGCTTGCTGATCACCGCCCGGCTGCAGCCACTGCGCTCGGTAGACAAGTTGCGCTCGGCGGTCAAACGCGGCGAACAGTTCGATTCACCGCTGGAACTGCTCGCTCACCTGCTCAGTGACCAAGGCGAAGTGCTTACCCAGTTTCTGCGCAAGACCAGCGTCAACGTCGACCGCATTGAGGACCAGTTGCTTTCACAGCGACTGAGCAACAATCGCTCCGAACTCGGTGCCATGCGCCGGGTGCTGGTGCGACTGCAACGTCTGCTGGCGCTGGAACCGGGCTCTTTGATGCGCCTGTTGCACAAGCCTCCGCAATGGCTACGCGAGCAGGATGTCCAGGCGCTGCGCCAGTCCATTGAAGAGTCCTCGCTGGTGATCAACGACCTCACGGCACTGGGCGAGCGCATCAAACTGTTGCAGGAAGAGATTGCCGCCAACCTCAATGAACAGAGCAGCAGAACCCTGTTTACCCTGACCGTGGTAACGGTTCTGGCATTGCCGATCAACATTGTCGCGGGCTTTTTCGGCATGAACGTGGGGGGTGTACCACTGGCGTCCGACCCTGAAGGCTTCTGGATTCTGGTGGCACTGGTCGCGACGTTTACGCTGGTCGCGGGACGCTGGGCATTTCGCAAACGTGGCGATTATTGACCCGGCCTGCCGGTTGTCAGAAATCTGGCGCAAAAGGCCACTGATTACTCGCATGTCGCATCTCTGTCACATTTTGCAATGACCATGTCAATATTCTTTCAATCAGGATTGCGAACATGGCTATAAACGCACTTTCTCCCGATGCGACGGGCCGGGCGGGCCTGTCGGCAACTCACTTCGGGCGCAAACCGGGTCGACTGACCATGGTCATTTTCTTCGCGATACTCATCGCCGGCCTGCTATTTACTGGCTACAGCCTCAAGCAGGATGTCGATGACATGGGCACGGTGGTTACCACCTGGACCCCGTTCGTGCTGCTGGGCGTGGCGTTGCTGATTGCACTGGGGTTTGAGTTCGTCAACGGTTTCCATGACACCGCCAACGCAGTCGCAACCGTGATCTATACCCATTCCCTGCCACCCGGCTTCGCGGTGGTCTGGTCGGGGTTCTTCAACTTTCTCGGCGTGATGCTCTCCAGCGGTGCAGTAGCGTTCGGCATCATCGCACTGCTGCCGGTGGAGCTGATTCTGCAAACCGGATCATCGGCAGGCTTCGCCATGATCTTCGCCCTGCTGATCGCGGCGATCATCTGGAACCTGGGCACCTGGTGGCTGGGCTTGCCAGCGTCCTCGTCGCATACGCTGATCGGCTCAATCATCGGTGTCGGCATCGCCAACGCCTTGATGCACGGACGGGACGGCACCAGCGGCGTGGACTGGTCTCAGGCGACCAAAATAGGCTACTCACTGTTACTGTCGCCGCTAGTGGGCTTCGGCTGTGCCGCCTTGCTGTTGCTGGCCATGCGCATGCTCATCAAGAACCGCGCGCTGTACAAGGCACCAGAAGGCAATGCACCGCCACCGCTGTGGATTCGCGCCATGCTGATCGTGACCTGCACCGGCGTATCATTTGCTCATGGCTCCAATGACGGGCAGAAAGGCATGGGGCTGATCATGCTGATTCTGGTCGGTACCCTGCCGATGGCCTATGCGCTCAACCGCACCATGCCGGCCGATCAGGCCACTCAGTTCGGCGCGGTGGCAGAGGTCACCCAACAGGCACTGATGCGCAGTGCTCCCCTGCCTGCCCCGGCTGACTCGCGCCAGACCCTGTCGGATTATCTGGTCAGCAAACAGGCAGGCCCCGACCTGATCCCTGCGCTGGCGGTCATGACCGGCAAGATCGGCAATCAGGTCGCCAGTTACGGCTCGCTCTCGAAGGTGCCTGCGGAAGCGGTGACCAACGTTCGAAACGATATGTACCTCACCTCGGAAGCCATTCGGGTGATGGATAAGAACAAGGTAGGCAATTTCGACGCCGATACCCAGACCAAGCTCGATGCGTTCAAAGGGCAGATCGACAGCGCGACGCGTTTTATTCCGACCTGGGTCAAGATTGTGGTCGCTATCGCCTTGGGGCTGGGCACGATGGTCGGCTGGAAACGCATCGTCGTGACGGTAGGTGAGCGCATAGGCAAGACGCACATGACCTACGCACAAGGCGCGTCGGCAGAAGTCGTGGCAATGTTCACCATCGGCGCGGCGGACGTGTACGGGCTGCCAGTATCAACCACCCACGTGCTGTCATCCGGGGTAGCGGGGTCGATGGTCGCCAACGGTTCAGGCCTGCAAATGCGCACCTTACGCAACCTGGCCACCGCCTGGGTGTTGACCCTGCCGGCTGCCATCCTGCTTTCGGGTTCGCTGTACTGGGTGTTCAGCAAACTGTTTTGAGGTCTTCGGCGAGCGGTGCCTGCTGCCATCAAGTCTTGATGCAGGTCGCAAAGAGGACGCGGAGCGTCCAGAAATGCATGCGACGCGGAGCGTCGCACGATATATCGTTCCGCACGCTCCAGCGTGGGAATGCAGGTCGCGACGCTCTGCGTCGCACAATAGGGGTGGCGAGATTATCGTGCCTCGGGACCCGATGGTTCATCACCCTCTACGCTGGTATCGATACTCACCACCACCGACATGCCCGGCCGTAAATGCTCGAGCATTGGCTGATCGGCATCGACCACGATGCGCACCGGGATGCGCTGGGAAATCTTCACAAAGTTGCCGGTCGCGTTATCGGCAGGCAGCAGGCTGAATTCAGAACCTGCGGCAGGCGAAATTCGTTGTACGTGGCCGCGCATCTCGTGGCCGTCTAGCGCATCGACGGTAAAGCTTACCGGCTGGCCAAGGCGCACATGGGCCATCTGGGTTTCTTTCATGTTGGCAACGATCCAGCGCTGCTCGGGTACCAGCGCCATCAATTGTGCACCCGAGTTGACGTAGGCACCCAGGCGCACGCCGATCTGCCCCAACTGCCCGTCACGCGGGGCGACAATGCGGGTGTTGTCCAGGTCGATGCGCGCCAGTTCGATGGCCGCCTGAGCATTGGCCACTGAAGCTTCCAGTGAGCCACGGTTGACGATCACCGTTTGCAGATCCTCGCGGGCGATCTGCAATACGGCCCTGGCTTCAGCGACCGCGGCATTTGCCTGCGCATCGGCAGCACGGGTCACATCAAGCTCGCTTTTCGATACCGAGCCATCGGTCACCAGTGCCTGATTGCGGCGCAGATCGGCAGCACTCTTGCGGCTCTGGGCGATGCTGTTCTGCAGTTCAGCCTGGCGCTGGCCGATGGTCGCTTCGGCACTGCGTCGCTGTTGCAGGTTATTAGCCAGAGAGGCTTTCTGTACCGCCAGTTGCGCAATGGCCTGATCCAGGCGCTGGCGATAAATACGATCATCCAGACGCACCAGCAAGTCGCCGGCCTTGACGAACTGGAAGTCCTGAACCGGCACTTCGTAAACATACCCGCTCAACTGCGGCCCGATCAGCGTGGTCTGGCCCTTTACCTGGGCGTTCTCGGTGCTCTCGATCGGACTTGCGAACGGTGGCAGTTGCCAGGCGTATAGCACAACCAGCACCCCGACCAGCGCGACGGCAGCGAAAATCACCGAAGACACGACTCGCTTGCGGGTCGAGCGCGGCTTGCTGGTCACCGGCGACGTCAACGGTGCAGGTGGCGGCGCGCTGCGGGTTGCTTCTGTATCTGAGGTCGTGGATTCGTTCATGAAGATTTAACGCCGGAATTGGATACGGAAGGCGAAGCGGCAGGTGCTACAGGTGCCAACGCCAAAGGTTGAGTGGTCATTTTCAGCCACAGGACCCGGGCTGAAATCCAGATCATGGTCAGTACGGCAATCAGGGAGATCAGCATGAACACATCGTTGTAGGCCAGCACATTGGCTTCTCGGGTCGCAGCCGTAGCCATCGCGCGCATGCCTTGAGTGTTGCGCAGCGACGGGTCGGCAATCACTGAACTGTAACTGGCGCTGTAGCTCTGCAATCGCGCCTGAACCAGCGGGTCGATAAGGGTCAAGTGCTCAACGATGTGACTGGAGTGAAACTTCTCGCGCACGATCTGAAAAGTGCCCAGTGCAGCAGACCCGATCAGGCCGCCAATGTTTTGTGTGATCCCGAACAACACCGAAAAACTCACCATGTTGCGCGGGTTGGCCAGTACACCACTGATCCCCAGCACCAGCGTCGGACCGAGAAAAAACGTACCGCCGAATGCCAGCAGGAATTGACTGAGGTACATGTTCGACTGACGGGTCAGATTGGTCGAATGACTGTCCATCCAGGCACCGACTGCCATCATCGCCAGAGAAATCAGCAATGGCTTGATCAGGTGCGCAGGGTTGATGGTCAGCGCACTGACCGCCAACCCGGCCACACTTCCCAGCAACATCACCATGTACAGCGTGTGCAGTTGCTGACTGCCCATGTTCAGCGCCTGAAGAAAGCCTACGGCGCCCACTGACTGCTCGGACAGCACCACGCGAAACAGGATAACGGCCAGCCCTAGACGCAGAATAGCCCCGCTGCCGAGCCAGCGCGTGATCAGCAACGGATTGCTTCGGTTATGCTCGATGGCCAGTCCGGCGCAGATCAGCACAATGGAGGCCGCCGACGCCAGACCTATCCACTGCGCTTCCAGCCACCATTCAATGCGCCCCAGCGAGAGAACGGCACAGAGCAGCGCAAAACCGCCAGCCAACAGGCCGAAGGTCAGGAAATCCAGCTTTTCGAACGCCTTGAAACGATCACCCGGTGGCAGCTTTAGCAGCAGTACGCAACCCAGCGAGAATAGCGCCATACCCAGTTCAAACAGGTACAAACCGCGCCACTGGGCGATCTGCAACAAGTCTTCTGACACCAGCCGGGCCAGCGGCGTCGCCAGCTGGGCGGTGCCAAGCCCGAGCACCAGCGCCTTGAGCCGCCATTTCTGCGGAAACGCCTGAATCATGTAATACAGCCCAAGGGTACTGAGTGCAGCGCCAACCATGCCGTGCGCCGCACGCACGGCGATGGCTGAATCAATATCGTTGACGAACAGGTGCGCCAGCGTCACCAGTGCATAAAGCACTAGAAACAGTTCGGTGAACGCGCGCAAACCGAACTGCTGACGAAACTTCACCAGCAGCAGATTCATCGACACATTGGTCATGATGTACGCAGCCGGCAACCAGGCGATGTCCTGCGACGTCGCACCCAGCGCACCCTGCAAATAGGGCAGGTTGGCAACCACCAGCGCGTTGCCGAGCCCACCAGTCAGCGCAACGATCACCCCCACCAGCGCAAATGCCCAGCGCCGCGCATCGGAATGCAGAGGCGTCGAAGGCGAGCCGGGCATGGTTGGACGCTCATGGGCGGCCCACTCGCGCGGGGCATATTTATCAGTCATAGAGAACGGTCATGGAGACTTTCATGGGTGCACCCGAGGAATTCCCTTTTGTGACACTAATGACAGTCATAATACTCATCAGCCAGGCAATGATTCACCCCGGTCAGCCCGGCGCATTAAACTCAGTCTCGCCGCAAACGCTCTAAATAGTGGCTTTGTAAAACTTCAGGCTATGCTTAAACGCAGTTTTGCTTTGCACATTTGCGCTGCTAGGATCTTCTGCGACGCTCCAACAAGACTCGAACAAGAAGAAAGCGCAACCGAACAAGGAGTTCAGAATGAGTTCACAGGTTTCATCGGCCCGCCCGGTTCGGCAACCCTCCAGCCGGGATTCGATCGTTGTCGAGGTGCGTAACCACATGGGTCACCTGACCCTCAATCGCCCGGAAGGCCTGAACGCAATCGATCTGGATATGGTCCGCACACTTCGCCAGCAGCTTGACCTCTGGGCTGACGACCCGTCTGTTCATGCAGTGGTTCTGCGCGGCGCAGGTAGCAAAGCATTCTGCGCTGGCGGCGATATCCGTTCACTGTACGAAAGCCATCAGAACGGCCAGGACCTGCACTACACATTCTTTGCCGAAGAGTATGAGCTGGACCTGACCATTCACCGTTACCGCAAACCGATACTGGCCCTGATGGACGGTCTGGTGCTGGGCGGCGGCATGGGCCTGGTCCAGGGCGCTGACCTGCGCGTGGTAACCGAACGCAGCCGGCTAGGCATGCCGGAAGTCGCCATTGGCTACTTTCCGGATGTCGGTGGCAGTTATTTCCTGTCGCGTCTTCCAGGCGAGCTGGGCACCTGGCTGGGCGTGACCGGGTCCCAGATCGGCGCTGCCGATGCCTTGTACTGCGGGCTTGCCAACTGGTCGATGAACAGCGAAATGCTGCCGCGCCTCGACCATATGCTCGACCACCTGAAATGGAAATCGACGCCGCTCAAGGACCTGCAGGGTGCCCTCGCCAAGCTGGCGACCCAGCGCCTGCCCTACCCGCCTCTGGAAACCCTGCGCCCGGCGATTGATCATTTTTTCGGCTTGCCGGATATCCCCAGCATACTCGAGCAGTTGCAAGAGGTGGTCATCGGCGACACCCGCGAGTGGGCGCTGGATACCGTCGGCCGCATGAAGCGTCACTCGCCGCTGGCGATGGCCGTGACCCTGGAAATGCTCCGTCGTGGCCGTCACTTGCCACTACAGGATTGCTTTGCCATGGAACTGCACCTGGACCGCCAATGGTTCGAGCGCGGCGACCTGATTGAGGGCATACGCGCCCTGATAATCGATAAAGACAAGAAGCCGCAATGGAAACACGCCAGCGCGCAGGACGTCAGCAGCGCGCATGTGCAGGGTTTCTTCAGCGGTGTGGAGAATTAAGTCGTGCACGACCTTGAATTGACCGAAGAACAGGTAATGATTCGCGACATGGCGCGCGACTTTGCCCGCAACGAAATCGCCCCGCACGCCCAGGCCTGGGAAAAGGCCGGCTGGATCGATGATGCGCTGGTCGCCAAACTTGGCGAGCTGGGCCTTTTAGGCATGGTGGTGCCGGAGCAGTGGGGCGGTACCTACATCGACTATGTCGCCTATGCATTGGCGGTTGAAGAGATCTCCGCTGCCGACGCAGCTACCGGCACGCTGATGAGCGTACACAGCTCAGTTGGCTGCGGGCCAGTGCTCAATTACGGGACTGATGAGCAGAAACACACCTGGCTGGAAAAGCTCGCCACCGGTCGGGCTATAGGTTGCTTTTGCCTGACCGAACCGCATGCGGGCTCCGAAGCACATAACCTGCGCACTCGTGCCGAGTTGCAAGGTGATGAGTGGATCATCAACGGTGCCAAACAGTTCGTCAGCAACGGCAAACGCGCACAACTGGCCATTGTGTTTGCCGTGACCGACCCGCAGCTTGGTAAAAAGGGCCTGTCAGCGTTTCTGGTACCCACCGAAAACCCGGGGTTCGTGGTTGACCGCAGCGAACACAAGATGGGCATCAGGGCGTCCGACACCTGCGCCGTCACCTTGAACAATTGCCGAATCCCGGCGGCCAACCTGCTGGGCGAGCGCGGCAAGGGGCTGTCAATTGCCCTCTCCAATCTGGAAGGTGGCCGTATCGGCATCGCGGCGCAGGCCCTGGGCATCGCCCGCGCCGCGTTTGAGGCCGCGCTGGCCTATGCGCGTGAGCGCGTGCAGTTCGACAAGCCGATCATCGAGCACCAGAGCATCGCCAACCTGTTGGCCGATATGCACACCCGCATCAATGCCTCGCGGCTGTTGATTCTGCATGCCGCGCGCCTGCGCAGCGCCGGGCAGCCCTGCCTGTCCGAAGCCTCGCAAGCCAAGCTGTTCGCTTCGGAGATGGCCGAGTGGGTGTGTTCCAAAGCAATCCAGATTCATGGCGGCTACGGCTACCTGGAAGACTACCCTGTCGAAAGGTACTACCGCGACGCGCGCATCACCCAGATCTACGAAGGCTCCAGTGAGATCCAGCGTCTGCTGATTGCCCGCGAACTGCGTCACTACCTGGTCTGATAAACGCGACTGCCCCGGCGATGCCTGTCGCCGGGGCATGCTGTCAGCGCGTCATGAATCGCTCCCGCCCAAGCAGTGTCACCAGCAACGCGACCGAGTCGGCGTTTTTAAGCGTGATGTCGATACGCTTGCGAACATCGTCGTAAAACACGTCTCGAGCCTCATCTAGGGTCTTCTTACCCGCTATCCGCAGAATCGTCTGCTTACCATTACCGTCCGTTCGCCTCAAGTCGCGCCACGCGTCTTCATCCAGCTGCCTGAACAGTTTGTCGCGGTCAGTGTGGTAGGACAGGGTCTTCTGCTGTTGATAGGTCAGCTCGTTTCTGATGTGCAGTCGATACTCCGATGCATCATCCAGCAAATCAACAAATGGCGCCTGAGATTCGAGATAGGCAATGTCGTCAGTCTTGAGCACCAGGTGAGATAACTCATGAATCAGGATCGTGGCGCGATAATGCGGACCATGTTTGAATTCACCCGAGCGAATGACGTTGAGCTTGAAACGGTAGGTAGGCAAACGAAAGAACTGCTCAGTCAGAAAAACCCGCCTTAATGGGTCAGCTTCGAAGATAAACGCACTGGCGGACTCGTTGCCCACCCGGTTAATGCCGACCACGTAACGCTTGGAGTCGATAGGCGACATCGAAGGGCTCATCAACTCCTCGTAAATCTTGGTAACGGCCTTTTTGGTGACTTTATACACATGCTCATCCGGGACCTTCTGAGCAAAAAAATCAGCCAGTATCTTTTCCGTCCGTGGATCTGGCTTTCCGTCCGGCGATCGCCTGGTCAGGTTGGCCAGGCAGTTTTCCAGATAATGCTGAGCCTGAACATATGCATCTTCGATGGCCTGGGCCATTTCTCGATAGGAATGTCGAATCTCGGACATACCTCGAGCATTGATGACTATCAGGTCGTCAACCAGATCATCAATGACGCTGCCTTCAATACGGGTAAGCGCACCACCGCCACCTTTTAGTCCGCCCTGAATATCGAGTTTCCATTGCTGATCGGCATCAAGACTGACCGAGGGGCCAATCTTCTTGCCCGCAATAATGAACCAACCGTCCTCATCGGACTGCAATTCATAAGTCTTACCACCAATGGCTGCATACTTTCTATCGGTGGCCGGATCGCGGTAGACACTTAACAGCTCATCCCTTTGCAGCGTGTCCAAGGCGATCTCATGAGCTTCGAATTCGCGCAGGCGGTCTCTTATCTGCTGCGTCAGTGAGCTATTGCTCCAGGAAAACCCGGACTCATTGGGCTCATCTTCCAGTTGCAAAAGCGTGTCGGACAGAGCAGCGTCGTCCGGTAACGTGCTGGTCTCGTCAACCGTACGTGATGTGAATGCCGAAGAGTTCTGCCCGGAAGAGATCATTACGCTCAAGGCAGCCATGAACTCCGACAGGGCCTTGCCCCAGTGCTGCCCCCCGGCCGAGATGACCGACAGATTCAATAGCGCCTGCCCCTGGATGATACCAACCAATGCACCCAGACGCCCCGGCATCAGTGCCATGACTTGCTCGGCCCCCAGAGTGAACAGGTACCGGGAAGCAGCGCGGCGCTGTTCGGCATTAGTGACGCTGTGCTGTTGCACTTGTAACTTCAGGGTATCCAGAGCGCCCTCGAACATCAGCAGCAGACAGTTACCGTTATAGGGATCGATTTGCACGGTCACCGGTGCAGGAGTATCAAAGGGCACGTCAAAAGAGGATTCTGCACTGAAAGGTAGATGCGGCTCCACGAAGCCACCTTTGTCATAGACTTTGCGCAAATGGGGATCAACACGATCCAGAATGTACGCTTGAAGATAGGTAGAGGTATGGATGTCCCTCAACAGCGCAGCCTGGTCCGGGTACTCCTTGAAAACAAATTCGTCGTGCAGTGGCGCGTAAAGCACCCACGGTCCCGATTGGCTTTCATGCGGCCCCATCAGATACGTATTGAGTACGAGGGTCGGCTCCCAGCCTTCCTTGGCAGGGAGCAACTGCAGGGGGCTGAATACCATCTTGCAGCCGTTGACGGGAAGGCGTGCAATGGCATCAGGCATATCAAGAACGTTTTCGATAACCATATAAGCTTGCTCGGACAACTCATTCTTGAGCCTGAGCGCAAACGCTCGCAGTATATCCAGCGAAGGGATCTGATCGACGAACAGTTTGCGTCGCTTGAGGTAATCAGGAGCAGTCGCGGCAAGGATCGGCTCGAGCATGCTCCGGTAACCCGCAGCGATGTCCAGCGACCTCACCAGATCACGAACGTAAGCCGGAGTGAGCGACGCGTTCAGTGGCTTATCGTCCGCTGATGAGAGAAGGATGACCCCGTCCTGCCTGGACAGGAAACGGTCGATGGCATATTCCACAAGGGTTTCGCTGACTGATTGTGTGGCCGCCGGTATCGACTGGGGTGTCTGCCCCGGTGCGACCGGGACGGGAATGTAATGCGCCATTGTCACCCGGACGCTTTCAGGGTCAGGGCGAGGCTCGGTGAAATCGGTGTTGAACCTGCTTTTCAGTCGCTCGCAGGAGTAGTCATAGAGACTGGGTATATCAAACAAAAAATCTTTCTGGCCGACACAGGTCACATAGAACCGCTGCAGGGCATTCACCAGCGTAATCTGATCATTCCCCGACGCTTCGCTGACCCATGAAGGGACGATGGCTTTGTAGATGATGAACTGGATGGCAACGCCCAGATAGCCAAGAGCCTGGCGATTTCGGTCATCGCGCTCTCCTGCACTCAGCAGGTTGACGAAAAGTTCTGACGGTACCCGCCAAGTCACGGCCTGCTGATAAAGATACGCCACGGTGCTTCGCTGACGTTCCACCTCGCCACGTTGTAACGTTTCGATGAAATGCTCTTCAATGCGTTGCAGTTTTACCTTGAGATCCAGCGTGCCAGTCCGGGTACGATGATCAAGCAGCCTCTGCCTGTCCGGCTCGGCAAGAACCCCCGACAAGTGCGAAACCAGTTCGAAACCTGTCAACCGCGCAGCAATGTAGTCTTTCAGTGCCTGCAGGGTTTCGAAACATACAAGTCCCTTGCTCAGTACCCACAGAGCGGGCGAGCTGTGAGCAAGCCTGTTATTGATCACGAACGCGTTGGGCACCTGGATTGCAGGTGATTCAGGATCGAACTGAACAGAAACGGTGAACGCATCGACCTGTGACTCACCCAGCGCCTCCCTGAGACCAGGCAGTGGCCGGTCCAGTAATTGCTGAACGCTCTCGATGACCGACTCGGGAAGCAAACCTGTACGCTTTTCAACAAGCAAATCCAGGCGCAGTGCATACTCGCGGACCAGGCCGGATATCACACCGGGGCGCTCGCTGCTATCCAGCTGACGAACCGTACGTGAATAGAATTGGCTGATTTGCTCTTCGAAGCGGCGAGGAAACTCCTCCTGTACACAGACCAGTATGTGTTCGAGCAATGCCAACGGCAGGCGTTGCAATGGCCGATTCAGAACCGGAGTTATCAGCCCTGCCACCACCACGCTGTCTGACAGGGGGTCCTGCGTGTAGCCGCAAACGCGGTCAAGCGCCAACGAAAGCAGCCGCACAGGCACCGCATCCATGGCAGCCGGCAAGATCCAAAGGGCGCGGGCATCCAGAGGTGGTCCTCCAATTACAGCCAGGTAACGGTTCAGCGCGTGACGCATGCAGCCCTCTACACCGGCATGCAGAACATCAACGCGCTCAAGCAACACATCAAGCTTCTTCAGTTTGCCAATCCAGTTGTAAGAAGGCTCGGAAACAAGCTTCGGATGCTCCCCCACGCTAGCCTGGATCGAGGCTCCCCAGGTTTGGCCAAAGGGCAGCACTTCCGGACGCCAGCGCCCTGAGTCGTGGAGGTTTGATAGCCGGCCATCCAGGAGTCCGCGAATATCCAGTGCATCATCAACCCGAACCGGATTTTTTTCATATTGGATCGGTGGCAGGCCCAGGACATAACGCAGATTGCGCTTTTGCAGAGCGATCACAGAGTCAGCGAATTCACTGAAAAACACGTTGGCGAACGCATCCTGATACGACTCGACCTTACCCTTCTCTTTAATGGCAAGGTGATCGTTCAGGGATGAATAAAACAGCAGCTCGGCACGTAAGGGGTCGCTCAGTACGTGCGCTATTGCACGAGCCGGATCATCAAAGCGCAAGAAGCCCGACAGCGAGAAGTAGAGAAACGCACTCGACGGCTGTTCTGCGGGAAAATCAATCAGGAACACGCCCACCAGCTTGACAGGCTCCTGTCCCGCAACGGTGACTGACAACCGTTGAACGCGTATCGACTGTGCATTCCCAGGTTGCGAGGGTAACAGGCTGAGCAAACAGCGATACTCTGCTTCAGTCATCGTGCCATGTGCCCGGCTCGATAAAAGATGCTGAAGAAAACACTCAGCGAGCGCATGACCAATAAAGTCTCTTACTGTACGGCCGTCCTGTCGTTTTGACATCCAGTAGTCAGACAGCAATTGCTCGTATGCATCGCGGACTCCCGAAACCACGTCAGCCAGCGCCAGCTCGAAAAGCTCGCTCTGCGCTTGCGGCAAGACAAGGCCCCGCGCATCCAGAAATTGCCGTATCAGCCCCGTCGGAAGAACGTTCAGGGAAAATGCCTGCACAGCAGCATCAGCCAGATACTGAGTGCCCACTACCGATGACACCACCGGATTGGCTCCGGGGTCAGTGCCCAGAATCTGCACCACCTGACTGAAAACGTCGACGCTGTCTGCGACGCCTCTCTGCACTAACGCCGTCTGCAAGGCCTTGCCTGCCGCAGCTCGCAGGTCCGGCAGCTCCTGCAACTGGACCAACAGGCGTTCCAGATGCCCGGCCTGCTGGCGCATGATCGCCAGCGTACGCGCTTCGAAGAGCGAGCCCTCGACACGCTCTGCCTCGATAGTCGATATATCGCTGACGTCGCCAAACCGCTGCTGCAAGGCAATTAGCAGCGAAGTGCGGCTCTCGAATCGCTCAACCCCGAAGGTCAGGGTACTCAAAAAGACTGGCGCGACACCTGGCGTGGGGTCGCTGATTAACAAGGCACCCGCAAGTTCGGCGTTATCGGGCGAATTGTCGCCTATGATCAGCCGATCAGCTCTTGGACGGGGTGCATCGCTGTTGGGCTCAACACTTACTCCGACCAATAATTGCAGCCACTTGCCATCTTCACTGCTGATGCGTGAGCTGCCGACTGCGTCATGAATGTCCTGTGTGAATCGGCTGCGCAGAGAGTCGCTGAAAAAATAGGGAAGTACTGTTGGCATGTGCTGTTTCCTTTGAATAGCCCTCATCGCTCACTGCGCCGGGGCACGTGGCAGAGGAAAAGGAAACAGCTTATTGAGGTAGCACGACGCGCCTGCGTTACATAAAGCAATGGGGCCGCAGGCGCACGTCGCTCACATCAGTTAACGGAAGGCTGGACGTTCTTTTCAACCCATGCAGCGAAGGCGTTGATGAACTTCTCCAGAAATGGCCGTGTCTTGTCGGACAGTGCGCCCGCTTCATCGAAAAAGCTTCCAGCGCCACCCAGGTATGCCTCAGGCTGCTGAAGGCACAGCACGTCCAGAAATACCAGAGACTGGCGCAGGTGATGGTTGGCACCAAAGCCACCGACAGCACCCGGAGAAGCGCTTATGACCGCGCCGGGTTTGCCGCTGAAAGCGCTTTTGCCGTAAGGACGCGAGCCCACATCAATGGCATTTTTCAGGGCACCCGGCACCGAACGGTTGTATTCCGGTGTTACAAAAAGCACGCCGTCGGCAGCGCCCAACTGGTCGCGAAATGCACTGTAGGCTGGCGGCGGAGAAGCGCCATCAATGTCTTCGTTATACAGAGGCAAATCGCCAATTTCGACGATATTCAGTTTAAGGCTGGCAGGTGCCAGCTCCGCGAGGGCAAGCGCAATTTTTCGGTTGATGGAGTCTTTTCGCAGACTGCCGACCAATACGGCAATGGTATGAACCTGGCTCATGAAAATATCCGTCATCTGATTAATAGGGAAGATCAGGTATACAACAACAGCCGCCTTTAGACGACCATTGCCCTGGTCAATTCCCCGACGCGCCACAACCGCCCGGATTATTTTTTTTCTGCCGGCAAACTCACCTATAGATCAGTGGTCTACTAGCCTCGATGGATTCGTAAACCAGCAGTTATATTCAGTTTCAGAGGTTACAGAGCAAATGGCTTCAGTTCTCGTCGGACAATTTCATGCCAGAGACGCCGAAGGTCGCGTCTACCCGGTCCATGAATTCCAGGAATCGCAGCCGGGTGAGGTGCAGGGCGGGCAGCCGGTAATCACTTACAGACTGGCAATTGGTGACCGGGTCAAGCATCTGGGCGGTGAAGACTTTCAACTGGTGCAATCGGGCGTGAAAATCACCCGTACAACGCCGTAATACAAACAGAACTCCCGCTCGAGCTACCGCTGCCAGCGGGAAGTTGCTAGTCAGAAAAGATCAGATACCAGAAAATCGCCGTTTCACGTGTGTTGGGATCTATGCCTCGATAGCGCATATGATCCACCCCGCCTACCACGTATCCACAACGCTCATACAACCTGCAGGCACCCAGGTTATTGTTCTGGGTTTCCAGAACGATGCCGGGCAGATTGCGCTTGCGGCTCCAGAATTGAGCGACATCGAGCAATGAACGCGCGACCCCATGACGACGCGCCGACTCGTCTACCGCCAATTCATCGATATAGGCGAACCCGCTCCAGTGAGTGCTCATCACGATATGGCCAACCGGGCGGTCATCCAGCCAGGCCACCATCACCGAACTCGTGGCGGCATCGCGATGATCGGCAAACTCCTGAGAATCGATACCATAATTCTTGCTGTACGGCTCGACCGACTCAACCTGCCATGAATCAACGCTTTCGCCGATACGCGGTTGGGCATAGCCAAGCACTGTAAACGTGAATTCGCTATTGAGAATGTAGTCCTCGAAGCATTCGTCTGCGATCCGAATGCTCAAGGCAGGGTTTGCCACGTTCATGTCACCACTCGCTGGTTGCTGTCAGGAGGACGTCTGCGCTGCGGCTTCCAGCATTTGTACCCACAAAGCAGGTGCACCGGATGCCTTGGCAATGGTGCTCATACGGACTTCATGCTCGGCCAGTTCACTTTCCGAAGCACGAATGATGCGGCAAGGTTTGCGATCGGCAGGCAAACGGCGGATTTCGCTGCCTCGGTTGCCAGAGCCTTCACCGGAGCCGTTGCCGTCAGAGGCATTACCAGCCAGCGACAGGCTGGTCTGTCCGCCGGTCATCGCCAGGTAGACGTCGGCCAGAATTTCAGAGTCGAGCAGTGCGCCGTGCAGCTCGCGGCCCGAGTTGTCGACGCCGTAGCGCTTGCACAGGGCATCCAGACTGTTGCGCTGCCCCGGATGGCGCTCGCGGGCCATCATCAGGGTGTCGAGGATCGAACAGTGCTGGGTGATATCAGCCCTGTCCTGCGAACCCATCAAGGCAAATTCGTTGTTGATGAAGCCAACATCGAACGCTGCGTTGTGAATGATCAGTTGCGCGCCTTTGATGAATTCGAAAAATTCATCGGCGACTTCGGCAAACCGGGGCTTGCCGACCAGAAATTCGTTGGTGATACCGTGAACGCCAATCGCGCCTTCGTCACTTTCGCGATCAGGTTGCAGGTAGACGTGAAAATGCCGACCGGTCAGGCGCCGGCCAATCAACTCGACACAACCGATCTCGATGATCCGGTGACCATCTGTCACCGGCATACCGGTGGTTTCGGTATCGAGAACGATTGATCTGTTATCCAGGTTTTGTAATGCCATTGACTGTCGCCTCATCTACAGGCCGCGATTCTAACACGCCATGGAAGCTGCGAGCCTGTCGGATCCATCCGCAATTGAAAGGGATAAACGTCAGCAGGCGCTGCAGGGATACAACGGATTCGGCGATTTTACCCGGAACTCGCACGCCTCCGAGTTGCACCATGAGTTGCGATAAAGGCAACAGAGTTCCGAGTTTGCGATGATTGCTGACGCGTCTGCCGCGTGTCCATACTCGACCCATCGGCAACAGGAGATCGATATGAGCCCTCTTTGGCAGCGCCTTCGCGATCAAGCCCGGCAACTGACCGAGCGCAACCCGGTACTCGGCGATTATGCGACAAGCCACCTGCTGGTCTATTCGACTTTCGAGGATGCGCTCGCTGCGAACCTTGCCCGACAGATGCAGGCCCAAGCGAGTAACGTGGCGCTGGAAGACTGGTTCAAGGCGATCATAAAGGCCAGCCCGTCCGTCGCTCAGTCAGCGGCTGCCGATATCAACCATCTGGAAACCGTCAATCCTGCCTGCCCGGATCACCTCACCGCCTTTCTGACCTTCCGTGGCATACAGGCCGTTCAGGCATACCGCATCGCCCATGCACTGTGGGCTGAGGGCGATGAGCAAAGCGCGGTGCTAGTACAGAACTGGGCGGCCAACACCTGGAGCATCGATATTCACCCGGCGGCACGCCTCGGCAAATCCTTGTTTGTCGACCATGGCATCGGCCTTGTTATCGGGGAAACCGCTGTAGTCGAAGATCAAGTGAGCCTCTGGCACGGTGTCACGCTGGGCAGCACCCTCAACGAAGCAGGCGACCGACACCCGAAAATCCGCAGAGGCGCACTTATTTGCGCCGGAGCAACCGTTCTGGGAAACATCGAAGTAGGAGCCAATGCCATTGTGGCGGCCAACTCGGTCGTACTCAAAGCTGTGGGCGCTGGAACGGTCGTCGCTGGCACACCGGCAAAGGTGGTGGGTAATGCCCCTGCTTTTCTGGCGACCTTTACGACAAAATCCAAAGGCTAATCAGGAGCTATTACCATGACAGCCGTCGCTCAATTTGCGCAGGGTATCGATCATCCTCTTGTCACCGTGCGTAATCATGCCGAGGCTCTGGAGCTGTATCGCAGAATGGGCTTCGCGCCGTCGCCGGTCAGCTACCACCCTTGGGGAACCGTCACCTCGTTGATGATGTTTCCCAGTAACTTTATCGAATTGATCGGCGTCGAAGATGCTTCGAAATTCGGCACCCACTCGGTAAACGGTTTCTGCTTCGGACGTCAGCTGGGTCAATTCCTCGACCGCGGCGAAGAAGGCGTTTCGCTGGTGGCGCTGCACAGTAAAGATGCCGACGATGACCACGCGCGTATGGCGGCTGCAGGGCTTGAAAGCCAGGGCCGTATTGATTTTCGTCGAAAAATGACGCTCCCCGATGGTCGCGACGATGAAGCTGTTGTTTCGTTGGCGCTCTTCATCGACCCGGAACTCCCGGACGCCTCCAACTTTATCTGCCATCAGCATCGTCCTGAACTGATCTGGGTGCGCGGCTGGCAGAACCACCCCAATGGTGCAGACGGGATTCTGGCAATCACTTATCTGGCAGCCCCCAAACGGCTTGAACCCCGCTGGCGAGCTATCTATGGCGATGCAGTGAAATACAACGGTACTGTGCTGGAAGCTGATACCGGATGCGGCTTATTGCGAGCGATTGACGCCGCTACAGCTGCCCTGGAATTTCCGGGCGTCGAACTACCTGCAATTACCAGGGAGCGCCCCCATGCGATTTCCATCCGGCTGCGCACCACGAGCCTCAACGATCTGCGCGCAATACTGGCGCGTAATGACGTGGCTCATCATGAAATACGGGGCCATGAAATACCGGACCGCGTCCTCGTGGCGCCGCACGCGGCAGGCAATGTCATCCTCGATTTCGTACAGAGTGTCTGACTGAACGTCGACTGACGACTATCAGCTTTTTATACCACGCACTTCGTCAACACCACGGTTGGCGAGCTGGTCGGCACGCTCGTTGCCGGGATGGCCGATATGGCCTCGTACCCACTGCCATTTCACGTTATGCCGGCTGACCTGTTCATCGAGCAGCTGCCACAGATCGGCATTTTTGACCGGTTCCTTGGCCGCGGTTTTCCAGCCGCGTTTCTTCCAGTTGACCATCCACTCGGTAATGCCTTTCATCACGTACTGAGAGTCGGTCACCAGCGTCACTTCGCAGGGACGCTTGAGCTCTTCGAGCCCGCGAATGGCACCCGTCAGCTCCATGCGGTTGTTGGTGGTGTTGGCCTCGCCACCCCACAGCTCCTTTTCGACACCCTTGAACACCAGCAGGGCACCCCACCCGCCCGGGCCAGGATTGCCCTTGCAGGCACCGTCGGTGAAGAGTTCAACGCTATCGCTCATTACGACCTTTCCAGAATGATGGGCTTCATGTGCAGCAGGGCATTGCTCAGGAATGATCCTGAGTGTTGCGACTGACCTTGGCCATCGGCATGGGAATCAGCTTGCCGATAGGGTCGCGGCGTACCTGACGTACAGGCCTCAGGCCTACCACCAGTTTACGCGCCACCAGAAGGTAGAAGCCGCCACCGGGGCTCTGACGTCCTTCGCCGAGGCTTTCGAGCCCAGCAAGGCGTGACTGCCATGCCGCTGAAGCAAGGGGCGGACGATAGCATCCGAAGCGCCGTTTCTCCAGCGCGAAGCCCAGCAGGTTCAGCCAGTCGGCGACCCGCGAGGATGAGATGCAGCGCGCCTTGCCCAGCGCATCCCGAGCGAACACGTGACGCATGCCCCAGGCGCTCCAGGGGTTGATGCCGATAATCAGCAAGTGCCCGCCCGGCCGAACACTGCTGGCTGCTTCACGAAGTAGCCCGTGGGGCGACAGGCAGAAATCCAGGCCGTGTTGCAGTACCACGACATCCGCCGCGTGTTCGCTCAATGGCCAGGCCTGCTCTTCGCAGACAATCTCGACGCCCGGCAATGGTGCTCCGAGCCGCACATTGCGTTGCACCTGCGGGGCAACCGGCGGCGCTTGCGCCGACAGGCCGTAATGCACCAGATAGCCGCCGAAATACCGCCCCAGCTCTTCGTCGAGAATGCGCCGTTCCTCTTCGAGCAGAAGCTGCCCCAGCGGCCCGGAAAGCCATTCACGGGCAGCGCGGATCAATGCAAGCCACTCAGGATCAGCCTGAGCGAACGCTTCATCGGTCATGAGTTCTCCTCCAGAGGTGCTCGCGTACAGCGGCAACAGACTCTAAGATGCACCATTGTCCGCCGCTATGCGAACTGCGCCATGATACAGATCCACGCCCTTCCTGCTTTCAATGACAACTACATATGGTTGTTACAAGACCTTTCGAGCCAGCAATGCGCGGTGGTCGATCCTGGCGACGCGAAACCGGTGCTGGGCTGGCTGACGGAGCATCCAGACTACCGGTTGACCGATATTCTCATCACCCACCACCACAATGATCATGTCGGCGGCGTGGCGGAACTCAAGCAGGCGACCCGGGCACGCGTACTCGGCCCTGCGGCAGAGACTATTCCGGCACGCGATGTCGCACTGGTCGACCATGACCGACTGACAGTGCTCGGCCTCGAGTTTGTGGTGCATGCAGTTCCCGGCCACACGCTCGGTCATATCGCCTTCTACCATGAAGACGCTACAACGCCCTTGCTGTTCAGCGGCGATACGCTGTTCGCAGCAGGCTGTGGACGTCTGTTCGAGGGTACGCCAGAGCAGATGCATGACTCCCTCGAGCGTCTGGCCAAACTGCCGGACAGCACGCTGATTTATTGCGCCCACGAATACACGCTGAGTAATCTGCGCTTCGCCCAGGCCGTCGAGCCCGATAATCAGGATATTGCCCAACGCCTCGCCGAAGTCATCCGCTGGCGTAGTGAAAATCGCATCAGCCTTCCTTCAAACCTGGCTCTGGAAAAACGCACCAACCCGTTCCTGCGAACCCGGGAAACATCTGTTAAAGAAAAAGCGGACGAACGGAGCAGCGGGCAAAACACCTCGCAGAGTGCGGTCTTTGCCAGCTTGAGGGCATGGAAAGATAAGTTCTGACCCGACCATAAAACCGCAATAAAATTCTGAAAGGTTGACCGACGGCAGGCTGCTTCCTAGAATCGCCCGACATTTTCGTCTGGATGTACCCCCCGAACAATGTCGTCATCTATCAGCAAGCCTTCACATTCGGACGCATTGACTCGGTTGGCTCAGGCCATGGCTGTCACCGCGAGTGCGCTTCTGGCCGGTTGCCAGAGCACTGCCAGCGTCGACCCGGTCAGCAGCCATCGCACGCCTAATCTGGCCGCCGGCATCAAGCAAAAACCGATTTTCCTGTCTCACAAGCCCGTCACTCCCCTCGCCCCGCCACAAGATGTGTGGGAGCGCATGCGTCAGGGCTTTCAACTGCAACAAGGCAACGATCAAAACCCCCGTATCGACCAGCAGCGCCTGTGGTTCGCCAACAACCCTTCCTTTCTGGAAAACGCTGGCGAGCGTGGCAGCCTGTATATGCATTACATCGTCGAGCGCCTTGAAGAACGCAACATGCCGCTGGAGCTGGCTCTGCTCCCTGTCATCGAAAGCGCTTACAACCCGATGGCCGTTTCACGCAGCCAGGCTGTAGGTCTATGGCAGTTCATCCCCTCGACCGGGCGTTATTTCAATCTGCGTCAGACCAGCTTTTACGACGGACGTCGTGATATCCAGGCCTCGACTGTTGCCGCATTGGATTACCTGACCCGCCTGCATGACATGTTCAACGGCGACTGGTTGCTGGCCCTGGCGGCCTACAACGCGGGCGAAGGCACAGTGAGCCGTGCCATCGAGCGCAATGACAAGCTCAACCTGCCGACCGACTACTGGAATCTGCCACTTCCGCAGGAAACACGGGACTATGTGCCCAAGCTGCTGGCCTTGTCCCAGGTAGTACTGTCGCCGGAAGCCTATGGCGTCAACCTCAATCCGATCGCCAACCAGCCCTATTTCGAAGTCGTCGAACTCAACAAGCGCGTCGATCTGTCCAAAGTGGCCAGCGCTGCCGATATTGACGAAGATGAGCTTATCCAGCTCAACCCTGCCTACAAGAAGCGTCTGACCGTCGATGGGCCTCAGCATCTGCTGGTGCCAACGTCCAAGGCGCAACTGCTGACTGCCAGCCTGCTGACCATGAAACAGGAAGAGCTGGTCGCCTGGCAGCCTTACCGCGTACGCAAGGGCGATACTCTGGAAAGCCTGGCGAGTCGCTATCAGGTCACGGTCAGCTCGCTCAAGGGCAATAACAAGCTGTCCGGCAACCGCCTGAAGGTCGGTCAATCACTGAGCATACCGGTCAAGCCGGGCATGCAGAATTCACAGCCCGTGTTCGAAGCGTTGGCCAGCAACGACAAGCCGTCACGTACCCGAAGTTACAAGGTGCGCAGCGGTGACAACCTGACCACCATCGCGCAAGCCAACAAGGTGGATGTCGAAGACCTGCAACGCTGGAACAAGCTGACCGGCAAGAAGCTCAAGGTCGGCCAGACGCTGGTCATGCAGGACACCAGCAAATCCAGCAGTAAAACGGTCGCCAGCGCCAAAGACGGCGAAAAGAAATCCATGCAGTACAAGATCCAGAAAGGCGACTCGATGTACCTGGTCGCCAAGCGCTTTAACGTCGAGATGCAGCATCTCAAGCGCTGGAATCCACGTAGCGGGCAGGCCCTCAAACCCGGTCAGACCCTGACCGTTTACCTGCCGCACTGATGACCTCGGCCACTTGCCCTTCGATAACCTTGGGGCGGGTGGCCGATGCAGCCCCGGCGGCGCAGTCACCTGCAGTCTTTTTCCAGCTGGAACAAGCTGTTACTGTTAGCGACCCGAAAGCCCAAGTCGCCTGGATCGTGATACGTCCCTTCCTGCTAACCATCAGCCTGGCCTTGAGCTTCTGCGCCAACGCAGCCATCACAGAAAGTCATGGCTACGCGCAGTTTGGTGTTCTCAAGTACCCGGCCAGCTTTACTCATTTCGACTGGGTCAATCCCGAGGCGCCGAAAGGTGGCACCTTGAGAATGATGGCGTTTGGTACGTTCGACACGCTCAACCCTTACACATTCAAGGGCAGCAGCCCGGTCTCGACCGGAAACTTCCTGCAATACGGCGTCAATGAACTGAACGAGCCGTTGATGGTGGGCACAGGGCAGTACGACCCGTCCGGCGATGAACCGACCTCCAGTTACGGGCTGATCGCCCAGTCCGTTGAATACAGCGAGGACCGCAGCTGGGTGGTGTTCAACCTGCGCCCGCAGGCGCGCTTTCACGATGGCAAGCCCATCACCGCCTACGACGTCGCGTTTTCCTACCGAACGCTGCTCAAGGACGGTCATCCTCAATACCGCACCGCCTTGCAGGAAGTGCAGCTCATCGACATCCTCAATCGTCATCGCATCCGGTTTGTCTTCAAGCGCTCTGGCAATCCGTTGCTGATTCTGCGTCTTGGGGAACTGCCAGTGCTGCCCCAGCATTACTGGAAGAACAGAGACTTCAAAGCGACTACCTTCGAACCGCCGCTGGGCAGTGGTCCCTACCGCATCACCCGCGTGCAGCCCGGACGTCAGCTGGTGTTCGAGCGGGTCAAGGATTACTGGGGCAAGGACCTGCCGGTCAACCGCGGCAAATACAATTTCGACCGGGTGGAAGTCGAGTTCTACCGCGACAGCGATGTGGCGTTCGAAGCATTCAAGGCGGGCGAATTCGATATCTACATCGAGCATCAGGCCAAGAACTGGGCCAATGGCTATAACTTCCCGGCAGTCGCAAACGGTCAGGTAATCAAGGCGCAGATTCCGCACCGCATACCGACCCAGACCCAAGGCCTGTTCATGAACACCCGGCGCGCGGCCTTCGCCGATATCCGCGTACGCGAAGCACTGGGGCTGTTGTTCAATTTCGAATGGACCAACCGCACACTGTTCAGCGACGCTTATGAGCGTTCGACCAGCTATTACCCCAACAGCGAGTTTTCAGCGACGGGCCTGCCGAGCGGGGCTGAATGGTTATTGCTGGCGCCTTATCGCGATCAGTTGCCCGCCAGTCTGTTTACCCAGCCATTTGCCCCATCGAAAACCGATGGCGGCGGCATCCCGCGCGACACTCTGCGCAAGGCCTTGAAACTGCTTGCCGATGCTGGCTGGACGCTGTCGGACAAGGGCTTGCTCAACGCCGACAAGCAACCGCTGCGCTTCGAGATCCTGCTGGTCAACCCCAACCTCGAACGCATCCTGCAGCCCTACATTGAAGACCTGCGACGCCTGGGTATCTATGCAGGGCTGCGCACCGTCGATCGCGCCCAGTACAAACAACGCCTGGACCGTTTCGACTTCGACATGATTCTCATGACACTGCAACAGACGCTGAGCCCTGGTCTTGAGCAGTGGCAATATTTTCATTCAAGCCAGGCCGCGATCAACGGCAGCAAGAACTACGCCGGCATTGCCAACCCGGTGGTCGACGCCCTGCTGAACAAACTGCTCGGCGCGCAAACCCGCGATGAACAGGTCGCGGCTGCGCGAGCGCTGGACCGCGTGCTGCTGGCTCAGCACTACAGCATTCCCAACTGGTATCTGAACAATCATCGGCTTGCCTATCGCAACCGATTCGCCATGGTCACCACCCCGCCCTACACACTGGGGCTGCGTGCGTGGTGGCTCAAGACTCTGGAGAAGCCCCGATGAACCCATTGCATTCCCTGCGCGCGCAAGCGGCCGGCCTGCTGTTGGCCAGCCTCGCCTGCACGGTACAGGCTGCGCCTCAGCATGGCGTGACGCTGTACGACGAGCCGCCCAAGTACCCGGCCGACTTCAAGCACTTCGACTACGTGAACCCGGATGCGCCCAAGGGTGGCACGTTCCGCCAGGCAAGCTTCGGCGGTTTCGACAGCCTCAACCCGTTCATCAACAAGGGCGTGCCGGCAGATGACATCGGCCTGATCTACGACACCCTGGCCCGTGCAAGCCTGGATGAACCGTTCAGTGAGTACGGGCTGGTTGCCGGTAAAATCGAGAAAGCCCCGGACAACAGCTGGGTACGCTTCTACCTGCGCCCGGAAGCGCGCTTTCATGACGGCCACCCGATGCGTGCAGAAGACGTGGAGTTCAGCTTCAAGACACTGATGGAGCACGGGTCGCCCATGTACAAGGGTTACTACGCCGACGTCGATCAGGTGGTCGTCGAAGACCCGCTGCGCGTGCTGTTCAAATTCAAGCACAAGGGCAATCGGGAGATGCCGCTGATTCTTGGCCAGTTACCCGTGCTGCCCAAACATTTTTGGGCAGATCGCGACTTCAGCAAGGGCAACCTGGACTTCCCGCTGGGCAGCGGGCCGTACAAGGTCGCCGATGTAAAAGCCGGGCGCTCGGTGCGCTATGAACGGGTCAAGGATTACTGGGCCAAGGACCTGCCGATCAATAAGGGCTTCTACAACTTCGATGTGCTGACCACCGACTACTATCGCGACAACACCGTCGCGCTGGAAGCGGGCAAAGCCGGGCAGTTCGATTATTGGGTGGAAACCAGCGCCAAGAACTGGGCAACTGCATATGACACGCCAGCAGTCCGGGATGGCAGGCTGATCAAGGAAGAGCTTCCCAATGGCAATCCGACGGGCATGCAGGGTTTTGTCTTCAACCTGCGCAAGCCGGTGTTTCAAGACGTCAGGGTCCGTGAGGCGCTGACTCTGCTGCTGGACTTCGAGTGGACCAACAAACAGCTGTTCAACGGCTCGTACAGCCGCACCAAAAGCTATTTCGACAACTCGGAAATGGCCACCAGCGGCCTGCCGTCCGCCGAAGAACTGAAAATTCTTGAACCGTTGCGCGGCAAGATTCCGGATCGAGTGTTCACCGAACCCTTCACGCTGCCGGTAACCGATGGCAGTGGCATGATTCGTCCACAGCAACGCCGGGCCTTCCAGCTGTTGCAGGAAGCGGGCTGGAAGATCGTCGACGACAAGATGGTAGATGCACAGGGCAACCCGGTGAAGCTGGAGTTTCTGATCGCCCAGACCGAGTTCGAGCGCATTCTGTTGCCTTACAAACGTAACCTGAGTGATCTGGGCATCGAGCTGGTGATTCGCCGCGCCGACGTGTCGCAATACATCAACCGCCTGCGCTCGCGGGACTACGACATGATCGTCACTGGCTATCCGCAGTCCAGCTCACCCGGTAACGAGCAGCGCGTGTATTTCGACTCATCCAGCGCCGACAACCCGGGCAGCCGCAACTTCATGGGCCTCAAGGACCCGGCGGTAGACACGCTGGTCAACGGGCTGATCAACGCCGACTCCCGGGAAAGCCTGATCACCCATACCAAAGCGCTGGACCGCGTATTACTGTGGGGTTTTTACGTTGTACCCAACTGGCACATCAAAACCTGGCGGGTGGCTTACTGGAATCACATCGACCATCCCAAGGCCAAGGCGCTTTCCGATATCGGCCTGATGACCTGGTGGGCGAAGCCGGATGTCAAACCCGCCACCGCGACCCCGTCAGCCACTGATCAGGCCAAGCCTGCGAACGCGGAGCAATAACATGCTGGCTTATATTCTGCGACGGCTGCTGCTGATCATCCCTACCCTGCTCGGCATTCTGATCATCAACTTCGTCATCATTCAGGCCGCACCCGGTGGACCGGTCGAGCAGATGATCGCCAAGATCGAAGGCTTCGATGGCGCTACCAGCCGAATTGCGGGTGGCGGTGCCGAGGTATCGGTGGCGGGCTCCAACTACCGTGGCGCGCAGGGCCTGGACCCGGCACTGATCAAAGAAATCGAACGCATGTACGGCTTCGATAAATCGGCACCGGAACGCCTGTGGATCATGATCAAGAACTACGCCACGCTGGATTTCGGCGACAGCTTCTTTCGCGATGCCAAGGTGATCGACCTGATCGTCGAGAAGATGCCGGTCTCCATCTCTCTGGGGTTATGGAGCACGCTGATCATGTACCTGGTGTCGATCCCGCTGGGGATCGCCAAAGCCACTCGCCACGGCAGTCAGTTCGACGTGTGGACCAGCTCGGCGATCATCGTCGGCTACGCCATCCCGGCGTTTCTGTTCGCGATTCTGCTGATCGTGGTGTTTGCCGGTGGCAGCTACTTCAACTGGTTCCCGCTGCGTGGGCTGACCTCGAACAACTATGACGAACTGAGCACCCTGGGCAAGGTCTTCGACTACTTCTGGCATCTGGTGCTGCCGGTCACCGCGCTGGTGATCGGCAACTTCGCCACCATGACCCTGCTGACCAAGAACAGCTTTCTCGACGAAATCAGCAAGCAATATGTCACCACCGCCAAAGCCAAGGGCCTGAGCAACCACAAGGTGCTCTACGGCCATGTGTTTCGCAACGCGATGCTGCTAGTGATCGCTGGCTTCCCGTCGGCGTTCATCGGTATCTTCTTCACCGGCTCGCTGCTGGTGGAAGTGATCTTTTCGCTGGACGGCCTAGGCCTGATGAGCTTTGAAGCCGCTATCAACCGCGACTACCCGGTGGTGTTCGGCACCCTGTTCATCTTCACCCTGCTGGGGTTGGTGGTGAAGCTGATCGGCGACATCACCTACACCCTGGTAGACCCGCGCATCGACTTCGAAAGCAGGAAGCATTGATATGAAGCTGTCTCCTCTCAATCGCCGTCGCTTCGAACGCTTCAAAGCCAACCGACGCGGCTGGTGGTCACTGTGGCTGTTCCTCATCCTGTTCGGCCTGAGCCTGGGCGCCGAACTGATCGCCAACGATAAACCGCTCGCCGTGCGCTACGACGGTCACTGGTACTTCCCGGTGCTGGAGCGTTACCCGGAGACCACCTTCGGCGGCGAATTCCCGCTGGAAGCCAATTACAAGAGCCCGTACATCAAGGAATTGCTCGCGGCGAAGGATGGCTGGACCCTGTGGGCGCCCATCCCGTTCAGTTACCAGAGCATCAACTACGACCTGAAAGTCCCCGCCCCTGCGCCACCGTCCCGGGAAAACCTGCTGGGCACCGACGATCAGGGCCGTGATGTGCTGGCACGAGTGATCTACGGCTTCAGGATTTCCGTGCTGTTCGCCCTGACCCTGACCATCCTCAGCTCGATCATCGGCGTCATCGCCGGTGCCCTGCAGGGTTTCTATGGCGGCTGGGTCGACCTGCTGGGCCAGCGTTTTCTGGAGGTGTGGTCGGGCCTGCCCGTGCTGTATCTGTTGATCATTCTCGCCAGCTTCGTGCAACCCAACTTCTGGTGGCTGCTGGGCATCATGCTGCTGTTCTCCTGGATGAACCTGGTGGACGTGGTGCGTGCCGAGTTCCTGCGTGGCCGGAATCTGGAATATGTAAGAGCCGCGCGAGCGCTGGGCATGGAGAACGGCGCGATCATGTTCCGCCATATCCTGCCCAACGCCATGGTCTCGACCATGACCTTCATGCCGTTCATCCTCACCGGGGCCATCGGCACCTTGACTGCACTGGACTTCCTGGGCTTCGGCCTGCCCGCCGGATCACCTTCGCTGGGCGAACTGGTGGCGCAGGGCAAATCCAACCTGCAGGCACCCTGGCTGGGCATCAGCGCGTTCGCTGTGCTGGCCATTATGCTGAGCCTGCTGGTGTTCATCGGCGAATCTGCCCGCGATGCTTTCGACCCAAGGAAATAAGATGAGCAATGACAATCTGATCGAAATCCGCGATCTGGCGGTCGAGTTCGTGACGGGCGACTCACGGCAACGGGTGGTCGAGAACATCAGTTTTGACATCCGTCGGGGTGAAACCCTCGCACTGGTCGGCGAAAGCGGCTCGGGCAAATCGGTTACAGCGCATTCGATCCTGCGCCTGCTGCCCTACCCCATTGCCAGTCATCCGAGCGGCACTATCCGCTACGGCGGTGAAGACCTGCTGAAAGTGGAAGAGAAAAAGCTGCGCTCGATCCGTGGCAACCGTATCGCCATGATCTTCCAGGAACCGATGACTTCGCTGAACCCACTGCACTCGGTCGAAAAACAAATCAACGAGGTACTGGGCCTGCACAAGGGCCTGACCGGCAAGGATGCCACCAAACGCACGCTGGAGCTTCTTGAGCTGGTCGGCATACCTGAGCCACACAAACAGCTCAAAGCCTTGCCACACGAGCTGTCAGGCGGCCAACGCCAGCGTGTAATGATAGCGATGGCACTGGCCAACGAGCCGGAGCTGCTGATTGCCGACGAACCGACCACTGCACTGGACGTCACGGTACAGCTGAAAATTCTTGAGTTGCTCAAGCAACTGCAGGCTCGTCTGGGCATGGCATTGCTGCTTATCAGCCACGATTTGAACGTGGTAAGGCAAATAGCCAACCGAGTATGTGTCATGCAGCGCGGTTGCATCGTCGAACAGGCATCGTGCGAAGAATTGTTCCGTTCGCCGCAACACCCTTACACCAAAGTGTTGCTCAGCGCAGAGCCCAGCGGCGGTCCTTCGACCAACCCGGCCGGCGCCCCGCTGCTTGAAGTCGAGGACCTGAAAGTCTGGTTCCCGATCAAAAAGGGCCTGCTCAAGCGCACGGTCGACCACGTCAAGGCGGTGGACGGCATACGCTTCAGCCTGCCGCGAGGGCAAACACTGGGCATCGTGGGTGAAAGCGGGTCGGGCAAATCGACGCTGGGGCTGGCGATTCTTCGGCTGATCGGCAGCCAGGGCACCATACGTTTCAAGGGCAACGCGCTAGAATCTCTGTCGCAACAGCAGATCCGTCCGCTGCGCAGGCAGATGCAGGTGGTGTTCCAGGACCCGTTTGGTAGTTTGAGCCCGCGTATGTCAGTGGGTGAAATCGTTGGCGAAGGCTTGCGAATCCATGGCATGGGCACGGCCGCCGAGCAACAGACGGCGATCATCGAAGCACTCAGGGAGGTTGGCCTGGATCCGGATACCCGGCACCGCTACCCTCACGAGTTCTCCGGTGGCCAACGGCAGAGGATCGCCATTGCACGTGCGCTGGTATTGAAACCGGCGCTTATCTTGCTGGACGAGCCGACGTCAGCCCTCGACCGGACCGTACAGCGTCAGGTCGTCGAGCTGCTTCGCTCGCTGCAAGCCAAGTACAATCTGACGTATTTGTTCATCAGCCATGACCTGGCTGTCGTCAAAGCGCTAAGCCACCAGCTGATGGTGGTCAAGCAAGGCCAAGTGGTCGAACAGGGTGCAGCGCAGGACATCTTCGCCGCACCGCAACATCCTTATACACAGCAGCTGCTGGAAGCCGCCTTTTTGGCGCCGGTAGCTGTCGATTAACCTGAAGAGGAACAACACATGGGTTTTCTCGCCGGTAAGCGCGTCCTGATCGTCGGTGTCGCCAGTAAACTGTCCATCGCATCCGGCATTGCTGCCACCATGCATCGTGAAGGTGCAGAACTTGCTTTCACCTACCAGAACGACAAGCTCAAGGGCCGTGTCGAAGAGTTCGCCGCAGGCTGGGGCTCAGGTCCTGAGCTGTGCTTCCCTTGCGATGTGGCCAGCGACGAAGAGATCACCAAGGTCTTTGAAGAGCTGAGCAAGAAGTGGGACGGCCTGGACGTGATCGTTCACTCGGTCGGCTTTGCTCCGGGTGACCAGCTCGACGGCGACTTCACCGACGCCACCACTCGCGAAGGTTTCCGCATCGCTCACGACATCAGCGCCTACAGCTTCGTGGCCCTGGCCAAGGCTGGTCGCGAAATGATGAAAGGCCGCAATGGCAGCCTGCTGACCCTATCGTACCTGGGCGCAGAGCGCACCATGCCCAACTACAACGTCATGGGCATGGCCAAGGCCAGCCTGGAAGCAGGCGTTCGTTACCTGGCCGGCAGCCTCGGCCCGGAAGGTACTCGCGTCAATGCTGTATCGGCCGGCCCGATCCGCACACTGGCTGCTTCGGGTATCAAGAACTTCCGCAAAATGCTGGCTGCCAACGAAGCGCAGACTCCTCTGCGCCGCAACGTGACCATCGACGAAGTCGGCAATGCCGGCGCGTTCCTGTGCTCTGACCTGGCGTCGGGCATCAGTGGTGAGATCATGTACGTCGACGGCGGTTTCAACACCACCGCGATGGGCAGCATGGAAGAGTAAGACGGCAAGCGCCGCTCCTCGCGAGCGGCATTTTCCGGCAGGCAACTTTCCTGCACTCAAAAAGAAGGCCGCTCAGTGAGCGGCCTTCTTTTTTGTGCGGGTTTCGAGATGCTTAGAACTTCTCGATCTTCGCCTTGCTTTCCAGCTGTGCGCGGTACGCAGCGAAATCCTGCTGACCCGCACGCGACGCGAGGAAGCGACGGTATTGCGCCTTTTCCGCATCAGTCGGTGCAGCAGCCTGATTCACGCCGTTGAGACGCACAATCACGAAGCTGCCATCGGCTGCAGTAATGCTGGCGAATTCCGGCTTGCCCTTGCCATCAGGCTTGGGCATGCGGAACAGCGTCTGCAGTACTTGAGGATCAACGCCTTCCTGACTGCGAGTGACTGCTTCCATCGATTTCCAGTCACGTCCATCCTGCTTCGCAGCCAGCGGGATCTTGCCATCACGCAGCCCGGCCAGCAGAGCCTCGCCCTTGGCCTTGGCAGCGGCCGTGGCGTGCTCCTTGACCAGTTGAGTGCGAATCGAGCTGGCAACGCTCTCAAGCGGCAACTGCTGAGGTTGCAGATGCTCTTTGGAGCGCACCACCACGACGGTCTCCGGATCCAGCTCCAGCGTGTTGCTGTTGGAGCCTTCTTCCAGCACTTCCGGGCTGAACGCAGCCTGGATAACCGCACGGTTGGCTGTAATACCCTCACCGCCTTCACGACCGAATGGCGCAGTGGTCTGAACCTTCAGGCCCAGGTCCTGTGCCGGTTGAGACAGATCGGACGATTCAAACGCAGAATCTTCCAGCTGCTTGGTCACTTCGACAAATTTCTGCTCGACCAGCTGCGATTTCAAATCCGTGGTCAGTTTGTCTTTCAGACTGGCGAAGGTCGGCACCGATGGAGCCTCGACGCCCAGCAACTTGATCAGGTGCCAGCCGAAGTCGGTACGCACAGGCTGCGATACCTGGTCCTTGTTCAAGGCATACAATGTGTCTTCGAACGCAGGGTCATAGACACCCTTGCCTGCGTAACCAAGATCACCGCCCTTGCTGGACGAACCAGGGTCCTGCGAATATTCCTTGGCCAGCGCCGCAAAATCTTCACCCTTGGCCAGACGCTGTTGAATTTCTTCAATCTTCGCCTTGGCCTGCTCGTCGTTCAGTTTGTCGTTCACCTCGATCAGGATGTGCGCAGCACGACGCTGTTCGGACAGATTGGCGATTTCCTTCTGATAAGCCGCCTGCAAGTCCTCATCCTTGACCTGCACCTTGTCGAAGAAAGACGACTTCTTCAATTCGATGTAATCAAGCACAACCTGCTCAGGGCTCATGAACTCCTTGGCATGCTGGTCGTAGTGGGCCTTGACTTCGTCATCCGTCACTTTGACCGCCGTGGTATCGGCGGGCAGGGTCAGCGACGCGAAATCACGGGTCTGCTTTTCCAGACGGGCAAAAGCGTCAACCTGTGCATCGGTTACGAAAGCACTGCCGGCAACCCCCGCACGCACCTGACCGATGAGCATTTCCTGGCCAAGCATCTGGCGGAACTGCAAACGGCTGTAACCCAGCTGGCGAATGACCTGATCGAAACGGTCAGCACTGAACTTGCCATCGACCTGAAACTCAGGCGTCTGCAAAAGCTGCTGATCCAGTGCCGCGTCGGAAAACGAGAATTTCGCATCCGTTGCACCTTGCAGCAGCAGCTTGCGGTCGATCAGGCCTTTGAGGGCTGATTCACGCAACAGCTTTTCATCCAGCATCGCAGAATCGAAATCCTTGCCCAACTGCTGCGCGAGCTGCTGAGCCAACTGACGCCGCTGCATGTCGACGGCCTGGCTCAACTCATTCTGAGAGATGTCCTCGCCGTTCACTTCAGCCGCGTTCTGCTTATTGCTGGTAGCGGTAAACAACGCCTCGATGCCGGTGAAGGCCATCAAAGCGATGATGATTCCGATAATTGTCTTGGCAATCCAGCCTTGTGAATTGTCCCTGATGTTCTGCAGCATTGCGTCCCCCAAAACGGTTGAACTGACTAACCAACCGCGGAGCGTGGGTAGAAAGCGGATAGAAGAAAGGCGCATCCGAGGATGCGCCTTCTCGTAACTGACGGAGCGGTAGGGCTCGAACCCCTCGGTGTTGCAACCGAATGCACCACCGCTCCGCTACTGGATCAGGACAGACCCGACCCAGCGGGCAAAGGCATCGAGAGGCTTAGTTGACAGCTTCTTTGAGGGCTTTACCAGCTTTGAAACCTGGTTTTTTAGCAGCAGCGATTTCCAGCGTCTTACCAGTCTGAGGGTTGCGACCGATGCGAGCAGGACGATCAGTCACGGAGAACGTACCAAAGCCAACCAAAACAACCGAGTCGCCAGCCTTCAGAGCGCCAGTGACGGATTCGATCACTGCGTCCAGCGCACGGCCAGCAGCAGCTTTCGGGATATCAGCAGATGCAGCGATAGCATCAATCAGTTCCGACTTGTTCACTCTAAGTCCCCTTATCTCTATATTGAGTATGTTTCTAAGTTTTAGGTGTTAAGCAAAACGAGCGCTGGAAGGCTTGCTGGTGCTTGCTTTAAAGAGCCGCTTTATAACAAGGGCTCTAAAAAGCTGTCAAGGAAGCCTACCCAGTCTTAATGCGTGCTAATTCTGTCCTTAGAGTCAGACTCGCGTTTTTCTTCCTTTGCGACCAGATCTGTAGCCACGTCCGGCAACGGCTCCGGCGCGTATTGCAGCGCAATTTGCAGGACTTCGTCAATCCATTTAACGGGCTTGATTTGCAGATCCTGCTTGATATTGTCAGGAATCTCCTTCAAATCACGCACGTTTTCTTCCGGAATGATCACCGTCTTGATTCCGCCGCGATGCGCAGCCAGAAGTTTTTCCTTCAGACCACCAATCGCCAGCACCTGCCCGCGCAAGGTAATCTCGCCCGTCATTGCCACATCGGCACGTACCGGGATCTGTGTAAGCGCTGATACCAGAGCAGTACACATGCCTACGCCAGCGCTTGGTCCATCCTTGGGCGTCGCGCCTTCCGGCATGTGGATATGCGTGTCGTGTTTCTCGTGGAAATCGGCTGGAATGCCCAGACTACGGGCACGACTGCGCACCACGGTCTGCGCGGCTGTAATGGATTCGACCATGACATCACCCAGCGAACCGGTCTTGATCAACTGGCCCTTGCCCGATACAACCGCAGCCTCGATGGTCAGCAATTCACCGCCCACCTGAGTCCACGCCAGGCCTGTGACCTGACCGATCTGATCCTGTTGCTCGGCCAGTCCGTAGCGGAATTTGCGCACACCCAGGAAGTGTTCGAGCATCTCGGCAGTAACCTGCACGGAGAAGCGTTTTTCCATGGCGTGTTCTTTGACCGCCTTGCGGCAAACCTTGGCAATCTGGCGCTCTAGACCGCGTACGCCCGCTTCACGGGTGTAGTAGCGAATGATGTCGCGGATTGCTTCCTCGTCGAACTGGATCTCGCCTTTCTTCAAGCCATTGGCCTGAATCTGCTTGGGCGAGAGGTATTTGACGGCGATGTTGATCTTTTCGTCTTCGGTGTAACCCGGCAGGCGAATGACTTCCATCCGGTCCAGCAAGGCTGGCGGAATATTCATCGAGTTCGACGTGCACAGGAACATTACGTCGGAAAGATCGTAGTCGACTTCGAGGTAGTGATCATTGAAGTTATGGTTCTGCTCGGGGTCCAGGACCTCAAGCAATGCCGACGCCGGATCGCCGCGCATGTCACTGCCCATCTTGTCGATTTCATCAAGCAGGAACAGCGGGTTGCGGACGCCCACTTTTGTCATCTTTTGTATCAATCTTCCTGGCATCGAACCGATGTAAGTCCGGCGATGACCACGAATTTCAGCCTCGTCACGCACGCCACCGAGTGCCATACGCACGAATTTACGATTGGTTGCGTTGGCGATGGACTCGGCCAGGGAAGTTTTACCCACACCCGGTGGACCTACCAGACACAGTACAGGGCCACGAATCTTCTTCACGCGCTTTTGCACGGCGAGGTATTCGAGAATGCGTTCCTTGACCTCATCCAGACCATAATGGTCTGCATCCAGGATCGCTTCGGCGCGCGCAAGGTCCAGACGCACCTTGCTCTGAGCCTTCCACGGCACCTGAACCAGCCAGTCGATGTAGGAGCGCACCACAGTCGCCTCGGCCGACATCGGCGACATCTGCTTGAGCTTGTTCAGCTCGGCAGTCGCCTTTGTCAGAGCGTCCTTGGGCAGCCCGGCAGCGTCGATGCGCTTTTTCAGCTCTTCAATTTCGTTATGGCCTTCGTCGCCATCGCCCAGTTCTTTCTGAATGGCCTTCATCTGCTCATTCAGGTAGTACTCGCGCTGGCTGCGCTCCATTTGTTTTTTCACACGACCGCGAATTCGCTTTTCAACCTGCAGCAGGTCGATTTCGGCATCCAGCAAGGCCAGCACGTGCTCGACACGGGCCGACAGGTCGATAATCTCGAGAATTTCCTGCTTCTGCTCGATCTTGAGCGCCATGTGCGCTGCCATGGTGTCAACCAGGCGACCGGGCTCATCGATGCTGTTGAGCGACGAGAGGACTTCT
Organism: Pseudomonas sp. KBS0707; assembly: GCF_005937945.2. NCBI lineage: Bacteria > Pseudomonadati > Pseudomonadota > Gammaproteobacteria > Pseudomonadales > Pseudomonadaceae > Pseudomonas > Pseudomonas sp. KBS0707. Next base: position 1,883,484 of record NZ_CP041754.1, on the reverse strand, counting down.
GCGGGGACTTTCTTGCCAAGCTGCACATACTGCTCGAACTGAGCCAGCAGGCTGCGCACAAATACTTCGGACTCGCGATCCGGCGCATCGACTTCGTCGATCAACGCGACGTCGGCGCGGTAATGGCCATCGACTTCGATGAAACGCTCTACCGAACCACGCTGCTCACCTTCGACCAGCACCTTGACGGTGCCATCAGGCAGCTTGAGCAACTGCAATACGGTGGCAATAGTGCCGACGTTGTACAACGCCTTTTCATCAGGATCGTCGTCAGCCGGGTTTCTTTGCGCCAGCAGCAGAATCTGCTTGTCGCCCGTCATTGCCGCTTCAAGGGCTTCGATAGACTTCTCGCGCCCCACGAACAGCGGGATAACCATGTGCGGATAAACCACGACATCACGCAATGGCAAGAGAGGCAATTCAATAGTGGTCTTCATGATTTCGCCTCTACGGCGGCCAATTGGCCGGGACAGATGGAATTAGCTTGAAGCCAAGATGGGGGTAGCGTCCAAAAAAAACAAGCTCTAGAGCCACGACCCGCCAAGATCAATTTCTTTATACAAAACGAATGAACGGCTGAAAAATGCAAAAGGGGGCCAAAAAGGCCCCCTTCCGTATTACTTCACACGCCCATACACCTGCGTGTGTTACGCGTCAGGGGCAACCTTGGCAGGCGGCTCACTGTTTTCGTAGATCAGCAGCGGCTTGGACGTACCATCGATAACGCTCTCATCGATCACCACCTTGCTCACGTCACTTTGCGACGGAATTTCGTACATGGTGTCGAACAGCACGCCTTCGAGGATGGAACGCAAGCCACGGGCACCGGTCTTGCGCTCCAGCGCGCGACGGGCAACCGACTTCAACGCGTCGGTGCGGAACTCGAGGTCCACGCCTTCCATCTCGAACAGCTTGGCATACTGCTTGGTCAGCGCATTCTTCGGCTCGGTGAGGATCTGTATCAAAGCAGCCTCATCCAGCTCGTCCAGCGTTGCAAGCACTGGCAGACGGCCCACGAACTCAGGGATCAGACCGAACTTGACCAGATCGTCAGGCTCGACTTCACGCAGGGACTCGCCAACCTTCTTGCCCTCCTCCTTGCTGCGAACCTCGGCGTTGAAGCCGATGCCGCCACGGGTGGAACGGTTCTGAATGACCTTTTCCAGGCCCGAGAAGGCACCACCGCAGATAAAGAGGATGTTGCGTGTGTCCACTTGCAGGAATTCCTGCTGCGGATGCTTGCGACCGCCTTGCGGAGGAACGGAAGCCACGGTGCCCTCGATCAGCTTCAGCAAGGCTTGCTGCACGCCTTCGCCGGAAACGTCACGAGTGATCGAAGGGTTGTCGGATTTGCGCGAAATCTTGTCAATTTCATCGATGTAGACAATGCCCATCTGGGCCTTATCGACATCGTAATCACATTTCTGCAACAGCTTCTGGATAATGTTTTCAACGTCCTCACCCACATAACCGGCTTCGGTCAGGGTGGTGGCGTCAGCGATGGTGAACGGCACATTGAGCAGACGGGCCAGTGTTTCGGCCAGCAGCGTCTTGCCGGAGCCCGTAGGGCCGATCAGCAGGATGTTGCTCTTGCCCAGTTCAACGTCGTCATTCTTCTTGTCGCGCTGGTTCAGACGCTTGTAGTGGTTGTACACCGCTACTGCGAGCACCTTTTTGGCACGTTCCTGACCGATTACATACTGGTCAAGGATGCCGCTGATTTCTTTAGGCGAAGGCAATTTATGCGCGCTGCTTTCGGCCTGTGCTTCCTGCACCTCCTCGCGGATGATGTCGTTGCACAGGTCGACGCACTCGTCGCAGATAAAGACCGAGGGGCCGGCAATCAATTTGCGCACTTCATGCTGGCTTTTGCCACAGAAGGAGCAATAGAGCAATTTGCCGTTGTCCTCGCCGTTGCGGGTGTCAGTCATTCGATCGATCCAATCCGGTAGGCTTGCAACACAAGATGAAGGCTATTGCGGGCTTTTTCAAGTCCGCAGGCGGTCGGTTGTGCCGACCCCCTACATTTTGAGCCGCTTAGGCAGGCATTTGACGCTTGTTGATCACGGAGTCGATCAGGCCGTATTCAGCCGCACGCTCTGCGCTCATGAAGTTGTCACGCTCGGTGTCGCGCTCAATGGTTTCGAGGCTCTGGCCGGTGTGATGCGCCAGCAGCGAGTTGAGACGATGACGAATGTGCAGGATTTCCTTGGCATGGATGTCGATATCCGACGCCTGACCCTGGAAACCGCCCAGCGGCTGGTGAATCATCATCCGCGAGTTGGGCAGGCAATGACGCTTGCCTTCTGCACCACCGGCCAGCAGGAATGCCCCCATGCTGCAAGCCTGACCGATACAGATCGTCGAAACGTCCGGCTTGATGAACTGCATGGTGTCGTAGATCGACATGCCTGCTGTCACCGAACCGCCCGGCGAGTTGATGTAGAGATGGATATCCTTGTCCGGGTTTTCCGCTTCAAGGAAGAGCAGTTGTGCCGCGATAAGGTTGGCCATGTAGTCCTCTACCGGACCAACCATAAAGATGACTCGCTCCTTGAGAAGGCGAGAATAGATGTCATAGGCGCGTTCGCCACGGGCGGACTGCTCGATAACCATCGGGACCAGGCCGCCAGCGGCCTGGATGTCAGAGTTCTGCTGAATATAAGAATTGCGGGACATGTCCTGCATTCACTCCCAAATAGTCGAGTCTTGAATACGCACAAGCCAGCGCGAAGGCTGGCTTGTGGGTGTTTTCGCACGAAAAGAGAAATCAGTCGGCTTTTGGAGCTTCCACCGGCTTGACAGCTTCTTCGTAGGAGACCGATTTGTCGGTCACGCTAGCTTTCTGCAAAACAGTATCTACAACTTGCTCTTCAAGCACAACAGAACGTACCTCGTTCATTTGCTGCTCGTTCTTGTAGTACCAGGCAACAACCTGCTCAGGCTCCTGATAGGCGGATGCCATTTCCTGAATCATTTCACGTACGCGAGCATCATCAGGCTTGAGGTCGAACTGCTTGACGACCTCGGCAACGATCAGACCCAGCTCGACGCGACGCTTGGCCTGCTCTTCGAACAGCTCAGCCGGCAACTGGTCTGGCTTGATGTTGCCGCCGAACTGTTGAACAGCCTGGACGCGCAGACGGTTGACTTCGTTTTCCAGCAGCGCTTTAGGCACTTCGATAGGGTTGGCAGCCAGCAGACCGTCCATGACCTGATTCTTGACCTTGGACTTGATCGCCTGACGCAGCTCGCGCTCCATGTTCTTGCGAACCTCGGTGCGGAAGCCTTCGATACCGGTTTCCTTGATACCGAACTGCTTGAAGAACTCTTCGTTCAGCTCAGGCAGCTTTGGCTCGGAAACGGTATTGACGGTCACGGTGAACTCGGCAGCCTTGCCGGCCAGCTCAAGGTTCTGATAGTCCTCGGGGAAGGTCACGTTCAGAACGCGCTCTTCGCCAGCCTTGGCGCCAACCAGACCGTCTTCGAAACCAGGAATCATGCGACCGGAACCCAGCACCAGCTGGGTAGCCGTAGCAGAACCGCCAGCGAACACTTCGCCGTCGACCTTGCCCACGAAATCAATGTTCAGCTGGTCTTCGTTCTGGGCAGCACGGTCGGCCACTTCAAAACGAACGTTCTGCTTGCGCAGCACTTCCAGCATGTTGTCCAGATCGCTGTCCACCACGTCGGCAGACAGGCGCTCTACGGCGATGGTGTCGAAACCGGCAACGGTGAATTCCGGGAATACTTCGAAAGTAGCCACGTATTCCAGGTCTTTGCCTTTTTCGAAAGATTTCGGCTCTACAGCAGGAGCACCGGCCGGGTTCAGCTTCTGCTCAACCACAGCTTCGTAGAAAGTAGCCTGAATCAGATCGCCCAATGCTTCCTGACGTGCGCCGTCTTCATAACGCTGACGGATCACGCTCATAGGCACCTTGCCTGGGCGGAAGCCCGGGATCTTGGCTTTACGTGCGGTCTGCTGCAGACGCTTGTTGACTTCAGTCTCGATGCGTTCGGCAGGCACGCCAATGGTCATGCGGCGCTCAAGAGCGGAAGTATTTTCAACAGAAACTTGCATGGATATTCCTCGTTGCACAGACGTTAGCCGGCCGTTTCCGACCCCAGAATCAAGGGCATGCATTCTAGTGGGTCAAACTCAAGAAGTCACCCTACTGAAAAAGGGTGGATTTATAGGACGAAAGCGGAGCGCTGCAGCGCAAGGAAGAAAAAAGCCTCACACCCTCGGCGACGCGTCTGGCACGGCCTCTATATAAAGAAGCATCAGCGCCGGAGACGACCGACTCCATCCAGGTAGCACGTCCCACTCGACCGACGGCGGCAAGCCACCGGACCCGTGAAACGGTAAAGCGAATACGCTGAAACAAAAAAAGCCGCTTCACGCGGCTTGCAGCGACCCGGGCTTTCGCTTGAATCACTTCTGCTCTGGCGAACGGAGAACACAAAGAAATCTCCGCACACCTGCCATGCAAGGCTTCAGCCTCGAAGCCTGATGAATCAACGCACATTTTGCGCTGCTGATTCCATAGCGCCGGGCTGCTTGCAGCCTTATTCAACCCGGCGCGCATCGTACACAACGCAACCCACGCGCGCCACCCATTGCAAGCAATTGACGCGCCTGACAATTTTACTCTCGGATAAGCCCTACAACTTGTCACCCACCAGAGGCAAAAGCTGGCGTACGCTCAAACACCTTGCGGCAGCAGCCACACTGCGCACCACGGAAAGGCGGTGCAACTTACCGAGGTAACGCTTCTGACCTGCAACTCTGCACTACGCCATGATTAAAAAGATTAACGACTGAGGAAGCAAACACCACAGTGACACGCTCGGCACGACCGCAATCATGCGGACCTCCCAACGCCAGGCCATGACGCCTCAACCTAAACCAGACACAACGTCGAAAACCGACCATCTTCCGCGTGACCATACCGGCCTCCGGCACCCGCCAACCTTGCGGCACAGCAAGACCTGACGAGAGCCAGCACCTCCGCCGCCCCCCTGTACTGCTTAGCCATCCGCTACATAATCCGACCACTGATTTCACCGCTGCTGGCAACAATAATGAAGCCTGCGCCAAGAATGAACTGCACTGTTTTCGCACCACACCAGCAGCATCGCCCGAGCTCTTACACGCCAAGAAATCAATGCCCTTAAACATTGAAACCCGTCAGGAAAAACCATGTACAAGATGATTGCTGCACTTACTTTTCTCGCCATCACCTCAGCAACACTGACGGGGTGCAACGACAAGGAGGGGAGCACGGGAAACGCAGCAGCCACTAAAACCACTTATTATTCTTCCTACAAATGCAACATTGACTCAATTGCCGGAAAGATCAGCCCGGAACTCACCTCTTCTGTGCCAGAGCAAGGTGTTGCTTGTCATCGAATAACCAGAAAGCCTGATGGCGAGACTGAGCCTCGACAATCTGGTAGCTTTCTTTTCCACTTCAACGCAAAAGCCCAGGCCGCTGGGGCTTTTTGGTTTCTGCCAGATGCAAAAACCGCCCAATGACGGGCGGTGCTGGTCAGTTTTTGCAGACCACCTGCGGAGGTGCCGCAGGTGTCAGCTTTTGGGGAATCACGATTGAAGTTCCGGGCAGAGACACGAGCTCGATGACTCCAAACATGCAAATAATCGCTTGCTCACCATCGTTGCTTGATCTGCTACGTACCCCTACTAAAGCCTCGTAGTCCTTCCCTGGTTCCAGCTTGTAAACGACCGCCTGGCCAGCACAGGACAAGTAAGTGCTGCCATTGCCACCAATCGTCGCGCCCAGGGTTGCAATTTGAAACGGGAGATCAGTCCTGACGCGATACTCGGTCACAACCTCTTTATAGACACCTTCACCCATCCGGGTGGCTGGGACGTATTCAGTAAGCGTGGGCGCAACTCGCTTCGGCATGCGAACGCTTGCCGATTTCAGGGGGTACTGCGGATAGTTGATATTCGCCGTGCCGTCTCGCCCGAAACGTCCAGCATCAGCCATCTTGTGGCGGGTAGCAGGGGCACAACTACCCATAATGCTATCTCCATACACACTGGAGTTCGTGATAACGCGAACATGTGCCAAGTCTTCTGACTGAGCAGGCTCTTCGTAGGGTACTGAAGATATTCCGGAGCAACCAGTAAGCGCTACAGCAAAAAAAATTACGAAAGTGACAGCCCGCATTACGATGTCCTTATTGACTTGCCAACCAAAAAACCGACGCGATGGCCGGTTTTTTTGTCCCCTTTCCTACGCATGCACAAAGGAAGCAATGGCCAAATGATGGCTTTGTGACCCACTGCTGTCAAGCAGCTGCCGCATTCATTAGTCTCTCGCGAATACCCCGCCCCAGCGCTACCGCCTTTGTCAGTGCGTTTCGATTGCCAGACGGCGGATCAGTGAAACGGAAGCATGAGTACATCACCAGCAAGCCAATTCAGGATGTACTCATTAACGTACTAAAAAAATCCAGACACCGGCAAATACTCATGAAACTCAACGCAACAAAAAGCCCGCACTAGGCGGGCTTCTCTTAGCTTTCGCAGTTCTCAGTGGAACCCGCCAAAAGCACATCTGGTGCGGACGGAGAGAACCAAATTTAAGCTCCGAATGCCCGTCCCACGGGGCCATAAAATGTCAGCCCCAAACCAGTGTACTTTTTGATGTACTAATTTGATAACGCTGGGCCATGTCCAGCCTGACCTGACCCGGCGCGCATCGTACACAACGAAGGGACGACGCGCCACCGTAGCGGAGTGCCTGAAAAAAGATGCCGTTCAGCCCATTACCACAGGTCTGCCAGTCCAGCCTGAAAATACTGTGCTATTAATGCGGGCTGAGGTTCACTCGGATGAGCCATCCATAGCAAAGGGAACGGACATGAAGTCGCAGCTCTGCACGCAGGAAAAGCTCGCATCGAAGCTTTATCAAGACTGGGCCGCCTTCTTTGGCACGCCCAACCACATGCACCGAAAAATATGGGAATGGGTGTTTGCAGCTGAGGCACTGCACAGCAACGGTTTTTTACAGCCAGGTCGTGAGGGACTTGGGTTCGCCGTTGGTTCGGAACCACTGGCGTCAGCCTTCGCAAGCAAGGGCGCGAAAATCCTGGCCACCGATCTGGCCACTGATTCAGCAGTTGAGAAAGGATGGCTCATCAACAATGAGCATGCAGAAAACAAGTCATCGTTGAACGAGCGAAAGCTTTGTGACGAAGACGAGTTCAACAGGCTCGTAACCTTCGAGTTCGCAGACATGAACAATATCCCGCCAGAATATGAGGGCCGCTTTGACTTCAACTGGTCTTCATGCGCTTTTGAACACCTGGGTAGTATTGAGCTTGGTATTGAGTTTGTCAGAAACTCTATGAAGGTATTGAAGCCGGGCGGGATGGCAGTGCACACCACTGAGTTCAATGTCTGTTCAAATGAAGAAACAGTAGAGGAAGGCCCTACTGTTATTTTCCGACGTAAAGACATTCAGGCATTGATTGATACGCTCACGCACGACGGATATCGAGTGGAGGAAATGGACTGGAACATGGGCACTAACCCACTCGACTATCACATAGACCTTCCTCCGTACAAGCAAGAAGTACACTTAAAGCTTCAACTCCAAGGCTACACGACTACATCTATTGGGCTGATAATGCACAAGCCTTACTGAGTAAAGACCCGATGGCGCCGGTGCCATCGGGTAATAGTCTTACGCCTGTTCGGATATATCCGCATCCCAGCTAAAGTACGAAGTCCCGCTGTTGGATGTCCGAGTTGATACCCGGAACGTAGTGCCATTAACTGCGCTCACATACGCAGGAGTCGCCATGTCCGTGTTGGGCGTAATGCTAATTTCCTGAATTTTCGGAACGCGAGACAGTGTATGTGGGACGTCTACAAATGTCTGTCCAGCTGGAAGAGCCGTTACATTCTTCGCACGGGTGATGTAGTTTGCGTTGAATGCAGCTCGCCGAAATACGTTTCCAGCATCTTCAAAGATCGACCCGGATGCATTGTCAAAAAAGTTGTTGGCGATCAGCGCATAGTTTGAACAATTGATACCGACCAGCAGGCCGAATGTCTGGAAGCCAACGACGCCCTTTCCGCCAGTACCGTTAGCCACAGTGAAGCGGGTCGAGTTGCTGATTAATACACCTGGCGAACCTTCTGCACCGTCTACGGAATTTGCCGTAACGTCGATACTGTCAACAGTAAAGTCTGTACAAAAGGTAATGAACAGACCCGCCCCACCACAGTTGTAGCCTTGATAACCCTTTATCGTGAAATGGCTGCAGCCGAGGAAGCTCATACCGGGGGCTGCCACACCCCGGCCATTGCTGGCCCAGCAATCGGTAAAATGTAAATGCTCGGCGTTGGTGAATACCGCACCTCGCGTGGTCCCATCAAAAAACACTGAGTTAAAAGTGCAGTAGCGCATGCCACCTGTGCCCAGATCATCACAGGTGAAGGAATAGACACCGCCTATCCCGTCACCTTTGCCGATCATCAGAGCTTCTAATCGACCCAGCACACGGAAATGGCCAAGCGCAAACTTGGTGTTGTCGTTGCTACCAATAAACCAATCGGATATGAAGATATCGTTCAAGAACAGAGTCGGCGCATTGCCCGCGAACAGAAATCCTGTATTGCGGCAGTCGCTGATATCAAGCCGCTGAAACTTGTGCATTGCACCCGAACGAATTACAACACCATCAAATACACCACCAATGACAAAGTCGGTAGCGGTGAAATTATGGTCATTGACCTCTATGCCGATTGACCCGGAGACGCCCTCGCTAGAAGTTGCCAGCTCACAACCTACGACAAAGCAGTACGGTGCACTGATTTTTACTATGGGTTTATTGAGCGCGGTGCTTCGGAAAAACGTGGCATGCCCGCCTTGTCCTTTTAACGTACAGCATTGAGCGTCGAGCAATAGAGTTCCAGAAATAGTAAATATTCCATTGGGGGCCTCTATCACTCCACCACGTCCCGACAACCCGAAGTTCTTTACCGCTTGGATTGCTGCGTTGATCGCCGGGTAACTGTCAAACTCAAAACCGCTTTTGGCTCCAAACTGGAGAATGTTCACCTTCCCGGAATGCAAAAGCCGCCAGCCTGTACCGGTCTCGTAGATGTAATCCCCGCCGCCGCCGTCGCCAGCAGCGTAATAGCCAAGTGTTTTCGCCCGAATGTTCCGCGTCGGTGACAAGGCGAGTAGAGCGGCGTAGTTATCGACGCTTCGGACTACCCCAAACCTCAGATAATCAAAAAGCGTACCGGCGTCATACACGATGCCCAGCGTGTTGTTGATCGCTCCTGATACTGAGTCTATGAACAAGCCTACCCAGTTCTTTGTCACTGCATCTTGCGGGTTTACAGGGTCGCGCAGATCAGCAATGCCGTTGCCCTTGGCCCGGTAGTATCCTGCGCCGTCGATATCGAACGCACCCAGGGTAAGTGCCCGGCCAGTGAATCTCAGCAATTGCTTGATGGCCTGCCAGAGCCGGTCGAAATCTTTGTTGACCGTTATAGCCAGAAAGTCGCCGTTCTCTTGGTAATCCGTGAGGCGCTGAAACGGCACGTTCAGCTCCAGTAACAGATCACCCGACGGTGGCGTAGCGAATACAGGCGGGATGAATGTGATCGTGCTGGCTGGATTGCCCACACCTGTCAGGGTGAAACCAGCAGTAATGACGGTCCCGTTGAGCGTCACCTGCAGGTCGCTGGCTTCCAGTAAGAGGAATGGAATTGAATACGACGTCGCGACACCATTGGCGGCATATCGCTTTTCTGTTGGACCGGGTTGAACAGCCATACTTTGCCCCTTGGTGGTAGCGGGCTAGTAGTCAACTTGCACTTCGTGCACGCCCGCATCTGGGCGCCAATCGTCACGCCGGGTCTCGGTCGGTTTCCCGACTATTCGCCCAATGCGCACGGGGGTTTGTAGGATCGCGCCTGCACCTGAGTCGATGTAATCGTCATCCTGATCAGCGAGGGCTGGATTGAAATCCCGCATCTGGTCCCAGACCATGCGCACCACGTCGACATGAGCCCACAGGAAGCGGGCCGACAACGGAGACTCAAGGGCATCAAGAATGCGTTTCTGTTTGTTGGTCTTGCTGTGCTCTTCGCCAACACCACAGCCGGTCCCCTTCAATGCCTGCCTGAGAATCGCCGGGGCAAATCCGCCCGGCCCGTTGGTTTCTATGATCACCCGGGGGATTTGGTACTGGATCACCAGTTCGCGGATCTGGTGTACCTGGCCACCGATGATGCGGTCTCTGTCGTCAAACTCGGCAATCTCGCCGGTCAGGCCTTTGGCAACGTGCCAATAGAGCTGACCCCGTGCATCGGTAAGGATCAAGGAAAAAGCCGAGGCATCAGACTTGACCTTACCCAGAGAGCAGTCCCAGTAAGCGATAGCGCCCACAATCTGAATGGTGCCAAGGTACATGCCCACGCCGCCGTTGGCCTCGCGCATGGTCGGCTGTGCGTCGTAAGGGATAAGGCGCTCTGGGTTTAAACGAACCTCCGTAACGGGCTTCGAATGCAGCTGATACTGCGAATCCCACTCGTTGATGGTCCGGGTCGCCGCCCACGCTGCCAGCCTGGGTGCCTTGGCGTAGAGTCGCCCGCGTCATGATGCCCGGCAGGATCGAGGTAAATTCTGATTCCTCCTGGATGTAGCCCAGCAGCTTGCCGATGGCATCGTTCTTCTGCTTGGAGCTGAAACCCTGCATGGACGCCACTGATTCAGGCGTCAACATCTGGTGCCCGCGCCAATCCTCAGGCGTTGCAGCCTGCCAGACAGCCCAGTCCTCCTGGGTAATGCCGTGGCGCTCAAGACGGGATTGCAGCACCGGGTCGTCGCCCCACGCCTTGCGGGTGTCACCGGCCATGCGCGACATGATCTCGACGGAGAAGCCCCGTCGCATTGCGTTCGTCCAGCCCTCGAGCAGTGTCACCTTCATGATTGCGTTGGCCAGCTTCGAGGTCCAGCCCGCCGACAGGTTGTCAGTGTGAAAGCTGACCATGTCTGAGGTAATGCTATCCATGCCGATGGACATGCGTCCGGCCTCGGTGCGGTAGTCCTTCGAAACGCTCTTGAGCGCGCTTACCAGCGTCTTGCCGATGGGCAGGCCGTGGTAGGCGCTGGTGATGGCGAGCGACTGCACGTCACCGATCACAGAGGCGATCAGCGTGGCCTGGAGCTTTGCCGCCACCATGAAGTTACGGATACCTTGATTGAACTCGGCGAACCGGGCGTTCACCGGCACGCCCAGGCTACCGTTGAGGACGTTCCAGACCATGTCAGGCGTAGCGCCGAATTCGGTACCGGCGAACGCACCGCTACCGCCAGCGTCCTTCTGCTTGGCGGTGTCGTGCAGCAAGCGGTAGGTCTGCGCGGCGTTGGGCCCGAGCTGCTCAGTCAAGACGGTGTCTTTGATCTGGGCATGCACAGAACCATTCATTGCCTCGAAAACAGACGTCGGCCCGAAGTCGCGCATGTACTCCAGATAGGAATCACCATCCTTGAAGTGGATCTGCCGGTGGGCGTTGTCGTGCTTGGCAGCGCGGCTGGAGCCGTTCCCGGTACACGCGTAATCCCTGCCATTTTCAACGCTTTTGCAAAGGTGTCGGGATGCGCAGTGATACCGGTTTCGGCGAAGAATACGAGCGCCAATTCGGCCTGGCTGGAATAGGGCTGTGCATGAGCGAGTTTCACCAGCACGGGATAGTGCTCGGCGGCAATCGAGCGAGGACGTCCGGTTTTAGGCATGGCTTGAGGGCTATTCAGACAAGGGAGTGAAAGTTTAATTTATTTTGTCTACACCCTCTAACCAATGTACTAAAAAAACGTGGATTCCGGTGGATGATCGCGGAACTCAACGCAATAAAAAAGCCCGCACTAGGCGGGCTTCTCTTGGCTTTCGCGGTTCTCAGTGGAACCCGGCGAAAGTACATCTGGTGCGGACGGAGAGACTCGAACTCTCACACCTTGCGGCGCTGGAACCTAAATCCAGTGTGTCTACCAATTCCACCACATCCGCATTTCAGACTTTTAAAGCAAAGGCGCCAGACTATGAATCTGGCGCCCTTCTTAATATGGGGTGGACGATGGGGTTCGAACCCACGACCGCAGGAGTCACAATCCTGTGCTCTACCAACTGAGCTACGCCCACCATATTGCGCGTGACGATACAACTTACTTGCTGTGCCAAAGCTGCCTTGAATGGCGCACCCGGCAGGACTCGAACCTGCGACCATCCGCTTAGAAGGCGGATGCTCTATCCAGCTGAGCTACGGGCACTTATATAATTTGTATTCTTGCGATAACAAACTAAAAGGCTTTCAATCACACCGAGCTGATTTGCAACTCTGCCTGACCTAATCAACCAGTGCTAGCTTAACCAGTGCTGGGCTCTGCCCGGCAAGTGCGACGAATCTTATAGACGGCCCCCGGGGTCGTCAACCTTTTTTTGAAAAAAATTCAGCTAGATAAAGGAGTTAGCAGAATATACAAAGCAATCGCCTTTGCCCTCGCGCCATGTCATGCGAGAATGCGCGCTCATTTTATTTCCTCTCGATGGTTAATCACGCGTCATGACTGCAAAACTAATCGACGGCAAGGCGATCGCCGCCAGCCTGCGCCAGCAGATCGCCAAACGTGTCGCCGAACGTAGCCAGCAAGGTCTGCGTACGCCGGGCCTCGCGGTGATTCTGGTCGGCAGCGACCCTGCCTCTCAGGTCTATGTCTCTCACAAGCGCAAGGACTGCGAGGAAGTCGGCTTTATCTCCCAGGCCTACGACTTGCCCGCTGAGACCACTCAGACCGCACTGACCGATCTGATCGACCGCCTCAACGAGGATGCCGCTGTCGACGGCATCCTCCTGCAATTGCCTTTGCCAGCCCATCTGGACGCATCGCTGCTGCTGGAACGCATCCGCCCTGACAAGGACGTGGACGGTTTCCATCCTTATAACGTCGGCCGTCTGGCTCAGCGCATTCCCCTGCTGCGACCGTGCACACCCAAAGGGATCATTACCCTGCTGGAAAGCACCGGAGTCGATCTGTACGGTCTGGATGCTGTGGTGGTTGGCGCGTCGAACATTGTCGGCCGCCCCATGGCCATGGAATTGCTTCTGGCGGGCTGCACGGTCACCGTGACCCACCGTTTCACCAAGGATCTGGCAGGCCATGTAGGTCGCGCCGATCTGGTGGTGGTTGCCGCCGGCAAGCCCGGCCTGATCAAGGGCGAATGGATCAAGCCCGGCGCGATTGTCATCGACGTCGGCATCAACCGTCAGGACGATGGCAAGCTGGTTGGCGACGTGGTTTACGAAACTGCCCTGCCCCGCGCTGGCTGGATCACTCCGGTTCCGGGCGGCGTTGGCCCCATGACCCGCGCCTGCCTGCTGGAAAACACGCTGTACGCAGCGGAAACCCTGCACGACTGATCAGCCTGCAGCAATAAAAAACGGCACCTTCTAGGTGCCGTTTTTTTTACCTCGACAAAACCTTACTTCTTGCCAGCCTCCCAGCTTTTCAGCAGGTCAGCGTAGGCGATGGTTTCACCCTTGGGTTTCTCGTTGGCCAGTTTGCGCTGTGGCGCGAGGAATTTGCCATGGCTTTTCTCAGCCTTTACATACCACTCCTCAGCAGACGTTTCGGGGTTCATCTTCGGCGCACACTTGCTGGCTTCCTGAACCTTGGAACGTTCGATGCGCGTCATGATTGCATCCTGGTCCTTGGCCAGACCGTTGAGGGCCTCCTGCGCAGTCTTCTCGCCAGTGACCGCCTCGGCCACATGGCTCCACCACAGCTGTGCCAGTTTCGGATAATCAGGCACGTTGGTGCCGGTAGGCGACCATTGCACACGTGCCGGGCTGCGATAGAACTCCACCAGACCACCCAGTTTCGGTGCCAGCGCGGTCATCTCCTTGGAGTTGATATCGGACTCGCGAATCGGCGTCAGACCGACAATGGTTTTCTTCAGCGAAACACTTTTCGAGGTCACGAACTGCGCATACAGCCAGGCCGCCAGGCGCTTCTTCTCGTCGGAAGACTTCAGGAAGGTCCATGAACCCACATCCTGATAGCCGAGCTTCATGCCTTCTTTCCAGTACGGCCCTTTGGGTGACGGGGCCATGCGCCATTTCGGCGTGCCATCGGCGTTCATGACTGGCAGGCCCGGCTTGGTCATGTCGGCAGTAAAGGCGGTGTACCAGAAGATCTGTTGCGCGACGTTACCCTGCGACGGAACCGGACCGGACTCCGAAAAGGTCATGCCCGCAGCTTCAGGCGGTGCGTAGGCTTTCAGCCAGTCGATGTATTTCTGAGTCGCGAATACCGCTGCCGGCCCGTTGGTGTCGCCACCGCGGGTAATGCTGGAGCCGACCGGGTGGCAATCCTCGACGCGGATGCCCCACTCGTCCACAGGCAGACCGTTAGGCAAGCCCTTGTCGCCGCTGCCAGCCATGGAGAACCAGGCATCGGTGAAGCGCCAGCCCAGCGACGGGTCCTTCTTGCCGTAATCCATGTGCCCGAAGACTTTCTTGCCGTCGATCTCCTTGACGTCTTCGCTGAAGAATTTGGCAATGTCTTCGTAGGCCGACCAGTTGACCGGGACGCCCAGCTCATAGCCGTACTTGTCTTTGAACTTCTTTTTCAGGTCGGGACGTTCGAACCAGTCGGCACGGAACCAGTACAGGTTGGCGAATTGCTGATCAGGCAGCTGGTAAAGCTTGCCGTCCGGCGCGGTGGTGAACGAGGTGCCGATGAAGTCTTTCAGGTCCAGAGTCGGCGAGGTGACCTTGCTGCCTTCCGGACTGGCCATCAGGTCGGTCAGCGACAGTGCCTTGCCGTAGCGGAAGTGTGTCCCGATCAGGTCCGAGTCGTTGACCCAGCCGTCGTAGATACTTTTGTCCGACTGCATGGCGGTCTGCAGTTTTTCGATCACATCACCCTCTTGCAGCAGGTCATGGGTGACTTTGATACCAGTGATTTCAGTGAAGGCCTTGGCCAGGGTTTTCGATTCGTACTCGTGGGTGGTCAGGGTTTCCGACACCACCTTGATGTCCATGCCACGGAACGGCTCGGCGGCCTTGATGAACCACTCCAGCTCTTTCAACTGTTCTGCATCGGAAAGCGTACTCGGTTTGAATTCACTGGCCGCCCACTTCTTCGCCGCATCTTCGTACTGATCTGCCCACGCCGAAACACTCAACCCGCTGAGCATCATCATGGTCGCCAGCGTCACGCTATGTTGCAGCTTGTTTTTCTTATTGAACATAGTCATCTCCAATGTTGCTTTTATGTAGTCCCGCTTTTCGAATATCGCCGACCGGATCACCCCGGCAATCGCGCCCGGCCGCCCTCTAACCCCAACGCATCACCACCAACAGCCACACCAGGGAGGCCCCTGAAGCGATCCAGACACTCCAGTCGGTCGCGCCTATCACCAGCAAATGCAGGTAAGCGCTACCCAGAAGCCCAATGAACAAACGGTCGCCACGCGTGGTGGCAATCGGCAGAAAACCACGGCGCTCGATACTTGCCGAGCGCAACTCCCATACGGTCATCCCCGCCAGAAGCAATGCGATGCTGATGAAAAAGGCCGCAGTGGGCAGTGTCCAGGACATCCACTCCATTTTTTCGACTCCTCAGACACGACCAAGAGCAAAGCCCTTGACCACATGGTTGCGAACGAACCAGATCACCAGCATACCCGGCAGGATAGTCAACACCCCCGCCGCCGCCAGCACTCCCCAATCGATACCCGACGCCGAGACCGTGCGAGTCATTACCGCAGCAATCGGTTTGGCATTGACCGATGTCAGGGTGCGCGCCAGCAGTAGCTCGACCCAGGAGAACATGAAGCAGAAAAACGCGGTAACACCGATACCCGAGCCAATCAGTGGTATGAAAATCTTCACGAAAAACTTGGGAAAGCTATAACCATCGATGTAGGCCGTTTCATCGATTTCCTTGGGAACGCCGGACATGAAGCCCTCCAGAATCCATACCGCCAGCGGAACGTTGAACAAGCAATGCGCCAGTGCAACGGCGATGTGCTTGTCAAACAGGCCAATGGACGAGTAGAGCTGGAAAAACGGCAGCAGGAACACGGCCGGTGGTGCCATGCGATTGGTCAGCAGCCAGAAGAACAGGTGCTTGTCGCCGAGAAAACGATAGCGAGAGAACGCGTAGGCTGCCGGAAGCGCAACGCTCAGCGATATCACGGTATTGAGGCACACGTAGTACAGCGAGTTCAGATAACCGCTGTACCAGCTTTCGTCGGTGAAAATCACCTTGTAGTTGGCCAGGGTAAAGTCCTGCGGCCACAGGGTCAGGCCACCGAGGATCTCGGTATTGGTCTTGAACGACATGTTGATCAGCCAGTAGATCGGCACCAGCAGAAACAACAGGTAAATCCACAGCGGTATGATTTTGCGCAGACTCATGACCAACCCCTCAATTCTTTTCGCTGTGAGTCATGGCAGTGTAGAACACCCATGACACCAACAGAATGATCAGGAAATACACCAGCGAGAACGCCGCCGCAGGCCCCAGGTCGAACTGCCCGAGCGCCATGGTGGTCAGGGTCTGACTGAGGAACGTGGTGGAGTTGCCAGGACCGCCACCGGTGAGCACGAACGGCTCGGTGTAGATCATGAAGCTGTCCATGAAGCGCAGCATCACCGCGATCAATAGCACGCTTTTCATCTTCGGCAGCTGGATATGCCGGAAGATGGCCCAGCCGGAGGCACGATCAATCCGCGCCGCCTGATAGTAGACATCCGGGATGGCTCGCAGCCCTGAATAGCACAGCAAAGCCACCAGCGAAGTCCAGTGCCAGACGTCGATGACCAGCACTGTCACCCAGGCATCCGAAGCATTGGCGGCGTAGTTGTAGTTGATGCCCAGCACGTTGTTCAACGTGTAACCCAGCAAGCCGATATCGCCACGGCCGAAGATCTGCCAGATGGTACCGACCACGTTCCACGGAATCAGCAACGGAATGGTCATCACAATCAGGCACAGCGAAGACCAGCGGCCTTTGGTGGGCATGGTCAGGGCAATCGCGATACCCAGCGGGATCTCGATCAGCAGTACACAACCCGAGTAAATGAACTGGCGCAGCAGCGAATCGTGCAGACGTGGGTCCTGCAAGACCTGCCGGAACCAGTCAGTACCGACAAAATAGCGGCTGGACTGGTCGAAGATGTCCTGCACCGAGTAGTTGACCACAGTCATCATCGGGATAATCGCGCTGAATGCCACCAGCAAAAACACCGGCATCACCAGCCACCAGGCTTTGTTGTTCTGCACCTTACGCATGGGACACCTCACTGGCCGGGCCGGCTTCAAGCAGGTAATCGTCGGCATAGAGCATCAGCCATTGCCCTGGAAAGCTGATCCAGGCCTGGCCGTGCGGCACCGGTTTGTCTTCCTGCAAACGAACCTTGAGCAGTTGCCCGGCCAGTTTCAGGGTAATGATCTTGTAGGTGCCAAGGTCTTCCACATAGGTCACGTCGGCGCACATCGCATCGTCGTAAGGCCCGTCCCAGATATGCACGAACTCTGGACGAATGCCCACTTTCAGGCTTTTCCACGGTGTACTGGCAAGCTTTTGCTGCAACGACTCAGGCAGCGGCAGATGAATGTCGGCAAAACCGACACCGCCCGGTTGAGGCGTAACGTCAATCAGGTTCATGCCAGGGCTGCCGATGAAATAGCCGACAAAGGTGTGCGAAGGCTTTTCAAACAGCTCCCGCGGCGTGCCGAACTGCACAATCTGTCCGCCATACATCACGGCGATCTTGTCGGCGAAAGTCGACGCCTCCAGTTGATCGTGGGTGACGTAAACCATGGTGATATTGAACTGCTCGTGGATCTGCTTGAGCTTGCGCCGCAGCTTCCACTTCAGGTGCGGGTCAATCACGGTCAGCGGTTCGTCGAAGAGGATCGCCGACACGTCATCGCGCACCAGCCCGCGACCCATGGAGACTTTCTGCTTTTCGTCCGCGCTGAGGTTGCGCGCTTTCTTTTCCAGCAGCGGCTGCAGGTCCAGGACATCGGCAATTTCATTGACCTTGATGAGAATCCGCGCCTCGTCCAGGCCCTGATTGCGCAACGGAAAGGCCAGATTATCGAACACCGTCATGGTGTCGTAGATCACTGGAAACTGGAAAACCTGAGCGATGTTGCGACGCTCCGGGGGCAGCTCATTGACTACTTTCGAGTCGAACAGCACCTGACCCTGCGACGGACTGAGCAGACCGGAAATGATGTTGAGCAGGGTTGACTTGCCACACCCGGAAGGCCCGAGCAGCGCGTAAGCACCACCCTGCTCCCAGACGTGGCTCATCTCGCGAATTGCATAGTCGTCAGGGCCAGGCTTGGCACTGTAGCTGTGCGCAAGGTTCTGCAAGCGGATCTCGGCCATCAGGCAACCCTCGCCATGCGCAGGCCCGGCGCCTGAATCAGGCCGCCCTGCTGATCGAATACAAACAATTTGTGGGTCGGGATGTACACCCGAATCGCCGCATCGACGTCATAGGCATGCACGCCTGGCAGATGCAGGACCAGCGAGAACAACTCGTTGCGCACATGCAGGAAGGTTTCCGAACCACTGATTTCCGCCAGCTCGACGGTGACCGCCAGTTCCAGATCGTCATCGTTGGACGGCACCAGGCTCAAATGGCTGGGGCGCACGCCGAAACGATACTCGCCGTCGCCGACAGCCCGCAGGTCGACGTTGAGCGGGAAATGCACGAAGTTGGCGAAGCTGACTTCATTGCCGTCTATACGGCCCGGCATGAGGTTGATCGGCGGTTCGGAGAACAGCTCGGCGGCCAGCACAGTCGCGGGTCGATGATAGACCTCAGGAGTCTTGCCGCTCTGCACCACGCGCCCTTCATGCAGGATGGTGGTGGTGCCGCCCAGCGCCAGCGCTTCATTGGGCTCGGTAGTGGCGTAGATGGCGATGGTATGGCGAGCGGCGAACAGCTCGCGCATTTCCTGGCGCAGCTCTTCGCGCAGCTTGTAATCGAGGTTGACCAGCGGTTCATCGAAGAGGATCAGCTCGGCGTCCTTGACCAGCGCTCTGGCCATCGCGGTGCGCTGCTGCTGCCCACCGGACAGTTCAAGGGGATGGCGTTGCAGGAATTTTTCGATGCGCAGCATCTTCGCCGTTTCCTGCACACGGCTGTGGATAACATCCTTGGACAGACCGGCCTGACGCAGCGGCGAGGCGATGTTTTCGAACACCGTCATGCTTGGGTAATTGATGAACTGCTGATAAACCATCGAGACGTTGCGCAGACGAACCGGTCGATTTGTAACATCGACCCCGTTCATCAGCACCCGCCCGCTGTCAGGCTTGTCCAGCCCGGCCATCAGGCGCATCAGGCTGGTTTTGCCGGACAGGGTTCGCCCCAGCAGAACGTTGAAAGATCCTGGCTCAAAGCTCAGGGAAGCGTCGTCGATCCAGACCTGACCATCGACCGCGCGACTGACGTGCTCCAGCGTGAGAGACATGGCGTGCCCTTTGTTGTTTTTTTCTTAAGGGTGAATGCGTGACTGTTTGCAGATAGCGACATTCGTGCCAGCTCGGCCAGACTGCTTGCGAGCCGCGAAACAGAGCCTTCCCCTGTATTCATGGGGCGAAAGCGCTTTCACAGCTGAACAATAATGAACAGTAAACACTGAACACTTGAACAAAATGAACATTGACTTTGAACAAAACTGAACGACACTGGACGGACGTTGCGGGCAAGGATGGTCACGCCGACGGGACCTAAAAACAAAAACAACACGTCATATTCGCAGGCATCCTCATGTCTCAATCCAGCGCTTCGCTCGTTCACGACATCATCATTCAGGATTCATGGAGGCGCTGCCGGGATTTCGGTCTCAGCCATCAGACGCGCCCTTCATTCGGCCAATTGCCGAACGCTGAGGTTTCCAGGCTGCTGGAGCGCCATCACGGGCTGGTGCAGACCACCCATCAGGAAGTCCTGCCAGTTTATGAAAACATTCTGAGCAACTCCAATTGCCTGATTCTGCTGGCCGACCCTCAAGGCCAGTTGCTCAAATCCTGGGGAGCGCAACGCTTCGTCGAGTCTTCTCAGGCACAGGGCTTCATGGCTGGCGCCAGCTGGAGCGAACGGGGCACCGGCACCAATGCCATCGGCACAGCACTGGCCTGTGAGCAGGCCATTCACATTGAACCGGACGAGCACTTCCTCAAGGCAAATCGCTTCATGACCGGTTCAGCTTCACCGATCTTCGATGCCGATCGGCGGATCATTGCCGTGCTGGATGTATCCAGTGACAGTTTCCTGCCCCCCTCGCATACCCTGGGTATGGTCAAGATGATGAGCCAGTCGGTGGAAAACCGACTGATCCTCGATCAGTTCCGCGACTCCCACTATCAGTTGATCTTCAATACGGGCCTGAACAATCTCGACAGCCAATGGGCAGGCCTGCTGATTTTTGACGAAAGCGGCCAGATCCTTTGCGCCAATCGACGCGCTGACAATTTGTTGGGGACGACGCCGTCCGGTGCCAGTATCGAAACGTTGTTCAAATGCCCGATCCTGCAACTGCTCAGCGAGACAGAAGCGCGGCCGTTTGCGCTGCACGCGTTTGGCAACAATCGCTTTCAATGTCTGCTCAAGCGTCCGACCCGCAAGCCGCTGAAGCTGCACAGCGTCCAAACGGCTCAGGCACCTGTCGCGCCGCGGAGCCTGGATCTGGAGGCGATCAGCCTGGGTGATGCAAAAATCGAGAAAGCCGTGAATCAGGCGCAGCGGCTGCTGGAAAAAGACATCCCGCTGCTGATCCACGGGGAAACCGGGGTCGGCAAGGAAGTGTTTGTCAAAGCCCTGCATCAGGCCAATGCGCGCGCCGGCCAGCCTCTGATCGCCGTCAACTGCGCAGCGATCCCGGCCGAACTGGTCGAGGCCGAGCTGTTTGGCTATGAAAGAGGCGCCTTCACCGGGGCCAATCAGAAGGGCAGCATCGGCCTGATCCGCAAGGCCGACAAAGGCACGCTGTTTCTCGACGAAGTGGGCGACATGCCGATGCCGGTACAGGCGCGGCTGCTGCGCGTGCTTCAAGAGCGCTGCGTTCAGCCACTGGGCAGCAGCGAGTTGTATCCGGTCGACATACGCCTGATTTCAGCCACCAACCGAAGCCTGCGCGATCAGGTCCAGGCGGGGCTTTTCCGCCAGGATCTTTATTACCGGATCAGCGGCCTGAGCATCGAACTTCCTCCCCTGCGCGAGCGGACTGACAAGCATGCGCTTATCCAGCGAATCTGGGAGCGGCACCGTGATGCCCATCAGCGTGCAGGCTTCTCCAGAGAGGTACTTGAGTTATTCGAGCATCACCCTTGGCCGGGTAATCTGCGCCAGCTCAACAGTGTGATTCAGGTGGCGCTGGCACTGGCCGACGAACAGCCGATCGGCACTGACCATTTGCCCGAGGACTTTCTGCTCGATGCACAGGTGAATGAGGAATGCCCTATCCCGGTCAGAACTCAGGAATCGGCCACGCGCCTTCACGCGACCGAAGACCTCGGCCAATTGTTTCAAGCGGCAGGCGGGAATATTTCACAGCTGGCCAAACGCCTGGGCGTCAGCCGCAACACACTGTACAAGCGGTTGCGGGAACAGCGGATCGTTTAGTGTTCGACGCTCGGCAGGCCGAGCATCGAGGACAGGACGCGGAGCGTCCGGAACAGCATGCCCACGCGGAGCGTAGGCACGATAGTCTTCCGGGTCATTATCGTTCCCATGCTCCGCGTGGGAATGCACTTCATGACGCTTCGCGTCACCCAGCCGCCTTACTTGATCAGTCCGCCAGACGCCAGGTCGTGCCGCCCTTGCCGTCTTCCAGCAGTACGCCCATGGCGGTGATCTGGTCGCGAATCCGGTCGGATTCGGCCCAGTCCTTCGCCGCACGTGCAGCCAGACGTGCCTGAATCAGCGCTTCCACTTGCGCTGCATCGACCCGCCCTTCCGCGCCTGCACGCAAAAAGTCGTCGGCTTCGAGCTGCAGAACACCCAGCACACTGGCCAACTGCTTCAAGCGCGCCGCCAGACCCGCCGCTGCGGTGACATCGGATTCACGCAGGCGGTTGATCTCACGGACCATTTCGAACAGTACCGCACACGCTTCCGGCGTGCCGAAGTCATCATTCATCGCCGTGCTGAAACGCTCGACGAACGCTTCCCCACCCGCAGGCTCGGCAACCGGCAACCCCTTGAGCGCGTGATAGAAGCGTTCCAGCGCCGCCTTCGACTCACGCAGGCTGTCTTCGGAGTAGTTGATCGCGCTGCGGTAGTGGCTGGATACCAGCAGGTAACGCACCACTTCCGGATGGTATTTCTCCAGCACGTCGCGGATGGTGAAGAAGTTGTTCAAGGACTTGGACATCTTCTCGCCATTGATGCGAATCATCCCGCAGTGCAACCAGGCATTGGCGTAGGTCTTGCCAGTGGCCGCTTCGCTTTGGGCAATTTCGTTTTCATGGTGCGGAAACTCCAGATCGCTGCCGCCACCATGAATATCGAAGGTGTCACCCAGGCAGCAGGTCGACATCACCGAGCATTCGATATGCCAGCCCGGACGCCCTGCGCCCCACGGTGACTCCCAGCTCGGCTCGCCAGGCTTGACGCCTTTCCAGAGCACGAAGTCCAGTGGGTCTTCCTTGGACTCATCCACTTCGATCCGCGCGCCGATGCGCAGGTCTTCGATCTTCTTGCGTGACAGCTTGCCGTAACCCTGAAACTTGCCGACCCGGTAATACACATCGCCGTTACCCGGCGCGTAGGCATAGCCCTTGTCGATCAGGGTCTGGATCATCGCGTGCATGCCAGCGATGTGATCGGTGGCACGGGGCTCCATGTCCGGCTTGAGGATATTGAGGCGCGCCTCGTCCTCGTGCATGGCGTCGATCATGCGCGCAGTCAGCGCGTCGAACGACTCACCGTTGTCACGCGCACGATTGATGATCTTGTCGTCAATGTCGGTGATGTTGCGCACATAAGTCAGCTCATAACCGCTGAAGCGCAACCAGCGAGTCACCAGATCGAACGCCACCATGCTGCGGCCATGGCCCAGATGGCAGTAGTCGTACACGGTCATCCCGCAGACGTACATGCGCACCTTGTTGCCATCCAGCGGTTTGAATACTTCTTTGCTCTTGGTGAGCGTGTTGTAAATAGAAAGCACTATCTGCCCCTCGGACATCTCAGGTCCAGGAATCCCGCAACGTGACCGTGCGGTTGAAGACTGGTTGACCAGGTTTCGAGTCCTTGATGTCCGCGCAGAAATAACCTTCGCGTTCGAACTGGAAACGGTCTTCCGGTTGCGCGTGTCCCAATGATGGTTCAGCACGACAACCGGTCAGCACTTGCAGGGAATCAGGGTTGATATTGTCCAGAAAGCTCGCGCCGTCTTCGGCTTTTTCCGGGTTGGCGGAGCGGAACAGGCGGTCATACAGACGCACTTCGCATTCAACGCTCTCGGCCGCTGGCACCCAGTGCACAACGCCCTTGACCTTGCGGCCTTCAGGGTTCTTGCCCAGGGTCTCCGGATCGTAGGAGCAACGCAGTTCGACGATGTTGCCCTCTGCGTCCTTGATCGCTTCGTCGGCGCGAATCACATAGCTGCCACGCAAACGTACTTCACCATTGGGTTCAAGACGTTTGTAGCCTTTTGGCGGCTCTTCCATGTAATCGTCGCGATCGATGTAGATCTCCCGCGAAAACGGCAGCTCGCGCATGCCCAGGTCTTCTTTCGGATGGCGCGGCAGTTCCAGCTTCTCGACCTGACCTTCCGGGTAGTTGGTGATGACCACTTTCAGGGGGCGCAGCACACACATGGCGCGCGGCGCGCTGTGGTCCAGGTCGTCGCGAATGCTGAATTCGAGCATACCGAAATCGACCACCCCATCAGAGCGGTTGGTGCCGATCATTTCGCAGAAATTGCGAATCGATTTCGGCGTGTAGCCACGACGACGAAAACCGGACAGCGTCGACATGCGCGGGTCATCCCAGCCACTGACGTGTTTCTCGTCAACCAGTTGCTTGAGCTTGCGCTTGCTGGTGATGGTGTAGTTCAGGTTCAGCCGCGAGAACTCATACTGACGCGGTTTGCACGGCACCGGCAGGTTGTCGAGGAACCAGTCGTACAGCGGACGATGGCTTTCGAACTCCAGGGTGCAGATCGAGTGGGTGATGCCTTCAAGGGCATCCGACTGACCGTGGGTGAAGTCATAGATCGGGTAGATGCACCACTTGTCGCCGGTCTGATGGTGATGCGCATGACGAATGCGGTAGATGATCGGGTCACGCAGGTTCATGTTCGGCGAGGCCATGTCGATTTTGGCACGCAGTACACGAGCGCCATCTTCGAATTCACCAGCCTTCATACGCGCGAACAGGTCGAGGTTGTCCTCGACGCTGCGCTCACGGAACGGACTGTTCTTGCCCGGCTCGGTCAGGGTGCCGCGGTATTCGCGCGCCTGCTCGGGGGTCAGATCGTCAACGTAAGCCTTGCCTGCCTTGATCAGCTCGACCGCCCAGTCGTGCAACTGGTCGAAATACTGCGAGGCGTAGCGCACTTCGCCCGCCCACTCGAAGCCCAGCCACTTGACGTCGCTCATGATGGCGTCGATGTATTCCTGGTCTTCCTTGGCCGGGTTGGTGTCATCGAAACGCAGGTGCGTATCGCCACCGAACTCCTTGGCCAGACCGAAGTTCACGCAGATCGACTTGGCGTGACCGATGTGCAGATAACCGTTGGGCTCTGGCGGAAAGCGCGTGATGATTTTACTGTGCTTGCCCGAGTCCAGGTCTGCCTGCACGATTGGACGCAGGAAATTGGTCGGTACGGCTGGGCCTGCCTTGGAATGGGCAGCGGGTTCTGGAGTGGGCTTGCTCATAGGATCCTTGGACATACGTGCGCGGCCAGGGTAGGCCGACTAAATCAAAGCGCTTATCATAGCCGAAGCTGTCAAGTCCCTGACAACAGAGTGCACATTTGAGGGCATAAAAGCTGCAAAAGCGCTGAAAAATGTAACCTCGTCCGTAAACTGCGCGTCAGGGTCATAATGTGCCCATTCATGCATGACTATAGAGCGACTTTCCACATGTCCAAAGTAAAGCTGACCACCAACCACGGCGACATCGTTCTGCAACTGAACGCAGAAAAGGCGCCACTGACCGTAGCCAACTTCATCGAATACGTTAACGCTGGCCACTACGAAAACACGGTTTTCCACCGTGTAATCGGTAACTTCATGGTTCAGGGCGGCGGTTTCGAGCCTGGCATGAAAGAAAAGAAAGACAAGCGCCCAAGCATCCAGAACGAAGCCGACAACGGTCTGCCGAACAAGAAGTACAGCGTCGCCATGGCCCGCACCATGGAGCCGCATTCGGCCTCTGCGCAGTTCTTCATCAACGTGGCTGACAACGCCTTCCTGAACCACAGCGCCAAGACCGTTCAGGGCTGGGGTTACGCTGTATTCGGTGAAGTGATCGAAGGCACTGATGTCGTCGACAAGATCAAGGGCGTTGCGACTACCAGCAAAGCCGGTCATCAGGACGTGCCTGCAGAAGACGTGATCATCGAGAAAGCCGAGATCGTTGAGTGATACTGCTGATCTCAGATCTGCACCTTGAACAGGATCGCCCGGACATTACCCGGGCGTTTCTGGATCTGCTCGCGGGCCGCGCCCGCGAAGCCGAAGCGCTGTATATCCTCGGGGATTTCTTTGAAGTCTGGATCGGTGACGACGCCATGTCACCGTTTCAGCTTTCAATCTGCAAGGCCCTGCGCGCATTGAGTGACAGCGGCACACGAATTTTTCTGATGCACGGCAACCGCGACTTCATGATCGGCAAGGGTTTCTGCAAGGCAGCGGGTTGCACCCTGTTGAGCGATCCGAGCGTCGTGCAGTTGAACGGTGAGCGCGTGCTATTGATGCATGGCGATAGCCTGTGCACCCGCGATGAAGGTTACATCCGGATGCGCCGTTATCTGCGCCATCCGCTGACGCTTTTCATTCTGCGCCATTTGCCGCTGGGCACCCGTCACAAGCTGGCGCGCAAGTTGCGCAATGAAAGCCGTGCGCAAACCCGTATGAAGGCCAATGATATTGTCGATGTGACGCCAGACGAGGTGCCGCGGATCATGCAGCAGTTCGGCGTGCGCACCTTAGTCCACGGCCACACTCATCGCCCCGCGATTCATAAGTTGCAGATCGGCGATCAGGCAGCCAGACGCATTGTGCTGGGCGACTGGGATCGTCAGGGCTGGGTGTTGCAGGTGGATGAGCAGGGTTTCAGTCTGAACTCATTCGACTTTGTGCCCGAGACGACTGCGCTGTTGAATTGATGGCGCGGGAACGCGGCTGAGAGCACAGCGGTTCTGCGATGTCAGGTGGATTGGGGTTCGACTCAGGTCACCTTTTTCGCCCCTCGGCGAGTTACTTTGAGGGGCCATAGTAACCAAAGCCCCTCGCTCCTGTTTCCGGCCCGACTTCGTCATTCCTTCACCCTGTCACTAAGATCGCACTCTGCGTCGCCAGTGCCATCGCGGTTGAAACGCACTGCGTTGGCAGCTGCTATTTATATGACATGCCGATCGTGACGCTCAGGCAATCGACCCCATCACCGGCTCTTCGCCTGCAACGGGCACATCATGCAGCGAGATTTTCGAGGTCTCCGGTAAGGCCAGGCCGCCAGCCATCGCCAATACAGCTACGGCAATGAGGTAGAACGCTGGCGACAGGTTGCTGCCCGTGACACCGATCAGCCAGGTCGCCACCAGCGGCGTGGTGCCGCCGAACAGGGTGTAGGCCATGTTTTAGGTGATTGCCGAGGCGGTATAGCGGGTGCGGGTCGGGAAGGTTTCCGACAACAGCGCTGCCGTCACTACACCGCACAGCACTGCGCCCACAGCAAGCAGCATGACCCCGATGATCGAGGCAATGAACGAGCCGGAGCTGGCCATGAGGAATGACGGAAACACCACGACCATCAACAGAGTACAGGCCGTTGCCATGGTGACCCGACGGCCTACCCGATCCGAATAGGCACCGGCCAGCGGACAGAGAGCAGCGGCGAAGGCCAGTGCGATCAACGAAACCAGCAGCGCCGTCGCCCTGCTCAACCCGCCGGCCACTTGCAGGTAGGTCGCAAAGTAAGTGGTGAACATATAGAACGACAGCGCCGTCAACGACACGAACGCTCCCAGACAACACATGGCCGCTGCATGATGGCGCAAGGTGTCCTTGAGTGGCGAGTGAGCCACGGCGTGCTCTTGCGTGACAGCCTGAAAGGCCGGGGTTTCGTCGAGCTTCCAGCGCAAGTACAAGCCGACCAGCCCCAAGGGCGCTGCAATCAGAAACGGCAGGCGCCAGCCCCAACTGCCCATGGCTTCGGTCGACAGTGACGACTCCAGCGCGTAAGCCACCACTGCTGCGGCAGAGAAGGCGGAAAACGTCGACACCGGCACGAAGCTGCCGTACCAGGCCCGCTGCGTGCGTGGCGCGTGCTCCATGAGGTAGGCGCAGGCCCCGGCATACTCGCCACCGGCCGAGAAACCCTGCGCACAACGAATAACGGTCAGCAGAATCGGCGCCATCACGCCAATCGCCGCATACGTCGGCAACAGACCGATCAGTGTGGTCGCGCCTGCCATCAACAGGATGGTCATCGCCAGGGTCTTCTTGCGCCCGATGCGGTCACCCAGCATGCCAAAGAAAATCCCGCCCAATGGCCGGAATGCGAAGGCCACGGCAAACACGGCGAAGGTTTTCAACAACGCGGCGCTGCTGTCACCGCTGGGGAAAAACTGCAGCGCGATGGTGGTTGCCAGAAAGCCGTACACGGCGAAATCGAACCATTCGACGAAGTTGCCGATGGCCGCCGCGACGATGACCTTTTTCAGCGTGGCAGGATCGACTTGCTCTACGGCGGTAGTTGTCATGGCTGACCTCAGCGTATTGATCTGGAATGGACCAATTATCGAGACAGCGACCCGGATGCCTCACTCCAGAAGTGTCATCCACGTAGTCATGGCCGACGTCTCGCCACCGATCTGCGCAGATTTCATGCCAAAGGCTCTGCCACAAGGCTTACAGGCCCATCGCGCGCCGCCCCTGCAGGCCACCGGTATGGACGAAGACCAGACGGCTGCCTGACTTGAACCGACCGGCCAGCACCTCATCGTGCAGGGCCAGCAAAGCCTTGCCGGTGTACAAGGGCTCCAGAGGTACGCCGGTATGCGCCTCGCTGCTGGCGATGAAGTCGAGCAGCGCGGCATCGGTCCTGGCGAAACCGCCCCGGCTGGCCTCCAGCAGGACACAGGCAGCGGGCAGGTTCGGCGAGGCGTTCACCTGCGACCCTGCGGCTTCTTTCAACACAGCCACGATGTTTTGAGCAACGCCATGATCGTCCGGCACCGCCATCGCGCCATATACCGGATGGGCGCCGGCCTCGGCCAACAGCAAACCGGCAAGCGTTGTGCCGGTGCCGACTGCCAGCCACCAGCCGTGATAATCGTCCCAGCCAAGGTGCCCGAGCTGGCTATCGACCATCTCCCGCAACCTTGCGCAGCCCAGCGCACCGGCAAGCCCGCCACCGCCTTCGGCAATCGGATACAGCTCAGGATATTGCGCCTGCCAGGGCAGCCAGAAATCCGCAGCATGTCGTGCTCGATAACCCGCATAACCCAACCAATGCAATTGCATGCCAAAAGCTTGCAGGTCCAGTACCGTCGGCGTCTGCTGGGCGTGACCACGCAACAGGCCCACCGTCGGGAAACCGAAGCGCCTGCCCGCTGCTGCCAGAGCATGGAGATGATTGGAGTATGCGCCGCCCAGGCTGATCAATCCCTCTGCACCCGCCTCTACAGCCTGGGTCAGGTGTTCGCTGAGCTTGAACCATTTGTTGCCGCTGATGAGCGAGTCAATAAGGTCAAGACGCAGGATCGCCACCTCGACCCCGGCATCTTGCAGCCAGGGCAGGTTCAAGCGTTGCAGCGCAGCAGTGGGCTGCCAGTCAAGGGCGTCAACGATCATCCGCGCAGTTTACAGACAAGCTCAATCAGAGCGCAGCGGCCAGACGCGAACCCTGATCGATAGCGCGCTTGGCATCCAGCTCGGCGGCAACGTCTGCACCGCCGATCAGATGGACGCTTTGCCCGGCGCTGACCAGATCGTCATACAGCTCGCGCAGCGGGTCCTGCCCGGCGCAAATCACAATGTTATCTACCGCCAGCAGCTTTTCCTCGCCGTCTTCACCAATGCGAATATGCAACCCGGCATCGTCGATTTTCAGGTACTGGACACTGTTTAGCATCTGCACTTGCTTGTTTTTCAACCCGGTGCGGTGAATCCAGCCGGTGGTCTTGCCCAGGCCGTCGCCCACCTTGGAACTCTTGCGTTGCAGCAGGTACACCTGGCGTGCCGGGGCGTGCACATCAGGTTTGATCCCGGCCACGCCGCCGCGCGCTTCAAGCGTGGTATCGATGCCCCACTCTTTCCAGAACGCCTCACGATCCAGGCTGGTGGCCACGCCCTGATGCACGAGAAATTCCGACACATCGAAACCGATACCGCCTGCGCCGATCACTGCCACGCTGCGCCCGACCGGCTTGCGCTGCAAAATGACATCCAGATAGCTGAGCACTTTTTGGTTATCGATACCTGGGATGGCAGGAGTGCGCGGTGCGATGCCCGTTGCCAAAATCACCTCGTCAAAGCCGGCCCCCAGCAAGTCTTCTGCTTTTATGCGAGTGCCGAGGCGCAACTGCACGCCGGTTTCTTCCACTTTGTTGCGGAAGTAACGCAGCGTCTCGGAGAACTCTTCCTTGCCCGGCACGCGCTTGGCGATATTGAACTGGCCGCCGATTTCGCTGGCCGAATCGAACAACGTCACCTCATGTCCGCGCTGTGCAGCAACGGTTGCAGCAGCCAGGCCGGCAGGACCGGCACCCACCACGGCAATTTTCTTCACCTGCCGGGTGGGCAGGTAGTTGAGCTCGGTCTCGTGACAGGCGCGCGGGTTGACCAGGCAACTGGTGAGCTTGCCGCCGAAGGTGTGGTCAAGGCAGGCCTGATTACAACCGATGCAGATGTTGATCCGTTCGGCGTGCCCCGCCGCAGCCTTGTTGACGAAGTCCGGGTCGGCCAGAAAAGGACGAGCCATCGAGACCATGTCGGCGTCGCCTTCGCTGAGGATGCGCTCGGCAACTTCCGGGGTATTGATGCGGTTGGTAGTGATCAGCGGCACCTTCACCGAACCACGCAGTTTGGCAGTGACCTTGCTGAACGCTGCACGCGGCACCTTGGTGGCGATGGTCGGAATACGTGCCTCGTGCCAACCGATCCCGGTGTTGATCAGCGTCGCACCCGCCTGCTCGACCGCCTTGGCCAGCTGGACGATCTCTTCCCAGGTGCTACCACCCTCCACAAGATCCAGCATCGACAGTCGAAAGATAATGATGAAATCCGCACCGACCGCCTCACGCACCCGCGTAACGATCTCGACCGCCAGGCGCATGCGGTTTTCATAGCTGCCGCCCCAGCGATCGGTGCGGTGGTTGGTATGTGCGGCGAGGAATTGATTGATGAAATAGCCTTCCGAACCCATGATTTCGACACCGTCATACCCGGCACTGCGGGCCAGCGTGGAACAGGTCACGAAATCAGCGATCTGCTTTTCGATGCCCTCTTCGTCCAGCTCACGCGGCGTGAACGGGTTGATCGGTGCCTGGATAGCACTCGGCGCAACCTGCTTGCGGCTATAGGCGTAGCGACCGGCATGCAGGATCTGCAGGCAGATCTTGCCGCCAGCCTCGTGGACCGCACGGGTAACGATGCGATGCTGCTCCGCCTCTTCGGCATTGGTGAGTTTTGCCGCACCGTCGTAGACACCACCCTCTTCGTTGGGCGCGATCCCGCCGGTCACCATCAACCCGACCCCGCCGCGTGCCCGCTCGGCAAAATAAGCCGCCATGCGCTCGAAACCACCCGGCCGCTCTTCAAGACCAGTGTGCATCGAGCCCATCAAGGTCCGGTTGCGCAAGGTTGTGAAGCCCAGGTCCAGCGGGGCCAGCAGGTGCGGGTAATGAGCAGCAGTCATGGCGAAGCTCCATCGAGTCAATCACGGGAAAACAAGGACCTCTGCGGGTCCTCTCATGGGCAACAGTAAAGACGCATCCAGCCCCACACTCAATGACCGAAAGTGACAAGTTATTGATCCAAACGCGCAGCGGCACTTGGCAAGCGCCTGACGTCGTCCTACCCTAGTCGACAATTCCCTGATGGCAGCCAGCCGGCCTTTTTATGCGCAAACTCTTCGCCATCTGTCTGATCCTGCTGAGCATAGCCAGCCTTGTCAGCTACGCAGTCTGGACCGGACAACGTCCGGCGGGCCACTACCTGTCCGATCTGCGCATTCGCCTGGCAATCAATGAAGGCGAGCCCAGTGAACGCGGAAACCTGCTGGGCATCGAGCCGGAGCTGTTCCCAACGGACTATCAGAACACTGACCGACTGCACCGCAAGCTGGCCGCCTATCTGCAACAGGCCCGCGATTACGGGCTGATCAACCACAGAACGGTGGTAGTACTCCCCGAGCATATCGGCACCTGGCTGTTCGCCAGTGGCGAGAAGGATGAGCTCTATCAAGCAGCAACAGTCGATGAAGCGATGGACTGGCTGTCCTGGAGCAATCCGCTGCAATTCATCACGGCGATGCTCAGTGCCGA
This sequence comes from Pseudomonas sp. KBS0707, assembly GCF_005937945.2. NCBI lineage: Bacteria > Pseudomonadati > Pseudomonadota > Gammaproteobacteria > Pseudomonadales > Pseudomonadaceae > Pseudomonas > Pseudomonas sp. KBS0707. Next base: position 1,851,676 of record NZ_CP041754.1, on the reverse strand, counting down.
AGGCCGGGACCGTGTGGATGACGCCCATCTGCGCCTCAAGGCACGATCGATGGCACGCGACTATCAGGCACTGTTCGGCGGTCTGGCCAAAGAGTTCGGCATAACACTGGTGGCAGGCTCGATTGTGCTGCCGGAACCAAGCGTTGAAAACGGTCAGTTGAAAGTCGGTAAAGGCGCACTGTACAACATCAGCCTGACATTCGGCAGCGATGGCCAGCCGCTCGGCCAGCCTCAGCGTCAGCTGTATCCGGACCGTTTTCAGAAACGCTACGTGCACACGGCGAGCGACGCATCATTGAATGTGCTCGACACGCCCGCAGGGCGTCTGGCCGTGCTGATCGGTAGCGACAGTTGGTACGCGGACAATTACGCACGCTTGAATCAGAGCGGTGCGCAGCTGATTGCGGTGCCTGCTTTTGTGATCGGCAAGGCCACTTGGTCCGAACCGTGGCGCAAGCCTCGGCACTCAAGCATCGATATGGCAGCCGACAATCCAAGCGAGGGCGAAGCCTGGCATCGCCTGACCCTGATCGGCCGTCCAGCGCAAAGCAGTGCACAGGCAGGGGTCAGCGTGTTCATGCGCGGGCAATTCTGGAATCAGGGCGTTGCCGGGCAAAGTTTTGCCAGCCACGCAGGTCAGACAATTGCCGAACCGTCGTCTGACAATGGCCCCGCTGGCGGTGCCCGCCTGATCAACCTCTGGCTTTGACGATGCCGACCTTGACCCTGCGCCTTGGTGACCTGTCGGTGGGCTACATCCAGAGTCTGGCCGGTGCGGTCACTCGTTTAGGCAAGAATCCTGATCCGCTGCTCGAGCAGTACGGTCTGGACCCCGCCCGCCTGAGTCAGGCGCGTGCGCGACTGTCTATCCCACGCTACATGCGCCTGGGGCATGCTGCCATACAGCTTACCGGCCAGCCCGGGCTCGGCTTGCACATGGGCCAGCTCAGTCGTTTCGCGCATGCAGGTCTGGCGGGCGTGACCGCCGCCCAGGCTCCCACAGTGCGCGAGGCCGCCCGCACGCTGATCCGTTTCGAGCCATTGTATGCCTCCAACTATCGCGGTCAGTCGAGCTTTCACGAGGATGCGCAAGGCGCCTGGATGCGCTTCTATTCAATCAGCCCCTATAACGCTTACAACCGCTTTGTTGTGGACTCGATTTTGGCTGGCTGGCTGGCTCAGCTCTCAACACTGGCGGGCACCAGACTACGTGCACAACGTGTCGAGATCGAATTCGATGCGCCTGACTACGCCGCGCAATATGCCAGCCTGAGCGACAGCCCGGTGATATTTGCCGCAGCCACCAATCAACTGCGCCTGGATCAGAGCTGTCTTGCATTACGCAACCCTGACCACTGCCCGAGTACCTGGCGGCATCTGCTGCAATTATGCGAAGGCGAACTGGAGCAACAGACCCGTACCCGCAGCTTGCGTGAACGCATCATTCAACTGCTTGGTCCGCTATTGAACGGCGGCAGGGAACCGGATCTGGAAGAGGTGGCGGCAAGGCTCAAGCTGCCGACCTGGACACTGCGACGCAAGCTGGCCGAGGAAGGCACATGCTTTCGCGCCGTGCTCAATGACACGCGGCGTGATCTGGCGATGACTTATATTCGCGACACTGAACTGGCGTTCGGGGAGATCGCCTACCTGCTGGGGTTCGCTTCTGCCGAAGCCTTTCAACGCGCCTTCAAACGCTGGAACGGACAGACTCCGGGAGAGTTCCGCCGCAGCCAGCGCCAAAGCGCATGAAGCTGTTCATAGCTCGGTAGCGTCGTCGGCAGGCTCTACCGGGTCCAGCTCCGATGCACGGTATTCAAGCAGTTCTTCCTGGTATTCGTCCATTTCTTCGCCCTCTTGGCTGATTGAGTATGGGTGATAATTAAAGCTGAAATAACTGACCGCAAGATCAACATTAAAGTGCCAATGTGAAATAAAAATGTTGCTCCCTATCAAACAGACGAAAAAGATCGTCGCCGATTCAGCACGTCTCTCGATACGCGGCCAGCCAGGCACTATTGACTTGCAGGCCCGTGTCGACCTAACCTCAGGGCCATGAACCTCATCAAGCAAAACCTCGGCCAGATTATTATTACCGTCATTCCAGTCATGGCGGGTTAGCAGACGTTTGCAAAAACCCGCCCTGGAGGCGGGTTTCTTCTGTCTCCTGGGCAACATTATTGAACCAGGAGTCAGACATGATCGTTATCCCTCGCTCTATCGCCCTTCGCGCCTTCCTGAACCTGATTATCGCTCTGCCACCTGTTGTCGCACTGCGCATGTATGAGGGATCGACGCGATGAGCCAAGGCCAGCACGATCTGCTCAATCATTACGCCCGCAAGATCCTCACCTCCCGTGTTTATGACGTGGCTATCGAAACCCCGCTGCACGGCGCTCGCCAGCTGTCAGAGCGGCTGGGCAATCAGGTGCTGCTAAAACGAGAAGACCTGCAGCCAGTGTTCTCCTTCAAGATTCGCGGCGCGTACAACAAGCTGGCGCAATTGACCGCAGAAGAGGCCGCACGCGGCGTGGTCACGGCCTCGGCGGGTAACCACGCGCAAGGTCTGGCACTGGCGGCACGCGAACTGGGCATTCTGGCGACTATCGTCATGCCGCGCACCACCCCGGAAATCAAGGTCGAAGGCGTGCGCTCACGGGGCGCCACGGTGGTGCTGCACGGCGACTCCTTTCCCGAAGCGCTGGCCTATTCGCTGAAACTGGTCGACGAACAGGGTTTCGTCTACATCCACCCGTATGACGACCCCGATACGATTGCCGGGCAAGGCACCGTGGCGATGGAGATTCTTCGTCAGCAACCGGGCCAACTGGATGCGATCTTTGTTCCGGTCGGGGGCGGCGGTCTGATCGCCGGTATCGCAGCGTATGTGAAATACCTGCGCCCGGAGATCAAGGTGATCGGCGTCGAGCCGGACGACTCCAACTGCCTGCAAGCGGCGATGGCCGCGGGGGAGCGCGTGGTGCTGAGCCAGGTCGGGCTATTTGCCGATGGTGTGGCGGTGGCGCAAATCGGCCATCACACCTTTGAAGTGTGCCGTCATTATGTCGATGAGGTGATCACCGTCAGCACCGATGAAATCTGCGCGGCGATCAAGGACATCTACGACGACACCCGCTCGATCACCGAGCCTGCGGGCGCGCTGGGTGTTGCCGGGATCAAGAAATACGTCGAGCAGCGCGGCATCAGCGGTCAGACACTGGTGGCCATCGACTCCGGGGCCAACGTCAACTTCGACCGCTTGCGCCATGTGGCAGAGCGCGCCGAGCTGGGCGAAGGCCGCGAGGCGATCATCGCCGTGACCATTCCCGAGCAGCCGGGCAGCTTCAAGGCGTTCTGCGAGGCCATCGGCAAGCGGCAGATCACCGAATTCAACTACCGCTACCACACCGATCGCGAGGCGCACATCTTCGTCGGCGTGCAGACTCACCCGGAGAACGACCCGCGCAGCGCGCTGATCACCAGCCTGACCGGGCAGGGTTTTCCGGTGCTGGACCTGACCGACAACGAACTGGCCAAACTGCATATTCGCCACATGGTTGGCGGGCATGCCGAGCGGGTCAATGATGAAGTGGTGCTGCGCTTCGAGTTCCCGGAGCGACCGGGCGCGCTGTTCAACTTCCTCAACCGTCTGGGCGGCCGCTGGACCATCTCGATGTTCCACTACCGCAACCACGGCGCTGCTGACGGCCGGGTGGTTGCCGGGCTGGTGGTGTCGGAGGAAGAGCGGCATCTGGTCGGTACTGCTCTGGATGAGATTGGTTACCCGTATTGGGACGAGAGCGAGAACCCGGCGTACCGGTTGTTTCTGGGCTGAGGACGTGGATACCTTTCGTTCCTCATGCGGACCGGCATACCCACGCGGAGCATGGGCACGATAGAGGTTCTCTGGACACCTTGATTATCGTCCCCACGCTCTGCGTGGGGATGCAGTTCTGGACGCTCTGCTTCCGCCGTGCATGATCACGACAGCCGTTATTGAGCGGGCTCAGCCTCGGTTGGCTTGGTACTGTCTATTGGCTCGGCTGCCGGTGTGTCGACCGTTTCCGCCTTGAACGATGCAGGCTCGGCTGGCGCTGGCAGTGGTTCGCTTGCCGCGGGCGGCGTGGCTGATTCGGCAGCGGGTTCGGCCTTGGCGGGCGACTCCGTTGCTGCTGGAGCCAGTTTGGCGGGTTCGGCCGCCTTGGCCGGCTCGGCTGCGGCAGGGGCTACATCAGGAACACCCAGATCTGCTTTGGGCTTCTCGACAATATGCGCAGCCTTTTTCACTTCCGGTGGCAGGAAGTTTTCCACCAGACCGAAAAAGCGCTCGTAGAACTTCGCCGATGACACGGTTTCACTGGCCACCTTGACCATCGAGTCGTCAGTGGAGCCTATCGGCATCGAGACAGAGCCCAGCACTCCAACCCCGAGGCTGGCCGAGTTGTTGGTCTTCTTCAGCGCATAGCGATCCTGCAGAGCGTTTGCGAACATGGTCGAACTGCCATCCTTCGCATCAGCGGCGCACACCAGATTAAAGCTGATTTCAATATGCGCATCGCCGGTCTGTTGAAAGCTCTTGCGACCGGCAATCATCTTCGGGTCGCTGCTGGTGATGATATAGCCCTGGCTCAACAAGGCACGCCGCCCCGCTTCGCAATAAGCCAGGTCGGTTGCAGGATAACTGCGGGAGAAGGTCCCGGCGTCATCGAAATGTTCGTGGTCATAAACCGCCTGCTTCGGCGATGAACAACCAGCTGCCATCAACACGGCAGAGATCCAGAATGCGGTACGAACGTTCAGTAGCTTAAACATCGAAAATCCTGAGGAAGGAAAAGACTGCCAGCAAGACTGCGAACTGGGAAATGGCGGTAAGTCTGCAACAAGGCCGACGCTGGATCAACGTACAGACCAAAAGGATTTGGATACAACACGTGTTCAGGCCAACCACCCTACTCGCCTACGGACAAAACGCAGACAACAAAAAAGCGACCCTAGGGTCGCTTTCGTGTTTGCTTCAAGGAGTTCAAGGGCCTTGAAGCGGTGTATGGCGCAGCGGACGGGACTCGAACCCGCGACCCCCGGCGTGACAGGCCGGTATTCTAACCGACTGAACTACCGCTGCGTATCGCTGTAAACCTGTTTGAAACAAACCTTCGGTAGTTTGCTTCCTGTACTGGTGACTGAAAGACCCTTGGGCTTTTCAATCGCAGACCCGGCGAACCCGATCTTTACAAATATGGCGCAGCGGACGGGACTCGAACCCGCGACCCCCGGCGTGACAGGCCGGTATTCTAACCGACTGAACTACCGCTGCGCATTGTGGACTTGCGTCCTTTTGATACCTTGAAAGCCCTGGTACTTCAGCTTTCAAACTCAACGATGGTGGGTGATGACGGGATCGAACCGCCGACCCGCTGCTTGTAAGGCAGCTGCTCTCCCAGCTGAGCTAATCACCCTTTGCTTCGTTGAGGCCGCGAAATTTACGCACCTAACGAACCTAAGTCAATAGCCTGATTGAAGTTTTTTAAAAAACAGGCTCAATCGCAAAACCGCTACCACACATCAAAAGCACAACAAAGAGTCAATGTTGGCAGACTGCACGAAACTATTCGGCGTAGACCATCTTGCGCGTCATGCCGCCGTCGAACACAAATTCCTGCCCGGTCACAAAACCGGCGTTTCTGGACAACAACCACGCAACCATCGCGGCCACATCTTCTACCGTCCCTACCCTGCCGGCAGGATGCTGGGCGTGATCGGTCTCGGACAACGGCTCGGCCTTGCGCAACGAGGGGTCGCGCGCATCAATCCAGCCGGGACTGACGGCGTTTACACGTATCTCCGGCCCCAGACTGATTGCCAGCGCGTGCGTCAGCGCCATCAGGCCGCCCTTGCTGGCCGCATAAGCTTCGGTATCGGCCTCGGACTGGCGGGAGCGAGTAGAGGTAAGGTTGACGATGCTGCCACAGTGCGCACGCAGGTAAGGCGCGCAATGCTTGGCCAGCAGCATCGGACCGCCGAGGTTGACTGCCAGTACACGGTTCCAGTGCGACAGCTCAAGGCTTTCCAGCGTAGTGTTGTGCGGATCGGCAATCGCGGCGTTGCACACCAGCGCATCGAGACGGCCAAACTGCCTGAGCACCTCGGCCACACCTGCCGCAACCTGCTCTTCACTGGCAACGTCCATGGCAATGAACAGGGCATTTTCACCCAGTGCACCCGCCACCTTGAAGCCCCTTGCACGATCCAGATCGGTCAGCACGACTTGCCAGCCTTCGGCAATCAGCCACGCTGCAATGCCGAGCCCGATCCCACGAGCGGCACCGGTCACCAGGGCGACACGACCATTGTGGACGCTGGAAAATTTCAACGCCCACGCCTCACCCGGCTTGCCACTGGCCGGTTTGCTGGCCTCGCTACTCACAATGCCGCCAGACCACGAGCCAGGTCGGCTTGCAGGTCCGTCACATCTTCCAGGCCCACTGCAACCCGTATCAGGCTGTCCCGAATGCCCGCTGCCTCACGCTCCTGAGGTGCCAAACGACCGTGAGAGGTGGTGCTCGGGTGAGTGATCGTGGTTTTGCTGTCGCCCAGGTTGGCGGTGATCGAAATCAGTCGCGTGGCATCGATGAAGCGCCATGCGCCGTCCTTGCCACCCTTGACCTCGAAGCTCACCACCGCACCGAAACCCTTTTGCTGACGCTGGGCCAACTCGTGCTGCGGGTGGCTCTTCAGCCCCGCGTAATGGACTTTTTCGATGCCATCCTGCTGCTCGAGCCACTGTGCCAGTGCCTGGGCATTGGCACAGTGAGCGCGCATGCGCAGGTTCAGGGTTTCGAGACCCTTGAGGAAGATCCACGCGTTGAACGGGCTGAGCGTTGGCCCGGCCGTTCGCAGGAAGCCGACCACTTCCTTCATCTGCTCGCTGCGCCCGGCAACCACGCCGCCCATGCAGCGACCCTGGCCGTCGATGAACTTGGTAGCCGAATGCACGACGATATCAGCACCCAGCAACAGCGGCTGCTGCAAGGCCGGCGTGCAGAAACAGTTGTCGACGATCAGCATCGTACCTTTGGCGTGAGCGATTTCAGCCAGTGCAGCGATGTCCACCAACTCGGCCAATGGGTTGGACGGCGACTCGACAAACAGCATTTTGGTGTTGGGCTTGATCGCCGCGTCCCAGCCGCTCAGCTCTGCAAGCGGAACGTAATCCACCTCAATGCCAAAGCGTTTGAAGTACTTGTCGAACAGGCTGATGGTCGAGCCAAAGACGCTGCGCGACACCAGCACATGGTCACCGGCACTGCACAGGCTCATCACGACCGCCAAGGTCGCCGCCATGCCAGTGGCCGTAGCAACGGCCTGTTCGGCGCCTTCCAGCGCGGCGATGCGCTCTTCAAAAGAGCGCACGGTCGGGTTGGTATAACGCGAGTAGACGTTGCCGGGCACCTCGCCAGCAAAACGCGCGGCCGCATCGGCAGCCGTGCGAAAGACATAGCTGGAGGTGAAGAACATGGGATCGCCATGCTCACCTTCCGGGGTGCGGTGTTGCCCGGCACGTACGGCAAGGGTATCGAAACCCACACCTTCAAGGTCGCTATCCAGCCGACCTGCATCCCATTCCTGAGTCATGCCGCCCACTCCTTGTCCAATTTAGTTGTTGTACAGATCGATGATCGCGCTCACGGCCTGAGTCTTGATCTTGGAGGCGTCGTTACGCGCGCTCTCGATCCTGTTCAGATAATGCTCGTCGATGTCACCGGTCACGTACTTGCCGTCGAAAACCGAGCAATCGAAGTTGTCGATCTTGATTTTCTTGCTGCCGCTGACCGCTTCGATCAGGTCATTCAGATCCTGATAAACCAGCCAGTCGGCACCGATAAGGTCGGCAACGTCCTGAGTGGAACGGTTGTGGGCGATCAGCTCGTGAGCACTCGGCATGTCGATGCCGTAGACGTTGGGGTAGCGCACGGCCGGGGCCGCCGAACAGAAGTAGACATTCTTGGCACCGGCTTCACGGGCCATCTGGATGATCTGTTTGCAGGTCGTGCCGCGCACGATGGAGTCATCCACCAGCATCACGTTCTTGCCGCGGAACTCCAGCTCGATTGCGTTGAGCTTCTGACGCACGGATTTCTTGCGTGCTGCCTGGCCCGGCATGATGAAGGTCCGGCCGATGTAGCGGTTCTTGACGAAACCTTCGCGGAACTTGACGCCCAGATGATTGGCCAGCTCCAGCGCAGCGGTACGGCTGGTGTCCGGAATCGGGATGACCACATCGATATCGTGATCCGGACGCTCGCGCAGGATCTTGTCGGCCAGCTTCTCGCCCATGCGCAAACGCGCCTTGTAGACCGAAATGCCGTCGATGATAGAGTCAGGACGTGCCAGATAAACGTGTTCGAAGATGCACGGTGCATATTTGGGGTTGGCCGCACACTGACGGGTATGCAGCTTGCCGTCTTCAGTGATGTAGACCGCTTCGCCCGGTGCCAGGTCGCGAATCAGGGTAAAGCCGAGCACGTCCAGCGACACGCTTTCCGATGCGATCATGTATTCGACGCCTTCGTCGGTATGACGCTGGCCAAACACGATAGGACGAATGGCGTCCGGGTCACGGAAACCGACAATGCCGTAGCCGGTGATCATTGCCACGACCGCATAGCCGCCACGGCAGCGATTATGCACGTCGGTCACTGCGGCGAAGATATCCTCTTCGGTCGGCTGCAACTTGCCACGCACGGCCAGCTCATGGGCGAAAACGTTGAGCAGCACTTCCGAATCGGAATTGGTGTTCACATGGCGCAGGTCGGATTCGTAAATCTCCTTGGCCAGTTGTTCGACGTTGGTGAGGTTGCCGTTGTGCGCCAACGTGATGCCATAAGGCGAGTTGACGTAGAACGGCTGGGCCTCTGCAGACGTCGAGCTGCCCGCCGTTGGATAGCGCACATGACCGATGCCCATATGCCCGACCAAGCGCTGCATATGGCGTTGATGAAACACATCACGCACCAATCCGTTGTCCTTGCGCAGGAATAACCGGCCATCGTGGCTGGTTACGATACCGGCAGCGTCCTGGCCGCGGTGCTGGAGGACGGTAAGCGCGTCATACAGCGCCTGATTGACGTTCGACTTGCCGACGATACCGACGATGCCACACATGCGACACAACCCCTACTTAGTGGAACTGGATTTACCGAGCACATCCTGCGGCATTGTAGACGGCAGGATCTGTTCCTTGAACGGCAGATCAGCGGGTACGCTGATGCCGCTGGCGAGCCACTTGCTGGACATCCCTAGAATCAGGTTTTTCGACCAGTCAGCGACCATGAGAAATTGCGGCACCAGCCTGGACTGCTGCCACCATTGATCCTGTTGCACCGGCCCCAGGCTCAACAGCCCTACCGCTACAACGACAAGCAGGCCTCCGCGCGCTGCGCCGAAGACCATGCCGAGAAAACGATCGGTCCCGGAAAGCCCGGTGACGCGAATCAGCTCGCCTATCAGAAAGTTGACCATGGCGCCTACCAGCAAGGTGGCGACAAAAAGAATGGTGCAGCTCGCAATCACGCGGGCCGAAGGTGTTTCTATGTAATTGACCAGATACTGCGACAGCCCCGCGCCAAACATCCAGGCCACAACGCCTGCAATGATCCACGTCGTCAACGACAGTGCTTCTTTTACGAAGCCGCGCTTCAGACTGATCAGGGCGGAGATGGCGACAATTCCCAGAATTGCCCAGTCAACCGGAGTAAATGGCACGTTGCAGCCTGCAGACGGATAAGGCGGCGCATTTTAGCAGAGCGCCCGCCTGCCGGTAAGCAGCGATTACCGGCGCGAGGCATTTTCCTTTAACGCAAGGGCACGAGGTGCCGAACGGTCAGCCCCGCTCAGGCTGAAAGCGCACCACAATACCTTTGAGCTTTTGCTGTTTGTCGAGCTGATCGCGCAGACGATCAGCTTCGGCACGCTCGATAAGCGGGCCGACAAATACCCGATTAACGCCATCGGCAGTGCGAATGTAAGCGTTGTAGCCTTGAGTTCGCAGGGTCTTTTGCAGGTTGTCGGCGTTGGCACGGTTGGACATGCTTGCCAGTTGAACCGACCAGCTGATCGACAGCCCGTTGGCATCGACGCCAGCAGGTGCTGCTGGCTTGGCGGGTGCCGCAGGGGCTGCCGGGGCCGGAGCAGGCGCAGGTGCCGGCTTGGCAGCAGGCTTCGGGGCCGGGGCGCTGGCAACCGGGGGTGCAGCCGGAGTACTTGGGGCAGGTGCGATCGGCATGGAAGGCGGCTGGCGGCTGCTCATGTCATCGTCGTTGGGCACAGGCTCCTTAGGCAGGGCCTGAGGCTCTGGAACAGGCACCGGGTCGACCCGGATCTGTGAAGCCGCAGGTGCCTGGGGTGCGGACGGTGCATCGACCTGCACCTGACGCGTTTCATCTTCCCGCGTGAAGAGCATGGGCAAGAAGATGACCGCCACAGCGATCAGCACCAGTGCTCCAACCATTCGCTGCTTGAATACGTTATCCAGCAAAGCCATTTGCAGCGTCCTCATCGGTGTACCGGGCCACCCATTCCAGGGCCTCGGCAACACAGTAAAATGATCCGAACAGCAGAATCTCGTCATCGGGCGTGGCGTGCGCGCACTGAGCTTCCAGCGCCAACGCAACACTCTGATAGGACGTCACGCAGGCGCCAAGGTTCTGCAAGGCCGAATGCAACTCTTCTGCCGGTCGGCTGCGCGAGGTAGGAAGCGGCGCAACGGCCCACTCATCGATGACCGACACCAGATGCGCGACCACACCCTCGAGGTCCTTGTCGTTCAACAGGCCAAATACGGCGCGACGCTTGCCGACAAACGTCTGGCGCGCAAGGCATTGCTCCAGAAATTGCGCCGCATGGGGGTTGTGACCCACATCGAGAAGCAGATTGAGCCGCTTGCCTTGCCAGCTGACAGTTCTGCGATCAAGACGACCGGCGAGCCGGGTCTGCGCCAGAACCTGCCCTACTGCATCCGTTTGCAGCGGGTACCCAAGCAAGGCAAACGCCTGAAGTGCCAACGCTGCGTTCTGCATAGGCAGGTCCAGCAGTGGCAGACCGCGCAGTTCGACCTGTTCGCCGTGAGCAACACCACGCCAGTCCCAACTTTCCTTGCCTATCGAGAGGTCGAAATCACGACCACGCATCAGCAGCGGGCAACCCAACTCACGAGCCTTGGCCAGCAGCGGCTCGGGTGGTTCCGGATCGCCGCACAACGCTGGGCAACCGGCACGAAAGATTCCGGCCTTTTCGAAGGCGACCGACTCACGGGTGTTACCCAGATACTCGGCGTGATCAACACCGATACTGGTGACCAGCGCGAAATCCGCATCAACAAGATTTACCGCATCCAGGCGACCACCCAGACCGACCTCCAGAACGACCGCATCCAGCCGGGCCTGTTCGAACAGCCAGAATGCCGCCAGCGTGCCCATTTCGAAATAAGTCAGGGTTACATCACCACGCGCCGCTTCAACCGCCGCGAACGCATCGCATAACTCCAGGTCGGTTGCCTCGACACCCTGCACTTTCACCCGCTCGTTATAGCGAATCAAATGTGGGGAGCTGTAGACACCGACTTTCAAGCCCTGAGCCTGCAACAAGGCAGCGACAAAGGCACAGGTTGACCCCTTGCCGTTGGTGCCCGTCACCGTAATCACCCTGGGAGCCAGACGCGTCAGCCCCAACTGCTGCGCTACCTGCCGAGAACGATCCAGCCCCATGTCGATGGCGGATGGATGCAGTTGCTCCAGGTAAGCGAGCCAGTCGCTCAGGGATGTAGAGGTCATATCGTGGCCGGTGCCGGTGGAACGACGATAGGCTCGATGACCGGCGCTACAAAACGAGGCGTCGGCAGGTTCATCATCTGCGCCAGCAGGTTACCCAGACGCGGACGAAGCTCGCTACGCGAGATGATCATGTCGATAGCACCGTGATCCAGCAGGAACTCGCTACGCTGGAAGCCCTCTGGCAGCTTCTCGCGAACGGTTTGCTCGATCACGCGAGGACCGGCGAAACCGATCAGCGCCTTGGGCTCGGCAACGATAACATCGCCCAGCATGGCCAGACTGGCGGAAACGCCGCCGTAGACCGGGTCCGTCAACACCGAGATAAAGGGCAGTCCTTCTTCGCGAAGACGTGCCAGAACGGCCGAGGTCTTGGCCATCTGCATCAGCGAGATCAGTGCTTCCTGCATGCGCGCACCGCCGGAAGCGGCGAAGCAGATCATCGGGCAACGATTTTCCAGGGCGTAGTTGGCGGCGCGCACGAAACGCTCGCCGACGATGGCGCCCATAGAACCGCCCATGAACGAGAACTCGAATGCTGACGCCACCACCGGCATGCCCAGCAGGGTGCCGCTCATGGAAATCAGCGCATCCATTTCACCGGTCTGCTTCTGCGCAGCGGTCAGGCGGTCCTTGTATTTCTTGCCGTCACGGAATTTCAGACGGTCGACCGGCTCAAGATCTGCACCCAGCTCTTCGCGGCCTTCAACATCCAGAAAAATGTTCAGGCGTGCGCGCGCACCGATACGCATGTGGTGGTTGCACTTGGGGCAGACGTCCAGGGTCTTTTCCAGCTCCGGGCGATACAGAACCGCCTCGCAGGACGGGCATTTGTGCCAGAGGCCTTCGGGAACCGAGCTCTTTTTGACCTCGGAACGCATGATCGATGGGATCAGTTTGTCTACCAACCAGTTGCTCATGCTTTATATCTCCAGTACCGGTGTGGCTCGAACGGCTGGCGATCACGCGCCAGTCGCATGCCCTCGGATAAATTCGTGTATGGACGATGATGAAGGATAGCGATCGACCCAAGCCAGACCTGCACATCCCTCACCCCGATTTTTCACAACGACGGCATTGCACTCTGGCACCACCGCTTACTTGATTCGACCCGCATGCCTCGTGGCAGGGACAGGCTTATGGACGGAGGCCGACCGGTAACCGTCACATCAGGTGCCATGCACCGCACTCATGAACGCAAGGATCTTTTCCCGATCCTTGATGCCCTTGCTCTTTTCGACACCGCCGCTGACATCCACGGCGTAGGGCCGAACCTGAGCAATGGCCTGTGCCACATTCGCCGACGTCAGCCCGCCCGCCAGAATGACCGGTTTATCCAGATCGTCCGGAATCAGCGCCCAATCGAAGGTTTCTCCGGTGCCGCCAGGAACACCCTCTACATAGGTGTCGAGCAGCACGCCTCGCGCATTGCGATAGGTACGGCAAACCTGAGCGATGTCATCACCCGCCTTGACCCGCAAAGCCTTGATGTAGGGGCGATGATAACCATCGCATTCATCAGGTGTTTCATCGCCATGAAACTGCAGCATGTCCAGCGCAACCGCATCCAGCGTCTCGTTGAGTTCGCAGCGGCTGGCGTTGACGAACAGGCCGACGGTGGTAATGAACGGCGGCAACGCGGCAATGATAGCGCGAGCCTGCAGCACTGTTACTGCACGCGGACTTTTCGGGTAGAACACCAGGCCAATTGCATCGGCTCCTGCCTCGGCTGCAGCCAGAGCATCCTCTATGCGGGTAATCCCGCAGATCTTGCTGCGAACGGCTGACATATAGTGAGCAACCTCAGACCTTTCGGAAAGTCCCGGATGTTAGCAAATGCTGCTCGGGTCGTCAGCCGTCCAGTTCTGCAAAGCCCGTAAGAAAATGCGGACCTACAAAACGCTCGGGCAGCGGAAATTCATCACGGTACTCGACCTGAACAAGGTACAGACCATAAGGATGGGCCGTCACACCACCGGTACGCCGAACCCGGCTTTCCAGCACGTCTCGCGCCCATTCGACCGGACGTTCGCCAGTGCCGATGGTCATCAAAACACCGGCGATGTTGCGCACCATATGGTGCAGGAAGGCATTGGCGCGCACGTCGATCACGATCATCTTGCCGTGACGCGTCACGCGCAGGTGATGCAACTGCTTGACTGGCGACTTGGCCTGACACTGGCCGGCGCGGAAAGCGCTGAAGTCGTGAGTACCGACCAGATACTCGGCTGCCAGTGCCATCCGCTCTACATCCAGCGGGCGATGATTCCAGGTAATTTCCTGATTCAGGTGCGCCGGGCGAATCTGATCGTTGTAGATCACGTAGCGATAACGACGGGCAATGGCCTTGAAGCGGGCATGAAACGTAGCGGGCATGACCCGGGCCCAGGTTACGCTGACGTCATGGGGCAGATTGATATTTGCGCCCATGACCCAGGCCTTCATGGTGCGCTCGGCCTGCGTATCGAAATGCACCACCTGCCCGCAGGCATGCACGCCAGCATCTGTGCGGCCGGCACACATCAGTGATACCGGTGATGCAGCCACTTTTGACAAAGCGTCTTCAAGAGTTTCCTGCACGGTCAGCACACCGGATGCCTGACGTTGCCAGCCGCAATAGCGCGAGCCCTTGTATTCAACGCCCAGCGCGATTCGGGAAAAACCCTCGGCAGCCATTTCGGCTGCCGGGTTGTCTATGTTCGCCAAAGTGGTACAGCCTGTCGGTTCGCAAAAAGTCGGTCATTATACGGCCGCAAGAAAAACACGCTACCAAGCCGGGCAATTGAAATGCAAACGGCCGCATAAGCGGCCGTTTGCAGGTTGTTGCCTTAGGGGGATCAGGCCAGCCGCGAAAGCATCTCCCGCGCTTCGCTTTTCTGTCCGTCATCGCCCTCGGTGACCACTTCGTCAAGAATATCCCGGGCACCGTCTGCATCGCCCATGTCGATATAGGCGCGCGCCAGATCAAGCTTGGTCGCGGCTTCGTCAGTACCGGCCATGAAGTCGAAGTCCGGCTCGTCTTCCAGTGCCGCGGCATCTTCGGCCGTGAACCTTGGTTCATCGAGCGGCGGATGCTCGAGATTCTGCGAAAGGCGGTCCAGCTCGGCATTGACGTCGTCGATTTCGGTCGCGAATGCCTGGCTGGCCTGATCGGTTTCAATCTCGTCCGCCAGCGACAGATCAAAGTCTTCCGGAAGCTCAAGGTCATCACTGACAGGCGGCACAGACTGCGTTTCACCCAGATCAAGTGGATCATTGCCAAGGCCGAGCAGGAAGTCATCCTCGTTCTTGAGCGCCGGATCTTCTTCGGACAGGTCCAGATCGAAGTCGGCAAGGTCTTCCGGCGTAGTCGCCGCACGGGCCTCTTCCTGTTGCTGCATGATCGACTCGAAGCTCAGCTCCTCGTCATCCGCTGCTGCCTGCACCTTCGGCTCATCCAGCATCAGGTCGTCAAGCTCGTTCACAGTGGTGACTTCAGGCGTGGGCGCTTCTTCGAACTCATCCAGGCTCAAGTCAAAATCGTGATCGAACGGGTCCGCTTCTTCAGCAGGTTCAGCGGCCAGCGGCGTAACCACTTCAGGTGCGGGCTCGGGATCTGCTGTTACAGCGACTTCAGGCTCAGGTTCAACCTCTTGCTCTGCCGAATCATCGGCCAACAGCTCTTCAACATACTTGGCGTCAAGCTCTGCAACCAGCGCAGCAGCACTGGCAGCTGCTGCCGCCGCGGCCACTGCCGGAGCAGCCGACGCAGTAGCAGATTCAGAAACCGCTGGCGCAGCAACAGGCGCTACCGGCTTCAGGGTCGAGTTAAGTTCTTCCTGCTGCTCGACCTCAGCTTCACGCTTTCCCGCTGCCACCAGTTTGCGTTCGTGGGCGGCGTAAGCTTTGTTATTACCCTGCTCGGCGTAGATTTCCATCAGCTTGAGGCGAATATCATCGCGCTTCGGATCTTCCTTCACTGCTTCTTCAAGCAGTTCGACAGCCTGATTCATGCGCCCGTAAGCAATATGGATCTCGGCCTGAAGCAGCGGATCGGCAGGACGTTCGCGAGCGGCGGTGGCAGCGGCGGCACCAGCAGCCCCCATGCGAACGTTCGGTGGTGGCACGTCCAGGCCATCGAAGCTGGCTGGCGGTGCATTCATGTCCATGTCTGAAACAAAATCCGACTCCTCAGCCAGAGCACGCGCCATACGCTTGTGCTTCTCGGCTTCGGCCTTCGCAGCGCGACGACGCGCCAGGAACAACAGCAACAAGGCCAGAATCAACAATACGGCACCGCCGATCAGGCCAAGCAGTACCGGGTTGTTGAGGATTTTCTGCAGCACGTCTTCATCTTCGGCTGCAGCCACCGGCTCCACAGCCAGCGGCTGATCGGCTGCAGGAGTCGCAACCTCGGCGGCACCTGCCGGCAATGCATCCTCAGGAGCAATCTCCCCAGCCGGTTTGACCGGAGCTCCATTGGCATCGACCAGCGAAGCAGGCACTGCCGCATTGGCAGGCGTAGTGGCTTCCGGGGTGGCAGCAGCCGGAGGCACAGCTGCACCGGCGGCCTGCATTTTGGCCAACTGACCGTTTTTCAGCTCAATCAGTCGCTGTAGCTTGTCGAGCTGGCTTTGCAGGTCGTTCATGCGGCTTTTCAGCTCGGCATTGTCACGGCGCGTGGTGTCCAGAGCTTCCTGAGCCACCGCCAGCTTGTTGCCAAGATCACTGTCACCCGCTGCACCTTTTGCCGCAGGCTTGCCGCTTGCCGAAACCAGGCTCAGGTTGTCGGAGGTATCGACCTTTGAAGGAGCAGCGCCAGCGCGATCACGGCGGGTGGCATCGACCTGGCGCGTGCCGGCAGGCAGGCGACGGCCTTCACGCCAGGCGCTGTACTGCCGGGAAACTTCTGCAACTGCCTGCGGTTGTGGCAACGCGGTGGTTTGCTGCGGAGTCGGAAGGCGCAGCACCTGCCCCTTCTTCAAGCGGTTGATGTTGCCGCCGATGAAGGCTTCCGGGTTCAACGCCTGAATGGCCAGCATGGTTTGCTGGACAGTGCCGCCAGTACGTACCTTCGCGGCAATTTCCCACAAGGTATCGTTATTGGCGGTGAAATATTGTGCCTGTTTGTCCGCGGCTGGCGGCGGCAATACCGGCGCACTGGCGGCAGGTGCTGGAGCCTCGGGTGCCGCAGCCTCTGTCGACGGCGCGACTGTCGCCAGTTGCGCGGGTGCGGCAGGAGCAGCAGCTGGTGCCGGGGCGGCGGCCGCAGCGGCGGCCTCTGGAGAAAACTTCGGTGGATCGAGCAGAAGGCTGTATTCACGCAGCAACCGGCCATTTGGCCAGAGCACCTGAACCAGGAACTTCACGTAAGGCTCACGCACCGGCTTGCTGGAAGTAATGCGCAGGACACTTTTACCGCTGGCGTTGATAACCGGGGTAAAAGTGAGATCGTTGAGAAATGCCTGACGGGTAACGCCCGCCTGAGCGAAGTCGGCAGTGGTCGCCAGGCTCGGCACAACTTGCGCTGCGTTAAGCCCCTGCGCCTCAGTCAACTCTATTTCCGCTACCAAGGGCTGATTCAGGGTCGACTTGACCGACAATTCCCCGAGCCCCAGCGCCTGCGCCATACCCGATGACAGCGCTGAAGCCGCAGCGATTGCTAATACCAGTTTACGAACCTGAACCATAGCCCATCCCTTGTTTAAAGATTCCCCGAGATCCGGGGAGGTAGTCCTGCATTTGGGTGTAAGGCGTATCGCCGCTAAAACAATTATTCAAATTGTTGCCAAGTATCTTTTACACATAGTCTTTTATCAACAATTCGCCAACCTGCACAGCATTCAGCGCAGCGCCTTTTCGTACATTATCTGACGTCAGCCACAGATTCAGCTGCTCGGGATCGTCGATTCCCGCCCGAACGCGCCCCACATAAACCACGTCCTGCCCTACGGCATCACCCACCGGCGTAGGGTAATCACCCTCATCGACCAGTTCGATTCCGGCGGCAGACTCGAGTGCCGCATTGATCGCCGCAACATCGACCGAACCTGCGGTGCGCAGCGTTACGGTAAAGCTGTCGCCAAAGAACACCGGCACTTGAATGCAGGTAGCAGACACTTTGAGCAATGGCAGCGTCAGCAGTTCGCGTAATTCATCGACCAGACGCCTTTCCAGCGGCAAATGCCCCGACTCGTCAGGCGTACCCACCTGGGCCAGTACGTTGAACGCCATCTGACGATCAAAAAAGCGGGTTTCCAGCGGGCGGACATTCAATAGCTCGGTAGTCTGACGCGCCAGCTCACTGACGCCTTCGCGCCCGAGTGCGGAGACCGCCAGACAGGCCGTTACTGTCACAGACTGGATATCGATCAACCCGCGCAACGGCGCCAAAGCCAGTGCGACCGCAGTGGCAGAGGCGCTCGGGCTGGCCACCAGCGACGCGGCCGCGCCGCTGTGCAAAAGCGTAGCATTTATTTCCGGCACGATATTAGGTGCCTGCACGGCGGGAAATGCACCGGACAAGTCGACGACCGAGCACCCCGCCGCCACGGCCTTTTCGGCGTAACTGCGGCTTACCGCCGGGCCAGCGGCGAAGAATGCCAGGCGCACCTTGCTGAAGTCGAACTCATCGACTTCCCGTACGCGTACATTCTTGCCCCGAAACGGCACCGAGTGACCAGCAGACTCGATACTTGCCAGCAGGTGCAGATTGCCGACCGGGAAGTTGCGCTCCTCCAGCACCTGGACAACGGTTTCGCCGACAGTACCGGTTGCGCCGATTACGGCGATATCAAAGGACTGGCTCATGCAAAAACCTCAGGGAAATCAGGGAGCGGCACTTTAACTGTCGCACTGGCGACAGGCAATTCAAGCCGGCAAATAGCCGTGTTTTTCAAGGTTCAAGACCCACCGGAAAAAACACGCCATGACTCCAGACACCCAGCCAGCGCTGCCCGTTGATCTCGCGGGAGACCGCCAGCTCGACCAGTTGATAAAAGACATTGCGGTGAATCAGCGCCTCAAGATTGCTCCGCACATGGATATACGGCGCTGGCTCCTGAGTATCAGGGTTTGTAACAACCCGCAAAGGGTGCTCCGGCCCCGCTTCAGTCTGATCCTCGACATTGGTCAGGAAGCGCAGCACCTGACCCTCACCCTCTCCCAGCACCTCAAGGGTTACGGCGACAAAAGGCGCGTCATCGACCTTGATGCCGACTTTCTCGACAGGGGTAATCAGAAAATAGTCATCGCCGTCGCGACGCATGATCGTCGAGAACAACCTGACCATTGGTTTGCGGCCGATCGGCGTGCCCAGGTAATACCATGTCCCGTCTCGGGCGATACGCATGTCGATATCGCCACAGAAATCCGGATTCCACAAATGAACAGGCGGCAACCCCTTGGTTTTGGGGATCTGCGCAAACAGATCACCCGCCTTGTTTGAATCGGTCACTCCACTCTCCTGACGCTGGCTTAACGTTCGACGCCCAATAAGGTACGAGCGTAGTCCTCAAGAGGCGGACCCAGCAAATCTTCGGGGCTTTTGTCGTAAAGCGTCAGCAATCCGCCACGGCTGCGAATGCGCGCGCTGTCGATCAGGTAACGGGTGCTGGTTTCGATCAGCATCAGTTGAATGACACCGCTGTCGACACCCAGACGGTCCACGGCTTCCTGATCGGCCCACTGATCGCCGGTGCCGATGCGATCATCGGCCTTGGCGAAACGGGTGTAGAGCAAATAATGTGCGCCTGCACTGCGCGCCTCGATCATGGCCTCATCCAGGCCCATTGGCCCACGGGCACGGCGGACCATCGGGAAGTACTCGATGAACCCCTTGAAGGCCTCTTCAGCCACCACGTTGGGCCGCGGATAGGCATTGCCTGGCGGCACGAAGGCACCTTGCGCGATGTAAATGAACGAGTCGGGCTGCACACGCCAGTTGGCAGTACGGCGAGTGTCACTGTGATCGAGCAGACCCGCATCGCTGAATTGCTCGCGAACCCCCTCGCCCATGTCACTGACTTTCATGCAGCCACTCAACGCCAAAAGCGCGAGCAGCATAACCAGGCTACGCATCATCCCCTCCCAAATACCGGTGACGGAAAACCGGCGAATGGTCGTCGGATGCAGCTTCCGCGCCATCTCTGGCACAGCAGGCACCAAAGCCTTGAAGCAGATGCTCAAGACCGGGCCGGGGCGTTATTCCGTAGCAGGGTCGGGTTTGGGCTCGGCGATGACGTCGGCATCGCGCTTGCGCTTGTTGCCCATACGCACGCCGATGTCCATGAGGAAGTGGAAGAAGCCTTCCTGATCTTCCAGCACATTGCTCCAGAACGGCGAGTGGTACAGCGCAACGGCGCCATGCACCAGCGCCCAGGCGGCACAGTAGTGGTAGTAAGGCGGGACATCTTCGAGCTTGCCTTCGGTGATGCGGCCTTTGATCAGCAGGGTCAGGTGTTCGAAGTTGGAGGCGCGGATCTTGTGGAGCTCTTCGACCAGCTCGGGCACCTGATTGCCCTTGACCACTTTTTCCTCCAGGCGGTCGAACAGGCGATAGCGCTGCGGATCACGCATACGGAATTCGAAGTAGGCACGTGAGAGCGCCTCCTTGTCCTTGTCGACATCAGCGGAGTGCAGCAGCTCGTTCAGGTCTCGCTCATAGTCGAGCATCAGGCGCAGATAGATTTCTGCCTTGGACTTGAAGTGCTTGTAGATGGTGCCTTTACCAATGCCGACGGCGTCCGCGATCATCTCGACAGTGACGCTGTCTTCGCCCTGCTCCAGGAACAGCTTTAGCGCGGTGTCGAGAATTTCCTGCTCACGGCGGCGAAATTCACGGACCTTACGAGGTTCTTTCTGCATAGAGAGGTCTGTCAGGATCGAAATCGAAGCCGGGTATTATGCCCAATCGGCGCTAAATTGCACGGATCATCCTTACTTGTCGACCTTTATGAACGAAACCGGCGAAAAATTCGCATTTTGGCGTCCGCTTCGCAAACCGGACACACGACGGTATGCTACGACGCAGGCAGTACCGGGGATGCAGCGACAAACTCCAGGTAACCCGTGATCACTACATACAACGTGAAATAGGCAAAGATCAGCGCCGAGGCAATGTAGGACCAGCGCAACATACGCTCCCCCATGAAACGCCCACCCTGATGTGCCAGCGCACACAGCGAGATCGACCAGACCACGCCCGCCGCAACGAACCCGGCAAGAAAGGTCGAGGCACTGGCAAGATCAGAACCCTGTCGAGCAATCAGCGCACCGCCGACTGCAGCAAACCAGAGAATGGCGCTGGGTGATGACATCGCCAGAAAAATTCCGCGCAGGGACAACGCCAGGCTGGATTTTTCCGATTGAACATCCTGATTATCGAGGCCGGCGCTGACCGCGGTGGCACTCATGACCATCCTGAAGCAGAACCAGGCCAACACCGCCGTACCGCCGAGCCAGAGCACGTAGCGTACGGCTTCATATTGCAGCAGCACCGCCATGCCGAGCATGGCCAGGACCGCATAGGCCAGATCGCCGACACAGGTTCCCAACCCAAGCCACAGCCCCTTGGAAAAGCCGCGCTGCATGGACAGCGTGATCATGGCTATGTTTGCCAGGCCAATATCCAGGCATAACGACAGACTCAGTAGAAAACCGTTGGAAAACTCCACTCGAACACTACGACCAGGCACTGAAAAACCTCGGCATGCCTGACCTGCTGGCGTACACGGGCAAATTTGATGCGATGGCCTTGTATCCCGTCCGGCAAAAAGTGCTCATCAAGGACTCAAGAATCGCTTTAGTATTCCAAAACTGTTTAAAAAACGATCACAAGGCACTGGACGGTACGCCATGCTGGGCAATACTTAAGCCACTGACGGGTCATCATTCCCCAAATGACTCGCCAGTAAAGGTGCCTAAGGACTAGCGTGCCTTTGTTTTACTCCTAATGGTCTTAACCCGGCTTCACCCCCCCAGAATCCGGGTTTTTTTTGCCCGCGATTTGCCGTCAGTCAACGTGTACGCCACTCAGCGTTGAACATGCGCCAGCGGGAACAGGCGAGCGAAGTTAGCGGTGGTCTGCTCGGCGAAATGCTCGTAGGACTCGCCCCGTAGCATCGCCAGAAACTCGGCAACTTCGCGTACGTACTGCGGCAGATTCGGTTTGCCCCGATAAGGGATAGGCGCAAGGTATGGGGAATCGGTCTCGACCAGCAGCCGGTCAGCGGGGACTTGCCTTGCGACATCCCGCAGGGCGTCGGCGTTGCGAAAGGTCACGATGCCGGACAGCGAGATGTAGTAACCCATATCCAGCGCCGCCCTGGCCATCTCCCAGTCTTCGGTGAAGCAATGCAGAACGCCCGCTTGAGGCAGCGCCGCATCACGCAGAAGGCTCAATGTATCGGCGCGCGCGCCACGGGTATGGATGATCACCGGCTTGCCAGTGACACTGGCTGCCTCCAGGTGCAACCGAAAAGAAGCCTGCTGCAGCTCGGCAGCTTCGGGTTCGTAGTGATAGTCCAGACCGGTTTCACCTATCGCCACCACTCGCGGGTGATCCAGCTCCTTGAGCAACCAGTCCAGGGGCGGCATTTCGCCGGGCTTCACGTCCAGCGGATGAATGCCCACCGAGCAATCGACATCCGCGTAGCGTTCGGCGAGTGCCTTGACCGCACTCGCATTGTCGGCGCTGACACCGATGCAGAGAAAATGCCCGACTCCCCTGCCCCGGGCGGCTTCTAGGGCTGCATCCAGCGAGCCATTGTGCTGGGCAAGGTCAAGGCGATCGAGGTGACAATGGGAATCTACAAGCATGGGTTAAAACACAACTACATGGTATGGGTTGGACGATCGGACTTCAGAGCACCGACCAGATGAGTTTCGATCAGATTGCGCGCGGTATTGTCGCCATCATTGAATTGCACGCCGACACCGGCAGTCCGGTTGCCCTGCGCACCTTTTGGCGTAATCCAGGCGACGCGGCCAGCCACCGGAACCTTCTCCGGTTCGTCCATCAGATTGAGCAGCATGAACACTTCATCACCCAGCTTGTAGCTTTTGCTGGTGGGGATGAACAGCCCGCCGTTTCTGATGAATGGCATGTAGGCAGCGTAAAGCACGGATTTGTCCTTGATGGTCAGGGACAGAATGCCATTACGTGGACCTGTGTTCAGCGGCAGACTCATGACAACACCTCAACGGTTCCGGATAACGCAGAGTCTACGCCTGTCCCGGCAGGCCTGCCCACTGCACCAGTAATGCTTCAAGCAGCAAGACCCGGTTTAGATTGGCCTTGGACATGACTTTTTGCCTCTGTGCCAGAATCCAGTCCTGAATCTCCAGCACTTTTGCGCGAGAAGACTTCTGCGCCAGGTATTGAACGACCTTGCGCATGTCGCCCAGACCAAGGCCTTCCTCGTCCTGCGTCATCTGATAGCGCAGGATCAGGTGCGACCAGTCACAGAACCAGTCGAACAACAATAACAACGGGATATCCTTCCAGCCTTCGGCCAGCTGGGTAGCCGATTGCTGTTGCTTGAGCAGCTTCTTGACGCCATCCACCACCAGCGCGCGTTGCTCGCGAACGCCTTGCGTGTGAAGTGCCACGGCAGCCAGCGGCGACCCCGCTGCCAGCGTCAGCAATTCGAACCGTTCTTCCTGCGTGCAATCAGGCAGGGCATTGCCCAGCCAGTCCAGGCTCATCTGTTCGCTGGGCAACGGGCAGGCTTGCTGCACACAGCGACTTTTTACCGTTGGCAGCAAGCGGCTCGGCTGATGGCTGACCAGCAATAGAACGGTATTGCCCGACGGCTCCTCAAGACTCTTCAACAAGGCATTGGCAGCGTTGATGTTCATCGCTTCCACCGGCTCGACGAGCACCACCTTGCGACCGCCCATCTGGGCGGTCTGCACCACAAAGCTCACCAGGTCACGGACCTGATCAACCTTGATCGGCTTGTCTGCTTCTTCCGGCTCCAGCACATAGTTGTCCGGATGACTGCCAGCCGCCAGCAACAGGCAGGATTTGCAATGCCCGCAGGCCTCAAGCGCTTCGGGAGCCTTGCACAGCAGGCTGGCCATCAGGCGCTCGGCCAGTGCCCGCTTGCCGATACCGGCCGGACCGTGCAGCAGATAGGCATGAGCATGTTGAGCACGACCGGCCATCTGCTGCCAGAGTGATGCCTGCCAGGGGTAGGCTTCAGCCACGTCGCAGCTCCAGCAACTGCGGCAGCAATGTATCAAGGGAAGCCTGAACGTCGGCCAGCGGCTGGGCCGCGTCCACCAGACGATACCGCGCAGGATCAGCCTTCGCCCGCTGCAGATAAGTCGAGCGCACCGCGTCGAAGAAAGCCCGGCCTTCCTGCTCGAAGCGATCGAGTCGGCCACGTGCTGCGGCACGTGACAGACCGATTTCCACCGGCAGGTCAAATACCAGCGTCAGATCAGGCCGCAGATCGCCTTGAACAAACTCTTCCAACACGGCAATACGCTGCTGAGACAGGCCGCGGCCACCACCTTGATAAGCGTAGGTTGCATCGGTAAACCGATCACAAAGCACCACCTCGCCACGGGCCAGAGCCGGGCGAATGACCTCGGCCAGGTGTTGTGCGCGCGCGGCAAACACCAGCAGCAGTTCGGTGTCGGCACTCATGGCTTCATCACTGGGAGCCAGCAGCAGTTCGCGAATGCGCTCGGCCAGCGGAGTGCCGCCCGGCTCGCGGGTCAGCAATACCTGAACGCCCTGCGCGCGCAGCTGTGCCGCCAAGTATTCGCGATTGGTACTTTTGCCAGCACCTTCCGGACCTTCAAGGGTGATAAACAAGCCAGTCACAGGTAATCCTTAATTGTTTCCATCATTGCGCATTCGGCTCGGGCTGCGGGGCATCCGTTGCAGTCGCAGGCTCGGGCTCTGAAGAGGGAGAATCAGTTGATGGTGCCGGTGCAGCAGGCGCAGCAGGCGCAGCAGGCGCAGCAGGTGCCGGGCTGGAGCGATAATCTGCGCGGCGCTTGAGCTGATAGTCACGCACCGCTGAGTTATGGGCATCCAGATCGTCCGAGAACACATGGCTGCCGTCCCCCTTGGCCACGAAATACAGGCTGCTGCCCGCTACCGGGTTGAGCGCGGCATGAATCGCCTCGCGCCCCACCAGTGAAATCGGTGTCGGCGGCATACCGGCTATCACGTAGGTATTGTACGGCGTGGGTTCCTTGAGATTGGCCCGGGTCAACTTGCCGTTGTAGCGCTCGCCCATGCCATAGATCACGGTCGGATCGGTCTGCAACTGCATGCCCAGCTTCAAGCGACGCACGAACACACCCGCGATCTGGCCACGCTCCTGAGGCACACCGGTTTCCTTCTCGACCAGCGACGCCATGATCAGGGCCTGATAGGGATTGGAATACGGAGCATCAGACGACCTGGCATTCCATTCTTCATCCAGCACTTCCTCCAGACGACTGTAAGCCTGCCTGAGCAATTCGGCATCGGTCATGCCGCGCACATAGCGATAGGTATCAGGAAAGAAACGCCCTTCAGGGAATACATCAGGATGGCCGATTTTTGCCATCAGCTCGCCGTCGGACAAGCCAGCCAGCGTTTGATCGAGCTTGGCCTGTTTGGCCAGCGCAGCCCGCACCTGACGGAAATTCCAGCCCTCGACCAGCGTCAGGCTGTATTGCACAACCTCCTTGCGCTTCCAGACGTCGAACAGCCCCTTGACGTTCATGCCCGGCACCATGCGGTATTCGCCGCTGTGCAGTGCCTGTCCGGAGAGGTTGAAACGCCAGTAGAGGCGCAACCAGAAGGCGTCCTTGATCACGCCATCGGCCTGCAGTCGATTAAGCACACCGGTCGGCGTTGAGCCGGCCGGGACATCCAGCAGTTGCTCCTGAGCGACTTCGAGCGGCTGGTTCAGCGCCTGATGTTGCTGCCAGAACGCAAAGCCGAGCAGAAGGCCTGCCAGAACGACAGCTGTTTCCAGCAACACCAATATTTTTCGGATCACAAATCAGATATCCAGAAGGGTGCGAGCAATACCTTGCAGTTTACGGGTGAGCGGCCCGACCGGCCAGCTCAAGACTGTAAAGCCGCGAACCGGCCAGACGCCGTAGACGCTATTGCATAGAAACACTTCGTCCGCCGATTCAAGGTCGGACAGGTGCAAATCACGGATATCGACAACCAGTCCCAGGTTTCGTGCCTGATCCAGCAACTCGGCACGCATCACCCCCGCTACCCCGCAGCGGCTCAGATCGGCAGTCAGCAGGCGGCCCTGGCTTACCAGAAACAGATTGCTGTAGACACCCTCGATCAATCGCCCGGAGGTATCGCGCATCAAGCCTTCGGCATGCTCGCTATCGCTCCATTCCGAGCGGGCCAGCACCTGTTCCAGACGATTCAGATGCTTGAGTCCAGCCAGAAGCGGCTGTTCCGCCAGACGCGTCTGGCAGGCAAACAGGCGCATGCCCTGCTCGGCATGCACACCCGGATAGGCTGGCGCAGGGCCGCCCTGCAGGATTCGACGCGATTGGGCATTGGGGGCTGGAGCGTAACCGCGCTGGCTGTCGCCGCGGGTAACGATCAGCTTCATGACCCCATCGCCAAGCTCTGCAGCGAAGCGGGTCATTTCTGCACGGATAAGCGCATGATCGGTTGCGATCGACAAGCGCGCGCATCCGTTTTCGAGACGCTGCAGATGGCGCTCCAGGAGCAATGGCTGCCCGGCCTTGACGACGATGGTTTCAAACAGTCCATCGCCGTAGGCCAGCCCCCGGTCCTTGAGGGACAAGGCGTCTGCGGGGCAGCCATCGACCCAGGCGGGCATTACTCGGCGAACCGACGGAATACCAGCGAACCGTTGGTGCCACCGAAGCCGAACGAGTTCGAAAGAACAACGTCGATCGGCATGCGGCGTGCTTCGTGAGG
This sequence comes from Pseudomonas sp. KBS0707, assembly GCF_005937945.2. Classification (NCBI taxonomy): domain Bacteria; kingdom Pseudomonadati; phylum Pseudomonadota; class Gammaproteobacteria; order Pseudomonadales; family Pseudomonadaceae; genus Pseudomonas; species Pseudomonas sp. KBS0707. The sequence continues at coordinate 1,824,943 of NZ_CP041754.1, read as the reverse complement.
CACGAAATCCAGATCGCAGCCTTCGCTTGGCTCATCCAGGTTGATGGTCGGCGGAGCCACCTGATCAACCATTGCCAGCACACTGAAGATCGCCTCGACAGCACCAGCAGCGCCCAGCAGGTGGCCGGTCATCGACTTGGTCGAACTGACAGCCAGCTTGTAGGCATGATCGCCAAATACCGACTTGATCGCAGAAGCCTCGGCCAGATCGCCCGCAGGCGTCGACGTACCGTGTGCGTTGATGTACTGAACCTGATCGGCATTGACCTTGGCGTCACGCAACGCATTGACGATGCAGCGTGCAGCACCGGCACCGTCATCAGGTGGCGAGGTCATGTGATAGGCATCGCCGCTCATGCCGAACCCGACCAGCTCAGCGTAGATGGTCGCACCACGCGCCTTGGCGTGCTCAAGTTCTTCAAGCACCATCGCACCTGCACCGTCGGACAGGACGAAACCATCACGGCCTTCGTCCCAGGGACGACTGGCACGGGTCGGGTCGTCGTTGCGGGTCGACAGCGCACGCGCGGCACCGAAACCACCCAGCCCCAGGCCACAGGCAGCCATTTCAGCGCCACCGGCAATCATCACGTCCGCTTCGTCATAGGCGATGTTGCGAGCCGCCATGCCGATGCAGTGGGTCGCCGTGGTGCAAGCCGTGGCGATGGAGTAATTAGGCCCCTGTGCACCCAGATGGATAGACAGGAAACCGGAAATCATGTTGATGATCGAGCCCGGCACGAAAAACGGAGAAATCCGTCCTGGCCCTTGCTCGTGCAGCAGACGACTGCTGTTTTCGATATTGGTCAGACCACCGATACCCGAACCCATCGCGACGCCGATGCGTTCACGGTTTGCATCAGTGACTTCGAGGCCTGCATTACGCACCGCCTGAAAGCTGGCCGCGAGACCATACTGAATGAAGAGATCGAGCCGGCGCGCTTCTTTGGGCGCGAGGTATTCTTCGACGTTGAAACCCTTGACCGAACCGCCGAAACGGGTGGTGAAGGCCGACAAGTCCGTGTGCTCGATAAGGCCAATGCCACTGCGGCCCGCCAGAATGCCCTGCCAACTGCTGGGCACGTCATTGCCCAGTGGCGAAAGCATGCCCATCCCGGTGACCACGACGCGTCTACGCGACACAGGACTCTCCTTCTCTCTTGTTTACGGAACAATCATTTACGAACAATCACAGCGTTTTCTAAAGAAAAAACCGCACGCCGGTTAAAGCAGTGCGGTTTTCCCGTGACAGCAGTCAGCGATTACAAATCTTAAGCCTGATGGCTAGTGACGTAGTCGATTGCTGCTTGAACGGTAGTGATCTTTTCCGCTTCTTCGTCAGGGATTTCGGTCTCGAATTCCTCTTCCAGAGCCATTACCAGCTCGACAGTGTCCAGGGAGTCAGCGCCCAGGTCTTCAACGAAAGAAGCAGTGTTGACAACCTCTTCTGATTTGACGCCAAGTTGCTCTGCAACGATTTTCTTGACGCGCTCTTCGATGGTGCTCATACCTAGTTTTAACTCCTAGTGGAAATGTTCAGGCATCTGGCCAGTGGGTAAGTGTATAGAAGAGGTTTTGCGAATTTCAAGCTTAACGCTCTCCCCTTATGCCCAACCGTACCTTTGCCCATGCATAGATTGCAGCTTTATAACGGATTTTAGACAGCTCGTATGACATTTTTTTGAAACAGATGGTCACATTAGCTCATGTACATGCCGCCGTTAACAGGGATTGTGGCCCCGGTAACGTACCCTGCGCCTTCGGAGGCAAGAAAAGCGACTACATGCGCAATCTCTTCAGCCTGCCCCAGACGGCCCAGGGGTATCTGGGTAATCAGTGACTCACGCTGAGCCTCAGGCAGCTCACGCGTCATATCGGTGTCGATGAAACCGGGCGCAACCGAATTCACGGTTACTGCCCGCGAGCCCACTTCACGGGCCAGAGCCCTGCTGAAACCTTCCAGCCCGGCCTTCGCGGAAGCATAGTTTACTTGACCGGCGTTGCCCATGGCACCCACAACCGAACCAATGCTGATAATACGGCCCCAACGCGCTTTGGTCATGCCGCGCAAAACACCCTTGGAAAGACGGAAAAGGCTGTTCAGGTTGGTGTTGACGACGTCATACCATTCGTCATCTTTCATGCGCATCATCAGATTATCACGGGTGATGCCGGCATTATTGACCAGAATCAACGGTGCCCCGACACGCTCCTGGATGGTCGACAGGACCGAATTCACGGACTCGGCATCGCAGACATCGAGCATCAGGCCAAAGCCTTCGATGCCGTTTTCCTTGAACGTCGCACTGATGCGCTCGGCGCCGGACTCAGAGGTCGCGGTGCCCACGACGACAGCACCATTGCGCCCCAATTCCAGGGCGATGGCTTGACCAATACCGCGACTCGCACCGGTGACCAGTGCAACTTTACCTTGAAGGCTCATACAGGCTTCTCCTAATCAGGCCAGTGCCGCGCGCGCGGCGGCAAAGGCGTCCGGGGTATCAAGGTTGTAAGTAATCACGCCTTCGGCGCAACGCTTGTTCAGACCGGCCAGGACTTTGCCCGGCCCACATTCCACAAGCTGGGTCGCACCACGGCTCGCCAGGCATTGAATGGATTCAACCCAGCGAACCGGCTTGTACAACTGTTCCAGCAAGTCACGCTTGAGCGTCGCCAGATCACTGACCGCGCTGGCGCTGACGTTCTGTACCAATGCGATTTCAGGTGCCTGCCATTCAATGGCTTCAACAGCCTCGGCGAAACGCTCGGCGGCCGGGCGCATCAGTTCGCAGTGCGACGGCACGCTGACCGGCAACGACAATGCACGCTTGGCACCCCGCGCCTTGCACAGCTCCATGGCGCGCTTGACGGCCTCGGCGGAACCGGCGATCACCACCTGGCCCGGCGAGTTGAAATTCACCGCACTGACAACTTCGCCCTGCGCTGCTTCGGCACAGGCAGCGATAACGTCGGCGTCATCAAGACCCAGAATAGCGGCCATGCCGCCTTGACCGGCCGGCACCGCTTCCTGCATCAACTGGCCACGACACTCGACGAGCTTTACCGCATCAGCCAGGCTCAGGCTTTGCGCAGCTACCAGCGCACTGTATTCACCCAGACTGTGACCTGCGACGAACGCAGGAACGGCGCCGCCCTCGGCCAGCCACACATGCCACAAGGCTATGGAAGCAGTCAGAATGGCAGGCTGGGTCTTGTCGGTCTGATTGAGCAACTCGACAGGACCGCTCTGGGTCAACGCCCACAGGTCATAGTCAAGGGCTTCGGAAGCCTGCTCGAAAGTATCGAGAATCAACGGATGTTGCGCGCCTTGCTCGGCGAGCATGCCGAGCGATTGCGATCCTTGACCCGGAAAGACGAATGCGAGGGATGCAGACATTTGACAAGCCTCTGAATTATTGTCGCCAAAATGGGCGTCCGGACAGGCCGAACGCGGGTATTCAAATTTACATGACTGATCGGTTGGATGACTGACCAGTCTGATGCGTCACATTTTCAGGTTTGGCCGTTCTGAAGCAGCAATTCAAGCCGCCCCTTCAGGCGCTGCGGCAGGTTTTCACGGGATTCAACGATCGCTCGCTGAATCGCACTCTGGAACCCTGAAACACTGGCCGAACCGTGGCTTTTCACCACGATCCCCTGCAACCCGAGCAAGCTCGCGCCATTATGACGAGCAGGTGCCAGATCAGTCTGCAGTCGCTTGAGCAACGGCAACGCCAGCGCTCCGACCGCCCTGCTCAGCAGGTTGCGGTTGAACAGTGTATCGATTCTGGCGGCAATCATGCTCGCCAGCCCCTCGCTCGACTTGAGCAGTACATTGCCGACAAAGCCATCACACACCACGACGTCAGCCTCACCCCGGTACAAGCCGTCGCCTTCGATGTAGCCAATGTAGTTGAGCCCCTGGGCTGCCTGCAAAAGACCGGCGGCAAGCTTGACCTGCTGATTGCCCTTGATGTCTTCCGTGCCCACGTTAAGCAAGGCAACCCTGGGCTTTTTGACACCCAGGGTTTCTGCAAGAACAGAGCCCATTACCGCAAACTGATAGAGCGCCTCAGCGCTGCAATCGACATTCGCACCCAGGTCGAGCATCTGACAATGGCCAGACCGAGTGGGAATGGCTGCGATCATCGCGGGACGATCGATACCGGGCAGCGTCTTGAGCACAAACCGCGAAAGCGCCATCAGCGCACCGGTATTACCAGCGCTGACACATGCCTGGGCCTGCCCGCTTGCAACAAGCTCAAGAGCAACACGCATGGACGAGTCAGGCTTGCCACGCAGAGCCTGGGACGGACGCTCGTCCATTGCAATGGCTTCATTGGCGTTTACGACACGCAGGCGCGAGCGATCCACAGCACCATGACGGGCAATGAGTTCTTCAATCAGGGAGGCTTGGCCTACGAGGACCAGATGAAGCGAGGGTGTAGCTGTCAGGCACGCGAGGCTTGCCTGAACAATGTTGCGGGGACCGAAGTCCCCGCCCATTGCGTCGATCGCGATGATCGGAGCGGACAAGAAATTACTCGTCAGCGCCCTTGTCGATCACTTTACGACCACGGTATACGCCTTCTGGCGATACGTGGTGACGCAGGTGAATTTCACCAGTGGTCTTTTCTACCGACAGAGTGCTTGCCTCAAGAGCGTCGTGCGAACGACGCATGTCACGGGCAGAGCGGGATTTTTTGTTCTGCTGAACAGCCATAATTGATTAACTCCTAAACGTTTGGGTCACGCTTTAACTGCGCCAATACACTGAACGGGTTGGACCGCATTACCTCGTCCACGCTCGGTTCGGGCTCATCGAGACCCGCCGGTTGCTGGCATTCTTCAGGATGATGAGCAGGCACAATGGGCAAGGCGAGCAATAGCTCCTCCTCGATCAATGCCAGCAGATCCAAAGGATCTTCGCCCAGTTCCAGCACGTCATAACCTTTCGGTAACGACTGGGTATTCGCACCCTCCTTCACCACGGCGTAACTGCATTCGCTGTGGATCGGCAGGGTCACCAGCTCAAGACAACGCTGGCAAACCATCTTGACCGGGACGTCTATCGAACTGTGGATGACCACAGAACGGCGTTCGTCACGCTCAAAAACGAATTTCGCCTGCACCGTACCGACAGTGTCGGCAAGCGGGTCGCAGAGTCTCTTCAAATCGCCCAGCAGCACTTCACCCTGAAGGGTAGTGCCGCGATCAGACAATTTGCGCGGGTCAACGTGAGATGGAATCGGGTCATTCAACATAGGCGCAGCATTCTAGGGATGCCCCCTTGGCATGTCAAAGGAAATTCAGGCCTGTTCGTCACTCCGGCCACTCTTTAGAATCGACGCTCAGCCTACGGAGAACCGCATGCCATCCCTGCTCCTTGCCTCCAGCTCTTCATACCGGCGCGAACTGCTCACTCGCCTGCGCCTGCCATTCACCTGCAAGTCTCCGGACATTGATGAAAGTCACCGACTGGACGAAACCGCACACGACCTCGTTCGACGCCTTGCCTTAGAGAAAGCCAGGGCGCTGGCGGGCGAATATCCGCATCACCTGATCATTGGCTCCGATCAGGTTGCCGTCCTAAACGGGCAGATACTCGGCAAGCCACATACCTTCGAGCGCGCACTTGAGCAACTGACGGCTGCCAGTGGCACCAGCGTAACCTTCCTGACCGGACTGGCCCTGCTTAATAGCTCGACAGGCGAGCATCAGGTCGATTGCGTACCCTTTACCGTGCACATGCGCGAACTCGATCAAGCCAGCATCGAACGCTATCTGCATGCAGAGCAACCTTATGACTGCGCCGGCAGCTTCAAGGCTGAAGGGTTGGGGGTCAGCCTGTTTCGCAGCACCGAAGGCAGCGACGCGACCAGCCTGATCGGCCTGCCACTGATACGCCTTGTGGACATGCTAATAAAGGAAGGGGTCAGCGTACCCTGACGCTCAGACAAAGAACCCGGCCATTGGCCGGGTTCTTCATTTCTGCATCAAGCCGTCAGCGCAGGCTTGGACCGTTGAAGCCGACCAGCATGGCAATGCGCTCAGCGATACTGGTGCCCAGCTTTTTCGAAAAGCGGTCGAAAGGCGACTCTTCGACGGTATATTCGACGATATCCTTTTCCTTGATCACATCCCGCGCGACATAACTGGCACTGCCCAGGCCGTCCACCAGACCGAGCGCAACGGCCTGCTCACCGGTCCAGATCAGCCCCGAAAACAGTTCGGGATGATCCTTGTCCTTCAGACGATCGCCACGACCCTGCTTGACGCTGGCGATGAACTGACGATGCGTTGTGTCCAGCACCCCCTGCCAGAACTGCGTCTCATCGGCCTTCTGCGGCTGGAACGGATCAAGGAAAGCTTTGTGCTCGCCCGATGTGTAGGTACGACGATCAACGCCGAGCTTGTCCATGGCACCGACAAACCCGAACCCCGCCGCCGTCACACCTATCGACCCCACCAGACTGGCCTTGTCGGCGTAGATCTGGTCGGCAGCACTGGCAATGTAATAAGCCCCCGAAGCACCCAGATCAGTAATGACCGCATACACCTTGATATCCGGTTTTGCAGCACGCAGACGACGGATTTCGTCATAAACATAGCCCGACTGCACAGGACTGCCGCCCGGACTGTTGATACGCAGAATAACGCCCCTGGTCTTTTCATCCTCGAACGCCTTCTGCAGCGCCGTGACGATATTCTCGGCACTGGCCGACTCCTTGTCGGCAATCACACCCTGCACATCGATCAGCGCTGTGTGGCTGGAGCGGCGCGATGTACCGCCTTCAAAGTCCAGCATCGGAACGACCACTGCGACAAACAGAAACGCGAACGTCAGCAGCTTGAAGAAAATTCCCCAGCGACGCGCACGACGCTGCTCCTGAACACTGGCCAGCAGCGTCTTTTCCAGAAGTTTCCAGCTTTTTGCTTCTTCCTTGCCATTGATTCCCTCGTCCGCGCTTTGCGAGACGGGTGCCTTCCATTCGTCAGACATGTTCCAATCACTCCAACCCTAAAACTAGACGCCGCGCCCATTCAACCAGGTGCGCAGCTCGGAAAAATGCTCAATAGCCAATCGTGGCTGAAACTGGCGCAACGACTCCAGCGACTGAGCGCCATAACCCACCGCAACCGAATCCATACCTGCGTTGCGGGCCATCAGCAGATCGAACGACGCATCGCCGATCATCAACGAACGCTGCGGCGCAACATCACAATGCGCCATGATCTCGTTCAACATCAGCGGGTCCGGCTTGCTGGCGGTTTCGTCGGCAGCCCGGGTGGCATCGAAGTAATCGCCCCAGCCATTGGCTTGTAGCACCCGATCCAGCCCACGGCGCGCCTTGCCGGTAGCGACCGCCAGACGATAGCCGTCCTCGCGAAACGCTTGCATCGACTCCAGAACGCCCTCGAACAGCGGCGAAGGCACGTTATCCATTGCCATATAGCTGTCAGCATAGCGCTGCCGAAAGTCGATCACCTGATTGTCACTGATCTGCGGATAAAGGGTTCGAATCGCCTCGGGCAGACCCAGACCGATAATGCCCTTGATCGCCGGATCGTCACGAACCTCCAGATCAGTCTCGATAGCCGCGGTACGCATGGCCAGAACAATTCGCCCCACAGAGTCGGCCAGCGTGCCGTCCCAGTCAAAAATCAACAGGTCGTAATTACGGCGCACTCAAACGCTCCACTGTCTTGGCCCACATTTCATCCACAGGCGCCTGCACATTCAGTTTGCTGCCATCGGGCATCGGCACCGTCAGCATGTAGGCGTGCAGGAACAGACGCTTGCCGCCCAGATCACGAATCTCGCGACTGAAATTCTCGTCACCGTATTTGGTATCGCCTGCAATGGCGTGCCCCGCATGCAGCGTGTGCACGCGGATCTGGTGCGTGCGCCCGGTCACCGGCTTGGCTTCGACCATGGTGGCAAAGTCACCGAAACGACGCAGTACCTTGAAGATCGTCAGAGCCTCCTTGCCCTCTTCATTGACCTCGACCATGCGCTCGCCGGAGCGCAGATTGCTTTTCATCAGCGGCGCACGCACCTGTTTCTGAGCCGTTGCCCAGTTACCGCGGACGAGCGCCATGTAGCGCTTGTCGACGCCGTCGCCGCGCAGGGCTTCGTGCAGATGACGCAGCATGCTGCGTTTCTTGGCAATCATCAGCAGACCGGACGTGTCGCGATCGAGACGGTGCACCAGTTCGAGCTCCTTGGCATCCGGACGCAACTGACGAAATGCTTCGATTACCCCGAAACTCAGACCGCTGCCGCCATGCACAGCGATACCCGCAGGCTTGTTGAGCACGATCAGCGCCTTGTCTTCGTAGACAATCGCGGCCTCGAGGCGCTGCAGCAGAGCCTGCGCAACCGGCACCGGCTCGTCGCGCTCAGGCACGCGCACAGGAGGAATGCGCACGATATCGCCTGCCTGCAACTTATACTCCGGCTTGATCCGCCCCTTGTTCACACGCACTTCGCCTTTGCGCAAAATGCGGTAAATCAAGGTTTTGGGCACACCCTTGAGATAAGTGATCAGAAAATTATCGATGCGTTGACCGGCAAGTTCCGGGGCAACCTCAACCAGCTGGACGCCGGGGGTTGGAGGGGCAATATTCGTCATGCCGCAAATGATAACAATTTTTTATGGATTTGAAGCACTTAATGATTGCTGCTATAGTCGCGAACGCCGCCAAAAGCGGCCGGACAGCGGACCAACGGTTGACAACCGGCCCTGACCAACGCAATTCACAAGGACGGGAGGCCGTCCTACGCAGTGTTCGGTGACAACGGAGCACGCTGAAAACGTAACGAGCGCAGGTGACATGAGGCCGGAAACACGCCTGACAGCAGAGCAGACAGCTCGCTGCCGGTGCGGACAGTTCATGGCCAGTTCACAAAGTGCAGTCGCTTTCAGACGCTACGAGCGAATGCTTCGGGAACAACGCCTCAAGCCATGATGCGCGACCTTCCCTATCGAAGATCGCGGTAAATGCCAACCCGCTGCGGATTCTGCGCGCGGCAGCACCCGAATTATCAGGGATACGTGTAGGGTGGAGACGCACAACCATCGGACTGTGTAGCACAAGGCTTGTTCTAGACGCTTCATCTCGTCCGCTACCGATGGTCGATTCCTCCTCCTGACAAAGCTTTTGCTGAAAAGGGTGTCTTATGCCACCACAGCAAGCAGGAAACGTCGTCGCGACCCTACGCCCCCTCTGGGCGAGGACCTCGCTAGACACTGGAGTGTCCAACCACTCCTGACGTGCCCTGACACCGACCGTGAGAAGTCGTGTGTGCCGAACGCCGTTTCCGGCAGCCCGGAAACCGACGGTACTACATGAAAAGAATGCTGATTAACGCAACTCAACCCGAAGAGTTGCGTGTTGCACTGGTAGACGGCCAGCGCCTCTACGACCTGGACATCGAGTCAGGTGCACGCGAGCAGAAGAAGGCCAACATCTACAAAGGCCGAATCACTCGCATCGAACCCAGCCTTGAGGCTGCCTTTGTCGATTTCGGCTCTGAGCGCCACGGCTTTCTGCCCCTCAAGGAAATCTCCCGCGAGTACTTCAAGAAAGCCCCTGAAGGCCGCGTCAACATCAAGGACGTCCTGAGCGAAGGCCAGGAAGTCATCGTTCAGGTCGAGAAAGAAGAGCGTGGCAACAAGGGCGCAGCCCTGACCACCTTCATCAGTCTTGCAGGCCGTTATCTGGTCCTGATGCCGAACAACCCTCGCGCCGGTGGCATCTCGCGCCGTATCGAAGGCGAAGAGCGCAACGAACTGCGTGAAGCCCTCAACGGCCTGATCGCTCCAGCCGACATGGGTCTGATCGTTCGTACTGCCGGCCTGGGCCGCAGCAGCGAGGAAATGCAGTGGGACCTCGATTACCTGCTGCAACTGTGGACCGCCATCAAGGAAGCGTCCCTGGACCGTTCGGCCCCTTTCCTGATCTATCAGGAAAGCAACGTCATTATCCGCGCCATCCGTGACTACCTGCGTCAGGATATCGGCGAAGTCCTGATCGACAGCGTCGAAGCCCAGGAAGAAGCCCTGACCTTCATCCGCCAGGTGATGCCGCAGTACGCCAGCAAGATCAAACTGTACGAAGACAGCGTTCCACTGTTCAACCGCTTCCAGATCGAAAGCCAGATCGAAACCGCCTTCCAGCGCGTGGTCGAACTGCCTTCCGGCGGCTCCATCGTCATCGATCCGACCGAAGCCCTGGTGTCCATCGACATCAACTCGGCGCGCGCCACCAAAGGCAGCGACATCGAAGAAACCGCCCTGCAGACCAACCTTGAAGCGGCTGAGGAAATCGCCCGTCAATTGCGTCTGCGCGACATCGGCGGCCTGATCGTCATCGACTTCATCGACATGACACCGGCCAAGAACCAGCGCGCCGTGGAAGAAAAAGTCCGCGAAAGCCTGGAAGCCGACCGCGCCCGCGTTCAGATCGGTCGCATTTCACGCTTCGGCCTACTGGAAATGTCCCGCCAGCGTCTGCGCCCATCGTTGGGCGAAAGCAGCGGCATCGTCTGCCCTCGTTGCAATGGCACCGGCATCATCCGTGACGTCGAATCGCTTTCTCTGGCCATTCTGCGCCTGATCGAAGAAGAAGCCCTGAAAGACCGCACTGCAGAAGTGCGCGCTCAGGTGCCGATCCCGGTCGCTGCGTTCCTGCTCAACGAGAAACGCAACTCGATCACCAAGATCGAACTGCGCACCCGTGCGCGCATCATCATCCTGCCGAACGACCAGCTGGAAACCCCGCACTTCGAAGTTCAGCGTCTGCGTGATGACAGCCCGGAAGCACACAACAGCCAGACCAGCTACGAAATCGCCGCGGCTGCAGCCGAAGTGGAAGAAATCGCCCCGCTGGCTGCCGCAACCCGCACTCTTGTTCGCCAGGAAGCAGCCGTCAAGACTGCACCTGCTCGTGCCAATGCGCCGGTTCCGGTAGAAGCCGTTGCGCCTGCCCCAACGCCTGCACCGGTCGCTCACGAGCCGAGCCTGTTCAAGGGCCTGGTGAAATCCCTGGTCAGCCTGTTTGCGACCAAGGAAGAGCCTGCCGCTCCGGTAGTGGTTGAAAAACCTGCTGCCGAACAGCGTCCGGCCCGTAACGAGGAACGCCGCAACGGTCGCCAACAGAGCCGTGGCCGTAACAACCGTCGTGACGAAGAGCGTAAGCCTCGTGAAGAACGCGCCCCCCGTGAAGAACGGGCCGAACGCGCGCCGCGCGAAGAGCGCGCCCCACGTGAGGAACGTGCTCCTCGTGAAGAACGCGCACCTCGTGAAGAGCGTACCGTTCGCGAACCGCGTGAAGCCCGCGAGGATTCAGCACCACGTGAAGAGCGTCCAGCCCGTACTTCCCGCGAGCGCAAGCCACGTGAAGCACGCGAAGATCGTCCGGTCCGCGAACTGCGCGAGCCTCTGGATGCAGCCCCTGCCGTAAACCTTGCTCGTGAAGAGCGTCCTGAACGCGCACCACGCGAAGAACGCCAGCCGCGCGCGCCTCGCGAAGAACGTCAACCACGCGCCGAACAGGCCGCGGCTGCCGTGAGCGAAGAGGAAGTGCTGCTCAACGAAGAGCAGATCAATGACGAGAACCAGGAAGGCAACGACGGTAGCGAAGGCGACCGCCCTCGCCGCCGCTCCCGCGGTCAGCGTCGTCGCAGCAACCGTCGTGAGCGTCAACGTGATGCCAATGGCAACGTGATCGAAGGCTCTGAAGAAAACGGTTCCGAAGAAAACGGTTCGGCAGAAAATGCTGAACAAGGCAGCAGCGCCACCGATCTGTCGGCTGGTCTGGGATTCACCGCAGCAGCTGCGGCTGGCGGCGTGATCAGCGCCACAGCAGAAGCCGATGCACACCAGCAGGCCGAGCGAGCCAACAGCACTGCCGTAGACGCTCCAGCCGTAGAGCCTGCGCAGCAAGCGCCTGTTGCCGAAGCCAATACTGCCAAGGCACCGGAAGCTGACGCACCGGCAATTGAAGCATCCACTCCAGAAACTCCGGCAGCAGCAGAACCGGTCGTTGAAGTGCCTGCCGTTGAAGCGCCGGTTGCAGACGATGCGCCAGTCGCCAAACCGGCTCCGGAAGTGGAGGTTCAGCCTGCAGCGATCGAAGCACCTGCCATTGCCGCGCAGACCGAGCTGTTCGAAGCGCCGCATGCCGAGCGCGTCGTGCCGTTCACACCAACGCCAGAGCCAGCGCTACAAGCGCCTGTCGAAGCAGCGGCTCATGAAGAAGTGCCAGCCACTGAATCGTCCGAACTGCCAACGCCTGCAGCTACTGCTGCCGAGCCTGTCGTCGTGAAGGAGGAGCCTGCTCCTTACGTCGCGCCCAAGGCCGTCGAAGAAGCAGCGCCTGCACCTGCAGAGCAACAACCTGTGATCGTGGAAACACCGGTCGCACCGGTCAGCAGCACCGGCCGTGCACCGAACGATCCTCGTGAAGTTCGTCGTCGCAAGCGTGAAGAAGAAGCACGCCGTCAGCAGGAAGCCGCTGCGGCCAGCACTCCAGTCATCGCCGAAGCAGCACCTGTTGCCGCTGAAGCAGAATCGGTCCAGCCTTCTCAGGCTATCGAGGAAAAGACTGAAGAAGCGGCGACTGAGCAACCAGCAGTCAAACCGCAACATGAAGCCGAGAAAGAAAACGAGCCTAAACCACTCGTCTAACTCCGGCCCATGAAAAAGCCTCGCCTGTGCAAACAGGCGGGGCTTTTTTACGTCTGTGACTCAGGGAAATACATCGACTGCAGGAGCGGACCGGGCGACGCTTCGCTTGTCCGCGAACTGCCGGGAACCGGCAGCAAAACCAGCTGCCTCGGTGCACCAGATACAAACAAGATGGCCGGTTTTGGGTCCGCTTCGCAGCCCATCGCGGACGAGCCCGCTCCTACATTTCCAAAGATCGCGGACGAGCAAAGCGTCGCCCGGTTTCACTACTAGGGTGGCAGTCAGACCTCAGTAGAGGTTCGGCTCCATTTCCAGCTCTACACCAAAACGCTCGACGATGTCGCTTTGGATGCGGCGCGCAAGGTTCAATAGCTGCAAGCCACTGGCCTGCCCGTAATTGACCAGTACCAGCGACTGGAGCTTATGCACGCCAGCGTCGCCGTCACGATAACCCTTCCAGCCAGCCTGCTCGATCAACCACCCCGCTGCCAGCTTCACCCGGCCATCGTCCTGCGGGTAGCCGACGACACCAGGGTGCTGCTGTTTGATCGTCGCGTACAGTTGGGCAGGGATAATCGGGTTTTTGAAGAAACTGCCAGCATTGCCCAGCACCGCTGGGTCAGGCAGCTTTTCACTGCGAATGGCGCAGATTGCCCGGCTGACATCGAAAGGCGTCGGTTTATCGATACCCAACTCGTCGAGACGCTGACGAACCGGACCATATTCAAGATGCAGGTTGGCTACGCGGCTAAGCTTGAAGCGCACCCGCAGGATCAACCAGCGCGCGACCTGATGCTTGAACACGCTGTCGCGGTAGCCGAACGCACAGTCCTCCAGGGAAAACTCGCGCAATTCACCCGTTTCACGATCCAGCGCAGTCAGGCTATGGAATACATCCTTGATCTCGACGCCATAAGCACCGATGTTCTGCATGGGTGCCGCCCCAACGGTGCCTGGAATCAGACTGAGGTTTTCCAGCCCCGCCAGCCCCAGTTCCAGACAGGACTGCACGAACGGATGCCAAGGCTCGCCAGCCTCTGCCTCGACAATCGACTCGAGACAGTCCTCATGCACGATGCGAATGCCGCGACTGGCCATGCGCAGCACCAATGACTGCACGTCACCGCTGAGCAGCAGGTTACTGCCACCGCCAATAACCAGCAGCGATACATCGTGCTCGACCGAATACGCCAGCGCCTCGCGAACATCGTCATCGCTATGCGCTTCGGCAAACAAGCGGGCCTGAACATCCACGCCAAAGGTGTTGAAAGGTTTGAGGGAAATCGCGGACTGCACCTGCAAGGTCATACTCTCGCCTTCCCGAACCACTGGACGAAGCGCATCAACCCTCCAGCAAGCGCCTTACGCGCTCCAGGTCTTCAGGCGTATCGACGCCACCGGGTGGCGCTTCAAGCGCGTCGGCAACGTGAATTCGCACGCCATTCCACAACGCACGCAGTTGCTCCAGGCTTTCGGTGTTTTCCAGCCAGCATGGACCCCAACTAACGAAGTCATGAAGAAAGCCCGCACGATAGGCGTAAATACCGATATGACGACGATAAGGCACGCCAGCGGGCAACTCGTCCCTGTTTGCGGCCAGCGCGTCACGCGCCCAAGGCAATGGGGCACGGCTGAACGTCAGCGCCAGGCCGTTGATGTCTGTTGCGACCTTGACGATGTTCGGGTTGAACAACGCGGCCACATCGTCGATAGGCTCGGCCAGCGTAGACATGCCGGCTTCGGGGTGAGCCGCCAGGTTGGACGCCACCTGATCGATCACCGCAGGCGGGATCATCGGCTCGTCGCCTTGCACATTGACCACAATCGCATCAGCAGCCAGCCCCAGTTGCGCAGCCACCTCGGCCAGACGATCGGTGCCGGAATTGTGATCCTCGCGGGTCAGCAGCACTTCTGCACCAAAAGCCTGACAAGCCTCGACAATGCGCGCATCATCGGTGGCAATCACGACACGCTCGGCGCTGCTTTTGCACGCCTGCTCCCAGACAAGCTGAACCATGGGCTTGCCAGCAATGGTTTTCAGTGGCTTGCCGGGAAAACGGCTGGAGCCGTAACGCGCAGGAATGACAACGGTGAACGCTGCTGTCATTTTTCCAGCCGCTCATCGGTGCTCAAGGTGCGCGCTTCGCTTTCGAGCATCACCGGGATGCCGTCGCGTACCGGGTAGGCAAGGCCTGCCCCTTTGCTGATCAGCTCGGTCTTGTCGGCGCTGAGCTTCAATGGTCCCTTGCACACAGGGCAAGCGAGGATATCGAGTAGTTTGGTGTCCATAGGAGATCCTGAAGCAATCATGGAGAGAGACGTAGCAGTTGCTCATCGAACCAGTCGACAAAAGCATCGGACGGTACTGCATCCACTGCCAGATACCACCAGTCATCGGCTGCAAAGGCACGACATTTCACCGCATCCTTCTCGGTCATGACCAAGGGCAATGCCGGTGTGAATGTCAGCGCCTGGGCACTGTAGACCGCATGGTCGGCGAACGCGTGAGCCACCGGCCGCCAGTGTAATCCTTCGAGGGTATTGAAGAAACGTTGAGGATTGCCGATTCCGGCGACCGCATGCAGCGCCTGCCCGGCCGGGAAATAATCCACCGGCTGGCGTTCGCCACTGCGCAGATTGATAAGGGCTGACGGTTTGAGCATAAAGGCGTAGCCATCGTCACGATCAGCCGTCGCGCCGTTGTAAAGCAAGGCGTCGACACTGCCTAGGCGCTCAACCGGCTCGCGCAATGGCCCGGCAGGCAGACAACGACGGTTGCCCAGCCCGCGGGCGGCATCGATCAGCACCAGCTCCAGATCGCGGGCCAGACGATAATGTTGCAGGCCATCGTCGGAAAGAATCAGATCCAGAGGCTCGGCAGCGAGCAGGGCCTGCACGGCGCGACTGCGATCCGGATCGATCATCAGCGGCACGCCACTGCGTTTGACGATGAGCAAAGGTTCATCGCCCGCCTCGCTGGCACTCTGGTCGGCCTTGACGCGCCACGGCAGGCTGGGAGGTTTGGCACCGTAACCGCGACTGACCACACCAACGCGCAGGCCACGACGACGGCAGTGCTCGATCATCCATAGAATCAGTGGCGTCTTGCCAGTGCCGCCGATGGTGATATTACCCACCACAATAACCGGCTCCGGAGCGCGGTAGATAGTGCCCTCACCCGCCAGAAAACGCGCGCGCTTGCCCTCTACGACGCGCCGATAAAGGCCTTCGAGCGGACGCAAAAGCGCCAGCGCAGGGTGGCCCTTGTACCAGGCATCAAGCAAACGGTCGGTAAATGCCATCAGTTAGCCGGTGTGGCCTCGACAGTGGTCATGCGCAAATGGCTGAAACCCAGTTTACCCGCCGCATCCATGGCCGTAATCACCGATTGGTGCGGGGTCTTGCCGTCGGCACTGATCGACAACGGCAGACTGGTATCGCCCGCCGACTCGCGTTGCAGCGCTTCGATCAGGGTTGCCAGATCGTTCTTGGGCAACAGTTGGTTGTTCAGCGAGAAGATCCCGTCGGCGTTGATGGCGATGTCCAGATGCTTAGCGCTGGCGTCCACCTCCGGCGTACCGGTGACCGCCTGTGGCAGATCCACCCGCAACTGGGTTTCACGGGTGAACGTGGTCGTCACGATGAAAAACAGCAGCAGGATGAACACCACATCAATCAGAGAGACCAGATTGATGTCGATGTTTTCCCGGGGTCTGCGACGGCGAAATTTCACTTCTTCTTGCCCCCGCCCGCTCTGGCCAGCGACTTGAGATCGATTTTGGCGTCGATCAGATCGACATCGCGGTCGCCCTGCACCACTTCAACCAGACGAATGGCCTGCTGCTCCATGCCGACCACCAGCTCATCGACGCGACTTTGCAGAAAGCGATGAAAGAAGATTGCCGGAATAGCCACGATAAGGCCCGACGCGGTACAGATCAGCGCCTTGGAGATACCACTGGCGAGTACACCGGCATTGGCCGTGGCCCCCGAACTGTTGAACGAGCCGAAAATATCGATCATGCCCAGCACCGTACCCAGCAAGCCAAGCAGCGGTGCCATGGCGGCAATCGAACCCAGCGCGCTCAGGTAGCGCTCCAGTTCATGGATAACCCGGGCGGCGGCTTCTTCGATGCATTCCTTCATGATCTCGCGACCGTGCCTGGAATTGGCCAGACCTGCGGCGAGAATCTCACCCAGAGGCGAGTCGGCGCGCAGTTGCTTGAGCTTTTCGCCGTCGAGCTTCTTTTCCTGAATCCACTGCCAGACCTGTCCGAGCAGATGCGGCGGCGTGATACGGCTGGCACGCAGCGTCCACAGACGCTCGATGATAATGCCAGCAGCGGCGATGGAGCTCAAAATAATCGGCAGCATCATCCAGCCGCCAGATTTGACCAGTTCCCACACAGTGATCACTCCCTCGAAAAATTGGCGCCACTCTATCATAGGGTCGCCAAGTGCCGAACGCCGAGATCGATATCCATTCACTCAGTCACGCCAGAAACGCCGTTGCGCGCGCTCTGCCTGCGGCGTGCCGAACGTACCCAGCCGCAGACTGACAGCGCCCAGCTCAGCGCTGTCATAACTGGCCATACCCAGCCATCGATAACGCGCCATGACCAACGGATGCGGGTGGCCGAAGGCGTTGTTACGGCCACGGGAGATCAGCACGCCAACCGCTCCGACGGCCTGAAGAAATACTTTGGATGACGAGGTCCGGCTGCCGTGATGCGGGGACTGCAACCAATGGGCACGAAGGTCGAAACCGCTGGCGATTGCCGCAAGTTCCGCGTCGACGTCGATATCACCCGTCAGCAGCAGACGCTCGCCCCCGGCGTCGACACTCAACATGCAGGACGCGGGATTGCCATCAGGGCCCTGCTCCCAGCGCCAGGTGGAGAACACCACCCCATCCCACTCCCAGCGCGCATCGCTCTCACACAACCGCGCGTCGAGTTGCGGCGCGAGCCTGGCCAGCTCACCGCCCAGTACACGGTCAACCGGAAATGCCTGATGAACCGCCGCTGCGCCCCCGGCATGATCGGAGTCGGCGTGACTGATCAACATCAGGTCCAGATGACGCACACCGGCCTTGCGCATGGCGGGCACGACCACACGCTGACCGATATCGAACTCGCCGAAACGTGGACCTGCGTCGTACAAGAGCGTGTGATTTCGAGTGCGCAGGAGAATGGCCAGGCCCTGCCCCACGTCCAGCTGCAATACTTCTGCCTGGCCTGCAGGCACTGAGTCGAGCGGCGGAAAAACGCACAACAACAGCAATGGCCAACCCAGCGGACGCATCGGCACGCCTTTGGGCAGTAATAAAATGAAGGCCCCGAGCAGACTAAGCAGCCACGCCCAGCCCGACATTGCACTGGGCAACCAGGCGGGCAAGACCGCGGCAACCCAGCCGAGAAACATAAACAGCCACTCCAGCGCACCTCCGGCCAGCCAGAGCAAGCCTTCGCCCACAACAGGGACCGGCAGCAGCAGTGTTCCAAGCAACGCAGGCGGCAGGACGATCAAGCTGACCCAAGGCACAGCCAGCAAATTGGCAAACGGACCGCTGAGGCTGATCGGCAGGTTCAGCGCCAGCAGAATAGGCAGCAAGCCAATTGCGATCAGCCACTGCGCACGCGTCCAGCTTTGCCACCAATTCCAGGCACCGAGACATCCACTGAAAATCAGCACCAGAATGCCAACCGCCGCGAAAGACAGCCAGAACCCCGGCTGCAGTGTCACCAGCGGCTCGAAAATCAGCACCGCGTTGAATGGGCCAGACAACGCCCAGGTGCCGAAAGCGCAAACGCCACAGCAGCACCATCGCGACCATCACACAGGCACGCCGTACCGGCACCTCGAAACCGGCCAGCAGCCCGTAACCCAGCGCAGCGATGAACGCCAGCGCACAGGCACAAGGCAGCCAGGGTAAAGCCCGTGGCCACAGCCCCCAGCGTGCAAGGCCTGCGACCAGCGCGTAAATCACCCCGGCCAGCAAACCGATATGCTGGCCGGAAATCACCAGCAAATGCACCGTGCCGGTGTCCTGCAGCACCTGCCAATCGGTGCTCGACAACCCGGAGCCATCGCCCAGCACCAGCGCCGCCAAGCCGCCCTCTCTGCCCTGCGCATCGACCGCCAGCAAGCGCTGACGAATAAGGTCGCGCCACGCCCCGCGCGCAGGTGTCAGCAGTTGACCATCCACCACCGTACCGGTGGCACCGATGCGCTGCGCCAACAGCCAGGCTTCGTAATCAAAAGCATCAGGATTGACCAGCCCGGCCGGCCGCTTGAGTTTGACCGCCATGCGCCAGCGCTCACCGCTGTTGACCTGCGGACCGCCGTACCACGCCACCCGGATGCGTGCAGGCAATATCGCCCTGCGCGACCTTGCCCCCTCCAGTTCGAAACGCACCACGCCCTCGGCGACACTGGGCAAACCGACTACCTTGCCTTGCAGCCACAGCGTCTGACCGTCCAGACGATGAACCAGACGGTCATTCAACGCCCACTGCGCAGAAACACACGCCCAGGTAAAACCGAGCAGGAACAGCGCCAGTGGATAGGTACGAAACGGTAGCAGCATCAACGCCAGTATCGGCATCAGCAGCAACAGCCAGGTCGGCGGCAAAGCAGGCAGAAAGCGTAAGGCCACAAGCCCCGACGCGAGCGCGATCATCCCTGTGCGCATGGTGATTCCTTGAAGCGGAAAGCTTCAAGGATCAGCGCAATATGGAAATGTCGGAAGTGATGGTGTGTTGCAAAACCTGAACAGCCGGTCTCGGCAGACAGGCGACCCGCCAGGCTGGCGGGTCGCAAAGCATGTGTTACTGACGCATACCGCGCCCGCTCACCAGCAACCGTGCGCAGCCGAAGTACAGCACAAACGTTGCCACGATCATGAACGCCAAGGCGATGCTGATCTTGATGTCGGAGACGCCCAGAATGCCGTAGCGGAAGGCATTGACCATGTGCAGGACCGGGTTGGCCAGCGACACGGTCTGCCAGAACGGCGGCAACAGGTTGATCGAATAGAACACGCCGCCCAGATAGGTCAGCGGGGTCAGGACGAAGGTCGGGATGATCGAGATATCATCGAAGTTGCGCGCGAACACTGCGTTGATGAAGCCCAGCAGCGAGAAGATGGTGGCGGTCAACACCACCACTAGGATGGTTACACCCAGGTGATGCACTTGCAGATCGGTGAAAAACATCGACAGCATGGTGACAATGAAACCCACCATCAGCCCGCGCAACACGCCGCCCAGGGTGTAACCGATCAGAATGGTGTGCGGGGAAACCGGCGAGACCATCAGTTCTTCGATGGAGTGCTGAAACTTGGCACCAAAGAAGCTGGATACCACGTTGCCGTAGGAGTTGGTGATCACCGACATCATGATCAGCCCCGGCACGATGTACTGCATGTAGGTAAAGCCGCCCATGTCGCCAATCTGGCGGCCGATCAGGTTACCGAAGATCACGAAGTACAGAACCATGGTGATCGCTGGCGGCAGCAGGGTCTGCGGCCAGATACGCATGAAGCGATGGACCTCGCGGTAAACGATGGTCTTCAAGGCAATCAGGTTGGGGCGCAACTCGCCGCTCTGCACGGTCATAGCGCCACCTTCGCAAGGTTTTTTTCCACCAGGGACACAAACAACTCCTCAAGGCGATTGGATTTATTGCGCAGGCTCAACACTTCGATGTTCTGGAAAGCGAGCTGGCTAAACAGCGCGGTGATGCCGACATTCTTGTCGACCTGAACTTCCAGGGTGTGGCTGTCGAGCAACCGGCAAGGGAAACCGGGCAGCTGCGGCGCGGTCTGCCAGGACGCCTTCAGATCCAGCACGAAGGTTTCGACAGTCAGGGTGCTGAGCAATTGCTTCATGCCGGTGTTCTGCACGATCACCCCGTGGTCGATAATGCCGATGTTGCGGCACAGCTGCTCGGCCTCTTCCAGGTAGTGCGTGGTGAGGATGATGGTGATGCCTTTTTGATTCAGTTCGGTCAGGAACGTCCACATCGAACGGCGCAACTCGATGTCCACACCAGCAGTGGGCTCATCGAGGATCAGCAGACGCGGCTCGTGAATCAGCGCACGGGCGATCATCAAGCGCCGCTTCATGCCGCCTGACAGCGACCGTGAAGGAACGTCGCGCTTGTCCCACAGGCCCAGTTGAGTCAGGTACTGCTCGGCGCGCTCCTTGGCGATCTTTGCCGGGATGCCGTAATAACCCGCCTGGGTGACGACGATGTCGAAGGTCTTCTCGAACTGGTTGAAGTTGAACTCCTGCGGCACGACACCGATGCAACGCTTGAGCGCAGCGGGCTCGCGATCCAGGTCGTGGCCAAAGATGTTCACCGTACCGCTGGTCTTGTTGACCAGCGTCGAGATGATACCGATGGTGGTGGACTTGCCTGCGCCATTAGGGCCAAGCAAAGCGAAGAAATCACCCTCGGCCACGTCCAGATCAATGCCACTCAAGGCCTGGAAACCGTTGCCGTAGGTTTTGGTTAGCTGCCGAATGGACAGAGCGGAAGACATATCGGAAAGAGTACTCATCAGGAAAAAGGAATGAAGCTGACCGGGAACACACGCCTGTCATGACGACCCAGGCGTGCAATGGTGCTCGGCTGGGTCATTCAAGTACAGACACATCTGTTAATAGTAAATATCAAGAGCCGGACATGAGCCCGATCAACTGTTTTAAAGGCTCAGACTGCATGCTCAGGTCAGCGGACTCATGACGGCCTTGCGATACGCCGGACGCGTCTTGAGGCGTTCATACCAGGCTTGGAGGTGGGGCAGCGGCGGACGTTCAATCGGCATTTCGAACCAGCCGTAAGCGAAGCACCCCAGGGGAATGTCGCCCATGCCAAAAGCTTCGCCGGACAGGTAAGGCTGGCGAGACAGGGCCTCATCGGCGACAAGCAAAAGACTGTGCAGGGTCTTGATGCCTTGCTCGATGGCCGGCCAGTCCTGTTTCTCGGGCGGGGTGCGTACCACGCCCCAGAATACCGGGCTGAACGGGGCCGCGATGGTCGAGGAGGTCCAGTCCATCCACTTGTCTGCGTTGGCGCGAGCCTGAAGGTCAGCGGGGTATAAGTCCGAGTCCGGGGCATGGCGGGCGGCCAGATAGCGTACGATCGCGTTCGACTCCCAGAGCACGAAGTCGCCGTCTTCAATCATGGGAATCCGGCCATTGGGGTTTTTCGCGCGGTAAGCTGCTTCATTGACCAGCCCGAATGCCCCACCGGCGTCCTGCGTCTCGTAGGGCACGCCCACTTCTTCGGCAATCCAGAGTGCATTGCGCACATTGCTGGAATTCTTCCGTCCCCATATCTTGAGCATTGCGTTCCCCTCGCAGTCGCTGATAAATAAAGGCTCACAGTCTACCCCGAAGCGGCGGCAACTTCCTCGTCAACCAGGGGTCACTATCGATGTCGCCTCACCACTGCCCGGCGACCAGTTCTTGATCGCTGCCACGGCGGCGGTCATCACGGAGGAATACCTATGCTGTTGTTGTGGATTGTAGTGCTGGTCGTCGGCATTGCCTGGCTGGCCCATCGGCGTACCGCCCCGCTCCCGGCGCTTGGCGTGGTAGCCGTCTACCTGCTGGCCATGGGCATTTTCAGCCACGCGCCAGGATGGCTGCTGACTGTTTTCTGGGTGCTGTGGCTGGCAGTGTTCGTACCTGTTGTGCTGCCCGACCTGCGCCGCAAGCACTTCACTGCGCCCATGTTCAGCTGGTTTCAGAAAGTGCTGCCGCCCATGTCGGAAACCGAGCGCGATGCGATTGACGCCGGTACGGTCTGGTGGGATGGCGAGCTGTTCAGCGGTCGCCCGGACTGGGACAAGCTGCTGGCCTATCCAAAAGTCCAGCTCACCGAAGAAGAACAGGCCTTTATCGACGGGCCGACCGAAGAACTCTGCGCGATGGTCAGCGACTGGGAAATAGGTCAGGCCATGGACCTGCCGCCTGAAGCCTGGGCGCACATGAAAGAGCACGGGTTCTTTGCCCTGATCATTCCGAAAGAATTCGGTGGCAAGGGCTTCTCGGCCTACGCCCACTCTCAGGTGGCCATGAAACTGGCCACCCGCAGCGGCGACCTGGCCTCCACCGTGATGGTGCCCAACTCCCTCGGCCCTGCAGAATTGCTGCTGCATTACGGCACCGACGAACAGCGCAACCATTACCTGCCACGTCTGGCACGTGGCGAAGATATCCCCTGCTTCGCGCTGACGGGTCCATTGGCAGGTTCCGATGCGGGCGCGATGCCCGACACCGGGGTTATCTGCAAAGGTCAGTGGCAAGGCGAGGAAGTCATCGGCCTGCGCCTGACCTGGGAAAAGCGCTACATCACCCTTGGCCCGGTCGCCACCCTGCTCGGCCTGGCTTTCAAGGCTTACGACCCTGAGCACTTGCTAGGCGAAGAGGAAGATCTCGGCATCAGCCTGGCATTGATTCCGACCGACACGCCAGGCGTTGAAATCGGCCGTCGCCACTTGCCGCTGGGCGCAGCGTTCATGAACGGCCCGAATTCAGGCAAGGACGTCTTTGTTCCGCTGAGCTACCTGATCGGCGGCCAGCCAATGCTCGGCAAAGGCTGGATGATGCTGATGAACTGCCTGTCGGTAGGACGTTCGATTTCGCTGCCCGCGGTCGGCACCGGCGCTGCCAAGTACACTAGCCTGGTCACCGGCCAGTACGCCAAGGTGCGCGAGCAATTCAATGTGCCGCTGTCGGCGTTCGAAGGTATTCAGGAAGCGCTGGCGCGCATCGGCGGCAACGCCTGGCTGATGGACAGCGCGCGCATGCTGACCGCCAATGCGGTCGATCTGGGAGAAAAACCCTCGGTGCTCTCCGCGATCCTCAAATACCACCTGACCGAGCGTGGCCGCGAATGTATCGGTCACGCCATGGATGTGCATGGCGGCAAGGGCATCATCATGGGCCCGAACAACTACCTGGGCCGCAACTGGCAAGGCGCGCCGATTTTCATCACCGTTGAAGGGGCGAATATCCTTTCACGTAACCTGATGATCTTCGGCCAGGGTGCCATTCGCTGCCATCCATTCGTGCTCAAGGAAATGGCCTTGGCCGGTCGCGAAGACAAGCAGCAGGCGCTGCTCGAGTTTGACGCGCTCCTGCTCAAGCACATCGGTTTTGCGGTGAGCAACGCCGCCAGCACCCTGATTCTTAATCTGGGCTTTGGCCATTTTGAAAGAGCACCGGGCAACAGCCTGAGCCAAGGCTACTTCCGCGCGTTGAACCGTCAGGCAGCAGCTTTCGCGATGTTGGCGGACTTGAGCATGATGCTGCTGGGCGGCGAGTTGAAACGCCGCGAACGCCTGTCGGCGCGTCTGGGGGATGTGCTCAGTCATATGTATCTGGCTTCGGCGGCACTCAAGCGCTACCACGATCTTGGCTCGCCAGATCACATGAGCCCGCTGTTTCGCTGGGCCATGGAAGAAAGTCTGGGCCATTCGGAACGTGCCATGGACGAAATCCTCGGCAACTTCCCTAACCGTGTACTGGGTGGGCTGTTGCGTGCAGTGGTGTTCCCGTTCGGTCGTCGCCACAAGGGCCCTTCGGACAAGCTGGACGCCGAAGTTGCACAGGTACTGGGCCGCGCCAAGGGCGATCCGACACTGGAAGAGTTGCTCGCAGGCTGCTATCGCCCGCAATCGGCAGAAGATCCGGTTGGCGCGCTGCAACATGCCATCGACTTGCTGACTACTGCGTATCCGCTGCACAAGAAGCTGCAAACGGCGCTCAAGAGTGGTCAGATCAAACCGGCCGCAGGCGAGCATGCCATCGACGCTGCGTTGCGCATCGGTGTATTGCAGGCAGAAGAGGCACAGACACTGCGTACAGCCGAAGCCGCCCGTCGCAAGGTGATCGACGTGGATGATTTCGACAAGGAAGAACTGACCCTGGCAGCGGGCAAGATTCGCTGACGTTCAAGGTCACACCACACAGCAGGCGCGTAGAGCTTTATACTCTCGCGCCTGTTTTTGCATTTGAGGATTACCCGATGGCCGACGCCACTCTCGATCACCAACTTGGCCTGCTGGCACACCTGCGCAGCATTCTGGTCGCGCTGGGCGAGGCCGAGCAGGTTCCGGAAGAAAGCCACGCGCTGTTCATGGAGCGCTTCGACGAACTGGTCGAGCAACTGCCGCAGGACCCGATAGAAAGCCAGTACCTGGGCCAGGACATCCTGTGTCAGGTCATCCAGCGCTACCCGCAAATCGCCCACCTGGTGCCTCGCGACCTGCTGTGGTTTTTTGCCGGTGACTGCCTGCATTTCATGCCTGATGATGAAATCGAGCTGTATCAGGCGCTGGAAGAGCGCCGTTACGAAGCCGAGCATAACGACGAACCATTTGACTGGAACCAGGAAAAGCAGCTGCTGGCCATGTCGACACAGGGCAGCAAACACTGATCACCTCTCGTTGTAACGCCTGGCCCGGAGTCTGTTCCGGGCAGGTTGCCTGTTACTCACGCCAATGCGTACCAGCAGGCGACACATCGATAAATACGATCATTCCGTTCCGGGATTCGAATCAGTTAATCGAATAGACAGGCATACCATGACACTCCCTTGCGCCTGAAAAGGCCACCTGATAAGGAGTGCTCTCTTTCCATGACTCAATTTCGTAAAGTCCTGTCGATTCAGGCAGGCCAACCTGCCTCTGACGGCGCGGGAGTCAAACTGACACGCGTTTTCGGCGGACGGGGCGTGGAACAATTCGATCCATTCCTGATGCTGGACGAGTTCGGGTCGGACGTGCCTGATGATTATATCGCGGGCTTTCCACCTCATCCGCACCGTGGCTTCGAAACGGTGACCTACATGCTTGAAGGCCGTATGCGTCACGAAGACCATATGGGCAATGTAGGCCTGCTGCAGGGCGGCGGCGTACAGTGGATGACCGCCGCACGCGGGATCATTCACAGCGAAATGCCTGAACAGGAAGAAGGCACCATGCGAGGTTTTCAGCTATGGCTGAACCTGCCGGGCAAGAACAAGCTGAACGACGCCAGTTATCAGGACATCCAGCCGGAAAACGTTCCTCGCCTGACCACTGAAGCCGGTGTGCAGGTGGTGGTATTGGCCGGGCATTTCGACGATGGCCAGGTTCGACAGGCCGGTGCGGTACAGCGCCCGGATACCGAGCCCTTGTACTTTGACTTCGACATGCCTGCCGGCAGTCGTATCAGCCCGCGCTTGCCCGAAGGGCATCTTGCATTGCTGTACGTGTACGAAGGCAGTATCGAAATAGAAGGCAGCGCACAGTCAGTGAGCAAGCGCCATCTTGCGTGCCTGTCTGACACAGGGGATTTGCAGATCAGCAGCACCAAGGGTGCGCGCGTCTTGTTGATTGCAGGCAAGCCCTTACGCGAGCCGATCGTGCAGTACGGGCCGTTCGTGATGAACACCCGCGAAGAGATTGACCAGGCGTTGCGTGATTTCCGGGAAGATCGTCTGACGGCGTGACAGGCTAAAGTGAGCAGATACTCTCACGCAGGTAATCAGGAAACCGTGCACCTCGCTTGAAGTGCACGGTTTCGCAACTACTGTCTCGTGACAGAGACGAGCGCGACTCAGACCAGCACAGGGTTCTGCTTGCCTGGGTCGATCTTGTAGCGTTCGATGGCCTGGGCCACGACCTTACGCTCGACCTTGCCGTCATCGGCCAGCGCCTTGAGCGCAGCCACAGCCACGAAGTAACGGTCCACCTCGAAGAAATGACGCAGCGATTCACGGGTATCGGACTGACCAAAACCATCCGTACCCAGCGCCACGAAACGACGCAGTGGGACGAATGGGCGGATCTGGTCAGCGAAGATCTTCATGTAATCCGTTGCCACGACAACCGGCCCTTCCCTGTCGGCGAGACAGCTTTCAACGTAGCTCAGGCGCGGCTCCTGCTCAGGGTGCAGCAGGTTCCAGCGCTCGACGTCCTGGCCTTCACGGCGCAGCTCGGTGAGGCTGGTAACACTCCAGATTTCACTGCTCACACCAAAGTCGTCCTCCAGCAATCTGGCGGCCGCGATGACTTCCAGAAGGATCGACCCGCAGCCCATCAACTGCACGTGCTTGCCGGAGTTGACCGATGCACTGGCCTGCAATGGATACATGCCCTTGATAATGCCGGCTTCGGCGCCCTCGGGCAGATCAGGGTGCGGGTAGTTCTCGTTGAGCAAGGTGATGTAGTAATAAATGTCCTCATTTTCGGCAAACATGCGGCGCATGCCATCCTGAATGATCACCGCCAGTTCAAAGGCAAACGTCGGGTCATAAGATACACAGCACGGTATCGTCGACGACATCACGTGACTGTGCCCGTCATCATGCTGCAGGCCTTCGCCCATCAGCGTGGTCCGGCCTGAGGTGGCCCCCAGCAGAAAGCCCCTGGCCCGGGCATCACCCGCCGCCCAGGCCAGATAGCCCACACGTTGGAAACCAAACATCGAATAGAAGATATAGAACGGCACGGTCATCACGCCATGGTTGGCGTAGGACGTACTGGCGGCAATCCACGAGGAAATGGCACCGGACTCGTTCAGCCCTTCCTGCATGATCTGCCCGTCGGTGCTTTCCTTGTAGTAGCTCAGTTGCCCTGCATCCTGTGGCGTGTACAACTGACCGACATGGGAATGGATGCCGATCTGGCGGAACAGGTTCTCCATACCAAAGGTTCGCGACTCGTCCGGCACAATCGGCACGATCACTTGCCGATGTTCGGGTCCTTGAGCAGCGTCGAGAGGATGCGCACAAAGGCCATGGTCGTCGATATACCGCGATCACCGGTGCTTTTCAGCTGGGTATCCAGCACCGAAAGCGGTGGAACCTGCAAGGTGGCCGCGTCACTGAAACGCGCCGGAATGTAACCGCCCAACTGAGCCCGGCGGGCCTTGAGGTACAGCGCTTCGGTACTGCCCTCGGCGGGTTTCAGATAAAGCATGTCGCCCAGTTGATCATCGGTGATGTCCAGAGAGAAACGGTCGCGGAAGGCCTTGATTGCCTCTGCACCGAGTTTTTTCAACTGGTGGTTGATGTTCTGCCCCTCGCCCGCCTCGCCCATGCCGAAACCTTTGACCGTCTTGGCCAGAATCACGGTC
This sequence comes from Pseudomonas sp. KBS0707, assembly GCF_005937945.2. NCBI lineage: Bacteria > Pseudomonadati > Pseudomonadota > Gammaproteobacteria > Pseudomonadales > Pseudomonadaceae > Pseudomonas > Pseudomonas sp. KBS0707. Next base: position 1,797,111 of record NZ_CP041754.1, on the reverse strand, counting down.
GGCCCGCCCTTGTGACGCATTGCGGCAGCGTAGGCGTTGTAGACTTTTTCCGGATCGTGCCCGCCCCGCGAGAGCTTCCAGATATGGTCGTCGCTCATGTCGCTGACCAGCTCCAGCAACTCAGGGTACTTGCCGAAGAAATGCTCACGCACGTAGGCGCCGTTCTGGGATTTGTAGTTCTGGTACTCGCCGTCCACGCATTCCATCATGCGCTGACGCAGCAGCCCGCTCTTGTCCTTCTCCAGCAGCGCATCCCAGCCACTGCCCCAGATGACCTTGATTACGTTCCAGCCAGCGGCGCGATACAGGCTTTCGAATTCCTGAATGACCTTGCTGTTACCACGCACCGGGCCGTCGAGACGCTGCAGGTTGCAGTTGACCACGAAGATGATGTTGTCGAGCTTTTCGCGCCCGGCCAGCGCAATGGCCGCCTGAGACTCGGGCTGGTCCATTTCGCCATCGCCAAGAAAAGCCCAGACCTTGCGCCCCTGATGCTCCTTGAGCCCGCGATTTTCCAGGTAACGCATGAAACGCGCCTGATACGCCGCCGTGATTGGCCCAAGCCCCATTGAAACAGTAGGGAACTGCCAGAAGTCCGGCATCAGGCGCGGGTGCGGATAAGACGAGATGCCATCACGGTCCGTTTCACGACGGAAGTTGTCCAGTTGCTCTTCGCTCAGGCGACCTTCCAGGTACGCCCTGCCGTAAATGCCCGGCGAAGAATGGCCCTGGATGTAGACCAGATCGCCGGCGAACTGCTCGGTACGACCCCGGAAGAAGTGATCAAACCCCACGTCATAGAGCACGGCGGCAGACGCATAGTAGGCAATATGGCCGCCCACACCGGAATGCTTGCCGGCACGCAGTACCATCGCCAGGGCGTTCCAGCGGATGAACGCGTTGATACGCTTTTCAACCTGGAGGTCACCCGGATAAGGCTGCTGACGGTCGCCGGGAATGGTGTTGACGTAGGGCGTCGTGACCCGACCATAGAAATCGCCGTGTTGAGCGACATCGAAGTCCAGCAACTGATCGATCAGGTAGTGCGCGCGCGGGCGCCCTTCACTGTTGAGTACCGACTCAATCGATTCGAGCCATTCGCGGGTTTCTTGCGGATCCTCGTCAAGAAACCGGGATTGCTGTGCCATCGTCGTCTCCTACTGTGATGCGGCAGTGGACGCCGGACAGGCGTCTGCCTTGAAAAATCTGATTGCAATTGCAATCATATGCCGGAATTTATCCCGTGCTCGGTTACTATTGCAACCCTCAAGAATTTCAGACAAAGGTGATTCATGTCGTCAGCCGAACCGGATACGTGGTTCAGATTCGTCAGGGCGCACCGCTGTCTTATTCGCGAGATCGAACGCCGTCTGGCGGCGGCCGAGCTGCCCCCATACGCTTGGTATGACGCGCTCTGGGGTGTGGAAAGCGGGCCTCAGGGCATGCGCCGCATGCATGAACTGGCCGATGTCATGGCCATCGAACGCTACAACCTGACCCGCCTCATCGACCGCCTTGAAAGCGAAGGGCTGGTGGAACGCCACAGATCCGACAGCGACGGCCGGGGCGCGGTGGCAGCGATCACCGACAAGGGCCGGACACTGCGCAAACAGATGTGGCAGATCTATGAAACGGCGGTCGACGAGCTGTTTCTGGCGCAATTCGACGCCCCGCAGCGCCGCGTGTTTGCTGATGCGCTGGAGCGTGCCGCACTGGCAGCCCGACAAAGTGGCAGTAAAAGCTGACATCAGACCAGCAGATAGCGTTGCAGGGCGAGTTTCAACGGCTCGTAACTCAGTTGCCCGCCCTCCGCAAGCGCAGTCAGGGCCTGAACGACAATCCACTCGGGGCTGATTGCAGGCTTACCTTGCGGCGCAGCGGAATCGGCTCCCAAGGCAACAAACCGTCCGGGGACATGTTCACGCAGTTGCTCGGCCACGGCCTACGGATAACCGGTGACCGCCACCACGGCGTCGTGCCCTTCGCCGAGGCAATCACGCAAGTGCCAGGACCGAGGGGTCTTCAAGGGATGGAAACGATTCCAGCGTCGGCCCGAACCGGCATCGCGCGCCAGTCGGGTATAGCTGGGGCAGCTCCAGACTTCGCAATCGACATTCCAGTGCTCCTTGAGCAGGCTGGCCGCCTGACGTACTGACCGCAGGGCCAGGCCCGCACCCAACAGGCGCACGCGACGGCCGTCGTTGCCGGAAACGACATCGCCAACCCGATACATACCTTGCACAGCCGCCGCAGCCTGCGTCTCGCTTAACGCACTGACCTGATCATTGGATTCGTCATGCAACGCCATGTAATAGAAACCGGCCCGGCCTTCAACATACAGACTGTGCAAGGCGTGCAGCGTGATCGCCCGCGCCTCCGCAGCATCCGCAGGGTCGTAAGGCTGACACTTGCTGTTTGAAAGGAGTCACAACGGCAGCCACGGATGAGCGCCCTTGGGCCAGCGAGATGGCAACGTCTCGATGTCGTTGCAGAAAATTCCACGTTGGGATGACTCCGATGCCAGCGCGCTCAGTTCGGCCGAGGTTTCGCTGCTGATCATGTAGATCAGAGGCAATTCGACCTTGCCGGCCTGTGCAGCAAATCGCAAAGGCCAGGCGCTGGCGAGCACGCCCTCCTGTTCGCAGGCCATGTGCTTGCTGGCTCGCACCACGGATATGCGCCGCGAGGTAGACGGGTCTCGGGTCAGACGCTCGACGATGTCGGCCATCGCAAACAGGGGTGAACAGCACCCGCGCAGCGCAAGCCCCGCAGCCGCTTGAATCTTTTCCATGCAAGCCAGCGCTGCAACCCGGGTTTGCGGCGCCAACTGGTGGCCATTTGCGCTGTTCATCACTACTCCTTGCTGTCGGACAAGCGTCCTTGCACCTTAATGGAACGAAGAATATGATTGCAATCGCAACAAAATCCCATCCGGTGTGCGTGATCGCAGTGCAGGGCCCAACGCCCAAACACGCGTGCGCTCGTATGCAAATGCTTCGACGAGCGCACTTTTTTACAGCCTTGACCGGTGTTCAAAATCAAAAGACACAGGTAGTCCATGTTTTCATGTACTACTTAAATTACACATGCGGATAATGAGTACAGCCAGGCCGAGAACAAAATAATAAACAAGGTATTACATGGAGGTTCGTACCGTGAAAGCCTAACTTGACTGCCCACCGTTGAAGATAAACGGGGCCCCTGCCCCTCTCCGTCAACTGATCGAAGACTTTGAAAACGATCTGCACCACATTGGCGATTTTACCTACGCCTACTTTTCCACGCCCAAGACGCGCAATGTCAAACCCGTCATTTTGTCCAATTACCCAGACTCCTGGCTGAAATCTTATGTAGCCTCAAACTATCACCTCATTGATCCGATCATCAAACATGCCTGGCATAGCATTACGCCATTTTTCTGGAGAGAGGCCCGCAATGCTGTTCAGGGCGTCGAAACCGACGATTTCCTGAAGCGGTCAGCCAAATATCAGCTGTCCTCGGGGGCCACTTTCACCCTGCACGATGCCAGTGGGCTTTTTGCCGCACTGAGTCTTTGCAATGCCCGGCAGCAGAACGATTTCGATCAGCGAATCCGCGAAAAAGCCGCCGATATCCAGATGAGCCTCATCCGCTTCCATGACCGTTTGATCAAGACCCGAGCGCCCCATGAACTCTTTCCGCAGCCCGCCCAGTGCAAGTTGTCCACCCGCGAAACAGGTGTGTTGAAATGGGTGGCGATGGGCAAGTCGTACAGCGAAATCGCTGAAATATTTTCCATCTCGGAACGCACTGTGAAGTTTCACATGTCCAATGTCTCCAGCAAGCTCGAAGTGCGCACTGCCAAGCAGGCGGTCTACAAAGCCATCAACATTGGCATGGTCTGATTCAGGCAGCGCTGTGCATGTAGGCTTGCGGTGCGGAGCCTGATACGCCAAGCGCTATCGGCCAACGCAGCAGGTCATCCGTGACAGGCTGTCTGAGGGCAATATTCTCGAGCAGCCGCTGATGGTTGTCGGCCGTCACCGGCATCTCGAGCAACAGCACTGTCTCGCCTGGCGATGCTTCACCGGTCGACAGCACACGGTGCTCCCATCCAGACTTGCGCACGATCCGCGCCATTGCCTTGCTGACCACCGTGATGATCGATTGCAAACCGGACAACGCAGCATGGTTGTGCATGGAGAACAGCAGCATTTCGGTCAGTGGTGCGTGCAGAATACCCAACGAGCGTGCCCGAGCCGTGTCGACAAAGAACCTGCTCGACTCCGCCATGGCGGCATTTTTGGGCGCAGCGCAGTCAAAAAAGCTGCGGAATGGGCCTTCCAGCATGTAGGGATCACAGGTGTTGATCAGCCTTAGCCCGGCCAGCGGAACCCCCTTCCAGCTTCCGACAAGGTAAGTGGTAGCGGCATTGTCGTATTCATCAAATTCAAATGCGTGACTCACACGAACTTTCCATTCAAGACGATCTGAAAAAATCTTCTTGCTCATGGAATACAGTGTTTCCAGCAACGTAACGGGCATCGTAGTGTAACTGGCTAACTGAAACTCAAACCCGCTCGACATTATAAACTCCACTCCGCACAACCAGTGTCAAGCATCGCGTATTTCAAAGGGTAAATCTACTGTACCTAAGAACAGGTCAACACCTTGAAATATAACCTTCTGTTATTTGCACTTAGGTACAGTGTTATTTCAGCCAAAAATAAGGAAGTCTGCTTCGGCGCTCTGGATATCCAGGACGGCTGCACCCCAAACAATAATGACTCCATAGGGATAATGATATGAACAGTCTATATGCCGGTATCGACACCTTGAACGCGGTTCCAGTTCTGGACGATATTACCCAACACGAAATCTCTGCCCTGAAAACCCGTTTCAGCCTGGCCGATGCACACACTCATCAGGATCAGAGCGACACTCAGCGCATGATCGTCGCCAGCCTGCCCGAGCTGGGGTATCAGGCGCAGAACCAGACCCAATACCGGAGTGAGCAGGCCTTCATTCATGCGTTTTTCACCTTCCATGGTCAGCACCATGCGCTGAAACGCCACGACGAAATCTATCTCGTCTACGCAGCGTCCATCGCCATGCACATTACCGCGACCTACCTGCGCAAACAGAACATGAGTGTCGGGCTGATCGAGCCTTGCTTCGACAACCTGCACGATCTCTTGAAACAGATGGAAGTGCCTATGTCGGCACTCGATGAAAGCCTGTTCACCTCATCCACCGAGGTGTACGCAAACTTGCAGAAAGCGGCCATCGGGCTGGATGCGATCTTTCTGGTCGACCCCGATAACCCGACCGGTTCCAGCCTGTTTGCCGACGGACCGGATACGTTCGTCGAAGTGGCCAGATACTGCCGCGATTACAACAAACTGCTGATACTCGATTTCTGTTTCGCCTCGTTCTTCAAGGCGGCCGGTCGGGAACGCGTGGACGCCTACGCGATTCTCGACGATATCGGCACGCAATACCTGGTCATGGAAGACACTGGCAAGACCTGGCCGCTGCAAGACACCAAATGCGCCACCCTCATGGCCAGCCAGGACATCAACGCCGATATCTATAGCATCGTCACCAGCGTCCTTTTGAACGTCTCGCCATTCATCCTCAATGTGGTTACCCGCTACATCGAGGACAGCAAGGACGATGACTTCAACTCAGTGCGTTCGGTACTGGACGTCAACCGCCGCATGGCCCGCGCGGGTCTTGAAGGCCGGTTTTTGCAGTATGTGGAGCCGATGATCGACACCAGCGTGGCGTGGTTCGAGATTCTGCCCACTGGCATTAACGCCGATGAGTTGCAGGCTTATCTGTTGCAATGGGACGTGTACGTACTGCCGGGCAAATATTTCTACTGGAGCCAGCCCGAAAAAGGCCAGCGTTACATACGTCTGGCGCTGGCACGCAAACCGGAAGAATTTGCGGCCGCCGTTCAGGTCATCGCAAAGGCCCTGGAGAACTTCCATGTCTGACTTCGACCTGCCAATGATCGACGCAACAGTGTTCATGGGCATGCACCACGCCGATCCCGGCGTGCGTGAAAAATCCCTGGGTTTGTTTTCCCGGTTCTATGAAAGCAGCGTGCAGATGAATTTCGCCCAGATAGGCATTTGCGACGCCATTATCTGGAAGAAAAGCCGCGCCTTGCAGGACGTGTACTACCCGTTCATGGATGTACTGCACACTGACATGGCCATCCAGCGCCAGGGTTGTAGCGAACACATACTCCAGCGCGCCGCGACGGACACACTGCTCAAAGGCCTGCCCGTCGAAAAGAAACTGCTGGCAGCGCAGGTACTGGAGCAGGAAATCCCGTTTTATACCCATGATCCAGAGCTGCTGCGCCTGCACGTCCTGCAGCCTTTCCTGCAGCCGTTCGAAAGCCCCGTCAGACAGCCTGCGTTCCCGGAGATGTTGCAACGTCTCTATGACCAGTCGAGTGCCATGGTGATCCGCAACGAGGACTTTGAACATGTCTGGTAAAACCATTCTGGTGCCGCTGGTAACGCCTCTGAACGTACAGGCGCAGGTCTGCGAAACCAGTCTTGAACGTCTTTTGAGCAGCCTCGCAGCCCACGTCGACGGCTACATTCCATGCCTGACCTCCGGAGAAGGCTGGCGGCTGTCGCGTCAGCAATGGCTACAGATGCTGGAGCTGACCCTACGCTACGCAGGCGACAAGCTGGTCATCGCCGGGATTGAGCGCGGTTCGACGCAGGAGGTACTGGACTTTGCCCTGATGGCTCAGGATGCCGGCGCGCAAGCGGTGATGTTCACCTCGCCGTTTACACCCGGTATCAGTCAGCAGGTGATCATCGACCATTACCAGACCATTCATGACGCGACGCATCTGGATATCTTCATGTACAACGAGGCCGCCCTGTCAGGCAACGAAAAGACCTTCGCCACCCTCGAGGCCATCGCGCAGTTACCCAGAGTGATTGGCCTCAAGGACTCGCCGCCCATGTCTCGCTCGCAGGATCAGGTGGATGCCATTCGGCAACAGGGCGTCGACTACTTTATCGGTTGGGAAATGCAGCTGGCTGGCGAACTGGAGTTAGACGGCAATGTGGTGTCCCTCGCCAACCTGGAACCGCTGCTCTGTCGGCAAGCGGCTGACCGCCAACAGCCAGCGCTCAGTCAGGAAATCGCGACGCTCAATGAACGGTATCTGCTGAGTGCGTCCGACTGGTACGCCCAGGTCAAGCGCGAGCTTAAAGCCCGTGGCGTGATCGACAGCGACCGGGTTATGACCGAGGAGGCTGCCTGATGGAAAACATGCAAAAGCAACTGTTTCTGGCCAATCGTGCACTTATCGAAAAACTCGTGCCTATCCCACAGGAGCTCCTGGCATTCGAACAGCGCTGGATCGACGACGCCATCGAACGCAGCATGACTGCGGATGTTCCTGGTGATCTCGCTGGTCTGCGCAGAATGCTGGCCGAACTGGTCGAGCTGGAGAGCAGCGAAGTGCCGCCCAGCGCGCACTATGTCGGCAGCGACATGACGCTCGACGAGTTCCGGATTCTGGTTCAGGAGTTTGCGCTGGATGGTCTGACCGAAGCGCAGGTTTTCTATCATCTGATGCCCAGGCTCAGCCTGCCCGCGCAAATGCCCATGCTGCGCATGATGATCGACGAGTTTGGCTCGGGAAACCTCAAGCGCTCGCATACCACGCTGTATCAGGACCTGCTGCGCGAACTGGACATGCCGCTGGACCTGCAATTCTATGTGGAGGCCAACTCCAGTGCCGGTTTCACCTTTCCCAACATGTTCTGCTGGCTGGCCATTCGCGCGGATGATCCATCATGGTTTGCCGGGGTCATTACCTACTTCGAGACCGTGGTGCCGTTCTTTTTCGAGTGTTACACCCAGCTCTGCGAGCGATTGCAGATCCAGGCTCATACCTACTACTCCGAACACGTTCATATCGACGTTTTCCATGCCATCGAGGGGCAGCGCCTGCTCAAGGCCATGGACGTCAGCGGTGATCTGGACCCGGTGAAAGCCTGGCGAGGCATCTGCATGGGGCGCGAGATCACCAATCTGGCATTCGACCTGGCCGTAGAGAAAGCTCGTCGAGTCAAGCACTTCAACAAGGAGGCCAACCTTGAACGAGCCTGCTGAGTTTCGTCGTCCCGACACGTTCACCGTGCATATCGGCCAGGAGCAATACCTGGTACCGAGTAGTTGCCCGCATCGTGAGGGGTGGCTGGAGCATGGAGTGGTCAACGAGAAACGCCGATCCATTACCTGTCCCCTGCACTTCTCGGTGTTCAGCCTCGAAACCGGAGAGCAATTGAGCGGCCCGCCTTGTGGCAACCTGCAGGTTCGGCGACTGAGGTAGAAGCGCGTCCCACGGCAGGATTCGCTCCTGCCGTGGAGGCGTCATGTGAGGCGCAGGAACCTTTTCAATTCCGCACCTTGGGCAATCGCATCGTGTCGGCCCAATTCGATCAGTTCACTGCAATAACCCGATTCGAACAACAGATAGCTCAGGACACTGGCGCCACTGCTTTTGGTCGCGCCCGGCCCGCGCAGGAACGTGCGCAATGCAGGCGGAAGTTCACGGCGGTGCCGGGCAGCGATTTCGTCCAGCGGGCGGCTTGGGGAAATCACCAGCACTTCCACCGGCTCCATACCCGGCTGCCTGATCTGATCGCAAGGCAGCAACGCGCTGGCCATGTTCAAGCGCTCCAGCAACTCGATATCGCTTTCCAGATTATCGATGAAGGTGCTGTTGAGCATGTGGCCGCTGATCTGCGCCAGACTTGGCTGTATGCCGATTGGCGCACGCGGTGCCGGCCTTTCAGTTTTCAGCCCGCGCGGATTGCCACTCACGCCTACGACCAGAACACGATTGGCACCCAAGTGCAGCGCCGGACTGATCGGTGCCGACTGACGCACGGCACCGTCACCAAAGTATTCCTGATCCAGCATTACGGGGGCGAACAGCAAGGGAATGGCTGAACTGGCAAGCAGGTGATCCACGGTCAGTTGAGTCGGGCGGCCGATACGTCGATGACGCAGCCAGGGCTCGATGGTGCCGCGGCCCTGATAGAACGTGACTGCCTGCCCTGATTCATAGCCAAAGGCTGTTACCGCCACGGCGCGCAGGTGATGGGCATCAATGGCGGCCTCGATCCCGGACAGGTCCAGCCGCACATTGAGCAGTTCACGCAGAGGCGAGCTGTTGAGTAAGGCAACCGGGATATTTCGCCCGAAGCCCATCAGGCTGCGGCCAAAAAAACGGCTGGCCTGATGAATCACACCAGACCAGTCGCTGCGCAGCACCTGATGGCTGCGGAACGACCGCCAGAATTCGGTCAACTGGTGAATGGCAATGCGAAAGTGCAGCGCGCCGCTGGCCAGTTTCACCGCGTTGATTGCCCCGGCTGACGTACCGACAATGACCGGAAAGGGATTGGGAGAACCGGGCGGCAGCAAGTCGGCAATGCCTGCAAGTACGCCAACCTGATACGCAGCACGCGCACCGCCACCTGACAAAATAAGCCCGGTCACGGGCTCGACTTCGGTTACAGCCTGGGTCACTACTGCGGTATCTGGCATCTACAACTGGCCTCGATGGTCAACGACGCTTTTTTATCTACGTTTGTTATATAGCTTCGGTTCGCCAGCCGGTCGACTCTTGAAGCGCCGATGCGCCCAAAGATACTGTTCCGGGCATTCAGTGATAGCACTTTCTACCCATTGATTGATACGCAAGCAATCGGCTTCGTCGCTTTCACCCGGAAAATCCTGCAGCGGTGGGTGAATCACCAGCCTGTAACCGCTGCCGTCAGCCAGACGCTGCTGAGTGAACGGCACCACTTGAGCACGGCCCAGACGCGCAAATTTGCTGGTAGCGGTCACGGTCGCGGCCTGAATGCCGAACAGCGGCACAAAGATGCTCTGTTTAGCGCCATAGTCCTGATCCGGTGCATACCAGATGGCCCGGCCGGCACGCAGCAACTTGAGCATGCCGCGCACGTCATCGCGCTCGACAGCCAGCGAATCAAGGTTGTGCCGCTCGCGTCCGCGACGCTGGACGAAATCGAACAGTGGGCTCTTGTGTTCGCGGTACATGCCGTCGATGGTGTGTTGCTGGCCCAGCAGTGCCGCACCGATCTCCAGCGTGGTGAAGTGCAGCGCCATCAGAATCACGCCCTCGCCTTTCTCCTGAGCATTCTGCAGGTGCTCGAGCCCTTCGATATGAGCAAGTCTGGCCAGACGTTTTTTCGACCACCACCAGCTCATGGCCATCTCGAAGAAGGCGATCCCGGTGGAGGCGAAGTTTTCCTTGAGCAGACGCTTGCGCTCGGCGGCGGACAAATGAGGAAAACACAGCTCAAGATTGCGTGACGCGATATTTTTTCGATCAGTGGCCACTCGGTACATGACCGCACCCAATGCCCGACCGATGGCCAGCAGGGCGCGAAACGGCAACTGGACAACCAGCCATAAAAGCCCCAGCCCCAGCCACAACGGCCAGAAACGGGGGTGAAGGAAACTGGCTTTAAAGCGCGGGCGATCCATTTGGGCTTCCGTCAGAACAAAGGCCGCGCATTCTACAACGGTTCTACCTGCTTGCGGCTCGCGGGCGTTCTCGCTATAAGTCTCGGCACTTTTAGCGACAAGCTGTTGTGTATATCAACCATGAGCCAGATTGAATCGCAAAACCCGGAACCTGTATTTCAGCTCAAGGGCAGCATGCTCGCCATCACTGTGATGGAGCTGGCCCGGACCAACCTTGAAGCGCTCGACAGGCAACTGGCGGCGAAAGTGGCACAAGCCCCCAACTTCTTCAGCAATACGCCGTTGATCCTGGCTCTGGACAAACTCGCTCCGAACGAAGGCCCGGTGGATCTCCCCGGGCTTGTGCGTATCTGTCGCCAGCACGGTCTGCGCACCCTGGCGATCCGTGCCAACCGCATCGAAGACATCGCTGCAGCCATTGCCGTTGATCTTCCAGTGCTGCCGCCGTCCGGCGCACGTGAGCGCGTAATCGACCCGATTGAAGTCGAAGCGCCGAAAAAGATCCCGGAAAAACCACCCGAACCGCTCATCAAGCCGACCCGCGTGATAACCGCTCCGGTGCGCGGCGGTCAGCAGATTTATGCCCAGGGCGGCGATCTGGTTGTGGTTGCGCCGGTCAGTCCCGGTGCGGAACTTCTGGCCGATGGAAACATCCATGTGTACGGCCCAATGCGCGGCAGGGCACTGGCGGGAATAAAAGGCGACACGAAAGCACGAATCTTCTGTCAGCAGTTGAGTGCAGAGCTGATTTCGATTGCCGGGCAATACAAGGTTTCCGAGGACTTGCGCAGGGACCCTCTATGGGGCTCGCCGGTCCAGGTCAGCCTGTCAGGTGATGTGTTGAACATCATTCGTCTTTAACGGATACTGCCGCAATTTTCAAAGTATCTCTGATTCGTCGCGAAACCGTCGTGAAGGCGGCAGGAAGTTCTGACAAGCACTGCTTTTCAGCGGGTATATGAGTTGAAAGTAATAGCTTAACGCTACCTTTCCGGAATCAGTCCCCAGAATTGACACAATGCTTCGACGGGCGCGGCGCCAGGAGATGCTCTTCAGGGACTTAATGTCCTTTTCCTCTAGGGGTGATACACCTTGGCCAAGATTCTCGTTGTTACATCCGGCAAGGGTGGTGTGGGCAAGACCACCACCAGCGCCGCTATCGGTACCGGTCTCGCATTGCGTGGTCACAAGACAGTCATCGTCGACTTCGACGTCGGCCTGCGTAACCTCGACCTGATCATGGGTTGCGAGCGTCGGGTCGTGTATGACTTCGTCAACGTGGTCAATGGCGAAGCCAACCTGCAACAGGCGCTGATCAAGGACAAGAAGATCGAAGGCCTGTACGTGCTGGCTGCCAGCCAGACCCGTGACAAGGAAGCACTGACCAAGGAGGGCGTTGAAAAAGTCCTCATGGAGCTGAAGGAATCGTTCGAATACATCGTCTGCGATTCGCCGGCAGGTATCGAGACCGGTGCTCACCTGGCCATGTATTTCGCCGATGAAGCGATCGTCGTGACCAACCCCGAAGTATCCTCTGTGCGTGACTCCGACCGTATGCTGGGCCTGCTGGCCAGCAAATCACGTCGTGCCGAACGCGGCGAAGACCCGATCAAGGAACACCTGCTGCTGACTCGCTACAACCCTGAGCGTGTCAGCAAGGGCGAAATGCTTGGTGTGGAAGACGTCAAGGAAATCCTTGCTGTTACCCTGCTCGGCGTGATCCCCGAATCCCAGGCTGTCCTGAAAGCCTCCAACCAGGGCGTGCCGGTCATCCTCGATGACCAGAGCGATGCTGGCCAGGCCTACAGCGATGCCGTTGACCGCCTGCTGGGCAAAGACCGGGAACATCGCTTCCTGGATGTGCAGAAGAAAGGATTCTTTGAACGTCTATTCGGGGGTAATTAATGAATATTTTTGACTTCTTTCGTGACCGCAAAAAAGAAAGCACGGCCTCGGTAGCGAAAGAGCGTCTGCAGATCATCGTTGCGCACGAACGCGGCCAGCGCAGTACCCCGGACTACCTTCCTGCACTGCAGAAAGAGCTGGTGGAAGTGATCCGTAAATACGTCAATATCGAGTCCGATCAAGTTCAGGTTGCGTTGGAAAGCCAAGGCAGCTGCTCGATTCTGGAACTCAATATCACCCTGCCAGATCGCTGATCAGGCAGTCGCTTGCGGCGGTATCGGCGCACTTCTCAGGAAGCTGCGCCCTTACCGCCGTTGGCGTTTCTAGTGTTTCGAGGCCGTTGCATGCCGTTGTCGAACATCCGCATCATTTATCAGGACGCAGCCGTTCTGGTAATCGATAAGCCTACCCTGCTGCTTTCCGTCCCCGGCCGCGCCGATGACAACAAGGATTGCCTGATTACCCGCCTGCAGGAAAACGGCTTCCCCGAAGCCCGCATCGTCCATCGTCTGGACTGGGAAACGTCGGGCATCATCCTGCTGGCCCGCGATGCAGACACGCACCGCGAGCTGTCGCGTCAGTTTCATGATCGCGAAACCGAAAAAGCCTACACCGCACTGTGCTGGGGCCAGCCGTCGCTGGACAGCGGCAGTATCGACCTGCCGTTACGCTACGACCCGCCTACCAAGCCCCGGCATGTCGTGGATCACGAGGGTGGCAAACACGCGCTGACATTCTGGAAAGTCGTCGAACGTCACGACACCTACTGTCGGGTCGAACTTACCCCTATTACCGGTCGCTCGCACCAACTGCGGGTGCACATGCTGTCGATCGGTCATCCGCTGTTGGGCGATGGTCTGTATGCCCACCCCGAAGCGCTGGCGGCGTACCCGCGCCTGTGCCTGCATGCCAGCATGTTGAGCTTTACCCATCCGGGCACCGGCGAGCGGTTGACCTTCGAGTGCCCCGCGCCTTTCTGATCTGAATGACACGCTGGCTATCGTGCAGATGCTCCGCGTCATACAGCTGCTCTGACTATCGTTGCCGCCGAGCACTATCCCGTGCTGGTGAAACTCGCTCATGCACAGCCCTATTCCAGCCAGGCCGAATTGGCGCTCGTATTCTTCGCCGAAACCGGTATCACTGCGCATCCCGACACCTTTGCAAAAGCGTTGAAAATGGCAGGGATTACGCGTGTAAAGCAGCGGGCCAAGGGAAGTTTTCAGTCACCTGAACCTAATAAAGCCTATGGCTACAATGAAACCCACCGCCGCCAACTGCCGGAGCAGCTATATCCGAGTTGCTTGACAGATACCGAGTGGGCACTGGTCGCCGACCTGTTTGAAAGCCAGGGCGGACGAGGAGTGCCACCGCTTCACTCTCGGCGCACGTTGCTGGAAGCCTGTTGCTATGTCGTACGCACGGGGTGCTCATGGCGAATGCTACCCCGCGATTTTCCTCATTGGGACAATGTCTACAAAACGTTCCGCCGGTGGAGCGCTCAAGGCAAGTTCGAGCAAATGCATGATCGCTTGCGAGCTCAATGGCGTGAGCGGGAAGAACGCGCTGACAGCCCGTCAGCAGCGATCCTGGATTCACAGTCGACCCGCAGTTCTCCTCAAGGCGGTGACAGCGGCTACGACGCAGGCAAAAAAGTGAAGGGGCGTAAACGAAGTCTGATTGTCGATACATTGGGCCTGCTGCTGGCTGTCAGTATCAGTGCTGCAAGCGTGCAGGATCGTGACGCGGCGGATGATGCGGTGGCGTACTCGAAGGAAAAATATCCGTCACTGAGCACGCTTTTTGTTGATAGTGCGTACGCAGGAAAATGGGCACAGCGCACCCATCAACTGCACGCTATCGATGTTCAAGTGATCCGTGGCCCGAATAACAGAAGAACAGGGCAATGGCACTCTGAACAAGGCGATCTATTTTCCGTGGAGCCTGTTCAGACTGGATTTGTGGTCATGCCCAAGCGATGGGTAGTGGAGCGAACTCATGCCTGGAATGAGAGAGCTCGGCGACTGATCATGCATCATGATCGCCTTTTTGCGGTAAGCGAGGCATGGGTTTGGTTGGCCGAGGCTCGAATACTCGCGCGACGACTCACTACATGATTTTGTCTACACCCTCCTAGCGCGGGCGGCAAGGTGGAGTACATCCTTACACCTAAATGCTCTATTGTTCTCGGATCAAACTTCATCTCAAACTCAGCCATATCTAACCACTCCTTAGTTAAAATAACTTATATGCTTCTTAAACTCTAGCGCGTGACGCCTTATAAATTCTGGAGGAAGTGCGTTTCCGATCATAAGTGCAACTGAATAGCGTCCTTTAGCTAAAGAAAATTTATATTTCCTTGGAAAGGTTTGAAGGAGAGCTGCTTCTCTAAGAGTTATAGCCCTATCTTGCGTAGGATGAAGAAATCGACCTTTTGATGGGCTGATACATCCACCTGTTATCGTAGGCGACACAGTCTCCCAAACCATCCGACCATATACATCTGTGTACCCATCCGGCTTTCTAATGTGACATGGAAGCCAATATTCAACGGGTAGATCTTTGCGCGACCCGCCATTTTTAGGGATAAGCTTGATTAAAGCTTCAATCTTTTGGGTCCTTTCCACAGGAAGATCATGTAGTAAATCACCAGATTTTCCAGGAGAAGTCAGTGAACCTATAGCGCTCCAAACGGTTAGAGGTTTTTTTACCTGGACAGGTTCATCTATAAAGCCAAACAGTATCTAGATTGCCAGCATGGGTAAAGCGAAGCCCCGAGAGCGACCGTTCTGGATGAGACACGCGAGCAGTCCACCAAAGGTGCGCCACGTCTCTTTTTTGATGATCCACCAAAAACTTTCCAAGCGAAATGCTTAGAAAAAACGCCGATAATTCAAGGCACAGCAGTCCATACGCCTCTTACGATCACGAATGATGACTTATTGACATCATTGCTATTCGTTACTCTGATGAGAAAAATGGTGTCACCCGAAACCTTATCGGGCACGTTAGAATTCGATGGCTCAGGGATCGAGACTCGGGACTTACCTTTTTCAAGGACAGGGATGAGTGAATGGATCTTTTAGCCAACTTCCCCAAATGGGACGACATCGAGCGAACCCTCGATAACAAATTCAACCATCTGAATCAGTCTTTCGATCAAGGCTGGGAAAGCGCTTTCGATGGTTGGAACGGTTTCACTCGACGAGTCAGTAACGAGGCCACATTGGCCTTCGGCAGTATCGGCGGAAACCGCATTGAGTCGGTGAAGCTGGCGATGGCCAAGTCTTACCCAATCATCCAGCTAAATCTGATGCGCAAATGGGCTTCCATAGACATTACGGAAATCCTTCCTGTCTTGCTGCAACTGGTCAAAGAGGTCGCCATGATTATGGGCGGCAGCGTGGCGGTCGGGAC
The DNA here is from genome assembly GCF_005937945.2 of Pseudomonas sp. KBS0707. Taxonomy (NCBI): domain Bacteria; kingdom Pseudomonadati; phylum Pseudomonadota; class Gammaproteobacteria; order Pseudomonadales; family Pseudomonadaceae; genus Pseudomonas; species Pseudomonas sp. KBS0707. The sequence goes on along the minus strand of NZ_CP041754.1, from coordinate 1,781,244 downwards.
TCTTGTTGGTGGTGCTGCTGGGTCGCTAGCGTTCGGAGCGGGCGCTGTACTAGGAGCCATAGCAGGCAGCGGCATAGGCTTACAGGTCGGCAACCTGATTCTGCTGGGCATGGGGCTTTCAGCCATCGCTGATTATTTTTATCAAGGCCTCCCAGCCTGTCTCGCAACCCTTTATGACGGCATGATCACAGCCTGGAACGCAGAGGAAGGTGTCAAACCGCCGGGGCTCGATCCCACAGGCGCTTCTGCGTGGTTGATTGATGAGCGTATAGACGCAGCCGCGCGGCAACTTGCCAGAGGTCAGGAGCAATTAGTCATGCTCCTACTGACTGCCATTGTTACCTACATCACACGAGGTCAGATCAAGGCAGGGGTCGTAGGCAGCCTGGATGGCATTGCGGCACGTAGCGCAAAGCTTCAAGCGGACATGACTAATAAACAAATTGCGGGTTGGTTGGCTCGCAATGAGCAGAAGCTGCTGGCTCATCCAGAATTGCGGGTTACGGACTCAACGCCGCTAAAAATGGCAGAGCTCAAATCTGACAGCATTAGCCGACCGTCAACCGCTAGCAACGACATGGTCAAAAATCCCGAACCAATACCTGAACCGGTCTACGAGAAGCCGAAGCCTCCAGAAGAGATGCCAGATGAAATACCGGCAACCTCCGCCCTGGCCAGAGACGGTTTGCGTGAGGACCTGGCTGAACAGGCAGGTATACCTCGAAACATCGTGGACAAACCTGAGAGTATTTGGGGAAAAACGATAGAGGATATCAAGCAGTCGTTTACTATGGATGGCGCTAAAGTAACTGATGTGCCGCCTAGAGCAAGTTCATCGTTTAACTCACAAACGTTTAAAATTGAAGGTAGCGCAACGGGAATTAAGAAAATTCAATACAGCCCCTCTACCCTCGACAAAAAACTTAAATCAGAACACATTGGCGAGTATTACAAAATAACACTTAACGACGGCAGCAAAATAAAAGTTGTAGATCCTACCACCTACAGACCAAAATTCTTAGGCAAAAACATAGTAAACTATGATAACAACACTATCTTTTTAAATCCAGAAGGACAAAAGGTAATTTTCAACCCTGGAAACAACACTTGGATACCCGAATAATGTCAAATTCAAACTTTGAAATCTCATGGAATGCTCCAATTGTACCTTGCAAATCTTTAGCAGGAATACCGTTGCACATCAATGCGGAATTAGTAGAGTGCTCTTTAGCGAAATACGTTATTGACAGAAATAAGCATTTATATCAATTTGAGAACTCTCCAATCCTTCAATCAAAAAAATTTGAATTAGACAGCAGCGGCGATGGTGGTTACGAGTTTTTTCTTTTCGATGAGTGTGTCGTAGACTTAAATAATAGAGCATTACCCGCTTTATCCATAGTGATAAAAAATAAAAAAGTTTTCGTTATAAAAGTATATAACTTTAGTTTTCCTGGCGACTCCGCAGAGGAATTTATCTACAAAGGAAAACTACCCGGCGGGCTAGCTTTAGGCAGCAAGATATCTGAACTTATACCCTTTACAGATCTGGATTTTGACGAAGAATTAGAATGGTTTTACACCGACAGAAACTATGGGGAAGTCGAAATAGGCGGATGGGGTGTTCCGCTCGAAGAACAACCAGAACAAATAATAAATAGTATATGCATCATCCCAGCAGCTTCTGCACAGACTGCAGACTGCTAAAATTACTATTTACATAGGATACAATACCCAACCATGATGAAAATTGAAAACACCAATGAAAACATAAATATCTCGTCAACTGCACCAACAACCCCGAATAAATCAATCTCGGGAATTTCGCTAGGTACCAGTGCAAATTCGCTTGAGCTTGCACTACCGCGATGCCTAGTCAACCAAAAAAACTCACTATACCAATTTGAAGACTCACCAATACTACGTTTAACCATGCACGAATTAGACGGCGACGGGAGCGGGGGCTATGAATTCTCACTTCATGACGACCACATAATAAACAAGCTATTAAGAGGCACTCCCGCGCTATCAATTGCAATTGAAAAAAACAAAGTATTCACCTTGAAGGTTTATGATTTTAGTTTTTCTGAAGATGCCGCCCTTGAACGTATTTACAAAGGAACTCTCCCTGGTAATATAGGGCTTGGGAGTCTAGTTTCCGAGCTTCTACCCTATACACAGCTTGAGTTCGATGAAGCCGAAGAGTGGTTCTACACTGACGACAAATATGGTGAGGTCGAAGTCACGGGCTTGGGCGTCCCTCTTGAAGACATACCAGATCAGCACATCTCAGCTATTTTTATTGTATCTAAATGAAATCAGATATACGCCACTCACAGAGATACAAAGGTGTCAGCTGAAGATTTTAAAATCTCATGGGAAGCAGAGATAGTCCCATGCAAATCGCTGGCTGGCATACCGTTAAACGCCTGTGCTGGCGCACTCGATACAATACTATCTAGCTATCGCATAGACACCACAGATAAACTATATAGATTCAAAAATGGCCCGACACTTCGTTTACACTTATATTCCATGGATGATAACGGCGACGGCGGCTATCAATTCAGGCTTTCCGATGATGAAATAATACATAAAAATCTTAAAGGAACACCTGCTTTATCTATTGAAGTCAGAAACAAAAAAGTCTTTACTTTAACCGTATATAATTTCAGCTTTCCGAACGATCCTGCAAGTGACTTCATCTACAAAGGATCTTTACCAGGAGGTGTAAAGCTAGGCAGCCCAGTGTCGGATCTTCTCCCTCTGACGCAACTAGAGTTCGATGAAGGCGAAGAGTGGTTTTATACAGACCGACTTTATGGGGAGGTTGAAATCACAGGTTGGTGTGTTCCCCTAGAGGACAAACCCAACCAGATCATTACGGCAATATGCGTAGTACCGGACGAGCAACCATGAATGCAAACCTATTTAAGAAACCAGGAGGTTAGAACCATGTCAACTGAAGATTTTAAAATCTCATGGAAAGCGCCTATTATTCCATGTAAATCGCTGGCTGGCATCCCCATGTATGCCAGTGCAAAACTATTGAAATCTGTGCTCTCTCGGTATGTGGTGGATGAAGAGGGTTTACTGTATCAGTTCGGAGATTCACCAATTCTAGAGGTGGAAATTTACAAGCCTGATTCAGATGGCGATAGTGGCTACGCATTCTCGCTTTCTGACGACACGGTAATAAACAGACTACTCAAGGGTACACCAGCGCTGTCCATTTCATTGAGAAGCGATAGAGTTACCTTTATAAAGATTTATAATTTTAGTTTCTCTGGAGACGCAGCTCAAAACCATATTTACAAAGGAACTCTCCCTGGGGATATAGGACTTGGGAGTCTAGTTTCCGAACTTCTACCCTACACCCGGCTTGAGCTGGATGAGACCGAAGAGTTCTTCTACACTGATGATAACTACGGAGCGGTCGAGATCACCGGACTGGGTGTCCCTCTTGAATACATACCAGATCAGCACATCACAGCGATTTGCCTTATACCTAAGAGGGTGTAGACAAAATAAATTAAACTTTCACTCCCTTGTCTGAATAGCCCTCAAGCCATGCCTAAAACCGGACGTCCTCGCTCGATTGCCGCCGAGCACTATCCCGTGCTGGTGAAACTCGCTCATGCACAGCCCTATTCCAGCCAGGCCGAATTGGCGCTCGTATTCTTCGCCGAAACCGGTATCACTGCGCATCCCGACACCTTTGCAAAAGCGTTGAAAATGGCAGGGATTACGCGTGTAAAGCAGCGGGCCAAGGGAAGTTTTCAGTCACCTGAACCTAATAAAGCCTATGGCTACAATGAAACCCACCGCCGCCAACTGCCGGAGCAGCTATATCCGAGTTGCTTGACAGATACCGAGTGGGCACTGGTCGCCGACCTGTTTGAAAGCCAGGGCGGACGAGGAGTGCCACCGCTTCACTCTCGGCGCACGTTGCTGGAAGCCTGTTGCTATGTCGTACGCACGGGGTGCTCATGGCGAATGCTACCCCGCGATTTTCCTCATTGGGACAATGTCTACAAAACGTTCCGCCGGTGGAGCGCTCAAGGCAAGTTCGAGCAAATGCATGATCGCTTGCGAGCTCAATGGCGTGAGCGGGAAGAACGCGCTGACAGCCCGTCAGCAGCGATCCTGGATTCACAGTCGACCCGCAGTTCTCCTCAAGGCGGTGACAGCGGCTACGACGCAGGCAAAAAAGTGAAGGGGCGTAAACGAAGTCTGATTGTCGATACATTGGGCCTGCTGCTGGCTGTCAGTATCAGTGCTGCAAGCGTGCAGGATCGTGACGCGGCGGATGATGCGGTGGCGTACTCGAAGGAAAAATATCCGTCACTGAGCACGCTTTTTGTTGATAGTGCGTACGCAGGAAAATGGGCACAGCGCACCCATCAACTGCACGCTATCGATGTTCAAGTGATCCGTGGCCCGAATAACAGAAGAACAGGGCAATGGCACTCTGAACAAGGCGATCTATTTTCCGTGGAGCCTGTTCAGACTGGATTTGTGGTCATGCCCAAGCGATGGGTAGTGGAGCGAACTCATGCCTGGAATGAGAGAGCTCGGCGACTGATCATGCATCATGATCGCCTTTTTGCGGTAAGCGAGGCATGGGTTTGGTTGGCCGAGGCTCGAATACTCGCGCGCCGACTCACTACATGATTTTGTCTACACCCTCTTAAGTCACCTTTTCGCCCCTCGGCGAGTTACTTTGATGGGGCCAAAGTAACCAAAGCCCCCCGCTCCTGTTTCCGGCCCGACTTCGTCGGGTTCCTTCGCCCTGTCACTGATCCGGGGGTCGCCGCAACGGGCCATCCATGGCCCGGTGCGGCTAGCCTGGCGTCCTGCCAGGCTACCCCCGGATCAGCGCCAGGACTCAGCCGTCACTAACGTCGCACTCTGCGTCGTCAGTGCCACCGCGGTTGAAAAGCGCTTTTACTCTCGGCGCTGTGCGTCAGCTTAGACTATCGTGCCTGCGCTCCGCGTAGGCATGCAGTTCGTGACGCTCCGCGTCACACAGCGGTTCTGCGACTTCAGGTGGATTGGCGTTCGGCTCAAGTTACCTTTTCCCCCCTCGGCGACTCACTTTGAGGGACCGAAGTGAGCAAGGCCCTTGTGGCTCCGGTTTCCGGCTCAACTTCGTCAGGCTCCTTCACGGTCGAAAAGCGTTTCTGTGGCAGCGGCAACGACTGAGCCAATGGGGTAAACTCGCGCCATTGCTGTCTGGAGCTATTTATGCGCGCAGAGTTGAACAACGGCCTCATCGATTTTCTGAAGGCTTCTCCCACCCCGTTCCACGCCACCGCCACCCTCGTGCAACACTTCGAAGCTGCGGGTTTTCAGCGGCTGGATGAACGTGATACCTGGGCAATAGAAACTGGAGGTCGTTACTTCGTCACCCGTAATGACTCCTCTATCGTCGCCTTCCGCATGGGCCGTCAGTCGCCACTCACCGGCGGGATTCGCATGGTTGGCGCACACACGGACAGCCCTTGCCTGCGGGTCAAACCGCAACCGGAACTACAACGTCAGGGCTTCTGGCAACTGGGCGTCGAAGTCTACGGCGGCGCGCTGCTGGCACCGTGGTTTGACCGTGATCTGTCGTTGGCAGGTCGCGTCACCTTCCGCCGCGATGGCAAGGTTGAAAGTCAGTTAATCGACTTCAAGCTGCCGATTGCCGTGATTCCCAATCTGGCCATCCACTTGAACCGCACTGCCAATGAAGGTTGGGCGATCAATGCGCAAAACGAACTGCCGCCAATCCTCGCGCAAGTGGCTGGCGACGAACGCGCGGACTTCCGTGCGCTTCTGACTGATCAACTGGCCCGCGAACACGGGCTGAATGCAGACGTGGTGCTCGATTACGAGCTGAGTTTCTATGACACACAGAGTGCCGCCGTTGTCGGCCTCAATGGGGACTTCCTGGCAGGCGCACGCCTGGATAACCTGCTGTCGTGTTATGCCGGGATGCAAGCACTGCTGAACAGCGAAAGTGACGAAACCGCTCTGCTGGTATGCACCGATCATGAAGAAGTCGGTTCGTCGTCGACCTGTGGCGCAGACGGCGCAATGCTTGAGCAGATCGTCCAGCGCCTGCTGCCGAGCAGCGAAGACTACGTGCGGACCATTCAGAAATCGCTACTGATATCGGCCGACAACGCCCACGGCATACACCCCAACTACGCCGAAAAACATGACGCCAATCATGGTCCCAAGCTCAACGCCGGGCCGGTGATCAAGGTCAACAGCAACCAGCGTTACGCCACCAACAGTGAAACGGCCGGTTTCTTCCGCCATCTGTGCATGGCTGAAGAAGTACCGGTGCAGAGTTTCGTGGTGCGCAGCGACATGGCCTGTGGCTCGACTATCGGGCCAATCACCGCCAGCCATTTGGGGATCCGCACGGTAGACATCGGCCTGCCGACGTTCGCCATGCATTCGATTCGCGAACTGGCTGGCAGTCATGATCTGGCGCATCTGGTCAAGGTATTGAGCGCGTTCTATGCCAGCCACGAGCTGCCATAACGCCTGCAATGATTGATTCTCGTGGGGGCGGCGTGCTGCTCCCGCGTAACAGTTCTGACGCCCGGCCGAATACCCTGATTGAAAAAATAAAGTTTCGCGGCTTACACATAAAAAACAACGCAGGTTTTATCGGTTTTACCCCTGGCACCTTTGTGCCGTACACCGTTGATTCGTTTATAAAGGGACATCATGTCCCGAACCGCACCGACGTACACTGTCGATGATTCAGTACGAATAACCCGGTTACGTGACTCAGGTATCGTCCTCGTCGGTTTTATTGACGATATCGTCATCGTCGTTCACGTAATACGGAATGTCGGCTTCAACACCGTTCTCTCCCGTCCTGGCCACCAATTGTCTGTACCGCTTACCGTCCCAGAGCCTGAAAACAAGCGTGGAGTCTTCTCCTGCCGATAACGTGGAACCTTCACTGCCAATAAGTTTGCTGCGAGCGCCTGCTGTCAACACACTGTTCTTTCCAGCGGTCAGTCTGCTTTGGTCTCCCGCCATCAACGTGCAGTCATGCCCGCCGGTCAACTTGCTTCTGTCTCCAGCGGTGAGGTAACTGTTGTTACCGGCCAGTAGTTTACTGCGGTCCCCCGCCGTCTGATTACTGTCTGCACCGGCGATAAGTCTGCTGCGGTCACCTGCCAGCTGTACGCTGCCTGCACCGGCTATCAGCGTGCTGCGAAAACCTGCGGTCTGCGAACTGCCCTTGCCGGCGATAAGCATGCTTTTGTGTCCGGCCACCTGAATACTTTCATGGCCCGCAATCAACGAGCTGCCATAACTTGCAATCTGGTTACTGCCGTAGCCCGCAGTCAATGTGCTGCGAATGCCCGATGTGAGACTGCTGCCATAACCGGCAATCAACACACTGCGAAGTCCGGCGATCAACGCACTGCCATAGCCTGCCGTCAGAAAACTTCGGATTCCGCTGGTCAGGGAACTGCCATAACCGGCGATCAATGAGCTGTCCTGCCCGGCCGTTGCCGTACTGCCATACCCCGCCGTCAGTGAACTTCCATGCTCGGCAGTCTGGGTACTGCCATAACCTGCCGTGAGCGTACTTTTATAGCCTGCCGTCTGCGTACAGCCGTAACCCGCGATCAGCGAACTCTCATAGCCGGCGGTGGAGATACTTCCGTAGCCGGTGGTGAGCGAGCTTTTTTCCTGCGCGGTTTGCGTACTGCCATAACCGGCTGTCAACGTGCTCTCGTAACCTGCCGTCTGCGTGCTGCCGTAACCCGCGATCAGCGAACTTGCATAACCTGCGGTGGAAGTGCTTCCGTAGCCTGTAACCAGGTCACTGCGTTCCTGCGCCGTTTGCGTACTGCCATAACCCGCAGTCAACGTGCTCTCGTAACCTGCCGTCTGCGTGCTGCCGTAACCCGCGATCAGCGAACTTGCATAACCTGCGGTGGAAGTGCTTCCGTAGCCTGTAACCAGGTCACTGCGTTCCTGCGCCGTTTGCGTACTGCCATAACCCGCAGTCAACGTGCTCTCGTAGCCTGCCGTCTGCGTACTGCCATAGCCAGCAATCAGGGAGCTTGCGTAACCCGCAGTCGACGTGCTTCCGTAACCTGTGACCAGGTCACTGCGTTCCTGTGCCGTCTGGGTACTCCCATAACCGGCAGTCAATATGCTTTTGAAGCTCGCCGTTTGGGTGCTTCCATATCCGGCGATAAGCGAACTGTTTGAGCCTGCCGTTGAAGTGCTGCCATAACCTGCGACCAGGTCACTGTACTCTCTGGCCGTCTGAGTACTCCCATAACCGGCGGTCAGCATGCTTCTGTAACTCGCGGTCTGGGTGCTGCCATACCCTGCGATCAGCGAACTGCCCGAACCTGCTGTTCCAGTACTGCCATAGCCCGCGATCAGGTCGCTACCGTCCCTGGCAGTCTGAGTGCTTCCGTAGCCAGCGGTCAGAATACTTTTGTGGCCTGCTGTCTGCGTACTTCCATAGCCCGCAATGATGAAGCTCTCATGACCCGCGGTGCCCGTGCTTCCATAGCCTGCGGTCAGGTTACTGTCAGCGCCGGCCGTTTGCGTGCTGCCGTAACCGGCAATCAGCGAGCTGTCGGCACCGGCTGTCCCGGTACTTCCATATCCGGCCGTCAGGGTGCTGCCTTCACGGGCAGTCTGGGTGCTGCCGTAACCTGCAGTGAGCGAACTGCCGCTGCCCGAGGTTTGCGTACTGCCGTAACCGGCAATCAACGAGCTGTCGGAACCTGCCGTGCCAGTGCTGCCGTACCCAGCCGTCAGGTTGCTGCCTTCCTGAGCCGTTTGGGTACTGCCATAGCCCGCTGTGAGTGAGCTGTCGCCTCCAGAGGTTTGCGTGCTGCCGTAACCGGCGATCAACGAGCTGTCGGAACCTGCCGTGCCGGTGCTGCCGTATCCGGCGGTCAGATTGCTGCCTTCCTGTGCGGTTTGCGTACTGCCGTAGCCCGCTGTCAGTGCGCTGTCCCCTCCTGACGTTTGCGTACTGCCGTAACCGGCAATCAGAGAACTGTCAGAGCCTGCTGTGCCGGTGCTACCGTATCCAGCGGTCAGGTTGCTGCCCTCCTGCGCAGTCTGCGTACTGCCGTAGCCTGCCGTCAGTGCGCTGTCACTTCCTGATGTCTGGGTGCTGCCATATCCGGCGATCAATGAGCTATCCGCGCCTGCGGTGCCGGTGCTGCCGTACCCAGCCGTCAGGTTGCTGCCTTCCTGTGCAGTCTGGGTACTGCCGTAGCCCGCCGTCAGTGCGCTGTCCCCTCCTGAAGTTTGCGTGCTGCCGTAACCGGCGATCAGCGAGCTGTCCGAACCTGCGGTACCGGTGCTGCCGTATCCGGCGGTCAGGTTGCTGCCTTCCTGTGCAGTCTGCGTACTGCCGTAGCCTGCCGTCAGTGCGCTGTCACTTCCTGATGTCTGGGTGCTGCCATATCCGGCGATCAATGAGCTATCCGCGCCTGCGGTGCCGGTGCTGCCGTACCCAGCGGTCAGGTTGCTGCCCTCCTGCGCAGTCTGGGTACTGCCGTAGCCTGCCGTAAGTGCGCTGTCCCCTCCTGACGTTTGCGTACTGCCGTAACCGGCGATCAGCGAGCTGTCGGAACCTGCGGTACCGGTGCTGCCGTATCCGGCGGTCAGGTTGCTGCCCTCCTGCGCAGTCTGCGTACTGCCGTAGCCTGCCGTCAGTGCGCTGTCACTACCTGATGTCTGGGTGCTGCCATATCCGGCGATCAATGAGCTATCCGCGCCTGCGGTGCCGGTGCTGCCGTACCCAGCGGTCAGGTTGCTGCCTTCCTGTGCAGTCTGGGTACTGCCATAACCAGCCCTGAGCGAGCTGTCACTCCCGGAAGTTTGCGTACTGCCATAACCTGCAGTCAGCGAGCTGTCGGAGCCTGCCGTGCCGGTGCTGCCGTACCCAGCGGTCAGATCACTATGGCTTCCCGCCGTTTCGGTGCTGCCGTAACCCGCGACAAGCTGGCTGTGGCTGTCACCAATCAACGTGCTGCCGTAGGTCGCTGTCTGCAGCGTCTGCGTGGTGACGGCGGGAAGATTGCCATCCGCGCCGACAGCGGCACTCACTGATGCCACGTCAAATACTTCATGACTGACAACAAGCTCGCCACTGGCCGGACGAACCTCGACAGCCGCAGGGGGACTTGTCGATGAGTAACTGGCCCTCGGGAGTATCAGTTTTTTTGTGTTCGGGCTGGTTAGGGCCTGCCGTCAGGCAGGCCCTTGTTTTACCAGCTCGGTCTGGTAAATCGGTCTCCGTACAGGATCGCAAATTGATTCATTGCCACTTTCCAGTCGTGTGCCGCATGACCCCAGTTGGCGGTGATGTTGCGCAACCCAAGCCATATCAGTTTCGTCGCAGCCTCATCGGTCGGGAAGTGCCCTCGAGTCTTGATGATCTTGCGTAACTGGGCATTGATGCTCTCGATGGCATTGGTCGTGTAAACCACTTTGCGAATGCCCGCCGGAAAAACAAAAAACGGTATAACCCGATCCCAGGCGCGACGCCATGCAGCAACTACAGTCGGATACTGCTTGCCCCAGGGGCCCGCTTCAAAGGCGTTAAGCTCTTGCTCAGCCACATCGGCATTGATCGCCTGGTAGATCGGCTTGAGTGCTTTGGCCAGTGCCCGACGTTTATCCCAAGCGGCATAGTCCAAGCTGTTGCGGATCAGATGCACGATGCAGGTTTGCAGCGTCGTGGCAGGAAAAACCGCCCCCAACGCCTCCGGTATTCCTTTGAGGCCATCCGTGACGGCGATCAGAACATCTTCAACGCCACGAGTCTTGAGGTCGTTGAACACCTTCATCCAAAACTTGGCACCCTCGGTGCTCTCGATCCATATACCCAGAATGTCGCGCGTGCCATCAGGTAATACCCCCAGCGCCAGATAAATAGCCTTGTTGCACACTAACCCCTCGTCCCGGATTTTGACCCGTAACGCATCGAAGAAGATCACCGGATACATCGGTTCCAAGGGTCGTTGCTGCCAAGCGCCCACCTCTTCCATGACCGCATCGGTGACTGAGCTGATGAAGTCATGGGACACGTCAGTTCCATACTGCTCAGATAGAAAAGCGCGGATCTCACGCACCGTCATGCCCCGGGCGTACATGGCAATTATCTTGTCGTCGAAGCCTGTAAAACGGCGTTCGTGCTTGGGAATCAGGATCGGGGCGAAGCTACCATCGCGGTCTCTGGGGATATCCAGGCGAAGCGGCCCGTCGTCGGTCAGAACCGTCTTGCTGCTTTTGCCATTGCGCTGATTGGTCGACTCCTCAGGGCGCTCCGCGCCCTGAGGATAACCAAGGTGGTGACCCAGCTCGGCGCCTAGCGCACGCTCGATCAGAGCCTTCTTGAACGCCATGGACGCGTCTTGAATGGCTTCGGCGCTCATCGGGCCTTTAACAAACTGCTCGATCAGCTCTTGGGGAATCGAGGGCAACTCCCTCGCTGTTGCATTGGCGGACTTCTTTTTGGTCGGCATACATGCACCTCTAGCTACATGTTATGCCCGAACACAAAATTTCTGACAGTCTCGGCCCGGTGCATCAAGAGGTAATGTGCAGCACTGCTTTTGTCACCGACATGAACGACTTGCGCCCGCTGGAATTTCACCATTCCGCTCTCGGACAACGCAATGAGGTCGGCAACGGCCACTTCACAGACAACCCATCGCGCATCGGCATGAACACTCAAAAAGGCGCTGGTTCCAACACCCCACAATAAACCTGCCAGTCCATTTTCATGTGCTTTTGTGGGTTGCCAGTGCCTGCACTCAACGGTCCCTGAAACGGGCCACACCAAACCACAGTGATCGGCCATGTTATTTGCACATGTCCGTAATACCAACGCTTTTTCAAGATTCATTACAGCGCCCTCATAGATCCTTTAAATGAAAGTAGCCGCACTCATCAATTCACACGTTAACGGCCAGCTACGATATCAACCTTCACATCCCACACGCGAAACTGCGCCAGGCAATCCACTTACCGACCACGCGCAATGACGCTCTAAAAACGTATCACACCCAACTAATAAATATTAATCAATACGGATTTTTACTATTTATTTTCGACAACCGGAATAAAAAAACCTTAACTTTTTCACCTCAAAAACTTTTTAAATTACGCTCACCCCTTTGCAGCTTAAAGTTATTTTCTCATTAAATTTTTAAATAAGCCGGACGTCTGCGCGCACGCACTCGACCTGAGCGGCCCGCACAGCCAAGGTTTTCAATGAAGAGGAAGGTCACGTCTTACTGGCTGGCACCCGCAACTAACAACGCGCTGAATACACCGATATTAATTTACTGAAACTTGCCGCATGCCCGGAGTTTTTGAAGAGCCGCACTCAACTACAACTTGCCACGCACATTGGCGCGCACATGGATAGCATCATGACGCCAGTATTCAAGATCGCAATCAATCAGTCGATCACGCTGGTCATAGTTTATTCTTGCAATACGCAGGCCGGGGCTGCCCAGGGAAACCTTCAAGGCGGCTGCAGCGTCGGCATGCAGTGCCGTGGGGACCATATCGAAACGTACTTGTCCGTAATGCAGGTTATAACAGCGGGCATAAAGCTCGGTGAGTGACTCGTTCAGGTCGTGATCGAGGATGCCGGGGAATAATTCCGGCCTCAGGTAATGCTCGACATAGAGCACCAGCCGCTGATCGATACGCCGGGCGCGGCAGATCTGGATCACGCTCGACAGCGCAGGCAGTTCGAGCATTTCGCAGATCATCGCCGAAGCCGGTTGCAGACGTGCCGACAGCAGCTGAGTGTGAGCCACTCTTCCCTGCGCGCAGACCATTGCGTGAAAATGGCTGCGCCGAATCAAGTCATACGCCAGTCGTGGCGGGGAAATGAACCAGCCGCGACGCTCTTCACGGTAAATAAGCCCTTGCGCCTCCAGTTGCACGAGGGCCTCACGCAACGTGATACGGGTGGTAGCAAACACCTCGCTAAGCTTGCGTTCCGCAGGCAGCTTGCTGCCATGCGGCAACAAGCCATGTTCGATCTGCTCCTGCAGAGCACTGCAAATCGTTGTTACCGCCCGTGGCACATCGTCGCGCATTCCGGTATCCGTCTGGACTAGACCAGCTCTATTGCGGGGCACACCTCAGTGCAACCGACGCCATTAACTCCATTGCTTCAAGCCTAGGCCGGGCACATGACCATTCTGTGACATAACAAAACACGATCCATGCCAACTGCTCTGAAAAAAGGCCTTTAACCGTTGAAAAGCAAGCATGATCCCATGGTCTACGCTTAGCGCCAGGCACTGCCGAACCACGTTAAAAACAGCTTCTGGCACTGAACACGACACGAAAATGTCATGCAAAAAGCCTAACTTGGCTCAGGTATTGCTGATCTAGACCAAACAATCCGAAACGAACACTTCTTGCAAGAAGTGCACTAGGAGCTCCGAATGAAACATCTTTTGTTGGCATCACTCCTCGGTTCAGCCATGGCAATGAGTTCGCTGGTCATGGCTGCGGACACAGACCTTAAAACGCTGGAGGCTGCGGCCAAGGCTGAAGGTGCGGTCAATAGTCTCGGCATGCCGGATGACTGGGCTAACTGGGGTGGCATCTGGAAAGACCTGGAAACCAAATACGGCCTCAAGCACATGGACACCGACATGAGTTCGGCCCAGGAGATCGCCAAATTCGATGCGGAGAAAGACAACGCCAGCGGTGACATCGGCGACGTGGGTGCCGCGTTCGGTCCTATAGCCGTTGCCAAAGGCGTGACCCAGCCTTACAAGCCAACCACTTGGGAGCAGATTCCGGACTGGGCCAAGGACAAGGACGGCCATTGGGCGCTGGCCTACACCGGCACCATCGCCTTTATCGTCAACAAGAACCTGTTGCACGGCTCTGAAATACCGAAAAGCTGGGCCGACCTGAAAACCGGCAAATACAAGGTTTCCATTGGCGATGTGAGCACTGCCGCGCAAGCAACCAATGGCGTACTGGCCGCAGCCATTGCCATGAAAGGCGACGAAAGCAACATCGAGCCAGGCCTGGCACTGTTCACCGACCTGGCCAAGCAGAAACGCCTGTCACTGGCCAACCCGACCATTCAAACCATCGAAAAAGGCGAAATCGAGGTCGGCGTGGTCTGGGACTTCAACGGTCTCAACTACAAAGCCAAGATGGCCAAACCGGATGACTACGTGGTGCTGATCCCGTCGGACGGCTCGGTGGTTTCCGGCTACACCACCATCATCAACAAATACGCCAAGCACCCGAACGCCGCCAAACTGGCGCGTGAATACACCTTCAGCGATGCCGGTCAGATCAACCTGGCCAAAGGCAATGCGCGTCCGATTCGCGTTGAACACATCAAGCTGCCAGACGACGTGAAAGCCCAGTTGCTGCCGCATGAGCAATACCTCAATGCCAAGCCGATCAAGGACGCGGATGCCTGGGAAAAAACCTCCAAAGCGCTGCCTCAGAAGTGGAACGAGCAGGTCATCATCGAGATGAACTGATTCTCTCCTGCAGCTCAGGGATGAAGTCGTGTACATCGGGCGAGCCAGACTCGCCCGTTCTTTTAAAGCGAGTCGCCCATGAAACACAACGTCATCCTGATCGTGCTTGATGGCCTCAACTACGACGTGGCCCGCCACGCAATGGGCCATCTTCAAGCCTGGCATGATGCTGGCCGCGCCGCGCTCTACAAGCTGGAATGCGAGCTACCCGCCCTCTCCCGCCCCCTGTACGAATGCATATTGACCGGGGTCGCGCCTATCGACAGCGGCATCGTGCATAACAACGTTTCCCGCCTGTCTAACCAGCGTAGCGTCTTTCACTACGCTCGTGACGCCGGCCTGACCACTGCAGCGGCGGCCTATCACTGGTTCAGCGAGCTGTATAACCGCACGCCGTTCGACACGGCACGCGATCGTCATACCGAGGCAACGGAACTACCCATTCAGCACGGGCTGTTCTACTGGGCCGATCACTACCCGGACTCGCACCTGTTCGCCGACGCTGAAAGCCTGCGCCTGAAACATGCACCGAACTTTCTGCTGATTCACCCCATGAACATCGACGACGCCGGGCACAAGCACGGCCTCGACACTGCGCAATATCGCAACACCGCCCGCAATGCCGACATCATTCTGGCTGACTACCTGCAACGCTGGCTGGACGCGGGTTATCAAGTGCTGGTGACCGCCGACCACGGCATGAACAACGACCGCTCGCACAATGGCCTGCTGCCGGAGGAACGCGAAGTGCCGCTGTTCGTGCTGGGTGATGCGTTCAGCCTGAATGTCCATGCAGCGCCACGCCAGACCGACCTGTGCGGCACCATCTGCGAATTGCTCGGCATACATCACGACAAACCGGTCTGCCGGGAGATGCTCAATTGACCCGATTTTCCCGAGGCAAGTGGCTGGGGCTGTTGTGCCTGGTGCCCTTTGCCGTGTTCTTCATTGTGTTTCAGATTGCGCCGCTGCTCTGGGTGGCGATTCACAGCCTGCAAAGCGACGCCGGTTGGGGCTGGGAAAACTTCACCAAAGCGTTCAGCTCGAAGTTCTATCGGCAGGCGATCCAGTACAGCCTGGAGATCAGCTTCTGGTCGAGCCTGTTCGGCATCATCATCTCTGTGCTGGGTGCCTATTCGCTGCGCAAGGTAGACTCGCGGCTGCGCGATTTCGTCAATTCGTTCGCCAACATGACCAGCAACTTTGCCGGCGTTCCATTGGCGTTCGCGTTCATCATTCTGCTGGGTTTCAACGGCGCATTGACCCTGATCCTCAAGCAAACCGGGATCATTGATGACTTCAACCTGTACTCCAAGACCGGGTTGATAATCCTCTACACCTACTTCCAGATCCCGCTTGGCGTGCTGCTGCTCTACCCGGCATTTGACGCGGTGCGCGAGGACTGGAACGAGTCGGCGGCGCTATTGGGTGCCAGCAGTTATCAATTCTGGCGCTATATCGGCCTGCCGGTCCTGACCCCTGCGCTGCTCGGTACGTTCGTGATTCTGCTGGCCAACGCGCTGGGCGCGTATGCCACGGTGTACGCCCTGACCACCGGCAATTTCAACGTGCTGCCGATCCGCATTGCCGCGATGGTGGCAGGCGATATCACCCTTGACCCGAACATGGCCAGCGCTCTGGCGATGATTCTGGTCGGCCTCATGACTCTGGTCACAGTCGTCCATCAGTGGCTGTTGAAGAGGAGCTACCATGTCGCGCGCTGAACGACGGCATGCGGGCATTTATCACAAAACCGTGGTTTACCTGCTGTTCCTGATCCTGTTATTACCGCTGGCCGGGACCTTTCTGTACTCGATTTCCACCAGTTGGTCGGCGACCATTCTGCCCAGTGGCCTGACCTTCAAGTGGTACGTGGCGCTGTGGAGCGATCCGCGCTTTCTGGCGGCGTTCGGCCAGTCACTACTGGTATGCGTCGGCGCGTTGATACTCTCGGTGGTGCTGATTCTGCCGCTGCTGTTTGTCGTGCATTACTACTTCCCGCGCCTCGACGGGCTGATGAACATCCTGATCCTGCTGCCGTTCGCCGTGCCTCCCGTGGTCTCGTCGGTCGGCCTGCTGCAACTCTATGGCTCAGGCCCCATGGCCATGGTCGGCACGCCGTGGATTCTGATCGGCTGCTATTTCACTGTTGCCCTGCCTTTCATGTACCGCGCCATCACCAATAACCTGCAGGCCATCAACCTCACGGACCTGATGGACGCCGCCCAGTTGCTCGGCGCCAGTACCTGGCAAGCAGCGTTCATGGTCGTGCTGCCTAACCTGCGCAAGGGCCTGATGATCGCGCTGCTGCTGTCATTCTCGTTCCTGTTTGGCGAATTCGTGTTCGCCAACCTGCTGGTCGGCACCCGCTATGAAACCTTGCAGGTCTACCTGAACAACATGCGCAACAGCAGCGGTCACTTCAACAGCGCGCTGGTGATTTCCTATTTCCTCTTCGTGCTGGTGCTGACCTGGGCCGCCAATCGACTGAATAAGGACAAAGACTGAAATGAGTTTTGTCAGCATTGAAAACCTGCAGAAAAGCTATGCCAGCACGTCAGTGTTCAGCGACATCAACTGCAGTATCACGAAAGGCGAGTTTGTCACCTTGCTCGGCCCGTCCGGCTGTGGCAAGTCCACGTTATTGCGCTGCATTGCCGGGCTGACACCGGTCAATAGCGGGCGCATCCTGCTTGATGGCACTGACCTGGTGCCGCTCACTCCACAAAAACGCAACATCGGCATGGTGTTCCAGAGCTACGCGCTGTTTCCCAACATGACCGTCGAGCAAAACGTCGCGTTCGGCCTGCGGATTCAGAAAGTCAGTGCGGCCGACAGCGAAAAGCGCGTTGCCGATATTCTGCGCATGGTCGAGCTGCACGACTTTGCCACGCGTTACCCGCATCAGTTGTCCGGCGGGCAATGCCAGCGCGTGGCTCTGGCGCGCTCGCTGGTCACTCGCCCACGCCTGCTGTTGCTTGATGAGCCGCTGTCGGCACTGGATGCGCGAATTCGCAAAAACCTGCGTGAGCAGATCCGCGCCATTCAGCGCGAGCTGGGCCTTACCACGATCTTCGTGACCCACGATCAGGAGGAGGCGCTGACCATGTCCGACCGCATCTTCCTGATGAACGAAGGCCGGATCGTGCAGAGTGGTGACGCAGAAACCCTTTACACCGCTCCGGTTGACGTGTTCGCTGCGGGCTTCATCGGCAACTACAACCTGCTGGAAGCCGAAGATGCCACACGCCTGATGCAACGCCCGATCACCAGCCGCATTGCGATTCGCCCTGAATCGATCCAATTGAGCCTGACCGGCGAACTGGAAGGCGAAGTACGCAGTCACAGTCTGCTCGGCAACGTCATCCGCTACCGGATACAGGCCCGCGGCGTGGAACTGGTGGTCGACGTACTGAACCGCAGCGCCGACGACCTGCACCCGGATGGAAGGCGTGTAACACTGAACATCGAACCGTCGGCGCTCTGTGCTCTGAACTAACCGTGCTCTGAACTGATTTTGTTCTGCACGGATAACGCCACACACTTGCCGATCAAGACGCCAAGCGTGAAGCTGACAGCTGATTCAACAGACTTTTAGGAGAAACGCACATGCCCCTGGCAATTTTCGACCTGGACGAGACCCTGATCGGCGGCGACTGTGCCACGCTCTGGAGCGAGCAGATGGGTCGCTTGGGCTGGGTCGACTCAACCTCGTTCATGCAGCGCAACGACGAACTGATGGCCGCCTACAGCGCAGGCGAGCTGGCAATGGAAGACTACATGGCGTTCAGCCTTGAACCCATGGCTGGCCGTACGCCTGAAGAAATCGATCATCTGGTCGGCCCGTGGGTTGAGGACGTCATCGAGCCGATCATCTACAGCGACGCCTGCAAATGTATTGCTCAGCATCGCGCCAAAGGCGACCGGATTCTGGTGATCTCGGCGTCAGGTGTGCACTTGGTAAAACCCATCGCAGAACGCCTCGGGATCGAAGAAGTGCTGGGTATCGAACTGGACGTGCAACATGGCGTGTACAGCGGTGCCACGGTCGGCGTGCTGACCTATCGGGAAGGCAAGATCACGCGCCTGATGGAATGGCTGGACGCCGAAGGGGAAAACCTTGAGGGGGCGAGCTTCTACTCGGATTCACGCAATGACCTGCCGCTGCTGCTCAAGGTTGACCACCCCAATGTGGTCAACCCCGATGCCGTGTTACTGGAACACGCGCAGAAAGCAGGCTGGCCGGTGCACGACTGGAGCTGAGTCCAGAGGCACCGACGGGTCAGACCAGGCTTTCGTCGATGACCAGCACGATCTTGCCGGATACCGTGTTGGTCGCCAGCTCTTCGAACGCAGCGTCGGCATCCTTGATCGCAAAGGATTTCGCCAGTTGCGGCTTGAGGCGGCCTTCAGTGAACAGCGGCCAGACGTGCTGGCCCAGGTCGCTGAGCAGGTCGGCCTTGAATGTGTCATCGCGACTGCGCAAGGTCGAACCCATCAACTGGATACGTTTGCCCAGCACGTGCGCCAGATCCACCTGCGCCTCGCGCCCGCTCATGATACCGATCAGCACCCAGCGACCGTCCAGAGCCAGCAGTTTGACGTTAAGTTCGGCGTAGCTTGCGCCCACCGGGTCGAGAATGACGTTGAACGGTGCAAAATCGTTCAGGCCTTCAAGACTTTCGCCACGTACTACGCCTCCCTGTGCTCCCAGTTCGACGCAATAGGCCAGACGCTCGGTCGAACCGACACTGACCCAGACCGGGTTGCCGAACGCTTTGCAAAGCTGAATACCGGCTGAACCAACCCCACTTGCGCCTGCGTGCAACAACACCTTTTCACCCGGCTTGAGGCCTGCCAGCTGAAACAGATTGAGCCACGCGGTGGCATACACCTCAGGGATGGCGGCGGCCTCATGCAGCGACAGCCCTTCCGGGACCGGTAATACGTGTCGCCCGTCGACCACCACTTCTTCAGCCATCGCCCCGCCCGCCAACAGCGCGCAGACGCGGTCTCCGACCACCCAGGACGTACCCGGACCCACTTCGGCGATCACCCCCGAGCACTCCAGACCGAGCGTTTGAGTGACCCCGGGCGGCGGCGGATACTTGCCCTCGCGCTGTAACAGATCGGCTCGATTCAAACCTGCCGCAGCCACTTTGATACGTACCTGCCCCACATCAAGGGCCGGACTCGGCTCCTCGACCCATTCCACATGTCCTTCAACGCCTTGCAATGCCTTCACGGTGCCTCCATAGTGAGTCCAGACTGAGCCCGTGGCTGTTTTGCCCGGGCTTTTGCATTATGCGGCCGGGTCCGAAGGAACCGGCGACCTCAAAGACGGCCTAATATGCGTTATCAATTGTCCTCGCGTCGAATCAGCATGAAGCAATTATTCCCCAGCACTGCCCTCGCACTGTTTGTCGGCCTTAGCGTTTTGCCGATGTCAGCCAGTACCTTTGCCGCCAACAGCTGGGATAATCTTCAGCCGGACCGCGACGAAGTGATTGCCAGCCTCAACGTGGTTGAGCTGCTCAAACGACATCACTACAGCAAGCCGCCCCTGGACGACAAGCGTTCAGCGATTATTTACCAGAGCTACATCAAGCAACTGGACCCCTCGCGCAGCTATTTCATGGCCAGCGACATTGCCGAATTCGACAAATGGCAGTTCCAGTTCGACGACTTCCTCAAAAGTGGCGACCTGAATCCGGGTTTCACTATCTACAAGCGCTACCTGGACCGCATCAAGGCGCGTCTGGACTTCGCGCTGGCTGAGTTGAGCAAGGGCGTCGACAAGCTTGACTTCAATACCAAGGAAACCCTGCTGGTGGACCGCAAGGACGCCGCATGGCCCAAGGACACTGCCGAGCTGGACGAGCTATGGCGCAAGCGCATAAAAGATGAAGTCCTGCGCCTGAAGATCGCAGGCAAGGATCCGGCGAAGATTCAGGAAACCCTGACCAAGCGTTACAAGAATCAGCAGGCCCGTCTGAACCAGACTCGCGCCGAAGATATCTTCCAGGCCTACATCAACACTTTCGCCATGTCTTATGACCCGCACACCAACTACCTGTCGCCTGACAGCGCGGAAAACTTCGACATCAACATGAGCCTGTCGCTGGAAGGCATCGGCGCTGTGTTGCAGAGCGATAACGACAACGTGAAAATCGTGCGTCTGGTCCCGGCAGGACCTGCGGCCAAAACCAAGCAGGTCGCGCCAGCCGACAAGATCGTGGCCGTTGCCCAGGGCGACAAGGAAATGGTCGATGTGATCGGCTGGCGTCTGGATGAAGTCGTCAAGCTGATCCGCGGTCCGAAAGGTTCCGTGGTCCGTCTGGAGATCATCCCGGCCAGCAATGCGCCGAATGACCAGACCAGCAAGATTGTCGCCATCACCCGTGAAGCGGTGAAACTCGAAGAACAGGCGGCCAAGAAGTCGATCCTGCACCTCAAACAGGATGGCAAGGACTACAAACTCGGGGTCATCGACATCCCTGCGTTCTATCTGGACTTCAAGGCCTACCGTGCTGGCGATCCGGAATACAAGAGCACCACCCGTGACGTGAAGAAACTGCTTACCGAGCTGCAGGCCGAGAAGGTCGATGGTGTGGTACTGGATCTGCGTAACAATGGTGGCGGTTCGTTGCAGGAAGCGACCGAGCTGACCAGTCTGTTCATCGACAAGGGCCCGACCGTGCTGGTGCGTAACGCCGACGGCAAGGTCGATGTGCTGGAAGACGAAGCCAAAGGCGCGTTCTACAAAGGCCCTATGGCCTTGCTGGTCAACCGCCTGTCCGCTTCGGCATCTGAGATTTTCGCTGGCGCGATGCAGGATTATCACCGTGCGCTGGTGATCGGTGGCCAGACCTTCGGCAAGGGCACCGTGCAGACCATTCAGCCGCTCAATCATGGCGAACTGAAGCTGACTCTGGCCAAGTTCTATCGGGTTTCCGGTCAGAGCACCCAGCATCAGGGTGTAGTGCCGGACATCACTTACCCGTCGCTGATCGATACCAAGGAAATCGGCGAGAGCGCGCTGCCCGAGGCCATGCCGTGGGACAGCATCAAACCGGCGATCAAGCCGGCAATCGACCCGTTCAAGCCGTTCCTGGCGCAGTTGCAGGCGCGTCATGAAGCACGTTCGGCGAAAGACGCCGAGTTCGTGTTCATTGAAGACCGTCTGGCGCTGGCCAAGAAGCTGATGAACGAAAAAACGGTCAGCCTCAATGAAGCCGACCGTCGTGCCGAGCATGCGTCCATCGAAAGCAAGCAGCTCGCGCTGGAAAACACCCGCCGCAAGGCCAAGGGTGAAGAGCCGCTCAAAGAGTTGAAGAAGGAAGACGAAGACGCGCTGCCGGTGGAAGACGAGAAAACCAAACCCGAGGACGATGCCTACCTGGCAGAGACCGGGCGTATTCTGATCGACTATCTGGGGCTAAGCGCCGCTGTGGCAAAAAAATAAGACAGACTCATTGATGGCCATTTAGCTTCAACGTCATCAAACAGTCATGAAGCTGTCGTGAAATACGGGGCTGAACGCGCAAGCGCTCAGCCCTTTTTTATTCTCTTTGAGACGACCATGACCCTAACCGAGCAGTTGAGCACACTGAGTTCGATTCTGGCTCGTGGTGATTTGCACAGCTTGTTCCAGCCTATCGTGTCGCTATCGGAACGTCGCATTCTGGGTTATGAAGCCTTGACCCGCGGACCGTCCAACAGCGCATTGCATTCGCCCCTGAACCTGTTTTCCATCGCTCGACAGGCAGGCCGCCTGAGTGAGCTGGAACTGAGTTGCCGTGACAGCGCCTGCCGGCGTTTCAGCCAGCAGAAGTTGCCGGGCAAGCTGTTTCTCAACGTCTCTCCCGAATCGCTGCTCGAAACGTCTCATCCACCGGGCCGCACCCTGGAAATGCTGCGCCGTTATCAAATCGCGCCCAAGGATGTAGTCATCGAACTGACCGAGCAGATGCCCACCGATGATTTCGACCTGCTGTACAACGCGCTGCACCACTACCGCGACATGGGCTTCTCCATCGCGCTGGATGACCTGGGTGCCGGTTATTCGAGCTTGCGACTCTGGTCGGAGCTGCGCCCGGACTACGTGAAAATCGATCGGCACTTCATCGACGGAATTCACCAGGATGCGGTGAAACGCGAGTTTGTTGGCTCCATGCTGCAGATGGCCAAGGCTTCCAGAGCGACCGTGATTGCCGAAGGCATCGAATTGCCCGAAGAGCTGGCGGCGCTGAAGGACATGGGCGTGGATCTGGTTCAGGGCTATCTGCTTGCCCGTCCGCAAGAGCGCCCACCACGCGACACCCGCGCCATGCTGCCCAAGGCAGAGACCACCAGCGCGCCGTTGAACGAAGAAGCGGCAGACCTTTCTGCCCTGCTCAACCCGCAACCATCAGTCAGCCAGTCCACGCCCACAGCTGAGGTGCTGGAAGCGTTTCGCAGGCAGGCCAATCTCAATTCGCTGGCCGTGCTGGACGACGAGGCCAGGCCCTGCGGCATCGTCCATAGGCATTCATTGTCCGAGGCACTGCTCAAGCCCTTTGGTACCGAACTGTTTGCCCGCAAGCCAATCAGCCGCCTGATGAGTGATGACTTTCTGGCCGTGGAAGTCAGCCAGTCACTGCAACAGGTCAGCCGACTGTTGACCAGCCGAGCCCGGCAGCGCATCGAAGAGGATTTCATCATCATCTCCAACGGTACCTATCTGGGCCTGGGACGGGTCATCGATGTTCTGAAGCTGATTACCGAGATGAAAATCCAGCAGGCACGTTACGCTAACCCGCTGACCCTGCTGCCCGGCAATGTTCCGATCCAGCAATGCCTGATGCGTCTGCTGCAACAGGGCCGCGAATCGGTGATCTGCTATGTGGACATTGACAGCTTCAAGCCTTTCAACGACATCTACGGCTACGCCCGTGGCGATGAAGTGCTGCTGTGTCTCGCGCAGTGTCTGAACGACCGTATCGACCCAAGCAGAGACTTTGTCGGACACATCGGCGGGGATGATTTTCTGATGGTGCTGGGCATTGAGGATTGGGAGCGCCGCCTGAAAACCCTGCTGGATGATTTCCAGAATCAATGCCGACGTTTCTACCGCGCGGAGCATCTGGAAGCCGGTTGCTTCGTCGCCCTCAACCGACAGGGGCAGCGTCAGGAATTCCCGTTGTTATCGCTGTCGATTGGCGTAGTGCATCTGCACGAAGAAAGCTGCACGCTGGTCGATGCCAGCCAGCTGGCCGACCTGGCCTCACAAGCCAAACATTTCGCCAAGGACGTTGCTGGCGCGAGCATTCATGTGATCGATTCGACGCGGCTGGATTTATTGGTACAAGCGTGAGGATAAATGAGCTGAACGTGCGACTTCGCGAGCAAGCTCGCTCCCTCAGGTTCGCTGTCGTGGGAGTGACCGGGCGGCGATCCGCATTACTCACGAAGGGGTCGATACAGCCACTGAAAATTCGGGGGCCGAATCGCTACTGCACCTCCACTTCCGGGTAGCTGTATTCAAACACCCGAACCACTTCGGCGGCGTGCCACGAAGCGGCGGCGACGCCATCTGACGGGCCAGAGAAGCGTCCGAGACGCTCTGCGCATTCAAAAAAACCTGGGCGCGGCAAGCGGCTTGCGCCCTGGCTGATCACCAGCGAGCTGCGCAAAGGCTGTTCCGCGCGGGCGTCCATGGCGGCCAGATGCTCCAGGGCTGCGGTCAGGGTCTGCATGGCTGGGCTGGGCAATTGCAAACGCTCGACCAACGCGCGATAGGTCAGCAGATGACGCTGGCGGCGCGCCTGATCGAGCTCATTGAGCAGACCGTCCCAATGCTGACGGCTGATGCGCACGCTCACGACTCGCCTCGCCAGCCCGGCACTCCAAGCTCCCATGCCAGGCTGCGCTTTATTGCAGCATCCGGCTGACGAGTACCATTCTCGATCAACTCCAGATAAGACGGACTGATGCCGACCGTACGCGCCAGGCTGGCCACTTCAAGACCTTTGGCCTCGCGCAGTGCCCGCAACTCATCGAACCCTGGAAGCTCACCGGCAGCGATGCCGGAAGTCGATGCAACCGGTTCCTGGCGCGGCTTGCCGACCAACCCGGCAGCCTTCAGCAGTGCCTGGTACTGAGCCAAGGGCAGCACTGCATATTCCGGCTCACCGTCACGGGATATCACTTGAAGATCCATAGAGTCACCTTGTACTACACGACCGCACACTGATCAGGCTTGATTCATAGGCTGGCATCTTAACAGCGGAACGCTATGGCTTGTGTTCAATCAGTGAGACTTACACCTTACCCCGCTCTTTCTCCAGCAGCGCCTGAGTCTTGGGCAGCTGCTCGACCACGATGAGTTTCTCGGGCGGTTGCTGCTCGCGCCACGCACGAAAAGCATCCAGTTCGTCGCTCAAATGCTTGGTGACCCAGGCCAGCACTGCGATGTCATCGAACATACCCAAGCCTGGAATCCAGTCAGGAATAGCATCCAGCGGGCTAAGGAAATACATCAGGCCCGCGACAATGGACAAAATGGCTTTAGGACTGATGCTTCGGTACTCACCACGCCAGTAAGCCAGACACAAGGCCTGGAGCAAACGCAGATCTTCCTTGAGCTTGCCCAGACGATTACCTTCACTGTTGCCCTTGCGTGCGACAGCAAACAACAACCCTGGCAGTCGCCCCGCTGCCAGCAGACGCCGGGCTCCGGGCAGATAACGAATAAAATTCCACGGTGCTTTCATACCCACTCCCGTTCAGCAAAATGTCTTTCGATAAAAGCAGATCCGGCGAACCTGCCTGGCCGGTACCGCAAGGTTATCCACAATAATTGTGGATAACCTTGTGAACAGTGGCTTTTTTCATGCCTGAACTCCCCGTTATCGGGGGACCACAGTCAAATCGGGCGTTTTTTACTCACAAAAAAGCTACAAAGGTGTGAAACCGCCCCCTCGCTCAAGCGAGTGCCGTTACCTTGCCGGACTGTCGGACAATGCTACTGCGCGCTTCCATGATAGTGGGACTGCCCGAATGGCCAAGCGTTCGGGAAATAAGCCGGACACAAAAACGCCCTGTCGAGACAGGGCGTTTTCTGTAGCCAGGTAGTGCGTTACTTCTTGGCCGGAGCGGAAGCGGCAGGAGCTGCCTCTTCTTCGTCAGCATCAGCACCAGCTGTCGGAGCAGCTGCCGGGTCTTTGATGCCAAGCAACTCAAGGTCAAAAACCAGTACCGAATTTGCCGGGATCGCAGGGCTCGGGCTCTGCGCGCCGTACGCCAGATCACTAGGGATGAAGAGTTTGATCTTCTCGCCTACGTGCATCAGTTGCAGACCTTCGACCCAACCCGGGATAACGCCGCCTACAGGCAGGTCAATCGGGCTGCCGCGTTCAACGGAACTGTCGAAGACCTTGCCGTCAATCAGTTTGCCTTCGTAGTGAACAGTCACAACATCGGTAGGCTTAGGCTGAGCGCCATCCGCTTTCTTGATGATTTGATACTGCAAGCCGGAAGCAGTGGTGACCACGCCATCCTTTTTGCCGTTCTCTTCGAGGAATTTCTTGCCAGCGGCCGAAGCCTCTTCGCTCATCTTGGCCAGACGCTCCTCGGAGCGCTTCTGCAGGGCCGAGAAGGCTTCAACCAGCTCTTCGTCTTTGAGTTTCTGATCTTTCTTGCCGACTGCGTCTTCGATACCCAGGGCCACAGCCTTGGAATCCAGATCATCCATACCTTCCTGAGCCAGGCTTTTGCCCATGTTCAGACCGATGCCATAAGACGCTTTTTGTGCCGGAGTTTTCAGCTCTACGGTGCTGGCTTGCTTGTCACAACCTGCGAGTACCAGACCGACCAGGGCAATCGCCGCTGCCAACCGATGCTGTTTCATGCTAATTCCTTGTTCATGCGCCAAAAGGGCAAACGAGTAAAGCCGCGAGCTTATCAGGCAGCCGCGATCAATGGCTACCGGCATGAGAGGGAGAAAACGCCGATAAGTTCAGGTATCCAAAGGTTTTCCCGGCGCGGCACTGGATTGTTCAGTTGGAGTTCAGTTTGTGATTCGCACGGGAAACACGCGGATTTGCAGCGAAGGGCTCATGACACGGGGCTGACCACCCCGGCATGAGGCCAGCGCTTACTGGTCTGCAGCACGCGCAGGTGCCCGGCTCGTGCCACTGCGCGAACAAAGTCCTGCACATTGATCGTACCTGCGGCGAGTTGCGCCTGGATGGACTCAGCCCCCGAGTACACGCGCGATACGCTTCGTAAAAGCCGAAGCTCCTCGTCGGACCGGCTGGGTGTGTACGCGAGCAGCGCACCATCGGCTGCCGAGAAATAAACTGCCGACATCTCGAAGCCGTAACGAATTGGCGAGCCTTTGGGTCGCTGTGCAGGCTTGTACCGATAACTGAACATGCGATGCAGATCGTCCGGGTCGAAGAAATCACTCACTACTTCACGCCCGCCCTCAGCTACGAGGTTGGCAGATGAAAAATACATGCCGTCAACACGATAGCCATCAGGTAATGCAGGCCGGTAGTAAGCATCGGGGTGAAACGCCGAACAGGGTGCGTAGACCGGAGCACCCTCTTCAAGGATCGGCTCGGCGATCAGATAAGCGCGCGTTACCGGGTTGAACAGTAGGAAACCGATGATCTGCGAATGAATGCGAGTACAAATCCGGCCGTGCGCGTAACGTGCAGCTTCATCAGCACGGGTAAACGGCACGCTGAGGCTCAGAGGCCTGGGTGGCCATTGCACGGCGCAGCTTGCAGGCGATGTCACAGGAGGCGTGCGAGTGGCGGCATCGTCCGGATAAGGGCGCCAGTCATTAGACACTTTCCCGACCCGCCCCCACAGACGACTGGGCACTATCACTTCCAGGTTCCCGGCACCTGCCAGCAACCGGACTACATCACTGGGCAGCATGGTGAGGTTCTGCAGCGCCTTGTGGATCTGACTGAGTTCACTCAGGTGCGGCATGCCTGGCGGTCCGGCTACGCGCGCGAACAGCGTGTCTTCGGCGGCAGAACGGGACAGCGTGTATTTGATCAAGGAGCCGTCAGGTCCGGAAAGATAAGTCGCCGGACAAACCTCCTGGTCATCGATCGCTGCATAGATGTCGCCCGCTGAAAAACTGTTCGGGTAAGTAACCTTTTCACGCTCCGGCCATTCTTCAAGCCCGGCCTGAAGTGACGGGTGAGAATGGTAAATCGCATAGTCGTCATACCCTTGCGGGTAGAGCACATACCCCTCCTCATCGTTGCGCGGAAAGACTTCGTTGGGGTCAAAGCTGAACCGGCTGCCGTTCATGGGTTCGGTCGCAACGTACTTGCCATCCTTGCGAACCAGAATAAAGCCGCCGTATTCACGGTCACGCCGATTGCCGATCCGCTCATGGGCATAGCGCGCCGCATCATCAGGATGATCGAAAGGCACGCTAAACGCTGGCATGCCGGGATGATGGTCAACGGACCGTTTTTCAATTCTTTTTCTGGGATGCATCCGAGGCTCCTTGAAAGCCTGACTGATTGAGTCATTAGCGTAAGGAAACTCAGGGTGGCGGGTGACATAGATGAATATGACAACAGGTAGACGCCGCGGCACCCGGCAACATGAAACTAAAGATAATTTTTAACCGTTAACGGATGTGGTTCGATCCGCTGCGTGGGCGAATCTGCCCAGCCCCTGTTTCGATCACCACGACTGGCGATCAGGGCTTATGCAGTTTGTCGTGCTCAGGAACGTTTTATGCAATCGAACAATCGTTTTCGCCTGATGCGCTCGACGGCTTGCCAGTTGGCAGGCCTTGCAGCCATCACCGCAGCAGTCATGTTGCCGGTCAGCTCAGCCTACGCGACCAAGAAGCCACCTATTGTTGTAACCGAGGGCATCAAGGCATACAGGCTGTGCACAGGCCCCGACAATCTGTCACACGTCATCGAAGGCTCGATTGATCAAAAGGCAATGACCGATGTCAACGCCCTGCACTTCAAGGAAACCCCGGCGCACTCGCAATATGACTGGCACGCCGCACCGGAAGAGCAATACGTGATCACCCTTTCAGGCACGCTCGAATTTTCCACCACGGGTGGAGAGAATTTCGTACTGCGCCCAGGGGAAATATTACTGGCACAGGACACCACCGGCCCTGGCCATCGCTGGAAACTGATCGACGACCAGCCGTGGCGACGCGCTTACGTCATTACCAAACCAGGCGACAAGGCTGCATTCGTACCAAAGGACGGAGCTGCTTCGAAGGGCTGCTGACCTCCAGAGCTCAATGCGGGTCTTGCAGCGGGACAACCTGATCCAGACTGGCAAAACGCTCCACCAGAAAATTGATCAGATAACGCACCCTGGCGGACAAATGCAACTGCTGCGGATAGACCGCGTAGACGTCCGCCCGAGTGGGTGTCTGGTCTTCAAGCACCAGACGCAGACGGCCACTGCGCACGTACCGGGCAATGTCCCATTCAGCCCGCAGCAAAATGCCGAACCCTTCCAGCGCCCAGTTCAGCGCGACCTCACCGTCATTGCAGCCCAATGCGCCATGAACCTTGACGTTCTGCGTACGCCCCCCGTTGCTGAAGCTCCACACCCCGTAGGGTGTTTCGTTCTGACGCAGAAAAATACAATTGTGGTGCTGCAGTTCCGCCAGACGTGTCGGCGTACCGTGCTTTTCCAGGTACAGCGGTGATGCGCAGAGCAGACGCCGATTGGATGCGATCTTGCGCGCATGAAAGGCCGCGTCCGGAAGGCTGCCGAAACGAATGCCCAGATCAAAACCATGGATGGCCAAATCCAGTGGGTGGTCACTGATTTCCAGCTGGATCTGAACCTCGGGGTAACGGGCAAAAAAAGCCGCCAGTGCAGGGCCTATGTGGCGGCGACCGAAACCCAGTGAAGCGTTGACCCTTATGAGTCCTTTGGGGCTGGCAGAACTGCTGGTGATCAACTGCTCGACTTCATCGATCTGGGTCAGAATCCGCGCCGCATGGCTGAAATACAACTCGCCCTCGGCAGTCAGACTCATGGACCGCGTGGTGCGATTCACCAGGCGTGTGCCGAGCCGCGCTTCCAGAAGGCTCAAGCGTTTGCTGATGGCGGGCGGCGTCACGCCCAGTTCGCGGGCTGTCGCGGCAAGACTGCCCTGCTGAGCCAACAGATGGAAAAACGACAGGTCCTGTGTCTGGTTCATTGGTAACTCAAAGTTAATTATGTAGTGATTTCGAGTAACTCATACGTTCCGGTTCACTACATATACTCCGTCCACACCCTGTCGAACAGAGCGTTCGCAGGCACAACAAAAAGCACCGGACAGTGGAGTGGACCATGAACAGTTACAACATTGCAGCAGTACCCGGCGACGGCATTGGCGTGGAAGTGATCGCCGCAGGTGTTGAAGTCCTGCAGGCGCTGTCGAAAAAATCCGGCTTCGACCTGACCTTCAAACACTTTGACTGGAATTCGGATAACTACCTGAAGAACGGCCACTACATTCCTGAAGGCGGTCTGGCCGAACTCAAGACATTCGATGCGATTTTCTTCGGCGCAGTGGGTGCCTTGAATGTACCCGACCATATTTCCCTGTGGGGTTTGCGCCTGCCGATCTGCCAGGGCTTTGACCAATACGCCAACGTACGTCCAGCGCGCGTTCTGCCTGGCGTAAAGAGCCCGCTGCACAACGGCCACGAGATCGACTGGGTCGTCGTTCGCGAAAACTCCGAGGGCGAGTACTCCGGCAATGGCGGGCGCGTGCATCGTGGTTTGCCAGAGGAAGTCGCAACCGAGGTTTCGGTGTTCACACGGGCCGGTGTAGAGCGCATTCATCGCTTCGCTTTCGAACTGGCGCGCACTCGCCCGCGCAAGCACCTGACCATGGTCACCAAGTCCAACGCGCAGCGCCATGGCATGGTGTTGTGGGACGAGATTTTCTACGAAGTGGCCAAGGACTTCCCGGACGTCAGGATCGACAAGGAGCTGGTGGATGCCGTGACCACGCGCATGGTGCTCAAGCCATCGTCGCTGGATGTCATCGTCGCCACCAACCTGCATGCCGACATACTTTCCGATCTGGCTGCCGCCCTGTCCGGCAGTCTGGGCATCGCCCCTACCGCCAACCTCAACCCAGGCCGCAACTTCCCGTCGATGTTCGAACCGATTCACGGCTCGGCCTTCGATATCACCGGCAAAGGCGTCGCCAACCCGATTGCAACGTTCTGGACCGCTGCGATGATGCTTGAGCATCTGGGCGAATCGGCAGCGGCCAAGACCCTGATGTCGGCCATCGAGGCGGTCACCGAAAGCGGTCTGCATACCCCGGACCTCGGTGGCACGGCCACCACCAGGCAGGTCACCGACGCGGTACTGCAACTGATCAACCGCTGAGGCGCGTTCGCCAGATCATCGTCGTATGGCGGTACAACGCCACGGAGACCGGCCTGCCGAGTCTCCGGGCATTTCCTGACAACAATAAAAACTCAGGACCCGGTCATGAAAAGCATTCTAGGCAAACTGTACGTACAGGTTTTACTCGCGGTCATTCTAGGCGCCATCGTTGGCGTTGTGGCACCGGAAACCGGCGCAGCGCTCAAACCCATCGGCGATGCATTCATCAAGCTGATCAAGATGCTGCTCGCACCAGTGATTTTCCTGACAGTGGTGTCCGGCATCGCGCGCATGGAAAACATGAAGGAGCTGGGCCGCGTCGGGTTTCGGGCACTGATCTATTTTGAAGTGGTGTCGACCCTGGCGCTGGTCATTGGTCTGGTCGTGGTGGATGTATTCAAACCCGGTGCCGGGATGAACATTGATGTGGCAACGCTGGACTCTTCCAGCCTGAGCACCTACACCAGCGCGGCGAAGCATTCGTCGTTCATGGACTTTTTGATGGGCATCATTCCCGACACCATCATCGACGCATTCGCCAAGGGCAATATTCTGCAAATCCTGCTGTTCTCGATCCTGCTCGGGATCGCTCTGGCTCAGGTAGGTCCGCGCGCCAAACCTTTTGTCGATGCGCTGGACAGCCTGATGCAGGGCATGTTCAGAATCGTCAACATGGTCATGCGCCTGGCACCGCTCGGCGCATTCGGCGCAATTGCCTTCACCATCGGCAAATATGGTTTCGGTTCGCTGTTTTCTCTGGGCAAACTGATGGCCTGCGTCTACCTGACCTGCGCAGTGTTCGTGATCTTCGTACTCGGGCCGATATGCCGCTACAGCGGGTTCAGCCTCTGGAAATTCCTGCGTTTCATCAAGGAAGAACTGTTCACGGTGCTGGGCACCAGTTCATCTGAATCGGTGCTGCCACAGATGATCTCGAAAATGGAGAAAGCCGGCGTGTCAAAACCGGTCGCAGGAATGATCATTCCATCCGGCCTGACCTTCAATCCGGACCGCCAGGCGATCTACTATACGATTGCTGCGATCTTCATCGCCCAGGCGACCAACACGCCACTGACCCTGACCGACCAGTTGATCGTACTGGTGGTGCTGATGTTCACCTCCGAGGGTTCGGCGGGTGTCACGGGCTCAGGCTTCATCATTCTCGCCGCGACCCTCGCGTCACTTGGCACCATCCCTGTCGCGGGCATGGTGCTGTTACTGGGCGTGGACCGTTTCATGTCCGAAGCGCGGGCGATCACCAATACCATCGGCAACGGCGTCGGCACCATGGCCATCGCCAAATGGGTCGGCGCACTGGACAGCGAGAAGATGCACCGGGCGCTGAATGGCGAGGACGAGCCGAAACAACCCGAGCCTTTGCCCCTGCCGAAAACCGGTCAGGCCAGACCTGCCGCGATCACGGAAGGGATCAGTCCGTCGCCGACCTGAATCAGGCCAATTCGGAAATTTCGATCAGGTTCAGATCAGGATCGCGCACGTACACAGAACGAATCGGCCCGGTGGCGCCGGTACGCTCCACCGGACCTTCAACGATAGGCCAGTCCTGCTCCTGCAGGTGCGCGATGACTTGAGCCAGCGGGATGCTGGCAATGAAACACAAGTCCAGCGCACCTGGCACAGGCAGATGGGCCTTGGGCTCGAACTCTTTACCACGCTCATGGACATTGATTTTCTGATTGCCGAAGCGAAACGCCAGTCGGCCCTGGCGAAAGCGTTCAGGGGCCATACCCATGACACGTACGTAAAAATCCTTGCAGGCGTCAACATCAGCAGTGGTCAATACAAGATGGTCCAGATGATCAATCACGGGATCAGCTCCGTTTGGAATAGAGTTCTGTTTACGGCAAAGGCCGCATTTCGGATCAGATGATGCCAAGCCGACGCCATTCGGCGCGAGTGGCTGCGTCTATACCATGTGCTTCGAGAACGGCGTCGGTGTGCTGACCCAGGGTCGGCGCGGGCGTTCTTACCTGGCCCGGCGTGCCTTGAAGTTTAGGCACAATCCCCGGGAGGGTAACGAGCGTGCCGTCATCCAGCGCGCTCTGCAACAACATGTCACGCGCCTGATAATGCGGGTCGCCGGCGATATCGGCAGCGTCGTAGATCTTGCCTGCCGGGATACGCGCCTCGTTGAGTGCAGCAAGAACTTCGTCCATCGAGCGCTCGGCGGTCCAGGTCGAAATGGCAGCATCAATGCGTGCCACATGCCTGACCCGCCCGTCGTTGTGCTCAAGCTCGGGGTCATTGGCCAGATCCATTCGACCGATTTTTTCCATCAACCGGCGGTAGATACTGTCGCCATTACCTGCGATCAGCGCGTACTTGCCATCATTGCAGCGGTAGGCGTTGGTCGGTGCAATGCCTGGCATGCTGCTGCCTGCTGGTTCACGGACAGTATTGAATACCGAATACTCGGGAATCAGGCTTTCCATCACGTTGAACACTGACTTGTACAACGCGATATCTATCTGCTGCCCATCACCGCCATTCTGCTCGCGGTGACGAAGCGCCAGCAGAATGCCGATCACGCCGTGCAACGCTGCAAGCGAATCGCCGATCGACACACCGACACGCACCGGCGTACGCCCTGGCTCGCCCGACAAATGACGCAAACCGCCCATCGCCTCGCCTATTACGCCAAAACCCGGCCTGTCACGGTACGGGCCGGTCTGCCCATAGCCGGAGACGCGCAGCATGATCAGTTTCGGATTGAGGGCATGTAGCTCTTCCCAACTGAGCCCCCAACCCTCAAGCGTACCGGGGCGGAAATTCTCCACCAGCACATCGGCATCACGGATCAGCTGGCGGGCCATCTCCTGCGCCTTTGGTTGACGCAGGTCGAGGGTCACCGACTGCTTGTTGCGCGACTGCACCGCCCACCATGCGGAGGTGCCGTTGTGCAGTAAACGCCATTTGCGCAAAGGATCACCGGTCAGCGGCGGCTCGACCTTGATGACCTCGGCACCGAACTCGGCAAGGATCTTCGCCGCAAAAGGTCCGGCAATAAGCTGGCCCAGCTCCACCACCTTGATGCCCTGAAGAGGTAAGTTCATGACACGTCCGTTCTTGTTGGGAATGGATAGATGATCTGCGCAAATGCGGTGGATGGAAAGCCGGAGGGGTTTGACAAGGTTCTGCCCTCGCCCCCCCCAACCCGGTGAGGCTCATTCAATCAGTTGCTGCACGCCAGCTGAAAACTCATAGAAGCGTCACCCGAGGCACCGTCCTTACCGACCATAAGACCTAACACATTGACTTCTTTTGTGGTGGCAGCGCCACCCAACTTGACGTGACCGTAGAACAACCGTTCATAGTCACTGGTATCAATAGAAGATGCCGAGCAGAAACCAGGCGAGCGCTTGAAGTGGTCTTCATTGAAAATCACTTTATACGTTGCGAAATAGTCGCTCTTACTACTGTAACTTACGGACTTGATCCACGGAGACGACTGAGCAACGACAGTGCCGTGCTGATCGATAGTCGCGGTGTGCAGCACAGGCAAGGCCAACGCGCTGACGGAGGCGGCCATGACAGAGGCAGCCATGAGCAGTTTAAGACCAGTGTTCATATAATTTCCTTATTTAAATATAGAGCATTCAACCGCCCTGACAGGGCGACCTTACAGAATCAGATATAAGACATTCGATCAGCACACTGAAGGCGCCAACCGACAAAACCAGCTAATACCAGCGAAGATGAGAACTCAAGGACCTGATCGCGTCAAACAAAGAGCTAGTCATAAACTTCAATAAATAAGGAAATAACTTACATCGGCTAAGAGGAAGTCTTACCTGATGATGCGTGGAAGCACACAACGTTGTATCACATGAAAACAGCGCTCCTCTGCAACAATCAACCAGACCGTGCCGTCAGAAACCAAACGTCAAGGGTATTGAACTGCGATGACTGCACTGAATATTGTTTTCACAACGCGCATCAAAATGGACTGCTGACCCTGGCCAACGTGGCCGATGCAGATGGCCCGCGCATGGTCGAAAGCCTGGGCGGAAATAGCTTGGTCGTATGGTTACCAGGATGGCTCGGTAGCTGCCTGTCACACCCCGATGAATGAACGAAGACTTCATCGTTTCAGGAAAGCAGAAAGCAGAAAGCCCGCACTAGGCAGGCTTTCTGTTTGCTTCAAGGAGTTCAAGGGCCTTGAAGCTGAATATGGCGCAGCGGACGGGACTCGAACCCGCGACCCCCGGCGTGACAGGCCGGTATTCTAACCGACTGAACTACCGCTGCGCGTAACACTAAAAGCGAGTTTGGTGGGTGATGACGGGATCGAACCGCCGACCCGCTGCTTGTAAGGCAGCTGCTCTCCCAGCTGAGCTAATCACCCTTCACTCTCGGTGTGGCGCGCATTCTACGGAGCGACCTGCACTCTGGCAAGCACTTTTTTAAATAATTTTTATAATCCTTCCAAAGGCTTACAAACGCTCTGTGCAGGGTTGGCCGCAGCCGCCGAGGAGCGAATAATGCCCGCCTTTGTATAGAAAGAGAGACTCACCTCATGTGGTTCAAAAACCTGCTTGTCTATCGCCTGACCCAGGACGTGCCTTTCGATGCCGAAGCGCTGGAGACAGCACTGGCAACCAAACCGGCTCGTGCCTGCGCCAGCCAGGAGGTGGCCACCTATGGTTTCGTCGCTCCTTTCGGCAAGGGCGAGGACGCTCCATTGGTACACATCAGTCAGGACTTCCTGCTGATTGCTGCACGCAAGGAAGAGCGCATTCTGCCGGGCAGCGTTGTACGCGACGCGCTCAAGGAAAAGGTCGACGAGATCGAAGCCGAGCAGATGCGCAAGGTCTACAAGAAGGAACGTGATCAGCTCAAGGATGAAATCATCCAGGCCTTTCTGCCGCGTGCGTTTATCCGCCGCTCCGCTACTTTCGCTGCAATCGCGCCAAAGCAGGGCCTGATTCTGGTCAACGCCTCCAGCCCGAAACGCGCCGAAGACCTGCTGTCGACACTGCGTGAAGTGATCGGCTCGTTGCCGGTACGTCCGCTGACCGTCAAGGTTTCGCCGAGTGCGACCATGACCGACTGGGTCAAGACCCAGAAAGCGGCCGACAACTTCTTCGTGCTTGACGAATGCGAACTGCGCGACACCCACGAAGACGGCGGCATCGTACGTTGCAAGCGTCAGGACCTGACCAGCGACGAAATTCAGCTGCACTTGAACACCGGCAAGGTCGTCACCCAGCTGTCGCTGGCCTGGCAGGACAAACTGTCGTTCGTGCTGGACGACAAGCTGGTGGTCAAGCGCCTGAAGTTCGAAGACCTGCTGCAGGATCAGGCGGAACAGGACGGTGGCGACGAAGCACTGGGCCAGCTGGACGCCAGCTTCACACTGATGATGTTGACCTTCGGCGAGTTCCTGCCGGAACTGTTCGACGCGCTGGGCGGCGAGGAAATCCCGCAGGGGATCTGATCCCCGCCCGTCACTGCCTGCAACACCGCGCCGTCCTGTGAGACGGCGCGTTCATTTCACACAGGTTTTTTTACAGGAGGGAGCACCCCATGCGTGCGTTGGCAGCCTTGAGTCGGTTTGTCGGTAATACCTTTGCTTATTGGGTGCTGCTGTTCGCCATCCTGGCGTTTCTGTTCCCGCAGGCCTTTATCGGTCTGAAAAGCTGGATCGTACCGCTGCTGGGTCTGGTCATGTTCGGCATGGGTCTTACCTTGAAGCTGGAAGACTTCTCTGAGGTGGCGCGAAACCCGTGGCGCGTTGCGCTGGGTGTGGTCGCGCACTTTGTAATCATGCCCGGCGTGGCCTGGTTGCTGTGTCAGGTGTTTCAACTGCCGCCGGAAATCGCTGTGGGTGTGATTCTGGTCGGCTGCTGCCCGAGCGGTACGTCATCCAACGTCATGGCCTGGCTGGCCAAAGGTGATCTGGCGCTGGCGGTGGCAATCGCGGCGGTGACCACCCTGCTCGCCCCGCTGCTGACCCCGACCCTGATCTGGTTCCTGGCGTCGGCGTGGCTGCCGGTGTCCTTCCTCGATATGTTCTGGTCAATCCTGCAACTGGTCATGCTGCCGATCGTGCTCGGTGTGGTTGCACAGCGTCTGCTGGGTGCGCGGGTCAGCTATGCCGTGGACGTGCTGCCTCTGGTCTCGGTGGTGAGCATCGTGATGATCGTCTGCGCCGTAGTTGCCGCCAGCCAGGCGAAAATCGCCGAATCGGGCTTGTTGATCATGGCCGTGGTGATCCTCCATAACACCTTCGGCTTTTTGCTGGGTTATTTCACCGGCAAGGTCTTCAAGCTGCCATTGGCGCAACGCAAGTCACTGGCGCTGGAAGTCGGCATGCAGAACTCCGGCCTGGGCGCTGCGCTGGCCAGCGCACATTTCTCGCCGTTGGCGGCGGTGCCGAGCGCGCTGTTCAGCGTCTGGCACAACATTTCCGGTGCGTTGCTATCGACGTATTTCAGGAAGATGCCGGAGGAAGAAACCAAGCCGGGCCTTTGATCAGCGGCGGCACCTGAAGGTGACGCAGAGCGTCACGAAATGCCTGCCTACGAGCATTGGCACGATAGTCATATCGTGCCAATGCAGCGCGGAGCGCTTATTGCACCTTCCCTCTCAGCGCCTTCACCTCTTCACGCACATCCACCGGCGTTGCAACATCTGCTGCAATGGGCGAACCCGCGACCAGCACCACACGCGACCAGAGGCGACGGAACAGGGTCTTGCTCGGGTCACGGCTGAAAAAGCTGCCCCACAACCCTTGTAGTGCCAGCGGAATGACCGGCACCGGGGTTTCCTCAATGATGCGGCTCATGCCGCTCTTGAAGCCGCTGATCTCGCCGTCGGTGGTCAGCTTGCCTTCCGGGAAGATGCACACCAGCTCGCCTTCCACGAGGTACTGAGCGATGCGCTTGAACGATTGCTCGTAGATGTCCATGTCCTCGTTGCGCCCGGCAATCGGGATGGTCCCGGCCGTGCGGAAGATAAAGTTGAGGACCGGCAACTGGTAGATCTTGTAGTACATAACAAATCGGATCGGCCGCCGCACGGCACCGGCAATCAGCAACGCATCGACAAAGGACACATGGTTGCAGACCAGCAGCGCTGCGCCCTCATCTGGTATCCGGTTCAAATCGCGATGCTCGACGCGGTACATGGAATGGCCCAGCAGCCAGATCATGAAGCGCATGGTGAACTCGGGGACGATTTTGAAGATGTAGATATTGACGGCGATGTTCATCAGCGACACCGCCAGAAACAGCTGCGGAATCGACAGTTTGGCGAAGCTCAGCAGCAGGATCGAAACAATCGCCGAAACCACCATGAACAGCGCGTTGAGGATGTTGTTGGCAGCAATGACCCGTGAGCGCTCTTTCACCGGTGTTCGCGACTGGATCAGGGCGTACAACGGCACGATATAGAAGCCGCCGAACACGCCAATGCCCAGGATATCGAACAACACCAGCCAGCCCTGCCCGTAGGAAAGGACCGCCAGCCAGTCGTTGGCCTGCACGTTCTGCGGGAAACCACCGGAATGCCACCACAGCAAAAGACCGAAAATCGTCAGCCCCATCGAGCCAAACGGCACCAGCCCGATCTCGACCTTATGCCCGGATAACCGCTCGCAAAGCAGCGAGCCCAGCGCGATGCCAATGGAGAACACGGTCAGGATCAGCGTGACGACCGTTTCGTCGCCGTACATCCACTCTTTGGCGTAAGCGGGGATCTGCGTCAGGTAGATAGCACCGAAAAACCAGAACCACGAGTTGCCGACAATCGAGCGCGAGACTGCGGGCGTCTGTCCAAGCCCCATGCGCAGGGTCGCCCATGACTGGGTGAAAATATTCCAGTTGAGTTTCATCTCGGGCGAGGCGGCAGTCGCGCGCGGAATACCGAAGCTGGCAACGAACCCCAGGCAGGCGACCAGCACGATAGCGGCCGCAACAACCCAGGCATAGTGCGCAGAAGACATCATCACGCCAGCACTGATGGTGCCAGCCAGAATCGCCAGAAAGGTGCCCATCTCGACCAGCGCGTTGCCACCGACCAGTTCGCTCTCGCGCAGGTGCTGGGGCAGGATCGAATATTTGACCGGCCCGAACAGCGCTGAATGCGTGCCCATGGCGAACAGCGCCGCCAGCATCAATTCAAGGTGATCGAACAGAAAGCCCGCAGCCCCGACCGCCATGATGACGATCTCGCCGAACTTGATAATGCGGATCAGCGTGTCCTTGGGGTACTTCTCGCCGAACTGCCCGGCCAGCGCCGAGAACAGGAAGAACGGCAAGGCACACAGATTGACATAGATCGAACGATCCCCGTCGATGCTCAGCTTATAGAGGATGGCGAGGATC
Source organism: Pseudomonas sp. KBS0707 (assembly GCF_005937945.2). Taxonomy (NCBI): domain Bacteria; kingdom Pseudomonadati; phylum Pseudomonadota; class Gammaproteobacteria; order Pseudomonadales; family Pseudomonadaceae; genus Pseudomonas; species Pseudomonas sp. KBS0707. The sequence continues at coordinate 1,741,961 of NZ_CP041754.1, read as the reverse complement.
AATGACTGCTTGAAAATATTGTCATTGAACGCCCCGAGGGACTGCGTGATGAAAAACGGCAGGAAACGGCGTTTCCCGAGCAAGCTGAATTGTGACTGTTGGCTCATCGTCCGTGGTCCTGAGAGGCTGGGGTGAACTGACGTAGCCGCCAATCCGAGGCACATTGAAGACGTAACGCTGCCGAATGTCGATAGGACATTTCTTTTTACAAAACACCCCGCACCTTTTTTCATCCTTACTAGCGTTTGCGTAACAGCTGCGACACCCCGCCACGCTCGACCTTGGTCGACAAAGACGAAGCGCGGCCATCGTGCGAGACTGCGCGCTATCGATACGGTGTGGAATTTCATATGTCGCTGTCCAGCGGGCTGATTGCGGCCGTTGCCCTTACCTACATGGCCATCATGTTCGCCATCGCCTTTTACGGCGACCGGTACAGCGCATCGCTGCGCCCGACCATGCGCGCCTGGGTCTACAGCCTGTCGCTGGCGGTGTATTGCACCAGCTGGACGTTTTTCGGTGCGGTGGGTCAGGCCGCCGAACAGCTGTGGTCGTTCCTGCCGATTTATCTGGGGCCTATCGTGCTGATGGTGCTGGCGCCATGGGTGCTGCAGAAGATGGTGCTGATCAGCAAGCAGGAGAACATCACCTCCATTGCCGACTTCATCGCGGCACGCTACGGCAAGTCCCAGTCACTGGCGGTCATGGTCGCGCTGATTTGCCTGATCGGCATGCTGCCGTATATCGCGCTGCAACTGAAAGGCATCGTGCTGGGCGTGAATATCCTGATCGGTGCCGTGGCTGATTCCACCGGCACCCGCGCTCAGGACACCGCGCTGGTGGTGTCGCTGATTCTGGCGTTGTTCACCATCGTCTTCGGCGCACGCAATCTGGATGTGACTGAACACCATCGCGGTATGGTGCTGGCTATTGCTTTCGAAGCGCTGGTCAAGCTGTTCGCGTTCATGGCAGTCGGCGTGTTTGTCACGTTCGGCCTGTACGACGGATTCGACGACCTGTTCAATCAGGCCAAACTTGCGCCACGCCTCGAGGAATACTGGCAAGACACGATCAACTGGCCGTCGATGTTCGTGCAGACCGGTGTGGCGATGATGGCGATTGTCTGCCTGCCGCGACAGTTTCACGTCACGGTGGTCGAAAACATCGAGCCTCAGGACCTGAATCTCGCCAAATGGGTGTTCCCGGCCTATCTGGCACTGGCTGCATTGTTCGTCGTGCCGATTGCGCTGGCCGGACAAATGCTGCTGCCCGCGTCCATGCTGCCCGACTCGTTCGTGATCAGTCTGCCACTGGCGCACGCTCACCCGTCACTCGCCCTGCTGGCCTTCATCGGCGGCGCATCGGCGGCAACCGGTATGGTGATCGTCGCCTGCGTGGCGCTGTCGACGATGATATCCAACGACATGCTGCTGCCCTGGCTGTTAAGGCGCAAAAACACCGAGCGGCCGTTCGAAGCGTTTCGTCACTGGATGCTCTCGGTAAGGCGCATCAGCATTGTGATGATTCTCCTGCTGGCCTATGTCAGCTACCGGATGCTGGGCTCAACGGCCAGCCTGGCGACTATCGGGCAGATTGCCTTCGCCGCGATCACCCAGTTGGCACCGGCCATGTTCGGTGCGCTGTACTGGAAGCAGGCTAACCGGCGTGGTGTCTTTGCAGGCCTGGCGGCGGGGATCTTCATCTGGTTCTACACCCTGGTATTGCCGGTCGCGGCGCATGGCATGGGCTGGTCGCTGAGCAATTTCCCGCTACTGTCCTGGCTGCACAGCAACCCGTTCGACCTGCCGATCTCACCGATGACTCAGGGCGTGGTGCTGTCGATGGCTGGCAACTGCACGCTGTTCGCCTGGGTGTCGATGTTGTCGCGCACCCGAGTGGCGGAGCACTGGCAGGCAGGTCGTTTCATTGGCCAGGAAACCCAGGGGCGCGACTTCAGCCGACCGCTGCTCGCCGTCCAGATAGAAGACCTGCTCAACCTCTCGGCGCGCTTTGTTGGTGAAGACCGGGCGCGTCAGAGCTTCATTCGCTTCGCCTACAGACAAGGCAAGGGTTTCAACCCCAGTTTGAATGCCAACGGAGAGTGGATCGCGCACACCGAGCGGCTGCTGGCTGGCGTGCTCGGCACTTCCTCGACCCGCGCCGTGGTCAAGGCTGCTATTGAAGGGCGCGACATGCAGCTGGAAGACGTCGTACGCATCGCCGACGAAGCGTCCGAAGTCTTGCAGTTCAACCGTGCGCTGTTGCAGGGGGCCATCGAAAACATTACCCAGGGCATCAGTGTGGTGGATCAGTCCTTGAGGCTGGTGGCCTGGAATCGCCGCTACCTCGAGCTGTTCAATTACCCCGAAGGCCTGATTGGCGTCGGCCGGCCGATTGCCGACATCATTCGCTACAACGCCGAACGTGGGCTGTGCGGGCCGGGTGAGGCCGAAGTGCATGTAGCGCGACGCCTGCACTGGATGCGTCAGGGCCGCGCGCACACCTCGGAGCGGCTGTTCCCCAACGGGCAGGTGATCGAGCTGATCGGCAATCCGATGCCCGGCGGCGGTTTCGTCATGAGTTTCACCGACATCACCGCGTTTCGTGCCGCCGAACAGGCCCTCAAAGGCGTCAATGAAAGCCTTGAGCAGCGTGTCGCCGCACGTACCCATGAGTTGTCGCAGCTCAATCAGGCGCTGACCGAGGCCAAGGGCACCGCCGAAGCCGCCAACGAATCGAAAACCCGCTTTCTGGCCGCCGTCAGCCATGACCTGATGCAGCCGCTGAATGCTGCAAGGCTGTTTTCTGCTGCGCTGTCGCATCAGCAGGACGGAATTTCCAGCGACGCCCAGCAATTGGTCCAGCATCTGGACAGCTCGTTGCGTTCTGCCGAAGACCTGATCAGCGACCTGCTGGACATCTCGCGCCTGGAAAACGGCAAGATCACCCCGGACCGCCAACCATTCCCGCTCAACGCGCTGTTTGACACCCTGGGCGCCGAATTCAAAGCGCTGGCCCAGGAGCAAGGTCTGAATTTTCGTGTCAGAGGCACTTCGCTGCGCGTCGACAGCGACATCAAGCTATTGCGCCGGGTCCTGCAAAACTTCCTGACCAATGCTTTCCGCTATGCCAAAGGCCCTATTCTGCTGGGTGTCAGGCGTTACGGCGACAGCCTGAGCCTTGAGGTCTGGGACCGCGGGCCGGGCATCCCCGAAGATAAGCGCCAGGTGATCTTCGAAGAATTCAAACGCCTCGACAGCCACAAGACTCACGCAGCGAAGGGGCTGGGCCTGGGGCTGGCTATTGCCGATGGTTTGTGTCGCATTCTCGAGCACCCTTTGCAGGTGCGTTCGTGGCTTGGCAAAGGCAGCGTTTTCAGCGTGCGGGTGCCACTGGCAGCAGCCCCGGCGACAATGCCCGACACGCTGCCGGATATCAGCCGACCCGCGCTGAACGGCACGCAGGTGCTGTGTGTCGACAATGAAGACAGCATCCTGATCGGCATGAACAGCCTGCTATCACGCTGGGGTTGTCAGGTGTGGACCGCTCGCAGTCGTCAGGAATGCGAAGCACTGCTGAACAATGGCGTCAGGCCGCAGATTGCGTTGGTGGATTACCATCTGGATGAGGGCGAGACCGGCACTGAACTGATGGCCTGGCTAAGAACACGCCTGGGGCAACCAGTGCCGGGCGTGCTGATCAGCGCTGATGGTCGTCCGGAGTTGATCGCTCAGGTGCACGCAGCAGGACTCGATTACCTGCCAAAACCGGTCAAGCCTGCAGCGCTGCGAGCGCTGCTGAGCCGGCATGTGAATCTGGACTGAGAAAGGGCTGACGGTTGTTCGCCGTGCCGCGGACAACCGGATCAAAGCTGTTGCTTAACCAAACAACCAGTAGCCCAACAATGTCAGCACCACCACCGCCAGCACAGGCCGCAAAACGCGGTAAGCCTTGGGGTTGGCGCGCTTGAACTGCTTGACCTTGCCACTGAAGCCGTCGCTGAAGCGCTTGCTGAACGCATACGCCTGATTGATCCCGCCGACCCGCTCGTCGTCCAGATTCTGCGGCGCGGTTGCGCGGCCCAGAAACGCACTGACGCTGCGGTTCACACGCGTCATGAAGCGGTTGGTCAGCGGACGCTCGACGTCACAGAACAGAATCACCCGGGTCTGCGGCGTTTCATTCTTGACCCAGTGCACGTAGGTCTCGTCGAACATCACGTCCTGGCCGTCACGCCAGGCATATTCCTTGCCATCGACAAAGATCCGGCAGTCATCGGAGTTCGGCGTGGACAGCCCCAGGTGATAACGCAAGGAACCGGCGAACGGATCGCGGTGCGGATTGAGGTGGCTGCCGCCCGGCAACAGCGCGAACATCGCGCCTTTGACGTTGGGAATGCTGTTGACCAGCTCAACGGTCTTCGGGCACAGCGCTTCGGCAGATGGCAGTGCCTTGTCATACCATTTCAGATAAAAACGCTTCCAGCCCTTCTTGAAGAACGAGCCGAAACCGGCGTCGTTATTCTTCTCGGCCGCACGAATGTAGCCTTCATCGAACAGGTGCATGGCTTCGTCGCGAATGGTTTCCCAGTTGTCCTTGAGGATATCCAGCTCAGGGAATTTGCTGCGATCCAGATACGGCTCGGACGGCACACGGGAAAACAGGTACATCAGTGCGTTGTAAGGCGCGAACAATGCCGAATGGTTGACGAACTGCCGCAACAGGGGCAGCCGGGCCCGACCGCGCAAATGAACGTACAGCGTGCTGCCCAGAAACAGCATCAGGATCGATGCCTTGGCAACAAATGAAAGGGTCATGAAGCTCTCCTTGAAGCGGGCAGATAACGCCAAACGTCACGCGGGCAGTACTGATGCATGATTCTGAATGAAGGACCGCAAGCACCGGACGAACAGAGATAATCGTCCGGTGACGCGTAAGCTGGCCATCATAAACCCTTGCGTTGCCCGCATGAAGTGCACACTTGCGAAGATGTGTTACTGAGAAAGCTCCTGATCGGTAAACAGGTCGCTGAACAGCATGCTGGACAGGTAACGTTCGCCAGAGTCAGGCAGGATCACCACGATAGTCTTGCCCTGCATCTCCGGTTTTTCAGCCAGACGAACGGCTGCCGCCATGGCCGCGCCGCAGGAAATACCACAGAGAATGCCCTCCTCCTGCATCAGACGCCGGGCCATGGCCTTGGACTCTTCATCGGTGACACGCTCTACCCGGTCGACAATCGACAGATCGAGGTTTTTCGGAATGAAACCGGCACCGATGCCTTGAATCTTGTGCGGGCTGGGTTTGATCTCTTCACCGGCCATCGCCTGGGTGATAATCGGCGAACCGTCTGGCTCGACCGCAACCGACAGGATCGGCTTGCCTGCGGTGTACTTGATATAGCGGGAAATACCGGTGATAGTCCCGCCAGTCCCGACGCCTGCCACCAGTACGTCGATAGCGCCGTCGGTGTCCGCCCAGATTTCAGGGCCGGTGGTCTTTTCATGGATGGCCGGGTTGGCCGGGTTCTCGAACTGTGCGAGCATGAAATATTTTTCCGGATCGCCCGCCAGCAGCTCTTCTGCCTTGGCAATCGCGCCTTTCATCCCCTTTGCCGGTTCAGTCAACACCAGTTCGGCACCCAACGCCTTGAGTACCTTGCGACGTTCTATGCTCATGGAAGCGGGCATGGTGAGCATCAATTTGTAACCACGGGCGGCGGCAACGAATGCCAGGCCAATCCCGGTATTGCCCGAGGTCGGTTCGACGATGGTCATGCCGGGCTTGAGTTTGCCGCTGCTTTCAGCGTCCCAGATCATGTTGGCGCCGATACGGCACTTGACGGAGTAGCCCGGATTACGTCCTTCGATCTTGGCCAGAATCGTGACACCGCGGGGTGCAATACGATTGATCTGCACCAGCGGCGTATTACCGATGGAATGGGCGTTATCAGCGTAGATACGGCTCATGAAAGTGTCCTTGTGCACATCGGTTAAAGACCCAAAGCCTATGCCGCCAACCCTGGGGCGTCCAGTCTGACCGAACGGATGACCGCGTACGCAGTCAATCCCTCATTGAAACAGGAGACTCATGTCATGAAACGTCGCTACAGCTGGCCGCTATGGACCCTGGCCGCTCTGGTAGTCCTGCTGATCGCTGTCAATATCGCCCTGCCGTATCTGGTGCGTGACTATCTGAACGACAAACTGGCCGACATGGGTGACTACCGGGGCGAGATCACCGATGTGGACCTGGCACTGTGGCGAGGGGCGTACCGGATCAAGGGGCTGAAGATCGTCAAGACCGACGGCAAGGTCCCGGTGCCCTTTTTCGACGCACCGATGATCGAACTGGCTGTCAGCTGGCATTCACTCTGGTATGACCATGCAGTGGTCGCGAAAGCCCTCTTCACCGGCCCGCAGATCAACTTCGTGGACGGCGGCAGCAAGCAGAACTCGCAGACCGGTCAGGGCACCGACTGGCGCACCCAGATGGACAAGCTGCTGCCCATCACCCTCAACGAATTGCGCATCGATAACGGGCGCATCACGTTCAATAACTTCAACTCCACGCCCAAGGTCAAAATCGAGGCGGATCAGGTCAATGCCAGCATCTATAACCTGACCAACGTGGTCGACGTGGAAGGCAACCGCGATGCCGAGTTCAAGGGCAAGGCACGTCTGCTGGGCCATGCCGATCTGGAGAGCTCAGCCAGATTCGATCCGTTCAGCAACTTTGAAGATTTCGACTTCAAACTGCGCGCCACCGGCATTCAGCTCAAGAAGCTCAACGACTTCTCGTCGGCGTATGGCAAGTTCGACTTTAACGCCGGTGACGGCGATCTTGTGATTGAAGCGCAAGCGGATAAAGGGCAGCTCAGCGGCTACATAAAGCCCCTGCTACGCAATGTGGACGCGTTCAACTGGCATCAGGACGTCGAGAACAAGGACAAGGGCGTTTTCCGCTCGATCTGGGAAGCGCTGGTCGGCACCAGCGAGACCGTGTTGAAAAACCAGCGGGAAAACCAGTTCGCCACCCGTGTCGACCTGAGCGGCAGCGTCCATCAGCAGGACATCAGCGGCTTCCAGGCGTTTCTGCAGATTCTGCGCAACGCCTTCGTACAGGCATTCAATGCGCGGTATGAGAGCAGCAAGGGGTCTTAGTGGTTTTTTTTATCCACGGAATAAACGCCCCGCTCCTCGGCGGCATGTGCCTGTTGCTGCAATGCATCCCAGCCCAGGCAAGCCAGCGCAAGGGTACGTGGCGTAGCTTCGCGAGAGTTGCTGTAGCGAGTGATACTGCGAGGGCTGACACCCAGCGCCTGTGCGGCCTTAGCCAAGGGCAAACCCGTGCGGGCACGCCACCCGATGAAAATACGCGTGTTTTCGTCGGTGGCAGCTTGAGCCTGAGCGTCGAGATACAGGGTATCCGCACCGATCTGGATATCCAGTTCCGGCCATTCAACCGTCCAGCCATCATCGCCCACTTGGGCGTGGGCGAAAGCTTCAGCAGCAATCAAGGGTCGTAACCCCGGAAAAGCCTGCACATCAGCGCTCATGTCGAGGACGAATTGTTGATCGTCGATGAATGTCAGGGCCAGCCGGTATCCGGACTGCGCCTGAACATCCTTGAGCCGGGGTCGTTTCATGGATGCCATCGTTTCCACTCCTCCATCAGTTCGTCGCGGTGAATTCGTATCCATTCGATAGCTTCCTTAAGCACAACAGTCGGGGCATGTCCGCGCATGGGCTCTACGAGCTCAAGGCAAATCAGTACATCCAGACCACCACCGGTCAGATGCACATGCGGCGGCAGGTGGTCTTTTTCCCTCAACTGAATCCTGTATTTATCCCTGAATCTGTATTTAGTCGACATGAAGCGTATGGTATAGCCAAATTAGCCATACCAAAAGCAGCGTTACAATTTCGACCCGGTCACTGCGTGACGCCCCATTCAAGAACTGAATGAGGCGTCTGCGTTCACAGCCGTCCGGCAGCCACGTTATAGTTCCGGCATTGCTTGCCCCTGTTACGGTGTGCGCACCGACAGGCTGCGCCTACCCACGTGAAAAGGATTGATCATGAAGTTCGAAGGTACCCCGGCATACGTCGCCACTGACGATCTCAAGCTGGCGGTCAACGCGGCCATCACGCTGGAGCGTCCGCTGTTGGTCAAGGGCGAGCCCGGCACCGGCAAGACCATGCTGGCCGAGCAACTGGCCGAGTCCTTTGGCGCGAAGCTGACCACCTGGCACATCAAGTCCACCACCAAGGCGCATCAGGGCCTTTACGAATACGATGCCGTCAGCCGTCTGCGTGACTCGCAACTGGGCGTCGACAAGGTCCACGACGTACGTAATTACCTTAAAAAGGGCAAGCTCTGGGAAGCCTTCGAGTCCGATGAGCGGGTCATTTTGCTGATCGACGAGATCGACAAGGCCGACATCGAGTTCCCCAACGACCTGTTGCAGGAACTCGACAAGATGGAGTTCTACGTCTACGAAATCGATGAAACGATCAAGGCCAAAAAGCGCCCGATCATCATCATTACTTCCAACAACGAAAAGGAATTGCCGGACGCCTTCCTGCGTCGCTGCTTCTTCCACTACATCGCCTTCCCGGACCGTGCCACGCTGCAACGCATCGTCGACGTGCATTAAAAGACCTGGTGAGCGAAGCGCTGGACGTGTTTTTCGACGTGCGCAAAGTGCCGGGCCTGAAGAAGAAGCCCTCCACGTCCGAACTGGTGGACTGGCTGAAGCTGCTGATGGCCGACAACATCGGTGAAGCCGTACTGCGTGAGCGCGACCCGACCAAGGCGATCCCGCCGCTGGCCGGGGCGCTGGTCAAGAATGAACAGGATGTGCATTTGCTTGAGCGTCTGGCGTTCATGAGCCGCCGCGGCAACCGTTGAGCGCCTCCATCAACCCCGTTACGTAAAAGGGCGACAGCCATGCTGCTCAACCTGTTCAACGAAATGCGCGCGGCCAGGGTGCCGGTGTCTCTGCGTGAACTGCTGGACCTGATCAATGCGCTGAAACAGAGGGTTATCTTTGCCGATATCAATGAGTTCTACTTTCTTGCGCGCACGATTCTGGTCAAGGACGAGCGCCATTTCGACAAATTCGACCGGGCCTTCGGTGCGTATTTCAAAGGTCTGGAAAATCTCGACGATCATTTGCAGGCATTGATCCCCGAAGACTGGCTGCGCAAAGAGTTCGAGCGCTCACTGAGTGACGAGGAACGCGCGCAGATTCAGTCCCTCGGCGGCCTCGACAAGCTGATCGAGGAATTCAAGAAGCGTCTGGAAGAGCAGAAGGAGCGTCATGCCGGTGGCAACAAATGGATCGGCACAGGCGGCACTAGCCCTTTCGGCTCGGGGGGCTATAACCCTGAAGGCATTCGTGTCGGCGACGCAGGGGAACGCAAGGGCAAGGCAGTCAAGGTGTGGGATCAGCGCGAATATAAAAACCTGGACGATCAGGTCGAGCTGGGTACGCGCAACATCAAGGTGGCCCTGCGCCGTCTGCGCAAGTTTGCCCGTCAGGGCGCTGCGGATGAACTGGACATCGACGGCACCATTGATCACACCGCACGCGACGCGGGCCTGCTGAACATTCAGATGCGCCCTGAGCGGCGCAACACCATCAAATTATTGCTGCTGTTCGACATCGGCGGTTCGATGGACGCGCACGTCAAGATCTGCGAAGAGCTGTTCTCGGCCTGCAAGACCGAGTTCAAGCATATGGAGTATTTCTACTTCCATAATTTCATCTACGAATCGGTGTGGAAGAACAACCTGCGCCGCGGCTCGGAGCGGACCGCCACTCAAGACCTGCTGCACAAGTACGGCGCAGACTACAAAGTGATTTTCATCGGCGACGCTTCGATGGCACCGTATGAAATCACCCAGCCCGGTGGCAGCGTCGAACACTGGAATGAAGAAGCAGGCTATGTATGGATGCAGCGCTTCATGGCCAAATTCAAGAAGATCATCTGGATCAATCCCTACCCCAAGGATGCCTGGGACTACACCACGTCCACGCATATCGTGCGCGACCTGATTGAAGGACAGATGTACCCGCTAACCCTGCGCGGCCTGGAGGAAGGCATGCGTCATCTGGCGAAATAAGCATGACGGGCGCGTGCTGACTCTACGCAACGCCCGTTCTCGTTATTACCCTCTCCAGCGATCAGCGCCAGTCCCGCTCAAGTTGCGGCTTGCGTCGTCCACCGTGGATCACCCAGCCGAGTAACAGCCCGACGCTTTCCACCACAAGAGCCAGCAGCAATGCACTGATGATGCCCCAGGCAATGACTTCGGGGGCCAGCAGGACTTGCCACGTATAACCGTTGAACGTTTCCCGGCGAATATCCGCATCGGCAGACGTGACGACGAACAGGGCTTTGGAATACCACGGTCCCTGGAGTCCGAGCCACTGACGCTCAAGGATATGGGTACGACTCATCAACGTATCGATGTTGTCCGCATCGGCTCGGAAAACCGGGTCTTCGCTGCTGCGATAGTGCTGGATCAGCGCCTGTATATCGCCCTTGAAGAACTGCTGCGCAGTAGCGGTGTAGCCCTTGACGGCCTGTTGCGCCTCGATCAGATGCGCTTCGACACGCTTGCTGTAATCACTGATGAATCCGGGGATCTGTACCCCGAACAGCAGGCCTGTGGTGAACATGACCAATCGCAGATAACTTCGCAGCATCAATATCCCTCTTCTTTTTTATCCAGTATGCCGGTGGAGGCGCTGTTACTGCACTACTGTCTCGACCGAGCCTTGCGCCACGCACTCACCCTTGCGCCACAGGCTCCACTGGCCCGGTTCATAGCGCTTCCAGTTTTCGTTCTCGGTCAATGGCTCGGTGGCGATAACAGTGACCACGTCGTGCGGCGTTGTTTCAGCCTGAAAATCGACAATCACGTCGACATCTTTCAACCTTGCCGGGCCGAACGGCGCGCGCCGGGTGATCTGGACCAGTTTGGTACTGCAAAAGCAAAACAGCCAGTCGCCATCGCTCAACAGGCAGTTGAACACGCCTTTACTACGGTATTCAGTGCAGGCCTGGATCAGTGAAGGCAGTAATTGCTCAACCTCAACCGGCTCGGGAAAGGCTTCGCGAACGCGATTGAGCAGGTCGCAGAATGCAGCTTCGCTGTCGGTATCGCCCACCGGCCTGTAAAAGGTGGCAACGGGGGTGAAATCCGCCAGCTGGCCATTGTGCGCAAAGCACCAGTTGCGACCCCAGAGTTCACGCACGAAAGGATGTGTATTGGACAGACACACCTTGCCAACGTTGGCCTGACGAATATGGCCAATTACCACTTCGCTTTTGATCGGATAGCGCTGCACCAGTTGCGCAACTTCAGACTCACTGCTGGCTGCGGGGTCCTGGAACAAGCGCAGGCCGCGACCCTCGTAGAAGGCAATGCCCCAGCCATCGCGATGCGGACCAGTACGCCCGCCACGCTGCATCAGCCCGGTAAAGCTGAAGACTATGTCGGTCGGGACATTGGCGCTCATGCCCAGTAGTTCACACATGCTCAGGTTCTCGCTTCAAGACGTTTTGCAGCAGGTCATGCGCCGACAATGACGGCGCATGCCAACGAAGCGGGATCTACAACCGCGGTTCGACTCGCGCAGCCCTGGTCGGAGGAAGCGGCGCAGCGGATTTGCGAGGGTAATGATCGTCCTCGGCAAACGGTTCGTCAGCGGGGTCTGTGTCGACAGGCTGAGCGGCGGGCCAGGGCTGGCGAGCCTTGCGGCTGCGCTCGATCGGCCAGCGGATAAGCACGAACAGCGCGTACGCAGCGAAGGCGAACATGCCATACATGGCCAGATCCGACACCGCGGTCCAGACATTGCTGCCGACCTTGAACATCAGGTCGAGCGCGGTGATCGCCACGGCTGGCACCATCGCATCCTTGGCAGGGTCGACCATGGTCGGCGTAAACAGCAGCACCGCGACTGCTACCAGCAACGGTTCCTTGAGATAACGCCACATCCAGCGGGTCATCAGGAACCATACCAGCAGGCAACCCAACGCGGCGAAGGCGTAGACGCTCCAGGCGATCAGATAGTCGTTTTCGGTCATGACGTCCGTGGTAATGCAGGTAAAGAGGCGCTTATGATAACGGCTTTTGCCTGACGCGGCTTGCCTCGCTTCAGTAATCGGTTCAGCGTGTACCGAATTTCCATGATTGATGCCTAAACAGAGAGCCCAGCATGTCCTTCTCGAATGCAACCTCCAGCGCCCCGATTGCTCGCAAGGCCGACGGTTCCGATCCCTATGCCTGGCTACAGAACCGCGACACTGACGAGGTGCTCGACTACCTCAAGGCGGAAAACGCCTGGCAGGAGCAGCAACTGGCAGAGCAGACCGGGTTGCGCGAAAACCTGTTTCAGGAGATCAAGGGCCGTATCCTTGAAACCGATCTGTCACTGCCCTCCCCTTGGGGGCCGTACCTTTATTACACGCGCACCACACAAGGCGATGAATACGCCCGTCACTATCGCTGCCCGCGCCCGGCCGACGACTCCAATACCGTGGACGAAAGCTGTGAAGAACTGTTGCTGGACCCGAACGCCATGGCCGATGGCGGCTTCTTTTCGCTGGGCGCGTTCAGCATCAGCCCCGACCATCAGCGCCTGGCCTACAGCCTGGACACCAGTGGCGACGAGGTGTACCAGCTTTACGTCAAGGAACTGAGCACCGGCCAGATCAGCAGCCTGCCGTTTGAGGACTGCGACGGAAGCATGACCTGGGCCAACGACAGCCAGACCCTGTTTTTCGGTGAGCTGGACGAGACCCATCGCCCCGGCAGGCTGCATCGCCACACATTGGGCAATGCATCGGCAGAGCTGGTGTTCGACGAGCCGGACGGTCGATTCTTCCTGCACTGCTTCCGCAGCAGTTCCGAACGCCAACTGATCATTCTGCTCAATAGCAAAACCACCAGCGAAGCGTGGGTGCTGGACGCCGATCATCCGCAACAGGCATTCACCTGCCTCGCGCCGCGCAGCGAAGGGCACGAGTATTATCCGGATCACGGGCTGCTCGATGGTGTGTGGAGCTGGTTCATCCGCAGCAATCAGAGCGGCATCAACTTCGCGCTGTATCACGCAGCGGAACAGGCCAGTGGCGCCCCGGTTCGCGAAGACTGGCAAACCCTGGTTGCGCACGATGACAAGGTCATGCTCGAAGGCGTGAGCCTCAACACCAAGGCGATCAGTCTGAGCCTGCGCGAAGGCGGCTTGCCGATCATCGAAGTACGCCCGCAGGATCTGCCTGCCTATCGCGTGCAGTTGCCCGACGCCGCGTACAGCCTGTATGTGCAGGACACCCTGGAGTTCGACAGCGACAGAATTCGCCTGCGCTATCAGTCGCTGAACCGTCCGGCACAGGTGCGTCAACTGACCCTGGCCAGCGGCGAGCAGGTAGTGCTCAAGGAAACGCCGGTGCTGGGCACTTTCAACGCCGACGCCTACGTCAGCCAGCGTCTGTGGGCGACCGCCAGTGATGGCACTCAGGTGCCGATCAGCCTGGTGGTCAAGCGCGAACTGGCCGGCAAGGCGACCCCGCTGTATCTGTACGGCTATGGTGCCTACGGCGAAAGCCTCGACCCGTGGTTTTCCCACGCGCGCCTTAGCCTGCTTGAACGTGGCGTGGCCTTTGCCATCGCCCATGTACGCGGCGGTGGCGAGCTGGGCGAGGCCTGGTATCGCAATGGCAAGCAGGAACACAAGCAGAACACCTTCGGCGACTTCATTGCCTGCGCCGAACACCTTGTTGCTCAGGGCCTGACCAGCGCCGAACAGCTTGTGATAAGCGGCGGCAGCGCCGGTGGCCTGCTGATCTGTGCCGTGCTCAATCAGCGACCCGAGCTGTTCAAGGCAGCAATTGCCGAAGTGCCGTTCGTCGATGTGCTGAACACCATGCTCGATCCGGACCTGCCGTTGACCGTCACCGAATACGACGAATGGGGCAACCCGCAGGAGCCTGAGGTCTATGAGCGCATCAAGTCCTACGCGCCTTATGAGAACGTCAGCGCTGAGGCGTACCCGGCCATGCTGGTCATCGCCGGTTACAACGACAGCCGTGTGCAGTATTGGGAAGCCGCCAAATGGGTCGCGAAGTTACGCGCCCGCAAAACCGACGATAATCTGCTGCTGCTCAAGACCGAACTGGGTGCCGGACACGGCGGCATGAGCGGTCGCTATCAAGGGTTGCGTGACGTGGCGCTGGAGTACGCGTTTATCTTCAAGGTATTGCAGATCGCCGAATGAACTTGGCGTGAAACACCTGTCTTACTAGCATCGGGGAGCACGGAGCTGCCCCCTTCGTATCAGGATTGAAAGACCGAACCATGTCAGAACCATTGTCCAACCTGAACAACGCCATACGCGACATGCTGCTGGACTGCGGCCTGTTCGACACGCTGCTGCCCGGCGACTTCGTGACTGTAGCCGGGTATTTCAGCATTACCGACATCGAAAAAGGCGAGACCATCTTTGCCGAGGGCGATGCCGGGACATTCATGTGCATCATTCATCAAGGCACTGTGTCTGTGCAGAAACTTGCCGCAGACGGTCAACAGGTCGAAATCGCCGTTCTGCGGCGCGGGCGGGCGTTCGGGGAAATGGCTGTACTGGATGGCGAACGTCGCTCGGCCAGCTGTATCGCGGCCACCCAATGCCAGTTATTGAACCTGGGACGCGACTCTCTGGACAAGATGCTCGACGAGGCGCCGAAAATCGCCGCCAAGATCATTCGTGCCCTGGCCATCTCGTTGTCCAGGCGCCTGCGCATGGTCGACGGCCAATTACTGTCGCAGCAGGTGTGAGTTTGCCCATCTGGCGCTAAACTTGCCGATATTCCGCTTTCAATGCGCACACGCACAGGTGACACCATGAGCACGGCCAATCCTCCTTCCCATACTGCCAAGCTGGACCGCATTCTGGCCGACGCCCAGCGCGACCGAGAAATGGGTTACCGCGACAAGGCGTTGCGCATGTACCCGCACGTTTGCGGCCGTTGCGCCCGCGAGTTCGCTGGCAAACGCCTCAGCGAACTGACCGTGCACCACCGCGACCACAACCATGACAACAACCCGCAGGACGGTTCCAACTGGGAGCTGCTGTGCCTGTATTGCCACGACAACGAGCACTCGCGTTACACCGATCAGCAGTATTTCGCCGACGGTTCGCTGAGCACTCCGAAAACCGCCAAGGCAACCCACAACCCGTTCGCTGCACTGGCCGGGCTGATGAAAAAGGACGAGTGACCTCGGTACCTCCAACGCCCCACGCTCCCCCGCCCTACCCGCACTTCTCCTGGCCTGCGGCCACCCGACCGACCGGATATTTCGCCATGCCCACCCGAACCTCAAGACGAACCTTTGTGAAAGGGCTGGCCGCCAGTGGCCTGCTCGGCGGCCTGGGGCTATGGCGCAGTCCGGCATGGGCGGTTCCGAACCCGGGTCAGCCGGCCGGGCTGTCCGGCACCGAGTTCGATCTGTATGTCGGCGAAACCCAGGTCAATATCACCGGTAATACCAGAACCGCGATGACGATCAACGGCGGTATTCCAGGCCCGCTGTTGCGCTGGCGCGAAGGTGATACGGTGACCATCAGGGTAAAAAACCGTCTCGACGAAGCCACCTCGATCCACTGGCACGGCATCATTCTGCCCGCCAACATGGACGGCGTGCCGGGGCTGAGCTTCGACGGTATCGCGCCCGATGGCATGTACGTCTATCGCTTCAAGGTCAAACAAAACGGCACCTATTGGTACCACAGCCACTCGGGCTTTCAGGAACAGTCGGGGGTTTACGGGCCGCTGGTGATCGACGCCAAAGAGCCAGAGCCATTCAAATACGACCGCGAACACGTGATCATGCTCAGCGACTGGACCGACGAAGAGCCGCTTCAACTGATGAAAACGCTCAAGAAACAGTCCGATTATTACAACAATAACAAGCGTACTGTCGGCGACTTCATCAACGACGTCGGTGAGAAAGGCTGGAGCGAGACCACTCGTGATCGCTGGATGTAGGCGAAAATGGGGATGGAGCCGACCGACCTGGCGGATGTCAGCGGCGCGACCTACACCTACCTGATGAACGGCCAGGCCCCGGACATGAACTGGACCGGGCTGTTCGTTCCCGGTGAGCGGATTCGACTGCGCTTGATCAACGGCTCGGCCATGACGTATTTCGACGTGCGTATCCCGGGCCTGAAAATGACCGTAGTCGCCAGCGATGGCTTGCACGTCAAGCCAGTAACGGTCGATGAATTGCGCATCGCAGTGGCAGAAACCTTCGACGTGATCGTCGAGCCTGCCGAAGGAGCCTACACGCTGTTCGCCCAGTCGATGGACCGCACCGGCTACGCCCGCGGCACCCTGGCCAGCAGGCCCGGCTTGCAGGCCGTCGTCCCGCCCCTGGATCCACGCCCATTGCTGAGCATGGATGATGTGGGCATGGCGGGTATGGATCATGGCAGCATGAACCACGGCGCAGCCCCGGCGATGGATGACATGTCAGGCATGGACCATAGCAAGATGGGCCATGACTCGATGCCCGGCCTGGACCACAGCAAGATGCCGATGAAAGAAACACCTGCCATGCAGTCACACCCGGACAGCGAACAAAACAATCCGCTGGTCGACATGCAGGCCATGAGCACCTCGCCCAAACTCGACGATCCGGGCATCGGCCTCAGGAACAACGGGCGCAGAGTTCTGACTTACGCAGACCTGCGCAGCACCTTCGAAGACCCGGACGGTCGTGAGCCCAGCCGCACGATCGAGCTGCACCTGACCGGGCACATGGAAAAATTCGCCTGGTCGTTCGACGGTGTGAAATTCTCGGACGCCAAACCGCTCATGCTCAAGTACGGCGAGCGAGTGCGTGTCGTGCTGGTCAACGACACGATGATGTCTCACCCCATCCATCTGCACGGCATGTGGAGCGATCTGGAAGACGAAAACGGTCAGTTCATGGTGCGCAAACACACCATCGACATGCCTCCGGGGTCACGCCGCAGCTATCGCGTCACCGCTGACGCACTGGGCCGTTGGGCTTATCACTGTCACATGCTGTACCACATGGAAATGGGCATGTTCCGCGAAGTACGGGTGGAAGAATGAGGATTTTACCGGTGAATGGATTGCGCAACTCGTCCTGCCTGCCAACCCTGCTGCTGACGGCAGGCCTGGCCATAACACGCTGGGCAACCACGCTGGCTGCCGGAATGGATAGCATGGAAGGCATGGATCATGGCAGCCACTCGATGCCTATGGACGCCAGCGAGCACAATGCCGTCCCCATGCAGAGCCGGACACCAATCCCGCCCGTCACCGACGCCGACCGGGCTGCGGTGTACACCAGCCATAGCGGGCATCAGGTCCACGACAGCGCCATCAACAGTTACTTTCTGGCCGACAAGCTGGAATGGCAGGACGCAAACGACGGCAGCGCGCTGGCCTGGGACCTGTCCGGCTGGATTGGCGGTGATGTCGACCGCTTGCTGTTGCGTTCAGAGGGCGAGCGCAGCAACGGCAAGACCGAGGAGGCGGAAATCCAGGCGTTATGGGGTCATGCCGTCAGCTCATCGTGGGACGTAGTCGCTGGGGCACGCCAGGACTTCAAACCTGGCGCGCCACAAACCTGGGCGGCTTTCGGCCTGCAAGGGCAGGCGATTTCGGATCTTGATATCGAAGCCACCGCATTCATCGGTGAAGCCGGGCAGACCGCGGCGCGCCTGGAAGCCGACTACGACCTGTTGCTGACCAACAATCTGATTCTTCAACCCACTGCCGAGCTGAATTTCTACGGCAAGAACGACCCGCAACGCGGCAATGGCTCGGGCTTGTCGACCAGTGAGTTCGGCCTTCGGCTGCGCTATGAAATCACCCCGCAATTCGCTCCTTACGTGGGCGTAACCTGGGATAGGTCCTACGGCAATACTGCCGATTACGCACGCGAAGACGGTGAGGACGTTGCCGATGCGCGTCTGGTCGTCGGTTTACGCATGTGGTTCTGAGAGCGTCGGAATTGAAAATGGCATTGCTCTGACGCTGCCGTATAATCCCCGGTTTTCTTCAGAGCACCCTCCCCGTGGCCAATAAACGGTACGCCTGCATCGGTCTTTACAACCCCAAGTCCCCGGAAAATGTCGGCTCCGTCATGCGAGCAGCCGGCTGCTACGGTGTGGCGTCGGTGTTCTATACCGGTAAACGCTATGAGCGTGCGCGGGACTTCATCACCGACACCAAGAAAATCCATCAGGACATCCCGCTGATCGGCATCGAAGACCTCAAAAGCATTCTGCCGCTGGGTTGCATTCCGGTGGCCGTTGAACTGGTCGACGGCGCCCGTGCCCTGCCTGAATACACGCACCCTGACCGCGCGTTGTATATCTTCGGTCCGGAAGACGGCTCGCTGGATCAGGACATTCGCGACTGGTGTGAAGACGTGGTCTATATCCCGACCGAGGGCTGCATGAATCTGGCCGCAACCGTCAACGTTGTGCTCTACGACCGCATGGCCAAAGGCATCAATACCCGCTCGGGGCCACAGTTCGGTCGCGAGAAAATCGATCCGGCCAGCGACCGCTGACGGAAAAGCATTGAACCTGTGTCGCGGGCGAGCAGTCAGTTTCTCTGAACCGGGTTACTACCTACTTCCTGCGAATTACCGCCTCATGGAGAGCCATCATGCGCGACACCCCGATTATCGAACGCATCGACACACCTGAACTGCTGCAGCGCAACCCTGATCAGAACGTCCACGGCTGGGAGCGCATTGGCTCACTGGCTGGCGGTGTACTGATGATGGGCAAAGGTGTCCGTCGTGGCGGCTTTCTGGGCCTGATCCAACTGGCCATCGGCGGCGCAGTGCTGGCTCGCGGCATCAGCGGTCACTGCTCGGCCAAAAGCCTGGTGGAAAAAGGTCGCAGCGACCTGCACAGCGCCCGCTCGACTATCGAACGTGCCGGTGCCCAGTTGAACAACCTGAAAGACGACGCCGAAAACGCGGTGAAAAACGCTGCCGTCAAAGGTGTGGAAGCGCTGGCCGAGCCAAAGCCGGTCGTTTAAACGCTCAACCTGCGCGAAAGATCAGGTAATCCTCCCAGTCGTCTTCAGCCACACTGTTCTCGCTGAGCATGCGGCCTGACTGGGAGATACGCTCGTGATGCACAGCCGTGCGATCACCACACACCAAATGATGCCAGAGCGGCAAATCCTTGCCCTCGCTGACCAGCCGGTAGCCACAGGTGGGCGGTAGCCATTTGAATTCATCTGCCTGCCCCGGCGTCAGCTGAATACAGTCAGGCACCGATGCACGACGATTGGCGTAGTCGGAGCACTGGCAGGTCGTCAGGTCCAGCAGCTTGCAGGCGATCCGCGTGTAATAAACGCTGTTATCTTCTTCGTCTTCCAGCTTTTGCAGACAGCACAAGCCACAGCCATCGCACAACGATTCCCACTCCTCGGTGCTGAGCTGGTCGAGGGTTTTGCGAATCCAGAAGGGTTCAACTTTAGCGGCCATGGTTCGGACAACGGTATCGAAAATGAAAAGGCCGTCAGTCTAGAGGTACAAGGGGTGCGGGCCAAGCACTTGCGACTGCCGGTAGCCGGGACTTGTCAGCGACAGGGCAAAACAGTAGCGTTAACGGGTTTTCCAGTGCGCTCAAGCGATGCCTGCCGTCCACGGCCCATCAAGCCACGCTCGTTTTTCACCTTCGCTATCAAGGACTTTCATGAGCACGAACCCTCGCATCGCCGATCACCCTATCGACCCGCAATTCACCGAACGCTGGTCGCCACGTGCATTCAGTGGCGAAAGCATCGATCAGGAAACCCTGCTGAGCTTTTTCGAAGCGGCACGCTGGGCACCCTCGGCCTACAACACGCAGCCTTGGCGTTTTCTGTATGCACGTCGCGACACGCCTAACTGGGAGCGTTATCTGGGCCTGCTCAACGAGTTCAACCGCAACTGGGCGCAACATGCAGCAGCATTGGTGATCATTGTCTCCAAGACCACCTTCGTCGCGCCAGGCGCAACCGAAGAAAGCCCGGCCTTGTGGCACACCTTCGATACCGGCTCGGCCTGGGGTTATCTTGCACTGCAAGCGAGCCTGAGCGGCTGGCACACCCACGGCATGGCGGGCTTCGATCAGGACCTGACCCGCAAGGAGCTGAACATTCCCGAGGATTACGCACTGCACGCCGCGGTGGCCATTGGCAAGATCGGTGACAAGTCGACGCTGCCGGAATACCTGCAAGGCCGCGAAGCGCCAAGCCCGCGCAAGCCACTGGCAGAACTGGCCGCTGAAGGTGATTTTTCGCTGTAACTGACTGTTCTCTGCAATCGATGCCGACGAGCCGACGAGCCGACGAGCCGACGCCTAAACGTCGGCTCGTTCGGAACGGCTTCAATAACCTCGCGAAAAATCGACCTCTCCGCGCAGTGCTTCTCCAGCCTGAAACGCCTTGAGGTTTTCAACGAAAAGCTCGGTCATGGCTACCGGCGATGTCGGTGCCGAACTGTGACCGGTCAACAGCAGACCATAGGCGGTCCAGAATGGATGGCGCTGCGGCAAAGGCTCCTGACGGCAGACGTCAATGACCGCACCGGCCAGATGGCCTTCCTTCAACGCCTCGACCAGATCTGCGTCCACAACCGCTACACCGCGCCCAACGTTAATGAACAGCGCCGTTGGCTTGAAGCTGGCGAACAGCTTCGCGTCATACAGGTCGTGGGTCTCAGGTGTGTTGGGCAGTAGATTGATGACGTAATCCATCTCGCCAAGCAGCCGCGTCATGTCAGACAGCGCTGTTACCTCGATGAACGGCGCCTGAGTGCGCGCACTGGAGGCAACGCCGTAAACCTGCACACCGAACGGCAATAGAAACTCGGCAACACGCTGGCCGATATCACCGGCGCCCACGATCAATACCTTGCGACCAGACAGGCTCTGGCCAGTACGATTGTCCCACTTGCGCTCGACCTGACTCATCAAACGCGCCAGCACCTCACGCTCGTGACCGAGCATGTAGGTCAAAACGAATTCGGCCATGACCTGACCGAAAATCCCGACTGCACGTGTCAGGCGATATTCGCGCGACAGGCTGTCGGCCAGCAGTGGCGTAATACCCGCCCAGGTGGATTGCAGCCACTGAGGCTTGTGCCCTTGACGCAGCAGGTTGGCCATCAGGTCCGGCTGTCCCAGCCAGACCGGGCAATCGCTGGCCATTCGCGACAGCTCGGCAGAGTCGCCCGTGCTGAAGACTTCCAGATCAGGCGCAGCCTTGCGCAACAATTGGGTGTAAACGTGATAATCGTGCTCGGCAATCAGAACGCGCATGTTTCAAAAACCTTAAAAACAGGACAGGCAGCCCACGGCGATGTGGACCGCTTTACAACGTGAGCAACTATTACATCGGATCGTTGCGGCGCAGCAGCTCTTCCGGCAAATGCTCGATGTAGTCATCTTCGGCAGGGGGCATCTGCAGGTGATAGCCCTGGCTGTCGAGATTCTCCAGCACCACATTGATGTCCTCGCGCGACAGCGCACGCTCGGGACTCAGGACCAGGTCAAATGCATGAACCGGCTTGCCAAACGCGACCAGCAGTTCAGGCGGCACGCGTTTGAGGACATCGCTTTTCAAGACGTAAAGGTACATCTCGTTTCTTTTCGGGCTGCGATAAATCGAGCAGATACGCTTCAAGACTGTTCTCCGGGGGTGGCCAGGCTGTCCAGCAGCGCCTGACCCATCAACTCGCGACGCCAGCCACGCAGCGAGTCGGGCAATTGGTAAGGACCGTCGGGGTAGCCGCTCTTGAGCAGCGCTTCGAGAGTCTTCTTGCGCAGCATCAACTCCGGGGCCATGTCCAGTTGCTCGGCGTATTGCTGACCGATTGCACGCAGACGCTTGATCGACCCGGCCGCATCAATGGGCAGTGGCTCAGGCAATGCAGGAGGCCACTGTTCTGGCGGAAGCGTGCCTGCGGTCTTTATCAGCTCAAGCAGAAACTCGCCGTCATGGCGAACGGTGCGCGGGTGCATGTCTTCGATACGCCCCAGTGCAGCGAGGTTATCCGGCTGCGTCTTGGCCAATGGCCACAGCGAGTGCTCACGCACAATGCGGTTGCGCGGCAGGTTGCGGGCGCGCGCCTCGCGCTCACGCCAGGCACACAACTCACGCAGCACCGCCAACTGGGCACGGGACAGTTTCCAGGCCAGTTTGGCCTCACGGTACACCTCGTACGGGTCAACTTCGCGGCGCAGGTTGGCGACCAGTTCGGCACCGTCATCCAGCAGCCAGGCGTATTTGTCATCGGACAAACGCGGGCGCAGGATGGAGAAAAGCTCGGCAAGGTGCACTGCATCTTCAGCGGCATAGCTGATCTGCGTTTCCGACAGCGGACGTTGCAGCCAGTCAGAACGGGTTTCGCCCTTGGGCAGGTCGATGTTGAGGACCTCCTGCACCAGACGCGAATAGCCCATGGAAAAACCGAGGTTCAGGTAAGCGGCTGCCAACTGGGTATCAAACAACGGCACCGGCAGGCTGCCAGTCAGACGCAGCAAAACTTCGAGGTCCTCGCTGCACGCGTGCACTACCTTGATGACGTCGGGGTTTTCGAGCAACGCAGACAGCGGCTGCCAGTCGTTGATCAGCAAAGGATCAATAAGCCAGGCGCTTTGCCCGTCGCCAATCTGCAGTAGCGCTGCTATCGGATAAAAAGTATCGACCCGCATAAACTCGGTGTCGAGCGCGACAAAAGGCAGCAACTGCCATTCTGCGCAATGCCGGGCGAGGCTGTCGTCGTCGCGAATCCAGTGAATATCGATGGCCACACGGCTCTCCCTTCAACAATGGCGCGCAGTATATATCGTGATGGGAGATTATCGCGCGTCTGTCGTCCCGGTCTGGCGTATCTTCACGCAAATGACGGACAGGAGGAACTGTTGCCTGGCAAAAGGGCCAAGGATGAGCGTCCCCACGCAAGCGTGGAAACGATCTCTATCCTGAGCAAGCACAGATTTTACTGCTTGTCAGCGGCCGCCAGCTCAGTGCGGCACTCGGAGAACATATCCAGGCTTGGGTTGTAGACCTGAGTGTCGACTTTCAACAAGCCGAGCATTGAATGAAAGAGATTGTCCTGGCTCAACGGCGCATTGCGCTGTTTGGCCAGGCACTCCGGGCTGACTGCAAAGGACTTCTGATAGGTATCGGACAACCAGATAAGCATCGGCACATGCTTTTGCTGATCAGGAGCCAGTACATACGGTGTGCCGTGCAAGAACAAGTTGTACTCGCCAAGCGACTCACCATGGTCCGACAGGTACACCATGGCAGTGTCGACCTTGTTTTGATTACTGCGCAACAGATCAATCAACGTGGCCAGTACGTGATCGGTATACAACAGTGTGTTGTCGTAGGCATTGACGATGCTGTCCCGGCTGCAATTGTTCAAGGCATTGCTTTCACACACCGGCGTAAACTTTTCAAACTCTTTAGGGTAACGCTTGAAGTATTCAGGGCCATGGCTACCCATCTGGTGCAGCACCAGAACAGTGTCCTTGTCGAGGCTGTCGATAAAACCCTGCAGGTTTTGCAACAGTATCTCGTCGCGGCATTCATGGCTGTTGCACAACAACGGGTCCTTGAGATTACTGACATCCTGGAAGGTCACTCGATCACAGGTCCCTTTGCAGCCCGCCTGATTATCACGCCACACCACTTCTATACCGGCACGCTTCAGGACATCCAGCAAACCTTCCTGATTACGGGCCTTGGTTGCGTTGTAGTTCTTTCGACCCATGTTGGAGAACATGCACGGCACCGACACTGCGGTTTCGGTGCCGCACGAGTAAACATCGGTAAACGCCACCAACCCGCTCTCCTTGTTCAGGTTGGGCGTGGTGTCGCGACCATAGCCAAGAATTCCGAAGTTTTCGGCACGGGCACTTTCACCCACGACCAGTACGGTCAACGACTTGCGGGCATGCGTGGCCCAGTCCGCCGACCGCTTGGCGTCCTCGCCAATCTTGGCGAACGGGCGCTGTGCGGAGATCACTTGCTCGCTCAGGTAGCCAAGCGAGGCACCGATGTAATTGCTTGGCACGACCATCAGGCGCAATTCGTGATGGTTGCGGAACAACGAGGACAAACCTTGATAATTCGCCAGCGCAACGCCGCCTATTGCCACGCAACAGACCACGCCTACCACCAGCTTGCTGAACAGTTCCAGGTGCCAGCGACGGTAGCTGATCGGCAGTTTCCACAGAATCAGCGAAGGCAGTACACCCAACAGAACGATATACAACGCCAGTTTAAAAGACAGCAGCCCCTGCACTTCCGTCACGTTGGTTTCGGCAAAGTTTCGGAACATCCCGGCGTCAATCATGACACCGTACTCGGTCATGAAATACACCACCCCGGCGCTGATCATAAACAGAGCGATCACCACAGGCTTAAACACACGGCGAAATGCCAACAGCGTCAGAACGATATTGAATACGCAGAAAATCATCAGCCCGAATGCAAAGCGCATGGCCAGGCCTTTGGCATCGGAGCTGGTAATCGCGAAAAGATGCTGCCACAGATTTATATTGAAACCCAGTAACAGAAAGGCACTGGCAAGTAAGGTAACAACCTCTGGACGAACAGTTCTGGGTGTCGGCATCGTGGTCTGCTTATCGAATTAATATGCATCGGGCATTCAGAAGCCAGATAACTCCCGATGGCGCGCACTCTAGGCAGCGCTTCATCAATTTTATGTGAAAACGGTGAGAGGATTGGGTTGAATGAAGCTTATTTCACCGTGAAGCAATACGCGCCCATAAACGTGCAGTTAGCCCGCCAACAAAGCGTCTGCGCAAGCAAGCTCGCGCAGACGCTGTCACTCTGGAAACGCTCGATCAGACCGAACGACGGCGATAGGCACGATAGCCCGGCAGCCAGAAATTACGCTCGATGGCTTCAAGCAGTGCCTCTTCGGAAGTTTCCAGTGCCAAGCCTTCAGCCTGGGCCTCTTTGGCAACAGCCAGAGCAATTTTACGGCTCACCTGCTGAATTTCCTTGAGTGGCGGCAACACCGCATCGCCCTGCCCCGTGACCATCGGCGAACACTCGGCCAGCGCATTGGATGCCGCCATCAGCATACGGTCGGTGATGCGCGACGCCTTGCAAGCCACCACGCCGAGGCCGATGCCCGGAAAGATATAGGAGTTGTTGCACTGAGCGATGTGCACGGTGCGACCGTTGATCTCCACCGGCGCGAACGGACTGCCGGTAGCAACCAGCGCATTGCCATCCGTCCAGCGCAGGATTTCTTCCGGGGTGGCTTCTACCTTGGAAGTCGGATTGGATAGCGGCATTACCAGTGGTTTGGCGCAATGCTTGTGCAGTTCGCGAATCACTTGCTCGGTGAACAGACCACGCTGCCCGGACACGCCGATCAACACCGTGGCCCCGGCGTTCGTCACCACGTCGAGCAACTGCGGGAAGGCTTCTGTGCCAGCAGTCCAGCCAGACACATCGGCGGTCTTCTGCGCCAGACGCTTCTGGAAATCGAGCAGATTGTCCATACCCTCGGTCAGCAGGCCGAAGCGATCAACCATGAAGATACGTTTGCGCGCTTCGCTTTCACTCAGGCCTTCGATGCGCATCGCTGCGATGATGTGCTCGGCGATCCCGCAGCCCGCCGAACCGGCACCGACAAACACCACCTTCTGCTGGCCGAGGGTTTCATTCTTGGCCTTGCAGGCCGCCAGCAACGTACCCACGGCAACCGACGCGGTGCCCTGGATGTCATCGTTGAAGCAGCACAGCTCGTCCCGATACTTTTCGAGCAGCGGCATGGCGTTGGACTGGGCAAAATCTTCAAACTGCAACAGCACGTCCGGCCAGCGACGCTGCACCGCGTCGATGAACAGCGCGATGAAGTCTTCGTATTCCTTGCCCGATACCCGCTCGTGACGCCAGCCCATGTACATCGGGTCATCCAGCAGCTCACGGTTGTTGGTGCCCACATCCAGCACGATCGGCAGCGTGTACGCCGGGCTGATGCCGCCACAGGCGGTGTACAGCGACAGTTTGCCAATCGGAATGCCCATGCCACCGATACCCTGGTCGCCCAGACCGAGAATTCGCTCGCTGTCGGTCACGACAATGATTTTGATCCGGTCTTTGGTGGCGCTGCGCAGAATGTCATCGATGCGGTCGCGCTCGGGGTAGGAAATGAACAGGCCACGGTGCGTGCGGTAGATCTTGGAGAATTCCTGACACGCCTGACCCACCGTCGGGGTGTAGATAATCGGCAGCATCTCGTCCAGATGCGAGTCCAGCAGGCGGAAGAACAGAGTTTCGTTGTTGTCCTGGATCGAACGCAGGTAGATATGCTTGTCCAGATCGCTCGCGCACTGCTTGTACTGGCTGTAGACCCGGGTGACTTGCTCTTCGATGGTCTCTACGTTCTGCGGCAGGAGCCCGATCAGATTGAATTCGACCCGCTCTTGCGGGGTGAAGGCACTGCCTTTGTTCAGCAGGGGCATTTCCAGCAGTGAGGGTCCTGCATAGGAAATATACAAAGGTCGCGAAGTTTTGGTCATTTTCTCTAATCGCCTTTTTCGTCTACTCATTAATTCTTTACGTCGACCGGGGCGGGCAGCCTGGCTCGTTTCTTGTTATTTTTTCTTGTCGCCAGTTCTCTATCAGGCCATGCCGAAAACCATTCGGCGTGTAAGGTCAGGGCGAACATATTACCCGGCTAAAGGCCCATTGCGACATTTTGTCGCGCAAAGAATGGCTAAGTGACGCTACTACCGGCGCAGCTTTCCAGACCAGCGGGTGCACATAGCACGCTGGAGACCGTCATCAGAATGGATGAGAACGCCCCGACGAAAGCCGGGGCCTGAAAAGGTCAGGACACGCCTGGTTTTTCAGCGATGAGCCCGATGGTGAAGCCGTCCACCGCCGAGATCCTGCCGCGCCACAACACACCTGCGTCGCAAATCGGATTACCGTCAGTGGAATAGGTCCGGCAATCCTTCAGGTGAATGAAATGGAATGCTGGCGTGTCTTCGGAAGACTCTCCCGGCTTGAAGGACAGAATCATTTCTTTCATCGTCACGTCAGTGCCATTGGCAAACGAACTGAACGGCGCCGAAATATCGTCGGCCAACTGCTCAAAATAGGTGTCGTGAGAAATCAGGTGCCCGGAAACCAGATTCCCGCCCACCGACAGCGTCACGCCCAGCTCCACCTTGGTGTTCGCGACAAACTTGACCAGCCATTGCAGCAACCAGTCGATCTGCTTGCCCTGCCACTTGAACTGGGCAATCACATCATCATGGCTCTGACTGGGAGAGGGTTGCGACTTTTGTACCTGATCTACGTCCGACATCTGATAGCTCCTCGCCTCACAAAACGTTGAACCCAAGGTATAGATCAGAAAGGGCTAAAGGGGAAACCGGGAGGGGTGAATAGTTTGGGAGTGGTGATGGGGCGGCATCGTCCCGACTTCGCTCAAGCGTTCGGGGTTGCTGTCGATTTCCAAAAAGTGAATAGCAACTCGGCGAAAAGCACACAAATTTGTTGCGCAATCAAGGCCTCAAGTATACTTTTCAGGAGTCTGTATACACTGTTTACAATCACCACCCGTGGAGGCCAATATGGCATCGCCTGTTTTGTCATTCCGTGTCGAAGAAGGCTTGGTCGAAATGCTCGACCAGCTAGCGCTTGCCACGGACCGTGATCGTCAGTACCACCTGAAACGTGCCTTGTCCCGCTATGTCGAAGCAGAAGCCTGGCACCTGAAAGCCATTGACGAAGGCTTAGCCGACATTGATGCAGGAAAGACGATCAATCTGGAAACGGTTAAAGCCAAGTGGGTAGCACGTGCCGCAAATCGAGTTAAGTGAAAAAGCCGATAGCGATCTGGAAGCGATTCATGAGCATTATGCGGGGCTGATGGGCCATCAGAGAGCTGACGAAGTCGTCAGCACCATTCTGGAATCCATTGAGCAGCTCGCAACGTTTACAGGTATGGGACGCCCTTCCCAAGCCCCGGACGTACGCGAGCTGGCACTTACTCGCTACCCCTTCTTAGTGAGCTATGTGGTTCGCAGCCAGGTCGTGTTCATCGTCCGCGTGCTGCATGAACGGAACGAGCGCCTGAACACTTCAAAAATCCCGGATCAATTCAGCTAGTTCTGACCGGCCAGCTATCTTCGACTGCGGAAAAAACGGAGTCGGGGAAGGGGAAAATCTGGGAACGAGGGAGGTAGTACAGCCTAAAAACAAAAAAACCCGTGAATCAAATATTCACGGGGCTTTTCAAATAATGGCGGAGAGATAGGGATTCGAACCCTAGGTACCGGTGAAGGTACAACGGATTTCGAATCCGTCCCATTCGGCCACTCTGGCATCTCTCCAACGGCGCGCATCATAACAGTATCAGCGCAGAAGGCGAAGCCCTTCTGCTGTTTTTTTTCGTGCTATCAAGCGCTTGCGTGTTTTTTCCGCTTATAGCGGCACGCCCAGACGGTTTGCGACCTCTTCGTAAGCTTCGATGACATCGCCCAGACCCTGGCGGAAGCGGTCCTTGTCCATTTTCTTGCGAGTGTCCTTGTCCCAGAGGCGGCAGCCGTCCGGGCTGAATTCGTCGCCGAGGACGATCTCACCGTGGAATACGCCGAATTCGAGTTTGAAGTCGACCAGCAGCAGGCCAGCGTCGTCGAACAGTTTGGTCAGGACTTCATTGACCTTGATCGACAACTCTTTCATGCGAACCAGTTGCTCGGCAGTGCCCCAGCCGAATGCCACAACGTGGGATTCGTTGATGAACGGGTCGCCCTTGGCGTCGTCCTTGAGGAACAGTTCGAAGGTGTAAGGATTGAGCCTGGTACCCTCTTCGATGCCCAGACGCTTGACCAGGCTGCCGGCAGCGTAGTTACGCACGACGCATTCGACCGGGATCATGTCGAGCTTCTTGACCAGGCACTCGTTGTCGCCCAGCAGCTTGTCGAATTGGGTCGGAACGCCCGCTTCTTCAAGCTTTTGCATGATGAAGGCGTTGAACTTGTTGTTCACCATGCCTTTACGGTCCAGTTGTTCGATGCGCTTGCCGTCGAACGCCGAAGTGTCGTTACGGAACAGCAGGATCAAGCGGTCAGCGTCGTCGGTCTTGTAAACCGATTTGGCTTTGCCGCGGTAGAGTTCTTCACGTTTTTCCATGATGGGCTCCGCTTGCTAAGTAGTTGGGCTAGGCGATATGTCGCCAGTCGAGCCCTGAATCTTGATCGGCCAGTTGCAGCCAGTCCGGGTCGCACCCAAGGGTGTCGACAAAACATTGCCGGGCCAGATGCGGCAGGTTGTTCTTGCTGCTCAGATGCGCCAGCACCAGGTGCTGAAGGTCCTGCCATCCCAGCTCGCTCACCAGGCTGGCGGCCTGGTGATTGTTCAAATGACCTGTTTCACAGCCAACGCGCTGCTTGAGAAAGACCGGATACTGGCCTCGGGCAAGCATGTCGCGACAGTGATTGGCCTCGATCATCAAGGCATCCAGGCCTTGATAACGCTGCAATACGTTAGAGCAGTAAGAGCCGAGGTCGGTCAGCAGACCGAAGCGGCGCTTGCCGTCGTTGAAGACAAACTGCGTCGGTTCAAGCGCATCATGAGCGACAGACACCACATCGATGCCCAGCGCGCCAACCTGCAAGCTCTCTCCGCCCGCCAGCAAACCGGCAACTTCAACCGGTTTGCGCATACCGCGCAATGTGCCGCTGCTGAGGTAGACCGGCACATTGTAGCGCCGCGACAGCAAACCCACGCCATGCACATGATCGGCATGCTCATGGGTTACCAGAATCGCACTCAACTGGTTTGCAGCGACGCCCAGACGCGCCAGGCGGCGCTCGGTTTCCCGTAGGGAGAAACCGCAATCGACCAGTACGTACGTATCGTTGCTTGCGACCAGCGTGCCGTTGCCACGACTGCCGCTGCCGAGAACCGCGAAACGCACTTAACCCAGGTTGTCTTGAATAACGCTCAACACCCGACGCGCGATATCCGCAGGCGCAACGGTATTGATGTTCTTCTCGACGGTCACTTGAACGTTATCACCCACCTTGCTCAGGCGAACCTGATAACGCTCGGCACGGGCATCGATCTCTTCCTTGCTCGACTTGCTGCCAAACAGGCGACCGAAGAAACCAGGCTCGTTTTCAGGCGTTTTGGCCTTTTCAGCCAGGTTGATGTAGTACAGACCCAGGCTGCGGTTGATGTCCTCGACGCGCCAGTCACCTTGATCAAGCGCACGGCCGACGCTCGACCACGCACGGTCGAGATCGGCACCGAGGTTCAAGACCGGGTTGCCACTACCGTCTTCGCTCAAGGCAACACGGCTCGGGGTGTCGTAGTCACGTGCCGCCAACAGGGAAATAGAACCGCCCTTCTCGGCGTTGCGACCCATGCTGGCCAGCAGGTCGTCGGTCAGTGCGGCATCGAGGCCCAGGTTGGTGGTGCGCGTCGGGAACGCCACATCGGCAGTGCTGCCGGCAGGACGCTCGACGCTTACCACATAGACTTCACTGGTATTGCGCTGCACGCCCGGCTCAATACGAACCCGCACGCGGGTTTCAGCGTCGGCTGAAACGCCAGCGGCGCTCAGGCGCTTGGCAACCGAGGCGGACAGCTCATCAAGACGCTGCCACGAGGAGCTGAATTCGCCAGTCTGCGGGCGCTCTTCAGCGATACGGAAACCATTGTCTTCAAAGTATTGATGAGCCACCGGCCAGACTTCGGCTGGCTGACGCTGAGCCAGAATCCAGCGCGCATCGCCGCTTTTCTGCAGACTGAAATCGCTCGACTCGGAAGTCGTGCCCAGTGGCAGAGGGCGAGGAACCGTGTATTCACCTTCTTTCTGGGTGCTGTCAGCCACATTGCGCGGGATCGGCAGCAGCGGGTCGAGGTGCTTGACGCCGGACACATCGGCAGGCACCTGCATGGGTGGGGTCTGGGTGGCCTGGAGGTAATCGCTACCGCGATCACGGAAGTAACCATCTTCGCCCCAGAGCCAACCGCAACCGCTGGTGCTGGAGATAATAAGAGCAAGTGCGGAAAGTCCGGCCAATCGCTTCATTGCGTGATACTTCCTCAATTAAACCAGGACGCCGGACTGGCGCAGGGCCTGACGCAGCGGTTCGTGACAGGCTTCGCTGAGCCAGGTAAGCGGCAGACGGATACCGGCTGGCATCTTACCCATTTCATGCAAGGCCCACTTCACGGGGATAGGGTTGGATTCGATAAACAGGGTGTTGTTGAGCGGCATGAGCTTTTCGTGAATCGCCCGCGCCGTCTCGGCATCGCCACGCATGGCCGCTGCGCACAGATCGCTCATGAGGCGTGGTGCAACGTTGGCGGTGACGGAAATATTGCCCTTGCCGCCCAGCAGCATCAATTCGACTGCCGTAGCGTCGTCACCGGAGTACACCAGAAAATCACTGCTGACGCTGGCCAGAATGTCCTTGGCGCGCTGCAGGTTGCCGGTGGCTTCCTTGATGCCGATGATGTTTTTGACCGTGGAAAGACGCGCAACAGTCTCTGGCAGCATGTCGCAAGCCGTACGGCCCGGCACGTTGTAGAGGATCTGCGGGATATCTACGGCGTTGGCGATGTGGCTGAAATGCTGAAACAGGCCTTCTTGCGTCGGCTTGTTGTAATAAGGCGTTACCAGCAGGCACGCATCGGCGCCAGCGGTCTTGGCGTTGGTGGTCAGCTCGACGGCTTCGCGCGTCGAATTGGCGCCTGTACCGGCGATGACCGGAATACGTCCTGCAACCTGGGCAACCACACGGCGGATGACCTCGATGTGTTCGCTCACATCCAGCGTCGCCGATTCACCGGTGGTGCCGACGGCAACAATGGCGTTGGTGCCCTCTTGCAAGTGGAAGTCAACCAGTTTGCTCAGGCTGTCCCAGTCCAGACGACCTTGTGCATCCATTGGTGTGACCAGTGCCACCATACTGCCCGCAATCATGCAACCGCTCCTGCCGGAAAAAGAGAGCCGTAATGGTACTGGCGCTATCAGCCTTGTACAAGCGAAGTACCGCGCTCTGAGCATTCCCCTGAGCGATGGTTTTCGCTACCCTTCGTCCTTTGATCGGTACTGGTCACCTGCGCACCTCGCTCAATCGGTCGAATTTGTCGCCAGAAGCCCTGCCCCAGTGCACTCCAGCCCCGTCATGGTACTTCCATGCAAGGCAGGCGCTCCGGGACCCGGGAAGGTATCTCGCGCCATCGATTGTCGAAACAGCCCCGCAAGTCCGAAAAAGTACCGACCGCTCATCGTCTAGGAATGCTGCATGTCGTCCACTCCCACAGTTCGCGAACAATTCCTTGTCATCAGTGCCCTTGGCGCAAACCCCATGGAGCTGACCAACGTCCTGTGCCGTGCCAGCCATGAAAACCGCTGCTCGGTAGTCACCTCGCGCCTTACTCGCCACGGTGAGTGCAGTGCGCTGATTCTTCAGGTGTCAGGCAGTTGGGACGCTCTGGCGCGCCTTGAAACCGGCCTGTCGAGCCTCTCCAAGAAGCATGCGTTCACCACCAGCGTGGTACGCAGCGCTACCCTGGAGAACCGCCCGGAAGCCCTGCCCTACGTGGCTTACGTCAGCTCGGCGTACCGCCCGGACATCATCAATGAGCTGTGCCAGTTCTTCATTGACCACAACGTCGAGCTGGAAAATCTGATCTGTGACACGTATCAGGCTCCGCAGACCGGTGGCACCATGCTTAATGCCACATTCACGGTGACACTGCCTGCAGGCACACAGATCAGCTGGCTGCGCGATCAATTCCTCGATTTCGCCGACGCGCTGAATCTCGACGCACTGATCGAACCCTGGCGCCCACAAGCCCCAATGTAAGGAGTTCCCATGACCGTCACAGTAGATCAACCGGTTCCCGACTTTCAGGCACCTGCGACCAGCGGACAGACCGTAGAGCTGTCCGCGCTCAAGGGTCAGCAGGTCGTGATTTATTTTTACCCGAAAGACAACACGCCCGGCTGCACCACGCAGGGTCAGAACTTTCGTGACCATATCGCGCAGTTTCAGGCGGCCAATACGGTTGTGCTCGGTGTTTCCCGAGACAGCCTGAAGACCCATGAAAACTTCAAGGCCAAGCAGTCTTTCCCGTTCGAGCTTATTTCGGACAAGGACGAAGCCGTCTGCCAGTTGTTCGACGTCATCAAGCTCAAGAAGCTGTATGGCAAGGAATACCTGGGCGTTGACCGCAGCACCTTCCTGATCGACAAGGAAGGCGTACTGCGTCAGGAATGGCGCGGCGTGAAAGTGCCGGGCCATGTGGCTGAAGTACTGGCGCAGGCCGAGGCCCTGAACAAAGGCTGATATTCCGATAAGCGTTGCGGCACGCAAGGTGCCGCAACGATCCAGACTTGCTGCTTAAAGCAGTGGTGCCACAGTGGGTTCATTACGCGGCCAGGCATCGAGGACGGCCTTGAACAACGTGGCCAGCGGAATCGCAAAGAAGATCCCCCAGAATCCCCACAGCCCGCCAAACAGCAGCACGGCGCAAATGATTGCAACCGGGTGCAGGTTGACGGCCTCGGAAAACAGCAACGGCACCAGAACGTTGCCATCCAGCGCCTGAATGATGCCGTGGGCAATCATCAGGTAGATGAACTGATCACCCCAGCCCCACTGGAACAATCCGATCAACGCCACCGGCACTGTGACCACCACCGCGCCAACGTAAGGCACGACCACAGATATGCCGACCAGCATCGCCAGCAGCGCTGCGTAGTTGAGCCCGAGCGCGGCGAACGCGATGTAGGTCACGCCACCACAGATGAAAATCTCGATGACCTTGCCGCGAATATAATTGGCAATCTGACGCTTCATCTCATCCGCCACCCGGTTGATCAACGCACGCTCGCGAGGCAGATAGCCGCGCGCCCAGCGGCCGATCATGTGCCGATCCTTCAGAAAGAAGAACACCAGAATCGGCACCAGCACCAGGTAGATCATCAGGTTGACCAGCAATGGCAGGCTGGAGATCGAGAAGGTCAGCGCCAACTGACCGATCTTGCCCACTTCACCACGGGCGACTTCGATCGCCAGCAACACTTGCTCGTCGGAAACCAGATGCGGGTAACGTTCGGGCAGCAACAGCAGTACAGACTGCCACTTGGCAAGCATGCCCGGTGCTTCGTTGAACAGCGTGATCAACTGGTGCCAGAGCAGTGGTACCAGCACCAGCAGGAACAGCAGCAGCACACCGATGAACAGCGTGAAGACCAAGCCGACTGCGGCCAGTTCAGGCATGCGCAGGCGCTCCAGAACACTGACCAACCCGTGCATCAGGAAGGCCAGCACCAACCCCGCAATGACCGGCGCGAGCATTCCGCCCAGGGTCAGGACAAGGGTAAACGCCAGAAACAGCAAGACCGCCAGTACCACCGCTTCCTCATCGGAGAAGTAGCGCTGCACCCAATTGCGAAGCACATTGAACATCAAACATCCTTTTCAAAAAAAACGGCAGTGGTGGTTCAAGCCTTGCGCAGCCAATAAAGATAAGTGCCGGCGTCGACCTCTTCATGCAGCAACTCATGCCCGGAAAGTCTGGCAAAAGTTCGAAAATCCCGCTGCGATCCGGCGTCAGTCGCGATCACCTTCAGCACCGCGCCACTGGCCAGACGATTGAGTTCCATCTTGGCTTTCAGCAGAGGCAGCGGGCAGTTGAGGCCACTTGCATCCAGTTCGGCGTCGCACACCTCGGGGCGCACTACAGCGTCAGACATCGTTTCTCTCCAGGCGGACACATCGAATTACAAACCATGTCCGAAAAGGCATGGCGGATAAGGCGGCAAGAATACCTCACTCTGGTCAGCACGCCATTGAGCCAGCTACAGTACAGGTTCTTCTGACCAGAGCTTCGTGCATGAATTTTTTGCGTCCTACACTGCTCACCCTCGCTTGCCTGTTCGCTACGCATGGCATGGCTGATGACCTGCCTTCACTTGGCGACGCCAGCTCCTCGATTGTCTCTCCCGAACAGGAGCACCGTCTGGGCCGTGCGTGGCTGGGGTTGCTGCGCGGCCAGGTGGCGCAGCTGT
The DNA here is from genome assembly GCF_005937945.2 of Pseudomonas sp. KBS0707. NCBI lineage: Bacteria > Pseudomonadati > Pseudomonadota > Gammaproteobacteria > Pseudomonadales > Pseudomonadaceae > Pseudomonas > Pseudomonas sp. KBS0707. Next base: position 1,706,798 of record NZ_CP041754.1, on the reverse strand, counting down.
CGGACCCGCAACTCAAGGACTACGTCGAGACCTCGGTGTACCGCCTGGCCGAGACCAGCCAGGTTCAGGACCGGCGTCTTGAATTTATCCTGATCAACAGCCCGCAACTCAACGCCTTTGCCGCACCCGGCGGGATCATCGGTGTCAACGGCGGCCTGTTCCTCAACGCCCAGACCGAGGGCGAATACGCGTCGGTACTGGCCCACGAGCTGGCTCACTTGTCGCAACGCCACTTCGCCAGAGGCATGGAGGCCCAGCAACGCATGCAGGTGCCAGTCATGGCCGCGATGCTGGCAGGTATCGTCATGGCAGCCGCAGGCGCCGGTGATGCGGGTATCGCCACCATCGCCGGCTCACAGGCGGCTGCAATCCAGGAGCAACGTCGCTTTTCGCGCCAGAACGAGCAGGAGGCCGACCGTATCGGCATTCTCAATCTGGAGAAGGCCGGCTATGACCCGCGCAACATGCCCACCATGTTCGAGCGTTTAATGCGTCAGTATCGGTTTGATGCAAGGCCACCAGAGTTTCTGCTGACTCACCCGGTGAGCGAATCGCGGATCGCCGACACACGCAACCGCGCCGAGCAGGCCAAGCCTGGCGGCAAGGAAGACAGTCTGCTGTATCAACTGATGCGTGCCCGCGTTGCGTTGATATACGAAGAAACGCCAGGTATTGCCGCCAAGCGTTTTCGTGCGCAACTGGTTGAAAACCCGAAATCCGATCCGGCTCGCTATGGTCTGGCCATCGCGCAGATCAAGGGTGGGCAACTGAACGAAGCCAGAGAAGCCCTCAAGCCATTACTCGAAAAAGTGCCAAACGACATCACCTACAATCTGACGCAGATCGACCTGGACATCACCAATAACCGCTTGGCCGATGCCCAGCAACGGGTCGATCGCATGCTGACGCTATACCCCGGCAGCTACCCGCTCAATGACGTGCGCATTGACGTGCTGCTCAAGCAGAACCGCACCGCCGAAGCTGAAAAAAGCCTTGAAGCGCTGCTCAAGACCCGCCCGGATGATCCCGACATCTGGTACGTCGTGGCGGAAACCCGTGGCCTGAACGGCAACACCATCGGCCTGCATCAGGCGCGCGCCGAATATTTCGCACTGGTCGGCGATTTCCGTCAGGCAATCCAGCAACTGGACTTTGCCAAACGCCGTGCGGCCAACAACTTCCAGTTGGCGTCACGTATCGATGCACGGCAAAAGGATCTGATTGAACAAGAGCGGATGGTCAAGGACATGATGAACTGATGTCCGAATGAGAAAGCCCGACGCAAGCGTCGGGCTTTCTCATCACCGCTGTCAGGCATTACCCGCTTGTCGCAAGCGCGCCGCCTGAGTGAAGTCCAGCATGCGCTGCAACGGACGTACGGCGTTGGGGATCAGAGCCGGGTCAACGAATATCTCATTGCTACCCTCGCGCAGGCACTGCAAGGTGCGCTCAAGCGTATTCATCGCCATCCACGGACAATGTGCACAGCTTCGGCATGCAGCGCCGTTACCGGCCGTAGGCGCCTCGATGAAGATCTTGTCCGGGCACAGCTGCTGCATCTTGTAGAAGATGCCCCGGTCGGTGGCCACAATGAACGTCTTGTTGGGCAAGCGCTGCGCGGCGGCAATCATCTGACTGGTGGAGCCGACCACATCAGCCAGCTCGATCACTGCTTCCGGCGATTCCGGGTGAACCAGAATCGCAGCCTCGGGATACAAGGCTTTCATGTCTTCAAGCTGCTTGGATTTGAATTCTTCGTGGACAATGCAGGCACCGTCCCACAGCAACATATCGGCACCGGTTTCACGCTGGATATAGCGACCCAGATGCTTGTCTGGAGCCCAGATGATTTTCTCGCCGTTGTCCATCAGGCTTTCGACGATCTCCAGCGCACAGCCAGAGGTCACTACCCAGTCCGCACGGGCTTTGACCGCTGCAGAGGTGTTGGCATACACCACCACGGTACGCTCCGGGTGCTGATCGCAGAACGCGGAAAACTCATCGACCGGGCATCCTACGTCAAGCGAACAGGTGGCTTCGAGCGTGGGCATGAACACACGTTTTTCCGGGTTGAGAATCTTCGCGGTTTCGCCCATGAAACGCACGCCTGCGACCAATACAGTACTGGCAGCGTGGTTATTGCTGAAGCGGGCCATTTCCAGAGAGTCGGCCACGCAACCGCCGGTTTCATCGGCCAGGGCCTGAATGACCGGGTCGCAATAATAGTGAGCGACCAGCACGGCATCCTGCTTCTTGAGTTCGGCAGCAATGTCGGCTCGGTAACGCGCCTGCTCTGCCGGGCTCAGCGCTTTGGGCTGCTTCGCATCGAGATGAGCCTGCACCAGGAAACGTTCGGAGATCTGTGTCATGTTCGCGGGACCTGAAGGCGCTAGAGCGCGAAAGGCAAGTTTACACCCGAAATACAGGCAATAAAAAAGCCGGAAACCCTTATCAACCAAGGCCCTCCAGCTTTACGCATACATCGCCTGACAAAGGCTGCGCCATGTGCAATCAAGCATATGGCTGATATTCAGTAAATATCGGCCCGACTTCTGAAGGCGCGCCGATTCTAACGCCAAAAAACCGATTTACCAGAAGTTTCTGGCTTGCCCATAGCCGATGAGAATCGTTCTTGAAACCGTCTAGAGATCCATTAATAGCGAAGCATGACAAAGAAATAATTTGTAGCGGCTTTCTATTTGACACATCTCTAAAATATCTTGGCCGACCCAACATGGTTACTCACTATCACAGGTCTCATAGATGCCGGGTCCCCTACACTTCGCCATGCACACTTTTCGGCAGACCTCCTGGATGGCCGCTTCCGCTGCTATGTCACTGACCCTCATACTGCCCGCGCAGGCGGCCAGTGAGGCAGCCGTGGTGACGCCATGGGGCACTATAAGCGAGCCAACCAGCCCACCAGTCTGTAAGCAACTTCAAGCGCACCTGACTCCCAGAGACGGCTCGCTGGACAGCGCTGACGGTTCGGCGCTCGACTCCAGGCCTGACCAGGAGAATATCCAGAATGCAATCAATGGGTGTGCTGCCGGACAAGCCGTAAAGCTTGTAAAAGGTGACGGCGACAACTCGGCATTCCTCAGCGGGCCGCTGCAATTGAAATCCGGCGTCACGCTCTGGATAGACGGGGGCGTAACGTTGTTTGCGTCACGTAACCCCAAGGACTACGACAACGGCAAAGGCACTTGCGGCGTGACTACAGTTGCCAATCAGGATTGTTGGCGCTGATTGAAAACTGACCCACCCTGCCGATTGAAAATTGACCCAGGACGGATTGCTGATTTTTGCCCCAGCAATTGTGGATAAGCTTAGCAGCAGTGTGCCGATTCAAGACGCATCAAGCCCCACCGCATGCAGCAGGGCATTTATGGTGCGGATCAAAATGGCTCATCGTCCTCGATATCATTTCCGTCCTTTCGCTTTCGTTCGCGTGTTTTGATCTTTGTCTGGGCAGCCAATGTGCTGTGTTGTAGGCGGTAGGACTCGTTGCCCGTTTCGACGATGTGGCAGTGGTGTGTCAGCCGATCCAGCAACGCGGTGGTCATCTTGGCGTCGCCAAACTGAACCGCCCCGGGTTTCTCGGAGACTCCAACCTTTGAGAGGATGGAGCGATGAAAAAACTACCGAAGTACTCCCCAGAGGTCCGTGAGCGGGCCATCAGGATGGTTTTCGAACACCTTCCTGAGTACGAGTCGCAGTGGGCCACCCTCAGTGCCATTGCCCCCAAGATCGGCTGCACGCCCGAGACATTACGGCTGTGGGTTCGCCAATCTAAGCGCAACAGCGGCCAGCGTGATGGGCTGAGCACAGTCGAACGTGAGCGAGTCAAGCTGTTGGAGCGTGAGAACCGTCAGTTGCGTCAAGCTAACGAGATCTTGCGTAAGGCCTCAGCCTATTTTGCCCAGGCGGAGCTCGACCGCCCATTCAAACGATGAAGACGTTTATTGATGAAAACCGCCAGTCTTACGGGGTCGAGCCGATTTGCAAGGTGTTGCCAATCGCCCCGTCGACGTACTACCGGTACGCTGCTCAGCAGGCTGACCCCAGCCAGCAGTCAGCGCGTGCGCAGCGTGACCAGGAACTGGGTGAGCACATCCAGCGAGTCTGGGATAAGCACTTCCATGTATATGGCATGCGCAAGGTCTGGCGACAGTTGCTGCGTGAAGGCCAGCAAGTCGCCCGCTGTACGGTGCAACGCCTGATGGGAGAGCTGGGCCTGCAAGGCGTGGTACGCGGCAAGCCCGTCAAGACGACGGTCAGCGACCAAGCCAGGCCGTGCCCGCAGGATCATGTCAACCGTCAGTTTGTTGCTGAGTGCCCGAACGCCCTATGGGTATCGGACTTTACCTACGTCAGTACCTGGCAGGGTTTTGTTTACGTGGCCTTCATCGTTGATGTCTTTGCCCGATTCATCGTCGGTTGGAAGGTGTCCAGTTCAGCGCGTACCGATTTTGCACTCGATGCACTGGAGCAAGCCCTTTACGCCCGTCGCCCAGTCAAGCAGGGTGGACTCATTCACCACAGTGACCGTGGCGTGCAGTACGTGTCCATTCGCTATACCGAGCGTCTTGTCGAAGCCGGTATTGAGCCATCGGTCGGGAGTGTCGGTGACTCTTACGACAATGCCTTGGCTGAGACCATCAATGGTCTTTACAAGGCTGAAGTGATTCATCGACGCTCTTGGCCCACACGGGGGGGGGCGGTGGAGCTGGAAACGCTGAAATGGGTGGACTGGTTCAATCACCGCCGCCTGCTGGAGCCAATCGGTCATATTCCACCGGTCGAGGCAGAAGCCATCTATTATCAGCAACTCACCGAGTCTGCCCACGTGGCATGACTCAAACAAAAGGGTCTCCGAGAAACCCGGGGCGGTTCAGTGCCGGTCGGTACGCTGGGCGTAAACCGGATACCAAAATGCATGAACGGGTCATCGCTCTTAAAAGCGGTGGATGTAGCATTGCGGAAACTGCAAGGCTGGCCGGTGTCAGTGTCAGCCAGGTAAAGCGTGTCTGGGCACAGAACCAGACTAAAGATAAGGTCTGAATGTAGCAAGAACCCTCGTTTTCACGCACGGTCTCCCGGGCGGCGCGCATTTGATGTTTCGTTGCTCCCTGACGTGCCCCCAACCGATCCGCCGTTTAAGAACGCTTTGGCTAACTGCGCCAAATAAAACTTTGGCGTTGACCTACGTTTGCATGGAACCAAATCCGTCCAAAAGGCCACACAACGCGACATTTTTAATGAAAATTTGGTGGCTACATAACTTCAGCGTCAGTGGTCAAAAACCTCTTTAAGGAACGCTGCAAAAATAGCCAACCGCTCAGCAGGCCTGGCAAGAGGCTGGCTCGCTCATTACACAGCCGCGCAGAGACATCACTGCAGTTCGAACGCGAGGCGTGAGCGGCCAAACGGCACCTTGGCTGGACGCGCCACTGAGGCGGCCCTGTTGGATGAGCGGATCCTCGCTCAAATATCAGCGTCGGTACGAAGATCAGGTGCAAGAGCTAAAGGTCGTATTGCGTCAGCAAACAACGCCTTGACCGCCAAGAACCACGGCCCAGTACAACTCAACCGTGACAACGACTACATTCGGATGGACTAATTGCAGGCATGAGAATCCCCAACGTCAATCTAAACGCATTGAGCACAAACCGGTCTTTCAGTGAAGAGGACCAGCTCAAGCGGACCGGGGATCAGCCGGAAGCCAGTACCGGCACCAGGTGCAATGAGCGGCAGCCGGCCAAACGGCGACGGGTGGAGCAGGATGAACCTGGAGCCGGTGGCCGCGCACGGGACAGGGACGCTCGGCAACAGCCTACCATTCACGCGCACTTGCGCAACGATATCACCGACCGACATCGTACCAAGTCCGAGCGGCCCCATGACAGAGCGCCCGCTGACGTCAGTGCATCGTCATCGCATCGTAGGCCACAAAGAACAACGAATGGCTGGGAGGCGCGCCTGGCCGAACACACGTTCGACCGGGCGGCAGGAAAACGACCTCGGGAAGAGCGAGAGCCGTATCGGCAGCCAAAGCGGCCAATGCATGACTTGGAGTGGACGGCGGCGGATCTTCACCGGGCCGAACATCAGCTCGATCCAGCTGCAAAAGAACAGCTGCAGGAACAGCGAGAGCAGTATCGGAAATGGCTGAGTGCCCCCAGCCGAGTGCCTCAGAACCACAACGCTCGCTTGTGCGTGTCGGTGGCAAAGGAAAACGCGCTGGCGCGTCACATCGGTTGCGGGCTGGCGCTGCCTTTCCTGGATGAGAGCGTCAACGCGCAAACCAATGCGCAGTGGCTCGACAAATACCTTCTGATGATTGCCAGTGCAAGGCGCGCCACAGGGGCAGGCGTAACGCATAGCGAGCTCGATCGTTGCACGGAGGTTGCGGCGCAGTATCTCTGCAAGACCAAGTGGTTTGACGGTGCATCGCTGACGCAGCTGGCCCATGTGGGCAACAAGCTGAGCAAGCATCCGAACCAGCAAGCGTGCATGGATGCAATCGCGTGGATCGCCGGACAGCTCAATCAGGCAGATGATTTATCGGGACTGGATGGCCGCCACTCAGTCCTACTCCTGAACGCCTTCGCCAAGAACTTCAACAGCGGCAGGTGTGAACGCGCGGTGGCTCGTCTGGCACGTCACCTGCAACGTAACCACCCTGCCCGGTCGTCGCTGGACGCGCAGCACATCGGCCTGGCACTTAATGCATTCAGCAAGTGGCCCGACAATCCAGACTGCCAATCCATGGCGTACTTGCTTGCTGATATGCTCGCCAGCAACAGACGCTTGCGTCATGCGATGGATGGGCAGAGCGTCGCGAACGCGCTCAACGCCCTGAGCAAATGGCCCGACACACCGCACTGCGCGGACGCCGCCAACGCACTGGCCTTGAGGCTGGCCAATGATCGCAACTTGCGCTACGTCCTCAAACCGCAAGAATTCGGAAACACATTGAATGCCCTGAGCAAATGGCCTGACACGCCGGACTGCGCGGACGCTGCCAACGCGCTGGCCTCGCGGCTGGCCGACGAGCGCGGTTTGCGCAACGCCCTCGACCCGCAAGGCGTGGCCAACGCGCTCAACGCCCTGAGCAAATGGCCCGACACACCGCACTGCGCGGACGCCGCTAACGCACTCGCCTCGCGGCTGGCCGACGAGCGCGGTTTGCGCAATGCCCTCAACCCGCAAGAACTGACCAACGCGCTCAACGCCCTGAGCAAATGGCCTGACACGCCGGACTGCGCGGACGCTGCCAACGCGCTGGCCTCACGGCTGATCGACAATCGCGATTTACGCAACGCCCTCAACCCGCAAGGCGTGGCTAACGTGCTCAACGCACTGAGCAAATGGCACGGTACGCCGGACTGCGAGGCGGCAGCCAGCGCACTGGCCTCGCGACTGGCCAATGATCGCGATTTACGCAACGCCCTCAACCCGCAAGAACTGGCCAAAACGCTCAACGCCCTTAGCAAATGGCCCGACACTCGGGATTGCGCGGACGCGGCCAACGCACTGGCCTCGCGGCTGGCTAATGAGCGCAGCTTGCGTAACGCCCTCGACCCGCAAGGCGTGGCCAACGCGCTCAACGCCCTGAGCAAATGGCCCGGTACGCCGGACTGCGCGGACGCTGCCAACGCACTGGCCTCGCGACTGGCCAATGATCACGAGTTACGCAACGCTCTCAACCCGCAAGGCGTGGCCAACGTGCTCAATGCCCTGAGCAAATGGCCTGACACGCCGGACTGCGCGGACGCTGCCAACGCGCTGGCATCGCGGCTGGCCGACGAGCGCAGTTTGCGCAACGCCCTCACCCCGCAAGGCGTGGTCAACGTGCTCAATGCCCAGAGCAAATGGCCCGACACGCCGGACTGCGCGGCAGTCGCCTGCGCATTGGCCTCGCGACTGGCCAACAATCGCGATTTACGCAACGCCCTCACCCCGCAAGAACTGGCCAACGCGCTCAACGCACTGAGCAAATGGCCTGACACGCCGGACTGCGCGGACGCTGCCAACGCGCTGGCCTCGCGACGGGCCAATGAGCGCGATTTACGCAACGCCCTCACCCCGCAAGAACTGGCCAACGCGCTCAACGCAATGAGCAAATGGCCCGACACGCCGGACTGCACTGCCGCCGTCAAGACACTGGCCTCGCAACTGGCCAATGATCGCCACTTGCTCAACGCCCTAACCCCGCAACACATGACCAACGCGCTCAACGCCCTGAGCAAATGGCCAGGTACGCCAGACTGCGCGGACGCTGCCAACGCGCTGGCCTCGCGACTGGCCAAGGATCGCGAGTTACGCAACGCCCTCAACCCGCAAGAACTGGCCAACGCGCTCAACGCCCTGAGCAAATGGCCCGACACGCCAGACTGCGCGGACGCTGCCAACGCGCTGGCCTCGCGACTGGCCAATGATCGCGAGTTACGCAACGCCCTCAACCCGCAAGAACTGGCCAACGCGCTCAACGCCCTGAGCAAATGGCCCGACACACCGGATTGCGCGAACGCGGCCAACGCACTGGCGTCGCGACTGGCCAATGATCGCCACTTGCTCAGCGCCCTCGACCCGCAAGGCGTGGCTAACGTGCTCAATGCCCTGAGTAAATGGCCCGACACGCCGGACTGCACTGCCGCCGTCAAGGCACTGGCCTCGCGACTGGCCAATGATCGCGAGTTACGCAACGCCCTCAACCCGCAACACATGGCCAACGCGCTCAACGCAATGAGCAAATGGCCCAACACCCCAGACTGCAATGACGCCGTCAAGGCACTGGCCTCGCGACTGGCCAATGATCACAACTTGCTCAACGCCCTCACCCCGCAACAGATGGCCAACGCGCTCAACGCCCTGAGCAAATGGCCCGACACGCCGGACTGGGCGGACGCTGCCAACGCACTGGCCTCGCGACTGGCCAATGATCGCCACTTGCTCAACGCCCTCAACCCGCAACAGATGGCCAACGCGCTCAACGCCCTGAGCAAATGGCCCGACACCCCAGACTGCACTGCCGCCGTCAAGGCACTGGCCTCGCGACTGGCCAATGATCGCCACTTGCTCAACGCCCTCAACCCGCAAGGCGTGGCCAACACGCTCAACGCCCTGAGCAAATGGCCCGACGTGGACGTTAGCCAGGCCTCCGCTGACGCCTTGGCCTCGCGACTGGCCAATGATCGCGAGTTACGCAACGCCCTCAGTCATATCGGCGTGACTCAAGCACTCAACGCCTTGAGCAAATGGCCCGAACGTGCGAATTGCGAGAGTGCTACCGATGTCTTGGCCGGCAGGCTGGCGGAGGACAACGATCTGCGACAAGCCATGGGTGAGCACCACGTGGCTGTGTCGCTCAATGCGCTGAGCAGATGCCTCGGAAGGCCGGCATGTCATTCGGCAGTGTTGCTGCTCGCCGAACGCGTCGGCTCGGCAGAGTTGCCGTGGCAGCAGTTCGAGATGCGTGGGCTCGCCATGGTGGCCAACGCGATGTCCCGTCTGCTGCACCTGGATGAGGAACAGTTCCAAATTTTGGGACGCGCCAAACTGCTGGCAATGGCCGGGCACCTGGAGCTGCACCGTGAGCGTTTTGAGTCTGCCTCCGCGCGAAATATTGGGATACTCTTCAAGGCCCTTTCATCGGCGCAACTTTATCGCCAGATGCGTCCGCTGGCACGGCCGGCGCTGGAGCGGGTTGCGGTGCTCGCGCAGGACGACGGATTACGGGAAACTAACCTTGAGGGTCTCGGCAGCCTGTGCATGGGATTTTTGCCGTTGATCCGCAGCCCAGAGTTGACCTCTCGCCATCGGGGGCACGCATTGCGCGTGTTCAATACGTTGCAGCCCATCATCGAGCGCAAGATCGACTTGTACCTTACCGGCGGTATCCCGCCGTCTTCGACCGACCTCGAACAATACGCCACTCGATGCCCGGCGCTGACCTTCTTCCAGGTGCTCAAGGCTTACAGCATGGTGAGCCGGCAATGCAAGCCGCGCCACATCGAAGGCTCGCGCCAGGAAATTCGCCAACGTCGCGAAGAGTTGGGGAAATGGGTTGACAGGACGCTGGAGCGGACACGCGAGGCCATCGAGGAGGACCTCGGCGAGATGAGCTGGAACTTGATCGCGCAGATCGAGGCCGGTGACATCGTATTTGACGCCTTGGACCTGCGCCTCACGAAGGAAGCAGCGAAGATTACGCAGGCCCATCCACCGAGCCAGTTCGACCTTGACGCCGGGCGCCTGAGCATGAAGTCGGCACCCGGCGAGCCCGTTGCGCCGGCCCCCGGCAACGGCAGCACGACCCACATCGTGGTCGATCTGCGCGGCAAGGAAGTGTCGACCAATGCGACCGAGACGAACAAGCCGTACTCGCTATTTACACGGCTGACGGGCTTGCCGCTGGTGGAGGTCCAACTGCCTGGGGCGATTTCGACGTTCATGCTCGCGCGTACGCTCACCTACCAGGACGAACCCTGGCGTTTTGACATGTTCGGCGGCAGCCGCGCCACGCGAGGCCACATGAGTCGCCCCGCCCAGTTGCTGTCCGGCACATCCGGAGCACCGTCGCTGCTGCCGGCAATGCGCTATGCAGACACCGCGCCGGGCAGTAGCCTGATGCAGCTCATCGCCAAGCTTGCCCCGCAGCGCGAAGACTGGTCGCGGATGCAGCGCTCGCTACTAGAGATGGTGCCGACCGATCAAGTCATTGAGGGCACACTGCGTCTGGGATTTTTTGAAGACGTCAGCGGCCCTGCGCACCCGTTCAAGCCAACAGCACCGGACGGGCATGCATTGGCGCTGTGCCCCAACGATGGTTGCGGCTTCCTAAAGCTGGAGGTGGCTCTACGCATACCGGCCTTCCGTGAGTACTTCTCTGCCTGGCAAGCAGTGCAGGCCGGTGAGGCCAGCCAGGAGCAGCGTGACCTTATTGCCAAGGATAAGGGACCCACGCGGCTGGCACCGCAGGCGCTGCAGCACTTCCCACGTGACGAGGCGGCACTGCAGGAGGCGCACGAGGCGATGCAGCGCCGGTTGCAGGCGCTGCCGTCGGAGTTGAGTCAACTCACGTTGTACGAACTGACCACCAGCGGCGGCTACCAGGGCCAAAGAGTCAGGGCGGTGCCTGCTGCCGACGACAAGGTGCACCTACCGAGCGAGCGCAGCCAGGCCTTCGACGCCGCAGGTGGCGCCTTGCTGATCGGCAAGCCGCCCTACGACAAGGAGAACCTGCTGCCCGTGCCGGAAGAACGCGTCGCGACAGTGGCGCAGAGCGACGCCACCGCCGAATTCCTCTCGCAGTCCTTTGGTATCCAGTACAGCTACACTGGCTTCGACGACGGATCGGGCAGCGACGCCGAGATGCTGCACAGCAAGGGCATGCTCATCGTGGTGCCATCAAAGAACTGGCCGGCCAATTTCGCGGACATGGACCTGGCCTGCTCGAAAGAGGATCTCAAGACCCTGTCGCGCTGGACGACCGGTCGCGACCGCAGTGCCGTGCCGCAGAACATGCTCAGCACCGGCAGCCTGCGGCTCAAGGACATCGTGGAGCCCGGACGCATGGGTGCATTGCCTATCCCGGAACTGCGCAAGCGCAACATGGACACCGACGGCGACGACGCGTTCGTGTACGCGGGCTACCCCAAGCTGGCCGCGCTGATTTCGCGCGAGATGGCCGATCGTGAGGTACGCCGCGGCCAGCCACGTTCCTTCAAGCCGCCGAAAACGGCCACGCCGGCCATTGATCCTGACAACGGCCATTACCAGGCGGGGCGGCTGTCCGAGATCATGTCTCTGCAACGTGGCGGCCAGATCATGGGGGCGGCCAGCACCTTGGCAGCGCGCTTCATGGCGCAGCCTGACCACCTGCGTGAGGCAATGGCGCGCAATATGATGTTCGGCACTTATGACGGCATTGAGCGCGACCTGCGTAACGGTCTACGTGTAGCACTCGACGGCAAAGCCAGAGATCCTCAGGTGTTGACGGAACTGCGCAACCAGGCATACAACGCCATCGGGCGCGCCCACCTGCCCGAGGCACGTGAAGCCGCCGAGCTCCTGCATGCACAACTGCTTCGACTGGAGCCGGGGGCATCATCGCGAGCCGAAGTGCCGCCATTGCCGGATGCGCTGGGCGAGGCCTTCCCACGCCTCGCCCAGGCGTACCTTGCTGCGCCTGATACTGAGGCACGGATTCACGCCATCATCGACAACTACCCGGTGTGCAGGCTCTCGCACGCGCAGTTCCCGGCAGGGCAACCGGGGCTCATCCCCGGTGAGCCGGAACTGAGCATGCGCAACCTCTTCACCATCGCGATCAAGGTGGGCACCGATGCGCTGAAGTCTGACACCGGCACGGCGCTGTTCGCCAAGATCGTGGAGTCGTGCGAACGATCCGAGCGAGGGTTCGCTGATCGGGTTCGCAGCGTACCGTATGGCAAGGTGACTGCCCGGGCCATGCACGATGGTCGCTTCGACGCCGAGCAGACCCAGGTGGACCTGCAGAACATGCCGACGATGGCTGCGGGCGTCATGCAAGACGCGCTACACTCGCTGCGGCAAGCAGGCCTGATCGACCCACCGCCACCGCCCACCGAGCGCCTGCGCGCTGTGCAGCCAGAGGACATTGCGCTTGAGGCGCAGAACTTACTGACGCGTGCTCGCGAGATGGAACCCAGGGTCACTCACATGCTGAGGCGCGTCGCCGAGTCCCATGCTGGGCAACTGGCGGGCATGGACCATCAACTGAAGTCGGTCGGCTCGTTGAAGGAAAAGCTAAAGCAACAGATGGCTTTGAAAAACAAGGCCCTGGAAGATGCCGTGGCCGGCGTGAACGACGCGCTGCGGTACAGCGTGGTACTGGAACCGCCGGATTTCACCGCTGGCTTGCGCGGTGTGCTGGCCTCACTGGACGATCAGGGCCATGTGCGCGTCAAGCTGAACAACCTGTTTGCCAAGCACCAGCCGGCCTTCAAAGCGGTCAATGTCACTATGCGCAGTCCCGAAGGCGCGCTCTGGGAGATCCAGTTCCACACGCCTGACACCTTCAGGCTCAAGGAGCAATTCCATGATCTTTACAAGCACAGCCATGCGCTGCAGCTTCAGGGCGCCCCACTGACTGTTCAGCGAGAAGTACAGGCGCCCGCGCAAGACGCCTTCAGACTCGTGCCTTCACCGCCAGAGTGCAACGATATCGACGACTGGGAGGAGGAGAACGTCCCGACCTTGGCAATGAAAGCTGCGGCTTTCAAATTCCAACCAAACAATCGCAAAGAGGGGAGCCTACAGAATTCGGAAAAAATCGTACTACAAGGGCTTCCCCATTGAGCACAAGCCCAATAGTTGCTGTTTGACTCAGCTGCATATGCCGGATCGACGTAAGAAGGTGAAGGACTGCGGTACTACAAACGGTCATCTTGAGCTGATCGCTCGGACCCTGATGAAAGACGCACGTGAGGGCCTCGTTCGCTAACCGGGACTGAATTTCCCATACGATTTTTCAGGTATCCCCCACGCAGGTCCAACCCGCTTCACATCAACGACGGCAGTGCACATTGATCCTTTTATCCGCTCATGATCCTCGCCCTAACGCCTTACAAGGTGATCAGTCATGACCTCTCCATCAGCGACCAAGGCACATCAATGGTTCTCGGGCGGTCGTATTTGATATGCATGTCAGAAGGATCAAGAGCAATGCTTATCATCTGCCCAGCGCGCATCCCCTTTTTTAATCTGGGATTGAAAACGTACTTTAGGGGGAATGACCTTGCCTCACAGGAGCGAAGCCCAGCACGAACCATGAGATGGAACAGTATTTGGTGACTAGGATCAGTGTCCGCTGCAAGGCATACCTTGACCTGATCTTTGGTCAAAAATTTTGTCGGTCGCTTACGGTCACGCACCATCACCGACACTTTGGTGCTCTCGGCTCCAGGCCTCGCAACGTGCGAAAGGAGTCCATGGTGAGAAGCCGCTCTCACCCTTTTCTCTCCAAAGGGAAGAATGGTGATAAGGCCGCGCTGTTTGGCCCATCGGTAGAACCTCACGACCAGAGCGAGGCGATTATTCACTGTGCCAGGATCAAGAGATAATTCTCCGCTAGACCAATCCCTGTACCTGGAGAGAACGCTGAGCCCATGGGCCGGGCTTTCTTCGTTCCATGCCAAGCCATTGGCGTCTAAGAAGGCGAAGTAATCGAATAGACGGCGTCCGTAGGCTTCCCATGTCAGATCGCTCAAAGACTCCCCTGACTCAATGAGCGCTTGCCAGAGAAAGGTTTGCGCTGGCTCGACTGGCCATCCCTCAGGCCCAATCAGCAGCGGAAAACCTTCGAAGGATCTACCTGCAAGGGTTAGGTCTTTTGTAGCGAATACCCGGCGCAACGATACCGCCACTGCGCGCTGTCAGCCCACCGATCTGGCCGTTACCGCCCAGCGTGCCGCCCGCATTGACCTGCACAGCGGAAACCAGCGAGCCGTTGACCGACAGCACGCCGCCATTGACCAGGGTATCGCCACGGTAGGTGTTGGCGCCTTGCAGAATCAGTCGACCGGCACCGGATTTGACCAGGCTACCTTGGTACTGACGCTGAGCGGCTGCGGCGGCACGCGCGGTGCCGGTGGCGTAATCGGCTTGGTCCTGCTGGCTGGCGGTGCTGGCAACGCCGTTTTGCCAGCCTTTGCTGATCAGGGTTTGCTGCCAGGTGGCCTGCTCGGCAGTGTCTTCGGCCTGACGCTGAAGCAGCGCCTGATCGGAAATATCGTTGCTCCATACATCGCTCACACCGGCCCCCAGGTTGGCGTCGAAGGTGCCGAGCAATTGACCGGGACCGCGCATCGCCCGCTCAAGATCGGCCACGCCCCAGCCAACGCCGTTGGTCGGCGCCTGAGTGACCGAGCCATCGAGCTGGGTGGCCGTGGTCAGCAACACTTGCAGCGCCTGCTCGTTATTCAGGTAAGGAAAACGCTCCATCACCAGTGCCAGCGCCCCGGTGGCGTGCGGTGCAGACATCGAGGTGCCGGACTTGATCCCGTAACCGCCGCCGGGCACGGTGCCGTTGATCAGACGCCCGGGCGTGGTGATGCACCAGTATTTGGACAGGCCGCACTGGTTGTAGCGCTGACCGTTGCTGCTGTCGAGGCCCGATACAGCCAGCCAGTGGCCTTCGAGGTCTGGCTCGAAATACGGCAACGACGCCCGCACGCTGGCATTGGCGTAACCGCTGTTGCCTGCACTGAACACGTTTATCACGCCCTTGCGCGAGATATTCGCCGCTTCGTCCAGCCAGGTTCCACGGTTGTAGTGCTGAGCGTAGGCAGCACGCACACCTGCCTCGGTGGCGTAGGTCACGTCGGATGGCTGGCTGCCCCAGCTGTTGTTGATGGCGCGTACTCCGGCATCTGCCAGCGCCCCATACACCGCCTTGAAATACTGCGGGGCCGGGCTCGGGCCGAACAGGAAGCTGTCGTTCTGATTGGTGTTGCCGACGTAGATCTGTGCGTTGTACGCCACGCCATGCACGCCGACGCCATCGCGCGCCGCGCCCATGGTGCCGGTGACGTGCGTGCCGTGGGTATCGTTGTTCGGGTTGATGGCGCCAGTGATGCTGAAGGGCGAACCGTCAACGTAAGTACCGGTAGCGGTGACTGCGTGATAGCGGGACGAAGTGGCTTCAGGGTGGGACGAGTCAAAACCCGAGTCCAGCGCACCGATCTTGACGCCTGCGCCAGTGATGCCAGCGGCGTAGGCCTGATCAGCCTGAATACGCCCCAGGCCCCAGTCGCTCTGGAATTCTGCCGAACGCCAACTGGCAGCGTCACCCGGTTTGCCCTGCTCGACATAATCCGCGTAGGCAGAGCAGCCAAACGTAAAAGACAACGCACAAAGAGCACCGCTTGCTACTGGTTTAAACGAATAACGGACAGCACCCAAACGCTTGGACTTTCGCATCCCTGCACACCTGATAATGGTCGGCTCTTCATTGAGCGATTCCAGAACATAGTCTGCAGTTATGCACTTGGCAACAGATTTATTTCAATTCTGATACAAGTTTCAGGACATAAGGATAATGCATCACTGGATATATAGTTCAGTGATATCCGTTTGAATGTATTGAGTTTTTTTGTTTTTTTGATATGGAGGTAATTGAATTGAGTAGTGGCAATTTAATTGCACGCCCTCCACTTTTTCTAGTTTTCCAGCCAATATCTTCAACAACTTCAGTTAAGCGCCTTATTTATTCGGATATACCAATAATTGTCCGACAATAATTGATAATCACCCAAATGGAGTCTGCGTTACGGCAAACAGATGACGCGGAGCGTCATGAACTGCATGCCCACGCGGAGCGATGGGCACGATAGGTGGTGGGGTTGGGTTTTGTGTAAACGCACGCAGCCGCAATACCCCCAATTCTCGTTACCAGGCTGCGCGTGGTAATGCCGCTCAGGACGCTCTGTGCCCAATCCAGAGAGTGCGGAACAGCGCAAGATTCTGAGGTCTGCGATCAGCGTACATGGCCAAATCCAACCCAGATCATCGTTACCACGCTCCGCGTGGTAATGCCGTTCCGGACGCTCTGCGTCCTCTGCGCATGCTTAGCGACTGAACCGCTCGGCCAGGCTGTGCAGGTACTGCGCCATTTCTTCCAGTTCGCCGCTGATCTGCGAGCCTTGCTGCGCCTGGCTGGCACTCTCGTCGCAGAGTTGCGCGATACGGGTAATCTGCTGGCTGATGTTTTCCGCAACGTGGCTCTGCTCTTCGGATGCCGAGGCCATTTGCTGGCTCATGCCGGTGATGCGGGTCACCGACTGGCTGATGCCGTCCAGCGCCTTCTGCACGGCTTCGACGCTGGCGACGCTTTCCTGGGAGATCTGCTCGCCTTTGTTGGCGGTCTGCACCGCACGGTCGGCACCATCACGCAGCGAGGTGATGATTTGCTGAATCTGCTCGGTCGAGGACTGCGTACGGGAAGCCAGCGAGCGAACCTCATCGGCCACCACCGCAAAGCCACGCCCCTGCTCGCCGGCACGGGCCGCTTCGATGGCCGCATTGAGCGCCAGCAGGTTGGTTTGTTGAGCGATGGAGGTGATCACGTCAACCACGCTGCCGATTGACTGCGTCGCGCTGGCCAGTTCACCCACTGCGTTGCCGATGTCGGTGACCGAGTTGGCCATGTGCCGAATCGCCAGTAGGCTTTCATCGGCCAGACCACGCCCCTGCTGCGCCAGTTTGTCGGCTTCTTCGGCGGCGTGGGCAGTGTTTTGTACGTTGTGGGTCACTTCCTGAATGGTCGCCGCCATCTGATTGATGGCCGTGGCCGATTGATCCGCCTCACTGCGCTGCTGGTCCAGCGACTCGGCCTGGCGCAGGGACAACTGCGCTGATCGTCCGGCATGCTGGCGTACGCTCTCGCCGGTATCGGCCAGGCGCGTCAGGGCAGTTTGCAGGCGGGCTTCTTCGCTGAGCATGGCCAGATCGAGTTGCGCCTGCGGGCCACGGTTGTCGCTGTAGGTCAGCGCAACCAAAGAACTGGTGAACGCTTTGGGGTGTTCTTCAAGGGTGTTGCGAATGCTGCGGCGCTGACGCATTTCCAGAAAAACGCCCAGCACCACCATTACTATCGGAATCATGATGATCGAAGGCAGATCGTCGAGCAGGTAGACGCCGACAGCGAGTGCCAGGGCGCAGAGGATCATCGGTAGCTGACGAACCAAGTGATAGGCCGCCGAGCTGGTTGCCGACACCGCCGATTTGCCAGCACGCAGCCGTGCATACAATGCTTCTGCCCGACGAACCTGATCGCGGGTAGGCAACGAGCGTACGGATTCATAGCCGACGATTCGACCGTTTTCATACACCGCCGTCACGTAGGCGCTGACCCAGTAATAGTCACCCTGTTTGGAGCGATTCTTGACCACGCCCATCCACGGCTTGCCCTGCTTGATGGTTTCCCACATATGGGCGAACACCGAAGCCGGCATATCCGGGTGGCGCACAAGGTTATGCGGCTGGCCGACCAGTTCTTCGCGGGTAAAACCGCTCAACGCGACGAACGCATCGTTGCAGTAGGTAATGTGGCTATTGAGGTCGGTGGTGGAGATGAGGCGTTCAGATGCCGGAAAAGTCCGTTCAGTCTGCGTGATAGGCATGTTGACGCGCATTAATAATTCACTCCGTGATAATGCTTGATATGCCGGGCGTGTGCTGAAGGTGTAGCACAACCTTTCAGGGTGGCAACCGGCAGTCCTCGTGCACTGTTATCGCCCACAAAACGCAGGGCTTTAGCGACAGGCGGCAATTAGGTGTGGCGGGGAACAGCAGACGGGCATGATCGCCACGTAGGAGTTTGCGTCCTGACGAGGATGCCTGCACCATGCCGCCCCCGGACGGGACGCGACTCAAGGCACCTTTATGGCACGCAACACGACATCTGCTCTGGAGGCATTGATCCGCATATTTCGCAGGCTACTAAGCAGGGTTGCCGGTCAGACAGCGGATCAGCAACAGCATGCGCAGCCCACCAAACCCGCAGTGCATTCACCGCAACCGCAAAAGCCTGTCAAAACCAGCCGCGCCAAACGCCCGGAAAAGCGTCGTGAACCGGCCACACCAAAGCTGCCGGCAAAGCCCGCAGCGCCAGCGTGTCCGCACTGTAAAAAAACCATGGTGATCAAGGTGCCCCGGACCGGCAAGAATGCCGGTGAGTTCTGGGGCTGCGTGGCGTATCCGAAATGCCGGGGCATTCGGCCGATCTTTCGTTAAACGCCAGACCGGTCACGCCTGCTCAAGGAAACAACGGGTTCAGCTGATGCCCGCCAACAGTTCCCGCGCCATGCGCCGATGCTCCTCGTCGGATTCGGCAATGACCTGTTGCAGAATTTCACGAGCCGACTCGAGATCGCCCTCCTCGATCAGCACCTGCGCCTGATTGATCTGGCTGAGTGGTGGCTCTTCAAGGTCCAGCAGGTCGAACTCTGCGTCGTCGCTCATGAAACTGTCGAGAAAGTCATCGCTCAGGTCGTCAGCAACTGCAGGTGCCACCACTTCGATGGGCTCGATGACATCGGGCTCGGAGAAATCACTGAGGAACTGCTCATCCGAGAGCTCAAAGACTTCCGGCAGTTGAGTCAGGTCCGAAGAAAAACCAGGGTCGACGTCAGCGGGCGCTGGCGCAGCAGTCGCCGCTGCTGGCTTGATGCGCGGCGGCGGGCTGTCGAAAGGATCGACCAGGTCCCAGTCGGCATCCATCGACAGGTCATCGAGGTTCAACTGAAACTCGTCCTGCGGATTCAGCGCCGCTGCGGCGGTTTCGTCCAGCTGCGCCGCGGGTTCAGGCTCCAGGTCGGGCTGCAGATAGGCGGCAGATTCTGGCTCGGGCTCGGACTTTTCGAAAGACAGCGTGGTAGCCGCGACCGCAGCGGCAGGGACGACCGCCGCCACAGGCGCAACTTCGGCGGCCTTGATTTGTGGAAAGCGGTCGCGGATGTCTTGAATGGTCTGCGGATCAACACCGTGCTCCAGCGCTGATTGCTCTTCCCGAACAAAACCGCTGCCGTCGCCCTGCTCCGCCAGCAATTCCAGCAAGCGGATGCGAATGTCATCACGCTCCGGCTGCTTTTCCAGGGCGCTGCGCAGAATGCCCATCGCCTCGGTAAAGCGCCCGTAGGCGATGTAAATGCTGACGCCGTCCAGCGCATCCGGCGTAGAGCCAGCCGAACGTTGCGCTGCCGGTGGTTTGGTCGCTGCCGGGGTCGGTGGTGGCTGCACCACGGGCTGTGGCGCAACGGCGGGCACTTCGAACACCGGAAGCATGGTCGCCTGAGCAGGTTTGATCAGTTGCTCATCCGGCGCAACAGCAGGTGCTGCGGACTGTTTGCGCTGCTGGCGTCGTCTCGAATAAGCAAACGCTAAAAGCAGAAGCACAATCAACACGGCAGCAAGCAGTATCGGCAGGCTCAGGAATGAATCGGTGCCTGGCGTCGTGGCAGCGGCCGGTTGGGCAGGAGTAGCCGGAGTTATTGCAGGTGCGGCAGGCGTGGCAGGTCGGGCAGCGGATTGCGCAACGGCAAGATCACTGCGCAGTGCGGTGATTTGCTTGTCCTTGCCACTCATCTGCTCTTGCAATTCTTGAGTCTGGGCCTTGAGCGCCTCCAGCGATTGAGCCAGTTGCTGGTTTTCAATGGCTGCCGCCGACAGTTGCTCGGCGGTGCGCTGCAACTCGGCAGGCTTGGGTGACGACGCCTCCGGGCTGGCGGCAGGCGCAGCGGCACTTGGCAATACAGCGGAATCGGGCAGCAACAAATCCTGGCCAACTTTAAGCGCGGAACCGGCGCCCGCCGCGAATGCCTGCGGATTGAGCAAACGAATGCCGTCTGCCAGCTGGCTTGCCGAAACCTCGTTACCCGGCCCTTGCAAACGGCTGGCAATGCCATTCAGGGTATCGCCGTTGGCAACCGTGTAATGCTTGCCCTGCACGGCGGCCGGTGGCGCGACCGGCATGCGGCTTTCCTGCGCCGAGGCCGTCGAACGTTGCGTGTTGCGGCTGCGCGTGGCGGCCAGACCTTGCGGTGAGGTGGCAGGATCAAGCAACACCGTATATTCGTGCAGCAAATCGCCATTCGGCCGCGCCAACTGGACGAGAAAACTCAGATAGGGTTCGGTGACCGGTTTAGTGGATACCACCCGGATCACGCCGCGATCGCCGCGCAGCACAGGGGTGAAGCGCAGGTCGTTGAGAAAGAACACCCGCTCTATGCCCGCCTTGGCAAAAGCCTCGGGCGACGCGAGCCTGGCGACAACATCTTCGTTGCTCAGACCACCAGTCTCCAGCAGCTGGATCTCGGCATTCAGCGGCTGGTTGAGCGCCGAGTGCAAGGTGATTTCACCCAGCCCCAACGCAGACGCCAGCGTAGAGCAGGCCAGCAATGACGCCGCTATGACGCTCTTGCAAAACACCCCGCGCGCCCTGCGACCTGCACCTTCGACAGCAGCCAGTGAACTCTTCAGCATGCGAACCCTTATAGAAACCACAGCAGGCTTCTCACGTAATCAGTTGGACTTCAGTATCCGTTGCACGATTATGGTTGAGAACGCCCGGCTTCGTCTCAGGATCTTTCCAGATTGGCCAGAATCTGCGAGTGCACCCGCATGCTGACGCGCAAATCTTCCTCGCTCACGCCCTCGAACAGCTCGATACGCAACACATTGGCGATGGTTTCAATCTTTTCAATCAGTGGCAAGGCAGTATCACTGAGCAGGATCTTTTTCGCGCGTCGATCCTCGACCACTGCCTGGCGCTGAACCAGGCCCTGCTTTTCAAGACTGTCGAGCAAACGCGCCAGGGTCGGCCCTTCGACGCCCACGCTTTGCGCAAGCTCGCGCTGGGTGGGCGGTTCGGCGAAACGGGCGAGGTGCAGCAGGACCAGCCAGCGCGCCTGAGACAGGCCAAGATCGGCAAGCCGACGATCCAGCTCGGCGCGCCAGCCCCGGGTGAGATGTCCGAGTTGCATCCCGAAACGGTGTTCATCAGTCAATGGCATAAGGAAACTCATGATTCAAACTAATTATTAGCGAGCTAAGCATGGTCCTTATGTTCAGGCAAGCGCGGGACGGTGACGTTTCGTCGCACGCTGTTATACCTCAAATTCCGATTGCAACGCCGCTCGCACGCAATACAAAACGCCCTCCGGCACCCGCCCGGCAAATTGCTCGGCAATCGCCGACACCGGTGGTAGTTCTCCTTCACCATCGAGAAAGGCATCCTGAACCTCGCCCAACAGGTCTTCCGGTAAGTCCAGTGCCTGCTCGATGGACAGCTGCTGCTTGCCGATGGCCTCGGCCAACAGGGTGTAGACATTCTTTTCCGAGCACTGCAACTGACCGGCAATCTGCGTGGGGGTCATACCGGCACGCGCCAGGCTGATCAGCTCGTGACGTACATCGGCCACCACCCGTGGTGCCTCGGCCTTGCCACTGAGCACTTCAAGAAAAGCCTCGCCGTAACGCTCCAGCTTGCGCGCGCCCACGCCGCCCACTCGGGCCATCTCGGCCATTGATCCGGGTTTGCTGCGCAGCATTTCCAGCAGGGTCGAGTCCGGGAAAATGACGTAAGGCGGCACGGCATGTTCCTCGGCCAGCTTGCGCCGCAAGGCACGCAAGGCCTCCCACTGCTCGCGCTCTTCGCCGCGCACCAGCTGGCTCGCCGGGCTGCCGGAACTGCTCTTTGAAGTGGTTTGTGGCTTGAGGTCGCGGCGCAGTTCCAGAGTAACTTCGCCACGCAGCAGAGGCCGGCACGTGTCGCTCAAGCGCAGGCCGCCATAGCCTTCAAGGTCGATGTCTGCCAGCCCGCGCGCCACCAGTTGGCGGAACAGCGAGCGCCACTCGGCCTCGGTGCGTGCCTTGCCGACCCCGAACACCGACAGATGCTGATGGCCGAAGCTTTCTACCTTGTCGTTGGATTTGCCCAGCAGCACATCGACCAGATGACCGACGCCATAACGCTGGCCGGTACGGTAGATGGCCGACAGCGCCTGACGCGCAGGTTCGGTGGCATCCCAGGTCTGCACGCCATCGACGCAGTTGTCGCAATGCCCGCACGGGTTGGGCATGTCTTCGTCGAAATAGGCCAGCAGGGTCTGTCGGCGGCAACGGGTTTCTTCGCACAGGGCGAGCATGGCGTCGAGCTTGTGCTGCTCCAGACGCTTATGGCGCTCGTCGCCTTCGGAGTTCTGCAACATCTGCTTGAGCATCAGCACGTCTTGCAGACCGTAGGCCATCCAGGCATCGGCAGGCAGGCCATCACGCCCGGCCCGGCCGGTTTCCTGATAGTAGGCCTCAAGCGATTTGGGCAGGTCCATGTGCGCCACAAAACGCACGTTGGGTTTGTCGATGCCCATGCCGAACGCGATGGTCGCCACCATGATCAGCCCTTCCTCATTAAGGAAGCGTTTCTGGTTGGCAGCACGGGTTTCCGAGGGCAGCCCGGCGTGATACGGCAGCGCGGGATAGCCGTTTTCGCTCAGAAATACGGCCACTTCATCGACTTTCTTGCGCGACAGGCAGTAGACAATGCCAGCATCGCTGCGCCGTTCGGAGAGGAACGCCAGCAGCTGTTTGCGCGGCTGTTCCTTGGGCACGATGCGATAGAAGATGTTTGGCCGGTCGAAGCTGGACAGAAAGCGCTCGGCGTTCTGCAGGTGCAGGCGCGTGACGATTTCTTCGCGGGTACGCTTGTCGGCGGTGGCGGTCAGCGCGATGCGCGGCACATCCGGAAACAGCTCGGCCAGTTGCCCCAATTGCAGGTACTCAGGGCGGAAATCATGACCCCATTGCGATACGCAGTGCGCTTCATCAATGGCAAACAGGGCAATTTGAAGATTTTGCAGGAACGACAGCATGCGCGGCTGAACCAGGCGCTCCGGAGCGAGGTAGAGCATTTTGACTTCGCCCAGGCGAATGCGGTTGGCCAGCTCACGCTGTTGCTCGGCACTGAGGGTGGAGTTGAGCGCAGCAGCGGACACACCGAGTTCATCCAGCGTGGCGACCTGATCGTCCATCAGCGCAATGAGCGGCGAGACGACCACACAGAGCCCCTCACGCAACAGCCCTGGCACCTGAAAACACAGGGACTTGCCACCACCGGTCGGCATCAGCACCAGTGCATCGCCACCGTTGGCTACACGCTCGATAATGGCACCCTGGCGACCACGAAAGCTGTCGTAACCGAAGATGTCTTTAAGTACGCGTTGTGCCTGCTCAAGCATAAAAACCCCGGAATATCCTGCTGCACTGCAAAACGGGGGAGTATACCCGAGCGCTCGGGAGCAATGGATGGCTCGGACATGAGCGGTCGAAATTAACCGCAATTGGCCTGCGCGCTGGCGCCAAGGACGCTCAGGGCCTAGAATCCAGCATCGTTTATTTTCAAGGTAGCGCTTCCATGTCCTTCGCTGAGCAATTAACCCGCCTGCAAGTCTTCCTCGATGCAGATGAACTGCACGAAGAAGCACTGGACTACGTGGCCGCTCATGGCTACCTGACCGCACTGTCCATCTGTGCCGAAGACGTGCCGGAGCGCGAGTGGATCGACGCGCTGTTCTCCGAGCCGCCGCAGTACAGCAGCGAGGCGCAACAGACAGAGGTCGAAGCCACGCTGATCGCACTCAAGGCACACGTTGCCCGCCAGCTGGCGTCGGACGAAGAGTTCGAACTGCCGTGTGATCTCGACCTGGGCGACGATCCGGATGATTCGGACCTGCGTGGCTGGTGCATCGGCTTCATGGAAGGCGTGTTCCTGCGTGAAAACGCCTGGTTCGAGAGTGCCGAGGAAGAAGTCAGCGAAATGCTCCTGCCGATCATGGTCGGTTCGGGCCTGTTCGATGAGCAGCCGGAGTTCGCCGACATTGCTCAGGACGCCAACCTGATGGACGACATGATCGTGCAGATCCCCGAAGCACTGACCGCCCTGTACCTGCTCTGCCAGGCTCCGGACGAAAAGCCGGCGATCCTCAAGCCCCGCCACCACTGAGTCGGCGCCTATGGCGCAAGACTCACCGCGCACCAGCCGTCACCGCTCGGTGCGCTATCTGCTGATAGCGGTTGGCTGGTTGAGCGTGGTATCGGGCGTCATCGGGATATTCCTGCCGGTGCTGCCCACCACGCCCTTTCTGCTGCTGGCAGCTGCATGCTTCGCGCGCAGCTCTCCAGGTTTCTACCACTGGCTGGTCGACCACCCGCGGCTTGGCCCATGGATTCGAGACTACCTTGAAGGCAACGGCATCCCGCTCAAGGGCAAGGTGTACGCAATCGGCCTGATGTGGCTGAGCATCAGCCTGTCGTGCTACCTGATCGCACAGCCTTGGGCACGAGCTTTCATGCTGACCAGCGCGGTGCTGGTGACCATTTACATCATCAGGCAGAAAACGCGCCCGCCTCGCAAATGATGCCCCGCTGCGCCCGCCAGTGCCGATGCAGACAGGCACGCGGTTCAGACAATCACTTCTTCTTGTCCTTGCCAAACGCCTTTTCCAGCGCCTCGTTGATCGTGCGTAACACCTTGACCCTCGCCCAGCGCTTGTCGTTGGCCTCGATCAGTGTCCACGGCGCAATTTCGGTGCTGGTGCGATCCACCATGTCGCCCACTGCCTGGCGGTAATCCGGCCATTTCTTGCGGTTGCGCCAGTCGTCTTCGGTGATCTTGTAACGCTTGAACGGGATCTTTTCGCGCTCTTGAAAACGTTCCAGCTGGGTCTGCTGATCGATGGCCAGCCAGAATTTGACCACCACAATGCCTGCGTCCGTGAGCTGCTCTTCGAAGTCATTGATTTCGGCGTAAGCGCGCTTCCAGTCGGACTCGCTGCAAAAGCCCTCGACCCGCTCGACCAACACCCGGCCGTACCACGAGCGGTCAAAAATAGTGAATTTGCCGCGCGCCGGTATCTGCCGCCAGAAACGCCACAAATACGGCTGAGCACGTTCATCCTGAGTCGGTGCAGCAATCGGTACGATAGCGTACTGACGCGGGTCGAGCGCCGCTGCAACACGACGTATCGCGCCGCCCTTGCCTGCCGCGTCGTTGCCTTCGAACACGGCCACCAGTGCATGGCTTTTCATGCGTTTGTCGCGCATGTTGCCGGACAGGCGCGCCTGCTCGGTGATGAGCTGCTGTTGGTAGTCGTCCTTGCTCAGGTGCAGGCTCAGGTCGAGGCTGTCCAGCAGAGTCAACTCATTGTCATGGATCGCCAACGGGCCAACGGTGAGCGCAGCGGGCTCGGGTTCGACCTTGTTCAGCGCGGCCTGCATGCCTTCCAGCAGCAGACGGCCGACCGTCAGGCTGCGGTAGTTGGCGTCTACGCCTTCGATCACATGCCAGGGCGCATATTCGCGGCTGGTGCGACGCAACACCCGCTCACCGAAGCGCACGAACTTGTCGTAAGTCTTGGACTGCTGCCAGTCCAGCGGGCTGATGCGCCAGCTGTGCAGCGGATCATCCTTGAGGGTTTTGAGGCGCAGCTTCATCTGCTTCTTGGACAGGTGGAACCAGAATTTGAAGATCAGCGCGCCTTCGTCACAGAGCATCTTTTCCAGGCGCTCGGCACCGCTGATGGCCTGATCGAGCACCGCGTCCTTGAAACGCCCGTGGACCCTGCCCTGCAACATCTGGCTATACCAGTTACCAAAGAAGATTCCCATGCGCCCCTTGGCAGGCAGTTGTCGCCAGTAACGCCAGGCGGGTGGATGGGCCAGCTCTTCGTCGGTCTGCTGATCGAAGGTGCGTACCTCGATCAGGCGCGGGTCCATCCATTCGCTGAGCAGTTTGACGGTCTCACCCTTGCCTGCGCCCTCTATGCCGTTGATCAGCACGATGATCTGCCGACCGGCCTGCTCGTGCAGGTCTATCTGCGCTTCCAGCAAGGCTTCGCGCAACTCGGGCAAAGCAGCTTCGTAGGTCTCGTCGTCAATGGCATGACCGATTTCAGCAGATTCAAACATGCGCAACTCCTGATTGGGGATGGCTCAGAGAACGCCCGGTGGACAACCCTCAGTGAGCATTCTGACCACCGATTGCAGGCATCGGTCAATCCGCGCAGCAGTGATCGTACTTTTATCCTCGCACACGGCTAAAATGCGCCCACTGCCACCGCTGAGCCTGACATGACCATTACCCGCCACGCCCGGATAGACTGGGACGAACAAGGCAACCCGCGTTCCCGCGATTTCTCCGATGTCTACTTTTCCACCGAGTCCGGTCTGGACGAGACGCGCCATGTGTTTCTGGTCCAGAACGACCTGCGCCGGCGTTTCAGCGAGCTGCCGGAGGACGGCAGGCTGATTATTGGTGAAACCGGATTCGGCACCGGGCTGAATTTCCTCTGTGCCTGGCAGTTGTTCGACGAGTGCGCGCCCGCCGAGGCGCGCCTGCAGTTCGTCAGCGTCGAGAAATACCCGTTGAGCCGCGCCGACCTGCAGCGTGCGCTGGCATTGTGGCCGGAGCTGTCAAGGTTCGCTCGGCAGTTGCTCGATCAATATGTGGCTGTGCATGAAGGTTTTCAGCGTCTGGCATTCGATGACGGCCGCGTGACCCTGACCCTGCTGATTGGTGACGCGCTGCAGATGCTGCCGCAGTTGGACGGGCAGATTGATGCGTGGTTTCTCGACGGGTTTGCGCCAGCGAAAAACCCGGAAATGTGGACACCCGAACTGTTTGCCGAACTGGCGCGCCTGTCTGCACCGAGCGCCACGATAGGCACGTTTACCAGCACCGGCTGGGTGCGGCGCTCGCTGAACGCAGCAGGCTTCAAAATGAAGCGGGTGCCGGGCATCGGCCATAAATGGGAAGTGCTGCGCGGCACTTTTATCGCCTGGCCAGAGGACGTGGCGCACCCGCCTGCCGCCAAGCCCTGGTTCGCCCGCCCCGCGCCGATTGGCGGCGAGCGCAAAGCGCTGGTGATTGGCGCGGGGCTGGCCGGCTGCGCCACCGCGCAGAGTCTGGCGCAACGCGGTTGGCAGGTCAGCCTGCTGGAGCGCCACGCCGCACCGGCACAGGAAGCATCCGGCAACCCGCAGGGCGTGCTGTACCTGAAGTTATCGGCGCATGGCACAGCGCTTTCACAGTTGATCCTCAGTGGTTTTGGCCACACGCGAAGACTGCTTGAACGCTTGCAGCGCGGTGTCGACTGGGACGCTTGCGGCGTGCTGCAACTGACCTTCGACGACAAGGAGGCGCAACGTCAGAAACAACTGGCCGATGCCTTCCCCGAATCACTCCTGCACCTGCTCGACCAGCCTGCGGCCGAAGCGCAAAGCGGCGTTGCGCTGAACAGTGGCGGGCTGTTTTACCCCGAAGGCGGCTGGGTTCATCCGCCTGCGCTGTGTCACGCACAGGCCGCGCACGCCAATATCCGTCTGATCGCTCATCAGCAGGCATTGGAGCTGAGACGCGTCGATGATCAGTGGCAGGTCTGGAGTGACGAACAGTTGATCGACAGTGCTCCGGTCGTGGTGCTGGCCGGGGCAGCTGATATCCAGAAGTTTTCGCAGAGCGCCGACTTACCGCTCAAACGCATCCGCGGACAGATCACCCGTTTACCGCAGACTCAGGCCAGCGCGGCATTGCGCAGTGTGGTGTGCGCCGAGGGTTATGTGGCTCCGGCGCGTCTGGGCGAACATACGCTGGGGGCCAGTTTCGATTTCAACAGCACCGATCTGACGCCGAACCTGGCCGATCATCTGGGCAATCT
Organism: Pseudomonas sp. KBS0707; assembly: GCF_005937945.2. Classification (NCBI taxonomy): domain Bacteria; kingdom Pseudomonadati; phylum Pseudomonadota; class Gammaproteobacteria; order Pseudomonadales; family Pseudomonadaceae; genus Pseudomonas; species Pseudomonas sp. KBS0707. The sequence continues at coordinate 1,678,539 of NZ_CP041754.1, read as the reverse complement.
GGGGCTGTTGCGGGAGATTTCAGAAGACCTCACTTCGCGCCTCGACACCGCCGATTTGTCGCCCGAGCAATTGCAGGGTCGCGCAGCCTTTCGCTGTACAAGCCCGGACTACCTGCCCATCGTCGGGCCGCTGGCCGATCGCGAAGCATTTCTTCAGGCCTATGCTGCCCTGGGCAAGGACGCACGCCAGGTGCCCAACATCGCCTGCCCGTGGCTGGACGGCCTGTACGTCAACAGCGGCCACGGTTCGCGCGGGCTGATCACCGCGCCGCTGTGTGGCGAGCTGATCGCCGCCTGGGTCGACAACGAGCCCCTGCCCTTACCGCGCAGCGTTGCCGAAGCCTGTCACCCCAACCGGTTTGCCCTGCGCGGGCTGATTCGTGGCGGCGGGAAGTAGCTTTATGATTGTCGTTCGGGAATGCTGGTCGCGACGCTCTGCGTAGCAAAGAGGACGCAGAGCGTCCTGAACGGCATGACGACGCAGAGCGTCGCACGATAGCTGATATCTGGTCGCGACGCGCTTGCGCTCAGGCGCTACTCTTTGAACTCAGTCAAGCATATAGAGCCGCTCATGCTGCAAGTGCGAAACGTATTCAAGCGCTACACCACGGCACAGGGACCGCTGGATGTCTTGCGTGGTGTCGATCTGCATCTGGCACAGGGCGAAAGCCTGGCGTTGATGGGTGAGTCCGGCAGTGGCAAGAGCACCTTGCTGCATTTGGTGGCGGGCCTGGATCAGGTCGACGATGGCAGCATCGAGGTTGCAGGCCAGCGTCTGGACCTGATGAACGAAAGCCAGCTGGCCAACTGGCGGCGTACCGAGATCGGTCTGGTGTTTCAGCAGTTCAACCTGATCGGCAGCCTGAAGATAGCCGACAACCTGGCGTTTCAGGCACGGCTGGCCGGGCGATTCGATGCGCTCTGGCAGACGCACCTGATCGAGCGTCTGGGGCTGGGCACGCTGCTGAATCGCTATCCCGAGCAACTGTCCGGCGGACAACAGCAGCGGGTAGCGATAGGTCGCGCCCTTGCTTCACGGCCCAGCCTGCTGCTGGCTGACGAGCCCACCGGCAATCTCGACGAGACCACCAGCGACGAAGTGCTGCAATTGTTGCTGGATGTGCTCGCCGACAGCCCCACTAGCCTGCTGATGGTCACCCACAGCCCGCGGGTCGCTGACCGGCTGGCGCGCAAAGTGGTGCTGCATCTCGGTCGTCTGGCTGTCGAAGGCGAGCGCTGATGCGGGTTTTCTACTGGACGCTGCGCGCATTGCTGAGCCACTGGCGACGTCACCCCGTGCAGTTTTTCAGCGTGCTGACCGGCCTGTGGCTGGCCACCGCACTGCTGACCGGCGTTCAGGCGCTCAATAGTCAGGCACGGGAAAGCTACCAGCGGGCCAGCCAGTTGATTGGCGGCGAGCCGCAGACCCGTATCGCCGCCAGCAGCGGCGGGCTGTTCCCGCAGGCATTGTTTATCGAGTTGCGCCGCGAAGGCTGGCCCGTATCGCCCATGCTGCAAGGCCGTATCGTGCTTCAAGGGCGCGAAGACCGTCGCCTGCAACTGATGGGTATCGAGCCAGTGACCTTGCCGACCGGCTCGGCACTGGCCGGGCAGACGCTGACCGCCGAACAGGTCGTAGACTTCCTCACGCCGCCGGGCATGACATGGATTGCGCCGCAGACCCTGCAAGCGCTGGGGCTCGAAGAAGGCCAGCAACCGTTGACCGAAACCGGTGTTCCGCTGCCCCCCTTGCACGCTAAACCCGATATGGCGCCCGGCGTTTTGCTGACTGACATAGGCTTTGCGCAACCGTTATTGGGCCAGCCGGGGCAATTGTCCGGAATGCTGCTGGCCAAGGATTTTGCCCGGCAGAACCCTGCGCTACCGGCAACCCTTAACGATCTGCTGGTGATCAAGAAAAGCGGCGAAGAAAACAATCTGGAGCGCCTTACCGAAAGCTTCCACCTCAATCTGAATGCGCTCGGGGTGCTGTCCTTCATCGTCGGCCTGTTCATTGTCCACGCGGCCATTGGCCTGGCCCTTGAACAGCGCCGTGGGCTGTTGCGTAACTTGCGTGCCTGTGGCGTCAGCGCACGCCTGTTGATAGCTGCGCTGGGCGTAGAGTTGGGCGCACTGGCTCTGTTGGGCGGTATTTTCGGCGTGGTCAGCGGCTATCTGCTGGCCAGCCTGTTATTGCCGGATGTCGCGGCCAGCCTGCGCGGCTTGTACGGCGCGGAGGTCGCCGGCCAGTTGAACCTCAGTCTGTGGTGGTGGCTGAGCGGTATCGGCCTGAGTCTGCTTGGCGCGTTGCTGGCCGGTGCCAATAGCCTGTTGCGGGCTGCGCGCCTGCCGTTGCTGGCACTGGCCGATGCCCAGGCATGGCAGCAAGCGCATGCGCGATGGTTGCAGCGCCAGGCGTGGGTGGCGGTGCTGGGCGCGTTGGTGGGCGTGAGCGCGCTGTTATTCGGCACCAGTCTGATGCTGGGGTTTGTGATGATGTCCGCCCTACTGCTCAGTGCCGCGCTGGCCCTGCCGGTTTTGCTGGACACCATGCTTGGCGGTCTGTTGACGCGCAGCCGCTCGGTGCTCGGGCAGTGGTTTCTGGCGGATTGCCGTCAACAGTTGCCCGCCCTGAGTCTGGCGCTGATGGCCCTGCTGCTGGCGATGGCCGCGAATATCGGCGCAGGCAGCATGACCTCGGGTTTTCGGCAAACATTCAACAGTTGGCTGGAACAACGCCTGACCGCCGAACTGTATGTCAGCCCGCAGAATCCGGAGCAGGCCGAGCCGCTGAACACCTGGCTGAGCCAGCAACAGGATATCGGCGCCGTGCTGCCCAACTGGCAAGTGCCGGTGCAAGTTCAGGGCTGGCCTGCGGACCTGTTTGGCGTGATCGATCACGACACCTATCGCCAGCATTGGGCGTTGCTGGAATCCGTCGCCGGTGATCCGTGGAATCTGTTGCGCGATGAAGACACAGTCATGCTCAGCGAACAATTGGCCCGCCGCCTTCAACTGGGGCTGGAAGATACGCTGAGTATCCCGGTGCCCACTGGCAAGTGGACCCCACGCATCGTCGGGATCTATGCCGACTATGGCAACCCCAAGGGCCATCTGCTGGTCAATGCCCGGCACCTGCTCGCCCACTGGCCGCAATCGATGCCGGTGCGTTTCAACCTGAGAGTCGATCAGGCGGCAATCCCCTCACTGGTCACCCGGCTGCAAGAGCGTTTCAAGCTAGACGATAATCACATCATCGATCAGAGCCAGCTCAAGGGCTGGTCGAGCCAGGTCTTTGAACGTACGTTTGCCGCCACTGCCGCACTCAACAGCCTGACACTGGGCGTGGCTGGCGTGGCGCTGTTCATCAGCCTGCTGACTCAAAGCCAGAGCCGCCTCGGGCAGCTCGCCCCACTGTGGGCGCTGGGTGTCACGCGACGGCAACTGATGCTGCTCAACCTGGGGCAGACCTGGCTGCTGGCGGTCCTGACACTGGTGCTCGCGCTACCACTGGGGCTGTTACTGGCCTGGTGCCTGGATGCGGTGATCAACGTTCGCGCCTTTGGCTGGCGCCTGCCGCTGCAGGTGTTCCCGCTGCAACTGCTGCAATTGATGGCGCTGGCGATGCTGGCGACTTTGCTGGCCTCGGCCTGGCCGTTGCTGAGGCTGTACCGTAGCCGTCCAGTAGATCTAATCAGGACATTCGCCAATGAACAGTAAATGGCTGATGCCGCTGGTCGCCGCAGCGCTACTCACCGCCTGCGACGACAAACCGCAACCTGAAAGCGGGTTCGCCGGTCTGGGCAATACGGCCGACAGCTATGCGCAGGTGACACCCGGCAAGGTCTTTTCATTCTCGCAGGACCACGGCCAGCACCCCGGCTTTCGTATCGAGTGGTGGTACATCACCGCCACCCTCAAGGATGAAGCGGGCCAGCAGTTCGGCGTGCAGTGGACCCTGTTCCGCAATGCCCTGCGACCCGGCCAACAGACCGGCAGTGGCTGGAACGAAGGCACGATCTGGCTAGGCCATGCAGCAGCCACATCAAGCAGCGGCCATTACGTGGCAGAGCGTTACGCACGGGGTGGAGTCGGCCAGGCAAATGTGACGTCGGCGCCCTTCTCGGCGTGGATCGACGATTGGGCATTCACCAGCACTGCTCAAACCGGAGACCCGCTCGCATCGATGCAACTCAAGGCAAGCGGCAAGGATTTCCGCTACGACCTGCACCTGACCTCCAGTAAGCCGCTGGTGTTGCAGGGCGAACAAGGCTACAGCCAGAAATCGGAAGCGGGCCAGGCGTCGTACTACTACAGCCAGCCTTTCTTCGACGCCAAAGGCAGTGTGGTAATTGAAGGAAAAACCTATCAGGTCACCGGTAACGCCTGGCTGGACCGGGAGTGGAGCAGCCAGCCACTGACCGCCAACCAGAGCGGCTGGGACTGGTTCTCGCTGCAACTGGCAGGCGGCGACCGCTTGATGCTTTACCGCATCCGCCACAAGGACGGCACACCCTACCTGACCGGCAACTGGATCAGCGCCGATGGCACGACAAGTTTGCTGCACGCCAATGAAATCGGCCTTGAACCACTCACGGAGACCTCAATAGGCGAGCATCAGGTACCGACCAGTTGGGCAATCAAAATTCCCGGCAGGAACCTGAACATCACCACCGAAGCGCTGAATTCCAAGGCCTGGATGGGCACCAGTATTCCCTACTGGGAAGGCCTGGTGAGGTTCAGCGGTAGCCAGGAGGGAGTCGGCTATCTGGAGATGACGGGCTATTGATACCCGTCTCTTCTCCTTGCGGACATCAACTAATCAATCAAGAAGTTGACGGTTACAGAGCGCCCTCGTTCATCACCCTGCGGCAGGCGTACTACCAGCCTGACCAGTGGCGTGCCCCGCTCATCTGCCTTGATGACAAATGCCAAGTTTTCCAGGGTCTGCGTGGGGTCGGCGCAGGTCAATTTAACCTGCGCGTCCTGCTGTTCTGCAATATAAACGCACGGTTGTTCCGGATAGAAGCCATGGCCGGCTTCCTGCGCCCATCTGCGCGTTAACTCCGCATCGAAACAACTCACCATTACGGCCTCGCCATCGTACACGATGTGTTCATCAGCCATGCCGGCTTCGAATACGGTAGCTGTTGGCAGGAGCGCCCTGTCCAAGAGATCTTCTGAAGGACTGACGCTATAGCAGTAAGAGCCGTTCTCACCTTTTTGATGGTGGATACAAAGCGAAAAAACAGGCAGTGTCACCGTATAGGGGGAGCCGTTGATATTGATGTCAGACCAGGCACCGCTGCGGCTTTTCACCTCGATAGTCACGGTAGGGCGAGAGCGGAAATATGCCAGCGTATAGACGAAGCCATCATGGTAAACGGCCTGAATATTGTCAGCCGTCAGCGAGCCCTGCTCAAGTGTATGCTCTTGATTGTCGATCGTCAGGTACCTCACCGGACCACGTGCAATGCACTGATTGACACAGGTAACCACCGGAAACATGACAGAGCGAGTATCAATTCCGGTCCCCATGCAAGTCACACGATCATTGGTCGCCATGACCGTCTTATAGGCATGAGTCACGTTTTTTCTGGACAACTCCATGGACAGAAGGGTTCTCTTTCCATCACTCACGCCTCCTGCAAAGTCGTGAGATCCCCACATGTTTACCCCCCAGGCAGTATTGGGCCATTTGAAATTCGGAACTTGTTCGACGGTCGTACCCGGTAGACGTTGCCAGTCCCAGACCGGCTGGATGCCCTCATACTCTTTGCCATGATGAGTCAGAAAGCAGGTGCCCGCGCCCATGTAATAACCTTTCGGGTTCTCGCCGTTGCCACTTTCTCCACCCACTGTACGAGTGGAAATCGCCTTGGCCCACACACAGTAGTGAGAACCGATATGGGCCAGATAGTCATTGACCCAAAAAAGACGTTCACCTCTGTAGTATTGGTTGTTTGATTCATCGCCACTTGTGCGTCGAATCAATTCATTGAGTGCTTCTTTGTTGGCAGTATCTGCAAAGGGCAACAGTACTTCAGCCGATTTCGCAATGTGAGCATTGGAAGGAACACCGCGACTGATCGCCCTTCCATTGACGTGGAAATCCATACGGCTGGCGTAGCCCATCCATCCCATACCCTCCACCACAACATTGACCAGTTCAGACAGTGCAGTCGCTGTGAGTGAAAACTCGCTGACCAGCACCACTGCACCTTCAACAATTCTGTTCAACAACTCAGCGCCATAGGATCCTGAGTAAAGCTGCATGCAGTACTGACTGCCGTTGAGGGCATTGTGTTGATTGATAGCGTAATCCACGCTTACCCCTTCTCCATGCTCCTTGCCCTCGCGTTTGACTGGCTGGCAAAGCCCGGACAGCACATCTGCCGCAGCGCGCAGATACAGTAAATAGCTGCCCTGCCCAGAGTTCTTCCATGCGCTGACACTCCACAGAATCTGAACGGACGCAAAGTCAGCCAGATTGGCGCCAGTCTGGGTGTAGACATAGGTGTTTGTGGTCTTCATGGCGTAGGGGATGAACTGCTTGATCAGCTCTGAGCCGGTCAAATGTTTGGCGAGTAACACAGCCGTGCGGCCAGCCTTTTTGGCAAGGCCAATCTGTCGATTCCACCAGCTGATTTTGTAGTCCTGTCCGGCGTAAAAGTTCAGTGCTTCCAGCGCATGAGACAGATAATGCGCAGGCGATGCAGTTGCCTGACTGAAGAGATAGCAGGCGATTCTGAAGGCCCTGTCCAGATGCAGATTGAGCCCACTGATATCCTCGACTGTCGAACCTTGCGCGGGGTAGGTGATGTCTCGAAACTTACCGTCAGAAAAACCGCTCAACCAGGCGTCTATATCCTGCGCAGACGGAATAGACTTGGGTATCTGATCGCAAAGACGCGTAAACACCTGCGCGGCACTTGCCAATGCGGCTGGCGAAAAGCCGACATCGAATTCGAGCGTCAGCGGTAATCCGGCCGGAGCCCAAGCGTGGTTACGAAAACTGCTGCCAATAGGAACGAACTTTTTCTGGGCGTTATCCTTTTCTCCAGCGCGTAGCAGCTCTCCTCTGTTGTTAATCGTCTCGCTCAAATAGGCAGGCCACCAATATCTGCCCAAACGCTCAGTCGGGACATGACATTGAACGGTCTGGTAGAGGTCGCCTGTCGACTTGTTGAGAAGATTACACGTGATAGTCGTACCTTCAGGCAACGCGCCTACCGCGTTGACTGTATATAGATCCGACCACTGACTGAAACGGCATGCGGTGGTGAGCGCAACGCGATCAGGCGCTGAATCTGTCCATATTTTATTCAAGTAACTGCTGTGCTCGGTCTTGAATGTCCCATCGGTCTGCAGGACGCCTGCACGTAGGTGCACGGCCGTAGCGTTGATGTAATCTGCGAAAGCTTTCGTCCAGTCGTACTGCCCCACTGCAGGCGTCGGGGAGAACCGAACGGTTTCTACCGGTTCTCCCGTCGCTGTATTGATAAGAGTGATCTGTAGACTCTCCCCTGCGATCAGGTCCCGCTCAGAGTTTATTTCCCTCATCGAAACCCAAGTGTTTGCGTCCATTGCACTATCCCGTCCTGGTAGCAGCAGGTGCTATTTGGCTGAATCATGCGCTGCCTGGGCATTGAACCATCACTAGCAATCTTGATAGGTCCAGTCGCACCCGCCGGGCTGCAGCAAGGGATAAATCTCAAACGCTTATAACTTTTTGATCTAAAACTACCATGTCCGCACTGGGTCAGTTTCTGGGTGACTGCACTTTCTCAGTCACCTCCCCAACGGAAACCCGGTAAGGACTTATGTGCGGATTAGCAGGTGAACTTCGTTTTGACCATCAACCAGCGGACCTGGCCGCTGTTGAGCGCATTACCCATCAGCTGGCGCCTCGCGGCCCGGATGCGTGGGGGTTTCACAGCCAGGGGCCGGTTGCCCTTGGTCATCGCCGTCTGAAAATCATGGACCTGTCGGATGGCTCGGCGCAGCCGATGATCGACAGTCACCTGGGCCTGTCCATGGCCTTCAACGGTGCGATTTATAACTTCCCGGAATTACGTGCCGAGTTGGAAAGCCTTGGCTATCAGTTTCATTCCGGTGGCGACACCGAGGTGTTGCTCAAGGGCTATCACGCCTGGGGCGCAGACATGCTGCCCAAGCTCAATGGCATGTTCGCCTTCGCCATCTGGGAGCGTGACAGCAAGCAGCTGTTCATCGCCCGTGACCGCCTCGGCGTAAAGCCGTTGTACCTGTCAAAAACCGACAAGCGCCTGCGCTTCGCGTCTTCGCTGCCAGCCCTGCTCAAGGGTGGTGATATCAGCGGAATGCTTGATCCGGTGGCGCTCAACCATTACCTCAACTTCCACGCTGTGGTGCCTGCCCCGCGCACGCTGCTGGCGGGCGTCGAGAAGTTGCCGCCAGCCAGCTGGATGCGCATCGACGCCAGCGGCAAGGTCGAGCAGAAAGTCTGGTGGACCCTGCCTTACGGTCCTCATGAAGACGAGAAAAACCTCACGCTCGAAGACTGGCGCGACCGCGTATTGGACAGCACCCGTGAAGCAGTGGCGATTCGTCAGCGTGCCGCGGTAGACGTCGGCGTGCTGCTTTCCGGCGGTGTCGACTCCAGCATGCTGGTCGGCCTGTTGCGTGAAGTGGGGGTCGAAGACCTGTCGACCTTCTCTATCGGCTTTCAGGATGCCGGTGGCGAGCGTGGAGATGAATTTCAGTATTCCGACCTGATCGCCAAGCATTACGGCACACGCCACCACCAGTTGCGTATTCAGGAAAGCGAGATCATCGAACAGCTGCCTGCGGCGTTCCGCGCCATGAGCGAGCCGATGGTCAGCCACGACTGTATCGCCTTCTACCTGCTGTCGCGTGAAGTGTCCAAGCATTGCAAGGTGGTACAGAGCGGCCAGGGCGCTGACGAGCTGTTTGCCGGTTACCACTGGTACCCACAAGTAGACGGCGCGAGCGACCCGGTTGCGGCCTACCGCGATGCGTTTGTCGACCGCAGCTATGCGGAATATGCCGAGACGGTGCAGCCGAAGTGGCGCACAGCCAACGACGCAGCCGGTGATTTCGTTCGCGATCATTTCGCCCAGCCCGGTGCCAGCGCGGCGGTCGACAAGGCGTTGCGCCTGGACAGTACGGTGATGCTGGTCGATGACCCGGTCAAACGAGTCGACAACATGACCATGGCCTGGGGCCTGGAAGCGCGTACACCGTTCCTTGACTACCGGCTGGTTGAGCTGTCTGCGCGTATTCCGGGCAAGTTCAAATTGCCTGATGACGGCAAGCAAGTGTTGAAAGAAGCGGCGCGTCTGGTCATTCCTTCGGAAGTGATCGACCGCAAGAAGGGCTACTTCCCGGTTCCCGGCCTCAAGCACTTGCAGGGCGACACCCTTAACTGGGTGCGTGAACTGTTGACCGACTCCAGTCAGGACCGCGGCCTGTTCAATCCGGCCATGGTCGATAAGTTGCTGACCAACCCAGAGGGCCAGCTCACGCCATTGCGCGGCTCCAAGCTGTGGCAACTGGCAGCGCTGAACCTGTGGCTCAGCGAACAAGGACTGTGATTGATGAAACAGAACGCGACGACTTATAGCCAGCGCTTGTTGCGTGGCCAGTCGCCCTCGTACGAACGTCTGCAAGCGCGTCTTGCCGAAGATGGCAGCCAGATAGACGCAGAGCCTTTGGCGCTGCATTGTGGCTGGGGTCGCTTGCTGATCGGTCACACTTACCCTGATCCGGCAGCACTGGCCCAGGACCTGCTCAACGAAAAGCCCGGCGAGCGTGACATTGCCTTGTATGTGGCGGCGCCGCAGCAGGTATTGGCGCAATCGCCGCAGCAGTTGTTTCTCGACCCGTCGGACACGCTTCGTCTGTGGTTCAGCGACTACCGACCGGCGCACCGGGTGTTTCGCGGGTATCGCATCCGCCGGGCGCATAACGAAGCGGACTGGCAAGCCATCAATAACCTGTATCTGGCACGCGGCATGTTGCCCATCGACCCGGCCCTGCTCACGCCGCGCCATGAAGGTGGCCCGGTATATTGGGTGGCCGAAGATGAGGGCAGCAACACGATCATCGGCAGCGTCATGGGCCTTGACCATCAGAAAGCCTTCAATGACCCGGAAAAAGGCAGCAGCCTCTGGTGCCTGGCGGTTGACCCGCAATGCACGCGGCCCGGCGTGGGTGAAGTGCTGGTGCGGCATTTGATCGAGCACTTCATGAGCCGCGGTCTGAGCTACCTTGATCTGTCGGTATTGCATGACAACGATCAGGCCAAGGCGCTGTACGCCAAGCTGAATTTCCGTAACCTGCCGACCTTCGCCATCAAGCGCAAGAACGGCATCAATGAGTCGTTGTTCCTCGGCCCCGGTCCGCAGGCGGATTTCAATCCATATGCGCGAATCATCGTCGAGGAAGCCCATCGTCGTGGCATTGATGTACAGGTGGATGACGCGGATGCCGGCCTGTTTACCCTCAGCTATGGTGGTCGGCGGATCCGCTGCCGCGAGTCGTTGAGCGATCTGACCAGCGCGGTGAGCATGACCCTGTGTCAGGACAAAAGCCTGACCCATCGAGCGTTGAAGGCTACCAGCCTGCGCTTGCCCGCACAGCAGCGGGCAGGCAGTGCAGACGACAACCTTGCGTTTCTTGAAGAGCACGGGCAAATCGTGGTCAAGCCGCTGGATGGCGAGCAAGGCCAGGGTGTCGCCGTCGATCTGCGGACCATCGAAGACGTTCAGAGCGCTATCGAACAGGCCCGTCAGTTCGACACGCGCGTCATTCTGGAAAGCTTTCATGAAGGCCTCGACCTGCGCATCGTGGTGATCGGCTTTCAGGTGGTGGCTGCAGCGATCCGTCGTCCGGCTGAGGTCATTGGTGATGGATGCCATACCATCAAACAGTTGATCGAGGCCCAGAGCCGTCGCCGTGCCGCCGCGACTGATGGCGAAAGCCGTATTCCGATGGACCAGGAGACCGAGCGCACAGTGCGCGAGGCCGGTTTTGAGTATGCCGATATCCTGCCGATGGATCAGCGTCTGGCCGTGCGCCGCGCTGCAAACTTGCACACCGGTGGCTGCCTTGAAGATGTCACGGCCATTCTGCACCCGGTGCTCAGCGATGCAGCAGTACGTGCAGCGCGGGCTCTGGACATCCCGGTCGTCGGCCTGGACCTGATGGTGCCGGCCGCCGATCAGCCCGAGTACGTGTTCATCGAAGCCAATGAACGCGTGGGCCTTGCCAACCATGAACCACAACCCACCGCCGAACGTTTCGTCGATCTGTTGTTTCCGCACAGCCTGCCTGTGCATATCTGATCGCAGTTGCGGACACAGGCTGCAAAAGGGCTATCAGCCCTTGCGGCCTTGTGGCTTGCAACTGTTCCATAAGGAGCATCCATGACCCCTGCAAATATCCCCGATCCGGATCTGAAATACCTGCAGAAAGTTCTGTTGGAAATGCTCGCGATTCCAAGCCCGACCGGTTTTACCGACACTATCGTGCGTTACGTGGCCGAGCGTCTTGAAGAACTGGGCATCCCGTTCGAACTGACCCGCCGCGGCACGATCCGCGCCACCCTCAAGGGCAAGCAGAATAGCCCTGACCGTGCGGTATCGGCGCACCTGGACACCATCGGTGCCAGCGTTCGGGAAGTCAAAGACAATGGCCGCCTGGCACTGGCGGCAGTCGGTTGCTGGTCAAGCCGGTTTGCCGAGGGCAGCCGTGTCAGTGTATTCACCGACACGGGCGTGATTCGTGGCAGCGTTCTGCCATTGATGGCGTCCGGTCATGCGTTCAATACCGCCGTGGACGAGATGCCGATCAGTTGGGACCACGTCGAGCTGCGTCTGGATGCCTATTGCACCACACGTGCCGACTGCGAATCGCTGGGCATCGGCATCGGCGACTTTGTGGCTTTCGACCCGCTGCCGGAGTTCACCGAGAGCGGTCACATCAGTGCACGCCATCTGGATGACAAGGCCGGTGTCGCGGCGCTGCTTGCGGCGCTGAAATCCATTGTCGACAGCGGTGCAGAGCCGTTGATCGATTGCCACCCGCTGTTCACCATCACCGAAGAAACCGGTACGGGCGCAGCGGGCGTACTGCCTTGGGACGTGAGCGAGTTCGTCGGTATCGACATCGCGCCGGTTGCACCGGGCCAGCACTCCAGCGAGCACGCGGTGAGCGTGGCGATGCAGGACTCGGGCGGTCCGTACGACTACCATCTGTCCCGCCACTTGCTGCGTCTGGGCGTAGAGAACGAACTGCCGGTACGCCGTGACCTGTTTCGCTATTACTACAGCGATGCGCATTCGGCAGTGACGTCAGGGCACGACATCCGCACGGCCCTGCTGGCCTTCGGCTGCGACGCGACTCACGGTTATGAGCGCACGCACATCGATAGCCTGGCAGCGCTGAGCAAACTGCTGGGTGCTTACATATTGAGCCCACCTGTGTTCGCCAGCGATGCCAAACCGGCCCAGAGTTCACTGGAGCGGTTCAGCCATCAGATCGAACATGATGCGCAGATGGAATCCGACACCCGTGTGCCACCGGTCGACAGCCTGATCGGGCAGAATCGCGAGGAAAGTTGAGGGCCTGTGAATTGCGGTGCCTGGCACCGCAGTTCTATCATCGCTGCTCATCGACACGAGAACCGCCATGCTGATCCCCTACGACCAACTGGAACCCGACACCCTCACCCGCCTGATCGAGGATTTCGTCACCCGTGAGGGCACCGATAATGGCGACGAAACACCTCTGCAAACCCGCGTGCTGCGTGTGCGACATGCGCTGACCAAAGGCCAGGCGGTAATCTTTTTCGATCTTGAGAGTCAGCAATGTCAGTTGATGCTCAAGCACGATGTGCCCAAGGAGTTTTTTGAATAACCTTGGGCGGGCCTGAATCGGGTTTTCAATGAGGCGAACAACGTCGCCTATTGAAGCAGCGTTGTCGCTTGTTGCGAAAGTTTGTTGGCGATGCGCTTGTAGACCTCGGCTCGGTGAACCTTGATGTCTTTCGGGGAGACTGTCAGAAATTTTGTGTTCGGGCATAACATGTAGCTAGAGGTGCATGTATGCCGACCAAAAAGAAGTCCGCCAATGCAACAGCGAGGGAGTTGCCCTCGATTCCCCAAGAGCTGATCGAGCAGTTTGTTAAAGGCCCGATGAGCGCCGAAGCCATTCAAGACGCGTCCATGGCGTTCAAGAAGGCTCTGATCGAGCGTGCGCTAGGCGCCGAGCTGGGTCACCACCTTGGTTACCCTCAGGGCGCGGAGCGCCCTGAGGGGGCGACCAATCAGCGCAATGGCAAAAGCAGCAAGACGGTTCTGACCGACGACGGGCCGCTTCGCCTGGATATCCCCAGAGACCGCGATGGTAGCTTCGCCCCGATCCTGATTCCCAAGCACGAACGACGTTTTACAGGCTTCGACGACAAGATAATTGCCATGTACGCCCGGGGCATGACGGTGCGTGAGATCCGCGCTTTTCTATCTGAGCAGTATGGAACTGACGTGTCCCATGACTTCATCAGCTCAGTCACCGATGCGGTCATGGAAGAGGTGGGCGCTTGGCAGCAACGACCCTTGGAACCGATGTATCCGGTGATCTTCTTCGATGCGTTACGGGTCAAAATCCGGGACGAGGGGTTAGTGTGCAACAAGGCTATTTATCTGGCGCTGGGGGTATTACCTGATGGCACGCGCGACATTCTGGGTATATGGATCGAGAGCACCGAGGGTGCCAAGTTTTGGATGAAGGTGTTCAACGACCTCAAGACTCGTGGCGTTGAAGATGTTCTGATCGCCGTCACGGATGGCCTCAAAGGAATACCGGAGGCGTTGGGGGCGGTTTTTCCTGCCACGACGCTGCAAACCTGCATCGTGCATCTGATCCGCAACAGCTTGGACTATGCCGCTTGGGATAAACGTCGGGCACTGGCCAAAGCACTCAAGCCGATCTACCAGGCGATCAATGCCGATGTGGCTGAGCAAGAGCTTAACGCCTTTGAAGCGGGCCCCTGGGGCAAGCAGTATCCGACTGTAGTTGCTGCATGGCGTCGCGCCTGGGATCGGGTTATACCGTTTTTTGTTTTTCCGGCGGGCATTCGCAAAGTGGTTTACACGACCAATGCCATCGAGAGCATCAATGCCCAGTTACGCAAGATCATCAAGACTCGAGGGCACTTCCCGACCGATGAGGCTGCGACGAAACTGATATGGCTTGGGTTGCGCAACATCACCGCCAACTGGGGTCATGCGGCACACGACTGGAAAGTGGCAATGAATCAATTTGCGATCCTGTACGGAGACCGATTTACCAGACCGAGCTGGTAAAACAAGGGCCTGCCTGACGGCAGGCCCTAACCAGCCCGAACACAAAAAAACTGATACTCCCCTTTCGGGGCATTGATCCCGAGCCTCACCTGATTGCCGTTGATACCCAGAATCTGCACGGTGATGTCATCACCGATTGAAAACGTTTCACCAATTTCCCGCGTCAGTACCAGCATTTTTCCCACCCTTCTCGTTGCGCAAAAAGGCAGGGTGCATCGCGAAACCGAGCGCTTCAATGCGCTGATGGCAAATCAGTAACGCCCTTCAAACGCATCGGAAAAGACTGAAGGAAGGGTCTTACTTTCTAGTTAAATCTGTAGGAAATATCGCTGGCAGCCGCAGTTTTCATGCAGCAGACCAGCGCGGCCCGAGCAGAATGATAGTCGCGCCGATCACGCAGAAAGCCAGACCCAGCCAGTCCGTACCCAGCGGCCTGACCCGCTCGACCAGCCCCAGCCAGGCAATCGACGCGACGATGTAAATCCCGCCATACGCCGCATAGGCTCGTCCTGCATAGGCCGCTTCCACACGTGTCAGCAACAGCGCGAACAGTGTCAGACTGATGAGTGCCGGAATGACCCACAGCGCGCTTTTGCCTTGGCGCAGCCATAGCCAGAAGGCATAGCAGCCGAATATCTCGAACAGGGCTGCGAGAAAGAACCACAGGTAATTGAGCACGATGGACTCGCTGAAAGGGGCTGAAAGGATGGGCGCAACCCTATCAGAAAACAGCGTCCCCATGACCTTAATGACCCTGAACACCCAACGCGGCGCCACTCAAGAGGACGCAGAGCGTCCGGAACGGCATGCGACGCGGAGCGTCGCACGATAGTCAACGTACGCAACGACATGCCGACGCGAAACGTCGCGCGATAGTGAGGTTATCGTTCCGCACGCTCCAGCGTGGGAATGCAGGTCGCGACGCTCTGCGTCGCAAGAGGACGCAGAGCATCCGGAACGGCATGCGACGCGGAGCGTCGCACGATAGTCAACGTACGCAACGGCATTCCGGCCCGAAACGTCGCACGATAGTGAGGTTATCGTTCCGCACGCTCCAGCGTGGGAGCATCGCACGATAGTGAGATGCTCGCGTCCGCTTTTGAGCTGTGTCAGGCATGCCCTTTCTGCGCCTTGGCGCGCATCTTTGCGCACATGATGGTCATTTCGTCATACATCGCCTGTGGCTGGTTGCGCTTCAGGTCCCAGGCCATTCGGCCTTCTTCGTGGGGCAGGATCATGAACTCGCCTGCGGCTACTTGCCTGAAGATGTAGTCGGCAATATCTGCGGCAGTGATCGGTGACTTCTCCAGCAGTCTGCCGATCTGCGCTTTCATGGCAGGCGTCGGGCCTCGAAACGAATCCAGCAAGTTGGTCTGAAAAAACGACGGACAAACCACATGCACGGCGACGCCCTGATCATGCAGTTCAACCAGCAGGCTTTCGGAAAGTGCCACAACCCCTGCCTTGGCGACGTTGTAATTGCTCATCGCCGGGGCCTGCATCAAGGCGGCCATCGACGCAATGTTGATGATTTTGCCTTTGCTGGCCTGCAACATAGGCAAAAACGCCTTGCAGCCTTTGACGACCCCCATCAGGTTGATCGCGATCTGCCAGTCCCAGTCTTCCAGCGACAGCTCGTTGAAGAAGCCACCCGACGCCACGCCCGCGTTGTTGACGATGATGTCGATGCCGCCCAGTCGCTCTTCACATGCCTGAGCAAATGCCGTGAGCTGACTGTAATCGCGAACATCGCAACGCTGAACGAACCCGTCACCACCCGCCTCGCGCACCAGCATCAGGGTTTCCTGCAGACCGGCATCGTTGATGTCCGACAGCGCCAGCCTCCAGCCTTCGCGCGCCCAGCGCAGTGCAATTTCACGACCCAGACCTGAGCCGGCGCCAGTAATCATGATGCGGTTTTGCATAGCCGAGTGCCTTGTGATGTGCAGGAGTTGCCTGAGTGTAATCACAGCCGGGGCCCTACAACCCCACCATCAAGGCGCTGAATGCCTGGAGCAAACCCGAAGCTTATGAATGCCGCACGCGTGATACGAAACGCATCAATAACAGGCCGTACACCGACACATTGACCAACAGCACAATGCCCCCCAGCCACAGCTGTATGCCCGGCGTAAGCCCAGCCGGGTAGATCAGCGGAATCAGATAATGCTCGACGAAGCCGCCGTCATATCCTTGCTCACCGGCTGTGCGGCGCAGTGTGTTTTCCAGCGGTGTCAGTGGGCAATACAGATGCAGAAACTCAACCGCAGCCCCCCAGGCAGCTGCCGGAACGTGTAGTAATGCCAGCCACGGCCTGCTCACTACCAGCAGACCGCCGAATAGCACGAATACGATGAACAGTAGATGAAACGCGACCACGGCATCTGCCGCCACTCGATAAAACATCTGCGCGCCCTCTGCTGGATTTCAATCAGGTCATCTGTGCAAATCAGCGGAGAATTTTCACGCCATTTAGTTCAATTATTTTTAAGATAATTTCAGGCACTTTCCATCAACTAGACCCGAATTATTGTCGGACAAAAACACATCAAGCCCATGATTTTAATGATTTTTTAGATATGTAAGAAATTATTAAAAATAGATGAAACCTTTCCCGAGTGGCCATAGTCGGATGAGTCAAGCAGGCAAATTCAGTGCCGTTGGGTATGAAATTCTGTACTGCATCTGTTAACTAAATTAAATGAAAGAGGGAACTCATCATGGGCATCGGCACTATTCTTATCATCGTTCTGATTCTGTTGCTGGTTGGCGGTCTGCCGGTATTCCCGCACTCGCGCAGCTGGGGCTACGGTCCGTCGGGCATCATCGGTACTATCCTGGTGATCCTGCTGATTCTGGTATTGCTCGGCAAGATATAACCTGTTGCTTCAAGCAACAGGCAAAAGCCCCGCCTTTCCAGGCGGGGCTTTTTTTTGGCCCATGAAAAAGCAGCCCGAAGGCTGCTTCATTTACTGCTTCAGCACTTAGTGCGAAACCGCACCGCTGGCACCCAGGCCTGTTTGTGACCGGACGAATTGCGGGTAGAACAAGGCGCGCTCGCCCTCTGCCGCTTTCGACTTGTCGGTGATGGAGAAGAACCAGATACCTACGAAGGCGATGGCGATAGAAAACAGCGCCGGGTATTCGTAAGGGAAAATGGCTTTCTCGTGATGCAGGATCTGCACCCAGATGGTTGGCCCCAGGATCATCAGCACCACGGCACTGATCAGGCCCATCCAGCCGCCAATCATAGCGCCACGGGTGGTCAGGTTTTTCCAGTACATGGAAAGCAGCAGGATCGGGAAGTTGCAGCTTGCAGCGACCGAGAACGCCAGACCCACCATGAACGCGATGTTCTGACTTTCGAAGGCAATACCCAGAAGGATCGCCACGACTGCCAGCGCAATGGTGGTGATTTTCGAGATACGGATCTCGTCTTTCTCGTTGGCCTTGCCCGCTTTGATCACGCTGGCATACAGGTCATGGGAGACCGCCGAAGCACCTGCCAGGGTCAGACCGGCAACCACTGCCAGAATGGTGGCGAAGGCGACTGCCGAGATGAAGCCCAGGAACAGGCTGCCACCGACCGCATCGGCCAGGTGAACCGCTGCCATGTTGTTACCGCCCAGCAAGGCGCCCGCTGCATCCTTGAACGCCGGGTTGGTGCTGACCAGCAGGATCGCGCCAAAACCGATGATAAAGGTCAGGATGTAGAAGTAGCCGATGAAGCCGGTTGCGTACAGCACAGACTTGCGGGCTTCCTTGGCATCGCTCACGGTGAAGAAGCGCATCAGAATGTGCGGCAGGCCAGCAGTACCGAACATCAGCGCCAGACCCAGCGAGAACGCTGAAATCGGGTCTTTCACCAGACCGCCAGGGCTCATGATCGCTTCACCTTTAGGGTGAACCTTGATCGCCTCGGAGAACAGCATGTTGAAGTCGAAGTTAACGTGTTTCATAACCATCAGGGCCATGAACGACGCACCGGACAGCAACATGACCGCCTTGATGATCTGCACCCAGGTAGTGGCCAGCATACCGCCGAACAATACGTAAAGGCACATCAGGATGCCGACCAGTACCACCGCAACCGTGTAGTCCAGACCGAACAGCAGCTGGATCAGCTTGCCGGCACCGACCATTTGCGCAATCAGGTAGAACGCCACTACCACCAGCGAGCCGCAGGCGGACAAGGTGCGAATTTCCTTTTGCTTGAGGCGATACGACGCAACGTCGGCAAATGTGTATTTACCCAGGTTACGCAAGCGTTCGGCGACCAGGAACAGAATGATCGGCCAGCCCACCAGAAAGCCGATCGAGTAGATCAGGCCATCGTAGCCGGAGGTGTAGACCAGTGCGGAGATACCCAGAAAGGACGCTGCCGACATGTAATCACCGGCAATTGCCAGACCGTTCTGGAAACCGGTGATCTTGCCGCCTGCCGAGTAGTAGTCCGACGCGGTCTTGTTCTTTTTCGACGCCCAGTAGGTGATGTACAGCGTGAAGGCGACGAATACCACGAACATGACGATCGCGGCGATGTTAAGGGGTTGCTTCTGCACGGCGCCCGTCAATGCGTCTGCCGCCCAGAGAGTCGGCGCGAATGTGGCAAGGCCAAGTGCTGCTGATAGGCGCCGGATCATTGCTGAGCCTCCTTCAGGATGGCGTTGTTCAGATCATCGAATTCGCCATTGGCACGGCGAACATAGATGGCGGTCAGCACAAACGCGGAGAGGATCAGCCCTACGCCTATCGGCATTCCCCAGGTAATGGTTGAAGTCGGGCTCAACTTGGCCCCCAGAATATGGGGTCCGTACGCAATCAAAAGAATAAAGGCCGCATACAGGCCAAGCATGATCGCCGAGAGAATCCAGGCGAACCGCTCTCTTTTGGATACCAGCTCCTTGAAACGCGGGCTGTTTTGAATCGAGAGGTAAATGCTGTCGTTCATTGTTTTTGTCCTCGCAGCACAGATGAGATGTCACGTAACGCACTTTAGTCGGGTCCGGCGCGCACTCCAGACGACCTTAGTATTAGAACGACACTAGCCGCAGATGAACCTCTTTGCACGGCACAGGTCCGCCACAAGTCAGCCTGTGCAGAAAATACCGTGATCCAGAAAAGGCAAAGGCCGTCTGGCGATGGCACCAGACGGCCTTGAAACGGCTTTTGCAGAGGGCTGTAGAACTATTTAGCGGTCCATGCGGCGACCCGGTCCGGGTGCTTGGCTACCCAGTCCTTGGCAGCGGCTTCAGGTTTGGCACCGTCCTGAATCGCCAGCATCACTTCACCGATTTCATCCTTGGATGCCCACTGGAATTTTTTCAGGAAGGCCACGACCTCGGGGGCTTTTTTCTCCAGGCCAAGGCTGGCGACGTTGTCGACGGTTTCAGCTGCACCGTAGACGCCTTTAGGGTCTTCCAGGAAACGCAGTTTCCACTTGGCGAACATCCAGTGCGGCACCCAGCCGGTGACGACGATGGCTTTCTGCGCTTTCTCCGCACGAGTCAGTTCGGCAATCATGCCTGCGCCGGAACTCGCCTGCAGTTTGTAACCGTCCAGACCGTAATCCTTGATGGCCTGATCTGTCTTGAGCATAACCCCTGAACCGGCATCGATCCCGGTAATCTTCTTGTTGAAGGAAGCATCGGTCTTGAGGTCTTCGATGGTTTTGGCTTTCACGTATTCAGGCACGATCAGGCCGATTTTGGCGTCCTTGAAGTTGGGCCCGTAGTTGACGACCTGATCCTTGTACTTGGTGTAGTACTCGCCGTGAGTGCCCGGAAGCCAGGCAGACAACATCAGGTCGAGCTTGTCGGTGGCCACAGCCTGCCACATGATCCCGGCCGCGACCGATTGCAGTTTGACGTCGTAGCCAAGCTTCTGCTTGATCACTTCGGAAGCCACGAAGGTGGTGGCGACGCTGTCGGACCAGCCTTCCACATAGCCGATGGTCAGGGTTTTGGTTTCAGCAATCGCCAGCGTGGAGCTGACAGCAAGCACCAGAGCGGCACCCGCCCCCAGTATTTTTCGCATCATCATTGTCGCTTCCCCGGAAGTCTGCACCGACGGTTGTCGGGCTTCGTCAACGTTGTTTTCAAGCGCACACCCACGCTTGGCTCTCATCGTCATACACACGTTGCTTGTGATTCTGGCTGAGGGCCGTGGGAGCGAACTTGTTCGCGAAGGCTGTATCTCAGACGATGCATATTCAGAGATTGTACCGGCCCTTTCGCGAACAAGTTCGCTCCCACGCCCTGCGGGCAGAAGCTTGAAAGCATCACTTCCCGGGCTCTCCGGGGCTGATGTATAACGCAGAGCGTCCAGTGTCGGGGCACGCTGCGCTCTGATCGCCGCCACGCGCAGTGACACGCAGCAAATTGCCACCGTCATCATCAACCTGCCGGGCAAGCAGACATGCTCTGGCTACGACACTCGGGCAACGGGAAACGACAACATGCAGTCATCAGCGACAAGCGCTGCTGAAAAACGTCTCAGCCTGCTCGTTTTATAAAAGGAAACAGGATGTGTTACCGCCGACTCACATCCACCGGCCCGAACGGGTAACACGGGAACAGTTTTTCCAGCGCAGCCCACTCACCTCCTCCCGCAGAACAGCTAAATCGTTGTTTTAAAAGCACTTTAAAAAGTTGGCACAGCTTCTGCTATCTCTCTTGTACAACAAAAACAAGAAACGAAGCGGCAAACCAATAAAAACAAGACGTAACGGCTCTGACATAACAAGAACAAAACGGACAGAGGCGCAGCTAACAGATTTTTTTGGAGTGGATCAGCTTTACAGGGACCTTTCGGTGAAAGGCCTCGCGACCGGACAGAGAACAATAAAACTACCTTCAGGTAGCTTCCGAACCGGTGGGATCACGATGTTGTGCAGACAGGTGATTAAAGCGAGTCAGCGCTCAAAAAAATACGTTTGCTCTTGACCCCGGATGGGGGTCGCTCAACAACGCTGTAAAGGGACTGGCCATCAACAACAATAACAGGCCGCCCTACAACAATAAAAAGAGCAGGTAAAACACATTGGAGGAGAGCTACGGCTCTCCTTTGTGTTTTTCGTCCACAGGAAGCTGCAGCGTAGCGGCATGTAGCGGCAGTCAGTCCCCCGCCTGTATGGTCAAACCGAGCCAATCTACGTCGCCTGCGAAAAATAAACCGCATAACTGCATTGCAAAATCCAAAGAACGTGTATTGTTCCGTCATAATTTACACGGTTAACCGGTGGATGCGGCACTTTGGCACTACACCTTGGTCATAGCCTGCGTATCTCATCAGCACTTCTTTCCCAAGGGATTTAGTCATGCTCCGTTTTCTGCGCTTCGCTACCGTTATAGGTGGCTTGTGTTTAAGTGCGTCCGCTCTGGCAACCACCGTCGACTCTGCTACCTATGGCTACCCGCTGACTAATCCGTTTGAAGCGACCATTGCGACCACACCGCCTGATCTGCGCCCCGATCTGCCTGACGATGAAGACATCGATCAGGACGTCTACACCCTGAACCTGCATCCCGAGCGCGAGTTCACCCTGCCGGACAACTTCTGGGCGGTAAAAAAGCTGCACTATCGCCTGGCGAAGCAGGACCATGCCGCCCCGCTGATCTTCCTGATCGCCGGCACCGGTGCGCCGTATAACAGCACCATCAATGAATTCCTGAAAAAACTCTATTACGGCGCGGGCTACCACGTCGTGCAGCTGTCTTCGCCCACCAGCTACGACTTCATGAGTTCGGCCTCGCGCTTCGCCACTCCTGGCGTCTCCACCGACGACGCAGAAGACATTTATCGCGTCATGCAGGCCATTCGTGCCCAGCAGGCGCAACTGCCGGTGACCGACTATTACCTGACCGGTTACAGCCTCGGCGCACTGAATGCCGCCTTCGTCAGCAAACTGGATGAAACCCGCCGCAGCTTCAACTTCAAGAAAGTGCTGCTGCTCAACCCGCCGGTCAACCTTTACACCTCGATCAGCAACCTCGACAAACTGGTGCAGACCAACGTCAAGGGCATCAACAACACCACCACGTTCTACGAGCTGGTGCTGGCCAAGCTGACCCGTTACTTCCGGCAAAAGGGTTATATCGACCTCAACGATGCACTGCTGTTCGACTTTCAGCAGTCCAAGCAGCACCTGACCAATGAGCAGATGGCGATGCTGATCGGTACCTCGTTCCGCTTCTCGTCGGCCGACATCGCGTTCACCTCGGACCTGATCAACCGTCGCGGCCTGATCACGCCACCAAAATTCCCTATCTCTGAAGGCACCAGCCTGACGCCGTTCCTCAAGCGTGCCCTGCAATGCGACTTCGATTGCTACCTGACCGAACAGGTCATTCCGATGTGGCGCGCCCGCACTGACGGCGGTAGCCTGCTGCAGCTGGTCGACCAGGTCAGTCTTTACGCACTCAAGGATTACCTGCACAGCAACACCAAGATTGCCGTCATGCACAACGCTGACGATGTGATTCTGGGCTCGGGTGATCTGGGCTTCCTGCGCAAGACCTTCGGGGATCGTCTGACCGTTTATCCGTACGGCGGGCATTGCGGCAACCTTAATTACCGCGTCAACACCGACGCCATGCTGGAGTTTTTCCGTGGCTAAACGTCTTTTACTTCTTGCCGCTCTGCTCTGTGCCGGCACAGTCCAGGCCGCTGACGCGGATACCAGCAACAAGGCTCAGCACCCGGCCACTGTGGCCCGTCAGACCGATGCTGACGGTTTCACTCAACCGCTGAAGTCACTGCAATTCAACCCGGGGCTGGATCAGCGTGAGTTCGAGCGCGCCTCCATTAACGCGCTGGAAGTCTACGACCCGCTGGAATCCTGGAACCGTCGGGTGTACCACTTCAACTACCGCTTTGATGAATGGGTGTTCCTGCCGGTCGTGGACGGCTATCGCTACATCACACCCGGCTTCGTACGCAGCGGCGTGAGCAACTTTTTCAGCAACCTGGGCGACATCTCCAACCTGCTGAACAGCCTGCTGCAGTTCAAGGGTGAGCGTTCGCTGGACACCACTGGCCGTCTGCTGCTCAACACCACCATCGGCATCGCCGGTCTGTGGGACCCGGCGACCATGATGGGCCTGCCGCGCCAGAGCGAAGACTTCGGCCAGACGCTGGGCTTTTATGGTGTTCCTGCCGGCCCTTATCTGGTGTTGCCATTGTTCGGTCCATCGAACCTGCGTGACACGGGCGGTATGCTGTTTGACTACACGGCTGAAAACCAGATCAACTTCCTGAACGTTGCCGAAGTCAGCGACGACCATCCGGAAATCACCGTGCTGCGTGCGATTGATCGCCGGTATGTCACCAGCTTCCGTTATGGCCAGCTTAACTCGCCATTCGAGTACGAGAAAGTGCGTTACGTCTATACCGAGTCGCGCAAACTGCAGATCGCCGAGTAAGCGAAACGCAATAAAGGACGGCCAGCCGGAGTGATCCTGCTGGCCGTTTTTTATGGGCACTTTTACCTGCCGGGCCACTCACATTCCTCGGGCACACAGGCCTCGATCCATCTCCATTTAACAGACAAACAAGGAATTTCCATGCGGTCTTTCGGTTTCAAGGCAATTGTTGTGTGTGTCGCACTGGCAGCCTGCCAGAGCATGGTCAGCGTTCAGGCCGCGACCAAGCCCCAGGCCGCTGCGCCTGCCGCCGCTGCGGTACAAAAGGCGTCGCTGCTGGGTGGCAAACTGGCGTTTACCATTCCTGCGGGCTACGTGCAGGGCGAGATGCCCGAGATTGACGCGAAGGCAAAAGCTCAGGGGGTGACGGGTGCGCTGTACACCAATGCCGCTGAAAAACGCGTGCTGATCGTTACCGAGACGCCTATGCCAATGGGCGTGCAGGCAAGCGACAACGACGGCGTAGTGCTTGATGGCTTGGTCACCGGGATACTTGCCCAGCAGAGTACCGGCTACAAAGACTTCAAAAAGCTGGGTGATAAAAAGATCGTCAAGAAGAACGGTCTGGGTGTACGGCAGCTGGATACCTCGGCGACCATGAGCGACGCCCAGGTTCTGAGCACATCGATCATTGCTGCTTCGGGTGCCCGCGCAGCCGTGCTCAACGTGGTCTCCAACGCGAAAAACCCGAAGGAACACGCAGCGCTGGTGAAGGCCGTCATAGGCGAATGATTCGAGCATCGGGTGGCTCTGACCAGTATGGCTTAATCCACCCGCAACGCCTCTGACAGTCGCTCAACCAGCGCCTGCACCTTGGGCAATGACTCGCGGTTGCGCGGCCAGGCCAGATGCAGCGCCAAACCGTCAGTGGCCAGTTGTGGAAGGATCTCCACCAACTCGCCACGCTGCAACTGCTCCCTGATCAGCCAGGTCGCCAGCTGCGCAATGCCCCACGCCGAAGTCACCGCAGCCACTTGGGCTTCGCCGTTGCCGATAACCAGCCGCGCTTCGACAGCGCGAGCCTCACGCTGCCCTTGGTCGTCAACAAACAACCAAGGGCTGGTGCTGCCATCGCCACGACCAAACAGAATACATGCGTGACTGGCAAGGTCCTCGAACGTCGTCGGTATGCCGTGCCGCTCCAGATAAGCCGGTGCCGCACAGAAGATCACGCGCTCGGTGCCCAGGTAACGGTGCGCCACGCCCGCTGGCCAGACAGCAGGACCGCCGATGCGCACGGCCAGGTCGATACCTTCCTCAAGAATGTCGACGAAACGATCAGTGAAGGTTATCCGCGGGCGCAGCTTGTGATGCTGCCCGGTGAAGGCGAGGATCAGTGGCAGAGCGTGCAAACGACCAAAGGTCGCAGGTAGATCGATACGCAGTTGTCCGGCGGGCTCTGTACGCTGCGCCGCCAGCGCGGTTTCGGCAGCCTCCAGGTCGGCAAGCATGCGCGTGCACACAGCGTGATAGGCCGCCCCCTCCTCGGTCAGCGCGAGACTTCGGGTAGTGCGCTCGAACAGACGCATGCCCAGGCGGCTCTCCAGGCGTGCAACGCTTTTGCTGACTGCGGAATTGGTCAGACTCAAGCGGTCAGCGGCTGCCGTAAAGCTCCCAGCATTGGCAACGGCGACAAACGTTTCGATGCCCTTGAGGCGGTCAGTGGACAGCACATGGAAGACCAATTAGTGAATTTAAGTCCATAATGTACGGAATATTTGCCAAAGATAGGAATCATTTTCTGCAATAAGCTGGCGAACTTATTTTTTATGGGTTCGTATCATGCCGTCTCTGGAAACTGCCGCCTCCGGCACCAATAGCGAAAGCTCGACCGGTGCTGGCTTGTCCATCGCGATCCTGGCGCTGGCTGGCTTCGTAATCGTTACCACTGAATTTCTCATCATAGGCCTGCTGCCTTCACTGGCCCGCGATCTGGGAATTTCCATTTCTACTGCCGGTTTGCTGGTCACGCTATTCGCCTTCACGGTGATGCTGTTTGGCCCGCCGCTGACAGCCATGCTTTCGCACCTGGACCGCAAGCGTACGTTCATCGCCATCCTGCTGATTTTCGCGGCCTCCAACGCTCTGGCTGCGGTGTCGAGCAACATCTGGGTGCTGGCACTGGCGCGATTCATTCCAGCATTGGCGTTGCCGGTGTTCTGGGGCACCGCCAGTGAAACCGCAAGCCTGCTGGCCGGACCGAAGCGCGCTGGCAAGGCTGTAGCGCAGGTCTACCTCGGTATCTCCGCCGCGATGCTGTTCGGCATCCCGCTGGGCACCGTATTTGCCGATGCAGTGGGCTGGCGCGGCGCGTTCTGGGCGCTGACGCTGCTGTCTGCATTAATGGCAGTGCTGCTGGCGTTGTCGATGCCACGTATTGAACCTACCGCAAAGGTAGGCCTCGCCGAGCAGGCAAAAATCCTGCGAGATCCGCTGTTCCTCGCCAACCTGCTACTGTCCATTTTGCTGTTCACTGCCATGTTTGGCGCCTACACCTACCTGGCAGATACGCTGGAACGCATCGCAGGTATCGAGTCGGCTCAAGTAGGTTGGTAGTTAATGGGCTTTGGTGCAGTCGGCCTGATCGGCAATGCGTTGGGTGGCCGGTATGTGGACCGCAGCCCGCTGGGCTCAACCATGGTGTTTGCGCTGCTGCTGGCGCTGGGCATGACCGCAAGCGTACCTGCCGCAGGCTCGATGCCGTTACTGGCCGTGGTGCTGGTGATTTGGGGCATTGCCCACACAGCGTTGTTCCCTATCTGTCAGATCAGGGTGATGAAAGCGGCACCGCAGGCCCAGGCACTGGCAGGAACCTTGAACGTCTCGGCCGCCAACGCAGGTATAGGTCTGGGATCGATCATTGGCGGTCTGACCATTGAGCATCTGGGCCTGAATGCAGTTGGATATGTCGCAGCCGTCGTTGCATTGCTGGCCATTGCTGTCGCCTGGATGACCGGGATTCAGAAAAACAAGACAGCCGCATAACCTGGCCCGGCTCGATTAGCCGGATGTCACCGGGCAGTACTTTTGCAAAGACGCAACTACACTGCCCGGTTATTCCAATGTGCCGCTGCTTGTATGTTTCGTCATATTTTTGAACCTGTTTCCTGGCTGTTTTTGTCAGTTAATTGACTCCGGAACAGGCAAGCCTTCCCAATGTGCAGCTAATTGACACAGCACTGCAAAATGCTCTTCCCATGACACTGTCGAACGCTCAAACTCCAGCCTTTCGGTCAAGGAGTCATGGTTTCTGACCGATTCAAGACGTTATGTCCGGTAAGGAACTATGAGCTCATATCACCGCAAGGGACTGGCATTCGCCAAGCGGATCTACGCGCCGAGATCTCTCGGTGTCAGCGTTGGCTTTATTACTGTCGCTGTGTCTTTATATTACGTGAATGCCGCACACTGGCTTTGGACGCTGGCACTGCTCAATGCCTTGGTCTGGCCACATGTTGCTTAGAGGGTGTAGACAAAATAAATTAAACTTTCACTCCCTTGTCTGAATAGCCCTCAAGCCATGCCTAAAACCGGACGTCCTCGCTCGATTGCCGCCGAGCACTATCCCGTGCTGGTGAAACTCGCTCATGCACAGCCCTATTCCAGCCAGGCCGAATTGGCGCTCGTATTCTTCGCCGAAACCGGTATCACTGCGCATCCCGACACCTTTGCAAAAGCGTTGAAAATGGCAGGGATTACGCGTGTAAAGCAGCGGGCCAAGGGAAGTTTTCAGTCACCTGAACCTAATAAAGCCTATGGCTACAATGAAACCCACCGCCGCCAACTGCCGGAGCAGCTATATCCGAGTTGCTTGACAGATACCGAGTGGGCACTGGTCGCCGACCTGTTTGAAAGCCAGGGCGGACGAGGAGTGCCACCGCTTCACTCTCGGCGCACGTTGCTGGAAGCCTGTTGCTATGTCGTACGCACGGGGTGCTCATGGCGAATGCTACCCCGCGATTTTCCTCATTGGGACAATGTCTACAAAACGTTCCGCCGGTGGAGCGCTCAAGGCAAGTTCGAGCAAATGCATGATCGCTTGCGAGCTCAATGGCGTGAGCGGGAAGAACGCGCTGACAGCCCGTCAGCAGCGATCCTGGATTCACAGTCGACCCGCAGTTCTCCTCAAGGCGGTGACAGCGGCTACGACGCGGAAAAAAAAGTCAAGGGGCGTAAACGAAGTCTGATTGTCGATACATTGGGCCTGCTGCTGGCTGTCAGTATCAGTGCTGCAAGCGTGCAGGATCGTGACGCGGCGGATGATGCGGTGGCGTACTCGAAGGAAAAATATCCGTCACTGAGCACGCTTTTTGTTGATAGTGCGTACGCAGGAAAATGGGCACAGCGCACCCATCAACTGCACGCTATCGATGTTCAAGTGATCCGTGGCCCGAATAACAGAAGAACAGGGCAATGGCACTCTGAACAAGGCGATCTATTTTCCGTGGAGCCTGTTCAGACTGGATTTGTGGTCATGCCCAAGCGATGGGTAGTGGAGCGAACTCATGCCTGGAATGAGAGAGCTCGGCGACTGATCATGCATCATGATCGCCTTTTTGCGGTAAGCGAGGCATGGGTTTGGTTGGCCGAGGCTCGAATACTCGCGCGCCGACTCACTACATGATTTTGTCTACACCCTCTTACCAGATTGCGAAAAAGTCGCGCGAACCCTATCAGGCTGAATGGCGCAATCTGCTCTTCGATTCGCTGATGGGCGGGTTCTGGATTGGCGCGATGGGCTTCAGTGCCGTTCCCGGCGTTACGGTCATCGCGATGATGGCCATGCATAACATGGCTGCTGCCGGGCCACGCCTTATGCTGCAAGGCTTGTGCGCACAGGCACTGGGTGTACTGATCTCGCTGGCCTTGCTCAACCCTGCTGTCAATCTGCATGGCAACATGGCACAGATCTACGCCTGCCTTCCCGTACTGGTGATTTACCCTATTTTCATCGGCTGGATGAGCCATCAGGTCACCCTGAAGCTCTGGGAGCATCGCAACATCCTGCGCAAAATAAGCCGCACCGACAGCCTCACTGGACTGCTCAATCATGGCGCATGGAAAGACCTGCTTGATCTGGAGTACGTAAAAAGCCAGAACCAGCATCAGCAGTGCGTCATCGCACTGATCGACATTGACCATTTCAAAGTCATCAACGATACCTATGGCCACCTCATGGGCGATACAGTGCTGCAGAACATCAGTGAAGCACTGATGGAAAACCTGCGTGACTCGGATCTGATCGGACGTTGTGGCGGGGATGAGTTCTGCGTCATTCTGCCGGACACCCACTTGTTTCAAGCGCGGGAAATCCTGGAGCGCACGCGTCTGGCGATAGATGAAATGACCTACTCTCTGCAGCGCGATCTCAAGGTCAGCCTCAGTATCGGCATAGCCGCCTACTCTCCTGAACTGCCGGATGCCTCATCCTGGTTGCACGAAGCAGACAAGGCGCTGTACCTCGCCAAAAGCACTGGTCGCAACTGCGTGGCCAGCGCTCAGGATATGCCGTCAGAGCTCCAGCCACTGAGTGCCGATGCCTGACCGGTCAACGCCGGTTCTTGAACAGGACGTCAAACAGGGATGAGAAGTTCTTGATACCCATTGCCTTCATGAACGAGTTGCGCATGTCTTCTCGCAGGCTTTCCAGGGTGATTTCCTTGGGTTTTGCGGTTTTTTGAGCGGGGATGCCGGTTTCCCGAATGTCACCCTCGCCAGGGGCGTACTTTTCCTTTGACAGAGTTCTAATGTAGTCGTTTTTCTGGCTTTTATAGGTAGCATAGTCAGGTCCAAGTTGCTGGTCCCTTTCCCCCGACGTCGAAAAACGATTGATGACTTTTTCCATGAACTCAAAGTGGTTGTGACCAAGGGCACCGTAGTCTTTGTCCGTGATAAAACGAATAAAACCCTGATCCAGCCGTGTTGTTGTTAAAGCGCTTCCCTCAATAATACGCTTGGCCGTCGCCGCATTTGTATCTGTAAAACTGTAAAAGACCTTGTGCCCTTCCATGTCATAGGTCTTGCCTTCGTTATGACGAGACCAGATCCTTCCATCGTCTTTCTCCCTGTAGGATGCCAGCCCAAACGCCAAGTCATCGACGTAGAAAAGATCAGCCCCCTGATCTCTGGCCCACTCATAAACCTCGCCAAGAAGCCTTCGGTCATCCCGTGTTAAAAAAGAGGTTTCAGGCATGGACGTGCCGCACTCTGCCTTACCTAGCATGGGTGCTGGAAATTTAGGGTCTGTCAGTCCGAAAATTCTCTGTTTGAGAATCGCCCCGCCGCTGATTGTCACGGAGGGGTCCAGAAAGTCTGGACGACTGGATGAGCTAGCAAGAATGGGTATTTTTTTAGAGGCTATTTTTTCATCAAGTTGCCTTGCTGTTACCAGCGCTTCTATTCCAGAGCTGATTACCCGCATAATGTGGACTCCTGGCCTATAGAACCCCTGACGTTTATCGTCAGGGGTCGACAATCAATACGTTAAATGAAAGGTGACTGTTTCCGCCCCCAACGGCTTACTTTGCCAAGGTCCACTTTCAGCGTTGTGCCGAATGATCACATCCGACGCGTAGCTAAAACCGAGATTATTGAAGAGCTCAGTACTACCTAGAGCGCCAGGAATAATAGTTACACAATCGATATCGTGTACACCCGTGGTTCGAAAGCAAAGATTGGCGCGCTCACCTTTACTGTCCGGAAATGATGTCGCCGTCCATGAGATTTTCCGCAATCGGGAGTTATTGGCCGCCCCGCGAGGGTAATCGGACAATCTCAACTGGTGCCTGGAGAATGCATTATGC
This sequence comes from Pseudomonas sp. KBS0707, assembly GCF_005937945.2. Taxonomy (NCBI): domain Bacteria; kingdom Pseudomonadati; phylum Pseudomonadota; class Gammaproteobacteria; order Pseudomonadales; family Pseudomonadaceae; genus Pseudomonas; species Pseudomonas sp. KBS0707. Next base: position 1,647,945 of record NZ_CP041754.1, on the reverse strand, counting down.
CCAGGTCCGTTTATAGTCGTAGGTGTTCTTGTAGTTGTCACCGAGTAATCTGCAGATTGACTGGCCGAAGACAAAAACAACAGCAACAGAGGTACTAATTTTTTTCATAACACTTTTCCCAATGTTTTATCATTAAAAACACGCGGCATTTGCGATTCTTCTTACTACTCTTTTATTGTATAAGCCACTGATAAAAACATGCGGTATTTAATGCTACGCCTTCAAAAAGCTCGAAAAAATTTAAAACCGTTACTGAAAAAATCGTAAACCCCGAACAGCTTTATATATCCATATCAAATACTTTTCAGAAAAAGCCTTAGCCCGTGGACATCCAGAGCGGGTTCTCAATCAATCGAAAACTCAAAAGAGGAAAGATTTTCCAACAGCCATGCAGGGGTATGTACTTCAAGCAGTGTGCTAATGGGCTGCTCCATGATCAACTTGCCGTAGAGGGTTTCTTCCTGCTCCAGATGAGCAAGCTGGACGGCGCGGTAATTGAGCGGGTAGATGCTCTTTTCGATCGGCAGCAATCGGTCGAAGTGTTCGAGCAGGCCGTGGAAGACGATTCGTCGCTCGACCGTGTTCCGTGTGGTGGCAATCAGTTTGACGAAGTACTCGCTGTCCTGGTGCCGCAGTGCTTCACCGGCAGTGTAGCGCTCGACCAGCGTGTGCAGCGATGCGTCATCGAACACGATGCAGCACAGGTCTTCGCGCAACAGGCCTTTGAACGGGTTATCGACCGCTGGCCGGCGGCCGTGCAAGCCCAGGATGAACTGTACAGCCTGCTCGGCCAGCCATTTGCGCTTGCGCCCCTCAAGCCGCTCGACCTCTTCGATCAACGGGGCCTGGCGTCCATGCGAGCGAACCTGTCGGCAGAGTTTGGCAAACAGGCCAACGGGGCCGGACAGTTTTTTCTGTTGCTCGGCAAGTTGCGTCACCGAAAGTGCCGACTGACGGGTTGCCAGGCGATGGAAGTCTGTTGTGAGATTCAAACCGGGCCGATGCGGATCCAGCCGCAATGACTGATCGGACTCAGACCGGCCCCGAACAAAACAAACAGTCATGATTGCTCCTTTTTATTCTTTACGGTTTGCCGTAAGGACGAACTTCAGAAATCCCCTGTTCCGGGCAGCCAGATAGCCGAACACCGAAAGGCAACCGTAGTGAAACATTGAGATTATTGACCTTGGGGCACTATCCCGATAACGCTGATCGCCCTGACAAGATATATTCTGTGACAAGACACATTATGTATGTGCTGACTCGTTACGCAATCCGACAGATGTAGGGGGTCGGTTACTTTTTCCCGGAAGCAAGATAGAAACACAACGCGCCATGAGCTCGACACGGGTCTTTACACGGCTCTTTCTTAGTAGCGAGGACACGTGATCGCGAACCGTATAGTCACTGATACGGAGCTGCCTGGCGATTTCCTTGTTCGTACAGCCCTGCAACAGCAGGCCAAGAACCTCTTGCTCTCTCATTGTCACCTCCATACTACTTCCCCTTGCCATCATTTTGCCCTAGAGCAAATTTGTAGGATGTTTCTTACACTCGTCTTCCATGACCTAAAAAGTAAATCGGCACAGAAATCATTTTATTTAGTATTGTTTTTCATTAAACCCGAATAAAAACCAAAACCTTGCCAAAAACAAAGACCTGTAAGAATAATCGTTAATTAATAAACGACTGAAGAAATTTCCTACAGAAAATACAGAAAAATTACGACTATCAATTTAATGAAATCATAAATAACCCGCCAACCGAGCCACGTTGGAATCGTGGCAGGCAAGAGCACACCCGCTCAATAAATAAAAATAATATAGAAGGGCGCAAGATAGACTTGAGCAAACAGAATTACAATCACTTGTTACAATTGACAACGCCTGACTTGAGGAACTTTCTTGATATGTTTCATTTGCGAAAACCGCCCACAGAGATAAGCGGCTGCGTGCGAGAAAGAGGCGCGCCAGCAGGAACAGGCTTGGCGCTATCCGCTTCTGCCGGTTGCAAGGTCATCTACCACTACACCCCGGCGCAGACCGAATACCGCTGCGGTCGTCAGACCCACAATCCCCATGACCAGGCTGTAAAGCACGCAAACCCAGATATTCCAGGGCATCAGCGCGATGAGCAGCAATGGCGTGGTACTCGCCCAAAAAGCGTAGGCAATGTTGTAAGTGAACGAGATGCCTGACACACGAATGTTCGCAGGGAACAGTCCGACCATCACCGAAGGCACCACGCCGACAACCCCGCAGGCCAGCCCTGCAATGGCGTAGGCGATACTCAGCGGCATCCATTGCTGGATGAGGCTGGCGTAAAGCACGCCTATACCCAGCGGCAGCAGCAGGCTGTAGATGATGACCCCGCGCCACGCACCGATGCGGTCAACCAGCATGCCTGCCAGCACGCAGCCGATATTGAGGAAGACGATGCCCACTGCGCTCAGGGCGAAGGTATTGCTGGCGCTGATCCCGAAGCGCTGCTGCATGACCGTCGGGGTAATCACCACCAGCACGACCACCGCGGACGTCAGCACAAACGTCAACAGCGCGGCAGGCAGCAAGGATTGGCGATGATCGCGCAGGACCTGGCCAAGCGGCAGTGCAGGCAGGTTTTCACGCTGGGCGTGCATGGCGATGAACACTGGCGTTTCGTTCAGCCAGCGACGCAGCCAGACACCCACTACACCGAAAACACCGCCCAGCAGAAACGGAATGCGCCACGCCCAGTCAAGGATCTCACCCGGGCTGAAGACCCTTGCCAGCCATGTTGCGGTCAGCGCACCGAGCAGGTATCCAAACGTCAGACCGGCTTGCAAAACCCCGAGTGCGTAGCCGCGATGCCCCTGGGGTGCATGCTCTGCCACGAAGACCCAGGCACTGGGTACCTCGCCGCCGACCGCTGCGCCTTGCAGAATGCGTAACGCCAGCAGCACCAACGGCGCCCAGTAACCAATCTGTGCATAGGTGGGCATGATGCCGATTAGCAGACAAGGCAGGGCCATCATCAGAATGCTCAGGCTGAACACCCGCTTGCGTCCCAGCCGGTCGGCAAAATGCGCCATCAGAATGCCGCCCAGCGGGCGTGCGAGATAGCCGGTCACGAAGATCCCGAAGCTTTGCAGCAGACGCAGCCACTCGGGCATGTCGGGCGGAAAAAACAGCTGGCTGAGGGTCAGCGCAAAGAATACGAAGATAATGAAGTCGTAGATTTCCAGCGCGCCACCCAGCGCCGCAAGACCCAGGGTCTTGTAGTCGGCTCTGCTGAAGGGCTGGGGAGTGGATTGAACGATGGCCGTCATGAAGCCCCCGAAACATGGCTGAAAAAAGCGCCTGGCGCTCACAGGGCGCGAAGAATAGCAAAGCTTGCGGGCGCACTGATACGGAGCTGAGGCCTATAGCGGGAACGAGGATCGCAACTATCGTGCGGCGCTCCGCGTCGCATGTCGTTTCTGGACGCTCCGCGTCCTCTTGACGACGCAGAGCGTCGTGAACTGCACTCCCACGCTGGAGCGTGAGGAACGATCACTTCAACTATCGTGCGGCGCTCCGCGTCGCATGTCGTTTCTGGACGCTCCGCGTCCTCTTGACGACGCAGAGCCTCGAGAACTGCATTCCCACGCTGGAGCGTGAGGAACGATCACTTCAACTATCGTGCGGCGCTCCGCGTCGCATGCCGTTTCTGGACGCTCCGCGTCCTCTTGACGACGCAGAGCGTCGTGAACTGCACTCCCGCGCTGGAGCGTGAGGAACGATCACTTCAACTATCGTGCGGCGCTCCGCCTCGCATGCCGTTCCGGACGCTCCGCGTCCTCTTGACGACGCAGAGCGTCGAGAACTGCATTCCCACGCTGGAGCGTGAGGAACGATCACTTCAACTATCGTGCGGCGCTCCGCGTCGCATGCCGTTTCTGGACGCTCCGCGTCCTCTTGACGACGCAGAGCGTCGTGAACTGCACTCCCACGCTGGAGCGTGTGGAACGATCACTTCAACTATCGTGCGACGCTCCGCGTCCTCTTGACGACGCAGAGCGTCGTGAACTGCATTCCCACGCTGGAGCGTGAGGAACGATCACTTCAACTATCGTGCGGCGCTCCGCGTCACATGCCGTTTCTGGACGCTCCGCGTCCTCTTGACGACGCAAAGCGTCGAGAACTGCATTCCCACGCTGGAGCGTGAGGAACGATCACTTCAACTATCGTGCGGCGCTCCGCGTCGCATACCGTTTCCGGACGCTCCGCGTCCTCTTGACGACGCAAAGCGTCGAGAACTACACTCCCACGCTGGAGCATGTGGAACGAGAATTCCGACGATCGTGCCAACGCTCCGTGCAGTAGAGCCCGTCCACTAAAAGTTGACAGTGGCCGACAATCTCGCCGTTCTGGGTGCGCCCATGAATAGGTAGTCGTCACCCAGATACTCCCCGGCATCACGCCAGTAGCGTTTGTCGAAAAGGTTGTCGACGGTCAGGCGCAGGACCGTGTCGTAGCCGCTGATTCGGGTGCTGTAACGGCTGCCGATATTGAACAGTGTGTAGTCATTGACCTGCACGGAGCCTTCACGGTCAGCGTACTTGCTGGCGCTGTACTGCATCCCGCCGAGTAAGGCGAGCCCGGACACCGGCAGGCTATAGTCAGCTTGCAGGGTGCCACGGTATCTGGGCACATTGAGGGCCTGATGATCGTCATAGGCCTCGGTGCCGCTGTCTTCAACGCGCGCCCGGATGGCCGCCGCACTGGCGGATATCTGCAGGCGGTCGGTCACCCAGCCACTCGCGCCCAGTTCAAACCCGGTGTTTTTCTGCTCGCCTTGCTGCACATAGGTAAACGTGCCGTCATCGTTGGGCCTGGAATACTGGTAAGCCTGACGGGCTTGAAACACTGCGGCCGTCAGGCTCATACGCTGCCAGTCATACTTGATACCCGCTTCCAGTTGTCGAGACACGGTGGGCGCAAGAATTTCACTGGCGTTGGTAGTGAACCAGGCAGCTGTCCCGCCCAGCGAGAGGCCTTTGCAGTAGCTGGTGTAGAGCGAAACGTTGTCCACCGGTTTGTAGATCAATGCCGCCTGCGGCAGGAACACGTAACGCTCGGTGTGTCTTGCGTCGCTGCCGTCTTCGGTAAACGCCTGCTCGTCGAGCCGCACTTGTCGCCCGCCCAGCACGGTCTGCCAGTGCTCGTTGAAACTGATCCGGTCGGTCATAAACAGCCCGTACTGGCGGCTGTCCAGACGCCGCTCGGTATGTGGCAGTGTCAAAGGCGACGGTGCCACCGATTCAGGCGACTCGTTGATCGTGCCCGAGCCGACGAATTCATTGAAGGTCCCGCGCGTGTCCACGATGCGGCGGTAGGCGCTGGTGCCGAAGGTCAGCTCGTGCCCCAGTGATCCGGTATTGAACGTACCGGACATTGCCGCTTCGACCTCGTCGTTACGGCGCGTGTCGTCCGGGCTGCGGAAGTCGTAGATGTCGTAGCCACCCTCGGCGCTGAAGTGGTTGGGTACCGCTTCGGCTGCGCAGCTGGCCGAGCCGTAACAGCCCCACGCAAAGGCGCTGTAGTCATCAATGACCACGCGACTGCGCGACGCACTCAGGCTGCCCTTCCAGCTGTCGTTGAACCGGTATTCGAAACGCCCGTTCATGTTCAGCGAATCGATGCCCACCGGGTTGGACCAGTTTTGATAGCCCAGCAGCTTGCGTGGCGAGGCGTCGTGAGGCAGCACCGTGCCGCCGAGCAATTGATAACCGGGCACCGAGCGCTGCTCTTTGCTCTGATACTCGATGTCGAGTTGCAGCAAGGCGCGCTCGCTGATGTTCCAGTCGAAGGCCAGCGAGGCGAAATCACGCTGGCCATCGGCGTGCTCGACGTACGAGCGAATGTCTTCATGGGCCAGGTTGGCGCGCAGCCCGAACTGCTGTTCGCTGCCGAACCAGCCGCCGACATCGGTCGCGAGGTAGCGCTCGCCGTGTTCGTTGGTAGAGACCGTTACCGACCGGACATCCTGCGCGCGCTTGGTCTGATAGTTAATGACACCACCGGGCTCTGAAACGCCGCTCTGCAAGCCGGACAGACCCTTGAGCAACTCGACCTGCTGCTTGTTCTCCAGCGCCACGTTCTGCTCGCCTGCAATGCTGCGGCCGTTGATGCGATAACTATTGGCCGCGTTCAACGAGAAGCCGCGTACCACAAAGTTTTCGTAATAGCCTACCGGCGCATAGCCGTCGCCGACCGAGGCATCGTTGCGCAGCACGTCACTCAGCAGTTTTGCCTGACGGTCCTTGATCAGCGCTTCGCTGAACACTGAAACCGAGGCAGGCGTGTCCAGCAGCGAAGCCTGATCAAACCCGTAAATCGACGCCCGACCAGCTTTATAGTCGCTGGCACCTTCCTGTTCGCTGAACCCGGTCACGTTGACCGCGTCCAGAGTGAGCGGATCCGCAGCCATTAGCGGCGAGGCAACAGCCATGCCCAACGGTAACAATCGCCAGGCATGACGCATGGCAGGTCGGTAGGGCGTACTCATCGATCAGACTCCGCAAGGACAGGTGCCTGGACAGACGCGATGCACCTTCCGGCAGGGGGCCAACCTTTTACGTTCACTGCCGGTTTTTTTCAACCTTTACGTGACGGTCTGCCGGTAAACGAATGACGCGGAAAAACTCTACTTACGTATCAGGGGAAAGAAGCCACCGCAAAAAACGTTGCGCACCAGAATAATTAAGCGTGAATTAAGTAAGTGTGGCTAATCTGAATTCAACAAAACCGCTGAACCAATCAGCGTGTCACGAATCCATTGAAACAGATCAATCAGAAAGGAATACCCTATGAAACTTATGCCTGCCGTCTTCGCCGCTGTTGCCCTCACTGCTGTTGCAGGTGCCGCCCAGGCCGACGTTGGTCCCGATGAAGTGATCCGCCTTTACAAGTCTCAGGCATTGGGTGACTTTGAACAGTTCAACAAGCAGGCCGTTGCCAAGCACACAGGCTTCACGGTCCACGATACCGAGCTGGAAAAAGAACGCGACGGCCGCCTGGTCTATAAGATCGAACTGAAAGACGCCAAGGGTGTGGAATGGAACTACGACGTCGATGCCAAGACGGGCGAAGTGGTACGTGACGCAAAGGATAACTGATCCGACTGCCACAACAGTTATCGCACCGAGAAACCATAAGAAAACTCCCACTACATTGTGGGAATTTTCTTTTTCAAAGCTTTAACAAGCTATTACTGAGCCAACCCGACTTTCAGTAACTTCCCCTTGTCTTCATCCGTCAACAAATACAAGTAACCGTCCGGCCCCTGACGCACATCGCGTATCCGCTGTTTCATGCCTTTCAACAGCCGTTCTTCATGAACGATCTTGTCGCCATCAAATTGCAGCCTGATCAATTCCTCAGTGGCCAGCGCGCCGATGAACAGATTGTGATCCCACGCCTTGAACAGGCTGTGGTCATAGAACGCCATACCGCTGATGCCCGGTGACACTTCCCAGACCTGAAACGGTACTTTTGTGCCTTCGACAAACTTGCCTTTGGCTTCCGGAATCGGCTCGCCCGAATAATTGATACCGTGGGTCGCAATCGGCCAGCCGTAATTCTGGCCACGCTCGATGATGTTCAATTCATCGCCGCCCTTGGGCCCATGCTCGTTGGTCCACAACGTACCGGTCCACGGGTTGAGCGCTACGCCCTGCTGGTTGCGATGGCCGTAGGACCAGATCTCGGGCCGGACGTTTTTCTGCCCGACAAAAGGGTTGTCTTTCGGCACGCTGCCATCCGGATAGATACGTACGATCTTGCCTTGCAGCTTGTCCAGGTCTTGCGCAGTGGGACGATCGTTGTTCTCGCCCAGCGCGATAAACAGATAACCGTCGCGATCGAATACCATCCGCGCACCGAAGTGGTTGCCCACCGATAGTTTTGGTTGCTGACGGAAGATGACTTCAAAATCTTCCAGACGGGTCATGTCTTTGGACAGACGACCTCGCCCTGCCGCAGTACCCGCAGTATCTCCCTCGGCGGCGGTTTTGCCACTGCCTTCGGAGTAGGTCAGGTAGACCATGCGGTCCTTGGCGAAGTCCGGGGAAAGCACGACGTCTAGCAGCCCACCCTGTTTTCTTGCCCAGACTTGCGGCACACCGGAAAGCGGATCGGATAATTTGCCGTCCGCCGACACGATACGCAGGTTGCCGGAACGCTCCGTCACCAGAATGCCCTGCTTGTCAGGCAGAAATGCCAGTGCCCATGGGTGATCCAGACCTTCGGCAACCGGGGTGACCGTGACGGTGCCTTGTTCGCTTTTGTAGGTTTCCGGGGCGGCGCTTGCCGTCAGCGGCAGGCTCAGAATGGCAGCAGCACACCAAGTGGCGATCAGGGTTTTTCTAAGCATGAGCGTTTCCTTATGCATTGAGTCGACGTCCCGCGGTGAAACGGGCTCGCTTGGTTGAAGATTCAGTTGGCGCGGCTGGGGTCGGTTGTCGGCGTAGAGGGACGCGGAGCATTCTGGCGCGTGGGGTAGCCGTTGCCGATACCGCCGTTCTCCAGCGTAGGCCTGCGCACAGGCGGCGCAATATTGGAGCCGGGCGCGCGGGGCGTGATTGACTCGGTGCCCTGACGGCTGTTGGGGTTGGAGCGCTTGATCGGGCTGTTATAGGGGTTGCTGCTGGCGCCGTTGTTGAGTGTGCTGTTTGGCAGTGTCTGCGCCTGAACAGCACCGATGCCACATGACGCAACCAGCACGCCCCCTACAAGATTGCGCAAAAAACTGTTCATCACTACCTCTTGGCAAAGGTGAAACTGCGGGGTAACCGTGAAGACTCAGGCCTTTGACGGCAGCCCAGGCCTCAGGTTCGACCCGACAGTGTCGATGAGCAAGCATAGCGGTGTGAGAGTTTGTAACAAGGATGGTCAAAGCGCATACCTTCAGCCATGCGCGACGCCACGCAGGCTTGGCCCTGGCGCAGGGCAAGGAAGCGCCACGCACAGGTCACACATCGTGGTTTGCGGGCGTATCTACGCCGACTTCAAAGGCATCCTGAACGTGAAGACAGTGCCCTGCTCTTGTGTCGAGCACACTTCAAGCGTACCGCCATGCGCCACGGCTATCTCGCTGGCGATATAGAGCCCCAGGCCTAGCCCGGCTTGCGGCTCGTCAGTGATTGGCCGTGAGTAAGGGAGGAACAACTGCGAACGAACGGACTCGGGTATCGGCTCGCCCTGATTGGTAACGCTGAGTAGAAACAGATCACCGCGCACTCCCGCTGTCACCTCGACCGGGCTTTGGGGATCACCGTGACTGATCGCGTTGGACACCAGATTGGACAGCAATTGTGCGATCCGCTCGTGGTCGCAGCGAATACGCTCCAGCATCTTTATATCCGACTTGATCAGCCGGGACGGGTGAACGCGGCGTATCTCTGACACAACATGTTCAAGCGTTTCATCCAGCCCGTGTGCATCATGCATGCTCAGAGGAATACCATGCCCCATCCGGCCGCGGGCAAAGTCGAGCACGTCGTCGACCAGTTGCGAGGCGCGTTTGCCAGACGTCAGGATGTGTTGCACGACTTGCAGGGCCTTTTCATCCAGTGGCCGACGCAGCAGCAATTCGGCACTGGCATTGATGGCAAACAAAGGGTTGCGCAGGTCGTGCCCCAGAACGGCGATGAACTGCTCGCGCAGCTCTGCCACCTCACGCTCGGCCAGAAGGTCTTCACGCACTTGCTGCAGGTTTTCCTCGGCCTCGATCTGCAGTGCCAGAAGACGCGCAAAAGACGCCATCATCGACTCGATGGGGGTACCCGTCAGCTTGGCGGGTTTGGGGTCCAGCGCACAGATAGTGCCGAAAAAGGTGCCATTGGGGAGGAAGATCGGTACCGATATGTAACTCTGGAAGTTGTATAACCGCGGCGTATGGTGCTCACAAAACAGCTGATCCTCAGCGACATGATCAATCACCACAGCCTTGTGGGAGCTGCGAATCTCGTGGCAGATTGTACTGCTGAGTTCCAGCTCGCCGCCGGGTTTCAAACCAAAATCCAGCTTGTCCAGAACCGCGCAAGCCATCCAGGTACTTTCGGTGACACGCGCCACGGCGGCAAAGCCCAGGCCGGTTGATTCGGTGATGACTTGCAGGATGGCCGGAACCGCGCTGATCCGGCTTATCTTGGCTACATCATTTGAAATGGATTGCCGCATGGAGAACCTCTATCAGCCTTGAGGTAATGGCGCAGCGTTTAGTTTAGGTCTGTAACGATCATTGTGCACCCGTGAATACGCCACGTTGACCGAAAAAAACCTGGCCGTACGTTCACTCATGCAGGAGGGCGCGGGAAGGCCACAGTGAACGTTGTACCCTCCTCAACCGACGAGCGAACCGTCACCTCACCCAGATGGGCTCGAACAATCTCACGAACAATGAACAGGCCAAGCCCGACTGTGCGGGTTTCGTCACTGTCGCTGACCACCCGTACGACCGGTTCGTACAGGTCGTCCACCTTCTCCATCGGTATGGGTTCGCCGACGTTGTGCACCGACAGCTTGATCAGCCAGGTATCGAAGGACGAAGTGATCAAAACCTCGCTGCCGTCCGTGCCATAGTTGATGGCGTTGCTCACCAGATTGCCGAGCATTTGCAGGAGACGATCCGGATCCGCCGAGCACGCACCCTGTCCTTCGCTGCGATGCGTCAGCACCCTGTGCGGGAAAACCTGGCGCAGCTCTTCGACGCCTCGAGCAACAACCGCGTGCAGATCGATAGCCTGAGGGACCACGGCAATACCGCTGCCGACGCGGGCATGAGTAAAATCCAGCAGATCCACAATCATGCGGTCGGCCCGGTCAGTGGAGTGGTGGATGTGCCCAAGGATTCGTTCTTGTCGCGACTCCAGTTGCGTGCGCTCCAGCAGCCCGGCCGCCATCTTGATCGCCGCCAGCGGGTTACGCAGGTCGTGGCTGACGATGCCAATCATCTGCTCGGCAAAAATGGCCCGTATCTCAGCCTCGGCGTGAGCCAGACGCAGGCGATTGCGTGCCGAGGTAAGTTCTGTCTGAACAGTCATCTGTTGCTGCAACAGCTCTTCGGCGATCTTGCGCGCAGCAAGCAGTTCACGTTCGTACTTGTTGCGCTCCTCGGCCATGAACACCGCCACTTCATGCAAAACCCCGGTCGGATGCTCGCGGCGTACGGCATTGAGCATCATGGGAATGGCGCGACCATCGGCATGGATCAATTCAACCTTGACCTCGGCAATCGACCCCTGGGTCTGTAACAGCGGCGCCCAGTGGGTTTGCAGGAAGACTTTGCCTGCCAGACTCAGCAGGTCTTGAAAGCGGCGACCCAGAACAGTTTCACGCTCAAGGCCCAGCCAACGGCAGAACGTCAGATTGGCACGCTCAATGGTGCCATTGGGCAAGGTAACCAACAGACCGCATGCCGCATGTTCGTACAGGTCTTCTGTCACTGGCAGACTCACCTGTTCAACCGTCATGTGCAGCGCTCTCGTAAGACGCCAGAAACTGATTCATGGCGGTTATGCATTCCTGCGGCGCGCTCATGTGCGGGTAATGCCCAACATTGTCGATCATGTGCAAGGTGCTGTCGGCAATGACACGGTGCAGGTACTCGCCAACCTGCACCGGCACCACCAGATCGTCACTGCTTTGCATGATCAGCGTCTTGCTTTTGAGTTTCGCGACATCGGCACGATGGTCGGAAAGGAAGGTTACGCGGGCAAACTGCCTGGCAATCTCGGCATTGGTACGACAGAAGCTGCTGGCAAGCTCTTCACCCAGTTCAGGCCGGTCAGAGGCGCCCATGAGTGTCGGCGCCATGGTGCTGGACCAGCCCAGGTAATTGCTTTCCAGCGTCTCAAGCAACGAGTCGATATCAGCGCGAGTGAAGCCGCCGACGTAATCACCGTCGTTGAGGTAATGGGGCGATGGACCCACCATGATATGGCCGTCGAACCGGCCGGGCGACTGCAGTTCAGCAAGCACCGCAATCATGCAACTGACCGAGTGGCCGACATGCACAATCGGCCCGTCTCCGGCGAACTCGTCGACCAGTTCCAGTAAGTCGCTTGCATAGCCCTTGAGTGACGCATATTTGTGCGGGTACCAGGCCGACACGTCGGAATCTCCGCTGCCTACAAGGTCGAACAGAATAACCTTGAAGCGTTCGGCGAAGTGCGGAGCCATGAAGCGCCACATGTGCTGATCACAGCCGAATCCATGAGCAAAAATCAGAGTGGCCGGTCCGTCGCCCACGATATTGACGTTATTGCGCTGTTGGACCGACATATCGGGCTCCGAAAATAACCAGGCAACCGGCCTGTTGTGCATACCGTAATGATGATGAGAGGAGATTATCACCGTTAAAGGCACACTAGTGGCACAAACAGCACTTTAAGTCCGGAGCGGAAGAAGATTATTGATCGATGATCAGGGTCGGGCCATTGAGGCCTGAGCGTCGGTTATGCACGCTGCCTTGCCAGGCTGAGGATGTGTGACGCAGAACCTCACCAAAGGCATGCCAACGCAGAGCATTGGCACGGCAGGCAAGTATCGCGATGACTATTGTGTCAATTGCGCTGGTCCAAGCCCGTTCTCGGACTCATGACCTGGAGGTTTCACCCCCCTTACTCGCCGATATCTTCGTTCCACAACTCAGGCTTGCTGGCGATGAAGCCCTGCATCATGTGCTTGCACTCCTGGTTATCAAGCACCTCGATCTGCACGCCACGCGAGCGTAGCAATTCTTCCTCGCCCATGAACGACTGGTTCTCGCCGACGATCACCTTGCGAATGCCGTAGAGCAGGATCGCCCCGCTGCACATCGCACAAGGAGACAGCGTGGTATAGAGCACCGCGTCACGGTACACGCGGGCCGGTTGGCGACCGGCGTTTTCGAGGGCATCCATTTCGCCGTGCCTGGTTGCACTGCCCTCTTGCACACGGCGGTTATGCCCCCGACCAATGATCTTGCCCTCGTGAACAATGACCGAACCGATGGGAATTCCACCTTCCTTCAGCCCTAGTTGTGCCTCATCGATTGCAGCCTGCATGAATGCGTCCATGGTTTTGCCTCATATCATCGAATGGATGTCAGCGTTGCAGTGCTGCCTGAGCGTTGCCCAGCGCACGACTTACGAATTGTCCCAGCAGCTCCGAGGACCGGGCTTTCATGTCGGCACTGACCTGGGTGTTTCTGGCTCTGAATCTGCTCACCAGGGAAGGCGAGTCCTCGCCCTGATTGAGCGAACGCAATTCCTCGGCCGTAAATGAATGGGCATAGGCCGCTGCCAGATTGCGGTCCCATTGCGATTGATACTCAGGTTGCAGGCGCTGCAACTCTTTTTGCACCAGTTCCTGAGCTTCGGTCTTGCCAATTGCTTGCACGATACCGGCAAACGTCGCTGTGCGCGAGGCGACCTGATAACCCAGCCACGCCAGACCTTCGCCCAGATTTCGCTGTTCCACCAACGCCAGCGCCATGTCATCCGCTTCTTCAGCATTGACCGGGTGCATCGCGTCCAGGCACAGGCAGGCCATGAGTGCCAGACAGGTCTGCCACGCACCTCGCGAGCCCTGGATGTAATCAGCCATGGCTCCTCCTGAGCATGAATTGACTGAGTCTTGAACTTAACAGCTCGGCAGGGCTTTACCACCCGACACGTCGTATACCGGCCATTGATGACGTTATCAGCTATGCCCCTTCCATGATCCTTGCAGCGCAACGGTCAAAGGCTGTGACTGACTTTGGCGGCAACATCGGCCGGCAACCAGGCTTTCCAGACCTCAGGGTGCTGCTTGAGGAACCTGGCGGCGGCAACGCTGGGGTCCTCATGTTTGTCACTCATTTCACCCAATGTCCGGTTGAGCAGATCGATCGGAAAATCGACGTTTTTGAAGACACTCACCAACTCAGGGTATTGCTTGCTGAATTCTGCCGACACACCAATAGACAGCGTCGCCGCCAACGAAGAGGTGCCACGCGGGTTGGGATTACTGGCGTCGGTCAGGGTTTTCCAGGCTTCTGCATCGAAAGCGGGCTCTTCCAGCTTGATCAGCTTGTACTTGCCCAGCAGGGGTGTGGGTGACCAGTAATAGAACAGCACTGGTTTGCCACGGCGGATGGCCGATGCGACTTCGGCGTCCAGCGCCGCGCCCGAGCCGGTGCGAAAGTTGACGAAGCTGTCTGTCAAGCCATAAGCCTTGAGCTTCTGGGTGTTGACGATCTCCGAAGTCCAACCGCTCGGGCTGTTCAGAAAACGGCCCTTGTCGGGCGATTCAGGGTCTTTGAAAACGTCCTTGTAGCGCGCCAGGTCAGCGACAGACTTCAGATCGGGCGCTACAGGTTTGATACCTTTGGCGGCATCGCCCTTGATCACGTACTCAGGCACCCACCAGCCTTCGGTCGCGCCTTTGACGATGTTGCCCAGGCCGAGCACCTTGCCGTCAGCTTCAGCCTTGACCCACACAGGGCTGCGTCCGGTCCACTCTTCAGCGATCACCTGAATGTCGTTTTTCGCCAGCGCGGTTTCCAGGCTGACGGTGCTGCCGGGCAAGGTATCAGTACGGTAGCCATAGCCTTTCTCGACAAGGGTACGCAGCACCTCGGTGATCAGGCTGCCACTTTCCCAAGTGAGCGCACCGAACTGGATAGGCGCGTTTTTTTCAGCCGCCCCTGCTGTCTGCCTAAGCAGCCCCAGCGCCAGAAGTGAACAGCCCAACAGTCGTGTTATCGATTTCATGCTCACCTCAAATGGCGCGAAAAAAAACGGGTCTGAAACTATCGACAGCAGCCCTTGGCGATTAGTTGTGACGGCTTTAGCCTCTGTATGATGCGCAGCCCACGTACCGAGCCCGTCCGCGATGTCTGAAATCCACTTTTACCCGTTACCCGATGCGTGCCGCCCGCTGTTGGGCAAGTTTTACCGCGAGCACCAGTCATCGATGCGTGCGGCCAGCAAGGGGCAGGCGTGGGTGGCGAAGCAGGCAGAAATCATCGGTGCCTTGTGCCTGACGCCCGTTGCTGAGGGACATTGGCTGACCGGGCTGTTCGTAGCGCCCCCCATGCGCGGGAAGACAGTGGCGCGAAGCTTGATCGATGCCGCGCTGCAACCGCTGGCCGGGCCGGTGTGGCTGTTCTGCCACCCTGATTTGCTGGGCTTTTACCAGCTCGCCGGGTTTGAGACAGCACAACGTCTGCCACACACCCTCGGCGAGAAATTCATGCGCTACAGCCGCAGCAAACCGCTGATTGCGCTCTGTCGGGAAGCCTGACGGTTTTGCAGAGCCGCCGGGTGATCACTCATCGGCATTGGAGTCCATGTCCGGGAACATTACGTCCATGAAGCCGAACTTGCTGAAATCGGTAATGCGCGACGGGTAGAGACGACCAATCAGGTGGTCGCATTCATGCTGCACGACCCGCGCATGAAACCCGTGGGCAACACGCTCGACAGGCTGGCCTTCAGGGTCAAAACCTTCATAGCGAATGCTCTGGTAACGATTCACCATACCCCGTAACCCGGGCACCGACAGGCACCCTTCCCAACCCTCTTCCAGGCTCGGGCTCAATGGAGTAATCAGTGGGTTAAGCAGGATCGTCTGCGGGACCGCCTCGGCCTGGGGATAGCGCTCGCTGCGCTCGAAACCGAAAATGACCAGTTGCAGATCAATGCCGATCTGCGGTGCGGCAAGGCCCACACCGCCCACGCTGTGCATGGTCTCGAACATATCGGCAATCAGCGTGTTGAGTTCGCTGCTGCCGAACATGTCTGCGGGCACCGGAGGGGCGATGCGCAACAGGCGCTCATCGCCCATTTTCAGGATGCTACGGATCATGGCTGCGTGTTCCTTGCCTAAAAAGCAATCTTGCCACAGAACGCGATCAGGTTTCGTCAGCCTTCTGCAGTGGCACCGAGTGATCGCGTCCCAGCCCGGAAACGTGCTGTTTACCTGTTTCGCTGCTTTCCTCGCCCAGCCCGTCACCGGCTTCCTTCTCGCCTGCGTCCTTGCCTTCGGCGGACATATGTTCGATCACCGCATTCATTTCAGCCCCCAACAACAGCACGGCAGCCGAAATGTAGAAGTACAGCAGCAGGACAATGATCGCGCCGATACTGCCGTACATGGCGTTGTAATCGGCAAAGGTCTTGACGTAAAAACCAAACGCCAGTGAAGCAACGATCCATACCACCACCGCCAGCACCGAGCCTGGGGTAATAAAGCGAAACTCCTGTTTGACGTCAGGCATCACGTAATAGATCAGCGCCACCGCAACCATCAGCAGAATGATGATCGCCGGCCAGCGCAGGATGGTCCACAGCGTCACGATGAAGTCTTCCATGCCGATCTGGGCTGCAATCCAGTTCATCACTTGCGGCCCCAGCACCATGAAAGCTGCGGCCGCGAGCAACATGCCGGCAATGCCTACGGTGTACAGGATCGACAGCGGGAGGCGCTTCCAGATAGGCCGCCCTTCGACCACGTCGTAGGCAGCGTTCATGGCACTCATCATCAGGCGCACACCTGCTGAAGCAGTCCACAGCGCGATCACGATACCGATGGACAGCAGGCCACCCTTGGACTGTTGCAACTGGTCGATGACCGGGTTGACCTGCTCGAGCGCCTGGGGCGGCAAGAGGAATTCCGATTGCAGCCGCAACCAGGAAAAAAAGTCCGGCAGGTGCAGAAAGCCGATCAATGCGATCAGAAACAGCAGAAACGGAAACAGAGAGAACAGCATCTGGTAAGCCAGTGCCGAGGCGTAGGTGGACATCTCGTCGTCGAGGAACTCGTTGACGGTTCTCACCAGCACCTTGCTGACATTC
This sequence comes from Pseudomonas sp. KBS0707, assembly GCF_005937945.2. Lineage (NCBI taxonomy): Bacteria > Pseudomonadati > Pseudomonadota > Gammaproteobacteria > Pseudomonadales > Pseudomonadaceae > Pseudomonas > Pseudomonas sp. KBS0707. Next base: position 1,631,102 of record NZ_CP041754.1, on the reverse strand, counting down.
AATTTACGCAAATGGGGGAAAATCATGGCGCTTCCTCATCGCTCCCTTACTGGAAAACCTCACATCCTGAAAACCGGTACTTCATGCATGCAGTGTCCCGTATGTGGCGCAGAGATACGAATACCGATGGCACATTGACTGGACAGGTCGTGAAAGGTTTCAGTCCCGCAGAGCAGAAAGCATAACGGCCATCCGCGGATGGCCGTTATCGGTCTTGCCTGATCCCGGAATGAAAGCCCCGGGACCCATCGACTCAAGCCTTGTCCACGCCCTTCTTGATCGCGTCCTTGGCTTTGCCTTTGGCTTGCTGGCCTTCGCCTTTCAGCTCTTGCGCCTTGCCTTCAGCCCGCAGTTTGGTGTTGTCGGTAGCCTTGCCAACAGCCTGCTTGACGTTACCAACGGCTTCGTTGGCCATACCTTTGGCTTTATCGCTGGTGCTGCTCATCGTGAATCTCCTGGGTCTGAAGACCGCGCTGGAATCGGATGTCGTACTCGACAAAATGGTTGACCTGCGGCTGTCGCGAAGAGTTTCAACTATTTTCTGGCCGGCTGATGCCACTCGTCTGCCATTTGCAATGGCGCGTTTTTAGCGCCGCCGACGGCGAGTTTGCATCGAAGTTTGTGCGAGAATGCGCGCCACTGTTGTCCGGCAGGGCCGACACGCTGAACAAACCGATGCACAGGAACGTTATGAAACTCGATAAAAAGCTGGCCATTGCACGCAGAAACCAGGACTTGGGCGGCGCGGTGCTCGGCGTCAATAACACGCACTTCGCCGTGCTGGACCCAAAAAGAAACATCTGGTGGTTCGACCTGCCTGTGCCTCGCCTGCAAGTGGGTCAGTACGAATGGCTGCACTTGCTGCTGCACACACCTGAAACCGACCAGTTGCTGCACCTGAAAGTGACTACGGTGTTCATGCGCGATCACATGGAAGGCCTTGAAGTGCGCAATGCGGACAAACGCAAGCCGACCGTCAGCCTGGAGCTGAGCGCCGACAAGGATTCATTCCTCAAGGACATGCGCCCCAAGGGCAGCAACCTGGGTTTTGCCGCCTTCTTGCAAAAATAGCTCCACCAGCAGTCGTCACGTTCCCGCACGGCTCGGGATGAAAGTTGCCAATCGGCAGCCTCATCCCGGCCTGCCGCTTCACGTAAACCGACGCACCGCCAGATACCCCGCCGTCCCGGCCAATGCCGACACCACCGTGCCCCACGCAAGGTCTATCAGCGCCAGTTGCGCAGGCCAGCCCTGCAAGGTGGCCCAGTTGGTCAGGTCATAAGTACCGTAGGCAACCAGCCCCAGCAGCCCGCTGAACAAGGTCGCACGGCTCAGTCGCTGCTCTCTGACCGCGGGCATTACGCCGAAAACCACGACGCCTGCCCCGTAGAGCAGATAGAACACTATTGCAGGCCCAGCCACGGGCGTGGCAAGCATCAGCGGTCCGAGCCATTCACGGTAGGTCGGCCCCATGAGGACGCCCAGCCACAACCCGTCGAGGATCAGAAACGCCAGTAACGTGCCGAGGTAAGCCGTGAGTATTCTTTTCATGGGACGTCCTTGATGAAATTCCGGGCCCGGGCGATATATCAGACCAGGTCGATACGGTCAGCGTGAATCACGATCTGCCCCTGTTTGTACAACGCACCGATAGCTTTCTTGAAGTTACCTTTGCTGACCCCGAACAGGCCGCTGATGACCTGCGGATCGCTTTTGTCGCTGACTGGCAATGTACCGTTGTTCTCACGCAGCTTTGAGAGAATTTTCGAATTCAGGCTGCTCGCTGCTTCTGCGCCCACCGGCTGCAGGCTCAGGCTGATATTGCCGTCGGCACGGATTTCCTTGATGTAGCCCTTTTCCTGCTTGCCGGCGCGCATGAACTTGAACACTTCGTTCTTGTGAATCAAGCCCCAATGCTTGTTGTTGATAATCGCCTTGAAACCCATATCGGTCGCTTCGGCGACCAGCAGGTCAACCTCCTGGCCGACGCTGTAACTGGCCGGGGTTTTGTCCAGATAGCGATCCAGTCGCGCGGTGGCGGTGATGCGCCGCGTGTGCTTATCGAGGTAAACATGAACCACGCAGTATTCACCGGCCTGCAAGGTACGCTTCTCTTCGGAGTACGGCAGCAACAGGTCCTTGGGCAGGCCCCAGTCGAGGAACACGCCGATGCTGTTGACTTCAACCACCTTGAGGCTGGCAAACTCACTGACCTGCACTTTGGGTTTTTCAGTGGTGGCGATCAGCTTGTCTTCGCTGTCCAGATAGATAAACACATTGAGCCAGTCTTCATCTTCAGTAGGAATATCCTTGGGGATGTACCGATTGGGCAGAAGGATTTCACCATCCTGCGCACCGTCCAGATACAGACCGAAGTTCGTGTGCTTGACGATTTGCAAGCTGTTGTAGCGCCCGATTAAAGCCATTTCCAGATACCCTCATTGCGTGGGCGGCATTCTACCCGACTTTACCGCCGGGTTCGCGCCGCGTGGCAGAAGGTGCCGACATAGCCTCCACTCGTCAGTTTCCCCGATCGAAACGGCTTGACGCGCTCGGGCAGCACAAAGGCTACCAGTCATAAACTTGTCTTTTAAAACAGAGTGTTAGATTTAAATCGCGCAGAGCCCAGGCAGCTCCGCCAAAGGGCCGACCTCGGGCGAATGCCATATTTGCCAAGCAATAATCAAGCGTTTCCTGTACTCTGGCTGGCCGTATTACGTTTATGAAGGTAAATGGCAGCCATGCGTATCAAAGCATCCCACTCGAAAGCCAAACCCGCCCCAGCCGTTGAAACGAGCGATTCGATCAACGCGCAGATTGCAGCTTTCCTGAAGTCCGGCGGTGAAATCCAGCAAATTGCCAAAGGCGTGAGTGGCCAGACCTTCGCACCTTCCAAGCAGATCAATCTCGGTAAAAAGTAAAACCGCGCCCTGCCTGTCGATCTCTATGCGCCTTGACGCTCAAGGCGCTAGATTGACGATCCTTCGCTGGATATTCTTCCGGTCACGCTGCTACTCTCTCCTCTGATATCACTATGACCACGAGCTGGATCACGCTCTGGACGTTATCTCCTTTGTGGAATGCTCGAATGAAGAACTGGATGCTTTTCGGCGCACTTGTCTACCTTGGCGGCTGCGCATCGCACCACTGCGAAAACGGTCCCAATGACAGTCAGCTCACCGACAGCCCATGCCGGGCGGGGCATCTGCTTTATCAGAACGACATGCTCCAGGCCAAGTTGCTGATCAGCGAAGACGACCGCGAAAACTACGAGCTGGCCGAAGCCATGCTGCGCCGTGCCGCACTCGACGACGCATCGGGCGAAGCCGAGTTCTACCAGGCCGTACTGTTGATCCGCCAGCAGGCCGATCAAAAACAGATTATCGAACTGCTGCAGACTGCGGCAAAGCACAAGCATCCACTGGCCATCGCCCTGCTCTCGCAACAGCTGAGCGTCAGCGACCCGAAGCTTGCTGAACGTTACCAGGCCGAGTACTCCCAACTGGACGTTGCCAAGAGCGGCTACCCGTCATTTCAACAGGCGCTGGTAGTGATTCGCGGCCTGGTCATCCCCTCGGCGCGCACCACTGCGGCTAACTGACACACAACGGATCGACGAACGGTGCGCCCGCGGTCCATTTCAACGGTATCCTTGCGAGGCTCTAGCTCGCGGCTTGTGTCGGCTCCTGAGCCATTTTTGATACGCCATCCCTGACCACACTCCTCGCAGATCAAGGAGTGAGCCATGCTCAGCCATCGCTTACATGTGCTGTCTTTCAGCGCCATGCTTGTCTGTCAGTCCGTCTCTGCCCAGGTTCTGGAGCGGGATTTGGGCGACTTCGACCTGAAACTGGCAACTACGCCCACGCGCAGCATGGCGCAAGGCCTTGTGACGCCCAGCGGCGGCTCGGGCTCTTTTCATGGCGGACTGGACCTGACCCACGAGAGCGGCTTCTACTTCGGCCAATGGGCACCGAACATGGGTTTTGCTTCCGATTCAGGGATGGAACTTGACTCCTATATGGGCTTCAAGAAACCCTTCGATAATACCTTGGGCTATGAACTGGGGATGATTCGTTACAGCTACCCCGATACCAGCCAGATCGACAGTCACGAGTTCTACGCCGGACTGCGCATGCGAAACAGCCGCATCGGCGCAGCATTCAGTAACGATGTTGGCACACGCGACAGCACGGTATTTGTCGACCTGGGGGCTATCGAGCAACTGGGTGTGGGCGTGCGCATGCAATACGCCAATCATCAGTTTGATACCCCGCAGTCTTCCGCCGACGGCGGGTTGATCAACGGTTTCAACGACTGGTCGCTTAACCTGTCACGCCCCTGGCTGGGCATTGACATGAACCTCATCTACAGCGGCTCAAGCCTGAGCGGCGGCGATTGCAGTGTCTACAGCGGCCACAACGCGCGCTGTGAAGGGACGTTTACGCTCAAAGCGGTGCGCTCGTTCTTTTAAAGGCTCAAACCGGTTGAACTGCCAGACGCTACACTCCTCTACTGCACGTCAGTACGCCAAGGAGTTGTCATGCAGTCTTTATTCAAAGCCCTCATCACCCTGTTGATGACCACTGCGCTGCTTGCAGGATGCAATCAGGTTGGACTGGCGTATCGCAATCTCGACGTCATCATCCCGTGGACGCTCAGCGACTACCTGGACATGAATTCGGAACAGAAAAGCTGGCTGGATGTGCGCCTCAAGCAACACTTGAGCTGGCATTGCAGTACCCAGTTGCCGGAGTATCTGACCTGGCTGGACAAGCTTGAGGATATGGTCAAAACCGACCAGGTGACGTACGAGGGGCTGGAGGCCCGCACTCGCGAAGCCAAAGAGGCGATAGCGAAAATATCGAAGGAAATTACCCCGTCTGCTGTGGAATTGCTCTCGCGCTTTGACGACAAGCAAGTGCAGGAGATGCAGGAGTCGTTCGCCAAGGACCAGCGCAAGCGCGAAAACAAGTACCTCGACCAGCCACTGGAGCGCCAGATTGCAGAGCGTGCCGACCGGATGGAGAAACGCGTGACACCGTGGGTCGGCAAGCTTAATCAGGCGCAGAAGGATCGCATTCAGGTATGGTCTGCATCACTGGGCGAGCAGAACAAGGCGTGGATTGAAAACCGTACGCGCTGGCAGAACCTGTTCCTGGCCACGGTCCAGCAGCGTCAGGCCAGTGACTTCCCGCAACGCATCGCCGCGCTGCTGCAGGACCGCGAGACGTTCTGGACCCCTGAATACCGCAAGGCCTACGACCAGACCGAGAAGGCCGCGATATCGCTGATCGTCGACATCACCGCCCTGAGCACCCCGGAACAGCGCGCCAAACTGCTGAGCCGCATCGCCGACATGCGCAAGGACTTCACCGACCTGGATTGCCTGAAGTCGCAGAAGTAGTCCGCTAGCCCTATCACCATGACTATCGTGCCCATGCTCTGAAGTGGGCATGCCGTTCCGGACGCTCTGCGTTCTGCCTTGAGTGCGCGGCGCAGGATCGTGACGCAGAGCGTCACCCAATGCATTCCCACGCTGGAGCGTGAGGAACGATGGTCATTTCAGCACAACTATGACTATCGTACCCATGCTCCGCGTGGGTATGCCGTTCTGGACGCTCTGCGTCCTCAGAATCGGCATGTGCAGTGTCAGCGGTTTCAGGCGATCTGCGGCTTTTTAGCGATGGTGTCGAAGAGCGCGGGATCAAGCGGGTCGCCTGCCTGCTCATTCAGTACCTGCCGTGGGTGATCATTTCCCGGAATGCTGCTGTCGATCAAAGAAAGCAGGCTTGCGCCGCGCTTTGTCAGCATGTAGTTCGAGCCATCACCGCCCTCCTCGCCAGGACGAGGTTCGATGTAACCGCGATTAAGCAGTGTCTCAAATTCAGTGGCTGTCGATTTGGCACCGTCGTTCTGCACTTCGTGCAACAAACGCTCGATAAGGTCCCAGTTGTAAGTCATTTTTCTAAACCTCCGTCCAGCATGGATTGATCGCCCATGACATCCAGCCACAGGCATACGACTCAGAAAATGTGACCTGCGGGGTTTGTCGCGGTTCAGAGAAGCTGCTGGAAGGTATAACGGGGGGTTGTTCTGCACAGGTGGCAGACAGAGGAGAAGCTGACCGCTCCCGCCTGCGCGGGAGCGATCATGGCAATCACTCGGCAGCCGGGGCCGGGGTGCTGCGTTTTTTCAGCGGCGCCATGCCGTCCTGGCTGACCAGATCGGACTTGGGACGGTTGACCGTCTTGCGCTTGGTCGGCCCCTTGGCCGCTGTCTTTTTCTTGTCGCCCTTGGCGTCAGTCTTTTTCTTCTTCACGCCTACAGCCTTGCCCGATGCCTTGACCTTCTTCGGCCCGCCGTAGGTGCCTTTGACTTCCTTGATGACACGACGCTCAAAGCTCTGCTTGAGGTAGCGCTCGACGCTCGACATCAGGTTCCAGTCGCCATGACAGATCAGCGAGATCGCCAGACCGTCGCTACCCGCACGGCCGGTACGACCGACGCGGTGGACGTAATCGTCACCGCTGCGCGGCATGTCGAAGTTGATCACCATGTCCAGACCTTCAACATCAAGACCGCGAGCCGCCACATCGGTCGCGACCATGATCTTGGCACCGCCCTGCTTAAGACGGTCGATGGCCGCCTTACGGTCCTTCTGGTCCTTGTCGCCGTGCAGCACGAACGCCTTGTATTCCAGCGCCACCAGACGGCCGTACAACCGATCGGCCATAGCCTTGGTATTGGTGAAGATAATGGCTTTCTGGTAAGTCTCGTTGGCCAGCAGCCAGTTCAGCACCTGCTCTTTGTGCACATTGTGGTCGGCGGTGATGATCTGGTGGCGTGTGCCGGAAGCCAGCTCGCTGACGCTGTTCACTTGCAGATGCTGTGGATCCTTGAGCACCTTGCCGATCATTTCACGCAGGCCGGCACCACCGGTGGTTGCGGAGAACAGCATGGTCTGCTCGCGACCGGCACATTCGCCTGCCAGACGCTCGACGTCTTCAGAGAAGCCCATGTCCAGCATGCGGTCGGCTTCGTCCAGCACCAGCACTTCAACGTGCTTGAGGTCCAGGTTGCCAGCGTTCAACTGCTCCAGCAGACGCCCCGGCGTGCCGATCAGAATGTCCGGCACCTTGCGCAGCATCGCGGCCTGAACCTTGAAGTCCTCACCACCAGTGATCAAACCGGCCTTGACGAAAGTGAACTGCGAGAAGCGCTCGACTTCCTTGAGCGTCTGCTGAGCCAGCTCACGGGTCGGCAGCAGGATCACCGCACGGATGTCGACACGAACCTTGGCCGGGCCGATCAGACGGTTGAGGATCGGCAGCACAAATGCCGCGGTCTTGCCGCTACCGGTTTGCGCTGTCACCCGCAGGTCACGCCCTTGAAGTGCGAGCGGAATGGCGGCCGCCTGCACAGGCGTAGGCTCGACAAATTTAAGCTCGGCCACAGCTTTAAGCAGGCGTTCGTGCAGGGCGAATTCGGAAAACACGGGTGCTACCTCGACGAAAAACAAAAATACAGCTGCATAGCGTAACGGTTTCGAGCGCCGGGGCCGAGTTTCTTTACCACCAAAGGTCGATTTTGTTTATGAATTGCCCGGTGAAGCACCGCCGCAAGCAGCACAATCGAACCGCTGAAGGTGATCAACCAGCACGCCTCAGCACACCGGCAGCACAATATCCACCACCAACCCACCGCCCGGTCGATTGCGCGCAGCAATCTGGCCACCGTGCATTTCAACGGCACGCAGCGCGATGGCCAGGCCCAGACCGAAGCCTTGCGCGGTACGCTCAAAGGGCTGAAAAATACGTTGCAGGCAATCGTCATCCACGCCCGGCCCCTGATCAATGACATTGACCGTCAAGCACGGCGGCTGCGCCTGAACATTGGCAACCACCACCACATCAGTGCCCACCGCCGTGTGGCGAACCGCGTTGCGTATCACGTTTTCGAATGCCCGGTAAAGCAATTCGCTGTCGACCTGTGCCACAAAAGGTTCGGGGGCCTGCAGCCTGACCCGACACTGTTTCAGGCCAGCCTCGAACGCGGCATCCTCGACGATGGCGGCCAGCAGGCTGATGACATCGACCGTCTCTCGCTCCAGGCTTTCGGCATCGCTCTGCATGCGCGCCAGGGTCAGCAGCTCCTCGATGAGTGCGTCCATCCGTTCCGACTCGCGCTCGATCCGCTCGAGCATGTCCAGTTGCGTCGGCGCCTGGCGCAACAGGCCAATGGCGGCGCTCATGCGGGTCAGCGGTGAACGCAGCTCATGGGAAATGTCATGCAATAGTTGCTGCTGAGAGTCGGCCATGACTTTGAGCTGATTGGCCATACGGTCGCAGTCCTCGGCCAGATCGACGATTTCATCGCGCCGGCCGCCCATGTCGGGTTTCACCCTGGTGTCGAAACGACCTCTGGCGACCTTGCCCATCGCCTCACGCAACTTAATCAGCGGTGCCACCAGATAGGCGCTGAGGAACCAGCTGAACAGCGCACTCATGAAGGTGCCGGTGATCAGTGGGTTAAGGTGGGAAGGCCGATCTTCGTGGTTGGGCCGTTGGGTGGCCCTGATGTTTACGACTGTGCCTTCCCTTGTGTGCACGGCCATTTCGAAACGCGGATTATCTACCGGCTTGCCCGCCAGCAACCGGCCCTTTTCATCGTACAGCCCGACCCGGTCCTGCCCGTCAGGCTGCCAGGCATCGAGCAACGCCTGCCCTGCGGGAATGCCCGACTGTTGAAGCATGCGCACTTCGTTGTCGAACACGGTGCTGAACGAGGGGTCGCCCGGTCCTGACCGGGACAGCATGAACAAGCCCGCACCGACCATGAAGGTCAGGCTAGTCGCCAGCCAGAACGCCAGAAAAAGCTTCCAGAACAACCGGCTCGGTCTCATGGCGTAATCAACAGGTAGCCCAGATTGCGTACGCTCTGTATCCAGCTCTGGTTATCGTTGCGCGGCCCGAGTTTGTGGCGAATGCTGCTGATGTGCACATCGATGCTGCGGTCATAGCGGGCCAGCGGCCGCCCCAGTGCGTTCATTGACAGGTTCTGCTTACTGACCAGTTGCCCGGCATGACGCGCCAGCTCCTCCAGCAGGCAGAACTCGTTGCCGGTCAGTTCAAGCGTCACGCCCTGCCAGCGTGCTTCACGTTTGCCCGGCCAGAGCGTCAGGTCACCGGCCTGAATCACCTCCCTGACCGTCTCGACCACCGGCACCGCCCTCACCCTGCGCATGATCGCCCGCAGGCGCGCCACCAGTTCGCCCGGTGAACTGGGCTTGGGCACGTAATCGTCAGCGCCCAGTTCCAGCCCGGAAATACGGTCGATATTGTCGCCGCGTGCGGTCAGCAGAATCACCGGCACCTGGCTTTGCGCACGGGTCCGCCGCAGCACCTCAATGCCAGAGATGCGCGGCATCATGATGTCCAGCACGACGATGTCGTGACGCCCGGACAAGGCTTCAACCTCGCCCTCTTCAGCGCTGTTGGTGCAGGTCACGTCGAAGCTTTCACGGGTCAGGTACTGACTGAGCATTTCCGTCAGTTCCCGATCATCGTCGACAAGCAATACGGAAGTCATGGCAGGCCCTTGATTGGTGGTTGCCGATTATCCCGGCACCGCTGCAGCGTGTCAGCCAGGCCTGATGATCTTTACCTAACCTTACACCGCGTTAACCGTCCCCAACATGCCCTCCCCCTATGCTGCGCAGCCAACAGCGCCTGCCGGACCGGCCCTTTCTGGCGTGTCATCGGCAGCGCTCAAATGCCTTTGTCGCCGCTTTCTGGAAAGGGTTTGATGATTTCTTCGCGTCTGCTTCTATCGCTCTGCCTGTTATTCAGCGTCCCGCTGGTACACGCCGACACTTTTTCCATCTCGGACATCCGCGTCAACGGCCTGCAACGGGTGTCTGCCGGCAGCGTATTCGCTGCGCTGCCGCTCAATGTCGGCGATCAGGCCGATGAACAGCGTCTGGCCGACGCGTCGCGCTCACTGTTCAAGACCGGTTTCTTTCAAGACATCAACGTTGCCCGCGACGGCAACGTGCTGGTGATCAATGTCGTCGAACGCCCGTCCATCGCCAGCATCGAGATTATCGGCAACAAGGCAATCAGCACCGACGACCTGATGAAAGGGCTCAAGCAGTCGGGGCTCAGTGAAGGTGAAATCTTCCAGCGCGCTACCCTGGAAGGCGTGCGCAATGAACTGCAACGTCAATACGTCTCTCAAGGCCGCTATAGTGCCTCAGTCGATACCGAAGCGTTACCTGCGCCGCGCAATCGCATCGCGCTGAAAATAACCATTGATGAAGGCACCGTGGCGTCCATCCAGCACATCAATGTGGTCGGCAATACGGTGTTTTCAGATGAGGAGCTGGCCGACCAGTTTCAGCTCAAGACCAATAACTGGCTGTCGTTTTTCAAGAACGATGACAAGTACGCCCGCGAAAAACTCTCCGGTGACCTGGAACGCTTGCGTTCGTGGTATCTGGACCGCGGCTACATCAACATGGATATCAACTCGACGCAGGTATCGCTGACACCTGACAAGAAAGGCGTGTTCATTACCGTCAATATCACCGAAGGCGAACGGTACACCGTGGGCAGCGTCAAGCTGGGCGGTGACCTGAAAGTGCCGCAGGATCAGCTTGAACAACTGATTCTGGTCAAACCGGGCCAGGTGTTTTCACGCAAGGTGATGACCGATACCACCAACCTGATCACCCGCCGCCTGGGCAACGATGGCTATACCTTCGCCAACGTCAACGGTGTGCCGAAAGCCAACGATGCCGACCATACCGTAGACATCAGCTTTATGGTCGACCCCGGTAAGCGGGCCTACGCAAACCGCATCAACTTTCGCGGCAACACCAAGACCGCCGATGAGGTGCTGCGTCGTGAAATGCGTCAGATGGAAGGCGGCTGGGCCTCGACCTACCTGATCGACCAGTCGAAGGTGCGTCTGGAGCGTCTGGGTTTCTTCAAGGAAGTAAACGTCGAAACGCCTGCTGTGCCGGGAACCGACGACCAGGTGGACATCAACTACGCCGTCGAAGAACAGGCCTCGGGCAACATCACCGCCAGCGTAGGCTTTGCCCAAAGCGCCGGGCTGATACTCGGGGGCTCGATCTCGCAGAACAACATCCTCGGCACCGGTAACTTCGCCAGCCTCGGCATGACGCGCTCCGAGTACCAGACCAAGTACAACTTTGCATTCACCAACCCATACTTCACGCCTGACGGTGTGAGCCTGGGCTACAACGTTTTCTATAACGCCACTGATTACAGCAAGTATTACGACGATGACGACGAGGTGTCCTACTACTCGCTCAACAGCGTCGGTGCGGGGGTCAACCTCGGCTACCCGATCAGCGAAACCTCGCGCCTGACCTACGGTTTGTCGATCCAGCACGACACCCTCGACCCCGGCAGCTACAGCGCCGACGAGATCTATGACTTCATCGAGCGTGAGGGCTCGTCATTCACCAACCTCAAGGCCAGTGTCGGCTGGTCGGAATCGACCCTCAACAAAGGCGTGCTGGCCACTCGCGGTCATTCACAAAGCCTGACCCTGACCAGCACCGTGCCGGGCAGTGACCTGCAGTTCTACAAACTCGACTACAACGGCCAGACCTTTCTGCCGCTCAGCGACGCCACATCGCTGCGTCTGCACACCAAACTGGGCTACGGCAACGGTTACGGCGAAACCGACGGCCTGCCGTTCTACGAAAACTATACGGCGGGCGGCCAAGCCACCGTGCGCGGCTTCAAGGACGGCACGCTGGGACCACGCAATACCCCGTCGACCGGCACCTACGCCAGTCAAGGGCAGATCTACTACTCGGACCGCGACACAGAAGCGCTGGGCGGCAACATCCTGATCACCGGTGGCATGGAATACCTGTTCCCGATGCCTTTCGTCAAAGACCAGAAATCCCTGCGCACCTCGCTGTTCTGGGACTTCGGCACGGTCTACGCCGACAAGTGCTACCTGAGCACCACGCAGAACTGCGGCAACATCAATATCGACCAGATGGCCAGTTCGGTCGGCGTCGGCGTGACCTGGTACTCGCCGCTCGGCCCGTTGAGCTTCGACCTCGCCGTACCGATCAAAAAGCCCGAAGACGCCGAGACCCAAGTGTTCCAGTTCTCGCTGGGCCAGACCTTCTGAAACACTGACCTTTTAAGCATGAATCAGGCGGTCTTTACCCAGCATTACCTGGCCCGGACCGCACTTAACATCCAGCCGTTGAATACTGCCTGGCACCACGAATCAGTTCAGGAGCTTCTACATGAGCCGCGAAGTCAGGCAGATCACCCCCGATGTGCAGGAAATCATCCAGCACGCCCTGCGCACCCTGCTGGGCAAAGGCTTCGTCATCGCGCTGTTCGGCAGCGAGGATGCAACCGGGGCCATGCACTACCACCTGCGTATCGACCACGACGCCACGGGGCTTGGCATCGAGCATCACGACCACGTCGAAGACGGTTTCATCGACGACATCTTCCTACTGGCCACGCGCATGAAGGCCATGCTCAAACAACGTGAAACCCTGAATCGCATGCAGGGCGGCAGCCAGGCTACGGGGCAGATCCGGCTGCTGACCTGGATCACCGAGGACAACAGCCAGACAGTCATGCAAACCGCCGAGGACGCCGGGCGTGAATGTTTGAGCGCGTTGCGGGGGCGGCGCATAGCGAGTTGATACGGGCTGCCCTGGCTAATCATGGTGACAAAAACTGTCCCTGTCGCTGTGTACTGTCACTTCCACACTCACCGGGGGGAGATGACTGATGCAGCGGATTCGCAGTGCCGCGGATTTCGACCAGGCCGGGTATTTCTGACCTGAATCCTGGCCCCGGCAAGTTCATACGCGCCCTCTTCGATCGCAGGCTCAAGCCAATCATAGGTTCGCCACGCGTCGAGATTCTGGATAAGCTGGCCGAAGCCGCCAACAGGGGCACCTTCAAGATCCCAGTGGGTGAAGTGGTTACCTTGAGCAGCGCAATCACACTGATCAACGAACTTGAGAAAGGTCGCAAGCTCGGTGGCAAAGGTGTTATCGCGATGGAGTAGGCATGGCCAGAAGTCATCGTTTGTTTGAATTGATGCAAGCGCTTCGTCGGCATCGCAGAACGGTATCAGGCGCGTCTCTTGCGCAGGAACTGGGCGTTTCACTGCGTACCATCCGCCGCGATGTTGCGACCCTGCAAGGCATGGGTGCTGATATCGACGGCGAGCCGGGCCTGGGGTACATCCTCAAGCCCGGTTTTCTATTGCCTCCATTGTCGTTCACGGAAGAAGAAGTGCAGGCGCTGATGATCGGTGCGCAATGGGTCAGTCGCCAGACGGACGACAAGTTCGCCTTCGCCGTAAAAAATGCCCTGGCCAAAATCAGCGCCGTTTTGCCTGTAGAGATGCGCCCGACACTGGAAGACGAAACGTTCTACATCAGCAAACCGCTCAGCGTCGCAACGACCATCGACCTGAGTGAGATCCGTCGTGCGCTGCGCGACCAGTGCAAGCTGAGCATCACACTTTCGATAGAGCACGCGCCCAAGGACCCGCAGGTCATCTGGCCGATCATGCTCGGCTTCATCGAGTCCAGGCGTCATTTGGCGGCCTGGTGTGAGGGCGACAGCCGATACCGGGTGATCGACATGGATGACATCGCGCAGGCGCAAGTGCTGACTGAACGCTACACGCGCAACCGCCGCCAACTTATCAAGGAGTGGCGAGCACTGGAGGTTCTGCCTTGCAACGTCCGGGGCGAGACCTGCTGATACACCCGCTGCACTCGCAACACTCTGCCCTGCCCCGCATGAGCAGAAACAGCGGCACTGTTTCATCGGTCAGCTTTTCGATCTGCCCGGATCCGCGCGCTCAGTATCCCGCTGCCTTGGCCAATTGCCGCAACCCGAACTCCGGCGCGATGCGACTCAGCAAATAAAGCATCTGGCTCAAGCCTGGGCGAATCTCGGTCTTACCTGCTGCGATACCTGCCATTGCCTGATCTGCCAGCTTGGCGAGGGGCATCGGTGGCGGGCCTTTGGCAGCGTGCTCATTTGTCAGGTTATTGAATAGCGCTGTGTCGGTACTCGGCGGAGCAATTTCGATCACTTTGAGCGAGGTGTTTTTTAATTGCACGCGCAATACGCGAGTGTAGGCATGTAACCCGGCTTTCGCGGCGCTGTAGACCGGAGACGCAGGAAAGGGAACGAACGCTAACCCTGAACTGATGTTGACGATCATTGCCTGGGGCCGGCTGAGAAGGTGCGGGAGAAACTGCTGCACCATTTTGATTGGGCCATTCAGGTCAACGTCGACTTCAAGCGCTACATCATCCAGCGAGCGGGGTTCGGAAAGTTCGATGTTGCGCATGATGCCCGCATTGTTCACCAGAATATCCAGCGTCGGAAATTCCTGCATCAGTTGCTCATGTAACCTCACGATGTCCTCTGGTCGACCGACGTCGCTGCGTATTGCCTTTACATCCGGCAACTCGCGCTGGGCTGCCTGTAATCCTGCCTCGTCACGCCCTGTAACGATGACCACATTTACCATGGCCAGAAAGCGGCGGGCGAGTTCAAGGCCTATACCGCGGGTACCGCCGGTGATCAGTACAGTCTTTGCGCTCACGTTCATTACTGCAACTCCCCTACTGGCTTGCTCTCATAAAAAAGATCAGGACTATTTTGAATACTGCGACTGTGAGCAACGCAGCCTGGAGCGCACGTTTGAAGCTTCGAACCTGTCACGGCCTGCAGACGCAGGCCGCGACCCGGTGTTTTGATCAAGCCAGCGTAATGACGAGCTTGCCGGTCACGCGCCCGGCGGCGCTGATCGCTTGAGCATTGGCAACTTCCCCGAGCGAAAAGGTTTGCTCGATACGCAGATCAAGCGCTCCCATCTCATACAAGCGCGCCGCTTCTTTAAACGCCCGCTCGGGATGGTCGAGCGACTTCGCGGAGAAAACCACGCCATGCTGCGGGGCCGACACATTAGAAATGGACACGACCAATGAAGGAGCACGGCGTTAAGACTGATACACATACAACTGGTAAAAAGAGTCGAAAACGGTTAGGAGGAAGCACATGCAGTGGAATTTGATTTTTGAGGACGCCACCGTGTCGTCCTATATCGAAAAACTTAACCCTCAACAAAAATCCTTGCTGATAGCAAGCTATTTGTATAGGCAAATACGCCTTATAAAAGCTTTTGATAATTGCTATTCAGAAAATCTTGAAGGTTTAGTTGTAGCGGCGCTCAAAACCTCGCTGTCCGAAAAGAAAGATTCTATTATAAAAATTGAGCATACTGTAAAAAAAAACATACCAGACACTGAGGAGTTTTCTGAGCAAGAAGGTAGCTATGCACAAAACCTGATGATTGCATTAGATTATTTTTTATTATTTCTTATCGACTCCGACACTTCCAAACTTCATAAATGCGTAGACATGGCTCTGCAGAATATAGACTTATTGAGCTATGAGATTGACGAACTCTATGATGAAAATAAAGTAACCTCAAATGAAATTGCCATTGTATTCGATCTAGCCACAAAAATCTCAAATACAAAAACCTCTTTCGGCACAAGTATTAGTGATCTAGAAAAATTAGTAACCAGCCATATGCTTTGAATATGCTATAGCATTATACCCCCAACTAAAGCCAGCTCTTCCTCCAGAAGCGGCAAAGCACATTCAACCTGGTCCTAGAGGAGGTCTCAGTGATAGAAGCCCTCCAAACCATTCGCGGCATCATAATGCTCAAAGCACTAAAGATATTGAGTTGATGCCTAGAGCGCAACATAAGGCTCCAGCCCCCGTACAGAACAGCCTCCACCCTAACCAGCAGGGTGGATTTAAAAAGCTGCAAAACTCAGCATGTTGAGGTGAAAATGAAGACTTATAGCATTAAAGAAGTTATTTTAAACATATCATAGATGCCAGACTCATGGTTTTATCTTCCTAACACCCCATGGACATTGGATACCAAAGGGGCATTTTCACTAGATAGTCGCGATTTTCCGCCCGACTCCACGAACTACTTGCCTCCGCAAGTATTAGGTGAGGGTTGGAAGGAGACCCTAGAAACACCTATTATCGAAGATATAATATCAAATGTTAATGAACAATTACCTCACCCAAGCGTCGAGAACTACTTCGATGCGTTTAAGTTTTATTATGAAAATGATGCATTTAATATCTTTATAGCCTAGAAAAACCACAAGCAACTTTAAATAAAACAATCTAGCCAGTATTTTATGCATAGCTAGTTATTAGCTCGAAAGGCACAGATACCGCAAGCGTAAAAAATAATTTATTAGTCGTAACGATGCATTTGCTACCTACTCCACATATACCAAAAGCTCTATTGCTCTTTAATAAGGTATGCCGCGGCATGACTGCCAACTTTGTCTCAGTCAGCTGCCACTTTCTCTTGAATTAGCGCTGTGCTATCGCTTACACCACATCAAGCTGTACTACCGACAGCAACAGCAAGCTCGGCGAGGTGTTCAATGGTAACGGCGATTCAGTGCGCTTCATCTCACCTAAACCGAAGACGTGGTGACCCGCCACAGCAACATGCTACTGGGGAACCATAGTCGACCCGACGCTCAAGTCCAAATACCTGTGGCGGAACAGCCTCGCTCAGGTTGTGCGCTTTCAGGACTGCTCAGGCAGTTACGTCGAACACGCCTACAACCCCATTCACCGCCGCTACGAATACGACCCGGCTGTCAGTACGACAGCCTTGGCCGACGCGTTGCCAAACAATCCGAGATCAAAGGCCAGACCGATCACAAACGCTTCCTCTGGCAAGGCCTGCGCATGCTGCGCGAAGAAAGTCCCGGCCAGAGTAGCCTGTACCTTTACGAGCCCGGCAGCTATGCGCCGCTGGCCCGTGTTGACGAGAAAGAAGGCGAAGTCGAAAACAAGGTTTACTACTTCCACACCGACCAGATCGGCACACCGCTGGAAATGACCGATGCCGAAGGTCAGATCGTCTGGCAGGCGAAGTACCGGGCGTGGGGTGCGGTTGAGAAGCTGGTGGTGAACGAGGTCGAGCAGAACCTGCGGTTCCAAGGGCAGTATTTTGATGTCGAGACGGGGCTGCATTACAACACGTTTAGGTATTATGACCCGGAGATTGGGCGGTTTATTACGCAGGATCCGATTGGGTTGGATGGGGGGGATAACCTTTACAAATATGTTCCAAATCCCACAGCATGGGTTGATCCATGGGGCTGGGCTTGCAATCGTCCGGGGGGCTATAAATCAGGGGATGTCGATACCCATGGCAATTTATCACCGGGCGTAAACAGAGCGCCTGGTAATAAAAACATCCCAAGTGATAAATCAGTTCAGTCACACCACTTTATTCAGGATGAGTGGGCAAAGAGGAATGTAGCAGGATATAAGCGTAACGCAGCGCCAGCAGTTTTATTAAAAAGCTCCTCTGGAGAATCACACGCTATTGTTTCATCACTTCAACGAACCAGACGCAGATTGGGCGGGTTTAATGGCACCATTAAGGAAGAGTTTGGAACCGCATACAAAGAGCTAATAGACTCTGGAGTTAGTCCTAGCGTAGCAAAGAAAGCTGCGAGCAGATCATATAAATACTTCGACTCCTTGGGAGCATTTGACTAATGATATCCTTCACTGAAAAGAACAGCCCTGCCAACGTAAATGAAATAGAATCCGTCTGCAAAGAGTTAGGAATCTCAGAAAAAAACTGGTTGAGAACATTTTGGTCTGAATGCAATGGGGCGGTATTAGAAGATCAAATCGTAATTTATCCTACTGATCAAATTGTCGAGCGTAACAAAACATATGAAATAGATATAAATTTCCCCGATTACATTTTGATTGGAGATGACTCTGGAGGCGGATTAATATTAATCCCCAAAAAAGGCTTGGAAAAATTCTACTTTATAGGGTCTGGAGATCCCTTTATTAATGACGCTGAAGTCTTTGACTCCATTGAAAAGCTAACTGCCTACGTGATGGCTGATGCAGATAGTGATAGTGATAGTGATAGTGGTAACATAGTTTCAGTTGCAGAGATCAAGCCAAAAGCATCTGACGTACTGAAAATTAAAAAAGATTTTAATTTAGACTATTCAATAGCACTGCTAACTAAAAAACTAGAAAAAAAAGAAGAGATCATCTCGGAAAATGTGAAACTTATTAAGTATAAATCCGCATTGGACTTACACAGGCAATTTGTTAGATTCTCATCAAAACCCTGATCTCAAAAGCTAGCACTAACATGCGAACTCAAATTAAATTTTTATTGATTTTTCACACTTAATCCATAAAAGTAAAAATTACATAAATACCGACTAGCTCACTTTATTTTGAATAAGTAATGCTAGCGATCTTTAAAAATTTAGATTTATTCCTTCTTAAAAATATTGTTTTATTTTTAATCGTAGCTTGGCAGTGGCTTTAATAAGACAGTTTAATCCCAAGCACCAACTGATCAGAGACATGAGTATTGGGGCTATCGCCCCCAAGGCAAACTCACGAGCTGCTTCTGCTACGACAGCATGGGCCGCAAAGCGTGGCAGTACGCCACAACTCTGCCTGCGGAAAAGCTGTCACAGATTCAGAACCCGCTCATAAAACCAGAACGCTACGTCGAACACGCCTACAACCCGGTCCACCGCCGCTACGAATACGACCCGGCCGGCGAACTGAGCCGTACCCTCGACAAACTGCGCGGCGAAACCCAGTACGAATACGAAGCCAACGGCCAGTTGCTGGCGCGCAACACCGGCCGAGTGGTCGACGGCGAAGAGTTCCGCTACGACGCAGCGGCCAACCGCCTGAACTTCAACACCAGCCGCTTCGACCACGTTAAAGACAACCGCCTAAAACAGTGGGCAAACCACGAGTACAAATACGACGCCTGGGGCAACCTGATCGAAAAAGTCGTCGGCATCGTGCGCTGGCAGACCTTCACCTACGACTGCGAAAACCGCCTGGTCAAAACCGAAACCATGGCCGACACGCAGGTGGAAAGTACCAGTAGCTACCAATACGACAGCCTGGGCCGAAGAGTCGCCAAACAGTCCGAAATCAAAGGCCACACCGACCACAAACGCTTCCTCTGGCAAGGCCTGCGCATGCTGCGCGAAGAAAGCCCCGGCCAGAGCAGCTTGTACCTTTACGAACCCGGCAGCTATGCGCCTCTGGCCCGTGTTGACGAGAAAGAAGGCGAAGTCGAAAACAAGGTTTACTACTTCCACACCGACCAGATCGGTACACCGCTGGAAATGACCGATGCCGAAGGGCAGATCGTCTGGCAGGCGAAGTACCGGGCGTGGGGTGCGGTGGAAAAGCTGGTTGTGAACGAGGTTGAGCAGAACCTGCGGTTTCAGGGGCAGTATTTTGATGTCGAGACGGGACTGCATTACAACACGTTTCGGTATTATGACCCGGAGATTGGGCGGTTTATAACACAGGATCCGATTGGGTTGCTGGGTGGGTTTAATCTTTATCAATATGCTCCGAACCCAGTAGGCTGGCTGGATCTATAACACCATGCAAGCTCTTTCGGGCTTTCAAAAGCACCATATAATCCCTCAGCAATTAGCAAATCATGAGGCTATCAAAGCAGCTGGCATGAATATTCATAAGGTTTCAAATATTATTTACCTGCCTAAATATGCCGAAAGTCATCCTACCAGAACAGTTCATCGAGGTTCTCATGCTGAGTACACTGCCAGAATTGAGAAAAAGCTTGATGTGGCTAGTGATTACGGAAAGGTCAATGGTTGGAGTAAGGGAGATTACGAAAAAGTAGTAAACGGCATTATAGCAGATGAGCGTAAAGGATTGCGATCTGGCACTACTAAGTTAAATTCTGCATCTGTGAGAGGTATTGCTTGTGGCTAAGATTTTCATTATCAACATATCTAGCTCTTATCCAGAGAGCTATTGGTTTAAAAGTAATGTCTTAACAGGTCAAGACCCTATTCTTTTGAAAAAAGGAATGGAGATAAGTGAGGATGTACTGGTTGAGTTTACCTCGACGTCAAGAGCTAGCACCAATGGGATCCTTAAATACGATTTTTTCTTCAGTGATGGCCCTAATTTTATCAGCCCTAGATTCCATAAATTATTACTGGAAGCCAATGTTTCTGGAGTTCAATTTTTTGACGCAAACGTGTATATATCTGGAAAAAAATATGAAGGCTATAAATTTTTTAACCCCACCTCAAGACTTAGCGCTTTTGATAAAGAAAAATCAAAAAATGAGCCGCTTGTGAGCTATCTGCCCGACGGGCCTAAAATATATACTGAAATCGTTCTTAAAGATGATGTGGATATAGGTGTCGATATTTTTAGAGCGGAGGAGGACTTTACAACTATACTAGCTACAGCTCGTGTTAAAGACTTATGCGAGATTAATAAAGTGCGAGGTCTGCAATTCAAAGAGCATATTCTCAAAGCCTGAGTTCAATGGGGCGTGCTTTTTATTATTTTTTTTCTGCTACTTGGGCTTAATGCTCTTTAATAACAAAGCAGGCGATGCTAGTGGCTGCCAACTTTGCCTCAGTCACTAGCCCTCTTATTTTATTGAATAGTGGATTTGAAAACCACTACCGCCATGTGATCACTCAGGTCTATTACCTCAATGGGAGTCTCTCTATAATTTCAGAGGCAATTTTCTGGGTGAGATCAACGCGCTGGGCCACAAGACCGAATACCTCAACAGTGAAGATGGCCTGCCACACACCATCATTGATGCGACCTATAAATCCAAATACCTGTGGTGGAACAGCCTCGCTCAGGTTGAGCACTTTCAGGACTGTTCAGGCAAAGATACTTATTACCGCTATGACGATCGCGGTCATCTGGTCGCCGTCACCGACGCCCTGAACAACACCACCACTCTGGAGCGCAAACCCGACGGCGAAGTGCTGCGCATCAACCACCCGGATGGCACCCACGAGACCTTTACCTACAACGAACTGGGCCAGGTCCTGACCCACACCGACGGCAAGGGCCAGACTACCCAACTGCTGCGCAACGGTCGTGGCCTGCCCAAATGGCGACAGGATGCCAAAGGGCAAACCATCACCTACGAATACGACAATGCCATTCGCCTAGAACCGTAGCGGAGTATAAGGACAGCATGCGTTATCAGGGTGCGGGCTATGTGGCCTTGCCAATGGTTATAAAACCGACCAAGGCAAACCCGCATGCCCCAACGGGAGAGCTCAGGGCAGGCCTTGATGATAAGCCACTGAGTAATGTTGCCCTGTAGAATTTCTGTATGGTACGAAAATAGCTGCTGGCGATCTGGTTAGTAATCTGTCCTCGGCATGCAGTTCACACAGGAGGCAACATGTTCGACAAAGGCATCTGGCTGAACCAACCCCGACACTGGAACGTGGCGGAAGAGCGCCTGACAGTCACCACAGATCCGCAAACCGATTTCTGGCAACAGACGCACTATGGCTTTTGCCGCGATACGGGTCATTTTCTAGGTGTTTCGGTGACCGGTGATTTCACTGCGCAAGTGCATGTGCAGGGTGATTTCAAGACGCTTTACGATCAGGCGGGCTTGATGGTCCGCATTGACGAGCGCAACTGGGTCAAAACCGGCGTTGAAGTCAGCGACGGAGCCCTGATGCTGGGCAGCGTTCTGACCTGCGGGCAATCGGATTGGGCGACGGGTGCGTTTGATGAGTCGTCATCCGGCCTCTGGCTGCGAGTCACGGTCGCCAAGGGCGTTATGCGTATTCAGCACTCCAGCGACGGGCTGCGCTGGCCGCTGCTGCGCCTGGCACCATTTCCCGTGAGTGAGTCTTATGCCGTAGGCCCAATGTGCTGCAGCCCGGAGCGGGGAGGGCTGGAGGTAGTGTTCTCTCATTTCGAGGTCATGCCTGCACTGGGCAAGGATTTGCATGATCTGACGTGAGTTGCTTACGGGTAGGCTCTTACCGGCCACTGCTGGCTGCGCATAGGTCTACCTTCGGACCTCAGTTGTGCATAGTTCTGATTCCTCCGCCTTAACTTTCTACAGAAAGTAGCTGTAGTTTAGCTATAAGCAGTCAATACCTTCAGGTGCTTTTCTTCTTTGCTTGGGTGTGACCTTGAATAGACCTTTCCTGATTTTTTGCTTGGCTTTTCTTACTGGATGTGTGGGCCACTATCAGCAAGCTAAGTTGACGGAGCCCCACGCCACGATAGAGGCCGCGTGGGGTAAAACTGACTTTCTCCACGAAGGGTTTCAAGGGTACTGGGCTTACTACGATAGTCTTTGCCAAGACACAGATGAGACCGGCGCTCTGGGCGGTGTCTCTCAAACCGAACCTGAAAAGAATCGCTTTCTGATTAAGCCCGAGAAACGCATTTATCTGAATTCACTCATTGTAGGGGTCAAACGACTAGAGGATCGCAACCGGACTTGGGTGCAGATAAGCTGTTTGAACGTCAGCAGCTTCATTCCTAAGGAGGGAGCGACCTATAAGGTGACTCCGTCAGCTTTCGAAGGCCAATGTTCGTTAGCAGTAATAGATCGGCAGACAGGGGAACCGCCAGCTTCGCTAATGGTCGAGCCTGTGAGGAAGGAGTGTGGGCTTTAACAGGCCTATACTGAAACGCCCCGCTGGGTTGATGATACATACTCAACGCCCAACTCTGGCTTCACTGTAACTGGGGTCATGCGGCACACGACTGGAAAGTGGCAATGAATCAATTTGCGATCCTGTACGGAGACCGATTTACCAGACCGAGCTGGTAAAACAAGGGCCTGCCTGACGGCAGGCCCTAACCAGCCCGAACACAAAAAAACTGATACTCCCCGCTTCGGCGTTAGATCTAGTGGGCAACAACTGCCATCCTGTTAGCCAAAGAATTCGGTTCCCCTATGCGGATACCGCAAAGGCATTATTGGTGCGTACGCCTGTGGGGAGTAGCTTTCACGAACCAAGCCTTGGTGAAGCCCCCGGCTTGGCGTTTCGAGTCGTCATCCCGCGCGCAGCCCTTGCCATGCCTATGTGGACAGGGCTTCAGGAGTAATCGGCCAGCCCACTATCCCCACACAAACCAACGCCATTTCCTACAAACAATTAAGGCCTGAAGGTGCATACAATAAACACTCTAGCGCCTAAGATAAATTCATCCACACTGGATACGATCAAATATTTACTAAAATACGCACGCCTTTAACAACGAAACAATAAGTAACAAAACCACTGCCACACACCAAACAGAAACATGCAACCAACTGGCGTACCTGACAACAAGCACGCGCTGTGCAACTGCGTCAAATATCCGCACTAACGCTCATATAAACACATCAAGAATTAAATTCTCAATCAAAGGAATATCATGAAAAAAGTATTAATCAGCGCCGCAATTGCTACCTGCCTGCTGGGCATGTCCCTGACCTCTCAAGCGGCGGAAAACTGCCCTGCCGTGGAGAAGATCGAACAGGTCTCACCCGGTGTATACCGGGCGAGCGGTAATGACGGCGAGTGGACCGGCGTGCTGCAAGGCGTTGTAACAAAGAAAATGCCTGTGCAGTCCTTTGACCTGGCCATCGCTATTCAAGAGGGCGCAGACGCGCCTCAGATGCTGCAATACTGTACCTACAACATCGGTGGGCGCGAGATGCTGGACATGCGCTTCATCGCTAAAAACAATAAGGATTTCACTGTAAAAACTGCAGGCAGTACCTGGAAAAAAGAAAATGGTTTTTTGGGTCTCGTCTATAACGTATGTGAAAAAACATCACCTGAAAACTGCAAGTTCATCGTTGTTAAGTAAAACAAGGTGAGCATGTCGCTCTTCAGCGGGCCTGCAATGGCCGGCTGAAGAGTCACTCAAGTCAGATCATGCAAATCCTTGCCCAGTGCAGGCATGACCTCGAAATGAGAGACCACCACCTCCAGCGCAGCCCGTCGCTGGAGTGCTGAATACGCAGCACATGCAATGAGTGGTGAAATCATTCGCCAACGAGATACCTGGCACATGCTTCACGTGCACCACGGTATGGTCTGATTGGCGGTGATGTTGCGCAACCCAAGCCATATCAGTTTCGTCGCAGCCTCATCGGTCGGGAAGTGCCCTCGAGTCTTGATGATCTTGCGTAACTGGGCATTGATGCTCTCGATGGCATTGGTCGTGTAAACCACTTTGCGAATGCCCGCCGGAAAAACAAAAAACGGTATAACCCGATCCCAGGCGCGACGCCATGCCGCAACTACAGTCGGATACTGCTTGCCCCAGGGGCCCGCTTCAAAGGCGTTAAGCTCTTGCTCAACCACATCGGCATTGATCGCCTGGTAGATCGGCTTGAGTGCTTTGGCCAGTGCCCGACGTTTATCCCAAGCGGCATAGTCCAAGCTGTTGCGGATCAGATGCACGATGCAGGTTTGCAGCGTCGTGGCAGGAAAAACCGCCCCCAACGCCTCCGGTATTCCTTTGAGGCCATCCGTGACGGCGATCAGAACATCTTCAACGCCACGAGTCTTGAGGTCGTTGAACACCTTCATCCAAAACTTGGCACCCTCGGTGCTCTCGATCCATATACCCAGAATGTCGCGCGTGCCATCAGGTAATACCCCCAGCGCCAGATAAATAGCCTTGTTGCACACTAACCCCTCGTCCCGGATTTTGACCCGTAACGCATCGAAGAAGATCTTCGACCCGCTCGATCATGGTCTTGGTGCTCTCGACCTCGGCGGTTCGATGCGCTGGGGTCGGTTCCACATCCATGATCACGCCATGCTCGACATCAATCAGATAGTTCGTCGAGTAGGCGAAAAACGCCGGGCCTCCTGGCGCTGCGGTCCAACGAGAAAGTGGATCAGTCACTGACAGGCGCTTAGGCAGTGCTTCGCCTAACGCTTCTTCATCCAGCGCTTCAAGGTACTCACGCACGGCGCGAGTACTCAGCGCCGGATCGCGCCAGTTGATTTCGTCATCGCCAGGTACGCCACGTTGCCGACTGGCATCTGCCTTGATGACGCTGGCGTCGACCGCAAACCCTTCGCCCTTGACCAGACCTGCGTCCATGCAGCGACGCAGCACCTCGTTGAACAGCCAGCGAAACAGCGAGCTGTCACGAAAGCGACCATGCCGATTCTTGGAAAACGTAGAGTGATTGGGGACTTCGTCTTCGAGGCTTAAGCGGCAGAACCAGCGATACGCCAGGTTCAAATGAGCCTCTTCGCACAACCGACGTTCGGAGCGAATACCGTAGCAGTAGCCCACCACCAACAGGCGAATCATCAGTTCGGGATCAATCGATGGGCGCCCGATTGGGCTATAAAAATCGGCGAGATAATGGCGCAGATCGCTGAGGTCGAGGCATCGATCAATGCTGCGCAGGAGGTGATTGGCTGGGATGTGATCTTCAATGTTGAACGAGTAAAACAGCCGCTCCTGCCCACTCGATAACTGTCCCATCATGCTGCGTATTCTCCCGCTGGCCGATGGAGTGATTTTGCCCCAGGCCAAACAGGAGAGCTACTTTTTCAACAGAATCGGCCAGAAGCGGACGGACCGTGATTGTCAGAAAGCGACCGGTGTCTGACCGACCCGAAGAATCAGCGCCTAGTCACCGGGCGCACTGATCAGGGTGTTGTCAGTTACCGAAAATGCGTGAGTCTGGAGGGAATCGCATAGCTCTGACAGAAGCCCTTGAACGACGCTGAAGGATGAATCGGACCAACACGCGCCGAACTTAAGTGATAAATGGATGGACGTCACCGGCTTTCCTGAAAGGCTGCCCTCAATTGTGAAGGATTCGTCCTTCACAAACACCCCTTGAATGCACCCCGGGAGCACCAGCGCTAAGGACCTGAGAACCAATGCTTCATCCCCGATATCCAGGACTTCATCAACGTCTGCTAGATTATCAGTGCGGGAGCCCACCGGCTTTAAGATGATTATGTCATAGCTCATACGTTTTCTTGTGGCCCATCCCGTACGCATGATTCATCTCACCCGTTAGAGGGGGTAGGCAAGTGAACGAAAAGGCAGACTTGTCGCTGCTAATATCGCCAGATAGAGGTGTCTGATGACCAAACAACGCCGTAACCTTTCCACTGAATTCAAGCGTGAGGCAGCAGGCCTCGTGCTTGATCAAGGCTACAGCCACATCGAGGCCTCACGTTCGCTGGGAGTTGTCGAGTCTGCGCTGCGTGGCTGGGTGAGCCAGCTCTAGCAGGAGCGCAATGGCGTAATCCCGCAGAGCAAAGCCCTGACGCCAGAGCAGCAGAAAATCCAAGAACTGGAAGCCCGGATTGCCCGTCTTGAGCGGGAGAAATCCGTTTTAAAAAGGACACCTCGCTCTTGCTACTACGACCACTGCTTGCGACGTCGGGCTCCACCCCCAAAAAAAACACGGGTTCGTCTACGAACTGTTCAGGCAAAATCGAAGCGCTGCCGACAGCTGCAGTATCGTGTCATAAAGCGACCAAATGCTTTATGAATTGAGTCGAGTTGTCATTAAGAATAACGGCGCCAAGCAGTGTTTCAGATGTTCGGTTTGCGCAAGTTTCGTCGAATTCAAGCGGGATTCCTTCATCAGCAAACAGGCTTTTCAATGCCTCCGCAGTGCTGACTGAGAAATCACCCTCTCTATTTCCTCCATGCAGGGCTGCGCGCATTGTTAGCCCCTGTTCCTTAATATCCCGCAGATAATCGCGCACAGACGCTAAAACTTGTTTTGGCATAAGGTCTTCGTGACGAAAAGGGATCAGATGGAATACGCGAACTTTCGCCCCCGGCCTACGTTCACCCGTGCCGGCATCTACGTTTTCCGCCGCACACGCGACAGCAATGCACGCACTCATGTTGTCTGCGATGACAGGCATATTTACCTGGCTCGTGCCGGCGCTGTATAAATGCCGAGTCTTTCCATCATTGGGGACATTGTAGTTGAATCCGGCCACTTTGACAGTCGTGGTTCTGTCAATCTGGAAACTGTAATTCAGGCCTGTTTCAGAGTGATATACCTGCACCCAGGGAAGTGCGGATTGACTACGATCTTTTATTAAATTACCGCGATGCCGTCTTTCTGCTTGATAAGCTGCTAAAGAAACCATACTAAGAGTATAATCTTCGCCGCACCGCGCGAGTTGAAAATGAGAAAATGTTGCAGGACGTTCGTCCACCTTGTCTGAGGCTCTATCGCTCGCAGATGCCGTTTGATGACTGGATACAGCTCTGACGTTTGAAGGGTTTACGGGCACTTCCCAGTGGTCTCTATCACTGTAGCTGTAGCTGCTGCCAGAGTGTTTTGAAATACATAGTCCCATGACGGTTCTCTCTTCGATGTAGGATTAAGCGATAGGCGCGCAGCGACATGACCGAAAAATTAATATGGTCGTTGCCACGCCCCACATGGCTAATATATAGAATTCGCTAGTTTGCTTTCCGTTGGTTATGTGATGCTTGGATTTCGATTGCGACACTGCTCAATGTCGAGCGGGCGGCACACGTTTGAATGGTATGTTTGATCGTATGTGCTGAACAGTTGGATACGCGCATGCGTGTAGCTCAAAAAAGAAAGCTACTGAGTGGCTAAAACTCTTCAGCGGTTCCATATCGGGAGTATCAGTTTTTTTGTGTTCGGGCTGGTTAGGGCCTGCCGTCAGGCAGGCCCTTGTTTTACCAGCTCGGTCTGGTAAATCGGTCTCCGTACAGGATCGCAAATTGATTCATTGCCACTTTCCAGTCGTGTGCCGCATGACCCCAGTTGGCGGTGATGTTGCGCAACCCAAGCCATATCAGTTTCGTCGCAGCCTCATCGGTCGGGAAGTGCCCTCGAGTCTTGATGATCTTGCGTAACTGGGCATTGATGCTCTCGATGGCATTGGTCGTGTAAACCACTTTGCGAATGCCCGCCGGAAAAACAAAAAACGGTATAACCCGATCCCAGGCGCGACGCCATGCAGCAACTACAGTCGGATACTGCTTGCCCCAGGGGCCCGCTTCAAAGGCGTTAAGCTCTTGCTCAGCCACATCGGCATTGATCGCCTGGTAGATCGGCTTGAGTGCTTTGGCCAGTGCCCGACGTTTATCCCAAGCGGCATAGTCCAAGCTGTTGCGGATCAGATGCACGATGCAGGTTTGCAGCGTCGTGGCAGGAAAAACCGCCCCCAACGCCTCCGGTATTCCTTTGAGGCCATCCGTGACGGCGATCAGAACATCTTCAACGCCACGAGTCTTGAGGTCGTTGAACACCTTCATCCAAAACTTGGCACCCTCGGTGCTCTCGATCCATATACCCAGAATGTCGCGCGTGCCATCAGGTAATACCCCCAGCGCCAGATAAATAGCCTTGTTGCACACTAACCCCTCGTCCCGGATTTTGACCCGTAACGCATCGAAGAAGATCACCGGATACATCGGTTCCAAGGGTCGTTGCTGCCAAGCGCCCACCTCTTCCATGACCGCATCGGTGACTGAGCTGATGAAGTCATGGGACACGTCAGTTCCATACTGCTCAGATAGAAAAGCGCGGATCTCACGCACCGTCATGCCCCGGGCGTACATGGCAATTATCTTGTCGTCGAAGCCTGTAAAACGTCGTTCGTGCTTGGGAATCAGGATCGGGGCGAAGCTACCATCGCGGTCTCTGGGGATATCCAGGCGAAGCGGCCCGTCGTCGGTCAGAACCGTCTTGCTGCTTTTGCCATTGCGCTGATTGGTCGCCCCCTCAGGGCGCTCCGCGCCCTGAGGGTAACCAAGGTGGTGACCCAGCTCGGCGCCTAGCGCACGCTCGATCAGAGCCTTCTTGAACGCCATGGACGCGTCTTGAATGGCTTCGGCGCTCATCGGGCCTTTAACAAACTGCTCGATCAGCTCTTGGGGAATCGAGGGCAACTCCCTCGCTGTTGCATTGGCGGACTTCTTTTTGGTCGGCATACATGCACCTCTAGCTACATGTTATGCCCGAACACAAAATTTCTGACAGTCTCCCTTCATTAAGTGTTCACAGTCCAAACATACCCCTCTCGATGCATCTATATTGGTAGCGCCTTTACCTGCTTTTATTATAGTTTCCTCTGCATGGCCCTGCCCATTTACGACATTAATCCCTTTACCTTGGGCCCACTCTCGTTGAATTTTAGGCACGGTCTTATCGCTTGATGCAATGAATAATCCCCCTTTGCTATCCATTCCCAAAGCAGTAGTCTTGAACTTTTGCGCGGTAGGATCAAGCAAAGCGTGAGCTTCATTCACAAGGCCTAGTAATTCAGATAAGCCCCATGGATCAATCCAAGCTGCTGGATTATGTGCATACTGATATAAATTAAACCCACCTTCCAACCCAATCGGATCCTGCGTAATAAACCGCCCAATCTCCGGGTCGTAATACCGAAACGTGTTGTAGTGCAACCCCGTCTGGACATCAAAATACTGCCCCTGAAACCGCAGGTTTTGCTCAACCTCGTTCACCACCAGCTTCTCAACCGCTCCCCAGGCCCGGTTTTCCCTCGCTGACCTCGCCCGTCTGATGGGCAAGGCGCTGGACGAGCGTGCCACGCTCAAGCTTGATGCCGATCAGCATCGCGAGGTCTGGTTGCAGGCCAATGGCGAATGCCAGCGGCAGCTGATGATCAGCGAATCCGGCGTGCTGGCGTTGCTGGTTCATCATTACGTGCCGGAAAACCGCGCGTTGCGTCAGTGGCTGACGCATGAGGTGCTGACGGTGCTGCATGATCAGCAGAGCGTGACGCTGGATAACCCCAGAATGAGTCAATTGCAGTGGCCGGGCACCTCGCTGAGCGTGCTGCACTGGCGCAGTGAAACCTGGATTCGCTTACGGGACATGCCGAATGTGGTGACCGAGGCAGCACCCCAGCCGAAGCGGGCAATATGGCGCAGGGTCTTGAGGCGGATTAACCGCATACGTTCTGCGGCCTGACACCGGACAAACAGCGTTGACACCCCGCCCGCCAAAAAACATGATGCATCCACCCTCAAAACCGGAACGCACTCATGGGCGACAAGAAAAAGCTGTTGCTGACTGGCGCAAGCCGGGGGATCGGTCATGCCACGGTCAAGCATTTCAATGCCGCAGGCTGGGAAGTTTTCACGGCGTCCAGGCAGAACTGGGTGGATGACTGTCCGTGGGCTGAAGGCCTGCTCAATCATATCCATCTGGACCTGGAAAATATCGACAGCGTCAGCGCGAGCATGGCGGCGATCAAGGACAAGCTCGGCGGGCGTCTGGATGCGCTGGTGAACAATGCAGGGGTTTCGCCGAAGACGGCGGAAGGCGGTCGCATGGGCGTTCTGGAGTCTGATTACAGCACCTGGATCAAGGTGTTCAACGTCAACCTGTTCTCCACAGCGCTGCTGGCTCGCGGGCTGTTTGACGAGTTGAAAGCGGCCAAGGGCAGCATTATCAATGTCACCTCGATTGCCGGCTCGAAGGTTCACCCGTTTGCCGGGGTCGCCTATGCCACGTCCAAGGCCGCGTTGTCGGCACTGACCCGGGAAATGGCTTTCGATTTCGGCCCGCACGGGATACGAGTCAACGCCATTGCGCCGGGCGAGATCGATACGTCGATTCTGTCACCCGGCACGGCGGAAATTGTCCAGCGGCTGGTGCCGATGCACCGGCTGGGCAAGCCCGAGGAAGTCGCTTCGCTGATCTACTTCCTGTGCACGGCTGGCGCGTCGTACGTGAACGGTGCGGAGATTCACGTCAACGGCGGCCAGCACGTGTGACTCAACGCGTGCCGGAAACGCTCTCCGGCACACGCCGCACGCCGCACGCCCAGGCGACTGATCCACACCGACGCCACGATCACCCCGCCACCAATCAGCAGGCGGGTGAAGTCTTCATGCTGGTTCCAGATCAGCAGATTGATCAACAGCCCCAGCGGCACATGCAGGTTGTTCATGACTGCCAGTGTGCCGCCATTGAACATGCACGCGCCTTTATTCCACCAATACATGCCCAGCGCCGTCGAACACAGGCCGAGAAACAACAGTACGATCCATTGGGTCGGCGCTTCGGGCAGGTGTTGCGGGTTGCCGAACATCAGGAACGCGGGCAATACCACCGCCAGTGCGCCCAGGTAGAAATAGCCGAAACGTCGGTAATGCGGCAGATCGCTGGGGTGGCGTGCCACCAGATGTTTGTACAGCACCTGCCCGGCGGCGTAGGTGAAGTTGGCCAGTTGCAGCAGCAGAAAACCGCCGAGGAAGTCGCCGTCCAGGCCATCGTAACGAATCACGCCCGCCCCCAGCACAGCGACCATAGCCGCCAGCAAGGCCCAAGGATTGAAGCGCCGGTTCAGCGCGTCTTCGATCAGCGTCACGTGCAATGGCGTGAGGATGGTAAACAGCAACACTTCCGGCACGGTCAGCACCCTGAAACTCAGGTACAGACAGACATACGTGACGCCAAATTGCAGCGCGCCGATCAGCAGCATGCCACGCATGAATCGCGGTTCGACCTGACGCCAGCGAGTCAGCGGGATGAATACCAGACCAGCGAGCACCACGCGGATCAGCACCGCGAAATAGCTGTCGACGTGCCCGGCCAGATAAACACCGATCAGGCTGAACGAAAACGCCTGAATCAGTGTGACGATAAGTAGATAACCCATGCCTGCCCCCATTTTTGAAGGGCGCGACCATAGCGGTTGCGTCACTCACTGTCCACTCAACGGCCGCCGCTTTTTGACGCCAACCCGTCGCCGCGCCCCGCGTTACCCGTCACAAATATGACAGTCGTATGTTTGACGCACATGTCGTCGGTTTCGCCGAAAATATAGCCTATATCACGCAACTTTTCCTTAATGGAGGGTCTTACTCCGGGGCGCTGCAATATTGACTTCATCACCTAAATTCCTCGTCGCCCGGAGTAACACCATGATATTAAACACAAAAGACTTTGGTGCAGTGGGCGACGGCGTCACGGACGATACAGCAGCCATTCAGGCCACTATTGATGCAGCTGCAGCGGCGGGCGGTGGAGAAGTTGTGCTGGCAGCCGGGACCTACATTGTGTCCGGTGGCGAGGAGCCTTCCGACGGCTGCCTGATGCTCAAAAGCAACGTGACCCTATCGGGCGCGGGCATGGGCGAGACAGTCATCAAGCTGGCGGATGGCTCGGACACCAAGGTCACCGGCATCGTGCGTTCCGCCTACGGCGAAGAAACCCACGACTTCGGCATGAAAAATCTGACATTGGACGGTAACCGGGACGCCACCACCGGCAAGGTGGACGGCTGGTTCAACGGCTACATTCCAGGTTCTGACGGCAAGGATTCGAACGTTACGCTCGACAGCGTCGAGATCAAGGACTGCTCGGGCTATGGCTTCGACCCGCACGAGCAGACCGTCAACATGGTGATCAAAAACAGCGTATCCCATGGCAACGGCCTGGACGGTTTCGTGGCCGATTACCTGAGCGACAGCGTGTTTGAAAATAACATTGCTTATAACAACGACCGTCACGGCTTCAACGTGGTGACCAGCACTCACGATTTCACCCTGAGCAACAACGTCGCCTACGGCAATGGCAGCACCGGCATCGTGGTGCAGCGCGGCAGTGAAAACATCCCCTCGCCTGCCAATATCACCATCACCGGTGGCGCGGTCTATGGCAACGGTGCTGAAGGCGTGCTGATCAAGCTGTCCAGTCAGGTCTCTGTCAGTGGCCTGGACATTCACGACAACGGCAGTGCCGGTGTGCGCATCTACGGCAGTTCCGGGGTGGATGTCTTTGATAACACCCTGAGCAACAACTCCCTCGGCGCCCCGGTGCCGGAGATTATCATCCAGTCTTACGACGACACTTCAGGCGTTTCCGGCAAGT
Source organism: Pseudomonas sp. KBS0707 (assembly GCF_005937945.2). Taxonomy (NCBI): domain Bacteria; kingdom Pseudomonadati; phylum Pseudomonadota; class Gammaproteobacteria; order Pseudomonadales; family Pseudomonadaceae; genus Pseudomonas; species Pseudomonas sp. KBS0707. The sequence continues at coordinate 1,598,273 of NZ_CP041754.1, read as the reverse complement.
ATTTCAACGGCAGCGACAACCTGATCCGCGGCAACCTGATCACCGGCAGCGACAACTCCACCTACGGCGTTGCCGAGCGCAACGAAGATGGCACCGATCGCAACAGCATCGTGGGCAACACCATCAGCCACACCAGCAAAGGCCTGACGCTGGTGTATGGCGACGGCAGCTTTGCAGGCGATTCGTTTCCGCTGGTCACCGTACAGGGTACCGACGCCAACGATGCGATCACCGGTGGCGCAGCCAATGAAATGATTTTCGGTCTGGCTGGCAAGGACACGCTCAACGGCGCTGCGGGCGACGATATTCTGGTCGGCGGTGCGGGAGCCGACAAGCTCACCGGTGGCGCGGGTGCCGATACTTTTCGCTTCGACCAGCTGACCGATAGCTATCGCACGGCGACCACCAGCGCCACCGATCTGGTCACCGACTTCGACGTCAGCCAGGACCGCATCGACCTGTCAAACCTTGGTTTCAGCGGGCTGGGCAGCGGCAAGGGCGGTACTCTGAACATCAGCTACAACGCCACACTTGATCGCACTTACGTCAAATCACTCGACGCCGATGCGAGCGGCAACCGATTCGAGCTGGGCCTGAGCGGCAACCTGAAAGACACCCTCAATGCCAGCCATTTCATCTTCCAGCGGGTCATAGAAGGCACTGCGGGCGGCGATACCCTGACCGGCACCGACGGCAACGACGTGATGAACGGCAACGCCGGTACAGACCGCGTCAATGGCGGTGCCGGTGCAGATCTCATCAATGGCGGGGCTGATGCCGATATTCTGACCGGTGGCGCGGGCGCGGACCTGTTCATCTACAACTCGCGCCTGGACAGCTACCGCAATTACACCGCCAGCGGCACCAAGCAGAGCGACACCATCACCGACTTCAACCCGGCCGAAGACCGGATCGACCTGTCCAGCATCGGCCTGCGAGGCCTGGGCGATGGCAGTGCCAACACTATCTATCTGTCCGTCAATGCCGACGGCAGCAAGACCTATATCAAGACCAATGCGGTCGACACCACCGGCAATCGCTTCGAGATTGCACTGGAAGGCAACCTGCTCGACAAACTGAGCGCGTCCAGCTTCATCTTCTCTACAGCCTCAGCCGCCAATCAGGCCCCGGTACTCAATACACCGCTGATGGATCAGAACGTTACCGAGTTGAAGGCGTTTTCCTACGCGGTACAATCGGGCAGTTTCAGTGATCCGGACAGCAACACGCTGACCTACAGCGCGACCCTGGCCGATAACAGCGCCCTGCCCGACTGGTTGAAGTTCGACAGCAAGACCCTGACCTTCAGCGGCACACCGGGCGGCAAGGCATCCGGGCTTTACTCGGTATTGCTGACCGCAAGCGATGCCACCGGCGCGTCGGTGGCCGACAGTTTTGCCATCACGGTAGGCAACGTTACACCGGGCGTTCTGACCGGCACCGAAAATGCGGAAGCGCTGTATGGCACCGAAGGTGACGACACCATTCTCGGGCTGGGTGGCGACGATACGCTGCGTGGCGATACCGGTGCCGACATCATCAACGGTGGCGCTGGCCGCGACGCATTGTACGGTGGAGACGGTGCCGATACGTTCGTCTACAGCGCACTCACCGACAGCTACCGCGATTACGATGCTGGCGGGCTGACAGCCACCGACACAATCTATGACTTCACCCCCGGCCAGGACAAAATAGACGTCTCTGCTCTGGGTTTCCTGGGGCTGGGCAACGGTGAAGATCACACCTTGTACATGACCCTCAACGAAGCCGGCGACAAGACCTATGTCAAATCCGCCACGCCGGATGCCGACGGCAATCGCTTCGAAATCGCCCTGAGCGGCAACCTGATCGACACCCTGACCGATGCGGACTTCGTGTTCGGCCAGCGCGAGGCTCAGGAGATTCTCTATCTGCCGACGCTTGGCCAGTCCAACGCACGCCTGCTGCGCATGACCGAAGACGACAATCAGTCCGGCACCTCGGAAATGGTCAAGGACCTGGCCCGTTACACCGATTATGACGTGCGCAGCCAGTTCACCGACGCCAACGGTGATGGCATCGACCTTGCCGTAGGCGGCAGCACCGTGGTCGGCTATTCGACCGGCACGCAGGAAGAACAGCGTGTTTCGTGGTGGCTGGTGGATACCGATCAGCCAGGCCCTGCGCTGCTGCGTGCGACCGAACTTCTCAAGTCGCAACTGGCGTCGCTGACGGCTATCGATAAAGTGACCACCGGGATTATCTGGGGTCAGGGTGAAGAAGCCGCGCAGGAAATAGCCCGCGCCACGGACAAGCAGGCTGCAGCCGACCTCTACAAAGCCTCGACCCTGAAGGTGTTCGATTACCTGCACGCGCAGATAGGCGACTTCACCGTGTACATGGCCGAAACCGGCCACTATCAGACCGAGGCGGCCAAGGCACGTGGCTACACCGAAGAAAAGATCAACGCTATTGTCGAGGGTGCCGGATACGTCAGAAACGCTCAGGAAGCCATCGCCAATGAGCGTGCCGACGTCAAGCTGGCAGTTGACTACACCGACCTGCCATTGCGTTACGAGGTCAACCCGCTGGCCTACCCCGATGACGTCTGGCACCTGCACGAAGAGTCCGCCGAAATCGTCGGTCAGCGCCTGGCCGACTTCATTGCCGATGACCTGGGTTTTCGTGGCGATGCCAGCGACAACAACGACCCGGCCGCCATTTTCGAGAGTGGCCAGAATGAAGGCGGCAACATCTTCGGCACCAGTGACGACGACACTTTGGTGGGCAGCGCCGGCAATGACGTGCTGGATGGCGATCAGGGCGCAGATGACATGACCGGCGGGGACGGCAACGACATCTATGTAGTCGATAACGCACTCGATACCGTCACCGAGAGCAATGATTCGCCATCGCAGGTTGATACCGTGGTGTCTTCCGTCAGTTGGCAGTTGGGGGCGAACGTGGAAAACCTGCTACTTACCGGCGTATCTGCCATCAACGGCACCGGCAATGCGCTGAAAAACGTCATCACCGGCAATGCCAGCAACAATGTTCTCGACGGCGCAGCGGGTGCCGACCTGCTGACCGGCGGCGACGGATCGGACAGTTATTACGTTGACGATGCAGCCGACCGAGTGGTCGAGACCAACGCAGATCAGCAGGTAGGCGGCATCGACACGGTGCTCAGTTCGCTGGCCAGCTACACGCTGGGGGCCAACCTGGAAAACATCGTCATCACCGGCACAGGGGCCGCGAACGCAACCGGCAATACCCTTGATAACCTGATCTACGCAGGCGCTGGCGACAACGTCATGGACGGTCGTGACGGCAATGACACGGTGTCTTATCTGTTTGCCACGGCAGGCGTTACGGTTGCGCTGAACACCAGCGCTCAACAGGCCACCGGCGGCTCCGGGTTGGACACGCTCAAGGGTACAGAGAACCTGACTGGCAGCCAGTTTGCCGACACGTTGACCGGCAACAAAAACGCCAACGTCCTGAACGGCGGCAGTGGCAATGACACCTTGTCCGGCGGCGCGGGTGACGACGTACTGATCGGCGGGTCAGGCGCTGATACGCTGATTGGCGGCACCGGTGCAGACCGTTACGTGTTCAACAACAGCAACGAGACAGGCCTGGGCGGCCTGCGCGACATCATCAACGGCTTCAAGGCAGCCGAAGGCGACAAGCTGGACTTCACAGGCTTCGATGCCCGACCGCTGACCGATGCCCACGATGCGTTCGTGTTCATAGGCAACGCGGCGTTCAGCGCCAACAACACCGGCGAGCTTCGCTTTGCCGATGGGGTGCTGTACGGCAATCTCGATGACAACATCGGCGCGGACTTTGAAATCCAGCTGACTGGCGTGCAGAGTCTGCAAGCGGCCGATATCATCGTCTGATTGTGCTCAGCGTATTGCACAAGTCCTGAAAGCCCGGAACAAGGAGCTTTCAGGCTTCTGCCCCAAGGGCGTGGAAGCGAAGCGGCGACGCTTCGCCTGTTCGCGAAGACGGTATTTCAGCCGATGCATTTTCGGCGATCATACCGGCCCTTTCGCGAACAAGTTCGCTCCCACAGTCTCCGGCCAGAATTGCGCATAACGCAACGCGGACCCCGTTATAAAATCGATTTATCGATTAAAAACTTCAAGCCCCTTGCCTAACCCATCCATAAATTTGTTTTATCCATAAGAGCGCTCTACTCTCAGACTGGCTGGCAGGTGAGCCTGATTCGCAACTTGATGATGCTGCGATTGAACGTGGATGAAGCGTCGACACTCTGACCTGCGCCAACCTGCACACGCCGGGTTCGCGGCGCCTCTGGCCCGTTGACGAACACCACCGAACATTTGGCGTCTACATCCCCGTAGTTGCTGACGGTGATCGACCCGATGTTGTGATAAACGTCGTGCGTCACGTAATCAATCTTCACGCCCTGATACTGCTTTTCGACCTCGATGGGGTACGCAAAAGCCGTCAAAGGCAACATGACCAGCAGTACACAGCACAGTCGATTCATTCGGCGATCTCCGAAGCGGGATTGTCAGAGTAGAACAAATAGCCAGCACATTAAGAGGAATTACAGCATGAAAGCGCCCCGCGTGACTCTCGACCAGTGGCGCACATTACAAGCCGTAGTCGACCACGGTGGCTTTGCTCAGGCCGCCGAGGCGCTGCACAGGTCGCAGTCATCGGTGAGTTACACCGTGGCGCGCATGCAGGAACAACTCGGCGTGCCGCTGTTACGCATTGACGGACGCAAGGCTGTGCTGACCGACGCCGGTGGCGTACTGCTGCGCCGTTCACGGCAACTGGTCAAACAGGCCAGCCAACTGGAAGACCTCGCCCACCATATGGAACAGGGCTGGGAGGCAGAAGTGCGGCTGGTGATTGATGCGGCCTATCCTTCGGCACGCCTGGTCAGGGCGTTGACCGCGTTCATGCCGCAAAGCCGAGGCTGCCGGGTGCGGTTGCGTGAAGAAGTGCTTTCGGGTGTCGAGGAGGTGTTGCTGGAAGGCGTCGCGGACCTGGCCATCAGCGGCTACAGCATTGCCGGGCATCTGGGCACCGAGATGAGCTCCGTCGAGTTCGTCGCCGTCGCTCATCCGGACCACGCCCTGCACCAGGCCAATCGCGAACTGACCTTTCAGGATCTGGAAAGTCAGTTACAGGTAGTGATTCGCGACTCAGGCAGACAGCAACCGCGGGATTTCGGCTGGCTGGGCGCGGAGCAGCGCTGGACGGTCGGCAGCCTCGGTACAGCCACCACCTTCGTCAGCAATGGCCTGGGTTTCGCCTGGCTGCCTCGCCACATGATCGAGCGTGAACTGCGCGAGGGGCTGCTCAAGCCGCTGCGCCTGGACAAGGGCGGCAGCCGCAACCCGACCTTCTATCTTTACTCCAGCAAGGACAGGTCGCTGGGCCCGGCCACGCAGATTCTCATCGATCTGATCCGCACGTTCGACACCGCACCACTGACCACGGCACTCACTGCTCCACAACACGCCTGACAGGAGTAGGCACATGGCTTTTTTCGAACACGACGACTGTTCGCTGCACTATGAAGAGTATGGTCTGGGCGAACCCGTCCTGTTGTTACATGGCCTGGGTTCCAGTTGTCAGGACTGGGAATATCAGATCCCGGCACTGGCCAGGCAATACCGCGTCATCGTCATGGACATGCGTGGCCATGGTCGCTCGGACAAACCCTACGGGCGCTACAGCATTCAGGCCATGAGCAATGACGTGGAGGCGTTGATCGAACACCTTCATCTGGGTCCGGTACACCTGATCGGCCTGTCGATGGGCGGGATGATCGGCTTTCAGTTGGCGGTCGATCAACCGCACCTGCTCAAGAGCCTGTGCATCGTCAACAGCGCGCCACAGGTCAAGGTCAGAAGCGCAGGCGACCTTTGGCAATTGGCCAGACGCTGGACCCTGTCACGCATCGTCAGCATGCAGACCCTGGGCGAGGCGCTGGGCAAGCTGTTGTTTCCAAAGCCGGAGCAGGCCGACCTGCGGCGCAAGATGGCCGAGCGTTGGGGCAAGAACGACAAGCGCGCCTATCTGGCCAGTTTCGATGCCATTGTCGGCTGGGGCGTGGAAAACAAACTAGGGCGCATTACCTGCCCGACGCTGATCATCGCAGCCGAACACGATTACACACCGGTCTCGCTCAAAGAGGCTTACGTCAAACGCCTGCTTAATGCGCGGCTGGTGGTCATCAACGACTCCCGGCATGCCACGCCGCTGGACCAGCCCGAGCAATTCAATCGCACGCTGCTGGAATTCATGGCCAGCATCGGAGTCTGAAAACCTTGTGCAGCCCATAGGTGCGCTGGCTGATGGCATGAAGCCGCGCAAACCCTCTAACACGCTGGGCAAAGAACGCCAAACGTGGTTACCTTGCCGGCCACAGTCGATATCTCTTACCGAAGGACCTGTTGCCACATGCTGAAAAAAATCGCCCTCACCGCCTGCTTCGTATTGTTCGCCGCCAACCTGATGGCTGCCCCGGATAAAGCCACGCACGTGGTACTCGATACCAGCTTCGGCCAGATTGAAATCGAACTCGCAGACACCAAGGCACCGGTCAGCACCCAGAACTTTCTGGGTTACGTCGACAGCGGCTTCTACAGCAACACTATTTTTCACCGTGTGATTCCGGGCTTCATGGTGCAAGGTGGCGGTTTCACCCAGCAACTGGTTCAGAAGCCGACCAAGGACCCGATCAAGAACGAAGCACAGAACGGTTTGCACAACGTGCGTGGCACCATTGCCATGGCCCGTACTTCGGACGTTAACTCGGCCACCAGTCAATTCTTCATCAACACCAACGACAATGCCATGCTCGACAACGGCACACGTGACTTCGGTTACGCGGTGTTCGGTAAAGTCGTCAAGGGTATGGACGTGGTCGACAACATCGTCAACGCCCGCACCACTACTACGAAAGGCATGCAAAACGTGCCAATCGACCCGATCCTGATCAAGTCCGCCAAACGCGTCGACTAAGCAGGAAACCTGCACCGCATAAAGCCTTCGGGCTTTGTGCGGGCTGGACGGGAGAGCCTCCACTTATCAAGGAGAACCCACATCGCGTGGGTGTGATAGCCAATGCTTTATCGTCGTTTTGAAAAACTGATCGATATCTTCAAAGACGCCCCTACCCCTGCCCCGCCCAACACCGTCTTCGCGTTTTACATGTATTACCTGCGTCAGGTATGGCCGACGTTTCTCGCGCTTCTGGTCGTGGGACTGATCGGGGCGCTGATCGAGGTGTCGCTGTTCAACTACCTGAGCCGCATTATCGACCTGGCGCAAACCACGCCGCCCAAGGATTTTTTCAGCGTTCATGGCCCGGAACTGATCTGGATGGTGGTGGTGACCCTGCTGCTGCGCCCGATCTTCGTCGGCCTGCACGACCTGCTGGTGCATCAGACCATCAGCCCCGGCATGACCAACCTGATTCGTTGGCAAAACCACAGCTACGTGCTCAAACAGAGCGTCAACTTCTTCCAGAACGATTTCGCCGGGCGTATCGCCCAGCGCATCATGCAGACCGGCAATTCGCTGCGCGACTCGGCGGTGCAATCGGTGGATGCGCTGTGGCATGTACTGATCTACGCGATCAGCGCCATGGTGCTGTTCGCCGAGGCTGACTGGCGCCTGATGATCCCGCTGGGCACCTGGATCGTGGCGTTCATACTCGCGCTGATGTACTTCGTCCCCAGGGTCAAGCAACGCTCGGTGGAGTCGTCCGATGCGCGCTCCAGGCTCATGGGCCGGATAGTCGACGGCTACACCAACATCACCACCCTGAAACTGTTCGCGCACACCAATCATGAGCAGCAATATGCGCGTGAAGCGATGCGTGATCAGACCGAGAAAAGCCAGCTGGCTGGCCGTGTCGTCACATCGATGGACACCACCATCACCACCATGAACGGCGTGCTGATTGTCACCACCACCGGGCTTGCCCTGTGGTTGTGGATCCAGTCGATGATCTCGGTGGGGGCCATCGCGCTGGCCACAGGCCTGGTGATTCGTATCGTCAACATGTCCGGCTGGATCATGTGGGTGGTCAATGGCATTTTCGAGAACATCGGCACCGTGCAGGACGGCCTGGAGAGCATCTCGCAGCCTGTCACGGTGAATGACCAGCCCGGCGCGCTGCCGCTGAAGATCGAAAACGGCGGCGTCCGGTTCGATGGCGTTGATTTCCATTACGGCAATGGCAACGGGATCATTCACAACCTCAACCTGGACATCAAACCGGGCGAGAAAATCGGTTTGATCGGACCTTCAGGCGCCGGTAAGTCGACGCTGGTGAACCTGCTGCTGCGCATGTATGACGTTCAAGGCGGCAGGATCCTGATCGACGGTCAGGATATTTCCGAGATTACCCAGGAAAGCCTGCGTGCGCAGATCGGCATGATCACTCAGGACACGTCGCTGCTGCACCGTTCTATTCGCGAAAACCTGCTGTATGGCAATCCTGACGCCACTGACGAACAGCTCTGGGAATCGATCCGCAAGGCCCGTGCCGAAGAGTTCATCCCGCAGTTGTCGGATTCCGAAGGCCGCACCGGTTTTGATGCCCATGTGGGAGAGCGCGGCGTCAAGCTGTCCGGTGGTCAACGCCAGCGTATTGCGATCACCCGTGTGCTGCTCAAGGACGCACCGATCCTGATCATGGATGAAGCCACCTCGGCACTTGATTCGGAAGTTGAAGCAGCGATTCAGGAAAGCCTGGAAACCTTGATGCAAGGCAAGACCGTCATCGCCATCGCCCACCGCCTGTCGACCATCGCCCGTATGGATCGCTTGGTAGTACTGGAAAAAGGCCAGATCGCCGAAACCGGCACCCACGCCGAACTGCTGGCCCGCGGCGGGCTGTATGCGCGGTTGTGGCAGCATCAGACGGGTGGGTTTGTAGGGGTGGATTGAGGATGGGAAGATTGCTGGCCTCTTCGCGAGCAAGCTCGCTCCCACAGGATCTTCAGAGGCCAGTGATCTACCCGCTGCCGCGCCTGCCATCCACTTATGACTATCGTGCCGATGCTCCGCGTTGGCATGCATTTCGTGACGCTCCGCGTCACAAGTCTCGCGCCGATGCTCCACGCGCGAAGGCCTATCCCCCCCGCTAGTCCGTCTGCCGATACGGCAACGCACTCCTCGCCTCATCGGCATACGCCAGTACGCCGACGCGTTCCTGCTCGAGAAACTCACTGACCGCGTCTTTCAACCCTGGGTGCATCAGGTAATGCCATGACCGGGTGATCTTCGGTTCGAAGCCACGAATCAATTTATGCTCACCCTGAGCGCCTGCATCGAATCGTTGCAGACCATGGGCGATGGCGTAGTCCATGCCCTGATAGAAACAGGTCTCGAAGTGCAGTCGGTCAAACTCGGCCAGGCAACCCCAGTAGCGCCCGTAGAAACTATCGTCACCGATCAGGCTGAAAGCCATCGCCACAGGCCGTGAGCCCTGCAAGGCGATGACCACGCGGATCGATTCGGGCATACGCTCGGCCAGCAGACTGAAAAATTCGCGTGTCAGGTATGGCGCCTGCCCGCGAATTTCGTAGGTATTGGAATAGCAGGCGTAGACGAAGTCCCACAGCACTTCGCTCATCTGCGCGCCTTCGAGCCATTCAAACTCGATGCCCTGCCCCGCCACCTGTTCACGCTCCTTGCGCATCTGCTTGCGCTTGCGCGAACTCAATGCGTCCAGAAAGTCCTGAAAGTCGCGGTAACCCCGGTTATGCCAATGAAACTGACAACCAAAGCGCTGCAGCCAGCCCGGTTGCGATTCAAGCAAGGCATCGGCAGCCGGGTCGGTGAAATTCACATGGGCGCTCGACAGCCCCCCGCTCTGCAGATAGGCCGGCAGCTCGCTGAGCAACTCCATGCCGCCTTGAGGCGTTGCCAACAGGATGCGTGAGCCGCCAACCGGGCTGAACGGCACCGCGACCAACAGTTTGGGGTAATAGGCGATTCCGGCGCGACGGCAGGCGTCTGCCCAGGCGTGATCGAACACATATTCGCCGTACGAGTGCCACTTCCGGTAGGCCGGCAATGCCGCAACCAGTTGATCATTTTCGTAGTGCAGCACATGTTCGGCACGCCAACCGGAGCGTGGCCCGAGGCTGCCGCTGTCTTCCAGTGCGCTGAGAAAGGCATGCCGCAGGAACGGCTGATTGCCCGGCACCAGTGCGTCCCATTGAGCAGGCGCAACGGTGCTTAGGTTGTCGATAACGTGAACGGGCATGCAGATTCCCCGGATTATCAGGCGTTATGGAGAGTATCCCCTATTGAGGCCCTGCGTTCACAGCGTCCGAAAGCTGTATGGAAAGTTTGATCGCACACGCCTTGATCGCACGCATGCGTTCCTTGGTGATCTGTTTGACCCGGTCAAGGTATTGTTGATCGGATTGCATGTCCGGCGACAGCTCATCCAGAACGGCGAGACGCTCAGCAAAAGGGCGCTTTACCGGCTCAAACTCGTGGGCGTAGCGGATTTCCAAATAATCCATCCAAAACTCCCTGGCAATCAGTGATTCGAAAAACGCAGGAGTACTTTCACGCGCAATTATCTCGCGGTAGGCGGAATCCAGATCGGCGTCACTCACCCCCGCCAGAGTCCTGAACAGCATGGATCTGGACCGGCTGGCCAATCCAAGCCGTACCTGCAAACCCGTTCGATAGGCCAGTCGTACTTCGGCTTCATCTACCGTTTTATTGCTTGTCATCCGAAGAGCAATATCGCGACGGGCAATTTTTTCCACCTCATCGAGACGGTCGAGACTGCGGGTCATCTTGAACAGCTCCAGTGGCCGTGCGGCTTCCGGCGTGGATGACGTAATCGCGAACACCCCAACGCGAACTTCCATGTCCCCGAATATTAACGCCAGACCATCGCCACAGGTTTGAGGATGGGCGGCAAGATCAAACAATTGCCGACGCAGCTCCCCATTTTCAGCAGCCGCTTCCATCATCGTCCAGACCCGTGTCGTGAGCGCTTTACGATCATTGAAAAAGTCTGCTGAAGTGGTCAGGTCGCTCAGCACCTGAAAAAAATCCGTAGAACCGGAACAGTCCTGCACGTTATGCCAAAGCTCTGTCCGTGCAGCCAGTTGCTCACCACTCGCACTGCCAAGCCAGGTCTTAAGGGCAGGCGTTTCCTGATGCAACAAGCGGTTATGGCTGATACCCAAACGGGACTGATACCGTTGCTCACGCAGCACTCTGATCCGTTCATGCGTCTGCACACTCAGCGGATTACCATTCAAATGTATATTCAGACGATTATCGCTGAGGGAGCGATCAATAAGGGCGAGCGCCTGGGTAGTTATGTCCGAGATATGGTTGTCACGAAGGTCGAGAAGCATCAGATCAGAACTGCGCCAGTTCCACTCTGGCACCCTTTCAATACCTGTAGAACGTAAAAAAAGCATGCGCAGTGCGTTGAGCGGACTCAGCCGCGTGCTCCGCCCAAGCGAGCAAAAACTGAGGTCCAGAACTTCCAGTCGGCTCAGATTGCGCAAACCGGCGTTGCACTGGTCGGTCCAGACCAACGGGTTGTGTCTGAGTGACAACTCTCTGAGTTGAGTCATCCGCCCTATCGACTCTGGCAGGGATTGCAGCGCATTGAAATCCAGGCTCAATGAATGCAGGTTGCTGAAATGCTTAAGTAATACATCAGCCTGTGGATGGGTAAGCCGCATGTTTCGAGCGTTTAAAACCGCCACATGACTGAAGTCAGCCAACACCTGCGGCATGTTTCCTATCCGTAGACCCTCCAGATCAAGCGAATACCCCAAAAACTCACCCTGATAGTTTCTGCAGTGAGCGCTCAGGCGCCTCCAGCAATTGCGAATTCGCAACGCCGCGATTGCCCTCGGTCTAAGCAGTGACGAGGGCTCAGCTTGCAGTACCCAATTGTCCAGGCCGGTTTGCAAAGTGCTCAGTTCCTGAGCGAGGCCTTGCAGCCTTTGTCGAACAAAGTTCGTCAATTGCGAGGCAGAACCTGTGTGCTCTGCACGCAGAGCCTGAAGAAACGTCGTAACCTGCTCCTCGGAAAAATCCGGATACAGGCTTTTTACCGCAAGCTCTGGCGAGTGGCTGGGCGCACCAATCCCAAGCCTGCGGAATAGGCCACGCAAACGTCCGCTCAGGGGGTAACCCACACGGCCATCGTGCAGTCGTTGCGGCCATTTGATGCCAGGCTTGATCGGCTGCAACTGCAGGATTTCCGCTATCCGGTCGCGTCTGTCAGATGCGATACGACACAAAAGACTGCGCAGGTGCTGCTCATCCGCATTCACTGGCAATTCGATGTTGACTCGCACGTCATCAGGAAGCGCGTTCAGCAGAGCACTGAAAAAGCTCTGACCAGCCTCACCTATAGACTCACCCAACTGATTGAAGGGCTGAAATACCTCTTCGGTTCTGATCAGAACCCGATGCACGACAGTCGTCTGGTCACTTTCAAGGCTCGCGATCTCATCGCCCTCCAGCGTGTCTTTCAGCAGATCGATTGAAACGTCGCCACGCCAGCCCGGCGTGTACGGCAACATGCCAAGCCCAGTCGCACAGGTGTCCGGATTACCCGACGAGCGTCGGTAGAAGCCTTCGATGGCCCTGTTTATTCGCAGTTGCTGCTGATACTCACGAGCATGCTCGGCAAGCTCAAGAGGGATACGTTTTTCCGAGGTCATCCGTGCGGTGTCTGCATCGCTCGCCATCTCGATGAGTTCCAAAGCGATGCTGTCCGGCACACTGCTGAAATCTCGTTGAATCAGCTTGACCAGCGGCTCACTGCTGCGGTTGTGCAGTGCATAAACCTCGTCAAGCAACGGCCCCATGTGAAGTTGCGCACAGTCGGCCAGATAACGTTTGAAACCTTGAACCTGCGAAGTTTTATCTGCACCGCTGGTTCCCGTCAGATGACTGACTTCATCGGGTGTCAGCCCTTCCAGCAATTGGCCGAGCGCCTGCGTGAGGTCTTCTGTCGCGCCCACGACACTGGATGAAAATGTCATATGCGCCCCCACGTTCCAGGCGTCGAGCATGGTTCCGTCTGCGTCTAACACTAACAACCCTCGGCTCTTGTGCCAGTGCGGCGACGACACCAGCAGCTTCATCCATGGCTCGATATGAGTGACAGGCACTGGCGAGGACTCTTCTGCCTTGAGGGCGTCTATGCAGGCTTGCAAGCCCCGCTCGATTTCCATGCGCTGGATGGCATCTCTCAGAAGAGCTGGAAGCGGATGACTTTCGACATGTATCTGACGCAACAACGCCTCGTTGCTGCCCGTAATGCTCAAGACCCGCGAGATCTCTTCTTCGGTGAACGCATCACACGTCACATTAAGCCGCCTGAACGCTGTGACTTCATCCCAGCCCATGGGGTTTTCCCACTCGTGACGCCAGGCACCGGCCCCGTTGTGCTCAAGCTTAGGCGAATAGGCGTGCTGATCCTGCGGGTGCCTGATACGCCAGTTTTTTCCGGTTGCGTCTGCTTCAACGCGGTACAGCTTGCCGTTCATTGGCAGCCACGTCTTGCTGTCGAATTCGTAAAGCCCCAGCGGGTTGGCACGCAAACCGTCAGGCACCGTAACCGTATCCGCATAACCGCCAATAGTCGGCTTTCCAAGACGAACCGATCCATCCACCCTCTTCTGCACCAGGCTTTCGATAAACATCGACGGTTCCAGCCGATCGAGCGCGCCAATGACGCTGCCCACCACCACTGTCTGAGCGACGTTTTCGGCGATGTTATAAACATGTTGCATGGCCTCTTCCACTTCCCCGTGCGTCCAGTCTTCGTAGGCAACGAACGCTTCGCGGACAATCTGATAGAGAGCAACCACGGCCATGACTTCACCCAGCACAGGCACAAAGAGCCCGGCCGCATTGAGTATGTCCATGCCACTGTTTTTCAGGTTGTCGAGCAGCGCATCCCTGGCTAGCTGATCAGCCTGCGCAGACGGCACCGCTATGGTCCGTGAATCAACGTAGGTTTTGGCCAGCAGGTGGTCGTAAAGCAACTCGAACGGGGGCTTGGAAAATGGCTGCGCCTGCAACACCAGGTCGGCATTGACGTCCAGCGTGTGTTCCTGGACCGGGTAGAGCCGCGATTTCAGCTTCGCAAAAAACTCCGGACTTTGGCCAAGGCTGACGAAGCGGCTGAAATAGCGCCTGTAACTGTCACTGTCGAGCGCTGCCACGAGGCTGTCGTTGAACGCCCGGAGTGAGGCGAACTGTTTGAGCGGGTGTGACGGCTCTGAAGGCATATAGACAAGACAAGGCCCACTGTCAGGGTCAGCAATATCCTGCTGAATCAGCAAAGCCCCGTGTAACAGGCAGCCCGAAAAAGCGTAGGTATCGAGCATATGCAACTGACAATAGCGCAACCCCCTGCCCCCCCATTGCGCATGGACGTCGGGCTTCACTACGCTCAACAGCATCTGGTAAGCGGCTTCGCTGATATCGCCCTTCATCATGGCAATGTGCGCAAGCACCTCGACAGCATCGCGCTCACCGTCGATAAAAACAGTGGCAACCGCTTTCGCAGCGCCTGGCGTGGAAGGTTTGAATACACTGTCCAGATGCGCCTGATACTGGCCACCAAGATCCAGTTCATGACAAAAATCAGCGAATTGCTCAAGGTCGATATCAAGACGGTCCTTGTATTCCACCTTGTACCTGCGCTGAGCACTGTCGATAAGCCAGTAACGCAGGCCTCCAGTACGAAGTATTGCCGAGTACGGATCGAAGCGGCTTCGGTTACTGGAGGCGAAGTTCTGCAAGGCGGCCTGCAACAGCGTCTGTTCAAGGGGATTCGGCTTCCAGGAACCGTCATAACGCCAGGTCATCAGTTGAAAGGCTTCGACATCCAAGGGACGTTCGAAGCGTTCGAAAAACGCTTGCGTCAGCAGAGGCGCTGCGAATGCTTGTGCTGATAAAAGACGATTGCGAATGGGCCCGAGCGCATGCGTGGAACGCAGGGTTTTCTGATGACTGGCGTGCAGTGCCTGGCGCAAGGTCGCCGGGGCGTTCAAATACCAGTCAGGCAGGCTGCCTCTGATGAATCCGGCATTTGGATGCTCAACGTCGAATGGCGCAGAGTCGAGTTGTCGTGAGGAGGGCAGGGAACCAGGCGAGGCTGGCGTTCCAGACGTGGTGTAGGCGGTAAACATGATCGATACCCGTGATGGCTTCGTAAAAAGCCAACACAATAAAGATCCGCCGGGGTGCAGGTGACATAACGGGATATGACAGGCAGCGTCTGATATCCAGACGCTGCCCATAAAGCGCAATCAGCGCTTGCGCAGAATCACGCTGCCAATCGAGTAGCCGGCACCGAACGAGCTGAGCACGGCCAGCGCGCCCTCGGGCAAGTCATCCTGATAGGTATGAAACGCAATGACCGAGCCTGCCGAGCTGGTGTTGCCATAAGTGTCGAGAATCACTGGCGCTTCCTCTACGGTGGCATCACGACCCAGCAGCTTCTTGACGATCAACTGGTTCATGCTCAGGTTGGCCTGATGCAGCCAGAAGCGTTTGACGTCAGTGATGTTGATACCGTTGTCCTGCAAATGCGCCGCGACCAGCTCGGCGACCATCGGGCAGACCTCGCGGAACACCTTGCGGCCTTCCTGCACAAACAGCTTGTCCGGCGCATTCTGGCCCTCGTCCGAGGTACGGTTGAGGAAACCGAAATTGTTGCGGATGTTGTTGGAGAATTTGGTCAACAAACGAGTACTGACGATATCGAACTGGTAAGGCGAGGTGGCGAGATCCGCGCGCTCGACCACAACGGCTGTGGCCCCGTCGCCAAAAATGAAATGGCTGTCACGGTCACGGAAATTAAGGTGCGCGGTGCAGATTTCCGGACTGATCACCAGCAAGGCGCGGGCCTGCCCCAATTGCACGCTGTTGCAGGCTGCCTGAATGCCGAAGGTGGCCGAAGAGCAGGCCACGTTCATGTCGAAGCCATAGCCCGCGACACCCAGCGCTTCCTGAATCTCGATGGAAATCGCCGGATAGGCGCGCTGCAAGTTGGAGCAGGCAACGATTACACCGTCGATATCGGCAGCGGTTTTGCCTGCACGTTGCAAAGCCTGTTCGGCCGCAGCAACCCCCATCTGGCAGAGAATCGACCGTTCATCATTGCCGCGCTCCGGCAGGTTGGGCTTCATGCGCTGCGGGTCGAGAATGCCTTGCTTGTCCATGACAAAGCGGCTTTTGATGCCCGATGCTTTTTCGATGAACGCGGCGCTGGATTCACTGAGTGCTTCCACTTCACCACGTTCGATAGCCGCTGCGTTGTCGCTGTTGAACTGTGCGACATAGGCGTTGAAAGACTGCACCAGCTCTTCGTTGGAGATGCTGTTGGCCGGGGTAAACAGGCCTGTGCCACTGATGACGACGTTGTGCACGGTCGTTCCTCTCTTATTGAGTTGCAGGTAAACACCTGCTCAGGCACGGTGTTCGGAGGCCCTCTGTTTTTGGGACCAACGTACCAGTGCGACTGTAAAAGCTGCCCGCAACAGAGAGCAGCATTTCATGACACGGTGAAGACAGGCGCGGAGTGTGCCACAGAGCCCGGTTTTGGCGCTATCGGGCCAATGAATATAGGCCTGATAGCGACAATTGACTGTGCTGAAGGCCGACGCAGGATCAGCCCTCCACCTGACTCCACTGCTTGCTCAACCGTTTGTCCGACACCGGCATTTTGGTGCCTAACTGCTGAGCGAACAGCGACACGCGGTACTCCTCCATCCACCAGCGATACAGCGCCAGTTCCGGGTCGCGCTTGCCTTCCTGGCCGTGCTTGTCGGCACGTGTCTGGTATTGCGTCCACAGGCCTGCCAGCTCGATGCTCCACACCCGGTCTTTCTGCACCTGACCTGGCAGTTTTTCCAGACGCATCTCGATAGCCTTCAGGTAGCGCGGCAGTTCCTTGAGCCACACCGCCGGGGTTTCACGCACGAAACCGGGGTACACCAGTTTGCTCAGTTGCGCCTTGATATCGTTGAGGGCAACCGCCTGCGACAGGTCAATCTTGCCTTTGAAGCGCTTTTGCAGTCCGTGCCACAGCTTGAGAATCTCCAGCGTCAGCTTCGCCAGCCGTTCGGCGTGTTCGGTCCAGTCGGCGCGCTTGCGCTCAGCCAGCGACAACAGGCCGGCACCGTCGCGCGGCAACTCGGCTTCACCTTCCAGCACGCAACTGTCGAGGCTGGCCAGCAGGATGTCCTCTATCAACGCATCGATGCGGCCCAGCTCGCGGTGCAACAAGGCCAGCTCGGTCTGCCCCGGCAGTTTGTTACGCAGGAACTTCGCCGGTTCAGCCAGCTGTTGCAGCAACAAACGCTGCAAAGCACGGCGATGCTGATATTCAGCTTCGGCCTGCGTGGAGAACCGGCCTTCCTTGACCGCTCCGCCCTCTTCGACCAACGCGGGATAAACCGTCATCGACAACCCGGCGATGTTCTGCTGAGTCTTTTGCGCCACCGCAGCAAAGGCCTTGGCCTGCACCGGCTGCTGGCTTTTCGCGGTTTGAGGTACGGCCAGTGCGGCCTGGCTAGCCTCGGCAAAGCGCGCCGTCAGCTCGGCCAGATCACGCCCCTCACCGAGAAACTTGCCGCTGCCATCGACGATTTCCAGGTTCATCTTCAGGTGGCCTTCAAGCTGCTGCGCGGCTTCGGCCCAGCCCTCGTCGCTGACCCGTACGCCGGTCATGCGCAGAAGCTCACGCCCCAGCGCCTGGGGCAATGAGCCCTCGCCGAAGGTAATACGTTGCAACGCGGCCTTGATGAAATCCGGGACCGGCACAAAGTTCTTGCGCACCGCCTTGGGCAGGTTGCGCACCAGCGCAATGCTCTTGGTCTCGAGCAAGCCCGGCACCAGCCACTCCAGGCGCTCGGCAGGCAGCGACAGCAACAGGGGCGCAGGGACGCGCAAGGTCACGCCGTCACGTGGGTGGTTGGGCTCGAAGTGGTAACTCAGCGACAGACTGAGGTCGCCCAGGTGCAAGGTATCCGGATACTGCGCGGCGGTAACTTCACTGGCCTCGCGGGCCAGCACGTCCTCTTCACGCATGATCAGCAGTTGCGGGTTCTTCTGGCTTTCGGTCTTGTACCAGCTGTCGAACGTGGCCGTCTGATGAATCTCGGCCGGGATTCGCGCTTCATAGAAGCTGAACAAGGTGTCTTCGTCAGCCAGAATATCGCGACGTCGAGCCTTGGCCTCCAGCTCATCGAGCTGCTCCAGCAGGCGGGTATTGGCACTCAGGCATTTTGCCCGCGACAGGATGTCACCGCGCACCAGGCCTTCGCGAATGAACAGCTCACGCGACACCACCGGGTCAATCGGCCCGTAATGCACCGGACGGCGACCAACCACGATCAGGCCGAACAGCGTAATCTGCTCGAACGCTACGACCTGCCCGCGCTTCTTCTCCCAGTGCGGCTCGAAATGATTTTTCTTGATCAGGTGGCCAGCCAGCGGCTCGATCCAGTCCGAATCGATCTTGGCCACCATGCGCGCGTACAGCTTGGTGGTTTCCACCAGCTCAGCGGTCATCAACCACTGCGGGCGCTTCTTGCCGAGCCCGGAAGACGGGTGAACCCAGAAGCGCCGCTGCCGTGCGCCAAGGTAGTCACCCTCTTCGGCCTTTTGCCCGATCTGACTCAGCAGACCAGAAAGAATGGCCTTGTGGAATTTCGGGTAATCGGCCGGTTCCTTGTTGACCGTCAGTTGCAGATCGCGGCAGATCAGGCTCAGCTGTCTATGGGAATCACGCCACTCGCGCAGGCGCAGGTAATTCAGGAAATTACGCCGGCACCAGTTACGCAGCGGGCTGGCCGTCAGGGTCTGGCGCTGCTCTTCAAAACCGCGCCACAGATTGACCAGCCCGGCGAAGTCCGAGTCGGCGTCTTTCCATTGCGCATGGGCCTGATCAGCCGCCTGCTGACGCTCGGGTGGACGCTCACGCACATCCTGCACGGACATGGCACTGGCCACGATCAAGACTTCCTGCAGGCTGCCCTGCCTCGCAGCTTCCAGAAGCATGCGACCCATGCGCGGGTCCACTGGCAGGCGCGCCAGTTGACGGCCCAGCGGGGTCAGCTGATTTTCGCGATTGACCGCCGACAGCTCCTGCAACAAGTTGAAACCGTCGCTGATCGCTTTGCCATCCGGCGGCTCGATGAACGGGAAATCGGTGATCTCGCCCAGACGCAGGTGCAGCATCTGCAGGATGACCGCTGCCAGGTTGGTGCGCAGTATCTCGGGGTCGGTGAATTCAGGTCGACCGTTGAAATCCTCTTCGCTGTACAGACGCACGCACAAACCGGGCTCGACACGCCCGCAACGGCCTTTGCGCTGATTGGCGCTGGCCTGCGATACCGCCTCGATCGGCAGGCGCTGGACCTTGGCGCGATAGCTATAGCGGCTGATGCGCGCAGTACCGGTATCGATCACGTAGCGGATGCCCGGCACGGTCAGCGAGGTTTCGGCCACGTTGGTGGCCAGCACCACACGACGACCCGGATGGGACTGAAAGATACGCTGCTGTTCGGCAGGCGAAAGGCGTGCGTACAGCGGCAGAATTTCGGTGTGCCTGAGCTGCGCCTTGCGCAGTACCTCGGCGGCATCGCGAATCTCGCGTTCGCCGGGCAGAAACACCAGCACGTCGCCCGGGCTCTTGCGCTCGCTACGCTCAAAGGCCGCCAGCTCATCCAGCGTGGCCAGAATGGCCTGATCGACTGTCAGGTCTTCTTCGACGCTGTTGCCTTCCTCGTCCTGCTCGCTGGTCAGCGGGCGGTACCAGAGGTCGACAGGGAAGGTACGCCCGGACACTTCGATCACCGGAGCATCGTTGAAGTGCTCGGAAAAGCGCTGCAGGTCGATGGTCGCGGAGGTGATGATGACCTTCAGGTCCGGGCGACGTGGCAGCAGGGTTTTCAGGTAGCCGAGCAGGAAGTCAATGTTCAGACTGCGTTCATGAGCTTCGTCGACGATGATCGTGTCGTAGCGTTCCAGAAAGCGGTCATGCTGGGTTTCGGCCAGCAGAATACCGTCGGTCATCAGTTTGATCAGCGTGTTGCTGTCGCTCTGATCTTCAAAGCGCACCTGATAACCGACCAGCGCGCCCAGTGGTGTGCCCAGCTCATCGGCCACCCGGCTGGCCACGCTGCGTGCGGCGATGCGGCGCGGCTGGGTATGGCCGATCAGACCGTGCTGGCCGCGACCGATTTCCAGGCAGATTTTCGGCAATTGGGTGGTCTTGCCGGAGCCGGTTTCACCGGCAATGATCAGCACCTGATGCTTGAGCAAGGCCTCCTTGATCTCATCGCGTTTGGCGGCGATGGGCAGGTTGTCGTCATAACGGATCGTCGGCACGCTCTCACGCCGCGCCGTCACCTGCGCACAGGAGGCTTGAACCCGCGCTACCCACTGCGCCAGCTTCGCCTCGTCAGGCTTTTTGCGCAGGTCATGCAACTGACGGCGCAGGCGATGACGTTCGCTGATCATCGCTTGGTCGAGGTTTTTCAGAAGTTGGTCGATAGAGGGCGATTCGTCGGTCATCAGGCGCGCAGGGTCTTTTTTCAAATGGCAGGTGCGGATTGTCGCAGATTGTGGCGGGTCGTGACGAATGGCCTGAATGCCAGGCTATCCATCGCGGTCATGGTTTGCCGGCAGCACGGCTCAATTACAACAAAGTATGAGGTACGAAATACCGGACGCTCCGCGTCCTTTTTGCGACGCAGAGCGTCGAGACCTGCATTCCCACGCTGGAGCGTGCGGAACGATAATCTCAACTATCGTGCGGCGCTCTGCGTCGCATGCCTTTCCGGACGCTACGCGTCCTCATTGCGACGCAGAGCGTCGAGACCTGCATTCCCACGCTGGAGCGTGCGGAACGATAATCGCAACTATCGTGCGGCGCTCCGCGTCGCATGCCTTTCCGGACGCTGCGCGTCCTCATTGCGACGCAGAGCGTCGAGACCTGCATTCCCACGCTGGAGCGTGCGGAACGAGAA
This sequence comes from Pseudomonas sp. KBS0707, assembly GCF_005937945.2. Classification (NCBI taxonomy): domain Bacteria; kingdom Pseudomonadati; phylum Pseudomonadota; class Gammaproteobacteria; order Pseudomonadales; family Pseudomonadaceae; genus Pseudomonas; species Pseudomonas sp. KBS0707. The sequence continues at coordinate 1,577,235 of NZ_CP041754.1, read as the reverse complement.
TCTCAACTATCGTGCGGCGCTCCGCGTTGCATGCCTTTCCGGACGCTGCGCGTCCTCATTGCGACGCAGAGCGTCGAGACCTGCATTCCCACGCTGGAGCGTGGGAACGAGAATCCAACTATCGTGCGACGCTCCGCGTCGCATGCCGTTCTGGACGCTCTGCGTCCTCTTGACGACGCAGAGCGTCGAGACCTTCATTCCCACGCTGGAGCGTGCGGAACGATAATCGCAACTATCGTGCGGCGCTCCGCCCTACTTCTTCACGCCCAGCTTCTTCAATTCCTCATCACGCAGCTCGCGACGCAGGATCTTGCCGACGTTGGTAGTGGGCAGGACCTCCCGGAATTCCACGCTACGCGGCACCTTGTAGCCGGTCAGGTTGGCGCGCATGTGCTCCATGACCTGTTCCTTGGTGAGGGTAACGCCCGGTTTGGCCACGACGAAAACCTTGATGGTTTCGCCTGACTTCTCGTCCGGCACGCCGATCGCCGCGCATTGCAACACGCCCGGGAGCGTGGCCAGCACGTCTTCAAGTTCGTTGGGGTATACGTTGAAACCGGAGATCAGAATCATGTCTTTCTTGCGATCGACAATCCGGATGTAGCCATCGGGCTGGATGATCGCGATGTCACCGGTCTTGAGCCAGCCATCACTGTCGAGCATTTCATCGGTGGCTTCCTGGCGCTGCCAGTAGCCTTTCATGACCTGGGGGCCCTTGATGCACAACTCGCCGGTTTCACCGAACGCCAGCTCGTTGCCGGCATCGTCGATAACCTTGCACAGCGTCGACGGCACAGGAATACCGATAGTGCCCATCTGCACGTCTTTAGCGGGATTGACCGTAGCCACCGGGCTGGTCTCGGTCATGCCATAGCCTTCGCAGACCTGGCAGCCAGTGACCTGCTTCCAGCGTTCGGCAGCGGACTGCTGCAGGGCCATGCCGCCGGAGAGGGTAACTTTCAACGCCGAAAAGTCGAGGTTGCGGAAACCCTCGTTATTGCACAAGGCCACAAACAGCGTGTTAAGGCCGACAAAGCCGCTGAACTTCCATTTCGAAAGCTCCTTGACCATCGCTGGCAGATCACGCGGGTTGCTGATCAGGATGTTGTGATTGCCGAGCAGCATCATCGCCATGCAATGAAAGGTGAAGGCGTAGATGTGATACAGCGGCAGGGGCGTGATGATGATTTCACACCCGTCGCCAAGGTTTGAAGCCATCAGCGCCCGGCACTGCAACATGTTGGCGATCAGGTTGCGATGAGTCAGCATTGCGCCCTTGGCCACACCGGTGGTGCCGCCGGTGTATTGCAGCACAGCAACATCGGCGCTGCCGGGCGACACGTCGGTCACTGGCTGGCCACGCCCCTTGCCGAGCACATCGTTGAATTTGACGGCTTTAGGCAAGTGATAGGCCGGGACCATTTTCTTCACGTACTTGATGACGCTGTTGATCAGCAAACGCTTGAGCGGCGACAGCATGTCGGCCACCTCAGTAACGATGACATGCTTGATCTGCGTTTTGGGCACGACCTTTTCGGCCAGGTGCGCCATGTTTGCCAGACACACCAGCGCCTTGGCGCCGGAGTCATTGAACTGGTGTTCCATTTCCCGCGCGGTGTACAGCGGGTTGGTGTTGACCACGATCAGCCCGGCGCGAATGGCACCGAAGACGGCAATCGGGTACTGCAACAGGTTGGGTAACTGCACAGCGATGCGATCACCCGGCTGCAGGTCGGTATGTTGCTGGATCCAGGCGGCGAACGCGCCGGACAGCTCATACAGTTCGCCGTAGGTGATGGTCTTGCCCAGATTGCTGAACGCCGGTTTGTCGGCGAAGCGTTGGCAGGACAGCTTCAGGACAGCCTGGACATTGGGATACTCGTCAGGATTGATATCGGCGGGGATACCAGACGGATATTTGTCCTTCCAGAAGTTTTCAATCATTCAGTCGGCTCCGTAGCGATAGCGAATTCTTCACATCGCCTGAAGCGATGATTTTCTTGTGCTTGGAATTATGCAGTAGACGCTTTTTTCGCTTTATGACTGATCAAAAAGCGCGCCGAGAGTAGCAGCTTTGCCAAACGTCGACTAGAGGCATAAGAAGGCCGAACAGTCACGAAGCAGACCAAAAACCACAAATAAGTCATTTTAAAAACATTAAAAGAATATTAATTACCACCTCGAAAGCACCGGAACAGAGCGGTCAACCTCATAATTAGCGGCTTTTCAAAAAAAAGACCCCGCATGCAGCACTCTGCAAACGGGGTCATTTACACAATTCGAGACGATTAGGGGGAATCAGGCAATGTCACGAAGCTCCCGGCGCAGAATCTTGCCTACCGGCGTCATCGGCAACGATTCCCGCAGGACAATATGCCTGGGTACCTTGTACGCCGTGAAATTCGCCTTGCAGAAGGCCTTGAGCTCTTCAACGCTCAACCCCGGCTCTCGCGCCACCACAAACAGTTTTACGGCCTCCCCCGAACGCTCGTCCGGCACGCCAATACAGGCGCAGTTGGCAACTTTCGGGTGGGCCATGACCACGTCTTCGATTTCGTTGGGGTAAACGTTGAAGCCGGACACAATGATCAAGTCTTTCTTGCGGTCGACAATACTGACGAATCCGTCGGTGCCAATCACCGCAATGTCACCAGTCTTGAACCAGCCTTGCGCATCCAGTGACTCGGCGGTGGCAGCCGGCTGGTTCCAGTAGCCCTTCATGACCTGCGGCCCTTGGATGCACAGCTCGCCTCGCTCGCCAAAGGGCAATTCGGCACCATCGTCGTCAATAACCTTCATCGCAGTGCCCGGCACCGGAATACCGACCGTACCCAGACGAGCCAGAGTACCGTAAGGATTGGCACTGGCGACAGGCGAAGTCTCGGTCAGGCCATAACCCTCGACGATTGTGCAGCCGGTGATCTGCGCCCAGCGCTCGGCCGTGGCCTTGACCAGCGCAGTACCGCCGGAATTGGTGCTTTTCAGCGCCGAGAAATCCAGACTCCTGAACTGTGGATGATTCATGAGCGCCACGAACAGTGTGTTGAGGCCGATCATGGCGGTGAACTTCCACTTGCCCAGCTCCTTGATGAAGCCGCCGATATCGCGAGGGTTGGTAATCAGGATGTTGTGATTGCCGCTGATCATCATGCACATGCAGTTCGCCGTGAATGCATAGATGTGATAGAGCGGCAACGGCGCGATCATCACCTCTGTGCCCTCTTCAAACAGCGAGCCGCCTTCGGGACGCTGCTGGCGCATGCAGGCATAGACTTGCTGCATGTTGGCGACCAGATTGCCATGAGTGAGCATCGCGCCCTTGGCCAGCCCCGTGGTGCCACCGGTGTATTGCAGCACGGCAACGTCGTCCAGACCTCGTGGTACGACCTGCATACGGCTATCACGCCCCAGGCGAAGCGCACGCTTGAAGCCGACGGCTTGAGGCAAATGGAATGACGGGACCAGCTGTTTGACCTTGTCGACGATGGTATTGACCAGCCATCCCTTGGCAGGTGACTGCATGTCGCCCATTTTCACTTCGATCAGGTGTTCGATTGCAGTGTCGGGGAGCACTTCCTGCACCAGCTTGCCGAACAAATTGAGGTACACCAGCGCCCTGGCACCAGAGTCCTTGAATTGATGGCGCATCTCGCGTGCGGTGTATAACGGATTGGTGTTGACCACGATCAGACCTGCACGCATCGCACCAAATACGGCAATCGGGTATTGCAGGATATTGGGCATCTGTACGGCAATACGGTCACCCGGTACCAATTGTGTGTGCTGCTGCAGATAGCCTGCGAAAGCGGCAGAGTGACGCTCAAGTTCGGCGTAGGTCAGGGTCACGCCCATATTGCTGAATGCAGGTCGGTCTGCAAACTTTCTGCAGCAGCGCTCAAATACTTCAATGACCGACTGATAGGTCTGTAAGTCCACCTCGGAGTCGACACCTGCCGGACGCTTGTCATCCCAGAAATCACTTTGCATTATTTTTATCCTCTTCCCTGCGTAGGCCTGGCCCGACGTTAGCAGTTAAAACGTCTCAGGCAAATAATCGGCCGAGCGTCATCAGCAGCATGAATCTTGCCTCCGTTCAGACTGAAATCTGCCGACGACGATACACTTCCAATTGCAGATGGCCCGCTAATCAACAGACTCTCGATACCGCAACAGCAGTATTCTCATGACATTCGCTTATTATTTGCCTTGAATGTGATCCGGGCAGCCCCGGCAAGCGTCTGAATGATCTTGTCCGCGCAATGGCGGCGGCAGGTCATCAAGTGTTACAAATCAAGGCTAAGTCGGATTGCACGAACCGGCCCGCTTCAATCCATTTTTATTGTCAGGACAGCCACATGACTCAAGTCACCAACACGCCTTACGAAGCCCTTGAAGTCGGTCAGACCGCCAGCTATAGCAAGACAGTGGAAGAACGTGACATTCAACTGTTCGCCGCCATGTCCGGCGACCACAACCCGGTTCACCTGGACGCCGAATATGCCGCCAAGACCATGTTCAAAGAGCGTATTGCCCACGGCATGTTCAGCGGCGCACTGATCAGTGCGGCGGTTGCATGCAAGTTGCCTGGCCCTGGCACCATCTATATCGGTCAGCAGATGACCTTCCAGAAGCCGGTGAAACTGGGCGATACCCTGACTGTGCGCCTGGAAATCCTGGAAAAACTGCCGAAATTCCGCGTGCGCATCGCCACCCGTGTTTTCAATCAGAACGATGAGCTGGTTGTAGACGGCGAAGCCGAGATTCTCGCCCCGCGCAAGCAGCAGACCGTCGACCTGACCGTATTGCCCGAGATCACTTTCGGCTGATACCCGGAACCGGCGCGCGCACCTGCGGCCGCGCCCGGGCTCCACTGCTGACCTGAACACAAATTCATGATGCCCTCGGAACTGTTTTGGCTGCGCTTTCCACTCAGGAAACCAGCGCTACCTTATCCGGATCACGAATCGTTCATTCCTCAGGCGGGGCAATCACCCATGAATATGATCACCCGAAATTATTATCCTGTCTCCGGGCAGCCAACCCAGGGCATAAACCCGCAAGCCGATAACAGTCCGCCACCTCAGGTCACGTCCGGCAATGGCAGCAAGCTGGTCGACTTCGCACCGCCGCAGCAGGCAACAGGGTTGCAGTCGTCGTTCAATGGCCTTGGCTCCAGGGCGCAAACGCCCGCTACAAACGCAGCCTCGGGTGCAACTGAAAACCCCGTCGAGTTGTTGCTGAACAAGCTGGTGGAAGCCATTCGCACCATCCTCAAGGATCTGTTTTCCAGATCACAAGGGCATCAGCAGGACGGCTCGACACCGGCACCTGCGCCGTCTGAACGGGAACAGGCGCCGACCTCCCTTCAGTCTTCATCAGCCCCCTCTTCAGGGTCGCCGTCATCGTCCGGCAACACAGAAAAGCCGTTCGTGGTGAAAAACGATTATCCGACCGACAAACCGGTCTCGCTGCAAAAGAGCGCCACAGCAGCGCCGTCTGATACGGCGCGCACTTCGGCGTCAGCCCAAGGCAATACGCCAGCCGCCAATCAGTCTGCGCCCGCCAAAACGTTGCCAACCGCCACAGACAGATCTGAGACCACAGAAAAAGTGGCGCAACCCGCGCACCGAGCGGGCAACGGTCCTGGGGCCGACATGTCCGGAATGGTCGGCTTCGCCAAACAGGCGAACACCACCGGCGGTAATGGTGGCGAAGTCGTCACGGTCAATACCGTAGCGGACCTCAAGAAGTACATGGAGGACGACAAAGCCCGTACCGTCAAACTGGGGGCCAACCTGTCTGCCGACAGCAAGGTGACCATCAACTTTGGCGCCAACAAGACCCTGCTGGGTACCGACAAGGGCAACAGCCTGCACAACATCTACCTGGCCAGCGGCAAGACCGCCAGCAATGACATCTTCCAGAATCTGAACTTCGACCACGACAGCCGTTATCGCGAAAACGGTGACATGCAGATGTTCATCAGCAGAGGTCAGAAATACTGGATCGATCACAACACCTATTCAGGCACCAAGGATCAGAACGCCAAAGGCCTGGACAAACTGCTTTATGTCGGCGGGACGGCAGACAACGTCAGTCTGACCAACTCGAAATTCCAGAACAACGAATATGGCGTGATTCTCGGTCAGCCGGACGACTCCGCTCAAGCCAAGGCCGAGTACAAGGGTTACCCGCGCATGACCATCGCCAACAATGTGTTCAGCAACCTGGATGTTCGGGCACCCGGCCTGATGCGGCATGGCGACTTTGACGTTTACAACAACTCGATCGACAACTTCCATCTTGGCTTCACCGCGACGGGGGATGCGACCATCCTCTCGCAGGCCAACTATTTCGCAAAAGGCGTGGATGTTTCCAACAAGGCCAGCAACTCCGGCGTGCTGAATGACTATGGCGATGCGCACTTCAAGGACATCGGCAGCAATGTCAGCTTCACCCAGAAGTCACCGGTGACCGCCTGGACGCCCAGCTATCAGCGCGACATCAAGACCGCCGAAGCCGCCAGAGCCTATGACTTGGCCAATGCCGGCGCCAAAACCGTGAGCTGATAGCGCCCGGCGTCCGATGCAGGGCGTGGCATGCAGACGAAAAAAAGGGCGACCGAAGTCGCCACAAGTGCCTTGCGTGCTCATTGAATGCATGCAGGCGCGTGTCCGCCCACAACGCATTCGATGGAGCAAGATTAAGGCAGCGAACATAACGGCGAGTTGATCCAGATCAGCTGTTGCTGAACCAGACTGATCAGATCAAGAGTGTGGCGGCTGGATCAGCGTTTTTTGGGCTTTTTCTTCGGTTTTTTGCTGCTCATGAGGCGCTTGTCATTCAGATCGTGGATACGCTTGGCGCGCTCGGCACCCAGGTCGATCAGTTGTGCATCTTCGCTCATGGCTTGCGGTTCTCGAACACGGGAAATCAGGGCCAATAATGCTCAATCGCAGCAGCCCTGACCAGTCCCGTGATCAGTACAGCCCTGGGCGGTGCAGCAATCAGATCTGAATATCCACCCAAAGTCCCTGGCGCGGCTCGTCGTCGATGAGCGGTACAACGGGTACGGTGTTGTCGGCGTTGAGCGAATCACCCGGGACCATCAGTCCCACGTATTCCTCGGTTTCTCCGCCGCCATGAGCCTGCTGCTGGCGCTGTTGCTCTTCACGCAACAGCAACGCGCTGCGTTCAGTATCTTCATTGCGCAGGTCGATGGAGGTCTCGTTGGAGCTTTGCTGCACCGGTGCGACAGGCGGGATGTCCGGCATGCGTTTGGCCGGGTCCATCTGTGATGTCACAGGCACCACACTTAGCGGAAGCATAGGTTGCAGCATGGTTTTATCTCCTCTTACCGGGGTGTCGGCCGTGCACGAGGCAACTTGAACCGGGCTAAATAGTCAGCAAATGTTTATAAGATCTTTTTCGACCGCTGACAGTGAAATTAGTGTCATGGAACTAAAAATTCGATGGGTTATCAGCGCTGACTATGAGTTTTTTCACGCTGCCTTTGGCCTTCGGTGCGCGTTCCGTTAACATACTCAGCTTTTTCAAGCGGGAGACAGGCAGCATGGCGCAGCAGTATCAACCGGGGCAACGCTGGATTAGTGACAGCGAAGCCGAGCTGGGTTTAGGCACCGTTCTGGCACAGGACGGCCGCTTGTTGACCGTGCTCTATCCGGCCACTGGCGAAACACGTCAGTACGCACTGCGTAATGCGCCGCTGACCCGCGTGCGCTTCTCCCCAGGCGATGTGATCACACATTTCGAAAACTGGAAGATGACCGTACGCGAAGTCGACGATGTCGATGGCCTGCTGGTCTACCACGGCCTGAACGCGCAGAACGAAGTGGTGACACTGCCGGAAACCCAGCTGTCGAACTTCATCCAGTTCCGTCTGGCTACCGACCGTCTGTTCGCCGGCCAGATCGACCAGTTGTCCTGGTTCTCGTTGCGCTACAACACGCTGGAGCACACCAGCCGCCAATTGCAGTCCTCGCTGTGGGGCCTGGGTGGCGTGCGGGCACAGCCTATCGCCCACCAGTTGCACATCGCTCGCGAAGTCGCGGACCGTATCGCGCCGCGCGTTCTGCTGGCCGACGAAGTGGGTCTGGGCAAAACCATCGAAGCCGGTCTGGTGATCCATCGCCAACTGCTATCGGGCCGCGCCAGCCGCGTGCTGATTCTGGTCCCGGAAAACCTCCAGCACCAGTGGCTGGTGGAAATGCGTCGCCGCTTCAACCTGCAGGTCGCGCTGTTCGACGCCGAGCGCTTCATGGAAAGCGATGCAGGCAACCCGTTCGAAGACACCCAGCTTGCACTGGTTGCCCTGGAATGGCTGGTCGAAGACGAAAAAGCCCAGGACGCCCTGTTTGCGGCAGGCTGGGACCTGATGGTAGTCGACGAAGCGCACCATCTGGTCTGGCACGAAGACAAGGCCAGCCGCGAATACTCGCTGGTCGAGCAACTGGCCGAAGTCATTGCCGGCGTACTGCTGCTGACCGCGACCCCGGAACAACTGGGCCAGGACAGCCACTTCGCCCGCCTGCGCCTGCTGGACCCGAACCGTTTCCACGACCTCAAGGCCTTCCGCGCCGAAAGCGAGAACTACCGTCCGGTGGCTCAGGCCGTTCAGGAGTTGCTCGATAAGGGCAAGCTGTCTGCCGAGGCGCAGGAAACCATTCACGGCTTCCTGGGTGCCGAGGGCGATTCCCTTCTGGCGGCCGTGAATACCGGCGACGACGAAGCCAAGGCGCGCCTGATTCGCGAATTGCTGGACCGTCACGGCACCGGCCGCGTGCTGTTCCGCAACACCCGTGCCGCCGTGCAGGGCTTCCCGGAGCGCAAGCTGCATCAATACCCGCTGCCCTGCCCTGTGGAATACCTTGAGTTGCCGGTTGGCGAACACGCCGATCTATACCCGGAAGTCAGCTTCCAGTCGCAGCCGGAAGTCAGCGAAGAAGAGCGCTGGTGGCGCTTCGACCCACGCGTCGACTGGCTGATCGACACGCTTAAAATGCTCAAGCGCGTCAAGGTGCTGGTCATCTGTGCCCACGCCGAAACCGCCATGGACCTGGAAGACGCGCTGCGCGTACGTTCCGGCATTCCGGCCACGGTCTTCCACGAGGGTATGAACATCCTTGAGCGCGACCGCGCGGCTGCTTATTTTGCGGACGAAGAATTCGGCGCTCAGGTCTTGATCTGCTCGGAAATCGGCAGCGAAGGCCGCAACTTCCAGTTCTCTCACCATCTGGTGCTGTTCGACCTGCCGTCGCACCCGGACCTGCTGGAGCAGCGTATCGGGCGTCTGGACCGGATCGGCCAGAAGCACACCATCGAGCTGCACGTACCTTTCCTGGAAACCAGCCCACAGGCACGCCTGTTCCAGTGGTATCACGAGGCGCTCAATGCGTTCCTCAATACCTGCCCGACCGGCAACGCCCTGCAGCATCAGTTCGGCCCGCGCCTGCTGCCGCTGCTGGAAAGCGGTGACGACGACGAGTGGCAAAGTCTGATCGACGAAGCCCGCACCGAGCGCGAACGCCTGGAAAGCGAACTGCACACCGGTCGCGACCGCTTGCTGGAACTCAATTCCGGCGGCGCCGGCGAAGGCGAAGCGCTGGTTGAAGCCATTCTGGAACAGGACGATCAGTTCAGCCTGCCGATCTACATGGAGACCCTGTTCGACGCCTTTGGCATCGACAGCGAAGACCATTCGGAAAACGCTCTGATCCTCAAGCCAAGCGAGAAAATGCTCGACGCCAGCTTCCCGCTCGGCGACGACGAAGGCGTGACCATCACCTACGACCGCAATCAGGCGCTGTCTCGCGAAGACATGCAGTTCATCACCTGGGAGCACCCGATGGTTCAGGGCGGCATGGACCTCGTGCGGTCCGGCTCGATGGGCAACACCGCCGTGGCACTGATCAAGAACAAGGCGCTCAAGCCGGGCACTGTCCTGCTGGAACTGATCTACGTCAGCGAAGTGGTTGCTCCTCGCTCGTTGCAGCTGGGGCGCTACCTGCCTCCTGCCGCGCTGCGTTGCCTGCTCGACGCCAATGGCAACGATCTGTCGAGCCGTGTGTCGTTCAACACCCTCAATGATCAGCTCGAAAGCGTGCCTCGTGCCAGCGCCAACAAGTTCATCCAGGCACAACGTGACCAGTTGACCCCGAGAATCAATGCGGGCGAAGAGAAAATCACCCCAAGACACGCAGAACGCGTGGCCGAAGCACAGCGTCGTCTGGCAGCCGACACTGAAGAGGAACTGGCTCGCCTGACGGCATTGCAAGCGGTCAACCCGACCGTGCGCGACAGTGAACTGGTCGCCCTGCGCAGCCAGCGCGAACAAGGCCTGGCCATGCTTGAAAAAGCAGCCCTACGGCTGGAAGCGATCCGGGTACTGGTAGCGGGTTGAAGCCTTGATACGCTCCGCGTCCGGTCTTGAGTGTGCGGCGCGGCGCAGATTTGTGACGCAGAGCGTCACGCACGGCATTCCCACGCTGGAGCGTGCGGAACGATAATCTCAGCTATCGTGCGACGCTCTGCGTCGCATGCCGTTCTGGACGCTCTGCGTACGATCTTGCGTGTGCAGTGCGGCGCAGATTTGTGACCGCAAGGCATTCCCACGCGGGAGCGTGAGGAACGATAATCCAACTCTGCGTCCGTTCTTGCATCAGCGCGATCACTGCCTGGCCACCACAATTCCCTGCGCCAACTCCTCCACCGGCTCGTCAGCCGCCATTCTCGCCTTCATCCGCTCGGCATCCCGGCTGAAACAGCGCGAAGCCTGATACAGGAACAGCAAGGTCAGAAACAGCGCTGCCGGGATCAGGTACATGGCATCGTGCAAACCGATGGCTTTAAAGCTTTCGCTCATCACCTCGACACCTGCAACGCCCATCGCAGCATGGGCAAAGTGATCAGACAGCAAACCGACCACCACCGGCCCCAGCCCTCCACCCAGCAAATAAAGCCCGGCAAAGAACAGCGCCATGGCCGTGGCCCGCAGGCGCGGTTCGATTACGTCCTGAATAGCGGTGTAAACGCAGGTATAGAAGTTGTAAGCGAACAGCCAGCCCAGACTGAACACCCCCACGAACACACCGATCCCGATCTGCCCTGCATGCAGCGCATAGCCTGTGGCCAGTGCGGCGATCAACATGCTGATGGTCGCAAACAACAGCCGTCCATTGGAAAAGCGCTGGTGCAGTTTGTCGGCTATCCAGCCCCCAAGCGTCAGACCGATCAGCCCGGTTACGCCGACAATAACCCCGGTCGCCACTGCAGCTTCCTGCAAGGGCAGCAGAAAATAGCGCTGCAGCATCGGCACCATGAATGAATTGCAGGCGTAAGTCGCAAAGTTGAAGGTCAGACCGCCCAGCACCAGCCAACGAAAGGTCGGAATCGACAGCACACGGCGGATCGGCTTTTCAATCTTCGCCTCTGACATCCGCACGCTTTCAGCCGCGCCGCGCCTGGGCTCCTTGATGAAAAAGATGAACACGGCCAGCAACAGACCAGGAACCGCAGCGATAAAGAACGGTGCGCGCCAGCTGTCAAACGCCTTGACCATAGCGCCGATGGTAAAGAACGCCAGTAGTAGACCCAAAGGCAGACCCAGCATGAAAAGCCCCATGGCCCGCGCACGCCGATGGGCTGGAAACAGATCACCGATCAGTGAGTTGGCAGCAGGCGCGTAGCTGGCCTCACCTATGCCGACGCCCATGCGCACCAGCAGGAAGGTCCAGAAACTGCCCACCATGCCATTGACCGCAGTCAACCCGCTCCAGACCGCCAGACCGCAGCCCATGAGTTTCTTGCGCGACCCGTTATCGGCCATGCGCCCCAATGGCAGACCAGCGAAAGCGTAGACCAGCGTGAATGCGGTCCCCAGCAACCCCAGTTGAAAGTCACTCAAATGCCATTCCAGACGAATGGGCTCGACGATAATCGCCGGGATGGTGCGATCAAAGAAGTTGAACAGATTGGCCAGAAAAAGCAGGAACAGCACGCGCCAGGCATTGGCAGCCTGAGTAGCGTTTTCAGCCTGGAGCGTGTTCATAAGGCATCCATCCCTTGACTCTCAGTCACTTCAATCTAGAAGCAGAAGCGCTATCTGTCTGTAAACATTCGTAACTACGCATAGGACATGATGGCCTTTTATAACTATTCGTTATTGAGTCGATATCAAAATGGCCGCTCGCAGGGGTGGCAGGTTGTAAACAGCTTCTATACTCAGCTCAAATCGCCAGGTCCTGAGGCTTGGCGCTCTTGTAGTGAGAATAGGGCGCGCTATGGAGTGGCTGGGTTTGAACGTATTCGCTGGCCCCCCAGCGGACGGGCAATTATTAATCGACTGCAGTCATAACCTGTTTCTGGTAGCGCTGGCTTACGGTGTGGCTTGCGCCGCATCCTTCGCCACGCTGGATATTGCCGACCGCGTCATTCAGGTCGACGCCATCAAGAGCCGTCGCCTGTGGAAAGCACTGGGCGCGTTATGCCTGGCGGGCGGCGTGTGGGCGATGCATTTCATCAGCATGCTGGCGTTTGAGGCCCCGCTGAAAATCTCTTACGACCTGACAGTCACGCTGGCTTCCCTGCTGATCGTGCTGATCACTGCACTGGTGGCCATGAGAGCCCTGACCATCCCTGAGCTGACGCTCAGGCGCTGTCTGATCAGTTCGCTGGTCATGGGGACCGGCATCAGTGTCATGCACTATCTGGGCATGTCGGCGATGCGCTCCGCTGCCACGCAGTACTACGAACCACGGATGTTCGCGCTGTCGATCGTGGTTGCCGTCCTTTCCAGCATTGCTCTGCTGACACTGTACCGGCATCTTCGTCAGTACAACGGCATGTTTCATCAGATGTTCCGCTACGGGGTGAGCCTTCTGCTGGGTGCGGGTTTGCTGACCATGCACCTGATGGGCATGAGGGCACTGCGACTGGTCATGCCCGAAGGCGCTGCGCTGCACATCCCCGGCACCGAAAACAGCCAGCAGCTTGGGCTTACCATTGCCGCCATCACCCTGCTTATCATCGCCGGCAGCATCAGCGCGGCAATGGCCGACAAGAAACTGCAAGGCAAGGAGCACGACCTGCAACGCGTCAACGCGCTGCTCAGCCAGCTGGATCAGGCCCGCGTCTCGCTTCAGCAGGTGGCCCATTACGACCCGTTGACCAACCTGATCAACCGCCGGGGCTTCAATCAGATATTCGCCGAAAAGCTGCAGGAGCACACCTACAACAACGGCATGCTTGCAGTGATGTTTCTGGACATCGACCACTTCAAGCGCATTAACGACAGTCTGGGCCATGACGCCGGTGACGAACTGCTCAAGGTGATTGCCGAACGCATCCGCAGCGCCACCCGTGTGCAAGACGTGGTCTCCCGTTTCGGGGGCGATGAATTCTGCATCCTGCTGAGCATTCCGGACTACGAGGAGGCACGACACCTGGCCTATCGGGTCATGCAAAAAATGAAGGAAACCATCGCGCTGGCAGGAAGGCGCATGGTCATGACGACCAGTATCGGTATCGCCATGTTCCCGCGTGACGGTTCAACCTGTGATGAACTGCTCAAACACGCAGACCTCGCGCTTTACCAGTCCAAGGGCAACGGACGCAACAGGGTCAATTTCTTCAGCCCCGCGCTCAAGACCAGGGCCAGCCTGGAACTGCATCTGGAGGAGGAACTGCGCAATGCCCTGCGCGAAGAGACCGGCCTGCAGGTCTACTATCAGCCTATCGTCGACATGCGTACTGGCCACGTTGCCAAGCTGGAGGCACTGGTGCGCTGGAATCACCCGCAACACGGTTTGCTGGCTCCCGGGCGCTTCATCGGCATTGCCGAGGCCAACGGGCTGATCGCCGAGCTGGATAACTGGGTGCTGCGCCGCGCCTGTCACGACCTGCGCACACTGCGTCAGGAAGGGCTGGAACAGCTGATCATCACGGTCAACTGCTCGGCACTCACGCTGGGCCGCGACGAACTGGTCGAAGAGGTCGAGCAGGCACTGGCCGACGCCGACGTTGCACCTGGCCGACTGGAACTGGAGGTGACCGAAAATGCGTTGATGGGCAACATCAGCAACACCATTCTGATGCTCAAGCACATTCGCAGCCTGGGGGTCTCCCTGTCGATTGACGACTTCGGCACCGGCTACTCATCGCTTGCCTATCTCAAGCGGCTGCCACTGGACACGCTGAAGATCGATCGATCATTCATCATTGATATTCCCCAATCTCCACAGGATATGGAAATCGTCCAGGCGATTCTCGTCATGGCTCATACCCTGCACCTGAAAGTCGTCACGGAAGGCGTGGAAACCCCGGCTCAACTTGAGTTTCTCAGCCGGTTCGGCAGTGATTACGTACAAGGCTATCTGTTCAGCAAGCCTCAGCCACTGGAGCGAATCCTGCCCCTTGCCAGACAGATGAATGAGCGCGAACCGACTACCCGTTGGTCTGCCCTGCCACCACCGCACATGCACGGCCCGGACATCGACGTTGCAGAACCTGCCGATGTGTTTGCCGACCTGACCGACAATGACGAATTTGCCAGTCACAGGCCCGTCCGTACCTGACGCTACGCTCTGTAGTCACTGGTCGGCAGGTGTGGTTTTACGCTACGTCGACGCCGGGACAGTTACCTTCCAACTCACTCCGGCAAATCGTCAGGCACCTCAATGGTGCGCAAATCAATCCTGCGCTCTGTTTTGAATCAGAACCCAAGGTGCCACCACAACAGCCCAGAGCGAAGGATCGGTCTCCACCAGCTCAAGCGCCTTGCTTTCCGAGACCTTGCCGACCTGTCCTTCAGCCAGCCATGCAGACACCCTCACTGCATCATTTTCGGCCACGGCCTCGGCAACTTCGATCAAATCCAGGGGCAGCTCGACCCACAACAGGGCACCCTTGGCAAAGAATGGTTGCAATTCAGTCCAGGTGATTGATGCGGTTTCGCCAAGCAGTTTGGCATAGAGGGTGCTAGGTTCTTGCGTCATGGGTTTTCACCAGAAAGAAAATCGGCGCAATGATAGCGCCGACTTTCCCATCGGCAAGCCCAGAAGCAGGTGATTTATCGCGGGAAAGTGCAGATAACCTTATGGATCTGAAGCGATTTCAGGGCCTCAGGCGGTTTGATTCTGTAACTTTCTTTCGATTAAGCGACACGCATCGGTTTGTCCCCAAACGCCCGGCTTTCCAAGCCAACGAGCGGCACTCTAAACTGTTCCGGTACAGTTGGCGGCTTGGGAGAACCGGTGATCGAATCCGGTCCTGGAGCCTTGGCCATCAGGATTATAAAAACTACAACGCAAGAGTGGAGCATCATGACTAAGGGTACCAATAAGCTTTCAAGGCTGTTTGCCGCACTGGTTATGGCGGGGGTTGCCAGCCATTCGTTCGCAGCTGACACCATCAAGATCGGCATCGCCGGCCCCAAGACCGGCCCGGTTGCCGAATACGGCACCATGCAGTTCAACGGTGCCAAAATGGCCATCGAGCAGATCAACGCCAAAGGCGGCGTGGATGGCAAAAAGCTTGAAGCCGTCGAATACGATGACGCCTGCGATCCGAAACAGGCCGTTGCGGTCGCCAACAAGGTGGTCAACGATGGCGTGAAATACGTGGTCGGTCACCTGTGCTCCAGCTCCGCCCAGCCAGCGTCCGACGTTTACGAAGACGAAGGCATCATCATGGTGACCCCGGCTGCCACCAGCCCGGAAATCACCGCACGCGGCTACAAACTGGTATTCCGCACCATCGGTCTCGACAGCGCCCAGGGCCCGGCCGCAGGCAACTACATTGCCGACGTCGCCAAGCCGAAAATCGTTGCTGTGATTCACGACAAGCAGCAGTACGGCGAAGGTATCGCGACAGCAGTCAAGCAGACGCTGGAGAAAAAAGGCGTCAAGGTTGCTCTGTTCGAAGGTATCAACGCAGGTGACAAGGACTTCTCGTCGCTGATCGCCAAGCTCAAGCAAGCCAACGTCGACTTCGTCTACTACGGCGGCTACCACCCGGAGCTGGGTCAGATCCTGCGCCAGTCCAAGGAAAAAGGCCTGAACGCGAAGTTCATGGGCCCTGAAGGCGTGGGCAACGAGTCCATCTCGCAGATCGCCGGCGAGGCTTCGGAAGGCATGCTGGTCACCCTGCCAAAATCCTTCGACCAGGACCCGGCCAACCAGGCGCTGACCGAAGCCTTCAAGGCCAAGAAAGAAGACCCGAGCGGCCCGTTCGTCTACCCGTCCTACTCCGCCGTTCAGGTCATTGCTGATGGCATCGCCGCCGCCAAGTCCGAAGACACCGCCAAGGTGGCTGCTGCCATCCATGCTGGCACCTTCAAGACCCCGATGGGCGAGCTGAGCTACGACGACAAAGGCGATCTGAAGAACTTCCAGTTCGTGGTTTACGAGTGGCACTTCGGCAAACCGAAGACCGAAGCCGCCAAATAAGCTGCTTGCGTTGACCCTCAAAGCCCACTGCCAGCGCAGTGGGCTTTGTTTTACGAATCCAGGCCCGTACGCACATTTCGGCGACCCGAACTGCATGCACGAGGCCCCCTGAAAATCTTAAAACCGTCAACAGCGGTTCCCTGACAGCGCGACAGGCTACGCATCGACAGAATGCCACCCCGGCGCAGGTCAGAGAAATGCAGATCAGGTTTTTAGGAGCGCGGTAAATGCCCGAGTTATTCCACTACATGCAGCAGCTGGTCAATGGCCTGACCATTGGCAGTACGTATGCATTGATCGCCATCGGCTACACGATGGTGTACGGCATCATAGGAATGATCAACTTCGCCCATGGCGAGGTGTACATGATCGGTTCCTATGTAGCTTTCATGGCACTCGCCGGTCTGGCGATGCTGGGTATTCACAGCCTGCCGTTGCTGATGATTGCCGGTTTCGCCGCAGCCATCGTCGTAACCAGTGCCTACGGATACAGCATCGAGCGTGTGGCCTACCGTCCGTTGCGCAACAGCAACCGTCTGATTCCACTGATTTCTGCAATCGGCATGTCGATCTTCCTGCAGAACTCGGTTCAGCTTTCTCAGGGCTCCGGCAACTTCGCCATCCCCAACCTGCTGCCCGGCAGCCTGTCGTTCGGGCCCGGTGGCGCTCAGGAAGTGCTGATCTCCTACATGCAGATCGTGGTCTTTGTCGTCACCCTGCTGGCCATGACCGGCCTGACCCTGTTCATCTCCCGCTCACGCATGGGCCGTGCCTGCCGTGCCTGTGCCGAGGACATGAAAATGGCCAACCTGCTGGGGATCAACACCAACAACATCATTGCCCTGACCTTCGTGGTCGGTGCTGCACTGGCTGCCGTCGCGGCGATGCTGCTGAGCATGCAGTACGGCGTGATCAACCCGAGCGCCGGCTTTCTGGTCGGCCTGAAAGCGTTCACTGCTGCCGTACTGGGCGGTATCGGTTCGATCCCGGGCGCTGTGCTCGGTGGCCTGGTACTGGGCGTCGCCGAAGCCTTCGGTGCCGACATTTTTGGTGATCAGTACAAGGACGTCGTGGCCTTCGGCCTGCTGGTTCTGGTGCTGCTGTTCCGACCGACCGGCATCCTGGGTCGTCCGGAGGTTGAGAAAGTATGAGCAAGTCTTTCAAACAGGCGCTGTTCAGCGCCGCACTGGTCTGGGCCGTGGCCTACCCGGTGTTCGGCCTGAAACTGGCCTTTTCCGGCGTCACCCTGCAAGTGCAGAACGCCAGCCCGCTGACCCTGACCATCATTGCCTTCTGTTCGGTCATGCTGTTCTTGCGCGTACTGTTCGCAGAACAGATCGGCAGCATGCGCCGCGGTACCGAAAAGCCGTTGATCTCGCAGAACACCAGCGACTTCCTGACTCAGCCGAAAACCCAACGCTGGGGCCTGGCCGCATTGATCGTGCTGGCGTTCATCTGGCCATTCTTCGGGTCGCGCGGTGCGGTGGACATCGCCACGCTGATCCTGATCTACGTCATGCTCGGCCTGGGCCTGAACATCGTGGTCGGTCTGGCCGGTCTGCTGGACCTGGGCTATGTCGGTTTCTATGCAGTCGGTGCCTACAGCTACGCCTTGCTGTCCCACTACTATGGGCTCGGCTTCTGGATCTGCCTGCCGATTGCGGGCCTGATGGCGGCGCTGTTCGGGTTCTTGCTGGGGTTCCCGGTGCTACGCCTGCGCGGTGACTATCTGGCCATCGTGACGCTGGGGTTCGGCGAGATCATCCGCATCTTCCTGCGCAACCTTACCGAGCTGACCGGTGGCCCGAACGGCATCAGCAACATCGACAAGCCGACCTTCTTCGGCCTGACGTTCGAGCGCAAGGCCGCCGAGGGCATGCAGACCTTCCACGAGTTCTTCGGCCTGCCTTACAACTCGATCAACAAGGTCGTCTTCCTTTACCTGATCGCCCTGCTGCTGGCGCTGGCGGCACTGTTCGTCATCAACCGCCTGCTGCGCATGCCGATCGGCCGGGCCTGGGAGGCGCTGCGTGAAGACGAGATCGCCTGTCGTGCGCTGGGGCTGAATCCGACCGTGATCAAGCTCTCGGCGTTCACCCTTGGCGCTGCGTTCGCCGGTTTTGCAGGCAGCTTCTTTGCCGCACGTCAGGGTCTGATCACCCCGGAATCGTTCACCTTCATCGAATCGGCAATCATCCTGGCCATCGTCGTGCTCGGCGGTATGGGCTCGCAGCTGGGCGTGATCCTGGCCGCCATCGTGATGATTCTGCTGCCTGAACTGATGCGCGAGTTCAGCGACTACCGCATGTTGATGTTCGGCGCGCTGATGGTGCTGATGATGATCTGGCGCCCTCAAGGCTTCCTGCCCATGCAACGGCCTGAAATGAAATTGAAAACGGAGCTGCCGAAATGAGCCGCCCATTACTGCAAGCCACCGGCTTGAGCATGCGTTTTGGCGGCCTGTTGGCGGTCAATGGCGTTGCCCTGACCGTCAATCAAGGGCAGGTCGTGTCGATGATCGGCCCCAACGGCGCGGGCAAGACCACCGTTTTCAATTGCCTGACCGGTTTCTACCGGCCAAGCGCAGGCACTATTCTGCTGGACGGCGAGCCCATCCAAGGCCTGGCCGGTCACCAGATTGCTCGCAAGGGCGTGGTGCGTACGTTCCAGAACGTGCGCCTGTTCAAGGAAATGACCGCTGTAGAGAACCTGCTGGTTGCCCAGCATCGGCATTTGAATACCAACTTCCTGGCCGGTTTGTTCAAAACCCCGGCGTTCCGTCGCAGCGAACGCGAAGCCATGGACTACGCCGAGCACTGGCTGGAAGCCGTCAACCTCAAGGAATTCGCTAACCGCCCTGCCGGTACACTGGCCTACGGTCAGCAACGCCGTCTGGAAATCGCCCGCTGCATGATGACGCGCCCGCGCATTCTGATGCTCGACGAACCGGCAGCCGGGCTGAACCCCAGAGAAACCGACGACCTGAAAGCCCTGATCGGCGTGTTGCGCAGCGAGCACAACGCTACGGTCCTGTTGATCGAGCACGACATGAAACTGGTGATGAGCATTTCCGACCACATTGTGGTGATCAATCAGGGCACGCCTCTGGCAGACGGAACGCCGGAACAGATTCGTGACAATCCTGATGTGATCAAAGCCTATCTGGGGGAAGCGTAAATGCTGCAGTTCGAAAACGTTTCCACTTTCTACGGCAAGATCCAGGCGCTGCACAGCGTCAACGTTGAAGTGCGTCAGGGCGAAATCGTCACCCTGATCGGCGCCAACGGCGCAGGCAAGTCCACGCTGCTGATGACCCTGTGCGGCTCACCACGCGCGCACAGCGGCAGTATTCGCTACATGGGCGAAGAGCTGGTCGGCCTGGAGTCGTCGATCATCATGCGCAAGAGTATCGCCGTAGTACCGGAAGGCCGTCGCGTGTTTGCGCGTCTGACCGTTGAAGAGAACCTGGCGATGGGCGGTTTCTTCACGGAAAAAGCTGATTATCAGGAGCAGATGGACAAGGTCCTGCAGCTCTTTCCGCGCCTCAAGGAACGCTTCAATCAGCGCGGCGGCACCATGTCCGGTGGCGAACAGCAGATGCTGGCCATCGGTCGCGCGCTGATGAGCAAGCCCAAGCTGCTGTTGCTCGACGAGCCTTCGCTGGGCTTGGCTCCGATTATCATCCAGCAGATTTTCGAGATCGTTGAACAGTTGCGTCGCGATGGTGTGACGGTGTTTCTGGTCGAACAGAACGCCAATCAGGCGCTGAAAGTCGCCGACCGCGCTTATGTACTGGAAAACGGTCGTGTGGTGATGCAAGGCACCGGCGAAGAACTGCTGGTCGATCCGAAAGTGCGGGATGCGTATCTGGGCGGGTAAGCGCTGCGAAGCGCATTAACGTTCAGAACCAGGATGGGCCACGATGATTCTCATTACCACGCTCTGCGTGGTAATGCCTTTCGTGACGCTCCGCGTCACACTGCGGCGCAGGTCTGGCCGTTCCCCCTTGTGATGCACCTCCAGTCTGAGTAACGTGGCGACACTTGTCTGGAGACCACACCATGTTTGCTGCCCGTTCCGTCCTCGTATTTGCCCTTCTGCCACTGTTCGCCGGGTGCCAACTGCTCGGCAAACAGACCGAGGAACCCAAGGTTTCCACGGCAGGCATGCTCCGTATGCAGGGCGACCTGACGGGCAGCAATGGCCAGTTGCTGTTCAAACCGTGCAACGAGCAACGGCGCTATGTGGTCAAGGATCGCGGCAATACCGGCATCTTGCAGGAAGCTGCTTCACTGGCAGACAGTAAGGGCACGGTATTCGCCGATCTGCGCGGTAACTTTGCTGCGAGCAAAGCGGCCAACAGCGATGGTCAGCTGGACCTGCATCAGCTGTACCGCGTCGAGCGTCCCGGCCAGGCCTGTGAAGACGCCAATTTCAAACGTCTGACCTTGCACGTCAATGGCAATAAACCCGCCTGGAACGTCAACGTCAGTGGCAAGGGCATGGTGCTGGAGCGCGAAGGTCTTGCACCGCTTGCCTTGCCTTACGTGGAAGAGAAACTGCCCGACGGCAGCTTCAGCGTCAGCAGCGAAGCCAACAACCAGCGCATCGAGATCTGGGTGGCGCCACAACGCTGCGTTGACAGCGTCAATGGCTCGGTACAACACCTGACGGCCGAACTGCGTATCAACGGCCAGGCCCAGCGTGGCTGCGGTTATTATGGCGGTTCGCGCGACGAGTGATCAGGCAGGCTCGCCGCCAAAGGGGTTCAGCGCTTATAATCGCCGGTCTTGTAGTGCTGTCGGGCTGAACCTGCGGCCCGAAAACTGGACCCCTTAATGTTACGAATCACCGAACTCAAGCTGCCGATCGATCACCCGGAAGAAGACCTGCGCGTTGCACTCTTGCAGCGCCTGGGCATCGACAGCAGCGAACTGCTGGACTTTACCCTCTTCAAACGCAGTTACGACGCGCGCAAAAAGTCATCCGAGCTGTGCTTTATCTACACCATCGACTTTCAGGTCAGTGATGAACAGGCACTGCTGCGCAAACTGGGCGATGACCGCCACGTCGGCTCTGCACCTGATGTCAGCTATAAAGTGGTCGGTCACGCTCCCGAGGGGCTGACAGAGCGCCCGATCGTCGTGGGTTTCGGCCCATGCGGTATCTTTGCCGGGCTGCTGCTGGCGCAGATGGGCTTCAAGCCGATCATCCTTGAGCGTGGTACCGAGGTGCGCCAGCGCACCAAGGATACCTGGGCGCTGTGGCGCAAAAACGTACTCAACCCCGAGTCCAACGTGCAGTTCGGTGAAGGCGGTGCCGGGACCTTTTCTGACGGCAAGCTTTACAGCCAGATCAAGGACCCGAAGTTTATTGGCCGCAAGGTGCTGTACGAGTTCGTGAAAGCCGGTGCGCCGGAAGAAATCCTCTACGTCAGCAAGCCGCATATCGGCACGTTCCGCCTGACCGGCGTGGTCGAGAACATGCGCCATCAGATAGAAGCGCTGGGCGGCGAAGTGCGCTTTCAGCAGCGCGTGACCGACCTGATGATCGAGGACGGCCAATTGCTGGGCGTCCAGCTCGACAGTGGCGAGCAGATCGAATCCCGGCACGTCATTCTGGCGCTGGGCCACAGTGCCCGCGACACCTTCCGCATGCTGCATGGCCGTGGCGTGTTCATGGAGGCCAAGCCGTTTTCGGTGGGTTTCCGTATCGAGCACCCACAGTCGCTGATCGACCGCGCGCGACTGGGCAAATATGCCGGTCACCCGAAGCTCGGCGCAGCCGATTACAAACTGGTGCACCACGCCAGCAACGGCCGCTCGGTCTACAGCTTCTGCATGTGCCCTGGCGGCACGGTCGTGGCAGCCACATCAGAGCCCGGCCGAGTGGTCACCAACGGCATGAGCCAATACTCACGCAACGAGCGCAATGCCAACTCGGGCATCGTGGTCGGTATCTCGCCGGAACAGGACTACCCTGGCAGCCCGCTGGCCGGTATCGAGTTGCAGGAACGCCTGGAGTCTCATGCGTATCTGCTCGGCGGCAGCAGTTATGAAGCGCCGGCGCAGTTGGTCGGCGACTTTATCGCTGGCAGGGCCTCGACAGCACTGGGCAGCGTTGAGCCCTCATACAAGCCGGGCGTGAAACTGGTGGACCTGGCCGACGCCCTGCCCGCCTTTGCCATTGAAGCCATTCGTGAAGCATTGCCTGCGTTCGACAAGCAGATCAAAGGCTTCTCGCTGCACGATGCGGTGCTGACCGGCATCGAAACCCGTACCTCGGCCCCGCTGCGCATTACCCGCGGACCGACCCTGCAAAGCCTGAACACCAAAGGCCTTTACCCGGCCGGTGAAGGCGCTGGCTATGCGGGCGGGATTCTCTCGGCTGGCGTAGACGGCATTCGGGTTGCCGAAGCATTGGTGCGGGACATGCTGGGGATTGAGGGCTGACCTCAGAATGACCATCGTTATACATAAGTCTTGTGGGAGCGAGCTTGCTCGCGAAGAGGCCGCGACACCCCCAAGAAATAGGGCGTTCGATACATCGTCTTCGTGAGCATTGGCACGATATTCACGCCTGGCAATAAAAAACCCCGAGCATTGCGGCTCGGGGTTTTGCTGTGCGGTGCTGCAAATCAGTGAGTGACGCGGCTTGTGCCGTTGACACTCATGATGCGTACGCGCTCGCCGACACGGAAAATCTCGTTTTCCTGAACCTGCTGCACATAGGCACGCATGCTGCCGTCATCTTCACGCACGGTGATTTCAACACCCTGCGTACGGGTCAGGCCTTCTTCGGTCGCTGAACCCAGCAGACCACCGGCCACCGCGCCGATTACCGCAGCCACGATGCTGCCGCGACCGCCACCGATAGCGCTGCCACCTACGCCGCCGACGACCGCACCCGCAGCCCCGCCAATCGGAGTCTTGGTGCCTTCGATTTTAACCGGACGCAAGGATTCGATAGTGCCCATACGGACGGTCTGTACGGTCCTGGCCTCATCGCGGGAATAGGAATCACCGGTCAGGTTTGAGGCACAGCCGCCCAGCATCAATGCCATGGCAGTGAACGAAGCAACCAGAAGAGCGGACTTGCGCATAAGGGAATCTCCAGAGGAATCAGTGGCCATTAGACTACCTGACAAAGGTGCTGTCACGGCCCCGATCCTGCAATTTAAGTTCATTCAGGCGGCATACAGCGGCCCACCTGCATAACGCTCAGACGATGGCCCGGACGAATAATTCAATCAGGGCGCAAGGCGCTCGCGCGTCCACCTGCCGTCTACCGAACGATAGTTCAAACGGTCGTGAAGTCGACTGGAGCGACCCTGCCAAAACTCGATTCGCTCAGGCAAAAGGCGGTAGCCCCCCCAGTGCTCGGGGCAGTGTGGCTGGGTGTCTGCGAAGCGTTGTTCCGTCTGTCTGATCAGACCTTCCAGCTCGTCACGATCTGCGATCACGCGACTTTGGGGTGAGGCCCAAGCACCCAAACGGCTGCCCAGAGGACGCACCTGGTAATAAGCATCGGACTCCTGCGCGCTGACTTTCTCGACCCGGCCTTCGATACGCACCTGACGCTCCAGCGTTGGCCAGAAAAACGTCATGGCCGCGAATGGACGTGCAGCCAGTTGCTGGCCCTTGGCGCTTTCGTAGTTAGTGAAGAACGTGAAACCCTGCGTGTCCAGCCCCTTGAGCAGCAAGACACGGCAATGCGGACGTCCTTGCTCATCAACCGTTGCCAGGGTCATGGCATTGGCCTCGACAGGTGGTTGTTCGGTCTTTACAGCGTCGTCAAACCAGGTATGGAAGAGCGCGAAGGGCTCGTCCGGTGATTGCGCTTCGGTCAACCCGTCGCGGGTGTAATCACGGCGCATGTCGGCCAGGGTCTGAGTCATGGTTTCATTCCTGCGCAGATATCATGAACGTTAGCTAACTCTCGTTACGAGGCTCGGCGCTCGCCGTTATCACACATTCGTTTTTGATTCTGGCCGAAGGCGGTGGGAGCGAACTTGTTCGCGAAGACGGTGATTCAGACGATACGTTTCGGAGACTGTACCGGCCTTTTCGCGAACAAGTTCGCTCCCACGCCCTCCGGGCAGAAGCCTGAAAGCCTTGTTTTTCAGGCTATTCAGGACTTGTGCACAACGCAAAGCGCGGAGCGTGGAGACGAAAGTCGTGAGGTAACCAGGCCTCAGTTAATGGCCTGGCTGTCATCTTTCTTGGCGGGCGCCTTGGCCGGGGCCTTGGTCGCTGCCGGTTTTTTAGCTGCTGCGGTGGTCTTGGCAGGCGCGGCCTTTTTGGCAGTGCTGGCCTTGGCAGGCGCTTTCTTGGCAGTGTCTTTCTTCGCCACGGCGGCTTTCTTGGCAGGCGCGGCAGCAGGTGCTGGCGCTACTGGCTTGACGTCCTGGGTGGCAACCATGACTGGAGCAACCGGCGGCAACGCATAACGGGCCATCAGCGCGCGCATGGTGTCCTGCGGCGTCATGAGGATTTCAACACGACGGTTGAGTGCACGGCCTTGCAGGCTGTCGTTGGCGGCACGTGGCATCACGGCACCCATCCCACGCTGGCTCAGACGATTACGCTCCAGGCCACTGAGACGGAAAATCGCGGCAACAGACTGCGCGCGTTCCTGGCTGATCTTCTGGTTGGCTTCGGTAGGTCCCGATGTGTCGGCATGACCGAGAATCAGCACGGCAGTTTTCTGATCGCCTTCGACCACCTTTGCCAGTCGCGTGATCGGGCCCAGCGTGTTGGGCAGCAGCATCGCAGGACGGTCAGGGTTGAACGAGCTGTCGACCGGTGCAGTGATTGCCAGCAGGTCTTCGCGACGCTCCAGCTGGAACGGGCTGTCCTTGATTGCAGCGCGCAGACGCGGCTCGTACTCGTCCAGCCAGGCCTGGGTCACTTTCGGGTCAGGCATCGGCAGCGCTTTAGGCTCGTCCTTCTTGCCCTCGCTACCGAACGGCCACCACCACTTGCTGTCGGTTTCCGACTTGGCTACCAGCGCAGGCGCAGCTGGCTTGTCGGCAGTCTTGTCGGCCACGGAATCAGGTTTGGCCTGCGCTTTATCTTTCGAGCCGAACGGCCAGTACCAAGGCGCGCTGTTTTCAGCGCCAGCCGCAGGTGCTGCCGGTGCTGCAGCGGCCTTGGCGACCGGAGCAGGTGCCAGGCTTGGTGCCGGAGCCTTTGCAGCAGCGCCTGCATCAGCAGACTCGCTGCCTGAACCGAACTGCCACCAATGGCCTCCGGTTGCAGCAGAGTCGGATTGAGGGGTTTGAGCACAGCCGGTAACGGCGATACACAGGGCGAGAACGAGGCTTTTATTAGACGACATGGATAACCCGCAACGGTTTTGATCAGACAGAAGGACGTGACTACGCCGGTATAACATGCATAAAGATGCAGTTGGAAAAAGAAACCGTCGTACGGTTCCTGTTACAGCCATTTAACTGACAGTCGGTATGAAACAAGCACTTATGGCCGATACTTACTGCAAACACTCACGCAGGATCCCGACCAGTTTCTGCGCACGTGGGTCCATCAGAATGTACGGACCCAAGGTGTTGGTAACGAAGCCAAAAGCAACCTCGTAATCAGGATCGGCGAACCCGACCGAACCGCCTGCCCCGGGATGGCCAAACGCCTTGGGACCAAGACCATAGGTCGCATTGGCAACGGTCGGTTGGTCAAGCATGCAGCCCAGGCCCAGGCGGGTCGAGGTCAGCAGAGTCCTGTCCTGACCGAGGCTGTGCTCACGGGTCATCTCGTTGAGCATGTCTGCTTCAAGCAGGCTGCCATCCAGCAAACCGTTATAGAAACCGGCAAGACTGCGCGCATTGCCGTGGCCGTTGGCCGCCGGTTGCTGCATGCGGCGCCATTCGGGTTTGTTGGTGCTGGTCATGATCGACGGCGGATTAGTGAACGCCTTGCCAGTGATGGAGGCTGGCTCGCGCATCGTGGCTTGCAGTACGCGCTGAGCGGCATCGTCACCGGTGTTGCCTTTGCCTCGAACGATATGGGCAACACGATGAAACTGGTCATCCGCCAGGCCCACATGAAAATCCAGCCCCAGCGGGCGAGAAATACGCGCGGCAATGGATTCCCCCAGGCCTCGACCATCGGCACGACGCAGCACCTCGCCTACCAGCCAGCCATAGGTGATTGCCGCGTAACCGTGACCCTGCCCCGGCGTCCACCAAGGTTCTTCGGCCGCCAGCGCCGCCGTCATGGTGTCCCACTGGTAAAGAGCTTCGGCAGGCAATTGCTCGCGCAGCGCAGGCAAACCGGCCTGATGGCAGAGCAGCTGACGCAAAGTGATCGATGCCTTGCCCGCCGCGGCGAATTCGGGCCAGAGCCTGGCGACGGGTTCGTCCAGCTTCAACTTGCCTTCTTCAACCAGCTGCAATACCGCCACGCTGGTGAAGGTCTTGGTGCAGGAGAACAGGTTGAGAATGGTGTCGGTGTGCCACGCCTCGGCACCGTCCTTGTCGGCCGTGCCCGCCCACAGATCAATGACGGTCTGGCCGCCGACCTGAATGCACAAGGCAGCGCCGCGCTCCTGAGGGTCGTCAAAGAGCGCCGCAAAGGCTTCACGTACTGCTTCGAATTGAAGTTCGTAATGACCCTGGATCTGCAACGGCTGACTCCTGACTGACGGTACTGGGCCTGATGACAGGCCGAATGGGCGCATATTGTTCCAGCGATCGGGCGCTTTGGGAACAGACCCGAGTCAACCGACAGCTGTTATTCAGGAAATCTCGCGGCGAAACGGCGGCAATGCGTTGAGAATCGCCTTGCCATAACGCTGGGTGACGACGCGTCGGTCCAGCAGCGTGATAGTGCCGCGGTCTTCTTCGGTACGCAGCAGGCGGCCGCAGGCCTGCACCAGACGCAACGAGGCATCGGGCACGGCGATTTCCATGAACGGGTTGCCACCACGCGCTTCGATCCACTCGGCCAGCGCAGCCTCGACCGGGTCGTCGGGCACCGCGAACGGAATCTTGGCGATGACCACGTGCTCGCAGTACGCACCGGGCAAGTCCACACCCTCGGCGAAGCTGGCCAGCCCGAACAGTACGCTGGACTCGCCGCTGTCGACCCGCGCCTTATGCTTGTTGAGGGTTTCCTGCTTGGACAGGTTGCCCTGGATGAACACCTGCTTGCGCCAGTCACGGTCCAGGCCGTCGAAAACGTCCTGCATCTGCTTGCGCGACGAATACAGCACCAGCGTGCCTCGCGAACCTTCCACCAGCCCGGGCAGGTCACGAATGATCGCTGCGGTATGGGCCACCGAGTCACGCGGGTCGGCCTTGAGGTCCGGCACGCGCAGCACACCGGCATCGGCGTGATGGAACGGGCTTGGCACCACGGCGGTCACCGCCCCTTTGGGCAGGCCGGCACGCATGCGGTAACGATCAAACTTGCCCAGCGCGGTCAGGGTCGCTGAAGTCACCAGCGCCCCGTAGGCAATGTTCCACAGGTTGCGACGCAGCATTTCCGCCGCCAGGATCGGGCTGGCATTGACCTCGATATCGAACATTGCACCGCTGTCGGCCAGGGTCAGCCAGCGCGCCATGGGCGGGCTGTCTTCCGGGTCTTCGGCGGTAAAGGCGGTCCACAGCTCCCAGTTACCGTGGGCGCGGGCCAGCAGGCTGCCGAACAGCGGGTACCACTCTTCAGCCTGATGGCTGGCGATACCGATGTTGACTTCGCCATCCATGCCTTCCTTGAGCAGCTCGGTCAGGCGTGTAAACAGATCGTCCAGGCGCGCAAAGCCCTTCTTGAGCTCGATGCCCATCTCGCGGATGTGCTCGGGAATCACGCCGCCGACAAAGCGGTGACGGGGCCGCTCGCGACCCTGCATGTCTTCACCGGCGCGGAAATCTGCCAGTTGCTCGCAGGCACCGAACATGAACTGCTGATGCCCCTTGATCTCGCGGGCCAGCTCCGGCACCTGCTCGATCAGCTTGCCCAGATCGCCGGGCAGCGGGTGTTGGGCCAGCAGCTTGGCGAGGTTCTTGGCTGTCTGTTCAAGCCAGTCAGCGGTGGATTTCAGTCGGGTGTAATGAGCGAAGTGGCCGATGGCCTTGTCGGGCAGGTGATGGCCTTCGTCGAAAACGTACAGCGTGTCACGCGGGTCGGGCAGCACGGCGCCGCCGCCAAGCGCGAGGTCCGCCAGCACCATGTCATGGTTGGTGACAATCACGTCAACCTTACCCATGCCTTCGCGCGCCTTATAGAAAGCACACTGTTGAAAGTTGGGGCAATGCCGGTTGGTGCACTGGCTGTGATCGGTGGTCAGCCGCGCCCAGTCCTGATCGGCGAGTTCCTGAGGCCAGCTGTCGCGATCACCGTCCCACTTATTGCCCGCCAGCTTCTGCAGCATGCTGGTGAACAGCTTCTGACTGGCTTCATCGACCTCGATCTTGAAGCCTTCTTCCTCGAAAAGCTGCGCAGTCGCGTTGGTCGCGTCGCTCTCCTGCAGCAACGCGTCGAGTTTCGACAGGCACATGTAACGGCCGCGGCCCTTGGCAAGCGCGAAGGTAAAATTCAGACCGCTGTTGCGCATCAGGTCCGGCAGGTCCTTGTAGACGATCTGCTCCTGCAAGGCGACGGTCGCGGTGGCGATTACCAGCCGCTTGCCTGCCGCCTTGGCGGTGGGGATCGACGCGATGGCATACGCCACGGTCTTGCCGGTGCCCGTCCCGGCCTCGACCGCCACTACCGCAGGATCGCCCGAACGACGGCCCTCTTCATCGGTGTCAATGTCCCCCAGCACCTTGGCAACTTCAGCGATCATCAATCGCTGGCCATAGCGTGGCTTGAGGCTCTTGGCTTCGAGGAAACGCGAGTAAGCGCCCTGGATCTGGGTTTTGAGTTCGGTACTGATCATTGGCTTCGGTTCGGGGGCACGGCTAAAAAGGCTGGATAAATTTTCAGTAGTTCTGAGTGGGCGCTATCATAGCGCGCTAAATCCATCCGCGCAGAACGGAGTGTCCGATGACCGCTTTTTCTACTGTCTATACGCTGCATCTGCTGGCTGCCCTGGTGTGGGTTGGCGGGATGTTTTTCGCCTGGATGGTCTTGCGTCCAGCAGTCATTGCAGCACTTGAAGGCCCTTCTCGCTTGAAAGTGTGGGTCCAGGTGTTTCCACGCTTCTTCGTCTGGGTCTGGGCAGCCGTGGTGCTGCTGCCGATTACCGGCATCGGCATGATCCAGCTGAACTTCACCGGCTTTGAAACTGCGCCGCGCTATGTGCAGATCATGATGGGCCTGTACGTGGTGATGGTTGCGCTGTTCCTGCGTATCCATTCATTGCAGTTGCCGGAGTTGCGTCGCGCCGTGGACGCCGAACAATGGGCCGAAGGCGCAGCAGCACTCGGTTACATTCGCAGGCTGGTCGGCATCAACCTGATTATCGGCCTGGCAGTGGTGATATTGGCAGCCGCCCGTCCGGGCCTTTGAGGCAAAACGGAACATCGCGGGGCACTGGCGGTGACACCGCGCACAGCTTGCGGGCAGTTTCCTGCCCGATCGGTCATCTTCTGTGCCTGATATCCAAGCCATTCAACATCTTGAAACACTTTGGCATGGGCTGTGCAAACGTTTGCGATCAGCAGTACGCGCCCACGAAAAGGAGCTTCAATGCCACAGCCGCCATTCACTCGATCCGCAACGCCCTCAACATTCCTCATGCCTCTGTTGTTCGCCGCCGCTGCGGCGTTGCCATGCACCAGCGTCCTGGCACAGCCCCCCGCCGCCGAAGACTCGGCTCAAGGCGAAGCACTCAGCCCGCCCGCCTCGCCCAAGGAAGGCAAAGGCGCGTACTTTTCAGACTGGTTCAACCAGGACCTGACGCTGATCGGCAGCAAGGACATCAGCTTCGGCCCCAAGCCCAACGATGACATTTATCTGGAGTACGAGTACTTCGGCCGCAAGGGGCCGTTTGAGCTCTATGGCTATGTCGACGTGCCGAAGATCCTCGGCATCGGCAATGATAATGACAAAGGCGTCTGGGATCATGGCTCGCCATTGTTCATGGAGCATGAGCCACGTATCTCCATCGACTATCTGGCCGGGCGCAGTCTGGCCGTCGGGCCGTTCAAGGAATGGTACGTCGCCTTTGACTGGATCTACGACCACGGCAGCAACTCGGCCAACCGTGCAAACACCCTGTACAGCGGCATTGGCACTGACATCGACACCCACTCGCGGGTCAATCTGTCGGCCAACTTCTATGGCCGCTACCAGTGGGAGAACTACGGTGCCAGCAACGAATATTCGTGGGATGGCTATCGCGCCCAGCTCAAATACATCGTACCGATCAGCAAATTCGACAACGGCGCTTCGCTGACGTACATCGGCTTCACCAACTTCGATTTCGGTTCGGACCTCAAGAACGATCCGGCACGCACTGGCAACTCCACAGTCGCCACCAACGTGCTGCTTTACGCCTTCACGCACCTGCGCTTCACCCTGGTGGGTCGTTACTTCCACAACGGCGGCAACTGGCAGGACGGCAGCGAGCTGAACTTCGGCGAAGGCAACTTCCGTGCGCGCTCCGACGGCTGGGGATATTACGCAGGCGTGGGTTACCAGTTCTGAAACTGATTATGACGACAGGAGTTTTCATGAAACACATCACCCGCAACACACTTGGCGCCACACTGGCCCTGCTTAGCCCTGCCCTCTGGGCAGCCACCGCGCCGGTTACGCCAGTCACGCCCAAGGTCATGCTGGTCGCCATGTTTGCGCCCGAAGCGCAGAACTGGATCGACCGGCTGCATCTGACCAAGGAGATCCAGGTGCCCGGCCTTGCCGCCGAGTATCCGGCCATCCGCTGCAACGCTCAGGACGTCTGCCTGATGGTCACCGGCATGGGCCAGACCAATGCTGCCGCGTCGACACTGGCGCTGGCGCTATCGCCGCAATTCGACCTGCGCAAGACCTACTTCATCGTTGCTGGCATTGCCGGGATCAACCCGCACCACGGCACGCTCAGCACCACTGCATGGGCGCATTATCTGGTGGAGTTCGGCACGCAGTGGGAAATCGATTCGCGCGACGTGCCCAAGGACTGGCCGACCGGTTACCTGGGTATCAACACCAAAGGTCCGAACGAAAAGCCGCCGCTGGACTACAAGACTGAAGTCTTCGAGCTGAACCCCAAACTTCAGGCCAAGGCCTTCGCCCTGTCGCAAAAAGTGACGCTCAGCGAGAGCAAGGAATCCGCCGCCTGGCGCGTCAAGTACCCTTACGCCCCGGCCAATCAGCCGCCGCAGGTGACGCAGTGCGATACGCTGGCGGGCAACACGTGGTTTTCCGGAACGCGTCTGAGTGAGCGGGCGGAAGTCTGGACCAGGCTGCTGACCGACGGCAAAGGCGTGTATTGCACCACCCAGCAGGAAGACAACTCTACGTACGAAGCCCTGTTACGCGCCAGCAAGGCAGGCAAGGTAGACCTCAATCGACTGGCCGTGGTGCGCGCAGGTTCCGATTTCGACCGTCCGTATCCGGGTTACAGCGAGGTGGACAACCTGCTCAAGTACGCCGATCAGGGGGCCTTCGTACCAGCACTGGAAAACCTGTACCGCACCGGTAACCCGCTGGTGCAGGCCATTGTCGGTGACTGGAAGAACTGGGAAAAAGGCGTGCCGCAGTAAGCGCGCTGCCGTAATGACTGCCCGGATCATGGCCTTGAGCCTGATCCCGGGCAATCTCTAGAAGGACGACAGCTGGTGAAGGTTACAGGCGCTGCAGAATCAAACTGCCTGCTGGCCCTGCAACGCCTGGCAGGCCAGGTTCGCCCGGTCTGCCAGGCTTGCCGCCATCCGCGCGGTAGACGATGCAGCCCTTCGAAGCGCCGCCCTTGCCTGCCTTGCCGCCTTCACCGCCCTTGCCTGCCGCGCCACCCGCAACATTCACCTTGATACGTTCGGCCGGAAAGCTCTGTGGCAGCTCCAGACGAACCTGCGCACCTGCTGCGCCGTCGTGGCCGTTGCCGCCACTATCGCCGTTGTAACCACGCCCAGCCTGGCCCCAGGTACAGCCCGGCTCTTCGCCCGTGCCGCCATCGAGCCCGGCGTAGCCTGGACTGCCCGCGCCGCCGCGTGCATTGATCGACAGTTGTTCGGCATTCAGGCTCTGTAGACGCAGGGTCAGATTGCGCCCCGGCAGTGCTGGCTTCTCGAAGGTACCCGGAGCGCCTCGCGCAGTGATCTGGCTGCCGGTGCCGAATTCACCATGCACCACGACGAGGTTGAACGCCTGTACACCGGGGACGATGGCAATCCGCGCTTCGTGCCCTAGCACCAGTTCGCCGATCTTCACGTCATCGATACCGGCCGGGATCAGCAGGGTGCCGTAGTCGGCCACTTCAAGGCGCTCGACCTGCAAAACGCTGCTGTTGCCAGGCAGACGCATGAGCGAGTGTGGCGCGACGATAATCGCCTGAGCCATGGCCAGAGGGCTGAACAGTGCTGCCAGCAGAACGAGCTTACGCATGAGAGTGCCCTGTGGCCGAACGGCCGATGGATTGAACATGAAAAATGCCGAACAGGATGATTTTGCCCCGGTCGCGCCAGGGATGCCTGCGACCGCGCAGGCTGCCGTTGAACAGGATCAGTTCGAGCAAGTGAGTCAACAACAGTACGGCACCCGCCATGTCGATCATCACGCCAAACGGGCTGGGCGCTTCAATGACCGCATTGGCCAGGACTACCAGCCAGAAGCCCAGCATCAAGATTTTTCCCAGCCCCCAAAACACCTTCATCGCCTGCCCCCTTGTCATGATCCGTTACGAAAGCGCAGTCTGCGCGCGCTTTTCGTCGCCGCACAGTAGACGTGCTGTACGCCGAATATGCCAGCAGTGTATTGAAAAAGATCAAGCATAGATCGTTGTCGTCAGTCTGTGGGCGTTCGCCTGATACTGACGGCTGTTCAGAGCGGGTCCGGCAGGCTAGTCTTGTCAGTCAACCAGAGGACTTTCGATGACCGTCGGCTACTCATCCCGCACGCCGCAGCAAGCGCTGGCTGCCCTGCTCGACCGTTACGCCCCCCAGCGTCTGCTGTTGATCGGCGCTCAGGCGTTCCCTGCGTTGCAAGCCTTTCAGGAAGCACACCCGCAGACCGAGGTGGCGCTGGCCGAACCCGGCCCCCTGCCCGCAAATCTGGCGGCGCAACGTTTCGACCTGGCGCTAGTGGTCGATTGCCTGGAGCACATCCCCAAGCGCACTGGTCTGGAGCTGCTGGGCGGTATCCGCAACCTTAACGCCAGCCGCATTGCGGTGCTGGCCGACTTGCAGGCCTGCGGCTGGCAGGAGACCGACTTTTTCTCGCTGGCCCTGCAATCCAGCGAACGCTTCACCCGCGACGAACAAGTGCTCAACCTGTTCACCTACGACCTGCGCGAATACAAACAGGTGCCCGACTGGCTGAACGCGAAGTATTGGGCCAACCCGGAGAATTTTGGAAAGTATTGGTGGTGACCTATGAGTAGTGCTATTTGCCCGTGCGGCAGCGGCGATCTGTTGCTGGCCTGCTGCGGTCGCTATCACGCAGGTCAGCCTGCGCCCTGCGCGGAAAAGCTGATGCGCTCGCGCTACAGCGCCTACGTGCTGGGGCTGACTGATTATCTGGTCCAGACAACGTTGCCTGTTCAGCAAAGCGGGTTGAACCGTGAGGCCATCGCCCAGTGGAGCGCGCAGAGCACATGGCTGGGGCTGGAGGTAGAAAGTTCTGAGGTATTCGGCGGCAAGCCCGAGCATGCTTTTGTGACCTTCACTGCCCGCTGGCACGACGGTAACGGTGAACACAGCCACAAGGAACGCTCGTCGTTCGTGCAGAATCAGGGCCGCTGGTATTTCATCGATTCCACGGTCCCGCTCAAGGCCGGCCGCAATGACGCGTGTCCGTGTGGCAGCGAACAGAAATTCAAGAAATGCTGCTCGCCTTACGTGGTCTGAGATAGTCGAGATGATCGTTCCGCACGCTCCAGAGTGGGAATGCCGTGCGTGAGCCCTGCGCCGCACCATCAAGAGCGTTCAGAACGTCGCACGATGGTGAATATCGTTCCCACGCTCCGCGTGGTAATGCCTTTCGTGACGCTCTGCGTCACACAGTTCTGCGATTCAGTGAGATTCAGACTCGACTTGAGTCACCTTTTCGCCCCTCGGCGACCTACTTTGATGGGGCCAAAGTAGGCAAATCCCCTCGCTCCTGTTTCCGGCCCGACTTCGTCGGGTTCCTTCGCCCTGACACTGATCCGGGGGGGCGCCGCAACGGGCCATCCTTGGCCCGGTGCGGCTTGCTCGGCGTCCTGCCTCGCATCCCCCGGATCAGCGCCAGGACTCAGCCGTCACTAACGTCGCACTCTGCGTCGTCAGTACCATCGTGATCGAAAAGCACTTCTGTGGCAGTGGCCAGCCCACGCTCTACATCACACAGCGGTCTGCCGTATCAGGTGGATCGGGTTGACTCAGAACTCCAGCTGCGCCGAGAACGCTACAGTGCGCGGGTCGCCCAGGTAGCTGCTGTTGAGCCAGTATTCCTTGTTGGTCAGGTTGCTGACGTTGACCCGCAGGGTCAGGTCGTTTTCCGAGACGCGCATGCGATAGCGGGCACCGTCGAAGGTGGTAAAGGACGGCAGGTCGTTTTCGTTGCTTTGGTCGGTGTATTGCTTGCCGGTATAAAACGCTCCACCGGTTACCGCCAGCCCAGGCACAGGGTTGATGTCGTACTCGGCATAGACCTTGGCCAGTTGTTTGGCGACGTTGGTCGGTGCGTTGCCTTCATCCGCGGCAATGCCGGTTTTCTTGATCTTCGGGTCCAGCAAGGTAAAGCCGCCGACCAGTGTCAGCTCCGGAACGACTTTGCCGGTCACGCTGAACTCCAGACCATTGTTTTCCTGACGCCCGTCCACTACGTAAATACTCGAGGCCGTGGTGTAGCCGTTGGGCTTCTCGATGTTGAACAGCGCCAGGGTAAACAGGGTTTCACCCAACGTCGCCTTGGCACCGATCTCGTATTGCTCGCTGACTTGCCTGGCCGGCATTGGCTGCGCCGCTCGGGGCGACACCGCCGGATTGCAGACCTTCTATATAGGTGGCGTAAGTGGTCAGCCACGGCAGCGGCTTGTAGACCAGCGAGATGTTCGGCGAGGTCTTGCTTTCGTTGTATTTGGTCTCGGTCTCTGCGGAGCCGAATGCCTTGGCGTAAACGAACTCGTTGGCGTAAGTCTTGATCTGCGTGTTGGTCACGCCAAGAATCGCCGACCACTGCTCGTTGAAGGTGATGATGTCGCCGATCAGGAAGTTGTTGCTCTCCGAGCTATTGGCTAGACGCTGGTTGCCGTGGCCAATCGAGTACGACGGTTTGCCGACCTGAGGTGTCTGGTCGAGCGGTATCGTGCCGACTGGCGAGGTGTATTGCGGACCAGGCTGACCAGGCGTGTACGGGATGTGGTCTTCGTACTGCTTCTGGCGAGATGTGTTGCCCTGGTACCCCATCGTGACTTTGTGGCCGAGAAAGCCGGTATCGAATGCTGCATCCAGAAACAGCGAGCCGGTCTTTTCTTCGGTTTCGATCGGTGCGAAAGCGTATAACGGCTGCGAATACAGACCCGCGCTGTAAACCGTCGGCCCGGTGTAGGTGTTTTCCGAAGTGTACTGCTGGGCTGCAAAGGCCCCGCGCAAGGTGAATGTATCGTTCAAGCGCCATTTGGCGCGTACGCCCGCCTTGTCGGATTCATAATCGGAAAACGACCACTTCTGGCTGTAGAGTTTGTCGTTGTCCAGCGAGGCTGCGCTTGGGCGTAACGACTGATCACCAAAGTACCAATAGCTGGTCAGGCCGCGAATTTCGGTCTTTTTGTGTGAAGCGTCGAACTGCACCAGCAGGTCGTCGGAGACGTTCCAGTCCAGCGCCAGGGAAATCATTTCGCGACGACGCTTGTTCATGTCGACAGCGGTTTCGCCATCCTGAGTCAACACGTTCAGGCGATAGGCAAACTTGCCTTCGCTGTCGATCGGCCCGCCGAAATCGCCATGCAGGTAGTAGTTTTCGCCACCGGCATTGCCCAGCGTGACGCTGTTATAGCGTTCGTAAGTGGGGCGCTTGATGACGTAGTTGACCAGCCCGCCTGGCGAGGCCGGGCCATACAGGAAACCGGTCAGGCCGGTGATGACTTCCAGCTGTTCCATCTCTTCAATGTAGTTGCTGCCATCAGCACCATTGGTAAAGCGCAAGCCGTCATTGGCGATGTTCAGGCTGCCCGCGCTGCTGAAACCACGAATGTTGACGGCGCTGGCATAACCGGCGCTGGTCGGCGAGTACATCTGGGTGAATGGGTTGTGCTTGATGACATCGTCCAGCGAGGTGGCCTGAATGTTTTTCAGTAGAGCCTGAGGCGTCACGCTGATGGAATAAGGCGCGTCCTGCAGTTTCATGCCGCCCAGTACACCGACGCTGCTGATGTTCTCACTGCGATAACCGGCTGCTTCCGAACCTTCGGCGGGCGCGCTGTTGGCATTGATGTTCACATCCGACAGGTTCAAGGCGTTCTGTTCCATGACCATCAGCGTGTAGGTCCCGGCGCTGCTCTGCACCAGTTGCAGGCCGCTGCCACGCAACGCCTCACGCAAGGCTGTCGCAGCGTCGAAATTCCCCTTCACCGCCGCGCTTGTTTTGCCAGCAACCAGCGCAGGATCGAGGCTCAATGCCAGACCACCCTGGCTGGAAATCTGGTTCAGCATGGTCGCCAGAGGGCCTGCAGGCAGGTCATAGGCAACCACGCTGGCCTGCTGCGCGGCCATCAGCAGCGGGCTTACCAGAGGCGTGCACAGTGCAATCGCCACGGCCAACAGACTGGGACGCAGAAGGGTGTCTAACGAACGGGACATCGGGCAACTCCTGATGGAATATTTCTCAATGCCTGTTAGCCGAGCGAAAGTTCGAAAGTAACAGAGCTGATTGAAAATAATTCCGTTTCAGGATTCAGTTGACCTGCGGCATTACTCCGGAATGACCTTCAGGTGAGAAGTATCGGGAGCAGCTTGTGACTCGGGCCTTTCGACATGGCCCATGTCGCTGCCCACCGGTGCCAGGCTAAATCGGGAAAGATCCAGCAGCGGCGCAGCGGGCTGAGGTTTGGCAGGCAGCAGGTCGACCCCCGCTTCGGCCACCGAATAATCCGGCGCATCGACACTTTCGAAAGCAGCCATATACGCGTCACGCGGTTTGATCTGCAGACGGCCCGTACCCGACTGCGGGGTGGCCTGGGATTTACGCAACCAGGTAGGAGCGTCGGGCGGCGGTGCCAGTTCGACCTCTTCCATGGGCAGCGGGGTATTCATTTCCAGCACATGGACCCGTGCGCCTGCACGCTCCAGCGTTGCGCGGTATTTTTCAGCGGTTGCCGCGTCGAGATTGTTTTTCAGGACCAGTCGGCGCCCGGAGAACAGAAGCTCCAGACGCTCGGCATCGGCATTGAATAGCTTGCCAAGGTTGGCCCTGACCTTCTCGGGCTGGGCTCCGGCGACCAGTTCGGCACTGAAGACAATTTCGTAGACACTCATGGAGACACCGGTAAGCACGTCAATAAAAAGTATGGCGTAGCGTCAGACAGCGCAACAAGCGCGTTACCCTTGACCGTCGAGTTGGTAGACTCAGGCGTCAAACGGAGCACATCCATGTTTTTTCAGGCGCACATTACAAGAATCATAAGCCTCGCGCTGATCATGTTCGGTCTCAGCGGATGCTCGTTACTGAGCTTTGACAGCGTCCAGGATCCGGAAGTGCATTTGCTCAAAGTCCAGGTGGTCAAGGCAAGGCTGACACAACAGGATTTCAAGCTGTATTTCGAGGTCGATAATCCCAACGACTCGGACCTGTTCGTGCGCGGCCTGAACTACAAGATCTCGCTCAATGACGTTGTGCTCGCAGACGACCAATTCAGTGATTGGTTTTTCGTCGATGCGCATAGCCGGAAAACCTTTGTGGTGCCTGTTCGTACCAACCTTTGGCGGTACGCGAAATACATCGCTCAACTGCTTAAAAAACCTGATGAGCTGATCCATTACCGGCTTGAAGGCAAGCTCAAGACCGGCATGCTGTTCAGGCACAACGTACGGATCGGCAAAACCGGCGATGTGGCACCAGAGGAGCTGATTCAACGAAAATAAGCAGGCGGCCTAACCGCCCAGCTTGCCCTTGATCAGCTCCAGCAGAAACTTCCAGATATCCGCCGCCCACAATGCCCGATTGATTGCGCTGATCAGCGCTCCACCAAACGAGCCCAGCAGAAAGCCCACGCCTGTGGTGTTGCGAGGGTCGGCCACGCCAAGATAATCACTGGCAATGCCGGTGAGAAACACCGCACAGGCCACGCCAGTGATCAAGAAAACCAGCCAGGCACGCCAGTCGAGCAAGCCTGCCTTATGCCACCAGCCAGAGATGATTGCACCCACCAGACCGGCGACCAGCCATTCGCCCCTGTCTGCCAAACCATTCAAGATATCCATCGGACCTGACTCCGCTCAAGAGATACAGCCGTTCACGAACACAGAAATTCAGACGCTGAGAGCCTGCCATTCGAATGGCAGGGAACGGGTTGATGAGGGTCATCCTGGTTGACGTTCGGGCCCGCCCTGCCCTTGATCGCTTCCTTGCGCGTATTGCGGGTCGATGCGGCGGCGGTATGTGAAGCTGGAACCAAAAAAATTAAGCATGCTTAAAAATAAAGTGAAACGCTTGCCATCAAACGTGGAGCAGCACCTTATAAACGCTCAGTTATCGATATAGCGCTGCCAGCCGATCCTTACCGAACCGTCTGGCTGAGGATCGACCTCGATACCTTCGGTTTCTTCGATTTCCCGGAGCACCACGTTCCAGCTGTCCTCAGGCTCATCGTCGCGTCGGGCTACGGTGACCCACTGGATCTTTTGAACATTCGGCGCAGATACCAGCCGTTGAATACGCTTGCCGATCTGTTCATAAGACGACGCGCCTGTCGGCCCATTACGAGTGCCAGTCATGACTGCCTCCCGAAAATAACTGTATATAAATACAGTATTCCAGCTGCAAGACCTGCGCAAGCACTTCGTAGGACGCGCTCCGCTTCACGTCGCGACGGATAACGTCCGCAAGCCTTGTACAACAAGGCTCATAGCCTGGCGGTCATTCTCACGGCCACGCCAATGATGCGACAGTCGGCACCGCACTCGATCATTTTGTACGCAGGATTCAAGGGCTTCAGGTAACGCGTGCCGCCGTCCTCGACCAGCTTCTTGAAGGTCGCCTCGTTGCTGGCGGGCAGCTTGGCGATAACGAGCTTGCCGGGCTGCACGTCGGCTTCTGTATCAACCAGAATCATCATCCCCTCTGGCACGCTGACGCCAGTGGGTGCAGTCATCGAGTCGCCCTTGACCTCCAGCCAGAACGCCGGGCCCTTGGAGTCGTAATCGGAGATTTCATAGCGATCGGAAAAACCGTCGGGGTAAGGCTCGACGGCTTCCTCCCAGGAACCTGCCGACACCCAGCTGATTACCGGATAACGAAAGGACATGTTGGGTTGATCGATCAGAGCAACGTTGGCGTCAAAGGGGGCTTCCTTTTCAGGCCCTTCGCCAATCGCCAGCCATTCGGCACGAAAGCCCGTGGCCCGCGCCAGTGCATAGAGGTTTTCTGGCCGCAGGCTTTTGCTTTCGCCACTGATCCATTGAGTGACGGCAGAATTGGCAACGCCGCACTGTGCGGCAATTTCCCCTTTCTTCATGCCGCTGGCGGCAATTGCCCTGGCAATACGCTCTTGTCGGGTCATAAGGTTGGCTCTGCGCATGAGAATACAAAGACGCTGAAAAACGCCCGAAAAAATAAGCATACTTAAATTTGCAATCATATGTGAATCGAAATATGCCGATACTGCTTCGTCCCGATTTGCTGGATAATGCGCGCCAGATTTATTTGCGGAGTAAAACCGATGAACCAGCAAGCCCATGTTCATGGCCCCGATTGCAACCACGACCATGATCACGATCATCACGACCACCAGCATGGCCATGTGCACGGTCCGAACTGCGGGCACGCCCACCAGGAACCGGTGCGCAACACCCTGAAAGATGTGGGTCGCAACGATCCTTGCCCGTGCGGCAGCGACAAGAAATTCAAGAAGTGCCACGGCGCGTAAAGCGTTGAGCGTTCTTCTGACGGCCTGCATAAGCAGGCCGTTTTCATTTGCGCGCATCTTCAAACGCGGCGGAACAAGAGGCGTGTGGCCAGCTTCTGCAAAATCCTGAAATAAACTCGCCCTCCCCGCTTGCGCGCTGACGGCCTGCTCTCTAACGTAGCGACTTTTGTACGTTACCCCTCCAGGAGCTTGCCCATGGCCTCGCCAGCCCTTCGTCATTTTCTACCCCGATTCGGCGCTGCCGCCGCTGCGGCGAGTTTCCTGAGCCTTGCCGGCTGCCAGTTGGGCGGCGGTGATCCCGAGACCGTACTGCCTGCTTCCGGGACGTTTCCGCTCAAAGGGCTGGCGCAAAACGTTTCCGTGCGCCGCAACAACATGGGCATGCCGCTGATAGAAAGCAGTACGTACCACGATGCGCTGTTCACTCTCGGATACATCCATGCCGGTGATCGCATCGGTCAGATGCTCGGAATGCGCCTGCTTGCGCAGGGCCGTTTGTCGGAAATGGCCGGGGCGGACGCGCTGGAAGTCGACCGTTTGATGCGCTCGGTCAACCTCAAGCAAAACGCCAGCGACCTTTATAACGCCGCCTCGCCTCGCTTGAAGCGCTTCTTCGACGTTTATGCGCGCGGCGTTAACGCTTACCTGTTCCGCTACCGCGACAAGCTGCCGGCCGATGTCGCCAGTTCGGGCTACAAGCCGGAATACTGGAAACCGGAAGACTCGGCGCTGATCTTCAGCCTGCTCAATTTCAGCCTGTCGGTGAACCTGCAGGAAGAGCTTTCGGCACTGGTGCTGGCGCAGAAAGTCGGGGCAGACAAACTTGCCTGGCTGCTGCCGACCTACCCTGACGAAGAACTGCCATTTGCCGAAGCCGACAAGCTCAAGGGCCTGAACCTGAATAATCAGGTCAACGACCTGAGCGACCTGAACAAGATCGCCTTGCAGCTCTCGGACCTGAACATGCTGGGTGTTGCAGCCTCCAGCAACTGGGCCATCGCGCCGCAACGCAGCCGAAGCGGCAAGAGCCTGCTGGCCAGCGACATGCAACTGCCTGCCGGGCTCAACTCCGCCTGGAGCTTCGTGCAGATCCGGGCACCGAAATATCAGGTGTCCGGTGTTTCCATCGCAGGCTTGCCGCTGGTCCTGAGCGGTTTCAACGGCAAGCTGGCGTGGAGCATGAGCAACGTCAAGGGCGACAACCAGGACCTGTTTCTGGAGAAGATCAAGCGCGAAGGCAACCGCATCTCTTACATGGCGGATGGCAAGTGGGTGCCGGCAGCCTCTCACCAGGAAACCTTTCTGGTCAAAGGCGGCAGCCCAATTCGTGAAACAGTTTACGAGACGCGTCATGGCGCATTGCTCAATGCCAGCGCAACGCCGCCCGGCAATGGCTTGAGCCTGGCGCTGCAAGTGCCCAACTTCAAGGACGACAAGAGCCTGGATGCGTTCTTTGATCTGTCCCGTGCACCTAACGTCGAGAAGGCGTTCGATACCAGCCGCGAGATTCGTGCGATTACCCTGAACATGATCTTCGCCGATGCCTCGAATATTGGCTGGCAGGTCACCGGCCGCTTCCCGAACCGCCGTGAAGGCCAGGGCCTGCTGCCTTCGCCGGGCTGGGATGGCAAATATGACTGGGACGGTTTCGCCGACTCAATGCTCCATCCTTACGACCAGGACCCGCGTCAGGGCTGGCTCGCGGCGGCCAACCAGCGCACGATTCCGAAAGGCTACGGCATGCAGCTCTCCAACTCGTGGGGCTACCCGGAGCGCGCCGAGCGCATTGCCGAGCTGGCCAACAGCGGCAAGCAGGACCTGCGCAGCACCGTCGCCATGCAGTACGACCAGACCACGACATTCGCAGCCAAACTCAAGACCATGTTCCAGGCACCGGGCATGAGCAAGCCGCTCAAGCAGGCTATCGACGCCCTGCCGGAAGCGGATCGCAACAAGGCCCGCGAAGCGTTCACGCGCCTGATGGCATTTGATGGCAAGCTCAGCGCAACGTCGGCTGACGCTGCGCTGTACGAGCTGTTTCTGCAGGAAAGCGCCAAACAGATTTTCCTTGATGAGCTAGGCCCGGAAACCAGTCCTGCCTGGCAGGCGCTGGTGGCCAACGCCAGCTCGTCGTATTCGCCGCAAGCCGACCATTTGCTGGGCCGTGATGACAGCCCTTACTGGGATGACGTCAAAACCCCGCAGAAAGAAGACAAGCCAGCCATCCTGGCGCGCAGTCTGGCGGCTGCTGTCACCAGTGGCGACAGCCTGTTGGGCAGCGATCACAAGGCCTGGCAATGGGGCAAACTGCACCGCGACAACTGGACCTCGACCAGCCCGCTCGCCAAACAGTTGGGTGGCGGCGAGTTCAATCGCGGTGCCTCACCGGCAGGTGGTGACCACAGCACGCTGAACGTGTCCGGTTTCGAGTGGGGTAAAGGTTTCGATACACACGTGGCCCCCGGCCTGCGCATGATCGTCGACTTCAGCCTTGTCGAGCCTATGACCGGCCTGATCAGCACCGGCCAGTCCGGCAACCCGGCCAGCCCGTATTACGCCAACAGCATTGAGCCGTGGCAGAAGGGGCAATACATGTCGATCCCGCTGCAACAGCAGAACTATGAGAAGGGCTACGGCAAGCAACGCCTGACGCTGACGCCGGGCAAGTAAGCGCCGAAAACCGGACGCGGAGCGTCCAGAACGGCGTACCCACGCGGAGCATGGGCACGATAGTGTTCTCCCGAACGCCTATCCTTCCGAATGATCCAGCGGGAATAGCCACGCGGAGCAGACTCCCGAACGCCTATCCTTCCGAATGCTCCAGCGGCAATAGCCACGCGGAGCAGGCTCCCGAACGCCTATCCTTCCGAATGCTCCAGCGGCAATAGCCACGCGGAGCAGGCTCCCGAACGCCTATCCTTCCGAATGCTCCAGCGGCAATAGCCACGCGGAGCAGGCTCCCGAACGCCTATCCTTCCGAATGCTCCAGCGGCAATAGCCACGCGGAGCAGGCTCCCGAACGCCTATCGTTCCCACGCTCCAGCGGCAATAGCCACGCGGAGCAGGCTCCCGAACGCCTATCGTTCCCACGCTCCGCGTGGTAATGCATTTCGTGACGCTCCGCGTCACACCGTTCTGCGATTCAGTGAGATTCAGGCTCGACTTGAGTCACCTTTTCGCCCCTCGGCGACCTACTTTGATGGGGCCAAAGTAGGCAAATCCCCTCGCTCCTGTTTCCGGCCCGACTTCGTCGGGTTCCTTCGCCCTGCCACTGATCCTGGGGTCGCCGCACCGGGCCATCCATGGCCCGGTGCGGCTAGCCTGGCGTCCTGCCAGGCTAGCCCCGGATCAGCGCCAGGACTCAGCCGTCACTTACGTCGCACTCTGCGTCGTCTGTGCCATCGCGACAAAAAAGCGCCTTTATGCACGATAGTGTTCTTTTGGACATTTATCGCACCTCACGCTACGCAGCCCTCACGCAAACTCCCCGAACTTCCCGCCCTGCCCCGGCTCATAGCTAACAAGCCCATCCATACGGTTGCCTCATGGATCTTGTCGTTGCTCGTCCCGAAGGTTTGTACTGCCCACCCGGTGATTTCTATATCGACCCGTGGCGCCCGGTGGAACGGGCCGTCATCACCCATGCGCATGGCGACCACGCCCGTACCGGCAATCAGCATTATCTGTCGGCGGCCAGTGGCGAGGGCATTCTGCGTTCGCGCCTTGGCCAGGACATCAACCTGCAGACCCTGGAATACGGCGAAACCATCACCCATCACGGGGTAAAACTCAGCCTGCACCCGGCCGGGCATGTGCTGGGGTCGGCGCAGGTGCGGCTGGAGTACCAAGGCGAAGTCTGGGTTGCTTCCGGGGATTACAAAGTCGAACCCGACGGCACCTGCGCGGCGTTCGAACCGGTGCGCTGTCACACCTTTATTACCGAATCGACCTTCGGCCTGCCGATCTATCGCTGGGCACCGCAGTCGCAGATTTTCGAAGGCATCAACGAGTGGTGGCGTGGCAATGCGGCCCAAGGCAAGGCCAGCGTGCTGTTCGCCTACTCGTTCGGCAAGGCTCAACGCATTCTGCATGGCATTGATTCGCAGATCGGGCCGATTCTGGTGCATGGCGCTGTCGAGCCGTTGAACCGGGTCTATCGCGAAGGTGGCATTCGTATTCCGGAAACCCAATACGCTGGCGATTTCAAAAAGACTGATCCGGCCCTGCGTCAGGCGTTGATTCTCGCCCCGC
The DNA here is from genome assembly GCF_005937945.2 of Pseudomonas sp. KBS0707. Lineage (NCBI taxonomy): Bacteria > Pseudomonadati > Pseudomonadota > Gammaproteobacteria > Pseudomonadales > Pseudomonadaceae > Pseudomonas > Pseudomonas sp. KBS0707. The sequence continues at coordinate 1,532,335 of NZ_CP041754.1, read as the reverse complement.
CCTCTGCCGGCGGCGGCAGCTGGATGAAGCGCTTCGGCGAATACAGCGATGCGTTTGCCAGCGGCTGGATGATGCTGCGCGGCACGCGACGTCGGCGTGGCGTGGATCGCGGCTTTGTGCTATCCGATCACGCTGACTGGCCGGGCTTGCTGTGGGCCATCGAGCAGACTGGTGCCGAGCGGGTCATGGTCACCCACGGTTCGGTCGGCATATTAGTGCGCTATCTGCGCGAACTGGGGCTGGATGCGCAAGGCTTCAGCACCGAATACGGCGATGAAGAAGACAGCAATCCGGCGACGGCAGAGCCTGAGGCGGTAACTGCGGGGGAGGCTCAGTCATGAAAGCCTTCGCGGAACTCTACGCACAACTGGACGCAACCACATCGAGCAACGCCAAACTCGCCGCGATGCGTGACTATTTCGAGAAAGCGGCTGCAGAGGATGCTGCCTGGGCTGTGTACTTCCTGTCCGGTGGTCGCCCCAGGCAACTGGTGCCGACCCGCGTGTTGCGCGAGCAGGCAATGACACTGGCAAATCTGCCGGAGTGGCTGTTCGAAGAAAGCTATCAGGCGGTCGGTGATCTGGCGGAGACCTTGTCATTGTTGCTGCCCCAGGCCGATCACAGCAATGACGAGGGCCTGGCCACCTGGATGGAAGACAAGCTGCTGCCGTTGCGCGGCCTGCCGCCCGAAGAGCTGGCAGAACGCCTGCCGATGTTCTGGTCGCAACTGGACCGCAGCAGCCTGATGGTCTGTATAAAACTGATTACCGGCAGTTTCCGGGTTGGCGTATCGAAACTGCTGGTGACGCGCGCACTGGCTGCGCTGGCGGACATCGACAGTAAGCGCGTCGCCCAAAGGCTGGTGGGCTATACCGACCTGTCGCATAGGCCCAGCGCAGAGCGTTACCTGAAACTGATCGCGCCCGAATCCGAAGATGAGCACGCACAACGTGGCGGTCAGCCTTATCCGTTTTTTCTTGCCCATTCCCTGCAACAGCCCGCCGATCAGTTCGAGGAGTTGCTCGGGGCGGCCGAGAACTGGCAGGTGGAGTGGAAGTGGGACGGTATTCGCGCACAACTGGTCAAACGTGACGGACGCTTGTGGATCTGGTCGCGTGGCGAAGAGCTGGTCACCGACCGTTTTCCCGAGCTGCACAGCCTGGCGCAGTGCCTGCCTGACGGCACGGTGATAGACGGCGAAATCGTCGTCTGGAAAGCTCCCGACCCAAGCCCCGATGGCAGCGCTGAATTTGCGTTGAACGGTGATGCCACCACAGCATCACCTTCGGTTCAGCCCTTCGCCCTGTTGCAACAGAGGATTGGCCGCAAGACACTCGGCAAGAAGATCCTCGCCGACGTTCCCGTGGTAGTGCTGGCCTATGACCTGCTTGAATGGCAAGGCGATGACTGGCGCAGCCGGCCGCAACATGAACGTCGCGCACAACTGGAAACCTTGATCGAAAGCGTCCAGAGCGAGGTGTTGATGCCCTCCCCGGTGCTCACCGGCAAGGATTGGCTTGATCTGGCGAAGCAACGTGAAGCCTCTCGCAGTCTGGGCGTCGAGGGCATGATGCTTAAGGCTCGCGACTCGCTGTACGGCGTCGGTCGCACCAAGGACATGGGCGTGTGGTGGAAATGGAAAATCGACCCGTTCAGCGTCGATGCCGTGCTGATCTACGCGCAACGCGGCCACGGCCGACGTGCCAGTCTGTACAGCGACTACACCTTTGCGGTGTGGGACGGCCCGCCCGACGCCAGTGAGCGCACGCTGGTGCCATTCGCCAAAGCCTACTCAGGGCTGACCGACGAGGAAATGCGTAAGGTCGACGCCATCGTTCGTAAAACCACCGTGGAAAAATTTGGCCCGGTAAGCAGCGTCACGCCGACGCTGGTATTCGAACTGGGCTTTGAAGGCATTGCCTTGTCAAAGCGCCACAAGAGCGGCATTGCGGTGCGCTTCCCGCGCATGTTGCGCTGGCGGCAGGACAAGCCGGTGGCCGAAGCCGACAGCCTGGCGTCATTACAGGACCTGCTGAACTGACGCACCGAAAAAGTGCGCGTAAATTGACGTGCACCTTTTTGAAACACTGCCTGCCACCAGGGTTTGCCTGCCCGCAACAACCGTTCTTTTTCGTTACCATTCTGCCGCTCGCCGCGAGCCTAATGGGGTGTGGTTTAAGTCACAGAGAACAACATCCCGCCCATAAACATGCCAAGGCGGCAGATTGCCAGCCATTTATACGAAATAGCGACAACGCCTTACATTTCAAACGCACGTTCATCGCTCTGGTTCGGAAATTGCTACCTTCTGCCAGTCTGGCACTTGCCGGTAGCAAGCTTCGCGTGTTCCCAACGCCCCATTTAAGGTTTTAAGGACTGAACAATGAAAAAAGCATGGCTGACTCTTTCTGCAGTGGCTCTGTGCCTCGCCGCCGGTAATACGATGGCCAAGGAATACAAGGAACTGCGCTTCGGCGTTGATCCGTCCTATGCGCCGTTTGAATCCAAAGCCGCCGACGGCAGCCTGGTCGGCTTCGATATCGATCTGGGCAACGCGATCTGCAAAGAGCTGAAGGTCACCTGCAAATGGGTTGAAAGCGATTTCGACGGCATGATTCCCGGCCTCAAGGCACGCAAGTTCGACGGCGTGATTTCCTCGATGACCGTGACCCCTGCTCGCGAAAAAGTCATCGACTTCTCCAACGAATTGTTTTCCGGCCCGACCTCGCTGGTGTTCAAGAAAGGTGCAGGCTTTACCGCCGACAAGGCCAGCCTGAAAGGCAAGACCGTTGGCTATGAGCAAGGCACTATCCAGGAAGCCTACGCCAAGGCCGCACTGGACAAGGCCGGTGTATCCACCAAGGCCTACGCCAACCAGGATCAGGTTTACGCCGACCTGACTTCCGGTCGTCTGGACGCCTCGATCCAGGACATGCTGCAAGCCGAACTGGGTTTCCTGAAATCGCCAGCCGGTGCTGATTACGAAGTCAGCAAGCCTATCGACAGCGAATTGCTGCCAGCCAAAACCGCCATCGGCATCGCCAAGGGCAACAAGGAGCTGAAAGCGCTGCTGGATAAAGGCATCAAAGCAATGCACGACGACGGCACCTACGCCGAGATCCAGAAAAAGCATTTTGGCGACCTGAACCTGTACAGCGGCAAATAACACCCCGACGCCCATCGATTTCGGCGATGATTCGCCGCCCGATCGATGGGCGTCTCTGTTTTTGAAAGCAAGGCCTATCCATGCTCGATGCACTCATGCAAAACCTGGGACTCTCGGCATTCAGCCTGAAGGGCTTTGGCCCGCTGTTGCTGGAAGGCACCTGGATGACCATCAAACTGGCTGTGCTGTCCCTCGCGCTGAGCATTCTGCTCGGGCTGATCGGGGCAAGCGCCAAACTGTCGAGCTCGGCGCTGCTGCGCGTTCCGGCACAAATTTATACAACACTGATCCGCGGTATCCCGGATCTGGTGTTGATGCTGTTGATTTTCTACAGCCTGCAAACCTGGCTGACCATGCTCACCGACGCGATGGAATGGGAATACATCGAGATCAACCCGTTTGGCGCGGGTGTCATCACTTTGGGCTTCATTTATGGGGCATATTTCACCGAGACGTTTCGCGGCGCGATTCTGTCCGTGCCTCGCGGTCAGGTGGAAGCAGCGACGGCCTATGGACTGAAACGCGGCCAGCGATTTCGCTACGTTGTGTTCCCGCAAATGATGCGTTACGCACTGCCGGGGATCGGCAATAACTGGCAGGTACTGCTCAAGGCTACGGCGCTGGTATCGATCATCGGCCTGGCTGATCTGGTCAAGGCCTCGCAGGACGCCGGCAAAAGTACCTATCAGTTGTTCTACTTTCTGGTGTTGGCGGCATTGATCTACCTGCTGATCACCAGCGCCTCGAACTTCGCCCTGCGTTGGGCTGAACGGCACTATGCCGCAGGCAGCCGGGAGGCACAGCAATGATCGAATTGTTACAGGAATACTGGAAACCTTTCCTTTATACAGACGGCGTAAATATCACTGGGCTGGCCATGACCATGTGGCTGCTCAGCGCCTCTATCGCCATCGGCTTCTGCGTGTCGATCCCGCTGTCGATTGCACGGGTGTCGAAAAACCGCTGGGTACGCTGGCCAGTGCAGTTCTACACCTACCTGTTTCGCGGCACGCCCCTCTATATACAGTTGCTGATTTGCTACACCGGCATTTACAGCATTGCTGCGGTGCGTGAACAGCCGATGCTGGATGCGTTTTTTCGCGATGCGATGAACTGCACAATCCTGGCCTTCACCCTGAACACCTGTGCGTACACCACAGAGATCTTTGCCGGTGCGATCCGCAGCATGGCCCACGGCGAAGTCGAAGCGGCCAAAGCCTACGGCCTGACCGGCTGGAAGCTTTACGCCTACGTGATCATGCCGTCGGTGCTGCGCCGGTCGCTGCCGTACTACAGCAATGAAGTGATCCTGATGCTGCACTCGACCACGGTGGCCTTTACCGCCACGGTGCCGGACATATTGAAAGTGGCGCGGGATGCCAACTCTGCCACTTTCATGACCTTCCAGTCCTTCGGTATCGCCGCCGTCATGTACCTGACCGTGACGTTCATTCTGGTCGGGCTGTTCCGCCTTGCCGAACGCCGCTGGCTGGCCTTTCTCGGCCCGGCCCATTAATCAGGACTGAACATGCACCATCACACCCATAACTTGCTGTCGCCAGTGCCAGGCACTGCCCGGCAGGTCCACAGCTTTCACTACGGCCCGCAAAACGGTTCCGGCAAGGTTTATATCCAGGCTTCGCTGCATGCGGACGAACTGCCGGGCATGCTGGTTGCCTGGTATCTGAAGCAGCGTCTGGCAGAACTGGAAAGTGCTGGTCGCCTGCTGGGTGAAGTCGTCGTGGTGCCGGTCGCCAACCCGATTGGTCTGGAACAGGTCCTGATGGACACACCTTTGGGCCGCTACGAGCTGGAAAGCGGCCAGAACTTCAATCGCTGGTTCAGCGACCTTGGCGCGCAGGTCGGCGATGATATCGAAGCCCGGCTGACTGCTGATGCAGAACACAACGTCGCACTGGTGCGGGACAGCCTGAGAGCGGCGCTGGATGCCGTACCCGCAAACACCCAATTGCAATCGCTGCGCCTGACCCTTCAGCGCCTGGCTTGCGATGCCGACATGGTGCTGGACCTGCACTGTGATTTCGAATCGGTCGAGCATCTGTACACCACGCCCGAAGCCTGGCCGAAAGTCGAGCCGCTGTCGCGCTACCTGGGCGCGCAGGCCAGCCTGCTGGCGACCGACTCGGGTGGCCAGTCGTTCGACGAATGCTTCACGCTGGTCTGGTGGCAATTGCAGCAACGCTTCGGTGAGCGCTTTCCGATCCCCATGGGCAGCTTCTCGGTGACACTGGAGTTGCGCGGGCAAGGCGATGTAAACCATGCCCTCGCCAGCCGTGACTGTCAGGCCATCATTCATTACCTGATCGACGCTGGCATCATCGACGGCGAACTCCAGCCGCTGCCCGAACTGCTCTACCCCGCGACGCCATTGGCAGCGGTCGAACCGGTGACTACGCCGGTCGGCGGCCTGCTGGTGTTCTGCGCGATGCCCGGCGAACACGTCGAGGCTGGCCAACTGATTGCCGAGGTCATCGACCCGATCAGCGACACCGTGGCCTGCATCCATGCCTTGAACGCGGGCCTGCTGTACGCCCGCTCGCTGCGCCGCATGGCGACTGCCGGCATGGTCATTGCGCACATCGCTGGCACCCAGGCCTATCGCAGCGGCTATCTACTTTCTCCTTGAGGACCTGTCATGTACAAACTGACCATCGATGGCCTGCACAAAAGCTATGGCGACAACAAAGTGCTCAAAGGCGTATCGCTCAAGGCCAGCAACGGTGACGTGATCTGCCTGATCGGCGCCAGTGGCTCCGGCAAGAGCACCTTTCTGCGCTGCATCAACTTTCTCGAACAGCCCAATGACGGGGCAATGAGCCTGGATGGCAAGCAAGTGCGCATGGTCAGCGACAAGGACGGCATGCGCGTTGCCGACGCGGATGAACTGCAGCGCATCCGCACGCGGCTGGCTATGGTGTTTCAGCACTTCAACCTGTGGGCGCACATGACCGTGCTGGAAAACATCACCATGGCTCCACGCCGCGTACTGGGCGTGCCAAAGGCCGAAGCCGAGGCCCGCGCGCGCAAGTACCTGGAAAAGGTCGGGCTGCCGGAGCGTGTTGCCGATCAGTACCCGGCGTTCCTGTCGGGCGGCCAGCAACAGCGCGTGGCCATTGCCCGTGCGCTGGCAATGGAGCCGGAAATCATGCTGTTCGACGAACCCACCTCGGCACTGGACCCGGAGCTGGTCGGTGAAGTGCTGAAGGTCATTCAGGGCCTGGCCGAGGAAGGCCGGACCATGATTCTGGTGACACACGAGATGGGCTTTGCACGCAAGGTTGCGAGCCAGGTGGTGTTCCTGCACCAAGGCCAGATCGAAGAATCCGGCCACCCGGACGAGGTGCTCAACAATCCGAAAAGCGAGCGCTTGCAGCAGTTTTTGAGTGGCAATCTGAAGTAGCGCTTTTTGTGTATGAAACCGGAAACGCCTGGTAACCGGAACTGAAATATCCACGACTATAGTCCCCACGCCAGCGTGGGGATGCAGTGCTAGAGGCTCTGCTTTGCCAAGAGGACGCGGAGCGTCCGGAAAGGCATGCGACGCGGAGCGGCGCACGATATTGAGATCATCGTTCCGCACGCTCCAGCGTGGGAATGCAGGTCTCGACGCTCTGCGTCGCCAGGAGGACGCAGAGCGTCCGGAAAGGCATGCGACGCGGAGCGACGCACGATATTGAGATCATCGTTCCTACGCTCCAGCGTGGGAATGCAGGTCTCGACGCTCTGCGTCGCCATGAGGACGCGGAGCGTCCGGAAACGCATGCGACGCGGAGCACCGCACGATCGTTGAGATTCCGCATGCTCCAGCCATATAACCATTTAAAACTATTACCCTTTCTTCGCTGTCTCTGACTTAACGCCACTCAGAGCACACACAAACGGATGAGCAGACCCACCGATTTCGCTCGACGATGGTTTCTCGCCCGGGGCTGGAAGCCGTTCGCTTTTCAGAAGGAGGTCTGGGCAGCGGTGAAGATGGGTGAGTCCGGCCTGCTGCATGCCAGTACCGGCTCGGGCAAGACCTACGCCGTATGGTTCGCCGCGCTCAACCGCTTCGCCAAAGCCAATACGCTCACCGCTGACAACAAACCTCGTAAACGCAAACCGCCCGCTGAACCGCTGAGTATCCTGTGGATCACGCCCATGCGCGCCTTGGCCGCCGATACCGCCAGAGCCCTCGAAGCACCATTGGCCGAACTGGATATCCCGTGGTCGGTGGGCTTGCGCACCGGCGATACCAGCGGCAGCGAACGCGCCCGGCAGAGCCGGCGGCTGCCCTCAGCGCTGATAACCACCCCAGAGAGCCTGACACTGCTGCTGACCCGTGCCGACGCTCAGGTCGCCTTGTCGACACTGAAGATGGTGGTGGTGGACGAGTGGCACGAGCTGATCGGTAACAAGCGCGGCGTGCAGCTGCAATTGGCATTGGCGCGCCTGCGGCGATGGAATCCGCAACTGATCGTGTGGGGCATTTCCGCGACGCTGGGTAATCAGCAACATGCGCTGCAGGTGCTGATCGGCGACGGCGGCGTGACCGTGCAGGGCAAGATCGTCAAGAACTTACAGGTCGATACGCTGCTGCCGCCCTCCATCGAACGCTTTCCGTGGGCCGGGCATATGGGCCTGCGCATGTTGCCGCAGGTCGTCGCCGAGGTGGACAGCAGCGCCAGTTGCCTGGTGTTCACCAACACACGGGCGCAATCGGAAATCTGGTATCAGGCGTTACTGGAAGCACGCCCCGACTGGGCAGGATTGATTGCCCTGCACCATGGATCGCTGGCCCGCGAGGTCCGAGACTGGGTCGAGCGTGCGCTGAAGGAAGGCGCGCTCAAGGCCGTGGTGTGTACATCAAGCCTGGACCTGGGCGTGGACTTTCTGCCGGTCGAGCGCGTGCTGCAAATCGGCTCGCCAAAAGGCGTCGCACGCCTGATGCAACGTGCCGGACGCTCAGGCCATGCGCCGGGCCGCCCTTCGCGTGTCACGCTGGTGCCGACCCACAGCCTGGAACTGGTCGAAGCAGCCGCCGCCCACGACGCCGTCGCCGCGCGGCTGATCGAGCCACGCGAATCGCCGCAGCAGCCGCTGGACGTTCTGGTCCAGCATCTGGTCAGTATCGCACTGGGCGGTGGCTTCCTGCCCGATGAACTGCTGACCGAAGTGCGCAGCGCCTGGGCCTATCGAGACCTCAGCGACGAGCAATGGCAATGGGCGCTGGCCTTTGTGCGCAACGGCGGTCACTCACTGACGGCCTACCCCGATTACCGCCGTGCCGAACCGGATGAACAGGGTGTCTGGCGTGTACCCGATGCGCGTCTTGCCAGGCGACACCGCATGAGCGTCGGCACCATCGTCAGCGAAGCTACCGTTAACCTGAAGTACTGGAAAAAAGGCGGCGGTGGCGGCTCGTTGGGCAGTGTTGAAGAAGGTTTCATCGCCCGGCTCAAGCCTGGTGACGGCTTTCTGTTCGGCGGGCGCCTGCTGGAGCTGGTCCGAGTGGAAAACATGACCGCCTACGTCAAGCGAGCTACTGGCAAGAAAGCCGCAGTGCCACGCTGGAACGGTGGGCGAATGCCCCTGTCCAGCGAACTGGCAGACGCCGTGGTGGAGAAGTTCGATGCGGCGGCGCGGGGTGAATTCACCAGCCCTGAAATGCAAGCCATCAAACCCTTGCTGGAAGTGCAGCAACAATGGTCCGGGCTACCGCAACGTGACACGCTGCTGGCCGAAACACTCAAATCCCGCGAAGGCTGGCACCTGTTCCTCTACCCGTTCGCCGGCCGACACGTGCATTTGGGGCTGGGCAGCCTGCTGGCCTGGCGCCTGAGCCGGCATCGGCCGCTGACCTTTTCCATTGCCGTCAACGACTACGGGCTGGAGTTGCTCAGTGCCAGCGAGATCGACTGGGCCCAGGCGTTGCGGGCTGACCTGTTCAGCGAGACGGATCTTTTGGCCGACATTATTGCCAGCCTGAATGCGGGCGAACTGGCACTGCGGCGCTTTCGCGAAATCGCTCGCATTTCGGGGCTGGTGTTTTCCGGCTACCCGGGAGCGGCGAAAAGCAATCGACAGCTTCAGGCATCGAGCGGGCTGTTTTTTGAGGTATTCAAGCAATACGACGCTGACAACATGCTGCTGACCCAGGCCGAACAGGAAGTGCTACGCCAGGAGCTGGATCTGCAGCGTCTGGAGCTGACATTACGCCAGATCAACAGTCGCAGGCTGGACCTGCATGCGATAAAACGCGCAACCCCGCTGGCGTTTCCACTGCTGGTCGAGCGCTTTCGCGAAAGTCTCAGTTCGGAAAAACTCGCTGACCGCATTGCGCGCATGGTCCGTGATCTGGAGAAAGCCGCAGGTCCGGAGCATGAGCAATGAAACCGTACGTCGCGATAACACTGGCGGGAGAAGAGCTGTGGCTGCTGGCCGACAAGGCCATCTACTACCCCGCAGAACGATCCTTGCTGATTGCCGATGCGCACTTTGGCAAGGCAGCGGCCTACCGCAAGCTGGGTCAACCAGTGCCACACGGCACCACTCAAGCCAATCTGCGACGACTGGACAGCCTGCTCGATGCGTATGCCTGCGATCATCTGATCTTTCTGGGCGACTTTCTGCACGCGCCGGAATCACACGCAGCGGGCACGCTCGCGGCACTGGAACAATGGCGGGGCGAACACCCGGCGTTGCGCATCACCCTGATCCGCGGTAACCATGACAAACGGGCGGGCGACCCGCCCGCCTATCTGGGCATAGATGTAGTTCCCGAACCCCTGACGCTGGGGCCCTTTGCATTGCAACACGAGCCTGACCCACACCCGCAATTGCACGTACTGGCCGGGCACGTTCACCCGGTTTACCGGCTGCACGGGCGTGGCAGGCAAAGCTTGCGACTGGGGTGCTTCTACCTGGGCCAACGCGTCAGCCTGCTGCCAGCGTTCGGTGAGTTTACGGGCGGGTTTCAGATTCGTCCGGCGCAGGACTGCTCAGTCTATGTGACAGGCGGTGATGCCGTGTGGCGAGTGGTATAGCGTCGCTAGCCGCCGCATACGAGGCCCTGCCCCTCACAAGGAGAAGCAGGGAACTGGTAATCAGGCAACCGGCGCAGGTGGCGGCTCGTCAGGAACGGTAGGTCCACCTGGCTCAGTGGGCTCCGGATAGGGAGTATCTGGCCCTGGATCACCCGGAATACCACCACCGACCACATTAAGCTCGGGAAGCAGATCCGAATGAGCCATCAATGACCAGGCAAGCAACCCGATCTCGTTAAGCGGAGATTGAACCTGTTCAGAGATTTTGAAAGTAGTCTTCATAGGGCACTCCAGATCAAAGGCCGTCGCACATATCGATTATGCGAAAGCATGTGAGCAGATAGAGTGCGAAATAGAGTATTAATTCAATTCCACTAATCACCTGACCGGCAAATCAGGTACGTGGCAGGGTAACGCCACGCTGGCCCTGGTATTTGCCGCCTCGATCCTTGTAGGACACTTCACATTCCTCATCGGACTCGAGGAACAGCATCTGTGCCACGCCTTCGTTGGCGTAGATCTTGGCCGGCAATGTCGTGGTGTTGGAGAACTCCAGCGTCACATGGCCTTCCCATTCTGGTTCAAGCGGCGTGACGTTGACGATAATGCCGCAGCGCGCATAGGTGCTTTTGCCCAGGCAGATAGTCAGAACGTTACGCGGAATGCGGAAATATTCGACGGTACGTGCCAGCGCGAACGAGTTGGGGGGGATGATGCATACGTCGCTCTTGATATCGACGAAGCTTTTTTCATCAAAGTTTTTCGGATCGACAGTGGCCGAATTGATGTTGGTAAACACCTTGAATTCGTCTGCGCAACGCACGTCGTAGCCGTAGCTGGAGACGCCGAAGGAGATCACCCTGTCAGCTCCTTCGCCACGTACCTGGCGCTCGACAAAGGGCTCGATCATCCCGTGTTCCTGCGCCATGCGGCGAATCCACTTGTCCGATTTGATGCTCATGGCGGTGTCCTGAATAGCGAGGTAAAAAAGATATCCGGCATCTTACCGGGCCGGGGCCGACGGTTCAAAGGCAACAGATAGCGAGTTTGTGTGACGAGCCGGGCTCTTTCGCTGCGAATGGAAATAATCATCAACAGACCATTGGCACGTTCGGAAAAAAGGGTTAAGGTGGCGTCACTGTGTTGCTTGTGTCACTGAGAATCTCTACACGATGTTGAATTTCGATCCAACCATCTCCATGAATTTTCCAGCTCTTTGCACTCAGTCTCGGCCAGGGCTCTTCCTACGCCGCAGTTAACTTTGTCCAAGGAGATATACTATGTCCAATCGCCAAACTGGTACCGTTAAGTGGTTCAACGATGAAAAAGGTTTCGGCTTCATCACTCCACAATCCGGTGACGACCTGTTCGTGCACTTCAAAGCTATACAATCCGACGGCTTCAAAAGCCTGAAAGAAGGCCAACAGGTTTCTTTCATCGCTACCCGCGGTCAGAAAGGCATGCAAGCTGAAGAAGTTCAAGTTATCTAACTTGTACTGATTCGCTTAAAAACCCCGCCCTTAAAAGCGGGGTTTTTTATTGCCTGTCGTTTGAACATTTGCGTACCCGTCAAGCCACGCATAAGCCTGACCGAGAGACGTCAATTGGCTGCGCCTCCCCGCCAGAGCACCGCTACAGAATCAATCGTCGCTGACAGAAATGGTCGGCATCGCCGGGCTTGCAGCTTCCTGCAAGACGATTCGTGCGCCCACGTGACGTGCCAGCTCTTGATACACCATCGCAATCTGACTTTCCGGCTCGGCAATAGCGGTAGGCTTGCCGCCATCTGCCTGCTCGCGAATCAGCATCGACAACGGCAGTGATGCCAGCAACTCGACATTGTACTGCGACGCCAGCTTCTCACCGCCGCCCTCACCAAACAGATGCTCCGCATGGCCGCAATTGGAGCAGATGTGTACCGCCATGTTTTCCACAACGCCCAGCACCGGGATGTTGACCTTGCGGAACATCTCGACACCCTTCTTCGCATCCAGCAAGGCCAGATCCTGAGGCGTGGTGACAATCACGGCACCGGCAACCGGGACCTTCTGCGCCAGCGTCAACTGGATATCGCCCGTGCCGGGCGGCATGTCGATAACCAGATAGTCCAGATCATTCCAGGCAGTCTGCGTGACCAGTTGCAGCAACGCCCCTGACACCATCGGCCCGCGCCAGACCATAGGCGTGTTGTCATCGGTCAGAAACGCCATCGACATCACGTCAATGCCATGAGCCTGGACCGGCACGAACCACTTCTGATCCTTGATCTTCGGCCGTGTGCCTTCAGCAATACCGAACATCACACCCTGACTCGGCCCATAGATATCTGCATCGAGAATACCGACCCGTGCGCCCTCGCGAGACAGTGCCAATGCCAGATTGGCCGCCGTGGTGGACTTGCCGACACCGCCCTTGCCCGACGCAACGGCCACGATGTTTTTCACATTGGCCAGACCGGGGATCTGGCTCTGTGCCTTGTGCGCGCTGATCACGCTTTTAATGGCAACCGTGGCCGAGCTGACGCCGTCCAGGTTCTCGATGGCGGTTTTCAGCACTTGCGCCCAGCCGTTCCTGAACAGGTCGGCGGCATAGCCCAGTTCGAGTTGCACGCTGACCTGTGCACCCTGGATATCGATGGACCGCACGCAACCGGCACTGACCGGGTCCTGATTCAGATAAGGGTCGGTGTACTGGCGAAGAATCGTCTCCACCGCTGCGCGATTGACTGCGCTCATGGGCTTACTCCGTAAAAGACTGAGTGAAACAGCCGACTATCGTACCTGTTCTGTCCGTAGCCGACATGATTTCACTGAACCCTGCCCAACCACTCAGGAGTATTCCCACAACCGAGCGGGGTGAAAAAAATCGCTCAGACCTTTATAGTGGCCGGTCTCCGTTTCACTTCAAGTAGCCGAGCCCCATGTCCGAGCCACGCAAGATTCTCGTTACCAGCGCCCTGCCCTATGCCAATGGCTCCATCCATCTTGGCCACATGCTCGAGTACATCCAGACCGACATGTGGGTGCGCTTTCAGAAGCACCGCGGCAACCAATGCATTTATGTCTGCGCGGACGACGCTCACGGTTCGGCAATCATGCTGCGCGCTGAAAAAGAAGGCATTACGCCAGAACAGCTCATCGACAACGTCAAGGCCGAACACAGCGCCGACTTCGCCGACTTCCTGGTGGATTTCGACAATTTCCACTCGACGCACTCGGACGAAAACCGCGAGCTGTCGAGCATGATCTACACGCGCCTGCGCGACGCAGGTCATATAGCAACCCGTTCGGTGACCCAGTATTTCGACCCGGAAAAGAAAATGTTCCTGGCCGACCGCTTCATTAAAGGCACCTGCCCGAAATGTGCGGCTGAAGATCAGTACGGCGACAACTGTGAAAAGTGCGGCGCAACCTATGCCCCGACCGACCTGAAAAACCCCAAGTCGGCAATTTCCGGGACCACACCGGTACTCAAGGACTCGAAGCACTTCTTCTTCGACCTGCCTGCATTCGACGCGATGCTGAAAAGCTGGACGCGCAGCGGAACCCTGCAGGACGCTGTCGCAAACAAGATCGCCGAATGGCTGGACAGCGGCCTGCAACAGTGGGACATCTCCCGCGATGCGCCGTATTTCGGCTTTGAAATCCCCGATGAGCCAGGCAAATACTTTTACGTATGGCTGGATGCGCCGATCGGCTACATGGCCAGCTTCAAGAACCTGTGTGCACGTCGTCCGGACCTGGACTTCGACGCGTACTGGGGCAAGGGTGCAACCACCGAGCTCTATCACTTCATCGGCAAGGACATCGTCAATTTCCACGCCCTGTTCTGGCCAGCCATGCTGGAAGGTGCAGGGTTGCGCACACCGACCGGCATCAACGTTCACGGCTACCTGACCGTAAACGGACAGAAAATGTCGAAGTCACGTGGCACCTTTATCAAGGCACGCACCTACCTCGACCATCTGCCACCCGAGTACCTGCGCTATTACTACGCGTCGAAACTGGGTCGTGGCGTCGACGACCTGGATTTGAACTTCGAAGACTTCGTGCAAAAGGTCAACTCTGACCTGATCGGCAAGGTCGTGAACATCGCCAGCCGTTGTGCCGGGTTTATTCACAAAGGCAACGCCGGTGTGATGGGCGAGGCCAATGCGGCTCCCGAATTGACCGATGCATTCCTGGCGGCCGCGCCGAGCATTGCCGACGCCTACGAAGCCCGCGACTTCGCCCGTGCCATGCGTGAAACCATGGCTCTGGCGGATCGCGCCAACGCCTATATCGCGGAAAAAGCGCCGTGGGCGCTGGCCAAACAGGAAGGCAAACAGGATGAAGTCCAGGCAGTCTGCTCGCTGGGTATCAATCTGTTCCGCCAACTGGTCATTTTCCTCAAACCGGTATTGCCGAATCTGGCCGCCGACGCAGAGAAGTTTCTCAACGTCGAACCATTGACCTGGGAAGACCACAAGACCTTGCTGGGCAATCATCAGCTCAACCCGTTCTCGGCACTGATGACCCGCATAGATCCACTCAAGGTAGAAGCCATGGCTGCTGCTTCCAAGGAAGACCTGACCGCTACCGACGCTACCGCGAGCAGTGCGCCTGCCGGTAATGGCGAACTCGCCAAAGACCCGCTGTCGGCGGAAATCGACTTTGACGCTTTTGCCGCTGTAGACCTGCGCGTTGCCCTGATTCTCAAGGCCGAACATGTGGAGGGTGCCGACAAGTTGCTGCGCCTGACTCTGGACATCGGCGACGAGCAACGTAATGTTTTTTCCGGCATCAAAAGCGCCTATCCGAACCCGTCCGAGCTCGAAGGCCGTCTGACCATGATGATCGCCAACCTCAAGCCAAGGAAAATGCGTTTCGGCATTTCGGAAGGCATGGTGATGGCGGCAGGCCCTGGCGGCGAGGAGATATATCTGCTCAGCCCGGACAGTGGTGCAAAACCCGGCCAGCGCATCAAGTAAACCCGGACAAGGCCCGGTATCCAGCCATCAGGCGGATACCGGGCCTTTGCGCATTCGCAAACCTCCCGATCTGTCCGATAATGCTGCACCCTCGATAGACAGAACACTTGTTGGTCACCTGGCAAGATCATGACTGAATTGATTCGCCTGCTTCCCGACGTGGACCTTATCCGCAGCATCGACGCCCTTCTGCCGCAGACTCAATGCGGCAAGTGCGGCCACCCCGGCTGCAAGCCCTACGCAGAGGGCATTGCCGGCGGCGAAGCCATCAACAAATGCCCACCGGGCGGGGACGAAACAATAGCCCAACTGGCAGAGCTGCTTGCTGTTCCGGTTCTGAGGCTGGATATGGAACGCGGTGCAGCCCCTGCGCAGGTTGCGTTCATTCGCGAAGCAGAGTGCATTGGCTGCACCAAATGCATTCAGGCCTGCCCCGTGGACGCCATTGTCGGCGCTGCAAAGTTGATGCACACCGTGATTGTCGATGAGTGCACTGGCTGCGATCTGTGCGTTGCGCCATGCCCGGTAGACTGCATTGAAATGCATCCGCTGCCGCTGGCGAGTGTCACGCCCATCATAGGCGGCCTGGCACCCACCCCTGATCTGCAAAAAGCTCGTCTGCGCAAGCGTACCCACGCCCGGCTGCGTTTCGAAGCACGCAATGCACGCTTGTACCGCGAGCAACAAACCCGGCTGGCCGAGCGTATCGCCCGGTCACAGCGCGCTGAACCAAGTCGTGACGCTTTACAGTCCGCCGCCAGACACGCCCAGAACGACAAGCCTGCCACGCCGGACGAGGCCCTGAAAAAAGCCCGGATTGCCGTGGCCATGAGTCGTGCGCAGCTCAACAAGTCGCTCAAGGCTTTCGGCCATCCGCCGATTGCCGAGCAGGCCGCCAGGCTCGTGGAGTTGCAACGCGAATATGAAGCAGCCGAACAGGCACTTGCAGCGCTTCTGCAAGCCCCCGCACAGACTCATCCTGAGGAAAATCTCCGCCCATGAATGCTGCAAAACGTCAGGAAATCTTTCGCAGGCTGCATGAGGACAATCCGGACCCGAAAACCGAACTGGCCTACACCACGCCTTTTGAGCTGTTGATAGCCGTTATCCTTTCTGCCCAGGCCACTGACGTGAGCGTCAACAAGGCCACGGCGAAGCTGTACCCGGTCGCCAATACGCCACAAGCCATATATGACCTGGGCGTTGAAGGGCTGTCCGAGTACATCAAGACAATTGGCCTCTACAACAGCAAAGCCAAAAACGTAATTGAAACCTGCCGGATGCTGGTGGAGTTGCATAACAGCGAAGTACCGCAGACCCGAGAAGCGCTCGAGGCCTTACCGGGCGTAGGACGCAAGACTGCCAATGTCGTGCTCAACACCGCTTTCCGTCAGGTCGCGATGGCTGTAGACACTCACATCTTTCGCGTCAGCAACCGTACGGGCATCGCACCAGGGAAAAATGTGGTGGAGGTCGAGAAGCAATTGATGAAATTTGTGCCCAAGAACTATCTGCTCGATGCGCACCACTGGCTGATCCTGCACGGACGCTACGTTTGCCAGGCACGCAAGCCCAGATGCGGCAGTTGCCGTATAGAAGACCTGTGCGATTACAAGGAGAAAACGTCCGACGATTGAGCCAGCCAGGTAATTGCTGCCCTGTCGATTGAAAAAATCTTTTTTACCCGCTTGTGGATTGTCGATATAAGAAGCGCCAGAGAGCCCAAGCCCTGGAGTCGACTTCATGAGCACTGACAACGAGCAACTGGACGTGGACGATGACCTTGTTGCCGTCGATACGGACGAAACCGAAACTGCGGCCGTAGAGCCGGCAAAGACCAATCTGAGCAAACGACGCACCATCGACAACCTGCTTGAAGAGCGGCGCTTGCAGAAACAACTGGCCGATTACGATTTCGACTTCTAGAGACAAGCGCAAAACCTCGCACCGGCTTCCTGGCACCTAACGCTCTACTCTGGCATTTGAAGCCTCTCGCAGAAGAGGCTTCAATACGTGAGATGGCTGCTCGTCACTCGCTCCACACACGTGGACATCAGGCACACGCCCTTCTCAAACAGGCCGGCTACTCAGACCAGCCCGTTACGCTGGGCGAGCTCGATCAGATCGACCAGTGAATGCGCGTTGAGCTTGAGCAGCAAACGCGTTTTGTAGGTACTGACGGTTTTATTGCTCAGAAACATACCGTCTGCAATTTCCTTGTTGGTCTTGCCTCTGGCCAGTTGTTGCAGAACCATCATCTCCCTGCCGGAAAGTCGGTCAACCATGTCCGACTCGCTCGCGTTGCCCATACTGGAGCGAACAGTATGCAACGCCTGATTGGGAAAGTAGCTGTACCCCGAGAGTACCGCCTTGATAGCGCTGAGCAGCTCGGTCAGGTCCTGTTGCTTGCAGACATATCCGGCGGCCCCTGCCTGCATGCAGCGCATGGAAAAGTGGCCGGGTGCCTGAGACGTCAGAATCAGGACCTTGAACGGCAATGTCATGGCTGACAGGCGGGCAATGACTTCCAGCCCGTCGAGCTTGGGGATACCAATATCAAGAATGACGATATCAGGAAGGTGCTCAAGAGCCAGTTGCAGCGCATCCACACCGTTGTCAGTCTCCGCGATGACCTCATAGCCATGACGCTCCATCAGCATGCGTACAGCAAGGCGAATGACGGGATGATCATCCACGATCAGCACTTTATTCATGGGCAGTCCATTTTTCGCTATTCGAATTTTCAGAGCCAGCACAATAACTTAGTCGTTTACTGCTTTGCATGGCGCTCACCCTTGTGGACTGACAGCCAAAGACCATTCCTACAATTACAGCAGAAACTTCCTACAAAACTCGGCAGGAACGTACATTTTTTATTAATTTTCACAGAGCCTTCCTTTTCGGAATCTGGTGATTTTTTATTGCTGGCGGCTACGGCATAAGCATCGCAGCGCCAGTCAGTAAATGCATGCAGCAAAACCCGGCCAAACTTTTACGTTCAAAAATGACCTTGTAAAAGTATCGCCACACTATTTTTGCATCACCGTCAGAACACGCCTGACACATGGCTTATCGCCAGCAAAAACAGCTGAAAACCCTTGAGCTGAATCATTTGAAGGCAGGCCACTACCTGTACGCCAGGAAAATGCAGGACTGCCATCAGTTTTCATCGATCTTTGTCTCGCCGCTCGCACATCGATATAGGGCGCTGGCAGGCATTACAGCCTTTATCCAGATAGCCAGCCAACTATAGAGGCCTTGCATCCGGATGCCTTACCCGAAACCCCATGATGGAAAATCAGTGAATACACACCACGCATTACATACGTAAACGGGGATTAAAAATTACACATCCATTACGGAATTTCGTACAAATATTTATTTAAGGACACACCCTACAGGCCTGAAAGAAAAGTCCTACAACGGAAGCGCACAACATAAACGCGGCCTGCCATATTGGGCCACTGTCGACAAACGCTAAATAATGGTAATCCACCGACCCTTGAACTGTCGCAAAATCTTACACACACCATAGCATAACCCTACATCATTCAAGACCATAAGTAGCTCTTTCGGCAAGTAGCAAATACCATTTTTTATTTCAGGTCCAGACACAGGGAATCGAATAGGAAACGTACTACAAAATTCACGGACGCAACATTACAACACGTAAGACTTTATAAAGAACGACACATCGATTCTGGAGACACGCCATTTTTCACTTGCAAATTTTATTACCAGTCGTTACTTTTTTAACAGAAACTTTATTATTTACTGCCATTAACTATGTGCAGCCCTATGAAACCCTATCATTAGGTAATACAGCTTTGCAGTTCATGAGCGGCGCGTTTACACGAACTCGGTGTATCACGCGAACCGGCTGAATTCAGGTGTTACGTACACGGCTCATCAGGCGAGCTGCCGCGTGACAAACACTGAGTGCCTGGCAACTCTTTTGAATGGGCTCTGTGTATAACCATGTTCAAAAAGGGACACACCATGAATACTAGGAGGGTGTAGACAAAATCATGTAGTGAGTCGGCGCGCGAGTATTCGAGCCTCGGCCAACCAAACCCATGCCTCGCTTACCGCAAAAAGGCGATCATGATGCATGATCAGTCGCCGAGCTCTCTCATTCCAGGCATGAGTTCGCTCCACTACCCATCGCTTGGGCATGACCACAAATCCAGTCTGAACAGGCTCCACGGAAAATAGATCGCCTTGTTCAGAGTGCCATTGCCCTGTTCTTCTGTTATTCGGGCCACGGATCACTTGAACATCGATAGCGTGCAGTTGATGGGTGCGCTGTGCCCATTTTCCTGCGTACGCACTATCAACAAAAAGCGTGCTCAGTGACGGATATTTTTCCTTCGAGTACGCCACCGCATCATCCGCCGCGTCACGATCCTGCACGCTTGCAGCACTGATACTGACAGCCAGCAGCAGGCCCAATGTATCGACAATCAGACTTCGTTTACGCCCCTTCACTTTTTTGCCTGCGTCGTAGCCGCTGTCACCGCCTTGAGGAGAACTGCGGGTCGACTGTGAATCCAGGATCGCTGCTGACGGGCTGTCAGCGCGTTCTTCCCGCTCACGCCATTGAGCTCGCAAGCGATCATGCATTTGCTCGAACTTGCCTTGAGCGCTCCACCGGCGGAACGTTTTGTAGACATTGTCCCAATGAGGAAAATCGCGGGGTAGCATTCGCCATGAGCACCCCGTGCGTACGACATAGCAACAGGCTTCCAGCAACGTGCGCCGAGAGTGAAGCGGTGGCACTCCTCGTCCGCCCTGGCTTTCAAACAGGTCGGCGACCAGTGCCCACTCGGTATCTGTCAAGCAACTCGGATATAGCTGCTCCGGCAGTTGGCGGCGGTGGGTTTCATTGTAGCCATAGGCTTTATTAGGTTCAGGTGACTGAAAACTTCCCTTGGCCCGCTGCTTTACACGCGTAATCCCTGCCATTTTCAACGCTTTTGCAAAGGTGTCGGGATGCGCAGTGATACCGGTTTCGGCGAAGAATACGAGCGCCAATTCGGCCTGGCTGGAATAGGGCTGTGCATGAGCGAGTTTCACCAGCACGGGATAGTGCTCGGCGGCAATCGAGCGAGGACGTCCGGTTTTAGGCATGGCTTGAGGGCTATTCAGACAAGGGAGTGAAAGTTTAATTTATTTTGTCTACACCTTCTAAGTACACCCCTATGAACGCAAGACGCATACCGTCAGGAGCTTGCCTGAAGTGATATCGCCCACTGGTTTCCCGACAGCTAACGGCACGGCTGCCGGGATTATCCGATCAAAGGACTGGAGCCAGACACCACTCGGACCCATCGAGCATTGGCCGGTATCGCTGAAAAATACCCTGAATCTGATTCTGAATTCGCCGGAATCGATGTATCTGCTCTGGGGACCGGAGCTGGTGTTTTTCCATAATGATGCTTATACCCCCATCCTCGGCCCGCGTAAGGATAACGCCATTGGCGCGCTTATTCCGGACCTCTGGGCTGATGTGTGGGGTCAGGTCGCGCCACTGGTCATTGATGCATACGCCGGCAAGCCGTGCCATTACAAGGACATGCCACTGAGCATGTCGCGCTATGGTGAGGTCGAGCAGACATGGTGGTCATTCTCCTTCTCGCCGGTGATCGACGAGCAAGGGATGATCGTGGGTGTGTTTTGCATCACCAACGAAACCACCGAGCATGTCCTCAGTCAGCAAGCGTTGCAGGACAGTGAGCGCAAACGCCTGAAACTGATCGAGGATCTGGTAAATCTGGAGCGACGACAGACCGCAAGGCTGGCACAGCGTACTCTGGAGCTGGATACATTCTGGGAGATTTCCCCGGATCCGCTGGCGATACTCGATTTCAACGGCATTTTCCTGCGGGTGAACCCGGCCTGGACAGTGCTGCTGGGCCACACTGAACAAGAGCTGCTGGGCAGCTCGATCATGAGCCTGCTGCATCCCGATGATGTGCGTAATACCGAGGATGCCCTGAAACACACCATCAATCATGTTTTGCCGCTGTTCGAGAATCGCTACCGGCATGTGGACGGGACCTATCAATGGTTCGGCTGGACCGCTGCGCCAGGCAATGGAATCATTTTTGCGCTGGGCAAGCACCTGACCCATGAGAAAGATCGCATCGAAGCATTGCGTATTGCCGAAGAAGCACTGATTCAAGCGCAGAAAATGGAAGCGGTCGGGCAGTTGACCGGCGGTTTGGCACATGACTTCAACAACCTGCTGATGGGCGTGACCGGCAACATGGAGTTGCTCCTGTCGAGGATCAGACAGGAGCGCTTCACGGAGCTGGATCGCTATATCAATGCAGCACTGGAGGGCTCAAGACGCGCAGCCTCCCTGACGCACCGCCTGCTGGCATTCTCGCGCCGTCAGACACTGGCCCCCAAGGCGACGGATATCGACCTTCTGGTGGCGGGCATGGATGAACTGATCCGGCGTACCGTGGGCCCTGCCATCGATATGCAGGTCATTGCTTCACGAGGGCTGTGGTCGACCCTGGTGGACCCGCATCAGTTGGAAAACTCGCTGCTCAATTTATGTATCAACGCCAAGGACGCCATGCCTGACGGCGGGCAGCTGCTGATTCAGACCGGCAACCGTCATCTGAATGCAGCCGCAGCGGCGAGGTATCAGTTGCCCGCAGGTCGTTACGTGGAGTTATGCGTCAGCGATACAGGCACGGGCATGGACAAAGATGTCATGGCACGGGCCTTCGATCCGTTCTTCACCACCAAACCGTTAGGCATGGGGACGGGCTTGGGGCTGTCGATGATTTACGGCTTTGCACGGCAGTCCGGAGGCGGCGTCAACATCACCTCAAACGTTGGAGAGGGCTCGAAAGTCTGCATCCTGCTGCCGATGCATGAAGGTGAGCCTGAAGCGGTGGCACTTGAGGACAGCCCTCTACAAGTACCCGCACCTGGCATCAGCGATGAAACCATTCTGGTCGTTGATGACAAGCCCGCTGTGCGCCAGCTGATTGCCGAGTTGCTTGAAGACCTTGGCTATACCATTTTGCAGGCCGAGCGAGGTGCCGATGCTCTGACCATTCTGCAGTCCAAAGCGGCTATCGACCTGTTGATTACCGACGTCGGTCTGCCAGGCGGCATGAACGGTCGTCAGGTCGCAGACGCCGCCCGGGATGTTCGGCCCGACCTGAAAATACTGTTTGTGACCGGCTATGCTGAAAACGCGGCGCTGGCCCACGATACGCTGGAACCTGGCATGCATGTACTGCCCAAGCCTTTTGCCATTGCCGAACTGATCGGACGCGTCACCGAACTGCTGGAAGGCGAATAAAAATGAGCGCCCTGCGGCGCTCACTTATTGGCTGCTTCCTTTCGTAAACCGAACGGCATCAATCCCGCAGATCAGACTCATGAATCGGCTGATCCCGGTGTGTGGCGCGTTGGTACTGTGCGGGCCAGGTCGCCAGACGCCCGCCCAGGTCTTCATCGGCACGCAGCGGCCAGTACGGATCACGCAGCAGCTCACGCGCAAGCAGGATGATATCGGCCTGCCCGGTACGCAGAATATGCTCTGCCTGGGCCGGATCAGTAATCATGCCTACCGTCCCTGTAGCGATTTCGGACTCTTTGCGAACCCGTTCGGCAAAACGCGTCTGGTAGCCGGGGCCAACCGGAATTTCTGCGTTGGCTGACGTGCCGCCCGACGACACATCGATCAGGTCGGTACCCAGCGCCTTCAGACGGCGCGCCAACTCTACCGTTTCATCGGCGTTCCAGCCGTCTTCCACCCAGTCGGTGGCGGACACGCGAACGAACAACGGCAGCTCTTCAGGCCACACTGCGCGCACCGCTTCGGTGACTTGCAGCGTCAGGCGAATGCGGTTCTCGAATGAACCACCGTATTGGTCAGTGCGCTGGTTGCTCAACGGCGACAGGAACTGGTGCAGCAGATAACCGTGGGCCGCGTGAATTTCTACCACCTTGAAGCCTGCGGTCAGGGCGCGCCGTGCGGAATCGACAAACGCCTTGATCAGTTCCTGAATCTGCGTTTCGCTCAGCTGCACAGGCGCCGTGTGCTGCGGATCAAAAGCAATTGCCGAAGGCCCGACCGGAGTCCAGCCGCCTTCATTGAGGGAAATGCTGCCGTGCTTGCCAAGCCACGGGCGCCAGGTGCTGGCCTTGCGACCGGCGTGCGCCAGCTGGATGCCAGCCACCGCACCCTGAGCATTGATAAAGCGGGTAATGCGTTGCAGCGGCTCGATCTGTTCATCATTCCACAGCCCCAGGTCTTCGGGGGTTATGCGGCCGTCCGGCGTCACAGCCATCGCTTCAGTGATGACCAGGCCGGCGCCGCCAACTGCTCGGCTTCCCAGATGAACCAGATGCCAGTCGTTGGCCAGGCCGTCGACACTGGAATACTGGCACATCGGCGAGACTGCGATACGGTTGCGAAGGGTCAATTGGCGCAGGGTGTAGGGTTCAAGCAGCAGGCTCATGGCAACCTCTCGTAATGAAAAATCAGGTGTCCAGGCCCCGTTCATTCAATGAACAGGTTTTGCAGACAGTCTGTTGTCGACAACCCGGTAGCGAGAGGGGTTCCTGCTGATTGTCAGCGTGGCGCGATGTGCACCACCATCAACTGCACGGTTTCGTTGCCACGAAACTCGTTGAGGTCCAGTTTGTAGGCCAGTTCGACCCAGCGAATGTTGGGGTTGGGCCAGATGTCGCGGTCGACGCCGAACGCAATGCCATCGAGCTTGACGCTGCCGCACTCGGTCTTGAGCACCATCTTCAAGTGACGCTCGCCCACCACCCGCTGTTCAACAAGCTGGAATACGCCGTGGAACAAGGGCTCGGGGAAGTGCTGTCCCCAGGGACCGGCGTTGCGCAGTGCGCGGGCCAGTTCCAGATGGAATTCCTCGACGGCCAGCGAACCGTCAGACAGCAGACGTCCGGTCAGGTCCTGCTCGTCGAGCTGACGACGCACTTCCAGATCGAACGCTTCGGCAAACGCCGGGAAGTTCTCTTCAGGCAGCGAGAGACCTGCCGCCATGGCGTGGCCGCCGAAGTTGCTGATCAGATGCGGATGACTGGCCGCCACAGCGTCCAGCGCATCGCGAATGTGAAACCCCGGCACCGAGCGAGCCGAGCCTTTGAGCACGCCCTCCCCGGCACTGGCGAACGCGATAGTAGGTCGGTGGTAGCGCTCCTTGAGGCGCGAGGCCAGGATACCGATGACACCCTGATGCCATTCGGCATCGAACAGGCACAGGCCGAACGGCATGGACTCCAGCGGCAGGTCCTTGAGCTGCGCGAGCGCTTCACGCTGCATGCCCTGCTCAATGGATTTGCGATCCTGGTTCAATTCGTCCAGTTGCACGGCCATTTCTCGCGCCAGTGTCGGGTCGTCGCAGAGCAGGCATTCAATGCCCAGGCTCATATCGTCCAGGCGCCCCGCCGCGTTCAAGCGTGGTCCGAGAATGAACCCCAAGTCAGTGGAGGTGATGCGCGAAGGTTCACGTCGTGCGACTTCCAGAATGGCGCGCAGTCCCGGTCGGGCACGCCCGGCACGGATACGCATCAGGCCTTGATGGACCAGAATGCGGTTGTTGGCGTCCAGCGGCACGACATCGGCCACGCTGCCCAGCGCGACCAGGTCCAGAAGCTCACCCAGGTTGGGCTGGGCACGCTGGTTGCTCTCGAACCAGCCGGTGTCCCGCAAGCGCGCACGCAAGGCCATCAACACATAGAAAATAACCCCGACACCGGCCAGCGATTTGCTGGGAAAGGTACAGCCTGGCTGGTTAGGGTTGACGATGGCGTCTGCCGCCGGAAGCTCGTGACCCGGCAAATGGTGGTCGGTGACCAGTACCTGCAAGCCTGCCGCCTTGGCAGCGGCCACACCCTCGACGCTCGAAATGCCGTTATCCACGGTGATCAATAGCTGAGGCTCGCGCTGCAACGCCACTTCGACGATTTCCGGCGTCAGGCCATAACCGTACTCAAAACGGTTAGGCACCAGATAATCGACGTGCGCCGCGCCCAGCAGGCGCAGCCCCAGAACACCCACGGTGCTGGCAGTCGCACCGTCGGCATCGAAATCACCGACAATCAGCATGCGCTGGCCTTCGCGCAGCGCCGTTACCAGCAGATCTACCGCAGCATCGATTCCCTTGAGTTGCTGATAAGGGATCAACCGCGCCAGGCTTTTGTCCAGCTCGGCCTCGCAGGCCACGCCCCTTGCAGCATAAAGACGAGTGAGCAAGGGCGGCAGGTCGCCGAGAAACGGCAAGGTATCGGGCAATAGACGGGGTTCGATGCGCATGCGGGTCAGCTGATTCTCTTTGCAGTGTCGATGAATGTTTTTTCGATCGGAACCGGCGGCTGTCAGCCGCGTTCGCCCGCAAGCCATTGCAACTGGACTTCATGCTGGCCACGGTCGTCGGTGACGAACACCGTTCCTTCACTGATCATCACATCCCACTTGATGACCCGCGGCATATCCTTGGCCAGCACTTCCAGCACGTCCTGCGGGACGGCGGCAATATTGACGTTTTTCAGGTTCTTGATCGCCGGGATGACCTTGCCTTCCCAAACGCGCAAGCTGCCGTAGGCAAGCAGGCTGGTGCGTTCGGTGCGACGCGAGCACCAGGTCAGGCGGTCGGCATCCGGCTGTCCGACTTCAATCCAGTGCAGAACCCGATCATCCAGGCTTTTTTCCCACAGTGCGGGTTCGTCCACATCAGACAGGCCGCGACCGAACGACAATTGTTCGTTGTACCAGAAGGCATAGGCCAGCAGGCGCACGGTCATGCGTTCTTCAGTTTCCGAAGGATGGCGGGCAATGGTCTGTTTGACGCTCTCATACACTCCGCGATCGAGGTCGGTGAGGTTGAGTTCGAATTTGTAGGTCGTGGACGGCTGGGCCATGAACGGGCTTCTAGAGTCTGGAGGTAAGACGGCAAGTCTAACCGATGCCGGGCCTGTGAACGAACTTGCTCGCGCAGGGGATGCAATTGCTCCTGCTTGCGGGCTATACAAAAATCGATAGTCTGAAACAAAATTCTGATACAGATTGGCTTTATAGACGATCTGCTCCGAGTACCTGGATCCCGGCAAGGGACTGCCGAAGCACCTGAATGTGACGCCACAGGCGCAGCGCCACTCAAAGAGCTGCCACTCTACTCCAGTTTGCTGAATCTTTTTCGAGGATGAAACCAGCGAATGTCCCTTCCTGCCTCGTACTGCACAACGGCTCGATTGATGCTCGCCCTGTCGCTGGCTGCCCTGTCATGCGCCAGCCAGGCAAGGGAGACATTGACCTGGTTGATGCGCGACATACCACCTTCGACGATTTTTTCCGGGGTCATGCGCGGGCAAGGTGCCATTGATCAGCTCATGCCTTTGTTAACTGCGCGAATGCCCGAATATGATCACGTGCTGATGCGCGTCAATCGTGCCAGGGGCTTGCAGATGCTTAACGACGCCACGTCTCTGAGTTGTGATCCCACCATGCTGTGGACTGAGGAGCGAGCCAGAACCCTGCTCTTCTCCATACCGATCGGCGCCATATTCAGCAGCGGCCTGATTGTACGCAAGGAAGACATGTCGACGTTCGAGCCGTATGTCGAGGGCGGAAAAATCGACTTCGCGGCGCTCATGGCCAGCCGGGCGATCGAATTGGGCATAGTCGCCGAACGCAGCTATGGCGAACTGATCGACCATACGCTGCAAGGTGTCGACGAAGATGCGCTGGTGCTCCATTACGGTAACGATGCCACCGGCAGCCTTCTGCAAATGGAACGCCTGGGGCGCCTGCAAGCCTTTATCAGTTTCTGGCCGGAAGCACGCTATCAGGCCATGCAACAAGGTATCAGGCCGGATGAACTGGCCTTCTTGCCGATCAGGGGCAACCCCGCCTACCAATTCGTCTATATCAGTTGCAGCAATTCACCTGAAGGCAAAAAAGCCCTCGCACAGATCAACCGCGAGATGCGTACGTTGCGCGAAAGCAGCCTGATGGGCTTTTACGCGCAGTGGCTGGACCCCGAGCAACGGGCAAGCTACCTGGAAGACGTCAAAGCGCTGTTCGAGAAGAACTGACCACCTAAAAGAAACCCCGGGCAGAGGGGGACCTGCCCGGGGTAAACATGACCATGATGGTCAGTACGCCAACCTTCGATCACCGGAGCACAATGATCAAACCTGACGTAATGGATAGGAGTGCAACGAGCGCGTCAGGTTCCGACCTTGTTGACGCAAGCCAGACGACTGTTTAGCAACTGTTAAGCAAAAGACGGAGTGCCGATAAACGTTCGGCTGATTGCAGCATTACGCATCGCGGCAATGACGCAGGGTTCGATTCGACCTTCGGCGACCATCAAATCCCGGCGCAGGCCGTCTACCACATCGGTGAGCTGACGCTTGTCGCTCAGTTGATCAGCGCCGAATGTACGCTCGATCACACAGACGCCCGCTTTATCCTTAAGAGTCACCAGACGTTCGCCCCGAGTACCCGCCGGGCCAATAGTGGCCTGATAAGGAGCCAGTGCTTCGCTTAGCAGTAAGCTGATATTTTCCATCCGGATCACCACTCAACAGTTTGAATGCAAAGGTGCTAACCAATGACCGTCGGCGACAGCAGAAAGTTCTTTCTATCGCCTGATCACAGCACCGGTCTGTCATTTCGAGCATGCCTGTTGAATGTGACAAGGAAAAAACCGGAGGCCAATGGCGACAGGAAGTGGGCTTGTAGGAAAACTCAACATGAGACTGTCAGAAATTTTGTGTTCGGGCATAACATGTAGCTAGAGGTGCATGTATGCCGACCAAAAAGAAGTCCGCCAATGCAACAGCGAGGGAGTTGCCCTCGATTCCCCAAGAGCTGATCGAGCAGTTTGTTAAAGGCCCGATGAGCGCCGAAGCCATTCAAGACGCGTCCATGGCGTTCAAGAAGGCTCTGATCGAGCGTGCGCTAGGCGCCGAGCTGGGTCACCACCTTGGTTACCCTCAGGGCGCGGAGCGCCCTGAGGGGGCGACCAATCAGCGCAATGGCAAAAGCAGCAAGACGGTTCTGACCGACGACGGGCCGCTTCGCCTGGATATCCCCAGAGACCGCGATGGTAGCTTCGCCCCGATCCTGATTCCCAAGCACGAACGACGTTTTACAGGCTTCGACGACAAGATAATTGCCATGTACGCCCGGGGCATGACGGTGCGTGAGATCCGCGCTTTTCTATCTGAGCAGTATGGAACTGACGTGTCCCATGACTTCATCAGCTCAGTCACCGATGCGGTCATGGAAGAGGTGGGCGCTTGGCAGCAACGACCCTTGGAACCGATGTATCCGGTGATCTTCTTCGATGCGTTACGGGTCAAAATCCGGGACGAGGGGTTAGTGTGCAACAAGGCTATTTATCTGGCGCTGGGGGTATTACCTGATGGCACGCGCGACATTCTGGGTATATGGATCGAGAGCACCGAGGGTGCCAAGTTTTGGATGAAGGTGTTCAACGACCTCAAGACTCGTGGCGTTGAAGATGTTCTGATCGCCGTCACGGATGGCCTCAAAGGAATACCGGAGGCGTTGGGGGCGGTTTTTCCTGCCACGACGCTGCAAACCTGCATCGTGCATCTGATCCGCAACAGCTTGGACTATGCCGCTTGGGATAAACGTCGGGCACTGGCCAAAGCACTCAAGCCGATCTACCAGGCGATCAATGCCGATGTGGCTGAGCAAGAGCTTAACGCCTTTGAAGCGGGCCCCTGGGGCAAGCAGTATCCGACTGTAGTTGCTGCATGGCGTCGCGCCTGGGATCGGGTTATACCGTTTTTTGTTTTTCCGGCGGGCATTCGCAAAGTGGTTTACACGACCAATGCCATCGAGAGCATCAATGCCCAGTTACGCAAGATCATCAAGACTCGAGGGCACTTCCCGACCGATGAGGCTGCGACGAAACTGATATGGCTTGGGTTGCGCAACATCACCGCCAACTGGGGTCATGCGGCACACGACTGGAAAGTGGCAATGAATCAATTTGCGATCCTGTACGGAGACCGATTTACCAGACCGAGCTGGTAAAACAAGGGCCTGCCTGACGGCAGGCCCTAACCAGCCCGAACACAAAAAAACTGATACTCCCCTCAACATAATTACGCTACGCCTCCTACAAGGTGCCTATGCTATTGATCACTGCGTTAAACAACCCTGTCGTCTGTAATACCAGTCAGCCTTTTTGATGGAGCCACACCTTGAGCGATTCCACTGATCGCCCGTTGCGCGTCATCGTGGCTGATGACCATCCTATTTTTCTCATCGGCCTGCGTGTCGTACTGGAACAGGACAATCTGGCTACCGTTGTCGCCGAAGCCTGTAATCCGGATGAACTGCTACAGGTACTCGCGCGCCATCCCTGCGATGTGCTGGTGACTGACTTCATGATGCCGGTCGAACTGCAGAACGATGGCTTGCGTCTTTTGCAGCGCATACACCGGGATTTTCCGGCATTGCCGGTGATCGTTGTAACAACACTGAGCAATGCCGGACTTTTTCAGTCCATGCTGGACCTTAACGTGCGGGGCCTGTTGAGCAAGGCCAGTCTTGCCGGAGAACTGCCAGTTGCCATCAGGGGCGTGCAGCGCGGTGAGTTTTTTGTCGCCGATTCCGTGCGCAGGGTGCTGAGGGAAGCCCGTCAGTACGGCCCTGACGCGCTGTTGCCAGCAGAAAAGCTGTCGCCAAGAGAGCTGGAGGTGCTACGCCTGCTCTCGGCGGGTCATACCGTCGGCCAGATCGCTGCGCAGCTCAATCGCAGCAAACAGACTGTCAGCGCACAGAAAGTCGCAGCCATGCGCAAGCTCGGTCTGGCCAACGACGCCGCGCTGTTCATTTATTTGCAGGAAAGCGGCATGTCCTGAAGCCGGCCGTCTGTCAGCATGGCCTGCAGATGAGACTCGCGCTCGGCGGCCCAGCGCACCAACTCTGATGAAGGCATCGGACGCGCAATGAAATAACCCTGAATGGCCGGGTTACCCAATGCCAGCAGGCTGTGAAAGTCGTCAATCGTTTCGACCCCCTCCACCACTACCGACATGGACAGCCGCTGTGCCATGAGCATGGCTCCAGCCACCACTGCAGACTTGCGCGCATCGTCGGCCATGCCACGTACAAACTCGGTCGGTATCTTCAACTCGCTGAAGGGCAACTGCAGGAGCCTGTCGATGTTCGAAGCGCCCATCCCAAAGTCATCGATAGACAATTTGCAGCCCTGCATGCATAACCTCAACAGGCCCTCCATCTGCCAGGTTTCCGGGCGGGCGGCATCCTGTTCGAGAATCTCCAGGGTCAGCGCAGTTGCCGGCACGCTGTGACGGGTGAGCGCCTGCATGATCTGCCCGGCGAAATCCGCCTGTTGCAGCACTTGCGGGTCGATATTGACCGCAACCGAGAGTACTTCGCCCTGCTCGCGCATGAACTGTGCAGAGAACTGCAGGGCCTGATCCAGCATACGCCAGGTCAACGCAACGGTCAGTTCCTCAGCTTCGATGGCGTCCATGAATCGTCCGGGAGCCAGCAAGCCATGTGTGGGGTGCTGCCAGCGGACCAGCGCCTCGACACCCAGCAACTTGCCCTGCAGATTCACCTTGGGTTGAAAATAGGCAATCCACTGTTCGGCAACAGACGCAACGTCTATGGGCATATTGTCTTTCGGATCAAACAACTCCACGGCAGACAGTGCCCCGAACGCACGCTTTACCGGTGACTGTGGTGCACTCCCGGCACGGCCTGGCCCGTACGCCTCAAGCAGGTCATGGAGTACAGCGGCCGAAGCAGGTTTTTGCACATACCCCAACACTTCCAAGCCTTGGCTGAGCGCCAGCTGCGCAACACCTTCCAGCACGCAGGCAGCTGAACTGCTGACAATGATCAGAGCCCTCGCCAACCCGTTTTCGGCCATAAAGCGGATCAGCTCAAGGCCGTCGGGGCCGTCCATCTGCAAGTCACAGATAGCAATGTCGACAGGACCACGGCTTTGCAGGGAAAGCCTGGCAACCTCAACGCTCTCGGCAGCCAGCACATCGAAGACCTGATTGGCGTTGAGCATCTGGTGCAGAGCCATCAGCTGGAACGGATGGTCTTCGAGAATCAGAACCTTGAGTGAGTGCACGGTCACGCCTACGGGAGTCAGAGCCAGCGGCTCAGGGGAACACTTACTGTAGCTCCTCCCGCACGCATGCCCCATAGGACATGTCCTAAACCCGGTAGCGATTAACGTTTTTTTTCAGCAAGCATCAATCGCAAGCCGGTGCAATGTCGGGCACTGCCACCAATTGCAACTCGATATCAGCGCGCAGGCCGGTCATCGCAGCCTCCAGCGCCAGCCAGCGCTCAGGCGCACTGGCCACACACTCAAGCCGCACACTTTCATCGAGCGCCGCGCACGCCTTGGCCAACGGTACTGCGTCAACCAGACTCGCCGCGCCCTTGAGCCGATGCAGGCAAGCGCTCAAGGCGTTCCAGTCATTTGCCAGCACCGCAGGCTCCAGCAAGGCGTGTTCATGCCTGAGATTCTTCCACAACTCGCCCAACAACCGTTGCATCTGTTCCGGGTTGGCCCGGGTCATGTTTTGCAGCGTGCTGATGTCGAACGTCGGCTCACGTACCCGATCCGCCAGCTCCTGGGCCAGACGCGCCAGGGAAAGCGGTTTGATCAGCAGACCGTCCATCCCCGCCTGCTCACACCGTGCAGCCTCGTCGCTCATTGCGTTAGCGGTACAGCCAATGACCGGGCAGCGCCGGCGCTGCTCTTTCTCTTCGATCTGTCGAATGGTTTCGGTCAATGCATAACCGCTGATACCCGGCATGTTGCAGTCGGTGATGACCGCATCGAACGGCTCTTCGCACCACCTCGACAGCGCAGCCTTGCCATCTTCGACAGCCACCACCTGATGACCAAGAAACTCCAGCTGGCGGGTCAACACCAGCCGATTGGCCGACATGTCATCGACCACCAGCAAGCGAAGGCTGCGCGTATCCACAGGTACATCCGGGACATCGCTGGAGGGCGAAACCGGCTCGCTCACCCTGACCAGCGGCAAATCGATGTTGACCAGCGTACCCTCGCCCGGCGAGCTGTGCAGGCTGATATCGCCCTTCATCAACTGCACCAGTTGCCAGGTGATACTCAGTCCCAGCCCACTCCCGCCGTAATGGGCGGCAGTGTCATCGCTGGCCTGAGTGAAGGGCTGAAATATCTGCTGTTGACGCTCTGGCTCGATACCTTCGCCACTGTCCTGGATAGCGATGCGTACGCGAGATGAGTCATCCAGCGCCGCCACCCTCAAGACGACCGACCCTTGCCGGGTGAATTTCAGGGCGTTGCCCAGGACGTTGTGCAGCACCTGACGCAGCCTAAGCGGGTCAAGCCAGTAATCGCCCTGAGCCTGTTCGGAGAATTCCAGCCGCAGTTCCAGGTCCTTTTCCCGGGCCTGCGCTGAAAAAAGCTCGATTACGCCCTCGAAAAGAGCCTGCAAGGATGTGACTGTCAATGACAACTGCATGCCGCCCGCTTCGATTCTGGCCAGATCAAGACTTTCGCCAATCAGTGCCACCAGCTCCGTAGCCGAGCGATGGGCGACCTGCAAGCCTTGCGACGGTGTATGCCCCTTGCGTAAAGCGCGTGCGCACTCCAGCTCCAGCTCCAGCTCCAGCTCCAGCTCCAGCAAACCGATGATTGCACCCATTGGGGTACGAATTTCATGACTCATGCTGGCCAGAAAGACACTCTTCGCCTCGTTGGCCTGAGCGGCCAGACGCATTGCTTTCTGGAGCTGCTGCTCAAGCTGCTTGCGCTCGGTGATATCGACCCAGCCGCCCAGCAGCCCCTGCAGCTGTCCGTCGGCAGCGAAGAAAGGGACCGTCCATTGCCAGACGTCCATGCGTTTTCCGGACAGTTCGATGGTGCGGTCGGAAAAGACTGGCTGGTGATTTTCCAGCAAGTTGAGGTAGTCGGTATGCATCTGCTCAGCCAATGCACGCGGTATCAGATTGACATCCGTAAGGCGTCGACCATTCATCTGCTCGAAACTGATGCCAAGGCTCTGCTCGTAGCTACGGTTGCAGGAAATCAGTCGTCCCTTGAGATCGCGAACATAAATCGGATTGGGGATACCATCGAACAAGGCGTGTTTGAAGGCCAGTTGGTCATTGAGCTGCCTTTCAGCCTTGAGGCGTTGGCGAATCTGTACCTTGAGGCGACTGCTCCAGACCAGTGACACCAGCCCGGTCAGTAAGGCCAGGGCCAGTACCCAGAATACCCACTGCGGTATCCGCCCCCAGAGCGAAGGCTGAGGCAGTGCCGAGCCCAGCCACTTCAAGCGGATCGAGCGCAACTCGGCCACCGGGAATTCCTCCAGCGCCTTATTCAGAATGCCCAGCAGTTCGGGCTGGGTCTTGATCACCGAAAACCTGTCGGGTGACCATTGGCCATCGACACTGCGGGCGACCTTCAGTTGCCCGGCCGGGAACAGGTAGGCACCTACTTCATTCTGAATGGTCGCGTCGGCAACACCGCTTTCCACCAGAGCGCGGGCCTGGTCGTAGGTATCCACCAGACGCAGCTGGATCAAGGGGTGCTCGCGCCTGATCAGGTCCTCGAGCGCATGCCGGGCAGGCAGTGCCAGCACTTTACCGGCCAGACTGTCGAGCGATACTCGGGATGAGCGCTCGGAGCGGACCACGAACATCCAGCTGTTGCCTCCGAACGAATAGGTAAAGTCCAGAAACCGCCGACGCTCGGCATTTTCTGCAAGCGAGGTGTTCATCTCGGCAAGACCGGCACGCAGCATTTCAATGCTCTGCTGCGTGGAAGGCACTTCCTGATGGACAAACTGCAACCCGGTCATGCGTGAGATACGGGACAGCACATCTGCGTTCAGCCCCACCCATTGGCCATTCTTGTCTTTGTAGATGTACGGCGGATGCTGTGTGGTGGCGATGGTCACGCTCGGGTGCTTGAGCAGCCAGCGCCGCTCGGCAGAATGCGTTGCCCCTCCACGTCAGCACCCAGCCCCATGGTCCAGCGGCCGAGCACTTCACGATCGATCGACGGTTCAATACTGTCCAGCGCGCGATTGATGAAGGTCAGCAAGCGCTGCTCATCGTCACGCACTGCAAAAGAAAACCCTACCGGGGGCAATCGGCTTTCGAACTTGATCTGCAATCCGAGATAAGGACGCAGGGCGGTGTAGGCCCGGACAATGACTTCGTTGCCGATAAAAGCGTCGACCTCGCCTTGGCTCAGGGCCTCCAGAGCACTGTAGAGGTTAGGCGCGATAATCAGCTCGCTGTCAGGATAAACGCGGTGAGCGACGTCCGAGTCGGCATAGCCATCAAGCAGCACAACCTTATTGCCGGCCAGGCTTGGCGGCGGGCTCAGATCGTTGCCATGACCGACGACAACAGATCGGTCAGGCATGTATTCGGTTGAGAACGACAGCCCTTTCACGCCCCGCTCAAAGCCATTGGCGCTGGTCAGCAGGTCTATCTTGCCGTCGTGCAATGCCTCGATGGCCTCGTCACGCCTGGCAAACCCGGTCACCTGCACCGGAATGTTCAACTGGTCGCTGACCAACCCCAGATAGTCGGCACTGATGCCCTGATAACGGTTGCGGTCACTGGTGATATCAATCGGCTCGTAGTCGGCAATCGCAATGCCGACCCGAAGTACCTTGCGCTGATCTAGCCATGCACGATCCTGATCTGTGAGGGCCAGATCCGCTGAAGCCACGAAAGGGGCTGTCAGGGTAAACGGCAAGCTTTGCGCCGCATCGGCTGGCCCGACAAAAACCAGCGCCAACAACATGCATGCCATGCGCCATGCGCGGCCTCTCAATGTGCTGTCTGCCTCCCTGACTACGCTTTGCATGCTTGCCTGCTTCACTACAAATGACCCAACTCTATGGTTCGAAAACCAGCGAAGTTTGGCACGTAGAAACAGAAAGGCCCGCCAAGTGGCGGGCCTAAAGTTGTTACACGACGCTTCTGTTAGAGTGGTTTGCCGCGATTGCCATGCTGGCTGACAAATGCCTGTATGGCTTTCAGGTCATTTGGCAGCACAGTGCAGCGCTCGTCACGCTCGAACAAATCAGACAAATGTGCAGGTAGCTCAAGCGCTTTTCCTACACCGGCCTTCTCCACTGCCTCCGGAAACTTGACCGGATGCGCCGTACCCAGAATCACCATCGGCGTGTCCAGGCTGCGACGGCATTCGCGAGCAGCCTTCACCCCGATAGCGGTATGCGGATCAAGCAGTTCGCCGGTGCTGGCAAACACTTCAGCAATGGTCGTACAGGTGTCCTCGTCGCTGACTGCCAGCGAATCGAACAGTTTGCGGGTTTCGGTCCAGCGCTCTTCTTCGACACTGAAACCGCCGCCCTGCCTGAACGTGCTCATCAACTCGGCAATGGCAGAACCGTTGCGACCGTGCATATCGAACAACAGGCGTTCGAAGTTCGACGACACCATGATGTCCATGGAAGGCGACAACGTAGCGTGCAGGGTTTCCTTGACGTACTGATTGCCGCTCATGAAACGGTGCAGAATGTCGTTGCGGTTGGTGGCGACGATCAGTTGATTGACCGGCAGCCCCATGTTGCGTGCCAGGTAACCGGCAAAGATATCGCCGAAGTTACCGGTCGGAACCGAGAACGATACCGAGCGCGCGGGACCGCCCAACTGCAGCGATGCATGGAAGTAGTAGACGATCTGGGCCATGATTCGCGCCCAGTTGATCGAGTTGACGGCGACCAGACGCGTGCCCTTGAGGAAGCCCTGATCGGCGAAGCTGGCCTTGACCATTTCCTGGCAGTCGTCGAAGTTGCCTTCTACTGCAATGTTGTGGATGTTGTCGCCAAAGATGGTGGTCATCTGCCGGCGCTGGACATCCGATACCCGATTGTTCGGGTGCAGAATGAAGATGTCGACGTTGTCACAGCGACGGCAGCCTTCGATGGCTGCAGAGCCGGTGTCACCCGAGGTAGCGCCGATGATCACCACACGCTCGCCACGCTTGGCCAGCACGTAGTCCAGCAGGCGGCCGAGCAATTGCAGCGCAAAGTCCTTGAACGCCAGGGTAGGACCGTGGAACAGCTCAAGTACCCACTCGTTGCCATTCAACTGACGCAACGGTGCCACTGCACTGTGGGCGAAGACACCGTAGGTCTCTTCAAGAATTTTTTTGAAATCGGCATCCGGGATGCTGCCAGCCACAAAGGGGCGCATCACCCGAAAGGCCAGTTCGTGATACGGCAGACCGGCCCAGGAGGCGATCTCTTCCTGAGTGAAGCGTGGCAGGTTTTCCGGCACATACAGACCGCCGTCGCTGGCCAGACCAGTCAACAGCACGTCTTCGAAGTTCAGGGCCGGCGCCTGGCCGCGAGTACTGATATAGCGCATGGGATCAAACCTTTGGTTTGAGCTGAAAGCCTTAAGCTTCAAGCCTCAAGCTCAAAACGACTGGCGTCTGACTTGTAGCTTGAAGCTTGCAACTGACGGCTCGCAGCTGATGTTAATTAAGATGTTCTACGCGAATACGAACCACCGGGCCAACCACGTCCTGAAGAGCTTCCAGGGCCTGAATGGCGTCATTGATGCGCTGCTCCACAACACGGTGCGTCAACAGGATCATCGGCACCAGACCATCGTGCTCCTCGACTTCCTTTTGCATGATCGACTCTATATTGATGCCGCGCTCGGACAGGATGCTCGCCACCTGGGCCAGCACGCCCGGGTGATCCTTGGCCTGGATGCGCAGGTAGTAGGCACTTTCACAGGCTTCGATCGGCAGAATCGGGTGCGCGGACAGCGAATCGGGCTGGAAGGCCAGATGCGGCACACGGTTTTCCGGATCGGAGGTCATCGCCCGCACCACGTCCACCAGATCGGCCACCACGGAGGAAGCCGTAGGCTCCATACCGGCACCGGCACCGTAGAACAGCGTCGAGCCGGACGCATCGCCATTGACCATCACCGCGTTCATCACGCCATTGACGTTGGCAATCAGGCGATCGGCCGGGATCAGCGTCGGGTGTACGCGCAGTTCGATGCCTTGGGCCGTGCTGCGTGCAACGCCCAGGTGCTTGATGCGATAGCCCAGCGCCTCGGCGTAATTCACGTCGGCGGTGGTCAGTTTGGTGATGCCTTCGGTGTAGGCCTTGTCGAACTGCAACGGGATGCCGAAGGCAATGGAGGCCAGAATGGTCAGCTTGTGCGCTGCATCGATACCCTCAACGTCGAAGGTCGGATCAGCCTCTGCATACCCCAGCGCCTGGGCTTCGGCCAGAACATCCGGGAAGGTACGGCCCTTCTCGCGCATTTCGGTGAGGATGAAGTTGCCAGTGCCGTTGATAATGCCTGCAACCCAATTGATACGGTTTGCCGACAGCCCCTCACGGATGGCCTTGATCACTGGGATGCCACCAGCGACAGCCGCCTCAAAGGCTACGATTACGCCCTTTTCACGTGCCTTGGCGAAAATCTCGTTGCCGTGAACTGCGATCAGCGCCTTGTTGGCGGTCACTACGTGCTTGCCATGCTCGATGGCCTTGAGCACCAGATCACGGGCGATGGTGTAGCCACCGATCAATTCAACGACGATGTCGATTTCAGGGTTGGTCGCAACGGCAAACACATCACTGGTAGTAGGCGTACCGGCAATCTGGCAGTTGGGGTTTGGTGTACGAACCGCAATTTGCGCAACTTCGATTCCTCGCCCGGCACGGCGGGCGATCTCCTCGGCGTTACGCTGAAGTACGTTGAAAGTACCGCCACCGACAGTACCCAGCCCACATATGCCTACTTTGACCGGTTTCACTGATGAACTCCCCGAAAAACAGCTGATGCTTGATCAGCCGTGAAATCCGCCGCACGTTGCCATACGGCTACAAATGTGAAGAGGCGCCAAAAACACGGCCTCGTGTAGCGCATGCTCATATGAAGCATGCTGATGTGACAAAGCGTTATTTGGCGCCCATTGCCAGTTTGGCAACCTGAGCAGCAGGCTGATAGCCCGGAATCACCTGACCGTCGGCGAGGACAATCGCAGGGGTGCCGTTGACGCCGATCGACTGGCCCAGCTCATATTGCTTGCTCACCGGATTGTCGCACTTGGCGGCCTTGATGTCCTTGCCGTCTACCATGCGGTCCATGGCGCTTTTGCGGTCCTTGGAACACCACACGGCCTGCAACTGCTCGTCACCCGGAGAACCCAGGCCTTGGCGCGGGAATGCCATGTAACGGACTTCAACGCCCATTTTGTTCAACTGCCCGACCTCTTCGTGCAGTTTGTGGCAATACGGGCAGGTAGTGTCGGTGAATACCGTGATGTGCGATTTGGTCTCGCCCACCGCCGGGTAGATCACCATTTCGGAAAGCGGAATGGCATTGATGGTCTTGGCAATGGCCAGTCGCTCGGTCTTCTCGGTCAGGTTGACCGGCTTGCCGTTCTGCACCTGAAACAGGTAGCCCTGAACCACGAACTGGCCGTCGGCGCTGGCGTAAAGCACGCGACCGCCCTTGAGCTTCACTTCATAAAGGCCATTGAGCGGGCTCGGCGAAATACTCTCGACCGGCAACTGCAATTCCAGCGAATCAAGGGTCTTGCGGATGGCCTGATCGGGGGCTGCATCAGCCAGGGCAGACATACTGAATGTGCCGGCCAGCAGTAAAGCGGCGGCAGCGAAAATCTGGGGCAAACGCATGGAAACTCCTATGACGACGGGCAGACTGGCGGCGGTCGAAAAAAGGGGCGCCAGCCTTGATATGCGAAACCGGCAAAGCCTACCACATAAGGCTCGCGGGGCCGACTCGGAGCGACGTAAGAAGCTTCGCAAAATACGTCGTGAGTCAACCGCGTGGATGATGCTTGGCATGCAATTCCTGCAACCGCGCCCGTGCCACATGGGTATAAATCTGGGTCGTCGAAAGATCGCTGTGCCCCAGCAACATCTGCACCACACGCAAGTCAGCGCCGTGATTAAGCAGATGGGTGGCGAAGGCGTGGCGCAGGGTATGCGGTGACAGGGATTTTCCGATGCCCGCAACCGTTGCCTGATGCTTTATGCGGTGCCAGAAGGTCTGCCGGGTCATCTGGTCGCCTCGGGTGCTGGGGAACAGTACGTCGCTGGGTTTCCCGCCCAGTAACTCGTCGCGGGCACCGCGCAGGTAGCGCTCGACCCAGACGATGGCCTCTTCGCCCATGGGCACCAGCCGTTCCTTGCTGCCTTTGCCCATCACCCGCAGTACGCCCTGGCGCAGGTTGACCTGTTCCAGTGTCAGGCTGATCAGTTCGGTCACGCGCAGACCGCAGGCATACAGCACTTCAAGCATGGCACGGTCACGCTCGCCGATGGGCTCACTCAGGTCGGGTGCTGCCAGCAGCGCTTCGACGTCGGCTTCGGAGAGTGACTTGGGCAATGGCTTGCCCAACTGAGGCATGTCGATCTGCAGGGTGGGATCGACGGAAATCAGCTTTTCGCGCAGCAGGTAGCGGTAGAAGCCACGTGCGCCGGACAGGAAACGCGCCGTGGAGCGCGGTTTGTAGGCATTTTCAACGCGCCACGCAAGATGATCGAGGATGACCTCGCGTCCGGCACTGGGCAGATCAGCGTTGCGCTCCTGCAGCCAGCCATTGAACAGCGCCAGATCGCTGCGGTAGGAATCGCGGGTGTTATCGGACAGCCCCTTTTCAAGCCAGAGCGCATCCAGAAACCGGTCAATCAGCGGGTGGTCGATGGCAGCCATTTCAACTCAGTATGTGTGCGTGTACGCCAAAAACGAATTTTCAAACATCAGATAGCAAAAAGGCAGCCCGAAGGCTGCCTTTTTATGCATCGAAAAACTGTATCAGGACAGTTTTTCCTTGATGCGCGCTGCTTTACCGGACAGGTCACGCAGGTAGTACAGTTTGGCCTTGCGAACGTCACCGCGACGTTTCACAGCCATGCTGTCGATTTGCGGGCTGTAAGTCTGGAAAGTACGCTCAACGCCAACACCGTTGGAGATTTTACGAACAGTGAAAGCACTGTTCACGCCACGGTTACGCTTGGCAATTACAACGCCTTCGAATGCTTGCAGACGAGCGCGGTCGCCTTCCTTCACTTTAACCTGAACGACGATGGTGTCGCCTGGTGCAAAGGTAGGGATCTCTTTGGTCATCTGCTCTGCTTCGAGGGCAAGAATGATTTTGTTAGTCATGCTGGTGCTCCTAAGGTAATCCGTATGGATCGACCATCGATACGTTAACTATCGTCCCGCTCGCGGATGTATTCCGCCAGCAGCTTCTTCTCTTCTCCAGAAAGCGAGCGGCTTTCCAGAAGATCAGCGCGTCGTTCATAGGTCCGCCCAAGGGACTGCTGTAAACGCCAACGCCGGATGTGCGCGTGATTGCCACTTAGCAACACGTCGGGAACACGCTGATCCGCATACACCTCAGGTCGGGTGTAGTGCGGGCAATCCAGCAGACCGTCCGTGAAGGAATCTTCCTCCGCGGAGTCCACATGCCCTAAAGCTCCAGGCAGCAGCCGCGTAACCGCGTCAATCAGGACCATAGCCGGCAGCTCGCCACCGGAAAGAACATAGTCACCAATCGACCACTCTTCATCGACATGAGCATCAATAAAACGCTCGTCAATGCCTTCATAACGACCGGCGATGAGGATAATCGCTTCCTCCTGCGCCAGTTCGCGTACCGCAGACTGATTCAGCTGACGGCCTTGTGGCGACAGGTAAATAACCTTCGCCGCATCCCCTGCCGCTTGCCTGGCCTGAACCAGAGCATCTTCGAGGGGCTTGATCTTCATCACCATGCCAGGACCACCGCCAAATGGGCGATCATCCACAGTGTGATGGCGATCAGTGGTGTAATCCCGCGGATTCCAACAAGTGAGCTGCAACAGCCCTTGTTTCACCGCACGGCTGGTAATGCCGTATTCGCTGATGGCGGAAAACATCTCGGGAAACAGACTGATGACTTCTATGCGCAGGCTGGCCATGGCATTCAGAAGTCCGCGTCCCAATCCACCTTCATCTCGCCAGCAGCCATATCGATTGCCAACACACATTGCTCCGTATAGGGCAACAGGCGTTCACGATCATCCAGGCTACCCGCGCAGGGCTTTACAACCATTACATCGTTCGAACCGGTTTCGAGCAGGTGATCGATTTTCCCGAGCAGTTGCCCGAGTTGGTCAATGACCTTGAGGCCTTCAAGCTGGTACCAGTAGTACTCGCCATCGTCCAGATCAGGGAACAGGTTACGCGGCACGCAGATTTCGTAACCGGAGAGAAGACGAGCTTCTTCACGATCATCGAGACCTTTGAGCTTTGCGACCAGAAACTTGCTTTGCAAGCGTCCGCTGACCAGCTCCACCTGTTTCTCAACGCTGCCTTCGCGCCGAAGCGTCCAGGTTTTGTAGTCCAACAGGTTTCCAATCGGATCAGTAAAGGAAAAGACCTTCACTTCGCCGCGAACGCCATGAACCGAGTAAATCTTGCCAATGACGATCAGATCGTCGGCAGATGCAGGCGTCGCGTTCATAAGACTCAGGCCGCGGCCTTGGTCTTGTTGTGCTCTTTGAGCAGCTGGGCAACGCGCTCGGAAGTTTGTGCACCAACGCTCAACCAGTAGTTGACGCGTTCTTCGTTAACGGACAGACGGATTTCCTGACCACGGGCAACCGGGTTGAAGAAACCAACCTGTTCCTTGTGGGAACCGTCACGAGCGTTGCGGCTGTCGGTTACGGTCAAGTGGTAAAACGGGCGCTTTTTGGAGCCGCCAAGGGCAAGACGGATGGTTAGCATTGAACATCGTTCCTGTAGTCGGTGCTGCAAATCTAAGATGCACAGCGGGCATAGGTGCCCGAAAGGCCGCATATTCTAAGGAATATCCCGACTTTTGCAAATGTCTTTTTCCGGCGCCTATCGGCATGCCTTCCAGATTTGCGAGGGAGCTGTCGGTATGACAGCAGGTAAAAGCCCGCATAACGCGGGCTGACCGGGGGTCGCCCCCCGTGTGGGACGCGTGCAAAGAAGCTTGCACGCGACGCAATTACATTTTTGGCATGCCGCCGCCGGGGAGCATTCCGCCCATGCCGCGCATCATTTTTGCCATTCCGCCCTTGGCGGAGAACTTCTTCATCATCTTCTGCATCTGTTTATGCTGCTTGATCAGACGCCCGATGTCCTGCACCTGGGTACCCGAGCCCATTGCAATACGGCGCTTGCGCGAGCCGCTGATCAGGTCCGGGTCACGGCGTTCGCCAGGCGTCATCGAGTTGATGATGGCTTCCATCTGCCTGAACTGCTTCTCGGCCGCGCCCTGGGCATTGCCCATCTGCGCAAGATTGACGCCGCCGATACTTGGCAGCTTGTCCATGAGACCGCC
Source organism: Pseudomonas sp. KBS0707 (assembly GCF_005937945.2). NCBI lineage: Bacteria > Pseudomonadati > Pseudomonadota > Gammaproteobacteria > Pseudomonadales > Pseudomonadaceae > Pseudomonas > Pseudomonas sp. KBS0707. The sequence continues at coordinate 1,489,717 of NZ_CP041754.1, read as the reverse complement.
AAGGCCACCCATGTTTTTCATCTGTTGCAGTTGATCGCGGAAGTCTTCGAGATCGAAGCCTTTGCCTTTCTTGAGCTTTTTCGCCAGTTTGTCGGCTTTATCCTTGTCGAGAGTCTGTTCAGCCTGCTCGATAAGGCTGAGCACATCGCCCATGCCAAGGATTCGTGAAGCGATACGATCTGGGTGGAACGGCTCCAGCGCCTCGCTCTTCTCGCCCATACCGATGAACTTGATCGGCTTGCCGGTAATTGCACGCACCGACAGGGCCGCACCACCGCGAGCATCACCGTCGACCTTGGTGAGGATCACACCGGTCAGCGGCAGTGCATCGCCGAAGGCCTTGGCGGTGTTGGCAGCATCCTGACCGGTCATGGCATCGACCACGAACAGCGTTTCAGCTGGCTTGGTCGCAGCATGCAGCGCCTGAATCTCGCCCATCATCTCGACATCGACGTGCAGACGACCGGCGGTATCGACGATGACCACGTCAATGAACTTGAGCCTGGCTTCTTTAATGGCCGCCAGGGCGATGTCGACCGGCTTCTGGCTGATATCGGAGGCGAAGAACGTCACACCGATGTCGTTGGCCAGGGTTTCAAGCTGCTTGATGGCGGCAGGACGGTAGACGTCGACCGACACAACCATCACGGTCTTCTTCTTGCGCTCTTTAAGGAAGCGCGCCAGCTTGCCAGCGGTGGTGGTTTTACCCGCACCCTGCAGGCCCGCCATGAGGATGACCGCAGGCGGCGTGACATTGAGCATCAGATCTTCGTTGGCAGCGCCCATCAGGCTTTCGAGTTCGGCCTGGACGATCTTCACGAACGCCTGGCCTGGCGTCAGGCTGCGCGACACCTCGGTGCCGACGGCGCGTTCCTTGACGTTGTTGACGAAGTCTTTGACCACCGGCAAGGCGACGTCGGCTTCAAGCAACGCCATACGCACTTCGCGCAAGGTATCTTTGATGTTGTCCTCGTTCAGCTTGGCCTTGCCAGTAACATGGCGCAGCGTCTGCGAGAGGCGGTCAGTCAGGTTTTCAAACATGCGCGATCCTTTCAGGCTCTCGTCGAACCCCGGTTGATGCGGCCCGGCCCGTAATGCAGAAATGGCGCTCGGCGAGCCTGCGGCTTGAGCAGGTCGCGGATTATAGCGAAGACTCCGCCGCACGGACACCACGCAGTCTGCTTCTGTGGTCTTTCGTGATTTGCCGGTTATATGCCAAACTCAACGTCTTTTCAGGCCCGTCCATCAGGATCTATGTCCCCTTTGCCACCCAGCCTGCTTCCCAGCCTCGCCGCCGCCGTTCTGTACGCCGCTGCGACCGTCTATCAGAGCCTGCGCCTGAGCCAGGCCGTCAAGCCCGACAAGCGGCTGCTTTGCCTGCTCGGTACGCTGGCGGTGATCGCACACGCCATCGGTCTGTTTTCCCAACTGACGCATTCCGTCGGCCTGGGTCTGGACTTTTTCAACTCGGCCAGCCTGATCGCCGCGTCAGTGATCGTTGTGACTCTGATCGCCACGTCACGCATTCCGGTGGAAAACCTGCTGGTGCTGCTGTTCCCATTGGGAATGGTGACCGTGCTGCTCGCTCAGTTCGCCCCCAGCGGCACCGTACAGCCGATCATGGAAGAACCCGGCATCCTGAGCCATATCCTGCTGTCGCTGCTGGCTTACGGAATGTTCACCATTGCCGTATTCCAGGCGTTGCTGTTGCTGTTGCAGGACTACCGACTCAAGCACAAGCACCCTTCCGGACTGATCAAGAACTTCCCGCCGCTGCAAACCATGGAAAGCCTTTTGTTCGGCTTCCTCTGGGCTGGCTGGACGCTGCTTTCGCTGTCGCTGATTTCCGGCTGGCTGTTCGTTGAAAACCTGTTTGCCCAGCATCTGGTGCACAAGACCCTGCTGGCTTGCCTGGCCTGGGTCGTGTTCAGCGTACTGCTGTGGGGACGCAACCGCCTTGGATGGCGAGGTCACAAAGCCATTCGCTGGACCCTGGGTGGCTTCTGCCTGCTGATGCTCGCCTACTTCGGCAGCAAGCTGGTACGCGAATTCATCCTGCACATCTGACGGGCCCTGATCATGGATAATCTGCCCCTTGGCCCACTGCTTGGCGTCCTCGCCCTCCTTATGCTCTGGGCTGGTCTGCTGACGTCAGTCGAAGCCGCGCACCACCAACTCAAGGCAATGCGCGCCGCCAGCCGTTCGGACAAGGCCGCGCCGCTTCCCGAGCTGGCGTTCAACCTGAACAGCCTGATCCTGGGCAATACGCTGATAAGAGTGCTGATCACCGTAATCGCAACACTGATTGCTGCCAATTACTGGCTCTACAACGGCCCGACCGTGGCATGGCTGGGTACCGTTAGCGTCATGCTGGTGTTCGCCGAATACATACCGCGCCGCCTGGCGAACCGTCATCCTGTCTCGACACTGCTACTGGGCAATGGCGTACTGCGCATTCCAATGAAGATCGTCTGGCCGCTGGCCTACGTGTTCAACGTGCTCGCCAAGACGCTGCTGCGCCCGTTTTTGTCACGCCACGTGCAGCAACAGGAGCAGAACTTTGAAGACGATGTGCAGAAAACCAACCGCCACGACATTGTTCACGAGCATTATCCGCGTGCCAGTGTGCTGTCGGGCATACGGGCACTGGACAGCATAACGGTCAATGACATCCTGATACCGCGCAACGAGGTGGATGGCGTCAACCTTGATGATCCGATGGAGCTGATCATCGAGCGCCTGATCATTTCACGTCACACGCGCTTGCCGGTCTATCACAACGACATAAATCAGGTTCAAGGCGTCATCAATACACGCGACATCAGCCACCTGCTGCCCAAAGGCACACTGACCAAAGAGCAGTTGCTGGCAGTCTGCTACGAGCCTTATTTCGTTCCGGAAAGCACTCCGTTGCAGTTGCAGTTGCTGAATTTCCACAAACAGCAGCGCCGCCTCGGCGTGGTGGTTGATGAGTACGGGGAAGTGCTGGGTATCGTCACCCTTGAAGACATTCTTGAAGAAATCGTCGGCGAATTCGAAAGCGAGCAGCGGCTGGACAATCCCCACGTCAAGCAACAGGAAGACGGACGCCTTGAGGTAGAAGGTGCTGCATCCATTCGCGAACTCAATAAAAGCCTTGGCTGGCACCTGCCTTCGGATGGTCCGAAAACCGTTAACGGGTTGGTTACAGAAGCATTGGAAACCATTCCAGAGGCTCCGGTCTGCCTGAAAATAGGGCCTTACCGGCTGGAAATCCTCGAGACCGAAGACAATCGCGTCAAGCGCGTGGCCATGTGGCAGAACACCCTCGTTCGCACCTTCAAATAGATTTCTGCCTTCAAATAGATCCCGGCGACACCCTTGTCTCTCGACCCATTCGGGTTACTCTGCTCGACGCTTTACCCACAATCACAATAATGAATGCTAGCCGGAGCACGGTCCTTGCCGCCCGGCGAGTCGACAGCCAGGGAATCCGCATGACCAGCACCCCGCTCTCTCGCGAAAATAACACCGAGTCCGTAAAACCGGTGAATTCGGCAACCCGCGTCGCGACAGCCAGCTTTATCGGCACGGCTATCGAGTTCTACGACTTTTACGTTTACGCCACTGCCGCCGCGCTGGTGATAGGTCCGGTGTTTTTCCGGCAGACCTCAGGTACGGCACAGATGCTGTCGTCATTTCTGACCTTCGGTATCGCCTTTCTCGCACGCCCGCTCGGGTCGGCGCTGTTCGGTCATTTTGGCGACCGGATCGGGCGTAAATCGACCCTGGTGGCGTCGCTGCTGCTGATGGGTATCTGCACCACGCTGATCGGCGTATTGCCCGGTTACGCGACTATCGGCGCGTGGGCACCGATTCTGCTGTGTGTACTGCGCTTCGGTCAGGGGCTTGGCCTGGGTGGGGAATGGGGTGGCGCTGCGCTACTGGCGACCGAGAACGCCCCGAAAGGCAAACGAGCCTGGTTCGGCATGTTTCCACAGTTGGGACCTTCAATCGGTTTTCTGGCCGCCAATGGCCTGTTTCTGGCACTGGCCATGACCCTGAGCGACGAGCAGTTTCGCGCGTGGGGCTGGCGAATCCCGTTTCTGCTCAGCGCCGTGCTGGTCATGGTCGGGCTGTATGTGCGCCTGAAGCTGGAAGAAACTCCGGTCTTCACCAAGGCCATGGCCCGTCACCAACGCGTCAGCCTGCCGATCGTGGAAACCTTCAGCCAGCACTGGAGGCCAATGCTGCTTGGTGCAGCGTCGATGGTCGTCTGTTATGCGCTGTTTTATATCTCGACGGTGTTTTCATTGAGTTACGGCGTGGCAACGCTGGGCTATACCCGTGAAACGTTTCTGGGGCTGTTGTGCTTTGCGGTGCTGTTCATGGCGGCTGCCACGCCATTGGCTGCACTGGCAAGCGACCGCTTCGGGCGCAAGCCGGTACTGATTGTTGGCGGTGTGCTGGCGATTCTGTCAGGTTTCACCATGGAACCACTGTTAACCCACGGCAGCACTTGGGCTGTGGCGTTGTTTCTGTGCATCGAGCTGTTTCTGATGGGCATTACGTTTGCCCCAATGGGCGCGCTGCTGCCAGAGCTGTTCCCGACACAGGTTCGCTACACAGGCGCATCGGCGGCGTACAACCTGGGCGGAATCGTCGGCGCGTCGGTTGCCCCCTTCTTCGCCCAGAAACTGGTGGCGATGGGCGGCTTGAGCTGGGTGGGCGGGTATGTATCTGCAGCTGCGCTGATCAGCGTGCTGGCGGTGTTGAGCCTGAAGGAAACTTGGGATAGGGATCTATAAGCCTCAAGCTGCAAGCAAGAGCACCACACTCCTGCTTGTAGCTTGCAGCTGCGCCCTTACAACTTTACGTCTACCGCTTGCGACGCTCGGGTCGCTTTGGCCCGCGCGGCTTCGATGGACTCGTCGCGAGCCAGGGCGACGCCCATGCGGCGTTGACCGTTGACTTCCGGTTTGCCGAACAGACGCAACGCGGTGTCAGGCTCGGCCAGCGCTGCACCGAGGTTGGCGAAAGCGGTCTGAGTGGACTGGCCTTCGACCAGAATCACTGCGGAAGCAGATGGCCCGAACTGGCGGATCAACGGAATCGGCAGGCCGAGAATTGCGCGAGCGTGCAGGGCAAATTGCGACAGGTCCTGAGAAATCAGAGTGACCAGACCGGTGTCGTGCGGGCGTGGCGAGACTTCGCTGAACCACACTTGATCGCCCTTGATGAACAGCTCGACGCCAAACATGCCACGACCACCCAATGCCTCGGTCACTGCCCTTGCAACACGCTCGGACTCCGCCAACGCTACCGGGCTCATGGCCTGCGGCTGCCAGGATTCCTGATAGTCGCCCTTCTCCTGGCGATGGCCAACCGGCGCGCAGAACGTGGTGCCACCGATGTGACGCACGGTCAGCAGGGTGATTTCGTAATCGAAGTCGATGAAACCTTCGACAATGACGCGGCCCTTTCCAGCGCGACCGCCTTCCTGCGCGTAATCCCAGGCTTTCTGCACGTCATCAGCGCTCTTGAGCAGGCTCTGCCCTTTGCCCGACGAACTCATGACCGGCTTGACCACGCAAGGGAAACCGAGGTCTTCGACAGCCTTGCTGTACGCCTCGAAGGTGTCGGCAAAGTGGTAAGGCGAGGTGGGCAGTTTCAGCTCTTCGGCCGCCAGACGACGAATGCCTTCGCGGTTCATGGTCAGTTGCGCGGCGCGCGCGGTCGGAATCACGGTAAAGCCTTCAGCCTCAAGCTCAACCAGGGTTGCGGTGGCGATGGCTTCGATTTCCGGAACGATGAAATCCGGCTTCTCGGCCTCGATGACTGCACGCAACGCAGCACCGTCGAGCATGTTGATCACATGGCTGCGATGAGCAACCTGCATCGCGGGCGCGTTCTCATAACGGTCAACAGCGATCACTTCAACGCCAAGGCGCTGCAGCTCGATCACGACTTCCTTGCCCAGTTCGCCGCTGCCGCAGAACAGTACGCGAGTCGCGGTGGGCGACAGTGGAGTTCCGATTTGAGTCATCTCAGGTCCTCGTGAAGCAGATATCGAGGGCTGCCTGCCTTATGCAAGCAACCGCTGTGGAGAAAGGCGCGCAATTTACCACGAAGCCCCGGTAAATGGGCGCTCAGCCCGGACAAGCGTTGTTGCGCGCTCGCCAGGCCATGATCATCCAGACCAGGGTCACGCCGGCGAACTTCGATGCCAGCGCAGTGAGCACGACCGGTGCAGTCAGCGCGTCGATCATGCCGAAGAAGATAAAGGTATCCAGCGGGATGCTGAGTGCCGAGCTGATCCATAACCGGTCACGCAATGGGCGTCTGGTGATGCTGAACACCAGCCAGTCAATGCACTCGGAGACCGCGAACGCAGTGGCACTGGCCAGGGCAATGGTCGGGTCGCTGGTGACATACGAAAGCACCAGCGCCACCAGCATGGCGATGATCGCGCCATGACCAAAGCGAATTTGCACCATATCGCGCAACACAAACACCAGCCCGCCCCAGGCAGACCAGATGATGTCCAGATGCGGCGCACTGGAGAAGGCGAAGTTGATCAGCACGACACTGCCGATGTAAGCGATCAGGAAAAGCATGGAGGGTTTGGGCCTGTGCAAGCGAGCGGCAATGATAGCAAACGCGGGCAAGGACCGTGCCCAGGCATAGGCGAAAGCGCTATTTCTGACGAAGATAATGCATCGACTGCACCGGCCTCTTCGCGAACAAGTTCGCTCCCACAACGCCCACGGATAACCTGTGGGAGCGAACTTGTTCGCGAAGGCTATATTCCAAACGCAGCAAATTCTTCTACTGCACCGGCCTCTTTACGAGCAAGTTCGCTCCTGTAAGGCCATGGGAACGTCAGCGTGCCCCGCCCACCGTCCACATCAGCCCGCTGGCCCTGGCGCGCTCGTCGCACAGCCCCAGCACGACACGGCGCTCGTCGTTGCTCATCCGGCTCCACCGGGTGATCTCGTTCACGGTTCGCTGGCAACCGGTGCATATATCCTGCTCATCGAGCGCACAAATGCTCACACAGGGAGAACGGACCGGCTTTTCAATCGGGGTATCGGTGCTCATCACTCTTCCTGCACAACCAGGTCACGGGCGTAACGCTGGGCATTGTGTACGTAATGGGCGGCGCTGGCTTCCAGCATTTTCTTCTGCACGTCGGTGAGTTCGCGCACCACTTTACCCGGTGACCCCATGACCAGCGACCCGTCGGGAATGACCTTGTTTTCTCCGATCAGCGAATTGGCGCCGATAATGCAGTATTTACCAATTTTCGCCCCGTTGAGGATGACCGCGTTGATGCCGATCAGGCTGTAATCGTCAACGCTGCAGCCATGCAACATCGCGTTATGCCCAATGGTCACACTCTTGCCGATGCTCAGGGGCGAGCCCATGTCGGTGTGCATTACTGTGCCATCCTGCACGTTACTGTTTTCGCCGATATGGATCAGCTCGTTGTCGCCACGCAACACCACGTTGAACCATACACTTGCTCCAGCTTCCAGCCTGACATTACCGATCAGCACTGCATTGGGAGCAACCCAGCTCTGCGGGTCGGTCTGGACACGGGATTCCCCCAGGCGATATTTCATGCAGCTTCCTCAGGCGGGTCGTACTCATGGGTACGGATTGTTATGAACAGCACTTCCTGTCGACAGCACTTCTGCAGCAAGCCACTCAGGTTCAGGTGGTCGAGCGTTCGGGCGGATGATGCAGACTGATTTTGGTGTCGTACAGCACATTGACCAGCTCGACGATCATGATCGCGGTAAGCCCCCAGATCTTGTACCCGCCGTAGCGGTAACTGGGCACGTACCAACTGCGGCCTTCGTAATCGATGCGGTGCGTATGTTCACGGGTGTCCTGACGGAAGAACTCCAGCGGTACGCTGAACACCGCCGCGATCTCGCCGTCATTGGGCTGGTATTCGACAAAATCAGGTATGACACCGACATACGGCGTGACTTTGATGCCATGTTTGGAGATGAGCGGGCTTAACGGGCCGACTACTTCGACCAGCCCGGGAGGCAGTCCGATTTCTTCCTCGGCCTCGCGCAGGGCAGTAAAAATCAGGTCCGGGTCGCCTGGATCGCGTCGTCCCCCCGGAAAAGCCACTTCGCCACCATGTGTCGACAGACCACTGGCACGCAAGGTCAAAATCAGCTCGGGTTGCTCACTGCGGGTGACAGGCACCAGAACAGCCGCCTCGGGGAATCGTCGATCCGAGTCGAGGGTTTCGGGCGTATGACTGACTACACGGCGAAGTAGCTCATCCAGCATGGGAAATCTCGATCTGTTGCCTGTCTGGCATCATGCACCAAAGCGAGGTTGCGCCCAACCCCTCGCAAGGCAACTCCTGTCACACAGAGGGTTGCCGAGCCGCAGCACGACAGGCCAAGATAGCGACTGCGTTCACTATCGAATGACCCCATGAAATTTTGCAGCCAGTGCGGCAACCCCGTTATCCAGCGTATTCCCGAAGGCGACAGCCGATTGCGGTATGTCTGCGAGCATTGTCACACCATTCATTACCAGAATCCGAACATCGGGGCGGGCTGTCTGGTGACGCTGGGCGACAAGGTCCTGCTGTGCCGCAGGGCCATAGAACCGCGCCTGGGCTTCTGGACACTGCCGGCAGGTTTTATGGAAAACGGCGAAACCATCGAACAGGCCGCGCGGCGCGAAACCATCGAGGAAGCCTGCGCCACTCTGACCGAGCTGCATCTGTACACGTTGATCGACGTTCCGCATATCAATCAGGTGCATGTGTTCTATCGGGCAGAAATGGCGACTGAGGCGTTTGCGGCAGGAATCGAGAGTCTTGAAGTGCAGTTATTCGACGAAGCCGACATTCCGTGGTCGGACCTGGCTTTCATGACAGTCGGACGTACCCTAGAATACTTCTTCGCGGATCGGCGTCGGCAGGTCTACCCGGTTCATACCAGCGCCCTTCCCCCGTCACGTCCGTTGCTGGACACCTGAAAGTCAGGGTCGCACACAATATCGGCGCTTTTTATAGAAAGAAGCACCTTCAGGGAAATCGTAATGCGCTGGTTGTTCGCCTTCTTTTGCATGTCATTCGTACCGCTTTCGCAGGCTGCGTTTACCCAGACCATCGTGCCCAAGGGCAGCGAACAGAAAATCATCAACAATAAAGTCATCAATACCGAGAGTATTGCCAGCAAGCCGATCGACAAGGTGCTGGTGCTCAAATCGGTTCGCCAGTTGCAACTGATCAGCGGTGGCGAGGCGCTGAAGACCTATCGAATTTCTCTGGGCAAGAACCCCAAGGGCACCAAATTGCAGGAAGGCGACCAACGCACGCCAGAAGGTTTCTACTGGCTCGACTGGCGCAAGCCCAGCAATAACTACAACCTGTCGATGCACATTTCCTACCCGAACATTTCGGACTCGGCACGGGCACGTCGCGAAGGCGTGAAACCGGGCAGCATGATCATGATTCACGGCACGCCGGTGGATGAAGAGTACCCGGAATGGTACTTCCACACGCTGGACTGGACCAACGGATGCATCGCGCTGAAGAACAACGACATGCGGGAGATATGGGATCTGGTGAAAGACGGGACGATGATCGAGATTCGGCCTTGATCATTGCAGCGAGCAGTCAGGATCAGACGCAGAGCGTCCAGAACGGCATGCCGACGCAGAGCGTCGCACGATAGCTGTCAATCGTTTACATCGTGGGAGCGTCCGGGCGACGCGCCTAGCTTGCTCGCGAAGAGGCCAGTACAGCCCCTCAGAACTCTTCCAGCCGCCATACTTCGTAAGCAGGCGTTTCGTAGGGATGGCTCTGCTTAAGCGCCAACACTGCTTGCTGAATCAGATCATCAGCCACGACCAGCTCGACCTTCCATTCCTCCACCGATTCGACCACTCCGCTCTGCCCGACAAATGGCTGACTGCCATTCAGCGGGCGGAACTGGCCCTGGCCGAGCACTTGCCATGAACAGTGATCGTAAGCGCCGATTCGCCCTGCACCAGCAGCGAACACAGCGCTCTTGACCTCGTCCACATGACTCGGAGGAACAAAGAAGGCGAGCTTGTACATGCGCCTTAGTTAACCCAGGCCCGTGCGTTGCGGAACATGCGCATCCAGGCAGCGTCCTCGTTCCAGTCCTCGGGACGCCACGAGTTCTGCACCGCGCGGAACACGCGTTCCGGGTGCGGCATCATGATCGTCACGCGACCGTCCAGGGTGGTCATGCCGCCGATACCGCGCGGCGAGCCGTTCGGGTTGGCCGGGTAGGTTTCAGTGACCTTGCCGTGGTTATCGACGAAGCGCAGTGCCACAGTACCGGACACGTCCGCCTCAAGCAGCGCGTCGTCATTGCGGAACTCTGCGTGACCTTCACCGTGGGCGATGGCGATTGGCATGCGCGAACCGGCCATGCCTTGCAGGAAGATCGACGCCGACTCCTGAACCTGAACCATTGCCACGCGCGCTTCGAACTGCTCGGAGCGGTTACGCACGAAATGGGGCCAGAACTCGCTGCCCGGAATCAGCTCGTGCAGGTTGGACAGCATCTGGCAACCGTTACACACACCCAGCGTGAAGCTGTCGGCACGCTCGAAGAAGCCCTGGAACGCATCGCGGGCGCGGCTATTGAACAGTGCCGACTTGGCCCAGCCTTCACCGGCACCCAGCACGTCGCCATAGGAGAAGCCGCCACAGGCAACCATGCCCTTGAAGTCGTTCAAGTCGACACGACCGGCAAGGATGTCGCTCATGTGCACGTCAATCGCATTGAAGCCTGCGCGATCAAAGGCTGCCGCCATCTCGACCTGACCGTTGACACCCTGCTCGCGCAGCACGGCAACCTGAGGGCGGACGCCCGTCTTGATGTACGGCGCAGCGATGTCTTCGTTAACGTCGAAGCCCAGTTTGACGGTCAGGCCCGGATTGTCTTCTTCCAGCAGCGCATCGAATTCCTGATCAGCGCATTCGGCGTTGTCACGCAGGCGCTGGATCTGATAGCTGGTCTCGGCCCACTGACGTTGAAGCAGACGACGCTGGCCACTGAATACCGGCTCGCCATGGAAGCTGATCGATACTTCATCGTTGTTGATCGGCTGACCGATCACCGCAACGCAATCTTCCAGACCGGCAGCGCTGAATTGCGCCAGCACCAGCGGAGTCGCGTCCTGACGCACCTGGATGACCGCGCCCAGCTCTTCGTTGAAGAGGATCGCGCTTAGCTCGGAAACGTTGTCGGCCACACCGTCGAGGTGCAGGTTCAGGCCGCAGTGACCGGCAAAGGCCATTTCCAGCGTACTGACCAGCAGACCACCGTCGGAACGGTCGTGATAGGAGAGGATATGACCGTCTGAATTGAGGCCCTGAATCACGGCGAAGAAGGCTTTGAGGTCTTCAGCGTCATCGACGTCTGGTGCCACACGACCCAGTTTGCCGTGGGTCTGGGCGAGAATAGAAGCGCCCATGCGGTTCTGGCCACGGCCCAGATCGATCAGGATCAGGTCAGTGATGCCTTTGTCCATGCGCAATTCAGGCGTCAGGGTCTGACGAATGTCGACCACTGGCGCAAAGCCGGTCACGATCAACGACAGCGGCGAAGTCACGCTCTTCTCAGTGCCTTCATCGCTCCAGCGGGTTTTCATGGACATCGAGTCCTTGCCCACCGGAATGGTAATACCCAGCTCCGGACACAGCTCCATGCCCACCGCTTTCACGGTGTCATAAAGACGCGCGTCTTCTCCGGGATGACCGGCAGCCGACATCCAGTTGGCCGACAGTTTGATGTCAGACAGCTTTTCAATACATGAGGCCGCAATGTTGGTCAGCGTTTCGCCGATCGCCATGCGGCCCGAAGCCGGAGCATCCAGAAGAGCCAGCGGCGTGCGCTCGCCCATCGCCATGGCTTCGCCCGTGTTGACGTCGAAGCTGGTCGCGGTCACGGCGCAGTCAGCCACAGGCACCTGCCACGGGCCGACCATCTGATCGCGAGCGACCAGACCGGTAATGCTGCGGTCACCAATGGTGATCAGGAAGCTTTTGCTGGCAACTGCCGGGTGACGCAGTACACGTTGCACGCTTTCTTCGATATCCAGCGTGCTCGGGTCGAAGTCATCGCCGATCTCGGCTTCGCGCTCGACCGAACGGTGCATGCGCGGCACCTTGCCCAGCAACACTTCCAGCGGCATGTCCACCGGGCTGTTGCCGAAATGGCTGTCAGTCACGGTCAATTGCGGCTCGGCAGTGGCCTCGCCGACAACCGCAAACGGGCAGCGCTCGCGCTCGCAGATGGCCTTGAAACGGTCGAAATCTTCGACGCCGACGGCCAGCACGTAACGCTCCTGGGATTCGTTGCTCCAGATTTCCAGCGGGGCCATGCCCGGCTCGTCGTTGGGCACGTTACGCAGTTCGAAACGCCCACCACGATCGCCATCGTTGACCAGTTCGGGGAAGGCGTTGGACAGACCACCGGCACCGACGTCATGGATGAAGCTGATCGGGTTACGGTCGCCCAGCTGCCAGCAGCGGTCGATCACTTCCTGACAGCGACGCTCCATCTCAGGGTTTTCACGCTGAACCGAAGCGAAATCCAGGTCGGCAGAACTTGTACCGGTCGCCATCGAGGACGCCGCGCCGCCGCCCAGGCCGATCAGCATTGCCGGGCCACCCAGCACGATCAGTTTGGAACCCACAGTGATCTCGCCCTTTTGGACGTGATCTTCGCGGATGTTGCCCATACCGCCAGCCAGCATGATCGGCTTGTGATAACCACGAACCTCATCGCCGTGCGGCGTGGTAATGGACTGCTCAAAGGTACGGAAGTAGCCGGTCAGCGCCGGACGGCCGAACTCGTTGTTGAACGCCGCGCCACCCAGCGGGCCTTCGATCATGATGTCCAGCGCGGTGACGATGCGCTCGGGCTTGCCGTATGGCACTTCCCAAGGTTGCACGAAACCGGGAATCTGCAGGTTGGATACGGTGAAACCGGTCAGACCTGCCTTGGGCTTGGCACCGCGACCGGTTGCACCTTCGTCGCGAATCTCGCCGCCGGAACCGGTCGCTGCGCCAGGAAACGGCGCAATGGCAGTCGGGTGGTTGTGAGTTTCGACCTTCATCAGGATATGCACCGGCTCCTGCACCGCGCCGTACTGGCGGGTTTCGGGGTCCGGGAAGAAGCGGCCGGCAACGTTGCCGACGATCACCGAAGCGTTGTCCTTGTAGGCGGACAGCACGCCTTCGCTGTGCATCTGATAGGTGTTCTTGATCATGCCGAACAGGCTTTTTTCCTGGCTCTGGCCGTCGATATCCCAACTGGCGTTGAAAATCTTGTGACGGCAGTGCTCGGAGTTTGCCTGGGCAAACATCATCAGCTCGATGTCGTGCGGGTTGCGCCCGAGACCGTTGAAGCTGGTGATCAGGTAATCGATTTCATCTTCAGCGAGGGCCAGGCCCAGTTCGACGTTGGCTTTTTCCAGCGCCGCGCGACCGCCACCCAGAATGTCCACCGCGGTCAGCGGTTTGGGCTGGGCGTGGCTGAACAGGCTAGCGGCCTGCTCGTGATCGCCCAACACCAGTTGCGTCATGCGGTCGTGCAGGCTGTCGGCGATTGCCTGAGCCTGGGCCTCACTGAACTGACCTTCTACATAGAAGGCAATCCCGCGCTCGATGCGCTGGATTTTCGTCAGGCCGCAATTGCGGGCGATGTCGCTGGCCTTGCTCGACCAAGGTGAAATGGTGCCAAAACGCGGCAACACCAGAAACAGACGGCCGCTCGGCTCTTGAACCGGCACGCTGGGGCCGTATTTCAGGAGACGGTCGAGAACCTGCTGTTCTTCGCTGGTAAGAACGTCGTTGACGTCCGCGAAGTGGGCGAATTCGGCGTACAAGCCACTGACAGCTGAAACTTTTTGTTTCAGTTGTTCTAGTAATTTGCTGTGGCGGAAGGCAGAAAGGGCAGGAGCACCGCGCAGGATCAACATCTTCGGGACAGCCTCGAGAAGGGGGTGTGCTTTGAGGCCGCACATTCTAGCCTAAAGCGGGCCTTTGATCACCCAAAACGGCGGCATCGGGTGCGCCCGAATGTCGCTCCACGCAAAAAAAGTCTGAAAATGCCTGTAAAACCCCCTCGCCTATCAGACGCAGGCTTCACTGTCGAGATATGGCGCCCGGTGCGCTTTGCGTATACTGCACCGATGTTCTTCAGACCAGATTTCCGCCCACGTTGCGCCAAGTGGCTCATCGCAACCGGACTCTTCCTGATGCTCGGCGCCTGTGTGGAGAAACCCACCACACTGGAGCGAGTCAAGGAGGACGGCGTGCTGCGGATGATCACCCGTAACAGCCCGGCGACTTATTTTCAGGATCGCAACGGCGAAACAGGCTTCGAATACGAGCTGGTCAAGCGTTTCGCCGATGATCTGGGCGTCGAACTGAAGATCGAAACGGCCGACAATCTGGACGATCTGTTCGACCAGATGAACAAACCGGGCGGTCCGGTCCTGGGTGCTGCGGGCCTGATCGAGACGCCAAAGCGCAAGCAACAGGCGCGTTTCTCGCACTCTTATCTGGAAGTGACCCCTCAGGTTGTCTACCGCAACGGCCAGTCACGTCCCACCGACCCGGGCGACCTGGTGGGTAAACGTATCGTGGTCCTGAAAGGTAGCGCGCATGCCGAGCAGCTTGCGGCACTCAAGGCGCAGAATCCCGGCCTTGAATATGAAGAGTCGGATGCGGTCGAGGTCGTCGATCTCCTGCGTATGGTCGATGAAGGCCAGATTGACCTGACGCTGGTCGACTCCAACGAGCTGGCGATGAACCAGGTGTACTTTCCCAACGTGCGTGTAGCCTTCGACCTGGGCGAAGCCCGCGAACAACGCTGGGTGGTTGCACCGGGCGAAGACAACAGCCTGCTCAACGAAATCAACGCGTACCTCGACAAGGTCGAGAAGAACGGCACGCTGCAACGTCTGAAAGACCGTTACTACGGCCACGTCGATGTACTTGGCTACGTTGGCGCCTATACCTTTGCCCAGCATTTGCAGGAACGCCTGCCCAAATACGAGAAACACTTTCAGACATCGGCCAAGAAAGAACAGGTCGACTGGAGATTGCTGGCCGCCATCGGCTATCAGGAATCAATGTGGCAACCGGCCGTTACCTCGAAAACCGGTGTGCGCGGCCTGATGATGCTGACTCAGAACACCGCTCAGGCGATGGGCGTGACCAACAGGCTCGACGCGCGACAAAGCATTCAGGGCGGCGCAAAGTATTTTGCCTACGTAAAGGATCAGCTGGACGACTCGATTAAAGAGCCAGATCGCACTTGGCTAGCTCTCGCGTCCTACAACATTGGCAGCGGTCACCTCGAAGATGCGCGCAAATTGGCCCAGAACGAGGGGCTGAATCCTGATAAATGGCTGGACGTGAAAAAAATGCTGCCGCGTCTGGCGCAGAAGAAGTGGTACAGCAAAACGCGTTACGGCTACGCCCGAGGCGGCGAGCCTGTGCATTTCGTTGCCAACATTCGTCGTTATTACGACATTCTGACCTGGGTCACGCAGCCTCAGCTCGAGGGCAGCCAGGTCGCCGATGGCAACCTGCATGTTCCCGGTGTCGACAAGACCCAACCACCTGCGCCGCCTGCACCTGCTTCAGGCAGTAGCCCCGACAAGCCTGCGCTCTAGACGCCGCCCTGGTTTTTATCTGCATCCTTGGCAGCCCGGCGCATTCTGAAAAACTCGCTCAGCATTGCCCCGCATTCCTCGCTCAATACCCCGCCTTCAAACAGCACGCGGTGATTGAGAAAGCCCTGACTGAAGAATTGCCCCTGGCTTTGAACGATGCCTGCCTTGGGCTCAAGCGCGCCGTAAACCACGCGCGCCACCCGCGAATGCACGATCAACCCGGCGCACATGCTGCATGGTTCCAGCGTCACGTAAAGCGTACTGCCCGGCAGCCGATAATTGTCCAGCGCCCTGGCGGCATCACGAATAGCGACCATTTCGGCATGCGCACTGGGGTCGCTTGCGCTGATCGGGCAATTGTAACCACGACCAATGATCTCGCCGTTCTGCACCACGACTGCACCGACGGGCACTTCGCCCAGCAATGCGCCTTGCGCGGCGAGCGCCAGTGCCTCGCGCATGAAGTCCTGATCCTTGCTGCGGTCGATGATTTGCGGCTGACGCATCACGACACCTCGATGGCGGCCATGAGGCCGGTTTCCATATGATCGATCACATGGCAGTGGAACATCCACACACCGGGGTTATCCGCCACCAGCGCAATCCGCGCCCGCTCGTTGCGGCCCAGCAAGAACGTGTCGGTAAAGTACGGGATGATCTTGCGCCGATTGGACGCGATCACCTTGAAACTCATGCCGTGCAAGTGAATCGGGTGTTGATACTGAGTCATGTTCTTCAATTCAAAGATGTAGCTCTTGCCCAACTTCAATTTGGCGATAGGCCGGTCGGCGCAAGTCTTGTCGGTAATGTCCCACGCTTCGCCGTTGATCTGCCACAAGCTGGGCGGCTTGCCGTTGTCGGTGTTGACCGACATTGAGCCCACCCATTCGAAGTTGAAATTGATCTTCTCGGCGTTATCCATATCCGGCTCGGCCACCGGATTGGCCGGCAGCTCAGCTGGCCATTGGCCGGGCGCTTCGTTATTGGCGACTGACCGAAATGTCCCCAGACGCACCGGGCCGTTACGCAATGAAATTTCCTCACCCGCAGGCGGTGCCTTGATTGCCAGACAGATGCGCATGCCCGGCCCCAGCCAGTACTCGTCGCCAAACGGCCGCGGCGTGACCGGGTTGCCATCCAGCGCATAAATCTGCGCCTCGGCGTCCGGCAGGTTGAGGCGATAGGTGACGGTATTATCGAGGTTGAGCAAGCGCACGCGGGTAATCTGCCCAGCAGGCAATTCAATGACCGCCTGCGGAACACCATTCAATGTCGAAAGCCGACCCGCCGTACCTTCACGCGCCGCCTCACGCAGCACGCTGAACTCGGTAAACGCGCCAACTTCATCCACATGCCAGCTTTTCAGGCTGACCGTGCGCTCATGGGCGAAACCGGTGGGCTCGCGCTCTTCAACGATCAGCGGCCCGACCAGCCCACGGCCCAGCTCTTCGCTGCTGCTGACGTGCGGGTGATACCAATAGCTACCGGCATCCGGCACACGGAACTTGTAATCGAAATATTCGCCCGGCTTCACTGGCAACTGAGAAACGTATGGCACGCCGTCCATCTCCAGCGGCAAGCGGATGCCATGCCAGTGAATGGTCGTCTCGACCGGCAGCTGGTTGATGAAGCGCAAGCGCAACCACTCGCCCTGCCGCACCCGCAATTCGGTGCCCGGCGCAGAACCGCCAAACGCCCAGGCAGGTGTCTTGTGGCCAGAGATCAGTTCTATATCCAGCGGCGCAGCGATCAGCACGAAGTCCGAACCCGCTTGCGACTCGCGACGCCCCATCCAGTAACGCGAAGCACCACCCGCGCCAAGGCCGACTACAGCAAGACCGGCGATGCCTGTGAGGATCTGACGACGGGTAAAGGACATGAACGGCGGGACCTCGAAAACGACGACTGAGCGCATCTGCGAGCAAATGCGAGGGGCGAATACGATACACCTGCATTTGCGTAAAGATAAGGGTGGATACCACGAACTGAAGTTGAGGCGTAAAAAAGCCGGGCAAGGCAGTGACGCCCGCTCCGGCTTTTTGCATCAATTAACCCCGCTACGACTGACTAACCCGCTCCAGCCATTCGATATACGCAGGCTCTGCATCAAGCGATACATTGGCGCGGTAATCCTGCAACTCTGCCTGCATACCAAACCCTTTCCATATCAGCGGTGCGAGGCGCGATGCCGGGCTGTTCGCCCGCTCCAGTTCGCTCAGCACTTGCAGGCTTCGTTGCTTGTGCTCGGCCACTGTTTCCGACTTGTAATCGAAAGCCTTCCCCAACCCGGAGAGGTACATCAGTTTTGCGGTTTCTATCTCAGGCCACTGGAGCGCCATATTCAGTGGCCATTCGAGCATGGCGCGCTCACCCCACATCGACGACTTGGGTAAATGGTCGTTCGCAAGCAACGTCAGCATGAATGATTGGCCCAACTGGGTCAGATACACCGGCAAGACCTCAGCGTCAGGCTGCCGGTAAAACACATCCAGTGGCTGCTCACGCTTGAGTCCGATGCCGGCCAGCAAGCGCTGTTGAAGATCAAGTACCAGCGCGCCAAGTTCCGCCTTGCCTGCACTGCCGTTTTCAACGGTTTGCCGGGTGCGGGTCGTGCAATTCCATAGGCTCAGTGAAATCCGCCACTGGGCCTGATCGCCCTCACCCGAACAACCCACCTCGCCCGTGACGAAATACTTCGTCGCTGGCGGGACGATATCGAACAATGTGTTGCCGTCGACCTCAACCCCCGATACAACCGGCCCCGCACCCTCCGCGACCTGGACATAACAATTGGCTGCATAGTCATTCCAGTAGTGAACCGACTCAGCCATGTAAAGAGGAATGGCACGCGTATAGCGCCCGATATCATCCTCGCGCTGCGATTCGGCAGGTTCTGCTTTCTCCATGATTTTGGACAAGGCGAAGAAACCAATTTCTGGCGCACCTTCCGGTTTTTGCGCGAAGAGCCAGTCAGCATTGCGCAAACCGTAGTGCCAGACCGGCTTGGTAAGCGCCACGGTATTGATCGCCACGCTGGCAGGATCAATCGGAATGCCTTTGTCTTCCTGCCTGCGCACATCCTCGAAAGCGTGCGCAAACTGGTCAAGGTGACTTTTGATTGGCGCAAAGCCGAGGGCATACAAGCGCGTAAGCAAGGCCTCGCCTTCATCCACCCTGCCCAGCTCCTGATAGGCACGCAGCAAGTTGAGACCTGCCGTCGAATCATGTTTGTGCTCATCGTAAGCAGGCCCGACAAGCTCGACGATCAGCGGGATGTGGCCATTGTTGCCCAGATCCCCCGAGATCATCTGCAGCGCGCTTCGGTCGAACTGGCCACCTGCCGACACTTCTTCATACAGCACGCGCGCCTGCTCGACGTTCTGCTGTTGCAGGTAATGCCGCGCCATCCACAGTTGCGCACGCCAACTGCCCGGCAACGCCGCTACTGTGTGAAGAGCAGCGAGATAGGCCGCCTCGCCGCCCCGCTCCTGCTGGATGCTCAGCCACCACATCACACCATTCTCTTGATTCGGGTCGGCTTCAACCGCCTGCCATAGCGTTGCCTCTGCAACTGATTGATCGCCACGCTCGGCAAACACCTTGGCCAGATTGGTCAGAATGATTCCCGACACACCGACTTTAGCCATCCCGGCCCGCAGAGTGGCTTCAGCAGCATCAAGCTGAGCGTTGTGCATCAGCACGATGCCGTTCACCACATGACTGCGCTCGGGATTAGCGTCGATCTCGACCAGTCGTTCGGCTGCTGGCATGAGGTCAGTCGCAAATCCATCGTTCAGGCCCGAAACAATGAGGTTGTAGAGCTCGTCAGCATCACCCCAGTGCTGCTTCAGATTGGGCAGGAACACCTTCTCGCGCCACTCGGCCCGAGTAATCTTTATCTCGCGTCCGTAACTGTCGTAGGCAGTGATCAACTCGCCGTCGTGGGCTTCTGGCGACGCCGTATCAGCAGGCGCGTTATCTGTTGAAGCTTGAGATTTCTTGCCGCTGAGAGCGGACAGAATGCGTTTGAACATGAGTGGAGTCGCCGCGGTTTGGGGTTAATGGGTACTGGCAGATCCAGGGCGAGGCTTGCCAGTGAATTCAACGCTGCACTGGAAGAGGCGATCAAGCCTGGTTTGGCTTGGAGCCACCGGAATCTGGGAGACTGTCAGAAATTTTGTGTTCGGGCATAACATGTAGCTAGAGGTGCATGTATGCCGACCAAAAAGAAGTCCGCCAATGCAACAGCGAGGGAGTTGCCCTCGATTCCCCAAGAGCTGATCGAGCAGTTTGTTAAAGGCCCGATGAGCGCCGAAGCCATTCAAGACGCGTCCATGGCGTTCAAGAAGGCTCTGATCGAGCGTGCGCTAGGCGCCGAGCTGGGTCACCACCTTGGTTATCCTCAGGGCGCGGAGCGCCCTAAGGAGTCGACCAATCAGCGCAATGGCAAAAGCAGCAAGACGGTTCTGACCGACGACGGGCCGCTTCGCCTGGATATCCCCAGAGACCGCGATGGTAGCTTCGCCCCGATCCTGATTCCCAAGCACGAACGCCGTTTTACAGGCTTCGACGACAAGATAATTGCCATGTACGCCCGGGGCATGACGGTGCGTGAGATCCGCGCTTTTCTATCTGAGCAGTATGGAACTGACGTGTCCCATGACTTCATCAGCTCAGTCACCGATGCGGTCATGGAAGAGGTGGGCGCTTGGCAGCAACGACCCTTGGAACCGATGTATCCGGTGATCTTCTTCGATGCGTTACGGGTCAAAATCCGGGACGAGGGGTTAGTGTGCAACAAGGCTATTTATCTGGCGCTGGGGGTATTACCTGATGGCACGCGCGACATTCTGGGTATATGGATCGAGAGCACCGAGGGTGCCAAGTTTTGGATGAAGGTGTTCAACGACCTCAAGACTCGTGGCGTTGAAGATGTTCTGATCGCCGTCACGGATGGCCTCAAAGGAATACCGGAGGCGTTGGGGGCGGTTTTTCCTGCCACGACGCTGCAAACCTGCATCGTGCATCTGATCCGCAACAGCTTGGACTATGCCGCTTGGGATAAACGTCGGGCACTGGCCAAAGCACTCAAGCCGATCTACCAGGCGATCAATGCCGATGTGGCTGAGCAAGAGCTTAACGCCTTTGAAGCGGGCCCCTGGGGCAAGCAGTATCCGACTGTAGTTGCTGCATGGCGTCGCGCCTGGGATCGGGTTATACCGTTTTTTGTTTTTCCGGCGGGCATTCGCAAAGTGGTTTACACGACCAATGCCATCGAGAGCATCAATGCCCAGTTACGCAAGATCATCAAGACTCGAGGGCACTTCCCGACCGATGAGGCTGCGACGAAACTGATATGGCTTGGGTTGCGCAACATCACCGCCAACTGGGGTCATGCGGCACACGACTGGAAAGTGGCAATGAATCAATTTGCGATCCTGTACGGAGACCGATTTACCAGACCGAGCTGGTAAAACAAGGGCCTGCCTGACGGCAGGCCCTAACCAGCCCGAACACAAAAAAACTGATACTCCCGAATCTGGTTTAACAATAGCTTGTCTCGATACCGCTCAATTTGATGAACGGGCCCTCATGCTGAACGTTAGAGCCACCTTCAACCCGGCGAAACTCTACGACTTTCATCCCGCGCAGGTGGCGTCCATTGATCCAGGAACGCCGCAACCTTTTCTTCTATACGGCTCTCGATGGTCCGCAAACGAAGCAAAGGGATACCGCATTTATTCAGAATGCTGTTTTTCACAGCGTCTCGTTCAATCTGTAACGGATCGTCATGGTAACCACCGTCGACTTCAATCACGCCCAAGGGGGTCTTACCCACCTTGAAATAGAGCACGAAATCGCATCGCGCAGCGTTTCTCATAAACTCCAGCTCTCTCTCCGTGAAGCTTGCGCGGGCCACCGCTGCCAGTTGCATCAGCCGGATCTCACGGTGGAACATGATCCCTCGGCGGGGTTCCTGAGCCAGTGCCTCACGAAGTATCTGCGCCACAATCTGCTCGGACTTGAATAACGAGTCATTCGGATTGAGCCTTTTATTGAGACGCTCAAGTGATCGCTCGTACTCTTTATAGAGCAGATCGAATGCCGAGATAACAGGCGCTCGATGGACCTGCCCGTCATCCGCGTAATATTCCATGTAGCGGATCAGCGCAGCGATATGGCCATTACTGGTTTTGAAAACATTATCACCCGTGACCAGCGTGAACCTGCTTTTGGCTCTGGAAACCGCGACGTTGACCATACGTGCATCGTCGACGAAATTCAGGCGTTCCGGGCTTTTGTACTTGTCCAGCACAGTAGAAAAGACGATTTCGTCGCACTCCCTGCCCTGAAATTTATGCACAGTGGCTTTGACGAAATCAGCTGGCAGGCAGGAACCTGAAAGCATCGCCTGATTCTTGAAGGGAGCAATGAACCCTCTGCCATCTTCTCCCTCCCAGAGGCTTTCCCCGTCGGCCTCAAGCACTGCCAATAAAGAGTCGAGCTCTCTGAGATTGGAATTGTTGCGCGTGTGGTTTCCCTTGGCAGTCACGAGCAGCGTCAACGGTTTTTCGCCATTGTCCATTGTCATCGGTACTAGCTGATTATCGTAAAACTGCTGATTGCAGAACTGAATAATCCGGGGATGACACCGATAGTGCTCTTTGAGCAACGTCATCGGTATCGAGTTGCCGAACACACTGACGCATGAGTCCAAAAGGCTGTACTTCTCACAGTCATACCAGGGCGCGGGCGCTTCCAGCCCGAGTTTTTCCGGGATGTGTGCAAGTTGCTTCCTGTCCCCCACGATGATCAGATTTTTCGCACAACTGAGTGCCAGTACACCTGGGACGATGTCCTGTTGCGAGGCCTCGTCGATAATCACGTAATCGAGAACAGCCTTGCCGCCAAGGGAGTTGACGATTGAATGCGTACTGCTGCCAATGACCGGGTAGCGCTTCAGGAACGCATCAAGCCGCTTTCTGTAAGTGGTGTCGAAGGTATCGTCATCAGAGATATGACGATGCAGATGGTGTTTCAGGTGAAGCATGGAAGAAGTGGTCAACTCCTCCAGCAGCGCCTTGAAGTTACCGAGTCGCAACGCTTCTTCATGGGCAGCCAACTCCGTCTTTTTATCTTGCAAGACCTTGTCGTAATAATGGAGCTGCAGGCTGTAGAAGGCAGACATGCGCTTGTCCCAATTATCGAAGGGTCGGGTGCGCAAAATTCTGAAATTGAACAAGAGCTCGATACGGTCCTTGATTCTGATGCGCTCGCTCGCAAGCTGCTCGAGGTAAGCCATCAAGTCCGTCGTCTTTTGTGGCGACAGTTTATATCTGTCCAGAGAAGGACCGGCCACACCGTTATCCCGCTGCCACTCAGTAAGGTAGCGACGCTCTATCTCCAGTTCGCTAATCTCGATCTGCAACTGCGCCACTGCGTTACGAGCGCCCAGGTAGCCTTTGAGCTGTTGCAGCACAGCCTGGATATGCTCAATGGCAGGCGCTGGTGAAGGATCTGTGGAAGGTCGAGAAGGAGGGTTGGCAAAAAACTCTTTCTGATTGTCGTTCTTGCCCAGCCTCGCGACCAGATAATCCAGGCCGCACTTGCCTAGCTTTTCATAAACATTCTCGACCGCGGAATTGTTGTTGGACACCACCGCCACTGTTTTTCCCTGCAAAAGGATGTTGGCAATGATGTTCAGAATAGTCTGCGTCTTGCCCGTACCGGGAGGACCTTCAATCACGCTTACCTGTGAAAGGAACGCTTGCTCCACCGCCCTGAGCTGACTTTCGTTGAGGCCGAAAGGAAAGATGAAATTACCCGACGACTCCAGCTTTCCATGCTGCCCTTTGCAGTAAGCATGCAGCGCCGTGGCCGGAGACAACGAAAGGCCCCCCATTTGGCGGTCAATATTTTCGACCATGCCCTTTTTATCACCGGCAGCGGCAGCGCTGACCCGAGCTTCGGCCACCGAACGAAAATAAGTGAATGCGGGCTCATCAGTGATTGAGGTCGGGGAAAAGAACTCAACACTGTCCATGTTAAAAATGTATTTTTTCGGTTTTCCGGGATATTGAACGAGGGCGTGTTTATCACCGTATATCTCCACCCTATCGACGGGATTGAATTCCGAGCTTCCTTTTCTCAGAAGAAGCATGTCCTTCAATTCCAGGGTAGGCACGACCCTGCACTCACTCAGCGGGCGGGAATAAGTTTTTTGAGAGGGGTAGTGGCACGTCAGGGTGAAATCGCCCTTGCCATCTGGCTTTATATCCCAGCCACTGATCTGCCGGGTTTTGTCCTCGCCACACACATAGATGGAAACCATAAATCCCTTAAACAGGCGTGATGACCGCCTGTACGCATCCGTGCCGTAAGAACCCGAATTTATTGATTCGGGTAGCCAGTGACATTCTGGCATTGCTAAACGGACCAATGCCAGCGCGACGTGTGGCGAGGGGCCGTCGATAGGTCACGCCACATGAAGAAAGTGCTTGGCGATGCGCAAAGCTGCGAGAATTTACCGGGTCCAAAAAGCCAAAAGCCCGCAATTAAGCGGGCTCCAGGGCATTTTTTGCTAGATCGTGCCGGGAAGTGCCGGACGCGAGATCATTCCCACTCAATAGTAGCCGGCGGCTTGCTCGACACGTCATACGTCACCCGCGAAATCCCTTCGATCTCATTGATGATCCGGCCACTCACCGTCTCCAGCAGCTCATAAGGCAGGTGCGCCCAACGAGCGGTCATGAAGTCGATGGTTTCCACCGCACGCAGTGCGACGACCCAGGCGTAGCGGCGGCCGTCGCCGACGACGCCAACCGATTTGACCGGCTGGAACACCACGAACGCCTGGCTGACTTTGTGATACCAGTCGGCCTTGCGCAGTTCTTCGATGAAGATGTGGTCGGCACGACGCAGTAGGTCGGCGTATTCCTTCTTCACTTCGCCGAGGATGCGCACGCCCAGGCCTGGGCCTGGGAATGGGTGGCGGTAGACCATGTCGTACGGCAGGCCGAGTTCGAGGCCCAGGCGGCGGACTTCGTCCTTGAACAGCTCGCGCAGTGGCTCGACCAGCTTGAGGTTCATTTCTTCCGGCAGGCCGCCCACGTTGTGGTGCGACTTGATGACGTGGGCCTTGCCGCTTTTCGCGCCAGCGGACTCGATGACGTCCGGGTAGATGGTGCCTTGCGCCAGGTATTTGATGTTGTCCAGCTTGCAGGACTCGGCATCGAACACGTCGATGAAGGTACGGCCGATGATCTTGCGCTTCTTCTCTGGGTCGCTCTCGCCTTCCAGGTTGTTCAGGAACTGCTCTTCGGCATTGGCGCGGATCACCTTGACGCCCATGTTCTCGGCGAACATGGCCATCACTTGCTCGCCTTCATGCAGGCGCAGCAGGCCGTTGTCGACGAATACGCAGGTCAGTTGATCGCCGATGGCCTTGTGCAGCAACGCGGCAACGACAGACGAGTCAACGCCGCCGGACAGGCCCAGCAGGACGTTGTCGGTGCCTACCTGGGCGCGAACCTGAGCGATAGCGTCTTCAGCAATCTTCGACGGGGTCCACAGCGCTTCACAGCCGCAGATGTCGAGGATGAAGCGCGACAGGATGCGACCGCCCTGCTTGGTGTGGGTCACTTCCGGGTGGAACTGCACGCCGTAGTAACCGCGGGCGTCATCAGCCATACCGGCAATCGGGCAGCTCGGGGTACTGGCCAGAATGTGGAAGTCTTCCGGCAGTTTGGTGACCTTGTCACCGTGACTCATCCATACGTCGAGGCCAAACAGGCCGTCGGCGTCGATATGGTCTTCGATACCATCGAGCAGACGGCTTTTGCCGACTACGTCAACGCGAGCGTAGCCGAACTCGCGCAGCTCGGAACCGGCAACCTTGCCGCCCAACTGCTCGGCCATGGTCTGCATGCCGTAGCAGATACCGAACACCGGCACACCCAGGTCAAATACTGCTTGCGGGCAGCGTGGGCTGTTAGCTTCGTGTACGGACTCGGGGCCGCCGGCGAGGATCACGCCTTTTGGAGCGAATTCGCGAATCGCTTCGTCGTCCATGTCAAACGGATGCAGCTCGCAGTACACGCCGATTTCACGCACGCGGCGGGCGATCAGCTGGGTGTACTGGGAACCGAAGTCGAGGATCAGGATACGGTGGGCGTGAATGTCGAGGGCCATGACTCATTCTCGTCAAAAAACAGAAACGACACGGGGCTGCGTCAACAGCCCCGGCTATAAAAAGTGTTGGCCTGCATCGCGGCACACACCACGATGCAGTCCGGATCAACCAACGCGATAGTTCGGCGCTTCCTTGGTGATCTGCACGTCATGGACGTGGGACTCAGCCATGCCTGCGCCGGTAATGCGAACGAACTCGGGCTTGGTGCGCATCTGCTCGATGTCGGCACTGCCGGTGTAACCCATGGAGGAACGCAGACCGCCCATCAACTGATGGATGATGGCCGACAACGGACCTTTGTAGGCCACACGGCCTTCGATACCTTCCGGCACCAGTTTCTCGGCACCTGCGGACGAGTCCTGGAAATAGCGATCGGACGAGCCTTGCGCCTGGGACATCGCACCCAGCGAACCCATGCCGCGATAGGCCTTGTAGGAACGACCCTGGAACAGTTCGATCTCGCCTGGCGCTTCTTCAGTACCGGCGAACATCGAGCCCATCATCACGCAGGAGGCGCCAGCCACGATGGCCTTGGACAGGTCACCGGAGAAGCGGATACCGCCGTCGGCGATCATCGGCACGCCAGTGCCTTCAAGGGCAGCGGAGACGTTGGCGATGGCGCTGATCTGCGGCACGCCGACACCGGCAACGATGCGCGTGGTGCAGATGGAGCCTGGGCCGATACCGACCTTGACTGCATCGGCGCCTGCAGCAACCAGAGCCTTCGCAGCTTCGCCAGTGGCGATGTTGCCGCCGATAACCTGCACCTGAGGGAAGTTTTCCTTGACCCAGCGAACGCGGTCGATCACGCCTTTGGAATGGCCGTGAGCGGTGTCGACCACAACAACGTCAACGCCGGCAGCAACCAGCGCAGTGACGCGCTCGCCAGTGTCCTTGCCGGTGCCGACAGCAGCGCCGACGCGCAGGCGAGCCTGATCGTCCTTGCTGGCCAGCGGGTACGCCTTGGCTTTTTCGATGTCCTTGACGGTCATCATGCCCTTGAGCGCGAAATTGGCATCCACGATCAGGACTTTTTCCAGACGGTGTTTGTGCAGCAGCTCACGCACTTCGTTCTTGTCGGCGCCTTCACGCACGGTGACCAGACGCTCTTTGGGCGTCATCACTTCGCGGACAGGGACATCAAGACGGTTTTCGAAGCGTACGTCGCGGGACGTCACGATGCCGACCAGGTCGCCATTGTGCAGAACCGGTACGCCGGAAATGTTGTGCATGCGGGTGAGTTCGAACAGATCGCGAACAGTGGCGTCGGCTTCGATAGTGATCGGGTCTTTAACGACGCCGGCCTCGAACTTCTTGACCTTGCGCACTTCGGCAGCTTGCTGCTCGATGGTCATGTTCTTATGGATGATACCGATACCGCCTTCCTGGGCCATGGCAATTGCCAGACGGGCCTCGGTGACTGTATCCATTGCAGCAGAGACCAAAGGTATATTCAGCTCGATGCCACGGGTCAAACGGGTTTTCAGACTGACTTCGTTTGGAAGTACCTCGGAATAACCGGGCACAAGGAGAATGTCGTCGAATGTAAGGGCTTCTTGACTGATACGCAGCATCGCGGGGGCTCCCGGGCGGGAAATTGGAAGCGCGCCATTATACCTACAGACCCCGGTCGGCTCAATGTAAACCTCAGCCTATTATCCAGGCTGTTTATAGACGCACATGAACGAAGGACACCGGACGATCCAGACGTTCGGCGAAGTCATCCAGAAAGGTCTGAGTGAACGACGCATCCAGCCAGTTATTGAAGATGAAACCCAGGTTGGAAAACCCGCAGGCGTCCAGAAACAAAAAGCCGTTGATGTCATCTTCATGGCGGCATTCGGGGCAGGTGAAATTATCGGTGTGACCGGGCATCCAGTCTTCCAGGCTGTCGAACAGCGCCTCCCCCACTTCACGGCGGCACTCCGGGCAACCGGCTTCTTCGGCGAAGTCGTTCAGCGGGGTATAGATGCAGCGCTTGGTGACGATTTCCAGACCATTGACTGTTTGCCCGAAAGGCAAGGCATCGGGGTGCTTTACTACCCTTCTCGCTCCGGGTGCCACGGCGTAGGCCATCTTGTTATAGGTACGCCCGCATGTCGTCAGCTCCGGCTCGACTACATCGAGCTTGACCAGCCAGCGCAGAATCAGCCGCGCCCTGGCCTCGTGGCCGGGAAAGGTGGAAATTTGCGGGACGATGATGCTTTGGGTGTTCATAACGGAGCGTCGCTTAACGCTGTTCGAGGCCGCAGCTTAATAGGCTGATGATTCTGGTCAAGGTGAAATCATGATCGAAGTGGCGATACGGACCCGTGCGCCAGACCGGCATTGCCATTATGATGCCCGACATGATTAAAGACCCTTTCGCAAGACTCGGCCTCGAACGGGAAGTCCTTACTGTCAGCCAGCTCAACGGCCGTGCGCGGGTGTTGCTGGAGGACGTGTTCAGCAGTATCTGGGTCGAAGGCGAGATATCCAACCTCTCTCGCCCGGCGTCTGGCCATGTGTACTTCACGCTGAAGGACTCTGGCGCGCAAGTGCGTTGCGCACTGTTCCGGCAGAGCGCGGCGCGTGTGCGTCAGGCGCTCAAGGACGGCTTGCAGGTCAAGGTGCGCGGCAAGGTGTCGCTGTTTGAAGGCCGTGGCGACTACCAGCTGATTCTCGACACCGTCGAACCCGCCGGTGATGGCGCTTTGCGCTTGGCATTCGATGCGCTGAAAGCCAAGCTCAGCGACGAAGGCCTGTTCAGCGCCGAGCGCAAGATTGCCTTGCCGGTGCATCCGCAACGTATCGGCATCATCAGCTCGCCGACCGGCGCGGTAATCCGCGACATCATTAGTGTGTTCCGCCGCCGCGCACCGAGGGTCGAACTGACATTGATCCCCACCGCCGTTCAGGGGCGTGAGGCGATCAACCAGATTGTCCGCGCGCTGAAACTGGCCGACAGCAGAGGCTTCGATGCACTGATACTCGCCCGTGGCGGTGGATCGCTGGAAGACCTGTGGTGCTTCAACGAAGAAGCCGTCGCCCGCGCCATCGACGCCTGCGTGACGCCGATTGTCAGTGCTGTTGGCCATGAAACAGATGTTTCCATCAGCGATTTCGTGGCCGACGTACGAGCGCCGACGCCCTCCGCTGCCGCCGAACTGCTCGCCCCGGACTCCAGTGACCTGCATCGACGCGTCGACAGCCTGCACCGCCGACTGGTGAGCCGTATGCAGGATCGACTGATGCGCGAGCGCTTGCGTCTTGAGGGCATTTCGCGGCGTCTGCGTCATCCTGGCGAGCGCTTGCGTCAGCAGTCGCAACGGCTGGACGACCTGGACATGCGCCTGCGCCGCGCTTTCGAACAGAACATGCACCAACGTCAGGTGCGTCTCGCCCATATGCAGAGCCGTCTCGCTGCACAGCATCCGGGCCGAACCCTGGGTTTTCTGCGTCAGCGTCTGGATGCATTGGCCGAGCGTCTGCCGCGAGCCATTCGTGAACAGATCAAGGCGCGCAGGCTGCAACTGCAAAGTCAGGCGCAGACCCTCAACGTGGTCAGCCCGCTCGCCACACTGGGACGCGGTTACAGCATTCTGCTCGACGAGCGGGGCCATGCGATCCGTAATGCCGCACAAACCCGAACGGGCCAGCGACTCACCGCCAGGCTCGGCGAAGGCGAACTGCAAGTACGCGTCGAAGACAATCACCTCACGCCTGTGACCCTTTCCCTTCTGGACTGACTGCCTGATGCTACGTTTTATTGCCCCGCTGTTCGCCCTGCTCCTGTGTTTGCCCGCCCACGCCGACAGTTTCATCACCCGCGCACTCGACAAACCGGTGCCCGGTGGCGTTGCCGTAATTGATCTGGGCACTGGCGCTCAGGCGCCGACTGCCACCTATCAAGGCAAACCGGTGCTGGTGGTCAAGGAACAGGGCGCGCGATGGCTGGCCATCGTCGGCATCCCGTTGACGGTCAAACCCGGCACTCAACAAGTGACCTCGGGCGGGCGCACGCTGAACTTCACTGTCGGCAGCAAGAAATACCCGGAACAGCACATCACGCTCAAGAACAAACGTCAGGTGAACCCAAACCCTGAAGACAACAAGCGTATCGAGGGCGAACTGGCTGAACAGCTACGCGCCTACCGCAGCTTCAGCCCCGGAACGCCGAGCAACCTGATTCTGGACAAGCCAGTCAACGGACCGCTATCGAGCAGGTTCGGCGTGCGCCGGTTCTTCAACGGCGAAGAGCGCAACCCGCACTCAGGGCTGGATTTCGCTGTACCGGCCGGCACGCCGATCAAATCTCCGGCTGCGGGCAAGGTCATCCTGACCGGTAATTACTTTTTCAATGGCAACACTGTATTCGTTGACCACGGCCAAGGCTTCATCAGCATGTTTTGCCACATGTCGAAAATCGATGTGAAAGTCGGTGATCTGCTCCCTCGTGGCGGCGTGGTCGGCAAGGTCGGTGCTACCGGTCGCGCAACCGGCCCGCACATGCACTGGAACGTCAGCCTCAACGATGCGCGCGTGGACCCGGCAATCTTCATCGGAGCGTTTCAGCCGTAACACTGTTCGTCAGCAAGCGCTAAGGCGCTTGCCAACGACAGTCGTTCTTTGCGCACATCGCTTTCGACCAACAATAACCAGCAAATAAACGCTCATAACCCGCTATAAAAAATCGATAACGGCGTATTTTCGGGAATTTATCCCAATCTTTTTCAAGTGCTTGCCATCATTCATTCCAATGGTTACGGTTGGCCTCATGAAAACCTCTCAAACCCTTATTCTGTTGCGCCAACATCGGTGCCTCAGCCTGGTCAGTGCCCGACTGCCAGGCTAGATTGCTGTGCCTCGCCCCTGTGTTCGCAACCCCTGTGCTTTTTAGAACGGAAGGCCGACCCTAACCCGGCCCCGTGAATACAAAAGGATTTCCTGATGACCATGCTCAAAGACCCATCGAAGAAGTATCGCGCATTCCCGACCATCGATCTGCCTGACCGCACCTGGCCTTCGAAGACCATCGATGCAGCGCCGATCTGGTGCAGCTCCGACCTGCGCGACGGCAACCAGTCGTTGATCGAACCAATGGACGCGGCCAAGAAACTGCGCTTCTGGAAAACCTTGGTCAGCGTTGGCGTCAAGGAAATTGAGGCATCCTTTCCATCAGCTTCGCAGACTGACTTCGATTTCGTGCGTACCCTGATCGAAGACGGCCATATCCCGGATGACACCACCATTCAGGTGCTGACCCAGGCTCGCGAAGACCTGATCGCTCGCACGTTCGAATCGCTGCGTGGCGCGAAGAAAGCCATCGTCCACTTGTATAACGCGACCAGCCCGTCGTTCCGCCGCATTGTCTTCAATCAGGACAAGGCTGGCGTGAAAGAAATCGCGGTCAATGCGGCCAAGCTGTTCGTCAAATACGCTGCACAACAGCCTGAAACCCAGTGGACTTTCGAGTACTCGCCGGAAACCTTCAGCGCGACCGAGCTGGAATTTGCCAAGGAAGTCTGCGATGCCGTGATCGAGGTGTGGAACCCGACGCCCGAGAACAAGGTGATCCTCAACCTCCCGGCTACCGTGGAAGTGGCGACACCCAACATTTATGCTGACCAGATCGAATGGTTCGGCCGCAACATCACCCGCCGCGACAGCGTGCTGATCAGCCTGCACACCCATAACGACCGTGGTACAGGCGTCGCTGCTACCGAGCTTGGCCTGATGGCCGGTGCGGATCGCGTCGAAGGCTGCCTGTTCGGTAACGGCGAGCGGACCGGCAACGTCGATCTGGTCACCGTTGCATTGAACCTCTACACCCAAGGCATCGACCCGGAGCTGGACTTCTCGGATATCGACGGTGTGCGCAAGGTCGTCGAAGAGTGCAACCAGATTCCGGTTCATCCACGTCACCCATACGTTGGCGATCTGGTACACACCGCGTTCTCCGGTTCGCACCAGGACGCCATCCGCAAGGGCTTCACCCAGCAGAAGGACGGCGAGTTGTGGGAAGTGCCTTACCTACCGATTGACCCCGCCGACATTGGCCGTAGCTACGAGGCGGTGATTCGCGTCAACAGCCAGTCAGGCAAAGGCGGCATCACTTACCTGCTGGAGCAGGAATATGGCATTTCCCTGCCGCGCCGTATGCAGATCGAGTTCAGCCAGGTAGTTCAGGGTGAAACCGATCGTCTGGGCCTGGAGATGTCCGCTCAGCAGATTCATTCGCTGTTGCGCCGTGAATACCTGCAAGCCAACACACCTTACGCGCTGATCAGCCACAAGTTGCAGGAGGAGAACGGCAACAGTGCGGTCGATGCCGAAGTGCATGTGGACGGTGAAACCCAGCATTGGCGCGGCAAGGGCAAAGGCGCTCTGGAAGCGCTGGTCGCCGGTCTGCCAGTCGCCGTGGAGATCATGGACTACAACGAGCACGCCATTGGCTCGGGCACCACGGCCAAGGCCGCTGCCTACATCGAACTGCGCGTGAATGGCGAGCGTGCCGTGCATGGCGTGGGTATTGATGAAAACATTACCACCGCCAGCTTCCGGGCACTGTTCAGTGCACTGAACCGCTCGTTGAGCCAGACACAAGCCAAGGCCGCCTGAGTCTACAGGCAGGATGGCGGACGCCAGTTCGCCATCCTCACCCAAACCGACCGCGCGACTCCCCTCCTCGCCAGCCTGTTGCATTCCACGCATGACCCTGCCTGTTTCGGCATAATCTTTTTCATTTATGCTGTGGTAGCATGCTGCCTTTATTCTAGGACGGGCCAACATCCAACAGCAATTCATATGCTGACGATGCCCATCCGGACTTACCTGCCAGCTACATCTTTCCTATAAAACCAAGACGACTATTGCATTGATTTCCGGACGAAAAGAATGCTCGGGCAGACCCACCGTGCATTGAAATTACTATCGGCCTCGGTACGCTGAGCTGATCCAATCACATTTGGAGCGATTATGCCCAAGGCTTCCCATCAAGATTTGCGCCGCAGTTTCCGTGCGCTTACCTCGTCGAACTCGTGCTTTCACACCGCCTCGGTATTCGACCCCATGTCAGCGCGAATCGCAGCGGATCTGGGCTTTGAAGTAGGCATCCTCGGCGGTTCTGTCGCATCGCTGCAAGTACTGGCAGCACCTGACTTCGCACTGATCACCCTGAGCGAGTTCGTTGAACAGGCCACGCGCATCGGCCGCGTTGCGCAACTGCCGGTTATCGCGGACGCAGACCATGGTTATGGCAATGCCCTTAACGTCATGCGTACCGTTGTTGAACTGGAACGCGCCGGCATCTCGGCGTTGACGATTGAAGATACCCTGCTGCCTGCGCAGTTCGGACGCAAATCCACTGACCTGATTTCCACGGCTGAAGGTGTTGGCAAGATCCGCGCAGCACTGGAGGCACGTGTCGACCCGGAGATGTCGATTTTCGCTCGCACCAACGCGGCGATCATCCCGGTTCAGGAAGCCATCAGTCGGGTTCAGCAGTATCAGGCTGCCGGGGCTGACGGCATTACCATCGTCGGCATTCGTGACTTTGATCACCTGGCGCAGATATCCGAAGGCGTGACCGTACCGCTGATGCTGGTGACTTACGGCAACCCTGAGCTGCACGACAATGCGCGTCTTGCCGAGATGGGCGTGAGAGTCTGCGTGCATGGCCACGCTGCGTACTTTGCCGCAATCAAAGCCACCTACGACTGCTTGCGCGAGCAACGCCAGATTCTGGGCAGCGAGTCGAACATGAGCGCTACCGAATTGACCCACACCTATACGCAGCCTGAAGACTACGTAGAGTGGGCACGCAAGTTCATGAATGTGAACGAGTAAGGGCTCTGGGTGCTGTGACGCTCTGCGTCACAGATCTGCGCCAAGCTGCACACTCAAGATCGGGCGCAGAGCGTCGCACGATAGTCAGGTTATCGTTCCGCACGCTCCAGCGTGGGAACGCCTGTCGTGACGCTCTGCGTCACAGATCTGCGCGCACCACATAGCCGGGAGCAGACCCGTAACGTCAGCACCGCATGCCGACGCAGCGCGTCGGCACGACCATCATCCGTGTCAGGACATCAGGCAGTGGTATTCACGCCACCTTCAGTCTCCAGCTGCAACAACGATGCCTGCAAGGTCTGCAGGTTAGCGCTGGTGGACGCAATCTGGCCCTGAATTGCCATGGCTTTCAGGGCCTTTTCTTCCGCTGTGCCATTACCGCTTTGAGCGGCAGCCAATTGCGCCTGCTGTTGAGCCAGTTGCTTCTGGGCGTCCTTGATCTGCTGCTTTATCTGTTCGATCGTCTGATTAAGAGCCGATTTGCTGGAACCGCCAACGCTGCCCCCACCACCGGCCGCTCCGGCCTTACCGCCTTCGGTCGAGGCCTGATCAGAGGTCTTCTCTGTTTCAGTCGTGGTAGTTGCAGACTTGATTGCCTCTGCGTCGGTAGATTTAACCGCTAGGGTCAACGGGCTTGAATAGCTGTTCAATGTGGACGTATTGATGGTAATCATGGCGGTCTCCAGGTTGCCTGCACACGCTATCGGCCGACTCGTAACATTCTGAAGTAATTTTTATTGAATATTAAAAGAGTCAGCGTCCAGACCGGCTGGAAAGCGTGTGCGATAGGCTTGTAAGTCTGCCGCGCTTAACGTCGCCCTGAACACTCCATCCGCTTCGCCTGCGCCCAACAGGCTCTCGCCTTGAAAATCCAGAACCTGACTCTCACCGGTGTACGCAAAGCCCTTCCCGTCCGACCCTACCCGATTGACCGCGGCAACGTAGCACAGGTTTTCGATGGCCCTGGCGGGCAGCAGGCGGTTCCAGTGCAGACGTCGCGCGCCTGGCCAGTTGGCGGTGTACAGCAACAGGTCGGTACTTTCGGCGTCACGGCTCCAGACCGGAAAGCGCAGGTCGTAGCAGATCAGCGGGCGAATACGCCACCCATTGAGCTCAAACATCACCTGACGCTCGCCCGGCGTGTAGTGTTCGTGTTCACCCGCCATACGAAACAAGTGACGCTTGTCATAATGCAGCAACTCACCATCCGGTCGCGCCCACAGCAGACGGTTGCGATAAGTGCCATCGGCAGCGCGAATGATGACGCTGCCAGTCACCACCGCATTGATCCGCTTAGCCTGCGCCAACAGCCAGGTCGATGTAGGACCTGCCTCAGGCTCAGCCAGGGCCTCGGACTCCATCGAGAACCCGGTGGTGAACATTTCTGGCAGGATCACCAGATCAGCGCCATGCGCCTGGCCCAGCAAGTGCTCGAAATGCTCCAGGTTGGCCTCCCGATCATGCCATGCCAGAGTCGTCTGAATCAGCGCAAGGTTCAGGTTTGGCAGTTCGCTTATATCGCGCATAGTTTCTCCGCCGCCTGACGCAATGTGTCCTCTTGCTTGGCGAAGCACAGGCGGATCAGACGCTGGCCTGCTGGAGGGCTCTGGTAGAACACAGAAATCGGAATGCTCGCCACACCGTGTTCACGGGTCATCCACAGCGCCATGTCCACGTCATTCAGGTCAGGCCGTATCTGCGAATAATCGACCAACTGGAAATAAGTACCGCCAACAGGCCGGAAGCTGAAACGCGATTCAGCCAGATGACCACAGAAAAAGTCGCGCTTGGCCTGATAGAAGCCTGGCAGCTCATCGACATGCTCAGGGTGCTCGGCCATGAAATCGGCCAGCGCATACTGCAATGGCGTGACACCACAGAAACTGACGTACTGATGCACCTTGCGCAGCTCGGAAGTCAGCGCGGGCGGCGCGACCACGTAACCGGTTTTCCAGCCTGTGACGTGATATGTCTTGCCGAACGAGCTGACGACGAAGGCGCGCTGATACAGTGCCTCGTGATCAAGCACGCTGACATTGCGCGCGCCATCGAAGACCAGGTGTTCATAAACTTCATCGCTGAGCAGGTAGATATCACGATCGGCGATCAGCGCAGCCAGTCGATCAAGCTCTGCACGACTGATCAGGGCACCGCTCGGGTTGTGCGGGCTATTGATGACAATCATGCGTGTACGCGGGCTTAACGCATCGCTGAGCTTTTGCCAGTCGATGGAGAAGTCATCCAGCCCCAGTTGCACATGGACGCAGCGCCCACCGGCCAGCTCGACAGCGGGCTCGTAGCTGTCATAGCAAGGGTCGAAAATAATCACTTCGTCGCCAGTGCGAATAACGCTATGAATCGCGCAGAAAATCGCCTGCGTGGCACCGGGCGTAATGGTGATTTCGCTGTCGGGGTTAACCTCACGCCCGTAACTGCGCGCGATCTTTGCCGCGACCTGCTGACGAAGCGCAGGCAGCCCGGTCATCGGTGAGTATTGGTTATGGCCTTGAGTGACATGCCGACAGACCGCATCGCGCAGCGCCTGCGGCCCATCAAAATCGGGAAAACCCTGGGACAGGTTGATAGCGCCGGTTTCGGCGGCCAGCTGTGACATGACGGTAAAGATAGTGGTGCCCACGTTAGGCAACTTGCTGTCGATCATGGAACCCTTTCCCTGCAATCTCCCGGCACCGGGCGGCACGGGTCAGGCAGGATAGCCCATTAAACGGACACAAAAAAAGGCGCCGAAGCGCCTTTTTCCCAATGCTGACTCAGCGCTTGTCGCGGCGCTTCTTGTCGGCCTTCTTGTGGTGCGACATCATTCGACGCTTCTTGTTGACCTGACGGTCAGTCAGCGTGTTCTTATTGCCTTCATACGGGTTCTCGCCGCCCTTGAACTCGATGCGGATCGGCGTACCGACCAGCTTGAGCACGCGGCGATAGGTGTTTTCCAGATACCGGACATAGGACTTCGGTACTTTTTCGACCTGGTTGCCGTGGATTACGATCAGCGGCGGGTTGGCGCCGCCCAGGTGAGCGTAACGCAATTTGATACGGCGGCTGCCGACCATGGGTGGCGCATGCTCGCTGACCGCATCTTCCAGAATCTGGGTCAGACGGCTGGTTGGCCAGCGCGTTACGGCAGACTTGAACGAGTTCTGTACCGACTGATACAGGTTACCCACGCCCGTGCCGTGCATCGCAGAGATGAAGTGGATGTCTGCGAAGTCGACGAAGAACAACCGACGTTCCAGTTCGATCTTCACGAAATCACGTTCGCCCGGCGTCATGCCATCCCACTTGTTCAGCGCGATAACCAGAGCACGACCCGCTTCAAGTGCGAAGCCCAGCAGGTTCAGGTCGTGGTCGACCACACCTTCGCGGGCGTCCATGACAAAGATCACCACGTTGGCGTCCTTGATGGCCTGCAGCGTTTTGACCACCGAGAACTTTTCAACTTCCTCGTGGATCTTGCCGCGCTTGCGCACACCGGCAGTGTCGATCAGCGTGTACTTCTCTTCATTACGCTCGAAGGGAATGTAGATACTGTCGCGCGTGGTGCCTGGCTCGTCATAGACGATAACCCGGTCTTCACCCAGCATTCGGTTGACCAGCGTCGATTTGCCGACGTTGGGACGCCCGATGATGGCGATCTTGATGCCGTCTTTTTCGCTAGGACCAGGAATGCGCTTGGCTTCCTGACCTTCGGCAACTTCCTCGACCTCCTCGCCCTCTTCCAGCTCGTCTTCGTCCTTGGGAAACTCCCGCAGGGCGATTTCGAGCATCTGCGAGATGCCACGACCATGAGCACCGGCCACCGGAATGGCGTCGCCCAGACCCATTGGGCTGAACTCGGCACGTGCCAGGTTTTCGTCGATGTTGTCGATCTTGTTGGCAACCACGTAGGAACGCTTGTTGCGCTTGCGCAGGTGCTCACCAATCATCTGATCAGCAGCGGTGTAGCCCGCACGGGCGTCCACCAGAAACAGCACCACATCGGCTTCTTCAATGGCCAGCAGCGACTGCTCGGCCATCTTTTCGTCCATGCCATGCTCGTCACCGGAGATACCGCCGGTGTCGATCAGAATATAGGAGCGCCCTTGCCACTTCGCCTCTCCGTATTGGCGATCACGGGTAAGACCGGACAGATCACCGACAATGGCGTCGCGAGTCCTGGTCAGGCGGTTGAACATGGTGGACTTGCCGACGTTCGGTCGACCCACCAGGGCGATTACGGGAACCATGCGGCTCTCCACTTCGTTATTTCAGAAAATACAAAAGCCGCTGCAGGGCAGCGGCCGGAGTTCGGGGCGATGCCACAAAGGCACCGCAGCCTTGCCGAAGCAAGGGCACCCGGGGCCATTGGCCCCGGGCATGGACACTTATTGCTTGATGGTCAGGGCTTCCAGTTTGCCGCTGTTGCCATACACGTAAATCATGTCCCCAACCACCAGCGGACGAGCACGCAGGCCGTCGCTGTCGATACGTTCGCGACCGACAAAACGACCGTCCACCTGGCTCAACAGGTGCAGGTAGCCTTCCATGTCACCGACCGCTACATAGCTGGAATACACTTCCGGCGCGCCGAGCTGGCGGCGAGCCAGTGATTCGTTGCTCCACAGTGCAGAGGACGAACGCTCGTCGATACCTTCAACAGTGCCGGAGGCGAGGGTTGCGTAAACGCTGCCAAAGCCTTGGGCTACGCCCGAGTAGCTCGAGGCGTCACGCTGCCAGAGCACACGACCGCTTTCCAGGTCCAGACCCGCGACGCGACCCTGATAGGTAGCGACGTACAGTGTACCGCCGGAAAGCAACAGGCCGCCGTCGATATCCACGACACGATCCAGTTCCGAGCGACCTTGCGGGATGGCAACACGCTGCTCCCAGACAGGCACGCCATTGGTAATGTCCAGCGCGACGACCTTGCCGGTCGACAGACCCGCCACGGCGAGACGATTGGTTGCAAGTGGAGCACCGGTACCACGCAGGGTCAGCACCGCTGGAGTGCTTTCGTAAATCCAGAGCTGGGAACCCGTGGAGGCATCAAAGCCGACAATACGGTCATCCTGAGTCTGAACCACTACCACTGAACCGTTGGTGGCAGGCGGGGCCAGCACTTCGCTGGTGACGCGAGCGCGCCACTTTTCTTCACCGGACGTGGCGTCCATGGCAATGACTTCACCCTTGAGGGTGCCGATCATTACCAGGCCATAGCCCACGCCGACTGCACCGGAAACCGGCAGATCGAGATCCTTCTTCCAGATCACATCACCGGTCAGACGATCCAGCGATACAACTTCGCCAGTGACGTCAGCCGCATAGATGCGGTCGCCATCAATGGCCGGCACGAGCATGTTGTACGTCTTGCCCTGACCGTCGCCAATGGAACGGCTCCACTGCTTGTGCAGAACCACTTCTTCTTTGAAGTCGGTCAGCTCGGCCGGAGGCAATTCCTTTTTGCTGTTGCTGCTGCAACCCGCGGCCAGAATGGCCAGAGCCAGCAATGCTGCATGTTTCCAACGAATCACGTCACGCATCCCCTTTCGCCAGATCGTCGAGCTTCATTTGCAGGCCACCCACTGCTGCGTCTTCGGACAGAGCGGATTTGGCCTTTTGGTATGCAGCGTATGCCTCGTCGGTACGACCCAGCTGTACCAGCAGGTCACCCTTGAGTTCTTCACGACTGGCGAGGAAAGCCTTGTCGGCATCGCCGTCGAGCAGCTTCAGCGCGTCATCGGTCTTGTTCTGCGCAGCCAGCACGCGTGCCAGACGCTGACGGGCAATCTCGCCCAGCGTGTCATTGGCAGGCTTGTCGGCCACGGTTTTCAGCTCGGCTGCAGCATCGTCCAGCTTACCGGCATCGACCGCCACCTTGGCGACGAACAGGCTACCGAACTGTGCATAGGTAGTGCCACCGAATTCGCTTTTCAGTTTGCCGGATATCTCGGCGACACGTGCGGTGTCTGCCTGGCCACTGGGCGTCAGTGCGGTTTCCAGCAATTGCTGATAAAGCATCGAGGCGCCTTGCGACTGGCTGGCCTGATACCTGTGCCAGAACTGCCAACCCAAGACCACGACCAACGCAAGCAGACCACCGGTCAACAGGGGTTTGCCGTTACGCTGCCACCAGTCCTTCATTACCGCCAGCTCTTCATCTTCGGTACCCGACACCCCAATACTCCTATTCGCTAAACGGCTGTTAAATCAGCTTCAACCCTGCACAACGCAGGAGGCCAGGTGCTCTGACAGAGCGTCCCAGGCAATATTTTGTTGTTCACCCTGACCGCGCAGGGGTTTGACGCCAATGACCTTTGCCGCCAGTTCTTCTTCACCGAGAATCAGCGCATACAGCGCACCGCTCTTGTCGGCTTTCTTGAACTGGCTTTTGAAGCTGCCGGCACCGGCGTTGACCTGCAAACGCAGGCTCGGCAACTGATCGCGCACCTTTTCGGTGAGAGCCAGCGCAGCCAGCTCAGCTGCTTCGCCAAAGGCGCACAGGTAAACATCGACCTGACGGGCAATTTCTTCCGGGACCTGCCCGAGGGTTTCAAGCAACAGAACCAGACGCTCGATACCCATCGCGAAACCAACGCCGGTCGTCGGCTTGCCGCCCATCTGCTCGACCAGACCGTCATAACGACCGCCTGCACAGACCGTACCCTGAGCACCCAATTGGTCGGTAACCCACTCGAAAACGGTCTTGCTGTAATAATCCAGCCCGCGAACCAGCTTCGGGTTGATGACATAAGGAATGCCGGCTGCGTCCAGACGGGCCTTCAGGCCTTCGAAGTGAACGCGAGATTCGTCATCCAGATAATCTGCCAGCTTTGGCGCATCGACCAGCACAGCCTGGGTTTCAGGGTGTTTGGTGTCCAGCACGCGCAGCGGATTGGTTTTCAGACGACGCTGGTTGTCTTCGTCAAGTTGATCAAGACGCGCCGACAGAAACTCGACCAGCGCATCACGATAACGCGCACGCGCTTCGCTGGTGCCCAGGCTGTTCAGTTCAAGCTTGACCGCATTGCGAATGCCCAGCATGCCCCACAGGCGCCAGGTCATGACGATCAGTTCGGCATCGATGTCCGGACCGTCAAGATTGAAGACCTCGACACCAATCTGGTGAAACTGGCGATAACGGCCTTTCTGGGGACGCTCGTGACGAAACATCGGCCCGATGTACCACAGTTTCTGAACCTGACCGCCACCGGTGATGCCGTGCTCCAGGACCGCACGCACACAGGCAGCAGTACCTTCCGGACGCAGGGTCAGGGAGTCGCCGTTGCGATCGGCGAAGGTGTACATTTCCTTTTCGACGATATCGGTCACTTCACCGATGGAGCGCTTGAACAGCTCGGTGAACTCTACGATAGGCATACGAATCTGCCGGTAACCGTAGTTATCCAGCAGACGTGAAACGGTGCCTTCGAAGTGGCGCCACAGTGGCGTCTGCTCGGGCAGGATGTCGTTCATGCCACGAATGGCTTGTAGAGACTTACTCACAGAAAATCCTTAGCAATCCTGGTTAGCCGCGCACGATGACAGATGCGTCGGCTTCGGCCTTTTCAGCCGCTTTCTCGCGAATCAAGCGTTCAAGCTCGTCCACGAGATTGTCGTTGGTCAGTTTCTGCGCAGGCTTGCCGTCGATGTAAATCAGGTTCGGCGTACCACCAGTCAGGCCGATATGCGCTTCCTTGGCCTCGCCCGGACCGTTGACTACACAACCGATCACTGCGACATCAAGCGGCACCAGCAAATCTTCAAGGCGACCTTCAAGCTCGTTCATGGTCTTGACCACATCGAAGTTCTGCCGCGAGCAGCTCGGGCAGGCGATGAAGTTGATACCACGGGAACGAAGGCGTAACGATTTGAGGATGTCGTACCCGACTTTCACTTCCTCGACCGGATCAGCAGCCAGCGAGATGCGGATAGTATCGCCAATTCCTTCGGCAAGCAGCATTCCAAGACCGACAGCCGATTTCACCGTGCCTGAACGCAAGCCGCCAGCTTCGGTAATACCCAGGTGCAGCGGCTGGACGATCTGTTTGGCCAGCAGGCGGTAGGCTGCGACGGCCATGAACACATCGGACGCCTTGACGCTGACCTTGAAGTCCTGAAAGTTCAGGCGCTCCAGGTGCTCGACGTGGCGCAACGCAGACTCCACCAACGCCTCTGGCGTCGGCTCGCCGTACTTCTTCTGCAGGTCTTTTTCCAGCGACCCGGCGTTGACGCCGATGCGGATCGGAATACCGCGATCACGCGCAGCATCGACCACGGCCC
This sequence comes from Pseudomonas sp. KBS0707, assembly GCF_005937945.2. Taxonomy (NCBI): domain Bacteria; kingdom Pseudomonadati; phylum Pseudomonadota; class Gammaproteobacteria; order Pseudomonadales; family Pseudomonadaceae; genus Pseudomonas; species Pseudomonas sp. KBS0707. Next base: position 1,447,734 of record NZ_CP041754.1, on the reverse strand, counting down.
GCACCCGGTCTTCACGACCGATATTGCCCGGATTGATACGCAGGCAGTCGACACCCAGTTCAGCCACACGCAATGCGATGCGATAGTCGAAGTGGATGTCGGCGACCAATGGCACTTTGACCAGTTGCTTGATGCGACCAAAGGCTTCGGCAGCGTCCATGTCCGGTACAGAAACACGCACGATGTCGACACCAGCAGCTTCCAGACGGTTGATCTGGGCGACAGTGGCCGCAACATCGTTGGTATCGCTGTTGGTCATGCTCTGCACGGCAATCGGCGCATCACCGCCGACCGGTACGGAACCGACCCATATTTTTCGGGATTCGCGACGCTTGATTGGAGATTCGCCGTGCATGACTTATTGCCCTAGCTTCAGGCGAGCAGTTTCGCCGCTGGTAAAAGGTGCCACGTCTACAGGCTGACCGTTGTAGCTGACCTGCGCGCCGCGTGCGTAGCCCAGGCGCAGCGTCAATGGCGGCTTGCCGCTGACATCCAGGCTGTCGCCCTTGCGCTTAAGGCCGCTGACCAGCACCTTGCCGTTTCCGTCAGTGACCTGGGTCCAGCAATCGGCGACGAACTGCACAGTAACCTGACCGGCCCCGGCCATGACTGGCGCTGGCTGCTCGGCTGGTGCGGCCGGCATCGACGGTACGGTCGGCGCAGCGACAGGCGCTTGTGGAGCATTTGCTGGCGGCGTAGCGGTGGCCGGTGTCTGCGCAGGCGCATGACTCGTAACACCTGCAGTAGGAGCAGCAGGCGTCGCGCCCGGCGATTCACTGGCAGGCGCACCGGTGTTCAACGGCAGCGAAGTCTGTCCGGCAGTAGGCGTTTCGGCCACTGCGGGCTCTTCCGGCTCGTCCAGCGGGTGAATCTGAGTGGTGCCGTCGGCGCTTTCGACCTCGACGTGCTCCATGTTCAGCCCGGACTGGTCCCTGCCACGCAGAGAAGCCTGATCCTGCCACCAGAAGAAACCGCCACCGACCAGAAGCACCAGCAACAACAGGCTGACGATACGCAGGATGTTGTGTGACAGCCTGACCGGCTCTTCGATACGGCCCAATGCGTGGACCGAACTGCCCTTGCCATCGGTGCCGGTGAACTGGTCGAACTGTTCGACCAGCGCCGCCTGATCGAGGTCAAGCAGCTTGGCGTAGGCGCGTACATACCCCCGGGCAAACGTATGCCCAGGCAGCTTTTCAAAATGTCCGTTCTCCAGATTGCTCAGGGAGGTCACGGTGAGGTTCAGTCTCAAAGCCACATCTGGCAGCGACCAGCTCCTGCTCTCGCGGACCTGGCGCAGGGTTTCTCCAGGGTTCACGCGGGTGGTTGCTACAACTTCGGGATGCGCCGCTTTCATCATTGCTCCGACAGGTATTGCTGATATTCCGGCGTACCGGGATAGAGTCTTTTCAACAGCAGACCAAAACTGGCCGCCTTGTTACGATCATCATAGATCTTCGCCAGGCGTGTACCGAGCAATAGACTACGTGCATTTTGCTCGCTGAGTTGGCTAAAACGGTCGTAATAATCACGCGCCGGCACATATTGCTTGTCTTCGTAGGATATCTGCGCCATTTCCAGCAAGGACCTTGGCAACTGACGGTCCAGGCGCAACGCCTTGGTAAAATGCTCACGGGCCTGCTCGCGATTACCCAGCTTCAGCGAAGTCATGCCCAGGCTCTCAAAGACTCGCGACCGCTCAGGATACAGGTTGTCGGCAGCGGCCTGTTCAAAACGCTCGTAGGCTTCCTTGTAACGCTTTTGTTCGAACAGAAAACTGCCGTAATTATTGACGATGCGTGTTTCGTTGTTACTGGAAGCCAGCGCCTTGCGAAAGTACTGCTCTGCAAGCTCCGGCTCCATCTCGGTCTGGAACACCAGCGCCAGTGCGGCATTGGCCTGCGCGTCGGAACTGTCCAGCTCGAGCGCCTTTTTCAGCGGAACCTTGGCGCGCTCGGTCTGCCCCTGCTGAAAGTAACCCAACCCAAGCTGCACATATGCTTTGCGCGCTTCCTCACGCCCCTGCGCCGTTGTCATCGGGTTTACGTTGCCGGTGGATACGCACGCCGTCAGCAACATGACAACACATAGCAACAGCGAGGCACGCACAGACATGGAGTCTCTCTCGATCAGGTTGGCAGTCAGGTTCGAGTCGCCGCAACCGGGGCCGTCTCGGCCTCGGCGCTCAACTCACGCACAGCAATGTAGCGTTCACTACGGCGTGTACGGTCCATCACCTGCCCGACCAGCTGGCCGCATGCTGCATCAATGTCTTCACCGCGCGTGGTGCGCACAGTGACGTTATAACCAGCCTGATGCAACAGGTCCTGAAAACGACGGATCGCGTTATTGCTGGGACGCTCGTAACCGGAGTGCGGAAACGGGTTGAACGGGATCAGGTTGATCTTGCAAGGCGTGTCCTTGAGCAGCTCGATCATCTCGACGGCGTGTTCAACCTTGTCGTTGATGTCCTTGAGCATGGTGTATTCGATGGTGAGCACACGCTTTTCGCCCAGACTGGACATGTAACGGCGGCAGGAATCAAGGAGCATTTGCAGCGGGTATTTCTTGTTGATCGGCACCAGCTGGTTACGCAGCGCATCGTTCGGTGCGTGCAGCGACAAGGCCAGGGAAACATCGATATGCTTGGAAAGCTCATCGATCATTGGTACCACGCCGGAGGTGGACAACGTCACCCGGCGCTTGGAAATGCCATACCCCAGGTCATCCATCATCAGATGCATGGCAGCAATGACATTGTCGAAGTTCAGCAGCGGCTCACCCATGCCCATCATCACCACGTTGGTGATGGCACGGTCGACGGTCGCCGGTACGCTGCCAAAGGATTTGTTGGCAATCCACACCTGACCGATGACTTCGGCGGCGGTGAGGTTGCTGTTGAAGCCTTGCTTGCCCGTGGAACAGAAGCTGCAATCCAGGGCACAGCCCGCCTGAGACGAAACACACAAGGTGCCACGCTTGCCCTGCGGAATGTAGACGGTCTCGACACAGCTGCCGGACTCTACGCGCACCACCCATTTACGGGTGCCGTCGCTGGAGATGTCCTCGCTGACCACTTCGGGACCGCGAACTTCGGCACAGGCCTTGAGCTTTTCGCGCAGGGCCTTGCTGACGTTCGTCATCGCGTCGAAATCGTCGACACCGAAGTGGTGAATCCACTTCATGACCTGACCGGCACGGAAGCGCTTCTCCCCGATAGAGTCGAAGAATTTCTCCATTTCCTGTTGAGTCAGCCCCAGCAGGTTGGTTTTACCAGTCGATGCAATCATGAATTCACCCTTCACTCGTCAGTCAAAAATGACTTAGCGAGCGGTTACTTCGGTAGCTGCGAAGAAGTACGAGATTTCGCGAGCGGCGGCGGCTTCCGAATCGGAGCCGTGAACAGCGTTGGCGTCGATGGAGTCAGCGAAATCAGCGCGGATGGTGCCGGCAGCAGCTTCTTTAGGGTTGGTAGCGCCCATCAGCTCACGGTTCAGAGCGATAGCGTTTTCGCCTTCCAGAACCTGAACAACAACCGGACCGGAGATCATGAAAGCAACCAGGTCGCCGAAGAAACCGCGAGCGCTGTGCTCAGCGTAGAAACCTTCAGCTTCGGCCTTGGACAGTTGCTTCAGCTTGGAAGCGACAACGCGCAGACCGGCTTTTTCGAAACGAGTGGTGATCTCGCCGATTACGTTCTTGGCAACGGCGTCAGGCTTGATGATGGAGAAAGTACGTTGAACAGCCATGGTGAAACTCCAGAAGCAGTGATTGAAGCGAAAAATTAAACCCGCGAATTATACGCGGGTTCTGGTGTATTGCCTAACTGCGTACGTTACTGAACGTCAATCGGCCTCTTCGATCCATAACCCCTGGATCGCCTCGAGAACCTTTTCCCCACTACGGTCCGGGTGGTCATCGAACTCAGGCAAGGCCATGACCAGATTACGCAGCCTGGGAAAACTGACAGTCAGCGGATCGACATCCGGGTGGCTTTCAGCCAGCTGGATGGCGATTTCCTGCACATCAACCCATTTGAGACTCATGAGCAATCCTTGAATCAGTGTGGCGCTTCAGCGGCGTGGTTGAGCGAATACTTGGGTATTTCGACCGTGAGGTCCTCGTTGCCGACAATGGCCTGACAGGACAGACGCGATTGCGCTTCCAGCCCCCACGCCTTGTCGAGCATGTCTTCTTCCAGTTCATCGGCTTCATTCAGCGAACCGAAACCTTCGCGAATGATGCAATGGCAGGTGGTACAGGCACACACGCCACCACAGGCGCTTTCAATCTCGATGTGGTGCTCGTGGGCAATCTCGAGAATAGACGTGCCCGGCTCCACTTCTACAACCAGCCCGTCCGGACAATGCTCGGCGTGGGGCAGAAAAATCACCTGCGGCATCAGTTATTCCTCAATCTCATTCAAGTTGCGCCCGGCCAGTGCGGCTTTTACCGTCGAATCAAGGCGTCGGGCAGCAAATGCGTCGGTCACCTGCGACAGACGCTTGGTCTGCTGCTCGATGGCATAACCATCGGTGCCTTGCATCAATTCACGTAATTCGTCCATCTGCAGGTTGATGACCAGGCGCTCTTCTTCGTCGAGAAGACGCTCACCATCAGCCTCAAGGGCACCTTGAACCGCTTCGAGCAAGCGCTCGGCGTCAACCTGGTGCTCGCGCAGCACACGAGCGACCTTGTCGTCGCCGGCATACTCGAAGGAGTCCTTGAGCATGCGGGTGACTTCGTCATCGGTCAGCCCGTAGGAAGGCTTGACCTGAATGCTCGACTCGATACCCGAGCCCATTTCACGCGCCGAAACGCTGAGCAGACCGTCAGCGTCAACCTGGAAGGTGACACGAATCTTTGCCGCACCCGCGACCATCGGCGGAATGCCGCGCAATTCGAAACGTGCAAGGGAACGGCAGTCACTGATCAACTCGCGCTCGCCCTGCAGAACATGAATCTTCATGGCCGTCTGGCCATCCTTGTACGTGGTGAATTCCTGACCACGCGCTACAGGGATGGTGGTGTTGCGCGGAATGACCTTTTCCATCAGCCCGCCCATGGTTTCCAGCCCCAGCGAGAGCGGAATCACATCGAGCAATAGCAGTTCGCCACCGTCACGCTTGTTGCCTGCCAGCGTATCGGCCTGGATCGCAGCCCCTATGGCCACCACTTGATCCGGGTCAATCTGGGTCAATGGCTGACGACCGAACAGCTCGGCCACCGCTTCGCGTACGCGTGGAACTCGGGTCGAACCGCCGACCATGACCACCGCCTCGACTTCTTCAAGCTCGATACCGGTATCACGCACCGCACGACGACAGGCCTTGAGACTGCGCGCGACCATAGGCTCGATCAGCGCATTGAGCGCCTCGCGGGTCAGCGTGCCACGCCAGTCACCGTAGGCGACCTCGACAGACTCGGCGTCAGTCAGCGCTTCCTTGGCCGAGCAGGCAGCCTGCAGCAGGCTGCGTTGCGCGGAAGGGTCGATATCGGCAGACAGAGCGGCATCAGTGACAATCCAGTTGGCTATCGCATGATCGAAGTCATCGCCACCCAGGGCGGTATCCCCGCCAGTGGCCAGTACTTCAAACACACCGCCGGTCAGGCGCAGGATCGAGATGTCGAAGGTTCCGCCGCCCAGATCATAGATGGCAACCACGCCTTCGGCTTTCTGATCCAGACCATAGGCAACGGCAGCAGCCGTTGGCTCATTAAGCAGGCGCAACACATTGAGGCCGGCAAGTCTGGCGGCATCCTTGGTCGCCTGGCGCTGAGAGTCGTCGAAATAAGCAGGCACGGTAATCACCGCCCCCACCAGTTCGCCACCCAGCGTGGACTCGGCGCGTTCGCGCAGGACCTTGAGAATGTCGGCAGACACTTCAACAGGACTTTTCGGCCCCTGCACGGTGTCGATGAACGGCATGTGCGACTCGCCACCAACAAACCGGTACGGCAGTTGCTCGCCCAATTGCTTGACGTCAGTCAGCCCGCGCCCCATGAGGCGCTTGACTGACAGAACGGTATTGAACGGATCCTGGGAGGCGGCGATCTTCGCTGACTGCCCTACTTCGACACGATCAGCGTGATAGCGCACGGCAGACGGCAGAATGACCTGCCCCTCTGCATCGGCCAGCGGTTCGGACAGGCCGCTGCGTACTGCAGCAACCAGAGAATTGGTGGTGCCCAGGTCGATACCCACAGCCAGACGACGCTGGTGCGGTTGAGGACTCAGGCCGGGTTCGGCGATCTGCAGTAAAGCCATGCTGTTCAGAATAATCACTGGCGCGCGGCCGAAGCCGCGCGGGGTTAATCGTCGAGGCGCTCTTCTAACTGGCGCACTTCGTGAGAGAGCTTGTCGAGAAACTGCATACGCCGCATCAGCTTTTCAGCGTGCTCGCGTTGTGCAGCATCATTCCAACAGGCCGCGAAGCTCTGGTTCAGCTCGTCCTGAGCGACCTTGAGCTGACGCTTGAAGGTCGCAACGCCAGCGAGATCAGCCTCTTCCTGCAAGTCCTCAAGGTCTTCGCGCAATTGCATCTGCTGCAGAAGAAACTCGGGATCATGCACCGTGACTTCGAGCGGCACTTCGTTGCCGTTCATTGCCAGCAGGTAGCGCGCCCTTTTCGGCGGGCTTTTCAGGGTTTGATAAGCCTCGTTGAGACTGGCCGAACGCTCCAGCGCCACACGCTGCTCACGCTCTGGGGCATCCGCAAAACGATCCGGATGCACGTTGCGCGCAAGCTCACGGTAACGAGTGCCCAACTGGTCAAGATCAAGCTGAAACTCGGGCTTGAGATCGAACAGGGCGAAGTGACAGGGAGTACCCACAATAAAAGCCTCAGACGTTGAAGCTTTCGCCACAGCCGCACTCACCGCGCGAGTTGGGGTTGTTGAACTTGAAGCCTTCATTCAACCCTTCCCGCACGAAGTCGAGCTCGGTGCCATCCAGATAGACCAGACTTTTCGGGTCAATGATCACCTTGACGCCGTGCATTTCAAACACAGTGTCTTCGCCAGCCGCCTCATCGACGAACTCAAGCACATAGGCAAGACCTGAACAGCCTGTGGTGCGAACACCCAGACGAACGCCATCACCCTTGCCGCGTCCCTCAAGGGAACGTCGTACGTGGTTAGCGGCAGCTTCTGTCATGCTGATAGCCATCGGAACTCCTTAGCCTGTTGCATTAGCCTGTTGCAGTTGACTCTGTTGCAAGCTTCTCTTGAAAAGCCTGCCTGCTTACAGCAGACCTTTCTTCTGCTTGTAATCGCGAACGGCGGCCTTGATGGCGTCTTCAGCGAGTACCGAGCAGTGAATCTTGACCGGCGGCAGCGCCAGCTCTTCAGCCAGCTGAGTGTTCTTGATGGTCTCTGCTTCATCCAGAGTCTTGCCTTTCATCCACTCGGTCGCCAGCGAACTGGAAGCAATGGCCGAACCGCAGCCGTAGGTCTTGAACTTGGCGTCTTCGATAACGCCCTGCTCGTTAACCTTGATCTGCAAACGCATTACGTCGCCGCACGCTGGAGCGCCGACCATGCCGGTGCCGACATCAGGATCTTCCGCGTTCATCTTGCCGACGTTACGTGGGTTCTCGTAGTGGTCGATGACCTTTTCGCTGTAAGCCATGATTCTATTCCTCTCACATCAGGGAGCCGCTCTGCAGGTCACGCGCAATTGCACATGACCTGTGTTGGAGGCGACTTTAAATTAGTGCGCCGCCCACTCGATCTTGGAGATGTCGACGCCGTCTTTGAACATGTCCCACAGCGGCGAAAGTGTGCGCAGCCGGGTGACAGCCTCGCAAACCTTCTGCGCGGCGTAATCGATTTCTTCTTCAGTGCTGAAACGGCCGAAGGTGAAACGAATCGAGCTGTGCGCCAGCTCATCGTTGCGACCCAAGGCACGCAGCACATACGAAGGCTCAAGCGAGGCCGAGGTACAGGCCGAACCGGACGATACCGCCAGATCTTTGAGCGCCATGATCAGCGACTCACCTTCGACGTAGTTGAAGCTCAGGTTCAGGTTGTGCGGTACGCGTGCGGTCAGGCTGCCGTTGACGTACAGCTCTTCCAGATTTTCGACCTGCTTGAAGAAACGATCGCTGAGTGCCTTGATGCGCACGTTTTCAGCAGCCATTTCTTCCTTGGCAATGCGAAATGCTTCGCCCATACCGACGATCTGGTGGGTCGCCAGAGTACCGGAACGCATGCCACGCTCGTGACCGCCGCCGTGCATGGTCGCTTCAAGGCGAACACGTGGCTTGCGGCTGACGTAGAGCGCGCCGATACCTTTAGGACCATAGGTCTTGTGCGCCGAGAACGACATGAGGTCAACCTTGAGGCTGGCCAGATCGATTTCAACCTTGCCGGTCGACTGCGCGCCGTCAACGTGGAACAGCACGCCACGCGAACGGGTCAGTTCACCGATCGCAGCGATATCGTTGATGGTGCCGATCTCGTTGTTCACATGCATGATCGAAACCAGGATGGTGTCGTCGCGCAGTGCCGCTTCAATCATGGCAGGCGTGATCAGACCGTCTTCACCTGGCTCGATGTAGGTAACTTCGAAACCTTCGCGTTCAAGCTGGCGAGTGGTGTCGAGGACAGCCTTGTGTTCGACCTTCGACGTGATCAGGTGCTTGCCTTTGCTGGCGTAGAAATGCGCAACACCTTTAATAGCCAGGTTGTTGGATTCAGTGGCACCCGAGGTCCAGACGATTTCGCGCGGATCGGCGTTGACCAGATCAGCGACCTGACGACGAGCGTTCTCGACCGCTTCTTCGGCTTTCCAGCCAAAGACGTGGGAGCGCGAGGCCGGGTTGCCGAAGTTTCCTTCGACGGTCAGGCAATCGATCATTTTCTGCGCGACACGCGGATCGACCGGGGTCGTCGCGGAGTAGTCGAGGTAAATTGGCAATTTCATTGAAGCTCTCCTATCAGGCAGGCGCACCGCTCATTCATCTGCGTTCATTCGACGGCGGACGTTTCGATCTTACCCAGTTGCGACATGTGGTTATGACCACGGCGCATATCCTGGCGCTGAGCGACTTCTTGTACCTCACGGCGAGTGACAAGATCCGCCAAGCTGATACCGCTTAGAAATTCGTGAATCTGCTGGCTCAGGTCACACCACAAGTGGTGGGTCAGGCAGGTATCGCCAGCGTGGCAATCGCCCAGACCCTGACAGCGCGTGGCGTCGACCGATTCATTGACTGCATCGACGACTTGAGCAACCTGGATGCCTTTCATGTCGCGCGACAGCTGGTAACCACCACCTGGACCACGAACACTGGAAACCAGATTGCCGCGACGCAGCTTGGCGAACAGCTGCTCGAGGTAGGACAGGGAAATACCCTGCCGCTCGGAGATGTCGGCCAGAGACACTGGCCCGTTCTGCGCGTGCAACGCCAGGTCAAGCATGGCTGTTACAGCGTATCGGCCTTTAGTAGTCAGTCGCATGGCGTATACCGCAGAGGTTCGGAATGAGAGCGAGTATGCTATTCCCGAGTAAAAGAGTCAACTATTAGACCAAGTAAAACAGTCGGGATTAGCGAAAAGCGCGGGCTGCATCATAGCAAAGGTGCGGCGTAATGGCACGCGTCACGCCGCCGTGTCGCCTAGCCAACCTTGTCTTCGTGGCGATCCTTGACGCAGTCGAATACTTCATCACGCAGCTCGGGAAGGTCTTTGGCGCAATAATCACTGCCCAGCCTGCCGAGCGCATCGCACATGCCCTCAAGACGGCCGTCGACAGCCTGCAAATGGTCGAGCAACTGGCCAATGGCGCGAGCGATAGGGTCCGGCATGTCGGCGCTGACGCCGTACGCGTCGAAACCGAGCTTTTCAGCCATGACCTTGCGCCGGGCTTCGGTTTCATCGTCGGACTTGACGATGATGCGCCCCGGAATACCTACGGCAGTTGCCCCCGCAGGCACCGCCTTGGTCACCACTGCGTTGGAACCAATCTTGGCACCGGCACCCACTGTGAACGGCCCGAGCACCTTGGCACCCGCCCCGACCACTACGCCATCTTCCAGCGTCGGGTGACGCTTGCCGGCATTCCAGCTGGTACCGCCCAGGGTCACGCCCTGGTAAAGCGTTACGTCATTGCCGATCTCGGCGGTTTCGCCGATCACGATGCCCATGCCGTGGTCGATGAAAAAACGGCGACCGATACGTGCCCCCGGGTGGATCTCGATACCGGTCATCCAGCGACCGAAGTTGGAGACCAGCCGCGCGAGCCACTTCCAGCCGTTGCGCCACAGAATGTGCGCAAAGCGGTGCAGCCAGATGGCATGCATGCCCGGATAACAGGTCAGCACCTCAAAGGCGTTGCGCGCAGCAGGGTCACGATGGAATACGCTTTGAATGTCTTCTCGCAGACGCTTGAACATTACTGATCCTTCCGCTTGTAGGGCTCACCGCGTGCGGCTTTCTGGGTTTCGGTGAGCACACCGCGCAGGATACTCAGTTCGGATCGCTCGACCTCGCTACGCCCGTATAGCCTGCGCAGTCGTGCCATCAGATGACGTGGTTTTTCCGGATCAAGGAAACCGATGGCCACAAGCGTGGCTTCAAGATGCGTGTAAAAGCCTTCCATCTCATCCATCGTCGCCAGCTCGGCGTTATGCGCCGAGACTGCCTTGGGCGTTTCGCCCTGCTCTGAGTGTGCCAAAGCCGCCAGCCAGGCCATGCGCACTTCGTAGCTGAGCACCTGCACAGCCGCGGCGAGGTTCAGCGAGCTAAACCCGGGGTCCGACGGAATGTGCACATGGAAGTGGCAGCGCTGCAGCTCTTCATTGGTCAGGCCGGCGTGCTCGCGACCGAAGACCAGCGCCACTTCCGCGCCCTCTCCGGCCTGCTCGATGACCTTTTCACCGGAAGCGCGCGGATCGAGCAACGGCCACGGCAAACTGCGATCACGCGCACTGGTACCGAGCACCAGACGACAGCCGACCAACGCGTCTTCAAGAGTCGCAACAACCTTTGCACTTTCAAGAATATCGGTGGCGCCTGACGCACGCGCATCGGCATCAGGCGAAGGAAAGATGCGCGGATCGACCAGCACCAGACGCGAAAGCCCCATGTTTTTCATGGCGCGGGCGGCCCCGCCGATATTTCCGGGATGGGTAGTGCCGACCAGGACAACACGAATGTTCTGCAACAAAGCGAACGCTCACTGACGCGAATTAGGGGGGCAAATCTTACAGAAACGGTTCGACTAACGCTATGAAGCTGTGCGGGCCGGAAGATCGGAACTGACCGCTTGCGACATGAAAAAATCCACACGAACCCGACAACCGTAACCACGCAAGGCTGGAAATAATTCGAATCAGCCCATAGAATGCCCGGCTCTCTTTAACAACCTTAGGTGAATTATCCATGCAGCCCATGCTGAATATCGCGCTGCGCGCCGCCCGCAGCGCCAGCGAATTGATTTTCCGCTCCATCGAGCGCCTGGATACCATCAAGGTTGACGAAAAAGAAGCCAAAGACTACGTCACAGAGATCGACCGAGCTGCCGAGCAAAGCATCATCACCGCTCTGCGCAAGGCCTACCCGACTCACGGCATTCTCGGCGAAGAAAGCGGCCTGCACGAAGGCAGCGGCGAAGGCACCGACTACCTGTGGATCATCGACCCACTGGACGGCACCACCAACTTCGTTCGCGGCATTCCGCACTTTGCCGTCAGCATCGCCTGCAAATACCGCGGCCGCCTTGAGCACGCCGTGGTTCTCGACCCGGTCCGCCAGGAAGAATTCACCGCAAGCCGTGGTCGTGGCGCAGCTCTGAACGGTCGCCGTCTGCGCGTCAGCCAGCGCAAGAGCCTGGAAGGCGCACTGCTCGGCACCGGCTTCCCGTTCCGTGACAACCAGATGGACAACATCGAAAACTACCTGGGCATGTTCCGCAGCCTGGTAGGCCAGACCGCCGGCATCCGTCGCGCAGGCGCTGCAAGCCTCGATCTGGCTTACGTAGCTGCCGGTCGTTTCGATGCGTTCTGGGAGTCGGGCCTGTCCGAATGGGACATGGCAGCAGGCGCTCTGCTGATTCAAGAAGCAGGCGGTCTGGTCAGCGATTTCACCGGCGGTCACGACTTCCTCGAGAAAGGCCATATCGTTGCCGGCAACACCAAATGCTTCAAGGCCGTACTGACCGCAATCGCGCCGCACCTGCCACCTTCGCTCAAACGCTAAGCTGCAGACATAAAAAAACCGGCGAAAGCCGGTTTTTTTATGTCTTCTGAAGCTCAGCGGCTGGCGTTACTGCGCCTGACCCAATATCAGCTGACCGTTCTTGTCGACCGGAATCTGGCTACCCGGATCACGCTCCATACGAACCTGACCCACTTTCTCGTTCAACTTGTATTTGACGTTGTAGCCCACAACCTTGTCGCTCACATCGTTGACCGTCGTGCAGCGGTTCTGCGTAGTGGTGTAGGTATCACGCTCCTGCATGCCTTCCTGAACCTTGTTGCCCGCATAACCACCACCTACCGCACCCGCGACTGTAGCGATCTTCTTGCCGTTACCGCCACCGATCTGGTTACCCAGCAAACCACCGGCAACCGCGCCAATAACGCTACCTACGATCTGATGCTGGTCCTTGACCGGCGCCTGACGAGTAACGGTTACGTCCTTGCAAACTTCACGGGGGGTTTTGATCTGCTGGTTGATCGGCTCTACTGCCAATACATCCGCATACTCAGGACCACCCTTGACCAAGCTATAGGTGGCAACGGCGCCGCCAGCAGTCACGACAGCAGCACCTAACACAGCACCAACAAGCATAGACTTGTTCACTTGAACCTCCTGACCAATCGAAACGCAGTATGACTGCGCAAAGCCTAGCCTTGGAGCATAAAAAAAGGCGCGAGTTCAGCACTCGCGCCTTTTTTATGATGGCCGGATCTACGGAAGATCGTCGGCCTTCTCGACGACCACTGGAGGAATCAGGTCCTCAGTGGTCAGGTTCAGCCAGATCAGCACCACGTTAGCGATGTAGATGGACGAGTAAGTACCCGCCAGAACACCGATGAACAACGCGATGGAGAAGCCTTCCAGACTGTCGCCGCCAAACGCCCACAGTGCAACAATCGCCAACAGGGTCGAGACCGAGGTGGCAATGGTGCGCAGCAGTGTCTGCGTGGTGGAGATGTTGATGTTCTCGATCAGCGAAGCCTTGCGCAGCAGGCGGAAGTTTTCGCGTACCCGGTCGAAGACCACAATGGTGTCGTTCAGCGAGTAACCGATGATCGCCAACACCGCCGCCAGCACCGTCAGGTCGAAGGTGATCTGGAAGAACGACAGGATACCCATCGTCACCACCACGTCGTGGATCAGCGAGATGATCGCCCCGACGGCAAATTTCCACTGGAAGCGGAACGCCAGGTAGATCAGAACCCCGCCCAGCGCCATCAGCATGCCGAGACCGCCCTGATCGCGCAGCTCTTCACCCACCTGCGGACCGACGAACTCGACACGCTTGACCACTGCCGGGTTATCGGCACCGGCCTTGCGCAGCGCTTCGGCCACCTGAGTGCCCAGTTGCGGGTCTTCACCCGGCATGCGCACCAGCAAGTCAGTGGTGGCACCAAAGCTCTGAACAACGGCTTCGTGATAGCCCGCCGAAACCAGCTCCTGGCGCACCTTGCCCAGATCGGCTGGACGCTCGTAGGTCAGCTCGATGAGCGTACCGCCGGTGAAGTCCAGACCAAAGTTGAGCCCTTTATGAAACCAGCTGAACAGCGCCAGTGCGGTAAGGAGCATCGTGATGGCGAACGCAACATTGCGAACGCCCATGAAGTTGATGGTACGTAACATGGCAGCCCCTTAAATCCACAACTTCTTGAAGTCACGACCGCCGTAGATCAGGTTGACCATAGCGCGGGTCACCATGATGGCCGTGAACATCGAGGTAAAGATCCCGAGCGACATGGTCACCGCAAACCCTTTGACCGGGCCAGTGCCCATCGCAAAGAGAATGCCGCCGACCAGCAGCGTCGTCAGGTTGGCGTCGAGGATCGCAGTGTAGGCACGATCGAAACCTTCGTTGATAGCGCGCTGGACCGTCATGCCATTGGCGATCTCTTCACGAATACGCGAGAAGATCAGCACGTTGGCATCCACCGCCATACCCATGGTCAACACGATACCGGCGATACCTGGCAGGGTCAGTGTTGCACCCAGCAAGGACATCAGTGCCAGCAGCATGACCATGTTCAAGGCCAGTGCGACGGTCGCGATCAGACCGAAGAATCGGTAGATCGCCATGATGAACAGCGAGACGAACAGCATGCCCCACAGGGAAGCATCGATACCCTTGGTAATGTTGTCGGCACCCAGGCTCGGGCCAATGGTACGTTCTTCAGCGAAGTACATCGGTGCCGCCAGACCACCGGCACGCAACAGCAGCGCCAGCTCGGAAGACTCACCCTGACCGTTCAGACCGGTAATCCGGAACTGACTGCCCAGCGGCGACTGAATGGTCGCCAGACTGATGATTTTCTTTTCTTCCTTGAAGGTCTGCACCGGCACGTCTTTCTCGACGCCGTTGACCATCTGCTTGGTGTAAGTGGTGGTCGGACGCTGCTCAATGAAGATCACCGCCATGCTGCGACCCACATTACTGCGGGTTGCGCGGCTCATCAGCTCGCCACCGTGGCCATCAAGATTGATGTTCACCTGTGGACGGCCATGCTCGTCGAAGCTGGCCTTGGCGTCAGTCACCTGATCGCCGGTGATGATCAGACCACGCTCCACCGCCGCTGCCGGACGACCGCCTTCGCGGAATTCGAACATTTCGGTGGTGCCTTTCGAATCATCCGGGCCTGCACCCAGACGGAATTCGAGGTTGGCGGTCTTGCCCAGAATACGCTTGGCTTCGGCCGTGTCCTGCACACCCGGCAGCTCGACCACGATGCGGTTGGCACCCTGGCGCTGAACCAGCGGCTCGGCAACACCCAGCTCGTTGACCCGATTACGCACGGTAGTCAGGTTCTGCTTGATCGAGTATTCGCGAATCTCGGCCAGCTTGGCCGGCGTCAACGCCATGCGCAGCACGGGAATGCCGTTCAGCTCGGCAGGCGTGATTTCGAAATCGGTGAAGGTCTTGCGCACCAGTGCACGAGCCTGCTCGCGCTCTGCGTCATCGCTAAAGCCCAGCTGAATCACATTGCCCAGCTGCGGCAGGCTGCGATAACGCACTTTTTCCTTGCGCAACAGGGATTTTACTTCGCCTTCGTAGACTTTCAGACGTGCATCAATCGCCTTGTCCATGTCGACTTCCAGCAGGAAGTGCACACCACCGGACAGGTCGAGACCGAGTTTCATCGGGCTTGCACCCAGGTTACGCAACCAGGTCGGCGTGGTACGCGCCAGGTTCAGCGCAACGACATAGTCGTCACCCAGCGCCTTGCGCACGACATCCTTGGCCGACAACTGGTCTTCCTGCTTGCTCAGACGCAACAAACCTCCCTTGCCATTCTCGGCCAGAGAAGAAGCCTTGACCGAGATGCCTGCATCGGCAAGCGCCTTGGCTGCACGATCCACGTCTGCCTGATTGACTTGCAGTGCAGTACTTGCACCGCTGATCTGGATGGCAGAATCATCAGGGTAGAGATTGGGTGCGGAATAAATAAAACCGACCACCAGCACCGCCAGGATCAGTATGTATTTCCACAGAGGGTATTTGTTCAGCATCACGCCGCCCGCTTAAAACGCGGGGCGCCTTGCGCGCCCCGTCGATGGGTAAAAAGTTACTGCTCAGATCGCTTTCAGGGTGCCTTTTGGCAGAGTGGCCGCGATGGCGCCCTTCTGGATTTTCAGCTCAACGGTGTCCGATACTTCGATCACTACGAAGTCGTCAGTCACTTTGTTGATCTTGCCCGCGATGCCGCCGCTGGTCACAACTTCATCGCCTTTCTGCAGGTTGCCCAGCAGGTTTTTCTGCTCTTTGGCGCGCTTGGCCTGTGGACGCCAGATCATCAGGTAGAAGATGACCAGGAAGCCGACCAGGAAAATCCACTCGAAACCACTGCCCGCAGGACCGGCAGCCGGTGCAGCAGCATCCGCAAAAGCGGGAGAGATGAAAAAGCTCATTTGTCGCTCCAGTTACATAATTAGTATAAAAATCAGGAAAAACTCGTTCTGTTTCAACCCAGAGGCGGCGTTGGAAGGCCGCGTTTGGCATAGAAGGCATCGACGAAGGCGGCCAATGTACCCTGTTGAATAGCCTCGCGCAAACCAGCCATAAGGAGCTGGTAGTGGCGCAAATTGTGGATCGTATTCAGCATGCTCCCCAGCATTTCTCCGCACTTGTCTAGGTGATGCAGATAAGCGCGCGAGAAGTTCTTGCAGGTGTAGCAATCGCAGGTCGGATCAAGCGGCGAATTGTCATGGCGATGGAACGCGTTACGAATTTTCAGCACACCGGTATCGGTAAACAAGTGGCCGTTGCGAGCGTTGCGGGTCGGCATCACACAGTCGAACATGTCAACGCCGCGGCGCACACCTTCGACCAGATCTTCCGGCTTGCCTACTCCCATCAAGTAACGAGGTTTGTCTGCTGGCATAAGGCCCGGCAGATAGTCCAGCACCTTGATCATCTCGTGCTTGGGTTCGCCCACCGACAGACCGCCGATCGCCAGACCGTCAAAGCCGATCTCGTCCAGGCCTTCCAGCGAACGCTTGCGCAGGTTCTCGTGCATGCCACCCTGAACGATGCCGAACAACGCAGCAGTGTTTTCGCCATGCGCAACCTTGGAGCGCTTGGCCCAACGCAACGACAGCTCCATGGAGACCCGCGCCACATCTTCGTCGGCCGGGTACGGCGTGCATTCGTCGAAGATCATCACGACGTCCGAGCCCAGATCACGCTGAACCTGCATCGACTCTTCAGGGCCCATGAACACCTTGGCACCATCAACCGGTGAGGCGAAGGTCACGCCCTCCTCCTTGATCTTGCGCATGGCGCCCAGGCTGAACACCTGAAAACCGCCGGAGTCGGTCAGAATCGGTCCCTTCCACTGCATGAAATCGTGCAGGTCACCGTGGCCCTTGATGACTTCAGTGCCCGGACGCAGCCACAGGTGAAACGTGTTGCCCAGAATCATCTGCGCACCAGTGGCCTCGATATCACGCGGCAGCATGCCCTTGACCGTGCCATAGGTGCCCACCGGCATAAACGCCGGGGTCTCGACCACACCACGCGGGAAAGTCAGGCGACCGCGACGGGCCTTGCCGTCGGTGGCCAGCAATTCGAAAGACATACGACAGGTGCGACTCATGCGTGATCCTCTGGTGCCGATTCCTGTGGGGCCGTCGGCGCGGGATTGCGGGTGATGAACATCGCATCACCGTAACTGAAGAAGCGGTAGCCGTGCTCGATGGCCCCAGCGTAAGCCGCCATCGTCTCGGGATAACCGGCGAACGCCGAAACCAGCATCAACAGCGTGGATTCAGGCAAATGGAAATTGGTCACCAAGGCATCGACCACATGAAATGGCCGCCCCGGATAGATGAAGATGTCGGTGTCGCCGCTGAACGATTTCAGTTCGCCATCACGCGCAGCACTCTCCAGTGAGCGCACGCTGGTGGTCCCGACGGCAATCACCCGCCCGCCTCGCGCACGGCATGCGGCCACGGCGTCGACCACGTCCTGGCCAACTTCCAGCCACTCGCTGTGCATGTGGTGATCTTCGATCTGCTCGACGCGCACCGGCTGGAACGTACCCGCGCCGACGTGCAGCGTGACGAACGCAGTCTCGACGCCCTTGGCGGCGATCGCCTCCAGCAGCGGCTGATCGAAATGCAGGCCGGCAGTTGGTGCAGCCACAGCGCCTGCACGCTGCGCGTAAACAGTCTGATAGCGCTCGCGGTCCGCGCCCTCATCCGGGCGGTCTATATAAGGAGGCAATGGCATATGGCCGACACGCTCCAGCAACGGCAGAACCTCTTCGGCAAAGCGCAGCTCGAACAGCGCGTGATGCCGCGCAACCATCTCGGCCTCGCCACCGCCATCGATCAGAATCGACGAGCCAGGCTTGGGCGACTTGCTGGAACGCACATGCGCCAGCACACGATGGCTGTCCAGCACGCGCTCGACCAGAATCTCCAGCTTGCCGCCGGACGCCTTCTGCCCGAACAGCCGCGCGGGAATCACACGGGTATTGTTGAACACCATCAAATCGCCCGGGCGCAAATGCTCAAGCAAATCAGTGAATTGACGATGTGCCAGCGCGCCAGTCGGCCCGTCGAGGGTCAACAGACGACTACTGCGACGCTCGGCCAGTGGATGGCGAGCAATCAGGGAATCGGGGAGTTCGAAGGTAAAGTCAGCGACGCGCATGATCGGGTTCGTTTAGCAGGGCCGGGAAGTTTATCCGGTTTGGCGGCATTAGTAAAAAACCTGCGTAAATCCCTGTTGACCAACGGAAAACTCATCCTTATACTTCGCCGCCATTGAGCCCTGATGGCGGAATTGGTAGACGCGGCGGATTCAAAATCCGTTTTCGAAAGAAGTGGGAGTTCGATTCTCCCTCGGGGCACCACCTTTAAAAAAGACCTTGAAATTCAAGGTCTTTTTTTTCGTCTGGTGAAAAGTGGTCTGACATAATCTGCGATCTCCCCCTATTAACTGAGAATCAGGCTCGAAGCACGAAATAACACGTTCGGCCGCGTTGCTACTTTTTAGCGGCAGAGGGCACGCTGCCGTGGTATTTGTCAGTGTTGTTGTCGTTATCAAGATCGCGATCAGTTCCGCCGAAGGCCGCATCCGTGTGGTTATCGTTATCAAGATCCTTGTCAGTACCACCAAATGCCGCATCAGTGTGATGGTCGTTGTCCATATCCTTGTCATTGCCACCAAAAGCAGCGTCAGTGACGTTGTCGTTATCCAGGTCCTTGTCGTTACCACCACACCTGGCATCGGTACTGTTGTCGTTGTCCATATCACAATCGTTTACAGCGTACGCAGGTAACGAAGTACCTACCATGGTCAACACAAGCAGAAGGCCGCCGATCTTTGCAGTCAGAGCGTTATACACACGCATCAAGGTTGATCCCTAAAGGTAGAGGAAAAGAACGAGGGTGATTGAATACTGTGATCCGTCAGTCAGACCGTCTGGCCATACTTCGTTTACGAGACGCTCTGACACCGTCTAATCCCGAACGTTTGCGCAGTGCAGTTTTACAGTACCGAACTCTATGACCTGTTTTCTTGAAAATTAATCATTGGCAGAGCGATGAGTTTTTTATTGCTTAACGTACGAATCGATACATTATCTTCGTGGAGGCATGCCTTTAGGTATCCTCTGAAAAAGCCCATTTTTTTGGAGAGGAACCGGGCTGGAGCGCCTATATTTACTGGCTTCGACTTTTGAAGAAAAGGCTTTTTCAGACCTTCCTTAGACGACGCGACGCTTCTGGCTTGCCTGACCACCTTTGGCGCCTGTCGGGCGACCGTCTTGACGCCTTCGGCACCCAGCGACATTGCAACACCAACAGCTTCAATTTCCATCTGCAACGCACGCCGTGGATCGTCACTATTCAACTTGTCGCTCACTCGTCGGGCGAACGCCTCATCAAGCACCGACTTTTCCGGCTGATAGCGGCCTCCTTCAAGCGGTGAGACGTTCGGCAACTGATCAGCAAGACGCTTCTGCAGACGGCTTGTCGTGTGGGTCAGAACGTTCTCGGCGGTTTCACGCGCAACCTTGCCGGCTTCAGCTGCCATTGCAAGGGTGAATGAATATGTTCGCTCTACCGCACTGCGATCTTTGGCAAACCGGCTGTCCTCCGCCAAAATGGCTGCGCCGTTAGACCACGGGTCCATGACGATGGGCGAAGAGCCAGCGCTGGAATTATCCGTTTCAGCCCAGACGTGATCTTTTCCGGGCTGCTCGGCCAAATGAATCTTTTCGCGGGGACTACGCCCGCTTTCCTGAGCCAGGGCCCCGTAAGCGAAGCTTGCTATACGAGCATGTTCGCCACAGTTGCCAGCGCCAAACACCTGCCCTGACATGGCGACAAGAACATGCCAGTTCATCTCATCATTCTCGGGCATCGGCTCATGGCCAGCGCGCTCGGCATCTTTTCTCAAGCGCTTTGCAGCGACTGCGCGAGCGCCGCTTTGCAGGTGGGTACGTTGTGCATCCACATCAATGTTGCCCCTGCCGAAGGGCAACGCGCGGCGTGCTTCACGCAACGCTTCGTCTGCCGGAACCAGAGCCTTGATACTGTCTTCATCCAGTGGACGTCGGTCGAGCCGACGTAACAGCAGGTAACCGGGCAATGAAGATGGCGTGTCAGAAATGGCCTGCCCTGTGGAAGAAACGGGTGGCAAGCGTGTCTTGACTGATGAGTAAGGGTAGTTCGGTCGCACTTGAGTCGAACCGGCTTCAGGACGTTCTGTTTGTGAACTGCAAGAAGCGGGGTTCTGGGCCGATGATGATTGAACAGCCTTTTCAGTGGTTTCCACGCTAGGGCCTGGCGCGGGCAGGCTGTGACCAGCACTGTGAATTCTCATATGTTCCTCACTGATTGCGGGCGCTCATCGCACCCGAAAAAGCTCATTACGGCCAACACAGGAACGACCGATCTCAACGCTCTCGTCACTGTCAATCAATGCGCCTTGGCAATCCCGAACTGGTCCAGCACCGGGTCAACGTTATGATCGAACGCCTTCTGCGCCTTGTGCTTCTTGACCGCATCAATGATCGCGGAGATACCAAAGCCCAGGGCCATGGCGCCGTCGATGGCCCAGCCGATAACCGGGATTGCAGCACCCAGCGCTGCGCCTGCGGCAAGCCCTGTGGCTTCACCGGCAACCAGACCGACAGCGCGGCCGATCATCTGTCCGCCCAGACGACCAAGGCCGGCGGACGCCTCGCGACCCATCATTTTCGCGCCGGTGTCTATGCCGCCCTTGATTGCCTCCGCGCCCAACCTGGAGCTGTCGATGATGCTCTGAGCCGCGCCCAGCTTGTCACCGCTGGCGAGCCTGTCAGACACTGACGCAAAGCCCATGACCGAGTTGAATGCCTTGCCTCCGATACCTTGCTCGGCGAGCTGCGCGGCCAGCGAAGGACCGCCCTCTTCATCGGTCTTGCCCTCCAGCAACTTGCGGCCTTTTTTGGAGTTCTGCAGCTCGGACAAGGTGCTGGCCGTGTAACTCTCACGCTCACCATTAACGAAATCAGCGGGCAGCACGCTTTCATACGCCGCTTTCTGGTTATCTGCGGTTTGCAGAGACTCACCGGCGTCAGACTTTTTCTGGCCAAGCAGTTGTTTCAGAGCGCCCCCCTCGCTGAAGTTGCGAACGTAGGAATCGGCAATCTTCGTTTGCACTTCATCAGGCTGGTTGTTGAATACTTGCTGGGCAGTGGGCACCTGGGCATCGGGAAACAGGTCTTTTTGCAGTTGCAGTTGAGCCGACAGGCCGGTGATGGCGCCGCTGTAATCGGGGTCGGGGTTGTGTTTGCCGACGGCCTTGTCTGCGGTTGCCAGGTCGGTTTGCAAGGCCTTTCCGCTGTTGACGTTTTGAACCTGCTCAGTCACGGCCTTTTGCAGCGCCGAATCGCTGCTGACCAGGCTGCGCTCCTGTTCGGGAATGCTTTTGTTGAGGTACTCCTGAACATCGGGATCGGCTTGCAACTGAGCGATTCGCTCATTAAGGCCCGCCTCGGTCTTCTCGGTATTGCGCAAATCCCGCCCGGCTATCACGCTCTGCTGAGTCTGCTGCAACTTGATCATCACAGCGGCCTTCTGCGCGCCGGTGTAAGCCTTGGGCTTCTCGAAAACCTGAGCGTTGAGTTTGCTGATATCGATACCGGCTACCGAATTCAACGTCGCGGCGTCGCTGAGCATGCTGGCGAACTGGCCACCATTTTTGGGGGCGCTCTTCCTGATCCACTCGCTCATATTGGACGCATCGAACACCTGGTCGGGGCTATGTGCAGCCTTCTTGCGCCCGGTCAGACCGGCTTCATCCACCTGGCTGAGGAAGCCCGCCTGTGACCACATGTTGGACGACTGTTTGAGCGTACCTGACAACCCAGGGTTACTTTTAATCAGCGCTTTCAGACCCTCGGCGCTGACATTACCATCGACATCGGTTTTGTCCGGCGCCCCAACGGCATGATGAGGGTCGGCTGCCGTCGCCAACGGCATATTGGCGCGCATCACCGCTGCGCTGCGCACCATTTCAAGGGATTGAGGATCAGCGCCGGGGTTATCTTCCATGTACTTGGCCAAGTCCTTGTCGGCATTGTCGGCCGCCTTCTCCATATTTTTGGCGAACGCCTTGAGGTCTTTGTTGGTGATTTTCCCATCCGCATTACCGCCATCCTTGCCGACGTCCACAGCCGTCTTCAACGCAGGGTTGGCGTTGATGAACGCCATCGCCTTGTCAGCATTGGGGCCGTGCTCTCTGGCCATCCAGGCGGCCGCAATCGGCCGGTTGAGTTCTTTTGCCGCCTGCTCGCGTTCTTCGGGCGGCAGATGGGCGACCATCGGATCCCAGCGCTTGAGGGCCTCGGGCGAAGAGTATTCGGAGTTGTCGAGAAACGCGGCATCGGTAGCGCTGGGAGCATTTGCCGGGCCGGAGGCAGACGCCGCAGGTGACGCGCTGGCTGTTGACAAGACCGATGTGATTGGGGACACCTGATCACTGTCCTGATCAACGCTGGAGGTGCTTTCGCTATTACTGCTGCGAGTCAGCAGACTCATCAGCGATGAGCCGCTTTGCTCGGCATCAGAAAAGAAAGATGTATTGTCGTTGGCCTGGCCGAACTGCACAAAGGCCTGATCACCACCTGCGCTGCTCTGCGTGAGCGAGACTTTGGCTAATGGCGTCTCAGCAGCCAGTTCGCCAGAGGTGGGTTGATTCACGATGCTGCCGAGGGCAGGACTGGGAGAACTGGATATACGCATGGTTGCCATCCAAGTGGTGAAGGATGGCAACTGTGTGGTTTTGCGTGCGAGTTGGTTCCAGACAGATATCCACTCAGGCGAACGGGTCAATCTGCTGCTTCAATTGCACCCGTGCCCGGGACAGTCGCGAGCGCACAGTGCCAATCGGAACGCCTAGCGTGTTCGCCGTATCCTGATAATTGCCATCCATCTCCAGCGACACTTCCAGGACCTTTTGCATGTTCGACGGCAAGCAATCAATGGCTGCGATGACGCGTGCCAATTGCCTGTGCCCGTCTACCTGATGAGTGATATCGCCATTCCATTCCAGCTCTGAATGAACGTCGTCTTCCCAGCTTTCCTGATAGGGCTGGCGATACATTTTGCGGAAGTGATTACGGATCAGGTTCAACGCAATACCACACAACCAGGTCTGCGGCTTGCTGGCATGTTGAAACTTGTGCTCGTTGCGCAGGGCCTCCAGAAATACGCATTGCAAGATGTCATCGACATCATCCGGGTTCATTACGCGCTTCTGAATGAACGCTCTGAGCATCTGTATCTGATCAGCCGTCAGTTGACGGATACCGGCAGACGAAGAGTCCTGGCGTGGCTGGGGTGCATCAAGGATCACTAGGTTCGGAAACATGGGCTTACCTTAATTTAATGGTGTGCAAGCCCTATAGCGATAACCGTGCCAGCCAAAATACTTATTTAAGCTACTGATTTATATGATTATTTTAAAATTTGTAATTCTTTGTAATACATTTTTTTGCGCAACGCCGTTTTTATCACTACAGCTTTTGGCACAAACGCGTCAGCCCCTTTTACAAGGGAACCGAATCTTGGCCAGGCCCCACTCAGCGGTCATGACCAGGCTCAGAACCGTCCTATGAAAATCGTCGCCCCGCCTATATTGCCAACCCACACGGTCACGCCGATTCGCGCCGTCACGCCCGCTGCGCGAGCGATTCCCGGGACCCTGTCGTCGGAAAAAGGCACGTCATCGCAACAGGTCTCGCGCTTCGCCGCAGCACTGGTGCGAAACAGCCGGATACTGCGCCAGCGCGAACTGATCGCAAGCAGAAATGCACTGCAATCACGGGCCGTCAAACTGGGTGAGCTCTATCAGTTGTTGATGAGCGCCAACGATACCGGTCTGGATAATGCCGCGAGGCTGCTGCGCAAAAAACTGCTGCAAGAGAACGACACAGAACTGGAACAGGTTCTGGAATTTGCCGATGGCGATGCGGCCAAGGCCCACGTGGTGCTGCAAGCGGCGCGCAAACAGGCTGAGGAAGATGGAGCTGAAGGCGAGTACGTGGCGCTCACCCAAACGCTGAAACAGTTGCGACGCAAGTTCGGACCACACGCCCGGGCAGGCATTAATACTGCCAGGGCGTTCGGGCGGCAGAACGTCGACAACAAACGCCGTACCGCGTTGCGCAACCTTTATGGCGTAGCGGTTTCCGGACAGCCAAACGTGACCGGCCTGATCGAAGCCTTGATCAACGAGCAGGAAGAGACCGGCGACTTCGACCTCAACCTGCGCGACATGCGCAGAGCCATTGCCGACGATCTCTCGGCGATTACCCCTTCGGCATCTCATGAACAGCTGCGCACGTTGATGCACGGGCTGACCACAGCACGGCACGTGACGACGTTGTTGCGCGGTTGTGAACACCTGCTTGGGCGCATGCGCAACAAGAACCCTGACCTGAAGGTGGATCCGCCAGCCTTTCTCAAACACTTGCTGACCCTGACGGCCAATGGAATGAACGTGAACCAGACCCTGCAACTGACTCAACACATCGGCGGTGCGAGGCTCAAGAACCAGCTGGCATTTCTCAATGGCTTGCGGCCGATGCTGATGCAATTGCCCATCCTGCTCTGGAAGGACATGAAAAGCCGCCAGGCTGCGCTGAATAACCTGCTCACCCTGATGGCAGAACTGACTCAACAGGAACAGAAGCAGCTTTTTGAGGGGCTTGCCGGATGAATCAAGTCATCAACTTTCTGAACATGATTGCCCTGTCGGCCATGCGCCGGTCAGAGCTGGTCGGCGCATTCTTCGTCATCGCCATTGTCTTCATGATGATCACCCCCCTGCCCACCGGGCTGGTTGATGTGTTGATCGCGGTGAACATCTGTATCTCGTGCCTGCTGATCATGCTGGCGATGCATTTGCCAAGACCGCTGGCATTCTCGACCTTTCCGGCCGTGCTGTTGCTGACCACCATGTTTCGTCTGGCGCTGTCGATTTCCACAACACGATTGATCCTGCTCAATCAGGACGCCGGGCACATTGTCGAAGCCTTCGGCCAGTTCGTGGTGGGTGGCAACCTGGCGGTGGGCCTGGTGATCTTTCTGATCCTGACAGTGGTCAACTTTCTGGTTATCACCAAAGGTTCGGAACGGGTCGCCGAGGTCGGCGCGCGGTTCACGCTGGACGCTATGCCCGGCAAGCAGATGTCGATCGACAGTGATCTGCGCGCCAACCTGATAACCGTTCAGGAGGCGCGCAAGCGTCGCGCCGAGCTGAACAAGGAAAGTCAGTTGTTCGGAGCCATGGACGGCGCGATGAAGTTCGTCAACGGTGATGCCATTGCCAGCCTGATCATCGTTGCCATCAACATGATCGGCGGTATTTCCATCGGCGTGTTGCAGCACAATATGAGCGCGGGCGATGCGTTGCAGCTGTACACCGTGCTGACCATCGGCGACGGCCTGATTGCACAGATCCCGGCGCTGCTGATCTCCGTAACCTGCGGCATGATCATCACCCGCGTACCCAATACCGAGGCTAGCGCGGAGGCCAACATTGGCCGTGAAATCGCCGAACAGATTACCAGCCAGCCCAAGGCATGGATCATCGCCGCAGTGGCCATGCTCGGCTTCGCGGCTCTGCCGGGTATGCCCACGGGAGTATTCATCACCATCGCGATCATCTGCGGTGCCGGTGGCATGCTGCAGTTGCAACGGGCAAGACCCAAGCCCGACGAACAACGCGCCACTGCCGTCGCCCCGGAAATGAACGGCAAGGAAGACCTGCGTACCTTCTCACCCAGCCGGCAGTTCGTCCTGCAATTTCACCCAGGCCAGGACAGCGCACAGATCGAGGCACTGATCAGCGAAATACGTCGGCGACGCAATAGACTGGTGGTGCAATACGGTCTGACCCTGCCGTCGTTCATCATTGAACATGCCGATCATCTTCCTCCGGACGAGTTTCGCTTCACCGTCTACGACGTACCCATGCTCAAGGCGACATTTACCCAGTCCCATGTCGCCGTGGACGCCCGCCAACTGGGTGGTGAAAACCTCCCGGCGGCGATTCCGGGCAATACCGACCGCCAGGAAGATCAATGGGTGTGGTTGCCCGCCGAGCAGTGCGGTGAGCTGAACCCGGTCAGCGCCATGACCCTGATCGTCGAACGCATGGAACGCGCATTGCAGTCCTGCGCGCCTCAGTTCATCGGCTTGCAGGAGACCAAAGCAATCCTCAGCTGGCTGGAATCCGAGCAGCCGGAGCTTGCACAAGAGATACAGCGAGTGCTCACGCTGACGCGCTTCTCGGCGGTTCTGCAACGTCTCGCGTCGGAGCGCGTACCGCTCAGAGCCATACGGCTGATCGCCGAGACCCTGATCGAGCATTGCCAGCATGAACGCGATACCAACGTGCTGACCGACTACGTGCGCATCGCGCTCAAATCGCAGATCTACCACCAGTATTGCGGTGCCGAAGGCCTGCAGGTGTGGCTGCTCACGCCGGAAAGCGAGGGCTTGCTGCGCGACGGTCTGCGCCAGACACAGACCGAAACGTTCTTCGCACTGAGTAACGAGATCAGCCAGATGCTCGTGCAACAAATGAATATCGCATTTCCGGTGCGCGCGCCCGAACAGGCGGTACTGCTGGTCGCGCAGGACCTGCGCAGCCCACTGCGGACCTTGTTGAGGGAGGAGTTCTATCACGTTCCCGTACTGTCTTTCGCAGAAATCAGCAACGCGGCCAAGGTCAAGGTAATGGGTCGCTTCGACCTTGAAGACGATCTTGAGCCAATAGACAACGAGCACGCAGCTTGAGCCTTTCAGGCTTGAGCAAAGGGAGACTTTCAGATGTTTGAATTACGCGTACTGAACGGTCAGCACCAAGGCGCAGCCTTGCCACTGGTGGGCGAGCAATGGTCGATTGGCTCTGCCGCGCAACACGATCTGGCACTGGACGACGCAGGAGTGGAAAGCCTGCATTGCCGCCTGCAACGCCTGGACGACAGCTGGACACTGAACGCTGAAGAAGGCGCGGTGTGCGACGAAGAAGGTAACGCCCGGCCCGGTATTGATCTGACACTCAACACTGCATTCTTGTTGGGCTCAGTGTGGCTGTGCGTTTCGCCCGCAGGCGATGAGTGGCCTTCAGTGCCAGCGGTCATCCCGAAACAGCCACAGGCCGACCCCGAGCCTGTGCGCAATGATGTGCCGCTGAAAAAGGTCAAGTCGCGCTCGCAATTGCTCATCCGTACCACAGGGATCATCGCCGGCTTGCTGGTGGGCGTCATCGGCAGCGCCTGGAGCCTGACCCGCCCGCCCGCCATTGCAATGTACCAAAGCCCCGGCCACATGGCCTCGGTCACAGCAGAGGCACCGGTAGAGACATCTCCTACACCGGCAAAGATCATCAAACCCGTGGCCGATAAACGCATACGCCTGACCAGCGCGGATGCGGTACGCCATCAGTTGGGCACCATGCTCAGCGACCGGCTGCTGACCGATGTCAGCGTGGAAGAAACAGCCGAGGGGCTGGTGCTCAACGGCGATCTCAAAGAGGAATCCCTGCTGGTCTATCAACGCATGCTGCAGCGTTTCAAGGACCGCTATGAGTCGCCGGTGACGGTGTTCGACAACGTCGCCAGTACACGCAGCGCCCTGCCCTTTGTGGTGGTTCAGATCATGACCGGCCCGCATGCGCATCTGGTGACTGCAGACGGCCGCCGTATTTATGTGGGTGACGAGGTGGATGGCTTGCGCCTGACGCGAATCGACAATCAGCGCCTGCAATTCGACGGCAATCGGCACATTGAGGTGAACTGGTGAATGCTGCACTGAGCCAGTGGAAAGACGCCCACGCAGCACGCTTGCGTGACTACAGCGCCGTGCGCGTCAGTGGCCGGGTCAGTGCAGTGCGCGGGATTCTGCTGGAATGCAAGATTCCTGCGGCCAAGGTGGGCGATCTTTGCGAGGTGAGCAAAGCCGACGGCAGTTTTCTGCTGGCTGAAATCGTCGGTTTCACTCAGGAATGTACGCTGCTCAGCGCCTTGGGCGCACCCGACGGAATCCAGGTCGGTGCTCCGATCCGCCCGCTGGGCATCGCCCACAGGATTGGCGTTGACGACAGTTTGCTGGGCTGCGTCCTGGATGGCTTCGGACGTCCACTGCTCGGTGATTGCCTCGGTGCTTTTGCCGGGCCGGATGATCGTCGCGAAACACTGCCGGTGATCGCCGACGCCTTGCCGCCCACCCAGCGCCCGCGCATTACCAACGCCCTGCCCACCGGGGTACGCGCCATCGACAGCGCCATTCTTCTGGGCGAGGGTCAACGTGTGGGGCTGTTCGCCGGTGCTGGCTGTGGCAAGACCACACTGATGGCCGAACTGGCCCGCAACATGGGCTGCGATGTCATCGTCTTCGGGCTGATCGGCGAACGGGGCCGCGAGCTGCGCGAGTTTCTCGACCATGAACTGGACGAAACCCTACGCGCCCGCTCGGTGCTGGTCTGTGCCACCTCTGATCGCTCAAGCATGGAGCGCGCACGCGCAGCGTTCACCGCGACCGCTATCGCCGAAGCATTCCGCGCACGAGGCCAGAAAGTGCTGTTGCTGCTCGACTCCCTGACCCGGTTTGCCCGTGCGCAGCGGGAGATAGGGATTGCCTCGGGCGAACCGTTGGGGCGTGGCGGCCTGCCACCCTCGGTTTACACCTTGCTGCCACGCCTGGTCGAGCGCGCCGGCATGAGCGAGAACGGCTCGATCACCGCACTCTACACCGTGCTGATCGAGCAGGACTCGATGAACGATCCGGTGGCGGATGAAGTGCGTTCACTGCTCGACGGGCACATCGTGCTGTCCCGCAAGCTGGCCGAGCGCGGGCATTACCCCGCCATTGACGTATCCGCCAGCATCAGCCGGATTCTCAGCAATGTCACCGGCCGCGAACACCAGCGAGCGAACAATCGTCTGCGCCAGCTACTGGCTGCCTACAAACAAGTGGAAATGCTCCTGCGGCTGGGCGAATACCAGGCCGGTGCAGACCCGGTGACCGATTGCGCGGTGCAACTGAATGACGACATCAACGAATTTCTGCGCCAGGACCTGCGTGAGCCGGTGCCCTTGCAGGAAACCCTGGACGGGTTGCTGCGGCTCACTTCCAGACTGCCGGAGTAACGATGGAAGACACACTGGAAGACGATCCGCAGCGAGCAGCACTGGAACAGGTGATCAGCTTGCTGACCCCGCTGCGCCAGCATCGTCAGGCGAGCGCTGAACGGGCTCATCGCCACGCGCAGGTGGAACTGAAATCGATGCTCGACCACTTATCAAAAATACGGGCATCGCTGGATCAGGAACGTGACAACCACAAGCGGCGTCGCGAGGGCCTGTCTCAGGAACACCTGGAAAAGACCATCAGCCCGAACGATATCGACCGATGGCATGAGAAAGAAAAACACATGCTCGACCGCCTGGCCTGTATTCGGCAGGACGTGCAGCAACAGCAATTGCGGGTAGCCGAACAGCAGGCGTTGCTTGAGCAGAAGCGCCTGCAAGCCAAAGCGTCTCAGCGCGCGGTCGAGAAACTCGCCTGCATGGAGGAGACGCTCAACGAAGAAGGTTAAGTGACGATGACCGCACCGATCAAACACCCGGCCAAAGCGCCAACGGCACCACCCGTAGTGCATGCCACACAGCCTTCTGCGCCCGCGCAGCGCGCACCGGACAAGGCTGATGACAAGCCACCGGCTTTTGGCAGCACAACGCGTACCGACATGCCGAAGGTCCGCTTCGCACAAAACCGTTCGGCGACAGAGACACCGGAGAGCGCCGACGGCCTGTTCTTTTCCCAACTGCTGATACCTCAGGTCGGTGAAGAGCCTGATCAGCAAGGTTTCGGCGGCAGCAGCATCGCCCTCCCCGCACACGCCGAAAATGTACCGACCCAATTGATCGACGAGCTGGCGCAGCGCTTGCCCGAACAGCCCGCCGGCCCGCTGGCGTTTACCCTGCTGATGCCCAGCCTGGGGACAGTACGCGTCAATGCCGAAAAAACCGAACACCGTTGGAGCATCCAGTTGGGCTTCGCCCGTCGCGACGTTCTGAAACGTTTGCAGGGTCATACCGGCGCATGCCGTGACTCACTGTCGCGGGCACTCGGCCATGACGTTGAGCTGGACCTGCATGAAGATCTTGCAGCATGAGCGCGCTGCGTCTGCGCAAGGTCGATGCCCTGCTGGCTCAGGCCACGCGTGAGCTGGGTGCCGGTCAGAGCCTGGGCTTCAGCGCCGCAGGTCAGGACGCCGAACTGACCCTGTTGCCACTGCTTGCCGACGCAGGCGAACCGGCAGGTGCTGTCTGGCTGAGCACAGCCATCGGGCCCCTGTTGCTGAGCGACGCCGAAGCGCTGCTCAGCCTGCTGGGCGATATCCCCCTTACGCTCGGGGGCGAGCAACAAGCCTGGTACTGGCAGCTGTTCAATCAACGCCTGAGCCCGACTGTTGCCCGACTGCTGGCACCGGTCGAACCCCTGCACAACAAACCGCAAGCACCCACCCTGGGCTGCCGGGTTCAGATACGGCGTGGTGGTGAGCAGCTTCACGCGCACATGCATGCCACGCCCGACACACTGCTCAGGCTGCTGCGATCAGCGTCCTGGCAAGCCCGCACGCGCACTGTGGACGAGTCCTGGTCAGTGGCCAGCCCCCTGATCATCGGTGAAATGTCGCTGACCCGGGAACAAATCGCCTCGCTGCGCCCCGGTGACGTGGTACTGCCCGCCCACTGCCAGTTCGACAGCGCCGGTCAAGGGTTCCTGAGCCTGGCAGGGCGGCAATGGGCGGCGCAGACCGACCAGCACGCGCAGCGTCTTTTTTTGCGGCTCAGTCATGAGGAGCACCGCCACCATGAGTACTGAAGATCTGTATCAGGAAGATGTCGAGATGCTCGACGACTATGAAGACCCGTCGACTGAACAGCACTGGTCCGAAGAAGACGGCGAGCCATCCGGGTATGCGACGGCCGAACCGGACGATCACGCAGCGCAGGAAGAACAGGACGAGCCCCCGGCACTCGATTCGCTGGCACTGGACCTGACCCTGCGTTGCGGCGAGCTCAGGCTGACGCTCGCCGAACTGCGCCGGCTGGATGCCGGGACTATCCTTGAAGTCACCGGCATTTCGCCGGGGCACGCGACGTTGTGCCATGGCGAACAGGTGGTGGCCGAGGGTGAGCTGGTGGATGTCGAGGGTCGCCTGGGTCTGCAGATTACCCGCCTGGTGACCCGATCATGATCATGGAGGGCGTAAACCCGATCATGCTGGCGCTGTTTCTTGGCTCGCTGTCACTGATCCCCTTTCTGTTGATTGTCTGCACCGCCTTTCTGAAAATCGCCATGACCCTGCTGATCACCCGCAACGCAATTGGCGTTCAGCAGGTGCCGCCGAACATGGCCCTGTACGGCATCGCCCTGGCCGCAACCATGTTCGTCATGGCCCCGGTGGCGCATGAGATCCAGCAGCGGGTCCATGAACACCCGCTGGAACTGGGCAGCGCCGACAAGCTGCAGAGCAGTCTGAAAACAGTGATCGAGCCACTGCAACGCTTCATGACCCGCAATACCGACCCGGATGTGGTCGCCCATCTGCTGGAAAATACCCAGCGTATGTGGCCCAAGGAAATGGCCGATCAGGCCAACAAAAACGACCTGTTGCTGGCGATTCCGGCCTTTGTGCTGTCGGAACTGCAGGCCGGTTTCGAGATCGGTTTTCTGATCTATATCCCTTTCATCGTCATCGACCTGATTGTCTCCAACCTGCTACTGGCCCTGGGCATGCAGATGGTCTCGCCGATGACCCTGTCGTTGCCGCTCAAGCTGCTGCTGTTCGTGCTGGTGTCGGGTTGGTCCCGACTGCTCGACAGCCTCTTCTATTCGTATATGTGAGGCGGCCATGGAAGCGTTGGCGTTGTTCAAGCAAGGCATGTTTCTGGTCGTCATCCTGACCGCTCCGCCGCTGGGTGTCGCTGTGCTGGTCGGGGTGCTCACCTCGCTGCTGCAGGCACTCATGCAGATTCAGGATCAGACGCTGCCCTTCGGCATCAAGCTCGGGGCGGTCGGGCTGACCCTGGCCATGACCGGCCGCTGGATCGGCGTCGAGCTGATTCAGTTCATCAATATGGCCTTCGACCTGATTGCACGGTCCGGGGTCAATCACTAAATGCCCTTCGACGCCCACGAAGCGTTCCAATTCATGCTGGGCATGGGTCTGGCGATGGCGCGCCTGCTGCCGTGCATGCTTCTGGTGCCAGCCTTCTGTTTCAAATACCTGAAAGGCCCGCTGCGCTATGCGGTAGTGGCCGTGCTGGCGATGGTCCCGGCCCCCGCAATCAGCCGCGCGCTGGGTTCTCTTGACGATAACTGGTTTGCCATCGGCGGCCTGATGATCAAAGAGGCGGTACTGGGCACGCTATTGGGGCTGTTGCTGTATGCGCCGTTCTGGATGTTTGCCTCGGTCGGCGCCCTGCTCGACAGTCAGCGCGGGGCGCTCAGCGGTGGCCAGTTGAACCCGGCCCTCGGTCCGGACGCCACACCGCTGGGCGAGTTGTTTCAGGAAACCCTGATCATGCTGGTGATTCTCACTGGCGGTCTTTCACTCATCACTCAGGTCATCTGGGACAGCTACAGCGTCTGGCCACCGACTGCCTGGCTGCCGGGCATGACCGCAGGCGGTCTGGACGTCTTTCTGGAACAGCTCAACCAGACCATGCAACACATGCTGTTGTATGCCGCGCCCTTCATTGCCCTGCTACTGTTGATCGAAGCCGCGTTTGCAATCATCGGCCTGTATGCACAGCAACTGAACGTATCGATTCTGGCCATGCCAGCCAAAAGCATGGCCGGCCTGGCCTTTCTGTTGATCTACCTGCCAACGCTGCTGGAGCTGGGCACCGGTCAACTGTTGACGCTGGTTGATCTGAAGTCGCTGCTGGCGCTTCTGGTGCAAGTGCCGTGAGTGAAAAAACCGAAAAGGCTACCCCCAAACAGATACGTGACGCTCGCGAAAAAGGTCAGGTGGGACAGAGTCAGGACCTTGGCAAACTGCTGGTACTGATGGTCGTCAGTGAAATCACCCTGGGCCTGGCCGATGACAGCGTCGACCGGTTGCAGGCCTTGCTCGCACTGTCTTTCAAAGGTATTGACCGGAGCTTCGCTGCATCCGTCGAGCTGATCGCCAGCGAAGGCCTTTCCGTGTTGCTCAGCTTCACGTTATGCAGCGTCGGCATGGCCATGTTGATGCGCCTGGTCAGCAGCTGGATGCAGATCGGCTTTCTGTTCGCGCCCAAGGCCTTGAAGCTGGACATCAACAAGA
This sequence comes from Pseudomonas sp. KBS0707, assembly GCF_005937945.2. NCBI lineage: Bacteria > Pseudomonadati > Pseudomonadota > Gammaproteobacteria > Pseudomonadales > Pseudomonadaceae > Pseudomonas > Pseudomonas sp. KBS0707. Next base: position 1,414,190 of record NZ_CP041754.1, on the reverse strand, counting down.
TCAACCCCTTCTCGCATGCCAAGCAGATGTTTTCCGGGCAGAACATCCTCAACCTGCTGCTCAGTATCCTCAAGGCTGTTGCCATTGGCGCGACCTTGTACATGCAGGTCAAGCCCGCGCTGGGCGCTCTTATCCTGCTGGCCAACAGCGATCTGACGACGTACTGGCACGCATTGGTCGAACTCTTTCGTCATATTTTGCGCGTGATTCTGGGGTTGCTGCTGGTCGTCGCCATGGTCGACTTCGCCATGCAGAAATACTTTCACGCCAAGAAGCTGCGCATGAGCCACGAGGACATCAAAAAAGAATACAAACAGTCCGAAGGCGATCCTCATGTCAAAGGCCATCGTCGACAACTGTCCCATGAAATCCTCAACCAGGAGCCCAGCGCCGCCCCCAATCCGGTGGAGGAAGCAGACATGCTGCTGGTCAACCCGACGCACTACGCGGTGGCGCTGTATTACCGGCCAGGCGAGACGCCTCTGCCGCTGATTCATTGCAAGGGTGAGGACGAGGAAGCGCTGGCGCTGATTGCTCGGGCCAAAAAGGCCGGTATCCCGGTGGTGCAGAGCATCTGGCTGACAAGAACGCTGTACCGCGCCAAGGTGGGCAAATACATCCCTCGCCCCACGCTGCAAGCTGTCGGGCACATCTACAAAGTGGTTCGCCAGCTGGATGAAATCACCGATGAAGTGATTCAGGTTGAGGTGGAGCTTTAAGCTGGGAGCTGCAAGCCAGGCGTAACAGGTGCTTATGCACCAGCCTCCCCCACGCCCTGTTTCAACCTCTAGCGTCTAGAAGATTGCGTCCCCCTCAACATTACCTTGACTGTGGCTCGTGCCCGCAGCTTTCACCTGCCCCAAAAAAAGACCGCCTCCTCTGCAGGGGCGGTCTTCTTTCATGCTGACAGAATTGCCTAAGCCAGGTGTTCTAGGCCTGCCAGCATCAACTCATGTCGCCGTATGTCATCCAGGTTGGTGACGGCATCCGGCGCGTCGCTTACGGCATGCCACACTACAAAATCACGCTGTACATCCAGAAACAGAAAGTAGTTACGGAACCGCTCGGCCTCTGAGAACCTCATTTGCAGCGCCTCTCTCAGTTGCTCGGGACGCAGCGCACGCCCTTCGATGTGCAGCGCGATGCCCCAGTCATGATGCTCACGCCGACTGACGAAGGACACTCGGTTTGCCACCGGCCAGACAGCAGGGCTCTGGGCAGCGACGTTGTAGTAGAACGCCGCTTTTTCCTTTACCTCAATCATTTCTAATCCTTTAACTTCACGACTGTGTAATCCCGCTCGTGGTCCTGGTCGTCCAGACCGTCGCGCATGTCCGGCGGCCACCAGATGACCAGTTCGCGGTTTGTGGAGTCCGGACGTTTGCAGGCAACTCCCGTACAGCCATGGGTGGCACACCCCGACAGGGTAGCGAACAGCACCAGCACAACTGCAATGCTACTGATCTTCATGGTTTCGCTCCCTTGAGCAGTGATGGCCGACTCTCTTTCGCCATTTTCGATATCTGTGGCTGGCGCACAGCGATATACACCTCGCTCTCTTCGCCCGGTTGCAGCCAGGCGTGAGGCCAGGCGGCAACGCCGATGACCCAGCGACCGCCGCATCGGCTCTCGTCAATACGTACCGGTTTGTCGGTATTGTTGTGCGCCACGACAACCGCAACACCCCAATCCTTTCTGGCGTACCACTGCGAACGTTGACCGTCGAGCGTCAGTCCCGCGCCCGGATCACAAAGGCTATCGGTTTCAAATGGCAGTGTTTCGCCGGTACGCATACCCACGGGGGCAGTTCCATCGACCATCTGGGTGAAGACCTTCTGAACATCGCCACGGGTCGGCAACTCTCCACCGTCGCGTCGCTCCTTGATCCTTTTCATCTGATCATCGACGTCATGCGGGTTGCCGTTTTGCACATAGCGAGCCGGGTTGACCTGATCACCGATCAGGCGCGGGGTCAGAATGAACAGACGTTCGCGCTGGCTCAGTTCACGGCTGCGGGACTGGAACAACAGCTTGCCGATGTAGGGAATGTCGCCCAGCAAGGGAATCTTGTGGACCTTGTCATTGGCTTCCAGCCCGTGGAAACCGCCGATCACCAGCGAACCATGTTCGGCGATGACGGCCTGGGTGCTGACGTTGCCTTTGCGCACACTGGGTTGCGTATCGTTGATATCGGAGATATCGATCTGGCCGTCTTCAATGTCGACAATCAGTTGCACCTGAGGCTTGCCATCGTGGTCCAGTGAACGCGGGATCACCTGCAGACTGGTCCCGGCGGTGATGGGCTCGATATTGGCGACGCGTTCTGACGTCGCCGTGATGTATTCAGTCCGGCTGAAGTCAATGACAGCCGGCTGATTTTCCAGGGTAAGAATGGATGGGTTGCCGATCACGGACGCTGAACCGTTGCCTTCCAGCGCATGCAACTCTGAAGAAAACTTGCCCGCGTTCTGAATGAACATCGTCGAACTGGTGCCCGCGTCGAACAGGTTGACGCCTCCGCCGACGCTGCCTGCGTTGAAATTCCAGCGACTGGAGAGCTCCGCCAGCTCGTTGCGATCAATGTCGAGGATCACCGCATCGATTTCGATCAGGTTGCGTGAGACGTCCAGTTCCTTGATGAGTTTCTCGTACATCGGCTTGCGCGACGGCAAGTCATAAATCAGTACCGCGTTGTTGCGCACATCGGCTGTTACACGAATGTTCGCGCGGCCACCGGAACGGCTTTTCCCGGATTTCTTGCTGCCGCTGCCATAGCTCAACACCCGATCAAGGCCCTGTTGCAAGGCGCCGGTATCGATGCCGCTGGAATCCAGAGGCAGGCTTTGAGTGTCCGCGTCGCCACCCGCGAGTCCGGCATTTGCGCCACCGTGCCCCAACAGGTTGATGCCATTGATGGCTTCGCCGCGAGAACGCGTGTCGAGCAAATCCTGAAGAATGCTGGCGACACCCGCTACTGTCAGTTGTTGATCACGATAACGAATGGTCCGGTCCGACGCGTTGGCGTATTTGAGCGGAAACACAACAATGTCTTGCTTGTCGCCCTTTTCCGGCGTCTCGACTTTTTTGCTGTAGTCACGAACCAGTTCCACGTATTTTGCCGGGCCGCGAACCAGCACCACACCCTCGTTAGGCAGGACGCCCCAGCCAAAGCGTTTATCCAGCAGGCCTACATCGGTCAACGCCGTCTGCAAGTCATCTACCGCATCGGATGAGACTTCTACGCGCGCCGAGGTGTGTTCGCTGGACGGGCTGACGTAGAGCGTGTCGTTATAGACAAACCACTGGAAGTGGTATTCCTGGCCAAGCCGGTCGAGAAACTCTTCCGGGCTCTGGGCACGAATCCGGCCATCGAGCGTTCCTGGAATGGACGGCATGTCCAGCGCCATGCCGAACTCTTTGGCAAAGTCAGCCAGCGCCGTGGTCAGTTCAGTCTGCCGGGCGTCGTAGGCGTAAGCCGTGTGTTTCCAGGCTTCGGGGGTGACCGCCCATGTAACAGGGGTCAACCCGATCAACAATAAAGGCAACCACATCAAGGCCTTGCGCATTTCAAACTCCCGGTTGCCGGTGATTGAGGGTCGTGCGCCCGGATATCGCGGGCGTCATGTCGCCAATGGTGGTCTGCATCAGGCTGAGCAAGGCCGCACGCTGATTGGCCAGGCTTTCAAGGCGAGCGAGTAGATCGGCGAGGTTGCAGGGGTTGGGTATCCAGGTGACCAGGACCATGCAGCGGGTCTGCGGATCAATGGCGAAGGCGCCATCACAGGCACACGCAAGGCTGGCACCCCCGTGGCTGAGCAACGCCTCGATGCGTTGGGAGTCATTGGCATCGTAGGGATCGAGCAGCTCAATGCTGCAACGTATTCCATGACCAACCACTTCCAGGCGGACGTTGGCGTCGTCGACCCAGCAGTCCAGCGCAGTCGCTGGACGCTGATCACACCACTGGCCGACGACCTCAGCGAACTCACTGAAATCCATCGATGACATTTTTGGTCATTTTGTAGCCGGCTTGCTGGCACTGGTCAGCGATGTTGGAACTGACAGCGGCTTGCTGACTTGCCTCACCGAAGGCATCAATGTCATCGGCAGTGAAATGTCCGTTGCCACCCTCAAGCACGTCATCCACGTCGGACAAGGCGCGATTCAGCGTGCTGTCGAGGTTATTTTGCAGAGATTTGAAACTTATCATGTCCTTTTACTCCAGCAGGAAGGTTCAAACCTTGAGTGGAGCAAACGGCTGGAGCGGTTCCATTTTCGGCGCAAGAGCCTGTTTCAGGCAGACGAGTCACGGCCTGCCAGCCCGTTGCGCAGCGTCGCCCAATCGATGTCGAACGCGCCATTGGCATCGCTCAGACGCAGGCGTTCGGTGGTCAGCGATGCGTCGCGCTTAAGCTGCCAGTATTGGGCAAACCGGCTGTCAGCCAGCCACTCGGCGACCGGCTCGGCCATGTCGGGATGAACGCTGAGGGTCGCCACCGCTTCGTTGAGCTGACTGGCCGCGAGATTTTTCACCAGTGCCCTGGCGCGCTCGGCCAGCGTCGTGTCGTCAAGCAGGTGCCGAAGCGACTCGCTGAGCAATTCCTCTACGGCAGCCATTGCTTGCTGCTGTAACACTTCACGCTGCACCTGCAGTTCAGCGAGGAACGCATTGGCGTTTTCCCAGAAGCTGGCCAGCGCCTGCTGATGCACAAGGTCGGCCTTCTGTTGTTCGAGAACCAGCATTTGCTCTGCCTGGCGCTGCGCGTCGGCTAGAACATCACGAGCCAGCAGGCTGTTGGCAATGTCTTCACGACGCAGCACAGGTTCAGGCAGAAGCGCAGTGGCAGTCAGCGTAATACTGCGTTTGGCGAGCATGGGGAATTCCTGATACAGAGCGAACCGGATCGAATTCAAACCGCCGTGACACGCCATAAAATGGCCTGCCACAACGTCTGAAGTTTATTCTCGGGTGCCTCGCACGGGCTGTCGGGAAGCTCATCTGGCGCCCAGGCCAGACGCAATCGCGACCAATACTCAGGCCCCAGCCAGGCCCCCAACAGCAAGCGAGGGTCTTCGTTGGCAAGTTCCAGCCAGACGCCGGGGCGCAGCGCTTTGGTCAGCGCCCAGCACCATTGCCCGTCAGCGCCATCGCTTTCATTTCGGCAAAAGCAGATGCGCCGGGCCAGATCCAGCGCCCGCTCACGCTGTAAAGGTGTCAGCGCCAGCCAGCGCAACACCGGCTCAGCAGGCATCGGCGGTTGATCTGGTTCAATGCCAACACTCTGCAAAAATACGCTGTGACGACTGGCTATCAGCCCATCACAGTCACTGAGTGTCAGGCCGCAGTTCAAGGCAAAACGGCTTTGCCAGTCCGGATGCGCAAACTGCCAGGGGTTGCACCACCATTGAACCCAGTGGTCCTCGGCAATCAGCTCCATCAGGCACGCGCCGGTACGGTTGAGCGACTCCGCGCGCCGAACCCGATCCGCCGAAGCAGCGCGGCACGCCAGTCACTGCGCAGCAGCAGCGCAATAATCAGCAGCAATACGACAACACCGGCCGGTACCAGCCAAAGCATCAGGTGCCAGAACGGCAACTCTTCGCTGTCGAGCTTGAACGGTCCGAAGCTGGCCCATTGCGTCGTTTCCTGAAACTCGGTGGCCGGTACAAAAACGATGGAAAATTTCTTCGATTCTGCCGATTGCGCAGACATGCCGGGGATGCTGCTGGCGACCATCTGCTGAATACGCCCACGCACACTGTCCGGGTCCAGCGCAGCCGAGTGCTTGATGAATACGGCCGCGGAAGCAGGTTGCACCGGCTCGCCCGGAGCGATGCGCTCCGGCAGCACCACATGCACTCTGGCCACGATGACACCGTCTATCTGCGACAACGTGGCTTCAAGCTCCTGAGACAGGGCATAGATGTAGCGGGCACGCTCTTCGAGAGGAGTCGAGATGACCCCTTCTTTCTTGAAGATGTCGCCCAGACTGGCGCGCGACTGGCGTGGCAGGCCGGCAGCGTTAAGCACACGTACGGCGCGGTTCATGTCGCTGGTTGCGACCGTAACCACGACACCGGTCTTTTCAAGGCGCTTGCGCGCATCGATGTGCTGATCCGCAAGGCGTGCAACCACCTCGTTGGAGTCCTGCTCGGACAAGCCAGTGAAAAGATCGGTTTCATCACTGCACCCGCCAAGCAACAACATGCAAAACAACAGCAGCCCTGCGCTCAGAAATTTCACGAGAACCTCTACTGCAGGTTGGTCAGCTTGTCGATTGCCTGCGCAGTCTTGCTGACGACTTTGGTCGTGAGCGCTGTCTGCAGCGAGCATTGCGACAATGTGCGAGTCATCGCCGCGATATCCAGTGCCTCTCCGCTGCCCGAGGCCTTTTTCATGGAGCGCATGGCTTGCTGGGACATTTTTTCGGTTTCGCCCAGACCGCCGGAAATCGCGCTGGCGATATGCTCGGAAAGCGGTGCACCGCTTGAAACATTATCCGGGCGCGTTGCGGCGGTGAAGATATCGACATCCGCCTGGGGAGGTTCTGAAACGAGCCCTTGTGGCACATCCTGCCCAAGTTCCGGCGAGATGTTTTTAACATTACCAAGGTGGGAAACGGTCACTTGAGTTCTCCGTCAGGCGGGTATCAGTCAGGCAGCAGCCTGGTTTTTAGTGCTTTGCAGCAGCATGTTGACCAGCAGCAAGGCAACTTGAGCAGCGCTGGACTGCACGCCGGTCCCGGTCTGGCCAGCATCCTGAAGCGTCGCTTCCAGACCTTTCTGCAACAAGCCACCGAGTAACTGACCCAGGTCCTGATTCGGCTGTTCGCCGCCAGGCACAAGGGCAGTATTGGCGGTGCTCACAGGTGTTCCCAAGCCGCCACCGGCCAATACCGATTGCAGTCCCCGGTCTATCAGCTCACCGATCAACTGGCCCACATCACCATTGGAATTGCTGTTGCTGGCGGGGCCGGTGTTAGCGTCGATAAGCGGATCACCCAGTGAACCAGGCGAATTTTCCGTATTGCTCACAGGGCTGCCCAAGCCACCACCGCTGCTATCGCCCGCCAGACCGCCGGCTGCATTCTGTTGACTGCCCAATTGCTGGCCGATGATGTCGAGTGCCGAGCGGAACTGCGCTGTTTCGTCGCCGTCGAGGAAGTTATCTTCCTTGAGTTCGTTCACCCACGAACCCGAGTCCGGTTTGGGAAACTGTGCGGGGTTGTCGTCCATGAACTCCGCGATCTTTTTCAGCATCGGCATGTCGTCCTCGGAAAAACGAGTTCCGTCATCCTGCTTGGTCAGAAGATCATTCAGCATCGACTTGGCCAGGCCATTGAGCACCTGTGTCATCAAGTCGTGTTGTCCGGTATCCGAGGCGTTGTCGGCAGAAGCACCAAAATTGTCGCCCAGCTTTTCGTGGATAAGCGTGTCCAGCGCAGCCTTGATGTCCTCGAGGCCGCCGCCAGCCTTGCCACTGGCGGCCATCGCTTTGCCGAGCAACTTGCCCAATGGCGAACTCTCGTCCAGTTGACCATTGTGAGTCAGCTCCTGGGCAAGCTGCGCAATCACTTCCTGAAGCGCCCGGCTGGATGTACTCGACCCGGTTGTCTCGGTTTCAGGACGGATCAGAACGAGCGCCATCGACGGGCTTTGCAGCGTGCTGCTGTTAAGACTGAGACTCTGCATCACAACCTCCTCAAAGTAGCAGCCCCCTCTGTGTGAAGGGGGCATTCAAGAAATCAGAACTGGACGACCGAGTTCCGGATCTTGCTCGCAACGATTTGGTTGGAAAGCGCTTCTTTCTTGTCTTCGAAGCCCGCCAGCATGCTCGTCTCACGCAGCAGGCCGTTCTCTTCGTTCGCAGTGCCGTCAAGCTCGGCGCTTTTTGCATCACCTTTACTGATGCTCGAGCGGGTAGCATCGATACTGTCAGTGCTACCCGTGTTTTTGGTCAGTGCAATGTTGCGGTCGGCGCTGCTCTTGACGCTGTTGATACCCTGCGCAGCGCCACCCACTGTGTTAACGACGCCGCGCCCCGCGTTAGTCAGAGAACTCATGATGTTCATAACGTGATACCCCTTGGTCTGTACCAGCGTAATTGCTTGGTACAGATAGGTGGTAACGACCCTTAAATCGGTTCCAGCGCTCTGCAAAAAATCAGATCTGCAACTCCTTGATACGTCGATAGAGCGTGCGGCGTGGCATGTCCAGCTCCAGGCTTGCCGCATCAATGCAGTTACGGTGGCGCTTGAGTGACTGTTGAATCAGGGCCTTTTCAATCGCCCTCAGCTGGGATTTGAGCCCACAGGCCAAGTGTTCTTCACTCTGCGGGTCGACACCCAACACCGGGAAACCCAATACATGGCGCTTTGCAGCAGCCTTGAGCTCACGGATATTGCCGGGCCACTCATGCCCCAACAGCACCTGCTGAAGCAGCGGACAGACATCGGCAGAGGCGACGTTCAGTTCTTTGGCAGCTGCGGCCATAAAGCGCTTGAACAAGGGCAGAATGCGCTCAGGCTGTGTGCGCAAGGGTGGCAGCTGGAGTGTCAACACGTTAAGGCGAAAGTACAGATCCCGACGAAATTTCCCCTGCTCGACGGCATCATCCAGAGACGACTGGGCCGAAGCGATCACGCAGACATCCAGCTTGATCGTCGATGTCGAACCCAGTCGTTCCAGTGCTCGGGTTTCCAGCACCCTCAGCAGCTTGGCCTGCAGGCTGAGCGGCATGCTGTCGATCTCATCCAGATACAGCGTTCCGCCTTGTGCCGCTTCGATGTAGCCGACTCTGGAGCGGTCAGCACCGGTGTACGCACCGCTGACCACTCCAAACAGCTCACTCTCTGCCAGCGACTCCGGAATCGCAGCGCAATTCATCGCAACCAGGCGACCTTTACGGCCAGATATTGTGTGAATGCGCTGGGCAATAGTGTCTTTGCCAGTCCCGGTCTCGCCTGACAGCAACACATCGATACCGAGTTGCGAAATGCTTTCAGCGACGATCCCCAGATTTGGAACACGCTCCTCGTCTAGGTCGTCATCAAACCCCTCATCAAGATCCATCACATGACCCCCGAGACATAAGCTTTTTGGACTCCAGCCGTTGCTGCGATCTATGCAGCAACTCCCAACTCCTTCATGCGGTGGTAAAGCGTACGTCTCGGCAGTTCGAGCTCCTGAAGCACGGCGTCGACATTGTGTCGATGCCGTTTCAACGCATCCTGAATAAGCATCTTTTCGATCACGCGCATCTGCATGCGCAGACCTGTCACCGGATCGCGCGCATCCATTGGCTCGGCCCCCAGCAGCGGGAACCCCAATACAAACCGCTTGGCTGCGGATTTCAGTTCGCGCACGTTGCCCGGCCAGTCATGGCTGAGCAGGATCTGCACACGACCGTTGTCCAGTACAGGAACGGGACGTTGGAACTCAGCGGCAATCTCCTGGGTGAACTGGTCGAACAATGGCAGGATCTGTTCGCGACGTTTGCGCAAGGCTGGCAAGTGAAGCGTCAGCACGTTGAGCCGAAAAAACAGGTCGCGACGAAAAAGTCCTTGTTCCACCAGTTCATCCAGAGGGCGCTGGGCGGAAGCAATCACGCGCAGATCCAGTGGAATGAATTCGGTTGAGCCCAGCCGCTCGACCCCCCGGCTCTCCAGCACGCGAAGTAACTTGGCCTGGAGGCTAAGCGGCATACTGTCGATTTCATCGAGGTAAAGCGTGCCGCCGCTGGACGCTTCGATGTAGCCCTCGCGAGCGCGGCAGACACCGGTAAATGCGCCATTGACGACACCGAATAACTGGCTTTCTGCCAACGATTCGGGGATGGCGGCGCAGTTCATGCCGACAAAGGGCCCGGACCTGCTGGACAGCTCATGAATGCGATTGGCCAGGGTGTCTTTACCCGTCCCGGTTTCCCCGCACAGCAGTAAGTCCATATCCAGAAACGCGCTGTTCATTACAATTTGATGACCAGCGGATAATGCAGTTACGTCCCAATACTCTCGGACGCCCTTATCAATGTCTGTGCTCATCGATCACTCTCACTGTGGGTGGCAAGCGGACTATTAATACCACGTCTTACAAGGCACACATATAGTAATTTAGTTCCCCATAAAATGAGAAAAAGCTCACAAAGTTGAGAATTATTATCATAGTAATATCGTCATATGACGAGCAACACCCGCATAGAGCCAGACTGTTGGGATGATTAGTTTAATCTATCGATACTCTATTCCGATCAAGCGCTTACCGCTCAAAAAACGTTAACCCCCCCGGCTTCCGGGGAGTTAACCGCACTACCCCGTCCTGGACCCTGGCAAAAAACTATATAACCACAGGGTTTATTATTAAAAAAACTTCACAGAAAAGTCACTCGACTCATAAAAATAAATTTAACGTTATAGGCCGTTTTACAAGGACTCACTTAATAACGGGCTGAAAGAAATTAAAACGGGAAACACATACTCAAGCAGTCCCCTTTCAAGGAAAATAAACGTAACAAACTACCCGACCAAAACGAAAAGTTCGACATTGAAACTTAACTTACTGATGGGGAACGGAAGACGTTACACGTAACGCTCGACAGGGTGACTCATGGGTTTTTATACATTCGGTTTTCCGAACGCCGCTCACCCTTGGCATGGAGGGTTACAAAATCCTCCCGGTTTTTGGGCTCGAAACTAGATAGCTTTTTGCCACCCACCCATTCAGCTATCCGAACGGGTGGGTTTCATGGCATGCGGGCTCAAAATTTGATCGAAGAGATAGTTAACTGAAAGGATTCAGTGTAGGACAATCCGTCAATCGCAAGCTGTCACCACGCCAAAGGCGGTGACCATAACGAACGGTGATACCTCTTCATCACGGAAGAATGTTTCTAAATGTGTGTAAGCACTAGCTTACAAAACTTTAAAAAAGTTCAGCAAAAATAGTCGGCGAGCGTAAAAAGTTCATGCCGACCTGCCACGAACGAGAACAAAAACAAGGACGTATCAGCGTTGAAATATAGCGTCTTAACGGCGAGTCACACCGAAACGCCAACAAGAAAAAGCACCAAAAAAGGGCATTTTTCAGGTGATTTTGCTATACATCCGGCTTTAAAACCGCAGGTTATTAGCGTGAACCGCTGGCATAGACCACGATACGCGGGCCGCTTGGCAGCTCGCGCGGGCCCGTACGATCCTCGATATCATCACGCCTGCGAGGCGACGAGCGGTCATCCACGTAGCGCCCGGCTTGTAACACGCTAGGCACCGATAATGCCTCCCTTGCCGGTGTCCGCGGGGTCATCGGCGGCTCTTTATGCTCGACAGCCGGTACCAAGGGTGGTGTTTGCGGCGCAGAAGACTGCTCTGCTACCCGCATGGGTTCCACTGGGTTGGGCACAGGTGCCCGTTCAGCTACCTCAACCGGCTGCGCTGGCCTGGGCACCGGCGTTCGCTCGACCACCCTCACCGGCTGTGCCGTCTGGGGTAATGCCAAGTGTTCGACCACAGGCTTATCAATGCGCTGAGGGGTGCCCGTAGTCACAGGAGATTCCCCGGTTATTCGCGCGATACCGGCTGTCAGCACTTGCTTCTGAGTCTTGGGCAACAGCAACCGCCCTGGTCCATCTGGCGTTTTTTTGCTCAGAAACGCCGAGTTGAGTCTCAGCAACTGGCCCTCATCCACACCCGCAGTGGCCGCAAGCTGGGTCAGGTCTACCGCATGGTTGAGTTCGACCACGTCAAAATATGGCGTATTGGCGACCGGGGTGAGTTTTACACCATAGGTAGCGGCGTTGCGCACGATCAGCGAGAGCGCCAGCAGCCTGGGCACGTAATCCAGGGTTTCCCTGGGCAAATTCAGGTGCCAGTAATCAACAGGTAGTCCGCGCCGCCGATTGGCCTCAATCGCCCGGCCGACTGTGCCTTCGCCCGAGTTGTAGGCCGCCAGTGCCAGCAGCCAGTCATTATTGAACTGATCATGCAGGCGGGTCAGGTAATCCATCGCTGCCTTGCTTGAGGCCACCACGTCACGGCGAGCGTCGTACGTAGCGCTTTGATAAAGATTGAAGCTGCGCCCGGTAGAAGGCATGAATTGCCACAGGCCAGCCGCCGCAGCCGGTGAATTGGCCATCGGGTTGTAGGAGCTTTCGATCATTGGCAACAGCGCCAGCTCCAACGGCATGTTGCGCTCGTCCAGGCGCTCGACAATAAAATGCAGATAGGGGCTGGCCCGGACACTTGCCCCACTGATAAACCCACGATTGCTCAGCAGCCAATCGCGCTGGCGAGCGATACGCTCATTCATACCCTGGCCATCGGCCAGCCTGCTGCGTTGCGCAACGCGCTGCCACACGTCCTCGCCGTTATAGACGGGCAAATCGGAAATTTTCTCTGCCGCCCGCGCACCGTCCTGATCATCTCCCCCCCAGTAGACCAGGCCCGTAACCAGACGCGGGTTGCGTTCCTGCCGGGGTGCTGAATAGTCCACAGACTGACAACCCACACACAGCGAGCCCAGTGCGAGCAAAGCAATTTGAATAGCGCGAGCCAGCAAGCGGGGGCTCGATACGATGGAGGCAACGGCGGGCATGGGGGGAATGTCCTGAACGTGTCCATCCTACGTGGCACGTTCACCGTTACGGTTCCCTTTTTTGAAACCGATATCAGCCGCGCAAGGCATCTTGCTGAATCATTTCAGCCATAAGTATTTGCGATGGAACCCTCCGTTATCAGGTGCCACTCAGCAAATTAAGGAATTTTCAAGCTTTGCATCGGGCTGCCATCAGTGGCACATGGACAGGGAGATTCACCGTGCATTCATCCTCGATCCACCGCAACACCGGATGCATCATTCAGCCGCCAGCCCCGGCAAACACGAACGCTGCAACTGATCTACAGCAAAAAATCGAACAACCCAAACAACGCTCCTCCCACTCACTGAGCAGTGTCGGCAAGCGAGCGCTGAAGAACGTCAGCAAACTGTTCCAGAAATCCAAGGCACCGCAGCAGAAAGCGGCCACGCCTCCCACCGTAAAAAACGTCAAGCCTTCACAGCCCACTCCAAATGCGAAGACAGCCAAAGATAAAGCGCCTGTATCTCAGTTATCGAGCAATAGTCTTGATGACCTGGACGATACGCGCCAGCCAGTAACGCGTGCGGGGCATAGCGGCGCCAGCACTTGTGGCACCAAAGCCCAAGACCCGGACGAGCCGGCAACGCTCCAGAGTTCTCGGCAATCGATGATGACGCGCAGCAACGGAGGCCGTTTCGAGTTGAAAGACGAAAAACTGGTTCGCAACTCAGAGCCACAAGGCAGCATTCAACTGGACGCCAAGGGAAAGCCTGACTTCTCAACGTTCAATACTCCCGGCCTGGCCCCATTGCTGGATTCCATTCTCGCCACCCCCAGGCAAACCTACCTGGCCCATCAAAGCAAAGACGGCGTGCACGGCCACCAGTTGCTACAGGCCAACGGGCATCTGCTGCACCTGGCGCAGGACGACAGTTCGCTAGCCTTGATCCGCAGCAGCAAAGAAGCACTGCATATAGAAGGAAAGAAACCACCAGCGGTGAAACTGGAGCGTGAAGACGGCAACATTCACATCGACACCGCCAGCGGACGCAAGACTCAAGAGTTACCCGGCAAGGCGCACATCGCTCACATCACCGGCGTGCTTCTCAGGCACGACGGCGAGCGTATGCGTGTGCATGAAGACCGGCTCTATCAGTTCGACCCGCTCAGTGCTCGCTGGAAAGCGCCTGAAGGCACGGAGGACATTGCTTTCAATAGTCTGGCCACAGGCGGCAAGGGCTCGGTCTATGCGAAAAGCGACGATGTGGTAGTCGACCTCACGAGCCCTTTCATGCCGCACATCGAAGTCAAGGATCTGCAGTCATTTTCGGTGGCACCGGACAACAGAGCGGCATTGCTCAGCGGCAAGGAGACTCAGGCGATCCTGCTCACAGACATGAGCCCGGTGATTGGCGATCTGACCGAGAAGAAAACCAAAGCGCTTGAACTCGACGGCGGCAAGGCGCAGGCGGCTGCGGTCGGCCTGAGCGACAACAAGCTGTTCATAGCAGACACCCAAGGCAGACTTTACAGCGCGGACCGGAGCGCATTTGAAAGCAATGACCCGCAATTGAAGCTGATGCCCGATCAGGCAAACTTTCAACTGGCAGGCCTGCCGCTGGGTGGCCACGACAGCGTCACCGGATTCATCAACGGGGATGACGGCCGTGTACATGCATTGATCAAAAACCGCCAGGGCGAGATTCACTCCCACGCACTCAATGAGCAGGATTCAAAACTGGAAAGCGGCTGGAACCTGACCAATGCTCTGGTACTGAGCAACAATCGCGGGTTGACCATGCCCCCGGCACCCACCGCCGCTGACCGGCTCAACCTCGATCGTGCGGGTCTGGTTGGCCTGAGCGAAGGACGCATTCAGCGCTGGGACGCGACGCCCGAATGCTGGAAAGACGCCGGTATAAAAGATATTGACCGCCTGCAACGCGGTGCCGACAGCAACGCCTATGTGCTCAAGGGCGGCAAGCTGCACGCGCTCAAGGTGACTCCTGAACACCCCAACATGGCCTTTGACCACAACACAGCGCTGGCCCAGACCGCGCGCTCGACAACAGTCGAGATGGGCAAGGAAATCGAAGGCCTCGACGACCGAGTGATCACAGCCTTTGCAATGGTCAGCAACAAACGCTTCGTCGCCCTTGATGACCAGAACAAGCTGACCGCCCACAGCAAGGATCACAAACCCGTCACTCTCGATATCCCCGGCCTGGAAGGCGATATCAAGAGCCTTGCTCTGGATGAAAAACACAACCTTCATGCGCTCACCAGTACCGGCGGGCTTTATTGCCTGCCCAGGGAAGCCTGGCAATCGACAAAGCTGGGGGATCAGATGCGCGCCCGCTGGACGCCGGTTGCCCTACCCGGGGGTCAGCCGGTCAAGGCACTTTTCGCCAATGACGACAACGTGCTCAGCGCCCAGATCGAAGACGCCGAGGGCCAGGGTCTGATGCGGCTCAGTGCAGGCAAATGGCAAGCTTTCGAGCAGCGCCCGGTAGAAGAAAACGGTTTGAATGATGTGCACTCGCGAATCACGGGATCGAACAAGACCTGGCGAATTCCAAAAACCGGGCTGACGCTCAGAATGGACATCAATGCATTCGGGCGCAGCGGTGTGGAGAAATCCAAAAAAGCCAGCACCCGCGAATTCATGCGCGCCAACGTCTACAAAAACACCGCAGAAGTGCCCCGCTGGATGAAGAACGTTGGCAACAATATTCAACATCGCCACCACGGTCGTCTGGGTCTGAATGAGGTTTATGAAACCGAGTCCATGCTGTTCAAGCAGTTGGAGCTGATCCATGAGTCCGGCGGCAGGCCACCAGCCCCGGGCAAGGATTTGAAAGCACGCATTGCCGCACTGGAATCAAAACTGGGGCCTCAAGGCGCTACGCTGGTCAAGGAGCTGGAAACCCTGCGCGAAGAGCTGGAAAATCACAGCTATACGGCGCTGATGTCTATCGGCCAAAGCTATGGCAAGGTGAAAAACCTCAGGCAACAAGATGGCATTCTCAACCAGCACGGTGAGTTGGCCAAGCCGTCGGTGCGCACCCAGTTCGGCAAGAAACTTGCTGAGCTGGGCACAAAGCTCAACTTCAAAAGCTCTGGACATGACCTGGTAAAGGAGCTTCAGGACGCCTTGACTCAAGTTGCTCCGTCTGCTGAAAACCCCACCAAAAAGTTACTCGGCACGCTGAAGTATCAAGGGCTGAAACTCAGCCACCAGAAAGCCGATGTACCCTTGGGGCAGCGCCGCGATGCCAGTGAGGAGCATGGCCTGAGTAAAGCGCGTCTGGCGCTGGATCTGGTCACGCTGAAAAGCCTCGGCGCGCTGCTCGACGAGGTCGAACAGCTACCGCCGCAAGCCGACATAGATCCGTTACAAAACAAACTGGCGAGGCTGCGTGATGTGACTTACGGCGAAAACCCGGTCAAGGTGGTTACAGACATGGGCTTTACCGATAACAAAGCGCTGGAAAGCGGTTATGAAGCGGTCAAGACATTCCTCAAATCGTTCAAAAAAGCTGACCATGCGGTGAGCGTCAACATGCGCGCAGCCACAGGCAGCAAGGACCAGGCGGAGCTGGCCGGGAAATTCAAAAGCATGCTCAAGCAACTGGAGCATGGCGACGACGAAATTAGGCTGCAACGCAGTTACGGACTGAACCTTACCACCCCGTTCATCATTCTTGCCGACAACGCCACAGGACTATGGCCAACGGCAGGCACCACCGGCAACCGTAACTACATACTCAATGCCGAGCGTTGCGAGGGCGGCGTTACCCTGTACCTGATCAGCGAAGGTGCGGGAAACGTAAGCGGTGGCTTCGGTGCCGGCAAAGACTACTGGCCGGGCTTTTTTGACGAAAACCATCCTGCTCGTAGTGTCGACGTCGGTAACAACCGCACGTTGACCCCCAACTTTCGCTTGGGCGTGGACGTGACAGCCACCGTCGCCGCCAGCCAACGTGCCGGCGTGGTCTTCAACGTTCCGGATGAAGACATCGACGCATTCATCGACGACCTGTTTGAAGGCAAGCTGAATCCATTGCAGGTGCTTAAAAAGGCAGTAGACCATGAGACCTACCAGGCTCGGCGATTCAACTTCGACCTCACGGCGGGCGGAACTGCCGATCTACGCGCAGGGATAAACCTGACCGAAGACAGAGACCCGGATGCCGATCCCAATAGCGATTCGTTCTCTGCGGTGGTACGCGGCGGATTCGCGGCGAACATCACCGTTAACCTGATGACCTACACCGATAACTCGTTGACCCAGAAAAACGACAAGACCAAGTTGCGCGAAGGCGGCAAGAACCGCCCGCGTTTTCTCAACAACGCAACGCTTGGCGGGCAGCTTCGCGGGCAGATCGGCGGCACCCGCACGGCCCCCACAGGCACACCGGCCTCCGCCCCGGGACCGACGCTCGCGTCACAGTCAGCCGCCAACAATCTGGGAGTAGCGGTCAATTTCAGCGTAGAGAACAGGACTGTCAAACGGGTCAAGTTTCGCTATAACGTCGCCAAGCCGATAACCACCGAAGGTTTGGGCAAGCTGTCTAAAAGCCTCGGCGAGGCATTCAAGGACAGCACGACCAAAGCAAAACTGGCCGAACTGGCCGACCCGCTGAATGCGCGTTACGCAGGCAAGAAACCGGATGAGGTTATTCAGGCGCACCTCGACGGCCTTGAAGAACTGTTTGCCGACACTCAATGGCAGAACGACAAGCAGTACAAAGCGCTTCGTGGTCTGAAACGCGGGGCGGTCGAGCATCGAGCATCAGTCAATAAGCACAGCGTGATGGATAACGCACGTTTTGAGACCAGCAAAACCAACCTCTCCGGCCTGAGCAGTGAAAGCATACTCACCAAAATCATGGGCTCAGTGCGTGAAGCGAGCGCCCCCGGCAATGCGGCCAGGGTTGCCGAGTTCATGCGCCAGGACCCGAAACTCCGCGCCATGCTCAAGGACATGGAGGGCAGCATAGGGACACTGGCGCGCGTACGGCTGGAACCGAAGGACTCGCTGGTCGATAAAATCGACGAAGGTAGCCTGGACGGCACCATGACCCAAAGCGACCTCTCCGCCCTTCTGAGAGACCGCAACCAGATGCGCATCAAGCGCCTGGTGGTATTCCACACCGCGACTCAGGCTGAAAACTTCACCTCACCCACCCCCTTGGTCAGCTATAACAGCGGAGCGAATATGAGCGTCACTAAAACGCTGGGGCGCATCAACTTTATTTATGGCGCAGACCAGGACAAACCGATTGGTTACACCTTTGACGGCGAGTTGTCGCGGCCATCGGCGTCGCTCAAGGAAGCGGCGAGCAAGTTGAAGCAAGAAGGGTTTGAACTGAAAAGCTGAAAACGCAAACAGTGAAAAAAGCGCCGCTTTTACGCGGCGCTTTTTTATTCAAGCCTGTAGAAATGCGCGAGCCTCACGAGCCTGGGAAATGAAGCCGCGAGTCACGTCGCAGAACGCCGGCTCATCGAGCGATGCCAGTTCGCGCTGGGCGCATAGACGTACATCGCCCTGATCGATAGCAAACCAGCAACCGTGCAAACGGGCGACGTCGAAGTTCAGGCTCAACAGGCGCTGTAGATCAGTGGAACGCTCCGGACAACGACCTACTCGGCAATGAAAGACGACCATTTCGCTGTGCTCGGGCAATTCGATGACCGCCGCTTCGTTGTTCTGGCCGTCGTAAAGGGCGCATACGCCATTCTGCAAGGCCAGTGATGTACCGAGTTGGACGCCCAGAGCGTTGATGAAGCGGGCAAAATCGGGTGTCGGGTTTCTCATCGTTATAGTCCTTTAACGTTAAAGCAGTCTGAATCAGCCGGACAGCAGACAAGTACGGACTGTGCCCGGCGTTGGAATCAACGCGGAGCGAGCAAGCTTTCTTCGAGCGCCCGCAACTGCTCGTCGTCAAGCGGAACGGAGGGTGCCGGCCGCTGCACTGTGGGGCTGGATGGCGGCGTTGGGGCCGTGTTCCGGAGCTCGTCGACGGACACGCGAGCTTCAGGCGGTTTTGCTGGCGTAAGCGCAGCGCGTGCTGACGACACGCCGTTCAGCGCACCGTCTGCCAACACTCGAACCGTGTCCACGGCCATCTGGGTTGGCAGCTGCAACGCGCCTCGTCCCATGTGATAAGCGCTTTCCATAGCCCTTGGAATACCGCTCAACGTGCTCGGCTGGAAGGTATGTGGCAGCGATGCCCTGTTCGGATGGCGGATGTTGTTCAAGGCTGTTTCGGTACGATCCAGCATCGGCGTTGCGCCCCCCATCCCCGCATCCTTCAACGCCTTGGCTTCGGCGGTGACAGACTGGTTGGCGTAAAGCGTGGACAGATAGGAAATCGAGCCCGTTGCGACCAGAGCCATATTGCGCAGGATATTCCCCGCACTGAGCGTACCGCGCGCGCCTTCCAGCTGGGCTGTCACAGGCGGCAGTGCCGAGGTCAGCGCCGAGCTCTGAATACCCGGATATTGCCTTGCTGTAGAACGTGGTACGTACCGAGGCTTCGCGCAGGTCCATACCTTTGGCCAGATCCTTTTTCAGCTCTGTCTCGGCTCGGTCTGGCGTGAATACCGGAATTTTGCGCCCTGCGGGATCGACATACGTCGACTTCAACTGCAAAAGCGTTTGCGAACTGACAGACACCGCCCCGCCAAAGCCGGATGCCAAGGCTCTTGCACTCAGCGTCTGACCATTGATCTGGTGTAAATCGTTGAGCATCTGGCGCACGGCATGTGAACCACCAAAGGCACTGTAACCTATCATTTCACCCAACGGGTGGGTGGACGAACCCTGGACCTTCTTCTGATTCAGCACCGCGCGTTCGCCCTTGACGAATGCCTTGTCCTGAGCGATTTCCTCGGGCGTTTTTCTGATCAGCTCACCGTGCTCGCTTTTCAGTTCGAAGGGGTCAGGAATCACCGAATTGGTATCGATAGCCTTGAGTGGCACCATGTTCAGCCGTTCGTTCAGGCCAGTTTTCTGAAAAGTAGCCTGAAACACCGGTTTCACTACGCTGTTGACTGTCTCGTGGGCAATGCCCGTGACCATTCCGGTTATCGCCGCCTTGAGCATACTGGCGTCGCTGCTGGTCTCAGGCACCTCCTCTCGCAGCTTGTCACTGGTGGACAAACGCACATAACCCAGGTGCGTCATTGACGACAGGAACTGTGGAACCGCAGCTGCGACAATCGGCCCGGCACCTTTCCAGCCGCCAACCGAGTTGCGGGCAGTGACAAGATCACTGACGACGGTGTCCAGTTGTGTATGTGCGGCGACCGAAGCAAGGCGTTTAGCCTCTGGCGATTTGACGAAATCGGCGTGCAGGCCGACCAGAGTGGTTTTCGCATCAACCAGCGCCTGTCTGTTAGAGTGCAAAGCGTCCTTGGCGCCCTCTTCGGCACTTTGCAGGCTCACATCCAGTGCAGCGATGTGATCATCCAGCGACACGATGCCTTTGCTCAGCCCTTCGCCGATTGCCTTGCTCGCACGACCGGCGTACTCGCCAAGGGCTGTCTGACTGACGGCAAGCGTCGCCCGATCCTCGTTGGCATGCGGGCCTGTCTTGGTGGGCGTAGCGTCATGCATCAACTGAAAGTGCTCCAGTTGATCGGCGACCGATTGCGCGAAGCCCTTGATCAGTTGACCGACTTCGGCTTTGTCGGGTACCTGACCCGGCTGGGTAAACTTGTCCAGCAGTTGTTGCAAGTCCGAACCATGAAACTGCTTCAGTTGATAGCGCTCAGGGGAGAGACGCTCGGCCATGACTTCAAAAGGCAGCTTTTCAGCCTGCAGCAAGCTGCCAATCAATAACGCGGCACGCGAGCTGATCATCGGCGCGCCGCTGACCGGAGCTGTCGCCTGCTCAGCCTTGAAGGCCTGCAAAAGCTGCGTGTGTCGCGCCGCAACATTCAGCCGCGCGGCACCGGTAGCCGAGCTTTCTGCTGCGTGCGGCCCTGCCTGATTGGGAGTCAGCGGCGGATTCATGCCTGGCGTCACTGCATTCGGGTGAGCGGTCTGGGCGGGAATAGCATCGGGCTGCTGGTTTATCCGGGAGAGCTCGATGGCGCCCGATCCACCGATTCGCGGAGTGTTCATTGAAACTTCCCTGAGGCCGACAGGCTCTCGCGTTTGGCTGCCGTGGCAACAGGCTGCTCAGCCGGGGCACCTGCTGTTTTGACCTGCCCGATGAACCCATGCTCGCGCCACTCGTTCGCCAAATCAGCGAACGACTTCATCAACAGCAGCACGCCTTCGGCAGAGGCTCGCTCCAGGCTCACGGACCCCATAAGCAATACCCGACTGGTCTGAGCATTCCAGGAGAAAACCGGGCTATGGACACCCGAGAACATATGAAAATTAATGTCCATCAACGCCAGCAATGCAGCGTCACGATTGCGTGTCGGCAACGCTCCCATGTCGCCGTAAATCAAAACAGCACGGCCCTCATCGCGATCCTGATACTGAAGTGTGAAGTCCACTTCGCTGATTTTGAAATTGGCAGACTCGTAAAAACGTTCAGGCGTGGAAATAAGGCTGAGCGCGCAGATTTCATTTATCAGAGTGTGGTACGGGTCATTATTGGTCATTTCACGGCCTCTGAGTGCGATATGAGACCACACCGCTTTTCTGTAGGTGTGTTCCGCACTGAGTCGAAGGTAAAGGCGCTTTGGTTCCGTGTGCTCGTCAAGCGCACCAGGGATGGCGTATTGAAAACATCGCCATCAATAGCGGCGAAACGGGAACCGCTCACCTCGCTTTGCCACTCACTTTGAGCAACGTCTGGCGAATTCCTCGTCGACCTATAGAACTGACAGGGACGCGGCGACCGACGCTGGTAAATCCGGAAGACGACGCTGGTTCATATGTCCACCCCATCGAGGTAAAACATCATGAGCATCGGTATCACCCCCACACCCTACCAACCCACGTCAGCCGCGCTGGACTTCTCGGCGCTGAGTGAAAAAAGCCCGCAGACAAACACCTTCCACGATGAGAACGCCCCACAGGCCGTAGACGCTGGTGCCATGCTGTTCAACAGCGCCGCACCGAAAAACGTCAGTTTCGGGCAACCTGACAACAGCGTGCAGAGCCCGCAGGATGCCAACAACACAGCAAACCCCGAGTCCAACCTCATCAAGCTGTTCAGTGCATTGATTGTTTCACTGCTGCAGATGCTCATGAACCTTAATAAAAAACAGGACACAGATCAGGACTCGAGCGAGTGGCAGGACCCTTTTCAGAACAATGGCGGGCTCGGTACGCCTTCAACCGATAGCGGGGACAGCGGTGACGGCAGTACGCTAGCCGCAACGGGCGATGGCGGCGGCGATACACCCACTGCAACAGGTGGCAACACGCCTTCTGTCGAAGGCAGCAGCGAGAACGATGATGGCGTAACACCGCAACTGGCCAACCCCAACCATACCTCAGGCACGGGTCCGGTTTCGGATACAGCGGGCGCCAACGACCAGGCAGGCAAGGTAATTGTGGTGAAAGACACCATCAAAGTCGCTGCCAACACAGTCTATGACGCACACGGCGCAACCTTCACCGCCGACAAGTCGATGGGTAACGGAGACCAGAGCGAAAACCAGAAGCCTTTGTTCGAACTGGCAGAAGGCGCCACCTTGAAAAACGCTAACCTGGGTGAGAACGAAGTGGATGGCATACACGTGAAAGCCAAGGACGCCCAGCAAGTCACCATCGATAACGTGCACGCCGAAAACGTCGGGGAGGACATGATCACCGTCAAGGGCGAGGGAGGCGCAAAGGTAACCAATCTGCAAATCAAAAACAGCAGTGCTGAAAACGCAGACGATAAGGTTTTCCAACTTAACGCGAACACTCATTTGAACATCACTGGTTTCGAAGCCAACAATTTCGGAACGCTGGTTCGAACCAATGGTGAAAAGCAGTTTGATGACATGAATATCAAGCTGGACGGTGTAGACGCTAATCACGGCAAGTTCGCACTGGTAAAAAGCGACAGCGAAGACCTGCAGCTGGAGACCAGCAACATCGCCATGACCGATGTCAAACATGCCTATGATAAAACCAAGGCCTCGACCCAACACACAGAGCTTTGAATCCCAACCGGACAGCTGGAAAAAAAGGGGTGGCCTCACTCGTTGAGCCCACCCCTTTTTACCGTCTAATTGCAACTTACAGTTTGCTTACGACCGCCCAGGCTGAAACGGTGTTTCACTTGGAGAAGCCGCAATACCACCCTCTTCGATATCCGCTTCACGAGCGGGACGATGACGCAGGTTATTGACCGTGTTGCGCAAGCTGGCACCGGTATTGACGAGCGCTTCCCCGCCTTTGTCTTTGACGGTTTTCGCCAGTTTTACGGTCTGGTCGGCTACATAGCCTGTCGTACTGGACGCAGTCGACTTCACCGTGTCCTGTATGAACGACTCGGCTTTTTTAACCGCAGGGTCAGTCGCCAGTGCAGCGGTGGTCCAGCCTGCGAAAACGCCTGCCGAACCCGCCAGGTTGGTCAACTGACTGACCGCAGCACTGGTCGCCGGATGGGTAATGTTTTTCGTCGCCATTTCCTGCAACTTGCCTACCCCTGCGAAACCGCCCGCCAAGGCAACACCGTTTTGTACCAGACTGGTTGCCGAGACCAGACTTCTCACCGCCTTGAGCCCGTCAGTCGCGATGTCCAGTGGCAGGCCGGCCATCCGCTTGCCAGCGTTAAGCGCCGCACCTGAGTAGCTGGCCGACTTGATCGCGTTGTAAGCATCGAGCCAGTCGGTTTCTTCATTCAGGTCAGCCTTGGGCTCTTTATCCTTCAGGCCGAGCACGAATGCACCACCACGCAGGTGATCGCGCGACTGCACACTGAGCATGCGGTTGCCAAAGCCTGCGTTGGCAGCCAGACCACCCGCCGTCGACACGCTGATGTCAACAGCACTCTGGACTGCTGGTCTGGACGCCAGTGCCGGCGCCAATACCGTGCGTACTGCGTTGCGCGCCGAGTACGTTTGCACCGCAATCCCCATGTCCACAACCTGCCTGCCAAGCCCTGGCGAGTGGCGTTTCACGGAAGTAGCCATCGCATCATGGATGCCTGTCCGGCGAGGTGCTCAGATAACGCAGATCACCCGTCGCGCGATCCATCATCTTGGTGCCCACCTGGTCCATCGCTCCCGACAGCGCCCCGGAAATAAACGGGGTTAGCGGCTTGAGTGGAGCAGGTAGCCAATCGCCCTTGTTAATCGCCGGTTGCATGTACTGAAGCACCGAAGCTGCGGCAAATGGCGTGGCCCGTAACGCGCTTGATGCCGTAGTCGCCAATCGGTCGAACTTTTCCGCCTTGGCAAATGTTTCTCCGATGCTTGCACGGGGTTCGCCCTGCTCGCTCAAACGCCTGGCGCGCGCATCGATCAGCGCATCGATCTGCTCGTTATGAGCATGAATGGCAGCGTGGTCCTCCAATGAGTCGGTCAACGGCAATTTGTGTGCAGCGAACACATGATCCTTCAGGTAATCAGTAATCGCATGCAGATTGTTCTGCGCACCGGAGCTGACGGACCGCACAGAACTGGAAGCAAGAGACGCGTCAGACGCGGTTCGAAAGCTCTCCATCTCAATACCAGGCGGTTGTGGGGCGGATCGGTTGATGTGCGGAGTTTGAACAGCAAAACGCTGAGGCGGGCTTGTCCGGAACGAGTAGTTGCGCGAAAGCAATGCAGCGAAGTGTCGATCAAACAACGCCAGAAACAGCGAAACGTCCGGCTACCCGCCAATTGAACAGGATCGACAAAGGCTGTGTGGTCCCGGATCCGTTGACGGTTCCAGTGCATGACCTGTGCATGCCGAACTCAAAGGCTCCAGCCGAAACAGCACAGCAAACCGTGTTGAAGATTACGCACCTGGAAATTAAGCGGGCTTTAAGGCAAGCGGCGTATGTTCGCGGCATAGCGCGTTCAATGAACATGCACAGCCTTTTTCCAACCCAGCAAGGGAGTGCCGTAATGACTGGTCTTTTCGAAAAAAAATGGCGGTGCATCAGCAGAACAGTGACCTATGTTGGCTGGTCGCTGTTCTGGCTTCTTGCTCTGGGACCTGGCCGTGACCATGGATGTCATGCTGATCGAAGGCAAGGGCATCGATTTCCCGCTGATGCCTCTCACGCTGCTTTGCTCGGCATTGATCGTGCTGATCAGCTTTCGCAACACAAGTGCCTAAAACCGCTGGTGGGAAGCGCGTACGTTGTGGGGCGCGATGGTCAATAGCTCACGCAGCTATGGCCGCCAGGTGATTACCCTGATTGAAGGTAATACCGATGATCGCAACAACCCCGTGAAAGAAGTGCTGTTTCATCGCCACGTGGCCTACCTGCGGGCACTGCGGGCCCATCTCAAAGGCGATGCCGGCACCGCAAAACTCGACGGACTGTTGTCGGACGCCGAAATTCGTCGAGCCTCTGATAGCAATAACTTTCCCAATGACATTCTGAACGGCTCGGCGGCCATCATCTCCGAAGAGTTTGCAGCGGGACGCATCGACAGCATTCGTCTGGCGCGACTGGAGTCGACCATGGTCGAACTGTCCAACTGCCAGGGCGGCATGGAACGCATCGTCAACACACCTCTGCCCTACCCGTACGTCTATTTTCCGAGGCTGTTCAGCACCTTGTTCTGCGTCATCATGCCACTGAGCATGGTAACCACCCTGGGCTGGTTCACCCCGGCGATATCCACAGTAGTCGGCTGCCTCCTACTGGCAATGGACCGTATCGGCACCGACCTGCAAGCGCCCTTCGGCAGCAGTCAGCACCAGATTCGCATGGAAGACTTGTGCAACACCATCGAAAAAAACCTGCGTTCGATGTTTAGTGCGCCGGAAAAGCAGCTGCTGTGGACAGGCTCGCAAAGCGAGGACGGTGATGCTTGGAAAGCGCATCGGCTGGCCGTTTGAGGGGCGGATATAAGCGCTAGCGGCCAACCCTGCAAATTTTCACAGCCCAAGGAGGTTTAGAGGCGTAGCGTCGATGATCATCCCGTCGGCAGGTGTGAGGCCGTAGCCTGGGATGAGCGGCACATCATTGACTGCCAAAGCCGAGCTGACAGGAACGACGGCCTTCACCCCGTACTCTGGCGAAGGTCAGGGTGCCAAGCCATAAGCTTCTGACGCGGGGCCGCCGCCCTTGCCGTGAAGCGGGGCAAGGGATGCTGCAAGTTCGCTTTTGCGAAACGGCTTTGTGAGCCGCGGAAGATCCGGATCAAGGCCCTCACGTTCGGCATACCCGGAGACCAGAAGGACCGCGGTTCCAGGCCTTGAGGAGCGGACCACCCGGGCCAGATCGGTCCCGTTGATACCCGGCATGAGGTGGTCAGTGATCAGCAGATCAAATGCCTGCCCGTTGGCTATCAGTTGCATGGCCTCTTCACCTGACCCGGCCTCGATCACGCGGTAACCCAGCTCGGCCAGCATGTAACAGGTGCTTGCCCGTACCAGTTCCTCATCGTCGACCAGCAGCGCGATCCCGCGCGTCAATTGCGGCTCTGACGCCTCGACAATGTGCAAAGCCGCTGCTGGCACGGTCATGCTGCGCGGCAACCACAGCTCCACTTTCGTCCCGAAACCTGGCGAACTCTGAATCGTGAGAGCACCGTTCAATTGTGATGCCAGCCCATGCACCATCGAAAGACCCAGACCAGTCCCTTTGCCGACACCCTTTGTGGAGAAGAATGGCTCCACCGCTCGGCCAAGCGTGGCAGCGTCCATGCCAGTGCCCGTATCTGCGACGGTTAAACAGAGGTATTCGCCTTTCGGCAGCTTCGAACGATGCCCATCGCCTACCAGCACCGTACCGGCAGATATGCACAGGGTGCCGCCCCCGATCATCGCGTCACGCGCGTTCACGGAAAGGTTGAGAACAGCCATCTCCAGCTGGTTTTGATCGGCAATGGCAGCGGGCAGATTCTCTGGAGCGTCGACGACCACTTTGATCTTCGGCCCGGCCGTTCTGGCCACCAGATCGCCCATATCGCTCAGCAATTTGGCCACATCGACCGGAACCGTCTGCAAAGGCTGACGGCGCGCGAAGGCTAGCAGTCTCTGTACCAGCGTCTTGGCACGCTCCGCCGATTGCATTGCGCCCGAGATGAGACGTTGCTCTCGATCGCCACCCACGCCACGTCGCAGAAGCAGATCGAGCGTGCCCACAATGGGCGTGAGCAGGTTATTGAAGTCATGCGCAACGCCGCCGGTAAGCTGCCCCATTGCTTCCATCTTCTGGCTCTGGCGCAGCGTCTGCTGGACCTCCTCGCGCTCGGCGATGGCCTGGACAATTCGCCTTTCAAGGGTGTCGTTAAGCTCCCTCAACTCCTCCTCGGCAGCCTTGCGAGCAGTGATTTCGATTGCGGTGCCGGTGACGCGCAAACAGACACCGGCTGCATTGAACACCCCGCGCCCCTTTGCCGCGATCCAGCGAACGATGCCGTCCTCTCGGCCAACCGTGCGGTAGTCGACCTCGTAGAGCGCGCGACGCTCTGGATCTGCGGCCGCCAGGAAGGCGTCGATCGTCGCATCACGATCCTCGGGGTGCAAACCATCATAGAAATCTTGCAACGTGACCTTCACGTTAGCCGAGATGCCGAACATCGCCTTGGTTTGTGAAGGCCAAACCAGCGTGTCATGAACCAAATCCACGTCCCAGAAACCCACATCGGCGTGGTCGACGGCAAGACGCAATCTCGACTCGCTGATACGGATCGCGGAATCCGTTCGTGCACGGTGAACAATCAGTCCGACCGTATGAGCCACGAAGTTGATGATCTCAATATCCGCTGGCAATGGCTTACGCAGCTCACGGTGGTACAGGACGAACGCACCGAGCAGTGCGCCCTGCGCCGAACGGATAGGCACCGACCAGCAAACGAGCAGCCCATGTCCGACGGCCAGATCGCGGAACTCGCTCCAGCGCGGGTCGATCATGATGTCGGCCACTGCCGTTAATGCGCTCTGATAGCCCAGGAACGGGGCGACAGCCATGGCTTTGAGAGCGTCAGTGTAAGCGTCAGGCAGACTTGGGCTGGCACAATGCTCCACGTGATACATGTCTTCATCCAGGAGCACGATGCTCCCCACGAATCCCGACGTTGACAGCGCTTCCACTTCGCGGACGATTGCATCCAGGGTAACGTTCAGGGTTGTTACTTCTACAGCCAGCTCCAGGATTCGATTCTGAGTGGTCCTTAGTGCCGCCCCGCGATTGCGTGCCTGGGTCAGGCGCGCATTCTCGATTGCGATGGTTGCCAGTCGCGCCAGACTTTCCAACAGTTTGATCGTATCGGGATCATGATCGCGAACATCGGACCAGTAAGCGCCAAGCGCCGAGAACGGAACAGGTCTACCTATGGGCACCATCACGAGGCTTCGGACAAAGGTAGGCGCGTAAGCGTCCTGAGGGATGCGTGGATCGAGCCAAACGTCACGGATCGCAACCGTCTCACCATGGCGCATCGTCCAACCAGATACACAATGGTCAATCAGGAAGCTCTGTCCTTGCCAAAGGGGAGAGACCGCATCTTCGGCTACATAAGAACAGCGGCCTTCATTTTCTATGACGACCGCAATGCCCTCCGCGCCTACCGCAGCGCGCGCCGTGTCCCTCAACACAGCGACGACCTCCTCCACCGAGGCCGCACAGGTCAGTCTCTCGCTGGCACTCAGCACATGAGACAGGCGGTCATCACCGATCAGATCCTTGGGGACATTAAGCAAACGGATCTCCCGACGGCCGCAGAATCCTGTTCCGCGGCGTGGTTCAAATTGAAGGAGGAAAAGAGATACTGAAGCGCGACTCTCTTTTCACAATTGTCGAATTTCAGTCTCTCAGAAAAACGATTATCAAGCATCACCGCTGCGGTATTTTGCGACAGGTAGCACTTAGCCATCATTTTTTCCCCGCGAAGGGCAGCTTTGGGCCGGCTGTGTTGAAAAAACTGGTTTTCTCAAACGGGCTGATCATTGGTCGACGACTTATTCAACAGAATCGGTAAAAAACTGTCTTTCGCAGGCGCGATCTTAATGTCCCAGGTTTAGCTGTCATTCAGGACTGCCGGAATAGCAGCCGTCCCAGCCAACAGACCACCCTCAATGTTGAACTCACTGCACGTGATGTAGGTGGCGTCATCCGACGCGAGCAGCAAGGCCAGAGCGGCCACTTCTTCAGGCATTCCGAATCGCCTGAGCGAAGTGTCTTGAACCAGCGCAGCCATTCGTTCCTCACGACCAGCATCGCTACCTAACATGGGTTCCCACATGGGGGTGAGGATGACCGCCGGATGAATCGAGTTGCCTGCAACCGCATTACCAAGGTCGTCGTTAATATCCGTGACGTAAACGAAGCAGCCTTGTTGCACAAAGAGTTTTGCAATGGCGGCACCGATGCCTTGAGCCGCGCCGGTAACGACTGCGGTCCTGGAAACCAGTTTATTTTCCATAAATGATGACATCTCCATGGTGAGGCTTATTCAGACCGCATGAGAATGAGCCCATGCCCTATGCCATGCTCACACCTGGCAAAGAGGCTAAAACATAAGCGGGGCGGCTCAAAACTCAAACCCCTGCCCTAACTCATGCTCCATCCATTCAAGAAATCTTCTGACTCTGGGGAAGCCGGAATGGGCCTTGGGAAAGACCAGATGATGCGCTGCAACCGGTGCAGTCAATTCTTGAGGCGCAACTTCGATAAGTTCGCCAGTGCCCAGATACTTTTGCGCCAGCAAGGTGCTTTCCAGCGCAAAACCCAAGCCGTGACTGGCGGCTTCCAGCGTCATGTACGAACGGTCGAAACTCAGCGCATAAGGCTTTTCCGGGCGAGCCAGTCCATGCCGGGCAAACCACTCGGGCCATTTGAGCAACGTGGCTTCGGAGAGAATCAATTCACGCTCGAGCAAGTCCGCTGCGCTGTGCACCGGGCGACGCGCCAGCAGTTGCGGAGACGCCAGCACAGCGAATTTCTCGTCACGCAGGGTGCGCACTTCGTAGCTCGGCCAGTTTGGTCTGCCATGACGGATATCGACATCGATCTTGTCCCGGCTGAAATGCAGTGACTCATAAGAGCACGACAGGTTGATCTGGATATCCGGGTGGCTTACCCGAAACGCCTCCAGCCTCGGCATTAGCCAGAGCAGCCCGAAACTGGGCGCGGAATGCAGGCGCAAGCAATCGAGACTGACATCGCTTGCCGCACGTTCGGTCGCGACGGCAAGGCTGTGCAACACCCCCGAGACATCTTTCAGATACTGCTCGCCGACCGGCGTGAGCGTGACACCGCGCGCGGCCCGGACGAACAATTGCCGTCCGATCAAAGCCTCCAGTCTGGCCAGTTGGTGACTGACTGCCGAGGGTGTCAGGTCCAGGACCTCGGCTGCTCTGGCCAGATTGCCGAAGCGGGCAGTCTGTTCGAAGGCCTGAAGCGCTTTCAGCGGTGGCAGGCTCAGAGGTGCATCGTCATCAGGCTGCATGAACACTCCGATGTGTCCGATTATTCGAGTTTCATGCATTCAACCACTGGTATTGCGGATTGACGAGAGGTGAATTTTTTTCAGCACCCAGTGATTTTTGCGGCATTGCTCAGAACCGGCACCGGGAACACTCTGAAGTCATCGATCACCCGAATCGAACCCAACAACAATAACCAGAGGTATCCCTCATGCTTCTTCAAGGCAAAATCGCAGTCATCACCGGCGCGGCGTCGGAGCGCGGTATCGGTCGCGCAACCGCGGTCACGTTCGCCCGCCATGGCGCACGCGTGGTCATTATCGATCTGGACGAATCCGCTGCACGCGATGCCGCTGCCGCGTTGGGTGAAGGCCACTTGGGCCTGGCAGCCAACGTCGCCGATGAAAAACAGGTTCACGAAGCCGTCAGCAAAATCATCGCGCACTACGGTCGTATTGACATTCTGGTGAATAACGCGGGTATCACACAGCCCATCAAGACTCTGGACATCCGCCCTGGCGATTACGACAAGGTGCTCGACGTCAGCCTGCGCGGCACTCTACTCATGTCGCAAGCGGTGATCCCGACCATGCGCGCCCAATCCTCGGGCAGTATCGTCTGCATGTCTTCGGTTTCCGCCCAGCGTGGCGGGGGCATTTTCGGTGGCCCTCACTACAGCGCAGCGAAAGCCGGCGTGCTGGGGCTGGGCAAGGCGATGGCACGTGAATTCGGGCCTGATCAGGTGCGTGTCAATTCCATCGCCCCCGGCCTGATTCATACCGATATCACCGGCGGTCTGATGCAGGATGAGCGACGCCACGCGATCATCGACGGCATTCCGCTAGGCCGCCTGGGCGCAGCGCAGGACGTGGCCAATGCCGCGCTGTTTCTGGCCAGCGACCTGTCGTCCTATCTCACCGGTATCACGCTGGATGTGAACGGCGGCATGCTGATTCACTGACCGCGTGTGGACGGGCTGGCAAACAGCCCGAGTTTGTTCTGGATCGACGATACGCCGGGCGAATGCCTGGCGGTCTATAAAAACAAGAGATCAGACCATCATGATAACCACTATGACCCTCGACGCGGTGTCGACCACGCGCGCCAATGCCTACCGCAAGACCGCCTGGCGACTGATGCCGTTCCTGATGCTGTGCTACCTGTGCGCGTACCTGGACCGTGTCAATGTCGGCTTTGCCAAGCTGCAGATGATGAACGACCTGTCGTTCAGCGAGACCGTCTACGGCCTCGGTGCCGGCATGTTCTTCATCGGCTATTTCCTCTGCGAAGTGCCCAGCAACCTGACCCTTCATCGCGTCGGGGCAAGACGCTGGATCGCCCGCATCATGATCTCCTGGGGCATCATTTCCGCCCTCTTCGCCTTTGTCGAAACCGCCTGGCAGTTCTATGCCCTGCGCTTTCTGCTCGGCGTGGCGGAAGCCGGTCTGGCACCGGGCCTGCTGCTGTACCTGACGTACTGGTTCCCCTCTTATCGCCGCGCGCGCATGACCGTGCTCTGGTTCATCGCCATCCCGCTGTCCGGCATGATCGGTGGCCCGCTGTCGGGCTACATCATGACCCGCTTCGCAGGCGTTCATGGCTGGGCCGGCTGGCAATGGATGTTCGTCCTCGAAGCGATCCCGACGGTGATCGTCGGCTTGCTGGTCCTGAGCTACCTGAAGGACGGCGTGCATCAGGCGACATGGCTGTCTGCCGAAGAAAAGGAACTGGTCAACAAGGAGCTGCAAGAGGACAACAGCCAGAAAGTGGTACACGCGTCGGTAGGCGCCTTCATTCGCGACAAGCGTCTGTGGCTGCTGGCATGCATCTACTTCTGCGTGGTGATGGGCCAGTACGCAATCACCTTCTGGCTGCCTACGCTGATTCGCAATGCAGGCGTTTCCGACCCGCTGCACATCGGCCTGATGACCAGCCTTCCCTACCTGTGCGCAATCGTCGTGATGCTGCTGATGGGGCGCAGCGGCGACAAGCATCGAGAACGCCGCTGGCACCTGGTCGGCCCGATGATCGCAGGCGCTCTGGGGTTAAGCCTGGCAGCGCTGTTCGGCGGCAATCTGCTTCTGTCAGTGCTCAGCCTGTGCATCGCCGCTGCGGGCATTCTTTCGGCGTCCTCCATGTTCTGGATGCTGCCTACCACGCTGCTGGGCGGAGTATCGGCGGCCGCCGGGATTGCCGGGATCAACAGCTTCGCCAATCTCGCGGGCTTCTGTTCGCCCTACCTGATCGGCTGGATCACCACCACGACCGGCTCAAGCGCCATCGGCATGTACCTGATTACCGGCGTGCTGTTCATCGGCGCCTATCTGGTGCTGCGCATCCCTGCCGCCTCGGTCAATCGTTGAGTCAACGGAGTAATCACCATGACAGCCACTACTTTATCTGCGCCTTCAACCTCGCTGGCGCAGCGTGCTCATAACATTCGCCGGCACGCATTACGCATGGGCCAGGTTCAGGGCCAGGGTTATGTCGGACAGGCACTGGGCGCTGCGGACCTGCTCGCCGTGTCCTATTTTCACGCGCTGAACTATCGGCCTGAAGACCCTGAATGGGAGCAGCGCGACCGCTTTTATCTGTCGATCGGCCACTATGCCATTGCGCTGTACGCGGCATTGATAGAGGCCGACATCATCCCGCTCGATGAGCTGGAAACCTATGGCTCCGACGACAGCCGATTGCCCATGTCCGGAATGGCCACCTACACCCCCGGCATGGAAATCACCGGCGGCTCACTGGGTCACGGGCTGGGCATTGCCGTAGGGGCCTGTCTGGGTTTGAAACGCAAGAACTCCCGTTCTTTCGTCTACAACCTGCTGTCGGACGGCGAGCTGAACGAAGGCTCGACCTGGGAAGCGGCCATGTCCGCCTCGCACTGGAAACTGGACAACCTGATCGCGATCGTCGATGTGAATAACCAGCAGGCCGATGGCCACTCCAGTGAAGTGCTGGCTTTCGAACCCATCGTGGATCGCTGGCAGGCGTTTGGCTGGTTTACCCAGCGCGTCGACGGCAACGACTTGAACGCACTGGTCGCAGCCTTCGACGCGGCCCGCCAACACGCCGGCGCTCAGCCCAGGGTCATCATCTGCGACACGAAAATGGGCAAGGGCGTGGCGTTTCTGGAAACCCGTGAAAAGACCCACTTCATCCGCGTGGATGAGCACGAATGGGACGTCGCACTGAACAACCTCGACGAGGGGAAAACCGTATGAGCTCTGCCAATAACACCTCGGCTCCGTCCGTTGCACCGAAGAAAAAACTCACTACCTCGGCGATGATCGCGTCTATCGCGTCCGAGGGTCAGGCCACTCGCCCGGCTCCGTTCGGCCATGCATTGGCGGCGCTCGCGGAGCAACGTCAGGATATCGTCGGGCTGTCGGCTGACCTGTCGAAATACACCGACCTGCACATCTTCGCCAAAGCGCACCCTGAACGTTTCTACCAAATGGGCATGGCCGAACAATTGCTGATGAGCGCGGCTGCGGGCATGGCTCGGGAAGGCTTCGTACCGTTTGCGACCACTTATGCGGTGTTCGCCTCACGTCGCGCCTACGACTTCATCTGCATGGCGATTGCCGAGGACAACCTAAACGTCAAAATCGTCTGCGGCCTGCCGGGCCTGACCACCGGCTACGGCCCCAGCCATCAGGCCACCGATGACCTGGCGATCTTTCGCGCCATGCCCAACCTGATGATCGTCGACCCCTGTGATGCACTGGAAATAGAACAGGCGGTCCCTGCGATCGCAGCGCATCAGGGCCCGGTGTACATGCGCCTGCTGCGCGGTAACGTGCCCTTGGTGCTGGACGAATATGGTTACACATTCGAGATCGGCAAAGCCAAGACCCTGCGCACCGGCAACGACGTGCTGATCATCTCCACCGGCCTGATGACCATGCGTGCCCTGGAAGCGGCCAAGGCACTCCAGGCCGACGGTGTCGATGTTGCAGTGCTGCACGTGCCGACCATCAAGCCGCTGGACGAGCAGACCATTCTGGCTGAAGCCAGAAAACCGGGCCGTTTGGTGGTGACCGCCGAAAACCACTCGATTATCGGCGGGCTGGGCGAAGCAGTGGCGACGGTGTTGCTGCGCAATGGCGTTACACCGACCTTCAGGCAGATCGCCCTGCCGGACGCTTTTCTCGACGCTGGAGCGCTGCCTACACTGCATGATCGTTATGGCATTTCCACGCCCGCCGTCTGTACGCAAATCAAGGCGTGGCTTTAAGCACTGACAGGCGCAGGGGCTTATTTCCCTGCGCCTCGGGAGCACGTATTGAACGCCGATGAATTACTGGACCCGGCCTATCGTTGGTTCATGGACGAGCCGTCGAGCAACTGGACGCTGCACACCCTTGCCGACATCAGGGCTCGCGTCAGCGCCTCATGGGCAACCGCCGCCACCAAGCGCGGCGAGCAACACTGGACCTCCTCCGATTCGGACAACGGCGTCAGGTTATGTCTTTATCGTCCGGACCTTTCGCTCTCTCACTCTGGACTCCCCGTCATCCTGTATATCCACGGTGGCGGCTTTGTTCTGGGCAGCCCGGAGATGGCCGATGATTACCTCGCAGAGCTAGCCGTCGAGCTCAAGGCAATCATCGTCGCTGTCGATTATCGGCTCGCCCCCGAGCATCCATTCCCGATCCCGCTGGAAGACTGTTACGCAGCGCTGGAGTGGATATTCAGCCACGGGCCGACGCTGGGCATGAACACCGGTAACCTGGTGATCATGGGCCACAGCGCCGGCGGCGGGCTTGCTGCCGCGCTCGCTCTGCTGGCAAGAAACAAAGGGCTGCGGACACTCGCCGGTCTGGTGCTGATCTACCCCATGCTCGATCACCGCACTGGCGCGCCTGACGCTCCGCCAGCCAACCCGACTACCGGCACTTTCAGCTGGTCGCGCCAGGCCAATCATTTTTGCTGGGAAAGCCTGCGCGGTGCCTACGCACTGGACGATGATCGCAAGACCCTGTTCTCCCCCGCACTGGCCACCGACCTGAGCGATCTGCCGCCCACTTTCATCTGCGTTGGCGCACTCGATCTGTTTCTTGAAGAGGACCTGGCATTCGCACTGACCCTGTCGCGCTCGGGGGTGCCGATGGAATTGCATGTCTACCCAGGCGTGCCGCATATGTTCGATAAGTTGCCAGGGGAGCAGACAGCGCAGGCTACGCAAGATATTGCCCGCGCCGTTCGCAGGATGATTGCCGCGGGCTTATGCGACTAGAATGACGCACACGTTGCATCACTCGGAAACAAGGGAATGTATGTTCAAGCAATGCCTGTTACTGGCTACAGCCATCTCACTGAGCGGCTGCTGGAGCCTGATGTATCACCTTGATGGTGAACGTTGCGTCTATCCCGGAACACGACACGGCTGGGCATGGGGTACCAAAGACGTGACATCAACCTGGCCCTGGCTGATAGACGTACCGTTCTCTCTGGCGCTGGATACGCTGTTTTTGCCCTACGACCTCACCGCTTTCCTGCCGGAAAACCTTGGCGGTGATGATCGCGAGTGCCATTTCAATGATGGGCTGAATGTGCTTGGTTGAGAGGGCCCTACAGAGTTAAGGACTCCCCTCTCTTCAGGAATGCATATTTTACGACTGGAAAAGGACACGCCTTGATGCTAGCCACGAAACTTCACCTCCTGTGCGGCAAGATCGCATCCGGTAAATCGACGCTCGCGAAGTCACTCGCGGCTGAATATTCGGCGATTCTGCTGAGTGAAGATCAATGGCTCTCTCGGCTCTACCCTGACGAGATCAAATCAGTGGCGGACTACGTGCGTCTGGCCCATCGGATTCGCGACATCATCGGCCCTTTGGTCATCGACATGCTGAAGTCCGGCATGTGCGTGGTTCTGGATTTCCCAGCCAATACGCTTGCCGACCGCCAGTGGCTTCGCAGCCTGGCTGAAGACGCTCAGGTTAAGCATCGACTGCACTATCTCGATGTGGAAGATGATATTTGCCTTGCCAGACTGCATGCTCGTAACGAAACAGCAGAGCATGACTTTGCGGCTACAGATGCGGAGTTCAGGCTGATCACGCGCTACTTCCAGACTCCACACACTGACGAGGGGCTGGATATTCTGGTTCACCGCCTGTAATTCATCAGAGGGCGCGTGGCGACGTCCTTCCAAGAGTCTGATTTCTGATGCTCCCGCAACAGGCACCCTGCGTAGCCGGTCGGCAAAGATCGGGACAAACGGATGCCTTAACGCCACTCCACAACGAAGCCTGCCATATGAACCTTCGGCCGATATGGCGCTCACTTTATAGGTTGCCTTGTCTCATTGCCGAAAGGAATTCGCATGCTTTCGACCTCACCATCGAACCCTCTTGCCAGCCCTGTCGAGCGTGAGCTCAGTCTGCGCGCGGTGATTACCGGGGTTGTGCTTGGTATCCTGCTGACGCCTTCCAATGTGTACGCCGGGTTGAAGATTGGCTGGTCGTTCAATATGTCGATCATCGCCTTGTTGATCGGTTATGCGATATGGCAAGGCCTGTCAAAGCGTTCGTCCGCGCACCTACCGTGGACGCTACATGAGAGCAACATCAATCAGACCGTGGCATCGGCGGCTGCGTCGATCATTTCCGGTGGGCTGGTCGCGCCGATTCCGGCTTATACCTTGCTGACCGGTCAGCAACTGGATGCCGTCCCGATGATCGCCTGGGTATTCTCGGTAAGTTTTCTGGGGATCTGGATTGCCTGGTACTTGCGCCCATCACTGCTCAACGACAAGTCGCTGAAGTTTCCCGAAGGCATGGCCACTCTGGAAACCCTGCTACACATCTACAACCATGGGCGCGAAGCCGCAATACGCTTGAAGGTGCTGCTCAGCACCGCGTTGCTGTCTGCGCTGGCCAAGTGGGTCGACACGTTCATATGGGCCTTCCCGCGCTGGTCGCCGAGCGCTCACCTGGAGCGTCTGACCTTTACCGCCGACCCTTCGCTGCTGCTGGTGGGGTTTGGCGCAATTATCGGCATTCGCGTCGGCATTACCCTGCTGCTCGGTGCTCTGCTGGCCTGGGGCGGCGTGGGGCCGTGGCTGCTGGAACAGGGGCTGGTGATATTACCAGCCGACAGCAGCGGCCCGCAGTTCGCAGCACTGGTGGAATGGTTGCTGTGGCCGGGTGTAAGCCTGATGGTCTGCTCGACCCTGGCCTCATTGGTGATTCGTTTGTGGGCACTGCACAAATCCACCAGAGCCAGTGGCGGGACGACGTGGTCAATGCCAAAGGCAGGGCCAGCCGCCGGTTTCGTACTGGCGATCATATTGGTCGTTAGCCTGCAGGCGCTGTTGTTCGGCATTAACCTGTGGATGGCGTTGCTGACCATTCCCCTGGCAATCTGCCTGGCGGCCGTGGCGGCTCGAGTGGTCGGTGCCACCGGCATTCCTCCCATTGGGGCAATCGGGCAGTTATCCCAACTGAGCTTCGGCATCGTCGCGCCCGGGCAGGTGCCGATCAACCTGATGAGCGCCAACACGGCCGGAGGTTCTGCCGGGCAATGCACGGACCTGATGAACGACTTCAAGGTCGGCCGGGCGATTGGTGCCACGCCGCGTAAACAGTTGATCGCCCAGACACTGGGGATTTTCGTCGGCAGCATCGTCGGCGTCCTGGCTTACATGGCGCTGATCCCGGACCCGCAATCGATGCTGCTTACCGAGGAATGGCCCGCCCCGGCGGTGGCCACCTGGAAAGCCGTCGCGCAAACGCTGACCCACGGCCTGGATTCATTGTCAGCGAGTATCCGCTGGGCAATTTTCATCGGCGGGCTGGCGGGGTTGTTGCTGGGCATCCTCGACAGCACGTTACCCGCCCATCGCACCCGGTACATGCCGAGCGCCGCCGCCCTGGGCCTGGCTTTTGTCCTGCCAGCCTCAGTATCTCTGATGATGGCCCTTGGCGCGGTGCTCACCTGGCTGGTGAACTGTTGCTGGCCGTCCCTTACAGAACGCTTCGCCATTACCGCAGCGGCAGGCCTGATTGCCGGAGAGAGCATCACCGGTGTCGGGGCGTCGCTGTGGCAGATGGTTGG
Organism: Pseudomonas sp. KBS0707; assembly: GCF_005937945.2. NCBI lineage: Bacteria > Pseudomonadati > Pseudomonadota > Gammaproteobacteria > Pseudomonadales > Pseudomonadaceae > Pseudomonas > Pseudomonas sp. KBS0707. Next base: position 1,376,043 of record NZ_CP041754.1, on the reverse strand, counting down.
AAACGTAGGGTAATCGACGCGTGTATGAGCAGATATTCCAGCTGGTATCATCCACGCATCTGCAAGCGAGTTGAAGAGCATGAATCGTCGTAAAAAAATACAGCAGCTACTGAAAGCCCACGCAAAAAAGGCCAGCGCAAAACTGGCCCCGCAGAGCAAGGCCAAATACATCAGCAAGGCCGACCGCTTGAAGCTGGCGGCCGAAGCGGATCAGGATTCGGTAAGCCTGTCCGAAGGCTGACCAGCAACATACGCGCCTTGGCGACGCAGAGCGTGCGGAACGATAACCGCAACTATCGTGCGGCGCTCTGCGTCGCATGCCTTTCTGGACGCTCTGCGTCCTCTTGCGACGCAGAGCGTCGAGAACTGCGTTACCACGCTGGAGCATGGGAACGAGAGGTGTCCGGGAGAACACTTCTCGTGACTATGCTCGGCGCAAGCGCCTCAGGCATGGCGGTTACTTGGCGAAAGAATATTCCCCGCCCTGCTCCAAAGCCTTGCGGTACGCAGGCCTGCTCTGCAGTCTTTCAACCCACGCCGTCACATTCGGGTACGGCTGCAGCATTCCCTGAGCCTTGGCGAACTCGCCAATGAAGCTCATCTGAATATCCGCGCCACTCAGATCTTCTCCCAACAGATAAGGCGTCAACCCCAGAGAGTCGTTCAGGTAACCCAGATAATTGGCCAGCTCTGACTGGATTCGCGGATGCAGCGGTGCGCCAGCGTCACCCAGACGTCCTACGTACAGGTTGAGCATCAGCGGGAGAATGGCCGAGCCTTCCGCGAAATGCAGCCATTGCACGTACTCATCGTAGGTAGCGCTGGCAGGGTCCGGTTGTAGTCGGCCATCGCCATGACGGCGGATCAGGTAATCGACAATGGCACCTGACTCGATGACAACATGAGGGCCATCTTCAATAACCGGTGATTTGCCCAGCGGGTGCACAGCCTTGAGTTCAGGCGGCGCAAGATTGCTTTTCGGGTCGCGCTGATAACGCTTGATCTCGTAGGGCAGGTCGAGCTCTTCAAGCAGCCACAAAATGCGCTGCGAACGTGAGTTGTTCAGGTGGTGGACAGTGATCATGTCGGGCTCCGCGGGGGTGAAAGTGTCTAGAAAAGACTGCGCTGCCACCGGGGAGTGCCCTGAAATGCTGTTACTTCGACGAGCGTGCCGGAAAGACTGCGCTGATGAGCTAGGCACCGATGAAAATTTCAGGCGCCTCTGTCACTGGAGCCGGCCGCTGGCTCGCCACGAAGTTCTCGCTCCACTGCGGCTTTATCAATGACCGACCAGACGCTGACAATCTTACCGTCGCTGAATGTGTAGAACACGTTTTCAGAAAAGGTAATACGCTGACCATGCGCATCCAGCCCCAGAAATCGCCCCTGCGGCGAGCAGTCGAATATCAGGCGGGCAGCAACCTGTGACGCCTCAACCACCAGCAAGTCAATGTTGAAACGCAGGTCAGGGATAATCCTGACGTCGTTTTCCAGCATCGCCCGGTAGCCGGCCACGCTGATCCGCTCGCCGTTGTATTGCACATCGTCGTCGACGAAATCGCCGAGATCCTGCCAGCGGCGTTCGTTAAGACAGGCGATGTAAGCTCGATATTGCTCGGCCAGATTCATGGTGCGCCCTCCTGTTCAAAAAATACTTGAAGCAGCCTTTTTAAGGGGATGCTTCAAAAGATATGCGCTTCTGCGCATCTGAATGCGCTCAGGCCAACGCCTCGGCCGGACCAAAAAACTCATAATGGCTCTGCCGGTCCGGAACACCCAGCTCGTGCAGCGCGCGCTTCATGAACACCATGAACGGCTTCGGACCAAGAAAGTAGGCCTCGACATCCGTGTCCTCCGGCAACCATTGCTGCAGATGCTCCGTCGAAGCAAGCCCCGTCACGGTATTTGCCGGTACATCACCGGCCTTAGCTTCGCTGTAAACCACGTGCGCCGCAAACTGCGCATATCGCTCGCGCCAATCATCAATGACCGCCTGGAACGCCTGCACGCTGGCATTACGCGCGTAGTGGATAAACACGACGTGTCTGCCACCTGCCTGCAACGCCGCTTCCGCCATGGCCAGCGTCGGGGTGATGCCGACACCGCCGCTGATCAGTACCAGCGGTTTGCTGCCTTCGATAAGCACGAACTCGCCAGAGGGCGGGAACAATTCTAGGGTGTCGTCCACTGCGACCTGATCGTGCAGGTAGCCGGACGCAACGCCGCCCTGCTCTCGCTTGACGCTGATGCGATAGCTCACACCGTTGGCAGGCGCAGAGAGCGAGTAATTTCTACGAATTTCTCCGCCTTCGGTGTTCAACCGGATACCGATGTACTGACCGGGCTTGTGCGCGATGACCGGTTTACCATCAACAGGCTGCAGGTAGAACGACATGATCTCGCTGCTTTCCGGCACCTTGCGAACAACCTTGAACAGCCGTCCGCCACGCCAGCCACCCGGTGCTGCGGCGATGCTTTCATACACATCGCGCTCGGCACTGATCAGCATGTCAGCCAGTTGCTGATACGCCGCAGCCCATGCATCGATCACTGCATCCGTTGCGATCTCCGCGCCCAGCACCTCGCGAATGGCGCGCAGCAGGCAGGCACCGACAATCGGATAATGCTCCGGCAGTATCTGTAGCGCGACATGTTTGTTGACGATCTGCGCCGCCAGCGACCCGAGGTTTTCGAGGCGATCAACATTGCGCGCGTACATCAACACCGCATTGGCCAGCGCCCGTGGCTGTGCGCCATTTGCCTGGTTGGCCTGATTGAACAGCGGACGAACCTGAGGATAGTCATTGAGCATGATGCGATAGAAATGAGTGGTCAGTGCCTCCCCGCCTGTTTCAAGGATCGGTACGGTGGCTTTAATGATGTCGCGATGGGCAGTGCTGAGCATAATCAATTCCAGAGTGAGCAGTTTCGTTACTGGAGTCAGAGCAACGCGCGTGCCAGATAAAAACTGCTTTGGAATCAATGAATAGCAGATTTTCAAGTCAAAAAGACCTAGTCTTATTGACCAATATCAAGAAAATTTTGGTCATTATGACCAGATCAAGTTAATCGTTTCAGCCATCCTCGCACGCAGAACGCATTCAAGAATTCAATCCCGACCGGGTTTGTAGGGAACTAGCGCGCAACACATCGCCCTAAGCCTGACATCTACGTACTGGCGCGACGCTGGTTTCAAACGAAGGACTTCAGATTCATGTCTTCAAGTAGCACCTCAGCAGCGGCCGATCCGCAAGGTCGGCAAAGCGCTTCACCGAATCGACTCATTTTTATATCCGTGCTCGTGGCCACTATGGGTGCGCTGGCGTTCGGCTATGACACCGGCATCATCGCCGGTGCATTGCCTTTCATGACGCTACCCACCGATCAGGGCGGGCTGGGCCTGGATGCCTACAGCGAAGGAATGATCACCGCCTCACTGATCGTCGGCGCTGCGTTTGGCTCGCTTGCCAGCGGCTACATCTCCGACCGTTTCGGACGCCGTCTGACATTGCGCCTGTTGTCGGTGCTGTTCATTGCTGGCGCACTGGGCACGGCCATCGCGCCTTCCATTCCGTTCATGGTCGCTGCGCGCTTCCTGCTGGGTATCGCGGTGGGTGGCGGCTCGGCTACGGTGCCAGTGTTCATTGCCGAAATCGCCGGGCCGTCGCGTCGTGCGCGACTGGTGAGCCGTAACGAACTGATGATCGTCAGCGGCCAGTTGCTCGCCTACGTTCTAAGCGCGGTCATGGCCGCTCTGCTGCACACACCTGGCATCTGGCGCTACATGCTGGCCATCGCCATGGTCCCGGGAGTGTTGCTGCTGGTCGGTACATTCTTCGTACCGCCGTCGCCGCGCTGGCTGGCGTCCAAAGGCCGCTTCGATGAAGCGCAGGATGTGCTGGAGCAACTGCGCACCAACAAGCAGGATGCGCAGCGCGAAGTGGACGAGATGAAAGCGCAGGACGAGGAGGCTCGTCATCGCCCGAAAGCCAGGGAGTTGCTGCGTCAGGGCTGGGTGATCAAGTTGTTGCTGATCGGCATCGGCCTGGGCTTTACCGCGCAGCTCACAGGCGTTAACGCCTTTATGTACTACACCCCGATCATTCTCAAGAATACCGGCATGGGCACCAACGCCGCTCTGACCGCCACCATCGGCAACGGCGTGGTATCGGTTATCGCGACCCTGCTCGGCATTTGGGCGATTGGACGTTATGGCCGTCGGCACTTGTTGATGACCGGGCTGGTGATGGTCATCCTGATGCAGGCAGCGCTGGGTTGCGTGTTGCAATTCATGCCGCAGAACCTGACCCAGAGCTACACCGCCCTCGCCTGCATTCTGGTGTTCCTGCTGTTCATGCAGATGTGCATCTCGCCGGTATACTGGCTGCTGATGTCGGAATTGTTCCCGATGCAGGTGCGCGGATTGCTGACCGGCACAGCGGTATCGATGCAATGGCTGTTCAACGCATCGGTGGCATTCACCTTCCCGATTGCAGTCGATACCATCGGCAACCCGACGTTCTTCATCTTTGCGGCCATCAACGTCGGCTCGTTGATATTTGTCTTCCTGTGCCTTCCGGAAACCAAAGGCAAATCGCTTGAGCAGATCGAGAAGCATTTGAAGAAGGAGCTGTAACGGCTGACCGGATGAGGCCATCAACGGCCTCATCTACCCTCCAGGCAGATCAGCGCACCAGCATCGAAGCTGCCGCCGCTACCATGATTGCCGCCGCACCGCGAAACAGTTTTCTCTGGGCGCGCTCGCTCGACAATAAATGTCGAATGCGCAATGCGGCAAATATGAATACTGCACCGACGCCAAGCAACACCAGCACGGTCAACGGCACCAGAACCAGCCCCCACGTCTGCAAAGAAACCGTTTCGAGATTGATGACCAACGGTAAAAGCGCCAGATAAAAGGCAATGGTCTTGGGGTTGCCCAAGGTGATGGTCAATCCTGAAGCGGCCGCAGACAGCAACTCTGTTTTCTTTGCTGATTTTCCGATTTCTATGGCTTGATGGTCTGCGAACCAGAACTGCCAGGCCAGGTAGCACAGATAAATCGCGGCTCCCCAACGCACGACCTGAAACAACGCATTGAAGTGTTCGGCAATCATTGCAAGGCCGAATACCACAAATGACAGATAGGTCAGATCCCCCAGGATGAGACCGGCCAGCAGGCAGAAGCCTGACAGCGCACCGCCACTGACACTGCGCGCAACCAGCGCAGCCATGCCAGGGCCGGGAATGGCTGCGGCAATGCCCAGCGCTGCCGAGTACGTAAGAACCTGAGTCAGATCCAGCATGTAGCACTCCTTGAAATGTAACAGCCAGCTTGAATACAGAGCCTGCTCAAGCTCCATGTTCAAAAATACTACGCGCTTGAAGCCGGAAAAAATCACCTGTTCTTACTGGCTGCGCGGCTGAAACCGGTATAAGTTTCCCCATCCAGGCGGAGTAACGGTATTTATGACCTCGCCGACGTTAAGCTCGATTGATATGAGGATCCTCACGGCCCTGCAACAGGACGGCCGGATCACCAATCAGACCCTGGCCGATCAGATCGGCATGTCTGCCTCGCCCTGCTGGCGACGGGTCAAACAACTTGAAGAGCATCGCTATGTGCTGGGTTACAGAGCGGTGCTGGACCGTCGCAAGATCGGGCTGGGTGTCATGGTGTTCATTCGGGTCAGCATCGACTCTCACAGTGAAGCCGAGGCAAGAAAATTCGAGCAGGTGGTCATGCAACTGGAGAACGTCGTGGCGTGCTACAGCATCGGCGGAGATGCCGACTTTCTGCTTCAGGTGGTGGCACGCGACCTGGATTCGTTTGCTGACTTCGCCATGACGGTGGTCAGAAGGCTCCCCGGGATTAAAGAGATGCAGAGCATGTTCGTCTTGAAGGAGATAAAGCCTTTCGTCTCATTTCCGGTCAAACCTTCGGCCTGACCGCATCAGGCTTAGGCCCTGGATGGCAAGTTCGGGTCAGCAAACATGCATCGCCTGCAAACATCAAACAATCGATCGTTTTCAATAAAGGAATAGTCATGTCCACGACCGAACAAGCCACTGTGACTTTCGACAGTGCCATCCCGATCCTGCGGATGTTCGACGAACGCAAAGCGCGTGAGTTCTACCTCGACTTTCTCGGTTTCAGCGTCGAATTCGAGCATCGTTTCGAGGCCGATCTGCCGTTGTATCTGGGGATCAGCCGCAACGGGCTGCATTTGCACCTTTCTGAACATCACGGCGACGCCTGTCCGGGGGCTGCGGTGTTTATTCCTACTCAAAACATCGAGCAATTGCGCGATGAGCTGCTTGGCAAGCAGTACGGTTATGCACGACCCGGCATTGTTCAGCAGGGCTGGGGCCAGGTACTTGAAGTCTGCGATCCGTTCGGCAACCGCATCAGGTTCTGCCAGAGTTGAGGCAAACGCATTAACGTCAGCGGAGACCGATAAACCGGTTGTCCGGCTGACGCCACCACTGCCTGCACAATGGATATGCCGTGATCCATCGTTGTGCACATTGCCGCGTTCAAGCGCAAAGATGACGCATGACTGCGTCGAAAAACTTCGCTAACAGCCTTTAATCCCCTGCCAATCCGCCTTCGGTCAACCTTGGCCCATAACGTGCAAACGTGCCAGCTCATCTTGTATACATGAATGAACACCACTATGACCGCACTCGATATTTCCCAACTTCAGTCGGCGTTACGTTCAGGTCAAACAACCCTGACGGCACTTGTGCAAACCCTGACGGCGCACATTGATGCGGATGACCGGGCGGAAGTCTGGATTCATCGCGTGCCCGTGACGCAGCTTCTTGAAAGGGCGAAGACACTGGAAAGCATTGCCGCAGAAGCGGGCGATTCGGTGTATGAGCAACTGCCGCTGTTCGGCGTGCCGTTTGCGGTCAAGGACAATTTTGACGTGGCCGGAATGACGACCACGGCTGCGTGCCCGGCTTTCGCCTACACGCCCGAGGAAAATGCTCACGTCGTCCAGCTACTGCTCGACAGTGGCGCGATACTGATGGGCAAGACCAATCTCGATCAATTCGCCACCGGTCTGGTGGGTGTCCGCTCGCCCTATGGGGCCGTGCGCAATGCCCACGACCCGGCCTACGTCAGCGGCGGTTCAAGCTCCGGCTCGGCGGTGGCCGTCGCGCGTGGCTACGTGAGTTTTGCACTGGGCACGGACACGGCAGGATCAGGCAGAGTGCCCGCCGGTTTCAACGGTATCGTGGGGCTCAAGCCCAGCCTTGGCCTGTTCAGCAGCCGAGGCGTGGTGCCTGCCTGCCGCACGCTGGACTGCCCGTCGATATTTGCCGGGGATGTACTACAAGCCTGGCAAGTGGCGCAGGTCATCGCGGCTTACGATCCGCTCGACCCGGCCAGTGTGGCCGTGCAGGCATTGGCGGTGGAGCGCAGGGCCCGGCGTGTCGCGGTGCCAAGGCACTGCGAGTTCTTCGGTGATGCTCAGGCGCAAACGGCTTACATCAAAACCCTGGAAGCCCTGCAAAGCGACCCGCTGGTAACTGTCGAACCCATCGACTTCGATGTCTTCGCCGAGACCGCGGCCCTGCTGTACCAAGGCCCATGGGTGGCCGAGCGGCGGGCAGCGGTAGGCAGATTCTTTACCACCCATGCTGACGATATTCATCAAGTGGTGCGCGGCATCCTGCAGAGCGCCGCTTCGTTTGATGCCGTGGACACATTCAATGCCCGCTATCGACTGGCGGAACTGACGCGAACAGCCCAGCAACTGCTGGCCGGGGTCGATGTGCTGGTGGTCCCGACGGCGCCCTGCATGCCGACCATTGATGCAGTGCTCGCCAATCCGGTCGAGTTCAATTCACAGCTTGGCTATTACACCAACTTCGTCAACCTGATGAACATGTGCGCCATCGCCATCCCGGCAGATCGCCGCGCGGACGGACTGCCTGCGGGCATCACGCTGATCGGCCCCGCTGGTGCCGACCAACGCCTGGCAGAAATAGCCGCAGCCTGGCAGCCACTCTTCGGCAAGGCAGACCAGAGCGAAGCCGTCGCGATGGCACCCCTGCCCCGCAACAGCCCTGTCGTGCAGGTCGCGGTTGTCGGCGCGCACCTCGTCGGCCAGCCGCTCAACTGGCAATTGCTCGAAGGCAGTGCCCGTCTGCTGCGTACCACAACCACCAGCGCAGATTACCGGTTGTATGCACTGGCCGGGACTTCGCCACCGAAGCCGGGCCTGGTGCGTGTGCCTGACCAGGGCGAGCGCATCGAAGTCGAGGTCTGGGAAATGCCGCTGAACCTGTTCGGGGCCTTCGTCGCCGCGATTCCCGCGCCATTGGGCATCGGTTCTCTGCAATTGGCCGACGGCCAGTGGGTCAAGGGTTTCATCTGTGAGCCAGTCGGCCTTGAGGGCGCGCTGGACATCACTGATTTCAAAGGCTGGCGCGCCTACCGCGCCGCGCACACATCTTCCATAGCTCATTGATCAGGGGTAGCACGCATGTCGAACGTTGATCGTCGCAGTTTCATCAAGTTGGCAGGCATTATCGGCCTGAGCGCAGCACTGCCGTTTGGTCGTGCCTACTCAGCCGACGCGCCGCTGGTGGTGGGTTTCATCTACGTCGGCGCTCGCGACGACTTTGGCTACAACCAGGCCCGCGCCCAAGCAGCGGCCATCATCAAGACGCTGCCCAACGTCAAAGTGATCGAAGAGGAAAATGTCCCGGAAACCGTGGCCGTGCAGAAGACCATGGAAGCCATGATCCGTTAGGACGGTGCGACACTGATTTTCCCGACCTCATTCGGCTACTTTGAGCCGCATGTGGTCAAGGTCGCGAAAAAGTACCCGGACGTGCGTTTCGCGCATTGCGGCGGCCTCTGGCAGAAAGGTAAGGACCCGATCAACGCGGGCAGCTTTTTCGGTTACATCGACGAAGCGCAATACCTGAACGGCGTGATTGCCGGGCACATGAGCAAGAGCAAAAAACTCGGTTTCGTCGCCGCCAAGCCTGTGCCTCAGGTACTGCGCAACCTGAATGCCTTTGCCATGGGCGCACGCTCGGTAGACCCGAGCATCGTGACCACGGTGATTTTTACCGGTGACTGGTCGTTGCCGGTCAAGGAAGCAGAAGCCGCCAACGGGCTGATCGACCAGGGCTGTGACGTGCTGACCTGCCATGTCGACGGCCCCAAGGTGATCGTCGAGACGGCTGAAAAGCGCGGTGTGATGACCTGTGGCTACCACGCCAGCCAGGCCGCGCTGGCACCAAAAGGTTACCTGACCGGTGCCGAATGGAATTGGGAAACGCCTTATCGCGCCCATGTCGCGGCAGCCCAGAGCGGCGCGCCGATGATCAACTTCCTGCGTGGCGGGCTCAAGGAAGGCTTCGTCAAAACGTCCGCCTATGGGCCCTCGGTGACTGCCGACGCCAAACAGCAAGCGGATGCCATCAAGGCGCAAATGATGGCCGGGCAGTTCGTGATCTTCAAAGGCCCACTCAAGGACAACAAAGGCGCAGTGGTGATTGCCGATGGTGTGTCACAAGGCCAGACCGACATCGCCCTGGAGAGCATGAATTACCTGGTCGAAGGTGTACTTGACCAGCTCTGAGGAATGTTCATGAGCCTATCCATTAGGCTGCGTCGCCTCGCCAGCGCGCTGTTGCCGGGGCTGCCTACGGTGTTGGCGGTGTTTTCCTCGTGCATGCTGTTCGGGCTGTTTCTGGCGGTTCAGGGCAAGCCTGCCTGGCAAGCCCTGCAACTGGTCGGCGAAGGCGCGTTTGGTTCATGGTTCGCCCTGGAAAATACCTTGCAGCGTGCAGCGCCATTGATGTTGACCGCGCTCTGTGTGGCTCTGCCCGCCCGGGCCGGGCTGATCATTATTGGCGGCGAAGGCGCGCTGGTACTGGGCGGTCTGGCAGCGCCAGTGACACCCTTGTGGCTCGGCCCTTTGTCACCTGGGGTGATGCTCGTCTGCATGGCCCTGGCGGCGATGAGCGTCGGCGCGCTGTGGATCGGTCTGAGTGGCTGGATGCGCCAGCGTCGCGGAGTCAACGAAACGATCAGCAGCCTGCTGCTTTCCTACATCGCTCTGGCGCTGTTCCGGCAGTTGGTAGAAGGGCCGTTACGCGATCCGGCAAGCCTGAACAAGCCTTCGACTCCACCGCTGGACGATGCCTATATGCTCGGCACGATCAGCGACGGTTTCGAGGTGCATTGGGGACTGGTGGCGGGCGTGGTCGCGTGTCTGCTGGCGTATGTGCTGGTGCGCCACAGCATCAAGGGTTTTGCCCTCGCCGTGGTCGGCGGCAACGTACGCACGGCGTTGATGATCGGTCTTCCGGTAGACCGCTTGATCCTGCTCAGTTGCCTGCTGGGCGGCGCGGCAGCGGGTCTGGCCGGAATGTTCGAGGTCACTGCTGTGCAGGGCAGCGCCAACGCCGCGCTGATTGCCGGCTACGGCACCAGCGGCATCCTGGTCGCCTTTGCCGCACGCCATCATCCGCTGGCCATTATCGTTTGTGCCATTTTGCTGGGTGGTCTGGAAGCCAGTGGTGGGCTGCTGCAACGACGGCTTGGCCTGCCAGACGCCACCACGCTGATTCTTGAAGGTCTGCTGTTCACCAATCTGCTGCTCTGGGAAGCCCTGGGTGGGCGTATCGCCGCCTGGAAGATCAGGCTGACGGCGTCGCCCGCGTCACTCGACAAGGGAGCACTGCAACATGGCTGATATCGACCTGACTACCTTTCTCCTCGCCCTGCTGGCCGGAGCTATCCGCGTCGGCACACCTTTTTTGTTCGTCAGCCTGGGCGAATGCCTGACCGAGAAAAGTGGCCGGATCAATCTGGGGCTGGAAGGCATTCTGGTTGCCGGCGCGATGTCCGGATACGCCGTGGCGTGCCTGAGCGGCTCGGCGTGGCTGGGCGTTGGCGCTGCCGCCGGGGTCGGCATTTTATTGGGGCTGCTGCACGGCCTGGCGTGCTCATTACCTCGGGTCAACGACATCGCGTTCAGCATCGCGCTGATTCTGCTCGGCACCGGGCTGGCGTTTTTTCTAGGCAAGGCGTTTATCCAGCCGCAAGCGCCCATGCTGCCTTCATTGGCGCTGGGTGCCTGGAGCGACGAAGAACGGGTGCGTTCGGCGCTGAATATCAATGTGCTGTTCTTCGTCGGCGCAGCGCTGGCATTCGTACTGCACTGGGGGCTGCGCACCACACGCTGGGGGCTGATGCTGCGCCTGGTCGGCGACCACGCCGAAACCGCTCAGGCGCTGGGCTATCGACCGCTCAAGGTGCGCATTCTGGCGACAGCGGTCGGCGGCGGATTGGCCGGAATAGGCGGCGCTTACCTGTCGCTTTACTACCCCGGCAGCTGGAATGAAGGGCTGTCCAGCGGGCAAGGATTGATGGCCGTCGCGCTGGTGATCTTTGCCCGCTGGCGTCCACTGGCGTGCCTGTGGGCGTCGTTGCTGTTCGGCGCTGCCGGAGCCATCGGCCCGGCCCTGCAAGCGGTCGGTATCAGCACCGGCTACTACCTGTTTGCCGCAGCACCTTATGCGCTGACGCTGGTGGTGATGTATGCCACTTGCCGCCGTGGTCGCACCCTGAACGGCGCACCTGGCGAACTCAGTCTGACGCGATGAACTGATCTTTTCGAGGAGGCATGCACATGGCCAGTGGTCTTGGTGGTTTGAACAAGTCGCCCAATGGTGTGGTGATCGGCCTGGCGCAACTGGCGCTGCCTGATCCGCACACCCGTGAGGCGTTGTAGGCACAAACACAGAAAGTGGTCAGCATGGTGGCCAAGGCGCGACGCAGCAATCCGGGCATGGACCTGATCGTGTTTCCCGAGTACTCGCTTCACGGCCTGTCGATGAGCACCGCGCCAGAGATCATGTTCAGCCTCGACGGGCCGGAAGTCCTGGCGCTGCGCGAGGCGTGCCGGGAGCAGCACATATGGGGCTGTTTCTCGATCATGGAGGCCAACCCACACGGCAATCCATTCAACAGCGGCCTGATCGTCGACGATCTCGGCGAGATTCGCCTGTATTACCGCAAGCTCCATCCGTGGGTGCCGGTCGAGCCCTGGGAACCTGGCGATCTGGGCATTCCGGTCTGCGACGGGCCGCGTGGCAGCAAGCTGGCGCTGATCATCTGTCACGACGGCATGTTTCCGGAAATGGCCCGCGAGTGCGCCTACAAGGGTGCCGACATCATGCTGCGCACCGCGGGTTACACCGCACCGATCCGTCACTCGTGGAAGATCACCAACCAGAGCAACGCCTTCACCAACCTGATGCAGACCGCAAGCGTCTGTATGTGTGGCTCCGACGGCACGTTCGACTCCATGGGCGAGGCCATGTTCGTCGATTTCGACGGCACGATCATGGCTGAAGGCGGTGGTCGGGCCGACGAAATCGTCTGCTGCAAACTACGCCCCGATCTGGTCCGTGAGGCCCGTGTGCACTGGGGCGTGCAGAACAACATCTATCAATTCGGCCATCGCGGCTATGTGGCGGTCAAGGGTGGCGCGCGCGACTGTCCTTACACCTACATGCATGATCTGACCGCAGGCCAATACCGTCTGCCCTGGGAAAACGATGTCGTGCATACCGATGGCAGCTCGTGCGGGTTTGCGGCCCCCGAGCGCGACTTCAAACCTACCCCCAGCAGTTGGGAGGAGTAATGCCATGAGTGAACGTCATATTGCATCGGCGCCCTACCCTTGGCCCTGGAACGGGCAATTGCATGCGCACAACACCGCGCTGATCGTCATCGACATGCAGACCGACTTCTGTGGCGTCGGTGGCTACGTCGACAGCATGGGTTACGACCTTTCGCTGACCCGTGCGCCCATCGAGCCGATCAAAGCACTGTTGGCGGTGATGCGGCCGCTCGGCTTCACCATTATTCATACCCGAGAAGGCCACCGCCCGGACCTCAGTGACTTGCCAGCCAACAAACGCTGGCGCTCGCAACGCATCGGTGCCGGCATTGGCGACCCTGGCCCGTGCGGCAAGATTCTGGTGCGTGGCGAACCGGGCTGGGAAATCATCGAAGAACTGGCACCATTGCCTGGCGAAATCATTATCGACAAACCCGGCAAAGGCTCCTTCTGCGCCACCGATCTGGAACTGATCCTGCGCACACGCGGCATCAACAACCTGATCCTGACCGGCATTACCACCGATGTCTGCGTGCACACCACCATGCGCGAAGCCAATGACCGCGGCTTCGAGTGCGTGCTGCTCGAAGACTGCTGCGGCGCGACCGATCCCGCCAACCATGCGGCGGCCCTGAGCATGGTCAAAATGCAGGGCGGTGTGTTCGGCGCAGTGGGACATTCCTCGATGTTTCGCGACCTGTTTGGAGCATGGACATGCACGCCCCAAGCCTTGAGACGATTGGTGCCAGCAAGCATTTCGGTACGTTTCGCGCACTCGACGAGGTGTCGTTCAAGGTCCGCGCCGGCACCGTCCACGCCCTGCTCGGCGAGAACGGCGCCGGCAAAAGCACGCTGGTCAAAGGCATCATCGGCTACAGCCCGCTGCAATCGGGCAGTATTCTGGTCAACAACCGCGAGCATGCGATCAGCACCCCGCGCGATTCTCATCAGTTGCATATCGGCATGGTGTATCAGCACTTCACCGTCGCGCCGGGCCTGAGCGTGGCTGAAAACCTGGTGCTCTCACGTGGTGATCTGCCGTGGCGTATCAACTGGACCCGCGAGCACAAGCGTCTCGAAGCCTTCATGGCAAAGATGCCTTTTCGTCTGGATATCCATCGGCCGGTCAGCAGCCTGGCCGCCGGTGAAAAACAGAAACTGGAAATCCTCAAGCAGTTGTATCTGCAGCATCGGCTGATCATTCTCGATGAACCGACCTCGGTACTAACACCGCAAGAGGCCGATGAAGTGCTGGGGCTGATGCAGGCGATGGCGCATCGCGGTGAACTCACCGTGCTGATGATCACCCACAAGTTTCGCGAAGTCAGCACCTATGCCGATGACGTCACCGTGCTGCGCAAGGGCCGCTGGGTAGGTACAGCGACAGTGGCCGATACCACCACGCAGCAGATGGCCGCCTGGATGATGGGCGAAGCGCAAGTGCGCAGCGTGAGCAACGATCGGCCGGTAATGGCAACCCGCACGCCTCAGTTGCAAGTAGAGGGGCTGGGTGTACCCGGTGACAAAGGCACGCTGGCGGTGAAAAACCTTTCTCTGGCGGTGCATCCGGGAGAGATCGTCGGGGTTGCGGGTATTTCCGGTAACGGCCAGCGCGAACTCACCGAAGCCCTGCTCGGCCAGCGACCATTCAGTGCCGGACAGATATCGGTCGATGGCCAGCCCTACCATGCGCAGCGTGAACAAATGCAGCGCCTGCGCGTGTTCAGCCTGCCCGAGGAGCCCTTGCGCAACGCCTGTATCGGCAGCTTCAGCGTGGCCGACAATCTGGCTGGCCCTGCGCAACGCCGCTGTGCCGTCAGGGCTGGCGTCTTGATCGTCATGCAATAGGCGCACAGGCACGCACCCTGATCGAACAGTTCAAAGTCTCGCCCAACGATCCGAACCGCCCCATCGGCACCTTGTCGGGAGGCAATGTGCAGCGCGCTGTACTGTCGCGTGAACTGACCCGCGACGTCGCGGTGCTGATCGTCGCCAATCCGGTATTCGGCCTGGACTTTGCCAGCGTCGCGCTTATCCACCAGCGCCTGATTGACGCACGTAACAGCGGCACAGCGGTCCTGCTGCTCAGTGAAGACCTCGACGAGCTGCTGAGCCTGGCAGACCGCATCGTGGTCATTCATGACGGCGAACTGGTTTTTGAAACCAGCGCAGCGGCCGCTGATCGAACCGAGCTGGGTCGACACATGGCCGGTGCCGAACAGCTTGCCGGAGAACCGGCATGATCAGCGTCAATGCGCGTCCGGACTGTTTCACGTTCGCCCCCTCCTGTGCCGCTGTGGTGATCATCGACATGCAGCGCGATTTCCTCGAACCCGGCGGCTTTGGTGCCGCGCTGGGCAACGATGTCGTACCGTTGCAGGCCATCGTGCCATCGGTGCAACAACTGCTGGCGCTGGCCCGTGATCAGAGCATCACGGTGATACACACTCGTGAATCGCACAGCGCGGACCTTGCCAACTGCCCGCACGCCAAGCTGGCCCACGGCTCACCAGGCCTGCGCATCGGCGACTCTGGCCCGATGGGCCGCATCCTGATTCGCGGCGAACCCGGCAATCAGATTATCGACAGCCTGACGCCGCTCGCCTGCGAGTGGGTCATCGACAAACCCGGCAAGGGCATGTTCTTCGCCACCGACCTGCATCAGCGGCTGACCGATGCTGGCATCACGCATTTGATCTTCGCAGGCGTTACCACCGAAGTCTGCGTGCAGACCAGCATGCGCGAAGCCAGTGATCGGGGTTATCGCTGCCTGCTGATCGAGGATGCGACCGAAAGCTATTTCCCAACCTTCAAACAAGCCACTCTGGACATGATCACCGCACAAAACGCGATTGTCGGGCGTGCAGCGTCGCTGGCCGATCTGCAACAGGCCCTGCAAACAAGGAGTACACACTGATGGACATCAATCTTGCGCACATCGTCGCCGAAGTGACCCACGCTTTCACTGATTACGAGCGCGCCCTGCTGGCCAACGAGCTGACCACGCTGGATGGGTATTTCTGGAACTCCGAACAGACCGTTCGCTATGGCGTCGCGGAAAACCTGCACGGTGCCGAAGCCATCGCGCGCTATCGACGCCACTGTCAGCCAGTCGGGCCCGGTCGCACATTATTGCGCACCGTGGTGAGCACCTTCGGTGAAGACTTCGCCACCGTCAGCACCGAGTTTCACGATGGCGTTACTGAGCGTCTGGGACGGCAGATGCAAACCTGGGCACGCCTGGACGGCGGCTGGAAAGTCGTTGCGGCACATGTCAGCATTGACCTGAGCAGCCTGGAGCCACGCCCTTGAATTCCCCCAACACCACCAACGCGCTGGCAGAAGACGTCTATCGTCGGCTCAAGCAGGAGATCTTCGACTTCTATCTACTGCCCTACGACCGCTTCACTGAAACCCAGCTGGCTGATCGTTATCAGGTCTCACGCACGCCGGTGCGTGACGCGTTGTACCGGCTACAGCGTGAGGGATATCTGGACGTCGAGTTTCGTCGGGGCTGGTCAGTCAAGCCGCTGGATTTCGACCAGATCGACCAGTTGTACGATCTGCGCATCGTACTTGAATGTGCTGCGGTCGAGCGTATCTGTGCATCCCACGAGGTGCATCCGGAACTTAATGTGCTGCGTCAGCACTGGCTGATTGATCGCAGCCAGTGGCAGATCGACATGCAAGTCGTCGCAGACCTCGACGAACAGTTTCACACCCAACTGGTGGCCGCCTCGGGCAATCTGGAAATGGCTCGTGTTCATCAGCAAGTGACCGAGCGCATTCGCATCGTGCGCAGGCTGGACTTCTTCAAAAGCGCCCGTATCGAACATACCTACCTGGAGCACGCCGCGATCCTCAATGCATTGCAGGCACGCAAACGGGACGAAGCGCTGCTGCTACTGCGCTCTCATGTGGAAATCAGCAAACTCGAAGTGCGCAAGCTGACGATATCGATGCTCAGTGATGCGCGACGGCGGCATGAAGCATGAAGCATTGAAGATTATCAGCTGCTTCTGCCGAGTTATCTGGTGAACGGGCGTCGGGAGATCGTTTCAAGATCAGATTGGCGATACCGCCAATTGTCAGAAACAGCTTTCGAATACGGAGCTCAAGCTCGCCCAGAATAAGCGCGTTGGATTCCTGCGACCTGCTATACGCGTCGGGCGAAGAGCGCTTTCCATTCTTGCGAAAAGCGCGGGTCGTTTGCCACGTTCGGAACGTCGATGGTTTTCCCGGTCAATATGCCTAGTCCACATGAGCCGCGCTTGCCGATAGTGATGTTACCCACAGAGCTTCAGAAAAACCGGACGGCAGATTCGGGAAAATGCGATACGTGAGTTGGACAAAACGCCTTTCAGAGGAAAACAGCGTGCTCGTCGTTGTTCAGCTATTAACGCTATCCTCGGCACTTTCCGGAAATGGAAGCCCACAATGACACGAGCCGTACTGTTGGTGCTGTTGATCCTCTCGGTTGCATGGCTGGCGCAAAGTGGTGATGGCGACGAAATGCACTGCCCTGACAAAGATGCGAATTTTTTTGCTGAATCCATCAACGCGTATTTTGACAAACATCCACCAAAAGCCGGTAAAGCCGTGACCATTCCTGACGGCACCCGTTACGACAATCGTACCCACTGGTGGATAGTTCCGGTCGACGTCGGCCAGGAAAGATTACAGGCGCTGTTGAGTTGCGACGGCCATCTAGAACTGTCCGGGCGTAAAACATGAACAACATTGCGCTGGATATCACCTGCCTGACGCCACTGCCTTACCATCGACAGGTCGTTGATTATCTGAAAACCAGCGAGCCCACAGTGTGGGGCTGGGCCTCGTCGCTTGGTGTCATCAGGACGTGAATGTCGGAAGCTCTGGAGGAAGCCATGAGGTCTGTTGCGGTCTGCAGTGTCTGTCAGCTGTGAGTGACAAGCCGGTCAAGTGCATCAATTGCCGAGCTGCACCATTCGGTCACACGCCCCAGAGCCGATCTTGAAGCAAACTCCAGCCTTCACGCTGCGACGGGGTTTGGAAGCACAAACAATTTGCTCGGTACCGTCTGCTCGTTCGGCAACGATAAATCCGCCCTTGGAAAGCACAACGGTACGACCAGCTGCCTTGGCTTTTTCGTAAGCCATCCGTGTCGCAAGAGAAGCCTGAGCCGGGATCTGAGCTTCAAGCTTTTGAGTGGCCTCTTCAGACAATGCTTTGTTGACGGCTTTAGGCATGAATCCTCCTGGTCCTTCTGCTTAGGTGAGCGTGAACGACTTCATAGTAGCCCGAAAAAATGCTTTTCGACACGAGACAGATTAAACCTTGTTTAGCAGATGTGGCGCAAACGAGAGAACTCTCTGCGCCAATTCCTTTCGTACAAGCAGCCATTTTACCGATGCGGACAACCCCGTTTCACACCAGCCAATGCCACAACAACAGCGTACCTATCAGCCCCACGGTCGCAAACGCCCGGCAGCGCACTGGATATCGTCGTCACGCGCGCAGTAAATCATTTTAGTCATGTGGGTATAGTGCCTGTGCAACAAGGCCTGGCGCTTGCGGTCCAACTCACTGCACTTACTACCCGCCCGGCATCGCGTCACCCATCATCTGATCAGAGCCGCGATCAATTCAACGGATCACTCGACAGGACATCAGATGACCTCATCCAGCCAGCGCCTGGCCTTGCTTGAAGCAGTTGTCGAGCAGTCATTCAATGCCGTTTTGATCACCGATGCCAATCTGACCAATGGCGGCCCGTTCATTGTGTATGTCAACCCGGCATTCTGCGCGATGACCGGCTACGCAGCAGAGGCATTGATCGGCCTTTCGCCACGGATCCTGCAAGGACCCGACACCGATCGTCAGGTGATCGAGCGTATGCGTCAGTGTTTGAGCGAAAGCCTCTTTTTCGAAGGGTCGACAGTCAATTACCGCGCGGACGGAAGCCCCTATGTCGTCGAGTGGAAAATTTCCCCGGTACGCGACGATGCGGGTGCGGTTTGCAACTTTGTATCGGTGCAGCAAAACATCAGCCCGCGCATTCGGGCGGAGCGCGAACAGCATTTGCTGGCTCAGGCGCTGAACGCCGCGCTTGATCCGATCATGATTACCGATTGCAACGCCACTATCGTTTTTGCCAATGAGGCCTTTCAGCACATCACCGGTTACAGCGCGTCGGAAATAATCGGCGAAAACCCGCGAGTGCTTAGCTCGGGTAAACATGATGAGATGTTTTATGCGCAATTCAATGAAGCGCTGGCCAGTGGTACGCCCTTTCGTACTACCTTTATCAACAAGCGCAAGGATGGCTCTCTGTTCTACGCAGAACACAGCATTTCCCCGCTGTGTAACCTGGAAGGAACCATCACGCATTACGTCAGCATCAGCCAGGATGTAACCACGCGGCTGGGCCGTGAACAGAAGTTGCTGGAGATTGCTCACAGCGACCCGCTGACCGGGCTGAACAACCGAAGGGCGGCGGAACACACCCTTGAGCGGCTCATCGATACCGCGCGAATATCGGGCAAGCCGTTCAGTCTTATCATCGGCGACATCGATCATTTCAAATCGGTCAATGACCGATACGGCCACCCTGCTGGCGACAGGGTATTGACCAGCGTTGCAGTCATCCTTAAACAACGGATCCGCCTGCAGGATGTCGCGGCTCGATGGGGAGGAGAAGAGTTTCTGATACTCGTGCCCGATAGCTCACTGGATCATGCCGCTGAATTGGCCGATCGCATTCGCAAGGGCGTTGAGGATCTGTTGATACCGAATACAGGCTCAGTGACTATTTCTCTGGGAGTTGCGCAACTCAGCCCGGGAGAAACAGCGGCAAGCCTGATTCAGCGTGCAGACAAAGCGCTTTATCAGGCCAAGCGCCGGGGCCGCAACCGTGTCGATATCGCACAGGCAGACGACACGATTTATTGAGGTTGGCTACGAGCGGAGTCTTCAGGAATACCGCACGGCGCTATTGGTATCTCACCGTGACGGAGGCTTTACGACCGACTACCACCAACAAGAGCGGGTATTCTCAGCACCTTGTTGGCAGCGGTGATGTAAATCCAGTGCTGTGAACCGGTAGAACAGAATGCAAGATTGCCGGTGTCTTTCGCCGTCACCTTTATTTTCCCCAGCAACTCACCGCTGGCAGAGAACACCTGAATGCCCTCTTTGCTGCTGCTCCAGACGTTGCCCTGCGCGTCGACCTTGAGTCCGTCAGGGATGCCGGGGGCAATCTCGGCAAACACCTTGCCGTTACTCAGCGCCCCGTCGCGCACCTGATACACCCGGATGCTGTGTGCCAGTTTCGGATTCTTGAAATCATGCGCCAGTTGCGAGTCGGCGACATACAGCAAGCTTTGATCGGGTGAAAACGCAAGACCGTTCGGCGAATGAAGTCCCGGGGTATTCAACCTTACCAAATGGTTTTGTTCCGGATCGTAGCGGTATACATACTCGCCGCCCTGCTCCGGTTTGCCGCCATAACTTTCAGCCTTGTTCAACACGCCGAAGGTTGGATCACTGAACCAGATACCACCGCGCTTATCGACCACGACGTCATTCGGGCTGTTCAAACGCCTGCCCTCGTACCTGTCGACCACTGTGCGCCATTGACCATCCGCCTCCTGTCGCACTATTGCGCTTTCGCCATGGGATGCGGCGATGACTCGGCCTTCGGCATCCAGAGCATGCCGTTCTGATAATGGGCGGGGTCGAGCCATACAGTGACGCCGTCATGCTCTTTCCAGCTCATGACCTTGTTCGCCTTCACATCACTCCAGATCAACCGACCGTCGGTCAAACACAAAGGGCCTTCCGCCCACTGCGCATCGGCGGTAAGCACTTGTGCCTGCGCGCCGGGCTGGATGAGTGCAGCAAACCGCGGATTACTGGCAACCACCGTGACTGGCGACGCGTCTGAAGCCATCACTGCGCCTGAAGCGAGAAGCGCGCCCCCCAACACTAGCGAAGTTGTTTTCCTGCCTGGATAACGGAAGACTCGATTCATGCATTTCGCCCCATTGATCAGTAGGCACACCGGCCAGAAGAACGTTTGGCAGCAGCATCCGGCTTGAGTTTCACGATGAGCTGAACGTTGGGCTGATCACCCACGGTACGAGTCAAATGCCCGACCCTGTTGTCGCCAGGCCTTGCTTTGGAGCTGCTGTCGGCATTGAACTGCATTTCCCCGGGGCCCTGAACCAATACCGTGCCATCGGTGGTTTCCACCGACCACTGACCCTGTAAGGTGATCACCCACTGAGGGCCTGGCGCATGGTGCCAACTGCCGACGTAACCCGGCGGCAGTACCGCGTAGGCAATACTTTCTACTTCGTCGGGCGATACTCCGATCCACTGAGGCTCGGCAGGTGGCGCGTAACTTTTGAATTCCAGCCCCTCGATACGGCAATGCTCGACATGGGTGGCCCCTGTCTCGTCAGCCCAGACAGTGGCGTACTTGACGGGGGGCTGAAGCTTGCCGTTGCTGGTGGTGCTTTCTTGAGAGTTTGCGGGTGCAGACAGTACCGCCGCATTGACGCTACTGCTTGCCGCACAAACGGCAGCAAAGGTCAGTGCAAATGCAAAGAGCGTTTTCATGGGTAAATCCTTGTTCGCGAGAACACTGGGTGGGAAGACAACGTCGCTGTGCCACTACCAATCACTAGGCCAGTCGCGTAATAACGCGCGATCAAACAATCACTCATCGAAACCGGACCTGCCCTGACAGGCCCGGACGTTAAATCAGAGTTTCGGTAACTGACCGATGCGCGCCATCATTTCGGTAACGATCTGCAGGTCCAGCAGAAACTGTCCGGTCGTCTTGAACTCGTTGTCCGTGTGGCCGGTATATTTGACTTCGGGCCTCGCCAGACCGAACTGCACGCCATTGGGCAGTTCATGTACCGACGTCGCGCCAGCCGAGGTGCCGAACGCATGTTCCATACCCAGATTTTCGCTGGCAACCGCAAGCAGCGCCCTGACCCATTCGCCCTCTGGATTGCGGTACATCGGCTTGGCAATGGAATAGTCGAACGCAGGCTTGATGCCGGTTTTCACGCTCCACGCTGCAAGTTTTTCGGAGATTTCGGATTTGAGCTCTTCCGGAGACCTGCCCTTGGGCACGCGCAAGTTGACCGCAAGTTTGAACGCTGTTTCATCCATCGCGACATAGGTAAGAGAAGCGGTCAGCGGCCCCATGAACTCGTCGGAGAAACCAACGCCCAACTTGTTGCCCAGATAATCAAGGCCCCAGTTGTCGGCTGCATAGCGAGCAGCGTCAGTAATCTGATTATGTCTGAGCGCGACCTTGCCTTGAAGGCTGTTGATGAAGTCAAGCATCCTCGCAACCGGGTTGACTCCAGACTGGGGCGCCGATGAGTGCGCGGAAACACCCGTCACTGTCAGCTTGACGTCATTGCCGTCGACGCTGGCATCGACCGCGAAATTGCCGCCATTGCTTTTCACGTAATCCGCACCGGCCTGTTGCAGGCTGGCAGCCAGTTGCGCAGGCTTGTCGGTTAACAGAGTAGCGACCGATTTCGATGGAATCTGGTTGGTGGCCGCACCTCCGGTCATCGAAACGATTTCAGCACCCTCGCCGTCAGCGTTGCGTCGCGCGAAACTGGCCATGACCGTCCCATAACCTTTTTCCGCGATGACAACCGGGTAGCTGCCATCCAGCGCCAGGTTGTAACCAGGCGTCGGGTTGCGTTCAAAATAGTAGGGGATTGCGTCACCCGTGGTCTCTTCAGTTGTATCGATCAGCAACTTGAAGTTTCTGGCCAGCGGCAGCTTTTCTTCCTTGATGACCTTCATGGCATAGAGCGCCACGACAATGCCATTCTTATCGTCTTCGGTGCCACGCCCATACAGGCGATCACCAATCAATGTAACCTTGAACGGATCGAGCCGCGTGCCGTCCGGCAACACCCAGTTTTCCGGCGTGACCGGTACAACATCGGCATGGACGTGAATGCCCACGACTTCATCGCCCACCCCGTCGAGCGAGACTTCATAAACACGGTTATCGACGTTGCGAAACTTCAGATCGAAGCGTTCGGCAAGGCCTTTGATCGCGTTGGCGATCTTGATGAACTCCGGGTTTTCATGCTGGGCAACGCCGTCAACACGGGCGGTTGGAATGGCGACCAGCTCACGCAATGTGTCGGTTGCCGCATTGCCATACTTCAACCGGGTATACAGACCGAGCAGGCGATGAATGTCGTTCCGTTGCGCGTCGGAAAGTGTTTTGTTGTCGAGAAAGGCGTTGATGGCCGAGCCAAAATCAGCAGCTTTGACACCATCAGTGTTGGACAGACTTTTCAGAAACTGCCTGAAATCCGTGACCGATTTCTCATTGAAAGTCTTGAGAATGATCGTGCTCTGTTGGGCAGTGACGTTGGCATTCGCCACGCAGGTGAAGGACGAAAGGCTGGCCATTATCAGCGCGGTTGCGGCCAGTTGCTTGAGTGAAAGGTTCATTGTTCAGGGCATTCCTTGGCAGGTACAGCACGCAAAAAATTCTGACCACTTGATCAGTAAGATTTCAAACTTACACCATGAGCAATGATGCGAGAATCCCCGCTTTGAAATGAGGCAATGCCTTAAAGGGCTCGAATGATCAATGTGCCTTGAAACACACGTGATCAATACAACCTGACCGAGTTGCAATCACCCATCCGATTACCTATATTCCGGCGTGGCACCATCTACGCCACCTACCGCGGAAAGGGCTGCGCCCAGGATTCTGATTCGATATTCCGTCACTACGACTCCCGACCTTCAAGCGGACAAGGTTTTTGCAAGGAGATCGTATGCCCAGCAATAAAACGTCCTCGTCCCATCACGGCCGTATCAACCTCGAACAGCAGCGTAAGCGTGCCAAAGAGCTTCTGCTGCGGATGAAAGACGGCACTGCACCTGATCAGCTCATCCTGCTCGACAAAGCGGCGCCGACCTTATCTGATGCCCAATGGCTGATCGCGAGGCAATTGGGCTTCAGCAGCTGGCCCAGGCTAAAGGCCCATGTCGATGCAGTCGACTTCGCAGCCCGGAATCCGGATTTCGAAGCAAGCGACGAAGCGCAAACCGTGCATTGGCGATGCGGCAGCGACATTGCCCATACGCTCAAGCTCGCGGGCTTCAAAGGCTCGTTCAAGATGCTGACAGACCCGTTGTGCATGGGGCCGGTTCAGGCTGTGCCTGAAAGGGCATATCAGGCAGCGCGCAGTCAGTACATCAGCCAGGCATTCGGGCTGAGCCTTACGGATGTCGCACGCCGGTTTGATGATGAATACACCGACCTGCAGCAAATGAGCAGTGCCGATCACTGCGTGCTGTGGTGCGAGGCAGATGCCTACGATCAGCTTTTCCTGATCAGGACGCTGTCAACCCTTGAGCAACTGCCTGCCAGGCTTGAAATTATTCAGGTGAGCCAGATTCCCGGCGTCCAGCGCTTCATCGGCATTGGCCAACTGGCGCCCGACCTGCTTGCCTGGCTGTGGCCGCAGCGCAAGGCGGTGACCAAAGAAATGCTGCATCTGGCCCGCCAGACATGGGCGGCTTACTGCAACGCCTCGCCGGTTGCCCTCGCCGAACTGGCCCACACCGCGCAACCATCATTGCCCTGCCTTGCCCCGGCCCTGTTACGTCAGCTACAGGAATTACCAGGCGTCGAAGACGGCCTGTCACTCACCGAGCGCCTGTCGTTGCAGTGCATCAGCGAAGCCGGGTCAATGACCTTCGGCCAAGTGTTTGCTGAGCTGACGGACAAGCGCGAGCCTTTACCGTTTCTGGGCGACATGATGTTTCACGCGATGATGCGCCCCTTGATTGATTCTCCGACCGCGCTACTGATCGAATCAGACCCCCAACTTGAATGGCCTCGCCGCTCGCTCAGGCTAACCCCGCTGGGACAGCAAGTATTGGCCGCAAAAGCCTATTGGCCCAACTACTGCCATCAAGCGCGCTGGGTTGGCGGCGTCTGTATTCAGCCCGGACAACCTCACTGGATGATAGATAACCACTTGCGACCCCTATGGCGCGCCTGACTCTCAGGAACGCACTGACGGCCAGTTGTAACGCTGGTGATGCTGATCGGTCGCGAAAATATCCAAGGGGTGCCTGCACCCGAACCGGACACAGGCACGGCGCATCAGATCACGCCACAGGCTGCACGATCACCGCCACCGCCCAAGGGTGCAGGGTGGTCGGAATGGTTGTCGCCGCCCGCATGAACCATCAGCGCATGGCCTTTGATTTCGGAGATTTTCTTCAACCGTGGTGCCAGTACCGGATAGTTTGCAGTGCCGTCGGCGTTAACGTACAACGCAGGCAGATCGCCTAGATGGCCATCGGCGTAAGGCCCCAGATGCTTGCCGGTCTTGGCCGGGTCAAAGTGGCCGCCTGCGGCCAGCGCAGCGACCTTCTTGCCGTCCTTCGTACCGGCTTCGCAGCTGCCGTTTTCATGTACGTGAAAACCGTGAATGCCCGCAGGCAAGTCTTTCAGATTCGGGGTAAACAGCAAGCCGTACTGTGTTTCGCTCACCGTCACGTTGCCAACAGGTTTGGGCGCGCCGTCAGCGCTGACCAGATTGATGGGAACGTCCAGCGATGCAGCCTGGACACTGAGGGAGAAAACGCCAAGCAGGCCTAGCCAAAGATGAGGTTTCATGATTTCAATGCGTCCCTGATCTGGTAATCGGATTGAACGTCGCGACGGGCAGCGTGAAGCGGCATGCCACGCAACGTCCTTGATGTCACAGAGGGTGTGACCACAGACCAGCGCACTTGATGCAAAAAGATGACCGGGGAAAGTTATGCAAAACGTCTCGACTGGCCTGCCATCACCAAAGTTGGCAGACCAGCGACGTTGACTTGCGCTCAGCTATGGGTGCAGGGGCGCCACTCAGATATCCAGGCAGATCTTGCCGAAATGCTGATTGGTTTCCTGGTAACGGAACGCCTCGACAATGTCGGTCATCGGGAAGGAGCGATCCATGACCGGACGCATGCCATTGGCATCAATGGCGCGGATCATGTCCTGCTGCTGGGTGCGGCTACCCACCAATACACCCTGCATGCGCAGTTGCTTGACCAGTGCCGGGACGAATTCCAGCTGACCGGCGACACCGCTCAGAATGCCGATGACCGAGATATGCCCAGCGACCCGTGCGGCTGTCATGGAGTGCTGCAATGTCGAGGGGCCGCCCACGTCGATGATGTGATCAACACCACGGCCGCCAGTCAGCTTGCGGGCCGTCTCGCCCCAGTTGCTGTCCTTGCGGTAGTTGATCAGGTGGTCGGCGCCCATGGCTTTCAGACGCTCCAGCTTTTCATCACTCGACGACGTCGCGATAACGGTCGCACCCACCATCTTGGCGAACTGCAACGCGAAAATCGATACACCGCCAGTGCCCTGCACCAGAACGGTATCACCGGCTTTCAACGCATCATCGACCATCAGCGCGCGCCACGCGGTCAAGCCTGCGGTGGTCAGCGTGGACGCTTCGGCATGGGTATAACCCAGTGGCGCGTGGGTGAATGAGGTGGCACGGGCAGTCACCTGCTCGCGGGCATAACCGTCGATGCCATCGCCCGGCACAGTGACGAAACCTTCAACCAGCGGCTCGCCGCTGATCCACTCAGGGAAGAACGTGCTGACGACAGAGTCGCCGACAGCGAACTCGCTGACGCCCTCGCCTACTGCGGTTACCACGCCTGCGCCATCGGCCATGGGAATGCGTTTTTCAGTCGGTGCCCACATGCCGGTGACGACTGCGAAGTCGTGATAGTTGAGCGAATTTGCGTGCAGACGCACAGTGATCTCACCGGCTTTCGGTGCCAGCACTTCGCTTTCGCCAACGCTGACCTGATCGTAGCCGCCGCCAGCCTGCACGTAGATGGTTGTATTGCTCATGCTCAATCTCCTATCAATTCAACATTACGCAAAATGACGAAATGTATGAGTAACGCTAAAGGGTCATAGTTCTTTCTTGAGCCGATCGGCAAACCGGTCGATGGCTAGCTCGTCGCGGCGAAAATAAGTCCATTTGCCGATCCTTGTCGCCTGAACCAGCCCGGCGCGTTGCAGAATCGCCAGGTGCGCAGACGCGGTGGAAGCCGACAGACTGGCCTTGGCCTGAATGTGCGAGACGCACACGCCTATCGCCGGATCACCGTGGTCCTGTGGAGGGAAATGGGCTTGCGGGTTTTTCAGCCACTCCATGATCAACATGCGAGTGTCATTGCCGACCGCTTTGATTTGCTCAAGAATCATGGGGCACAACATTACGCTTTTTTACGAAATGTTCAACCCCTGATTTATGCCCCTACATCTGAACGCATGTTTTCATTACAGCTTCACATCGGCCTGACAAATGAAGCAATCTGTCGACTCCAACAAAACCGACTGCACGGCTGAGAGCACTCAGACTCATGATGAACCTTAAATACAGCGCATTCACCGCCCTGCTGCTGGGCATGACAGGCATGGCTCAGGCTCAGGAATCCACCTCGCATCTGGACAAGGTTCTGCAAGCCGGCCAGTTGGCAGTCTGCACGACTGGCGATTACAAGCCCTATACCCTGCTGCGCGAAGACGGTGAATACGAAGGCATCGATATCACCATGGCACGCTCGCTGGCCAAGAGCCTGGGAGTTAACGTGCGGTGGGTGCCTACGACCTGGAAAAACCTGATGCCGGACATGGTTGCCGGCAAATGCGACATAGGCATGGGCGGCATCTCGGTCAGCCTGGAACGCCAGAAGAAAGCCTTCTTCAGCAATACGCTTGATGTCGATGGCAAGATTCCCCTGGTGCGCTGTGAAGACAAGGCCATGTACGAGACGGTCGAGCAGATCAATCAGCCCTCGGTGCGCTTGATAGAACCTGCTGGCGGCACCAATGAAGCCTTCGCGCGCGCTCATCTGCCGAAGGCGTCTCTGGCATTTCACGACAACAAGACCATCTTCCAGGAACTGCTGGACAAGAAGGCTGACGTGATGATCACCGATGCCTCCGAAGCGCTTTATCAGCAGAAACGTATGCCTGGCTTGTGTGCGGTCAACCCGACCGCGTACATGCAATACGGCGAAAAGGCCTACCTGTTGCCCCGCGATGATGTGACCTGGAAAAGCTACGTTGACCAATGGCTGCATCTGAGCAAGGCCACTGGCGAGTATCAGCAGGCGCTCGGGGAATGGCTGGCAGTGCCTACGCAACTGTAAAAAGTATCATTTAGCCACCATGCCTAAAGCTTGAGTTCGGGACGCCGATAGTTGATGACCAGCGATGCATTTCGCAAGGTCCCGATTCAGCAGGCGAACAAACCCTAAAGAGGAACTTTCATGTCCCGAACTCAAGCGCCTCATGGCAGTTTCACTATAAAACAACGATTGATGGCCTCGACCTTCGCCATCATCGTTGCGTTTATCGCTTTGTCGTTTTTCATGATCCATACACTCAAGACATCCACTGAGAATGTCGACGCTTTGTACAACCGGGATTTTCTGGCCACCGAGGCCGTGAACAATATCGACGGTGCACTGACCCGTGTGGACATCAATATCCTGCGCATGATCGCCATCGGCAATCCGGAGCAGACTGCGGGCTGGAAAAACGAGAACGAGGCCGCTTTTGCCAAGCTTGATGAGCTGACCGTTCTGCTCGGCAAGAACACCGCTGAAACGCTGGATGTCACGCTGACCCAGCAGTTGCAGCGCGACTACACTAAGTTGCGTGATGGTATGCGGCACCAGACGAGCGTTATCCAGACGGGTGATATCGCCGCCGCCACCAACATCAATCGCACCGAGGTCAAACCCTTCGCCGAGCAGGTCTTCAAAACCCTCCAAACCCTGCGCGAGCAAGGCAAACAGAAGGCAGGCGAGCGCTTTGAGGCTCAGGAAGCAAGTGCTACCCGGACCAACAACCTGTCCATCACCGCCACACTTTTGATTGCGGTGCTGGGTGTCGTGGTGACACTACTGACCATACGCAGCATTCTGGCAGCCATAGGTGGCGAACCGGATACGGTGGCCATCATTACCCGCACCATCGCCAGAGGCGACCTGAGCAGTACGATCAAGGTCAATGCCAATGACAACACCAGCGTCGCCGCTGCCGTGGTTGCCATGCAGACTCAACTGCGGGACACCCTGCAACAGATTTCAAACTCAGCGACCCAGCTGGCTGCCGCTGCTGAAGAGATGACCGCCATCACTGAAGACGGGGTTCAGGGCATCCAGCGACAGAACAACGAGATTGACCAGGCCGCGACTGCCGTCAATGAAATGACCAGTGCGGTAGAAGAAGTGGCGCGTAATGCCGAATACACCGCACGCTCTTCAAGCAACGCGACCAGCGCAGCACAAGCAGGTCTGGGGCTGGTTAAGAAGACCGTTAGCGCAATCAATACCATGAGCACCGACGTACAGAAAACAGCCGTGCTAATTGGCGAGCTGGCTGATCAGTCGCGCGACATCGGCAAGGTTCTGGATGTGATCCGTGGTCTCGCCGAGCAAACCAACCTGCTGGCCCTCAACGCTGCTATTGAGGCAGCGCGAGCGGGTGAAGCCGGACGCGGATTTGCTGTGGTGGCGGATGAAGTGCGTGCCTTGGCGCACCGCACTCAGCAATCAACCAGCGAAATCGAGCGCCTGGTCAGCAATATTCAGAACGGCACTGATCGGGCGGTGAGCTCCATGCGCGGCAACACGGAACTGGCCAGCGACACGCTCAGTATCGCCGAGGGTGCCAATGATTCTCTGAGCGTCATCAGTACAGCGGTCAGTGAAATCAACGACCTCAATCTGGTCATCGCCAGCGCCGCACAACAACAGGCACACGTTGCGCGGGAAGTGGACCGCAATCTGGTGAACATTCGTGACCTGTCTGCGCAATCTTCATCAGGTGCACAGCAGACCAGCAGCGCGAGCCGTGAATTGTCGACGCTGGCTCTGGACCTGAACAATATCGTCGGGCGCTTCCGTCTGTCCTGATGCGAGACACACTCTGTGCGCTGCCACAGCGCGCAGAGTGCGCAGAGTGCGCAAATTCCGGACCTGGCCGGGCCTATATCCGCGTCTTCGTACATATTCTGTTGCAAGCCCTTTGCGCCTGAAATAGCGTGGTGTTCTGGACGAACAAGGACTACACGCATGAAGCCCGGCAAACCTATCACACGCGCATTTTGTGTCGAGTTGCAGCAAGAGCTGTCAATCGCGGCTGCCCGACGTGAATACTTCTCTCAGGAGCCGCCACGCAAACGCTTCGAGTTTCTCTGCTCGAATGAGGCTTGCAGGGCGATGGGGGCAAAGGTGACCGGGGTTCGCTATGACGTGAAACCACAGGACAACCCAACCTTTGTTGCTGCGCACTTCCGCGCCAACCCGCACTACGATCACAATCCGGAGTGTGAATGGGTGGACGAGAGCACCGACGAAAAGCCGGACGTTCATGTCGAAGAAACAGATGCTCAGACGCGTGTGCGCCAGGCCAAGCGCAAGCTGGATGACTACATCGACATATTCGACCCGACTCTCAAGGCACCGGTCAAAGAGAAGTCCGGGGAAGAAAAAGCCGGTGCAGGCAATCTGCAGCCCATCGTCAGCCAGCCTTTGACCGAACCCGCGTCACCCAAGGCCGCCCGCTACAGCGAAACCCGCACCAACAACCTGGAGCGCCTGGTAGACAGCTATCGACAGGCCAAGGCCGAGTTGTCACTGGAAGATTTCAAGCTGTTGAAACTGAGAATTCCCGGTCAGGGCGAAGTGTCGCTACGCGGGTATTTTCGCCATATCAAGTACGCGCAAACGGGTGACAACGGCCGTGTGCTATTCGGTGGAGGGTTGATTGAGCAACGTTACGGGCTGGGGTTCAAGTTCAGGTTTTTTGACCGTATCGACGGCAAACTGGTAACGCTTTACGTATCGCCCGCGCAAATGCAGGCCTACCGTTCAAGCCGCTATATCAGTGAGCTATTAAGCCACGCGGATGACGTGAAGTTCTTCACGGTATATGCACTGGGAACGATTACGCAAAGCCCATCGGGCAAGAGCTATGGCCTGGAAGTCGATGACTTGCGGCATCTGGCGATTGTGTTGGGCCCAGCGAAAGACCTGGTCGAGGAAGGGAAAGCCGCTGCACCTTGAGCATGCATCCAGTGATCGTCCCAGCGCATGGCGCTGGAACGATACAGGTCAAGCTATCAGGCCTTGACGATCCAGCCGGCTGGCGCCTCGATGTCACCGGATTGCACGCCGGTCAATTCCTTGTACAGACGCTGAGTGACCGGACCGACTTCGGTCTGGCTGTAGAACACATGCAGCTTGTCCTTGTAGGAAATCCCGCCAATCGGGGTGATCACCGCAGCCGTACCGCAAGCGCCCGCTTCCTTGAAGGTGTCGAGCTGGTCGATGAATACATCGCCCTCCTCGACCGTCAGGCCCAGCCGGGATTTTGCCAGTTCGATCAACGACAGGCGGGTGATGCCCGGTAGCACCGACGGTGATTTCGGCGTCAGGAACACATCATCATTGGTGATGGCAAAGAAGTTTGCCGAACCCACTTCCTCGATCTTGGAATGGGTCTGCGGGTCGAGATAGATGCAATCGGCAAAACTGTGTTTCTTGGCTTCAGAGCCGGGCATCAGGCTGGCGGCATAGTTGCCACCAACCTTGGCAGCCCCGGTGCCATTGGGCGCAGCGCGGTCATACCCGGAAATCACGAAATTGTTTGGCTTCAGGCCGCCCTTGAAATAGGCGCCCACCGGGATGCAGAAGATCGAAAAGATAAACTCCGGGGCCGTACGCACGCCGATGTTGTCACCCACACCAATCACGAACGGGCGCAGATACAACGCGCCGCCTGAACCGTATGGCGGGATGAAACGTTCGTTGGCCTTGACGACCTGTTTGCAGGCCTCGATGAACACATCAGTCGGTACATGAGGCATCAACAGACGAGAACAACTGCGCTGCATGCGCTGCGCGTTCTGATCGGGACGGAAAAGATTGATCGAGCCATCCTTGCAGCGATAGGCCTTGAGACCTTCGAAGCACTGCTGACCATAATGCAGCGCGGTCGAACCCTCGCTGATATGCAGCGTGTTGTCCTCGGTCAGCGACCCCTGATCCCAGGCACCGTCGCGCCAATGAGAAAGGTAGCGCTTGTCAGTCTTGATGTAATCGAAACCCAGAGTGTCCCAGTTGATGCTTTCTTGACTCATAACGCCCTCTATCATTTTAGCGACTGCCTGGACGAGTCAGGCCAATGCCTTATTCTGCCAGATCATTCAGGTCCTGAGGCTCGAAATAAATGCAAACCGACATGGCATTTCTGACCCAGGCCCAAACATGGGCGCTCTGTATGCTCAGTGAGTTGACCAACGACGATGATGCTTACCGATAGCTCAGCAGCAAACGCTTGCAGCGTCGCCAGGTCGTTCCATTGAAATATTTCCAGGGGATGGTACGCAAAAGACTCCAAGCGTATCGCTTATCCGCGACCGCAGCGTATTTCAATGCCTTGTTGACGACTTGAGTGCGGCCACTCTGATATTCGGGATGCTCACGATAGGGCTCGATACTTTTGAGATCAGCCTCAAGCAGCACCTTGTACTTGCGTGAAAGGTTGTTGGGATGACGTCGATAGCGTGTCACGACTTCGGGGATCACATGCATTTCATAGCCCAGGCGGGCAATTCTCAGCGTGGCCTGGAAATCCTGAACCTTTATCTCCGGATCGTAGCCGTTCGCGTCGCGCATGGCCTGCATCCGATACAGGGCCACCGGCGCCCCCACAACGACCGCACCGCGCAACACGTCGTCGAATGTCAGCCGTTCGATATAGTCGCGCGATTGGCATTTGATCGTGTTGCCGTCGCAGTCCATGTAGCTGATCAGTGCGCCTACGCAGCCGACTTCGGGGTGCTCGTCGAGATACTGCGCACGGATACGCAGCGAAAACGGGAGCATGATGTCATCGAGGTCCGGTGTGGACAGATAGACGCCTTTCGCATATCGCAGGCCATGATTGAGAGCGGCACTGACCCCCTGATTCGCTTGGCGATAGAGCTGGAACGGGTAACGCGCCTGCAATGACTCAAGCATCGCGATGCTGTTGTCGGTCGAACCATCGTCAACGATGATGACTTCAAAATTACCGTAGTCTTGAGCAAAGATGCTCTGAAGGGCAGCTTCAAGGAAGCGCTCGGCGTTATAGCAAGGGGCGACGATCGAAACCAGGGGTTGAGGCGTGAGGCTCTGACTTTCTGAGGGCATCATGGGGTAATAGCCATAATCATTATCGGCCCTGACGGGCTCGGAAACCGGATATCTATAACAGGTCGCTTGAAAACGGCACATCATGGGGCAAGCGATCCTGATTTTCTACAGCGGGTCACAAACGCCGTGTAAACAGGCGTACCCAGCCGCCAGGAATCTGCTGCCGTTTGCTGTCATTCATCAAGTGTAGATCGCATCCCCAAAAAAAACCCCGTTCTTCGCAGAACGGGGTTTTCAGGTTGTGCATCAGGTGAAAATCAGAAGGCGTAGGTCACCAACAACTCTTTTGTCACCTGAAAGTCCACCGACATCATCACGCTCAAGGCAGTGATGGTGAAGATAGAAAACACGAACAGCTTGCGAGCCCAGACAGTATCGTCAACGGCCTTGTAACCCTTCCAGGCCATGTACAACCAGTACATGCCCATGCCTGCTGCAACAGCCAGGTAGTTGAGGCCCGCATAACCACCTACGGTCAACATCAGGGTCGCCACGAGGAACGCCAGGATGTAGAGCATGATGTGGCGCTTGGTGACCAGAATGCCGCGCTTGACCGGCAGTACCGGAATTTTCGCCGCACGATAGTCATTGAAACGGAAGATGGCGATCGCATACGAATGCGGCATCTGCCACAGGCTGAACATCACCAGTAGCGTCAGGGCCGCGAAGTCGAAGCTGTTGGTCACTGCGCAGTAGCCGATCACTGGAGGCATGGCCCCCGAGAGACTGCCCACCAGTGTGCCGTGAACCGATCTGCGTTTCAGGTACAGGCTGTAAAGGCCGACATAGATCACAAACCCGATGACCGCAAACAAGGCAGCCAACGGGTTGGCCTCGGTGTACAGCAGGGCAACGCCCGCAACGCCGAGTATGGTTGCGTAGAGCAGCGCCAGTTTCAATGAAACCAGGCCCTGCACCAGGACCCGGTTACGGGTCCTTTCCATACGCTGATCGATATCTCGATCGATGCAGTTATTGAACACGCAACCAGACGCAACGACCAGGGAAGTACCGATTACTGCAGCGAGGAAGACGCCGAAGTCGATATTTCCCTTGGAAGCCAGAAAAAAGCCACCTGCCACCGAAAGCACGTTACCGAAAATGATCCCCGGCTTGGTGATTTGGATAAAGTGCTTCAGTGACATCTGGTATTCCTCAATGCGCCATCATTTCGCGGTGGACGCTGAAAATGATCCACAGCGACAGCCCAACCAGCAGGACGATAACCATCGTGGTAAAGGCGAAGGCCATCACGTTGTTGCGCTGCACGCTCGTGAAATCCAGGTGCAGGAAGTAATGCAGGTGCACCAGGATCTGGATGATCGCGAAGACCAGAACGATTGCAATCGTCATGTCCTTCGGCAGCGACGGCGACATCACCAGGGCAAACGGAATGGCGGTCAGGATGATCGACAGTACGAAACCGATGATGTACGACTTCACTGAGCCGTGACTATTGTCTTCAGCGGAGTGATGCGAATTTGACATTACAAAGCTCCCATCAGATAGACAACGGTGAACACGCCGATCCAGACAACGTCCAGGAAGTGCCAGAACAGGCTGAGGCAGCTCAGGCGAGTCTTGTTGGTGTTGGTCAGGCCCTTTTTCTGGACCTGGAACATCATGATCGCCATCCAGATCAGACCGCTGGTCACGTGTGCGCCGTGCAGGCCTACCAGCGCGAAGAACGCTGACAGGAAGCCGCTGCGGCTCGGACCGTAGCCTTCGTGGATCAGGTGATGGAATTCATAGATTTCCATACCGATAAACGCAGCACCACACAGGAAGGTCAGGGCCAGCCAGCCAAGAACCTGGCTTTTCTTGCCCTTGTACAACGCCAGCATGGCGAAGCCGTAGGTGATACTACTGACCAGCAGGAACGCGGTTTCCACAGCCACGAATGGCAGCAGGAAGATGTCCTGGCCCGACGGGCCACCCGCGACACTGTTGACCATCACGGCGTACACCGCGAAGAACGAGGCGAACAACACGCAGTCAGTCATCAGGTACAGCCAGAAGCCGTAGACCGTCATGCCACCGCTGTCGTGGTGATCGTCATGCCCATGATCATGGTCGTGACCGTGGGCTCCGGAGTTGATTGCAATATTTGACATTGTTTAAACCTGTTCCAGCGAGGACTTGACAGGAGTGTATGCACCGTTGGCCGCCAGGACCTTGTGATGCTCACCTTCAATACGCGCTACATCTTCAGCCGGCACCATATAACCCTGGTCGTCACGGACAGCGTGAGCAACGAAGACTGCAATGGTCGCCACCAGGCTTGCGCCTACCAGCCACCAGATGTGCCAGATGAATGCGAAGCCGAAGACCGTCAGCAACATACCCATGTACAGGCCGGTCGCCGTGTTGTTAGGCATGTGGATCGCCGAGTAGCGGGCAGGGACCTTATAAGCGGTACCAGCACGTTTGGCGTCGGTGAACGCGTCGATGTCGTCAGCTTTTGGCAGTTCGGCAAAGTTGTAGAACGGCGGTGGCGAAGAAGTGGACCATTCCAGGGTATGGCCATTCCATGGGTCACCGGTCAGATCGCGGTTGTTGTCGCGGTCACGGATACTCACGAACAGCTGGATCAGCTGCGAAGCGATACCCATGGCGATCAGCACGGCACCGAACAGCGCGACGTCCAGGTAGATGTTCCACTCTGGCATGTCGGTAGCGTTCAGACGACGGGTCATGCCCAGGAAGCCCAGCGCGTAAAGCGGCATGAACGCGACGAAGAAGCCGACGATCCAGAACCAGAACGCTGCCTTGCCCCACTTCTCGTTCAGGGTGAAGCCGAACGCTTTAGGGAACCAGAACGCGAAGCCGGCGATGTAACCGAATACCGCACCGCCGATGATGACGTTGTGGAAGTGAGCGATTACGAACAGGCTGTTGTGCAGTACGAAGTCAGCACCTGGAATCGCCAACAGAACGCCGGTCATACCGCCGATCGAGAAGGTGACCATGAAGCCCAGGGTCCAGAGTACTGGCGCGGTAAAGCGCAGACGCCCTTGATACATGGTGAACAGCCAGTTGAATAGCTTCACACCCGTCGGGATCGCGATAAGCATCGTCGCCAGGCCGAAGAAGGCGTTGACGTTGGCACCCGCACCCATCGTGAAGAAGTGGTGCAGCCAGACCATGAAGCCCAGGATACAGATCGCACCGGAGGCGAAGATCATCGACTTGTGGCCGAACAGACGCTTGCCGGAGAACGTGGAGATGACTTCCGAGAACACGCCGAAAGCCGGCAGGATCAGGATGTACACCTCAGGGTGACCCCACGCCCAGAACAGGTTCACGTACATCATGGGGTTGCCGCCCATTTCGTTCGTGAAAATGTGGAAGTCCAGGTAGCGGTCAAGGGTCAGGAACGCCAGGGTAGCGGTCAGGATCGGGAACGAAGCCACGATCAGGATGTTTGCCCAGGTGCAGGTCCAGGTGAAGATCGGCATGTCCATCAGTTTCATGCCAGGGGTACGCATCTTCAGAACGGTCACGAGGAAGTTGACCCCCGTCAGCGTCGTACCTAACCCGGATAACTGTAGCGCCCAGATGTAGTAGTCAACCCCTACGCCAGGACTGTATTGCAACCCGGAAAGAGGTGGATACGCTACCCAGCCGGTCTTGGCGAATTCACCGACACCCAGGGAGATGTTGATCAGCAGCATACCTGCGACCAGCAGCCAGAAGCTCAGGGAGTTCAGGAACGGGAACGCCACGTCGCGAGCGCCGATCTGCAGAGGCAGAACGATGTTCATCAGACCCGTGAAGAACGGCATCGCCATGAAGATGATCATGATCACACCGTGAGCGGTGAAGATCTGGTCATAGTGCTCAGGCGGAAGGAACCCTTCGGAACCGTTCTGGGCCATCGCCAGTTGGGTACGCATCATGATGGCGTCGGCAAAACCGCGCAGCAGCATGACCATGGCAACGACGATGTACATCACGCCGATTTTCTTATGGTCGACAGAGGTCAGCCATTCAGACCACAAGTACGTCCACTTGCGGAAATAGGTGATCAACCCGACAACCGCAATGCCGCCGAGCGCAATCATGGCAAGTGTCACCATGACTATCGGCTCGTGGAACGGCACCGCTTCCAGACTTAATTTGCCAAACATCGTTTACTCCTCTGCCCCAGCAGCTGAATTTTTGCCTTTTTCCGCACCAGCGTCACCGGCCACTTCCTTCTCACCAGCAACAACCTTCTTGCCTGGATTCATACCTTCATACTTGTCGATGACGATCTGGAACAGGTTCGGGGTGACCGAGGAAAAGAGTTCGACAGGGTTGCGTTCGCTCGGCTTGATCAACTCGGCGTATTCGGCCGTGCCAAGCTTTTTAGGTGAGCTCTTGACTTCGCTGACCCAGCTGTCGAAATCAGCCTGGCTGGTGGCGATAGCCTTGAACTTCATACCGGTAAAGCCCGCGCCACTGTAGTTGGCCGAAATACCGTTGAATTCGTGATTTTCGTTGGCAATCAGATGCAGCTTGGTGTGCATGCCCGCCATTGCGTAGATCTGACCACCCAGACCAGGGATGAAGAAGGAGTTCATCACGCTGTCCGAGGTAACCTGGAAATTGATCGGGGTCTTGGCTGGGAACACGATCTTGTTGACCGTGGCGATGCCGTAGTCCGGATAGACGAATACCCACTTCCAGTCGACCGAGATCGCCTGAATGGTGATCGGCTTCACGTCCGACTCAAGCGGACGGTAAGGGTCCAGCGAGTGAGTAGAGACGTAAGTGATGTACCCCAGGAAGACCAGCAGCAGCATGGGTACGCCCCAGACTGCGATTTCGATCTTGGTGGAGTGGGACCAGTCCGGCGTGTACTTGGCGGCCTTGTTCGAAGCGCGATACTTCCATGCGAAGATCAGGGTCATCAGAATGACCGGGATCACGACAATCAGCATCAGCAACGTAGCGATTACGATCAGGTTCCGCTGCTCGATACCCACCTGCCCTTTTGGATCGAGCAGAGGTACGCCATCGCATCCACTGAGCAAAAGCATACAGAAAAGGGCCAAGAAGCCAAAAAACCTGGGGTACCTTTTTTTACTCATTTCACGACCTCTAAAAGCAGCTTGCGCGGTGCAGTTGGGTTTCGACCGCCAACACTTCGCCCTGCCAGTGCCGGCTAATTTTTTTGAATTGAACAAGGGCCTGCCAGTACGCACAGCGGCATATCGACAAGTCCGGGTTTAGCTATGGATTCTTGTTTTTTGAGTTGCTGGAACTGCCCAAAATATCGGGCAGACGCTTTCGACGCGGCCATCATACGCCCTCAGAGGCAAGCGTTGCGCTGCCTGTTCAGAGTGCACAGGGGACGCTCCTAGCCTCAAAATGCTGATCGTTCAGCCAGGCTGGACGACAAGTGGTGGGGATTGTAGATACGTAAATTTTTAATTACTATGCCTAATTTTGTAACAGTTATTCTCTCAATGCGTAACAATCACCCTCCAAACACGTCATTTCACCCAAAAAAAGCCCCGTAATCACGGGGCTTTTTTCTCGAAAGCCCCTGTATTTAGTAAGGTTTGCGGCGGTTACGAATGATGCACGCCGGTACCAGAACTGCAGTCAGAACAAACGCTGCCAGCGCCCATTGCGCGAGTGATAATCCGAGGACCGGCGGATACGGCGTCGTGCAGAAACCGCTGACCTGAAACCCTGTTGGGAACAGTGTAGCCAATGGCAGGCCATCAACGATCGGTTGCAGGACGTCGATACCGCAACTGTCGGACGGATGGGCAAGTATCCATACATGCCGACCGGCCGCGGCAATTCCGCCCAATGCGCTGAGGGTGACCAGCGTTTCACACACCGTAACGCCGCGACGTCCGGACATGGCAGCGCCGATGAACGCAAAAATGGCGATGAACAGCAGTGCGTAGCGCTGCAGGATGCATAGCGGGCAAGGCGCCTCGCCCAGCACGATCTGCATGTACAGGGCACCGCCGATCAGAGCCAGGCAGATAATCCCCAGCAAAACCAGAAAGCGCTTTTCGCGTCTCAGGTACAACGTGTTGTCGCTCATTCACATACCTTACTGAACTGATGAGGTGGTTGGTCAACGCCCTGCAATGTAAGGGCGAAGCCTGAAACAGGAGTGCATGGCCCGACCGTACCGAAGCGTGCGCGATGATCATCTGTCTGATTCTGCAACTCAAGCGCTCGCCAGCTATACGGGCACATTTGCCCGCTGGATGGTCTGAGCAGTACCTGTGCGATCAACCAGGCGGTCTTCGCCAAGGGCTGGATGAAAAACGCTTCTATATATAGAGGGTGCGTCACTATGTCGCACCATCTCTTCTATATATAGCTGCGGTATTTTGCCGCAGGGCATGCTGATGTCAAAGCACAGTCGCGTACGAACCTGCGACGCTGACTGTCGGAATGCGCAGAGCGACAGTGTGCCGCATCTCGCCCGGTTTGACTGGACCGGAGCCAGACTGCCACTATTCACGCTTGCACTGGCAGCTTATGCCGGCTGCCGTTACGTGTTGAAACAACTTTCAAGGACCAGCGAGCGGCGCGGCCAGCCGTCCGTTAAAAATCCTCAAGCCTGCTCGTCGCAGGTCGATAACCTGTCATAGAAAGTTGTTTGCCGCTTCCAGGCGACGAAACACCTACAGCCAGAAGGTTCATATGTCCAAGAACGTCCGAGCAGATTCACTTTCGCTGCTCCTCTTCACGTTGCGCAGCGGCAAGCTGATGGCGATCAACCTGCTCAAGGTCAGTGAGATCATTCCCTGCCCTCCCCTGACCCATCTTCCCGAATCGCACCCGCACGTCAAAGGTATCGCCACGTTGCGCGGCTCATCACTGTCGGTCATTGACCTGAGTCGTGCAATCGGTGAGCGCCCTCTGGCCGATCCCGACGGTGGCTGCCTGATCGTTACCGACGTCAGCCGCTCCAAACAGGGCCTGCACGTTCAGGCCGTGAGCAAGATTGTGCACTGCCTGACCACCGATATCCGTCCTCCACCCTATGGGTCGAGCAGCAAATCGTTCATCACCGGGGTCACTCAGGTCGATGGCGTGCTGGTACAGGTTCTGGATATCGAAAAAGTGATTCACGGTATTGCTCCGGCGCAAATCGTCGTGCAGTCGACGGAGCTGGCCAAAGAGGATGCCGAAATGCTCAGCAAGGCGCGAATTCTGGTCGTCGATGACAGCCAGGTTGCCCTGCAGCAGTCGATCATCACCTTGCGCAATCTGGGCATCGAATGCCACACGGCGCGCAGTGCCAAGGAAGCCATCGACGTTTTGCTGGATCTTCAAGGTACTGATCGGCAGATCAACGTGGTGGTTTCCGACATCGAGATGTCGGAGATGGATGGCTACGCGCTCACCCGTACTCTTCGCGACACGCCCGACTTCAGCGATCTGTATATCCTCTTGCACACCTCGCTCGACAGCGCGATGAACAGCGAGAAGTCGCAGATCGCCGGGGCCAACGCTGTGCTGACCAAGTTCTCGTCACCCGAGCTGACCAAATGCCTGATCGAGGCCGCACGTACGGTGGTCGCCCAAGGGCTCTGATCCCGGAGCGCGCACCGACGCAACGTCCGAACCTGACCGATGCATCTGCCGGACATTACTGGCTGATGCGTCGGAATCTCGCGTTACCAGTACCATCCGCGGTCTGGCCGCCGCGCGTCCTGCCGCGACCTTTCACCCTTGAGCAAGCCCCAGAGGTTCACCGCCTGCTGACATTGGGTCATGCCAGCGCGACAGGCAGCGTGCCGGATTATCCGCACTGGCGAGCCGCCTTCGAACAAGACCCTGAATTCGACACGTCGCGGTGCTTTCTGGCCATGCTCGACGAAACGGTGGTGGGCGTGATCGTCTGCTGGACCAGCGCATTCATCAAAGACCTGGTCGTGCATCCCGATGTGCGACATAGCGGGATCGGTTTCGCTCTGCTCAACCACCTGTTCGCCCATTTGAGTAAGTGTGGCGAAACAGCGGTCGATCTTCACGTCATGGAAAACAACCTCAAGGCACGGCGTCTTTACGAGAAATCAGGGATGTCCTACCTGAAACGTTTCGATATCCCCGAAGCCTGACGGGCCCGTTGACTCAACCAGCGACTGGCGCACAACTTGCTTCCTGAGCTGCATCAGCCGGGAGAGTGACCAATTGTTGTCGCTCGGCGCGCAGCTCTGAAAGGGTCATCGAGACAATGGACACCAAGTTTTCCTGTGTGGGTTGCGGCGGTTGCTGCACCGACCACCACGTGCCTCTCACGCTCGGCGAAGCCGCGCAATGGGCGGCAGACGGCGGCAACGTGATTGTCTTGACCGAAGCGTTTCTAAGCAATGGCTATGGTGTGTCCGAGACCCAACTGACCCATGCCAGCCGTCGCTCGACGCAGGTGAACAGCGGCAGCACCACAGCCTTTGTGGCGATCACCTTCGCGGCCTACAACGTTGGGCGTTGCCGGAATCTTGACGAGAAAAACCTGTGTCGCATTTACGAGCGCAGGCCGCTAGTGTGCCGGATCTATCCGATGGAAATCAATCCGCACATTCCCTTGCGCCCCGAAACCAAGGGCTGCCCGCCAGAGTCCTGGGAGCAGGGCCCCGACCTGATCGTTGGCGACAGGCTGGTTGATACGCAATTGATGGACTTGATCGAACAATCCCGTCAGGCCGATCGGGATGAGATAGAGACCAAACAGTTGATCTGTCAGAAACTGGGCATACGCACCACCGCCCTCAAGGGCAACGGCTTCGTCGCGTATCTGCCGGACATGAACGCATTTGCGACCGCCATCGCGGAAGTCGCAAACCGTGCGCAGGATATGCAACCCAATGGCGCGCACTGGGAATTTCATGTGGCGGGACAGCAGGTTCTGGACACCCTGCAACAGGAGGGTGCCGACGTTACGGATCGGGAGCCGGTTTCCTACCTGTTCATACCCTTGCAGGCAGCCTGAACAGGATTACTCACGCGATCAGCGCTTGCCCATCGATCTGCGCGTGCCCGCCGGTGCTACGCCAGGGGTTTTGTAATGGCCATGCTTGTTGGCTTTCTGATGCCATGCGGGTTCCTTTTTGGCCTGGGCAAACTCCGAAGGCTTGAACGGAAAGCTGAAAGGCGCAATGACAGCCTTCTTTTCAGTGTCTGCGTTGGAGTCGGCTGCGGCGTCTTGAACAGTGGGTTGTCCAGGAGTGGTCATGGTGTCACCAGAAAGTCGAATTGGCCGGGCACATGCCCGCGGTCGCGCAGCATACATCAATCGCCGCGCAACCGCCCGAGCCTCCTGTCGCCGTCATTTGTAGAACAGATCGACCATGATCTCGGCATTGAACGGACCCGGCCTTGGTGTGTTGGTATTCCAGAGCAATTGCGCATTGAAGTCAGCACTGGCAGCGTTGGTTTCGCCCAGCAGTTCCGCCAGATGGAACGGCTCGTTGTAACGTAACGGCTGGCCATTGACGGCACTGGCAATGCGAATTCCCAGTGAGTCGTTGCCAGAGGGAACGAGCAGTTCGCCCGACAGACTGCCTGTCACCGGCCTGAAACGCGCATCAATGCTGAAAGGCGAATCGCACGTGCGGCTGGTCAGCAGAGAAAATGTCTGTATGGCGATCACCTTGCCAATAGTCACCTCGTGTATGGCAACGTCGCCGAACTCCACGGTTTCCGGGAGCACCTGCAGGTCGGCGTCGCAGGCCACGAACCGCAGCCCCCGCAGGTTGTTGATCACGTAACTGAGGCTGCGTCCCGGCACCCGGCTGGAGTCCGTCGCACCACCCAGTTGAAAAAACCGGTAATCCAGCAGATCACTGGCCACCCCAGAGGGTGGTGTTGCGCCGAACTTCTGAATAAACACGGAAAACGCCAGATTGAAGCGCACCTTTGGACAATTTTCGATATTGCTATCGCCTTCATGGCAGACAGGCAGGTAACTCCCGGTACTGACCCGTCCACTGCCTTGCAGGTAATCGGTACCCTGAAGTGTCATGCCAGCGCGGATACCCTGACCGATCAAACGATTGTCCGGATTCAGGTAGATGAAAATTTCTTCCTCGACAGACTGCGAGCCTTCCTTGGCACATTCGACCTGAACATTCACAGGCTCGGAACGCCACACTACCTCCCCGTTGGGAATCGACTCCGGGATCGCCACCGTACTACCCAGATCATCGTGAATTTCGGTTTCGCCCGTCCCCTGGGTGGTACAGACCAACGCGAAGACGGAAGTCGGATTCAGCATCAGCAACACCACAGTGGAGCGCAGCCAGCGTCTGGCAGACAGTAGTTTCATATCAGCATTCGTCCTGAAAGGAATTGTTCTCCAGCAGGCGGGCTGTAAAGACCGCATGCCCCTTGAGCGGTGTGCAATAAGTTCGCTGACCGCCGTAGTCGGTCAGCGCTTTGTATGAAAAACGGCGGTTTGCAGAAGGCAGAACGCTCGCCGGCACAACCATTTCAGAATGGGCACCCGGTGCCAGCAACAGGTACTCGCTGATTTGAAAAGCGTCGATGCGCAACGCTTGCAGGGAAGCGTGATAAGGCATTGGGTTACTGACCGTCAGTAAGGAAACGCCTGCCTCGTCATGAGTCAGTGTCCACAGCAACTTTGCGCCCGTGTCAGCCGGATCCCCCCTCTAGACCAATGGGCCGGTAAAACACATTGATGCGCTGGCGCACGGCAACATTCAGTTGGCGAACGCCTTCCTGCCGTCGGGGCACCTCAAGCACATACAAATGCAGCAGTGACTCACGCCCCTGCGGCATGCCTGTGCCCTGATACAACACGCGCAGGGCCTGCCTGCCACCCACCGGCAGACGTGAAAGCGGTGGCGTGACCACGAACGGCAGCGTACTGCGCCGAGCCTGGGGAGTGTCGTCGTCATCGCGGGCATCACTTATCCATGCCTGAAAAAGTGCCTCGGAATCACCTCGGTTGCGCACCTCAATACTGGCTTCGTGATATTGGCCATCAAAGACCAGCCGTGTGCCGCTCAGCGAAATCGCCCCTTGTGCGCCAACGCTGCCCATCAGCAGCAGCACCGCCAACATTGCCGGGCATGAATCAGCAAGGGCGCTCATTGGCATGTCACCCTGATCCGCTCGTAGGCACGGGTCGGATCTCTGGGCGGCAGCGAGAATGCTGCCTGACAACTTTGATCAGACCAGCGAACCCGCAAGCTGCCGACATCCTGCTCACTGAGCACCAACGCCTGACTGCCTGGGTCGACCACCGCCAGCGCCCTGCCCTGTTCATCCTCGACACTGGCACCCAGCGGTATTTTGCTACCGTCGGCGCGGACCAGTTCAAACTGGACCCGGCGGCCCACAACGGCTTTGAAGCGCACCAACGGTATCGCTCCCCGGCGCGGTACGAGCTGGGTGATGGCATTTTCCAGGTCGACATCAGCACCCAACTGGCGGGTATCCAGGCTGACCCAATTGGTCCGGTAGGCCTGCGCATAGGGCAGAACCGCATAGCCGTTGCCTGCGGTTTCGACGTTACTGAAGGACTTCAACCGAGCCCCGCTGACGTCCGGAACCTGAACCAGGGCGAAGGTTTCACCCAGCGCCTGCCCCAGGTTCACACCTCCGGGGTGAGCCACCAGCGAACCCGCCGCAGACAGGCTGAATGCATCGTAGTCCTGGCCCTGGCTATAACCTGCCTCGAAGCGACCGAACCCGGTGGTGGTACTGATCTTCCCGGCACCGAAACTGCCGGAGCTGCTGTCATGCCCGGCCTGTACCGAATAAAACGTATCACGATCCCCCAGCACCTGGCCGTTGAGCCCGGTCTGAGCGTTGTACTCACC
Source organism: Pseudomonas sp. KBS0707 (assembly GCF_005937945.2). Lineage (NCBI taxonomy): Bacteria > Pseudomonadati > Pseudomonadota > Gammaproteobacteria > Pseudomonadales > Pseudomonadaceae > Pseudomonas > Pseudomonas sp. KBS0707. Next base: position 1,331,282 of record NZ_CP041754.1, on the reverse strand, counting down.
GGTGCTGTCGCGCACGGCATTGAAAGACAGTCGCGACGAACCAGGGCTCGATCCGAGTGGCAGGGTCACGCTCAAGGCAACACGATTGTCGGTGCTCGCTTCACCGTTTTGCCCGAAGTCCTCGTTGCGTTCAATGGACAGGCTGTAATTGACGGTCTGCCAGGCAGCGTTATAGGACAGATAAAGTTGCCGGGGCTTGCCGGGCAGATTCCAGTAGCGCTGCTCGGAAGCGGTCAGACTCAGCGATGCGGCGTGGCTCGACACTATCTGGGTAACACTTAGCTCAAGCCGATCCCGAGCCAGGCCAGTGGACAGCGCATGTCTCTGCGGGTCGGTATCGCTGATGTGCTGGCTCAGGGTCCGGTACGCTTCAGTGGAATAGCGGTAACCTGCCACGGCCAGAGTGGTGTCGGTAACGTCCAGCGTGTTGGCATAGCGCACCCGTATGCTCTGGCCGCTGCGCGACTGTTGAGCAACCTGACTGACAGATCGGGTGATATCCAGCGACACTGCGCCCAGCCCGGTATTGATCCCGGCACCTATATTCGCGGCCTGATAATCTTCGGCCAGCTGCAGCCCCCCAAACCCGGTAATCCGCTCGGAAAGCCCATAGATCAGGGCTGTGCTGGCAAAGTCGGGAGAGGCTTGAACATCATTACTGTTATCGACCTGCCCGACGGCCAGGCTGTAGCGCAAGGATCCCCAGGGGACCATGATCGGCAGCGATGCGTAGGCCTGGGTAAAAGTCCGTACGCGCCCATCGGCCTCAATGACCGACACCGACAAATCACCATTGGAACCACTGGGGTAGATATCGGCAATTTCGAAAGGCCCTGGTGAAACACTGCCGCTGTACAGCAGAAAACCGTTCTGACGAACTTCCACCGTCGCGTTGGTCTCGGCAATCCCGCGGATGACCGGGGCGTAGGCGCGCTCGCTGTCGGACAGCATGCCATCGTCAGAAGCCAGTGCTGCGCCCTTGAAGCGAACACTGTCGAAAACCTGCGAGTCGCTGAAGGTCTCCCCCACCGTGAACTGGCTTTTCAGGAAAGTGATGTCACGCTGCGCGAAAGTACGATTGCTGCGATAACGCCAGGGCCGATCACTGCCGCCGACCAGCGAGGACTCATTGCGCAATCGCCAGGCCCCGAGGTTCAGGCCATTTCGCATCCCGAGATAATACTGGTCCGTTTCCAGACCCTTGTTACGGCGTCTGCTGCCATTGGCGTTGTAATTGATAAAACCTGCCGTCTCACCCTGATCCCAAAGCTCCGGTGAAACATAACCGCGAGCGCCCCGCGACATAACGGCTTGCGGCACACTGATAGTGAGTCGCAGCGCACCGGGCTGATAGTCGACGCGCGCAAACTCGACACGCGCAGGCAAATCGAAACAGCCCTGAGCAGCGCCTTCATCTGAAAGCAGGCGACTCAGATCCAGACCGAAGCTCTGTAGCATTTCAAGCGACAGACAGGGTTCAATCAGGCCTGACACCCGATTTTTTGAAAAGGCGATATCTCGCCTGCCGCTCAGTTTGCGATTGACGTAAATATCAACCCGATAAGTGCAGGGCAGTACGCTGTTGGTACGCAGAAACTCCTGGAGGTCAGGCGGCTGATCGCTTCCCTGGATAAATGCCGTATTGAATTTGACTGTCCCGTCAGCCCGAGTACCGCCAGGCGAGGCTGCGAACGCGCTGAGCGAAAACATCAACGTCAACCCCAGGCCGATACCCAGCGGACAGTGTCGTGGGTGAGGCAGAGCGAACTGTGCAATGACTCCCTTATGATCTTTTTTGCGCCATTCCATAGCGGTCTTCACTCTACTTCGGCTGTCGCGCGCGCCGCGCAATCCTTTACACAGACGCAGGTCTGCCGGGCCGGTTTGTCACGCAGGCCCAACGGTTTGAACAGTTAACGCTGATGTGTGATGCGGCAGGTTACCGAGGCAAGGCCTTGTGGGCATGACCCGGTTCTTTATCGGCCAGTGTCACTTGATAAGGCACTTGCCCGCCGTAGTCATTGATACTCACGAAACTCACCAGCAACGGCGCACTTCCCGGTGTGTGCAGCAACGGGATACGCAGCTGTTGATGGGGGGCAAGCATCTGACTGTCGAGACGGGCAAGTTCACTATCGTGTTGGCGTATGGAAATCCTCAGCATGGACACGTGATAGGGCCCTGGATTTTCCACCTGCACACCCGCGTTATCGATTGATTGCCAGTTCAGCTGTTCAGGTGCCTGCTGCGGATCGCCCTGCAAACCGTCAGGCCGAAAGAACACTTTTATGCGCTGACGTATCGCAATCTGCAGTGTGTTCTCGGCAGCAGTCTGGGGGATTTCCTGCACATTGAGCCATAACACTGATTCACGATCAGTGGGCATGTCTGCACCGGAATGAATGATGCGCAACAGTTGCTTGCCACCTCCGGCCATGCGCGTCAGCGCAGGCGTGACGATAAAAGGCAAATACGCTGGGGTGTCGTTGTTATCAGTCTTGTTGGTCGCCACTGTCGGAGATTCAAGCCAGGACTGCAGGAGAATCTCTCCCCCGCCACTGTTATGAACACCCAGACTGACCTCTTTTTCATTACCCTGATAAATGACGCGCGTCGTATTCAATACGATGCCCGCCTGAACAGAGGACGCACAGCACACTAGCGCAACAAGCATCGTGTAGCGAAAAAAAACAGGAAACATACTGGCGTTCGCCTTGAATTCGATAAGGGACAGGGCGAGCCGTGCCCGCCCTGTCCGACACGGTTACTCGTAATCCATCACGAACGGCAGGAAGCCGTCGGCATTACCCGGATTGGTCGGCGTGCCGTTAAGCACATAGACCGCGCCAAAATTTATTTCAGCAGTCGCGCCGCCGGCACCATCCTTGATGAGCGTGGTGTCGACGGTTTCAGCACCGCTCAGGTCCATCAGAACGCTGGAGGTATTGAGCAGGCCGATACCGACACCATCTGCCGCGCCGGTAGTGCGCAGAAGTTTGGCATCATTATTGTCCAGACCGCTGCCGTTACGGGCAGTAAGGCGCATCTTGACCATGCTGTATTGATCTGCGCCCGCGCTACAGTTGACCAGCAGTTGAATAGGCGTAGCCGTTTCGAATCGACTTTCACTCGATACACCAATATCAGAGAAGGAGACGTTACCCAGGTCGACATTGATTTCGCCAGGGTTGGTGCCCGCACTGACGCCCGTGCCCGGTCCCACATCGCAGGAGATATTGGTCAGGGTGCCGTTGAAGACCATTTTTCCGTTGTTCGCCGCACTGGCGGTACCCGCCATGCCAACGCCCATTACGCCCAGAACTGCCAATGTAAGAGAAAGCTTTTTCATGCTAACGACCTTCCTTGTGTTATGTCGTGTGTGCCCGCTATCGGACGGTGAGCACTATAGATCCAGGTCTATTTCGATGCTGTCAGCTGGATAACTTTTAACCCGCAGACAACACAACACGACACGCAGGACAGGTCTGTAGGAATAACCAGGCGTCTTGCGCAAGTAGGCTAATTACGGCTGTTAAACAGTGGGGCGCCGATGTTTTAAATCACGGCGGTATCAGTTTTGAAAGGGCTGACCGGACACCGGACCGTCACTTAAGCGTGGGTGACAGTCCGGTCGAAAAAATAATACAGATCTGTATTTATTGATAGCTCAACGTGATGACTCCAGCGCGGGCCTGCAGGGCCTCGCCGTCGGTCTCGGCGACCGGAAGTACCTGATACTGCGCGACAAAGGGCACCGCCTGATCACCACATGCATTGTGTTCAGTGCTCACCTGCATATTGATGCCCGGTGCAACTTGCAAAATGCGCGCATGAGCAACAGGCGCATTCACATTAATGTCGGAAATCACGCAACTGCTGTTGACGATACTGCCATGCAACGTCAATGCGCCGTCCTTTGCCCATGAAAAAGCAGGCGCAGCCAGCAAGGGAATCGACACCATGACGGCCCCCAAACCTTGACGAAGAAACAAACACCTCAACATAAATTTCCAGGTCGTTTTTTTACTGTTCATGGCGTTCTCCACTTATAGGCTCATACAGTGAGTTAAGTTGATGGGAGAATTAACTGCCAGAAGCCGGCCTAGGAAAATGTAGGAAAACTCTTAGGACTTTATAAACATCTGGACAAATATCTCTTCAACATAGATATCGTCCGTTAGCGGATTTTCTTGACTGCACGCTATGCGCGGTGGAGGCTTCCTGACAAACCTGACAGCTAAAAGTCATTCTGCTGACCGGGTTTGCAGGCTATAAGGAAGCCCTAAAAAAATATTACTCCCGTACCGACATTTGGCGTTTTCTTCATATGCGCAGACAGACCCTGACCGTCACCGCTGTAGTCCTGCTGATAGCCTGCGCGGCCATTGCCGGATGGAAACTGACACGCCCCGCTACACTCCCGAAAAACTCCGTGACTGCGGTGCCTGTGAAGGTGATCACGGTCAGCATTGAGGACGTACCACGTTTCGTCACAGGTATCGGTTCGGTGCTGTCACTGCAAAGTGTGGTGATCCGTCCTCAGGTAGATGGCGTACTGACGCGCGTGCTGGTCAATGAAGGTCAACAGGTCAAGGCCGGCGAGTTGCTGGCGACGCTGGATGATCGATCGATCCGCGCCTCGCTGGAGCAGGCACGCGCGCAGCTGGCGCAGAGCAAGGCGCAGCTTGATGTCGCGCAACTGGACCTGAAGCGCTATCGCCAACTCACTCAGGACAATGGCATTTCGCGCCAGACATTCGATCAGCAGCAGGCACTGGTCAGGCAACTCGAAGCCACGGCGAAAGGCAACGAAGCAAGCATCAACGCCTCACAGGTGCAGCTCTCCTACACCCAGATTCGCTCGCCGGTTACGGGCAGGGTCGGCATCCGCAATGTCGATGAAGGCAACTTCCTGCGCGTCGGCGATGCTACCGGGCTGTTTTCGGTGACACAGATCGACCCGATTGCGGTGGAATTCTCTCTGCCTCAGCAGATGTTACCGACCCTGCAGGGGCTGATTGCCGAGCGTAGCGCTGCGACCGTCAAGGCGTATCAGGGCGACGGCGCAGCAAATGGCCTGCTACTGGGCGAAGGCACGCTTTCGCTGATCGACAATCAGGTTTCGGCAACCACCGGCACGATCCGCGCCAAGGCTCAATTCAAAAACCCCGGCGAACAACTCTGGCCTGGGCAGTTGGTCACGGTGAAGATCCAGACCGGTGTCGAACTCAACTCGCTCAAAGTACCGCCACAAGTAGTGCAGCGCGGGATCAATCAGCACTTCGTCTATCGACTCACTGCTGATAAAAAAGTGGAAGTGGTACCGGTCAAGGTGCTTTATCAGGACAGCGAGCAGACGTTGATCAGCGGGCCAAACGCCGGAGATGTACTGGTCAGCGACGGCCAGTCGCGGCTGCGGCCGGGGGCAACTGTCGAAGTGGTCAGCGCACCCGCCCCGGATGTGGCAAGCGCGCAAGTGGAGCACGCACGATGAGTGGCCGAGGCTCGGTATCGGCGTGGTGCATCGACCACCCGGTGGCCACCTTGTTATTGACCTTCGCACTGGTACTGCTAGGGGTCATTGCCTTTCCACGACTGCCGATTGCGCCGTTGCCGGAAGCGGAGTTCCCGACCATACAGGTTACCGCGCAGCTGCCCGGTGCCAGCCCGGAAACCATGGCGTCTTCGGTTGCCACACCGCTGGAAGTGCAGTTCAGCGCGATCCCCGGCATGACCCAGATGACCTCCAGCAGCGCGCTGGGGTCCACCAACCTGACGCTGCAATTCACCCTCAACAAAAGCATCGACACTGCCGCCCAGGAAGTCCAGGCTGCCATCAACACTGCTGCGGGACGCCTGCCAGCCGACATGCCGAGCTTGCCGACCTGGCGCAAGGTCAACCCGGCTGACAGTCCGGTGCTGATCCTCAGTGTCAGCTCCAGCCTGATGCCCGGCACGGAGCTGAGCGATGTCACCGAAACCATCCTGGCGCGCCAGCTCAGCCAGATCGAAGGCGTGGGCCAGGTGTTCATCACCGGTCAGCAAAGGCCAGCGATTCGTGTGCAGGCCGCCCCCGAAAAACTGGCCGCGCTGGGGCTGACCCTGGCCGACATTCGCCTGGCGGTGCAACAGACCAGCCTTAACCTGGCCAAAGGTGCCTTATACGGCAAGGACAGCATTTCGACACTGTCGTCCAACGACCAGTTGTTCAAGCCGCAGGACTACGCGCAACTGATCGTTTCCTACAAGAACGGCGCCCCCGTCCAGCTCAAGGATGTGGCGCGGGTGGTCGCGGGTTCGGAAAACGCCTACGTCAAGGCCTGGTCCGGCGACCAGCAAGGCGTCAACATCGCTATTTTTCGTCAGCCGGGCGCCAACATTGTCGACACCGTGGACCGCATTCAGCGTGAACTGCCAAGGCTGCAGGAAATGCTCCCGGCCACCGTTGAGGTCTCGGTACTCAACGACCGGACCCGCACCATTCGTGCCTCGCTGCACGAAGTGGAACTGACCCTGATGATCGCAGTGCTGCTGGTGGTGGCGGTCATGGCGCTGTTTCTGCGCCAGCTGTCGGCCACGCTGATCGTCAGCGCGGTGCTCGGGGTATCGCTGATCGCCAGCTTTGCGATGATGTACCTGTTCGGCTTCAGCTTGAACAACCTGACATTGGTAGCCATCGTGGTCGCGGTCGGGTTCGTGGTGGACGACGCTATCGTGGTGGTGGAGAACATCCATCGCCACCTTGAAGCCGGACAAGGCACGCGCGAGGCCGCCATAAAGGGCGCGGGGGAAATCGGTTTTACTGTGGTGTCGATCAGTTTCTCGCTGGTGGCGGCGTTCATTCCGCTGTTGTTCATGGGCGGCGTGGTCGGGCGGCTGTTCAAGGAATTCGCCCTGACCGCCACGGCAACCATCCTGATTTCGGTGATCGTCTCCCTGACCCTGGCGCCAACCCTTGCGGCATTGTTCATGCGCGCCCCCACGCACAACCCGCATCAGAAGCCGGGCTTCGGTGAACGTTTGCTGGCTTCCTACGAGCGAGGCTTGCGTAAGGCGCTGGCCCATCAGCGACTGATGCTCGGCGTGTTCGGCCTGACCCTGGCGCTTGCGGTGGTCGGCTACATCCTCATACCCAAGGGCTTCTTTCCGGTTCAGGACACTGCTTTTGCACTCGGCACCACCGAGGCCGCTGCCGACATTTCCTACCCGGACATGGTGGAAAAACACCTGCAACTGGCAAAAATCGTCGGTGCAGACCCGGCAGTGCTGGCGTTCTCGCATTCAGTCGGTGTGTCAGGCAGCAACCAGACCATCGCCAACGGTCGCTTCTGGATCTCGCTCAAGCCGCGCTCTGAACGCGATGTGTCGGTCAGTGAGTTCATTGACCGCCTGCGCCCCAAACTGGCAAAGGTCCCCGGCATCGTTCTGTATCTGCGCGCCGGGCAGGACATCAACCTGAGTTCCGGGCCGAGCCGCAGTCAGTATCAGTACGTGCTCAAGAGCAACGACGGCGAATTGCTCAACACCTGGACGCAACGGCTGACTGAAAAGCTGCGCAGCAATCCGGCGTTTCGCGATATGTCCAACGACTTGCAACTGGGCGGCAGCGTCACCCATATCGATATTGATCGCAGTGCTGCCGCGCGATTCGGCCTGACCACCGCCGACGTCGATCAGGCGCTGTACGATGCGTTCGGCCAGCGGCAGATCAGCGAATACCAGACCGAAGTCAACCAGTACAAAGTGATCCTCGAACTGGATGCCCAGCAGCGTGGCAAGGCCGAAAGCCTGGCTTACTTCTACCTGCGCTCACCGCTGACCAATGAAATGGTGCCGCTGTCGGCACTGGCCAAAGTCAGTGCGCCGCGCATGGGCCCGCTGTCGATCAGCCACGACGGTATGTTCCCGGCTGCCAACCTGTCATTCAACCTGGCGTCCGGAGTCGCACTGGGCGACGCGGTAAGCATGCTCGATCAGGCCAAGAAAGAGATCGGCATGCCTGCCTCGATCATCGGCAGTTTTCAGGGTGCGGCGCAGGCATTCCAGAGTTCGCTGGCCAACCAGCCGTGGCTGATTCTCGCCGCGCTGGTGGCGGTGTACATCATTCTGGGTGTGCTTTATGAAAGCTTCGTGCACCCGCTGACCATTATCTCCACCCTCCCCTCGGCAGGTATCGGCGCGCTGTTGCTGCTATGGATGATGGGGCAGGACTTCTCGATCATGGCCCTGATCGGCATCGTGCTGCTGATCGGCATCGTCAAGAAGAACGGCATTCTGCTCGTGGACTTTGCCCTGCAAGCGCAGCGTGAGCAGGGCCTGTCGTCACAGGAGGCCATTTATGAGGCCTGCATTACCCGCTTCCGACCGATTATCATGACCACCCTTGCCGCCCTGCTCGGCGCACTGCCGCTGATGCTGGGTTTCGGGGTCGGTGCCGAACTGCGTCAACCGTTGGGTATCGCAGTGGTCGGTGGCCTGCTGGTGAGCCAGATGCTGACCCTGTTCACTACGCCGGTCATTTACCTGCAACTGGAGCGGCTGTTTCATAAACGCCACCCGGCGCCCGCCGCACCCGCGCTGGCCCTTCACAAGTGAGAGTCACCCGATGCGCGTGCTGATTATCGAAGACGAAGAGAAAACCGCAGACTACCTGCGTCGCGGCCTGACCGAACAGGGCTACGCCGTCGACGTGGCGCGCGATGGCATCGAAGGTCTGCACCTGGCGCTGGAGAACGACCACGCGATCATCATTCTTGATGTGATGTTGCCCGGCCTGGACGGCTTTGGCGTGTTGCGTGCGTTGCGTGCGCGCAAGCAGACGCCCGTCATCATGCTGACCGCTCGCGAGCAGGTCGATGACCGCATTCGCGGCCTGCGCGAAGGTGCCGATGACTATCTCGGCAAACCGTTTTCCTTTCTGGAACTGGTCGCCCGCCTGCAGGCCCTGACCCGCCGCAGCGGCGGCCACGAACCGGTGCAGATCACCATCGCCGACCTATGGATCGACCTGATCAGCCGCAAGGCGACCCGCGCCGGAATGCGTCTGGACCTGACCGCCAAGGAGTTTTCGCTGCTCAGCGTGCTGGCCAGACGCCAGGGCGACATCCTCTCCAAGACATCAATCGCCGAGATGGTCTGGGACATCAACTTCGACAGTGATACCAACGTGGTCGAAGTCGCGATCAAACGCTTGCGGGCCAAGCTGGACGGTCCTCACGAACACAAACTGCTGCACACCATTCGTGGCATGGGCTACGTGCTGGAGAACCGCAGTGCGGGTTGATTCGATCGCCCTGCGCCTCAGCGGGCTGTTCGCGCTGGTGGCACTGGTGGTATTCCTGCTGATCGGCTGGGCCTTGTACCTGCAGGTCGACAAGAGCCTGGACCTGTTGCCGCGTGCCGAAGTCGATGCGCGCTACAGTGTTCTGGAATCGGCTGTCGGACGTTTCGGCAACCCGGAGCACTGGGGCAAGATCAAGGCAAAACTGGAGTTGCTCAGCGAGGAAGACAAGCGCTTGCGTTTCTGGGTAGTCAGCGACAACCCGCTGTACGAATTCGGCAACCCGGACGCGAACATTCGTCGTTTCGCGCAAGGCGCACCGGGTATGCATGACCTGAAGCTGGCCGATCACCCGTTCGCATTCAAGGTGCTGGTCAGCGAATTCCCGGCCAAGGAACAGCGCCCGGCGCTGCGTTTTCTGACCGCCATCGATACCGAGACATTCTGGCATACCCAACACTCGCTGCTGGTCGCGCTGATCAGCCTGGCCACGCTGGGTATTTTGCTGGCTTCGGCGCTTGGTTACTGGGTCGCGCGTATTGGCCTGCGTCCGTTGACCAGCCTATCGCAGGAAGTCCAGAAGCTCGCCCCGCCACGGCTGTCCGGACGCTTGCAGCTGTCGCCGCTGCCACCGGAGCTTGAACAGTTCGTAGCCTCGTTCAACTCCACACTGGAACGGGTCGAGCAGGCCTACTCCAGGCTCGAGTCGTTCAATGCCGATGTGGCGCACGAGCTTCGCTCACCGCTGACCAACCTGATCGGCCAGACCCAGGTGGCGCTGACCCGCGGCCGCTCTGCCGAGCATTATTTCGAGGTGTTGCAATCAAACCTCGAAGAGCTTGAGCGTTTGCGCTCGATTATTAACGACATGCTGTTTCTGGCCAGCGCGGATCAGGGCACCAAGGTCAAAGCACAGACCTGCGCGTCACTGGCAGACGAAGTCGCCACCACGCTGGATTACCTGGATTTCATTCTGGAAGATGCCCACGTACAAGTCCGGGTTCAGGGCGACGCCAGCGCGCCGATTGAAAAGCCCCACTTGCGCCGCGCGTTGATCAACCTGCTGCACAACGCCGTGCAACATACCGACGCCGGTCAGGTCATTGAGGTAACTATCGAGTCGCGCGATGCCCATGTGAGTATCGGCGTAACCAATCCTGGCATGCAGATAGCCCCGGAACATTTGCCCAGGCTGTTCGAGCGTTTTTATCGGGTCGATGCCTCACGCAGCAACAGCGGCGCCAATCATGGCCTGGGGCTGGCCATCGTCAAGGCCATTGCATTGATGCATGGCGGCACCGTGTTCGTAAACAGCGATAACGGTGTCAATACGTTCGGCATACAGCTGCCTCGCTGATCCCTTCAAGAAATAAATTATTCCCCCTGTTTTTTACAGTCGTCCGTGTGCGTCTGTTCGCATCATTTTAAATACACTTGCTTTATTCACATTCCATTCATATGAGGCTATAAGGAGCGTGCTATACACCCAGCATTAAAATCATAAAAATAATGATAACTGTCTTAACCATTTATCAAGATTCATTCGTCTGCAGGTAGAACAACCAATGATGTTGTTTGCGTCATCTCGGCAAGACCGGCTCAAATGGACCCGACCGGAACTCATGCTGATCTTTGGCAGTTCACTGTCAATGTTCGCCATACTGGGGATTGTGGCGTCTTTACTGGCCCGAGAGCGTGACGACGCAGCGCAGACTGCGGCGCGGGCGGCGGCCAATATCGTGCAATTGATTGATGCCGACGTCATGCATAACGCAGAGCTTTACGACTCTTCCCTGCAAGGCATGATCAGCGCATGGCAGCGTCCGGACCTTCAGGACCTGTCACCTGAGCTGCGACAACTTGTCCTGTTTGATCGCTCCACTGCGGCGTCTTACAAAGGCGATCTGGTATTGCTCGATAACAAGGGCGCCATCCTGGCTGACTCACTGTCCGTCATCCCTCGAAACGACAATTTCTCTGACCGTTCCTATTTCAAGGACCACAAGGCGGACCCTTCGCTGGGTCTGCACGTCAGTGCACCGTACAAAAGCCGTTGGGGTTACAAGGACTGGTGCATCAGTTTCAGCCGTCGCATGTCAGGCCCCAATGGAGAGTTCACCGGAATGGTAAGTGCGGCCATGCGACTGGTGTATTTCAAACACTTGTTCATGAGCCAGAATCTGGGTGTCGGCAGCAGTATCAACCTGATCAATACCGCAGGCATCCTGATCGTCCGCTACCCCGATCTGGAGGGTGAAGATCTGATTGGCAAGGATTACAGCCACAGCCCCAACTTTCAGCGCATTCTTCAGGAAGGAGATGGCAGCTTTGCTGCCATGTCGACGCAGTTGAACGCTCGTCGGCTGTATACGTTTTCCCGGGTCGGCAATCTGCCGCTGGTTGTCGTCATCGGTCAGTCCGAGGATGAGGTGTATGCCGTATGGCGGCGCAATGCCTGGCTGGTCGGCTCCGCTACCAGCGTACTGTGTCTCGGAATCCTGTGGCTGACATGGCTGCTGTGTCGCGAGTTGCGACGACGCCATCGCGCTGAGGATGCACTGGCCAGCCTGGCTGCAACGGACGGTTTGACAGGGCTCGATAATCGTCGCCAGCTTGACGAAGCCATGGAAACCGAATGGGCGCGGGCACAGCGCTCAGGCAAACAGCTGTCTTTACTGATGATCGACGTAGACCATTTCAAGGCATTCAACGAGCGTCATGGTCATCAGGGCGGTGACGAAGCACTGCGCCTGATCGCACAAACCATCTCCTTCAATATCCGTCGCCCAGGCGACCGGGTTGCACGCTATGGCGGCGAGGAGTTTGTGGTAGTGCTGCCGGAAACCGAATTGCCGGGAGCCATGATGATTGCCGAAAAGATCCGCAAGGCAGCTGAATCACTGCCGCTGTTTCCGGATGCACAACAGCCCATAACCGTGAGTATCGGTGTCGTTTCAGAGATGGTGCGTCAGGGAGACAAACTGGAGGCGTTTTTCGGAATAGCCGACAAGGCGCTTTATCAGGCCAAACACAAGGGTCGTAACCGCGTAGAGCATCGCAGTTCGGTTGCCAGAGAGATGACTGATCAGGTTTGATGAGCTACCGGCGGGCATAAAAAAACGCCAGACTGGCTGGCGTTTTTTCGATTACCGCTGAGGCATCGAATTACGATGCGGCACGAGCGGCGTCACGCAGTGCTTTTACTTTGTCATGAGTGGCCAGAACGCCAGCATTCTGTTTTGTGATCAGCGAAGTAACGCTAGCTGGAAAATTGTGCGCATGTGCTTTTTCGAGAGCTTCTTTGTAAGCTTTCTTGGCGACGTCTTCACCGCGCTCTACTTCGTTCAAAATTGCTTTGTCATCTTTGCCAGTCAGAGTGGATTTCAGATCTACCCATGCACGGTGAAGGGTGCCGGACACACTGGAAGACGTTTCTGGATCACCACCTAAGGCACGCACTTCTGCCTGCAGCTCTGCTACCGCAGTTGCAATCTCAGAAGAGCGAGACATGAAGTACGCTTTAATCGCCGGGTTTTTAATGTCTTCAGCGCTTGTGTGAAAGCCTTTCTCGCCATCTTTGCTGGTTTCGATCAGGTCATTCAGGACGGAGATGGCTTCTTTGTTGATATCAGTCATTTGATAATTTCCTAATGGCAGGTTGATACGAAAGTGTTCGATGTATAGGTAATTGCAGACACCGTGCCAGTTTTTGATATGTAAATAATTGATTAAAATCAATAAGTTACGAAATTTTCACAATTGGCTGTTCGTGACTTCTGCATGATCTGTCGTTTGGCCTGCATGCAGAATGCACGTATCGTGCTGTTCGACATGTATTGATGGGAGGCTTGCAGGTGAACCCGGAGAAACTCAGGTTACTGGTGACGCAGGAAATGCCATTCGGCAAATATAAAGGACGGCTGATCGCCGATTTGCCAGGTCATTATCTGAACTGGTTCGCGCGAGAAGGCTTTCCGAAAGGTGAACTGGGAGGTTTGCTGGCATTGATGCAGGAAATCGATCACAACGGCCTTGGCGCGCTATTGGACCCATTGCGCACACGTCCGCGTCAGTCGTTCAAAGACAAGGGATAAACAAAGAGGCGGTCCGGGGGAGAAAAAAACGGTGCTCCGGACCAGGGAGCACCGCAAAGCCATACAACCAACAACAACTTCCTTGCCGGAATCAGCCGCAAAGGGGCTGACTCCGAAATCCTGAAAATCAGTCGAACAACGCCATTGCCTGCGCAGTGGCTTCCTGAATGCGGCCCCAGTCGCCATTCTTGACCCAGGCGTTATCAATCATCCAGGTGCCGCCCACGCACATGACGTTGGGCAAGGCCATGTAGCTCTTCAGGTTCTGCTCGTTGACGCCGCCAGTCGGGCAGAAACGCACCTCGTTGAAAGGTCCGCCCAGGGCTTTGATTGCCGCCACACCGCCGCTGATCTCGGCCGGAAACAGCTTGAAGCGGCGATAGCCCATGGCATAACCGATCATGATTTCCGAAGCACTGCTGACGCCCGGCAAAAGGGGCAACGGGCTGTCGACTGCGGCTTGCAGCAGGTCTTGCGTGCTGCCAGGGGTCACAATGAACTGCGAACCTGCCGCCTCGGCGTCCGCCAGCATCTTGCGGTCCAGAATGGTGCCGGCGCCCACACACAGTTCCGGGCGCTGCTCACGCAGAATACGGATGGCGCTCAGACCGAACGCCGAGCGCAGCGTAACTTCCAGTGCAGTCATGCCGCCAGCGGCCAGAGCATCGGCCAGAGGCAGCACATCCTGGTCACGGGCAATGGTGATGACCGGCAGAATCTTTGCCTTGGCGCAGAGTTCGTCAATCTGGGCAATCTTGTTCGCCATGCTGATGAGCGGCTGATTATTTTCGTTCTGTGTCATGGCGACGTTTCCTTTGCTTATGGGCACCAGTAAATCTCGAGAGACGGGTTGAGAAACGCACGCACCGGCATCTCGGCGAGGTCATCGCCCGCCAGCGCGGTGCGCAGGGTGTCGAGTTTGGCCTGGCCGGACACCGACAGGATCGGCGAACGTGCCGACGCCAACAGGCGGCGGGTCAGGGTCAGGCGCTGATGCGGCACGCTCGGTGCGAGCATCGGCAGGCAGCGGCGCTCACCTTGCAGATCAAGGGCTTCTTTCAGGTTCGGGCTACCAGGGAACAGCGACGCGGTATGCCCGTCGTCGCCCATGCCCAGAATCAATACATCAATCGGTGGCAGCTCGGCCAGCGCCTGATCGGCAGCCAGCGCTGCCTCCTCGACACTGCCCGCCACGCTGTACAACCCCAGAAACTTCGCCTTCGCCACAGGACCCTGCAGCAAGTGGCGCTGCAGCAGGCCCGCATTGCTGTCGGCATGCTCGGTAGGCACGAAACGCTCGTCAGCCAGGCTGATGACTACTTTCGACCAGTCCAGCGGCTGCACGGCCAGGCTCTGGAAAAAGGCCACCGGACTGCGACCACCGGACACCACCAGGGTCGCCAGACCGTTTTCGCCAATTGCCTGCTTCAGGCGCTCGGCGACGTTGGCAGCCAGCGCATCAGCCAGTTGCTGCGGTGTGTCGAAATCACGTGCTACCAGCCCTGCTGGCAGCTCAAGGTCACATATCGCCATACCAGGATCTCCCGTCACGAGTAATCAGGGCAATGGAGCTCATTGGCCCCCAGGTTCCGGCCGGATAAGGCTTGGGCGCATCGCCCGCCTTCTTCCAGCCAGCGATCAACTGATCGCACCATTGCCAGGCGTACTCGATTTCATCTTTGCGGACAAACAGGTTCTGATTGCCACGCATGACTTCCAGCAACAACCGCTCATAAGCGTCGGGGACACGAGCGCTGCGGTAGGTGTCGGAAAAATTCAGTTGCAAGGGCCCGCTGCGCAGCTGCATGCCTTTGTCCAGCCCCTGGTCCTTGGTCATCACCTGCAAGGAAATACCTTCGTCGGGCTGCAGGCGAATGATCAGGCGGTTGCTGATCTGCAAACGTTGTTCAGGCGCGAAGATGTAGTGCGGCGGCTCTTTGAAATGGATCACGATCTGCGACATTTTCTGCGGCATGCGCTTGCCGGTACGCAGATAAAACGGCGTACCCGACCAGCGCCAGTTGCGGATATCGGCACGCAACGCGACGAAGGTTTCAGTATCGCTCTGAGTGTTGGAGTTCTCTTCCTCCAGATAACCCGGCACCGCCTTGCCTTCGCTGTAGCCAGCAGTGTACTGGCCACGCACCACCTGGGTCGCCAGACGCTCGGGCGTGAACGGTGCCAGCGCCTTGAGCACCTTGACCTTCTCGTCGCGAATACTGTCTGCCGACAGATCGCTGGGCGGGTCCATGGCGATCAGGCAAAGCAGTTGCAGCAAGTGGTTCTGAATCATGTCGCGCAATTGACCGGCCTGATCAAAGTAGCCCCAACGGCCCTCGATGCCGACCTTCTCGGCAACCGTGATTTCCACATGAGAAATATGGTTCTGGTTCCACTGGGTTTCGAACAGGCTGTTGGCGAAACGCAGGGCAATAAGGTTCTGTACCGTGTCCTTGCCCAGGTAGTGGTCGATACGATAGACGCGGTTTTCCGGGAAGAACTGCGCCACTGCATCGTTAACCCGGCGCGAAGAAGCCAGGTCGTGGCCAATGGGTTTTTCCAGGACGGCGCGCGTCCGCTCGGCCAGATTGACCGAAGCGAGGTTCTCGCAGATTGCGCCGTAGACCGAGGCCGGGGTGGCGAAATAGGCGATCAGGGTTTCGGCGGTGCCGACGCGTTCGGCAAGCGCGACGTAGTCCTCAGCCTTGAGGAAGTCGACATGCAGGTAGCTGAGGCGCGCCAGAAACCGGCCCAGGTTGTCGGGCTCGAGTTCGGCCTCGGGAATGAAGCGGCGCATGGATTTTTCGATATACGCCAGATGCGACTGTTCGTCGCCGGGTTCACGCGCCAGGGCAAGAATTTTTGTGTCTTCGTGCAGCAGTCCAGCGCGATCAAGCTGATAAAGAGCCGGGAACAGCTTGCGTACCGCCAGGTCCCCCAGGGCACCAAACAGGGCAAATGTGCACGGTTCAACCGTAATCAAGGGCATAATGTTGGTTCTTTTATCAAGTTAGGCTACAAATACCTTTTTTAAAGGCGTTACTCAAGGCCATATGTAGTAATAACCACAACATTCTGCCTAAAAGCATATTCCAGTGGTGATCAACACAGGCCCTCAGTACGATAGGCCACCTTTGCTACAGGCTAAAGAGCTAAAAAAAGCTCAGGCCAAAACCGTTGGTGAATCAGCCCCCGACAAGGACTTTGAATGGACCGCGTAAGAAACCTCCTGGAGCAAATCCAGGGCCGACTCGATGAGTTGAACAAGGCCGAGCGCAAGGTGGCCGAAGTGATCCTGCTCAACCCGCAGATGGCAACGCGGCTGAGCATTGCAGCGCTTGCCCAGGCCGCCAAGGTCAGCGAACCGACGGTCAACCGCTTCTGCCGCTCGTTCAGCGTCAGCGGTTATCCGGAGCTCAAACTGCAACTGGCCCAGAGCCTGGCAAGCGGCGCAGCCTATGTCAGCCGCGCTGTGGAAGCCGACGACAATCCCGAGGCATATACCCAGAAGATTTTCGGTAGCGCCATTGCTTCGCTCGACAGCGCCTGCCAGCAACTGGACCCGGCGCTGATCAGCAAGTCCGTGGACATGCTGATCCAGGCACGGCAGATCCACTTTTTCGGGTTGGGTGCCTCGGCGCCGGTGGCGCTTGATGCGCAGCACAAATTCTTCCGTTTCAACCTGGCGGTCACGGCGCATGCCGATGTGCTGATGCAACGGATGATTGCGTCGGTGGCCCATACCGGCGAATTGTTCGTGATCATTTCCTACACCGGGCGCACGCGCGAGCTGGTGGAAGTGGCCCGCATCGCCCGTGCAAATGGCGCTTCGGTGCTGGGCCTGACCGCCGCTGGCTCGCCACTGGCGCAGGCCAGCACTGTGAGCCTGAACATTCCATTGCCGGAAGATACCGACATCTACATGCCGATGACCTCGCGGATCATCCAGCTCACCGTTCTCGATGTGTTGGCCACCGGCATGACCCTGCGCCGCGGCGTCGACTTCCAGCCGCACCTGCGCAAGATCAAGGAAAGCCTGAATGACAGCCGCTATCCGATCGAGGATCAAGGCTGACTGGGTGTCGTTGACTATCGTTCCCACACTCTGCGTGGTGATGCCTTTCTTGACGCTCTGCGTCACACAGCGGTTCTGTGACTTCAGGTGGATTGGTGTTCAGCTCAGATTCTCGTTCCCACGCTCCGCGTGGTAATGCCTTTCGTGACGCTCTGCGTCACACAGTTCTGCGATTCAGTGAGATTCAGGCTCGACTTGAGTCACCTTTTCGCCCCTCGGCGACCTACTTTGATGGGGCCAAAGTAGGCAAATCCCCTCGCTCCTGTTTCCGGCCCGACTTCGTCGGGTTCCTTCGCCCTGGCACTGATCCGGGGGTCGCCGCAACGGGCCATCCATGGCCCGGTGCGACTTGCTCGGCGTCCTGCCTCGCATCCCCCGGATCAGCGCCAGGACTCAGCCGTCACTAACGTCGCACTCTGCGTTGTCTGTGCCATCGTGGTTGAAAAGCGCTTAGAGCAGTTTGTTAGAGGCACGATTCAGATATCACTATCGTGCCGATGCTCCGCGTCGGCACGCAGTTCGTAACGCTCCGCGTCACACAACTGTTCTGTGACATCAAATGGATTGGTGTTCGGCTCAGATTCTCGTTCCCACGCTCCGCGTGGTAATGTCTTTCGTGACGCTCTGCGTCACACAGTTCTGCGATTCAGTGAGATTTCGGCTCGACTTGAGTCACCTTTTCGCCCCTCGGCGACCTACTTTGATGGGGCCAAAGTAGGCAAATCCCCTCGCTCCTGTTTCCGGCCCGACTTCGTCGGGTTCCTTCGCCCTGGCACTGATCCGTCACTAACGTCGCACTCTGCGTTGTCTGTGCCATCGTGGTTGAAAAGCGCTTAGATCAGTTTGTTAAAGGCACGATTCAGATATCACTATCTGTGACATCAAATGGATTGGCGTTCGACTCAGATTCTCGTTCCCACGCTCCGCGTGGTAATGCCCTTCGTGACGCTCTGCGTCACACAGTTCTGCGATTCAGTGAGATTTCGGCTCGACTCGATTCACCTTTTCGCCCCTCGGCGAGTTACTTTGATGGGGCCAAAGTAACCAAATCCCCTCGCTCCTGTTTCCGGCCCGACTTCGTCGGGTTCCTTCGCGATAGAAAAGCGCTTTTTCGGCAATGACTGCGGTCTTGACTATCGTGCCGACGCTCCGCGTCGGCATGCAGTTCGTGACGCTCTGCGTCACACGCAAATCACCCCGCCAGGCTGGCCTGCAATTTGAGTTGCACCTGCTCGCCCGGTTGCAGGCTGAAGGCGTCGCCGGAAGCCGAAGCGGCTTCCACGCGCACAAAGCCTGCGGTCTCGCTGCCACACACCCCCAGTAGCGGTCTGTTGCCGGGGTGCCAGACCACGGTATTGACGCTGTCGCCGGTGTCGATGTTCAGTCTGCGCTGCCAGGTCGGGTCCTGCAGTTGCAGGGCTCCCGCATGTTCGAAAACTCGCTGGCAGCCGCCTGCCACACGCAATTCGCCATGTTGCTGGCAGACCTGTCGGCTGAGTTCGTCATAACCCTGCGCCCCATCAAGGCCCTCAAGCGCGACTTCAGCCACATCGCCAATCCGCCAGTACGCATGCAGCGCATGACTGAAATGACACGGTTCACTGTCCTCGTGGCATGTGCTCAGACGCAACTCCATGCCCTGCCCCAGCTCGGCATGCAGATCGACCTGCCAGTCCCACAGCTGCAAGCGCCAGTGCAGGCTGACGCCCTTTTCGCTCTCGCTGCTGTCGATCAGTTTCCAGTCCAGCAAGCGCCCCCAGCCGTGTGCCGGCCAGCCGCTTTCACCGGGGTGTCGGCCGTACCAGGGCCAGCACACTGGCACGCCACCCCGAATCGCCCCCACCTGCGGCCATTGTGCAGCGCACCAGAGCCAAGGTTTCTGGCCTTGCGGCTGAAAATGCAGCAACTGCGCGCCCTGGCGACTGAAGACCGCCTGACACTGCGGATGATCGATAACCAGTACATCGCGCAGCTGGTGACGCTCCCACTCGAAAGTGGGTCTGGCACGTCGGGATCGGAAGAAGCGTTGCAATGGATGCTCAGGCAGTTGCGCGTCGAGAGAGGTCATCGCCAATCGCGTCCCTGAAAAATAAAAGGATCAAGCCAAAAAAAAACGGGCAGCCAGGCTGCCCGCAAAGCACACACGACCTTTGATCGCGTTACGCGTCAATCAGTACTCAGAACTTCGACTGGATCTTGATGCCCGCCACAATTGCGTCATCAACCTGATCTACACCGCCAGGGTGCTTGACGTACTGCAGGTTGGGACGCACGGTCAGCCAGTTGGTGACGTGGAAGCCGTAGTAGATTTCCGAGTTGTACTCAGTGCTCTGGACCGGCAGGTAGCCAGGGTTGTCGTAGTCGTTGATGCCGCTGATCTGGTTGGCCAGACGCACGCGATCCTGCACATCGTCGTTGACGTGAATACGGGCGATACCGATACCGATGTCATCTTTCGGACGCGAGTTGAACGGACCTTTGTACGTGAAACCGATCTGCTGGTAGTTATCGACGAAGTTGGTGGCCTTGTCATGCACGGTAGCGTTGGCAAAAATGCTCAGGCCGCGCGATGCATCGCCATCGTGAGTAGTCAGCTGTTGCTGAGCCACGACCCACCAGCCGTGCTTGCTGTCATGCGACTTGAACGCAGCGCCGGTAGCTGCCTGTGGCTGACCGTTGACGTCTTCATAGACATCATCGGCGTTGGGCGTGCTCTTGTAGAAGCCGACACGGTATTCACCGGGCAACGAATTGACGGTCGGGGTCCAGACCAGTTCAACCGGCAGGATCATACCTTTGGTGCCGCTGCCGCTGAGTTTGAAGCCGTTGCCGGTTTCGAGGTTGGACGGGTTCTGCTCGTAGACGCCGACCTGTGCGTACACTTCCGGCGTGATGTTGTACTTCACGCGCAAGGCCCACTGGCTGATTGGCCAATTGTACCAGGTGTTCACATAGTTACCGACCTGCGAGCCGCAGAAAGACAGGTTCTGGAAATCGCAAGGGAAGCTGTTGAAGTCTTCGCCCGGTCCGAAACGACCAGCCTTGACGTCCAGCGCGCCGTCAAAGTACTTCTGCTTGATCCACATTTGCGTCAGACGCCAGGTCTGGCCGCGACCCCAGACTTCCTGGGAGGAACTGAGGGTACCGGCACGAGGGTCGCCGATCCGGTCGTTGGAGATGTTGCGTCCGCTACGTTCGGTGATTGCCAGCTTGAACTCTGCGTCCTGCCAGCCGAAAGCCTTCTGCAAATCGACTTTCATGCCCAGCGCGAACTGGTCGCTGTAGCGGCCGGTCTTGTCGTCGTTGTAACCGCCCTTGATGTTGCTGGCCATCTCGGAAACGTATTCCAGCGAGAAGTCATAGCCCTTGTCGAGCAGTTCGGTACGCTTGCCGTTCCAGTCGCCAGTCATCCACGGTGAATCGGCAGAAAATGCGTCGGCCGCATGAACACTGCCTGCCAGCCCCATCGCACCCAACACCGACAGCGTGCTTACCAACTGGAACCGGGAAAGCGATTTACCTTTGTTGATCTTCTTCATCCCATCAATCCTCGTTTTATTGTTATTAGCTTTGGTAGACGTTTTGCTTCATTCACTGCTTCGTTTTCGCCGGTCGGCCGCTTCATTGTGGCAGTAGACAGCCGGCCAGCGATGCTCGGTGCTGAATCAATTTATCACTTGCGGCTCAACTGGAACATTGTTTGCCCGTTCAGCCAAAGGTGGTGTTCCCAGAACCCCAAGACGCTCACCGCTCTGAGCATCGAAAATCAGCACCCTGGAAGGGTCGAACTGCAGGGTCAGACTTTCGCCCACCTGCGGTGCGACATCAGGCGCAAGGCGACAGCAGACCTTGCTCTGATTGAGCGTGACGAACACCAGCGTGTCCGGCCCGGTCGGCTCGGTCACCTGGACCTCGGCACGGATGGTCGGCATGCCATTCGACTCAGCGCCAGCAAGCATAATTTGTTCCGGCCGGATACCGAGAATGATTTCTCGATCTTCCAGCCCGGCATCGGATACCCCGACCGGCAGCTCGCAACGCGCCTGACCACTGTCAAGCAGCGCAATCAATTGGCCATCCTTGCGTTGCAGACGCAGCGGGATGAAGTTCATCGGCGGCGAACCGATGAAACTGGCGACAAACAGGTTGGCCGGATCGGTGTAAATCTGCTTGGGCGTACCGAATTGCTGAACGATACCGTCCTTCATGACCGCGACCTTGTCGCCCAGCGTCATGGCCTCGATCTGATCATGGGTCACATAGACGGTGGTGGTTTTAAGGCGCTGGTGCATCAGTTTCATTTCGGTACGCATCTCGACGCGCAACTTGGCATCGAGGTTGGACAATGGCTCATCGAACAGGTAGATCTTGGGACGACGCGCCAAGGCACGACCCATCGCGACACGCTGCTGCTGGCCACCGGACATCTGGCCCGGCTTGCGATTGAGCAAGTGCTCGATCTGCAACAGCTTGGCTACACGAGCCACTTCCGCGTCGATGTCGGCTTGCGGCATCTTGCGGATCTTCAGCCCGAACGCGATGTTTTCACGCACGCTCATGGTCGGGTAAAGGGCATAGGACTGAAAGACCATCGCGATGTCGCGGTCCTTGGGGCTGGTGCTGCTGACGTCCTGGCCATCGATGAGAATCTCACCGCCGCTGATGCTTTCCAGACCGGCAATGCAGTTCATCAAGGTGGATTTGCCACAGCCGGAAGGGCCGACCAGAATCAGAAACTCGCCATCCTTGATCGACAGGTCGATGTTCTTGAGCGTGTCCGGCAAGTTGCTGCCGTAGGTCTTGTTGACGTTGCGTAATTCGAGAGTCGCCATGATTACCCCTTGACCGCGCCGGCCGTGAGCCCACGCAGGAAATACTTGCCAGCCAGTACGTAGACCAGCAGTGTCGGCAGGCCGGCAATCATCGCCGCCGCCATGTCAACGTTGTATTCCTTGGCACCTGTGCTGGTGTTGACCAGATTGTTCAGGGCCACGGTGATCGGCTGAGACTCACCACTGGAGAACACAACGCCAAACAGGAAATCGTTCCATATCTGGGTGAACTGCCAGATAAGGCAGACCATCACGATGGGCGTGGACATCGGCAGAATGATGCGCCCGAAGATGGTGAAAAACCCGGCACCGTCCAGCCGTGCAGCCTTGACCAGCGCATCGGGAATGCTGACGTAGTAGTTACGGAAGAATAGCGTGGTGAACGCCAGCCCGTAGACCACATGCACAAACACCAGCCCGGTGGTCGTACTGGCCAGGCCCATTTTGCCCAGCGTAAAGGAAGCCGGCAGCAGAACAGTCTGAAACGGCAGGAAGCAACCAAACAGCAACAGACCGAAGAACAGCTGCGAGCCCTTGAAGCGCCACATCGACAATACATAGCCATTGAGCGCGCCAATGGCGGTGGAAATAATGACTGCCGGAACGGTTATTTTTATCGAGTTCCAGAAATAACCATCTACCAGGTCCCAGGCCTTTATCCAGCCAATTGCGGTGATTACACTTGGCCAGCTCAGCAGGTTGCCGGTGCCGATGTCTTCGGGGGTCTTGAAGCTGGTGAACAGCATCACCACCAGCGGCACCAGATAAATCAGACAGGCCAGTATCAGCACGGCGTAAATCAGAATACGACTGAAGCTGATGCCCGGTTTGCCAACATGACTAGTCATGGCGTTTGGTCCTCAGCTCGGAATACAGGTACGGCACCAGAATCGCCAGGATCGCGCCGAGCATCAGAATCGCACTGGCCGAGCCCATGCCCATCTGGCCGCGGCTAAAGGTGAAGGAGTACATGAACATCGCAGGCAGGTCGGATGAGTAACCGGGGCCACCGGCGGTCATCGCTGCCACCAGATCGAAGCTCTTGATGGCAATGTGCGCAAGGATCATCACGGCACTGAAAAACACCGGACGCAGGCTTGGCAACACAACGCGCCAGTAGATCATCGGCAAACTCGCGCCATCCATCTGCGCAGCACGAATGATCGATTGATCGACGCCACGCAGGCCCGCCAGAAACAACGCCATTACAAAGCCGGAAGACTGCCACACCGCAGCAATGACCAGGCAGTAAACCACGCGGTCCGGGTCGATCAGCCAGTCGAGACGGAAACCTTCCCAGCCCCACTCGCGCAGCATCTTGTCCAGGCCCAGGCCGGGGTTGAGCAGCCATTTCCACGCCGTACCGGTGACAATCATCGACAGTGCCATCGGGTACAGGTAAATGGTGCGGATCATGCCCTCACGACGGATCCGCTGGTCCAGCAGGACGGCCAGCAGAACACCGATCACCAGGCTGATGGCAATGAACATCCCGCCAAACACCGCAAGGTTCTTGCTCGCCACCCACCAGCGATCGTTATCCATCAGGCGAGCGTATTGCGCCAGACCGACCCATTTGTAGGACGGCAGAAACGTCGAGTTGGTAAACGAAAGCGCGAATGTCCAGAGGATGTAGCCATAGAAACCCACCAGCACGATGAACATGCTGGGTGCCAGCACCAGTTTTGGTAGCCAGCGTTGCAGCGCATCCATTGGCGAGGCTTTGCTGATCGCAGCGACAGAGCTCATCGGGAGTATCCCATCCGGTGTATCGAATCCAGGCCGCAGCCGCGGGTGAAATCAACAGAGGATTTCAGCACCACGAACTGCGGGTACAGGCGGTTCAGAGAGAGTTACTGGGCCGATTTGACCGCAGTGGCCAGCTGCTTGGCTGTCGCTGCAGGATCAGCTGCCGGGTCGTTGATGTAGTTGGTGACCACATCAAAGAAAGCACCCTGCACCGCCAGCGTAGTGGCCATGTTGTGCGCCATGCTTGGTTGCAGGCCACCGGTTTTCGAATCGGCCAGGAAATCCTTGGCAGCGGTTTGCGCACACGAGTCGAAACCGTACTTGCTCATGTCGGACAGCATGTCTTCACGAACCGGGATCGAACCCTTGTTGATGCTGAAGACTTTCTGGAAGTCCTCGCCCATCGCGACCTTGGCCAGATCCTGCTGTGCGGCAGTGGTGCCCTTGTCTTTCTGCTTGAACACCGCCAGCGAGTCGATGTTGTAGGTGAACGCCTTGTCGGTGCCAGGGAAGGCTACGCACTGGTAATCCTTGCCGGCGACCTTCTTGGCTGCGGTCCATTCACTCTTGGCCCAGTCACCCATGATCTGCATGCCGGCCTTGCCGTTGATGACCTTGGCAGCTTCCAGGTTCCAGTCCTGGCCCTTGCCATCGGCATCCATGTAGGTCGCGACTTTCTTGAGCTCGGTGAGCGACTTGACCATGCCTTCACCGGTCAACGCGTCCTTGTCCAGATCAACCAGGGCCTTCTTGTAGCCATCAGCGCCCATGACCGAGAGCACAACGGCTTCGAAGACAGTGCTGTCCTGCCACGGCTGACCACCGTGGGCGAGCGGGATGAAACCGGCTTTTTTCAGCTTGTCGCCCGCAGCGTAAAATTCTTCGAGCGTGGTGGGTGCCTTGTCGATACCGGCTTTCTTGAAGACTTCAGGGTTGATCCACAGCCAGTTGACGCGGTGAATATTCACCGGCACCGCTACGTAATCACCGTCGTACTTCACGGTGTCGGAGACCTTCTTGTCCAGCAGCGAGTCCCATTTTTCGGCCTTGGCGACGTCTTTCAACGCGTCCGTATCAAGCAGACCGGTAGACGCCCATTCCTGAATGTCAGGCCCTTTGATCTGGGCAACACCTGGCGGGTTACCGGCAACCGCACGGCTCTTGAGCACGGTCATGGCGGTGGAACCGCCACCGCCGGCGATGGCGCCGTCCTTCCAGACAAAGCCGTCTTTTTCGACCTGCGCCTTCAGAACATCGACCGCAGCCTTTTCGCCACCCGACGTCCACCAGTGCACAACTTCTACAGTGCCTTTGGATTCAGCGGCAGTAGCGCTCAGAGGGAACAACGAAGCGAGAGAGATGACAACAGCGAGACGTGACATGGAATTCATCGAATTGACCTTTCTTGTTGTTATGCATGAGCAAGTCTGATGCTTGCGCTTCGTGGGAGTCTAACCAAGCCTGAAGCGCCGACAGTAACGAAGGGACGCGCGATTGTCACAGGATGGTGACAATTGAAATCCCGGTGCAATCGCTAGCTAAAAGCCACTGTGCAGCGCGTCATTCCGCAGTTCTCGGCAGGTACAACGTTACCCGCAACCCACCCTCACGCAGGTTCTGCAGGCTGACTTCGCCACCGTGACTGTGGGCAATGTTGCGCGCGATACCCAGGCCCAGACCGTAGCCCTGCTGCTGATTGCCCGCCAGACGGAAATGCGGTTCGAAAACGTGTTCGAGACGTTGTTCGGGCACACCAGGCCCTTCGTCATCCACATGCAGGACGAAAGCCGTGGCGTTATCCTCGACTTTCAGATGAGCGCGATGGCCATATTTAAGGGCATTGTCGATCAGGTTGCCCATGCAGCGCCGCAGCGCCAACGGCTTGCCGGGATAGGCAGCCTGAGCCTCGCCTTGCTGGGTGACACGTCCGTCGCCTTCAACATTCAGCCAGGGCTCGACCAGGCAATCAAGCAGTGCATTGAGGTCCACCGGCTCGATGTTTTCATGAATATCGGTATCTTTGACGCACTGCAGCGCGCCTTTGACCAGCAATTCCAGTTCGTCCAGGTCGCGGCTGAATTTACGCTGCATGTGCTCATCTTCCAGCAGCTCGACACGCAACCGCAGCCGGGTGATGGGCGTGCGCAGATCATGCGAGATGGCACTGAACAACTGACCCCGTTCGGTCAGGTAGCGGCTGATACGGGTGCGCATGGCGTTGAACGCACGGCTGACCTCGATCACCTCGCTGCCGCCGCCCTCGACCACCGGCTCGACGTCCGCGCCCAGTGACATGTCCCGTGCGGCCCGCGCCAGGCGTTTGAGCGGCCGGCTCTGCCAATGCACCAGCAAACCGATGAACAACAGCAAAAACATGCTGGTCAGGACGATGAATGAAACCTGCTGAAGGGGCAGCTCCTGCTCCTCCAGCGAGGTGTAGGGCTCAGGCAGCAGAGAGGCAATGTAAAACCATTCACCGGGCGCCATTTCGATTTGCGTGACCAGCACCGGCGGGTTCACCGGTTCAAGTGTCAGTGCGTAATGCGCCCAGGAACGCGGCAATTCATCGAGCTTCAGGCCGCTGTTGAAAATGCGCAGCTCATCGGGCCGCGCAAACCATACGGTGATGTCCGGCCCATTGCCCAGACGCTGGCGCAATACCTCGCCCACCACGTCCAGCACCGCCTGCTTGCGAGGCGTGGGCTGCATGATTTGCATATCCAGCGGGTGATCGTTGAGCGAGACGACGAAACGGGTCCCGCCCATACTGCGCAGTTGATCCAGCACCATGGGCCGGTAGGCCAGCGGCAATGAGCGAAAGTAACTGACACTGGCCGCCATCGAGTACGCGAGGCTGCGCGCGCTGGTCACCAGCCCTTCGGTCTGTGTGGCGCGCAACTGTGAGAGCCAGATCACACTGGACAGTGTCTGAGCCAGCAGAACCGCCAGTAACGTCAACAGCAGCATGCGCCCCAGCAATGAGCGCGGCAGTGGCAGGCCGGTTCTTTTCGCTCCTGCCACCGGCGAGTTAATAGCCGTTGCCCGCTTGCGAGTTGACGTTCGCGGCCAGCAGATAACCACTGCCGCGAATGGTGCGGATCAGGCGCGGCGACTTGCCAGTATCGCGCAGACGCTGACGCAGCCGACTGACCGCCATGTCGACGATCCGCTCCAGCGGCATCAGCTCACGCCCGCGTGTGGCATTGCCGATAGTGTCGCGGTCGAGAATCTGCTGGGGGTTGTCGAGAAACAGCTTGAGCAGCGCAAAGTCGGCACCGGACAGAATCACTTCTTCGCCGTCATTGTGAAACAACCTGTGACTGACCATGTCCAGCCGCCACTCATCGAACAGGATGACATCGCCGCCAGCACGCTCCTGACCGAACTGGGCGCGCCTCAACAGTGCCTTGATACGCGCTTGCAGCTCACGCGGGCTGAACGGCTTGCCCAGATAATCATCAGCGCCCAATTCCAGGCCGATGACCCGGTCGGCTTCGTCCGAACTGGCGGTCAACATGATGATCGGCACATGCGGCTGGCGCGGATGCTGACGGATCCATTTGCACAGACTGAAACCGTCTTCATCGGGCAGCATCACATCAAGGATCAGCAAATCACTGGGTTCTTCGTTGAAGGCGCGGCGAAAATCAGCGCCATCACCCACCGTGCGCACCTGAAAACCGGCACGACTCAGGTAGGTGTCCAGCAACTCGCGAATCTCCTGATCGTCATCCACCAGCAGGATCGATTTACTGACTGAACTCAAGTTGAGGCGTCCTTGTTTGACGGTGAATCTTTGTTGTTATGGGATGCTGCTCAGATCTGCGAACCGAAGGCCTGTTGCAGAGCGACGCCTGAGCCCATCAGGCCAGGGTACTCGGCGGTCACCAGCCAGACCGGCAGGTTCTTGAAATAGTCGCTCATCACGCCCTTCTCGGCCATGGCGCGCTTGAAACCGCTGTTGATGAAAAATTCAGTGAAGCGCGGCACCACGCCGCCGACAATGTACACGCCGCCCAGGCTGCCCAGGGTCAGCACATTGTTGCCCACCACCCTGCCTAGAAACACACAGAACTGCTCCAGCACGGCTGCGGCTACCGGGTCGCCCGCCAGCGCTGCCGAGGTGACAGCCGCAGGCGACTTGAGCACTGGCTCGATATCGTCCAGGGCGCAACTGACCTGATAGAGCAACAGCAAGCCCGCGCCACTGAGTACCACTTCAGCGCTGACATGCTCATGCTCAGCCATCAGGCGTGTCCATAACAGGGCCTCGCGTGCCGTGCCGATTGGCAGGTCAGCATGCCCGCCCTCGCCCGGCAGCGCCAGCCAGCGACTGCCGTCAAGCTTGATCAGCGTACCGATGCCCAGCCCGGTACCCGGCCCGACCACCACACGCGGCCGATCAGGCTTGCCAGCGCCAGGGCAAACCGTCAGGTATTCATCTTCCTTGAGCCGGGTGATGCCCAGCGCCATGGCGGTGAAGTCGTTGATCAGCAGCAGGTGATCGACTTTCAGGTCAGCGCAAAATGCCTCACGGCTCAACCGCCAGTGACTATTGGTGAACTGGAAAAAATCGCCATCCACCGGTCCGGCAACGGCCAGGCATACGTGGCTGATATCACCGCGCTGCAATTCAAGGTCCTGCAGATAGACTTCGATGGCCTTTTCCGGGCCGGCGTAGTCAATGGTCGGGAATACCCGGACAGAATGCAGCGTGTCGTCTTCCCAAATGGCAAAACGTGCATTGGTACCGCCTATATCACCGACCAGGGCCAACTTCACTTGAGCGTCTCCAGACTAGAAGTAAAGGCGCTGGCACCCTGCTCTGCGGAGCTGAAGGCCATGCGCATGAATCCAAAGAGCTCGCGGCCACAGCCGACACTGTTGTCGATCTGGTTGATGGCCGGCTCTCTGGCGGCCAATTCTGACGCTTCGACCAGAACTTGTAACGTGCCTTTTACGCCATCCACACGGATCACATCACCATCGCGCACCAGTGCCAACGGGCCACCATCAAACGCTTCAGGGCAGACATGAATGGCCGCCGGGATTTTTCCCGATGCGCCCGACATGCGTCCGTCGGTGACCAGCGCCACCTTGAAACCACGGTCCTGCAGAACACCCAGAAACGGCGTCATCTTGTGCAACTCGGGCATGCCATTGCAGCGCGGCCCCTGGAAGCGCATAACGGCGACGAAATCGCACTCCAGTTCACCGGCCTTGAACGCATCGGCCAGCTCCTTCTGATCCTGAAAGACCTTGGCTGGTGCCTCGACGATCTGATGCTCCGGGGCCACGGCAGAGACTTTCATCACCCCGCGGCCCAGATTGCCTTCCATGACCCGCAGACCACCTTCCGGCGAAAACGGACGGGCGACCGGACGCAAAATGTTTTCATCAAGGCTTTCAAGCGGTCCTTCGCGCCAGACCAGCTTGCCATCCTCCAGGAATGGCTCTTTGGTGTAGCGGCTCAAGCCGTAACCGGCCACGGTATTGACGTTTTCGTGCAACAGACCGGCAGCCAGCAACTCACGGATCAGGAACGACATGCCGCCCGCCGCCTGGAAGTGGTTGATATCGGCTTTGCCGTTGGGGTAGACGTGACTCAGGGTTGGCACCACTTCCGACAGGTCGGCCATGTCCTGCCAGGTCAGTTGAATGCCCGCGGCCTGGGCAATCGCCGGCATGTGCAGCGTGTGGTTGGTCGAGCCACCTGTCGCGTGCAGGGCAACGATGGAGTTGACCAGCGAGCGCTCGTCGACGATTTCGCCGATCGGCATGAAGCTGCCGCTCTGCTTGGTCAGACGCGTCACCTGGTGAGCCGCTTCGGCGGTCAGTGCATCGCGCAGTGGCGTGTAGGGATTGACGAACGAGGCACCGGGAAGGTGCATGCCCATGACTTCCATCAGCAGCTGGTTGGTGTTGGCAGTGCCGTAGAAGGTGCAGGTTCCCGGACCGTGATAGGACTTCATTTCCGAGTCGAGCAACTCTTCACGGCTGGCCTTGCCTTCCGCGTAACGCTGCCGTACGTCGGCTTTTTCCTTGTTGGAGATACCTGAAACCATCGGTCCGCCCGGCACGAAGATGGTCGGCAGATGACCAAAACGCAGTGCGCCCATCATCAAACCAGGGACGATCTTGTCGCAGATACCCAGCATCATCGCGGCGTCGAACATATTGTGTGACAACGCAACTGCCGTGGACATGGCAATCACTTCGCGACTGGCAATGGCCAGCTCCATACCCGGCTCACCCTGAGTGACGCCATCGCACATGGCAGGCACGCCGCCGGCAAACTGACCGACCGAACCAATGTCACGTAAAGCCTGTTTGATCTGGGCAGGAAAGTGTTCGTAGGGTTGATGCGCCGAGAGCATCTCGTTGTAGGAGGAG
This sequence comes from Pseudomonas sp. KBS0707, assembly GCF_005937945.2. Lineage (NCBI taxonomy): Bacteria > Pseudomonadati > Pseudomonadota > Gammaproteobacteria > Pseudomonadales > Pseudomonadaceae > Pseudomonas > Pseudomonas sp. KBS0707. The sequence continues at coordinate 1,300,859 of NZ_CP041754.1, read as the reverse complement.
ACGATTGCCACGTTGGCGGCGTTCATCAGACGCAGGCTTTGCTTGTCTTCTGGCCCGCAGGCAGCGACGCCGTGAGCAAAGTTGGCACATTGAAGCTTGCCGCGCATCGGGCCATCGCTCGCTGCGCCGCGAATCAATTGAAGGTAGCGCTGACGGGTATCGCGACTGCGGGCGATGAGTCGCTCGGTTACTTCAAGGACGCGGGGATGCATGTGATGAACTCCAGGCTAACGTCTAAGGTCACCCGTAAAGACGGTTCCGGTTTTCGAGCAGTGCCGGGCGGGGAGCAGAACCCTGATCTCGATCAACCGGGAGGGCCTTTCAGGCTTGTAGTTGTAGATAAAACAAAATATTGCCACTAAAAAGGCTTGTTTTCTATTTCTATGAGAATAATCTTGTAATTCCAACAACAAATTCAGAAGGACGGCTGTATGACTCTTCGTATCGCAATCAACGGTTTTGGCCGCATCGGCCGCAACGTCCTACGCGCACTGTATACCCAAGGCTACCGCCAGGACCTGCAGGTCGTCGCCATCAACGATCTTGGCGACAGCGAAATGAACGCACACCTGCTGCGCTTCGACACCGTACACGGCCCTTTCAGCGGCACGGTCGAGTGCGACAAGGATAGCCTGACCGTCAATGGTGACCGTATTTCGGTCAGTGCCATTCGCAATCCGGCCGAGCTGCCGTGGAAGGCGCAGGACATTGATGTAGTGTTCGAGTGCACCGGCCTGTTCACCAGCCGTGACAAGGCCGCAGCGCACCTTACTGCCGGTGCCCGCAAGGTCATTATCTCCGCCCCGGCCAGCGGTGCCGATGCCACCATCGTATATGGTGTCAACCACGACACGCTGCGTCAGTCGCACCAGATCATCTCCAGTGCATCCTGCACCACCAATTGCCTGGCCCCGGTCGCCCAGGTACTGCACCGTGAACTGGGGATCGAAAATGGCCTGATGACCACCATCCATGCCTACACCAACGACCAGAACCTGATCGATGTCTATCACACCGATCCGTACCGCGCCCGCTCGGCGACGCAGTCGATGATCCCGAGCAAGACCGGCGCTGCCGAAGCAGTGGGCCTGGTACTGCCGGAGCTGGCAGGCAAACTCACCGGCATGGCGGTACGCGTACCGGTCATCAACGTTTCGCTGGTCGACCTGACCGTGACCCTGAAGCGTGAAACCACGGTCGATGAAGTGAACGCGCTGCTGAAAGAAGCCAGCCAGCATTCCAAGGTGCTGGGCTACAACGCCCTGCCGCTGGTTTCCCACGACTTCAATCACAACCCGTTGTCGTCGATTTTCGACGCCAATCACACCAAGGTCAGTGGCAAGTTGCTCAAGGTACTGTCGTGGTACGACAACGAATGGGCGTTCTCCAATCGTATGCTCGACAACTGCCTGGCACTGCACAACGCCGAGTAAATTCAGCGTCGCAGCGGGCAGCAGCGTAACGGGCAGCAGCGTAAGATAATTATTTACAGATGCAGGCTTGACCCGACCAAAAGATGAGAAGCATTATCATTTGCTCACATCTCTGGTCGGGCCTCTCTGTGTCGCAGTCACGCTTCAACGATGTCTTTCTGGCCCAGCGCCCGGTTCTGCTACGCACCCTGCAACGCATGGTCGGCAACCAAAACGCTGCCGAAGACCTGCTTCAGGAAACCTGGCTGCGCGTCAGCCGTGCATTGACCGAACACCCCGTCGACCACCTTGAACCCTTCGTCTTTCAGACCGCCCGCAACCTGGCGCTGGATCATTTGCGTGCGCGGCGTATTCATGGCCGGACCATGCTCGAAGATGTCTCACCCGCCCAACTCGAAAGCGTCGTAGCCCAGATGGGCTCGCCTGAGGACGCTGCGCATGCCAAGCGCCTGCTTGAAAACCTGAGTGCCAGCCTGAGTACGTTGAGCCCGCGTCAGCAGAAAATCTTTACCCTCAGCCGCCTCGATGGCCGCAGTTATCTGGAAATCGCTGAGCAGCTTCAGGTCTCCGCCAGTACTGTCCAGAAAGAACTGAAGCTGATCATGGCCATCTGCGTAGGCGTCCTTTCAAGACTTGACCCGCCCTGAACCCTGCCGCACGCTGCCAGAATCTTATCGATACAGTTTCAGGATTGCCGAGGAACACTGTGGCCCCGAGAACCGAACGCCCGCACGCGATTGCGCAGGACGTGTTGAGCAATGCTGCAATGGATCAGGCACTGACCTGGCTGGTCGAACTGGAAGGCGCAGACGCCACCCGGCTTGCCCGTTTTCAGGAATGGCTGAACGCCGATCCGGAACACGCACGCGCCTTCGATAAGGCCCGGACACTTTGGAATTCACAGCCGGTTCAGCACGCCGCCGAAAGCATCGCGCAACCCCGTAAGCCATCGGCGTGGCAGCGTGTCCGTGCGCAATGGAAACTTCTGGCCACTGCAGCGGTGTTGCTGCTGGGGCTGTTCAGTTTCAGCAATCTGCCGCTGCGCCTGCAGGCCGATCACCTGACCATAGTGGGTGAGCGCCAGCGCCTGGAACTGGCAGACGGCTCGAAAGTGCTGCTCAACACCGACTCGGCGTTCTCCAGTCAGGTAGGTGAACAGCGGCGCTCTGCTCGCCTGCTGCAAGGCGAAGCATTCTTCGATGTCAGTTCCAGAGCGGGCGTGCCACTGGAAATCGAAGCCGGACCGGTGCGCATGAGTGCCAACAGCACCGAATTTTCCGTGCGTTATCTGAACGGCGTTGCCCAGGTAAAAGTGCAGCGCGGCGCTGTCGACGTGCGTGCCACACGCGGCGACTCCAGCGTCAGCCTGGGGGCCGGAGAAAGCGTTCGCGTGGGGCCTGCTGGCTTCGGGCATCGTGAAAAGCTTGACCCGCTCAGGGATTTCGCCTGGGTGCAAGGTCGACTGATCTTCGACAACCGTCCGCTGAGCGAAGTGCTGACCGAGCTGCGTCGTTACTATCCCGGCTGGATCATCAGCATCAACCCGCAACTGGATCGTGTGGCAGTGACCGGCAACTATCGCCTGGACAACCCGCTCGACGTGGTGCGGTCGCTGGCACAGATCACCTCGGCAAGCCTTCACGAAATGCCTGCGCTAGTGATTCTCAACTGAAGCAAAGTTTTTTTACTCGATAGCGACTGCCCGTTCGTCTAGTTATAGCCAATGCAACTGATTCTCATTTTGAAACGGTTTGTAAACACTATAACGAGCAACACCCCAGGGAGCGCTACCGATGTCATCCACGTTCACGCCTGCCGCCCAACCACGCGTACGGCTCACGCTATCTCTGCTGACACTTGCAGTGCTGGGCGCCAGTCTACAGACGGTCAACGCCAGTGCTGCCAGTGAAAGCACCCAGGCGGCACGTTCGGCAGGCACCTACAACTTCTCGATTGGTCAGCAATCGCTGGTGTCGGCACTCAATGAATTCAGCCGCATCACCGGCTGGCAGGTGGGCGTGTCATCGGATCTCGCGCAAAATGTCACCTCCCAGGGTGCCCGCGGCAACCTGAGACCTGCGCAGGCGCTGGACACCCTGCTGGCCGGCAGCTCGCTGAGCTATCGCAATCTGGGCAACAACAATGTAGTGCTGGAAAGGCGCACCGCAACCGCCGGCGTCTTGGCCCTCGATCAGATCACCGTCAGCGCCACGCGTCAGGCACAGGATGTCGCCACGGTACCAAGCACCGTCAGCGTGCATTCCCGTGAAGAACTGGACCGCAGCAACGTCAACACCATCCGTAATTTGGTGCGCTACGAGCCGGGGGTTTCGGTGGGCGGCGCAGGCCAGCGCGCAGGCACAACCGGCTATAACATCCGCGGCATTGACGGCAACCGGATACTGACTCAGGTCGACGGCGTGGAAGTCCCCGACAGCTTTTTCACCGGTCCTTATGCGCAGACCCATCGAAACTATGTCGACCCGGAGATCGTCAAGCGCGTGGAAATCCTCCGCGGTCCGGCCTCGGCCCTGTACGGCAGCAGCGCAATTGGTGGGGTGGTCAGTTATTACACGCTGGACCCGGATGACATCATCAAGCCCGGCAAGGATGTCGGCGCACGCCTCAAGACCGGTTACAGCTCGGCAGACGAAAGCTGGTTGAACTCGGCCACTGTCGCAGGCCGTCAGGGCGAGTTTGACGGCTTGCTGCACGTGAGCCAGCGCAATGGTCATGAGACCGAATCCTATGGCGAAACAGGTGGCACAGGCCTGAGCCGCACCGAAGCCAACCCTGAGGATGCGCGCAGCACCAACGTGCTGGCCAAGCTGGGCTGGAATTATACCGACGGTTCGCGTCTGGCTCTGGCCTACGAAAAGTACAAGGACGACCGCGACAGCAACCTGAAAAGCGCAGTCGGCGGGCCGTTCACCAACGGCAGCGGGCTGGGCATGTATCAATCGCGCGAGGGTAACGACACCATCACCCGCGAGCGCTTCGGGGTCGAAAACAGCTTCGCCGTCGACAGCCTGCTGGTCGACGACCTCAAATGGAGCCTGAATTACCAGACCGCAAAGACTGATCAAAGCACCCGGGAGCGGTACTTTCCGTTTTCCCGAGATGTCATTCGTGATCGCGACACGCACTATCAGGAAAAGCAGTGGGTATTCGATGCCCAACTGGACAAGGCATTCTCTATCGCCAGCACGGACCATGTGCTGACCTACGGTACGACGGTAAAGCAGCAGAAAGTCACCGGGCTGCGCAGCGGCAGCGGGACCTGTGCACGCGTATTCGGCTCCTGCCGCGTGGTCGGTGCAGACAGCCCGAGCGACCGTCTGGCCGCGACGAGCGATTTCCCGGACCCGACCATCACCAGCTATGCGCTGTTCGCCCAGGATCAGATCAGTTGGAACGACTGGACCTTCATGCCCGGCGTGCGTTATGACCACACCACACTCGACCCGAAGTTCACGCCAGAATTTCTCAGGTCGGTCAGCCTCGCCGACCCCGGTCAGGGCGACGACGAAACGCGGACATGGCATCGCTTGTCGCCCAAGTTCGGTGTGACTTATGCACTCAGCGACGCCTACACCTGGTACGGCCAGTATGCCGAAGGTTTCCGCACACCGTCGGCCAAGTCACTTTATGGACGCTTCGAAAACCCGACGGCAGGCTACGTGGTTGAGCCCAATCCGAACCTGGAGCCGGAAACCAGCAAAAGCTATGAAACCGGTTTACGCGGTCGCTTCGAATCGGGCTCGTTCGACATCGCGGTGTTCTATAACAAGTACCGTGACTTCATCAACGAGGACGCCATCACCCCCGGTTACAGCGAACTCACGTTCCAGTCCAACAACATCAAGCACGCAACCATGAAGGGCGCGGAATTCAAAGGGCGCATCAATCTCGACAGCATCGGTGCGCCAAACGGTCTCTACAGCCAGGCATCGGTTGCCTACGTGCAGGGCCGCAACAACGATACAGGCGAGCCAATCAACAGCGTCAACTCGCTGACCGGTGTGATCGGCCTGGGCTATGACCACAATGACTACGGCGGCCTGCTGAGCTGGACGCTGGTCAAGCGCAAGAATCGCGTGGATGACAGCAATTTCCACACGCCGGACGGCACCTCCAGTCAATTCAAGACCCCAGGCTACGGCATTCTGGACCTGAGCGGCTACTACAAGGTCAGCAACGATGTGACCGTCAATGCGGGTCTGTACAACCTGACCGACAAGAAATACTGGCGCTGGGATGATGTGCGCGGCTACGACGGCGTGGGCGAAGCTGGTGTGACGGCGCCCGCTAATCTGGATCGCCTGACCCAGCCGGGACGCAACTTCAGCGTCAACGTGGTGTGGGACATCTGAACCCGAAAGTAGCGTAAAACCCGTCGCCGAGTACATCGGCGGCAGGCTTTTTTTACGCTTTCGGGTGCAGCTATTCGTCTATTCAACAAGCCCCCTTTTTCAGCAAGGAAGAACTCGATGACCCTTGATCAGAACCGACCGACTCTGCGTTCGCAACGCCTGAGCCAGATCACCCACGCGCCACACGAACAGCTCGACAAGGCGGTCAAGGCACATGCGCCGTTTGAAACCCTGGCCAGCTACGCTCGCTTCGTGGTTGCTCAATACCTTTTTCAGACGGAATTGCAAAGCCTGTACAACGAGCCCGCGCTAGGGGCGATCATCAACGACCTGCCGGCCCGCTGCCGCGCAGAACAGGCCGGAGCGGATCTTGCCGACCTGAACATGGACCTTCCCCTGCCGGTAGCTGGCGCAGTAAAAGCGCCGAGCACCGCAGAAGCGCTCGGCTGGCTATTTGTCTCCGAAGGTTCCAAGCTGGGTGCTGCATTCCTGATCAAACGTGCCGAAGCCTTGAACCTGAGCCACAGCTTTGGCGCCCGGCATCTGAGCGAGCCTGCCGGAGGCCGCGCAGCAGGCTGGAAGACCTTTGTCAAGACGCTTGACGAGCTGTCGCTGACCGCCGAACAGGAAGCAGCACTTGATCGAGGCGCCATTGCCGCATTCGAGCGTTTCAATGTCCTGCTGCAATACGCCTACGCCGATGCCCCGGTTGCAGACATGGCACAGGCATGAAAAAGCGCCCGGTGCTGTTAAGCTGGCCGGGCTCCCCGAACCTGCCTGTAGAGACCATGACGTACAAACCACCCGGCTCAAGACTCTCGCGCCTTTTATACGGCATCCTCGCCTACGTCGCCCTCGGCATAGGCATTGTCGCGATCTTCATTCCCGGCTTGCCGACCACCGAGTTCATTCTGCTGGCGGCCTGGGCGGCGACACGCAGCTCGCCGCGTCTGAATGCCTGGCTGGAAAACCATCTTGTGTTCGGCCCGATTCTGCACAACTGGCGCAACGGCAGACTGGTCGCCCGCAAGGCCAAGATCAGCGCCACCATCAGCATGCTGGTCTGCGCCGTGGTGATGCTGAGCCTGATCGGCCACGCCTGGTGGCTTTATCTGGCTCTTACCGGTATGGCGCTGGGTAATCTGTGGATATGGTCGAGGCCGGAACCGGACAAGATCGGTCGTTGAGCGCAGGCATGATGCGAGCTGCACCCTGCACGAGGCTGAACCGTCCGGTCGCGAGGAGTGTCAGACTGAACACACTCAACACTTGATGGAGTCACTTCATGTACGAGCCAGGCCATCTGCACCTCACCCACGTGGCGCTTCAACCGTCGGATATCAGCTATGACATCCACTTGCGCTACAATGTGGAGGAAGATCCCAAGCAAGGCACGTCCATGCACTTCACCATGCAGGGCGAAATCAACGGCAAGCCGTTCGAAGAGCAGTTCCAGCTGCCCCGTGACCTCGCCTTCAACTTCGCCCATGACGCCAGTCGCATCGCGATCAGACACGGCTTGCCCAACTCGGCCGCACTGCCCATCGCCCAGCACAAGGACTACGACCGAATGTTCGCGGACATTCGTGACAAACTCCACGCCAAATCAGGCGACCCGGTCAAGCCGGAGCATCTGGAGTAAGCGCCAGGCTCCTCTTGGCAACGGGAGCACGAGGTCCGGAGAACACTCTCCTGCCCATGCTCCGCATGGGTATGCCGTTCCGGACGCTCTGCGTCCTCTCCTGAATAAGCGGCGTAGCGTAAATCCATGACGCAGAGCGTCAAGAAGGGCATTCCCACGCTGGAGCGTGCGGAACGATAGGTGTACGGCAGAACACCAGCGTGCAGTAGCGTGAGGAACGACGCTCCGCAGAACACCATCGTGCCCATGCTCCGCATGGGTATGCCGTTCCGGACGCTCTGCGTCCTCTCCTGAATAAACAGCGGGCGTAAATCCATGACGCAGAGCGTCAAGAAGGGCATTCCCACGCTGGAGCGTGCGGAACGATAGGTGTACGGCAGAACACCAGCGTGCAGTAGCGTGAGGAACGACGCTCCGCAGAACACCATCGTGCCCATGCTCCGCATGGGTATGCCGTTCCGGACGCTCTGCGTCCTCTCCTGAATAAACAGCGTAGCGTAAATCCATGACGCAGAGCGTCAAGAAGGGCATTCCCACGCTGGAGCGTGAGGAACGATAGTTGCGCGGGAGAATACTATCGTGCTCATGCCCACCACCGGATTTCACCAAACCTGCCGCTACAAGGCATACTTGCCGCCTTCTAATCCGCGAACCGTCAACGCCTCATGCGCATCCATGTCAGCTTCATCGACCGCGTCGGTATCACCCAGGAAGTGCTGGCGATCCTGGGTGGACGCAATCTGAATCTGGATGCCGTGGAGATGGTACCGCCCAATGTCTATATCGACGCGCCGACCCTCAGCCACCAGATGCTCGAAGAACTCAAGGACGCGCTGTTTCGGGTTCGTGGGGTAGAAGCAATCACTGTGGTCGACATCCTGCCGGGTCAGCGCCGCCATCTGCAGCTGGACGCGCTGCTCGCCGCCATGACCGACCCGGTACTGGCACTGGACAGCGCCGGGCATGTGCTGCTGGCCAATCCCGCGTTGATCGCACTGATCGGCCGGGAACCTGCAGGCGAACCCATTGCTGAACTGTTCGCCGACCCCGGTTTGCAAGCAGCATTGCTGGAAAACAGCTTTCGACTGCCACTGCGCGAAATCACCCTCAACGGTGAAGCGCTGTTGCTGGATGCCACCCCGATCACCGAGGCGGGTGCGCTGATTACCCTGTACCTGCCCAGCCGTATCGGTGAGCGCCTGTCGGCGCTGCATCACGATCACGCCGAAGGTTTCGATGCGCTGCTCGGCGAGTCAGCCGCAATCCGCACCCTAAAGGCGCGCGCGCAACGTGTGGCGGCGCTGGATGCACCGTTGCTGATTCAAGGTGAGACCGGCACCGGTAAAGAACTGGTAGCGCGGGCTTGCCACGCCAGCAGCGCGCGTCACGGCGAGCCATTCCTGGCACTGAACTGCGCGGCGCTGCCGGAAAACCTGGCTGAAAGCGAACTGTTCGGTTATGCCCCGGGCGCCTTCACCGGCGCCCAGCGCGGTGGCAAGCCGGGGCTGATGGAATTGGCCAATCAGGGCACCGTGTTTCTTGATGAAATCGGCGAAATGTCGCCTTATCTGCAAGCCAAACTGCTGCGCTTTCTCAACGATGGCAGCTTCCGGCGTGTCGGTGGAGACCGGGAGGTCAGGGTCAATGTGCGTATCCTCAGCGCTACCCACCGCGACCTGGAAAAAATGGTCAGCGAAGGCACTTTCCGTGAAGACCTTTTCTACCGCCTCAACGTCCTCAATCTCGAGTTACCGCCGCTGCGCGAACGCGGGCAGGACATTCTGCTGCTGGCCCGCTACTTCATGGAACAGGCCTGCGCGCAGATTCAGCGTCCAGTGTGCAGGCTTGCGCACGGCACCTACCCTGCTCTGCTGGGCAATCGCTGGCCGGGCAATGTTCGTCAATTGCAGAACGTGATTTTCCGTGCTGCCGCCATCTGCGAACACACTCAAGTGGATATAGGCGATCTGGATATCGCAGGCACTGCAGTTGCGCATCCGCACGACAGCCCCGTGGACAGCCTCGAACATGCCGTCGAGGCATTTGAAAGAAATCTGCTGGAAAAACTCTACGCAGACTACCCATCTACCCGTCAGTTGGCCGCGCGTCTGCATACATCGCACACCGCCATCGCTCATCGACTGCGAAAATATGGAATACCGGGCAAGCGCTAATCTATTGACGCCATTTATCGAAAATATATTCCGAAAAGATTCATTTAATAACTAATCTGCCGATACTGATCTGGTATGGTCCACAAACCTCTTATCATCCATTTGAGTGGATGTCCGTAAGTGTGATTACGGCCGTAATGGCAGAAAGGTCAGGTAGTACCGGGAAGTGATATGTCAACCCCGCCAGCAGACCGCCCGCTTGCCGATTCTCAGTCTCGTGCTGAAAAAATCGTCGAATCTCGCCGTCAGAAAATCCTGCTCAAAACCGGCGCGCTGCAGGACGCGATTTTCAACAGCGCCTACTTCTCCAGCATCGCGACCGACGAACACGGCGTCATCCAGATATTCAACGTGGGTGCCGAACGCATGCTCGGTTACCACTCCGAAGATGTGGTCGACAAAATCACGCCGGCAGATATCTCCGACCCCGCCGAGCTGATCATCCGCGCGGCAGCGCTCAGCCATGAACTGAACACGCCCATCACGCCGGGCTTTGAGGCAATGGTATTCAAGGCTTCGCGTGGCATCGAAGACATCTACGAATTGACCTACATCCGCAAGGACGGCAGCCGCCTGTCGGCCATGGTGTCGGTCACTTCACTGCGAGACAGCGCCGAAACCATCATTGGTTATCTACTGATCGGCACCGACAACACCGCGCGCAAGCAGGAAGAGGAAGCCCAGGCCCTGCTGGATCAGCGGTTGCGCGACCAACAGTTCTACACCCGCTCACTGATCGAATCGAACATAGACGCGCTGATGATGACCGACCCGCAAGGCATCATTTCCGACGTCAACAAGCAGATGATGGCGCTGACCGGGCGCACCCGTGATGAGTTGATCGGCGCGCCCTGCAAAAACTTCTTCACAGACCCGGCGAGTGCCGATGCCGCGATCAAACGCGTGCTCAGCGAACATAAGGTCAGCGACTACGAACTCACCGTGCGGGCCTACGACGGCACCGAAACCGTGGTGTCCTACAACGCTGCGACTTTTCATGACCGGGACCGCAAGCTCAAGGGTGTCTTCGCTGCCGCCCGGGACGTGACCGAGCGCAAGCGCTTCGAACGCACGCTGGAAGAAAAAAACGTCGAGCTGGAACACGCCAGCCATATGAAGTCCGAGTTCCTTGCCACCATGTCCCACGAGTTGCGCACACCGCTGAACGCCGTCATCGGTTTTTCCGAGGCGCTCAAGGACGGCATGGTCGGCGACATGACCGATGCCCAGCGACGGTACATCGGCGATATCTTCAACAGCGGCCAGCATCTGCTGTCGCTGATTAACGACATTCTCGACCTGTCCAAGGTCGAGGCCGGAATGATGACCCTGGAGCTTGAACCGGTCGATCTGGAAGAATTGCTGAGTAACAGCCTGCTGATCGTTCGCGAGCAAGCCGCCCTGCAACGCATCCAGTTGAAACTGGAAACCGAAGCCGACTTCGGTCTGCTTGAGCTGGATCGGCGCAAGACCAAGCAGATTGTCTACAATTTGCTGGCCAACGCAGTGAAATTCAGCGAACCCGGCGGCTGGGTGACCCTGGCGGTGCGCCAAGTGTCATTTGCTCACGCAGGCGTCATCGAGGGTGACTGGCCAGCACACACGTTTCCATTGCCGTCCAGTGACTACGAACAGTTTCTGGAACTGAGCGTCAGCGACACAGGAATCGGTATCGCCCAAAGCGATATGAACAAACTGTTCAAAGCCTTTAGTCAGATCGACAGTGGTCTGGCACGCAAATTCGAGGGCACCGGACTTGGCTTGGCGATGGTCAAGCAGCTGACCGAACTGCATGGTGGCTGCGTCGCGGTCGCAAGCGTCAAGGACCTCGGCGCACGCTTTGTGGTCTGGCTGCCCATCCGCCCGCCTGAATGCGAGGAGGCACGATGGCCCAGATCCTGATCATTGAAGACAATGCGGCGAATATGCGCCTGACGGAGCTGTTATTGACCAGCGCCGGTCACAGCGTACTGTCGGCAGTCGATGCTGAAACAGGCCTGAAACTGGCCCGTGAGCGTCAGCCCGACCTGATTCTGATGGATATTCACCTGCCGGAAATGGACGGCCTGAGTGCCACCGCGCTGTTGAAGAAAGACGCCGGCACAGCCGCGATCCCGGTGGTCGCCTTGACCGCAATGGCCATGAAGGAAGACAAGGAAAAGATCCGTCTGGCGGGCTGCAACGCTTACATCATCAAACCATTGCGCTACAAGGAGCTGTACCGGGTTATCGACACCCTGCTGGAAAAAAAACTGCCTCAACAGCCAATTACCTGAGCATTCGATATGACCCAGAGCGCCGCAACCATCCTGATTATCGATGACGATGTCCATGTCCGGGACCTGCTGGAGGTTCTGCTGCAGAATCAGGGTTATCGGACGCTGACTGCGGAGTCGGGCGAGCTGGGGCTGGCCATGGTCGAACTACAAGCGCCTGACCTGATCCTGCTGGACATCATGATGCCGGGCATGGACGGTTACGAAGTCGCCAGTCAGCTCAAGGCCAGCAAGAGCACCGCCAATATACCGATCATCATGCTCTCGGCACTCGACGAACAAAGTGCGCGTTTGTCAGGGCTGGAAGCCGGTGCCGAGGAATACCTCAACAAACCGGTGGACAGCGCCGAGCTATGGTTACGTGTGCGTAACCTGCTGCGCCTCAAGGCGTTTGGCGACTACCTGAAAAACCACAGCCTGATCCTCGAAGACCAATTGCAGCAGCGCACCATAGACCTTGAGCGTTTTCGTACGGTGATGGACGCTTCTGAAGATGCCATTTTCCTGATCAACCGCAACACCATGAGTCTGATCGAATTCAACCGCAGGGCATGTCAGCTGCTGGGCTACACCGCTGAAGAACTGGCGCACAAGACCCCGGCCGAGCTGGGCGAGACGTCCATGGAAAATCTGGAAGTCGTGTATGACCAGATCATCGCCGGCAAAGGCCCCAGCGAACCACTGGAAACCCAGATTCGCGACAAGAGCGGACGCGATGTCGAGGTAGAGATCCATCGCCAGGCCTATCGTACCGGCGAGGACTGGGTCATCGTCGGCATCGTGCGCGACATCACCCGGCGCAAGGAAAGCGATCAGCGCCTGCTGACCATGACCCACTACGACGCACTGACCGGCCTGCCCAATCGGGACCTGTTTTTTACCAGCCTGCAAATGGGCGTGACCCAGGCGGCCATCAGCCGCTGGAAGCTGGCAGCACTGACGGTGAATCTGGATGGCTTCAAGAACATCAACGAAACCTGGGGGCATGTACTGGGCGACGAGGTGCTGCTGGAAGTCAGCCGCCGCCTGTCGGAGTGCCTCAACGCCAGCGACACCCTTGGCCGTGTGGATGGCGATCAGTTTGCACTGATTCTGATGCTTCGTGACGGCCAGGCCGATACCCGCCAGACACTGGACCGCATTCGCAACGCATTGCGCGTGCCTTTTCAGTTGGAAGGCCAGAGTATCGTCATGACCGCCAGTATCGGCATCGCACTTTATCCGGAGGACGGCGAAGACTCCCGCGAGCTGATCAAACACGCCTACACCGCAATGAACAGTGCTAAAAAAATAGGCCCGGACACCTATCGGTTCTATACCGCGCAGATGAACGCTGACGTCTCGGCACGCCTGGACCTCGAAGCGGCCTTGCGTGACGCCGTGCAAAAACAGGCGTTCGAGATTGTCTACCAGCCTAAACTCAACCTGACTGACAACCGGGTATGCGGGCTTGAAGCCTTGCTGCGCTGGCCGCGCCCTGGTCAGTCAGGCATTTCGCCCGCCGTATTTGTTCCGGTGCTGGAAAGTCTGGGGTTGATCGGTGAAGTCGGCAACTGGGTCGTCGACAGCGTTTGCGCGCAGATTGCGCGCTGGCAACGTTCCGGGCTGGGCTCTTTTCAGGTGGCAGTCAACATCTCCGGGCAGCAGATTTACAGCAGCAGTCTGGTGGCCGACATTCGTCAGGCACTTGAGAAACACAAGGTTGCGCCGCAGTGGCTGGAGGTCGAACTGACGGAAAGCTCGTTGATGGAAAACACCTCTCACACCATCGCTACCCTGGGTGCGCTACGCGCCAATGGCGTGAGTATTTCCATCGACGATTTCGGCACCGGCTATTCAAGTCTGGCCTACTTGCGCCGATTCCCTATCGACAAGCTTAAAATCGATATCGCATTCATTCGCGAAGTGACCAGCAACCCACAGGACGCGGCCATTGCCAGAGCCATCATTGAACTGGCTCACAGCCTCGACCTGAAGGTTATCGCCGAAGGTGTGGAAACACCCGAGCAACTGGCGTTTCTGCGTGAAAACCATTGCGATCAAATCCAGGGTTACCTGATCAGCAAGCCGCTGCCACTTGGAGAGCTCGAGGTCTTTCTTCGATCACCGGCAAGCCGCGTCGGGTGACACAGCATAGTCGGCACAGGAGCTGCCGATCATGCCATTTTTGAAGGAGTTCGCTGCATGCGGTGTTTGCCAGCTGTACTTTTAGGGATGCTAAGTGTGGCAGGTCTGGCTCAGGCGCAAACGCCGAGCGATTCCGGACTGATCGAGGACAACGCAGCAGCCAGTACACCCACCTTGTCCAGCGAAGCGCGGGGCGTATTGCGCGCAACCAATCAGGCTGTCCTCGCCAGCGAGTTGTCCGGCCGTATTACTGACCTGCCTTTCCGCAACTCAAGGTCGACATGGCGCGCCTGGAAACCGAAGCGCTGGCCAGTCGTCCAGAACTGCGCGAACAGGATTACCAAACCCGTATCAGCTCGGCCGAAACCCGCAAGGCCATGCTGCGCATGCTGCCCGGTCTGGAGTTCTCGGCAGGCGGCCATTACGACAGCAACTCGTTTCTGGTCAACGACAAATGGGCTGATCTGGGCGTAAAAGTCACTTGGAACCTGTTCAATGTGCTGTCGGCACCTGCCGCCATTGACGTCGCCAAAGCCGGTGAGGAAGTCGCTACTGCGCGTCGTCAGGCAATGTCCATTGCCGTACTGGCCCAGCTCTACGTGGCCAACGCCAACTACAACGAGGCGTTGCGCCAGTTCAAAACCAGCCAACAGCTGTCGAGCATCGACAGCCAGATCGTCGGTCAACTGCGCAATCGCTATCAGGCAGCCGGTCTGGGCGAGCTGGATCTGATTCAGGGCGAACTGAACACCCTGCAGGCTGATCTGCGTCGCGACCTGGCGTATGCCGACCTGCGCAACGCTTACGGCCAGATTTTTGCCAGTGCGGGTCTGGATCCACTGCCGTTGGAGCTTTCATCCACCAAGGTGCAAGCCATTGCTGTTGCACTGGATGCGCGCGAGTCGCAGTGGGAAGCAGGTAATATTTCAGTAGCCGCTCCCACGCCCAAGCCTTAAGCCTGCGTCATGAACGACCACCCGGTCAGCGCTGTGCGCTGGCTGTGTGCAGTAACGCCCCTCGCCTCGCAACGAAATCGTTCCACTGTAATGATTTCACTCCATTACAGCTCACTCCCCTTGCATCAAGGCCTTGATCAGGCACGTATTTTCAAATACCTGAACGGTGTAGCGATTTCGCTACAGATGAAATCGGTCGTACTGACCTAATAATCAGTAACTATTTGATTTATATAAAAAAATAAAACATGGCCGCTAAATTGCTTAGCCATAGCTCATATTGTTCGCGTGCTGCGCGAGCCCTGTTCTCCGAGGAGTTTGTATGAGCGAGTTGCGATTCACCGTTGACCATGAATGGCTGCGTGCCGAAGCCGACGGCAGCATTACGGTCGGCATCACGCCCTATGCGCAAGAGTCGCTGGGCGACGTAGTCTTCGTGCAGCTCTCGGATTTGCAGGCCTACACTCAACACGCTGAAGTGTCAGTGGTGGAATCGGTGAAAGCCGCCAGCAGCATCAACATGCCGCTGGACGGTGAAGTGGTCGAGGTCAATTCAGTCCTCGATGACACGCCGGAGCTGGTCAATGAAGACGCTCTCGGTGCAGGCTGGTTTTTTCGTTTCATTCCACAGGATGCCGACGCCATCCACGGCCTGCTGGATCAGGACGCCTACGACCGCCTGATCAAAGCCAACGCCCAAGCCTGAGGAGCAAGCCATGACTGACCGTATTGAACTGACCACTGCCAACGAATTCATCGCCCGTCACATTGGCCCGCGCGCTGCCGACGAACAGGCCATGTTACAGACGCTGGGTTTCGACTCCATTGAAGCGCTGAGCGAAAGCGTTATCCCGGAAAGCATCAAGGGCACCAGCGTGCTGAACCTGCCTGCCGGGCAGAGCGAAGCCGATGCGCTGGCGTCCATCAAGGCCATCGCCAGCAAGAATCAACTGTTCAAGACCTACATCGGCCAGGGTTACTACAACACCCACACGCCGGCACCGATCCTGCGCAATCTGCTGGAAAACCCGGCCTGGTACACCGCCTACACGCCCTATCAGCCGGAGATTTCCCAAGGTCGTCTGGAGTCGCTGCTCAATTTTCAGACGCTGATCAGCGACCTGACCGGCCTGCCGATTGCCAACGCGTCCTTGCTCGACGAAGCGACCGCTGCTGCCGAAGCAATGACCTTTTGCAAACGCTTGAGCAAGAACAAAGGCAGCCAGCAGTTTTTCGCCTCCAGCCACTGCCACCCGCAGACACTTGATGTGTTGCGTACCCGTGCCGAGCCATTGGGTATCACCGTTGTGGTGGCGGACGAAGCCGAGTTGGGCGACGTCAGCGATTACTTTGGTGCGTTGCTGCAATACCCGGCCAGCAACGGCGACGTGTTCGATTACCGCGAGCTGGTCGAACGTTTCCATGCTGCCAACGCGCTGGTCGCCGTGGCTGCCGACTTGCTGGCACTGACGTTGCTGACCCCGCCAGGCGAATTTGGCGCCGACGTGGCCATCGGCAGCGCACAACGCTTCGGTGTACCGCTGGGCTTCGGCGGCCCGCATGCGGCTTACTTCTCAACCCGCGATGCCTTCAAGCGCGACATGCCGGGCCGCCTGGTCGGCGTATCGGTGGACCGGCACGGCAAGCAGGCCCTGCGTCTTGCCATGCAGACCCGCGAACAGCATATTCGTCGCGAGAAGGCCACCAGCAACATTTGCACTGCACAGGTCCTGCTGGCCAACATCGCCAGCATGTACGCCGTCTACCATGGCCCGCGCGGCCTGACACAGATCGCCAAACGCGTTCACCAGTTGACCGCGATCCTTGCCGAAGGCTTGAGCACGCTGGGTCTGAAGGCCGAGCAGGCATTCTTCTTCGACAGCCTGACCCTGAACACCGGCAGCAGGACCGCGGCGCTGCACGCAGCGGCTCGCGCCAGGCACATCAACCTGCGTGAAATCGACGACCAGCACCTGGGTCTGTCACTGGACGAAACCACCTCGCAATCGGCAGTTGAAACGCTGTGGGAAATCTTCGCCAGCGACGGTCAGAACCTGCCCGACTTCACCGCACTGGCAGCCAGCGTCCCGTCGCGCCTGCCCGCTACACTGCTGCGCCAGTCGGCAATCCTCAGCCACCCGGTGTTCAACCGCTACCACTCTGAAACCGAACTGATGCGCTACCTGCGCAAGCTGGCTGACAAGGATCTGGCGCTGGACCGCACCATGATTCCACTGGGCTCGTGCACCATGAAGCTCAACGCCGCCAGTGAAATGATCCCGGTGACCTGGGCCGAATTCGGCAACCTGCACCCGTTCGCCCCGGCCGAGCAGAGCACCGGGTATCAACAATTGACCGACGAGCTAGAGGCCATGCTCTGTGCGGCCACCGGCTATGACGCAATCTCGCTGCAACCGAACGCCGGCTCCCAGGGTGAATATGCCGGCCTGCTGGCCATCCGCGCTTATCACCAGAGCCGTGGCGATGAGCATCGCGATATCTGCCTGATCCCTTCATCGGCACACGGCACCAACCCGGCCACAGCCAACATGGCCGGTATGCGTGTCGTGGTCACCGCCTGCGATGCAC
This sequence comes from Pseudomonas sp. KBS0707, assembly GCF_005937945.2. Classification (NCBI taxonomy): domain Bacteria; kingdom Pseudomonadati; phylum Pseudomonadota; class Gammaproteobacteria; order Pseudomonadales; family Pseudomonadaceae; genus Pseudomonas; species Pseudomonas sp. KBS0707. The sequence goes on along the minus strand of NZ_CP041754.1, from coordinate 1,283,289 downwards.
GTGGCAACGTCGATATCGAAGACCTGCGCGCCAAGACCGTTCAACACCGCGACCAGCTTGCGGCGATCATGATCACCTACCCGTCGACCCACGGCGTGTTCGAAGAAGGCATCCGTGAAATCTGCGGTATCGTTCACGACAACGGTGGCCAGGTCTACATTGACGGCGCCAACATGAACGCCATGGTCGGCCTGTGCGCTCCGGGCAAATTCGGTGGCGATGTATCGCACCTCAACCTGCACAAGACCTTCTGCATTCCGCACGGCGGCGGTGGCCCAGGCGTTGGTCCGATCGGCGTCAAATCCCATCTCGCCCCGTTCATGCCGGGCCATGCACGCATGGAGCGCAAGGAAGGCGCAGTCTGCGCAGCCCCGTTCGGCAGCGCCAGCATCCTGCCAATCACCTGGATGTACATCCGCATGATGGGCGGCGAAGGCCTGAAACGCGCTTCGCAATTGGCGATCCTCAACGCCAACTACATTTCGCGCCGCCTGGAAGAGCACTACCCGGTGCTGTACACCGGCACCAACGGGCTGGTTGCCCACGAATGCATCCTTGACCTGCGCCCTATCAAGGACAGCAGCGGCATCAGCGTCGATGACGTGGCCAAGCGTCTGATCGACTTTGGCTTCCATGCCCCGACCATGTCGTTCCCGGTTGCCGGGACCTTGATGATCGAGCCGACCGAGAGCGAGTCCAGAGAGGAACTGGACCGTTTCTGCGACGCCATGATCAAGATCCGTGAAGAAATACGCGCGGTTGAAAACGGCACACTGGACAAAGACGACAACCCGTTGAAAAACGCACCGCACACCGCTGCGGAAATCGTCGGCCAGTGGAGCCATCCTTACAGCCGCGAACAGGCGGTGTATCCGGTTGATTCGTTGATCGAGAACAAGTACTGGCCTCCGGTCGGCCGTGTCGACAACGTCTTCGGCGACCGCAATCTGGTCTGTGCCTGCCCGTCCATCGAGAGCTATCAGGAAGCCTGATAGCCCGTGCCCTGGCATGCCTGTGCGCACTCGATAGTGAGTGTGCGCAGGCAATGCCGTTCTGCATGGCCCGCTCAACAAGGAATTGAACATGTCCACAGAAACCCTGCTGACCACTCCCCTGCACGCCCTTCACCGCGAACTCGGCGCGAAGATGGTGCCCTTCGCCGGTTACGACATGCCCGTGCAATACCCGGCTGGCGTAATGAAAGAACATTTGCACACTCGCGCGCAGGCCGGCCTGTTCGATGTCTCGCACATGGGCCAGATTCGTCTTACCGGTACAGATGCTGCCAAGGCCCTTGAGGCCCTGGTGCCAGTGGACATCATTGACCTGCCAGTCGGCATGCAACGCTATGCGATGTTCACCAACGATGCTGGCGGCATTCTCGATGACCTGATGGTTGCCAATCTCGGTAATGATCAACTGATGCTGGTGGTCAACGCGGCCTGCAAGAATCAGGACCTGGCGCACTTGCGCAAGCACCTGGCGGGGCATTGCACTATCGAACCGCTGTTCGAAGAACGCGCCCTGCTCGCCCTGCAAGGTCCGGCCGCTGTCACGGTGCTGGCGCGCCTTGCGCCGGAAGTGGCGAAGATGACCTTCATGCAGTTCGCCAGCGTCAAGCTGCTGGACGTTCAATGCTATGTCAGCCGCTCGGGCTATACCGGCGAAGACGGCTATGAAATTTCAGTCCCGGCCGAACAGGCTGAAGCCCTGGCGCGCCGCCTGCTGGAAGAGCCGGAAGTTGCCCCGATCGGTTTGGGCGCACGTGATTCGCTGCGACTGGAAGCAGGTCTGTGCCTGTACGGTCATGACATGGACACCGACACCTCCCCCGTAGAGGCCAGCCTGTTATGGGCTATTTCCAAAGTGCGTCGCGCAGACGGTGCACGTGCAGGCGGCTTCCCGGGAGCAGAGCAGGTCTTTGCCCAGCAACAGAACGGTGTCGCCAAAAAACGTGTCGGCCTGCTTCCCGAAGAACGCACGCCAGTGCGTGAGGGCACAGAAATCGTCGATGAACAGGGCGCTGTCATCGGCACTGTCTGCAGCGGCGGTTTTGGCCCGAGCCTGGCTGGCCCGCTGGCCATGGGTTATTTGAACAACGCTTACACCGCGCTGGATACACAGGTCTGGGCAATGGTGCGCGGCAAGAAAGTGCCCATGCGCGTTGCAAAAATGCCTTTCGTTGCACAACGTTACTTTCGCGGCTAAACAACGGCGTCAAAAAAACAGCAATACTTCGCTGTTGCGCAGGTGCTGTTACACACTACTGTTTCGGCCGTGTTTCAACCGAGTGAACAGTCTGTTGTATATGCCAAAAATGCACCTATAAAGTGCAAAATGTTATGACAGACCAAACACCGTGCACAGCAGGCAAACACGCCGGGCATAAGGCTCTACCCCCCGGAAACAGGGTACAAGGCAGGGGGGTTGTATTTGTAACGAGAGTTGGCGTAGAGTTTCCGGACTGTGTTTGCATGGGTCGCCGAATCTGGACCTGGGCAGTAGCTCTAGGTTTGCTACAACCCGTTCTACGTTTCTTACTTCCTGCAACCAGCCCCAGTGCTCTTTCGTGTGAAAGAGGCTGTAACCAATTCAAGTCAAGCGTCAAGGAAATAAGAAAATGGCTGATCGTCAGAGCGGTACCGTCAAGTGGTTCAACGATGAAAAAGGTTTTGGTTTTATCACTCCTGAGAGCGGGCCGGATCTGTTCGTACACTTCCGCGCCATTCAGGGTAACGGCTTCAAAAGCCTGAAAGAAGGCCAGAAAGTTACCTTCGTCGCCGTGCAGGGCCAAAAAGGCATGCAGGCTGACGAAGTTCAAGCCGAAGCCTGATACGACATACGCTCGTACGTACAGAAAGCCTCTGACAGCAATGTCAGAGGCTTTTTTTTATGTGCGATTCCGCTCGGCAAGTACATGAGTACGCCCATGAAAAAGCCGACTCAAGGTCGGCTTTTTCACTGCGGCTACACGACGCTATCCGGCGCGGCGCAGCAGATACACACCGGCCAGCGCACAGGCTGCAGCAGGCATCAGCACGGCCAGCAACGGCGGGAAACCGAACAGCAGGCTGGAAGGACCAAGCAGGTCCTGAATGATGCGGAAGGTAAAGCCGACCACCACCCCCGTGAACACGCGCTGCCCCAGCGTAACCGAACGCAGCGGGCCGAAGATGAACGAGATTGCCATCAGCACCAGCGCTACTGTCACAGCCGGTTGCAATACCTTGGTCCAGAACGCCAGCCAGTAGCGGCCATTGCTCAAGCCCTGATCAGCCAGATAATGCGCGTAGTTCCAGAGACCGCTGATCGAAAGCGACTCGGGCGGCATGATCACTGTGCTCAGCAATTGCGGGCTCAACGCTACATCCCAGCGCTCGACCGGCGTATTGATGACCTCGGTACGGCCGTCATTGAAATGCGTGGTACTGACGTCCTTCAACTCCCAGTAATCGGTCTTGAAATTGGCCTCTTTGGCAAAGCTGGACGTCAGCATGTGGCGTTGATCGTCGAAACGGTAACGTGTCACGCCAAGCATCAGACCATTGGGCTGGACGGTGTTGATGTGGATGAATTCCTCACCCTGACGGTGCCAAAGACCATGCCTGGCGCTCTGCGCATCACCCGAGCCCTGAGCCAGCGAGCGAGCGGCCTGAGCCTGGTTCTCGGCGTAGGGAGCCACGTACTCGCCGACCAGTACACCAGCAACCATCAATAGCAGCATCGGCTTCATGACCGCCCAGACGATGCGCCCGATGGACACACCTGCTGCACGCATGATGGTCAGTTCGCTGCTGCTGGCCAGCGTACCCAGACCAATGAGGCAACCGATCAGGGCAGCCATTGGCAGGGTGTCGTAGACACGCCGCGGCGCGGTCAGCATGACGTAGCTGAGGGCATCCGCCAGTGTGTAGGTGTCACTGATATCACCCATCTCGTCGATGAACGCGAACAATGAAACCAGCCCCAGAATGATTCCCAGAACCGCAAGAATCGCCAGCAATACGCTTTTACCGATGTATCGATCAAGCTTGACCACGAGTCACCTCCGTGACGCTGCGACGACTCGCCATCTTCAGACGCAGAGGCTCCCAATAGAACAACAGCAGGCCAATGGACAGGTAGATGCCATGCACCCACCACATGCCAAGGCTGAGCGGCAGCTTGCCCTTCTCCAGCGAACTGCGCACCGAGATCAGAATGGCCAGATAAGACATGTACAGAAGGATCGCCGGCAAAAGTTTCAGGTAACGGCCCTGACGCGGATTGACGCGCGACAACGGAATAGCCATCAACGTGACGATGAACACCGACAGCGGCAGCGAAATACGCCATTGCAGCTCGGCGACAGAGCGCGGTGCCGGGTTGCCGATCAGTTCGCTGGTCGGAATGGCCTCACGGTCGGTGATTTCTTCACTGATTTCCGGCTTGGGCAGCATCGCCCCGTAGGTGTCGTACTTGATCACACGGTAATCAGCCGCACCAGGATTGCCATCGTAGCGGTAGCCGTTTTCGAGGATCAGGAAGCGACTGCCATTGGGCCTTACCTCCTGATGGCCCTTCTCTGCCACCAGCACGGTAATACCGTTGTCCTTGCTCTTGTCGCCGGACATGCGTTTTTCAGAGATGAACACACCAGCCAGTTGCGAGCGGTCTTCCGACAGTTCCTTGGTGTAAGTGATACGCGTACCGTCACGCAGCGCCTGAAAACGGCCCGGCACCAGCGTGTCGAACTCGGTCATGGCGTCCTGCTTGTTGATCAGCAGCGAAAACTGGGTAGCGCCCTGTGGAGCCAGACTGAAACTCAGCCAGGCGACCAACAGCCCGACCAGCGTGGCAGGCCCCATGGTGATGGCAAGCAGCCGCTGTTGACTCATGCCGGTGGCGGCCAGCACGGTCATTTCACTTTCCAGGTACAGGCGCCCGTAAGCCATGAGAATGCCGAGGAACAGGCCCAGCGGCAGAATTACCTGCAGAAAGCCTGGCAGGCGGAAGCCCATGATCAGGAACAGCACGCCCGGATCGAGCGCACCGGACGCGGCCTGCGCCAGGTACTTGATGAAGCGTCCGCTCATGATGAACACCAGCAGCACGGCGCTGACCGCGCTCAAGGTAAGCAGCACTTCTCGGGACAAATAACGGAAGACAATCAAACCAGACACTCCAGAGTTGTCAGGCTCAGGCAGCCAAACAGGGAAAAATTGTGAGCCACGGCAACCAGAGATTCACGCCGGCAAAAGGCGTGGGCATCAAAAAATATGCGGCATTATCCTGTGATTGTGTGTTTCTGTCACTGCGCACCGGGGATAGTTCGCACATACACGCAAAGCAGGCGGCTCTACGGGGTTGTCAGCAGTCGTGCAGCGGGGTCAAACTGCAAGGCTTACCGCGGGCATCCACCTTGAAAACACTCAGGCCATCCCGCGTACATCATTCATATTGCGACTCTCATCGTCTACTCGGGGACCCCACATGGAATTGGTTGTTAAAAGCGTAAGCCCAGAAACCTTGAAAACCGCAACGCTGGTGGTCACCGTCGGCGAAAGCCGTGTACTGGTTGGTGCTGCCCAGGCTGTCGATATCCTCAGCGGCGGAGCCATCTCCCTCATTCTCAAACGCGGTGATCTGACGGGCAAGGTCGGTCAGAGCCTGCTGCTGCACAACCTGCCCAACATCAAGGCCGAGCGCGTTCTGCTGATCGGTACCGGCAAGGAAGGTGAACTGTCGGACCGCCAGCTGAAAAAAATCGTCGGCGCAACACTGACCTGCCTCAAAGGCCTGGGCGGCAGCGACGCTGCGATTGCGCTCGATGACCTGTCAGTGAAAAACCGCGACACCTACGGCACGGCTCGCCTGCTGGTCGAGGCCCTGGCGGATGGCGAATACGTCTTCGACCGCTTCAAGACCCAGAAAGCCGAAGTTCGCGCCCTGAAAAAAATCACCCTGCTGACCGACAAGGTACGCATAGCTGACATCGAGCGCGCTTCCACTCACGCCAAGGCTATCGCCACCGGCATGGCACTGACCCGCGACCTGGGCAATCTGCCACCTAACATCTGCCACCCGACCTACCTGGGCGAAGAAGCCAAGGCGCTGGGCAAGGCACACAAGAATCTGAAAGTGGAAGTTCACGACGAGAAGAAACTGGCCGAACTGGGCATGGGCTCTTTCCTCGCGGTGGCTCAGGGCAGCGCCCAGCCACCTCGCCTGATCGTCATGAACTATCAGGGTGCCAAAAAAGGTGATCAGCCCTTCGTGCTGGTCGGTAAAGGCATCACGTTCGACACCGGCGGCATCAGTATCAAGCCTGCCTCGGGCATGGACGAGATGAAGTTCGACATGTGCGGCGCTGCCAGCGTATTCGGTACCCTGCGCGCCGTACTGGAACTGAAACTGCCGATCAATCTGGTGTGTATTCTGGCCTGCGCCGAAAACATGCCGAGCGGCACCGCGACACGTCCCGGCGACATCGTCACTACCATGAGTGGCCAGACGGTCGAAATTCTCAACACCGACGCTGAAGGCCGTCTGGTGCTGTGCGATGCACTGACCTACGCCGAACGCTTCAAGCCACAGGCAGTCATCGACATCGCCACTCTCACCGGCGCGTGCGTGGTTGCGCTGGGCGGCCACACTTCCGGCCTGCTGGGCAACAACGACGCGCTGATCAATCAGTTGCTCGACGCGGGCAAACAGGCGGATGACCGTGCCTGGCAGTTGCCGTTGTTCGATGAGTACCAGGAGCAGCTCGACAGCCCGTTCGCCGACATCGCCAATATCGGTGGCCCGAAAGGCGGCACCATCACGGCGGCCTGCTTCCTGTCGCGCTTCACCAAGGCCTATGACTGGGCTCACCTGGACATCGCTGGCACTGCGTGGCTGAGCGGCGGCAAGGAAAAAGGCGCCACCGGACGTCCGGTTCCGCTGCTGACCCAGTACCTGCTCGACCGCGCTGGCGTATAAAAAGACACCCTGGCGTGTCGGCTTCACGGTCGATACGCCACTGGTTCTGGAACCTGTATGACCCAAGTCGATTTTTACATCCTGCCCAGCGCCGATCCTGCCGCGCGCCTGGACTTTGCCTGCAAACTCACGGAAAAAGCCTGGCGTTTGGGCCACAAGGTCTATCTGCATTGCAGCGATGCAGCGCAGCGTGAAGACCTTGATGCCCGGCTCTGGCGCTTCAGGGGCGAAGTGTTTCTGCCCCACGGCGACGCCGAGAGCGACTCCGATGCCCCCGTGGTGCTGGGTCTGGGTGACGACTCGGGCGCTCACGAGGACCTGCTGGTCAACCTCGACCTGAGCATTCCGGCCTTCTTCAAACGCTTCGCCCGCGTGGCGGAAGTGGTTGTCGAAGACCCGGCCATACGTCTTGCTGCACGCGAGAGTTTCCGTTCATACCGTGAACAGGGCTATCCTCCGCAAGATCACCGACTGCAGCGCCTTTGAGGACACGATGGATACTTCAAAAAAAGCTGAATCCGCGCATTTGCTGAACGATCTGGAATCGATCCGCCAGTTGCTTGGCGATGACTCCGCACACTCCCCGCTGCCGAACGACCCGGCTCGTCCGGAAGGCCAGATTCCTCTGTTATTCGATGTGGTCGGCGCTCGCCCCGACGCGACTTATCAACAGGACTTCGACGAAGACGACATCCCGACGCTGACGCCTGATGTGCAAGCCGCACCTGTCGAGCAGCTTCAGACCGTTCAACAGCCTGCCCAGCCTCAAGCACTGCCGAACCCGGATGCCCTGCTGCATCTGGACAACGAATTGCGTTCCGCCGCGCTGTTGATCCTGCAGGACGTGATCGCCGACTTCGCCCCGCACATCGAGGCTGAAATCAAGCGTCGGCTGGAAGCGAGGCTGGAGCGGTTATTGGCGCAGCAGAAGAAGTGAAGGGTGTGGTCAGGAATACGGAACACACGCGCGTAGAGATTCTGTCAGGGAGAGTTCAATGCAGTGCGGATCTCGGCTATGCGCCGGCCCGTATCTGCTTCACGATTGATGAGTGCACCCCAGTCATTGCGCAACTGCCTATATTCGGCCATTTGCCGAGTGATTTGTGCCAATTTTTCAGGAGCAGCTGCCTGGAAGCGCTGGGCACGCTCTAAAGCGCGCTTAGCCTGCAGCTCGCTGGCACCTGTCACTCTCGCCATGTAATCAAGAATGGATTGTGTTCGACGATCAACACTCTGGATTTCTTTGCTTATTCCTTGCTTGATGTTCGCCGCTGCGCGTTCGAACTTTGCTTTGAACGCGTCATTTTTGAGCACGCCGGGCGAAATGCCCATCTTGCTTTTCAAAACATTATGAATTGCAAACAGTGCGTTTGGATCAGTCACATCGACTGGCAAGCGGTCCACAGCTCCAGATACTCGCCTCCCCATCGCCTTGGATGTTAAAGACAGGTTGACCAAATCTTTGGACGTCAGGTTTTTGAGTATGCTTCTAAGCGCCAAATCCGGTAAGCCTAATAGCCCGGCGTGCCCGCTAGGATCACTTCTGTTCACCGGGTCTCCCTGACAGTACACATATGCATTCAAGCCTGCCCGCCCGAATGGGCTCAGGCTGTCCGGGCTATTGAACCGCATCAGCACCGGATTGAAAGCCCGATAGCCGTTACCCAGCAAGTAATGCCCGGTCACAGGGTCCGCGCGCTCGCCGTTGAAACCGGAAAAGGGACCGCCCTGCGCGCTATGACCATAAGGGCTGTAGGCCAGTGACTGCTGCCCCTGTGAACCCACCGCCTGTAGCACACTGTTTTGGGTGTCTGTGCCCAGCAGGTCCGCCCTGATGCTGGAGCCCTCAGTCTCGTATTCCGCCAGCAAACGGTCTGCTCCGTGAAACACACGACGTCGCACAGCGCCCTGTATCTCGACCGTCAAACGGCTCTTTTGATAAAAACGCAACACCGCTCCCTGTGCTCCGGGATCGACGACGGCAACACGATCCAGCGCGTCATAGCGATATCGGCACAGTACGCGCCTGCTTTCCGAAGTCTTGTCCATGGCCGCATCCGTCCTGTGATCAATGCTTGAACACCGGATCATGCCCCTTGGTCCACTCGCCGCCTACTGACAGATCTGCCAGTTGTGGCCCGGCACTTATGGCTTGTCGCTGGCCGTCAGGTCTATACTTACCGGTTTCCGAATCAATGCCACAGGTTCCCGCCGCGCATGGACAAGACTTACCAGCCGCACGCCATCGAAACTTCCTGGTATCAGACCTGGGAGTCCGAAAATTATTTCGCTCCGCAAGGCGTGGGTGACTCGTACACCATCATGATCCCGCCGCCGAACGTTACCGGCAGCCTGCACATGGGCCACGGCTTCAATAACGCGATCATGGACGCCCTGATCCGTTTCCGTCGCATGCAGGGCCGCAACACGCTGTGGCAACCGGGCACCGACCACGCCGGTATCGCCACGCAGATGCTGGTGGAGCGTCGTCTTGAAGCGCAAGGCATAAGCCGGCATGAGCTGGGCCGCGAGAAGTTTCTGGACAAGATCTGGGAATGGAAAGCCGAGTCCGGCGGCAACATCAGCCGTCAGATCCGCCGTCTGGGCTCGTCCGTCGACTGGAGCCGCGAGCGCTTCACCATGGACGACGGCCTGTCCGACGCCGTGAAGGAGGCCTTCGTGCGCCTGCATGAAGACGGCCTCATTTACCGTGGCAAGCGTCTGGTCAACTGGGACACCAAGCTGCACACCGCGATTTCCGACCTTGAAGTGGAGAACCACGACGAGAAAGGCCATCTGTGGAACCTGCGCTATCCGCTGGCCGACGGTGCAAAAACCGCCGAAGGTCTGGATTACCTGATCGTTGCCACCACTCGCCCGGAAACCATGCTCGGTGACGCCGCCGTTGCGGTGAACCCACAGGACGAGCGCTACAAGGCATTGATCGGCAAGTTCGTCGAACTGCCACTGGTAGGCCGCCGCATCCCGATCATCGCGGACGACTACTGCGACCCTGAATTCGGCACCGGCTGCGTGAAAATCACCCCGGCGCATGACTTCAACGACTATGAAGTCGGCAAACGCCACAACCTGCCGCTGCTGAACATCTTCGACAAGAATGCCAACGTTCTCGCTGCTGCTCAGGTGTTCAACCTCGATGGCACACTGAACGAAAGCGTCGACGGCAGCCTGCCCGCGGCCTACGCCGGTCTCGACCGCTTTGAAGCGCGCAAGCAGATCGTTGCTGCGTTTGATGCCGCCGGCCTGCTGGTCAGCGTCGATGATCACGCCCTGAAGGTGCCGAAAGGCGACCGTTCCGGCACCATCATCGAGCCGTGGCTGACCGATCAGTGGTATGTCTCCACCAAACCGCTGGCCGAGCCTGCGATTGCCGCTGTCGAAGACGGCCGTATCGCGTTCGTGCCCAAGCAATACGAAAACATGTATTTCTCGTGGATGCGCGACATCCAGGACTGGTGCATCAGCCGTCAGCTCTGGTGGGGCCATCGCATTCCGGCCTGGTACGACGAGTCCGGCAAGGTTTACGTCGGCCGCGACGAAGCCGAAGTTCGCGCCAAGAACAACCTTGGCCCGGAAATCGCGCTGCAGCAGGACAACGACGTACTCGACACCTGGTTCAGCTCGGGCCTGTGGACCTTCTCCACGCTCGGCTGGCCGGAAAAGACCAAGGCACTGGAGACCTTCCACTCCACCGACGTACTGGTCACTGGCTTCGACATCATTTTCTTCTGGGTCGCCCGGATGATCATGCTCACCATGCACCTGGTGAAGAACGAGGACGGCACGCCGCAGGTCCCGTTCAAGACTGTTTACGTGCACGGTCTGGTGCGTGACGGCCAAGGCCAGAAGATGTCCAAGTCCAAGGGCAACGTGCTTGACCCGCTGGACATCGTCGACGGTATCGACCTCGAAACGCTGGTAGAGAAACGCACCAGTGGTTTGATGCAGCCGCAACTGGCGAAGAAGATCGAGAAGCAGACCCGCCAGGAGTTCGCCGACGGCATCGCCAGCTACGGCACCGACGCCCTGCGCTTTACCTTCTGCTCGCTGGCGTCCACAGGTCGCGACATCAAGTTCGACATGGGCCGCGTCGAAGGCTATCGCAACTTCTGCAACAAGATCTGGAACGCTGCGCGCTACGTGCTGGACAAAGGCGAAGACTGCGGCCAGAACGGCGAAGCTGTCGAACTGTCGCTGGCTGATCGCTGGATCATCTCGCAATTGCAGCGCACGGAAGCCGAAGTGACCCGCCAACTGGATCAGTTCCGCTTCGACCTCGCGGCCCAGGCGCTGTACGAGTTCATCTGGAACCAGTATTGCGACTGGTATCTGGAGCTGTCCAAGCCTGTGCTGTGGGATGAAACCGCACCGGTCGAACGTCAGCGCGGCACACGCCGTACGCTGGTCCGCGTTCTGGAAGTCGCGCTGCGTCTAGCGCACCCGTTCATGCCGTTCATCACCGAAGAAATCTGGCAGCGCCTCGCGCCGCTGGCCGGTGCGCAAGGCAAGACCATCATGCTGCAACCCTGGCCGGTGGCCAACGAAGCACGCATCGATCAGGCGGCCGAAGACGATATCGAATGGCTCAAGGGCCTGATGCTCGCCGTGCGTAACATCCGTGGCGAGATGAACATCGGCCCGGGCAAGCCGCTGCAACTGTTCCTCAAGAATGTGAGTGCCGAGGATCAGCGTCGTTTGAGCGAAAACGATTACCTGCTCAAGAAGCTCGCCAAGCTGGAATCGATGACCGTACTGACCGAGGGTGCAGAAGCGCCACTGTCGGCCACCGCGCTGGTGGGTGACATGGAAGTGCTGGTGCCGATGGCCGGGCTGATCGACAAAGGGGCCGAACTGGCGCGCCTGGACAAGGAAATCCAGCGCCTGCAAGGCGAAGTGCAACGCGTCGGCGGCAAGCTGTCCAACGCCGCCTTCGTCGACAAGGCACCGCCTGAAGTCATCGCCAAGGAACGCGCCAAGCTGACCGAAGCCGAACAGGCACTGGGCAAGCTGGCCGAGCAACACGCCCGCATCGCCAGCCTGTAAGGTGGCCAGAAAAGCCAGCCCGATTATGGGCTGGCTTTTTGTTATCTGAATTTCTGTACTCGACATCACGGCTGACCATCGAACCCATGACCGATACCCGCAAACCACCGCGCAAAAAGCCTCAGCGGCCAGCCAAACCTGCTGCGCCGCGTGAAAAGGCCACCTTGCACCCGCGCAATCGTCATCAGGGTCATTACGACTTTGCGAAGCTGATCAAATCCAGCCCCGAGCTGGCAGCCTTCGTGATACTCAATCCGTATGGCAAGGAAAGCATCGACTTTGCCGATCCGCAGGCGGTGCGGGTGTTCAATCGCGCGCTGCTCAAAGCGTTCTATGGCATCGCCCATTGGGACATTCCGGCCGATTACCTATGCCCGCCTATTCCAGGGCGTGCGGACTACCTGCACTTCCTCGCCGACTTGCTGGCCGAGGACAATGAAGGCGTGATCCCACGCGGCGCATCCATCAAGGCGCTGGATATCGGCACCGGAGCCAATTGCATCTACCCGCTGCTGGGGCATAGCGACTATGGCTGGCAGTTCGTTGGGTCGGACATCGACAGCACGGCCATCGCGGCGGCTACCACGATCATCAAAGCCAATGGCCTCAGCAAGGCCATCAGCGTGCGCCAGCAGGACAACCGCAAGCAGATCCTGCTCGGGTTACTCGACAGCAGCGAACGCTTCCACGTGAGCCTCTGCAACCCTCCTTTCCATGCCTCGCTGGATGAGGCGCAGCGTGGCAGCCAACGAAAGTGGCGCGCACTGGGCAAGGCTGATCCCAAGCGCAAGCTGCCGGTTCTCAATTTCGGTGGGCAATCTCAGGAGCTGTGGTGCGAAGGCGGCGAGATCGGCTTCGTGACCCGACTGATTCAGGAAAGCGCCACATTGCCAAGCCAGGTGGTGTGGTTCAGCACCCTGGTGTCCAAGGCATCCAACCTGCCACCTATCCAGAACGCCCTGAAAAAAGCCGGCGCGCTTGAGGTGAAAGTGATCGAGATGGGCCAGGGCCAGAAACAAAGCCGCTTCGTGGCCTGGACCTTCCTTGACAAGGCACAACGCACACCTCACTGATAGGGCTATCGTGCCGCATCGACTATCGTGCGGCGCCACGCCGACATGCCTTAACCTCGACTATCGTGCGACGCTCCGCGTCGCATGCCGTTCTGGACGCTCTGCGTCCTCTCTTGAGTATGCAGTGCGGCACAGATCTGTGACGCGGAGCGTCACGCAAGGCATTCCCACGCTGGAGCGTGAGGAACGATAATCTCAACTATCGTGCGACGCCGCGTCGGAAGGCCGTAAACTCGACTATCGTGCGACGCTCTGCGTCGGCATGCCGTTCTGGACGCTCTGCGTCCTCTCTTGAGTGTGCCGTGCGGCACAGATCTGTGATCAGACGCCCACAAAAAAGCCGTGCCCGGTTAACCGGTGCACGGCTTTTTCACAGCAAGCGGTTGCTTACTTGTTGATCGAGTCGGTCAGCACTTTGGCTGGTACGAACTTGATAACTTTCTTGGCAGCGATTTCGATGGCAGCGCCAGTCGAAGGGTTGCGGCCAGTGCGAGCCGGACGCTCTGCAACTTTCAGTTTGCCGATACCTGGCAAAGTGATTTCCACGCCGTTTTCCAATTGGTCGGCAACAATTTGGCCCAATTGCTCAAGAGCATTACGCGCGGTAGTTTTTGGCGCGTCGATAGCTTCAGCAATATCGGCGATCAATTGGTCTTTAGTAAGAGCCATGGTGGTGTTCCTTCCCTATCAAATTCATTTGGATTGCAGAGTGCAACGTCGGCCCGTGGCCAGGCAATGAACCTGGCCACCCGCTAGCAGCCACGATTAATCGCGAAAGTGTAGATACTGAAACCGGGCAATGGTTCGACCTACGTGTGCGCTAACTGCATGCTTGACGCGCTAAGTGCGCAAGACCGGAGACTGTCAGAAATTTTGTGTTCGGGCATAACATGTAGCTAGAGGTGCATGTATGCCGACCAAAAAGAAGTCCGCCAATGCAACAGCGAGGGAGTTGCCCTCGATTCCCCAAGAGCTGATCGAGCAGTTTGTTAAAGGCCCGATGAGCGCCGAAGCCATTCAAGACGCGTCCATGGCGTTCAAGAAGGCTCTGATCGAGCGTGCGCTAGGCGCCGAGCTGGGTCACCACCTTGGTTATCCTCAGGGCGCGGAGCGCCCTGAGGAGTCGACCAATCAGCGCAATGGCAAAAGCAGCAAGACGGTTCTGACCGACGACGGGCCGCTTCGCCTGGATATCCCCAGAGACCGCGATGGTAGCTTCGCCCCGATCCTGATTCCCAAGCACGAACGACGTTTTACAGGCTTCGACGACAAGATAATTGCCATGTACGCCCGGGGCATGACGGTGCGTGAGATCCGCGCTTTTCTATCTGAGCAGTATGGAACTGACGTGTCCCATGACTTCATCAGCTCAGTCACCGATGCGGTCATGGAAGAGGTGGGCGCTTGGCAGCAACGACCCTTGGAACCGATGTATCCGGTGATCTTCTTCGATGCGTTACGGGTCAAAATCCGGGACGAGGGGTTAGTGTGCAACAAGGCTATTTATCTGGCGCTGGGGGTATTACCTGATGGCACGCGCGACATTCTGGGTATATGGATCGAGAGCACCGAGGGTGCCAAGTTTTGGATGAAGGTGTTCAACGACCTCAAGACTCGTGGCGTTGAAGATGTTCTGATCGCCGTCACGGATGGCCTCAAAGGAATACCGGAGGCGTTGGGGGCGGTTTTTCCTGCCACGACGCTGCAAACCTGCATCGTGCATCTGATCCGCAACAGCTTGGACTATGCCGCTTGGGATAAACGTCGGGCACTGGCCAAAGCACTCAAGCCGATCTACCAGGCGATCAATGCCGATGTGGCTGAGCAAGAGCTTAACGCCTTTGAAGCGGGCCCCTGGGGCAAGCAGTATCCGACTGTAGTTGCTGCATGGCGTCGCGCCTGGGATCGGGTTATACCGTTTTTTGTTTTTCCGGCGGGCATTCGCAAAGTGGTTTACACGACCAATGCCATCGAGAGCATCAATGCCCAGTTACGCAAGATCATCAAGACTCGAGGGCACTTCCCGACCGATGAGGCTGCGACGAAACTGATATGGCTTGGGTTGCGCAACATCACCGCCAACTGGGGTCATGCGGCACACGACTGGAAAGTGGCAATGAATCAATTTGCGATCCTGTACGGAGACCGATTTACCAGACCGAGCTGGTAAAACAAGGGCCTGCCTGACGGCAGGCCCTAACCAGCCCGAACACAAAAAAACTGATACTCCCCAAGACCGCGCAAAACTAGCACAGAGCCGGACAAATATCCGCCTCTACCTATCTTTTTGGTCAGGTTTTAATGCCAATTGCACAAAAAACATCCAGCAAACACGCCCTGCTGGCGAAAACCAGCCTGCCCGGGGCCAAGTGGCGCACGCGTGCGTTACACTTGCCGTCTTGCAACGAGCTGCACGCTCTTCACCTTTTTCAGCCGAGAAGCCCATGCCGATCCGTCATTGCATCGTCCACCTGATCGATAAAAAACCCGACGGTACGCCCGCTGTTCTCCATGCACGCGACTCCGAACTCGCTGAGTCCCAGGCCATCGAGAACATGCTGGCCGACCTCAACGAGAGCTACAACGCCAAACAAGGCAAGGCATGGGGCCTGTTCCATCCAGAATCCGGCGCACACCCGTTCAGCGGCTGGCTGAAAGAGTATCTGGACGGTGGCAACGACTTCACCGCGTTCTCGCGCACAGCGGTCGAGCATCTGCAGAAGCTCATGATCTGGCACCTTGAGAACGTTAAATATTTGTGCTATGCCTTACAGACATTTAGACGCTCAGGCGCTTCAAAGGCTGCTTAAGATCCCTTAGCCCAGCCTAAGAGCACGATAGGCGCCGATGCTGGGGGCCGCAGATGGAGCTTGTGTGGGCTACTGAAGATTTGGTGATCGCCGGGCAACCCTATCCAGGATTTCCTATTCTGCTCTGGGGCTCGATGGAGAGTTGCGCACCTGCCAATCAGTTCTTTCGACACTATCTACTTCGTGGAGCTATTGGCTCCAAGCGGTCCTGGCCCAATACCGGACGCGCCCTATACGACTTCTTCAGCTTTCTTGAAGCTCACAACATTAGCTGGCTCGACGTAGAGCGTGGCGAGGCCAAAAGCCTAGCCGCGGCCTATCGGGACTATTGCTTGACGACATGCAAACTGGCACCGAACACCACTCGCCAACGTCTGACTTACATCTGTAAGTTCTACCAATATGCGCTGAAGGAGGGTTGGGTGAAACGCCTCCCCTTTGCCCACGAGGAGCGCACCGTAAAGAGTAAAAAAACTTTCCTTGAACATGTCGACGCCAGCGGCGTCATGACTATGGCAAACGACGTGATGCCGCGTAGCCAGAAGACCATGCCCAAGTTTTTGAGCATGACTGAGATCAAGTTGCTCTTGGCCGCAGCCGAGAACCCCCATCACCGGATGATGATGCGCCTCGCTTTGCATACGGGCCTTCGCCGGGAGGAGATCGCAACTTTCCCACTGGCCTATGTTTTCGATCCAGACAAGGCGCAACGAACCGAGCGTAACCTGCGCATGAGACTAGATCCTTATGACGGAAGCGGCATGGTGACGAAGGGCAGCAAGCCGCGAACTATTTACCTCAGCCGCGCGTTCATAGCCGAACTCTATCGCTACGTGGCCAAGGTACGTGGCGAGCGCGTTTCACTGAGCAAGCCCCCGCAAAAAGCGCTATTTCTCAACCAATTCGGGGCCTCCTATGCAGAGGATGGCAAGAGCCTCAACCGGATCATCAGCGAAACCGGTATGCGGGCTGGCATTAAAGTCCATACACATATGCTCCGGCATACCTACGCTACGCACACGCTGGTCAGCCTTCAGCGGAACCCCTCGAACGGACTGGATCCCCTTGTGTTCCTTCAGCGACAACTCGGTCACAGCTCGATTCAGACGACTATGGTGTACCTGCATCTGATCAACGAAATGGCCGACGAAGCCGTGCTGGCCTATGACGATGAGTTGAACACACTGGCGGGGACAGCCTGATGAGCAAGCGCAAGGTGTTTATCATGACCGACCTCAGCGTTCCCCAAGTCGAACACCACCACGACGCGGCCGGCAATGTGACCATTCTGCCCCAGTCTATCTGTGAGATTAACACTATCGTCGAGTTTGGACTGAATGCGTCTAGGAGTCGTAGCTTCAACTTTGCTCGCTGGTACGGCGTCGGCATAGATACCATCACTTACGCATGTCAGCGTCAAATCGAACGCTTCATCGCCGGGCAGGATGGCGCCATCACCTCCACTACCGTGGCCGGCTACTGCGTGAATGGACTGCGCAACTTCCTCGACTGCTGCATGCTGCGGGCAATCGCTTTTAGTCGTGACTTACTTTTGGCAGACATAAACCGCGACTTGATCGACGGTTACCTCGGGCATCTGGCGGGGCTAGGCGTAGCAACAACGTCTCAAAAGGCGCTTTACGCGCAAACTAAGCCGGTACTACTTGCCTTGGGGCGACGTGGGCTGATTCCTCTTATGGCCTCCGGCGATATGGCCACCTTCCCAAGCACGCCCTTCCCGAATAGTAACTACAAGTTCAAAAGCGAGACCGCATTCACCAACAGAGAACGACAAGCCTTCACTGCGGCATTGCGGCAAGCCATCAAGCCTATATGGACCGACGGCGTGTCTGTTACCGGTGAGCTGCTGGCCTTCGCACTGCTGGTTGTGGCGCTGCACACCGGACGTAATAACACGCCACTCTTGGAAATGGGCCGTAACTGCCTACGCCCGCACCCGAAAGATGACACCGTATTCCTGGTTTTGTGGAAGCGGCGAGGATACAACACCAGCAAGGTGGCGCTCCGCGCCGAGGCGGACGTCGAACACCTTCTAGAATCCACTCCTAGCGTAAGAACCAACGTGGAACGTCTGATTCGTCGAGTGATGGTCTTGACCGAACCTCTGGATAAGGAGGCTCCGGCTGACCTCAAGGGCCGTGTATGGCTGTATCGTACTCGCGCCTCAAAAAATGTCGGCAATGTCACAGCATTGAATTCAGCAGCGGTAGCAGTCGCGGCAACACGACTTGTATCTAAATATAGCCTGACCGACAGCTATGGAGAGCCGCTGCGCATCAACATCTCACGCCTGCGTAAGACGTTCGCCAGCGGTGTGTTCGACCTGACCGGCGGAGACGTTGCAACCACCGCCGCAGCACTAGGAAACACCCTTCAGATCACCGACCAACACTATTTAGCGCCCAGTGAAGAGGCCCTTCGCAACTGGCAGTTCATGGGAGAGGTATTGGTACAGGAGTTACGGACTCGGACCATCGGTACAACTTATCGAGACACTCCCATGGGGCGCTGCGCCGACCCGGAGAACGGCCAGTACGCTCCTAAGCTAGAGGGTGCGAATTGTATGAACTTCATCAACTGCCTGCGCTGCAAGCACTACGCGGTGACCGCCGAAGATTTGTACAAACTGTTCAGTTTCTACTTTCGGGTGTTGGCCGAACGCTCTCGGATGAATAAATGGCGCTGGGCGCGAGAATACGCACACATTCCCCGCTTAATCGATCACTACATTATTGACGAAGGGCTGCGGCGCGGTACTTTCAAGGCCGCAGCGGTCGAGGCCGCACGTGAGCGTGCTCGCACCGAGCCACATCCGTTCTGGTCGGTTGATCTGATCCAAAGCCTGGAGGTATTTGCATGAATGACACCCTACCAGCAGTAATACCCTGGGACACCCTTACAGCCCAACCTAACGATGTGCGTGGACTCCATAAACACGACACCTTGATCATTAGCGCGACACAAGTTGATGGGCTTTGGATTATCGTCAGCCGCTATGGCGACGACATCTGGCAGCTCGACGGTTTCACCAGCAACGTATCGGCCAGCCGGAAACGAATGGATTTCAAGCTCGTGCCAATGGCGTTTCGGCCTGTTATGAAAGCGATGTTGTACCGCTATCTACGACGTGGGCGACGAGGGGGCACGCGGCCCAAAGGCAGCTCGATGAAGGGTCTCTTCCATGATGCAATGCCATTTTTACGTTATCTGGAGGTGCTTAAGCTTGATCATATGGGAGCGGTGACCCCCATGGTTTGCGCAGCCTATGTGAATACCTGCAAGACGCACCGGCAAACCAGCCGATACAGTGGTAAGCCACTGTCGCAAAGGGGACTAGAGACTCGCCTCAAGGCCGTCGAAGCGCTCTATGAACTTAGTCAGTACACCGAAGACCGAATACCAACGCATCCCTGGCCTGAGACTTCCGCAAAGGCGTTGGCGGGGCTCACCGGTCTTGGTGCCCAAGAAAGCAAAACGCCCCTAATTCCCGATGATGTGTTCTGCACCCTATTCGAGCGAGCCTACCAGCAGGTTGAGCGCGGTCAACGATTACTTGACCTTCGCGATGCTCTTGATGCCCTCGCGGTGCAGCGAAAGGGGAAGTCATACACAACAGTCAATGTCGCAAAGAACCGACACCTAGAGACCCTGGCTTGGAAGGGTGGCCTGAGGACACTCAACAAAGCACTCATTGATCTGCGTACATCCTGTTATATCGTTATGGCCAGCACCTCTGGTTGCCGCAACCACGAGCTGGCGAACATACAATCTGGTTCGCACTTGCGGACCCAGGACAATCAGGGCACGGTCTATCACTGGATGCGCTCACGCTCGGAGAAAACCGATGCGGGCATCCATCACTGGATGATACCTGAGGCAGCCGTACGCGCGCTGCGACTGATGGAGCGCTGGGCCCTACCATATCAGGCCATGATCACCGCCGAAATCCAGACGCGACGCCGATCCATCCCGCATGATCCGCAGATCGTCGAGACAAACAAGCACCGCCATGCGCTTTTCCTTGGTGTAGCTCTGGGAGGGGATCAAGTACGCACAGTTTGCAACGCTACTTGGAACTTTTACCTGAAGGAATTCGCCAAGGAGTGTGGGGCTGAGCTGGAACCTCACCAGCCACCAGTTCCGCCGCAAGTTCGCCAATTATACCGCGCATAGCCGCTTCGGTGACTTGCGCTATCTCAAGGAACATTACGCGCATTGGACGCTGGACATGACATTATGCTACAGCATGGACGACAGTTGGGGACAGCATTTGGATCTTGAGCTGTATACCGATATTCAGGCCGAGTTGGATGATATCAAGCTCGGCGTGGTAGGAGACTGGTTCGGTAAGTCGCCTCTGGCCGGGGGCTATGGCCGCACCCTCAAGCAGTGGCAACGAGAGCCGCAGAACTTGCTGATATTCAAGGATCATGCCTCAATGTTGAAGTCCATTGCCGAGAGCACTGCAATTCGTAGCAATGGACATGCTTGGTGCACAGCGGACAATGACGGTTGTGTTGGCAATACCCTTGAGCGCACCCGGTGCAGCAGTTGCAACGATGCCGTGATCGGGCACAGACACACGGCGATCTATCAGCGGCTCTACTATGATCTGAAAGGACTGCTGCATTGCCCAGACATTGGCGACGGAGGTCGCCAGCGCGTTGAGCGCGACCTCATTCGACGTCGCGATGTACTAACACAGCTGGGAGTGCCGCCGGAGACTTTGATCGCATGAAGCCCAAAAACAAGGCAGCCCACTACAAACCGGCTGAGGATCGCGAAAAGGATCTACGACTCGCGCTTTATCGCATCCAGAAAGGACGCACCCACTCCGGGGAAACCAAGATTACCATCGCCGCAGTCGCTCGCGAGGCAGGCGTATCAACAGCGCTGATCCACAACTACTACCCAAAGATTGCTGAGGCTATCCGCGAAGCCCAAGGACGCTCAATTCGCATGGTTCGTGATATGAAACATCACGACTTGATTGCTGAGCGCAAGAGATCCGCAGCCTGCCGACATGAGATAGAGGAACTGCGGGCCAAAATCGCCAGTCTCGCGTCCCTCAACGAAATGCTATTGGAAGAGAACCGTGTGCTCAAAGCCAAGGTGAGCGACCGCAAGGTAACGGATCTGGGTTCAGCGGCGTTTTAACTGATCAATGAGTTGAGTTGGCAAGCCTTTAATGATCAAGGTACCGGCGGCTTCGTCGTATTCGATCTTTTCGCCTAGTAAGTGCGCCTCGAAGCTGATCGACAGCCCTTCGGCCCGCCCGGTGAAGCGGCGAAACTGGTTCAGGGTGCGTTTGTCGGCCGGAATCTCTGGCGACAAACCATAGTCACTGTTTCGGATGTGATCGTAGAACGCCTTTGGGCGGTCCTCGTCAATCAGGCTAGAGAGCTCTTCGAGAGTCACCGGCTCGCCAAGCTTGGTCTGCGCGGTGGCGTAATCGACCAGGGTCTGGGTCTTCTCCCGTGCGGACTCCTCTGGAAGGTCCTCTTTTTCGACGTAGTCACTGAAGGCCTTCAACAGAGTACGGGTCTCGCCCGGGCCGTCGACTCCCTCCTGACAACCGATGAAGTCGCGGAAGTACTCTGAGACCTTCTTGCCGTTCTTGCCCTTGATGAACGAGATGTACTGCTTGGAGTTCTGGTTGTTCTTCCACTCCGACAGGTTGATCCGCGCCGCGAGGTGCAACTGGCCGAGGTCCAAGTGGCGCGACGGGGTCACGTCCAGTTCGGCGTTCACCGCCACGCCTTCGCTGTGGTGCAGCAGGGCGATGGCGAGATATTCGGTCATGCCTTGCTGGTAGTGGGCGAACAGCACATGGCCGCCGGTGGAGAGGTTGGATGCCTCCATGAGCGTCTGCAAATGCTTTATGGCCACGCGGCTGAAGCTAGTGAAATCCTGACTACCGTCGAAATACTCTTTCAACCAGCCGCTGAACGGGTAAGCGCCGGACTCGGCATGGAAGAACCCCCAGGCCTTGCCTTGTTTGGCGTTGTAGCTGTCGTTGAGGTCAGCCAGCAGGTTCTCGATGGCGGCCGACTCGGCAAGCTCGGAGTCGCGGGCGTGGAGAACTGCTGGTGTGCCGTCAGGTTTTTTGTCGATCAGATGAACAATGCAATGACGGATAGGCATCAGAGCGTTTCCTGTATGGGGAGTTATCAAGAAAATCTGCACGGAGTAGACCGACGGAAGCGTTGCTTTTAGCGCGGTATTCACCGGCAGTGCAAGACACGTTACGCCAACTATCATGGGGCAAGATCGGTAACTTTACTGTAACAGCGGACATCCTGCCGAGGATGACCCTCATTATGTGAGGGGCTCTCAGGACCTGCGGAAAATTAAGCTCCACATCAAAGCTCAGCGCCGGCTTAGTACCATTGGCCTGCGGCGTCATGGCGCTGCATATCGTCAGGCGCCAAGACTGGCATCTGCAACTGATAGCGACGCGATCCATTCCTGCGCTATTCTGAACAGCCTCCTAATGGCCAAGTGCCCCATCGCCGCTTCAAGGAATGAACCTCGTGCGTATTGAGTCTGTAAGCTTATCTGGATTCCGCTGCTTTGGCCCAAATCCCATCACCGTAGATGTTTCGGCGGAAATTACGACCATTGTAGGCCCGAACGCAGCGGGAAAAACCGCACTCTTGCACGCCATGCTGAAGTTGTTTGGGGTGACTCGAGCACAGCGCACAATTCTAAGGTCAGATTTCCATTTAGGGCCTGATGATGACCCTGAGAATCGTGATTCCAAGTACCTCTTCATTGAGGTTTCGATCGCTTTTCCAGAATTAAAAAATGGCACCGCAACCGCAGAAACGATCGCACCGTCGTTTAAGCATATGCTGATTGATCGCGCAGAAAAGCCGCCTATATGTCGTATGCGCCTAGAAGCGCAGTGGGATGACGACGGGACGGTTGAGGGCGAGGTCTCACAAGAGCTCTTCTGGGTCGATACGCTCGATGAGCAACCGGAAAATGACAAACGCCACCCCGTCGCGGTGGCAGACCGTGGTCTGATTCAGCTTTACTACACGCCGGCCAGTCGTGATGCGGCCACGCAGACCAGAGCGACTAGGCTCACCATTCGCGGGGTAGCTTCGCTTCGAGCTCGCGCAAGGCGGCATGCTCGACCTCCAAAACTCCTCGAGGGCTGAGATAGTTGATACGCAAGAGACCTCCCTATCCTAATTTATTCGCCAGCCATCAACCCTTGAAGACTCGCTCAACACTTGCATTGTGCCATCACGCTCATGAGCTGTGCCATAACGCATTGGAAGATCTTTAGATCCGAATCAAGCACCAGGCACGCCATCTGAATGGAACAGACTCTATCCAACGGCGGCTCAAGCAGCATGGATTTCCGTGTAGCTGCCATCATTTTAGGTTAAAGCCACTGACCTTCTCGCAAGAAATTCCGACAAATAGTTACATGAGGTAAATGACTGATTTAAAATAGATAAACTAGTGTACCGTTTGCGAAATAAGTTACCCATTAACTGAAAGCTAAGCTATTGATAAGACTCGACTTTTCCGTTATTTAGTAGATTGTTTTTTCGAAAACAGCACACTAGATATAACAGTTAGCGAGGCACCGGAACCCTAGACAGCCCGGCACGCTTGGCTATCTGGTGTAGCGACAGCTTGTCGCGGGAGCATCCGCCGAATTGTTCCTATCATTTCCTTGATGATCCACGGGCGTTCTCATGCTCGGAAAGTAGGAAGAAGCAGTTGAACATCTGAGTCAGTTTTCGGCCAGCCGCAACACCCTGACTTAAGCTCCGATGGATCCAGCCTTTCAATGAGAAGCCACCATCAAACTCTCGCTTGGCGCGTATCGCTGACTGTGGAGCGCAGGTGTCGTATCAGGCACCGATGCACAAACGCGGAAACGAAAAAAACTTTCACACCCGGTCAAGCTCGCTATGCACACTTACAAGGCACGCGCCGGCTAGGCGCAATTATATGAAAAAGCTAAATTTTCTGTCCCGCAATAGATGATTCGAACGTGGGCCGCTTTAAAAAAGTGCAAAAATAGGGACGCATGGCAATCTTAGTGCACGCCCCAATGAAAAAAAAAGTTGACATAGAAACATTTGATTACATAAATTGACGACGCCCCAAAAGGAGCAAGCAATACATATCAGATAAATGGAGTTTCAGATGAGTTCAGAATGTATGCTAATCAACTTCCAATCATATTTAAGAGTGTGCGCAGACTCACTTCGAACAGTGTTGACACACTTAAATACTGCTCCTGAGTTGCAAGGCACAACAAACAATCTTCACCCCTAGCATCGAGCGTAAGCCCACTACGTATAGTGGCCCCGCTACGCATACAATACACACTTAACCAAGGATAGTTAAGGCATGGAATATTGGCCATCTGAACTTTTCAAATCCGCTATTGATCTTAATATTCTGCTCGAAGGTGAGAAACTTTTATTAGGCGCAAAGGTAAGCCCGTACCCAGACATTGAAAAAGCTGCTGAAGAATTATGCAAGATCGTCAAATTAATCAGCACACTAACAGAAAGATTTTACAACGGCAACAAGCAGGTTATGGCGGAAAAGTTAGGAGTTTCCGAAGCAGCAGCCGAAGTGATGCATATGTTTGATGAACAACTGGATAACAATGTTCTAGTCAGAGGCGATTTATTGTATACCAGTGACGGATGGCGGCTGGTCGAGATAAATACAGGTAGCTTCGTCGGTGGGATGTATAAAGCTTCTCTACCACGCCTCGCTGGGTGGCAAATGGAACAGGATGTCCAAAAGCGATGGGTACGTCGTACTATCGAACATTGGGATCTTAAAGAAAAAACCATCGTTATAGTTGCACCTCCTGAGGTTGTCAAAGAGTATTATTTACAAATTCGCGTATACGCTAATGAGTTCTCGGCGCAATTAGGTCACGATGTCTCAGTCACAAGTCCTTGCGATTTGACCTGGAATGGGAGCGAACTCGTTTACGATGGAAAAAAAGTTGACACCGTGTATTGCATCTTTAACGAGGACTTTGTGATAGAGGATCGCAAATCGTATGAAGCGATAATTTATGCGTTGCATGCGAAAGCCGTTATCTGTCCCATGGGCCCTGCGTTCAACTTACTTTCTAACAAAGGGGTATTTGCACTTTTGTGGCAACTGGTGGATAGCGATAGATTAGAACCAGAGGAAATCTCGCTTATCACAAAGCTCATTCCCCGCACCGTCTGGCTAGAAGATAGCAACTTAGCTTGGGCATTAAAAAATCGAGAAGACTTAATTCTTAAACCAGCGAACGGATATTCTGGCACGGAAGTATTTAGTGGCGCGGAGAAAACGTCCACTGAATGGAATATTATCTTAACTGATTCACTAAAAAATGAATGCCGATCATACGTGCTGCAAAACTATTGCGAATCGCTGACTTGCGAAGTAGCGACTACTGAAAAACAAGACGAAATCAATATTCATGATGCCAGAGTAGTATGGGGGATATACTGTTGGCGCGGATTGAAAACTGACCCACCCTGCCGATTGAAAATTGACCCAGGATGGATTGCTGATTTTTGCCCCAGCAATTGTGAATAAGCTTAGCAGCAGTGTGCCGATTCAAGACGCATCAAGCCCCACCGCATGCAGCAGGGCATTTATGGTGCGGATCAAAATGGCTCATCGTCCTCGATATCATTTCCGTCCTTTCGCTTTCGTTCGCGTGTTTTGATCTTTGTCTGGGCAGCCAATGTGCTGTGTTGTAGGCGGTAGGACTCGTTGCCCGTTTCGACGATGTGGCAGTGGTGTGTCAGCCGATCCAGCAACGCGGTGGTCATCTTGGCGTCGCCAAACACACTCGACCATTCCGAGAAGCTCAGGTTGGTGGTGATGACCACGCTGGTGTGTTCGTACAGTTTGGACAGCAGGTGAAATAACAGGGCGCCACCGCTTTGGCTGAAGGGCAAATATCCGAGTTCATTCAGTATCACCAGGTCTGTGCGCAGCAGTGCCTGGGCGATTCGCCCTGCCTTGCCATCGTACTTCTCACGCTCCAGCAGATTCACCAGATCCACCGTGGAAAAGAAGCGCACGCGTTTGTTGTAGGCCGTGATTCCGGATACAGCCAAGGCACTGGCCAGGTGTGTTTTCCCGGTGCCAGGGCCGCCGATGAACACGACATTCTGCGCGGTTTCAGTGAACGCCAAGCTGGATAGATCGCTGACCAGCCGGGCATCAGCGCTGGAAGCGCTGAAGTCAAAGCCAGCTAAGTCACGGTGCATGGGGAGTTTTGCCATGTTCATCTGATGATTCACCGAGCGCACCGCGCGATCCGCATGTTCCTGCTGAAGCAGATGTTCCAGCAGCCATTTCGATGAAGCCGTCGACGCTGTTCCTTGAGAGACCAGTTCTTCCCAAGCACTGGCCATGCCGTGCAGGCGCAGTTCTTTGAGTTCAGTCATTAGGTCACGCATTGCGATTCTCCTCATCGGTCGTACGGAGCCGGTCGTAGCGTGCTGTATTGGCAACCGGCGCCACTTTGAGTTGCAGGCTGGTTTCTACACAGGGAGGTGGTGCGGTGGAGGTCAGGCGGGCAACGACATTGAGGATGTGATCGGCGCTCAGACTTCCCGATTCAAGTACCAGCTCCACCGCCACCAGCACTGGTTCGAGACCGGCGATGGGCACAGCAGCCAGTACCTGCATCATGATTCGATCACCGTTGGTGTGACGCCTCAGTCCGCGTTTAAGAAGCTGTAACGGTTTTGGCAGATCAGCAAATGGAGCGCCATTGCGCAGTGCACCAGGCTTGCGTTCGATGAGTGGGATGTAGTGCTGCCAGTCAAAACCGACCTGATCTCGATCAAAGAGGCGCTCGTGACTGGCGATCACCGTTTCGTCGGCAATGACCACGATTCGCGAAGGGTACAAACGGCTGCTGACCCATTGACCCACACGCTCGCAAGGCACCGAATAACGATTGCGCGCCACGCTGATCAGGCAGGTGCTAGAGACACGGACGGTGCGTTCCACGTAGCCATCAAAGGCCGTCGGCATCGGCATCATTTCAGCCTGCTCCAGCTCCAGGACTTCTGCCACCGTCAAACCGTTGTACTGCGGATGTACAAGTTCAGCCCAGAGCGTACGACAGCGTTGGCCGAGCCAGACGTTCAGCTCCTCGAAGGTATGGAACATGCAATTTTGAGCATCGAGCCAGATTCGCCTCCGGCTGTCTTGCACGTTCTTTTCGACGATGCCTTTCTCCCAGCCAGAGGCCACGTTGCAGAAGTCCGGATCGAACAGATAGTGCGCGCACATCACGGAAAACCGGGCATTGACCGTGCGGCCTTTGCCTTTGTTAACCTTGTCGACAGCCGTTTTCATGTTGTCGTAGATGCCGCGACGTGGCACGCCACCCAACGCTCCAAACGAACGTGTATGGGCATCAAACAGCATCTCGTGGCCTTGACTGGGGTACGCAACCAACCAGAACGCGCGACTTGCGCACAGCTTCATATGGGAGACCTGGATACGTCGAAACAGGCCACCGATCAGCAGGCCTTCTTCGCTCCAGTCAAACTGAAAGGCCTCACCGAGGGCAAAAGTCAGCGGTACAAAAGCGCGTACAGACTTGCCTTGCTCGCACCGCCAAGAGCGGACAAACGCCGTGAGCTGGCTGTAACCGCCGTCATAACCCTCGGCCTTGATCTGCTCAAAAAGTGCCTTGGCGCTCCTACGGTTGTGTTTTGGCCGGAACGAATCAGCCTTGAGCGCCTGCTCTAAGGTCTCGTGAAAAGGGTTGAGCTTATTGAAGGATGCGCACCGTTGGTACGCTGGTTGATTGGCTTCGGGCGCTCTGACCCATTTTCGGATGGTGTTTCTCGACAGCCCGGTACGCTTGGCTATCTGATGCAGCGAGAGCTTGTCGCGGAAGTACATCCGCCGGATTTTTCCCAACATTTCCATGCTGATCACCCTGTGTTCTCCTGCTCAAAAAGTGAGCAGAAGCAGTTGAACACCTGGGTCAGTTTTCAGTCGGCAGAACAGCCTCTACTGGGTCAGTTTTCGGTCAGCGGCAACAACCCGGATAATCATCGACAAAGTGCGCAGTCACTGGCGTCTGCTTGAGAAACCACAGCGTATGAGCAACCGAAAAATCGGCAATCGAAGGTACGCCAAACAGAAAATCACCACCGCGCGACAGCTGCAACTCCAGACGCGACATCAGCGTGGGCCATTGATGCTTGACCTGCTCGACAGGCGGGCGTGAAGCCGTGCCACCGTTGAACAGCGTGGATCGGTCGGCAATGAACGCCTTGGCAGCCTCTGGCGGCACCTTGGCAAACCTTACAGCCATCGACTCAGGCTGAAACACCAGGCTCACGGCATGCAGGAACAGCACCGAATCAGCCCAGGCGGCCAGACCGGCAACCGAAAACTCCTGACCTTGCGGATAAAACGCTGGCGAAGCCTTTTCCTGCTCAAGGCGGCGCGCCATCAGTGCCGTGTCGCAGTAGATATCTGCGCCAGCCTGCAACACCGGCGTCCTGCGATAACCGTCTGTCAGCGCGGTCATGTCGGGCTTGGGCATGATCGACGGGATCGTCACCGAGCGCCATGTGAGGCCTTTGAAACCCAGCATCAGGCGGGCTTTTTCGGCAAACAGTGACGTGGGGTAATGGTGAAGAATCAACTCGGACATGTTCAGCCTCTGCGCACTCGGGAAGCACACAGCTTAACCCGCAGCACCATGCCCGCCCACAGACTCAAGCTGATGACACGACATCACGCTCATGGATCGGGGGTCAGGCGTAACTGGCTGCCAGTGCCTCTTTGGCGCTTTTTCTGAGCTTCTTGATCAACCGCTCCTGACGCAACGCCTCACCCTTGCTGGGCCACTGTTCGACGTAGACCAGGGCCATTGCCGGGCTCGAAGAGAAAAAGCGCGCGCCCTTGCCGCTCTGGTGCATAGCGAATCGGCGCTGCGGATCATCACTGATGCCGCAGTACAGCGAACCATTGGCAGCGCGCACCAGATAGACAAACCAGGGTTTGCCGACCGCCTGTTCGGCGTCAGCAGACCCGGTAGAGACTTGAGCTTCAGGCACGGCGACTCTCGGTAAAGGCCTGGAGCCCCTTGAGTGCCTGAGCCCGCACGGCGTTGCGTACCAGCGGTGTCCAGCCCAGCAGCAAACCTTTCAAACCCAGCGCCTGTCGCGACCAGCGCCATATGTCGAAATGATCGTGATGCTCGCAGATCTTGCCATCGCGGAACACGAATCGGGCCTCAATATCGTTGACCACCGTGCGCCCGGTCTGACTGAACAGATAGGTCGCCACCCAATGCGCAGTGCCCGCACGATCATCGGCACGCACCTGATCGAAGACCACCGAGAAATTTTTCGCCCGGGAAGTCAGCATGCGCCACATGTCGCCTACCTGAGGCCCGCGCAATTCACCAAATGCCGGGTCACTAAACAGCACGTCATCGGTATAACAGGCACTCATCGCCTCGGCATCCAGCTGCGCAAACGCCTCATAAAAGCGGGTGATCAGTGCGCTGTTGGCCTGACTTTGTTCCTCGTAGTTCATGCGTGCACATCCCTTGGCGAATTATCCGTGCACGATAAGCGGCGCCGCTGAAAATGGCGAGGGTTGATGGCGCATCAGCCATCACTTTTACCTGTCTGGATAACGATTTCGCGCTGCACTGAACGCCTCTGAATTTTCAATCACCCAAGTCCACAGCGGAATCATTTGTACCAGCAGCCCCATGCCCAGGTCGGTCAACGAATATTCCACCCTGAGCGGCTTCTCGCAGTAGTCATGGCGGGTGATCAACCCGTCCTGTTCAAGCTGGCGCAAGGTATGAGTGAGCATGCGCTGGGTGACGCCGTGCAGCTTTCGGCGCAATTGGGCATGGCGCAAAGGGCTACTGACGCCGAGCGCATGTACCACGCCCAATGACCAGCGGTTTCCGGCGTGGCCGAGAATATCGCGCTTGAGACCATCCTCATAATCGCTGAGCGCAGCACAGGCCGCTTCGGAGCGTCTGACCACTTCCTGCGCGTCCAGCCCGCCCGGTATCACCGATGTGCCTACTTTTTGTATGTCGACAGGCATGCCAGCATCTCTCCCGCCTGAATTGAAAGACTGTCCAAAGGGGTCACCATGCAAGCCGATAACGCAAACGTCAAACAACGCATTCTAGTAATAGGCGCGGGAGAGCTTGGGCTCTCCGTGCTGCGAGGGCTGGTCGAGAAAGCCGGAGCATATGACTTGAGCATTGCCGTGCTGCTACGCCAGAGCAGCTTGAGCACTCAAGCGCCTGCCAAGCGTGTGGAAATCGAAGAAATCCGCGCGCTGAACATTGCCATCGAAACCGCCGATCTGGCCGACGCCACCGTGGACGAACTAGCCACTGTCATGAAGCGCTACGACACGGTAATCAGTTGTGCGGGTTTTGCCGCTGGCCGGGGCACTCAGCGCAAACTGACCGATGCGGCGCTCAAGGCCGGCATAAAACGCTACCTGCCCTGGCAGTTCGGCGCTGACTACGACCTTATCGGCCGGGGCAGCCCTCAGGATCTGTTCGATGAGCAACTCGATGTGCGAGAAAAGCTGCGCGCCCAGCAGCAAACCGAATGGGTAATCGTTTCGACCGGTATGTTTACAAGCTTCCTGTTCGAACCCGCGTTCGGTGTCGTCGATCTGCAAGGCGGTCGGATCAATGCGCTGGGCAGCCTCGATACGGCCGTGACAGTCACCCCCGCAGAGGACATTGGCAGGCTGACTGCTGCCATCGTGATGCACGAGCCGCGCATAGTGAATCAGGTGGTGTACACCGCTGGCGACACATTGACATACGCCGGGCTGGCCGATCTTGTGGAGCGTGTCACGGGGCGCGACATCGAGCGGCACGTATGGAGTGTTGCGCAGTTGCAGGCCGATCTGACGGAAATGCCGGATGACAATCTGCGCAAATACCGGGCAGTCTTTGCCATGGGCCGAGGCGTGGCATGGGACGTCGCCCGTACCTACAACGCGAAATCAGGGCTGAGCGTCACCAGTGCCGAACAATGGGCCCTGGCCAATCTGGCTCAGACCTGAAGCAGCTCAAGCCCGGTCCGAACGATCAACATTCATCGAAAATCAAACCTTCTCGCTACTGACCTGCACCTGCAGCGCCCGACCGGCACCCATGCCCGCGATGATAGCGCCCAGCCCGAGTACCGCGAAGATCCAGCCAATCGCGCTCCAGCTGCCGGTCATGTCATGCACCACGCCCACGGCAAACGGGCCGGTCGAGGCGATGGTGTAGCCAAAGCCTTGCGCCATGCTCGACAGATTGGCGGCGACATGTGAGTCGCGCGAGCGCAGGACGATCAAGGCCAGCGCCAGGCTGAACGTGCCGCCCTGCCCGATCCCCAGCAGGATGGCCCAGCCCCACAGCCCGCCGAGCGGAGCGTACAGGCAGCCGAACAGCCCGGTCAGTGTGAGCGACATGACCAGCATGATCGCCAGACGCTGATCCTTGCCGCGTGTGGCCAGATAGGGCACCGCCAGGGCGCTGATGACTTGCGCGATGATCGAGCCGGACAGCAGCAGACCGGCCTGGGTCGGCGTCAGGCCGCGACCGATGAGAATCGAGGGCAGCCAGCCGAAGACAATGTACGACAGCGACGATTGCAGGCCCATATACAGCGTGACCTGCCACGCCAGCGGGTCACGCAACAGGCCGCGAACTCGATAGACATCGCGATGTGAGCCATGCATTTCGCGTGCTTGTGGAAACCAGAACAGCGCCGCAATCAACGCCGGAATCAGCCAGAAACCCAGACCTATTTGCCAGCTGTCGCCGACGTACTGGCTCAGCGGCACCGTCGAACCGGCTGCAATCGCAGCGCCCAGGCACAGCGCCATGGTGTAGACACCAGTCATGGCCCCGGCCTTGTGCGGGAAATCGCGCTTGACGATACCGGGCAACAATACGCCGATGATCCCAATGCTCGCGCCCGCCAGCAGGCTGCCGGTAAACAGGCCGACTTCGCCGAACAGGCTGCGTACTGCCAGACCCGACGCCAGTGTCAGAAGCACCACCAAAACCACCCGTTCACTGCCAAAACGCCGGGCAAGAATCGGTGCCAATGGCGCGAACAGGCCCAGACACAACACCGGCAAGGTGGTCAGCAGACCAGCTTCGGCAGCCGACATCCCAAGGCTTGCGGACACCTCGTTAAGCAACGGCGCAACGCTGGATAACGCGGGGCGCAGGTTGAGGGCGACCAGCACCAGACCCAGCAGCAACAGCCAGGGGCGCTTTAGAACAGGATGGGCTTGATCGGTAATCGGTTGGGGGCTGGATTGAGCCTTGGCAGTCATCGGTTTCTCGGTAATCAGGTATGTCGACCCTTTTCAGGGGGCGGTATCCTGTTGGAGAATCATCGCGAATACAAGGTTCAGCCAGAATTGCATACAAGATGCATGGCAAATGCAGGCAAAAAAAACCGGGCACATGGCCCGGTTTTCCGTTTGGCAGCTACTGACTCAGTGAATGATCTGACTGAGGAACAGCTTGGTACGATCGCTTTGCGGGTTGTCGAAGAAGTCGTTCGGCGCGGCCTGTTCGACGATTTCGCCTTTGTCCATGAAGATAACCCGGTTCGCCACGGTACGGGCAAAGCCCATCTCGTGAGTCACGCACAACATGGTCATGCCTTCTTCAGCCAGGCCAACCATGGTGTCGAGCACTTCCTTGACCATTTCCGGGTCAAGCGCCGAAGTCGGTTCATCGAACAGCATGATTTTCGGCTTCATGCACAAGGCACGGGCAATCGCCACACGCTGCTGCTGACCACCGGAAAGCTGACCCGGAAACTTGTGGGCCTGCTCAGGAATACGCACACGCTCCAGATAATGCATGGCGATTTCTTCGGCTTTCTTTTTCGGCATGTTGCGTACCCACATCGGTGCCAGCGTGCAGTTCTGCAGGATGGTCAGGTGCGGGAACAGGTTGAAATGCTGAAACACCATGCCGACTTCACGGCGGATGGTCTCGATCTGCTTCAGGTCGGAAGTCAGTTCGGTGCCATCAACGATGATACGACCCTGCTGGTGCTCTTCCAGACGGTTGAGGCAACGAATAGTGGTCGATTTGCCCGAGCCCGATGGGCCGCACAGCACGATACGTTCGCCCTGACGCACGTTCAGGTTGATGTCCTTGAGTACATGGAACTGGCCGTACCACTTGTGGACGCCCTCCATGCGGATCATGCCTTCAGCGCCCAGAGGCTTATTGATAACTTCACTCATCACAAAACTCCTAACGCTTGTGGCCTGTGTCCAGCTTACGTTCCAAATGCATGGAATAGCGGGACATACCGAAACAGAAGATCCAGAACACCAGGGCCGCGAAGACATAGCCTTCAGTGGCCATACCCAGCCATGCCGGGTCGGCGGTGGCTTGCTTGACGCTGTTGAGCAGGTCGAACAGGCCGATAATGATCACCAGACTGGTGTCTTTGAACAAGGCAATGAAGGTGTTGACGATGCCGGGAATGACCATCTTCAACGCCTGCGGCAAAATCACCAGACCCATGCTGCGCCAGTAACCCAGGCCCATGGCCGAGGCGGCTTCATACTGGCCCTTGGGGATGGCCTGCATGCCGCCGCGTACCACTTCGGCGATGTACGCCGACTGGAACAGAATCACGCCGATCAACGCCCGCAGCAGTTTGTCGAAATTCATCCCTTCGGGCATGAACAGCGGCAGCATCACCGACGACATGAACAGCACGGTGATCAGCGGCACGCCGCGCCAGAACTCGATAAACGTTACGCACACCACACGCACAGCCGGCATGTTGGAGCGACGGCCGAGCGCCAGCAAAATACCCAGCGGCAAGGCACCGACGATACCCACGGTGGCAATCACCAGGGTCAGCATCAGGCCGCCCCACTGGCTGGTCGGTACGTTGGTCAGACCAAAAGCACCGCCGTGCAGCAGGTAGAAGGCAACAATCGGGTAAATCACCAGAAAGGCAATACCGTAGACAGCCTTGCGCTGAAACTTCGAGATGAACAGCGGCGCAGCACCGACAATCGCCAGGATGGCGGTCAGGTCGACCCGCCAGCGCAGCTCATTGGGAAAGTAGCCGTACATGAACTGACCGAAGCGCTGCTCGATGAACACCCAGCAGGCGCCCGCCTTGGTGCAGTCTGCCTTGGTCGTGCCGACCCAGTTGGCGTCCAGCAGGGCCCAACTGATGATAGGCGGCACGACCAGATAGATCAGATACAGGGAGAACAGGGTCAGCAGGGTGTTGATCCAGCTGGAGAACAGGTTCTGCCGCATCCACGCCATCGGGCCGAACACTTTGCCCGGTGGTGGCATATCAGGTTTGAAAGTATGAGTTGTCATGCGCTTTTCCTCACCGCTCGATCAGCGCAATGCGCTTGTTGTACCAGTTCATCAGCAGAGAAATGCTGATACTGATCGCCAGGTACACACTCATGGTGATGGCAATGACTTCAATAGCCTGCCCTGTCTGGTTGAGCACCGTACCGGCGAACAGGGAAACCATTTCCGGATAACCGATGGCTGCTGCCAGCGACGAGTTCTTCGCCAGGTTCAGGAACTGACTGGTCAACGGCGGAATGATCACTCGCAGCGCCTGCGGAATGATGACCTTGCGCAGCGTTGGCCCGGGGCGCAGCCCCAGCGAGCGGGCAGCTTCGGTCTGACCGTGACTGACCGACTTGATGCCGGAACGCACGATTTCAGCGATGAACGCCGCCGTGTAGATGGTCAGTGCCAGGGTCAGGGAGATCAGTTCCGGGATCAGCACCCAGCCACCGGTGAAGTTGAAGCCCTTCAGTTGCGGCAGTTCCCAATGCACCGGGCTGCCGAAGACCAGCATGCTCAGGCCCGGGATCACCAGCAACAACGCCAGACCGACCCAGAACTTGTGAAACGGCTGGCCAGTGGCTTCGAAGCGCTTGTTGGCCCAGCGCACCATCATCACGATCGCTATAACGGCAACCACGATGCTGATCAGAAACGCCCATGCACCTTCGGCTGGCAACGCTCTGGGCATATTGAGCCCGCGGCTGCTGACGAAGAACATGTCCAGATAACCATGCGCCTGACGCGGACCAGGCAGCGTGAGGAATACGGCGGTGTACCAGAAGAGGATCTGCAGCAGTGGCGGAATGTTGCGGAAGACTTCGACATAAACGGTTGCCAGCTTGCTGATCATCCAGTTCGGAGACAGGCGAGCGACACCAATGACAAAGCCCAGCAAGGTCGCCAGGACAATACCGATAACCGACACCAGCAAGGTATTCAGCAGGCCGATGACGAATACGCGGGCATAACTGTCCGCTTCGCTGTAGTCGATCAGGTGTTGAGCAATACCGAAACCGGCACTGTTTTCAAGAAAGCCGAAACCCGAGGTAATACCACGGTGTTGCAGGTTGGTCTGGGTATTGTCGAAGATGAACCAGCCCAACGCGATCACCGCTACGACAGTGATGATCTGAAATAACCACGCGCGCACTTTCGGATCGCTCAGAGAGAGCTTTTGCTTGGGTGCGACGATTTGCTTTTCCATGAAATGCCCCAGGAAAAATCCAACAGAACAACGCCCGACAGGCTGGGAAGCCTGCCGGGCGCCGAGTCAATCAACGAATAGGTGGAGCGTACTGAATGCCACCGGCATTCCACAGAGCGTTCTGGCCGCGCTTGATTTTCAGCGGGGTGCCGTCGCCCAGGTTGCGTTCAAAAACTTCACCGTAGTTACCGACCTGCTTGACGATCTGCACGACCCAGTCTTTCGGCAGCTTGAGGTCCTTGCCGTAAGTACCGTCGGCACCCAGCATACGGGCTACGTCAGGGTTCTTGGTCGACTTGGCTTCAGCTTCAACGTTCTTGGAAGTGATTTTGGCTTCCTCGGCGTTGAGCATGGCGAACAGGGTCCAGCGAACGATCGAGAACCAGTCTTCGTCGCCTTTACGCACGACAGGACCCAGCGGCTCCTTGGAGATCACTTCAGGCAGAACGATGTAATCGTCCGGCTTGGCCAGCTTGCTGCGCTGTGCGTAGAGTTGCGACTGGTCGGAAGTCAGTACGTCGCAACGACCGCCTTCCAGCGACTTGGCGCTTTCGTCGGAGGTGTCGAAGGTGATCGGGGTGTATTTCAGGCCGTTCGAACGGAAGTAGTCGGAGACGTTCAGCTCGGTAGTGGTACCGGCCTGGATGCAGATGGTTGCACCGTCCAGTTCCTTGGCGCTTTTGACGCCCAGTTTGTTGTTTACCAGGAAGCCGATACCGTCGTAGTAAGTCACGCCGGTGAACACCAGGCCCATGCCCGCATCACGGGAGCTGGTCCAGGTGGTGTTACGCGAAAGGATGTCGATCTCGCCGGATTGCAGTGCAGTGAAACGCTCCTTGGCGTTCAACTGGCTGAACTTGACCTTGGTGGCGTCGCCGAATACTGCGGCGGCTACTGCGCGGCAGACATCAGCGTCAATACCGGTGATCTTGCCGGTGGAGTCCGGAACGGAGAACCCTGGCAGGCCATCGCTGACGCCGCACTGAACAAAACCTTTCTTCTGAATAGCGTCAAGGGTGGCACCGGCGTTGGCAACCCCGGTTACACCAAATGCGGCCAGGGCGGTGACGACAGCCAGGGTGGATTTCAACATCTTCATTCAAAAACCTCCAGTTTGCTCTTTGTTGTGTAGGTATCTCAGTCGCGTCGCACCTTTGTGAGGCGCTAATGACCCGTGCTGGCTTATTTTTGGGTCATGCAACGCTGGGCCTGAATCACGAATCGTCTGCAGGATCATCCCGTCATTCGTCTTCATCATTCAGAATCGGCCCCGTGGACTGAAACCCCATGATTTTCCTGGACCGGAGCGGTACAGGTTGAATCGTGCCGCGAATCCTGACGCATGGACTCCCGAGCTGCTTTTCGATCGCTATAAGTAATAGCCTTATAGTGTTACCGAACGATGTGAGCGCCTCGACTCCAGTCCTGCTGTAGCAAAGCCCGTACCAGCATGCTGGCTATGTCGAATTAGCGACAGGTCAAGACAAAAACTTGTAACCTTACGACATCTTCTTTCATTTTTAATCTAACCGCGCACCCTATTAATGCGCTCTAAATGAGCCATCGCACACAAATGGAGCAGACATGAGCGAACCTTTGATCATCCAACCTTCAGGCACCGCGGATGCCTGCGTTATCTGGCTGCACGGGTTGGGCGCCGACCGCTATGATTTTCTTCCGGTCGCCGAGATGCTGCAGGAGTCGCTGACGACTACACGTTTCGTCCTGCCTCAGGCACCGACACGCGCCGTAACGGTCAACGGCGGCTATGAAATGCCAAGCTGGTACGACATCAAGGCCATGAGTTCCGAGGCCCGCGCCATTGATCACGATCAGATGGAAGCCTCGACACAAAAGGTGCTGGACCTTATCGAGCAACAACGCGACAGCGGCATCGACCCGTCACGGATATTTCTGGCAGGCTTTTCCCAAGGCGGCGCGGTGGTGTTACACGCGGGCTATAGACGCTGGCAGGGTCCGCTGGGTGGCGTCCTCGCGCTGTCCACTTATGCCCCGACATTCAGCAATGAGATGACGCTGTCTGCCAGCCAACAGCGCATCCCTGCCTACTGCCTGCATGGCCAGCACGACGAAGTGGTGCACAACCCCATGGGCCGGACGGTGTACGAGCACCTCAAGGCTCAGGGTGTAACCGCTCAATGGCAAGAGTACCCAATGGGGCACCAAGTGTTACCGCAGGAAATCCATGACATCGGCGTCTGGCTGGCTGACAAGCTGCGCTAAAGCGCCCTGGGCCCGCCTGCAACTGACCGCTTTTGTAGCTCGCCACGGATGGCACTACGCCGAGCACGGTTCTTGCTTTACACTGCTCGGCGTACATTCCTTAACCAATTGATGAGATGACCGTGCTCAAAGCACTTAAAAAGATGTTCGGTAAAAGTGAGGCTGAGCAGCGTGCGCCTGGTCCGACAGCCTTTATTCCCGCCTCCCCCGCTGCCGCAGGCGACATACCGGATCATGCCCAGACTCAGCTTTCGGACACCGTCAACGAGCCCTCCAAAGCCAGAGCACCGCACACCGACAAGCCAAGGGCCGAGCGCCCGCGTCGTGAGCGCGTGGTAAAACCGCCTGCGCCAGCATGGAAAATCGAAGATTTCGTCGTCGAACCACAGGAAGGCAAGACCCGCTTCCACGATTTCAACATTGCGCCTGAACTGATGCACGCGATTCAGGACCTTGGTTTCCCGTACTGCACACCGATTCAGGCGGGCGTACTGGGCTTCACGCTCAAAGGCAAGGACGCGATCGGTCGCGCCCAGACCGGTACCGGCAAGACCGCTGCGTTCCTGATCTCGATCATCGAGCAACTGACCCAGACGCCACCGCCAGCCGAACGTTACATGGGTGAGCCCCGAGCGCTGATCATTGCGCCCACTCGCGAACTGGTGGTGCAGATCGCCAAGGACGCTGCCGACCTGACCAAATACACCAACCTGAACGTCATGACGTTCGTCGGTGGCATGGATTTCGACAAGCAGCTCAAACAACTTGAAGCACGGCACTGCGATATTCTGGTGGCCACGCCTGGCCGCCTGCTGGACTTCAACCAGCGCGGCGAAGTGCATCTGGACATGGTCGAAGTGATGGTCCTGGACGAAGCCGACCGCATGCTCGACATGGGTTTCATCCCGCAGGTGCGTCAGATCATTCGCCAAACCCCGCACAAGGGTGAACGCCAGACCCTGCTGTTCTCCGCGACCTTCACCGAAGACGTGATGAACCTCGCCAAACAATGGACGACAGACCCTTCCATCGTCGAAATCGAATCGTTGAACGTCGCCAGTGACAACGTCGAGCAGCATATCTATGCCGTTGCCGGTGCCGACAAGTACAAGCTGCTCTATAACCTGGTCACCGACAACGGCTGGGGACGAGTGATGGTCTTTGCCAACCGCAAGGACGAGGTGCGACGCATCGAAGAGCGCTTGGTACGCGATGGCGTCAATGCCGCGCAACTGTCGGGCGATGTGCCGCAGCACAAGCGCATCAAGACCCTTGAAGGCTTCCGCGAAGGCAAGATCCGCGTTCTGGTCGCCACCGATGTGGCCGGTCGCGGTATCCACATTGACGGCATCAGCCACGTGATCAACTTCACCCTGCCAGAGGTACCGGACGACTACGTGCACCGCATCGGGCGTACCGGTCGCGCAGGTGCCGATGGCGTCTCCATCAGCTTCGCTGGCGAAGACGACTCCTACCAGTTGCCCGCCATCGAAGAGAAGCTGGGTCGCAAGATCAGTTGTGAAACACCACCGACCCACCTGCTCAGGGCAGTGGTGCGGCAAACGACCTGACACGTGCGAACAACAAAAAAGCGCAGCCTTTACGGGGCTGCGCTTTTTTTGTGCCTTCCGGAAATCAGCAGCGTGAGGGTCAGTCAGTACCGTACTTCGGCGAACGTGGACCATAAAGCAGACCCGCCGGCCGACCAGCAGTGAGCAGTCGGTTGCTGGCTATCCCGGCGATGGGATGACCGGCATCGGTCGAACTGTTGATGATCTGCTTGACCGCCGCTGTAATCAGCATACCCACCAGACCGCCACCGCTGTTGTTGCCGCCCTCTTCACTGGACGCCGACGCAGTACCCGTCCACAGCGCAGTACCGGTGCGCAGATCAACCAGCTTTGCCGTGACCGTCACAACGGTCTGGCTACTGATGACCACGTAACTGGTGCCGTATTGCTTGACCGTGATGTACATCGCGGCGTCGGCTCCGAAGATCTCACGCAGCTTGGCAGGCGATGTTGCCTGAATATCGTTGGCATTGGTCAGGCCGTTATTGCGAAACGTCTCGTCAACCAGCGCCACAGGCAACACGTAGTAGCCCGACTCGGCCAGCGGGTAGGTCACCTGCGAGAAGGTGCTGTACGTCGCCTTGACGTCAGGCGATTCGTTGACCGGCGGCAGTACCAGAATCGAACGCGGTTTGCTTTCCTTGAAGGCCGAGTAGTCCACCGTTGGCGGGGTAACGCAACCCGACAGCAGGGCAACGGCAAACAGGCTTACAGCAACTTTCAGATAAGCGAGGTTCATTTGACGACTCCTGCGTGGGCGTTCTTGAGCAGGAAGTCCATATAAGTGGCCGACTCGGGAAACAGTGCCTTTTCCGTGCGCAACTCCTGAACCATCTGGTCATCCTTGCCAATACTGCCGTATAGCATGCCCAACTGAGCATGGTAGCCCGGTGGCGGCGTTGCGTTGGTAGAGCGGATTTTCTGCAGGTCTTCTTCGAGCTTGGCGACCTGGGCTTCCTTGGACTCGCCTTTGAAATACTCGTACACCTCAGGCTGGTAACTGCCCCACTGGTACAAGGTTTTCGGCTGTTGGACACAGCCCGTCAGGCACGCGCCGGCGACTAAAAGCATTGCGACACCGCGCAACGAAACATTAAAACGATTCATGAACACAACAAATTCCCTTTTGAAATATCAGTTGGCAGTCGGTTTCCAGGCACCGCTATCGAGCGCACGCACCATGTTGTTGACGGCTTCGCGCATGGCCAGGTCGAGAACCTTGCCGTTGAGTGTCGAGTCATAACTGGCGGTGCCGCCAAAGCCGACGACTTCACGGTTGGAAAGCTCGAACTCGCCTGCGCCCTGAGTCGAGTACACCACTTCCGAAGTGCTGATATTGACGATGTTCAACGCGACTTTCGCGTAGGCAATCTGGGATTTGCCGCGGCCCAGCAGGCCGAACAGTTGCTGATCGCCGACTTCCTTGCGACCGAACTCGGTCACGTCGCCGGTCACCACGTAGTCAGCCCCCCTCAGACGCTGGGCGGTAGATTTAATAGCGGCTTCCTGCTTGATCTCCTCCATGTTGTCGCGATCCAGCACATTGAACCGGTTGGTTTGCTGCATGTGGGTGATCAGGATGGTCTTGGCTTGACCACCAAGACGATCGACGCCATCGGAAAAGATCCCGCGCATATAGCTGGAGCGGTTATCGAACTTGCCGACCGCAACCGGATAGCGCACACCGGCATAGGCAACTCCAGCACTTTCAACCTTTGTCACAGGCAGCGCCCGCGAGCTTTCCGTTGCACAACCAGCAACCAGCACTAAAGCCGCTGTCGTCATCCCTGAAACCAAAACCTGCTGAAGTTTCTTCACATTCTGCTCCGAGCGTTTACGAAAAACTGCCCGCAACGTGGCTCGCAAAACGCGATCACGTTCGGACAGTTATTGAATAGGATTGGGCAAAGCCAACAGGCCGCCTTTTCGCGGCCGCGCATGATAGCCCGAAGCCATCTTTCTGTACCGAGAAAGATGCAAATAGACGATATAAAAAGCGGAAGGTCAGACTTTCAGGGAAAAAGATGGGCGCAACGACCAACGACTACCAGCGCCGGGCTGCTGCCTGATCGCTATCGCGGCCTTCAACCCACTGCGGTCCCTCGGAAGTCTTTTCCTTCTTCCAGAACGGCGCGCGGGTCTTGAGGTAGTCCATGACGAAATCGCAGGCTTCGAACGCTGCCTGCCGGTGAGCGCTGGCAACGCCCACGAATACTATCGGCTCGCCGGGCTCCAGCGCTCCCACCCGATGCAGCACATCAACGCGCAGCAACGGCCAGCGCTTTTCGGCCTCGGTAACGATTTTTGCCAGTGCCTTTTCGGTCATGCCCGGATAATGCTCCAGAAACATGCCTGACACCTCGCGACCCTCGTTGAAGTCCCGCACATAGCCGACAAAACTGACCACCGCGCCGATGCCGAGGTTGGCCGCATGCAACGCGTTGACTTCATTGCCGGGGTCAAGCGCCGCAGCCTGAACACGAATGGTCATGTTCAGCCTCCGGTCACGGGCGGAAAGAACGCGACTTCATCGCCATCAGACAGCGGCTCGGTCGGCTTGCACAGTTCCTGGTTGCGGGCACACATCAGGTTCTGCTCGGCAAGGACCTGCCAGGCCTCGCCACGCTGCAACAGCGTTTGGCGCAGTGCGTCCAGCGTGTCGAACGTGCCTTCGACAGACTCGCTGTCCAGGCCAAGGACTTCACGGTAACGGGCAAAATACTGAACCTGTACCTTCATGACGAGACCTGTGCCTGATCGGCAATGAAGTGACCGCTCTTGCCGCCGAGCTTTTCCAGCAGCCGAACCGACTCGATGACCATGCCGCGATCGACCGCCTTGCACATATCGTAAATTGTCAGCGCCGCAATGCTGGCAGCGGTCAGGGCTTCCATTTCCACACCGGTCTGCCCGGCCAGCTTGCAGCTCGCGGTAATACGCACCGCATCATCGCCGTCAGCGGCGAGGTGAACCTTGATGCTGGTGAGCATCAATGGATGGCAGAGCGGGATCAGATCACTGGTTTTCTTTGCCGCCTGAATGCCGGCAATGCGTGCGACAGCAAATACATCCCCTTTGGGATGACCGCCGCTGACAATCATTTGCAGCGTGGTGGGCAGCATACGCACCACTGCTTCGGCCACCGCCTCACGGGACGTCACGGCTTTATCCGTAACATCGACCATATTGGCGCGCCCTTGGGAATCGAGATGAGTGAGCACAACATTACTCCTTGGCAGAAGCAAGAAGTGTGGCAGCTGCAAGCTACAAGCTACAAGCTGAAAGTGCCCGGCGTTATACACAGGTTCTAAAGCGTACGAAAATCCTTGCTTCTGCCCGAAGGGCGTAGTAGGAGCGAACTTGTTCGCGAAGAGGGCTGTACATGCACAAATGATTTATCGCCCACAATACAGCTTTCGCGAACGAGTTCGCTCCTACGCCTTTCGGCCAGAAGCGAACTTGTGTGTGACGATAAGCTTGGCGCATGGGCGCGATAATCAAAAGCTGCAAGTGAGGGCTCTCGTACACCGAAGTCCCCCACTTGAAGCTAATAGCTTGAAGCTTACAGCTGCTTTTCAGCTAAAGATGACTCTCCGCGTATTCGGCCAGTATCGAGCGTGGCACGCCTTGCAGGGTGATGTGCACGCCGTTAGGGAAGTCCTTGAAGCGCTCCGTCAGGTAGGTCAGCCCGGAACTGGTGGCTGACAGGTAAGGGGTGTCGATCTGCGCCAGGTTGCCCAGGCAGACCACTTTGGAACCGGCGCCGGCACGGGTGATGATGGTTTTCATCTGGTGCGGGGTCAGGTTCTGGCATTCATCGATCAGAATCAGGCTTTGCTGGAAGCTGCGACCTCGAATGTAGTTGAGGGATTTGAACTGCAACGGCACCTTGCTGAGGATGTAGTCGACACTGCCATGAGTGTTTTCATCATCCATGTGCAGGGCTTCAAGGTTGTCGGTGATCGCGCCAAGCCAAGGCTCCATCTTTTCCGCCTCGGTGCCGGGCAGGAAGCCAATCTCCTGATCCAGGCCCTGAACGCTACGGGTAGCGATGATGCGCCGATAACGCTTGGTGACCATGGTCTGCTCGATGGCAGCCGCCAACGCCAGAATGGTTTTACCCGAACCAGCGGCACCTGACAGGTTGACCAGGTGAATATCCGGGTCGAGCAGTGCGAACAACGCCAGCCCCTGATAGATATCACGCGGTTTCAGGCCCCAGGCCTCCTGATGCAGCAGTGGCTCCTGATGCATATCCAGAATCAGCAGTTCGTCGTTCTTGACGCCCTTGATCCAGCCTACGAAGCCCTGTTCATCGACAATAAACTCGTTGATATGAACCGCAGGCAGCATTTCATTGAGCTGCACGCGGTGCCAGGTACGGCCACGCTCCTGACGGGTGTCGACCTTGTTGACACGGTCCCAGAACGAACCGGTCATATCGTGGTAGCCACGCGACAACAGCGAAACGTCATCGACCAGCTGGTCGGTGCTGTAATCTTCGGCCGCAATGCCGCAGGCGCGCGCCTTGAGGCGCATGTTAATGTCTTTGGTCACCAGCACAACGCTCAAGTCCTTGTTGCGCGCATGCAGGTCGATCAATTGGTTGATGATGATGTTGTCGTTGAGGTGCTCGGGCAGCAGGCTGTTGGGTTCCTCGCGCTTGCTCATCAAAATCGACAGAAAACCTTTGAAAACACCGGTCCCGCGGTCAATCGGCACGCCCTTTTCAACTTCTTCAGGGTTAGCCTCGCCGAGGGTCTTGTCGATCAGGCGGATGGCCTGGCGGCACTCGGCAGCAACCGAATGTTTACCGGCCTTGAGTTTGTCCAGTTCCTCCAGAACCGTCATGGGGATGGCGACGTGGTGTTCTTCGAAATTCAGCAGTGCGTTTGGATCATGTATCAATACGTTGGTATCGAGCACGTAAAGGATTGGCTGGTTAGTGGAAGGGGTGCGTCCGTGGTCATCCATACTCGCTCACCTTTTTAGAAGCCGGGCGACGCAGAACCACGACAGTACTGCGCCACGAAAAGGCCGCCGGATTCTTCCCTTCAGGCAGGGGAGAAATGTCGCTCAAGGTGGGTCTTGGAAGACGCCACCTGTGTTGCAGGTTTCGGCGGTCTGTATTCGTAATACAGCAAAAGGGATGACAGAAAAAAGCTCTTTGACAGTTTTTTGAAGTTTATTTCACAGCCTGACGAATAGAGCTTGGCGGACGTACACAGCACG
The DNA here is from genome assembly GCF_005937945.2 of Pseudomonas sp. KBS0707. Taxonomy (NCBI): domain Bacteria; kingdom Pseudomonadati; phylum Pseudomonadota; class Gammaproteobacteria; order Pseudomonadales; family Pseudomonadaceae; genus Pseudomonas; species Pseudomonas sp. KBS0707. The sequence goes on along the minus strand of NZ_CP041754.1, from coordinate 1,238,713 downwards.
TTTAAAGTCGGAAGTCCGCCCACGCCGAATCTGCCTTCATTCCCCCTCGGGCGCAGCCTTTTCACTGCTCTGCGGTCCTTGTTCTACGGGGCTTTCAGAGATATTCCGGCAATCGTCCCAGATCAACTCGCTTTGCGCGGTATTGGCCAGCAGCAATGGCAGTGCAGACTGCGCCTTGTTGGCCACGTCGTGGAAGACCACCGTGCCCTTGCGCCAGAGCAGCATGAGGGTTAGTACGCGGTCGCCAACCTGCTCTGCCGAAAGCCGCCCGGTATTGTCCTCGGCATCGATGTTCCACAATGACACGCGTAAATGCTCGGCGCGGAAAAAGTCGCCGCTGTCGGCCCGCCGATGGCCGTAAGGCGGGCGAAACAGAGGCACGAAATTATCCGGCAGCACACGCTGAACCAGTGCCGCACTGCGTTGCACTGAATCCTGCCAGTCCAGCCACTGGCTATGCGAACGATACTCCCACCCTTGAATGCCCACGCACTGCTGGCGATACAGCGCCTGCAAGCTTGTGGTCGATGTGCTGTCGAGGCGTTCCTGAAGACTTTTGCCCAGCACAAAGAAGGTGGCGGTCATCTTCTGCTGACGCATGAAGTCGGCCAACCAGTCGGTTCCGCCATCGACCGGACTCGGGCCGCTTTCGAAATTGAGCATGAAGGTGCGGTCCGGCATCTCGTCGCCACTCATCTCATCAGAGTTGTAGCGCTCGATCTCGCTGCTGGTCTGCGGGAACAAGGCAGCCATGAATAGCAGCTCGTTCAAATAACGCTGATGGAACACAGCGCCGGGTCTGGCCCAGTTGGCGTAGAACGAATCGTTCGACACCTGAAATTCTTCAGCGCGCTGACGCAGCTGGTCCATATCCTCGACCAGCACGCAAAAGTTGGCATCCTGCTCGCAGCTCTTTTGAGCATTCTGATAGTTTTCCAGCAAGCGCAGCCACAGACGATGGCGGACCACGTTCAACGAAGGCACGTTGACGAAGCGCAGGCCGAGGCGCTGCTTGAGCCCTTCCTCGTCCAGCTTCTCGCTGAGGTACAGTTCGTGGGCAAAGGCAAGGATTTCCGCGCGCGACGCGACGTCGAACAACCCCGGCGTTTCAAGGCGCTCAGGCCACACACTGCGGTCTATGGTGGCAGTGACCGGCACTGCCGCCTGCGCCTGGAGCCAGAACAGACCTGCACACACTGCTAAAACAATACGCAAATCCGATGCCCTCTCGATCAACCATTAACATCATGACCAGCGCGCCACTATAGCTGATATGAGCCTGGCTTCTTATGTCGGAGCGCATACAAAGCCGCATGGCATGTTGACGTGGCACACACGGCCTGACTCTATCGCCACCATAGCTGGAGTCGTGGGCCATCAGCCCATAGAATCCCCGGACGATCAAAGGAGACGACTTCATGCTGATGGTGATTTCCCCGGCAAAAACCCTCGATTTCGAGACCCCGCCCACTACCGGACGCTTCACTCAGCCGCAGTATCTGGATCACTCTCAGGAGTTGATCACCCAACTGCGTGAACTGACGCCAGCGCAGATCAGCGAACTGATGCACCTGTCCGACAAGCTTGCCGGGCTGAACGCGGCACGCTTCGGCAGCTGGAACCCGGCCTTCACGCTCGACAATGCCAAGCAGGCGCTGCTGGCCTTCAAGGGCGATGTGTATACCGGCCTACAGGCCGAAACACTAAGCGACGCGCAGCTCGACTATGCACAGGATCACCTGCGCATGCTGTCCGGACTTTATGGGCTGCTGCGCCCGCTGGACCTGATGCAGCCCTATCGCCTGGAAATGGGTACGCGACTGGCAAACGCTCGCGGCAAGGATCTCTACGCGTTCTGGGGCACGCAGATCAGCGAATGGTTGAATGAAGCGCTGGCAGCCCAGGGCGACGACCTGCTGCTCAATCTTGCGTCTACCGAGTACTTTTCTGCGGTCAAACGTTCAGCGCTCAAAGCCCGGATCATTGACACCGAGTTCAAGGACTTCAAGAACGGTCAGTACAAGATCATCAGCTTCTATGCCAAGAAAGCGCGCGGCATGATGAGCCGTTTCGTCATTGAGGAACGTATCAACAGCCCCGAAGCGTTACAGGCGTTCGATGTTAAGGGCTATCGTTATAACCGTGAGCAGTCGACGCCCGACAAGTTGGTGTTTTTGCGCAACGTCGTAGAAGACTAGACACTGTAACCGTCGTGTAACGCATCGCTGTTACACGACCTGTCCTACGATCCAACAGCAAATGCCAACATCGTGACGCCAGATAAACGTCAACTTTTCGACGACGCAATCTCGCCTGATTTTTTCATTAAAAAAAATCCACTTTTTTACGTAGTGGCTTTTTGGCTTTTTGCAGTAGTAGCACTTTCATATCCACCCCGCTGAAGTCCCCGCGCAATAAGGCTTTTAAGAAAAACGCCATCACCGCGATACTGCCCCTGTCACAAACTGGCTACAGCAAAATCCGCAAATCAGGACGAGTGGCCCGGAACTAAATGCGAATTCCTACGCTCCTACATCCCGTAACAATTCTGGACTGACGTGTAAGAGATCACTTACAGGTCGACTGGAAAAATGGGAAGTTACCGACAGGGAAGCCAGGTTCATGTAACGCTGGCGTCAGGTACCAGAACTAAACTCACATCACTAGTTGATGTTGTAGACAGGCGAAGCGCCCAACAGGTGTGATGCGCAGGATTCGACAAGGTCAGCCAAGGCTCTAGCCGGAGGCTTTCCGAACGAGGTCCGCCGTCGATCGTCAAACAGGAGTGGTTTACTACATCCAAGGAGAGCAGGGCCCTGCCCACCGGACAGGTCACTTGCCGCTTGTACTTAGTGTCATTTGAGTTCGCCTCACCTATTTGGGCACTCACTCATTAAATATGCCTGCGTTAGTTCCACGGCGTTGTTAGCCGTAGAGGATGGCGTGTGACATCTGCTGGCCAAAATTAATATCCAGCCAATTTATGGCGTGAAAAATCGAGGAGAATACGATGCGTATCAGCATATTTGGTTTGGGTTATGTCGGTGCAGTCTGTGCCGGCTGCCTGTCTGCCCGCGGTCACGATGTAGTTGGTGTGGATATTTCCAGCACCAAGATCGATCTGATCAACAACGGCAAATCACCTATCGTTGAACCGGGTCTGGAAGAACTGCTGCAGAAAGGTATCAGTACCGGAAAACTGCGCGGCACTACCGACTTCGCCGAAGCCATTCGCGCCACTGACCTGTCGATGATCTGTGTCGGTACGCCGAGCAAGAAGAACGGCGATCTGGAACTCGATTACATCGAGTCGGTGTGCCGCGAAATCGGCTATGTCCTGCGTGACAAAGCCACCCGCCACACCATCGTTGTTCGCAGTACTGTGTTGCCAGGCACGGTTGCCAACGTGGTCATCCCGATTCTGGAAGACTGCTCCGGCAAAAAAGCCGGTGTTGATTTCGGTGTCGCCGTAAACCCTGAGTTCCTGCGTGAAAGTACCGCAATCAAGGACTACGATCTGCCGCCAATGACCGTGATCGGCGAGTTCGATAAAGCCTCGGGCGACGTACTGCAATCGCTGTACGAAGAACTCGACGCACCGATCATCCGCAAGGACATCGCCGTTGCCGAAATGATCAAGTACACCTGCAACGTGTGGCACGCCACCAAGGTTACTTTCGCCAACGAAATCGGCAACATTGCCAAGGCCGTCGGCGTCGATGGTCGTGAAGTGATGGACGTGGTCTGCCAGGACAAGGCGCTGAACCTGTCCCAGTACTACATGCGCCCAGGCTTCGCATTCGGCGGCTCCTGCCTGCCAAAAGACGTTCGCGCCCTGACCTACCGCGCCAGCAGCCTGGATGTCGAAGCGCCGTTGCTCAACTCGCTGATGCGCAGCAACACCTCGCAAGTGCAGAACGCTTTCGACATGGTTGCCAGCTACGACACCCGCAAGGTTGCACTGTTGGGCCTGAGCTTCAAGGCAGGTACTGACGACCTGCGCGAAAGCCCGCTGGTAGAACTGGCCGAAATGCTGATCGGTAAGGGCTTCGACCTGAGCATCTTCGACAGCAACGTCGAATATGCACGCGTTCACGGTGCCAACAAGGACTACATCGAATCCAAGATTCCGCACGTATCGTCGCTGCTGAATTCGGACTTCGATCAGGTCATCAACGACTCTGACGTGATCATCCTTGGCAACCGCGATGAGCGTTTCCGCGCCCTCGCCAACAAGACTCCCGAAGGCAAGCGCGTCATCGATCTGGTGGGTTTCATGACCAACGCCACCAGCGAAGACGGTCGCGCCGAAGGTATCTGCTGGTAAATCAGCCGCAAGCCACAAGCGCCAGGCTCCAGGCCACAGGCTCAAGCAATGTGCTTGCAGCCTGGGGCTTGAGGCTCGCAACTGACTTAGGGATACGATTATGCAGAGGCTCAAGCACGGCCTGTTACAGGCCGCAGGTTGGCTGTTCTATTTAAGTTTACTCATGGGCCTTGCCGCGGCATTGCCTACCAGTATCTTCGACTCACAATCGAAGAACTTTATATTCCTGATTGGTGCCGTTGGTATCTGGCGCTACTCGATGGGAATCACGCACTTCGTACGCGGGATGATTTTCCTGTACATCGTCTACCCGCACTTGCGCCGCAAGGTTCGCAAGCTGGGCAGTGCAGCAGACCCGTCCCATGTGTTTCTGATGGTCACCAGCTTCCGCATCGACGCGCTGACCACCGCACAGGTCTACAACTCGGTTATCCGCGAAGCCATCGACTGCGGCCTGCCGACGACTATCGTCTGCTCGCTGGTGGAAATGTCCGATGAGCTGCTGGTCAAGAGCATGTGGGCGAAGTTCAACCCGCCGGAGCGCGTCAAGCTGGACTTCGTACGCATTCCGGGCACCGGCAAGCGCGATGGTCTGGCCTATGGCTTCCGCGCCATCTCGCGTCACTTGCCTGACAGCCGTGCCGTGGTTGCAGTGATCGACGGCGACACCGTGCTCAACGAAGGTGTGGTCACCAAGACCGTGCCGTGGTTCCAGCTGTTCGACAATGTCGGCGGCCTGACCACCAACGAGTTCTGCGAAGTACGTGGCGGCTACATCATGAGCGAGTGGCACAAGCTGCGTTTCGCTCAGCGTCACATCAACATGTGCTCGATGGCCCTGTCCAAACGCGTATTGACCATGACCGGTCGCATGTCGGTATTCCGCGCAACCGTGGTAACCGACCCCGAGTTCATTGCCGACGTGGAAAGCGACTCGCTCAATCACTGGCGTCTGGGCACCTTCCGCTTCCTGACCGGCGACGACAAGTCCAGCTGGTTCAGCTTGATGCGCCTGGGGTACGACACGTTCTACGTGCCGGACGCAGCGATCAACACCGTGGAACACCCGCCCGAAAAGAGCTTCCTGAAGGCCAGCCGCAAGCTGATGTATCGCTGGTACGGCAATAACCTTCGTCAGAACTCGCGTGCACTGGGTCTGGGCGTACGTCGCCTGGGGATTTTCACCAGCATCGTACTGTTCGACCAGCGGGTGTCGATGTGGACCTCCATCCTCGGTCTGACCGTCGCCCTGATCGCCAGCTTCAAGTATGGCGGCGCGTTCCTGTTGATGTATCTGCTGTGGATCGGCATGACCCGTCTGATCCTCACCCTGCTGCTGTCCCTCTCGGGACACAGAATCGGGCCTGCCTACCCGATCATTCTCTATTACAACCAGATCGTCGGCGCGCTGATGAAGATCTATGTCTTCTTCCGGCTGGACCGCCAGTCCTGGACACGCCAGGACACCAAACTGAGCCGCGACATGGCCAGCTTTCAAGGCTGGTTCAACACGTGGTCGTCCCGAACCATGACTTTCTCGGCTGGCACCATCTTCGTCGCTGTGCTGTTGACGATGGTTTGACCGGGCCAACGGATTAATCGCTTAAGTAGGAAAATTAGCCATGAATACAGCCGTGAATGCGAACGTCGTACATGAATCCGAAGCCCAGCGCCAACACGCGCGGATCAAGATCCCTGCCAAGCTGCGCCTGCTGAATGATCAGCCCAACGCGCCACTGGTACGTATCGAAGACCTGTCGGCCGGTGGCCTGAGCTTCGTTGCTCCGTCCGGGCAGAAATTCAGCGAAGGGCAGATCGTCAAGGGACGCCTGCAATTCATCATCGACAACCTTGGCCTGGCCATGGACGTCGATCTGCAGGTGCGCTCGATCGACAACGCCAGCAACCGCATCGGTTGCCAGTTCCAGAATCTGGAACCTCAGGACATCGCTACCCTGCGCCACCTGATCACCTCGCACCTGTCCGGCGAAGTCGTCACCCTGGGCGAAGTGCTGGCCACGCTGCAGCGCGACAACTTCACCAAGGCACGCAAGGTCAAGGGCAAGGACAGCGGCATGAGCGCCATGGGTCGCCTGCGCGCCTTGACCTTCAGCCTGGGCGTGTTCATTGTCGGTCTGGCCGCTTTCGGCTTCATCTTCAAGACAATCTACGGCCTGTACTTCGTCAGCCATGCGTCGGCCGGTCTGGTCACCATTCCAAGCATGGACGTGACCATGCCACGTGAAGGTACCGTACAAAGCCTGGTCGCCCAGAATGGCGAAGCCGCCAAAGGCGCGCCACTGGCAACCTTCAACACCAGCATGCTGGAAATGCTCAAAGGCAGCCTGACCGGTGAAGACCTGCAGCCCGCCAAGATCGAAGAGCTGTATGGCAAGCAGATGAGCGGCACAATGACTAGCCCGTGCGATTGCGTCGTGGCTCGCCAACTGGTTGCCGACGGTCAGTTCGCGTCCAAGGGTCAGGTGATCTTCCAACTGGTGCCACGCAACGCGCCGGCCACTGTTGAAGCTCGCTTCACCTATCGCCAGTTCAACGACGTCAAGCCAGGCACACGTGTCAGCTTCCAGATCGCTGGCGAAGACAAACTGCGCACTGGTCAGATCGTCAGCAGCACCAACCTCAGCGACGCCGACCTGTCCACTGACATCCGCGTGCAGATCAAGCCTGACGAAAGCCTGAGCAGCTCGCTTGCCGGTCGCCCTGTCGAAGTGGTCAGCGATCGCGGCCCGTCCGTGAACTGGCTGATCGATAAAGCAATGGCTGCGGGTCTGTAACCATGAACAGCCCACTACGACGCCTGTCGACCCCCACGCTACTGAGCCTCGCCGTCGCGCTCGGCCTGAGCGGCTGTGCCGGCCTGCCTGATCAACGCCTTGCCAATGAAGCCCTGAAAAACGGCGACACTGCATTGGCGGAGCAGAACTATCGGCAGCTGGCGGACCTGGGCTACAGCGACGCGCAAGTCGGCCTTGCTGATATTCAGGTCGCGACTCGCGACCCGGCTCAGCTCAAGCAGGCCGAGGCTACCTACCGCGCTGCCGCGCAGACCTCCCCTCGGGCGCAGTCGCGCCTGGGCCGTCTGCTGGCGGCCAAGCCCGACGCTACCGAAGCCGAACATCGCGAAGCCGAAGGCCTGCTGAAAAAGGCCTTCGCCAATGGCGAATCCGGCACCCTGATCCCGCTGGCGATGTTGTATCTGCAATACCCGCACACCTTCCCTGAAGTGAATGCGCAACAGAAGATCAGTGAGTGGCGCGCTGCCGGTTATCCGGAGGCAGGTCTGGCTCAGGTGCTGCTGTATCGCACGCAAGGCACTTATGCTCAACACCTCGATGAGGTCGAGAGCATCTGCAAACAGGCACTGTCAGCCACGGATATCTGCTACGTCGAGCTGGCTACTGTCTACCAGACACGCGGCCAGGCCGAGCAGCGCACTGCCTTGATCGAAAAGCTCAAGAGCGACTACGCCGCTGGCCGCGTCAATGCCCAACGAGTGGACAGCGTCGCGCGCGTACTGGGTGACTCCACCATCGGTACGCCAGACGAAAAGACCGCTCAGCAATTGCTGGAAAGCGTTGCGCCTGGCTACCCGGTCTCGTGGGTCACGCTGGCCAAACTGCTTTACGACTTCCCCGAACTGGGCGACGTCAACAAGATGATGGAATACCTGAACAACGGCCGCGCGGCCGATCAGCCTCGCGCCGAGCTGCTGCTTGGACGCCTGTACTACGAAGGCAAATGGGTCACGCCCGATGCCTTCAAGGCCGAGGAGCACCTGAAGAAAGCCACAGCAACGGAGATTTCCGCCCATTACTACCTGGGTCAGATCTACCGCCGTGGCTACCTCGGTCAGGTCTACTCGCAAAAAGCCGTGGACGAGTTGCTGACCGCAGCCCGTGGAGGCCAGAACAGCGCAGATTTCGCCCTCGCGCAACTGTTCTCGCAGGGCAAGGGCACGATGCCCGACCCGGTCAACGCCTGGGTGTTCGCGCAACTGGCGCTGGCCAGTCAGACCCCGCAAGCGACCGAGCTTGCCGAGGCCCTCAATACACAACTGCCGCCTGAAAAACTCGCCACCGCCAAAGACCTGTTGGCACGCGAGCAAAAAGTCCGGGGCGCTACCGCTACTCAGAACGCGATGGCGATGCAGGCCCTGCAAGAAGAAAAAGACGGTGAGGAAGCATTATGAAGTTGAATCCCCTGATGGCTGCTGGCATGGGCCTTGGCTTCACCCTGTTGTGGGCCTGCCCGACGCTGGCAGCGCTGACCGAAGAACAGAATTTCGGTATCGAAGTGAAAGCCACGGCACAGGCCGAGGATGATCGCGATCTGGGCACCCGTTCGGGCGGCGACGTCAACGGTGTGGGCCTGGACCTGCGCCCTTGGGTCTATGGTGAGCGCGGCAACTGGAGCGGTTATGCCATGGGTCAGGTGGTCACCGCCACCGACACCATTCAGACCGACCCGCTGGAGCAGAGCAACAGCGACGGCAGCGGCACGCAAACCTCCCGTGGCACTGCCAGCGAACGCGAAGTCGACAAGTCCTATGCTGCGCTGCGTGAATTCTGGATCGGCTACAGTGGCTTCACGCCCTACCCCGGCGAAATCCTCAAAGTGGGTCGTCAGCGTCTGCGCAACGACGATGGTCAGTGGCATGACACCAATATCGAGGCCATCAACTGGAACTTCGATACCACCTTGCTGCGTGCCGAACTGGGTGCCGCCCAGCGCTTCAGCGAATACCGCACCGACCTGACCGAACTGGCACCCGACGACGAAGACCGCAAGCACCTGTTCGGTTCCGCCAGCTACCAGTGGACCCCCGGCCATTGGGCAGGCGTGCGCGCTCATTACAGTCATGACGACGGCAAGCTCAAGTCTCAGGGCGAGCAACTGGATGATCTGGACAAGACGTCCAATGGCAACCTGACCTGGCTGGGTCTGCAAGCCGACAGCGATGCCTACAACTATCGCAACACCACCCCGCTCAATTACTGGGGCAGCCTGACCTGGCTGAACGGTACACGCGACGAAATCGGCGTGACTTCCGCAGGCAACGACCAGTTCATCGCCGGCGAGAAAAACGACCGCGACATGAATGGCTGGGCCACTGACCTGGGTCTGCGTCTGCGTCTTGACCCGCAATGGCAAGTCGGTGCGGCTTACTCGCGCGCCAGCAAGGATTACGTCCAGAACGGTCTGGAGAGCAACCGCTCGAACTGGACCGGCACGCGTTCGCGCATTCATCGTTTCGGCGAAGCGTTCCAGGGCGAAATGGCCAACGTGGAAAGCGGCTCGCTGTTCGCCTCCTGGCAGATGAACGAGGAATACGACGCGTCGCTGATCTACCACAAGTTCCGTCGTGTGGACGGCAACACTGGTATCGGCGGTTCGGGTATCAATGCCGTGCGTGAAAACGGCAACAGCAACACATTCAGTTCACTGCCGCTGGAAGACGGGCGCAAGGACCTGGGTCAGGAAATGGACCTGGTCGTGACCAAGTACTTCAAACAAGGCTTGCTGCCCGCCTCGCTCAGCCAGTCGTTCGACGAACCTTCGGCACTGGTGCGCTTGCGTGCAGGTGTCTTCAAGCCCGGCGATGCGTATCACAACGGCGTGGATGAATACATGCACCGCGCAGTTGTCGACGTCATCTGGCGCTTTTGATGCGAACCGCCAAAGGAGTGCCAGAGATGAACAGTCATACAAGCAATGGGCGTAGCCGAAGCTGGCCGCATGCCCTGCTCGAAAGCGCACTGCTGACCAGCGCTCTGCTGATGGCCAGCGGTGTGGCGCTGGCTAACGCCCCTGTCGTAACCGATGCACAGAAGGCGGTGGTCAAGGAGTTGCACCAGGCCAAGACCTACACCATCACCAGCCCGCCGACCGAGCCCTTGGAAATGTCCAAGCCGGTGTTGCCCGACCTCAAGGGCTATACCGCAGAAGCCGCCTTGAAAAAGATCGTGCGCAACAAGCCGGGCAAGGTCACTGTCTCGCGGATGATGGAAGAAACCGGCCTGAAGGAATTCATCGGCGGTGACAACAAGATGGCCGAATGGGTCAACCGTCAGCGCGGCATCCCGCAGGCCATCATGATTTCCGACGGCTACGTGAACCTGCAGGACCTGGCCAAAAAGGTCCCCAAGCAGTTCCTCAATGAAGTGTCGCCGGGTGTCTATGTGGCGCGCCTGCCGATTCTGATCAAGGAGACCGGGATCTTCGAGATCGACAGCAAGACCAAGGAATTGCGTCTGTCTCAGGAAAAAGGTTCGTTCATCGTCAGCGAAGGCAAGATGCTGATCACACACACTCAGGTCAACGCCTGGAGTGAAACCCGCAACAGCCTGGCGACCTATCGCAAGCCTGACGAGTTTCGTCCGTTTCTGTTGACCTGGGGTGGCTCGGAAACCTGGATCGCCAATACCAAAATGGCGAGCATGGGTTACGACCAGAGCAAGTCCTACGGCATCAGTATTTCCCAGTACACGCCCAACACCGCGAAGATTCTCAAGCGTGCCGAACCGACAGGCTGGATCATCGATTCAGAGTTCTCGGACATGTGGTACGGCTTCTACTGCTATGAAACCCGCGACTTCGTGGTCAAAGGCAACACCTACCGCGACAACATCATTTACGGCATTGACCCGCACGACCGCTCGCACGGGCTGATCATCGCCGAAAACGATGTTTACGGGACCAAGAAGAAGCACGGGATCATCATTTCCCGGGAAGTCGACAACAGCTTCATCTTCCGCAACAAGAGCCACAACAACAAATTGTCCGGCGTGGTTCTGGACCGTAACAGCGTCGGCAACATCGTCGCCTACAACGAGATTTACCAGAACCACACTGACGGCATCACCCTGTACGAAAGCGGCAACAACCTGCTGTGGGGCAATCGCGTGATCGCCAACCGCCGCCACGGTATCCGCGTGCGTAACAGCGTGAATATCAAGCTGTACGAGAACGTCGCCATGGGCAACGGTCTGATGGGCGTTTACGGCCACATCAAGGACTTGAGCGACACCGACCGCGACATTGAGCTCGACCCGTTCGACGCTCAGGTATCGCTGATCATGGTCGGCGGCGAACTGTCCAGCAATGGCTCCGGCCCGCTGTCCATCGACTCGCCATTAAGTGTCGAGCTATATCGCGTCTCGATGCTGATGCCCACCAAAGAAGTCGGTATCAGCCTCAACGGCATCCTCGGTGAGCGCCAGGACGAGATCCTCGACCTGCTTGTACGCCAGAAAAAAGCCGTATTGATCGACCCCGTCGAAAGCCAGACCGAGCTGCGGGAATGAGGAAGGGTATTGTTATGCACGCACATCTGATCAAGCTGTTGAGCCTGTCCAGCCTCACCGCCGCCTTGATGGCCGCCGCTGGTGTCGCTCGGGCGGATGACTCACAAGCGCCGACGTTCAAGGCCGAGCCTTGCTGCTCTCTGTGCCCGGCCGCGCATGACGCGAAAAACTACACCACGCGTTATCAGCAGAACTTCACCACACTGGTCCAGGCTCAGGGCGACTGGCTGTTCCGGACTCAGGAAGACCTGCGCACCGAATTCGACACCACGCCTGCCGGCTACCGCCGCATGAAAGAACTGCACGATGCGTTCAAAAGCAAAGGCGTTGAACTGGTAGTGGTCTATCAACCGACCCGTGGTCTGGTAGATCGCAACAAGCTGTTTCCAGCCGAGCGCGATAAGTTCGACTACGACAAGGCGCTGAAAAACTATCAGGCCATGCTCGGCCGCTTCAGCAAGATGGGTTACTGGGTCCCGGACCTGTCGCCGTTGACCAACGAGCAGCAGGCGCATGACTTCTACTTCCGCGGTGACCAGCACTGGACGCCTTATGGCGCACAACGCACGGCGAAGATTGTCGCTGAAACCGTGAAGAAGGTTCCGGGTTACAGCGACATCCCCAAGCGTGAGTTCGAAAGCCATATTTCCGGACGCATGGGCAAAACGGGCACTTTGCACAATATGGCGGGTCAATTGTGCGGCACCAGCTACGCGATCCAGTACATGGATCAGTTCACCACCGAACCCAAGGGTGAGGCGGGCGACGGTGACCTGTTCGGCGATTCCGGCAACCCGGAGATCACGCTGGTCGGCACCAGTCACAGCGGCAAGAACTACAACTTCGCTGGTTTCCTGCAGGAATACATGGGTGCCGACGTGTTGAACGTAGCGTTCCCTGGTGGTGGTCTGGAAGGTTCGATGCTGCAGTACCTGGGCAGTGAAGACTTCCAGAAGCGTCCGCCGAAAATTCTTATCTGGGAATTCTCGCCGCTGTATCGCCTGGATCAGGAAACCATCTATCGCCAGATGATGGCGCTGCTGGACAACGGCTGCGAAGGCAAGCCTGCGGTAATGAGCGCCAGCACCACCCTCAAGCCGGGCACCAACGAAGTGTTGGTCAATGGCAAGAATGGCATCAAGGATATCCGCAACGGCAGCAATCAGATCGATATCAAGTTTGACGATACTTCGGTGAAAGTCCTTCAAGCCAGGCTCTGGTACATGAACGGGCGTCACGAAGATCTGAAAATCGAAAAACCGGAAACGTCCGATACTGACGGACGCTTCGCGTTCGAACTGCGTGAAGACGAGGACTGGGCTAACCAGCAATTGCTGGCGCTGGAGATCCAGGGACCGGAAGCAGGCACGGCACCACAGAAAGTCGAAGCCAAAGTATGCAAACGCAACGTGTTCCCGAGCGCTGCGACACACACCGCTCAAGCCGGACTATGAGGTGACTTATGCAGACTCCTAAACTGATACGCCCTACCCTGCTGTCGATGGCAATTCTGTCATCGATGGCTTGGGCTACGGGTGCGTCCGCCGCACTGGTTCCACCCAAGGGCTATGACGCCCCGATCGAAAAAATGAAGACTGGCGATCACAATTTCAGCTGTGAAGCCATTCCAAAGCCGTACACCGACAAGCTGGTTTTCCGCAGCAAGTACGAAGGTTCGGACAAGGCACGTGCGACCCTCAACGCCGTGTCGGAAGAAGCCTTTCGCGATGCGACCAAGGACATCACCGACCTTGAGCGCGGCGTCAGCAAAGTCGTGATGCAGTACATGCGCGACGGTCGTCCGGAACAGCTCGATTGCGCGCTGAACATGATGACTACCTGGGCCAAGGCCGATGCGCTGGAATCTCGCGAGTTCAACCACACCGGCAAGTCCATGCGCAAATGGGCACTGGGCAGCATGTCCTCCGCCTACCTGCGTCTGAAGTTCTCCGAGTCGCATCCGCTGGCCAATCGTCAGCAGGACGCCAAGATCATCGAAGCATGGTTCAGCAAGCTGGCCGACCAGGTGGTCAGCGACTGGAGCAACCTGCCGCTGGAAAAAATCAACAACCACTCGTACTGGGCCGCCTGGTCAGTGATGGCAACCGCCGTCGCCACCAATCGACAGGACCTGTTCGACTGGGCTGTGAAGGAATACAAGGTCGCCGCCAATCAGGTGGACAAGGACGGTTTCCTGCCTAACGAGATGAAGCGTCGTCAACGCGCGCTGTCGTATCACAACTACGCCCTGCCGCCGCTCGCGATGATCGCCAGTTTCGCCCAGGCCAACGGTGTCGATCTGCGTCCGGAAAACAATGGTGCCTTGAAGCGTCTGGGTGACCGTGTGCTGGCCGGCGTCAAAGACCCTTCGATTTTCGCTGAACACAACGGCGAGAAACAGGACATGACGGACTTGAAGAAAGATCCGAAATTCGCTTGGCTCGAACCGTACTGCTCGCTCTACCCCTGCAGCCCGGATGTGCTGGAAGAGAAACACGAAAAGCAGCCGTTCAAGACTTTCCGCCTGGGCGGTGACCTGACCAAGGTCTACGACCCGACGCACGAGAAAGGCGACAAGGGCGAGGGCGACAACGACGGCTCCTGATTCACTGTTGTTATTTGTAGGAGCGGACTTGTCCGCGAAGCCCCACGCCCAGGCGATGCATCCATGAGACCGGACCTCGCCTGAGCTGCTTCACCGACAAGCCGTAAAGCGACGTGTTTACCCCCCAATTTCAACGGGGAGTTGGGGGGGCTTTGAGCCCTTGAATGTTGGACAAACGGAGAGATAAGGATGGTTTTCTCATCCAACGTGTTCCTGTTCCTGTTCATGCCGATCTTCCTCGGCTTGTACTACCTGAGCGGGCAACGCTATCGCAATCTGCTGTTGCTGATTGCCAGCTATATCTTCTACGCCTGGTGGCGTGTGGACTTTCTGGCGTTGTTCATCGGCGTGACCGTCTGGAACTACTGGATCGGTCTAAAGGTAGGCGCAGCAGGCGTGCGGACCAAACCGGCACAGCGCTGGCTGCTGCTCGGCGTAATCGTGGACCTGTGTATTCTGGGCTACTTCAAATACGCCAACTTCGGTGTGGACAGCATCAACGCAGCCATGACCTCGATGGGTCTTGAACCGTTCATCCTGACACACGTGCTGTTGCCGATCGGTATCTCGTTCTATGTCTTCGAGTCCATCAGCTACATCATCGACGTTTACCGCGGCGACACCCCGGCCACGCGCAACCTGATCGACTTCGCTGCATTCGTCGCGATCTTCCCGCACTTGATCGCCGGCCCCGTGCTGCGTTTCCGCGACCTGGCCGACCAGTTCAACAACCGCACTCACACGCTGGACAAGTTCTCTGAAGGTGCAACGCGCTTCATGCAGGGCTTCATCAAGAAAGTGTTCATCGCCGACACCCTGGCGGTGGTCGCCGACCACTGCTTCGCCCTGCAAAACCCGACCACCGGCGATGCCTGGCTGGGCGCCCTGGCCTACACCGCGCAGCTGTACTTCGACTTCTCCGGTTACAGCGACATGGCCATCGGTCTGGGTCTGATGATGGGTTTCCGCTTCATGGAAAACTTCAAACAGCCCTACATCAGCCAGTCGATCACCGAGTTCTGGCGTCGCTGGCACATCAGCCTGTCCACCTGGCTGCGTGACTACCTGTACATCACCCTGGGCGGCAACCGTGGCGGCAAGTTCGCGACTTATCGCAACCTGTTCCTGACCATGCTGCTGGGCGGTTTGTGGCACGGTGCCAACGTCACCTACATCATCTGGGGTGCCTGGCACGGCATGTGGCTGGCCATCGAGAAGGCGGTCGGCATCAACACCAAGCCTTACAGCTTCAACCCGATTCGCTGGGCACTGACCTTCTTGCTGGTGGTCATAGGCTGGGTCATCTTCCGCGCCGAAAACCTGCATGTCGCCGGTCGTATGTACAGCGCCATGTTCAGCTTCGGCGAGTGGCAGCTGTCGGAACTCAACCGCGCCAGCCTGACCGGTCTGCAAGTTGCGACACTGGTGGTGGCTTATCTGACGCTGGCGTTCTTCGGTCTGCGCGACTTCTACCAGAACCGCGAAAAAGACACCGGCAAGAGCGCCAAGGCTGACGGTCCTGCGACCGCACAACCGGGCACCATCAAGGCCGTTCCCGGCGATGCTCCCGGCAGTCTGCACCTGCCGGGCTACACCGTGGGCAGCGAAGCCCAGGTGCAGCCCGCGTACTGGGTTGCCGACTGGCCACGTTACGCCATGCGTGCACTGATCCTGCTGCTGTTCGTGGCTTCGATTCTCAAACTCTCGGCGCAAAGCTTCTCGCCGTTCCTTTACTTCCAGTTCTGAGGAGCCTGACATGACCCGTTCATTACGAATCCTCTATATCGCCATCTTCCTGGCCATTTTGTTGGCCCTGGGCATCTGGTCGCTGCGCAGTTTCAGCACCTTCTCGACCTCGGCCGAGACCACCGTGCTCAACGGCAAGTGGACCAAGGCGGCGGAAACTCATTACGACGATGAGTTCCCGATCAAGCGCCTGGGCACCAACCTCTGGGCAGCGCTGGACTTCAAACTGTTCAACGAAGGTCGTCCGGGTGTTGTGCTTGGCAAAGACCAGTGGTTGTACACCGACGAAGAGTTCGACGCGGTTGCCAACGGCGAGCAGAACGAAGCCGACAACCTGGCAATCATTCAGGGTGTGCGTGACGCGCTGGAAAAACAGGGCACCAAACTGGTCTTGGCGATCGTTCCGGCGAAGACCCGTCTGTACCCGGAGCATATCGGTGACAGCAAGCCTGCCAGCCTGCACACCGACCTGTATCAGCAGTTCCACGCTCAGGTCGCCAAGGCCGGGATCTTTGCCCCGGACCTGCTGGCACCGCTGCAAGCTGCCAAGCAACAGGGCCAGGTTTTCCTGCGCACCGACACCCACTGGACGCCAATGGGTGCCGAAGTCGCCGCGCAGCAACTGAGCGCCGCGATTGCCCAGAAAACGCCACTGGAAGGTGAACCTGAGCAGTTCGTCACACAAGCCAAGGGAACCGAAGCCTACAAAGGTGACCTGACTACATTCCTGCCGCTCGATCCGCTGTTCAGCAACATGCTGCCCAAGCCGGACGAGTTGCAGAAACGCAGTACCGATCCGGTAGCAGGCGAAGCGGCAGGCGGTGACGCACTGTTCGCAGACAGCGACATCCCGGTGGGTCTGGTGGGCACCAGCTACAGCGCCAACCCTAACTGGAACTTCGTCGGTGCCTTGAAAGAAGCGCTGCGCAGCGATGTCGTCAACTACGCCGAAGACGGCCATGGCCCGATCCTGCCGATGCTCAAGTACCTGCAGACCGATGCTTTCAAGAACACCCCGCCGCAAGTGGTCATCTGGGAGTTCCCAGAGCGCTACCTGCCGGCACACAACGATCTTGGCGAGTTCGATCCGAAGTGGATCGCCGAGCTGAAGAAATCGCGTGACACCCAAGAAAACGTGGCGCTCAACGCCAAACAATCCGAGTCGCCCAACCGGGCGCAAAACTGAGAGGACTGACTCATGACTTTTAACACTACTGCCAACCGTTCGGCCGCAAAACGCATTTTCAAAACCTGCGCAATGGCCGCAGGTCTGGGCCTGATGTCCCTGCAAGCTTTCGCCGGTGACTCCGCCCTGTACGGCCCGACCGCACCAAAAGGCTCGACCTTCGTGCGTGTCTACAACGCCAGCAACGCCGAAATCAGCGCCACCGTTGGCAACACCAACCTCAACGAAGTGGCGCCACTGGGTAGCACTGCGTTCAGCTTCATGCCACAGGGCGACTACACCGCCAAGCTGGGCAGCCAGAGCCTGCCGGTGAAACTGGCGAGTGATCACTACTACACCATCGTCAACAACGCCAGCGGCAAACCGCAGCTGGTTGAAGAGCCGCCGTTCAAGAACAAGCAGAAATCCCTGGTTCGCGTTCAGAACCTCAGCGACAAGTCCCTGACTCTGAAAACCGCCGACGGCAAGACCGAAGTGGTCAACGCTGTAGCGGCCAAAGGCACCGGCGAGCGTGAGATCAACCCGGTCAAAGTCAGCCTGGCGCTGTACGACGGCGACAAGAAAGTCACCGATGTGAAACCTGTGGCACTGGAGCGTGGCGAAGCCGCTGTGCTCTACATCACCGGCAGTGGCAGCAGCCTCTCGCCAGTGTGGGTCAAGCCACCGGTCGCAACCCGCTAAACGGATTATGCAGGTCGGTTCAGGGCATCAGCGCTGAACCGACCCGCGCGGAACAAGAACAAGACAGAAACGACAGACACCTCGTACGGCCCTAATTGAATGCTTTTGGAGAAACAAAATGATTCCAGTTATCTTGTCAGGCGGTAGTGGTTCACGACTCTGGCCGCTTTCGCGTAAACAATTCCCTAAACAGTTCCTGGCACTGACCGGCGAGCACACCCTGTTCCAGCAAACCCTGGAGCGTCTGGTGTTCGAAGGCATGCAGGAGCCTATCGTGGTCTGCAACAAGGACCACCGTTTCATCGTCAACGAGCAACTGGCTGCGCTGAACCTGGAAACCCAGGCGATCCTCATGGAACCGTTCGGCCGCAACACGGCGCCAGCTGTTGCCCTGACCGCCATGAAGCTGGTCAACGAAGGCAACGACGGCCTGATGCTGGTGCTGCCAGCCGACCACGTCATCGAAGACCAGAAAGCCCTGCAGCGCGCACTGGCACTGGCAACCGTAGCCGCAGAACGCGGCGAAATGGTGCTGTTCGGCGTACCGGCCAACAAGCCTGAAACCGGCTATGGCTACATCAAGTCCACCGCCGATGCTCTGCTGCCCGAAGGCGTCAGCCGCGTATCGCAATTCGTCGAAAAACCTGACGAAAAACGCGCCAGGGAATTCGTCGAAGCCGGTGGTTACTACTGGAACAGCGGCATGTTCCTGTTCCGCGCCAGCCGCTTCCTGGAAGAGCTGAAAAAGCACGATCCAGACATCTACGACACCTGCCTGCTGACCCTTGAGCGCAGCGTGCAGGACGGCGATGCGCTGGAAATCGACGCTTCCACCTTCGCTTGCTGCCCGGACAACTCCATCGACTACGCGGTCATGGAAAAAACCCAGCGCGCCTGTGTTGTGCCGCTGTCGGCTGGCTGGAGCGATGTCGGCTGCTGGTCGTCGCTGTGGGAAGTCAACGCCAAGGACGTCAACGGCAACGTCACCAAGGGCGACGTTGTCATCCAGGACAGCCGCAACTGCATGATCCACGGCAACGGCAAACTGGTATCCGTGATCGGTCTGGACAACATCGTGGTCGTCGAAACCAAGGACGCGATGATGATTGCCCACAAGGACAAGGTCCAGGGCGTCAAGCAGATGGTCGCCACCCTCAACGAACAGGGCCGCACCGAGACCCAGAACCACCTCGAAGTGTACCGTCCGTGGGGCTCCTACGATTCGGTAGACATGGGCGGTCGATTCCAGGTCAAGCGCATCTCCGTCAAGCCGGGTGCCTGCCTGTCGCTGCAGATGCACCACCACCGCGCCGAACACTGGATCGTGGTATCCGGTACTGCGCAGGTCACCTGTGACGAAAACGTGTTCCTGCTCACCGAGAACCAGTCCACCTACATCCCGATCGCCTCGGTGCATCGCCTGCGCAACCCAGGCAAGATCCCGTTGGAAATCATCGAAGTGCAATCGGGCAGCTACCTGGGCGAAGACGATATCGAGCGTTTCGAAGATATCTATGGTCGTTCAAACGCGCTGGAAGCGGGTGTGAAGACGCAAACTATCGCTCGCTGATAGGGTTTTAGCTGCACGTTACATAGCCTCCGGCAACCTTTTGCGCACGTTGACACGCAAAAGGTTTCCAGAGGCTTTTTTATGAGCATTGTCTGTACATAACCAGCTCGTTATTCCCTGCTGCCCGGGTCTCAAGTAACCGAAACCCGAAAATACGCCGCGAATAGCCACTGTCATTTCTGTCAGTAGATACCCCTTCTCAGCATCTTTAGGATGCATGCACGTAATCGACTTTCTCTTTACGCCCAAGCTACGTCTTCAAACAGGAGCTATCAGATATGGCTACGCCATCTGCACCCACCCTCCCGAACCCGGTTGTACAAGGAGCGTCAGCAAAAAAAGAAATCTCGTTGAGTAAAGGCATCGTTCTGGAATTACCCGCATTCAAAGACCCACGCTGTACCTTCGTCATACTGAACCTGGCCAATGCAGATAACAGCAACCGTCCGCTGTTATCAGGCTCATCGTCCATAACATCAGGTGAACCAACAATCATAACGCTTGAGAATACAGGCACGGATCCATCCATGATCTTTAAACCGACCCACAAGGCCAGGATTACCGGCACTGTGCAGGTGACAGATATGGACACTTGGCCCGACACCCCGGAATCTGCCGTTTACAGCTTTATTGAGTAATATCAGCCTGGCGCGAAGAGACCTCGGTGAGCATCGGAGTTTCTTTGACCTGTCTCATGTACCGTCATTGGTCAACCACACTGGTTTCTGTAGGATGTCCGGCACTGCCCCCTGCTGGAGACCTGCATGTTTATCGGCATCCTGTTGATCCTGACCTGGCTTGTGTTGTTACTGCGCTACCCCGCCAAGGCCTTGCCGGTCTCGTTGGCTGCGGCGGTCGGGCTTGGGGTCGTGGCGGCTGTGGTGATCTGGCAGGACAGCCAGGAAACGCGTCAGCTTGAGCGTCTGGATATCCGCCTGAGTTACGATCCGCAAAACTGCCCGGCAGATCGTCCGTTGCAGGTCAGCATCACCAATACCAACCAGGTTGCATTGCAGGAGCTGCGCTGGCGGATCGCGGCCTATGCGCCTGGCGACTCGGTGAATCTGGCGGATAACACCTACACCTCTGCACGCTACCGCGGCCCCGGCGAACTTCAGGCCAAAGGTACGTGGCAGGAATGCGTGCCGCTGCCTGCACTGCGCAATGGCTATCGCCCGCAAACCCTGGAATTTCGCGCAGAACATCTGCAAGGCAGCTTTTCGGACTGACCACAAGGACTTCACCCATGCCTATCGCTCTGATTACAGGCTGTTCCAGCGGAATCGGTCGTGCACTGGCCGATGCATTCAAGGCCACTGGCTATGAAGTCTGGGCGACGGCGCGCAAGGCCGAGGATGTCGCTGCACTCAGTGCCGCGGGCTTCATTGCCGTACAGCTGGATGTCAACGATGGACTGGCGCTGGAGCAACTGGCTGCCGGGCTGGAGCACAGCGGCCTGGATGTGTTGATCAACAACGCAGGCTATGGCGCGATGGGGCCGCTGCTCGATGGCGGCGTGGAGGCCTTGCAGCGGCAGTTTGAAACCAATGTGTTTTCCGTCATCGGCGTTACCCGCGCGCTGTTTGCGGCGCTGCGTCGCAACAAAGGCCTGGTAGTCAATATCGGTAGCGTTTCAGGTGTATTGGTCACCCCGTTTGCAGGTGCTTACTGTGCTTCCAAGGCTGCGGTGCATGCGCTCAGCGATGCACTGCGTCTGGAGCTGGCACCATTTGGCGTACAGGTGATGGAAGTCCAGCCCGGTGCCATTGCGTCAAGCTTCGCAAAAAATGCCAGTCATGAAGCCGAACAGTTGATCAGTGAACAATCACCCTGGTGGCCTATCCGCGAAGGCATTCGCGCTCGTGCCAAGGCCTCGCTGGATAACCCGACCCCTGCTACAGAATTCGCCCGCGACCTGCTCAAAGCCGTGCAACAAACCCATCCGCCACGCCTGCTGCGCCTGGGCAACGGCTCACGCCTGCTGCCGCTGATGGCGTGGTTGCTGCCCAAAGCGCTACTGGATATGGGCCTGAGAAAACGCTTTGGATTGAACACCGACTTGTGACGCAGAGCGTCACGAACTGCATTCCCACGCTGGAGCGTGCGGAACGATCACCTGCCAATCGTGCGACGCTCCGATTCGTCAATCCCAATGCTGGAGCGTAGGGAGCGATCATCGCAATTATCGTGCGACGCTCCGCGTCGCATGCCGTTCTGGACGCTCTGCGTCCTCGATCATCAGCCGTCTAGCGGCCTGACAATCACCGTGCAGGTCATCCCCGCCGCCAGCAATACGCTTTCCGGTACGGAATCCAGATGAATACGCACCGGTACGCGCTGGGCCAGACGCACCCAGTTGAAGGTCGGGTTCACGTCAGCGATCAATTCGCGACTTTGCGGGTTGTCGCGGTCGTAGATACCGCGTGCGATGCTTTCGACATGGCCTTTGAGCACCTCGCCGCTCATCAACTGCATATCGGCAGGGTCACCCACATTCAGGTGCGGCAACTTGGTTTCCTCGAAAAAACCGTAAACCCAGAACGAGTTCATATCGACCACGGCCATCTTCGCTTCGCCGATACGCGCATAGTCGCCGCGATGCACGTTCAGGTTGGTGACATAACCGTCCACCGCCGCCAGCACACGTGTGCGGGACAGGTTCAGTTCGGCCGCTTCCAGCTGCGATTGCGCCAATTGGTAATCGGCCAGCGCCGAGGTGGCAACATTGCTCGCGTCGTCACGGTTCTCTGCCGAGATGACCAGTTCATCCATGTCGGCACGGCGCTTCGCGTTGAGCTTGCGCATCTCCCACGTCGCCTTGCGTGAGGCCAGCAACGCCTGCGCCTGTTTGACTGCGATCCGGTAGTGCTCCGGATCGATCTGCATCAACAAATCGCCGCGTTTTACCCGTTGATTGTCGTGCACCGGCACATCGACCACGGTGCCGGACACATCGGCGGCTACATTGATGATATCGGCGCGTATCCGACCATCACGGGTCCACGGCGTATCCATGTAGTCGACCCACAGCGTACGACCAACCCAGAGCGCGATTGCCAACACCAACAACGTGGCAAGCAGGCTATAGAACTTTTTCATGCGGATATTTCTCGACTCAGGCGTCAACGATAAAGGGGCAGCGCCAGAGCGCCGAAGATGCAGATAAACAGGCCCAGACGCAGTAACGCCGGGTGCCAGAAATGCCGATACAGGTCAAAACCAGCCAGCAGACGATCCAGCGCCCATGCCAGAACCACGGCCAGCAGAAAGATCAGCGTGAGGGTCGGCATATACAGACCGTGGAAGGCTATTTCACGCGGCATGGGCGACTCCTGAAGCGGTTCGCTCGACGCCATAGACAGCAAGCGGCGATTGCGGGTCCAGCAGAGAGGTGCGGATAAAGTGCAGGTAACTTTTCACCCGGCGCAGCACCGACGTGTCGAAATGCGAGGCGAACGGCTCATCAGCGTCCTGTACCCGCTTGATCGCCTGATCGACCGCCGACAGGCAGCGCTGCAGATTGACCGCATCGGGCTGGATGAACAGGCGTACCAAGGCGCGCCCCATGACGCGCAACGCGATGCGCCAGGGCTGGTATTCGGCGTAGGCGGGATGAATCGGCAGAATTGCCTGTTCGCGGCGCAGCTCGATAATGGCGTGGCCGATTTCCAGCACCACGAACATCCAGCGCAACAGCTCGCGCTGCACCTGGGGTTTGCTGATCGCCAGACCGTACGCCTGATGCATCAGGTCGCGGGTCTGGCTTTCGAAGCTTGAACCCAGACGCTTGAGCGGTGCGCCAATCGCAAACACCACCTGATTGCGCAAGGCCTGCTCCAGACGCTGCCACATCCAGCGGCTGTTGGGTGGCAGGATGATCGCCCCCGCTGCGGCACAGATGAGCATGCCAATGACCATCGCGAGGTAATCGTTGATGAAGGTGTAAGGGTTGTAGACCGTCAGGTTGTCCGGCACCGAGCCCAGGCTAAAAAAAATCAGCAGCCCCAGGCCGTATCCCGTCCACTGCGGACGTGAGCCCAGAAAGGCGCCGAGCACAAACACAGGGGCCAATAACAGGCACAGCAGCGGGAAGCCGTCGATGTACGGGAACAGAAAAAAGGTTTCGACAAAACCCAGCAGCGCGCCGAGCAACGTACCGCCGGCCATCTGCAAAGACATGCGCCTGGGGTTGTGGGTGGTCGATGAAAGCGCAACAGTCGCCGCTGAAGCCAGAACCATGCTCGCGCCGCTGGGCCAGGCCGTCAGCACCCAATAGGCACTCATCAGGCCGACCACGCAGGTCGCGCGGGCTCCAGACGCGAGGGCTGTCATCCAGTGGGTACGCGGCACGAATGACGCTTTCCACTGCTCACGCGCATGAGAGTGATTGGCCAGCGATGCATGGGTCAGCGCGTAATCATGCAGCTCGCTGACCAGCCGGTACAGCAGCTCGAACGCCGTATGAAAATCGAGTCGTTCGGCGTCGCTCGGCAGGGTATGCTCCAGCTCGGCGCGCAGGCTTCTGACCCGCTCGGGCAACTGCGCCCTGCAGGCCTCAAGGCGCGTGACCAGCACCGCGGCATCATCGTTGGTCAATGCGCGGTCGGCGAAGCCATCAAGTAATTCTGCGAGGGTTTCAAGGCCGGGTCCGATGTGCTCTAACACGGTATCGGCGCATTCCAGACGCAGCCGTTCAAGCAACTGATGCAGTGCATTGAAGCGCGTCGTGACGGCCATGAACTCGCTGTTCAGGCGATTGAGCCACCCGTTGCGTCGGCGCATGTGCGGGTCTTCGAATACCGTGACGCTGCGCAGCCCTTCCAGACCGATGGCCTCGGCCACGAAGCGCACGTTTCCGGTTTCAAATGCCGTGCGTGAAATGTCCCCGCGCAAACCCTCGGCCATGAAGCGAGCGAATACGCCGAAGCGCTGGTACAGCGCATTGCGCATGGCGGCACTTGCGCTCTGCGGCAGGATCGCCGCACTCACCGCAGTGGAACAGAGGATACCCAGAGTGATTTCCAGTACCCGCCACACCGCCGACATGAATGAACCTTCGGGGTGCGCCAGGGCGGGCAGCCCTACCATCGCAGCCGTATACCCCGCCAGCACAAAGCCGTAAGCGCGAAAGTTGCGATAACGCGCCGCACCTGCGGAGCAAATCCCGACCCAGAGCGCCAGGCTGCCGAGAAACGGCAGCGGGTTCTGCGCAAACAGGGCCATCAACAGCACCATCATGGCCGACCCGGCCAGCGTGCCCAGCAGGCGGTAAAAACTTTTGGCGAACACCTGCCCGCTCTGCGGCTGCATGACGATGAACACGGTGATAATCGCCGTATGCGGCTGCGGCAACTCCAGGCGCAGAGCCAGCCAGTAGGTCAGAAAAGCAGCGATCAATACTTTGAAAAGGTAAACCCAGGTCACCCCGTCACTGCGCGCCCAACTGCGAAATTCACGACGCCAGGGCAACGCCGCCATGTGCTCAAAAGCAGCAATCATTTCGCACACTCAAGATCGGCAGTGGTGCGTAAGGAATGGCAACTGCCGCTCTCCCCACCTAGCGCCACCACCAATCCTGCATAGGCATTCAGGCGCGCAGCCTCGACCTGTTGCTGAATCTGCTGCTGGCGAAACAACTGGGTCCGGGCGTTGAGCACGTTCAGGTAATCGGTCAGCCCGCGCTGCCAGGCAATCAATGCGATGTCGTAGGTCTTTTGTGCCGACGCTACCGACTCGGCGGCAAATGCCTGTTGCTTGTCCATCGAGGCGCGACGAATAAGCTGGTCGGAAATACTTTTCAACGCCATCACCAGCGTCTGGTTGTAATGCGCCACGGCCTGGTCATAAGCGGCCGACGCCTGCCCCAGTTCTGCCCGCAAGCGTCCACCGTCGAAGATCGGCAGGCTGATGGCCGGTCCGACCTTGTAACCCAACTTGCTGCCGGTCAGAAACTCCAGCATGCCGCCGCCCGTGGCCATGTAGCTCAGGCTGCCGACCAGATCGACATTGGGATAAAAGCCCGCATGCGCGACATCGATACCGCGCGCCTGCGCCGCAACCTGCCAGCGCGCGGCCACCACATCGGGCCGCCGTCCCAACAGTTCGGCGGGCAATGCCGACGGCATTTTCAGCTCGGTGTGCAACGACAGCGTGGGCCGTTGCAGCGCCGCGCCCTCACCCGGCCCTTTACCTGCCAGAGCAGCCAGCTGATTGCGGCTCAGGGCGATGGCCTCTTGCAGCGCATCAATCTGCCGGTGGGCCTCGGGCAATGGCGTTTCGGCCTGACTGATTTCGAAATGCGTGCCGATCCCGCCTTTGAGGCGACGCTGCGCCAGATCGAGTATCTGTTGCTGCTGGGCCAGCGCTGCCTCGGCGATATCCAGTCGGGCGTATTCAAGGGACAGCTGAATGTAGGCGCGAACCACGTTTTCCTGCAATTCGAGCTGCGCCTGACGCTGCTCGGCAGCACTCACGTGAGCCAGATCAAGGGCCTGCTCGCTGGCATTGCGTTCACGTCCCCAGAGGTCCAGCGCGTAGCTCAGACCCAGCGACGCATTGTTGTCCCAGGTGCGAGTATCGGCCAGCGCTCCGGGACCATAAAACTGATCCTCGGGCCAGTCGTGGCGCATCAGGCTGGCACTGCCCTGCACCTGCACCGACTCGGATGACTCGGCGATCTGCTCCATCGCTCTTGCCTGGCGCACACGGGCAGCGGCCAGCGCCAGACCCGGGCTGCCAAGCGTAGCAATATCGACCCAGTGATTGAGTTGCGCATCGCCGTAGGCACGCCACCATTGCGCTGCGGGCCAGTGGGCGTCGAGGGCAGCGCTCTGAATCGCCTGATCGGTGGCCAGGCTGTCCGCGTGCAGAAGACTGCCCTGCGGTTTGATTCCATGTGTTCCGATACAGCCGTTGAGGACCAGCGTAAAAGCCAGGATACCGACGGGCCAGAGCCCTCTGATGATGCGACGCGGCACAGCTGCGAGTTCCCGAACGGAGGTAATACACCTTGAATGGCGGCGATTCTAGGCGGCGCTTGACGCGGCGATAAGCGGGGAGATATGTGAATCTTTGTTACTGAAACGGCGATAATCCTTTGGTCTGGATACATGCATCCGTTACTTCATGTCACAATTTGCCATCTACTCAGAGAAGTACCCATGGACACCCTGCAAAACATGCGTGCCTTCAGTTGCGTGGCGCAAGCGGGCAGCTTCACTGCTGCCGCCGCCGTGCTGGATACCACCACCGCCAACGTCTCGCGCGCGGTCTCCAACCTTGAAGCACATTTACAGACGCGCCTGCTCAATCGCACCACTCGACGCATTGCCCTCACCGAAGCAGGCAAGCGCTACTTGTTGCGCTGCGAGCAGATTCTGGCCTCGGTCGAAGAGGCAGAAGCCGAAGCCAGCGACGCGCATGCCCGCCCGGCCGGGCAACTAAAGGTGCATTCGATGCCCGGCGTCGGCCAGCATTACGTGATCGACGCCATCGCCCGTTATCGCCGCAACCACCCTGATGTCGCGTTCGACCTGACCATGACCCACCGCGTGCCGGACTTGCTGGAAGAAGGCTATGACGTGTCGATCGTGCTGGCCAGCGAACTGGCAGACTCGGGCTTTGTGTCTCAGCGGCTGGGCATTACCTACAGCATCGTGTGTGCATCGCCCGAGTACGTCAAAACCTTCGGTATGGCACACAAGCCTGCCGACTTGCTGAATCATGCGTGTCTGCGCCTGGTCAGCCCGGTGTTCCCGCTGGACAAATGGCTGTTCGATGGCCCGGAAGGTCAGGAGATGGTCACCATCAACAGCTCGCCGCTGCTGGTCAACTCTGCGGATGCGATGAAAACCGCGATTTCCAGCGGCATGGGGATTGGCATTCTGCCGATCTACTCGGCGATCGAGGGGCTGCGCAACGGCACACTGGTGCGCGTATTGTCCGATTACCGCTCGCAGGAGCTGAACCTGTACGCCATCTATCCGTCACGCCAGTATCTGGATGCCAAGATCAGAACCTGGGTCGAATACCTGCGAGGTTCCCTGCCGGAAATTCTCGCGGCCGATGAAGCGGATCTGCATGTGCAGGCACTCAAGTCCTCGTTCTGACATCGTACAACTGTAAAAAGCGGCTGCCAAAGAGCGGAGAGGAATGTTAGCGTGCTACTCATTCAACCGCTAAAGAGTGACTGCCCAATGAAAAAAACCGTACTCGCCTTCAGCCGTGTTACTCCAGAAATGGCCGAGCGCCTGGCGCAAGACTTCAACGTGATCGTGCCCAACCCCAAGCTGGGCGACATCAATGCCCAGTTTGATGAGGCCTTGCCTGAATCCCACGGGCTGATCGGCTCCGGCCGCAAGCTGGGTCGCGAGCAGCTGCAAAACGCAGCGAAACTGGAAGTGGTTTCCAGCATCTCGGTGGGCTACGACAACTACGATGTCGACTACCTGAGCGAGCGCGGCATTCTGCTCACCAATACGCCGGATGTACTGACCGAGAGCACCGCCGACCTGGGCTTCTCGCTGATCATGAGCAGCGCCCGGCGCGTCGCCGAACTGGACGCCTACACCAAGGCCGGACAGTGGACACGCAGTATCGAGCCTCCGCACTTCGGCACCGACGTGCACGGCAAGACGCTGGGCATCGTCGGCATGGGCAATATCGGCGCAGCCATCGCCCGCCGTGGTCGTCTGGGCTTCAACATGCCGATCCTGTACAGCGGCAACAGCCGCAAGACCGAACTTGAACAGGAACTGGGCGCACAGTTTCGCAGCCTGGACCAACTGCTGGCCGAAGCGGATTTCGTCTGCCTGGTAGTGCCGCTGAGCGAAAAGACCAAACATTTGATCGGCCGTCGCGAGTTGAGCCTGATGAAGCCCGGCGCCATCCTGATCAACATCGCCCGTGGCCCGATTGTCGACGAGCCTGCGCTGATCGAAGCCCTGCAGAACGGCACCATTCGCGGTGCCGGTCTGGACGTCTATGAAAAAGAACCGCTGAAAGAATCGCCGCTGTTCCAGCTCAAGAACGCCGTCACCCTGCCGCATATCGGCTCAGCCACTACTGAAACCCGTCAGGCGATGGCCGACCGCGCCTACCACAACTTGCGCAACGCGTTGCTGGGCGAGCGGCCGCAGGACCTGGTCAATCCGCAGGTGTGGAAGGGCTAAGGCGTTCCTGCTCTATAACCGAGGATGAACATCGACTCAGGCCAGTTTGCCGCCGACCAGGACGGCAACCGGCCTGGTCTTCCTGAACACCAGCACATTGCCCGCCATCACCAGCACAAGCCCGAGCAAGGCAGCCACGGTCCACTGGTAGTCTTCGACCCACGTCGAGATGTTTAGCGCCACAATCGGGAACAGCACAGTGCAATAAGCTGCGCGTTCCGGCCCCATGCGCCCGACCAGTGTCAGGTAGGCGGTGAACGCAATCACAGAGCCGGGAATAACCAGAAACAGCAGTGAGCCTACGTAACGCGTGTTCCATTCGAAGGTGAACGGCGTGCCGCTGAGCAGGCAGTAGAGGCCAAGTATGGTCGCCCCGTAGAACATTCCCCACGCATTGGTGGTCAGCGGACGCAGGCCGGCTTTCTGTTGCAGGCTCGACAGCATGTTGCCCGCCGAGAAGCACAGTGTGCCAAGCAGGGCCAGGCCCAGACCGATCAGGGTCTCGCGGCTGGCGCTGTGCCCGGACAGCTCGGGCCAGAACAGACACGCCAGCCCGAACAGGCCCATCGCGCCACCGGCCATAACATTACCGGCGATTTTCTGGCGAAAGAATACCCGCGCATTCAGCGCATTCCACAGCGTCGAAGTGGAGAACACCACCGCGATCAAGCCGCTGGGTATCCATTGGCTGGCCGTGTAGAAACACATGAAGTTGACGCAGAACAGGCACACACCTTGCGCCAGACAGATCAACTGGCCGCGACGATTGACCGGTTGCAAGCGCTTTGTCAGCAGCAGGAATGCAAACAGCACCAGGGCCGCCAGCGCGAAGCGATAGACGATAGATACCGGAATCGCGACATCGCCGAGTTGAAGTTTCAGGGCGATCCAGGTCGTACCCCAGATCAGCACAGTCAGCAGATAAAGCGAAATGTTCATGGTGCAGGCTCCTTGATGAGCCATCAGTCTGCTGCGTGCCGGTCTGCCAGCGCTTGCACAATCTTGCGCATTTGCTTCAAGCGCTACTGGCAGCGGCGTCGCCAGCGAGTAGGATACAAATCCTAGAGGAATCATCATGCCCGCCATTGAATCCATCCAGGTCTTTCAGGCCCTGAACAGCTCACCCAATGCCAATCTGGAGCAGAGCGCGCCGCTGGGCGACGGGTTGGTGGCGGCGTTGTGGAACAATCGGCATGACTCGCAGGAATATCACGCACCGACCCACCATACGCTGTCGTGCTATATCGAGGACGGTACCGGGACTTTTCGGCGCGGCAGACCCGACCAGAAAGGTGCGCCGGGAAAGCTGTGCATCTTGCCTGCCGGTCATGAGTCCGCCTGGGTGGTGAACGGCGAGATCCGTCTGGCACATCTGTATTTCAGCCCGGAACAGTTTGCGCTGGGCTGCGTGACACTACTGGATCGCGAGCCGCGCGAGATGCAACTGCGGGAAAACACCTTTCTGGAAGACCCCGCACAAGCCGCACGCTTCCGGCAGTTGATTCGCCTGAACTGGGCAGAACCCGGTGAGCGTTTGTTGACCAGCAGCCTGGCGCACGAGATGGTCAGCCATGCGTTGCTCAGTCAGGTAGGGTTGCGCGAGGGGTTGCGCCTGAAAGGCGGCCTGGCACCACACCTGCGGCGGCATCTGGTGGACTTCATCGAAATGCACCTCGCCGATCCGCTGAGCCTCGGTCAACTGGCTGGCATGTGCGCGCTGTCGGAATACCACTTCGCGCGAATGTTTCGCGAAAGCTTCGGCTTGCCGCCACACCAGTACTTATTGGCGCGACGTATCGAACAGGCTCGCCAGTTGTTGCGCAGCACCGGCAAGCCATTAGGCGAGATAGCGCTGGCCTGCGGCTTTGCCAGCGCCAGCCATTTCAGCAATCGGTTTCGTCACGCCGTGGGGGCCACGCCGGGCGAATACCGGCTGGCGTTAGGCCAATAATTGACTCACGGCTGCCAACGGGCTGAGCAGCACGCCGCATCCTGCCAGCGCCAGCACCCAACGCGGCCGGAACGGCAGCAACGCAACCAGCAACACCGCACTGCTCATCAATGCGGCGAACCAGTGCACCGTGCCCATCATCCAGCCATCAGCCTGAACCGCCGCCCATGACGACAACAGCAGCGCGCCCCAGCCAACCAGTTTGAGCGCCCGACGCCGCTGTTCGGTAAACGGCCCCTTGAGCAGTTCGCTGTAATGGCGCGCCATGGACAGGCACAGGCAGGTAAACCCTACGTAGCACAGTAAGGCAGCCAACAGCATCAGTGGCTCTCCCGAGGTATGGCTTGCAAGGCGACGCGGGCTGTTTCGGCGGCGGGTAGCGCTTTGAATTTCAGCGCTGCCCAGCCAAGAAACAGCCCGGTGACCAGCGCCGTCAGGTCAAAGGCCGTCATTACCCAGCTTCCCGACATCAGCGAACCCAGCAGATAGCGGCCGCTGGTCAGCAGATCGAGCAGCGGCAGCCCGGCAAACAGCACCGCGCCCAGCCCCAGTTGTTCGCGCCATGCGCTGCGCCCTTTGCGCACCAGGGCGTGCACCACTGACAACGCCCAGCATGTGAAGAACACGCTGACTTCCCAATCGGCACGCCCGGTGAACCCCGAAGGCAGCAGACGATTGGCCCAGAAGAAGCTGGCCACGGCAATCATCAACCCGGGCATGCTGGCGATGTTCAGCACTTCCACCAGACGCAACTCCAGTGGCAGCACGCCGGTTTTGGCGTGCTTGAGCTGACGCTTGCCCAGCCACATCACCAGCCCGGTGCCGATCATTGCGGTTCCGGCGACACCGAAAATGAAGTACATCCAGCGCAGCAGCGGCTCGGCAAAATGGCCTACATGCAGACCGTACATCCCACTGGAGATCAGCAGCGCAACGGGGCGCTCGGGTACTTCGTTCAGCAACGCGCCGCTGGCCCCGCTGAACGTCAGCGCGCCGCCCCGATCCGGCACGATGCTGCCCTTGTCATCACGCGTCAGCAGAACCGTGGCGGTGCTGTCGCCCGGATTATTGACGATCACCCGACCCACCTGCCCGCTGTCCCACTTCGCGTTCGCCGCATTGACCAATGGCGCAAGTGCCACCAGCGGCGCAGGTTTGCCTTCTCGCTTGAGCATTTCCGGGGTCGGATAGGCTTCGCGGTAGAACGCCTGAACCGTGTCGTACTGGCTGAGGATGCTCGCGGGCATCACCATCGACATGAAGATCACCAGACTGCTGTAAGTGATCATCAGATGGAACGGCAACACCAACACGCCAAGCGCGTTATGCCCATCCAGCCAGGAACGCTGGCCCTTGCGTGGACGAAACGTGAAGAATTCCTTGAAGACTTTTTTGTGAATGATGATGCCGGTGATCAACGCAACGAACATCACCATCGCGGCGCTCGTCGCCAGCCAGCGCCCCCAAGGATAAGGCATCTGCAGTTGATAGTGAAAACGGTAGAAGAAATCACCGCCGCGCGTGTCGCGTGCCTGCACCTCGCTGCCGGTTTGCGGGTCGAGCAGCTTGCGCACGAAGTTGTTGCGTTGGCCCTGCTTGCCTTCACCGCCAGGCCTGGCGTGCGCTCGTCCGGCAGGCTGATGAACCAGCGCGTGGCCCCGGCGGCGTGGCTTTGCAGATAATCCTGAGCCCGCTGCACGCTGGCACCGGCATCCAGAGCGCGCACCGGAATTTCCGGCTGCATCCACTGGGTAATTTCATCTTTGAAGTAGGAAAGCGTGCCGGTCAGAAAAATCGCGAACAACAGCCAGCCGAACAGTAAACCGACCCAGGTGTGCAACCAGGCCATCGACTGACGAAAACCCTCTTTCACAATAGCCACCGACCGCAGGCGCAGGCAGCCGCCAGCAATGCGCACGGCGCCAGCACTCCGACCCAGGCCTGCAACGCCGTGCGACAGGCAAAACACCAGAGCACCGCGGCCAGATAAACCAGAAAGGACAGCATCATACCTGTCACCACTGCTTCGGCGCGGGGGATGGGCAGCCACTGCGAAACGCAAATGCTGACCACTGACGCGAGCAGATAACCGGCAAACACCGCCGCCAGCGCCCGCGAGGTAACGGCAAGCCGATAAGCAACCGTCAGGCCCTTGCTTCTGGCTTTCGCCATGCGTTTTTCCGGCAGCGAACCGCTTGCGGTGGTGACATCCATCAAAGGGTCTTCATTGATTCATGAAACCTGGGAAGCCGGATCACGAGCCCTCGGGAAGAGGCCGCGATGAATGCCAGCTGTTTGCGCCATTCGTCCCTGAGCAAGACAAATGAACCGCAATATTAATGATAAATATTCTCATACGCAAAAGAGTCTGCCAGAATCCACGCCATCAACGAGTCCCCGTGGATTGTTCCCTGTGATGCCCATCGCCCACTCCGCTCTCAATCACACTGTCGAAAGCCTGTACAGGGCACACAACACCTGGCTGACGACCTGGTTGCGGCGCAGGCTCGGCTGCCCGCACAGCGCAGCGGATCTGGCCCAGGACACCTTCATCAAGGTATTGGGCGCACGCGATACGCAGCAGATCGTCGAGCCTCGCGCTTTTCTGACGACGATTGCCAAACGTGTATTGTGCAATCACTACCGGCGTCAGGACCTGGAGCACGCCTACTATCAGGCGCTGGCTGAGCTGCCGGAATGCGTGGCACCTTCGGAAGAAGAGCGGGCGATCATTCTCGAAACCCTGGTGGAACTCGATCAACTGCTGGACGGCCTGCCGGTGCTGGTCAAGCGAGCGTTCCTGATGTCGCAGGTCGACGGGTTGAGCCACGGCCAAATTGCCGCCGAACTGGGCATCTCCATCGCAACGGTCAAACGCCATCTGAACAAGGCCGCACTGCGCTGCTATTTCGCCTTATGAACCCGAACAATGAGTCCTTGAACAAATCCGACATCTCGCTTGGCGTGGCGCAGCAAGCGGTCGGCTGGCTGCTGGAAATGCAGGAAGGCACGCTGGATGCGCGTCGTCAGCAGGCCTGGCAGCTCTGGCTCAATGGCAACGCTGAACATCAACGGGCGTGGGCGCACATGCAGCGGGTCAACCAGCGCCTCAGCGGGCTGTCCTCGCCGCTGGCGCATGCGGCACTCAATGCGCCGAAATCCGCCAGCCGTCGGCACGCTCTGAAACTGCTGTTGTTGCTGGGCGCAGGCTCGGCAGCGGGCTGGAGCCTGCGCGAGCAGATCGCCCTGCAACCCTTGCTGGCTGACTACAATAGTGGCGTTGGCGAGCAGCGCAAGGTGGCATTGAGCGATGGCAGTCAGGTGCAGTTGAATACGGCCAGCGCGGTCGATGTGCGTTTTGATGCTCAGCAGCGCCTGATCAAGCTATTACAGGGCGAAATCCTTATCAGCGCCTCGGCGGACAGCCGCCCGCTGAGCCTGCTGAGCACCGAAGGCACGGTCAGGGCGTCGACGGGGGCCAGCCGTTTCAACCTGCGCCAGCTGGACGGGCGCACGCAATTGGCGGTGTTTGCTGGAGCCCTTGAAATAGCCCCGCTCGGCAGGAGCGGTCCGGGTTTGATGCTGCGGGCCAGCCAGCAAGCGACCTTCAGTCGTGACGCTTGGGACAGCGTGAAACCTATAGATGCGGGCAGTGGCGCGTGGGCGGACGGGATGCTGGTGGCGTCGCGCATGAAGCTCTCCGACTTCCTTGCGGAGCTGGGTCGCTATCGACGCGGTCGTTTGAACTGCGACGCGAAAGTGGCCAACCTGTTGATCTCCGGCAACTATCCGCTGGCCGACAGCGAGCGCATCCTCGACATGCTGGAACTCGCCCTCCCTGTGCATGTACAACGCTTCACCTGGTATTGGGTGAACGTGCAGGCGCGGGTTTGATCGTGATTACCCGTTTATACGCTCAGCGCTCATGGTGACACAGTCGTCCTGGAGAGCCCGGAAAACGGGACTGAAACTACGCCGATTATCGTTCCCACGCTCCGCGTGGTAATGCAGTTCGTGACGCTCCGCGTCACACAACTCTGCGATTCAGTGAGATTTCGGCTCGACTCAAGTCACCTTTTCGCCCCTCGCTCCTGTTTCCGGCCCGACTTCGTCGCGTTCCTTCGCCCTGTCACTGATCCGGGGGTCGCCAAACGCATCACCACGCGAGGCGCGGGTACGATAATCAAACCCGGAAAAAATAATTTCAAAACCCGTGAGCCGTTTTCTGTTGCTCGCGTGACAGACAGGGAAAGCATCTCTCAACCTTCCGGTCAAAGGACTCCTGCATGTCAGCCCGCCCTACCCAACTTTCACCGCTGGTGCGTACGTTGCGCCATGTCATTTTCGGTGCCAGCCTTTCGGTCGGCAGTCTGTCGATGGCGCAGGCTGCCGAGGTGGCACCCAAGGCGTATCACATTGCGCCAAGCGAGCTTGAAGCTGCGCTGAGCCAGTTCGGTCGAGAGTCCGGCGTGTTGATTTCCTATGGTTCGCAAATCACCAGCGGCCTGAAGAGCCGCGGCCTGGAAGGTCAGTACACGCCCGAGCAGGGCCTCAATGCGTTGCTCGAAGGCACCGGGCTGCAGGCCCTGGCCGACGGCAATAACGGCTTCACCCTGCAACCGGTCAATGCTGCTGGCGCGCCTATCGAGCTGGGTGTGTCCACCGTGGTCGGCGACTGGCTGGGTGCCGCGCAGCAGACCAACGTTTTCGAACACCCCGGCGCACGTGATGTGATCCGTCGTGAAGAATTCGAGCGTGTCGGCGCAACCTCGGCGCGTGAAGTGCTCAATCGCATCCCGGGCGTCAATGCCCCGGACAACAACGGCACCGGCAGCCACGACATGGCGCTTAACTTCGGCATTCGTGGCCTCAACCCGCGTCTGGCGTCACGCTCCACCGTATTGATGGACGGCATCCCGGTGCCGTTCGCACCTTATGGTCAGCCGCAGCTGTCCTTCGCGCCGATCAGCATGGGCAACATGGACGCGGTCGACGTGGTGCGTGGCGGTGGTGCTGTGCGTTACGGCCCGCAGAACGTGGGCGGTATCGTCAATTTCGTGACCCGTGCCATCCCTGACGCACCCACCCTCAAAGGCGGCATACAGACCGAAACCAGCCCGTCGTCCAGCCACGATGGCTTCAAGACCACCGGCAACCTGCTGGCAGGCGGCACGGCGGACAATGGTCTGGGCGGCGCGATTCTGTATTCCGGCGTACGCGGCGGTGACTGGCGCGAGCACAGCGATACCCAGATCGACGACTTGATCCTCAAGGGCAAATACCAGATCGACGAAGCCAACAGCCTCAATGCCATGGCGCAGTATTACGATGGCGAAGCGCAGATGCCCGGCGGCCTGAACGTCAGGGATTACGATGCCGATCCGTACCAGTCGACGCGTCTGAAGGACAAGTTCTGGGGCCGTCGCACCATGTTCAACTTCGGCTACCGCTATGAAGAGGATGCCCGCGTCTTCACCGCCAACACGTTCTTCACCAAGACCCTGCGCAGCGGCTATCTGGATCAGGGCAGCTTCGTCTCTCTATCGCCCCGCGAATATTGGGTACGCGGTCTGGAAACGCGCTTCTCGCAAGGCTTTGCACTGGGCGAGACCTGGCATGAAGTGGGCGTCGGCTACCGCTACGTCAACGAAGCGGGTCACGAACTGCGCTATCGCGAACCGGTGACCGGCAACCTGCCGACTACCGCCAGCCGCAACGACCGTGACACCCGCGGCGCGACTGAAGCGCATGCGTTCTACATTGATGACCGTATCGACATCGGCAAGTGGACCATCACGCCCGGCGTTCGCTACGAGATGATCGACACCGCGCAGAACAACAATCTGACCAACGCCCGCTATCAAGGCGACTACAGCACCGCACTGCCAGCGCTGAATGTGCTTTACCACCTCACCGACACCTGGAACCTGTACGCCAACACCGAAGGCTCGTTCGGCAGCGTGCAGTACAGCCAGATGCCTAACCGCGTTACCGGCGATGAAGTCAAACCGGAAAAAGCCCGCACCTGGGAGCTCGGCACGCGCTATGACAACGGCAACCTGCGAGCCGAGATCGGTGCATTCCTGATCAACTTCGATAACCAGTACGACAGCAATCAGACCAACGACACCGTGATTGCACGCGGCGAGACTCGTCATCAGGGGATCGAGACCAGCGTCAACTATGCGCTGGAAGGCCTGAGCCCGGTATTGGCCGGTTACGATGTCTACGCGAGCTACGCTTTCGTTGACGCGACAATCCGTGAAGACGGCCCGAACAAAGGCAACCGTGTGCCGTTCTCGTCAAAACACAAAGGAACGATGGGCGTCAGCTACACCGAAGGGCCGTGGAAGCTGAATTTTGACAGCTCTTTCCAGAGCGACCAGTTCGCCGACAACGCCAACACAGCGGCTGAGAGCGCCGACGGCAGCACTGGCAAGATCCCTGGGTACATGCTGTTCAGCACCCGCGCCAACTACGATTTCGGCCCGCAATTGTCGGACCTCAACGTAGCGGTCGGGATGAAGAACATCTTCAACCGCCAGTACTACACCCGCTCGTTCGACGACAACAACCGTGGCAAATACGTCGGCGAACCGCGCACGGTGTACGTACAGACGTCAGTCGCATTCTAGTTCCCGGACGCCAGAGCGTGAGAGAAGTGTTCTCCCGGACACCTCTCGTTCCTCACGCTCCGCGTGGGAATGCCGTTCTGGACGCTCTGCGTCCGCTCCTGATTCTCAGCCTTGAATCAGGGCGGCCATTTTTTGCTGCGAAATATTTCTTACATATTGGGGTTGAATTGTCAGGCCATTGCCGCCAACACTGTGAATGAGCGCAAACGAAATCGATTCCGCAAGGAATCACGTAGTCCAGCCTCGCACGAGCAAGCCCTAATAAGGATTAACTATGCAAATCCAGGTCAATAGCGATAATCACATCGAAAGCAGTATCCGACTGGAGGAGTGGGTTCGTACCACCGTTGAAAGCACGCTCGAACACTACGATGAAAACCTGACCCGCGTGGAAGTCCACATCCGCGACGAAAACGGCGACAAGCCTGGCCCGCACGACATCAAGTGCCAGATGGAAGCTCGCCCCAAAGGACACCAACCTATTTCTGTTTCCCACAAGGCCGATACGGTAGATCAGGCTGTGGATGGCGCTGCTGTAAAACTCGATCACGCCCTCGAGCATCTGTTTGGCAAGCTGCGCGGCAAACGAGGTGCCGCACCGATTATCGCCGAACAGGATGAAGATCCGGTCAGCCCGGACGCGCTGCTCGAAGAAGAATTTCTGGAAAAAGAGCAGGAGAAAGAAGCCGCTCGTCTGACCTGATGTTCCACTGAAACGTTTTGCAAAAAAAGGGCGAACCGGCAGCGGTTCGCCCTTTTTGCTTGCCATGCATTGTTCCCCATGAGTGGGCAAGCGCAGCGCTCCACGTACTACGACAATCTGTCGACCAGCGTGCCCTACACACGGTTGTGCCCCAATCAGTGCGCACCACAAATGCTCGCTGCACAGCTTTGGCCACCTTGCACCATCGCTCGACTAGCAGCCATCTCGATCGCCGGCTGCCGTCCATCGAATTTAACATTCAGCACCGGGCAGCCCGAGCGCTGCATCTGACAGCCATCGGCGAGCAAAAAATCATGCCGCTCGCCTACATGAGCAGTCGGCTCAGCCCTTCATACGGCAAGCGTTCAACACTCACCCCGCCGCTCTGCAGCAAGACGGTCAACGTCAGGACCTGGACAGCAGGCGATTACGGTTTCGACCCGTCTTTACGAATCTTTGACGCCAGGATTCGGTTGTCGGAGTGTCAGACAATCACTCAAAAAAGTCGTACGCAAACTGCATTCGCGAAAGGAGCAGGCCATATCCGGGAAGTGTTCTCCTCCCCTTTTCGAGAGCACGTTTGCCGGCCGGATCGACCGGTTCGCATTGCAGCAGAGTAAGCCGTGAAGCAACTGCAATGGGCTCCCGTTCAGCGGCCTCTCGCGCATCACCCATGCAATATGGCCCGAACCATGCAGTGTCCTGTAGTACGCGCCACGAGGCCGGCCATCAGGACGGCCACCTCCAGGCGCGGACTCACGCCGTGGGTGCGTTAAAGCGTCTTAAACGAAACCTCTCATCAACGCGAAAGACGACAGCAAACCTGTCAGCAGCAAGCGAAGGAGTAACGCAACCGCTGATCAGTCGTCGAGAACCAAAAGGACTATTACCCGGTCAACTTATGCAAACCATTTAGCAGGTGAATGATATGGACAATCCTTTTCAGATGATCACGGATACTTTTCACCCCGACTATCGGGTGAATCTGAGCATTCAAGGGCTGGACGGCAGCATCATGCTGACCCTGTCCAACGAATGCGGAGTCGTTGCCAAGCGTCTGATCAGCGCAGCGCAACGCAATGACCCGCAACGCCTGCGCAAGCTTATAGAAAGCGTGCAATTCGGCATCGCCATCGAACGTGGCGAAAGCGCGATCAAGATTCTTGCAGCGATGACCGACGGTGCCACGCTCAAAAAGACACCTGGCCCGGCCAATGGTCTGTGGTCGCAGAATCAGGCCGCGGTGAATGCCGGGGTTTGATGCGTAATGACATCCATACAGGTTGGATGACCAGACCGGGAGTCACGTAATTGCCTCCCGGTTTCCGTTTCTGGCGGTTACAGCAGAATAGTCGTCGAACAACGCTTGTAGAGGCGCGGCACGATCACGCCGATGTGCTTTCGCACCGACCATCAGTCTTCCTTGCTGTACACAGGCGATCCCGGCATTGGCTTACCTGTTTTAGGATCGAGAACCATGGCTTTAGCCAGTAACTCGATCAGCGCCTCGGATGGCTTGGGCGGCGGGATATTGGCTTTACGTTCTTCAATCCATTTCAGCTTGCCATCCCAAGTAGGCAGTCTGGCTGGTGGAAGGGGAACGATTTCATTGATTTCAGGAACGCTTGGGTTGGCGTAGGACCAGTCGCCTAATATCTTGCTAATAAGCGTATAACGTTCTGCGCGCTGTAAGTCTTCTTCCTGAGCCATAAAGTACAAACGATCATCCGGTTTTGGGCCGCGAAAAA
Source organism: Pseudomonas sp. KBS0707 (assembly GCF_005937945.2). NCBI lineage: Bacteria > Pseudomonadati > Pseudomonadota > Gammaproteobacteria > Pseudomonadales > Pseudomonadaceae > Pseudomonas > Pseudomonas sp. KBS0707. The sequence continues at coordinate 1,199,066 of NZ_CP041754.1, read as the reverse complement.
CTTTACTCAAAAAAGATGCAGCAATTTCATCACCTGATGCAACGCCATTCTGAAACGCTTGAAGCGCATCTTTATAGCTTCTATCTGTTTTTAGATCAAAGCCTAAGGCAACGGCCGCATCGCCATTACTCTGCGTGGCTGCGCAACGTCGCATCTGGCGTGCAATCTCGGGAGCAATGTCGATTGGCTCCAGCTTGTCGGCCAAGAAAGCCTGGGCTTGGGGGTTGCCTTCATCTGCTGCTTTCCGATAGTAGCGCAAGGAAATTTCTTGATCTTGCTGTAAACCTGCAACGCCCCGTCGCAGAAATATAGCAATGAAGTAATAGCCGGACGCAACGTTGGCGTCGATCAACTGCTGACTAAGGCGCAGATGCTCCGATCCACTCAGATTGAAATGACCACGCATGCTTCCGTTCTGCAGATTGACGTTGGCTTTGTAATGGTGGTTCTCAGCAGAGATGCGGTAAAGCCGTTCGATCTCAAGGTCAACTGCTTTGTCCTGCTTTAGCTGATTATTTTTCTGTAGCCAGCGCGCGTACTGGAACAGAACATCTGTTTCTGCCGAAGACGTCGGAATCGTCTCATGCGCACAGGTAAATTTCAGCTTGGCGTTGACTTCGCTTAGTTGCTTCAAGGGAGCATCCTTTGTCCAAAAATTGATGGCATTGCCAGCGCTGCAGGCAACCAGTAATAAGCTCGGGAGCAGTGAAGTCATGCGCATTAGTCAAAGTCCGCCACAGTCGTTTCGCCGTAATAAAATTCGACAAGGGAAGCAACAGGAGACAGCTTTTTTGACTTGAACTCTTTATTTTGCCTAATCATCTCGCCTCACGCTTTGAACGCCAGCTCAGGCTCATCCTGCGCCCCCATCCTATTCGTATGCATACCCCACAACCGCTGCCTTAACGGCCGGCTAAACGCCGGATGCTCATGACATATGTTCAGTTCGCTATCAACCATCATGCTTCGGGTATTAAGGTTGGCCGACCCATGTGTGGTGAATACGTCATCGACGATCATTAGCTTGGAGTGGATGTACACCGGCATCCATGGCTGACCTTCGGGCGAGTCGGGAGCAACGAGTGAGCAGACATGGACTTTCAGGCCGGGCACTTCTTGCGCCTGCACCGTGCTGTTTTCGGCCTCTCTGGTTTTCCTGCCCTGCTCGGCCTGCCACTCATCCAGCTTTCTCTGGCCTGCATGATCATTTGCGGTTTCGGGTTGAGGCTTGGGTGGCGCGTCTGCTCTGATCTGCTTGATACGCAGCAGCCGGGTCACGCCGGGGATGACGTCGGCGCGGCCCAGTTGTGCGAGCATTTCCTGAGTCTTGAGCGTGCCCATGCCGATCCCGTCGTTGGTGTCATTGGTGATCACGAATAAATGGATGGCGTTGTGCTGCGCCGGATCACGCCCCCAACTGGTTTGTCGCTCTGCAATCTGTTTGATTTTCTCGGCCAGCGGTCCCCAGCGAAAATACTGGTTCTCGATGTAGATAAACTGGCAAACGTTGTTGGCCGCATTCAGATAAAGCTTTTCGATGTCGTACACATGCTCCTGGGCCTGAGTACGCAGCAATTGAGTCATTATCCGGGTGCCGCGGTCACACTGCGGCTTCTATGGACTGACGTGACTGAAACAGGTCTTCACCGGTCTCCCTGCGCCATGCCCAGGCAAAGTTGCAGTGCAGGTGTTCAAGGACAGGGCCGGATATCTTGCAGGAGATGTCCTGGCGCGGCAGGGCACCCCGTGGTCCGCGATCAGGATTGGGCGCGGTCGCTTGGGTGCGGTTCAGTGCCGAGTGGCTGTCGGTGTCCCAGTATTCGTCCAGCATGTTGTGGCCCATGACAAAACCGACGGCGTTCGGTAGTTCGTAGTCGACCAATATGCTTTTCTGATGGTGTGTCGCGCTTGCACTCATGGCTTTACGCGCACGCCAACTGACGTTCGGGTCCATGCTTCGATACTTCACCCAATGGTCAATTTCGGCTCTTTCCAGCACACTGAAACCCCGGCTCACCAGCACCGGCACATTGTCTGCGACACGTCGGGCGGCCTGCTCGTCTGCCATGGCGTAATGGTTGAACCAGTCACGGTCATAGTCGTACTGAGCCCGAGTCGAGTTTTGCAAAACCCGGTCCTTGATGCGTATCGGCCCCTTGCCCGGCAAATTGGCTTCACCAGCCACCCCCGCGCTGTTGAACGGCATTTCCCATGCAAGCACACGGACCTTCACGCCCTGCGCCGCTTTGAGCATGAGCAGTTCACCGATGCAGGGATGGCACCCGTCGCGGATGAAATACATGGAGGGTTGAAAGCCCCAGCAGACGATGTCGATGGACGCCTTGGCGCTATCAATCGCCTGATGCACAGCGCGAAAGGTATCTTCACCGTTTATCAAAGGTTCGTAGACGGCTGGTACTGGGGTGAACTCGGTTTTCTGAATGAACCATGGCAGCGTCAGATTGACTGCAAGCCGCTGGCTGGTAGCGACCGGTACGGTGATGTTATGGGTGATCACAGGTTGTCCCTTACGTGCGACTGAGTCCTGGCTTCCTGCCCTCAGAGAGTTGAGGATTCAAAGCGTAAGGGAAGGACATTGGCAGTGAATACCCAGGCATAGGGGCAGGACTGCCATCTTCAGCAACGTCATACAAGGGGTAGGGCTGTGACTGTCAGAAAGGTCCTATGCCCCGACACCTGCACGGTATAGAACACGCCAAACATCACGGCCATACGCCACCATCCGCTCTCCCGAATGTTCAGCAAAAGTACAGATACATCCTGCTACAACAATCCTTGCGCAGAAACATTTGAGCGACTGGGCACTGCGTTCAGCGCCACTGCACCTGCGGATGATTCCGAGGAGGCAACATGTTCTTAAGGTATGGGGTATTGATCGCATCACTTGCGATAGCGTCAGGCTGTGTCGAAGAGCGGGTAGTCCATGAGCGACCACACGTACATCATGAATACGTCGAAGAAGTCATCGCGCCGCAACCACCCCCTGAGCGGGTAATCGAAGTGGAACCAGCGCCTCGTCCCGGCTACATCTGGGCGCGCGGTTACTGGCACTGGAACGGGCAGCGGTTCGTGCCGGTTCATGGTCACTGGGAGGCCGAACGACCTGGCTACCACTATGTGCATCCGCACTGGGAAAGCGCCGGAGACGGCTGGCACTGGCGTGCCGGTGTGTGGCTTAACTGACAGGCGACTTCCATAGCAACCTACTGGCGGCATCGATCACCGATGCCGCCAGTGTCTCGATCAGATCTCGCCCTTCTCCTCCGTCACCGCGCCTTTGACCGCGCTGGACGAATCGGGAATCTTCGCCGACGGGTATTTGTAAGACGCGTAGCGCACCACCAGAATTGCAAACGCCAGCAGCAGAATGCCGCCACACAGGTAGATGATGCCGATGTCCGGCGGGTTGTGGTGGGACACGTCGGAAATCAGCAGGCGGGTCAGTGCAGTGATCGCAACGTAGATCAGGAAGCGCACGGGCATGTGGTTGGTCTTGAAATAAATCCCGGTCATCGCCCCCAGTTCCAGGTAGATGAACAGCAGCAGGATGTCATCGACCGTGACGTTGCCTTTCTCGACCATACCCAGGAATGCAACCACTGACGCCCAGGCAGTGATCGCGCCAATCGCGAACAGCGCCAGAAAGTGAAAGCTCTCGACGCAGAGATTACCCAGTGACTCGGCCTGGCCATGCACGCGGTGTCTTATCTTTACTGCCCATTTGTTTCCCATGACGCTCTACCTCTGAACCTTCGTTTATGCCGACCGGATGATGCCGGGTACTCGTGACACCTTTGTGGCCTGCTTTTTAAAGCAGGAACAGGGCCATAGGCTATGGTTGAGAGCGCGACGGGTTGTCGCAAGGCACATTTGCGGCGCAAAAAAGATGCTTAAACGCCACTATTCAGAGAGGGGTTGATTGGTGCAGCCTTTTTACTGTATAAAAACACAGTAATCAAGAAATCACCTTCAACGCCGATGCGTCGGAGAGCGGCCTTCATGCAGACCCTCATTTGGATATGCATGCAGCGCTCCGCTACACCTGACCGGCATGCTGGTCTTGCAGGATCACTGCTTTTGCATACCCGCTGGTCAGAGCGTGAAGCGCTGAACGTCCGGGTCTAGCCCCTTTCAACACTGGATAACACGACGAGGCCAAAATGGCTGTTGAAACCCTTTACCGCAGCACCCGCGATCTGGAGACTACTTTCGTGGACCGTAAACTCGCCGATGCGCACGATCAAATGCTCGAGCTGGCCGAGCTTCTCACCGACGTCCTGATCAAGAACGTGCCGGGCATCTCGGAGAAGCATGCAGAGGATGCGAGTATCTACATGGCGAAAAATCGCGCCGTCTTTGCCGCCGCCTTCAAAAACAACGCGACTGCACTCAGTGAGCTGTCGGAGCCTGCCGAGTCAGAAGGCTGATTGCGTTCTGCACCGCGACCCCCTCATTCGGAGGGGGTCGCTAATCATTCTCATTTAATAACTGGGCAACTGCCCGCATTGCTGCTACAACTCAATAGTGCAGCTCACCTAACTTTAGCGGTATGTAAGCTATTCCTTAACATCTCGTTCACCTGCAGCGCATCAAACTCGATACAAAAGCAAAGTTCCACACTGTCATTATATCAGCGCCATTTTTGTGAACCCCTTCGCTTTTCCTGTCATTAATCAGGCGTCAGTATTCTGCTGTAGTGATGCACGCCACAGCACGGCTATTTTTGTTGGAACTTTTTGCCATCATGGCGAATTTCAGCACATTAGCGACCTTTGAAAACAGCCTGACCGACGCTATCATGCGCCCGCAACCCCCCGTATTCATTGGGCAAAACGGATTTTTCAAAAGTTATAACCCTGAACTGACCATCCTGAAAAACCAAAGTTCCTGAAAACTATTACTTTGAAAAATAGTTAATAAAACATTTTGCTTTATTATTTTGTTCTGCTAATAATCCCGACAATTCCGGGTAACAAGGCACATTGCTACATCACATTGAAGTGAATATCGAGCTATGCACTCCGATCTTCCCCGCCCGAGAAACTCATTAACTCGCCAGCTGGCCACGCTGCTCTCAGCCTGGCTTTGCTATTGCGCGGCGCGCTCAAAGCGCGGGAGGAAATAATGGCTGGTCAGCAACCCAGGATGAAGGTCCTTTCCATATTCGGCACTCGCCCAGAGGCCATCAAGATGGCTCCGTTGGTCAGAGCACTGGCCGCAGAGCCGGGTATCGATTCGAGAATCTGCATCACCGGACAGCATCAGAGCATGCTGCAACAGGTGCTGGACATGTTTGAGCTCAAAGCCGATTACAGCCTTGATGTGATGCGTCCCGATCAGACGCTGAACTCCCTGACCGCGGCGCTTTACGCGGCTATCGATCCGATTCTGGACGAGATGAAACCGGACAAGGTGCTGGTTCATGGCGACACAACCTCAGCAATGGTGGCGGCCATGTCGGCTTTTCATCGCCGCATCCCCATCGGCCACGTCGAAGCCGGTTTGCGCACCGGTGACATCCGTCAGCCATGGCCTGAAGAGATGAACCGCCGCTGCATCGATCTGATTTCCGATCATCTGTTTGCACCGACGGCCGAGTCGCGCCGCAACGTGCTGGGCGAGCGCCTGCAAGGTATCTCGTTCGTGACCGGTAATACCGTGATCGACGCCCTGCACCTGACCGCTCAGCGGATCGACAGCAACCGCCAGCTGCGCCACGCACTGGATCGCCAGTTTTCCTTCCTGGTACCTGAACGCAGGGTGTTGGTGGTGACCGGGCATCGGCGCGAGAATTTTGGCGACGGCTTCCTGAACATCTGCAAGGCGCTGGGCGAACTGGCACGACGCGACGACATACAAATCGTCTACCCGGTGCATTTGAACCCCAACGTACTGGGGCCGGTCACCGAGCACTTGGGCGATTTGCCGAACGTGCACCTGATCAAGCCTCTGGATTACCTGTCGTTCGTGCGCCTGATGCAACGCGCCCACGTCATCCTTACCGACTCCGGCGGCGTGCAGGAAGAAGCGCCGTCGCTGGGCAAGCCGGTGCTGGTCATGCGCGATGTCACCGAGCGTCCCGAGGCAGTCGCAGCGGGTACCGTACGCTTGGTGGGCACCGAGACCGACGCGATCATTCGCGGCGTGAACGCCCTGTTTGATGACGACGCCCTGTGGCAGAGAGCCTCCCATGCCGCCAACCCTTACGGCGACGGCAAGGCCAGTGCGCGCATCGTCGATGCCCTGATGGGTCGTCCGGTGGATGAATTTGTCGCCGAGCTGCCGCGTTATCGCACCGACCCGGTCGATGTGCAGCTCGACACGCTTATCCAGCCTCAGCCTCAGCACCAGCATAACCAGATGCGCTCGATGGCAGGTTAGCGAGAACACGCGCAGGTAGCGCAAAAGAACACCAAACATATCCGCAGGAAGCAGTCCGCAGACGATACGGGCACCCGGTTCAGACCGAGTGCCCGAAAAACGTTGTAGCAGACCGGCAGCCTGTATCAAGACCCAATGGCCTTGAGCCTTTACCGAGATCTGCACGATGAAATCTTCCGTTGCCGTAAACATGGGCGCGTTGAACGTCCTTGCCTGCGGGATGAGCCTGCTGGCTCTGATGCCTGCATTTGCCCTGGCTGCCGAAAGCCCGTTGACCCAGGCGATCAACCGAATCAATGCCGACAGTCGTCAGGAGCGAGTGATCGAGCTGCGGGAACTGGGCATTGATCGCCCGATCATTCTCAATGCCACTGATGCGCGCCGTGAACTTTACCTGCCAGTGCCCGCCAATGTGCCGCTGACGGATGCGACGCTGAATTTTGACGCCAGCTATCTGAATGGCGAAGCAGGCCGCAACACACTGCTACTGTCGCTGGACGGTTATCCGGTGCGCGCGCTGGGCCTCAACGAAGAACAGGGTAATGCCAGCGCCGTACTGGGCGTCGACAAGGCAGCCCGGGAAAGCGGCTCGGTGCGCCTGGGCATTGCCTGGTCCTCTGTGATCTCGAAAGTGCTCTGCGAAGACGAACGCGCCATCGGCAATGTGCTGCGCATCGATCCGCACACGCGCCTGACTTACGGCTATGACGCCAGCCAGTTGCAGGATGTGGGTGCAGCGTGGAACGCGCTGCCCGGCAAACCTGGCCTGTTGGTCGCCCCCGGCACCTTGTCGAGCGCCAGCTACGACGCCGCCTGGCGTCTGGGCGTAGCGCTGGAACGCATCGGTAAACAGGCACGCATCCTGCCGTTTCCTGCCGTGCAGGACAGCGTGGACCTGAGCGGCCTGAATATTCCGGCAGAACTCAAGCAGATTCCGGCGTTTGCAGGGCTCGAAGGCAAGGGCCAATACACCCTGCGCGACCCGGCGGAAATCGGTGCATTGTTGATGCTTGGCCAGACACCTGCGTTGCAGGCCGACCTGGCGATCAGCGATCCGCAACTGCTCAAGGCAATCGACGACGCCCTGAACGCCCTTCAGGCTCAGGTACAAGGACTTGACGCAACGGCCGCCGCCGCACTGGGCCAGTGGCGCGAACGTCATATCAAGCAACCGCTCGCCAATAGCACCGAGGACGTGAGTCTGGCCCTGCTGGGTAATCGCGCGCTGCTGATGATCAAGCCGGAGTCGGCGAACAAGGCCATCGGCCTGTTCAGTTCTGCGTGGAACAAACTGGCGCGCAATCGCCAGTTGACCATCGGTGAAGAAGCCGCGATGCCACTCAGCGAAGACGGTCGCGTTGCGCTGACGCGCCTGGGCGGCAAGCCCGGCACGGTGGATGTGCTGGCTAAAACCGACTGGAGCGCCTCGTTCCCGCTGGGCAGCGTGGCCTATGACGGGCGCGTACCGGTAACCGCGATGATTGATGTTGCTGCGGCCCCCGGCGCATCCGGAACGCCACCGGTTGCGACGCTGTTTCTCAACGACTACCTGATCGGTGCGATGCAACTGACTGCCGATGGCAAGAAAGAGCGCATCGAAGCAAGAATTCCGCAATATGCACTGGCAGCGCAGAACACCTTGCGTGTCTCGTTCCAGCGCCAGCCGGTCAGCAACCAGTGCCTGGAAACGCCGCAGGCGTTCCCGATCTCGGTATTGCCGACCAGCCATGTGGTACTGGACAAGGTCACGCCTGACGAAAACTTCTCGGGCATGGCAGCACGCTTCGCCACCGACACGCAGATCATGGTGCCCAAGGGCTACCTTGAGCGCCCGGCCAGCAGCCTGCCGCAAGTGATCCGCGTCGCCAGCGCTTCCGGTGTCTCGCCGTTGCGTGCGCAACTCAGCGTCAGCGATGACGCCAGCGTAGCCGTGACGCCCGCCAAAGCGTTTCTGGCGTTCGAACTGCCAGTCAAGGATGGCGCCGAGTCGGTCAAGGCCAGCAACGACGGCCATCTGCTGATTAATCACAAAGAGCAGACGCTGCTCGATCTCAAATCCCTCAACCACCTGGCCTCGCTGCAAGTGATCGACGCGGGCGGCCAGCACGGTATGGTCTATCGCACGCTTGGTGGTCAGGCCCCGGTTTTCGAGCGCCCGCTGCTGCTGGAGCGCGGCAACGCCACGCTGCTGGCTGACAACGGCCCGATCGCCACCTTTGACGCCAAGGACCCGACCGGCAGCCAGATGATCGAGGACGAGCAAAGCACTGGCCTCGACGCCTGGCGCAAACCATCGCTGCTGTGGCTGATTCCGGCTGGCATCGTACTCTTTCTCATCCTGTTGCTGGCTGGCCGTAGCGCCCGTCGCAATCGCTCGTAACGGGCCGCCGCAATGACGTCACTCTATTGGCCTTACTGGCTGGCCCATTACTACAGCGTGCTGGAAGTCGCGACGATCGTTGTCGGGCTGATTATCCTGGTATCGAGTATTGATGACCTGTTCATCGATATCTGGTACTGGGCCAGACGGCTGTACCGCAAGTTCACCGCCGAACGTCGCTACCGGCCACTGACTGCCGAGCAGTTGATTGCCCGCGACGAGCAGCCACTGGCGATCATGGTCCCGGCCTGGCTGGAATACGACGTCATCGCGCCGATGATCGAAAACATGGTGTCGACGCTCGATTACCAGAACTACGTAGTGTTCGTCGGCACCTACATCAACGACCAGCGCACCATCGATGAAGTGGAGCGCATGCGTCGTCGTTACAAGCAATTGCACCGCGTGGAGGTGCCGCACGCCGGCCCGACCTGCAAGGCCGACTGCCTGAACTGGGTCATACAGGCGATTTTTCTGTATGAGAAAACCCACGCTGTACAGTTTGCCGGGACCATCCTGCACGACAGCGAAGATGTGCTGCACCCGCTTGAATTGCGCCTGTTCAATTACCTGCTGCCGCGCAAGGACATGATCCAGTTGCCGGTCGTGTCGCTGGAACGCAACTGGTACGAATGGGTGGCCGGCACCTACATGGACGAGTTTGCCGAATGGCACGGCAAGGATCTGGTGGTACGCGAAAGCATGACTGACACCGTGCCCTCGGCGGGCGTCGGCACCTGTTTCTCGCGACGTGCACTGATGGTGCTGGCCGATGAAAACCAGAACCAGCCCTTCAATACCGAAAGCCTGACCGAAGACTACGATGTAGGCGCTCGGCTGGCGAAATACGGCATGCAGGCGATCTTTGTGCGCTTCCCTGTGCAATTTCGGGTGTTGCGCAAATCGTGGTTCCGCAAGCCGTATGAGTCGATGCTGGAAATGCCACTGTGTGTGCGTGAATTTTTCCCGGACACCTTCCGTACCGCCTTTCGCCAGAAAGCGCGCTGGACTCTGGGCATCGGCCTGCAGGGCTGGGAGCAAATGGGCTGGACCGGGTCGCTGGCCAACCGTTACCTGCTGTTTCGGGACCGCAAGGGAGTAGTGACTTCGTTCGTCAGCATTCTCGCTTACTTTATCCTCATTCAATTGCTGGCCTTGATTGTGCTGCGCTCCAGCGGACTGTGGAACACCAGCTTTCCGACCCCGTTTGAAACCACAGGTCTGATTCAGTACCTGCTGGTGGCCAACGGCATCGCATTGCTGTGGCGAATTCTGCACCGCTGCTACTTCACCACTGTTCTGTACGGCTGGCAGCATGGCTTGTTGTCCATACCGCGCATGGTGGTGGGCAACTTCGTCAACTTCATGGCTGCGGCACGCGCCTGGCGCATGTTTCTGGTGGGCAAAGTGCTCAACCGCAAGCTGGTCTGGGACAAGACCATGCATGACTTTCCGTCTACCGATCTGGTCGCCGTCGCGCCACGTCGTCTGGGCAGCGTGCTGATCTCATGGCAGGCCATCAACGATGAAAAACTGCAAACCGCACTGGCTGAACAACAGACCCGTCAGCTGCCGCTGGGCAGGATTTTGCTTAGCCACGGCTGGCTCGACGATGAAACCCTGGCTGAGGCCATCGCTTTTCAGAACGACTTGCCACGGGTATTCGACATTGCCGGCAAACGTGCGACAAACGATGTGCTGGCCGATGAGTTCTGCCTGCGCTGGCGTGTCGTGCCGTTGCAAATGAATGCGCTGGGTCGCCAGGAAATTGCCGTGGCCAGCCCGCTGCCGCCTGACGGTCTGCAACAGATTACCGAGCAACTGGGTGCCGAGCCGGTGCAGTTGATTGCCCGTGAAAGCGACATCGTCGCGCAGTTGCGTCAGCTTCAGGTGGTCGAGGGTCAGCCGCTTCCAGCCAGAGCGCCACTGCTCGGCGATCTGCTGATCGAGCAAGGCCTGCTGGACCGCGAAGTGTTTCAGAAAGCCATGCTCGGCTACCGCCCGCATGTGCATGGCCGGATCGGCGATTACCTGGTCGACATCGGCGTGCTGTCCAGAGAAACCATCGAACAGGCTGTGGCACGTCAGCACAACCATTACCGATCTGACGATCAAACGGAGCAGCCACTATGAAGCGCCCCTTCATCCTGTCGCTGCTAGTGAGCGGCCTGGGTCTTGTTGCACCGCTCAGCCAGGCGGAAACACTGCCCTTGCCGTTGACCGGACCCGCCTACGCCATCGCCAACGAAGCCTACATGGCCTACAACCGCAAAGACTACGACCTGGCCATCGCTAAGGCCCGCGAAGCATTGCGCCAGCGTGCGGATGCCGATCAGTTGCGCGATCTGATTGCTCTGGCCGAACGCGACAAATACCGACGAGATCACCCTCAGCGCTTCCCCAAGGCTCGCCCAAAACCGGGCTATCTGGAGGGCAATCAGGCGCTGCGCGCGTATGCCAATCGCGACTACGACGGCTCGGCAAACCATGCGCGCAAGGCCATCGCACAGGCACCGAAAAATCTTGATTACCGCATGATGCTGATCGAGGCGCTGCAACGTCAGCAGCGTCTGGACGAAGCACAGCTGGCCATCAACGATGCAGAGCAGGCAGTCGGCCCGCAGCCGGTTTTGACTCGTCGTCGGCAAGCGATTCAGGAACAGGCAGCAGTCGATAAGGCAGCCTCGGGTTATAAGGCACTGGCACGCGGAGATAACGACACCGCTGTCAGCGAGGCGCGGGAGGCTGTGCGCAGTTTTCCCAAACAGATGGCCTACCGCAAGCTGCTGGTCAGCGCCCTGATTGCTCAGGGGCAATATGCCGAAGCGCGCTCTGCGGCTACCGAAGCACTGGCGCTCAATGGCAACGACGCCACCCTGCTCGTCCAGCGCGGACAAATGCGTCAACGCCTGGGCGATCAGGACGGTGCGCGTCAGGACTTCGCTCAGGCACTCGCCGTGGGTAATCTGCCCCTGCGCGAGCAAGCTTCCTTGTACGCAGTGATGGGCCAGCCGAACGAGGCGCTGCAACGTCTGCAGAAAGCTCGCGATGCGGGCGAACTGCAACCCGGCGATGAAGTGCAGATTGCCTATTTCCTCAGCCAGGCGGGCGACGATCGTGGCGCGCTTGACGAGTTCACACGGGTCGACCGCAGCTCCGGACTCAAGCCGCGTGAAGTTCAGGACGCAGCCTACAGCGCCATGCGTACGCCGGACGATGCACAGGCCATCGCCTACTTCAAGCGCGTGCTCGATTATCAAAAGGCCGGTGATTTGCAGATGCCCGCGCAACAGGTATTCGATACCCGACGCGCCGTCTCCGACCTGTCCCGTGAATGGGGTTTGACCAACACCACGACGTATCGCGGTGCCAGCACCAGCAGCGGCAGCGGCCTGAACAGCGCACCGAGCAGCAACACTGACAGTGTGCAGAACAGCACCGAAGTGTTCTGGCGCCCATTGGGCTACCGCAATGCACGCTTCGTCGAGCTTTACGGGCGCGTGACCGACACGTTGTGGAGCAAGGACGGCGACTCCGACACCGGCGTGGATGCATTGCAGGGAGCTCTGGGGATCAGGGTCAAGCCGTTCAGCTCAGTCAACGTCATCGGTGCCTTTGAGCGCACCTTTCCGTTGGGCAATTCCAACGCCGATGGCGACTGGCTGGTACGTCTGGGCTACGGCTCCAGCATCGGTACTGACTTGCGTGTCGACGTGCCCAGTTGGTGGACCTCGCAGCTGTATGCTGAAGGTGGGCGTTATTTGCAGGACAAGCGCAACTATTTCAACAGTGAATGGCAGGTCGGACGCAGCTTTCGTCTGGACAGCATCAGCCCCAGGCTGGTGGTGTTTCCACATGTGGTCGCCGCAGTGGACTACGATTCAAAGATGCGTAGCGAAGTCGACAGCCTGGGCCGCAGCAGTACGTCATCCGGTAACGCTGGCGGGCTGGGTGTTGGTACCGGCGTACGCTACTGGTTTCGCGAGGACACGTACAAGGCGCCACAGTCGTATGTCGACTTCTCGGTGCAATACCGCGAGAAAGTCTTTGGCGACGACCGCGCAGAAGGCGTGTTCGCACGTATGACATTCTCGTGGTGACAATCGCGAGTCATCCATCAGGGAGTAATGTTTGAAGGCTTTGGCCGCACTGCTACGACAGACAATATTGATCAAGACCTCGCTGGCAGCCGCCCTGGTAGGTGCGCTGACCCTCGCCTCCAGCGAGCTGTATCAACTGATACAGCCCAGCGGACCGGGAATTGTCGGCATCGTCTGGCAACCGGATAACGCAACGGTGGGCATAAGCGGCAATTGGGACAAACTCGGCGCACGGCAATTGCTTGTGCAGTGGACGGCGGTCGATGACCAGTCGTTCATACCAGGTACTCAGATGACCAACGTGCCGGTGCTACCGGACTGGGCGCGGATCGCCAAGGAGCCTTGGGCGCAGGAGGTGATTCTCGGGCTGGCGGGGTACTTCAGCGAAAACCGCTCACGGGACAATATCGAACAGTTGGCGGTGCTTTCGGCACAGCTGGCCAAAGTGAAAACGCCGCTCAATGTCACCGGCTGGTACTTCCCGGCCGAGGTCGACCCCAGCTGGAGTCGTGCCAAGGAATTACCCGCGCTGCTGGCGAAGCTGCCCAGGCCGTTATGGATCAGCGTCTACGATGGTGCCAACATCGGCCCCGCCGCCACTGCGGACTGGCTGAAAACCTGGCTGCCGGACGATATCGGCGTGTTCTTTCAGGACGGTGTGGGTGTCTATGCGCGCACCGCTCCGGTTGCCCGAACCTACGCAGACGCGTTACGTAAACGGCTGGGCAAAAATCGCGTCAGAATCATCGTCGAAGCGTTTCGCCCGCAAGTGGGTGGAGGTTTCCGACCGGCGACGGCTGCCGAACTGAAACCGCAAATAGCGGCTTTCGATGGCTATCCGCTGTACCTGTTCGACGGTCCGCACTATGTGACGCCCGACTTGATAAAAGCCCTGAACAAGTAGAAACAACTGGCGCTGGACGAAATTCCCGCGCGGGGCTACAAAGAGTCTTCCTACTGGATTTTCAGTTGCACGGAGCGGTCGATGACTCCACGTCAGCATTGCCTGGCCTGTCTGCAACAGACACCGCCCTCGGTGTTTGAAGCAGCGCTATGGGTGTCGAGCGAGCATGACGCACACTTCGCCCGGCATGCGGTGATCAGTGACATGGACCAGTTACAGCGCCAGATCGACGCTGCGCTGCCGGTCCTGCCTGCCCCCGAACTCGCGCAACCGCTTTTGCGACAACTCAATGCATTGGGTTTTCAGCAATATGACTGGAACCCGCCCAAACCCGACTCGGCGCTGCTGCACAAGGTTGTGCAGCAGCGTCGCGGCCAGCCATTGGGGCTGGCACTGATCGCGCTGGAGATAGCACGGCGGCTGGAGATTGCGCTGGAGGGCGTGAACTTTCCAGGCCACTTTCTGCTGCGTGTGCCAGGTGCCGATCATTTGCTCGACCCCTGCAGCGGGCGCAGGCTTTACCCCAGAGACTGCCGCGAGCTGTTGATCCGGCAATTCGGCCCGACCATGCAATTGCGCGCCGACCACATGACACGCGCCACACCCACCAGCATGCTGCAGCGATTATCGCGTAACCTGCGGCATCTGCATCAGATCAACGATGATTTTCTCGCTGCGCTCAAAGACGCCGACCGCATCGTCGAGCTGGGTCAGGCAACCAGCGGAGATCACTTGGCCCGTGCCAGCCTGTATCAACTCCTTGAATGCCCGCAGGCCGAACGTTTCGACCTGGAACGCGCGCTGTTGCTCAGCGAAGACCCACTGCAACGAATCGAGCTTGCCGAGCGCCTGAGTCGGTTGCCAGCGAACCACAGCGTTCATTGAGCCACTGGCACACTTCCCGCGAATTGTTACCTGTCGGGTAATGCTGCATATCCTGTACGGGGATTTTTCAGAACAGTGATGGAGGGTAACCTGCGCCCGTTAAATCGACGTGGATTTGCAAGCTCCCTTGATCCTGCGTTTTGTTTGGCCGCTGCGTGGCTATCCATGCAGCGGCCTTTTTTATTGCCGGACGTTTTAGTATCAAGACACCCTCACGCTTTGGCGTTTGGTGTTTTTTTGACCAGCCCCTTGTTTTCCATATCCTTGATCTTGCGCATCTCGTAACTGTCGCCAGACTCGGCAAACGTTTGAAGATTCTGCATGATATGAATCGTGCGAATGTAATCAGGCAATAACACTTTGGCGTATGGGTCTCCGCTCATTGCCTTTTCTTTCATTTCAATGATCCGATTGGCAAAGAACTCCAGCGCATTGATTTCCTTGCTCGGGTCGACCAGCTTGCCTTTCTTGTCGAACTCATCACCCGCTCGACTCATGAGTTCGGCCGTATGATTGTCGATCATCCCGAACTTGTACAAGATCATTCCTGCCCTGTTGAGATCCTTGGGCGTAATCTGTTCGGGGTTGAAACCCTTGAACAGTGGCTTCATCTTGCGTTTTTCCATCGCCAGCGAGTTGAGCGCAACGGCGTTCTCACCGACCTCCTGCAACACCTGACTGACCTGCGCTGCGGCCTTCTTGAGCTTGAGTCTTTCAGGCGGCGCAGCAACAGTGACCGGTGGCAGGTCACCCCACATTGTTCTTCCCACGTGATACTCCCTATATGAATGTGTTCAAACTTCATATCGGAGTAAAAGCTGCTTAATGAATAGTTATACAGAAATCCATACCAAACCTACAAAGCCAAAAGACAGTTCTTACAGAACACGGTAAAAATTCCGATAAATAATTAACCAGTTATAAAGTCGTGCACCAAACAGAGACTTCTTTTCCAAAGCCGCCGCATATCTCAGAACCTGCTTAATTAGCGTATTTTTGCAGATTGGCCATCATTTCTTTCAACGCCTCGATATTGTCGGCGGGGTGCGCGGCTTGATCGAAATCACCAATCGTCTGCCATTGTGCAGCAACGTCCTCCGGGCTGAAGCCCGCCTGTGGGTCGAAGCATGCTCCCTGACTGCGCTCCCAACGGACCTTGCCGATCCAGCCGCCGCCCACTTCAAACAGATCGCCACTGTCCTGACACTGTTCGCTGCCCAGATACACCACCAGCGGGCTGATCAGTTCAGGTTTGAGCAGCTCGAATACGTTGGCAGGAATAAGCCCCTCGGTCATGCGCGTGCCCCCGGTCGGGGCTATGGCGTTGACGAAAATCCGGTGCTTGCGGCCTTCCAGCGCGAGGGTGCGAGTCAGTCCGTAAAGCCCGAGCTTGGCGGTTGCGTAATTGGATTGGCCGAAATTGCCATAGATGCCGGATGTTGATGAAGTGAAAATCACCCGCCCGTAGTTCTGCTCACGCAGGTATGGCCAGGCGGCATGTGTGACCTTATAGGCGCCCTCGACATGGACGCGGTAAACCAGGTCCCAGTCGGCGTCCTCCATTTTGGCGAAGGTCTTGTCGCGCAGGATGCCAGCGTTGTTGACCAGCACATCTATGCGACCGAAGGCATCGAGCGCGTGTTGCACTATGCGCCCGCCGTCGGTCACCGAGTCATGGTTGGCCACAGCGGTGCCACCGGCTTCACGAATCTCGGCCACAACGCGATCAGCAGCAGAAGCACTGGCCCCTTCGCCATGGGCAGAGCCACCCAGGTCGTTGACCACCACCCGCGCGCCGTGCTTTGCAAACAGCAGCGCATGAGCCCTTCCCAGCCCGCCTCCCGCGCCAGTCACAATGACGACTTTATCTTCAAAACGCACCGACTCACTCATCGCAGGCTCCATGATCAAAGGAAACGTTGCGATGAGTGTCGTCCAGGCACCTGCCAGTCACAATCAACACGCGCAGTGCTGAATCATGCTCAATAAAGCAGAGGGATGATTTCAGCCCAAGTGCTTGATGAACGCTGCCAGCCAAGGCTCGGCGTCGGTTTCCGGGGTTACGCTTTCACTTCCGTCCAGACGCAGCATGTCCTGCACTTCATTCACACCCAGTTCAGCGAACAATTCACGCATCTGCTCGCCGCCTGCACAGAAGGTGTCGCCGTAGCTGGCATCACCCAATGCGATCACACCACCCGGCAAGCCACGCAGTTGGCCAGGCAAAAGATCACGAAGCTCTGAATAGAGAGGCATGAGGTTGTCGGGCAGCTCACCCATCCCGGTGGTAGACGTCACCGCGAGGATGGCCTGAGGCTCGAAAGCCAGTACGTCGGGCAACGCGAGCCGAGGGTTGACTAGGGTCTCGTGACCAGCGGCACGCAACAGTGCAGAGGCGTGTCTGGCAACTTCTTCGGCCGATCCGTAAACCGTTCCACACACGATGGCAACTTTCATGGCTATTCCTGCAGCAGCTGAAAAAAAGTGAAACATTATGCCCTAGAATGCCATCTGAATTTTCTACGGACCCTTTTGCCTTTGGCCGGCACGGAAAAAGCACAGCCAAGTTGAAACATTAAAATGGAAAAATATGATGAGCGGTCCGAACAACCTGCGGAATCAATGGTCTTTGTTCTCAATAACCGGTCAGACCGAGCTTTCCGCCAATGCAACCTGATTCTCTCCTCACACAGGCTGAACTGGATTTTATCCAGAGCATGCAGCGCAATCCGAAGCTGAACGTGCGCGACAGCACGCGTAGCCTTCTGGTCAATGGCGGGGTTCAGATTCAGGATCTGCTGACACGTCTGGCTGCTCACGAGCAGGTCACGATCCATGCGCAGTTCGAAAACCAGCAGATGAATTTCCCTCTGCATCTGGTCGAGGACGAATTCCATGCGCTGCATCTGGAACTGGGCGCACCGAGTATTTTCGAGGAAGGCCCGAAGATTCGCCCCTGGCGGCTCGTGCTTGAAGAGCCAATCCCGCTTGAGACCGAAAAGGGTGCATTGACGGCGCTCTGGGTTCACGAGCTGTCGTTCAAGGGGGTGCTGCTTGAGTACCGCAAGGAAGGCAAGCTGCCGAGAAACTTTTCCGCCTGGTTCAACCCGCCAGGTCAGGCCCCTATTCCAATGCGCGGCAAGCTGGAGCGAATGACCGAACACAGTTTCGGTGCCTATCACTTCAGCAAGCATGGCAAGGACGACGCCGAGCGCTTGCGTCAGTACATCCTCCAAGAGCATCGCCGCAAGCACCCTTCCCTGCACAAGTAATCAGCCAACACCGCAAAGCTCTACCGGTCCGTCAGCGTTTCAGGAATAAACCTTGCTTGCTTTTCAAGTGAAGCTGTCGCGACCCACCACCCCGGATCGCGGCATGTGACCTCCCTACCCGGGAATCTCACGCCTCTACCGGAGATACACAATGTCTACCTCACCCGTCACCTTGATGGTCGCCCGCCGCGTGGCACAGGGTCGTTACCATGAAATGATGGCCTGGCTGCACGAAGGCGAACAGTTGGCCACGGATTTCCCGGGGTATCTGGGTTCCGGGGTGCTGGCACCTCCGCCTGGCGATGATGAATTTCAGATCATTTTCCGCTTTACCGATGAGCACACCATGCACGCCTGGGAGCATTCCGCCTCTCGACGCTCCTGGCTGGTGCGCGGCAGCGGTCTTTTCGCGCAACCCTCGGAACATCGCGTCAGTGGTATTGATGGCTGGTTCGGCGCAATCGATCAGCGCCCGCCACGCTGGAAACAGGCTGTCGCGATCTGGCTGGCGTTTTTTCCCGTGTCACTGATCTTCAATTTCCTGCTTGGCCCGCTGCTCAATCATCTGGACCTGTTGCCGCGCATCATGATCAGTACAGCGGTGCTTACCCCGCTGATGGTCTACCTGTTCATTCCCCTGTCCACGCGCCTGCTTGCCCCTTGGCTGCAAAGCACGCCTGCACCGGCACGCCCGACGCAATCACCTTCCCCTCGCTAGACTCATAAAGACCTGTACACCTTTACACCTCGGTACAGGTCTTGGTCGCGTCCCAGCCCCGCTCGTTCCCTCAGCCTCCCCGTGCTCAGCGCCTTCGAACACTGCCTCGGCGAGTTTCATGATGTCCAGGGTTGTACAAAAAAATTCTCTGGTATAACTTTGCCTGTAAACCGGAAGAAGCAATCGACCGTACAATCCCCGACCACTGTGGATAACCGATACGTGAGCTGTCGATGACATTATCTTCTGCACCGATTCTGATCACCGGAGCCAGCCAGCGCGTAGGCCTGCATTGCGCCTTGCGACTGCTTGAGCATGGGCATCGGGTTATCATCAGTTATCGCACTGAACACGCAAGCGTGACGGAACTGCGCCAGGCCGGAGCGGTGGCCCTCTACGGCGATTTTTCGTGCGAAACCGGGATCATGGCGTTCATTGATCTACTGAAAACCCAGACTTCAAGCCTGCGTGCCGTTGTACACAATGCATCCGAGTGGCTGGCAGAAACCCCGGGCGAGGAAGCGGATAACTTCACGCGTATGTTCAGCGTACATATGCTGGCACCCTACCTGATCAATCTGCACTGTGAGCCGTTGCTGACCGCCAGTGAAGTCGCTGACATCGTGCATATCAGCGATGACGTGACCCGCAAGGGCAGCAGCAAGCACATCGCGTACTGTGCAACCAAGGCCGGCCTGGAAAGCCTGACGCTGTCCTTCGCTGCCCGGTTCGCCCCTCTTGTCAAAGTCAACGGCATAGCACCGGCGCTGTTGATGTTTCAACCCAAGGACGATGCGGCCTACCGCGCCAACGCCCTGGCCAAATCGGCTCTGGGCATAGAGCCTGGTGCAGAAGTGATCTACCAGAGCCTGCGTTACCTTCTGGACAGCACCTATGTCACCGGCACAACACTGACCGTAAACGGCGGACGGCACGTCAAGTAAGCCGCCCCGAGGAACATTCTGATGAGTTCGTCCCTGCCCCAGCACTATCGAGACATTCTGCTCGGCCTTGGTGAAGATCCAGACCGCGAAGGCCTTCTGGACACCCCGAAACGCGCTTCCAAAGCGATGCAGTATCTGTGTCACGGCTACACCCAGAGCGTTGACGAAATCGTCAATGGCGCCCTGTTCGCATCCGACAATGATGAGATGGTCATTGTCCAGAATATCGAGCTGTATTCACTCTGCGAGCACCACCTGTTGCCATTCATAGGCAAGGCGCATGTGGCTTATATCCCTACCGGCAAAGTGCTGGGCCTGTCGAAGATCGCGCGCATTGTGGACATGTTTGCCCGCCGCCTGCAGATTCAGGAAAATCTGACCAAGCAGATTGCCGATGCCATTCAGCAAGTCACGGGGGCGGCAGGTGTAGCCGTGGTCATCGAGGCAAAGCACATGTGCATGATGATGCGCGGTGTCGAAAAACAGAATTCGACCATGAACACTTCAGTGATGCTGGGGGCATTCCGTGACTCGAGCACCACCCGCATGGAGTTTCTGCAATTGATCGGACGGAGCAGACAATAATGGCAAGACTCGAACCTGGCACCGCGCGCATCCGGGTCAAGGACTTGCGCCTGCGTACATATATCGGTATCAACGAAGACGAAATCGTCAACAAGCAGGATGTGCTGATCAATCTGACTATTCTCTACGCCGCACAGGAAGCCGTTCGCGACAACGACATCGAGCATGCTCTCAACTATCGCACCATCACCAAGGCCATCATTCAGCATGTCGAGGGCAACCGCTTCGCTCTGCTGGAAAGACTGACGCAGGAAGTGCTGGACCTGGTGATGAGCCACAAGGCCGTGACCTACGCAGAAGTGGAAGTCGACAAGCCGCATGCGCTGCGCTTTGCCGAATCGGTATCGATCACGCTCGCCGGTCAACGCTGAAACTCTTATCATGACGCGAACCGTCTATTGAAAAGAGCCCGTCATGACCGAGCAAGAACGCCTCGAACTCGAAGCTGCAGCATTCCGTCGCCTGGTCGCGCATCTGGACAGCCGCAAGGATGTCCAGAACATCGACCTGATGAACCTGTCCGGTTTCTGCCGTAACTGCCTGTCCAAGTGGTACAAGGCCGCCGCCGATGAAAAGCACATCGACATCAGCCTCGATGATGCTCGCGAGGTGGTTTACGGCATGCCGTACAGCGAGTGGAAAGCTCAATACCAGAAAGAAGCAAACGCCGAACAACAGGCGGCGTTCGCCAAGGAACCCAAACATGACTGATCTGAACTCCCTGCGCACCAGCCTGCGCAGCGGCGAGCATGTGTTCGCTGATACCCTGGCCTTTATCGCAGAAGGTTACGATTATCAGCCTCAGCCGTTCAGAAACGGCGCCGTCGACAATGCTGCCGGGCAAAACGAAGGGTCTTGCAAGACGCTAGGTCTGGCATTGCTGGAAGGTTTGAGCGATGAAGAGGCACTGTTGGCATTTGGCGAGCACTACCGCTCGGTGCAAGCCACACCTGAAGGCAGCGACCACGGCAATATCCGTGCGCTGATCGAGTATGGGCTGGCAGGTGTGAAATTCGAAGGCGAGCCGCTCAAGCGCAAGGCTTGATCTGACAGGTTTTCGTGCCAACGAATTGGCACGAGAACCTGGTTGCAGAGGCCTGGAGGGACGCCAATCAGAACGTGGCGTTTGCCAGACCGTCCAGATAACGCTCGACGTCCAGTGCCGCCATACAGCCTGCACCAGCCGAGGTGATGGCCTGACGGTATACGTGGTCAGCCACATCACCGGCCGCGAATACACCTTCAACGCTGGTAGCAGTCGCATTGCCTTCACGGCCACCGTGCACAACCATGTAGCCATCTTTCAAAGCCAGTTGCCCTTCGAACAGCGAGGTGTTCGGCGTGTGGCCGATGGCGATGAATACGCCGTCGACTTTCAGCTCGTCACTGGTCCCGTCATTGTTCTTCAGACGCGCACCGGTCACGCCCATGTTGTCACCCAATACCTCGTCCAGCGTGGCATTGAGCTTGAGCTCGATCTTGCCTTCGGCGACACGTGCGTGCAGCTTGTCGATCAGGATCTTCTCGGCGCGAAAGGTTTCGCGACGGTGAACCAGAGTCACCTTGCTGGCGATGTTGGCCAGATACAGCGCTTCTTCCACCGCCGTGTTACCGCCACCGACTACCGCGACTTCACGGTTGCGGTAGAAGAAGCCATCGCATGTGGCGCAGGCAGAAACCCCCTTGCCCATGAACGCTTCTTCCGAAGGCAGGCCCAGGTAACGGGCGCTGGCACCGGTGGCGATGATCAGTGCATCGCAGGTGTAGGTTGCGCTATCGCCCTGAAGGCTGAACGGCTTGCCGGCCAGATCAACGGAGTTGATGTGGTCGAAGACGATTTCAGTCTCGAAACGCTCGGCATGCTCACGCATACGCTCCATCAGCGCCGGACCGGTCAGACCGTGCGGGTCGCCAGGCCAGTTATCAACTTCTGTAGTCGTGGTCAATTGGCCGCCAGCCTGCATGCCGGTGATCAGCAGAGGCTTGAGGTTGGCGCGAGCGGCGTAGACCGCAGCGCTATAACCGGCAGGGCCGGAACCGAGAATGATCACTCGGGAATGACGTACGTCTGACATGACACACTCCTATCGACCGACCGTTTACGCCGCGGTCGGGACGGCTGGATAAAAAGGACCACCGAAACGCTTGGGGAAGCGTCGTTTGGTTCGGCAGGTCCTGAAAATTCTGACCTGAAGGACAGGTCCTAGATTGCCGAACAGCCTATCGGGGCCGCAGAGGTTAAGGAAATATCGTTTCACAATCCACCCTATAGGTCACTTCTATAGCGCGGGCGCTTGAAAGCGGCGCCATCCGGATATTCTTCGTCGCCAAGGATACGCCACAAGTCTGACATGCTCAAAAACCGTCGGCTCTCCGCTCTTTCATGACCATCACAAAGCCGGTAAGGTCACGCCTTTCAAGCACCTGGAGACTGCCATGCCCGCGCCCGCCCTTACCGGCCCGCAATACCTCAAAGAGGGACTGAACCTGGTCCTCAGTCCTGGTTTGCGATTGTTCGTCCTGCTGCCCTTGAGCATCAATGTGGTGTTGTTCTGCGGCCTGATCTATCTGGCGGTGCACCAGTTCGAGCTGTGGGTCGACACCTTCATGCCTACGCTCCCTCACTGGCTGAGCTTTCTCAGCTATATCCTCTGGCCGCTGTTCGTGGTGCTGGTCCTGCTGATGGTGTTTTTCACCTTCACCGTGGTCGCCAACATCATCGCCGCGCCGTTTAACGGGTTTCTCTCCGAAAAAGTCGAAGCCGTGGTTCGTGGCGTGGACGATTCACCGGATTTCAGCTGGGCCGAACTGGTGGCTATGGTGCCACGCACCCTGGCCCGCGAAGCCCGCAAGCTTGGCTATATGTTGCCGCGCATGCTCGGGCTGTTCATTCTGTCGTTCATCCCTGTGGCCAACATCATCGCCGCTCCGCTGTGGCTGTTGTTCGGCGTCTGGATGATGGCGATCCAGTACATTGACTACCCCGCCGACAACCACAAACTAGGCTGGAACGAAATGCTCGGCTGGCTGAAAAGCAAGCGCTGGCAAAGCCTGAGCTTCGGCGGCATTGTCTACGTCGCCTTGCTGATACCAGTGGTCAACCTGCTGATGATGCCCGCCGCAGTGGCCGGTGCGACATTGTTCTGGGTGCGCGAGCGCGGGGCGGATGCGTTGCCGGTGACGCAGGCACGGGGCTGAACCCCGAAACATTGCCGGGCCGCGCAACACGGCCCGGACTATCTGAAAAAAATCACTCGCTATATATATTTACCGCACAAGGCTCTTTCGACTGAGGCTCAATAGAGCCTCAACAAACCCGTTCATGTGAAGTCTGCTTCCATCGAACATGCGACACATGAACTTAACAAGGAAGTTAAATCATGAATACTCCAGTAAACCCTGCAGCATTTGCCGCTGAAAACGCCACAGTCG
This sequence comes from Pseudomonas sp. KBS0707, assembly GCF_005937945.2. Lineage (NCBI taxonomy): Bacteria > Pseudomonadati > Pseudomonadota > Gammaproteobacteria > Pseudomonadales > Pseudomonadaceae > Pseudomonas > Pseudomonas sp. KBS0707. Next base: position 1,175,444 of record NZ_CP041754.1, on the reverse strand, counting down.
AAGAAAAGATTCGTGCGTTTCTGGTCAGTGAACTGGCCGAATGGTCGATCAATCCAGACAACGTTTACATCAACGGCGTAAACAACCCGGAAGAACGTTTGGTCATCAGTTCCAGCTCCCTGACTGCCGAGGCAGCCAACCGTGTTTTCGAGAAAGACGCTCCGTCCTACTCTACTCGCACCGCAGGCCTGTTCACCGTGGCGTATTCATATGCCGATGAACATCGCCTGGCTGCGCCGGACCTAGCCAAGGTAGGTGAAGTGATCGGCCAACTGGTCAATGACCTGGGCTGATTACTCTGATTGACTGGCTGAGTGACGACAAAGCCTGAAAGAGTGCCGAATAGATAATGGATGATCTGTTCGGCACTTCAATTGGCGTCAGTAGCATCTACGCTGCAGCAGACGCAGAGGTAGGTGGGAGTATCAGTTTTTTTGTGTTCGGGCTGGTTAGGGCCTGCCGTCAGGCAGGCCCTTGTTTTACCAGCTCGGTCTGGTAAATCGGTCTCCGTACAGGATCGCAAATTGATTCATTGCCACTTTCCAGTCGTGTGCCGCATGACCCCAGTTGGCGGTGATGTTGCGCAACCCAAGCCATATCAGTTTCGTCGCAGCCTCATCGGTCGGGAAGTGCCCTCGAGTCTTGATGATCTTGCGTAACTGGGCATTGATGCTCTCGATGGCATTGGTCGTGTAAACCACTTTGCGAATGCCCGCCGGAAAAACAAAAAACGGTATAACCCGATCCCAGGCGCGACGCCATGCAGCAACTACAGTCGGATACTGCTTGCCCCAGGGGCCCGCTTCAAAGGCGTTAAGCTCTTGCTCAGCCACATCGGCATTGATCGCCTGGTAGATCGGCTTGAGTGCTTTGGCCAGTGCCCGACGTTTATCCCAAGCGGCATAGTCCAAGCTGTTGCGGATCAGATGCACGATGCAGGTTTGCAGCGTCGTGGCAGGAAAAACCGCCCCCAACGCCTCCGGTATTCCTTTGAGGCCATCCGTGACGGCGATCAGAACATCTTCAACGCCACGAGTCTTGAGGTCGTTGAACACCTTCATCCAAAACTTGGCACCCTCGGTGCTCTCGATCCATATACCCAGAATGTCGCGCGTGCCATCAGGTAATACCCCCAGCGCCAGATAAATAGCCTTGTTGCACACTAACCCCTCGTCCCGGATTTTGACCCGTAACGCATCGAAGAAGATCACCGGATACATCGGTTCCAAGGGTCGTTGCTGCCAAGCGCCCACCTCTTCCATGACCGCATCGGTGACTGAGCTGATGAAGTCATGGGACACGTCAGTTCCATACTGCTCAGATAGAAAAGCGCGGATCTCACGCACCGTCATGCCCCGGGCGTACATGGCAATTATCTTGTCGTCGAAGCCTGTAAAACGTCGTTCGTGCTTGGGAATCAGGATCGGGGCGAAGCTACCATCGCGGTCTCTGGGGATATCCAGGCGAAGCGGCCCGTCGTCGGTCAGAACCGTCTTGCTGCTTTTGCCATTGCGCTGATTGGTCGACTCCTCAGGGCGCTCCGCGCCCTGAGGATAACCAAGGTGGTGACCCAGCTCGGCGCCTAGCGCACGCTCGATCAGAGCCTTCTTGAACGCCATGGACGCGTCTTGAATGGCTTCGGCGCTCATCGGGCCTTTAACAAACTGCTCGATCAGCTCTTGGGGAATCGAGGGCAACTCCCTCGCTGTTGCATTGGCGGACTTCTTTTTGGTCGGCATACATGCACCTCTAGCTACATGTTATGCCCGAACACAAAATTTCTGACAGTCTCAGGTAGGTCGGTATACTCATCAACCAGATAGCACACCCGGCAAGAATCCATAGGCCATTGGCCCATGTCAATTTTGAGTTGGTACTTCCGTCTGGATCAAGCGCCGCAGCATTCATCTTCGACTGCACCAGCATTAAATTAAATGTTTGCGCAGTGGCCAGCAGAACCGCCCATACCAGCCAGCCGCCGACCGGTTTGAATTGCACATGCCCGGAAACACCTTGCGAAAGCACCATCCCCGCAATAGTCAATGCCAGCAACACCAAGCCGCTAATCGCCCAGTACGCCATGTGACCACGCCCCTGTCGCCGCAGACTTTTGTCCACAGTGCGAAATAGTGGAAAGGCGTAAATAACGGCGAAGATCACACGCGCAGCGGGCCACACCTTACTGCCTGAAAATTTCTTGTTCAGCGACCAGTTTCGATAAAACCAGTGAATCGCGAAAAAGCCCGATGTCAAAAGATACAGAATGAAGAATTTCTTTAGAGACACGACATAAAATTCCGGACCTCTACTGTCCGTTTCATCTTTTTCCAGGCTGGCTTTCGGTGGCGCATACATTAAATCTGACATTTCATATCCCTTTGAAAAGAGAGCGGATGTTATCAGACGAATCAAAACCCTGCAAAAAATATAGCTACAAAGAAGCTTCCTACAAACAAAAACCTCAAGCCTTACAACCATGACCAAACTCGTCTATCTGACAGTCGGCAAGCGGTTGCCGCTAAAAAACAAACGTTGCCAGCGTTTCAAAAAATTTCATGTAGTCCGTCTCTGTCGGCCAAAAAAATTAACACCCTGCCCACTCGGCTCAAGCGTGTAGGACCAAACTAATATTTCAATATTGGCATTGCGCTTGCTCTGTTGCGTCTAGACAAAAGGAGCCATAGAGCAATGGAAATTAAGAGAGGACCGTTGAAATGACCTATATCAACTCTAAGCCGTTTTTGAACGTTACGCCGTTGGGAGTACGACAAAAAACAACACCGCTCACCACCACATCGACACCTGGAATCTTCGCTAACGTGCTCCAAAAAACCATCCTTGAAAAAGAAGCCCCTCATACAATTCTGCGAGGGGGAGAGCTCAGGCACAAGTTGATGGCACAGGCTGAAAACGACCCAAGGGAAGCAAGCTTCCTTGCCACGCAATATGCTCATAACTCACTGAATGGTGAAGCGGTGGATTTATCTGATTATCCTGTCATTCGTTACTGTGCTACTGGAAAAGTCGTAACACCCGAGTCAAGCGCTTACTTTCAGAAAACAGAGGGTTGGATGCATAAAGAGAGAAGAGCCCTTTATGAAGAGGAGTACTCGAAAGGTACGCCGACAGCTAAAATCCTTGAGAAAATATTAAACTTTAATGACGCTCTTCCTAAAGCATTTCGAGACATGGCTAATTGGTAGCATGAGCGCCCTCCCCACTCGAGGGGAGGGCGCCTGTGAAATTACCAATCGACAGTGATTCTTCCTTGCTGTCCCGCCACCGGGACTCTTCCTGTCTCTCCAATCTTCATCGTGTAATAAAACGTGCGACTTGCCAATTGATTGCCAAAGAAAGTTGTGGAGCCCGTTCGCTGGCGGGATACGTTAAGGCACACGCTGGCCCCTTGGCATAAATAGACCTCAAGGCCTTGAGGCCAGCCCGCCACGTTCCAGTTCCAACTGACATTTTTGATCGTTGCCACCGGCGGCACATGCCTGCTTACTGGCAGCGCGGCAGTGTGCATGTAGCCTTTTGAATGAATAACCGGCAAAGCGACCGATGATTGATAGTTTCCAGCCAGTGCAAGATTTGAATAGGCTAAAAGCGCCAAAGCAATTCCTGAGGCCGAATAATTCCACTTCAACTTTTTGTCATTAAATTTCATTTTATTTCCCAGTATAGATATAAGCAGAAATAACTGAAAACTCAGTCTTTCCAACTCAGCGCTAACGAACCATTAAGTTCGATAACCAGACATTACCGGGTAGACCGTTAACATCAACACCTATTGGCGCGCACTACACACCTTTGGGAAATCTTTTAAACTTTTGTAGGACGTCAATATGCTTAATCATGTTTTTTTATAAAAACATTTTACAATTGATCCATTTACCTATTTGCTACTACGCGCTTTTTCACGTCCGCTAACCTATCTCCCAGCGTCCTATCACCAATCCATCACACAACTGCCACATAACCGAAATGTAACCAGCCGAAACTGCTCCCATGAGCAAAATTCTTAACGTCACCCTGATTACTGAAACCTTCATTCCCGAGATCAACGGCGTTGCCAATACCCTGGGGCGTCTTTGTGAAGGGTTGCGGTTGCGCGGGCACCGGGTCGAGCTGGTTCGGCCGCGCCAGAATGACGAGACCCATGCAGGTGCCGCAGAAGACCTATTGCTGTGCCGGGGCTGGCCGATACCGGGCTATCCAGGGTTGCAATGGGGTCAGTCTTCGATGCACAAACTGCTGCGCCGCTGGCAGCGGCGTCGACCGGATGTGTTGTACATCGCCACTGAAGGCCCGCTGGGGCTGTCGGCGCTACGGGCAGCGCGGCGTCTGGGTATAGCGGTGATCAGTGGCTTTCACACCAACTTTCCACAGTACACGCAGCAATACGGCATGGGTTTTATCACCCGGCTGCTGACCCACTACCTGCGCTGGTTCCACAACCGCTCGCGCATGACGCTGGTGCCGAGCATCAGCCAGAAGATGGAACTGGAGCGGCGCGGCTTTGAAAGAATCGAGTTGTTGTCTCGCGGCGTGGACAGCCAGATGTTCAACCCGTCCAGGCGTTCGCAGGCTCTGCGCGAAAGCTGGGGCCTGCAAGCGGGTGATATCGGCGTCATACACGTCGGCCGCCTGGCACCCGAGAAAAACCTGGGCCTGCTCAAAGCCAGCTTCGAAACGCTCAAGGACAGTTACCCGCAACGTAATATCAAACTGATTGTTGTCGGCGATGGGCCTCAGCGCCAGCAGCTTGAGCAGCAGATTCCGGATGCGATCTTCTGCGGCACTCAACGCGGTGAAGTGCTGGCCATGCACTATGCCTCGGCAGATATGTTTCTGTTCCCCAGCCTGACCGAAACGTTCGGCAACGTGGTCCTTGAAGCGCTGGCCTCAGGGCTGGGTGTGGTTGCTTACGACGAAGCCGCTGCCGGGCAGCATATTCGTCATGGCCACAATGGGGCCTTGGCCATGCCGGGTGACGAGGCGGCGTTCATCGACGCAGCACGCTGGTTGCTGGAAGACAGCGAAACGTTGCGCCGGGTGCGCCTCAATGCCCGTCAACACGCCAGTCGCCAGGGCTGGACGGCGATCATCGATCAGTTCGAACGACAACTGCGTGAGGCCTGCCCGGGCGAAAAACCTGTAAATGCCAAAGAGACCAGGCAGGTGGCTACCAAGAAGATCAGACCAGTGTCGTCAGTGCCTCTCGACTGAATGGCAGGATATCCTGCTCGCGTCCCTCACGCACTTTCAATGCCCAGTCCGGGTCGACCAGCAAGGCACGTCCCACCGCAACCAGATCAAACTCGTCGTTGCCCAGCCGCTTCAGCAGATTTTCCAGGCTGGCCGGCTGTGCGACCTTATCGGTGTTGACCATGAACTGCAGAAACTCACCGTCCAGCCCGACACTGCCGACGGTAATGGTCGGTTTGCCGGTCAGTTTGCGCGTCCAGCCTGCGAGGTTCAGGTCAGAGCCTTCAAACTCGGGTTCCCAGAAACGACGCGTAGAGCAATGGAAGATATCCACTCCGGCGTCAGCCAGCGGTTGCAGGAATTCGCCCAGCGCCTCAGGCGTCTGCACCAGACGTGCGGTGTAATCCTGCTGTTTCCATTGTGAGAAACGGAAGATGATCGGGTAGTCCGCCCCTACCGCGACGCGCACTGCCTTGATCAGCTCGATGGCAAACCGCGAACGTTTGGCCAGGCTGCCACCGTACTCGTCACTGCGCTGATTGCTGCCCTCCCAGAAGAACTGATCAATCAGATAACCGTGGGCCCCATGAATTTCGACACCGTCCATGCCAATCGCCTTGGCATCGACAGCAGCCTGAGCAAAAGCGGCCACAACATCGTCAATGTCCTGTTTGCTCATGCCATGCACCAGCACTTGACCGTCCTTGACCTTCTCCATCGGCCCATAGGCAGGCACGCTACCGTCCGGCTCGGTACCGGGACGACGAACCGCACCTACGTGCCAGAGTTGCGGGACGATCTTGCCACCCTCTGCGTGCACCGCCTCAACAACCTTGCGCCAGCCCGCCAGTGGCGCATCACCAAAAAACTGCGGAACGTTCGGGTAGCCGTTGGAAGCCTTGTGGTTGACCGTCGTTCCTTCGGTGACAATCAGCCCGACACCTGCCGCCGCGCGACGCCGGTAGTACTCGATCACCTTTGAGTTGGGTACATGTCCCGGCGAGAACGAACGGGTCATGGGTGCCATCACCACCCGCGACGACAATTCCAGGCTGCCCAGACGGAAAGGCGTAAACAAGGCTTCTACCGACATGCGAAACTCCGGAAAAATGGTTGCACTACGGCGACAAGCGCCGGATCAGGCGCGCAGAATATCGCTGGGCATCAGCGCTGGCCCAGTACTATTGATTTGGCTGATTTGAGTGCAAAAGCCGCCAAGGCGCAAGACAGCCGGGCGAGCACACGCTAACCCGGTGCTACCTCGACGAGGTGATCAGCTTTGTGCCAAGGCCTTTTCAATGGCCTGAATCACTGCGGGATCATCCGGTGCGGTACGCGGAGAGAAACGCGCGCTCACGCCACCGTTCTTGCCGACCAGAAACTTTTCGAAATTCCAGGTGATATCCCCGGGAAACTCGGCGCCTTCGCCAGCCAGCAGGCGATAAAGCGAATGCCGGTCAGGGCCATTGACGTCGAGTTTTTCACCCAGCGTAAAGGTCACGCCGTAATTGAGTTCGCAAAATTCGGCGATCTCTTTTTCGCTGCCCGGTTCCTGCCCGGCAAACTGGTTGCACGGCAGCCCGAGAATCTCCAGGCCCTTGTCCTTGTATTGCTGATAGAGGTTTTCAAGTGCTGCGTATTGCGGTGTCAGCCCGCATTTGGACGCGACGTTGACCACCAGAACCACTTTGTTCTTGAAACCCGCCATCGGCAGTTCCTGACCACCCAGCGCTTTCAATTTGATGTCGTGAAAAGCACTCATGAGAACCCCTTTTGAAACAAGTAACCCAAAGCCACAACCTGAAAAAAGGCACCGTGACCGCACGCGTAACGAAAGTCGTCATCGCAGAACAGCCAGGGCGCCTTTTCAGTGACCTGAGCTTAGCAGCACAAATCAGTGTTGATGACCGCCTTCACCGTGAACATGGCCGTGAGCCATTTCTTCTTCACTGGCATCGCGGATAGCCACAACCTTTACGTCGAAGTTCAGGCGCTGGCCCGCGAGCGGGTGGTTGCCGTCAACAGTAACGTCATCGCCGTCCAGATCGCGGATGGTCACGATCTGCATGCCGCCGTCCGGACCGGATGCGTGGAACTGCATGCCGACTTCGAGTTTGTCGACACCTTCGAACATGCTGGCGCTCAGGGTGCTGACCAGTTCGGCGGAGTATTCACCATAGGCATCTTCCGGCTCGACGGCTACCTTCAGCTCGTCACCGACGTCCTTGCCTTCCAGCGCCTTTTCCAGGCCCGGGATGATGTTGCCTGCACCTTGCAGGTAAACCAGCGGCGCACCACCGGCAGAGCTGTCGATGACCTCACCAGCGTCGTTGGTCAGGGTATAGTCAATGGAGACAGCCTTATTGGTGGCGATCGGCATGGGGACAAGACCTTTTGCTTAAGATTGAAGAACGAGCAAGTTTAACCAAGCAATCGCCCGAAAGCGAACGCAACTCTGACAAACGGCCCAGAATGGAAGGTTCAACTGTTCTCAACTTGCAACAGGATCAAGAAGGGCACTGGATTGCCCTGCTGTCCTGCGGCCACACTCAGCACCTGCGCCATCAGCCGCCATGGCAGTCGCGAGCCTGGGTTCTTGACCCGATAAAACGCCAACAGATGACAGGTCAGGCCTTTCGCTGCGGCTGGTGTGCTAACGCCGCAGATAACGATAGTCTTGCCGCAGAGAAATCGCGTTAGACGATTTCCGGACTTTTTTGGTCAGCAGCTGTTCCCTATGTGCTGCGACCCTTGCACTGCTCAATCGAGAAGCCAGTATGCAGACTTTTTTTATCGCCCCCACTGACTTCGGCGTGGGGTTGACCTCTATCAGCCTGGGCCTGGTGCGCACACTGGAGCGCGCAGGCTTGAAAGTAGGTTTTTTCAAACCGATTGCCCAGCCGCACCCCGGCGATCTGGGCCCCGAGCGCTCGACTGAACTGATGGCCCGCACCCACGGCCTGAAGCCGCCCAAGCCTCTGGGGCTGGCGCATGTCGAGCGCATGCTCGGCGATGGTCAACTGGATGAACTGCTCGAAGAGATCATCAATCTTTATCAACAGGCAGCTGTCGGCAAGGACGTGCTGGTGGTCGAAGGCATGGTCCCGACCCGCAGCGCGAGCTATGCCGCGCGGGTCAATCTGCATCTGGCCAAGAGCCTGGATGCTGACGTCATTCTGGTCTCTGCCCCGGAAAACGAAGTGCTTGCAGAGCTGTCGGGCAGGGTCGAATTGCAGGCCCAGCTGTTTGGTGGCCCCAAGGACCCGAAGGTGCTGGGTGTGATACTCAACAAGGTGCGCACCGAAGAGAGCATGGAAGTCTTCTCTTCTCGCCTGAAAGAGCACTCTCCACTGCTGCGCAGTGGCGATTTCCGACTGCTGGGCTGCATTCCCTATCGTGCTGAACTCAATGCCCCGCGCACTCGTGATGTGGCCGAATTGCTGGGCGCGCAGGTACTCAACGCAGGCGATTACGATCAGCGGCGCATGTCCAGAATCATTATCTGTGCCCGAACGGTGCTCAATACCGTTCCACTGCTCAAGCCGGGCGTGTTGGTCGTGACGCCGGGCGACCGTGACGACATCATTCTGGCAGTGAGCCTGGCCGCAATAAATGGCGTACCGCTGGCGGGCCTGTTGCTGACCAGCGATACCGTGCCCGACCCGCGCATCATGGAACTGTGCCGAGGTGCATTCCAGGCCGGTCTGCCTGTGCTGTCGGTCAGCAGCGGTTCCTATGACACGGCAAACCGGCTCAATCAGTTAAACAAGGAAATCCCCATCGATGACCGCGAGCGCGCGGAAAACATCACCGATTTCGTGGCCGGCCATCTGGACGCCGGCTGGCTGCACCAGCGCTGCGGAACACCCCGCGAGTTGCGCCTGTCGCCTGCCGTGTTTCGCTATCAACTGATCCAGCGAGCGCAGGCAGCCAACAAGCGTATTGTCCTGCCCGAAGGCAACGAACCGCTGACCATTCAGGCGGCAGCCATCTGCCAGGCGCGCGGTATCGCGCGCTGTGTGTTACTGGCCAGACCCGAGGAGGTGCAGGCCGTGGCTCAGGCACACGGTATCGAGCTGCCACCGGGGCTGGAGATTCTTGACCCGGAGCTGATTCGCGAGCGCTATGTTGCGCCAATGGTGGAACTGCGCAAAAACAAAAGCCTGAACGCGCCCATGGCCGAGCAACAGCTCGAAGACCCGGTGGTCATCGGCACCGTAATGCTGGCGCTGGACGAAGTCGACGGGCTGGTATCGGGCGTCATTCACTCCACCGCCAACACCATCCGGCCTGCCCTGCAACTGATCAAGACCGCGCCGGGCTGCACGCTGGTGTCTTCGGTATTTTTCATGCTGTTCCCCGAGCAGGTGCTGATGTACGGCGACTGCATCATGAACCCGCATCCGAGTGCCAGCGAGCTGTCCGAGATCGCCTTGCAAAGCGCCGACTCAGCCACTGCGTTCGGCATTTCGCCACGGGTAGCGATGATCAGCTATTCCAGCGGCAACTCGGCCAGCGGCGAAGAAGTGGAGAAGGTCCGCGAAGCAACGCAACTGGCACGGGAAACCCGGCGCGATCTATTGATCGACGGGCCGCTGCAGTATGATGCGGCCGCCAACGAACATGTCGCCCGACAGCTGGCTCCGGACAGCCCGGTGGCAGGACGTGCCAACGTGTTCGTGTTCCCGGACCTCAATACTGGCAATACCACTTACAAGGCGGTGCAACGCAGTGCCGACTGTGTAAGCCTTGGCCCGATGCTGCAAGGCCTGCGCAAGCCGGTGAACGACCTGCCACGTGGCGCACAGGTGGATGACATCGTCTATACCATCGCACTGACGGCGATACAGGCCGACACGCTGTCCTGATGCCTACTCATGATGCCGCAGACCCATCTGCGGCTTCCGACAACTTCCGGAGCCATCTCCTTCATGGATTTCCTGCCTGCCCCGTTGCGCGGCGTCATCGCATCGCTGTTATTGGCGCTGAACACCATCGTCTGTTGCACGGTGCTGTTCGCGGTCACGATCCTCAAGATTTGCCTGCCCTTCTCTGCGGCACAGCGCTTTACCGACTGGCTGATGAGCCACATCCATGAAACCTGGATCGGCAACAACAATGCCTGGATCAAGCTGCTCTGCCACACCCGCTGGCACCTGAGCGGGCTGGAAGGGCTCGATTACAAACACTCGTATCTGGTCACCAGCAATCACCAGAGCTGGGTCGACATCATGGTCTTGCAATACGTGCTCAACCGGCGCATTCGTCCGTTGAAATTCTTCCTCAAGCAGGAGTTGATCTGGGTCCCGATCATCGGTCTGGCGTGGTGGGCGTTGGGTTTTCCGTTCATGAAGCGTTACTCCAAGGCGTACCTTGCGAAACACCCGGAAAAGAAAGGCAAGGATCTGGAAACCACCCGCCGCACCTGCGCGAAGTTTCGTCACAACCCGGTGGGGATTTTCAACTTCGCAGAAGGCACGCGCTTCACCGCCGGTAAGCACGCGCAGCAGAACTCGCCCTTCCGCCACTTGCTCAAACCCAAGGCTGGCGGCATTGCCTTCGTGCTCGATGCGATGGGCGAACAGCTGGAGTCGATCATCAACGTGACCATCCACTACCCGGGCGGGCAACCCGGCTACTGGGACCTGTTGTGCGGCAATGTGAGGGAAGTGGTTGCCCACTTCGAAGAGATCAAAATCCCGCAGCAGTTTCTCGGCAGGAACTACGACCAGGACGACGAGTACCGCCTGGAATTCCAGCAGTGGATCAATGCGCTATGGGAAGAAAAAGACCGGCTGCTGGACAGCCTGCATGAGCAGTATCCAGCGCAGCATTGATAGTGACTCGTGGGAGCGAGCTTGCTCGCGAAGAGGCCATAAAGGCCGACGCAAAACTAGCGTTTTAGCCATCGCCTTCGCGAGCAAGCTCGCTCCCACTTTGCCCCGCATTCAACCAACCCGCGACGCAACGTTGTTGATCAGTACTGCTGACCCGGAATCGGCTTGAGGTTGACCTCTACGCGGCGGTTCTGGGCGCGGCCATTGACATCGGCGTTGCTGGCAATCGGTTGGTCGGGGCCCGCGCCGCGCACTGACAGGTGCGATTGATCAACGCCCTGCGAAGTCAGGTAAGTCGCAACGCTTTGTGCGCGCTGCTGCGACAGGTCCATGTTGTGCTGGCGGCTGCCGGTGCTGTCGGTGTAACCGACGATTTCAATGTTGTTCTGGTTGAACTGCTTGAGTGAATTCGCCAGGTTGTTGAGCGGCGAATAGAAGCTGCTGGCGATTGCCGAAGAGTCCGTTGCGAACGTGATGTTACCCGGCATGATCAGTTTGATCTGGTCACCCTGACGCTGCACCTCGACGCCAGTATTGGCCATGCTCGCGCGCAATGCTGCTTCCTGCTTGTCTGCGTAATAGCCATACCCCGCCGATGCAGCGCCCGCAACGGCAGCACCAATCAATGCGCCCTTGCCACGATGATTGTGGTCGATGGCGGCACCTGCTACTGCACCGGCCAATGCGCCGAGTCCGCCGTACTTGGCTGTTTTGCTCATGCCACCGGAGCTTTGCGCCTGGCCTTGATTGTCATAGGGATTGGATGTTGCACAGCCCGACAGCATGGCTACGGCGGTGGCAACAATGATCAAACGACGCGAGGTAAACATTCAGGAGCTCCTGGTTTTGACGAACGCTGGTAACCGGATTAGAGCATGCCGGCTGTCAAAAATTCCTTAACCCCTGCTGAACCGCCCGTATTACGGCGCTTGACGTGTTTTGCTCAGCGTCGTTCCTCACGAATATAAGGCTCGCCCAACGCACCCGGCTGACTGCTGGATTGACGCTTGCCGCTTGCCACCCAGACCATCACCAACAACGTGACCTCGTAGGGCGTCATCAAGACGAAATACTGAGGCAGGCGCACCCCCGTGGCCGCCAATTGCGGAATCAGCGCCTCGATGCCACCGAACAGCAAAGCACCGGCCAACGCACGCCAGGGCGACCAGCGAGCGAAGATCACCAGTGAAACCGCAATCCAGCCGCGTCCGCCTGTCATGTCCGCGATCCACATCTTGGTACTGAGTACGGCAATGAAGCCGCCCGCCAGCCCCATCAATGCAGAACCGGCGACAATCGCCGCCAGGCGGTAACCCAACACAGAAATGCCTGCGGCATCGGCGGCCTGCGGGTTCTCGCCAACCGCCCGCAAACGCAGCCCGGTTCGGGAGCGGTCAAGCAGCCAGACCACCGCAATGAAAATCACCACGGTCAAATACACCAGTGGGTTCTGAACAAACACCCTGCCCACCACCGGCAGCTCGGACAAAGGCCACAGTTCCAACGCCTGCAAGCCGCTGACTGGCCGGTTGGTCCAGCCAAGCAGCGTACCCAGCAGCCCGGTCAAACCCTGACAGAAGAACACCAGCGCCAGGCCGGCAATCACCTGATTGATCCGCAGCACCAACACCATCAGCGCAAACAGCAACGAAACCAGACCTGCCGCCACCATCGACGCCAGCAGCGAAAGACCAGGCGAGCCCAGGCTCAACTGCATACCGATGCCCGCCAATGCGCCGACCAGCATCAGCCCCTCGACGCCCAGCGCCAGTACACCGCTGCGCTCGATGAGGATCAGGCCCAGTGCGGCCAGCGCAAACGGCACGGCGAAATCCGGTGCGCTGCCCAACCAGTGGGAAATAAGCTCCATCAACGTTCTCCTGCCTGAATGCGCCGCAGGCGATGGCGGATGAAAAAGTCCGACGACGCGACGCAAATCACCAGGATTGCCTGGATCAGTTGCACCATCGAAAACGGAATCTGATAGAACACCTGCAGGTTGCGCCCGGCCACGAACAGCATGGCGATCAGCAGCGCGACCACGGTGGCGGCCACCGGGTTATTGCGGGCCAGAAAGGCGATGAGAATCCCGGAAAAACCGTATCCCTGATAGAACGACTGGGTAAGGCGCCCTTCCTGCCCGGACGTCACAACGAAACCTGCGAGCCCTGCCAGTGCACCTGAAAGCAGCACAGTGCCGATAATCATCTTGCGCACCGGCACACCCACAGCCCCGGCGACCTTCGGGTTGGCATCGACGAAGCGCAGGTACAGCCCGGCCCGCGAGACGCCGACAAACCACAGGGTCAGGCCGGTGACCAATAGCGCCAAGGGGATCGCTGCGTTATACCCCGCAAACAGATCAGGCAAACGCTCAAAGCTTTGAAACGCAGGCGAGTAGGGAAAGTTGTCTCGCGGGTCCTTCCAACTGCCATAAACCAGATGCAGAAGGAAGTTGGCGGCGATGTAATTGAGCATCAGGGTCGAGATGATCTCGTTGACCTGCCACTTGAGCTTCAACAGCACCGGCCCCAGGCTCCACAGCAACCCGCAGATCACAGCCGCCGCCATCATCAGCGGCAGGCGCAGAACTTCCGACCCCACCTGGAACAGCGAAATCGCCGTGGCACCAATCGCTCCCCAGATCATCTGGCCCTCCAGCCCCAGGTTCCAGAAGCGCGCACGAAACGCCATGCACCCGGCCAGGCCGACCATAATCATCGGCGACGCCTGAAACAGCACAGCCTTGAAGTTTTGGGCATCGAACACCGTTTGAACGACGAATTCGTTGAGCAACTCGTCAGCAGGCACCCCGGCAAGAATCAGGATAGTGGTACAGATCGCCAGGCCGACCAGCAACGCCAGGGCTATGATCAGCGCCTGCAAGGGCCAGCCAGTCTGCTGACGAAGTTCCAGCGTGTAGCGGCGCGACAGCAACGGTTGGCGTGCCGGAGCAGTCTGTTGCAATGCAGTTGTGTCACTCATGGCTCACCATCGCTTTGCCGATAGCCTGACGGTCAGCGGGGTAATCGAACTCGGCGACAATACGCCCGCCGTTCATTACGCCGATACGGTCAGCCAGGCTCAATACTTCGTCCAGGTCTTCGCTGATCACCAGCACCGCAGCGCCTGCATCGCGTGCCGCGCGCAGGCGGGCATGCACCGCCTGTGTGGCACGAACGTCCAGGCCACGGCTCGGGCTATGCACCAGCACCAATTGCGGGTCGCGGCTGAATTCACGGGCGATCACCAGTTTCTGTGCGTTGCCGCCCGACAGCAGTGCAGCTTTCTGGTCGAGAGAGCGCACGCCCTGCACATCGAAGTCCGCCACTGCGCGTTGCGCGTCCTGTTTCAGGCGCTTGTAGCCCAGACGCCAGAAAGAACCGTATTGCCCGCTATGGATGTTGCCGATGCCGAAGTTCTCGGCCACCGACAGCGACCCGGCCAGCGCCGCGCCGTAGCGGTCCGCCGGGATGGAAGCGATGCGCAGTTGCCGACGCTGATCAGCTGACGCACTGCGCAGGTCGCCAAAAGAGGCCATGTGGATTTCGCCCTCGGTGGCCTGCGGCAGCCCCATCAATGCGTTGGCCAGTTCGGCCTGACCATTACCGCCAACGCCTGCAATACCGTAGATCTGCCCGGCGTGCAGGGTCATGTTCACACCGTTGAGTGCGCCGTCGACGCTGCGCAAATCGCGTACCTGTAAACGCACCTCACCAGGCATTGCGCAATGATGTTCTGCGACCGGCACCGACTCGCCCACGGTCAGTTGCACCAGTTGCTCGACACTCACCTTCTGCGGGTCAACAGTCTGCACGGTGCGCCCGCCGCGCATCACGGTCACACGGTCGACATAGCGTTTGACGTCGGCCATCTTGTGCGTCACCAGAATCACCGCAGCGCCCTGCCGCGCAAAGGCCTGAACGGTCAGCAGCAAACGTTCGGCCTCCTGATCGGTCAGGACTGCGGTCGGCTCATCAAGGATCAGAATGCGCGCACCGGCCAGCAGCACCTTGAGAATCTCGACGCGCTGCTGCTCGGCAACCGACAGGCTGTCGACGGTCCGGGCAGGGTCAATCGCAAACCCCAGTTCGTCCGCCTTGCTGACAATCTCTTGCTCCAGCGCACGCAGACGCTTTCGATAGCTGCCTTCGCCCGGTTGCTCGGGCAGTGCCAACAGAATGTTCTGCGCCACTGTAAAGGGCTTCACCAGCTTGAAGTGCTGGTGAAACATGCCAATCCGGTAACGGCTGGCGTCCCTGGGCCCCTGAAGCTGAACCGGGTTGTCGTCCAGCAGCAGCGTGCCGGTTTCCGGTGCGTACAGCCCGGCTGCAATGTTCATCAGCGATGACTTGCCTGCACCGTTCTCGCCCAGCAACGCATGCACTTCGCCCCAACAGGCGGTGAAGTCGGCATCGATCAGCGCCTTGAAGCCATCGAACGATTTACTGATGCCAGTGAGTTGCAGCGCGTTGACCTGACTCATTGCTGAGTCTTCACGCCTTCGACAAACCAGTCCATTTTCCACAGATCCGGGTCAGACAATTGCTGACCGGCCGCAACTCGCTCCTTGCCGTCACGGTCCGCCAGCGGTCCGCTGTAGATGATTTTCCTGCCTGCCAGCAGTTCGTCACGCTCGGCCATGATCTTCTTGCGATTGTCTTCCGAAATGATCGGGTCTTTGCTCAGCGTGATATCGGTGCCGCCCTGCTGCATCGACAGCAGTGCACCGTTGGCGGGCGGGGTCCAGTTGCCCGCGATGACCTTTTTGAGCTCTGGCCCCAGGAAGCGGTCCCAGACCCACAACGAGGAACAGACGGTTGCCTTGGGGGCAAACTCGCTCAGATCCCGATGGTGGCCGGTGCCATGAATGCCGCGCTCCTGAGCGACGATCTGCGGTGTCGGGCTGTCGACGTGCTGGCCGACCACATTGACGCCGTTGTCGATCAATGCCATGGTTGCCGCGCGCTCCTTGACCGGGTCATTCCAGGCGCCGGTATAAACCACAGTGACGGTGGCTTTCGGATTGATCTGCCGGGCACCCAATTCGTAGGCGTTGATGGTCCAGTTGACCTGGCCGAACGGGTTGGCGGCGACGAAGCCCAGCTTGCCGGTTTTCGACGCAGCACCAGCGGCCATGCCGCACAGGTACTGGCTCTCGTAGGTACGGCCATAAAACGATTCGAGGTTCGCCGCGTTGGTGGTGCCCGAGCCGTTCAGGAACGCGACATCAGGATATTTTTTTGCCAGCGCAAGGAAGGTGTCTGAGTAACCGAATGCAGTACCGACGATGATATTGGCTCCGCGCGCGATGAGCCGGTCGACCACTGGGGTAATGGCAGCGGCGTTCTCGGGCACGCTTTCAACGAACTGGATTTTTGTGTCCAGATCCTTCTCAAGCTTCACGCGCGCCTCATCGAATGCCTGAGTCCAGCCGCCATCATTGCGCGGGCTGATGTAGACCATGGCGATTTTCGCAGGTCCCTTCAGGGTCAAGCCCTCGGCCTGAGCGAAGCCGGCGGCCCCGAACGCTACAGCCGCACACAATGTCCCGGGCAACAGTTTCTTGTACATAGACGTTTTCCTGATGGTAATGGCCGATGAGGGCAGCACGTGGCCGACTCTCAGGCCGTAGCAGCATCCATGCCACTACCGGGAAAACGCTATGGAACAACGGCCTGACTCGATTTCACCGCGCAGAACAGATCAAATGGTCTGAATCAGAGCACTTGGTTTGTGCATGACCTGCATTCACTGCGCGTCCAGGGTGCGCGTGTCGGGGCCCGCGCAATTTTTCAGGCAGTACGCGGCAGGATGCCGTCCATGATCATGCTGCGCAGGCTCGCCAGCACTTCTTCGAAAAACACCGGGTCGTCCAGCGTCTTGCCGGTCACGGCCTCGACCTGAGTGCGGAAATCGGCGTAATGCTGAGTGGTCGCCCACAGGGTGAAAATCAGATGGTGCGGGTTGATCGGGGCCAACTGGCCGCTGTCGATCCAGTGCTGAATGACTGCCACCTTGGCCTGCACCGTGTCGCGCAACGGGTGCTGCAACTCGCCCTGAATCAGCGGCGCGCCCTGCATCACTTCCATACAGAACAGCCGTGATTCGGCCGGGTGATCACGGGACATTTCCAGTTTGGCCTTGATGTAGGCGCCGATAGCCTGCACCGGCTCCTTGTCGGCAGTGAAATGCACCAGCGGGCTCAGCCAGACTTCAAGCAACTGACGCAGTACGTTGAGGTACAGATCATCCTTGCTGCTGAAGTAATACAGCAGGTTGGTCTTGGAAACATCCGCCAGGCTCGCGACCTGATCCAGGCTGCTGCCGTGCACGCCATAGCGGGAAAATATCTCCAGCGCCGCATCGAGAATCAGCGTGCGCTTGCCTTCCATCAGGCGCATGCGCCGCTTCAGTGAAGTAGCGCTGGGCTCGCGAGTGGTCTTGACCACGGTTTCGGGCTTGACCTTGCGTCCGCGCTTGCTCGCGGGCTCCGTCACAGGAGGTTTCTTGTTCACGCACATCCATCCAGTGATGCCGAAATGAGCGGGCATCTTAACGGGCGCAGCTGTTTTGTCGATATGGGTTACCCAGCCGGTCGACTCTGCCCCATCTGCGTGCGCCCTGCACAAACCAAGTGCTCTGATTCAGACCAAATGGTCTGCAAAAAATGAATTTTATTTGTAAGCAATTGAATAAAAACAATAAAAATTTATGGCCCGCTTAATGCAATGGCGAATTAAGAGATGAATCAAGTGCTCTGGCACGCATCGACCAACGCAGAGAGGCCTTATATGGACATCGGTATCTTCATCCCCATCGGCAACAACGGCTGGCTGATTTCCAGCAACGCACCGCAGTACATGCCGACTTTCGAGCTGAACAAACAGATCGTGCAGACGGCCGAGGGCTACGGTTTCGACTTTGCGTTATCGATGATCAAACTGCGCGGCTTCGGCGGCAAGACAGAGTTCTGGGAGCACAACCTGGAGTCCTTCACGCTGATGGCGGGTCTGGCGGCAGTGACCAGCAAGATCCAGCTGTTCGCCACCGTGGCCACTCTGACCATTCCACCTGCCATCGCGGCACGCATGGCCTCGACCATCGATTCGATCTCCAACGGCCGCTTCGGGATCAACCTGGTCACCGGCTGGCAGAAACCCGAATACGAGCAGATGGGCCTGTGGCCCGGCGATGAGTTCTTCCATACCCGCTATGAATACCTGGCCGAATACGCCCAGGTTCTGCGCGACCTGTGGGCCACCGGCAGCAGTGATTTCAAGGGCGAGCATTTCAGCATGCAGGACTGCCGCGTCAGCCCTCGTCCAAAGGCCGACATGAAGCTGATCTGCGCCGGTCAAAGCGAAGCAGGCATGGCTTTCTCAGCGCAGTACGCCGATTACAACTTCTGCTTCGGCAAGGGCGTGAACACCCCTACTGCGTTTGCGCCCACCGCACAGAAACTGATCGAAGCCAACGAAAAGACCGGCCGCAACGTTACCTCCTGCGTGCTGTTCATGATCATCGCCGACGATACCGATGAAGCGGCAAGGGCTCGCTGGGAGCACATCAAGGACGGTGCCGACGAAGAGGCCATCGCCTGGTTGAGCGAGAAGGGCTCGGCGGATAAGAGCGCCGGTTCGAACCTGCGGCAGATGGCCGACCCGACCTCGGCGGTCAACATCAACATGGGCACGCTGGTCGGCTCTTGGGCCACCGTGGCGCGAATGCTCGATGAAGTCGCCAGTGTGCCGGGGACTCAGGGCGTGATGCTGACCTTCGATGACTTCGTGAAAGGCGTCGAGGATTTCGGCGAGAAAATCCAGCCGCTGATGACCAGTCGCAAGCACATCGCGCAGCTCAAGGAGGTGGTCTGATGAATGCTTCGGCAACTGTCGCAGGCGTCGACCTGCCGGACGGGCAACCCGCCCGTGTGCTGCACGCCCGTCCCGAGCCGCTGCGCATGAAACCCGGCGAAACAGCGCTGGTGGTCGTCGACATGCAGAACGCCTACGCATCGCTGGGGGGTTATCTGGACCTTGCCGGGTTCGATGTCAGCAGTACCGGGCCGGTTATCGTCAATATCAACAAGGCTTGTGCCGCAGCGCGTGCAGCAGGCATCCCGGTGATATTTTTCCAGAATGGCTGGGACCCGGCCTATGTCGAGGCGGGAGGGCCCGGCTCGCCGAACTGGCATAAGTCCAATGCCCTGAAAACCATGCGCAAGCGCCCGGAGCTCGAAGGGCAACTGCTGGCCAAAGGCGGATGGGACTATCAACTGGTCGATGAACTCAAGCCACAGCCTGGCGACATTGTGGTGCCGAAAATCCGTTACAGCGGCTTCTTCAATTCCAGTTTTGACAGCGTGTTGCGCAGCCGCGGCATTCGTAACCTGGTATTCACCGGCATCGCCACCAATGTGTGCGTTGAATCCACCCTGCGTGACGGTTTCCACCTGGAGTACTTCGGCGTAGTGCTGGCCGATGCAACCCATCAGGCAGGCCCCGACTTCGCTCAGCAAGCTGCGCTATTCAACATCGAAACCTTCTTCGGCTGGATTTCCAGCGTCGATGACTTCTGCACCACCTTCAGCCCTGTCGGGCAACCCTCGTGAGGACATACGCATGACCAAGAAAGCGATTATTCCTGCTGGCACCACCAAGCCCATTGCTCCGTTCGTGCCGGGCTCCATGGCCGATGGCGTGCTCTACGTTTCGGGCACGTTACCGTTCGACAAGGACAACAACGTGGTGCACGTCGGCGATGCGACCGCCCAGACCCGTCATGTGCTGGAAACCATCAAAAGCGTGGTCGAAACCGCTGGCGGGACAATGGACGATGTCACCTTCAACATGATCATGATTCGCGACTGGGCCGATTACGCCAAGGTCAACGAGGTGTACGCCGAATACTTCGCGGGCGAGAAACCGGCCCGTTACTGCATCCAGTGCGGCCTGGTGAAACCCGAGGCCCTGATCGAGATCGCCAGCATCGCCCACATTGGCTGAGCACTGACTTAAAAACCGACCTGAAGCCCACCCGGAGAACGTGCATGTTTCATGAAATTCATCGATGTCAGCATGCCGATGCGCCCCTGTTGGTGCTCAGTTCCGGGTTGGGCGGATCCAGCCGTTACTGGGCGGATGACCTGGCGGCGCTGACCCGCGACCATGACGTACTGGTCTACGATCACGCTGGGACTGGACGCAGCCCTGCGGATTTGCCGGCAGACTATTCGATCCGCCATATGGCCATGGAATTGCTGACCCTGCTCGACTCGCTCGGTATCCAGCGTTGCCATTTCATGGGCCATGCGCTGGGCGGGCTGGTGGGCCTGGAGATTGCGCTGTTGCGCCCCGAATTGTTGCAAAGTCATGTGCTGATCAATGCGTGGAGCAGCCCCAACCCACACAGCGCGCGCTGCTTTTCAGTGCGCAAAAAACTGCTGTTGAACAGCGGGCCGGACGCCTACGTGCAAGCGCAGGCACTGTTTCTGTACCCGGCAGACTGGATCGCCGCCAACGGTGCCCGGCTGGCCGATGACGAGGCCCATGCGCTGGCGCATTTTCCCGGCACCGACAACCTGCTGCGACGTATTCATGCACTGCAAACCTTCGACGTTGAGGCAAGTCTGGCTCGTATCCAGACGCCGACCCTGCTGATTGCCAACCGCGACGACATGCTGGTGCCCTGGCAACAATCGCAACATCTCGCCGAGGCACTGCCCAACGCCAGGCTGGTGCTGCTGGAATATGGCGGCCACGCCTCGAACATCACCGACCCATTGCCCTTCCAACGCACCCTGCTCGACTTTCTCAACGCACAGACCTGAAAGGACTCATCCCATGCATGCCGACTCTGAAGCCCTTGCCACCCTCCCCGCTGACCCGGTCAGCCAGCTGGCGTTTCGCGATGCAATGTCCAGCCTCGCCGCAGCCGTCAACGTCATCACCACCGATGGCCCCGGCGGTCGCGCCGGTTTTACTGCGACAGCGGTCTGCAGCGTGACCGATCAGCCTCCCACGCTACTGGTTTGTATCAATCGCAGCGCCTCGGTGTATGAAACCTTCATCGAGAACGGCCTGTTATGCGTCAACACACTGGGCAACGGTCAGCAGGACTTGTCCAACCTGTTCGGTGGCAAGCGCTCACAGCAGGAGCGTTTTGACGGTGGCCAGTGGGAAAGCGGGGTGACGGGTGCGCCGATACTGAACAGCGCCAAACTGGCCCTCGACTGCAAGGTGACCCAATCCGTCAGCGTCGGCACACATGACATTCTCTTTTGCCAAGTGCTGGATATAAGGGATCAGGGTGAGTCAGACGCCTTGGTGTACTTTGCCCGTCAGTATCATCACTTGCCAGGTGCGGCACCGGCTGCCTGAAAATACTTTTCAGCACTTGAACGCGTCAGGAAATCTACACTGCGCCTGTTTTGCACAGGGCACTGCGGGCTGCCTGACGGGTTGCTGACACAACAAATAGACAAGATTTTTTCGCAGGCAGCGCCCTATACTGGCACCTTGAGATCAGGATGATCCTTGCAGTCAACGAGGTGAAATCATGTCGATCGGTAGCTCTTGCACTCTGCTGGCCTCATCTGGCAGTTGGCCGTCTGCTTTCTTCGCTTGCCCGTTGCCTGCCGTGCCAACACACCCGGGTGACTGAGCATGCTGAAAAAAATCCCTGTCGCTGAGCTTGCCCTTGGCATGCACATCCATAAAATCTGTCGCCGCTGGACCAACGATCCATTCTGGATAGGCTTGGTCGAAGTCATGCTTGCTGACGTCGAGGTGCTCAAGCGCATCCAGCAATCGGGCACCCGGGAAGTCTGGATCGAAACCGGCAAAAGCCGTGTACTGGCACCCCAAACAGCACCAGCACCCTCCATACATGACACCGCACCAGCCAGTCTGGACAAGGAAGTCCTGCGCGCCCGGGCCATTTGCGGTAGAGCCAGAAACGCGGTCATGGCCATGTTTACCGAAGCCCGCATGGGCCAGGCGATGGATGTCGACAACGTGCAGTTGCTGGTGGAAGAAATCTCCAGTTCGATCCTGCGCCACCCGCATGCGCTGATCAGCCTGTCACGCTTGAAAACGTCCGACGAGTACACCTACATGCATTCGGTGGCGGTCTGCGCGCTGATGGTTGCGCTCGCCAGACGCATGGGCCTGCCTGATGATCAGGTGCGCGAAGCGGGTGTGGCCGGGCTGATGCACGATGTCGGCAAAATGATGATTGCTCCGCAAGTGCTCAATAAACCGGGCCGCCTCACCCATGACGAATTCGAGATCATGAAGGCTCACCCGGAACTGGGTCTGAAGATCCTCAAGGAAAATCAGCCCGTGGCGGCGACGGTAATGGATGTCTGCCTGCATCATCATGAGAAGGTCGACGGCTCGGGCTACCCCCACGGCCTGAAAGGCGACCAGATCAGCATCTTTGCGCGCATGGGCGCAGTCTGCGATGTGTATGACGCCATTACTTCCGACCGCCCCTACAAAAAGGGCTGGGGCGTTGCCCATTCGATTCGCGAGATGGCTTCATGGAAAGGCCATTTTGATGATGTGGTGTTTCAATGCTTCGTCAAGACCGTGGGCATATACCCGACCGGTACGCTGGTGCGTCTGGAAAGCGGGCGTCTCGGCGTTGTGGTCGAGCAAAGTGAGGCGTCGCTGCTGAAACCGAGGGTGAAGGTCTTCATGTCGGCGCGGACCGGCAAGACGTTCGCTGCGCAGATCATCGATCTGGGCAGTTTTGCCGACCCGGACGCGATCGTCAAAATCGAAACGCCGACCGACTGGGGGCTGGAAGAGGTTGATACGCTGTGGGCGGGCAGCCCGGCCTGATCAGTTGATGAGTCGCCCTGCCGGCTAACCCAGCAAGCCCAGTACCTTCGCCCTCGCCACCGCCTGGGTACGCCGCTCGACGCCCAGTTTGCTGTTGATGTGGCTGGCGTGAGTCTTGACGGTATGCAGGGAAATGAACAGTTGCTCGCTGATCTCCTGGTTGGAACAGCCCTGTGCAATCAAATGCAGTACGCCCAGCTCACGCACACTCAGGCAGTCGCTGCCATGCGCAGGTTCGAGTGTCGGCGTGCAGGAGGCCGGGAGTTCTTCCAGCAAGGCCTCGCGAACCTTGCAGGACGGCAGTTGCAGCAGTTGCTCATGCAGCCACTGGGAATGCTCGCCCAGCAGCGTTTTGAAGGGAATAAGAGCCCCTCCGGCCGCTGACTGCAGGCTGCGCAGCAGCAGCTCTCGCGCTTCGTCGCGACGCGTCTGGCTCAGCAGCAGACCTATCTGCTGAGTCATCGCGATAAGCCCGAGCAGTGGCGCGCCCACCTCCCGGGCATGCCGCTCCAGCGCCTGCAAACGTTGCTCGCTGGCAACATCATCACCCTGCAGTCGATCCAGCACCGCACGCTGCAATTCGATGTGTTGTGGCAGTTGCGGATGACACTCGGGGGCCGCAGCGCCCGGCTCGCCGTTGTAGGCCTGAGTCAGGCGCAACAACCAGGCTTCGGCGAGGTCCATGCGCCCTTGCAGCAGCCACAATTCGCATTTCACCAGAGTCACCATCGCCAGATAGTAGATCGGTGGCACATCCCAGATGTGCATCAAACGTTCGACCTCGGCGAGTTCGGCGAAAGCTTCGGCAAACCGACCGGCGCAGCCCTCCATGGTGGCAATCACGCAGTGGCCGATCAGCACACTGATGTCGCGACAGGCGCGCGCTTCGGCCAGCCCGGCCAG
This sequence comes from Pseudomonas sp. KBS0707, assembly GCF_005937945.2. Taxonomy (NCBI): domain Bacteria; kingdom Pseudomonadati; phylum Pseudomonadota; class Gammaproteobacteria; order Pseudomonadales; family Pseudomonadaceae; genus Pseudomonas; species Pseudomonas sp. KBS0707. The sequence goes on along the minus strand of NZ_CP041754.1, from coordinate 1,151,647 downwards.
CAATAAAACCCGCCCTTGGTCCACTTGCAGGCGCAGGGTCAGCAAATAGCCTTCATACAGCGTCAGGCGCGCGCGAACTGCGTACAAGCGCACGGTGGACAACCCTTTGAGGCGCTGCTGCCCTCGTCGTACTTCATCAAGCGCACGCAGAATTTCGCCTCGAGCCTGCAAGACCCTGGCGCGATCGTAATGCGCCAGCGCTTCGAACAGTGGATTGGCAACCCGCTGTGCCAGCTCAAGCGCATCACGATTCAACACGCGGGCGCGCCACAGATCACCATTGGCAACCGCAAGGTTGGCCAGCGTCGACAGGCAGACAAGCCGTTGGCCATAGCGTTTTTCCGGCAAGGTCAGCAGGGCTTCAGTGCAATAGCGTTCGGTCTTTTCACTGTCTCCACGGCCACGCGCGATGATGCCGCTGAGCGCCAGCCACTGGGCGAGCATGGATTTTTGCGCAGTCGCCGAGGGCGCTGGCAGGAACCGGCTCAATTGATTGGCCAGTTCCTCGGCGGCGTCCAGTTGGCAGGCCAGCCCCAGCGCCCAGGCGTAGAGCACAATCAAGCGTGGCGTGCTGGTCAACAGATCATCCGGCAAGTCCATCTTCCAGCGCAGCAACATGCCGACATTCTGCTCGGCCAGCAATTGCTCTTCAGAGAGGCTCTGCACCAGATTGGCGGCCACATCCAGATGCCCGGCGCGCAATGCCTGTTCCACCGCTTCATCCAGCTGGCCCTGAGTGCTGAACCAGCGACAGGCGTTAAGGTGCAGCCGGGTCGGTTGCGCGCCGCCAGCCTGACGCGCGCGCAACAGATCGGAAAACAGATGATGATAGCGAAACCAGTGGCCCTGCTCGTCCAGCGGCACCAAAAAGACCTGATGCGCCTGTAGATAACGGATCATCTCGACGCTGTCATGGCTGTCCCGCGCGGCGTCGCACAGCCCGACGCAAAAACGCTCAAGACACGCAGTGTCATAAAGAAACGCCTGAACATCGGCCGGCAGGCAGTCGATCACCTCTTCAAGCAGGTACTCGCGAATCAGCACCTCACTACCGCGCAGCGCCTGCGACAAAGCGCTTTCATCACCCGCTTCAGACGCTGCCAGCAACCAGAATCGCAACCCGGCCACCCAGCCTTCGCTACGCTGAATCAGGTTTTGCAGCACCTCACTGTCGAGCGAGCTGCTATGGCGGTCCAGCACTGCCATTGATTCCGCGTGCGTCAGGCGCAGATCCTGCTCGTTGATTTCCAGCAACTGGCGCGTCAGACGCAGGCGTGCCAGGTGCCAGGTGCCAGTCCGGGCGCTGTCGGCTGGTCACCATGACCACCAGCCCAACCGGCAAATGATTGAGAAAAAACTGCAGGCAGCGGTCAAGCACCGGGCCTTGGGCCAGATGATAATCATCCAGCACCAACAGCAGCGGTTTGCTCAGCATCAGGTGCATGGCCAGTTCGTCGAGCAGACCGTCGAGCCATTCCTCGAACGCGAACGGCTGATGGCGCTGACGCATTTTCAGCAGGCTCATTGCCTGCGTGCCCAGTTGCGGGAAAAACTGCTGCAGGCTGCCCAGCAAACGCTCCAGAAAACGACCCGGGTCGCTGTCCCGCGCGCTCAGCCCCAGCCATACGTTCTGCCATTTGTCCGGCAAGCCCTGACAGAACTCGACGGCCAGCGAACTCTTGCCAAACCCGGCCGGGGCGCATACCAGCAGCAGCCTGCCGCTCAGCCCGTCCTCGAGGCGTTGGCACAGGCGGGAACGAGGGACGTAACCCTCAGGGAGTGGCGGGCGAAAAAAACGCCCCTCCAACGCAGGAATCGCGCTGTCTGCGAACCCTTGCATTCGGGACAGATCAGTCATGGCCGGCTCGTGTGAAAATCGTTGTCGCGGCATAGCGGTGTTCGGAGACTAGCGGGTAAATCGCCTCTTTTGAAAGGTCATCACGGAAAAGACTGTAACAAAATTCCTACAGCTTATAAGACCATGTCCTCTACGTGAAAAAGCCCCATTAAAGGGGCTTTTCAAGCACATGGCCATGACATTGATTTACAGCGTGTATCGGTCAGGTATCAACGAACCCTTTCCTGACGCAGCGCGTTGGGGGTGAAGTCGCTGGTGCCGGCAGTGAAGCCGAACTCATACGCCCTCTTCTCTTCGTTTTTCATGCCCAGTGCCACGTAGCGACCGGATTGCAGGTCGTACAGGGTTTCAATCGCGTACCAAGGCACTTGTTTGTCGTAGTAGTTTTCCGAGTGTGCCTCGGCAACGCGCCACAGCTGGCCACGGCCGTCATAGTGGTCGATAACGGCGGCCTGCCAGGTGTCTTCGTCGATGAAGAAGTCACGTTTGGCGTAGATATGACGCTGACCTTCCTTGAGGGTGGCGGTCACGTGCCAGACGCGACGCAGCTCATAGCGGGTCAGGTCCTGGTTGATATGGCCAGCCTTGATGATGTCAGCGTACTTGAGCGTCGGATCGTCCAGCTTGTGGCTGTTGGAGGCGATGTACATTTCCTGCTTGCCGATCAGTTTCCAGTCATAGCGATCAGGCGCGCCGTTGTACATGTCCAGGTTGTCGGAAGTACGCAGACCATCCGACGCGGTGCCCGGCCCGTCATACGAAACCTGCGGCGCACGCCTTACACGGCGCTGACCGGCGTTATACAGCCATGCCGAGCGCGGTTCGGCAACCTGATCCAGGGTTTCATGCACCAGCAGCACACCGCCCGCCAGACGTGCTGGGGCGGTCACCTCCTGTTTGAAGTAGAACAGGATGTTGCCCGGGTTTTTCGGATCGAAATCCCTCATCTTGTCGCGAAACACGAATTGATCGTAGAAATACACCAGGCTGTACGAGCCATTGGGCTGCGGCGTGGCCTGGGTAACCAGACGCTTGACGCTGCCGCCCCGGTAACGGGTGATGTGGTTCCAGATAACCTCGACGCCACTGGCCGGGATCGGAAACGGGATGGCCGTATCGAAGTTTTCCAGACCGCTGCCGCCACCGACCAGTTTGGTGGTCGTCGCGTTCTTTTTGATGGCGGCAAACACTTCATCCGGCACGGTGGCACCGCGATGGGTCGGGTAGACCGGAATCCGGTAGCTGTCCGGATAACGTTTGAACATCGCGTACTGGCCCGGTGCGAGTTTGTCCTTGTACTGCTCTACATTGGCCGCGGTGATGGTAAACAACGGCTTTTCGCTGGCATACGGGTTGGCGAGGAACCCTTTGCTGTCCACCGCTCCGGCATTTTTCGGCAGCGGGCTCCAGGCAGGGATGGTGTTGGCCGCATTGCCAGCCTTTTCAGCGCCCATCGGCGTCAGCGAGGTACCCAGCTTTGCCGCGTCGGAGGCGGAGACCGCCGCCATCACGCTGGTCGCCAGCAACGACATGCCCAGAACCCCGGCTTGCAACAGACTTTTTGTTATTTTCATATTCATCGTCATCCTGAAAACCATGCTCTTAGAAGTTCATGCCAAAGCTGAGCGCCACGAAATCCCGGTCATCAACCGTGGTGTATTTGCCATCAAAGAAGTTGGTATAGGAAAGGTTCGCGGTGTAGGTGTTCTGGTACTCGGCATCGAGCCCCAGGCTGACGGCCTTGCGTCCCTCTTCGAAGTTGCCGCCAGGGCCCGGCGAATAGCCTTTGACGTCGTGCGACCAGGCCACGCTCGGCTTGAGGTTGACCCCGGCAAACACACTGTTGTAATCCCAGATGGCACGGGCGCGGTAGCCCCAGGAGTTGGCCGTGGTAAAGCCGTCGTCTTCGCAATAACGGGTCAGGTTGTTCTGCTCGGCGCCGGTCAGCGTGCCTGCGTTGAGCGTCGCGCATTGGCCGCCAGGCAGCGGGCCAGGGCCGTACACAGGGTCACGGCCGTAGCGAATTTTGGAAGTGCTTTCCAGGCCACCCACGTGGGTCCAGCCCACTTCACCGACCACCGTCAGACGCTCTGCGCCCATGACCTGGTCGAAGAACTGGGTGAACGTGGTTTGCAGTTGAGTGATTTCCTTGCGGCGATAACCGGGCTGATCGGTATTGGGCTGCCCGCTCAGCAGCGAAACGTTGGGGTTGAGCGGCGAAATACCCGAATACAGGATGTCGGTGGTGTTGACCTGAATCGGTGCATTCGGGCGGTAGCTGATCTCGCCGCTCCACGCGGTGCCGGTAGGCAAGGTGGTCGAGAAGCTCAGACCGTACAGACGGATGTCTTCCGGGTATTCGACGTAGTAACTGGAGTTGCCTGCCACGACAACCGGCAGTAGCGTGGGTGCGAGTCGCGTCGCCGTTGCTGCCGGTATACCGTTACGGACCAGCGAGCCCACCAGGCCTTGAGGGCTGAACGAAGCAGCCGAGCCGCCGCGTCCGCTGAAGATCGGCGCACGGCTGTGGTAATTCATCATGTAGGCACCGAACTCGGTATCCAGCGGCTCGAAGTTGTAACGCAAGGCAAAGCCGAACTGGCCACTGTCACGCGCATCGCGGTCAGGCCCACGGCGCACCACAGCGCCCTCATCCGGGTTACCGAACACTACGCCCTGCTGCGACAACGAGTTGAACACCGCGCCGCGTGCGCCTGCTGGCAAACCGGCAGCCGTCAGCGAACTGTTCAGGCCGCTGCGGCTGCGCAATACCGCGAGGTTGTTGTTGCAGCCATCGGCGATCACGTCCGGCTGCGAGAAGAAGGTGCCGCAGTTGTCGACGACAGTCTGGTCCCATTCAAGCTGGTAGAAGCCCTCGGCAGACAGGTTGTCGGTCAGGCTTTGCGACAGGTAGAACATGTTGACCGGGATCAGGCCTTCCTTGATTTCAGAGCCTGGACGCCGAAAGGCCGAGACATCGACTGGGTTGACGCTGTTGATGCCCCCCTGAATGAAGGTGCTTTCACCCCAACTGATAACCTGCTTGCCGAAGCGCACCGCACCCGGCTGATCGGCAATCGAATAGTTGTGGTAGACAAACGCATCCAGCAACTGAAACCCGGACGACTTGGCGCCCTCTTTGCGGCCCGAGTCGCTGATGTCCTTGAACTCGCGGTTTTCATCCTTGAGCTCAAAGTCGTACCAGTATTTGCCACGCAGGAACACGCCGGTATCGCCGTACTTGAGTTCCAGGTCATGGATGCCCTTGAAAATCTTCGAAAACGTCTCCCCACGCTTGAAGTTCAAGTGGCCGTCATCGGAGGTCTGCGACAGACCACGCCCGCCATTGTTGGCACCGATCAGGTTTTTATTGGGGTTTGCAGTCGACCAGCTGGCACCTACCGACAGCGATGAGTCGAAACTGCCTTCGATCTCACCGACGTTGAAGGTCACGCCAAAGGCCGGGCCGGCGAGCGAGGAAGCAAAGCTGACGGCCAGAGGCAGCCTGGCCCGACGCCAGAATGGGGGTGTGCTTGTCATCGACGCTACTCCTTGTGTTTTATTGTTATGGCAGTGGGAAAATCCAAAAACGACTCTGTCTTCGAATCACTACACACAGCCAGCTCCGCTCTTGCTCATTCCCTGTGCTGACTATAGCCAGCACGCCCTGACGCTAGATCCCTCTAAAGTGTGATTTGCAGGACCAACGCCTCTGGCCCGCCCGTTTCCGGAAGGCCGCTAAAAAACCTGTGGCAGGGAGAATGGATTAAATTGGAAATTTGGCAAGTCGCAGAACAGGACCTGCGACGCAGACACTTGCCGCGCCCGACGGGCGCGGCAAGCAGATGGTGTCAGAGCGTGGAAAGGAACGTGCTGTTGCTGTTCTGCCATTCCACAATGTCCAGACGCATGCGCTTCTTGTCTAGCTTGCCGACGCTGGTCTTGGGAATTTCAGTAACAAGCGCGATCTGGCTGGGAATTGCCCACTTGTTGATGTGACCTTGCTCGACGAACGGTTTGAGATGCTCCTTCAAGCCCTTGGCATCAAGCTGATGGCCGTCGCGAATCACCAACAAGGCAAAAGGCCGCTCACCCCATTGCGGGTCGGCGATACCGACCACAGCCACTTCGCGCACAGCCGGATGCCGGCTGCACAGGTCTTCAAGCTCCAGCGAGGAAATCCATTCGCCACCGGTCTTGATCACATCCTTGATGCGGTCGCGAATATCGATGAAGCCCATATCGTCCAGCGTTGCCACATCGCCAGTGTGCAGCCAGCCGCCCGCCCACAACTCAGCACCTTTCTCAGGCTCGCGGAAATAGCTTTCGGTCAGCCAGGGCGCACGCAGGACCAGCTCACCCTGGGTTTCGCCATCGGCCGGAAGGAAGTTGCCTTGCTGATCGACGATGGCTGCTTCTACCAGCATGCCAGGCACACCGGCCTTGATGCGGTAGGTAATCTGCTCGTCTTCGCTGCTGGCCTTCAGTTCGTCGTTGATGTGCGCGACAGAAATCAGTGGCCCGGTTTCAGACATGCCATACGCGGCGCTGAGCTGGATGCCTCTGGCCTTGGCAGCCTGATACAGGCTGCGGTTCAGCGAGCTGCCGCCAATGATGATTTTCCAGCCGCCAAAGTCCGCATCCTGAGCAGACTTGGCGTTAAGCAGCATCTGCAGGATGGTCGGCACGCAATGGGAGAAGGTCACTTTCTCCTTGCGCCAAAGCTCTACCAGCAATTCGGGCTCGTAGCGGCCGGGGTACACCTGTTTCAGGCCCAGCATGGTCGCTACATAGGGAATGCCCCAGGCATGCACATGGAACATCGGAGTGATTGGCATATAGACGTCATCGTTGCCCAACTGCCGCGGACTTTCGACGCATCCCAGGATGGCCGCCACGCCCATGGTGTGCAGCACCAACTGGCGATGGGTGAAATAGACGCCTTTGGGGTTGCCCGTGGTGCCTGTGGTGTAAAACGTGGTCGCGACCGAGTTCTCGTCGAAATCCTCGAAAGCGTACTCGGGGCTGGCTGCCGCCAGCAGGGTCTCGTACTCGCCGACGAGGTTTGGCAGGTCGGCGGTCTTGTCGGGCAGGTCCGTCAGCAACAGGGTCTTTTCAACGGTGGTCAAATGTCCGGACATCGCCTGATACAGGCCCGTGAAGTCGCTGTTTATCAATACGAGCCGGTCATCGGCATGATTGATGGTGTAGGCGATCTGCTCGGGCGATAGCCGCACGTTGACGGTGTGGATCACTGCACCAATCATCGGGATCGCGAACATGCATTCCAGATAGCGATGGCTGTCCCAGTCCATGACCGCCACGGTGTCGCCAGCTTTCACGCCTGCCGCCGTGAGAACGTTGGCCAGGCGGCAGATGCGCTCGTTGAGGGTCGGGTAGGTATAGCGAACGGAGTCGCGGTAAATAATTTCACGCGTCTTTTCATAACGACTGCCGGACGACAGCAGGCGCTTGATCAACAGAGGGTACTGGTAAGCGCCATCGGCGGGCGCAAGAACGCGAGTCTGTAACATATGAGTCCCTTTTCAAAGTCCACAGGCGGAGCTGGAAATATGGACTCTAGAGCCCTCGCCTGCCAGTGAAATCAGTAAAAGGGATGTTTTTTCGAAGCGCCTCTCGCCGCCTGAAAGAGGCACTCATACTCGGTATACGCTCGGCAAAAGCGTTGTTGAATGCAGGCTTCAGTGCACTTCAGTGAACGCCAGTTTGATACCCAGCGCGACCAGCACTCCGCCCATGGCCCGATCAAACCAGTGGCCCATGCGCGCAAAACCCGCGCGTACCCGCGCCTGGCTGAACAGCCGCGCCACCAGGCAGAACCACGCGGCCGTCGCCACTGCGAGGTAGACCCCATAACCGCCCTGCACAAGCAGCGGCGTGTGCGGATTGATCACTACGGTGAACAGCGAGAGGAAAAACAGCGTGGCCTTGGGGTTAAGGCCGTTGGTGACGAAGCCGCTGATGTAGGCACTCTTTGCTGTGCGCTCGCCCGGGATTGCCTTGATAGCGGCATCGCCCGTCGCAGCCGCCGGTCTGGCACGCAGGGCCTTGATACCGATGTACAGCAGGTACGCGGCGGCCGCCCATTTCAGCGCGTTGAACAGCACGATGGACTGGGAAACGATAATCCCGATACCCAGCAGCGAATAGCCCACATGAAGAAAGATGGCCGAGCCGACGCCAAGCGCTGACCAGGTACCAGCCTTACGACCATGCGTGACGCTTTCACGCACCACCACCGCGAAGTCCGGACCGGGGCTGGCGACGGCCAGCAGGTGGATCAGCGCAACGGTAAGAAATTCTGCCCAATACATGTGGGACCTCCTGGAGGATTGACGTCAGACCCGGCAGATTACGCTGTCTGATGTCTGCGCAACAGTTACTGGCAACGATCACCTCAACTATCGTGCGGCGCTCCGCGTCGCATGCCTTTCTGGACGCTCTGCGTCCTCTTGACGACGCAGAGCGTCGTGAACTGCATTCCCACGCTGGAGCGTGCGGAACGATCATCTCAACTATCGTACGATCATCTCGATTATCGTGCGACGCTCCGCGTCGCATGCCGCTCCGGACGCTCCGCGTCCTCCTGACCCATATCCTGTTAGACTGCGCGCTTTTTCAGGAGCCATTCCATGGACCCGCGCAGTGAAGTGTTACTCCGTCAGGCCGAGCTGTTTCAGGGCTCGCTGTTGCTGGTGGGGCTGCCCGCCGATGACCTGCTCGGAAAACTGCCGGACGCGCGTGGATGGTGCTGGCATGCCGGTGATCAGGCCGCGCTGGATGCGAGGTTCGAGGGCCGTGTGGATTTCGGCGTTGAAGCGCCAGAGGCCGCCTTCGAAGCCGCCGTGCTGTTCCTGCCCAAAGCCCGCGACCTGACCGATTACCTGCTCAACGCCCTGGCTTCCCGCTTGGCCGGGCGCGAGTTGTTTCTGGTCGGCGAGAAACGTGGCGGTATCGAAGCGGCTGCAAAGCAACTGAGCCCCTTCGGCCGCGCGCGCAAGCTCGACAGTGCTCGCCACTGCCAGCTCTGGCAGGTCACTGTCGAGAACGCACCACAAGCCGTTACGCTGGAAAGCCTCGCCAGGCCCTACCAGATCGACCTGCAGGACGGCCCGCTCACAGTCGTCAGCCTGCCCGGCGTTTTCAGCCATGGCCGACTTGATCGTGGTTCGGCGCTTTTGCTGGAAAACATCGACAAGCTGCCGAGCGGCAACCTGCTCGACTTCGGCTGTGGTACCGGCGTACTCGGTGCAGCGGTCAAGCGTCGCTACCCGCACAACGACGTCATCATGCTGGACGTGGATGCGTTCGCAACCGCAAGTTCGCGCCTGACCCTCGCCGCCAATGGCCTGCAAGCCCAGGTGCTGACCGGTGACGGAATCGACGCAGCGCCAATGGGTTTGAACACGATTCTCAGCAACCCGCCGTTCCATGTGGGGGTTCATACCGACTACATGGCAACCGAAAACCTGCTGAGAAAAGCACGCCAACATCTTAAATCAGGCGGTGAACTACGCCTTGTGGCGAATAACTTTCTGCGTTATCAGCCACTGATCGAAGAGCACGTCGGGCAATGTGAAGTCAGGGCTCAGGGCAGCGGTTTTAAAATCTACAGCGCCAAACGCTCCTGAAATAAGCACTTGCCGAAACGTTTTTGCGGAGGCAGAATCCGCTCCGTCCTAGGGGAGTAGTCTCCCACGAGCGCCATGCTCGTCCGGCACGTATCAACATACTTGGTCCTCAGACCATGGTACGTGCGACCCGGAATCCGCTCAGACGGATCGGTGGTTTGACAAGACCTATGATACGAACACCTTACCCGGGGCGGGGAGGTCGTACGTGTCATAGCCGTGTCGACCCGCCCCTTAGGAAACCTGATGCTGGAATCATTCTTAATCCCTACCGCTGTGGTTGCGCTCGCCGAAATTGGTGACAAGACGCAATTGCTCGCACTCATTCTCGCCGCACGCTTTCGCAAACCCTGGCCGATCATTGCGGGCATTGTCGCCGCAACGCTGGCCAACCATGCGGCAGCAGGCGCTGTAGGTGCATGGTTCAGCAGCTTCCTGTCAGACGCAGTGCTACACTGGATCCTCGCGGCCAGCTTTACGGCGACGGCGCTGTGGACACTGGTTCCAGACAAGATGGACGATGACGAAGCCAGCACGGCACGTAAATTCGGCCCGTTCATGACTACCTTGATCACCTTCTTCATCGCCGAAATCGGTGACAAGACGCAGATCGCCACGGTGATGCTGGCGGCGCAGTATTCCTACCTGTGGCTGGTGATTCTCGGCACCACGGTGGGCATGCTGCTGGCCAACGTGCCGGTGGTGCTGGCGGGCAATTTTGCCGCCGAGAAATTGCCATTGACCCTGATTCGCCGCCTGGCTGCCTGTGCGTTTTTCGTGCTGGCTCTGGTGGCGGTGTACAAGGCAATGCAGGTCAGCGGCTGGGTGTGATGCATTCCCGTGGCGTTGCAAGACGCGCAACGCCACGGGTGTTTCAGCCGATCAGGATTTGGGGGCTGCCTGATACAGCGGCATCACTTTGGGAATCGCGGCCTGCAGCGAAGCAATGCGACTCTGCGATGCCGGGTGAGTACTCATGAACTCTGGCTGCGAACCCCCGGAGTTCTGGGTCATTTTCTGCCACAGGGTAATGGCCGCATTCGGGTTGTAACCCGCACGCGCAGCCAGCTCCAGGCCAATCAGGTCGGCTTCGTTTTCATTACTGCGGCTATTGGGCAGTGTCAGGCTGTAATTGACCACAGTGTCGGCCAACGCCAGGCTATCTTGCCCAAGCCCCAGAAAGGCACCCGCCCCCTGCTTGGCCATCGCCACACCGTAAGCCTTGGACATCGCCTCACGCCCGTGCTCACGCAAGGCATGTGCGATCTCGTGTCCCATGACCGCAGCGATTTCATCGTCGCTCAGCTTGAGGGTGTCGATCAGACCGGTGTAAACGAAGATCTTGCCGCCCGGACCACAGTTGGCGTTCAGTTCGTCACTTTTGATCAGATTGACTTCCCACTGCCATTGAGCCGAATCAGGACGCAGTTTCGGGGCCTGGGCGATCAGCCGATCAGCGATTGCGTGAACACGTTTGGCGTTGGCGCTGGTGGTATCCAGCACACCTTTGCTGGTCGCTTCGCCGACGGTCTGCTGATAGGACTGGGCGTACATTTTGTTGACTTCATCGGTGGAGAGCATGCTGAACATGTACTGCTTGCGCTCCACACCAACCGAGTCACCACTGGTGGTATTGACTGCCTGACACCCGCCGAGCAGCAACGCAGCGCTCAAGGCACAGAGGGCAAATGACTGACGCATGGTGAATCTCCTTGTTTGTGAAACGGCCATTGCGGGGCAGATCTCTGCGCCAGATGCCGGCCAACTGGCATCTTGGTCTTTGAGAGAGGTGGATGGTTCCCGCACGTATGTCCAGTTTGTATCAGATGCGCTTCAAGGCGGATATCGGATTTGTCTGATTCATCGGTCTTATCCCTGCCCGTCTAACTCAATGGCGTCAGACATTCAGGTGCATTGAGCTTCGGATCGTTGACCAGATTGGCCAGTGGTCGCTCTCGCAATGCGGTCTGCGGAGCTGCCAGCAAGGCTTGCAGGGTCGGCAGCGGTGTGTCGGCGGCCAGCCAGTCTTTCTGGCCCTTGGCATCCAGAATCAATGGCCGACGCTGGGTCGCAGCCGCCTGCGTGACCACCGCCACGCTCAGGTATGTATGCCCCTGCACCGGATAGGCTTCCCAGATGGCGGCGAAAAACAGCGCGGCGCCCTCCCCCGGCGTCAGCCAGAACGGACGCTTGCGCAGTGTGCCGCGCCACTCGTAAAAGCCGTTGGCGGGCAGCAGGCAGCGGCGATGGGTAAAGGCATCACAAAACATGGGTTGCTCGGCCACGGATTCGGCGCGTGCATGGGCAGGTGTTTTCGACAGATCGGTGAGCCAGGCCGGGGTCAAACCCCAGCGCGCACGCACCAGTTCGATACCGCCCTCGTTTTCGGCGGCACGCATGATCAACACCCAGTCGGCTGGCGAAATGTTCCATTGCGCCTGCTGATCGGCGGGAAAACCGGGCAAGGCGGCAAAGGCAGGGGTCCAGCGAAACAGGGCGAAGCGTCCACACATGGGGGCTAATCAGACTCTATTGAAGGTGCTCAGCACACCAATACATCGGGAAAGTCGTCCGGCTCATCGCCAGACAAGGGCGAAGCGCTATTGTACGCAGTGATCAGCTCGCGTGCCCGTTCGACCTGTGCATCGTCGACCTTGAGCGCCAGAAGCCCCAGCCCCGGCAGCTCGCCCATCGCACCGAGCAGGTCGCGACCGGCCAGATGCGCCTCGATGCCTTCGCTGGCGAGCATCGCCAGCAGCAACTCGGCCTCCATGAGGTTCTCGGGCTCGTAGATCTTTCGCATCACTCGTTCTCGCTGCGAACATCCAGGTTCCAGTCTTCGCCGTCGGTCTGCAGATCGAAAATGATCGGGCGGCAACAGACCGGACAGTCTTCAATGTACTGTTGATCGCCACCGGACAGGTCCAGTACGGCCTCGACAGGTTCGCCGCAATAAGGGCAGTCGTAACTCTGTAATTCCTGCATCACGGTCTCCGGGATCAGTTATGCGTATAATTGCCCCATTCTTCAGAAGGCTGTTTTAACAAGTACGTCTTCTTTTTACCCTATCCGATTCCAACAAGAGAGCATGATGGGCGAATTTGATGCCATCCGACCGTACAACGATGCAGAAGTCCCCGCCGTCTTGGCACGCCTGCTGAGCGACAAAGCCTTTCTCGCAATTCTGATCCGATTCCGTTTTCCCCGCCTGGCGGGCGCATTCGGCTGGCTGCTGCAGCCGACCCTGGCGCGCAAGCTGCGTCGCGAGTTTGCCGGTATCGACTCGGTCGCGACGCTGCAGGACAAAGTCGAATATTACGTCGACCACACCATTGAGCGCGCTACGGACGGAGTCACCTACACCGGCGTCGAGCAGCTCAAGTCCGGTTGTGCCTATCTGTTTCTGGCCAACCACCGCGATATCGTCATGGACCCGGCGTTCGTCAACTATGCCGTGTACCACGCAGGCCTGCCAACTCCGCGCATTGCCATTGGCGACAACCTGCTGCAAAAGCCGTTTGTCAGCGATCTGATGCGCCTGAACAAGAGCTTCATCGTGCACCGTTCGATTATCGGGCGGCGCGAGAAAATGGCGGCTTACCAATTGCTGTCGGCGTATATCAACCACTCGATCACCAATGATTGCCAGTCCATCTGGATCGCCCAGGCCGAAGGCCGCGCGAAGGATGGTGACGACCGCACCGAGTCGGCGATCCTCAAGATGTTTCACATGAGCCGCAAGGATGAACCGTTTGGCGACGTGATTCGCTCTCTGAACCTGATCCCGGTTTCGATCAGCTATGAGTACGATCCGTGCGACAGCGCCAAAGCGCGCGAGCTGTACATTCGTGCGACCACCGGCTCATACACCAAGACGCCGGGCGAAGACGACGTGAGCATTGCATTGGGCATCACTGGCTATAAAGGTCGCGTGCATGTGAACTTCGCGCCGCCGATCACCGAGCACTTTGAGGACACCAAGCAGCTGGCTATCGAAATGGACCGGCAGATTCTAGGCGGCTATCGTCTGTTCCCGGTGCATTACCTGGCGTACGCGCAATGGAGCGACGCCGACCCGAGCCTCGACGTACCGCCAGCGTCCGCAGTGTTTGCGGCCGACGAACTCGAACGCGCCAAAGATGAATGGGAAGGCCGCCTGGCAGGCGTGCCGACCGAGCATCGCCCTTACCTGATTCAGCAGTACGCGACACCGGTACGCAACCAATATCGGGTCAAGGCCGGGTTGGCGCTTTAAGAACCGGAACGTCTATCGTGCCCATGCTCCGCGTGGGTACGCCGTTCTGGACGCTCGTCAGCGCGCCGTGACGCAGAGCGTCACCCAAGGCATTCCTACGCTGGAGCGTGAGGAACGATAGGTGTACGGGAGAGCACGTATCATGTCCGTGCTCCGCATATTCATGCAGCCCCCGAAACATCCTGCATGACAATTCGCTGCCGCTGTCACCCAAGCGTAACGTGACACCCTCATTGTGTGGCTCCTCGAGAAACGGACTTCCCTCTTTTTGGAGCTTGTCATGCTGCACGCAAAAAATCAGGATCGCCTTTACCTCATCGCCCAGAGCGATGAACAGCAGGAGTTGATCGACGGTCTGGCCTTCAACGTTCAGGACCGCCACTGGCTGGTCTATTGTGCACTGGGCGGGCACGTTCATCATGACCTGCCGGATATGGATCAGAACACCGGTTTCAGTTTTCTGGATTTTTATCAGCAGGCAGCTTGAGCCCTACCTCAGACACACATCAGAAAGCAAAAAGCCCGCCCCCTTCAAAAAAGGCCGGGCTTTTTTATCACTTTGCCGCTATCACAGGATGATGGGCTCGAGTTTTTTTACCAGCGACCAGCCTCTTGCTCAAGGACCTCTTCAGCGATACCTCCGAAAAAATTCCGGGTAATGCTGAAAAACTGACTTAAGTTCGCACCCACAGGGATGAGATCAATCCCCGCCAGACAATGCAGACTCATATTTTGATTAACATGCTCTTCAAAAAGAGCTTCCAGCTCATCCCACCAGGATTGTCGCAAGCCTTGGAGATAAGGGCTGTTAAGGTTCAGCAGGCCGATGGTGTATTCAGCTCGGTCAACTTCCTCCGGTGACAACCCGTCAGCAGGCACCACACGGCCGTCAGACAAATAGGCGAAGAAGCGCGAACAGTCGGGCATGTGACACGAAACGAAGCGAGCCATGTCGACCCCTTTCGACTTACCTGACGCGTGCCCACCAAATACCTCAGCGCCTTGTATTTTCAATACCTCCAGATCGCTCTGACTGTCCAGCGCGCAGGCAGCGAGGTTGTTGTAGTCAAAAGTACGCTGAGGGTTTTGGCTCTTGTTTTCGACGTGCTCTATATGGAAACTCAGGCCAACCCGGTCAGGTCGAATTTCGCTATAGCAACATAATCCGTACTGCTCCTCCAAAAGACAGCCCAGTACCTGAGCCTTGTAGCCAAAACTACTCCACCGGCTTGTGGAAGTGTCGCTGGTAGCAGGTGGGCTGCGATGTGAACGCGCCAACTGATAAGGTCCTCCTCCCCGCTTGTGCACTGACCTCATCCCCGCAATGCCTTCTGCCGCTTTATGCTGCGCTGCAGTTGAGGGTGTTGTTCAGTGAGAGCCTCCGTTATCTGCTGCATCAGCAAGATCGCCTGTGGTTCGTCATAGCGACCTTTGTCCACCCATTCCGTGAGTTGTAGCAGGCCCGGCTTTTCATCCACCGGAGGCTGCGGATCGACCTGCATCACGCTTCGCAGCACGCTGTTGCTCGGCTCACCGTAGGTCATGGCAAGGGGCCGGGATGCAATCAAACGCCCTTGGGCATCTTTACCGATCACCCGAATATTTTCGCGTCGGACCGTACTCAACACCTGCGGGCTGTGCGTGGTGACAATAAACTGCATGGCGGGAAAAGCCGCACGTAATGAACCGACTATCGTCTGTTGCCAGAAGGGATGCAGAAACATATCCACTTCATCAATCAAGGCGATACCTGGCGTTTGCAAGGGCGCCCTCTCGCCGAGGTGCGGGTTGAGTTTGCAGGCACGAAAAGCGAGGTCCGCAACCATGGCGATAGTGTTACGCAGCCCATCGCTAAGCATTTCGACAGGTAAAACCCCCTGGTCCGGATGATGCATGACCAGTTGCTGTTGATGACTGGCACTGTATTCCAGTCTGTGCCACCCCGTAGGAGCCTTTATCAACCTGTCGATGGCTTCTTTGACAGCTGAGATGATTTTCTCAAAGCGCTGCCCGGCATCAGACATTTCTTCATCGCGCTCCAGAGCGATCAACTGAGCTTCACGATAGCTGCGGTACATCCAGATGTACCATGCGGTGAAGGTCTTGAAACTGGATGAATAAGACAGGCAATTTAGGTATGCGGACGTTCTGGAGTACTCACTTTTATCGAGTGTTGTCTGAGCCGCCGCCGAACTGAAGCGTCCCTCGAACCATAGCCTGGAAGTGCCAAGGTAAGTCACCATTGGCAGAGTGACATGTGCATCGCTTCGCACACACTCCTGAAGCGACTTACCGTACGAAGTCAGTGCTTTCGATCCAGCATCGCCAATAGTGTTAGTGGACTTTTTCAGGCTGACGCGCTGCTGCAGCCAGCTACTTTCAACGGCGCTTTCCCACCAGACGCCCTTTGCCTCGATAACGCTGGGTACCTGCGACTCCATATTGCCACTGCCGAATTGGGCCAGTCGCACATCTTCAATCTGAATAGTGGCGGATTTTCCTGTCTGACCGCCAAGATCAAAACCCTTGACGAAAGGCCACAGCGCAACTCGAGCGGCATCAAGAATAGTGGTTTTTCCGCCTCCGTTGGAGGCAATAAGTATGGTCAGATGCGGATCGAAGTCGATCTCGAATTCACCGAAGCAGCGATAGTTCTGCATTCGCAGTGTGTCGAGCCTCACAATATTTTCTCCGGTTTCGTCATCTGGCCAAGCATATGGAAAACACCTCCCGTTGCAGTTGGGAGAGCATACTAAATGCAAACCATAAAAAGGCGACACAAAGAGCGTAGCCATGAGTTTCGTACCTGGTGGCAACCCCGCTTCCATCCAGCCTGCGCTTGCCAAGACGTAACCCCCGGAAAAATAAAAGCCCGGCCCCTTCAACAAGGGCCGGGCTTTTTGTCTAGCGCTGAAGCTTACTGCGCCAGGGTCGAACCGATGGTCGGGTCCTGGAAGACGCGGGTCAGTGCATCGCTCAACACGTCACTCACCAGCTTGGTGTTGGTTTCCTGGTTCGGAGCCATGCCGAAACGCTGATCCAGCGATGCTGCGTAACGGCCACTGTAGCTGCGACCGTTATTGCGTACGTCAGCGCGGAATGTCGAGCTGATGGTGGCTTCAGTCACGTACAGACCTTCTTTGGGCGACTGGTACTTCAAGTCTGCCAGGGTCACGGTCAACTGCGGAGCGTTGCCACCCTGAGTCAGTGTAAAGCCCAACAGGCGTACTGCCGCCTCGGCCTGAGCCTGGAGCTTGGGAACGATATCCGCACCGTTGACGCTGATGGCGCTGGTTTCCGGGTACATGCCGCCACGCGTGCCCAGCGTCGGGCCAGGACGGCCGTCGACTACGCGCACCACTACAGGCTGACCACGTCCTACGGCCGCAAGCTGTGCGTTGAGCTTGGGAGTGGGGCTGAGTTGTTGCGGACTGTGGGCACAGCCCACCAGGGTCAAACTGCTTACAGCAAGCAAACCGAACAAAACGCGACGCAGCATGCTCATTTCTCCATGGGCCAGACACTGAATGTGCCGCAGTATAGCGGCCAGCAACAGCCGCTAACCAGAGGGCGCTGACCGTTAAGCCTCGGACATTCGGCACGTCTCGGGGTTCAGGCAGCAGCTCAGGCAATCATTCGTGCAGCGCAATGTAATCAGGGCGTCACATCCAGTCGGCAGACTCGCCCTCATCGCACAGACGCTCATCCACGTCACAGGAGCTGCGCCATGAATCTGTTCCGGTCTTTGTTCACCACACGCCACCAGCATCGCCATTACGCACGCATTGATCAGACGGGCATCTGCCGCGCATTCAAGCATTGTGCGCAACGCCCGTCTGGCGTCGAATGGGTGGAAGTGAACGAGCAACGACTTGCCTGGCTGAACCAGCCACTGCCCGCCAGCGCCCGAGTGGCGCAGCGTAGCGCGCGTTCAACGCGCGGCCAGTTGCTCACCGCCTGACCCGACAGCGAATAAAAGTCATTTAAAGCGATCAATTCCTGCCATTTCATCGCTATAATCTCCCCCCGATTATAAGGACGTCTCCTGATCGGGCCTCGCAGCATTGCTAATCGCCGTATTAGCGCCTTCGTACTGCCCACAGAGAGCCGCCCACACAGGTCATGTGCGCACGAGTGTGCTCGAGAAAGGTGAAGAATGCTCGAATCGTATCGAACCTTTCTCGCCCGCCAGCGCCTCACTCTTGGTGCCCCTGACCTGCCAGCGCTGTCATCGCAGCCATTTTGAGGTTTGGTTCACGTTCCCAAAAGGACGTGAAAAACGGGTTTCACTACTTCACAAGAGTGTGGCGAGCAAATGAATAGGTACGCGTTTGTAAATGCACCATCAGCCTCTGAACCGGCTCTCTTGAACAGGACTGACCGCGACTGCGCCTCCATGACCGGAGCCTGACGCCATCGTCAGGGAGCCCATCGGGCGATGGGCTCCCTGACGATGGTCGAATGGCCTTGCAGGCCTGGAAATGCGTTCATGAAACATTGATGAACCATGACCGGGCCTGACCGGGACCTGCGCTTTAGATGCGGAAAATTGCGAAGAATCGGTCAGGCGATCCTGGCCAGGAAAGCGAGGGCACCCTTTTGATCCAGACCCCGAACACCTGGCAACCAGCCTCAGGATCGTATGCCGTCAATTTGGTGCTGCAGATTTTGGAGACGCGTTAATGGCGCATAACGAAGCAGTCGACGTAGTACTGGTCGGAGCGGGCATCATGAGTGCCACTCTGGCGGTATTGCTCAAGGAGCTCGACCCCGGCCTCAAGCTGGAAGTCGTTGAGCTGATGGACTCCGGTGCTGCGGAGAGTTCCAACCCGTGGAACAACGCCGGTACCGGCCACGCTGGTCTGTGCGAGCTGAACTACACGCCGCCTGCGGCTGATGGCTCCATCGACATCAAGAAAGCGGTGCACATCAACACCCAGTTCGAAGTCTCGAAACAGTTCTGGGCTTACCTGGCGCGCAAAGGCACCTTCGGTTCAGCCCGTTCCTTCATCAATCCGGTCCCGCACCTGAGCTTTGTGCAAGGCGAAAACGGCATCTCGTTCCTCAAGACCCGTTTTGAAGCCATGAGCAAGCATCACGCCTTCTCGTCGATGGAATACACCGAAGACAAGGCAAAGCTGGCCGAGTGGATGCCGCTGATGATGCCTGGGCGGCCTGCTGATGAAAGAATTGCCGCAACACGCATGATGAACGGCACCGACGTCAATTTTGGCGCACTGACCAATCAACTGCTCAGCCATCTGTCCAGCGCTCCGGGCACGCAGATCAAGTACCGCAGCCGGGTCACCAACCTGACCCGCAATGGCGCAGGCTGGACCGTGAGCGTCAAGGACGTGAATGGTGGCGGCACACGTGAGATAGATGCCAAATTCGTATTCCTCGGTGCAGGTGGCGCAGCATTGCCGCTGCTGCAACTGTCGGGCATCGAAGAGAGCAAGGGTTTTGGTGGCTTCCCGGTGAGCGGCCAGTGGCTGCGTTGCGACAACCCGGAAGTGGTCAAACACCATCAGGCCAAGGTCTACAGCCAGGCAGCCGTGGGTTCGCCGCCCATGTCGGTGCCGCACCTGGACACCCGCGTCGTCGACGGTAAGAAGTCCCTGCTGTTCGGACCGTATGCCGGCTTCACCACCAAGTTCCTCAAGCACGGTTCGTTTCTCGACCTGCCGTTATCGGTACGCGTCGCCAACATCAAACCGATGCTGGCAGTGGCCCGTGACAACATGGACCTGACCAAGTACCTGGTCAGCGAAGTGATGCAATCGATGGAGCAACGCCTGGAATCGCTGCGCCGCTTCTATCCGGAAGCGAAAGCCGAAGACTGGCGTCTCGAAATTGCCGGCCAGCGGGTGCAGATCATCAAGAAAGATGCAAAAAAAGGCGGCGTGCTGCAATTCGGTACCGAGCTGGTGTCCGCAAAGGACGGTTCACTGGCCGCCCTGCTGGGTGCTTCGCCGGGGGCTTCTGTCACCGTGTCGATCATGCTGGAACTGCTGGAACGCTGCTTCCCGGAGAAAACCCGCACCGAGTGGGCTGCCAAACTCGACGAGATTTTCCCGGCTCGGGAAAAGATCCTCGAAACCGACGCGCAGTTGTATAACCGCGTCAGCGCCCAGAATGACGAGGCGCTGGAACTGGTCGAGAAAAGCAGTCAGGAACAGAGTTTCGCCTGAGCTGATTGCGGTGTCATGAAAGCCCTGCGCATCTGACACGCTGTATAAACAAAAAGCCCCGAGGCTCTGCCGAGTCACGGGGCTTTTTGTTGCGAATGTCAGTCAGAGGCTTTTGGACAATACGGCGATGTGCTCCGGACCAATTCCGCAGCAGCCGCCGATGTGTGTGGCACCGCGCGTTACCCAATCTGCCGCCCACTGTTGATAACCCTGCGGGTCAAGGTCTTCGCGCAGCTCATCCAGACCGTCGTTGGCCTTGGCGTCCTTGGGTTGCGGCGGGAAAGCGTTGGCGTAGGCACCAATGGCAATGTCGACGTTCAGGGCTTTGAACACCTCACGCGCCGCATCGATTGCACCGCCTATTACCTCTGGCTGGCTGCAATTGAACAGCAGCGTCGCCACGCCCATCCCGGCGGCAGCCTTTGCCGCGTCGGCAACGGGCTCGCCTGAACGCAAACGCGGCACCTCATCGGTGTCTTCATCCTGAAGAGTAAACGACAACCAGAACGGTTTGCCGTCATTGGGCAGCCCGGCGCGGATGGTTTGCGCTTCAAGAATGCAGCTTTGCGTCTCGGCCAGCCACAGATCGACATACGGCGACAAGCCGGCCACCAGCGGCCTCAGGACATCGGCGGCCAGCTCCGGCTTGTACAGGTCAGGGCGATAGGAGCCGAACAATGGCGGAATGGAACCTGCCACCTGTGCACGTCCGCCAGAAGCGTCGGCCGACTCACGCGCCAGTTGCCCGGCCAGCGCAGCCAATGCCTGACCTTCGTGGGCAAAACGTTCTTCGCCAATATGAAACGGCACGACGGCGTAGCTGTTACTGGTGATGACCTGAGCGCCACTTTCGATGTAAGCGGCGTGTACCGCACTGACGGCCTCAGGCGCCTCGCTCAATGCCAGAGCCGACCATTCAGGCTGGCGAAACGGGGCACCGCGACGCTGCAGTTCACGGCCCATGCCTCCATCAAGAATTACAGTTGTGCCTTGCGTCATATGTGATCTGCTTATATGTATATGAAAAAAACTCATTATGAGTCAGTCTTGTATAACGTATTTAATACGGCCCTTTAATCAAACTACAAACACTTTTTTCAGGGGATTTCTGTGAACTATCGCGCTCTGCTGGGCATTGGCTTGGTCACTCTGGCTGCCTCCACTCAAGCCCTGGCCGGTGCCACGCTGGATCGCGTGCAGAAAAACAAAGAGCTGGTCAACGTCCTGATGGAAAGTTACCCGCCCTTCTCTTTCCTGAATGACAAGAACGAACTCGACGGTTTCGACGTGGATGTCGCCAAGGCCGTGGCGCAAAAGATGGGCGTCAAGTTGCGCCTCGAAACGCCCTCCTGGGATGTCATCGCCGCAGGCCACTGGAGCGGCCGTTACGACATCTGCGTCTGCTCGATGACCCCGAGCAAGGCACGCGCTGAAGTCTTCAACTTCCCGGTCGAGTATTACGCATCGCCTGCGGTGATTGTGGTCAATGCCTCGGATGATCGCATTCATTCGGCCAAGGACCTGAGCGGCAAGAAAGTCGGCCTGACCAGCGCCTCGAGCTACGAAAGCTACCTGAACAAGAATCTGGTCATTGATGGCGCGGAAGACAAGCCATTGCAGTACCCGTTCGACGACGTGCAGATTGCCCCGTACGACAACGACAATGTGGCGTTTCAAGACCTGGGGCTGGGCGCTGGCAAGCGGCTGGACGCCATACTGACCAATCTGGTGACGGCAAAACCGCGTCTGGACCAGGACAAGCGCTTCAAGCTGGCGGGCGAAACGCTGTACGAAGAACCCAACTCCGTGGCCATCGAAAAGGACGACCCGGAATGGGACGCCAAGGTTCGCGAAGTGTTCGCCGAACTCAAGAAAGACGGCACGCTGAGCAAGCTGTCGCAAAAGTGGATCGGTGCTGATATCAGCAAATGACTTCTTTCCAGCCCCAGCGCCCACCCGAGCAGGCTGATCAAGGCCTGCTCAAGCGAGTTTTCGGTTTCCGTACGCGGCTGTACCTGACCTGGCTGGTCATGTTCGCGCTGTTCGCCGGCTTCTTTCTGAGTTTCGATCTGAAGCTTGCGATCATCCTCGACAAACTGCCCAACCTGATCGGCCTGCATCTGGCTCCCAACGGTTTCCTGCAAGGCGCTGCGCTGACGCTTTTTGTGTCGCTGTGTTCGATTGTGGTTTCAGTGCTGCTGGGGTTTGTCACCGCGTTGGCGAGGCTGTCCAGTAGTGCCGTGGCGTTCGGCATCGCCAGCTTTTATGCGTCGTTCTTTCGCGGCACGCCGCTGCTGATCCAGATTCTGCTGATCTATCTCGGCTTGCCGCAACTGGGCATCGTGCCCGGCGCCATCACGGCGGGCGTCATCGCGTTGTCGCTCAACTACGGGGCTTACCTGAGCGAGATTTTTCGCGCTGGAATCATCGGCGTCGCAGCCGGACAGCGAGAAGCGGCACTGGCCCTGGCATTGCGCCCTGCGCAGATATTCTGGCGCGTCACCCTGCCCCAGGCCATGCGCACGATTATTCCGCCGACCACCAACCAGTTCATCTCCATGCTCAAGGATTCGTCACTGATTTCAGTGATGGGCGTCTGGGAGGTGATGTTTCTGGCCCAGTCGTATGGCCGCTCCAGCTATCGATACATCGAAATGCTGACCACCGCAGCGGTGCTGTACTGGATCATGTCGATCGGCCTGGAGCTGTTGCAGTCCAGGCTGGAGCGGCACTACGGCAAGGCGTATCAGGCGCGCAAATAGGGCTGAAACGTTGGTTGATTAACTGATAATACATATTACTGTGGGAGCGAGCCGGGCGACGCTTCGCTTGCTCGCGAAGAGGCGCGTCATTCACAAAAGATTTATCGTCCGAAATAAAGCCTTCGCGAACAAGTTCGCTCCCACCTGAAAAGCGTTTCAGCCAAATTCAGGTTTCAACTACGGGCTTTTTCGATCAGTTCGATGTATTCATCGGCGTTGCGCTGATCCTTGATCAGGGCAATGAAGTCATTGCCGTGCTCGTCCTTGCCATCGAAGTCGTGGCCCGCCTCCCTGAAAAAAACCAGAAAGCGCTCAAAATCGTTGATGCGCAGCCCACGGTAGGCCTTGATCAGTTTGTGCAGCGACGGCGAGGTAGCATCATACGGCTCGAAGTCGAGGAACAGTTTGATCTGCTCATCGCCGATCTCATCGCCAATCAGCTGCTTCTTATCTTTACGCATTACAGGCTCCAGCAGGTCGCAGACACTTTCACGGGCGGGCAGTTTACCCCTCGGCAAGCACAGCGCTCAACGCGCACGTGCAGAGGTGGTATGCAAATCGGCCCAGATATGCCCGTTGGCGTAACTGAGGAACTGGCAATAAACCTTCTCGTTGCGCAGCAAGTCGACCAGTACGCGGTACTGGGCCAGTGGGTAATAAAGCGTCAGGGTGCTGGTTGGCTCGTCGTAGGTCGGTTTTTTCAGGCTTTTGCTGTCGCCACCATCAAAGTGCACAAGCACCTGTGAAATGGACGCGCCCTTGTTCAGCGACTTGCCTTTGAGGCGCAACGACAGCGGGGAAGTAACCGGAATCGGCTGCTGGCTGGATTGCCGCTGGTTACCGGCAACGATGGTGTATTCGGTGACACGCATCAACTGTTGCTGCTCGGGCGCACCCTCACGCAGGCTCAGGTCGTCAGGCGGCAGGTATTGATCGTGCATGGGGCTGGCCGAAACCGGCGCAGCAGGTGCGGCAACTGCCAGACCAGACAACAGCACCAACGCCACGGCGCCGGGAATCAGTAGCTTCATTGAGGGTTTCCAGATAATTGCGAATCGTTGACCGCCCCTGTTCGCAGAAGCGGTCGTCAGAATGCCTTACATCCCTTTGACGGCATAGATGCCGGCAGCATTACGCCAGTAGCCTTTGTAGTCCATACCGAAACCGAAGATGTAACGGTCGATGCATGGCAGGCCTACGTAGTCGGCCTTCAGGTCCGGGCGGGCCTTGCGGTCGTGGTCTTTATCGATCAGCACGGCAGTGTGCACAGCGCGGGCACCGGCGTGTTTGCAGAAGTCGATGATGGCGCCCAGGGTGTGACCTTCATCGAGGATGTCGTCGATGATCAGCACGTCACGGTCGATGAACGAGACTTCGGGTTTGGCTTTCCAGAACAGATCGCCGCCAGTGGTTTCGTTGCGATAGCGTGTAGCGTGCAGGTAGGACGCTTCCAACGGGAAGTTCAGATGAGTCAGCAGCTTGCCAGAGAAAATCAGGCCGCCATTCATCACGCAGAACACAACCGGGTTGCGTTCGGCCAGTTCGGCATTGATCTGCGCGCCGACGCGGGCAATGGCAGCATCCACTTCGGCCTCGGTGTACAGGCAGTCGGCTTCGCGCATGATTTGACGGATATGCTCGAGATCAGCGGACATGACGCTCTCCAGGTAAGGCAGTTTGAGAAAAGCGGGCAAAGGTACGCATCCGTTCAAGCCAGAGCAAGTGATTCTGGACTAACGTTGCGAGTGTCTTGCAAAAGCCGCGAACGTCGAAGCTTCGTAACGATACTGCACGTGCTTTAAGACAGTAACAGCTGAATAGATTAACCTAGACCGATTTTTGCCCCGCTGGAGCCTTTCCCCATGCCTATTCGTGAGATCCGTCACCCACTGATCCGCCACAAACTCGGCCTTATGCGCCGTGCCGACATCAGCACCAAGAATTTTCGTGAGCTGGCTCAGGAAGTCGGCGCACTGCTGACCTACGAGGCCACCGCCGACCTGACCCTGGAAAACTACGACATTCAGGGCTGGGCCGGTACGGTTTCAGTCGAGAAAATCGCGGGCAAGAAAATCACTGTCGTGCCGATCCTGCGCGCCGGTATCGGCATGCTCGACGGCGTCCTCAGCCTGATTCCGGGTGCCAAGGTCAGCGCGGTCGGCGTGGCCCGCAACGAAGAAACCCTGCAAGCGCATACCTATCTGGAAAAGCTGGTGCCGGAAATCGACGAGCGCCTGGCAATGATCATCGACCCGATGCTGGCCACCGGCAGCTCGATGGTCGCCACCATTGACCTGCTGAAGAAGGCTGGCTGCAAGGAAATCCGCGCGATGGTTCTGGTCGCGGCACCTGAAGGCATCGCGGCCGTAGAGAAGGCACACCCGGACGTGATGATCTACACCGCCTCCATCGACGAGCGTCTGAACGAACACGGTTACATCATTCCGGGCCTGGGCGATGCCGGTGACAAGATTTTCGGCACCAAACAGAAGGACGCGTAACCCGATGACGCAGCAGGAGTTCAACGATCCACTGTGGCGCACGATTCTTTCCGGCGCGCAAATGCTGTTCGTGGCCTTTGGCGCACTGGTATTGATGCCGCTGATCACCGGGCTCGATCCAAACGTGGCGCTGTTTACGGCAGGCCTTGGCACATTGCTGTTCCAGATTGTCACCGGGCGTCAGGTGCCGGTGTTTCTGGCCTCGAGCTTTGCGTTCATCACCCCGATCATCCTCGCCAAGGGCCAGTTCGGTCTGGCCGCGACCATGGGTGGCGTGATGGCGGCAGGCTTCGTCTACACCTTTCTCGGTCTGGCGGTGAAGATCAAGGGCACAGGTTTCATCGACCGGCTGCTGCCTCCGGTGGTGATAGGGCCGGTGATTATTTCCATCGGTCTGGCCATGGCCCCGATCGCGGCCAATATGGCGATGGGCAAGACCGGCGACGGCGTAGTGCTGATTCCTTATCAGACCGCCATGCTGATTTCGATGCCCGCGTTGCTCACGACTCTGATCGTGGCGGTGTTCGGCAAAGGCATTTTCCGTCTGGTGCCAATTATCTCAGGTGTGCTGGTGGGCTTTGCGCTGTCGTTCTACTTTGGCGTAGTCGACACTAAAAAGATTGCTGACGCGGCCTGGCTGGCACTGCCGCACTTCACCGCACCGGAATTCAATTGGCAGGCGATTCTGTTCATCGTCCCGGTTGCTCTGGCCCCGGCCATCGAGCACATCGGCGGCGTGATCGCAGTCGGCAGTGTGACCGGACGCGACTACCTGAAAAAGCCGGGCCTGCATCGCACGCTGTTCGGTGATGGCATCGCCACGACAGCGGCAGGCCTGTTTGGCGGCCCGCCCAACACCACTTACGCCGAAGTGACCGGCGCAGTGATGCTGACCAAGAACTACAACCCGCAGATCATGATCTGGGCGTCGTTCTTCGCCATAACACTGGCATTCATCGGCAAGTTCGGTGCGTTGCTGCAGAGTATTCCGGTGCCGGTAATGGGCGGGATTCTGTGCCTGCTGTTCGGTTCGATTGCAGCGGTGGGGATGAACACGCTGATCCGCCACAAGATCGACCTGGCCGAAGCCCGCAACCTGGTCATCGTCTCGGTGACGCTGGTATTCGGCATCGGCGGCGTACTGATCGGCACCGGCAACGGTCCGAACGACTTTGGCCTGAAGGGCATCGCCCTGTGCGCCATCACCGCGATCATCCTCAATCTGGTCCTGCCGGGACATGACAGCTGGAAGCGCAACAAGCCGGATGATCAGTTGCTGTAATGGCTGGAGCGTGAGGCACGATAGTTTGACTATCGTGCGACGCTCCGCGTCGGCATGCCGTTCTGGACGCTTCGCGTCCGATTTTGAAGCTGTGGCGCTGCACAGACCTGTGACGCAGAGCGTCACCCAAGGCATTCCCACGCTGGAGCGTGAGGAACGATAGTTCTGCGACTATTGCGTGCGGCGCATCACAGCATCAACGGCGCTCGCTCGCATAGTCTGTTCAGCTCTTTCGCCCAGTTGGGGTCGTCGTTCAGGCACGGTACCAGCACCAGTTCCTCTCCCCCCGCTTCCTTGAACTGCTCGGCACCACGGTCGCCGATCTCTTCCAGGGTCTCGATGCAGTCAGCCACGAATGCGGGGCACATGACCAACAGCCTTTTCACGCCCTGCGCAGCCAGTTCGTCGAGACGCGCCTCGGTGTAGGGTTCGATCCACTTGGCACGCCCCAGACGTGACTGAAACGACACAGACCATTTGCCGTCAGGAATGCCCATGCGCTTGGCGAACGTCGCCGCCGATTGTATGCACTGGGCGCGGTAGCAGGTGGCAAGCACTTCGGCCGGCGCGGTCATGCAGCAATCGTCCTTGAGGCAGTGCTTGCCGGTCGGGTCGAGCTTGTGCAGATGCCGCTCGGGCAAACCATGGAAACTCAACAACAAGTGGTCGTAAGGTTGTTCCAGATGCGGCCTCACGCTCTCCACCAGCGCACTCAGGTATTCAGGCTGATCGTAGAACGGCTGCAAAACCGAGAACTGCATCTTCAACGATTTTGCGCGCACCACGCGCTTGGCCTCTTCGATCACAGTGGTCACTGTGCTGTCGGCAAACTGTGGATAGAGCGGCGCCAGAGTGACTTTCTTGAAGCCCTGCTCTGACAGGCGCGTCAGCACCGTTTCGATAGACGGCTCGCCATAGCGCATCGCCAGCTCGACCGGCCCGTGCGACCACTCTTTTTTCATCGCCTGCTGCAGGCGCTTGCTCAGCACCACCAGCGGCGAACCTTCATCCCACCAGATGGACGCATAGGCATGCGCGGACTGCTCTGGTCGTTTGATCAGAATCAGCGAGACCAACAGCCTGCGAACGGGCCACGGCAGGTCGATCACATAAGGATCCATCAGGAACTGGTTCAGATAGCTGCGTACATCTGCCACTTGAGTAGAAGCAGGCGAACCCAGATTGACCAGCAACAAAGCGTGATCGGTCATGCAACATCCTATTTCAAAGCGTTCAGTGGCGACCCAGCAAATCTTGCAGGGCAGTGTCGAGTTCGGTGTACGTGAATGTGAAACCGGCTTTCTGCAAACGCTCTGGCCGGGCACGCTGACCACCGAGCAGCAGCACCGAAAGTTCGCCCAGCAATACTTTCAGGGCCAGCGCAGGCATAGGCATGAATGCCGGTCTATGCAGAATACCTGCCAGTGCCTTGGCAAACTGACGATTGCGCACCGGTGATGGCGCACAAACATTATAAGGACCCTTTGCTTCATTCAGATTCAACAGAAAATCAATCGCCGCAATTTGATCGTCAATATGAACCCAGGGCATCCACTGCCTGCCATTGCCAATAGGTCCGCCCATGCCGAATTTGAAGGGCGGTAACAGGCGTTGCAGGAAGCCGGCGCGGTCCGACAGCACCAGCCCGGTACGGATCAGCACCACGCGCACACCCAGCGACTCGGCACGTTGCGCGGTTTCTTCCCAGGCGTTGCACAGCTGACTGGCAAAATCTTCTTTGGCAGGCAGTGAAGTTTCATCGATTTCACGCTCGCCGCTGTCGCCGTACCAGCCGACCGCAGAACCGGAAATCATCAGCGCAGGTTTTTGCGAGCGGGTGCCCAGCCAGGTCAGCAGTTGTTCGGTCAGCCCGATGCGGCTGTCCCACAGCAGCAGGCGACGCTTGCGGGTCCAGGGGCGATCCGCAATAGGCGCGCCCGCCAGATTGACGATTGCATCCACCGGCTGCGCACCCAGCTCATCAAGGCTGGCAATGCCACGCACCGAGGCGCCGCATAGCTCGGCGACATCGGCGGGTTTTCGGCTCCATACCGTCAGTTCATGGCCTTGAGCAGACCAGAAACGGCAGAGCGCTCGTCCTATCAAACCAGTACCACCGGTCAGCAATATGTGCATGGCAGATAACCTCGCGTGGCGTGCGTGACAATTGAGTAGTCTTATTTTTACCAGTGACGATCTCCGTGACGCTTGTCCGGAAAACGAAACTGTCAGTTGAACCATAGGCCACAGCTTAATGGAGCGCAGCCATGAGGCCCTTGCCTTTATGGCTGCCCCGTTCGACCCTCAAAGCAGCAATGTGACTCAACAGGCAAATTCCAAAACCACTGCAAGTTATACCAAAGAAGAAGATTGTACAGGTTTTAACTACGGCGTAGTCTGTACAGACAAGGTAACGAGGCCCCTATGACTGTCCCTATCGCAATCATCGGTACCGGTATCGCCGGACTCTCAGCAGCCCAGGCGCTTACATCAGCCGGGCATCAGGTGCACCTTTTCGACAAAAGCCGCGGCAGCGGCGGTCGAATGTCCAGCAAGCGCAGCGACGCAGGTTCGCTGGACATGGGTGCACAATATTTCACCGCTCGTGACCGGCGTTTCGCCACCGCCGTGAAGCAATGGCAGGCTCAAGGGCACGTCTCCGAGTGGACGCCCTTGCTCTACAACTTTCACGGCGGCAGGCTCAGCCCATCGCCGGATGAGCAGGTGCGCTGGGTGGGCGAGCCAGGCATGAGCGCCATCACCCGGGCCATGCGCGGCGACTTGCCAGTGTCATTCTCGTGCCGCATCACCGACGTGTTTCGCGGAGAGCAGCACTGGAACCTGCTGGATGCCGAAGGCGAAAATCACGGCCCTTTCAGCCATGTGATCATCGCCACCCCGGCGCCGCAGGCCACTGCTCTGCTGGCTGCCGCACCGAAGCTGGCAAGTGTGGTGGCAGGCGTCAAGATGGACCCGACCTGGGCAGTGGCCCTAGCCTTCGAAACACCCTTGCAAACGCCCATGCAGGGTTGCTTCGTGCAGGACAGCCCGCTTGACTGGCTGGCCCGCAACCGCAGCAAACCGGGGCGCGACGACACGCTCGATAGCTGGGTCCTGCACGCCACCAGCCAATGGAGCCGGCAGAACCTCGACGCCTCCAGAGAACAGGTTATCGAACACTTGCACGGCGCATTTGCGGAATTGATCGATTGCGCCATGCCCGCGCCGGTATTCAGCCTGGCGCACCGCTGGCTGTATGCACGACCTGCCGGCTCTCATGAATGGGGCGCGCTGTCGGATGCCGACCTGGGCATTTATGTCTGTGGCGACTGGTGCCTGTCGGGTCGCGTCGAAGGCGCCTGGCTGAGTGGCCAGGAAGCGGCACGCCGACTGCTGGAACACCTGCAATGAATCAGATCAACCCTCGCAAACTGCTGCTGTCGAAATGGACCGCAGCCACCCCGCTCAACCGGGAGAAACATTTTCTGGTGACTGAGCTGTTCAAAGATGAAGAAGGCACTGTGCTGGAAATCGAACTGCAGGCCGTGCTGACCCAGCGCAGCGAACGACTGCCGTGGCAGGTGCTGCAGCAGGCGGATACATGGCGGATGGGCTGGAACTAGCGGGTTTGCCCGGATTCAGATGATTATCGTGCCGATGCTCCGCGTCGGCATGCAGTTCGTGACGCTCTGCATCACAGGATGCGTGCGAACGCAGCTTTGGCACTGGCCAGTTCAGAGCAGTCTTCAAAACCCTCTACAAAGAATTTGACTTGTACACCTATCCCCCTATGATGAAGACAAGTTGTACAGCGCGAACTATCTGTACAAGTCTTCTGTAGAGGTGACCGATGCCAATGTCCGCAATCGAAAAACCCAAGCTCGGCATCAGTGCCTGCCTGATGGGTGCCGAGGTTCGTTTCAATGGCGGCCACAAGGAGTCCCATCTGTGCACGCGGGCACTGAGCAAGTATTTTGATTTCGTCCAGGCGTGCCCCGAGGTCGCTATCGGCATGGGCATCCCGCGCGAGCCGATCAGGCTGGTGGGCGACGCGGAAAACCCCAAGGCGCTGGGCACCGTCAACCGTGAGCTGGACGTTACCGAGGCGCTCGCCAATTACGGCATACAGATGGCCGAGGAGCTGGGTGATATCTGTGGTTACATTTTCATGCAGAAATCCCCGTCCTGCGGCCTGGAGCGAGTCAAGGTCTACCGCGAAAACGGCGCCCCGGTAGACGGTGGCGGTCGTGGTATCTACGCACAGGCCTTTTGCGAGCGCCACCCCAACCTTCCGGTCGAGGAAGACGGGCGTCTGAATGACGCTGTGCTGCGGGAAAATTTCGTGACCCGCGTGTTTGCCTATGCCGCCTGGCAGCAATTGTTGAAAGACGGCGTCACCCGGCGTGCACTGACCGAATTTCACTCGCGCTACAAATACCAGCTGATGGCCAATGACCCGGTGCAATACAAGGCACTGGGCAAAATGCTTGGCAGCATGGGCCGCACCGACCCGAACGAAATCGCACCGCTGTATTTCAGCGAGCTGATGGCGGCGCTGAAGAAGTGCGCAACGCGTCGCACTCATACCAACGTCCTGCAACACCTGTGCGGCTACTTGAAACAAACCATCAGTGCCGAGGACAAGCAGGAAATTCAGGAAGTGATCAGCCAGTATCACCAGGGCATCGTCCCCCTGATCGTACCGCTGACCCTGCTCAAGCATCACTTTCGCCAACATCCGGATCCGTATGTAGCGCTGCAGGTGTACATGCAGCCCCATCCGGAAAACCTCAGCCTGCGTAATGCGATTTGACTCATGAATGAAACAGACACAGAGGTGCCGGGCGACTGGCTGCCTATCCGCGAGGTCGCACGGCAGACAGGCGTCAACGCCGTTACCTTGCGCGCCTGGGAACGCCGTTACGGACTGATCGTTCCGCACCGCACCGCCAAAGGCCATCGGCTGTATTCGGACGAGCATGTGCAGCGCGTCATGAAGATTCTGACCTGGCTCAACCGTGGCGTCTCCGTGAGCCAGGTCAAAGGCCTGATCGATGACAACCGTCAGGACGCCCTGCCGCCGACCAACGACTGGGACGCCTTGCGTCAGACCCTGCTGGTGGCGATCGGCGAGTTGGCTGAACGCCGGGTTGATGACGTGTTCAATCAGGCGATGTCGCTGTACCCGCCACGCACGCTGTGTGAACAGTTGCTGCTGCCGCTGCTGGCCGAACTGGAGCAGCGCTGGCAAGGCAAGTTCGGCGCACAACTGGAGCGCACATTTTTCTACTCCTGGCTACGCAGCAAGTTTGGCGCGCGGATCTATCACAACAATCGCCAGCTCAATGGCAGCCCGTTGCTGCTGGTCAATCAGTCCGATCTGCCGCTGGAACCACACCTGTGGCTCACGGCCTGGCTGGTGAGCAGTGCCGACTGCCCGGTCGAGGTGTTCGACTGGCCATTGCCGGTCGGTGAGCTGGCGCTGGCCGCGGAATACCTTAAGCCACGTGGCATATTGCTGTACTCCAGCAAAGCCCTGAATGTGGCCCAACTACCCCGCTTGCTGGCCAATATCACCTGCCCCGTGGTGCTGAGCGGACCAACGGTGCAGATCCATAACGCCGAGCTGCTCGTACAGGCTAGCGAGATAGCTGGACTGACCCTTGCCCACGACGCACTCGGCGCGCAGATAGAGCTGGGCAAGCTCGGACTTATCTAAGGACTTCTCATGCAACTGATCTGGCTGCGTAGCGACCTGCGCGTTCACGATAATACCGCCCTGACCGCTGCCATGGAGCGCGGTCCGACGCTGGCGGTTTACCTGCTCAGCCCGGCACAGTGGCGCAGCCACGACGATGCTGACTGCAAGGTGGATTTCTGGCTGCGTAATCTGGTCGAGCTGGAAAAGGCACTGGGCGCGCTGAACGTACCGCTGTTGATTCGCGAGGCCGATACTTGGGATCAGGCACCTGAAGTGCTGTCGACACTGTGCACGCAGCTCAAGATCGAAGGCCTGCACCTCAATCAGGAATACGGCATCAACGAAACACGCCGTGATCAGGCGGTGCAAAAGGCGCTGGAAAAAGCCGGTGTGCAGGTCACCAGTTACCTTGATCAGCTGTTGTTCAAGCCGGGCAGCATACTGACCAAGACCGGCAATTATTTCCAGGTGTTCACTCAGTTCAAGAAAGTCTGCTACAACCGGATGCACCAGGCCATGCCGCAGCCGGTGCGCACACCCAAAGCGCAGCAATCACTGTCGATCAAGAGCGATTCGATCCCTGATCAGGTCGAGGGCTTTGCTACGCCCTCGAAAGCATTACGTGACCTGTGGCCAGCAGGCGAGGCCGAAGCCAGGCGGCGCATGGCGACCTTCGCCGACGCGCAAATCAGTTACTACAAGACCGAACGCGACTTTCCCGCCAAACCCGGCACCAGTCAGCTGTCAGCGTATCTGGCGGCAGGGGTGATTTCGCCGCGCCAGTGCCTGCATGCGGCGCTGGGCAGCAACCAGGGGGAATTCGAGACCGGCGACGTTGGCACTGTGACCTGGATCAACGAGCTATTATGGCGAGAGTTTTATAAACACACGCTGGTCGGCTACCCTCGTGTATCACGGCATCGTGCCTTCCGCCCGGAAACCGAGGCGTTGAAGTGGCGCGATGCCCCCGAAGAACTGCTGGCGTGGCAAGAGGCGCGTACCGGTCTGCCGATTATTGACGCAGCGATGCGCCAGTTGCTGGAAACCGGATGGATGCACAATCGGCTAAGGATGGTCGTTGCGATGTTCCTCACCAAAAACCTGTTGATCGACTGGCACGAGGGCGAGCGCTTTTTCATGCGCCACCTGATCGACGGCGACCTGGCGTCGAACAATGGTGGCTGGCAGTGGAGCTCGTCCACCGGCACCGACTCGGCGCCCTACTTCCGTATTTTCAATCCGTTGTCGCAGTCGGAACGCTTCGACCCAGAAGGCGTGTTCATCAAACGCTGGCTGCCAGAGCTCGCCGATCTGAATAAAAAGCAGATTCATGACCCCGCGTCCATCGGCGGCCTGTTTGGCGCTGCCGACTACCCGAAACCTATCGTCGATCTGAGCAAAAGCCGCGCCCGCGCCCTGGCAGCATTCAAGGCGCTTCCGGCCCGCCAACCCGCTGCGGGAATCGAACATGACTGATTTCCTGCATCGCTTCGCCGAAGGTTTTGCTGCGCTGAACAAGGACAACCTTGATCAGATCGCTGAGCTGTACAGCGACGACGTGTCGTTCAGCGACCCGATGCATGACATCCACGGCCTCGCCGCCATGCGACGTTATTTCGACGAGCTATATGCCAACGTTCAGGATCTGCACTTCGACTTTCATGCCTTCGATGAAGTGCGCCCCGGCGAGGGCTATCTGGTCTGGACCATGAGCTATTCGCACCCGCGTCTGGCTGGGGGCCGGACGATTCGTGTCGAAGGCTGTTCGCACCTGAAGTGGCACGACAAGGTTTATCGACACCGGGATTACTTCGATGCCGGTGCATTGCTCTACGAACATCTGCCCATCATGGGTCGAGTCATCCATTGGCTGAAGAAGAGGTTGGGATGAGCACTCCTGTTGCACGACGCATCTGGTTGACCGGAGCTAGCAGCGGCATTGGTCTGGCGCTGGCCAAAGAACTGCTCAACGCCGGACATCGGCTGGCGTTGACCGCCCGTACGCTTGAACCGCTGCAGAACCTGGCGACTGTTTACCCGACCCAGGTGCTGCTGGTGACAGGCGACATCACCGAGCCTGCGCAGGTCAAGGCCATGGCCGACCTGATCGCGCAGCAATGGGGCGCGCTGGACACCGCCATCTTCAACGCGGGTACCTGTGAATACATCGACGTGCGGCAGTTCGAAGCGGCAATGGTCGAGCGCGTGGTGCGCACCAACTTGCTGGCCAGCAGTTATTGCATCGAGCAAGCACTGCCGCTGTTACGCAAGGGGCATCAGCCGCATCTGGTCGGCGTGGCCAGTGCGGTGACCTACCTGGCGCTACCTCGCGCAGAAGCCTATGGCGCCTCGAAAGCCGGCCTGCGTTATCTGTTCGAAGCGCTGCGTCTGGACCTGGCCAGCGAGAACATCGACGTGACCGTGGTCAGCCCAGGATTCGTCGACACGCCCCTGACGCAGAAAAATGATTTCCCCATGCCGATGCGCTGGCCTGTCGAGAGGGCCGCCAAACATATCGCCAGCAAACTGGGGCGCAACAAACGCCCACTGGATATCGCGTTCCCGGCGCTGTTCATTTTCAGCATGCGCGCGCTGGCAATGCTCCCGGCACGCGCCAGACTGGCCCTCGGCAAACGTATGGCGCGGACCGAGTCGTCGAATAAGGATGCGCAATGAAAATCGCCGTCATTGGTAGCGGGATCGCTGGCCTGACCAGTGCCTACCTGCTCAACCGCGCGCATGAGGTGACAGTGTTTGAGTCCTCCGACTGGGTCGGCGGGCACACTCATACGGTGGACGTGCAGGTCGAAGGCCGGGCTTACGCCATTGACACCGGTTTCATTGTATTCAACGACTGGACCTACCCCAATTTCATTCGCTTGCTGAGTCAGCTGGGTGTTGGCTTCAAGCCCGCCGAAATGAGCTTTTCGGTGCATGATCCGCGCACTGGCGTGGAATATAACGGCAACAACCTTAACAGTCTGTTCGCCCAACGCAGCAACCTGCTGTCGCCCAGGTTCTGGGGCATGCTGCGCGATATCCTGCGTTTCAATCGTCAATCGGTCGACGACCTGGAAAACCAGCGTATCGCGGCCGACACCACGTTGGGCGAATACCTGAAGAGCGGCGGCTACGGGCAGCGTTTCATCGATCATTACATCGTGCCCATGGGCGCGGCCATCTGGTCGATGTCGCTGGCCGACATGCTCGGCTTTCCCCTGCAGTTCTTCGTGCGCTTTTTCAAGAATCACGGCCTGCTCTCGGTCACCCATCGGCCGCAATGGTGCGTGATCGAAGGTGGCTCCAGAAGTTATGTCGAACCGTTGACGGCGTCGTTCCGCGAGCGGATTCGTCTGTCATGCCCGGTCACACGGGTCGAGCGCGACAGTGACGGTGTGACGCTGCAAAGCGCCATGGGCAGCGAACGCTTCGACAAAGTCGTGTTTGCCTGCCACAGCGATCAGGCCCTGGCCCTGCTGGCAAAACCCTCAAGTGCCGAGCAGTCGGTGCTCGGCGCACTGCGCTATGCCGAAAACGACGTGGTGCTGCACACCGATACACGACTGCTGCCCGAGCGCAAACTGGCCTGGGCCAGCTGGAACTACAGGCTCGGCGGCAGCGAACAGCAATCGGCAGCCGTCACTTACGACATGAACATCCTGCAAGGGATCGACAGCGACACAACCTTTTGCGTCAGCCTCAACCAGACCGCTGCCATCGACCCGAAAAAAATCCTCGGCCGCTACCGTTACGCGCACCCGCAATACAGCCTTGATGCAATCGCCGCGCAGGCGCGCTGGGAAGAAATAAATGGCGTCGACCACACGTGGTACTGCGGCGCGTACTGGGCCAACGGCTTTCACGAAGACGGCGTGGTCAGCGGCTTGCGTGTCGCCCAGGCGTTTGGTGAAACGCTGTGAACAGCGCGCTCTACAGTGGCTGGATCAGCCACCGGCGATTTGCGCCGCGTGCCCATGAGTTCACCTATCGGATAGGCCTGCTTTATCTGGATCTGGATGAACAGGACAGCGTGCTGGGGCTTTCGCCACTGGCTGGCAGCAAGCGTTTTGCGCCCTTCTCGTTCCGCGAACGTGACTACCTGCCAGCGCTGACCGGGCAAGGCATGAGCCTCATAGAGGCGGTCCGCGAGCAGGTTGGCAAAGCGCTGGGCCGCGTACCATCAGGTCGTGTCTGCCTGCTGACCCAGGCACGCAGCTGGGGCTTGTCGTTCAATCCGGTAAGCTTTTTCTACTGCCATGAGGCAGACGGCACACTGGCAGGCATTCTCTGTGAAGTCACCAACACACCGTGGGGCGAACGCTACAGCTATGTGCTGCCCGCGACAGGTGAAGGACATCAGTATTTCGCGGTGGCAAAGGCCTTTCACGTTTCACCGTTTTTGCCGCGCGACCTTGAATACCGTATGAGCTTCAGCCAGCCCGCCGAGCGGATTGGTGTGCACATGGCTGACTGGCAAGGCGAACTGAAAATGTTCGACGCCACGCTCAACCTGACCCGCCAGAACCTCAGCCGCCAGACGCTGCATCGTTACCTGATCGCTTACCCGTGGATGACCGCCAAAACCTGTCTGGCGATTTACTGGCAGGCGATGCGTCTGCTGGTCAAGCGCATACCCATTTTTTCTCATCAGGCCGCCGACGGCGAGTACCGTGCTGCCGCCGCGCAAACCAAGGACTCACGCCATGAAAAGCAGTAGCAGTAGTTTTTCTGCCAATCTGGGCACCAATGGTCTGACGGCCAATATCCTGCGCCGAGGTGTGTTACGGCAATTAGCAGGACTGCGCAACGGCCAGTTGGTGGTTATCGAACGGGGTGAGCGCCATGTGTTCGGCAAGAACAACGCGCTGATCCAGGCTGAAATCCACATTCTTGATTCGGCAGCATGGGGCATGGTTGCCAGCAACGGCTCCATCAGCGCTGGCGAGGCGTTTATTCACGGCTACTGGACTACCCCGGACCTGACGGCAGTGGTGCGGGTATTTGTCAGCAATCTGGATGTGCTGGATGCAATGGAAGGCGGCGTGGCTCGCCTGACCCGTCCGTTCATTCATGCCCTGCACTGGCTAAATCGCAATACACGCGAAGGCTCGCAGAAAAACATTGCTGCCCATTACGATCTGGGCAACACGCTGTTCGAGCAGTTTCTCGACCCGACGATGATGTACTCCGCCGCACAGTTCCTCAGCGAAGACGACACGCTGGAACAGGCGCAGTTGAATAAACTGGAACGCATCTGTCAGAAGCTGGCCCTGAAACCTGAAGATCACCTGCTGGAAATCGGCACAGGCTGGGGCAGCATGGCTATTTATGCTGCGCAGCATTACGGCTGCCGGGTGACCACCACGACCCTGTCCAGAGAACAGTTCGCCTACACCGAGCAACGCCTGATCGAACTGGGCCTGCAGGAACGCGTCACGCTGCTGCTGACCGACTACCGGGACCTGACCGGTGAATATGACAAGCTGGTGTCCATCGAGATGATCGAAGCGGTCGGCCATCGTTTTCTGCCGACGTACTTCAAGCAATGCGCGAACCTGCTCAAAAGCAACGGCATGATGCTGCTGCAGGCGATCACCATCCGCGAGCAGCGTTATGCTCAGGCCAAACGCAATGTGGACTTCATCCAGCGCTACATCTTCCCCGGTGGTGCTCTGCCCTCGGTGGCGAAGATGCTGGACATTGTCGGCAGCGATACCGACATGAACCTGCTGCACATGGAAGATTTCGGCCTGCACTACGCGCGCACGCTGCGCCTGTGGCACGACAACTTCAAACACGCGCACGGCAAACTGGCCGAACTGGGTTACGACGAACACTTCCTGCGCCTTTGGGAGTTCTATCTGTGCTACTGCGAAGGCGGCTTTCTGGAGCGGACCATCGGTACGGCGCAGCTGCTCCTGGCCAAACCCGATGCCCTGCGAGAACCCTTGCTTGGGCGCTTCAATGCTTAAATCAATCGCCAACGCGCTGCTCTTTCAGATCGGCTGGTTCGCCTGCGTATTGGGCGGTAACAGTTACTGGCTGCTGATTGCAGTCGGCGTGCTGGCGGTGCATTTTCTGTGGACCAGCTCATGGGCAGCGGAAGGCCGGCTGATCCTGACGGTTACGTTAATCGGGATCGTGCTCGACAGTGCCTTGATGACACTCGGCGTTTTCGACTTTGGCAGCGGCGGCTACCTGCTGCCGCTGTGGCTGGCGGTATTGTGGGCGGTGCTGGGCACGACGCTCAATCATTGCCTGGCGTGGACCGCAAAGCCGCTATGGCGCGCCGCCGTGCTGGGCGCTATTGGCGGCCCGATGTCGTACTATGCCGGCTCACAACTGGCTCAGGTCCACCTTCCCCTCGGAGTGTGGCCTGGCATGCTGGTGCTGGGGCTGGTCTGGGCGGGGCTGTTTCCCTTGCTGCAATGGCTGGCAGCACGCGCAGCCAGACAATCGGGAGAAACGCTCTGAACGCTACGCTCATTCCGCTCGCAGACATTCACAGCGAAACGGAAGTCACCTGCTCGACCTGCGCAGCCTGCTGTTGCCAACTGGAAGTGATGCTCATCACCGACACGGGCGTGCCTGAGCGTTACATTGATACCGACGAGTGGGGTGGCGAGGTCATGCTGCGTCTGGACGACGGCTGGTGTGCAGCACTGGATCGCAACACCATGATGTGCACGATCTACGAGAAACGCCCGCTGATCTGCCGTGAGTTCGAAGCCGGAGCAGAAGACTGCCTGAACGAACGCAAAGGGATTGCGACGGCGTATCTCTGATCAGTGTTGCCTGGTTGATAACTATCATTCCCACGCTCCGCGTGGGAATGCAGTTCGTGACGCTCCGCGTCACATGGCGGTTCTTCGACATCAGGTGAATTGGTGCCCGACTCAGGTCACCTTTTCGCCCCTCGGCGAGTTACTTTGATGAGGCCAAAGTAACCAAAGCCTTTCGCTCCTGTTTCCGGCCCGACTTCGTCGGGTTCCTTCGCCCTGTCACTGATCCGGGGGCCGCCGCACCGGGCCATCCTTGGCCCGGTGCAGCTTGCTCGGCGTGCTGCCTCGCATCCCCCGGATCAGCGTCAGAGCTCAGCCGTCACTAACGTCGCACTCTGCGTTGTCAGTGCCATCGCGATAAAAAAGCATTTTATGCGCAATGGCTTTTGGGCAGGGCATTACGTTGTGCTGCAGCGAAACGTTGGCACGAATGCCAGTCAAATCAGAACGGCATCTTGTAGTGCAGTGCGTAGCTTTCTATACCGTCGTTCCGCTCTTTGATGCCTGCGTTGGAATAGTGAGTCGCGCGGATGCCGACTTCATGCCCGCCCGCGAAGCGCAGACCGAAACCAATGCGGTCTTCGAAGTTGAAGGCAGAACCGAACTTGCGATCTTCAACCTGGGTGTTGGAGAACACCGAGACGCCGATACCGGCTTCTACGTAAGGCTTGACGTTGCCGTTGCCGAACTCGTAGACCAGAACCGGGGAGAACGACAGGCTGTGGTTATCCTTGTAGTCCTTGCCATCCCAATAGGTGTAAGCGCCATCCCAGTAGCCGGTCAAACGGCCGATGTCGCTTTGCAGCCAGGTTTTATCCCAATCGAACTGCACGCCCAGACGATAAGTCATGGTCGACTCGCCGGTCTGACCGACCGAAAACTCAACACCATCAGCCTGCGCGATTGAAGCTTGCCCTGCCAAAGCGGCCGCAATCACGGCCAGGCAAAAGAGTCTCTTCATGAGAAACGTCCTAAATATATTAAATTGTACGAAAAGTGTTGGAATTCATCAGCCGCTTTTATAGAAGCCGCTGAGGCGACGTTAGTTCACCCCAAAAGCGCCTTTTTTCACGTTTTTTTTACAAACGGAAGCTTCTCACATTGCCAGGACTTTGCGACAAAAAAGGTAGGATTTTTCTGAAATTGTCCGGTATGTCACTAGACCAATACATAGTCTCTCGCGCGGTGCCAGTGGCAAGAAGGCTGGAACGCGACAAAAGACGCTGTAACTGACGCGCTACCGCAGCCCCGGTGTCGATCAGGGTGACCGACTCGGGAAGCATCTCCCGCAACAAAGGTTTGAGAAACGGGTAGTGAGTACAGCCCAGAATGATCGTGTCACAGCACGCTGCCAGCAGCGGCTCGACATAATGCAGCAGCAATCGACGGATTTGCGGACTGAGCAGATCACCGGTTTCGATCAGTTCGACCAGACCTGGGCACGGCTGGGTCACTACCCGAACATCGTTGGCAAATCGGTCCAGCAACGCCGCAAACCGGGCGCTTTGTAGCGTTCCGGTAGTCGCCAGCACACCGACAACACCGCTGCGGGTCGCCTCGGCAGCAGGTTTGACAGCAGGTTCCATACCCACAATTGGCCAGTCCGGGTAGCGTTGACGAATGTGCGCCACACCCGCCGCCGTCGCGGTGTTGCAGGCGACGACCAGTGCCTTGGCACCCTGCTCGCGGAAGAATCCCGCAATTGTCAGGCACCGTTCGGTAATGAATTCAGGGGTCTTTTCGCCATAAGGAATATGTCCGCAGTCCGCCAGATACAGCAGTGACTCGCTGGGCAGCAACTGGCGGATTTCATTGAGCACTGACAGGCCACCGACCCCGGAATCAAAGATTGCGACAGGCGCATCGCTGGCATGGCTCATCTGCATGTCAGGCATGTTCGCTCTGCCCGCTTGCTGCACTGCAAACGCTGCACGCCGGGTCGCGCTTGACTTTCAGTTCACGGAAACGGGTACTCAAGGCATCAATCAATAACAGTCGCCCGACCATTGGCTCGCCAAAACCGGCCAGCAGCTTCAAGGCTTCGAGTGCTTGCAGGCTGCCAACCAGGCCAACCAGCGGCCCGATGACACCGGCCTCGCTGCAGGTCAGTTCGGCTTCGCTGCCGTGACCGTACAGGCAGTGGTAACACGGGCTGTCCGCACGACGCGGATCGAACACCGATAACTGTCCTTCAAGCCGAATGGCAGCACCGCTGACCAACGGCTTGCCGGCAGCGAAACAGGCGGCATTCACCGCTTCGCGGGTGGCGAAATTATCCGAGCAATCCAGCACCAGATCGACAGCCTGCACCGCCGCCTCCAGTGAGTCGGTATCCAGCGCTGAGCGATGGGCGACGAGAGTGATCTCGGGATTGATCGCCTTGAGTCGGCCCAGAGCCGAATCTACCTTGGCCTGTCCGATGCTCTGGGTATCATGAATGATCTGGCGTTGCAGGTTGGTCAGGTCGACGTGATCAAAATCCGCCAGATGCAGTTCACCGACCCCTGCGGCGGCCAGATAAAGGGCCACCGGCGAACCAAGCCCGCCGACGCCGACGATCAGCGCGCGACTTTGCTTGAGGCGCAGCTGGCCGTCGATATCAACGTGTTGCAGCAGAATCTGGCGACTGTAGCGCAGCAGCTCCTGATCACTCAGCACGGCTTGCATCCGAACGTGATGCGCTCGTGCTCACCCAGATCACGACGAGTCTGGATGCGCTCGAAACCATGACGGATCAACAGTTCGCGCACCGCCGGGCCTTGATCGTAACCGTGCTCCAGCAGCAGCCAGCCATCGGCGCTGAGGTGCACCGGCGCATCGGCAATGATCGTGCGCAAATCGTCCAGCCCGTCGGAACCGGCAGTCAACGCGCTGCTCGGCTCGAAACGTACATCACCGGCCGACAGATGCGGATCAGCGTCGGCGATGTACGGCGGGTTACTGATGATCAGATCAAACTGCTGCCCTTCCAGAGCATTGAACCAGTGGCTGTTGAGCACTTGGGCGTTATCCAGTTGCAGACGCTGGCGGTTGCGTTCGGCCAGCGCCACCGCTTCAGGCACACGGTCGACCGCTGTGACTTTCCATTGTTGGCGCTCGTTGGCCAGCGCCAGCGCAATCGCCCCAGTGCCGGTGCC
Source organism: Pseudomonas sp. KBS0707 (assembly GCF_005937945.2). NCBI lineage: Bacteria > Pseudomonadati > Pseudomonadota > Gammaproteobacteria > Pseudomonadales > Pseudomonadaceae > Pseudomonas > Pseudomonas sp. KBS0707. Next base: position 1,109,526 of record NZ_CP041754.1, on the reverse strand, counting down.
CAGGTCAAGTACCTTGGCAGGCGCGAACGCAGGCACCAGTTCCAGCGCTGCCTCGACCAGCATTTCGGTCTCTGGCCGCGGGATCAAGGTATGTGGCGCTACTTCCAGATCAAGCTTCCAGAAACCTTGCTGACCGAGAATGTAAGCCACCGGTTCGCCCGTGCGTCGACGCTGCAAATAACCTGCAAAGGCCAGCGCAGCCTCGGTGCTGACGATGCGCTCAGGCCAGGTGTGCAGAAAGCTGCGCGGTTTGCCCAGCGCTGCCGCCAGCAGCAGCTCTATGTCGAGCCGCGCGGTCGGTGAATCGGGAAGCTCGGCGCTTCTTAACAAACTTGCGATGATGGTCATTTACTCACCCAGTGCCGCAAGTTGATCAGCCTGATATTCAGCGAGTAGCGGCTCTATCACTGCATCGACCCCGCCCGCCAGAACTTCATCCAGCGAATACAGCGTCAGGTTCACGCGGTGATCCGTCACTCGCCCTTGAGGGAAATTATACGTACGAATACGCTCGGAACGATCACCCGACCCCACGAGCAGCTTGCGCTCGCTGGCGATGGCGTTGGCCGCCGCGCTGGTCTGCTGATCATTCAGTTTGGCAGATAGCCAGGACATTGCCCGGGCCCTGTTCTTGTGCTGCGAACGCTCTTCCTGGCATTCGACGACAATACCCGATGGCAAGTGGGTAATGCGGATCGCCGAGTCGGTTTTGTTGACGTGTTGGCCACCGGCCCCTGAGGAGCGATAGGTGTCGACACGCAGGTCGGCCGGGTTGATCTCGATCGCCTGTTGCTCGTCAGGCTCCGGCAGCACTGCAACCGTACAGGCAGACGTGTGGATGCGACCCTGCGACTCGGTCTCGGGCACGCGCTGCACACGGTGCGCGCCGGACTCGAATTTCAGCTTGCCGTAGACACTGTCACCTTCAACACGCGCAATGACTTCCTTGTAGCCGCCATGCTCGCCTTCGTTTTCGGACAGAATTTCCACCCGCCAGCCACGCCGCTCGGCGTAACGCGAGTACATGCGAAACAGGTCGCCGGAGAAGATCGCGGCTTCATCACCGCCGGTGCCCGCACGGATCTCCAGAAACACGTTGCGGCCGTCGTTCGGGTCCTTGGGCAACAACATGCGCTGCAATTGCGCTTCCAGCTCGACCAGTTGCTGTTTTGTTTCGCGAACTTCCTCGACGGCCATTTCGCGCATGTCCGGGTCGCTGTCCTTGAGCAGCGCCTGCGCGCCCTCCAGATCACCCTGCACCCTGATCAGCTGTTGGTAAAGCGCAACGACCGGCTCCACTTCGGCGTACTCACGGGAATAGGCGCGAAAGCGTGTCTGATCGCTGATCACTTCGGCATCGCCGAGCAGCGCGGTCAGTTCCTCGAAACGGTCGCTGAGGACATCCAGCTTATTGAGCAGTGAAGCTTTCATTGCGGGGTTTTATCCGTCGAGCCCTCACCGAGGGCAAAAAGTTCCTGGGCCATGGCCAGCGCATCGACGCGACCTTCGGCAGACAGCTTCTTGAGCTGCACGCTGGGTGCGTGCAGCAATTTGTTGGTCAGACCACGTGCCAGCTGGATCAATACGTCCTCGGCATTGCTACCGTTGGCCAGCATACGTTGCGCCTTGCTCAGTTCTTCGTCACGCAGCCGTTCGCTTTGCTGACGATAGGCGCGCAACACATCGACCGCCGCCAGTTCGCGCAGCCGCGACATGAAGTCTTCGGCCCCCACGCTGACCAGCTGCTCGGCAGCCAGCGCAGCCCCCTGGCGACTCTTGAGATTTTCTGCCACCACTTCGTGCAGATCATCAACGCTGTACAGGTAAACGTCGTCCAGTTCGCCGACTTCAGGCTCGATATCCCGCGGTACGGCAATATCGACCATGAAAATCGGTTTGTGCTTGCGCAGTTTCAGCGCACTTTCCACGGCCCCCTTGCCCAGGATCGGCAACTGGCTGGCGGTGGAGCTGATCACGATATCGCTGTTGACCAGCTCGGCCGGGATATCCGACAGCAACACCGCATGGGCACCGAACTCGGCAGCCAGCATGCTGGCGCGCTCCAGCGTACGGTTGGCAACCACGATACGCTTGACGCCCAGGTCATGCAGATGCCGGGCGACCAGAGTAATGGTCTCGCCCGCACCGATCAACAAGGCCTGACTGCGTTGCAGGTCACTGAAAATCTGTTTGGCCAGACTGACCGCGGCGAAGGCCACGGACACCGGGTTTTCACCAATTGCAGTGTCTGTACGCACCTGTTTGGCAGCGCTGAACGTGGCCTGAAACAGACGTCCCAGTAACGGCCCGACCGTTCCGGCCTCGCGCGCAACGGCATACGCAGACTTCATCTGGCCGAGAATCTGCGGCTCGCCGAGCACCAGGGAGTCGAGCCCCGAAGCGACACGCATCATGTGTCGCACGGCGGCATCGTCCTCATGGACGTAAGCGCTGGCGCGCAGTTCTTCCAGGCTGAGGTGATGGTAATTGGCAAGCCAGGCAAGAATGCTGTCCGCACCGAGATGCTCGTGCTCGATGTACAACTCGCTGCGATTACAGGTTGAAAGAATCGCAGCCTCGCGACTTTCGGTCAGGTGGCAAAGCTGCTGCAACGCCTCCACCAACTGTTCCGGGGTAAATGCCACGCGCTCGCGAACGTCGACCGAGGCGGTCTTATGATTGATACCGAGTGCAAGGAAGGCCATTCAGGGTCGCAGGTGGTGACGTGAAGCCGGTAATTGTCCTACTTCAATAAGCTCAGAACAACCACCACATATTATTGTCCCACTACAATCGATCGTCACAGCCTGCGTTTTCAGGCTCGCGACACTGCAAACACACGCATTGCATCAGTTTTTCCGACGGCTGTGGGTTTTGCCAACAGCCTTGTGTCATGATGCTCCCACCGCAGGTAAGCCGCCCTTCTTATATATGAATAGATCCTCCGCGTTGTTCCTTGCTCTTGCCTTTCTAGGCGGCTGCCAGTCAATGGCCCCCGCCTCGTCACAGCCCGTGCCCGCTCAGAAAGACGCCCCTCCCGCGCCTGAAGCCAAGCCGAAGGTCTATGGTTCGTTCACTCAGGACACCCTGGTCAGCCTGTTGAGCGCGGAGCTGGCCGGCCAGCGCAACCGCTTCGACATCGCCCTGGATAACTACGTGACCCAGGCGATCAAGACTCAGGACCCGGGGGTCTCCGAACGCGCCTATCAGATCGCCGAATACATGGGCGCTGATCAGTCTGCGCTGGAAACCGCGCTGATCTGGGCAAGAAACGCACCGACCGACCTTGAAGCGCAACGCGCCGCAGCCATTCAACTGGCGCGCGCGGGACGTTACGACGATTCTCTGGTGTACATGGAGAGAGTCCTGCAGGGTCAGGGCGACACGCACTTCGACTTTCTGGCACTGTCCGCGGCCGAAACCGATCCGGACACCCGCAACGGCCTGCTCAAAAGTTTTGATCGGTTGCTGGGCAAATACCCGAACAACAGCCAGCTGATTTTCGGCAAGGCGCTGTTGCTTCAGCAGAATGGTGACGCCGAACAGTCGTTGAAGCTGCTGGAAGACAACCCGCCCAAAGAAGGTGAAATCGCGCCCATCCTGCTGCATGCCCGTCTGCTGCAAAGCATGAACCGGGGCAAGGAAGCGGTGCCCCTGCTGGAAAAAAGCATCAAGAAATACCCGGACGACAAACGCCTGCGCCTGACGTATGCGCGCATGCTCGTCGAGCAAAACCGCATGGAAGACGCCAAAGTGCAGTTTTCCGCCCTTTTGCAGCAATATCCGGACGACGACGAGCTGCGCTTCTCGCTGGCTCTGGTGTGCCTTGAAGCCAAGGCCTGGGACGAAGCGGCTGGCTACCTGGAAGAACTGATCGCCCGTGGTGCACACGTCGATTCAGCGCATTTGAATCTGGGTCGCATTCACGAAGAACGTGAGGACCCGCAAAGCGCGCTCAACGAATACGCTCAGGTCGGACCGGGCCCGGACTTCCTGGCGGCTCAATTGCGCCAGGCCGATATTCTGGTCAGCAATGGCAACGGCGCAGAAGCGGCCAAACGCCTGGCTGAAGCACGTGCCGAAGAGCCCGATTTCGCCATTCAGCTGTACCTGATCGAGGCCGAAACCCTGACCAGCAATGATCAACTGGATCGCGGCTGGCAGGTGCTGAACACGGCACTCAAGCAATACCCGGACGACGCCAACCTGCTCTATACCCGCGCCATGCTGGCTGAAAAGCGCAATGATCTGGCTCAGATGGAAAAAGACCTGCGCAGCATCATCAAGCGCGAGCCGGAAAACGCCATGGCGCTGAATGCACTGGGCTACACCCTCTCCGATCGCACCACGCGTTACGCCGAAGCCCGCGAACTGATCGAGAAAGCCCATCAGATCAGCCCCGACGATCCGGCAGTTCTCGACAGCCTTGGCTGGGTGAATTACCGCATGGGCAATCTGGATGCTGCCGAACGCTACCTGCGCCAGGCGCTCGAACGCTTCCCTGACCACGAAGTAGCCGCACATCTGGGCGAAGTACTCTGGGCCAAAGGCGAACAGCGCGAAGCCCGGAAAGTATGGGCCAAGGCCCTGGAACAACAACCCGACAGCACCGTCCTGCGCAGCACACTGCGACGCTTGACCGGTTCAGAGACCCTTTGACGTTATGTTTTTGCGCCACGTAATCGTATTCAGCCTCATCGCCCTGCTCACCGGCTGTGCCGGTCTCACTTCCCGCGAAGCCGTTCAGGGCAAGGGCGACCCCGCGCAATGGCGCGAACACAAACAGCAACTGAGCAGCCTCGATGGCTGGCAGATCAACGGCAAGGTCGGTATTCGTGCGCCGAAAGACTCAGGCAGCGGCACCCTGTTCTGGCTGCAGCGTCAGGATTACTACGATATCCGCTTGTCCGGTCCGCTTGGCCGTGGCGCAGCACGACTGACCGGCAGGCCCGGCGCTGTCGCGCTTGAAGTCGCCAACCAAGGCCGCTACGAAGCCACAACGCCGGAAACACTGCTTCAGGATCAACTGGGCTGGAAACTGCCGGTTTCCCACCTCGTATGGTGGGTGCGTGGCTTGCCGGCACCGGACAGCAAAAGTAGCGTGACACTCGACGGTGACAGCCGTCTGGCCAGCCTTGAACAGGACGGCTGGCAGGTGGAATACCTCAGTTATGTCGAACAGAATGGCTACTGGCTGCCCGAACGCGTCAAGCTGCACGGTCAGGACCTCGATGTCACGCTGGTCATCAAGGACTGGCAGCCTCGCAAACTGGGGCAATGACCATGACTGCATTACAGGATATGGCCAAGGCCCAGCTGGTTTTGCCTGCTCCGGCAAAGCTGAACCTGATGCTGCACATTCTGGGACGCCGTCCGGACGGCTACCATGAGTTGCAAACCCTGTTTCAGTTTCTCGATTACGGTGACGAACTGGGCTTTACCGTTCGCGAGGACGGCGAGATTCGCCTGCAGACCGATGTCCCCGGTGTCCCGCATGACAGCAACCTGATCGTCAAAGCCGCCCGCGCGCTGCAAAAACAGTCCGGTTGCACACTGGGCATGGATATCTGGCTGGAAAAACGCTTGCCCATGGGCGGCGGCATCGGCGGCGGCAGCTCGGATGCTGCCACCACACTGCTGGCGCTGAATCATTTGTGGCAGCTTGGCTGGGATGAAGATCGTCTGGCGCAACTGGGCCTGACTCTGGGCGCTGATGTACCGGTTTTTGTCCGTGGACACGCCGCATTTGCTGAGGGTGTCGGGGAAATTCTCACCCCGGTTGACCCCGAAGAACCCTGGTATTTGGTGCTCGTTCCGCAAGTCGCTGTAAGTACAGCAGAAATTTTTTCAGATCCGTTGTTGACACGCGACACGCCGCCCATTAAAGTGCGCCCCGTTCCCAAGGGAAACAGTCGAAATGACTGTAAGGCGGTTGTAGAGAGGCGTTACCCAGAAGTACGTAACGCTTTGAATTTGTTAGGTAATTTTACCGAAGCAAAATTAACCGGAACTGGAAGTTGTGTGTTTGGGGCATTCCCAAACAAAGCTGAAGCTGATAAAGTCTCGGCCCTTCTTACAGAGACCCTTACAGGGTTCGTAGCGAAAGGAAGTAACATTTCGATGTTGCATCGCAAGCTGCAAATTCTGTAACAGGAATTGAGTGCCAGGCACTCGATTGATTCAATACAGGGGCGTCGCCAAGCGGTAAGGCAGCAGGTTTTGATCCTGCCATGCGTTGGTTCGAATCCAGCCGCCCCTGCCATTTTCTATACTCATCCAGGTTACCCTCAGCCTCTAGGTACTGCGCGTGTCCAAGATGATGGTCTTTACGGGGAATGCCAACCCCGATCTCGCTCGGCGTGTAGTACGTCAGCTGCATATCCCACTCGGTGATGTTTCTGTCGGAAAATTTTCCGACGGCGAAATCAGCACTGAGATTAATGAAAACGTCCGCGGTAAAGACGTCTTCATCATTCAGCCGACTTGCGCACCAACGAACGATAACCTGATGGAACTGGTTGTGATGGCTGATGCCTTCCGCCGCTCCTCAGCGTCCCGAATCACTGCTGTGATTCCCTACTTTGGTTATGCCCGCCAGGATCGCCGTCCGCGCTCCGCACGTGTTGCCATCAGCGCGAAAGTTGTTGCTGACATGCTCACCGTGGTGGGAATCGACCGTGTTCTCACGGTTGATCTTCATGCTGACCAGATCCAGGGTTTCTTCGATATTCCGGTAGATAACATCTACGGCTCCCCCGTTCTGGTGGATGACATCGAAGACCAGCGCTTTGAAAACCTGATGATCGTTTCCCCCGATATCGGCGGCGTCGTGCGTGCACGTGCTGTCGCTAAATCCCTGGGCGTCGATCTCGGTATCATCGACAAACGCCGTGAGAAAGCCAATCACTCTGAAGTGATGCATATCATCGGTGATGTCGAAGGGCGTACCTGTATTCTGGTCGATGACATGGTCGACACCGCCGGCACCCTGTGCCACGCGGCCAAGGCCTTGAAAGAGCATGGCGCAGCCAAGGTCTTTGCCTACTGCACACACCCTGTGCTGTCAGGCCGGGCGATCGAAAACATTGAAAATTCCGTGCTGGACGAACTGGTGGTCACTAACACCATCCCGTTGTCCGCAGCAGCACAAGCCTGCAGCCGTATCCGTCAACTGGATATTGCGCCGGTAGTCGCCGAAGCGGTTCGCCGCATCAGCAATGAAGAATCGATCAGCGCGATGTTCCGTTAACTGACATCACGCAGACGAAAAGCGCCCCGCCCTGACATCCGGTCAGGGCGGGGCTTTTTTGCCCATACCGCCCAAGCGCTGGTCGCAAACGCAACGGCGGATGTGGTTAATTTGGAGATACAACATGAACGAATTTACCCTGAATGCAGAACAGCGTTCCGACCTGGGGAAAGGTGCGAGCCGCCGCCTGCGTCGTCTCGCCAGCCTGGTTCCAGCTGTCGTCTACGGTGGCGACAAAGCCCCTGAGTCCATCAGCATGCTGGCCAAGGAAGTTGCCAAACTGCTCGAAAACGATGCGGCCTACAGCCACATCATCGAGCTGAACGTTGGCGGCCAGAAGCAGAACGTCATCATCAAGGCGCTGCAACGTCACCCGGCCAAAGGCCACGTGATGCACGCTGACTTCGTGCGCGTTATTGCCGGCCAGAAACTGACCGCAATCGTGCCGATCCACTTCCTGAACGAAGAAGCTCCAGTCAAGAAAGGCGGCGAGATCTCGCACACTACCACTGAACTGGAAGTGACCTGCCTGCCTAAAGACCTGCCTGAGTTCATCGAAGTTGATCTGGGCGCGCTGGAAGTAGGCGACAACGTTCACCTGTCCGAGCTGAAAGCACCTAAAGGCGTCGAGTTCGTTGCCTTGGCACACGGTACTGACCTGGCAATCGCCAACGTCCACGCACCGCGCATCGTCAAAGACGAAGCAGAAGAAGGTGAAGAAGGCGCAGCCGAGTAATTCATTACTTGGTAACGTCGGAGTTGCTCAGGAAACATCGCGAGCGATAGCAGGCAAAGCGGGCGAGATCGCTGAGTTTACATCATGGTAAATGAGCAGTTTTCGCCCACATTGCCGCTGTCGTCAGCGGTTTAACCCTCAACTCCAAAGGAAGAGCCCCTGTCGTGACCGCCATACAACTGATCGTGGGCCTGGGAAATCCAGGCGCTGAATACGAACAGACCCGGCATAACGCAGGGGCTTTTTTTGTTGAGCGTATTGCTGCGGCGCAGCGAGTCAATCTCGTTCCCGAGCGCAAATTCTTTGGCCTGACCGGGCGTTTTACGCATCAAGGTCAGGATGTTCGTCTGCTGATCCCCACCACCTACATGAACCGTAGCGGCCAGGCCGTCGCGGCACTCGCCGGTTTCTACCGTATTCCGGTTGAGTCGATTCTGGTGGCGCATGACGAGCTGGACCTGCCTCCGGGCGTTGCCAAACTCAAAGTGGGTGGCGGCCATGGCGGTCATAACGGCCTGCGCGACATCATCGCGCAGCTCGGCAACCAGAACACATTTCATCGCTTGCGGCTTGGCATCGGCCACCCGGGCGATGCCAGCAAGGTATCCGGCTTTGTCCTGGGTCGAGCGCCACGCGCCGAACAGGAAAAACTGGACGCCAGTATCGACTTTGCCCTCGGCGTGCTGCCGGATATCTTCGCCGGTGAATGGAACCGGGCGATGAAAAACCTGCACAGCCAGAAGGCCTGATATCACTCGAGGGGAAACACCATGGGATTCAATTGCGGCATCGTCGGCCTGCCTAACGTCGGCAAGTCCACCCTGTTCAACGCCCTGACCAAATCTGGTATTGCGGCCGAGAACTTCCCCTTCTGCACCATTGAACCGAACAGCGGCATCGTGCCGATGCCTGACCCGCGCCTGGCGGCCCTGGCAGCCATCGTCAACCCGAAACGCATCCTGCCGACCACCATGGAGTTCGTCGACATCGCAGGCCTGGTGGCAGGTGCCTCGAAAGGCGAAGGCCTGGGCAACAAGTTCCTCGCCAACATCCGCGAGACCGACGCCATCGCTCACGTGGTGCGCTGCTTTGAAGACGAGAACGTAATTCACGTCTCCAACAGCGTCGACCCCAAGCGCGACATCGAGATCATCGATCTGGAACTGATCTTCGCTGACCTCGACAGCTGCGAAAAGCAGCTGCAAAAGGTCACGCGCAATGCCAAGGGCGGTGACAAGGACGCAGTGGTCCAGAAAGGCCTGCTTGAACAACTGATCGCCCACTTCAGCGAAGGCAAGCCAGCACGCAGCCTGATGAAGAGCATGAGCAACGACGAGAAGGCCACCATCCGTGGCTTCCACCTGCTGACCACCAAGCCGGTCATGTACATTGCCAACGTTGCCGAAGACGGTTTCGAGAACAACCCGTTGCTGGACGTGGTCCGCGCCATCGCCGAAGAAGAAGGCGCAATGCTGGTGCCGGTCTGCAACAAGATCGAAGCCGAAATCGCCGAACTGGATGACGGCGAAGAAAAAGACATGTTCCTCGAAGCGCTGGGCCTCGAAGAACCCGGCCTGAACCGCGTCATTCGCGCTGGCTACGAAATGCTGCACCTGCAGACCTACTTCACCGCTGGCGTCGAAGAAGTTCGCGCCTGGACCGTCCGCGTCGGTGCAACCGCACCTCAGGCCGCAGGCGTCATCCACACCGACTTCGAAAAAGGCTTTATTCGTGCCGAAGTCGTGGCCTATGACGACTTCATCCAGTTCAAGGGTGAAGCCGGAGCCAAGGAAGCGGGTAAATGGCGTCTGGAAGGCAAGGAATACATCGTCAAGGATGGTGATGTGATGCATTTCAGGTTTAATGTGTAAGTTGTAGGTAACATTGCAGGTGATTGCATAAGCTTGCTAGAAGGCTTGAAAATTGCTCCGAAAGCCCCATTATATGGGGCTTTCGCGTTTTTATGGGTTGCATGCGATTGCACGAGCATGCAGCAAGAAAGCGACTACGCTGGTGTATATAATTTTTGGACAGGCAGTTTTTAGGTGTATACGATGAATGCATCCTGTGAAAACCGAGTCATCCAATGCTCACCGACGCTCACTGCCGGGCTGCAAAAGCCAAAGACAAGCTGTATTGTTGGCGCGGATTGAAAACTGACCCACCCTGCCGATTGAAAATTGACCCAGGATGGATTGCTGATTTTTGCCCCAGCAATTGTGAATAAGCTTAGCAGCAGTGTGCCGATTCAAGACGCATCAAGCCCCACCGCATGCAGCAGGGCATTTATGGTGCGGATCAAAATGGCTCATCGTCCTCGATATCATTTCCGTCCTTTCGCTTTCGTTCGCGTGTTTTGATCTTTGTCTGGGCAGCCAATGTGCTGTGTTGTAGGCGGTAGGACTCGTTGCCCGTTTCGACGATGTGGCAGTGGTGTGTCAGCCGATCCAGCAACGCGGTGGTCATCTTGGCGTCGCCAAACACACTCGACCATTCCGAGAAGCTCAGGTTGGTGGTGATGACCACGCTGGTGTGTTCGTACAGTTTGGACAGCAGGTGAAATAACAGGGCGCCACCGCTTTGGCTGAAGGGCAAATATCCGAGTTCATTCAGTATCACCAGGTCTGTGCGCAGCAGTGCCTGGGCGATTCGCCCTGCCTTGCCATCGTACTTCTCACGCTCCAGCAGATTCACCAGATCCACCGTGGAAAAGAAGCGCACGCGTTTGTTGTAGGCCGTGATTCCGGATACAGCCAAGGCACTGGCCAGGTGTGTTTTCCCGGTGCCAGGGCCGCCGATGAACACGACATTCTGCGCGGTTTCAGTGAACGCCAAGCTGGATAGATCGCTGACCAGCCGGGCATCAGCGCTGGAAGCGCTGAAGTCAAAGCCAGCTAAGTCACGGTGCATGGGGAGTTTTGCCATGTTCATCTGATGATTCACCGAGCGCACCGCGCGATCCGCATGTTCCTGCTGAAGCAGATGTTCCAGCAGCCATTTCGATGAAGCCGTCGACGCTGTTCCTTGAGAGACCAGTTCTTCCCAAGCACTGGCCATGCCGTGCAGGCGCAGTTCTTTGAGTTCAGTCATTAGGTCACGCATTGCGATTCTCCTCATCGGTCGTACGGAGCCGGTCGTAGCGTGCTGTATTGGCAACCGGCGCCACTTTGAGTTGCAGGCTGGTTTCTACACAGGGAGGTGGTGCGGTGGAGGTCAGGCGGGCAACGACATTGAGGATGTGATCGGCGCTCAGACTTCCCGATTCAAGTACCAGCTCCACCGCCACCAGCACTGGTTCGAGACCGGCGATGGGCACAGCAGCCAGTACCTGCATCATGATTCGATCACCGTTGGTGTGACGCCTCAGTCCGCGTTTAAGAAGCTGTAACGGTTTTGGCAGATCAGCAAATGGAGCGCCATTGCGCAGTGCACCAGGCTTGCGTTCGATGAGTGGGATGTAGTGCTGCCAGTCAAAACCGACCTGATCTCGATCAAAGAGGCGCTCGTGACTGGCGATCACCGTTTCGTCGGCAATGACCACGATTCGCGAAGGGTACAAACGGCTGCTGACCCATTGACCCACACGCTCGCAAGGCACCGAATAACGATTGCGCGCCACGCTGATCAGGCAGGTGCTAGAGACACGGACGGTGCGTTCCACGTAGCCATCAAAGGCCGTCGGCATCGGCATCATTTCAGCCTGCTCCAGCTCCAGGACTTCTGCCACCGTCAAACCGTTGTACTGCGGATGTACAAGTTCAGCCCAGAGCGTACGACAGCGTTGGCCGAGCCAGACGTTCAGCTCCTCGAAGGTATGGAACATGCAATTTTGAGCATCGAGCCAGATTCGCCTCCGGCTGTCTTGCACGTTCTTTTCGACGATGCCTTTCTCCCAGCCAGAGGCCACGTTGCAGAAGTCCGGATCGAACAGATAGTGCGCGCACATCACGGAAAACCGGGCATTGACCGTGCGGCCTTTGCCTTTGTTAACCTTGTCGACAGCCGTTTTCATGTTGTCGTAGATGCCGCGACGTGGCACGCCACCCAACGCTCCAAACGAACGTGTATGGGCATCAAACAGCATCTCGTGGCCTTGACTGGGGTACGCAACCAACCAGAACGCGCGACTTGCGCACAGCTTCATATGGGAGACCTGGATACGTCGAAACAGGCCACCGATCAGCAGGCCTTCTTCGCTCCAGTCAAACTGAAAGGCCTCACCGAGGGCAAAAGTCAGCGGTACAAAAGCGCGTACAGACTTGCCTTGCTCGCACCGCCAAGAGCGGACAAACGCCGTGAGCTGGCTGTAACCGCCGTCATAACCCTCGGCCTTGATCTGCTCAAAAAGTGCCTTGGCGCTCCTACGGTTGTGTTTTGGCCGGAACGAATCAGCCTTGAGCGCCTGCTCTAAGGTCTCGTGAAAAGGGTTGAGCTTATTGAAGGATGCGCACCGTTGGTACGCTGGTTGATTGGCTTCGGGCGCTCTGACCCATTTTCGGATGGTGTTTCTCGACAGCCCGGTACGCTTGGCTATCTGATGCAGCGAGAGCTTGTCGCGGAAGTACATCCGCCGGATTTTTCCCAACATTTCCATGCTGATCACCCTGTGTTCTCCTGCTCAAAAAGTGAGCAGAAGCAGTTGAACACCTGGGTCAGTTTTCAGTCGGCAGAACAGCCTCTACTGGGTCAGTTTTCGGTCAGCGGCAACACACATGAATCAGGTCGGCGGCATCTTTCCTCTCATGACGTTGATCCAGGGCCAGCGCTTTCAAAATTACAAATGCTGGCACGTCTGCGTATCGCACAATATCTACCGACAAACCGTCACCGTCCAAAAGCCGGGCAGCAATCTCCCTCTCCTGATACCAGTCGTGGACGATTCGCGCGTGCTTGATTGTAAGCGCCGATACTCTTTCCCCATCAACGTTGATGAGCCTGCCGGGGGCCTCATCACCTGCATCCCGGAGAAGCTCAACGACTACCTCGATATGGTCATTGACCTTGCGACGCCAGCGCCAGGATGCGGTCTTCCCCTCTTCGACCCAGCGATTGAAACCACGTGCATTTAGCTGCTCTGCAAGGCTAGCGTATTCGTTGCCAGCAGCCAGTACTTCCAGACTCAACACAATATCCACGTCCGAAGTCCCCGCGTGCATCGGAACATCTGGCGGGGTCGCTGGAGTGAGATAGCGAGGAACAAGGCCTCCGACGAGTCTCAGGGTTTCCTTCAAAGTTCCGAAGGCACTCAGCAATGTAAGCAACGTCCTCTCGCACGCAGATGTAACGTCTTGATCATATCCAGCCGCTGTACGAGGCTTCAGTTCCGTTGCCATAAAGACTCCAATTGTTCTCTGAGATGGTCGGCCAGTTCTTTGTTTCTACCACGGCCGTCCAACAGGTCCAGGTACAGGATGTAGGCACTGGCAAAAAATGCAGGGTGGTCTGAATGTCTATATCGGTAAAGCAAGCTCGCAGGTTCGCGCTCGATGAGCGTGACATTCGCGCCTTTGCTGACTGACTTGAGGCCCAGCACGTCAGCCATCCTGTCTGCGTAGCCTTTGGGCACAATGATTTCTGCACCTTCAGTGCTGGTCAACAACGGGGCAACAACATTCGCAGCAGTTGCTCCGGTAAACGCCCATGGAAAATCAATCCTCTGGTCGTCTATCCGATCTGCCAAGTCAGCCAGCATGTGCTTGGGGTTTTCAACGAATGTGTACCATTTCGTCTGTTTCTCTTTGCGCTCTTGCCATTGCTCAGCCCAAGCGTGCAAGAGCTTTTCGGGGCGAGTGAGCATTCTGCGCTTGCTCGGCCCTCCACCAGAAGATTCCACCCACTCACGCAACGTCAGCTCCTGCAGGACGACAGAGCAGGTATACGAAGAAGTTTCAGCCTGCTCGGCCAGCTCCGCGCCTGTAAGCCATACGTTGGCATGCATCAAAAGTGCATGAACCACGCTCCCACGTGCGTCGGTGAATATATCTATGCCATTTGAGTATTTTTTCAGGCGCTTGGAGGGCTTATCGATACTGATCAGCCAGGTCTTGTGCTTCAGATAAAGGCTGCCTCCCAGATCGAAGTAAGCTATGTTTTGAGTTTTCAATTCTTCCCTGGCTCCAGGGCTTAGCGAACCGGCAGCAAGCATCCCAACAGCGTCGTAAGCATGATCCTGATAGCGCATGCAGTTATTGAGCGCCCATACGGTGTCTCTGATGTCTCGTGGGTAGACATCTCTTTTGACCTCTACATAGACCAGCAAGGTTTTGTAAGGGGTTTGGATCTCAATCAACCCGTCAGGATCGGACTCAGTGCTTGAGGAAAATGGCAATCCCGACTTATGTCGCACCTCAGCATCAGGACCCAACGCTTCTTCAAGGGTTTTCACCAGCTCCTCTAGAGCATGCCTCTCGAACTCGTACCTGCCAGAATGTTGAGGGTGATATTGATCCATAACCTTAGCCTCCTACGCCTCTTTAGCTGGACAGCAAAAATTACCGAATTAGCTAAACATTAGGAATAATTCTAGCATTAGCTGTTCAGCTAACAAAGGCCTAAAAGCTAAAGAAAATCTTATGGTCACCGGGAACGCGTTTTTGCATCCGCCGCTCTTTTAACCGCCAAGACATCAAAACATTCCCAAACCAAACAAAAACGCCCCACAAGCGAGCTTGCGGGGCGTTTTGCCAAACGTGGAGCGGTGCCTGAGAAACTTACTTCTTCAGACGCCCGTAGCGGTCTTCAAAGCGGACGATATCGTCTTCACCCAGGTACGAGCCCGACTGCACTTCGATGAGCTCCAACGGCACCTTGCCGGGGTTGGCAAGCGAGTGTTTGACGCCCAGCGGGATGTAGGTGGACTGGTTCTCGGAGAGGATCAGTTCCTGATCGTCGCAAATTACCTTGGCGGTACCCGATACTACGATCCAGTGCTCTGCGCGGTGGTAATGCATCTGCAGCGACAGGCACTCGCCCGGCAGCACGCTGATGCGCTTGACCTGATAGCGCTCGCCGAGATCGATCGTGTCGTAGTGGCCCCACGGGCGGTTGACCAGTGGATGAGTGACGAACTCGGGACGCTCTTCTGCCTGCAGACGCTTGACCACGTCCTTGACCTGCTGGCTGTTGTGCTTGTTGGCGACCAGAACGGCGTCCTTGGTTTCGATAACGATCAGGTCCTCGACGCCAACAGTGGCAACCAGTCGATGGTGCGACTGCACCAGGCAGTTGCGCGTGTCGATTACCATCACATCGCCTTCCAGGCGGTTGCTATTGGCATCATGTGGGCCTACATCCCAGATCGCAGCCCAGCTGCCCAAGTCGTTCCAGCCAGCGTCCAGCGGTACTACCAGCCCGGCAGTGGTGTGTTCCATGACGGCGTAATCCACTGACTCGTCAGGGCACAGGGCGAACTTCTCGGACGAAACGTGCAGGAAATAGCTGTCGGCTTCGGAGTTTTCCAGCGCTATACGGCACGCAGACAATATGTCGGAACGATGCTTGCGCAGTTCGGCCAGAAATACCGAGGCACGGAACATGAACATACCGCTGTTCCACAGGTAAGCACCCGAAGACAAGTATTCGGCGGCCATTTCCGGCGATGGCTTTTCCTTGAAGGCCTCAATGGCGAAACCGCCCTCGGCAATCGCATCGCCGCAGTGAATGTAGCCAAAACCGGTTTCAGCGTGAGTCGGGGTGATACCGAAGGTCACCAGTCGGCCTGCCTCGGCATGTACCTGAGCAATCTTCACCGCTTGTCGGAAAGCTTCTTCGTCATGGATGTGGTGGTCAGAAGCCAGCACCAGCAGAATCGGGTCGGTGCCGTCGGCAGTTGCTTCCAGCGCGGCCAAAGCGATAGCTGGAGCAGTGTTTCGAGCCAGTGGTTCAAGAATGACGCGACGGCTGGCCATCTTCGCCACACGCAATTGTTCGGCGACGATGAAACGGTGATTTTCATTACTGACCACTACCGCAGGAGTGTGCTCCAGGCCATTGAGCCGGGCCAGTGTGCGTTGAAACATCGTTCCCTGATCCTGACCATCTAGGGCAAGAAACTGCTTCGGGAAACTCTGCCGCGACAAAGGCCATAACCGCGAACCGTTACCGCCAGCCAGAATTACAGGGGTGAACATAGACGCTCCATTCTTGGGCCACAAAGGCGTAGCAAAGGCCGCATTATCCGGGTGCTCCAGCAGGTATGCAACATGAAGGCCACTACAATATGCATAACATTCAGCAACTCCCTCGCCGCGACCATCCTGCACCCCGTGCGAGCCGGGCTTACCCATGTTAGTCTTCGCGCCCGATTCCGTACCTGCCTTTATATATCCACCGCACGCAAGCGCAAATTTGCTGCCTGAGTACGCCATTGAGAAGTGATGCAATTGATCGACATCGAGAACAACAGAACATGGATATAGGCTTGAGCTGCACGGTCTGGGCAAACGGCGAGCGCGCCGGGCATCTGGACGGCATCGGCATCTATTCCAGAGCCCTGTGGCAGAGTCTGGACAGGCTTGGTCAGACTGAAGATATGCATGTGAAGCCATATGCCTTTGGCCATGACCTGCCAGTCATAGACTGTGGCAAACCGGAACAGCTGGCCAGGGATTACCGCATCCATGCGGTGCTCAGCGGTGTACTCAAGCTGCCATTGAGCAACTCGGCGAACATTGCCAGAAACGTGCAGCTCTTCCATGCCACTGACCACCAGATCCCGCTGATCAAGGGCGTGCCTGTAGTCGCCACAATCATGGATGTGATTCCGGTGTTGTATCCGGAATGGATCAAGCAGGACCTCAAACGCCTGAAAAGCTGGCTGTTCACCACCAGCATCGAGCGCGCCGAGCACATCATCACCATCTCCGAATACAGCAAGCAGGACATGGTTCGTCACCTGGGCATTGCGCCAGAACGCATCAGTGTCACGCCACTGGGCGTGGATCCTGTGTATTTCGAGCGCATCGACACTGCCGAGCGTGACAGAGTGCTGGTTACACACGGCCTCAAACCTGGCTTCTTTCTCGTGGTGGGCACCCTGCAACCTCGCAAGAACCTGCAACGCGTGCTTGAAGCCTTCCAGCAACTGCCCGCGCAGGTGCGCAAAGAGCACCCGCTGGTGATCGTCGGTCGTGACGGTTGGAGCAACGAAGAACTGCTGCCGCAGCTTGAGGCCTTGCAGCAAAGGGGCGAAGGCCGCTGGCTGAGTTATCTGCCACAGAAAGAAGTATTGTCACTGCTGCAAAGTGCCGGGGCGCTGGTGTTTGCTTCGCTGTATGAAGGGTTTGGTCTACCGGCTATCGAAGCGTTCGCTGCCCAGTGCCCACTGATCGCATCCAATAACTCTTCGCTGCCGGAAGTGACAGGCGATGCCGCCTGGGCTGTGGATCCGCATAACGCCGACAGCATCAGTGCCGCAATGCTTGACGTGCTGGAACGGCCTGAAGAACGTGAGCGCAAGGTGCAGCGCGGGCTGGAGCGTGCGCGTCACTTCAGCTGGGATGCCTGCGCGCAAAACACGCTCGACATCTATCGCAAGGTACTGGCAGCGCGCAAATAGCGCGCCTGCCGCCAGTACGCAGCCCTGAAACGTGCCGCTGGCGCGATCAGGGCTTCTTTTTCAGAGCAGATTCGGCTGCTTTCTCGACTGCCGGGTTAGCCCCGCCCAACCACACATTGACGCTGTCGACACTCTCTTGCGGCGGGCGGCCAGCCCATCGGTTGAGAATAAACAGGTTGGTGATGAAGTCGTATTGGGCCTTGAGCAAGTCACGCCGGGCCTTGAACTCGTTCTGCACGCTGGTCAGTACGTCGACCGCGTTAACCACCCCGTAGGAAAATGCTTTCTGCGCAGCAATGCTCGACTGTTCTGCAGACGCCAGCGCATTCTTGTTGGCGCGGATCTTTTCGACGCTGGAGAACGCTGTCAGGTAAGCGTTGGTGGTTTCCTTGACGACCTGGCGACGCACGCTCTCGACGTCCTGCTCGGTGGCCAATTGCTCGTTGTACAGGCCCCGCACACGCGCTGACGTCGACCCGCCACTGTAAATAGGCACACGCACGCCGATGGTAGCCACATAACTGTCGCTGCGCGGCGAAAGGGTGTTGTCGTAACCCACGTCACTTTGCTGAGCGCCCAGAGTGAAGGTCAGGGTCGGGTAATGCCCGCCCTTGCCTTCGCGCACTGCCGCATTGGCAACGTCCAGACTGCTTTCCCGCGCCTTGAGCAAAGGGTTGCTGTCGATAGCTTGAGCCACCCAGGTATCCATGGACTTGGCAGGCGCCTGCAAGGCGATATCGTTTCTGATCCGGCTCAACGGCTCGTTGATCGGGCGACCGACAATTTCCGAGAGCCCGGCACGGCTGAGCCTGATCTGGTTGCGAGCATCGATTTCCTGCGCTGCAAGCAAGTCGACACGGGCCTTGAGGTCCAGCAAGTCGGTCACGGCAGCCATCTTTTTGTCGTACATCGCACTGACGCGATCCAGGCTTTTTTGCGTCGCCCGGCGCTCGGCCATGATCAGCTCAAGCTCGTCATCGGCAGACAGCGCCAGGAAATACCGCTTGGCTAGATCGACGGTGGCCTCAGCCTGAGCATCTTCTGCCTGATGGCTTTTCTGCTCCGTCGTGCTTTTGGCTTTCTGATACGTTTCCCAGGCCTGCTTGTTGTACAGGTACTGGGTCAGGTTGAGCGAGTAGCTGGAGTTGTTGTAGATCTCGCGCTCTGTCTCGTCCTTGCGCAAAATGCGGTTGTAGCTGCCGTTTGCAGTAACCTGCGGCAACAATCCACCAAACGCGTCACGCTCGCTGTCCACTGCGGACTGAGCGCGCAGATAAGCAGACAGTACGCGCGGGTCTTCAAGCCGCGCTTCACGAAACAGCGCCATCAGATCAACCGAGTACGCCGAAGCGCTGGTAACTTGCGGTGCAGCAGGCTGAGTGGCGTCTGCCTGGGCCTGCGCACTGATCAGACCCAGGGAAAAAAACACAGGAACGAAGCGCAGCACGATCATTCCTCGATCATCGATTTGATGAAGACGCTGGAGGCCGGTTTCATCAGGTATTGGAGCATGGTCCTTTCACCGGCGTTGATCAGCACTTCGGCAGGCATGCCCGGCTGCAACTTGCGGTCGCCAAGGCGCTTCAAACCCTTCTCGGTAAGTTTTACCCGTACCAGGTAATAAGGTTCGCCAGCATCATCTTTCAAACGGTCGGCAGAGATACGTGTCACCACGCCTTCTATCACAGGAGTCGTCGCACTATTGAATGCACTGAAGTGGACATCGGTCAGCTTGCCAATTGAAATCCGGTCGATGTCGTTAATAGCAACATGGGCCTCTACAACCAGTTCGGAAGATTCCGGCACGATATCCAGCAACGGCGTGCCAGCACTGACAACACCGCCGACGGTATGAACCTTCATGTCCAGTACCATACCGTCTTCAGGGGCTCGAATGACCACGCGAGACAGGCGGTCCTGCAGCGCTGTAGCGGTCTCCTGCAAATCGAATACCTTGGCCTGCACATCGCTCAACTCTTTTGCCACTTCCGAGCTGAAATTCTTGTTCAACTGGATGATCTGCAGTTCGGTTTCGCTGATCTGCAACTGAGTCTTGGTGATGGTCGATTCGAGATCCGCCACCTCGGACTTGAGCATGTCCAGCTTGCGCTCCTGTTCAAGCAGCCGTTGCTTATCAACAAAGCCCTGGGACAGCAGATCCTTCAGTTCGGTAATTTCACTGCTGTAGGATTTTTCCAGGCTGACCTTGGTACGGATCATGTCCCTGAGACCAATGATCTGCTGCTTCAACTGCCCAATGCGTTCGCGCTGTACCGATATCTCGGTCTGACGGGAGTTTTTCCGGGTTCTGAATACCTGCTCTTCGCCTTCGATAGCCTCTCTGGCCCGCTGACTGTCGGTACCGCTGATGGTCAGCGGCGGAATCGAGGACAGTTCGTCGCGCTCAGCGCGCAGTCGCGCCTCCCGAGCCTGGGTGGAAATCAGCTGATTACGGGTCGACTCGTATTGAGAGCGTAGTTGAGAGTCGTCCAGCACGATCAGTGGATCGTCCTTGTGAACAGTGTCGCCATCACGAGCCAGCAGCTCTTTGACGATCCCGCCTTCCAAGTGCTGAACCGTCTTACGATAGCTTTGCACCATCACGACACCGGAGCCGTAAACCGCATTGCCCAATGGAGCCAGTGCCGCCCAGGTACCGAACAGGCCAAATGTAACCAGCACGATTGCCACACCAACCCGGCGAATACCCCGATCGGAAGTAGGCATGTCATCAGAGTGCGCGTCGAGCGTGGATATTGTCTTAATGCTCATTCATGAATTCCTTTCACGCGCCAGGTTGCGCAGGTTGCGCCGGGGCAACACCGGTGGCTGCCGGAGCCACTCGCTGCTGAGCCTGCTGAGCCTTGGCCTGTTGCTGTGCCAGCTCGGCAATGACCTGGTCACGCGCACCGTACAGGGTGATGGTGCCAGCGTTCATGACCATGACCCGGTCAAGCCGCGACAGAATATTCGGGCGGTGGGAAACGATGAATACTGTGGCACCTGACTCTTTGATCAGTTGCAGGGCGACACTCAACGCGCGCTCGCCAACCTCATCAAGATTGGAGTTGGGCTCATCGAGCACAATCAATCGTGGGCTGCCATAGAGCGCGCGAGCCAGACCGATGCGTTGACGTTGCCCGCCAGACAGATTCGCGCCGTCACCGCCAATAACGGTGTCGTAGCCGTCGGGCAGTTGCAGGATCATTTCATGCACACCAGCGGTTCGCGCAGCCAGAACGACCTTCTCGGGGTCCACCTTGGTGAACCGGGCGATGTTGTCGCTGATGCTGCCCTCAAACAGTTCGATGTCCTGCGGCAGATAACCCAGGTGCGGGCCCAGCTTCTGTTTGTCCCAGGCACTGATGTCGGCACCGTCCAGGCGCACCGTACCGTGCTGTGCAGGCCAGATGCCGAGCAGAGCCCTGACCAGTGTCGACTTGCCCGCGGCACTGGGGCCGACAATACCGACGATGGTGCCTGCTGGCGTAACAAAGCTGATGTTGCGGATCACCGGAGTTTTTGCGTTAGGAGGTGAGACCACCAGATTTTCAACCTGAATGTGTCCTTCAGGATCAGGGAGTGACATACGGTCAGGCTCGGCATGCAGCTTTTCGAGCGTCTCGTTCAAGCGGTTGTACTGCACGCGCGCAGCCACAAAGCCTTTCCAGCTCCCAATAATCTGATCGACGGGAGAGAGGGCACGCCCCAACAGCAATGAGCCTGCCATCATCAAACCAGGATTCATTTGATGAGTGATGACTAGATAAGCCCCCAAGGCCAACATGATCGACTGCGACCAACTCCTGAAGGTCTTTGATATCGAGGTAACTATGCCGCCCTTGTCACTTGCGTCAGACTGCAGCACCAGCACCCTGCGCTGGCGCACACCCCAGCGAGCCATCAAGGTGTCAAGCATCCCCATCGACTCAATGACTTCCGCGTTACGAAGGTTTTTGGTGGTTACGAGATTGGCAACCATGCTCTGCTGATTCGCTTCTGCCAGCGCCTTACCGGTGAAACGGTGGTTCAGATAAGCAAGTATTATGAGGACAATTGCAGAACCGACCGTCATCCAGCCAAACCAAGGGTGAAACAGGAACATCACGGCGGTGTAAATAGGCAGCCAAGGCGCGTCGAAAAAAGCGAAAAGGCCATTACCGGTAAGGAATTGCCGTAGTGAAGTAAGATCGTTCAGCGACTGGGCAGACGCATCAGCACCACCGCTTCTCAACGCTTTTCTGAAGCTGGCGCGATAAACGTCTCGACTGAGCAGGATGTCTAGCCGATTGCTGATACGGACCATGATTCTGGAGCGAACCCACTCAAGCGCGCCCATGGTGATCATCAGCACGGTCAGGATCAAGGTCAACATGATTAAGGTTGGAACGCTACTGCTGGGCACCACCCGCCCAGAGATCTGAATCATGTAAAGCGTAGGGACCAGCATCAAGGCGTTTACAAACAGACTGAAGAAACCGACTGAGATAAAGCTGCCTTTGCAAGCCTTGAGGGCTACCTGCAAATTATTTTCGTGTGAGCGACTCATAGAATCCGTACTGATGAGAAAACGGTAAACGCGCGGCAGTGTAGCACCTGCTTTTGGCGCAACTCAGCATTAAAGCGCCATCAAAATACGCAAAATGCAGCCAGATACAAGTGAAGGTTTCTTAAGCGTCAAGGTGCAACAGCCCTCGACACTCAATTGCCGGATACCTATACATTTACCGAAAGTTCAATTTTTTAACAAGCAAAACAAATAAAAGTGTGCATTGTAGAAACTGTCATGCAGGCAATAGTGCCTTGGCGACTTTATAAGTTGCCCTTTGATAAAGCCTATATAAATGCACCCAAGCGGTGCAGTTTCAGGCTGGAACGATTCATGTCCAGCTGCGCCGAGGATTGTAGAACGATCCCATTATCGAGAACCGCTTGAAGCGACATATGACTGACTGAATAAAGCCGTCCACCCTTTGCAGCCTCTGAAAGGCACGGACACATCTTGAATCAGTCTGATCGAGCATATGAAAAGATCCAAAAAATCTAAGGCATTCCGCTACCTATCGATCAAGCTGCTGCACCTTTGGGTGGCATCTAAGCGTCAGAAATTTCCCACAATCAGCGACGAAAATTCATCTGATTCAAATTGACTTTTCCTACCAAAGGACTAATCTCGCAATCTGGCCAGCACAGAGCCACCAATCCTATGTAGTAGTGCCCGGGTAGCGTGTTATCAGCCTTGTAAAAGGACTAACGGTATAGCCGCTCTGGATAAGAAGGAAGCTTGTTGGGTGCAGTCTCCAGAACTTGATGGACTAAAGATCAGCTCTCGCGTCACGCTGCTCGAGCCGGGAATGTATATTTTCCGCTATGCCTCGCAGCCGCCCGCGGACAAACCTGTGTGCATTGCACTGCAGCAAGCACCGCTTGGTAAGGGCTCCATTGATTTCTTCCCGGCTGAAGGCGTCAGCAAGAACATGCTGACCCGGCTTGGTGACACCATAGTTGCACGCGTTAAAGGCGGTACCACTACCGTTCTGATTACCGAATACCATATGTTCGACGCAGTCATCGATCCCATCGACTTGCGTATCGACCGAATCGACACCTCCACTGCCATCATGCGCAATTTCGCTATCGTTGCGACCGCAGAGCCGAGCGCGGCGATTTCATCAAGCCCAATGCCTGTTGCGCTGAAGCTGGTTGCGCACCTGCAGGGTGAAGGTGACGTGGTGTCTACGGAAGGCTGGGCGGGTGAGCCTGACGGCTCCAGACGCCTTGAAGGTTTTTCCATTCTATGGGGCGAAAAGCCAGCAGGCGTGGATCTGGTCTACACCAGCACAGTGGCCGGTTCAGGCCCTAGCCCAAATGTCGCTACAGGCGCCTTCACCGGCACTCGTGGCAAGTCTTTGCCTCTGGTCTCGGCAGGTTTCAGCCTGGTAGGACCCAATCAGCATTTTTACGAATTGTCTGGCCACCTTGTATTCCGCGGCGCTGCGCCGCAGGTCATCGTTGCCAACCAGATGATGTACGGCCCCACTGGCAAAGAGCCCCTGGTGGCGTTACACATTTGCATCGCACCCGCTACGAAGATGAACGCTGCCCGC
Organism: Pseudomonas sp. KBS0707; assembly: GCF_005937945.2. NCBI lineage: Bacteria > Pseudomonadati > Pseudomonadota > Gammaproteobacteria > Pseudomonadales > Pseudomonadaceae > Pseudomonas > Pseudomonas sp. KBS0707. The sequence continues at coordinate 1,085,878 of NZ_CP041754.1, read as the reverse complement.
TATAAGTCTCCGTGGGAAAACTCTGCATTGACGCAGAAAATCAGTAGCACAGGCCAGAAGGCTTGAAGTAACAGGAATTTCCCATGCAATAAGATGCCCCGGTAACCGCAACCGAGTTCAGCTCGTTCTTGACCGCTACCAGCCTGACCGACAGCACCACTGCCGCAATCAGCACTCTGCTGGCTCTGGACAGCGCTTCCACTGTAAACCTGGCTAGCTGGGAAGGCGTGAACCGCCTGGAAGTCCCTACTGGTCAAACCGGTACTACCGACGTTATCACCGGCACCATCGCTGGTGCACGTGGCGACCTCGTTACCCTGAATGTTACCGCTGAAGTGGCTGCTGCCAAGGCAATCATTCTGGACAGCCAGGCCAACCTGAGCGTCAACATCACTCCGACCCTCGCTACTGATGCTGCTGCCGACGTTTCCTCGCTGGCTCGCGTTGCTGTTTCTGCTGATGCTTCTGCTACCACTCAGTTCCTGCTGACCACTGGTTCGGGCGACGACGTAATCATCGTCAATGGCGATCAGAACAACTACATCGACGCTGGTGCTGGCAACGACACCATCATCACTGGCAACGGTAACAACACTGTTATCGCTGGTGCTGGCAACAACAACAACAACAACAACAACAACAACAACAACAACAACAACAACAACAACAACAACAACAACAACAACATCATCACCGGCAGCGGTAATGACACCATCGTTCTGAGTGGCACCAACCACGCAGACGTCGTCAATGCTGGCGCAGGCTTCGACGTTGTACAGCTGGACGGTTCGGTTGCTGACTACAGCTTCAGCACTGGCAACAACTTCAACGTCAACCTGACCGGTGCACAAGCTGCATCGATCACTGGCGCTGAGTTCCTGACTTTCGTCAACACGACTACCAGCGCTGTTGAAACTGTTGTCCTGGCACAGAACGAGACTGAAGCTTCGGCTCTGCGTCTGTTTGAAGGACTGCTGGGTCGTGACGCAGATCTGGGTGGCGCTCAAGGCTTCGCAGCCGCAGCGAATTCCGGCACATCGTTGACCGATCTCGCCAACAGCTTCCTGAACTCCGCCGAGTTCATCGGCGCTTCTGCCGTTGCACCTATCAACACCCTGTACAACGAGCTGCTCGGCCGTACCGCTGGTGCAGACGAAAGTGGGCTGGCTGGCTGGCAGGCATTGCTGGCTAACGGCAGCTCCCTGGCTGACGTAGCGGCTGGCATCGCAGGCTCTGTTGAAGCACAACGCTTCGATCAGTCGAACGGTGACTTCGTTCGCGACCTGTATACCGCTGCATTGGGTCGTAGCGCTGACCAAAACGATCTTGATGGCTGGGTTTCCCTGCTGTTCAACGGCACCAGCCTTGCAGAAGTGGCTCAAGGCATCGTAGGTTCGCAAGAAGCTGCACTGAAGGCAGATAGCGATTTCGTCGACAATCTGTACCTGACAGCTACCGGTCGTGCTGCTGATGCACCAGGCAAAGCCGGCTGGATTAACGTTCTGAACAACGGCGGCACCCACGCTGACGTTGCTATCGGCATCGTTGGTTCGCAGGAAGCAATCGCACATAACGACAACGTTATCGTGCTGCACGGCGCGGTGTAACCAGCCCCGTCGTTGTTACAAATACACCCGGCCGCAAGGTCGGGTCGTATGCAAAAAGGGGCGACTTTCGGGTCGCCCCTCTTTTATTTTTAAAGTGAACACGCCAGCTTATGTCCAGACACCTCGACCGTGGGCGAGAAACGCTCATGGATACGTTCCATCGCCATCGCCAGGCCGATGAGCGTGGCCTTGCCGCCATGGCACTCGAGTGTGCGCTGCAAACCCCTGAATACCGTCCGGAAGCACTTGTCTGGAAAGGTATCGAGGCCCTGCCGCAGGACCCAAAGCTTGCCTTTATTTATTTGCTCAACGCCGCCCACGCCTTTCATTTGCGTGCAGACACTCATGCCTTGCTTGGGCGTAGCATCATTGCCGCGGGCCACTCGTCACTTGCCAACCTCTATCTGACCAGCGCCTGGCAAAAAATGCCTGAGGACCCATCGCTGCGCATGATGCTCTGGCAGGCGCGTAGCCAGTCAGAGGTGCCTGAAGACCTGCGCCGCATCATTCTGGCTCACCTGCCTGACATCACCGCTGCCAACGAGCTGGCTTTCGTGCTCCGCCTGCTGGCCGCGCAAACCGGATTGCCCGGCACAATAGGTGTGGTCCGCTACCTGCCTGACGCGCAGGAAATTCACGGCTGGGCAATCGACCTGAACAACGTGCACACACCTGCCTCGTTGCAACTGGAAGCCAATGGTCAACTGATCAACATGCTCGCCAGCGCGCCGCACCCTTTGCTGACCGCCGCCGGGTTGCCTGCCACTCATGGTGGTATTCGCATCAAGGTGCCCAACGCCACGCCGTCAGTGCAGGTGCGCTTCGATAATGGCACCGCGCTGCTGGGCAGCCCCGTCTCGGCGATGCCGACATTCGTGGCACCGCCCGCGACGTTGAAGGTGGGCGACAAACAGCCGGTGGACGTACTCATTCCTGTCTACGACGGGCTGGCAGAAACCCTTGAGTGCATTAATAGCGCACTTGAGGCACGCAAACTCAATCGCACGCCCCATAGGCTGGTGGTCATCGAAGACGCAACGCCGGTTCCCGCGCTGCGCAAAGCCCTCAAGGTGCTGGCGGGCAAAGGCAAGATTACGCTGGTACAGAACCCTATCAACCTGGGCTTCATCCGTAGCATGAACCGTGCGATGGCACTGAGCCCGCGGCAGGATGTGGTCTGGCTGAATGCCGATACCCGTGTGCATGGCGATTGGCTGGACCGTCTGCGCAACGTAGCGTACAGCGATGAAGCCATCGCCTCGGTCACACCGTTCACCAATAACGGTGAACTGATGAGCTTTCCAGAAAGCCGTTTCAGCCACCCGATGCCCAGCGCACCAGAACAAGCCCGACTGGATGACCTGGCCCGGCTGACTGACAGCCCGGCCATGGAGATCGAAACCGGCTGTGGCTTTTGCCTGTATCTCAAGCGCGAGGCTCTGAACAGCGTTGGCTATCTGGATGAAGTCGAGCTATTACGCGGTTACGGTGAAGAAACTGACTGGTGCCTGCGTGCACGCGGCCTGGGCTGGAGTCATGTAGGGGCGCCCAATGTGTTCGTCGCGCATCAGGGCGGAATTTCATTCGGCGCTGAAAAAGCGCTGCGAGTGGCGCACAACAACGCCATTCTCAAGCGTCGCTATCCGGACGCCTCATCGCGCTATGACAACTTTTGCCTTCGCGACCCGATCAGGCCAGCGCGCCAGGCCTTGCAGCGCGCGCGTTGCGCAACTGGCAGAACAACTGTCGACGCCGCAACTGAAACAACTGCACATCGGTAACCGTATAGCGCCGCAAGCCCCGTTCAGCCTGACTTGGCGTAACAAGGGCCAGCATGCGCAGGCTACCTTGCACGCCAGCGTTTTACCGCTGGCCTTCAGCCTCGATTACCAGTTACCTGCCGACAACCAGCAACTGCTGGAAGACCTGCGCAGCCTGCCGGTGGACGAGCTGATCTATCAAAATCTTGCCAACTGCCCGGTCGAGTTGTACGCATTGGCTGCACAGCTTGAGAAGCCTTACCGAATCATCTGTCGTGACGACGAGCTGCTCAAGCCAGACAGCCACTGCAAGCAGGAAGATTTCGCGCGCAAGGCGCAGAGCATCCAGTTGCCATGGCGAGCCCTGCGCGAGCGTTACGCCGCCGTTCTGCCACAGGCCAATATTCTGATAGGGCCAGAGCCGCAAAAGCTGGCAACAAACGACACTGCGCCGAGCACCCTGCTGATTGCCGACAGCCTTTCAGGTGCCGACATTGCCGAGCAATGGCTGGAACTGGGCAGACGCATCACACGCGAAAAACTGCCGTTGGTGGTGCTGGTTCCGGGTGACAATCCATGGGTTAAACCGCTGCTCGCCACTGGCGCAATTCATGCGTTACCCAACGCGCAAGGCCTGAGCCTGGCCGACTGCGTCCTGATCGCCGGATGTACCGCCGCGCTGAGCCTGGAACAGAACCCCGGCGCATCGTGGCGCGCTGCGGATCTGGCCGCCGAACTGGGTCTGCCGCTGTACGCAGTACCAGGACCGGTCGCCCAGGAAGCTGGAGCATTACCGATCAACACATTACCTATTTCAATGAGTCGGGCATGATGTCAGAACAAATTTTGGGTGAATCCGACCCAACCGGCCAGCCCGTCAGCACTGCCTGCTTCAGTGGCACCATTACCGGACTGTATGGCGACGTGCTTCAAGGCTGGGCGCTGGACACCCTGCAGCCGGATGAGCGTCTGGTCGTTGAAGTTTACATCGATGGTGCCTGCGTCTCGTTGGTACGAGCCGACCAGTTTCATCCCAATGCCGATGCGGGTGATCAATTCCACGGCTTTGGTGTACAACTGCGCCAAAGCTGGCTGGAGGATGCAAAACACATCAGCGCCCGAGTGGCCAATAGCGATTGCTGGCTTGCCGGTGACTTGCAGCTGCCCACCACGCCCAGCAAAGAGCCCGCACCGATCGCGTCTCAGGTCTGGCACAGCGGCGGGTTGCGTATCGGCGGCTGGTCATGGGACCCGGACGCGCCGCAGCGTCATGTGCAAATCACAGTCCGTGAAGGCAGCCGGGTACTTGGCCAGGTTACTTGCGATACCCATCACCAGGCACTGGTTTATCGCGCCACCAGCGACCACGGCTTCAGTTTTGATCTGCCTTGGGAACTGGCCGACGGCAAACTGCATACGCTGGACATCGAAAACGATCTCGGACATACGCTTTCCGGCAGCCCGATAACCCTATGCTGCTGGCACGACGGGCTGGAGGGTTTGCTTAAACAGCATGACCGCGCACCCACCGAGCAAAATCTGGAATTGCTGACCCAGGTTGCAGCGGACCAAGCACTGCGCCTGCCGAAAAGCGCGGGCTTTCATCATTACCCGGAATGGTTTGAACGCTTCCGGCCTGCGGCACCGAAAGACGATCAGACACCGCAGTGCAGAATCGGCCTGCTGTTGATCAGTCAGGGCGACGCCACGCTGGAAGCTGCCAGCCTCGCCAGCCTGAAAAACCAGCCAACAGCGCCTCATCAGCTTGCCAAGGCAGCGCCGAGCGACGTGCTACCTGCGCTTAAGCAATTGCTGGAGGCGGGCTGCGACGCCGTGGTTCCGCTAGTGGCCGGTGATCATCTTGGCCCCTACGCGCTGCAACACCTCGGCGCACTGCTTGCAGATGGCAGCGCCTGGGGTTATGCCGATTGTGATCGGGATGGCCCGCAAGGCGAGCGCAGCCTGCCGTGGATGAAGCCCGTGTGGGATCTCGACCTGTTCATCGGCGCGGATATATTCACCCCCGGTGCAATCTTCGGCGCTGCGATCATCGACAAGGCACTGGCCTTGTTACCTGCAACCGACGCCCCGCAAACCCTCGATTGGCATCACCTGAGCGCAGCCATCGCCCTGGCCACTGAAACCAGCCAGGCCACGGTAGCCCATTTGCCACAGGTGCTCTACCACCGCAGCCAGTTCGCACCGGCCAGCCCGGAACAGGCAGAGCCCTCAAGCCCACGCCTGAACGCGATTGCCTGGCTGAGCGAACGCCTTGCACCGGGTGCAGACGTCACGCAAGTGCCGAACTTCCCGGCACTGCTGCGCACGCAGTGGCCATTACCGACCACCCTGCCCCGCGTCAGCCTGATTGTTCCAACCCGAGACCAGTTGGGACTGCTGCGTGCCTGTATCGAAGGGCTACTGACCGCGACCGATTACCCGGAGCTGGAAATCATCGTTGTCGACAACCAGTCCAGCGATCCGCAGACCCTTACTTATCTGGAGCAATTGTCTGAGCGCGGTGTAAGGGTTCTGCCCTACCCTCACCCGTTCAACTACTCAGCGATCAACAACTACGCCGTCACTCATGCCACAGGCGAGCTGATAGGCCTAATCAATAACGACATTGAAATCATCGAAGCAGGCTGGCTCAAGGAAATGGTCAGCCAGCTAGTGCGCCCAAATGTCGGCGCAGTGGGGGCCAAACTGCTGTGGCCCAACCGCATGGTGCAACACGGCGGCGTGGTAGTTGGCGTCAATGGCCTGGCCGCACACACCGGCAACAACCTGGAACAACGCGACCCCGGCTACCTGGGCATGAATCAGATCACCCGCCGCCAAAGCGCTGTGACGGCCGCATGCCTGCTGTTGCGCAAATCGGTCTTCGACGAGCTTGAGGGGCTGGATGAACAGGCTTTCCCGGTGGCGTTCAATGACGTGGATTTGTGCCTGCGTATTCGCCAACAAGGCTTGAACCTCATATGGACGGCCTTCGCAGAACTCATCCATGCCGAATCCGCCAGCCGCGGCAAAGATCAGACTCCGGAAAAGCGCGCCCGCGGGCAACGCGAACAACAAGGCTTTATCGAACGCTGGTCCCAATCTGGCCAAAGCGATCCGTATTATCATCCGGCGCTGAGTCTGGATTATCTGAGTGGGCCTTATGGGAGGTTGGCGATGCCGCCAAGGAGTGACTCAAAAAGGGACGCTGTTATGGTTCATCGGGCTCCAAAAAGTAGTGAACACACAAATTGCGTAGTATATGTACCATGCAGCTAACGATCCAAAGGTAACTGGCGAGTAAAATGAACTCAAAAACAAGCTCTATGAGCTACGCATATTTGAGGGATCAACGCGCTACGGATAGCGAATCACTAGGCCTCTTTTCCGAGAAGCCTAAACGTTCGCTGCTGGAAGAGGAACCTAAAAAAGAATGGTATTTAGTTCAATGTAAATCAGGACAAGATAGCCGCGCAGAAGAAAACCTTACTGCTCAAGGCTATGCCAACTTCAGGCCAACAATAAATGCCTCAAGCGAAAGCAGAAGCGTAAATACTAAACACAACTCGCCTTTATTCCCAGGTTATCTATTCATACACCTAAGTGCGAGCGACAATTGGGCACCTGTACGCTCAACCAAAGGTATTTTGACTATCGTCAAATTCGGCGGACGTGCCCACGCTGTAAGAAATGAGATAATTCAGGATATAAAGACGCGAGCAGAGTCTCTAAATTATTCTCACTCATCGCACTCGGAAAAAGACTCTGCCCCGTTGGATAATCGCGGCAGTGAAATAAGCGATATTTTATCTGCCAAGAGCCACGAAGAACGAACGCTACTATTGGTCGGCTTTCTCCAACGGGAAAGCCTGAACAAAACATAACAGCCTTTTAACGTGGGCTTATAAAGTTAAAAAATATAAAGCATCAAACTGCTTTATATTAAACATACAGGCCCTGAGCAGAAGGGCTTGTTTTTAAATGTCGTCAGGAAAGAACGATAAATCCTGGGGCGGTAGCGTACCAAAAGGGCACGCATTTAATATGTATCCATTAATTGGCAGCGCCTTTAAAACTTGAAAAAAATTAGAGCCAACAGCCAATCAGGAAAGAAGGCACAGACACATGAAAACAGATAGTAGCTTTCCGTTAATTAGCCAGTTACATGAACTTCAGGAGGACTTCGAACGACTATTGCTTACCGAAGAAGCGAAATCTTCCACGTTGGCCAGCTTAATATCTGAAAAAACGACACTGGAAAAACAGCTCAATGCCCTCGTAAATAAAGAGCCTCAGAAAGTGGCCTCCGTATTCTCACAGAAAAAGCATGATTCCGAGGTAAATGATCTCATTTCAGAATTGCATAACCTGCAGGAGCGCTTTGAGCAATTGACGTTGCTTGAACGTGAAGACACTGAAGCCGCAGAATGGAAATCTCAAAAAGTAGAGATTAAACATAAGTTACATATTGTCGCGATAGAACAGCAACAATTTCAGACGATGCTAAATGAAAAAGAAAAAGAAAATCAGCAGCTATTGACTGCTCTGCACGAGGCTCACGAAGAGCTGGAGCGTTCTTTTATTGCTCAAGACATCATTGATGCCGGGCAAAGACGTCTGAATCGCTTGCTTGAGCGCAATCCAGAATGGTGGGAATTTGATACGCTGGAAATATCTCATTCCGTAATTGATGATGACTATCAGGTTGCTCAGTGGCGACTTACTGACGTTAATCTCGACAATCGCTTGATTTCCGAGCTTTGCTTCAGAACAGTTTTATCAAACGGCATTGTAGGTATCATTATCCAACGGGCAGATAAATCAATGTCTGCACCGCTGGTGCGTTGGCCCATCATCTATGCGCAACACAAAGAGCTTCCATGCGTAGCGTCCAGAGCGTGTGACGCACCCGGGAGCGACAATGTGTTTAACGTGCTGGGGGCCTCTGACTGGAACATGATAAAAGCACTTGTAGTGCGGCTCATCGATCTGTTGAGCCATCCAGAGGATAGCAGGCTCCCCGAAGGGCTGGATGTTGATTACCTGAAAAATGGGCTTATCGAGTTTAAAACTATCCTGGCCGAATGGCCTAATGTGCTTCGTTATGACACGATTGAGCTGTACGACTCTCTAGAGATAGGCGATTACCATAGCATTGGAATTCGTCTTAAAGCCCTGCAACTGGGTGACTGTTCATGGGCGGATATGGACTATCGACTGGCCACTGTTAGCGAACCTGGCAACGCATTCGATCAACACCCTCGCCTAGAGTTTCCAGAAAAAACTTCCGAGGTACTGAGAAGTTGGTTTGCAGAAAGTAAGGACGAGCGTAGCGATCGACTGGAGCTAAGTTTTGCTCAGCCGAATATGATAGATACCCGGGTCTGGAACGCCTTGGACGGAGATGATCGACTCACCATCGTCTGCCTGATCGCCAGCCTTGATACCCAGATGATGGAGCTTCAACAGAAATACCTTTACGAACGCAGTGATTGGCAGTCATGGCGACATCTTGGCAGCTCGATAAAAGCTATTCTTGCCCGCAAAAGCACTGAGAGTCAAAAGTTGCAGAAAGCCTGATGCTTACTTGTATGCGCTTTTCGGAAATCATCAAAATAATGTGACAAATATATCAAGGAAGATCTATATATACACCAAAGCATAAAACAAAAGAAAACATTCCCCGCGAATACGCTACTTCCAGGCAATGGCGTGATAATCAAATTAAGCACCGCCGACACTCCAACTAATCGATCATGTGAAATTTAACCTCTATGAATGACAAGAGCCTACTCTCAATCGCTAACGAAAAATTCAAACTTGGCAAACTAAAAGACGCCATCAAATACTATGAGCTTGCCCGCAACGAAAATCCGAAACTAGAAAAAATTGCCAGTTACAACATTGATTATGCCAAAAGAAAACTAAAAGACAAAGGCAAAACAATAGAGACCCCCCAAGATAAGCTATTTAAGAAAGTCAGTAAACAACGCAAGAAAGTGATCAACACCTTAAAAAACTCCATACATGATAAAGAGCTAACCCTTAAAATAATCGAACGTGGCCCTGGCGATAAAATAGCTTTTAACAGTTCTGTGTATCTCGCCATGTACCCTGACATTGAAAGCGCCATCAATGACCACGTATTTACCTCCGCCAAACAACATTTTGAAATGTTTGGAAAAAATGAGAACCGCGTTCACTCTTACCAAAGCTACATTGACAAGTTAAAGCAAGAATTAAATGTCTTAAAAGCAGAATTCAGGGCTATTGAAAACCTGTTTAGCCAAGATGAATGGCCAACGTCGCTGGATGAGACGGCTGAAAATTATAGTATTGCTGCGATTCCTTTCTATCTTGAAAACTCCAGCCATATTAACTTCAATGAGTCAATAGAAGACATGAGGATTGGAGTATATCTGCACCTTTACTACACTGACCTCCTGGGCGCCATTAGTAAGCACCTTAACAACATTCCTTTGGCTTTTGATTTATTTATATCAACACCTCACGAACTGGATCATAAAAAACTTAGAAAAATAGTTTCAGATAGCGTAACAAATGTTAAAGAAATAAGTATCAAACATGTTCCTAATCGAGGTCGGGACATTGCCCCTTTTATCATTGAGTTCGGTAACGAGCTTCAAGCTTACGATGCTATCTGCCATATTCATACCAAAAAGAGTGAACATACCAAAGGGCTGTCAGATTGGGGAGATGACATCCTTAGCTCTTTGCTCGGCTCACGCGAAGACGTTAAAAAAATCCTAACCTTATTAAAAGGTGATGCAAAAATAATTTATCCAGAGGGACAAAATTATTATATGAAGGACCCGACTGGGTGGTCCGAGAATCATGAGATAGCCAAGCATATTTTAAGCGACCATCTGGAAACTGACATTTCCAACTTCCCCAAAGCAGAGTTCCCAGAAGGGTCTATGTTTTGGGCTCGACAAGAAGGTATCCAATCGTTCTTGAATATTCCTCTTGACTGGGAGGACTTTCCCGAAGAACCGATCCCTACAGACGGCACACTGGCACATGCACTTGAAAGAATAATACTGATCAGCGCTTATGCAGCGCCAGGCCGAATATTTAAACTAATCAAAAACGACTATCTAGATAACAAATTTTATTATGAACATAGAAAATCTTACGCAGGAAAAATAAAAGAAAACACCGTCAAAATTCTTTCTTTTTATCTGCCGCAATTCCACCCTATTCCTGAGAACGACGAATGGCATGGGAAAGGTTTTACTGAGTGGACTAAAGTAAAGGCGTCTAACCCATTATTCAAGGGTCACTACCAGCAGCATAGGCCTCATGAAGACATTGGGTACTACCTTCTGGACTCACCTGCTATTCTAAAAAAACAAGCAAGCCTAATGCATGATGCAGGTGTTCACGGTCAAATTTTCTACCATTACTGGTTTTCCGGAAAGTTGATTCTGGAAGAGCCTATAAAAATGCTGTTGAAAAACAAAGACATTGAGATGCCATTCTGCTTTTGCTGGGCAAATGAAAACTGGACAAAACGGTGGGATGGCAACGATGCAGAGGTGCTATTAGCACAACATTATAGCGCGTCAGATGCCACAGACTTTATAAACTACCTTATTCCGTTTCTTAAAGATGAGCGATATATAAAAATCGGGGGCAGACCCGTACTTTATATCTACCGTCCTTCCTCAATACCCGACCCACAACAGTACGTAAATATCTGGAATAAAATCTGTGCTCAACATGGCATTCCACCTCTCTATATAACAGCGATCCTCACCAGGGGGGCGCATGACCCTAGAGATTATGGCATGGACGGGGCTCTGGAACGAGTTCTTCACGATTGGACAGGAGGCAATGCTCCCGAAATCAAGGATTCGCTACAAAAATACTGGCCCGTTAATGGTAGTGTTCTAGACTACGGTGATGTCGCTGCGTATTACGCTGGACAGGATGCTCCAAAAGAGTTTGAATACTTCAGAAGCCTCGTGCCAACGTGGGACAACACTGCACGGTATGGGTCTGAATCGTATGTTGTGCATGAAAGTACACCAGAAAAATTTCAAGGATGGTTGGAACAGTCTATCGCGTTCACCAAAGCCAACTTGCCTGAAGACAGGCACTTGGTCGTTATTAACGCTTGGAACGAATGGGCAGAAGGCGCGCACCTTGAGCCTGACACTTATTCTGGTTACGCCTACTTGAACAGCGTAGGTCGAGTTCTTTCTGGAATCAAATACCTGGATGACAAGCCCACTGCCTTGGGAACCAATGCCAAGCTTATCGTTGAAATCGAGTTACCTACGTACCTTACCAATAATCTGGAGCTTGATAAATTTGTAAGCACCAAATTTTTTAAACATCTGGCTGAAGCCATAAAACATTGTAAACATGCTATTTACATAAAAAATGCCGAAGCGGTCAGAATCCTGAAAGAGCTCAAATGTCATGTAAAACATGATCTTCCGGAAAAAACAGACTGCAAAATACAATTTCGACAGCTGGCCTTGATCAGTGACACTTTCCTCGCGGAAATATTGAAGACACATAATATTTTCAAAGATTCTGTGGTCATTTCTAATGAGTATGGACGCCATCACCAGCTTCAAGAATATTACGGACTGGATTCAGTTACGGCAGAAAGTGCGTATGAGAACTCGGTCATCCTGATACCCGATGACAGAAAATCTGGCACGTACAAGATAAGCCACAAAGCACGGGCGTTTTCGACTCAGACGTCCACACTTTTGACTGCCGAACTTCCAGAAATAACAACGATCATAAGATTCCACAAGAATGACAGTATTTTTGAGTTGAAAAATGCACTGTTAAGTCTTTCTGCTGTCCACTCATGCATCGTAAGGCCGGTTATTTGTGCTCAAGACCTCAAGCCTAACCAGCTGAAGGATCTGATACAACTTTGCGCTAAATTTGAGTACAAAGGCCTCACCGGCGTAAAAATAAATAAATTTTCCTCGAAAAATAATAACGGGGATATTCGCGCAAAACTGCTTCATGACGGGTTGCAGGCTGCGAAATCCCGCTATGTCGCTTTTCTTGACCATGATGACCTGATGATGTGTAACTCCTATTCCTATCTGGTCAATCGTCTGAGCGTGACTGGAAAAGCAGTCAGCTTTGGCAGAGTGTACGACACGTCATATGAATCCAATAAAGAGAAGCTTATAAAAAGAAATAAGACGTATGAGTATGGATTTACCTACCATGAATTTCTAGACGTTAATCATGCGCCCCTCCACAGCTTCATGATGGACACCACAAAAATAGATATTTCTAGCCTTCATTACTTTGAAGACCAGAAATTCATGGAAGATTATTATCTGACCTTGCAAGTTTTTGATGAAAACAACACTGACTGGGCGTCACTTCAAGATAATTTCTATGTAGGCGATTATTTGCACTGCACTGACAGGTCGCACACATTAGCAATCTCAGATACAGTCTCCAGGGACACCGTAATTACCAATATTGAATTTGAAAAGTGCAAGAAGCGTGTAGAAGATCTCAAGGTGGAGATAAAGAAAAAACTAAACGGCCATTGAGGATACTTCATGAACAAAATCTTAAACTTCGTACCGTCCAAGGCAAGTGCCGTCAAAGAACTGTTGAAAGGCTGGAATATTGAAGAACCTGGAGCAGAAATAAGTCAAGTACTGGCTGAAGAATATTTAAAAGTCAGCGGTTGGGCTGTCGGGCATCGTCCTATAAAAAAGCTTGCTGTAGAAATCTCGGGGGAGATTTACTATGCTGACCTTGATACTCAGAGGCCTGATGTTATTGAAGCCCTCTTCAGTAACGCCGAAGGGGGAGCACACGATAACTCATGCGGATTTTCTATAATCATAGCTTCCGAGTTATCTTCCGTTGCTTCTTTTGACATAGGTTTCATCTTCGAGGAAAAGATTGAGTGGGTAGGTACCTTCTTTTTTGAGGCCCCCCAAAAAGTATTGATAGGAAAACATCAATGGCTTTTCCTTGATAATGACTCTAATGACAGTGTTGATCAGTTTACTGGAATGCTGGAATTTCCCGTCTCGGATCAAGAAAAATGGAAAACCTACATTTCAGATATTCAATCCATTTCGACAATTAACAAGTTCGAATGGCTTATGGTGCTGGCGCCGTCAAAAGAGTATGTTTTTCAGGACTATTACCCCCATGAATTGAGCGAGAACAATACACCCAGCCAATTCATGAGGCTTTTTGAAGGCCATCAAAAAATTGTCTACCCTCTCAATCTGCTTATCCATCATAGGGAGTTGAGCTATTGGAAAGGCGATACTCACTGGACGGATTATGGAGCCTATATTATATTCAAGGACACTCTTGAAAGGTTCCATCTACCTGTTCTGAATTTCGATACTCACTGCCGCATCGAGTTCTCCATAAAAAACTCGATTGGTGATCTCTCAGAAAAGCTGCCCGGCCACGCTAAGCAGCCAAAGGTTCAACTATCTGATTGTCCCCACGATCACTCCGAGTTCGTCATCTATGACAATCGCATTCCAAATAACGGACGTATTATTATTTCCGAAAACGCACAACCGCTGTGTTCAGAATCGATACTGATTTTCGGAAGTTCGTCTGCGTACAACTTGGTCAAGTTTTTTCAAATGTATTTTCGTCGCGTTGTTCTGGTCCACAGCGCTGCGGAGCTTGATATGGAGATCATCAACCATGAAAAGCCAAAATACGTATTATTGCAATCAAACTCAAGGTTCATCAACGTAGCACCAGAATATCTTGGCACCCATAGCGTCAGAAGACTAACAAGTTCCAAAATCGAAAACTTTAGCGCTCTCGAGGTAAGGAAGATCATGAAACTTCAAGATCATTCACTTAGTGCCAACGAAGTCTTCTACTCATCTATGCTATAACCTCGCAAGGTCTAACATAACATTCATCATGCCATGAGTATCCGTGCTGTGATCAGGATTCAGCTACACTACTCACAAGCTGAAAACAGCTCAATCGACGGCACTGGTTTACACAAGGATAGTCTTTATGTCTCTCGCACAACTTTATGCAACTCACGAAGGATTCGTATCGGACAAGTGGGATATTTATCTATCTGAATATGAGCGCCTATTCAACCGCTTACGTTCAGAACCTGTTTCAGTTTTGGAGATCGGAGTACAGAACGGAGGCTCTGTTGAAATCTGGAGTAAATACTTTCCAAACGCCACCAGCATTATAGGATGCGATATAAACCCCAAATGCGAACAGCTGACCTACACCTCTGACAAGATAACTATCATTATTGGTGATATTAAAGACACTCAAACCCGATCCGCCATTTCCGACATTTCAGCGACATTGGATATCATCATCGATGATGGCTCTCATACCAGCAGCGATATTATTCAAACCTTTTGCTTTCTTTTCCCGCGCCTCAAACAGGGCGGGATTTTTGTCGCAGAAGATTTACACTGTAGTTATTGGGTTGAATGGGAGGGAGGACTTTACAATCCTTTTTCATCAATGGCTTTCTTCAAAGTGCTTGCTGATATAATCAATTATGAACATTGGGAGCTGGGCCGTAGCAGAACTCAGGCATTGCAGCCGTTTGGCATTAACTCTGACTTGAGTGAAGCGCTGCTGGCAGAGATACATTCGGTTGAGTTTGTTAACTCCATGTGTATCATTAGCCGCCGTCCGATTGAGCAAAATGTACTGGGCGTACGCCACGTGATTGGCCAAAACGAGCCTGTCTGTGCCGTCAAACACGTTAATGGCACTTTTTGCGAATCACCACCGCAACACATTGATGCAAGACTATTAGAGATTACCGAGCTGGAGCAAAAACGGCAACAGTTAATGGAGCAACTTGCACACACAGAAAGGCAGTTAAATTTACTGCGCAGTAATACGGAGCCGGTTACTCAGAGTTGAGGCAGCGCTCCTTTATTCAGGTCACGCTACCTGCCGAACGTCTGCGTCATTTTGGCTGAATATATTCGTCCCCTCAGTATCAAATATTTACTAAAGAGCCTCATCATGATCCTAGTCACAGGCGGAGCCGGCTTCATCGGTTCAAATTTCGTTCGGCAGTGGTGCGCTCGCAATGACGAGCCGGTGTTGAACCTGGATGCGCTGACGTACGCTGGCAACCTGGCCAACCTGCAGTCGCTGGAAGGCAATGATCAGCATCGTTTTGTACACGGCAACATCGGTGATGCCGAGCTGCTGACGCGGCTGTTCGCCGAGCATCGGCCGCGGGCTGTAGTGCATTTTGCTGCAGAGTCGCATGTGGATCGCTCGATCACCGGTCCGGAAGCGTTTGTTGAAACCAACGTGATGGGTACGTTCCGGTTGCTGGAGGCTGCTCGCGCTTACTGGAATGGCCTGGAAGCAACCGACAAGACTGCGTTTCGCTTCCTGCATGTGTCCACCGATGAGGTGTATGGCACGCTTGGCGCGAATGATCCGGCGTTTACCGAAACCACGCCTTACCTGCCAAACAGCCCCTACTCGGCCAGCAAGGCTGCCAGTGATCACTTGGTGCGTTCCTATCACCACACCTACGGCATGCCGGTACTGACCACCAACTGCTCAAACAACTATGGGCCGTTTCACTTTCCGGAAAAGCTGATCCCGTTGATGATTGTCAACGCGCTGGCGGGCAAGGCGCTGCCGGTTTATGGCGATGGCCAGCAGATTCGTGACTGGTTGTATGTCGAAGATCACTGCTCCGGCATACGCCGCGTTCTGGAGGCCGGTGCATTGGGTGAGACTTACAACATCGGTGGCTGGAACGAGAAGGCCAATATCGATATCGTGCATACCCTCTGTGCGCTGCTTGATGAACTGACCCCCGCGGCTGCGCGTCAGGTCATCAATCAGAAAACAGGCGAGCTGGTCAGCAACTACGCTGAGCTGATTACCTACGTGACCGATCGCCCGGGACATGACCGCCGCTATGCGATTGATGCACGCAAGATCGAGCGCGAGCTGGGCTGGACGCCTGCGGAAACCTTCGATACCGGCATTCGCAAGACGGTGGAATGGTACCTGGCCAATCAGCAATGGGTGGGGGGTGTCATGGATGGCAGTTATCGTGACTGGATCGTGCAACAGTATGAGGTCAGCGACGCATGAAGATTTTGTTGTTGGGCAAGAACGGACAGGTTGGTTGGGAGTTGCAGCGTTCTCTGGCAGCGCTGGGTGAGGTGATTGCGCTGGATCGTCAGGGCGCTGATGGCCTGTGTGGGGACCTTGCCGACCTTGAGGGTCTGACCGCCACGATTCGTAAGCTGGCCCCCGACGTTATCGTCAACGCAGCAGCTTATACCGCTGTGGACAAGGCTGAAAGCGAGCCGGATCTGGCCGTGCTGATCAACAGCGAGGCGCCTGGCGTGCTGGCTCGGGAAGCTGCGGCGCTGGGTGCCTGGCTGATTCACTATTCTACCGACTACGTGTTTGATGGCAGCGGCGATAGCCAGTGGCAGGAAAACGCACCTACCGGCCCACTGTCGGTCTATGGCCGCAGCAAGCTGATGGGAGAGCAGGCCATTCAGGCCAGTGGTGCCAAGGCGCTGGTTCTGCGCACCAGTTGGGTGTACGCGGCGAAAGGCAACAATTTTGCCAAGACCATGCTGCGCCTGGCGAGCGAGCGCGACTCCCTGAACGTGGTGGCGGATCAATACGGTGCGCCGACCGGCGCCGAGCTTATAGCCGACGTGACAGCGCACATGCTGCACCGGGTATTGGGTGATAAGCACTCAGCGGAGCTGCGCGGCGTTTATCATCTGGCTGCAGCCGGTGAAACGTCATGGCATGGCTTTGCCCGGTTCGTTCTGGAACATGCCGAGCGTAACGGGGTGCAGCTTAAGGTCTCGTCCGACAAGATCGGCGCGATTCCTACAGAAGCATATCCACTGCCTGCACCGCGTCCGCACAATTCCCGGCTGGCTTTAGGTAAACTCGAAACCACTTTTCAACTGAAGATGCCGCCCTGGCAACAAGGCGCACAACGCATGCTGGATGAAATTCAGCGCTAAGGACTCTCATGGCTCGTAAAGGAATCATTCTGGCTGGCGGCTCGGGTACCCGTTTGCACCCGGCCACGCTCTCTGTCTCCAAGCAGTTGTTGCCGGTATACGACAAGCCGATGATCTACTACCCGCTGTGCACGCTGTTGCTGGCCGGTATCCGCGATATTTTGATCATCTCGACACCTCAGGACACGCCGCGCTTTACCCAGTTGCTGGGCGATGGCAGCCAGTGGGGCCTGAACCTGTCCTATGCCGTGCAGCCAAGCCCGGACGGCCTGGCTCAAGCGTTCACCATCGGTGCGGACTTCATTGGCAACGATGCGTCGGCATTGGTATTGGGCGACAACATTTTCTACGGCCATGACTTCCAGTCGCTGCTGCTCAACGCCAGTAACCGTGAGTCGGGAGCCTCGGTGTTCGCTTATCACGTACAGGACCCCGAACGTTATGGCGTGGCCGAGTTCGACGACAGCGGTCGAGTGCTGTCGCTGGAAGAAAAGCCCAAGGTTGCCAAATCGAACTATGCCGTCACCGGCCTGTATTTCTACGACAATCAGGTGGTGGATCTGGCTCGTCAGTTGAAGCCTTCTCCACGCGGCGAGCTAGAGATTACTGATCTCAACATGCTGTATCTGGAGCAGAAGCAGCTGCACGTTGAGATAATGGGCCGCGGCTATGCCTGGCTGGACACTGGCACGCATGACAGCCTGCTGGAAGCCGGTCAGTACATCGCCACCCTGGAAAAACGCCAGGGCCTGAAAGTCGCCTGTCCTGAAGAGATCTGCTACCGCGCAGGCTGGATTGACAGCGCACAGCTTGAAAAGCTTGCACAGCCGTTGATCAAGAATGGCTACGGGCAGTATTTGAGGAATGTTCTCAAAGAGCGGATATTTTGAGCCCCCTGCCTACCGGGCTTTATCCCGTGACTATTACTGCAGGCCCTTAAAACGGCCTGCAACAAAAGAAAAAACGGCAATAGACGCAGTTTTCCGCATGAGCGGCTTTCAAACGTCAACAGTCAATGGTCACTGCGGGCCTTAGTTTAAATCAATACAGCGCCCGCCAAGGCATTTACTGTTTAAAGGGCGGGGAGCGACCAAGCTGAACTGACCGTAATTCATGGAGACACCTGAAAAAATGAGCGTCCATCAGGAGCCGAGGTTTAATATATCGACATATGCCACCTACGTGACTATTTTTATATTCGCGGCAACGGCAGTGGCAATATTGACGTCATTACTGTCTGGGCCCAATCAGCTTTTATATTGGAAAAGCGATTATGCCATTTTTTTAATAGACATGTATCACACGTTACAATTTGACCAAGAGATTGGTATTTCATCGCGTTTTGGCTGGGCGCATCCAGGCCCTTTCAATTATTACATGCTGGCCCCTTGGTATTCGCTTTTTGGTGAAAAGGAAGGGGGACTGATAGTCGGGACCTTCCTCTACAATATCGGATTCATTGCGGCATCCACATGGACAGTTGCCAAGATCAGCGAGAGAAACACGGCAGCTCTGTTTTTGACGACGTTGATTATCTATTCGTCCATTGCTTTGGGGACAAAAGTTTTCCTGGATGTTCTTCTACCTGTCAACGCCAACTAAAAAGTGACCCCCTTCCGTGCTAAATCGCCAACTTAGTTTTGACCCCCCTCGGGTTCGTATTTTCGAGCCGGTTCGGCCCGGGAAGATTTGATTCCTGCTTTGCGCTTGTCCTTGAGTCGATAGCTTTCACCTGTCATCTGCACGATATGGGCATGATGTAACAGCCTGTCCAGCATGGCCGCTGTCAGTGTTTGATCATCCGCAAAGGTTCCGGCCCACTGGGTAAACGGCAAGTTACTCGTGAGGATCAGGCTGCCTTGCTCGTAGCGCTTGAAGGGGTCGATTTTGCACGGACGTGCGGGTCTCACCTTGTCACTGGGTAGCGACCGGGCCTTTCGCAGGTACTTGCGCACGGTGTTACGCGAAATACCCAGCTCACGGGCGATGAATTTGATGCCATGGCCCTGACGGGCCAACACTTTAATTTCCACAGACTGCTCCTGGGTCAACATATTGGCAGCTCAAAGCCGCCAGTTTTACCCAGGGGGGTCAATTCTAGGTTGGCGTTAGGGGGGCATTTTTACAGTGGCGGTGACATCTACCCTACTCAACCATATTCCCTTGGATATTTGCCCTGTGCATGTCCGTTGCCATCATACAAAAACACAGTTACTTCATCCCACTGTTTGCTTTAATGCTGAGTTGCGTTACACAAATGCACGTTGCATTTTGGATGCCCGCGGCCGTGCTGGGATTGAGCACGCTGGCAGGCTCACTTTTATATAAACGACCTGAACGAAAAGAAATACTACTGTGGATAGCCGCCGCCCTTTTATTCGCCATCACTTGGCTACCGCCACTCCATGAGCTCCATAATCTCTCGAAAATTTTCGAATTCTTCACATCACGACCACGCTCAGACCATTCACTCTTCGATGCCGCTCATGCGCTTGCAGTGTTGATGGGAGAACCCATGCAAGGGAGCGCTTTGAGTTATGGCGACGCAAAACCGGGGGGTGTGCCGTTGTATTTGGGGTTACTGACCATCATGGCCTCGATTTTCTGCACCCTTGCAGCGTGGAAAAACAATAATAAACCTGCGCTGATACTGGGATGCCTGGTTCTGATTCAACTGACAACCTATTTGTATGCATTATCAAAAGTCGCGGGCCCCATACTGCATCACAGCATTACGTTCATTCCGATGATCAGTGTATTTATCGTATTGCAAGGCCTATTACTTATAAACCAGAAAAGTTCGAACACCCACACAGCTACCACACTGACTATCGCAGGCAGTCTGGCAAGCGTGTTTTTTATAGCAATACATTATACGCAGATAAATAACGCGACTGTCATAGCCAAAACACCCGACGAGAAAATAGCACGCTTATATACCGACGTAGAAAAAGCAATACATAGCTGTACGGGCACTCCGACCCTTAATATGAATCAACCCATTTGGGAACCTGTGCTGGGTGCAGTATCTGCTGTTTACCGGAGTGGTAAGACCTTTAGTATAACGCCTTCATTCTGGTCAATTATATTTGGGTGGCGCGTCCAAACAGAACCTACCCAGTGCATCATAAGTTTTACTCAAAAGAATGAGCGCATTGTTGTAGACGTCAAAGACTTTGAGAAGATCGGTAAAATAGAAGGAACTGTTGTTATCAATCTCGGTGCGTTAGCGTTCGAACCATACGGCGCAGCGCTTTTCGATAAGGGAAGTTTGCGCGTGTCGTCCGAAGCGTTTACCGATGCTGGTTTTCTATCCCAGGAACTGACGCTACCAGCAGGGTCCTACAGGATAAAAGCGACGTTGAATTGGGTAGCCACTTCTGAAAAAACCGACAACAATGCGGGGCACCTTTCATTTCATGGCAACAGCATAATTTACGCAATAACCGAACCGACTGCGACAAATAAGCCTGTCACCGCATATTTTACATCGGATGGCAAACCATTCAGGTTGTCGTTTGGATTGGGCGGCTGGTCTACCGGAAAAGGGTATGTCCAGCTGAAAAGTCTGCAAATAGAGCATTTAAAAGAGTCATGAGCTGCCGAAAAAACCACACTGCCCGAACAATGATTGTCGGGCAGTGTTGGACCGCTCTTGTATCAACCAGGGTACTACTTTACTTGAAGGTAACGGCCTTTATGAACAGACTCAAAGAGCGTGCATCTTCACTCATACCTAATTGTTGAGGGGAGACTGAATCAGGCGTCGAAAAAGTGACAACCAATCTATCACTGTCTAGACGCGGCAGGTTAATTTCTGTAGCCGTCCCTGACGCATCGGTCAACACCGAACTGTATTGCTCCACACCGTTAACAAGAACCTTTACTGCTTGCTTTGGATGCTTGCTGCTCACAAACGGACGCCAGTCTATGACCATCACACTAGGAGACTGAGCATCGACAATACAATTAAACTCGGCGCTACTTCCTACGATCCAGGCTCCAGTGCTTTCTGCCGAACCAAAACCCTTCAAACGCCGCGGGTCAACCAATCCGGTTGTTGAGAAGTCGACACGCCCGCGGCAATAGCTTGATTCGTTTGCCCGTTCTGACAAACATTGCGCACTGGACACTGACACACCGCCGCCTGAGAACGTCCGGCATTCTTTCGTGTCATATTTCTTGACACCCGCGCTTGTAATGACTCGACTGTACTTGGCGTAATCCTGCAATGCGTTAGCAATGAGCACATCTGATATAGCCAATTCTCTCTGCGTTTTGAAAATAGAGATCGAAAAGAGGTAGTCAAAAACGGGCGACCTACCTTCCAGCCCGATAACCACATCATTTTCTCCATTCTCGGTAGCAGGCAACTGCAGCGCCAGCGCATCCATTTTTTTCTCCAACTGCACCAGCTCCGAGAGATCGTAAGCTTCAGGAGACAGTATCGACGCCTTGAAAACAGCATAAAAGCTGATGGCGACAAACAGAGCATATGCTGGAGAATAGTTATTCGAGGTGTCCAAATCTCCAGATGCTTTGCGACAAAATACAAAACCTATCAGAATCGCCAGCGAGACAAAGAGATGGGTAACGATGCCATATACATACTTTTTTACCGCATAATCCGAGCCCATTCCAAACTTCACAAGTACCATTTGCAATAAGCACAGGCACGATACAGCCCCGCCATAGATAGCAAAGTACTTTACAGCCGGATAACCCAGCGCCGGTTTATTCTTTACATACAGCGTTAACAGCACAACTGAAAGAATAACCCCCAACACGCACAGCGTTGCAACGCCTGTCGGATAAGTAATATTGAAAAAGCTCAATGCTCCGTCATTTTCTGAAATCTTTCTCATTGAAGAGAAGGCAGGATTTAAAACAACTCCGGCCAAGGCCACAATGGGAATCAGAAGACTGGCCACTGCAGCAGGAACACTGAGTTCCCTTTCAAGAAAGTCTGAATACGCATTAAACAGAACCAGCCCGCCCAAGAGGCCAAGCAGTTCCAGAGTTGGCAGCAGGTGAACGCCTGTGTTGAGTGCGATAACACCGATCAAAAAGACATACGCTGTGCCTCTACCTCTGCGTACCTCAAGAAAAACAGCGACAGCCATGCTTAGAATAGCGACGGCCTGACCTACCAGTTGGGAGTAGAAGTAGTTGCCTACTATCTCCCCGCCGTGTACGTCGAAATGGAATACGTACCTATTGACTACCAGCAGCAAAACAAGCGTTAACGTGGACGCCCGCGCAACACGCCTGGGAAGCGTGTTAAGCATATAGATAAAAGCACCCCATATGGCAGCAAGCGACAGCAAAGAGACTACCTGCAGCCCCAGGAATGTCGAGTGCAGTGGCCAGCCGACTATCGCAGCCACTATGTGGCTGAGCCTGGGGTAGTAATTCATCTCTCCTAACGTAGGATCGTTTGAGTTTACCAGATTAAAATTTTCAGCTATACGATAGGCCAGCGCATAGTGATGTGCCAAATCGACAGACTGACTCCTCAGCACATCAATATTTGACACCAACAACCACCCTGTCACCAGAAGCAGCGTATAGCAGAAAAATCGCGACGGTAATAACTTCACTTGATTCACTCAGACGATCCCTTTCAGATTACAGCTTTTGGGCGATCAAACGACCTTCGCGAATGGCGTAGTTCGTTCCCCGATCCTCTGGATAAATCTGAGCCATCGTCGAAATCAACGCATTATCGAATGGCGTGGATGCATCAGGTACGTACTGAGAGTAATTACGCTCGGTTACTGGCTGAGCATACTCGGAACGCCAGACCTTGAAATCGACGACCCAGTCTTTTTCGAAGTGAGGGAACATCCGCTTCAAATGCGAGAGGGCGAAATCAAGGTACTCATCGTCACTGTAGGCCCACACTGGATCTTCAGTGGCCAGGTAGCGAGACAGATAGGCAATGTGCGTGCCCTTGTAATTTTCCGGCGTGTCAAAGTTGGTGTGTTCGATAACACCCACAAACGGGAAGCCCGGATCATTGACATTGAGCCAGTAGGTATCCGACAGGCTGTGCTTGAGGCGCAGCACCAGGCACATGTTGCCCAGGTACTTGACCCTGCGCAATTTTGCCAGCCACGCATCGTCTGCGGAGTTCTGAAACATGTCCGCAATCAATGGGAACGAAGGCGTGAACAAAAACTTGTTGCCCGCCACTTCACCATCCTCGGTAGTGACGGCAGTGAGCTGTTTGCCTGCGGTGACCAAACCGGTGACTTTGGAGTTGAAGACGACCTCGCTGCCATTGGCACGAATGGCCGATACGAGCGCCTCTGCAAGTCGGCCGAAACCGCCTTTGAAGTAAGCAAGCTCTTCGCCGCCTTTATCGTTGCGCGTGCTGCCGCGCAATACCAGCTTCTTCCACATCCAGACAGCGTTGACGGCCTCTGCATAAACGGAGAACTTGGAGTTGATCAGCGGCTCCCAGACCACCTTGTAAACAGACTTGCCGCACATGCCTTCCAGCCACTCGCGGATACTCAGGTGCTCGATTGTCTTCCAGTCCTTGATACGGCGGACCTGAAAAACAAGAAGCCCGAGACGTATGCGGTCTACAAGGGAGAGCGCCTTGAAGCGAAGCAAATCCAAGGGAGTGGAAAGCTTCCACATTCTTCCATTGAAGTACATGCCGGTTCGCGTTGGGAGCAGAATAACATCGCCTTCCAGCCCCAGTTCCTTGACCAGTTCCGGTACAAAGACGTCGTTATTGAACCAGTGGTGGTAAAACTTTTCTACGCGAACGCCATCGTTGAATTCAAAAATCCCGGCCAATCCGCCTGGCGTGGAATCAGCTTCAATAACCTTTACTCGCTTGCCCTGCTTCGACAGCACGTAAGCAGCTGTGAGACCTGTGAAACCGCCTCCCACTATCACCACATCATAGTTATTCATTTACATTTACCAAGGTAGAATTTTTCATAATTATGTCCGCGCTGCTTTGAATAACGCAGGGCGCGACCATATCGCCAATGCCCCAACAATCGTTGTTGGTAGCCAGAGGGCCAGATGTACAATTATCGCGTAGCTGCCTGCTTGAGCAGCAGAACCACCAATAAGCGTGACGGCAGTGAACGCCGCGAGATGAAACGGACCTACATAGCCGGGTGACGAAGGTGCCAAGGTAGAAAGCGTTGCGATTGCCATTACCAGCAAGGCCATAAGAGGACTCGCGTCCAACCCCAGGCCCATCAGTGCAAAATAAAACAAGCCCGCCTCACCAACCCATACAAGCACTGACAAACCAAGCATCGTGCCAAGTATGCGAGGCCGCGACATCACATCGAAGCTCGCGAAAAGTCCCCCGACGGCGTGAAAAATCTGCTGCAGCCTGGAGGGCTTGACAGAGCCTGACTGTTCGCCTGCCAATGAATTAAACAGACGCGCGAAGCTGCCGGAAAAGAAAAATCCGACCGTAAGAGCCATACCGCCCAACAAGGCAAGAATGACAGCAGTCTGTCGCAGTGCCGGGGGCACCTCTATCGTTTGTATGGCAAGCACGCCGAGCGCCAGGCAGGCCAACAGAGTGACCAGATCGATAAGCCTTTCCACAACCAGACTTGTAGTCGCTGCGGTCTTGGTGACGCCCATTGCATAAGGAAATACCAAAGCGCGCACGACGTCGCCCAACCGCAACGGCAGCACATTATTGAGCGCGATAGCGCCCAGAAAAGGTGCCGCACAGTTCTTGAATCCTACGTGGGTCCCTGTCGCAGAAAGCATGGCAGACCATCGAAAGATACGCACGGCATAGCCGAAGCCCAACGACAAAATTCCCAGTATCAGGTAGCGCCATTGGAAATGCTCAAGTGCTTCCATAACCTCCGAGAACTTCACCAGACGAAAAATTGCGATAAGGCAAATGAGCGTGATGCCCCCGCCAATCACATGTTTTATCCAGCGCCTCTCTTTGGTCTGCGACTTCTGTGTCATGTTTATCTCAAATCCGCCAAGGGGCATTGTTGGTCGCCCACAACGCTTCCAGTTCGCGCTTGTCGCGCAAGGTGTCACAGGGCTGCCAGAAGCCATGATGCTGAAAGGCGCAGAGGTTGCCGTCTTTGGCAAGATTAGTCAGCGGCTCGCGTTCCCAGGAGATGCTGTCGCCGTCGATATACTTGATGACCTCTGGCTCGAGGACGAAGAATCCGCCATTGATCCAGCCAATTTCATCGGCAGGCTTTTCAGAAAAGCTGGACACATTGTTCTCGGCATCTATGTTGAGCACGCCGAAACGCCCAGGAGGCTGCACGGCAGCCACCGTCGCCAGTTTTCCATGCTGACGGTGAAACGCAACTTCTGCACTGATATCAATGTCTGAAAGGCCATCGCCATACGTGAGGCAAAAGGTTTCATTGTTCAGATACGGAGCCACGCGCTTGAGGCGCCCGCCGGTCATGGTTTCAGCTCCGGTATCGACTAACGTAATCCGCCAGTCTTCGGCCTGGCTGTTCAGAATCTTTTGATCCCCGGTTGCAAGATCAATCGTCATGTCCGACATGTGATTGTAGTAGTTGGAGAAAAACTCCTTGATCACATAGCCTTTGTAGCCCAGGCAGATGACAAAATCCTTGATACCGTGATTAGCGTATGAGCGCATGATGTGCCAAAGCAGGGGCTTGCCGCCTATCTCTACCATTGGTTTCGGTTTGGTGTCCGACTCTTCCGCGATGCGAGTTCCCAAGCCACCGGCCAAAATTACAGCTTTCATGTTTTCTCCTTATAACTTGAGATCGGAAGTTTCAAAGTTAAGACTTTGCTGAATGACAGCAACGGGGTCTGCACGCAACACGAGATAAATACGCAACAGGTATTCACCGATGATGCCCAACAGAAAAGAATTCAGGCCGATGCCGAAGAGAACCAGAATATGGATACTGGCCAGCCCAGGCGGCAGTTCTGGATGAAACAGGCGCAACAACACATAATAAAGAGCGCCCAAAACACTGACAGCCAGAATTATCAATCCCAAGAAAGAAGCCATACGAAGCGGCACTGTCGAGTGGTTGAAAACCGCCGTCAGACCCAACTGAAGCAGCCGGCTGATATTGAATTTGCTGACACCTGCAATACGCGCATCCCGATCGTAAGGGATGCCCGTCTGGTTGAAGCCAATACCCGCGATCATTCCTCTGAGATACGGGTTGGCGGTCTTGGTCTTGAGCAACACATTAACGACTTTTCTGTCAATCAGACGAAAATCACCGACGTCACGCGGGATTGGGTGCTCGCTCACTTTATCGATTGCCCAATACCCAAGGCGACGAAAGTTGTTTAATAACCAACCTTCCGGCCTCTTGCGACGGACCCCGTAAACCACCTCATGGCCTTCCTGCCAGCGAGCAAAAAACTCTTCGAGCATTTCCGGTGGGTCTTGAAGGTCGGCGTCAATCTGCATCACCGCATCGCCCTTGGTGTGCATGTAATTGGCGAGAATAGAACGCTGAAAACCGTAGTTTCGAGAGAAGCGAATGGCCTTGACCCTTGGATCTTTCGCAGCCAGCTCTGCCAGCATCATCCACGTGTTGTCATCGGAGTGATTATCTGAAAATACAAACTCCAGATCACACCGGTCTTTCATCCTGGTCGCAAGCGCGTCCAGCCGACTGTAAAGGGCTTCAATATTTCCCGACTCATTGAGCACCGGGATCGAGATTGATACCAAGGGGCGCTTGCCTGACATTAAATTTTCCATGACGAATTTTGCACTCAAGCGGTTATCTGTTTTTTCATATAATCAACTACCGACTCTGTGCTGTCGCGAAACACGAGGCCCTCTAGAACTTCAGGGCGCTCAAAGACGTGGCCAAAATTCTCTTGAGTCGGCTCAGGTAACGCACCGAGGCGAAGTAGATGAGTTTTGTCAAATGCCTTGAAAATCGCCTTGGCGAGGTCACCAAGACTGACAGGCATGCCATGGCTTAACTCAATGATGCCCTCGACACGATTATCCACCAACGACTTGATGGCCACAGCATCGTCCATCACATGATGATACTCACGCAGTTGCCGACCTTGGGTCATCTCAAAAGGTGTGCCTGCACGCAGAGCACTCAATATCTGTCCGAGAAACATGAAAGGGCTTGGCTCGGCCAAACCGTAAAGTGTATGAATCCGGATATGAGCGGGCCTAAGGTCGCCACCCCCAACGCTTTCCACAAACTGACTCAACAACAGTTTGCTTTGTACATATGGATTGGAGGTCAGCGTTCGTTCCATTGCAGTTCCGAACGTGACACCCCTTACGCCTGCGGAAGAGACAGCGGTGATTATGTTGTGTGGCAGCCTGAAGTTTACGTCGTGCAACTGCTGAGCCGGTAGCCGAGGGTCAAGCAAACCGGAACAGATGTACACCACAGCACCAACCTGCGCACATTTCGAAAAATAGGTGGTAATCGCCGGTATTGAATCAGGCTCAGCCCATCGTTCATAGACAGCTCGATCAATACAGGTTACTTCATTCGCAGGATATTGCTCAGCGATTGCCTGCCCGAGTCGACCGCGGCTGCCTATGATGAAATTCATTCCTGAATGCCCGCTCGCCACCCATCGATTTGAGCGAGTGTGATTGCCCGGGCACTACCTGGAAGGGCGTAGAAATCCCGGTACCAGGAGGCGGTTTTCTCCACAACTTCTTCCGTGTTCCACACCGGAATCCAGTTCAGTTGATTTCTCGCGATTGAACTGTCCAGCGCCAATGCGCCTGCCTCAGGCAATGGGTTGTCCATGAACTCGAGATTCGGACGCTGCCAGTCAGCACTCATCAGTTCGAGCACATCTCTGACCGAATACTGCTTGAGCTCCTGAGGCCCGAGGTTCCAGGCTTTAGCAACACGGCCCGGGTTTTCAGATAGCAGCCCTGCAAGAATGACGAGATAACCGTGCACGAGTGCCAGAACATGCTGCCAGGGCCGTGTGGCATCAGGGTAACGAAGGGTCATGACCTGCCCTTCGTTCACAGCACGAACGAAGTCAGGAATAAGACGGTCTTCAGACCAATCCCCGCCGCCGATTATATTGCCGCCCCGTGCGGTAGCGATGGCAGGACCGAGCCCTTGAGAGAAGGGGTAGGAAGCGCCATAGCTCTGGATAATCATTTCCGCAGCGGCTTTGGATGCACTGTAAGGATCTTTGCCGCCCAGTGGGTCGTTTTCGCGGTACGGCCATGCCCATTCGTTGTTTTTATAGACTTTGTCTGTTGTGACACAGAGCACGCCGCGAACACTTTTTACCAGCCGAGCCGCTTCAAGAACGTGCGCAGTCCCTTGAGCGTTGACCATGAACGTCTGCACGGGCTCGCGGTAAGACCTGCGAACGAGGGGTTGAGCGGCGAGATGCAAGATCAAATCCGGCTGGAAGGCTTCGACAGCCTGCAGCAGCTTGTCAAAATCACAAATATCACCCAACACGCTGGTGACATCGTCTTCAAGACCTATCTCTTCAAAAAGAGAAGGTTTGGTCTCAGGAGCGAGCGAATACCCTGCAACTTGAGCACCGATAGAATTCAGCCAAAGACATGCCCACCCTCCGGTAAACCCGGTATGACCGGTGACCAAAACCTTTTTTCCAGCAAGGCTGTCTTCGAACTTCAGTCTGGATGTCATTTTCCTACGCCATCGGTGTTGTGAGAATAACTCGCCCCTGATCAACAAAAACCAAGGGCATGAACAATAAAATTAGCCATCAAGAATACATGGCTATCGCAGCTTTGTGGAGATAAAGGACACGGGAGTCCCAGTGAGCCCAAAGGGTGATGCCGAAAACTTGCACCGTCTAAAATGCACAGTGACTGTCTAAGCCACCGTTGCAATGGTCCCTCGCACTTCGAGCACACGCTCACAATTGAACGACCCAGGATTCAGACTGGAAAGCGCCTTCCACATTATTTTGTGATCTCGCAGAGAAGCTGCTGTGCACTCTCTTCCCATGTGAGCCACGGCATTGTCACTGATGTTGGGTGCTCGCCAAGTTCAAAAAGCTGCAGCCAGGCCAAAACTGCGGCGGCCAGCTCGCGTGCGGCCATGCCTTGGAAATAAAACGCATGCTCACCGGCAATTTCCCTGAACACGGGTAGATCGCGAATAATCATTGGCATGTGATGTTGAGCAGCCTCAATCAATGGCAGCCCGAATCCTTCACCCTCAGAGGCAGCAATCAGGCAAGTCGTCGCCGAATAGATTTTCTCGAGGTATTCATCACTGATGCCTTCCAGCCAAAAAAGTCTGTTGCTTTTTTCAGGGTGGTTTTCGAGACGCACAACAAGTTCGTCGACAAGCCAGCCTCTTTTGCCGACGATCACCAGGTTGATATCCTGGCCTTGCTCCCAAAGCGTCTCAAAAGCAGCCAGTGTCTGTGCATGGCCCTTGCGCGGCTCAATGGTGCTTACCATCAGAAAGCTCGGCTTTTGCGCCAAGCGTGCCAACAGGTCCCACGCATCATCAGGTAAACCTGCTGAAGGCATGCTGTTGTCGATATCGGCGCCCAGGTGGAAGCTTTTGACAGTCGGCTTGTTGCCGGCACATTTGTCTGTGTTGTCCGCGAGCCATTGCTTGAGTTCATCTGCAACGGCGCCTGATATGCAAATCAGGTTACTCGCGACCATACTGATTTTCTGCAGCCAGTCGTTGAACAACTCGGCGTTAGGTGCCACCCACCAGTCAGGGCGATGGAACAGCAGCAGGTCGTAGACGATGTAGCTGACTTGCACACCCATCTGACGCATCTGGCTGTGCAGCGGATAGAGCTGGCTGGCCAAATGCATGTTCAGGTCCAGAGACAGATAAATGTCATCCTGAGCGAAATCGATAATGGCGTCGGTCGTTTCCGGGAATTGCGCATAGATCCGCGAGGCGAAAGCATTGGCATAGTAATACTGGCCGTCTGCGTAATAGATCGGTCGAACATTCAAGCCTGCGGGCTGCTCGTTCAGAAACTCGTGAAGCAGGCTGCGCACAACGCGCTGAATACCTGACTTGGCATCACTGTGAACGATGCTGGATACATCCAGCAGCAACTGTCTCTGATCGGCCCCGACGAAATCGAAAGCAATACTTTTTGCGATCTGGAACAGTTCGATATCCGTAGGCGCGCTGTCCGATAGCGAAACCAGACGTTCCAGCAACTCGGCACCCGGATCAAGTTGATCAATGGTGTCGTCAACAATCGGGGAATGCCTGAGCTCAAGGGCAGCAATGGCCTTTTTGGCGGACTCGTCCCACGAGAACTTTGTACATTGCTCACTGGCATTGGCAAGCAATCTTCCCCGGAAGCCTTCGTCTTCCAGTCCTTCGATCATTTTCTCAGCGATGGACTTGACCGACAGCGGATCAAACAGCGCATCAGCAAAGCCGATGACCTCCGGAACGCTACTGCAGTTGGAACCAATAACAGCAGCACCGCATGCCATGGCTTCCAGTACCGGAAGACCGAAACCTTCGTGCGTGGACGGGAAGACAAACAGTTTGGCCAACGAATACAGGGCAATCAGATCAGCGTCATTGACGTAACCGGTAAGCACCAGCTCCGAAGATTTGACTCCGTATTGCTCTGCAAACGCGAGCAGCTCCATTCTCTGCTGGGCATGCAACTTACTGGCGATCACCAACTGATGACGGCTCTTCAGGGTTTGGGGCAACAAGCTATACGCTTCAAGCAACCGCGCGAAATTCTTACGAGGATCAAACCCGCCCGGTGCGTAAAGGATGAATTCGGACTTGATGCCTAGGCGCGCGAGCATCGCCGTGCTTTTGCTCAGGTTCACTTCATCTGGAATGAACTGGTCGCCAATGGCTGCTGAAATGTTGGCTATTTTCGCCCGATCAATGCTCAGGTGAGTAACCGCTTCCTGGCGCGAGGAGTCGGAAATGGCCAACAGCGTATCGGCTTTCTTCAGCCAGTCTATTTTACGGTGGTAGTAATCCTTCAGTTCCGCCGTAGGGAGATAGACATCCTCATTCATGAACGGAATCAGGTCATAAAGAATAACGGCCGTCTGATAGGACGCGGGGATAGCCCCGACGGAAGTTACGGCGTTTGCCCAGTAACCTTCAAACAGGCTACTGACCAACACTGCGTCTGGCTTGAGCGAGGCCAGGAAGGACTCTCGGACAACTTCGGATGCTCGCGCCACCCAGGGAGTGGGGTTGGCGTCACTGGGCACATCGAAGATACGAATTCGGCTTTCCGGGATAATCCCGGAGAACGCTGCCCTGATGTCCGGAATGCTCTCGGACATGCAGTTGTTGAGTGCCAGCCAGATTTCATGCTCTCCGGCATTGCGCGCCATGGCCTGGGCCAGGGAAAGAGAGTAACGGCCAATACCGCGAAAACGACTTTCAGACTGAGCGCCTTGTAGATCAATGACGATACGCATTAACGGTTTTCCTTGCGCTCAAAAGCCAGCTTCAAATCAGAATAAACACGCGCCACTCTTGGGCTTGCAGTTGGAAAACCATCGTCAGATGCTTCTGTTACCGCAGTAACAGGACTCACCTCATGAGGCTGAGGCTGAATAATTCCGTGGCGCAAAGCAAATTGCCGGACGCTGTTGAACAGGCTCGGGTATGCACGGGCCTTGTTGGCAAGGCGCGTCCGCAGACCCGGCCTGTTCAGAACGAACCTTAATGAACGAGCCAGTACCGAGCGCGTTGCGCGCCTGGCTACATTGAATGGCAACCTTGCTGCTGTGCCGGAAAGTTTGGCGGAAACACGCAGAGGCCGGGTGATGCGCCAGGACCTGCTGTGTTCGAGCTCGTTAATACGCGCTTCGTAAGCAGTTGCCTTGAGCCACCAGTGGTGTGCATTGATCAGCGAGTCGTTCAAGCGAACATGAAGATCATGCAGCTCCTGATGTTGGGCTTGTGCAGCAGAGACCTTATGCGCCGCAGCATCCTGCTGTAGCTGCTCCACCTGAGCCTGAACGTGCTGGAGCGCCGAAAGCGACTGACTCAGATGCTGCTCAGCCTCACGGGCACGCAGCAGAGCGACATCCTGATTCAGCTGGACATTATGAAACCGTGACTCGGCCAACTCCGCACGTAGCGTTGCCTCTCGTATCTGCGCTTCCAGACCGCCTACCCGAATTTCCAGATCATTATTTTCTTCCAGGGCACGGACGGCAAGCTCAAGATCCTGCCCCTTTTGCTGGACCTGACTCAGTTGCTCACGCAACTCGGCGTTGGCCACATGACTTTGCTCGACCCAGCCTGCTATCTGAGCGTCATAACGTCTGGAGATTGACTCAAGCGACAGGCCGTATTCTCTATCAAAAACAGCATCGAACTTCTGCATCTGCTCAGGCGCTGCTTGTTTTTGCGCGACGATCGCGTAGTCAGGGCTGACACCGTGCAGCACGCTGAACAAGTCGACAGGACCACCTTCGGCCAGCGCGGACGATTCTTGCAGACGAAGGAGTTGCGAACGGCCGAACCGGGAGTATTCAGCCAGAAAGCTCAACAGCAAATGTGGTATCGGACAGTTATGCGTGGGGTCCAGATAAAACGTCTGCGTGCCGACCACCAGGTTTTCTGAGTTGGGCGTTTCGAGAATCAGCAGCCCGGCGGGCTTAAGCACCCGAAGCGCCTCGGCTACCAATACTTTCAGGTAATCAAACGGAATATGCTCAGCGATATGAAAGCCTGATACAACGGTCAGGCTTTCATCCGGCAGGCTTTTCAGTTTTTCCAGCGCATCAATATTTTCAACAGGAAGCCCTGACGCCTTACAGGCCTCTAGCATGCCAGCATCCAGATCGATGCCAAGCGCCTGAAAACCGTTCTGGATCAGAATTTCCAGCCACTCGCCGCGTCCGCACCCCATATCAAGAGCAGAACGCTCTGGATACATTTGCTTCAACGGCTCAAGGAATGGTATGTAAACCTGCTGGCGCTCATGAATCAGCTCACGCGAGCCACGATAACGATCTTCAAAGGCGCGGTAGAACGGAATACTCATCGGCTGCACTCCACGACAGGTGGCAACCAGGCCATTCCGACAAACTCACTTTGTGAAATATTGACGACGTTGAACACGAGCGTTAGATCCACCCATTCATAGTTGCGTGATAGATGACTGTCGGTTGTATGCAGTGCCACGGCAACCGAATACGAGCCAGGCCCGAGATTGGCCGTGAAGTTGAAAGAGTAATCCAGGGATTCGCCCGCCTGCAGATCACTGACTTTGCAGCCCATGTGATGGGTATTGGTCCCATAGACCGGCTGGCCCAGGCGATCCTTGATCAGATAACCCACAACCAGTTCGGGAATTGCACTGTTTACTTTGGCATTGATGCGCAAGGACACCGACTCGCCAACTGGAACATATTCAATACGCTCGCCAGCAGCGTTATGTAGAGTCACCGGGCCGATGGTAGCTTCGCCACTACCAGACCGCGTCTGTACCGAACCGTCTTCGAGTTCGCGAAGCTGAACCGTTGCGTTCTCTTTTTCAGCGATCAGGGCATTGTAGAAGTCCATGACCTCTTCAGGCTTGCCGTCTTTTATGACGGTACCTTTTTCAAGCAGGATTGCCCGATTGCACAAGGCCTGGATCGAGCCGCGGTCGTGCGAAACAATGAGCAGAGTCGTGCCCTGCTGCTGAAACTCGCGAATGCGATCAAAGCTTTTATGCTGGAAATAGCTGTCGCCGACCGACAGAGCTTCGTCGACAATCAGGATTTCGGGCCTGATCGCAGTGGCTACGGCAAACGCCACACGCATTTGCATGCCGCTGGAATAGGTGCGCACTGGCTCGTCGAAGTATGTGCCGATTTCGGCAAACGCTTCGATTTCCTTGATGACTTCGTCAATACGGTCAGCATTGAAGCCCATCAAGCCAGCAGCGTGATACACGTTCTGCCGACCTGTAAGGTCAGGCGTAAAGCCCATGCCCAGTTCAAGAATTGCAGCGATGCGCCCATTGACCTGAACATTGCCTTCAGTTGGTTGCAAGGTACCGGTGATCATCTTCAACAGCGTTGATTTGCCCGCGCCGTTCTGCCCGACGATGCCAATGGCCTCACCGGCATGAATCGAGAAATTGACGTGCTTGAGGACCCAGTGTTCTTCCTTGGGTTTGGTGCTTATTCCGAACCAGCGACCTATACGCTGAAACTCGGAGGCGTAAACACGATAGGCCTTGCCCAGATTCTTGACAGTCAACAGACTCATAGTACGTCCACCATTTCCGGTGCTGCACGGCGAAACATGAACAGCCCCAACAGCATCAGGCCAACGGCAACCGCAGCGGTTACAGCCATGCTTTGCAGATCAGGCGCTCGCGCGTAAACCAGAACATCGTGATAAGCACTGACGATCGGGAACATGGGATTGATGCCCATGACGCTTTTGAATTGCTCGGGAATGATGTTGAGCGGGTACACGATCGGGGTGAACCAGAACCAGACCTGCAAGAGAATCGGGATCACCTGGCCAACATCGCGCACAAATACGTTCAGGACGCCAAGGATCAGACCCAGGCCGACGGCCAGGGCAGTCACGACCAGGGTCAGCGGAATCAACCAGAGCATTTGCCAGTGCGGCCATTGCCCCAGTGCAGCAAAGACCAGCAGTATCGCAGCGAACAGCAGGACATAATTGAGCAGGCATGAACCCGCGACAATCACCGGCAATGTAATGCGCGGAAAGCGCATCTTCTTCATCAAGTTGCCCTGGTCTATGAACAGCGTCAGGCAACGACCGATGATTTCCGAAAAATAGCTCCAGGCCAGCATGCCCGCCATCAGGTAGACCGCGTACGCGTACTTGTTATCGATGCCGGGTAGTTTGGCTGCCAGAACGTTGGACAGAACCAGCGCGTAGATCGCAACCTGTGCCAGAGGGTTGATGATCATCCACAGCCCGCCCAGGCGGCTACGGGAGAATCGTGCGGAAAACTCGTTACGTATAGATGAAAAGACGAATCCCCGGTAACCCCAAAGGCTTCTGAACAGCTCCAACATTGATGACTCCTGAAAAGGGTGAAGTCGTGCTTACCCTGAGTGTTCCTGTTTCGTGCAGTTAACATGCAAGGTCCCGACGACAGTGCGCGGGGCGATGGTTTCACCTGACGACGAAACGCAAAAAACAGAAAAAGGTTTCTGGGGGCGCACTATATCGCCTTCGCTGAAATAGTCACCGTTTAGTCTATAAATCGGCACCTTGCAGACGAATTATTCATGAATCCTGTCGGCGAAAAATGATGAAATCCATCTGAAAATCAGGCAATTGGAGAACACCTGCGCATCCGCACCGTTATGAGTGGCGACGAACGATCAGGTCAGGGTAATGCCCTTTGGCCACATTAATAATTACGGCAAGCGGTCGATAGCAGAGGGGCGCGGTGTTCAAATTGGCATAATATCTGCCAGACAACCGGGTGCAGCAGTCGTCTACACGCTTGCTAACCTGTATCATTAGCCGCCTCGAATACAGCACAAGCCCCCCGTGAACAATCTGGGGCACCCGATCTTTGATGGAGTTAAAAAATCTAGCATGAAAGCAATCATTACCGGCATTACTGGTCAAGACGGCGCTTACCTGGCTGAGCTGCTGCTCGAAAAAGGCTATACCGTTTACGGCACCTACCGCCGTACCAGCTCTGTCAATTTCTGGCGTATCGAAGAGCTCGGGATTCAGAACAACCCTAATCTGCATCTCGTCGAGTATGACCTGACTGACCTGTCTGCCAGCATTCGCTTGCTGCAAACCACCGGCGCTACCGAGGTCTACAACCTCGCGGCACAAAGCTTCGTGGGTGTGTCGTTCGAACAGCCGTTGACCACTGCCGAAATCACCGGCATTGGCGCGGTCAACCTGCTGGAAGCCATCCGTATCGTCAACACGAAGATCCGCTTCTACCAGGCCTCTACTTCCGAGATGTTCGGCAAGGTTCAGGCTATTCCGCAAGTAGAGAGCACACCTTTCTACCCACGCAGCCCGTACGGCGTGGCCAAGCTCTACGCACACTGGATGACCATCAACTACCGCGAGTCGTACGGCATCTTCGCCACCAGCGGCATTCTGTTCAACCACGAGTCGCCACTGCGCGGCCGTGAGTTCGTGACCCGCAAGATCACCGATTCGGTTGCCAAGATCAAACTGGGCCTGATCGAGTCGTTCGAACTGGGCAACATGGACGCCAAGCGCGACTGGGGTTTTGCCAAGGAATACGTCGAAGGTATGTGGCGCATGCTGCAGGCTGATGAGCCGGACACCTTCGTCCTGGCCACCAACCGCACTGAAACCGTACGCGACTTCGTGAGCATGGCATTCAAGGCCACTGGCGTGACCATCAAGTGGGAAGGCGAAGCCGAGTCGGAAAAAGGCATTTGCGCAGACACTGGCAAGGTACTGGTTTCGGTCAATCCGAAGTTCTACCGCCCAACCGAAGTCGAGCTGCTGATCGGTAACCCTGCAAAAGCCAAGGAAGTCCTGGGCTGGGAACCGAAGACCAATCTGGAAGAGCTGTGCCGCATGATGGTCGAAGCGGATCTGCGTCGTAATGAAAAAGGCTTTTCGTTCTGATGAGTATTGCCGGCAAGCGCGCACTGATCACCGGAATCAACGGCTTTACAGGCCGTTTCATGGCGAACGAGCTTGCCGCCCAGGGCTGTGAAGTCCTTGGCGTCGGCAGTCAGCCTTCCGACAGCCCTAGCTACTATCAAGTGGATCTGGCAGACGTGGCCGGTCTTCGCAAGCTGCTGGCAGACACTCAGCCGGATATCGTCGTGCATCTTGCGGCGCTGGCGTTCGTCGGGCATGGCGCAGCGGACGCGTTCTATCAGGTCAACCTGATAGGCACCCGCAACCTGCTTGAAGCGATTGATGCCTGCGGCAAGGTGCCTGACTGCGTGTTGCTGGCGAGCAGCGCCAATGTCTATGGCAATGCTTCATCTGGCATGCTGGATGAAACAACTCAGCCTGCACCGGCCAATGACTACGCCGTGAGCAAACTGGCGATGGAATATATGGCCAGCCTTTGGCATGCCAAACTGCCCATCGTCATTGCCAGGCCGTTCAATTACACCGGCGTCGGGCAGGCAGAAAACTTTCTGCTGCCCAAGATCGTTTCGCACTTCACACGCAAGGCCAGCACTATCGAGCTGGGCAACCTTGATGTGTGGCGTGACTTCAGCGATGTGCGTGCGGTTGTCAGTGCCTATCGCGGCCTGCTGGAAGCCCGCCCGCTGGGGCAGACGATCAACGTCAGTTCCGGTGTAACGTACTCGCTGCGTGAGGTGATCGACATGTGCAGGGAGATCACTGGTCAGGATATCGACGTTCAGGTAAACCCTGCGTTCGTCCGGGCCAATGAGGTCAAAACCCTGTGTGGGAACAACGCTCGCCTGCGCGCGCTGGTCCACGACTGGCAGACCCCGCCGCTTCGGGAAACACTGAGCTGGATGTTGCCCTCCGCTTGATTGGTGGGCCGTTACAAAATAAGGCCTGTCTACCTGGTAGACAGGCCTTTCCTTTTTAAACACCCTTAAAGCCCGTGGTGAAAGACTCAGCACGCATGGCTGAATCAGGCAGACGATGATCAAGGTTCTTCACTTCTTCAAAACCTACTACCCGGACACTACCGGCGGGATAGAACAGGTCATTTTCCAGCTCGCACAAGGCTGCCGGGCTTTCGATGTGGAAAGTCAGGTGCTGACGCTAAGCCCGTCTCCCTCCCCCGCTCGCCTGCAGGTCGGCGACCATCAGGTCACGCGGGTAAAGGAGAACTTCAATCTGGCGTCTACCGGCTTTTCCGCCAGGGTCTTCAGCCAATTCAGGGAAATGACCGCAGAGGCTGATCTGGTCCACTTCCATTTTCCGTGGCCATTGATGGATCTGGTGCATTTCGCCACCAGCCATGGCCGACCGACAGTGCTCAGTTATCACTCGGACATCATCAAGCAGCGCACATTGCTGAAGCTGTACGGCCCGTTGATGAACCAGTTTCTCAAGCGCATGGACCGCATTCTGGTGGCCTCGCCCAACTACCTGCGGACCAGCGAAACCCTGAAGCCTTTCGCTGACAAGACTGTGGTGGTTCCTTACGGACTGGATCAGTCGGCGTATCCGCTGGTCCCAAGTCAGAAACGAGCAGAATGGCAGCAGCGTGTGCCCGCCAGGTTCTTCCTGTTCGTCGGTGTGCTGCGTTATTACAAAGGCCTCCATACGCTGCTCAGTGCTCTGGAGGGCGTTGATTACCCGGTGGTTATTCTGGGTGGCGGGCCTCAGGAGGCAGAGCTCAAGGCGCAGGCCGAGAAGTTGCAGTTACGCAACGTGCTGTTTCTCGGCCGACTGGATGATGAAGACAAGGCGTGCCTGCTACAGATGTGTTATGCGCTGGTCTTCCCTTCCCATCTGCGCTCGGAAGCGTTCGGTATCTCGCTGCTTGAAGCATCTATGTACGGCAAGCCGATGATCTCCTGCGAGATTGGCACGGGTACTACCTACGTGAACATTGACGAAGAAACCGGGCTGGCAGTACCACCAGAAAATCCGCTGGCCTTGCGCGAAGCGATGCGTCGCTTGTGGGAAGCCCCGGGCGAAGCTTCAGGTTTCGGGGAAAACGCTTTTGCACGGTTCCAGCAGCTATTCACTGCCGAGCGAATGTGCGCATCGACCGTACAGGTTTATCAAAACCTGCTGAAGTGAATGCCTCGCGCGCCATTCAATGAAAAGCCCCACCAGCGGGGCTTTTCATTGATAGCGTGAAGCATCACCCCAGCCGGAATCGCGCCGTATTGTCATTCAACGCCCGACTGCCCTGGCTCAGGGTATCCGCTGCCTGATTGACCGCTCGCGCACCTTCCAGCAAACGCCCGGCTGCCTGATCGACCTGCTGGATGTTGCTGCTGACCTCGTCGGCGGTCGATGCCTGTTCTTCCACGGCCGTCGATATTTGCGCCAGCGTATCGGTAACGCCCTGCACTGCCGTGGCGATTTCGCCCAGACGAACCCCCAGGCCGGTTACCGACTGCGCATCGTTGACGGCCTGTACGCAGGCAGCTTCCATCAGGTTGACCGCCTGAGTCACGGTGGAGCGCAAGCTGTCGACCGTCCCGGCGATCTGAGCGGTCGAGGCCTGCGTGCGTTGCGACAGACTGCGCACTTCATCGGCAACCACAGCGAACCCGCGCCCTTGCTCACCTGCCCGCGCCGCTTCGATCGCCGCATTGAGCGCCAGCAGGTTGGTCTGCTCGGCGATACCGCGAATGGCGTCCACCACCGATTGAATCTGTTGGCCCTGCTCGCTGACCCGGCCCAGGGCGGCGGCGGTTTCGGTCAGACGCTGATTGAGCTGCTGGATGCTATCGGTGGTGCGCTGGCTGTCCTGGCTGCTTTGCTCGGCAATACGCCGGGTATGCCTTGCGCTTTCAGATGCCTGCTCACAGCTTCTGGCCACACCTTGAGAAGTAGCGGCCAGCTCGGTTGCTGCCGCAGCGATCTGGCTGATCTGCTGTTGCTGGTCTTCGACCTCGGTCAGCGTCCCACTGGACTGAGCATTCAGCGTCAGCACTGCATCGCCGACACGCACGGTCTCCTGATTGACGCCCAGCAGGCTGTTACGCAGCTGCACAACCGCGACATTGAGCGCCCTGCTGATAGCGGCAAGCTCGTCACGCCCCTGCACGGCCACTTCGACACACAGATTGCCGTCACGCAGCGATTCAGCCAGCGTGGTAATGCCGCTGGCGCTGTTGCGAATCGAGGATTGCAGGCAGGCGAACAGATAGATGGCCATGATCACCAGAACACAGAAGATCACCGCCATCGGGATGAACTCCATATTGGAGGTTTCATGGTAGTAATCGAGACGGCCGTTGAGCGCATCAAGCGACTGCCTGCGCAGACCTGCCGTGCTGCCGGTCAAGGTGTCGATGCTCTTTTCAAACTCTTCCGGCTTGAGTTTGATGCTACCGCCGAAAACCCCGTCATCAATGACCTTCAGTTCGGTTTCCAGCACTTGCCTGACCGCATTGTACTTGTCGGCCCAAGGCTGCGACTGCTCGGGGAGCTTGGATAACAGCAGGCTGGCAGCCTTCTGCATCTGATCCTTGGAATCATCGATCCGACCGCGCAGATCGCGCATCTGCAAGCGGCTCTGCAGGCTGAACTGACCCGACGCCACCGACGTTTGCCCCACACTCGACAGGCGGCCGATACGCTCGATCAGATCCGGTACTTGCTGGGTGGAAAGCTGCATGAGCATGTAGGTTTCAAGCCAGGGGTCGAGAATCAACCCGCTGTCCATTGCGATCTGCTCACGCAGCGCCTGAACCAGGTTCAACACCGTCGTGAAGCGCTCATAACCATCAGGCCACCAGCCCACTGTACGCAATGACGCAGTGTCCAGACCAGTGACTGCCGCCTGAAGCGCCTTGAAACGGGTCATCGTGTCGGCGGGCGCGTTTTCGCGCTTCAATGCGGCATCAACGCCTTCCAGGGCTTTGCTGATACGCGGGATGCCTGCATCGACGTTGGCCATTGCAGCTTTAGCGGCAGGGGTCGGCTCGCGCAGAATGTCGGCAGCCTTCCAGCGAGCGGCATGGTCGCGCTGGGCAGCCAGTTCAATATTCAGATCATCAAGTGCCAGCAACTGACGCACGCCCGATTGCTCGCCGGAAATGACATCGAGCTTGTTGCTGTACTCCTTGGTGATGACCCATGCGCTGCCCGCCAGCGGCAACATGAACAGCAGGAACAAGACCTGAAACTTGCGAGCAAAACCAAAATGTCCCATCAGGCGCATGCCTGGTGACAGAAGACTGTTCATGTCCTGCGACTCCCCGTGAACACCTGCCGGATCTGAGCAAACAGAGGCGATGCTTTTTTAAAAAAAACGCTAACAGCAAAATGCCATGTTCTTGTTTCAATGGCGATACGTGTCGCCTCACATTGGTACGAAAAGCACGGCCGATGATGGGTTTTCGTACCATATGGCGCAGCAATTGACGTATCACCGACACTGAAGCAAGAACCGGACCGTACACGAGGCTGGGAAGGTTCTTTCAGGGCAGCAAAATATTCATCCCGAACAGGGCACTGGAAACGTAAACTTCGGCAAACCGATTGAACCTGTCCTAGCGGTCCCCTCGTCAAGGAGGTCTTGCCATGACCACACCGCCCGCCTCACCGCGTATCGTCGCGCAACCGTCCAGGCCTCAACTGAGCGCCGGTCAGAAGAAATTCAACACGTTGATGGAAAAGCTCGAAGCCAGGCGCAAACTTTTGCAGCAGTGGCTCGTTATTTCAACAACCTGCGAAAAGCTGTGGATTGAAGAGCTGGTCCCGATGATCAGCGAGCAGGCCGAGAACGAGATTAACAAACTGCGCCTGCTCGACGTGGCCTTCGATCAGTTCCGTCTGAGCAAGAAAGACAGAGCCACGTTACTGGAGATCATCTGTGTCATGACCATGTCGCTCATGGGCGGCGAACACGATGAAGAACTGAAGCAGCTCTACTTCAAATACACCGGCAGCGATTACGACGAGGATGAGCGCCTGCAAAACCAGTTTTTCAAATCCTCACTGGAAGAAGAGCTGGGCGTGGAACTGGGAGACGATGTCGACCTGAACTCCATAGATGATGTGACCCAGCACATTGAAGAGAAACTGCGCGAGCAGGCCGAACAGGCGCAAAGCACCCAACAGCCGAAGAAGCCCACTGCCAGCGAAATACGCCGTGAACAGGAAGAGGCGGAAGGCAGCCAGTCATTGCGCGAAATCTACCGCAAACTGGCCAGCGCCTTGCACCCGGACCGCGAGCAGGATGCCGATGAGCGCGAGCGGAAAACGGCGCTCATGCAACGGGTCAACGAAGCGTACGAAAATGACAACCTGCTGGCGCTGCTGCAAATGCAAATGGAGATCGAGCAGATCGACCAGACGCATATCGACAACATCACCGACAAACGCCTAAAACACTTCAACCGTATCCTGAGCGAACAACTCAGAGAGCTGGAAGACGAAATCCACGACCGCAAAATGCTGATCCGGGAACAATTCCTGATGGACCCCTATGAGGACATCAGACCCAAGACGGTCAATGCAAAATGTGCGAAGCAGCTCAAGGCCATACGTGAACACCTCGACGACGCGCAGGATGAACTGGACGCACTGACTGACCCGAAAAGCCTTAAAGCCTGGCTCAGGGATCAGCGCGACATGGCAGAGATGCTGGAGCGGGTAGAAGAATTCGATGATATGGAGCTGATGGACACCCTGTTCCGGTAAAAGCCCGAAAAACGTGCCTTGCGCGAGGGCAGCCAGCTAACCGGTTGATCGCACGCAATTATTTTTCACAACAACGCTTGACACATATGCGTTCTCCGAGAATAATGCGCGCCACTTGGCTACATAGCTCAGTTGGTTAGAGCATAGCATTCATAATGCTGGGGTCCGGGGTTCAAGTCCCTGTGTAGCCACCAAGTACCTGTTTATAGACGTCTACGGTTGTCTATAAACAACCCCAAGAAGCCCGCCTAGTGCGGGCTTTCTTGTATCTGGCTGTTCATCCTTATCTACCCTTATCCTTCCCAGCCGTGTATGCCCACGTGTATGCTTCAATATTAATTGAACTGAGGCATACATGGATGAGACGCGCAGACATTAAGCGCCGCCCTCTCGCGGACACCACCCTTGCAGGTCTAGAGCCTGAGGCTGGAGCGTATAGAGAGCTCGATAGCTCTGGTCTTTACTTTAGGGTCAAGCCAAATGGCCAAAAGTCATGGGAGCTGCGCTAC
This sequence comes from Pseudomonas sp. KBS0707, assembly GCF_005937945.2. NCBI lineage: Bacteria > Pseudomonadati > Pseudomonadota > Gammaproteobacteria > Pseudomonadales > Pseudomonadaceae > Pseudomonas > Pseudomonas sp. KBS0707. Next base: position 1,042,722 of record NZ_CP041754.1, on the reverse strand, counting down.
AAAAAACCTGACGGCAAATGGTCGTGGCTTGGACTAGGGGGATACCCCGAAGTCATGGGACTGGCCATTTCGCGATGAAGGAAGGTCGCCGTAAGGCATTGCGAACGGTCGGCCTCAATGACTGGGTGACTTACTGGCTGGTCGACCAGTCTGGTGGCTTCGCCAATGAGTCGAAGTTTTGGCAGGACTACGTGGCCACCGATCTCGCGACCGAACAGGCCAACAGCGAAAAGCTACACCGCGAAATGCGTCTGCAAGAAGACCGGGCGACTTACATTGAGCAGAGCATTACCGAGCGTCGGGACTACCTGACGGTCATGCATCGCCGTCGATGTAACGAAGATCGAAAAATTCTCGCCTGGCTGAAAGGCGAAGTCCCTGCCCCGCTATTTGACACCGAAACGAAGGCGGCTTGAGCCCTCCCCGTCCCGATCTGCTGGCCCCGATCTGGAACCAGAACGCCGGGCTATCACGTCACAGGTTCGGCGCACGCAAAAACGAAAACGCCTCCGGGGGCAACCGGAGGCGTTGAGGTAAATCTACATGCACGTCAAATGTATTTCGCATCGAGCGCGAGTGCAAGTCGCTCAAACAGTTGCACATCCCAAAACTGGACGTTATTCTCTGGCCGTCGCTGCGAACTCAGCGACCGGGCTTGGCGGCTCGAACAGTACAAGGCGCAACAGCGCCCCCATTACGATTGCAGGCGCTTTTTTTGTGCCCGCATTCTCGCGTTATGGCGGGTTGCGCAGGAGCACCCTCGGGTGCGCCGGTCTCCTTGTACGCCGGTCCGCCAATCCTGTGCAATCCGCCACCCTAATCTGCTTGGCGGCAGACCGTGGCGGTTCCTCAGTACAAGGAGCCTCACCTACCTGCGTCGGCCAGCGGACAAGCTCACCGTGCCGCCGCTCGCTTTGGCCTCGCCGCCGCAGCGGGTGAGCTGGCCACTGCGATGGGGATAACAGGCTGGCCTGACGGTACTGCCACCACTGCTGCTCAGGTTTGCCTCAACGCATGGATGAACGAGCGTGGCGGCGTCGGTAACTTCGAGGGTGACGCAATCGTGTCGCGACTGCGCCAGGTCATCGAGCGCTTCGGCGAGAGCCGATTTACCCGCTGGGAATCGGCAGCGGCAAAGATAGACGAACACGGGCCGCGCACCATCGACCGGCTGGGCTTTCGCAAGACGATGGAGCACGGCCTGGGCGACTCCCTGCACACCACAAACACCTACTACGTGCTGCCCGAGTCATGGCGCTCGGAGATCTTCCGGGGCATGAACATCAATGCGGTGAACAAAGAGCTGCTGCAGCGCGGCGTCATTGAGCCGGGGAACGACGGAAAAGCATCGACTCTGGTTCGACTACCCGGTTTGGGCACGCAACGTTGTTACGTGGTGAAGACGATTCCGGGATTGGCTGAAAGCGAGGCTCGGGCTGCCTGAGTGCATCCCTACCAATCGAGGTAACGCCGGCTGATTCCCGGCCTCGCCAGCCACTCATCTGCCTTGATGACGCTGGCGTCGACCGCAAACCCTTCGCCCTTGACCAGACCTGCGTCCATGCAGCGACGCAGCACCTCGTTGAACAGCCAGCGAAACAGCGAGCTGTCACGAAAGCGACCATGCCGATTCTTGGAAAACGTAGAGTGATTGGGGACTTCGTCTTCGAGGCTTAAGCGGCAGAACCAGCGATACGCCAGGTTCAAATGAGCCTCTTCGCACAACCGACGTTCGGAGCGAATACCGTAGCAGTAGCCCACCACCAACAGGCGAATCATCAGTTCGGGATCAATCGATGGGCGCCCGATTGGGCTATAAAAATCGGCGAGATAATGGCGCAGATCGCTGAGGTCGAGGCATCGATCAATGCTGCGCAGGAGGTGATTGGCTGGGATGTGATCTTCAATGTTGAACGAGTAAAACAGCCGCTCCTGCCCACTCGATAACTGTCCCATCATGCTGCGTATTCTCCCGCTGGCCGATGGAGTGATTTTGCCCCAGGCCAAACAGGAGAGCTACTTTTTCAACAGAATCAGCTGAAGCCTGTCATTCAACAAGAAGCCCGCCTCGTGCGGGTTTTCTTGTTTCTGGTTTCCATCCGGGTCTACCCCCGACCATCGCTCCCGTGTATGCCCTCTCCAATGCTTCAATAAAAATTGACCCGGGAAGTGGGTAACAGGTTAACGACACGAGGCATGTTCACCGACTGGCTACAAACGTATGCCGGAACGCCTACTCCAGAACCGCACTCACATCGCCTTCCAGCATGCTCGCCACCCTGATGGCAAGCGACTCCAGTGTGAAGGGCTTCGTCAGAAGCTGCATATAGGGGCCGAGAAAATCAGCCCTGGTCAACGCACCTTCCGCATACCCCGTGAGAAATAAAACCGGCAGACGCGGACTGAGTTGTTGGAGAATTTCGGCCAGTTGACGACCATTCATTCCTGGCAATCCGACATCCGTGAGCAGAAAGTCGATCTTTTCCAGGTCGTTAAAAACCCTCAAGGCCTCTTCACCGTCACGTGCGACGTGAACCCGATATCCAAGCTCTTCGAGAACCTCTTGGTTGATCAAGCGCACAGAGTCGTCATCTTCGACCAGAAGAATAACCTGACCCTGACCCGTGCTGAATTCCGAGGACGTAAACGGTGGGTCCGATTCAACCTGCTTATATTTGGGCAAGCAGATTGAAACAGTCGTCCCGACTCCGGTTGTGCTTTCGATTGAAAGACGTCCATTGCTTTGATTGGCAAACCCGTAAACCATCGACAGTCCCAAGCCTGTGCCTTGACCAATAGGTTTGGTCGTGAAGAAGGGCTCGGTTACCTTGTCCAGCATATCCTTGGGGATGCCATGCCCTGTGTCGCGCACCTGCACGCATACATGCCGCAAAGGCTCGTCCTGGGCTTCCTGCTCCACGCATGTAGCAATGGTTAAACCACCGCCATGCGGCATGGCGTCTCTTGCGTTGATCACCAAATTGAGTACGGCGTTCTCCAATTGGTTGGCGTCTGCAAAAACCCAGGGGTCTTTGGGGCTCAAATCGAACTTGATAATAATTTTTTCAGTGACGGTTTTCTGGAGCAGGTCGGCAAGAGCAGTGATGAGGTTATTGACCGATACTGCTTTTTCATCCAGGGACTGGCGTCGGGAGAATGCGAGCAATCTATCCGTGAGTGACGCGGCCCTTTGGGCTGAAATGAGTGCGGCGTCCATGAATCGCTCAACGCCTTCCAGTCGCCCACTGGCCATTCGGAGCTTGATCAGGTCGAGCGAGCCAATTACCCCGGTCAGCATGTTATTGAAGTCGTGGGCGATTCCGCCGGTCAATTGACCTACGGCTTCCATCTTCAAGGACTGTCGTAACTGCTCTTCGGCGCGGGCTCGCTCTTCACTCTCGGCCTTGAGCTGCTCAACAGCAGCGTTCAGCTCTTGCGTTCTGGCTTTGACTTGGATCTCTAGCTCTTCATTGAACCTGCGCAAATTCAGCTCAGCCTGTTTTTCATCGTTGATATCAACGATGACGGAGGCCGCACCAATTATGTGGTGTTTTTCGTCATACAGAGGTACAGCACTGACACGCATCCATGATTCCCGACCTGCATCCCGGCGATGATAAAAGTCCACGCCGGTTGCCGCATCGCCTCTCAGAGCTCTGGCACCAGGGAACATGTCGGGCTCCAGGCGCTGACCTTGCGCATCGAGCCCTACCCACCTTGCAGCGCCATCTGTCTGTCTGGAAGGAATCACATTCTCCGGCACATATTGGCGATACAAAGGATTGCTCACCAGGGAGGTCCCTTGTGTGTCCATGAAGCACACTCCAACCGGAATATTTTCCAGCAGGATCTGCAACCGGGTTCTTTCTTCAGCCAATTGAGTGAGACTTTGCCGCATCTCGAACTGACGCTCACGGGCTCGCCAGGCCGCGGCAATCGCGCTCAATAACGAGGACGAGCTGAGAGGGCGCTCCAGGACGATCACATGTCCTGCCGATTTTGGCAGCCTGCGCCTGGCCATCTCGGTGTCTCGCCCAGAACGACCTTTATTCGACGCGAGCAAGATGACGGGGATCTCCGACCATCCCGGTTGCCGGTCCAAAGCGTTTCCGAAACTCAGCACATCCCCGGAAAGGCTCTCCTCCGTGAGTATCACCAGACCAGTGCTTTCACCCAGAGCGATTGAAAGCGAGGCCAGGTCGTGGTGAGCTTGAACGGGGTAAATATCGCCAAGCAGTTTACCGAGGCTGATTGCATCTCCCTTGAAGGGAGCCACAATCATCAGGGTTTTGCGTTCAGAGAATTGCTCAGTCGCCACGCTTGCGCTCTTCCATCAGCGGAAGGTTGGCACCGAAGTACTCTGGAGTACCCGTCAACACGCCGCGAAAATCGACTAATGGCGCACCGACACGAATACCCCTGGAATCAATCCGGAGTTCGCGAATCGCGTCCTCATGGGCTCCGGTGCGATGTTTCAGAACAGAGATGGCCTTGCGCAAACGCCCCTGCGCCTCGAAGAAACGAATGAGGATGACAGAGTCCGCGACATAGGAAATATTCAGGTTGGTTGACATCGACCCTACCAGCCCATGCTGAGGATTGATCAAGAACGTAACGACGCCCAGTTGGCTCAGGTATGAAAGCAACTCGTGCATCTGCAAGATCAATTGCTGTTCCTGTGGCATCGCCGCCATGTAGCCGTTAAGGCTATCGACAACGATCATGGTACTGCCGCGCTCTTCGACCTCTGTGCGAACCCGCCACGCAAATTCCCCGGGAGAAATCTCGGCAGGATCGATTTGCTGGATGATCAACTGACCGCTCGATACGTGGCGACTTAACTCCATGCCCATGCTGTCTGCCCGGGAGATCAAAGTAGCAATGCGCTCATCGAATTCGTAGATGGTGCATTTTTCACCTCGTGCGCAGGCTGCCGCCAGATAGGCAAGGGTAACGGTGGTCTTTCCAGAGCCAGCTGGCCCTGTGACCAAGGTACTGGTTCCCCTGAGCGGACCACCGACCAACAAGTCGTCCAGCTCCTTGACACCGCTAGGCACAGGCTCCGCTTTGAATGGGACATGGTGAGTGGCCGCAATCAACCTCGGATACACCTCCAATCCGCCCCTGCGAATCGTGAAGTCGTGAAAGCCTGCGACAAAGTCAACGCCTCGTAACTTTTGCACCTGAAGTCGCCTGCGGGCAGCACCGAAATCCAGCGTCAGCCTCTCAAGCGTGATCACACCGTGGCATAAGCTATGCAGATGGTTATCGCGTTCCCCCGTGGAAGCCGTGAGATCGTCCACAAGCAGGACCGTGATATCCCGACCTGCAAAATATTGCTTGAGCGCCAACACCTGGCGACGATAACGCAGAGGATCCTGAGCCAGAAGCCGCATCTCGGAGAGGCTGTCGAAGACTAGCCGCCTGGGCTGAAGTTTATCGACTCGCTGCTGAATAAGCTTGATGGTATCGCCCAGCTCCGCCTCCCACGGATGCAGGATAGACTGCTCGTACTCATCGCCCAGTACTTCCTCTGTTGAGGAAAACTCGAACAAATCAATGCCGTCCAATGACCAGCCATGTGAGTGAGCGGCGCTTTCAAGCTCTTCGCTGGTTTCTGAAAGCGTGATGTACAACACGGACTCACCGGCCTTCACCCCATCGAGCAAGAACTGGAGACCCAGTGTCGTCTTGCCTGCTCCAGGCGTACCCTCGAGTAAATAAAGCCTGTTGTTCGGCAGACCACCCTTAAGGATTGAGTCAAATCCGGCATTGCCCGTCGAGACAATCGGACGAGGTAGAGTCATTTTAGCCTCAAGGGAAAATGTGAGAGTACGTGTAAGTGTAAGGCCCATCAGTATGGGGCCACCTTGAAAGCTGCGCCATTGGCAGATGAGCCGTTTCCAAAATAAATCAAACTTTGAAGGAGGGCTATTTCGTCGATTGAAACCAATAGCATTCCCGAGGATGCAATGAAGCTACAGTCCGAATGTTTATGCGGACTGACGGTGCTTAAACTTCTTGGATTGCGAAGCTGAATCACAGCCCTCAACGTCGTCTGTCTGGTCTATGCTGGAAATTGATGGTTCATGAAGGGCCAGCATTTTTCACAAGGAGCAAAGCATGCGCAAACTCGTACTCTCAATGACTGCCGCTCTCTTCCTCGCTGGCGCTGTGGCGCCCGCGGCCTTTGCAGAGAGTGAGTTGGAAAAGGGCGTCCGACACGATAACCGTGAGCTGGATAAGGGTGTTGATCATGACGCCAAAGAAGTGGACAAGGGCGTCAAGCATGATGCTGACGAGGTCGACAAAGGTGCAAAGCATGATGACAAGGAACGTCACAAGGCTGACAAGCATGTCGATAAAGAGGTTAAAAAAGATCTGTGAAAAAAAGCCTGCCACCGAGCAGGCTTTTATAGTCGGACCCCGTATAAAGGGTCCGACCTCTGTTACTGGATGTACGGTCAGATCTTGAAACTGTCGACCAGTTGCTTCAAACGACCGGCTTGTTGCGAAAGCGCGGCACAATCCTTGAGGGTTTCATTAAGGTTGGCCACACCTTGCTGATTAAGTGTGTTGATCTGGTTGATATCGATATTGAGTGTTTCCACAACCGCGGTCTGCTCTTCCGTGGCAGCGGCAACCGACTGGTTCATGCCATCGATATCACCAATGCGGCGCGTTACATCGCGCAGACGACTGCCCGCCTGATTGGCAACTTCGACACTCTCCTGACTCGACACCTGGCTTTCATTCATATTGAGCACGGCATGCTGAGACCCGGTTTGCAGCCCGCCGATCATCTTGTGAATTTCATCAGCCGATGTCTGCGTGCGATGAGCAAGGTTGCGCACCTCGTCGGCAACCACGGCAAAACCACGTCCGGCTTCACCTGCACGGGCCGCTTCGATGGCAGCGTTGAGCGCCAGCAGGTTGGTTTGCTGCGAGATGCCTTTGATCACGTCCAGAATGTGGCCGATGTTGTCGGTACTGGCGTTAAGCTGCTCGATCTGCGTGCACGAGTCGCTGATTTTGGCGGATAACGTACTCATGGCGTGGATGGTTTTTTCGACCACCACCTGACCGTCTTCAGCCTGGGTGCGGGCCTCACTGGCCTGAATCGAAGCGTCCGAGGCGTTGCGGGCAATCTCCTGAGTGGCCGCGCCCAGTTCGTTGATCGCAGCGGCAACGCTGTTGGTACGGGCGCTCTGCTCGTCAAAACCGACGATTGAAGAGTTGGAGGAATTGACCACTCGCTGCGACAGGTCATGCACCTGCAGTGTTGCGGAGGACACCTCAGCGATGGACGCGTGCACGCGCTCCACGAACTGATTGAACGAGCCACCCAGCTCGGCAAACTCGTCCTTGCCCTGAATGCTTAGACGACGGGTCAGATCACCCTCGCCTTGGGCGATGTCCTGCATCGCACGACCCATGTCGGTCAGCGGCCGCATCAGCGCACGGATCAGCAGGCTCAACAGCAAGGCAATCACGGCCACCGCAATCAGTACGGCGACCATCGCCGAGCTGCGGAACTGGCTCAACGGTGCATACGCCTTGTCCTTGTCGATCGACAGACCAATGTACCAGTCGGCCGAAGGCAGCCCGGTGATCGGGGTAAACGACAGCAACCTCTGCTGACCATTGAGCGTGACCTCACGCAGGCGCGCATCCAGACTGAGGGGCTGGCCCGGCTAGACGTCCTTGAGGTTTTTCATCACCTGTTCCTTGTCCGGGCTGACAATGATCTGCCCGTCCCCGCTGACCAGAAAGGCATAACCGAGCCCGCCGAACTCCACCGAGTTGATGATCTTGACCAGCGTGTCCAGGCTCAGGTCACCGCCAGCCACGCCAGTTATCTGGCCTGCAGTCTTGACCGGGCTGGCGATAGTCACCACCAGACCGCCCACGGAAGCCAGATAAGGCGGGCTGAGAATGGTTTTGCCGGCGTCGACGGTGGACTTGTACCAGGGCCGCTGACGTGGATCGTAGCCAGCCGGCATATCGACATTGGGCCGCTGGGTGAACACACCTTTGCTGTCACCGACGTAGGTGAACTGAAAGGTCGACACCAGCGAAGACTGCGACACCAGTCCGCTCAGGTCGGAATTGACCCCTTGGAAGGCTACATTCTGGGTGAGGTTTTCCAGCACCAGAATGCGTCCGCTCAGCCAGTTCTGCACGCTGCTGGCCGTCAATTGACCCGCCTGGCCCACCGAGGACTCAAGGTTCTGATTGATGGTGGTGCGTTGCAGGTAGTCGTTGTACAGGGTGAACAAGGCAAAGGCCAACACCACAACACCGGCCGCAGCCAGAAGAATTTTATGACGAAACTTCAAATTCATGACAAGGCATCTCAACGTGACGGGAAGAAGGCTCAGATGCCAGAACAACTTGTGACGTAAAAATGTCACGCACTGCAAAAGCAATGAACCTGAAGCGGGTAAGGTTTCCACTGTCGCGAGCATAGACAATATTTTGCCGCACCCTATGAGAGGCGGCGCTCTATTTCAGTCTTTTCAGCGATTCTTTATAGCGGTGCATTGCCGTGAACGATAGGGCCTGAAAAAGTATTTCAAGCGTTTTGAAACTTTTTCTTTTTTTTATTTCAGCTTGGCCACCACCTGCCGATAGTGTCTGTATACCACCCCATTCCCCCCTGACCTGTATGCCATGCCTTTCAGGGGCTCTACTGCTTTTAAATGGCTGTTGTTGGAGAATTCAATGAGTAGCTGGTTTGCAAACATCAGCGTCAATATGAAACTGGCCCTCGGTTTCGGTCTAGTACTTGTTTTTACTGCGATTCTTGCGCTGACTGGCTGGACCAGCATGAGCGGACTGATCAATCGCAGCAACTGGATGAGTGACATTACTTCGCTCAACTCCCAGTTGACCAAACTGCGTGTGACCCGTCTGCAATACATGGTCGCTGACGGCGACGAGAAAGTCGCAGAGACCGTTCAGATCTCGCTGGACGGCTTCAAGAACTATCAGCAAAAGCTGCTGACCTCGTTCAAAAGTCCCGAAAACGTGAAAATGCTCAAGCAACTGGGAGTGGTGATCGCTGACTACCAGAAATCGCTGAACAACATGCGCGGCGGGTACAAGGCCAGCATTGTGGCGCGTGATGAGCTGAGCACGAATGCCGGCAAAAGCATTGATGTGTTTGAGCTGCTTCAGGCTGAAGTGAAAAAAATGGACCCTGCCGATGCCAATCGGTTCGAGCAATACCAGATCGTCACCGATGCAAAGGAAAACCTCAGGCTCGCGCGTTATGAGGTGCGTGGCTACACCACCAACCCTACGGCAGAAACTGAACAGACCGCCGTTGCAAGGCTGGATTCTGCCATCAAGGATCTGGACACGCTGAAAACGACGTTCAGCGGCACCCAGGCTGATCAACTCAAGCAGCTGGAAACCTCGTTGGCCGCGTACCGCAAATCCCTGCAGAGCTTCAAGGCCGCAACTGCCGACATCGCTCAGGCTCGTAAGGAGATGACCGTACAGGGCCAGGATATCGTCAAGATCAGCGAAGCCATGTACCAACTGCAACTGGATCGCCGCGATCAGGAAAGCGCACAGGCTCGCACCACGCAGATCACCTGTACGCTGCTGGCAATTATTCTGGGCATGATTGCAGCGGTGATCATCACCCGGCAGATTACCCGTCCATTGCAGGAAACTCTGGCAGTGGTCGACCGTATTGCATCAGGTGACCTGACCCAGACCCTGGCAGTCACTCGTCGTGACGAGTTGGGCGTTCTGCAGCAAGGCATTCAACGCATGGGCAGCACCTTGCGCGAGCTGATTGGCGGTATCCGCGACAGCGTTGTGCAGATTGCCAGTGCCGCCGAAGAGCTGTCAGCGGTTACCGAGCAGACCAGCGCCGGCGTCAACAGCCAGAAAGTCGAAACCGACCAGGTGGCCACCGCCATGCATGAGATGTCGGCAACGGTTGCAGAAGTGGCTCGTAACGCCGAACAGGCGTCGCAGGCAGCGTCCAACGCCGACCGCGAAGCGCGCGACGGTGACAAAGTCGTGGGCGAAGCGATTGTGCAGATCGAGCGTCTGGCCAACGAAGTGGGTCGCTCGGCCGATGCCATGAACCAGCTGGAGCAGGAAAGCGACAAGATCGGCAAGGTCATGGACGTCATCAAGGCTGTGGCCGAACAAACCAACCTGCTGGCCCTCAACGCAGCCATCGAAGCGGCCCGCGCCGGGGAAGCAGGGCGTGGTTTTGCCGTGGTTGCCGACGAAGTCCGCGGCCTGGCACAACGCACGCAGCAGTCCACAGTCGAGATTGAAACACTGGTTGCAGCCCTGCAAAGCGGCACGCGCCAGGTGTCCAGCATCATGCTCAGCAGCCGCGAACTGACCGTCAGCAGCGTACAGCTCAGCCGTCAGGCGGGTACATCGCTGGGCAGTATTACCCAGACGGTCTCCAACATTCAGGCAATGAACCAGCAGATCGCTGCCGCAGCCGAGGAGCAGAGTGCCGTAGCTGAGGAAATCAGCCGCAGCATCGTTAACGTCCGCGATGTGTCCGAGCAAACCGCCTCGGCCAGCGAAGAAACCGCTGCCTCCAGCGTCGAACTGGCACGCCTTGGCGGGCAATTGCAAACGATGGTCAGCCACTTCCGGATCTGACCTCCCGTAGCAACCTTCAAGCCCGGCTTTTGCCGGGCTTGTTTGTTTCAGGCAGGTGTAAACACAGGTTTGCATTCAACGTAGCGAAGCAGCCCGGAACGTTTCCGGGCTGCGGGCATATGACCCTCGTCGACGGCATCAAGCCTGCGGCGGCTGTCCGTTGGACGCGGACAATCCGCCATCCACCGGCAAATTCACGCCGGTCACGAAGCGTGCGTCTTCACTTGCCAGGAAGGCAATGACATCGCCGACATCTTCAGCTTCGCCTGGACGCCCCAGCGGGATGCGCTCCATGAATTTTGCCATCAGTGCCTTGTCGCCAAGCATGTCTTCAGTCAGTTCGCTGCGAGTCAGTGACGGGCAGACGGCGTTGACGCGCACACCGTCGGCACCGTGGTCCATCGCCAGCGCGCGGGTGAAATTGGTGATTGCGCCTTTGGCCGCGTTGTAGAAGCTCATGCCCCAGTCGCCGCCCAGGCCGGAAACCGACGAGACGTTGATGATGTTGCCTTTGCTGGCGATCAGCGCCGGCATGGCGGTGCGGGTGCAATAGAACACGCCGTCCAGGTCCACGGACATCAGCTCTTTCCAGTCCTCTATGCCCAGCTCGGTCACTTTGCCGGACTTGACGATGCCGGCATTGTTGACCAGCACATCCAGACGCCCGAAATGCGTGGCGACTTCCTTGAACAGCGCTTCCACATCGCTGGGGTTCGCCACATCGGTAGCACGGACCAAATGCCCTTCGCCCGCCAGTTGCATGGCCACTTTGTCGAGTTTGTCGCGATTACGGCCGACCAGTACAACGCTTGCACCTTCCTGGGCAAAACGCTTGGCGGTGGCTTCGCCGATCCCGGAACCAGCCCCGGTCACGACAACAACTTTCTGGGTGAAACGATTCATGCAGCAGCTCCAAAAAAATAATGGGGTTATGAGGTGGACTGCCCGGTTGCACACAGCGTTCAGTCCAAATCATTCACTGCCTTATGAGGGGTTAAAAATCAGGTGAATCGGTAAACCTCGACTAACAGCGCGTTGACAAACCGAGGCCGCGCTGCAAATATCACCGCGGTTGTACGACAACCTATAACGCCAAAAATAAAAACAAGACTGGGCCAACCATGAAAACTCTCGTCTGTACGTCTGCTCCACCGATTATCGAAGCCTCATCTGTTCCGACAGTTTCGCAGCACCCGACATCCTTTCAGATTCATAACATTCGCTGATACATGGCGAACGGTACTCGGCCGTCTGTCGGTCGAGGCCATGCCTGGCAACAGGCATCACGTAATCCTCAAAGGTGTCGGCTGCTGCTTGCGCGCGGCCAGAAAAGAGGACGGTTTCGATAAACAAGGGAGCAAAACAATAATGACATCTCACACTTCCCGCTCACGCATCCTGCTGGGTGTTGGCGGCATGACACTGATTTTCCCGATGCTCGGCATGGCAGAGGGTTTCGTCGACGATACCAAAGCCACACTTACGCTGCGTAATGCGTACTTCAACCGCAACTTCACCAACCCGGCCTTCCCCAACAGCGCAGCTTCGCAGAGCAAAGCCGAGGAATGGACACAAAGCTTTATTCTCGACGCCAAGTCGGGCTTCACCCAGGGTGTGGTCGGTTTCGGGGTTGACGTGCTGGGCCTGTATTCGCTCAAGCTCGATGGTGGCAAAGGCACAGGGGGCACTCAGTTGCTGCCGATCCACAGCGACGGTCGCCCGGCCGATGATTTCGGCCGTCTCGGCGTTGCAGGCAAGGCGCGGGTTTCCAAAACCGAACTGAAAGTCGGTGAATGGATGCCGGTGCTGCCAATTCTGCGCTCCGATGACGGTCGTTCGTTACCGCAGACTTTCCGCGGTGGTCAGGTGACGTCCAAGGAGATCGACGGCCTGACGCTGTATGGCGGGCAATTCCGTGGCAATAGCCCGCGCAACGATGCAAGCATGGAAGACATGTCGATGAACGGCCGAGGCGCGTTCACGTCCGATCGCTTCAACTTCGGCGGCGGCGAGTATGTCTTCAACGACAAGCGTACCCAGGTAGGTGTCTGGTACTCGGAGCTGCAGGACATCTACCAGCAGCAGTTTTTCAACCTGCTGCACAGCCAGCCGGTCGGCGACTGGACCCTGGGGGCCAACCTGGGTTACTTCATCGGCAACGAAGACGGAAACAAACTGGCCGGCGACCTCGACAACAAGACCGCTTACGCATTGCTCTCGGCGCGCTATGGCGGCAGCACGTTCTATGTCGGCCTGCAAAAGCTCACCGGCGATACGGCGTGGATGCGCGTCAACGGCACCAGCGGCGGCACGCTGGCCAACGACAGTTACAACTCCAGTTACGACAACGCCAAGGAGAAGTCCTGGCAGTTACGCCATGACTATAACTTCGCAGTGCTCGGCGTACCCGGCCTGACCCTGATGAACCGCTATATCAGCGGCGACAATGTGCATACCGGCAACATCACCGACGCCAAGGAATGGGGACGAGAATCTGAACTGGCGTATACCGTACAAAGCGGTGCACTCAAGAACCTGAACGTCAAATGGCGCAACTCCAGCCTGCGTCGCGATTTCAGCACCAATGAGTTCGACGAGAACCGCGTGTTCATCAGCTACCCTATTTCGCTGCTGTGAAACCTGTGGCGAAGCCTGCCTGAAAGCCCATCTACAGGGGCAGGTTTTGCCTTGTTACAAATGTGTCTGCACAGGCGGGCACACAGGTCGTTTTTATACTTTGGCCGCGTTGACAATCAGCGTATGCGGTGCCGATAATTCGGCAAGTCATACGACAACAGATGACAAAAATAACAATCGGGACTTTTCTCATGGCATCGGCTCATACCACTCAAACTCCCTTCAATCGCCTCCTGCTGACCGGTGCGGCAGGTGGCTTGGGCAAGGTCTTGCGCAAAACACTGCGCCCCTACGCAAACGTGCTACGCCTGTCCGACATTGCCGAGATGGCACCGGCGGTAGACGACAGTGAAGAAGTTCAGGTCTGCGATCTGGCTGACAAGGACGCCGTATACCGCCTGATCGAAGGTGTGGACGCGATAGTGCACTTCGGCGGTGTGTCAGTCGAACGGCCGTTCGAGGAAATCCTCGGTGCCAACATCTGCGGTGTGTTCCACATCTACGAAGCGGCCCGTCGTCATGGCGTGAAACGCGTGATCTTCGCCAGTTCCAACCACGTGATCGGTTTCTACAAACAGACCGAAACCATCGACGCACACTCCCCTCGCCGCCCGGACAGCTACTACGGTCTGTCCAAGTCTTACGGCGAAGACATGGCCAGCTTCTACTTCGATCGTTACGGCATCCAAACCGTCAGCATCCGCATCGGCTCGTCGTTCTCTGAACCGCAGAACCGTCGAATGATGAGCACCTGGCTGAGCTTTGGCGACCTGACTCAGTTGATCGAGCGCTCCCTGTACACGCCAGACGTTGGTCATACTGTGGTCTACGGTGTTTCGGACAACAAGACCGTATGGTGGGACAACCACTTCGCCAGCAAACTGGACTACACCCCCAAAGACAGCTCGGAAATTTTCCGCGCCAAGGTTGAAGCCCAACCGGAGCCTGCGGCTGACGACCCGGCGATGGTTTATCAGGGCGGTGCGTTTGTGGCCTCCGGCCCCTTCGGCGATCAATAAACAGCCCCTTCCGACTACAGAACTCTGGTTGCAGAACGTTGGAGATACGACCTGTCATGGATGCCGAACTGATTGTAGATGCACAAAACGCCACTGGCGAAAGCCCGGTCTGGAGTGCACATGACCAAGCGTTGTACTGGGTGGATATTCCAAAGGGCACCTTACTGCGCTGGAGCCTCGCCGATGGCAGCATACGCAGCTGGAAAGCGCCGCAGATGCTGGCCTGCATCGCAGCCGACAGCCGCGGCGGCTGGAAAGCGCCGCAGATGCTGGCCTGCATCGCAGCCGACAGCCGCGGCGGCTGGATTGCGGGGATGGAAGACGGCATTTATCATCTGCAGCCCTGCGAAGACGGCAGCCTGATCAGTACTCTTCTGGCAAGCGTCGAACATGCACAGACAGGCATGCGCTTCAACGATGGCCGATGCGACCGGCAAGGACGCTTCTGGGCCGGCACCATGCTGATGGACATGGCAGCAGGCGCAGGGGTAGGTGCGATGTATCGCTACAGCGCCGGGCAGAAGACACTCGATGCACATTTGAAGGACTTCATTGTCCCCAACGGCCTGGCGTTCAGCCCGGACGGCAAGACCATGTACCTGTCCGATTCGCATCCCAGCGTGCAGAAGATCTGGGCTTTCGATTACGACACTGATAGCGGTACGCCGCACAACCGTCGCCTGTTCGTGGACATGAACCACCACTTGGGCCGCCCTGACGGTGCAGCAATCGACACCGATGGCTGCTACTGGATTTGCGGCAATGACGCGGGCCTGATCCACCGTTTTACGCCCAACGGAAAACTCGACCGCTCGCTGGTCGTGCCGGTTAAAAAACCGGCCATGTGCGCTTTTGGCGGCCCCAATCTCGATACCTTGTTCGTAACGTCCATTCGCCCGGGTGGCGATATCAGCGACCAGCCATTCGCCGGTGGTCTGTTCGCTTTGCGCCCTGGTGTCAAAGGCCTGAAGGAACCCGAGTTTCAGGGCTGACAGTGCCCAACGAAAATCCCATAGCTCGACCAAAAATAACAAAATCGGAGATATCCATGGATTTCAAACGCAAGCTTCTCATCGCTGCACTTCCATTGGCCTTCTGCGTGTCAGGCATGGCTCAGGCAGAAGTCAAAATCAAGTTCGCCGAGGTTCACCCCGCAGGCTACGCGCCGGTCGTGGCGGAACAGAACATGGGCAAGAAACTCGAAGAGCAATCCAAGGGCGAGATTACCTTCAAGATGTACGCTGGCGGCGTGCTCGGTTCCGAGAAGGAAGTCGTTGAACAGGTCCAGAGTGGTGCCGTGCAGATGACCCGTGTCAGCCTGGGCATCGTCGGCCCGGTCGTGCCGCACGTCAACGTCTTCAACCTGCCGTTCGTGTTCCGTGATCAAGCGCACATGCGCACGATTATCGACGGCGAGATCGGCCAGGAAATTCTCGACAAGATCACCAACTCGCAATTCAACATGGTCGCACTGGCCTGGATGGATGGCGGCACCCGCAACCTGTACACGAAGAAACCGGTACACCAGATTTCCGACCTCAAAGGCATGAAGATCCGTGTTCAGGGCAACCCGGTATTCATCGAAACCATCAACGACATGGGCGGTAACGGCATCGCCATGGCCACTGGCGAAATCTTCAGCGCCCTGCAAACCGGCGTGATTGATGGTGCGGAAAACAACCCGCCGACCTATTTCCAGCACAACCACTACCAGAACGCGAAGTTCTTCACGATTACCGAGCACTTGATTCTGCCCGAGCCCATCGTGATGGCGAAAGCTACCTGGGAGAAGCTCAAGCCGGAACAACAGGCGCTGGTGAAAAAGCTCGCGCGTGAAGCTCAGATGGAAGAGCGCGCGCTGTGGGACAAGTCTTCGGCCGACGCAGAAACCAAACTCAAGGCAGCAGGCGTGGAGTTCATCACCCTGACGCCGGAGCAGAAGAAAGCCTTCTACGACGCCACCCAGCCGGTGCGTGACAAATTCGGTGCGCCTTACAAGGATTTGATCAGCCGCATCGAAGCGGTCCAGACCAATCCGGCACTGGCTGCACCCGGTACCCAAGCGGCCCAATAAGCCTGTCCGATTATGCTGCGCGAATGAGTGAAAGCTCGTTCGCCGCCGCAGTGGTGAGCCCAATGAAAAATACGCTATTGCGCATCAACGACACGATTTATCGGGTCTGCATCGGCATTGCCGGTCTGTCGGTGCTGATCATGACCCTGATCATCCCCTGGGGCATCTTTGCCCGTTACATACTCGGCAGCGGCTCCAGCTGGCCGGAACCCACGGCCATTTTGCTGATGGTGGTATTTACCTTCTTCGGCGCTGCCGCCAGTTACCGCGCCGGTGCACATATGGCCGTTTCGATGGCCGTGGACCGTATGCCGCAACAGGTGCGTCGCAGCGCCTCGATGGTCGTGCAGATCCTGATGGCAATCGTGGCCCTGTTCATGATCTTCAAGGGCTTCAAGCTGTGCGCTACCACGTGGAATCAGTTTGTCGGCGAGCTACCGTTTCTGAGGGTCGGCATCACTTACCTGCCAATCCCCATCGGCGGCATCGTAACCCTGATTTTCGTATTGGAAAGACTGTTTCTGGGCGACCAGAGTCATCGCGCGGTGATGCGCTTCGATGTCATTGAAGAAAGCGAAGGTGCCGCATAAATGGACGCTTTTATACTGCTGGGCAGCTTCATCGCATTGATCCTCATCGGCATGCCTGTCGCCTATGCGCTGGGGCTTTCGGCCCTGATAGGCGCCTGGTGGATCGATATTCCAGCCGATGCGCTGATGATCCAGATTGCGGGCGGCGTGAACAAGTTTTCGCTGCTGGCGATTCCATTCTTCGTGCTGGCCGGGGCAATCATGGCCGAAGGCGGCATGTCACGACGGCTGGTCGCCTTTGCTGCTGTGCTGGTGGGTTTCGTGCGCGGTGGGCTGTCGCTGGTCAACATTGTGGCATCCACTTTCTTCGGCGCGATTTCGGGTTCCTCGGTGGCCGATACCGCTTCGGTAGGCTCAGTGCTGATCCCGGAAATGGAACGCAACGGCTATCCTCGGGACTTCTCGACGGCAGTGACCGTCAGCGGCTCGGTTCAGGCCTTGCTGACGCCACCCAGCCATAACTCGGTGCTCTATTCACTGGCGGCAGGCGGTACGGTATCGATTGCTTCGCTGTTCATGGCCGGGATCATGCCGGGTCTGTTGCTCAGCGCAGTGATGATGGGCCTGTGCATGATTTTCGCGCGCAAGCGCAATTACCCCAAGGGTGAAGTGATTCCGCTGCGCAAGGCGCTGAAAATTGCCGGTGAAGCGCTCTGGGGCATGATGGCCATGGTCATCATTCTCGGCGGCATTCTGTCGGGTATTTTCACCGCCACCGAGTCGGCCGCCATTGCCGTGCTCTGGGCGTTCTTCGTCACCATGTTCATCTATCGCGACTACAAATGGCGCGATCTGCCCAAGCTGATGCACCGGGCCGCACGGACCATTTCCATCGTGATGATCCTCATCGGTTTTGCCGCCAGCTTCGGGTACATCCTGACGCTGATGGAAATCCCGATGAAGATCACCACGGCGTTCCTGACCCTTTCGGACAACCGCTACGTGATCCTGATGTGCATCAACGTCATGTTGCTGCTGCTGGGCACTGTGATGGACATGGCCCCGCTGATTCTGATCCTGACTCCGATCCTGTTGCCGGTCATCGTCGGTGTCGGCGTTGACCCAGTGCATTTCGGCATGATCATGCTGGTCAATCTGGGGATCGGGCTCATAACACCGCCGGTGGGTGCGGTGCTGTTCGTCGGTGCCGCGGTGGGCAAAGTCACTATCGAAGCCACCGTGAAAGCTTTGCTGCCGTTCTACGTCGCGCTGTTTTTGGTGTTGATGCTGGTCACCTACATTCCCGCCATCTCGTTGTGGCTGCCGAGCGTCGTGCTCTAACGTCATCAGTTGCAACGCTACCGGAGCGCTTGAAACCGCTCCGGTATGCACCTCTGTTGTCCAGCCAAGGAGGCTGGTTGCGTATGTCTGCCCCTGCCCTGTTCCCCCGCCACATTGCCGTGCTGATCCTGGCATTGCTGGCCTGTTCGTTTGCCGGCAACCACATTGCGGCACGCATCGCTTTCGATCATGACACCGGCTTGCTGCTAGCCATTCTCTGCCGCTCCGGCGTCACCCTGCTGGTGCTGGTCAGTCTGGTGCTCTGGCAACGTGAAAAGCTCAGTCTCCCTGCCAGCACCTGGCGCTGGCAATTGCTTCTGGGCTTGCTGATCGCGACTCAGAGTTTTTGCATTTATTCGGCGGTAGCACGTATTCCGGTGGCTCTGGCATTGCTGGTGGTCAACGTCTCGCCGATTCTGCTGGCGCTGTTGACCTGGGCACTGGGCGGCGCAAGGCCCACACGACGTGCCGCAGGCCTGATGGCGTTGATTCTGTTCGGCCTGACGCTGGCGCTGGATGTGCCGCAGCGGCTGTCAAACCCTGGCAGCAGCGAACCGCAGTGGCTGGAAGGTATCGCCTATGCGTTTACCGCAGCGGTGGTGTTCGCCTTTGCGCTATGGATCACCGACAACAAACTGGCCAGCATGCGCGGCACTGTGCGCAGTATGCTGACCATGGTCGTGGTGTTCGCTGCGGCTGCGCTGGCCGGTGCCAGTGGCCTGTTGCCCGGTGGCGTGGATCTGCCTTCAAGCCGCATCGGCTGGACTGCGCTGGCCAGTCTGGTGGTGCTCTACGGGTTGGGCTTTTCGCTGCTGTTCATCTGCATGGCACGGCTGGACATCGCCCGCAACGCGCCGGTGATGAATATCGAGCCGGTGGCAAGCCTGCTGTTCGGCTGGCTAATTCTTGATCAGTTACTCAGCAG
The DNA here is from genome assembly GCF_005937945.2 of Pseudomonas sp. KBS0707. Lineage (NCBI taxonomy): Bacteria > Pseudomonadati > Pseudomonadota > Gammaproteobacteria > Pseudomonadales > Pseudomonadaceae > Pseudomonas > Pseudomonas sp. KBS0707. The sequence continues at coordinate 1,023,549 of NZ_CP041754.1, read as the reverse complement.
CGGCCAGGTCATCGGCGGGCTGATCGTCGTCAGCGGTATCGTCCTGCTGACCTGGCGGCGCGCCACGCCATCTGCCTCTCAACCATCCAGCCCATCATCCAAGAAGGTTTTGCATCATGCCCGCGAACGTACTGACCCTTGAAGATGGCCTGACCCGCCTCACTCTGGCTCCCGACATCGGTGGCAGTATCGTCAACTGGACCGTATTGGCCAGCGGGCACCCCCTGCTGCGCCCGAGCGACGAACAGGCACTGGCTGCCGGTACACCTCGCCGACTGGCCTGCTACCCGCTGGCGCCTTGGTCGAACCGGATAGGCAATGGCGGTTTCGACACGCCGGATGGCTGGCTCGCACTGGCCGCCAACAGCGCCAACGACCCGTTGCCGATTCATGGCAGCGCCTGGCAACAGGTCTGGAGTGTTATCGAGCAGACCGCAGAGCAGGTCTGCCTGCAACTCGACAGCCAGACGCCGTTCGCCTACCGCGCGCAACTGCGCTACACCCTGCAAGACGGCAAGCTGAGCATCGAACTGACCACCACCCACCTGGACAGTCGCGCCGCCTGGCACGGGCTGGGCTTGCACCCTTACCTGCCGCGCACGCCTCACACACGCTTGCAGGCCAAGGCTGCGCAGGTATGGATGTGCGACGACGCTGGCTTGCCTGCCAAGTTGCAGGACTTACCCGCCGAGTGGGACTTCCGGCACAGCAATACGCTGCCTGAAGCACGACTGGACAACGGCTTCACCGGCTGGGACGGCCTGAGCATCATCAGCCAGCCGGACCTGGGCTATGAGCTGCACTGTCAGGCCACTGGCAGCGACTACTTTCTGATGTTCTGCCCGCCGGGGTTGGGTTTCTTCTGCTTCGAGCCGGTCAGCCACCCAGTCAACGCACATCATTTGCCCGGCCGGCCGGGATTGAGCCTATTACGTCAGGAGGAGTCGATGGAGTTGACGATCAGTCTGCATTACAAGCCCTTGTAGCAGCTTTATGCGTGCATGCTCCATGCCTTTCGTTACGGGGTAATCAACAGTGTTGAAAGACCGCTGACGCTGGTAACGCCGGTGGCGGTGTCGCAGCCGTTGTTCAACGTTGACTGAAGATTGCCAAGTAAAAATGTACTTGTCGCATTGGCGCCTTTATAACGGCCATCCACAATTGCCCCGACACCAACAATGGTCGTGTTCAAAGTACCAATATTATTGATCGTCGCGTTGAACTTGTAAGTGCTGGTAACTCCATCGCTCCAGCTAATGACCCATGTTCTGCTGGACGTTGGTAGCAGTAACGACTCGCAGGAAAACGTAGACTGGAAGCTTTCGCTGGACGAAGCGCTGGTAACCAAAGGGAATGAGAGCGAAACACACGTGTTCCAACTGCTCATCGTCGATACAACAATCGTCTGACTGGTGTTGGTCAATCCTGGCGACCAGTTTGTAGTATGGGTTCCTGTACAGGTAACCAGATTTACAGCCTCAGCCTGAACTCGCGAACAGGGCAGCCTGCGGCTGCAAATCGCCCGTTCTTACGATCGCGTAGCAGCAGAAACATCGATTTGAGCTTTGCCATGAGGCCCGTTATTGACCATCATGAAGCCTGCTTACCCACCGCTGCTGCTTCAGATGAGTCCTGCCTACACACCTCGACCGCTCAAAAACCTCTTCACCGCTAACCAGTGCTGGGCACACCTCCTCGAGGAGGGCGGCTTACGCGACATCGAAGTCGAGTCCGTCACCAAAATGCTCGCCTGCGGCACCTCGATACTGGGCGTCAAACACTACACCTGCGGCAACCACAGCTGCCCGCACGTCAAATACCTGTGCAACACCTGCCATTGCCGGGCCTGTCCCTCCTGCGGCAAAAAGGCCACCGACCAGTGGATCACCGTGCAAAACAACCGTCTGCCCGACTGCCCCTGGCAGCATCTGGTGTTCACGCTGCCCGACACGCTATGGCCCCTGTTCTTCTACAACCGCTGGCTGCTCGATGCGCTGTTTCGGCTGGCGGCCGATAACCTGATCTACGCCGCCAAGCGGCGCGGTTTGCGCGTCGGGATTTAAGGGGCGCTGCACACCTATGGCCGGCGGCTCAACTGGCATCCCCACGTCCACCTGTCGGTGACCGCGGGCGGCCTGGATGAGCAGGGCGTCTGGAAAAATCTGTCGTTCCACAAAGAGGCCCTGCGGCGGCGCTGGATGTGGCTGGTGCGCGATTACCTGCTGGGACAGCCGCTTTCGCAACTGACGATGCCGCCGCCGCTGGCCCACATCCTCTGTGAAAGCGACTGGCGCCGTTTGATACTGACCGCTGGTGGCCAGCACTGGCACATCCACTTGTCGAAGAAGACGAAAAACGGCCGAAAGACCGTCAATTACCTGGGCCGCTACCTGAAAAAACCGCCCATCTCGGGCAGTCGTCTGGCGCATTACACCAACGGGGCCACGTTGAGCTTCACCTACCTGGATCACCGCACACAGACCTATCAGCAGGAAACGCTGAGCCAGGCCGACATGCTTTTCCGGGTGGTGCAGCACATCCCGGAAAAGCATTTCCGGATGATCCGGTATTTTGGTTTTCTGGCCAATCGGGTCTGCGGGCAGTACCTGCCAAAGGTCTATGAAGCACTGAAGATGGCGACGCCAGGACCGACACCGAAGCTGTATTTTGTGCAGATGGCCAAAGCCTTTCTAAACGTCGATCCGTTCCGCTGCGTGCTGTGTGGCGCGCGGATGGTATACACGGCGGCAATCAGCGGGCTGACGGTGCAGGGACTGAACCTCAACGCTCAGGCGATTGCGCAGATGAGGTACGTGAAGCCCTGACAGGGCCTAGGTGCGTCCGCACCTAGGCTTCGCGGTGAAATAACCTGCATTAATGCTTGTTGATAGGGATTTTCACTGCATAAGTAACGCATCAGCGTCTTCCTACCCATCGCTTTGAAGGCATGACGCCTCCGTCATAGCGTCAGCCTGATGCATAGGCATTTTGAAATTCCTATGCATCAAGGTGCAAAAAGAAGCCCCATACAAATGATAACCAGCAGTACACACGCCGCCTTGGCCAGCGTAGATGAAGCACGTGCAACGTGAGTGTCCATAATGGTCTCCCTGACCTTGATAGCATCCAGATCACAGGTTAAGCAGCCAGCTGCTCATAGCGCTACTGGCAGAAATGACAGCGACTGTCTGCATGACTGGCCCGTGGTCATTGTCATGGCCGCACCTGTAAAATTCCTCCACGCCGCTCGTCATATCCTGTGATCCACTCCCCATCCCGTTGCGTAACACCTCTGCATTGCGAACCAAAACCAGACAATGGTGATCAGAAGGTGGATCATGCGCACTACTGCCAGTCTCAGGACCTTCTGTCACTTGTCCCCCCCTCACAGCGAATCGACAATAACCCGACTTTGGATTGATGAAGTCGCCGCCGTGGCCCGCCAGAGGGACCGCGAAAGCTTCATGCGCATTTACGATCACTTCGCGCCGCGCCTTTTACGTTATCTGACCGGGCTGAATGTGCCTGAGGGGCAAGCCGAAGAATTGGTGCAGGAAGTGCTGCTCAAGCTGTGGCACAAGGCCGATTCCTTCGACCCGACCAAGGCCAGCCTGGGGACATGGCTGTTTCGCATCGCCCGCAACCTGTACATCGACAGCGTGCGCAAGGACCGCGGCTGGGTGCAGGTGCAGAATTCGCTGGAACAACTCGAGCGCCTGGAGGCACCGGTAGATCGAACGCTCGATTACAGCCAGCGCCAGGAGCAACAACTGAACATTGCCATTCAGAACCTGCCCACCGATCAGGCTCGGGTATTGCGAATGTCTTATTTTGAAGCGCTCAGCCATCGGGAAATTTCCGAACGCCTTGGTATGCCACTGGGCACGGTGAAATCGTGCCTGCGCCTGGCGTTTCAAAAATTGCGTTCGCGGATAGAGGAATCATGATGAGCCCACGACATCATCCGGATGACGCGACGCTGGTCAGCTATGCAGCAGGGGCGCTGTCGCAGGTCCTTGCGGTGGTGACTGCGGCGCACCTTGAACGCTGTGCCGAGTGCCGTGCGCGACTCAGGCAAGCCGAAGAGATTGGCGGTGTATTGATGCAGCAGCACACCAGCAGCGTGGTGCCGCTCAAGGGCAGGTCAGCAATGCTGGCGCGCCTCGATGAACGGCAAACGGGCGCTGAGCCGGCAATGTATTCGACGCCGGCAGCCAATCAGGACCCGGACTTGCTGCCTGTCTGCATGCACGCGCATTTCGGTCGGCAACTGAGCACACTGAAGTGGAAGACACTGGTTCCTGGCGTGCAACGAGTACGTGCGCAAGGTATTGAACAAGGCAACCTGATGCTGCTGAAAATCGCCCCCGGCGTCAGCATGCCGGTGCACAGCCATGAAAGCGGCGAGATGACTATGGTGCTCAAGGGCGCGTATCACGACATACAGGGAGCGTTCGCGCTCAATGATGTGGCCGATCTGGACAGCCACATCCAGCACCAGCCCATCGCTTACCCTGACCGGGAATGCATCTGCGTACTGGCGACAGAATCAAGGCTGCGCTTTCACGGGCTGCTGGCGCGGATGATGCAGCCGTTCTTCGGGATCTGAAAAACGGCTCCATAGCTGCTCTCAGCGCTGAACACGCACCCCCAGCGAAGCCAGTGCATCCCAGTAACCCGGGTAGGTCTTGCCGACGCAATCTGGGTCGAGAATGCGAATACCGGCAATCTTCAAGCCTGCCAGCGCAAAACACATGGCGATGCGATGGTCGGAGTGGGTGTCAATCAATGCGTCTACCGTGGTGCCTGCCAGCGCCGGGTTGGCGTGCACCAGCAGGTCGTCGCCCTCCTCTACAGCAAGGCCCGGCGCGATGGCACACAGGCCGTGGGACAGTGCTGAAATACGGTCACATTCCTTGACCCGCAGGTTGGCGATGCCGACAAAGCGCACTGGCTGACGGTTGAAGGCGGCGAGTACCGCCAGCGTCGGAATCGCGTCCTGCATTTGCGAACCGTCGATCACGGCAGGCATGTTCGGGAAGCTTGCGATGATCTGACTGGCCAGGGCATCAGGCTGAGTGAATGCGTCGCTGGCCACGCCGAGGTCGATATCGCCCTCGGTCAGTGCTTGGGCGGCCCACAGGTAGGTGGCCGCCGATGCATCCGGTTCGATATGGAAGTCCGTAGCGCGATAACCAGTGGCCGAGACTTTCCAGGCGGTTTCGCCGATGGCCTGAACCTCGGCGCCGAAGGCCTGCATGGCCGCCAGGGTAAGGTCGACGTAACCACGTGCGCCAATCTCGCTGCCGGTCAAGGCGACTTCGACCGGGCCCTTGCCGCAGGCTCCGGCCATCAGCAACGCTGACACGTACTGGCTGGACAGGTTGCCATCGATTTCAATACGTCCGGCTTCCAGACCGCCTTTGCCCTTGATCGCCACCGGCGGGCAGCCACTGGGCGCACTGACCTCCACACCCATGCGCTGCAAGGCATCGACCAGCGGGCCGATCGGGCGCTTGCGCATGTACTCGTCGCCGTCGACCACAAAGTCGCCTTCGAAGTTGGCCAGTGCAGCGGTCAGAAAGCGCGTTGCGGTTCCGGCGTTACCGAGAAACAGTGCCTGCTGCGGTGCCTGCCAGTGGCCGCTGCTGGTGACCACGAAGGTGCTGTCATCCGGCTCGTCGACCTGCACGCCCATCAGACGCAGTGCTTCGGACATCACGCGGGTGTCGTCACTCTTCAGCGCGCCGGTCAGGCGGCTGGTGCCTTTGGCCAGCCCGGCCAGCAACAATGCGCGGTTGGTGATCGACTTGGAGCCCGGCGGGCTGACGCGCCCGACCAGCGGGCGCTCGACAGGCAAAACAGTGAGGGTGGCTTGAGGTCGCATGATGTCCCTGAGCGTCAGCGGAAAAATCGCGATCCTAGCACGAGCGGGATCAAGCCCGCAGTGCGGTTTTGCTGCCCCAACGGGCCAGACAGCCGTTTACTTTTGTTCAGCACCCGACAGTTGCTGCAGCTTGTCATTGGCTGCCTGCAATTGATTGCGGTTGGCTGCCACGTCGGTGACGTCATAGATCACCAGGCACACATGGCTGATCGCCCCGGTGGTTGAACGCAGCGGAAACAGCGTGGTGTTCTGGTACATGAACTCTTCGTGCCCGGTGATCGGCTGGTAATTCTTGAAGCGCACCAGATACGGCCGCTGTTCCCAGATGGTGAATGCCGGTGTGCCAAGGGTCACGACGTTATCGATTTTCTTGCTCAGCCATTGGCGGTTGACCTCCGGAAACAACTCGAAGAAGGTCTTGTCGATGGCCACATAAGGCACCACGCCAGAGCGGTTTTCCATGAAAGTATTCCAGACCGTCACCCGATAGTTCAGGTCCAGCACCACAATGCCTACGTCAATGTTCTGCGTGACGGCCAGCAACCAATGGAGCTCGTTGATTTCGATAGCGTTGCTCATGGGTCAGCTCATCATGTAGGCGAGTTTTTTGGTAAGCAGCTCGACCGAGTCTTCGGTGAACAGCATCAACAGATCGAAATGAATGTTATGGCCTTCTACGCTGTAACTGATTTCAACCGCCAGGGTCTTTTTCCAGCGCTGCTGATTAATACGAATAAGCTCGTCGATGCCACCCTGCGCGCCCAGCAACTGTGGATGGCCTTGCGAAAACGCGATGTCGATCTGCTCGGCAATACCGCTCAGGCAGGCACCGATCAGGATCGTGGACAGGTCCAGAAGCATCTCCATGTTGGAGCTGTCGGAGTTATCGTCGCCCATCAGTTTCGACATGCCGGATATTTCCGAGTCATGGAAAATCAGCAGCGCTTCACCTGCAATGCCGCCACCGATGTAGCCCTGACACACCGCCGTCAAACGCTGATCAGCGTGGGCATCGGCCAGCGCCATGTGCAACTCGCCGACTTCGAGCATGTTGACGTTGGGCACCGGCAACTGCACGAACACGCCCAGCACCTTGGCCAGCAACGCCGCAGCGCGGCCCATGGCAACGTTGATGGTTTCGCGGAAGGCATCCTGAAAGCTGATCACCCCGCCCTTGTTGTTGAGGGCCGGCAGCGCAACAGGTGACACCGCCGGCTTGCCCAGCAGGCCCAGGCGTTCCAGCGTGCTCTTGAGTTCGTCCGGGTCGGCAGGTTTTTTCAGAAACGCCAGCGCGCCCAGCTCCATGACCCGGCGCACCGCTTCGTCCTGCACGTCACCCGACACCACAATCACCTTGGTGTCGAGGTTTTCGGCACGAATCGCCGTCAAGGTCTGGTAACCGTCCATCACCGGCATGGTCAGGTCGAGCAGCACCACTTGGCCCTGGCCTTTACGGATAGCTTCCAGACCTTCCTGCCCCTGGGTAGCGAGCGTTACCGATACATCCCAATCAGCAGGCAGGGCACGCAAAAGCTGCTTTCGCGCCATGTTCGAGTCATCGCATATCAATAGTGCAAGCGTGGACATCGTGTGGTTCTCACTGCAAAAAAATCAGGCTGACAACGGCGGACAGCACGTATACGTTCGACAGCACTATCGAAATCGACTGACACTGAGCCTATAACGCTCGATCAGCAACATTCAAACTAAACCTATAGCCTTAAGTCGGCGATGTTTGCAGTTTCTGTAATTTAAGTCGCTTTCTGTTGCTGCAAATCACTACCGCGACCACCCAAACCAGCCTATTATCAAGTGATAGATTTAATAGCAATCACTCGATAGACAGGTGTGTCCATGTCTCTTCCTATAAGCGACTACCATCCGGCCCTGCCCCGGCAGGACGATTTCTGGCAGCATCTGGGTATTCCGGCCCGTGGCACGCGCCTGTACTCGGCGCTGCACGACGGTTTGCCGTATGAAGTATTCGAGCGTCTGGCGCATTACACCGACCTGAACCGCTCGACCCTGGCCGAGCATCTGGGCATCGCTCCCGCCACCTTGCAGCGACGCCTCAAGGTGCGCCGCTTCAATGCCGAGGAAAGCGATCGGCTGTTCCGCCTGGCAGCGGTTTACAAAGCAGCGCTGGACCTGTTCGAAGACGATGCCGAAGCGACCCGTCTGTGGCTGGCCAACCCGGTCTATGGGCTGGGCAATCGCAGGCCGCTGGAAATGCTCGCTACCTCGGCCGAGGCGCAGGCAGTGCTCGACCTGATCGGTCGGCTGGAACACGGTGTCGTGGCGTGATTGCAGTCTATCGACTGGTAAAGCGCAAATGGCTGGCTCAGGCGTTCGACGGTGAAGGCGCCAAGCTCTATGGCGGACGCTGGAACAGCAAAGGCAACGCCTGCGTGTACTGCGCAGGCAGCGAATCGCTGGCGCTGCTGGAAGTGCTGGTGCACCTGGGCAACGCTGGCGTGGCCCGACATTACGCGATGCTTGAGCTGCAGATTGGCGAAGAGCACATCCTCAATGCACGGCCGGACACCCTGCCCCCCGACTGGCGCGAAGAGCCCGCACCACCGGCAACAGCCTCGTTCGGCGACGACTGGCTTGCCTCGGGTCAGAGCCTGGCACTGGCCGTGCCCAGCGTGATCATCCCGCGTGAATCGAATTACCTGCTCAACGTCCAGCACCCGGAATTCCTGGCCGTTGTGGCAACGGCCAAGGAGCTGGAGTTTGTGGTTGATCCGCGTTTGGGGTGAGTTGACTGAACGGTTAGCTCGGCTATGGGAGGCTCTTGCTGCCACATGGGTTTAAAGCAATGTACGCCGCGACCAATGCATTCAGCACCTGATGTAACGCCTGAACACTGCGATGGATTATAAAACCGGCAACACTACGTGCGGCCGCTGACCAGTCCTACATCAGCATGCGCTTCAATCGCGTGCCTGAAAGCCTGAACAAAAAAACAATTACCTATAACTATATACCGCACTTCGTGACTATTAATACTACCTAATATCAAGGAGATATCATTCGGCTAATTAAACCTTAAGGATAAGCACATGCCGCAAAACGTCATTACTCTTCCACCCACCATCGTAACACCTGGCCAGCCGTTGCCCAGGCCATTAGGCCCGCTATCGGGAGCCGGAGTAATCGCCAGACCGCTGCGATGGGACGGCACTATTCCTGCAAACCATGAGATGGATGCATTCTTCAGTAAAAGGGGTATAAGAAACGAGCAGTACACGATATCCATTATCGTGACGGCCTCTTCAACACAGCGAAATATCGATCAGTCTTACATAGACTTTTTGCCCCTCCTTCCGGCTGACGTTGACGCGGAAATATCTGCCGGCGTAGGAGACTACCCCTTCTCTGAGTTAGAAAAGTCTACGATTGAAAAAAACGTGGTGGACAGCCTGATTTCACAGCGCGCTGCTGAGTTAGCCAAAAGCAACGAAGGCGCTCATGCTTTCTTTGGCAGGCATGCATTGGCGGTAGATATTAAAAAAAACGCTGTGGATTTTTTAAATATCTTTCAAACAAGAAGAGACCTGGGCTCTCCCCTTGACGTTTATAAAAGCTGGGAAGCCTCAGTTACAGCAGGCTACAGAGCAAAAATTCTTGAAGAGAAAATCAGGATTCTCACAGAGAGGTCTGTATCACTGAGCCATACTATTGCTGCAGCGCAGGCCAGGGAGGACGAACGTATCGCGGCAGAAACCGAGTCGACGAGGCTGGCCGTTGAAGCTGCAGAGCACGCTCGACTTGCTGCCGAAACCGCTGAACAAGCTCGTATGGAGGCGGAGGCAGAGGCGCAGGTCCAGCGTGACGCTGACGAGCACGCGCGCGTGACGGCAGAAGCTCAAGCGCTAGAAGCGGGCAAGACGCTCAAGCTCCAGGAAGCTGCTACACCGCAGTTGGGTGCAGTTGCAGGAGTCATTTCCGTTACAGCAGGATCCGGCCTCTTTCTGGACGCTACCATTCAAGCCGCTATCGAAATATTAACGGCTCTCGCAGGCACGGCTGTCAGCGCTACCACAGCCGTAGGCATCGGCACGTTGCTGTACTCCCCTTCGCTTGGCAATGGAGAGTTACCGGGAAGAATGCTGGACCTTCCGGCCAGGGTTCTTATGCCTGATCTGCCCGACGCCTTGAATGACGTGGCGGCAACAGGTGGAACGATCGATATGCCCTATAGAATTTACGGCGATCGGTCGAAGTATTCAGTCGTGGCAACACAAGCCGAAGGCGGATTTTCTCCCAGGGTGCCTGTGAGGGCTCTGACACTGGACCCAGTGGCCAACGCCTACACATTTACCACTTCGGACACCCCGCCCATCACCTTGACGCTTCCAATCGCAGCACCTGGAAACAGCTCAACGACGACAGTGGCGCAACCAGTCGAAACTCCGGCGTACGCTGGAATTACACTGGAGCCTATCGAGGTGAAGGGCGAACCTTTACCCGGCACCAGCCAGATGGACATTCGGGATGCCATTTACGTTTACCCGTTAAATTCGGGTCTGCCTCCGGTCTATGTGGTGTTCAACAGCCCCTATGACGGAGCAACGACCAGAGGGGAGCATAGCGGTCGAATGTACGATCCTGAAAAAGCGGGCGGCCCCACCCAAAACCTCGACTGGACAACCGCCTCAGTCACTCAGGACGGCATTGATCTCGTTAAGCTGCACACAGGCCGATTCGGGGCATCAGATGCAAATACTATAATGATTGATCGTCTGGAGAAAATTTTGCGGGGCGAGTTAGTCGTGACGGATACTGATAAAATATTTTACACCCACGAGCTCAGGGAATTGGAACGTTACAGGGCACTGGGGGTGGCTGATGGCGTGCAAGGTAACGTATGGAATAACGCTCATACGGCAGCCCTTGAGGATTACAGAATTAACGAAAACCGTGATTTTCTTTACACCGAAGCGGCTCAATCGGCTGGTGACAGACAAGATCATGCTGACGCATTGAGAGGCCTATAAAATGACTAACATCAAAGACATTATCATTAACGAAACCGTCGCAGATGTATTGGCGGTCCTTGCTCTAAATTCATCCCAACCACGAATAGACAGACTCTACACCGCTTATAAATTTGAAGCTCTCCAGTCCGGTGAACTCTGGGGCACTTATACCAGACTTTTCCGTGAAGGCATTCTGGCGTTAGATGAAAATGGTCGCACGGCTAAAGGACCTAACTGGAAAGAGCCCGCTTTCATCGCTGAGAAAAAATATACTTTTCAATAAACTTCACCACATCTAAAGAGCGCCCGACTTCGACCGGGCGTTCTTCCATCTAGAGCTTGATATAGTAACCGTGCCTCGAATAGCGTATGCCCTACGTCTATTTTACAGTTACATCTGACTTGTCGACCCCCCGATTCCGCTCGGAGATTTCCCATATGAGCAGGTTGGATGGCGTCTGGCGGAATGCAGGGTGTAGAAGTAGGACAGGTATGCACGATCCCTGTGTAAAAGCCTCAATACCAACACGTAATATCATTATGATGCCCCCCATAATCCGATGTATTTCTTCCCTGATTTACATATGAACGTTAAGTTTTCTTTTCTGTATATATTTCTGTCTCTGAAAAACGTGCATTTGGCTGTTTCAAATGCGTTTGGAAGGAAAACGGGGGTTCTCAATGGATAGCTACCTATCCATTGAGCAGGACGGTAGCTATCGAGGTGAGAGGATGTCAGTGACTGGCAGGAGCCGGGGTTGTTGCAGGAACTGTTTCCGTGGACTGAGGCAGTGGCATGCCCTTGGGCCACAACAACCAGATATTGCCTTTCTGTTTCATATCGCCTGCCAGCTTGCCCGCTTCATCTCCCGTGCCCCAGAACAGATCGGCGCGTACCTCACCGGCAATCGCACCGCCTGTGTCCTGCGCCGCAACCGGGCGCACCACGCTGCTTCCATCCGGCCGTGTGGTGGAGAGCCAGAGCAGACTACCCAGAGGGATCGCCTTGCGATCGATGGCTACGCTGTAGCCCGGTGTCAGCGGCACGTTGAGCGAGCCGCGCGGGCCTTCATTGCTGTCGGGGTTACGGGCAAAAAACACATAGCTGGGGTTGCTGGCCAGCAACTCGCTGACCCGCTCCGGATGCGCTTTGGCCCAGGCTGCGATGCTGCCCATGGTTACGTCTTCCTTCTTCAACTGGCCCTGCTCCACCAGCCAGCGACCAATCGCGCGATAAGGGCGACCGTTCTGATCGGCATAGCCCAGACGCAGCTGCGAGCCATCCTCCAGACTCACCCGCCCGGAGCCCTGAACCTGCAGGAACTGCACATCCATCGGGTCGGTCAGCCAGGCAATCACCGGCGCATTCAACCCCTGCGCGTTGATCGTCGCGGCATCGTCGTAAGGCTTGAGCACCCGCCCCTCAAGCCGACCGCGCAAGCGCTTGCCCTTGAGTTCGGGATAAATGCTGTCCAGATTGACCACGATCAGATCGTCCGGAATGCCGTAAACCGGCACGTTAGCCGTGGCGGTCTGAGTCAGGCTGCCAGGGTAGACAGGCTCGTAATAACCGGTGATCAGGCCATCGGCACTGCCGCCATCAGCGCGCAGGCTGTAGACCTGCAACTGACTCTGCAAAAACGTGCGGATCTGCGCCGCATCCGGAGCCGCCACAAGGCTGCCCGCCGCCGCACAGGTCGGTCCCCACACGGCATCAGCCTTCAGACGAACACACGCACTGCGCCATGAGGCAAACCCGGCTTGCAAGTCGGCGTCCGACACGGCTGGCAGCGCGTCCCAACCAGCCTGGCTATAAGTGGTGTGTGGCGGTGCAGGCGGCGTCACCGGCTTATCGGACTTGTCACACGCGGTCAGCAGGGCAGCCAGCGGCAAAGCCAGCGCCAGCCCCCGAAACCATGGCTTGAAAGAGAGCATCATCAGCAGCAATCCTTTTACAGCCCACAGCAGGCTGGAGGGTAAAAGGCGTCATTGTGGCTGAAGCGGGCAGAGGGGCCTAGTGGGGAGCTTCATTCATCACCAAAGCCGGGCATATTGCCATCAAGAGCGGGTCTATTGAAGGCCGCTCCTGCCACCCCATTCAGAGCACCTCAGTAGACTGCCGCCATACTGAAAGCATCTATGTATTCACCATCCCGATAGGCAAATTTCCGGTGCGTCCCCTCTATGACAAAGCCATTCTTTTTATAAAGCGCAATAGCAGGCTCGTTATCAACGAAGACGGTAAGCTCCAGGCGTTTTACATTCATCCATCGGCAGGCGGTTGCAGACAGCTCTTTCAATAATTCGTCGCCAATGCCCTGGCGATGATGACCGTCTGCGACCCCCATCCAGAAATCAGCTACGTGCTGCCTTCGCCCCTGAAAGCGATAGAGCATGGCGCACCCGACAACGATGCCATCTCGCTCGGCAACCAGGGATAGGCCTGAAGCGCTGCGACCTTCAACAAGTTTTTTTATGTCGTTGACTGACTGGTATGGCATCCGAAGCGTCCACCAACGGAACACCGGCTGTTCAAAAATCTGAGCCAGCGAAGACCAGTCACTGTCTGCCATCGCACGAACGATCAAACTCATTTCAGACTCCTTGCCAGACCTGTTCCGTCCGGACTCAGACGCATTCTGATTGTCGATACAACCCGCCATGCTTAGAGGGTGTAGACAAAATCATGTAGTGAGTCGGCGCGCGAGTATTCGAGCCTCGGCCAACCAAACCCATGCCTCGCTTACCGCAAAAAGGCGATCATGATGCATGATCAGTCGCCGAGCTCTCTCATTCCAGGCATGAGTTCGCTCCACTACCCATCGCTTGGGCATGACCACAAATCCAGTCTGAACAGGCTCCACGGAAAATAGATCGCCTTGTTCAGAGTGCCATTGCCCTGTTCTTCTGTTATTCGGGCCACGGATCACTTGAACATCGATAGCGTGCAGTTGATGGGTGCGCTGTGCCCATTTTCCTGCGTACGCACTATCAACAAAAAGCGTGCTCAGTGACGGATATTTTTCCTTCGAGTACGCCACCGCATCATCCGCCGCGTCACGATCCTGCACGCTTGCAGCACTGATACTGACAGCCAGCAGCAGGCCCAATGTATCGACAATCAGACTTCGTTTACGCCCCTTGACTTTTTTTTCCGCGTCGTAGCCGCTGTCACCGCCTTGAGGAGAACTGCGGGTCGACTGTGAATCCAGGATCGCTGCTGACGGGCTGTCAGCGCGTTCTTCCCGCTCACGCCATTGAGCTCGCAAGCGATCATGCATTTGCTCGAACTTGCCTTGAGCGCTCCACCGGCGGAACGTTTTGTAGACATTGTCCCAATGAGGAAAATCGCGGGGTAGCATTCGCCATGAGCACCCCGTGCGTACGACATAGCAACAGGCTTCCAGCAACGTGCGCCGAGAGTGAAGCGGTGGCACTCCTCGTCCGCCCTGGCTTTCAAACAGGTCGGCGACCAGTGCCCACTCGGTATCTGTCAAGCAACTCGGATATAGCTGCTCCGGCAGTTGGCGGCGGTGGGTTTCATTGTAGCCATAGGCTTTATTAGGTTCAGGTGACTGAAAACTTCCCTTGGCCCGCTGCTTTACACGCGTAATCCCTGCCATTTTCAACGCTTTTGCAAAGGTGTCGGGATGCGCAGTGATACCGGTTTCGGCGAAGAATACGAGCGCCAATTCGGCCTGGCTGGAATAGGGCTGTGCATGAGCGAGTTTCACCAGCACGGGATAGTGCTCGGCGGCAATCGAGCGAGGACGTCCGGTTTTAGGCATGGCTTGAGGGCTATTCAGACAAGGGAGTGAAAGTTTAATTTATTTTGTCTACACCCTCTTAGCGCCCGGCGTCGCCCTTCCGGCTGCCCGTCTGTTTACTGTCAAGGCCGGCCCGGATGCGGTTCCGGGTAGTCGCGGTTGATGTCGATTGGTTTGGCATACGGCCCATCCCATAGCTGCTCATGCAGAACGCCGATGCGCTTGGCCATTGTGCTGTCGTGCATCACCACTTCCAGGTTGCGCGAGTTGTCGAGGTAGCCGCCGAGCCAGTTACTTGTGCCGACCCATGCGACCTGATCATCAATGTCCATGGTCTTGCTGTGAATCACGCGTGCATACGGGATGAACCCCTCGGCGGCTACGGGCAGTGTGACAATGCGCACCTGCACGTTTGGCACCAGGGCCAGACTCTTCAAATAGGCTACTTCGGGCATGCCTGTGTTCCAGTCCGACACCATGAGTTTGATCGACACGCCACGGGCGGCAGCGCTGCGGATGGCGTTATCGATGACCGCATAGTAAGGCCGGGTTTTGTCAGGTCCGTAGGACAAGGGTGCGTAATCCAGCAACTGGACGCGAACCTCGCGTCTGGCTTGCGCCAGCAAACGCGGCAGCTCGGTCTGGGAGTCGAGTACGCCGGGCGGGTTATAGCGCTGCGGACTGGCGACCAGATAGTTGCCAGCGGGCAAAGCGTTCTTGTTCGAGTGTGGCACCGGAATCGGTTTGCCTTCGGCGATGGCGGCCTGGGCTAGCCAGTCCTGATCGAACACGGCCTGCGTCTGGCGCACGACATTCGGCTCGTCGATGCGCAGGCCGGTTTCATGGATGTGCTCCAGAGAGCGCCAATCGAAATTCTGACTGCCTATGAACGCCTGCCGGCCATCCACGACGATGAATTTGGCGTGAATGATGCCGCTGCCCGTGAGCTTGGCGTATGGCAGTACGCGCAAGGTGAGGTTGGGTATCGCCCGCAACCGTTCAAGGGTCTGCGGATCGGACATTTTCAGGCCTTTTTCCTCCAGCAGAAAACGGATTTTCACTCCGCGCTGCCCCGCTGCAGTCAGGCTTTCAAGCACCTTGTCCATCACCGAGCCGGCCTGGTCTGCGACATAGAACTGCTCGATATCGATACCCTTGCGGGCCCCATCGAACAGTTCACGCCAGACCTCGCCGGGCGCTCGCAGGTCAGGCGTCTGCAGGTCGGTTCCGAGCGGAACGGTGTGTACCAGCTCGAAACCTGGAATAGCGAAGTCGGCCTGAGCAAACGAGCTCGTCAGCAGTAACGCTGCGATCAAGGCGCGGGAGCGCGCAAGTACCCTACGACCTGGAAGATTAAAGAACATGCGGGCCTCATCGCCGGACACAGGCAGGAAGGCGCATGCCAAGGGCACACGCCGCAGGTTGATCAGGCAGTGCGGTATTTCGGTTGGACAGGGGCAGCCGAATGCTCGGTTTCATCCTGCACCCGTGCGCCGCTGGAAGCGCGGATCAACAGGATCTTGAGTTGATCGTTGATGCGTTCCAGGCTGTCCTGAAAGTAGTTATGAAAGACCACGCAGAACAAGGCGATGGCAATACCCAGCCCGGTCGCGAACAGCGCCGTGCCGATACCGGCAGAAATCTGCCCGGGATCGGACACCCCGGCACTGGCCAGCGCCTTGAACGTGTCAATGATGCCCAGAATGGTGCCCAGCAACCCCAACAGAGGTGCAGCGGTAGTGATGGTCTCGATCAGCCAGAGGCTGCGGGCCAGCGGCGCGCGAGTGCTCAGGTACTGGGTTTCGATGACATCATCCAGATCCCTGCGCGAGCCCTGAGCATTTTTTTGCGCAAGCACCGGCAGGACCATGCTCAGCGGCAAACCGGCCCGGCGTGTCAGCGCCTCCGGCAGGTCCTTTTCACTGTGCACCGAAGCACTGAGTGCCGTTTGCAGCGCCCGTGCCTGACGGCGTACGTAAGCAAAGTAGATACCCCGTTCGATCGCGACAAAGATCGCTATCGCGATGGCGGCGTACATCACATAGAAGGTGATGTCGTGAAGCTGATTCATGTCCATGGCACAGACCTCTGGTCAATGAAGATTAGAAATTGGCTTCAAGAGAAACGGTAACGGTACGCTCGACGCCGACGATGTACGCCGGGTCGCCATCGCGGAAGCCGCTGTATGCACCTGCGTTGGTCTTGGTGGTGTACACGCCGTCCAGGTACTCCTTGTCGAACAGGTTGTCGACGTTCAGACGCAAGGTGGCATCCTTGACGATTTTCTTGTCCACCGGCAGATAGATGCCCGCGCCCAGATTGAAGATGGTGCGCCCCGGAATGCTTTCGTCGTTGGTCAGGTCGCCATACAGCTTGCTGGTGAACTTGGCTCCGAAGGTGCCGTAATAACTGCCGTCGTCGTAGCCGATGTTGGCGGCCAGCATGTTCTTCGGCACGTTGGCAAACTGCTTGCCGCTGGTAGGCAGCTCGATGGCGGCGCCGTTATTGAAAACGGTCAGGTCATCCTTCTGTTTGGCGCGGGTGTAGGTGTACGAGGTGTAGTAATTGAAATGGTGCGGCAGCAGGCCGCTCCACTCCAGTTCCAGCCCGCTGTTATCGACTGCACCGGCATTGATGTCGGCAAAGTCACCATTGATGTCTCTCGATGACACCTGGCGGTCCTTGAACTGCATATAGAACAGGGTGGCGGCCAGCGTCATGTCCTGTTCGGTAAAGCGCCAGCCCAGTTCATGGTTCCAGCTGGTCTCCGGCTTGCTGTTGATGGAACCGGTGCCTGGGTCATAAAGGACGTAGTTCTGCGGTATGCGCATGTTGCGCGACAGGCTGTAGAACAACTGGTCACGCTCATCCAGCTGATACTTGAGGCCTACGTTCGGCAGCAGTTTATTGTAGGTCTGGTCACGTTTTTCGGGCCGCTCGGTAAGGCTGCCGTGGTTATTGCCTTCACGCTCGACATTCATGTAGGCCAGGCCGCCGATCAGCGTCCAGTCCGGGGCGAAATACCAGGTGTCCTGAGCCCATACTTTTTGTGCAGGCGTCACGGTATAGCGATCACGGCCCTGGATCTCATTGCCGTTGGCATCGACCATGTAATCCGAGTCTGGCCAGATGCTTTCCGGCTTGCCGTTGCTCTTCAGGCGAATGAAAGGCTGAGTCTGCAACTGACGCGCGCGCTCATACCAGTAGCCGACTTGCACGCTGTGCTCGTCGTTGACATCCCAGTTGAGCTTGGTGGTGATCCCCGGACGCCAGGTCTGGGTGCGCGAAGGTCGGTAATACACGCCGGTGGTCGATGAGCCATCAGCGTTATAAGCGGCAGCCGTCGGCAAGTTGCTCAGGTCGAATACACCGTTCTGATTCGAGCCGCGATTGAGCGCATAGGAGGAACTGTTTACTCCGCTGCCGTTACCCCAGAAGTAATAGGGGATGACTGAAAGCGCCAGATTGTCGGCCAGTTTGAATTGGGTATTGAGCACGGCGGTGAACGTCTGGAACGGGTTTTGCGCCAGTTCGTAATAACTGGACAGCTTGCCGTTGCTGCCCCGCGCGGGCGTCGAAGGATAGGGGTCAAACTTGCGCCCGTTCTGCTGGAACTGGCTCTTGGTGAGCTGGCTGTAGCTGTTGTTGTCCTGCTCGTGATACTTGAGGATCAGGTTGGCCGTATTGCCCGAGCCCATGTCGAAGAAGCTGTTCCACTCCACCTTGTCAGCGCGCACGGCACCGTCACCGCGCCATTTCTGACCTTCGGTATGAGACATCGACAGCCAGTTGCTCAGCCCGTTGATTTCGCCGGTATTGAGCCGCGCAAAGGTTTTGTAAGTACCGTTGCTGCCTGCACTTTGTTTGACGAATGCGCCGGTTTCCTTGGTGGGCCGAATGGTGACAATACCGATGTTGCCACCGCTGGAACCGATGTGCGGGCCGTCACTCTCGGCAGAGCCCTGGGTGACGAAGATCTGATCGATGTTTTCCGGGTCGCCCAGCAGGTTGGAATACAGTGCATAGTTGCCGGAGTCGTTGATGGGCATGCCATCTACCGACATGCCGACCTGATCGGAGTTGAGGCCGCGCATGGTAAAGCGAAAGCCCGACAGGCCTGTGGCATCTTCACTGGAGATATTCAGGCCCGGCGTGTACTTGAGTTTATCGATCGCGTTACCTGTTGCGGTCTGCTTGTCGAGCGCCTCCTTGGTTACCGTGGAGCGCGCCTTGATGCTCTCCTCCTGAACCATGTAGCCACCGCCCACCGTCGCCTTCCCTTTTACGCCAATGGTGCCGACGTCACTGGCACTCGAATCAGCCATGGCCATGCCCTGGCTCATGCCAGCGGCGACCAACGCAAGGTGAATTCTGGAAAACTTCATCACTCTGTTCCTTGTCAGTGCTATTGCACGCTGTAGTTGAAGGTGGCGGTGAAGCGCTGTTCGCTACGCCCGCCGAAGGCTTGTTCGGGAAACGGTTTGACTTGCTTGATGCGTCGCAGACTGTTGGCTGCTGCGCGGTTGAGCAGCATGCTGGACGCCTGGGTCTGAATGCCGGAGTCCAGCACTCGCCCCTGGCGATCAACCAATAACCACACCACGACCTCGCCGCTCGGGCGCTCCAGCGAGGCCTGGCGTCCGGTCGGGTACTGTTTGTAGCCATCCAGATCGTTACGCAGCCCTTTGAGGTAGCCGCCTTCGAGGCCCTGCGTGTCTACTTTCGGCTGCGCCGGTGGCTGAGGCGGCGCGACGGCAGCGCTGGCCACAGGCTTACTGGGGGCCTGGACCGGCTCGGCGGGCTTTACTAGCGCCGGGGCTGGCTTGGGTACAGGTTCCGGGCGCGGCTTGGGTTCCGGCTTGGGCTTGGGCTTGGGGACAGGTTTAGGCATGGGCTTGAGCGGTGGCGGAGCAGGCTCGGCGTCTTCGCTTTCCACCACGGGCGGCGGTGGCGGCGACTCTTCAGGCTGAACCGGAAGCGGCTCGGTCGGCACCACGGGCTCTGGCGCTGGAGGCTCGGGCTCGATCAACGCCAGCTCCACGGCTGACTCGTCGTAAACCGGCTCTACCTTAAGGGCCCGCGTCTGCACCCCCATCACAATCACGATGAGCGCCACCAGCGCTGGAAGGCCTGCGAGCCACTGACGTACACGAAACAGGACATACATGGTCAGGATTTACGCGTGGCAATGGAAACCGAGGTAAAGCCACCCAGACGCAAGGTGTCCATGATCTCGACCAGACGTGCGACCTCAACGCCCTTGTCGCTGTTGACGATAATGGTGGTTTTAGTATCGGGCTTTTCCAGCGCCTTCAAGGCAGGCACCAGAGCCTCGACTGTGGTCGCCTTGCCATCAAGCTGTAATTCGCCGTTGAGGCCCAGGGTCAGGATCGATTTGTTCTGCGGCTTGAGCTGCTGTGAACTGCTGGCGCTCGGCAGCTGGGTTTTCATCCCCAGAGCCGGAATCACGTTCAGGCTGACCAGTACGAAAAAAACCAGCAGAAACATCATCACGTCGATCATCGGGATCAGTTCGATGTGCGCCTTGCGTTTTTTAGGTTCGTCCCACGTTCTCATACCATCCGCCCTTCTTGTCAGAGGCCGAGAATCTAGCAACCGAATATGACCGATCAGTTAGGTTTACATGACTGTTACATGGCCTTTGTAAGCTCTTTTGATGGCACTAAAATGTTTCTCGCAGCCGTCATAAAAACGCCATGGAAACGCGGCAATTCTTGAGTATTCAACTCAACGGAAAACCCGGGATGCGTCTCGATATGCCCAGTATCCGCACCTCACGACTATTGCTCTGCCCGTTGCGAGCCGAGCAGTCCAGCGCCTTGTCGCGACTGGCTGACGACCCCGTGATTGCGAACATGACGGCCACAGTCCCCTCGCCCTATACCTTGGAGCATGCACAGGCTTTCATTGCCGATGCACCGGAACAATTCGCCGCTGGACGAACATTGAGCCTGGGGGTTCATGCCCAGGAAACCGGGGAACTGACCGGGGTCGTCTCACTGCGCCTGTCAACCTCGCATCGCAGCGGCAACCTGGGTTACTGGATCGGTGCCGATTACCGAAATCAGGGCTACACCAGCGAGGCGGTGCAGGGTTTGCTGATGCATGGCTTCACCGTCATGAACCTCAACCGCATCGCCGGTCAGTGCTTTGCCGACAACATGGCCAGTGCCAGGGTGCTGGAGAAGTGCGGACTGTCGTATGAAGGCTGTATGAAAGAAGCATTTTTGAAAAACGGTGTTTTCAAAGACATGTTGCTGTTCGGGCTGTTGCGCTCGCAGTACGAATCAGCAGAGGCCGCGCAATGACTGATTTCAATCCGGATCGCCGACGCATCATTACCGGCGTGGCCGGTGCCACGCTGCTATCGATCCTCAGCCCGTTTGCCCGCAGCGCGGGTGTCGATTATCCGTTCACGCTGGGCGTGGCATCCGGCGACCCGCTGCCTGACGGCTTCGTGATCTGGACACGCCTGGCGCCACAGGTGATGACAGCCACGGGCGATGGCGGCCTGAAAAAACCCGTCGAAGTGCGCTGGAAAATCGCCAGCGATGCAGCGATGACTCGTGTAGTACGTACAGGACAAGCGACCGCCCAACCGCGCTTTGCCCATTCGGTACATGTTGAAGTGGGCGGTTTGCAGCCTGGACGTCCCTACTGGTATCAGTTCGAAAGTCTGGGCGCGCAAAGCGCCGTGGGTCAGGCCTGCACTGCGCCGCTGGCAACCACCATGGTCTCGGCACGGTTCGGCTTCGTGTCATGTTCGCATTGGGAGGCAGGATATTTCAGCGCCTACAGGCACCTGGCTGCAGAGCGTCCTGACATGGTGTTCTTTCTGGGTGATTACATCTATGAAATGAACGTCTCTCCCACAAACATACAGTTCCCGCGACGCCATGCCACCTCAGACCCGATGGACCTGGCGGGCTATCGCAACCGATACGCGCAGTACAAGACCGACCCTGACCTGCAAGCGCTGCATGCCTGCGCGCCGAGCGTGGCCACCTGGGACGATCACGAAGTACAGAATGACTACGCGGCGCAGTGGTCCCAGGACCCGAATGTTCCGGTGGACAGCTTTCTGCGTCGCAGAGCCGCCGCTTATCAGGCGTTTTACGAGCACATGCCCTTGCGCGCCGGCAGCCTGCCCAAAGGTCCGGACATGCGTATTTACCGGAACCTGGACTATGGCCGCCTGGCGCGCTTCCATGTGCTGGACGGTCGGCAGTATCGTTCCGAACAGGCGTGCATCCAGGCCAACGGCAGCCGTCGAGGCTACGTAGCGCCCAGCGACTGTCCGGATCTGAGTGACCCCAAACGCACCATGCTCGGCTGGGAACAGGAAGCCTGGCTGGACCGCAGCTTCGCTGAATCACCTGGGCAATGGAATGTCATTGCCCAGGACTTGCTGGTCGCTCCACTGGAACAGCGCAATCTCAAAACGCAGGCACTGGGCCACTGGACCGACGGCTGGGACGGCTACGCGGCGACCCGCGAGCGCATGCTGGCATCCCTGCAACGCCAGCAGACCCGCAACCCGGTGTTCTGGGGTGGCGATATCCATTCGTTCTGGACCACCGACCTGCACGCCGATGCGGGCAATCCGGATTCCGCCGTCGTCGCCACTGAATTCGTCGGCACCTCGGTGACATCCGGCGGACCACCATTCGACGCCTTCAACAGTATTCTGGGGCTCAACCCCCACGTGAAATTCTTTGACAGCCGCCAGCGTGGCTATGTGGCAGTGGACCTCAGTGAGCAGCAGATGCTGACCCGCTTCCAGGTAGTGTCGGATGTGCTCGACCCCGCTGCCAGTGTGTCGACGCTCAAACGCTTTGCGGTGGAGGCTGGCAAGGCCGGGGCGGTTTCTGGGTAGGCGATTCGTAGGGAGGGCAGCACTTGGGACAGTATTGTCCACTGTGAAGAGACAGTAAAACGCGCGTCAGGCGCTTTTTCCCTTTCCGGTGAGCTACTAGTCTGAACCCACGTTGAACGCCACACCTTACCTACCCAAACGAAAGGACTTGACCATGAAAAACGCCCCTTACAGCCGCCTGAACAAAGATGACGCCATCGTGCTGCTGATCGATCATCAGACAGGCCTGATCTCGCTGGTACAGGACTTCTCGCCGAACGAGTTCAAGAATAACGTCCTGGCCCTGGCTGACCTGGCCCGCTTCTTCGAACTGCCGACCATCCTCACCACCAGCTTCGAACAAGGCCCCAACGGCCCGCTGGTGCCGGAACTCAAGGCCATGTTCCCCGATGCGCCATACATCGCCCGTCCAGGCCAGATCAACGCCTGGGACAACGAAGATTTTGTAAAGGCGATCAAGGCGACCGGCCGCAAGCAGTTGATCGTCGCCGGGGTAGTGACTGATGTGTGCGTGACCTTTCCGACCCTGTCGGCACTGGCTGAAGGCTTTGAAGTGTTCGTGGTCACCGATGCATCCGGCACCTTCAACACCACTGTCCAGCAAGCCGCCTGGTCGCGTATGACCCAGGCAGGTGCGCAGTTGATGAACTGGTTCTCGGTGGCCTGTGAGCTGCAAGGTGATTGGCGCAACGATATCGAAGGGCTGGGCAACCTGCTGTCCGAGCGGATCCCGAACTACCGTAACCTGATGAACAGTTATTCGGCACTGACTGCCCGCTAGAGGCCCTGCTTCAAATCAACTCCCACGTATCATTGGTCTGCCTGCAGAATGTGTTGTCCTGCTTTTCAGTGGTGCCACCGTTGGCTTCCAGGCTTACAGAAAGCGGTCGACAAGTAGTCTCGACCGCTGTTTTGCCGGAGGGCAAGGAAGAGATTGAGCCCAGATCGAATGCTTCAGTCTCTTTGCTGGCCGACACATTCATATCATCGAACCTGACTGAAGCAAGCCTCTTTCTGGTATCGGCATCGGACTGCGTCATCACGTAGTCCTTGTGCACGTAGCCCACGGTCACGCCCTTGCGCCCCACCAGAATCCAGTCACCGGTAGAACCCACGGCAGTGAATTGCGTATTGCCCGGCAGGCTGCCCACCTTGTCAGCGTTCATGTTCGGTGCAGAGCGCACGTTGAGGGTAGACCGGGTGACATAGGGTTGATTGATAAGCTTCATCGACGGCACGCCCTGAATGTTGGGCGTGCGTTTGACATCGATGGTCCGGACCGCCTTGAACTCCGGGCCTGGCGTGATCCGGGCGCATGCATTGGAGTGATCGGAACGCCAGATGGCCGTGGGCTGCGCTACAGGAGTTGCGGGCTGACTCAGAACTTCCTGAGTGCGCAGCGCCAGTGCCTGTTTATCCCTGTCGTCGAGCAACTGACCGATGCGGTTACCAATATAGCCGCCGACGCCTGCAACGATCAGCGCGGCTGCGATCTGACCGTTACCCTTGCCCATCGTTGCACCGACCGCCAGACCGGCAATACCGCCGATAACAGTACCCGCCTGTTCCTTGCTGATGCCCATCTGCGCGCATCCGGTGACTGAGGTGGCGATGCTTACCGCCAGAATTGATGCAACGAATTTCTTGCGCACGGGGCTTACTCCCTTTTGAAACGTTTTACTCGGCGTTGAGCAGAGGTCTGGTCAAGTTGTACAACATGGCTTCTGCAGACATCGCCCAATGAAAGACACCGGCCATGAGGGTCGGGCCGGCCTCGATGTCCTTGAACGCAGTGCGATAGCCTGGCGATTGAATGATTGCGTTACCGGCGAGCAATGGAACCATCACGATCAGGGCCACCGCTGCCGCTCTGACGGCGACAAGCCTCTTCTGTATGAACGCGCGCTGCTCGACGGTCGACAACAACAACCCGACGATATTGAGCGCGCCCATGAAAAGACCACTCAGCAACGACCAGGGTACGAACCACATGTTTTTGAGGACGCTCAGGCTCTGTGCGCCATGCACATCAGTGCGCGCGACGTCGCTGGCCATGTTGCTGGCGATGCCATTGAGGTACGTGTTGAACTGACTGGGCGTGGCAAGCAGGTCCATTCCTTCCACGTAGAGCGGGCCCAGGACCTGACGCGCCATGCCGCGCACCTGCGCAGTATTGGCCATCGCCTGACGGGTACGCAGGCCTGAAGGCATCGCCAACGCGTAGTCTTCGGCGCTCGGCGGGGCCTGTTGCAGGGCTGCGTTCGGGAGCGCAAGCGGCTTGCGTTTATTACCCGCTACGCCAGAGCGCCGTAAGGCTTCTACCTTTGCGTATTCACGGGCGATATCGTCAAAGACCGGGATGACTTCTGCTTGCAGCCGGCTGTAGAGCCTATCGGCGTTGCGTCGGGTATAGCCCTTGAAGACGGTTTGGGCGAAGCCCTGAAAATTGTGGCCAATCTGCTCGACGTACGAGCCCTGAACACTCATGAGTACGCCAAGATTGGCGATGAAGGCCTTGCCCTCGCCCTTGTCGCGATATTCCTGATAAGGAATGCCGGGTATCTGCACCGAATCGTAGAGCAGGCCTTTTTTCGTCACGTAGGCGTAAAGGCTGTAAACCCGCAGATCGGCCGGAAACTCTTCAGCAATCGCGTCCGGGACCACACCCTGAACCCACCAGGTCAGCGGGGCCAGTACCACGGTACTGAGCAGGATGGAGCGCATGAGATGCTGCTGATGTCCCCATTTCCCGTGAGCCCAGATACACAGGCGCCAGGCCGCCAGGCACACGCTCACTGCGGCAAGGCTCTGCCCGTATATTTCCAGCGCCTGCAGGTTTTTGAGGGGAATATCGGCGCCAGCCTTGTTCAACAACTCTGCGTTGAACAGCAAGCCACCGATCAGGCAAAGGGCATTGAGAACGGTAAGTACAGCAAGCAGCATCCAACCAATCCTTGTCAGAGTGGAACCAGTGATTCACAACACTTGAGTGCGAAGGTGATCACTGACCAACTGCGGCGCATTCTGCCTGCCGTCCAAAAATGATGCCAGAGCTATCAGGTGTTGCCGGTCGTCCGTGCCCTGCAACACCTGAAATACCGACAGTGACGTCAGCTGCTACTTCAACTGATTGGCAAACCGACCCACTGCGCCTACCACCTGTTTGGCCCCCTCCTGAATCTCGACGATCACCGCGCCCGCCTCGTTTGCCAGCAAAAGACCCTGTTCCGCCTGAGTGCGGCTGTTGGCCATGCCGCGTACCGCCTCATCGGCCAGCGACTGGTTTTGCTGCACGACGCTGACGATCTCTTCGGTCGCGGCGCTGGTGCGGCCGGCCAGTTGGCGGACTTCATCGGCGACCACGGCAAAGCCCCTGCCCTGTTCACCGGCACGCGCGGCCTCGATGGCGGCGTTGAGTGCCAGCAGATTGGTCTGCTGGGCGATGCCGCCGATGGTCTGCACGATGGAGCTGATCAACAGGGACTGCTTGCCCAGTGCTTCGATGCCTGAGGAAGCCGACTGCATCTCTTCGGATATCTTGCGCATGGTCTGCACAGTGTTCTGCACCACATCCGCGCCGCGCTGGGCGCTGACGTCGGTCTGCTGGGAGATTTCAAACGCCACGCTGGCCGCCTGGCTGACTTCATCTTCGCGGGCGACCTGATCGGTCACCAGCGTGGCGAACTTGACGACCTTGTAGAGTTTGCCCTGAGCATCATGAACCGGGTTGTAAGTAGCCTCCAGCCAGACCTCACGCCCGCTGCTGTCGATACGTTTGAAGCGCCCTGCGACGAACTCGCCGCGGTTGAGCATCGCCCAGAACTCCCGGTACGGTGCCAGTGAAGTTTCAGCCGGATCACAGAACATGCTGTGGTGCTTGCCCTTGATCTGCGCCAGGTTGTAACCCATGCCACGCAGAAACTGATCATTGGCCGTGAGCACGTGGCCGCCAAGATCGAACTCGATCACGGCGGTAGAGCGCAGCAATGCCTGAATGAACGCAGAGTTCTCGGCAGCGGTCTCGACGGTCTGGGTGATGTCCGACCCGTAGCATTGCAAGGTCACCAGTTTGCCCTGGTCATCCAGAACCGGCTGCCACATGGCACGAATCCACACCAGACTGCCGTTGGCATGCAGAAAACGGTAGTTGTCGATCACCGACTCGCCTTTCTGCACCGCCAGCTTGAGGTTACGGTAGCAATCGAGCTGTTTGACGTAGGACGGCACCATCTGGTCCATATCCTTGCCCAGCAACTGGTCGGCAGAATAACCAAGCGCCCTCAGGAAGTTGTCATTGGCATGGACGATATGGTTGTTGGCGTCCAGACTCAGCGACACCATCCGCGCGTCCATCCCTTTCTGCATTTGCCGATACATCGATAACTCGGCGTGTTGTGCCTGTAATTCCTTTTTCAAGCGAGTGTTGAACATGACGGCACCAGTAGTGGGTTGTACGTATGTATCGGCCTAAGCGTAGACGGGATTAAGGCGTTTCGTCTGATGATGGCAGATTGAATTGATGCGTGTTGCCCAGCGGCATATACCCGCCTCCTGCCCCCCTTGCAGTCGCTCAGCCAGTGCCGACAGGAACCGCCGGTCGCCTTCAGGACCCACACACTACACACTAATAGCACTAAGACATCATTCGTGATGTCCTAATGTCTCTCGATGTTAATGTACCGGTGTCACATGCTCGTTTCTGCCCTTGAACGCCCCAATCCTGAAGATGCACAACTCCTTGCGGAGGTAGAGCAGACGATTACTTCAGGTGTGGGTGCGTTGCGCTTCAGCCGGGTGCTTGAGCAACGCTACCAGGCGGAAACCAGACCACAGCGGCGCGAATTCCTGACGGCGGTGGGGATTGGTGGCAGCCTGATCTACAACCTGTTTCTGATCAGTGACTGGTTGATTCTGCGGGATGTGTTTGTCTACGTGGCGCTAGGGCGTCTGTGCCTGATAACGCCGATGTTTATTGTGCTGTTAGTGCTGGCGCAGCGCTTTTCCACTCGCTGGGCAATGGAAACGACCGCTGCGACCGCGACGGTACTGTGCTCGCTCATGCCCATGCTGGTGATGATTCACAGTCAGAGCCCGTATCAAATCTTTTATCAACTGGGCATGCTGTTGATCATGGTCTATTGCACCATGATCCAGCAATTGCCCCTGCGCCATGCAGCCGTCGCGATGTCATGCATGCTGATCATCCAGCTGGTGACAACCTACATTGCCAATTTCGCAGACTTTGTGATCTGGCAGGCCAATGCAGTGCTGTTCGTCTCCACGGTAGCGCTGCTGTTAATGGCTTCGTATTTTCTGGAGCGCGCCAGCCGCATGAGCTATCTGTTCGCGCTTCGCGGACGCCTGCTGCAAGTGCAGTTGATGGAGTTCGCACGCACCGATGGTTTGACCCGCCTGTTCAATCGACGCTATCAGGACGAAGTGATGACCTCGGTTTGGGAACGCGCGCGTAAAACACCGGCGAACGTGGCCATCATCCTGCTGGACATCGATCACTTCAAATCCTACAACGACAACTATGGGCATCCACAAGGCGATACCTGCCTCAAGTTGCTCTGTCAGAAAATCCAACAAAGCGCACATGAAAACGATGCCGTGGCGTTTCGTTTTGGCGGTGAAGAGGTTCTGGTTCTGATGAATGGCGATGCCGGACAGGCCAGAGAAATGGCCGACGTCCTGCAGGCCGCTGTCGCGGCGCTCAAGTTGCCGCACCCGGCGCTGGGCGAAAGCGCGTTCGTTACTGTAAGCCTGGGGGTCGCGTGTGCAACCGCGCCGCAGACCACTGCCGACCACCTGATCAGCGCTGCTGACAATGCCCTCTACGCCGCCAAGCGCGCCGGACGTAACTGTGTTTGCTTTGCGTGAAATGACGCTTTGCAGGGCCTGGCTTTACCCCACATCCAGGCCGCTTTAAGCTCGTCGCGCAAACCAAGGCCAGGAGCCAGCGCATGAGCGTTCACATTGATGTCAATAACAACCCTACAGAAGAAGATCGCCTGGCGATTCTGGAACCACTGAAGCGCTTTAACGCCGAGCAAGCGGGTGACGGCAAGTCAGAGAAAGTGGCGATGTTCATTCGCGATGATCAGACCCGGGAAATTCTCGGTGGCCTGCACGCACGCATTCTTTATCAATGGTTGTTCATCGAGTTGCTGGTGGTGCCGGAGCAAACCCGGGGGCAAGGCATGGGCTCGCGTTTGATGCAGATGGCTGAGGATCTTGCGGTCGAGAAAAGCTGTGCAGGGATCTGGCTGGATACCTTCGACTTCCAGGCTCCGGACTTCTATCGCCGCCACGGTTACACCGAGTTCGGGCAGATTGACGACTATCCGCCCGGCAGCAAGCGCTTCTTTTTCCAGAAGCGCCTGCCGGTATCAGCGTCCTGACGCTTGCGTCAGACCTTGAACTTGCCTACCAGGTTGTTGAAGGAAATCGCCAGACGAGACAGCTCCTGACTTGAAGCGCTGGTCTGGTGAGCGCCAGCAGCGGTCTGGGTGGAGAGGTCCTGAATGTTGATCAGATTGCGATCCACCTCGCGCGCAACGTGGGACTGCTCTTCGGAAGCGGTAGCAATCAGCATGTTGCGATCGTTGATTTCAGCAATGCTCTGCGCAATGCGCTCCAGCGACTGACCAGTGGCCTGAGCCAGGGATTGAGTATTGCTGGCAAGGGTACGGCTGTTGCCCATGGCCCGCACAGCCTGATCGGCACTGGCCTGCACGCTGCCTATCATGGTTTCGATTTCACCTGTGGACGCCTGAGTACGAGCGGCAAGCGCACGTACTTCGTCGGCCACCACGGCAAAGCCGCGGCCCTGTTCACCGGCGCGCGCAGCCTCGATGGCGGCGTTGAGGGCCAGCAGGTTGGTCTGTTCGGCGATACCACGAATCACGTCCAGCACCTGACCAATCTCACGAACCCGCCCGGCAAGCTCTTCAACCATTGAGGTGGAGCTGCTGATCTCGGCGCTGACGTTATTGATCGCACTGACCGCATCACGCGCCTGATCACGCCCGGTAGCCGCTTCGGTACTGGTCCGCTTTGAGGCGTCAGAGGTAGACATGGCGTTACGCGCCACTTCTTCGACCGCAGCGGTCATTTCGGTGACCGCCGTGGCAGCCAATTGAATCTCGTCGTTCTGTCGCATCAGGCCACGGCTGCCTTCTTCGGTAACGGCATTGAGTTCTTCAGCAGCCGAAGCAAGCTGGTCGGCAGCGCTGGAGATCTGTCCGATGGTGCTCTTCAGGCTGTTTTGCATATCACTGAGCGCCGTAAGCATCAGGCCTGCTTCATCCCGGTGAGTGCTGACGATCGGCTGGGTCAGATCGCCACCGGCAATGCGCTGCGCACTGACAAGGGCAGAGGAAATGGGCGAACTGATCACACGACTGATAAACAGTGCCAAAAGGAAGGCGGCCACGAAGGCAATGCCGATCCCCATATACAGATTGAGATTGGCCGCTGATTCTGTTTTTTCAGCGGCGATTGCACCTTCACCTATCTGACGGTTGTTGGAGCCGACCATGATGTACAACTCGTCCACCACGGTCAGATAGGCCTTGCGAACGTCGCCTTCGATCAGCGCCCTCGCGGCTGCAACGTCTCCGGAAAAGACAACAGCCACAGCACGATCAACCAGCGTCTGATAGACGGGCCAGTCCTTGTCCATCTTATCGCCTGCAGCGCGCTCGTCATCTTCAAGCGGTGTTGCACGATAGGTCGCATAAGCTTTTTCTGCTTCTGCGCGATTGTTTTTCATACTGTCGAGAACTTCATCCTTCACGCTTTGTGGCGCGTTGCTGGCAGTGACCGAAAGCAAGCGATACAAATCACGATTCTGCTCGACAACATTGATGGTGGCCTCGTTGGTTTTCGACACCGACACCAGGTTGTTGGAGAACGCAAGTTTCAGGTTGCTGGCGAGCTCACCGATCCCCCGGCTGGCAACCATGCCCACCGCGAGGGTGATAACCGCGCAGAGTGCAAATGAGATAAACAGCTTGGTGGACAGCTTGGCGTTGTAGAACCAGTTCATGGAGAAATCTCTAGTTTTAACAGCTGGCTGAGGCTGGGCTGCGGTGCTCGGGGACCGGCAGCTTCAGGCTCTGTATAAAGCGTCTATCGGCAGCATCGAGCGCCACTGAAGTGACATTCATCCGATTGACCGTCAAGGGCTCAGGGCTAACGGCGCAATGCTTTGAAACAGGCTGAAGGTCGCAGCCCAGCGGTGTAACAAGAACTTTCCACACTGACTGCGTTAGTATTTCCCGCCTACGATCAGTCAGAGCCATGAATCAGGATGCCGTCTTCGCCCGCCGAAAAACGTCCATTACCGTCCATCCTTGCCGGTCCGCTGTTACGCCGCCAGGAAGCCGGACGCCTGGTGCTGTGGCTGGTGGGCTCGCGCCCGCTCAAGCTGATACTGCGTCTGCGTCATGGCGTTGAGAATGCAGCAGATGACTTCAACGACCATTCACTGACCGATCAGCAATGCCAGATCGTCGCGGTAGGTCGCCACGCATTCATTCATCTGATCGACCTGCAACTGGAGGCCGAGCTGCCCCTGGACACCTGGATCGATTACGACCTGTTGGTAGATGGCGAACCGGGCGGTATCGCCGAGTGGGCGCCGCACCTGCTATACGACGGTGCCTTTTATCCGAATTTCGTAGTGCGCAGCAGCATTGATCAGCTCTTGCATGGCTCGTGTCGCAAGCCACATCACAGCGCGGCCGAGGGTCTGCTCTGCGTGGATCGCCTGTTGGCCGACAACCAGGACCCGTTGCAACGCCCTGCGCTGTTGATGATGAGCGGCGATCAGATCTACGCCGACGATGTCGCCGGGCCGATGCTGCGCGCCATTCATGTGCTGATCGAACGGCTGGGGTTGTTCGATGAGCAACTCGACGGTGCTGTTGTCGACGACAGCACCAGCCTTTATGCGCACCCGGCCAGCTATTACCAGCGTGCCGACCTGCTACCCGCCCTGAAAAGCAACGACACGCTGCGTGAGCGGTTCTTTGGTGGCACCAGCAAGCCGGTATTTACCAGCAGCACTGCGGATAACCATTTGGTCACTCTGGCGGAAGTGGTGGCGATGTACCTGCTGGTCTGGTCACCCACGCCCTGGACCCTGATCGAGCCAGGCAAGCCGCATCTGGAAGCCGACGAAGTCGAGCGTTATGCCAGAGAGCAGCAACTGGTCGAGGATTTCACTGCGGGGCTTGAGGGCGTGGCGCGTGCGATGGCTCACCTGCCGTGCATGATGATTTTTGACGACCATGACATCACCGATGATTGGAACCTGTCGGCAAACTGGGAAGAAACCGCGTACGGCCATCCCTTCTCGAAACGCATCATCGGCAATGCCCTGCTCGCCTATCTGCTCTGCCAGGGCTGGGGTAACAATCCCGACGCACTCAACGACCTGGTCCGGCAGGTACATGAACTGAGTGCAGCGGCTGTGCGCAAGGATAACTGGCTGGACAGCACGGCCCAGGACGCGCTGATCGATCAGTTGCTGAAGTTTCAACAGTGGCATTACGTTCTGCCGACCAGCCCGGCGCTGGTGGTACTGGATACGCGCACCCGACGCTGGCGCAGTGAATCGAATTTCAATCACCCGTCCGGCCTGCTGGACTGGGAAGCACTCAGTGAACTGCAACAGGAACTGATCGACCATAAATCGGCGATTATCGTGTCACCTGCCCCCGTGTTCGGCGTCAAGTTGATTGAGGCGATCCAGCGTGTCTTCAGTTGGTGCGGCTACCCGTTGCTGGTCGATGCGGAAAACTGGATGGCGCATCGTGGAGCAGCCAACGTCATTCTGAACATCTTTCGCCATTCCAGAACCCCGGGCAATTACGTGATCCTGTCGGGTGATGTGCATTACTCGTTCGTCTACGAAATCCTGATCCGTCAGCGCAGTGGCGGGCCTCACATCTGGCAAATCACCAGCAGTGGCATCAAGAATGAATTCCCCCGTCGTCTGCTGGACACTTTTGATCGGCTGAATCGCTGGTTATACTCTCCCCGCTCACCTCTTAACTGGTTCACCAAGCGTCGCCTGATGAAGGTTGTTCCGCGCACGCCCGAGCACAGCAAGGCCGGTGAACGCTTATGGAACTCGGCAGGTGTCGGTCAGGTAATGTTCAATGAACAGGGCCAGCCGACCCTGATCAACCAACTCAATGCCAACGGTGACGCGCCTACCTGTTTCGTCGAACCGCAAGATTCCAGAGACGAGCGGTCTGACACAGATTGCGGTTTTCTGGAAAGTAACCGGGAAACAAGGGATAGTCACCGCTAAACTTATCGGCAATTGCCGGGTCGATAGTTGCTACCGGTCAGGTTTGCGGCACACCCTGGCAAGCATTATTTCCTGGAGAGCGCCCCCGTGATAACCAATCAACGCATAGCCAGACTCAACGCCTGGGGCGCGCATGGCTTCACCGCCACCGGCGTCGTCCTTGCGTTCCTGGCTACCATTGCACTATTCAACAACGAACCCAAAGCATGCCTGCTGTGGCTGGGCGCTGCCCTGATCGTGGATGGCGTAGACGGCTCACTGGCTCGCAAAGTCAATACCACGTCGGTACTGCCGCACTTTGATGGCTCGGTGCTGGACCTCGTCATCGACTATCTGACCTACGTGTTCATTCCGGCACTGTTCATCTATCGCTACATACCGGTGCCGGATTACACGTTGCTGCTCAGCGTATCGGTGATTCTGGTGTCGTCGCTGTTCTGCTTCTGCAACGTCGACATGAAAAGCAAGGACAACTATTTTCAGGGCTTTCCCGCAGCATGGAACGTAGTTGCCCTGTGCCTTTACATTCTGTCGCCCGCGCCGTGGCTGACGTTTATCACCATCATCGCCCTGGCATTGCTGACCCTGACGCGCATGAAGTTTCTGCACCC
Organism: Pseudomonas sp. KBS0707; assembly: GCF_005937945.2. Taxonomy (NCBI): domain Bacteria; kingdom Pseudomonadati; phylum Pseudomonadota; class Gammaproteobacteria; order Pseudomonadales; family Pseudomonadaceae; genus Pseudomonas; species Pseudomonas sp. KBS0707. Next base: position 990,075 of record NZ_CP041754.1, on the reverse strand, counting down.
GTTCCGTGTGCGTCGCTTCATGCCGATCAACATCGCAGTCACCACCGTGTGGTTGTTGTCCAGCGCGCTGCTGATCATCAACCACCCACACAACGGTCATGTGGTCATGGGGCTGTGGCTGGCGATGTCGGCGTATTTTCTCGGAATTTGTGTCTGGAGAACGTCGCTGGAGTGGCTGGGCCGGCTTAAAGCCTGACGCCGAGGCCAGAACAAAAAGCTCGCTGATCGCATTGCGCGGTCTGCGAGCTTTTTTATGCGCGCCCTATTTGCTCTCGGCCTGCACCTCGGCAGCAGGCTGGATTTTGCCGAAGTAATGCGTCGTAAAGCAGCACAACCCCAACCCGCCCAAGGCCAGCAGGCCGCCCACAATACCGACATTGGCAACCCCGAGATGGCTGCTGACCACGCTGCCGAGCAGCGCACCGCCACCAATTCCGATATTGAAGATGCCCGAGAACAGCGCCATTGCCACATCGGTCGCATCCGGTGCCAGAGAGAGTACACGCGCTTGCAAGGTCAGCCCGAAGCACATGATCGCCATGCCCCAGATAATGGTCAGCGTGCCGAGCGCTGTCGCATCGCCGGAGAGTGGCAATAGCATGAGCAGGCAAACGGTCAGCGTGCCAATGGCGGTGATCAATAGCCCGTTAGGGAAGCGGTCGCTGAACAGGCTGAAGATGATCGAGCCCATGATTCCTGCACCGCCAAAGACCAGCAGCAGAATCGTGGTCATTTCGCCGCTGAGTCGGGACACAGTCTGGGTGAACGGCTCGATATAGCTGTAGGCGGTGAAATGAGCGGTCACCACAATCGCTGTCAGCAGGTAGATCGCCATTAACCGTGGGCGTTTGAACAGGATCGGCAGGCTGCGCAACGAGCCGGAGTTCTGGCTGGGCAGCAAAGGCAGCGCGCGAGCCAACAGGAAGACTACCAGCGCAGCGATGCCGGCGATGCCCAGAAAGGTAGTCCGCCAGCCCAGGGCCTCACCCAGCACGCGGCCCAGCGGAATACCCAGCACCATCGCCAGCGACGTACCGGTCGCCAGCAGGCCAAGCGCCTGAACCTGCTTGCCGGGCGGTGCGATGCGCACGGCCAGCGACGCCGTGACCGACCAGAACACCGCATGTGCAAAGGCGATACCGACCCGACTCACCAGCAGGATTGCGAAGCTGGGGGAGATTGCGGAGAGTACATGGCTGACCACAAACAGGCCGAACACGAACATCAGCAACTTGCGGCGCTCGATGTTGCGCGTCGCCAGCATCATCGGCAACGACATCAGCGACACAACCCAGGCATAGATCGTAAGCATCAGCCCGACCTGGGCCGGGGTCATCTCGAAGCTCTGGCCGATGTTACTCAGCAGACCGATCGGCACGAACTCGGTGGTATTGAAAATGAAGGCCGCCAAGGCCAGCGCGAATACGCCAAGCCAGCTACCTGCCTGCTCGTTTGGAGGTGAAGTTATCAAGAATCGCAACGCCCTGAAAATGTTCCGACCCGAAGGCCGATCGCCACGCATGAACACGCACGCCTGACACCTGTATGGAACCGCGGCTCGCCCCCACTGAAAAACCAACGCAAAAACGCTCCGCTCGACCTTCTGAATCGGGCGCAGTGTGCAAAGTGGATTATTGTGGATATGGGGAGTGGAGCCAGATGACACGAATTCTACGGACCGCCAGAGTGGATCACAACCCGTACAGTCATGACAGACTTTACAAATGACCGCCGGTCGTCAGCCGTCAAGGAAGCGCTGGCGGTTCTCGGGCGACGGCAACAGACAGTGATCATAGCGCCCGAACAGACGATATCGGTTGAGCGCGATACGGTTGTAGGCCCAGTCCCTTAGAGGGTGTAGACAAAATCATGTAGTGAGTCGGCGCGCGAGTATTCGAGCCTCGGCCAACCAAACCCATGCCTCGCTTACCGCAAAAAGGCGATCATGATGCATGATCAGTCGCCGAGCTCTCTCATTCCAGGCATGAGTTCGCTCCACTACCCATCGCTTGGGCATGACCACAAATCCAGTCTGAACAGGCTCCACGGAAAATAGATCGCCTTGTTCAGAGTGCCATTGCCCTGTTCTTCTGTTATTCGGGCCACGGATCACTTGAACATCGATAGCGTGCAGTTGATGGGTGCGCTGTGCCCATTTTCCTGCGTACGCACTATCAACAAAAAGCGTGCTCAGTGACGGATATTTTTCCTTCGAGTACGCCACCGCATCATCCGCCGCGTCACGATCCTGCACGCTTGCAGCACTGATACTGACAGCCAGCAGCAGGCCCAATGTATCGACAATCAGACTTCGTTTACGCCCCTTCACTTTTTTGCCTGCGTCGTAGCCGCTGTCACCGCCTTGAGGAGAACTGCGGGTCGACTGTGAATCCAGGATCGCTGCTGACGGGCTGTCAGCGCGTTCTTCCCGCTCACGCCATTGAGCTCGCAAGCGATCATGCATTTGCTCGAACTTGCCTTGAGCGCTCCACCGGCGGAACGTTTTGTAGACATTGTCCCAATGAGGAAAATCGCGGGGTAGCATTCGCCATGAGCACCCCGTGCGTACGACATAGCAACAGGCTTCCAGCAACGTGCGCCGAGAGTGAAGCGGTGGCACTCCTCGTCCGCCCTGGCTTTCAAACAGGTCGGCGACCAGTGCCCACTCGGTATCTGTCAAGCAACTCGGATATAGCTGCTCCGGCAGTTGGCGGCGGTGGGTTTCATTGTAGCCATAGGCTTTATTAGGTTCAGGTGACTGAAAACTTCCCTTGGCCCGCTGCTTTACACGCGTAATCCCTGCCATTTTCAACGCTTTTGCAAAGGTGTCGGGATGCGCAGTGATACCGGTTTCGGCGAAGAATACGAGCGCCAATTCGGCCTGGCTGGAATAGGGCTGTGCATGAGCGAGTTTCACCAGCACGGGATAGTGCTCGGCGGCAATCGAGCGAGGACGTCCGGTTTTAGGCATGGCTTGAGGGCTATTCAGACAAGGGAGTGAAAGTTTAATTTATTTTGTCTACACCCTCTTAGAAAGCGTGGAAAAATACCCAGCACTTTCAGCAGCGGCCACGGCGCAGGCAGCAGCCCCATGATGTGCAGAAATGCATCCGAGCGTACGAACACCCGATTGTTAACGATGACTGCGATGGTATGAAAATCGTCGAGCGGCAGCCCGGCCCACTTCAGCAATGCCTGCCCTTGCTCCGACTGTACGGCGGCCAAGCGCAGACGCTGGTGCGGATCATGGCGAATCAGAAACTTCACCACACCATTGCACAGTTTGCAGACGCCATCGAACAGCACGACACATTCATCGGGTTTCAGATACGGGGCGGGGGTAGTCGTCGGCACGGTATTCACCTGTTCAGGAAAAACAGCCCTGGCGCGCCCGGAAACATGAACGCCCCGCCAGTCGAAGGACCGGCGAGGCGTTCAGGCTAAAGCCATTGCCCGACAGAATCAAACCTTGCGGACGAACTCGGACTTCAGCTTCATCGCGCCGATGCCGTCGATCTTGCAATCGATATCGTGGTCGCCATCGACCAGACGGATGTTCTTGACCTTGGTACCGACCTTGACCACCAGCGAAGAGCCTTTGACCCTCAGGTCCTTGATCACGGTAATGGTATCGCCGTCCTGCAGCACATTTCCCGTGGAGTCCTTGATGACTTTCACGTCGTCGGCTGCATCGGCGCCAGCAGCGTCTGCAGACCATTCATGGGCGCATTCCGGGCAGATCAGCAGGCTGCCGTCTTCGTAGGTGTATTCGGAATTGCATTTCGGGCAGGACGGTAAGCTCACAATGGTTCTCGCATCGAGGATGGGTAAAACCATGCATTATAAAGGGCTTTTCCTGTTTCAGGTGGGAAGAGACTGATCTGTCTTCATAAACCGGCTTCAGCCATTGGACAGAAGCGAATACCTGAACTAAAAAATACACCACTCTCTCCTGCGATTCCCTTCTGATCCTTCATCCCCAACGCCTGCGCCCTGCGTTGGCGGTAGCTATTGCAGCGCGCATTTACCGCCTTTCACCACTTCCTGTATCGAGCACACTTCATGGGCATTCCTCATAACCCGGCGCTCGACTATCGACCCGAAATCGATGGCCTGCGCGCGCTCGCGGTGATCCCGGTCATCCTGTATCACGCGGGTTTGCCGTTATTCAGCGGTGGATTCGTGGGGGTCGACATCTTTTTTGTGATCTCTGGCTATCTGATCACCTCGATCATTCTTGCGCAGATGCTCAACGGCAGATTCTCGCTGATCGATTTCTACGAACGGCGCGCCCGACGCATTCTGCCGGCGCTGTTCGTGATGATGCTGGTCTGCCTGCCTGTCGCGTGGTTGACGCTCGATCCGTCTGACCTGAAATACTTCGCCAAAAGCCTGGTGGCGGTGCCGACCTTCTCTTCCAACCTACTGTTCTGGCTGGAAAGCGGCTATTTCGACGCAACCGCTGAACTCAAACCCTTGCTGCACACCTGGACGCTCGCGGTAGAGGAGCAGTACTACCTGTTTTTCCCGCCGCTACTGATGTTGGCCTGGAGCATGGGCCGCAAGTGGCTGATTGTGCTGCTGATCGCAGCTGCCCTGGCAAGCCTGGCGCTGGCGGAGCTGGGGGCGCGTCATAACGCCAGTAACGCTTTTTATCTGCTGCCTGCACGCGCCTGGGAATTGCTGACGGGCTCGTTCATCGCCTTCTACTTTGTCTGGCGCCCGCGTAGCGTTGATAGCGCCAGCCATCTCGATCAGGCGGCGACGCTGTTGGGGATTTTGCTGATTGGTTATGCCGTGGTTTGTTTCGACAGCAGTACAGCCTTCCCTGGCCTCAACGCGCTGCTGCCTGTGCTGGGTGCGGCATTGATCATTGTCTTCGCCAATGGCCAGACCTGGGTCGGCAACGCGCTGAGTTCACGGGTAACGGTCCTGATCGGCATGATCAGTTACAGCGCCTATTTGTGGCATCAGCCCGTCTTTGCCTTCGCTCGTCAGCGCAGCCTGATTGAGCCAGGCCTGCCGTTGATGCTGGCGTTGACCCTGCTCTCGCTGCTGCTGGCCTGGCTGAGCTGGCGCTTCGTCGAGCAGCCCTTTCGCAAGGCCGGTGCATTCAACCGCCGTCAGCTCTTCGCCTCGGCAGGCGTTGCTTCGACGCTATTTGTCGTGCTGGGGCTGGTCGGCTATCTCAATAACGGCTTTAGCCAGCGCTTCGCTGTCGATCCGGCGATGCATTAGGCATTTGTCGACCCGCAGATACGCGAAAAATGCGACCGGAACCTTGATAGCCAAGGCTGGAATGTCGATTTTTGCCTGTTTGGTCTTGCCGACAGCAACGTCGTACCGGAGATGGCTCTGTTTGGTGACAGCCACTCAGAGGCCCTGTTATCGACGTTTGACGCCGCCGCGCGGGATCTGGGCAGAACTGTCGCGCACATAGGTCTGGGCGGTTGCCTGCCCTTGCTCGGCGTGGACATCGCCAAGGGTAACTACTCTGCCGGGGTATGCGAGGCGCTGGCCAATCGCGAGTTTGAATACGTGAAGCAGCGGCAGATCAAAAAGGTCGTGCTAGTGGCACGCTGGACGCTGTACACCGACGGCAATTACGGCGAGCGGAAGATGAGCAAGTATTTCCTGACCTCCCGCACCCACCCGGAAAAAAACCGGGAAACCTCGCGAGCAGTGTTCAGGCAGGCATTTGAAACCACGATAAAGGCCTACCGCGATATCGGCACCGAGGTATTCATCGTCGCGCAGGTGCCGCAGCAATTGATCAATCCCGAGAGCCTCTACTACCGCCTGGCCCGTGATGCCTGGGACAGTGATGCGCAGAAACTGCAGCGGGTCAGTGAATTGTCGGTGCCAGTCGAAAAACATGCTCTGTTGCAACGCTTCACTCGCGAACAGGGCAGCCTGCGGCTGCAAATCGCCCGTTCTTACGATCGCGTAGCAGCAGAAACATCGATTTGAGCTTTGCCATGAGGCCCGTTATTGACCATCATGAAGCCTGCTTACCCACCGCTGCTGCTTCAGATGAGTCCTGCCTACACACCTCGACCGCTCAAAAACCTCTTCACCGCTAACCAGTGCTGGGCACACCTCCTCGAGGAGGGCGGCTTACGCGACATCGAAGTCGAGTCCGTCACCAAAATGCTCGCCTGCGGCACCTCGATACTGGGCGTCAAACACTACACCTGCGGCAACCACAGCTGCCCGCACGTCAAATACCTGTGCAACACCTGCCATTGCCGGGCCTGTCCCTCCTGCGGCAAAAAGGCCACCGACCAGTGGATCACCGTGCAAAACAACCGTCTGCCCGACTGCCCCTGGCAGCATCTGGTGTTCACGCTGCCCGACACGCTATGGCCCCTGTTCTTCTACAACCGCTGGCTGCTCGATGCGCTGTTTCGGCTGGCGGCCGATAACCTGATCTACGCCGCCAAGCGGCGCGGTTTGCGCGTCGGGATTTAAGGGGCGCTGCACACCTATGGCCGGCGGCTCAACTGGCATCCCCACGTCCACCTGTCGGTGACCGCGGGCGGCCTGGATGAGCAGGGCGTCTGGAAAAATCTGTCGTTCCACAAAGAGGCCCTGCGGCGGCGCTGGATGTGGCTGGTGCGCGATTACCTGCTGGGACAGCCGCTTTCGCAACTGACGATGCCGCCGCCGCTGGCCCACATCCTCTGTGAAAGCGACTGGCGCCGTTTGATACTGACCGCTGGTGGCCAGCACTGGCACATCCACTTGTCGAAGAAGACGAAAAACGGCCGAAAGACCGTCAATTACCTGGGCCGCTACCTGAAAAAACCGCCCATCTCGGGCAGTCGTCTGGCGCATTACACCAACGGGGCCACGTTGAGCTTCACCTACCTGGATCACCGCACACAGACCTATCAGCAGGAAACGCTGAGCCAGGCCGACATGCTTTTCCGGGTGGTGCAGCACATCCCGGAAAAGCATTTCCGGATGATCCGGTATTTTGGTTTTCTGGCCAATCGGGTCTGCGGGCAGTACCTGCCAAAGGTCTATGAAGCACTGAAGATGGCGACGCCAGGACCGACACCGAAGCTGTATTTTGTGCAGATGGCCAAAGCCTTTCTAAACGTCGATCCGTTCCGCTGCGTGCTGTGTGGCGCGCGGATGGTATACACGGCGGCAATCAGCGGGCTGACGGTGCAGGGACTGAACCTCAACGCTCAGGCGATTGCGCAGATGAGGTACGTGAAGCCCTGACAGGGCCTAGGTGCGTCCGCACCTAGGCTTCGCGGTGAAATAACCTGCATTAATGCTTGTTGATAGGGATTTTCACTGCATAAGTAACGCATCAGCGTCTTCCTACCCATCGCTTTGAAGGCATGACGCCTCCGTCATAGCGTCAGCCTGATGCATAGGCATTTTGAAATTCCTATGCATGCACGCCAGCCAGGCGAAGCAGATCAGGTTGATCACCCTGGATGAAGCCTTTTGCAAGGACAAGCAATGCCTGATTGGCGATATGAACTCGTACTACAAGGACTTCAATCACCTCAACGCCAAGGGCGCAGGGCTGCTTGCCGGCCAGATCAGCCGAATTCTTGACCAGTGAAAGGGTTTTATCAGGCGGCATTGTCTGTAATGCTGATACCCGCACAGACGCCTGAGGACCATCGCATGACCGCCGCCAGCTTCGCCCCGTTTCAGGATATGGCCAGCCTGCTGATCCCGCATACTCATGCAGAGAAAATCGATGGCGCGCACGACGTATCGCACTTGCTGCGCGTCTGGAAAAACGTCTGCGCCATCCGTGACCGGGAAGGCGGCGATGCCCGCGTACTGATCGCCGCCACGCTGTTACACGACTGTGTTTCGGTCGAGAAAGACTCACCGTTTCGCTCCAGTGCTTCGCGACTGGCGGCAGCACGGGCCCGCGAATTGCTTACCGAGATGGGCTGGGACGAAGAAAGTATCGCTGCGGTTGCCCATGCTATCGAAGCGCACAGTTTTTCGGCGGCGATAACTCCGTTGACGCTGGAAGCCCGAATTCTGCAGGACGCCGACCGCCTGGATTCTCTGGGCATGATCGGCGTGGCTCGAACCTTTTACGTATCAGGGCGGATGGGCAGACAGCTTTACGAACCGAACGACCCGCATGCCAGCCAGCGCCCGTATGACGACAGGAACTTCGCCGCCGACCATTTTCATACCAAGCTGCTGCACCTCGCCGACAGCTTTCAAACCGACACCGGGACACAGATGGCGAAGATCAGGCACGACCGGCTGAAGCGTTTTCTGGATGAACTGATGGAGGAAATCGGCGCGCCTCAGCCATGATGGGTTACCTGTTTCCGATATAAACATCAGATGTCATAAAGACATCACACAACTGCCCTATAAACGGCTCTCCGAGAAGGTCTGCGTGTGTATAGGGGTTGTGTGCCGTGAAAAGATTTATGCCTCGTTTCCTGCGTCGGCAATCCACAACGCCAACACTATTGCGCCGCTTCAGGATTACCCTGCGCCTGGTGATCTGTTTCGGCATCACTTCCCTGCTGATGGTCGCGCTGGGGGCTTTCTGCCTGCTGCAGATGCAGGAGATCCGCAATCAGGGCGAAGCTGTCGAGAGCGGCGCACTGCCCAGTATCGCCATGGCCGATGCCATCGCCATCGGCCTGGTCAAACTGCGCAGCGAGACCACCCGGCTGATCGCCAATGCCGACGATCCGGGTGCGGTCATCAACAGCAAGATCAATGTCGAACAGCTCAAGAACGAAGTCGAGAAAGGTTTCTCGGAATACCTTGCGCGCGTTCAATCGGGCACTGAACATGACTCTATCGTCGCCTTGCAGGATGCCTATAAGGCGTTCATGCCCGGCTTGCAGGATCAGATCGCGTTGATCGAGCAGAACAAGCTGGACGAGGCCCGAATTCTGGCCAATACCATGCTCGCGCTGCAAGGCGACCTGATGGACATGCAGGTGCAGTTGCTGCGCGAGCTGAACAAACAGAGCGCTGCCGCCGCCGTAGAGTCAGCAGGCACCCGCTACGAGCAGGCACGAATCATTGCGCTGAGCGTCATCGCCGTCGTGTTGGCTCTGACCCTGCTGCTGGCCTGGCGTTTGAGCGTCAGCATCATTCACCCGGTCCGCCAGGCTTTGCACATTGCCAGCACCATCGCCGATGGTGATCTGACAGAGCACCGGATACCGGATGGCAAGGACGAGACCGCGCAGCTGCTGATCACCCTGGGGCGCATGCGCACCAACCTGCACGGCACGATTGATCAGATCTACGCAGCGGCAACGCAGCTTTCGCAGTCGGTTCAGGAGATGGGCACCATTGCCGAAGCCAGTGCGCTCAATCTGCAATTGCAGAACAACGAAATCGAGCAGGCCGCAGTCGCCGTCAACCAGATGAGTCAGGCGGCCATCGAAGTAGCAGGCAATGCCAGCAGCACCGTGACCGAATCACAGGCGTCGACCCGGGCGGCAGCGCAAGGACAGGAAAAACTGTCGGCGACGATTCTTTCGATCAAGCAACTGACTGAAAACGTACTGGACTCCTCGCATCAGGCTGAAGGACTGGCCGAGCGCACGCAGAGCATCAGCAGCATCCTCGATGTGATTCGCGCGATCGCCAACCAGACCAACCTGCTGGCCCTGAACGCCGCCATTGAGGCAGCCCGGGCGGGCGAAGCCGGGCGCGGATTTGCCGTGGTAGCTGACGAGGTTCGTTCACTGGCGCAACGCACCAGCGCCTCGACAGCAGAAATCGAAGGGCTGATCAGCGGCGTGCAGCAAAGCACTCAGCAAACGGCCAGCTCGTTGCGCCAAACGGCAACGCAAGCCAGCCTGACGCTTGAGCAAGCTGCATCAACCGGCGAAGCATTGACCGTGATCATCCATTCAACGGGCACCATCAACGACCGCAACCTGCTGATTGCCAGTGCCGCAGAACAGCAAGCCCAGGTTGCGACTGAAGTAGACCGCAACCTGAGCAGTATCCGCGACCTGTCGAGCCAGACAGCGTCAGGCGCGCAGCAGACCACCGTGGCGAGCAATTCGCTGTCGATGCTGGCGGCTGATCTGAACCTGATGGTGCAGCGCTTCGTGCTGTGATGACCTGCCTGTCGCCAACCAGCCGTCGCAAAAACAGACTGGCTGGCGATGCTGCAGCCTGAGGGCGGCTGTCAGTCCTGCGGACGCAGACGGTACTGCGGCGGCAACTGCTCGAAGCCGCTGATGGTTACGTCGAGGCTCTTCCAGCGACCGTCCTTGATGCCGTAGATGCAGCCATGCACAGACAGGCTCTGCCCACGGTGCCAGGCGTTCTGCACAATGCTGGTGTGACCGACGTTGGCCACTTGCTGAATCACGTTCAGCTCGCATAGACGGTCGACACGTTCTTCCTCGGTCGGCAGCTTGGCCAGCACTTCACGGTTTTCGTAATACAAATCACGAATCGTGCGCAGCCAGCCGTCGATCAGGCCAAACTGGCGGTCCTGCATGGACGCGCGTACACCGCCGCAACCATAGTGGCCCGTCACCAGAATGTGTTTGACCTTCAACACGTCCACTGCGTACTGGATCACCGACAGGCAGTTGAGGTCGGTGTGCAACACAACGTTGGCCACGTTGCGATGGACGAACAGATCGCCGGGCAGCATGCCGACGATCTCGTTGGCCGGGACACGTGCATCCGAACAACCGATCCACAGGAACTCAGGTGTTTGCTGGCGGGCCAGCTTGGCGAAAAACTCTGGGTCTTCCTGCTTTATCGCATCGGCCCAGCGTGCATTGTTATCAATCAGGTCTTGTAGCTCGTTCATGCTTTGACGCCTCGATAATGATGCCCAGCCTTGGACTGGAGTCGAATCCTTCAAGTCACGCCTATTTGCCACTACTGACAAAATTCACCAAAGCTCGTCGGTCAACAAAAAGGAATCTTCAAAGTCATGGCCGGTCCATTTTTTACGACCACCTGAAATGAGGATTTCCCATGAACGATTCACGCCGTCCGTTCTGTGCTACCGAACCGGAACCCATCGACGATAACGAAGACCGTATGGGCTCCATGGAAACACTCGACTTCAATGAAGATGAGACCGCCCGTATCGGTGATCTTATTCCTGAAGACGAACTGCAACATGAAATTCCGGATCAGCGTGTGCGTGAGACAGGCCTGACCGGTGCCTCGACTGACGATCACCATTCGACCGATGACGATTTGTCTCCGGAAACCCTGATCCGCGAAGACGGTGCCCGTTCACCGAATGAGCAGGGCGAAGACGATCCTGCCGACCTGGACCTGACGGTAGTCGATAAAGATGACATCGGTGGTGGCAACGGTCTGGACGAGGAGGAACTGGCAATCATCGACCCGCTGGACGGTAACACCCAGCGCTGACAGCCTGCACTATTCGAAAAGCGTACAGGCCATGACCACAGCGTCTTCGCGGCCGCCGACCGCCGGGTAGTAATCGCGACGCCGGCCTATCTCGTTGAAACCGTAGTTTTCATACAGACGATAGGCTGGACGGTTACTGTCACGCAGCTCCAGAAAGCATTCCCGCGCGTTTAGCTGATAAGCGCGCTTCATCAGATGATCCAGCAGCAGCAAGCCAAGACCACGGCCCTGATTTTCAGGTTTGACGGTGATATTGAGTAGATGCGCTTCATCGATGATGACCTGAATCACACCGTGCCCGACCTGCTGCGCCCCTTCGAACATCAGCCAGATCTCGTAGGACTTGAGGCCATCGAGAAAGATGCCGCGTGTCCAGGGATGGCTGAACGCTGCGTATTCGATTTTCAGTACCGCATCCATGTCGGCTTCGGTCATGGGGCGGAAGGTTACGGCATCACTCATCGATCGATTTCCAGCGCGTCATCAGCCGACGCATGGCTTTCCAGACATCGGCCTTGCGCTCAGGCTCGTCCATCATTAATTCGAGACCCGGCAACGCCCAGGCAGTACCCAGACCTTCGATCTGCAATTCGCGGTTATAGGATTCGGCGTCGGCTTCACCGGCGAACTTCATCGACGGCAAACCGATCAGCCACAGGCACGCACAGGGTTCGTCCTCAAGCCGGGCACCGACAAAGCCTTGCACGAAGTCGCGCGCCGCTTCCGGGCCCTGATCCATCTGGCCGCGCACCAGCAACGGCCAGCGCACCGGTTCGCCGATAATCTGCGGGCTGTCGGGCAGACCGGCAGCGCGCAGCATGTCCTTGAGCAGCAGGTAGGACGGATCGCGGTTCTGAAACGGCTGGCCGGTGGTCAGCTCTACCAGCAGCATGCAACGCCCGGCACGCAGCAATTGCAGGGCAAAACGCGGTGGCGGCACAACCGCGGCCTTGGGCGGCGCAGGCGCGGCCTCTTCGACCGGGGCAACTGTGCGCGTGCTGGCCAGTGACGGACGCGGCACCTCGACCTTCGGGCGCTCGGGCTGCCGGGTGATCGGCACAACGTTCGCAGCTTCGACCGGCGCAGCATGCGCAGATGGCGCGGCAGCAGGCGCAATGTTCTGCACCTCGACCGGCGGCGGTAACGGCGCAAGCAGCTCCGGACGCGAGGGCGCAGCGAATGGCAGTTCTGTGCGCGGCAGCCAGTTGACCACCTGCATGGCGGTCAAATAAGCGCGGCGACGGGACTCGTTGAGCAAGGGTCAGCCACCTGTGGATAAGTTAAGCGCGCAATTCTAGCGTTGTTCGCCTTTTTGCGCTGCAGCATATCGCCCGCAGGTGAAATATCAGGCGACTGATGCAGTACAATTGCCGCTTTTCACTTGCCAACAGTCGGCCTAACGATGATCGAACCCAAGCGCGTCCTGCGCGCCCTTGCCGAGCACTGGGCGCTACTCGAGCCCTTATGCGAACACTTCGACCAGGGTACGTTGAGCCTGAGCGAGCTGCGCCTGCAATTGGGCGCTCAGCAGCAGGATAGCACCCCGCAAGACATCACCAACCTGCTGGACGTGTGGATTCGTCTGGACATTCTGGTGCCCGTCGCGAAAAGTCCGAACCGCTTTGAGCTCAACGCACAGATCCATGACTTCCTGTCCTACCTGCGCCGCGAGCACCGGCTGGGCCTGTGCCTGGAAATCGAGGCTTATCTGCGCCATCTGGAGCGCCTGGCCGGTTACATCCAGGACGCGTTCGATATTCGCGATGCCAATGATCTGGCCAGGCAGCTGCGACTGCTGGACATGCGGGTGCGCGACGTTCTCAAGAAGCTTGCCAACGACGAACAGGCACTGGTCGCGGTCGCCGACCGGGCCAAGACCAGCAACCGGCAGATCCCTTTGCGCCAGCGGTATGCAGAAGTTCTGGCCACCTGGGACGAATACGTCGAGCCGATGATTCAACTGGTCAATGCCGACGGTGCTTTCGAACAGGGTGTGCGCAAGGTCGAGAATGTGCTGCTGCGCCTGTTGACCGAGCAACAACGCCTCGGTCATCTGGTCGACGACGACATGCTGCTGCGCACCCATGCGCGCATTCTGGAGATGCAGACCAGCGCTCAGTTGACCTTGCGCCATGCACGCGAGCTGCTGTTGCCGCTGCGCGAGGAGGCACGTCGCCATAATGCCGTGACTCGTGGCGCGGCACTGGCCTTGTCGGCGATTCGGCGCAAGGGCCTGGACGCAGTGCCACAGGCTGCCATGCCATTGTTTACCCGCCCGCAAAGTACCTTTCTGGGCAGCGCGAGCCAGGTCGAGGCTTACGTCTATGCCTTGGCGCGCTTTGAACCCAAGCCTGCGAAATTCCCCAAGGCCAGTGGTACACGCAAGGGCGAACCACCCCGCGCGCCACGTACGGTCAAGGAAATGCTCGAGCGCTGCGAAAGCGCCCTGCCGATGCCTGACCTGATGGTCTGGTTGCTGGAGCAGGAACCAACCGGCGAAACCGACGAGCTGTTGTACTGGTTCTCGCGGTTGTCGCGGGACAAGCGCTTCGCCCGTGAACGCCTCGAGCGTCGCGAATATTTCACCCGGGAGCACCGCGTCAGCCTGCGCTCCTTTGCCCTGCTCGCCGCAAAAGACGAGCAGCCAGAGCATTCCGAGAGCCCTGTTCATGCATCTTGATCTATCCGAAATGTCCCAGCTCGCGCCGATCTTTCGCGAGCTGTTCAAGGGCTATCACATCAGCCGCCGTGACCCGGAGCTGTATGCCCAACTCTCCAACTGCCAGGACCAGTACCGCGCGCTGTTCAAGGCATTGGGCTACGAACTGATCTGCGACACCCGCGGTTTCTACTATTTCGTGCCTGAACTGGCCGCCGCGCAGGTCAACAAGACCGCTCAGCGTCTGGCGCTGTTCACCTTCATCCTCGTCGAGCATCTGGCCGATCAGGGCCGTGACCCGATGGCCGTGCTGGATGGCGGCAGTCTGGGCCGTGACGAACTGCCTTCGATGCTGGAAAAGTACCGGGACCTGTTTCTTCAGGCGGAAGTGCAGACCCAGGAAGAGCTTGAAGAGAAGATCATGCGCCGCATGACGCAACTGGGTTTTGCCAGTGAAGAGGTCGCTATCTACCGCTTCCTGCCGCCGATGCACCGTTTTCTCGATGTATGCCTGTCGGTGCAACAGGACCGCGATCTGGCGGCCAGCCTGCATAGCGCCCTGCCACTGCCAACGCCTGTGCTCATCGATGACGACAGCGACGAGAAGCTGCTGGAAACCGATGACCCGCTGGACCTGGCTGAATTCGGTGAAGAAACCGAGGAAGAGGCACTTGCCCGGGCAATCGCCGATGAGCAACAACAGGAGATGGACACATGAGCCAGGAACGTTATGGCATCCGCCGCTTTGCCCTGTTGAACACCGCCGGTTACAGCCTCGGCCTGTTCCCGCTGGAAAACCCGCTGTCGGTGTATGGCGCGAACAACCTGGGCAAGAGCGCCTCGATCAACGCCCTGCAATTCCCGATTCTGGCACGCATGTCGGACATGAGCTTCGGCAAGTACAGCCTTGAGCAGTCCCGGCGCTTCTACTTTGCCACCGACACCAGTTACATTCTGGTGGAAGTCTCCCTGCCCCACGGCCCGCATGTGATTGGCGTGGTAGGCCGCGGCCCGGGTGGCGGTTTCGGCCACCAGTTCTTTGCCTATGCCGGCGAGCTGGACCTGGGTCATTACCAGAAGAACGACAACTGCCTGCGTCAGAAAGAGCTGTTCAGCAACCTGGAAAGCCAGGGCCTGAAAGCCTACGAACTCAAGCCGGACGAGTTGCGCCGCCTGCTGGTCGGCGGTCATACCTCGATCCCGCTGGACCTGACCCTGATCCCGCTACGCTCCACCAGCGAGCAGAGCCTGAAGACTTTCCGCGCGCTTTTCATCAACCTGCTGCACATGCGTGAAATCACGGCAGCCAAACTCAAGCAGCTGTTTCTCGATGCGTTCGAGCACAGCCTGCGTTCGGGCAGCGTCGACTACATCGCCGCCTGTGAAGAAGCTTTCCGCGACGTGCGGCGCATGGAACAGGATTACAACTCGCTGGTACTGGCTGGCCCGCTGGTCGAGGCACTGGCTGCCGGGGTCAAACAGCGTGATCTGTTGCGCGGCAAACTGCATCGTCTGTCGCCGATCCTTGATTCACTGCTTGGCACTTGGTCGGACTACTCTGGCGCGCGCAAGGAAGAACTGGTCGCTCAGGCCGAGCATTACCGTGCTCAGCAGGATGAGATGCAGAACGATCAGCGCAGCAGCACTCAGGAACTGATGCGTCTGGAGCGCGAGATCAGCAGCATCCAGCGCTGGGTCGGAGAGCTGTCGGTGCTGAAGAATCGTTTCGCGCTGGTCGATGACGTCAAGGTGCTGGAGCAGCAACTGCTTGCAGCCAAGGATGCTCACGATGAGCTGGCCGGTGCGCTGGCCCAGTCCCGGCAGTTCAGCGCCGAAGACCTGGACGAGCGTCTGCGCGACCTGGAGAAACGCCTCAAGTCGGTCAAGCAACAGCTCGACCACGCGGACAACAACAGTTACGCCCGTCTGCGTGAAGAGTTCTCCCAGCCGGACGTAGAACGCCTGATGCGCCTGTTCAACAGCGCGCTGTTCAGCCTGCCACTGGGTGAGCAAGGTATTGCGCTGGACGACGGCGACGCGTGGGTCAAATCGCTGGAGACCATTCTGGATGGCTTCAAGGGCGATCAATTCGCCGTACCCGGGCTGACCATCAACCTGTCGAGTATCGAGCCTCCTGCCCTGCAGGCGCTGGCCGATCGTGCTGCGCTACGCGATCAGAAAGAGCGTTTGGAAAAAGAGCTCAAGCAACTGAAAACCCAGCAGGCTGTGGCCGCCGACCGTTCGGCGAGCAAGACCCAGACCGAATCGCTGTACCAGCAGGTGCTGGATGCGCAAAAGGCACTTGAAGACTTCCGCCGTTGCCAGACCTTGAGCGCAGAGGAGTCCGGCAAGCTGGAAGAGCTGGCGCAGATGGAAGCCGCTCAGGATGAACTGAAGCGCTCCAGTGATGCGTTCACTGAGCGCGTCCAGCAGCTCTCGGCCAAGCTGCAACTGATCGCCCGTCAGATTGGTGACATGGAATCCAAGCAACGCACGCTGGACGACGCGCTACATCGCCGCCAGTTGTTGCCTGCGGATCTGCCGTTCGGCACGCCGTTCATGGACCCGATTGATGATTCCATGGATAACCTGTTGCCACTGCTCAACGATTATCAGGACAGCTGGCAAGGTCTGTTGCGCAGCGATGGGCAGATCGAAGCGCTGTATGCCCAGGTTCGCCTCAAGGGCGTGGCCAAATTCGACAGCGAGGACGACATGGAGCGTCGCCTGCAACTGCTGATCAATGCCTACGCACACCGTACCGATGAGGCACTTACGCTGGGCAAGGCTCGTCGCGCTGCGGTTACTGACATCGCCCGCACCCTGCGCAATATTCGTAGCGACTACGATAGCCTTGAGCATCAACTGGCGCTGTTCAACCGCGAGATCAACAAGCGTCAAGTCTCTAACCTGGCAAGCTTCCGTATCGTGCTCGCGCCGAACAAGGAAGCACTCAAGCACATCGATCAGATTATCCACAGCGCCGGGCAATATGAAGAAGGCGAGACACTATCAGTCTTCGACCTGAGCCAGAGCGCCGAGCAGGACAACAAGAACGAAGAGGCCAAGGAATATCTGGCGCGACTTGTGGCTGCCAATCATAACCAGCTGGGCTTGAAGGACTTGTTCGAACTGGCATTCGAGATCACCAAGGTCAATGGTCAGCCGGTTATCCACACCGATATCGACGGCGCAGCTTCCAACGGCACGACGATGACCATCAAGGCATTGACCAACATGTACCTGTTGCTGCACTTGATGGATCGGGATCAGGCTGGTCGGGTGCGCTTGCCTTATTACCTGGACGAAGCAGCAGACATCGATGAGAAGAACCAGGCTGCGCTGCTGGAAACGAGCCTGCAACTGGGCTTCGTTCCGATTCTGGCAAGTGTGAAGCCACAGGTCTCCGCCCATGTGGCAATCGACCTGGAAGGCGGCAGCGGGCCTAACGGGATATACATCGATGAGGCTGACTGGAAATACATTCAGCGTCGCGATGAAGTGAAGCCAGCGGTTCCAGAGCTGGCTTCGTAAGGGTCGTTAGCTGTAGTCAGAAGGCCGCATGAGAATGCGGCCTTTTTTATTGTCTTTGAATTGAGTGAGGCCATATTGCAGGGGAGTATCAGTTTTTTTGTGTTCGGGCTGGTAAATCGGTCTCCGTACAGGATCGCAAATTGATTCATTGCCACTTTCCAGTCGTGTGCCGCATGACCCCAGTTGGCGGTGATGTTGCGCAACCCAAGCCATATCAGTTTCGTCGCAGCCTCATCGGTCGGGAAGTGCCCTCGAGTCTTGATGATCTTGCGTAACTGGGCATTGATGCTCTCGATGGCATTGGTCGTGTAAACCACTTTGCGAATGCCCGCCGGAAAAACAAAAAACGGTATAACCCGATCCCAGGCGCGACGCCATGCAGCAACTACAGTCGGATACTGCTTGCCCCAGGGGCCCGCTTCAAAGGCGTTAAGCTCTTGCTCAGCCACATCGGCATTGATCGCCTGGTAGATCGGCTTGAGTGCTTTGGCCAGTGCCCGACGTTTATCCCAAGCGGCATAGTCCAAGCTGTTGCGGATCAGATGCACGATGCAGGTTTGCAGCGTCGTGGCAGGAAAAACCGCCCCCAACGCCTCCGGTATTCCTTTGAGGCCATCCGTGACGGCGATCAGAACATCTTCAACGCCACGAGTCTTGAGGTCGTTGAACACCTTCATCCAAAACTTGGCACCCTCGGTGCTCTCGATCCATATACCCAGAATGTCGCGCGTGCCATCAGGTAATACCCCCAGCGCCAGATAAATAGCCTTGTTGCACACTAACCCCTCGTCCCGGATTTTGACCCGTAACGCATCGAAGAAGATCACCGGATACATCGGTTCCAAGGGTCGTTGCTGCCAAGCGCCCACCTCTTCCATGACCGCATCGGTGACTGAGCTGATGAAGTCATGGGACACGTCAGTTCCATACTGCTCAGATAGAAAAGCGCGGATCTCACGCACCGTCATGCCCCGGGCGTACATGGCAATTATCTTGTCGTCGAAGCCTGTAAAACGTCGTTCGTGCTTGGGAATCAGGATCGGGGCGAAGCTACCATCGCGGTCTCTGGGGATATCCAGGCGAAGCGGCCCGTCGTCGGTCAGAACCGTCTTGCTGCTTTTGCCATTGCGCTGATTGGTCGACTCCTCAGGGCGCTCCGCGCCCTGAGGATAACCAAGGTGGTGACCCAGCTCGGCGCCTAGCGCACGCTCGATCAGAGCCTTCTTGAACGCCATGGACGCGTCTTGAATGGCTTCGGCGCTCATCGGGCCTTTAACAAACTGCTCGATCAGCTCTTGGGGAATCGAGGGCAACTCCCTCGCTGTTGCATTGGCGGACTTCTTTTTGGTCGGCATACATGCACCTCTAGCTACATGTTATGCCCGAACACAAAATTTCTGACAGTCTCTATTGCAGGCCTTGCACAAACAGACTCTTTATTCATTGAATTCACAATGGGGTGCAGCAAACACGCATACGATTACGAGACGCTGGCCGCAAAAGCTGGCGACACGGAGTCTATGCCTACACAGCAGGCATCAACAGCTGCGCTACCCGTACAGACACCGTCAATGCCATCACCCTGAACAACAGCGGCAGCGAAAACAAACCTATACGTTACTGGGCCTATCCGGGCGAAACACCGGTCTTCGATTTCTCGGCCATGAAAGACGATTGTCGCGTCAAAGGCTTCAACGTTACCGGTAGCTGGTTACACCTGAAGGGGCTGGAGGTAACGGGCGTACCGCAGCAGCCGGATAACCATCTCAATCACGAGTCCTGGGGCATCTGGAACAGCGGCAGCCACAACACTTTCGAGCAACTCAACTTGCATCACAACATGGGGCCAGGCCTGTTCATTCAGAACGGCGGTTATAACCTGGTACTCAATACCGACTCCCACCACAACTACGATCCTTACACCTCAAACGGCGCAGGTCAGAGCGCTGACGGCTTCGGCGCGCACATCAAGGCGGGCCATCCAGGCAATGTATTTCGCGGTTGCAGAGCCTGGGCCAATTCCGACGACGGCTTTGACCTGATCAATGCCTTCTCGCCGGTAACCATCGAAAACTCGTGGGCATGGCAGCAAGGTTACCTGCCTGGCACGCACACCAAACTCGAAGCGGGCAACGGTAATGGGATCAAAGCGGGCGGATACGGTGGCAAGTATGTGCCCAACGGCGTGAAACATATCGTCCGTAATTCAGTTGCCTTCGACAACAAATCCGCCGGTTTCTACGCCAATCACCATACATTGGCACTGGACTTCATCAACAACACGGCTTTTTCCAATGGCGCAAACTACAACATGGCGGGTATCGCGCCAGACGGCTCGCTGATCCCTCTCAGCCACCTGCTCAACAATATTGCCTACAAGGGACGTTTGATTGTAAACAGCGAAGGACTGGATATGGCCCACAACTCGTGGGCGCTGCAAACGCCTGTAACCGACGCTGACTTTGAAGATGTCTCGGATATTGGTTGGGATGCGAAGCGTCAGCCGGACGGAAGCCTGCCAGTGCTGAGCAGCTTCCATCTGCGCCCCGGTAGCAGGCTGGCAGGCATGGGGGCGTTCAACTGAGCTAGAGGGGGAGTCTCTGGCTTCAATACTGAAAGGCGGGGTTATGAGTTCAGGAGAATACAGAGGTTTGTGGAACCCCAGACAAACAAAAACCCTCAACGCGTAAGCGATGAGGGTTTCTGGAATTTAATCTTGACGATGACCTACTCTCACATGGGGAAACCCCACACTACCATCGGCGATACATCGTTTCACTGCTGAGTTCGGGATGGGATCAGGTGGTTCCAATGTTCTATGGTCGTCAAGAAATTCGGGTACCGAATCGTGCCATGCGGCGCGCTTCAGCAAATCGGGTATGTGATAGCTCGGTGCGTTTGTGACGCAAACTTTCGGTTCGTGTCGTCTTCACAGTCACCGCAATCTGATGCTCCTGTCAGGAAGTCCACTCAAATTGCTTGGGTGTTATATGGTCAAGCCTCACGGGCAATTAGTATTGGTTAGCTCAACGCCTCACAGCGCTTACACACCCAACCTATCAACGTCGTAGTCTTCGACGGCCCTTTAGGGAACTCAAGGTTCCAGTGAGATCTCATCTTGAGGCAAGTTTCCCGCTTAGATGCTTTCAGCGGTTATCTTTTCCGAACATAGCTACCCGGCAATGCCACTGGCGTGACAACCGGAACACCAGAGGTTCGTCCACTCCGGTCCTCTCGTACTAGGAGCAGCCCCTCTCAAATCTCAAACGTCCACGGCAGATAGGGACCGAACTGTCTCACGACGTTCTAAACCCAGCTCGCGTACCACTTTAAATGGCGAACAGCCATACCCTTGGGACCGGCTTCAGCCCCAGGATGTGATGAGCCGACATCGAGGTGCCAAACACCGCCGTCGATATGAACTCTTGGGCGGTATCAGCCTGTTATCCCCGGAGTACCTTTTATCCGTTGAGCGATGGCCCTTCCATACAGAACCACCGGATCACTAAGACCTACTTTCGTACCTGCTCGACGTGTCTGTCTCGCAGTCAAGCGCGCTTTTGCCTTTATACTCTACGACCGATTTCCGACCGGTCTGAGCGCACCTTCGTACTCCTCCGTTACTCTTTAGGAGGAGACCGCCCCAGTCAAACTACCCACCATACACTGTCCTCGATCCGGATAACGGACCTGAGTTAGAACCTCAAAGTTGCCAGGGTGGTATTTCAAGGTTGGCTCCACGCAGACTGGCGTCCACGCTTCAAAGCCTCCCACCTATCCTACACAAGCAAATTCAAAGTCCAGTGCAAAGCTATAGTAAAGGTTCACGGGGTCTTTCCGTCTAGCCGCGGATACACTGCATCTTCACAGCGATTTCAATTTCACTGAGTCTCGGGTGGAGACAGCGCCGCCATCGTTACGCCATTCGTGCAGGTCGGAACTTACCCGACAAGGAATTTCGCTACCTTAGGACCGTTATAGTTACGGCCGCCGTTTACCGGGGCTTCGATCAAGAGCTTCGCTTGCGCTAACCCCATCAATTAACCTTCCGGCACCGGGCAGGCGTCACACCCTATACGTCCACTTTCGTGTTTGCAGAGTGCTGTGTTTTTAATAAACAGTCGCAGCGGCCTGGTATCTTCGACCGGCGTGGGCTTACGCAGTAAATGCTTCACCCTCACCGGCGCACCTTCTCCCGAAGTTACGGTGCCATTTTGCCTAGTTCCTTCACCCGAGTTCTCTCAAGCGCCTTGGTATTCTCTACCCAACCACCTGTGTCGGTTTGGGGTACGGTTCCTGGTTACCTGAAGCTTAGAAGCTTTTCTTGGAAGCATGGCATCAACCACTTCGTGTTCTAAAGAACACTCGTCATCAGCTCTCGGCCTTGAAATCCCGGATTTACCTAAGATCTCAGCCTACCACCTTAAACCTGGACAACCAACGCCAGGCTGGCCTAGCCTTCTCCGTCCCTCCATCGCAATAACCAGAAGTACAGGAATATTAACCTGTTTTCCATCGACTACGCTTTTCAGCCTCGCCTTAGGGGCCGACTAACCCTGCGTCGATTAACGTTGCGCAGGAAACCTTGGTCTTTCGGCGTGGGTGTTTTTCACACCCATTGTCGTTACTCATGTCAGCATTCGCACTTCTGATACCTCCAGCAAGCTTCTCAACTCACCTTCACAGGCTTACAGAACGCTCCTCTACCGCATCATCAAAAGATGATACCCGTAGCTTCGGTGCATGGTTTGAGCCCCGTTACATCTTCCGCGCAGGCCGACTCGACTAGTGAGCTATTACGCTTTCTTTAAAGGGTGGCTGCTTCTAAGCCAACCTCCTAGCTGTCTAAGCCTTCCCACATCGTTTCCCACTTAACCATGACTTTGGGACCTTAGCTGACGGTCTGGGTTGTTTCCCTTTTCACGACGGACGTTAGCACCCGCCGTGTGTCTCCCATGCTCGGCACTTGTAGGTATTCGGAGTTTGCATCGGTTTGGTAAGTCGGGATGACCCCCTAGCCGAAACAGTGCTCTACCCCCTACAGTGATACATGAGGCGCTACCTAAATAGCTTTCGAGGAGAACCAGCTATCTCCGAGCTTGATTAGCCTTTCACTCCGATCCACAGGTCATCCGCTAACTTTTCAACGGTAGTCGGTTCGGTCCTCCAGTTAGTGTTACCCAACCTTCAACCTGCCCATGGATAGATCGCCCGGTTTCGGGTCTATTCCCAGCGACTAGACGCCCTATTAAGACTCGCTTTCGCTACGCCTCCCCTATTCGGTTAAGCTCGCCACTGAAAATAAGTCGCTGACCCATTATACAAAAGGTACGCAGTCACCCAACAAAGTGGGCTCCCACTGCTTGTACGCATACGGTTTCAGGATCTATTTCACTCCGCTCTCCGCGGTTCTTTTCGCCTTTCCCTCACGGTACTGGTTCACTATCGGTCAGTCAGTAGTATTTAGCCTTGGAGGATGGTCCCCCCATATTCAGACAAGGTTTCTCGTGCCCCGTCCTACTCGATTTCATTGCAAAGGGATTTTCGCGTACAGGGCTATCACCCACTATGGCCGTCCTTTCCAGAACGTTCCGCTAATCTCAATACAACTTAAGGGCTGGTCCCCGTTCGCTCGCCACTACTAAGGGAATCTCGGTTGATTTCTTTTCCTCAGGGTACTTAGATGTTTCAGTTCCCCTGGTTCGCCTCTTGCACCTATGTATTCAGTACAAGATAACCATCTTATGATGGCTGGGTTCCCCCATTCAGACATCTCCGGATCACAGTCTGTTTGCCGACTCCCCGAAGCTTTTCGCAGGCTACCACGTCTTTCATCGCCTCTGACTGCCAAGGCATCCACCGTATGCGCTTCTTCACTTGACCATATAACCCCAAGCAATCTGGTTATACTGTGAAGACGACATTCGCCGAAAGTTTGCATTCACAAACTTTACCTTAGCCCGGACACGCACCAGTGAAAGAGGTGCCCGGTCTATTTCTTTCTATCACATACCCAAATTTTTAAAGAACGATCTAATCAAAGACTAGAAATCAACATTCATGCACTGATCATCAGGATCAATGGAATGCTCATTTCTAAGCTTTCAAACAGAAGCAGTAAGTGGTGGAGCCAAGCGGGATCGAACCGCTGACCTCCTGCGTGCAAGGCAGGCGCTCTCCCAGCTGAGCTATGGCCCCGTATTTCTACAGGCGTTTCCCACACAAAATTGGTGGGTCTGGGCAGATTCGAACTGCCGACCTCACCCTTATCAGGGGTGCGCTCTAACCAACTGAGCTACAGACCCAATTTCGAGCTTGTAGCCGCTAGCGTTGAGCTATCAGCTTGGAGCTTAAAGCTGCTTCTAATCGTCTTCTTCAATGAATCAAGCAATTCGTGTGGGTGCTTATGGTGCAGCTGAGTCGTCGATTAAGGAGGTGATCCAGCCGCAGGTTCCCCTACGGCTACCTTGTTACGACTTCACCCCAGTCATGAATCACACCGTGGTAACCGTCCCCCCGAAGGTTAGACTAGCTACTTCTGGTGCAACCCACTCCCATGGTGTGACGGGCGGTGTGTACAAGGCCCGGGAACGTATTCACCGCGACATTCTGATTCGCGATTACTAGCGATTCCGACTTCACGCAGTCGAGTTGCAGACTGCGATCCGGACTACGATCGGTTTTGTGAGATTAGCTCCACCTCGCGGCTTGGCAACCCTCTGTACCGACCATTGTAGCACGTGTGTAGCCCAGGCCGTAAGGGCCATGATGACTTGACGTCATCCCCACCTTCCTCCGGTTTGTCACCGGCAGTCTCCTTAGAGTGCCCACCATAACGTGCTGGTAACTAAGGACAAGGGTTGCGCTCGTTACGGGACTTAACCCAACATCTCACGACACGAGCTGACGACAGCCATGCAGCACCTGTCTCAATGTTCCCGAAGGCACCAATCCATCTCTGGAAAGTTCATTGGATGTCAAGGCCTGGTAAGGTTCTTCGCGTTGCTTCGAATTAAACCACATGCTCCACCGCTTGTGCGGGCCCCCGTCAATTCATTTGAGTTTTAACCTTGCGGCCGTACTCCCCAGGCGGTCAACTTAATGCGTTAGCTGCGCCACTAAGAGCTCAAGGCTCCCAACGGCTAGTTGACATCGTTTACGGCGTGGACTACCAGGGTATCTAATCCTGTTTGCTCCCCACGCTTTCGCACCTCAGTGTCAGTATCAGTCCAGGTGGTCGCCTTCGCCACTGGTGTTCCTTCCTATATCTACGCATTTCACCGCTACACAGGAAATTCCACCACCCTCTACCATACTCTAGCTTGCCAGTTTTGGATGCAGTTCCCAGGTTGAGCCCGGGGATTTCACATCCAACTTAACAAACCACCTACGCGCGCTTTACGCCCAGTAATTCCGATTAACGCTTGCACCCTCTGTATTACCGCGGCTGCTGGCACAGAGTTAGCCGGTGCTTATTCTGTCGGTAACGTCAAAACAATCACGTATTAGGTAACTGCCCTTCCTCCCAACTTAAAGTGCTTTACAATCCGAAGACCTTCTTCACACACGCGGCATGGCTGGATCAGGCTTTCGCCCATTGTCCAATATTCCCCACTGCTGCCTCCCGTAGGAGTCTGGACCGTGTCTCAGTTCCAGTGTGACTGATCATCCTCTCAGACCAGTTACGGATCGTCGCCTTGGTGAGCCATTACCTCACCAACTAGCTAATCCGACCTAGGCTCATCTGATAGCGCAAGGCCCGAAGGTCCCCTGCTTTCTCCCGTAGGACGTATGCGGTATTAGCGTCCGTTTCCGAGCGTTATCCCCCACTACCAGGCAGATTCCTAGGCATTACTCACCCGTCCGCCGCTCGCCACCAGGTACAAGTACCCGTGCTGCCGCTCGACTTGCATGTGTTAGGCCTGCCGCCAGCGTTCAATCTGAGCCATGATCAAACTCTTCAGTTCAAACATCTAACTGGGTTTTGAGAAAACCCTAAACTTGGCTCAGCAATCGTTGGCTACATCTTTGATTTCTCGCGGAGTAACTTGGGTTGCTGATAATCTGTTGACTTCAGTCTGACACCACAAGCACCCACACGAATTGCTTGATTCAGTTGTTAAAGAGCGGGTGGTTAAGAGCTTTCGTCTCAACCGAGGCGCGCATTCTACAGCGTCTCTTGTATCTGTCAAGCGGTTATTTTAAGAAGTTTTCAAAGTTTCCTTTGCAACTTCAACCACTTGGGCTTCGATCAACTCTTCAGTTGCTCATCAGCGGGAGGCGAATTATACAGCGTTACAACCGCGTGTCAAACTCTTTTTTCTCACCGCTGTCGATCACTGCAGACTCGACCTCCTTCCTCGCTTACTCTTCACTCTAAACCCTTGTAAATTATTGATCTAAAAGGCTTTTTCGTTTCCGTCTGCGCCGGAAGTGGGGCGAATTATAGACAGATCACAGAGGGCGTCAACCGTTATTTTGAACTTTCTTCGATCCTGTCCCGGCAGAACCTCCAAGACGCGGGATTCGCCTTGTAATCATTGGAATCCGCAGCAGCAACAGGAACGCACCTATCCCCGCATACAGCGCCCATTCCTTAAGGTCAGCCCTGACAATCCAGAACATGTGCAGCAAGCCCAGCCCCAGAATCACATATATAAGCCGGTGTAGCTTCTTCCAGCGCGCTCCGAGTCGACGCTGACTATAGCGATTGGACGTCACAGCCAAAGCCAGCAGCCCGAGAAACGCCAACGCCCCCACGATGATATAGGGACGCTTGACCAGCTCCACGCCTAACTGTCCTAAATCCAGCCCGAGAATGAACAGCGCATACATCGTCATGTGCAGCACCACATAAGCGAAACACCACAACCCCAATTGACGACGGACGACGATCCACCCCGGCCAGCCAGTCAGACGCTGCAAAGGGGTCATGGACATTGTGATCAGCAACATCACCAGAGTCGCTAGCCCGAAATCTTCTACCAGAACCTTGCCCGGATCAGGCCCCAAGGCAAAGATCCATGCCTGATAGAGCCACCAGACCGGCGCAACGCACGCGGCGAGAAATACAGCCAGACGCCAGAACGGGTATCGCATCAATAGTCCTTCCGCAAATCCATACCGGCATACAAGGCACCCACCTCCTCCTCATAACCGTTGAACATTTTCGTGTCGCGCAGATTCGGACTGAACAGGCCGCTCGGCAAGCGACGCTCTCGGGCCTGAGTCCAACGAGGGTGATCCACCGTCGGGTTAACGTTGGCATAGAAGCCGTACTCATTTGCCGCAATGCTTTGCCATGTGGTCTTCGGCTGCTCACTGACCAGACTGATACGCACAATTGACTTCACACTCTTGAAGCCATACTTCCAAGGCACCACCAAACGCAGCGGCGCGCCGTTCTGATTAGGCAACTCACGCCCATACATGCCCACCGCAAGAATCGCCAATGGATTCATCGCCTCATCCAGCCGCAGTCCTTCTACATACGGCCAGTCGATGAGGGCAAAGTCAGAGCGTTGCCCAGGCATGGACTTTGGGTCTTCAAGCGTTTCGAAGCGAATGTATTTGGCCTTCGAGGTCGGCTCTACCTGCTTAAGCAGTGCAGAGATAGGAAAGCCCATCCAGGGAATGACCATCGACCAGGCTTCGACGCAGCGCAGCCTATAGATCCGCTCCTCCAGCTGATAAGGCTTCATGAAGTCTTCCAGCGCATAGCGGCCCGGCTTGCCGACTTCGCCATCGATCACGACACTCCACGGCTCGGTCTGCAAGGAACCGGCATTCTTTGCCGGATCGCCCTTGTCGGTACCAAACTCGTAGAAGTTGCTGTAGTGGGTCGCGTCCTTGAACGGCGTGATCGCCTCATCCTTGACGTTGACCGCCTGCCATTTTGTAGAAGGCAGCTTGTCGGCAAACCAGCCCGGCGCTTTCCCGGGCTCTACATCCGCATAGCGCGAAGCGTCTGCAGCGCTTGCCCAGCGTGGCAGTGCCGTGACGGCCAGACCCGCAAGCGAGCCGCCGAGCAATGTACGTCGCGAGAGATAGATGGATTCAGGCGTGACGTCCGACTCTTTGGAGTCGGACGAAGAAGGAAGCTTGATTAGCATGATGACTCCGCAGGCCAGGGAACTGATGCACCAATAGACTACGGAGTATGGTGGAAATTAGATCATTGACTAGGCCTTGCGGCGACGCAATAGATACTGAATCGGTCCAGACAGGGCATAGGCGAGGAATATCAGCAGCAGAATACGTGGCGGATCGCTGAATACCACGGCAAACACCAGCACCACGGCCAGAATCGCAACAAAAGGTACACGCCCTTTCAGGTCCAGCTCCTTGAAGCTGTTGTACTTGATGTTGCTGACCATCAGCATGCCTGCCGCCGCAACCAGCAAGGCCACCAGGAACGACAGCTTCGAACCCTGAATCCCGAAATCACTGAACGCCCAGACCGTGCCGGCCACAACACCTGCCGCAGCCGGGCTAGCCAAACCGATGAAGTAACGTTTGTCAGCCTTGCCGACCTGAGTGTTGAAGCGCGCCAGACGCAATGCCGCGCCCGCCACATAGATGAAGGCGACCATCCAGCCCACCTTGCCCATGTCACCCAATGCCCAACCGAATGCCAGCAGCGCGGGCGCCACACCAAAGGCGACCATGTCGGACAGGGAATCGTATTCGGCACCAAACGCGCTCTGGGTATTGGTCATGCGCGCAACGCGACCATCCAGCCCGTCGAGAACCATGGCGACGAAGATCGCAATGGCAGCGAACGCGAAATACTTGCTCGCGCCGGCGGTATCACCCGCACTCATCGCGCTTTGTGCGCTCATGGAACTGATGATGGAGTAAAAGCCAGCAAACAGGTTCGCAGTGGTAAACAGGTTGGGCAGCAGATAGATACCGCGATGCCGGACCTGCCGGCCTTCGGCGTCATGCCCTTCTTCCACATGTTCATCGATAGGTAGCAGACTTTCAGCGTCGGAGGCCTTGTTAGGCTCCTCGGGACGTTCGCTCATGGAGATTACCTTGCAGCGGTATGAAAAGGTTCGACAGAGGTCTGCCGCGAGGGTTCGGCGGCAAACGATGCAGCTTTATACCAGAGCCTGACCCATAACGAAAAAACGCGACCGATTGGCCGCGTTTTTTTTGCGAAGCTAAAGCTTAGTTCTTGTCTTTGTCGACGATTTTGTTCGCAGCGATCCAAGGCATCATCGAGCGCAGTTTCTCGCCGATGATTTCGATGCCGTGGGCAGCGTTGTTACGACGCTTGGCGGTCATCGATGGGTAGCCGGTAGCGCCTTCGCTGATGAACATCTTCGCGTATTCACCATCCTGGATGCGCTTCAGAGCGTTGCGCATGGCCTGGCGGGATTCAGCGTTGATAACTTCAGGGCCGGTCACGTACTCGCCGTATTCGGCGTTGTTGGAGATCGAGTAGTTCATGTTGGCGATACCGCCTTCGTACATGAGATCAACGATCAGCTTCAGTTCGTGCAGGCACTCGAAGTAGGCCATTTCCGGCGCGTAGCCAGCTTCAACCAGTGTTTCGAAACCAGCTTTTACCAGCTCGACAGTACCGCCGCACAGAACAGCCTGCTCGCCGAACAGGTCGGTTTCAGTCTCGTCCTTGAAGGTGGTTTCGATGATGCCGGTACGGCCGCCGCCAACACCCGAAGCGTAGGACAGGGCAACGTTCTTGGCGTTGCCGGAAGCATCCTGATAAACCGCGATCAGGTCAGGAATACCGCCGCCCTTGACGAACTCGGTACGTACGGTGTGGCCTGGAGCTTTTGGCGCGATCATGATCACGTCGAGGTCAGCGCGCGGTACAACCTGGTTGTAGTGAATCGCGAAGCCGTGGGAGAACGCCAGTGTTGCGCCCTTTTTCAGGTTCGGCTCGACTTCGTTCTTGTACAGCTGGGACTGAAACTCGTCCGGTGTCAGGATCATGACCAGGTCGGCAGCAGCAACGGCAGAAGCAACATCAGTCACTTTCAGGCCATGAGCCTCGGCCTTGGCGACAGTAGCCGAACCTTTACGCAGGCCAACAGTGACATCAACGCCGGAGTCTTTCAGGTTGCACGCTTGAGCGTGGCCTTGCGAACCGTAACCGATGATGGCGACTTTCTTGCCCTGGATGATCGAAAGGTCACAGTCTTTGTCGTAGAAAACTTTCATGGAAATCCCCTGTTATCTTGGCCGTTCAGGCCATTTGCTTAATTGATTTAAATGCTCAGCACTTTGTCGCCACGGGCAATGCCCGTTACGCCGCTACGTACTGTTTCCAGGATAGCGGCGGTGCCGATGGCCTGAATAAAGCTGTCCAGTTTGTCGCTCGTGCCGCTCAGCTGCACGGTATAAACGCTGGCGGTCACGTCGACGATCTGCCCGCGGAAAATATCCGTGGTGCGCTTGATCTCGGCACGCTGCGCGCCAGTGGCCTTGACCTTGACCAACATCAGTTCGCGCTCGATGTGAGCGCTTTCCGACAGGTCGACCAGCTTGACCACTTCGATAAGTTTGTTGAGGTTCTTGGTGATCTGCTCGATCACCTCATCATGGCCTACGGTGGTGAGCGTCAGACGCGACAGGGTCGGGTCTTCGGTCGGCGCAACCGTCAGGCTTTCGATGTTGTAGTTGCGCTGGGAGAACAGACCGACGACGCGAGACAATGCACCCGGTTCGTTTTCCAGCAGCAGGGAAATGATATGGCGCATGATTATGTCCGCTCCGTCTTGCTCAACCACATATCGCGCATGGAGCCGTCCTTGATCTGCATCGGGTAGACGTGCTCGGTCACATCGACCTGAATATCCATGAACACCAGACGATCAGTCATGGCAAAAGCTTCTTCCATCTTCGGCTTCAAGTCCTTCAGGTCAGTGATACGCATGCCGACGTGGCCATAGGCTTCGACCAGCTTGACGAAATCAGGCAGCGATTCCATGTAGGAATGCGAGTGACGCGAGCCATAGCTCATGTCCTGCCACTGACGGACCATGCCCAGAACACCGTTATTGAGCAGGATGATCTTCACCGGCAAGCCGTATTGCAGACAGGTCGACAGTTCCTGAATGTTCATCTGGATACTGCCTTCACCGGTCACACAGGCAACGTGCGCATCCGGAAAGCTCAGCTTGACGCCCATCGCAGCCGGGAAGCCAAAGCCCATCGTGCCCAGACCGCCCGAGTTGATCCAGCGGTTCGGCTTGTTGAAACGGTAGTACTGCGCAGCGAACATCTGATGCTGGCCAACGTCCGAGGTGACGTAAGCGTCGCCCTTGGTGACTTCGCACAGCGTTTCGATAACGGCTTGCGGCTTGATGACCGTGCCATCGCCACGGTTGTACGGGAACAGATCACCCGCACCGCGCCACTCGTCAATCTGCTTCCACCACGCGGCAACGGATGCCTTGTCAGGTGTCTCGCCGATCTCTTTCAAAGTGGCGACCATTTCGGTCAGCACGCTTTCGACAGGACCGACGATAGGCACGTCGGCCTTGATGGTCTTGGAGATCGAAGCCGGGTCGATGTCGATGTGGATGATTTTTGCGTTCGGGCAGAACTTGCTCGCGCCATTGATGACACGGTCATCAAAGCGCGCGCCTACAGCCAGAATGACGTCGGTGTGGTGCATCGCGAGGTTGGCGGTGTAGCTGCCGTGCATCCCGAGCATACCGACGAACTGACGATCCGTGCCCGGATAGCAGCCAAGCCCCATCAGGGTATTGGTGACCGGAGCATTGAGCAGTTGCGCCAGTTCGGTCAGTTGCGCCGAAGCATTG
Organism: Pseudomonas sp. KBS0707; assembly: GCF_005937945.2. Classification (NCBI taxonomy): domain Bacteria; kingdom Pseudomonadati; phylum Pseudomonadota; class Gammaproteobacteria; order Pseudomonadales; family Pseudomonadaceae; genus Pseudomonas; species Pseudomonas sp. KBS0707. The sequence goes on along the minus strand of NZ_CP041754.1, from coordinate 958,704 downwards.
CCCATGATCACGCCGCCACCGGCGTAGACGATAGGACGCTTGGCCGCCAGCAGCATCTCGACGGCTTTGCGGATCTGGCCGGAATGGCCACGAACCGCCGGGCTGTAGGAGCGCAGCTTGGCTTTTTTCGGAAAGACGTATTCGAATTTCTCGGCCGGGTTAGTCATGTCTTTCGGAATGTCGACTACTACAGGGCCCGGACGACCGGACTGCGCCAGGTAGAAAGCCTTTTTCAGGACTTCCGGGATTTCCGACGGGTGCTTGATCATGAAGCTGTGCTTCACGATTGGCCGGGAGATACCGATCATGTCGGTCTCCTGGAAGGCATCGGTACCCACCAGCGTACTCGCTACCTGACCAGACAGAACCACCATCGGAATGGAGTCCATGTACGCCGTGGCGATACCGGTAATGGCATTGGTTGCACCTGGGCCGGACGTCACCAGCACCACGCCCGCCTTGCCGGTAGCCCGCGCATAGCCATCGGCCATGTGCGTGGCAGCCTGCTCATGGCGAACAAGGATATGGCTTACCGCCGGTTCTTTGAACAGGGCATCGTAGACATGCAGGAGAGCACCACCCGGGTACCCATAGATATGCTCAACGCCTTCGTCACGCAAAAAGCGGACGACCATTTCAGCGCCAGATAAAAGCTCCACGTTGTTCACCTCTAAAACGCCAGAATACCGCCCACTCCGGGACGGGTCTTAATAGGTTTACTGCCAGCAGAGCATGAGCGACGGTGGTCGCCGACTACGTCAGCACTGACTGAGCAAGTATTGGGAGGTCCCTGAGTGTTGCGGAACATTCCCACCCAGCGCGAGGTAACGCGTTGCGGGTGTTACAGGTCGGCGCGGGTGTGCGCCTCATGATCTACTGAGAGGGTCTGCTTCTGGCAGTCCTTCTACAGCGAACTTTGGATTGTTGTGATTCCCCCCCTTCAAGTCAAGTGATCCGTGCGCTTTCTTGACAGAGGACCGGCGAAATCGCACCGTTTCGGACTGAAATGCACCGTTATGGTAGTTTTCTGTGTGCACAGACTCTCAAGGACACGACATGCATTGGATGATTCTCGCCGCCGCACTGGCCCTCAGCACAACCAGCCAGGCCGCCTCAATCTATAAGTGGGTCGACGCTCAGGGCGTGACGCATTTTGATGCTCAACCCCCCACCGGCCAGCAGGTGCAGGAAATCAATGTGCAGACGCCGCCGCCTGCCTCTGCGCCCAGCACTCCTGCGGACGACGGAGCTGCACAGCAACGCGTTATTGACCAGAAAGTCAAAAGTCAGGTGAAGGCTCAGGAAGCGAAACGCGCGGAGAATTGCGAAACCCTGCGCACCAACCTCGCGCAGTTGCAGAACAATCCGCGAGTGCGCGAGCAGGTTGGAGGAGAATCGAGGCGTCTTACGGAAGAAAACCGCAAGACGCGTACCGAAGAAACCGAGAAAGCCATCAGCGAATTCTGTCGCTAGAGGATTGGCTCAGCGAGCGGCCGTAATCAACTGGTCGAACCGTGCCAGATGCTGCTGCAGCAGCCGGGTTTCGCTCAGGCGCCCGGCATAGACCATCTCGGCCATCTCCAGAATGCCGGACGCATTGGGCAGCGGCAGGTCACGCTCGAGGATGACTTTCATGCGCGGCAGGAAGATCCATTGCAGCCACTGCGCGAACTCGAGCGTATCGACGCTGAACGGTTCCTGACTCGCAAGCGCCTGCTCGCTGGGCGGCGTCGCATCCCACCAGCCCAGCGCGCGCAACTCGCGCTCTATCAACAGCAACTGCTCAGCCACCTCAGGTAAACGCACGTCCATCAGCGAGCCTTTTGGCGAGCCAGCGCAGCACCGGCCGCGTCACCCTGCTTTTCGCGAGACTGGGCGATCAGACCCCAAAGGCTGGCCTGAAGGCTGGTACGCCCGTTGGCGTAGGTCAGACCGCGACGAGCCAGTTGCTCGGCCTGGGCTGCATCGCCCTGAGCCAGACGCACCTGAGCCAGACGATAAAGCACCTGAGGCTCACGCGGGGCGACACGCTGCGCGCGCTCCAGGCTTGAGGATGCGCCGTTGAGGTCGCCACCGCTCTGCTGTTGCTGTGCCGTGGTCAGCAACGCCAGTACCGGCCCGTCAAGCTGCTCGTCCTCTGACAGACCGCCGCCACTGGACGGAATGCCGGTCGGTGCAGAGGCAGCCGGCATGCTGTAACTGTTGTTCGCCGGAGCCGGGCTGATCGGGGCCTGATTGACCGGAGCGGCATCGACAGGCGGCGTGTTGACACTGAACGGCGCCTGACTGGTCGGCGCAGAGAAGCTCTGCCCTGCATCGGCACCACCCGCACCCGGCACCATCACCACGACACCCGAATCCTGCGGCACGGCTTGCGGCTGCTGAACCGGGGCGGTGTTGGTTCGGTAAGTGCCATTACGCGACGCTGCCGCGCGCTCGCCGTTGGACACCTTGGAGCTCGAATCCACGACCGGAATCGAGCCGCGTTCCACACTGGCGCAGCCGTTCAGCAAGGCCAGTGCCGTTAAAGCTGGAATCCACCATTTATTCACTTCAAAACCTCGATTGCCTAGTTCAACCAACCCTTGACCCAGTCCATCACCTCAGTGGCAGGTGCCGGAGCGCCGCCGCATGTCGCGCCGGGCTGGGGCTCACTGCCGCGAATATACGGCATCTGCACTGCATTCGGGCAGCTTGAGTCAGAACCCTGGCCTGTCTGCGCATCGACCCATGCCTGAACGACGTTATCCGGCATCGCCATGTCCAGCGGCAGCGGATTGGCCTTGCGCATAAAGCTGGTCCAGACCTGCAAGGCACCAGTGGCGCCAGTAAACGGTGTCTTGCCGTTATCATCACGGCCCATCCACACTACGGCCAGCAGATCCTGACTGAAACCGGCGAACCAGCTGTCGCGCGAGTCATTACTGGTGCCGGTCTTGCCCGCCAGATTCAGCGAGCTCGGCAACACGTTGTAAACAGATTTGCCCGTCCCTTCGCGCATGACCCGCTGCATCGCATTCTGTACCAGGTAAATGGCACCCGGATCGAAACGCTGCTCGATCTTGAACGGATAACGCTTGAGCGGTTCACCTTCGGCGGTCAGCACACTGCGAATACCACGCATCGGCGTATTGAACCCGCCGCTGGCGATGGTCTGGTACATGGTGGCGACTTCCATCGGACTCAAGCCACCCGCACCCAGCAGCATCGACGGATAAGCAGGCCACTCACGCGTTACACCCAGTTTGGCCAGTGTCTTGAAGACAGTTGGAATACCCAGCTCAAGGCCCAGCTTGGCAGTCGACAGGTTGTAGGAATGCGCCAGCCCTTGATACAGAAAGATGTTGCCATGCGACTTGTGATCGTAGTTCTGCGGTTTCCAGATCTGGCCATCAGCGCCCTTGACCTGAAACAGTTCGTCGGCAATCCAGCTGGTCAGCGTGTACTGGCTCGGACGTTCCAGTGCGGTCAGGTAAATAGCCGGCTTGACCAGCGAGCCTATCGGACGCACTGCATCGATCGCCCGGTTGAAACCCGAGAACCCGGCCTCGCGACCGCCAATCAGCGCCTGCACCTCACCGGTCTCCGGGTTGGTGACGACCATACCCGCCTCTACTTCATCAACACCCTTGCGCCCGGCGAGCTTTTTGAACGTGTCGTCCATAGCGGCCTGGGACTTCATCTGCAGGATCGGATCAAAGCTGGTAAAGATCCGCAGCCCTTCTTCGGTCAAGTCTTCATCGCGATAGTCTTCGCGTAACTGGCGCTTGACCAGATCCAGAAAAGCCGGGAACGAGCTGTCGGCGAGCGTGCCGGTCTTGGTCACACCCAGTGACAATTTCTTCGCGGCGGCCACCACTTCGGGGGTTGCCACACCTTGCTGCTCAAACAGGTCGAGCACCAGATTACGACGCTCCAGAGCACGCTCGGGATTGCGGCGCGGGTTGTAGAAGGACGGCCCCTTGACCAGCCCGACCAGCATCGCCACCTGATGAATCTTCAGTTCGGAAAGCGGCTGGCTGAAGAAATACTGACTGGCCAGACCAAAACCGTGCACTGCACGCTGACCGTCCTGACCGACAAACACTTCATTGAGGTAAGCCTCGAGGATTTCCTGCTTGCTGTAATGGATCTCCAGCAAGACCGCCATCATGGCTTCGGTGAGCTTGCGGGTCAGGCTGCGCTCGTTGGTCAGGTAGAAGTTCTTGACCAACTGCTGGGTCAGCGTACTGCCGCCCTGGCGCATCTGCCCTTGCGAAGTATTCACCCAGATAGCCCGGGCAATGGACTTGGGCGACACGCCGAAGTGGTGATAGAAATCGCGGTCCTCGACCGCCACCAGCCCGTCGAGCAGATACGGCGGTGCCTGATCAAGCTTGATCAGGATCCGGTCTTCGAGGTTCTTCGGGTAAAGCCCGCCGATCAGCAAGGGCTCAAGCCGCGCCACGGCAAGCTTGGCACCATTGCCCGACGACAGGTCGGCGACGTAATCACCGGAAAAGCGCACGCGCACCTGCTGAGCCGCATCAGTGCCTTCGTAGAACTGGAAACCCCGCGTGTTGAGGTCGACGGTATTGCCATTCACCGCCGCAGCGCCAGGACCATTCGCGACGCTTTCGCGGCGATAACCCAAGGCGTCGAGTTCGATGAGAAAATCATCGCGGCTCAGCTTCTGTCCGACGAACAGCTCCAGCGGTCGTGCATAGACCTTGGCCGGAATGGTCCAGCGCTTGCCGGAGAACTTCTCCTGAACGATTGCATCGAGGTAAATGGCCAGGCCGCCCAGCAGAACCAGGCCGACAATACCGAGCTTCAACGCCCAGCCCAGCCACTTGTTCAGGCTGCGAGGAGGTTGCTTTTTAGGAGAACGAGAGGTGCGGGATCGAGTCATGGGCGCGGATTATACGCACTTTAGCAAGGATCGACAGACGCCCGAGTCAGCGGTTTGCAGCCTCGCGCCAAGCGGCCATAATGGCGGCATCGCGTACTTACATTTTGAACACATTCCTGAAGGATCGCCCGTGAGCCAGTCTTTGATCGCTGCCCTGCAGAACCCTGCTCTTTTCCCACATCCGGTGGAGAATTTCCAGCTCATCGAAACGCACATTTCGTGGGTTCTGCTGACTGGCCCGTATGCCTACAAATTCAAGAAGCCGATGAACTTCGGTTTCCTGGATTTTACTACGCTGGCTCTGCGTAAGCATTTCTGCCACGAAGAGCTGCGCCTCAATCAGCGCCTGACCGACGACCTCTACATCGAAGTGCTGCCGATCACCGGCACCGTCGACGCGCCGCAATTGGGCGGCGACGGCGAAGTCATCGAATACGCCTTGAAGATGAAGCAGTTTTCACAGGACGGCCTGCTCAGCACCCTGCAGGCCAACGGCGAGGTGACCACTGCGCATATCGACGAACTGGCGCGCCAGATCGCAGGCTTCCACCTCAGCTCGCCGCAGGTCGGAACCGAAAGCGAACTGGGCTCGCCAGACAGCGTGATGGCCCCTGTGGTACAGAATTTTGAGCAGATTCGTCCACTGATCAGCGAAAAATCCGACCTGGCACAGCTCGATGCCCTGCAGGCGTGGGCAGAGTCGAGCTTTGCGCGGCTCAAGCCACTGCTGGCTCAGCGCAAGGCCGACGGATTCATCCGCGAATGCCACGGCGACATCCATCTGGGCAACGCGACAGTGATTGACGGCAAGGTCGTGCTGTTTGACTGCATCGAGTTCAACGAACCGTTCCGCAAGACCGACGTGTACGCCGACATCGGCTTCCTGGCAATGGACCTTGAGGACCGCGGCCTGAAATCCCTTTCCCGGCGCCTGATCAGCCAGTACCTGGAAGTCACCGGCGACTACGCAGGCCTGGAACTGCTGAATTTCTACAAGGCTTATCGGGCGATGGTTCGTGCCAAAGTGGCCCTGTTCAGCCAGCCATCCGATGCCGACGGTGTGCAGCGCGCAGCGACGCTTCGTCAATACCGCAACTACGCCAATCTGGCCGAAAGCTACAGCGCCATTCCCTCACCGTTCCTGACAATTACCCACGGTGTATCAGCCGTCGGCAAAAGCCATGTCGCAATGCGCCTGGTGGAATCGCTGGGCGCCATTCGCCTGCGTTCGGACATAGAGCGCAAGCGCCTGTTTGCCGGGCGAGATGAAGAGATGTATGGCGCGCAAGCCAACGATGCAACCTATGCACACCTGCACGAACTTGCCGGTATAACCCTTCGCGCAGGCTTCTCGGTAGTGATCGATGCCACCTACCTCAAGCATGGGCAGCGTGATGCAGCGGCAAAAGTCGCCGAAAACACCGGCGTGCCGTTTATGATCCTCGATTGCGAAGCACCACAGGCAGTGATCGCTGGCTGGCTTGCCCAGCGTCAGGCACAGAACAATGATCCTTCCGACGCAACCCTGGAGGTCATCGAGGCCCAGCAGGCCAACCGCGAACCGCTGAGCGCAGAGGAAACGCTGCGCAGCAAGAAGGTTGCCACCCACATCAGCAGTGAGCTGGACAGCCTCATCGACAACCTGCGCCAGCGCTTGCCGGGGCTGTAAAACCGGTACATGGCCGTTGAGCGGGTAATGCTTCACGGCCTCACAATGATGGCGATATAATGGCGTCATAATTCCAACGCAACCACATGTCCGAGGCCATCATGAGCCAGCCCAAACAGATCGACTCACCGCTTTATATGCTGCTGCGCAAAGATGATGTCGAAGGTTTCAACCAGGAAAAACCGCGGACGGGCACAATTGACATGGCCGGGGGTGACTTTCGAGGGCTGGACCTGCGGGCACTGGACACCGCCGGTATCGACTTCACCGACGCCTATTTCCGGTCTGCCGACCTTCGCGGCCTGGACCTGCGGCACACGCCTATGGAAGGTGCGAGTATCGCTCATGCACAGATTTCAGGCGTGTTCTTCCCCGCCGAGCTCTCGGCTGACGAGATTCTGATGTCGGTAAATTTCGGTACGCGTCTGCGCTATCGCACCCGCTAAAACCGTAAAACCGTAAAACCGTAAAACCGTCGCAGCCTGCATGCGCAATGCATGTCAGGCTGGCGCTGCGTCGCTTCATTTCCGAAACTCCCCCTCTAAATATCGCGGCCATGCGCAGCCAGCCGTTATGCCGTGCAACGCATTTTTGGCCTATGGATAGCTGTCAGGTGATGAGCATGGACAGGTTCAAAAGAACTGTTGACTTAGAAATGAGAATCGTTATGATTATCGCATCCGGTCGCGAGACTGGACGGTAACTGAAAGACCTTGGTTCGGACTTTCAGATTATCTCCTCATCAGGCTAATCACGGTTTTTGACCCGGCTCTTTGCCGGGTCTTTTTTTGTCCTTCAAAAAGCTGCCCACCGCTCAAAAACCGTTGCCATACGACTCATATAGGCCAAGTCTGGCCAGCAAATCGTCCAGTAAGCTTGAGCCGCCCAACCGCACGCGCCCGGCGTTCATCCATTGCCGACCAAAACGGGCACGCGCCAGCGTCATGTAAAAACGTGCCTCGTCGAACGTCCGGATCCCTCCCGCAACCTTCAACCCCACCTGCCCGCCGACGTCCGCGATAGACTCGAGCATCACCCGCGCAGCCTGCGGTGTAACGTGGGTGGCTGATTTGCCCGTGCTGGTTTTGATAAAGTCGGCACCCGAAACAATCGCATCGCGGCAGGCATTGAGGATCATTTGGGAATCGCGCAGATCGCCGGTTTCAAGTGTCGCGGTGAGTTTGACCCGCCCTGCACACAATGAGCTGCACGCCGATATCATCTCAAGGCCGGGCTGCCTGTCCCCACCGAGCAGTGCGCGAAAGGGGTACACGACATCTATTTCGTCCGCGCCGGACAGCAGCGCAGCGCGAACTTGCGAGGTCACTGACTGAATGTTGCTGCTGCCGTGAGGGAAATTGACTATGGCGACAACCTTGATGTCATGCGCCAGCATACGGTCCAGGGTGGTGCGCGCCAGACACACGAAACGCGGCTGCACGCAGACCGCGGCAACCTGCCCCACAGGCGTCCATGCGCGCTGACAAATGCCGACGATGCGCTGCTCCGTATCGTCGGCATTGAGGGCAAACAGCTCAAGCAGCCTTATGACCTGACGCGCCAGCCGCTCATCATCTGCTGTCATCTCTTTCATGGCGTATTCGCTCTGCAAAACATGAGCAGAACGATATACGGGCTTGAAGGCCAGAAGGCGCAAGGACCATGCTCAGAGAAAAAAGCCACAGGAAGACAGGAAAAAACTGACGCAGCCTGTAACAAGCCCCGCGTACGACAACGCGACAACCCAAAGAAGCTGTCAGACTACCCAGGTCAGGCGTCTACACAAAAAACAGGCCTGTGGAGGCTTCTTGAAATTCCTTTGCACCTCAAGTCACTTGCACGAAGCCCAAAGCAGGGGTTTCGAGCTAGGCGAGCACGCATTGCTGGCAGTACGTCGTCAGGGTGAAGTGTTCATCTACAAAAACCGCTGCCCGCATCGCGGTATCGCCCTGGAATGGCAGCCGGATCAATTCCTCGACAGCAGCGCCAGCCTGATCCGGTGCGCAATGCATGGGGCGTTGTTTCTGATCGAGAATGGCGAATGCGTTGCCGGCCCCTGCGAAGGCCAATCATTGACGGCGATCCAGAGCCGTGAAGATGCTGAGGGGATCTGGGTGTCGCTGCCCATGGAGGATGACGAGGGCTGACTCGTCACGCCCAGAACGCTTCAATCCAGCCAGTGCACCTGCAGTCGTCGGTCAATAACAATTTCGTCTGGCGTCAGGTGCACACCGTAGGCAAGAATTTGCACACCAGCGTCAATGGCTTCGCGCAACGCAGCCGCGTAAACCGGATCGATCTCCTTTGCGGGTCGCACGGCGTCGATACCGGTGAGGTTGACGCAATACAACAACACGGCCCGCACGCCCTCGCGCGCCAGCGTGGCCAGTTCACGCAAGTGCCGCGCACCACGCTGGGTAACCGCGTCGGGAAACGCAGCGACACTGGAATCATCGAAACCCAACGTGACACTTTTCACTTCCAGATACAGATAGCCATCAGGGTATTCAAGGCGAAAGTCCACACGACTCTTTTCCTGCCCGTAGGCCACCTCGCGCTTGAGCGTCGTAAACCCCTCGAGTTCGCTGATAACCCCGGCGCGCAAGGCCTCTTCAACCAGCGTATTGGCTCGCCCGGTGTTGATACAGGCCAGCCTGCCCTGCGGCGTCTCGCTGATTTCCCAAGTGCCCGGCAGCTTGCGCTTCGGGTCACTTGAACGGCTGAACCACACACGCCCACCGGGCATCATGCAGTTGAGCATCGAACCGGTGTTGGGGCAGTGAATGGTCAACAGCTCGCCGCTGTCGGTTTCGATATCAGCCAGAAAGCGTTTGTAACGAATCAGCAGGCGTCCCTGTTCAAGCTGCGGAGCAAAACGCATCAGGCACCCCAGCTACGCAAACCGCGAGCAATTCGCTCGACTGCCTGCTGAAGGCGCGGCAGGCTCTGTGTATAGGCAAAGCGCACATGATGCCCAGCCTGATGGCGACCAAAGTCCAGGCCTGGCGTAAAAGCGACATGCTCGGTTTCCAGAAAATGCCGGCAGAACGCGAAGGCATCGCCGCCAAACGCCGAGATGTCGGCGTACAAATAGAATGCCCCTTCCGGCTCGACGGCAATACCGAAACCCAGTTCGCGCAGCGCAGGCAACAGGAAGTCCCGGCGACGGCCGAACTCGGCGCGCCGCTGCTCGAATATTTCAAGTGTCTGCGGCTCAAAGCAGGCAAGCGCGGCATGTTGCGCCATGCTTGGTGCGCTGATGTAGAGGTTCTGCGCCAGTTTTTCCAGATCGGCCACGGCGTCTTGCGGTGCAACCAGCCAGCCGAGGCGCCAGCCTGTCATGCCGAAATACTTTGAAAAACTATTGAGGACAAACGCTTCGTTATCAACCTCCAGCACACTGCTGGCCTCCACGCCGTAGGTCAGGCCGTGGTAGATCTCATCCACCACCAGGTGGCCGTTGCGAGCTTTCAGCGCTTGTGACAAGGCTGCCAGTTCGTCGCGATTCAGCAGCGTGCCGGTAGGATTGGCAGGCGATGCCACCAGTGCGCCGACACTGTTCTGGTTCCAGTGAGCCGCCACCAGTTCGGGATTCAGTTGATAGCGTTCTTGCGGACCGACCGGCACCAGTTGCGCCTCGCCCTCGATCAAACGCAGGAAGTGTCGATTGCAAGGGTAGCCAGGGTCGGCCAGCAACCAATGCTTGCCCGGATCGACCAACAGGCTGCTGGCAAGCAACAACGCGCCCGAACCGCCCGGCGTGACCAGAATGCGCTGGGGATCAATATCAACGCCGTAGCGTCGGGCGTAGAATCCGGAAATCGCTTCGCGCAGTTGCGGAAGACCACGAGCGGCGGTGTAGCGAGTCTTGCCGTCTGCCAGCGCCGCCTGGCCAGCCTTGATGATGGGCTGCGCAGTCGTAAAATCGGGCTCGCCGATTTCAAGGTGAATAACGTCATGACCCGCTGCCTGCAGTTCATTGGCACGCGCCAGCAAAGCCATGACATGAAAAGGTTCGATGGCGCGACTACGTGCACTGTAAGGCTGGGGCATGGATATTCCTTTATGGGTGCGGGTATTAAAAACATGATTGTCATGACGACGCGGCATGATTCTACCGAACCGACCGCACTACGGTGCTTTAACGGGCTGAAAAACCCAGTCGTCGAATGCTGAATAAAAGAAAGCTACGACGGTACGCATCGACTAGAGTTCATTTAAGTGAAGGGCAGATGTGAAATAGCCATCTCTATACGCGGACGGCGTCGTCATGCTCGACAACCGGGAGTAGCGCACTCCGATTTGATCTGGTAAGTTCGCCCGCTTGCAGCTGCAGGGCCGACGGGTGTCGGTGATGGAACAATCCTGCGCAATAGATTAGAAGAGTGAGAGGCGGTCCAGACATGCCCACCCCAGAAAAGCAACACAGCCATCTAATCGGCGGCTTTGCACCCTACCCGGAAACAAAGGGTGAGGAGTACATGAGCGAGCCCATGCGCGCGCACTTCACCAAGATCCTGAACAAGTGGAAGCAGGACTTGATGCAAGAGGTCGACCGAACGGTAGACCACATGAAGGACGAAGCAGCCAACTTTCCCGACCCGGCCGACCGTGCCAGTCAGGAAGAAGAGTTCAGCCTCGAACTTCGTGCCCGTGACCGCGAACGCAAGCTGATCAAGAAGATCGACAAGACGCTGCAACTGATCAAGGACGAAGAATACGGCTGGTGTGAATCGTGCGGCGTAGAGATCGGCATTCGCCGTCTTGAAGCGCGCCCGACTGCCGACCAGTGCGTCGACTGCAAGACACTTGCTGAAATCAAGGAAAAACAGGTCGGTAAGTGACCTGGGGCCGCCTTTGACTGAAAAAGACGCTTCGGCGTCTTTTTTTGTGCCTGTTGGAATCACGCCCCTCGTGCCAATACGCGCGTTGACTATCGTGCCGACGCTTCACTTCGGTTCGTCGTTCTGGATTTGCGTCCGATCTTGAATGTGCGATGCGGCACAAATCTGTGACGCGGAGCGTCGCCCAAGGCATTCCTACGCTGGAGCGTGAGGAACGAGAATCTCAACTATCGTGCGACGCTCCGCGTCGCATGCCGTTCTGGACGCTCTGCGTCACATGGCAGTTCTGTGATGTCAGGTGGGTTGGATTCTGCTCAAGTCCCCTTTTCGCCCCTCGGCGACCTACTTTGATGGGGCCAAAGTAGGCAAATCCCCTCGCTCCTGTTTCCGGCCCGACTTCGTCGGGTTCCTTCGCCCTGTCACTGATCCGGGGGTCGCCGCAACGGGTCACCCATGGCCCGGTGCGGCTAGCCTGGCGTCCTGCCAGGCTACCCCCGGATCAGCGCCAGGACTCAGCCGTCACTAACGTCGCAATTTGCGTCGCCAGTGCTATCGCGACCGAAAAGCTTTGCGTTGGCAGCGGCTGCGTGTAGGGCGTGACAGTATTAACTATCGTGCGACGCTCCGCGTCGCATGCCGTTCTGGACGCTCTGCGTCCGGTCTTGGACGAGCAACGCGGCGCAGAGTGAACATCGTCACGAGAGTCCGCGTGAAGACCAACCGCGTTTCGCTTGCCCACTCAAGCTAGCCACCCGTAACATCCCGCCCATGAAAAAACCGGCCTATATCGGGCGCTTTGCGCCGACTCCCAGTGGTTATCTGCATTTTGGCTCGCTGGTCGCAGCGCTGGCGTCCTATCTGGACGCTCGCGCAGTCGGCGGCCAGTGGCTGTTACGCATGGAAGACCTGGACCCGCCGCGCGAGGTGGCCGGCGCGCAAGCCGCGATTCTTGAAACCCTTGAGCGCTACGGCTTTGAATGGGATGGCGAGATGGCTCGGCAGAGCGAGCGCCATGATGCCTACGCCGAAATACTCCAGCGCTGGTTCAATCATGGCCTGGCCTATGCCTGCACCTGCTCGCGCAAACAGCTCGAGCCGTTTGAAGGCGTGTATCCCGGTTTTTGCCGCAATGCGGGACATGCACCCGAGAATGCCGCAATCCGCATCCGGGTCCCGGAGCTTGAATATCGCTTCGAAGACCGTGTGCAGGGCACATTCAAAATGCACCTGGGACGCGAAAGCGGTGACTTCGTGATCCGCAGGCGCGACGGCCTGTATGCCTATCAGCTCGCCGTGATAATCGATGACGCCTGGCAAGGCGTGACCGATATCGTGCGCGGTGCCGACCTGCTGGACTCGACGCCCCGCCAGTTGTACTTGCAGGAACTGCTGGGCTTGCCCCAGCCACGCTACCTGCATGTGCCGCTGATCATCCAGCCGGATGGCCACAAGCTCGGCAAATCCTATCGCTCGCCACCGTTGCCGGCCGAACAGGCCACCCCTCTGCTGATTCGGGCATTGCGGGCACTGGGACAACCACTCGATACGCACATGAACGATGGCACCGCGCAGGAAGTGCTTGCCTGGGGAATCGGCCACTGGAACGCCGACCTGATCCCCAGACTACGCAATATTGAAGAAGCCCGGATAGACTGATCCAGAGCGGTCGCCGCAAACTGCGACGCAAGTATGCTTGCAGGTTATCCGGCATCCGTTAACATGCCGCTCCTCATCTACCAGCACAGGGAGACCAGATGTACATATACCGGTTGGTTTTGCTTCTGGTGGTAGGCATCTATCTGTTCTCTCCGGCCATCATGGACTGGTGGATCGATGCGACCGGTGCCTGGTATCGCCCCTACATGCTGTGGCTGATCCTGATCGTGGTGACGTTCATTCTGCAGAGCCAGCGAGATGCCGATGAGCTTTAGTCTGACGCAGATGCTGATGGTCAGCGCCGCCTACCTGCTGGTGCTGTTCGGTGTAGCCTGGGTCAGCGAGCACGGCCTTATTCCACGCTGGATCATCCGTCATCCGTTGACCTACACCCTGTCACTGGGCGTGTACGCCAGCGCCTGGGCGTTTTATGGCACGGTCGGCCTGGCCTATCAGTATGGCTACGGTTTTCTGTCCAGCTACCTGGGGGTTTCCGGTGCATTCCTGCTTGCGCCAGTGCTGCTCTACCCGATCCTCAGAATCACCCGCACCTATCAGCTTTCATCGCTGGCCGATTTGTTTGCCTTCCGCTTTCGCAGCACCTGGGCTGGTGCGCTGACCACCGTATTCATGCTGATCGGCGTACTGCCGTTGCTGGCCTTGCAGATTCAGGCAGTGGCCGATTCCATCGGCATTCTGACCCGCGAACCGGTGCAGGATCGGGTGGCCGTGGCGTTTTGCGCGCTGATCACCCTGTTCACTATTTTCTTTGGCTCGCGACACATCGCAACCCGTGAGAAGCACGCAGGGCTGGTATTCGCCATCGCCTTCGAATCGCTGATCAAGCTGATTGCACTGGGCGGTGTCGGGCTGTACGCCTTGTATGGCGTGTTCGACGGCCCGCAACAGCTGGAACTGTGGCTGTTGCAGAACCAGACTGCCCTCGCCTCGCTGCACACGCCGTTGCAGGAAGGCCCCTGGCGCACCCTGCTGCTGGTGTTCTTCGCCTCGGCGATTGTCATGCCGCACATGTATCACATGACCTTCACTGAAAACCTCAACCCGCGCTCGCTGGTCAGCGCCAGTTGGGGGCTGCCACTGTTTCTGCTGTTGATCAGCCTCGCTGTTCCACTGATCCTCTGGGCCGGGCTCAAACTCGGGGCCACGACCAGCCCGGAATACTTCACCCTCGGGATCGGTATCGCGGCCAACAGCAAGTCGCTGGCCCTGCTCGCCTATATCGGCGGGCTGTCGGCGGCCAGCGGGCTGATCATCGTGACTACGCTGGCGCTGTCCGGCATGGCCCTCAACCATCTGGTGCTGCCGCTTTATCAGCCGCCAGCCGAGGGCAACATCTACCGCTGGCTGAAGTGGACGCGACGCGGGCTGATCGTGGCGATCATTGCCTTGGGTTACGGCTTCTACCTGCTGCTCGGTGCCCAGCAGGATCTGGCCAATCTCGGCATCGTCGCTTTCGTTGCGACGCTGCAATTCCTGCCGGGCGTACTGTCGGTGCTTTACTGGCCGACCGCCAACCGGCGAGGCTTCATCGCAGGCCTGCTGGCCGGCATTGCGGTCTGGGCAGTCAGCATGCTGCTGCCGCTGATCGGCAACCTGCAGGGCTTTTATATCCCCTGGCTGAACATGATCTACGTGCTGGACGACACCAGCTGGCACATGGCAGCTATCGCGTCCCTCGCGGCCAACGTGTTGTTGTTCACCCTGATATCCCTGTTCACCAATGCCAGCCCTGAAGAAGTCGGTGCAGCCGAGGCCTGCGCGGTCGATAACGTGCGCCGCCCGCAACGCCGTGAACTGCATGCCGTGTCGCCCCAGGAATTCGCCACCCAACTGGCCAAGCCGCTGGGCGCGAAAGCCGCACAGAAGGAAGTCGAACAGGCGCTGCGCGATCTGTACCTGCCATTCGACGAGCGCCGTCCTTATGCCCTGCGCCGCCTGCGCGACAGGATCGAGGCCAACCTGTCCGGGTTGATGGGGCCAAGTGTCGCCCAGGACATGGTGGAAACCTTCCTGCCGTACAAATCGGGCAGCGAAAAATATGTCACCGAAGACATACATTTTATTGAAAGCCGTCTTGAGGACTACCACTCGCGCCTGACCGGCCTTGCTGCCGAACTCGACGCCCTGCGCCGCTACCACCGCCAGACCCTGCAGGAACTGCCGATGGGTGTGTGCTCGCTGGCCGAAGATCAGGAGATCCTGATGTGGAACAGGGCGATGGAAGAGCTGACCGGCATCGTCGCCCAGCGCGTGGTCGGTTCGCGACTGGAAACCATTGCCGAACCCTGGAAAAGCCTGCTGACCGGCTTTGCCAGCCTGCCCGATGAGCACCTGGACAAGCAGAAACTCGGTCTGGACGGCCAGACCCGCTGGCTAAACCTGCACAAGGCGGCCATCAACGAGCCTCTCGCCCCTGGCAACAGTGGCCTGGTGGTGCTGGTCGAGGACCTGACCGACACGCAGATGCTTGAAGACAAGCTGGTGCACTCAGAGCGGCTGGCCAGCATTGGTCGACTGGCAGCAGGCGTGGCGCACGAAATCGGCAACCCGATCACCGGCATTGCCTGTCTCGCGCAAAACCTGCGTGAAGAGCGTGAAGAAGACGGCGAACTGAAAGAAATCAGCAGTCAGATACTTGAACAGACCAAACGTGTGTCGCGCATTGTCCAGTCATTGATGAGCTTTGCCCACGCGGGGGCTCACCAGCACAGCGACGAGGCCGTTTGTCTGGCTGTGGTGGCCCAGGATGCTATTGGTCTGCTGGCGCTTAACCGGCGCAATTTCGAAGTACACTTCTATAACCTGTGCAACCCCGAACATTGGGCTGTCGGCGACCCGCAGCGCTTGGCACAAGTGCTGATCAACCTGCTCTCCAATGCCCGCGACGCATCCCCGGCAGGCAGTGCGGTCAGGGTCAGAAGCGAAGTATCCGAGCACACGGTGGACCTGATCGTCGAAGACGAAGGCAGTGGGATTTCAAAGGCAATCATGGACCGATTGTTCGAGCCGTTCTTCACTACCAAGGAGCCTGGCGAAGGAACCGGACTTGGCCTCGCGCTGGTCTATTCCATCGTTGAAGAGCATTATGGACAAATCACTATCGACAGTCCGGCCGATCCCGAGCAGCAGCGTGGAACCCGTATTCGGGTGACCTTGCCACGTCATGTCGACGCGACGTCCACCGTGAACTGAGACCGTCGAGAGAACTGAATCAATGCCGCATATTTTGATCGTCGAAGACGAAACGATTATCCGCTCAGCCCTGCGTCGCCTGCTTGAACGCAATCAGTATGAAGTCAGTGAAGCCGGCTCCGTTCAGGAAGCTCAGGAGCGCTTCAGCATTCCGTCTTTTGATCTGATCGTCAGCGACCTGCGCCTGCCAGGCGCGCCGGGTACCGAACTGATCAAGCTCGGCGAAGGCAAACCGGTGCTGATCATGACCAGTTACGCCAGCCTGCGCTCAGCGGTCGATTCGATGAAGATGGGGGCAGTGGATTACATCGCCAAACCCTTCGATCACGATGAAATGCTGCAAGCAGTCTCGCGAATCCTGCGTGATCGCCAGACGGTCAAGGGGCTTCAGGACGAGCGTAACGCCCTTGCCAAGGCTAACGGCGCTGAAAAAGGCCCGGCACAGAATAATAATGGCGAGATCGGCATCATCGGTTCTTGCCCGCCCATGCTGGATCTCTACAGCAAGATCCGCAAAGTGGCACCGACCGATTCCAATGTTCTGGTTCAGGGCGAGTCGGGCACCGGTAAAGAACTGGTCGCCCGCGCCCTGCACAACCTGTCACGCCGTGCCAAAGCGCCGATGATTTCGGTCAACTGTGCGGCCATCCCTGAATCGCTGATCGAGTCTGAATTGTTCGGTCACGAGAAAGGCGCATTCACCGGAGCCAGTGCAGGTCGTGCTGGTCTGGTCGAAGCTGCTGACGGAGGCACGCTGTTTCTCGATGAAATCGGCGAGCTGCCTCTGGAAGCCCAGGCACGCCTGCTGCGCGTTTTGCAGGAAGGCGAGATTCGTCGTGTCGGCTCGGTGCAATCGCAAAAGGTTGATGTACGCCTGATTGCCGCAACCCACCGCGACCTCAAGACACTGGCCAAAAATGGCGAGTTTCGTGAAGACCTGTTCTACCGCCTGCACGTCATCGCCCTGAAACTCCCCGCGCTGCGCGAGCGTGGCAGCGATATTCTGGAAATCGCCCGTGCGTTTCTGGTACGCCAGAGCGCCAAGGTCGGTCGCGACGACCTGAAGTTTTCCCCCGACGCCGAACAAGCCATTCGCCATTACAGTTGGCCAGGCAACGTACGCGAACTGGAAAATGCGGTGGAGCGCTCGGTGATCCTGTGCGAAAACCCGGAAATCACCGCAGACCTGCTGGGCATCGACATCGAGCTCGATGGTCTGGATGACGACGAGTACATGGGCATGGCACCGCTGCCGGGGTCTTCCAGCTCGACGGGCAATGAGCCGGCCGAAGACCTGTCGCTTGAGGACTATTTCCAGCACTTCGTTCTGGAGCATCAGGACCATATGACTGAAACCGAGCTGGCGCGCAAACTGGGCGTCAGTCGCAAGTGTCTGTGGGAACGTCGTCAGCGTCTGGGCATTCCGCGTCGCAAGGGCGTCGCCAACGAGACGTAAAAAGCGGCAAAAGGCTCTGGCACGGGGTGCGCAGAGCGGGTAGAAACTGTTACCGCAAACACTTCACGTAACAAAAGCCGGGTCTTACGGTAACGCAGGCCCGGCTTTTTTATGCCCGCAACAACCGCCTTTCGCCCGCAAACGCCCGGTTTACGGGGCTTCGCAAAAGTTGGCACAGCTTCTGCTATATGCTTAGTACAAGAAAAACAACAAGCAGTACGACACCCATAATAAAAACAACACGAATCGACTCACGCATAACAAGAACAACACGGCGGAGGCGCAGCTAACTGATTCTTTTGGAGAGGAGTTGTATTTGGGGCTTGCCCCGCAACCAGGCCGAGAACAACAAAAACTACCCTTAGGTAGAGCCTGAACTGGTTGGATCGAATGATCATTGCAACGCAGCGACCAAAGCAATCCGTTTGCTCTTGACTCCCGATTGGGAGGTTTCACAGACGAAGGTCTCGTGAATGGGCACTCAACAAAAACAAGAAGCCCATACAGAAAACAATAATAAAGAGCACACACTTTGGGGGAGCTTCGGCTCCCCCAGTAGCTTCCCCAGCGTTAATACGCGCCATCGTTTGCCCTTCCGCGACAGCTTCCTACACCATCCCCCGACTAAATGCTAGAATCCCCGCCCATCATGCGGTCATTCCACGTTTTTGGCCGAATATTCCTTCAAACAGTGCATCCCATGCTGAAGAAGTTGTTCCAGTCATTTCGTTCCCCACTGCGCAAACCGCAGCAACATACGCGTACCACGCCTGAAGTGCTCAATAGCAGCCAGCATTCGCTGCAACGCAGCCAGTTCAGCCGTTATGCCGTTAATATCGTCGAGCGCCTGCAGAACGCCGGCTACCAGGCCTATCTGGTCGGCGGCTGCGTACGCGACATGATGCTCAATATCACGCCCAAGGATTTCGACGTCGCCACCAGCGCCACGCCGGAACAAGTGCGTGCCGAATTCCGTAATGCGCGAATCATTGGCCGCCGGTTCAAGCTGGTGCATATCCATTTCGGTCGTGAAATCATCGAAGTGGCGACCTTCCGCGCCAATCATCCCCAGGATGACGAAGAAGAGGACAGCAACCAGTCCTCGCGCAATGAAAGCGGGCGCATTCTGCGTGACAACGTGTACGGCACGCTTGAAGAGGACGCCCAGCGTCGCGACTTCACGATCAACGCGCTGTATTACGATCCGGTCAGCGAGCGTGTTCTGGATTACGCCAATGGCGTACACGACATTCGTAACCGTCTGATCCGCCTGATCGGCGACCCCGAACAACGCTACAAGGAAGACCCGGTGCGCATGCTGCGTGCGGTGCGCTTTGCTGCCAAGCTGGACTTCGGCATCGAAAAGCACAGCGCCCAACCGATTCGCTCGCTGGCACCGATGCTGCGCGATATTCCGTCGGCACGCCTGTTCGAAGAAGTGCTCAAACTGTTCCTCTCCGGGCATGCTGCTCCCACCTTTGAAATGCTGGTGGACCTTGAACTGTTCGAACCGCTGTTCCCGGCCAGTTCCAAGGCGCTGGAATACAACCCGACCTACACCCATACACTGATCAGCAATGCCCTGATCAACACCGACCTGCGCATCAAGCAGAACAAACCGGTCACGCCGGCATTCCTGTTTGCCGCGCTGCTCTGGCCTGCCCTGCCGGCCAAGGTACTGCGCGCCCAGGAGCGCGGCATGCCACCGATTGCAGCCATGCAGGAGGCCGCTCACGAACTGATTATCGAGCAATGCCAGCGCATCGCGATTCCAAAGCGCTTCACGCTGCCGATCCGCGAGATCTGGGATATGCAGGAGCGCCTGCCGCGCCGTTCGGGCAAACGTGCAGACCTGTTGCTGGACAACTCAAGGTTCCGTGCGGGTTACGATTTCCTCCTGTTGCGTGAAACTGCGGGCGAGCAGACCGATGGTCTGGGCCAGTGGTGGACCGATTATCAGGACTGCAACGACAGCGAACGCCGCGACATGATTCGTGACCTGAGCAACAAGCCCGAAGCGGCGGGCGCAGCGCCACGCAAGCGTCGTGGTAACAGCGGAGCCAAACGCAAGCGCACCACCGGCGAGGCGCAAAGCGGTGAATGAACCGCTGTTGACCACTGAACGCGTTTACATCGGCCTGGGCAGTAATCTTGCTGACCCGGCTGAGCAATTGCGCGGTGCCCTCAAGGCAATGGCACAACTACCCGATTGTGAACTGACCAGCGTGTCATCGTTCTATGTCAGCGACTCGTTGCTGCCCGGCCAGCCGCGCTTTACCAACGCCGTCGCAGCACTCGACACTACCCTGACGCCACTGACCCTGCTGGACGCCCTACAGGCCATCGAGCTGGATCAGGGCCGCGAACGCCATGAACGCTGGGGGCCTCGCACGCTGGACCTCGACATTCTGCTGTTCGGCAATCGCCTGATCGATGAACCGCGCCTCAAGGTGCCGCATTACCACATGCAGGCGCGGGCATTCGTGCTGTACCCGCTGGCAGAGCTGGCCCCAGGCCTGACGCTGGCCGACGGACGCGAACTCGATCGTCTACTTGAAGACTGCCCGTTTACGGGCCTTGAACGCCTGCCCGCCGAGGCATAAAGCCTGTCTGTCACCGCACATGTGTAACCGGTCCGACGCACAGGTAACACCTTCAATTGACTTCACGCCCCCTCCTCACGAAGATAGGCCTCCCGCCGCCGCACCACAGGCGAACGGGCGCGAAACAGGCCTTTGCAAAACACCGCGACACGACGGTGTGCCTGCTTTTCCAGGATGACTCTCACGCGCTGAACACCCGTCTTCACAGCGCCTGATGGAGGACTTTACATGCCGAACATAACCGTTACGTCGCTGCTGGCCATGAAGCAGAAGGGTGAGAAGATCACCATGCTGACCTGCTACGACGCAACCTTCGCCCACACGGCCTCCCAGGCGGGTGTCGAAGTGCTGCTGATAGGCGACTCGCTGGGCATGGTCCTGCAGGGTCACGACAGCACCCTGCCCGTCACGACCGCCGAAACCGCGTACCACGTTGCCTGTGTCAAACGCGGTAATCAGGGCGCGATGATTCTCGCCGACCTGCCGTTCATGGCCAACGCCACGCTGGAGCAGACCTTCATCAACAGCGCGACGCTGATGCAGGCAGGTGCGCACATGATCAAGGTCGAAGGCGCTGCATGGCTTGGCGAGTCGATCCGTTTGCTGGCAGAACGCGGCATCCCGGTGTGCGCACACATGGGCCTGACGCCGCAGGCAGTCAACGTACTGGGCGGCTACAAGGTTCAGGGTCGACTGGAAGCACAGGCACGGCAGATGCGTGCCGACGCGATCGCGCTGGAACAGGCGGGCGCAGCGATGATCCTGCTGGAGTGTGTGCCGAGCGAACTCGCCGAAGAAATCACCCAGGCGGTGAAAATTCCGGTCATCGGTATTGGCGCAGGCAGCGCTACCGACGGCCAGGTACTGGTGCTGCACGACATGCTGGGCCTGTCCATCAGCGGGCGCGTACCCAAATTCGTAAAAAACTTCATGACCGGTCAGCCCGATATCCAGTCGGCTATCCGGGCCTACGTGGCCGCGGTCAAAGACGTCAGCTTTCCGGCAACTGAACACGGATTCTCGGCATGAACACAGTAAAGACCGTACAGGAACTGCGTGCCGCCGTTGCGCGGGCACGCAGCGAAGGCAAACGGATCGCGTTGACGCCGACCATGGGCAACCTGCACAGCGGCCACGCCGCACTGGTCGCCAAGGCGGCCCAACGTGCCGACTTCGTGGTCGCCACCATTTTCATCAATCCGCTGCAGTTCGGCCCCAACGAAGACTTGGCCACTTACCCTCGCACCCTGGCGGCCGATCAGGAAAAACTTCTGCAGGCCGGGTGCAACCTGCTGTTCACCCCAAGCGTCGAGGAAATGTACCCGCACGGCATGGCCGATCAGACGCTGGTCAGCGTGCCACACCTGTCGCAAGGCCTGTGCGGTGCGAGCCGTCCCGGCCATTTCGAGGGCGTTGCTACGGTCGTCAGCAAGCTCTTCAACATGGTGCAGCCAGACCTGGCGATTTTCGGCGAAAAAGACTTCCAGCAGCTGGCGGTGATTCGCGCCATGGTCCGTGACCTGAACATGCCGATCCAGATCATCGGAGAACCTACCGTGCGTGCCGAAGACGGTTTGGCGCTGTCCTCGCGTAACGGTTATCTGAATGAAGCTCAGCGCGCTGCGGCACCCGCGCTGTATCAGGCCATCCGCCAGACCGCCGACGCGATCAGCGCAGGCGAGCAGGATTTCGACGCACTGCTGACGAGCAAGAAGCAGCAACTGGAGGCAGCCGGTTTTCGTATCGATTATCTGGAAATACGTGACGCCACCAGCCTGCGCCCGACCACTGCCGAAAATCGCGATGTGGTCATCCTCGCCGCCGCATTCCTGGGTAAAACCCGCCTGATCGACAATCTGCACCTGACCAGAAGCTGACGGGATGCGCCGGGGCAATGAACTAAGCCACACCGGCAATGCCATACCGGTACAGGTTGCCTGAACCACAACCGACAGCATTTGAGCGCAAGCCCCGGTTTCTTGTGTGCGAAAAAGTACCGGGGTCATGTAAGGCGAGGCGCAGACAAACGGATACGCGAAGGGTAGTCTGCTATGTATAGCCCGTGAGAAAGCTTGCGACCTCGCCCCAAGAATATCCAAAGACAGAACCAGTTAAAGGAAACCCGCAGCGATGGCGTACTACCGCAATCCTTCCGATGTGACCGCTCTGCCCGCCTGGCAAGCGTTGAGCAAACACCGCCAGTCCATGCAGAATTTCAGCATGCGCGAAGCGTTCAATTCTGATCCGCAGCGCTTCAGCCAATTCACCCTCAGCAGCGCCGGTCTGTTTCTCGACTACTCCAAAAACCTGATCACCACCGAAACCCGTGATCTGTTGGTCAGCCTGGCGGGCGAAGTGAACCTCAAGGACGCCATCAAGGCTCAATACGATGGCGAGCTGGTCAACTCATCCGAAGGTCGCCCGGCGCTGCACACCGCTCTGCGCCGGCCGGTCGGCGACAAGTTGAAAGTCAACGGTGTCGATGTGATGCCGGACGTACACCGCGTACTCAATCAGATGACCGAACTGGTCGGCCGAATTCACGACGGTCTGTGGCGCGGTTACACCGAAAAGCCGATCACCGACGTGGTGAACATCGGCATCGGCGGCTCGTTCCTCGGCCCGGAGCTGGTCTCCGAAGCGCTGGTGGCCTACGCGCACAAAGGTGTGCGTTGCCATTACCTGGCGAACATCGATGGCAGCGAGTTTCATGAACTGTCGATGAAAATTCGCGCCGAGACCACGCTGTTCATCGTCTCGTCGAAGTCCTTCAACACGCTGGAAACCCTGAAAAACGCTCAGGCTGCACGCGCCTGGTACCTGGCGCAGGGCGGCTCCGAAGTTGAACTGCATCGCCACTTCATCGCGGTTTCCAGCAATAACGCGGCAGCCGTAGCCTTCGGCATCCGTGAAGAAAACATCTTCCCGATGTGGGACTGGGTTGGCGGTCGCTATTCGCTGTGGTCGGCCATCGGCCTGCCTATCGCGCTGGCTATCGGCATGTCCAACTTCAAGGAACTGCTGTCCGGCGCCTATACGATGGACCAGCATTTCCAGAGCGCCCCTTTCGAACAGAACATGCCGGTGCTGCTGGCGCTGCTGGGGGTCTGGTACGGCAACTTCTGGAATGCGCAAAGCCACGCGATCCTGCCGTACGACCACTACCTGCGTAACATCACCAAACACCTGCAACAACTGGACATGGAATCCAACGGCAAAAGCGTCCGCCAGGACGGTACGCCGACCTCCACTGACACCGGCCCGGTCATCTGGGGCGGCGTGGGTGCCAACGGTCAGCATGCTTATCACCAGTTGCTGCATCAAGGCACACAGATGATTCCGGCCGACTTCATTGTGCCGATCGTCAGCTTCAACCCGGTTGCCGACCATCACCAGTGGCTGTATGCGAACTGCCTGTCACAGAGCCAGGCATTGATGATGGGCAAGACCCGCGCCGAAGCCGAAGCCGAGCTGCGCGAGAAGGGCATGAGCGAGGAAGAGGTGCAGAAACTGGCACCGCACAAGGTCATCCCCGGTAACCGTCCGAGCAACACCCTGGTGGTCGAACGCATCAGCCCGCGTCGTCTTGGCGCACTGGTGGCGATGTATGAGCACAAGGTGTTCGTGCAGAGCGTGATCTGGGGCACCAATGCCTTTGACCAATGGGGCGTGGAACTGGGCAAGGAAATGGGCAAGGCCGTGTACCAGCGTCTGACCGGCGGCACCGAAGAGCCGGCTGACGATGCATCGACCCAAGGTCTGATCAACTACTTCCGCGGCCGTCACCGCGGCTGATTTGTCCCTCTCATGGTGATGACCATCGTTCCCACGCTCCGCGTGGGAATGCCGTTCGTGATGCTCTGCGTCACAAAGAGGACGCAAAGCGTCCAGAACTGCGTGCCGACGCGGAGCGTCGGCACGATAGTCAGCCAGGCGATGAGCGCTCCGCGCTTCGAACGAGCTTCAGTCAGTTTTATCCACGCCCTCCCCGATGCACGAGCACGACATGGAATTCATCCGCACCCGTATCGAAACCCAGGTCATCAGCCTTACCGGCCTGGCCCTGGGCCAGCTGGATCTGGAGAACCCCAAGGGCGACCCCGGTCTGTTTGGTCCTCAGGCAGTGTGCTGGAAGGTACACGGCGACTTCACCAGCATGCTGGTCGGCGGCATCAGCGCATTGATGCTGCAGGCTTTGCACCCGCTGGCACTGGCGGGCATCTGGGACCACTCCAACTTTCGTCAGGACATGCTTGGCCGCCTGCGGCGCACCGGGCAGTTTCTGTCCGGCACTACCTACGGCTCCACGCGAGATGCCAACTGGCTGATCGACAAGGTGCGCAACATTCATCTCAATATCGTCGGCACCGCGCCCGATGGCCGGCCGTATGCCGCCAGCGATCCGGATTTGCTGACCTGGGTGCATGTGGCCGAAGTCAGCAGCTTTCTCGCAGCCCACTTGCGCTACCTCAACCCGGATATGTCGCTCGTCGATCAGGACGCGTACTACGCTGAAACAGCGCTGGTTGCCGAACGGCTCGGGGCTCGTAATGTTCCGCGCTCACGTCAGGCCATCGCTGATTATCTGGCAGACATTCGCGGGCAACTGGTATGTGACGAACGCAGTCACGAAGTGCTGCGCCTGCTGCTCGATGCCCCTGCGCCCAACTGGCTGGCCAAGCCTTTCGGTGTGTTGATGATGCATGCCGGTATCGACTTGCTGCCGGACTGGGCCAGCGAAATGCTCGACATTACCCAGGGTTCCGTGCAGCGCCGGATGATCCGCCTGGGCGTCAACAACACCGCGCCCATTTTGCGTTGGGCCGTACGGGACGGATCAGCGCAACGTGCCAGACGCCGCATGGACGTTACGTAAAGGTTTTCGGCAAAACGTGACCGAGCGGTTCACGGTTGGAACCTGCCTGCCTATCTGTGCCACCATGAGCTCTCAATAACAATGAGGATCAGCACCATGCAGGACGTCGTTATCGTCGCCGCCACCCGTACCGCCGTCGGCAGTTTTCAGGGTTCTCTGGCTGCCATTGCTGCTGTAGATCTTGGCGCTGCAGTCATTCGTCAACTGCTGGTGCAGACCGGCGTGGACGGCGCGCAAGTCGATGAAGTCATCATGGGCCAGGTGCTGACCGCCGGCGCAGGCCAGAACCCGGCGCGACAGGCCGCCATCAAGGCGGGCCTGCCCTTCTCGGTACCGGCCATGACCCTGAACAAAGTCTGCGGCTCGGGTCTCAAGGCACTGCACCTGGCGACCCAGGCGATTCGCTGCGGTGATGCCGAGGTCATCATTGCTGGCGGCCAGGAAAACATGAGCCTGTCCAACTACGTACTGCCGGGCGCACGCACCGGTTTGCGCATGGGCCACACCAGCATGGTCGACACCATGATCACTGATGGTCTGTGGGATGCATTCAATGACTACCACATGGGCATCACCGCCGAGAACCTGGCGCAGCAGTACGACATCAGCCGTGAAGCCCAGGATCAGTTCGCTGCCCTGTCTCAGCAAAAAGCGATTGCGGCCATTGAAGGCGGGCGCTTCGTCGATGAGATCACCCCGATCCTGATCCCTCAGCGCAAGGGCGAGCCATTATCATTCGCCACTGACGAACAGCCCCGCGCGGGCACCACGGCCGAAACACTCGGCAAACTCAAACCTGCGTTCAAGAAGGACGGCACCGTCACCGCTGGTAATGCGTCTTCGCTCAACGACGGTGCCGCCGCCGTGATGCTGATGAGCGCGGCCAAAGCCGAGCAGTTGGGCCTGCCAGTGCTGGCGCGCGTCGCCGCATACGCCAACGCAGGTGTCGACCCGGCCATCATGGGCATCGGCCCGGTCAGTGCAACCCGGCGCTGTCTGGACAAGGCTGGCTGGACGCTGGACGAGCTGGATCTGATCGAAGCCAACGAAGCCTTTGCCGCACAGTCGCTGTCGGTCGGCAAGGAACTGGGGCTGGACCCGCAAAAGCTCAACGTCAATGGTGGCGCCATCGCCCTTGGCCACCCGATTGGCGCGTCGGGCTGCCGCGTGCTGGTGACGTTGCTGCACGAGATGATCAGGCGCGATGCCAAGAAGGGCCTGGCCACGCTGTGCATCGGCGGTGGCCAAGGGGTTGCCCTCGCGCTGGCACGCTGAGGGCGCTTACTATCTTAATCAGGCGCCTGCGGGCGCCACTTCCATGTCCACCGGCTCTGGACGCTTGATCAGCGCGTAGACCACGCCGGTCAGCACGCTACCGGCGATAATCGCCAGCAGATACAACAGCGCATGGTTGATGGCGTTGGGGATCAGCATCACAAACAGGCCGCCGTGTGGCGCCATCAGTTTGCAGCCGAAGTACATCGACAATGCACCGGTCAGCGCGCCACCCACCACACTGGCCGGAATCACCCGCAACGGATCCTTGGCGGCAAACGGAATGGCGCCTTCGGAAATAAAGCACAGCCCCAGCACGAACGCCGCCTTGCCTGCCTCTCGCTCGCTCTGGGCAAACTTGCGACGGGCCAGAATCGTGGCGATGCCCATACCGATGGGCGGCACCATACCGGCAGCCATTGCAGTGGCCATCGGCGCATAGCTCTGGGACGCCAGCAGACCGACCGAGAACGCATAGGACGCCTTATTGATCGGCCCGCCAAGGTCGACGCACATCATTGCACCCAGCACCACGCCCAGCAGAATGGCGTTGGTGGTACCCATGCTGTCGAGGAAGTGTGTCAACGCTTCCAGCATGCCCGCAACCGGCTTGCCGACCACGTAGATCATCACCAGACCGGTGAACAGGCTCGACAGCAACGGGATGATCAGAATCGGCTTGAGCGCTTCGACGCTGGCTGGCAGGCGTGCATAGCGGTTGATCGCCGCAGCGCTGTAACCAGCCAGAAAACCGGCAATGATACCGCCAATGAAGCCGGCCCCCAGCGTACTCGCCAGCAGACCACCGATCATGCCAGGCGCAAGCCCCGGGCGATCAGCAATGGAATACGCGATGTAGCCGGCCAGCAACGGCACCATGAGTTTGAACGCAGCTTCCCCGCCGATCTGCATCAAGGCCGCCGCCAGCGTGCCTTGCTCTTTGAACGCGGTAATGCCGAACACAAACGACAGGGCGATCAACAGACCGCCTGCCACCACCATCGGCAGCATGAACGAAACACCGGTCAGCAAGTGCTTGTACACACCCGCCTTTTCTTGCCTGGCAGGTGATTGGGCAGCAGCCTCGTCGGACTCGACCTGGCCTTCTGCCAAGGCTTTTTTCAATGTTGCTTCGGACTGCTTGAGCGCGATCCCGGTGCCACACCGGTAGATTTTCTTGCCTGCAAAACGATCAGTATTGACTTCGATATCTGCCGCCAGCAGCACCACGTCAGCCTCGGCAATGGCCTTGGCGCTGAGTGGATTGCGCGCGCCGACCGAGCCCTGGGTTTCGACTTGCAGGTCGTAATTCAGACGCTTGGCCGCTTGCTGGATGGCTTCGGCAGCCATGAACGTGTGCGCAACCCCGGTCGGGCAGGCGGTGATCGCAACAATGCGCGGCTGCGCACCGGAGCTATCGGCTGCTTGAGGTGTGACCGCCTCAGACGTCGCATGCACCTGCGCTTCTCGCTCGGCGCGTTGCAGAAAACCGTCGACGTCCTGCAACGCATGGGCAGGCGAATCCTGAAACAGACGTTTGCCGACAAAGCGGCTCAAATCCACAGGACCGGTATTGACCACCAGAACGAGGTCAGCGGCTTCGATGTCCTGAGCCGACAACTGCTGGTCCGACTTGTTGGGATCGATGATTTCGACGCTGGTTTCCCAGCCCTGGCGCAATGCCGCCGCTTCGAGCAATCGTGCGCTGAGTACGCTGCTGACCTTGCCGTTCGGGCAGGCCGTAACTATGGCTAACTTCATGACGATCCTCTCTTATTGTTCTGAAAGGCTGCGTACAGTGACGCCGCCTTCAAGCCGTTTGAGTTGCGCGGCATCGGTGATACCGAAACCGATCTGGGTCACTGCCATGGCGGCAATCGCCGTAGCGGTGCGCAAGGTCTTCTGTGGCTCGTGAGCGCTGATCAGCCCG
The DNA here is from genome assembly GCF_005937945.2 of Pseudomonas sp. KBS0707. Taxonomy (NCBI): domain Bacteria; kingdom Pseudomonadati; phylum Pseudomonadota; class Gammaproteobacteria; order Pseudomonadales; family Pseudomonadaceae; genus Pseudomonas; species Pseudomonas sp. KBS0707. Next base: position 930,291 of record NZ_CP041754.1, on the reverse strand, counting down.
TGCACCATGCCGGCCAGAAGCGAATCGCCAGCACCTACCGTGCTGGCCACCGTGACCTTGGGCGGCAGCGAGTGCAGCGCCACACTTGGACTGAACCAGTGCACGCCTTCAGAGCCCTGAGAGATCACCACATGCTCGATGCCCTGCGTGTGCAGGCGAGCAGCCACTTCGGCTTGCGCGGCGATGGAAATGATCGGTGCGTCGAGCGCATCGGCCAGTTCTTCGGTGTTGGGCTTGATCAGCCACGGCCCGGCGGTAAGACCGGCGCGCAGGGCCAGGCCGCTGCTGTCCAGCGCTACTTTCAGACCGAGGTCCTTGAGCATCACCAACAGTTTGTGCAGCCACTCCGGCGTGACACCACGCGGCAGGCTGCCAGCAACCACGACAACATCGAAACCTGATGCAATCTGTTGCACACGGGCGAAAAGCGCTTGCTGTGCCTCTTCACTGACCTGCGGGCCAGGGCCGTTGAGGTCGGTGATGCGGCCACTGCCTTCGGCCAGCTTGATATTGCTGCGGGTTTCTCCCGGCACACGGACGAACTCGTCAACAAAGTTGCGACGTTCGAACAACGCCTCGAACGCTTGCTGGTTGTCGACACCAAGAAAACCGGCAACGGTCAGGTCGTGACCCAGGTCAGCCAGCACCTGCGCCACATTCAGGCCTTTGCCCGCTGCGTGAGTGAGCATTGCATTGCTGCGGTTGACCTGGCCCAGCTCCAACTGGCCCAACTGCACAGTCAGGTCCAGCGCCGGGTTCATGGTCAGGGTAAGAATCTTAGCCATTACACAGCCTCCACAAGCGCACGAACTTCGGCGGCGCTGCCCGCCGTCAGCGCATTTTGCGCCAGTTGTTGCGCGCTGCTCAGGGTCAGCTCACGCACGCACGCCTTGACCTCGCCAATACTGCGAGCCGAGACACTCAATTCATCCACGCCCAGCCCGACCAGAATCGGCACCGCCAGCGGGTCGGCGGCCAGCTCGCCGCACACGCCCACCCATTTGCCGTTGGCATGCGCAGCGCGCACGGTCATGTCGATCAGTTGCAGCACCGATGGGTGCAGGCCGTCAGCCTGAGCCGAAAGAGTCGGATGGCCGCGGTCGATGGCCATTGTGTACTGCGTCAGGTCGTTGGTGCCGATGCTGAAGAAGTCCACTTCCTTCGCCAGCACCGGGGCAATCAGCGCCGCCGATGGCACTTCGATCATGATCCCCAGTTGCAGGTCGCTGACCGGAATCTCCTCGCGCAACCGCTCGGTCATTTCCCGCGCCTGACGCCACTCTTCAAGCGTGCCGATCATTGGGAACATGATGCGCAGCGGGCCGCTGTCTGCCGCGCGTAACAGGGCGCGCAACTGGCTTTCCATCACATCCGGGCGTTGCAGGGTCAGGCGGATACCGCGTACGCCAAGAAACGGGTTTTCTTCTTTGGCGATCGGCCAGTAAGGCAAAGGTTTGTCGCCACCCACGTCCAGCGTACGCACCACCAGCGGACGGCCACCCAGATCAGTCAGCACGCGACGGTATTCAGCTTCCTGCGTGGCTTCATCGGGGGCCTGAGAATGCGCCATGAACAGCAGCTCGGTGCGTAGCAGGCCAACGCCTTCCGCGCCCTGCTCCACAGCCGCTGGCGTCCCGGTGCTGTCGCCGATATTGGCGAACACTTCGACGGCATGCCCATCACGCATCACAGCAGGCTCCATACGCGCTGCCGCTGCGGCCTTGAGGCGCTCTTCGCGGGCATCACGGTCCTGAGCGGCGCGCTGCAAGGTTGCTTCGTCAGGTGCGACGGTCAGCCGCCCGCGCTGGCTGTCGAGCAGCAGCACGGTGCCTGGCTTGAGCAGCAACACCTCGTCACCGGCACCGACCAGTGCGGGAATGCCCAACGCACGCGCCACGATGGCACTGTGCGCGGTCGCGCCGCCACGGGCGGTGAGGATGCCAGCGACCTGCGCCGGGTCCAGACGGGCTACGTCGGATGGGCCGACTTCGTCCATCACCAGAATGTAAGGTTCGTCCGGGGCCGCAACGGTTTCGACGCCGCAGATCTGCGCCAGCACGCGACGCCCCACATCACGCAGGTCGGCGGCACGCTCGGCCAGCAGTGCGTCCTGCAGTTGTTCCTGCTGAACGGCAGCGGTCTCGATGACCGTGGCCCAGGCCGCAGCCGCGCTTTCGTCGTTGTTGAGGCGCGCCTCGACTTCGTTGGTCAGTTCCGGGTCTTCGAGCATCTCCTGGTGGGTGATGAAGATTTCCCGGATGGCCTTGGACTTGCTGCGCTGAATGAGGTTTTCGATGTCGCTGCGGACTTCACCGATCGCCTTGTGCAGGCGCTCGCGCTCGGCAGCCACCGACTCACCCTGCTGCGGATAATCAAAGATTTGCAGCACCTGAACGTGGGCCGGGCCGATAGCAATGCCCGGCGAAGCAGGCACGGCCTGCAACACGCTGCCGGCAGCCGGGGCGTTGAGCGGCTTGGCTACAGCAGCAGGCGCTGGCGCAGCCTGAGCCTCTGAAGCAACGGGCAACGGTTCGACTTCTTCACCCAGGCCCTGCTCTACCGCGGCGATCAGGGCAGGCAACGCGTCGTTGGCAATCGTCGGTTCGGCAATGAATTCCAGCGTCTGACCACGGCGCGCACCGAGGCTGAGCAGCTTGCTCAGGCTCTTGGCCGACACCGCAGATTCACCGCTTTCCAGCACGCGCATGCGGATCTCGCCGTCAAACTCCTTGGCCAGTTGCGCCAGTATCTTCGCCGGACGGGCGTGCAGGCCGTGGGCGTTGGCCAGCTGGACGCGCTGGGTCGGCCACTCGGCAGGCACTTCGCCGCCCAGAGCTTCCAGCACAACGCGACTGTTGGTGGCGTGGCCCAACTCATGACCACGGCCTTCGATCAGCAACAGGCACAGACGCTCCAGCAGCGCCTGATGCGCCTCACCCAGACTGGCGAGACAGAACAGACCGGTCAGCGGCTGGCCCAGATAGCGGATAGGTTTGTCCGGCGTGACGAACGCCAGACCAGGACGTTTGACCGTTTGCTCGCTGTGCAGCCACCACAGGCCATCACCCAGCGACAACGCTTCAACCTGCTGCAGCACGGCAGCGAAACCGTTGCTCACGCAGTCGGCTTTGCGCAGCAGGCGTGCGCCGCGCCAGACCAGTTCTTCAAAATCGTCGGCCGACACGCCGAGGCTGATCATCTGTGCGTCGAGCGCCAGTTCCTGAGGTGCGCCCTGTAGCAGTTTGAGCAGGTCTTCCGGCGTCCTGGCTTCGCGCAGCGCCTGGCCCAGATCCTCTTCACCCAATGCGCGGGTCAGCAGTTGCAGCAGACGCAAGTGCTCATCGGACTTGGCCGCAATACCAATCGCCAGATAGACCATTTGCCCGTCGCCCCAGTCCACCCCTTCGGGGAACTGCATCAGACGCACACCGGTGGTAACCACCAGATCGCGGGTTTCGGGAGTACCGTGCGGGATGGCGATGCCCTGACCGAGAAAGGTCGAGCCCTGCTGCTCACGGCTCATCAGCCCGGTGAGGTAGCCCTCGGCAACCAGGCCATCAGCGACCAGGTGGTCGGCAATCAGCTTAAGTGCGGCAGTTTTATCCACAGCCGACCGGGCCATGGATATTTGCTCCAGAGTGAGTTCGAGCATTGCCTTGACTCCTGTGCAGCGCCAAGGCGCCACCTGATTCTTGTTTTAATGACGATCACGTGATCGACAGCTTGGGGGGATGCAAGCGATGCTTGTCCGGACATCGTATCGGACATCACTTTCATCTCGATTGCAGCAGACAACAGGCGTGCTGAATCGTTTAATCTACAATTGCCCGGCACGTTACTCGATTCTGGGGATTCATTGAAGCCCAGTCGGGCTGATCACTGTGGGACACTTCCCAAAATACTTGAAGCACATGGGAATTTCCTACGGTCTGGTGTAAAGATCATCGTCATAGCAAAAATAATTCGACTGTCCAGAGCCACTTACCTGACTAAAGGAAATTTCGGGGTGAAACTGAGCGATATCGCACGTCTGGCAGGTGTTTCTGTCACTACGGCCAGTTATGTGATCAATGGCAAGGCCGAACAACAACGCATCAGCCCGGCAACGGTCGAACGCGTCAAGGCAGTGGTCGAGCAGCACGACTTCCGACCCAACCCGCAAGCGGCGGGCCTGCGTAGCCGTCATAGCAAAACGCTGGGCTTCATCCTGCCGGACCTGGAAAACCCCAGCTATGCGCGCATCGCCAAACTGCTTGAACAAGGCGCACGCAGCCTCGGCTATCAACTGCTGATTGCCAGCTCCGATGACGACCCGGTCAGCGAACTGCAGCTCTTGCAGCTTTTCCGTGCGCGACGTTGCGATGCACTGCTGGTCGCCAGTTGCTTGCCACCTGATGACGACAGCTACCGCGACTTGCAGCTCAAGGGCATGCCGATCATCGCCATCGACCGGGAAATGAATCCCGAATTTTTCTGCTCGGTAGTCAGCGACGACCATGACGCAAGCCTGCAACTGACTCGCAGCCTCTTGCAAACCCGACCGCGACACATCGCCCTGATCGGAGCACGCCCTGAGCTGAGCATCAGTCGCGCACGTGCCGCAGGCTTCGAACATGCACTCGACGGCTTTACCGGGGCCACCATCATCGAGCACGGCGAAGCGTTCAGCCGTCAGTGTGGCCAGCGTTTGATGACCGAGATGCTACAGCGTGAGGGGCATTTTCCCGATGCGCTGATCACCACGTCCTATGTGCTGCTGCAAGGCGTGTTCGATGTGCTGCAAAGTCAGGCACTGCAATCGACTCAACTGCATCTGGGAACCTTCGGCGATACACAACTGCTGGACTTCCTGCCGCTGCCCGTCAATGCCATGGCCCAGCAGCATCAGTTGATCGCCGACACGGCGCTGCGACTAGCCCTGGCCGCTATCGAGAAGGATACTTATCAGCCTGGTGTGCATGCCATTGCACGCGCCTTCAAGCAACGTATTCACGAGGTGTGAATGTGACGCTGATCGATACCCACACCCACCTGGACTTTGCGGATTTCGATGCCGACCGCGCCCAGGTTCTGGATAGCTGCCTGTCACTCGGCGTGCAGCGCATCGTGGTGCTTGGGGTGTATCAGCGCAACTGGCAGCGGCTGTGGGAGCTGACCGAAGCAAACCCTGCCCTGCACGCAGCTTTCGGGCTGCATCCGGTGTATATCGATGAGCACCGGGCCGAACACCTGAACGAGCTGGCGGACTGGCTGACGCGCCTGCAAGGCCATCCGCAGCTGTGTGCCGTGGGCGAGATCGGTCTGGATTATTACATCGAGCATCCGGACAAGCCACGTCAGCAGGAGCTCTTTGAAGCACAACTGCAATTGGCATCAGACTTCAAGCTGCCCGCCCTGCTGCATGTGCGCCGCAGCCACGCTGACGTAATTGCCGCCCTCAAACGCCACAAACTCAAACGCAGCGGCATTATTCACGCCTTTGCAGGCAGTCGTGAAGAGGCGCGTGAATACATAAAGCTGGGTTTCAAACTGGGCCTTGGCGGCGCAGCGACATGGCCCCAGGCGCTGCGCATGCATCGTGTCATCGCCGAGCTGCCGCTGGACAGCGTCGTGCTGGAAACCGACTCACCGGACATGGCACCTGCCATGCATCCCTACACGCGCAACAGCCCGCAGCACTTGCCTGACATTTGCCAAGCGCTCGCCGACCTGATGAAGATCCCCTCTGAGCGCCTGGCCCAAGCGAGCACCGAGAATGCCTGCGAGCTGTTCGGCTGGCCTCGTACGGCCAGCGCATAAGTCAAAATCGTTTGGTCAAAACTGCCGAGCCGAATCAGCGCAACAGAGTCCACAACGCAAATCCTGCGTACCAGACAATTGCAGCACGAACCAGCAGCTCCCAGAGCATGTCGAGACCGGTGACACCTTGCGGACCGATCACCGGCGGCGGCACCTCGCTGGCAGCGCAACCCACACGCGTAATCAGCTGTGCGGCGCTGATGTTCCAGTTGAGCAGTTCGTGCAACATCACGCGACTCACGGCTACAAAGTTGCCGACCAGCGCAAAGCTTGCGGCGAGCAGCCTGACCGGCACCCATTCAAAGGCGTGGCGCAGTTGCCCTGCCCGCTCTACCAGTGCAGGTGTCGTGCCCTGTTCAGCGGCAAGCGCCAATAGCCTGTAGGACAATGCCGCTAACGGGCCGAGCACGAAATACCAGAAAATCACGGCGAAGAAACTCTGAAACGCCTGCCAGAGCATGTAGCCCTGCACGCCGTGCAGCAATTGCTCGCCGTTATCTGCCTGCACACCCATGTCGCGCCCGGCCACGTGCACCGCGGCCTGCGTATCACCACGCCTGCAGGCATCACGAAACGGCCCGAGTACCGCGACCAGGTCAACCCGACCCAGGCTGTAGATCAGCACCAGCAGGTGGATAGGCAGGACCAGCCAGCCATAAGCCACCGAGCCGATGATGGTCAGCGCCAGTTGCAGCAGCAGGACAGGCACTAGAACCAGCAGCGCCAGCATGACCCAGGGACGTGTCGCCGTCCGCGGGCTGGCTTCGAGCCTGGCCAGTTCCTTCAGCCAGGGCCCGTCACGCTGAACGCGCTGACGCAGAGCCGAAAACTTCTCGACAAGAACGGCCAGCAGTAGCACCAGAAAACTCATTGTTCGTCCCTCACATCAATCCAGCAAAGCCGCTTGGAACCTGGCCCAGTCAAAAAAGGGGCCAGGGTCAGTCTTGCGTCCCGGCGCTATGTCACTGTGACCGCAGATGCGCTCGGGGGTGATTGCCACGAAAGCCTGACGCAATTGACGCGTCAGCTCGATCAGAGCGTCGTACTGCGCCTCGGTGAACGGCTGCTCGTCAGTTCCTTCCAGCTCAATGCCGACAGAGAAGTCATTACAGCCCTCACGCCCTTGAAAACTGGAAACCCCTGCGTGCCACGCGCGATCAAGACAGGAGACGAACTGAATGACCTCGCCATCACGTTCAATCAGAAAATGCGCTGAAACGCGCAGATCGGCAATCCCCACAAAGTAGGGATGCTCGGTGCTGTCGAGCTGGTTCTGAAAGAAAGCCTGCACTTTGCCGGTCTTGAATTGCGCAGGCGGCAGACTGATGTTGTGGATGACCAGCAGCGAGATTTCGCCCTCAGGTCGCGCATTGAAGTTGGGTGAAGGGCAATGCTGTACGCCATCGCACCAGCCGCTTGCGGGGTCCAGTTGCATGAGCGCTCCTTGAACGGGCGGATAAGTGGCGCTGATTATGCCCGCGACAGGAATGGATGTGGAGGTTTAGCCGTTGACCCGCGGTGTAGGAAACACGCTCTACACACCAGAGACGTGTGACGCAGATCGTCGAACTGCATGCCAACGCGGAGCGCCGGCAAGACGGTCAATCAGATCACGATCAGGCACCCTTGAGCTTGCGCAGGTTGCTGATGACCGATTCCAGTGCCCGGTCGAACAGCAGCGCATCATCGAGAATCCGCACGGCACCGCGCCGAAACTCGATGGCAAGACCGGTACGGGTCTTTTCCAGGACCTTCATGCCGGTTCGGTTGACGAACACATAGCGCCCGGTCGGCTCGACAATCGCGGTCAGTTTGCAGCGCAGCTTGTGCTCTTCATCTTCCTGAATCTCGACCCAGCAACCGACGCGCAACTTGTCGACCATCTGCAGGCCGGCATCGTCGGCAGGCAGCTGCACAGTTGGCTCATTGAGCATCCGCTCTTCGGGTGTGACCAGAACGATTTCCTCAACAACGGCCATCATCGATGGGCCTTCAAAGAGCTGTGCGCCTGTCAACGACGTTTCACCACCTTGGGCATCCTCACCGCCTTCCTGCAAGCGCGAGAAGTGCTGAAACGCCTGAACATGCAGCGATTCCAGCTGGCTGAAGAATTCACTGGTGGCAAACGGGTCGAACGCAGCGCTGGTCAGGCCATCGCGCAGGGACTTGAGCAGCCCGGGCACCAGATCGAGCAAGCGCTGCAGCGCCTGGGGGTCGTCATGTTGTTCGACGCTCCAGATCAGCTCATCCATGGTTGCCAGTCCGGCCTGCCATTCGCTGGACTCTTCGCCATGCTTTAGGCAGGTTAGCAGAAGCACCTTGCTCCAGGCCTCCTGCAGCAGACGCACAACCACCTCCGGCAATGTGCGGCCCAGCAGGCGCTGATTCAACTCATGCTGCACCTGCTGCCGTGCCAGTTCGGCACGCGCGCGCCCCTCTTCGGCATCGCGGGTGCGCTGTTCAAGCAGCTCACTGCGACGACGTTCGTCACTGGTGAACGCCAGAAAATCCGCCAGCAATTCAGAGAAGATTGCCGGATCATCGACAAAGTCATTGAGCAGGCGCTGCACGATCTGCTCGACGCGCTGATAAAGCGAGTCGCGCTGATAGTCATCACGGCTGCCCCAACCCAGCGCGGCAGTGGCAATTTCGTTGAGCAGGCGGCGGGCCGGATGGCTGCCGCGACTGAAAAAGCTTTTATCGAGCACCGCCACTTTGAGCATCGGGATCTGCAAGCGCCCGATCAGCGCACGCAATGAAGGCGTCAGGTTGCGATCATCAAGGATGAACTCGAAGAGCATGGCAATCAGGTTGATCACATCCTCGTCGCCGCCGCCAACAATCCTGGATTTGCCGGTTTTGACGTTGACTCGGGTCAGCAACTGTTCCAGCTGATTGCGCAGGTCAAAATCGTCTGCGGTGTCTTGAGACGGGACGTACTGCTGCAGGTGAGAAAGCAGGCGCAGCAGGTCCCGGCTGGAAATCGGCCGAACCTCGGCATTGGGCTCATGACGCGGAGCGAGGTTGCCACGAACCTGCAGCAACAACTCCTGCAGTGCAGAAAAAACCTCCTGCACACCCTTGTCGAGCTTGTCGGCGGCCTCATTCAGCGCAGGATCAGACATCTCGGAGACGCGATTCCTGGGAGCCGCCCGATCAGACGATCGACGGGCCGGCAGTGCTTTCATGTCCGGCAACACACCCGTGGCAATCAGCAGTTGATTGGCTTCACTGTAAAGGTGGTCAGTATTGGCCAGGACGTATTTCTCGAACAGTTTGAGAATGATCAGCTTGACCTTGATCTCGACGCCAAGGCTACGTCCTGCATCCAGGAAAAACCGGCACAGCATTGCCGGACCCAACGGGTTGGCATCCTCGGCGATGGTTTGCGGAATCAGAACATTCAGGCGGGCAGTGAGCTGGCCCAGCGCGAGGCTGTCGCGGCTCATGACCTTGCTGACCATGGCATCCACCGCCACAGTCTTCTCGAGATCATCGTTATGCACCAGCGCCAGCTTATCGAACGACACGGCGGTGGGCAGCACGGGCTCGTGAATCTGATACTGGCCCAAAGCCAGAAAAGACTCATAAAACTTGTCGAGGAAGCCACGCTCGATGCTTTTGCGCTTGAGGCGCAGGTCGCGCATCGCTTCAAAGAAGATGTTCTGATCAGTATGGCTGCGGGCGCGGTCAGCCATTTCGAACAGCGTATCGTCGGCGTTGTCGAACAGCGCCTGCAACGCATCCTTGAGCTGCTGGGCCGCCTTGTCGCGGACCTGCAACAACACAACAGGTAATCGGGCCAAAGGAGTACCGGCCCCCTGCGCGGGGAGCAGTTTGCTCAACGGCACTACTTTTTCGTCGTTCGGCATTACACCCCCTGACAGGAAACAACCTGAACCCCATCACAAACGTGGCTTGCTACCCTCGCACTGTGAAGCGACCCGCTTGGCCTTGCAAAACGTCAAAGTCATGACGTCAATTACAAGTCGGATTATCTTTCAAAACTTGTCATCAACGCCAGTGACACTTCTATGGTTGTCGTTGGAACTGTGACAAGGCACTCATATGCTGCGATAGACCGCGATATTCGCTTTCCATCGCAAACGAATTTGCCAAACCGACCAACTGCATGTTCTCAAGGCTGCACCGGAGCATCGCCGCAGGTGGGTTAGCGGTGTGCGGTGCCTTATACTCGGACGACTTTGCTACTGGAGCCCGCTATGCCGAATTTACGAATTGCCGACCTGACCGCCGAGATCGAAGCCAATGTGCGCCGCGCATTGTTTGAGGATGTCGGCAGCGGCGATATCACCGCCCAATTGATTCCGGCGGAACGGCTGGCCAAGGCCACCATCATTTCCCGCGATGCAGCGGTGATCGCCGGCACCGCATGGGTCGATACGGTCTTCCGCCAACTGGACCCTCGCGTGGCGGTGCACTGGCAGGTGACCGATGGCGACCGGGTCAGCCCGAATCAGGCGCTGTTTCACCTGGAAGGTCCGGCTCGCTCGCTGCTAACCGGCGAACGCAGCGCGCTTAATTTTCTGCAGATGCTCTCGGGTGTGGCCACGCGTGCACAGTACTTCGCAGACATGGTCTCGGGCACCCAGGTCAAATTGCTGGACACCCGCAAGACACTGCCGGGCCTGCGCCTGGCGCAAAAATACGCCGTCACCTGCGGTGGCTGTCATAACCATCGCATCGGTCTATACGACGCGTTTCTGATCAAGGAAAACCATATCGCAGCCTGTGGCGGCATTGCCCAGGCAGTAGAGGCAGCCCACCGGATTGCGCCGGGCAAGCCTGTGGAAGTCGAGGTGGAAAGCCTGAGTGAACTCAAGCAGGCGCTGGACGCAGGCGCCGATATCATCATGCTCGATGAACTCAGCCTCGAGGACATGCGCGAAGCCGTGCGTCTCACCGCAGGCCGCGCCCGTCTGGAAGCCAGCGGCGGCATCAATGACGACACCCTGCGGGTGATTGCCGAGACCGGTGTGGATTACATTTCCATTGGTGCGATGACCAAGGACGTGAAGGCCGTGGACCTGTCCATGCGCCTGAGCCTCTGATATCGCGCAAAAACGCGCGCACAAACGACTGTCACGATTCGCTCGGGAGTAGACGCTTTGGAACAATGGTTTGTGATGAATGCGGGCCGACAGCTTGGCCCGATGGATGCGGACGCTGCACGGCTGATTGCCCGTGAGTCACCCGGCGCATGGTGCTGGAAACAGGGCATGCCGGACTGGCAACCGATCTATCAGGTGGCGCAGGTGCGCGCCATGAAGAAGGACGGCGTGACGCCCTTCCCGGACCCGACGCCAGACATGATCCAGCCGAAGCCGTCCGGGCTGCCCGCACAGGCGGCATCCACACCTGCGGCACCTGCACCTCCTGCCAAGCGTCCCTCATTCACGCCAGACCCGAACGCCTCGGGCGGCTATGGCCTGGCGCAGACCACCGATGGCGTGGACTTCAAGCTGTACGGTGCGGAAACACAATTTGTCGAGCTGGAGCTTGATCCCGGCGAAAGCGCCGTCGCCGAAGCCGGGGCGATGATGTACAAGACCTGCGACGTGCAGATGGAAACCATCTTCGGCGACGGCAGCAACCAGTCTTCAGGGCTGCTGGGCTCGCTGTTCGGTGCAGGCAAACGCATGCTGACCGGCGAAAGCCTGTTCACCACGGTGTTTTCGCAACAGGGTTCGGGCAAGGGGCGCGTGGCGTTTGCAGCGCCCTACCCCGGCACCATCCTGCCACTGAACCTGCGGGATTTCGGCGGCAAACTGATCTGCCAGAAGGACAGCTTTCTGGCCGGTGCCAAAGGTGTATCCATTGGTATCCAGTTTCAGAAAAAAATCCTCACTGGCCTGTTCGGTGGCGAAGGTTTCATTCTGCAAAAGCTGGAAGGCGACGGCTGGGTATTCGTGCACATGGGCGGCACAGTGCGCAAGATCGAGCTGGCGGCAGGTGAATCGCTGGATGTCGATACCGGATGTCTGGCGGCCATGACGCAGACAGTCGATTACGATATCCGCATGGTTGGTGGCGGCATCAAGTCGATGCTGTTCGGCGGCGAAGGCGTGTTTTTCGCTAGGCTGACCGGGCCGGGCACTGTGTGGCTGCAAAGCCTGCCTTTCTCTCGACTGGCCGGGCGCATGCTGGCAGCAGGGCCTGCCGGGGTGGGCAGAAGCGAACGTTAACGTCAGCACTTCGTCATTCGACCGAGGGCCATGCTGCGCCCTCATTGCCAAGGAAGAGACATGCAGATTACTCAAGGTCAACGTGTTCCCCTGTCCAGCCTGATTCAGGGCTCTGATCTCACCCTGTCGATTGCCATCAAGTCCGCACAGGTCATTGATTACGTCTGCTTCGGCGTCGATGCCAACGGCAAGCTGTCGGACGACCGCTACATGGTTTTCTTCAATCAGCCGAGCAGCCCCTGCAACAGCGTCAAACAGGTCAATGGCGGGAGTTTTCAGCTATCGCTCGCGGGCTTGCCTGCCTTGATAGAGCGATTGGTATTTACTGCGTCCATCGATGGCGCGGGCACCATGAGCGAGATTCAGGCGAGCCATTTCAGCATCCAGAGTCAGGGCCGCGAAGTGGCTCGCGGCGAGTTCTCCGGCGCAACCTTCACCGCCGAAAAAGCCATCATGGTTGCCGACATCTATCGCAAGAACGGCGAGTGGCGCATCGCCTCAAATCTGCAGGGCTATAACGCCGGGCTGGACGCGCTGGTGGTGCATTTCGGCGGCGAGGTGGCTGATGCTCCAGCACCCGCGCCAGCAGCACCCCCGCGTATTTCGCTGGAAAAGAAAATCGCTGACGCCGCGCCGCAATTGATAAGCCTGGCCAAGAAGGCTCAGGTCAGCCTGGAAAAAGCCAGACTGACCGATACCAAGGCCAGGGTTGGTCTGGTACTGGATGCGTCCGGTTCGATGAATCCGCAGTACACCCGCGGTCATGTTCAGGAAGTGGTAGATCGCCTGATTCCGCTTGCTGTCCATTTCGACGACGACGGCGCACTGGACTGCTGGGCTTTCGGGGCGAAGCCACAGCAGTTGAATGCGGTGACGCTGAGCAACTTCCAGAACTTCATCAGAACCGACCATGGCGGCTGGAAAGACTGGGAACTGGGCGCACGCATCAACGATGAGCCCAAGGCAATGCGCATGGTCATCGACTACTACAAGAAGTCCGGTGACAAGACTCCGATCTACATCCTGTTCATCAGCGACGGCGGCGTGCATCAGGATCGCGAAATTACCAGGTTGATGACCGAAGCGGCGAAGCTGCCGATCTTCTGGCAGTTCGTCGGCCTTGGCGGACGCGGTTACGGCATTCTGGAAAAACTTGATGACATGGGCGGTCGCGTTGTCGACAACTGCAACTTCTTCGCCCTCGACCGGCTGGACGAGATCCCGGAAGAAAAACTTTATGACCTGCTGATGGAAGAGTTTCCCGACTGGCTGAAAGCGGCAAAGGGTGCAGGGATTTTGTAACGCATCGAGCTCTCAACTATCGTACAACGCAGAGCGTCGAGAACTGCTTTCCCAGCCGGAGCCTGCGGAACGACAATCTCAACTATCTCAACTATCTCAACTATCTCAACTATCTCAACTATCTCAACTATCGTGCGACGCTCCGCGTCGCATGCCGTTCCGGACGCTCTGCGTCCTCTTTGCGACGCAGAGCGTCGAGAACTGCATTCCCACGCTGGAGCGTGCGCAACGGTAGCCTCGTAACCAGCCCCAATAAAAAACCCCCGCCATTGCTGACGGGGGTTTTTATCGTGCGCTGCTCGGGGTTTAGCCGATTGCCACGCCGTGCGCTTCTGCCAACGGCTTCAGGCCGCCTGCAAAGCCTTGGCCGATGGCCTTGAACTTGAACTCGTCGCCATTACGGTACAGCTCGCCGAAGATCATCGCAGTTTCGGTCGACGCGTCTTCCGACAGGTCGTAACGAGCGATTTCCTTGCCATCAGCCTTGTTCACAACGCGGATGTAAGCGTTGGACACCTGACCAAAGCTCTGCTTGCGCTCTTCAGCCGAGTGGATAGTGACCGCAAAAACCAGCTTCTTGACCGCAGCAGCCAGACCGGTGAGTTTGACGTTTACCGACTCGTCATCACCATCGCCAGCGCCGGAACGGTTATCGCCAAGGTGCTCGACCGAACCATCGGCCGATTTCTTGTTGTTGTAGAAAATGAAGCTGTTGTCATCCAACACCTTGCCACTTTCACCAACGATGAAGACCGATGCGTCCAGGTCGAACTCGGTGCCATCGGTAACACGTGGATCCCAGCCCAGGCCCACGGTGATTTCTGTCAGGCCCGGAGCCTCTTTCGACAGCGAAACGTTACCGCCTTTACTCAGACTTACTGCCATGTTCGTAATCCTTTCTGGAAAAATGGTTAGGCGCGAATCAGAAATTCATGCCGAAAGAGTTGGCCACAGCTTTCAGGCCACCGGCGAAGCCGCTACCCACTGCGCGGAACTTCCACTCGCCATTGTTGCGATACAGCTCGGCGAAGATCATCGCGGTTTCAGTCGAGGCGTCTTCCGCCAGGTCGTAGCGAACGATTTCCGAGCTGGATTTTTCATTCAGCACACGGATAAACGAGCCGCCCACCTGACCGAAGTTCTGCTTGCGGCTGTCAGCGTCGTGAATGGTCACAACGAAGACGATCTTGTCCACGTCAGCAGGAACGCTGGTCAGATTGACCTTGAGCACTTCGTCATCGCCATCACCAGCACCGGTACGGTTGTCACCGGTGTGTTCGACGGAACCATCGGCGCTCTTGAGCTGGTTGTAGAAAATGAAGTCAGCTTCACTGCGGACCTTGCCATTGGCGCCCAGCAGAAATGCGCTGGCGTCCAGGTCAAATTCCTGGCCGTCAGTGGCACGCGGATCCCAGCCCAGGCCAATCAGTACATTGGTCAGGGTAGGGTCGGTTTTCGACAGCGAAAGGTTGCCACCTTTTTGCAGAGTCAAAGCCATGATTCGGTTATCTCCTTTATCCAGTGTTTACGCTTTTTCTTCAGCGGATTCTTCTTTACCCGGGAAGAGCAGGCTTGCAACGATACCGATGATCAACACGACGACCACAACCAGCAGGCTGGTATTGGCGCTGATCTCGTAACCGTGGTGGAACAGGTGGTTGGTTGCGTTGAGGCCCAGTTTGATGGCGATGAAGAACAGCAAGGCGATAACCGCTTTCTCCAGATGCACCAGATAGCGCTTGAGGGCTTCAAGAACGAAGTACAGGGTACGCAGACCAAGAATCGCGAACAGCATGGCCGAGAACACGATCAGCGGCTCGCGGCTCACTGCAATGATTGCCGGCACGGAGTCGAACGCGAACAGCACGTCGGAGATTTCAGCCACAACCAGACACAGGAACAATGGGGTCGCGAACAGAGCGCCCTTGGCGGCCAGGGTGATACCGGCGTTTTCCGTTTTTTTGACTTCTTCTTCCAGTACCGAGCGACGGACGAAGAAGTTGCTGCCGTGCAGCTTCGGCCATACCGGGAACAGCTTCTTGGCGAAGCGATACGCCATGTGTTGCGAGTAGTCGACTTCTTCATCGTCGTCATCACCCGCTCTGAGCATCATGATGGCGGTCCAGGCAACGATGACCGCAAACACCACTTCGACCCACGGCCCCAGAGCCAGCAGGCCTGTACCGATGGCGACGAAGATGCCGCGGAAGACGATGGCACCGATGATGCCCCAGTACAGAACGCGGTGGCGCAGGCCATCCGGGATCTTGAACCAGGAGAACAAGGCCATGAACACGAACAGGTTGTCGACGCTCAGCACTTTTTCCAGCGCGTAGCCGGTAACGAACAGCGTGGCGACTTCGGAGCCGTGCTGCACATACAGGAAACCGGCAAAAGCCAGCGAAATGGCGACCCAGAAAATCGACCACGCCGAGGCTTGCGCGAGGGTGATCGGCTTGTTTCCCCGGTGGGAGAACATGTCGATAGCCATGGCCGTAATGGCCAGGCCGACGAAAACCGCCATCGTGAGTGGAGGGAAGCCTAGAGAGGTGCTTTCCATTTAACTGCGTTCCTTAGGGTAAAAAATTACAGGTCGAAATCGGACGGGTTCAGGCCAAGCTCTCGGCAGATCGTGCGGCAGACTTCCCGCTCTTTCTCGTCGAAGCTGCCATCAGCGCCACCGATAGCACAGCAGACGCGCACCAGCAAACGGGCGGCATCTTCTTTCTTTTTGATCTTGCCGATGGTTTTCAACGCTTCGGCACGACCAATTTCAAAATCGAACTCGAACTTGGAGCACGCTTCCTGAAAACCCTGGATGACTTCCTTCATGTCAAAAACTTTCAGTTCCTGAGAGTTCTGGATGAAGCCAGCCATTTTCTGCTTTTCACTGGAGCTGATATCGCCGTCAGCGGCCGATACCAGCGCACAGCCGGAAACCACAGCTTCCATGAATTCGCGGTTCTTGAACTTCGAAACTTCCGAAGCCAGCTTGTCGCGAGCAGCCGTTGCGTTTGTTTTCAACCAGTCCAGCATGTCTATCTCCCATGAGGCGGCACAGCCAGCCCAGAAATACCACGGTATTGTTTACTTGGAACCGGCAGCCCAGCGCATGCCCCAGCCATAGGCCTTGTCCATGTTGCTGTGGCCATTGTGGAAATCCACCCGGCGGGTCACCTTGACTGCGCCGTTGTCATTTTCCAGCAAGGCAATTGCACACATGCCCTGACGACCACCTTCTTCGTTGAGGCGAACCTCGATGGGCGGCTGGCCCGGCGCATGAATGGTGACAACACCGTCGGTTTCTTTCCAGTTCGGCGCACCTTCATAGATGAACGCATAAACCAGAATGCGACGGATCTTGCTCCAGTGCGCGCCGTTGATATGCAGCCACTCACCGTCACTGATCGAGCCAGTACGGTCATCGCCCATCAGTTTGATGAAAGGCTCGGTGTTGAGCGAACCGAACGAGTTGCCCAGCGCCTGAACCGCGCCTTTCAGGCCATCCTGCAGTTCGAAGAGGCAGCCTACATCAAGGTCGATGGCATTGCTCTTCTTCATCGAGAAGAAGCCGCCGCTCTTGCTGTCGCTGCGACGGTTCCAGTTCAGGTTGACCCGAATCTCACCGAAACCGGCGCTGGATTTCTCCAGACTGATCGAAGCACGGGTCTTGTCGAGCGTGATCTTGCTCAAACTGACGGTCGACTTGGGTGCAGACGCGGGTGCAGGTGCAGGTGCAGGTGCAGGTGCAGGTGCAGGTGCAGGTTGATCCTGGGGCGCTGCGACCTCTACGCCAAAGTTTTTTGCCAGCGGTTCAAGCCCGCCGGCAAAACCCTGGGCGACGCAGCGGAATTTCCACGCGCCCTGACGCAGATAAAACTCGCCCAGAATCAGTGCGGTTTCTTTCATGCCGCTGGTAGGGATATCGGCTTCGATACCGCCAGTGATGCTCAGCGCCAGCCGTGACACGCTGCCAAAACTGGCCTTGTTCTCGTAGATGGTTGCCGTCAGGGCGACCTTCTCGATGACTGAATCCAGACGGCTCGGGTCAAGGCTGAACACAGCACGCCCGGCCGACGCTTCCGTCTGCTGGACCGCACCGCCGTTGACGCTTTTCTGGCCGTAGAAACACATGTCCTGATCGCCACGCACCTTGCCGGAGGCGGTCAGCAGGAATGCAGACACGTCGATATCCGCATCCGCCAGCGGGGAATAGCTGACCTCGACCGTCAACGGACCGGCAGCGACTGGCGCGTTGGCGCCTGGGACAAGTTGGGTCATGCGCGTACAGCTCCGATGGCCAGTTCGACCAGATCATCTGCAGTACGGCCGTTGGTAACCTGACCAACTGCGGTGAAATCCCAGCCTGCGGGGGTGCGCGCCAGGTAGGACATCACAACGCCGGTGTGCTGGCCTTTCTCGGACAGATCAAAGCGGCCCAGTTCGTTGCGGCTGCCCAGATCGACAATGCGGCAGTAGGCGTTGGCGACTTTTTCGAAATTCTGACCGGTGAACGAGTTGACGGTGAACACCAGGTATTTGACCGCGGCTGGCAGTTTTTCCAGATCAACGCTGATGGTTTCATCGTCGCCCGCGCCTTCGCCGGTGCGGTTGTCACCCGAGTGTTGAATGGCACCGTCGCGCGACTGCAACTGGCGGAACCAGACCAGGTCGAGGGGCTTCTTGTCGGCGTCGAGCATGATGCAGGAGGCATCCAGGTCGATATCGCCACCGCCACCGCCGAGCAACTTGCCGAAGAAACCGCTGGCTTTTTCAGGGTCCCATCCAAGGCCCATACTGACTTTCTTGAGGCCGGTACCAGCGGTTTTCTCCAGTGAGATCGTCTGGTTCTTTGCCAAAGTGAGTGCCATTTTTCGCTCCATGTGAACGTCGGAATTCGGATAAAAGTGTTACAGCCTTACCGTGTTGGCCCATCTTTGCCATCAGGATTGTGTAACTTGGCGTTAACGGGGCCTTTATAACGGCCTCGACGCCACGTCGGATGGAACAAACGCCAGTGCGCATCCTGAGCAGCGGCGAGCAATTCGTGATCACCACGCGTGTCGCCCCAGGCACGAACCCGGAACTGCGTGAGCGGCCCATAAACACTTTCAAGGCGTGCGACTTTCGAATCGCAACGACAGTTGCTGCCTTCGATCAATCCAGTCAGTTTGCCGTCGATGACTTCCAGATTGGTGCCGATCAGCTCTACTTTCAAGCGATCAGCGAAGGGTTGCAGAACCATAGCAGGCGATGCTGAACAAAGCGTGACAATGGCACCCTTGTCGATTTCGGCGGCGATGGACTCCAGCGCAGCCGGGCGCATCAGGCGGCTCCAGTGCGACTGGCAGAACGCCTCGGCCTTTTGCTGCAGCCATTGCACTTCAACGCCGCTGAGGAACGCCTTGATCAAGCGCCCCTTCAGTTCATCGCGGGTCACGCGCTTGGCGAGATAGCCGATGCTCGGCAGCACCAAACGGGCCATGCGCACGGAAAAGGCACGTTGCCCAAAGGCGAACTTGAGAAAAGGCACAAAGCTGTCATGCCGGGTGATGGTCCCGTCGAAATCGAAAACCGCCAGCAGGCGTTGTTCCACTTCGATTTCAAGATCAGGTCCTACAGGTTCAATATCAGGTTCTACGGTTTCAAGGTCAGGTTCTATCATCTAGCTAACTGCCTCAGCGAGTCGAATGCTGGCATCCATGATCGAAGCGGGTGCGGATAACACTCCATGCCATTTGGCGCGCTCCATGATGTGGGTTGCCCATTTGTAATGGGTAGCCGGTTCACACATCGCATCGTTGTACTTGAACACTGCGGGGGCCACAGAGTTCAAAATCATCCGGGCGGAGTTCATGTCCTCCAGACTGACGCGTAGTGCATTCTGAATGATATTGACCTGCGAGGGGTGAATTGCCGTTTTACCGACCAACCCATTGGTAATATCCAGTGCCAGTTCATGCTCCAGAATGTCAGGTGTGGCCAGTTGCTCGAACACTGGTGCGGTGAGTGCAAACCCCTGCGAACCCATCACTCCCGCCAGCATCGGGATCACATAGCCCATGGGCGTCGAATACAGGGTCATGGCCGGATTGCGGCGCAGCCCCAGACAGCCCATCAGGTCATTGCCACCGATACGTAACGCAATGATCCGCTCGTACAGACTGGCTTTCAGCGCTTGCCCAAGCTCGACCATTGCCGTCGGATCGAACACTTCCGGGGTTTCCAGTGTAGGCATCAACGCCAGTGCCGGGTTGGTAACGGACTGCTCCCAACTCGTCAGACTTTTCAGCGAAAGCTTGGGGACAACGAACCCATCAACGTGCGCCATCAGCGGCCAGTCATTGAGAATCCGCGCCATTGCGGCATCTCTCGGACGAACGAACAACAGCGGACCGTTGGCCGGGCGGCCGCCACGGTCCTGAATGCGGGTCAGCACCTGGCGAAGGTTGACCAGCGCTGTATCGACATCAATCAGCGCTACCGCATCTTCCAGGCACACGACCAGCGAACGCAGTTCGGGAATCTTTTCACCGAACACCACATCGACGATGTCATCGCGGGTGGCGGGCATGTACAGCGTTGCCCCCAACGCATAAGGCGAAAATAAGGCCATTAGCTCAGACTCCGAATGATGGTCACTGCCCGATAAGGTCCCAGCACATCGCCGACTTCTTCAACGGGAATCCCCGCTTTTTCGGTCAGGTGCAGCAGCAATTGCACATCGCTGTCCGCCCGATTGCGTACCAGCACATGGTCTGGAACACGGCGCATGACCGCGCGAGTGGCTTCGGCAATGCCCGGTTTGATGCGATTGAAGTTAGTGATATCAAAGCGCTCGGCCAAGCGGTCGACCACCTGCGTTGCAGCGTCCTTGAGTCCGGCTCGCTGAGTCAGCGTCCAGGGTGTCAGCGTGAGCGTAGAACTGTTTTGACGACGCTGGCTGTCGATGTGTTCAATAAAAGACTGCGTGACGTCGTGGCCCTGCAATTGCTCGTAAACCACACAACCATGCAGCCCGCCGTCCGTCGGCCAGATAGAGCGCGACACTAGCCCGGACACGGTCGCGCCAAGAATACCGGACGGGATCACCCAGTCTTCTGCCGACGCCGCCAGCCAGGCACTGCCGCAGGGATCGGCCAGCACCACCAGTCGTGGTTCTTTAGGGAAACGCGTGTCGCCTGCCAGACTGCGACGTATTTCACCCGAAATTGCGCCCTTGCCGGTCCAGCCGTCGACAAACACGATGTTTTGCGCGCCGTGGGCCAGAATGATGGCCTCCAGCGCGACTTTATCGATGCCGCGATCACGAACAATACTGATGCCGTAGTGATGCGCTTCGCGGTGCAGATCGATCAGCGCCCGACGCAACAACACACCCAGCGGCAGACCGGCACGCACGAACGACACCAGAACGATTTCAGCGCCGGTGCATTCGCGGTCAAGCGCCTGCGCCAGGGCTTGCACGTCATCGGCCATACGCGCACCGTTCTGGCTGAGTGCACGCTCATACAACGCCTTGTGAGCGGCGCTGGGGGCGGACTCCTCGCTGATCATTTCCGAGTAGTGCTTCTGGCGTGTCTGGATCAGGCGCTCCTTCTCCGCCACGCTAGTGGCCTGCATCGCAACGCTGCGCAGCAGAAAATGCACGTCGTCGTACAGATAACTGCCACTGCCTACCGTATCGAGCCCGTGAACAGGATCACTCATGCTCTGCTCCGACAAACATTTTCGCCAACTGACTGCGGGCGGGTGTCGCCCACCAGTGGCACTCGTCCATGAAACCCAGGTCGGTAATGCTGTCGCCAAAACCGAGCACCGGGCGTTCGCCATTGATGGCCTTGTCGCGCCGCAGCCACTCCTGAACCGCGTAACGCTTGGCCAGCCCCTCGGGCAGAAAGGCCAGGTTGTTGCCATTGCCGTGGATGTGCATGCCGTCAAGCAGGCCGCGGGCCTGCACTTCGGCCAGCACCTTGCTGAGCACGCTGTCATCGCTCTCGTTATGCTTTGTCACCACGTAATGAAACAGCTGCGCCTCTTCAACCACCCAGCCGCGCAGTGAAAAGCCCAGTTCATGACCAATCGCCAGTGTGGCGGCAGACAATTCATGCAACCGCGATTGATAGCTGGCCAGGGTATTTTTCATCTGCTCGTTCCAGTCCTGGTCCAGCCGCCCCATGACATCGAGCATCACACCGCCGTGCGAACAGATCGCGCCTGCGGTGAACGGCAGTTTGACCCGGCTGTAGGCCTCGACACTGCGCGCGGTCACCGGCACCACATCGGAATGCGCCAGCAGCCAGTGCGCGAAGGACTTCTGCACGTTGGTCATGTAGCCATTGGCGTTACCGCTGATATCCAGCGTTGCGACATGTTTTTCAATGTTCGCGGGCGTTTTGCGGGCGGTCTGGAAGAGTGTGTCGTCCAGATCGACGAAGATCAGCGGGCGGTCGTTACTCATCGCAGATAACCTCGGCGTTCAGCGCTTCGATAAGCTCGGCGGGTACGGCCTGCCTTGGGGTTTCGGTGCAAATCAGCACCCGGTCAAACTGACCCGGCCGCACGTTGTACAGGAAGTTGGGAATGCCCAGGCCATAGTTGTCGGAGAACGACAGCGCATGGTCGATGGCATGCCCCAGTGCAATCGGTGAACGGCTGGTAGAGCTGAAATGCACATCGGCACCGGCTTTTTCCAGACGCTCGGCCAGCAGAAACGGACGCCAGACGAACTCGCTGGTGCCCACCACCAGAACGCGTTCACCCTTTTGCACGGTAAGCCCTGGCGCCAGCGTATCGGCAACCGACAACACGCCCATCCGCCCCCAGTCATTGGCGGTTACCAGCGGCCAGTCGCCCATTGCCACGGTGCCAACCTCAGGCATATCCGGCAATGGCGCGCTCACGTCTTCATCGAAAGAGTACGACCCCTGCAACAGCGAGACCTGCTCGGCCACTGCGCCCATCGACGTGCTGACTGCACCTGCCGACCAGTCGGTAAGCACACACGTCACCACCCGCTCGATGTTGCTGAGCCCGGCCTCGACCAGCGCCTGATGGAGATTGATGAAGGTCTTGCCCGTCGACGCCTCGTCATCGACCAGCACCAGCGAACGTGCGCCGAGCATCATCTCGCGTAGCGCCGGATCGACAGGCAGATGGATAAGGTGAGCGCTGGCGTGGCTGTGCTCTTCTTCAAAGCGGGCGAACAGCTCGCTGCCGGTAGGATGGCGCGTGCTGACCAGATACAAGGCATCAGATCGCTTTGCGCTGTAGGCACGGTGCACGCCGGCACCGAGACCGACTGCGGTTTCGGCCATGCCGATGACCAGCACCGGGCCGGGCAGGTCTGCCGGAATCTTGTGCGCCAGGTCCTGAAAACTTTTCAGCATCACGCCCGGACGCGCGGGAATATGACGCCCAAGCACCCGGGACACGAACAGAAATGCACGCTTGGGGTTGCGTCGTTCAGCAAAGCCGAACAGAGAATCCGGGGCAATAGTGGACGAATCGACGCTGACGTCGAGACGACCACGAAGCAGGTCAGCACGAAGCTTTGTAGAGTTGGAAAAAGCTGCGCTGCTGTCCATTGATAAATTCCTGAGTAACGGGGCCGCAGCCCCAGACGCCTGCCACTTGAGCAGGCAACACCGACGTCATTGGCGAGAAGCTTCAACGAGCCATAACGATGACTGTGCGGCGCGTGAGATTTCTGTGGTGGTGTACGACCTTTCCGGGCGGGCATGCGGCGCATCGATACGGCATGCCTGCAGAAAGGACAGCAGCAGTGCGGACTTCACTGCGAAGTTCATGTTTTGCCCGTCCGGCACGGTGGACGTCACCATGCCGATCACCGCGCCACCGTTGTCGAACAGCGGGCTGCCACTGGACCCTGGCTGAATCGGTGCCGTGAACTGGAACAGGCTGGCGTCATTGTGCAGACCGAACAGACCGGAGATCCCGCCCTGCGTCACCTGCAGCCCGCCACCGGAAATGGACGCCAACGGGTAACCCAGGACCGCTACGGTATCACCCGGCTCACAGCCCTGCCCGTCCCGGAATGTAACCGGAGACAACGGCGGCGCGCCCTGCACCCGCAGCAGCGCGATGTCGTTGCGACGGTCGATCACCACTGGTTCGGCCTTGTAACGGCCTTCCAATGAAGTGATGTAAAACACGCCCATGTCTTCAATGACATGCGCACAGGTCATGACGTGCGCCGGGCCAACCACAAATGCCGTGCCGGTCGCCGACTCATGCCGAGGCCCGCAACTGGAGCCAACGGACGGGTGGCGCGGGTGACGGTCATCAACGTCCAGGCCGATCTTGCGCCCGAACGCCGACAACCCATACGCCGAGCCTTCGCTCAGCGCGCGGAATTTCCACTGTTCATTACGCTTGTAGAACTCGCCGATGATGATCGCCGCTTCGCCGTTATCGCGCAGATCCAGCCGATGCTCGATGTCGGCATCCACCTTGAGATGCAGGCTGGCAATATCACGGATCGGCCCCATGGCGGCGTAGACGTAGACCATCAGCAGCACGCGATCACTGCCCGCCGGGAGCCTGTCCAGCCGAAGCGTACAGCCAACATCCTGAGGCCCGCCGCTCCACTCCATCCAGCTCTGTTCATGGTGCAGCAGCGCCGGGTCGCCCATGGGCTGGCGCTTGTCGTTGACCGCCAGCAAAGCGACTGCTGCGTACTCACCAAAAACCGAAGATTTGCCGCTCTCCAGATTCCAGGTGCAGTGGGCGTTTGCTAAAGCAGTGTTTGCACCTGGCGCAAGAAGCTTCATGCCCGATCCTCCCTGATAAGAGCGATTAGTGATAGCAAAAATCTATTATCCTGATCAAACCGTGGCCCGTACAGCGACCGTGATGGCCTTCACGCGGATATCCTCAAGCCAATGTGTTTCCGGTTCTTTCAAGCCGAGACGGCGTGTCGCAAAAATACCCGGCAGGTTGACGCCGGTTTCACGCGTATAACCGATCCCGCCGGAGTAACGCGGGTTGATTTCCAGCAAACGCGGCTTGCCGTCAGCGTCGTCACGGGTCTGCACATTGATCAGCCCGTCGCAGGCAAAATGCTCCGCTGCGCGCACCGCCAGTTGCACGGCTTCGCTGTCGCGCTCGAAGGTCTGATTCAACCCCACCTTGCGCCGCCCGACAAAAGCAACCGCGTTGCCGTGCTCACAGACCATGTCCACCGAGCATTCACTGCCGGGCATATACGGCATCAGCAGCATCGCCGGTACGTCTTCGGCCTGACGATAAGCATTAAGGTACGCCTGAAACGTCGTTTCACGCGCATCCGGATTGGCGAAACAGCGAAAATCGTCGACATCGGCCTTGAACCGCCAGAAGCCCCGCCCGTAAATCCCGACCACCGGCTTGATACACACCTCGCCAGATACCGACAACGAATCGTAAGCCGCCTGCAACTCCTCGGCGCTGCTCGCGGCAATTCCGGGAATGCAAGCCAGACCCGCCGCCTCGGCCGCCGCCGTGAAGCGGCTCTTGTCATCGACATCCATGAAGGTCTGCTGGGACGTCCCGCCCGTGACGAGGTCCAAACCTTCGGCAACAAAACGTGCACGCTGCGCTTCGTAAAAGCTGCCTATACGCCCGGCGACAATAGTTCTGACGCCCAGCGAACGAGCAGTCTCCAGCACCCAGTCGATACGCTCTTCATTATCGACCGGCTCTTGCAGTGCCACATGGGCCTGCCCGGTAATTTCGGAGCGCTGCTGGCGATGCGAGGCGATAATCTGCACCGACGCAGGCAGCGCATCGCGCGCGCCCATGATCACTTCACGCTGGCTGGACTGCCCTTCAAGGAACCAAATCATGTAAATCTCCGGAAGACAACGCCATCTGCAACGGCCTTGTCGAATTTTGTAATAACTGTTTTGCTTCGAAATGTTCGGATTAGGGCAAAGTCATGCAATTTTAAACAGAGGACGCTGGTATGAAGTGGCTGAGAAGGTCGATTTGGCTTGTGGTATTCGTGGCACTCGGGATCGGCGCATTAAGCCTTTATTACGTCCTGCCGCGCCATGATGTCGTGATGATCACCGGCGTGGAAGTCAAAAGAATGGACGCCGACGGCGTCATCAACGCCGAAAACCCGGCAGACGGCCCGACCCGCGACGTGTACTTCATCAACACCGAAGACCCGGACACCAAGAAAGTCGTGGTCTACCGCAACGAAGACACCGGCTGGAGCTTCCCGTGGTACTTCAAATTCGACTCCGCCGACATCCAGGCCAAAGCCCAGGGCTACTCGCGTGATTCCCAGCAACTGGCGCTGATTCGTTATTACGGCTGGCGCATAACGATCCTATCGATGTTTCCCAACGTGACCGAAGTTGAAGCGGTGACGAGCCGTGATCAGCCGTTTCCGGTGTTTAATACGATCTTTTTTGTGGTGGTGGGGTTGCTGGTGGTGATGGTTGTGGTTGGGGTGAGGAAGAGGTTTAAAGGGCGGGCTCGGGTTGATGGGGTTGTGAGGTAGCACTTAGCTCTGACTTACGGCCCTCGGCGGATAGTTTAAGGCGAGGGCCTTATTGAGCAGACGTGTCGTGCTTTACTGCGAGCATACCGCCCAGCAACAGCCAGAGAGTGAGTAGAGCTTCCGAGGCCACTGTAGGGAGACTGTCAGAAATTTTGTGTTCGGGCATAACATGTAGCTAGAGGTGCATGTATGCCGACCAAAAAGAAGTCCGCCAATGCAACAGCGAGGGAGTTGCCCTCGATTCCCCAAGAGCTGATCGAGCAGTTTGTTAAAGGCCCGATGAGCGCCGAAGCCATTCAAGACGCGTCCATGGCGTTCAAGAAGGCTCTGATCGAGCGTGCGCTAGGCGCCGAGCTGGGTCACCACCTTGGTTATCCTCAGGGCGCGGAGCGCCCTGAGGAGTCGACCAATCAGCGCAATGGCAAAAGCAGCAAGACGGTTCTGACCGACGACGGGCCGCTTCGCCTGGATATCCCCAGAGACCGCGATGGTAGCTTCGCCCCGATCCTGATTCCCAAGCACGAACGACGTTTTACAGGCTTCGACGACAAGATAATTGCCATGTACGCCCGGGGCATGACGGTGCGTGAGATCCGCGCTTTTCTATCTGAGCAGTATGGAACTGACGTGTCCCATGACTTCATCAGCTCAGTCACCGATGCGGTCATGGAAGAGGTGGGCGCTTGGCAGCAACGACCCTTGGAACCGATGTATCCGGTGATCTTCTTCGATGCGTTACGGGTCAAAATCCGGGACGAGGGGTTAGTGTGCAACAAGGCTATTTATCTGGCGCTGGGGGTATTACCTGATGGCACGCGCGACATTCTGGGTATATGGATCGAGAGCACCGAGGGTGCCAAGTTTTGGATGAAGGTGTTCAACGACCTCAAGACTCGTGGCGTTGAAGATGTTCTGATCGCCGTCACGGATGGCCTCAAAGGAATACCGGAGGCGTTGGGGGCGGTTTTTCCTGCCACGACGCTGCAAACCTGCATCGTGCATCTGATCCGCAACAGCTTGGACTATGCCGCTTGGGATAAACGTCGGGCACTGGCCAAAGCACTCAAGCCGATCTACCAGGCGATCAATGCCGATGTGGCTGAGCAAGAGCTTAACGCCTTTGAAGCGGGCCCCTGGGGCAAGCAGTATCCGACTGTAGTTGCTGCATGGCGTCGCGCCTGGGATCGGGTTATACCGTTTTTTGTTTTTCCGGCGGGCATTCGCAAAGTGGTTTACACGACCAATGCCATCGAGAGCATCAATGCCCAGTTACGCAAGATCATCAAGACTCGAGGGCACTTCCCGACCGATGAGGCTGCGACGAAACTGATATGGCTTGGGTTGCGCAACATCACCGCCAACTGGGGTCATGCGGCACACGACTGGAAAGTGGCAATGAATCAATTTGCGATCCTGTACGGAGACCGATTTACCAGCCCGAACACAAAAAAACTGATACTCCCTCTTATGGCTCATCAACCAACTTGGGCACTAACAGAACTATCAACTTTACTGCTCTCCTGCGCAATTGCCACTGCATTCACTCTGCAAAGACAGCACCACGGTGCCCAACTGGATCGCGCCTTTATAGGCTTTGTTATCCTTATCTGCACTGTTAAAACAATCCAGTTTCTATCCGCCTCCACCGCAGCATTCCTCAGCTCCGCCCCAACCTTCGATACTGACCTCCTACTCGACGGCTTTTCCAACAAGCGTTTCTACGGCCAATTCCAGACCTTCACTCTGCCCTTACTGGTGCTGCCACTACTACTGCCCTCCACACGACGCTCAATCAAGGTCGGTTTGTTCTGCCTGACCAGCCTCTGGTGGATGATCGCGATCAGTGGGGGGACTCGGGGCACATGGCTGGGAATGGCCGCCGCAGTTGCAGTTGTGTTCTGCCTCGGACGTGCCGGACGCCGTTGGGCTGGTTGGCAGATGGGCGCGGCCTCGGCGGGGCTTCTGCTGTTCACCCTGCTGTTCAACGTGCTGCCAAGCCTGCTGGGTATCGAAGTCAGCAATTTCGCAGGCGACCGCCTGACGACCTCACTGTCCGCACGTGAAATCCTCTGGCAGCAAGCATGGGAAATGATCAAAGAGCGCCCGCTCCTTGGTTTTGGTCCCATGCATTTTGCTGATATATGGAATGCCGTGGCAGCGCACCCACATCAGGCCATTTTGCAATGGGCCTGTGAGTGGGGGATTCCCTCGACGTTATGCGTGGCAGGCCTTGCGTTATACGGGTTGGTTACCACCGCGGTACTATTGCACAAGCGCGCGTTGTCTCTTGAGCCTGTAAACCTAATGCGCCTGTGCCTGTTCGCCAGTCTCGTTGGTGCCCTGACCCAGTCGATGGTCGACGGCGTGATCGTCATGCCCTATTCACAACTCTGGCTGGCGATCATTGTGGGCTGGCTGCTGGCGTTGCATGAATGGCAAACAGCCCCTCGCCCGGCCAGTATTGCGCTTAGTCGTGCTTGGCTGCTTTGCCTGACCCTTGCGACAGGCATGATTCTCTACACCATTGTTCGCGACGTACCCGACATGGACACACGCATACAGCAATTTGGTGAAGACTTCGGTGGTCGGTATCTTCCACGTTTCTGGATGCAGGGGGTTATTGCGCATCCATCTGGGAGGTGAGCCCCTGGCTTGTGCTAGCATTTTCCGTATATCCACTCGCTCAGCCCGGTGATATTTGATAGCCGGGTTCCTTTTACCTTGTAAATAGAGCCCTTTCTTTCGGAAGTATTCAATGTCTCCAAAGATGCCTTTACAGGGTGCGGAAATCACGTCGGGCTTCTCGCTATTTTCTTTACTGAGGAAAAGCAGTCCTCTGATCGCTCAGTGGATGTCAACGATTTACGGCGCTGCGATGTCGCTTGGCATTTCAATTTTCTTGGCTCGTAGCATGGGGCCTGACGCGTTTGGCGCTTACACCTACATTTATGTTCTGGCGATGTTTTTGGCGTTGATCCAGGATGCGGGTCTCAAAACCCTGCTGCTGCGTGAGAGGACATCCCCCACAGCTGCGCTAGAGACTTTGAATCAGGTCCTGCCAAGCCAAGCGTTGCTGCATCTGGTGATCAGTAGTGCGGTGCTGATGCTGGGTGCTTATCTGGCGTCGCGCTGGCTGGATGGCACGTCACTGGCCGCTGCCGTATTTTGTTTTGGCGCAATGACACTGGTCATGTGGCTCTCTTCGTGGCTAAAGGGGGCCGGGGATTTTGCCAGGGACGCGTTTTTCCAGGTTTGCGCGCGAAGCCTGAGCGCGCTGATGATCCTGAGCAGCATTGCTATTTTCGGCCTGACGCCAGTAGTGATCTTTTCTGCCTGGGGGGTTGGTCTACTGTTGACCTTCGTCTGGTTTGGCCGGGATCTGCCTGCGCTGCCCAGAATCCGGCTGGCATTGCCTGTTTGGGCTTACCGCAGTGCGTTTGTCTTTTTGCTGATGAATCTGCTGACCACGATCTACCATCGCGTAGACATAGTCATCCTCCACAGCGTTCTGGGCTACGTGCGGGAGGTCGGCTATTACGCCGTTGCCTGCCGTCTGATCGATGGCGTCATGTTGCTAGCCACACCGATTGCCTTGGTCATGTTTCGACGCATGCGGCGGCTGGCTGCGACGCCGGAAGGCAGCGTCGGCTTCAGCCGTAACGCTGTCTTCGTAGCCCTCGCAATCGGTATCGCGTTGGCGGGTATAGGCTGGACTTCGGGCGAATGGGGCGTTGGTCTGATGTTTGGCAGCGCGTATGCCGACGAGACTCGACCTGTCATGGGGTGGTTATCGATTTCTCTGATCTTCGAGTTACCGAATCTGGTTCTCGTTCAGTGCGCAATCGCAACTCATCGTGAGCGCTTTTTCATGATCAGTGCCGCGTTTTCACTGTTGGTCAATATATGTTTCAACGCTTGGTTGATACCTGCTCATGGAGCCCTTGGCGCCGCATGGGCTACAGTGGGAGTATCAGTTTTTTTGTGTTCGGGCTGGTTAGGGCCTGCCGTCAGGCAGGCCCTTGTTTTACCAGCTCGGTCTGGTAAATCGGTCTCCGTACAGGATCGCAAATTGATTCATTGCCACTTTCCAGTCGTGTGCCGCATGACCCCAGTTGGCGGTGATGTTGCGCAACCCAAGCCATATCAGTTTCGTCGCAGCCTCATCGGTCGGGAAGTGCCCTCGAGTCTTGATGATCTTGCGTAACTGGGCATTGATGCTCTCGATGGCATTGGTCGTGTAAACCACTTTGCGAATGCCCGCCGGAAAAACAAAAAACGGTATAACCCGATCCCAGGCGCGACGCCATGCAGCAACTACAGTCGGATACTGCTTGCCCCAGGGGCCCGCTTCAAAGGCGTTAAGCTCTTGCTCAGCCACATCGGCATTGATCGCCTGGTAGATCGGCTTGAGTGCTTTGGCCAGTGCCCGACGTTTATCCCAAGCGGCATAGTCCAAGCTGTTGCGGATCAGATGCACGATGCAGGTTTGCAGCGTCGTGGCAGGAAAAACCGCCCCCAACGCCTCCGGTATTCCTTTGAGGCCATCCGTGACGGCGATCAGAACATCTTCAACGCCACGAGTCTTGAGGTCGTTGAACACCTTCATCCAAAACTTGGCACCCTCGGTGCTCTCGATCCATATACCCAGAATGTCGCGCGTGCCATCAGGTAATACCCCCAGCGCCAGATAAATAGCCTTGTTGCACACTAACCCCTCGTCCCGGATTTTGACCCGTAACGCATCGAAGAAGATCACCGGATACATCGGTTCCAAGGGTCGTTGCTGCCAAGCGCCCACCTCTTCCATGACCGCATCGGTGACTGAGCTGATGAAGTCATGGGACACGTCAGTTCCATACTGCTCAGATAGAAAAGCGCGGATCTCACGCACCGTCATGCCCCGGGCGTACATGGCAATTATCTTGTCGTCGAAGCCTGTAAAACGTCGTTCGTGCTTGGGAATCAGGATCGGGGCGAAGCTACCATCGCGGTCTCTGGGGATATCCAGGCGAAGCGGCCCGTCGTCGGTCAGAACCGTCTTGCTGCTTTTGCCATTGCGCTGATTGGTCGCCCCCTCAGGGCGCTCCGCGCCCTGAGGATAACCAAGGTGGTGACCCAGCTCGGCGCCTAGCGCACGCTCGATCAGAGCCTTCTTGAACGCCATGGACGCGTCTTGAATGGCTTCGGCGCTCATCGGGCCTTTAACAAACTGCTCGATCAGCTCTTGGGGAATCGAGGGCAACTCCCTCGCTGTTGCATTGGCGGACTTCTTTTTGGTCGGCATACATGCACCTCTAGCTACATGTTATGCCCGAACACAAAATTTCTGACAGTCTCCCATAAGACTGGACATAAGCCCTACCAATAGCAGACCTTGAAAAGCAACCTTGACCCAAAATAGAAAAACGTCACTACTGGTAGCTTTCATTACGCGATGAAAGAAAAGAAAGGCAAGGGACATCACTCCAATAACACATTGACCCAACCTTTGAATATCGTGCGAAGCAAAACCATCAGTACCATCAGTGTATATACTAACAAAAAGAACGGTGCAACATATTAGAAAAAAAACATGAGATCTCAGCACTGCTAGCAAAATAAAACCCAACTCAGATATAGACTAAAAACCCTCACAAGCCTGCCTTTTCTTGCAAGCGCACTGCGCATCTGCGAGGTGGTTATTTAAATTTATAAGCAAAAACAGAAACCCTTTAAAATCATCTCAGACTAGAGATGAACAGACTGCAGCGACTTATTACTTACTATACATATAGCTTTATTTAAAAACAAACAAACTAGGGACTCACCACCCTACCAAAGTGATGAGTCCGCCTGGACACCAAGCTAGTTAGGTACCAGTGGAGGTGCATGTGCTGGAAGCAGACTTAGCATTACTTACCGTGCAAGTCCAAGTTATGGCACCTGCTGCACCCAAGTTAGGAGCCAAAGTAGCGGTAGTTGCAGAAGTTCCATTCCCAACCGACGGGCTAACCAAGACGCCCGTTGTAGCATTACATGTACCATTTGTAGGCAGGGTCACGTTAGTGCAGAGTGCAGTCGAAAGCCCTTCTTGAGCATTGATCCCCACCTGAGTCTTCGCAGCATCAAGCGTGGCGACCGCGCTGGCACCATTCGCGCGCGCGACATAGTTCTGGTATTGCGGAATTGCTACCGCCGCCAAAATACCAACGATCGCAACAACGATCATTAGCTCGATCAGTGTAAAGCCTTTTTGTGCGTTCATCTCTACTTCTCCGAGGCGTCAATTAGGTTGTGCCTTGGGAGCGTTGAAGCACAGGTCGTGCCAAAACCTATTCTCGGTTGCTGACATCACCAGCGCCATCTATGAGCGACAAGGACGTTCTGAAATCAGTAGAAACTGACAATTTTCGTCACATGCCTCTCTGCCATTTGGCAGCACAGCCCGACTGCGCTATAACCCACCCATTGTCTGTGTCTGGTGGTTTTATGACTGATGCTGTCCTCACTGGTTTGGCCAAACAGTTGGTCCACGCCGAGCTACTTACCGAATCTGTTGCGCAGCAAGCGTATCAACAGGCGCGCCGTAACAAGATTTCGTTGGTGAGCTATCTGGTCCAGAGCAAATTGGTCAAAAGCCTGACGCTGGCAGAAATGGCTTCCGATCAGTTTGGCGTGCCCTTCATGGACCTCGCCAGCCTGGACAAAGAAAGCCAGCCTAAAGGCCTGGTGAGTGAAAAGCTGGTTCGACAACATCATGCACTGCCGCTGTGGCGGCGCGGCAATAAACTATTTATCGGGATTTCGGACCCGACCAATCATCAGGCGGTGACTGATATTCAGTTCAGCACGGGCCTGAACACCGAAGCTATTCTGGTCGAAGATGACAAGCTGACTATTGCTATAGATCGCTTTTTTGACAGTGATAGCGGTCTGGGCAATCTGGAAGATGTAGATCTGGGTCTGGACATCGAACCGGCTGACGGCAAGGAAACCTTCCTTGCTACTCAGAGTGACGCTGACGACGCCCCGGTAGTACGCTTCGTCAACAAGATGCTGATGGATGCTATCCGATTAGGGTCATCCGACTTGCACTTCGAACCCTACGAAAAGATCTTCCGCGTGCGGTTGCGTACTGACGGCATCTTGCATGAAGTCGCCAGACCGCCGATTCATCTGGCAAACCGTATTGCCGCGCGCTTGAAAGTCATGGCTAGCCTAGATATCTCGGAACGGCGTAAACCACAGGACGGACGTGTCAAGTTACGTGTGTCCAAAACCAAAGCCATCGATTTTCGTATGAATACCTTACCCACGCTATGGGGAGAGAAGATCGTAATGCGGATCCTCGATCCGACCAGTGCGCAGATGGGCATTGACGCTCTGGGCTACGAGCCAGAACAAAAAGCGCTGTATCTTGAAGCGCTGAAGCAACCACAAGGCATGATTCTTGTGACCGGCCCCACCGGCTCGGGCAAAACAGTTTCGCTATACACCGGCCTGAACATTCTTAACACTGTGGACATCAACATTTCCACAGCTGAAGACCCAGTAGAGATCAACCTGGAAGGCATCAATCAGGTCAACGTCAACCCGCGTCAGGGACTGGACTTTTCTCAGGCATTGCGCGCATTCCTGCGTCAAGATCCCGACGTAATCATGGTCGGCGAGATACGAGATCTGGAAACCGCCGAAATCGCCATCAAAGCCTCTCAGACCGGCCATATGGTTTTATCTACTCTGCATACTAATAGTGCCGCAGAAACCCTTACTCGCTTGCATCATATGGGCGTCGCAGCGTTCAACATCGCTACGGCGATTAACCTCATCATTGCCCAGCGGCTGGCGCGCAAGCTATGCAGCCATTGCAAGAAAGAGCTCGACATACCCCGGGAAACGCTCATCCAGGAGGGGTTTCCAGAGGAGAAGATCGGTACGTTTAAAATCTATGGCCCAGTAGGTTGTGAGCATTGCAACGGCGGCTACAGGGGCAGGGTGGGCATTTACGAAGTAGTCAAGAAAACACCAGAACTGGAACGCATCATCATGGAAGAAGGCAATTCGCTGGAGATTTCCAGGCAGATGCGCAAGGACGGCTTCAATGATTTGAGGACCTCCGGACTGTCGAAGGCCATGCAAGGTATTACCAGCCTTGAAGAAGTCAACCGCGTGACCAAGGATTAAGCATGGCCAGCAAGGCAGTTAAAGTCAGTGTTTACACATGGGAAGGTGTGGACAAGAAAGGCGGCAAACTCAGTGGCGAAGTGAGCGGGCACAATCTTGCGCTCGTAAAGGCTCAACTGCGCAAGCAAGGTATCAACTTCACCAAGGTACGTAAAAAGCCTGTTTCGATATTTGGCAAAGGCAAGAAGATCAAGCCGCTGGACATCGCATTCTTTTCTCGGCAGATGGCGACCATGATGAAGGCAGGCGTGCCGCTTCTGCAGTCATTTGACATCATTGCCGAGGGTGCGGAAAACCCGAACATGCGTGCACTGGTTGGCTCACTGAAGCAGGAGGTGTCGGCAGGGAACAGCTTTGCGACGGCTCTGCGACAGAAACCGGAATACTTCGATGACCTGTTTTGTAATTTGGTCGATGCGGGCGAGCAAGCAGGTGCACTCGAGAGTCTCTTGGACCGCATCGCTAGCTACAAGGAAAAGACTGAAAAGCTCAAAGCAAAAATCAAAAAAGCCATGACATACCCTATTGCTGTGTTGATCGTCGCAATTATCGTGTCAGGTATTTTGCTCATCAAAGTGGTGCCGCAGTTTCAGTCAGTTTTCGCAGGCTTTGGCGCAGAGCTACCCGCATTTACTCTCATGGTAATCGGCTTATCAGATATCGTACAGAAATGGTGGTTAGCAATAGTTGGTCTTTTTTTCGTAGGCGCTTTTTTGTTCAAACGAGCTTATAAGCAGTCTGAAAAATTTCGCGATAATATTGATCGGTTTCTGCTGAAAGTACCGATCATTGGACCGCTTATTTTCAAGTCTTCCGTAGCTCGCTACGCGCGGACACTTGCAACAACATTCGCAGCAGGCGTTCCTCTAGTGGAGGCACTTGACTCAGTTGCAGGTGCTACCGGCAATGTTGTTTTCAGAGACGCTGTAAACAAGGTCAAACAAGACGTTTCCACAGGCATGCAGTTGAATTTTTCGATGCGATCGACCGGTGTTTTTCCAAGCTTGGCAATCCAGATGACGGCCATAGGCGAGGAATCAGGCGCGTTGGACAATATGCTGGACAAGGTAGCGACCTACTACGAGGATGAGGTCGACAATATGGTCGACAACTTAACCAGCCTGATGGAGCCCATGATCATGGCTGTGCTGGGTGTCATCGTCGGCGGCCTTGTTATCGCCATGTACCTCCCCATTTTCAAACTCGGAAACGTCGTCTGACATGCCCCTCCTCGACCTCTTGGCCAGCTCACCGCTGGCCTTCGTCATTACCTGCTGCATTCTCGGCCTGATCATCGGAAGCTTCCTCAACGTAGTCGTCTACCGCCTCCCCAAAATGATGGAGCGCGACTGGAAAGCCCAATCCCGTGAAATGCTCGGCCTGCCCGCGGAACCCGATCAGCCCGCCTTCAACCTGAACCGCCCTCGCTCCAGCTGCCCGCGCTGCGCGCACAAAATCCGCCCGTGGGAAAACCTGCCGGTCATCAGCTATCTGCTGCTGCGCGGTAAATGCTCACAATGCAAAGCCCCGATCAGCAAACGCTACCCATTGGTAGAGCTGACCTGCGCAGTGTTGTCGGCCTACATCGCCTGGCATTTCGGCTTCGGCTGGCAGGCAGCGGCGATGCTGGTGTTGAGCTGGGGCCTGCTGGCGATGAGTCTGATCGACGCCGATCACCAGCTGTTACCTGACTCTCTGGTGCTGCCACTGCTGTGGCTGGGCCTGATCGTAAACGCTTTCGGGCTGTTCACCTCGCTGAACGATGCGCTGTGGGGCGCGGTGGCCGGCTATCTGGCGCTGTGGTCGGTGTTCTGGCTATTCAAACTGGTGACCGGCAAGGAAGGCATGGGTTATGGCGACTTCAAGTTGCTGGCCATGCTTGGCGCATGGGGCGGCTGGCAGATTCTGCCGTTGACCATCCTGCTGTCATCGCTGGTGGGTGCGGTGCTTGGGGTGATCATGATGCGCGTGCGCAGGGTTGAAAGTGGTACGCCGATCCCCTTTGGTCCTTATCTGGCCATTGCGGGGTGGATCGCTTTGCTCTGGGGTGGTCAAATAACCGACTCTTACATGCAGTTTGCCGGTTTCAGATGACTCACCCTGATCAAAAACCCTGGATTCTTGGCCTGACTGGCGGCATTGGTAGCGGTAAAAGCGCAGCGGCGCAGTGCTTTACCAACCTTGGCATCGACACCGTGGATGCCGACCATGCCTCCCGCTGGGTGGTCGAGCCGGGGCGTCCAGCGCTGGAGCAGATAGCCGCGCACTTCGGTAAAGGCTTGTTGCAGGCCAGCGGCGAGCTGGACCGTGGCGCGCTACGCAAGCTGATTTTTGAAAACCCGGAGCAGCGACGCTGGCTGGAAGCGCTGCTGCATCCGTTGATCAATCAGGAAATCGTCAGCCATCTGGCCAAGGCCAAATCGCCATATGCCATTCTGGTTTCGCCGCTGCTGATCGAGTCCGGGCAATACCGTATGGTGCAGCGCCTGCTGGTGATTGATACTCCGGCGCATCTGCAAATAGAACGCACCATGCTGCGCGACAGTTCCAGCCAGGAGCAGGTCGAAGCCATTCTCAAGGTGCAGATCCAGCGCGAAGACCGTTTGCGCCATGCCGACGATGTGCTGGTCAATGACCGCGATCACGCCTGGCTGAACAGCGAAGTCGAGCGGCTGCACCACTTTTACCTTACTTTGCGTGGAGGCCAATCATGAGCCAACCAATGACCGTCCAATGCCCAACCTGCGATGCCCCGGTAGAATGGAGCGCCGCCAGTCCGAGCCGCCCGTTTTGCTCAGAGCGCTGCAAACTGATCGACCTGGGAGCATGGGCTTCTGAAGAGCATGCGATTCCGGTGAGCCCGGATGCTGAGGATGAGATGTTTTCGGGTGATTTAGAGGCTCCGCACCGGGGGCATTGATAGCCCTCAATGCGCAGGCAACTCTGCTTCTGCCCAACGGGCTCCGGAGTAACCAGGGCGGATATCCGCATTGCTCACGAAGGCGATCACACAGCCGCCTGATTCCAAGCGGCTGTGATGCCCACCAGAGACACTATTTTTTCTTGACCTTGTTCAGTTCCGCCAGTGGATCGCCACAACTCGACCGTTGACAGGGCTGAGCCGGCACGGGACGTGCCCCTGTAACCGTAAAGTCCCCTCGACGCGCGCCTTCTGTTGCGCATTTGTCACACCAGATCTCAGACACAACATCGTATCCATTAACGTTTCCCACTTGCATAAATCCCTCCTTGCTTTCCAAAAACAGAATAAGTCAGCGCACTGCGTAACTCTATTACCCAGAAGATCGATCTGAATACGACTACCACTAAATCAGTTAGAAAAAGAGATGCATCGATAACCGATACACCTCTTTTCCACCTACCTTACTGCCAGTTTGCAGCCAGCACAGCATCTAACTGAGTTTGCTGTGCGGCAGTCAGATTCCGCTCGGCCCCTGCATCAATTCCGAAAGACGCCATTTTGTCGACCAGGCTTTGCACTTGGCTATCCAATAGCGTTTTGCCGTCGGCAGTTTTGAACTGATCCACCTGATAGTCATTGGCTGCGTACCAATTGCTCACCAGCACCTTATCGTTGGTATCGATGATACTGACTTCCAGGTCGCTGCCACTGCGACGGAACCAGAGGTCTTCAAGGCTTACATCAGTACCGAATTGCAGCGCATCGGTGCCGCCGCTGACGTCGTAGTTGTTGATAACGTCTCGCCCTGAGCCAATGTTGAACTCGTAAGTGTCACTGCCATCGCCTCCAGCAAGGCTATCGTTGCCAGTGCCGCCGTTGAGTACATCATTGCCTGCGCCGCCGTAGAGGGTGTCGTTACCGGCTTCTCCATACAACCTGTCGTTCCCCTCTTCGCCATATAGCATATCGATCCCTTTGCCGCCGTAGAGGCTGTCCTTGCCAGCGCCACCGGAAACAGTATCGTCGCCGTCGCCAGCGTTGATGACATCGTCACTCGCGTAACCGCGAAGTGTCTGGTCAGATGAGTTTCCAAGCAGTACTTGTGATTTGATGGTCGACTGACTCCATAGGGTGCCATCAGCGAACTGCAGTTGATCGATCTGATATCCGCTGGTTGCGTCCTCAGCGAAGTGATTCATCACGCGCAGATTATCGGTTGTACCGTTAACGCGAATGAGCAGATCACTGCTGTCCCGGGTGATACTGACATCACTGACATTCAGGTCGGCAAGTTTTACGGTATCAAGTTTTCCGACACGGGCTTCATTGGCATAGTAGATCGTGTCCTGGCCAGCGCCTTTGCCAAACAGATATGTATCATCTCCGTCACCACCGTTCAGTTGATCATTACCGGCACCGCCATCCAGAACATCATTGCCATCTCCGCCGTAGAGCGTGTCATTGCTGGCCCCACCTTGCAGCAAGTCGTTACCAGCGTCACCGTTAAGCATGTCAGCACCCGCACCGCCGGACAAAGTATCGTTGCCGCTACCACCGTTCACAGTATCGTCGCCAGCACCGGCGCTGATAACGTCATTGCCAGAGGTACCCGATAACGTTTCATCACTATCCGAGCCTTGAAGTACCTGAGATTTGATTTGCGTCTGGTCCCAGACGCTGCCATCGGCAAAAACGAGACGGTCGATCTGATAACCTCCAGCCGCGTCGCTCTGGAAGTGATAAACCACTCGCAAGCTATCGGTACTGCCTAACACACGGATGATGAGATCATTACCGTCACGGCGCACGCTGACATCGGAAGCATTCAGATCGGTAAGTTTGATCGTGTCCAGCTTGCCTTCGCGATTTTCATAGGCGTAGTAAATCGTGTCTTGCCCGGCGCCCTTACCGAACAGATAAGTGTCGTCACCCTCGCCACCGTCCAGTTGATCGTTGCCAGCGCCGCCGTCCAGGGAGTCGTTACCCACACCACCGCTGAGGCTGTCATTCCCTGCGCCGCCGAGCAACACATCATTGCCCTCGCCACCGTTCAACGTATCGGCTCCGGCATTGCCTGTCAGAGTGTCATTACCAGCAGCGCCATTGATGACGTCATCACCTGCTCCCGCATCGATAACATCGTTGCCGCCGGTGCCCGACAATGTTTCGTCCGCATCGCTACCCTGCAGAACCTGGTTCTTGATGGCGGACTGATCCCAGAAACTTCCATCGGCGAACTGAATGCGATCAATCTGATAGCCATAAGTCGCATCATTGGTGAAGTGGCTCATCACACGGAGGCTGTCAGTACTGCCTAGTACGAGAATGAGTAGGTCACTTCCGTCGCGGCGCACACTGACGTCTACTGCATTAAGTTCAGTAAGCTTCACGGTATCGAGCTTGCCGATACGGCTTTCGTAGGCGTAGTAGACCGTATCCTGACCAGCGCCTCTGGCAAAGAGATAGGTGTCATCACCATCACCGCCATCAAGACGGTCGTTACCGGCACCGCCATCAAGGATGTCGTTACCGAGGCCACCGTTCAGGGTGTCATTGCCCATACCACCTAGCAACAGATCGTCACCGGCCTCGCCATTGAGAGTGTCTGCACCTTTGCTGCCTGACAACGTATCGTCGCCACTGCCACCATTGACGGTATCGTCTCCCGCACCTGCGTCAATACTGTCGCTAATGGCTGTGCCCGCCAACGTCTCGTCGGCATCCGTTCCCTGTAGAACCGCAGATTTGATCGACGCCTGATTCCAGCTATTGCCGTCTGCAAACTGGATTCGATCAACCTGGTAACCATAAGTCGCATCATTGGTGAAGTGAGCTACCACTCGCAGGCTATCGGTGGTACCCAGTACACGAATGAGCAAATCATTACCGTCACGGCGCACACTTACGTCCGCAGCATTCAAGTCGATCAACTTCACCGTATCGAGCTTGTCGGCACGACCTTCGTAGGCGTAGTAAATACTGTCTTGGCCCGAACCTTTACCGAACAGGTAAGTATCGTCACCGTTGCCGCCGTCCAGCATGTCATTACCAGCACCGCCGTCCAGTTGGTCGTTACCGTTACCGCCGTAGAGAGAGTCCTTACCGTCGCCGCCATTCAATACATCGTTGCCATCCTCGCCATTCAACGTGTCGGCACCGCTGCCACCGGAGAGAGTATCGTTGCCGCTTCCCCCATTGACCGAATCGTCGCCCGCTGCCGCATAGATGACGTCATCACTGCCGGTGCCCGACAGCGTTTCGTCAGCCTCAGTACCTTGCAACACCTGCGCCTTGATTGCGGTCTGATCCCAGAAGCCGCCGTCCGCGAACGCAATTCTGTCTATCTGATAGCCAGCTGTTGCATCGCCCATAAAGTGATAAACAACTCGCAGAGTATCGGTCGTGCCAAGAATGCGTATGACCAGGTCATAGCCGTCACGAGCAACACTTACATCAGCAGCATTGAGATCAACCAGTTTGACTTGATCAACCTTGCCCGCACGACTTTCGTTGGCGTAGTAGATGGTGTCCTGACCCGAGCCCTTGCCGAACAGGTAGGTATCGTCACCCGCACCGCCATCGAGACGATCATTGCCGGCACCGCCATCAAGTACGTCATTACCACTGCCGCCTGCGAGGCTGTCATTTCCAGCGCCGCCATTGAGGTAATCATCACCTTCATCGCCATTGAGCGAGTCGGCACCGTCGCCACCCAACAACCGGTCCTGCCCGGCGCCGCCATACAACGTATCGTCATCGGCGCCACCATCGATCAGATCGTCGCTCGCGAAACCCGTCAGAACCTGAGCAGCATCACTGCGTGTTAGCACCTGCGCCTTGATGGCAGACTGATCCCAATTGCTGCCATCGGCAAATTCGATCCGGTCGATCTGATAGCCGGCGGTGGCGTCACTCATGAAGTGATACATCACACGTAGTGTATCGGTCGTGCCGTTGATACGGATTACGAGGTCATAGCCCTCACGCACCACACTGACATCGGCAGCATTGAGGCCAACCAGCTTGACCTGATCAACCTTGCCCGCACGGGTTTCGTTCGCGTAGTAAATGGTGTCCTGGCCCGAGCCCTTGCCGAACAGATAGGTATCATCACCGGCTCCGCCATCCAGACGGTCGTTCCCGGCACCGCCATCAAGCACATCGTTGCCAGCACCGCCGTTGAGGATGTCATTGCCCGCCCCGCCTTGCAGCAGATCGTTACCCTCTTCACCGCTCAACGTATCAGCTCCAGAGCCGCCGATCAGGGTGTCATTGCCAGCAGCGCCGTTTATTGTGTCGTCCCCGCCACCTGCGTCGATCAAGTCATCGGTAGCGTACCCTGCCAGATATTGGTCCGCGTCATTGCCCAGCAAGGCTTGGATCTTGATTGTGTCCTGCCCCCAAATGTTGCCATCGGCAAACTGGATGCGATCAATCTGATAACCGGAAGTGGCATCGCCCATGAAGTGATACATGACCCGCAGCGTATCGGTCGTGCCATTGACCCGAACCACTAGGTCATAGCCATCTCGCGAAACACTGACGTCCGAAACGCCGAGACCGACCAACTGAATCGTATCGACCTTGCCTGCACGGGCTTCATTGACGTAGTAAAGGGTGTCTTGCCCAGATCCTTTACCGAACAGGTAGGTATCGTCACCGGCTCCGCCATCAAGTCGGTCATTACCGGCAGCACCATCGAGCACATCATCACCTGCACCGCCGGTGAGGGTGTCATTACCCGATCCGCCTTGCAGCAAATCGTTACCCTCATCACCGCTCAGGGTATCGGCACCTGCCCCCCCTGCAAGCTTGTCGTTGCCAGCGCCACCCACGATCGTATCGTCCCCGGCACCGCCGTCGATTAGGTCGTCAGTGGCGTAACCCGCCAGATACTGGTCGGCGTCACTGCCTTGCAATACTTGAGACTTGATCGCTTCCTGATCCCAGGCGCTACCGTCGGCAAACTGGATGCGGTCAATCTGATAGCCCGATGTTGCATCACCTGCAAAGTGATAAACCACGCGCAAACTGTCGGTAGTACCGTTGACCCGAATAACCAGATCACTGCCATCTCGTGAAACACTTATATCTGCTGCGCCCAAGCCAACAAGCTGGATCGTATCAACCTTGCCTGCGCGGGTTTCATTGGCATAGTAGATGGTGTCCTGGCCTGATCCTTTGCCAAACAGGTAAGTATCGTCACCCGCACCACCATCCAGACGATCGTTACCAGCCCCACCGTCTAGCAAATCATTGCCTGCGCCACCGTTCAGGATGTCGTTACCCGTTCCGCCATCAAGCACATCGTTGCCCGCGCCACCGTTAAGGGTGTCATTGCCCGATCCGCCTTGCACAAGATCGTCGCCGTCATCACCATTGACGACATCGTCCCCTGAATTACCAAAAAGCTTATCGTTGCCAGCAGCACCGTAAACAGTATCGTCTCCGGCACCGGCCTCGATCAGATCATCAGTGCCGTAACCCTCGAGATACTGGTCAGCATCTGTGCCTTGCAGTGCAAGGGACTTGATGGTTTCCTGCCCCCAGATGTTTCCATCGGCGAACTGGATGCGGTCAATCTGATACCCAGATGTCGCGTCGCTTAGGAAGTGATACACCACTCTCAGGCTGTCGGTAGTGCCGTTGACCCGGAGAACCAAATCATAGCCAGCTCGCGAAATGCTTATATCTCCTGCATTGAGGCCGACCAGTTGGATCGTGTCAACCTTGCCTGTTCGAGCTTCATTGGCATAGTAAATAACGTCCTGACCTGATCCTTTGCCAAAGAGATAGATATCGTCTCCAGCGCCGCCATCCAGACGATCGTTACCAGCCCCACCATCCAGTACGTCGTTCCCGGCACCACCGTTGAGAACATCGTTCCCTGATCCGCCTTGAAGCAAATCGTTACCGTCTTCGCCATTCAACGTATCGGAACCCGTGCCACCAGACAGACTGTCATTTCCGGCAGCACCGTTGAGCGTATCGTCTCCACCGGACCCATCGATCACATCGTCGCTGGCAAAACCGGTTAATGTTTCATCAGCGTTACTGGATTGCAGTACAAGGGCGTTTATCGCTGCAAGACTCAATACGTCGCCGTCGGCAAACTGAATATGATTTATCTGGTAGCCGTAAGTAGAGTCGTTGATAAAGTGATTACTGACTCGAAGAGTGTCGGTCGCTCCTTTAACTCTGATTAACAGATCGCTACTTTCCCGGGTGATCACCACATCACTACTGTTCAGCCCTGTCAGCTTGACGACGTCAACTCTGGTCGAGACAGGGTCATAGGCCAAAACAGTATCCTGGCCCGAACCTTTCCCAAAGACATAGGTGTCATTGCCATAACCGCCATCCAGACGATCATTACCCGCACCGCCCTCTAGTATGTCATCGCCGCCATTACCATAAAGCGTATCGTGCCCCGCCCCACCGGTCAGTGTTTCATTTGCTTCTGTGCCCGTAATGGTCAAAGAGCTCACCGGTACAACTGTGGAGAGATTGGCGTTGAGATCGTCCTTGTTCCAAACGACCCCATCCGCAAACTGTATCTGATCAATGCCATAACCGTAGATCGCGCTGGCGTAGAAGTGCGAGCTGACGCGCAGGGTTTCGTCGCTGTCCTTGATCTGGATAACCAGATCATCCGACTCACGACGTATCACTACGTCAGAAACATTCAGCCCCTCAAGACGAATGACATCCAGCTTGCCGACCGTGGTGTCGTTATAGGCGTAATTACTGATGGTGTCCTGGCCCGAGCCTTTGCGGAACACATAGGTGTCGGAGCCGAAACCACCGTCCAGCGAATCATTGCCGCTGCCTCCATCAAGTAGATCATTGCCGTAGCCGCCACTTAACGTGTCACTGCTTGTGCCGCCCAACAGCGTGTCGTCGCCATCCTCACCATAGAGCGTATCCTTGCCGTCGCCGCCGTCGAGAATGTCATCTCCCTGGCGACCACTAAGCACGTCGTTACCAGACTGCCCGAACAGACTGTCAGCCGAGTCGTAACCCGAAACAGTGTCATCACCTTCAGAGCCCGACAGCATTGCTGACCTGATCTGCGCATTGGTCAGCACCGAACCGTCTGCAAACTGCACCTGATCAATGCCATAGCCATAGTTGGCATAGGGATAGAAGTGCGAGCTGACACGCAAGGTTTCGCCACTGTCCTTGATCTGGATAATCAGGTCATCAGACTCGCGGCGCATCGCCACATCAGACGCATTCAGGCCTTCCAGGCGAATCACATCCAGCTTGCCAACCGTGGTGTCGTTGTAGGAGTAGTTGTTGATGGTGTCCTGGCCCGAGCCTTTGCGAAACACATAAGTGTCGGAACCATAGCCACCGTCCAGCGAATCGTTACCGGCTCCGCCATCAAGGGTGTCGTTACCGTCGCCACCACTAAGGGTGTCTCGGCCATCGCCACCTTTGAGGGTATCGTCACCTTGCAGGCCGTAGAGCAAATCGTTGCCCGACAGACCCA
Source organism: Pseudomonas sp. KBS0707 (assembly GCF_005937945.2). Taxonomy (NCBI): domain Bacteria; kingdom Pseudomonadati; phylum Pseudomonadota; class Gammaproteobacteria; order Pseudomonadales; family Pseudomonadaceae; genus Pseudomonas; species Pseudomonas sp. KBS0707. The sequence goes on along the minus strand of NZ_CP041754.1, from coordinate 885,892 downwards.
ACAGATTATCGGCAGAGTCGTAACCCGAAATGGACTCATCACCTTCGGTGCCAGTCAGCAGCGCCGTCCTGATCTGCGCATTGGTCAGCACTGACCCATCTGCGAACTGCACTTGGTCAATGCCGTAGCCATAGGTCGCATTGGCATAGAAGTGCGAGCCAACACGCAGGGTTTCGCCGCTGTCTTTGATCTGGATAACCAGATCATCCGACTCACGACGCATCACAACATCCGAAGCGTTCAGCCCTTCCAGGCGAATAACATCCAGCTTATCGACTGTGGTGTCGTTGTAGGCGTAGTTGCTAATGGAGTCCTGGCCGGAGCCCTTGCGGAACACATAAGTATCGGAGCCGAAACCACCGTCCAGCGAATCATTGCCGCTGCCGCCATCCAGAAGGTCGTTACCATAGCCGCCACTCAGCGTGTCATAGCCTGAACCGCCCAATAACGTATCGTTGCCTTCCTCACCGTAAAGCGTGTCCTTGCCGTCACCACCATCAAGAACGTCATCGCCTTGGCGACCGTAAAGTATGTCGTTGCCAGACAATCCAAGAAGCCTGTCAGCCGAGTCATAGCCCACGACACTCTCATCGACCTCAGTACCGGTCAGCAATGCTGTCTTGATTTGCGCACTTGTCAGTACCGTGCCATCCGCAAACTGCACCTGATCAATGCCATAGCCGTAGTTGGCATAAGGATAGAAGTGCGAGCCGACTCGCAGGGTTTCACCGCTGTCTTTGATCTGGATAACCAGATCATCCGACTCACGACGCATCACTACGTCAGAAGCATTCAGTCCCTCTAGACGGATTACGTCCAGCTTATCGACGGTAGTGTCGTTGTAGGCGTAGTTGCTGATGATGTCCTGGCCTGAGCCTTTGCGGAACACGTAGGTATCGGAACCATAGCCACCGTCGAGCGAGTCATTACCGTTGCCGCCGTCAAGTAGATCATTACCGTAGCCACCGCTCAGCGTGTCATTGCCTGCTCCACCCTGCAGTGTGTCGTTACCGTCCTCGCCGTAGAGCGTGTCCTTGCCATCACCACCATCAAGAAAATCGTCGCCCTGACGACCATAAAGTATGTCGTTACCAGACAATCCAAGAAGCCTGTCAGCCGAGTCGTAACCTACTACGCTCTCATCGACCTCGGTGCCGGTCAGCAATGCCGTCTTGATCTGCGCATTAGTGAGTATCGAGCCATCTGCAAACTGCACCTGATCGATGCCATAGCCATAAATAACGCTGGCAGAGAAATGCGAAGTGACGCGAAGTGTTTCGTCAGTGCCTTTAATCTGGATAACCAGATCATCGGACTCACGCCGCATCAAAATATCCGAAGCGTTCAGGCCTTCCAGATGAATAACATCCAGCTTATCAACTGTTGTGTCGTTATAGGCGTAGTTGCTGATAGTGTCTTGGCCCGCGCCCCTGCGGAACACGTAAGTGTCTGAGCCGAAACCACCATCCAGTGCGTCATTGCCGCTACCGCCGTCCAGAATGTCGTTGCCATAACCGCCATTCAGCGTGTCATTACCTGCACCGCCCAGCAGCGTATCGTTGCCCTCTTCTCCATTGAGAGTGTCCTTGCCTCGACCACCCTCAAGCAGGTCGTTGCCAGTTCGGCCACTGAGGATGTCGTTACCGTCTCCGCCGGACACGCGGTCATCGCTCGCGTAGCCTGTGATGCTGTCGTCGCTCTCTGCGCCTATCAGCAATGCCGCTGTGATCTGCGCTTGGTCCCAAACGATGCCATTGGCGAACTGCAACTGATTGATCGCATATCCATAGCTCTGGTCTGCGTAGAAGTGCGAATTGACCCTTAGCGTTTCGCCCGTCTGATTGATCTGAATAACCAGGTCGTCAGACTCGCGTTGAATACTGACATCCTCTGAGGTCAGCCCCTCAAGCCGAATAACATCGAGTTTGTCGACAGTGGTGTCGTTGTAGGCATAGTTACTGATGGTATCTCGGCCATAGCCCTTGCCGAACACATACGTGTCGGAGCCTTTTCCGCCATCGAGCGTATCGTTACCGGCTCCTCCGTCAAGAACATCATTGCCTATACCGCCACTAAGTGAATCGTTTCCTGCACCGCCGAGGAGCGTATCGTTTCCGTCCTCACCATTGAGTGTGTCCTTACCATCGCCCCCGTCGAGCACGTCATCGCCGCCGCGACCGCTGAGAATGTCATTACCGACCAGACCTGACAGTTTATCGCCGCTGGCATACCCCGTGATGCTGTCGTCACTTTCAGTACCGATCAACAAGGCAGCCGTAATCTGCGCCTCGTCCCAAAGGGTGCCATCGGCAAATTGCAGCTGGTTGATTGCATAACCGTAGGACTGATCCACGGTAAAATGCGAACTGATACGCAGCGTCTCGCCCGTCTGACGAATCTGAATAAGCAAGTCATCGGATTCACGACGAATACTCACATCGCTGGTATTCAGTCCCTCCAGACGAACGACGTCCAGCTTGTGGGCTGTGAGGTCGTTATAGGAGTAGTTGCTGATGGTGTCCTGCCCAGAACCCTTTCGGTAAATATAAGTATCCGAGCCCTTGCCACCCTCCAACGAATCATTACCAGCACCTCCATCGAGGGTATCGTTGCCCGCGCCACCGTTCAGGGTATCGTTGCCGAGACCACCGAGCAGGGTGTCAGCACCGTCCTCACCGTTGAGCGTATCGCGGCCTTCACCACCACTGAGCAGATCATCGCCAGCACGACCATTGAGTACATCGTCACCCTCAAGCCCTGCCAGCTCATCGGCAGTGGCATAACCGATAATACTGTCGCTGCCTTCCGTGCCTATCAAAAGCGCCGAAGTGATTTTGGCCTGGTCCCAGACAGTACCGTCAGCAAACTGCAACTGATTGATTGCATAACCATACGTTTGATCAACTGCGAAATGTGAGCTGACCCGCAGGGTTTCGCCCGTCTGACGAATCTGAATGACAAGGTCATCGGACTCGCGACGGATACTGACGTCTTCAGCGGTCAACCCTTCCAGGCGCACCACATCAAGCTTGTTCGGAGTACTTTCGTTGTAAGCATAGTTGTAGACGATGTCCTGCCCCGAACCCTTACGGAAGATATAAGTGTCCGAGCCTATACCGCCCTCAAGCGAATCGTTGCCCGTGCCACCGTCGAGGGTGTCGTTACCTTCGCCACCGGAGAGAGTGTCATTGCCTGCTCCGCCCAATAGGAAATCATCGCCAGCCTCTCCGTTGAGACTGTCCTTGCCGTCTCCACCATCTAGCAGATCATTGCCATTGCGGCCGTTGAGTGTGTCATTGCCCGCGAGACCCGAGAGCGTGTCGGCCGTGTCGTAGCCTGTAATAGTGTCGTTGCCGTCTGTACCATCAAGAAGCGCAGCAGTGATATGTGCGCGATCCCAGATGGTGCCATCGGCAAACTTCAATTGATCAATGGCATAACTCCAACTGCCGGAGTCGGATGCGAAATGCGAACGGATTCGTAGGGACTCGCCAGTCTGACGAACCTGCACAATCAGGTCATCGGACTCTCGACGCAAACTGACATCTTCACTGTTCAGGCCGTCGAGCCGGACGACGTCGAGTTTGTTAGCGGTTATATCGTTGTAACTGGAGTTATCGATTGCGTCGGAGCCAGCCCCCTTAGCAAAGATATAAGTGTCCGACCCCTTGCCGCCTTCCAGCGTGTCGTTTCCGGTGCCGCCATCCAGGACATCATCACCGTTACCACCCGCCAGGCTGTCGTTGTCGGCCCCCCCGAGCAGCGTATCTGCACCGTCATCGCCATATAAAGTGTCGCGCCCCGCACCTCCGCGAAGAGTGTCGTTGCCAAGACCGCCAGAAAGTGTGTCATTGCCGACCAAACCTTCAAGGATATCGTCAGTGTCGTAACCGGTGAGCGTGTCATTGAACTCGCCGCCCGTTAGCAACGAAGCCTTGATCTGATCTACACCCCAGACAGTACCGTCAGCAAACTGCAGTTGATCGATGGCGTAGTTGTAATAAGTGCTGGAAGGAGAGAAGTGCGAGGAAACACGCAGGGTATCGCCGGTTTCTTTGATCTGGATAATCAGGTCGCTGTATTCCCGACGCAGGCTTATGTCGCTCAGGTTAAGCCCTTCAAGACGAATGACGTCTTGCTTTCCAACCGTGCCCTCGTTATAGACGCCGTTGCTGATGGTGTCCTGGCCAGAGCCCTTACGAAAAACGTACGTATCGGAGCCGTAACCACCGTCAAGGCTATCGTTGCCCGAACCACCATCCAGCACGTCATCGCCATAGCCGCCATTGAGCGAATCATTACCTGCGCGCCCCAGCAATGTGTCATTGCCATCCTCACCGTATAAAGTGTCCGCGCCATTGCCGCCGTCGAGCACATCATCGCCTGCACGGCCGCTGAGCGAATCATTTCCATCCAGGCCAGACAGGCTGTCTGCGGAGGCATAACCAGTAAGAGTGTCGGCCTCCTCCGATGGCTGAACAACGGCAGCCTTGATCTGAGCGCCACCCCATACAGAGCCGTCAGCGAACCTCAGTTGATCAACCGCATAGGCAGTGACGCCATCCTGACTAAAATGCGAGCGCACGGTCAGGGTATCGCCTGTCGCCTTGATTTGAATGACAAGATCGTCACTGGAACGATAAAAGCGCAGATCGGCCGAATTCAAGCCATCCAGTTGGATAGCATCAACCTTATCGGTAGCTGTTTCGCCGTAAGAGTTGTTGTTGATGCTGTCCTGACCATATCCTTTTGCAAAGCGGTAAATGTCAGAGCCACGACCACCATCAAGCGTATCGTTGCCGGTGCCGCCATCAAGGATGTCGTTACCATCAGCGCCGTAGAGAATATCGCTACCGGCGTTGCCCGCCAGCAAATCGTTCCCTTCCTCGCCATACAGATAGTCTGAGCCGGAACCACCGCTCAAAGTGTCTTGGCCAGTACCGCCATACAAGGTGTCGCTGCCTTCGTCACCATTTACAACATCGTTGCCGGCAAGACCACTGAGGACGTCGTCCCCCATACCACCGACGATACGGTCGTCGGACGCATAACCGGTAAGGGCATCATTACCATCAGTGAAGGTAAAGGCCGCCATGCTCTTGATTTGTTCAACGTTCCAGTGAGTACCGTCAGCGAACCTAATCTGCTCTACGGTATAGGGAGTATCGCCGTCATTCTGGAAGTAGCCGGAAATCGTTACCTTGTCCGTGGAGTGTTTGAGTGACAAGACCAGATCATTGTATGAACGGGTAACAACGATATCGACCGGAAGAATATCCGCCGCGAACTCGATAGCATCTGTCTTTCCAGCACTCGAATCGTAGTTATTGATCGAGTCCTGACCCCAGCCACGGTTGAAGCGATAGACGTCAGAACCCTCTCCGCCTATAAGGTAATCATTGCCAGTACCGCCCTCTAGCAGATCGTTACCTGAATCGCCGTATAGAGTGTCGTTGCCTGCATCGCCTAGCAGTGTGTCATTGCCATCGCCACCCGTCAGGTAGTCCCCGCCTTCTCCACCAGACAACTGGTCAGCGCCAACGCCGCCATAAAGGCTGTCATTACCGTCCTCACCGAACAGAGCATCATTTCCAGCCTCACCCGAAAGACTGTCAGCACCGGCTCCACCCTTAAGGATGTCGTCGGAGGCATAACCCCAAACATTGTCATTGCCATCTGTCGTGAGAATGGATAAGGCTTTGATCTGATCCAGATTCCATGTCGTGCCATCGGCAAAACGGATTTGCTCCAACGCATAAGGAGTAATACCGTCATTTTGGAAATAGCCAGCAACCGTAATTTTGTCAGTCGAATTTTTAAGCGACAGGATCAGTTCAGAGTTAGAACGGGTAACAGTGATATCGGCTGGGAGAATATCCGGCGCGAACTCGATAGCATCGGTCTTTTCTGCGCTTGAGTCGTAATTGCTGATCGAGTCCTGACCCCATCCACGGCTGAAGCGGTAGACATCAGAGCCATCGCCACCCGTGAGGTAATCGTTTCCAGCGCCGCCATCTAATTCATCGTTACCGGAATCGCCGTACAGAGTATCGTTGTCTGCATTGCCTAGCAGAGTGTCATTGCCCTCGCCACCGGCCAAGTAGTCATTTCCAGCTTCGCCCAGCAAGGTGTCATCACCAGCCTCACCCGAAAGACGGTCATCGCCCAAGCTACCGCTTAGAATGTCATCGGTCGCATAACCCCAGACGTTATCATTGCCCTCTGTGGTGATTAAGGCCATGGTTTTGAGCTGATTGAGAGTCCAGGTAGTACCGTCGGCGAAGTGGATGTTCTCTAAGGCGTATGGAGTAATGCCATCATTTTGAAAATAGTTGGAGACCGTGATTTTGTCAGTGCTACTTTTCAGCAACAGAACCAGATCATAACCTGAACGGGCAACAGTAATATCAGTCGGAAGAATATCTGCCGCGAACTCAATAGTATCAGTCTTATCCGAACTGACATCATAATTATTGATTGAATCCTGCCCCCAACCACGGGAAAAACGATAAATATCAGAACTTTCACCTGCATTGAGGTAATCGTTACCAGAACCTCCATCTAAGGAGTCACTACCCCCACCGCCATACAAGCTATCGCCACCTCCAAACCCCATTAAATATGAGCCAGAAGAAGAGTTGGAATACAAACTATCTGCGCCCGAAGTACCAATATTAGAGCTCAATCCGGCCAGACCTATTAACAAACCAAAGTCGCCATCACCTCCACCAACTTGCCGAACTGACGCCAATACTCTCGCTCCGTACTCACCAATATCCTTGAGAGATTTAAAATAAACAGAAATCTCCTCCAAGGAAATGTCACCACGATCGTAATCAGCTCGCAAAGACTGTACTATAGCTGAAGAATCAACAACATAATCTCCCGAGTTCGGCGCTACAAGAGCCTGCCCCGTATATTTGGAATAGTGAGTTTGTAACGAAAGCAAAGAGTAATAATAATCACTAATCATACCAAATGCATTACCGAGTTCTATTGAAGCTGCCGGACCGGGATCTCTAAGTCCACCGTTAGTTCCCGAACCTTGGATAAAACCCTCACCAACAAAAGCTTCAACAGCAAAAATCTTCCTCGCATCGAGAGCATACCCCCCTCGATCATCTGCAGAGTATCTGTCACTCCCTGTCCACGCCAATATGATTTGATCGACAATATCTTTTCTTATAGAGAAATTTTTTTCAGAGGAAAACCTCTCAACTAAACCTTTCAAGTTACCAGACACATCCTTCATCATAGCTTGATGAAGATCATCCACGTTACCGAAGCCAATCAAATCAGGAAGTACACTTACATCATGTGTCACATCCAAATAATTACGCGCTTCAGTATCTGCCTTATCTTGTTGAAACCAAACATCGGTCATTGCGCCAACTACGCCATCCGCTCTTACAAAACTTCCTAGCTGGCGATGCTGGTTGCCGTTTTCATCTACGTAAGCGTCATCCCTAAACTGAAGACTCAAAGAGCTGATACCAGCTTCGGCAAGAGATATTAATTCTCCATCATTCACAATAGCATCTGCACTCTTATCCTTCCAAACTTTAAGTTTGGAAAAACCCTCATCTTTGCCGTCAACGACTCCATCATTATTACTATCAAATTCAGCAAGCGCCTCAAATCCGTTTTTTACTACAGCACCATCTAAAATGTAATTACTACCAAAAAGCTCCCCTCCATCATCTATAGCGTTGTTATTATTCCTGTCGTAAACAAGCAAAGCATCCTCTTGAGAGACCCACCCCGTAAGCTCAGAAAAACCATTTCCATCATGATCAAAGTGGACGTCACTATCTAGCCCTACCGTCTTAACACCATCCCCATTTAAATCCAGTATGATAGGCGAAACAGTCTCACCGGCCTCTCCGAATTTCTTCTTAAGCTTTTCTTTAAACTCAAGCGTCTCACCGTAAATCTTCTCCAACATTTTTATTATAAAGCCGGGTGTGAGAAGAGGATCTTCATTAGGAACAGGATCAGTGGGCTTAAGCCCCTCTAAATTATTATGCTGCTCGTAAATTTTCCTTAATCGTTCCAACTCAGCAGAAGTTCCCGGATCGGCAGGATAAGGTAAATCGCCTAGATTGGCTGGTGTATGACTCCACCACCCACCGGTAGACGGATCATACTGCCACCCACCGATATTATTAGGATCAATATAATACCCGGTAGCAGGAACATGAAAGAAAGCACCTGCACCTACAAACTTCGCCTGACCAACACCATTAAAAAAAGATCCAACAGCCATTTTCTGCCCACGAGACAAAGCCATAACACTCACCTCACAAAAATTATAATTAATGCAACCAAAGAAATCACAACACAAACCCCAACGACAGAAACGAGGTAAAGATAATTACTACGCTCTCCCTCAAACCTCCCAAAGGTGATAACAAACAAAAATATAAATCCAATCCGGTAACAGATTTTATTAAAAAAGTAATCAATAATTATGTCCATCCCCCCTCCAATATTGTTATAGAGCACGCCCCCCCCAGTTCATAGATCCATTTTGCAAAGCTACCGCTCCCTCAAACTCTCCAACGCATGCTGCTGCAACGGACTCAGGAAATACTCGATCACACGCCGCTTGTTGGTCTTCACTTCCGCCGTGACCGCCATACCCGGCGACAGCTTGATGTCCACACAATTCACGTTCAACGTGTCGCTGTTGAGGCGGATCTTGCTGCTGTAGATCAACCCGCGTTTTTCATCTTCGATGGCGTCGTTGGAGACACTGATGACTTCGCCGTCGATCGTGCCGTACTTGGTGAAGGTGAAGGTCTCGACCTTGACGGTGACAGGCTGACCGGCGCGGACGAAACCGACGTCCTTGTTTTCCAGCATGGCTTCCACTTCCACCGGCTGGCCGTCGGGGACCAATACCATCAGCGGTTGCGCGGGGGTGAGGTCTTCCTGGTAGCGGGCCTTGGTCAGGTCCTGATTAAAAGACGCAATCTTTTGATCGGCTTGCTGCAGCAGGTCGAGCATGGCGCGGCGGGTCTGGGCGACCACGCCTTCGCGACGACGCTCTGCTTCCTGGCGGGCGGCTGTGGATTGCAGAACGCTGGCTTGCTGTACGCTCAGTTGGCGTTCCAGGTCCAAGCGAGCCTGCTCCTTTTCCAGATAAGCGTGGCGGGCGATGTACTGCTTTTTCAGCAGGTTTTCATAGTCGCTGGCCAATTTGGTGGCGATGGGCAGGGTTTTCTGCAGGCTCGTGACTTGAATACGCGCCGCCTGAATGTCTGCCTGACGTTGCTGAATCTCGGCATCGACCAGGTCAAGGCTGCTGCGGTACTCCTGATACTGGCCCTGCAGCCAGCGCTCAGCCGCCAGCACATGCATCGGGTCGGCATCAACAATGGTGCCAGTCAGATCCCGAGGCGGTTTGCGCTGGTTGATTGCATCGAGCATGGCGGCCGCTCGGGCACTGTCAATACGTGCAGCCAGCAAATCACTGCGGACGCGTCCGACATCAGCATCGGCTGATTTGGAATCCAGCTCCAGAAGCAACTGACCGGCCTTGACCGATTGCCCGTCACGCACATGAATCGCCTTGACCACCGCCGTTTCACTGGACTGAATGGTTTTGGTCTTGCCGCTGGGGATGATCTTGCCGCTGGCGGTGGCGACTACATAAATCTTGCCCAGACAGGCCCACAGCAGCGCCAGTGCCGCGAACGCCATGATCGCCCACATGAAAATGCGCGGTGCGGGGTGGCTGGGTTTGTCCTGTAACTCCAGCGCGGCGGGCAGAAACTGCACTTCATGCGCCAGGCGCTTGGGCGCGTCCATTTCTCGACGCTGTCGCCAGGATTGCCGCCAGACACGGCGATAGCGTTGTAACAGTCCGCTGGATTCGGCGTTAGACATGGCTGCCTCCTTGCTGCAGGCGATGGAGGCGCGAGTAGTGACCGGCTTGATGCGTCAGCAATTCGGCATGAGTGCCCTGCTCTACAATTTGCCCGCGATCCACGACGACGATGCGGTTGGCATCGCGAACGGCAGACAGCCGATGCGCGATGATGATTACCGTGCGCCCCTTGCAAATGGCCTGCATATTCTGCTGAACAATGCGCTCGGACTCATAGTCCAGCGCACTGGTGGCCTCGTCGAAAATCAGGATGCGCGGGTTGCCCATCAGCGCGCGGGCGATGGCGATACGTTGGCGCTGACCACCGGATAACGACGCGCCGTGCTCGCCGACCATCGTGTCGTAGCCTTCCGGCAGCTCAAGGATGAAATCGTGGGCACCTGCCAATTTGGCCATTTGCATCACAGCTTCCAACGGCGCTCCGGCATCACTCAAGGCGATGTTTTCGCGAATGCTGCGGTTGAACAGCATGTTGTCCTGCAGTACCACGCCGATCTGGCGGCGCAGGGAAGACACGTCTGCCAAGGCCAGGTCCATGCCGTCCACCAACACCCGACCGCGCTCTGGTACATAGAGGCGCTGTAACAGACGCGTCAATGTGCTTTTGCCAGAGCCAGAACGACCCACCACACCGATGACCTGCCCTGGCGTGATAACCAGATTGATGCCGCGCAGAATCTCCGAGCCATCCGGGCGATAGCGAAAATGCACCTGATCGAACTCTATGCGCCCCTTGATCGGCGGCAATGCACTGCGGTTGACTTGCGAGAGTTCGTTGCGGGTATTGAGGATGTCGCCCAGACGCTGAACCGACACACCGGTCTGCTGGAAGTTGGTCCACAGCTGCGCAAGGCGCATGATCGGTTGCGCAACGCGCCCGGCGAGCATGTTGAATGCGATCAACTGCCCCACCGAAAGTTGGCCGTCAATCACCAGACGAGCGCCGAACCACAGCGTTGCAACCGTCACCAGTTTGCCTATGAGGGAGACACTTTCGTTGGCAATGGTCGACAGGTTCTGGGTTTTGAATCCGGCAGCGACATAACCCGCCAACTGGTTGTCCCACTTGCGAATGGCTTGAGGCTCCACTGCCATGGACTTGAGGGTGTCGATGCCGTTAACGGTTTCTACCAGAAACGCCTGGTTCTCTGCGCCTCGAGCAAAACTGTCGTTAAGGCGTTTGCGCAGAACCGGCGTAATGAGCACCGACACCAGAATGTACAGCGGCAGAGACAACAGCACGATCAAGGTCAGCCAGCCGCTGTAATAGAACATCACGGCAATGAACACGACCGAGAACAGCACATCCAGAAGCAGGGTGATGGCGTTGCCGGTCAGAAAGTTGCGGATGTTTTCCAGCTCACGCACACGCGCCACTGAATCACCGACACGCCGTGCCTGAAAGTACGACAGCGGCAAGGTAATCAGATGGCGGAACAGTTTGGAGCCCAGTTCAACGTCAATTCGGCTGGCCGTGTGCGCGAATATGTATGTACGCAGGCCGGACAACGCTGACTCGAACAGCATGACCCCGGCAAGACCGATAGCGATAACGTCGAGGGTGGTCAGGCCGTGGTGAACAAGCACCTTGTCCATGACAACTTGAAAGAACAGCGGCGTGATCAGCGAGAAAATCTGCAGAACAAAAGAGACCAGCATCACTTCGCCCAGCAACTTCCGGTATTTGACGATGGCGGGAATGAACCAGGTGAAATCGAAACTTGAGGACTCGCCCGGCGTGCCAGCTTCAGAACGAATAAGCAATAATTGCCCAGTCCAACGCGCCTGCAAGGCCTCGAAAGTCACCACTTCAGGGCGCTGAGCCAGTGGGTCGTGAATCAACGCCTTGCCTTGATCAAGGCGCGCAATTATAAAGATCCCGCCGTTGTTATCCGCGGCGATGGCAGGAAGGGGTGTGCGGTCCAGACGTTCCGCGGTGGTTTTCGCAGCCTTGGCTTTCAAGCCGAGCTTGCGGGCCGCAAGTAGCAGGCTATCTTGCGACAGGCACTGGTCAGGGCTGCCAAACTCATGGGCCAGTTGTTCTGGTGAAGCTGCCACCTGATGGAAGCGCGCAAGCATGACCAGCGAGGCCAGTCCGGTGTCGAGGCGAGGGACATTGTCAGGCGTCTGAGCGCCCATTTCCGAATCATTCATAGCGCTTCCCTGCCGACATGCCACTGGTAGGCAAATCTGATCATTTTGCCAAATAATGGCAACAAGCCATCTGTGACGCACATCACACTTTTAAAACTTAATGTATCCGGATTGAAACTATTCAGCTATGCAATCTAAAAATTCATCTAAACACCCGGCGGTAGAAAGTCCCTGGCCGGGTCGTAGTCCTGCTTTAGATAGGCCGCCAGTGCTCTAAGATCGTCAGGGCTCAGCGTGCCGGCAGCCTGTTTGAGCTTGAGGTTGTCGAGGATGTAGTCATAGCGAGCATCGTTGTAATCGCGAACGGCCGCGTACAACTGACGCTGGGCATTGAGCACGTCAGCGATATTGCGCGACCCCACATCTACGCCAACCTGGTTGGCTTCCACGGACTTCTGACCGGACACGATGCTTTGGCGGCGGGCTGCAATCTGCTCTATGCCGGCATTGATGCCGCGAAACGCATTACGCGTGTTCAGCACCACTTCGCGGCGGCGGTCTTCCTGTTCGTCTTGGCTCTGATAAAGACGCTCGGTGGACTCCTTGATCTGGGAGCTGGTCATTCCGCCGGAGTAAAGAGGGATATTGAGTTCAATACCAATGCTGCTTTGGGCAACGTTGTCGCGATAGCCATTAGCGCCGAAGTCAGTCGGGGTGCTGTAGCCAAAGCTGTCGTTGTCGCCCTTGCGATAGGACGCGACAGCATCAATGGTAGGTGCGTGCCCGGCCTTACGCTGACTGAGTGTCTGCTCGGCAGCACTGACGGCACGCTCGCTGGCTTGCAGCTCAAGATTCTGCCGCACGGCGATGTCGACCCAGGCACGGGCATCATTAGGTATGGGAGCCTCAATCGGCATCTGGTGCCTCATGCCTGCAATTGACGTGTAGCTGTGCTTGGTCAGGCGCTCCAGCGCTTCATAGGCATCATCCACTTTTCGCTGAACCAATTGGCGGTTGGCGCGAGCATTGTCATAAGCCGCTTGGGCGTCATACACGTCCGTGATGCTTGAAGCACCGTCGTCCAGTCGGCCCTGAGCCTGATCGCGCTGGCGTAACAGCGCAGCCTCTTCTGCCTGGGCGGCTGCGAACGCGTCCAGTTGGCGCAGCGTTTCAAAGTAGGCTTGAGCAGCGGTCAGCAGCAGGTTCTGCTCTTTGGCGGAGAGTTCAAGCTCCGCCTGATCCACGCTCGATTGCGCAGCCTTCAATTGAAACCAGCGATCTATGCGGAACAACGGCTGACTGAGATTCGCACGAAACGTTGTGCCGCTTCGCTCACGGCTTAAGGAAGGCTCGTCCCGCTCCAGACGGGTGACTTCAGACGTTGCCCCGGCGGTGAGATTCGGCAGCAGGCCTGCCCGAGCCTGAGGCACGGCTTCGCGTTGCGCGTTGTAGGCATGACGCGCAGCAGACAATTGCGCATCGTTAAGTGATGCTGCCTGATAAACACTCAGTAAATCAGCATGCTGCTTAGCTTGCTCTCGAGCGAACACAGTTTCGCCGCACGCACAGGCGCAGGTCAGGATCACCAGAACGAGCGGGGAAAAAGGATTCATCTACGTTCCATGCGAAAAGAACTCCTGAGTGCCATTAAATTGGCTTGTCATGAGTTCGGCGCAAATGAAGAAAGCTTTAGTCGGCTGAAAGGTTTTTTCGCTGACGCTCGAGGTCCGAGCGAAAAACTCCCGAAAACACCTCAGTCTTTGTTTATCACCTTCACATTTGGGCGGTAAGCTAGCGCCCTATGGATGACTCAGACTACCTACGCCTGTTGACGATCCAGGCCGAACAAGCCAACGCCTTTCTTTCCAATGCGCGGAAGTGGGAGCGTGAGCGTTGGGTTTGTCAGCGCCTGTTGCAGGGGCTGAACATTGCGCATCGCAACGAGGACTTCACGCCTGCCACTCAGGAGCCTCCGGATGTGCTGTTTCGTGACGGGCGTTTCGAGGTGTTTTTTGTGCTTGATGAAGGGCGTCGTCTCAATGACGAGTGGCGCGAGGAGCTGGCGCGACGACGTAGCGCTTTTTCGTTGAGCCAACTGGTACGTCGGGAAGCCAAGCCTAAACGGATTCCTGCCTCTGAACTGCTGCACCGACTCGCCCCTACCCTGCGCAAGAAATCCACCAATTATCGCGAACGCGGCATTGACCTGGGCGGGCTGGATATCATCGCCTTCGCCAGCCTCAAGCGCGAGGTGCTGGACCTCAACAGTCATTTTCCGCCACCGACCGAGTACCTGCGTCAGGGGTGGCGTTCGTTGTCGCTGGTGGGGCCGACCTTTGCTCGGGTATTGTTCGCGCATCCGGGCGCTCCGGACTTTTTGCGTACCAACCTGGGGCGCAGTGTCGTTTTCGATGTTGGAATCAGTTTATGAGCCCCTTGCAGGAACTGCTGGCCGATGTGCCTCAACAAGGCCGTGTGCGCTGGATTGGTGTGCGCCCGGAGTCGCGGGCCGAGATGATCGAACTGGACGCGGTGGAGGCGCGGCGCGAAGCGGGGCTGACCGGCGATCATTCGCGACCTGGTCCGCGCAACGCCCGGCAGGTAACGTTGATCCAGTGGGAGCATCTGGCGGTGGTCGGTTCATTACTGAACCGCGCGGCGGATAACCCCATCGTGCCGCAGGACTTGCGACGCAACCTGGTGATCAGCGGCATCAACCTTTTCAGCCTGAAAAACCGACGCTTTCGCATCGGCCAGGCGATTTTTGAAACCACTGGCTGGTGCCAGCCTTGTGCGCGTCTGGAGCAGCGCCTTGGTCGCGGAACCTTTCAGGCGGTGCGTGGGCATGGCGGAATCACTGCGCGAGTGTTACAAAGCAGCATCATCCGCCTGGACGATGTGTTGCAGGTAGAGCCGCTGGAAATCACTGATCCCTGGCCCCCTGCCCGTCAGCACGCTTGAGACAACGCATAAATTGAGCCGCCACCTGAACCCGGAACCGCAAAGGTGTGTCGAAGAGTACCTTCAGGCAAACCGGCATCCAGTCGAGCGCAGGCCGCTCCTGATCCCGGTGTTGCCGTGATGAACCCGTTTATTGAGCCTTCTGACGCTATGAGCTACCTTGCGCTCGCGAAGATCAGGCTCCCCGCGAATTCCTTAAACCTTCCGAGTAATCCTTATGACGCATCGTATTGTTATCGTTGGCGGCGGCGCTGGCGGTCTGGAGCTGGCGACCAGCCTGGGTAAAACCCTGGGCAAGAAAGGCACGGCCAGTGTCACGCTGGTCGACGCCAACCTGACGCATATCTGGAAACCGCTGTTGCACGAGGTCGCGGCCGGTTCGCTCAACTCGTATGAGGACGAGCTGAACTACGTGGCGCAGGCCAAGTGGAACAACTTTCAGTTTCAGCTCGGGCGCATGACCGGGCTGGATCGCGCCAGTCGACAGATTCACCTGGCCGAGACGCTGGATGAAAACGGTGCCGAACTGGTTCCGGCACGCAGCCTGGGTTACGACTCGCTGGTCATCGCCGTGGGCAGCACCACCAACGACTTCGGCACCACGGGCGCGGCGGAACATTGCCTGTTTCTCGACAGCCGCAAACAGGCCGAGCGTTTCCACCAGCAACTGCTCAACCACTACCTCCGCGCCCACGCCGGTCAGGCTGACAGTGCTCAGGAAATCACCGTGGCCATCGTTGGCGCAGGTGCGACTGGTGTTGAACTGGCGGCAGAACTGCACAACGCGGCGCACGAGCTGGCGGCTTACGGGCTGGGCCAGATCAAGCCGGAAAACCTGCGCATTACCGTGATCGAAGCCGGGCCTCGGGTGCTGCCTGCATTGCCAGAGCGTATCGGCGCGCCTGTGCACAAGACACTGGAAAAACTTGGCGTGACGGTGCTGACCAATGCCGCGGTGAGCGAAGTGACCGCCGACGGCTTGATCACGGCCAGCGGGCAGGTCATTCCGGCCAGTTTGAAAGTCTGGGCGGCAGGTATTCGTGCCCCGGCGTTTCTGCATGAGCTGGATGGGCTGGAGAGCAACCGGATCAATCAGTTGCAAGTGCTGCCGACGCTGCAAACCACCCGTGACGAGAATATTTTCGCCTTCGGTGACTGCGCCGCCTGCCCGCAAAAAGGCACCGACCGCAACGTCCCGCCACGCGCTCAGGCTGCTCATCAGCAGGCGTCGTTGCTGGCAAAATCGCTGCGCCTGCGGATCGAAGGCAAGACCTTGCCGGAGTACACCTACAAGGACTACGGATCGCTGATCTCGCTGTCGAGCTTCTCGGCAGTCGGCAATCTGATGGGTAACCTGATGGGCAGCGTAATGCTTGAAGGCTGGCTGGCGCGGATGTTCTATGTGTCGCTGTATCGCATGCACCAGATGGCGCTGTACGGCACCTTCCGCACCCTGATGCTGATGCTGGGCAGCAAGATCGGCAAAGGCACCGAGCCACGGATGAAGCTGCACTAAGGCCCGCCAGCCGAGAGGCGTGCGGGAACACACCATCGTGCCCATGCTTCGCGTGGGCATGCCCTTCTGCGCGCCCTGCGTCCTCTCTTGAAGTGACCTGTGCAGCGCAGTCCGCAAGAACACCATCGTGCCCATGCTCCGCGTGGGCATGCCGTTCTGGACGCTCTGCGTCCTCCTTGAATTGACCTGTGCAGCGCAGAACTTGCGACGCAGAGCGTCGTGAAATTCATTCTTACGCTGGAGCGTGAGGAACGAGAGGCGTGCGGGGAGAACACTATCGTCATGCCGCTCTGGACACTCTTGAGTGCATCTCGCTCTGCGCTGACTTGCAGTGCCCTGAATACCCGCTATTTTTAGTCTGACCGGGCTCTGCGCGATGCGATCGGACGGAAGGCGCTCGTACAGGTATCAAGTTCGTCTGCACCGCGCAGATAACCATTGAGTCGTGTACAACGCTGCACTGTTCAGGGATCGAACCCATGATGTCGAATCATTCCAGCAGTACTCCTGCGCAAAGTCGTCCGCATTTCATCTGGTTTTCTCTGATTCCCGTCATACCTGCCGTTGCCTGGATCCTCACGCAATCCGGTACGAGTACGACCAATCTGCTTGCTTGTGCGGCACTGCTCGCTATCGGTCTCGGTGCCTGTGCACTGGCTGCCCGCACCCAGCAGAACGACGTGCGTCGCGCTGTTGCCCAAGCGCTGGACCATCACCAGGCACATAACGCTCAAACCAGCACCATGGCCTCCCATGCACAGCTCAATGAAGTCTTTCTCGGTGCCATGCCGATCTGGGCCAAACAGGTCGAAAGTTCGCGCCAGCAGACCGAAACCGCCATTGTCGAGCTGAGCAGCCGCTTTATGGGGATTTCCGAACGCTTGCAGGAAACCGTGCAGGCCTCGCAGCACGCTGCCGGTGAGCTGGACGGTCAGAATGCCGATGGCGCTCTGAAAGTCCTGTCCCAGAGCGACAGCGAGCTGAGCCAGGTGATTGACTCCCTTAAAGCCACCCAGGCCAGCCGCGACCAGACGCTCTCCCAGGTTCGCAGCCTGACCGCCTACACAGGCGAGTTGCGCACCATGGCCGCGGACGTCGCAGCGATTGCCGCACAGACCAACCTGCTGGCCCTTAACGCCGCGATTGAAGCGGCCCGCGCAGGCGAAGCTGGCCGTGGTTTTGCCGTGGTAGCCGACGCGGTGCGCAGCCTGTCGAGCAAGTCCAGCGAAACCGGTCAGCAGATGTCGGCCAAGGTCGACATCATCAATAACGCCATCACGCAACTGGTGCAGGCCGCCTCCAGCGGTGCTGATCAGGACAGCCATTCGGTGGCCGCTTCCGAGCAAAGCATCCAGAACGTCCTAGAGCGTTTCCAGAGCATTACCGGTCGCCTGGCCGAATCCGCCGACCTGCTCAAGCAGGAGAGCTTCGGTATTCGCGACGAAATGACCGAAGTCCTTGTAAACCTGCAGTTTCAGGACCGGGTCAGCCAGATTCTCGCTCACGTACGCGACAACATCGACTCTTTGCACGCGCATCTGTTGCAGGCCAGCCAGTCTCCCGATGAGGCCGTCGCCATCGACGCCCGGCAATGGCTGGCGCGCATGGAGTCCACCTACGCGACCGACGAACAACGCCGCACTCACCGCGGCGAATCGGCAGCACAGCAGGATTCGCAGGAAATTACGTTTTTCTAGGAGTAGATCATGGCTAAAAGTGTATTGGTGGTCGACGATTCAAGCAGTGTCCGGCAGGTTGTCGGCATCGCGCTGAAAAGTGCCGGATACGACGTTATCGAGGCCTGCGATGGCAAAGATGCACTGGGCAAGCTGACCGGACAGAAAGTGCACTTGATTATCAGCGACGTGAACATGCCGAACATGGATGGCATCACGTTCGTCAAGGAAGTGAAGAAGCTGGCCAGTTACAAGTTCACGCCGATCATCATGCTGACCACCGAGTCTCAGGAATCGAAAAAGGCAGAAGGTCAGGCGGCAGGTGCCAAGGCGTGGGTCGTCAAACCGTTCCAGCCAGCGCAAATGCTCGCAGCGGTTTCCAAGCTTATCCTGCCCTGAGATCAAGGGCCATGGAGGCCAGCATGCCAACCCCAGACGACAATCAGGCTGACGCCACCCGCGTGCAGATCGACGGCGAGCTGACGATCTACACCGTGACCGAACTCGCCGCCCGTTTGCTGCCACAGATCACTGGTGCGGCGCGAGTGGAAGTCGACTTGTCGCAAGTTACCGAGATGGACGGTGCCGGCCTGCAATTGCTGGCAGTCATCCAGCGCGAAGCCGGCAAGACCGGGACCTCGCTGCGCATGACCGGGCAAAGCAAGGCAGTCACCGAAACCTTCGAGTTATGTAATCCCGGTGTCGTGCTGTAGCGCGTCCATTTGCATTATTGCCGAGTGATCGATCAAGGAAGTCATCGTGAGTATTAATCTCGATCAGGCACAGCAGACGTTCATCGTTGAAGCGCGTGAGCTTTTGCAGGCCATGGAGGAATCCCTCCTGCAACTCGAAAGCGAACCGGGCGATCAGGACGCGATTGGCGCAGTGTTCCGCGCAGCGCACACCATCAAGGGTTCGGCCGGGCTATTCGGGCTGACGCCTATCGTCAGCTTCACCCACATCGTTGAAGACGTGCTCGACCGCCTGCGTGAAGGCAGCGTGTCGGTGGACGCCGGGCTGATCGCAGTGCTGCTCAAGTCCGGCGATCACATGCTTGAGTTGATCGACGTAGTGGCCAGTCGTGGCCAGACATTGCAGCCACCAGCACTGGAACGCGAAGCGGCGCTGCGTCAGGCATTACAGGTCTATCAGGCGCCGGGCAATGCCCAGCCTGCTGACGAGGCGCGAGCGCCAAGTGTGATCGATGAACAGCCTGCCGAAGTGCTATGGCATATCTCGCTGCGTTTTGGCGTGGATGTGTTTCGCAACGGCATGGACCCGCTGTCGTTCCTGCGTTACCTCAATACGCTGGGGCAAATGGTTCAGGTCACCACAGTCACCGACAGCATCCCGGCGTTGGAAGCCTGGGACCCGGAATCCTGCCACCTGGGCTTCGAGATCGATTTTCGCTCGTCTGCCGGGCATGCCGCGATCAACGAAGTGTTCGACTTCGTGCGGGAAGACTGCGCCGTAGAAATCACCTTGATGAGCGAGACAGCAAACCACGTCGAGCCCACTGGCACAGACCTGGTCTCGCAGACCGGACAAAGTCCTACGGTTGCCAGCGGCGAACTGCTGGGTGACCAGCGTGCCGTGCCGCGTGCGCCTGCTGCGGCAACAGCTGTAGAGCGCCCTTCTTCGGCCAGCGAGCAGAAAAACAAGGACGGTCGTTATGTGCGCGTCAATGCCGACAAGCTTGATGAGCTGATCAATCTGGTCGGCGAACTGGTCATCGCTAGCGCCGGGGCCAGCCTGCTGGCCCCTTCGTGCGACAACGACCCGCTTCAGGAAGCCAGCTCGACCGTGTCGGGGCTGGTCGAGCAAATTCTGGATGGCGCGCTGCACCTGCGCATGATCCCCATCGGCGACACCTTCAATCGTTTTCGCCGCGTAGTACGTGATGTCAGTCAGGAACTGGGCAAGGACATCGACCTGATTATCAACGGTGCGGAAACCGAACTGGACAAAACCGTTGTCGAGAAGATCGGCGACCCGCTCATGCACCTGCTGCGCAATTCCATGGACCACGGCATCGAAAGCGCCGAAGCACGTCGCGCGGCAGGCAAGCCGGCAAAAGGTCATTTGAGCCTTAATGCGTACCACGACTCCGGCAGCATCGTCATTGAAATTGCCGACGACGGTGCGGGGCTCAACCGCGAGCGGATCCTCGACAAGGCCCAGCAGCGCGGGCTGGTGGCAGCTGGCGCAAGCCTCACCGATCAGGAGATCTACAACCTGATCTTCGAGCCCGGTTTTTCTACCGCCGAGGCCGTCACCAACCTGTCAGGGCGTGGTGTCGGCATGGATGTGGTGAAACGCAATATCACCTTGCTGCGCGGCACTGTGGACCTGGACAGCCAGCCCGGTCAGGGCACCATCGTGCGCATTCGCCTGCCGCTGACGCTGGCGATCATCAATGGTTTTCTGGTCGGTATCGATCAGTCGACTTACGTGATCCCGCTGGACATGGTTCAGGAATGCATCGAGCTGGACGAACAGAATCGTCACCTGACCCGCGACAGCGGCTACCTCGACCTGCGTGGCGAAGTGTTGCCGCTGGTCTATCTGCGTGATCACTTCAACCATGAAGGCCCCGCTGCACGACGCCAGAACGTGGTGGTGGTGCGCTACGCCGAACACAAGGCCGGGTTGGTGGTAGATGACCTGCTCGGCGAGTTCCAGACCGTTATCAAACCGCTGGGCAAACTGTTCGGCGCACTGCGCGGCATCAGCGGCTCGACGATTCTGGGCAGCGGTGCGGTGGCGTTGATTCTCGACATACCGGCCTTGCTCAACCAGATCGTACAAATGGAAGCCCGCTCGACCCAGGCGCCTCAATCCCTATTGCCCACTTCTCGCTGACGGATTTGCAATTCCCAAGGAGTTACTTCAATGAAATGGTTTTACGATCTGAAGATTTCCACCAAGCTGATTACCTCGTTTCTGGTGGTTCTGGCGTTGACCGCGGCCATGGGAGTCTTTGCCATTATCCAACTGGGCCAGGTCAACCAGGCCGCCCAGGACATCAAGGAAAACTGGATGCCGTCCATGCGCGCGGCGTCGGGCATGCGCTTTTACGCAGCCAACTTCCGGCTGAAGGAAAACCGCCACATTGCCGCCGACTCTGCCCAGGAAAAGGCGCAGATGGAGCTTGAGGCAGCAGAAGCGCGCAAACAGTTTGAAACGCGGCTGGCCACTTACGACAAGTTAATCGTCAGCGATCAGGACCGGCAGATGTTCAGTGCCGTGAGTGCCTCATGGTCCGCCTACCTGAAAGTCAGCGACAATCTGTTCGCTCTCTCCCGGCAGGGCCAGGAGGCCGAAGCGCGTGCCTTGCTGCGCGGCGAGTCCAAACTGCACTTCGACGAAGTCACCAACCAGTTGCAAAAAATGGTCGAGCTCAACGACGCCGGCGCGACTGCCGCTGGCGACAAAGGCACCAGCCTGTACGAAAGCGCGCGCATCTCGATCATTGCCGTGCTGGTTGCAGCCCTGCTAGTCGGCCTGGGTCTGGCGCTGTTCATTGCACGGATCATTTCCCGCCCACTGAAAGAGGCAGCGACTGCCGCCGAGCAACTGGCCGAGGGCAACCTGAACGCCCACATCGGGCACGGTTCCAAGGATGAAACCGGCATGGTGCTGAACGCCATGCGCAACATGGTCGGCAAGCTGTCACACATTATCGGCGAAGTGCGTAACGCCGCCGACAACCTGGCCAGCGCTTCGGAAGAAGTCAGCGCCACCGCGCAGTCAATGAGCCAGGCTACCAGCGAACAGGCGGCCAGCGTCGAAGAGACCAGCGCGTCGGTCGAGCAGATGAGCGCCAGCATCAACCAGAACACCGAGAACGCCAAAGTCACCGATGGCATGGCCAGCAAGGCTGCCAAGGAAGCGACTGACGGCGGCGAATCGGTGCAGCAGACCGTCGTGGCGATGAAGAAAATCGCCCAACGCATCAGCATCATCGACGACATCGCTTACCAGACCAATCTGCTTGCCCTCAACGCGGCCATCGAAGCAGCCCGTGCGGGCGAGCATGGCAAAGGCTTCGCGGTAGTGGCCGCCGAGGTGCGCAAGCTGGCTGAACGCAGCCAGGTCGCGGCTCAGGAGATTGGCGAGCTGTCGTCCAGCAGTGTGGAAATGGCCGAAAAGGCTGGCAAGCTGCTGGACGAAATGGTGCCGTCGATCAACAAGACGTCAGACCTTGTGCAGGAAATCAGCGCGGCGTCAGAGGAACAGGCTGCCGGTGTGGCGCAGATCAACACCGCCATGACCCAGCTCAATCAGGTCACTCAGCAAAACGCATCAAGCAGCGAAGAACTGGCCGCCACCGCTGAAGAGATGAGCAGTCAGGCCGAACAGCTGCAACAGGCCATGAGCTTCTTCACCCTCGATGCATCGCCAAGGGCCGTCGCACAAGGCAGCCCTGTCGACGGCCGCAGCAACCCGAACCGCCAGCCCCCGCGCCCACCGCAACAGGCTCCGCGCAAGGCGTTTGCGCAAAGCATGGCGGGCGCCCCGGACGAATCGGAATTCACTCGTTTTTGATGACTGGCTGCTGATTGCCGGCCTCGATAGCGATTCACAGGGAGAACGACATGGGCTCATTGGTCACGACTCGACAGACCGCCACGGCGGTCGAGGAAGAGGCGCAGTACCTGACTTTCATGCTCGGTGGCGAGATGTTCGCCATCGGCATTCTGGGCATCAAGGAAATCATCGAATACGGCAGCCTGACGGTGGTGCCGATGATGCCCGCCTTCGTGCGCGGGGTGATCAACCTGCGCGGTGCTGTAGTGCCCGTGGTTGATCTGTCGGCGCGCTTCGGGCGACAGAACTCGGACATCACCCGGCGCTCGTGCGTCATCATCATCGAGGCCAGCAGCGAGGACGGCCAACCGCAGGACATCGGCCTGCTGGTCGATAACGTCTCGGCGGTGCTGGAAATACCGGCCTCGCAGATCGAACCGCCACCGAACTTCGGTGCGCGCATTCGTGCCGACTTTATCAGCGGCATGGCCAAGGTCGACGGCAAGTTCGTCATTGTCCTTGAGGTCGATCGGGTGTTGTCTATCGATGAGATGTCCAGCCTCGCCGAGGCAAGCCAGTCGCTGCCTTCCGACGCCGACGCGACGTGAGACCTGCACATGCCTGACACAGCGTCGCTCACTGATCGCGAATTCGGCCAGTTCCAAGCCTGGTTGTACAACGCTGCGGGCATCAAACTGACGCTGGCCAAGAAAGCGCTGGTCGCCGGCCGTCTGTTTAAGCGTCTCAAGCATTACGAGCTGGACAACTATGGCGAGTATTTCAAGCTGATCATGAACGATCAGCGCAACGGCGAGCTGCAAGTGGCGCTGGACCTGCTGACCACCAACGAAACGTACTTCTTTCGCGAACCCAAGCACTTCGATTTTCTGCGTCAGCAGGTGCTGCCCAAGGTCACGCACGGCAAAATGTTCCGCATCTGGAGCGCTGCCAGTTCGTCTGGCGAAGAGCCCTACAGCCTGGCCATGACCCTGGCCGAACAACTGGGCACAACCCCTTGGGAAGTGGTCGGTTCGGACATCAGCACCCGCGTGCTGAGCAAGGCGCGCAGCGGTCACTACCCCATGGAACGCACCGAGACGTTACCGCAACCTTTGCTGTTCAAATACTGTCTGAAAGGCATAGGTCGCCAGGAAGGGACCTTCCTGATCGACAAGTCGTTGCGCAGCCGGGTCAGTTTCGTGCAGGTCAATCTCAATGACACCCTGCCGGATCTGGGCGAGTTCGACGTAATCTTCCTGCGCAACGTGATGATTTATTTCGATCAGGAAACCAAAAGCAAAGTGGTGGCGCGGTTGATCCCGCGTCTCAAGCCAGGAGGCTATTTCATCATCAGCCACTCAGAAAGCCTGAACGGTGTAAATGACATGTTGAAAATGGTCTCCCCTTCGATTTACCGCAAACCATGAACACGCCTGTCGGTGTAGCCGAAATAGTGCTGGGGCCTGGCGAAGTGGTCTTTCAGACCCGGCCGACTCGCCTGCGCACGTTGCTGGGTTCATGCGTGGCGATTACCTTCTGGCACCCGTGGCGGCGTATTGGCGGCATGTGCCACTTCATGTTGCCCGGGCGCATACGCAGGCATCAGCCACTGGACGGCAGGTACGCTGACGAAGCGATGGAAATACTCATTCGCCATGCGCTGGCCAATGGCACCCTGCCGGAGGAATATCAGGTCAAACTGTTTGGCGGCGGCGAAATGTTTCCAGCTCATCGCCATGACCCGCACATGCAGAACGTCGCTGACAGCAACGTTCATGCGGCGCTTGCGCTGGCCGAACAGCACCGCTTAAAGCTGATGGCTCAGGACCTGGGCAGCACCGGTCATCGCAACATCATCTTCGACCTGTGGAACGGAAACGTATGGGTCAGGCACCAACCAATGGAAGCAATCGAAAAAGATGCCAAACAAAAAAATCAGCGTATTGCTGGTCGATGATTCGGCCGTCGTTCGCCAGGTACTCGTGGCCATTCTCAACGACACCCCCGATATTCATGTCATGGGCGCGGCGTCGGACCCGATATTTGCCATGGCCAAGCTGGCTCAGGAATGGCCGGACGTCATCGTGCTGGACGTGGAAATGCCCCGCATGGACGGCATCACCTTTCTCAAGAAGATCATGAGCGAACGGCCGACACCAGTGGTGATCTGCTCGTCGCTGACCCAGAAAGGCGCAGAAACTTCGTTGCAGGCGCTGTCTGCCGGGGCGGTGGAAATCATCACCAAACCTACCACCGGCCTGAAGAACTTCCTCATTGATTCAGCCGCCGAGCTGGTCGCGGCAGTCCGCGCAGCGGCGAACTCCAACGTCAAAAACCTCGGTAAGCGCATGGCTCCGCCCGTTCTGGCCCCGGCAAGCAAACTCACCGCAGACGCCATTTTGCCCGCAGCCAGCGGTCACGCCATGGCGCAGACCACCGAGCGCATTGTGGCCATCGGCACCTCGACCGGCGGCACTCAGGCACTGGAAGCGGTGCTGACTGCCCTGCCCAGAGTCTGTCCGGGCATGGTCATCGTTCAGCACATGCCGGAAAAATTCACTGCCTCGTTCGCCGAACGTCTCAATGGCTTGTCGCAGATCGAGGTACGCGAAGCCAGAAACAACGACCGCATCCTGCCCGGCCTGGCCCTGATTGCGCCCGGCGGCAAACACATGATGGTCACTCGCAGCGGTGCCTCTTACTACGTTCAGGTCATCGACGGCCCACTGGTCAACCGCCACCGCCCTTCAGTGGACGTGCTGTTTCGTTCGGTGGCCAAATTCGCTGGCAAGAATGCTACGGGCATCATCATGACCGGCATGGGCGACGACGGCGCACGCGGTTTAAAGGAGATGCTTGATGCCGGAAGCTCGACAGTGGCTCAGGATGAAGCCAGTTGCGTCGTATTCGGCATGCCCAAGGAAGCCATCAAACTGAATGCTGCGCAGAGGATCATGCCACTACAGGAAATTCATCAGGCGATATTGCACCGATGAGATTGGAGGAGCGCCCTGGCTTGGGAACATATCAAGGTCAGGTTCGCCCGCATCATCGTGAAGACAGGCCCAGGAGAGCCGAGCATGGCCCACAAGGTGGATGAGTATTGTGAGGTCAGCAAACTTCAACAGTGCGTCGAGCTGTATGCCGGTTTGATCGAAGACTGGGCAAACATTCAATCCACCGCTGCAGCACAACACACTAACGCATCACAATAATAGCCTTTTAATATTAACCCACTGTCTTAGCACACCTGTACTATTTCCTTAGCCTGCGCACTGGTTAATTATTGTAACGGCCACTAACACTTATCAGGCAATGACTGAAATGCCTGTAATGCGCTAATGGCTTACTGACCAGAAACTTTGAAATAACACGACAAACAGGTGATTTCAAATGAATAAGGAATTAATGATGCGCGAACTCAATAATGAAGAACTGGCACAGATCGGTGGAGGTATGACAGTAGGAGAAGGCGTGGCAGCCATCGGCGTAGTGGCCGCTGCAACGGCGCTGGCTCCGGTGACTGCGGTCGGTGCGGGTGTCATATTGGTCGGCGTGGCAGGGGCCAGCGCGATTGACGCCTTTCAGACCTACCAGATGGCGCAGTAACACGCCTTGCCATTTCGGGTGGGCAGCGCAGTGCAGGCACCTACCGGGAAAACAGGAGAACATTATGATGCCCGATCGTCATAAGCTCTTTGGGAAAACCGTCAATTCGTCGGGACTGTTCTGGCTGGCAGCGCTTGCGTTTCTTATTGCCGCCAGTCTTGATTTTCAATGGCATTACATTGGCCTTGCCGGCATGTTTACAGCGCTGGCCGCCACCGCTCGGCGTCGGCAGGAAACCTGACAAGCCCAGACTCATGATGAATGACTTGATCATCTAACCTCTTGCAACGGTTGGTCCGGCTGCAAAACTCACAGACCGCCAGCGCTTGGATACAACTGATTGCACACGAGGATCAAGCCACCCGACAGCCAACTCGGTTTACAGTATTTTCAATAACGACCACGAGGTTTGACATGATTATCCGCAATCAGAAAACCACTGGAACCACCGTCGACAATTATTCGGTTCATGCTCATGTACTGACCGACGCCGAGATGTACAGCGTCTCCGGTGGTGCCGATTTCACCATCATGCCGGTGCCTGGCATTGGTGTGATCAAACCGGACCCGATCTGCGTGTATCCATTCCCTGACGTGCCCCCGCCGTCGGATATTCGCGGGCCATTCATTACTGCCTGATGCCCCGTTATTCCCTGGCCCGTATGCACGCAGGTCAGGAAGTACTCATCCGCCGCTCGCGAATCGAGAGCAGGTTCAGACGCAGTTCCGAAGGCCGCAACGGCTTGGACAACACTGACACTTCCGCGCCCTGCATTGACTCAAGCACGACTTCCACTTCCCTCCCGGTAACAATCAGCGCAGGCACATCCCAGCCACGGGCAGCTCGTATACTCTCGATGCAGTCCAGACCATTGGCCACTGTGCCCAGATCGTAATCAGCGACGATAATGTCGCAATGAGTGGTGAGCCCCTCCGCCGATCGGGCGGTCTGCACTTCGCATCCCCACCTTTCAAGCAGCGCTGCGGTGGCCATCAGAACGTTCTGGTCGTCCTCCACCAGACACACCCTGACCCCTTTGAGCAGGCTCTCGCCCAATGCCTTCTTGGGTACCACCCGAACAGGCGCGCTCACCTCTTCAAGCCCATGAATGGTGACCGTAGTCCCGCGGTCTATTCGCGAGGCAATCGCGATTTGCACATTGAGAATCTGGCTGAGCCTTTTGACGATTGACAACCCCAACCCGACGCCCTCCACGTCTTTGTCGCGCACATGGCGGATGCGGTAGAACTCGTCACAGACCCTGGGCAGATGTTCGGCAGCAATACCCCGGCCCCGGTCATACACACTGATCGACAGACGCCCCGCATGGCTGCGCACACCGATCAGCACCGGGTGATCAGGGGCATATTTGAGCGCATTGGAAATGATGTTCTGTACCATCGTGGCGAGCAACGTGGCATCGACCCTGACCCAGCGTCGACAAGGTCGCACCCGAAGCTCTACACCGGCCCAGCGGGCAGCCGCAGTGTTCTGATGAGCGACTTCATTGAGCATGTCACCCAGATTGACCACATCCGACTTGGCTGAAACCTTGCCGCTGTCCAGCGTGTAAATATCCAGAATCGAGCGAAACAGCTGCGACACGTTGTGCAGGGAGCGATCGATATTATCGACCAGTTGACGCTCATAATCGCCCAGCGGGCTGGACCGCAGGCAAGCGGTAAACATGCCGATGGAGTGGATGGGCTGGCGCAGGTCATGGCTGGCCTGAGCCAGAAACCGCTCTTTCTCGCGATTGGCCACGGTCGCCTGCTCTGACGCCTCGCGAGCCCTCACCAACAGAATGTGCGCATAGCCAGGCACCAGAATAGTGACGGCGACGAGCATCAGGACCATAAATGGCTGCGCCTGCCAGTACGGCGTCAATTGATAGATGACCAGTATCGCCAACAAGGCCAGGGACGCCGCAATTGCAAGATATCGCGAACCAAAGCGCATGCCGTTGCCTAGAGTGACCCAGACCATCACGCTGAAAACCGGCAGTGTTGCCTCCCCGCCAACGATCAGTCCGACGGAAATGGCAGTGTAGTCATGCACCATCCCGAATACACGGCGCAACGCAAATACACCTGGATAGCTGATGATGTGCTGGCGCAAGACCAGAGAAACCACCAGAAAGCCCGCATAATAGAAAATGATGGGCTGATAGGTGGCAACCTTGAGCCCCGGCAGAAGGCCAATCAACGATACATAGCTGATCGCGAACGTCGCCACGATCAACCGCAATGTGGCCTGATCCAGTTCAGCGTTTTTCTTTCGGTCTTTCATGGACGCACCTCGTTGTGCAGGGAGCGCAGTACATTCTCGCGTCCATGCAGTCGATCACCCGGGGCCTGTGACGGCATCGGTCGCCGATGTTCAGGCTGCCAAGGTCAGATGCCAATTGCAGCTTGGCGTTATGCCAGTTGACCAGAGACTCCACGCGTTTCTGGGTCGCCGCGCTCAGATCGTTTTGCGAGCGCAGAAGCTCAAGAATACTGCCAACGCCTGCTTTGTAACGACCCTGGGCTATTTCGTAAGACTTGCTGGCACTCTCGACAAAAAGACGACTGATTGCCAGCGCCCTTGTTCTGGACTCCAGGGTCTGTCGACTCTTCCAGACACTGAGCGCAATACTGTTTTCAACCTCGTGCAGGGCCTGTTCGCGGGCGGCGCTTTCGTAACGGGCGGCCCGCGCTCTGCGCCGATTGAGAAAGCCATCGAAAATCGGCACGGTGATTTGCACACCGATAGTCCAGGTGTTCACCTCCTGACGGGTTGAAACCTGCTCGATAGGCGTGTCCTGACGGCTGTAATTGCTGAACAGCGACACCGTCGGCAGCCCCTGGGCTTTTGCCGCATCGGCCTTGGCCTGGCTTGCCGCCCAGTCGGCGCGGGCCTTTTCGATAGCCGGATGGGACGCTCTGGCCTGCTCCATCAAACTATTGACGTTGCCCAGAAACACCCCTTCATCAGCCCCGGGTTCATCCAGCTCAACCAGCTTGAGCGGTGCCGACGGCGACAACCCCAGCTGACTGGCCAACTCGCCTTGCACCGCTGCCAGATCGCCCTCCGCCATGACCCTGTTCAATTGTGCTTCGGCATAACTGGATTGAGCCTGGAGACGATCCGTCTGCTCGCCGGCACCCTCGCGATACTTTGCGTCAGCGGCTTTCAGACTGTTGGCCGCCAGACGCTCGGCGCTGATTCTGGCGTGTAACAACGCCATGTTCGCCTGTACTTGATAGAAAACCCGGGCGGTGGCAAGCATCGACTTCTGCACCTCTTCGATCCGGCTGCTACTGGCGACATTCAATAACTGCCGGGCGCTTTCGACTTTGGCGGCGCGCAGGCCAAAGTCGAACAATACCCAGCTCAGGTTGAGGCCGTAGACGCTGGTATTGGAGTTCAGCCTGGAGTCAGCTTCGGGAAAACCCGGGTAGCGCGTGGTCTTGCCAGCCCGCCCCTTTTGAAACTGCCCCTGCACGGTCGGATAGTAAGCCGAATGCTCGGCGTCCAGGTCAGCCTGCCGTGCCAGCTCGGTCAGCCAAACCTCACGCAATTTCGGGTCGGCACACAGCGCAACAGACACGGCCGTTGCCAGACTCAATGCGTCTGGCAGACGACTGGAGCCGGGGCACGCGTCCACACGAGCATCGGCCAGGCACAACGACGCCATTAACAGGCCGAACGCGCTCAACAGGCACTGCCAGCCAGCGCAACGAATCATGCCCCGCCGCCTCACGCTGAAGGAGCCTCGTTAAGCACCGGGCCGTCGTAGGCAACCCGGCCTTGCGCAAGTGCCACGACCCGATCCGCCGTGCGGATGGTTTCCGGACGGTGGGCAACGATGATGCGGGTGATGTTCAACGTTTGCAGCGCCTGATTGACTGCGGCTTCCCTGTTGATGTCCAGGTGGCTGGTCGCTTCATCGAGAAACAGGAGTTGCGGGCGCTTGTAGAGGGCGCGGGCCAGTAGCACCCTTTGCTTCTGCCCACCGGACAGTACCGTGCCCATGTCGCCCACCAGCGTGTTATAGCCCATCGGCATCTGCGCTATATCATCGTGGACAGCAGCGAGATGCGCGCATTGCTCGATCCATTTCTGATCGGCACCGGTCTCGAAAAAACTGATGTTGTCGCCGATGGAACCGGCGAACAGCACATCGTCCTGAAGCACCGTACCGGTGATACGGCGCAGCCTGCCGATGTTTTCCGGCCCGACCGGCAAGCCATCCAGCAGAACACTGCCCGCGCAGGGCGCCAGAATGCCCAGCATGACATTGAGCAAGGTACTTTTACCGCCACCCGAGGGACCGACGATGGCTACCGATTCGCCTGCGCGGATATGAATCGACACGTCGTCCAGCACATACGGTTCATGCTCGGAATAGCGAAAGCGCAATTGCCGTACTTCAAGGCTGGGCACCCTGTCGTTGCACGCGTCATCGAACGTATCCGGACCGGCAATCGGCTCGGCATCGTGCAGCACGATGTCGGCGAGCCGCTCACCGTGCAGGCGCAACATGATCACGTCGACAATCTTGTCGATCAGACCAGCCACCCGACCGTTGAACTGCTCCTTGTACGAGTTGAACGCAATCAGCATACCGGCGCTGAATTGCCCTTCCAGAACCAGTCTGGCACCCATCCAGATAACAATGATCGTGACCAGCCCGAACAGCACGCCGTTGAAGGCCCGATAGGCCAGTTGCAGTTTTTGCGGGTGCAGACCGGCATTGATTTCCTCGACCAGTAAAGCGCTCCAGGCACTGCAACGCTGCTCATGCCGATTGAACAGCTTGATGGTGCGCACGCCGCGCGCGCTTTCCAGAAAGTGCGACTGCTGACGAGCAGCATGGACCAGCTGGTTCTCGCTGGCACGCCGCAACGGCCCGAACCAGATCCAGCGCGCCAGGCCGTAGATAATCATCGCCACCACAGCAACAAGCGCCAGCTTCGCGCTATAGGCAATCATCAGCCCCAGCGTGACGACCGTCATCAGCCCATCCAGCAGGGCCTCAATGAACGATGTCGTCACGGTCTGCTGGATGGCCTTCAGAGAACCGAAGCGCGAGACGATATCGCCCAGATGACGACGCTCGAAAAATGCTACCGGCAGGCGCAGCAGATGGGTAAAGACATTGATCTGCCACTGTGACCCGAGCATCGTACCCAGGTACATCAGCGCCCATGCACGGGCCAGCGCAACGGTGTGTTGAATGATCAGCAATAGGCCAAAGCCGATCGCCAGCACCGTCAGCAGGTCCAGATCCGCGCTGACCAGCACCTTGTCGATAACGGTCTGCATGAAAAACGGACTGAGGATGGTACACAGCTCCAGCGCCAGGGCCAGAAGCAGCACCTGCGTCAGCACCCGGCCAAAGCCCTGTACTCGCCCCAGCAGTTTGCGCAGCGGGATCGGCGGCTGTGCAGCGGCGGGCTGAAAATCACTTTCCGGCCACAACTCCAGTGCCACGCCGGTAAATGCTGCCGACACCTCGTCAAGCGTCAGCTTGCACAGGCCACGCCCCGGATCATGCACCACCACACCGCGTGCATTGACCTCCTTTAGCACTACGAAATGGTTGAAGTTCCAGTGCAGCACGCAGGGCAACTGCAACTGACCGAGCGCATTCAGCTCGACCCGCAACGCACGGCTGCCCAACCCGAGCCGCGCAGCCATGTGGGTCAGTTGCTTGAGGTTGACCCCTTTCATTGAGGGCGAGAGGCGTTGCCGCAACGACAAGAGGTCACTGTGCTGGCCGTGATAACTGGCGATCATGGCCATGCACGCCAGGCCACATTCAGTGGCTTCGGCCTGGAGCACAACCGGCAGCTTTCTCCCCACACCAAAAGCGAAGGTATTTCTCAGGTTCAAAGCCGCTTTCCTATTCCGCGCAAGGGCTCCAGCATCCACTCATAGAGCGGCAGCCTTTCCTGCATGATGTCGGCGTCCAGTTGCATGCCGGAACGCAAGCGCTCGTGCATGCCCTGGCCGTCGATGGTTTGAGACGCCAGGGCAACCGTGACCCGGTAGAAAGGCCCCTGTTCACGCATCGGCTCAGAGACGTTGCCCAGGGTCATGACTTCATCGGCCGGCAAGGCGGTACGCGAGATCGATGACACCCTGCCCGATTGCAGTCCAAAGCGTTGATAGGGATAGGCCTGGTAACGCAACATCACCGTGTCACCAGTGCGCACGAACCCCACGGAGCGGCTGGGCAGATACAGTTCGGCGTGCAGTTTTGCGTCGGCAGGCACAATGCTCAGTAACGGTCGCGTACTGTCGACTCGTGATCCATTGGAGACCGCGATCGCCGTGGCCTCACCCAGCGTCGGTGAGGTGATGAAAATCTCTCGTTTGGTTTCACTTTCGATCAAGCGGTCCTGATTCTCGGCCAGCCTGCGTCGCAGATCGGCAAGCTGCTTGCTCTGGTTGAACGGCAGCTCGACCAGTTCCGCCCGCAGCCTGGTGCTTTCGGCACGAACCGTCAGCAGCGAGCGATTCAGCTCTTCGCCCCGCAAGCGCATGTCCAGAACTGCATCCTGTTTTTCCTGAAGCTGGTCACGGGACACGTAGTCCTGACGTTGCAGGTTGG
Organism: Pseudomonas sp. KBS0707; assembly: GCF_005937945.2. Taxonomy (NCBI): domain Bacteria; kingdom Pseudomonadati; phylum Pseudomonadota; class Gammaproteobacteria; order Pseudomonadales; family Pseudomonadaceae; genus Pseudomonas; species Pseudomonas sp. KBS0707. The sequence continues at coordinate 853,012 of NZ_CP041754.1, read as the reverse complement.
CGTAGCGCTCGGCAAGGCCCTTGGTCAAAGCCAGCCGCTGACGCGTCAGGTCGATTTGCGCGAGTATTTTCTGCTGCTCGGTTTCAAGCGCCGCGACCTGACGTTTCTTGCCCTCCAGCTCCTGAAGATGCAGAGCGAGCGTCTCGTCGATTTCCTGAGCGAGGCTTTCCTGACGACGTTTGATCGACAGGCTGATCGCCCGTTGCGCGCCACCCGCCTCACCGCTTTGTGTGTCGCTGGACAAAGCCATCAGCACGGCGCCGTCTGTAACGTGTTGCCCCTCGACGATGTCGAGCCGGGTGATCACGCCAGCTTGTGGTGAGTAGATCCTGATCAGGCCGGTTTCAGGCAGCAGTATGCCGCTTGCGGCTGTACGTTTGGTGTAGGTGGCGAAGGTCAGGAACAGGCCCATGCTGATGCAAAACAGCAACGCCACCGCAGCGGCCAGCCTCATCGACAATGGACTGACCAGCAAAACCGTCCCCAACGTACTGCGCTTTTGCGCATCAAGCGCTTCAGGTCGAAAGAGCATGAATGACCATCGCTTCAATCATCAGGAATGTTCCATAAAACAGGCACCGCAAACGGACCACGCATTACAGTCCTGACGACAAGTAACCTCAATAGCACACATGAACTAATGGCCAAAATACACACTAACAAGTAGCTCATTTGTGCTATTGAAGTGTTTGTAAGCGGTGACTTTAATGGTGTTGTCTTCCGTCGTTCAACGGTACGGAAGCCCTGATTTATCAATGACCCTTTCAGAGGAAACAACGCCATGACTCAAGCAATGAACCCACAACAGGCACATGATGCCCTTCCTGCCGGACCAGCACTTCGAGTGCTGAACGAGACCGAGTTGAGCCAGGTCGGCGGTGGTATTGAATTCAGCGCATTTGGTTATACCTTCGCAGGCGGAGAGTCGTTTGCGCCAGGTTTCAATTATGCATCCATCACCAACTCGCGGGGTATTCCGGTTTATTACACAACCTGGCAGAACTGACAGCGTTATCAATGCACGGCTTACAGAACCCGGACATTGTCCGGGTTTTATGCTGACGGCTTCTATTTCTGAAGTATGAATTCGGCTTTGTCAAAAGACAGCCAGCAAGCATCATTGTCGGTCCACTTTGATTCACTGGTGCCCAACACACCTTTCACAAGAACCCTGTCGCCCTTCTTGAAGCTGCTTATTTTTTTCTTGTTGACCAACAGGTCATCGCGGGTCAAGCCCTGGCCCGTGCATTTGGGATTGGACGGATCGCTGAAGATGACCGCAATCTGATTCTGACCGACCGCCGTCCCAGTTTTAGTAATGCGCTGTACGACGCCAGGAATGATCAGTGTTTGAGCGTCCCATTTTTCTTTCGCGATAACCTCATTGTTCTGCCAATCGCGCCATACTTCTGTCAAGGTTGTTTCTCTGGCTTCGGCCAGCCCTCTGAAATCCCCGCTCAGTACATCACCCGTTTGATCAAGAACGCCATTGGTCATTGACATGGCCTGATCAAGACCCGCACACCCCGACAATGCCAGAATCAACGGAAACAAGGCTACACTTTTCATTCATACACTCCACTGACTGGCACACCAGACACCTAACGCTGCCACTCATTATTTAAATAATTAACGTCGAATAATTTCGCACGCAACCGTAGTCACGGCGTAACAGAATATCAATAGTACAGATGCACTACGTCATCCCTGACTAACTGATTAACCCAGGCATTAATATGTGCCACTAGTACATACGCGTACGTGCCACTAGTACATGCGTGCTATTTCCATTCAACCTTCGCCTCTCAATACTCCCGTTGTTGGCACCCCGCCGAACGGAAACGCCTAAGCCCTCAGGGCTGGCAGCCACCCCTTGTGGTCTTTATGGAGTATCTGGAGTCGCTATGAACCCCTTATTCAAACTATCCCCGCTTGCTTTTGCGGTTACTCTTGCACTGCTTCCAGATGCTCAGGCAGCGGATTACGTTCTTACCAATGGTCAGGAAACCTTTAACAGCGACCGCGTAATTGATGGCTCGATCGAGGTGCGGTCAACTGACGGCAACTCTTCCAGCCTCACCATCAACAGTGGCGCAACCGTGACCAGCGAAGGCGGCAACATTGTTGGTCAAGCCAGCAGTACCGGCGTCAACCAGGCCCAGGCCAGCGTCATAGTCGAAGGGGCCGGTTCGCGCTGGGTAGTACCGCGTACCTCATTTGTACTGGGTAACACGATCGTTGTCGGTGGGGTCGGTCAAGGCGACCTGAACGTGCGCAACGGGGGTCAGGTGTCGGTGCGGGATCTGGATCTGGGTGAAGTCAACGGCTATCGCTCCAACGAATTTTCGAACGCGCAGTTGCTGGTCAGTGGCCAGAACTCCTTGGTCGACGCGGTCAATATCGAAGCCGGTGGGGTGTTTGTCTACAGGTCGAGCATAACGGCCAATGATGGCGGCAAGATCAACAGCCAGCAGGTAGACATCGACTCCGTCGTCAATCTTTCCGGTGCCGGAACCCGCTGGGACAACAGTGGCGCGTTCAGAAACAGAAACAACCTTACTCTCGATAACGGCGCAGTACTGACCACCGACTCGCTCTTACTGGGTTCGGCCATCATCGGCCGCAGCAATCAGGTGAGTATTTCCGGACAAGGCACCCGCCTGGCAGCGCAAAGCATGACGCTCGGCACCAGTGACTCTCGCACTTACCTAACGCTGTCCGACGGTGCCGAGCTGAGTTCTACCAACGGTATTCTCATCAGCACCATCAGCAGCATCAACAATCCGACACGCGGCACGCTTGCTGTGGGCGGTCCGGTCGTGACCGACCCCAACCGTACCGATATCGATTCGACGACTGCCGGAACAGCTCAGGCGGCCGGCCGACTGGACCCGCAAACCGCCATTAATTTCGGCACCGGCAACGGGGGGCATTTGGCGTTCAACCATACCGATACTGATCTGCAGGTTGCCAACACGCTGAACGGAACGGGCCGAGTGTATGCGTTCAACGGCAACACCACATTGAGCGGCGACCTTACCGGGCTGGCCGGCAGCGTCGTTGTGCGCGGCGGGCGACTGGTGCTGTCGGGGAACGTCGACCAGGTCAATCAGCGCGGCAATACAGCCACCACCCAAAGCCTTTCGCGGTTTAACGTAGGCAATGGCACCCTGGTGGTCAATGGTATTGCCGGGCGCACCGAATTCGGGACTTATACCAACAGCGCCCAGGTACTGGACGGCGGTGTTCTGGCCGGCGTCGGTCAGGTGGGTACTACGCAGGTAGCTTCCGGCGGTACTCTGTCGCCCGGCGAAAGCGCCATAGGTGCGCTGGCCATACAAGGCGACCTCGACATGGCCGCAGGCTCACGTTACGCCGCGGACATCGCAGGCGATGGTAGAGCAGACAAGATCAACGTAAGCGGCACAGCCACACTGCGCGGTACGCAGGTCAACGTGACTGCGCTGGATCCTGCGCAGAGCTATCAGAGCGGCAGGACTTACACCCTGCTCTCTGCTCAGGGCGGTGTGGTCGACGGTGCCGCCGCAGGCACCGCCTATGCCCAGGCGCTGACCAACTCGGCGTTCCTGAATGTCGGACTGCAGCGCACCGCCAATGATCTGAACCTCACCATCGAGCAAAAAAGCGTAGAGCCTACGCCTACGCCTACGCCAACTCCGACTCCTGAGCCAACTCCAACACCGACACCGGAGCCAACTCCAACTCCTGAGCCGACACCAACACCAACACCAGAGCCTACACCTACGCCCACTCCAGAACCCGCACCAACACCAGGCATCTTTCAGACGGTCATGCTGACTCAAAACCAGTTCAATACCGCTGGCGCGCTGAGCGTACTCGAGCAAAGCGGTGAGCCGCTGCGCCTCTACAACAACCTGCTGGTTCTGGATGCCGAAAGCGCTCGCAACGCAGCCGATCAACTGTCTGGCGACTACCTCGGCAGTACCTCGACGGCCTTGATCGCCAATAGTCAGGTGGTATCGGGAGTGCTGGGCACTCGTATGCGTAATCTTCTGGATACGGGAACATTGCGCATGCCAGCCATGGCACTCAATCTGATGCCAAGCACACCGACCACGCAAAACGGCGCCTGGGTGCAGCCATTCGGCAACTGGACCAAGACAAGCGGCAATAACGGTGCCGGTGGTCTGCACCAAAGCACTGGCGGCCTGCTGTTCGGGGCAGACGGTAGCTTCACACCGGATTGGCGCGGTGGCGTCTACGCCGGGTACAGCCGTTCGAAGTTCGACGCCGATGACCGCGATGCCGACGGCCACAGCGACAACTATCATCTGGGCCTCTACACCGGTGGTCAGATCGATGCCCTGCGCCTCAGTGCTGACGTCGGTTACACCTGGCACAAGCTGGAAAGTGAGCGGAACGTGGCGTTTGCCGGATTCAGTGATCACTTGACCGGCAAACGCAATGCCCAGTCGCTGCAGGCAAGTGGTGAAGCGGCCTACCGCATACCGGTCGGCAGCATGGCTCTGGAGCCTTTCGCCGGTCTTTCCTACGTGCGCTACGACGCCAAAGACCTGCACGAAAAAGGCGGACCAGCCGCACTGGACGTGTCCAGCGATAAACAGGACACCTTCTTCTCGACACTGGGTCTGCGCGCGTCGTCGAGCATCAATGTGGCGAACGTCAATACGCAGGTTTACGGCTCAGTAGGATGGCGACGTGCCTACGGTGACCTGGACCCGCGCAACGTCCAGTCTTTCGCTGGCGGGCCAGACTTCGAAGTGCAAGGCGTCGCTCAAACGCGCGACACCGCCTTGACTGAAGTGGGCGCGAAACTGCGCTTGAACAGGCAGACCGATCTGGACCTGTCCTACCAGGGGCAGTTCGGCACCGACACGCGTTTCCATTCGGTTAATGCAGGCGTGACGGTTCGCTTCTGACCGTAGTTGTAGCGCTCGGCGTTATACACAAGTCTGCTCTCGATTCTGGCCAAAGGCCGTGGGAGCAAGCTTGCTCGCCAAGGGGCCAGTACAGCACCGGAAACGGGGCGTCTGGCCCCTTTTCTTCGTGAGCAAGTTCATCACGGACCTCTGGATCGAACTCACTCTCGAATGAAGATAGATCGCACTTCTCGTTCAGCTGCCTGAAGAACCTCGAACGCAGCGTAGCGCCTGCGATGCTGGTCTGCGAGCGCTCCCTGTACCGGTGTAAATACGCGGTCCAGGCTCGCCATGCGTTCCATGACATCGAGCAGACGTAGAACCGCTTCAGCAGCAACGGAAATTCGGGCACCAAGTGCAGACCGTCGGCCAGGCTCAGCGCCGCGCCGCGCTGCCGAGGGAGCCGCCCCCGCCCGCATGGGCGTCGATCAGTGCGGCGCTCAACAGCTCCTAACGAAAACGACGGATCAAGGAGGCGACGGCGTAGCTCATCCAGTCTCTCTCTGACGAACACGGCTACAGCACCAATCTGCAGGCCCGTGGCCTGCGACAGTCTCGTTCCGGCCTAGTCGGGCTGATGCTGCCGCGATCCGCAATTGGAGCTTAGTAACGTGGAGTCGCTGCTGGCCTACTGCATCGACGAGCTATTCATCGTCGACGCTACCGATCCGGACAGCATCCACAGCGCCTGCGCGCGTGCCGGCGTGCGGCATGTCAATCTCGACCTGCCGGGTACCCTCGCGCCATCGATCCCCAGTGACAACTACCCCGGCGCCTTCGAGCTGACGCAGGCAATCCTCAGCGAACTGGCGCCCATCAGCGACCTGTCATCGACGGATCTCTGCCTGTTCGGCGGCTACTCCGACTATGCCAGCCGGGAACGGATCGGCGGATTTCTGGCCGCCAAGCGAGCGCATTTCGGCGAAGCTACCAGCGACGACGTCTTCAGCGAGGTGCCCTATGTTCAAAGCGGTCTCGACTGAAAATTTATCCTTGAACAAAAAAAGCGTCCCTGGGGACGCCTTTTCTGTTGAGCTCAATCTTCAAGTCAGGCTTGTACCTGGCTCAAGCTTGCTCGTCTTGTTTGTCATCGTCGTCGTGCTTGAGTGCTGGCTTCATGCCTGGCTGAGGCGCGTGTTCAGCGTTGGGCGCGATTTTGAACCGCCCCGGGTTTCTCGGAGACCCTTTTGTTTGAGTCATGCCACCTGGGCAGACTCGGTGAGTTGCTGATAATAGATGGCTTCTGCCTCGACCGGTGGAATATGACCGATTGGCTCCAGCAGGCGGCGGTGATTGAACCAGTCCACCCATTTCAGCGTTTCCAGCTCCACCGCCCCCCGTGTGGGCCAAGAGCGTCGATGAATCACTTCAGCCTTGTAAAGACCATTGATGGTCTCAGCCAAGGCATTGTCGTAAGAGTCACCGACACTCCCGACCGATGGCTCAATACCGGCTTCGACAAGACGCTCGGTATAGCGAATGGACACGTACTGCACGCCACGGTCACTGTGGTGAATGAGTCCACCCTGCTTGACTGGGCGACGGGCGTAAAGGGCTTGCTCCAGTGCATCGAGTGCAAAATCGGTACGCGCTGAACTGGACACCTTCCAACCGACGATGAATCGGGCAAAGACATCAACGATGAAGGCCACGTAAACAAAACCCTGCCAGGTACTGACGTAGGTAAAGTCCGATACCCATAGGGCGTTCGGGCACTCAGCAACAAACTGACGGTTGACATGATCCTGCGGGCACGGCCTGGCTTGGTCGCTGACCGTCGTCTTGACGGGCTTGCCGCGTACCACGCCTTGCAGGCCCAGCTCTCCCATCAGGCGTTGCACCGTACAGCGGGCGACTTGCTGGCCTTCACGCAGCAACTGTCGCCAGACCTTGCGCATGCCATATACATGGAAGTGCTTATCCCAGACTCGCTGGATGTGCTCACCCAGTTCCTGGTCACGCTGCGCACGCGCTGACTGCTGGCTGGGGTCAGCCTGCTGAGCAGCGTACCGGTAGTACGTCGACGGGGCGATTGGCAACACCTTGCAAATCGGCTCGACCCCGTAAGACTGGCGGTTTTCATCAATAAACGTCTTCATCGTTTGAATGGGCGGTCGAGCTCCGCCTGGGCAAAATAGGCTGAGGCCTTGCGCAAGATCTCGTTAGCTTGACGCAACTGACGGTTCTCACGCTCCAACAGCTTGACTCGCTCACGTTCGACTGTGCTCAGCCCATCACGCTGGCCGGTGTTGCGCTCAGATTGGCGAACCCACAGCCGTAATGTCTCGGGCGTGCAGCCGATCTTGGGGGCAATGGCACTGATGGTGGCCCACTGCGACTCGTACTCAGGAAGGTGTTCGAAAACCATCCTGATGGCCCGCTCACGGACCTCTGGGGAGTACTTCGGTAGTTTTTTCATCGCTCCATCCTCTCAAAGGTTGGAGTCTCCGAGAAACCCGGGGCGGTTCAATCATGACAGAGCGGAACCGAATAAGAGGTTACTACCACTAAGAGGGTGTAGACAAAATCATGTAGTGAGTCGGCGCGCGAGTATTCGAGCCTCGGCCAACCAAACCCATGCCTCGCTTACCGCAAAAAGGCGATCATGATGCATGATCAGTCGCCGAGCTCTCTCATTCCAGGCATGAGTTCGCTCCACTACCCATCGCTTGGGCATGACCACAAATCCAGTCTGAACAGGCTCCACGGAAAATAGATCGCCTTGTTCAGAGTGCCATTGCCCTGTTCTTCTGTTATTCGGGCCACGGATCACTTGAACATCGATAGCGTGCAGTTGATGGGTGCGCTGTGCCCATTTTCCTGCGTACGCACTATCAACAAAAAGCGTGCTCAGTGACGGATATTTTTCCTTCGAGTACGCCACCGCATCATCCGCCGCGTCACGATCCTGCACGCTTGCAGCACTGATACTGACAGCCAGCAGCAGGCCCAATGTATCGACAATCAGACTTCGTTTACGCCCCTTCACTTTTTTGCCTGCGTCGTAGCCGCTGTCACCGCCTTGAGGAGAACTGCGGGTCGACTGTGAATCCAGGATCGCTGCTGACGGGCTGTCAGCGCGTTCTTCCCGCTCACGCCATTGAGCTCGCAAGCGATCATGCATTTGCTCGAACTTGCCTTGAGCGCTCCACCGGCGGAACGTTTTGTAGACATTGTCCCAATGAGGAAAATCGCGGGGTAGCATTCGCCATGAGCACCCCGTGCGTACGACATAGCAACAGGCTTCCAGCAACGTGCGCCGAGAGTGAAGCGGTGGCACTCCTCGTCCGCCCTGGCTTTCAAACAGGTCGGCGACCAGTGCCCACTCGGTATCTGTCAAGCAACTCGGATATAGCTGCTCCGGCAGTTGGCGGCGGTGGGTTGCCAAACTGCTGCACGGCGAGGAAAACGTAGTCTGCGCCGACGCAGGTTACACCGGGGTCGAGAAGCGCGAAGAACACGCTGGGCGCAAGGTCATTTGGCAGATTGCCGCCCGCCACAGCACTTACAAAAAGCACGGAAAACGCAGTATTTTGTACAAGGCGATCCGCAAAATCGAGAAGGCCAAGGCCCAGGTTCGCGCCAAGGTCGAGCATCCGTTTGGGGTCATCAAACGCCAGTTTGGCTATGAAAAAGTGCGCTTTCGGGGCTTGGCCAAGAACACCGCGCAGATGGTGACGTTGTTCGCCCTGTCAAACCTGTGGATGGCCGGCCGACATTTGTTGGCGAGCGCAGGAGAGGTGCGCGTGTAATGCAGGAAATGGTTACCGCAAAAGGCTTTGCAGCGGCCGAAAGAGCTAAAAAGCGAAGATAATTGAGCAAATTTCGACATGCATCGTTTTTTGAAAAGTGCTGAGGACTCGGTAGCCGGAAAACATCCGGCTACTTCAGACCTTCCCTAAGGCTCGTCATCTAAAAACGGGGTTTAATTATGGGATGCATTACTTCAAAACCACTGGTTAGCTCTCCCCGGTGGCATAATTCAGCTACTAATTCCGAAAATTTAGAAACTGGTCAAAGAAGCCATAAAGCCTCTCTTTATGGTGCTATTTCTGGATCACCGGAAAGGAGTGAATTGACTTGGCATCAGCAGTCGTTGGTTGGCGTAGCCCGATGGCCTGACAAAGAATATAATAGAGATCATGTCCCCCTGCAAATGGAATACGGTAGGTCTTTTTGGAATGAGTCGCGAAAAATAGGAAGTGCATTAGCTAATGGTGAAATTCAGAATTTTGAAGACTTATGGGAGAAAGCACGCGATTGGCGATGTTCAATGGCTAATCATGATGAGAATATATTTAAGAAACCTCGCAATAGTTATAATGAGTTTCCTTTTACAACCCCATTAATAAATCAATACAATTATATTAAAGAAAGATATAGTGCCCGTACTGATGGGAGCTTGCAAAAACTCGATGATGAAGGCTTATTGCCACCAGCAAAAGAATTTTTGATAACGGATAAGATTTTTGGAGAGCCAATAAGCCTGACAAAGATAGTTTGCAGTTCAGATAGTTCTGCGCACCGAGACCAAAGACGATATTCGGATTTATGGTCGCGAGGCTTAGACTATGGAGAGCCACACTACATCCAACATACTTCATCGGAAGAAGTCCCTAAAATTCTTCATCATGTAAACGATTTGTTTGATGAGGTCCTACAATCAAACTTATCTACCAAGAAAGCACTTAAGTTTTTAGGCGAAATTCACTGGTGGTTGGCACATGCTATGCCTGATGAAAGGGGGAGCGCAGCCAAGAGTGAGCTTTGTGTACGTGCTATAGCCCAAGCCAAGGGCTTAGATTTACCCCCTATGAAAAGTGGAATAGTTCCAGACTTGGAAGCAATGACTATGTCGCGTGAGCAATTTATCAAGCAGTATCCGTCAATGTTTGATGATTAATGCAGAGAAGCCCGCAGAATTCGTAACAAATCGTACTAGGTTCATGCATAGGCATTTTGAAATGCCTATGCATCAAGAGCGCAGGCACAACATCACATAGAGATGGCTGATCATGAGGCGAAGCGAAGGTAATTGGCACGAAGCGGTCGGGGAAGCGATTAAAGCAATGGGTGCGGATATTGCCGAGATCAAAAGGTTTCAGCAAGACTGCGAGCGCGATAAAAACATCGCAATGCTGATGCAGATAAATGAAAAACAGATGACGCAGGCGAGCACTTATACAAATCTGATCTTGGTCGCTGGGTACGCTGGTTTTTTTGCGTTCTGGTCAACGCTTGTGGCTAAGCTTCCGGGCTGGGTCTATGCCCTCAGCGGAGTACTCGCCCTCCTGTCGCTGATCTGCTTCATTTGTTGGGAACTGATCAAGATGATCTGGGGCAACGTACACTTAAACCGCACGAACGAGATGATCATAAAGACGGTGCGCGGACCCAAAGCAATAGCATTGATTGATGCGGCGTCATCCCTGCACAGCGCCAAGATCACTAAGCTGTGGATGTGGTTCTTGGTGCCTACGGTTGCATGCGGGATGAGTGCAGGTTTTTTACTGGTGGGATACTTCGTGCTGGAAGTCTGGAAGTCACTGCACTAAGCCGTTTTCTGGCGAAAATCAATTTCTGTGCCGCGCGCATGGCGCACATCGAAGGGCGATTGCCTGTGCTGGCTGGAAAATAATGTGGCGCCCTTGGGCCATCCGCAGAGCAATCAAATGCGGGCCGACCTGGCCTGCTGGGAAAGCTCCAAAGGGAACCAGAAATAAGAATTACTGCTAAATAGACTTGGCACGACCATCATCAAGGGGGTGTAAGCCAGAACCGCCGAAAATTCCGTCGGAAAACGTCTGAGGCTAGTTTTTCGGCTGGTTCGTCTACCCGACATGGTTTTACGTACACGTTTTACCCATGGAAAGGTGCCATCTTCGCGCTTGGCGCGGCAGCATCGGAAATCAACTGTTTGGCGTCAATCCGCATCAGTACTGGCTTCCCGCCTATGACGGAAATTTCGGCGGTTCCGGCTTACAACCCCGTTCAGGGCAAAACACCCCCTGAGCCTTCATCTGATGCAGATAGCCGCGAATCAAGTCGTTGACCTCCGACGTCCGGCACCCTATTGGCAATGTCGCGGAGCGACCCCACCGAAAGGGTAAAAGCCTCCTCAACTTCGTTTCCTCGGTCTAGGGCGAACCTGTACTCCCTCTGATGAGCGTAATTATCCCGCTTTCTCAGCACGGCTTGCGCTTTATCAAACGAACCGTTGAAGGTCAAAGAATCGTAGTAGTCCACAAGCCCAGCCACTGCACCGAAGCCCCTGCTATGGATTTCATCGAGGACTCTTTTCTGAAATGCCCCGGTGTCGACAACCACGGCTGCATAGTCGCCGAGGTCATCTACTTCAGGCTTCATAATCTGAGCCTCAACAAAGCGCTCGAAAGCCTCGTCGGACTCGAAGGTGCATCCCCGCTCATGCACCGCATAAAGACATAGGACGTTCAGGGGGTTATGACCGTCGAACTGAATAACCGAGGGCCCCGCCAAGTCCTCCGCAGGGATGGTGTATTCCCAGTCTGGCAGGTCATCACACGTTAGGGTCATCGTGAACTGCCCCGGCTGTAGTAGCGATATCGTCCCTTCGTGTCGGTCCCCGATATTCGCCTCCGCCTGTTCCTGATATCTGCGGAAGAAACCTAATGTATTCATGTACAACAAGCCGTCGAGAAAGCCTTCACGGTGCGCTTCTTCGCCGCATACCTTTACCTGAAAAAAAATCCTATTCATGCCAATCATCCTCGAAAGCGTCCGTGTCTAGCGAAGTAATGTGTAGTGGTCAACTGATCCCGGACACGACGTTAAGTTTTTTCTCGGCCTGAGCCGATGGCAGCCCACCACTAAATTGGTGCGGTCGAATCCAGTTGTACACACGTTTTTCACGAGCGGCTTGTATGGCTTAAGTGCACTTTCTGTTCTGTTACTCCCCAAACCCTGATTACTTCGCCTTTACAACCCACAACTGATCGAGGCGCGTCGTGTAGCTCTGGCTCATCAGCTCACGCCGCATGCCCCAGTCCGGCGTCATTGGCACTGAACCAGTGCGCAAAGTCCCACGACCCCACTTGCCATTGATCATGTCCAAAGCAGCCATCAGTCGATCCGAACTCACCGGCTGATTGGTCGTGAACAGGTCATCGGTAAATTCGCCTGGCTGGCAGATATCCATCAGCAGCACTTCTGCTTTGCTGTACCTGAAGCCTGGGCGAAATATCCGCGAAACCGCCTCTGTCGCGTATTGGGTCATCACCCTCACATCGTTGGTGGGGTAGGGAAGCTGGACCAGTGCGCCATTCGCATACTTGGCCTCGTCAGGATTGAACATGCCAGTGCGGATACTCACCCTGATCTTTTTACACACGGAGCCCTGGGCACGTAATTTTTCAGACGCACGCATCATGTAGGTGGCCACCGCCTCCTTGATCAGCCCCAGCTCGGTCAGTCGCTTGCCGAACATCCTGCTGCAACAAATCTCCTGGCGTTGAGGTTCGACTTCGTCCAGCTCCAGGCACGCGGTACCCGCAAGTTCGCGTGCGGTTTTCTTGATCACAACGCTGAACGTTTTGCGCAGCATCCAGGGATCCGCCATAGCGAGGTCCTTGGCCGACAGGATCTGCATGCCCTCCAGGTGCGCTTTCATTTTTCGACCGATGCCCCAGACCTCACCGACAGAGGTATTGCGCAACACCCACTCGCGTTTTACAGGGTCGCAAATGTCCACGACCCCGCCTGTGTGCGCCTGGAGACGCTTTGCTGTGTGATTGGCCAGCTTGGCCAGTGTCTTGGTCGGTGCAATCCCCACCCCCACGGGAATTCCGGTGCAGCGATGGACTTTGGATCGTATCAATCTGCCCAGTTCGGTCATATTGCCAGGCATCCCGGTCAGGTCTGCAAACGCCTCATCAATGCTGTAAACCTCAACGGCAGGTACCATGGATTCTATGATGGCCATCACGCGCTGGCTTAAGTTGCCATAAAGCGCAAAATTGCTGCTGAACGACGAGAAACCCGGGGCGGTTCAGTTTTCTGAAACGTCGAGTAAATCTCTCATGTTGAATCCGAAACTGGACATCTGGGTGACCCGGGTTATTGGCTATATCTCCGCCGTCTTCACCACGATGCTGCTCCTCAGCATAGCCCAAGAATTAGTAAGCGGCGCCACTACTTTGACAAATAAATGGGGCCCAAGGACTGTGTACATTCGGGCCAGCGAACCTCTCAAATACTGGGAGTCAGTGGTGTCACATTGTGCAATTGCTCTAGTACTGGGCACTCTGGCGGGAGGAGCTCTCTGGCTGGACTGGCTAGAATGCAAGCTCAAAGCGCCAGTCAAAAAAATGCCTGAGCCATAATTGCCACCCTAATGCCTTAAGGCACAGTTAAATACGTTTTGGTTGTTTTGCTTCGAAAAATAGTAGTACGCAAGCGGTGCTTGGTCAAATCCTAGATATATGATCTTCTGGGATTTACGCACTGTTGAAGTATGAATAGGAGCGTTGGGCATTCAAATACTATAACTCCCTCAATGAGCGAATGCGTGCGGCGTTGCTGACCATTCGATGTAAACTAAAACACTTATGACTCGTCTTTAAATCTTGCGCCATTGACTTGCCCCAAATGACAACGGGCTCCTTTAATAACTATAACTCAGCATCTGAAAAATCAGATTTGTTTTGGCGCTTGCCCCCCCTCCCTATGACTGCAAGCACTCAAACGTGAGAACCTACGAAATCGACTTCAATGCTCGCTCCACGGGTGTCTTACTGGGCTCTACATATCTAGACCTAAAACGCACGTACTTACCCTAAAGATCGATTCGTGCCAAATACCCAAGCATAAGCGGTATTATATCGCTCTGCACTTACGCATTTTTTCGCGCAGGGCAGGTGATTACTATCGCTACCGCAGCCATTAATAGCCATAAGCTTCGATTGAAACTTTATATGGCGCGATCCCCACCAGCGACTTGTAAAGTATGTAGTTGCGCTAATATTTATTCATTTTTTTCGTTTAGACGAATGAAGCCGCCAGCAGCAAAACCTAAGGGAAACCTGTACCGTCTATTAAGTAAGATGTCATCATCACGTAGCTGCACAGACCGGTTCTCCAAATACTCTGCCACCTGGGATTGGCTCAAACCACGCTCAATTTCGCCTGCTGGAGGAGGTATCAAGTTAGGTAAAACGGGAACTGATGTGATCCGCAAACTCCCATTCTCGTAACCGATAATATAGTTACCGAACGTCAATGGCCCCATCGGCTCAATAGAATAAGTTCCGGCTACAACAGCGTTTTGGGCGGAGCCTGCATAGCGCAGGGGCAGACCAACGATTTCTTTCGCATCTTCGCCTGCCACGAATCCGGCGTAACGGACGCCGTTACCTCCCGAATAAGGGCGACCGCTCCAAGGCACAACCTGGTCGTTCGCCGTTATCTTCAAGGTAGCCGGGAGTATTGAGGCGACGATGCTGCCGTTACTCCGAGCGATAAATTGATAGTTGCCCGCATCGGCTCCGGTCAGGCTGCCGAGGACGCTGACCGCTTTGCCTTGACCGACGTTCTTGTCGGCAAATAGGCCGTTGGTGGTGACACTCAGGTCATCACCCGCCACGACAGTATTGCTGTCGAGACCGCCATGCACAGTAGCGGTGGTGGTGCCGTCATAGACCTTGTTGTCGGCGGTGAAGGCACCGCCAATCGTCCTTGGGGTGATGGCCGCGACAACGCTGCCGTTACTCGGAGCGATAAATTGATAGTTGCCTGCATCGGCTCCGGTCAGGCTGCCGAGGACGCTGACCACTTTGCCTTGACCGACGTTTTTATTGGCAAAAAGGCCGTTGATGGTGACGCTCAAGTCATCACCCGCCACGACAGTATTGCTGTCGAGGCCGCCATGCACAGTAGCGGTGGTGGTGCCGTCATAGACCTTGTTGTCGGCGGTGAAGGCACCGCCAATCGTCCTTGGGGTGATAGCCGCGACAACGCTGCCGTTACTCGGAGCGATAAATTGATAGTTGCCCGCATCGGCTCCGGTCAGGCTGCCGAGGACGCTGACCGCTTTGCCTTGACCGACGTTCTTGTCGGCAAATAGGCCGTTGGTGGTGACACTCAAGTCATCACCCGCCACGACAGTATTGCTGTCGAGACCGCCATGCACAGTAGCGGTGGTGGTGCCGTCATAGACCTTGTTGTCGGTGGTGAAGGCACCGCCAATCGTCCTTGGGGTGATGGCCGCGACAACGCTGCCGTTACTCGGAGCGATAAATTGATAGTTGCCTGCATCGGCTCCGGTCAGGCTGCCGAGGACGCTGACCGCTTTGCCTTGACCGACGTTCTTGTCGGCAAATAGGCCGTTGGTGGTGACACTCAGGTCATCACCCGCCACGACAGTATTGCTGTCGAGGCCGCCATGCACAGTGGCGGTGGTGGTGCCGTCATAGACCTTGTTGTCAGCGGTGAAGGCACCGCCAATCGTCCTTGGGGTGATGGCCGCGACAACGCTGCCGTTACTCGGAGCGATAAATTGATAGTTGCCTGCATCGGCTCCGGTCAGGCTGCCGAGGACGCTGACCGCTTTGCCTTGACCGACGTTCTTGTCGGCAAAAAGGCCGTTGGTGGTGACGCTCAAGTCATCACCCGCCACGACAGTATTGCTGTCGAGACCGCCATGCACTGTGGCGGTGGTGGTGCCGTCATAGACCTTGTTGTCGGCGGTGAAGGCACCGCCAATCGTCCTTGGGGTGATAGCCGCGACAACGCTGCCGTTACTCGGAGCGATAAATTGATAGTTGCCCGCATCGGCTCCGGTCAGGCTGCCGAGGACGCTGACCGCTTTGCCTTGACCGACGTTCTTGTCGGCAAATAGGCCGTTGGTGGTGACACTCAAGTCATCACCCGCCACGACAGTATTGCTGTCGAGACCGCCATGCACAGTAGCGGTGGTGGTGCCGTCATAGACCTTGTTGTCGGTGGTGAAGGCACCGCCAATCGTCCTTGGGGTGATGGCCGCGACAACGCTGCCGTTACTCGGAGCGATAAATTGATAGTTGCCCGCATCGGCTCCGGTCAGGCTGCCGAGGACGCTGACCGCTTTGCCTTGACCGACGTTCTTGTCGGCAAAAAGGCCGTTGGTGGTGACGCTCAAGTCATCACCCGCCACGACAGTATTGCTGTCGAGACCGCCATGCACTGTGGCGGTGGTGGTGCCGTCATAGACCTTGTTGTCGGCGGTGAAGGCACCGCCAATCGTCCTTGGGGTGATAGCCGCGACAACGCTGCCGTTACTCGGAGCGATAAATTGATAGTTGCCCGCATCGGCTCCGGTCAGGCTGCCGAGGACGCTGACCGCTTTGCCTTGACCGACGTTCTTGTCGGCAAATAGGCCGTTGGTGGTGACACTCAAGTCATCACCCGCCACGACAGTATTGCTGTCGAGACCGCCATGCACAGTAGCGGTGGTGGTGCCGTCATAGACCTTGTTGTCGGTGGTGAAGGCACCGCCAATCGTCCTTGGGGTGATGGCCGCGACAACGCTGCCGTTACTCGGAGCGATAAATTGATAGTTGCCCGCATCGGCTCCGGTCAGGCTGCCGAGGACGCTGACCGCTTTGCCTTGACCGACGTTCTTGTCGGCAAAAAGGCCGTTGGTGGTGACGCTCAGGTCATCACCCGCCACGACAGTATTGCTGTCGAGACCGCCATGCACAGTAGCGGTGGTGGTGCCGTCATAGATCTTGTTGTCAGCGGTGAATGCACCGCCAATCGCGCGTTGGGAGATGGTGTATGTCCCCTGGACATAACTGATGTCGTAGCCGAGTTGATCGGAGTAGAGGCCACTCATGCTCAGGGCATAGGCTCCGGCATTACGGGCAGAGGTGCTAGCATAGGTCGGCGTGCCCAGGACCTGGGCACTGCCAACTGATAGCGTAAAACCATTTCCGCTTACCGTTGCAGTGCTCCCGTCGTAGACCCGGCCATTATCGTTCACTGTTGCATTCACTGGTTTGAGAAAGCTGCGCAGCAAAGGCGTCGTCTGCCCCTCGTATAGGCGCCAAGTCCTCCCGGTCCCGCCCGTAGCATCGATGTCCCAGTTCTGGAAAGTGCTGAGCGTGGTCAGCTCGCTCCGGCTCTTACCGATGCCAACGCTGTTGTAATTGCTCGCATTATTAATGCCCGCACCTGAGCTATCGGTGGTCGCGTAGAAGGAGTCGGTGATGGTATTGCCACTGTGCTGCCCGAGCAAACCGCCAACGAAGGTCCGATTACCCCGCAAGGCTGTTGCGCTGCCCAAGGCGTAACTTTGCTGCACTGTACCGATATTGTCTGCGACCAACCCGCCGGCATAGTTCAAATCGATACCGCCACTGGCGGACGCAGATCCCACGGCGTAACTTTGATAGATGGTTGCCTGGACATTGGTACCGACTAAACCTCCCGCGAATGCAGAAGTTTTGCCCCCGGACGCGATGACTGACGCCGTGGAGTAGCTGCCGCTGATAGTGCCCCCTTGCGCGGTACCGTTCACCGTTGTGAAGGTGTTATTGCCTACCAATCCTCCAGCGATATTTTGATCCGCGTTAGCGTCGCCAGTTGCAACGGAACCCGTGGAATAACTGCTGTCGATACTCCCCAAATTGCGCGCGGCGAGGCTACCAGCAAAATTATCATTGCCGCCGGAAGCCGAGAAAAAACCGTCAGTAAGGCCCAAGTGGGTAACATGAGCCCCGCTTCCTAAAGTGCCAAACAGCCCGGCCTCAGCGTTGGTGCTTTGCGAGGAGGCATGGACCGAGACCTGAAGCTTATCGATCAGGTGACCGCCACCGTCCAAAGAGCCTGTGAAAGGTCGATCGAAGTTGCCGATAGACACAAATCCACTGCAAGAGGAATCACAGTTCCAGTTCTGGGTACCTACAGCCTGGATATCATTGGCCAGTTTGAAGTGGCTGCTCAGGAACCCTTGCATCCCCTGCACACCATAAACGTCGGTGAGCAGGTAAGGGTTGCTTGAACTTCCATCCCCCCCGTTCGCGCGCAGGAAGGAGCCGCCATTCAAGCGAAAGTCATGGGCCTGAAATGTAGGTAGGTTTGCACTGTTTTGAGTCCAGGTTCCCCCCAGGAAGTAAAAGGTTCCCACATCAATCGCGGCGTTGACGTTAACGTTGCGCGCTATGTTCAGTGTCAGGCCGCCATTGACGGCGCTGATGGGCGCATTGATATTCACGTCGCGCAACGTAAGCAGGCTCAGGGTAGTTGCGGCATTCCAGCTGATTGGCGCCTGGATATTCAGATCTCCAGGCTCGCTGCCTTGAGCGTCAGTT
The DNA here is from genome assembly GCF_005937945.2 of Pseudomonas sp. KBS0707. Classification (NCBI taxonomy): domain Bacteria; kingdom Pseudomonadati; phylum Pseudomonadota; class Gammaproteobacteria; order Pseudomonadales; family Pseudomonadaceae; genus Pseudomonas; species Pseudomonas sp. KBS0707. The sequence goes on along the minus strand of NZ_CP041754.1, from coordinate 834,765 downwards.
TGCAGAAGAACATTGGTGCTGGCCAGATTGGAGACGAGAGTGTCTGCACCAATGCCGCTGGTGGTTTGAGCTTGGCCACCCGCCGATACGGTGAAATCGGTGGGGTCGACAAGCCACTTGCCGGTCTGTCCCTTGGGCGCCTGAGTAGTGACTCGAGTCGCCGGTGCTATCTGTACCTGTGCACCACTCGTTTCGACGAAACCGCCGTTGCCACCGTTGATGGCGCTGGCATCCAGAGTACCGGCAACCTCGGCACGCCCACCGTGCTCCAGATCGGCCAATAGCAGGATCTTGCCCTCGTGTTCCGCCATCGTGTGAGCCTGCAGCGTGCCAGTATTGCTCACCACTGCCGAGGCGAGAGCGTTGGAGCCCTGAGCATTGAGTACGATCTGCCCACCATCAGCGTAGATTGCACCGCCGTTACGGATGCTGGACTGCAACTCAGACGCACTGACGGCAATCTGCAGATGGCCGTCGGCACCCGCTGCGAAGCTGACTTCCTGACCGCCCGCGAGCACGACGTTGCCGTTATCGGCCGATATACTGCCGGTGTTGCCGACGGTTCGCCCCAGCAGTGCTACGGTGCCATTCCTGGCGCTGATGTGACCTTGGTTGACAACCTCGCCCTTGCTCTGGTTTGTGAGCACGAATCGGTCCCGCCCGGCCAGGAAGTCCTCGTTGGCAATATCCAGCGTCGAGGCGACCAGACCTCCCGTGTTCACTTGGGCGCTGGGGCCGAAGAGTACTCCTGCGCCGTTGACCAGATACACCCTGCCATTAGCGGAAAGGCTGCCCTGGATCAGCGATTGACCACCGCCGCCCGTGACACGATTAAGCGCTGTCGCATTCGAGCCTGGCTGGTTGAAGCGCACACTTGCGTTCTGACCTATGTCGAAGGATTGCCAGTCAAGGATGGCACGATCGGAATGCTGCTCGACAACCAGCTGATTGCCCTGCTGATGAAGTAATGCCTGGCCGCCGACGACCTTCCCGCCCGTTGGTAGTGCGCCGGGCTCAACCGCCACGCCAGGTGTGGACACCATCAACAGGCTTACCACCATCGCCAGGTGCACTGAATGAAACGCTGGTTTTCGATAGGGGACGTTAACCCTGAAAGTCCACCTCAACCACGCCGCAGGTTCGCAGTTCAGTGCACGTGACGCCGCAGGCCAGGGAGTTGCAAGGGGGGCTTGTCGTTTCATGGTTATGTCCCGCGCAAAAGTCTGAGCAGTTGTGAGTCAATCAACCTAGAAGCTTTGACTGGCGGTGAGCCAGACACGCGGTCCGGTCGAGCCACCATCCTGGTCTTGATCGCTGCGGGTACCACCGGGATTGTTGCCCAGCGGCACCGCGAATATCCCATTGATGGCGAAACCACGCGTATGGGTCCAGGCAAGACCGACGCCGCTGGCATAAAGGGGATAGGTGTTACGGCCGCTACCTGCAGTATCCCATCCTCGCCAGGGAGTCTGATGTTGGCGTGTGACACCCGCATCAAAGAAGGCATAACCATCCAGGTTCGCAATACCCAGCATGGGTAGCAGGCTATGCAGTTCCAGTTGCATCAGGGCACCACTGTCGCCACTGCCCTCGTTGACCGGATACCCCCTCACGCCGTAGGGGCCACCCAGGCTGAACTGTTGCGACGAGGCAAGGTTATTGAAAGCGAGCTGACTGGCGAAGCGCCCTCTCAGATAGAGCGCCGGAGCCAGTACCTGATCGCGGCGAAGTTCGACCCCAAGCGCAGCGAAGCCGCCTTCAACGCCCGCGCTTTGGGCGTCCTGATCACGGTCCGCGGCAATCCGCAGCGCGGCGCGCCCGCCCTCCAGTGAGAGTCTTGCGGCGGTGACACCGCCACCGCCACCGCCCCAACCATCCCTGGCGTCGCCGCGCAGTTCGAGCGTCGCCAGTTGAATATCTCGCCGGCGCAGGGTGACATCAAAGGCCTCGTCTTCCAGACGCGCATGGCTGACGTCCAGCCCCACCGTGATATTGCGTTCTGTGCTGCGCAACAATGGATAGCTCAGGCCCGCATACAGGGTGCGACTCTGGCCGCGTGCGTCCAAATCGGCAAACTCTTTACCCAGTTGGTAATGCAATTGACCATAGCCGACGCTGGCGCGCAGGCCGTCATAACCCACAGGCGCGCTGTAAGAGACGCTCTCATAATCGAGTCGTTCACTAAGAATCCCACTGATCTGCAACTGATCACCGAAGCCGCTGGGATTGTCGAGCCTGACGGTGCCGAAGCCCTGCCCTCGCCCGGTGAAACGGTTGCCAAAATTGTTGGCGCCGACGAGACCCGCGAATAAAGGCGTGTCGCTGATCTGCAACGCCAGATCACTGGTGCCCGGCGCCTGACCTGGGCGCAGTGTACCTTCAGCCCGAACTCCGGGTAGATCGTTGGCCAGCAATAACCCGCGCTCAAGTTGTGACAATGAGTACGGCTCATCAGCATTGAGATCTCGGCCCGCTAGAGTGGATACGAAATCTCTGCGGACACGACTTGTACCGGGTGCAACTTGCAGACGTCCAAAGCGCCCTTCAACGATGTTGATGCGCAGCGTACCGTCGCTGACATCCTGCGTAGGCAATTGCACTCTTACAAACCATCCGCGCTCGCGATAGTAACCTACCAGTTGTTGTGCGGCAGTCTGCACCTCACTCAAGGTCAAAGGACGATTAAAGTAAGGGTCGAGTTGAGCTGCAAGCTCGGTAACCGGTATGAGTTTGGCGCCGACAATATCGACACGCCGAATAACAACCTTGGGCCCGCGGTGATCGGCGCCTGAAATGGGCGCCGGTGCGGCTGGCGACGGTGCAACGACCGGCCTCTGCAGGTTCTGGTCTATCTGGCGCTGAAGCTGGCCCGCGTCCGGCGCAACCTGGGCTTGAGCCGCTGAAGCACAGAAAAAAGCTGCGCCTATGGCAAGACGTACTATTGGACGTTCCCCACATGAGCATGCCGTTCGCATAATTAATGTCCGTTTGAAAATGCGCTATACAAATTTTAAAATATAGTATTCCTAAGTTTTTTCTATAAATTTTTTAGAAAAAATGTTTCAGAGGCCGTTTGAGTTTTCGCAACGGAGATTTCTTAGGAGCTCGGGCAAGCTTCCCGCATTGCGACCGTCTATGAAAATCACATCGGTACTAAGTGCTACCATAAACGGCGTGATGCATCGTGTTAAGGGCTTTTTTGCTCGATCTCCCGCGTTAAGCAAGCCCCCTGCACCCATCAACAGCTTTCGAGTAATCCAGAGGGCCGACAGAGCGAACAAAGTGGTCAACTGGGTAATATTTAGCCAACGAATGGGCATTATCCTGCGCTCAAACCGGCGCCTAATGATTCAAGGCGATGCTCGACCCCGGCCCCTGCCTGAGCCTTGAAGTACTCGATCTTGCGTTTAGCCTTTTACAAAAGACTGCGCCAATCCAACTGGGAACGCATACTGCGGCGCGGCGCAACTTGCCAGACTACCTAGCGTGCTGCTCTCGAAATAATTTTTCTCCGGTCTTGACTACACTGTCCCTGCCATTCAGCGCTCGGAGGAACGTCAGTGAACGCCCAAGAGATTGTCCTCAGCCCGAAAGAGCAAGCAGAACTGAGCCGCAGAGCACGCTCGGCCACCATCAGCCAGCGCGAAGACCGTCGCGCCCAAGTGATCCCCCAGGCAGCTCAAGGTAGTTCGCGGATAGAAATCGCTCGCTTGACCGGTCTCTCACTCCCAACGATCATCTGTTGGTGTCAGCGCTTTCAATCGCTGCGATTGGACGGCGTGCCCGACAAGCCGCGTCGTGGGCGCAAAACGTCCTTGCTGGCTGAAGCCGTGTGCCGTGTCCTTGAACAGGTCACTCAGCCGCGAATCGGCGAGCCTCGATGGAGCCGTGGGAGCATGGCCCGAGTCGCCGAAATTTCAGCCACTAGCGTGCACAAACTCTGGGCCGCCAATGACCTGAAAGCGCACCTGACCAGTGCCTTCAAACTGTCCAGAGATCCTCATTTAGAAGAGAATTTTTGGGATGTTATCGGACTGTATCTCGACCCGCCAGACAAGGCGTTGCTCCTCTGCAGCGATGAAAAGCCAAGCTCAAGCCTTGTAGCGCACGCAACTTGGTTTGCCTCTGGGGATCGGGCATATCCGTACGCAATCACTTGACTATATCCGCCACGACACTGCCACTTTGGTTACTGCGGTGGATTATCTATAATCACGCTTGATCAGCCGCATTGAGCGTCAACATCGGCATCAGGAATGGGTGGATTTCTCAAAAAGATCAATCACGAGACGCCCAGGCATCTTCAGTTGCATCTGATCGTGGACAATTAAGCCACGCACAAGTACCTGAAAGCGCAGGCTTGGCTTGAGAAGCACAGACGCCTCCACATGCATTTCACCCCGACCTCCATTTCGTGGATGAACATGGTTGAGCGATTTTTTCGGGAAATCAAGGTATACTTCCGATAGGGCAGTTTCAGCTCAATTCGCGAATTAGAGTTCGATCACCACATTCCTGCCATTGCGAAGTGCGCTGCCAACCAGCTATGTGTGAATGCGAGGGAGAGGATATCTTGATAATATACAGCGTACCCGTGAGGCAATGGCCTCACAGACTGGCGGGCGAGTTATTTTCATACAGCACGTTAGCCTGTATTGAATACATCGAAATAAACTATCTAAGCCGCATATGGCCGTCAGTACTTCACTTTTAATGAGCGTGCCCTCATACCGCGCAGGCGCTAGTCATAAAACAGCGTAGTGCTGATATCGGCAAGCAATCCGTTTACGCACAGGCTGTCGACTCGCATGTTCGCTGCCTATTCGATAGAGAAGATAGGTTTGGCTCTCGAGGGTTAAGGTGTTGACGACTAACCGGCGCAAAGGCGCTGGGTGTATATGAACGAGCGTTATTGGAGAATTGATGCCTAAGAGCATACATTAATAGATGATAGATGGAGTTCGCTGCGGCGCTATAGCTTTTCCCCTAGCTCTAACCTACGTACTAAGGTGGGTGTTACGGGCATATTGATAAAGTTCTGCATCGGTTTTTATACCTAATTTTGTTTTTGCCGAAACCTTTGTCCAGCTTATAGTTTTTATACTTCTGGATAGCTTTTCAGCAACTTGAGCTTGGGTTAATCCGATTGCTAGAAGCCGAACGACCTCAAGCTCTTTAGGTGACAGCTTTACAGAAGGACGATCGAAATTTAATATGGACACATCGGCCAAGGCCTCACGAAAAAACGGACTAATATAGCGCTGATGTCGGGCAACTTTTTTTATTGCCTCTATCAGCTCGAACTGATCTGCATTCTTCTCAACAACACCCTGAATGCCAAGATTCAGAATACCAAGAATCAAGCTTGAGTTTCGTATTGAGGTGAGAACGATAATTTTAAGTTCAGGGTGCAGACGCCTGAGGCGCTTGAGCATGATCAATCCATCGCGACGGCTATTGGGCATGGCGAAGTCAGTAACCAGCAAATCACAAGGGGTACTTTTTAAAATAGCCTCAAGCTCTTCAGGGTTTTCTGCCTGCCCCACAACTAGGCCGCTCCCACCCTTTTCAACTATAATTTTCGCGCCTAACAATACAACTGGATGGTCATCCGCTATGATGATTCTGAGCTGCATGTCAACCCCCAATTTAAAAAAAACCACCGATTATGAGAAGCATTCTCAATCATGCTGCGCAGCGCTAATCGCTCTGTTAAATGTACTACTTTTGACAGTTTTTTTCATTCCCTATAGCGACATTTCTCACGCAGATGATCTTAAATCTAGCATAGCAGAGCAATCATTTCTTAAGCAAAACTCTGAGTGGGTTGTCGGTTACGTTGACGTTGGCTTGGGCAGCGAAAGAGAACCAATCAGCTTTAATTATGGTAATGAACTACTGACCGCATAAGCCAAGCAGCTAAATGTCTCACTTGTCTTCAAAAGATTTTCATCTATTAGCGATCTGGATGAAGCAATTTGTCAAAAAAGTATTGATGTCGGCACAGATGTCCACCTGACTAGCAACAGCTCTTCCTGTGCGGCTTTCTCGCCCCCCTATTTCAAGATACCTGCACTAATCATGGGCGCCGACACAGTGATCAATGGAGCTCCAGTAGAAGAGCTGCTTAAACTGCGAGTTGTAACAATTAAGCGTAATTCAGTTTCTAACTGGCTCAAGATTTTGCATCCAAACACGCCAGTACAAGAAGTGCTCAACTTGAACGACGCATTAAATTTGATAAAATCAGGAAATGCTGATGTCATAGTTGAAGATGGTGCAGCTATTTATCCTGACATGGTCAGCTTGGTATCGTTGCGTATAGGAGTTCGACCAGTTCCAGATCTTGTTACATCTTTGCGCTTTTCTGTCGCGCAAAATGAACCGAAACTCGTCGCGCGCCTCTCTAACGCAATGCAAAACATTCCAGCGATTACGCTTTCGCAACTCGATTCGCGATGGCAGAATCTCGAACTCTCTTCTTCTGGTTTTTTATTAAGTGATCAAGAACGGCAGTATCTGGCTAGCTTACCTGTCCTGAAAGTTGCATACGATCCCGATTACCGACCGGTCGCCTTTATTAATAAAAACGGTCAAGAGGACGGTTTGGCGGGAGAGTATTGGCGTGAGATAGTTGCCAAGCTTGGATTAAAAAAAGAATTGGTTCCCGCGACGAGCTGGAAGCAACTACTATTCAAAATGGCAAGTGGTCAAGCTGACGTCATTTTGCCAGTGAAATATGTCGAAAGTGATGTTGGCCAAGTGCTCTACAGCCGCCCCATGCTCTCCTTTAGCAACGTCATCGTAACCTCCGGCCTCCGAGTGTCAAACCTGGCCGAGCTCAATGGCAAGACGCTGGTCGTAAGTGACCCGGTATATCTACGAGATAAACTGAAAGCGTTGCTGCCACTGAGCACCATTAACGTTACAGACTCACCTCTCCAGGCAATGCAACAAGTTGTGGATGGAAATGCGCGCGCCTACGTAGGTAATCTATTGATAATCACCAAATTAATGATTGAACACTTTTCTGGAACATTGCAAATAGTTGCTCCGGCAGAAATACCAGGTGATCTATCTATAGGAGTGACTTCAAGATATGAATCGTTGCTACCGCTCATAAATCGAGTATTACGCACTCTCACAAAAGAGCAGCGAGAGGCCATGAACACCAAGTGGCTTTATGCTGCGCAGCAAGAGAGCGTCCCCTGGGCAGCAATTAAAAAAACGCTTTGGTTAGCCCTTTCGGGGCTGGTTCTGCTCGGTGTTCTCCTATTCATCTCTTATCGTCGCTTGCGCATAGAAATCAATCAGCGCCGGGAAGCGGAGCATTCGTTAGGCGATCAGTTGCAATTGCGAGATGCGTTGATTGATACCTACCCATACCCTGTGGTTGTAAAGGACGTGAATAAACGCTATCTCCTGATTAACCACGCTTATGAGGTGGCGTTTTCAATCAATAAACAAGAGCTGCTTGGTAGAACCACTCTTGAGACAAGCCACTACCCGGATGACTGGTCCATTACCATTGATGAACTTGCGACTCAGGTGATGAGGAAGCGTGAAAATTTTCATTCCGAGTTTTCTATTGCAAATGGCCAAGGAGAGATGCGCACCTGGTTGTACTGGATGAAACCTTTCTATCGAGCCAATCAGGCGCTGGCTGGTGTGATGGTTTCGTTGGTCGATATCACCCTAATCCGGCAGGCTGATGAGAAGGCGAAATCCCTAGGAGGGTGTAGACAAAATCATGTAGTGAGTCGGCGCGCGAGTATTCGAGCCTCGGCCAACCAAACCCATGCCTCGCTTACCGCAAAAAGGCGATCATGATGCATGATCAGTCGCCGAGCTCTCTCATTCCAGGCATGAGTTCGCTCCACTACCCATCGCTTGGGCATGACCACAAATCCAGTCTGAACAGGCTCCACGGAAAATAGATCGCCTTGTTCAGAGTGCCATTGCCCTGTTCTTCTGTTATTCGGGCCACGGATCACTTGAACATCGATAGCGTGCAGTTGATGGGTGCGCTGTGCCCATTTTCCTGCGTACGCACTATCAACAAAAAGCGTGCTCAGTGACGGATATTTTTCCTTCGAGTACGCCACCGCATCATCCGCCGCGTCACGATCCTGCACGCTTGCAGCACTGATACTGACAGCCAGCAGCAGGCCCAATGTATCGACAATCAGACTTCGTTTACGCCCCTTCACTTTTTTGCCTGCGTCGTAGCCGCTGTCACCGCCTTGAGGAGAACTGCGGGTCGACTGTGAATCCAGGATCGCTGCTGACGGGCTGTCAGCGCGTTCTTCCCGCTCACGCCATTGAGCTCGCAAGCGATCATGCATTTGCTCGAACTTGCCTTGAGCGCTCCACCGGCGGAACGTTTTGTAGACATTGTCCCAATGAGGAAAATCGCGGGGTAGCATTCGCCATGAGCACCCCGTGCGTACGACATAGCAACAGGCTTCCAGCAACGTGCGCCGAGAGTGAAGCGGTGGCACTCCTCGTCCGCCCTGGCTTTCAAACAGGTCGGCGACCAGTGCCCACTCGGTATCTGTCAAGCAACTCGGATATAGCTGCTCCGGCAGTTGGCGGCGGTGGGTTTCATTGTAGCCATAGGCTTTATTAGGTTCAGGTGACTGAAAACTTCCCTTGGCCCGCTGCTTTACACGCGTAATCCCTGCCATTTTCAACGCTTTTGCAAAGGTGTCGGGATGCGCAGTGATACCGGTTTCGGCGAAGAATACGAGCGCCAATTCGGCCTGGCTGGAATAGGGCTGTGCATGAGCGAGTTTCACCAGCACGGGATAGTGCTCGGCGGCAATCGAGCGAGGACGTCCGGTTTTAGGCATGGCTTGAGGGCTATTCAGACAAGGGAGTGAAAGTTTAATTTATTTTGTCTACACCCTCTTAGAGCTTTAGTCGAAATTAATTTTTTACAGGCGTTCAATAAATGAAAATCTCGAAGCAAATTTGCTGCCTGCTTTTTTTGGTATTATTTTCAGGTATGGCCAGCGCTAACGTAATGGTGTATCCGATGTCGTTAACGATGAACGATGTCAATCTCAGCAAGAACCAGTTTAAAGTCTATTCTAAGTCGGATAGGGTTCAGTATCTAAATATTTATGTTAAGGAGGTGTTGAACCCGGCGACTGCGCAAGAAAAAGAAGTGCCAGTTTCGATACTTAGCGGATCAGGCATTATCGCATCGCCGCAAAAAATAATCCTGCCGCCGGGAGGAGAGCACACGGTTAGATTGCGCTCGTTGTCGAGTCCAAATAAAGAGTTGTTATATCGTGTATATGTCGAGACTGTAGCTGCGAATACGGATGAAGATCATGTGGTTACAGAGGGGGGTGGCAGCGTTGGTATTAGTCTAACATGGGGGGTGTTGGTATATAGCAAGCCTAAAATCTCTGAAGTAAAGCTAGGTGTGGATTTAAAAAAAGGAACGATTGAAAATGCCGGTAATGTTCATACATGGATTAAAGATGTTTCTATGTGCTCAGGATTGACGCCTGACACCTGCAAGAAAACTAAAATTGAAAGCAGTGTGTTTCCCGGATTGTCAATTAATATGCCTAAAGAATTCGCAAGGGTAAAATCTGTTGTAGTGAACTATCTAACTCAAGATTCCGATCTGAAGTCTCAACGCTGGGATTTCTAGTCTGAACAGTGCTTGCCATTGCCTGCTGAAAAATGGCGACCTCAAGTAAATTGATCAAAGGAAAATATCTCATGAAAAAGTCATTTCTGCTGCTCCCGTTCACCCTTGTTGCGTGCGGCCTAATGGCATCTACCGCAAGCGCTTATGAAACCGATATCGTCGTCACCGCCAATGTGGATACTACCCTCGGATTCACGCAGGCAGATGGTAGTGCAATTCCAAAAACATTGGACATGCAATACGTTCCGGCAACCGGTCTCAAAGACAAAATTATTCAAACCCGACTCTATACTAATGACACCGCAAAAAATCTGCTGATGCGACTAGGCTCTGCTCCACAATTGACTAACACAACTAACAGCTCAGCACCTGTAGTGCCTCTGACTGTCAGCTTCATGGGTAGCGCGCTGGGCGCTGATAAGGATCTGACAATTTTAGCTAGCAATTTGAATTTTAGTGAAGATGGGACTTCAGCGCCTGAGGAATTCAAAATCAGCCAAACTCAGAAAGGTCCACTCACCGCAGCTGGTATCTATTCTGGTAATGTTAATCTAATTATTACTCAAGCTGCGGCAGCGCAACCGTAATCGTAATCGTAATCGTAATCGTAATCGTAATCGTAATCGTAATCGTAATCGTAAGCTAAATTAGATTTGGTTTTTGCTAAAGCCGTACTTGACGATTGAACATCGAAAAGTATGGCTTCAGCCACTCGTTAAATATAATTGAAGCAGTTAAAAAAATGCAATCTATATTTATTAGAAAGCATAGCTTTTTTAGCTTGCTGTCTATTACTCTATTTATCACTAATGCTCAGAGTGCTGAACTACCACCCAAAGGTTTTGAGTTTTTAGCGCAGACTCAAGCCTTATCTTTAGAAGTGTCTGTGCCAGGTAAAAAATTAGGCATGTTTTTAGCCGATGTCGACTCCGACTCGGTAACATTCGAGGACCCCAAGGCAGTACTCGATGCTATGCCTTTGAAAGTTTCGATGAATAGCACTGAACGCCAACAATTATTGGCGCTTCTGAGCACTCCGCAGAAACGTAACTCTCAACTGTCATGTCAAGATAATATTCAGGTTAATGGCTGTGGCTATATAAATACCGATTCTGCAGCCTATATTTACGACGAGGCCAGTCAGGTTATTACGATATTTTTGAATCCTAAATGGCAAAGCTTGAACAACGATAGCTCAAAGCCCTTATATTTCAAGCCCAATGCAGATCTAAAAAATGCGTTTGTTCATAGACAAACTATCAACTATTCGGGAAATAGCGAATATAAAAATTTGTCCGTCACGGGTATTGGTGCTCTTGGAGTAGGGGAGAGTGGCTATCTTGGTAGCGCCTGGCGCTACATCGGTGAGCAATCCCCACAACTAAACACCAGCAATACCTATCTCGACCAGCTTTTCTATCGCTTTGACATGAATGATCGTTATTACATGCAAGCTGGCCGAATGGACCAACGGAACCTTTCGAGCAACTTGGGTGGGGCTTTTAGCTTTTCTTTATTACCAATAGGTAAGACGGATGGTATACGCATGGGTACGACTCAAGCCTATCTCAATCAAGCCGCACAAAACAAAGGAACACCCGTAAACCTTATTTTGACCGCCCCTTCGCGGGTTGATGTTTATCGCGGGAATCAACTGTTAAGCACTAATTATGTACAAGGTGGGCTGCAGGATATCGATACGGCAGCGTACCCAGACGGCAGCTATATTTTGACTATGAAAGTGTTTGAGAACGGGCAACTCGCTCGTACCGAGACTCGACCTTTTTCCAAGTCGAGTGCAGCCAGTGGAAACGCTGGCGACTTTCAATGGTTTGTCCAAGCAGGCATGGCTGAAGACCCGACTGCTCAAAGTTTTGGACCAGGGCAGACACAAAAAAGCTCATCAGCGTTGGTTGGGGGCAAGTTGAACACCGGCTTCAACACCGCGACGACCTTTGGTGTTGCTCAGGTGCGTAACGCTCATTATGCAGAGAGCAAATTCGACTGGAGCCTGCCAACCCGTTATGGCAACCTGAATACAACAGCTGACTTTTTTATGGCTCTGATGGTAGCCATGGTGATACCCAGCAGATCTATTGGAACGACGGGTTCAGCGCCAGCCTTTATCGTTACAACGTTGGAAATACACACTGCGAGACGGACACTTACCTAAGTTGCTATCAATCGCTGAACGCAACAGTCGGGACTAATATTTTTGGCTGGAGCACTACCTTAGGCTACAGCGTTTCGAAAACTCAGAATCGCCAGAGCGAACTGATCAGCTACCAAGACAGCACTGTCTCGGTTAATAAAACTGTCAATTTTTATGCAAATGAATACGGTTCGTCAATCAATCGCTTTGCTAATCGCTCTGTACAATTAAGCTTCAGCAAAACTTTCGTCAAAGATGACTGGATCTTCACCCCGAACGTTTCGTTGTATCGGGCGCAGAACAACCACCTTCCAGACAACGGTATGACCTTGACAATGAGCTTTTCTCATCGGGCCCGTATGACTGCTAGCGGGCGTACAGACTTCCAGTCGGCGCAGGCAAACGTGAGGCAGAGCAAGCAACAACCGGCTCAGGAGAACTATCAGGTCAGCCATGTCAGCAATTGGACCGATAATGGCTACCGTGAACTCGGAGCCACACTTTCCACGACCAATAACAACGAGCGCGGCATTAACATAAATGGCCGTGTTGAAACTGACATGGGGCGGCTCAGCGGTGCAGTCAGCCACGTCGCAAACGCGAACAGACATAAGCGGCACGTACTCCTCATCGTTTGCGGTAACTCCTCATCAGTTCATTTGGGGCACGGATAATGGCGGGTCCGATCCGATGGGCGGCTTGTTATTTGAAGCGCCCAAGCAAGATGCAAGTGATGAGCAGCCTCAGGCAGTGGCTGATATTCAGATGCCTGGAGCCACAAAAGTAACCTTGCATGCCGGGGAAAAAATATTTGCTCCGGTTGAGGGATTTCAGAGTGTGCAGAGTCACGTCGAGGATTCCACATCGCGTACTGGAGACGGCATCGCGACTCTTGACCAAGGCGCAGGCGATCTGACTTGGTTTATGCAACCTGGGAAGCTGGGTGTGCGAAAATTAACGGCAACTACTCAATATACCTATTTGGGACAGTTGATGTTCAACGGAACGAATGCGTTAGCCGGCGGGTTAATTTTGAACGCCACAGTACCAAACATAAATGATGACGGAAGTTTCGTGGCCGAGTTTAAAGGGCAGCCTAAGGAGCTTTATGTTGTCAAAGACAAGGTAATCTACCAATGTCCTGTTCGCGTTATAAAAAATGAAAACGGGTTGAGGAACCTAGGCAGTGTCAGTTGCAAGACTACTTCAGTTAATGACCTTCCAGACAAACTCAGAAAGCTGCCCCGTGTCGTGAAGGTACTGAAAAAAACTGACTTACTGGCAAAATACTGAACAGATATAGAAATTATACTTTCATGTTAAAGCGATTGGGTTTCAAATCAGAAATAATAAAATTGTCATTCGTATGACTAGCGTCACTGATCGGAACGGCAGCGCTATAAATCAACACTTGTTCCGGATCAGACCCAATGCAGTTTGGACAGCCTCAATAGCCATAAAGTCGATTGAGACGGTAACACCTAATTCATGAAGGTATTTTCCTAAAAAAGGAGTTGTTGGTAATATAGAAAATCCAGTATTATTGAGAGTGCTAAGTTTTCTAGTAGGCTAATAGCAATGCGGATCGTCTATTTTTCCATTAAAGGGCGGTACCGCAAATAGGGTGTTGAGTTGTATTTAAGCTAAAAGCTCTGATATAAAAACTGCTACCAGAAAGCGGGTTTTATATTAAATAGCAATTAACAGAAATCTGAATGCAAAGGGCGTCTACCATCTGATTCTTTACAGCAAGCGCATCGGGTCTTAGCTGAATCGGTAGTTTTTATATAGCGGAAGGGCTACTGTGCTCAATACATTTCAGTACACCTTGCATTCGGCATAAAGTGCAATGAATGTAGCTGTTTTATTTGTTTGGTGGCAATCCAGGAAATTCTGGGTTTTTTCAGGGTAAATAATGAGAAGATGTGTCTGCGCGGTGGTGTTATGAAAATCCAATTCGAAGTATTTGTGAAACTTATTGATGTGTTGATTTTTTGGAGCGATTAATGATTATTGTTTACAGGGCGACGAATAAACTTTTTTTATCAATATTATTGACGCTGTACTCAGTTACTTGCATGGCTAACTCGGTTGGGGGGGATTCCGGTCACAAACAAAAATATATCTTTAAAAGTCACTACTCAAAAAAATTCAGCAACGGATCTAATCATCTGGAACGCTGAGTCTGGAGGAAAAGGATCGAGCGCTGACATGCCGCAGCCGATAGCTGACTATAATTTCTTTGGGACTATGGCCTGGGCTTGCACATCTAACAGCGACTCAGCCTTTGGCAAGTGCCCAAACTTTGTATATACTATATACTATATACAGTATACCCCTTACCAGTATTTCGCTAAATTTCACAGAGCAACATACCGGTATTAGTAAAGTCCTAACCTTGGAAGGCTTTAATGAGAAAGTTGATTAGAGTGGGCATAATCTTATGTCCGCAACTTTTGCTATTAATAGCTCCGCGAGCAACTCCAATATTGTGGCGCAATCATTATTAACTGTGAGGCTTTCGAAAGAACAAATAGAGAGCCTGCCAATAGGCGGGGAATGGTATGCTAAGCTTATTTTGCATCAGTGGGCCTATCGTCCCAACCGTACCAAATTGGTCACATGGACAGCTGGTATTACAATTAACTTGGTTGACAATTAAAATATCCAAGTTTATCTGCCAAATTACAGTACTGCGTCACCTACTGTGGATCTTGACTTGAAGCGTAAGCCAAGTCCGGATCGCAGCCCTATATTAGCTGGCGATGTGAAAATAGATGCTTGTTTGTATGATGGTTATAATGCGCAGAGTAAAAAGTACGACATCACGTTTTCCTCGCCTAGCTCAAAAGGTAAAAATTTTTATATAACCAATACAATGATGAATCCCGACCCTAAACTCAGCAACACAATTCCTTATCAGGTCTGGGTTTCAACACCGGCGGCGCCCTCCGTGGCATCAAAGAAAGTTTTACCCAATACACTGTTCAGCTTTACCGGAGTCAATGAATCAACTCCAAAGCTCGTAACACTTCCCAATATACCAAACCCAGTATACTGCACTCCCTGGCTGATTAATTTAAAAACTGCCGATATTTCACAAAACACCCAAGCTCCTGGTCATTACCAAGGCTCACTGCACTTGAAGTTCACGCCTTCGTCAAGCAGTCTGTAGGCGAGTAGTACAAAAAATCGATAATTCTGCCATGTAACAGTAAGATTTATCTTGATGAATTGGAAGGTATTTGTAATTATGCTTAACCAAAAGAAAAGTTCAGTATTTTTCGCAAGTAGTATTAACTATTACGATATAGTTTTCGCGCTAAAATGTGCCGAGTTTAAATCTTATTTTCAACCAAAAATTGAGTTAAGTAGCCTTGAGGTTTCGGGTTTGGAAGTGCTAGCTCGATGGAAACTTCCTAACTCTCAACTCTTGACGCCCGATATTTTTTTACCCGCTGTCAAATCCGCAGGTCTATTAAATGAGTTGACGCATACGTTAACCGATCAAGCATTAACCACTTACAATGCGTTGAAGCGCTCCGGCCTGGACGTTCCTCTGGCACTGAATCTAGATGCTAGTCAAATCGGCGATAGCAGTTTTATCGGTGCACTCATTACCCAAGTCAATCGCAATCCTATCCACAATCAGCCACTAACACTCGAAATTACTGAAAGCGGTGGAGAGGCACTTACGGCATCACACTTTATTAAAAATTTGGCTAGGCTCGATGCTTGTGGATGGCGGTTGTCAATCGACGATTTCGGTACTGCTTATTCTGCCCTAGAACGTGTATGTCAGATACCATGTTCTGAAATAAAAATTGATCGAACATTCACTCAAAATATGCTGGCCGACATACGTTACAAAAAAATTGCCAAATATATTATAGCCATTGGTAAGGCTATGCAATTGACCGTTGTCGCAGAGGGCATCGAAACGCTTGAGCAACTTAACTTCCTACAAGGACTTGGCTGTGATCAGGGGCAGGGCTTTTTATTCTCAGCTGCACTTCCGGCTGAGGATATAGAACGATGGTGCTTGAGATGGAACGGAGCACTTTAAATTTAAAATATGAAGTCAGTAACTAATTCATCCGATTTGAGCATTTTGTTAAATGCTCAAGAAATTCGCTTATATAGTTCTAGAACTCTGCAAGTTCGACCGATATATCTTCCGCGCTACGTTTAGTTAGTTCTCGCTCAATCACCTCCGAACGAGCAGCCAGTTCAGTTAGGCGAAACATACGCATCCCACCGCGTAGACGGTGGAGTTGTTCCAGCAGCTTCTGCTGCTCCTTTGGCATTGAAAGGGTTTCGATATGCGCAATATCTTCCTTGGTCGTTCGGATGAAACCGTTGATCAGCTCTTTGAATTCAGGGCTCTCATCAAGCAAACCGAGTAGCGCTTGCCAATCCCCACTCCTTTCAATTTCGTTGGGCTGTACCTGCATGGGAATTTTTGAGGCTGGGAGTAATCTGCTCAGCGCTTCCCGTAAAGTGTCCAAACTCAGAGGTTTTAACAGGCACTCATCTATGCCTGCAGAGGTACACCGTTGTTGTTCCTCAATCAGAATGCTTGCAGTTATTGCCAGGATCGGAAAATGTCGACCACTGAGTTTGCTTCGCAGCTTTTCTGCCAGGGTGTAGCCGTCCATTACCGGCATATAACAATCGGTTATCACCATGCAGTGGACATTCTCATTAAACTGATGTAGTGCCTCACTGCCGTTTGCAGCTATTTCACAATCAAACCCTAATCGGTCAAGCTGGCTTTTGATCAAAACCTGATTGGTAGGATGGTCCTCTGCTACCAGGATCAATGGTCGATCGGAGCCGCCTGTTCGCGTGCGAGACTGCGTATTTATAATGCCAATCCCAAGCAATTCGCTGCATACGTATAACACGCTGCCCCACATGAAAGGGTTACTGCTCAAGGTTGGATATCCGGCGCCTGTGTCTCGCCATCCCGATAATATCGGACTTGCCGTCACCTCCACGGCGAGCGTCTCAGATAAGTCCGGTATTTTTTCGGGGGCATCAAAGAAGTACAAATCGCAAGAGTGAACTGAATCCACTTCTGATGCTGATACCGGCGTCGCACCGAGGGCCAATAGCAAGTCATTCAACTCTCCTCGATCCTCATCATCACCCAGATCAACGCATACGCGCTTGCCTATTAGCTTTTTGGATTGGCTATCGGCACTCGAAGCGCTGACCGGTAACACTACTGTCACGTTCGTACCTACGTGTTCTTCGGTCTCCAGTGCCAGTTCTCCTCCCATCAGCCGTATCAAATGCTGACTGATCACCAAGCCTAATCCGCTCCCACCATAGCTGCGGGTGATGGATGCGTCGCCTTGAGTAAAAGGTTCGAAGATGCGTTCTCTTTGCGAATCGCTCATTCCCAGTCCAGTGTCAATGACTGAAATAGCAAGGTGTTGAGTGGTGTCGCTAGAGCGGGTGACTGCAACCTTTATCGAGACTGTACCGACCGCTGTGAACTTTATCGCGTTGCTCAGAAGGTTTAGCAGAACTTGACGAAGGCGCATATCGTCTACCTCTACACTGCTCGCTAATGCAGGGCTTATTGTGATACGCACACGCAGCCCTTTCGCATGAGCTTGGTGAGCCATTATGCCCACTACACTGCTGATCAAGGCGCGAAGATCTGTCGGCTGCCGGTGAAGTTCAAGTTGGTTAAACTCAATCTTTGAAAGGTCGAGCACGTCATTGAGCACCGTCATCAGTGACTTTGCCGACTCATCGATCATCAACATGATTTGCTGTTGATCAGGACTCATCGACTTGGAGTGCAGTAGCTCCAAGAGGCCCAGAATACCGTTCATGGGCGTGCGTATCTCATGGCTCATCGTTGCCAGAAATTGAGACTTCGCATGAGCCGCCTCCTCAGCCGCGTCCTTTGCTTGTGAGAGTTTCAAGGACTTCTCTCTGGCCTCCGTAACGTCGACCCATACGCCCTTCCAAATAATCGAACCTCCGGAGGTTTTCTCGGGCACAGCGTCAATACGTATATGCATTTCGCGGCCCATTGTCCGGCAGCGAAAGAAAGCTCGCAACGGTTGCTCGCTTTCCGATTTAGCATCCATGTTTGCCATCAATGCAGTAAGGTCCTCCGGCAGAACCGTGTCAAAAAGCAAGGTCGAATCGGCTAATACATTTTTGATGTTTTGTCCTAGGAGCTCCTCAATGGGCCCTGCGAGATAAGAGAATACTGGCAATTGTCCGCGTTCCTGATTCGCTTCAAAAACACCCACTAATAGATTGCTGGTAATTCTGTTGAGTCGGGCTTCTAGGTATCCTCTGAAAAAGCCCATTTTTTTGGAGAGGAACCGGGCTGGAGCGCCTATATTTACTGGCTTCGACTTTTGAAGAAAAGGCTTTTTCAGACCTTCCCTAGAAGGTGTAGACAAAATAAATTAAACTTTCACTCCCTTGTCTGAATAGCCCTCAAGCCATGCCTAAAACCGGACGTCCTCGCTCGATTGCCGCCGAGCACTATCCCGTGCTGGTGAAACTCGCTCATGCACAGCCCTATTCCAGCCAGGCCGAATTGGCGCTCGTATTCTTCGCCGAAACCGGTATCACTGCGCATCCCGACACCTTTGCAAAAGCGTTGAAAATGGCAGGGATTACGCGTGTAAAGCAGCGGGCCAAGGGAAGTTTTCAGTCACCTGAACCTAATAAAGCCTATGGCTACAATGAAACCCACCGCCGCCAACTGCCGGAGCAGCTATATCCGAGTTGCTTGACAGATACCGAGTGGGCACTGGTCGCCGACCTGTTTGAAAGCCAGGGCGGACGAGGAGTGCCACCGCTTCACTCTCGGCGCACGTTGCTGGAAGCCTGTTGCTATGTCGTACGCACGGGGTGCTCATGGCGAATGCTACCCCGCGATTTTCCTCATTGGGACAATGTCTACAAAACGTTCCGCCGGTGGAGCGCTCAAGGCAAGTTCGAGCAAATGCATGATCGCTTGCGAGCTCAATGGCGTGAGCGGGAAGAACGCGCTGACAGCCCGTCAGCAGCGATCCTGGATTCACAGTCGACCCGCAGTTCTCCTCAAGGCGGTGACAGCGGCTACGACGCAGGCAAAAAAGTGAAGGGGCGTAAACGAAGTCTGATTGTCGATACATTGGGCCTGCTGCTGGCTGTCAGTATCAGTGCTGCAAGCGTGCAGGATCGTGACGCGGCGGATGATGCGGTGGCGTACTCGAAGGAAAAATATCCGTCACTGAGCACGCTTTTTGTTGATAGTGCGTACGCAGGAAAATGGGCACAGCGCACCCATCAACTGCACGCTATCGATGTTCAAGTGATCCGTGGCCCGAATAACAGAAGAACAGGGCAATGGCACTCTGAACAAGGCGATCTATTTTCCGTGGAGCCTGTTCAGACTGGATTTGTGGTCATGCCCAAGCGATGGGTAGTGGAGCGAACTCATGCCTGGAATGAGAGAGCTCGGCGACTGATCATGCATCATGATCGCCTTTTGGCGGTAAGCGAGGCATGGGTTTGGTTGGCCGAGGCTCGAATACTCGCGCGCCGACTCACTACATGATTTTGTCTACACCCTCCTAAGCGTGTTTCGGCGAGCCGATGACATTATGTCGAAGCTATTTCTACAGGTAACCAAGAAAATTCTGGGTCGTTCGCAATTTTACTCGTTTGCAACTAATCTCTATTTGCTAGTGCTTTTGAATATACGGCGCAGATAGGATTGCCGTAATGACTGGCTGGCCTCTCGCACTCATGGCAGAGCGTTACGAACTCTCCGCGCATCCCAAAAAACCATGGGCATCGGAAAATGTATTTCCTACTGCGCTTCGTATAACGGTTTGAGAGGGTGTCATCGCTTTCGCGCGAGGACGCCCATGAACCTACCACCCCCTACTCAAAACACCGTCGTACTCAGTGTCTGCCTGATCATTCTGGCAGGCACGTTGTGCTATGAGCATTATCAGCTTTCTCAGCTCAGCAACAACTTGGCTGCCACTGCCGACAAAAGCTCGCTCGATACACTGCTCACACGCCTAGCCTTGGCAATTCTGGCCTTTAAATGCCTGCCAGATGTCAGACAGGCCATGCAAATGCTCAACACCGTCAGCCAGACATCCAAACAGACGAAGCATAATGGCGCTTGGGTTTACGGGAGCAGCAGTGCCAGATTCACCATCGTCGAGTATGCAGATCTGGAATGCCCGTACTGCAAGGATTACTTCCCACAGCTCAAAGCATGGGTGGATCAGCATCCAGACGTGAACCTGCAGTGGCACAACCTCCCTCTTCCCATGCACGAGCCGACCGCGAGCTATGAAGCTCGGTGGGCTGAGTGCGCGGGGATTGAGCGCGGCAATGACGCTTTCTGGCTCGCCGTCGAACTCATTTATCAGCGCACTCGGTCGAACGGTGCTGGAACTGCTGGCAATCCGCAGATCCCGGGGCTTGAGGATCGACAGCACTTCATCGATAACTGCGCGTCGAGCAACCCGGCTGTCCGACAGACCGTTGTTAGCCAGGCGCACAAGGCCGGCCTGGACGGCATCACTGCCACACCGACGCTGGTCATCAAGGATAAAGTCTCTGGACGATCGATCAAGCTGCAGGGAGCACCTGACGGTAACGTGCTGCTTTCCGCAATCGACTGGCTGGCCAGCACGAAGGATTTATAAATGAACCCAGCCTTTGAACAAGCCTTACAAGCGCGCTTACTATGGGTGCAGGTCCGTAGCTATGGCTCACTTGGTTTTCATCAGATGGCGAAGATCGTTGCCAACAACGCGTACTGGCTTGTGGAAGAGCTTGCTATGCTGCAAGCGCGCTGCAAGATGCGCTACGCAGTTCCCTACGGCGCAAGATGCCGACTTATTCTCAGTGACGTTCCCAAACTGGCGGACCTGAGCAGGCTCAAGCGACGAAGCTCGGATCGTTGAGGAGGAGCGCGAAGCGGCTGCGGAACACCTCCGAAGGGAACAATCGAAGACCTACGCTATCAAGTGCATCAAACGTAACGACTGGAAAGCGCTGAACCTTCCATTCCCCGGACAGAAATTTTCTGCGGAACTCTATGCTTTGTGATGACCACGTATAATCTTGTTACATGAACAAATGCCTCATAGCATTAGGAGATATAGATTATGCAAATAAGGAACAGTCATCTCTACTCAGCCTCAAGACTGGTGCAGAATACCTTTAATGCCTCGTCTACGAAAGAAGCGGCTAATACAATAGCAAAAAATAATGAGTCCGCTGCGCTGAGCGCAACTCAAACCGCACGGACACACGAGGGCGATTCGAAAGGCAAATCTAGTAATGGCTCTCGATCACACCTCCGAAGTATGAGGTACGCTGCTTATCTTGCGGGCAGCGCCTACCTCTACGACAAAACAGTCAATGATTTTTTTCTTTCTACCACTTCCTTAAATGACGGCAAACAAGGCTTTACCAGCGACGCCCGCCTGCAGAAGGCAGAGAAAAAGGCAGAAGCTAATTATCATGCCTACCATAATCGTGCCAATTTTGGAGGTGTTGCGCCGACGCGTTCTTCATTATTGCCAAAATTGTGTGGGGAAAACCTTTTCGTTACGATGTTGGATTTTCGCGCCGCTACAAAAGTGCACATGAAGAACTTAATCGACACCAAGGAAGCGCATGATTCCATAGCTAATAATATTTCTTGCATCATGGGTGAGCGTGTCAAGCCTGAGTTGTTGAAAAAACACGGTATTGTCCAAACTCCGCCAGATTTCGATATAACCAAGGGCGCGTCTTATGATTGCAAAAATAAGTATTCTTTGTCCGGCGTTCCAAATCAAGAGACAGGGTCTTACGGCTATGCATCACGATCTGTCTCTAATCCTTTTATTGAAAAAGGCGAGAACCATCATGCCCGAGCAATCAACAGTGAGCGGGCATTGACGCCAAGGAATTGTGTCGATGCATTGCAGCCGCTCCTACAGAAAAGTGAGCGCCTAAGTCCTGAAGCCCAATTCCGTGCAGGGCAAGCTCTGCTGATACTCAGGCCGTTGTACTGTAGTTCAGAAAATTGGGGAGATGCTCACAAAGTACTGATGCCCTTTCTTGAAAAAAAGGGTCTAGTTTCTTCTCAGGAAAATCAAAAGCTTGGCGCAACTAGGCCGTTTACACAAACCGATATGGAAAAAGGAATTGCACGGCGCAATACTAGCCTTGCAGGACCTACACTAAACAAGCTTAACATATTTTTGCAAAAGTCGATTTACAACAAAGATGAAAAAGCAATAAGTGATCTGACAGCCAAAAAGCTGGGTGAAATGAAATACATCCCTATCGCCCATTTCAAGATGAATGAAGATGTTTCCAGCTTTGAGGATTCTTCTGGTCTGGCTGATTCATTTACTGGATATAACGTATCGGCATACATCAATCATGCACGCTTGTTGAGTGGTGAGGACAGACTTTCCAAGAAAGACGTGATCGCCATAGTAGGATGCCTTAATGCGATTTACGACAACGCCAGTAGTGAACGCCACACTCTTAGGGAAATTGCGCACGGGTGTTTCGTTGGAGCTGGCTACACAGTGGAGGATGCTGAAGATTTTTACAATGACGCATGCAAGGCTGCAGCGACAGAGTTTTATGGCGGAAGGGCGATCAATGTACAATCGCAGCTATACAGTAGCTCGGTTGACAAGCCTGATTCGTAACGTTTCTGTAGGCAGCATGCGTATTTGCGGACGGGCGTCGGGGTTAAGTTAACTTTCTGTTCCATTGCTCCTCGCCCCTCCCCCACCCGATAGCTGCGTGATATTTCTTATCGCCCAATGAAGGTGCATAGAGAAGTCCGCAGATGCGGCATAACCTGGCGACTCAGTTTCAGCAGCTTTTTGCAGATATCGACCTGACCGCTTGTGAAGCGCTTCATCAGCTGTTGCTTTGCTTGTCTGGTCATCTCGTCTGACCTGTGTACCGGCTTTGCTGCCGATTCGCTTAGGTCGATCGGGCGCACAGGTGCGTGACAAAGGCGCGATGCGAGGCCGCAGCTACGGCAAGGCCAACGCATCGTGTTACATGGAAAATGCCAGTGACAGCCTTGCCGACCGCCCGGAATTAATCCGACTACTCAAAGATTCTCGCTGAAGTGACGTGCCGCTGGTGGAAAGTATCGATCGGCCGTCGCGGATGGATGACCAGTCATGGCGATCCCTCAAAACAGCAATCGATAACCGAGGCATACGGATCGTCTCGGTGGATCTGCCTACCAGTCATCAAGGCATGAAGGCGCATTCAGGGGACGAGTCCACCCACCGCATGCTGGAGGCCATCAACTGCATGATGATAGATATGATGGCCGAGATCACCAAGAAGGACTATCAACAAAAGAAAATATAGCCTTTGGCCTGAAGCGGCTCAGTAAACGTTATGAACCCCATAACAGGGGTAGCAATCGCGTTCATAGAATTTCCCTTAGCCCTTTGGCTGTGCAGCGGCCCATTGGATATAAGCGCTTTCGATCAACCACGCAGCATCAGCTGCTGTGGGTACAGGATTGAGCGCTATTTGAGCCAGCTTTTTTTCTATCCAAGTCAGCAGTGCGGTACGTCCTGCTGGACAAGGCATCAGATCGCGCTCCAAATGGTCGGCAAGCTCTGAGATAGCCATATCGCGCTCGACACTTTTTGCAGTCATCGCAATTCTCCTGGATCACATCGCTGCGGCGACTTTACTGGGCCGCTTGGCGTTGGTGCATTCCCTTGGCCTCCAGCGCACGCATCGATTCGACCGAGTACAACGACTCGGGGACCAGTAGCAGGCGTTTTATGCCTATGGCCTCACCAGTTTCCTGAAAAAAACCGTAGTCGCCCAGAGCGAGAATTTCCAGGGCCTTAAGCACATGGCTCAACGTCTGTCTGTCCCTTTCTATCATGCTTGCTGCCACCGCTCTGTTTTCCTCATCGGAAGCGAAGTCGGCTTCGTCCGGGTGACGCTCGATCTCGCAACTGACCTGACAGCTGAGCAAGCGATCACGAAGCTCTGCGGCTTTGACCTCCAACCTGTCTTTGAAAAAGACCAGCTGGTCTACGCTCATGTACTCGTCCTCTGCTTGATTCAGCAGTTGGTCAACGCTCATCAATGCCATCTTGTGCTCCTGATCTGGTTGGTCATCCAAACTTCCTACTGAGTGACCAACGAACGCCACCGCCGCTTATGAGTAATAACAGGGCCAGGCTTGTGAGCGGTCACTTCGTTCCCAACGGTTCTGCCTTGGGCCTCGACGACATCCGGGGCTTCAATCTGGATAAGTACATTCCCAGTATCCTCTGAAACGCTTAAGACTTGGATCTGAATTCCATCGCCAATCATAATATTTTCACCTTCGCGGCGAGTCAGAAGGAGCATACGATTTTCCTCTTTACCTAGAAAACTGGATCAGCGCTCTGCCTCTGACATAAACCAACGCTGTATTGAGCAACCAAAGGACAGCCACCACCGCTGCCCGGATGTTCAAGTCAGACGATAGACCTCGCGCCCAACTGACGAACAAAATCATGGCAGCCGTACCAAGGCACCGACCTGGCCAAGGGTGCCGGTCGATACGCTGGGCGTAAACCGAATACCAAAATGCATGAACGGGTCATCGCCCTCAACAGCGGTGGATGTAGCATTCCGATTAAAGCACGCAGCAAAACACGATGCAGCAACAGTGCGACTTTACGTTTGGTCGTTATCGCTGATAAGCGATGTCATAGGTACCCTTGAGCCTCAAATTTCATGCTTTTTTGATGCAGATCAATAAAGAATCTCTGGGCCTATTGCTGATGGAACCAAATCGCTGGCTACGCTAACCAAGGCCTGTGTTACGGAAAAATTGCGAAAAAGAGACGACTTGTAGATGGTGGGATTACAGAAGACCGTAATTCAGTTACAGCGCTTTGTGATCCTCAATGGAATGCAATGATTTGACCCTAGCGGGCCAGTAAGACTTTTTATTCAAGGAGAAGTTCAATGGTAGGAATTAATAATTGGAGCAGCAATCTGGATGCCTACAGGATACTCCAAGAAGCGCAAAGTTTGACTGAGGAGCCCCCTCACTTCGATACGGCTTTTCCCATTGAACCTGAAAGCATTGCGCCACCGGAGCATCACAACCATCGCTACGTTATTGGACAAGAGGAACACCGTGTCAGACGTCTTGCTGCAAACAGGAATAAGGGCCGCCCCTCAGCACGTGCGTTCGGAAACGCCAGAAATAACAGTACGCGAAACTGAAACAAACAGGCTTATGCTTAAACGCTTCTGGATCTTCGGTGCGGAATTTGAATAGAAATCACCTTCCTCTCAGCGTCAACTACTCAGTTTTCAAACTCTATCAGCAATCACGGAAGAAGCACATGACCAATTTTTTTTACCTCGTAAACCCCAATGATATTCGGATTGATCGGAAGTCGAGTCCCCGTACTGCTACAGTGCGAGGTGCGGGTGGCGAACCGGTACTGACAGTTCCCGCCAGCCTGCCTGACCAAGAAATAATGAACTTGGCAGACACGTTCAACCTTGTTTATGCGCAGGGATTTGAACTTACCAAACGGCAAGAAGGATAAGACGGCAAAGGTTCGTGTGTAGGAATTCAAAATCCTACACATCGAGATTGAGACGGCGGCTAGAAAAAACAGATGCTCCGTCACCAGCTCAGCCGGCAGACATGACGGAGTGACTACCAAGCAGTGGAGACAGAGGAGTAAGAGGGCCTGTTTCCTACAGGAAGTGCTGACCGTAAGGTTTGTCCCCGAATGCTGCGGGCTCCGCGTTGTCGACATAGCGTGATAGTGCAGGACTTGCATTGCTGATAGAAATTTCCGATGGAACCTCACGCTTAGTGATGACCACGCATAGCCCCGCAACATGAACAAATGGCCCAGCGCACAGGATATGTAGATTATGCAAATCAGGAATGTCCAAACTTCTTCACTGATAAGGCTGGCGCAGAATACCTCGACACCTCGCCAAGTTAGAAGCACCACATAGGCCACTTTCACTTCACAAGCACCGTATTGGAATCTTTACAGGAGAGTAAAAGCTATGCGTTCCAGGGTTATAACTCCATCGCTGGTAGTCATTATGCTTGCATGTGCATCAGCCGCGCCAGCTTGCTTCGCCACAGACATGACTCCCGGCGTGCAGAACGAGAGCACGTCAGAGGCGGATTTTCAGCAATGGCTGGCTACTTTCCGCAGCAATGCAACTACTAAGGGCATCGACACAGCCACACTCGATCTTGCCTTCCAAAACATCACGCTTGACCCAACTGTGCACCAGTTGGACACGGCGCAACCAGAGTTCACGACGGCCATCTGGGATTACTTGTCTGAGCGTCTGACTCCGAAGAATACCCAGCAAGGGCAGGAGCTTCTGCAAAAAGAGCCAGTTTTGAACGAGGTAGAGCGTCATTACGGTGTGAATGCGAAGATTATCGCGGCCATCTGGTGTATTGAGAGCGGCTACGGGAAGGATATTGGTAGTCGCGATGTGATTCGTTCCTTGGCCACGCTTGCTTACAAGGGCCGGCGGATGAATTACGGGGCTACACAGTTGATGGCCGCCCTTCATATCCTGCAAAACAAAGACATTGCTCGCGCGCAATTGATTGGCTCGTGGGCTGGCGCGATGGGGCAGACGCAATTCATCCCGACGACCTATCTTGACTATGCAGTTGATTTTAACCACGACAATCGGCGCGACGTTTGGAGTTCCCGTGCCGATGCGCTGGCCTCCACTGCCTCTTATTTAAAACGCAGTGCTTGGAACTCGCGCATCTCTTGGGGACAGGAGGTGCAGTTGCCCGAGAATTTCGATTACGCTCAGGCTGACATGTCGATCAAGAAACCCGTTGCAGAATGGCAACGGCTCGGGGTGATGGGAACGACACACGCGATTCCGGGCCAGCTCGCACAGGAGCAAGCATCGGTCTTGCTGCCTGCTGGTTATCGCGGGCCAGCATTTATGGTCCTAAGTAATTTCCGTAGCATTCTGCGCTATAACAACTCCATTGCCTATGCGCTAACGATCGGGCTACTAGCCGACAGTTATGCTGGCGGGACCGGCGTGTCTCACCCGTGGCCGACTGATAATCCTCCCTTGGGCAGCATTGCGCAGGTAACCGATTTGCAGAAACTGCTGACTGCTAAGGGCTACTCCCTGGGTACTGCTGACGGTGTGATAGGGGCGATGACCCGGGCGGCCATCCGGGCTTACCAGAAGGATCAGCATTTGCCACCCGACGGTTACGCTAGCACTGTACTACTGGAGAGTCTGCGCCGATAGGTGTACTCACTTCATAGGTTTAGCTCGCTATATTTTTTTTGGGGGGGGGCGCCGGGTTACACCCCCCAGAAAGTTTGTATGATCGTGTGCAGCCCCAGAATAAGATCGCTTCGATATTTATAATTTACCTATTAAAATCATAGTGATACGAATAGCCGTCGGGTTCTATTTTGAGGAAACGCTCTGGGCGCGGATCTGGATCTCTCAAGCCTGGTCTATCGAAGGAAAGGATGTTGACTTGAAAACTCGTGAATATTATGTCGCGGCAGCGGCCGGTTTAATTGGAGGTAACGTTTCTAGCTTTGTCAAGTGGGGGACGGAAATCCCATTTCCGCCTCGCACACCAGATCGTCCAATCCCGCCTTTAGAGATGCTTGATTCGCTCGGTATCAACGCTAATCAGCTTACCTACGTGTACTCCGAGCACATGGTGAATTATGGCAGTGCCTTGATTCACCAAAGCTTTTCCATTTTTTTCGCCATTTTCTATTGCCTGACTGCGCTTAGGTATCCGCGTATTGCCGTTTGGCAAGGTTTTGGCTTTGGCATGCTTGTCACCCTGGCTTTTCACGGGGTACTTTTACCGATGTTTCACTGGGCTCCTCCGCTCTGGGAGCTTCCTCCAGCGGAATGGGCATCTGAAACCTTTGGACACTTGCTATGGATATGGGTGATCGAAGTCATACGTCGCGATCTGCAGCAACGTTGGTCGCCCGGCCCTGGTTAGCTGTAACGACCTGCAATCGAAATGGCCTCAACCTGCGACCATCGCGTTTTTCGACCGGGATTGATTGCTTGGCGGTAAAAGCGACGTTTCAAGCTGGGCCAGCTCTGTGACGCGCAGGCCAGCTGTGTGAGTGAGCCAAAGCAGCAGCACGTCCGCTCTGGCATGCGGCCTGTCATCGAAGCCACTCTTATGAGGTGTTTGATTTGACCACGTCAAAGGTATTTTGCACTACGGATCTTGGCTGTAGTGGAACTCTCTATCAGGATTGGCGGAAATTCGCTGTCGTTCCAAAGAGAGTCAGCAGCAGGCCTCCGGGAAAGCCTACCACCAGTGTTTATGCGGCGTTATAAGAAAATGCTACCGCGCCTGCTGCTCGATGGCAGGCGCACGGCCCAGACAGGCGCCACCAAACCCCAACCGTCCCGATAACGGTTTCCTACTGACGGCTCTTCATCAATCGCGTTTCCTGTACCTGACACCATCTGCAGGTACTGCCACATGCTTCCCTCCAGAACCTATTGCTTCAGATCCAAACGTAGCCTTTTGGGCTTCCTGGGCTTGGTCATGGCCGCCCAGATCACCCTCGCACACGCGGAGACGTGGGTCATTACGGACCGTAACCATCCCGTTCAGACACCGGCACATGTCCGGCTGATTCTCCTGGACGAGCAAGAGCGGCTTGAGACCAAGCTTTCGGAAGGGCTACCAGCGAATCAGCAACAAGCCATCACCATCATGCAGCAGCGCCTCAAGAGCGCCGATGCGCAGCGCTTGCAACGCGACCTGGCCTTAGCTCAACAAAACCTCGTAGACGCCTGGAGCATCAGGGTCACGAAGGTGCCTGCTGTGGTGGTCGACCGCACGTTTGTTGTGTATGGCGAAACCAATGTTCTGGCGGCGGAACATCGCATTGCCCAGTGGCGTACTGCAGCCAAACATCAAAACGACGCTGGTCAGGGAGATACGCCGCAATGAACCTAGGCTACTGAGCATGAGCCCGATCATCGACACGCCCTTTATAGACCTCTATCTGGGGCCTGATTTCACGGACGTAAAAGGCTTGGATGGCCAGAGCGGACGTGTCGAGGCTCCGGAGAACTGGAAAGAAAGCGCGCAGCTTTTACGAGAGGAGTGCTCGAGGCATTTTGAAGTGCATCAGGATCCTGAGTTCTCGTTGATCAAAGACGGGACGGTGCTTCGCGTCACTCAGATACACGGACGATTGCGGAAAATATGGGCGCGCCGGGTGGCTTCATCCCGTTCAACAACACCGGCGTTATTCAAGGAGTACGAGGCGGCTGGCAACTGGCGCTGAGCAACTATGGGATCAACCCAGGCGTTGGCCACACTGCGAGTGCCTTGTTTCTCCAGGATGGCACGCTCTCCAACGACTACCTGTACCGCAACGCCATCCCAGGAAAGCCTGAACTCAATCGCATGAACACGGCGCTCAGTATGGGAGGAAACAATGTCAACGATGTAGCTGCATTGAACGCCTCTGGAACAGTGACGGTTGGAGGGAATGTCGACACAGCTGGATCAGTTAACGCCACTGGTAATGTGAGTGCGTCTGGATCAGTCACAGCCCAGGGAAATGTAAGTGCATCAGGATCCGTCACAGCCCAGAGCAACGTCATCGCTGCAGGTGATGTATACGCACAGTCGGTGAACGCCTCGGCCAACCTCACGGGCGCGGCTGCCCGCATATCAGGCGAGACTGTCACAGGCGGTTGGTTTCGCACTCAGGGCGACACCGGCTGGTACAGCGAAAAATGGGGCGGTGGCTGGTACATGAGTGACTCGGACTGGGTACGGGTCTACGGCGACAAGAACCTCTACACAGCCGGGAATATCCGAGGTGGGACAGTCACTTCGGAAGGTCGCGCGACCGTCGGTGAATACCTGCAGCTCAATGGCGTAGCCACTGCCGGGACAGCCTGTGCTGCAAACGGAATGGTTGGTCGCACCAGTACGGGTCGATCGCTTTCCTGTGATAACCAGGTCTGGGTAGTGAACGGTTCAAGTGCCCCTACCTGTACGGCACAGACAATCAATGGTTACGACGCAAATGACGCGACTACCTACTCCTGCCCAGTCGGATACACCAAAGTCGGGTGGGACACCACTGGCTCCGGCCAACGAAACAGCAGCACTCCGGGAATTGTGATCGGCCAGAACGACTTCGCCACCATTTTCTGTTGTCAGTTTTGAGCAGGCTCATAGCAGTCATCGAGGACGTAGAGTGAACATTTACTGGCTTGCAATGGTGGTGATTACAGCAGTGCTCGGAATGGTTTACGAGAAGTCACACCAGGCAGAACAGAGCTCCCAGACCGTGGAGATCTCCCTGATTGCTAATAACGTCCTCGTCTACAGAAATGCCTTGGCCGAGTATGCATACACTCACAAAGCTGCGTCAGGCAGGGTGGCAGATAACCAGTTGGTTCTGCCTACTTGGTACGCTCGTTACCCTGGAGTGGAGGGCGTGATCGATGCTGGACGAAGTTACGCGTTCTTCGGATCCCCTCCTCCCGGTCTTGTTTCAGAGATGATCAATTTGACTGATGGATCGCTGGCCATCGGCACGGCGGCGTCTGGCAATCTTGTCACACCGTCATCAGGTAGCGTAGGGGTCGCATTACCGGCAACAGTACCCAACGGCGCAGCCGTGGCTTACCAATGAGTCCATTGACGGATCGTCACAGATGCAAACAGAAAGGTAGCAGGGGCGCATGCCCCTGCCGCTGTTACTTAGAATTGTTGAATCAGTCGAATCAGACGAATAGACCAGTACGCGGTCTGCAGTGCTCTGATCAACTCTTCAGGTATGAATCGCAGCATGGCGATGTCCTCGCAGAGTGAATGGGATCAGGATTGGGCCCCTGACATATCCACACGACAGCGAGTAAACCCCCTATAGGAGTTGACGCAGGGGGTTACCAGCAATACTCTGAGATTTCCGAGGTCCCGTTGTATGCGTCATGTGTTGCATCGATGTTAATCGCAAGAAAATTGCATTGCCACCTGATATCGATAGTGACGCCCCCAGCCCCCGCCTCGCGCGGGGGTTTTTATGACTACGCGATTTTCGTAGAAATGGTGTTTTGAGGTATCTGGAAGCATCCGGGAGACCTCTACGAGCGTTTCCGTCAAATTTCGAGATTTGGAATAAGCAGTAGCTACCAACTCTAATTCTCCGACGAGTGGTAGTGATTAAAGGGGCCTACAATCGGCGGCTCTCAGTATTTGACCTTAAACGTCGGAGAGTCTTCCGGTCGATGACCGCGCCGATCATACAAACGCGTCGTGCTGATGTTTGCGTGCCCCAGCCAGATCTGCACCTTGGCAATGTCGGCATCATGTTCAAGCGCGTTGGTCGCCGCCGTGGCCCGCAGGCCGTGCACGCCTAATCCGTCCACGTGGATCTGCGCTGCGCTTGCCCACTTACTGACAACGCCATAAACCCCCTTGCCGGTAATCCCTGTACCTGACGTCTTGCCGCGCAGCGAGCGGAAAAGCGCACCCGGCGTCTGCGCTCGATCACCATCACGCACCAGGTATACGTAGATCCGTTCAGCCGCGACCGGGTGCAGTGGCAGGTAGCGGATCTTGCCGCCCTTGCCGTGGATCCGCAGGTGCTTTACACCACGGCGCTCCTGCAGGTCGCCGGTCTGCAGCAGGCTCAACTCTTCACGGCGCAGTCCTTGGTACAACAGCACCGCGAGTATCGCCCGGTCGCGCACGCCCTGGAGCGATTCATCGTCCGGCGCATCAAGCAGCCGCTTGGTCTGGTCGCCGCCCAGGGCGGGAGTCTTGCCCTCATTGGTTTCAACTGGGGGCCTGGCCACTCCATGCACCTGGTTGCCCCCGGCCAGTGCATTGTTGTCCAGGAGGTAATCGAAGGGGCTGGCCAGCGTCGCCAGTTTGCGCCGGATCGTGGCTCCAGAAAGAGCGCGTCGCTCCAGCTGGGCACGCCAAGCTAAAACGTGTGCCCGGTTCACGACGCGAAACTCTTCGGCACCGGCCAGGTCGACAAAGCTGCAGAACTCGCGCAGATCGGCCTGGTACGCACGGCGCGTGCGCGGGTTGCGGATATTGGCGAACCACTCGACGGCTGCCGGCACTGAGGCCAGTTCCTGGAATTCCAGTGCAGTCAGTCGCCGCTCGCCGGCGTTGGCCATCACCAACTCACTCATGCATTTCGCTCCGCATCGTGCCGCGCTTTGATGGCCGGCCACTCGGGGGAAGTCATAAGCTCGCGGATCAGGCGCTTATGTTCCGGCTCTGGCACCAGGTGCTGCCAACGCTCCTGCTCCAGCTCCATTTGCATGACACCGCGTAACTGAGCCTCAATCTTCACACCCGCTGCGCCGAGGCGCGCACGTGCCTGACACCAGAAACCTTCCGACGTGATGTATTCGTACAGCGGCACGATGGGCAGCCCGTGCAGTTGCCAAAGGTGCCAGAGGACGGCAGAGCCGATGCCCTGTCGCTGACTACCGGGCCTAAGCTCAATCATGTTGATGTACAGCCGGTCGCGCAGCGGGTTGATGCTGTAGTCGATGTGACCCACACGCTGGCCGTCGACCTCGATGTGATCGATGAAGTCAGTACCGGGAAACACGAAATGACCAGGCTGCGATTCGGTGCGCTCGTTCACCAGGGTAATGGGTCGCATCACCACACTCGCGACGTGCCGTCTACTGAAAAAACCACGAATACTGCTGAAAAACGTCATATGCCCGCCTGTTCGAAATCCAAAGCGGGTGTATCTATTCCCGGCCTTAATTCGGGGCACGACGCCATCGATAAAGACGTTACTACTATAGCAAGCATGCCATCAGATACTGGGTGGTAGCCTTCTTTCATCCTATATCCTCATTTTTTTGTAAGCGCCCGGCTAAGTCTAGATAGGTCACAGTGCGTCATTTGTCTTAAAACTAGACCCTAAAAAAGGGCATCCAGTAACCGCTTTCGTAGGCGGATACCGATGCCCTTGTGATGACTCTTACCCGCGCTCAGCGAGGGTGTAAACGAGGGTGCTCGTGAAAGACACGTGCATTGGCCGAATCAGTAGGCGCGACTTGCACTCACTTGGACCGCTTTTCTCACCGCCTTTGGAAGCGGATTGGAGGTTGTTGTACTGAGCTCCGTTGAGTAGAGGCTAGTCAGCGTGTCAGACAGCGGTAGATCATCAGAAGATGAGCCCACCTTGACGGTGAATCGACCAGCGTCCAACTGCCAAGATTTGTCTTGCTCGTCGAAATAAGCCAGCGAGCGGTCATCCAGGGGGATGCTCACCGTCTTGCTCTGACCTGGCTTCAGGTAAATCTTGTCGAAGCCTTTCAGCTCTTTAACCGGACGGTCCACTTTCGAGTTCTTTTGGCTCACATAGAGCTGCGCGATCTCATAACCAGCGACTCGGCCGGTATTGGTTACCTTGAATTGCGCATTGATCGTCTGGCCTGGGACCAGCACCTTGGACGACAGCTTCAGGTCGCTGTATTTGAAGTCTGAGTAGGACAGACCATAGCCGAATGGGAACAATGGCTTTTTATGGTTGTGATCATAGCCACGATACCCAAGGTACAGGCCTTCGCTGTAGGTCATTTCAGTGGCGGCATTCGGACCCTGATAGGCCTTGATATCCGGGTAGCTGGCATAGGCAGGGTTGTCTTCAATGTCTTTATCGATGCTGATTGGCAGCTTGCCCGACGGATTGACTTTACCGTAGATGATCTCAGCGACTGCTTGGCCGCCATACTGACCAGGCATCCAGGCATGCATTACCGCGCCGGCTTTTTTGACCCATGGGGAGATCTTCTGCGCGGATCCGCCGTGCAGGACAACGACCGTGTTTTTGTTGGCTTTGCTTAGGTTCTTGATGAGGTCCGACTGGTATTCAGGCATCTCATAAACATGGTCAAAGCCCTCACCCTCATACTCTCCGTTCATCCCAGCTGCAATGACTACCGCGTCGTATTGCTTGAGGTTGTCAGGTGCAGCCAGAGGTGCCCAACTCATACGAATGCCAGTGAAGCCGCCATTCCAGGTCACGAAGTCACCGCGCAGACGACGGTATTCAAGCTTTACGCTGTACTCTTGACCAGCCTTAAGATGTACAGCCTTTCCCGATTTCGGAGGATCGTAGACCAGATCGAGTGCGACTGGCTCGCCGTCGCTCTCAAGGATCAACTCATCGTTGACCCAAAGACGATAGGCGCCGTCTGCATGAATTTTAAATACCTGATCGCCGCTGACCGTTGGCTTGATGACACCGGTGAATCGAGCAGAAAAGCTGCCACCTGCGGGGTTGAACCCAGTGGTGTTACTCACGCCGTTTACTGTGGAGTTTGAGCCCGTCGACCAGTCCCAGTTTACGCCAGGTTCAGTGCGGGTAACTGCTGGATCACCCGACAAGTCAACATTATTAAAGTACTCAGCTTTCAGACCCTGAGCGCCGCTTTTGTCTTCAGGGGCATGAGTGAGGTACCAGGTAGCTTTGGCTGGTCTCAGGGAGTACTGCTCCAGGTAATCCACCTGGCCCTTGCGTCCTGCGACCTTGCGCAGGCCTGCCAACTCACTGACATAAGTGGTAGGCGGAGAATAGTGAGAGCCAAACGGAGACGGCGAAATATCATCAGCAATACCGCCGATAACCGCGATCCTGCTGGTTGGATCTAGAGGCAGAACCTTGTCGCCCCCTTTAGCATCATCATTCCGCAGCAGAACGATACCTTCGCGCGCAACGTTTAGAGACGCTTTCCCGCCGTGTTTCAGATTCTCTATCCCGTTAGCTTGGGGAATTCCTTTGTCATATCCATAGCTGAGCAGCGCTCGCAGGTTGCGTCTAGCTTTATCGTTGAGAAGTGCCAGTGGAAACTCCCCGCTCTCTACAAAAGGAAGCAGATTGGCCTGGGTGAAGAAATTACCGCCCCCAATCTCCATATCAGTGCCTGCAAGCGCTGCTTTGATAGGCGTCTGCAACCCTTGATAATCGGTCATCACGAAGCCCTTAAACGACCATTCATTCTTAAGAATGTCCGTCAGGAGATGATGATTTTCACAGGCGTATTCGCCGTTCAGCTTGTTGAAGGCGCACATCACTGAGGCGACGTTTGCGTTCTTCACCGCAGATTCAAAAGCTGGCAGGTAAAGCTCCCTGAGAGTACGCTCGTCTACTTTGATGTCGACATTATGCCGGTTCGACTCCTGATCGTTGCCGACCAAGTGTTTAGCGACGGTCTGCACCCCCTGGGCCTGAATACCGTTAGCCACGGCAGGGCCTAGCACGCTACCAATAAAAGGATCTTCACCGCTCAGGTATTCACCGGCACGGCCACCATAAGGGGTTCTGTAAAGATTGAGGCCGGGGGCAATGATCTGCTGCCCGCCGAGCTCACGTGTTTCGTAGCCAATCGCCAGACCGTATTCTTTAGCTCGGTTGATGCTCCACGAGGCGGCAAGGGCTGATGGTGAGGGAAACTGTGTGCCAGGCACAGGATTGGTGGTATGCACTGCCATGGATGAGTCATAGGTCACTGTGCCCGGCAAGCCCAGCTTCGGCTGTGGCGGGATCATGTAACCATTATCCGACCGGGTGTAGTCGATTTGCTCACCCGGCGTCATCTGTTGGGCGTAGTTTTCGACCCGTTGCTCTACGTCTTTGGAATTAACAGGTGGGTTCGCATAGGTAACCCCAGCCTGAACCAAGCAGCACATCAAGACGCTGCTTTTATTGATTATTCGACCCATGATCACTCTCCTGCTGCGTTTTGCTTGTCGTCGTCTGAGTCACTCGCCGAGACGGGTGAATCTTGAGTCGGAGCCTCTGCGTCGAGCAGATCTGAATCGGACTGTTTAGCCTTTGGCACCTGGTACGTGGACCGCTGACTCACGACCTGCTGGCGCTTGGCTTCGTATTCTTTGATGGACTGCTCGATGCTCTTGGTGCCTTGGACACCTGTGCCGCTATCAGCACGGGCAGCTAATGGAGCAAGGCAGCAGGCCACCAACACCCCGGACAAGAAACATGCTTTCATCGTATCTCCCAACACGCTAAGACTGATTGATATCATCAACACTGTGCTTCCGCTGCGGCCTAACGCTGTCAGCGGCTTCTGTTTCGTCCACACAAAAGCCCACCATTGCAAACAGCGAGAATATTCTTTATCAAATACCTTGAAGAACCGTTAAGAGCATCTATCCTATAAGGTAAACGCGCTTCACAGGCGACACATACTGTTAAACAGGCGCACGCCAAAGTCCCAGTTTTAATTTCAGGCGCCTAACAAATCCCTAGTTCAAAAATGAGTGCGGTGAGGCACCGCTATAGTTTCGAACGTGATAACTGACAGCGCTGATGACATCTGAAAGATGCTTCATGCCTTTATCACGCCTGGCTTCATGCCGGGATGGTTATTACATTAATGTTACAATTTCGTAAAGGCTAGTGCCCTCAGGCTCGTCAACAGGCATAAATTTTCAATTTGAAATCTGCCATGGCAACGTACGAATTTATATGACGCTCAATGATGCAGGCCGCATATAAAAACATGAACTTTCCTCCGAACCTGAGAGTACTAAACACTGAAAATGTTCAATCACCTGCCTTATATTTTTCCGTTAATCAATCATCTGACCGAGAACAAATTCAGTTCCTTTAACCGACCACAAGATAGAAATTTCACATGCACGTACGGACGATGCATGATAACAGCGCGCGAAACTGAATAGTAGTTCAGATTGATGCATAGAAGAAAACGTGCTCTAAAATGCTTTAATGTGGTGATTAGCCTCAATAAAAGCACTGCGAGCACAATTATTCACATGTTTGGCGTCCAAAACCGAAATGTAAAAATCGTGACGATATAATGACGAGTGATGGCCACTCGCCACACTTCAAGGAAATTTGCCGGCGTTCTGCTCTCAGGGTGAGAGCGTCACCTTCAAGCGACTGAGGTAATCATCGAATTGCGCTACTGGATCCATATCGTCGGGTCGTCTTAGCCACTGCAGTTGCGTGCCATCCATCACAGCGCAAATCTCACGAGCAACTACGGATGTCTGAGTCGATCTTATCTCACCTTCTTCTATCAATGACTCAAGATAAGATGCTATTGCGCTATGGACATTTTTGAACCATGTCTGAAAACGATCGTGCGCTGGATGCAGTTGTCCTAAGGATTCAACATTGAGCATCATAAAAGCTTGACTTATCATCTGTGTCTCAATGCTTCTTCGGAATATCACCCTAATACTTTTTATAAAACCTGATAGGGATGTTCTGGCGTTCAGCTGATCAAAATATTGATCTGCCTCGCTTTCTTTACGATCAAGAACGGCATTTAGTAGCGCAGTTTTGTTAGGGAAGTGGTATAGCAGACCAGCTGCAGTAACGCCGGCCAACTTTGCAATATCTTTCATTGAAGCGTGTGCGTACCCTACCTGTGAAAATACTGAAAGTGCGGCCTCAAGGAGCGCTTCACGCCGAAGCTCGCCCCTTGGAGCTGGCCGTCTATGCTTCGACGGTGATGAAGATTCAGGTTCGTGGATTCCTGCAGCCATTAGACATTAACCTGCGACTATGAGTGGGTCTTCAAACGGCCCATTATGGCTCAGGTCATCAATGGGTTAAACCTCAAACCCATCGTCCTAGAGCCGTCGACGGCCTCGATTTTGGCACGGCTACCGACACCTGTAGATCTTCATCGATGCAGATATGGGGGGCCCATTATGGTTGGCGTAACGCAGCTGGATTGCAATCAAGCGCTACTGATCTCAATTTTTTTGCGTTGACGAAGCTCTTGAATCTGCACAGGATGTGTTAATCACGATACAATTGCAGAAAAGTAATAGGCTCCACGCATCAGTATTTGTTGCACATAAGCGGCCCTTGACGCAAAGAGTTGCCTTGGCCGCTATTCAAGGGATCGGCTTGATCAGCTGCAACGGCTGACGATAGTCATCAGTCACTTGCCGGGCCTGGCTGTTGCTGGTGATGACCCGTGGGGTGATCAGCACTACCAGCTCGGTGCGTTTCTTGCTTTTGACGGTGTTGCCGAACAGCCAGCGCAGTCCCGGGATGCTGCCCAGATAGGGCACGGCGGACACGGTGTCGGCGTTGTCCTGTTTGATCAGGCCGCCGAGCAATACGGTCTGGCCGCTCTGCACCGCCATCTGAGTGGATACCGAGCGCGTTGAGATCCGCGGGTTGCCGTTGGCGTCACTGACCTGCTGCTGAATGTCCATGTACACCAGACCGCCAGGTCATTTTGGTAGGCACGTCATGTTCGAGGATTGTCCAGGTTGGCAAACCACTGAACCGCGGCCGGAACTTGGGCCAGCGCCTGAAATTCGACCGATGTGAGCCGACGCTGATCATTCTTAGGGGCTTTGGTCAGTTCGTGCATATATTTCTCATCATTGGCTCGTTTGCGATCATTGGTGAACCCTGTAGTCACCAAAGCAACTGAAGATGCGCTCACTAGCCATAAAACCGACAAGCGGCATTAATTGGGGATAACGTATTTTATCACTCCATTTCATCCGATAGATGCCCATTCGCAAAAGGTTTATATCGCTAACCAAAAATGCCTACCTTCCCCTGCTCGGGTTTCACATGCACTCAGAAACATTGCTAAAAGAGAAATATCTTGAGAACGATTGGCATATTGGTATCCTGAGTTCAGTTAAATGGAGATGACTATGGCAACCTTGATATTCAGACGCAATACGAAAATCGGCAACCTAGATGCCGAAACCGATACTTTTCTAAAAAGCTGCTTTTTGGAAACGGATGTTTACTCAAACCTGTTGAGCTTCGAAGATGGAATAGATTTTGCCAAACGGATAATCGTCGGGCGAACCGGATCAGGTAAAACCGCACTTATAAAACAGTTATCTGAAAATCCAAAAATAAAGAAGCACTTAACCATTGAGGCTGAATCAACCGTTTTTGAACACATAAAAAACAACGTATTTATTTCAAAATTAATCGACAACAACGTTGACTTGAGAATATTCTACAAATCCTTATGGATACACGTCCTACTTGTTAAAGTTGTAGAGTTATTATACCCAGGCAAAAACTTTTTTGAAATGATGCTAGACTTACCGACCACCGGCAAGAAGAAATACAACGCAACACTAGCGAAAGAATACGTCGAAAAATTCAAAGACAATTTTTTTAATGAAAGCATAGTTAGTGAAATCACTGAGAAAATGCAACTAGAGCTAGCGGGCGGCTTCACAATGCCGCCTGCAAAGTTAGATGGTAAAGCTAATACAGAATTGACCGAGAAGATACAGAGAGCCACTGCCCAATACGTTAGTACCGAACTGCTTCGAAAACAAAAGGAGCTGATCAAGGTTCTCACTGAGGAGAAATCTCGTGAAGGTCAACATCGTTTCATAATCAGCATCGACGACCTTGATAAATCTTGGCTGAGCTCAAGCGAAATACGATATGACTTCATAAATTCGTTATTGGATGCCTTCAAAGAACTCCTAGACATAAAAACGGTAAAAATCATCATATCTATTCGAACCGATATAATCCGTGGGATATATCTTAAAAACCTGAGGCAAGAAGAAAAAGACAAGTCTTTGATTTTGGATATCCATTGGGACGAACTCCAAATCCAAAAAATCCTTGATAATAGAATTGACTTTCTCATCAAAGACAAATACCAGTCAAACGCTACAACTCGATTCTCTGATATTTTCTCTTTTCCAATTAAAAGCGAAGTTGCCCAAGATTACATACTGAGAAGGACCATGCTAAGACCGAGGGATGCTATCGACTTTGTGAACTTATGTCTTTCAGAAGCTGATGGCTCAACCGCGCTGAATGAGAACCAAGTAATCGAAGCGGAAGAAAAGTTTTATGTATCTAGAAAGCAAGCATTATGCAAAGAATGGGCAAGTATTTTTCCCCAAATAACCAGATACATAAACGGCTTAGCAGAAATAGAAACACCCTCCTTCTTTTCGGTTGACATACAAGATAAAATCGAACAAATCCAGATGGCGATTCTATCCTATACCCAAGAAGCTTCGGACACGCTTACAAACGACATGGTCAGCGACTTCAACCTACTCCTAAATATCTGGTTCATAGTTGGTGTGATAGGGATAAAAAAATCAGACTCACTGATCATCTACTCTAGTTTCGAAAAGCAAGAGCTTGATATCAGCGACTATAAGAAAGAGTTCTTTATTCACCCACTTTTTTTTCGATACTAGCTCCCAGCTACTTTCTGAATAAAAATAACACATACACTAAATCAGCTTTACCGCCTGCCCCTCCAAGGCAGGCATGCGATCTGCTGTGGTGGCCCCTGAGACAGGGCCATTTTTCCTACAAACTAATGAGAGGTATCACTCAGTAGCACAACACTCGACCGATGAGTCCCTACTCACGGGTGGTCCGCATAAACCGATTTTGACTTGGTTTAGGGTTTCATGAGACGGCGTTCAAGGTTTAGGTGCATCGTCTCTTTCCTAAGCTGCAACACCTCATCGGAGTCCTTATGCGTTTGTATCTGTGCGAGAAGCCCAGCCAGGGTAAAGACATCGCCGCCGTACTCGGAGCCAAAGCACGAGGTAACGGCTGCATCAAAGGCAATGGTGTGGCCGTGACATGGGGAATTGGACATTTGCTGGAAACCGCTCCTCCCGATGCTTATGGCGAGCACCTGAAGAACTGGAGCTTGGACACCCTCCCAATCCTGCCAGCGCAATGGAAAGTGATCGTTAAGCCGAAAACATCCAGTCAGTTCAAGGTCGTCAAGCAACTGCTCAAGGAGGCCACTGAGCTCGTCATAGCAACCGATGCGGACCGCGAAGGTGAGCTGATCGCACGCGAGCTGATCGACTACTGTGGTTATGCAGACGATCTGTTCTACCTACTGTTCCGGATCCTCACCAGACGTATGATCGAGGACGGCTATCAACCCAACGCGCGAGGGAGCATGGCACCGGCTGCAATGTCCTTTATGCGAGATCACGGGGTATTGAAGGATATCTACACCGAGCGAGATGGCAGTTCTCACAAGACGGCCAAAGGTAAGAAACTCTCCGTGCGGACCGTCAAAGCTCCAGGGTTTGGGCCGAAAGGCATTCACCGCTTCGTTCTACCCTTCACTGTGTTCCTGAAACTCAAGGATATCGGCGGCAACGTGCTACCTGGTTATCGGGAGGAGTTCATTGATGTTCCGATGTCTCCAGACCAAGAGGCGGCTCACCGTAAGCTTGCCCAGACCTTGACCGTCGAGCTTCGGCAGGCGCTGGCCCGTAGAGATACGAC
Source organism: Pseudomonas sp. KBS0707 (assembly GCF_005937945.2). Classification (NCBI taxonomy): domain Bacteria; kingdom Pseudomonadati; phylum Pseudomonadota; class Gammaproteobacteria; order Pseudomonadales; family Pseudomonadaceae; genus Pseudomonas; species Pseudomonas sp. KBS0707. Next base: position 793,589 of record NZ_CP041754.1, on the reverse strand, counting down.
GCTGTTAGGGGTGGTGTTGAACGTGCTGTTGGCATGGCCGGACTGCTGCTTTCGACCTGAGGTGGTGAAACATCCTCGATCCAGAGACACGTTGGCTTTCGTGCCGTCGGTCTTCGATGACGACGAACTCATGCCGAAGGAACAGGCCCTTCTGGACCTATGTCTTGCTGAAAAAGCTCGGAACCGCAAGGTTCTGGTCTGCTCGGTTTACACGGGTACCAGAGACACCACAAGCCGCATGAAGCGGGTGCTGGAACAGTCGGGACTGAAGGTGGCAGTGCTGCGTGCATCGGTGGACACAGCCAGGCGCGAGGACTGGATCCTCGACCAGGTTGATCGAGGTGTCGACGTACTAATCACCAACCCGGAGCTCGTAAAAACAGGTCTGGATCTGCTCGACTTTCCGACCATTGCCTTCATGCAGACGGGTTACAACGTCTACACGGTGCAACAGGCGGCGAGGCGGTCATGGAGGATCGGACAGAAGCAGGACGTCAGGGTGATCTTTTTCGGCTACATCGGCAGTTCTCAGATCACCTGCCTGCAGCTGATGGCCAAGAAGATCGCCGTATCACAGAGCACGTCAGGGGATGTTCCAGAGTCTGGTCTGGACTCGTTGAACCAGGACGGTGACTCCGTAGAGATGGCTTTGGCGAGGCAGCTTATCAACGTTTAAAAATTGCCACCTTCGGGTGGCATTTTATTCTGCCCGAACTGGCGGTAGGTGCCTCAAACACAAAAGTCTTGACTGACGGGCCGAGCAAAGTTACTAGTACCAGTCTGCAATGTGTGACATTTCAACCACTAGCATCAGAAGTTGCACTGTAGGGAGCTTACCCGAACGTACCAATTAGCGCCGATGCTGCCCAAGGAAGAAAAATTGAACTACATCCAAGACATTAAAACAACATTAAAAAACTTCGCCACAGAAGATAACGATTCTTCTATAGTTTTGAAAGGGGCCTGGGGAACAGGCAAGACGCACTTATGGCAGCAAGTCGTATCAGCCGAAGCAGGACTCTTCAAGAAGCGCAACTACAGTTACGTATCATTATTCGGAATAAGCACTTTAAAAGATTTGAAGCGCGCTTTATTTGAGAATAAAGTCCTCCGAGAAAGTGCAGCATCACAACCCAGCGCAGATAGCTTTCACGAAAATCTAAAGGATTTAGCTGGTAAATCCTCCAGCTGGCTTCGTAAAGGCTCATCACTTCTGAACGACATAACCGCATTCGGATTCCGCGGAGTAGGACCTGCAGTCGAGGCGCTCCAATTTTTCAGGGTAACAGACACACTGATTGTGCTGGATGATTTTGAACGCAAGAGTTCCTCCCTACATGACAAAGAAGTCCTAGGCCTAGTATCTCTGCTAAGCGAGAGCAAAAACTGTCGTGTTCTGATGCTTCTAAATGACCAAGGACTTAGCGCCGAATACACCTCATACCACGAAAAAGTTTTTGACTACGAAATCAATTTTGAACCATCTGCCAGAGATGCTGCTTCAATCGCACTTCCCGAGAACCCAGAAGTCTTTGGCATTCTCAAGGAAAACTGCATAAAACTTGAGATTACCAACCTCCGACTACTTACCAAAATTAGGCGCTACGCTGAGATAATCTTAAAATCGATAAAAAACAAAGATCTCAAAGTAGTTGATCGAGCCTTTTTAGTGTTACCCCTAGCCATCCAATCAATTTATGGGGGGCCGAACGCCAAAGCCGAAATTGAGTTCATATTGCGAGAGCAATATAGGCCTTGGTTTGATTTGAACGATCCAGATCCTGCCATGCAAAAAAAGCGAGAGGAGCACGACAAAAAACTTCAATATTTACATGACTACGGCTTATCAGCTATAGATGAGCTCGACATGTCTATTATTAAGCTTGTCCAGAATGGGTACGTTGAGCAGAGCAAGCTTGACGAGGTTGTTAAAAAATTTGAAGAAAAAATAGAACATGAAAAGCATATGCACAAACTCAGAGCGGCATGGGACTTTTATCACAAATCTTTTTTTGACAACGAGCAAGCTGTGATAGATGGCTTTAACGGTGCAATTCTTGAAGGCCTCCATCACTTCACACTAAGCGAACTCGACTCCATTACCGGCCTGTACTACGAACTCAATCGTGCAGATGAGATAAACCCGATAATCGAACAATACATGTCCACTATTATTCAAAAATTTAATTTTGAGGACAAGGAGGATGTATTCCATTGGCCAGCATCCAGCTACCTAGATGAGAAGCTTAATGAGTACTTCTTGGCCAAATGCAGCGTAAGAAACCGCAACTTGCAAGAGCTTATAAGCAGCGCAATGGAATCAAAAAGTGGAATGCAAGTTCATGGGGTCATCGAAGGATTATCATTAGTCGACGAAAAAGAATACTTAAACTACTTAGCGACTCTAGAAAACTCTGAACTAACCAACATAGTTAGAATGCTTTTGAAATGCGGAAACGTGGTCACACACGACACGGATGCTCAAAAGGCTTACAAACTCACATTTTTGAAGACATACAGAAGCCTGCTGGAGCTAGCGTCACGCTCACAGCTAAACAAAACGAGAATGGTAAAGTTCCTGTCCTATGAAAAGCTATATCAACGTCTCGAATTGGAGATTAAGCAGCAAGAATCTGAAAAGTTATCGTCATCAGATTCCATATCCGAGGATTGAAATAACTGGCGGTGATGGGCGGCGAGGCTCAGCACTTACGGCAACGCATTCTAAGCCTGAGGCGAGGTAGCTCAGCTGGATAGTGATCCGTCAGTAGATTTGAAGATGGATGTGTTCCAAAAAAAACCGTGAGCTGCTATCACATAGAGCTTACGGCGATCTAAACCTATTCCGACCGGAAAAGGGTTTCCTACTGTTACAAACCACATTTTTTGCGAACGTGCCTCACATCTTGAGTGAGGTCCTCCATGAAGCTGCCACTGCGCCCTTCTCTTTCCCGCACCACCGTCCTGCAAATCGTGGCCCTGATCGTCCTGATCGGCATGCTGGTCTACCAGCAGTGGCAGATTCTCCACCTGAAAACAGGTTTTGAATCAGCTGCGAACCTGGTCTGCGGAAACATGAACATGAACAACACGCTCCAGAATCAGTTAAATGGAGCAACTTCCGGATTTCAGACGATCATGGGGTCGATGATCTCAAACGCTACCAGCGCCGTTTCATCACTACCTGGACTGATTATTCAGCGTGCTAACCCCGCTTTGTACAACCTGCTCACCAACGGCATCCTGCAGGGTCGTCTTGACTTCGACCGATCCAAAGGCACTTGCCGTGCCATTGCTGACAAGATGCTCGATGTCGCCGGAGGACAGATGGGCTGGAACAAGATCGCCGAGGGCCAGGCTATGAGTCAGGCGGTGAAAAACGGGAACACAGATGCTGTATCAGCCGTTGCACAGGTCGAAAAGCAGGGAGGGAATGACGGTATTACGTGGCTCGGAGGAAATAAGGCCGGCGGATCTGGCCAACAACCTATCAAGGTTGTAGGCGACGTTACCCGTGCAGGATACAACTTGCTGAACGGACGCGGCGCGGCCGATACATCGTCCATTAGTCCTTCGGCCTGCAACAACGGCATGGTGTGTTCCACCTGGTCATCGCCTCAGGCAGCCACCACTTTCGCCAATCGTGTACTGGGAGAGCAACAACAACGCACTTGCGAGGATTGCACCAAAACAACCTCCACTGCCGGCGTTGGGCTCACTCCTCTCATCCAGGAATCCTACGACTCCAAGCTAAAGGCGCTGCAGGAATTGATCTCGGGCAGCAAAGCGCTCACCTCGGAAAACTTGACTGCAGCAAGCAGCGATTCTCTGCCTGTTACCCGTGGAGTGGTCGAGGCACTCAGGACTGAGCATGACCAGGATACAGGCTAAGGCGCACCCTTAAACAGCGAGCGTCAGACACAAATCTAATCCCCTCGGGACTTCGTCGCTGCGAGGTCATGGCCATCTTCGTCATTCTCCTTTTCGAGCTTCGGCGCGCCGCCACTGTAGCGGGAGTTGACCTGCCATGATCTTGCACACGAATGACTACCTTGAGTATTACCTGACGTTGGTCGGATGGCTCATAAACGGCGGCATCTGGAACATGATCGAGGACAGCGGACTCTTCGCAGCCCCTTTTGCCGCCATTGTCATCAGCGAATGGCTCAGGGCCCGCGGTGAGGGGGCTGATGAGGGCAACAAGGGCGTCCTCTCCCTTGCCCGAGTGGAGAACCGTTTCTACACAGCGATCCTAGTCATCATTCTTGCCTGCATGCCCTTGGTGAACGTCAGCATCGATACCATCCAGTTCGACCGAAGCCGATCTGATCAATGCCAATACTCGATACCTAATCCGGCTGACACGGGCTGGGAAACATCCTTCAGCACGCTGAACGGCAAAAGCGCCACCGTGCCCGTATGGTGGCTATTTGTGCATGCCATGTCCAAGGCAGCAACTGCCGCCTCAGTCGCGGCCATTCCGTGTGGAGTCGACTTGCAACAGGTCCGGATGGACGTCAACAAGGCCCGCATCAACGATCCGCTGCTTGCCCAGGAGGTCGCTGACTTCACGAACGATTGCTACGCACGTGCGCGCGCAAAGCTGTTCATGACCCAGCCTACCCTCAGCAATGATCAACTCAACGACGTCAACTGGATCGGTTCGCACTTCTTCCTGCAAACATCCGGCTATTACAGCGATGGTTTCTCTGGGTTCAGGTCACACACTCCCCGAACCAAATGGCCCTATGACGCAACCCGGGACGCAGGCCTGCCACAAACCACTGGTGGTGGTGGGTTTCCTACATGCACTCAATGGTGGTCGGATGGGAGCGTCGGCCTCAGAGCCAGGCTGCTGGAACAAGTTAGTCCAGATCTGCTGAGCAAGCTTGCCCAGTGGGCAAAGTTCATGACACAGACCGAAGTCGATGACTCAGTCATCCGCGATCTGGTCTCGCCAAGGAAGCAGCAACTGACTCAGGGACAGGTTTATTCAGACTATGGCGGTCAAGTCGGTGGCTCAGTGCTAAATGACTTCACACGCCTTGCAGCTACAGCTGGTCAGGCAGCGGGATCTCTTGTGATGTATCCAGCCATGGACAGCGTAAGGCAAGCCGCCCCAATGGTGATGGCCTTCCTGAAGATGGCTCTCATCATTTGCATTCCATTTGTGCTGGTGATCGGGATGTTTGATCTGAAGGTCGTTATGACGATTACTTTTGCTGCGTTCGCTTTGATCTTCGTCGACTTCTGGTTCCAGCTGGCCCGCTGGGTGGATAGCACGATTTTGGACGCCCTTTACGGGAACGGGATCGGCAGTAACGTTCCCCACTCCAATTTTGACCCAGTGTTTGGGGCCAGCAATGCTCAGGGAGACTTGCTGCTGGACTTCGTAATGGGTGCCATGTTCCTAGTACTTCCGAGCTTTTGGGTAGTTGCCTTGGGCTGGACCGGAATGAAGCTTGGCTCACTCATGAATGGGCTAAGCGAGGGAACAAAATCTGCCCAAGCCGCAGGGGGAAAAGGAGCTGGAGAAATTATAAATCAGGTAAAAAAGTAACAGCGCAGAATAAAGAAAGGAGACTGTCAGAAATTTTGTGTTCGGGCATAACATGTAGCTAGAGGTGCATGTATGCCGACCAAAAAGAAGTCCGCCAATGCAACAGCGAGGGAGTTGCCCTCGATTCCCCAAGAGCTGATCGAGCAGTTTGTTAAAGGCCCGATGAGCGCCGAAGCCATTCAAGACGCGTCCATGGCGTTCAAGAAGGCTCTGATCGAGCGTGCGCTAGGCGCCGAGCTGGGTCACCACCTTGGTTATCCTCAGGGCGCGGAGCGCCCTAAGGAGTCGACCAATCAGCGCAATGGCAAAAGCAGCAAGACGGTTCTGACCGACGACGGGCCGCTTCGCCTGGATACCGATATGCAATGGAACATGGCCTCGTCGAACTGAAGGTCAACCCTTTGAAAGAAACACGTGTGATCCCAACCAAACGACCGAAGAAAACCATTAATACAGACGCCATTGTGCGCGCAAGAAACTGGCTAAACATTTTGGTTCAGGAGGAACGGGCCACCGCCAAAAGAGCAGAGATCACCCCCGCTTGGTTCTGGCTGGCCGTGTTTGAAATGTTCTATTACACCGGCATTAGACTCAACGCCCTGATCTGCTTGAGATACGCCGATATCGACATGGGAGAACGCCTGATCAAAGTGAGGGGAGAGACGGAAAAAACGCACCGAGAATTCATGATTCCGATACCGGACAGACTGATGCCTCACCTGAAGCAGCTCATGGATATTGCCCACCGAGTAGGATTTTCCCCTACAGATCAGATTTTCAACGTGAACAGGTTTTCCGGCCATTACAGCCGGTCACAGATGAACTCCGATCAGGTGGAAGCCATGTACAAAAAACTCACCGCCATGACGGGCGTGAGAATGACCCCTCATCGCTTCAGGCATACCATTGCCAGTGAAATGATGCGACAACCGGAGCGTAACATTCACATCACAAAAAGCCTGCTCAATCACTCCAACATCACGACCACGATGGAATATATCGAGCCTGATTACGACGTGATGCGCGAGGTTATGAATGAACGCGGCAAGAGGTCAGCGAAAATTAATTACATGCCTCATTCTGATGCCGCGAACCGAAAGAATGAACGCAAAGGCAAGAAAGCGCCCGTGAAGAATCTGGTTCAGAGCTCGGTAACGAGCAGCCATTCCCCAGATACAGGTATGACCTTTCAAAGCACACAAGCCCCTGCCCCAGAAGAAAATGCTCATTCACAGCTGAACGCTGATAGCGTCTACCGCACCAATGCTGAGGTCGAAAAAACCGAGTCGAACCGAACTGAAGCATCCAGAGCAGATCCACTGCCCATAGACCAAACAGATCTTTTTGGTGACCCTTCTGACCCGCGAATGGGACGGGCTATCCCTCACGGGGATATGATTCCGGAGTACCTCGCGCGGCGGCTTGTCGAATTTTCGCTGTGGCTGAGAGAAGCCGCTAGCGGCAGATTGGTTATGGGGCCTACCACCGGGAGCGACGCGATACCGTCCGGGCCGAACGAGCAAATAGCAAAGTTGACACCGGCATGCATTCAAACGAACACCTGGAACAGCCGAACAGGGTAAAGCACAGGGCGCGGCTGATTCTTAAATGCCATTAAAAATCCTCAATCCCGAGACGGTCTGAAGCAACAGCCAAATTCAGGAAGGCGGTCATGCGGCCGATAAAGCGTGAGCACTGAGTCGCGCGCACAAAAAAACGCCTTGTTCACAAGCTTTCGCTTGGAACAAGGCGCTGCAATTTGACATCACCGCGTGCCGGCGTTATGTTTCGCGACAGACGGCTGCTTGTCTGGATAAATCGCTTCACATGCAATGCTCGCCTCGAGAAGCAAACTACACACCGCAGTTGAAGATCTGAAGCACACAACAGTGTTTGGTCGGGGTAAGGGGATTCGAACTCCTGACATCCTGCTCCCAAAGCAGGCGCGCTACCGGACTGCGCTATACCCCGGTAAATCAAGGCACCTCAACTAGCTGCCTGCGACCTGATACGAGTGGCATCAGATCTTTAAAATTCGGCTCCAAGGTGAACCTTGGAACCAAAAATGGTGGGTCGTGTGGGATTCGAACCTACGACCAATTGGTTAAAAGCCAACTGCTCTACCAACTGAGCTAACGACCCAAATATGGTCGGGGTAAGGGGATTCGAACTCCTGACATCCTGCTCCCAAAGCAGGCGCGCTACCGGACTGCGCTATACCCCGACTGAAACTGCATTGAACCTTGCGAAATCTGGCTCCACGACCTGGACTCGAACCAGGGACCCAGTGATTAACAGTCACTTGCTCTACCAACTGAGCTATCGCGGAACTATCGTTTTCAGATTCAACTTTACAACCTGTTGCCTTGAAACCAGCGTGCTGTTAACTCGTTGATTTCAATCTCATCGACTTTCGCGCTTCGTTTGTATCGTTGCCTTCACGTCTCTGAGGCGCGCTATTCTACAATTTTAAAACCACCTGTCAACCCTATAAATTGCTTTTTAAGACAATGAATTGCGATTTTTTCCCAGATCCCCTTTCAGGCCCGATTTTACTGCTGGCAGCATCCTCAGAAAAAAGGCCCTCGGCGAGAGGGCCCTCTATATAGAGCTGGCGAGCGCTATCAGGCAAACACGATCTCGTCGTCGACCACCTTGCCGGTGATGGTGGTACCGGGCATGAAGCTGCCCGAGAGGATCATCTGTGCCAGCGGGTTCTCGATCCAGCGCTGGATCGCCCGCTTCAGCGGCCGTGCTCCATAGACCGGGTCGTAACCGACGGCAATCAGCTTGTCCAGCGCCTCGGGGCTCAGGGTCAGCGCCAGCTCGCGCTCAGCCAGACGCTTGCGCAGGCGGCCCAGCTGGATATCGGTGATACCGGCGATCTGGTCACGCGCCAGCGGTTCGAAGATCACCACTTCGTCAATCCGGTTCACAAATTCCGGACGGAAGTGCGTACCCACCGCATCCATCACCGCAGCACGTTGCGCCTCACGATCACCGACCAGTTCCTGGATCTGGGCCGAGCCCAGGTTGGAGGTCATGACGATCACGGTATTGCGGAAGTCCACCGTCCGCCCGTGGCTGTCAGTCAGGCGCCCGTCTTCAAGCACCTGCAACAGGATGTTGAACACGTCGGAATGTGCCTTCTCGACCTCATCGAGCAGGATCAGCGAGTACGGCTTGCGACGCACAGCTTCGGTCAGGTAGCCGCCCTCTTCGTAACCGACATAGCCCGGTGGTGCGCCGATCAGACGAGCCACGGAATGTTTCTCCATGAACTCGGACATATCGATACGCACCATCGCCTCTTCGGTATCGAACAGGAATTCGGCAAGCGCCTTGCAGAGTTCGGTCTTACCCACACCGGTCGGACCGAGGAACATGAACGAACCGCTTGGACGATTCGGGTCGGAAAGCCCTGCACGCGAACGACGTACGGCATTGGAGACCGCGACCACCGCTTCTTCCTGACCGATTACCCGGTTGTGCAGCAGGGTTTCCATGCGCAACAGCTTCTCGCGCTCGCCTTCCAGCATTTTCGACACGGGAATACCGGTCCACTTTGACACGACTTCGGCAATTTCTTCCTCGGTCACTTTGCTGCGCAGCAATTGGTTCTCGGGTTTGCCGTGCTGATCGACCATTTGCAGGCTGCGTTCCAGGTCCGGAATGATCCCGTACTGCAACTCGGCCATGCGGTTCAGGTCGCCACGACGACGCGCCGCTTCCAGTTCCTGACGGGACTGCTCTATTTTCTGCTGGATCTGTGCAGAGCCCGTTACTTCAGCTTTTTCCGAGGTCCAGATTTCTTCGAGATCGGCGTATTCCTTCTCAAGGCGCACCACTTCTTCCTGGAGTTTTTCCAAGCGCTTGATAGCCGCTTCATCCTTTTCCTTCTTGAGCGCCTGAGCTTCCACTTTCAGCTGGATCAGGCGACGCTCAAGACGATCAAGCACTTCAGGCTTGGAATCGATCTCCATACGAATGCGGCTGGCCGCTTCGTCGATCAGGTCGATGGCCTTGTCGGGCAACTGGCGATCGGTGATATAGCGATGGCTCAGCTTGGCCGCGGCGATGATCGCACCGTCAGTAATGGCGACCTTGTGGTGCACTTCATAGCGCTCTTTCAGGCCACGCAGGATTGCGATGGTGTCTTCTTCGCTCGGCTCGTCCACCAGCACTTTCTGGAAACGACGCTCAAGCGCAGCGTCCTTCTCTATATATTGGCGGTACTCGTTGAGCGTGGTGGCACCGACACAATGCAGCTCGCCGCGAGCCAGCGCAGGCTTGAGCATATTGCCAGCGTCCATCGAGCCTTCGCCTTTGCCGGCGCCGACCATGGTGTGCAGTTCGTCGATGAACAGGATGATCTGGCCTTCCTGCTTGGACAGTTCGTTGAGCAGCGATTTCAGGCGCTCTTCGAACTCACCACGGTACTTGGCACCTGCAATCAATGCGCCCATGTCCAGCGACAGCAAGCGTTTGCCGCGCAGGCCATCCGGCACTTCGCCGTTGATGATGCGTTGCGCCAGGCCTTCGGCGATAGCGGTTTTACCCACGCCAGGCTCACCGATCAGCACCGGGTTGTTCTTGGTACGGCGTTGCAGGACCTGAATGGTGCGACGAATCTCGTCATCACGACCGATCACCGGGTCGAGCTTGCCCTCTTCGGCACGCTTGGTCAGGTCGACGGTGTACTTGTCCAACGCCTGACGCGACTCTTCGACGTTAGGGTCATTCACGGCACCTTCGCCGCGCAGGTTGTTGATGGCATTTTCCAGAGCTTTCTTGCTGACGCCCTGCCCCAGCAACAATTTGCCGAGCTTGCTGTTCTCGTCCATTGCCGCGAGCAGCACCAGCTCGCTGGAAATGAATTGATCGCCTTTCTGCTGTGCCAGACGGTCGGCCTGGTTAAGCAGGCGCGCAAGATCCTGCGACATGTTGACGTCGCCAGTGGGGTTCTGGATTTTTGGCAGTCGGTCCAGCTCTGCGCTCAGTTCCTTGCGCAAGCTGTTGATGTCGAAGCCTACCTGCAACAGCAGAGGCTTGATGGAACCGCCCTGCTGCTCAAGCAGCGCCTGCATCAAGTGCGCAGGTTCGATGGCGGGATGGTCGAGGCCAACGGCCAGCGACTGGGAATCGGATAACGCTAACTGTAATTTACTGGTCAATCTGTCGATACGCATTAGTCACCTTCCTTTAATGCAGGCCGGAGCAATGAACACACCTATAAAGAAAACCTGCTGAATAGCCAGTTAGATGCGGACGATTCTGCGCGTTTCAAGCGGGCCGGGGTTGATACAGATCAGACGAGTGTTCAGGCAAGTCTAGCTGGAATGTGCAAAACAGCCCGGCAATCAGGCGTGTTCGATCCATATCAGCGAAGCGAAGCGGCCAGTGCGCGTGGCACGCCTGTAGGAAAAGAAGCGCGGGTCGGTGAAGGTATCCAGCCCGCCGCCATACACGGCAGAGACACCTTGGGCTGCCAGTCTTAACCGGGCGAGCGCATAGATGTCGGCCATGAAACGATCAGGATTCGAACTGGCGACAAACGCAGCGGCTGTCTGCGGGTGGCTGGCGGTAAAGGCCTCGCGCACCTCGGGGCCGACTTCGAACGACGGCTGGCCGATGGCCGGACCCAGCCAGACCATGATGTCTTCAGGAGCGCACTGCAAACTGTCGGCCGTCGCTTCCAGCACCCCGGCCGCCAGCCCGCGCCAGCCGGCATGCGCGGCAGCCACACGCGTACCGTCACGACGACAGAACAGCGCGGGCAGGCAGTCGGCGGTCATGATGGTGCAGGCCACGCCTGGCGTGCTCGTCCAGCTGGCATCGGCCTCGACGACACGGGATGGATCGGCAGGTACAACGTCTACGCCATGCACCTGCTTTAACCAGGCGGGCTGAGCCTTGAGACTGGCGGTCAGGCGCTGGCGATTGCTCGCCACGGCCTGCGGGCTGTCATCGACGTGATCGCCCAGATTGAAGCTGTCGAACGGGGCCAGACTGACCCCAACCGAGCGGGTGGTAACGCACGACTTGATCTGAGCTGGCGCAGGCCAGTCAGGTATCAGCCAGTCATTCACCCGATGAACGCCTCGCGATCCTGCTTGAGCAGCGACAGCAACCAGACGAAATCATCCGGCAGTGGCGACTCCCAGCTCATGCGCTTACCGGTGGTCGGATGATCCAGCTCCAGAAAGCGGGCATGCAACGCCTGCCGCGGGAAGGTCTTGAGCGAATCGACCATGGTCAGGCTGGCCGCTGGCGGAATACGGAAACGACCGCCATAGGCAGGGTCGCCGACCAACGGATAGTTGATATGCGCCATGTGCACGCGAATCTGGTGGGTACGCCCGGTTTCCAGCTTGACCCGTACATGGGTGTGCGAACGGAAGCGCTCCAGCACGCGGTAATGACTGACCGCCTGCTTGCCGCCTTCCATCACGGCCATGCGCTGGCGCTGCTGGCCGTGACGGCCGATCGGTGCGTCGATCTTGCCGCCTGCGGTCACCACGCCAATCACGATGCACTCGTAGATACGACTGACACTGCGACTCTGCAACTGGGTAACCAGTTGGGTCTGTGCCTGAATGGTCTTGGCGACCACCATCAGACCAGTGGTGTCCTTGTCCAGACGATGCACGATGCCGGCACGCGGAACATTGATGATGTCCGGCACATGGTGCAGCAAGGCATTGAGCAGCGTGCCGTCGGCATGACCGGCAGCCGGATGCACCACCAGACCCGCAGGCTTGTTGATGACGAGGATCTGGTCGTCTTCATAGATGATGTCGAGCTCGATGTCCTGAGCAACCCATTCACCCTGGGCCTCCTGCTCGGCAATCAGCTCGAGAACAGCGCCACCATGCACGATGTCGCGGGGGCGCAATACGCCTCCGTCCACAGTCAGGCGGCCGTCCTTGATCCAGGCGGAAAGGCGCGAGCGCGAGTGCTCAGCGAATAATTGTGCGGCGACTTGATCGAGGCGTTGACCGCCCAATTCGGACGGCACCTCTGCGCGGAGTTCTATATTTTCGGACATGACCAGACTAGGTGGCGGCTAGCCTTTGGTTTCGGCAGCGCGCTTGTGGTTAAATACGGCGTCTTTTGTCCCGCCGGTATCGCGGGGCGCTCATCATAACAGGACGGCCCCGCCCAAGACAGCAGGCCGTTATAGGGACGCAAGCCGCCATGCAAGTGAAACACCTGCTGCTGATCGCCATCCTCGCATTGACTGCGGCCTGTTCGTCGAAGGAAGTCATCGACGAAAACCTCAGCGAAGTCGAGCTGTACCAGCAGGCGCAGGCCGACCTGGGAAATAACAGCTATAACAGTGCCACGGAGAAACTCAAGGCACTGGAATCACGCTATCCGTTCGGTCGCTACGCTGATCAGGCCCAGCTCGAGTTGATCTACTCGAACTACAAGAACGGTGAACCCGAAGCAGCCAAATCCGCTGCCGAGCGTTTCATCCGTCTGCATCCGCAACACCCGAACGTCGATTACGCGTATTACATGAAGGGCCTGACCTCCTTCGATCAGGACGTCGGCCTGCTGGCGCGCTTCCTGCCGCTGGACCAGACCAAACGTGACCCGGGCGCTGCCCGCGACTCGTTCAACGAGTTCGCTCAGCTGACCAGCCGCTTCCCGAACAGCCGTTATTCGCCGGATGCCAAGCAGCGCATGATCTACCTGCGCAACCTGCTGGCCTCCTACGAAATTCACGTAGCCGACTACTACCTGACCCGTCAGGCCTATGTCGCCGCCGCCAACCGTGGCCGCTATGTCGTGGAAAACTTCCAGGAGACGCCATCGGTAGGTGACGGTCTGGCCGTTATGGTCGAGTCCTATCAGCGTCTGCACCTCGACGATCTGGCAGCCACCAGCCTTGAAGTGCTCAAAACCAACTACCCGAACCACCCGCAATTGGCTGACGGCAAGTTCACCCCGCGTCAGGCCGAAGCCGACAACCGCTCGTGGCTGTCGAAAGCGACCCTTGGTCTGATCGACGGTAGCGCACCGCTGCCACCGGGCCAGACCCGTGCCGATCAGGACATCAAGAAGCAGTATCAGGACGCCAAGGACGCCATTCCGAAAGAGCTGTTGCCGGAAAATCAGGCAGAGCTGGACGAGCAGGCGGAAAAAGACGCCGAAGCGAAAGGCACCAAGAGCCGTTCGTGGTTCAGCTACATGACCCTGGGTCTGTTCGACTGATCTTCACGGCATTAAGAAAGAGGCCTTCGGGCCTCTTTTTTTATGCAGCACATTTATGCGCCGCAGCCACTGTGCGCCTGACTGTACCTTGGCTACACTGCGCCATCGTCAATCACTAAGCTGGTAGTCATGGTTCGCTTACTCATGTGGGCCGCGTTGATCGCGGCGGTGATCTGGTTCGTCAAGCGCCTGATCAATCCCCCCAAGCCGAAGTCCCGTGCCGAGCCGCCTGAAATAGCGGCCACCCCAATGGTGCGCTGCGCACACTGTGGCGTTCATCTCCCTCAGGATCGCGCGCTGAGCCAGGCACAGCAATGGTATTGCAGCGAGGCACACCGCCTGGAAGGCCCTGCGGCACGTGACCGCTGACACGCCCTCGCTTGCCAGCCCACAGGCGCAAAGGATTCTGCGACTTTACCACCTTTATCGACTGACCATCGGCGTGGTACTGGTCCTGCTGATTTCCAGCAGTCTGGAAACCGAACTGTTGCAACTGGCCAATCCAAACCTGTTCCGCTCGGGTTGCTGGCTGTATCTGGTGTTCAACATTCTGGTCGTCGTGCTGCTGGAGCGTCCCAGCCGTCAGGCGCAGCTGTTCAGTCTGGCAATGACTGACGCAATCATGCTCTCTGCGCTGTTCTACGCGGCGGGTGGCCCTTCCAGCGGCATCGGCAATCTGTTGATTGCTTCCGTAGCAATCAGCAATGTATTGCTGCGGGGCCGTATCGGTTTGCTGATCGCCGCCGTTTCTGCCATCGGCATCATCTACCTGACGTTCTATGTCAGCTTCGGTACACCGTCGGTTTCCAACGACTACGTGCAGGCTGGCTCTCTGGGTGCCCTGTGCTTCGCCGCCGCAATGCTGGTGCAGGCGCTGACAGCGCGCATGCAGGTCAGCGAAGTGCTGGCCGAACAGCGTGCAGCGGATGTCGACAGCCTTGAAGAACTCAACGCGCTGATTCTGCAACGCATGCGTACCGGCATTCTGGTACTGGATGCCAACCGTCAGGTGCTGCTGGCCAATCAAGGAGCCCTGACCCTGCTCGGCCACGAGCGACTGGTCGGCCAGGTTATCGACGCTTACTCGCCACAGTTGGTGGAACGCCTGCGTCAGTGGCTCGTCAACCCGATCATGGTGCCGCGCAGCGTCACGACTTCACCCATCGGGCCGGTGCTGCAACCGAGCTTTGCCGCACTCAATCGTGGCGATCAGCGCCAGACGCTGATCTTTCTTGAAGACCTGTCGCAAATTGCTCATCAGGCGCAGCAGCTCAAGCTCGCCGCGCTGGGACGCCTGACCGCCGGGATTGCCCACGAGATACGCAACCCGCTGGGCGCAGTCAGCCATGCCGCACAGTTACTCAACGAGTCGGAAGAACTCAGCGCAGCGGACCGACGCCTGGGGCAGATCATTCATGATCAGTCGGGGCGTATTGATCGGGTCATCGAAAATGTTCTGCAATTGTCGCGCAGACGCGAAGCGCAGCCCGAACTGCTCGATCTGAAAACCTGGCTGGAACACTTTGTCACTGAATTTCGCAGTTCCACTGCGCCCAATCAGTCGATTCATGTCGACATAAGCCCCGGCACGCTGACAACCCGCATGGATTCCGGGCAACTGACCCAGATCATGACCAACCTGCTACAGAACGGCCTGCGCTACAGCGGCAGAAATCATTCGTCAGCGCAGGTCTGGCTGAAGCTGCATCACGACCGACAAAGCGATTTGCCGATTCTGGAAGTACAGGACGACGGGCCGGGGGTCAGCGAGCAACATTTGGCCAAGCTATTCGAGCCGTTTTTCACCACGGAAAGCAAAGGCACCGGTCTTGGTCTATATCTGTCACGCGAGCTGTGCGAAAGCAATCAGGCGCACCTGGAATACGTCCCGCGGCAAGGTGGCGGCAGTTGTCTGCGCATAACCTTCGCCCACCCGTTCAAAACGAGCTGAGCATGAGCCAACGGCAAAAAATCCTGATAGTCGATGACGAGCCGGATATCCGCGAACTGCTGGAGATCACTCTGGGGCGCATGAAACTCGACACCCGATGCGCCCGCAATGTTGCCGAGGCCCACGACTGGCTGGCCCGCGAGCCGTTCGATATGTGCCTGACCGACATGCGTCTGCCCGACGGCAACGGCCTTGAGCTGGTGCAGCATATTCAGCACGGCTACCCCCATGTGCCAGTGGCGATGATCACTGCCCACGGCAACCTGGACACCGCGATTAATGCGCTCAAGGCCGGGGCTTTCGATTTTGTGACCAAGCCGGTTGACCTCGGCAGGCTGCGCGAACTGGTCAATAGTGCGCTGAGCCTGCCTTGCGCCCAGCCAGCCCGCAGCATCGACAGCCGCCTGCTGGGCGACTCGCTGGCGATGCGTACCTTGCGCAACCAGATCGGCAAGCTGGCCCGCAGCCAGGCACCGATCTACATCAGCGGCGAATCGGGCAGCGGCAAGGAGCTTGTAGCGCGGCTGATCCACGAGCAGGGTCCGCGCATCGATAAACCGTTCATACCGGTGAATTGCGGGGCCATTCCTTCCGAGCTGATGGAGAGTGAATTCTTTGGCCATCGCAAGGGCAGTTTCAGCGGTGCCCACGAAGACAAGCCCGGTCTGTTTCAGGCGGCACATACCGGGACGCTGTTTCTCGACGAGGTGGCCGACCTACCGCTGGCCATGCAGGTAAAGCTGTTGCGAGCCATCCAGGAAAAATCAATCCGCAGTGTAGGCAGCCAGCAAGAACAGATTGTGGACGTACGCATTCTGTGCGCCACGCACAAGAACCTTAATGCAGAGGTTGCGGCAGGCCGTTTCCGTCAGGATCTGTATTACCGGTTGAACGTGATCGAAGTGCGCGTCCCCTCATTGCGCGAACGGCGCGAGGACATCGATCAACTGGCAGCCAGTGTTCTAAAGCGACTTGCTGGCAATGGCACGCAACCGGTGGCGCGCCTGAATGCGCAGGCGCTCGACACGCTGAAGAGCTACCGATTCCCCGGCAACGTGCGCGAACTGGAAAACATGCTGGAGCGCGCCTACACGCTCTGTGAAAACGATGAAATCCATGCCAGCGACCTGCGCCTTGCAGAGTCCGCCAGCCCCCAGGAGCACAACGGTCCTAGCCTGGCCGACATCGACAACCTTGAAGACTACCTGGAAAGCATCGAGCGCAAGCTCATTCTGCAGGCCCTGGAAGAAACCCGCTGGAACCGTACCGCAGCGGCAGAAAGGCTCAGCTTGTCCTTCAGATCGCTGCGTTACCGGCTGAAGAAACTGGGCCTGGATTGAGCGCTCCGTACGGCACAGCCTGACCGACTATCGTGCGACGCTCCGCGTCGGCATGCGTTTCTGGACGCTCTGCGTCCTATCCTGAATAGGCGGCGCAGCGCAGATTTGTGACGCAGAGCGTCACGCAAGGCATTCCCACGCTGGAGCGTGAGGAACGATAAGTGTCTGGGCAACGATAATCTGCGACGCTCCGCGTCGGCATGCCATTTCTGGACGCTCTGCGTCCGGTCCCGGTTGGATGTCGCGTGCGTTGAGACCGTAATGTTCGTGACCAATCCCCAACAATGTCACTTATTGTCCACTTACTCCAATATCAGTAAGCTCCGCCCCATGAGCAAAAACATCAGCAATCCCGCAGCAGGTCGTGGTCCGGTGGACCATGAGATTCGTGATCAGATCGTGATTGCGGCCACCGAACATTTCAGCCAGTACGGTTACGGCAAGACCACCATGTCCGATCTCGCCAGGGCGATCGGCTTTTCCAAGGCGTACATTTACAAGTTCTTCGAGTCCAAACAGGCCATCGGCGAGATGATCTGCGCCCACTGCCTGAGTGAAATCGAGGCCGAAGTCAGCGCCGCAATCAGCCAAACGGACCAGCCACCGGAAAAGCTGCGACGCATGTTCAAATCAGTCGTTGAAGCCAGCATTCGCCTGTTTTCGCAGGACCGCAAGCTGTACGAAATCGCCACATCGGCAGCTACCGAACGCTGGCAGGCAACGTTGGTTTACGAGGAACACCTCAAGGCAACTCTCCGGGACATTCTGCAGGAAGGCCGACAGACCGGCGACTTTGAGCGCAAGACGCCTCTTGATGAAACGGTCATGGCGATCTATTTGGTCATGCGCCCCTACATCAACCCGCTGCTGCTGCAATACAGCTTCGAGCACACCGACGAAGGGCCGAGTCAGTTATCCAGCTTGGTGCTGCGCAGTCTGTCGCCTTAACAAAACAACACTTGTGACTATTGACTAAATTGGTCACTGGAATCAAAGTGCAGACACTGATCACTGCACATTGAGATTCCCATGCTCCGGCACCGATTCGTTTTGCTTGCTCTCGCCAGTGTTCTGCCGGCTGTCCTGACCGGCTGCAACGAAAAAACGCCAGCGGACCCGCGCACAGAAGCGCCATTGGTGCGCGTTGCGAGCCTCCAGGAGGCCGGCCTGGAGCCCCGTTCCTTCACCGGAACCGTAGCGGCGCGGGTGCAAAGCGATCTTGGTTTTCGGGTGTCCGGCAAGGTGCTGGAGCGGTTTGTCGATACCGGGCAGGCCGTCAACCGCGGTCAACCGTTGATGCGTATCGACCCAGCCGACCTGAAGCTCGCTGCCAACGCCCAACGCGAAGCAGTGAATGCGGCCAGAGCCAAGGCAAAGCAGGCCGCAGACGAAGAGATACGTTACCGAAGCCTGCGCAGCAGTGGCACCATTTCAGCGTCAAGCTACGACCAGATCAAGTCGACGGCGGATTCGGCCAAGGCTCGACTCAGTGCAGCCGAAGCGCAGGCAGAAGTTGCTCTCAATGCAACTCGCTACGCAGACCTTGTGGCGGATGCCGACGGCATTGTCATGGAAACCCTCGTTGAGCCAGGCCAGGTCGTCAGTGCAGGGCAAGCCGTGGTAAGCGTGGCACACGCCGGACCGCGTGAAGCGGTTATTCAACTTCCGGAAAACCTGCGCCCCCGTATCGGTTCTACCGCCCAGGCCACGCTGTTCGGTAATCAGGACCTCAACGCCACAACACGGTTGCGACAGCTGTCGGACGTTGCGGACCGTCAGACCCGCACCTTTGAAGCTCGCTGGATACTCGAGGGCGAGATGGCAAATACCCCACTGGGCACCACCATCACAGTGAAAATCCCCAGCGCAGATAGCGCCGGGCAAAGCACGTTGCGGGTGCCAATCGGCGCGCTGTATGACGCAGGCAAGGGACCGGGCATCTGGGTCATTCAAGGGGAGCCAGCACAGGTTTACTGGACGCCAGTAGTGGTTCAGCAGCTTGATGACGAGCAAGCCCGCATCAGTACGCAGCTCAAGCCAGGCACGCGAATAGTCGCACTTGGCGCGCACCTTCTGCACGAAGGCCAGCAAGTAAGAGTGACCGCTCAAGCGGCCTTGGCACAGAGCGCGCGCCCATGAGTAATGACCGTTTCAATCTGTCAGCGCTGGCCGTCCGCGAGCGCTCGATTACCCTGTTCCTTGTTTGCCTGATTTCGCTTGCCGGGATCATTGCCTTTTTCAAACTGGGCCGGGCCGAAGACCCGGCATTTACAGTCAAGGTAATGACCGTGGTGTCCGTCTGGCCGGGAGCAACCGCCCAGGAGATGCAGGATCAGGTGGCGGAGAAGATCGAAAAACGCCTTCAGGAGCTGCGCTGGTACGACCGCGCTGAAACCTACACCAGACCGGGCATGGCATTCACAACCCTGACTCTGCTCGACAGCACGCCGCCGTCGCAAGTGCCGGATGAGTTTTACCAGGCGCGCAAGAAAATCGGTGACGAGGCCATGCCCCTTCCGTCCGGGGTTATCGGGCCGATGGTCAACGACGAGTATTCGGACGTCACCTTCGCGCTATTCGCGCTGAAGGCCAAAGGCGAGCCGCAGCGCGTACTGGCGCGTGACGCCGAATCGCTGCGCCAGCGCTTGCTGCATGTGCCGGGAGTGAAGAAGGTCAATATCGTGGGTGAGCAGCCCGAACGAGTCTACGTCGAGTTCTCTCACGAGCGACTGGCAACGCTGGGAATAAGCCCTCAGACGGTATTCGCCGCGCTGAATGACCAGAACGCGCTGACTGCCGCGGGCTCGGTCGAAACCCGAGGACCGCAGGTATTTATCAGGCTCGACGGCGCTTTCGATGAGCTGCAGAAAATTCGCGATACGCCTGTTGTGGCACAGGGCCGGACATTGAAGCTGGCGGACATTGCCACAGTAAAACGCGGTTACGAAGATCCGGCGACGTTCATGATTCGCAACGGCGGCGAGCCTGCGCTGCTGCTGGGGATTGTCATGCGCGATGGCTGGAACGGGCTGGACCTGGGAAAGGCACTGGACCAGGAAGTGGGCGCGATCAACGCCGAACTGCCACTGGGCATGAGCCTGAGCAAGGTCACGGATCAGGCCGTCAATATCAGTTCGGCGGTCGATGAGTTCATGATCAAGTTCTTCGTCGCACTGCTGGTTGTCATGCTGGTCTGTTTTATCAGCATGGGCTGGCGTGTGGGTGTGGTGGTTGCTGCCGCAGTCCCGCTGACCCTGGCGGTGGTCTTCGTGATCATGGCCATGAGCGGCAAGAATTTCGACCGGATCACGCTGGGCTCGCTGATCCTGGCACTCGGGCTGCTGGTAGATGATGCGATCATCGCCATCGAAATGATGGTGGTGAAGATGGAAGAAGGATACGACCGCGTCGCTGCCTCTGCGTATGCCTGGAGCCACACCGCCGCGCCGATGTTATCCGGCACGCTGGTCACCGCCGTCGGCTTCATGCCCAACGGCTTCGCGCGCTCCACGGCAGGCGAATACACCAGCAACATGTTCTGGATCGTCGGTATCGCGCTGATTGCCTCGTGGGTGGTCGCCGTGTTTTTCACCCCGTATCTGGGCGTCAAATTGTTGCCTGATGTGAAGCAGATCGAAGGTGGACATCAGGCGCTTTACAACACGCCGCGCTACAACCGCTTCCGTCGGATTCTGGCGCGCGTCATTGCAGGCAAATGGCTGGTAGCAGGCTCGGTCATCGGGCTCTTTGTGCTGGCCGTGCTGGGCATGGGACTGGTCAAGAAACAGTTCTTTCCAGTGTCCGATCGTCCTGAAGTATTGATCGAACTGCAGATGCCTTATGGCACCTCGATTTCTCAAACCAGTGCAGCCGCTGCAAAAGTGGAAAGCTGGCTGGCCGAACAGGCGGAAGCCGGGATCGTCACCGCCTACATTGGTCAGGGTGCGCCACGCTTCTACATGGCGATGGGGCCGGAATTGCCTGATCCGTCATTTGCCAAGATCGTGGTACGTACCGACAGCCAGGAACAGCGTGAAACGCTGAAACACCGATTGCGCCAGGCTATTTCCGAGGGGCTGGCTGCAGAAGCGCGGGTAAGGGTCACGCAACTGGTCTTCGGCCCCTATTCGCCCTACCCCGTCGCTTACCGTATTGCCGGACGCGACCCGGAAACACTGCGCAGCATTGCGGCGCAGGTGCAACAGGTTCTGAACGCCAGCCCGATGATGCGCACCGTCAATACCGACTGGGGCACACGTACTCCGGCGCTGCATTTCACTTTGCAACAGGACCGTATGCAGGCCATGGGGCTGAGTTCCAGTCAGGTGGCTCAGCAACTGCAGTTTCTCCTGACAGGTCTGCCCGTTACGGCAGTGCGCGAGGATATTCGCACCGTGCAGGTGGTTGCACGCTCCGCTGGCGACACCCGACTTGATCCGGCAAGGATAATGGACTTCACCCTCACCGGCGTCGACGGGCAACGTGTTCCGCTGTCGCAGATTGATACCGTTGATGTGCGTATGGAGGAACCGGTGATGCGACGGCGCGACCGCACGCCGACCATCACTGTGCGGGGCAACATAGCCGACGGCCTGCAACCACCGGATGTGTCGACAGCCATAACCCGACAGTTACAGCCGATTATCGACAAGCTGCCCAGCGGTTACCGGATCGAGCAGGCAGGTTCAATCGAGGAGTCCGGCAAGGCCATGACAGCGATGTTGCCATTGTTTCCGATCATGCTGGCGGTCACGCTGATCATTCTGATTCTTCAGGTGCGTTCGATATCCGCCATGGTCATGGTCTTCCTGACCAGTCCGCTGGGGCTGATCGGTGTGGTGCCTACGTTGATTCTCTTTCAGCAGCCATTCGGCATCAATGCACTGGTCGGGCTGATCGCACTGTCCGGCATTCTGATGCGCAATACGCTGATTCTGATTGGCCAGATACACCACAACGAGCAGGCGGGGCTCGACCCGTTTCAAGCGGTGGTCGAGGCTACCGTACAACGTGCGCGTCCCGTGATACTGACGGCGCTGGCCGCCATTCTGGCCTTTATCCCGCTCACCCATTCGGTGTTCTGGGGCACGCTGGCCTACACGCTGATCGGCGGCACCTTTGCGGGTACGGTGCTGACCCTGGTGTTTCTGCCGGCCATGTACTCGATCTGGTTCAGGATCAGGGCGGATGGCAGCGGGCGACGACTGGAGACACAGCCCGCCTGAATTCAGTCAGTCGGTAAATGCAGACGCCCTGAAGGTGTATAAGGCGCAGGATCAATAATGGGCTCGCGGTTCAGCAGCAGGTCAGTGATCAACTGGCAGGAAGCCGGGGCCAGCACCAGACCGTTGCGGTAATGACCGCAGTTGAGCCACAGGCCATCAAACCCGGCCAAGGGCCCGATGAACGGAATGCCCTCGGGCGAGCCGGGACGCAGGCCTGCCCATTGGGCGACAGGCTCAGCGTTGGCCAGTTCCGGAAGCAATTCGATGGCCGACGCTTTGAGGCTTTCCAGCGCGGCATGCGTGGTGGTCTTGTCGAAACCTTCATGCTCCAAGGTGCTACCGATGAGTATGTGGCCGTCACGGCGCGGGATCGCGTAGCGCCCTTTGGCCAGCACCATGCTCGATAGAAAGTCCGACGCACACTTGTAGAGAATCATCTGGCCTTTTACCGGCTCGACTGGCAGGTCCAGACCAAGGGTCTTGAGCAGTTCACCACTCCACGCCCCCGCCGCCAGAATCACCCGATCCCCGGTTACATCGCCCGAAGGCGTGCTCACGCCCGAAACCCTGCTACCCTCGCGCACAAAACCGCTGACTTCGCACTGCTCGCGAATCTCGACATTGGGCATCGCCAGCAAGGCAGCCTTGAGCGACTTGACCAGCCGGGGATTGCGCACGTTGGCCACATCGGCCATGTAGATGGCCCGCGAATAGCCCCCCCCCAGAACCGGTACGGCATCATTCACCGCCGAGATATCGACACTGGTCAATGAGCGTTTCTCGCGCACCGCCCATTCAAGCGCGGCCTGTTCGTCGTCAAGGTCGAGCCAGTAAAGGCCTGTCTTGTGAACCTCGGGATCGATACCGGTCTGTGCGAACAAGCGCTCGGCGAGATGCGGGTAGAAGTCCTGAGACCAGTGCGCCAGCGCGGTGACTGCCGGGCTGTAGCGCCACGGATAAAGCGGCGAAACAATCCCGCCGCCCGCCCAGGAAGACTCCTGACCAACGCCCGAACGATCAAGCAAAACGACGCTGACCTGCTCGGAGGCGAGATTGAAGGCGGTCAGCAGACCTATGACGCCACCGCCGACAATGACTGTTTTTTGCTTGGACATCTTGGTCTCGGGACAAGAAAAACGGTTTTAGCGGCCCCAGCAGTCTTTGGTGGTCACGCCCGAGGTAGCGCCAGTGTTGCTGCGCGCACCGGTGTTGGTGATCACGAAACTGCCGCACTTGTCGCCGGCCATCAGCGTGCCTGCGATAGGTGTAGCCGTCAGGGTGAAGTCGGTGGCAGTGGGTACCAGCACTATCGTGTAATAGGAATTGCCTCCGCTCACGGTAGCGTTCACATAAGTAGACGTATTGCTTCGCGAATAAAAGCGCTCAAGCG
The DNA here is from genome assembly GCF_005937945.2 of Pseudomonas sp. KBS0707. NCBI lineage: Bacteria > Pseudomonadati > Pseudomonadota > Gammaproteobacteria > Pseudomonadales > Pseudomonadaceae > Pseudomonas > Pseudomonas sp. KBS0707. The sequence continues at coordinate 769,903 of NZ_CP041754.1, read as the reverse complement.
CCTGGGTCTGCTCGGACAGCAGGCTGGCAATTGCAGACCGCTGGGTACGCTTCACGTATTCGGTGTAAGCAGGATACGCAACAGCGGCAAGAATACCGACTATCGCCACGACGATCATGAGTTCGATCAACGTAAAGCCCCTGGATGTCGCTCGCATGATTCGTTTCCCTATTGGATTTGTCGCCACATGATGCGTTGGTTATTCCCAACTTCAGGCACTCCCGAGGGTGGTGCACCGCTGGAATCTTGCATAGTCTTGGTCTCAGTTCCATTGGGGTTATTGAAAATAGCAGCCACTGTGGGTATGCCCGAACCGACAGCGAACCCTGCTACACCCAGATCGAAGCTGTTGACAAGATTATCGCCGTTGGTATCAAGCACCTGATAATTAAGCATACTCCCGGTGGCGGCATTCAGTTCAAACACGCGCCCGGTCCCCGTGCTCTCACAGGGATCAGCTGAGTTCACGGAAGCGGTGGAAAATATTATGCGGTCTCGGCTGGTCAGCGCAGGGTAGATAATCCGCTCCCCCACATAAGGCGCCACTGTGGCGAGCGGCATGAACCAACCCTTCTTGGCTGACCAATCCACATGATTCGAGGTTGACGTGAAATAGGTAGTCCCATTACTGACAATACTGCCATTGACCGCCTGCGCCTGTAGATTTGCCTCGACAACACTGCCTGTTCCGCCGTCGGCATCCCAGATGGCATAGAAGTCCTGGAGGTCTGTGGTTTGTTTGTCTGCAACCTCAAGAAACTTGCCAGTTCCAAAATAAACGATCTTGCCGTTGAGTGGATGATCGAGCAAAAACGGCTGAACTGTTATCGGCTGATTGGCCCCGCGCGGTGCGGTAAACAGCGGTGCACCCGAAAACGCGACTTTCCAGCTGGCAGCACTGGCCCCGCTCATGTCGAATTTCCACAGTCGTCCTTTCAGGTCGCCCGCGTAGGCGGCCTGAACCACATTCTGAGAGTTGACCCGTAGCTTGACCGATGACAAACCGTTATCGGTTTCGTTGTTCAGGACAGGCGTTTGAATCTCGGCAATCAATGCCCCGGTGTTGGCATTCAGCACAAAGAGCGAAGCTCTGCCGGTGAAGCTGCCATAACCGTTACCGACCACAACGATTCCGGTGCCATTTGCCATTCGGGCGACATCGGGTTCTGAATATGCGTACCCCAAATTGTTAAACTTATTAGTGGTATCCGAGGAGTCCGGCGCTTTGACCTCCCACAATGCGCCGATGGTGTTACTGACGCCTTCAAACAACTTGATCGCAAAAAACGCCTTGCCCCCAGCTCCGGTACCACCATAAGCAACAGTCCGCCATGCGGAGCCGGTGGAAAGCTGCGTGTCAAAAACGGCTATTTGCCCATCCACAGTGAACTTGTGAACGCCTGATCCATAAGTAGTCGATGCAATAGTCGCCAGCGACGTCAGAGCAGTCGACGGCATATAAGCATATCGTCTGGAGCCGTCCGCAGGATTAATTACGTTGAAAAAACCATCGTTGGCATTGGCCAGAATGCTGGAATTCATATTGCTGGCTTTGGTAGCCAGATAGGTGATGTAACTGGTATCGCCTAACAGGCTGATAGCTGTCTTTTGTGCGGGTATCGCCATGCCAAGTGATGAATTGACAATATCGCCCAATAGCCGGGTGCGTGTACGCAGCTTTGAATTGGCGGTGCCTTTGGCCCAGGAAATTAACTCTGTCCCGCTGACATTGGTCGGCAACGTGGCATTCAAGGCAGCCTGCTGGGCAGCGCTGAAGTTTGCGTAATCCAGAGTTATTTTCACCGGAGTGGCAACGGTGCTCCATGACTCGAATACCGGGGCAGTTGATCCGCTGACAATGGCCGTATCGGTGGTCCAGACAGGAGCACCCAACGCCCCTGTTGAAGGGTTCAGATTAAAAGCCTTGATGGTGCCGTGCCAGTCGGTCGGATCGTAAAGCGCTTGATAGAACTGAGTACCCACCTGGAGCGTTGATGAGTTGCCTGTCCCGGCAGCAGCCGACCCCATCCTGGCATAGATGTCACTCAGCGCCAGATTCAACGCCGAGCTAAGCGCCGAACTGTCATTGGCTTGAAAGTACTTTCCATGGCCATGATCATTGTCGGCCGCATCGATCAACATCTGGTTTGAAAGGGTAAAACCAACGGTGTAGGTACTTATGTTCTGCTTGGCGAAACCTGCCGTATCCCAGCTTTTACCGGTCAGATCCCCCCCCGCGTTGACGGCATCACGGCGCAGATCAATATCGTAGGCAAACTTGGCCAGATCATCGAGATAGAGTGTGTCCCCCTCACCGTCACCAGCCAGATTGTCACCGTCGTTAACGGCGTTCAAATCCCAATTGGGTAGTGAACGGGTGGTATCCAGAACGTCGTCAGGGTCGTTGACCGGGAAAGTTCGGTCATAGGTTGGCAAACCGTCAGTGATCACGACGCCATAGTTTTTCTGACAGCGATACTGAATCGGGCTGACATACGTCGCGCCACTTTGATAGAACGGCGTCATGCCTCGAAAGTAGCGGGTAATCTCGTAATAGGTTTCAGCCAGCGGCGTGTTGGCCGAGGGCGTCAGGTTGCTAATCGCCTGTTTCAGGGCATTGACGTTGGCCATAGCTTGCGCCTGGGTAACGCCAGCGGGCTGATAAGTGGTGGCCGCCACCGGAGAAAGATCCGTAACGACCCGGGCAATTTTTCCTCCAGGCCCCGGATCGCCGCTAATGGGCTCGTTGTATGAAGCAAGCCCGATCCTGAGCGTCAGGTTATTGGAGACCAGGCTGGTCGCCACAGTTTTCGCAACATTCATCCGGTAATCGTTGGGTATGACACCATTGGTGTAGTTACGAACCCCAAACAGATTCGGGCTGACCAGGTCAATCAGATAGGAAAGATAATTAGCGGTATAACGCGTGAGTCCGTTTCCGGCAGGGTCGGGCAGATTGAGGCAATATTGGATGCCGTTGCGAAAAACCGCGCGTCCGCCAAAGAGACACATTAATGACAGATTGACCACGCTGGTGGCGTTGATATCGCCCAGCGTCAGGGTATCGTCTCCAGAAATCGTACTCATGAAAGGACAAACTACGGTAATCAGGCCACTCAAACATTGGGTGGAGTAATAACCGATGCTGGGACGATTGATCGTAGAATCAAAACCCGATGCCCAAATAATGTTGTACATGCTGCCCGAATTATCCACGAGCAGCATCAGGTTAGGAGGCACGGCAGGTGCGCTGAGCAACGGAACCTGTGCCGGGGTAAATGCATAGACCGGCGTTGTCAGATACAACGCCAGAAAAAACCCGTAAATATACCTGGAGAAGTGGCGGAGCGACTTAGCAACCCGTGACATAGATACTCTCCAGAACAGTGCGCGATGTACCTTGAATGGCAACAGCCGTCACCCTGTATACCGTCTTTTTAAGCAGGTCCGGGTTTATGCATTTAACAAGAGGCCCGAACGGGGAGCCCAGGTTCTGAATGCCGTAAAACGCGCCATTTCCGCCAATCCATTTCACACCGGATGCACCTACGCCAGCAGCTGTAATCACAGTGGACTCCGCAGGCGGCGCGCAGCTGGCGGTAGTATTGCAAGCTGCGAGCGCAAAATTGGCAGCCAGTATCGAGGACTCCCCCAAGCGCAACTGCGCCTCAGCGGACTGGAACGATTGATTGCGAATCGTCACGCTACCCGCCATTTTTTCCTGCAGGGTAGCGTTCTGCATCGAAGAAATCCCCAGCAGCGTGAGAAGTAACAGAAATACCAGACTGACCAGCAACACCATGCCACGCTGCCTGACGGGAAAAGGCCTTATCGTTTGATATTGCACGGTCTTGTTCATGCTCGACCCGTTCAAAAGCGGTTACGCAAGTAGGCAACGACGTTGTACTGCTGACTCTTGACCAAGCCGTTCTGACCATCTTGAAGCGTCAGACTTATGCGAACACTACGTACGTTGGCAGCATTGGCGTTGGTGACGGCCGTGGTATAGGACATCGGGTTGCCTGCCATTCCAAAGGAAACTGAAAAATCCACTACATTCTGCAACAGCGGTTGCACAGCGCCCCCCGTTCCGTACTGGATATTCAGATTTGTTCCGGTCAGCGTGTAGAGCAGTTGCCGTAGCGGAAAAGCCGTCTGCCCTGCGAGCGGAGCTTGGGCACCCGCATAAAGCTGAGTATCGGTCCTGCAATCCGAAACAATGGTCCACGTCGGTTGGCTGCCTCCTGTACCGACATCGCTGGTTATCAAGGTCAACGTTTTGTTCGTATTATCCCAGAAAATAGGATTATCAAGCGCGATAGGCCAATTGATCGCAGGCGGCGTTGGAGTATAGTCCTTGAAACTCAGGCAACCATACATACCCGTCATCCGGATTTCCTGAATCAGTTTACTCAGTATGAACCGGGCATCTTCCTGCATTCGGGCAGCAGCATTCTGGCTTTGATAAGTGCCTCTGGCGGCAGTGAATATCTGCACGATCCCCAGGCTGACAACCAGCCCCAGCACCAGCGCCACCATGATTTCGACCAGACCGAAGCCTTGGGACGGTTTTCTCATGGGTTGACCCCGATCCGGGAGACCAGTTTGAAGCTCTGAGTGGTCGGACTGACGGTCGTACTCCCTGTTGCCTGATTGCTCGAACCCGCAGCGCGTGCATCGCTCCAACCAATGATGATAGTCACCTCCGGAGCCTTGCTGACATCAATACTGCCCGTGCCGCTTGCGCCTGCAAAATTAACGATATTGGTTTTGAAATCATACAAATCCTGCACCCTGGCATCGTTCGGGTTGGCGACTTGCTCCGTAGCCAGACTCGCCAGGGCATAGTTCGCCAGGACATTGGTCGACCCGTTGGCACTCGCATTGCCATCAACATTCGCCCGAATACGATCCATCATGTCGTACGCAATGAAGCTGGCCTGGCTGGTCATGGCCGAACTGTCGGTGTATTTGAGGGCATTAAGCTGGATAGCGGCGGCCCCCAGCAGGCCTATAGCCAGGATCAGTACCGAAACCAGCACCTCGATCAGGGTCATGCCGGTCTGGCGATGTCGGGTTTCATTGGGCATTGCAGCTTCCACTGAGGACGATCCGGCCTGTCAGGCAGATACTCATGGTTTTGGTAGTACTGCCTCGGGTGTAGGTCATGGTTACCAGCGAAGACGGCGCGATTAGCCCGCCCAGATTGTTGAAATCGAATGCCGCCACATTGGGATCCGCCACCAACGTACCGCCGCTGCTCATTGCAGCCACTGTACGAAGCGCCTTCTTGTTGGCATCGGAAACCAGATAAACCTGCAATTCGCCAGTCCACGCCGTCCCGCTGGTCGGTGCAATACGCACCGTCACTCCCCGGTTTATCGCCTCAAGTCGCGCATAGTTGAGCGCCCGCTGCAAATCGCTGAGCTCGGTGTCGGCCTTGTTGCTCTGAATGGAACTGGTGAAACTCGGGATAGCGATAGCCGCAAGGATGCCCACCAGGGACACAGTGACTAACAATTCGATGAGGCTGAATCCCTTGGCTATATGACGCATTGAGTGTCTCCTAGACGTTACGACTATAAGGCAGCAATGCCGCAGGAAAATCCATAGCGGGACGTACGGTTGTTTTGTGACGACGAACGCCCGCAAGGTTCTGAAACCGCGGTTTCCAGGGAGGAAAGCATATGAGGCATGCAGGGTTCACACTGATCGAATTATTGATCGTCGTTGCACTGATCGGCATTCTGGCCAACGTCGCAACACCTTCTTTCAAGCAACTGATCGAATCCAGTCGCGGGCTCGCCGCCGCTCAGGAGCTGGCCAGCGGTATCCGTTCAGCAAGAGTCGCCGCTATAACGCGCAATCAGATTGTGACGATTCATGCCATTGAAGGTGACTGGAGCAACGGCTGGCGGATCATACTCGACCTGGACGGCAAAGGCCCCGACGAAAACGATACGCTGCTTGTAGAGCGCGCCAATGGCGGAATGACCCGCGTGGTCGGCAACCAGAAAGTGACGGAACGACTGAGTTTCAACGGCCTGGGCAACTTGCGCAACAGAACCAACGGCACGTTGCATGTGTGCCTAAACGACCAGCCGGTCAGCAGCTATCGCGTGATAGTTGCGCCGACTGGACGGGTCAGGATAGAGGACACGAAGCGTGATGTTGCGTTGTGCAGGTAGGCAGCTTCAGAGCAGCGACTTGACGCGCAATTCCTTGGGCATGGAGAACGTGATGTTCTCCTCGCGACCGGCGAGTTCATCCGCACCGGTGGCGCCCCAGGCTTGCAATTGCTGGATCACACCACGCACCAGAACTTCCGGGGCCGACGCACCCGCGGTGATGCCAATACGCTCGACGCCTTCGAACCAGCCTTGTTGCATGTCCTCGGCACCGTCGATGAGGTACGCCGGAGTCGCCATGCGCTCGGCCAGCTCGCGCAGGCGATTGGAGTTGGAGCTGTTCGGGCTGCCCACCACCAACACCACATCGCACTCATCGGCCAGTTGCTTGACCGCGTCCTGACGGTTTTGCGTGGCGTAGCAGATGTCGTCCTTGCGCGGCCCGCCAATGGCCGGGAAGCGCTTGCGCAACGCGTCGATCACCCGGCTGGTGTCGTCCATCGACAAGGTGGTCTGGGTCACGAACGCCAGGGAATCGGGGTTGCGCACCTGCAGGCTGGCGACGTCCTCTTCGTCTTCGACCAGATAGATCGCGCCGCCATTGCTGGCGTCGTACTGGCCCATGGTGCCTTCGACTTCCGGGTGACCGGCGTGGCCGATCAGGATGCACTCGCGGCCGTCACGGCTGTAACGGGCAACCTCGATATGCACCTTGGTCACCAGCGGACAGGTGGCATCGAATACTTTCAGGCCACGGCCAGCTGCTTCGGTGCGCACCGCCTGGGAAACACCGTGGGCGCTGAAGATGACAATGACGTCATCCGGCACCTGGTCCAGCTCTTCGACGAAGATCGCACCGCGAGAGCGCAGGTCTTCGACGACAAATTTGTTGTGAACGACTTCATGGCGCACATAAATCGGCGGACCAAACACTTCCAGAGCGCGATTGACGATTTCGATCGCGCGGTCCACTCCGGCACAAAAGCCGCGGGGGTTGGCGAGTTTGATTTGCATGCTGTGCCTCATGGTTGGTACGGGCAGCCCGGCCTGGGCCGGGCTTGATGGCGAAGGTCAGGAAGCCAGAATCACCTTCACTTCGAAGATTTCCACTTCAAAGCTCAGTGTCTTGCCTGCCAGCGGGTGATTGAAGTCGATGGTGACCTGATCATCATCGAAAGCCTTCACCACGCCGGGCAATTCGGTATTGGCGGCGTCGTTGAAGATCACCAGCAACCCTTCGGACAGTTCCATTCCCACAAACTGCGAGCGTGGCATGATCTGCACGTTTTGTGGGTTGGGCTGACCAAAGGCGTTTTCCGGCGGAATTTCCACGGTCTTACGATCGCCCGCCTTGAAGCCGAAAATCGCCATTTCGAAACCGGGCAACAGGTTGCCGTCACCAACCTTGAACGTGGCCGGAGCCTTTTCGAAGGTGCTGTCGACGGTATCGCCGTTTTCCAGACGCAGGGCGAAGTGCAAGGTGACCTGCGTATTCTGACCGATGCGCAGCTCACCAGACGAGCCTTGAGTCGAAGACTGCTCAGTCATTGACGGTTTCTCCGGTTTTCTTGCTCTTGAACATATCCAGCGCCAGCATGATTGCGCCGACAGTGATCGCGCTGTCAGCGACATTGAACGCCGGGAAGTACCAGCGGTTCTGCCAATGGATCAGAATGAAGTCGATCACATGGCCCAGCACAATACGGTCGTATAGGTTGCCCAGTGCGCCGCCAAGTACCAACGCCAGTGCAACAGCCAACCATGTATCGTCGCGCACCAGACGCTTGAGCCAGACGACCAGCACGGCACTGACCACAATGGCGATCAGGGCAAACAACCAGCGCTGCCAGCCGGCACCGTCTGCCAGAAAACTGAAGGCAGCACCGGTGTTATAGGCCAGGGTCCAGCTGAAGAAGTCCGGAATCACAATGATCTGCTGGTACAGGCTCAAGGCGTTCTCGAAGTAGTACTTGCTGGCCTGGTCAATGACCAGAACCAGCACGCTCAACCACAGCCAGGCCAGACGGCCAAACGAGGTGTCAGGCATAGTGACGGACCTCGCCTGCACCGCTGATGTTGTCTACGCAACGGCCGCAGATTTCCGGATGCTCAGGGTTTACCCCCACATCCTCGCGATGGTGCCAGCAACGGGCACACTTGGCGTGGCTGGACTTGAGCACTTTGAGTTTCAGGCCCGCGACCTCGGTAACCACCGCATCAGCCGGAGCAGACACCAATGGAGCAACGCTGGCAGTCGAAGTGATCAGCACGAAGCGTAGTTCGTTGCTCAGCTTCGACAGATCGGCGATCAGCGAATCTTCAGCGTACAGGGTCACTTCGGCCTGCAGGTTGCCGCCAATCGCCTTGGCCGCGCGCAGGTTTTCCATTTCCTTGTTGACCGACGTCTTCACCGCCATGATCCGTTCCCAGTAGGCGCGGTCCATTTCGAAGTCGGCAGGCATTTCAGTCAGGCCTTCATACCAGGTGTTGAGCATCACCGATTCGTTGCGCTCGCCTGGCAGGAACTGCCATAGCTCGTCGGCGGTGAACGCCAGGATCGGCGTGATCCAGCGTACCAGCGCTTCGGAGATGTGGAACAGTGCGGTCTGGCAGGAACGACGCGCGGTGCTGTCGGCAGCCGTGGTGTACTGACGATCCTTGATGATGTCCAGATAGAACCCACCCAGCTCCTGCACGCAGAAGTTGTGGATCTTCGAGTACACGTTCCAAAAGCGGTATTCGCCGTAATGCTCTTGCAGCTCGCGTTGCAGCAGCAGCGTGCGGTCAACGGCCCAACGGTCCAGCGCGAGCATTTCTTCGGCCGGCAGGATATCGGTTGCCGGGTTGAAGCCCGACAGGTTGGAGAGCAGGAAGCGCGCAGTGTTGCGGATACGACGGTAAGCATCGGCGCTACGCTGCAGGATCTGGTCGGAAACCGCCATTTCGCCCGAATAGTCAGTCGCCGATACCCACAGGCGCATGATGTCCGCACCCAGCGAGTCGTTGACCTTCTGCGGTGCTACCACGTTGTTCAGCGACTTGGACATCTTGCGGCCGTTCTCGTCGACCACAAACCCGTGGGTCAGCAGCTCGCGATACGGTGCGTGGTCGTCCAGCATGCAACCGGTCAGCAGCGACGAGTGGAACCAGCCACGGTGCTGGTCGGAACCTTCCAGATACAGATCGGCACGTGGACCGCTTTCATGGCCCATCGGATGCGAACCGCGCAATACGTGCCAGTGCGTGGTGCCCGAGTCGAACCAGACGTCCAGGGTGTCGGAGATCTTGTCGTACTTGGCAGCCTCGTCACCCAGCAGTTCGCTGGCGTCCAGCTTGAACCAGGCTTCGATGCCCTCTTTCTCGACACGCTGCGCCACTTCTTCCATCAGCTCGACGGTGCGTGGGTGCAGGTCGCCGCTTTCCTTGTGCAGGAAGAACGGAATCGGCACGCCCCAGTTGCGCTGACGCGAGATGCACCAGTCAGGACGGTTGGCGATCATTGAATGAAGACGCGCCTGGCCCCACGCCGGAACGAACTCAGTGTCTTCGATGGCCTTGACCGCACGCTTGCGCAGGGTCTCGCCGCTCTCAGGCTGTTTGTCCATGCCCACGAACCACTGCGCGGTGGCGCGGTAGATCAATGGCGATTTGTGGCGCCAGCAGTGCATGTAGCTGTGGCTGATGGTTTCGGTGTCCATCAGGCTGCCGACTTCGACCAGCTTGTCGATGATGTTCTGGTTGGCCTTGAAGATGAACTGGCCACCGAAGAACTCCAGAGACTCGACATACACGCCGTTGCTCTGCACCGGGCTGATGATGTCGTCGTTGCTCAGGCCGTACTGCTTGCAGATATTGAAGTCGTCTACGCCATAGGCAGGCGAGGAGTGAACGATACCGGTGCCGGCACCCAGCTCAACATAGTCAGCCAGATAGACTGGCGACAGGCGGTCGTAGAACGGGTGGCGGAAGTTGATCAGCTCCAGCGCCTGACCGGTGGTGGTCGCGATGACCGTGCCTTCCAGCTTGTAACGGGCCAGACAGCTTTCGACCAGTTCGGCGGCCAGTACCAGCAGTTTGTCGCCGACATCGACCAGCGCGTATTCGAACTCGGGATGAACGTTCAGCGCCTGGTTGGCAGGGATCGTCCACGGTGTGGTGGTCCAGATCACGATGGAGGCAGGCTTGCCTAGCGCGGGCAAGCCGAACGCCGCCGCAAGTTTTGCCTCATCGGCGATCAGGAACGCGACGTCGATGGTCGAGGACTTCTTGTCCTGATACTCGACTTCAGCTTCAGCCAGTGCCGAGCCGCAATCGAAACACCAGTTGACCGGCTTGAGGCCCTTGAAGACGAACCCGCCCTTGACCATCTCGGCCAGCGCGCGGATTTCCCCGGCTTCGTTGGCGAAGTTCATGGTCAGGTATGGATTGCTCCAGTCGCCCAGCACACCCAGGCGGATGAATTCTGACTTCTGGCCTTCGATCTGCTCGGACGCATAGGCGCGGCACAGCTCACGCGTACGGTCTGCGGAGAGGTTCTTGCCGTGGGTCACTTCAACCTTGTGCTCGATCGGCAGACCGTGACAGTCCCAACCCGGCACGTACGGGGCATCGAAGCCCGCCAGGGTCTTGGAACGCAGGATCATGTCCTTGAGAATCTTGTTGACCGCATGACCGATGTGAATATTGCCGTTGGCGTACGGAGGACCGTCGTGCAGGACGAACTTGGGACGATCCTTGCCAATCTCGCGCAGCTTCTGGTACAGGCCAATGCTGTCCCAGCGCTGCAGAGTTTGCGGCTCGCGCTGGGGCAGGCCGGCCTTCATAGGGAAGGCGGTGTCCGGAAGGTTTAGCGTGGCTTTATAGTCAGTCATTTCAGGCTCTTGTTTAGCGGTTAGCCATGCCAATGGGCACGGGCGGCGGCGACGTCCGCATTGATCGCCGTCTTGAGCGCCTCCAGTGAGGCGAAACGCTGCTCATCACGCAGCTTGTGGTGGAAAGCCACCGTCAAACGCCGGTCGTAAAGATCGCCGGCAAAATCCAGAAGGTGCACTTCAAGGTGGGCACTGCCATCACCCGCTACCGTCGGGCGCACACCGATGTTGGCGACCCCCGGCCAGGTTTTGCCATCGATTTCCGTGCTGACCAGGTAAACCCCGCTCAACGGCACACGACGACGCTTGAGTTGCACATTGGCGGTGGGCGTACCCAATTGACGCGCCAGCTTCTGACCATGCAATACCCGTCCAGTGATCTGGAACGGACGACCAAGCATGCGTTCGGCCAGGGCAAAATCCGACGCAGCCAAGGCCTTGCGTACCTTGGTACTGCTGACCCGGATGCCATCTATTTCAACGGTCTGCGCCGCTTCTACAGTAAATCCATACGTCGTGCCGGCCTGTTGCAGGAAGTCAAAATCGCCAACCCGGTCAAAACCGAAGCGAAAATCGTCGCCCACTTCGAGGTGCTGAACGCCGAGGCCGTCGATCAGCACGGTTTCGACGAAACTCGCGGCACTCAGCTTGCACAGTCGCTGATTGAAGGACAGGCAAAGTACCCGGTCAACGCCTTCGGCACTCAGCAGCTCGAGTTTGTCACGCAGTCGGGCCAGACGTGCCGGAGCGGTCTCGGGAGCGAAGAACTCACGCGGCTGCGGCTCGAAAATCACCACACAGCTGGGCACACCCAATTCGACGGCACGCTCGCGCAGACGCGCCAGGATAGCCTGGTGGCCGCGGTGAACGCCGTCGAAATTGCCAATCGTGGCGACGCAGCCCCGATGTTCGGGGCGCAGGTTGTGAAGGCCTCTAACCAGCTGCATAACGCACTTCTTGCTCATAAAGTGGCCGATTATAACCACACACGGCCGTGGGCGACAGGCAACACACCAAGACCGGATGAAGGTTCTTGGCGTGGCCCCAGAAAACAACGATCAAACCGGGCCTACATAATGGCCTTGCGGGCGAAATCCCTCAGGCGAAAGCCCAGCAACAGAAGCATGGCGAAGTAAGTCACGACACCCGCCGCAACCAGCGCACCCAGACGCAGAAAGCGCTCCAGCATATGACCTTCGTCCCACGCCGGCATGACGTGCATGAGCCCGAGCAGCACAGCCGACATCACCGCAACAGCCACCACCAGCTTAAACAGAAACACCGTCCAGCCAGGTTGCGGCTGAAACAGATCCTGTTTGCGCAGCTGCCATAACAGCAACCCGGCGTTGATACACGCCCCCACACTAATGGCCAGCGCCAGACCGGCATGTTGCAAGGGCACGATGAAGGCCAGGTTGAGCAACTGAGTCACTATGAGGGTGAAGATCGCGATTTTCACCGGGGTGCGGATATTTTGTTGGGCATAAAAGCCGGGAGCCAGCACCTTGATCAGGATGATCCCCAGCAACCCGACTGAATAGGCAACCAGAGCACGCTGGGTCATGGCTGAATCAAGCGCATCGAATCTACCATACTGGAACAACGAAACGGTCAACGGCTCGGCGAGCAACCCCAGCGCCAATGTGCAAGGCAGGACCAGCACGAAACACAGTCGCAGCCCCCAGTCGAGAATCCGCGAATATTCCTGACGATCGCGCTGCGCGTAGGTTTTCGACAGGATCGGCAGCAGGATCGTACCCAGCGCAACACCCAGTACGCCGGAGGGTAATTCCATCAGACGGTCGGCGTAGTACATCCATGACACCGAACCGGCGACAAGGAACGAGGCAAATATCGTATTGATGATCAGAGAAATCTGACTGACAGAAACGCCAAGGATGGCGGGCAGCATCTGTTTCATTACGCGCCAGACGCCGGTATCACGCAAATTCAGGCGCGGAAGTACCAGCATGCCGATCTTTTTCAGGTGTGGCAGTTGGTAGAGCAGCTGTAGCAGGCCGCCGACCAGCACCGCCCAGCCCAGCGCCATGACAGGGGGATCGAAGTACGGGGTCAGAAAAAGCGCGAAGAAGATCATGCTGACATTGAGCAGCGTCGGCACGAACGCAGGCACCGAGAAACGGTTCCAGGTATTGAGGATCGCCCCGGCCATCGATGACAGGGAGATCAGCAATATATAAGGAAAGGTCACCCGCAGCAGGTCCGAGGTCAGCGCAAACTTCTCCGGGGTGTCGACAAAGCCGGGCGCGGTGGCCCAGATCACCCAGGGTGCAAAGATCACTCCGAGCAGCGTCACCAGCGCCAGCGCCAGGGTCAGCAACCCGGTGACGTAAGCGACAAAGGTGCGGGTCGCCTCCTCCCCTTGCTGGCTCTTGTATTCCGCCAGGATAGGCACGAACGCCTGGGAAAAAGCGCCCTCTGCGAAAATCCGGCGCAGCAGGTTGGGCAGTTTGAAAGCGATGAAGAACGCATCGGTGGCCATTCCGGCTCCGAAAGTGCGCGCGATGATGGTGTCGCGAGCAAAGCCCAGAACCCGGGAAACCATGGTGATAGAGCTTACGGCGGCGAGTGACTTGAGTAGATTCATTGAAAGAGTTGTGCGCCTTGGCAAAGGATGGGCGATTAAGCCCGCCATTTATGCGATACTTCGCGCCGCAAAAACGCCCGAAGCAAAGGCCGCGAGTTTACAGGTCACAGGCCGGAAATAAATCCTCCGGTCAAATGTAGCAACCACTCAGCGGAACACCTTAACTGCCCTTGACAAGACTTCAACTCATCGGCATGATTCGCGGCCTATTTTGTTTGCTATTTCACAAAGTCTTTCGAGGAGCTCGACGGTGGCCAACACACCTTCCGCCAAAAAACGTGCAAAACAGGCTGAGAAGCGTCGCAGCCACAACGCCAGCCTGCGTTCCATGGTTCGTACCTACATCAAGAATGTAGTTAAAGCCATCGACGCAAAAGACGCAGAAAAAGCGCAAGCCGCTTATGTTCTGGCTGTTCCTGTTATCGACCGTATGGCCGATAAAGGCATCATCCACAAGAACAAGGCTGCTCGCCATAAAGGTCGTCTGAACGGTCACATCAAGGCTCTGAGCCTTGCTGCTGCAGCCTAAGCGACCCGCTTGTTAAAAAACCGACCTCAGGGTCGGTTTTTTATTGCCTGCTGGAAAGTAGCCGGTGCAACGGAACTTGTGACGCAGAGCGTCACGACAGACATTCCCACGCTGGAGCGTGAGGAACGGTAATTCAACTATCGTGCGACGCTCCGCGTCGGCATGCCGTTCTGGACGCTCTGCGTCCACCCCTGAGCCACATCAAGGCGCGGGCGCGGTTGTCCATGGCAGGATAGGAATGGCGGTCACGGCATTCTGCGGGCTGCCTTCAATGACCCGGTCGCTATAGACCAGGTACACCAGCGCATTGCGCTTCTTGTCGAAGAAGCGCACCACCTGCATGGTCTTGAAGACCAGCGACGCACGCTCCTTGAAGACCTCATCGCCATCCTTGAGGGTTTCCTTGAAGCGGATAGGCCCGACCTGACGACAGGCAATGGACGCCTCGGCACGGTCTTCGGCCAACCCCAGACCACCCCTCACGCCACCGGTCTTGGCGCGCGACAGATAGCACGTCACACCGTCGACCTTGGGATCGTCAAACGCCTCGACCACGATGCGGTCGTTCGGCCCGACCATCTTGAACACCGTCGACACCTGACCGATCTCTTCAGCCGAGACCAACACCGGCATCAGCAACGCGGCCGCCAACAAACCTTTCATGAAGCGCATCAAATAGTCCTTTTTTGCAGCCTCGAGTCAGACGAGGATCAGGTTATCCCGATGAATCAGCTCAGGCTCGGCCATATATCCCAGCTCGCGCACGATGGATTCGGAAGAGTGACCAATGATTTTCTGGGCTTCGATAGCACTGTAGTTGCTCAGCCCGCGAGCGATCTCGCGACCGTCCGAGGCAACGCATACCACCATCTCGCCACGCCGGAAGCTGCCCTGGACCAGCTTGACACCCACCGGTAGCAGGCTTTTCTGATCCTTGGCCAGCGCCGCAACAGCGCCATCATCCAGCACCAGCGTGCCGCGAGTTTGCAGGTGCCCTGCCAGCCACTGCTTGCGCGCCGCGAGCATGCCGCGCTCGGGAGACAGCAATGTCCCCAAACGTTCGCCACCCTTGAGCCGCGCCAGCACGCGCTCTATACGCCCACCGACAATGACGGTATGCGCACCGGAACGCGCCGCCAACCGCGCAGCGCGTAACTTGGTCTGCATACCACCGCGCCCCAGTGCGCCACCTGTACCACCAGCCACAGCATCCAGCGCAGGGTCATCGGCGCGCGCTTCGTAGATCAGCTGAGCCTCCGGGTTGTTGCGCGGATCAGCGTCGAACATGCCGTCGCGGTCAGTCAGGATGACCAACAGATCTGCCTCGACCAGATTGGCAACCAGCGCCGCCAGCGTGTCGTTATCGCCAAAACGGATTTCGTCGGTGACCACTGTGTCATTTTCGTTGATGACCGGCACAACCCCAAGCTCGACCAGCGTGCGCAGGGTACTGCGGGCATTGAGGTAGCGCTTGCGGTCCGACAGGTCGTCATGGGTCAGCAGAATTTGCGCGGTATGCCGGCCGTGCTCGGCAAAACTCGATTCCCACGCCTGCACCAAGCCCATCTGACCGATGGCCGCAGCAGCCTGGAGCTCATGCATGGCGCTGGGTCGGGCCGTCCAGCCAAGACGGCTCATACCGGCAGCCACCGCCCCGGAAGACACCAGCACCAGCTCGACACCCGCCTCATGCAGCGCCGCCATCTGCTCCACCCAAACACCCATGGCGTTGCGATCCAGGCCCTTGCCATCCGCGGTCAGCAAGGCACTGCCAATCTTCACAACCCAGCGCTGGGCGCCCGTCACTTTGCTGCGCATCTTCTTCCAACCTTAGCCAGAGATTTTCAAATTCAGGATACAAAAACGCCGCTGACAATCGTAGCGGCGTTCAAGTTTACTTCAAGCGATCAGTCACGGACGTAAATGATTTCCGGACCGTCTTCATCGTCCACATCTTCTTCGTCCCAGTCATCGTCACCAATGTCATGCACGCTCTTCACGCCGCTGCGACGCAGTGCACGCTGATCATCCAGCGCCTGCAACTGAGCACGGGCTTCGTCTTCGATGCGCTGATCCAGCTCGGCCAGCTCTTCAGCATAACCAGGCTCCTCGGCGATACGCTGGCTGCGCTCTTCGAGGTAACGCATGATGTCGCGGGTCAACTGCTCGGTGCCTTCTTTGGCAATCGCAGAGATCACGTAAACAGGGCCGGTCCACTCCAGACGATCAACGATCTCCTGCTTGCGCGCTTCCTGCTCCTCTTCGAGGATCTGGTCACACTTGTTCAGCACCAGCCAGCGATCACGCTCGGCCAGCGACGGGCTGAATTTTTCCAGCTCGTTGACGATCACTTCAGCGGCATCCGGAGCACTGCTTTCATCCAACGGCGCCATATCGACGAGGTGCAACAGCAGGCGGGTACGCGCCAGATGCTTGAGGAAGCGAATCCCCAGACCGGCACCATCGGATGCACCTTCGATCAGACCTGGAATGTCGGCCACCACAAAGCTCTTCCAGCGATCGACACTGACAACGCCCAGGTTTGGCACCAGCGTGGTAAATGGATAGTCGGCGACTTTTGGCTTGGCAGCGGATACCGAGCGAATGAAGGTGCTCTTGCCAGCGTTTGGCAAGCCCAGCAAACCAACATCGGCCAGCACTTTCAGCTCGAGCTTGAGATCACGCTGATCACCCGGCTTGCCCGGCGTGGTCTGACGCGGAGCACGGTTGGTACTGGATTTGAATCGAGTGTTACCCAGACCATGCCAGCCGCCCTGGGCGACCATCAGACGCTGACCGTCTTTAGTCAGGTCACCGATGATTTCCTGGGTAGTGGCGTCGATGATGGTGGTCCCGACCGGCACACGCAGTACCAGCTCCTCACCCTTGCGACCCGTGCAGTCTGCGCTGCCGCCATTGGAGCCGCGCTCGGCATCGAAGTGACGGGTATAACGGTAGTCGACCAGCGTATTCAGGTTGACGTCGGCGACCATGAAGATCGAGCCACCATCACCACCATCACCACCGTTCGGACCACCGTTTTCAATGAATTTTTCGCGACGGAAGCTCATGCAACCGTTGCCACCGTCACCGGCTTTTACTCGAATGGATACTTCATCTACAAATTTCATAACGCACGACTCCCGCCACAGGGACGAGCAGAACCACATAAATTACATAAGACTCTTGCAAAAATGAGCGTTGCGATACCGATCAGAAACCAGCGACCCCAGGGGTCAACATCACAACAGCCCGCACAAACAGTTTTGCAAGAGACTCACCTGCCTCTCTACCTCTACAAACAAAAAAGCCCCGTCGCAAGACAGGGCTTTTAAGCAACTGCGTGATTACGCTGCGGAGACTTCAGTCTTCGGAACGATGCTCACGTAGCGGCGACCGAAGGCGCCCTTGACCTGAAACTTGATCACGCCTTCCACTTTCGCGAACAGGGTGTGATCCTTACCCATGCCAACGCCGTAGCCAGCGTGGAATTGGGTACCGCGCTGACGCACGATGATGTTGCCAGGAATGATAGCCTGGCCGCCATACATCTTCACGCCAAGGCGTTTGGCTTCTGAGTCGCGCCCGTTACGGGTACTACCACCAGCTTTTTTGTGTGCCATGAGTCAATTCTCCAAATGAGGATTAGGCTGAATTAAGCCTGAATACCTGTGATTTTGATCTCGGTGTACCACTGGCGGTGGCCCATACGCTTCATGTGGTGCTTACGACGACGGAACTTGATGATACGAACCTTATCGTGACGACCTTGCGAAACCACTTCAGCCACAACGGTAGCGCCAGCAACAACTGGAGCACCGATGTTGACGTCGTCGCCATTGCCAACCAGCAGAACGCGGTCGAAAGTGACGGATTCGCCAGTAGCGATTTCCAGTTTTTCAATTTTCAGGTATTCACCTGGGGCGACTTTGTACTGCTTGCCACCGGTAACAATTACTGCGTACATGGTATTTCTCCGAAAATCCTGCTCACCCAGCTCTTTATAAGAAGAGTATCGGCTGGCATGGCTGCATGGGGCTGGAACGGCCCGTTTGCATTGCGTAAGGCAGGTGCTGCCCAGGAAAGTTAGGGTGCGCGATTGTACGCAAGGCATTCGTGTGTTGCAAGAGGCGGGTCGTCATACCTTGACACGCTCTACCCCGCGACCTAGCATGCGGCGCAACCTATCCGGAGCACGTGTCGCTGATGCAACCCCAAGCCTTCTATCGCGCGGTGGCGGACGACTTTAGTGCCGT
This sequence comes from Pseudomonas sp. KBS0707, assembly GCF_005937945.2. Taxonomy (NCBI): domain Bacteria; kingdom Pseudomonadati; phylum Pseudomonadota; class Gammaproteobacteria; order Pseudomonadales; family Pseudomonadaceae; genus Pseudomonas; species Pseudomonas sp. KBS0707. Next base: position 751,511 of record NZ_CP041754.1, on the reverse strand, counting down.
TGACCTTATCATCAAAAAGCAACTGACGTCGCGCGTACCGCTGGTCTCGAAAATCGGTGATTACATTACGTCGGCAGGCGGCAAGCGTCTGCGTCCGTTGCTGGTACTGCTGTGTGGCAAGGCGCTGGGCCGCGAAGGCGATGACCTTCGCCTGCTGGCCGCCACCATCGAATTCCTCCACACCGCAACCCTGCTGCATGACGACGTCGTCGACATGTCCGGCATGCGTCGTGGCCGATCCACCGCCAACGCACTGTGGGGCAATGCGCCCAGCGTGCTGGTCGGCGACTTCCTGTATTCGCGCTCGTTCGAAATGATGGTCGAACTGGGCTCGATGGAAGTCATGAGAATCCTGTCCAAGGCGACCCGTATCATTGCCGAAGGCGAAGTGCTGCAGTTGTCGAAGATTCGCGACGCCAGCACCACTGAAGAAACCTACATGGAAGTGATTCGCGGCAAGACAGCCATGCTGTTCGAAGCCTCGACTCACAGTGCCGCAGCCCTGTGCAACGCACCAGAGGTACAGAGCGAAGCGCTGCGCACCTTCGGCGACCATCTGGGCGTGGCTTTCCAGCTGGTCGATGACTTGCTGGACTACCGTGGCGATGCCGAAACCCTGGGCAAGAACGTCGGCGACGACCTTGCCGAAGGCAAGCCTACCCTGCCGCTGATCTACACCATGCGTGAAGGCAGCCCGGAGCAGGCCGCGCTGGTTCGTCAGGCGATCCAGAAAGGTGGTCTGGAAGATCTGGAAAGCATCCGCGATGCTGTGGAAAGCGCTGGAGCGCTGGACTACACCGCACAACTGGCCCGTGACTATGCCGCCCGCGCGATTGCCTGTCTGGACGCCCTGCCGCCCAGCGAGTACCGGGATGCACTGGTCGAGCTGAGCGAGTTTGCGGTCGCCCGCACACACTGACAGCCATCGCAGCCGAAAAGCCCGTCCAGCGTGACGGGCTTTTTATTACCTGCGCACAACGCCCATCGCGCTCAAGCACCTTAAGTATATGTAGCCAGCAAGTTTCTCCTGCATGAAATCCAGAAAACACTGAATCCTCAACGCCAGTCGCGAATTGCGGTAGTACACGGCATGAATCGGCTGACGATAGCCACTGTTGGCGCCCTTCAACAGACAGACCAGCCGCCCCTCGCGCAGGTCATCATTGGTCATGAAGTCGGAAAGACAGGCGATTCCCACGCCCTCCAGCACCAGATGGCGCAAGGTGTCACCGCTGGATGCCGAGATGACAGGCTTGATGGACAGGCGATCGCCCTCAGCGTGGCGCAACGGCCATTGATTGAGAGATTCCACGTGTGTGAAACCCACCAATACGTGTTGCGCCAGGTCTTCTGCAGTTTTCGGGGAGCCGTGGCGTTGCAGGTAAGCCGGGCTGGCGACGATATTCAGCAGGCAACTGCCCAGCGAGCGGGCATGCAGGGTCGAGTCAGGCAGCACGCCGATTCGAATGGCGATATCGGTGCTCTGCTCAAGCAGGTCGATGAACCAGTCATCACTGTTGAGCTCCAGTTCGATATCCGGGTAACGCTGACGAAACTCCGCCACATGCGGCACGATGCAATGCAGCATGAACGGTGATGCGGCATTGATACGCAAGCGGCCGGCGGGCGTCTGCCGGGAGGAAGAGAGCCTTTCTTCCAGGCTTTCCATCTGCTCAAGAATATGGCGGGCCCGTTCCAGAAAGAACTTGCCCTCCTCGGTCAGGTCCATGCGCCGCGTCGTGCGGTTGATCAGCGTGGTTTCAAGCTTGGCTTCCAGACGTGACAGGGTACGGCTGACACCGGAGGGCGTCTGGCCCATTTTCTCTGCCGCCGCGGAAATCGAACCGCTTTCGATGACCGAGACAAACACCTGCAATTCATCAGATCTGGCTTTCACTGTTGTCCCCTGCTCAACGCTCAGAGGATATTAGCGCTGTTCAGTGCAAAGGTTGCGCTTACTGCGCACCAAACACTTTGCCCAGGTGAGCCTCGTAACGCTGCACATCCGCTTCGATATTCGGCATTTTCATCACGTCCACTGCCAGAAACGTCGGCAGCCCGGTCATACCCAGAAACTCGTTGGCCTTGTGAAACGGGAAGTACACCGCGTCGACGCCCTTGGCCTCGAAGAAATCAGAAGCGTCATCGAAGGCTTTCTGTGGCGCATTCCAGGTCGCGGAAATCATGTATTGCTTGCCCTGCAGCAAGCCACCGCTGCCATACGTCTGCGACGCATCCGAACGGGTGCGGCCATCATTGGCGTACAGGCTGCCGTGCCCTTCAGTGAATACTTCATCAATGTATTTCTTCACGGTCCAGGGTGCGCCCATCCACCAGCCAGGCATCTGCCAGACGATGACATCAGCCCAGAGAAACTTCTGCACTTCCTCGGCCACGTTGTAACCGCCGTCAATGAAGGTTTCCTTCACATCAAAACCGGCGCGGTCCATGAACGCTACGCCCGCCTCGTGCAGGGTCGCGTTGTAGCGACCATCGGAGTGCGCGAACTGCTTGCCGCCGTTGAGGAACAATACTTTTTTCATGGCTGATCTCTCGCAACCCGACCCCGGCCGTCTTGAGGCTGAGGTGGAGGTGATTAATGGATGAGCAGAGAGTAAAGAGATGCGCGCCTGTGAGTAAGACAGCGAAGGGCAAAATACTCTTGCCTCACAGTCACGAATGGCGCGAAGACTATTGAGCGAAATGCGTGAGCGGATGAAGACAGGTTTACCTCATCAGGCTCAACCTTTTATCAGCAGGTGCAGCCCCAAAAGGCCCATGCCGATGAAGAACACGCGCTTGAACAGCACCGCACTGATTCGCTGGCGCAGCCGTTGCCCCAGCAGCATGCCCAACAGGGCCGGTATCAGCGCCAGCGTGGATGCGCCCAGTTCTGCGCCGCCCAGTGCACCGTTCCACGACAAGCCCGCGGCCAGCGCCAGCGTCGAAACAGTGAAGGACAAGCCCAGCGCCTGCACCAGTTGATTGCGCTCAAGCCCCAAAGCCTGCAAATAAGGCACTACGGGAATCACGAACACACCGGTGGCCGAAGCGATAACCCCGGTAATCAGGCCGCACAACGGCCCCAGCCAGCGCTCTTTGGCGGCCGCAACCTTGAAGGTCGGCAGCAATAGCCCGCTCAACGCATAAAGAAACAGCGCACCGCCCAATGCTCGTGTCATCGAATGACTGCCGCTCATGCCAAGCCAGAAAGCCCCGGCCAGAGTACCGATGAGAATCATGCCCAGCATCGGCCATAGCCGCTTCAGCAGCGGTCGCAGGTTTCCGCCCGTCGCCAGTTGCCAGACGTTGATGAAGGTCGATGGAATGATCAGCAGCGCCGCAGCCTGCGCCGGTAGCATGGCCAGCCCCAGCAAGCCCATCGCCACAGTGGGCAGGCCGAGGCCGATGACACCCTTGACCGTTCCGGCCAGCAGAAAGGTGCCGATCACCAAAGCCGAAAGGCCCCAGCCGAGGGTTTGATAGAAGTCGAAGATCGAATGCATGGCATCCCTGGCCAGGTTGATAAAGGGTGGGCCTAACGTTTGTCAGACCGCTCGCGCAAATAGTCCAGCACGTCCACCTGGTTGCCGGCGAACTCGATACGCGCCGCTTTGTGTTCGCGCTGATAAGCGTACATCGGGTCGTAATATTCGCCGAGCAGACCTTCGATCCAGCCCCTGTGCAGGTCAACCGTACCGCTACGCTGTTGCTCTTCCAGCGCTGTCTGCATAAGGCCTGACAGGCGCTGGTGACGCTCGCCGCCGAGGCGTTTGTGAATGTTGTTCAGGCTTTGCAACAGGCGCTCGGCAAACAAGCCAAAGCCCTGCTCTTCGCCCTTGACGGTGATGAACTCTGCACAGAGGTTGATCACATAGTCGTCGAGAATGCGCTCGACACGGTTCTCGAAGCTGTCTTCCAGCCAGACCATCGGGCAGCCCTGCATTGTTTGATGCAGCTCCAGCGGCACGTTGCAACTGCCGACCAGACGGCTTTCATCTTCCACGACGAATTGTTCGATACCGGCTGCACGCTTCTTGAGCAGGTCGATGGCCAGCCGGTTCTCGAAGTCGATCTGCGCCGGTTGCCCGGTGGCACGCTTGCCGAAGCTGGAGCCGCGGTGGTTGGCGATGCCTTCCAGGTCCAGGCTGTTGCGCAGCTGCGTCAACACTTCAGTCTTGCCCGTGCTGGTCATTCCGCCGAGCACGACGATATCGCACTCGCTCACTGCCTCGTGCAGGGTATCCAGCAGGAACGTGCGCATCGCCTTGTAGCCGCCAATGATGCGCGGGTAGTCGACCCCGGCATCCTTCAGCCAGCGCTGGACCGTCTGCGAGCGCAGCCCGCCGCGAAAGCAATACAGGTAGCCATCCGGATTGGCCTTGGCGAACTCGACCCACGCATTGACGCGTTCATCCTTGACCTGACCACAGACCAATTGATGCCCAAGCTGGATAGCGGCGTCCTGGCCGTGTTGCTTGTAGCAGGTGCCGACCTTCTGCCGCTCGATGTCGTTCATCAGCGGCAGGTTGATCACGCCAGGAAAAGCCCCCTTGGAAAACTCCACCGGAGCACGAGCGTCCATCATCGGCACGTCGTTGAGAAACAATGCGCGGTAGTCGCTGCTGTTGTCGGCCATCAGAACACCTCGACGGCGTGGGTCTATCGCTCACGCAGGGTGCCGATAGGGTTGAGCAGCAGACCCAGTTCGGCGGCCACGATCAGAAACTCGGCTTCACCTTCAGGGCTGACCGCGACCAGCAGACCGCCGCTGGTCTGCGGGTCGCACAGCAGGTCGCGCTGGGCATCGCTCAGCGCAGCGATCCTGTCGCCATAGCTTTCAAAATTGCGCAACGGGCCGCCCGGCACACAGCCCTCGGCAATGTAATGCTCGACGCCGGGCAGGCGCGGTACAGCGGCGTAATCCAGACGAGCGGTCAGGCCTGCACCATCAGCCATTTCAACCAGATGCCCGAGCAGACCGAAGCCGGTGACATCGGTCATTGCCAGCACCCCGGCCAGCTTGCCGAAGCGACTGCCCGGCTTGTTCAAGGTGCACATCCAGTCGCGCGCCAGACCGATGTCTTCATCGCGCAATTTCGACTTTTTCTCGGCAGTAGTGAGAATGCCAATGCCCAACGGCTTGGTCAGCTACAGCGTGCACCCCGCCTGGGCGGTGTCGTTGCGTTTCATGTGCTTCTTCTGCACCACGCCAGTTACAGCCAGACCGAAGATCGGCTCCGGCGCGTCGATGGAGTGCCCGCCCGCCAGAGGAATACCGGCCGCGTCGCAGACGGCACGGCCACCGCGAATGACTTCACGAGCGACCTCGGGTGGCAGCACGTTGACCGGCCAGCCGAGAATGGCGATGGCCATCAGCGGGTCGCCGCCCATCGCGTAGATATCGCTGATGGCATTGGTCGCGGCGATACGGCCGAAGTCGAACGGGTCATCGACGATAGGCATAAAGAAGTCAGTGGTCGAGACCACGCCGCGCTCGTCATCCAGCGCATAGACCGCTGCGTCATCACGCGAAGCATTGCCAACCCAGAGCTTGGGGTCGAGGTTCTGAGCGCCGCTGCCAGCGAGGATCACGTCCAGCACCTTGGGGGAAATCTTGCAGCCACACCCTGCTCCATGACTGTACTGGGTCAGGCGGATTGGCTCATTCATTGCGACACTCTCGGTTACTGGGAAACAGGCTGTGGAGTCTAGGGGCTGTTCCCTTATCAGCGCAAACCGCGTCGTGCGCCGATCGTGCACTCGGGCGATGAATCTGCCGAACTGGCCTTTCTCGCCATGCCTCTTATAATCCCCGCGCATCACCACCGAATCCTGTGAAGCGCCGCCTGCTCGTGCTGGCGGGCGTCACGTTATCCTTTTTCCGCTATTGAACCGGAGAACCTCCATGCTCAAGCGTACCCTGGCGCTCGCCGCCGGCCTTGCCCTGTCCTTCTCCGCCCTGACCAGCCACGCTGCCGACACCCTGCGCGTCTCGGCCATTCCCGACGAAGCGCCCACCGAACTGCTGCGCAAGTTCAAGCCGCTGGGTGCCTATCTGGAACAACGCCTGGGCATGAAAGTCGAGTTCGTTCCGGTCGCCGATTACCCGGCAGTGGTCGAAGCACTGGCCACTGACCGGCTCGACATGGCCTGGCTGGGCGGCTTCACCTTCGTTCAGGTCAACCTCAAGACCGGTAACGCCGTGCCGCTGGTACAGCGTGAGCAGGACGCCAAGTTCACCAGCAAATTCATAACCTCCGATCCGGACGTGAAAACCCTGGCAGACCTCAAGGGCAAGACGTTTGCCTTTGGCTCGGTGTCGTCCACTTCCGGCAGCCTGATGCCGCGTTATTTCATGCTCAAGGAAAACATCAAGCCGGAAACGTTCTTCAGCCGCGTCGCCTACTCCGGCGCGCATGACGCAACCGCTGCCTGGGTTCAGGCGGGCAAGGTCGATGCGGGCGTGCTCAACGCCAGCGTGTGGGACAAACTGGTCGCCAGCGGCAAGGTCGATACCAGCAAGGTTCACGTCTTCCAGACCACGCCAACGTATTTCGACTACAACTGGACTGTACGCGGCAGCCTCGACCCGGCGCTGGCGGCGAAGATCAAACAGGCCTTCCTTGACCTTGACCCGGCCAACCCGGAGCAGAAGGCAATCCTTGATCTTCAGGCTGCCAGCCGCTTCATCGAGACCAAACCAGAGAACTACAAAGGCATCGAAGAAGCCGCTCGCGCTGCCGACCTGGTGAAATGACCCTGCGTCTGTCCGGCATCGAACTGCGCCACAGCGACGGCACACTGGCGTTGCGCGGTCTTGATCTGAACATCGCTGGTGGCGAGCGGGTTGCGATCATCGGGCCGTCGGGTGCGGGCAAGACAACGCTGCTCAACCTGCTGGCCAGCGCGTTGCCGCCCAGTGCCGGACAACTGGAAGTGCTGGGGGCTGATCCCTGGCAGCTCTCCAGCAAACGCCGCCAGCGACTGCGCAGCCGCATTGCGCTGGTCCATCAGGCACCGCCGTTACCCGCGCGCCAGCGGGTCATCACTGCGGTGTCGGCGGGCAAACTTGGTCAATGGGGGCTGGGCAAAAGTCTGCTGAACCTGCTGCACCCACTGGACGTTTCTGGCACCCGCGAAGTGCTGGCACGTCTGGACCTCGCGGACAAACTGTTCGAGCGCTGCCAGCAGTTGTCTGGCGGGCAGCTGCAACGCGTTGGCATCGCCCGCGCCTTGTATCAGGCACCTGAACTGCTGCTGGCCGACGAGCCGGTTTCGGCGATGGACCCGCGTCTGGCCGATCACACCCTTGCGCTGTTATGCCAGCACGCCATCGAGCACCACGTGACGCTGGTCGCCAGCCTGCATGCGGTGGAGCTGGCGCTGGCGCACTTTCCGCGAATCATCGGGGTGCGCGACGGGCAAATTCACTTCGACCTCGCCGCAAACGAGGTCGACCGGCAGCATCTCGACACCCTGTATGCCAATGAACAACTGAGCCCTCAGCCTGCCCCGGATGTGTCTGAAACACCCTGGACGCCACGATGCTGACTCAGGATCAGCGCGACCCGGCGGCAACGCCACGCCTGTTGCTGACGCTGCTGGCGGTCGCCCTGCTCTGGCCGGGCATTCGTCTGGCCGAACTGAATCCGCTGGTACTGCTGCAAGCCGATAATGCGCGGACGATGGGCAGCTTTCTCGCTGGGTTCTGGCCTGTGGCGCACTCTGCAGAATTCCTCGGGCTGTTGCTGGAGGCGACATTGCAAACGCTGGCTATCGCCACGGCTGGCATCGCCCTTGCTCTGCTGCTGGCTGTACCGGCAAGCCTGCTCGCCAGCAAGGCGCTGTCCCTGTCGGCCGCCTCACGCGGCGGGCGTCCCGGCTGGCTCGGCCAATGCCTGCGCTGGCCGGTACGCGGCGTGTTGATCTTCCTGCGCAGCGTGCCGGAAATCGTCTGGGCGCTGTTGTTCGTGCGCGCGGTCGGCCTGGGTCCGACCGCGGGCGTACTTGCAATCGCCATCACTTACGCAGGCATGCTCGGTAAGGTATACGCCGAGATTTTCGAATCGGTGGACCAACGCCCGGCCCACGCCCTGCTTCAATCGGGCAGCGGACGCCTCGCCGCGCTGGCTTACGGCATCCTGCCCAACGCGGCAGCCGAATTGACGTCCTACACTGTGTACCGCTGGGAGTGCGCCGTGCGCGCTTCGGTGGTCATGGGTTTCGTCGGCGCAGGCGGACTGGGTCAGCAGATCGACCTGTCGATGCGCATGTTCGCCGGTGACGAAGTGGCGAGCATGCTGCTGACCTTCCTGCTGCTGGTGCTGCTCGCCGACCAGCTCAGCCGCCTGCTGCGCAGGCAGTTCACATGAAGCGCGCAGGCAATCTGCTGCTGGTGCTGGCGATGATTACGGCAGTGATCGCATCGTTTATGTACCTCGGCCTCGACCTCTTCACCCTGGGCAGTCATGACAACCTGACGCAGATGGGCCGTTATGCATTGCGCTTCATGAGCCCGGACCTCAGCAGTGAGCATTTGCAGGCAATCGGCAAGGGCGCTCTGGAAACTCTGGCAATGTCTGCACTGGGCACATTGCTGGCGGCCATCGCAGGTTTGTTGCTGGCATTGCCCGCTGCCGGTCGCCTGGGCTGGCCGTTGCGCAGCGTGAGTCGTCTGCTGCTCAATGCACTGCGTGCCATTCCGGAACTGGTGTGGGCCGTGTTGATGGTGCTGGCTGCCGGGCTCGACCCCAATGCAGGCACGCTGGCGCTGGCACTGCACACCACGGGCGTTCTGGGCCGTCTGTTTGCCGAAGCGCTGGAAAACACCGCGCCCGAGCCCGCCGCTGCCATTCGCCTGCAAGGCGGTAGCGCCTGGCAGGCATTCGGCTATGGCACCCTGCCCAACCTGTGGCCGCAGTTGCTGGCCTACACGCTGTAACGCTGGGAGAACAACATTCGCATGGCCAGCGTGCTGGGTTTTGTTGGCGCGGGTGGGTTGGGCCAGATGCTTTACATAAGTCTCAGCCTGTTTCAGGAAGCGCAGGCCAGCACCGTGATTCTGGCGATGCTGATCCTGGTGTTCGCCGTTGACGCGTTGAGCAGCTGGAGCAGACAGCGCTGGGTAAGCAACTGACCCGACACCAGAAACGAAAACGCCACGGTCCTGAAGCTCGGAACCGTGGAGTGATCAGCAGCGTGACTCAGTAGCCCAGTGACAACCCGGTGTTGCGACGCGGGTCGTTGGCACCGTAGAAGCGGTTGTTACCGACCGGTTTGCCGCCCAGCGAAGGCGCGCCGACCAGAATCGCTGCCACATGATTGAGTGGCTGCGGACCGGCAAACTTGTGGCCCCAGCTCTCAAGAATCTTCAGCGTGTCGGGGCTGACCGCGAAGGTATCGATGTTGGTCGCCTCAGGCTGCCATTGCTGGTGGAAACGCGGCGCATCCACGGCCTCCTGAATGTTCATGCCATAGTCGATGACGTTGAGCATGGTCAACAAGGTCGCGGTAATGATGCGACTGCCGCCCGGCGTGCCGACAACCATTACGGCCTTGCCATCCTTGGTGACGATGGTCGGGCTCATCGAAGACAGCGGCGTCTTGCCCGGCGCGATGGCGTTGGCTTCGCCCTGCACCAGACCATACATGTTGGGCACGCCGACCTTGACGGTGAAGTCATCCATTTCGTCGTTGAGAATCACACCGGTCTTGCTGGCCATCACGCCCGCGCCGAACCAGTTGTTCAGGGTGTAGGTCACCGAGACCGCATTGCCCCATTTGTCGACGATCGAATAATGGGTGGTGTTGCTGCCTTCGTGCGGCGCGACGCCCGGTTTGATCTTGTTCGAGTCGCCAGCCTTTTGCGGCTCGATGGCCTCACGCAGCTTGGCCGCGTACTTCACGTCCAGCAGGTGCTCGACCGGGTTCTTGACGAAATCGGGGTCGCCCAGATAGCTGTTGCGGTCTACGTATGCATGACGCATGGCTTCGATCTGATAATGCATACCCTGCGCCGAGCGGAAGCCCAGCTCTTTCATCGGGTAGCCCTCGAGGATGTTCAGAATCTGGCAGATCACCACGCCACCGGAACTTGGAGGTGGCGCTGACACCACGTGGTAGCCACGGTAGTCGCATTCGACCGGAGCCAGCTCGCGGGTCTTGTAATGATCGAGGTCGGCCTGGGTGATGATGCCCTTGCCAGCCTGGCTTGAATCGACCAGCGCCTTGGCGACCCAGCCCTTGTAGAAACCATCGCTGCCCTTATCCACTATTTCCCCATAATGTATTTTCTTGTCAACCTAACAAACCCGTCTAGTATGGGCACAAGAAAGAACTTAATGGTTACCAAACTCAATGACAATCATCAAATACTCAAGGTCACTACCCAACTACCCTCTCCAGTGGGTATCGGCGGAATCTGAGGAGATAATCGGAGCGCATATGGTCGCTGCAGACGCTTCGGACAGCCAAGCTCTACGCCTGATCGAGTGTGTCGCCCACGTGTCGGAGACACCACTGGGTGCGACCTGCCTGACTGATGGCACGATTGAAAAAGTGGTTGGATTGCTCGTGGCGGCCCTTAAAGACGGCAGCCTCGTAGATTTAGGCGCGCAGGCACGCCGCAGGTACATCAGAAAATTCACATCGCTACTCGTGCCTGATCCGAGCAATGACAGCTCATTCGACTCGGAGCACCTCTCAGACGGGGCTATAGAAGACTGGGAGCAGATGCTTGCTGCCTGTTCTAAAAACACTCTACGGTATTGGAATGGTTGGCCTTTGTTCAGCCGGAAGCGTCACACCAAGTACCTGAGCATCCAGCAGGTCTGGATTTCCCATGGCAGCGCCTTTGCAGAGCAAGTCTACGGAGCCCTGCACAGCTACTACCTAAAACAGGCAAGGCCCGCCATCGCGGTTCACAACAGAGTCCTCAATCACGTCGCCCTGAACCAAGAAAAATGGCCGGTAGAAGCGTTTCAAGACCCCGACCGAATGGGCGAGCTTTTCACGGACGTGATGAACGACTCGTTCCTGGACATGTATTGTTGCCGCTGACCGAAAACTGACCCAGTAGAGGCTGTTCTGCCGACTGAAAACTGACCCAGGTGTTCAACTGCTTCTGCTCACTTTTTGAGCAGGAGAACACAGGGTGATCAGCATGGAAATGTTGGGAAAAATCCGGCGGATGTACTTCCGCGACAAGCTCTCGCTGCATCAGATAGCCAAGCGTACCGGGCTGTCGAGAAACACCATCCGAAAATGGGTCAGAGCGCCCGAAGCCAATCAACCAGCGTACCAACGGTGCGCATCCTTCAATAAGCTCAACCCTTTTCACGAGACCTTAGAGCAGGCGCTCAAGGCTGATTCGTTCCGGCCAAAACACAACCGTAGGAGCGCCAAGGCACTTTTTGAGCAGATCAAGGCCGAGGGTTATGACGGCGGTTACAGCCAGCTCACGGCGTTTGTCCGCTCTTGGCGGTGCGAGCAAGGCAAGTCTGTACGCGCTTTTGTACCGCTGACTTTTGCCCTCGGTGAGGCCTTTCAGTTTGACTGGAGCGAAGAAGGCCTGCTGATCGGTGGCCTGTTTCGACGTATCCAGGTCTCCCATATGAAGCTGTGCGCAAGTCGCGCGTTCTGGTTGGTTGCGTACCCCAGTCAAGGCCACGAGATGCTGTTTGATGCCCATACACGTTCGTTTGGAGCGTTGGGTGGCGTGCCACGTCGCGGCATCTACGACAACATGAAAACGGCTGTCGACAAGGTTAACAAAGGCAAAGGCCGCACGGTCAATGCCCGGTTTTCCGTGATGTGCGCGCACTATCTGTTCGATCCGGACTTCTGCAACGTGGCCTCTGGCTGGGAGAAAGGCATCGTCGAAAAGAACGTGCAAGACAGCCGGAGGCGAATCTGGCTCGATGCTCAAAATTGCATGTTCCATACCTTCGAGGAGCTGAACGTCTGGCTCGGCCAACGCTGTCGTACGCTCTGGGCTGAACTTGTACATCCGCAGTACAACGGTTTGACGGTGGCAGAAGTCCTGGAGCTGGAGCAGGCTGAAATGATGCCGATGCCGACGGCCTTTGATGGCTACGTGGAACGCACCGTCCGTGTCTCTAGCACCTGCCTGATCAGCGTGGCGCGCAATCGTTATTCGGTGCCTTGCGAGCGTGTGGGTCAATGGGTCAGCAGCCGTTTGTACCCTTCGCGAATCGTGGTCATTGCCGACGAAACGGTGATCGCCAGTCACGAGCGCCTCTTTGATCGAGATCAGGTCGGTTTTGACTGGCAGCACTACATCCCACTCATCGAACGCAAGCCTGGTGCACTGCGCAATGGCGCTCCATTTGCTGATCTGCCAAAACCGTTACAGCTTCTTAAACGCGGACTGAGGCGTCACACCAACGGTGATCGAATCATGATGCAGGTACTGGCTGCTGTGCCCATCGCCGGTCTCGAACCAGTGCTGGTGGCGGTGGAGCTGGTACTTGAATCGGGAAGTCTGAGCGCCGATCACATCCTCAATGTCGTTGTGCAGATGGATCGCCGTGGTCTCCCGGCAGTCTTGTTTTTGAGTTGGTCAGGGGGCGTGCTTTGGAGTATAGATGTGCAAACTTCTAACAAGAATGCAGATAAAAGCAGGGTCAACATGCAAAAAAACATCACCTCCCTGGGGCTGTTGAACTGGGATGACCTGAAGTTTTTCCTCGAAGTGGCACGCACCCGTAAAGTCAGCAGCGCAGCCCGGCGCCTGGCCGTTGACTGCACCACCGTGTCGCGACGCATCAACTCGCTGGAAACCTCGCTCGGCACATTGCTGTTCGAAAAGTCGCGCAACAACGGCTTCATCATGACCGCCGAAGGTCAGCGCCTGCTGGGTTACGCCGAGTCCATCGAAAGCACGCTGCACATGGCCTACGAACAGGTTTCCGGGTCCAGCGTCGCGTTATCCGGGCATATCCGCATGGGCTGCACTGAAGGATTCGGCAGCTTTTTCATCACCCCGCAACTGAGCCACTTTCTCGACAGCTACCCGAGCATTTCGCTGGATATCCTGCCGCTGCCGCACTTCATCAGCCTCTCGAAACGCGAGGCAGACATCGTCATCGCCCTGGAGCGCCCGGAACACGGCCCCTACGTGTGTTGCAAACTCTGCGACTACAGCCTGCGCCTGTATGCGACCCAGGCGTATCTGGATAGCCACCCGGCCATCGAGCAAAAAGCCGACCTGAGCGGACACGTCTTCATCAGCTACGTCGACGATCTGGCGTTCAGCTCCGAGCTGCTGTACCTGAGCAACCTGCTGCCCAACGCCCAGGCACAGCTGCGCAGCACCAGCGTCATCGCCCAATACACCGCCGCGCTACAAGGCCGCGCACTGGCGATCCTGCCGTGCTTTCTGGCCGCCCAAGACCCGAGGCTGCTGCCGGTACTGGCAGAAGAAGTGAACATTACTCGGCAATTCTGGATGTATTGCCGCGAGGATTTGAGGAAGCTCAAGCGGATTACGTTGCTGTGGGATTACATTCGGGAAGTGACGGAGTTGAATAAGGGTTTTTTGTTGGGGGGAAAATTGCGCTGTCCGCTTCCTTCAGTGACAGATTTTCAAGGGATCAGGTGGCCTTTAGTAGCGGGGCAGACCGGAATTGGCGGTTTGTCACACGGATGCTGGTGAGACTGTCAGAAATTTTGTGTTCGGGCATAACATGTAGCTAGAGGTGCATGTATGCCGACCAAAAAGAAGTCCGCCAATGCAACAGCGAGGGAGTTGCCCTCGATTCCCCAAGAGCTGATCGAGCAGTTTGTTAAAGGCCCGATGAGCGCCGAAGCCATTCAAGACGCGTCCATGGCGTTCAAGAAGGCTCTGATCGAGCGTGCGCTAGGCGCCGAGCTGGGTCACCACCTTGGTTATCCTCAGGGCGCGGAGCGCCCTGAGGAGTCGACCAATCAGCGCAATGGCAAAAGCAGCAAGACGGTTCTGACCGACGACGGGCCGCTTCGCCTGGATATCCCCAGAGACCGCGATGGTAGCTTCGCCCCGATCCTGATTCCCAAGCACGAACGACGTTTTACAGGCTTCGACGACAAGATAATTGCCATGTACGCCCGGGGCATGACGGTGCGTGAGATCCGCGCTTTTCTATCTGAGCAGTATGGAACTGACGTGTCCCATGACTTCATCAGCTCAGTCACCGATGCGGTCATGGAAGAGGTGGGCGCTTGGCAGCAACGACCCTTGGAACCGATGTATCCGGTGATCTTCTTCGATGCGTTACGGGTCAAAATCCGGGACGAGGGGTTAGTGTGCAACAAGGCTATTTATCTGGCGCTGGGGGTATTACCTGATGGCACGCGCGACATTCTGGGTATATGGATCGAGAGCACCGAGGGTGCCAAGTTTTGGATGAAGGTGTTCAACGACCTCAAGACTCGTGGCGTTGAAGATGTTCTGATCGCCGTCACGGATGGCCTCAAAGGAATACCGGAGGCGTTGGGGGCGGTTTTTCCTGCCACGACGCTGCAAACCTGCATCGTGCATCTGATCCGCAACAGCTTGGACTATGCCGCTTGGGATAAACGTCGGGCACTGGCCAAAGCACTCAAGCCGATCTACCAGGCGATCAATGCCGATGTGGCTGAGCAAGAGCTTAACGCCTTTGAAGCGGGCCCCTGGGGCAAGCAGTATCCGACTGTAGTTGCTGCATGGCGTCGCGCCTGGGATCGGGTTATACCGTTTTTTGTTTTTCCGGCGGGCATTCGCAAAGTGGTTTACACGACCAATGCCATCGAGAGCATCAATGCCCAGTTACGCAAGATCATCAAGACTCGAGGGCACTTCCCGACCGATGAGGCTGCGACGAAACTGATATGGCTTGGGTTGCGCAACATCACCGCCAACTGGGGTCATGCGGCACACGACTGGAAAGTGGCAATGAATCAATTTGCGATCCTGTACGGAGACCGATTTACCAGACCGAGCTGGTAAAACAAGGGCCTGCCTGACGGCAGGCCCTAACCAGCCCGAACACAAAAAAACTGATACTCCCATGCTGGTCCGCTCCCATTGAGGTGACCCCGACTTTTAGATCAGGTTCTCAAGGTCCTTCGCAAAACTAAGATTTCCCCTACATACCGCCTTTTGCGCTTCCGGTAGCCTCCCACGCGTCAACTAAACGCTGGTTGTTGTCTACGGATCAAAAACGCAGGGACGGCATGCAATGATTTCTTCAGCCCGATTGGGCGACAAGCACGCCTGCCCATTACCGGGTCACGGTACAACACCTATCGCTTCGGCGTCCGGTGACGTCAACATCAACGGCAGGGGTGCGGCACGTGTGGGTGATACCTGCGGGTGTGGTGCGGTCATCACTACAGGCTTTCCTTCCATTCTGGTGAATGGCCGCCCCATGGCCCACTTGGGAAGCCTCACCAGTCACGGCGGGACAATCATCACGAGCTCAAGTGATGTTGGTGGCGGCTTCGTCATGGGCGGCGCTGCTGGCGCGGCCATTATCAACTTCATGGCGCTGGGAGCCTTCCGGCCAGACGGTTCCGTGGACAATGAGAAGATGGCGACCTTGCTGGCTGATCCGAAGCTCACGGAGAAAGCCTTGGCGGCGAACGCTTTGGTAGGTCCTGAGGCTGGCGGTAAGGCCTCAGATGCGGAGCCTGAGTCAAAAGCGGAACCTGTTGTTTGCAAACACCCTGACAGGATGGAAGAGCTGGCGACTTATATTGCTGGAGAGATGAACGTCAACATCAATAGTCCAGAAGTTCGTCAGATGAAAGACCTCAATAGCTTCGATGCGGCGGCAAAGATGAAGGAGTATGAGGCGCTTCCATTTTACCTGCGCCTTGGTCCCGGCCCGGATTTCTACAGCATGGCGGCCGGTATGCAAGCAAAGGCTTTTGCTATCTGGGCAGAACGTGTTGGTCAGAATCGCCCGTGGGACCACAAACCGACACTCGCCGCGAAATACGATGGCGTCGTCTACCACAAACAGGGCGATTACGATTACTTCTATGACATCTGGTCGAACATTCACTATGGATACGTCGGGCGAGTTGGTGGGCTTTCCGAAAGCATCCTTTTGGATGGCGCAGGTGCTGAGCAGATCGTTTCAGACACACTCAGGAAAGCAGTCGAGGTCCTACAGAAACCGAAAGAGGAAAGAAAACTTCCGGGGCCTAATCGCTCGGCCGACATTGATGGACTCCGTGCATGGGACGACGCCCCAGACCGGATTTCGATTAGCATTGGGATCAAGCTGTTCAGCCAAAACCCCACCGGTGGAATTACGGCACAAATGGTAATGAAGGAAGTTCTTGCAGTAGCACCTGGAGCACGGGGAAAAGGCATCCGTGAACACAAATGCAAGCAAAACTAAAACCGGGTATGGCCGTTGGCTGCTTGTTGGCCTATTGGTCGGCCCTATCGCTTTTTGGTACTTAGCTTCTCCAGTCGTGGCAGTAAATTTTTCTCATGAAGGAAAGGAAGAGTTTCGATACATCTGGAACACTCAGCATCAAATCTATAAGGGTGACATGCCCGCAGGTGGCGGCTCAGCGGTCGAGTGGGGCCAAATCTTCCCTGATAAAGATTTCTTCATGAGGTTCGATTGGTGGACCGACACGGGATTTCAGAGGTGTTTCTACGTAACACCGAAATGGGGGCGGATGATAGAAATTTACCTTGATGATAAAGGTCGAATCGACACTGCTGCGACTGACCATGATGTTATCGCTCGTTTAAAACAGTGTGCAGGGGAACCTGACCCTTTTCGGTCCTAAAGTGCCCTATCAGCACTACCAAAGTAACCCCATCACAGCACCCAAGCAGAACGCGGACGACATCTTAAAGGAAGCGTCACTGCAAAGATGGTCATGGACGAAATGCTTGCAGTACCGCCCCAGCCATGGGGTAAAGGGGTCCAAATACATGCCTGTCCATAAACCCAAGATCCGATATGGCTGCAGGATGTTTCTTCTACTCGGCATCCTTCCTGTGGCTTTTTGGTATTTTTCCTCGCCGGTCGTAGCTGTCAATTTTTCTCCGAATAGCAAGGAGGAGTTTCGATACGTGTGGAACACTCAGGACAGAATCCACAGGGGCGATATCAGGCACGGCGGCTCAGCCGTTGAGTTCAGCTACATATTCCCTGATGGGGACTTCTTCATGATGTTCGATTGGTGGACCGATAAGGGTTTCAAGCAGTGCATCGACATCACGCCTAAATGGGGAAGTACGATAGACATCTATCTTGATGATATCGGCAGGATCGACACGGCGAAAACGGCGCCTGAGGTCATTGCTCGTCCGAAACAGTGTCCTGGGCGAGCAGACCCCTTCCAGCCCTGAGGCGTGCTACCCGCGCCACGTCAAACTCGGCACAGCCAATGAGTAAACACAGAAGACACTCCCGGCACCTAAAGAAGAGCTGACCCATACCCAGATTCAAGTAACGGTCTCCCTGAGAAAGCTCAAGGCATCCTTGAAAATATGGTGCCATCTGTCAGACGGCTCACTCATCAGCGGATGCCAGAAGAATCTGAAATCGTGTCCTCCATCATCCTCTGCAAAATGCACCCAGCTATCGGGAAGGTCTTGAGCCACCTCACATTCATGAAATGCCCAGATATGTCCCGTTATGGTGGAGTGCCACTCACCCAGGTTTCGCTTTGCTGTCGCTTGAATCCCGGCCTCCTCCATTAACTCCCGCACAGCAGTCGCGCAAGTTGATTCGCCTGCTTCCACACTGCCTTTGACCAATTGCAGGCCTGCCAACGGATGCTCAAATGCCAGAATCTCCAGCACTCCCCGGTCTCGCAGAACCACAGCACACGCTTTATCCACCGTCATGCAGTTACACCTTGGCCTTTTAAATTGCCCCCTGAACCCGGTTGAAGAGCATGGGGATTATGACCCTCGACTTCGTACTTATACTGCCCGGTAACGGATTACCGGACAGCATGGACATGCTCAAAGCCCCAACATCAGCCCACTCAGGCGTTTGACCTTGCGGCGCAGGGCTTCTTCGAAGATGCCCTGGCGGGGTTCGATCAGGCTGAACCAGTGTTTGGCGCGGGTGATGCCGGTGTAGATGAGTTCTTTGGTCAGTACCGGGTTGAGCGCTTCGGGCAGGATCAGGGCGGTGTGGGCGAATTCCGAGCCCTGGGATTTGTGTACGGTCATGGCGTACACGGTTTCTACCTCATTGAGGCGGCTGGGCAGGACGAAGCGCACGCCATCGCTGCCGTCGTTGCGCGGGAACGCGACACGTAGCACTTGCTTGCCGTCGCCGTCGCGCTCGGGCAGGCGCAAGGTGATGCCAATGTCGCCGTTCATCAAGCCCAGGCCATAGTCGTTGTGGGTCATCAACACCGGGCGGCCTTCGTACCATTGCTGTTCGCTTTCGATCAGCTTTGCGTTGAACAGCGCATGAGTAATGCGCTGGTTCAAGCCTTCCACGCCCCACGGGCCTTTGCGCACAGCGCACAGCAGTTGAAAGGCGTCGAAGGCGCTGAGTACCGAGCGCGCCCAACGGGTCCAGCACGCGTCGTCCAGTGCCGAATCGTGGGCGGGCCGCTCGGCGGCGAGTACGTTCAGGTAATGCCGGTAACCCTGCGGACCTTGCTCGCCCCTGCCAAGACCGTCGAGGACCAGGCGTTCGAACTTGAGGTCCTGTTCGCCCTTGAGGGCCAGGGCGAACAGGTCGTCGTGACTGCCAGCCGCAAGCAGCGCGCGGGCCTGTTGGTCCTGCTGCTGGTTGACCAGTCGGGCCAACTGGCCGATACCGCTGCCTTGGCCAAAACGACGCGAGTGGCGCAGCATCACCACTTGCTGGGCCAACGGATGGTGCTGCGCATCGCCTTGGCGCAAGGCACCTTTGCTGAGGTCTTCGCCGCTGACAGCTTCAAGCCAGGCCTGAGTTTCAGGGCTGTAAAAACCTTCTTCGGCGTCGCGACACAAATCGCCCAGTACGGCACCCGCCTCAACGGACGCCAACTGGTCCTTGTCGCCGAGCAGCACCATGCGCGCATGCGGCGGTAATGCGTCGAGCAAATTAGCCATCATTTCCAGGTCGATCATGGATGCTTCATCAACCACCAGCACGTCCAGTGGCAGTAAGTTGCCTGCGTGATGGCGAAAGTGCCGGGTACCGGGGCGGCTGCCCAGCAGGCGGTGGACGGTGGTGACTTCGCTGGGGATTTTCTGCCGTACGTCGTCGCTGACGTCCAGGCTCTGCACTTGCTGGCTGATGGACTCGGTCAGCCGGGCCGCCGCCTTGCCGGTAGGTGCCGCCAGACGGATGCGCAACGGCTGGCCACTCTGCACCGCCGGGGCCTGCAATAACGCCAGCAAGCGCACCACGGTTGTGGTCTTGCCGGTACCGGGGCCGCCGGTGATGATGCTGAAGCCCTTGCGGGTCGCCAGCGCGCAGGCAAGTTTCTGCCAGTCGATAATGGCTTGAGGTGCTGAGTCCGCAGGCCCGAACAGGGCATTCAGGCGTTGCGGCAGATCCTCCGGCGGCGCTTCGCTCTGCGCCAGGCGCTGACGCAAGGCTGTGGCGATACGCCGTTCATAGGTCCAGTAGCGGCGCAGGTATAAACGTCGCTCGGCAAGCACCAATGGTTTTTGCAACGCCTCGGCACTTGAGTCTCCTACTTCGGCCACCAGCATGCTGCGCGCCAGCGCCTGGCACCACGCGGCACCGTCCAGCGCGGCCAGCAGTTGTGAGGGCAGCAGCATCGTCCCGCCTTGCTGATCGCCCTCGGGTGGCAGTGACAGGGCGAAGTCCGGTTCTTTGAGGGTCTCGTACAGGTCAAGGCAGACGTGACCGTGGCCGAGCTGATGGCTAGTCAACGCCGCAGCCACCAGCACCAGTGGATCGGCGTGCGGATCGAGGTCACTGAGGAACGCGACAAATGCTTTGTCCAACGCACGCAACCAGCCGCGCTCGACCCAGCGCTCCAGCAGGATCAACAGATCGCCGACGCGCGTCAGCGGACTCAATTCAGCGAGGCTGATGTCGTCCAGCGCGGTGGGCAACAGATCGTCGAACGAGCGGCTCATGCCAATGCTCCCGGCAGGTCATGCGCTAACGGTTTACCCTGAAACAAAAGGTCCAGACTCTCTATCAGTTCGCGTGGTGGACGGACGAAATACGCGCCCTGAGAGACCGAACGGCTGCCGCGCAGGAACAGATACAGCGCACCGCCCATGTGCTGGTCGTAATCATAGTCGGCCATCCGTGCCTTGAGCTGACGATGCAACGCCAGCAAGTACAGGACGTATTGCAGGTCGTAGCGGTTGTCGAGAATGGCGGTTTCCATCGCCAGTTCGGTGTACGCAGTGTCGTCGGTGCCCAGCCAGTTGGACTTGTAGTCAGCCACGTAATAACGGCCTTCGTGTTCGAACGTCAGGTCGATAAAGCCTTTGAACATGCCGTTGAGCGAGACCGTTTCGGTCGCAGCACGCGGCGCGTTGTTGTGGGTGAAGCGGCGCACAAGAGCGTCCATCTGCGCCACATTGACGTTGTTGCTGGCGAACCAGAATTCCATCTCTATGCGGTACTGATTGGGCTGGTCCAGCTCACCCAGCGCGACCGGTGTGGCATCCGGCGACAGACGCAACGGCATGTTCAGCATGTGCTGCAGCCAATCGCTCAGGGTATTGATCCAGCCCGCCCAATCGCGCCGATTGCAGCGCCGGGCAACGGCGTCCTGCAGTTTGTCCGGCGCGTGAGCGGTCACCGCAAAACCTTCGTTGCCAGCCCACTCAAGCAGTCCATGCAGAAAGGTGCCGGGATTGGGGCCACGCGGAAAGCGGTGGATATCGCCGCCGCTGGTCAAAATGTCACGCGGCGCTTCAGGGTCCAGGCGCTCGTCGTCGAACAGCTTCTGTGCCTGCGGACTGTCAGGCGATTCATCGGCACCGGTGGTTACGGTGTCGCCGATACGCAGGGCGCTGTAGGAGGCGATCCACCAGTTCTCGGCAGCGCGACGTTTGGGTACCAGCAGTTTGACCAGCGCGGCTTCGTTGCGCGGCGCATTGAAGCGTTCGTCAGTGGGCTCGGGAACAGGCTGCAAGGCAATCGCATCACAGCCTTGCGCGAGATCACGCAGCCAGACTTTCAGCTCTGCCGACTCGGCCAGCGCAACACCGCCACCCAGCAAATAACCCAACGCCGAACGGTGCAGCATCGAGTTGCTGGCATTGCCGCGTTTGAGGTCGGCAACGCCCAGCCAGCAAGCGTGTTCGGAACGGGTCAGCGCCACGTAGAGCAAGCGCAGGTCTTCGGCCAGACGTTCGTCATCGGCTTGCTGAATCAGCGCTTCGGTGGGCTGCAGGCTGATCTGCGAGTTGCCGTCGGCGTCATGAAACTGCAGTGGCAGGCGACTGCCGTCCACGGGTTTCGAGGAGCAAATGAATGGCAGGAACACCAGCGGATATTGCAGGCCCTTGGACTTGTGGATGGTCACCACCTTGACCAGTTGCTCGTCGCTTTCCAGACGCAAAATCTGTTCTTCGCCAGCCTGACCGGACAGTGCCAGGTGGTCGCCCAGATGCCGAATCAAGGCCTGTTCGCCGTCAAGTTCGGCGGCGGCCTGCTGCAGCAGTTCAGACAAGTGCAACAGGTTGGTCAGTACTCGCTCACCGTCGGTGCGCGTCATTAATGTCTGCGGCAGGGCAAAGTCGTGTAGCAGGCGGCGCAGCATTGGCAGGACGCCCTGGCTGCGCCACACGGCACGATAGCCACGGAACTGCATGACGCGCCGTTCCCACGCCAGTTCGTCCTGATTCAGACGCTCCAGCTCGGCCAGCGGCAGGTCCAGCGTGATACAAGCCAACGCGGCACGCAGCGTACGTTCGGAATCGGGTTCGGCACAGGCTTTGAGCCAGGACAACAGGTCGTGGGCTTCCTGAGCGGCGAACACTGAGTCCTTGTCCGACAGATAAACGCTGCGCACGCCACGCGCACTGAGTTGCTGACGCACCGCCTGCGCTTCCTTGCCGTCGCGGACCAGAATCGCAATGTCGGCCGGACGCAGCCCGCGCAGCGGTTTATCAAGCATGGCGAAACCGGCACGGCCCTGCTGACCGGCGTTGAGCAGGCGCACGATCTCGCTGGCGCAACTGGCCGCCAACTGTTGGCGATAAATAACCCCGGACACCGGCTGTTCGCTTTCAAGATGCCAGACCGTGAGTGCAGTCAGTGGCGCGCCGTCGACTTCCAGGGTCTCTTTGCGCCCCTGGGCCAGCGCATCGGAGAACGGCACCTGATTGCTTTGATCATTACGAAACAGGAACGCTCCGCGACCTTGTGTACGTTGTTCTGCGCGCCTGAAGACATGGTTGACCGACGCGACCATTGCATGGCTGGAGCGGTAGTTGGTGTCCAGCGTGTGCCAACGGCCATCGGTGGCCTGCCGGGCGCGCAGGTACGTATAGATATCGGCACCGCGAAACGCATAGATCGCCTGCTTCGGGTCGCCGATCAGGAACAGCCCGGTCTGCTCGTCGTTACCCTCAAGGCGATAGATGCTGTCGAAGATCCGGTACTGCACCGGGTCGGTGTCCTGAAACTCATCGATCAACGCTACCGGAAACTGCTCACGAATCAGGGTGGCCAGACGTTCGCCGCCAGCGCTGTGCAGGGCGGCATCGAGCCTAAGCAGCATGTCGTCAAACCCCATCTCGGCACGGCGCCGCTTCTCTTCTTCAAAGCGGGCGCTTACCCACTGCGCCGCATGCTGCAACACCGCGGCATCCGGCTTGGGCAGGCTGTCCAGCGCAGCTTTCAGCTGTGCCATGGCCTCGAAAGCGGGGAGTGAAGGCGGATCACTTTTCCAGGCCTCGGCAACACCCTCCGGGGTCAGGCGCGTGAAACCGGTACCCAGATCCAACGCTTCCTGTGTGTCGTCAGCGGCCCATGCGGCAAGCTTTTCAAACCAGGGCTTGAAGTAGCGCTCCTGCATCTTGCGGCCATCGACCACTTTGCGGGCTACGGCGTCCTGACAGAGCACATACAGCTCTTCAGCCCAGGCGGCCCAAGGCCCTTTCAGGGCAGCGAGCGCTGCTCGGCGCTCCTGCAATGACGCCTCGATCAGTTCGGCGGGCTCTTGAGTGAGCGGGCTGCGACCACGACCAAACAAACCTCGCACACGCGGCAACAACGCCGCCGGACCGCTCAGATTTTCCCGCACCCAGGTCAACGCGTCGCCGCTCATGGGGTAGCAGAAGCGGCGCCAGTAGTCGCGCAGCACTTCACCGAGCAAATCGCTGTGGTCGGTTTCCAGGGTCTGGGTGAACAGGCTGCCGCTGTCGAATGCGTGCTCGCGCAACATGCGCTGGCACCAGCTGTGGATCGTCGAGACGGCGGCTTCGTCCATCCACTGTGCGGCGATGTCCAGACGGCTGGCACAGGCCGGCCACTGCTCGGCCTCGAACTGCTCGCGCAGCTCGGCAATCAAACCGTCAGGTGCGGCAATCTCGTCACGAAAGAACCGCGCAGCTTCCGCCAATCGGGTACGAATCCTGTCACGCAGCTCCTTGGTAGCGGCGTCGGTAAAGGTCACCACGAGGATCTGCGGCGGCAGCAATTCACGACCAAAGCCTGAGTGTTCGGTGCCGTGCCCAAGCACCAGGCGCAAGTACAGGGCGGAGATGGTGAAGGTCTTGCCGGTCCCGGCGCTGGCCTCGATCAGTTGACTGCCGCGTAGTGGAAAGCGCAGCGCCAGAGGAAGGGATTGTTTGTTCATGCGCCACCCTCCCCGCCAGACAACGACTGCCAGGGCGCATCGTAAACCGGTTTGTAGAGCGTCTCGCACCAGCCTGCAAACTCTTCACTGTCGACCAGCGCGTCAAAGTCCGGAAACTGTCGGGCCAGCGCGGTGCTTTCGCGGCGCTCACCATCAGTGGTCTGCCCGTCACCCTCGTAGGCCTTGCGGGCTGCTGCTTCGGCTTTGTCGGCGGGCTGGCCCAGCCAGGCAAATGCGGTTTTGACGGCGACTGGTAAAGGCTCTTGCATGCCGCGTAGCCAAGCCATAAGCAAATGATTCAGCGTGGTAATGGCCGCGTCCTTGTCCAACGGTTCGAGCATGAGGGTTTCGTCACTGGCCACCAGTGCCGTGTGCAACGGCAGCTCGCAGGCGCAGGCAACCAGGTGATTGACCCACGGCCGAATCAGCCGGTGCCATTTGCGAGTCTTTTTCGAGCCGATGCTGTTGGGAATCGCCGTGACCAGCAACAGCTCACCACGAGCGTTACGGTGCAGCCCGCCAAGCCAGCCATCGATACTCACACTGCCATGGCTGAAACTGATCGGTAATGCGCTGCTCAACGTTTCGGGCCAGAGGGTCAACAGGTCGTGGTAACGCTTGAGGACGTCTGGCAACGGCTCGATCAGCTCGCTCTGCATCAAGGTGCCGAACCCCGCGAGCGGCAGCAGGCCACTGGCTTGCAGTTTCAGTGCCTGGGCTTTCAGGGCGACATCCATATCGTCAGGGGAAGCCATCGCTGCGCTGAGCAGGCTTTCACTGAGGCCGTAACGCTCAAGCGCGTCCAGCACGAACGGTTCCTCATCGGCGAGCGGCGCTTCGGCGACTTCGAAATAGATCTTCAGGCGCTGGCTGAAGAAATGCTTCACCGGGTTTCTCAGGAAGTCCTGTAACTGTGCAATGGACAGGGGTTCTTCCTGCTCATGGGGGGGAAGCGCTTGAGGTACGGGCACCTGAAGGTCGGTTTCATGCAGCAGGCGCCACTCGCGGGCGAAGCTGAAATACCCCGTGCCTGCATGGAAGTAACTGGCACTGAAAGGCTGCAGCGGGTGATCCACAGTCAGCGCGTTCAGCAAACGCTCGCCATCATCCTGCTTGCCGTCCGGTTCGGTCTCGCCAGTCAGTTTCCAGCCACGGGCCAGGTGATCGCGCAATTGGCCAATCAACACCGATGCAGGACGCTCGCTGTTGTCCCGAATGCTGTGGCCAACCCAGCTGATATAGAGCTGGTCTCTGGCCGAGAGCAGCGCCTCCAGCAACAGGTAGCGATCGTCTTCACGCCGCGAACGGTCGCCGGGACGGTAGTCGCTGCCCATCAGGTCGAAATCCAGCGGCGGTTGCGCGCGCGGGTAATCGCCGTCGTTCATGCCCAGCAGGCAGACCACTTTGAATGGAATGGCGCGCATGGGCATCAGGGTGCAGAAGTTGACCGAGCCCGCCAGAAAGCGTTGGGATAGACGCCCCTGATCAAGCCCGGCCAGCCAGGCCTCACGCACAACGGTCAACGGCAGCTCATCGGTCAGCCTTACAGCTTCACAGGTTTCCAGCCAGTTTTCGCGCAGTGTTTCAAGCTGAGCGAGCAGGTAATCGTCGTGTTCGCTGTCGGCGAGGAAGAACAACTGCAACAGCGATTGCAGGCGCGTTCCCCACGCGTACGGAGTTGCGGGTGTCGATAATTCCGTATGGGCCACCTGAAGCGCGTCAATCAGCGCTACCAGTGGGCCGATCAATGCGGCATCAAGCCCGCCAATCTCATCGTAAGGCTCAATGCCGTCGTAAGCGTCACCTGCACCCACGGCGTAACCCAGCAGCATGCGCCGCAGACCAAAATGCCAGCTGTTCTGCTCCAGCGCATCCGGCAACCCCAGACCGGCACGCTGCTGTGCGTTGAGGCCCCAGCGAATGCCGGCGCCTTCTATCCAGCGGTGCAGCGTTGGCAGATCGCGCTCCTGAATCCTGAAGCGCGCGCGCAAGGCGGGAACGTCGAGCAGGTCAAGGATTTCGCTGACCGGGAAGCGGCTGTCCGGGAGTTTGAGGAGGTGTTCAACGGCAATCAGCAAGGGTTCGCGGCCACGTTGCCCCTGGTCGGCCAGCGTAAAGGGAATGAAGCGACGATCTTCGCGTTCGATTTGCCCGAATACTGCTCGTATGTGTGGGGCGTAGCTGTCGATATCCGGGACCATGACAATCACGTCACGCGGGCGCAGGCCCGGGTCTTTGCTGAACCGTGCCAATAGCTGGTCATGCAGCACTTCCACTTCGCGCTGCGCACTGTGCGCAACATGGAAACGGACCGAGCGATCTTCCAGCGGATCGACTGCCGGCCAGAGCTCACGGGTTTCATCCAGCGGGCGCAGCTCGAGAATATCGTCCTGCAACTGGTTCAGCAGATTGGTGGGCTCGACTTCACTGAACAGATCAATCCGCTCGTCCTTGAACGAAGAGCGGTAGCTGCGCGGATCATCATGGCTGTCCAGCAAATTGATGTAATCGCGCCCCTGCTTGCCCCAGGCAGCGAGCAGCGGATGAGCATGCTGATGCAGCGCTTGCGGGTCGAGGACCATCGGCATTCCGGTCTTGCGCACTTGGCGTTTGTACTGGTGACGCAGCAGGTCTTTGTCGGCAACGATATCAGTCCAGTGATGGCGGCACGGGTTGTGAACGCAGAGCAGAACCTGGCTGAACTTCGCCAGACCCGCCAATGCCTCGAGCGCTTGTGCGGGCAACGAGGAAATGCCAAAAACGATGACGCGTGCCGGCAAACCCGGGGGCGCTTCGGTCATGTTGCCGATGCGCTCGATGAAGCGCTGATGCACACCCGCTCGACTCTGCGACATACCTTCGGCACCGACATCATCCAGCAGCGCGCGCCACAGTTCGGCTTGCCAGCAATTGGCGGCTGACAGCGGTCTGGCCTGACCTCGGCCGTCGCGCAATTGATGGCGGCCAGCGGCCCAGTCCTCCAGCCAGTCGGCGCGGTAAACCTGATATTGGTCGAACAGATCTGACAGGCGCTCGGACAATTGATAGCGCTTGCGTAGATCAGTGTCGTCGGTCAGGAAACGCTGCAGGGGCTCGAAGTGTGGCTGATTGATGAGTTCAGGGAGCAAGCGCATCAAGCGCCAGGTCAGCGGGGTCTTGTCGAGCAAGGAAGTCGACGGTATTTCATCGCTTCCGAGAACCATGCGGTACAGCGTCCACATGAAGCTACCGGGCAATTGGACGTCTATGGCTGCGGCAATGCCACAGCCACCGCTATCTTCATCCTGAGCGTCCTCGGCCAACGCCAGTTTCAACCACTGCGCAATGCCGTTGCTCTGGACCAGCGCAATCTCGTTTTCCAGGGGGGCCAATGGATAACGTCGCATCCACGACACAACCAGGCTGCGCAGCTCATCCGGGCGGTTGCCTTGAACCACCATGAAACCTGCACTCAGAGAGGTTGTAACGGACATGCTTGCTTCCTTGACCGGTGCGTAGAACCTGATGCCGAACCATAAGGGCAAGCGCGCTGGATTGCCATAAGCATGTTGGTCTGAATGACTGCCGGAGAGGTGGGGTTATGAGTTCAGGAGAATGCAGAGGTTTGTGGAACCCCAGACAAACAAAAACCCTCAACGCGTAAGCGATGAGGGTTTCTGGAATTTAATCTTGACGATGACCTACTCTCACATGGGGAAACCCCACACTACCATCGGCGATACATCGTTTCACTGCTGAGTTCGGGATGGGATCAGGTGGTTCCAATGTTCTATGGTCGTCAAGAAATTCGGGTACCGAATCGTGCCATGCGGCGCGCTTCAGCAAATCGGGTATGTGATAGCTCGGTGCGTTTGTGACGCAAACTTTCGGTTCGTGTCGTCTTCACAGTCACCGCAATCTGATGCTCCTGTCAGGAAGTCCACTCAAATTGCTTGGGTGTTATATGGTCAAGCCTCACGGGCAATTAGTATTGGTTAGCTCAACGCCTCACAGCGCTTACACACCCAACCTATCAACGTCGTAGTCTTCGACGGCCCTTTAGGGAACTCAAGGTTCCAGTGAGATCTCATCTTGAGGCAAGTTTCCCGCTTAGATGCTTTCAGCGGTTATCTTTTCCGAACATAGCTACCCGGCAATGCCACTGGCGTGACAACCGGAACACCAGAGGTTCGTCCACTCCGGTCCTCTCGTACTAGGAGCAGCCCCTCTCAAATCTCAAACGTCCACGGCAGATAGGGACCGAACTGTCTCACGACGTTCTAAACCCAGCTCGCGTACCACTTTAAATGGCGAACAGCCATACCCTTGGGACCGGCTTCAGCCCCAGGATGTGATGAGCCGACATCGAGGTGCCAAACACCGCCGTCGATATGAACTCTTGGGCGGTATCAGCCTGTTATCCCCGGAGTACCTTTTATCCGTTGAGCGATGGCCCTTCCATACAGAACCACCGGATCACTAAGACCTACTTTCGTACCTGCTCGACGTGTCTGTCTCGCAGTCAAGCGCGCTTTTGCCTTTATACTCTACGACCGATTTCCGACCGGTCTGAGCGCACCTTCGTACTCCTCCGTTACTCTTTAGGAGGAGACCGCCCCAGTCAAACTACCCACCATACACTGTCCTCGATCCGGATAACGGACCTGAGTTAGAACCTCAAAGTTGCCAGGGTGGTATTTCAAGGTTGGCTCCACGCAGACTGGCGTCCACGCTTCAAAGCCTCCCACCTATCCTACACAAGCAAATTCAAAGTCCAGTGCAAAGCT
The DNA here is from genome assembly GCF_005937945.2 of Pseudomonas sp. KBS0707. Lineage (NCBI taxonomy): Bacteria > Pseudomonadati > Pseudomonadota > Gammaproteobacteria > Pseudomonadales > Pseudomonadaceae > Pseudomonas > Pseudomonas sp. KBS0707. The sequence continues at coordinate 722,979 of NZ_CP041754.1, read as the reverse complement.
ATAGTAAAGGTTCACGGGGTCTTTCCGTCTAGCCGCGGATACACTGCATCTTCACAGCGATTTCAATTTCACTGAGTCTCGGGTGGAGACAGCGCCGCCATCGTTACGCCATTCGTGCAGGTCGGAACTTACCCGACAAGGAATTTCGCTACCTTAGGACCGTTATAGTTACGGCCGCCGTTTACCGGGGCTTCGATCAAGAGCTTCGCTTGCGCTAACCCCATCAATTAACCTTCCGGCACCGGGCAGGCGTCACACCCTATACGTCCACTTTCGTGTTTGCAGAGTGCTGTGTTTTTAATAAACAGTCGCAGCGGCCTGGTATCTTCGACCGGCGTGGGCTTACGCAGTAAATGCTTCACCCTCACCGGCGCACCTTCTCCCGAAGTTACGGTGCCATTTTGCCTAGTTCCTTCACCCGAGTTCTCTCAAGCGCCTTGGTATTCTCTACCCAACCACCTGTGTCGGTTTGGGGTACGGTTCCTGGTTACCTGAAGCTTAGAAGCTTTTCTTGGAAGCATGGCATCAACCACTTCGTGTTCTAAAGAACACTCGTCATCAGCTCTCGGCCTTGAAATCCCGGATTTACCTAAGATCTCAGCCTACCACCTTAAACCTGGACAACCAACGCCAGGCTGGCCTAGCCTTCTCCGTCCCTCCATCGCAATAACCAGAAGTACAGGAATATTAACCTGTTTTCCATCGACTACGCTTTTCAGCCTCGCCTTAGGGGCCGACTAACCCTGCGTCGATTAACGTTGCGCAGGAAACCTTGGTCTTTCGGCGTGGGTGTTTTTCACACCCATTGTCGTTACTCATGTCAGCATTCGCACTTCTGATACCTCCAGCAAGCTTCTCAACTCACCTTCACAGGCTTACAGAACGCTCCTCTACCGCATCATCAAAAGATGATACCCGTAGCTTCGGTGCATGGTTTGAGCCCCGTTACATCTTCCGCGCAGGCCGACTCGACTAGTGAGCTATTACGCTTTCTTTAAAGGGTGGCTGCTTCTAAGCCAACCTCCTAGCTGTCTAAGCCTTCCCACATCGTTTCCCACTTAACCATGACTTTGGGACCTTAGCTGACGGTCTGGGTTGTTTCCCTTTTCACGACGGACGTTAGCACCCGCCGTGTGTCTCCCATGCTCGGCACTTGTAGGTATTCGGAGTTTGCATCGGTTTGGTAAGTCGGGATGACCCCCTAGCCGAAACAGTGCTCTACCCCCTACAGTGATACATGAGGCGCTACCTAAATAGCTTTCGAGGAGAACCAGCTATCTCCGAGCTTGATTAGCCTTTCACTCCGATCCACAGGTCATCCGCTAACTTTTCAACGGTAGTCGGTTCGGTCCTCCAGTTAGTGTTACCCAACCTTCAACCTGCCCATGGATAGATCGCCCGGTTTCGGGTCTATTCCCAGCGACTAGACGCCCTATTAAGACTCGCTTTCGCTACGCCTCCCCTATTCGGTTAAGCTCGCCACTGAAAATAAGTCGCTGACCCATTATACAAAAGGTACGCAGTCACCCAACAAAGTGGGCTCCCACTGCTTGTACGCATACGGTTTCAGGATCTATTTCACTCCGCTCTCCGCGGTTCTTTTCGCCTTTCCCTCACGGTACTGGTTCACTATCGGTCAGTCAGTAGTATTTAGCCTTGGAGGATGGTCCCCCCATATTCAGACAAGGTTTCTCGTGCCCCGTCCTACTCGATTTCATTGCAAAGGGATTTTCGCGTACAGGGCTATCACCCACTATGGCCGTCCTTTCCAGAACGTTCCGCTAATCTCAATACAACTTAAGGGCTGGTCCCCGTTCGCTCGCCACTACTAAGGGAATCTCGGTTGATTTCTTTTCCTCAGGGTACTTAGATGTTTCAGTTCCCCTGGTTCGCCTCTTGCACCTATGTATTCAGTACAAGATAACCATCTTATGATGGCTGGGTTCCCCCATTCAGACATCTCCGGATCACAGTCTGTTTGCCGACTCCCCGAAGCTTTTCGCAGGCTACCACGTCTTTCATCGCCTCTGACTGCCAAGGCATCCACCGTATGCGCTTCTTCACTTGACCATATAACCCCAAGCAATCTGGTTATACTGTGAAGACGACATTCGCCGAAAGTTTGCATTCACAAACTTTACCTTAGCCCGGACACGCACCAGTGAAAGAGGTGCCCGGTCTATTTCTTTCTATCACATACCCAAATTTTTAAAGAACGATCTAATCAAAGACTAGAAATCAACATTCATGCACTGATCATCAGGATCAATGGAATGCTCATTTCTAAGCTTTCAAACAGAAGCAGTAAGTGGTGGAGCCAAGCGGGATCGAACCGCTGACCTCCTGCGTGCAAGGCAGGCGCTCTCCCAGCTGAGCTATGGCCCCGTATTTCTACAGGCGTTTCCCACACAAAATTGGTGGGTCTGGGCAGATTCGAACTGCCGACCTCACCCTTATCAGGGGTGCGCTCTAACCAACTGAGCTACAGACCCAATTTCGAGCTTGTAGCCGCTAGCGTTGAGCTATCAGCTTGGAGCTTAAAGCTGCTTCTAATCGTCTTCTTCAATGAATCAAGCAATTCGTGTGGGTGCTTATGGTGCAGCTGAGTCGTCGATTAAGGAGGTGATCCAGCCGCAGGTTCCCCTACGGCTACCTTGTTACGACTTCACCCCAGTCATGAATCACACCGTGGTAACCGTCCCCCCGAAGGTTAGACTAGCTACTTCTGGTGCAACCCACTCCCATGGTGTGACGGGCGGTGTGTACAAGGCCCGGGAACGTATTCACCGCGACATTCTGATTCGCGATTACTAGCGATTCCGACTTCACGCAGTCGAGTTGCAGACTGCGATCCGGACTACGATCGGTTTTGTGAGATTAGCTCCACCTCGCGGCTTGGCAACCCTCTGTACCGACCATTGTAGCACGTGTGTAGCCCAGGCCGTAAGGGCCATGATGACTTGACGTCATCCCCACCTT
>NZ_CP041754.1:0-717500 GCF_005937945.2 Pseudomonas sp. KBS0707 | reverse complement strand
CGGGCTCAGCTTGTCCATCCAGGTGGAGTTGAACGCCACCTCGGTTTTGGCCGGATCGAGAATCTTGAAAACCTGAGACTTGTAGGTTTCGGCGTAGTCGAGAACCTGCTCACGAGTGAGCGGCGGACGCGTGGCGCTTTTGCCGCTCGGGTCGCCGATCATGCCGGTGAAATCACCGATCAGGAAGATGATCTGATGCCCCAGGTCCTGAAACTGGCGCAGCTTATTAATAAGCACCGTGTGCCCAAGGTGCAGATCGGGCGCTGTCGGGTCGAAACCAGCCTTGATACGCAGTGGCTGGCCACGCTTCAGCTTCTCGACCAGTTCGGCCTCGACCAGGAGTTCATCTGCACCGCGCTTGATCAGCGCCAGCTGCTCTTCAACCGACTTCATTTCAGCCCCCAATTCAAAGGGAACCAACCTTACAAGATCAGAGCCCAATTACAAGTTTTGCCCAGCGTTCGCCTGCGAATCAGTGACTGATACGCGGGAAGGGTTGCTTCGAGCAGGTTTTGGTTATATTTTATACAGTTATTTCATCTTCATCATGTCATTCATCTTTTCCATTTCACCTTTTTCAAAGTCAAATTACCTATGAAAGACACACCGCCTAAAGCGCCCCCGCTTTATCCGAAGAGTCACCTGCTCGCTGCAAGCGGCATTGCCGCATTGTTGAGCCTGGCTCTCCTGGTTTTCCCTTCCAGCGAAGTTGAAGCCAAACGAACGAACCTTTCCCTTAATCTGGAGATGCCGGATCAGGACGTACAAGACCAAGACGCTCCAGACGCTGCTCAAGCCACACCTGAAACCACTGAATCGCCATTTGCCCAGATCGACAATGCAGATGACGAGGCTCAAGACACCGCCACAGCACAGTCTGACGCAGAAAAGCCGGCACCAGCCAAAGACCCTAACCATCGGGAAGTGATCGTCAGCAAGGGCGACACGCTTTCGACTCTGTTCGAAAAAGTCGGGCTGCCAGCCGCTACCGTTCATGAGGTACTGGCCAGCGACAAGCAGGCCAAACAGTTCACCAAGCTGCAGAACGGGCAAACCCTGCAGTTCGAACTATCGCCGGACGGTCAGCTCAAGCAACTGCATACCAAACTCAGCGAGCTCGAGACCATCAGCCTGTCGAAATCGGCTTCCGGCTTCGTTTTCAATCGCGAGATCAGCAAGCCCAATGTGCGCAATGCGTATGTGCATGGAGTGATCAACAGCTCACTTTCGCAATCCGCGCAGCGCGCTGGCCTGACTCATAGCATGACAATGGACATGGCCAACATCTTCGGCTACGACATCGACTTCGCGCAGGACATCCGCAAGGGTGACGAGTTTGACGTGGTGTATGAGCAGAAAGTGGTCAACGGCAAAAGCGTCGGCACAGGCAATATCCTGTCCGCTCGCTTTACAAACCGCGGCAAGACCTACACCGCCGTTCGTTACACCAACAAGCAAGGCAATACCAATTACTACACTGCCGACGGCAACAGCATGCGCAAGGCATTGATCCGCACCCCGGTAGACTTTGCCCGCATCAGCTCCATGTTTTCGATGGGTCGCAAACACCCTATCCTCAACAAGATCCGTGCGCATAAGGGCGTCGACTATGCGGCGCCACGCGGTACGCCGATCAAGGCAACCGGCGACGGCAAGGTTCTGCTCGCTGGCCGTCGCGGCGGTTACGGCAATACCGTTATCATCCAGCACGGCGATACCTACCGCACGCTGTACGGTCATATGCAAGGCTTTGCCAAAGGCATACAAACCGGCGGAACCGTTAAACAGGGCCAGGTAATCGGCTATATTGGAACTACCGGCTTGTCTACCGGCCCGCACTTGCACTATGAATTTCAGGTCAATGGCGTTCACGTAGACCCGCTGGGCCAGAAGCTTCCGATGGCGGATCCGATCGCCAAATCCGAAAAACAGCGGTTCATGCAACAAAGCCAGCCGTTGATGGCGCGCATGGATCAGGAAAAGGCCACTACGCTGGCCTCGAATAAAAGGTAATCCATGGACTTCTTCTATATAGGTGTGATGTCCGGCAGCAGTCTCGATGGGATTGATATCGCCCTTTTGAAGCAGGATGACCGCTCAAGGCTTCTGGCTACTCACTACATCCCGATGCCGGAAGATCTGCATGCCGAACTGCTGGGGCTTTGCTCCAGTGGCGTCGATGAGCTTGCACGCGCAGCAATCGCCGAGCAGAAGTGGTGCAGGCTGGTCGCACAGGGCGTGCAGACCTTGCTGGAAGATCAAAACATGGTGCCTGCTCAGATTCGCGCCATTGGCAGCCACGGCCAGACTATTCGTCATGAACCTGCGCGCGGCTACAGCATTCAGATCGGCAACCCGGCGCTGCTGGCAGAGCTGACAGAAATCACCGTGGTAAGCGATTTTCGTCGTCGCGACATCGCCGCAGGCGGACAGGGTGCGCCGCTCGTACCCGCCTTCCACGAAGCACTGTTCGACGATAACAAAGACCACCGCGCTGTATTGAACATCGGCGGCTTCAGCAATCTGAGCCTGATCGAATCCGATCGCCCGGTCGAAGGCTTCGATTGCGGTCCAGGTAACGTGCTGCTGGATGCCTGGATACAATCCCAGCGCCATGAAAGCTACGACAAGGACGGGGAATGGGCGGCGAGCGGCGAGGTTGATCAAGCGCTTCTCCAGAAACTGCTCAGCGATCAGTTTTTCCTGACCAAAGGCCCAAAAAGCACCGGTCGGGAAGTGTTCAACCTGGGTTGGGTGCACCATCATCTGTTCCAGCTGCCAACGTTGACACCTGAAGACGTGCAAGCCACGCTGCTGGAACTGACTGCATTGACCATCACAGAGTCCCTGCAATCGGCACAAGCGATCACCAAGGAGCTTCTGGTCTGTGGCGGCGGCGCACATAACAAGGCGCTGATGAAACGCCTTGCAGAGCTATTGCCTGACACAGAGGTCAGCAGTACCGAGAAGTTCGGCGTGGACCCTGACTGGGTTGAGGCCATGGCATTTGCCTGGCTGGCTCATTGCTGCCTCGAAGGCGTACCGGCCAACCGCCCAACGGTAACCGGCGCTAAAGGCAGACGTGTTCTGGGCGCGATCTACCCCGCCTGACCTCGTGCCTGAACGCAAAACGCCGCTCAATGAGCGGCGTTTTTGTTTACAACAAGCTTCAATCAGATCGAGAACGACGAGCCACAACCACAGGTCGTGGAAGCATTAGGGTTTTTGATCACGAATCGCGAACCCTCAAGTCCTTCCTGATAATCGACCTCTGCGCCAGCCAGGTACTGGAAGCTCATCGGATCGACAACCAGACTTACGCCCTCGCGCTCGACGATAGTGTCATCGTCGGCCACGTCTTCATCAAACGTAAAGCCATACTGAAAACCTGAACAACCACCACCTGTAACGAATACACGCAGTTTGAGACGATCATTGCCCTCTTCGTCGACCAGGGTTTTCACCTTGTGCGCTGCATTCGGAGTGAACTCCAAAGCGGTAGGCGTGAAGGATTCGACACTCATGTCAGATATCTCCCGGCGTTAGCCGTCGTAATGCGTAATGACGGCATTATCCGCTTCTCCTAGAAAATCGGTCAACTATTTGCTGGACGGCGGCAGTGCTTACGGCATCATGCCCGCGTGAGACAAACCGGCGCGCTCATCAAGACCAAACAGGATGTTCATATTCTGAACCGCCTGACCTGACGCGCCTTTGACCAGATTGTCGATAACCGACAGCACGACAACCAGATCGCCGCCCTGCGGACGGTGTACCGCGATGCGGCAAACGTTGGCTCCGCGCACACTGCGGGTCTCGGGATGGCTGCCAGCGGGCATTACATCCACAAAAGGCTCGTCGGCGTAGCGCTTCTCGAACAGCGCTTGCAGGTCCACCGAACGATCAGCGACTGTCGCATAGAGGGTGGAATGAATGCCACGAATCATCGGCACCAGATGCGGAACAAATGTCAGGCCGATATCACCGCCCGCAGCGCGACGCAGGCCCTGAGTGATTTCAGGCAGGTGACGATGGCCCTTCACGGCGTAGGCCTTGAAGCTTTCATTGGCTTCCGAATACAGAGAACCAATGCTCAGGCCACGTCCGGCACCGCTCACGCCAGATTTGCAGTCGGCAATAAGGCGAGTGTTGTCGGCAATGCCCGCCTCAAGCAACGGCAGGAAACCCAATTGTGTAGCTGTCGGATAGCAACCCGGCACGGCGATGAGCCGAGCATTCTTGATCTGTTCGCGATTGACTTCCGGCAATCCGTAAACCGCATCCTGCAGCAGCTGCGGAGCACCGTGCGGCTGGCCATACCATTTGGCCCACTCGACCGGGTCCTGCAGACGGAAGTCGGCAGACAGGTCGATCACCTTGGTGCCTGCCGCAAGCAGTTCACCGGCCAGTGCATGAGCAACACCGTGGGGCGTGGCGAAGAACACCACGTCACAGGCACCCAGGGTTTTCACGTCAGGTACGCTGAAAGCCAGGCCGTCGTAGTGCCCGCGCAGGTTCGGGTACATCTCGGCGACTGGCATGCCGGCCTCCGAGCGCGAGGTAATGACCACTACTTCTGCCTGCGGATGCTGTGCCAACAGACGCAGCAGCTCGACCCCGGTGTAACCCGTGCCGCCGACAATACCGACCTTGACCATAACCTGCCCTCAACGAAACAACTGGAAAGCGGTCGATAATAGGAGCCTATCGCCTCTGCGACAACCGACAACGTGACGTACGGACGCACAAGACACTACTATTCGGCCACCGTGAACCTGGGAATAATCAAAAATGCTCTATCTATGGGTCAAAGCGCTGCATGTCATTTCAATGGTCTGCTGGTTTGCAGCCCTGTTCTATCTACCAAGACTGTTCGTCTATCACTCGATGAGTGAGGACACGGTCAGCCGCGAGCGCTTCATGGTGATGGAACGCAAGCTCTACCGAGGCATCATGACCCCGGCGATGATCGCAACGCTGGTCTTCGGCGGCTGGCTGATCAGCTTTGACGTCAGCGGCTATTTCAGTCAGGGCTGGATGCACGCGAAGCTGGCACTGGTGTTCCTGCTGACCGGCTATCACCATGTCTGTGGCGCACAGGTCAAACGCTTTGCCCGTGGAGAAAATGGCCGCAGCCATGTGTTCTATCGCTGGTTCAACGAGATTCCTGTGCTGATCCTGATCGCTATCGTCATTCTGGTCATCGTCAAACCCTTCTGACCGGAAAGCATTCGGCCTCTCCAGTAACACACCAGGGCGCTCGGCTTTACGCAATGTGTAACGCAAGCGCCCGGTACTGTCCCCAACCACAAGACAAGGAAGCCCTGTATGGCCGATTCCCTCTTCAAGATTGTATTTGAAGGACAGGTGCGTGAAGGCGTCGAGCTTGATACCGCAAAGGCCAACCTTGCGGGGTTGTTCAAAAGTGAAGCTCGCGCAGTGCAAAAGTTGTTCAACGGCCAGCCCGTTGCGCTCAAGCGCGGGCTGACCCATACGGATGCTGAGCGCTACCTGAAGGCACTTAATGACGCAGGCGTCGAAGCACGCATCGAACCTGACAGCGACATCAGCCTGGGCCTCAATGAAACAGCCAGCGCTCTGGCACAAAAACCCGCGCTTCTGGAAATATCGCCCTATGCGCCGCCCAAAGCACAGGTTGGCGGTGATCAGCCAGAGCATTCGACTCTAAAAGTCCTGAGCATAAACGGGCGCATTGGGCGTTTGCGTTATCTGGCCTGGAGCCTGGTATTGAGCGCAGCGGCACTGGCGCTGGTTGCCGTGTGTCTGCTGACGATGAACGAGTCACTGGTCGCTGGCGGGCTGCTGAGCGCAGTGGTGCTCGTGGTGTTTGCAGTCATCGGTGCACAGATCGGTATACAACGGCTGCACGACCTGGGCTGGTCGGGCTGGCTTTTACTGCTGACGATGGTGCCCTTCATAGGCAGCGTCTTCCCGTTCCTCATGGTCCTGCTGCCGGGTGCAAAAGGCCCCAATCAGTTCGGCCCACCGCCACCGCCGAACTCGAAAGGCGTAAAGACGCTGGCCGTTCTGTGGTTGTTGCTGCTACCGATTATTCTGATCGGCCTCACTGCCGGAGGCGCAGGAATGCTGCGCGACGAGCTGGAATTGCAGACCGACGAGTACGAGCAATCCCTCCCGTACGACGATGAACAAGACCAGGACAGTGCCTTGATCGTGCCGGTGGATGTCAACAAAGAGCTCAAAGAAACATAGTGACACGTAATAGACTGCTCACGGTTCGGCAGACTGCCGGGCGCAATATGCTCAATGGAGAAATGCATGACCCGTTACGCCCTGATCACCGGCGCGTCCAGCGGCATAGGCCTGGCAATGGCCGAAGCGCTGGCACGCCGTGGTCGCAGCCTGATTCTGGTCGCCCGTCAGCGCGACCTGCTGGAAACAATTGCACTGGAATTGACTCAGCGTTTTGGCGTGGAAGTGCTGTTTCGTGCATGCGACCTGGGCGAACCGCTGCGACTCTCGGGCTTCCTGCTGGAGCTGGAAGACGGCGCGCATCAGATTGACCTGCTGGTCAATGCAGCGGGCATCGGCACGTGCGGACCTTTTCTGGCGCAGGACTGGAGCGCCGAGCAGGACCTGATCGACCTGAACATCCTCGCTCTGACGCGCCTGTGCCATACGGTCGGCAACCTCATGGCCATTCAGGGTGGTGGGCAGATACTCAATGTCGCCTCGGTGGCGGCTTTCCAGCCAGGGCCGTGGATGAGCACCTACTACGCGAGCAAAGCGTATGTGCTGCATTTTTCCGAGGGGCTGCGCGAGGAAGTGAAGAAGGCCGGGGTGAAGGTCTCGGTGTTGTGCCCCGGCCCGACCCGAACGGCTTTTTTCCGTACCGCGCAGTTGCAGGTCAATGTCGACAACCTGATGAGCCCCGAAGAAGTGGCCCTGTATACCGTTCGCGCACTGGCAAAGGACCGTGCAGTGATCATCCCCGGCTTCAGTACCCGTCTATGGACGCTCAGCCCGCGCCTGGTCTCGCGCTGGCTGGCCCGCCAGATCAGCGGCTACATCAACAGGAAGTACTGCCCACGCTGACAGACAAACGACTGGGCGAGCGGCGTCTCGCTCAGTACACTCAGGCGCACTGCTGCACAGCGATACCCTGCGACGACCATCAACCGACAAGGAGCAAACGGCTGTGGAAACTTTGTTTACCAAGATCATCAATCGGGAAATTCCGGCGAAGATCATCTACGAAGATGACCAGGTACTGGCTTTTCACGACATCGCCCCACAGGCACCCGTGCATTTTCTGGTTATCCCGAAAAAGCCCATTCGGACCCTGAACGATCTGACCGAAGAAGACAAAGGCCTGGCGGGGCATATCCTGTTCACAGCGCAGCGTCTGGCCCTTGAACTGGGTTGTGAAGAAGGCTTCCGCGTGGTCATGAACTGCAATGATCTGGGCGGACAGACCGTTTATCACATTCACATGCATGTACTCGGTCAGCGTCAGATGAACTGGCCGCCGGGCTGATCCCGCGTTTCCGGGCTTTGCAGCCGGTCAGCGGCCGTTATGTTCGCTGGCCGGTCGACACAAGCCCCTGCTGCCTGCGGCCGATTCGGGTAAACTGCCCACATGATCTTCCGGAGGTGCCCATGGCTACCGAACGTCACTATTCCCCCCTCGACCGTCTGCTACTGCAAGCCGATAGCGCAATGCGCACATTGCTGCCATTGAGCGCACATCCGCAGCGGCCCTCCCCTGCGGTTGTCCAGCCCGATCACAAGATGAGCGACGTCGACACTCGCCACGTTGCGGGCCTGATGCGCATCAACCATACCGGCGAAGTCTGCGCCCAGGCGCTGTATCAGGGGCAGGCGCTGACAGCGAAGCTGCCCAAGGTGCGCAAGGCGATGGAGCATGCGGCTGAAGAGGAAATCGATCACCTTGTGTGGTGTGAACAGCGCATTCATCAGCTTGGCAGCCATACCAGCGTGCTGAACCCGCTGTTCTACGGCCTGTCATTCGGGATCGGTGCGGTAGCCGGCGTTATCAGCGACCGGGTCAGCCTGGGTTTCGTCGCGGCGACAGAGGATCAGGTCTGCAAGCACTTGAGTGAGCACCTTGAGCAATTGCCGAGCGAAGACGGAAAGTCGCGGGCCATTCTGGAACAGATGCTTAATGATGAAGAACACCATGCCGAGTCAGCGCTGGAAGCAGGCGGCTTTCGCTTCCCGGCACCGGTCAAGTTCGGCATGAGCATATTGGCCAAGGTCATGACCAAGTCGACTTATCGCATCTGACGACGCATCAGGACGGATAAGGACGAATAAAAAAGGCGCCTGCATCAGGCGCCTTTTTAATGTCCGGAATCCGGGCTTATACGGCTACGTTACGGCCGTAGAAGATTTCCAGCATTTCGTGTTTGACCTTGGCGGTCACTTGTTCGCGCTGCTCGGCAGACAAGTTGCTGGTCGCGTCGCCGAACAGGTAGTTATCCAGTTCGAACTGCTTGAGCAGCATCTTGGTGTGGAACAGGTTTTCCTGATACACGTTCACGTCGGTCATCTGGTAACCGTTGCGCGTGTCTTCGGACAGGTAATTCTGGATCGAGTTGATTTCATGATCGATGAAGTGCTTCTTGCCTTCCACGTCACGGGTAAAGCCGCGCACGCGATAATCGACGGTCACGATATCCGACTCGAACTTGTGAATCAGGTAATTCAACGCCTTGAGCGGTGAAATAACGCCACAGGTCGACACATCGATATCCACGCGGAACGTGGCGATACCATCTACCGGGTGAATTTCCGGGTAGGTATGAACCGTGATGTGGCTCTTGTCCAGGTGCGCCAGGATGGTTTCCGGCAGTGGACCTGGCGACTCTTCGATCTGGCTTTCGGTAGGCGTCACCGGCTGCTCGGAGATCAGAATGGTCACACTGGCACCTTGTGGATCGTAATCCTGACGTGCAATGTTCAGGATGTTGGCACCAATGATATCGACAACATCAGTCAGAATCCGCGTCAGGCGTTCTGCGTCGTACACACTGTTGATGTATTCGACATACGCCTGCTGGTCCTGCGGGGTTTCCGCATAGCAGATGTCATAAATGTTGAAGCTCAAGGTCTTTGTCAGGTTATTGAACCCGTGGAGCTTGAGTTTGCTTTTCACCGTTAAAAACTCTCTATATGGGTGCGGCGCCAGCCGCGTGATCAAGCATGCCCGTCAGTTGAGTCCGGCTCATCTGCGTAGGACGGTTAACACCTCTTCGCGTTGGCGATTTTGGTTGTCTGTTCGGGCCGCCAGCAGAAAACCAGTACATGCTGCGCCCTGAAAAAGTGGCGCATTATGCAGACGTCCGAAGCCGTCTGCCAGAGTGTGCGCCGTTTTTATGATCGTTGGATGTCTGGCGTTCAGGTCAACTCGACAATTTCATAATCGTGAGTGATCTCCACACCCGCGTTTCCGAGCATGATCGAGGCAGAGCAATACTTCTCTGCGGACAGTTCGATCGCGCGCTTGACTTGCGCTTCTTTCAACCCGCGGCCCTTGACGACGAAGTGCAGGTGAATTTTGGTGAACACTTTCGGATCTTCATCCGCGCGCTCGGCGTCAAGAAATGCCTCGCAGCTTTCCACTGGCTGGCGCGACTTCTTCAGGATGCTCACCACGTCAAAGTTGCTGCAGCCGCCCAGGCCGATCAACACCATTTCCATCGGGCGTACACCCAGGTTGCGGCCACCGCTTTCAGGCGGGCCGTCCATCACTACCACATGACCGCTGCCGGATTCGCCGAGGAACATGGCTTCGCCAGCCCATTGAATGCGTGCCTTCATCGCCAGGACTCCACTGTAAAAAAGGGGTCGCCAGCTTAGCACAGCGCCAAACGCTGCCTGGACGCATTGGAAAAATGCTTTTCGTAGGAAACGCGTAGGAATATTCGCAAATAGCTTCCTACACGTCTGGAAAAGCTGGTGAGAATGCAGGCGCAGCCGATACCTACAGGTATGCCATTTGGCCATACACCTTATTTCGGAAGTCACGCATGGTCGCAATAACTTTAACGCCCAAAGCAAACAGTCTCGACAAGCTGCTGCCCCATGCGGAACGCCGCCGCTGCCCCGCCAAAAGCAACATCATCAATGCGGGTGATCGTTCTGAGTCTCTGTTTCTGATCTTGAAAGGCTCAGTCACGGTTCTGATCGAAGATGACGAAAGACGCGAGATGATCGTCGCCTATCTCAACAGCGGGGATTTTTTTGGTGAACTGGGTCTGTTTGAGCAGCCGGGACGCGAATCCGTGCGCAGCGCATGGGTGCGAGCCAAGACCGAATGCGAAGTGGCCGAGATTTCATACGGCGCCTTCCGCGAGCTGACCCGCCAGGAGCCGGAAATTCTCTACGCTCTGGGCAGTCAGATGGCCGAGCGCCTGCGCAACACCACACGCAAGGTCGGTGATCTGGCGTTTCTCGATGTCACCGGGCGAGTAGCTCGCACGTTGCTTGAGCTGTGCAAGCAGCCAGATGCAATGACCCACCCGGACGGGATGCAGATCAAGATTACCCGCCAGGAGATCGGACGCATCGTAGGCTGTTCAAGAGAGATGGTCGGGCGCGTGCTCAAGGCCCTGGAAGAGCAGAGCCTGGTCAACGTCAAGGGAAAAACGATGGTGGTGTACGGTACGCGCTGAACCTCTGCCAGTCAGAGTTCAGCGAGTAGCTGCCGATAGGCCTGCGCCAGGCGAGGCAGAACGTCGACATCCGGAAACACTTCGTGCAAGGCAACGTGGCTTTCGGCCCGAATACGTGGCTCAAGCTCACAAAGCTCGTTGAAGCGGTTGACCGCTCCCGCCATCTGTACACGTTCATCATCCAGCAGCAATGCGCCGTGGGCCAACACCACAGGACGCGTTCCGCCCTGACTTTGCCGCCAGCGCTGTGCTGTTCCGACCATCTTGCGACCATCAAGGTTGACGTTGAAGCGGCCGTCACAGAATGCACCTGCCACTTCGCCCAATGAAGCCTGGCCGCCCAATTCGACCAGCAGGTCGAGCAGCGGCTGACACAAGCGCAGGTAGGCGGTTTCTATGCGGTCACGATCAACATCAGCAGCGGGCTGTGCATAGACCAGCGCGATATTCACCGTGGCAGAGGATTGTGGCACCGGCTCACCACCGGTTTCACGCAACAACACGGGCCATCCATTGTCAGCCAGAGTCTCGCTGGCCTCGACAAAACCCGGCAAGCGGCTCATGCGCCGCGGCATGACCAGCGCCCGATCAGTAGGTCGCCAGAACAGCAACCCATGATCGGCAGCGCCGGAGCACACAGCCGCCAGAAGGTCCTGCTCGGCCTGCAAGCCTTGTTCGGCGCAGATGTCGATGATCGAGTCTTGCATGCCGGACCTCAGCGTGGTGTTCAGTTCAGTCAGTCGATGGACGGGCCGCTCGCCGCAAGCTTGCGCTCCGGAAAGAACAGCCGCAGCAACTCGGCGCCCGGATGTTCGGCGCGCATGAAAGCCTCGCCCACCAGGAACGAATAGACATCGTTGATTTCCATCAGCTCGACATCCGCACGATTGAGAATGCCGCTTTCGGTAATGACCAAGCGATCACGCGGGATGCGCGGTAGCAACTCCAGCGTGGTTTCCAGGCTCACTTCAAAGGTGTGGAGGTTGCGATTGTTGACACCCACCAGCGGTGTATCAAGCGTCTTGAGTGCGCGCTCCAGCTCGTCGCCGTCGTGCACCTCGACCAGTACGTCCAGCCCGACACGCTTGGCAACGTCGGCCAGCTCAGCCATTTGCCCGTCTTCCAGTGCCGACACGATCAGCAGAATGCAGTCAGCGCCCAGCGCGCGAGCCTCGACCACTTGATAAGGATCGATCATGAAATCCTTACGGATCACCGGCAAATTGCACGCCGCCCGCGCTTCCTGAAGATAGGCATCGGAACCCTGAAAGAAATCGACATCAGTGAGCACTGAAAGACAGGTCGCGCCTCCCGCCTGATAACTTCTGGCGATCTCGCCCGGCAGAAAATTCTCCCGGATAACGCCTTTGCTTGGAGACGCCTTTTTGACTTCTGCGATGACGGCAGGCAGCTTCAACCTGGCCTGAGTGATCAGCGCGTTGGCAAAGCCACGTGGCGCATCGACGCTGGCGACCTGTTGTTCAAGTTCGGCGAGGCTGACAATTGCTCGACGGGCCGCAATTTCCTCGGCCTTTCGGACAAGAATCTTTTCCAGTACGGTTGGCACGCTCATGCTTCGTTCTCCTGTTTGAATACTGCCGTGAAGGCACCCAACTCTTCCAGCTTTTCCCGCGCAAGGCCGGTGTGCAGGGCATCGTGTGCCAAGGCCACACCCTCTTTCAGGCTGGTCGCATGATCGGCAGCATAGAGCGCGGCACCGGCATTAAGCACGATCATTTCCGCGGCTTTCTGCCCGTTCTCGGTCTTGCGTCGCCCAAGCGCATCACGAATCAGTTCCAGCGAAACTGCCGGACTTTCCACAGCGAGGCCATACAGACTCTGGCTTTTGATGCCCAGGTCTTCGGGCTGTACCCAGTATTCAGTCACTTCGCCATTTTTCAGCTCGGCAACGAAGGTCGGCGCGGCCAGACTGAACTCGTCCAGGCCGTCCTGCGAGTGCACCACCAGCACATGCTTACTGCCCAGCCGCAGCAGCACCTCGGCCAGCGGCCGGCACAACGCCTGATTGAACACACCGACGATCTGGTGGCGAACCCCGGCCGGATTGGTCAGCGGGCCAAGCATGTTGAACAGTGTGCGCAGACCCAGCTCGCGGCGCGGCCCGGCAGTGTGCTTCATGGCCGTGTGATGAGACTGGGCGAACATGAAGCCGATGCCCACGCTGTCGATGCAGCGAGCCACCTGAACAGGCGTAAGGTTCAGATAAACCCCGGCGGCTTCCAGCAGATCGGCGCTGCCGCTCTTGCCTGACACGGCGCGGTTGCCGTGTTTGGCCACCTTGCAGCCAGCAGCTGCGATGACAAAAGCCGACGCCGTGGACACGTTGAAAATATTTGCGCCGTCACCGCCAGTGCCAACGATGTCTACAACGCCATCCAGTGTTTTCAGCTCGACACTACTTGCCAGCTCACGCATGACCGAAACAGCACCGACGATCTCATCGATGGTTTCACTCTTCATGCGCATGCCCATCAGAAACGCACCGATCTGCGCTTCGGTGCATTGGCCGGTCATGATCTCGCGCATGACGTCGCGCATCTCGTCAGTGGTCAGGTCCAGCTGGTTGACCACGCGGTTCAGCGCGCTTTTGATGTTCATGGGGGTAGTCATAAAAAATCCTTAGCCCTGACGATGGCCGCCGCTCTGCTTGAGAAAGTTGGCGAACAGCTCGTGGCCCTGCTCGGTCAGAATCGACTCAGGGTGAAACTGTACCCCTTCCACGTTCAACGTTTTGTGACGCAGGCCCATTATCTCGTCAACCGAGCCGTCTTCCAGCGCAGTCCAGGCGGTCACTTCCAGGCACTCGGGCAAGGTATCGCTTTTTACCACCAGCGAGTGGTAGCGGGTTACCACCAGTGGATGATTAAGGCCTTCGAACACGCCGCCGTCCTGATGCACCACCGGGCTGGTTTTGCCGTGCATCACCTGACGCGCACGCACCACATCGCCACCAAAGGCCTGCCCGATGGACTGATGCCCCAGGCACACACCCAGAATCGGCAGTTTGCCCGCGAAATGTTTGATCACTTCAAGCGAGACACCGGCTTCATTGGGTGTGCACGGGCCAGGCGAGACCACGATGCGCTCGGGGTTCAGGGCTTCGATCTGTTCAATGGTCAGTTCGTCGTTACGAATGACTTTGACATCGGCCCCCAGCTCACCGAGGTACTGCACGACGTTGTAGGTGAACGAATCGTAGTTATCAATCATCAGCAGCATTTTTATATTAACCTTTTGAATTTGCTCACTTTTATTTGGCCTCTTGGATTTTCGTACCCGCTTTTGTACCCGCTACTATGTTTGCTTGGTAACGGTTGCGTTGCGTGCAGGTAATGGGAAATAAGCACAGGAGGCCGGAGTCGGCGGGTTGAAATGTCAGGTACGCCAACGCCAGCGGGCATGGGCCTTGATAACGCGCATCAAGAGTCTGCTGACCAACGTCACGGAGGGAGTCTCATTTGGAGGTTGCAGGACAGTATCGTACCCAATCCTACGGTGCAATATCATTGTACGATAGCAAAGCTGCGGATCTTAGGAGTGGCAGCCTCTCACTGATCTTTTTCTGTGCGCTAGAATTGATCACTCACTTCGGACAGTCCAAAGCTGATCAAGCCTTGTGGTGTAACTCTGGCTCATCATGTCGCGCCGCATGGCCCACTCAGGATTCGTAGGCACACTTCCCGTCCTAAGGGTCCCTCTGCCCCAGCGCGTATTGATCTCGTCCAGTACGCCCATCACCTTCTCGGCGGCGACCGGCTGCGAGGCCGCGAAAAGATCATCCGTAAATTCACCTGGCTGACGAAGGTCCAGTAGCAACACCTCCGCTTTGCTGTACTTGAAGCCCGGCCGGAACAGACGGTTGACCGCCTCGGTCGCGGCTTTCGTCATCAAGCGAACGTCGTTGGTGGGATACGGCAGTTCAACCAGCGCCCCATTGGCGTACTTGGCTTCTTCAGGGTTGAACATGCCGGTGCGGATGCTGACTCGGATCTTCTTGCACAGGGAACTCTGAGAGCGAAGCTTCTCGGCAGCACGTTGCGTATAGGTGGCCACCGCTTCTTTGATTGGCTCAATCGTAGTCAGCCGCTGACCAAACATTCGGCTGCAGCAGATCTCCTGCTTGGGGGGCGCGGCCTCGCCCAGCTCCAGGCATGGAGTGCCGGCCAACTCATGAGCTGTCTTTTCAATGACAACACTGAAACGGTCGCGCAAGGTGCGCGGATCGGCGTTGGCCAGGTCCATTGCGGTGCGGATGTTCATCGCCTCCAGGTGTGCTTTCATCTTCCTGCCCACGCCCCAGACCTCGGAAACTGCTGTGTTACGCAGCACCCAGTTGCGTTTATGCAGATCGCAGATATCGACGACACCACCTGTCTGAGCCAATAAGCGCTTGGCGGTATGATTCGCAAGCTTGGCCAGGGTTTTTGTAGGAGCGATGCCGACCCCGACAGGTATGCCCGTGCACTTGAGGACGGAAGCCCGTATGCGACGACCGAATGCTGTGAGATCCCCAGGGATGCCAGTCAAGTCCGCGAACGCTTCGTCAATACTGTAAACCTCAGTGGCGGGCACCATGGACTCGATGATCGACATCACGCGCTCGCTCATGTCGCCATAAAGCGCGTAGTTGCTGCTGAACACCTTGATCCCATTGCGGCGCAGCACCTCTTTGATCTGGAAATACGGAGCCCCCATTTTCACAAATGGCTTGGCGTCATAGCTGCGGGCGATGACACATCCGTCGTTGTTGCTGAGGACAACGATAGGAGTCTTTTCCAGGTCAGGACGGAAGACCCGCTCACAACTGCCAGTGCACCGGCCAAGCCACCCGCCGCGCCACCGTAGCCTTCCGCTTTCTCGTCTTGGGTCTCGGCGTTCTGATACGTGTCCAGAGCGAGCATGCCCGCATCCAGAAACTTCGCGCCGGGTACCATCTTGGCAACGCTACCTAGCTTGCCTGCTGCACCAGCCAACCGCGCCAGTCGGCCTGCAGGTACGGGAGGAGCTGGCGGTGTCGGAGGACGCGGAGGTCCTGCGCGTCGACCACCGGCACCGCCAGCAGCACCGCGCCGTCGACTGCGGCGGGATCGGCGTTGATCACCTGGCGTATCCGAACCACCACCAAACGCACTGGCGTTGACCACAAAGACCTTCTGCGGCTCAGAACTGCCGCCGCCCTTGGCACCGTCAGAGTCATTACCACCTTCACCAAACAGATCAAGGATCTTCAGGCCGGTGTCGACCGGATCAAAACCTGTCTTGCCGCTTTCCTCTGCATCGTCACCAGCATCGTCAGCGCCGCCCTTGCCGTCAGCATCAGCTTTGTCCTTACCCTTACCTTTTGCTTTGTCGTTGCCTTTGAACGCTTTGAGACCTGTTTCCAGCAATCCTTTGACCGCACCCACCTTCCCTTCAGGTTTATCGTCTTTGTCTCCGGAGTTGGTGACGTAGACTTTCTGCACCTTGTTCGGATCACCAGTCAGGGAGCCACGCCCCAGGTTGAGCAAGCCCTTGCCGATTTTGAACACACCGGCAGCCGACTTCAGCGCCAGCAGCCCAGTGCCTATCGACGCGATGGCCAGCACCACTGGCTTGGATGTGTCAGAAAGCGCAGTAAACTCTTTAGCCGTTGCAGTAATGCCCTTCGCAACCGCGTCAGTGACCGGACGTATCGCATCACCGATGCTGCGCATCGAATCGTTGACTGCCTGAAACGTCTCGGCCCAGATCTGCGACGATGCACCACGGCGCTCGGCCAGGTTTTTGTCGAGGATCCCCGAAGCGTTCTGTGAGTCTTTTTTCAGTTGCTCATACAACGCGCGATTTTGCGTGTAAGCGGTTAGTGCGGCCTTGACCTGCATGTCAGCAAACAGATCGCCAGTGCGTAGCGCCTGCTCCAACGAGTCGAGCATCTCCTTGGCTTTCGCCGGATCAGCCTCCTTACTGATCTTGGCCGTTGCCTCCTTCATTTTTTTGGCTTTTTCAGGGTCTGTCTTTTCGATGTACCGCTGGGCCAGCGCAAAGCTGGACTCCAGGGTTGACATGCCCTTTTGGATACCGGTGTTCAGCGATCCCTGATAATCGATACCGACGTCTTTGTACGACTTCACCACATCGGTGGAGCCGATCTTCTCCATCCAGTTCTTCAGGTTGTTGGCGGCCTCATCCGAACCACCGGCCGTTTTCATCTGGACCTGCAACATTGCGCCGAGCTGGCTCACCGAATCCATGCCGGTGACACCCAACTTGCCCATGCCCGCCAGCAACTGCGGAAACCAGCGAGCCATGTCGCTGGCTTCAAAGCTGAGTCAGTGGTACAGGCAGCACTGGGTGTGCTGAAGCCCACTGGCAACCCCTTCCTCGACCTATGTATTTGGAAAGGTCGCTTTCCCAGCCGTAAGGCACAGTTCTGCACCATGGAGTTGAAACGTGACCCGATGCTTGAGCAAGTAGTCCTTCCACTCCTTGGCAATGGCGACATGATTATGAGCTGGCAAGGGGTACGAGCCGACGAGTCGATCAATCGGCGGTATTTGCCCGAGTGCGATGAAGTCGGTGGAGGTCTGTTCAACTATCGGCCAATCCTCAAGTGGGATATACCAGCTGTGTTCGAAGCGCACCGCTACATGGGCATCAAACCGAACCCGCTCTACTCACAGGGAATGGGGAGGGTCGGATGCATGCCTTGCATCAACTGCCGCAAAGACGAACTCCGGGAGATCGCCCTACGTTTTCCAGAAGTGATTGACCGCATCGACCGCTGGGAAAGGATCACTCAGCAAGCTAGCAAAAGAGGCGCAGCCACATTTTTCGCCGGTTCCAACACGAAACATCCGAAAGGCTCCATTGCAAACATGAGCGCAGTCGAAGTGATGGAAATAGCAAGCATCCGCCAGGCAGTGGAGTGGTCCAAAACGGCACGAGGAGGTATCCAATACGATCTGATGATCGCTACAGACGCGACGGCCTGCTCCAGCGCTTATGGGCTGTGTGACTCGGGAGCTGATGGTTTTAACGATACGAACGTCCAGCTGGGGGAAGCCGCATGAGCGATCACGACATTGATATATTGATCAAACTCCCAGAGGTATGTCGGCAAGCTGGCTTCGGTAAATCGACAATTTACGAGCTCATCGCTGCTGGTACTTTTCCAGCTCCGACCAAACTTGGACGCTTTTCCCGCTGGTCACAAAAGGAAGTACAGGATTGGATTGAGCTACAGAAGCTCGCCAGATTTGCGGCTTGATCGCGCAATCAAAAGGCAGGTGAAGTGAGTAAAACCTGCCTTCTTTTTTTCATTCATAACCTCATGGGAAAGTTATGTCATAAGTTTTCTCGACTGCATCCAGAGCTTGATCTACGCTAAACTTACGATCATCAAACATATATGCCAGCTCTGTCCGTGAGTGATTGTGCGTGAGACCTGAACTGATGTAGCCACCTTCTTGGCTAACGCAAACACCGTTTATTTTGGCCAGCCCCCCTACCTGGCTTGCTACTTCTCTCACCGCAAGTCGCCCACCATATACACCCGCAATACCAGAGTTGACAACCTCATCAAAAACGTCAACCGGGCTAGTAGCTGTATCAAATAATTTTACGACACTCATCAATCACTCTCACTACCAAAAATATAGTTATCCCACCACTGCATTAGCGCTTTTCGTGCTGGGAGGTACGATGCATGATTATAGGCTGCCTTGCTTTTCTTTTGCTCGACATGCGCCAATTGAAATTCAATCACGTCACTAGACCATAGCTCAGATTCGTAAAGGTGAGTAGATGCAGTTGCACGAAAGTCATGACAATGCCAGCCTTTCAAATCCATATACTCAAGCGCGCGGTTTAATGTGGTAGCACTGATTGGTTCCTTCGGGTGACGCATTCCGGGAAACAGAAGGTTACCCGCTGTTATCTCACGAAGCTCACGCAGCAGAGCCAATGCGGACTCAGGCAGCGGAACCAAGTGAATCTTGCGCTTCTTCATGCGCCGGGCCGGTATCGTCCACAATGCAGCATCCAAATCGAATTCGGACCACTCAGCCAGACGCAGCTCAATGGTTCGCACAAATAAGATCGGCAAAAGGTAGAGCGCAATTACGGTTCTTCGATGACCACCGTAGGTTTTGACCGCCCTGAAGTACTCCCTCAGCTCTATCAGACTCATTGGGCGGCTATGATTGACCTCGTTCCGCCTGATAGCCCCTCTCACCGCTGACGCAGGATCAGAGTCCGCACGCAGGGTAGCCACGCCATAACAGAACACCGCAGAGATCCACTGCCTAACCATCAGCGCCAAGGTGGTGGCGTTACGACGGTCCATTGCAGTGATGATCTCCAATACCTGGGCAGCTGTAATTTCACGCAGGGGTAACCGACCTATTCTAGGGTAGACGTCGTTCACGAATGCCCGCTCGATCTGATCTCGGTACTTTTGAGTGCGCTGGGCCAGCCGCTTCTCAATCCACTCCTGCGACACGATCTTGAACGTATTACGATTTTCGGTCAGCTGCTGCGCCTTCTCGGTTTGCCGAACGTGCGCAGGATTCCGCCCCGACTTGACCAAATCCCTCGCTGCATCCCGCTCAGTCCGTGCGTCAGAAAGCGATACCTCGGGGTAGGCCCCAATGGCATAGGTGTTTTCTTTGCCTGCAAGACGAAACCTGTAGCGCCAGAGCTTGGAACCACCAGTAGTGACCTCAAGATAAAGGCCGCCACTGTCGGTCAGTTTAGAGGAGGTTTTGCCCGGCTTAGCCTGGCGGATCTTGAGGTCGGTAAGGGCCATGAGGGTATGCGGGGTATCCAGTATTCTATACCCGCAACCATACCCGCGTTTTATCTGGATGTCTCCGCACCACAACGGACAATAGCGGATGAATCAGTTAGCAAAACCGGCAACATCAGCGAAAAAACGGACGACGCCGGACAATGGCGGACGACTATCATAGTTATCAATCATCAGCAGCATTTTGCTATCAACCTTTTGATTTACTGACTTGATTCAGGCCTTCCGGATTCTGCTTCACTCATGCATCCCCTCGTCAGCCATAAGGCCGGGGGACGGAGAAAAACATCACAAAATCGAAGGCATACAGGTACGGGTCCGGCAGGGCCGGCAAGGAAATAGTCAGGCGCGCCAACGCCAACGGGCGTGAGCCTTGATAACGCGCATCAAGAGTTTGCTGACAGTCGTCACGGAAGGGGTCTCATCGGTACGTTTCGGGACATTAGCGTACCGAACCGACCGGTGCAATATGAATGTACCGGGCAAGACCGATTGAAAAGCCTGTAAAGGCTGAAAAGAGGGCCGCACCTCCTTGCGGAGGCGGGTTTCAGGCAGGGGCACGATGGCCAAAGGTGGGGTGCCGGAGGGAACATCAGTGCGCAATCTCGCGCACGTAGGCCTGGCAGGCCTTCAAAGCGATCAATCCCTGATCGCCGTAGTCGGTGATGGCGACAATTCGTCCAGCAGCCGCTGGGTCAAGTTCGCCTCGCGAGCTTCCATGAACCACGCCGCCGGAACCGGAGGCGGTTGGCATTCCATCGCCAGCGGTGGGGCTGGCAAGGAGGACTGACAGCCGCAAATCAGCGGTAGCCAGACGATCACGCAAGCGGGCCTGAGAAGTCTGTGCATCGCTCAGTTCCTTATGAATGGTTGTATCGTTATCTTGCAGACGGAGTTCCAGCGCCCGCCTTCGCGCTTGTTCAGCGTTCTGCCAGTCGACGACCGCCAGCGCCGCCTGCTCGCGCTCTTGCTGCCAAGCCAGCGTTTGCGTAGACAGTTGCAGACCATAGTGAGCCGCCTGCCACTGCCAGGCGGCCCATGTACCCAGCCCTGACCCCAGCACGAATGCGAGGATCAGGAATCGCATATCCAGCACTTTCACGGCAGCACCTCCAATGCCCGCTGGTAAAGCGCCTGCCGATCCGCCAGGCCGTTGGTACCGCCGTTGATGCGGCAGGTGATCATCAGAAAATCACCCTTGTCTGCCAGCGCATTGAGGTTGGCCCGGTCCCAGAACCATGCCGCCGACATGGCGGCATGCTCCGGCTGTTCAAGCAGTTGCGGCTGGCGCAACAAGTCCAGCCCCAGCGCCTCCCCGCACGCTTCGTAGTTAGCCCGCCCCGTCACCTGAATC
Organism: Pseudomonas sp. KBS0707; assembly: GCF_005937945.2. Classification (NCBI taxonomy): domain Bacteria; kingdom Pseudomonadati; phylum Pseudomonadota; class Gammaproteobacteria; order Pseudomonadales; family Pseudomonadaceae; genus Pseudomonas; species Pseudomonas sp. KBS0707. The sequence goes on along the minus strand of NZ_CP041754.1, from coordinate 696,661 downwards.
AGCCCGCGCCCTCGGTACAGTTGACCGTCGCCATCTGCCTCTGGCGTGTTGCCCAGACGCAGCGCCAACTGCCCGGTGTCGTACTTGGCCAGATAGCTGTCGCTACCCAGCTCGCGCACATAACGAAGCTGCCCGGATTCATGCCCGATCTGAGCGATGAACCCAGCGATACGCAGGCGGGTGTTGATGGTGTAGCGGGCCATGGCGGTGTTGAGAGCAGGAACAAAAACGCCGGCTTTAGGGCCGGCGTTGGGGAGGATTTGTAGCAGTTGCTTTTCATTTATAGGCATTGGCCCTCCTAAGTAGCTTGCTTACATCCTAGGTCGACGAAGTTTTTCTGCTTCAAGCGCAATGCTCACTGCGGATAAAACAACGCCCCGTCAGTGCGGGGCGTTATCCAGCCATCGTCTTCTGAGCATCAGGCTCCGAGGCGCATTTGCAGCGCCTGCATTTTGCTGCTGGCCCTGGCGAGCACCACCGTGCCACGCACCAGCATGCGATTGAGTAAGCTCATGAGGTTGTTTCCTCGTCGATGGGCAACAGCCAGGAGTAAGCGTCCTGATTGACCTGCACCTTGCTGCGCTTGTTGGGGTCACCTGGCTCGGCCTGGAAACCTTCAGGCGGACCGACCACCAGTGTGGTGATCGTGCATTGGTCGCTCAGCGAGTAGGTCACGGCTGAAATCAGCATGTTGCGGCTTGTGAAACCGATGACCGGATCAATCACCCGGACCATGGTGTTGTGCCGCCAGAGCGCCCCGTTGGACTGCCGCCAGCCCTGGACCTTGTAGGTGGTGAGCAGTGCCTTGCCGGCCCGCTGACCACGCTCCCAATTGGCGCGACTCAGGGCGAGCTTCGGTGTGATCGGCGCATCCTCATGAACGACCAGTACGCGAAGACGCTTTTTATGCGCGGGGTCGTCATGCCGGTCATCCGTGACTTCTGCCGAGACCTCCGACGACTCCTTGCCGAACGTCTGGTCATTACCGGTCTGTTGACCAATGACCAGGTATTCGGAAAAAAGCCCGGAAAAGTCCCGCGCGATGACTGCGCTCAACACATTCTTGCCGAGTTCGAGCGCGTCTGCGCTCTGCCCGCGACTACCCGGCCTGGCCAGCACCACATTGCCGTATTCGTCATCGGTGGAAAAAATCCGGAACAGGGTCAGCAGCCGGTCAATGGACTTGAACACGGTTTCGGCAGGCTCGATGGTGTGATCGGCCATCTTCGAGGTCTCCGGTATTTCGCTGATCACCGACAAACCATAAGGAGCAGCCAGCGCTTCAACGATCTTCAACACCCCCACCTCCTTCCACTGGCTCGGCCTGTTGATGGCCGAGCAGTCGATAAGGTCGGCGGTTTTCGAGCGTCCGGAAATCTTTAGCGTGATTTGCTTGCCGTCATAGCTGATCGGCGCGGCAAACACCCAGCCGGTCAGAATCAACTCGCCGCCGATACGTACTTCGCACGCTGCGCCGGGCGTGATCGGATGCGAGATTTCAGTGCCCGGCCACTGCCAGGTAATGCTCACGTCAAAGCTGCGCGCCTGACGCTCGATCCCGGCAGAGATTTCCACCGACTTCCAGCCGGCATAGTCGTGCTCGTCAACCGTCAGGGTGACAACGTTAGGGTCGATCATGGGTCACTCCTGTGCGATCTTCAGCGTGCCTGGCGGTACGAAACCCGGGTGGGCCAGCCGATTGCGCTGCACCATTTCCTGCGCCCGGCTGGCGTCACCGAATCGGCGATAGGCCAGCACCAGCGCGGGCAAAGGCTCGGAGACCTTCATGTCCACCAGACGTACACCGGAGGCCGCCACCGCGTTGAGGTGCCTGATCAACGCCTGACGCAACGTGTTGAGCGCCAGGTAATGTTCGGGATCGGCTTTCAACGACGCTTCCCAGATGGCCGAACTCAGCGTGTCGCGCAGTTCGATGACGTCATCGGCAACCGGCACATCCACGCGTTGCAGGGCTTGCGTCACCTGCTGATCAAGCGAGGGCACCACGTTGAGCGGCGTGACCGTCGTCGCAATCGGCATGCTCGCGACGATTCTCGCCACCTTGACCAACAGCGCATCCTGAACCAGGTTGGCAGTGGCCTGAGCCGTCACACTGGTATCACGACCGCTGCCCTGGCTGACCAGATTGATACCGGACACCGCCTCTGCCTGTTGTGTGGCCTCGGAAATCACAGACCGGTAATCGACCGTTTCAACAGAAGACGCCCCACCGTTGCCGCTGGACCTTGATGCAATCCTGTTGGACGTGCCGCCGCTATTGCCGCTCGCGGAAGCGCTTGCTGAACTGCCGGTGACCGAGCTGCCGGAACTGCTGGTGCCGCTCGCTCTTCTGGCTCGTTGGCTGTCACCGTCGAAACTGGCGAAGAACGTGGTAAACAGCGTGCTGACCGTCAACGGCGCATTGACCAGCGAATGCACCAGCGCGGTGACATCCGAATAGATCGCCATAAACGGTACGAACTGCCGCTGAATGGTCGCGAACACACCCGACAGGGCGCTGCGCAGCGCCTGAATGTTGATACGTACCGCGTCCACTGTGGCCATCACCGAGCGGTAGCGCCTGAGCGCCGAATCCAACAGGCTCTCGGACGCGCCCAGCAACTGCCGTCGCGTATTGAGCGTCGACACGGGAAACTTGAGCGGGTTGGCCGGATAGAATTTCAGGTCCAGCCGGACGAGTCCGCCTTCGCTCAGGTTGTGTGTCACGCCGCACTCGCCAACCTGAACCTGCACGCGACCCAGCCAGGGATGTACCAGCTCGCCGGCACCTTCCTGCTCCAGTGCCTGCAGCAGTCTGTCTCGCTGTTCGAAACAGTCGGGACCGACAATGAACCCCGTCAGCGTATGAACTTTCGACTGTTTGCCCAGCGACTCGAAATAAGGCTCGTCGCGCTGTGGAAACTCATGCAACTGCCCCTTGCGGCCTGCCGGGACGACGGCTTTTTCAATGAAAAAACCGACGCCCCGAAAAGACGCTGGCAGCAGGCTGTCACGCCATGTACTCATGATCCGGCTCCTGCACCGAGGGTTCGATAACCGACGTTTGGCGATATCGTCAAACCCGGCTGGTTGGTTTGCACTTGTCCGGCGCGCATGCCCGGCGGCGCGTTTTCAAAGCGAATGTTGAGCTCGCCTTCAAGTCGCGGGCCGGCCCCGGCTGCGCCCTGTTGCAACAACAGGCTGCCGGGCGCTAGCGGGGTGGGTACGCCGAGCAATTGGCTGGTCGACGGCACGCCAGTGGCCTGATTGAGCAACTGCTGATTCATGCGAACGTTCTCGACGGCACCGGCCGCCAGAAACGCACCGGTCCCGCCGCCCGGCCCTGCGTTGCGTATCCGCTGTTCTTCCGCGAACTGATTGGCCTTCTCGGTTGCCCGCTGCAGCACGGTCTTATCAGTGTCGCCACCAAACCAGCTCATGATCGGTTCGATGAATGGCTTGATGTCCGCCCACAGACCTGCGAACCAGGTTTTGATCGGCTGCCAATTCTCGATGACCATGCCCAGCGGCGAAAAACTGAACAGCGTTGCCAGCACATCGGTAAACGGCTGCGCCTCGGCCTTGATGGTTTCCCATAGCCCGGCGAAGTACTCGGAGATTGGCTGCCAGTTGGCCACGACCATGCCCAACGGCGTCCAGGCGAACAGCGTCTGCAGGAAGTCGAAAAACGGGGTTGCCAGCGCCTTGATAACGTCCCAAAGCGCAGCAAAGAACTCGGACAGCGGTTGCCAGTTGGCGACGATCATACCGAGCGGCGTCCAGGCGAATACCGCCTTTAGTACGTCCCAAAGCGCCATGGCCGGCCCACGAATCGCTTCCCAGACAGCTTGAAAATAAGGCGCGACGGTCGACCAGTTGGCAATCAGAAGACCTGCCGCCAGCGCCAGGCCGCGCACGATCAGGGCCAGCGGTGACAGGCCCATCACCGCGCTAAGTACGCTCATGGCGGTCGTCGCGGTCATGACCGCAACTTGCAATACACCGAACGCAATCGCAGCGGCCACCACACCCTTGATCACGCCAGGGTGTTCGGCCGCCAGCGCGGCGACCTGAGAAATCATCGGCCCGATCACGGCCATTGCTTCGTTCATCGCCGGCAGAAACATACTGCCGATGTTGATGCCCAGACGATCGACACGGTTGGTCATCTCTTTGATGGCCGTGGTCTGCGAGTTGTCGGCGAATTCCTTCTCGATAGTGCCGCTGTTCTGCACGCCCTCGCCGACCTTGGCCAGGTTGGACCTGAGCACATCCAGATTGGCCAGCAGTGGCGTGATAGCACCCAGCGATTCCGCGCCGAACAATTGCGTGATGACATCCGACTGCTTGCCAGGGTCAACACTGGAGACCGCCGTCAGGACCTTTTCAATGGTCCCGGACGGGTCACTCTGCATGCCTTGGGTCAGCTGGTTGACGTCGAGCTGCAACGCCTCGAACGCCCCGGCTTTCGCCGCGCCCCCTTCGGTCAACGACTGCATGAATCGCTTCATACCGCTGGCGGCCACATCGGCCGGCACATCGACGCTGGCCAGCGTGGCGCCCATTGCCGCCAGTTGCCCGGAGGCCATGCCCGCAACCGGCCCAAGCGGGCCCATTGCAGTCACCATGGTGGCGATTTTCTTTTCTAGGTTGTTGCCGCCGAGCACGTTGATCTTCTCGGACAACGCCGCGACTTGCGGTTGGGCATCTGGAACGATGAGTGCCACGAGGCCATCATGTCGCCCGACTCGGCCGCCGTCTGATCGAATGCGACACCCATTTTCACGGCATCGCTGGCAAACCCGGTCAGTTCTTCACGCGGTACATTGGCCTTGGCACCGGCAGCAACAATCGCCGCGATGCCATTGGCGCTTTCCGGCAGCCGTTCACTGAGGTCCAGAATATCGGACCCCATCTGCTGGAACTGCTGCGGTGTTTCAAAGCTTACCGAGCGTTTCACGCCGGCCATGCTGGTCTCGAAACCGATCGCTGCCTTTACCCCGGCAATCAAAGGCCCCGCCAAAGCGTTGTCCGTGACTGCCTTGCCAAGGTCTATGGCCCCCAGACTGGTCTCGAGGCCTTTGACATTGTTGCGGATAGTTGCCAGCGTTGGAGACAGCTGGTCGACGCCGGTAATCAGCGTTCTGATAGTGTCTGCCATCACTCCCCCTGCAGGATCTGGTTGATGCGTTGCGCCTGCAAGATCGATTCGGTGATGACGTCCAGCTCCCTGGACATCATCAGTTCGGGATCGGTCTTCCAGAAGTACGCGAGGTCGTAAACGACGGCGATCAGTCCTTCAAGGTTGCTGATGCCGCTGCCATGAAAAAACTCGCAACCTTCCAGCTCAACGTATTGATGTCGCACAGGTCCATCTGATTGACCGACGAGGGCGGGATGCCGGCGCAGACGGCGATGTACTTCGCCGCCACGTCCAGATCCAGGGAAACTTCCTCGTTCTTGTCGATCCTGTACGGCAGAGCCTTGATGGCCCGCGCTTCCTGCGCCGTAGGGCGCCGGAAGGTCAGTTGCGAAAGGGTTTCGCCGTGCGCTTCGATCGGGCTGGCCAGGTCGATGACTTCACTCATTGCCAGCTCCCCTGATTGCCGTCGAATTGCAGTTCGATGGTGCCGTCGTCAGCCTTGCTGCTCGGCTCATCGACCAGGTAGGCGCCTGACAGGACGTAGGTCTTGCCGTTCTTGAACTCACAGGTGATGGTCATGTCCACACCGGTAGTGAGCAGCTTGAGCGGCAGATCCGCGGTATGCACGGCGGTGAATTTCAACCAGGCGGCCTTTTCGGTTTCCTTGTAGTAACCAGGCACGACGGTCTCGCGCTTGATGTTCATCAGAGGCGCTTCGCCGCCGCTGATGGTCAATTGGGTGCCATCCACTTTGATGTAGCAGGTACCCGCAACTTTCTGACCCATGTTGTTTATCTCCAGAATGAAAAAACCCGCACGAGGCGGGCTTGAAAGGGTTGGTTAGGCTTATGCCGCTTCGTCGTACTGCAAGCGGAACTGGTTGAGCAGCGCGAACACGCGCAGGCCGTTGATGTAGTCAGGCGGGAACATCACGTTCACGCGGCTTGGGTCATTGCCGTCACGCTCGACAATCAGGTGCTGGGCGAACGTTTCGGCGTTCTCCACATGACCCTCTTCTTCAAGACGTGCGTATTGCGCAATCAACTCGCCACGGATGGTGCTCGGCGTGATGATCGGCTGGGCGAGCTGATCACCGAGGGCGACCGCCGCCCAGTCGATACCGGCACTGATTCGCCCGGCAAAGCTCGGGCAGGTCGCCTGCAAGTGGGCAACTATCGGGGTTATCTTCATGAGGGGTTCCGCGTGTGTTGAAGGTTGATTGCGGCGTGGGAAACGCCTACTGGTTCGCCTTGCCCAACGCCTCATCAGCCTTGTCTGCAGCACGGCTGGCCGTGTGAGCGGCCTGATTGGCAATTGATGCAGCACTCTCGACCTTGTCTGCCGCCTGGGTGGTGGTTTCGGCCAGCCTGTCCAGGCGCCGGGCGCGCTTGCCCAGTGCTGCGTCGTAGGCATTGCGAACCTCGGCCAGCTGCTGCGTATGCTCGGCATTCGCCGACCACTGCCCGGCCTGAAAACCGAGCATCAGGCAGCCAGCGATCAGCAGCACGGAAATCAGCCAGACCTCCAGGCGCCGCCACCAATGGCGAGCGATGAAATCAATTGCGCATCTGTGCATCGTTTGCACCTCCGAGTTGGGATCGCAGCCGGGCTATTTCGGCGCTTTGCGTGGTGACCTTGTCGGTGAGTTGAACGATGTGGCTGGTGAGGGCTTCGATCTTGCCCTCCATCCGCCCAACCGCTGCGGCGAGCTCGTTGCGCTCCTTGGCGAACTGATCAGCCCGCGCTTCAGCCTCCTTGCGCGCCTGGCGCTCGGAGTCGAGCAGCTCATTGAGGCGGCGCACCGTACCGATGTCCGCGTTGTCCATCGCCCGGTCTGTTGCATCTCTGGAAAGAAACTTGCGCAGCCATAGAAAGCCGCCAAGCAGTATTGTGCCCGTGCCGCCCAGCCAGGTAGCTGTGCCTGGGCCTAGGTCGGTTGGGTCCATTGGTGCTCCGTAATAGGGTAGTGGACTCTCAAGGCCCTCGAAAATCGAAAGCCTGAATAAACTGGAAAGAGCCCCTTGATGCGGGGCTCCGTTGTTGGTTCAGAACGGAATGACTTGCACCGTCATGCTTGTGCATAACCCCACAGGGCAATGCGCTCGGCAAAGTACGGTGTGACCAGTGCGACGGTCTCCGCCTGATTGCTGGCCTCCAGGCTCATCTTTTCGCCATCGGTGCCTGGCCCTGTGACCCACAGTGTCACTGGCACTTTTTCCGCCTTCGCTTTATCGAGCAGGTTTTTCAGCGCGGTGCGACCGGCAGCCGTTGGCGGAATCCCTGTTTCGCCGATAAATGCGGCCATCTTGTTGGTCTTGGCATAGGTCAGAAACGGACCCACGATTTCATCGCGCAGAACGGTCGGCGAGATCAGGTCGTTGTTATTGGCGTAGGCACCGCTGGAGCTTTTATCGTAATCGCCGTAAGCATGGGCTTCCCAGACAATTGCATTGGCCGGGTCGACGATCTTCGACTGAAGGTTGGCAGAGACGGTGGCCCAGTTTCTGGCGCTTGCAAACTCAAGCCCACAAATGAACACCGGCTTTTTCGAGCTGTTGCGCAACGCCTGCAGCACGGTATTCATCGTGCTGATGTATAGCGCCTCAAGAGCAGGGAACGTAATGTAGTCCTTGGCACCCACCGTAGTATTCGAATACGGCTCGTTACCCAACCCCCAGCCCAACACCATCGGATCGTCGCATTCGGTGACCAGCTTCTGGTGAAAGTTGGCCAGGTGAACGGCGCTCCAGAAAGTGCCACTGACACCGTTCCCATCCTTGATCAATACCGACTCGGTTGCCTTCCAGCCGTTCTGATTACCGGCCTCCGCGGCAGGAAGAATGCGCCCGATCAGGTTCCCGTTTGCATCGGTTTCGTAGCGATGCAAACGCATGTAGTGGTGCGGATCAGGAATGATTCTGGCCTCGCCAATGGAGTCTTCACGAATCCAGCCAAGCATTTCTTTCCAGCGCTTCACGAAGTCGGTATTCAGGTTCGCCCCTTGACCTGGCAGGCCGTCCAGAGTCGACAGTTGAATAGCGCGCTGAAGTTCGAACGGGAAACGGATCAGACGCACGCCCCGATTCTTGACCCAGGTAGTGATGGTTCCACGATTGGGCCACTGATAATGAGTCCCTGCCTCGCCAGGCACGATCTGCCCGGCGTTAGCCACTGAACCCAGGTTGATACCTACCAGCGGAATATTCTTGAGCTGGCTGACAGCAGAACTGCTATTGGACATGATTAATACCTCTGATTAGCACCGCGAGGCAGCAACGACGCTGCTGTACCTCTGTCGCTCAACGGCGATAACTCGAGGCGCGCGGCCTTCACATGATTCAACGTTCCGCAGCGGGAACATTTGATCTGGAGCTCTGTGTACTCACCCATGCGGGCCAGCAGTTTCTTGCACTGCCCGCATCGAAAGTCCTTCAACATTTGCACTGGCCTCCGTGTGCCTGACCCAATGAAAAACCCCGCCGAGGCGGGGTTTGAGATGGGTCGCGAGTGACCGGTTGTGGCTGTTGTTCAGCCTGTTTCCGGCTGCTGCCCTGAGGCGCAAATCGCATATCGTGGGACCTTTTTACCCCCCTCCGGAAAGGCTGGGAAGGGGCAGTTTCGGGGTGGGTCGAGTTTGACCGGAGTTCAACACGAGTTCGGCCACAGCTGTGCAATCGACCCGGATAAACGGCGTAAAACCGTGTCTTCGTTCAGCCCTGTGCAGCTTTGTTGGCGACGGCGTTGTTGCTTCTGGAAGCGCTGCGCTCAGCGAGAATTGCCAGCACTTGCTGGTGAAGCTTGTTGATCCAGTTGCGATAGGTGCGGTCTGCGCCTTCATTGATGCCCACCAGACGCATCTGCTCGCGCACCGGCAACGACTCGACATAACGCAATGTCGCCAGTTGCGCCAGTTCAGGCCCGCGGCTCTTTGCAGGGCTGCGCGAAAGCTGCGCCACAGCCGCCTCGACTTCGCTGCTTATATAGTCCAGGCCGCTGCCATTACCCACCAGTGCGCGCGAGCCGGGTGTGCGACGCGGAATGTACGCGCCCCACTCCATGATCCCGGCCATCGGGCTGCTCAGTCCGCCGCCCAGGCCAATGCGCATGCGCTGTTCCCCCCAATGCTGCATCACGGCTTCTATTTTCTCGATCATCGTGTCTCTCCTGTAGGACCTTTCTGAAACGCTGCGCAACGTCTTTCGCTGCGCAGAACCAAGGCCTTACAATACATTTTGTATTTTTATGAAACAACGAAGCATTACATTATGTATATTGCTCAACACCCTACAGCCTGTATGATTCGACGCATGAACAGAAAATGGTATGAAGTCGCAAGACAGGTCATGGAAACCCAGCAGATCAGCCAGGAAGAGATGGCTGAGCGGATGGGCGTGACGCCCGGCGCGGTAGGGCATTGGCTGAATGGCAAGCGTGAGCCGAAGATCGAGGTTATCAATCGGTTCCTGACCGAGCTCGGCCTGCCGATTCTCACCACCTCCATTCCGGCCAGCGAGCCCGGCATGCACAACGTGGAGCCCACGGTGCAGCCCTCGCGTTTCTATCGCTATCCGGTCATCAGCTGGGTAGAGGCCGGTGGCTGGAGTGAAGCCGTCGAGCCCTACCCTGCTGGCTATTCGGACACCTTCGAGATCAGCGACTATAAAGCCAAGGGCAAAGCCTTCTGGCTGGTGGTCCGTGGCGATTCGATGACCGCACCCGCAGGCCAGAGCATTCCTGAAGGCATGTTGATTCTGGTCGACACCGGAATCGAGCCCACTGCCGGCAAGCTGGTCATCGCCAAACTGCCGGAAAGTAACGAGGCCACGTTCAAAAAACTGGTCGAAGACGCCGGACGCTACTTTCTCAAGCCGTTGAACCCCGCCTACCCGACCCTTGCGGTGACCGAGGAGTGCAAACTGATCGGTGTCATCAGGCAGATGACGATGCGTCTCTGACCCCCGGCATGCCACGTCCAAGCCCCGATAACCGGGGCTTTTTCATGCGCCACTGTTTCGTCCCGGGCAGGTGTCCGTGTAGGAAACATTTGTAGCTTGCGTGAGAAACACCCCTCAATTACTGTATGCACATACAGTAAAAAGGAGTTCACTCATGCTCAAGCAGTTCCCCGACACCTCGCAACATGACGCTTACCTGGCCTTGGCACAGCGCATTCAGGACGCTATCACCGGTGACAAGGCGCAGATCGAGCATCAGGTCCTGCTGATCAGGGAGCCTGGCGAATCGGTGGCTCACTGGGAGCGCATCATGGATCAGATCAGCGAGGCCGAAGGTATCAGCGTGACCCGCAACCCTGAAAACGGCACTGCTCGCGTGTCCTGGTACATCGATTCCCTGTGAGACGAGAAATACAAATCGTATTTAAGATACAAACTGTATTGTCACGAAGCGCTACATATCGTATTGTTTGTCTGCACCCCATCGCGGGAGTACTCACATGCAAACCACAGGGAGTCATGGAATGAACGAAATACTGGATCAACTTCGCAAAGAATTCGCCACGCCGTGCCCTTCACTGAGCGCCGTCCGAGAGCGTTATTTTTCGCACCTGTCGAACGACAGGAATCTGCTGCGCAAGATCAACGCAGGACGCATCGACTTGAAGGTCAGCCGCACAGGCGGCAGTCGTCAGGGTCACCCCTTCGTGTACCTGCATGACCTGGCCAAATACCTGAGCGCCATCGTGACCAACAGGGCAGCCTGAGGTCAAAAAAGCACCGCCGTAGCGCGATAATGTTCATCGAACTTTGCAGTCATGAAAAATCTTGCTACGTTTCCGGTACAAAACAAAAACAATCGGGATCCGTTCATGACCAAGACATCGAGGCGCTGGCCCTTCGCGGCCTGCCTGTTATCGCTTGCCTGCGGCACCGCTGCTGCCGCGCCCTATTCGACCATGGTGGTGTTCGGTGACAGTCTGGCCGATGCCGGGCAGTTTCCGGATACCGCAGGGCCCAGGGGCTCTACGTTAAGGTTCACCAATCGTGTCGGCCCCACGTATCAGGACGGCAGCGGTGAAGTGTTCAATCTGAACTCATCGACGCTGATTGGCAGAATGCTCGGTGTTCCGGCAGGAGATCTGGCGGCCTCCACGTCGCCAGTCAATGCTGCGTTGGGCGCCTCGGATGGCAATAACTGGGCAGTCAGCGGCTATCGGACCGACCAGATTCTTGAGTCGATCAACTCGCAATCCACCTTTGTCGACCCGAACACAGGCACACTGCTGCGCAGCCGGACCGGCTACCTGCCCGCAAACGGTTTTCGCGCCGACCCCAATGCGCTTTATTACCTGACCGGAGGCGGCAACGACTTCCTGCAGGGTCGCGTGGTGAGTGCCAGCAGCGCAGCGCAAGCCGCCAATCAGCTGGCTGACAGCGCGCAAGCCCTGCAACAGGCCGGTGCGCGCTACATCATGGTCTGGTTGCTGCCGGACATCGGTAAAACGCCAGCCTTGAGCGGTTCGCCACTGGCTTCGGCCACCTCGGCACTCAGCGCGGGCTTCAATCAGCAACTGGTCAGCCGACTGGCGCAGATCAATGCGCAGATCATTCCACTGAATGTTCCATTGCTGATCAATGAAGTCCTCGCTGAACCGGCACGCTTCGGGTTCGATCCCAACGAGAACCTGGTCAGTACCTGCTTCAGTGGCGACAGCTGCACAGAAAGCGCAGCCAACGGCAGGTCCAGCGCGACGCCGAATCCGAGCCGAGTGTTTTTCAACGACCGCGTCCACCCGACGGAAGCCGGACAACGACTGCTGGCCGACTACGCCTATTCGTTGCTCTCGGCCCCATGGGAAATAACCCTTTTGCCGGAGATGGCCAATGGCACGCTGCGGATGCATCAGGACGAGATTCGCGCGCAGTGGCTGAGCGACTGGGGCAACTGGCAAGGTGTCGGCCAGTGGCAGAGCGTGCTTGCGGCGGGTGGTCAGAAAATGGACTTCGACGCGCAGGACAGCTCGGCCGATGCTGATGGAAGAGGCTACAACCTGACCATCGGCGGCAGCTACCGATTTGCCGAAAACTGGCGCACTGGCGTTGTTGCCGGAGCGTATCGGCAGAATCTTGAGGCAGGCCCCAAGGACTCGGACTACAAGCTCAACAGCTACATCGCCACCGCGTTTCTGCAGTATCAGGCCAACCATTGGTGGGGTGATCTGGCGGTTTCAGGCGGCAAGCTGGACTACGAAAATGCCGAGCGCAAGTTCGCGCTGGGCGTCAGCGAAGGTCAGGAAAAAGGCGATACCGACGGTGAGATGTGGGCGGCCAGCGGTCGAGTCGGCTTCGACATCGCGGGGGCTTCCAGCCGCTGGCATCTGTCGCCTTTTGTCAGCGCCGACTACGCGCACATCGATGTCGATGGCTACTCGGAAAAAGGTGATCGCTCGACGGCACTGACCTTCAGCGACCAGACCCGCAAGTCGCGGCGTGCAGGCGTGGGTGTGCAGGGCAAGTTCCAGGTGACACCGAGCACACAGGTATGGGGAGAAGTTGCCCATGAACGGGAGTTCGAGACCGATCAGCAGGACGTGACCATGGCGCTCAACAGCGTCCAGTCAGTGGGTTTCACGCTGGAAGGTTACACACCGCAACGCGACCTGAACCGGGCAACGCTGGGCGTCAGCCAGAAGCTGACTCAAGACCTGACACTGCGCGGCAACTACAACTGGCGCAAGAACGACGACGTGACCCAGCAAGGGGTGAATGTTGCGTTGAGTATGAGTTTCTAGAGAGTCCGCTGGGCAGCCTCACTATCGTGCGTGGCGCTTTTTCGGGGTTTCACTATCGTGCGACGCTCCGCGTCGCATGCCTTTCTGGACGCTCTGCGTCCTATCCTGAGAACTGCGGCGCGGCGCAAATCTGTGACGCGGAGCGTCACCCACGGCATTCCCACGCTGGAGCGTGAGGAACGATGATCCAACGATAATCTCGGCTATCGTGCGACGCTCCGCGTCCTCTCCTGAGAACTGCGGCGCGGCGCAAATCTATGACGCGGAGCGTCACCCAAGGCATTTCCACGCTGGAGCATGAGGAACGATAGCTATCTAACTACCAGAGCAGCAAGCCTGCTCAACCCTCGGCAGGCTGCGACGCCAGGGCAACGGCGCGGAACATGGCGCGGCGTTTGTTCAGGGTTTCTTCCCATTCCAGCACTGGCACGGAGTCGGCGACAATGCCGCCACCGGCCTGTACATGCAGCTCACCGTTCTTGATTACCGCAGTCCGAATCGCAATCGCCGTGTCCATGTTGCCGTTCCAGGCCAGATAACCGACTGCCCCGCCATAGACGCCGCGCTTGACCGGCTCCAGCTCATCGATGATTTCCATGGCGCGGATCTTCGGTGCTCCGGACAGGGTGCCGGCCGGCAGAATCGCCCGCAGTGCGTCCATTGCCGTCAGCCCGTTTTTCAATTGACCGGTGACGTTGGAAACAATGTGCATCACGTTGGAATAACGCTCGATAACCATCTTCTCGGTCAGTTTGACCGTACCGATCTCGGACACCCGCCCAACGTCATTACGGCCCAGATCGATGAGCATCAGGTGCTCGGCGATTTCCTTGTGATCGGACAGCAGGTCTTCTTCCAGCGCAAGATCGGCCTCTTCGGTGGCACCGCGAGGGCGAGTACCGGCGATTGGACGCACCGTAATCAGGTTGTCCTCGACCCGTACCAGCACTTCCGGCGAACTGCCGACGACATGGAAGTCGCCGAAGTTGAAGAAGTACATGTAAGGCGTCGGGTTGAAGCAGCGCAGCGCCCGATACAGATCGATGGGCGCGGCCTTGAAATCGATGGACATGCGTTGCGACGGCACAACCTGCATGACGTCACCCGCGAGGATGTACTGCTTGATCGTGTCGACCGCAGCCTCGTAATCATCCTGAGTAAAGCTGGAGCGAAACACCGGGTCGGCAGCCGGAGGCCGGTCCAGATCAAGACCGCGGCGCGGCGTGATCGGCTGACGCAGCTTGTGCTTCAGTTCATCGAGCTGCGCGACGCCACGTGCGTAGGCATCCTGCTGCGCCGGATCGACCAGCACGATGGCGTGCATCTTGCCCGCCAGGTTGTCGAACACCACGACCGCGTCAGACACCATCAACAGGATATCCGGCACGCCCAGCGGGTCCGGGTTCGGGCAGTTGGCCAGACGCTTCTCGACATAACGCACACAGTCGTAGCCAAAGTAGCCCACCAGCCCGCCGTTGAAGCGTGGCAGCCCGGCAATCGTCGGTACGTTGTAACGCGCCTTGAAGGTCTCGACGAAGTCCAGCGGGTCTTCGACATCCAGGCTTTCGATCTCGACGCCATCGTGGGTCACGCTGACGTGATGGCCATGAACGCGCATCACGGTGCGGCATGGCAGGCCGATGATCGAATAACGCCCCCACTTCTCGCCGCCCTGAACCGACTCCAGCAAGTAGGAGTTGGGCTGATCGGCAAGCTTGAGGTAGATCGACAGCGGCGTATCGAAGTCGGCCAGGGTTTCGCGGGCAAGCGGGATGCGGTTGTAGCCTTCGGCGGCCAAACGCAGGAATTCTTCACGGTTCATGAGCAACCTCGTGGTTTGAGGAAAAACGGTCAGTCAGGCAAACGTGCCGGCAGGCCGGCCAGGATCAGGTCAGGCGCGCCAACGCCAGCGGGCCAGGGCCTTGATGACTTTCATCCAGAGCTTGCGAGTGACCACCACGATGGATTCTCTTGAGGAGGGACTGTTGATGTCGGGCAACAGTATCTCAGCGTCCATGTCCAGGCAACCGGGAATCAGTTTGCGCAGATCATCGATGACCATCGCCGGGTTTTCCTCGGCAATCGGCCGCCCATGGTTGTAGCCATAACTCAACGCGACGCAGGCCACACCGGCCGCCTTGGCAGCCTGTACATCACTGCGCGAATCGCCAACGAACAGCGCTTGCGAGGCAGGCACACCCGCCATTTTCATTACAAAAAACAGCGCGGCAGGGTCAGGTTTTTTCTGCGGCATGGTGTCACCACCGATGATCCAGCGAAAGAAACGCCCCAGTTTCATCTCATCCAGCAGCGGCGCGACGAAGCGCTCCGGTTTGTTGGTGATGAGGGCCATTTCGACGCCCATCTTCTGCAGCCATTTCAGGGTTTCACGCACGCCGGGGTAGACCACGGTGAACTCGTGCTTCTGAGCGTAGGCACGCATGAAGATCTCCAGACCCTGCTCAGCCAGTTCATCATCGACGCCACTGTGGTCGAGGTGGTTGGCCAGCGCGCGGCGTACCAGCACCGGTGCGCCATTGCCGACCCAGGCGCGGACCGACTCAAGCCCGGCTATTGGCCGGCCAAGTTCAGCCAGCATGGTATCCACCGCTACTGCCAGATCAGGGACCGAGTCCACCAGGGTCCCGTCCAGGTCGAACATGACCAGCTTGGGCAACTTGCCTGCAAACAGCTGCTCAAAGCCGCTCATGCGCGGGATGCTGCCAGTTCTGCACGCATTTTCTCGATCACTTCCCGGTAGTCCGGCGCGTTGAAAATGGCCGAACCGGCAACGAAGGTATCAGCACCTGCCGCTGCGATCTCACGGATGTTGTTGACGTTTACGCCACCGTCGATTTCCAGACGGATGTCACGGCCCGAAGCATCGATCAACGCCCGCGCTTCACGCAGCTTGTTGAGCGTGCCGGGAATGAACTTCTGCCCGCCGAAACCCGGGTTGACGCTCATGAGCAGGATCATGTCGACCTTGTCCATCACGTACTCCAGCAGGTTCAACGGCGTGGCCGGGTTGAACACCAGACCTGCCTTGCAACCGCCTTCACGGATCAGTTGCAACGAACGGTCGATGTGCTGAGTCGCTTCCGGATGAAAAGTAATGTAGATGGCACCGGCCTCGATGAAATCCCCGATGATGCGATCCACCGGGCTGACCATCAAATGCACATCGATCGGTGCAGTAACGCCATATTTGCGCAGCGCGCTGCACACCATCGGACCAATGGTCAGGTTCGGGACGTAGTGATTGTCCATCACATCGAAGTGGACAAAGTCGGCGCCGCTGGACAGCACGTTGTCGACTTCCTCGCCCAGACGGGCGAAGTCAGCGGAAAGAATCGATGGGGCAATAACGAAGGGCTGCATGACGCACCTGTTTGAGCAGAATCACGGTGCGCGGATTGTACGCCAAGCTTCGCCTGGAGCGGTAAGCCTCAAGCTGCACGCCAATGGATTCGCCTTGGCTGGCAGCTTGAAACTTGCGGCGCCCGGTTATTGAGCCGTTCGGAGTTTTTCACTGCGCCCGCGTAACCACTCCAGTACCAGCAGCAACAGCACGGAGAAGCCGATCAGCAAGGTCGCGGCGGCAGCGATGGTCGGGCTGAGGTTTTCGCGAATGCCGCTGAACATCTGCCGAGGCAAGGTCGCCTGCTCCGGCCCGGCGAGGAACAGCGTCACCACCACTTCGTCGAACGAGGTCGCGAAGGCGAACAGCGCACCGGAAATCACCCCTGGCGCAATCAATGGCAGGGTCACGCGACGGAATGCAGTCAGCGGCGATGCACCGAGGCTGGCAGCAGCGCGTACCAGATTGTGGTTGAAACCCTGCAAAGTGGCCGACACGGTAATGATCACGAACGGCACGCCCAGTACCGCGTGGACCAGAATCAGCGAGGTGTAGCTATTGCCCAGGCCCAGTGGCGCGAAGAACAGGTAACTGGCGACACCGACGATAACCACTGGCACCACCATCGGCGAAATCACCAGCGCCATGACCAGCGCCTTGCCGGGAAAGTTGCCACGGGTCAGGCCGATCGCCGCCAGCGTGCCGAAGCCCATCGCCAGCAGGGTCGCGGCCGGGGCGACGATCATGCTGTTCTTCAGCGCACGCATCCACTCGGCGGAGTTGAAGAAGTCCTGATACCACTGCAACGAGAACCCTTGCAGCGGATAGACCAGAAAGCTGCCTGAATTGAACGACAACGGCACGATGACCAGCACCGGTAACACGAGAAAGAGCAGTACCAGCGCACAGATGATGCGCAAGGCGTAATACCAGATGCGTTCAATCGACGATGTGTAGGGGTTCAACATGGTGACACTCCTCAGCTCAGACGCAGGCGGCTGGCGCCGACCAGCCAGCTATAAATCAGGTACAGCACGATGGTCGCCAACAGCAGTAACCCGCCGAGCGCGGTGGCCATGCCCCAGTTGATGCTGGTGTTGGTATAGAAGGCGACGAAGTAACTGACCATCTGGTCGTTCGGACTGCCCAGCAAGGCCGGGGTGATGTAGTAGCCGATCGACAGAATGAACACCAGCAGACAGCCTGCACCAATCCCGGCGTAGGTCTGTGGGAAGTACACGCGCCAGAAACTGGTGAACGGATGGCAGCCAAGTGAAATGGCGGCACGCATGTAGGTCGGGGAGATGTTCTTCATCACACTGTAGATCGGCAGGATCATGAACGGCAGCATGATGTGAACCATCGAGATGTATACGCCCACCCGGTTGAAGACCAGTTCCAGCGGCTTGTCGATAATGCCCATCGCCAGCAACGCGCTGTTGATCAGACCGCTCGACTGCAACAACACGATCCAGGCAGCCACACGTACCAGAATCGAGGTCCAGAACGGCAATAGCACCAGAATCATCAGCAGGTTGCTCTGCCGCGCAGGCAGACTGGCCAGCAGATAGGCCAGCGGATAAGCCAGTACCAGACAGATCGCGGTAATCACCAGGCCCATCCAGAACGTGCGGGCGAAGATGTCCAGATAGATCGCCTGGTCCGGGGTCGCCGGGGCGACTTCGCCGAGGTCATCGATACGATGGTCGACGGCCGCCAGCAGGTAATACGGCGTAACACTGCTGGTATTGCGGCGTACCGCCTGCCAGTACGCCGGGGCGCCCCAGCGCTCGTCCAGTGCTTCGAGCGCTTCTTTATAAGAGGCAGGCTCGGTCTTGAACGGCAGCGCGCGGGCGGTCTTGCTCAGCAGGCTGCGATAACCGGCCAGTTCCATGTTCAAACGCTTGGACAGATCGCCCAGCGTGGAATTCTTGCGTGTTTCGGCCAGGTCCAGGCTCATTGCCTTGTAGACCGACTCGGGCGGCAGCCCTTTTCCATCCCACTTTTGCACTTCGACCACAGTGGTCGGCAGTGCAGTCACGACTTCCGGGTTGCCGACACTCTTATAGAGCAGCGCAGCAATCGGCACCAAAAACACTAACAGCAGGAAAATCACCAGCGGAGCGATCAATGCCTGAGCCTTCCAGCGGTTGACCCGCTCGGCGCGAGCGAGACGTTGCTTCAAGTTGGGGCTGGCGCCTTCAGTCAGGGGCACGGCGATGGCCATAGCGAACTCCGGAATCTTTCAACGAGAGGGCGCTCCCTACAGCAGAGAGCGCCCGGATCTGACGTGATGCAGCCTGATTACTTGGCAGCCCAGGCAGTGAAACGCTGCTCAAGGGATTCGCCGTTGTCGGTCCAGAACGCTACGTCCATCTGCACCTGATCCTTGATGTTCTCAGGCGTGGTCGGCATGTTCTGCAGGGTTTCCTTGTCCAGCAGCTTGACCGCCTGGGTATTGGCCGAGCCGTAGGCGATATTCTGCGAATAGGTCTTCTGCTGCTCGGGGCTCAGCATGTAGGCGATGAATTTCTTCGCGGCATCGGCGTTTTTCGAACCCTTCGGGATGGCCCAGGCGTCGAAGTCGTACACGCCGCCAGTCCACACGACCTTGAGGTTGCTTTCCTTCTGCACAGCAGCGATCCGGCCGTTGTAGGCCGAGCTCATCACCACGTCACCGGAAGCGAGGTACTGCGGCGGCTGTGCGCCTGCTTCCCACCACTGAATGTTTGGCTTGAGTTCATCGAGCTTCTTGAACGCGCGGTCCTGGCCGTCTTTGCTGGCCAGCACTTTATAAACGTCTTTCGGCGCAACGCCGTCAGCCATCAGGGCGAATTCCAGGGTGTACTTGGCGCCTTTACGCAGACCGCGCTTGCCCGGGAATTTCTTGGTGTCCCAGAAATCGGCCCAGCCGTTTGGAGCTGTGGCGACCTTGTCGGCGTTGTAGGCCAGCACGGTGGACCAGACGAAGAAACCGGCACCGCAGGTGGTGATGGCGCCAGGCACGAAGTCAGCGGCATTGCCCAGCTGTTTCGGGTCCAGCTCTTCAAACATGTCCTCATCGCAACCACGGGCCAGCTCCGGCGATTCGACTTCTACCAGGTCCCAGGAAACGCTCTTGGTGTCGACCATGGTTTTGACCTTGGCCATCTCACCGTTGTATTCACCGGCGATGATCTTGCCGTTACCGGCCTTTTCCCACGGCGCGTAGAACGCCTTTTCCTGAGCGGCCTGGTTGGCACCGCCAAAGGAGATGACGGTCAGGTCGGTGGCTGCCATGGCCTGCGCGGCGCACATGAGGCCCAACGTGATGGCGGTGTTCAACATAGGTTCTTTTCTCCACGAGCAGTGTTGGTAAGCGATTGGGATGGGCGATCAGGTCGCCTCTGTTATTGCTTTTATTGATAGATCAATGCACTTGCTGCAAGGGGTCGAGCGCGCGGACGTGCTCGACTTGCCAGCCGATCGGCACGACATCGCCCACGCTGAGCGTCGGGTCCAGTTCAGCAATCGGCTGTTTGACGAAGAAGTCGTTCTTGCCGGCTACCTCCAGACGCACGCGAACGTGGTCGCCCAGGTAGATGAACTCGGCCACGCGGCCGGAAAAACGGTTTGCACAATTCTCGCTGCGACCATTGAGGTTGATGCGCTCAGGGCGGATCGACAGGGTCACCGGGCCGCCAGGCTGGCCGACGTTGATCGCCAGCGCATGTACTTTTTCGCCGCGCTCAAGCTCGACGACACAGTGGTCGCCATCCTGACTGACCAGAAGTCCGTTCAGCCGGTTGTTTTCGCCAATGAAATTGGCCACAAAGGTGTTCTTCGGCTCTTCGTACAGGCTGCGGGGCGGTGCGATCTGCTGGATCTTGCCCTGATGGAAGACGGCGACCCGGTCGGACATGGTCAGGGCTTCGCCCTGGTCGTGGGTCACGTAGACCACGGTCACACCCAGACGCTGATGCAGGTGCTTGATCTCCATCTGCATGTGCTCACGCAGCTGTTTGTCGAGCGCGCCGAGCGGTTCGTCCATCAGCACCAGTTGCGGTTCGAACACCAGCGCACGCGCCAGCGCCACGCGCTGCTGCTGGCCACCGGACAACTGCGTCGGGTAACGATGTGCAAAGGTGTCCAGCTGGACCATGCCCAGCGCCTTTTTAACTTTCTCGCCAACATCGGTCTTGCTCATGCCACGCACTGACAACGGGAACGCCAGGTTCTCGGCCACCGTCATGTGTGGAAACAATGCGTAGTTCTGGAACACCATGCCGATGTCGCGCTTGTGCGGCGGCACGTTGTTGATGGCGCGCCCGCCGAGGAGGATTTCACCAGCCGTCGGGGTCTCGAAACCGGCCAGCATCATCAGGCTTGTGGTCTTGCCCGAGCCGGACGGACCGAGCAGCGTCAGGAACTCACCCTTGCGAATATCCAGGTTAAGGTCTTTGACGATCAGTGCTTCGCCGTCGTAGCTCTTCTGCACACCACGAAAGCTGACCAGAACATCATTTGCTCCAGCGCTTGTATCGACGTCGCTCATTACCCACACCTTTGTTTTGTCTGCGTGGGCTCAAGCCTAGAGCAGCCTGAATGCCCCGCAAATCGGCAGCCGGGAGAGAATCGCCTAGGCAGGCTGGAAGGCTGGGGGTAGGGATTGCCCTACAGCGATGGCGCGATTGAGTATGTGAGTGAGCCTGATCGTTGCGCACGCCCCAGCGTGGGAATGCAGTGCGTGACGCTCTGCGTCACAAAAGAGGACGCAGAGCGTCCAGAACGGCATGCCGACGCGGAGCGTCGCACGATAGTTGTGAGTAAGGCACCGACCCGACACTCAACTGGAGTGTCGTTTTCAGACTCAGAGCAGTTTGTGCTCCATCGCGTATTTGACGAGATCGGCCAGTGAGTTGAGTTTCATTTTCTGCATCAGCCGCGCCTTGTGGGTACTGATGGTTTTGCTGCTCAGTGCCAGTTGCTGGGCGATGTCGTTAACGTTGGCGCCCTGCGCCAAGCGCTCGAACACCGAGAACTCGCGCTCCGACAACAATGAGTGCAAAGGCCGGCTATCGGTCAGGCCCACTTCAAAGACCATGCGGTCGGCGAGGTCCGGGTCGATATAGCGCCCGCCTGCCGCTACCCGACGAATTGCCGTCAGCAGCAGCGCCGGGTCGCTGTCCTTGGTGGCATAACCTGCGGCGCCGACTTTCAGCGCACGTGCCGCCATCTGTGCTTCATTGTGCATCGACAGCACCAGAATGGCGGGCGGACTGGCCAGTGCGCGAATTCGCGGAATCGCCTCAAGACCATTGACGCCGGGCATGGAAATATCCAGCAACACCACTTCGCAGGCCACATGACGCAAGGTTTCGAGCAGCTGCTCGCCATTGCTGGCCTCACCGACCACTTGCAGGTCTCTGGCCAGACCGATCAACTGCTTGATCCCTTCACGCACGATGGTGTGGTCTTCGGCTACCAAAACACGAATCACTGGCTTCGCTCCTGTGCGACGGGGTCCAACGGGATGTAGGCGCGCAAGGTTGTGCCCTCACCGGCATCGCTGTCCAGCTCCAGTCTGCCGCCGAGCATCAGCACCCGCTCGCGCATCCCGACCAGACCGAATGAAACCACCCTGCCCGACTCGACGACAAACCCCTGCCCGTCATCGGCGATGCTCATGCACATCATGCCATCCTGCAACGTCAGGCTGATTTCCACCGTGTGCGCCTGGGCGTGGCGCATGACGTTGGTCAGCGCTTCCTGGAGAATCCGGAACATGCCAGTGGCTCTGGCATCGCTAAGCACCGGGAGGTTGTCCGGCACCTGCACCAGGCAAGGGATTTGCGTGCGCGCCTCGAAACGGCGTGCCTGCCACTCGATAGCCGACGCAATGCCGGCGTCGAGAATCGGTGGCCGCAATGCCGTGGCAACATCACGCACCAGTTGAAACAGCTGAGCGATGAGACGCTTCATGCTGTCCAGTCGCTCACCAAGGCCGGGGTCCAGGTCAGCATAGGCCAGTTCGCACATTGATGTTTCCAGCTTCAGCACCGTCAGCATCTGCCCCAGCTCGTCATGCACCTCGCGAGCAATACGCGCCTTCTCTTCTTCACGCACGCTTTCCAGGTGCGCTGATAATTCACGTAACTGATCATGCGCACGGCGTCGTTCGCTGGCATCGCTGAGAAACACCACCAGGTATTCCGCCTCGTGAAAGCGCAGGAAGCTCAACGAGACATCGGCAGGCAGAAGACTACCATCAGCGCGCAGACAATGGGCCTCAAACACCTGCGGGCTGTCTTCGCGGGAACGCGCGTTCTTCCACAGGTTGAGCCAGCGGTCCATGTGCAGACCGGGCTCGAAATCAATCAACGGGCGCTCGACCACCTGTCCCGGCGCGTAGCCGAGCATGGATTCCGCCGCCCGGTTGGCGTAACGCACACGACTGTCCCAATTGACCCAAAGGATGCCGACAGTGCTCTGGTCGATGGAGAATTGCGCCAGACGCAGCGCCTCCTCCCCCTCGACGCGACGGGCGAGTTCTTCTCGCGCGCAAAGCAACTCCTGCTCCTGCGCTTGCTGCTGGCGACGCTGCCAGATCACGATGGCGAAACAGGCCAGCAACATTATCAGCAGCAGAATGCACAGGTTTTTCCAGAGCTTGGTCGACTCGATGAAATGCGATGGGGTGAGTGGCATCCAGCGCGCGTGCAGTTGCTCCAGCTCTTTGGCAGGAATCGCGCGCAACGCTTCGCTGACGATGGCGGCCAGCTCCGGCATGTCACGGCGTGAAGCCACGCGCAACAATTGCGGCAGCCCGATATCCCCCACTACCGCCAGCCCGGCAAATTCCGGCTCGCGGAGCAGGCGGCTGAGCTGCGCCTCGTCCACCACGGCATACCGTGCCTGCTGACTGAGTAACAATTGCAGCGCCTGACGCTCCAGCGGCACGCCTTGCAGGTTCAGGTGCGGAAAATTGCTGCGCAGGTAATCGGCGGCAGGGCCTGGCATGCGTACAGCAACCCGCGAAAGGCTGTCGAGTTTCTCGAGGTCCACGGCAGTGCTGCCGTCACGTTCGCCGATCAACAGTTGCGAAACACGCAGATACGGATCGGAAAACAACCACAGACGCAGGCCCGCCGGGGTCTGCATCAAACCAGGCGCAACATCGATTTCACCATTGGCCAGAGCCTTCTCAAGCGCCGCCTGATCAGGAAAGTTCCGCCACAGCAACTCGACCGGCAGCGTTGCTGCCAGCGCGTTCATCAGGTCGACGTTAGCGCCGGACAACTGCTGCAAACGCTGATCGAACTGGGCGTAAGGCGCGCGCAGTACCAGGCCAACCCGCAATGGGCCATGCTGATCGAGCCAGCTACGCTGTGCTGAACTCAACTGCGCAGGTTCAGGCGTTTGTGGCTCGTCGGCCTGCGTATTCGCCATCTGAACCATCAAGAGCAAAGCCAGGCAGCCGATAAAGCCGGTGCGCAGAAGACCAATCATCAATGTGTCGCTCTCGTGTGTTCATATGACGGCCATATGCCGCGCAGGCTCAGGCCTGACAAAAGCCGATCAACCCATTAGGCTGCCGGGATAGTTTCTGGCTTGGAATATCCGATGTCCTACACCTTTCGCGCAACGTTTCCTGCATTGTTTCTGTCATTGGTCCTGCCTTGCGCATTGCCTGTGCTCGCAGCCGATCCGGCCCCGGCCAAGGACGCGGCTGCCGAAGCGCCGGTAGAACGGGCACCGCTGCTCAGCCGCTCGCAGGAAGACGCGATAGCGCTGGAGCGTCAATTGCCTCGCGAGGATCAGCAGCAACTTCAGGCGGGTGACGAAAGCTTTCTCGCGCTCTGGAAGCCTGCAAACAGTGACGAGCCCCAGGGCGCGGTGATCATTGTGCCTGGCGACGCCGAGTCACCGGACTGGCCGGATGCCGTCGGCCCGCTGCGCAGAAAATTTCCGGATGTCGGCTGGTCAAGCCTGAGCATCACCCTGCCGGATGCGATAGACAACAGCCTGGTGCCACGCGAGCCCGACGCCGCCTCGACCGACGCGAACGCTGCCAAACCCAAGGAATCCCCCAAGGACGCCAGTGCGAAAGCGCAAGACCCGGCAGCTGAAGCCGAGGCTCTGGCTGCCGCAGCAACCGCAAAGGCAGCTGCCGACGAGGAACTCAACAAGGCTCAGGCCGAGCGCATCTTAGCGCGGATCGAAAGCGCGATCAGCTTTGCGCAGCAGAACAAGGCTCGCAGCATCGTATTGATCGGCCATAGCAGCGGTGCCTATTGGGCAGCCAGATTCCTCAATGAACGCACATCGCCTGCCGTGCAGAAGCTGGTGATGCTTGCTGCGCGCGAGCCGGTCAATGCTGCGCCTTCGCTGCTGGACATGGTGCCTCAGCTGAAAATAAAGACCGCTGACTTCATCTACAAAAACTCGCCGGACCAGGCCGCCAAAGCACGTCTGCAGGCCAGCAAACGCGCCAAAGGCCCCGGTTTTACGCAGATTGGTCTGATCAATATCGTGGGCAATGAAGATACCGAGCAAGAACAACTGTTCCGCAGGGTTCGTGGCTGGATAGACGCCAAGGAAGAAAAATAAGCTTCACCCCGAGCGCCCGACGCACAGCAGGCTCAGTTGAACCCGCGTCGGGCCTTTACCACCCGATAGGCGTTATGCAGCTGACTGGTCTTGTCGGTCGCCACCCGTACTTGCTGAGGGTTGGCGCCCGAACCGGCAACCTTGTCAGGGTGATGCCGACTGAGCAGCCGACGGTAGGCGCGCTTGATGCTTAAAGGATCGGTGTCCGGTTTTATTCCCAGAAGCGTCATCGCGCTTTTGTAGTCATCACCGCTACTGACCGGCGAACGCTTCATCGGGTCGTGATCGGCAGCCAGCGCTTCGACTTGTGGTCCTGTCCAGCCCAGCCACATGCCCCATACTCCGATCAGCTCGCGCTCGACCCGGGAAGCCTTGCCATCCGCCCAGGCCATGCGCCAGCACGCACGCAACAACTCCTCGGCGGTGTCCGGCTGCCCGTGCAGACCGCGCAAATAACTGCGCAGGCCATCGGCACCGTCACGACCGCGTTTGAAGGCGTTGATGGCGCGCAACTGATCCGCCTCGTTCAGGTTCAGACGGCGCATTTCGGTACGGGCCTGATTAATATGACTGGCCAGGACACGTCCGTCACTCTTGGCCAGACGGCCCAGCAACACAAACAGCAGCCCATCGGCGGGTATCGCCGCCCGCCCGCCCAGACGCTCGCGCAGATGCGCCCAGCTCTGCAGCTTCAGGCGACGATCCAGCGCCTGCCCCAATAGAGCACCCAGCATTGCGCCCGGGATGCTGGCAATTGCATAGCCGACACCCGCGCCGATCAATGTGCCAGGCCAAAGCATTCAGCGGGTCTCCGCAAGCAACTGCTCGACTTCAGCCAGACGCTCGTGCGTGCCGACATCGACCCACCGCCCTCTGTGGTGCTCTCCCGTTACCAGGCCTTGATGCATGGCCTCACGCAACAACGGCGCAAGCTTGAACGCACCGGGCTCACAGTTGGCAAACAACTGTGGATGCAGGATAGCGATACCGCTGTAGGTCAGCCGCTGGCCTGCCGAATCGTCATCGCGTACCTGACCGTCGACCAACGAGAAATCGCCAGTGGGGTGATGTGCCGGGTTATCGACCAGCACCAGATGCGCGAGACCGGCTAGCGGCACGCGCAAAGCGCTGAAGTCATAGTCCGTCCAGATATCCCCATTGATCACCACAAACGGCTCAACGCCCAGCAATGGCAAGGCCCGATGAATCCCGCCGCCTGTTTCCAGCGGCTGGCCTTCGGGGGAATAACGGATGCTCAGGTCGAAACGCTGACCGTCGCCCAGATAATCCTCGATCTGCTGCCCCAGCCAGGCATGGTTGATGACCAGCTGGTGAAACCCGGCTGCGCGCAAGGCGTTCAGGTGGTGCTCGATCAACGGCATCCCCCCGGCACGCACCAACGGTTTGGGCGTGTGCAGGGTCAACGGGCGCATTCGCTCGCCTCTACCGGCGGCGAGAATCATGGCTTTCATGCAGTCCTCTTCAACACAATCAGGTTTCTTTCAAAATAGCCATTTTCAGGCCGTCGCTGGCGTATCAGACAGCGGTCTCTACCGGTTGCTGCAGACTGGTGAGCAACTGCCCGAGTTGAGCCAGCTCGGGGCGACGCGACAAAACTGCCTCTATATAAGCGAAAAAGCGCGGGACGTCTTGCAGATAACGCGGTTTTCCATCGCGGTGGCAGATGCGGGCAAAAATACCGATCACCTTCAAATGGCGCTGAACACCCATCAGATCACTGGCGCGCTCAAAGGCTGCAAAATCTTCCTGCACCGGGATACCAACGGCACGCGCCTGATCCCAGTAGATTCTGAGCCAGTCGCTGACGCGTTCTTGTGGCCAGCTCAGGAACGCGTCCTTGAACAGACAGGTCACGTCATAGGTGACCGGGCCGTAGACAGCGTCCTGAAAATCCAGCACGCCTGGATTGGGCTCGCTGATCATCAGGTTTCGCGGCATGTAGTCGCGATGCACCAGCACTTTGGGCTGCGCCAGAGCGCTGTTGATCAACAACTCGCTGGCCTGCCGCCAATCGCTCAGTTGCGCCTCGTCCATCTCGATACCCAGGTGGCGCTTTACGTACCACTCGGGGAAAAGCTCCAGCTCACGACGCAGCAACGCGACGTCATAGCTGGGCAGCGGCGCGTCCATCGGCAATTGCTGATAGGCCAGCAGCGCCTGGATTGCATCGGCGAACAAGGCATCGGAATTGTCAGCGTCAATCACATCCAGATAGGTCTGACGGCCAAGATCATTGAGCAGCAAAAAGCCTTGCGTCAGGTCTTCGGCATAAATTTCTGGAACATTAATGCCCGACTTTTTCAGTAAATGAGCGATATCCACAAACGGTTTGCAGTTTTCCTGCGGTGGCGGAGCGTCCATCACAATAAAAGTTCGGCCAGCGCCCTCCCAGCGAAAATAACGACGAAAACTTGCGTCACTACTGGCCGCAGTCAATGTAGCCGGGGGTACAGCGCCCCAATTTTGCGCCGCAAACAGCGCTGGCAACTGCTCATCGAGCCAAACTTTCAGGGATTGCAGGCGTATATCTTGATCTGACATTACAAGGGTCTCCGACGGCGCTAGCCGTCAAGCGGGTCATGCTTTATTATCCGGAATCTTTTTCAGCCCATCGAGAGGCGTGCGGCCCCCCCGCGGGCAGATGGCGCGCAGGAAGCCCGGACTAATAAGATGGCATTGAAATCCCCCGCGTTTCGTAAAAAATTTCCGTTGCTCGTAACCGGCAGTCTGCTGGCGATGCAACCTCTGGCCACTCAGTTCGTGGTCGCCGCGGAACAGTATGACTGCTCAGTCTCTGCTTCGGGTGCCTGGAACTGTGCGCCGAAATCCAATGCTGCTGCAGTGGACCTGCCTCCGCGCCCCGTGCATGACACGACGTCGGTCAGTTCCAACGGCACAGTCACCTCGCAAAGCACCTCTTCGGGTGAGCAGGTTGCGGGTACGCAACTGGTTACCGAAGCCAAGGGCAAAGGTCTCAGGTCGCGTAGTGCTGACTACAGCCACCTTGATTGGGTTCCTCGTGAAAAGCTCACCGCAGCACAACTGGCCGAAACCGGCCCGTATTGCTCGGGTGCTTACGTCGAGCCAATCCGCCCTGGCATGGACGACAAGACGCCGATGAAAGACGCGCCTATGTTCGTGGGTGCCAAGGCTTCGCGTTACGAACAGGAAGCGCAGGTCGCGACGCTGGCAGGTGATGTCGTGTTGCGCCAGGGCAGCATGCAGGTACAGGCTCAAGAGGCAGCACTGCATCAGGCCGAAAACCGTGGCGAGCTGAACGGCGATGTCCGTCTGCGCGACAACGGCGCGCTGATCGTCGGTGACAAGGCCGAGCTGCAACTCGATACCGGCGAAGCCCGTGTCGACAATGCCGAGTACGTCCTGCACAAGTCGAACATTCGCGGTAACGCCCTGTATGCCAAGCGTGCAGAGAACGCGATCATCCGGCTCAAGGACGGCACCTACACCACCTGCGAGCCGAACAGTAACGCATGGACGCTCAAGGGCAACAACATCACGCTGAACCCGGCCACCGGCTTTGGTACAGCGACCAACGTTACCCTGCGGGTCAAGGACATTCCGGTTCTGTACACGCCGTATATCTACTTCCCGATCGACGACCGTCGCCAGTCCGGCTTCCTGCCGCCGACCATTGCGGCAGGCGGCGATAACGGTTTCACGCTCGTTACTCCGTACTACTTCAACCTGGCACCGAACTACGACGCCACGTTGTACCCGCGTTACATGGCTGACCGCGGCCTGCTGATGGAAGGCGAGTTCCGCTACCTGACCAAAGGCAGCGAAGGCCAGTTTGGCGGCGCGTACCTGAACGACGAGAATGACGACCGCAAGCTGCAGTCGGACTACGACAAGACTCGCTGGATGATCAACTGGCAGCACAAGGGCGGACTTGATACGCGCTGGCTGACCCAGGTTGATTACACCGACATCAGCGACCCGTATTACTTCCAGGATCTGGAAACCGATCAGATCGGCGTTAAACGGACTGACTTCCTCAACCAGCAGGGCTCTTTGACCTACCGTGGCGACAGCTACGCGGCAACGCTCAACGCTCAGGCTTACAAGCTGGCTACGGTTGCCAACATTACGCCTTACAACCGCCTCCCGCAGTTGACGCTTAACGGTACGTTGCCTTACAACCCGGGCGGGCTGAAGTTTGATTATCAGACTGAAGCCGTTCGCTTCGAACGTGACCTGCGCAGCGGCGCGTTCATTGATGAAGATGGCAACTCCGAGACACGCCTGGACAACAACATCTCCGGCCTTGCCCGGGCAAACGGGGACCGCCTGAATCTGGCGCCGTCCGTAAGCCTGCCAATGAACTGGACCTATGGTTTCCTGACACCGAAGCTCAAGTACGTCTACACCCAGTACGCGTTGGACCTGGACAGTCAGGGCAAAAGCTCGCTTCTGGCTGGCGAGGAATACAGCAGTAGTCAAAGCCGCAGCGTGCCGATCTTCAGCGTCGACAGCGGCCTGTACTTCGACCGTAACACCAACTGGTTCGGCAAGGATTACCGTCAGACCCTGGAACCGCGCCTGTTCTATCTCTATGTACCTGAGAAAGACCAGACCGACATCCCGGTATTCGACACCAGCGAAAGCACGTTCAACTATGCCTCGCTGTTCCGTGACAACCGCTTCACCGGTTCCGACCGCATCGGCGACGAGAACAAGCTGTCGCTGGGTATCACCAACCGCTGGATCGAAGACAACGGCTTTGAACGTCAACGCTTCAGCATCGGCCAGGCGCTGTATTTCGAAGACCGCAAGGTGCAATTGCCTGGCGTAGTGTTCGCTGATCGTGATGATGCGCGTGCCAACGTTTCGCCTTACGCACTGGAATACGAATACCGCTTCAACCGCGACTGGCGCTTCAACTCCGATTTCAACTGGGATCCGGACAGCAAGAGCACCCGTTCGGGCAGCGCAATGTTCCATTACCAGCCTGAAGACAACCCGAACAAGATCGTCAACCTCGGCTATCGCTATCGCAACGACCAGATTCGTTACGACGAAAGCACTGGCCGCTGGATCGTGGGGGGTGGCGACTACGGACGTCCGGGTGATGCCAACTACGTGAAGGACTACTACAAGATCCAGCAGCACGATTTCTCGGTCATCTGGCCAATCGTGCCGCAGTGGAGCCTGATCAGCCGCTGGCAGTATGACTACAACCGTGAGCGCACCATCGAAGCTTTCGGCGGGTTCGAGTACGACAACTGCTGCTGGAAAATGCGTCTGGTCAACCGCTATTGGGTCGACTACGACGAGTTCAGTCAGGCAGCGCCTCAGAACGAGAAAGGCGACCGCGGCATATTCCTACAAATCGTGTTGAAGGGGCTCGGCGGTGTAACTGGCGCCAAGGTAGACAGCTTCCTCGACAAAGGCATTCAAGGTTATCGTGAACGTGAAGACCAAGCTTTCTGATTGTCTGCGCCCGCTGATGCTGGGCGCGTTACTCCTGAGCGGTGCAGTGCATGCTGCGGTTCAACCTCTGGAAAGTGTCGTGGCTATCGTCGACAACGATGTGATCATGAAAAGCCAGATGGACCAGCGTGTACGTGAAGTTCAGCAGACCATTGCCAAGCGTGGCTCTGGTGTACCGCCTGCAGAAGCCCTGCAACCACAGGTTCTGGATCGTCTGATCCTGGAAAACCTGCAGTTGCAGATGGGCGAACGCTCTGGCATTCGCGTCTCAGACAACGAGTTGAATCAGGCCATTGGCACCATTGCCCAGCGCAACAACATGAGCGTGGAGCAGTTCCGCGCCGCGCTGGCTCATGACGGTTTGTCCTATAACGATGCACGCGAGCAGGTGCGCCGGGAAATGATCATCAGCCGTGTGCGTCAGCGCCGGGTGGCCGAACGTATCCAGGTATCCCAGCAGGAAGTGAAAAACTTCCTCGCCTCCGATCAGGGCAAGGCTCAGTTGTCTGAAGAGTTCCACCTGGCCAACATCCTGATCGCCACGCCTGACAGCGCCTCTTCGGATGCCATCCAGGCTGCAGCGGTCAAAGCCAAGGGCATTTATGACCAACTGAAGAAAGGTGCTGACTTCACCCGACTCGCAGCAACCACCTCCTCCAGCGAAAATGCACTGGAAGGCGGCGACATGGGCTGGCGCAAGGCTGCGCAACTGCCACCGCCGTTCGGTGACATGCTCAGCGCGATGCCTGTCGGCGACGTGACGCCTCCAGCGCGCACGCCGGGCGGTTTCATCATCCTCAAGTTACTGGAAAAACGTGGCGGCCAGGGGCAGGCACAAATGCGTGATGAAGTGCATGTGCGTCATATCCTGATCAAACCAAGCGAAATCCGTAACGAAGAAGAAACCAAGCGTCTTGCCGAGAAAATCTACGACCGCATCCAGAATGGCGAAGACTTCGCCGAACTGGCAAAAAGCTTTTCGGAGGATCCAGGCTCGGCACTTAATGGCGGCGATCTGAACTGGGTTGATCCGAACTCTCTGGTTCCGGAGTTCCGTCAGGTCATGAACGAAACGCCACAAGGCGAATTGTCCAAACCGTTCAAGACCGCTTATGGCTGGCACGTTCTGGAAGTTCTCGGTCGCCGCTCCACGGATGCTACCGATCAGGCGCGTGAACAACAGGCGTTGAACGTACTGCGTAACCGCAAGTACGACGAAGAGCTGCAAACCTGGCTGCGTCAGATCCGTGACGAAGCCTACGTTGAAATCAAACTCCCTGGCGCGACCCAGGCTGCGCAGTGAAACCCAAGCGTTTCGCCCTGACACCCGGCGAGCCGGCCGGCATAGGCCCTGACCTTTGCCTGCTGCTCGCCACGCAGCCTCAGCCATACCCCCTGATCGCCATCACCAGCCGTGACCTGCTCCTTGAGCGGGCCGCGCAACTGGGTGTGGCGGTCAGTCTGCTTGACGTCACCCCTGATACGCTTCCCGACCTGCCTGCGCCTGCCGGCAGTTTGTACGTCTGGGATACGCCCCTGGCAGCCGCGGTAGAAACCGGCGTGCTGAACAAGGCCAATGCAGCATTCGTACTGCAAACCCTGACTCGCGCTGGCCAAGGCTGTCTCGACGGGCTGTTCAGCGGCATGATTACTGCCCCGGTGCACAAAGGCGTCATCAACGACGGCGGCATCGCTTTTTCCGGACACACCGAATTTCTTGCCGAACTGACCCACACTGAACAGGTGGTGATGATGCTGGCGACCGGCGA
Source organism: Pseudomonas sp. KBS0707 (assembly GCF_005937945.2). Classification (NCBI taxonomy): domain Bacteria; kingdom Pseudomonadati; phylum Pseudomonadota; class Gammaproteobacteria; order Pseudomonadales; family Pseudomonadaceae; genus Pseudomonas; species Pseudomonas sp. KBS0707. Next base: position 664,577 of record NZ_CP041754.1, on the reverse strand, counting down.
CCTGCGCGTGGCACTGGTGACCACGCACCTGCCGTTGCGCGAAGTAGCTGATGCCATCACGCCAGACCGACTGGAGCGAGTGACACGCATCCTGCATGCCGATCTGGTGAACAAATTCGGCATTGCCCGCCCGCGTATTCTGGTCTGCGGCCTCAACCCTCATGCTGGCGAAAGCGGGCATCTGGGCCGTGAAGAAATCGACATCATCGAACCGACTCTGGAGCGCCTGCGCAGCGAGGGCCTGGACTTACGCGGCCCACTGCCTGCCGACACTCTGTTTACCCCCAAATATCTGGAGCACTGCGACGCAGTGCTGGCGATGTACCACGATCAAGGCTTGCCCGTGCTGAAATACAAAGGTTTCGGCGCAGCAGTCAATGTGACGCTCGGCCTGCCAATCATCCGCACCTCTGTCGATCATGGCACGGCGCTGGACCTGGCCGGCACCGCAAACATCGACACCGGCAGCCTGCACGTTGCACTGCAAACCGCCTACCAGATGGCCGAGACCCATTCATGACCGAGCAATACCAACACCGGGCGCGCAAGCGTTTCGGTCAGAACTTCCTGCACGACGCAGGCGTTATCGACAAAATCCTGCGCGCCATTCGTGCCAAACCTGAAGACCGGCTGCTGGAAATCGGACCGGGCCAGGGCGCGCTGACCGAAGGGCTGCTCAACAGCGGCGCACAGCTGGACGTGGTCGAGCTGGACAAGGACCTGATCCCGATCCTCACCGGCCAGTTCGGCAACAAGCCAAATTTCAACCTGCATCAGGGTGATGCACTGAAGTTCGACTTCAACAGCCTGGGCGCCGAACCGCGCAGCCTGCGTGTCGTGGGCAACCTGCCGTACAACATCTCGACGCCGTTGATTTTTCATCTGTTGCAAAACGCCAGCCTGATCCGCGACATGCACTTCATGTTGCAGAAGGAGGTGGTCGAGCGCATGGCTGCCGGTCCCGGCGGCGGTGACTGGGGTCGCCTGTCGATCATGGTCCAGTACCATTGCCGCGTGGAGCATCTGTTCAACGTAGGGCCGGGGGCGTTCAACCCGCCGCCGAAAGTGGACTCGGCCATTGTGCGTCTCGTCCCTTACGAAACATTGCCGCACCCTGCCAAGGATCACCGCGTGCTGGAGCGGGTCGTGCGCGAAGCGTTCAACCAGCGTCGCAAGACCCTGCGCAATACACTCAAATTATTGCTGAGCAGTGACGAAATTACCGCTTCCGGAGTAGACGGCAGTCTGCGTCCCGAGCAACTCGACCTGGCTGCATTCGTCCGCCTGGCAGACACTCTCAGCGAAAAAGTTGTGACAGAGTGAACCCTGAGGACAAGTAAACGGCACTGCCAGTCGTCATTTCCCGCTTACTTGTCCTAGACTTGTCTACCTGCCGCACACGCCCTTTTTTCGCTATGGATTTCAAGGCCTATTGCATGCCCGATTCTCGTTACAAGGTCGACGTCAGCGTCGTCACACGCTTTCTCTCGGAACAGTCTCAACCCGAGCAGAATCGCTTCGCTTTCGCCTATACCATCACCGTGCACAACAACGGTGAATTACCTGCCAAACTGCTGTCGCGTCACTGGGTCATTACCGACGGCGACGGCCATGTCGAAGAGGTGCGCGGCGAGGGCGTGGTCGGTCAGCAACCGTTGATCGAGGTCGGTAAAAGCCATACCTACAGCAGCGGTACGGTAATGACCACCCGCGTGGGCAATATGCAGGGTTCTTATCAGATGCTGGCTGAAGACGGTAAACGCTTTGATGCGGTCATAAAGCCCTTTCGTCTGGCCGTCCCGGGTTCGCTGCACTGATGGCGGTGTACGCCGTTGGTGACCTGCAAGGTTGCCTTGAACCTCTGCAATGCCTGCTCGAGCACGTCCACTTCAACCCCGAGCATGATCGACTCTGGCTGGTGGGCGATTTGGTCAATCGTGGCCCGCAATCGCTGGAAACACTTCGCTACCTGTACGGCCTCCGTGAATCGCTGGTGTGCGTGCTGGGCAATCATGACCTACACCTGCTTGCGGTCGCCCGTAAACACGAACTGCTCAAAAAAGGCGACACGCTGCGCGAAATCCTTGAAGCGCCGGACCGTGACGAATTGCTCGGCTGGGTGCGTCGGCAAAAGCTGATGCACTACGATGCAGAACGCAACGTTGCCATGGTGCATGCGGGAATCGCGCCGCAGTGGTCGTTGAAAAAGGCCTTGAAGCACGCAGCCGAAGTCGAGCAGGCACTTCAGGAAGACCAGCTATATGGCGCTTTTCTCGACGGCATGTACGGCAACGAGCCGGCCAAGTGGGACAACGACCTGCAAGGCGTCACGCGTTTGCGGGTCATTACCAACTACTTCACCCGTATGCGCTTCTGCACCAGCGATGGCAAGCTCGACCTGAAGAGCAAGGAAGGCGTTGAAACCGCCATACCTGGCTATGCGCCCTGGTTCAGCCACCCGAAACGCAAGACCCGTGAGCTGAAAATCATTTTTGGCCACTGGGCGGCGCTTGAGGGTCGCTGCGACGAGCCGGGCGTCTTTGCCCTCGACAGCGGATGTGTCTGGGGCGGTTCGATGACGCTGCTCAACGTTGATACCCTTGAACGTCACCAGTGCAATTGCGATGCTGTCGGCCATGCCGCCAACGGGCTTGTTAAAAGCGCACAGGCCGGCACCGCCACTAACCCCCAGGCTCAGGAGCCCAGGCAATGACCGAATTCAAACGTATTCCACCTGAACAGGCACAGGCGCTGCGCGAGCAAGGCGCAGTGCTGGTTGATGTTCGTGATGCGCAGACTTTTCAGAGCAATCACATTCCTGACTCCGTGCATCTGGACAATCACTCGATTGCCGACTTCATCGCCAAGGCCGATCTGGATAAACCGCTAGTCGTTGTCTGCTACCACGGCAACTCCAGCCAGAGCGCCGCAGCCTATCTGGTCGGCCAGGGTTTCTCCGACGTATACAGCGTTGACGGTGGTTTCGAGCTGTGGCGCGCCACTTACCCTGACGAAACCGTGCAAGGCTGATAAAAAATATTTTTATGACAGCTGATCCCGCGTTCTACGCGGGCTCGCGAGCCATCTGACGAACGGTCAGCCCGTCTTCTCGCGCATCCCTTCTTTATCTTTCCGAATCCGAACTATCCTTAGCCTAGGCCATCCGTATTCAGGGGAGAGCCGGTACACCGGCGCGTGGGTCATCGGTAGTTACTTTTAAGGTGTTCTGGGGGGAAACAGCAGCCGCATTGCGGTCGCTGCCAGCATCGACTGACGATCCGCCGCCGGCTCCACGTATCGAGCGAGGTGACGTCATGAGTATATTCAGCCACTTCCAACAACGCTTCGAAAGCACACGGCAAGAAGAGCTCTCGCTACAGGAATATCTGGAGCTCTGCAAACAGGACCGCAGCGCCTATGCCTCTGCCGCAGAACGTCTTCTGCTGGCCATTGGCGAGCCCGAACTGGTGGATACCTCTACCAACTCCAGGCTCTCGCGAATATTCTCCAACAAGGTGATACGCCGCTATCCAGCCTTTGCCGACTTCCACGGGATGGAAGAATGCATCGACCAGATTGTTTCGTATTTCCGCCATGCCGCCCAAGGCCTGGAAGAGAAGAAGCAAATCCTTTACCTGCTCGGCCCGGTTGGCGGCGGTAAGTCGTCCCTGGCTGAAAAGCTCAAGCAACTGATCGAAAGAGTCCCGTTCTACGCCATCAAGGGCTCGCCAGTCTTCGAGTCGCCTCTGGGCCTGTTCAACGCCACTGAGGACGGCGCGATTCTGGAAGAAGACTTCGGAATTCCGCGACGCTACCTGAGCACTATCATGTCGCCGTGGGCGACCAAGCGCCTGGCCGAGTTCGGTGGCGACATCAGCCAGTTCAAGGTTGTGAAGCTCTACCCTTCGATTCTCAACCAGATCGCCGTAGCGAAAACCGAGCCCGGCGACGAAAATAACCAGGATATTTCCGCGCTGGTCGGCAAGGTCGATATTCGAAAACTGGAAGAATTCCCACAGAACGACGCCGACGCGTACAGCTACTCGGGCGCACTGTGCCGGGCCAACCAGGGCCTGATGGAATTCGTCGAGATGTTCAAGGCACCGATCAAGGTCCTTCACCCGCTGCTGACCGCGACCCAGGAGGGTAACTACAACAGCACCGAGGGGCTGGGGGCCATCCCGTTCACCGGTATTCTGCTGGCGCACTCCAACGAATCGGAATGGCACAGTTTCCGCAACAACAAGAACAACGAAGCCTTCATCGACCGTATCTACATCGTGAAGGTGCCGTACTGCCTGCGTGTCAGCGACGAGATCAAGATTTACGACAAGCTGCTGTTCAACAGCTCGCTGTCCAAAGCGCATTGCGCGCCTGACACCTTGAAGATGCTCGCACAATTCACCACGCTGTCGCGCCTCAAAGAGCCGGACAACTCTAACATCTACTCCAAGATGCGCGTGTATGACGGCGAGAACCTGAAAGATACCGACCCCAAAGCCAAGTCGATCCAGGAATACCGCGACAGTGCGGGCGTCGACGAAGGTATGAACGGTCTCTCTACCCGCTTCGCGTTCAAGATTCTGTCCAAGGTCTTCAACTTCGATCCACACGAAATTGCTGCCAACCCGGTGCACCTGCTGTACGTACTGGAACAGCAGATCGAACAGGAGCAATTTCCGGCCGAAACGCGTGAACGCTACCTGCGTTTCATCAAGGAATACCTGGCACCCCGCTACATCGAGTTCATCGGCAAGGAAATCCAGACGGCGTACCTGGAATCCTACAGCGAGTACGGTCAGAACATTTTCGACCGCTACGTGCTGTATGCAGACTTCTGGATTCAGGATCAGGAATACCGCGATCCGGAAACCGGCGAGATTCTCAATCGCGTGGCCTTGAACGAGGAGCTGGAAAAGATCGAGAAACCGGCCGGCATCAGCAACCCGAAAGACTTCCGCAATGAAATCGTCAACTTCGTGCTGCGTGCCCGCGCCAACAACAACGGCAAGAATCCGACCTGGCTCAGCTACGAGAAGCTGCGCGTGGTGATCGAGAAGAAAATGTTCTCCAACACCGAGGACCTCCTGCCCGTCATCAGCTTCAATGCCAAGGCCAGCAAGGAGGATCAGCAGAAGCACAACGACTTCGTCACACGAATGGTCGAGAGGGGCTACACGGACAAGCAGGTACGTCTGCTGTCCGAATGGTATCTGCGCGTGCGGAAATCGCAATAAAGCAGCTGCAAGCTTCAAGCTATCAGCTGCAGGCGAAAAGCGATCGAGGCCCGGCTTCGGGATCGATGGCGCGCTCGCCTGCAGCTTGAAGCTTACAACTTGAAGCTCCCCGGAGGAGCCTATGAGCTATGTGATCGACCGACGTCTCAACGGCAAGAACAAGAGCACGGTAAACCGGCAGCGGTTTCTGCGTCGTTACCGTGACCACATTAAAAAGGCAGTGGAGGAAGCGGTCAGCCGGCGCTCCATTACTGACATGGAACACGGCGAGCAGATCAGTATTCCCGGACGCGACATTGACGAACCGGTGTTGCATCACGGTCGTGGCGGCAAACAGACCGTTGTTCATCCAGGCAACAAGGAGTTCACCACAGGCGAGCACATCGCCCGCCCTCAAGGCGGCGGTGGCGGCAAAGGGCCTGGCAAGGCAGGCAACTCCGGCGAAGGCATGGATGAGTTCTCGTTTCAGATTACTCAGGAAGAGTTTCTTGAATTCATGTTCGAAGACCTGGAGCTGCCGAACCTGGTGAAGCGCAACCTGACCGGTACCGACACCTTCAAGACCGTGCGCGCGGGTATCAGCAACGAAGGCAACCCTTCACGCATCAACATCATCCGTACCCTGCGCTCGGCGCATGCGCGACGCATTGCGCTGTCCGGCAGCAGCCGGGCAAAACTCAAAGAGGCAACTGTCGAGCTTGAGCGTATGAAGCGCGAAGAGCCCGACAACTTCGGCGATATTCAGGAACTGGAAGTAGAAATCGATCGACTGAAAGCACGTATTCGTCGCGTACCGTATCTCGATACGTTCGACCTCAAGTACAACCTTCTGGTCAAACAACCCAACCCCAGTTCCAAAGCGGTCATGTTTTGCCTGATGGACGTCTCCGGATCCATGACCCAAGCGACCAAAGACATCGCCAAGCGCTTCTTCATCCTGCTGTACCTGTTTCTCAAGCGTAATTACGACAAGATCGACGTTGTGTTCATTCGCCACCACACCAGCGCCCGTGAAGTGGACGAAGAAGAGTTCTTCTATTCTCGGGAAACCGGCGGCACCATCGTTTCCAGCGCATTGAAACTGATGCAGGAGATCATGGCCGAACGCTACCCAAGCAGCGACTGGAATATTTACGCGGCACAGGCCTCGGACGGAGACAACTGGAACGACGATTCGCCCATTTGCCGGGAAATCCTGACCAAACAGATCATGCCCTTCGTGCAGTACTACACGTACGTGGAAATCACGCCGCGTGAGCACCAGGCCTTGTGGTACGAATACGAGCGTATCGGTGAAGACTACGCCGACACGTTCGCCCAGCAGCAGCTGGTCTCTGCCGGTGATATTTATCCGGTATTCCGCGAACTCTTCCAGCGAAGGTTAGTGTCATGACCGCCAGAGAGCAGAAGCGCCAACCCCTTTCCACGGGGTCAGAGTGGACATTTGAACTGATCCGGGCCTACGACCGTGAGATCGGCAGAATTGCCGAGCGGTATGCTCTGGACACCTATCCCAACCAGATTGAGGTGATCACTGCCGAACAGATGATGGATGCCTACGCCTCGGTGGGCATGCCCCTGGGCTACCATCACTGGTCATACGGCAAACACTTCCTCAGCACTGAAAAATCCTATTCGCGTGGCCAGATGGGGCTGGCGTACGAGATTGTGATCAACTCGGACCCGTGTATTGCCTACCTGATGGAAGAAAACACCATCTGCATGCAGGCGCTGGTCGTTGCGCACGCCTGCTATGGCCACAACAGCTTCTTCAAGGGCAATTACCTGTTCCGCACCTGGACCGACGCCAGCTCGATCATTGATTATCTGGTGTTCGCCAAGCAGTACATCATGCAATGCGAGGAGCGGCATGGCATCGACGCCGTGGAAGATTTGCTCGACTCGTGCCACGCGTTGATGAACTACGGCGTGGACCGCTACAAGCGTCCGTATCCGATTTCCGCTGAAGAGGAACGGCGGCGCCAGAAGGATCGGGAAGAACATCTTCAGCGCCAGATCAACGATCTTTGGCGCACTATTCCGAAGAACGCCGAAAAAAACAGTAAAGAGGACAACGCACGCTTTCCTGCCGAGCCGCAGGAAAACATTCTCTATTTCATCGAGAAACACGCGCCGCTGCTGGAGCCCTGGCAGCGCGAAGTGGTGCGCATTGTGCGCAAGATCGCGCAGTACTTTTATCCACAGCGCCAGACCCAGGTAATGAACGAAGGCTGGGCAACGTTCTGGCATTACACGCTGATGAACGACCTGTACGACGAAGGACTGGTCACCGACGGCTTCATGATGGAGTTTCTGCAGTCGCACACCAGCGTGATTTTCCAGCCCGGTTTTGACAGCCCCTACTACAGCGGCATCAATCCCTACGCGCTGGGCTTTGCCATGTATCAGGACATACGCCGGATGTGCGAAAACCCTACCGATGAGGACCGGCAGTGGTTTCCGGAAATTGCCGGCACCGACTGGCTGACGGCGATCAAGTTTGCGATGACCAGCTTCAAGGACGAGAGCTTCATTCTCCAATACTTGTCGCCCAAGGTGATTCGCGACCTCAAGCTGTTCAGCATCATGGACGACGACCAGCAGGAAGACCTGCTGGTGCCTGCCATTCATGATGAAAACGGTTATCGGACCATTCGCGAGATCCTCGCTGCGCAATACAACCTGGGCAATCGGGAGCCCAACGTGCAGATCTACAGCATCGACCGCCGAGGCGATCGCTCGCTGACCCTGCGCCACCAACAGCACAATCGAAAACCTCTGGGCGATTCGACAGACGAGGTGCTCAAACACCTGCACCGGCTGTGGGGCTTTGATATCCATCTGGAAACCCTGCAGGGCGATCAAGTGGTCAAGACTCATCACGTACCTCCAAAAGGCGAGCATGCCGACAGTGAGTATCCCCGGCTTGATATGGCGGTCGTCCATCTTTAGGCGTTAGGGAAAAGGCTGTTTAAACGGCTGCTCATGCAGCTTTAGCCTCCGCAAGCACGGCACAAGGTTTATCCTGTCGCGCTTACGGAGGCTTTTTATGCAGATTTATAAAGTGGGCGGTGCTGTACGCGACCGCCTCCTGGGTCAACCTGTCACTGATATCGATTGGGTCGTGGTCGGCGCGAGCACTGAGGACATGCTGGTCAAGGGCTATCGCCCGGTCGGCACAGACTTCCCGGTGTTTCTGCACCCGCTGACCAATGAGGAATACGCGCTGGCGCGCACCGAGCGCAAAAGCGGCGTGGGCTATGGAGGCTTTGTTTTTCATGCAAGCCCCGAGGTAACGCTTGAGCAGGACCTGATTCGGCGCGACCTGACGATCAATGCCATGGCCGAAGACAAGGACGGTAACCTGACCGATCCGTATAACGGTCAGAAAGACCTTGAAGCGCGAATATTGCGCCACGTTTCCCCCGCATTCGCCGAAGATCCGCTTAGGGTCTTGCGCGTGGCCCGGTTCGCAGCGCGCTACGCACGTTACGGTTTCACCATCGCACCCGAGACCTTGGGGCTGATGCGCCAGCTCAGTGAATCCGGCGAACTCAAGGCGCTGACTGCCGAACGAAGCTGGAAGGAAATCTCACGCGCCCTCATGGAAGAGCAGCCTCAGGTGTTCATCCAGGTACTGCACGACTGCGGCGCGCTCAAGGAACTGATGCCTGAGGTTGAAGCGCTGTTTGGCGTGCCGCAGCCCGCTGCGCATCATCCGGAAATTGACACCGGCGTACACGTCCTCAGCGTGCTAGAGCAATCTGCGATTCACAAACACCCGCTGACCGTACGCTGGGCCTGCCTGCTGCACGATCTGGGCAAAGGGCTGACGCCAGAAGCCGAATGGCCCAGGCACATCGCCCATGAACATACCGGCCTGCGCCTGATTAAAGCGGTCAACGAGCGTTTTCGGGTGCCCAGGGAATGCCAGGAACTGGCGCTACTGGTCGGCCAGTACCACACCCACGGCCATCGGGCGCTGGAACTGAAACCCTCGACTTTGCTGGAGCTGCTGCAAAGTTTCGACGTCTACCGCCGCCCGCAGCGTTTTGAAGAGTTCATTGCGGCGTGCGAGATGGACGCGCGAGGACGTCACGGCTTCGAACAACGCAGTTATCCACAGGCTGATTACCTGCGCGGTGCAGCACAGGCCGCTCGAACGGTGTCAGTACAGCCGCTGCTGGAGAAGGGCTTCAAGGGCAAGGAACTGGGCGACGCGCTAAAGAACGAACGCCTCAAGGCGCTGAAAATCTATAAGGCGGAGCACGTCGCCTGACTCTAACTGACTACTATCGCTCCCACCCACCAGCGTGGGAGCACAGCCCTGGACGCTCTGCGTCCGATCTTCAGCACCCGAGAACCACGAACCCACTCAGCTACGCAGCAGACTCTCAGGCGTAAGGCTCACGCCGCGCCATTCAAAAGCCACAGGCCAGAGCTGCTGATCGATCTGCGCGTCAGCCCAAAGCTTGCTGAAGGCAATCCCCACACCCGGATGCAGACGCTCAGGGGCAATCAATGCCAACGGGCACAGCACGAAGGCATTCTTCAGAATCTCCGCTCTGGGCAAAATCAGCCCGTCGAAATTGCCGACCTGCTCGCCATACAACAGCACATCGATATCCAGCGGCAGCCCTTTGCGATCCGGGGCATAGCGGCCATTATCGGCCTCGATGAATTTCAGGCGGCGATCAAGCTCCATCAACGGCAGATCGGTCAACGCCGACACCACCAGATTGAAGAATGGCCCGCTCTTGATGCCCACCGCATGGCTTTCAAAAACCGGCGAGCAACTGAGGTCAGTCAGAAAGCCATCCAGCGCATCCAGCCCGGCATGCAGGTGACGTTCGCGCTCGATATTGCTCCCCAGGCCGAGGAAAATCCGCGTCAGCGACATCCGCGCTCGATCTCCACGCCCACACCGGCAGCGGCCGCTACGGCACCCGGCTTGGTCAGTTTCAGACGCAGCCAGGGAATATTGAATTCGCTCATCAGCACTTCAGCCAGCCGCTCAGCGAAGGTCTCTACCAACTGAAACTGAGCCTGCTCGGCGAAAGCCTGAATACATGTCGAAACACTGGCGTAGTCGAGGGCCTTGCTCAGGTCGTCGCCTGCCGCTGCAGGGCGATTGTCCCAGGCGAAGCTGAGGTCCAGACGCAGGCACTGGCGAATGCCGCGCTCCCAGTCATAGGCGCCGATGACCGTATCAACCTCAAGGCCCTCGATGAAAACTCTGTCCAAGCACTACTCTCCACTGCACGACAAGGGCGCGATGCGCCGTTAGAATCAGGGCATCCTCGCCCGGAATGGTTAGCATGTTTTGGTTACTGGCCACCTTCGCCTACCTGCTTGGCTCGCTGTCCTTCGCCATTCTGCTCAGCCGCCTGAGCGGCAGGCCAGACCCGCGCGCCAGTGGCTCGGGCAATGCCGGTGCTACCAACATGCTGCGTCTGGCCGGAAAAAAACTGGCCATCCTGACCCTGCTTGGCGACCTCTGCAAAGGCCTGCTGCCAATCCTGATCGCCAGCGCCTGGAACCTGAACATCGCGCAACAGGGCTGGATCGGCGTCTGCGCAGTGCTGGGCCACCTGTTCCCAGTGTACTTTCGCTTCCGTGGTGGCAAAGGTGTCGCAACAGCCGCCGGCGTGCTGCTGGGGCTGTACCCGCCCGCAGCCGCCCTGGCGATAGCGGCCTGGTTGCTGACGCTCTACCTGACGCGTACCAGCTCGCTTGCCGCCCTGATTGCCACACCGCTGACCCTGCCATTACTGGCATGGCAAGAACCTCATGCGCTGTTGCCGATGAGCGTATTGACGCTGCTCATCGTCTGGCGCCATCGCGGCAATCTACGCGACCTGCTCGCCGGGCGCGAACGACATTTCTGAAGGGCAAACTGAAATCATCTCACCCTCGCCTGTCATCACAGCCCCGGCAACTGCTCCATGAGCCAACGCGCCTGCACGCTGATGCTCAAATCTTCCTTCTGCCCTGCCTGCAAACGCTGACAGCCCGCAAAGGCGATCATTGCGCCGTTATCGGTACAGAACTCGGGCCTTGCGTAGTAAACATTTCCGCGCAGGTCGCCGAGCATGCTTTCCAGCGAAGCCCGCAGCGCCTTATTCGCGCTGACGCCGCCCGCAATGACCAGGCTCTTGAGGCCAGTCTGTTTGAGCGCACGCTTGCACTTGATGGTCAAAGTCTCCACTACCGCCTGCTGGAACGCCAGAGCTATGTCGCAGCGGGTTTGCTCGCTGTCGTCTCCAGCGCCCTGACATTGCTGCCAGGTATTGAGCGCAGAAGTTTTCAACCCGCTGAAACTGAATTCCAGCCCGGGGCGATCGGTCATTGGCCGGGGAAAGACAAAACGCCCCGCCACGCCCTGCATCGCCGCCTTGGAAATCTCCGGGCCGCCTGGGTACTGCATGCCCATCATTTTGGCGGTCTTGTCGAACGCCTCACCTGCCGCATCGTCCAGCGTCTCGCCCAGCAGTTCGTACTGACCGATGCCATCGACGCGCACCAGTTGGGTATGACCACCGGACACCAGCAACGCGACGAACGGGAACTGCGGCGGGTTTTCTTCCAGCATCGGGGCCAGCAAATGGCCTTCCATGTGGTGAACGCCCAACGCCGGGATATCCCAGGCGAATGCCAGCGCCTGAGCGCACGAGGCGCCGACCAGCAATGCACCTACCAGACCCGGTCCGGCCGTGTAGGCAATGGCGTCGATGTCAGTGGCCACGCAGTCCGCCTCGGCCAGTGTCTGGCGAATCAGCGGCAGCATGCGCTTGACGTGATCGCGCGAAGCCAGCTCCGGCACTACACCGCCATAGGCACGATGCAGGTCGATCTGGCTGAATAATGCGTCCGCGAGCAAACCGCGTTCGCTGTCGTACAACGCGACACCGGTTTCGTCGCAGGAGGTTTCTAATCCCAGTACTAGCATGGGGTTGCGCCTTGTAGGGGGCAGATTTGAAGGCGCGCATAATAGTCGTCGACCGAGGTGCCGACCAGCGGTTTTCGATCAGAGGCTTTGCATTCCTCTCAATGAGGGGTTAACATCCGCAACCCTTAAAAACCGACGTACTTTTGTGCAGTGTTTGCACTAAGCGTTGACCCCGGTAATGAATGAAGGTAGCTCTGGATGCCAGCCGTCAAAGTTAAAGAGAACGAACCCTTCGACGTAGCTCTGCGTCGTTTCAAGCGCTCCTGCGAAAAAGCCGGTGTTCTGGCTGAAGTTCGTAGCCGCGAATTTTACGAGAAGCCGACTTCGGAGCGTAAGCGCAAGGCAGCAGCTGCTGTCAAACGCCACGCCAAGAAAGTCCAGCGCGAACAGCGCCGCGCCGTTCGTCTGTATTAATTTACAGACCTTCGTCGCAAGCTTCTGCCTTGCCCGGCCAACCAGCCGGGCTGTCGGCAGTTCCAGCTTCGCTTTTTTGCGTTAACTGGATCGCGCGTTAGCTAGATTGATTGACCTCGTCCAGGCCGCCGATGCGACTCAGACATTCAATCAAGCACGTCCAGCCTGTTCACAGGCTACATCGGCCATGCCCACTCGGGCAGCAGACCGGTCGATGATAAGACGAGTATGCCTTGATGACTTCGCAAGAAGCTCAGCCAAGGCAGCGTCTTCCGTGCACCCAGGCTTATGTATCCGGGTTTTGTCACCCTCAGGTGGACGCCCAGCGTGAAGCCTTATGACCTGCCCTCAGGCTCAAGCTTATTCCCCTTTCAGGCCCACACCGCCCATCGGATGCAAAGACGTGCCCGTTGATTGCCCACGTCTTCAAAAAAGACGGCTGACAGGCTGACGGAACGCTCGTAGAGTCTCCCGATACTTTTGCACCACGCTTGAATGATGAGAACGCCATGGCCGGGCTGATTCCCCAGAGCTTTATCGACGACCTTCTGAACCGCACCGACATTGTCGATGTAGTCAGTTCGCGCGTGCAGCTCAAGAAAGCCGGGAAGAACTACACCGCCTGCTGCCCGTTCCACAAAGAGAAAACACCCTCTTTCAGCGTCAGCCCGGACAAACAGTTCTATTACTGCTTCGGTTGCGGCGCTGGCGGCAACGCGCTCGGCTTCATCATGGATCACGACAATCTGGATTTCCCCCAGGCTGTCGAAGACCTCGCCAAAGCAGCAGGCATGGAAGTGCCTCGCGAACAGGGCGTAAAAGGCCAGAAGCCCCGCCAGCCAACCGATTCCCCGCTCTACCCGCTGCTGACCGCCGCCGCCGAGTTCTATCGCCAGGCGTTGAAAAGCCATCCATCGCGCAAGGCAGCGGTGGATTACCTCAAAGGCCGCGGGCTGTCCGGTGAAATCGCCAGAGACTTTGGCCTGGGCTTTGCTCCGCCAGGCTGGGAAAACCTGTACAAGCACCTGAGCAGCGACTCACTGCAGCAAAAGGTCATGATCGATGCCGGTCTGCTGATCGAGAACGCCGAAACCGGCAAACGCTATGATCGCTTCCGTGACCGGGTGATGTTTCCGATACGCGACTCGCGCGGACGCGTCATCGCCTTTGGCGGTCGCGTACTGGGCGATGACAAGCCCAAGTACCTGAACTCGCCGGAAACACCGGTTTTCCACAAGGGCCAGGAGCTGTACGGGCTGTTCGAAGCCCGCAAATTCAATCGCAACCTCGATGAAATCATCGTCGTTGAAGGCTACATGGACGTCATCGCCCTGGCGCAGCAAGGTTTGCGCAATGCCGTGGCGACGCTGGGTACCGCGACCAGCGAGGAGCATTTGAAACGCCTGTTCCGGGTCGTGCCCAACGTGCTGTTCTGCTTCGACGGCGATCAGGCCGGGCGCAATGCCGCGTGGCGGGCACTGGAAGCCACCCTGTCGAACCTGCAGGACGGGCGTCGGGCGCGCTTTCTGTTTCTTCCCGAGGGCGAAGACCCGGACACTCTGGTGCGCTCCGAAGGCACCGACGCGTTCAAGGCGCGCATCAATCAGCATGCCCAGCCGCTGGCCGATTATTTTTTCGAGCAACTGACCAAAGAGTCTGACCCGCGCTCGCTGGAAGGCAAGGCGCACATGGCCACCCTCGCGGCGCCACTCATCGATAAAGTGCCTGGGGCGAACCTGCGCATTCTGATGCGCCAACGCCTGACCGAAATTACCGGGCTTACCGGCGAGGCCGTCAGTCAGTTGGTACAGAGCGCGCCGGTGGATGCACCACCGAGCTACGACCCCTATGTCGATTACGACGCCATGCCTGACTTTGCCGATTACCAGCCTCAAGGCGGTTATGAGCCACAGCAGGAATGGACGCCAAAGAAAACCGGCGGTCAGAATCAAAAAAAATGGGACAACAAATCCTGGGGCAAAAAAGGCAAGCGCCAGGACTTCGAACCTCGAACGCCGCGTGTACCGACCGCTGTCGAGCCGCCCATGCAGGCCGCACTGAGAACCTTGCTGCATCACCCTGAACTGGCCGAAAAGGTCGAAAATGCCAGCCATTTCGCTGCAGAAGACCAATCTAACGCGCAACTGCTGGTAGCCCTTATCGAAGCCAGGCAAAAGAATCCCAACCTGCGGTCGTTACAGTTGATAGCGAGGTGGCACGGGACTGAACAGGGCCGTTTGCTGCGCGCTCTGGCAGAAAAGGAATGGCTGATTGAGGCCGACAACCTTGAACAACAGTTTTTCGACACTATAACTAGCTTATCCGCTCGCCAACGCGAGCGCAGTCTGGAACATCTGATCAGCAAGGCTCGTCAAACCGAGTTGAGCGCAGAAGAGAAAATTCAGCTTAGGGAACTGCTAAATCGCAATGTTCCCGCACAAACCCCGACCTCAACTGGCGCGTGAGGTCATAGCTCGGGTATAATCCTCGGCTTGTTTTTTGCCCGCCAAGACCTTCAGTGGATAGGGTGTTATGTCCGGAAAAGCGCAACAGCAATCTCGTATCAAAGAGTTGATCACCCTGGGTCGTGAGCAGAAGTATCTGACTTACGCAGAGGTCAACGACCACTTGCCTGAGGATATTTCAGATCCCGAGCAGGTGGAAGACATCATCCGCATGATCAACGACATGGGGATCCCGGTACACGAGAGTGCTCCGGATGCGGACGCCTTGATGCTGGCCGACGCCGATACCGACGAGGCAGCCGCAGAAGAAGCGGCTGCAGCGTTGGCAGCGGTCGAGACCGACATCGGGCGTACCACCGATCCCGTTCGTATGTACATGCGTGAAATGGGTACCGTTGAACTTCTGACCCGTGAAGGCGAAATCGAAATCGCCAAACGTATCGAAGAAGGCATCCGTGAAGTGATGGGCGCAATTGCGCACTTCCCTGGCACGGTTGACCATATTCTTTCCGAATACACATGTGTCACCAGTGAAGGCGGTCGCCTCTCCGATGTTCTGAGCGGCTATATCGACCCGGACGACGGCATTGCGCCGCCTGCCGAAGTACCTCCGCCTGTCGACCCCAAAGCCGTCAAGGCCGAAGGCACCGATGACGACGAGGAAGAATCGGCAGACGCCAGCGACGACGAAGACGAAGTCGAAAGCGGTCCTGATCCGGTCATCGCCCAGCAGCGCTTCGGTGCGGTTTCCGATCAAATGGAAATCACCCGCAAGGCGCTGAAGAAATTCGGTCGCGACGACAAGCACGCCATTGCCGAAATGGTTGCACTTGCCGAACTGTTCATGCCGATCAAACTGGTTCCAAAGCAGTTTGAAGGTCTGGTAGAGCGTGTGCGGGGTGCTCTTGAGCGTCTTCGTGCTCAGGAACGCGCCATCATGCAGCTGTGTGTACGTGATGCACGTATGCCGCGCGCCGACTTCCTTCGCCAGTTCCCGGGCAACGAAGTTGACGAAAGCTGGACTGACGCACTGGCCAAGGGCAAGAGCAAATACGCCGAAGCCATTGGTCGTCTGCAGCCTGACATCCAGCGTTGCCAGCAGAAGCTGTCGGCACTGGAAGAAGAAACCGGCCTGAAAATAGCCGAGATCAAGGACATCAACCGTCGCATGTCGATCGGTGAGGCCAAGGCCCGCCGCGCGAAGAAAGAGATGGTTGAAGCGAACTTGCGTCTGGTGATCTCCATCGCCAAGAAGTACACCAACCGTGGTCTGCAATTCCTCGATCTGATCCAGGAAGGCAACATCGGCTTGATGAAGGCTGTGGACAAGTTCGAATACCGTCGTGGCTACAAGTTCTCGACCTATGCCACCTGGTGGATCCGTCAGGCGATCACTCGCTCGATTGCCGACCAGGCCCGCACCATCCGTATTCCGGTGCACATGATCGAGACGATCAACAAGCTCAACCGTATTTCCCGGCAGATGCTGCAGGAAATGGGTCGCGAACCGACCCCGGAAGAGCTGGGCGAACGCATGGAAATGCCTGAGGATAAAATCCGTAAGGTATTGAAGATCGCAAAAGAGCCGATCTCCATGGAAACCCCGATCGGCGACGACGAAGATTCGCATCTGGGTGACTTCATCGAAGACTCGACCATGCAGTCGCCAATCGATGTCGCCACTGTTGAAAGCCTGAAAGAAGCGACACGCGAAGTGCTGTCGGGCCTTACCGCCCGTGAAGCAAAAGTTCTGCGCATGCGTTTCGGCATCGACATGAATACCGATCACACGCTTGAAGAGGTCGGTAAGCAGTTTGACGTTACCCGCGAGCGGATTCGTCAGATAGAAGCCAAGGCACTGCGCAAGCTGCGTCACCCGACAAGAAGCGAGCACCTGCGCTCGTTCCTCGACGAGTAATCGCACCAGCGAGTCAACAAAACCCCCGGCCTGCCGGGGGTTTTGCGTTTCCGGGAAAAAGAAATCCGGATTTGCAGGTCCAGTCGTCAATTTATCAAATCAAACAGAGGTCAGACGTCGGTCTAATTGCAGGCCATGGCGAATTGACCTACAACTATGTATCACACAGGACACAAGCGCTTGCCAGTCGAGCCTTGGCCAGTGATTGTTACAAATTCACGCCACAACAATATCAGCGATAGTCAAACACGGACGTAAGCCGCATATGCGTGAAGTAATAATCGATACCAATGACCGGGAAGCGTCGTGCCTGTCCGAGGGAAAATTCGCCTCGGTCTTCGCTCAGTGCCCGGATGCCATGATTATCGCAAGCCTTGCCGACGGGCATATCATGGATGCCAACGCGGCATTCGTTGAACGGACCGGCCTCGCCCTTGACGAAGTGATCGGAAAAACGCCCACCGAACTGGACCTGTGGGCAGTGCCAGGTATAGGCCCAAAAGTTTTGCAGCAACTGCAGACAGGCAACATCCATAATCTGGAGATACCCTTTCGGCGCAAGAACGGCGAAACCTTTTCCGGGCTCATGTCCGCCCAGCCTTTCGACCAGAGCTCGACGCCAGCCGTACTGGTGATAGTGCGTGATATGGGAGTATCAGTTTTTTTGTGTTCGGGCTGGTTAGGGCCTGCCGTCAGGCAGGCCCTTGTTTTACCAGCTCGGTCTGGTAAATCGGTCTCCGTACAGGATCGCAAATTGATTCATTGCCACTTTCCAGTCGTGTGCCGCATGACCCCAGTTGGCGGTGATGTTGCGCAACCCAAGCCATATCAGTTTCGTCGCAGCCTCATCGGTCGGGAAGTGCCCTCGAGTCTTGATGATCTTGCGTAACTGGGCATTGATGCTCTCGATGGCATTGGTCGTGTAAACCACTTTGCGAATGCCCGCCGGAAAAACAAAAAACGGTATAACCCGATCCCAGGCGCGACGCCATGCAGCAACTACAGTCGGATACTGCTTGCCCCAGGGGCCCGCTTCAAAGGCGTTAAGCTCTTGCTCAGCCACATCGGCATTGATCGCCTGGTAGATCGGCTTGAGTGCTTTGGCCAGTGCCCGACGTTTATCCCAAGCGGCATAGTCCAAGCTGTTGCGGATCAGATGCACGATGCAGGTTTGCAGCGTCGTGGCAGGAAAAACCGCCCCCAACGCCTCCGGTATTCCTTTGAGGCCATCCGTGACGGCGATCAGAACATCTTCAACGCCACGAGTCTTGAGGTCGTTGAACACCTTCATCCAAAACTTGGCACCCTCGGTGCTCTCGATCCATATACCCAGAATGTCGCGCGTGCCATCAGGTAATACCCCCAGCGCCAGATAAATAGCCTTGTTGCACACTAACCCCTCGTCCCGGATTTTGACCCGTAACGCATCGAAGAAGATCACCGGATACATCGGTTCCAAGGGTCGTTGCTGCCAAGCGCCCACCTCTTCCATGACCGCATCGGTGACTGAGCTGATGAAGTCATGGGACACGTCAGTTCCATACTGCTCAGATAGAAAAGCGCGGATCTCACGCACCGTCATGCCCCGGGCGTACATGGCAATTATCTTGTCGTCGAAGCCTGTAAAACGTCGTTCGTGCTTGGGAATCAGGATCGGGGCGAAGCTACCATCGCGGTCTCTGGGGATATCCAGGCGAAGCGGCCCGTCGTCGGTCAGAACCGTCTTGCTGCTTTTGCCATTGCGCTGATTGGTCGACTCCTTAGGGCGCTCCGCGCCCTGAGGATAACCAAGGTGGTGACCCAGCTCGGCGCCTAGCGCACGCTCGATCAGAGCCTTCTTGAACGCCATGGACGCGTCTTGAATGGCTTCGGCGCTCATCGGGCCTTTAACAAACTGCTCGATCAGCTCTTGGGGAATCGAGGGCAACTCCCTCGCTGTTGCATTGGCGGACTTCTTTTTGGTCGGCATACATGCACCTCTAGCTACATGTTATGCCCGAACACAAAATTTCTGACAGTCTCGGCACCGAGGCTTCTGTAGGACGTGTACCCGTTTCGCAACACGATCCTGTTTTTTACTTCATCCGGCTTGGTATTGCCCGGCATCACCCCATAACTATCCCTGTCTCCATAAACCGCAAGGACAGACCATGGCTACCTTATGAAGGTAGTTTCCCACTGCGACCGGAAATTGCAGGCCTTCCTGCGATAACCAGTGAACGTTCATCCGCTGGGACATGTTGATGCTGCTAAGCGTCCTACAAGCCGAGATCACCAGGTGCAATGGGTCGAGCTGATCTTCACGCGCGGGGATGACGCCATTTCCACCAAGGCACTGACTGATTAACTCTTTGTGCACATCACTGATGGCAAACGGGTCATTCCACACATCAGCCATAGCGTTGGTAAGCGAAAAATGTTGAGGATCGAGCGCCATCCCTAGGCCGTTTCCAAATATCAATGTCTTCCTTGGCATCATGACTTCCTTGAGGGTGGGCTGAATTTTCAGTGCTTGATTGGGATAGCGTACTCGCTTCACAAACAACAAACCAAAAACGATCATTGCTCAACACTATTGATACGGATCAGTGCCTCCTGAGATTTGGTACTTCAAAGGGCTTTCAGGCACCAAAGCCATGCTCCAGCCTTCCTATCAAGGTCAAAACATCTTTGGTATCGACATCGAGCGGGCGCTTACCACCAAACGCCCGACTATGCTTGGATAACCAGTCGATGACGAGCGTGGTGTCGCCAAATAAGGCGGTCGCGGCTTCCAGTACCCTCGGATCTAATGTCTTCAATGACTCTTTCCTGTTCAAACCCTTTCTGATTGTATATTGATGAGTTCTCTAGAAGATAATACGGTATTTGCAAGCCAGGATGGATGTTAGACAAGTATTACGATTGCGAGCATGTCAATACACGAAGTTTAACTGTCGCTGCCCAGGAACATAGAAAGAAACTTACAAAGATGATCAGTTCAGTGCTTTTTCTGTATAGGAAAATCCCTGGTCTGGAGGCATTCCGCAACTTGTAGCCTGCACTGTCTTCACCATTTTAGTGAGTATTCTCTAAGCAGGTTGAATGTTCTATTGTGCATGCTACGAAGGGTTGACTGGCAGCTGACTGGTTCAATGACCTGCATCTCTTACACCTACCAAGGGCGTGACCAAAATGAACATTCTCAACAACCAATCGGTAGAAGCGATAACACTGCTACGTGAGCTGGGTGTCCATAAAGTGTCCCCTAGTATTTGGGCGTTCACCGACATAGAGACCGCGAGCCACGGGTACGTACATCACTCCCGTCAACCGGTTGCTCTCGCTGCCTACACGGCAATCGACACGACATTCGCAGCAGGTCGCTTCCCGGGATACACGCTAATAGACCTAGTTGAAAAAATACCTTGCTTGGATGGTACTGAGTACGCCGCTTTGGCGATGGTCTGCCATATGTCTGCCCCGATATACCCGTCTGCTGAGCAACGAGGTGAAAGGTTTGGGGCGGTCGCTTGGGAGATCATTGAGCAATACGGACTACAGCAATGCTTCACCCGGTGTAACCCGTACGGCAGCCAGGGCATTCACTACACAATTCGACCATGTGGTTTCGATCATGATCGTTCAGAGCCTCTTCCTGAGGCATTGAGGGCTATGCGCAGCTCGTATAGAAGAATGACCACAGTACAGCAGGTGATGGTACTGACGTTGCTGCATCTCTACTCCCAAGGAACTGACGATTTCTATTTGATCGGCGGCTGTCGAACTAAGATCTCGGCGGCTGAGGCGCTTCGAGCTCTTAGAGGAAATGAAACTGCGCTAACCATCTGGGGGCAGCTAGTTACTCACTACGCAGGCTGGTGATACCGCTTAGTGCAATTGGCGTTGCTGCGCGGCTGATGGCCGATGCCCGCCGTCCGTAGACGGGCGTTTGTGGGTCTGCTGGCGACCCCGATAACGGACGCCAGTCGACCTATCGCAGCCCCTCAGGGTGACACGTTGCTGGCGTAATACCTCGAAGCGAATAATCGGAAAGATAGCTTTACGCCAGCACTAAACGTGCGATTTTTTGGCACTAACCTCTCAACTCTACGCTTCCTCGTTAGTTGCCTTCTTATGATCCTCACCTAGACTCCCTATGCGCCACACACCCAGCGCCCATGCTGAATGTGAGCCCAATAAAGGACTCGGTCTCCAGCGAGCTGAACCCAGACTGATATTAAAAAAAGCAAGGACGTCGACGATGAATAAAACTTGAAAGTGTTCTCGGCTTCAATTCTTTCGCTATCCGTTAGTGTGCCTTTCACCGACGCCTCAGAACAGCAGCCACCAGCAGTCATTGCTCCTACGCAGCTCGTCAGCGGTGGGCTGATGCATCCGCAATACGCGAAGGTCATTGGTCGAATGGCTTACGTAATGGGGCTGGCCTATGGTCAACTGCCCAATCGCAGCCAAACCATCACCAAGGCGCCCAAGCCGGGGTTGTTGGCGGGATTCTGCCGGTGGCACCGCAGGGGTATGGGCCTTCCCTTGACGATCAATACTTCTCCAGCACGTGCGGCGGCTACGCGGCTCATGGATTACCTCGGAATGAACGGAGTAATGGTTGATGAGCGTGATCCGGACGAGTCCACTGTGCAGGAAGTGGGCGCTCGCGAGATATGTCGTTTATAAGGTGATAAATGCCATTGCTCAGGATCGCGCTGCTCTCGACTCCAGCTCCTTGGCAAAAGCATCGAGCATCTTTCTGGCAAATATCATGGCTTGGGATTTTTCAGCCGATGTCAGTGGCCTCAACGAAGCCGAGTGCATCCCGTTATGGCGCCCCCCCATAACGGAGACACCATTGAAAAGCTTTCCAAAACGATCCCACTCATTTTCACTGAGCTTTAAGACTTTCTGAGCGTTCCCAAATCTTTTCTCAGCTGCTTCTCTGATGTCGTAGAGATGACCAATCGCATGGTCGCCCGATCCTTGTGCCAGGCTATAGCTTTCCCAGGCTCGCCTGAACTGCGGGTCACTCAAGAAAGGGACTATGTTCGCCGCAAGGACTCGAAGCTCTCGCTTCGCAGCCTGACGACGAGCCTGAGCCTGGGAGGCTTCAAATGCCTTCATGTCAGACAGCACCGTTCCATTGCCATCTAGGGTCTGGATGTTTAGAACGCCGATGCCAACGTTGATTTTGAAGGGATGAATCATATGCAGCACGCCATCCAGGACATACTCCTCGAACCACATGCTGAAGCTCAATCCCTGGTTGAAGTGATTGCTCCTTACCCCCGCCAGAATCCGGATCAATTGACGCAGCTCTGGCAGCTGGGTATTGAGGACATCTTTGACCTGCTCGGGCTCGCAATCGAACTCGGCATGAAGCCATCGGACATCGACGAACGTATCAGGCGTTTCGTCCGACGTCGTGGGGGTTGAGATCCTTCTGATGGAAAGCCGCCATCCTTGGATAGTCTGACGTTCATCGGAGATGAGCTCGTCGAAAAAGTCGTTTGGATTGGGGCACGCCCTTATGCTGATAAAACAGCTCATTTCACACTCCATTGTCTGGGGTGCAAATGTAACTGCTCGGGGCGTTGACCGTCGATAGCTGTTGAGTAGACGGCCACTGATCATCGCAACCGGGAAGATCAGAGCACTTTTTGAGGCGGGCGGATGCTCTGGTAAAGCGGGATCGATGTATTGCTGCTGGCAATATTCCGAGCGTCCCGTTGGCGCCGTTGCTGGTCAGGTTGAAACAGAGTTTTCAGTACCTGTAGTTAAGCGTCTTGGAGCTGAGTCGCGAGAAAGTCGTGCAGAAGGTTTTGGCCAACGTACTCGATCTGGCGATCCTGCTGGCCTCCAACTGGTCTGTCAGCGAAGTGCCACGCCAAACATTGGTGCGATGCTAAGGGCGTAACAATCATGCCTGTTGAGCGTCCACACCGATCATCGAAAGCCATAAGCTCAATCTGGCCATGGTGATATATCGCGCGCCCGTTCCCCGGTAGAGTTCTCGGAGCTCTGCCCATCGGGAGCGAATTCTGGTTTGAGCGAGTAAAGCGTTCGCTTTAGTCGAGAATTTCAAGGCTATCACGCAATCGGAAAGCTGTACGACCTCCGAGAGTTTAACTACGTTTATCATCTGGGCCTCCGGAAGACCCACCCTGGGAATCAAAATGACCCATCCCTTTATCCGACCTTTTCCCATCTTGGAAGTCTTGGTAAGGTGTTGCACGTCCCAACCGGCTGCCACGTGACGCAAGTCGGTAGAGTGAATGAATGGCACCCCGGCAGGATCGAAGTTTCGTAAATGAACTGGAAGGCTGCCTCGGACAAGGGAGCTTTGAATAACTCCAATGTTATGAACGATGTCGACCTGCTGGCGGCACTGGGTGCCAGGGCTGATCTGCACAACCGATGCTTGTACTCGGGCGCCTCGAAACGTGCAGCGTTGCAAATCTGCAATTTTTTCAATCCGGTAGCTCTCTTCGAGAGTGTGCCGGGCGAGCTGGTCTGTCTCAGAGTATAGGAGTGATTCAGGTGCAACGACGACGGCTCCGAGTTTCGGCCTGAAAATCTCAAAGCTTCGTAGGATATGCGCCATGGCGATGCTCCCGGTCATCTCCTTGCCACCGAAATTAATGTCGACGAATTTCCTTTTCCCGTGGCTAAACGGAGGGTTAAGTACGAGAAGGTCAATCGCCTGCTGCTCGCGGGCGACGTCGATACTCTCATGACTGAGCAAATCCCCGACCGACAGCTGCCAACCGGGCCTTCTCAGGCGTAATTGCGAAATTGCTTCTACGTCCCGGTCTATTCCTATAGACCGCACGGAGCCGAAGACGGTGTTGGCTGCATCAAGCAGCCTGCCCGATCCGCATGTGGAGTCCGCGCACACCATTGGTGTCGAAAGAAAGCTCCCCCGCTCCATAGCTTGGATCGCCACGTTTTCCGGGGTGTAGTACCTATCCATATCAATAGGCATGAAAGTCCTCAAAATCGTACACATGGACGATACCAATGCCGGAGGTTCGCCCGCTTTTCTTCACCGGGTAGTCGAACATTATCTCTGTAGTATCGGAATGTTTGATGGCGAACAAGATGGAACCTATAGCGT
This sequence comes from Pseudomonas sp. KBS0707, assembly GCF_005937945.2. NCBI lineage: Bacteria > Pseudomonadati > Pseudomonadota > Gammaproteobacteria > Pseudomonadales > Pseudomonadaceae > Pseudomonas > Pseudomonas sp. KBS0707. The sequence goes on along the minus strand of NZ_CP041754.1, from coordinate 640,486 downwards.
GTGGCTTGGTGCCGACCAAGGCTAAGTAAATGTAATGATCTGGGTAGTCCCGATGAATCTGGGTCAGCGCTTTGAATGCCTCGAAGGGGCAGCTGGCACGTGCGTATCTTACCTCAGAGTGGGCCTTGTATTCGTCCAAAAACATCCGGTTGCATCCGACGGTTAATGCAGGATATTCGAGTTGGAAACCTGGCACTCCTACGACGGGAATAACTTTGGGCCTAGGGTCTAGCTGTGCGGCTAAATGCTCGGGACGATTACCCTCGAAGCCCAACATCGCGATGAACAGGCAACGGTCTTCGTCATCTGGGCCAGATAATTGGACGAAGCCAGGCAGAGGTGCCAAGCCTTCAAAGGTGACGCTTAGGTCAAAAAAAGCCGAAGAAGCGGGGCTGGGATGAGGTGTATACGATTCAGGTTCGGCGTAGAGAACTCTAGTCCTGACCCCATGATTATATGCGCTCTTCAACAGCGGAGCCCATATATTATGCGTTAAGCCGGTAACATCGATCAGGATTTCTTTTGAGCTAAGTATTTTTTCTAGAGCCTCTTCGTCCCTTAAAGAGACTGTCGTTTGTTTACCGTTGTGGTTGATCAGAATGCTTTCTTTGTCAATGCTTTTGATGGATATAATGCGTTCAGGGTTAGATGATTGAAGATCTTCCCACAATTTCAGCCTGTCTCTATTTTCCGCAGAGTCTGCCGCCGAGATTATCAATTCATTTGGGCGAATGTCAGCTAAAGTTATGTCTCTGAATCTTTTCGTGTGAAGCGGGGGCATGGGCATGCTGATCATTTTGGCTCACCTTCTTCATAGAAGGCAGAAAAAAGAGCAAGCTGTTCAGGAAGTTCCTCTTCCCTGGTTTGTGGTCTGTCATCCAGTAGAGACGAAATGGCACGGGCAGGGCGATCCTCCAAGACGCTTAGTAATGTAGATGCCTCGATAGTCATCCGCCTTTTCTTACGGTGTGATATTTCGAAGAATGCGCTGAAAATGCGATGCAAACGATATTCGTCGTCTCGTAGCTCTACGCTACTAGTAGACTTTGTGCGAGGGTCGGACTCAAATGCTAAATGCCCTACGCCTTCTTGAAGTAAGCTATGGATTCTTGAGGACTCGGCTTGGCTTCCGGAAAGAACAAATGAAGTAACTTCTGGTGTTTTGCCGCTAGGAGAACGAGCTAGTTCAAAAAATACCTTACCTATAGCCAGCACAATTCTTTTAAGTTGGACGCCGTGGTCTGCCAGGCCCTCCAGTTGATTGAGCCTTCTCTTGCCAACTTCTCGGGCTGCCAGCGTTTGCGATTTAGCAGAAATTTTAAGGCTGGTACCATTCGCCGGCTGATCATCTAATTGATATCCGATGGCTGTGTCGATCAGCTCCAAAAAGTACCTGATGTTACCCGCCGCCAGGGAAAGCATTGTCCTTTCGCCGCAGTAGTATTTTCGGATTCTCGCTCCTTTCCGACCCTTTGAGAGCCAAAAGAGACTTGCATAACCATGATTGCCTAGCCGGGTTTTCCATTCGGTTTCATTGTTAAACCATTCAGTTGCGAGATCTTGTAGCGATCCGCCTTCACTTTCTTGCCAGTATTTAAGGAAATAAAGCTCACCAGGAGATTTTTGCTTAAAAAAATCTAAGGTTTTATGGTCGGTGAGCTCTGCCAACGCGTGTGACGCTATACGGTCGGCTCCTAATACGATGGCTTCTTCAGAAAGTGATAGCTCCTCAAGGAATTCCCGTAGGTTGGCAGATACATTCACCCCAACGCTCTTAGCGTGCTTCAACCTTAACTCAGCCACAGCCTTTGCAAAAAAATCGAATCCTTCGTCAGCTATCTCAATTTCTAGGCAATCGTCAGGTACGCGTAGAACGTCCTGCCCATCAAGAGTCTGTCGATTTCGAAGCCCGTTCTTCCTAACTCCAACTTTGTAAGAAAGGGGAGGTTCTGCGTGCTTTATATATGTGTTTAATATCGCCTGCTGGTAGTTGAGTAAGTTTTCATACTCGTCGATACAGCAGAACACCACCCTCTCTCCCAGCAGCCCTTCGGTTCTCAAGATTTCCGCAAACGTACGAAGAGGAGATTCAGCCATGGATAATGTAATTCCCATATCCTTGGCGGGATTGTTAACTTGGAGTTGGAGAGTGGAAATGGCTCTTTTGATTGAATTCTTGAGTTCGTCCAGCGTCTCGCAGTCGGCGAGACCCAATTCAGTTGAAATTATGCTCAGGCTTTCTGCAGAGATTTTTGAAGGTGACCTAAGTTCTAGCCAAGAAGCTAAATTTGCCAGCTCGCTGCATGCCAATAAGTTGAAGTAATGGGCAAAAAATTTTGACCATATTTCCTCACTGAGACCGCTGCCTATGAACGCGCGAACCCTATTTTTATTCATCCGTACTAGGACGCCGAGGTACTCCTGGTCTGCGAACGTCTGCCCGTCATCTTCAATACGCTCCAGCATCGAATCGTAACGTAGCGATTGAAGTGCGGTAGTCTTGCCGGTGCCACGACCGCCCACTAGGAAACATGGTCGCATTACTTCGAGCTTGCCGAGATATGTTGGCGTTACAAACAACTGTTTGAAGTTTGTCGATGGCCATTCGGCTCGATTGTCCCCGAACAGCTGCCGCAGAACCGAATTTGGATTAAGATCGTTCAATTAATGGCTCCCAGTTGTCTTGTCCTGGTGCCCAAAATATTGGCAGCGTGGCGTCAGGTATGGAGTGCTCGAAGCCAAACATCAGGCCTCTATTTTTGTAGCCAAACATGAGGTAGTTGGGGCAGTTGGCTATGTATTGTTCAGCGGGATTTAGTTTTGGTGAATATTTAGCCAAAAATCTTAGGACAGGGGATCGCATATTTGGGTTGGATTCGATGACACCCTCTAGCGTTGATCGCTTGTCAAGCACATGCGTCGCGCAAACTGCGACGGAAGGTGCATTGTCATGGATGTTTTTTAATCCAAAGTCAGTAGTGACCAGAGTGACGTATATGGCGCCGAACTGCGAAACGGCATTAGCCTTCGCAAACGACCTTCCAAGGCTATCCTCGGTTTTCCACGTGGTTAGAAACTGATCGCCGGAACCCACGAAGTCGTCAATGAAAACAACAGTTTTTCCCTCATAGGCGTGCTGGATTGCTATGTCTGTATCTTGGATGAAAGTGTCGTTCAGCCGTAAAAGCTGCCGAGCTTTACGACATAGGAGATAGCCCGAATCAGTGGGGTTGGGATGTTCACCCTTTACTGGGGTGATAATGGCTGTGCCGAGGCTAGCCACTAGATCCATGCTATTGGGAGAAGCAGGCCCTTTCGGCATGCCGTCTCCAATTGAATGGTAGGACGCCACTAACAATGCATCGGTCAGTGTTCTGTTGTAGAACGTAAATTTGTCTAATAGGAACGCCGCAATGTAAACGTCGGGTTCGTCGAAATTCTCAAGCCATGCTCTGGGGCGCAGGACTTGTTCTGACGGCCAAAGGGTGGCGCGCTTGAGGACGTCGCATTTCGCGAGAATCTCTTGAATTTGGGTATCGGCACGCAAGGTAGATCTCCCTTTCTCCTCGCTGCAGTTCGAGGTGGTCTGATTTACATTCTGGTGGCTGCATGGTGCCCAGAATCGGATCTAGTTTGCAGATGACCACGTGCATAGGCGATCCATGAAAATATGTCGTTCCCGAACATGTCAGATGTGCGTCGAGGCTAACAAAATGCTATAGACGCGTCCATGAGCCTGAGAGGTCAGATGTGCAGTCTAGCCTGACAGTGGCCGAGTTCTGTCAGTAGAATGCATTCAGGCACGGTTGTCGCGATGCAGTATTAGCGGCGCTTTCAGCATTCGAGTAACGGACATACTTAGCCATTCGAACCCTGACCTTCCGTCACCGCTGGCGTGCTTGCCAAATTTCGTCAATATCGAGGTTGGCCAACGCGTCACGCATCTGCGTGTAAGCGTTATCCGAAAACTGCGGGATGCGGGTAGAGCCGAACTCAAAGACGTTTCGGCATCTCACGTCATCATCAATACCCAGATGTGCCCTCAGCGCTTTGGCCTTAGGTTGGGAAAGCCCTACTTTTTTTGCAAGATCAGCCGCTCCGAGGTAAAACTTCTTCTGAAGATCTAGCTCTCGTACGGCTGCTGCGTCTGCCGGGTCGTCGCCACCAATATAGCGGACAGGCGCACCTTCTTTCTTGGTAAAGTGAACTATGAGATTCACTCCTTCTCCGTCAGTTCGCGTACCTACTGTGGACAGCCGAGGGAAAACGTCATTAATATTTTGGCCACCGCGAACTGCTCTCTCTACCCGGTCAATATCTCGCTCCGAAACCTCGACCTCTTCTACGGCGATGGACTCCATTGCCAGCATCGATCTGATGCGGCCACGTGCCTCATCTCGCTGGCGCCTGCCGGGCTCAAGTAGCTCGCGAATTAGGTTGTATTCCCGGTCGATAAGGAATTCAAAGTCCCCTGGGGGCATTGTCGAAACCGGGAGAACACGAGCGGGTATATGATCTATGAGGCTGATCTCCAGCGCTCTTAGTAGGTAAGAGTCAAACGCAGTGATCAGTGCCCGAGTGTTCAGGTAAAGCAAATCTTCAGCGACCACGACGAGCCAGTGCTGTGCTGCGTCACGTAAGCTATCCACCGCACGCATCACGCCGGCTTCTTCCGGTGTTAAGCCGTAGTGGGCTATGCAAAGGCCTAGGCTCCTGTCAAAAGTAATGGAGCGTCCTGTGACCTTATCGAACACTTTAGCTTTGTTTTGCACAAGAACAGCTTTGAGCAACATCTCACAGGCGTGTTGCAGGTGGAGTAACACTGTAGTTATACGGCCATCGTCATCAAAGCTATTGAAGGCCTGCATCCCGATACGCAAGGAGCTGACAGCTTTGATCTTCAAAGTCCTGGCTTCCCTTAAAAGCTTCATTGTCTATTCCTTGAGCTGGGCTAGGGCTTGTCTTCGAAACTGAGCTGACCTTTGCGCGATGCTGGGTATCACCCAGGTGACTGTCATCTTATCTGGGGAGAGGGCATGGAGCATGGGGCCTAGCGTTTGATCGCACATCAATGGTAGCAGGCGCTAGCGGGTCGTTAACCTGGCTCGGCTAAATTTGGTAGCTGTCTCAGCAAAACACGGAAACGAAAAAGCCAGACCTATTGGTCTGGCTTTGATATTGGTGGGCCTCCCCGGAGTCGAACCATTATGTGGTGCGTAAATATCCTCTTTAGATACTGTCCGTCCGGTCTTGTGGCCTTTAATCTCTAGAGGGAATGGGCAATTTTGGTAATCGGAAGATTCAGTGGCAACGTTTTCCAAATATCACCTCGGTGTGGCATTTGAATAAATGTCACCTCATCCCAGTTTTTAGATATCTATTGCTTCCGACAACGCAAGGCATCCGATCTTGCCCAGCAGGCGCCCTCCGGAGCGTGCTCGGAATATCCTAGTATTGTCAGGTGAGCCGCTGCCTGAAATTTCTCAGATGCAGCGGAATGGAACCCCGCACTTCATCGCCGATGTCGCCAACCATGCACTGGAATTCAAGTGGTCACAAAAAAGCCGACCTTAACCAATGACTGGTAGCCAGCGGATAACTCATCTGCATGGCAGTCTGCATCCAGCTCGGTGGATCTCTGCACGGGTCTCCAAACGCTGCACGCGATCTACAAAATGATCGCGTTGGTCACAGCTACCCTGCTGGCATCGAGCATAGGCTTCTCGGATAAGCTCAGCAGGAAGCTTTGCTCTTTAGCGACCTCCCGAAGGAGACTGTCCATGGCCACGGAGAGATGCATCAAGCCGTTAAACTTATCTTCCGTGTTAAATATAAAGCGAGATCCATCTGGCACTATCAGTCGCCTCGCTTCTTCCTTGTTGTTCCACAAGTAATCCAAATATCTTTGGGTCTCAGCTAATATCGCTAATTCATAGTAGGCGCCAACGGAGAGACTATGCATGTTGGCGTGGTACATTATTGAGGCAATATCAAAGCTGGAGATCGTTACAGCTTTTCCTTCCGCCTCGAGATCTGCCTTTATATTTTTACATAATCTTATTGATTTGCGGAGCCCACCACTCGTGGTTTCACATCGTTCTCGTATTTTTTTGATGTGCAGGAAAGGCCAGTTTTCAATCGTGGTGTTTTTATGCGAATCTAGGATGGTGACAGCACGGTCATGTTTCTGACCAGATGCTTGATAACTAATAGTGTCATGCCAGTGGGAAGGCACGACATCAACTGGACGCGCTAATGACCCTCCTTGCAATTTAATGGCCTTGGAGCCAGAGGTGTCAATTGTCGCAGCGGGAAACGCATCGCGAAGAGCTTTACTAATTTCCCCCCTGCGAGCAGTTAACACCCCAACTGAGGTGCGTGAGGTCGGTGAACGGTACTGACCCGATGTACTCATGTACCCACGGGCATCATAGGTATGAAAGTCAGCTTCTATCGCTAAAAGGTCGACATCACTGACCCCTCGGATATGGACATTCAGTGGTACTGATCCCTGTAGCTCGAATTCAAGATTGCCGCTTGTCCTCTTAGACAACTGGTTGCTAACCCGTTCTGCGGTTTCGATGCTGATGCGGGTGTAGGTAGGATCTACCTCCTGCATAGCGCCTAAAGCAAATGTTGTATTCGGCTTGTCTTTAACCCTATGTTCCCACGCCTCTTTTGTAAGGCTTCGGTTCACGATGAAATCCTTCGCATCCATCGCGATTACAGAGGATCTATCAAGGCCCGAGCGTCTGGAGCGCAGACGATTGATTCGTTCGTTAATTGGTGTGTTCATTTTTTCTCCTCAGCTCCATTCGCCCATAGGTGGGCCGACCGTAACCGTTAAAATAGTCACCCTGTGCGCAATCTAGTGACTTAGTAAACAAAAGGTTTGCGCTGCCAACATGTCCCCGAAGCTCAGGTTCGCCGGGACTAGGATCATTCCGGTAGTTATAAAGAAGGCGGTATCCGTCAGCTTCATCGTGAACCAACGCCGCAGTGATACTGTTGGAGCCTGATTGATGTGTCTTCAATCGCACTCTAATCTTGTCCCAAGTTTGACAAATATATACATCGGCTTGCCAAGAGCGAATCGGATTTCCTTCGGTGTCCAGTGTTGTTCCAGTGCACTGCCACTCTCCCGACAGATCAGGAACTTTTAGATATTTAACTGCCCAGCGCCATTTCCAAACTGTCTTATTGAATAGAGCGTACAGCAGGGCAAAAACTATACCTGCGCCAATTAGTGACAGGGCTGTAGGTGGAAGATTTACAGGCAGGTCATACTTTTTAGCCAAATCTTCAGCTGACAGCAGCAAAAAAACCGCAATGCCGGAAATCGCGCTTGCCAGTAGTGTCAAGTACCGGCCAATAAGAGCTCGATTTACCCCGCCCAATAGGCTGTATTCATGATCGTGAATCATTAGGCGCAACCTTCATCAGACGCAACTTTGAATAGACTTAATGTCCCGGAAGCCCATTAACCTGCAGAAGATGGGCAGCAGCAAAGCCGCCCAGAGCTTCCGATGAAACTTCAAAACTACTGGGTATGGCATACCGAGGAACACGTCCGGCAACCGTTCGACTGCTGGTAGGTGTTGCGAGCCTGGCGAACAGCGGTCACACAGGTGGTGTGATAGCCAAGATCAAGGCGGTTATGGAGTGCCGGCAAATAGATGCACGTACTGGTATGCACCTCGTGGTCACCATTGGTCTGTGCATTACGGTTCACGAAATACTGAGCCATTTTTACTCACCCCGCTCTTTGTTCGATTGGGCGAGTACCGAGGCCGCTAGGGTCTTGGTGGTGGCGTTGTACTTGTTGCTGTCGAGGACATGACTGGCTTTAGTCTCCATATCGGCACCGGTTTGCTTGCCGGTCGAAGCTTGAGCCATGGCCGACCCTGCCAATTCCTTCTGGATGGCCGAGGAGCTATCACTACGCAGGATTTTGGAGGCCAAGCTGGCCACGTGAGACGAAGTTTGTTTAGGATTTTTCGGCACGATTAGGTGCTCCTGTATCTAGAAAAAATCGAGTAGGCAGGAGCAACCCTTGAGCGGAAAGCCGAGCTGAATGGTTGACATCCAAAGTCGGTTTTTCTCTAATGCGCGTCCCACCAATGTCCGCATTGGCTCAGGGATTGGCGGGTATGTGTGCTCGGCGTCCAAACTTTGCACGCATACCCGCTGTGTTCACTGAGACCTCAGCCTCTCGCCAAAAACACAACATGTAGTGCTGTTGTAAAGATGACCTACAAGATAATGGGGTCAAAATGACATTGCAAGGCAACAAGCCTGTGGATAACTTGTGTGCAAATCAGTGGTTGGATCCATTTCGCCCCTGTATGTATGGCCAGCCCTTCTAAATCGCGGCGTACGACGTTTCGCCCTTGAAATATTTTGAAATACACTCCTTTCGCATGTCCTTGTTCCCTATGGAGCAGCCACCAGTGTGAAAGCTGCCGGTGCCGGCGACTACAACTCCTGCAAGCACCTCTCCTTCCGTCTCTCTAGGAGGGTGTAGACAAAATCATGTAGTGAGTCGGCGCGCGAGTATTCGAGCCTCGGCCAACCAAACCCATGCCTCGCTTACCGCAAAAAGGCGATCATGATGCATGATCAGTCGCCGAGCTCTCTCATTCCAGGCATGAGTTCGCTCCACTACCCATCGCTTGGGCATGACCACAAATCCAGTCTGAACAGGCTCCACGGAAAATAGATCGCCTTGTTCAGAGTGCCATTGCCCTGTTCTTCTGTTATTCGGGCCACGGATCACTTGAACATCGATAGCGTGCAGTTGATGGGTGCGCTGTGCCCATTTTCCTGCGTACGCACTATCAACAAAAAGCGTGCTCAGTGACGGATATTTTTCCTTCGAGTACGCCACCGCATCATCCGCCGCGTCACGATCCTGCACGCTTGCAGCACTGATACTGACAGCCAGCAGCAGGCCCAATGTATCGACAATCAGACTTCGTTTACGCCCCTTCACTTTTTTGCCTGCGTCGTAGCCGCTGTCACCGCCTTGAGGAGAACTGCGGGTCGACTGTGAATCCAGGATCGCTGCTGACGGGCTGTCAGCGCGTTCTTCCCGCTCACGCCATTGAGCTCGCAAGCGATCATGCATTTGCTCGAACTTGCCTTGAGCGCTCCACCGGCGGAACGTTTTGTAGACATTGTCCCAATGAGGAAAATCGCGGGGTAGCATTCGCCATGAGCACCCCGTGCGTACGACATAGCAACAGGCTTCCAGCAACGTGCGCCGAGAGTGAAGCGGTGGCACTCCTCGTCCGCCCTGGCTTTCAAACAGGTCGGCGACCAGTGCCCACTCGGTATCTGTCAAGCAACTCGGATATAGCTGCTCCGGCAGTTGGCGGCGGTGGGTTTCATTGTAGCCATAGGCTTTATTAGGTTCAGGTGACTGAAAACTTCCCTTGGCCCGCTGCTTTACACGCGTAATCCCTGCCATTTTCAACGCTTTTGCAAAGGTGTCGGGATGCGCAGTGATACCGGTTTCGGCGAAGAATACGAGCGCCAATTCGGCCTGGCTGGAATAGGGCTGTGCATGAGCGAGTTTCACCAGCACGGGATAGTGCTCGGCGGCAATCGAGCGAGGACGTCCGGTTTTAGGCATGGCTTGAGGGCTATTCAGACAAGGGAGTGAAAGTTTAATTTATTTTGTCTACACCCTCCTAAGCGCCAGACCGAACCCCATAATCAGCGCCATGAACGCAATCAGTACAATGGGATAAAAAAACAGAGCGCGTGAAAACACGCCACCCAGCATGGGAAATAACGATGCATACACGATCATGCAGCCCGCCCAGAACACAGCAATCGACAATGCTCCGGAGAGGGGTAGCAATATACGCGGGAACCGTAACTTTCGAATGAGATTGCCGTTATTGATGAGCCATTCCCCGCTCTGTGAAACTATTTGCGCCAAAAGCATCCAGTGGACAACACCCGTTACCAGATGAAGTGCAAAACGGTCCTGACTGGTGGGCAGGATATAGGTAAAAACCGTGTAATATGTAAGTGTAACAACCAGCGGATTTCCCAATGACCAAACGAAGCCTAGCGTCGCACCCATGTAACGGATTTTAATTTCCTTGGACACGAGATTGATGATCAGGTCACGCCATTTTATAAAGCTTGTGCTGCGAGATGACGACATACGGTATCCAGCTATTGACAGGTAGATCAGAGAACGATTTTGACAATCAAGATCATAAATGGATAACCTTATGGCCTCCTGCTGCGGGCACATGTTCTCTTCTTTCATAGAGTTACAGCTATAGGACGACGCCTTAGTTACTGTAGGAATATTCCACAAACTACCGGCGGCAGCTAAATGGCCTTTTCGAGGCCTCGCCACGCTCGATCAGAATCGCAAGGCACTTCCATCCGCGCACGTTGATCTATAACGTCAATGGTCATTCGCAATACGACCGGTCCAGCGATCACCCTTGAACAAGCGAGGCTACTCATGACCCAAACCCCTTACACCCCGCCGAAGGTATGGCAGCAGGAAACAAAAGCAGGCGGTACGTTCGCCAGCATCAACCGGCCCGTAGCCGGTCCCACGCATGACAAGGTACTGCCCGTCGGTAAGCACCCACTGCAGCTTTATTCTCTGGCCACACCCAACGGGGTGAAGGTCACGATCATGCTCGAAGAGCTGCTGGCGCTGGGGCATAGCGGCGCGGAATACGATGCCTGGCTGATCCGCATTTCCGAGGGCGATCAGTTCTCCAGCGGCTTTGTCGAGATCAATCCCAACTCCAAGATCCCTGCATTGCTGGACCGAAGCCATGAAACACCTGTTCGGGTATTCGAGTCCGGTTCGATTCTGCTGTACCTGGCTGAGAAGTTTTCCAGTTTCCTGCCCGCCGACCCGGCAGGCCGTACCGAAACGCTGAACTGGCTGTTCTGGCAGATGGGCGCGGCGCCCTACCTGGGTGGCGGGTTCGGGCACTTCTACGCCTACGCGCCGGAGAAACTCGAATACCCCATCAATCGCTTCGCGATGGAGGCCAAGCGCCAACTCGATGTGCTGAACCGTCGACTGGGCGAGCACCGCTACCTGGCTGGCGATACCTACACGATTGCCGATATCGCGGTCTGGCCATGGTATGGCGCGCTGGTAAGGAACAAGGTTTATTCGGCCGCCGAGTTCCTGTCGGTGCACGAATACCCGAACCTGATTCGCTGGACGGAAGAAATCGCCACGCGCCCTGCTGTCATCAAAGGCCAGAAGGTCAACCGCACCTGGGGCGAAGAGGCGGATCAGGTGCCGGAGCGGCATCAGGCATCCGACCTGGATAAATAAGACGCAAGTCAAGGCCTGCGCAAACAGAAACCTGGTGCTACACACTCAAAAGAGATTCTGGGTCGGACAGTCGTGATCTGAACGTAAAGTAGCGTCCTTAGCCACTGCCCAAGGACGCGCCCTATGAACCGGACAACTGCCCATCCAGATCTTCACTTGCAACTCGGCACCGGTTTTCCATGCAGTGGAGTACTTGCAGCATGAGTACTCCCAATGCACCGCATACGCCTGTAAATGATCGCTTTGATGAAGTGCTCGCAATGATTCAGGGCGCTCGACAGCAAGCTGCACAGGCGGTCAACACTCGCCTGATCGAGCTTTACTGGCAGGTAGGCGCTTACATCAGCCGCAAGATTGAAAACGCCGAATGGGGTGACGCGGTGGTCAGCCAGCTTGCCGAGCATCTGGCTGTAACCCAGCCAGGGCTGCGCGGGTTTACGCGTCGAAACCTGTTTCGTATGCGCCAGTTCTTCGAGGTTTACCGCGACGATGAGAAAGTGTCAGCAGTGCTGACACAATTGCCATGGACTCATCACCTGATCATCTTCAGCCAAAGCAAGCGCCCCGAAGAGCGTGAGTTTTATCTGCGCATGGCAATCAGGGAAAACTGGTCCAGCCGAGAGCTGGAGCGCCAGTTCAAGACCGCCTTGTTCGAGCGCAGTATCACCCAGCCAGCCAAGGCCTCGACGATGCTCCAGGAAACCCGACCGGCAGCACTGGATGTGTTCCGTGATGCCTACATGGTGGAGTTTCTCGAGCTGCCATCGGGACACGCCGAAGCTGACCTGCACCGCGGTTTGCTGCAACGCCTGAGGGATTTTCTGATCGAGCTGGGCCGCGACTTCTGTTTTGTCGGCTCCGAGTACGCGTTGCAGGTCGGCGGCCAGGATTTTGCGCTGGATCTGCTGTTTTTCCATCGCGGCCTCAACTGCCTTGTTGCCATCGAACTCAAGGTCGGCCGCTTTGAACCCGAATACCTGGGCAAGCTGGACTTTTATCTTGAAGCGCTGGACCGGAATGTACGCAAACCCCATGAAAACCCGGCCATCGGCGTTTTACTCTGCGCCAGCAAAAACGATGAAGTGGTCGAGTACGCCCTGAACCGCTCGCTTTCACCCGCGCTGATTGCCGAGTACCAGACCCGCTTGCCGGACAGGCAGCTATTGCAGGCGAAGCTGCATGAGTTCTATGCGAGTGCTGTGCTGAGCGATCAGTGATACCTGCCAGACGCACGATGCATTACGCTTGTGCATGCCTGAGCGGCAGTCTGCCTGCTTGCCCTTTCCCTGACTGGAGCCTCCAATGCCGCACGATAAGGACCCTCGCGCCCACACCGCCCTGTCGCAACGCGGCCGTAGCGCCAGCAGCGGGCCAGGACTGGCGGTCAACCCGCCGGTCGTGCGTCTGAGTACGGTGCTGTTCGACAGTCTGGAGAGTTTGCGCGAGGCGGAAATTCGCACCACGGGACCTGAGCGCTCGCTGACTTACGGTGCCAACGGCAACCCGACGGCGTTTGCCTTGCAGGATCTGATTTCCGGGCTTGAGGGCGCACACGGTACTTGCCTGTACCCGACCGGGCTGGCGGCAGTGGCGCAGATGTTTCAATCGTTTCTGCGCCCAGGCGACCATGTGCTGATTACTGAATCGGTGTATGGCCCCGTTCGGCGCCTGGCGAAAACGATGCTGACCGCCTTCGACATCCAGTTCGATTTCTACGCGGCCGACGGTAGTAATGTGGAATCGCTGATCAAGACCAACACACGGATGATCTACGCTGAAGTGCCCGGCTCGCTGACGTTCGACATGTGCGACCTGCCTGCACTGTCACAGGTGTGCAAGGCCAGGGATCTACTGCTGGCTGTGGATAACTCGTGGGGCTCGGGAATTCTGTACAAGCCGCTGGAGCTGGGCGCGGACATTTCCCTGATGGCCCTGACCAAGTACGTGGCCGGGCATTCCGACGTCATGATGGGCAGCGTCAGCACCACCGAAGCGCACTGGAAAACCCTCAAGACCATGAACACCGCCGTGGGCAATACCGTCAGCCCCGACGATGCGTATCTGGTGCTGCGCGGTGCCCGCAGTCTGGCGGCACGCATGGCCATGCATGAACGCCACGCGATGCAAATTGCACAATGGCTGCAGGACCAGCCTCAGGTTGCCCGCGTGTTGTATCCCGCATTGCCGGACGATCCGGGCCATGCCATCTGGAAGCGTGATTTCCATGGCTGCAACGGCTTGCTCAGTTTCGAATTCCATGCCGTTGACCGGCAGGTGCTGGACCGATTTACCGGCGCGTTGAAACTGTTCGGAATTGGTTACTCCTGGGGCGGTTTTGAAAGTCTGATCACTGAAGTCGAGCAATATGGTCCTGACCGCGGCACCGGCCCGATGCTACGGCTGCAGGTTGGCCTGGAAAGCCCGGAAGACCTGATTGCAGACCTACAGAACGGGTTCGCTGCAGGTTAATCCTGATAGTTGCTGCCCTTGCATTGCTCCGTCGCCGTTATTTGCCCAGAAGCCCTCGCTCTGCTAGTGTCGCGCGGTTTAACCTCTACCGGAAATGCCCCCATGGCCCGCAAGAAAGCTGCACTGGATTTCGAACAGTCACTCGCTGACCTGCAAGCGCTGGTAGAGCGGCTGGAGAATGGCGAGTTGTCTCTGGAAGACTCCCTGACCGCCTTCGAGCAAGGTGTACGCCTGACCCGCGACTGCCAAAGCGCCCTTACCCAGGCCGAACAGAAGGTCCAGGTGCTGCTGGAGCGCGATGGCGAACTGAGCGAAGAGCCGTTCGACGATGCGGAACTTCCCGAATGATCGCGAGCTATCAAGCGCAAAGCCAGACTCGCGTCAACGCAGCACTCGAAAAACTGTTTCAGGCACCGAGCCCTGAGCTGAACCGGCTTTACGAAGCCATGCGCTACAGCGTGATGAACGGCGGCAAGCGCGTGCGCCCGCTGCTGGCCTACGCGGCCTGCGAAGCGCTGGGCGGCGTAGCCGAGGATGCCAACGGTGCCTCCTGTGCGGTTGAACTGATTCACGCTTACTCGCTGGTGCACGACGATTTACCGGCGATGGACGATGACGACCTGCGTCGCGGCCAGCCGACCACGCACAAGGCTTTCGATGAGGCCTGCGCGATCCTCGCAGGTGACGGCCTGCAAAGCCTGGCGTTCACTGCACTGCTCGCGCCGCACCTGACCTCACGCGATGCCGAAACGCGTCTGCAGATGGTCAATACCCTCGCAGCCGCTGCCGGCCCGGCAGGTATGGTGGGCGGGCAGGCGATCGATCTGGGCTCTGTGGGGCTGAAGCTTGATCAGGCGGCGCTGGAATACATGCATCGGCACAAGACCGGTGCGTTGATCGAAGCCAGCGTCCGGCTTGGCGCACTGGCCAGTGGTCAAGCCGATCAGCCCCGTCTTGACGCCTTGCAGATTTATGCGCGCGCGGTCGGTCTGGCCTTTCAGGTTCAGGACGACATTCTCGATGTCGAAAGCGATACTGCGACCCTCGGCAAGCGTCAGGGTGCCGATATCGCCCGCGACAAGCCGACCTACCCTGCGTTGCTGGGCCTGGAAGCGGCCAAGCGCTATGCACTGGAACTGCGTGATCAGGCGCTAACAGCGCTGAGCACGTTCGATGCCGCCGCAGAACCGTTGCGCGAGCTGGCACGCTATATCGTCGAACGTCGCCACTGATCACCGTCACCGAAGCCGGAAATCTGCTGAATCAACCACGGTTCGTCAGGTCTCAGTCACTAAGCGTGTCAGTCGGCGGACTATCCGCCGACGCACTTCATGGGCAGCTTGCGATGCATAAGGTAAACTGCCGCCTCTTTTACTTATAACGATTCGCCTGATGCCCACGACGTTCAAAGAGATCCCCCGCGAGCGCCCGGTCACGCCGCTGCTCGACCGAGCCGATACCCCGCACGGCCTGCGCCGTCTGGGCGAAGCCGAGCTGGAAACCCTGGCCGATGAGCTGCGCCTGGAATTGCTGTATTCCGTTGGCCAGACCGGAGGGCATTTTGGTGCCGGTCTTGGGGTCATCGAGCTGACCATCGCGCTGCATTACGTTTTCGACACCCCGGACGATCGCCTTGTGTGGGACGTGGGTCATCAAGCCTATCCGCACAAGATCCTCACCGGCCGTCGCGCGCGCATGTCCACACTGCGCCAGAAGGATGGGGTGGCGGCCTTTCCGCGTCGTAGCGAGAGCGAGTACGACACCTTCGGCGTCGGGCATTCCAGCACCTCGATCAGCGCCGCACTCGGCATGGCGATTGCCTCGCGCCTGCAAGGCAGCGAGCGTAAATCCATTGCCGTGATCGGCGACGGTGCGCTGACTGCCGGCATGGCCTTCGAAGCGTTGAACCACGCGCCGGAAGTGGCAGCCAACATGCTGGTAATTCTCAACGACAACGACATGTCGATCTCGCGCAATGTCGGCGGTCTGTCGAATTACCTGGCCAAGATTCTTTCCAGCCGCACGTATAGCAGCATGCGCGAAGGCAGCAAAAAGGTGCTTTCGCGCCTGCCCGGCGCCTGGGAAATCGCACGTCGCACCGAAGAATATGCCAAAGGCATGCTGGTCCCGGGCACGCTTTTCGAAGAGCTGGGCTGGAACTACATCGGCCCTATCGATGGCCACGACCTGCCGACTCTGATCGCCACTCTGCGCAACATGCGTGATCTGAAAGGCCCGCAGTTTCTGCATGTGGTCACCAAGAAGGGCAAAGGTTTTGCGCCAGCCGAAGTCGACCCGATCGGTTATCACGCCATTACCAAGCTTGAGCCGCTGAATGCGCCTGCCGCCCCGAAAAAAATCAGTGCACCGAAGTATTCCGCAGTGTTCGGCCAGTGGATCTGTGACATGGCCGAGGCTGACTCACGGCTGGTGGGCATCACGCCAGCCATGAAGGAAGGCTCGGACCTGGTGGCATTCAGCGAGCGCTTTCCAGAACGCTACTTCGATGTTGCCATCGCCGAACAACACGCTGTAACACTGGCGGCCGGTATGGCCTGCGAAGGCAGCAAGCCGGTCGTGGCTATCTACTCGACCTTCCTGCAACGCGGCTACGATCAACTGGTGCATGACGTCGCGGTGCAGAACCTCGACGTACTGTTTGCCATCGACCGCGCCGGGCTTGTGGGCGAAGACGGCCCGACCCACGCAGGCAGCTTCGACCTGTCCTACCTGCGCTGCATCCCTGGCATGGTGGTCATGACGCCGAGTGACGAAAACGAACTGCGCAAGCTGCTCAACACCGGTTACCTGCACACCGGCCCCGCGGCAGTGCGTTACCCACGCGGTACCGGTCCGGACGCGTTGATCGAGACAGGCCTTGACCCGGTCGAAATCGGCAAGGGCGTTGTGCGTCGTCAGGGCCAGGGCGTTGCGATTCTCGTGTTTGGCGTGCAACTGGCCGATGCGCTGGTGGTGGCCGAGAAGCTCGACGCGACGGTGATCGATATGCGCTTCGTCAAGCCACTGGACGAAGCCTTGGTGAGCGAAGCGGCCGCCAACCACGAGTTACTGGTCACACTGGAAGAGAACGCAGTGATGGGCGGCGCTGGTGCTGCGGTCAGTGAGTTTCTGGCACGCGCCAATATCCTCAAGTCGGTACTCCACCTGGGCCTGCCGGACACCTACGTCGAGCATGCCAAGCCTGCGCAGATGCTGGCTGAGTGCGGGCTGGACGCCCAAGGGATCGAAGCGGCGATCAATGAGCGGTTGGCGTTGATTGGCTGAGTGGCAGAGGTTCCTCACGCGCCGAGCGTGAGGAATGATCACCACGACCCCGCATGCAGCAATCCTGATAACATGCTGCGCACTTCGACACTGCCGCGATGCCAGCCGATGCCTCATGTGACCCGTTCCGCCCCCACGCCTGAATTGACCTCGGTGTTCGCTGCCTTGCAGCAGCATTTTCTGCAGGTCGTCGTTCCGCTCTGGCAGGGCCCTGGCTGGAACGCACAATTGGCATTGCCTTACGAAGCGCTCGACTCCAACGATCAGCCTCTACCGCCGCAACGCTATCGAGCCATGGCCTGCGCACGTCAGCTGTTTCTGTTTTCCAGCCTTATCGATAACGTCGAAGTGCCGAACGCTCGGGCGCGGGCCGGTGAGCTGTTTCGCTCCCTGCAACAGCACTTCCACGATGCCGAGCATGGCGGCTGGTTCTATAGCATCGATCCACAGGGCAAACCTCTGGATCGCCGCAAGGACCTCTACACTCACGCCTTCATTATTTTCGCCTGCGCACATTACTGGGCGAAGGTGCAGGACCCGCTGGCAGAGTCAGTGCTCAATGCGGCGCTCAGCGTTGTAGCGGAGCGCTTTGCCGACGATGACGGGCTGTACGAAGCGCAACTCGATGAGGACTGGTCGACGCTGGGCAGCGGCCCGCTCCAGAACCCCTTGATGCATCTGGCAGAGGCCTTTCTGGCAACGCTGTCAGTGCGCGCCGACCCTGCAACCCAGTCAGCGCTGGACGCTCTGGTTATCCACATGCAGCGTCGCTTTGTCGACACCGCCACCGGCGTGATGCTGGAGAAACCCTTGGGCGCTGTGGATAACTGGTACGAGCCAGGTCATCAGTTCGAATGGTTCTTCCTGCTGCAATCGTCGCCAGAGCTGCATGGACGTGAGCTGCACGAATCCATGACCCGCGCGTTTGCCTACGCTCAGGCACAGGGTGTCGAGCCACAGAGCGGCGCGGTGACTGCAATGCTGACACTTGATGGCACGGTACGCGACGCCACCCAGCGTATCTGGGCTCAGGCGGAATACCTGCGAGCCATGGCCATGCGGCCAGAGTGCGAGGCGAACCTGGCTGCGCAAATGTCAGCCTTTGCGCAGCGCTTCCTGCATGCCAAAGGCTGGAACGAGTGCGTAGAGCCCGATGGCGCGGTCAGCCGCAGTGACATGCCGTCGACCACGCCTTACCACTTGGCAACCTGTTACATCGGGCTGGCTGACTTTGTCGAGAACCGCTTCGTGAACGCTTTCCCGCCTCCGACGCCTGTAGAAGACTGATCGATCGAACCGCACCACCTGTGCGGCCCGATCAGCAAGCAATCAACCGCGGTTACGATCAATAGCAAAACCGGCCCAGGTCTGGCTGACAGGCATCAGTTCCAGGCTGTTGATATTGACGTGCGCTGGCGTGTTCATGATCCAGAAGATAGTGTCGGCGATGTCCTGCGGCTGAATTGGCTCGGCGCCCGCGTAAGTGGCGTCGTACTTGGCCTGATCACCGCCGAAACGTACCAGCGAAAACTCACTCTCGCACAGCCCGGGTTCCAGGTTGGTGACGCGTACGCCAGTGCCGATCAGATCGTTGCGCAGATTCAGCGAGAACTGCCCGACAAACGCCTTGGTGCCACCGTAGACGTTACCACCCGGATAAGGATAGTTGCCGGCTACCGAGCCCAGGTTGACGATACTTGCCCCGCGACCATGCGCAATCAGACGTGGAAGCAACAGGCGTGTGGTGTAGACCAGACCTTTGACGTTGGTGTCGATCATGGTGTCCCAGTCATCCAGATCGCACTTGGGCGCAGGGTCGATCCCCAGCGCCAGACCGGCGTTGTTGATCAGCCCACGAATGCTGCCGAACTCTTCAGGCAAATCTGCGATGGCGCTCTCCATTGCCTTGCGGTCACGCACATCCAGTACCAGCGTATGCACCTTGGTCTGCTTCGACAGCTCGGCGCTCAACGCGGCAAGACGGTCCTCGCGACGGCCAGTCAATACCAGCGACCAGCCTGCTTCGGCAAAACGGCGGGCACAGGCCTCACCGAAACCGGAAGTAGCGCCCGTGATGAATACAGTGGAAGTCATTTCGTTCTCCTGACCTGGCGCGAAAAACAGCGCACCTGTTAATAAGTTCTGACGAGGGCAGCAGAATGCCCGTCAGCGGCACGTCGATGCAACAACCCAGTGCATTTGTACAAAAAACAACCAACTCAAGCCGAGCCATACGCCACGGGCCTTGCAGGCAGTTTTGCCCACCTTATCCACAGTCAGACACACAATCTCTGGGGGCAAGTCGGTAACGCTGAAAGTCCCGTCGTTCGGGGCTTCCAGCAGATCCGCAGAAGTTTTCACCTTGACTTTGCCCGATACTGCCAGGACGCCACCAGGCGTCAGAAAACCGTGATGGCCTGTAGCCCAGAAGCAGTAACGGCTGGATCACTATTTCCAAGGTTTGTTAACAGACTTACCCACAGGCTGTGTAACTGAAAAAACTGTATGAACGACCAGCTTCAATGCTGTTGACAAACACCCCTGAAAGCCAGTCCAAAACCCTTGATCAAAATTTAATCAATCGCCTGCAAGCCTTATGCATAAAGGGCTTCAGGCACATACTCCCAAGTTATTAACAGCCGGTTCCACAGTAAACCTGAACAAGTCAAAACGGTGACAAAACAACCATTTGCAGCGGTTTTATGTCGCGCTTGGCAGACCCGTCAAAATTGTTTTCCACAGCCCGCCCTTCAGAGAAACGAACTGATACCCTACGTGCGAAGCGCCGTAGAATAAAGGCTCTAGGGAAGGTCTGAAAAAGCCTTTTCTTCAAAAGTCGAAGCCAGTAAATATAGGCGCTCCAGCCCGGTTCCTCTCCAAAAAAATGGGCTTTTTCAGAGGATACCTAGGCTTTCATCAATACACGTTTGAGCAAGGTGGATTGGGTGGCCGCTGATCCGGATGTCGAGACAGCTGAGGTCACAATGTATTTCATTGTAAAACACAATTTTTGTGTAGAATGCTGCACAATATTTTTATCACTTTTCGGCTATTCTCTTGATAGCAAACCTACCGGCCATAGGATTTGATTATGAAAATTCAAAGTCAGCTTGAAGAAATGCAATGGAAGCAGTTGAGGCACGACGAAAATTATCATAAAGAAATTTGGCTTCTTACTGTACAGCAGCGTATAACCCATATGACTCTGCATTTGTCTAAATACAGTGCAAAAATAACAATTTCCGCATTTGAAGACGACACAGATACATTAAGAAAGACAACGATCGATGCACTTATAATTTCTTTTTCATCTGCAAACATCTTTAGCGTACCCCTCTCGAAATTTGCACTTTCAGACGAGAACCGTAATCTGTCAAACATAAATGAATTAAGCGAAAATTTATTTAAGCCTTACAAATCCGCAAATAAAAATATATCTACTCAGCTATCTTTAGAAATACTAAGAAACACAGGTATGCTGTGTAAGTTTGTTGAATCACTGGACCATTTGGAAACCCTCGACTATCGAGGAAAAATCCTAGAGAGTCTTGCGGCTGTTTTCAGGCTATTATTAGCTCTTTGCTACTGCATGGATATAAAAGACATTGAAAATAAGATAAGCGATAGACTTTACACACTAGAAAGCAAAAACATCTTTTTTAACATGCTTGGAAATTACCAAAAGGGATATTAGCACATGTTTTGGAGCGGAAATAAGCTCACATCAGAACTAAAAAACCTGATCGAAACACCAAATGGAATTGTAAATTCTGAAAGCGTGGACTGTGCGGCAATAACACTGACTGTTGGCAACGAAGTTTACATAACACCTAACAGTGATAAAGACTCAAATGTCAAACAAATTCTCACTGACGAGAAGCCGCAATTTATCATCCCGACGGGGCAGTTTGCATTACTCTTAACTGCTGAAACCGTAAAGGTCCCTGATACAGCACTTGCATTTATTTCATTCAAAGCAAAATACAAGTTTAAAGGATTAATTAATGTTTCCGGGTTTCATGTAGACCCAGGCTGGAAAGGAAAACTTACTTTTTCAGTCTATAACGCAGGCCCGACTAGTATTGTGCTAGAGCGAGGAGCACCTTTTGCTCTTATTTGGTATGCCGACTTAGATAACACAGCAACTAGCAGGTATGCAAAAACAAAGTCTAACTCGACCAACCATTTAGATCATGAGAAAGTTTCTGACATGACAGGTGAGCTTTACTCGCCTTTTAAATTAAAAAAAGACATCGACGATCTTAAAAAAGAGCTATCTACCTTAGAAAGCAAAATTGTCACTCGATACTCCGCCATCATATTTGCAGTTTTTAGTACGGTGATAGCTTTTGCGCTCCGAGAAAAGATAATAGCTGCCGGAACAGAAATCGGCAATTTTTTCGGAATATAGAAATGCGCACAACCCCAATCAAAAAACTATCAAAATCAGTAGCTTATGATGATTACTGGAGATTTTCATCCCTACGCCAACAATCCTTCTATGACATGCTTAACGGGTCTAAGACTCAATGCAACCCTATAATAGAAAAATACAAATTCACTAATTGTTACCGTGTATTAGACCGAACAACGCAATATCTTGTTAAAAACATCAGTTCAAGCCAAACAGATAGTCCTGGCGATGTCTTTCTTCGAACTATTCTTTTTAAAAATTTCAATAAAATTGAAACATGGCAAGCAATCGAGGATAGGTTTGGTAAGATCGGCCTCAATAATTTCAACTCGATAGAAATAGCTAAATTTCTATCAGAGCTTCGTGCTGAAAAATCTAAGATTTATTCTGCCGCTTACATAATGCCTTCCGGAAAAAGCCAATGGGGGAGCTCGATAAAACATGAAAATAACCTAAAAATGATCTCTCATATGTTGAAATTGGAACTGCATCACTCCATTTGGGATCACAACCATTTAGGCGATATCTACAATGCATTTTTAAAAATGCCTTCTATTGGAAAATTCTTGGCATTTCAATACTCTGTAGACATTGCATATAGCACCTACTCACAGGCAACAGAGAGCCAGTTCGTAATAGCGGGCCCCGGCGCAGTGAGAGGTATAAAAAAATGCTTCCCAGATGCCGTCGAAAAAGAGTTTACTTATATAATAGAGAAAATGGCGGACCAACAGGAAAGTGAATTTGAAAGATTGGGATTACAATTCCAGCCACTTCAAAATCGTGCGCTCCAGCTTATTGACTGCCAAAATATATTTTGCGAAGTGGACAAATATTTAAGGGTGAAGCGCCCCGAACTCAACATTTCAACGTCACGAATCAAGCAAAACTACACACCTCACAAAGAACGCATACACTATCAACTTCCCGAAAAGTGGAAAGCAGCTATTCCAAGGACGACAATATGAAATTACATTTAGAAAACAAGCTAAGCCTATTTCAAAGAAAATCAATCGCCATTACCTTCATATACTTCCTAATTGCGAACATATTGATTTTTCTTAGACTCCCCAAAAAAGAGCCAATCTGTTTAGACCAATTAACAAAAGGCTTGACTGGCGCAGAGATCATTCAAACCACATGCATACAGAAACTTATTAATTCAATAATACTGGTTGAACAAATAAATTTTTACATCCATGCACTATTCATAACATGCTTTGGATTCTTACTAGCTGCAGGGGGAACTTTTCTGTTTCGATGGATTTATAAAGCTTAGGGACGTATAAAACGCGCTGGCATTATACCGGCGCGTTTACCTTACTCAGTGTCCGCCCAGATAAGCGTTCCTGACCTCTTCATTTACAAGCAATTCCTTGCCTGTGCCAGACAGCCGGATCTCGCCATTAACCATCACGTAGGCGCGATCAGACAGCTTCAGCGCATGGTTGGCGTTCTGCTCGACCAGAAAGATTGTCATGCCAGTCGCTGCCAGTTCCCGCAGGGTCGAGAAGATCTGTTTGACGATGATCGGCGCCAGCCCAAGGCTCGGCTCATCAAGCAACAACAGCCTGGGACGACTCATCAGCGCACGGGCGATGGCGAGCATTTGCTGCTCGCCTCCGGACATGGTCATGGCGCGCTGGTTGCGGCGTTCCTTGAGCCTGGGGAACAGTTCGAACATGCGCTGCATGTCTTCGGCCGAATGCTTGTCGCCAATCGGTATGGTGCCCATCATCAGGTTCTCCTCGACCGACATGTCGGGAAACACCCGCCGCCCTTCCGGCGACTGCGCAATGCCGTTGGAGGCGATGTAATGCGAAGACTTCTGGGTGATGTCGGTGCCCTGATAGATGATCTGCCCGCTGGCGGCGCGCGGCTGACCGAAGATCGACATCAACAGAGTCGACTTGCCTGCACCGTTGGAGCCGATCAGGCTGACTGTTTCGCCCTCGTTTATGTGCAGCGAGACCTTCTTCAAAGCCTGAATCGGCCCGTAAAACACATCGATCTCTTTCAGTTCGAGGATCGGCTTGCTCATACCAGCTCCTCTTCATCAGCGCCCAGGTACGCAGCAATCACTTTCGGATCGTTGCGGATCTGTTCCGGCCCGCCCGCGGCAATCACGTTGCCATGGTCGAGCACCACAATATCGTCGGAAATCCCCATCACCATGCCCATGTCGTGCTCGATCAGCACAATGGTCATGTCGTGTTCATCGCGCAGCAGGCGGATCATGCCGCTGAGCGCCTCGGTTTCCTGCGGGTTGAGACCGGCAGCCGGTTCATCCAGGCAGATCACCTGCGGACGCGTGCACATGGCCCGGGCGATTTCCAGACGACGTTGCTGCCCGTAGGACAGCTCTCCGGCCAGACGATTGGCGCAGTCCACCAGGTCCACGACTTCCAGCCAGTAGAACGCCGTATTGAGCGCATCCTCTTCGGCCTTGCGATAGCCTTTGGTGTTGAGGATCCCGCTGATCAGGCTGCGGTTGACCCACATGTGCTGGGCAACCAGCAGGTTTTCAACGACCGACATTTCCTTGAGCAGGCGAATGTTCTGGAACGTGCGCGCCAGCCCTGCCCTGTTGACCAGATGGGTACCACCAAACATTTTGTAGTACACCCGGCTGAAGAAGCTTTTCGGCGAAACAAAGTCGGTCGCCTTGAACGGCTCGCCCAGCAACCTGATCACGTTGGTGGTCTTGTCGCGGGTGTGCAGCTCGATGCGTCCGCCTGTGGCCTTGTAGAAGCCGGTCAGGCAGTTGAACACGGTGGTCTTGCCTGCGCCGTTGGGGCCGATCAGAGCGAAGATAGAGTTGCGGCGAACTTTGAGGCTGACATCGCTGAGAGCCTTGATGCCGCCGAAGTGCATCATCAGGTGCTCGACGGAAAGAATCACTTCATTACTCATCGCGCACCTCCTTCTGTCACCAGCGCACCCTTGCGCGGTTTCACGCCGGTACGGCTGATGCGGATCAGCCCGCGTGGGCGCCAGATCATCATCAACACCATCAGGATGCCGAACAGCAGCACGCGGTACTCGGAGAAGCTGCGCAACAGTTCAGGCGCAACGGTCAGCACGAACGCAGCGATAACCACCCCTACGGTCGACCCCATACCGCCCAGCACCACAATCGCCAGAATCAGTGCAGACTCGAAGAAGGTGAACGACGTCGGGTTGACGAAGCCCTGATAGCTGGCGAAAAACACCCCGGCCAGTCCCGCCGTCGAAGCACCAATGGTGAACGCCGAGAGCTTGACCAGAACATGATTGAGGCCCATCGAACGGCAGGCGATCTCGTCCTCGCGCAGGGCTTCCCAGGCGCGGCCTATCGGCATGCGAGTCAGACGATGCTTGATGAACAACACGGCCAGCACGACGAGAAACAGCACGGTGTAGATGAACAGGAATTTCAGGTCCGGGTTGTAATCGAAGCCGAAATATTCATGAATCGGAATGCCACCATCCTTGGCACGACGGCCGAACTCCAAGCCAAAAAAGGTCGGTGACGGCACCGGCACACCGTTCGGGCCGCCCGTGAACGACAGCCAGTTATTCAGCACCAGACGGATGATTTCCCCGAACCCCAGCGTCACGATGGCCAGATAATCGCCATGCATGCGTAATACAGGAAAGCCCAGGATACATCCGGCCAGCGCTGCCGCAATTGCCGCCAGCGGCAGCGCCGACCAGAAGCCCAGGCCCAGGTACTGATAGCCAAGCGCCAGACCATAGGCTCCGATGGCATAGAACGCCACGTAGCCCAGGTCGAGCAGGCCGGCCAGGCCGACCACGATATTCAGGCCAAGCCCCAGCAATACGTAGATCAGCCCGAGGATAACCACGGTCAGAATGTACTTGTTGGCGAAGATCGGAAACACGATGGCAATCACGATCAGTAGCGGAATGATCCAGTACAGGCGGGACTTGTGATCAGGCTTGAGCACATGCACCCCGGAGTCGGAGCTTTCGAAGCTCTGGGAAACACGTATGCCTTTGGGCGTTTGCAGAAACAGGCTGATCAGAAAGCGCCCGACCATGACCACGGCCACCAGCCAGGCCACGCGGGTGGGTTGCAGGTTGAAGCTGTAGCCATCGAGCACTATCCCGACGATGGGACCGAACACGATCAGCGCCAGCAGCCCCGCAACCACGGCATCTATCAGGCTTTTCTTGATTTCAACAGGTTTGACGACAGGAGCAGCAACAGGAGCGGACATACTTATACCTTCGCCACGAGTGGGCGACCCAGCAGGCCTTGAGGACGGAAAATCAGGATCAGCACCAACAGGCCGAAACTGAACACGTCTTTGTAATCGGAGTTGATCAGGCCGGAGAACTGCGACTCGGCAACCCCCAGGATCAAGCCGCCCAACATGGCACCCGGCAGCGAGCCGATCCCGCCCAGCACTGCGGCAGTGAACGCCTTGATGCCGATGATGAAGCCGGCATAGAAGTCGAACGTGCCGTAATTCATGGTGATCAGCACACCGGCCAGCGCCGCCATGGCAGCACCGATGATGAACACGTAGGAGATGACCCGATCAGTGTTGATGCCCAGAATCGACGCCATCTTGCGGTCCTGCTGCGTGGCGCGGCACATGCGGCCCAGCTTGGTGTATTTGATGATGTAGGTCAGCACGCCCATGCCGACAAAAGCGGCGATGAGAATGAAGATCTTGGTGTAGGTAATCTGCACAAAGCCGCTGCCAATCTCGAAGCGCCACGCACCTTCAAGCAACGTGGGCACGCCCTGCTGGCGAGCGCCCTGACTGATCTGCGCGTAGTTTTGCAGGATCAGGGAAATACCGATGGCGCTGATCAGCGGTGCCAGCCGGGTCGAGTTGCGCAGCGGCTTGTAGGCCACGCGCTCGATGACAAACCCGTATACCCCCGTCACCACGATGGTGAAGACCAGTGTGCCGAGAATCAGGAATGGAAAGGAGTCCAGTCCGAAGAAAGACAGAACCGCCAGACCGATAGCGGCCAGGTAGGCGGAAATCATATAAACGTCGCCGTGGGCGAAGTTGATCATGCCGATGATGCCATAGACCATCGTATAGCCGATGGCGATGAGGCCATAGACAGACCCGAGGGTGAGTCCGTTGACCATTTGTTGCAGGAAGATCCCATCCATCACGCACGCTCACACTGAAAGGCAGCTCAGCACCCTGCCGATCACACCCTCGTGAGGTGCGACCGACAGGTCCGAAAACAATAAAAGAGATGCAGGCTCGCTCATGGGCGAGCCCATCACCGGGTCAGCGTCTGCCGGGCAGAACTGACACGAGGTCTATCTCACTTCTGTTTTTCGAGTTGCTT
This sequence comes from Pseudomonas sp. KBS0707, assembly GCF_005937945.2. Taxonomy (NCBI): domain Bacteria; kingdom Pseudomonadati; phylum Pseudomonadota; class Gammaproteobacteria; order Pseudomonadales; family Pseudomonadaceae; genus Pseudomonas; species Pseudomonas sp. KBS0707. The sequence goes on along the minus strand of NZ_CP041754.1, from coordinate 613,661 downwards.
GTATTTGCCGGCGGCGTCCCACTGGTAAACAACATAGTCGGAAACTTTCAGGTCGCCTTTGGCATCCCAGGCTTTTTCACCCATGACGGTCTTGACCGGGTGCGCTTTAAGCCACTCTGCGGCTTTGTCGCCCTTGTTGGATTTGGCACCATTGAAACCGGCAGCCAGGGCCTGTATCGAAGCGTACGCGTAGAGGGTATAGCCTTCAGGCTCGTAACCAGACTTGCGGAATTGGTCCACGACTGCTTTGCTGTCCGGCAGTACGCGCGGGTCGGCACCGAAGGTCATGTACACGCCGTCTACGTATTGCGCACCACCGGCAGTGGTGACCAGTTCGTCAGTCACGATGCCGTCATCAGACATGAACTTCACGTCCTTGAGGCCCTGCTCGCGCATCTGGCGAACCAGGGGACCGGCTTCCGGATGCAGGCCACCGAAGTACACAACGTCGGCACCGGTCGAACGGATTTTCGTTACCAGCGCACTGAAATCCTTTTCGCCACGGGTCAGACCTTCCTCAAGTACCGGCTTCACGCCACGCGCTACCAGTTGTTTGGCAGTGGCATCAGCAAGCCCTTTACCGTATGTGTCCTTGTCATTGATGACCGCGACTTTCTTGCCCTTGAGCACATCAACGATGTAATCACCGGCGACCACACCTTGCTGATCGTCACGGCCACACATGCGGAACATTTCCTTCAGGCCACGCTCGGTCACCGTCGGATTGGTCGAACCCGGCGTGATGGCAATTACCCCCGCATCGCTGTAAACCTCTGAAGCAGGAATGGTCGATGACGAGCAGAAGTGGCCGACCACCCCGATCACCTTGTCGTTATCGACCAGACGGTTGGCCACCGCCACGGCCTGTTTCGGCTCACAGGCGTCATCGCCTGAGACCAGCACGATTTTTTCCCCGTTCACACCGCCCGCCGCGTTGATCGCGTCGGCCGCAGCCTGCGCACCTTTCATGTACTGCTGCCCAAATGATGCGTTCGCGCCGGTCATCGGACCCGCAACGCCGATTTTCACGTCCGCCTGTGCAAACGAAGACACGCCCAATGCAGTTGCCACTGCGATTGCCAGAAAACCTTTCCTGTAAAACGTATGCGACATGAGTGGTGCTCCTGAGGATATTTTTTTAATTAGCAGTGCGGTTACATGATTGCCCGGATACGCGTTTGCTTAGAGCAAGGCCCGTGCCATCACTTTTTTCTTATTGAAAATGTCATGCGCTTCCAGCCATTCAGTAACACGACTGCTCAAGTCGCAGGCCGTACAACCGCTTGAGACGCCAAAGGTGCAACCATCCCCATAAAAAGGGCAACCCAAGCCAGATCAAATAGCAACCCGACCCAATACCTTTGGACAACCCACCTGTAACAACACGCGTCACCGAATTGCACACGCCCGGTGCGCGAACGCTACGAGACGCACCATTTGAGGCTAGCGGATTCAGCCGCAACTGTCGGAATCAACGCCTTAATCTGAAACACACGTCACGCAACCGCAGTAATAACCTTCCCGCATGCGACCGACAAACGACCTTTAAGCGAGATATCATTCCGATTATTCATAGTGCCCGTGTCTGCACCCTCGCGCCTCGAACAGAGAAACCATCATGCTGAACAAACGTCATCTGCCCTCGATAGCCGCATTGCAATGCTTTGAGGCGGTGACCCGGCACCTGAGCTTCACCCGCGCGGCTGAAGAACTCAACCTGACCCAGAGCGCCGTCAGCAAACAGGTTGCGCAGCTTGAGGAGCTGGTTCAGCACCCGCTGTTTCAGCGCGTCCGCCGCCGTTTGCAGTTGACGCCAGCCGGGGCGCTGTATCTGGCCGAAGTGCGCAAGATCCTGACCCAGATAGAGATGTCCACTCACTTCCTGCGCTCTTACGGCGGAGAAACCGAGGTATTGCGGGTGTCCACGCCCTCGACGTTCGGTGCCCGGTGGCTGGTGCCACGCCTGAAGGGCTGGCGCTTGCGTCATCCGCATATTCACCTGGACCTGATCAACGAACAGGAGTCCGACGACCTGATCAAGGGACGTTGCGACGTGTCGTTCTACTTCGGTCAGGCCGCCATACCGGGCGCGGAAAGCGTGAAGCTGTTTGGCGAAGAACTGGTAGCGGTGTGTTCACCCGAGAGCCTGCCGGTTGAACCCCTCAGCGACCCGACTCAGTTGAGCGAACTGGTCCTGCTACAGAATGCCTTCCGCCCCGAGGCTTGGCACGAATGGTTCGAAAGCCAGGGGTATCACACCGACCATAGCTATCACGGGCCGCGTTTTGAGACGTTCTATATGTGCATCCGCGCAGCCCAGGTTGGCTGCGGCGTTGCGCTGCTGCCACGCTTTCTGGTCGAGGAGGAACTGGCCGAGGGCAAACTGGTGATTACCTGGGATTACGCATTGCCCAGCACTAACAGTGCGTACTACCTGTCCTATCCGGAACACACTGCCGACGTGCCCAAAATCCGGGTTTTTCTGCAGTGGATGCTGGAACAGTTGGATCAACCGGCCCGTTAAGGGCGACAATGCCCACCCATCCGGCCGTGAGCTTTCCGTGGTGACAGACAGGAAGTCGCGGGTCCGACATTATCCGGCTGCTCTGGAGAGCCCGATTCAATGAGCGAGAGCGCCTTTTCAAATCGTATCGTGCAAAGCCTGCTCGACACCGATTTCTACAAGCTGACCATGATGCAGGCAGTGCTGCACAACTACCCTAACGTGGATGTTGAATGGGAGTTTCGTTGCCGCAACGGGGAGGATCTTCGCCCCTACCTGGACGAGATCAGACACCAGATCGAGTTGCTGTGCGAGCTGTCCCTGAGCCCGGAACACCTGGCTTTTCTGGAGCGCATCACGTTCATAAAACCGGACTTTCTGAGGTTTCTGGGACTGTTCCGCTTTAACACCCGCTATGTGAAAACCAGCATCGAAAACGATGAGCTGTGCATTCGCCTGCACGGCCCCTGGCTGCACGTCATTCTGTTCGAAGTGCCACTGCTGGCGATCGTCAGTGAGGTGCGTAACCGGCACCGCTATCCTGACACCCTGCTCAGTCAGGCGCGGGATCGTCTGTATGACAAGTTCGAATGGCTGACCACTCATGCCACAGCCGATGAACTGGCCGAGCTGAAAGTGGCGGACTTTGGCACGCGCAGGCGTTTTTCCTATCGCGTGCAGGAAGAAATGCTTGGCGTCCTGAAAAACGATTTCCCAGGCCAGTTTGTCGGCACCAGCAACGTTCATCTGGCGCGTCAGCTTGACCTGAAACCACTGGGCACAATGGCTCATGAATGGATCATGGCCCACCAGCAACTGGGACCGCGCCTGATCGACAGCCAGATCGCCGCGCTTGATTGCTGGGTTCGCGAGTACCGTGGTCTGCTGGGTATCGCGCTGACAGACTGCATCACCACTGACGCATTCCTGAATGACTTCGATCTGTACTTCGCCAAACTGTTCGACGGTTTGCGCCATGATTCGGGCGACCCGGTGAAGTGGGCCGAAAAATGCATCTCGCATTACCAGAAGCTCGGTATCGACCCGATGAGCAAGACGCTGGTGTTTTCCGACGGGCTGAACCTGCCCAAGGCACTCGACATCTTCCGGGCGTTGCGCGGACGCATCAATGTCAGCTTCGGGATCGGCACCAACCTGACCGCCGACATACCCGGCATCGCGCCCATGAACATGGTGCTGAAAATGACCGCATGCGCCGGTCAGGCTGTGGCAAAGATTTCCGACGAGCCCGGCAAGACGCAGTGCAAGGACCCGAACTTTGTCGCCTACCTGCGACATGTGTTCAAGGTGCCGGATTTGCCGAGCCCTGAAAAACCAGCTTGAATTGTCCTATTTACGAGGAGTGAATCATGCACGCCGTACAGCGCCAGATTGCTGAACAGCTCAAGGTCCAGCCACCTTTCGCGGACCAGAACGCGCTACAGGCCGAAGTCGCCCGCCGCGTCAGTTTCATCAAGGAATGCCTGCAGAACGCACGGCTCAAGACCCTGGTGCTCGGCATCAGCGGCGGGGTCGACTCACTGACGGCCGGCTTGCTCGCTCAGCGTGCGGTGAAGGAATTGCGCGCGAGCACAGGCGATAACAGCTACCGTTTTATCGCCGTGCGCCTGCCCTATGTCGTACAGGCCGATGAGCACGAGGCCCAGGCTTCGGTCGACTTCATCGAGCCGGACGAGCGCCATACCATCAACATCGGTAGCAGCGTCAAGGCGCTGGCTGCCGAGGTGAAGGCGTTCGATGGGCTGCCGGCCAGCTCGGTGGATTTCGTTCTCGGCAACACCAAGGCGCGCATGCGCATGGTCGCGCAGTACACCGTCGCCGGCGCTTATCAGGGGCTGGTGATCGGTACTGACCACGCGGCCGAAGCGGTGATGGGCTTCTTCACCAAGTTCGGCGACGGCGCATGCGATCTGGCACCGTTGAGCGGTCTGGTGAAAAACCAGGTACGCGCCATCGCCCGGCATTTCGGCGCACCGGAATCACTGGTCGAGAAAGTACCGACGGCGGACCTGGAAGACCTGTCCCCCGGCAAACCGGACGAAGCCTCGCACGGCGTGACCTACGCCGAGATCGACGCTTTCCTGCACGGTGAACCGGTGCGTGAGGAAGCCTTCAAGATCATCTGCGAAACCTACGCCAAGACCCAGCACAAACGCGAGCTGCCGTACGCGCCGTGAGTGGGTGCGTGCGGAACGAGAGAGCAGCAACACCATCGTGCCCATGCTCCGCGTGGGTACGCCTTTCTGGACGCTCTGCGTCCGTTCCTGAATGTGCGGCGCGGCACAGTTCTGTGACGCAGAGCGTCACCCACGGCATTCCCACGCTGGAGCGTGCGGAACGATAATCTCAACTATCGTGCGACGCTCTGCGTCTGGTCTTGCGTTTGCGGCGCGGCGCGGCGCATATCTGCGACGCGGAGCGTCAACCAAGGCATCCCCAAGCTGGAGCGTGCGGAACGATAATCTCAACTATCGTGCGACGCTCTGCGTCGGCATGCCGTTCTGGACGCTCTGCGTCCTCGTTCGGGGGCGTGTCGTTACTTCAGGGTCACAGCGCCTTTCATCATGCTGATGTGCCCGGGGAATGTGCAGAAGAACTGGTATTCCTGTGCCGGGTCCAGCTTCGATACATCAAAGGTCACCGAGTCTTTTTCACCAGCGCCGATGACTTTGGTGTGGGCGATGATACGGCTGTCGTCGGGCTTCAGATAATCCTTGTCGATGCCTACAGCCATGCCGTCGGTAACGATTGCCTGGGTATCGGACTTCTTGCTCAGCACCCAGTTATGGCCCATGACATTCTTCGGCAGGCTGCCGGAGTGCGTCAGGTTGACGGTGAATTCCTTGCAGCTCTTGTCGATCTCAATGGCTTTGGTGTCGTACATCATTTGATCGGTCGAATCGACTGTGGCCGAACACTCGGCAGCCAGCAACTGGCTACTGGCCAACGACAACAGCGAAATCGCTACAAGCTTGCGAATCATTTGAATCTCCAGGGCAGGACTTGATTAACGTGATAACTGACGTAAGAAGAGAGTGCCCGATCAGGGCCGGGGTTCCAAGGACGTGCGTCAAATGGTCCCTCGGGCGCTCGCGACGGAGCGCCCCACTGAATAACGATTCACGGGAGCAGGTAATTAGGCGCTGACCGGCATTACCGTCACCCGGACATCGGGATCATGCGTGCCACCGCCCAGAATCACGCCGCGCAAAGGCGATACGTCGGAGAAATCACGCCCCCAGGCCAGGCTGATGTGCTCCAGCGCAGGTTGCACATTGTTGGTGGGATCGAAGTCAACCCAGCCAGAGGCCGGACAGAACACCGATACCCAGGCATGCGAGGCATCGGCACCGATCAAGCGGGGCTGGCCCGGTGGTGGCTGGGTCAGCAGATAGCCACTTACGTAGCGCGCTGCCAGACCTCGAGAGCGCAGGCACGCCAGCATCAAGTGGGCGAAGTCCTGACACACCCCCCGTCGCCGCTCCAGCACTTCCACCAGGGGCGTGGCGACCTGAGTCGCCTCTTCATCGAAGGTGAATTCCTCGAAAATCTTTTCCATCAGGGCCTGTACGCACAGCAACAACGGGCGGCCCGGCGGGAAACAGACCTGCGAGAATTCGACGAACGAACGCTTCAGGTGAACATAGGGGGATTCGAAGCGATAGCGGCAGGCCTCCAGAATATCAGCAGTCATCGGCTTGGCGCTGTAAGTCAGCGCACTGCGGGTCACTTCCCATTCCGGCGACAGATTGAAGTCCAGAAACGGCTTCTCCATGACCTCGATACGCAACCGCGCATTGACTTGCAACTCGTCGTGCGGACGCTCGAACGCCAGTCGGGTCAGCGGGTTGCCGAACACATCCAGCTCGTCACGGCGCGTGGTAGGCTCCGGGAAAATCTCGAGAGCCTGCTCGGTGCAACGCTGCCACGGGCTGCTGCGCGGCCAGAGATGCGCCAGTTGCTGAGCCAGCGAAACCGGGCTGTCGTACTTGTAATGCGTGTCATGAAAAATCTGGTAGAAGGCGCTCATCAGACAGATACCGTGCGTTGGCTGACGTCATCGACGTGGGCAAAATGGCGCAGCGCTAGGCGGTCGGAGGCCTGCCCACTGCTGTCACCAATGCTCTGCAGCAGATCGGCCAGCCCGTCGAGAACAGCGTCGATGCTGCTCTGACCGAACAGCGGGTTCTCCAGACTGCCAAGGTCAAATGCGGCGAGACGCTGAACCAGCACCGCCAGGCTGCTGTCACGCGGCGCATCAAACTCGTCGTTCAGGCGGCGCAGCGAGCGTTGCACCAGCTTGAGCTGAAACAGCACCGCATGCGGGTTCTGCTCATCAAGCAGCAACAGGTCCAGCACCGGAATCAGGTGCGGCACGGCCATGTACCGCGAACGATAAGTGATGCTGCTGTTGCCCAGTTCCAGCAACCATTCCAGCCCGGCTTTCTCCGAGACTGCCGAGCCGCGCAAAAACGCCGCCAGACTGGTGCTGAGAAACTTCAGGCGCTCGATACGTCGCCCGATCATCAAAAAGCTCCAGCCTTCGTCGCGGGTCATGTCGTCCAGCGCAAAACCGGAAAGCGCTGCCAGAGACATCACCAGACGGTTGAGAAAATCCAGCAGCTCGCCAAAATCCGGCTCTTCGGTTTCCAGGCTTGAGGCTTCGCGCTGCAATTCCACCAGCGCCTGCCAGTTTTCCCGTGAGAGCTTGCCGCGCACTTGTGAAGCGGCCCACTGCAAACGCTGCAAATTGGCGCGCAGGCTGAACGGCCACTCGTCGCCCAGCAGAGCAACCAGCAGGCGATCCTTCAACTCTTCGCCCTCCTCGGCTTCGGGCAGCATGCCCAGGCTCTCGGCCAGAGCGACGGCCACCTGCAACGCGAGGGGATCGTCGTCATCGACATAGCGCGTCAACATGATGCGCAGCAGACGAGCACTGTCGTCGCAACGTTCACAATAACGCCCGAACCAGAACAGGTTCTCCACCACCCGCGACGGCAGGTAAGGGTCACGGCGAATCAGGTCATAGACACCCAGCGTGCGCTGCCCCTTCCAGGGCTCGCCAAGGTGCGAGCGTTCGCCCAGCACCCAGGTGTCCTTGCTCGCACCGCCGCGCTGCATCGACACCACGTCGGCATCGGCTTCGGCGGCCACTCGGGTCAGGCCGCCCGGTAGCACACGATAGCCGTCGAGGCTGGCCACTGCGTAGACACGCATGCCGATGGCGCGCGGCTGCAAACCGGTGCCATCAGCCTGCAGCAACGGCGCATGAGACAACTGCGCCAGCTCCTGAGCAACGTAGGCATAGGGGCGCGACTGCATGCGCAGGGCAAGCGCGTTGCGCTGCTCCTCATTCAAATCGCGACCGAACACCGGGGCGAAGTGCTGCGAAGGAAATGCAGGTTTGATCAACAGATCAGGCAGTTTCTCCAGCGCTTGCGCCAGCACGGGCGGCTCTCCGCACCACCAGGTTGCAACCGATGGCAGGATCAGATCTTCGCCAAACAGGTACTGACTGATTTTCGGCAAAAAGCCGAGCAGGCCCGGAGACTCCAGCACACCACTGCCCAATGCGTTGGCGACCAGCACATTGCCCTGACGCACAGCCTCCAGCAGCCCCGGCACACCGAGCGCGGAATCGGTACGTAATTCCAGAGGATCGCAGAAGTCGTCGTCCAGACGGCGCATGATCGCGTGAACCCGACGCAAGCCGCTGAGGGTTTTCAGGTAAACAGTGGCATCGCGTACGGTCAGATCGCCGCCCTCGACCAGCGGATAACCCAACTGCCGCGCTAAATACAAATGCTCGAAGTAACTTTCGTTGAAACGCCCCGGCGTCAGCAGCACCACCAGAGGCGCCTCGCTGCTGGTCGGTGCCTGCCGGGCAAGCGTCTGTTGCAATGCGTCGAAGAAACCCGAGAGGTGCCGGACTTGCAGGTCACGATAGGTTTCCGGCAAGGCACGCGCGACGCTCTGGCGATTTTCCAGCGCATAACCGGCACCCGAAGGCGCCTGGGTGCGGTCGGCAGTCACCCACCAGCGCCCGTCCGGGGTGCGTGCCAGATCGACCGCGTACATATGCAGGAACGTGCCTTCGGGAGGTTTTACGCCCTGACACGGCCACAGAAAGTTGTTATGGCCAAATACCAGTTCAGCGGGCAGCAAGCCATTGGCAATCAGCGTCTGCGGGCCGTAAAGGTCCGCAAGCACTGCGTTGAGCAGCCGTGCACGCTGGGCAATCCCTGCCGCCACGTGCTGCCACTCATCGGCCGCAATGATGTGCGGCAACAGGTCCAGCTCCCATGGGCGGTCCGCGCCTTTGGGGTCGGCGTAAACGTTATAGGTGACACCGTTTTCCTGGATCTGCCGGGTCAGCAAGGCTTGGCGCTGGATCAGCTGCGCCGAGGTGCTGCGCTGCATGTGTTCGTACAGACGACGCCAGTGCGGGCGGACGGCACCGTCGGCATCGAGCATTTCGTGGTAAGTACCCTCGGACAGCGGGTAATGGTCAAGCAGGTCGGGCATGGAAGGCTCGGCAGGCAACGTAAGGACTTCAGATTAGTGCAGTCAGATGTCACGTCCGTGTGCATCTGACGCACAGAGCCACTGTTTTTCTAATGCAGACGCATATCCAGCGTCATCGGCAGCTCGTCGTTAATGTTGAGCGACGGAACGTCCAGTTTGCCCGGGGTGTGACCGATGCGGAAGAAACGTGACAGGCGACGGCTTTCCGCTTCGTTGGCGTTGACCGGCAAGGTTTCATAGTTGCGGCCGCCCGGGTGGGCGACATGATACGCGCAGCCGCCCAGCGAGCGGTGCATCCAGGTGTCGACCAGATCAAAAACCAGTGGCGCATGGACGCCGATGGTCGGTTGCAGGCAGTTGGCCGGCTGCCAGGCGCGATAACGCACACCCGCGACGAACTCGCCAGCCCGTCCGGTGGACTGCAAAGGCACCGCGACACCGTTGCAGGTCAATACGTAGCGCTGCGGTGGCAGCCCGCTGAGATGCACCTGCAAGCGCTCCAGCGACGAATCGACGTAGCGCACCGCGCCACCGGCCGAGCCCTCTTCACCCAGAACGTGCCAAGGCTCCAGCGCCTGCCGCAGCTCCAGCTCGATGCCGTTGACGGCGTAATCACCCACTTTCGGAAAGCGGAATTCCAAATGCGCAGAGAACCAGTCGGCCTGCACCGGGTAGCCTGCCGCGTTGAGGTCGGCGACCACATCGGCGAAATCCTGCTCGATGAAGTGCGGCAACATGAAGCGATCATGCAGTTGCGTGCCCCAGCGTGCCAGCTTGGCCGGCGCATAGGGTTCACGCCAGAAACGCGCCACCAGCGCCCGTAGCAGCAACTGCTGCGCCAGGCTCATGCGCGCATGCGGCGGCATCTCGAAGGCACGCAGCTCCAGCAGGCCAAGACGCCCGGTTGCACCATCGGGCGAGTACAGCTTGTCGATGCAGAATTCGGCGCGATGGGTGTTGCCGGTGACGTCGATCAACAGGTTGCGCAGCAGACGATCGACGATCCACGGCGCGACTTCTTCACCCGGCTCCGGCATCTGTGCGAAGGCGATTCCCATTTCATAAAGCGAGTCGTTGCGCGCCTCATCGATACGTGGTGCCTGGGACGTCGGGCCGATGAACAGACCGGAAAATAGGTACGACAGCGAAGGATGGTTGTGCCAATAGCTGATCAGGCTGCGCAGCAGGTCTGGGCGACGCAGAAACGGCGAGTCCGCCGGTGTCGCGCCACCCAGCACGAAGTGGTTGCCGCCGCCAGTGCCGGTGTGACGCCCGTTGATCATGAATTTCTCTGTGGTCAGGCGTGTGAGACGCGCCTGCTCGTAAAGAAACTCGGTGCGCTCGACCAACTCGTCCCAACTGGCGGACGGCTGCACGTTGACCTCGATCACACCAGGGTCCGGGGTAATGCGGAAGTTGCACAGCCGCGGATCGCTCGGCGGCTCGTAGCCTTCCAGCAGAATCGGGCATTGCAGTTCTTCAGCAATCGCTTCGATCACGGCCACCAGCTCAAGGTATTCCTCAAGCTTTTGCAGTGGCGGCATAAACAGATACAGACGCCCGTCGCGCGCTTCGGCGCACAGCGCCGTACGGGTCAGCCAGTCGGCCGACTCATCGATTTTCGGCGAGCGTTCGGCGTCGATATCTGTGGACTTGAGCGCCGAGGTCAGCGAGTCGCTGTCGGCAAGCTCCGGGAAGTCCTGGTTATGATCGGTCGGATGAATGAACGGGTACTCCGCCGCCTTGACCCAGGGTTGCGAGGCCAATGGCAGGCGATAGCCCAGCGCGGAATCACCCGGCACCAGACGGCAGTGTTCGTCACGCAAGTACCAGCGGCCACTCTGCCAGCTATCGCCGCCTGCATTACGGGCCAACGGCAGGACCTGACCAATCATCTTGTCCAGCCCCTGAGCGAAGACCTTGCGCAGACGCGCGCGCTCCAGCTCATCACCCAGCCGCGAGTCTTCGGCAGTCACGTTGACTGGCAATGCGCCTTCGCGCCACAGGTAGTAGAAATTGTCTTCGTAAGCCGGAAAAACGAAACGGGCCGGTAGTTTCAGACGCTCGGCAACGCTGGCCAGAAAGCGCCCGGCCAGCTCGCCGGTAGCGCCGTAATCCTGGGTTTCATCGGCTATCAGCGCATTGTTGCGCCAGACCGGTTTGCCATCCTTGCGCCAGAAACAGTTCAGTGACCAGCGTGGCAACTGTTCGCCCGGATACCATTTGCCCTGGCCAAAATGCACGATCCCCAGTGGCGCGTAATGCGCGCGCATGCGCTGAAACAGCTCGGCAGACAGCTCGCGCTTGCGAGGCCCCAGCGCAGCCGTGTTCCATTCGGCACCGTCGCGATCATCGAGGGACACGAACGTCGGTTCGCCGCCCATGGTCAGGCGCACGTCGTCACGCGTCAGGTCCGCGTCGATCTGTCGGCCGAGGGACTGAATGTCCTGCCATTGCTCTTCGGTGTACGGCTTGGTGACCCGCGGGGCCTCCCAGATGCGCTCGACCGACATTTCGTGGCTGAAATCGGTTTCGCACGGCTCGACCAGACCGCTGATCGGCGCTGCGGAAGACGGTTCCGGGCTGCACGCCAGCGGAATATGCCCTTCGCCTGCAAAGAGGCCGGAAGTAGCATCCAGACCGACCCAGCCAGCACCCGGCAGATAGACCTCGCACCAGGCATGCAGGTCGGTGAAGTCGACATCAGTGCCCGACGGCCCGTCCAGCGCCTCGACATCGGCCTTGAGCTGAATGAGATAGCCCGATACAAATCGCGCCGCCATACCCAGATGGCGCAACAGCTGCACCAGCAGCCACGCGGAGTCACGGCAAGAACCTGAAGCGTTTTCCAGAGTGAATTCCGGGGTCTGCACACCCGGCTCCATACGGATCAGGTAAGCGACATCCTGACTCAGGCGCTGGTTGAGACCCACCAGAAAGTCGATGGCGGGTATCGGCTCGCGACTGATGCTGTCCAGATACGCCTGAAATCTTGGGGTCAGCGGCAGTTTTTCCAGGTACGGCGCCAGCTCGCGCTGTTCTTCGCTGGCATAGTTGAAAGGGATGTTTTCGGCGTAAGGTTCCAGAAAGAAGTCGAACGGATTGAACACCGCCATCTCGGCGACCAGATCGACCTCGACGCGAAATTCCCTCGTCTTTTCCGGGAAGACCAGACGCGCCAGGTAATTACCTTGAGGATCCTGCTGCCAGTTGATGAAGTGGTTTTCGGGCAGGACTTTCAGCGAATACGACAGTACGCGCGTGCGGCTGTGAGCGGCCGGGCGCAGGCGAACGATCTGAGGACCCAGTTCGACCGCGCGTTCGTAGCGATAGTGCGTGACATGGTGCAAGGCAATATGAATCGACACGGCGTGCCTCCTGCGAGCCTGAACGGTAATTGGGCCGCGCAAGACTTATGCCATCCGGTCAAAGTCGTGCGCCAACGAGAGTGACATTCCCCGCCCGATCAGGCACAGCACCAAAATTGTGCTCGCCTGAACTGAAGGTGCAAGGGTCGCACGGAAACGGGGCGCACAGGGCAATAAGGTTGGACCCGCACGCAATATTTACTTAGTGCCACAGACAGATTGATGCCTGATTACATCGTTCTCCAATGATTAACCATTATCGGAGCACTTGTAATGACACAGCTAAATCCCGCGCAACAACCGCTTTCAGAACCGACCCCGGCTGTCGACGCTCACATCGACCTCATGGATCCGGCCGAAAGTGCTGACTACGAGACGACACGAAAAGCATTGCTTGCGGTAATGCAGAGCAGCAATGCCCCTATCAGCCTTGAAGACATTCGAATCAAGCCAGATCCAGCGTCCGGATTCGGCGAATACTGCGCTGAGAAAGCGGCTCTGCCTGCACCGCTCCAAGCCGAAAAGCAGGAGTTGCCGTTTCAGATAGACAGCGATGGCAGCGTCAGCCTGGCATTGATGCTGAGCTACAACTACGGGTTGTCGCTTCCACCATCGCCTGACAAAACGGCAATCAAAACCCTGCTCAATACGCTGGCAGAACTTCGCGCCAGTCAGGAATTGGGGCTTATTGATCAGTTCGACATCAAGGCAATACTGACACCGAAAAATCTGCAGGACCTGAAACGAGCCCGCACCGAGTACTTGGGCAACGAAGGTGGCACGCTGCTAAGCAAGCTGGGTGCTGAAATCATTGCCTCCTGTCCACTGGCAGATGTGCAGGACTCCCCAGTGGCGGTTATGGCCCAGGTTCTCAGATCCGGACCGGCAAGGGCATTGGGACAAACGCTGCTGGCACAACTTGATCGACCTGAGGGAGAAACGTCCGCGTCCCTGATGACACTCATGGACCGGATTTTATGGCATGCCATCAGCAGCGATCTTCAGCAACCTGAGGATCGAAAGCCTGGAGAAATTGCCGGCTACACATTCTCCAGAACAGAAAACCTGGGGCGTAGCCACGCTGACATCCTGAACGATATGCACAGCCACCTGATCAACACGGGCAAGGCGGCGTCGATCAACGAAGCAATACTCGCACGCTTCGTACTGGCACTGGAGAACTGCCCTGAATGGCTGGTCAACGGTGTTCCCGACGATCTGCCATATGGTTGTACTGAAGTGTGGGTCAATTTTCAGCATGGGGTCACCCTTGCGGAAGCCATCGAGTTTGGTTCTTCACGCTGGATGAGCTTTGACGACCTGATCGAACTGCCAGTGATCTTCAACAAAAAGATGGACACCGAAGAACAGCAGGCAGCCTATCTTACAACCCGCCTGCCCATCCTTCTGGCATGGGCGCAGGCCAACGGTTATATCCGTATTCAGGGCAACCTGCCTTATTCCGAACAAGAGATAGCACAGGCAGTCAGCGCGTTCGAAGAATCCGAAACCGAATCACTTGAAGCTGTGAATGCACTGGTTCGCACAGCGCCAGAACGCAAGGCGATGGCCATCGTCACCATGACAGAAGCGCGAAGGACGCCTGCAATTCAACAGATACTTGAGCAGGAAGATTATCCATTCCCGCCCATTGATCTACGCCCCAGGCTGGCGGTGCTACGGAAAAGCCATACGCCTGTCTATCGCGATCATAAAGGCACCCTCTCAGCATCCAATCTGCCCTATAACGCTTACGGCATAAAACACGATTCGTCGTCGTTGCTGGAGGTCTACATGGCCGGTGAAAACATTGATGACTGGAGACTGCCGGGGCGCGACAGCACGGAAGGCCTACTTCCCATAAACCGTGAAATGCAGTTGCTGTACAAGGCGCTGCCAGACATCAATCAACAATTCGAGCATGAGTTTCAGGCTTATCTGGCTGATGCCCGCAAGGCTTACGCGACAATCATTAAAAAATTGCTGACTCAACTGCCTTTCAAGCATCGCCTGGCCATCGAAAATGGTGCCGTATCACTCTACTCGCTCAGACTACCGACCCAAGACCTGATGGCTGTTGCAGAAAGCGAGAAGCATCGAGAACCACTGCGAGGCCTCGCCGGTTTTATCATTGAGGCTGTCTACGAAGGCAAAACAAGGTTCTACGAAGTTTTCCCGCTGTTGATGAGGGTGCGTTATCGCCCTGATCTGAAGGCGCTTATCGAGAATGGTGTACCCGGGATCGAGTTCTGGACGATTACATCCACAATCCCGACGCCGGTGATTGTCAATAAGGGAAGAACATTGCCGTTTGATCAAAACGCCTACCTGCGCGGCGATGAACCGCGTGATGGCGCGACCGCCACCATGATTGCAGAAATTGTTGGCGAGCCATTCGGCCCGTCGAACACTGAGACAGCCCTGCATATGCCCATAACCACGTTTTCAAAACGCTGTACCGGCATTGCCAGTATTGTCTGCAGCCAGTTGTTCTACGTTAATGAGGATGACCTTTATGCACAATGCAAAGGCATTACCAAAATAGAAAAGGACAAAAGCGCGCCCGGGGCTATCGAAGAAATAACCAATATCCTGATATCTCTGACGCCCTGGCCCGAATTCAAAAGTCTCCTGTCCGGAGAGAAAAACCGCATGAGGGCAGGAGCACTAGGGCTGTCGGTCTACATGATTCCGTACGGTGGCTTTGCCGGAAAGCTGCTTGCAGGTACTGCAAAGGTCGCCACGCGTTTAGGCAAAAAGCTGATAGCCCGAGTTGGCAAAGTTCATGTTTCGAAATTGCTCATGAAAACGCGCATTACACTCAGAGGTACCACCTCGATCAATATCAGGCCAGCCCCTGACGTGACGGGGAAAGTATTGACTGGCGTCTCGCAATTCGTCGTGAAGCACGTCACCTGGAAGTTTTTGGCGATAAACGTAGGCAAGGGTTACAGTCGCAGACTGATCGCCAGTATGGGCACGCAGGAGCCTCAAGCTGAAGAGCAAAAGGCTACTTGACCTGAAGAACAGCCGAGCCGCAGGTACAAGCGTACCTGCGGCCCATAGCTATCAGCGAGGCACTACAGGCTTGCGGGCTGGCTTACCGCCTTTGCCCTTGCCACCCTTGGCTGCATCCATGCGCTCCTTGGCGGCCTGCTTGTTGCGCGCCATTGCGGCGGCCTTGGCCTCTTCGCGTTTGTCCCACGGCTTGCTGCCATCGCTGCCACGCGGTGGCAGGCCAGTATGCTGGGTCTGGATCAGCGTAGTCTTCGCGTTCTTGGCAACCTTGTGGCTGCCGGCTGGCGTCGAGTTCTTGCGGCGCGCACTTTGATAGCTGTCGGTCGCCGGCTGATGCAACGGGATCAGTTGATCCTTGCCAGGCCCGATCAGATCGGCACGGCCCATGCGTTCAAGGGCCTCGCGCAACATCGGCCAGCCTTTAGGGTCGTGATAGCGCAGGAAGGCCTTGTGCAGACGACGCTGCGCTTCACTCTTCACAATCGTGACTGCGTCGCTCTTGTAGGTGACCTTGCGCAAAGGGTTCTTTCCGGAGTGGTACATGGCCGTGGCAGTGGCCATTGGCGACGGGTAGAACGCCTGCACCTGATCCGCGCGGAAGCCATTGCCCTTGAGCCACAGCGCCAGGTTCATCATGTCTTCATCGGTGGTGCCGGGGTGTGCGGCGATGAAGTAAGGAATCAGGTACTGCTCCTTGCCGGCTTCCTTGGTGTACTTCTCGAACATGCGCTTGAACTTGTCGTAGCTGCCAATGCCCGGCTTCATCATCTGGTTGAGCGGACCTTCCTCGGTGTGTTCCGGGGCGATCTTCAGGTAACCACCCACGTGGTGCGTTACCAGCTCTTTGACATACTCCGGCGACTCGACCGCCAGGTCGTAGCGCAGGCCGGAGGCGATCAGGATTTTCTTCACGCCCGGCAGGGCGCGGGCGCTGCGATACAGCTGAATCAGCGATGAGTGATCGGTGTTAAGGTTCGGGCAGATACCAGGGAACACGCAGGACGGCTTGCGGCAGGCCGATTCGATCTCCGGGCTTTTGCAGGCGATGCGGTACATGTTCGCGGTTGGCCCGCCCAGGTCGGAAATCACGCCCGTGAAGCCCGGCACCTTGTCGCGGATCTCTTCGATTTCGCGAATGATCGACTCTTCGGAGCGGTTCTGAATGATCCGCCCTTCGTGCTCGGTGATAGAGCAGAAGGTGCAGCCGCCGAAGCAGCCGCGCATGATATTCACCGAGAAACGGATCATGTCGTACGCAGGGATCTTTTCCTTGCCGTACGCAGGATGCGGGACGCGCGCGTAAGGCATGCCAAACACGTAGTCCATTTCTTCAGTGGTCATCGGAATGGGCGGCGGGTTGAACCAGACGTCGACCTCTCCATGCTTCTGCACCAACGCACGGGCGTTGCCCGGGTTGGTTTCAAGGTGCAGGACGCGGTTGGCGTGGGCATACAGCACGGCGTCGTTGCGGACCTTTTCCACCGATGGCAAGCGGATGACCGTCTTGTCCCGGGTCATACGTGGGCTGGCAAGAATCTGCACCACCTTGGCTTCGTTGGGGTCCTCGACGTTGCCTTTTTCCTGCTCGATGGCGCAGGCCTGCGTGTCCTGGGTGTTGACGTACGGGTTGATGATCTTGTCGACCTTGCCCGGACGGTCAATACGCGTCGAATCGACTTCGTACCAGCCCTGCGGCGTGTCGCGACGAATGAACGCGGTGCCGCGCACATCGGTGATGTCTTCGATCTTGTGGCCGTAGGACAGGCGCTGAGCGACTTCGACAATCGCACGCTCGGCGTTGCCGTACAGCAGGATGTCGGCGCAGGCATCTATCAGGATCGAGTTGCGAACCTTGTCCTGCCAATAGTCATAGTGGGCAATACGACGCAGGGAAGCTTCGATGCCGCCCAGCACGATAGGCACATGCTTGTAAGCTTCCTTGCAGCGCTGGCTGTAGACCAGACTTGCGCGATCCGGACGCTTGCCGGCCATGCCTCCAGGGGTATAAGCGTCATCGGAGCGAATTTTCTTGTCCGCGGTATAGCGGTTGATCATCGAGTCCATGTTGCCTGCAGCGACACCGAAGAACAGGTTCGGCTCGCCGAGCTTCATGAAATCGTCTTTGGACTGCCAGTTTGGCTGCGCAATGATCCCGACCCGAAAGCCCTGGGACTCAAGCAGACGGCCGATGATCGCCATGCCGAAAGACGGGTGATCGACGTACGCATCACCGGTAACGATGATGATGTCGCAGGAATCCCAGCCAAGCAGATCCATCTCTTCCCGGCTCATGGGCAGGAAAGGTGCTGGTCCGAAACATTCGGCCCAGTACTTGGGATAGTCAAATAACGGCTTGGCTGCTTGCATGTTCAGGACCTACGTTTGCACGTTGGAAAAATCGCGGGCGCGGAATATAGCACATTTTTTGATCAAACCCGACGACAGTGGTCGGATTTGATGGGCCTTACCCCGGGTCAATCGTCGTCGAAGTTGTAACTGCCCGGTGCCAGGTTCTCGAAACGCGTGTATTTGCCGATGAATGCGAGGCGCGTGGTGCCGATCGGCCCGTTACGCTGCTTGCCGATGATGATCTCGGCAATGCCTTTATGCTCGGTTTCCGGGTGATACACCTCGTCCCGGTAGACGAACATGATCACGTCGGCATCCTGCTCAATCGCTCCGGATTCCCGAAGGTCGGAGTTGATCGGACGCTTGTTCGGCCGCTGCTCCAGGGAGCGGTTGAGCTGCGACAGGGCAATGACCGGGCAGTTGAATTCCTTGGCCAGCGCTTTCAGCGAGCGCGAAATCTCGGAAATTTCGTTGGTCCGGTTGTCACCGCTCGAGCCGGGAATCTGCATCAACTGCAGGTAGTCGATCATGATCATGGCGATATCGCCGTGCTCACGTACGATCCGCCGGGTACGCGCACGCATTTCGGACGGGCTGATACCGGCAGTGTCATCGATGAACAGCTTGCGATCATTGAGCAGGTTGACCGCAGACGTCAGCCGCGGCCAGTCATCGTCGTCGAGCTGACCCGCGCGCACCTTGGTCTGGTCGATGCGCCCAAGCGACGACAACATACGCATGATCAGCGACTCACCTGGCATCTCCAGCGAGTAGACCAGAACCACCTTGTCACTGCGCAGCACCGCGTTCTCGACAAGGTTCATGGCAAACGTGGTTTTACCCATCGACGGACGTCCGGCAACGATAATCAGGTCGGCGGGCTGCATTCCGCTGGTCTTTTCGTCGAGGTCGGTATACCCGGTGGACAGGCCGGTGATGGCGTTATCACTGTTGAACAGGGTATCGATACGGTCGATGGCCTTGGTCAGCAGGTCGTTGACGCTGACCGGACCGCCCGTCTTGGGGCGCGCTTCGGCGATCTGGAAGATCTGCCGTTCAGCCTCGTCAAGAATTTCTTCGGCGGTACGGCCTTCCGGGTTGAACGCACTGTCGGCAATTTCGGTGCTGATGCCGATCAATTGCCGCAATGTGGCACGGGCCCGTACAATCTGTGCGTAGGCCTTGATGTTGGCGACAGAAGGCGTGTTTTTCGCCAGCTCACTGAGGTAGCCCAGGCCGCCTACTTGCGAGGTCTGTCCTTCCTTGTCCAGCTGTTCAGCCAGGGTGACTACGTCAATCGGGCTGTTCTGGTCGGCCAAACGGGCGATGGCGCGGAATATCAGGCGGTGGTCATGTCGATAGAAATCACCATCGGAAACTTGATCGAGCACCCGCTCCCAGGCGTTGTTATCCAGCATCAAACCACCGAGCACGGCCTGTTCGGCCTCGATGGAATGTGGCGGCACCTTCAGGGCAGCGGTTTGCAGATCGTATTGTTCGGGGGTGGAAATATCGTTCATGGCCACTTCAATTCGAGGTTTGCAGAATGGGGATGGCACAAAGACAAAGGGCACGACCTGTGAACAGGATCGTGCCCGATGTTAATCCTCTGGCAGCAATGCCGCCAGACGATTACGTATTGCTTAAGCAGCCACTACGACAACGCGTACGGTCGCTTCTACGTCGCTGTGCAGGTGCACGGCTACGTCGTATTCGCCAACGTTGCGGATAGTGCCGTTCGGCAGACGAACTTCGCTTTTTGCAACTTCAACGCCGGAGGCGGTCAGTGCATCAGCGATGTCGTGCGTACCGATCGAACCGAACAGCTTGCCTTCGTCACCAGCGGTGGCAGTGATAGTCACTTCCAGCTCAGCCAGTTGGGCAGCGCGAGTTTCGGCAGATGCTTTCTTGTCTGCAGCCAGTTTTTCCAGCTCTGCACGACGCTCTTCAAACGCAGCCACGTTGGCAGCGGTTGCAGCGGTTGCTTTGCCGTAAGGCAGCAGGTAGTTACGACCGTAGCCGGCCTTAACGTTTACTTTGTCGCCCAGGTTGCCCAGGTTGGCGACTTTTTCCAGAAGGATCAGTTGCATGTGGAAATCCTCTTAACTTTTAACCTTCACCGTTCGCAGGACCATTGCCGGAATCTTTCGAACTCCGGCGACCGCGAAAATCAATCAGGCTGTCGACAATGGCAATTACCACGAGCAACGGATAGATCAGTTGCATGAACACCAGCAGCGTTATGTACATCCCTACCAGCCAGAACCGGGAAAGCTGCTTTTCAGCAGCCAGACCGTGGATCAGAGCCAGCCCCGCAAACACCAGCGGTACGCTGCAAAGCGGTGTAAGCATTGCTATCTGCGGACCGAAATTCGGCCCCACCAGCATGCACACCAACAGCGCCAACGCAGACACCAGCGGGAGTTTCACAGCGCGAAATTCACGCCCGAAACCACCAGGGTTGTACAACATCGCTTGCCAGTACCGCCCAAGAATCAGGCACAACACACTGACGATTTGCAGCACAGCCGCTATCAGGCCATTCAGGACGGGTGCAATCAGTGCCCCCAGACGCGCTCGCTCTTCTACGTTCAACTGCTCGTAGAGCCCGGCCAGCATTGTCGGCAGATGCTTTTGCAGCTCCTGCGACATTGCTTCCAGAGGTTCGCGAAAAACCGTGCCCAGAATTACTGCATACACCACACCCAACGCCACGCTGACCAGCAGCACGCGGACCCAGGACTCGCTGGCACGCAAAACCATTGCCAAACTCAGCGAACCGGCCAGCACCATGGCTGTACGAGGTTCGCCGAAATACCACCAGACCAAAGCCGGCAGCAGAGCCCAGGACAGGACACCAACGGCATCACTGAACCCGCGTCGCAGGAGCACAAGGCACCCTGCGGCAGCACTCAACCAGAACAACAGCGGCAATGCCGCACATCCAGCCACTACAAGAGTGGCCTGCATACGGCCGCGCATGATGAATTCAGCCAGGGCACGCATGCTTTCTATCCTTTGTTACGTTTTGTCGACTACCTGGTCTCAGCGGCCGTGGCTGTCGGTGTAGGCCAGCAGGGCCAGGAAGCGGGCACGCTTGATAGCGGTGGCCAGCTGACGCTGATAACGTGCTTTGGTACCAGTGATACGGCTTGGAACGATTTTGCCGGTCTCGGATACGTAGGCTTTCAGAGTGTTGAGATCTTTGTAATCGATCTCTTTGACGTCTTCAGCGGTGAAGCGGCAGAATTTACGACGACGGAAGAAACGTGCCATGTAATTGGCTCCTCAAAAGGTCCGTGGATTACTCGTCAGCGTTATCGCTAACGTCGCTGTTGTCGCCGTCATCGCCATCGGCGCTGTCGGAGTGCTCAGGACGGTCACGACGCTCACGGCGCTCACTGCGGTTCTCTTCAGCCTTGAGCATCTCGGACTGGCCAGTTACGGCTTCGTCGCGACGGATGACCAGGTTACGGATCACAGCATCGTTGTAACGGAAGTTGTCTTCCAGCTCGGCCAGAGCCTTGCCAGTGCACTCAACGTTCAGCATCACGTAGTGAGCCTTGTGAACATTGTTGATTGCGTAAGCCAGTTGACGACGGCCCCAATCTTCCAGACGGTGGATTTTGCCGCCGTCTTCTTCGATCAGCTTGGTGTAACGCTCTACCATGCCGCCGACTTGCTCGCTTTGATCCGGGTGGACCAAAAAGATAATTTCGTAATGACGCATGAATGCTCCTTACGGGTTGTAGCCTGCCGCTCAAAAGCGGTCAGACAAGGAGTGAATGACACTGTTGGTCTTGCTCAGGGACAGGCACATGCGCGCCTGCCGTGACAGCAAGGGGCGCAATTGTAGAGAAGGGTCGAGGGAGGCGCAAGGCAATTGGTGAATTAATGAGCAGATCGCATGGCGCGACCTGCTCACTCTGGCCAGGCGCCGAAATCAGGCCTTTTTGCCGGCAGCCTTGACGCTGCGCTGACGCAGCGCTTCAAACAGACACACGCCGGTCGCGACCGACACGTTCAGACTGCTGACACTGCCCGCCATCGGCAGACGCACCAGATAATCGCAGTGCTCGCGGGTCAGGCGACGCATGCCCTTGCCTTCCGCGCCCATGATGATGATGGTCGGGCCGGTCAGATCCTGTTGATACAACTCGACCTCGGCCTCGCCTGCCGTACCGACAACCCACAAGCCGCGCTGCTGAAGCTTTTCCAGCGTGCGCGCCAGATTGGTCACAGCCACCAGCGGAATGACTTCGGCCGCACCGCAGGCGACTTTTCGCACAGCTGGCGTCAAGGTCGCAGACTTGTCCTTGGGCACGATCACGGCCAGCGCACCTGCCGCATCGGCGGTACGCAGGCAGGCGCCGAGATTGTGCGGATCGGTCACGCCATCAAGCACCAGCAGCAACGGCGAACCTTCGCTGCGGTCGAGTAGCTCGTCGAGCATTGCCTCGCCCCAGACCTGACTCGGGCTCACATCGGCAACCACACCCTGATGCACGCCTTCGACCCAGGCATCCATTTCGCGACGCTCCGCCTGACCAATGGTCACGCGATTCTCACCCGCCAGCGCCACCAGCGTCTGTACGCGAGGGTCGTTACGACCCTCGGCCAGCCAGATGTGCTTGACGCGTTTCGGGTGATGACGAAGTAACGCTTCTACGGCGTGAACGCCGTAGATTTTTTCCAGCTGACTCATGACTTGGCCTTGGGTTTACGAGCGCCACCGCTTTTCGCGGTTGGCGCGGAGCCCGATTTTGACGGACCTTTACGGTGTTTACTGGCCGGCTTGCTCGACGAAGGAGCAGAGCCCGACCTGTCAGACTTTCCCGACGACGCCTTGCTACCACCCTTCGCGTCTGCCAGAAGGGCTTTTTTCAGCTCGCGGCTTTTACGCACTTCTGCGTTTTTCGCCGCCGCATCGCTCGGGCGATACGCTTCGGTACTGCTCTCCTTGGCAGAAGCGCTACGGCGACCGGACTTGGCAGGCGCCTTTTCCTTTTCCGTCGTTGTAGTGGCGGCAGGCGGCGCAGTGTCATGACCACGACGCTTGCGACCAGCCGGCGTTGCAGCCGCTGCGGTTTCGGAAATCTCGAAGTCGATCTTGCGCTCATCCAGATCAACACGCATGACACGCACTTCGACGCTGTCGCCCAGACGGAAATTACGTCCGGTACGCTCGCCGGCAAGGCGGTGATGCAGGGGGTCGAAATGGTAGTAATCACCCGGCAGAGCCGTAACGTGAACCAGCCCTTCGACGTAGATGTCAGTCAGCTCGACGAACAGGCCAAAGCCGGTTACCGCCGTAATCACGCCCGGGAATGACTCGCCCACGCGATCTTTCATGTACTCGCACTTGAGCCAGTTGACCACGTCGCGCGTAGCCTCGTCGGCACGGCGCTCGCTCATCGAGCATTGTTCGCCCAACTGATCGAGCAGCGCGTCGTCGTACGGGTAGATACGCGCCTTCGGAATCGTTGCAGCACCGGCACGACGTACGTGTGGAGTATCCTGCTTGGAGCGGATAACGCTGCGAATCGCACGGTGCGTCAGCAGATCCGGATAACGACGGATCGGCGAGGTGAAGTGCGTATACGCTTCATAATTGAGACCGAAGTGGCCGTTGTTGTCCGAGCTGTAAACGGCCTGGCTCAACGAACGCAGCATGACGGTCTGAATCAGGTGGTAATCCGGGCGGTCACGAACGGTTTCAAGCAGCGCCTGATAATCCTTCGGTGTCGGACCTTCCTTGCCTTTGTGCAGCGTCAGACCCAGCTCACCCAGGAATGCACGCAGTTTTTCCAGACGCTCTGGCGGCGGACCATCATGGACGCGGTACAACGCGGGAATTTCGTGCTTCTTCAAGAACTGCGCGGTGGCCACGTTGGCGGCCAGCATGCACTCTTCGATCAGCTTGTGAGCATCGTTGCGAGTGGTCGGACGGATTTCGGCAATCTTGCGCTCGGAACCGAAGATGATCCGGGTTTCCTGAGTTTCGAAATCGATCGCACCGCGCACATGACGCGCACCCAGCAACACCTTGTACATGGCGTAAAGCTGCTTGAGGTGCGGAACCACGTCGCCGTATTCGCCACGAAGGCTTTTGGCTTCAGCCGTTTTCGGCTGTTCCAGGATCGTGCTGACCTTGTTGTAGGTCAGGCGAGCGTGGGAGTGGATGATGCCTTCGTAGAATACGTAGTCAGTCATCTCGCCGGTCTTGGAGATGGTCATCTCGCAAACCATGGCCAGACGATCAACGTGCGGGTTCAGCGAGCACAGGCCGTTGGACAATTGCTCAGGCAGCATGGGCACGACTCGCTCGGGGAAGTACACCGAGTTGCCGCGAACCTGGGATTCAGCATCCAGCGCCGAGCCGATTTTCACGTAGCTCGATACGTCGGCAATGGCCACGTAGAGCTTCCAGCCACCGGAGAACAAGCGCAGTTTGCCCGGCTTGGCTTCGCAATAAACCGCGTCGTCGAAATCGCGAGCGTCTTCGCCGTCGATGGTCACAAAAGGCAGGTGGCGCAGGTCTACGCGATTTTCCTTGTCCTTCTCTTCGACTTCCGGCTTGAGCTTCGCAGCTTCCTTGAGTACAGCCTCAGGCCACACGTGCGGAATATCGTAAGTGCGTAGCGCAACATCGATTTCCATGCCCGGCGCCATGTAGTTGCCGACCACTTCGACCACATCACCCTGCGGCTGGAAGCGCGGCGTTGGCCAGTGGGTGATTTTCACCTCGACGAACTGGCCGATCTTCGCATTATTGTTGCGGCCCGGTGTTACCAGCACTTCCTGCTGGATTTTCGGGTTATCGGGTACAACAAAACCAATGCCACTCTCTTCGAAGTAGCGACCAACGATGGTTTCGTGAGCACGCGAGATCACTTCGACAATAACGCCTTCGCGACGACCGCGACGGTCAAGGCCGGAAACACGCGCCAGCGCCCGGTCACCGTCGAACACCAGACGCATCTGCGCCGGGCTCATGAACAGGTCATCGGAACCGTCATCTGGAACCAGAAAACCGAAACCGTCACGGTGCCCGGAGATGCGACCCAGAATAAGGTCAAGCTTGTCTACCGGTGCATACGTGCCACGACGGGTATAGATCAACTGGGCGTCACGCTCCATTGCCCGAAGGCGGCGGCGCAGAGCCTCGAATTGATCTTCGGTGGTCAGGCCGAATTCTTCGACCAGTTGCTCACGACTGGCCGGCGAACCGCGCTCGGCAAGGTGCTGCAAGATCAGCTCACGGCTGGGAATAGGGTTTTCGTATTTTTCCGCTTCACGAGCGGCCTCGGGATCGAGGGACTGCCAATCGGCCATTAGATAGTTTTCACCTTGTATATATAGGGGTTAGTTTGGCATAGACCTCATGAAACGGGAAATTTCACGCTCAAACCACTCGACAAAAAGCCTCCCTGACCACGCTGCAATACCCGAAACACACCGCTCGCGATTTTTTTCGACTTTTTTTCATCGCCGGGGTTTACAGCCTAAAAAGCGCTCCGTATAGTGCGCGCCATCGGCAGGTTGAAGCCTTCCGATACTGCCCAGATGGTGAAATTGGTAGACACGCCAGCTTCAGGTGCTGGTGACCGCAAGGTCGTGGAAGTTCGAGTCTTCTTCTGGGCACCAATTCAGGCAACAGACTACAACAGTCTCAAGCCTCACAAAAACCCGCGAAAGCGGGTTTTTGCATTTTCAGGTTTTGATTATTAAATCAAAACAGGGGTTTACAGAGCAAAATGATCGCCGTATAGTGCGCCCCATCAACGGCGGAGACGCTGCTGATGCTGCCCAGATGGTGAAATTGGTAGACACGCCAGCTTCAGGTGCTGGTGACCGCAAGGTCGTGGAAGTTCGAGTCTTCTTCTGGGCACCAATTCAAAAAACCGAGCCAATGGCTCGGTTTTTTGCTTTCCGACTTCAGAAAAGCCCCCCCTTCCGCAGGCATGGCAGCGCCACATTTGCAGCGCTGCATGATGCTCAAGCCCGAAACTGCCCCAGGCTCGCCTTCAACTGCGCAGCCAGCCCGCTGAGTACCTTGCCGCTAGCAGCCGTCTCGACCACCGCCTCGGCAGCACGCTCGGCCTGAGCATGAATCACCTCGACCCGACCGCGAACGGCCTGCGCGCCTTCAGCCTGATGTACAGCCGCCTTGGTTGCCAGACCGATGGCAGCATGCACTTGCTCGACGGACGCCTGCACGGTCTGCTGGCGTTTGGCGCTGTCACGTAATACTTCCAGCCCTTCCTTGGCCTGTCGGCCAGCGATGCCGATGGCAGCGACCGCCTCTTTCGCGCCGCGCTGCAAGGCGATGATGTGTTCCTGAATATCGCCCGTCGAGCTTTGTGTCTTGCTGGCCAGCGCACGCACCTCGTCAGCCACCACGGCAAAGCCCCTGCCCGTTTCACCCGCGCGTGCGGCTTCAATGGCTGCGTTGAGTGCGAGCAAGTTGGTTTGCTCGGCAATACCGTGGATAACTTCCAGCACGACCTCGATCTGCTGGCTTTGCTGCGCCAGACGCTCTATGACCTGCGCACCGGTTTCAACCTGCCCGGCCAGCGCCTCGATCAAACCGCCGACCTGATTGGACGTGCGGGTGTTTTCATCGGTCGCCTGCTTGATATCGACCACTTGACGTAGGGCTGCCTGCATCGCCTGGCTTTCCGACTGCGCCTCATCGGCCATCTGCTCCAGCGCCTTGAGGCTGGCCGCCACTTCGTCTCGCTGCAGTTCGGCTGCAGCATCGGCGCCGGCGTTGCGCTGGCTCATCACGCCGATTTCCTGCCCGGTGCGCTGCGCCACCTCGCCCGCCTCACGAACGATAGGCTGCAACTTGTCGATGAAGCGATTGACCGCCGCCGACATGTCGCCGATTTCGTCATTACTGTCCAGCTTGACGCGCTTGGTCAGGTCGCCCTCACCCGCCGCCAGATCATTGAGCGCAGCGATCAGCAGATGCAGCTTGCTGACGACTCGACGACCGAGCACCACCGCCAGTAACAGCAGTACGCCCAGGCCGACCAGCGCCAACCCCATGCCGATCCGCCAGCGCAACGTTTCGGCGGCTCCCTGAACCGCCACACGTGTATTGGTGGTCATTGCAGCACCCGCCGTCTGAGCGGATTGCAAGCGCGTGCGCAAGGCGGTCGAACTGTCTTTGGAGGCACTGGCAAGGCTGTCGGAAACCAGTTGCTCGCCACTGGTTATCAGGGTGGCGAAACGCTTGTCCAGCGCAGCAAGATTTTCCTCGACCGTTGCCGTCGACACTCCCATGCGCACCTTGCCGATCTCGACACCGTTAGGGCTGATAGAGGCCTCGACGTAATACACCGACGGGTCGTTTTTCGCGGCATTGAGGATCTTGTCCATCGCCCGCTCGCCTTCACCCTTGGCCAGCAGCGCCTTGACCAGCGGGTTATCGCGGTTCATGTACCGCGTAAGGTGCTCACCTGCGGCGTCGTCATAGACCACAAACAACACGTTGGGATTGCGCTGGGCGCGTCGGGCAAATTCGGAAAGGGTTGGCGTGTCGTTGTCCCACATGGCGCGCGGGGCAACCGCAGCCAGTAGCCCGGCCATGTCAGTGGCAGACTCTCTCAGGTCTTTTTCCAGCGTGGCACGCAGTTGGGCCTGCTCTTCCTTCAGGCGGGTAGAAAGCCCGACGCTCAAGCGCTGACGCGTACTGGCTGAAAGCGAGTCGAGGCTCGACGTCACTTCGCTACTCGCCAGCTCCAGCTCGGAGGAAAGATGTTGCGAATCTACCCCAAGGCGATTGGCAAGGTCAGCCTCAAGCGCCGTGACCGTGCTCCGGGTAAGAGCAACCGCCACGATGACCTGCACCAAAAGGGCAATGCCCAGGGCAATGAAGACCGGGCGCAGCAGACGGCTTTGCAATAGAGATAAGACAGCAGACACAGGAGAATCCCTCCACCCTCAGCGCCATTAAAATGATGGCACTTTTCTGTCATCTTTGTAGCAAGCGTCGTGCCGTGACACAAGTCTCACTTTTGCCGCGATTGAATCCTGCGGACGCTGAAAACAAAAAGGGCCGCAAACGCGGCCCTCTTGATACAGCGCGGCGAAGTATTAGCCGAACGGGTGACGCAGCACGATGGTTTCGTTACGGTCAGGACCGGTCGAAATGATATCGATAGGCGCGCCAACCAGCTCTTCGACGCGCTTGATGTAGGCGCGAGCGGCTGCAGGCAACTCTTCCAGGGTCTTGGCACCCAGCGTGGATTCGCTCCAGCCAGGCATTTGCTCGTAGACCGGACGCAGACCCAGGTAGCTGTCGGCGTCAGTAGGTGCGTCGATGACCGCGCCTTCTTCGTTCTCGTAGCCGACGCAGATGTTGATGGTCTCAAGACCGTCAAGCACGTCCAGCTTGGTCAGGCACAGGCCCGAGATGCTGTTGATTTCGATGGCGCGACGCAGGATGACGGCATCGAACCAGCCGCAACGACGAGCGCGACCGGTGGTAGCGCCGAACTCATGACCACGCTTGGCCAGGAAAGCACCGACATCGTCGAACAGCTCGGTCGGGAACGGACCCGAACCCACACGCGTGGTGTAAGCCTTGGTAATGCCCAGAATGTAATCCAGGTACATCGGACCAAAACCCGAACCGGTAGCGATACCGCCAGCAGTGGTGTTGGAGCTGGTGACGTACGGATAAGTACCGTGGTCGATGTCCAGCAACGAACCCTGGGCACCTTCGAACATGATGTCCTTGCCGTCGCGACGCATCTCATGCAGCGCAGCGGTGACGTCGAGCATCAGCGGCTTGAGCAGATCGGCATATTCCATGCACTCGTCGAGTGTCTTCTGGAAGTCGATGGCAGGCTCTTTGTAGTAATTGACCAGCACGAAGTTGTGGTAGTCGAGCAGCTCGCCCAGCTTGGCCGCGAAGCGTTCGCGATGGAACAGGTCGCCAATGCGCAGACCGCGACGCGCAACCTTGTCTTCGTAAGCCGGGCCGATACCACGACCGGTGGTGCCGATCTTGAATTCGCCGCGGGCTTTTTCACGCGCCTGGTCCAGTGCAACATGGTACGACAGGATCAGCGGGCAGGACGGGCTGATGCGCAGACGCTCACGCACTGGAATGCCTTTCTCTTCCAGCTTGATGATTTCGCGCAGGAGCGCGTCGGGAGCAACCACTACACCGTTACCGATCAGGCACTGCACGCCTTCGCGCAGTACACCGGACGGAATCAGGTGCAATACGGTTTTCTCACCGTCGATCACCAGTGTGTGACCAGCGTTGTGGCCACCCTGATAGCGAACTACGGCGGTAGCATGTTCGGTCAGCAGATCAACGATCTTGCCTTTGCCCTCATCACCCCATTGAGTGCCCAGGACTACGACATTCTTACCCATAACACTTGTCCTCATTCACGCAAACTTGGTGCCGGCGGCGGCCGGCAGGAATACTCAAGAAGCCAGCGGCATTACCTGCCAGTGCTCGCCATGCTGAATCAATTGCCGGTCACAGTCGGCTTCACGCGCGGCGCTCGCCTGCTGCCCAGGCAATGCCTGAACCACACGCTGACCTTCACTGCGCAACTGGCAAACCTGCTGCCAGAGTGCCGCATCCGTACTGTCCGGCACCCAGATGCCACCAGACGGTAAGACGATTTCTGCCTGCCCCAGGGTAACCAGGGTTTTCAGGTCGGTAGAAAAGCCGGTCGCCGGACGGGCGCGGCCGAAGTCGGCGCCGATGTCATCGTAACGACCGCCCTGCGCGATCGACTGGCCCACGCCAGGCACGAACACCGCAAACACCACACCGGTGTGGTAGTGATAGCCACGCAGCTCGCCGAGATCGAAGTACAGCGGCAACTGCGGGAAACGCGCAGCCAGACGCTCGGCGATCGCCAGCAGATCATTCAGCGCAGCCAATACAGGCGCAGGTGCGCCAGCCAGACGGTCGCGCGCCGCATCCAGCACCTCACGACCACCACACAGATCAACCAGCGCGCGCAGCATTGAAGCCAGCTCTTGCGGCAGATCGGCGGTCAGGGCAACCACTTCATCAATAGCCTTGCGCTGCAGTGCATCGAACAACTGCTGCTCGACTTCTCCCGACAGGCCAGCGGCACGCGCCAGACCACGGTAGATGCCGACATGCCCAAGGTCCATGTGCACGTCCGGCACATCGGCCAGTTGCAACATGGCCAGCATCAGGCTGATGACTTCAACGTCACTGCTCGGGCTGGCATCGCCGTACAGCTCGGCGCCCAGTTGAATGGGGCTGCGCGAGGAGGACAGTGCGCGCGGCTGGGCGTGCAGAACGCTGCCCGCATAGCACAGACGGCTCGGGCCTTCACGCTTGAGGGTGTGAGCATCGATGCGTGCAACCTGCGGCGTGATGTCGGCACGAAAGCCCATCTGCCGGCCCGATTGCGGGTCGATAACCTTGAAGGTGCGCAGATCCAGATCCGAACCCGCGCCAGTCAGCAGAGATTCGAGATATTCGATATGCGGAGTGACGACAAACTCATAGCCCCAGCTCTGAAACAGATCCAACACCTGACGGCGCGCTACTTCAATGCACGCCGCTTCCGGTGGCAGTACTTCTTCGATGCCATCTGGTAGCAGCCAGCGGTCGACCGTTGCCATTACGCCATTCCCCTGTGATCCAGGCGGCCAGCCTACAGGCCAGCCTTGAGTGAAGCAGAAAGTGGTGCGCTGTATGACGGGCACGACAAATGCCCGAGACAGGTCTTGCAGACCACTTTCCTCGAAAAATCTTGCCGCGTTCTGATTCAGATACGGCCAATCAATCGTGCAGACGCAAAAAAGCCGGGAATTTCCCGGCTGCCGCATGATACACACGTTTCACCGTACGTTCACCCCACCGGGCGGTTTTGCCGCCCGGCGGGTGATTAATTACGGCTTGGCTTTTTCCAGATAGCGAAAGAATTCGCTGTTCGGATCAAGCACCATCACGTCGCTCTTGTTCGCAAAGCTTTCACGGTAGGCACGCAGGCTACGATAAAACGCGTAGAACTCCTGATCCTGACCATACGCCTTGGAGTAGATCGCGGCAGCCTGGGCATCACCATCACCACGCGCTTCTTCCGACTCGCGATAGGCTTCTGCCAGCAACACACGACGCTGACGATCGGCGTCGGCACGAATGCCTTCAGCCAGCTCGTTACCCTTGGCACGATGCTCGCGGGCTTCACGCTCACGCTCGGTGCTCATACGCTCGAAAACGCTGCGATTCACTTCCTTCGGCAGATCGATGGCCTTGACCCGGACATCGACAACTTCGATACCCAGCTCTTTCTCGGCCATGCGGTTCAGCGAACCGGTGATATCAGCCATCAGCGCATCACGCTCACCCGACACGACTTCGTGCAGGGTGCGCTTGCCGAACTGGTCACGCAGGCCGGATTCCAGACGACGCGAAAGACGCTCGTCGGCGATCTGCTTGAGGCCGGAAGTCGCGGTGTAGAAACGCTCCGCGTCCTTCACACGCCACTTGGCGTAGGCATCGACCATGACCGCTTTCTTTTCCAGCGTCAGGAAACGCTGGGTCGGTGCATCGAGGGTCAGCAAACGACCGTCGAACTTGCGCACCTGGTTCACGTAAGGAACCTTCACATGCAGACCTGGCTGAACGTCCGCCTGGACCACACGACCGAATTGCAGCAGAACCGCGCGCTCGGTCTGGGACACTATGTAGAAGCTGTTCCAGGCGATGACTGCCAGTACCACGCCGACAATAAGGGTGATCAGTGATTTGTTACTCATCAGCGAGTCTCCCTGGTACGTACTTCACCACGCTGCTGAGCCTCATTCGCCCGGGCAGCGGCGGCAGCAGCGGCAGCATCATTAGCCGACTGCGATGGCGTACCTGAATTGGAGCCATTGCCGTTACTGCTGCGGCTGCTCTCGATCATCTTGTCGAGCGGCAGATAAAGCAGATTGTTCTGCCCCTTGTCGCCGGTCACGAGCACCTTGCTGGTGTTGCTGAAGACTTCCTGCATGGTGTCCAGATACAGACGCTGGCGGGTAACTTCAGGAGCCTTGCGGTACTCGGCAACCAGTTTGGTAAAGCGATCCGCCTCACCCTTGGCGCGCGAAACCACTTCATCGCGGTAGCCGTTGGCATCTTCAAGGATGCGCTGAGCCTGACCACGGGCTTCCGGAATCACGCCATTGGCATAGCTTTCAGCCTGGTTACGCGCACGCTGCTCGTCTTCACGGGCGCGGATCACGTCATCGAAGGCTTCCTGAACTTCACGCGGTGCCGCGGCGCTCTGTACGTTGACCTGAGTGACGGTGATGCCGGTACGGTAGGTATCGAGGAAGCGTTGCAGACGCTCCTTGATTTCGCTGGCCATCAGTTCACGACCTTCAGTCAGCACCTGATCCATTGCCGTGGAACCCACGACATGGCGCAGCGCACTTTCAGTGGCGTGCTGCAGGCTGATTTCAGGCTGGTCGACGTTCAGGACGAAGTCTTGCAGGTTGCTGATCTTGTATTGCACGGTCAGTGGCACTTCGACGATGTTCTCGTCTTCGGTGAGCATCTGGCCCTGCTTGCTGTAGGCTCGCTCGCGAGTCACGTTTTCCATGTACTTGCGATCGAACGGCGGGAAGTAGATGTTGAGACCCGGCCCTACGGTTTCGTGGTATTGACCGAAACGCAGCACGACAGCCTGCTCCTGCTCGTCAACAACATAGATAGCGCTGTAGAGCCAGAAAGCGACGAGCACGACCAGGCCGATACCGAGCAAGCCAAAGCCACCGCCCTTGCCTGAACCGCCACCACTGCCGCCGCCATCGCTGCCGCGTTTGTTACCGCCGCCGAACAACCCCTTCAGGCTTTCCTGCAGCTTACGGAAGGCCTCGTCGAGATCAGGTGGTCCCTTGCGGTCGCCGCCACGGCGTTTGCCACCCCAGGGATCTTGATTATTCGAGTTGCCACCCGGCTCATTCCAAGCCATAGCGCTCTCCATCTGATAAAGCAAAGACGCGCCCGCGGCGCGCCGACCAATGCTACAGAATGCTCGCGAAAGCCGTACAACGGCTTTCTCGTGCTTTTATTGCAAAGTGTGTTGCTCGATGAACTCCAGCGGCTGCAATCCTTCGCGACTCACCAGTCGATTGAGTTCAACGCGCGGCAGTCGTACGGCCAACACGCTGGCACCTTCCTCGTCATGCGTTTCGCTCTGCACCGCACCCAATTCGAAAAACTGGGCGCGCAGCCGGGCAAGACTCTGAGGCAAAAGCAGCGTGCCGACAAACAGGTCGTCGCCGAGCAGTTCGGCGATAGCCTGCTTGAGCAGATCAAGCCCTCGACCATCACGGGCAGACACCCAGACACGCTGCGGCTTGCCATCGGCATCCCGCTGTATCTGAGGCTCCACGCCTTCAAGCAGATCGAGTTTGTTATAGACCTCAAGGATCGGCAAGCCCTCGGCACCGATCTCACCGAGCACAGCCATGACCTGCTCGATCTGCGACATGCGGTCAGGCTCGTGGGAGTCGATCACATGCAGCAGTAAATCGGAGTTGCTCGACTCTTCAAGCGTCGCTCGAAACGCTTCTACCAGTTTGTGCGGCAGATGGCGAATGAAGCCTACGGTATCGGCCAGCACGATAGGCCCCAGGTCATCGAGCTGCAGACGACGCAAGGTCGGATCGAGCGTGGCGAACAGCTGGTCCGCCGCAAACACATCCGAATCGGTCACCGAGTTGAAAAGGGTCGATTTACCGGCGTTGGTATAGCCTACCAGTGAAACCGAAGGGATGTCGGCGCGGCGGCGTCCACGACGTGCCTGATCGCGCTGGCTGCGAACCTTCTCCAGCCGCCCTTTGATCTGCCGCAGGCGAACCCGCAGAAGACGTCGGTCGGTTTCGAGCTGGGTTTCCCCAGGACCGCGCAGGCCGATACCACCTTTCTGACGCTCAAGGTGAGTCCAGCCACGGACCAGACGCGTACTCATATGCTCAAGCTGGGCCAGTTCGACCTGAAGCTTGCCTTCGTGGGTACGTGCGCGCTGCGCAAAAATATCGAGGATCAACCCCGTACGATCAAGCACGCGACACTCGAAAACGCGTTCGAGGTTACGTTCCTGACTGGGCGTGAGGGTGTGATTGAAGATAACGAGATCAGCCTGTTCGGCCTTGACCTGGTCGCGAAGCTCCTCGACCTTGCCAGAGCCAATCAGGTATTTGGCCGATGGCCGATGACGCGGCACGTTGATAAACGCAACGGTATCGGCACCGGCCGATATGGCCAGCTCCTGAAACTCCTGCGGATCTTCGCGCGCCTCAGGGTCCTGACCATCCAGATGAACGAGAATTGCACGTTCACCACCACTGTGGCGCTCAAAGAACAAGGCAGACTCCTATCAGGCGTTACCTGGCTCGGCGTCTGCGCCGTCAGCGTCGGTAGCGCTGGGAAGGCGAATCGGGCGAACCGGTACGACGGTGGAAATGGCGTGTTTGTAGACCATCTGGCTGACAGTATTCTTCAGCAAAATGACGAACTGGTCGAAAGACTCGATCGTGCCCTGCAGCTTGATACCGTTGACCAGGTAGATCGATACCCCGACCTTCTCTTTTCGCAAGGTATTCAAGTAAGGGTCTTGTAGCGAATGCCCTTTTGACATGTGCCGCACTCCTTTAAGGATCAATAAATAATAAATCGAATTCGATTGGCTTACCGGCCACCCCCCAAGGATAGATGGCTATTGCAGGGACTCAGCTCAATATGGAGACCGATCCCAGGTATTTCAAGGCGCGCGACAGATTGTCGCTGGCCAGACTGTCCAGCCAGTGCAAATCCTCCCAACTGCGTAGCCAGGTGAACTGCCTTTTGGCCAACTGGCGCGTTGCAATAATGCCGCGCTCCTGCATTTCATCCCGCGTCAGCTTCCCATCCAGGTGATCCCAGACCTGGCGATAACCGACGGCTCTTATCGAGGGCAACCCGGAATGCAGGTCGCCTCTTGAGCGCAATGCCAGTACTTCGTCCAGAAACCCCTGATCCAGCATTTGCTCAAAACGTAGCGCGATGCGTTGGTGCAGCACCTTGCGATCAGCCGGAGCGATGGCAAGGTTCGCGACAGTATAGGGCAATTGCTGACGCCCTGATGCCGCCGCTTCGGTACTTTGCGCAGTTTGTTGCTCGCGGTGTGCCGTCATGCTCATTCCGCTGACCCGATACACCTCGAGCGCCCTGATCAGTCGTTGCGGATCATTGGGGTGAATGCGCGCCGCCGAAACGGGGTCGACCACCGCCAATTGATCGTGCAATGACTGCCAGCCATAGGCCTGTGCATCAGCTTCAAGCTGTGCCCTTACCTGCGCATCGGCAGCCGGCATATCCGCCAGCCCGTGCAATAGAGCCTTGAAATACAACATAGTGCCGCCGACCAGCAAAGGAATATTTCCGCGCGCGGTAATTTCCGCCATGGCCGCCAGGGCGTCACTGCGAAAATCGGCTGCGGAGTAGCTTTGCGCTGGGTCGAGGATGTCGATCAGACGGTGTGGATATTCAGCCAGCTGTGCTTTTGAAGGCTTGGCGGTGCCGATGTCCATGCCGCGATAGACCAACGCCGAATCGACGCTGATCAGCTCGCAAGGCAGCACTTTGCTCAGTTCTATCGCAAGGTCGGTCTTGCCTGCGGCGGTAGGCCCCATGAGAAAGATGGCCGGAGGTAAAGCATTCATTCATTGACCGCGCAGGAATAATTTATCCAGGTCATTGAGACCCATCTGGGTCCAGGTAGGACGACCGTGGTTACATTGCCCGCTGCGTTCGGTGTTTTCCATGTCACGCAACAGGCCGTTCATTTCCGGGATGGCCAGCCGCCGATTGGCGCGAATCGCGCCATGACAGGCCATGGTCCCGAGCAACTCGTTCATGTGTGCCTGCACCCGGTCGCTGGTGCCGTACTCCATCAGATCCGCCAGCACATCGCTGACCAGCCGATTGGCCTCGGCCTGCTTGAGCAACGCAGGGATCTGGCGGATCGCCAGGGTTTCCGGGCCAAGCCGCTGCAGCTCGAAGCCCAGGCGCTGAAACGTCGCGATATGTTCTTCAGCGCAGTCCGCTTCACGCTGGCTGACCGCGAGAGATTCGGGCACCAGCAACGGCTGGCCACTCAGGCCTTCATTGGCCATCGCTATTTTCAGGCGCTCATACATGATTCGCTCGTGGGCGGCGTGCATGTCCACCAGCACCAGCCCGTGAGCGTTTTCAGCGAGGATGTAGATACCTTTGAGCTGCGCCAGCGCATAACCCAGCGGCGGAATATCGCCGGGCGACTCCGGCAGCGACGAGGACGCTGCACTGGGCAGCGGTGCGAAGAATTCACGGTAGGCGCTTTGCGCTTCGGCCACCGGCACGCCAGAGGTGGGCCGAGGCGTATATTGATACTGATAACCGCTGCCAGCGCCGCCACCGGCAGCAGGCCGGGCAAAAGGCTCGCCCTGCGGCTGTTCCAGCACGTTGTTGGCCAGACGCATTTCACCCTGCGGCCCGAACTCACCGGCCTCAGGTCCGGTAGGCCGAGGCTCGGCGGCGACCGGTACGCTGCCACCCAGCTGGTTTTCCGGACGCACATCACCCAATGCACGGTGCAGGGTGCCGTAAAGAAAGTCGTGCACCATGCGCCCGTCGCGGAAGCGTACTTCATGCTTGGTCGGGTGAACGTTGACGTCCACAGCGGCCGGGTCGACCTCGAAAAACAGCACGAACGTGGGGTGACGGCCGTTGAACAGCACGTCGCGATACGCCTGACGCACCGCATGAGCGACCAGTTTGTCGCGCACCGCACGCCCGTTTACGAAGAAATATTGCAGGTCTGCCTGGCTGCGCGAAAATGTCGGCAGCCCTACCCAGCCCCACAGATGAAGGCCATTGCGCTCGATCTCAATGGGTAACGCCTGCTCCAGGAAGCCCGGCCCGCAAATGGCCGAGACACGCCGCGCTCGGGCGGTATCGTCATGCGCTTCATGCAGGCTCAACATGGTCTTGCCGTTGTGACGCAAATGGAAGGCCACGTCGAAACGCGCCAGCGCCATGCGTTTGATGACTTCCTGCAGGTGATCGAATTCGGTTTTTTCGGCCTTGAGAAACTTGCGTCGGGCAGGCGTGTTGAAGAACAGGTCGCGCACTTCAACGGATGTGCCTACCGGATGCGCTGCCGGCTGAACGCGCGGTGCCATGTCACGGCCTTCGGTTTCCACCTGCCAGGCCTGATCGGCGTCGCGGGTGCGCGAGGTCAGCGTCAGGCGCGCCACGGAGCTGATCGAAGCCAGCGCTTCGCCGCGAAAACCGAGGCTCATGACGCGCTCGAGGTCCTCCAGATCGCGAATCTTGCTGGTGGCATGTCGCGCCAGCGCCAGCGGCAGGTCATCCGAGGAAATACCGCCGCCATCGTCACGCACTTTCAACAGCTTGATACCGGCCTGCTCGACATCGACATCAATGCGCCGCGCGCCGGAGTCAAGGCTGTTTTCCAGCAGCTCCTTGATAACCGACGCTGGACGCTCGACGACTTCGCCGGCCGCAATCTGGTTGGCCAGACGCGGACTGAGCAATTCGATGCGCGCAGCGTTCAGGACAGTCTGAGCGTTATCGGCTTCGGTGCCGTCGAGCAGAAGATCGGTCATTGCTGAGTCGCCACCTCGGAACTTGGAATGCGCAGATCCTGGCCAATCTTCAGTTCATCGCTTTTCAGATTGTTGGCGCTGCGCAGCGTGGCAATGTTCATGTCATAGCGCGCTGCGAGCATGGCCAGGGTTTCGCCGGAGCGGACCACATGGTTGCGTGGCCCTTGGGCCAGCTTGCCGTTGTCACGCAGCCAGGCAATATAAGTGCCCTGTGGCGGGTTCTGCTGGAAGAACTGCTTCACCCCGGAATTGATCGAACGCGCCAACGCCTGCTGGTGCGACGCAGAACTGAGCTTGTTGGCTTCGTTGGCGTTGGAGATAAAGCCGGTTTCTACCAGAATCGACGGGATATCCGGCGACTTGAGCACCATGAAGCCCGCCTGCTCGACGCGCGATTTGTGCAGCGAGGTGACCCGACCAATATTGCTCAGCACCTTCTGGCCGACGTTCAGGCTGGAAGACAGCGAAGCGGTCATGGACAAGTCCAGCAACACCCCGGCGAGCATGCGGTCCTTGTCATCAAGGCTTACTGCACCGGCACCACCGATCAGGTCGGAACGGTTTTCACTGTCCGCCAGCCAGCGTGCGGTTTCGGAGGTCGCACCGCGATCAGACAAGGCGAACACCGAAGCGCCAAACGCCGCCGTGGACGGCGCAGCGTCAGCGTGAATGGACACAAACAGGTCAGCCCCCTTGGCGCGGGCGATCTCGGTACGTTTGCGCAACGGAATAAAGTAGTCGCCGGTCCGCGTCAGTTCAGCGCGGTAGCCTTTCTCGGCATTGACCTGGCGCTGCAGTTCCTTGGCGATCGACAGCACCACGTTTTTCTCTTTCTGCCCGGCACCGCCCGAGGCACCCGGGTCTTCACCGCCGTGCCCGGCATCGATCACCACGACAATGTCGCGCTTGCCGTTGGGCACCGGGGTCAACTTGATTTCAGGCTTGGCCGGGCTAACCGGGACAGCGGGCGCGGTATTGGCCGCGGTATCCGGGATCACCGGTGTCGGGTTGGCATCGGCGGCGTTATCGAACAGGTCGACCACCAGACGGTTGCCGTACTGCTGGTTCGGCGCAAGCGTGAAGCTTTTGGGCGTCACCGCCTTTTTCAGGTCGATGACCACGCGCAGATCCGTCGGCGTGCGCTGGGCAGAGCGCATGCTGTTGATCGGCGTATTGGCTGTCGATACATTCAGCGGACCACCGAGTGTCGCGCCATTGATATCGATCACCAGACGATCAGGTGAAGTCAGTGTGAATACGCTGTGCTGGACAGGCCCGGACAGGTCGAATACCAGACGTGTGTTGTCCGGTGCTCGCCATAAGCGGACACTTTTTACTTGCGTAGCGGCAACCGCCTCGACAGCCAGGGCCATCAGCAGCAGACCAACTACAGTAACCAGCGCGCGCATGCGCATACCTAACCCCATATCTATTTGAATTCCAAAGCCAAAGTGGCACACCAGCGTTCGCCACGCGAGCCCAGCGGGCTCAATATCACGGACCGACCTTCTCCGTGCGGGCCAATGGTAATGGTCAGGTCAGGCTTTGGCAAAAAGCCTGCACCACGCTGGGGCCATTCAATCAGACAAAGTGCATCGCCGTCGAAGTAATCACGCACCCCCATGTACTCGAGTTCTTCGGGATCGACCAGACGATAAAGGTCAAAGTGAAAGACCCGTATGGCACCTATTTCGTAGGGCTCGACCAGCGTGAAAGTAGGACTCTTGACAGCCCCGGCATGCCCGAACCCGCGAATCATTCCCCGCGAAAGAGTGGTTTTTCCAGCGCCCAGATCGCCATCGAGAAAGATGACGCCCACGCCTTCGGTAACTGCGGCCAGGCGTGCACCAAAATTCATCATGGCCTCTTCGCCAACCACATGCAGCGTTAAATCAGACACGGTTGCAGCTCCTCCAATAACTGACGAATGGCAAGAATAATATCGCTGGCCGCCAGCCCGCGACCGTATTCACCGACTTTCTGACCGGCGCTTGCATGTAGCCACACCGCCAGACAGGCCGCATCGAATGGCGTCAGATGCTGCGCCAGCAGCGCACCGATCAACCCGGCCAGCACGTCCCCCAGTCCGGCGGTGGCCATGGCCGGATGACCGCGGTCGCACAACGCCAGTTGTCCGCTCGCATCGGCGATCAGACTGCCAGAGCCCTTGAGCACGCAAACCGTATCGAACTTGCGCGCCAGCGCCCGCACAGCAGCGGCCCGGTCAGCCTGAATGTCTTTGATGCCGACGCCCAGCAAACGCGCGGCCTCTCCCGGATGCGGAGTGATGACGCAGCCTTTGGGCAGGCTCACCGCCCCGGCGGCCAGCATATTCAGAGCATCGGCATCCCAAACCTGAGGCCGCTCGGCGTTGGCGGCAGCCGACAGCAAACTACGCCCCCAGGCGGCCTGCCCCAGCCCCGGACCGACCACCAATACGCTGGCCGGCTCGATCAACGCCATCAACTGGTTCGCCGAGCGAATGGCCGCACTCATGATTTCCGGCATGCGCGTCAAGGCGGCCGGAATATGTTCGGCGCGGGTCGCCAGCGTCAGCATGCCTGCCCCGCTGCGCAGGGCGCTTTCGGCGCTGAGCAAGGCAGCACCGCCGAAACCGTGATCGCCACCAATGACAAGCACCCGGCCGAACATGCCTTTATGTGCAGTACGCGGACGCGATGCCAGCGTCGGCAGACTGGATGCGCTCAGACGCTTCGCGCTGACCGGCACCTGCGCAACCAGCGCAGGGTCGGCGCGTAAATCATCAAACACCAGCTCGCCCACCAGGTCCGCCGCATCGCCCGTCAACAAGCCCAGTTTGAGGCCTATGAAGGTAACGGTCACATCGGCACGCACCGCCACGCCCAGCGCTTGGCCGGTGTCTGCACTCAAGCCCGACGGGATGTCCACGGCGGCGACCGGCAGGCCGCTGGCATTGATCGCCTTGATGGCCGAAACGTAGGGCTCGCGCACTTCGCCATTGAGCCCGGTACCGAGCAAGGCATCCAGCACCACGCCGGTCAGCGGCTGTCCGGCCCATACCTGAGTGTCGATGCCGGAAGCCGCCGCGTGCGCCGAAGCGGCATCACCGCTCAATGCAGCCGGGTCGCCGACAGCCAGCACCCTGACTTGCCAGCCTGCCTTGTGCGCCAGCGCGGCCACCAGATACCCGTCACCGGCATTGTTGCCACGCCCGGCCAGCACGGTCAGTTCATTGGCCTGCGGCCAGCGTCGGAGTATCGTCCGCCATAGCGCCTGGGCAGCGCGCAGCATCAATTCCAGGCCTGGCGTACCGGCAGCAATCAGCCGTGCATCAAGGTCGCGGACCTGCGCGGCGCTGTACAGCGCGTCGGGTAAATGAGGTTTCGTGTCGAACATGCGTCTATAGGCTCCGATGTCTGGCAGAATTATACGCACCTTGGCCCCGGTTTCTCTCTGCGCATGTCCGCTATTACTGCTGTACTTCCCACTTCCGATGATCTCGCCGCCCTTGCCGTCTCAATCAAGGCATGGGGGCGTGAGCTGGGCTTTCAGGAAGTGGGGATCAGCGGTCTGGACCTGGCAGAGCACGAGCAGCACCTGCAACGCTGGCTCGATGCAGGCTATCACGGCGAAATGGACTATATGGCAGCTCACGGCAGCAAACGTTCCCACCCGGACGAGCTGGTGCCGGGGACGCTGCGCGTGGTGTCGCTGCGCATGGACTATCTGCCCGGCGACACCAAGATGGCCCAGCGCCTGACAGAACCGGAAAAAGCCTATGTGTCACGCTACGCCTTGGGCCGTGACTATCACAAATTGATCCGCAAGCGTTTGCAGCAACTGGCTGAGCGCATTCTTCAGGCCATTGGCCCGTTTGGTTTTCGGGCGTTCGTGGACAGCGCGCCGGTGCTGGAAAAGGCGATTGCCGAACAAGCCGGGCTCGGCTGGATCGGCAAGAATACGCTGGTGCTCAACCGTAAGGCGGGCAGCTTTTTCTTTCTCGGCGAGCTGTTTGTCGACATCCCGCTGCCGGTGGATGCGCCGCATGCGACGGAACATTGCGGGCGCTGCACGGCCTGCCTGGACATCTGCCCGACGGCGGCCTTTGTAGGGCCTTATGTGCTGGACGCACGGCGCTGCATTTCCTACCTGACCATCGAGCTCAAGACCGCGATTCCAGAAGAGCTGCGGCCACTGATCGGCAACCGGGTGTTCGGTTGCGACGATTGCCAGATTGTCTGCCCGTGGAACCGCTTTGCACGACCAACCGACCAGAGCGATTTCCAGCCGCGCCATAACCTGGACAACGCCGGGCTGGCCGAGCTTTTTTTATGGGATGAAGACAAATTCCTCACTAGTACAGAAGGCTCGCCCCTGCGCCGCGCCGGGTACGAACGCTGGCTACGCAACCTGGCTGTCGGACTGGGCAACGCGCCCTCCACCATCCCGGTGATCGAAGCCCTGCACGCACGGCGCGACTATCCCTCGGAATTG
This sequence comes from Pseudomonas sp. KBS0707, assembly GCF_005937945.2. Taxonomy (NCBI): domain Bacteria; kingdom Pseudomonadati; phylum Pseudomonadota; class Gammaproteobacteria; order Pseudomonadales; family Pseudomonadaceae; genus Pseudomonas; species Pseudomonas sp. KBS0707. The sequence goes on along the minus strand of NZ_CP041754.1, from coordinate 571,742 downwards.
GTCAGGGAGCATGTGGAATGGGCGTTGCAGAGGCATGGGGTGGCAGACGCAGAGGGCTAACGCGTCTGAGCGAGCCGGGCGACGCTTAACTTGCGAGGGAGCGGACTTGTCCGCGAACTGTCGGGAACCGGTAGCAAAAACGGTCGCCTTGGTGCATCAGACACAACAGAGTCAGCAGGTTTCAGGGCCGCTTCGCAGCCCATCGCAGCCGTCGTGACCTCCTGAAGCTCCCACGCCCTCCGGGCAGAAGCCCACTCTGCGGGCATCTCAGGATGTGAATGAAGCAGAGTGCTCCGTATGGGCATGCAGCTCCGGGCGTTCTGCGCCCTCTTCAGGGCTCGTCTTTATAGACGAATTTGGGCATTTCCCAGCGGAATCGGATCGCCAGCAGGCGCAGCAGCAGGCCGCCGAACAAGGTGATGAGCACGGCCTGTTCATCCGGCAGTTGCAGGTACTGGCACAGCAAAAAACACCACGCGGCCAGAAATGAAACGCTGGCATACAGTTCGCGAGGGAAGATCAGCGGAATGTCGTTGCAGAAGATGTCGCGCAGGATGCCACCGAAGACCCCGGTGATGACACCGCACACTGACGCGATCACCAGACCATGCCCGGCTTCCAGCGCAGTCATGCAGCCGATCAGGGTGAAGGCTACCAGCCCCAGCGCATCCAGCACCAGAAACAACGAGCGCAGGTGGCGCATCAATGGCGCGATAAAGATCGTCACCAACGCTGCCACACTGGTCAATATGAGGTATTCCGGGTGCTTGACCCAGGTCAGCGGGTAATGGCCGATCAGCACATCGCGCACCGAGCCGCCGCCCAGCGCTGTGACGCAAGCAATCAGCACCACGCCGAACCAGTCCATTCCTCGACGGCCCGCAGACAGCGCGCCAGTCATGGCTTCAGCAGTGATGGCAATCAGATAAAGCATCAGCAACATGGCGGGGACTCTGCGACAAAGGCGCGCAGTCTAACCAGCCGACCAACGCACTGAAAGAGTGCAGCGAAGATTATTCACTGCACGCGCGAGTCTTGATCAAGGCTTGATGAAGTGCTCACGATAAAAGCGCAGCTCGGCAATCGACTCGCGGATGTCATCGAGCGCCAGGTGGGTGCTGCCTTTCTTGAATTTCAGCTCGGGGGACCAGCGCGCCGCCAGTTCCTTGAGGGTCGAGACATCCAGATTGCGGTAGTGGAACCAGTTTTCCAGCGTCGGCATGTGGCGATACAGGAAGCGGCGATCCTGGCAGATGCTGTTGCCGCAGATCGGCGAACTGCGCTCGGGCACCCACAGCTTGATGAACTCAAGGGTCTGCGCCTCGGCTTCAGCCATGCTGATGGTGCTTTCGCGTACTCGCTGGGTCAGGCCCGAGCCACCGTGCTGGCGGGTGTTCCACTCGTCCATTTTCGCCAGCGTTTCGTCACTCTGGTGCACAGCGATTACCGGGCCTTCGGCCAGGGTGTTCAGCTCGCTATCGGTGATGATCGTGGCCATTTCGATGATGACATCGGTATCAGGGTCCAGACCGGTCATTTCCAGATCGATCCAGATCAGGTTCTGCTTGTTCTGCATGTGTCGACTCCTCAGCGTAGGCGCGCAGTTTAGCTCACCCTGCCGTGCTAGACTCCTGCCGATCAATCGTACTGCCTAATTCATCGGTTACATCACATCGGAACACCCATGGCCAAACGCCAACTCAATCGTCGTCAGAACTGGCGCATCGAAAAAATTCAGGGCGAGCGTGCTGCCCGCGCGGCAAAACGCGAGTCCGCTACGCTTGAAACACTGGAAGGCGGCGACCTCGGCCCCGAACAGACCGGTCTTGTAATTGCTCACTTCGGTGTTCAGGTCGAAGTCGAGGCTCAGGAAGGCGAAGCAAGCGGTCAGGTCTTCCGCTGCCACCTGCGCGCCAACCTGCCTGCACTGGTGACCGGCGATCGCGTCGTATGGCGCGCCGGCAATCAGGGCATTGGCGTCATCGTTGCGCAACTGCCTCGCACCACCGAACTGCGCCGCCCGGACTCACGCGGCCAGCTCAAGCCTGTGGCGGCCAACGTCGACCTGATCGTGATCGTGTTCGCACCCATGCCCGAGCCACATGCCAACCTGATCGACCGTTATCTGGTGGCCGCCGAGCATGCCGGGATTCGTCCGCTGCTGCTGCTCAACAAGGCTGACCTGATCGACGAACAGAATGCGCCCGCGCTCAATGCGTTGCTGGCGGTCTACCGCACACTGGGTTACCCGGTGCTGGAAGTGTCGGCGCATCATGGCGATGGCATGCAGACACTGCAAAGCCAGCTTGATGGCCACATCAGTGTGTTCGTTGGCCAGTCCGGCGTCGGCAAGTCTTCGTTGGTCAACAGCCTGCTGCCGGAAACGGATACCCGGGTCGGCCCGTTGTCCGAAGTCTCCGGCCAGGGCACACACACCACCACAACCGCCCGCCTGTTCCACTTTCCGCGTGGCGGCGATCTGATCGACTCACCGGGTATCCGCGAATTCGGCCTGGGGCATGTCAGCCGTGCAGACGTAGAAGCTGGCTTCATCGAATTCAACGACCTGATCGGCACGTGCCGCTTTCGCGACTGCAAGCACGACCGCGAACCGGGCTGCGCCCTGCTCAAGGGGCTTGAAGATGGCCGCGTGCAGCAACAGCGCATGAACAGCTACCGTTCGATCATTGCCAGCCTGCCGCAAGACAGTTACTGAGCACCGAACGCCGCACACAAAAACGCCGCGATCATCGCGGCGCTTCTGTATCGGTTGCAGCTCAGTTCTGGGCTGGCTCGACCCGCAACTTGCCATCGTCAAAGATATTCAGCTTTTGCCGGATCTCGTGAGGCTGGGCATATGCCTGTGGGTCTGGCGGCGCCGCTGTCGAAGCCCCCGGAGCAGCGGGAGTAGCAGGAGCGGCGGGCGCAGGTTTGGACTGAGGCGCACCACCGGAGTTCTGGTCGCCTTCGATACGCTGCTGAGCCTTTTTGGTCAAAACCACAATGTCGATGCGGCGGTTGACCGGATTGGTCGGATTCTCGTGATCATAAAGAGCTGACGAGGCATAACCCACCACTCTGGCCACCTGTGAGTCCGGATAGGTACCGGCCACCAGCGCACGACGTGCAGCGTTGGCGCGGTTGGCCGACAGTTCCCAGTTACCGAATCCGCCGTTGCCTACAAAAGGTGTCGCATCGGTATGACCGCTGATACTGATCTTGTTCGGCACGCTCTTGATGGTGTCAGCCATTGCCAGCAGGATGTCTTCGAAATAAGGCTTGAGACGTGCACTGCCCGAGTCGAACATCGGCCGGTTGTCAGCGTCCATGATCTGGATACGCAAACCGTCCTGGGTGATCTCGAACAGAATCTGGTCCTTGAATTTCTGCAGTTGCGGGTTTTCCTCGACCTTGTTCTGCAGCTCTTGCAAGAGCATCTCCAGACGCTCCTGCTCGACCTCTTCAGCTTTGGTCTCGGAAGTCTCGGCCTCAAGGGGCACGGTGTCAGGTGACGGTGTGGTCTTGACCTCAGGGTTCAGCGTCTGATTCGGCGACATCTCGGGCGAGCCGCCCAGGTCGATCACATACGGCGAACCGCTGTCCGAAAAACCGACCGGGTCCTTGAAGTAACCGGCCACCGCGAGCAACTGTTCGGGCGTGGCAGAAGACATCAGCCACAGCACCAGAAAGAACGCCATCATCGCCGTCGCGAAGTCGGCAAACGCGATTTTCCAGGCACCGCCGTGATGTCCGCCACCAAAGCGCTTTACGCGCTTGATGATAATCGGCTGATTATTTTCCATGACTTAGCGACCGCGAACCGCTTGTTCCAGCTCGCTGAAGCTGAGGCGATGCAGCGGATAGAGAACCTTGCGGCCAAATTCGACGGCCAGCGAAGGCGGCATGCCGGAGGCCGACGCCACCAGCGACGCCTTGATGCTCTCGTAGACGTTCATTTCTTCCTTGGCATCATGGGCAAGGCAGGTGGCCAACGGACCGAAGAAACCGTATGCCGCAAGAATACCGAAGAAGGTACCTACCAGCGCAGCACCTACGTGCATGCCGATTGCAGCCTTGTCGCCCGACCCCAGCGACGCCATGGTCACCACGATACCGAGTACCGCTGCCACGATACCGAAGCCGGGCATACCGTCGGCGATACCGGTAATGGCATGGGATGGATGCTCGAGCTCTTCTTTCATGCTCAGCAGTTCCATGTCGAACAGGCCTTCCAGCTCGTGAGGAGCCATGTTGCCGGACGACATGATGCGCAGGTAATCGCAGATGTACGCAGTCATGCGCTCATCTTTCAGCACGCCAGGGTATTTGGCGAAGATCGGGCTGGAGGCGGCGTCTTCGATATCCCCTTCAATCGCCATCATGCCTTCACGGCGGCTCTTGTTGAGGATTTCGTATACCAGCCCCAGCACCTCGAGGTAATAGGCGTGTGTGAAGCGCGAACCGAACATCTTCAGCGACTTCTTGAACACGTGCATGGTCATGTAGCCAGGGTTGGCCTGGAGGAACGCGCCCAGTGCAGCACCGCCGATGATCAAGACCTCGTAGGGCTGGAACAGCGCCATGATCTTGCCATGGGACAGCACATATCCGCCGAGGACACTTGCGATAACGACAATGATGCCGATGATTTTAGCCATAGGAAAAAATACTTTACTGAGTCGGGTTCAGGGACAGTCCGGAAGTTCTTGAATCTCTTCTTCTCCTTATCGGCCTAACTGGGCCAGACTATAGCCGGTTCTTTTGAAAAACCCATTTATCCGCCTCCATAAAAGGAGGAAAATGGCCTCAGCGTCCCGTACGCTGGCGGTTTCCCAGCTCAGATAATCAGCCGCACAGGCCATCGAATGTCGACAGCACACGCAGCACATCATCTCGTTCCGAAAACGCTGGATGCCTGGGTCAAATTGCTTGACGGCATCGCGTTGCCGGTCCCGGCGGTCAATCATGGGCACGTTCGCGCAGCATTGAACGACAGTCGCCGCTCGCTGCGTGAAATCGCTGAAATGATGCAGGAAAGCCCCGCACTGGTATTGAGTGTGATGCGCGAGGCCAACCATCACACCCACGGTTTGACCGAGCAGGCCGAGAGCCTCGAGATTGCGATCAACCGCCTGGGGCTGGCGCGTACTGAAATCCTTCTGGGCCGCTTGCCGGCCAAGCCGCCCGAGGAAATTCCCGCGGTCTATCGCCAATTGATTCTTGTCAGCCAGCACGCCACACAACAGGCCAACGGGTTGTTTGCCAGTCGCCTTGCACGACTCTGGCAAGACATCCATATGGGCAGCCTGCTGTTCCTCTCCCCCCTTTGGCCGATGGCGCTGGCCTATCCGAAGCTGCTCGAAGAGCTTGAGTTGCGGGTTATCCACAAGGGCCATTCCAGCCTTGCAGTGGAAAAAGAGCTGTTCGGCGTCAATCTGCTGGAGCTGTGCCTGGCACTCGCCGAATTCTGGCGCCTGCCGATCTGGGTTACGCGCGGTTATAAGTTGCTGATCAACGAGCGACGCGATCTGGCCAAGGTGCTGCGCATCGCCCGCGAAGAACACAGCCCGCTGCAACAGCAACAACTCATGGACGCCGACCCCAACCTGCGGCGCTGGCTGAACCAGCCAGCCAATACTGTTTTGCTGGGTAACGGCCTGGCGCTGGCGGCGCAACATGCCTGGAACAGCCCGCATTGCCTGCGCTGGGAACGGCTGACCAGCCTTTACCTGCAACAGTCGATCAGCGAAGTGCAGCAGCAAGCGCATCAAAACGCTGCCAGCAGCGCGCGTATTCATGCGGAAAAAGACCTCTGGTACCCGGCCGAATCGCTGCTCTGGCCCTGGGATGCGCGTCGCGTAAGGCGCGACAACGAACCCGCCCCACCGCCCTCGGCCGACGCCCTGCAGCTATGGCGCAAGCACTGCGCCGAGCTGCTGCAGGACCCCAGCCCGTTCATCAACGCCATGCACTTGACCACCTCGGCGCGCGACGCGTTCATGTCGTGCGGTATGGAGCGGGTCATGCTGCTGATGCTGGACAAGACCTCGACCGTACTGCGCGTCAATCAGATGGCCGGACTGCCGCCCGAAACCGCCTCCTTGCAGCTGTTCATCAAGGAAAGCACCGTGTTGCAACGCTTGCTGACCCAGCCGACGCAGTTGCGCATGACGCCCGCGAACAATGCGCAGTTTGCCGCCCTGCTGCCCGCGCCACTGAAAACCCTGTTCAGTGGCCAGCACTGGCTTATTCGCTCGCTGAGCAACAACGGTAAAGTCATGCTGCTGGTGGTCGCCGACCAGGGTGGTGGGGCCTTGTCGGAAATTTCCGTCCAGGCATTCGGAAAAACCGCGCAATGTATTGAAAAGGCACTTGGCATCTTTAGTCATCGCAAAGCGTGAGGCCTGGCGTACAATTCGCCTCTTTCCTTTCATCGGAGGCTGCAAATGTCCGCATTCAATGGCTTGTCGCTGGTCATCGAACCCAACGATCTGCTTGAGCGTCTAGACGCCCCGGAATTGATCCTCGTGGATCTGACCAGCAGCGCTCGCTACGAAGCCGGGCACATTCGCGGCGCCCGTTTTGTCGATCCGAAACGTACGCAACTGGGCAAACCTCCTGCACCAGGCCTACTGCCCGACACTGCCGATCTGCAGCAGCTGTTCGGCGAGCTGGGCCACAATCCCGATGCAGTCTATGTCGTCTACGATGACGAAGGCGGCGGCTGGGCCGGGCGTTTTATCTGGCTGCTGGATGTCATCGGCCACCACCATTATCACTATCTGGATGGCGGCGTGCTGGCCTGGGAAGCGCAATCGCTGCCGTTGAGCACAGACGTTGCACCCGTTGCAGGCGGCCCGGTGACGCTGACGCTGCACGACGAACCTACCGCCACGCGTGAATACCTGCAAAGCCGTCTGGGCGCCGCCGACCTGGCAATCTGGGACGCTCGCGGCCCGACCGAGTATTCGGGCGAAAAAGTAGTCGCGGCCAAGGGCGGACACATACCCGGCGCGGTCAATTTCGAATGGACTGCGGGCATGGACAAGGCGCGTAACCTGCGTATTCGTCAGGACATGCCGGAGATTCTTCGCGACCTGGGCATCACGCCCGACAAGGAAGTGATCACCCATTGCCAGACTCACCACCGCTCGGGCTTCACCTATCTGGTGGCGAAAGCGCTGGGCTACCCAAGGGTCAAGGCCTATGCCGGCTCGTGGAGTGAATGGGGCAATCACCCGGAGACACCGGTAGAACTTCCGGAAGTGGCCGCCGCGCCCGCCGAGGCAGTCGAGGTTGCGCAACCCGTCGCGCCTGCGCAGCCAGCACCAGCCGAAACCGTCGAACCTGTCCGCTCTAGCGAACCGCGACAGGCCTCGCAGAAATATTCAGGACACTCATCCTCAGGACCTTCAATGAAAGACCGCTTGTTCATCATCAGTCAGTACCTGTTGCCACACCACCTGCTGTCCCGACTGGCAGGCTGCGTTGCCGAATGCCGCGTACGCTGGTTCAAAAACGCTTTCACCGCGTGGTTTGCCCGCCGTTATCAAGTGGACATGTCGCAGGCCCTGGTCGAAGACATGACGTCCTACGAGCACTTCAATGCGTTCTTCACCCGCGCATTGAAAGCCGACGCCCGCCCGCTCGATACCACGCCGGGCGCGATTCTTTCGCCAGCCGACGGCGCCATCAGCCAGTTGGGCCCTATCGACCACGGCCGGATCTTCCAGGCCAAGGGCCACAGCTTCAGCGTACTGGAACTGCTCGGCGGTGATCCCAAGCTGTCGGCACCGTTCATGGGTGGCGAGTTCGCGACGGTCTACCTGTCGCCGAAGGACTATCACCGCGTCCACATGCCACTGGCTGGCACGCTGCGTGAAATGGTCTACGTGCCGGGCCGCATCTTCTCGGTCAACCAGACCACCGCTGAAAACGTGCCGGAACTGTTCGCCCGTAACGAGCGAGTGGTCTGCCTGTTCGACACCGAGCGCGGGCCTATGGCTGTGGTGCTGGTCGGCGCGATGATCGTGGCGTCGGTCGAGACGGTGTGGGCCGGGCTGGTCACGCCGCCCAAGCGTGAGTTGAAGACGTTCAGCTACGACGAAGCAGCGCGTGCGCCGATCCACCTGGAAAAAGGCGCCGAGATGGGCCGTTTCAAACTGGGCTCCACGGCCATTGTGCTGTTTGGGCCAAATCAGGTGAAATGGGCCGAACAACTGACCGCTGGCTCCAAGGTACAGATGGGCCAGGCACTGGCAGTTCCGACACAGGCATGATCGTGACTTGAAGTCACAGTGCCTGGCATGGGCGCCCGATTAACAGGGACGCTCATGCAGTTTAAAACCGGACAGTAATGGCTTCAGGCCATATTTACTGCGTAGTGATGCCGATACTGGTGAAGTTGCCTGATCGGTGCTGTAGGATACTTCGCACTTTCATGGGCGTATGCTCGACATGTCGCCGCTCCGCGATGACGTCAGCCCCCATTTAAAGCCACCGTCCGGGCCAGTGAGTTGTTGGAGTTCGCCTGTCACATGAGTAATTTTAGCCTCCCTCTGCTGCTGCGTGCCCCCACGCCAGCGCAGTCGAGCCTGACATTCTGTGAAGCCAACCCCCGCGACCTCAAACGCTGGATCTCCAGGCTGCCCAAGGCAAACCTGGGAGAAATGGCACGCCAGCTCTATCAAGGGCTGACCGAGCTGAACCAACTGATCACCCCCAGCGAAAACCGCCTGCAACTGCTTGAACTGCTGCGTCCCGAGGTGTACTTCGTCTGCAAGCACCTTGAGCGCCACTTTCTCAACCAGGCCATTGTGCTGGACGAGCGGCCGCGCAAGGTCGCCAATCTCTGCCAGGCCCTGCAAAACCATCTGGCGACCGGTTACAAGCAAATCATCCAGCAGGTAGCGCCCCGCTACGCCAGGGATCAGGCCGGACTTTTCAGCACCGCGCTGCAACGAGCACTTCATGGGCTCAACGGACCGCTGATTCGCGCCAATCAGCTTTACTGCCCGGTTCAGGACGGTCTGTGGCTCGAACTGCATCAGATCTACCAGATTGCCCGCCAGTACCAGTTGCACAACACGCCGGTCGAAGAGCCTCTGGCTCATCACACCAAGGCGTTGAGTGTGGAGCAGACGTATATAATCGCGCTGCTGATGGGGTGTTCGCGCTGCAACCAGATGCGTCAGTTGAACATCGGCAAACTGGCCGATGCACTTGAGGCCTGGAGCCCGCTGGTCAAGCTGCAATTGCCTGCCGGGGACAACAGCCTGTTTGCCCTGGACCCGACGGCAGACAAACCGCCGCTGTATCGCACCCTGTTCAGCGATGAGCAATCACCGAGGCTACTGGGTATCGACACCCAGTCGCTGGCAGAGGCAATCAACCAGTACCTGGCCTTGCCGGACGACCAGCGCAGCCCGTCCAGACTGCTGATTCCTACCGGTATCAATACCGACCTGCTGCAACATCTGGCGGCCGCCTGGGGTGATGTGGCCGAGCGGACCTTTCAGCGCACGGCAGGCCAGGGCACCCTGAAGCTGTGCATCGGCATGAGCGCACTGCATTTTTATGTAGCCGGTCAGAAGTCGTTCAGCGAACTCCTGCAACTCAACAGCGCAGGCAGTGCTGCGAGTTTTTCGCTGAAGATCGCCAATGATGACGAAGACGACCCTTGGGCTTCAGCCTTCGATACACAGCGCGGCAAGACCTCATCGCACCTGCTGCCCTATGAAGAAATCGAATACCCGAAGAACGATGGCGATAACGACTCGCTTTCCAACGGTCAGCACACGTTTCCGACCTTCGACCTGAATATCGTCAACCACAGCCCGGGCGGTTACTGCCTGGCGTGGCAGAAGGAAGTGCCTCAGCAATTACAGGCTGGCGAACTGGTGGGTATTCAGGACGACTCCGGCCAGGGCTGGAGCATTGCAATCGTGCGCTGGATCCGCCAGGTACGTAGCGGCGGCACACAGATGGGGATCGAACTGATCGCCCCGTTTGCCCAACCGTGCGGCATGCAGCTGATTCGCGAACAGCAGAATAGCCAGTACCTACGAACCCTGATGCTGCCGGAAGTACGCGCCATGGAAAAACCGCCCACCGTGCTCGCACCGCGTCTGCCGTTTCAGGAGGGCAACAAGGTGATGATCAACGTCGCCGGTGAAGAACGCCGCGCGTCACTGAGCAACCGGCAGGTCAGCAGCGCCAGTTACAACCAGTTCGAGTATCAGATGTACGACGCCCCGAAAGCGACCGAAACCGAAAAGGCCAGGCCGGATCAGGAATTCGATTCCTTGTGGGGCACGCTGTAGCGATCACTGCGACAGCCGTCGCGATTGGCCCCTCGCCATCAGGGGCAAACCACCACGGCCTGAGCGTCAGCGCTTTCCTTCGCGGTCGCGGAAACCCAGCAGATATAGCACGCCATCCAGTCCCAGCGTCGAAATGGCCTGTTTGGCCGATTGCTTGACCAGCGGCTTGGCGCGAAATGCGACACCCAGCCCGGCAATCGCCAGCATCGGCAAGTCATTGGCACCGTCGCCGACCGCGATGGTCTGCTCCAGGCTCAAGCCTTCCTTGTGCGCCAGCTCGCGCAACAGGTCTGCCTTGCGCTGCGCATTGACGATCGGCTCTACGGCGACGCCGGTTACCTTGCCATCGACCACTTCCAGCTCGTTGGCGTACACATAATCGATGCCCAGCTTTGCTTGCAGCTGCTTGGCGAAGTAGGTGAAGCCACCCGAGAGAATCGCGGTCTTGTAACCCAGACGCTTGAGCTCGGAGAACAGTGTTTCGGCGCCTTCGGTCAAGCGTAGAGAAGCGCCGATTTCATCCAGCACACTGATATCCAGCCCCTTGAGCAGAGCCAGACGCTCCTTGAAGCTTTCGCTGAAATCCAGTTCGCCGCGCATCGCACGCTCGGTAATCTCGGAAACCTGCTCGCCCACACCGGCAGCCTTGGCCAACTCGTCGATCACTTCGGCCTCAATGAGGGTCGAATCCATGTCGAACACAGCCAGACGCCGGTTGCGGCGAAACAGCGAATCCTGCTGGAACGCGATATCTACGTTGAGATCCTGGGCAACTGCGAGGAACTCGGCCTGCATGGCTTTCGGGTCGGCTGGCTCGCCGCGCACGGTGAACTCGATGCAACCCTTGCCCTTGTCGGCCGGCGTGTCGAGCGGCATACGCCCGGACAGACGATCGATCTGATCGATATTCAGCCCGTATTTAGCCGTAATGGCGCTGACGCACTGCAATTGCTCGGCCGTAACCTTGCGGGTCAGCAGTGTGACGATATGACGGGCCTTGCCCTGACCTTCAACCCAGTGCTGATAATCCGCTTCGGACACCGCCGTGAAACGGACCTGCTGATCGAGTTTGTAGGCGGTGAACATGATGTCCTTGAGCACGGAAGAACCCTGCACGGTATCCGGAATTTCAACCAGGATGCCGAACGACAGGGTGTCGTGGATAACCGCCTGACCAATATCGAGAATGTTCACGCCACCCTGGGCGAGGACGCCGGTGATGGCAGCAGTGAGACCTGGACGGTCGACACCTGTGATGTTAATCAGGACGATTTCGCGCAAGGCGCACCCCTATAGTGGAAAAAACCGCATTCTAACCACATTCAGTGACCACCGGGCACAGGCAGCGCTTTGCCGCTACTGGGTCGCTCGTTATACTGCGCGACAACTTCACCGAAAGAGCCGTGCTCTGTGAACCGGCCCACGCCCGTTAAAACCGATAATTTCTTCCTGCTCATCTTTCGTGCCCTGCGTCATCGCCGTGTACCGATCGCTTTGCGCATTGCCAGCCATAACGTGATCCTGGTCGCTCTGGCGCTGGTGATCTACGCCGGTGTCATGGGTCTGCAATTCAAGCAGGCCATGCATGAACAGGCCGATGCGCTGGGGCAGGCCCTGACGACCCAGACCGCCACCTCGGCCACCGAGCTGTTGGTGTCTAACGACATCCTCAGTCTCAACGTGCTGCTGGGCAATCTGGTCAAGAACCCGCTGGTAGCGCATGCCGCTATCTACAGTGTGGATAACCGCATCCTCGCGGAGGCCGGCCAGCGTCCGAAAAACGGTCTGCTGGGGGAAGCTCAGGGTCTGTATGAAATCAAGATCACGTTCCAGGACGTGATGGCGGGCCATCTGCGCATCAGCCTCGACATGTCGCAGTTCCAGCAGCCGATGACCATCAGCCTGCAGAGCATGGGCATTCTGGCGGGCATTCTGCTGGCCCTGGCGCTGGCCCTGAGCCTGCGCCTCGGTCGCCATATCTCCACGCCATTGATGCAGATGCGCATCTGGCTGCGCGACATCGACCCATACACCCCGGCTACCGACCGCCAGGATGAAATAGGCGATCTGGCCCGGCAACTGCGCACCTCGTTCGCACCACCGGTTCCAGAGCCGGAGCCGCTGCCCGAACCTGAGTATGACGGCGACGAGGACGACGGTGACGATCCGTACCTGGAGCCGGAAGAGCGACCTGCACCACCGGTCTCGGCACGCAGCAGCGAACCGAAGCCGCGCCTGCCGGCACCGCCAGTCCAGCGTCGCATTGTTGCCGAAGAAGATGAAGACGACGAAGACCCGTTTGCGGACCTGCGTGACAGCTCGAACACTGCACCAGCCGCACGCCCGGTGGCTGCGCCGGTAGCGCCCGTTGAGCCGCACAACAGTGCCGTGCTGGCCGTACAATTGGGCGCGCAGGACCAATTGCGCCGCCTGCCGCGCGCACGACTGACCGAATTGCTGCAACGTTATCGCGACTGCCTCGATCAGGCCGCCTCGCTGTATGAAAGCGAGCTGCATACCCTGAACGATGGCAGCACACTGATGCTGTTTCACAGCCACGAAAGCGGTGATGACTACCTCACCAACGCAATCTGCTGCGGCGAGCTATTGCGTGCCCTGAGCCATGCCTTGCAGATCGAGGTGGCCGACAGCGGCATCACCTTGCAACTGCAACTGGGCCTGACGCTGGGTGAGGGCCTGAGCGGTCTGAGCCAGATCGACCTGCTGCTGACTGAAACGGCGCAGGATGCGTTGGCGCTGTCTCAGCACAGCCGCAACCTGCTGCTGGTTGAACGCCGTATCAACGACGACCCGTTGATACGCCAACGCGCCCGTATCCGTCCTATCGCCAGCCCTGAAGGCGCATGCTGTGTGGAACGCCTGATGGAGCCCTACCCTTCGATGCTCGAACGCCAGCTGGCGCGCATGCACGAATCCAACAAGGCCTGACCACCGCCTCTCGTTCACATGCGTAAGCACAGGACGAGAGGCGCCCGACCTTGACTGTGGCAGCGCGGCGCAGATCTGTGACGCAGAGCGTCACCCAAGGCATTCCCACGCTGGAGCGTGCGGAACGATAGGCGCCCGCAAGATCACCATCGTGCCCATGCTCCGCGTGGGCATGCCGTTCTGGACGCTCCGCGTCCGATCCTGACGGTGCAGCGCGGCACAGATCTGTGACGCAGAGCGTCACCCAAGGCATTCCCACGCTAGAGCGTGCGGAACGATAGGTGTCCGCAAGATCACCATCGTGCCCATGCTCCGCGTGGGCATGCCGTTCTGGACGCTCCGCGTCCTCCTGACTGCGTGGTGCGTCAGGAACGTCGAGGTGTGAGAAGCGAAGATTCGCGTCCAACAAAAAGCCCGCATCGCTGCGGGCTTTTTGTTGGGCCAACCCTAGAAGCGGAACACTTCAAGATCGGTACGTATGGGCGAGGCCATTGGAATTCTTGGTTTGTCAGGCTCTTTGGCCTTGGCAACCGGGGGCTTTTTCGGTTCTTCGATCGGCTGCCAGGAAATCGGCTTGATCGCAGTACTGACCTGATCGGCCAAGCGTTGCAACAGCATGCCCTGGGCCTTGACCTGGTCTGCGGAGCTGCCGGCATGGACCTGTTCAAGGTGCACCAGTCGGCTGTCACGAACATGACCTTTACGGTCCAGAAGACGCCATTGCGCATCCAGAACGGCAGGCTGTTTGGCACCGGAGTCCAGACGGGTGATCGACAGTACGACCTGAACGTCCGGTGTGAAGTTGGCAACCGCAGGTGCCATGACGACACGCTGGCTGTCCAGCTTCCAGGCCAGCTGACGCAAGAGCAACTGGTCGATATCCGAAGACAGATTGCCCGCCCAGCGCCCGTCAGGCGATGCGGTCAAAGTGCCGTCAGGCTGGCGTTGCAGCAGGGTTTCGCGTTGCAGATAGTCGGCCACCGAAACAGGACCCAGCAATACTGCCAGACCACTACTCTGTTTCGGCTGACCAGGCTCACCGCTATCGAGCTGATAAAGCGCGGTCGGCTGGCGCACACTGCAACCAGCCAGACCCAGAACGCCAGTCATCAGCAGGATCAGGGGAAGGCGTAGAAAATTCATCATCCCATCCAGGTGGCCGCCCCGAGGCAGGCCACAGTATAAGTACTTTCAAGACCCATGCAGGCACTGAGCCACGCATGCACCCCAAGACCCCATATCATCCGTGAATATGCATCATGACTCCAGCGATTATGCATCGTACTTCATGGCAAAACGAAGAACGCTGGTGCCAGATCAATGTTTTTAGCTATTTTCCACCAATAACGCGTCTACGCGCTGGAAGCCTCTTGGCAATTTATTGCCACGTCGGCCCCGCTCCCCCTTGTAATGTTCAAGGTCTTCAGGTTTAAGCGACAGCGTTCGCTTGCCCGCCTGGAGTACCAGCGTCGCGCCCTGCGCAATCACCGCCAGATCGGTCACATATTCTTCTCGGCTGGCTACCCGCTCACCCGGAATACCGATGATCTTGTTGCCTTTGCCTTTGCCCAACTGCGGCAAATCGCTGATCTTGAACACCAGCAGGCGGCCTTCGGTGGTCACCGCTGCCAGCCAGTTCTGTTCACGGTCGGGCACCGGCCGGGGCAAGATGACTTTTGCCCCGTTCGGCAAGCTCAGCAACGCCTTGCCCGCCTTGTTCTTGGCCTGCAGGTCTTCGCCTTTGACGACAAACCCATAACCGGCATCCGAAGCGATCACATACAGCGCGTCATCTTCGGGCATCAATACGCACTCGAACGCCGCACCCGGTGGCGGTTGCAGTTTACCGGTCAACGGCTCGCCCTGGCCTCGTGCAGATGGCAGGGTGTGTGCTGCCACCGAATAGCTGCGCCCGGTCGAGTCGATGAATACGGCGAACTGATTCGAGCGGCCGATGGACGACGTCTTGAAACCATCCCCTGCTTTGTAGGAAAGCCCGGTGGCATCAATATCGTGGCCTTTCGCGCAACGCACCCAGCCTTTTTCCGAAAGCACGACAGTTACCGGCTCGGTGGGCATCAATTCGTTTTCAGACAGCGCCTTGGCTTCGGCACGGGCAACAATCGGCGAACGACGGTCGTCACCATAGGTTTCAGCGTCGGCAATCAGTTCGGCACGGACCAGCTTGCGCAGCTTGGACTCACTGCCCAGCAGGGCCAGAAGCTTGGCCTGCTCTTTGCGCAGTGCCTCCTGCTCGCTGCGCAGCTTCATCTCTTCCAGACGCGCCAACTGACGCAGACGGGTATCGAGGATGTAGTCCGCCTGGATTTCCGACAGGCCAAAGCGTGCAATCAGTTCCGCCTTGGGATGTTCGGCGGTGCGGATGATGTGGATCACTTCATCCAGGTTCAGGTAAGCCGTGAGCAAACCGTCCAACAGGTGCAGACGATGCTCGACCTTGTCCAGACGAAACTGCAGACGACGACGCACAGTACCGATGCGGAAGGTCAGCCATTCGCCGAGCAGTGTCTTGAGGTTCTTGAGCTGCGGCTTGCCATCCAGACCGATGATGTTGATGTTCACCCGATAGCTGGACTCCAGCTCGGTGGTCGCGAACAAATGCTGCATCAGCTCGTCCAGCTCAACCCGGTTGGAGCGCGGAATGATCACGATACGACAAGGGTTTTCGTGGTCAGACTCGTCACGCAGGTCGGCAACCATCGGCAGCTTCTTGGCCTGCATCTGCGCGGCGATCTGCTCCAGCACCTTGGCGCCGGAAACCTGATGCGGCAGTGAAGTCACGACAATGTCGCCATCTTCAATGCGGTACACGGCCCGCATGCGCACCGAACCGCGCCCGGTCTCGTAAATTTTCAGCAGGTCGGCACGCGGCGTGATGATTTCCGCTTCGGTCGGATAGTCCGGCCCCAGAATGTGCTCGCACAGTTCCGGGACCGTGGCCTTGGGGTCGTCCAGCAGATGAACGCAGGCGCTGGCGACTTCGCGCAGGTTATGCGGCGGCACGTCGGTGGCCATACCGACGGCAATGCCGGTGGTGCCATTGAGCAGGATGTTCGGCAAACGCGCCGGCAGCACGGCCGGTTCGTCCAGTGTGCCGTCAAAGTTCGGCACCCAGTCAGCCGTGCCCTGGCCCAGTTCGCTGAGCAGGACTTCGGAATAGCGCGATAGGCGCGCTTCGGTGTAACGCATGGCCGCGAAGGACTTGGGATCATCCGGCGCACCCCAGTTACCCTGCCCGTCCACCAGCGTGTAGCGGTAGCTGAACGGCTGGGCCATCAGCACCATCGCTTCGTAGCAGGCCGAATCGCCGTGCGGGTGGAATTTGCCGAGTACGTCGCCGACGGTACGCGCCGATTTCTTGTGCTTGGCGTCAGCCCCTAGGCCCAGTTCGCTCATCGCGTAGATGATGCGCCGCTGAACAGGCTTCAGGCCGTCCCCGATATGCGGCAAGGCACGGTCCATGATCACGTACATGGAGTAGTTGAGGTAGGCCTGTTCGGTGAAGTCAGCCAGTGATCGGCGTTCTACACCATCCAGGCTGAGGTCAAGGGAGTCGCTCATGCGGGCCTCATTATTTCGTTGACTGGCGCAGCAGCAAGTTGCCGCCACGCTGTGTGAATTCAAGTTGTTTCATGGCGCTCATGCCCAGCAGCACCTGCTCACCGTCCAGACCGGGTGCTACCAGAGCACGCACATTGGTCAGGACAATATCGCCCAGTTGCAAGCGGTCGAGCGTGGTCCGAAAACCCTGGCTGTTGCCATTGGCCGTGCTGACTGTGACCGCAAAGCCACGTTTCAGGCCCAGGCTGTCAGCCATATCACCGGGTACAGCCACGTCGGTCGCCCCGGTGTCGATCATGAACTCTACCGTCCGGCCGTTGATCTGGCCGGTACTGACAAAGTGCCCCTGACGATTACCCGCCAGTTGCACTTCGATGTATCCATCACCGTGTTGCGAAGCAACCACCGTATTAGGGTTCTGCTGCTTGTCTTCCCAACTGCCGAAAAAGCGCGTCGCCAGAAACAGGCCAGCAGCCCAGGCCACGATCATTAATATCTTGCCAGCGCGCTTGCCGGGTTGCGGTTGATTCGCGGGCTGGCTCACTGACCGGCGCTCCAGCCCGCTTCAGGCGCAGCGAACCGCCAGACAATCGGGCGTTTTTCACCATCGGCGCGCGCACCGAAGTTATTGTCGATGCCGATCCACGCGCCCTTCTCGTCCACGACCAGCGCCTCGGTCAGGCCGTAGGGCTGATCATAACGACGCGAAGGCACCATCGCTTCCTTGGCGAACGACCAGCAACGTTCGATCTGCCCGGTCTCAAGCCCACGCCGACAGATGCGATAGGCCGCACGTTCGAGCGTGAACAGCTTGCCGTTGTAGAGCGACAGATCGGAAAAGTCCGTAGACACGGTCTTGTGCCCCTGTTCTGCGGGCAGCAGGTCTTTACCGTCTTCGGACAGCAGCACGCAGCTTTGCCCGCAGCTCCATTGTTCCTTGTCGCGCTGCACAGCCAGCAGCCCGCGCTTCTCGCGCTCGGCGGCCAGCCAGAGGCGTTCACGGCAATCCCTTCGAAAATCGCATTGAAGTGTTGCAACATGCCCTGGCCGCGCGCCTGTTCTATCAGTGCCTGCGGCAAGTCCAGCCAGAACGGTGCACCACTGACCGGAACCTTGAGCACCGTGCCATAGGCCTCGCTGACCAGATAACGGTTACCGGCTGCATCACAACTCACGCCCTCGAAATCCAGATCACCACCACGCACCAACGCGGAAAGGCCTGCCAGCGAACGCAGCTTGAGCGGCAGATAGCTGTGCGGCGCAGGTGCGTCAATGCGGTGTGCTTCTGCCTTCCAGGTATTTTGCGACACATCAAGGCTGTACAGCACATTGTCGTCACGGTCGGAAACGGTCCACAGCTGGCCATTGCACATGGCCAGACCCGACAGATTGCCGCCGACCATGTCGTCTACCGGGTGCTCGGATTGCAGTTTCAGGACCTCAAGCGGCGCGGCGAAAACCGGCGCGGCAACCAGGGTCAGGGCGGCGAGCCAGGCTCGTATCAAGTCAGGACCTCGGCGAGGTTGCCCTTCGATTCTAGCCAGGACTTGCGATCACCTGCACGTTTCTTCGCCAGCAACATGTCCATCATTTCCGACGTAGCAGCGAAATCATCCAGCGTGAGCTGCACCAGACGCCGTGTGTTCGGGTCCATGGTGGTTTCGCGCAGTTGCGGCGGGTTCATTTCACCCAGGCCCTTGAATCGGGTGACCTGTGGTTTGCCACGTTTCTTTTCAGCCACCAGACGGTCAAGAATTCCATCGCGCTCGCTTTCGTCCAGCGCGTAGTAGATTTCCTTGCCAAGGTCGATCCGGTACAGCGGCGGCATGGCCACATACACATGCCCGGCGTCGACCAGCGGGCGGAAGTGCTGGACGAACAACGCACACAGCAAAGTGGCGATGTGCAAACCATCCGAGTCGGCGTCGGCGAGAATACAGATTTTGCCGTAACGCAACTGGCTGATGTCCGCCGCGCCCGGATCAACCCCGATGGCAACCGCGATGTTGTGCACTTCCTGGCTGGCGAGCACTTCGCCGCCGTCCACTTCCCAGGTATTCAGAATCTTGCCGCGCAGGGGCAGGATGGCCTGGAATTCCTTGTCCCGTGCCTGCTTGGCCGAACCGCCGGCGGAATCACCTTCGACCAGAAACAGCTCGGAGCGCGCCGGGTCCTGTCCGGCACAGTCAGCCAGCTTGCCCGGCAACGCGGGGCCTTGGGTAATGCGCTTGCGTTCAACCTTCTTGCTGGCCTTGAGGCGGCGACCGGCGTTGTTGATCGCCAGGTCAGCCAGTTGCAGGCCCAGCTCCGAGTGGGTATTGAGCCACAGACTGAACGCGTCCTTGACCACGCCGGAAACGAAAGCCGCCGCCTCACGGGACGAAAGACGTTCCTTGGTCTGCCCGGAGAACTGCGGTTCCTGCATTTTCATCGACAGGACGAAGGCAATTCGCTCCCAGACATCTTCCGGTGCCAGCTTGACGCCACGCGGCAACAGGTTGCGGAACTCGCAGAACTCGCGCATCGCATCCAGCAAGCCCTGACGCAAGCCGTTCACATGGGTGCCACCCTGCGCGGTAGGGATCAGGTTGACGTAGCTTTCCTGAACGCTGTCGCCACCTTCGGGCAGCCAGAGCAGCGCCCAGTCGACCGCTTCCTTGTTACCGGCGAAGCTGCCGCAGAACGGTTCGTCCGGCAGTCGCAGGAAGTCGCTGACCGAATCCTGTAGATACGAGCGCAAGCCGTCTTCGTAATGCCACTCGACTTTTTCGTTAGTGGACTTGTCTTCAAAGCTGACCAGCAGGCCCGGGCACAGAACCGCCTTGGCCTTGAGTACGTGCTTGAGACGACTGACGGAGAACTTCGGGGTATCGAAATACTTCGGATCGGGCGCGAAATAGACGCTGGTCCCGGTGTTGCGCTTGCCGACAGTGCCGATAACCGCCAGCTCTGTGGCCTTGTAGCCGTCGGCGAAAGTCATTTCATATTCGTTTCCATCGCGCTTGACCCGCACCCGAACCTGAGTGGAAAGCGCGTTGACCACGGAAATCCCTACGCCGTGCAGGCCGCCGGAGAACTGGTAGTTCTTGTTGGAGAACTTGCCACCCGCATGCAGCTTGGTGAGGATCAGCTCGACGCCAGACACACCTTCTTCCGGGTGAATGTCCACCGGCATGCCGCGGCCGTCGTCGGACACCTCAAGCGAGTTGTCGGCATGAAGGATGACCTGTACCGAGCGCGCGTGACCAGCCAGAGCTTCGTCGACACTGTTGTCGATGACTTCCTGAGCCAGGTGGTTGGGCCGCGAGGTGTCGGTGTACATGCCCGGACGTTTGCGAACCGGATCGAGGCCCGAGAGGACTTCGATGGCGTCTGCGTTATAAGAGCTAGCGCTGGGATTGGCCATGGGTTCTCGTTATCAATCTTTCATGGAATTTCGGGGGTTCAATGTTCTTGCATTCAGTAGGCCGGGCATCGATCGCCTATAGCGCCGACAGGTCGATCTTCTGCAACAGATCGGGGGCAAACCCGGCAAAGCTCAACAACGCTGGCATTTGCTCGGCAAAACCCTGAAAACTGTGGTCGCCGCCCGCCTGAATGCGCAAGGCACAGGCCCGGTAAAACTTCTCGGCGCGACGATAATCAAGGGTCTCGTCACCGGTCTGCAACCACACCTGAAACTGCTGCGGGTCCTGGGGAGCAGGAACCTCCAGCTCGGCCAGTGCCTGAATATGGTCTTCGGTCAACTGCCACTGCTCGCCGGTGTACAGGTTCTGCTGCACGCCGAGAAACCCGTCAAACAGCTGATGCGGGTTGACTGCCGGGTTGATCAGCACCGCCTTGAGGCCATGCTGCTGCGCCAAATGAGTCGCATAGTAGCCGCCGAGCGAGCTGCCGACCAGTAATGGCCGTCCCAACTCCTTTATAACGGTTTCAAGCTGCCCCACAGCCTGACGCGGATGGTGATGCAGTTCAGGGACTTGCAGACGATCAGCCAGACCCAATGATTTCATCAGCGCGGCCAACTGACAGGCCTTTCTCGACAGGGCCGAGCTGTTCAAGCCATGGATGTATAGCAGTGAAGGTGTGTCGCTCGTCACGCTGTCGCTCCCGAGTGCAAGGCAAAGCCGTGTAGTTTACAGGGACTTACGCTACAACACCTCACTGGAAACGTGTCCGCCCGCTCATTCAGTAGCCGGTGCCGCCGTAATCGACTTCGAACTGCATGCCGACCACTCGGGAAACAGCGGTTTCCAGCCGTCCGTCGTCATGCAGTCGCAGCCAGCGATAGCCCGGTGCCGTGGTGTCCACCTTGAAATCGGCACTGCCCGGCGCGAACTGAATGCAGGTCGAGGGCGACGCCAGCAGGCGCACGCCGTTACGCATCTGGTCAAACTCTTGATGCACATGCCCCCACAATACGGCCCGAACCTGCGGGAATCGATCCAGCACCGCAAACAACGCGTCAGCATTGCGCAGACCGATGGGTGTCATCCATTCACAGCCGATGGCCACCGGGTGGTGATGCAGGCAGACCAGATGATGCCGGTCAGGCGCTTCGCTCAGCGACTGCTCCAGCAACTGCAATTGCCCAGCGGCCAGAAAACCTGGCACCGAACCGGGCACTGCCGAATCCAGCAGTGTCACCCGCCACCGGCCGATGTTGATGATCGGCTCAAGCAGCCCTTCAGCCTGTGCGACATGCTCCATCTGCGGCAATTCATCATGATTACCGGCAAACCAGCGCGCGGGGGCGGCGATCTGCGTACTTATCCGGCGAAACGCTTCGTAAGACTCGACACTGCCATCCTGGGAGATATCCCCGCTTGCAACCACAAGATCAACCTGCGGCTGCTCGGCGAGGACCAGATCAACGACTTTTTCCAGACTGTCGCGGGTACTCATACCCAACAACGCCCCGTCCGCCTCGGCGAACAGGTGGCTGTCGGAT
This sequence comes from Pseudomonas sp. KBS0707, assembly GCF_005937945.2. NCBI lineage: Bacteria > Pseudomonadati > Pseudomonadota > Gammaproteobacteria > Pseudomonadales > Pseudomonadaceae > Pseudomonas > Pseudomonas sp. KBS0707. The sequence continues at coordinate 549,938 of NZ_CP041754.1, read as the reverse complement.
ATCTGCACCAGCAAAACTGACGATGAAGGGGCTGCGCTTGGCAAGACCGTCTCCCAGAGAGGATTCAGCGCGATTATGTGATGTGGCAGCGGGCGGGTAAACCGGGAATGTGAGCGCAGACGAGCATTTGGTCACATTTGCTGATTTGCTCGGTGCTTGAGCACAATTAAAGCAATAAGTCCGGCCGACATCATGCCCGCCAGTCCCGCACCCAAGAGATAGCTCAGCACCCGCTCATAAGGCATTCCAGGCCAGAGATATCCCGCCAACAAAAGCTCCAGGACAACGCCAAGAATCATTCCTGCCAGTCCAGCCAGATGAACGATCCACGGCATGAGCCTCAAAGACAGAATACCGATGACCACTCCGGTAATGGCCGTATATAGAAAGTGTTCCCAACGCAGAGCGCTGCCTGCCAGGGTTATCAACCCGAGATAGCTGAAAAGGCTGAGGGTGACTCCCGAGAAGCACGCTAACAGACATCGTGGGGTGCCTAAGTCACTCATTCGTTATACCTGCAAATAAATTCAGGTCGAATGTAAGGCATGTGGTTTCAAATCCAAGGTGCCGGGGGATTTTCAGAAACCACCTACAAGACTGGAGCCTGCCCGCTGTCAGCTGACGTCACTTATCGGTCAATCCGGTGTGGGATAAATACAGGGCGAAGCCAAGGAGCAGTAGTGCGATAACAATTGAAGAGGCGTTAACGCACTGCCTCAAACTCATGCCCACACGCCAGGCAATGACTCAGCCATTCGCCCAGAAACAAATTGAGCTGGGCTTTTTCGTCCGGTTGATGCATGTCCGCGTTGGGGTAGGGATAAATCCCGCGAAAGCGCCGCGCATGCTCGGCGCCGATGACTTCGGCCATGCGTGCGTCGTGGTATACCTGAACCTCGAGCACCGGCACCGGCAGCCATGGCAGGCTGTGTTCCTGGCGGACTTGCAGGGTGGTGGTGTACGGGCAGTCGAGCAATACTTCGACGGCCAGTACGCCCAGCATCTGGTCGCCCTGGGTGACGGCGACGCGGCGTGAGCGCTGTTCGTTGCGCATGTCGGGCAGCAGGCGCATCAGGCGCGCGTAGTTGGCCTCACACGCAGCCTGCAGTCCGGCAAGGTCGACACGGTAGCGCTCGCGCAATAGATTCACGACCATAAACCCCTTATCTCCGCACGATTCAGCGCCAGCCATTGCAAGGCGATGATCGTCGACGCGTTTTTGATTGTTCCGTCTTTCATCGCCTGCATTGCGTCATCGAATGACCAGACTGTGACCCGGATGTCTTCGCCTTCGGACTCAAGCCCGTGAATTCCGCCTGCCCCTTCACTGCTGCACTGCCCCAGGTACAAGTGAACAAACTCATTACTGCCACCTGGAGAAGGAAAGTATTTGGTGATGGGCCAAAGCGAGCGGAACACCAGTCCAGCTTCCTCCTCTGCCTCGCGATGAGCAACTTCTTCCGGCTGTTCATCCTTGTCGATCAGCCCGGCGACCAGTTCGATCAGCCACGGGTTGCTGGTCTTTTCCATGGCACCCACGCGGAACTGCTCGATGAGCACCACTTCGTCACGCTTGGCATCGTAAGGAAGTACACAAACCGCATCGTGGCGAACGAAAAGCTCGCGGCTGATTTCCTTGCTCATGCCACCTGCGAACAGCTCGTGGCGCACATGCAGCTTGTCCAGCCTATAGAAGCCCTTGAAGCAGTTTTCACGCTGTATGGTTTCAAAAGCGCTTGGTGCAGATCGTGTGGTCTGGGTCATGGGTTTCTCGCTTGCCGCCGTTTTTGACATCGGGTCATCCTAACGCGCATCGACGGTAAGATGCAGCCCCCTTGAAGATGCAGGGTAGACGGCCGGGACTTAAAACAATTCTAATCTGCCATGATCGAACCGAAGACGTTGTTTACAGTCCAACCAGCCTGCATACGCACAACGCAACCGCCTTTACTGACACTGCCAAGGATCAACATGTCGTTACTGAGGATCACTTCACTGGCTTGCCTGGCCCTGTTGCTCGGCGCCTGCCAAAGCCTCTTCACGCCCAACATGCGCACACCGCTGCAAGTCCAGCGCGATGCCTCCGAGCTGATCAAGCCAGGCTGCACCACGGCGGACTGCCCGCTGGTGAACATCGATACTGTGCATTTTCCCGATGAGCCGCGACTGGACGCCATCGTTCAGAAGACCTTGCTGCAACTGACCGTTGCTGACAGCAGCGCCTCGCCGCCTGCGTCTATCAAAGCCTATCAGGAGCAGTTCCTGAGCCAGGCCCAGGGCAGCAACAGCAGTTATCTGCAAGCCAAGGTACGCGAGCAGCATGACGGTATAGTGGTTGTCGAACTGTCCAGCTACCTGGATACCGGTGGTGCCCACGGCAACCCTGGCCGGGCGTTCATCAACTATTCGCGTCAGCAGCAGAAAGTTCTGACGCTGGCCGACATGATCATTCCGGGCAAGGAAAGCGAGTTCTGGCAGAAGGCCCAACTGGCCCACCAGGGCTGGCTGGTCTCGACCAAGATGAATGAAGACAGCGAGTTCATGAAGACTTGGCCGTTCAAGCGCACGCCACACATCGCGCTGACCTACGGCGCGGTGATCCTCAAGTACTCGGTGGATACCATCGCGCCGTATTCGATGGGTCACATCGAGCTGAAGATTCCTTACCCTCAGCTCAATGGCATCCTCAAGCCGGAACTGTTCCCCGGTCGCGGTTGATCGCACCGCCGATCAACAGCTGCAACACGCCAGCGACAACGAGCGCTGGCAGTGTTGCACCGACATTCGGGTAAAAGCCAGCCAGCAGGTGATAGGTGCTGAGCCCGCCCAGCCACGCCAGCAGACTCATCCAGCGCAAACCGCCCTCCACTACCTGACCACTGCGACGACGCAGGATGAAATGGTCGACCAGCACCACGCCGAACAGCGGCGCAAACACCGAGCCGATCAGCAGCAGAAAGTTCTGGTACTGGGCCAGCGGTGCCAGACAGGCGATCAGCGTGCAGATCACGCCGATGGTCAATGCCAGGTGCTAGACCTTGATGCGTGACAGCAAAGCACTCGATACCGCCGCCGAATGAATATCGGCGAACGCATTTTCCGTCTCATCCAGCAGAATCAGCAGCAACGGGATACCCAGACCTGCGCCGGCCAGTGCCAGCAGCAAGGCATTGACCTCACCGCTCGGCGCGAACGCCAACGTATAGGCAACGCCCAGACTCATCAGCCAGAAGTTACCGATGAAAAAGCCTGCAGCCGTGCCGCCGAAGACACTTTTCGCACGTTGGCCGAAGCGCGAGTAGTCGGCAATGAGCGGCAGCCAGGACAGCGGCATGGCGATGGCAATGTCGAACCCCGAAGCAAACGGCAGTGAACCGTCCCCGGATGTCGCCCTCAGCGCTGCCAGATCAGCCTTGCTCAGCAGGTTCCAGGTCAGCCATGAACACGCGGCCAGCAGTATCCAGATTCCCCACTTGCGCAAGAATCGGCGCACGAAGGTCAATGGCCCGCTGACCGCCAGCAGAGTGGCCAGCGCTCCGAAAAACAGTGTCCAGAGCAGCGGACTGGTCCACAGACTGCCCTGCGAAAAAGCCCGATCGCTCAACAGACTGGCGGCGTCGCGCATGACGATGATCTCGAACGAACCCCAACCCATCAGTTGCAGCAGGTTCAACACTGCGGGCAGCGATGCGCCTTTGCTGCCCAGGCTGAGTTTGAGGGCTGCCATGGAAGACAAACCGGTGTCACTGCCGATCACGCCGACACTGGCGAGCAGTAAAACGCCCACCAGCGTGCCGAGGAAAATCGCCAGCATCGAGCCGGACATACCCAGCCCCGGCGCCAGCAAGGCCCCGGTTTGCAGCACCATCAAACCGATGCCGAGGGAGAACCACAGGGAGAACAGATCCCGCCCACCGAATACCCGCTGGCTGGCAGGGATGGGGGTGTCGGGAGAATAGGTGCCAGGTGTGTTCACGTTGGTGTCTCGTGTGGGGTGTTGATCGGTGATTCGGGATCGGACGCGGAGCTTCCAGAACAGCGCTACCACGCAGAGCGTGGGATCATCGCAATTATCGTGCGGCGCTCTGCGTCGCATGCCGTTCTGGACGCTCCGCGTCCTCTTGACGACGCAGAGCGTCGAGACCTGCATTCCCACGCTGGAGCGTGCGGAACGATAATCTCATCTATCATGCGACGCTCTGCGTCGCATGCCTTTCTGGACGCTCTGCGTCCTCTTGACGACGCAGAGCGTCGAGACCTGCATGCCCACGCTGGAGCGTGCGGAACGATAATCGCAACTATCGTGCGACGCTCCGAGTCGTAAAGCCCAATGCTGGAGCGTAGCGATAACCGCTAGCGGTGTTCTGTCGTGCACGTACCGCTTTCTACACCTTCTTGTACAACTGGCTGCCTTCCTGCTTGAAGCGCTCGGCCTGCTCGGCCAGGCCTTTGGCTACATCGACGTCGACTGCTTCGATCCGCTGGTTGGCGGCGTACTCGCGTACTTCCTGAGTGATTTTCATCGAGCAGAATTTCGGCCCGCACATGGAACAGAAATGCGCGACCTTGGCCGAGTCCTTGGGCAGGGTTTCGTCGTGGTAAGAGCGCGCGGTGTCCGGGTCCAGGCCAAGGTTGAACTGGTCTTCCCAGCGGAACTCGAAACGCGCCTTGCTCAAGGCGTTATCACGGATCTGCGCCCCTGGATGGCCTTTGGCAAGGTCCGCTGCGTGGGCAGCAATCTTGTAGGTGATGATCCCGGTCTTCACGTCATCCTTATTCGGCAGCCCCAGGTGCTCTTTGGGCGTGACGTAGCACAGCATGGCGCAACCGAACCAGCCAATCATCGCGGCACCGATGCCCGACGTGATGTGGTCATACCCCGGCGCAATATCGGTGGTCAGCGGGCCAAGGGTGTAAAACGGCGCTTCGTCGCAGCATTCCAGCTGCTTGTCCATGTTTTCCTTGATCAACTGCATCGGCACATGACCGGGGCCTTCAATCATGGTCTGCACGTCGTGCTTCCAGGCGATCTTGGTCAGTTCACCCAAGGTTTCCAGCTCACCGAACTGCGCCGCATCGTTGGCGTCGGCAATCGAGCCCGGACGCAAGCCATCGCCCAGCGAGAAGCTGACGTCATAAGCCTTCATGATTTCGCAGATGTCTTCGAAATGGGTGTACAGGAAGTTTTCCTGGTGATGCGCCAGGCACCACTTGGCCATGATTGAACCACCACGGCTGACAATCCCGGTCACACGCTTGGCGGTCAGCGGCACATAACGCAGCAACACACCGGCGTGGATGGTGAAGTAATCAACGCCCTGCTCGGCCTGCTCGATCAGTGTGTCGCGGAACAGCTCCCAGGTCAGATCCTCGGCCGCACCGCCGACTTTTTCCAGAGCCTGATAGATCGGCACAGTGCCGATCGGCACCGGCGAGTTGCGGATGATCCATTCACGGGTTTCATGAATATGCTTGCCGGTAGACAGGTCCATGACCGTGTCAGAACCCCAGCGAATGCCCCAGGTCAGCTTGGCGACTTCTTCTTCGATGGAAGATCCCAGCGCGCTGTTACCGATGTTGCCGTTGATCTTTACCAGAAAGTTACGGCCGATAATCATCGGTTCCAGTTCGACGTGGTTGATGTTGGCCGGGATGATCGCGCGACCACGGGCGATCTCTTCGCGCACGAACTCGGCAGTAATTTCCTTCGGGATGCTCGCGCCGAAGCTGTGCCCGGCATTTTGCTGGGTCCGCAGGCCTGCGGCACGGGCTTCCTGAAGCTTCATGTTTTCGCGGATGGCAACGTATTCCATCTCGGCGGTAATGATGCCCTGACGCGCATAGTGCATCTGGCTGACGTTGGCCCCCGCGTTGGCCCGGCGCGGGTTGCGCACATGAGCAAAGCGCAGCGCGGTCAGTTCGGCGTCGCTCAGGCGTTGCTGGCCGAAGTTGGAACTCAAGCCCGCCAGGCGCTCGGTGTCGTTGCGCGAGTCGATCCACGGCGAGCGAACATCCGCCAGGCCTTTACGCACGTCGATGATCACGTTGGGGTCGGTGTACGGGCCGGAGGTGTCATAGACCGTGACCGGCGCGTTGATTTCACCGCCGAAGTCAGTCGGTGTGACGTCCAGAGTGATTTCGCGCATCGGCACGCGGATGTCCGGGCGCGAGCCCTGAACGTAGATTTTCTGCGAACGGGTAAACGGCTGTACCGATCCGGAATCGACTTGTGCCGACTCGCTCAAATGGGCTGCATTTTTTAGTGTTGTACTCATCACGGCTCTCCAGACATCCGGTTACGGATTTATTGTCGGAGTGACCTGACGTGACGGACGGGTGCACCAGTGCTGGTGCTGAGTATCGAAAGGAGACGTACGCTGTTCATTTTTTGAACAATCGACCCCGGACGATACTCAAGAGGACTCGCCGGGAGACGAGAAATCTTGTTCCCTACGCAGGCGCTAACCTGATCAGGTTCAACGGGATCCGGTTTAACCGATCTCAGCCTCACAGCAAGGCACCCCGACAAGAACGCGATCAGTCTATGCCGGGGCGCGGTCGCAATGCCAGCCTATTTGCACAGGGCTCGATAAATGGCGCAAATCGCCGATTGTTGCTAAAAGAGTCTGGCTCTACACTCGCTAACCCGGTTTCTCTTAAACCGTGATTACTTTCTTCATGAACAGGGAATGCCTCATGCTGCGCAAACTTTCGTTGGTTGTGGCCGTTTCGTTTGCGTCCAGCGGCCTGACGTGGGCAGCCGATATGCCACTGCCGACCCAGACTGGTCTGCTGAATGTCTATCAGCAGGCGGTGGACAACAATGCCGACCTTGCGGCATCCCGCGCCGATTACGATGCCCGCAAGGAAGCCGTACCGCAGGCCCGCGCCGGTTTGCTGCCGAACATTTCCGGCAGTGCACAAAGCAACAATACCCGCACCAGTATCGACCAGCCCAGAACCGTGGCCACCCGCAGCGGTAACGTCTATCAAGCCACCCTGAGCCAGCCGATCTTCCGTGCCGACCGCTGGTTCCAGTTGCAGGCCGCCGAGGCGAGCAACGAGCAGGCGGCACTCGAGCTGTCGGCTACCGAGCAGAACCTGATCCTGCAAGCGGCACAAAGCTATTTCAGCGTGCTGCGCGCCCAGGACAATCTGGCCTCGACCAAGGCCGAGGAGGCAGCGTTCAAACGCCAGCTCGATCAGGCCAACGAGCGTTTCGATGTCGGCCTGTCGGACAAGACCGACGTGTTGCAGGCGCAGGCCAGCTACGACACCTCGCGTGCCAGCCGGATTCTCGCCAAGCGCCAGGTGGATGATGCGTTTCAAGCCCTGGTGACGCTGACCAACCGTGAATACAACTCCATCGAAGGCATCGTGCATACCTTGCCTGTGCTGGCGCCAACGCCAAACGATGCCAAGGCCTGGGTCGATACCGCAGCACAACAGAACCTCAACCTGCTGGCCAGTAATTACGCGGTCAGTGCTGCCGAGGAAACCCTGCGTCAGCGCAAGGCCGGGCACGCCCCGACACTTGATGCCGTGGCGACTTATCAGCGTGGCGACAACGACGCACTGGGTTTTAGCAACCCCAATTACACCGGGCGCAATTATGGCGGCGACGTCGAGCAGCGCAGTATTGGCGTGCAGCTGAATATCCCGATCTACAGCGGTGGCCTGACCAGTTCACAGGTACGCGAAGCCTATGCGCGCCTGAGCCAGAGCGAGCAACGCCGTGAAAGCCTGCGTCGTCAGGTGGTGGAAAATACGCGCAACCTGCACCGTGCGGTGAATACCGATGTCGAGCAGGTCCAGGCCCGCAAACAGTCGATCATCTCCAACCAGAGCGCGCTGGAAGCCACCGAAATAGGTTATCAGGTGGGCACCCGCAACATCGTCGACGTGCTGGATGCGCAGCGCCAGTTGTATGCCTCGGTGCGTGACTACAACAACACGCGCTATGACTACATCCTCGACAACCTGCGCCTCAAGCAGGCAGCAGGCACCTTGAACCCGGGCGACCTGCAGGATCTTTCACGCTACCTGAAGGCTGATTACAACCCGGACAAGGACTTCCTTCCGCCCGACCTGGCAACTGCCGCACAGAAGAACTTCGAGCGACCTGCAAAGCGCTGACAGGTGACGCAGAGCGTCACGAAATGCATTACCACGCTGGAGCGTGAGGAACGAGAATCTCGACTATCGTGCCCATGCTCCGCGTGGGCATGCCGTTCCGGACGCTCTGCGTCCTCTCCGACTCAGCGTTTGCCCATCAACCGCCCGATTCCGTCGAGCAGACGTTGCAGAGCGCCCTGATTGGCCTTCATCACCGCAAGCCCTGCATCGGCCATGCCGCGAGCCTGCTGTGGCTGGTCGAAAAGCCCCTGCACGGCGGTCGCCAGCGTGGTCGCATCGCTGATTTCCTGCAACGCACCGGCAGTGCGCAGCATGGCGGCAATCTCGAGGAAGTTGAACAGGTGAGGGCCGCTGAGTACCGGTTTGGCCAGCGCCGCAGGCTCCAGCAGGTTGTGGCCGCCATTAGGCACCAGGCTGCCGCCCACAAAAGCGATATCCGCCAGCGCATAGAGAAACAGCAATTCGCCCATGGTATCGCCCATCAGCACTGAGACTTCCGGCGTGACAGCCTGCGCGGATGAGCGCCGAACCGTCGCAAAACCCTGCTGCTGACACAGCGCATGCACGCTGTCGAAACGCTCGGGATGACGCGGCACCAGGATCAGCAGCGCATCAGGATGGCTCGTCAATAACGTGCGATGAGCTGAAAGAACGCTTTCATCCTCGCCCGCATGGGTGCTGGCGGCGATCCATACCGGGCGCTGCGTCGCCTGCCATTGCTCACGCAAGTGCGCGGCACGTTCCAACAATTGCGGGTCAATGCTCAGGTCGAACTTGATCGAGCCGGTCACCGCAACGCACTCGGGACGCGCGCCCAGGTCACGGAAGCGCTGCGCCTCAACTTCAGTCTGCACCGCGAACCAGGCCATTTGCGCCAGCATCGGCCGGGCAAGCCTGGCAAAGCGCGCATAGCCCCTTGCCGAGCGCTCCGAAAGCCGCGCATTGGCGAGCACCACGGGGATCCCGCGCAGGGCGCATTGGTGGATGTGGTTGGGCCACAGCTCGGTTTCCATGATGATGCCCAGCCGGGGCTGCACATAATCGAGAAAACGCCCTGCCGCCCAGGGCAAGTCATACGGCAGGTAGCAATGCTGAATGCGCGGCTCGCTGGCGAACAGCGCCTTGATTCGTTCCGAACCTGTGGGCGTCATGCAAGTCACAGTGATCGGCCGTTGGGGGTATTGCAGCAGCAGCGCGCGAATCATCGGCGCGGCCGCGATGCTTTCGCCCACTGACACCGCATGCACCCAGATACCACCGCGCTGCATGGCAGGCAGGCCGCTGGCGAACCGCTCGCCGATGCGTTGGCGATATGCCGGAGCCTTGCGCGCACGTAACCACAGGCGCAGGGCAACCAGTGGCAGGCCGAGATGAAACAGTAGGGTATAAAGGGTTCTATTCATGGGCGCGGAGTTTATCAGCCCGCCATCACAAGTCGCTAGAATGCGCAGCCTGACGAAAAGGAATGCACCATGAACGCTTATTACCTGCTGGCTATCGCCGTTTGCGCGGAAGTCATCGCTACCACCTCCATGAAAGCCGTGAAAGGGTTCAGCACTCCCCTGCCGCTGTTGCTGCTGATCACCGGTTATGCAATTGCATTCTGGATGCTGATTCTGGTGATGCGCACGATCCCGGTCGGCATCACCTACGCCATCTGGTCGGGCATGGGCATTGTCATGGTGAGCATTGCGGCGTTCTTCATCTACGGCCAGAAACTCGACCTGCCCGCGTTGTTGGGCATGGGCATGATTGTGGCTGGCGTAGCCGTCATCCAGCTGTTCTCGAAAACCGCCGGGCATTGAAAAGCCGATCCTTTATAATGCTCGTACTTTTTACTCACTGAGGTGCTCATGACATCGGTTATTTCCACTGACGTGCTGATTGTCGGGGCTGGCGTAGCCGGTCTATGGCTAAACGCCCGGTTGCGTCGTCAAGGGTTCTCGACAGTGCTGGTAGAAAGCGCCAGCCTGGGTGGCGGGCAAAGCCTCAAGTCTCAGGGGATCATCCACGGCGGTGCCAAGTACGCGCTGCACGGTGCGCTTTCCGGTGCCTCAGAGGCCATCGCCGACATGCCGCGCCGCTGGCGTGAAGCTCTTGATGGCAAAGGCGAGCTGGACCTGTCCGGTGTACGCCTGCTGTCCGAGGCCCACTACTTGTGGTCGCCGGGCACCATCGCCGGCAACCTCACCAGCTTCTTTGCCAGCAAGGCGGTGCGCGGCCGTGTGGATCAGGTCAAGGGCGAGCAACTGCCACCTGCACTGCAAAACCCCAAATTCAAGGGCAAGGTCTATCGCCTCGCGGAACTGGTGGTCGATGTACCGAGCCTGATCGAGCGACTCGCCGAGCTGGCCGGTGACAGCCTGCTGGCCGGTCAGAGCATCGAGCCGCTGTACGAGGGCGATGAGCTGATCGGGCTGCGCGTCGATGGGCGCGATATTCATGCCCAGCGCATCGTACTCAGTGCCGGCGGCGGCAATGCCGATCTGCTCAATGCACTTGGCGTGTCGCAACCGCAGATGCAGCGCCGCCCCTTGCACATGGTGCTGGTCAAGGGCCCGACCCTGAAACCGCTGTTCGCCCACTGCCTGGGTGGCGGTCCCAAGCCGCGCATCACGGTCACCACCCACCCTGCGGCTGACGGCCAGTGTGTGTGGTATCTGGGCGGCGATCTGGCTGAGGCCGAGGGTGTGTCGCGCGAGCCGGACGCGCAGATCGCCGTCGCCCGCAAGGAGCTTGAAGCCCTGCTGCCGTGGGTCGACCTGAGTCAGGCGCAGTGGGCGACCCTGCGCGTGGACCGCGCCGAGCCTGCCCAGTCGGGGCTGGTGCGGCCAGACAACGCCTTTCTCGACAGCCAGCGTCGCCTGATGGTTGGCTGGCCGACCAAACTGGCACTGGCTCCGGACTTCGCTGACCGGGTTCTGTCGCAGCTTTCGAGAGATGGCATTCACCCGACACCGCAGTTACCGCTGGTTGATGTGCCACGGCCGCCGATGGCCATACCTGTCTGGGATGAGCTGCTGCCATGAGCTTGAAAACCCTGCACGACCTGCATCGCCCGCTCGGCAATAGCGGCCTGAGCGTATCGCCCCTTGGCCTGGGCACCGTCAAACTGGGCCGCGACCAGGGCGTCAAATACCCCAGTGGCTTCAAGATTCCCGATGACCAGCAGGCGCAGATGCTGCTGCGCATGGCCCGCGACATGGGCATCAACCTGATCGACACTGCCCCCGCCTATGGCACCAGCGAAGAACGGCTCGGGCCGTTGCTGCGTGGTCAGCGCCAGGACTGGGTGATTGTCAGCAAGGTCGGCGAAGAATTCGATAACGGCCAGTCGAGCCATGACTTCAGCGCTGAACACACCCGTAAATCGGTCGAGCGCAGCCTGAAACGTCTTGAAACCGATTTTCTCGATCTGGTGCTGGTGCATTCGGACGGCAATGATCTGGCGATCCTCAACGAGGCCGAGGTGTATCAGACCCTCGCCGACCTCAAGCGCGAAGGCAAGATTCGCGGCTTCGGCTTTTCCGGCAAGACGGTCGAAGGCGGTTTGCTGGCATTGCGCGAAGGTGATTGTGCGATGGTCACCTACAACCTCAACGAGCAAGGCGAGAAACCGGTGCTGGATTACGCTGCCGCCCATGGCAAAGGCATCCTGGTGAAGAAAGCACTGGCCAGTGGTCATGTCTGTCTGACGCCGGGCATGGACCCGGTGCAGGCCAGTTTCCAGCTACTGTTTGAACATCCGGCGGTTGCCAGTGCTATTGTCGGCACCATCAATCCGTTGCACCTGGCGCACAACGTTGCAACTGCCGCTGCCGTGATTTGCCGTCAAGCCTGATTGAGGCGGCCGACCCCAACGCAAGAAGGAGCCGTTATGCCGCGAACACTGATCCGCAAGAACCCCAGCAACTTCAAGACCCTGCCGCTGTTCGTCGAGGCCACGCCGGAAGGCCTGAGCTACCAGAGCATCGGCATGCCGATGAACTTCGCGCAGACCTTGCAGCGGCGGCGCAAGATCGACGTGCCGGACACCGAACGTTTCTCCACCGAGCTTGCCAATCTGGGGGTGTCCGTTCGCCTGACCGTGAGCTGGCAGAATCGCGATTACTGGGTGCTGGTTCGCCAGCGTCGCCAGGACCGTGGCGACGTCGTACTCAAGCTGATCTCGGGTTATGTGCCGGCCCACGAACTGACCCTGCCACTGCATACCGCCATTCAGGAAGTGGCCGAAGAGTGCATGATCGAAACGCCTCAGGGCTGGCTGAGTGGACTGTTCAAAGAGACCTGGCTGCCTGCGCCATATGCCGCTGCGCTGCATTATCGCGAGGCCATGCCCTTTCGTCTGAGCCCGCTCTCCGGCGCAGCGCGACCGGTGCGAAGCGGCAGCCTGACACTGTTGGAACGCCCACGGGCTTATGTGCATTTACCCACCGCGTCCTTGCAGCTGATTTACGACATGCGCCTGGAAATCCCCAAGGAAGCGCGCCCGGTCAGCCTTTTCCATGTCGATGAAGTGTTGGAAAACGATCAACTGGTCGCCCGCCTTAACCGCAGCAAACCCGACCTGTACCTGATGCCGCTGGAAAATGGAGTGCCGCTGCCCGAGCTGTATACGCTCAAGCGCGACAAACTGATCCCGGCTGGCACCCGAGGGCTGTACCTGGCCGAAAGTTTTGCCGCGCAGGATGGCTGGATCGTGCGTGAAGAACGAATTCGCTGGAAGGACTGGCTACGCCAGCAGGGCATGGCCCCACCGGCGAAGAAGTCAGGACTGAAACGCCTGACCGGAAAAGCTCGGGAGCTGCTGCACGCCATGAGCGGCAAGCTGTGAGCCTCAAGCCTTTTGATTTGCCTTGGCTTGTAGCTTGCAGCTGAAAACTATCCCTGCCCGCGGATCTTCTCGACAATTGCCGTAGTCGAGCTGTTTTCCACCAGCCCCAACACACGCACATCGCCACCGTACGCCTGGACGATATCGGCACCGACCACCTGGTCAACGCCGTAATCACCGCCCTTTACCAGTACGTCCGGTTTGACGTGACTCAGCAGATTTTCAGGGGTGCCTTCAGGGAAGCTGATCACCCAGTCCACTGCACCCAACCCTGCCAGCACGGCCATACGCCGGTCGACGCTGTTGATCGGACGGCCCGGCCCTTTCAGGCGGCTGACAGACGCATCATCGTTGACGGCCACGATCAGACGATCACCCAGCGCGCGCGCCTGCTCCAGGTAGGTCACATGACCTGCGTGGAGGATGTCGAAGCAGCCATTGGTGAAGACGATTTTCTCTTTGTGCGCGCGCGCATCATCGACCGCCAGCAACAGTTGCTCCAGCCCCAGCACGCCGCGCTCGGAACCTTCTTCACGCTGAATGGCGCGGCGCAGTTCCGGGGCGCTGATGGCTGCTGTACCCAGCTTGCCGACCACAATGCCTGCTGCCAGATTGGCCAGCGCCACCGCATGCGGCAGTTCCTCGCCCGCAGCAATCGCTGCTGCGAGAGTGGAAATTACCGTGTCACCGGCGCCGGTCACATCGAACACTTCGCGCGCGCGCGCTGGCAGATGCAGCGCCTGCTGATCAGGACGCAGCAGGGTCATGCCATGTTCACCACGGGTCACCAGCAGAGCGCCCAGGTCAAGCTCCTGCATCAGCTGCGCGCCTTTGGTGACCAGCTGTGCCTCGTCTTCACAATGCCCGACGATCGCTTCGAATTCGCTGAGGTTCGGCGTAATCAGGCTGGCACCGCGATAAATCGTGAAATCCTTGCCCTTGGGATCAGCCAACACCGGGATACCGCGTTTGCGGGCAGCCTGAATCAGTGCCTGATGGTTTCTCAGCGCGCCCTTGCCGTAATCGGACAGGACCAGCACCTTGATGCCATCCAGCAGGCTGTAGACCTCTGCACTCAGTGCCAGCGGGTCAGTATTGAACGCCTCTTCGAAGTCGATACGCAGTAGCTGCTGATGGCGACTGATAACACGCAGCTTGACGATAGTGGGCTGATTGGCAATGCGCTGAAAACGCGCCAGCACACCCGCTGCTTTCAGGCTGTTGGCCAGACTTTCTGCGGCCTCGTCGTCACCCGTCACACCGACCAGCGAAGCCGGTGCGCCCAGTGCAGCGATGTTCAAGGCCACGTTGGCAGCGCCGCCCGGACGATCTTCGATTTGATCGACCTTGACTACAGGCACCGGCGCTTCAGGGGAAATACGCGAGGTGCCGCCATGCCAGTATCTGTCGAGCATCACATCGCCAACCACCAGGACAGGGGCCTGATCAAAGCGCGGCATGGATAACTTCATGGAACTACCCGTACTTTAAAAATAGACAGGGGCGGAATCTTAGCACAGGGGTTTATAACCGACAGGCTGTTGAATCACACCGCCCGAAGGCAGGCAGGCCACAGGGGCCCGCCCGGTGAGAGCGAAATCAGACTGCGCCGACAGGTGACGGCTCGTCCAGCCCCATGGCATGCAGACGGGCGTAATAGCCGTTCTGTGCCAACAACTCGGTATGCGTACCGCGCTCGACGATCTGCCCGGCGTCCATGACCAGAATCATGTCAGCCTTTTCGATGGTCGAAAGGCGGTGAGCGATAACCAGCGTGGTACGGCCCTTCATGACGTGATCCAGCGCCGCCTGGATGTGGCGTTCGGACTCGGTGTCCAGCGCCGACGTGGCTTCGTCGAGGATCAGCAGCGGTGCGTTTTTAAGCAGTGCGCGAGCAATGGCCAGACGCTGCCGCTGACCACCGGACAGCAGCACGCCGTTTTCGCCCACCTGAGTATCGAACCCCTGCGGCAACTGGTCGATGAACTCTTTGGCGTAGGCATCAGCGGCGGCCGCTTCGATGTCGGCACGCGGGGCACCTGCCAGATCGCCATAGGCAATGTTGTTGGCGATCGTGTCGTTGAACAGCGTGACGTTCTGGTTGACCTGGGCGATGTGCTTGCGCAGGTTGCGCAAACGGTAGTCGTTGATTTCGACGCCATCGAGCAGGATGTTGCCCATCTCGTGCCCGTAAAAACGCGGTATGAGGTTGGCCAGGGTCGATTTACCGCTGCCGGAACGGCCTACCAGCGCAATCATCTGCCCAGGCGCTGCGGAGAAACTGATGTCGTTCAACACCTGACGCTCGGTCTGCGGGTAGAAGAAGCTGAGGTTCTTCACCTCAAGGTGGCCGGTCACGCGATCACGCTCGATGGTGCCGGTATCGACTTCTTCTTCCACGTCCAGTTGTTCGAAGATGCTCTCGGCCCCAGCGACGCCTTTCTGGATCGTCGAACTGACTTCCGACAGCTGGCGAATCGGCTTGGGCAGCAGACCGGCCGCAGTGATATAGGCAACCAGATCGCCCGCGGTAGCATCGCCTCGCAGGAACAGCACCAGAAACATCAGCACCGCCATGGCGCTGTAGATCACCAGTTGCAGCATCGGCGTATAGATGGCACCGGTTTTGGTCATGCGCAGTTGTTTGCGTGTGTTGCTGTCACTGGCCTGAGCGAAGCGGTTCTGTTCGTAGGACTCGCCACCGAAGCTGCGTACCACGCGATAGCCCTGAATGGTTTCCGAGGCAACGTGCGTAACATCGCCCATCGCTACCTGAATCTTCTTGCTCTGCTTGCGGAATTTCTTGCTTGCACTGCCGACCATGACGGCAATCAGCGGCAGGATGGCGAGCATGACCAGAGTCAGCTTCCAGTTCATCATCAACAGATAGATGAACAGGAACACCACGGTCAGACCTTCACGAATCACCACTTTGATGGCATCGGTGGCGGCACCGGTGACCATCGTGACGTTGAACGTGATACGCGAGATCAGGTGGCCGGAGTTGGTCGTATCGAAGTAACGATTGGGCAGTACCAGCAGCTTGTTGAACAGCTCCACCCGCAGGTCATGGACCAACCCGAGAGACACCTTGGCCAGGAAGTAGTTACCCAGGAAAGAGCCAAGCCCCTGCCATGCGGCGATCAGAACGATCAGCAACGGCACTGCCTGCAACAGTTGCAGCTCACGCAGATAAGGCACATTGGGGAAAAGCACGGCTTCAGGGTTGGTCAGGCCATCGACAAAATATTTGAGGATGCCGGCAAGCATCGGCTGGGTCGAGGCGAAGATCACGAAACCAATGATGCTGAGCAGAAAAATGCCCACATGCGGACGCACATAAGACAACAGACGGAAATAGATTTTCACGCTGGAAGTCGAGGACGATTCGGAGGTTGTCATGAGAATCCGTCGTATTAAAAAGAGGCCGAATTGTATCACAGCAGTTTTCGCGGCTGCCTGCTGCGGTAACATAGGCGGCTCGTCCATTCCCTGAGGTTTCTGATTGCTGCTTGAAACCGGCAAAGCAGGCTTCTGTATGACGACCAGTAGCCCTTGGGGCATAAAAACCGGAGTATCGATGCAAGCGTTTGACCACGCCCATTACCTTGATCTGGTTCAAGGTGCCGAAGTGCTTGAAGCCGATGGCACGGGCGACAAAGTACTACGTCTGCGTGACGGCTCCATGTTGAAATTGTTTCGACGCAAACGCCTTGTCAGCTCGGCAGCCTGGTATCCCTATGCCCAACGCTTCGCAGACAACTGTGAAACGCTGATCAAACGCGGCATTCCCTGCCCGCGCATACGCTCGGTAAGCCGCATCGCCGAAATCGAGCGCGATGCAGTGCATTATGATCCGCTGGCAGGCTTCACCCTACGCCAGCTATTGGGCAGTGCGGTGGCCGACGACAAGCTGCGCAGGCAACTGGGAAGCTTCATTGCTCACCTGCATGAAAAGGGCATCTACTTTCGCTCGGCCCATCTGGGTAACGTTATCCTCACACCGGAAGGCACCCTTGGCCTGATCGACATTGCCGACATGAAAACCTATCGCCGCGCATTGCGTAAAAGCCTGCGCTTGCGCAACTTCAAGCACATGTTGCGCTATCAGGAAGATCGCCAATGGCTGCTGGATAACGGCAACCCGGCGTTTCTGGATGGCTACATGAGCGCTCAGAGCCTGTGCGACACCAGCGAACTGGTCCAGGCTATTCAGTAACGCTTTCACTAAAAGAATGGCCGCTTTCGAAGCGGCCATTTTTTATCTTACTGCTGCTGCCTGAGCCGATGCGCCTGCACAATACGGCCCAGCACCATCGTTGCCGGTAACAACACCAGCACCCAGAGCTCATCCGGGTTACCGACCAACTGGCCACCGTCAAAGTTGAGCATCAACAGCGCGCAGGCCAGATATAGGCCCCAGGCATCACCGTTACGCAAGGCGTTCCACAGCGTCATCGCCATCACGACCAGAAACATCACCAGCGAAGCCGCGCCGGTGTACAGCCCCAGCGACACGAAAATGTTGTGCGGATGCTGAATGGGCATACCGCCCGTCAGAGTCTGGGTGGTATAAAAATCGACACCACAGCCCTGTACCCAGCCGCAGCGACGCCATTCACCGGTCATGATTTCAAACAGCTCGACGCGATAAGAGTCACCTCTGACCATCAGCAGAGCGACCCACTGCTCATCCTTCACAAGCCAGAAACCTATGGCAGCCAAAACGCCCGCCACCAGCAAGGCCACGGCAGTGCGCAGTGTAAAGCGGTAAAGCGAATATGCTGTGCAGATGGCAAACAGGAAGGCTGCGCCCACCAGCGCGGTGCGGGTCTGGACGACGAAAGCCGTTAACACCAGAGTAACAAGAACTGCAGACACCGCTTCAATCCAGCGCCGCTCTCTGGCCCATAGCGGCAGTGCCAGGGCAAGGCTGCAAACCAGCCATGCGCTGGTGTAGATCACATTCTCCATACGCCCCGGAAGAATGGCCACACGCTGACCGAACTCGAATTTCCCGGTTACCCAGCTGTAAATGCTGCTGAGCAGAATGTACAGGCAGATGGCCCAGAACATGCCGCGCACGAACAAACCGCGCCGGAAGAAACCGTTTTCCGTAATACCGGCCACGACAAAGACAAACAGGCTGACGTAGACAATATGCTTGTAATACTGGAACTCCTGCGCTTGCAGCGCCGGCACCAGAAAACACGCCATAAATACAGCCCAGGCTATGCCCAGCGGCTCTGCAAACACCCCGGTGCCGCGGTACTTGATCAAGAAGAACAAGCCCGGCAAGGCGGTGAATGCGTAAAACAGATTGTTGGTGATCTTGGCTGACGGGTTAAGAATGAAACTCAGCAGGAAGACTACAATCGCTACGGTGAAATACGTCTGTACTTTGTTGCTGGGGATTGTGATTCGGTCAACTGACATTATTGAGCAACCAACCTGTTACCAGACCAGCAAGCACAGCGATGATCAGCTTGACGCGATCACGACGCTTGCGACGCTGTTTGTCGAGCCGCTCCTGCGGCACCACCACATGCTCACCGAACCCGGTGTGCAATACGGCATCATTTTCCAGAATCAAAGCGTAACGGTTTTGCGACGCGAATAATTGTGAAAGTTTCTTCTCGCCACCATGCTCGGCATACGGCGCATGCTGCTGGTAATCAGCCAGGCGGCGCAGCCCGGGATTGAAGGAAAAACCCTGCCACTCCGGCTTGTGCGAGCCCAGCTTGTAAAACGGGATACCTTCGAACACTTCACGCTCGTTCAGGTAAACGTAAGGGCTGTGGATACGCAGATCATGATTGTAGCTGCGCAACCAGACCTGCAAGGCCTGAGGGTCGTGTTCCAGCAGCGTCATCGACTCTTCGATGAAGTGCGGACGGTAGAAATCCCAGTCGTCTTCGCAATGGAACACCCAGGACGTTTCGATCAGCGAATAGGCCGCATCGACAGAGCGCATCTGCCCCAGCTTAGGGTTGTTGATGATGAAGCGCGTATGCGGGTGCCAGTGCTCTGGAATGCACGCCTGGACCCGGGCATCGCCGGAGTCTTCGGTAATCAGCACATGGCGTATGGGCGCAGTGTTGAAATGGTCGAACGTTTCCAGAGTGCGCTTCAACAGGTCGAACCGACCACAACTGGTGACAACCAGCGTAATGTCGCTGTTTTCGCTGAATACCATCATTCGTTCCCAATCATTGAATATTCATAATTCCCTACCATCCCAATCGTGACCGCAGGCGGTCGAGCCAGCTCATCGCCGGCATGCTGCGCAGCGGCGAATGCATTGCGTCCACGATGGCTTTTCCAAGGGCATGGAATGTAAAGCGTTCTTCGACCAAAGTCTGCCCATTACAGGATATTTCGCTGGCCAGCACGGTGTTCTCGCGCAACATCGCCAGCTTTTCACGAAGCTGGGGAATGTCGCGATAGAGCACGATGTTGTGCATGTCGACAAAGCCCAGCGCGCGATTTTCTTCAGCGCCCTGATCAAAGGCCAGTAGCACGCAACCGCAGGCCATGGCCTCGAAATTCTTGATCATGTACTCGCCCATGCCGACATCGGCACTGACGAAAAAGCGGATGCGGTTAAGGGTGTCGCAATACTCTTCCCCGGACTTGGTACGCGTGACGAGCAGATTCTCGACCTGCCCCAACTCATCCAGCAACGCCTTGCGGCCGCTGTAGGCCACACTGTTGGTGCTGCCCACGAACGCCAGTTCGATGTCACGCTCACGCGCCTGCAATTGCAACAGGCTCTGGTCATAGCCCTTGGGCACGAACACCGCGTCGAAGCCTTCCTGGCGCAGGCGCTCGCTGACCATGAACCCCGAACAGATCACCCGCGCCCAAGGCAGCTTGCGATAGTGCGCACTGAACTTGCCGGTGTATTTGCAAGGAATGTAGTTCTGGTAGGCATCGTGTTCAAGGATGACCAGGTTGGGAATCGTGCGGATGAACCCGACCTGACGCACTTCCTGCTTGAAGCGCAGGAAAAACACGATCCGGTCATAACGGCTGACGTCCACTTCGCGGCGGAAATAGCCACGCAGGTTGCGCTGCTCCGCGGAACTCAGCCAGCGCACATCGCATTCGCAGTGTGCCGCGATGCCGTCATAGAGACGGTCCAGAATCGCACGCTGCTCTTTCTGGACCAGAAGTAGAACTTTCATGGTTTTCCTTGCAGTACTGCGCCTGCTGAATCAGATGTCACGGCTGCGCCAGAACAACTCGTGTCGTCGCACAGCTTTGCGGAAGAATTCGTTTTCGCCTTCGGCCGGCCAGTGGCGACCGGCCAGAACGCGTTGCAACGTACGGCGCACACGGCGTTTGAACGGCATCGGCGGCAACAGGTCATGCATCATACCCAGCGCCATTGCCTTGTCGCGTTGGGCCGCAACCGATAAGTGCAGGCTGTACGGTACCAGCGGCAGACTGGCATCGAATACCGGCGGCAGGCTGATGCCACTGTAGGCATCGCCCATTGGCCAACGGTCGTTGTCGTGCAAGTGGTTGGCGTAACCGAGCACCACGTCTGGCTGCCATTCAAGGCCGGCCAGCGCTTCACGCACGGCTGCCTGGGCACAGATATGGTCGGGATGCGGATCGATGGCCGGGTGCGGCATGACAATAACCTGCGGCCTGGCCTTGAGGACCAGTGCACGCAGGTCGGCGAGCAGGTTATTCCAGGTCGGCAGGCCGTCATCGCCGGGCAATGGTAGCGTATTGAACTGGCGAAACAACCGCGTATCGGTCAGATCCGCCTCACGCGAAGCGACCGGCGTATCCGGCGCAGCCTGCATGGCGGGCAGTTGCAGGCAGAAATAGCCCAATTGTACACACTGCGACTCGGGCACCCCGCCCCAGCGCGCCACGGCGATACTGTCCCAAGCCCGCAAGCGGCCCTTCATGCGCGCAGCTTCGGCGCGCTGCATGCCCATCTGGCGATAATGTTCAGCCTCGATCTCACCGGCGGTCAGCGTGACAATCCAGGCTTCCTCGGCCTGGCTGTAAAGCCCGAATGCGGCGAGCTCGGCATCGTCGGCATGCGGCGCGATGACCATGACACGCTGCTTTCGCGCATCCGCCTGACGAAACAGCCAGAGGCGCGGCGTACCAGCAAAACGACAGAAACGTCCGCGCAGTTGCAGGGCACCCGCAGCCAGCGGCTCGCCAAGACCGGTCAGGTTCAGATAACGAACGCCGCAAACGCCACGCTCGAAGGCCTGCCGGTCACTCAAGGCCTGCCCCTGCAGTTCCACGACCGGGTCGAGAAAACGTCCCAGCCAGGTGCTTTTTACGGTCAGTGCCAGTATCAATGTTTCGTCGCCGGTCAGTTGCACGGCGGGGTCGATCAGCAACGTGCCGCCGTCCAGGCGGACGCCCGGCACTTCGCTGTCGGCAGCAAAGTTGTACTGATAGTCGTCAGACGGCGAATAGAACAGATGATCGGCGAACCAGGCCTCATGAGCGACCCATGCACACACGGCCAGCAGCGGCGCCAGCCACCAGGCCACCAGCACGCCGACCGCGATCAACAGGAGCAGACCACCCAGTAACGCCAGCCGCTTGTTACGGCGATGGCGCTTGAGCAACTGTTGCTTGCGACTCAAATCTGGAACACCGGAACGGGGTTGCACCATCGGTCCTTGTACTCGCGGTCGGCACGACCAAAGGAAAAACGCAGTGATTTGCCCAAGGCGCGGGCGTTCTCCCAGGCGGACTGGGTATTGACGAAACTCAGCACGCTGCCTGGGCTGAAGTCCCGGGTTTCGGGATCGACACCGCCGTTGACGTACTCGATGCTGACCCACTGCGGCGCTTCGACGCGATACACCAGTTGAATGGCAATCGGCGCATCGTTGAGGCACACCACCGAACCGATCAGCAGTTCACGCAACAGCTCGATGACGTCGGCCTTGTGCCGGGCACCGGTGGCCTCAAAGCCCCAGCGACGCTGAAACAGATCGCAATACATACTCGCCAGCTCGGCGCTGCTGAACTCGCTGACAGGTCTTACCGTGCCGCCAGCCTCCTCCAGCAAGCGAAGTTCACGACGCTGGTTGTAACGAAATTTCTTGGACAGTTCTTCGGGCGTACGCGCCATCGCCAGCGATTCGGTCTGCGGCCTGAAGGTGCTGATGCGGCCCTCGTTGAGCGCAGACACATAGCGGGCACGATGGCGGACCGGGACCTGAATGTCATCGGCCACCGGCAAAATCAGTTCGGCGTTGCCCAGGTCGAACAGGCCTTTCTTGCCGTGACGCTTGAGTTCGTCCTTGGACAGCGCCAGCGAACGCCCCCAGGTGGCAATCGCTGCCTTTACTTCGCCGCCCTGCTCCCAGGCCAGATAACGCACAGCAATACCGGAAAATTCCGACAGGCGCGCAACGACCAGCGGATGAGTGGCTACGCTGCCACCCAACCGTTGCCATGCCTGCTCGTAAGCAGCCGCGTCGATCTGCACCCAGCCACGCTCGCGCCAGCCTTTGAATCGATTGAGCATCAGGCCCCCGCCGTCAGGCTGGAGACTTGCGGCAGCCGCCAGAAGACATCGCGCACAGCATGATCGGAAAAGCGTTCGCGCAAACGCAGCAACATGCGCTCGGCGCAGTCCTGACGCTGCTCGGCGTCAAGACCGGCCATGTGTACCAGGCCGTGCGCCAGGCTGTGAACATCACCCAGCGGGAACAGCAGACCCACGTCTTCGACCACTTCCTTCGCGCCGCCGCAGGACGTTGCAACCAGTGGCACACCGGCCACCATCGCCTCCAGAAGGACCATACCGAACGGCTCGTGGTCAGAGCTCAGGGCGAATACATCGAACGCCTTGAAGTAGCGACGGGCGTCAGGCACCTGCCCAAGAAACAGCACCTGCGGACCAATGCCCAGCTCCAGCGCAAGCGCCTTGAGGTTTTCTTCCAGGCGGCCCTTGCCGAGAATCACCAGCTGGCTGTTCTCGGGAAGATTGGGCAGCGCTTCGGCAAAACCGCGCAACAGCGTGGCCTGATCCTTGTCCGGATGCAGGCGACCGACGTTGGCGACGATCCAGGCCGAGGCAGACAGACCCAGCTCTGCGCGGGCATCTTCAGCGGAAAACTGACTGCCCTGCAGTTGCTCGACGTCGATCCGGTTGTACAACGTCTGAATGCGCTCGGCCGGCCACTTGGGCAGGCTGCTGCGCATGTCGTCGCGGACCGCATCGGAAACACCGAGTAGGCTCAGGCGCTTGCGAAACAGGTTGGCGAACAGCTTGCGACTGCGCCGGTGGTAATCGCCGAACGCATGATGCACACCGATCACCGGCAACTTCGTCGCCAACAGGGCGATGTACACCGGCTTGAAGCGGTGCGCGATGCAAAAGCTGAACGAGCGCGTCGCGGCAATTTTGCGCAGGTCACGGATGGCACCCAGCTTCAGGCCACGAATGGCGCTGGAGCTGTATTCCATGAACAGCACTTCGTCCGAGCCGCAGTCGGCGACTACGTCGGGGTCGGCGGCGCCGGTCAGAAACACCGTCGTCACCCGATAGCCCTTGCCGGCGAACAGGCTGGCGTATTGCCGTGCGCAGTCCAGAAACGGCCCATCATAGCCGTGACAGAACTGCAGCACGTGACGTTCAACCGAGCGTGTCATAAGCCTCGACGCCCTCTTTTACCACCAGGATGTCTTCCATGATCAGGTACTCGAGGTCCGAGCCGAAGAACATGTTCAGCGCATCGGTCGGCGAACAGATCATCGGTTCGCCACGGCGGTTGAGCGAGGTGTTCAGGGAAACGCCATTGCCGGTCAGTTCTTCCAGCGCCTTCATCATGTCGTAGTAGCGCGGGTTGTATTCGCGCTTGAGCACCTGGGCACGGGAAGTGCCGTCTTCATGGACAACTTCCGGAACACGGGTTTTCCACTCTTCCGCCACTTCGAAGGTGAAGGTCATGAACGGTGCCGGGTGATCGATCTTGATCATCTGCGGCGCGACGGTGTCGAGCATCGACGGGCAGAAAGGCCTCCAGCGCTCGCGGAACTTGATCTGATGGTTGATACGGTCGGCTACCCCGGTAACGCTCGGGCAACCGATGATCGAGCGACCACCCAGCGCACGCGGACCGAACTCCATGCGTCCCTGGAACCAGGCAACCGGGTTGCCCTTGACCATGATTTCGGCAATCCGCTGTGGCGTATTGTCGATCTGACGCCAGACCGGCTTGCTCGGGTGACGGGCACAGGCCGCGATCACGTCTTCGTTGCTGTACGCCGGGCCAAGGTAGACGTGTTCCATCTTCTCGACCGGCACACCGCGAGCGTGGGACACATAAGCCGCGGCACCGACCGCCGTACCGGCATCGCCGGACGCAGGCTGCACGAACAGTTCCTTGACTTCAGGACGGGCAATGATGCGCTGGTTGAGCTTGACGTTCAGCGCACAGCCACCGGCGAAAGCGATCTTGCCGGTCTCCTTGAGGATGTCACCCAGGTAGTGATCCATCATCTGCAACGCGAGCTTTTCGAACAGTGCCTGCATGCTCGCGGCATAGTGAATGTAGGGCTCGTCGGCTACGTCGCCAACGCGTTTCGGGCCGAGCCACTCGATCAGCTTCGGCGAGAAGTAGAAGCCCTTGCCGTTCTCTTTATAGCGACGCAGGCCAATGACGTTGGCCAGCTCGGTATTGATGATCAGCTCGCCGTTCTCGAACGTGGCCAGACGCGAAAAATCATACTTGCTGGCATCGCCGTACGGTGCCATGCCCATCACCTTGAATTCGCCGTCGAGCATCTCGAAACCGAGGAATTCGGTGATAGCGCCATACAGGCCGCCCAGCGAGTCCGGATCGAAGAACTCCTTGATCTTGTGGATCTTGCCGTTTTCGCCGTAGCCGAAGAAGGTCGTGGCGTACTCGCCCTTGCCGTCGATGCCCATGATCGCGGTTTTCTCGGTGAAACCGGAGCAGTGGTAGGCGCTGGATGCGTGGGCCAGGTGATGCTCGACCGGCTCGATCTTGATCTTTTTCGGATCGAAGCCCAGTTGCTCGAGGCACCAGACGATCTTGTTGCGGTAGCGCTTATAGCGGCGGTTGCCCATCAGCAACGCATCAAGGGCGCGATCCGGCGCGTACCAGTAGCGCTTGGCGTAGTGCCAGCGGGCCTTGCCGAACAGGCTGATGGGGGCGAACGGAATTGCAACCACGTCGACGTCCGAAGGCTTGATGCCTGCCTGTTCCAGACAGAACTTCGCCGACTCGTAGGGCATGCGGTTCTTCGCGTGTTTGTCACGAACGAAGCGCTCTTCTTCAGCCGCTGCTATCAGCTTGCCGTCGATATAAAGCGCTGCGGAAGGATCATGGCTAAGGGCGCCGGACAGGCCAAGGATCGTCAATGCCACTAGGGTCTAGCCTCTTTAGTCTGCATGCAGGCGCATTGCGCCCGAGAAAAGGTGTGCCCCCGCACAGCGGGCTGAGGGCAGCTAAAGGGCGGGATTATAACGTAATGACCAAGGATTGGCTCGACGCGCTGAAATGTCATCGGGGATGCCCGCCGGACGGCGTAGGAAACATCTCTTTCTCAGCATCAATAACTATCTACGACCTGACGCCCGTTGCTTCTGATTAATTGAGGCCCATCGTCGCCTGCCCGACGGCCGTCGCTCAAACCTCAGCGCCTGAAGCGCGCAATGGAACGCCTGTCATGACACAAACACTGTCCTCTTTGACTATAACGCCTACGCCACTGAAACCTGCCGATACCTGGCCTGCCGCCTCCGCCGCACTGAAAAGGCTCGATGAACTGCGCACACTTCTGGCCATCGAGCTGAGGCCCAGCCTGGCCCGGGCGAAGGGCTGTTGACTGCGCTTGGCGGTTCCGATGTTTCTGAACGGGAACTGGAAATATTCAGCCTGCTGCAACAGACCGATGACTACTGGACAGACCCTGGCAAAAACGCTGAAAGCCGCCGCGACCGGCTTGTACCTGCCTTGCAGCGAGCCTTGCGTGATGAAGCCAGCGTCAGGATTCACGAGCGTGATCTGGAGAGTGGCTATCTTGTCTGCCTGCCGGACTCGCCCGATCAAAGCCCGGCGCTCACTTACGCCTCGCTGCATATGCAACTGCACGATGACGAACACGTTGAAATGGCAGGCGCGCTGGCGATATCCGAGGAACAGGGACGCACGCTGCTGATGTTACCCGGGCTCGGTATCATGGGCTTTGCCACGCAGGCCCTGATGCTCGCAACCCTGGCGCGCTGGCTCAATACAGCGACGTTGCAGGATGCTCTCCTGAACACGATGGAAAAGCGTCACCAAGACCTGCTCTTCAAGATCAGCCAGGACGCCGACCTGTACCTTGAGCCGTTCACGACTGAAGACCTGCAATTACAGCCGGTCACCACCGCCCCCTTCGTGCATGCCCTGGATCGTCTGCTAAACAAGCAACGCAATGACATTCGCCATGCGTGCGAACGACCCTGACAGTGAAGACCGGGTAACACGTCAGGCGCTGATTCAGGCAGCCATCGACATGCGCGGCCTGCTCGGCCCCGCCTGCATGCTCGAACTGCGCGAACTGACCAACAGGCAACGTCAGTATCATCGAAACCTGCCGGACTGGATGAAGATTGCCAGCGAGGCCGACCTGCAGACCTACGCCAGGCATCTGCAACACTACGATGAGGCACATGCCGCGCTGCTCAGCGTACTGGGCAGCGCGGCCTCTCCAGAGCATTTTGCCGAAGCCCGTTTGCGCATCCGGCTGGCCGATGACCTGGGCCATGATCTGGACCCGCGCGCATTGACCATCGACACGCGTCGCACGCTGCCATCCACGAGCGAGATCTACCGCGTGACATGCTCACTGGTCGAGCTGGCACTCTATGGCCTGCACCCGGACGACGAGAGTGCAGGCTCGGACTTTATCGATCACACCGTTATCACTCTTGATGGCAAACCGCTTGATGCAGCCTGCTCGGCATTGAATCCGGCTTACCTTGCCGGAGTGATCGATGAGCTCGATCTGCGGGCGGAGTTTGGCGAGTGTCAACGCAAGGCTTACCAGCAAGAACACAACCGGGAAATGCTCTGCGCACTGGCACGAACCCGACTGACCGCGCAGGGTTGGGCGGCGAAGATGCAGGGGCATATCCAGCCCGGTGATTTCGCCATGGTCGCGGCACTGACCGGCCCGGCAGCGCGCGCATCCGATCCAGCATTGCGTGTACAACAGATCAAACTCAACGACTGCTACGTGATGGCCAGATTGCTGGTGTTTCGCAAGCAGGATGCCGAGGGGCGGACGCAGCGACTGATCATGATTGCCACCGATGCACCCGGGCAGCAGCACTTCAAAGCCTTCGACACTGAAACCCAACTGCTGCACGAAGTGGTCGGCTGGGCGGCTTCGCCGTCAATGGTCAACTATCTGCTCGATCAGGTGGAAGTGGATGCCCGTGCGGCACTGGCAGAGCAACTGACGGCTCTGGCACTCAAACCCCAGCCTTCAAAAAACTTCATTCAATTTATTGATCATGCGGACTGCGAGTCGGCCTTGCGCCACTTTACCGACGAACAGACCGGCGTGTTGCTTTCCGAACAGGCCAGGCATACGCCGGACTGGTACCTGCGCGCCAGCCGCGCCCAGCGCCGGGAACTGCTGGCCCTTGAACAGGCCATTGGCGGAGCACTCGACAACTATCAGGCGCAGCCACACACCGGGGTTCAGCCATTCAAGGCTTACGTACACCAACGTGCCAGCCAGCAAATCGGCAAGCTGCTGAACGTACCAGCCGGCACGGTAGACCCCGACCTGATTGTGATCACCACCGAGCGCGAAACACTGACCTACACCAACATGCTGCTCAATGGCTATGACGACAGCATTGACCCCTTGCGTGCTTCGGCAGCAACCAACGCGACGTTCAGCGGCCCGGAAGGCATCGACGTGAGCGCGCTGTCAGCTGCTGCCGTTGCAGGTTCGGTGCGCGGCCAGTGGCTGGCGGACGAGTACATTGCCTTGATCAGAAACACCCTGCTGAACAGCGAAAGCGAAGGCTATGCCTATCGTCGCCACTTCAGCGTGATGATCACGCAACTGCAGATGCAGGCAGCGGCATTGCGCAGCGCCCTGAAAGGTCATATAGAAGCGGCGCACCATGTCTGGTTGAAACAATCTCTGGATAACGCCCACCTTGACGACACCACCTCCCGCGAGCGATACCCCCTCTACCCGCTGCAAGTGCATGTGGACAAACCACTTATCGCCTCGGGGCTGACCGGCGTCGATCAACTGGTCATTCCCAGCACGCTGCTCACCCACGTCGAAACCGTGCAGGGCTGCCTGGTGAACCTGCCGACACAAACTCGCCATGCTGCGCTGCTCTACACCCCGCAGGCGCCTGATGGTATCGAGTTTCGTCTGTTCAGCGACTTTGTGCGTTCGCTCGCCAGCGACGGCATGATCGACTACTACAAGGATCGCTGCCGGATCAAGGCGCGCCGAACCTTGTCGTTCTTGCTCCGAGACATGCAGCAGGGCAAGGCCAACAAACCTCCGGTCATCCCCAAGGCATTCATTTCAGACTTCGCCGACACCTGTTTCAACAGGCCGCTGGAGCGCAGGTTGCGTGATGTGGAAGAGACCACCACCGGCCGTAACGACATGCTGGCGAGGCTGATCCGGGTCAGCGTCGAGATAATCGCTACCGCCCTGACCCTGCCGTTCCCGCCGGCAAGCTTTGCGGTTGGCAGCCTGCTTTCATTGCATGACAGCGGGCAGGCAGTTGCCGCCTTGACTGAAGGCGACCAGCAACGCGCTGCAACATATATGCTCTCGGCACTGTTCAACGGCATCGGCGCAGGCAGCGACTTGCTGGTTGGTATTAAAGGCTTCGGCGGCGTATTGCATCGGCTTGAGCGCGGTCATCAATCACCGCCGGTCCTGCGCTCGTTCCAGCGCCAGTCCTCGCTGCCGCGTTACGAGGACCTGTACCCGGTTGAACTGCAGGAGCAGGTATTCCTGATCGGCAAGCCCAACGCCCATGGTCACGCCGCGGTTTTCCATGCACCCCACGTCGCCTCGGCGCCCCCGATGGCAACCGGTCAGTTCGCCCTGCGAGAAGCCGCCGGTGCCTGGCAGCCGCTCCTGCCGCCGCCCAACGCCGTGGCGCGCGTGCCTTCGGGGTTGCGTACCGACCTGGCAGTCGACGTTTCGCTGGATAACGTGCCACGCATAACCGACGGCCACGCGAAAGGCGTGTACGCACTCAGCGGGAAAAATTACATCAGGTTGTCAGATCGCACCTTTGAGGTTCAATACGATGCGCATCTGCGCTGCTGGCAGATCATCGATCCGGCCAATCCATTCGCGTTCTTCGGCAAACAGCCGGTTCGTCTGAATGATCAGGACCAGTGGCTGGTCGTCGACCGGCGCTTGCGCGGCGGCGGGCTGGACGCTCCGGGGAGCTATAGGCCACTGCCTGAAGGTGCCGCCGCAGGCTCGCTCGACATGTTGATCGACTATGAGATGCCAAGCACCATGAGAGCGCATCTGGACATCGTCATCAGCAAGGAAGTCTTCGACCCGACCGGCGCAGGTCTGGAAGTCTACTTCGAGACCTATTTCACGGAAATACGCCAGACCTTTACAGCGTTTCGGGAAAAGCTCTACCAGGACGCTCAGGCATTTTTTGCCCGATTCTCTGCGCCGCCCAGGCCAGCACTTCCCGCTTATGGCCTGCCCGGCAAGGTCGAGACACTCATCGAGCACATCTTCACGCACAGCAACGGGCTGGTTTTCAGCGAGGCCCCCAGGTCGGTAGCCAGCAAGCGTCTGCTCCTGCTCAACATGCCCTTGCTCGCAGAGCAGCGTGTCGAGGTCCTGTACATCGAACACCTGCTGACCGACAAACACCTGCGCAAACTGGCCAGATATCGCCAGTTGGGCAAAAAGAGTCGCTCTGGCTCTCATGAGCTCAAGTACTACCTGCACGACGTCAATCGCGGCGCCTTGAACAACTCGAGCAGCGAATACGACTACTACCACCTGATCAAGGAAGCCCACCGTCACGGCATCGAAGTGCGCCCGTTCAGCTCGTCGATAAGCTACCCGTTTTTCGGCCATCCGGTGCTGGCAGCCGCTGATGATCCGGCAGCGGCCAGCAAAATGAGCAACTTCTTCGGGCACAGGCTCATCAGCCAGGACATCGCACCGGGCTCTTCCAAACGCTGGGTCGCACTGCTCGACCAGAAACTTGCCACGACGCATGATCAGGTGCCCGGCATTGCCGAGATGCAAGGAGTCGTCAGTGTGCATGTTCAGGACATACCGGCAGGACGCCCGACCCGCATAAGTGAAGGTACCAACGGGTCGCATCAAAACACGCCGACTCGCTGTGACTTCACCATCGCGTTTGCCGACCCTGCGCTGCCGGGCGTTCCGCTGCCCCCCGCCACCCCTGTAGATGACATGCTGATCCGAGAGCTGAGGGGCTCCGTTGCCGAGGGCGAGCATTGGGCGGGCCAGTACGGGTTTGTCCACGGCGAAAACACTACCTGGCTACGCGTACCACCCGAAGAGTGGAATGCCGACAGCCCGATGACAGCGATCCAGCAATCCTTGGCCGACGCGACCTATGAGATGCCGCTTGATACCAGAACGACGCTTCATACATTGGCGAACTTCGAAAGGAAAGGGCTCGACATGGAGTATTTCTTTGAAGACATAAATCTCGACACTGTTCGCAATACGTTCGCCCAGCGCCGCAAAAATCTGCAAAAGGACGCCGCCACGATCAGATCAGCCCAACTGCCACCTCGCCCGACATTGCCAGCTATCGAGCCACAGACGAGCCCGGCGGGGCTGCTTGAAACCCTGTACCGTCACACGGAAGGCGTCGTTATCGGCGAGTCGCATTTTTCTGTTTCGAGCAAAAAACTGATCATCGACAACCTGCCATTGCTGGCGCGGCAAAACGTCAAGACGCTGTACAT
Source organism: Pseudomonas sp. KBS0707 (assembly GCF_005937945.2). Lineage (NCBI taxonomy): Bacteria > Pseudomonadati > Pseudomonadota > Gammaproteobacteria > Pseudomonadales > Pseudomonadaceae > Pseudomonas > Pseudomonas sp. KBS0707. The sequence continues at coordinate 518,981 of NZ_CP041754.1, read as the reverse complement.
GGAGCACCTGCTGACCGACCTGCATCAGGCGGACCTGGATCGTTTCTTCGAAACCGGGCAGATGAGCAAAACGTTACTGCATGACCTGAAAATCCTGGACCGTGGGCATCACACCGATCCGGACAAGGTCTATAACTTCGAACAACTGATCATCAAGGCGCGGCAGTATGGCCTGGAGGTCCGCGCTATCGACTGCGCAAGCAGCTATCACCTCAAAGGCATTGCCAGGGAAGAGTCCATCACCCGCCAGCAGATGATGAATTACTTTGCGTCGCGCACAATCCGCAGGCATCAGGACGTGATGGGTTCCCACAAATGGATCGCGCTGGTTGGCAACAGCCATTCCAATACCTACCAGGGCGTGGTACCCGGTATTGCAGAACTGCAAGGAGGAATCGGTCTGCGGGTTATCGATGTGGCACCAGGCAAATCGACCGGCGTAGTACCAGATCCGGGAGAGCTTGTTACGGGAGGCATAACCAATGAACAGGTCTATATCAAGGGCGATTACCGAGTGGCCATGGAAGTGTCGCGCCCAGAGTCAGCCAGGCTCTTGAGCATTGACCAACGCCTCTTCAAGCCGGGAATGTTTCTGGTGCAACAGGGCGAAGGCGATTTGCAGACCATCGTCCATCGCGCTCGTGACACATGGATTCATCGCACGCCGGTGCAGCGCAATGCCGAGGGCAAACTGTATCTGGAGCGTGTGCGTTGGCCGCGTATCCACCTCAAACCCTTCGACGACATGGACGCGCTGGTGGCGGCCCTCGAGGCGATGAACCTCACCCACATTGCCTGAGAAGCCAGGCTCAGTCTGGCGTGATCTTTGGCAAGCGCTGCTCCAGCATCTGGTGCAGCGCACTCTGCACCGGCCAGTTGCGCATGAACCGCGCCCGGTCACGCGCGTAGGCTGCTGCAAAGGAAGAGTGAGAACTGTGCTGCTGCATGGCATCCAGGTCGATCATCGCCCAGCGATCGGTGTGCCAGAACAGGTTATGCCCCTTGAAATCACCATGACTGATGCGCGCCTGGATAAGCTGTGCGAACAGCGTGTCCAGCGCCAGCAGTTCGGCCTCTGGTGCATCACCGGTTTCGACATGGGGAGCGAAGTGCTCGATGATGTCCGGCCCTTCGATAAACTCGGTCACCAGCCAGGCTTTGCTGCGCAAGCCGAGGAAACGCTTTTCCTGAACTGCCAGCGGTTTTGGTGTGGCGATGCCGAGAAACATCAGGCGGTTACCTTCGCGCCATGAATGCCAGGCCCGGCTGGGACGCCAGAAGCGCTTGAGCCAGTGACTGAAATTCTTGATGTTGTAACGCTTGATGACCAGCGTACGACCACTGATTTCGACACGGCCTACGCTCGCAGCGCCACCGGTCTTGTACAGATGACCCTTGTCGAGCAAGGCATCAGCCTGATCAAGTACCGGCAGCATCGCGGATTCTTCCTCGCGACGAACAGCACGGAACATCGAAGCTCTGTCCTCGACGCTGAACAGACTGCAATCGCGCACGGTCTTGCTCATGAAGTCCTTGAGCCGCCAGCTGCGAACCTTGTCGATCTGCTTTTGCAGCGCCTCCATCGGCAAACCATGTTCAGCGTTGCTCAGCAGGTAGTGCACCAGCAACTCTTCAGTGAAGGGCTCGAAGGACCTGGGCAACTGGGCGAAGAACACACCGAGGTTTTCCAGCACCTTTTGCCGGGACAACGGTGTGCCGGCCTGCTCGGCGCGAATACCGGCACCATCAATCAAGTACAACTGCCCGTTGTCGCGCAGCAGGTTGTCGAGGTGCAAATCTTCCTGCCACAAGCCTTTGGCGTGTTGCCGGGCGATGGCCGACAAAGCCTCGCCGAGCACGGCTTGCTGCTCATCCGCCAGCGGTGGCAGGTCCTGGACAGTATTCCAGGCATCGCCCAGGCTTGACGCCTGCTCCAGAAACTCGAACAGCAGCCAGCCACCCTCGCCATCCTGCAAACCGTCGGCCAGCAGCAGCGGAGTGGTCAGCCCCTGTTCGGCAAGCAGGCGCACCCCGGCAAGTTCACGCTGAAAGTGTCGGGCCGCCTTGTCGCCCACCAGCAGTTTTGCCAGCACCGTTCGGCCTCGCCAGACACCTGCACCGACGTAGCGCTGCCCCGGCAATACACGCAGCAGGGTCAGCAATTGCAGTTCAGCCGAACCGGCAGCATCAGCCAGCGTCAGGCTCATCGGCAACTCGGGGGTACGTCCAGCGGTCTTGAGTTCAGACAAACGCATCAACGGGTCTCTTTATCATCGCGGTGTTGAAGGTCTCTTTTGTGAGCGCCGCGCTTGCCCAGACGCGCATTCCAGGCGTCGACCAGCAGGCTGTTCGGCGTGGCTTGCAGATAAGCCGCCAACAGCTCGCGCCGATCGGCCTCATTCCACATCGGCGCGCGGCGCAGCAGCGGTTCGAGGTCCCGGGCAAGGTCACGCTTGCCGAAGATCACCGGACGGGTTTTCTCCAGGTCGATCAATTGCGCCTGGTAGCCCTTTCCCACCGCCTGCAGAAAAATATGCTTGGGATAAAAGCAGCCATGAACCTGTCCGGCGCCGTGCAGCGTGCGCACCAACTGGCCGCAGGCGTGAAGTACCGCCAGACGCTGGACGCTCTCCATCTGGTTCCACTGCTGCAACAGTTCGTCAAGATCGGTCCAGCCGTCCAGCGCACGCGTCATGAGGATCGCCCGGTATTCCCCGTCGACCTTGCGCTCGCCATAAAACACCGCTTGCAGCGCTGGAATGCCCAGCTTGCGGTAGCGACTGATGTTACGAAACTCACGAGAGAAGGACGGCTCGCCAAACGGATGATGCAACGTGTGGGTCAGGTAATTGCTCTGGCGCTTGAGGTAAAACCCCTGACCGTCCAGGTCGAGACGGAACACACTGCTCCAGCCGCCGCGCCCGGTATTGGGCTCGTCGACCGCATCAAGCCTGATGTTCCAAAGCGATTCAAAATCAGCCAGGTTGTGACGCGCCAGTAACGGCTGGTCAGCACTGGCAATAAAAACGCTCATTCACGGCCCTCGAAAAAGCTGACGATATGTCGAATACGTTTCTTGTCGGAGGCGTTCAACCGCGTTCGATGACGGTACTGCAGGTAGAAGCGCAGACGCTGGGTAGCTGACAAGTGATACTTGGCGACCTTGTCCAGGCACGCCAGATCCTTGGTGATCCGATAGCGCAGCATGAAGCTCCACCAGAATGCGCCATTGGGGCAATCGATGAAAAACAGCTTGCCTTCGTCATCGACCAACAGGTTGCGCCATTTCAAATCATTATGTGTGAAATGGTTGTCGTGCATGGTCCGGGTACAGGCAGCCAGCTGGCGGCTGACAGCGTCGACCCAGTGGCGGTCGGTCAGTCGCGGATCCTTGCGCTGTGCCAGCGCAGACAAGTCTTCGGTATTGGGCAAGCCGCGAGTGATCAGTGCGCCGCGATCATACGCTGCGCCGTTGCGCTCCAGCCCCCAGGCCACCACCTCTGCCGTGGGAATGCCCCATTTGGCAAAACGCTTGAGGTTCTGCCACTCGGACTTGACCCTGGGCTTGCCGATGTAACGGCGCAGGCCTTTGCCAGCACCTACGTAGCGTTTGACGTAATAGTAAACCCCGGCGCGCTCGACGCGAATGACGTCGGAAAGCGGGTCGCGGGTCAACTGCTGGCCCTGCAAGGCAAACACGGCATCCAGACTGCCGAAATCCTGTTCCAGAAAAGCGTACTCGGGCTCGAGCTTCCAGCCCGCCATCAGAGTGCATCCCCATAGCGCACTTTGCGCTGATACAGCTTGTCGGCCTTTTTCTCCAGCCAGCTCAGGAGCGGTGCTTCCTTGCGCAGTATTTCGCGCAGCGGTTTCTGGAAATACCCCTTGAGGAAACGCAGCTTGTCGCGGCGGGTCAGGCCGATGTCCAGCGCTGAAAAGTACAGCGCGGCCAGGTCCTTGTTGCGCCAGCGTGGTGTTATTGCCCGGCGCGTCTGAGCACGGTGCAGGTCGATGACCGACAATCTGAAATCGTCAGCGGTGACCGGCGTATCGATGTGCAGCAGAAAATGACAGATGTAACAGTCGCGATGGTTCACGCCGGCGCGGTGCATCATGCCGACCAAGCGGGCAACTTCGGCGATAAACGCTCTTTTCAGACGAGGCTCGGGCGGCTGGGTGCGCCAGTTGAGGCTTACGTCTTCCAGGCTGGTAGTCGGGGCCAGCTCTTCAGTGACAATAAACGAATGCTGCGCGGCAGGGTTGCTGCCACGCTCGCCATAGGCCACGGCAGTCATGGTCGGCACGCCGACTTCATGCAGGCGCTCGATGGCTTCCCATTCCTTGCCCGCGCCCAGCACCGGCAACTTGGCAGTAGCCAGGTTCTTGGCGATTTCGCCCCAGCCGATGCCACGGTGGATCTTGACGAAGTAGCCACGCCCGTTGACCTCGGTGCGCAGCGTGCGGCGTCCTTCCAGCTCGCGGTAGACCTCGCCGCTCAGGCCCTCGACCTCGACGAACGCATCGCGTCCGGCCCACAGGCTCTTGAACGGTTCAGCCAGGAACAGCTTCATCAATAGTGCTCCGCCAGAATCACATCCGCAGCGTGTTGCGGCATGCTGTAAAGGTCCGCTGTGTCAGCAAAGGCAAGACCATTGCGCCCCCATGCGCTGCGTGCGCCATCATCCTCAAGCATGTCCGACAGGTAGCGATTGAGCTGCACCTGATCGAACGGCTCGTCCAGCACCCGCCCGCAGTCAGCTTCGGCTATGTAATGGGCGTAGCCGCAGACTGCGCTGACCAGAACCGGCAAACCGGCGACCAGTGCTTCAAGCAATACGGTGCCAGTGTTCTCGTTGTAAGCCGGATGAATCAGCAGGTCGGCGCCCAGCAGAAAGCGCGGAATATCGCTGCGCCCTTTCATGAACGTCACCTGCTCGCCCAGGCCCAGCGCAGCGCTCTGCAACTGGAATACTTTGGGGTCGTCCTGACCGATTACAAACAGCCGTGTGCGTTTCTTGAGCTCGGCAGGCAAGGCTGCCAGCGCCTTCAGGCTGCGATCGACGCCCTTTGTCTTGAAACCGGAGCCGATCTGCACCAATAACAGGTCATTGTCGGCAAGCCCGAATTCCTTGCGAAAGCCCGCACGGATGTCAGGCGCGTCCGGCGGTGCGCGGCGATCCTGGGAAATGCCCGGTGGCAGCAAGTGAAAGCGCGACGCCGGGGTGTGGTAGTGCTTGATGAACAGCGGCTGCTGTACTTCGGAGATCATCAACACCTGAGTTTTCGAGTCTTTGGCGAACACCGCGCGCTCGTAGTCAGCAAAGTGGCGATAACGGCCCCACTTGCGATACAGCGGGCTGCGCAGGTTCTGCGCCTTGTCCTCGAAGCAGCCGTCGGCGGCGTAATACACATCCAGACCGGGCATCTTGTTGAAACCGATCAGACGGTCCACCGGGCGCCTGGCCAGGTCTGCTTCCATCCACGCCGTGAGCTTTTCATTGCGTCGATGATTGAAGAACGCCTTGACCGGCGCTACCAGCACTTCAAAACCGGGCGGCACATCGCCTTCCCAGATCAGGGTGTAGACGCGGATCTGGTGGCCGCGCTGCTGGCACTCCAGAGCAATGCGCATGAAATCGCGTTGCAGACCGCCGAACGGAAAGTATTTGTAGAGTACAAAAGCCAGTTGCATCAGCCAGGTTCCTTTGCCAGCAACAGCGCGCCCAGTTGGCTCGCTACTCGCTCGGGATTCAGGCGAGTGAAGCACATCGGCCACTCGCGTTTAAGGTCGAACCGGCGCTGATCATCGGCGGTCGGTTGGTACGTGCATTTCTTTTGCAGGCAAGGTGTGCAGCCCGGATAGTCGCTGGCCAGATGCACCTGCGACTTGCCATACGCTCCGGTCAGGCCCGGGTTGGTCGGGCCGAACAGGGAAATGGTCGGCACGTCCAGTGCGGCGGCCAGGTGTCCGATTCCGGTATCCACCGCAACGCAGGCCTGTGCGCTGGCCAATACCCGCGCTACACCCGCCAGATTCAATTTCGGCAGCACGTGTGCGCTGTCCAGACCGTCGGCAATGCGCTCGGCGCGTGCCTTTTCTGCCGGGTTGCCCCATGGCAATTGCACCTGCAAACCGCGAGCCGCCATCAGTTCGGCCAGTTGTCGCCAGTACAACTCGGGCCAGTGCTTGGTGTCCCAGGTTGTTCCATGCAGAAACAGCACGAACGGAGCCTGCAACGTGTCATCCAGAGTCGCCAGCGGCTTTAGGCCGTAGTCGCCCATACCGGACGGCTGTGGATAACCCAATGCCTGAGCGAACAACTGACGCAGTCGTTCGACCGCATGCTGCCCGCGTGGCACTGCAAAAGCGCGGTCATAAAAGCGACTGGCGACCGGTTCGCGTGCCGAGTCGCGGTCCAGCCCCGCCACCGGCGCATCGACATAACGTGTCAGCCAGGCACTTTTGAACAAGCCCTGAGCGTCAATCACCAGATCGTAGCGCTGTTCGCGCACCTGCTGCTTGAAGCGCCGCCACTCCCCCGACCTGAAGGTCTGCCAGAGGCGCTTGCGCCAGCGACGGATCGCCACCGGGATCACCCTGTCGACCGCCGGGTGCCAGGCGGGAATTTCGGCGAAACCCTCTTCCACTACCCAGTCAAAGCGGATGCCGGGCAGCGCTCGCTGCGCATCGGTCAGTGCGGGCAAGGCATGGATCACATCGCCCAGCGAAGAAGTCTTGATCAGCAGTACCCGCAAAATCAGGCGACCTCCACCGGCGTGCTGTTCAGGCGGCTCAGCGCCTGAATCACGGCGTCCGGTTCAAGCAGACGCATACAGTTGTAATGGCCGAAACGGCAGGTGCGCTCAAAGCACGGGCTGCACTCGATACCCAGGCGCACCACTTCCACTGCGTCGGCCAGCGGTGGCGTGAAGCCCGGCGAGGTCGAACCGTAGACGGCCACCAGCGGGCGGTTCAGCGCTGCGGCCACATGCATCAGGCCGGAATCGTTGGACACCACCGCGTCGGCACACGAGAGCAGGTCGATGGCTTCGGCCAGCGAGGTTTCACCACTGAGGTTGACCGACTCCTCACGCAGACCGGGAATCAGTTCCTGGCGAATACTCTCGCCGACCGGGTGATCCTTTTTCGAGCCGAACAGCCAGACTTGCCAGCCTTCGCGAATGCTGGCGTCGGCGACTTGTGCGTAATGCTCGGCAGGCCAGCGCTTGGACTCGCCGAACTCTGCACCTGGGCATAGTGCCAGCACCGGACGATCGAGGGTCAGCCCGAACTTGCTCAATGCCGCATCGCGAGTCGCGGTGTCGATGCGCAGGCTGGGCTTGGGATAAGGACGCGGCAACTCGGTGCTCTTGTCGAATGCCAAAGCCATGAAACGCTCGATCATCAGCGGATAGCGCTGTTTGTCGAGGGTGCGCACGTCATTGAGCAGGCCATAGCGGAATTCACCGCGCCAGCCGGTACGCTTCGGTATACCGGCAAAAAAGGGCACCAAAGCGGATTTCAGCGAGTTGGGCAGCAGGATAGCCTGATCGTATTGGCCAGCCAGGGACTTGCCGATCCGGCGACGGGTCGCCAGCTCGAGGGCGCCGTGACCCAGCGGGAAACTGAGCGCAGCACGAACCTGCGGCATGCGTTCCAGTATCGGACGGCTCCATTCAGGGGCCAGCACGTCGATTTCGCACTCGGGATGACGCTGTTTCAGACACTGGAACAGCGTTTGTGCCATCACCATGTCACCGACCCAGCTAGGCCCAACGATCAGAATTTTCATGTTCTATCCAAAAACGACCAGAAACGATCAGGGAGGCCGATCAGACTGCGTGACATTCCCACACAACCTGTCGCCTCCCTGTGATAGCTTTATATAGTGTTGCAGCGGAATATGGCGTTGCCGCGCGGCTCAGCTCAAACCCATCTGCGTCCAGATCCGCATCACCTCACGCCGCTGGGCATGAAACTGATCGCCGCTGACCACGCCCGCCTGCTTCTGTAAAGCCTGACGATGCGCTGCCGAGCGGTACGCCTTGTAGGCTTCGCGCAACAGGCCGGCGTCCGTGTCAGGCAACAGTCCGGCGTCCTCAAGCCCTTCGAGAATCCGGATGTTGTCGGTGTATTGCAGCAGCGCTGGATGCTCTCTGGACCACGCCAAGGCGGCGTATTGCACCATAAATTCGATATCGACGATACCTCCGGCGTCCTGCTTGAGGTCGAACGGCACCGACGCCTCGAAGGCATTGGCCGCCCTTCCGGCTGCTGTCACGCGGGTGCCGAGGTTGTCGCGCATCTTGCCGCGCATCTCGCTGACCTCTGCGCGCAGCTTGCCCAGATCACGCTCGCGCCCCAGCACATCGGCACGGACTTTTTCGAACTGCTCGCCCACATCCCGGCTGCCGGTCATCACCCGCGCACGCACCAGCGCCTGATGCTCCCAGGTCCAGGCTTCATTGGCCTGATAACGGGCGAAGGCCCCCAGCGAACTGACCAGCAACCCGGATGCACCCGACGGCCGCAGGCGCATGTCGACGTCATACAACTGACCGGAGTTGGTTTGCGTGGTCAGCAAATGGATCACCCGCTGCCCCAGACGAGTGAAGAACTGCGCGGTGTCGATCGGTTTGGCACCGTCGGTCTCGGCCTCCAGATCGCCATCATGAATGAACACCAGATCCAGATCGGAGCCGTGCCCCAGCTCGATGCCGCCGACCTTGCCGTAGCCGACGATCACAAAGCCCGGATCGCACAACGTGCCGTCCGGACGTAAAGGCGTACCGTGCCGGGCCACGCTGTAGCGCCACGCCAGCGCCAGCACCTGGTCCAGAATGGCCTCGGCCAGCCAGGTCAGGTAATCACTGACTTTCATCAACGGCAGGCTGCCGGATATCTCGGACGCCGCAACGCGCAGACTGTGCGCCAGCTTGAAATGCCGCAAGGCTTCCATCTGCTGCTCAAGGTCGTCCTCCGGGATACGAATCAGCCGCTCACGAAGCTCGGCCGCCAGCTCTGGTGCCAACGGCGGATTGAACAGGCGACCTTCATTGAGCAGCTCATCGAGCAGCAGCGGGAAGCGAGCGATCTGCTCCGCAATCCATGGGCTGGCAGCGCACAGGGTCAACAGTTGTCGTAATGCATCGGGGTTTTCGGTCAGCAACACCAGATACGCCGAGCGCCGGGCGACCGCTTCTACCAGCGGTAGCACACGCTCCAGCACCAGGTCGGGCTTCTCATGCTCTACCGCCTGAGCCAGCAACCGAGGGATGAACGCATCCAGCCGTTCACGACTCAGACGCTGCATCGAACGCAGGTTGGGACTGCTGCGCAGGCTGGCCAGATTCTTCAGTGCCTTTTCCGCATCGACGAAACCGGCCTGCAACAGCTGGCGACCCGCGGCATCCTCGTCCTGGGACTCTTCCCACAGGGGCAGCCACTCGCCACCCACCGCGACCTCACTGTCGTCCTGCTGCTCATCGTCAGGATCAGAATCGGGGTCGGCGATGACCTGACGGAAATGCCAGGACACCCGACTGCGCCAGTACATAAGGCGCTCGTGAAAACTGACCCAGTCGGCAAAGCCCATGATCAGGGCAATGCGTGCCTGATCCTGATCGTTGTCCGGCAACATTTGCGTCTGACGGTCGGCAATCGCCTGAATCGCGTGCTCGGTATAACGCAAAAACTCGTAACCCTCGCGCAGCTCTTCAGTCACCGCCGAAGGCAGATAACCCTGCCCTTCAAGGGTTTTCAGCACTTTGAACAGCGGGCGCTGTTGCAGGCTCAGGTCGCGGCCACCGTGGATCAGCTGGAACGCCTGGGCGATGAACTCGACTTCGCGAATACCCCCGGCACCGAGCTTGATGTTTTCCGCCATGCCCTTGCGCTTCACTTCCTGCTGAATCAGCTGCTTCATGGTGCGCAGCGCTTCAATGGCCGAGAAGTCCAGATATCGGCGATACACAAACGGGCGCAACATATCCAGCAGCTCGGCACCTGCCGTCTGATCGCCGCCGACCACTCGCGCCTTGATCATCGCGTAACGTTCCCAGTCCCGGCCCTGATCCTGGTAATACTGCTCCAGCGCGTTGAAGCTGAGCACCAGCGCCCCGGAAGAACCGTAGGGCCGCAGGCGCATGTCGACCCGGAACACGAAACCATCGACAGTCACCGGGTCCAGCGCCTTGATCAGCCGTTGCCCCAGGCGAATGAAAAACTCCTGATTGTCCAGCGCACGCTTGGTGCCCTGCGTCTCGCCGCCCTCCGGGTAGGCAAAGATCAGGTCAATGTCCGACGAAAGGTTCAGTTCTACCGCGCCTAGCTTGCCCATGCCCAGAATGACCATGTGCTGCGGCTGCCCCGAGTGACGACCGGTAGGTGTGCCGAACTGCTCGCAGTGCCGTGGATACAGCCATTGGTAGGCCAGGTCGATCGAGGCATCGGCCATTTCCGACAGATCACGGCAGGTTTCGATCAGATCGGCCTGACGGGTCAGATCGCGCCAGATGATTCGCACTTGCTGGCGTGCGCGCTGCCGACGTAGATTACGCCCCAGCTCGTCATCACTCGCGGCGCTCGACAGGGCATCGGCAATCTGACCGCGCAATTGGCCGGCAGAGAAGCTACGCTCCAGCTCGCCCGAGTCGGCCAGTTGCAGGAGCATCTGCGGGTCACGGCAAATTTGCTCGGTGACAAAATCACTGGCAGCGCAAACCCGGTCGAACGCCTTGCGGCGTGCCTCGGGCCAGGCCTCGAAAGACGCCAGCGCGTCCGCTGACAAAGCAGTGAGCGCGGCCTGGAACGTCTGGCGGGCACGGGTAATCAATGGCAGCAGAATGGCCGGAAATTCAGCCAGTAAAGGTAGGCTCATGGTCTATCCTTGATCGGCGTGCAAACGCCCGTCTTTCATGACGGCAAGACGCGTCTGCCAGCACCGCTTGTCGAACAAAGGTTATAAATTGCTGGAAAAATCAAATTAGAAGCATAAAAATCCGCTTTTTCCCTGCAAGATATTCAATAGCAATCAACAGTAACGTTTTAAGTTACAAGACAACAGGAGCGATTGAGTCGCTTCTCTGTAGTTTTACTACTGGGTCCGATACTCGGAGGGCTGAAATCGTCGTCGATTTGTAGTAAAACTACACGCCGCCGGATCCCACCCTCCGGTAATCCAAGAATTTATGTCGTCTGCCCACAAGGCCAGTCGCAAACTCAGGCAACCGATTCTGGAAGCCTTTCCGCCCTGGAGCAAGCCATGCAAGACCTCGATCCCGTCGAAACCCAGGAATGGCTGGACGCCCTGGAATCGGTTCTCGACAAAGAAGGCGAAGACCGCGCTCACTACCTGATGACCCGTTTGGGCGAGCTGGCCACCCGTAGTGGTTCGCAGCTGCCGTACGCCATCACTACGCCATACCGCAACACGATTCCTGTCACCCACGAAGCACGCATGCCTGGCGACCTGTTCATGGAACGCCGCATTCGCTCGCTGGTGCGCTGGAACGCATTGGCAATGGTCGTCAAAACCAACCTGAACGACCCGGATCTGGGCGGCCACATCTCCAGCTTCGCCTCCAGCGCCACGCTGTACGACATCGGTTTCAACTACTTCTTCCAGGCCCCGACCGACGAGCACGGCGGCGACCTGATCTACTTCCAGGGTCACGCATCGCCAGGCGTCTATGCCCGTGCGTTCCTCGAAGGCCGTATCACCGAAGACCAGATGAACAACTTCCGTCAGGAAGTCGACGGCAACGGCCTGTCGTCTTACCCACACCCGTGGCTGATGAAGGATTTCTGGCAGTTCCCGACTGTATCGATGGGCCTTGGCCCGATCCAGGCAATTTACCAGGCACGCTTCATGAAGTACCTGGAACACCGCGGTTACATCCCGGAAGGCAAGCAGAAAGTCTGGTGCTTCCTGGGTGACGGCGAGACCGACGAGCCGGAATCCCTGGGCGCCATCGCTCTGGCCGGTCGCGAAAATCTCGACAACCTGATCTTCGTCGTCAACTGCAACCTGCAGCGCCTCGACGGTCCGGTTCGCGGCAACGCCAAGATCATCCAGGAACTGGAAGGCGTGTTCCGTGGCGCTCAGTGGAACGTCACCAAAGTCATCTGGGGCCGTTTCTGGGACCCGCTGCTGGCCAAGGACGTCGACGGTATCCTGCAACGTCGTATGGACGAAGTCATCGACGGCGAATACCAGAACTACAAGGCCAAGGACGGCGCGTTTGTCCGCGAGCACTTCTTCAACTCGCCTGAACTCAAGGCAATGGTTGCCGATCTGTCCGACGACGAGATCTGGAAACTCAACCGTGGTGGCCACGATCCGTACAAGGTTTATGCGGCCTACCACGAAGCCGTCAACCACAAGGGTCAACCGACCGTGGTTCTGGCCAAGACCATCAAAGGTTATGGCACCGGCGCCGGCGAAGCGAAAAACACTGCACACAATACCAAGAAGGTCGATGTCGACAGCCTGCGTCACTTCCGTGACCGTTTCGACATCCCGGTCAAGGACTCCGAACTCGAAGCCCTGCCGTTCTACAAGCCGGAAGAAGGCAGCGCCGAAGCCCGTTACCTGAGCGAGCGTCGTGCTGCGCTGGGTGGCTTCGTACCTCAGCGCCGCGCGCAGAGCTTCAGCCTGCCGACGCCGCCACTCGATACCCTCAAGGCCATCCTTGACGGTTCGGGCGACCGTGAAATCTCCACCACCATGGCTTTCGTGCGCATCCTGGCGCAGCTGGTCAAGGACAAGGAAGTCGGTCAGCGCATCGTGCCGATCATCCCGGACGAAGCGCGTACTTTCGGTATGGAAGGCATGTTCCGCCAGCTGGGCATCTACTCGTCGGTCGGCCAGCTCTACGAGCCAGTCGATAAAGAACAGGTAATGTTCTATCGCGAAGACAAGAAAGGCCAGATCCTCGAGGAAGGCATCAACGAAGCGGGCGCCATGTCCTCCTTCATCGCTGCCGGTACTTCGTATTCCAGCCACAACCAGCCGATGATTCCGTTCTACATCTTCTACTCGATGTTCGGTTTCCAGCGTATCGGCGACCTGGCATGGGCTGCTGGCGACAGCCGCACCCGTGGTTTCCTGATCGGCGGCACCGCCGGCCGTACCACGCTGAACGGCGAAGGCCTGCAGCACGAAGACGGTCACAGCCACATTCTGGCGTCGACCATCCCGAACTGCCGCACCTTCGACCCAACTTACGGTTACGAACTGGCAGTGATCATCCAGGACGGCATGCGCCGGATGTTCGAAGAGCAGCAGGACGTTTTCTACTACCTGACCGTGATGAACGAGTCCTACACCCAGCCAGCCATGCCGGTCGGTGCGGAAGAAGGCATCGTCAAGGGCATGTACCTGCTCGAAGAAGACACCAGGGAAGCGGCGCACCACGTCCAGTTGCTGGGCTCGGGCACCATCCTGCGTGAAGTTCGCGAAGCGGCGAAGATTCTCCGTGACGAGTTCAACATCGGCGCTGACGTCTGGAGCGTTACCAGCTTCAACGAACTGCGTCGCGACGGTCTGGCTGTAGAGCATAACAACCGCCTGCACCCTGGCCAGAAGCCGGAACTGAGCTATGTTCAGCAGTGCCTCAACGGTCGCAAAGGTCCGGTCATTGCATCGACGGATTACATGAAGCTGTTCGCTGACCAGATTCGTCAGTGGGTTCCAACCAAGGAGTATAAAGTCCTGGGCACCGACGGTTTCGGCCGTAGCGACAGCCGCAAGAAGCTGCGTCACTTCTTTGAAGTCGATCGTCACTTCGTTGTGCTGGCAGCCCTGGAAGCTTTGGCGGATCGTGGCGATATCGAACCTAAAGTGGTGGCGGAAGCCATCGCCAAGTTCGGCATCGATCCTGAAAAACGCAATCCACTGGACTGCTAAGAGTCTGCTTCAAGAGCGCTGATCAGAGCGTAAACAGCCGAGGATGCGGAATTTACCTACCGTAAATGAGCATCCAACGCTGTTTCGTTGTAACCGAACCAGCGTATTGGTGAGTGAACAGGTTCTCCTAAGGAGAGACATAGTGAGTGAGTTAATTCGTGTACCCGACATCGGCAACGGTGAAGGCGAAGTCATTGAATTGATGGTCAAGGTCGGTGATCGCATCGAAGCCGACCAGAGCATTCTGACGCTGGAATCAGACAAGGCGAGCATGGAAATCCCTGCTCCCAAGGCTGGCGTCATCAAGGCCATGAAGGTCAAGCTGGGCGACCGTCTGAAAGAAGGCGACGAGCTGTTCGAGCTGGAAGTGGAAGGTGAAGCGGCTGCCGCTCCTGCCCCCGCAGCCGAATCTGCCGCGGCCCCTGCTGCTGCCGAAAAACCGGCTGAAGCTGCACCGGCACCTGCCGCTGCTGCGCCTGCTCCGGCAGCCAGCGCCAGTGTTCAGGACATCCACGTGCCAGACATCGGCTCGTCGGGCAAGGCCAAAATCATCGAGCTGATGGTCAAGGTCGGTGACTCCATTCAGGCTGATCAGTCGCTGATTACCCTGGAATCCGACAAGGCCAGCATGGAGATCCCGTCTCCGGCAGCAGGCGTTGTCGAGAGCATCGAAGTCAAGCTGGACCAGGAAGTCGGTACCGGCGACCTGATCCTCAAACTGAAAGTCGAAGGCGCAGCGCCCGCCGCAGCTCCGGCACCTGCTGCCAGCGCACCGGCTGCCGCTCCTGCCAAGGCTGAAGCTGCTGCACCGGCCGCTGCTCCAGCGCCGAAAGCCGAAGCAGCACCTGCTCCGGCCAAAGACGGCGCCAAGGTTCACGCAGGCCCGGCTGTTCGTCAGCTGGCACGCGAGTTCGGCGTCGAGCTGAGCGCCGTCAGCGCCACCGGCCCACACGGTCGCGTGCTGAAAGAAGATGTTCAGGTCTACGTCAAGACCATGATGCAGAAGGCCAAGGAAGCTCCAGCTGGCGGCGCAAGCGGCGGCTCGGGCATCCCGCCGATCCCGGAAGTCGATTTCAGCCGTTTCGGCGAGATCGAAGAAGTACCGATGACGCGCCTGATGCAACTTGGCGCTTCGGGTCTGCACCGCAGCTGGCTGAACATTCCGCACGTCACGCAATTCGACCAGGCCGACATTACCGACCTGGAAGCATTCCGTGTTGCGCAGAAAGGCGCTGCCGAGAAGGCTGGCGTCAAGCTGACCGTTCTGCCACTGCTGCTCAAATCCTGCGCCCACTTGCTCAAGGAGCTGCCGGACTTCAATGCCTCGCTGGCACCTAGCGGCAAGGCGGTGATCCGCAAGAAGTACGTGCACATCGGCTTTGCCGTAGACACCCCGGATGGCCTGTTGGTACCGGTTATCCGCGACGTCGATCAGAAGAGCCTGTTGCAGCTGGCCGCCGAAGCCGCAGCACTGGCTGAAAAGGCGCGCAACAAAAAGCTGACTGCAAACGACATGCAAGGCGCGTGCTTCACTATCTCCAGCCTCGGCCACATTGGCGGCACCGGCTTCACGCCGATCGTCAACGCGCCGGAAGTGGCTATCCTCGGAGTTTCCAAGGCCACCATCCAGCCAGTCTGGGACGGTAAAGCCTTCCAGCCGAAACTGATGCTGCCGCTGTCGCTGTCCTACGATCACCGCGTGATCAACGGTGCAGCCGCCGCCCGCTTCACCAAGCGCTTGAGCGAATTGCTGGCGGATATCCGCACAATCCTGCTGTAAGCCAGCCAGGCCCGTCACCACGACGGGCCTTGCCGTACACCTTTGCGAGCTGCCACGCTCGAACCTCAACCCCGCTCTCCAGCGGGGATTTTTTTGCCCTGGATTTCGTAGCGCGGCGCAGATGTGTGACGCAGAGCGTCACGAACGGCATTCCCACGCTGGAGCGTGAGGAACGAGAGGTGTTCTCTCGGAACGCCGTTCTGGACGCTCCGCGTCCGATCTCTCCCTTATCGTCAGTGTGAGGTCTGGCTGGCGGGTGATACACTACGCGACATTTTTGTTTTGCAGGTCCACCGTCGTGACTAACACCGCTTTCAATTCTCTGCCTCTGTCCGCTGCCATGCTGGCTAACCTGGAGTCGCTTGGTTATGCCGAAATGACACCGATTCAGGCGCAGAGCCTGCCGGTGATCCTCAAGGGCATGGACCTGATCGCGCAAGCCAAGACCGGCAGCGGCAAGACCGCTGCCTTCGGTATCGGCCTGCTCAACCCGATCAACCCGCGGTTCTTCGGTTGCCAAGCACTGGTCATGTGCCCGACCCGCGAACTGGCGGATCAGGTCGCCAAGGAAATCCGCCGTCTGGCGCGCTCGGAAGACAACATCAAGGTGCTGACCCTCTGTGGCGGCGTGTCTTTCGGCCCGCAGATCGGCTCGCTGGAGCACGGCGCGCACATCATCGTCGGTACGCCGGGGCGTATTCAGCAGCATTTGCGCAAGGGTTCGCTGGTCCTGGACGGCCTGAACACGCTGATCCTCGATGAAGCCGACCGCATGCTGGACATGGGCTTCTACGACGCCATCGCCGACATCATCGAGCAGACCCCGCAGCGCCGTCAGACCCTGCTGTTCTCCGCGACCTACCCGGTCGGCATCAAGCAGCTGTCGTCGAAATTCATGCGTGACCCACAGACCGTAAAAGTCGAAGCGCTGCACGCCGACAGCCAGATCGATCAGATTTTCTATGAAATCTCTCCGGAACAGCGTCTGGAAGCGGTGGTCAAGGTACTCGGTCATTTCCGTCCGGCGTCCTGTGTGGCGTTCTGTTTCACCAAGCAGCAGGTTCAGGAAGTGGTCGACCACCTGACCGCCAAAGGCATGTCTGCCGTCGGTCTGCATGGTGATCTGGAACAGCGCGACCGCGATCAGGTGCTGGCGATGTTCGCCAACCGTAGTACCTCGGTACTGGTCGCCACCGACGTGGCCGCGCGCGGTCTGGACATCGACGCACTGGACATGGTGATCAACGTCGAGCTGGCGCGAGATTCGGAAATCCACATTCACCGCGTAGGCCGTACCGGTCGCGCAGGCGAAAAAGGCATCGCGGTCAGCCTTGTGGCACCGTCGGAAAGCCAGCGCGCCCGCGCTATCGAAGAGTTGCAGAAAGCCCCGTTGAACTGGCAGCAGTACGATCAGCTAAGTATCAAGGAAGGCGGCAAGCTGCTGCCGACCATGACGACGCTGTGCATCGGTTCGGGTCGCAAGGACAAACTGCGCCCGGGCGACATTCTTGGCGCGCTGACCGGCGAAGCGGGTATTGCGGGCACTCAGGTGGGCAAGATCGCGATCTTCGATTTCCAGGCTTACGTCGCCGTCGAACGCAGCATGGCCAAGCAGGCCCTGGAGCGTCTGAACAACGGCAAGATCAAAGGCAAGTCGCTGCGCGTGCGAATCCTCTGAAATAGTCGTTAGTTGGATTATCGTCGCCACCCTCCGCGTGGGGACGCAGTTCTGGACGCTCTGCGTCCGATTTTGAATAGGTGGTGCGGCGCAGGTATGTGACGCAGAGCGTCACGAGAGGCATTCCCACGCGGAGCATGGGAACGATCGTGACCTACAGATTGAGGAAACACGCTGTGCCCGTTACCGACGTTGTAATCATTGGCGCTGGCGCCGCTGGTCTGATGTGTGCGTTCACCGCTGCCGCTCGCGGGCGCAGGGTGATATTGATCGATCACGCCAATAAACCTGGCAAGAAGATCCTCATGTCCGGCGGCGGACGCTGCAACTTCACCAACATGTACATCGAGCCGGCCAACTTCCTGTCGCAGAACCCGCACTTCTGCAAATCGGCGCTGGCGCGCTACACCCAGTGGGATTTCATTGCGATGGTCGCCAAACATGGCGTGCCGTATCACGAGAAAAAACTCGGCCAGCTGTTCTGCGACAACAAGTCCAGCGACATTCTGGAAATGCTCCTGGAGGAATGCCGTCAGGCCGGTGTCAGCCTGCACATGGACACTTCCGTGCAGCAGATCGACAAAACCGAATCCGGCTACAGCCTGCAAACCACGCTGGGCACGTTGAGCTGCGAGGCGCTGGTCATCGCCACTGGCGGGCTGTCGATCCCGACGCTGGGCGCGACCGGCTTTGGCTATCAGGTCGGCAAGCAGTTCGGCCACACGCTGCTGCCCACCCGCGCAGGCCTGGTGCCGTTCACCATCACCGATCAGCTCAAGGAGCTGTGCACCGAGCTTTCGGGCACATCGGTGGATTGCCTGGTCAGTTGCAATGACACCAGCTTCCGCGAAAACATCCTGTTCACGCATCGCGGCCTCAGTGGCCCGGCGATCCTGCAGATCTCCTCGTTCTGGCAGCCCGGTGACACCGTGGAAATCAACTTGCTGCCCGATCACGATGTGCCCGCCTGGCTCAGTCAGCAACAGGCAGAGCGTCCCAACAGCGAGTTGAAAACCCTGCTGGGCGAGGTTTTCACCAAGAATATGGCCAACCTGATCACCGAACACTGGTTCGTGTCCAAGCCCATGAAGCAGTACACCCACGCCGAACTGGCCGACATCGCCGACAAACTGGCGAGCTGGAAGGTGGTCCCGGGAGGCACCGAGGGTTATCGCACCGCTGAAGTGACGCTGGGCGGTATCGATACCCGTGAAGTGTCGTCCAAGACCATGGAGTCGCTGAAATCCCCTGGCCTCTATTTCGTCGGCGAAGTACTCGACGTGAGCGGTCATCTGGGCGGCTTCAACTTTCAGTGGGCGTGGGCCTCGGCCTACGCAGCGGCGCAGTACGTGTGACGTAGTGCGCGTGGCGTAACATCACGACACTGCAAACCGGTATAAATTTTGCCAAGCGGATGTACAGCCAGTCGTTTGGTCTGTACATATCCTCCTGCAGAATTGATCAATTGCGAACAGGGCCGTCAGCTTACCCATGGCATCGAAATCTCTCCGTCATACATTCCGTCGATTGTGGGCGCTGGATAAATTCAGCTATAGCGTTCGAGTCTTTATCGCACTGACCGGCAGCATGGCGCTGTGCTGGTACCAAAACGAGATGGCATTGCTGATCCCGCTGTTTCTGGGGATTATTGCCTGCGCACTGGCAGAGACTGACGATAGCTGGCAAGGCCGGCTAAATGCTCTGGCCGTGACGCTGGTGTGCTTCAGTGTTGCCGCACTCGCCGTAGAACTGCTCTTCCCCTACCCCTGGCTGTTTGTCTGCTCACTGGCGCTGGCCAGCTTCTGCCTGACCATGCTCGGCGCGCTGGGCGAACGCTATGGCGCGATTGCCTATGGCACGCTGATCCTCTCGGTCTACACCATGATCGGCGTCGATCAGCGCGGCGGTGAGGTACTGGACTTCTGGCATGAGCCGATGCTGCTGGTGGCGGGTGCAGCCTGGTACGGCCTGCTGTCGGTGCTGTGGCAGATGCTGTTTTCCAACCAGCCGGTGCAACAGGCGCTGGCCCGGCTGTTCCGTGAGCTGGGGCAGTACCTGAAACTCAAGTCGACGCTGTTTGAGCCGATCCGCACACTCAATGTAGAGGCCCGTCGTCTGGAACTGGCGCAGCAGAATGGCAAAGTGGTCGCCGCGCTGAACTCCACCAAGGAAATCATCCTGCACCGCGTTGGCAGCGGCCGCCCCGGTTCGAAAGTCAGCCGCTACCTGAAGCTGTATTTCATTGCCCAGGACATCCACGAGCGCGCCAGCTCGTCGCACTACCCCTACAACTCACTGGCCGACGCCTTTTTCCACAGCGATGTGCTGTTCCGCTGCCAGCGCCTGTTGCGTCAACAGGGCGTTGCCTGTCAGGCCCTGTCGGAATCCATCCAGTTGCGTCAGCCGTTCGTATACGACCCAAGCTTCGCCGAAGCCATGGAGGACCTGCACGCCTCTCTGGAACACCTGCGCATCCAGAGCAACCCTGCGTGGCGTGGCCTGTTGCGTTCGCTGCGCGCGCTGGCTGCCAACCTCGGCACACTGGATCGCCTGATCAGCGACGCCAGCAACCCGGACGCCGTGGCCGATGCCACCGACAGCAGCCTGCTGGACCGCTCGCCGCGCAACCTCAAGGATGTCTGGACCCGTCTGCGCTTGCAGATGACGCCGACCTCACTGCTGTTCCGTCACGCCCTGCGCCTGCCGCTGGCGCTGACCATCGGTTATGCGATGGTGCACCTGATTCATCCGTCACAGGGCTACTGGATCATCCTGACCACGGTGTTTGTCTGCCAGCCGAGCTACGGCGCCACCCGGCGCAAACTCGGCCAGCGGATCATTGGTACGGCCATAGGTCTGACGGTCGGCTGGGTACTGTTCGATCTGGTTACCAGTCCGATTCTGCAATCGATGTGCGCGGTGTTGGCCGGTGTGGTGTTCTTCGTCAATCGCACCACGCGCTACACCCTGTCGACCGCCGCCATCACAGTCATGGTGCTGTTCTGTTTCAATCAGGTCGGCGACGGCTACGGACTGTTCCTGCCCCGGTTGTTCGATACGCTGCTGGGCAGCTTGATCGCCGGGCTCGCGGTGTTCCTGTTCCTGCCGGACTGGCAAGGACGACGCCTGAACAAGGTGCTGGCCAACACCCTGACCTGCAACAGCATTTACCTGCGGCAGATCATGCAGCAGTACGCCAAGGGCAAGAGTGACGACCTTGCCTATCGACTGGCGCGACGCAACGCACACAATGCCGACGCTGCGCTGTCGACCACATTGGCAAACATGCTTATGGAGCCCGGTCACTTCCGCAAGGAGGCCGATGTCGGTTTCCGCTTTCTGGTCCTGTCACATACGCTGCTGAGCTACCTTTCCGGCCTCGGCGCGCACCGTGATACACAGTTGCCTGGCGATGTCCGCGAACACCTGATCGATAACGTCGGCGCTACGCTGGCAGCCAGTATCGACGAAATCGCCGCAGGGCTGGCCGAGAAGAAACCTGTCGCCGTACAGAGTGACGCAGAGGAAGCACTGGCCGCGCAACTGGAACAGCTGCCGGAAGAGATGGACGAAAGCCAGCGTCTGGTACAGGCTCAGCTAGCCTTGATCTGCCGCCAGCTGGCACCGCTACGCACCCTTGCCGCCCACCTGATCAAAGCTCCGGAGGCTGTTGCAGCCCATGCAGTCTGAACAGCTCGTCGTAGGTGCCGTCGGCCTTCATGGCGGTAATTTCACGATCAAAATCGGCGACGATTTTTGCGTGCTGAGGGTTTTTCAGGCTGACCAGAATATGCAGACTGTTCTCGCTCAACGACCCGGGTAGAAACTCGACACGGTCGCGAACCGCTTCTGCCTCCATCGCCAGGTTATAGCGGGCGACGTATTCGTCCTCCAGTGTCAGGTCTACACGTTCGGCAGCGAGCATGCGTACGGCTGTGGAGAAGTTTTGTACAGGGACCTTCTTGAGCAGACTGTCGCCGTCAAACGCAGGGGAATAGGCATAACCGCGTACAACCGCAATCCTGTAATTGTGCAGTTGTTCATGGGTCCGAACCTCGATAGGCGATTCCTTGCGTTTGATGAAGCGCACCCGATTGAGCAGGTATTCGGCTGAAAACTGGCCAATTTTTGTGCGATCTTCGCTGAACCATGCGTTGATCAGCACATCGTGTCGCCCTTCACTCAACCCCAGCATTGCCCGCGCCCAAGGCACTTGCTCATACAGGGTGGTGTATCCGGCGCGGCGTAACGCCGTATTGACGATATCGGTCGCAAGCCCGCCGTTGAGCAGCAGCGCATCGGTAAAAGGTGGCCAAGGGTCAGCGACGAGGCGCAGTTTCTCGGCTGCACTGGCATGCGCCATCAGCAAAAAGACCAGCAACCCAACCGCTCGAAGCCACTGCGACATGCTCAGGTTCCTGAAAAGGGCGGTATACCCGATTTAATCCTATCGGCAGCAAAACCATCACTCATGAGAGTGCCAGCAGCTTTTAATTGAAGACCTGAAGCTGTCAGTAGACAAGCCGGGAGAAGAACATGCTCAGTAAAGCTGTACGCACATCGTTGACAGCGTTTATTGGGAATGTCGGCGGATACGTTTAGACTTCGCTTCTGGTTTCCCTGCGAGTCTGCGACATGTCTATCAAATGGATCTGCAAACATCACACCGAGTTGAGCATCCAGCAGCTGTATGCCGTGCTGCAACTGCGCGCCGAGGTGTTTGTGGTCGAGCAGCAATGTGTGTATCTGGACGTGGACGGGCAGGACCTGACGGGCGATACCTGCCACCTGATGGCCTGGCAGGAAGACAAGCTGGTCGCCTACCTGCGCTTGCTGGACCCTATCCAGCAGGGCGGCGACGTCACTATTGGGCGAGTCGTGACAGCCCCTTCGATTCGCAGCCGGGGCATTGGCCATGAACTGATGGAACAGGCTCTGGAAAACGCCGAACGCAAATGGCCTGACCAGCCCATCTATCTGTCGGCACAAGCCCACCTGCAAGGCTATTACAGCCGCTACGGTTTCAACCCGGTGGGCGAGGTCTACCTGGAAGACGACATCCCCCACATCGGCATGCGCCGCGATCTGGACTAAGAGCAGTTGTACGCCTTGAGCTGCAAGCTGCACATTGAAAGCATTGAAAAGGGATTCGTCGATGGAGGTCAGCAAGACCAAAAGCAGTTTCTATCGCCGCCTGTACGTGGCGTACCTGATTGATTCGAAGCTCGCCAGCAGCGTACCCGAACTGACCGCCGCGACCGGCATGCCACGCCGCACCGCACAGGACACCATCAGCGCGCTCTCCGATCTGGACATCGTGTGTGAATTCGAACAGCAAGAAGGTGCCCGCAATCACGCAGGCAATTACCGTATTCGCAACTGGGGCGCCATCGACAAAACATGGATCGCCCGCAACCTGAACAGCATCAAGGCCGTGCTCGGGTATCCCTAGCAGGGCAGTTGCGAGCTTAAAGCTTGCCGTTCGAAGCCTGCAGCTCGTTATAGGTCAGGTAGACGCGCAGGTCGAATTCCAGCTGGTGATACCCGGGCAGCATGTGCTCGCATAACTGGTAGAACGCCTTGTTATGGTCTGACTCGCGAAAATGTGCGAGCTCATGAACCACGATCATCTTCAGGAATTGTGCAGGGGCTTCCTTGAACAAGGCGGCTACCCGAATTTCATTGCTTGCCTTGAGCTTGCCGCCCTGCACTCTGGATATTTTAGTGTGCAACCCGAGCGCGCGATGGGTCAGGTCCAGGCGACTATCGAAGAGCACCTTCCTGATGGCCGGCGCGTTGCGCAGGTGATCCTGCTTGAGCGCCAGCGCGTAGGCGTAAAGAGCCTTGTCGCTTTGTATCTGATGACGCTCAGGGTAGCGCTGCTCCAGATAGCCCGCCAGACGGTTCTGGGCAATCAGCTGATGCACTTGATCCTGCAGGGTCTGCGGATAGGCCTGTAGGTATTTGAGCGGAGCATGGCTGGCGGCAGTCATGGGGCCTTTTGCATGATGACGAAAGACGCCATTCTACAGCAATCCACTCGATCTCAAGCCTGCCACCTCAAAGTGCCCGGGGAAGCGCAGCGCGTCTTCGGGCACCATCGGATGCGCGATCAGAAAGCCCTGCATGACCTGACAACCGTTGTCCGCCAGCCACTGGTATTGCTCGGGGGTCTCGACCCCTTCGGCAATAACCAGCATATCGAGGTTGCGACTCAGGTCGATGATGCTGCTGGCCATCGCCGCCTCGCGCCTGGACTCGACAATGTTGGCGACAAAACGCCTGTCCAGCTTCAAGGTGTCTAGCTGAAGATTGCGCAAGTGCGACAGCGAGCATTCGCCGGTCCCGAAATCGTCCAGCGCAATACGCACGCCGACGTCATGCAGCAACTTCAGCTGTTTATGGCTATGCGTAAGGTTATGCACCAGAGAGCTTTCAGTGATTTCCACCTCGATCTGCCCTGGTTTGAGCTCGAAGCGATCCATGGCACGCTTCAGCTCCGAAGCCAGGTTGGGCATGTAGAATTGCGTGGGGCTGACACAGACACTCAGTACCACATCGGCAGCAAACACCCGACTCCACGCCTGACGCTGTTCGGCACCCTGATCGAAAATCCAGCTGCCTAGCCGGTTGATCAACCTGGTCTCCTCAAGCAAGGGAATGAACAGTGCAGGAGGTACCTCGCCGACCGCCGGATGCTGCCAGCGCAACAACGCTTCGAAACCACGCAGGCGGCCATCCGCAACGTGGACCTGGGGCTGGTACACCACCGAAAAATCCTTACCATCGATGGCCGTGCGCACGCTTTCCTCAAGCATCAGCCGTGAGCGGGCGCGTCCGTTCATGTTCTGGTCGTAGAACCGGTATTGCTGACGCCCTGCACGCTTGGCCTCGTACATGGCGATATCTGCCGCACGCAGCAAACCGTCCAGATTCGAGCCGCAGTCCGGAAAGGTCGCAATACCGACACTGGCACCCAAGGTGATATCGATACCGTCGACCTGGCGTCTTCCCGACACCCGTTCAATGAGCTTTTCGGCGATTTTGGCCGCCTGTTCAGGGTAATCAAGCCCATCGATCACGACCGTGAATTCGTCGCCGCCAATGCGCGCCAGAACATCATAGGGGCGCATGCTGTCCTTGAACTGCTCGGCGACCCAGAGCAATACCTGATCACCGGCGTCATGACCCAGCGCATCATTGATCTGCTTGAAGCCGTCCAGGTCCATGAACAGCACAACCAGGTATTTGTCTGTCTGCTCCTTTCGCAGGAGCATGCCTTCAACGGCCTGATAAAGCCCGCGGCGATTGAGCAGGCCTGTCAAAGCGTCGGTAACGGCCTGTTTTTCAAGTTGCTGATAAAGATCACGGACTACCGACATATCCAGAACCGTCATCACCATCGCCTTCTGCTCCGCAGGCAGCGCCGCGCAAGACAAGGCAACCGGCAACTGTGTACCTTGTGCGGTACGCAGAACGGCATCGTGCACCCGGTAGGTGTCGGCCTTGCGATAGTGCTTGTAGAAGCCAGACTCCAGCCATTCGCCCACTTGCGGTTCGATAATGTAATCCAGCACTTGCGTACCGCGCAGTTGATCGACCGAAGCGCTCAACAACTGGCAGATGGCGGGATTGGCAAAACTGATGGTGCCCGCCTCATCAACGACCAGAATGCCTTCGGCGACGTTGGCCAGCACTGACGCGTTGAACGCTCGGGCCGATTCAAGCTCCAGCGAGAGCTGTTGCAGCGCACGACGGTTACGCTGCTGCTCAAGCAGGGTCTGCACCTTGGGCTTGAGAACGTTCGGGTCGAAGGGTTTGAACAGGTAATCCGTCGCGCCATTCGCATACCCCTTCTGCACGGCATCCTGAGTCTGCTCATTGGCCGTGAGAAAGATAATCGGCGTCAGACGGGTGCGCTGACTGCCTCGCATTAGCCGGGCGACTTCGAAGCCGTCCATGCCCGGCATCTGCACATCCAGCAGAACCAGATCGACTTCCTGCTCAAGAAGTACCGTCAACGCTTCGATGCCTGAACTCGCAGTCACAATGTGCCAGTCCGTTCTTTGCAGAACAGCGCACATCGTCACCAGATTTTCCGGGTAATCGTCTACAACCAGTAAAACCGAAGAGCCATCATGTGGCTGTGTTGGCACGCGTTCCATGCTGCTTCTCTATGTGGGCATGACGCCTGGGTTTCAGGACGACCGTCATACTTTGGAATAACTCTAGCCCCGTCTCGCAAAAAGCAGAAGCAAGGCACCCCTTCCCTACCATCAAAGTTCGATCTACCCGACTAACGGTCATTCCCTGTACGCCGTGCACACTCTGCTCTGCAGGAAAAGTGACAGCACTTTGACGTCATTGGTTCGACAACTTTTAATTAACAAATCGCCCTACAATCCGTATAAAACTCGCTCAAACCCTCTTGCTAGAGGCCCCCCTTGGTAGCAAACAGACATGCGCGGAAGGATTGAACATGATCGATCTCGGATCGTACCAACTCAGCATTCCAGTGGGCTCACCCCCCAAAACCATTACCACCGCTCAGCTTGTTAAGGGTTATGACGGCAAATACTTCAAATCAAAATCGGACTCCATTGTGTTCTGGTCTCCGGTGACCGGGACCAAAACCGAAAACGCTAAATATTCGCGCAGCGAGTTACGGGAAACATGGTCAGATGGATCACTGCACAATTGGGTATATCCCGACGCGGACAACTATCTGAACGCTAAACTGGAAGTCGATCAGGTGCCCTCTTCCGGCAAGATCGTGATCGGCCAGATACATGCCTACGAGAGCACCGAGCCTCTTCTGAAAGTCGAGTATCAATACAAGGAAGACACCAAGACCGGAGACATCGTTGCGAAAGTTCGCAATCGTTTCGATGACGACGAAAGCAAGGTCTATAAGATAGTCGAAGGTGTGAAGCTCAATCAGACATTCAGTTACGTCATTCACCTGAGCAAGGGTGGAAAATTGACTGTCAGTGTCAACGACACCGACTGGAGCAAGCGCATCAGCGAGACCTGGCGCGACAAGCCTTTGTATTTCAAAGCCGGTGTTTATACCCAGGACAACACCGGGTATACCTCGGAAGGCGGCAAGGCAACGTTCTATAATCTGGATATTGATCACAACAAGAGCTGAGTCGCACGCAGGCCTTGAATCAAACGATCAAAAAAACGGCCCGCACTTGCAGAAAGTGCGGGCCGTTTTTCATTTCATCGGTTATTCAAGCAGCATTATCAGCGGTTGGCTTTGAACTCCTGCTCAGCCGCCAGGAAACGTGTCTGCATGGACGCAGACGCAGGCTTGCCGATCAGACTGAATACCACGATGGCAATGCTGGCAAGGATGAAACCCGGGATGATTTCATACAGGCCAAGGGTACTGAACTGCTTCCAGAGTACGACAGTCGCAGCGCCGACTATTACCCCAGCCAGCGCACCATTGCGCGTCATGCCTTTCCACAGCACAGATATCAGCACCACAGGGCCGAATGCAGCGCCAAACCCTGCCCAGGCATAGCTCACCAGCCCCAGTACGCGATTCTCGGGATTGGCGGCCAGCAGAATGGCAATGACAGCGATCAGCAACACCATCGCACGCCCGACCCACACCAACTCAAGCTGCGAAGCCCCCTTGCGCAGATAAGCCTTGTAGAAGTCTTCGGTCAGCGCGCTGGAGCACACCAGCAACTGGCAACTCAGCGTACTCATCACCGCAGCCAGAATGGCCAACAGCAATACACCGGCAATCCATGGATTGAACAGCAGCTTGGCCAGTTCGATGAAGACCCGCTCCGGGTTCTCGGTCACCGGCCCGGCCACATCCGGGTGCGCGGAGAAGTAAGCGATACCAAAGAAGCCTACCGCCACAGTACCGCCAAGGCACAGGATCATCCAGGCCATAGAGATGCGTCGGGCGCTGGCAATCGACTTGACCGAATCAGCCGCCATGAAGCGCGCCAGGATATGCGGCTGACCGAAATAACCCAGTCCCCAGCCAAGCAGGGAAATGATGCCGATGAAAGTCGTGTTCTTGAACATGTCGAAGCTGGTCGGATCTTTCGCTTCAATGGCCAGGAAGGTGGTATCGACCCCGCCTGTTGCCAGCAGGACGATGATCGGCGTCAGGATGAGGGCGAAGATCATCAGCGTGGCTTGTACGGTGTCGGTCCAGCTCACGGCCAGAAAACCACCGACGAAGGTGTACGCAATGGTAGCCGCAGCGCCGGCCCACAGGGCGGTTTCGTAGGACATGCCGAAGGTGCTTTCAAACAGACGCGCGCCCGCAACGATGCCCGAGGCGCAATAGATGGTGAAAAACACCAGAATCACGATGGCCGAGATGATGCGCAGCAGGCCGCTGTTGTCTTCGAAGCGGCTGCTGAAGTAATCCGGCAGGGTCAGCGCGTCACCGTTGTGCTCGGTCTGCACACGCAGACGACCGGCCACGAACAGCCAGTTCAGGTAGGCGCCGATGATCAGACCAATGGCGATCCAGCTTTCCGACAGGCCGGACATATAGATAGCCCCCGGCAACCCCATCAACAGCCAGCCGCTCATGTCCGAGGCCCCTGCTGAAAGCGCTGTTACCACGCTGCCCAGGCTGCGCCCGCCGAGGATGTAATCCGAAAGGTTGTTGGTAGAGCGATAGGCCATCAGGCCGATCAAGACCATTGCCGCTATATAGATCACAAACGTGATCAAGGTAGGGTTACTGACACTCATGAGTTCTGCCTTGGCATTGTTTTTATGTTGGCACCCGATGCCAAAGGGAATAGCGACCGATATTCGGCGCATCCGTGCTTTTGCACCCGACACCGCGTTGACTGATCGCTCCGCAAGGATCGGCAATCAATGACTGGCGGTTGCACCGCGGGAATGAATCCTATTAAACAAACCAAACAAGGTGCAACCCATTTCACCGTGCAAGTTGCACCTGTTACAAAAAAACCAATAAAGGCGTTTTTCTGCGCCATTTTAGGGCGTTTTCGACCCTCTCTACAAACAATCGCGCACCAGCTCTGAGCAAAGCAGCACTCTGGCGGATCACCTGCCGGGAATGTCACAAAATATTATCGAAACAGGGTTTCACTCGGTTGCACCTGACCCCGTCACAGCGCTAATCTTCGCCAAAGCCGATGCCACCGTTGCGTGGCTATAATGAGGACAACACATGGCCACCACTACTCTGGGCGTCAAACTTGACGACCCGACCCGCGAGCGATTGAAAGCCGCCGCCCATTCGATCGACCGCACACCGCACTGGTTGATCAAGCAGGCGATTTTCAATTACCTGGAAAAACTGGAGAGTGGTGCAACCTTGCTGGAGCTCAATGGCGCGACTGGCAAAGACAGCGAAGACCGAGGCGAAGTGGCGGAAGACACAGGCCTGCAATGCTTCCTGGATTTTGCCGAGAGCATTCAACCGCAGTCGGTACTGCGGGCGGCCATCACCTCCGTCTACCGCCGCCCCGAGCAGGAAGTGGTGCCGATGCTGCTGGAGCAGGCGCGCCTGACTGCACCTGTTGCCGAAGCCACCAACAAGATGGCCGCGTCTATTGCCGAAAAGCTGCGCAACCAGAAAAGTGCTGGCGGCCGCGCTGGCATTGTTCAAGGCCTGTTGCAGGAATTTTCGCTGTCCTCGCAGGAAGGCGTTGCACTCATGTGCCTGGCCGAAGCGTTGCTGCGCATTCCGGACAAGGGCACGCGCGATGCCCTGATTCGCGACAAGATCAGCAACGGCAACTGGCAGCCGCACTTGGGCAACAGCCCCTCGCTGTTCGTCAACGCTGCCACCTGGGGCCTGCTGCTGACCGGCAAGCTGGTCGCCACTCACAATGAGGCAGGCCTCACTTCTTCACTGAGCCGCATCATCGGCAAGAGCGGCGAACCGATGATCCGCAAGGGCGTCGACATGGCCATGCGCCTGATGGGCGAGCAGTTCGTCACCGGCGAAACCATCGGCGAAGCCCTGGCCAATGCCAGCCGTTTTGAAGCCAAGGGCTTCCGCTATTCCTACGACATGCTGGGTGAAGCGGCGCTTACCGAGCACGATGCGCAGAAGTATCTCGCGTCCTACGAGCAGGCCATACACTCCATCGGCAAGGCCTCCCACGGCCGCGGTATCTACGAAGGCCCGGGCATTTCCATCAAGCTGTCGGCACTGCACCCGCGCTATAGCCGCGCTCAGTACGAGCGCGTGATGGAAGAACTGTATCCGCGCCTGCTGTCGCTGACCCTGCTGGCCAAGCAGTACGACATCGGCCTGAACATCGATGCCGAAGAGGCTGATCGTCTGGAGCTGTCACTGGATCTGCTCGAGCGCCTGTGCTTCGAACCGCAGCTGACTGGCTGGAACGGCATTGGCTTCGTGATTCAGGCTTACCAGAAGCGCTGCCCTTATGTGATCGATTACGTGATCGATCTGGCTCGGCGCAGCCGTCACCGCCTGATGATCCGTCTGGTCAAGGGCGCGTATTGGGACAGCGAGATCAAGCGCGCCCAGGTCGAAGGTCTGGAAGGCTATCCGGTGTACACGCGCAAGGTGTACACCGACGTCTCGTACATCGCCTGTGCCCGCAAGCTGCTGGCGGCACCAGAAGTCATTTATCCACAATTCGCCACACACAACGCCCACACCCTGGCGGCTATTTACCAGATCGCCGGGCAGAATTATTACCCAGGTCAGTATGAGTTCCAGTGCCTGCACGGCATGGGCGAGCCTTTGTACGAGCAGGTCGTAGGCAAGGTCGCAGACGGCAAGCTGAACCGTCCATGCCGCGTGTACGCTCCGGTCGGCACGCATGAAACGCTGTTGGCCTATCTGGTCCGTCGTCTGCTGGAAAACGGTGCCAACACGTCGTTCGTCAACCGGATTGCCGACCATTCGATCTCCATTCAGGAACTGGTGGCCGACCCGGTCAGCCAGATCGAACGCATGGCAACACAGGAAGGCGGTTTCGGCTTGCCGCACCCGCGCATTCCGCTGCCGCGCGACCTGTATGGCACCGAGCGCGCCAACTCCAGCGGCATCGACATGGCCAACGAGCATCGTCTGGCTTCGCTGTCCTCGGCCCTGCTCGCCACAGCGCACAATGACTGGAAAGCTGCCCCCATGCTCGGCTGCCCGGCCAGCGCAGGCACACTGACTGCCGCGTTGAACCCATCGGACCTGCGTGATGTGGTCGGTCATATTCAGGAAGCCTCGCTGCAGGATGTCGAGAACGCCATCCAGTGCGCCTTGAGCGCTGGCCCGATCTGGCAGGCAACACCGCCTGCAGAACGCGCCGCAATTCTGGAACGTGCTGCCGATTTGATGGAAAGCGACATCCAGCCCTTGATGGGCCTGCTGGTCCGCGAGGCGGGCAAGACCTTCGCCAACGCCATCGCCGAGGTGCGCGAAGCCGTCGACTTCCTGCGTTACTACGCCGTACAGGCGCGCAATGATTTCACCAACGACGCCCATCGTCCGCTGGGGCCGGTGGTCTGCATCAGCCCGTGGAACTTCCCGCTGGCAATTTTCAGCGGTCAGGTCGCTGCTGCACTGGCTGCGGGCAACCCGGTGCTGGCCAAACCGGCCGAGCAAACACCGTTGATTGCCGCCCAGGCCGTGCGCCTGCTGCTTGAAGCCGGTATCCCGGAAGGCGTGGTGCAATTGTTACCGGGGCGCGGTGAAACCGTAGGTGCCGGGCTGGTCGGCGACGAACGCGTCAAAGGCGTGATGTTCACCGGTTCCACTGAAGTCGCCCGCCTGCTGCAACGCAACGTGGCGGGTCGCCTGGACTCGCAGGGCCGCCCCATCCCGTTGATCGCCGAAACCGGCGGTCAGAACGCGATGATCGTCGACTCTTCGGCGCTGACCGAACAGGTTGTCATTGACGTGGTTTCTTCGGCGTTCGACAGCGCCGGGCAACGCTGCTCGGCACTGCGCGTGCTGTGCCTGCAGGAAGACTCTGCGGACCGCGTCATCGAAATGCTCAAGGGGGCGATGGCCGAGAGCCGCCTCGGCAACCCGGAGCGCCTGTCCGTGGACATCGGCCCGGTGATCGATGCCGAGGCCAAGGCGGGTATCGAAAAACACATCCAGGCCATGCGCGACAAAGGCCGTACGGTTTATCAGGTGGCCATTGCCGACAGCACGGAGCTCAAGCGTGGCACTTACGTGATGCCGACCCTGATCGAGCTGGAAAGCTTCGATGAGCTGCAACGCGAAATCTTCGGCCCGGTGCTGCACGTGGTGCGCTACAAGCGCAAGGAACTGGGCCTGCTGATAGACCAGATCAATGCATCCGGCTACGGCCTGACCCTTGGTGTTCATACCCGCATCGACGAAACCATCGCCAAGGTCATCGACAACGTCAACGCAGGCAACGTCTATGTAAACCGTAACATCGTCGGTGCTGTGGTGGGCGTCCAGCCATTTGGCGGCGAAGGCTTGTCCGGTACCGGCCCTAAAGCCGGTGGCCCGCTCTACCTGTACCGCCTGCTGTCGACGCGTCCGCAGGATGCCATCGAGAAATCGTTCGTGCGCAGTGATGCACTGTCTGCTCCGGACACCCGCCTGCGTGACATCCTCAACAAACCGTTGCAAGCCTTGAAGGCCTGGGCAGCCAGTAACCAGCAAAGCGATCTGGATGCCCTGTGCAGCCAATACGCCGAGCAATCGCAAAGCGGCATCACTCGCCAGCTGGCGGGGCCGACCGGCGAGCGCAACAGCTATGCGATTCTGCCGCGTGAACACGTGCTTTGCCTGGCGGATGACGAGAACGACCTGCTGATTCAACTGGCGGCTGTGCTGGCTGTTGGCAGTTCTGCCGTGTGGCCGGAAACAGACATCAGCAAGCCATTGCGCGCTCGTCTGCCAAAAGATGTGCAGGCACGCATCAAGCTGATCCCTGACTGGACCAAGGACGAAGTCATCTTCGACGCCGTCCTGCACCACGGCGACTCCGATCAGCTACGTGCCATCTGCCAGCAGATCGCCCAGCGCAGCGGCGCAATCGTCGGCGTCAACGGCCTGTCCCACGGCGAAACCAACGTGCCGCTGGAACGCCTGGTGATAGAGCGGGCATTGAGCGTCAACACCGCGGCGGCGGGTGGCAATGCGAGCCTGATGACGATCGGCTGATGCCGCTCGGTGACAGATGACGCAGAGCGTCAAGAAAGGCATTCCCACGCTGGAGCGTGCGGAACGAGAGGTGTCCGAAAGACACCGACCGTTCCCATGCTCTGGACGCTTCGCGTCCGCTCTCGATACCCCCCGCACACGCTCGACCATCACCCGAATCAATCTTGCTACCCTCCCTACTCAACCCGACCTAGACTTGAGCCATTCCAAGAATAGGTACGCCATCATGTCCGAGTCACTGCTCAGTTCCCGAAACCTGGCTTTCGAGCTGTATGAAGTGCTGGACGCCGAAGGGCTGACGCGGCGTGAGCGGTTTGCCGAGCATTCGCGTGAAACCTTTGATGCAGCGCTGGGGACGGCGCGTACTATCGCGGAAAAATATTTTGCGCCGCACAACCGCAAGGCTGACGAAAACGAGCCGCGCTATGAAAATGGCGAAGCGATTCTGATCCCCGAGGTCAAGCCTGCGGTGGATGCGTTTCTCGCCGCTGGTTTTCTCAATGCATCGCGTGATTTTGAAGCGGGCGGCATGCAGTTGCCGACCTTGCTGTCACAGGCCTGCTTTGCCCACTTTCAGGCAGCCAATGTCGGAACCACGGCCTACTCGTTCCTGACCATGGGCGCGGCGAACCTGATTGAGAGTTTTGGCAATGACGAACAAAAACAGCGCTTTCTGCAACCGATGATCGAGGGGCGCTTCTTCGGCACCATGGCGCTGACCGAGCCACACGCAGGCTCGTCGCTGTCAGACATCCGCACCCGCGCCGAACCGGCAGAAGACGGCACCTATCGGCTGCGTGGCAACAAGATTTTCATCTCGGGAGGTGATCACGCACTTTCGGAAAATATCGTGCACATGGTATTGGCAAAGCTGCCGGATGCGCCTGGCGGGGTCAAAGGTATCTCGCTGTTCATCGTGCCCAAGTTTCTGGTCAACGACGACGGCAGCCTCGGCAAGCGTAACGATGTGCTGCTGGCTGGCCTGTTTCACAAGATGGGCTGGAAAGGCACTACCTCTACCGCGCTGAATTTCGGCGACAACGGTGAGTGTGTCGGCTATCTGGTCGGCAAGCCTCATCACGGTTTGAGTTACATGTTCCAGATGATGAACGAAGCACGCATCGGCGTCGGCCTGGGCGCGGTCATGCTCGGCTATTCGGGGTATCTGTATTCTCTGGATTATGCCCGCGACCGACCTCAAGGTCGGCTGCCCGACAGCAAGAGCCCCGAGAGCACGCCTGTTCCGATCATTCAGCACGCCGACGTGCGGCGCATGCTGCTGACCCAGAAAGCGTATGTAGAAGGCGCGTTCGACCTGTGCCTGTATGCCTCGCGACTGTTCGACGACACACAGACCGGCGAGACGGAAGACGCCCGCAAGCATGCCCATGAACTGTTGGACCTGCTGACTCCGGTGGTCAAGTCATGGCCCTCGGAGTTCTGCCTGAAAGCTAACGAGCTGGCGATTCAGGTTCTAGGCGGTCATGGCTATACCCGCGAATACCCTGTTGAGCAGTACTACCGCGACAACCGGCTTAATCCGATTCATGAAGGTACTCACGGCATTCAGTCGCTGGACCTGCTTGGCCGCAAGCTGGCGCAGAACGGCGGCACCGGACTCAAGCAACTGCTGCGCCTGATATCCGAGACCTGCGCGCGGGCGCAGGGCTACGATTCACTTCATGAGCTGCGCCAACCTCTGGAGCAATTGGCCACTCATGTGCAGGCTGTCACCCTCGGCCTGCTGACCGATCTGGCGCAAGGCAGAATCACCAGTACGCTGGCCAATTCGGCGCTGTACCTCAAGGTATTCGGCCACACCATCATCGGCTGGCGCTGGCTGGAACAGGCGATCCGCGCCGAGGAAGGTCTGGGCAAAGGTCATTCGGCCGACAGCGACTTCTACAAGGGCAAGCTTCAAGCTGCCCGGTACTTCCTGACATGGGAAGTACCGGGCTGCCATCACGAACTGAGCATTCTGGAAAACCGCGATGACACTTGCCTTGCCATGCGCGATGACTGGTTTTAAATAAAACCGGGCGGCGCTTGATCAGTGAGGGCTGAACAGGTCAGTCATCGGGTTCTGTGGAAAGAACCGGTCGAACAATACCTTGGCATCTGCCCCCAACTTGAGCGCGTATTGCTCTCGACTGAATGGCTCGCCCGTGCGCATATCGTAAAGCGCTCTTCCCTGAACCGGGCGATCGACCTCCTGCATCTGGACTTTCATGAGACGATAAAAATCGCCGACCACTTCTTCGATACTCTCGATCTGAAAATAACAACCGGGCAAAAAGATCGATTCGGCCTCATCGGGCGAGGCTGAAAATGGCGCGATCGGCGTGGCCCTCAAATACCGTCCTTTGGGCAAGACAAAGACCACCGAAGTGTCATCGAACGTTATCGGCCCAATCACCGCATTAGTAGGAGCACCGGCTCGACTGCTGGCGAACGCGCTGACCACATAGGGGTTTTCACTGAACGAAGTGATATCGGTATTGACCAGCACATCGCCAACCTTGATCTGCCCGCTGCGGAATACGGCACCCGAGGTGCCCCGATCACCGCTGCCACCCCGATACAACTCGACATCATTGCTATAGCCCACCACCTGGATGTCATCGGCAAGACGCTCAATGAACCTTACCTGGTTGGGGCCCCTACGTTCGCCTGTACGCAGGAATCGATTGAACACCGTATCCTCCTGGGTATAAAGCATGATGTTAGCGCCGTAATAGTCGTCCTCGCCCAGCTTGAATACCCTGTGTTTACCGTGCCACGGGTCCCGGTACACTTCATCGCCTTCGGGTGAAGAGTCAGACTCCAGAACATCGTCCGTGGTTGGCTCCCAGATATCCATGACCTCTTTCTGACGAGTCAGGGCTCTTTCTGCATAATATTGCTCATTGAATATGTCCGTTTGCAGGTACCTGTCCCAGAACGTTGAATGCACTGTTGCATAAGGTTTTCCTGGCGGGACTGATGAGCTGGTAGACGGCACCTGCGGATCCATAGGCGAGCCACCCTGCAAGCCAGGTGATTGAATCAGCGTCCATTCTCCGTCGAGCCCCAAGCGAACCGGCTTACTGCCAACGAACGCAAAAGGATTGTCAGGGTCAACGATAAACCAGCAATGCTGTTGCTCACTGAACATCACGCGGTACGGCAACCGCGCAAGCTTGATCCAGGTTTCGCCATTGCCCAACGAATAAACGCCACGAAACCTGCCTTCTTCGGCTGAGGGCGTGAGGCTGTCCAGCAGCAGGTTGCCTTCCATGTTTTCCAGCGGATCGACAATCACGCCACTCTCCACAACTTCACTGGGGAGCGACACGACATCCGCCCGCACTAATGGCATACGCTCAGGCATGGCACGAATGGACATCAGTAGCGGCAGGTTAAAAAGCAGGTAAAGGGTGTTGATAATGGCACCCAATACACCAGCGCGACGTTGCGCCGGGGTCTTGCCATTGACCGCCTGATCAATGTTCAACCCGGTATTGGCGAGGCCTGCGCCAACCAGCGTCAGAGCAATGGGCCACCCCAACGCGGCTAGCCCGCCAAAAGCCTGCATGAAGGCACTTAGATAACCGATCCACATCTGCTTGCGCAGATCGGCATTGGACGTCAGCAACTGATGCGCGTCGGCGGTCATGACCTGACGCGCGATATCACGCATATGAATAAAGGGATCACCCACGATCGGTGCCCGGGATTGATTGATAAGTCGAACATCGGCACGCCAGTCATGTGCGAGCAATTCACTGACCCCGCGCGCAAACCTGACGCCGTCTTGTGTTCGTGCCGCTTCGCCGCGCAGGAAATTGCCTGTCAGTGCCTTACCCGCCTGCTCGCTCGCGAACTGCCCCTTGAGCCAGTTGTACAGCGCGCGTTCGTTTTCGAACACCTGAAAAGGCTGCTCGGCATCAGGCCGGTAAATCACTTCCCGGCCATCAGCGATAACGATACGCAGCATGTCGTAAGTCTTGACGCCGTTGATATCCAGCGTATGCACCGAAAGGCCAGGCGTTACCAAGGGCGAGTCCCGCAAGGCCTTCAGCGTCGCTGGCTGCGAGGGATCAGTGACGACGAATCGAGTGACGTGCTTGAAGTCGTCTGGCGAAAGCTGACCTTTGCGCAGGCAATTACCGGCTGCAACCAAATAGTGCGCTTTGGCCAGAATGCAAAAATTCTCACTGTGCGAACTCCAGAAACGCTCCATGCGGCGGGTGTACAGCGAGCTGAAATCCAGCGTCCACATTTCTGCCAGCAAAGTCTGCGGCAGCATGGGCACCTCGTTGCGCTCGTCGAACACCTCATGATCCGGACCGTCGGTATAAAAACCGCCGTAAAGGGAAAGCTCATCACTGGCCTCTTGGTCGTGGGCGTTGAAGTTCTGCATGAGCAGTTCGATCAACGTCATCGATTGCAGCGGTTTGCCGGAATGTTGCCAGCCGGTAAATGTACGCGGACTGCTGCTTGCGCTGCCGAAACGATGCCAATAGACCTTGTCAGGGTTAAACACCTTTTGCGTGTGCTGAAGCATGATCTTGCTGACTACGCTATAGGCCAGATCGTGCAGATCGGGGTAGTCGAAAACAAATTGCTTCGCGCGTTCACGCAGCAGTTGCTGATCGGTTTTAGGTATTTTCAGAGATTGGGTCGTCATGACTTCTTCCTGTATGAGAGAAGTCATGCACGTAATCACTCCTTACGGCATACGTGGCACTAACTATTTATAACGCGACCCTGCGCAGGCAGGCACGTGAACTGATTCAGTCAGAGGCCCGAACAGCAAAGGCGGCGGGTGACTGTAGATTGATCGGGTTCAGCCGGAAGTAATCGCGACCGAAAGTATTTGCTCGCCCGCCTCCAGAACTCTGCATGCGGATCCCGCTTATCGCCGAACGGATTTCCGCCCTTCTTATTTTCTGCAATTTCATCGTCCATGATGAAAACCTTCTATAGCTGAAGCTCGACAACAGGCCGCAAGAAGGCTTGGCTTGCGGCATATACGTCTGTGTCGACCGCCGGATTGCGACGAGTCACGTGCTCTGGAACGCCGAATCTGCGTGATCCGCCGGAAATTGATCTTTGACAGCCAAGCAATTCAACAGGTTAAATCGCTTGGCACGCGGACTGCATGGTCAGTTTTCGCCCCTCTCGCTTCAATTCAGTTTTCTACGGAGTACCGCCCTTGGACGCCACCACCATCAACAGCCTGTTCTTGGTCGGCGCGTTGCTGGTAGCCGCAAGCATCCTGGTCAGCTCTCTTTCATCACGCCTGGGTATTCCGATCCTGGTCATCATCCTGGCCGTGGGCATGGTGGCGGGCGTGGATGGCGGCGGGATCATCTTCGACAACTACGCTACCGCCTACCTGGTCGGCAACCTTGCGCTGGCCGTGATCCTGCTCGACGGCGGGCTGCGCACGCGGGTGGCCAGTTTCCGGGTAGCACTGTGGCCTGCCTTGTCGCTGGCGACGGTGGGCGTGCTGATCACCACCGTACTGACCGGCATGGTGGCGGCATGGCTGTTCAATCTGAGCGTTATCCAGGGGCTGCTGATCGGTGCAATCGTCGGTTCGACAGACGCTGCTGCGGTGTTCTCCCTGCTGGGCGGCAAAGGCCTGAACGAGCGGGTCACCGCCAGCCTTGAGATAGAATCGGGCAGCAACGACCCCATGGCGGTGTTCCTGACCGTCACCCTGATCGGCATGCTGGCCAGCGGTCAGACCGGCTTGCACTGGGGGCTGCTGGGACATTTGATTCAGGAGTTCGGCATCGGCAGTTTCATCGGCCTGGGCGGCGGCTGGATCCTGCTTCAGCTGGTCAACCGCATCAATCTGGCGGCCGGCCTGTACCCTATTCTGGTGATTGCCGGGGGGCTTGCGATCTTTGCCCTGACCAACGCGATTCACGGCAGCGGCTTTCTCGCGGTCTACCTGTGCGGTCTGGTGCTGGGTAACCGGCCGATCCGCAGCCGCCACGGCATCCTGCACATGCTCGACGGCATGGCCTGGCTGGCACAGATCGGCATGTTTCTGGTGCTGGGCCTGCTGGTCACGCCACACGATCTGCTGCCGATTGCGATTCCGGCGCTAGGCCTGGCGCTGTGGATGATTCTGGTGGCACGCCCGCTGTCGGTGATGGTCGGCCTGCTGCCGTTCAAGGCCTTCCATGGCCGCGAAAAAGCCTTTATCGCCTGGGTCGGCCTGCGCGGCGCGGTGCCGATCATCCTCGCCGTGTTCCCGCTGATGGCCGGGCTGCCCAATGCGCAGCTGTACTTCAACCTGGCGTTCTTTATCGTACTGGTCTCGCTGTTGCTGCAAGGCACCAGCCTGCCGTGGGTGGCCAAACTGTTGAAAGTGACGGTTCCGCCTGACCCTGCGCCTATTTCCCGAGCCGCACTGGAGGTGCACGTCACCAGTGAATGGGAGCTGTTCGTCTACCGTCTGGGCGCTGAAAAGTGGTGCATCGGTGCAGCGCTGCGTGAGCTGAAAATGCCTGAAGGCACGCGTATTGCCGCGCTGTTCCGGGGCCAGCAGTTGCTCCACCCGTCCGGCAGTACGACGCTGGAAGTGGGCGACCTGCTCTGTGTGATCGGTCACGAACATGATCTTCCGGCACTGGGCAAACTGTTCAGCCAGGCACCGCAACGTGGCCTGGACCTGCGCTTCTTCGGCGACTTCGTTCTTGAAGGCGATGCACGGCTGGGTGAAGTCGCGGCCCTGTATGGCCTGAAACTCGATGGCATTGACCCCGGAATGCCACTCAGCCAGTTCATCGTGCAGAAGAACCGCGGCGAGCCAGTGGTGGGCGACCAGATTGAATGGAATGGAACTATTTGGACAGTTGCCGTCATGGACGGGAACAAGATCCAGAAAGTGGGCGTCAAATTCCCCGAAGGAACCCGCCCGGGCCCCGGACTGTTCCTTTAAACTGCCAATCCACACGTATCATCATGCGACCGGTGTCTATGTTTTCCCTGCGTTCCATTTGTGCTGCCGCACTGTTTGCGCTTTGCCTGTCCACCTTCCCGGCGCTCGCCGCCGACCCGCCCAGCAGCGATGCCGTGCAGCAAAGCCTCGACAAGATTGCTGATCGCAAGCTGCCTGATGCCGAGCAGAAAGCGCTGCAACAGGTACTCGAGCAAACGTTGGCTTTTCTCGCCAGCAAGAAGGACAGCGAGCAGAAACTCGAAGCGCTCAAGCAACAACTGGCCCAGGCGCCAAAACAGACCTCGGAAAACCAGCGCGAGCTGGCCCGCCTGAAAGAAAGCAAAGTGGTACCCGTCGCCCAGCGCTACGGCGGCCTTGATGTGCCACAACTGGAGCAGCTTCTCAGCCAGCGCAGTACCCAGCAAAGCGACCTGCAAAGCGAACTCAACGACGCCAACAGCCTGGCCATCACCGCGCAGACCCGGCCTGAGCGGGCGCAGACTGAAATCAGCGCCAATCAGACGCGTATCCAGCAGATCAACGCCATCCTCAAGAGCGGCAAGGACAACGGCAAGACCCTGAGCGCCGACCAGCGCAATCTGCTCAATGCAGAACTGGCCTCGATCAACGCCCTCAACCTGCTGCGCCGTCAGGAACTGGCCGGTAACAGCCAGTTGCAGGACCTGGGCAATAGCCAGCATGACTTGCTGACCGAAAAGGTCGCGCGCCAGGAACAGGAAATTCAGGACCTGCAGACCCTGATCAACGACAAGCGTCGCGCCCAATCGCAGAAAACGGTCGCCGACCTGTCCCTGGAAGCGCAAAAGTCCGGTGGCAGCAGCCTGCTGGCGACCGAAAGCGCCGCCAACCTCAAGCTGTCGGACTACCTGTTGCGCGGCACCGATCGCCTCAACGAGCTGACCCAGCAGAACCTCAAAACCAAGCAGCAACTGG
The DNA here is from genome assembly GCF_005937945.2 of Pseudomonas sp. KBS0707. Taxonomy (NCBI): domain Bacteria; kingdom Pseudomonadati; phylum Pseudomonadota; class Gammaproteobacteria; order Pseudomonadales; family Pseudomonadaceae; genus Pseudomonas; species Pseudomonas sp. KBS0707. Next base: position 478,580 of record NZ_CP041754.1, on the reverse strand, counting down.
ACAACCTGACCCAGACCGATCAAGCCCTCAGCGAGCAGATCAACGTGCTGAGCGGTAGCCTGCTGCTGTCCAAGATTCTCTACAAGCAGAAGCAGGCGTTGCCGCACCTGGAGCTGGACAAGGGCCTGGCCGACGAAATCGCCAACATCCGCCTGTATCAGTTCGACATCAACCAGCAACGCGAGCAGATGAGCACGCCGACCGCCTATGTCGAAAAGCTGCTCGCCACTCAACCGCCTGAAAACATTACCCCGCAACTGCGCCGTACGCTGCTGGACCTGGCAATCACCCGCAGCGACTTGCTGGAGCGCCTCAATCGCGAGCTGAGCGCGTTGCTCAACGAGTCCATCACGCTGCAACTGAACCAGAAGCAGCTGACCAGCACCGCTCAGGGGCTGCGCGCCACACTCGACGAGCAGATGTTCTGGATCCCCAGCAACAAGCCGCTGGACCTGGAATGGTTTCAGAATATCTGGCCGCGCCTGCAAAAGCAGATCGCCACCCTGCCCTGGACATCCAGCCTGAGCGAGCTGTCAGACGGCCTGACTCAGCGACCGCTGCTGTTCCTGCCCCTGCTGCTGTTGATCGGCGTACTGACCTGGCGGCGCAAGGCGCTGTATCAGAAGCTTAATCGCCTGCATGCCGACATCGGCCACTTCAAACGTGACAGCCAATGGAAAACGCCACTGGCGCTGCTGATCAACGTGCTGCTGGCAATGCCTGTGGCGCTGGGCCTGGCGCTGTGCGGCTATGCCCTGCAAATCGATGCACGCGGGCAAAACGCCAACCTGGGCGAGGCCTTGTTGCAGATCGCCCTCGCCTGGCTGGTGTTCTACACCGCCTACCGCGTACTCGCCCCATCTGGCGTTGCCCAACTGCATTTCCGCTGGGAAACGGCGCAGGTCGAGTTCCTGCGTGGCTGGGTGCGTCGCCTCGGGCTGGTCGTTCTGGCCCTGGTGGCCGTGGTGGCCGTCGCCGAGCACCAACCTGCCGCACTGGCCGACGATGTACTGGGGATCGGCGTGGTGCTGACCTGCTACGCGCTGATGACCTGGCTGCTCGCTCGCCTGCTGATCTCAAGCCCCACGCACCATAACGCTTCGCTGTTCCGCAAGACTGTCGGCGTGGTGTTCACGGCATTGCCGGTTGCGCTCTTCCTGGCGGTTTGCTTTGGCTACTACTACACGGCGCTCAAGCTCAGCGACCGCCTGATCGACACCCTGTACCTGATGATGATCTGGCTGATGGTCGAGGCGACCTTCGTTCGCGGCCTGAGCGTCGCCGCCCGCCGCCTGGCCTACCAGCGTGCACTGGCCAAGCGTCAGGCAGCCCGGGAAAACGGCGACAGCGACATTCCGGTCGAAGAGCCGAAGCTGGACATCGAACAGGTCAACCAGCAGTCGCTGCGCCTGATTCGTCTGGCCCTGCTGGCCGGTTTCGTCGGTGCGCTGTACCTGGTCTGGGCCGAACTGATCACGGTATTCGCCTACCTGGACAACATCATCCTCTACGAATACACCAGCGGCACCGGTGCCAACATAAGCATGGTGCCGATCAGCCTGAGCGACTTCCTTGGTGCCGGGGTGATCATCGTCATCACCTTCGTGCTCGCCGGCAACCTGCCGGGTCTGCTGGAAGTGCTGGTGCTGTCACGCATGAACCTTGCGCAAGGCAGTGCCTACGCGACAACCACGCTGCTGTCGTACACCATCGCCGGCGTCGGCTTCGTGACCACGCTGTCGACGCTGGGCGTGAGCTGGGACAAATTGCAGTGGCTGGTCGCGGCGCTGTCGGTAGGGCTCGGGTTCGGTATGCAGGAGATCTTCGCCAACTTCATCTCCGGCATCATGATCCTCTTCGAACGTCCGGTGCGGATCGGTGACACCATCACCATCGGCGCACTCTCGGGAACGGTCAGCAAGATCCGCATCCGCGCCACGACCATCACCGACTTCGACCGCAAGGACATCATCGTCCCGAACAAGACCTTCATCACCGGCCAGCTCATCAACTGGTCGCTGACCGACACCGTCACCCGCGTAACGCTCAAGCTGGGCGTCGATTACGGCTCGGACCTGGACCTGGTGCGCTCCCTGCTGCTGCAAGCCGCTCGGGAAAACCCTCGGGTGCTGAAGGAACCAGAGCCCATCGTTTACTTCCTGAACTTCGGCGAAAGCACCCTCGACCACGAACTGCGCATGCACGTCCGCGACCTGGGCGACCGCAACCCGGTGCTGGACGAGATCAACCGCTTCATCAATCGCGAGTTCAAGAAACAGCACATCAACATCTCGTTCCGCCAGATGGAGATTTACCTCAAGAACACCCAGGGCCTGGAATACAAACTGGTGCCCGCCGAGCCAAGCGACAAAACCGGTGCCCCGACCGGGCAAACAACGCTGCAACCGGTAAACACCAAAGTGGCCCCGGCGACCAAGGATGCGCCCGAGCCGCCTGAGTTGCGGCTGGACTGAGGCGATTATTTTCTGCAACAGCACGCATCAATCGGGTAACCGCCCGGTTGACGCGCGATTGCAATGAAATCAGGCCTCAACCCGCCCAATCACCACCTTCGCCTCCAGATACCCGCCAGGCTCCTTGCTGATCTGCACGGTTCCGGCACACGGCGCCAGTATCGATGTTTCCATCTTCATCGCCTCCATGATGGCGATCACCTGTCCTTTCTCTACCGTCGCACCGTCCTCAACCGCCCAGGCATGCAGGTTGCCCGCAACCGGGGTCAGCACTGCGTGCGGGTCCGGGGCATCGGCAACTGGCTGGCTAGCGTCAGCTGGTGCAGCCGAATTCAGGCTCATTCCACGCAGCAGCGCAGCAGGCAGGCCCAGTTCGTGGCGTTTGCCGTCGATTTCAACGAAGGTGCGCAGCACGCCTGCATCGACTGGCGCAGCGTTGCGCGGTGCGATGGTGACGTGCTCGGCGAAGTCGGTTTCGATCCAGCGGGTGTGGACGGCAAAGGTATTGGACGCCGTGAAGTCATAATGGTCCATGACCGCCCGATGGAACGGCAGCACGGTGGCCACGCCTTCCACCTTGAACTCGGCCAACGCACGGCGGGCGCGGCTGATGGCCTGTTCGCGGGTTGCGCCGGTGACGATCAGTTTGGCGATCATCGAATCGAAGTTCGCTGAGACCCGTGAGCCTTCCGTCACGCCGGTGTCCAGCCGCACGCCCGGTCCGGACGGTGGCTGAAACACGTCGATGCTGCCCGGTGTCGGCAGGAAGCCGTTGCCTGCATCTTCGGCGTTGATGCGGAATTCGAAGCTGTGCCCGCGCGGTACCGGCGTACCGTCGAACGACAGCGGCAGGCCGTCGGCCACGCGCAGTTGCTCGATGACCAGATCCACACCGCTGGTTTCTTCAGTCACCGGGTGTTCGACCTGCAAGCGCGTATTGACCTCCAGAAATGACAGGGTGCCGTCGCCACTGAGCAGGAATTCCACCGTACCGGCACCGACATAGCCTGCCTCGGCACAAACCGCACGGGCAGAATCGTGGATGCGCTGGCGCAGTTCATCATTCAGGTAAGGCGCTGGGGCTTCTTCGATCAGCTTCTGGTTGCGGCGTTGCAGCGAGCAGTCGCGGGTGCCGACGACGATTACGCGGCCGTGGCGGTCGGCGATGATCTGCGCTTCGATATGACGAGGACGGTCCAGAAAGCGTTCGACAAAGCATTCGCCACGGCCAAACGCGGTTACCGCCTCGCGTACGGCAGACTCGTACAGTTCGCTGACTTCATCCAGCTTCCAGGCCACCTTCAAGCCGCGACCACCGCCGCCAAAGGCCGCCTTGATGGCAATCGGCAGGCCGTGCTGCTCGGCGAACGCAAGCACCTCAGAGGCATCTTTCACCGGGTTTTCAGTACCGGCTACCAGCGGCGCACCGACTTTCAAGGCGATGCGCCGGGCTTGCACCTTGTCGCCCAGCGCGTCGATGGTTGCAGGGTCCGGGCCGATCCAGGTCAGGCCGGCGTCGATCACGGCGCGGGCAAAGTCGGCGCGTTCCGAGAGGAAGCCATACCCCGGGTGAACCGCGTCGGCACCGGCACGAGCAGCCACTGCCAGCAGTTTTTCGATGTTCAGATAGGTGTCGGTCGGGCGCTCACCTTGCAGCCCGTAGGCTTCATCGGCTTGAAGCACATGCAGCGCGTCGATATCGGCATCGGCATACACGGCCACCGAGGCAACCCCATAGTCACGGCAGGCGCGGGCAATGCGCACGGCAATTTCGCCACGGTTGGCAATCAGAACCTTTTTCATCTGTTATTGGTCTCGTCTGAAGTGGCGGGGCGCACTGGCTCGAAGGCGCTCAGCGGGTTGAAACGAATGCGGGCATTGACCGGAATCTGCCCGGCCTTGTCCAGGTGATAGGTAGCGACTGCGCCGATGACCGGGTAACCGCCGGTCAACGGGTGGTCCGCCAGAAACAGTACCGGCTGGCCACTGGGCGGTACCTGAATGGCACCGACCGTGGTGCCCTCGCTGGGCAGTTCGCCACTGACGGCGCGCGCAAGCGACTGCTCGCCTGCCAGGCGGATACCGATCCGGTTGGATTGCGGTGTGACCAGCCAGGTCTGCTGCGCAAGCAACGCCTGCGCCTCGGCGGTGAACCAGTCGCTGCGCGGCCCCATGACCACATCCAGGGTAATGACCTGATCGTTACGTGGCATGTCGAAGGCCGGTTGTTCGCCAGTCGACACCGCAGCACCACCGGTTCTGCGCCTGAAGCCCAGCCGGTCACCCGCCGCCAGCGCTGCGGGCCCCACCTGGGCCAGCGTATCGGTGGACAGACTACCCAGCACCGGCTCGTGGACAAAACCGCCGCGCACGGCCAGATAACTGCGCAAGCCTGCGGTGGGCGAACCGATGCTCACCTGATCGCCGCTCTGCAACGAAAACGGCGCGTAAAGCGGCGGCTGCATGCGTTGGCCATCAGCCGTCAGCACCTCGACAGGCGCCTGAGCACCGGTAACCGCTACCACGGCCTGGCCCTGACAGGTAAACGTCAGGCCACCCATGAGAATTTCCAGACAAGCAGTGCCCGGCTCGTTGCCTACTGCGCGATTGGCCGCACGCAATGCGCCGCGATCCAGCGCGCCTGATGCGGAAACACCCTGCCCTGCCCGTCCGGGACGACCCAGGTCCTGAAAGAGGGTCTGCAGACCCGGCGTAACGACTTGAAGATAGTCTTCGGTGATTGTCGACGCCTGCTGGCGAACGGGCGCAGCCACCGAAACGCTGGTCACGGGCAGCGGACCCGCGTCTTGAAAGCGCACGCGATAGCCAGGCTGAAGCAAGGCTGGCTCGTCGCGGCCCAGATCCCACATTTTTGAGTGAGTCACGCCGATGATCTGCCAGCCACCGGGGCTGGCCTGTGGATAAATGCCGCTGAAACCACCGGCCAACGCCACTGCACCAGCCGGAATGCGCGTGCGCGGTGTGCTGCGCCGCGGCACGACAAAGCCGGCACCGCCGCTGAGGTAGGCAAAACCGGGCGCAAAGCCACAGAAGGCAACGTTGTAGTCGCTACCGGTGTGGCGCTTGATCACTTCGTCAACGCTGATGTCCAGCTCGCGGGCCACATCAGCCAGGTCTTCACCGTTGTAATGCACGGGTATTTCAATCAGCTTGCCGGGCTCGCGAGCGCTGCCGCGAATGTCACGCGAGGCAATCTGCGCCGCCAGCGCTTCGAAACCAATGGCGGACGGGCGAAAATGCACCAGCAGCGTCCGGGCCGCCGGAACGATTTCCTCCACGCCGAAAATGGGCATCTGCTGTAACGATTCGAACAGGGCCAGAGTCTCGTCCAGGTTCGACAGTTCAACCAGGAGCGCGTCCAGGTTGGCCGGGTAGAAACGCATGAGCCTCTCCTATACGTGATAGTAGCTGTCCGGAATATCGGTAATGAACATGTGCCTCGGCGCATGGGAAATCGCGAACGGCACACGAGACGCCATGACAACCGCCTGCGGGGTCACGCCGCAGGCCTAGAACACAGGAATCTCGCCGGGCTTGATGCTCACGGCATCGCCGAAGTCCGGGTGCGCAAGGTCCTTGATGCCAAGCAGCTCAGGTTCGCCGACATGCACCGGGGCGCCGTGCACGCCGGGGTAGCGCCCGGTGATCCTTGCTGCCTCGGCAACCCGGTCGGCAGCGATGGGCCGCATCGACACCACCATGTTTCCCTGCAAGCGCCCGGCAGGTCGACAGACACGATTGCTGCGGTACATCGGTACGTTGCAGCCTTCGCTGATGTGGCGCACATCGATCCCGGCGTTCATCAGGTCGGTCTCGAAGGTGAAGCTGCAACCGATCAGAAAACTGACCAGATCGCCGTGCTGCGCCCAGATTTCGCTGGCGTCGCTGACTTCTTCAGCCAGTTGCCCATCACGCCAGACCCGATACAACGGCAGGTCGGTGCGCAGGTCGGCCTGTTCGGCCAGCAACGTGGTGTAACTGCCGGGCTCGGTCACATCCAGCACCGGGCAGGCTTGCGGGTTGCGCTGGGCGAACAGCAGAAAGTCATAGGCCCAGTCGCGCGGCAGCGTGATCATGTTGCACTGGGTCAGACCGGGAGCCTGACCTGCGGTAGGCGAGACAAACCCTTGTCGATAGCGGGCACGTGCGTCGATAGCCGCCTGACGGGCGTGTTGCAAGGTGTTGTTCATGATCAGCCCCTATTGAATGCGCGGACGGTAACGCCTGCGTCGTGCAAACGGTCTTTCAGGATGCGGGCGATGTTCACCGCGCCCGGGCTGTCGCCGTGTACGCAGATAGAATCGGCTTGCAGACTGATTTCGCGGCCGTCTTCAGCCTCGATAACCCCGTCGCGCACCAGACGCAGCATGCGTTCGGCGATCAGTTCGGCATCGTGCAGCACGGCACCGGGCCGCGAACGGGAGACCAGCGTGCCTTCAGCGGTGTAGGCCCGGTCGGCGAACGCTTCGGCAACGCACGCCAGTCCGGCTTCCCGCGCCCAGCCGAGCAGTGGCGAATTGGCCAGACACACCAGCTTCAGCGCAGGGTCGATGCGCAACAGCGCCTGAATGACCGCCGCCGCCTGGCGCTGATCGCCAGCGATGGTGTTGTACAGCGCGCCGTGAGGTTTGACGTATGTCACGCTGGTACCGGCGCTGCGCGCCAGCCCCTGAAGCGCGCCGATCTGGTAAATGACGTCGGCGGTCAGTTGGTCGCTCGGGATATCCATATTGCGGCGGCCAAACCCGACGAGGTCCGGGTAAGCCACATGCGCACCAATGGCCACGCCCCTGGCCGCAGCGGCCTCAAGGGTACGGAGGATGCCGGCCGGATCGCCAGCATGAAAACCGCAGGCCACGTTGGCACTGCTGACCACATCGAGAATCGCCTCGTCGTCGCCCATGCTCCAGGCGCCGAAGCTTTCACCGAGATCACTGTTGAGGTCTATTGCAGGCATTTTTATTCTCCGAAATCAGGCTGCATTGATGAAGGCAAAGATGGCTCCCGCCGATTTGAACGCCATGTACCACGACAGCAGACAGGTCAGCACGCCCAGCACCAATAGCCAGCGCGGGTAGTGGTAGCCGTCCATCATGTCGGACCGACGCCAGCCCACGTACATGAAAATGCTCAGGCCCAGTGGCAGAATCAAGCCGTTGAAGCCACCGGCAAACACCAGCAGCGCAGCCGGTGGTTTGCCCCACATGACGTATACGACCACGGTGATCAGGATAAAGCCGACCGTGGCAAGGTTGCGCACGCGCTCGGTGATGCGTTTGGAAAATACCGTGATGAACGACATCGAAGTATAGGACGCGCCGATCACGCTGCTGATGCCGGCCGCCCAGAGCACCAGGCCGAACATGATCAGGCCGAAGTTGCCAGCGGCAGCGGTGAACGCCTGGGCCGCAGGGTTTGCGCCCTGGCCGGATACATCGATGACAACGCCGCTGGCGACCACGCAGAGGATTGCCAGAAAAAGTATGTAACGGACAACCCCGGTGACCAGAATACCGGTCAGCGCCGCCTTGGACACTACATCGATGTTCTCGACCCCGACGGTGCCGCGATCCAGCAAGCGGTGAGCACCGGCGTAAGTGATATAGCCACCGACCGTGCCGCCGACGATGGTGGTGATGGCGGCGAAATCAACCATGTCCGGCAATACCGTCTGGCGCAGCGCCTCGCCCAGCGGCGGGTGCGAGGCAAAGGCGGCGAAGAGGATCAGGCAGACCTTCAGGGTGCCCAGCACCATCATGATGCGGTCCATGGCAATGCCGGCGCGGTGCGATGAGAAAATCGCGATGGCGATCAGCGCGCTCAAGGCGCCCCCCCATTTGGGATCAAGACCGGTCAACGCATTCAGGCCCAGGCCCGCACCGGCGATGTTGCCCAGACTGAACACCAGGCCGCCGAAGATGACCAGTACCGCGAGCAGATAACCACTGCCCGGGATCGCTGCGTTGGCCAGATCGGCCGCGCGCATTCTGGTCAGCGTCACGATGCGCCAGACATTCAACTGCACCACGAAGTCGATCAGGATCGACGCCAGAATGCCGAAGGCAAACGCCGCCCCCAGGGTCGCGGTGAAGGTGGCTGTCTGGGTCAGAAAGCCTGGGCCGATGGCAGAGGTCGCCATCATGAAGATCGCGGCGATCAATGAGGCGCGACGCGCCTTGGTGAACTCATTGGCAGTCTGTGTCACGGCGGCATTCCTGAGATGAGAGGTAACCTGCCAGAGCAATGAGCATGCCAAAGGGCATTAAACAGCGCCAAGTTGTAGATACATAAAGATAATATTGTTGAACAATCTAAATACTATGGATCAACAATACGCACCATATTGTTACGCTTGAACTCAAGTGTGCTACCTGATGAAGCATCGGATGGCCTTCGTCCTTGCCAGCCAATGAGCTGTCGTGGAATATCGACTCGGCTTTTCCTTATCCGGACCCTTTATGAACGACGCTGCTTCTCTCCTCCCCCGTACTCTTGGAGAATCCATCACCACAGAGCTTCGCAGAATGCTGGTCGAGGGTGAGCTGGTTCCCGGTCAACGCCTTTCGGAAGCGGCGCTGGCCGAAAGCCTGCAGATTTCCCGCAATACCTTGAGAGAAGCCTTCAGAATTCTGACCCGCGAGGGTTTGCTCACTCATGAACCCAACCGCGGAGTGACCGTGGCCAAGCCTGACATGGCTTCGATCATCGATATTTATCGCATCCGGCGCTTCATCGAATGCAGAGCGATTGCCCAGGCATATCCGCAGCATCCTGGCGTGCAGAACATGCGCAATGCGGTCGAGGCAGGCGTGCGCGCCCGTGAAGCCAATGACTGGATGGCCGTGGGCACCGCCAACATGAAGTTTCACAAGGCCATCGTCGAACTGTCCGACAGCCCGCGACTGGTAGCGTTTTATGCGCAGATCTCGGCAGAATTGCGCTTGGCTTTCGGGCTGCTCAACAATCCGGAATTGCTCCATTCGCCCTACCTGGACATGAATGCTGCCGTGCTCGGCCGCCTCGACGCTGGCAAGACCGATGAAGCGACCCATATGCTCGAAGAATATCTGGTGCAATCGGAGCGCACGATTCTGGCCGCCTACGAGCGAACCCGGGGCCGCTAGTCCGGGCGTCTACCTGATCGCCAGAACTACCACCCCGGGACCCGGTCTACGGGTTCTGACCGCTGCAACACGCCCGACGAGCCAGGCAGGCCGCCGCTTCGTTTAAAGCCTGAAATCCCCCTCTGGAGGCGCTACGTTTTGAAAGCACTCGACGAACTCATTTTCGACAACCGCTTTGCCCGTCTGGGCGATGCGTTCTCCACCTCCGTGCTGTCTGAGCCCATCGAAACGCCGCGGCTTGTGGTTGCAAGCCAGTCAGCGCTGGCACTGCTGGACCTGGCCCCTGAACAAGCCGATCTGCCGCTGTTCGCGGAGATATTCAGCGGCCACAAGCTGTGGTCCGAAGCCGAGCCGCGAGCGATGGTTTACTCCGGCCATCAGTTTGGTTCCTACAACCCGCGCCTGGGCGACGGCCGCGGGCTGTTGCTGGGCGAGGCGTACAACGACGCTGGCGAACACTGGGACCTGCACCTCAAGGGCGCGGGCCGCACGCCGTACTCGCGGATGGGTGACGGGCGCGCCGTGCTGCGTTCGTCGATCCGTGAGTTTCTGGCTTCCGAAGCGTTGCACGCTTTGGGTATCCCCAGCAGCCGTGCCGGTTGCGTAGTCAGTTCCAGCACGCCGGTATGGCGCGAAACCCAGGAGCACGCCGCGATGGTGCTGCGTCTGGCGCAGAGCCATGTGCGCTTCGGCAGTCTGGAATACTTCTTCTACACCAAACAGCCAGAGCAGTTGAAGACGCTGGCCGAACATGTGCTGACGATGCATTACCCGCATTGTCAGGAACAGCCAGAGCCGTATCTGGCGATGTTCCGCGAAATCGTCGAGCGCAACGCCGAGCTGATTGCCAAGTGGCAGGCCTACGGTTTCTGCCACGGCGTGATGAACACCGACAACATGTCGATTCTGGGCATTACCTTCGATTTCGGGCCGTTTGCGTTTCTGGATGATTTCGACGAGCACTTCATCTGTAACCACTCCGATCACGAGGGCCGCTACTCCTTCAGCAATCAGGTACCTATCGCACAATGGAACCTGAGCGCACTGGCGCAGGCGCTGACACCGTTCATCAGCGTGGAAGCGTTACGCGAGACTATCGGTTTGTTCCTGCCGCTGTATCAGGCGCACTACCTGGACCTGATGCGTCGTCGCCTGGGCCTGACCATTGCCCAAGAGCAGGACGAACAACTGGTCAGCCAATTGTTGAAGCTGATGCAGAACAGTGGCGTGGACTACACCCTGTTTTTCCGCCGCCTGGGCGATCAGCCCGCCGCAGAAGCGCTGCGCACATTGCGCGACGACTTTGTCGACATCAAGGGCTTCGATGGCTGGGCAGAAGCGTATCTGGCGCGTATTGCCGGCGAGGGCAAAGGCACCGAGCAAGAGCGTCAAACCCGCATGCACGCGGTCAATCCGCTGTACATCCTGCGCAACTACCTGGCCCAGAACGCTATCGCCGCAGCGGAAAAAGGTGACTATGCAGAAGTCCGCCGCCTGCACCAAGTGCTCTGCACGCCCTTCACCGAACAACCCGGAATGGAAGGCTACGCCCAGCGACCACCGGACTGGGGCAAGCATCTGGAAATCAGCTGTTCGTCGTGAGGCTTTTGGTCCCCTATCGTGCCTATGCTCAGCGTGGGCGATAACCTCAACTATCGTGCTACGCGGCGCGTCGCAGATTTGTGACGCGGAGCATCACGCACGGCATTCCCACGCTGGAGCGTGAGGAACGATAATCCTGTAGCTATCGTGCGGCGGTCCGCGTCGCATGCCGTTCTGGACGCTCTGCGTCCGATCCTGACTGTGCGGTGCGGCGCAGATTTGTGACGCGGAGCGTCACGCACGGCATTCCCACGCTGGAGCGTGCGGAACGATAATCCTGTAACTATCGTGCGGCGCTCCGCGTCGCATGCAGTTCTGGACGCTCCGCGTCCTATCCGGAATGTGCGGTGCGGCACAGATCTTTGACGCGGAGCGTCACGCACGGCATTCCCACGCTGGAGCGTGCGGAACGATAATCTCAACTATCGTGCGGCGCTCCGCGTCGCATGCCGTTCTGGACGCTCTGCGTCCGATCCTGACTGTGCGGCGCGGCGCAGATTTGTGACGCGGAGCGTCACGCACGGCATTCCCACGCTGGAGCGTGAGGAACGATCACCTCAACTATGACTATCGTGCGGCGCTCCGCGTCGCATGCCGCTCTGGACGCTCTGCGTCCTCTTTACCTATGACAGCCCTGCATCCACCAGCCACTGCTCCAGCCCTTCCAGGTCGGGGATGCGCGCGACGGTTTCGCCGATCTGTACAGCAGCCAGCTCCAGTTCGGCCAGTGGGACGTCGACGTAGCTCAACTGGCTGTCGACTTTGCACGAGCGCGGAATGCCTTGGGTGAGCAACGCGATGAACCTGACGTCGTTACGCCCGCCCAGTGCATTGAGCACTACAATCCGGGCCCGGCCACCCACGCGGGTGCGGCCTCCGCAGGCGGCTTCGAAACTGAGCAGCGGCAAGGTCAGCTCGCGCCAACTGATCGGTCCCAGATACCACTCGGGAGCGCCCGGCTCTGCGCTGCAGTCCTGATAGTCGATCAACTCGGCGACCGCGACGTTGGGCAGCAGCAAATGCCGGTCACTCAACGGCAACAGCAGGCCGGTAAGGCTGGTCAGGCGACTGGTCTGGAACGTACCTTCAGACATGCACCTGACTCCAGTAAGCAATACTCTCCAGCAACACGGTTTCCTGATAAGGCTTGCTCAGGTACTCGTTGACGCCCACCGCCATGGCCCGATCCCGGTGCTTCTGGCCCGAGCGGGAAGTGATCATGATGATCGGCAGTTCCTTGAGCTGTTCGTCCTGGCGGATCTGGCTGGCCACTTCAAAGCCGTCCATGCGCGGCATTTCGATATCCAGCAGCATGATGTCAGGCGTGTGCTCCTGCAACAGGGTCATGGCGTCAATCCCGTCCTTGGCGGTCAGCACATGCATGCCGTGGCGCTCAAGCAACCGGCTGGTGACTTTGCGTACCGTCACCGAATCGTCCACCACCATCACCAGCAACGGCCTGGCGTGCTCGGCTTCGTGGTAGACAGGCGCCAACCCTCTGAAAGGCAAGCCCTGCAAGGTACGAATCTGCGCCATCAAGTCGAGAATCAGGACCACACGCCCATCACCCAGAATAGTCGCACCGGAAATGCCCTGCACCCTTGAGAACTGCGTACCAAGGCTCTTGACCACAATTTCGCGTGAACCTGCCAGCGCATCGACCTGCACCGCCACCCACTGATCCTGCAAATGCACCAGCAATACAGGCAGCGGCTGCAATTGCCCGGCAAGCCTGGGTGGACTGCTGCCCAGCAACTCGCCCAGATAACGCAGCTCGTAGCTGCGTCCGCCGTATTGATAACGCGGCGGGCTGGTCTGGTAATAGCCATCCAGCTCGTTGGCCATGACGCGCACGATGCCATCGACGGTATTGAGCGGCACGGCATATTGCTCTTCGCCGCAGGTCACCATCAGCGCACGGTTGACCGACACCGAAATAGGCAGGCGAATACGGAAGCGCGTGCCCTTGCCAGGCACCGAGTCGATGACCATCGAGCCGCCCAGTTGTTTGACCTCGGCATGCACCACATCCATGCCGACGCCACGTCCGGAAATCTGGGTGATGATCTCGCTGGTGGAAAACCCCGCCTGCAGAATGAACGGCAAAACCTCATGGTCGGACAGATCGGCATCCGGATGGATCATGCCGCGTTTGATGGCCTTGCGGCGCACGGCCGCCAGGTCGACACCCGAGCCGTCATCGCTCAACTCGATCACCATATCGCCGCCTTCGTACATCAGCTCAAGGCTGATATGGCCCTGCTCCGGCTTACCGGCAGCGATGCGTTTTTCGGTGCTTTCCAGGCCATGATCAACAGCGTTGCGCAGCATGTGTTCCAGCGGCGCGACCATCCTTTCCAACACATTTCGGTCCATTTCACCGTCGGCATTGCCGACCTCGAAATGGACCTTCTTGTGCAGTTCCGAGGCAACCTGGCGCACCAAGCGACGCAAACGCGGCACCAGGCGTTCGAACGGCACCATGCGCGTACGCATCAGGCCTTCCTGCAACTGGGTGTTGACCCTGGCCTGTTGCGACAGCAGCGTTTCAGCGTCGCGGGCCCGCGCACCGAGGGTTTCCTTGAGGTCCATCAGGTCGGAGGCAGACTCGAAAAGCGCACGCGACAACTGTTGCAACTGCGAATGACGGTCCATTTCCAGCGGGTCGAATTCCTCATAACCCAGCCGCTCGGCCTGAACCTGCTCGCGACTGAGAATACGGCCTTGGGTTTCCATATCCAGTCGACGCAATTGATCGCGCATCCGCTCGATAGTGGTTTCAACTTCCAGCAGCGCGACCTGCGAATCCAGAATCTGCTGTTCGATCCGCCCACGGAAAATAGACGTTTCACCGGCCAGGTTGACCAGGTCTTCCAGTTGCTCGGCGGGCACCTTGACCATTTCCGGCCCACTGCGCTCGACCTCGCCGTCAGCAGCAGGCGCGACGGCCACCACCGATTCAGGACCGGTTTCAAAGGTTTGCGCAACCACCGGCTCGCCCACCGGTTCATCGCTGGCCAGTCTGCGGATGCTTTCAATCAGCAGCGAGGCATCAGGCAGCGGCTTTTCGTTACGCACTGCGTCGAGCATATCGGCCAGCACATCGTGACCGCTCTGCAACAGGCTGATCGTCAATGGCGCAGGCTGCAGGTTGCCGGCAGAAAGCCCTTCGTAAAGCGTTTCCAGCTCGTGGGCGAGGTCGCCTATCGGGGCGATTTCGACCATCCGCGCACCGCCCTTGAGGGTGTGCAGGTCGCGCAATAGGTTTTCGACTTCCAGCAGGTTGTGCGGATCGGCCTGCCAGCGGGCCAGCGCAGCGCCCGAGCTTTCGATAATGTCGAAACCCTCCTCAAGGAAGACTTCACGCAGCTCGGTGTCATGTTCAGGAGGATCTTCGCTGGCCGCTGGCGGTGCCTGCACATCAGCCCCTGAGCTCTCGAGCGAGCGGCAGCGGCCCAGCGCTTCGATCAAGGCCGAGGGGTCACTGAGCGCTTCCTGCCGATACAACTGCTCCAGCAGAATCGCCAGGTGGTCGTGACTCTCATGCAGCAGCTCGGCCAGCGCTGGCGAATGGTTGAAGCGCCGGTCGATCAAGCCTTCGTAGAGGTTTTCCAGTTCGTGGGCAAGGTCGCCCACCTCGGCCACCTCGGCCATCCGCGCGCCGCCCTTGAGGGTGTGCAGGTCGCGCTGCAGTGAGGCCAGCGGCGCGGAGTTTTCCGGATCAGCCAGCCAGCGCTGTAACGCCTGACCGGCGCTGTCGAGGATATCGACAGCCTCTTCCAGAAATATCTCGACGATCTCGTCGTCAGGGCCAGCAGTTTCAGCATGCTCAGCCTCACTGGCCAGTTGCTCGGTGGCCGCGTTGAGTTCGGTAACGCTCAGGGTCCGATGGCCATCGCTCTTGACCAGACCGGTCGCCGAAGGGTCCAGCGCCTGATCCAGCAACTGGTTCAAGGCTCGCACGCATTCGGGACGCGGTTCGACATCCTGACCGGCAGCCACCTGATCAAGCATATTGATCAACGCTTCGTGGGCGTTCTCTGCCGCATCGAAAAAGCGTTCGCTGACCGCCAGGCTGCTTTCCTCGACCGCCCCGTATAGGTCGAGCAAGGCTTCACAGAGCTCATCGACCTGCGGCAGATCGGCCAGATGCGCGCCATGCCCCAGCGTGGTCAGTTCATCGAGCAACGCGCTCAGCTCCTGACGTTCGCCCGGGTGCTGACGCCAGCGCCGCAACAGGTTTTCCGCATCCAGCACGATATCCATGCCTTCGGCCAGAAAGCCGGCAAGCAGCGTGGGATTACGCTTGATCCGCAGGCCACTGTCCGACTCGCGCAGCACCACAGTGAGCCGCTCGTTGAGTAGCGCCAGGGCCGCTTCGATCAGCTCCGCAGCACCCGCAATGGCTGCCAGCGGGGTTGTGTCGAGTTGCTTGAGCCCGTCGTGCAACAACGGTTCTGCGCTGCGCAGCAGGGCGAGTTCGGGCGCGCCGATGTCGATAAGGTTGGCTTTGTATTCGCGCACCAACTGGTCGAGCGGGCTGGCCAGCTCGGCAATCGGCAACACACCGGCCATGTGCGCGCTGCCTTTAAGGGTGTGCAGCGCACGCAGCACTGCGTCGCTGATTGAAGGCGATGCCGATTGTTCGGCGTTGTCGAGGAAGCGACCCAGGGTATTCAGATGCCCGAGCGCTTCCTGACGGAAAATTTCCAGCAATTGCGGATCAAGCGCTTCGACCGGCACAGATTCACCGGTTGCGGGCAGTGCCGGCAGCTCAAGTCCATTGGCCAGCGCATGGGCACGGGCCGCCAGCAGGTCGACATCGTTACGCTGGCGCTGCGCATCCTCGGCGAAATCGCGAATCACCGACGGCAGCAGCGTCAGCACTTCGCTCATCAATTGCTGAACTTCAAGACCCGCCAGCACATCGCCTTCCAGCACCCGGTTAAGCAGGTTCTCCACCGACCAGGCCAGTTCGCTGAGAATCAGCGCACGCACCATCCGGCCGCTGCCCTTGAGGGTATGAAACGCCCGGCGCACTTCGGTCAGTGCGGTGCTGTCCCAATGGCCGCCGCTGCCCAGCGAGGCAAACCAGCGCGGCAGATACTCGCGCAATGCGTCGAGCACCTCGTCTGCCTCTTCCAGAAAGACTTCGCGCAACTCGTCGTCCACCGCCTCTTCGTCTGCCGAGGGCGGCAACAGGCTGGTGGGCACGTTGCGGGCAGGCGGATTGACTGCCGACACCGGGCTGGCGAGGACCTGGGCAATGGTTTGCGCAGGGCTGACCAGCGCCTTGCGATCATCCAGTTCCAGCAACTCATCCTGGGTGATGATTTCTTCCAGCAGCGGCACTTCAAGGGTATCGGCAGCGGGCGTATAGCCCAACCGCGCCAGGCTTTGCTGAGCCATGTCGAGGACCTGATCACCCGGCGCTTCATGGTCTTCGAGCATGCGCTCCAGGTAATACTCGATGCCAGTAATTGTATCGGCCAGGCAATCGAGCTGAACCCAGCTGGGACGGGTTTCGTCCACCAGCAGGTGTTCCTGAATGTATTCGTTGCAGGCGGCCAGCAGGCTGGCAGCACGGGCCAGCGGGATCATCGCCAGCGCACCGCGAACCTGCACGATCAGCGCGCAAAGCGGGTCAAGCCGCTGGCGGTCCCACTCGCCGTCGATGTAATCGAGGATCACGTCCTTGGCCTGCTGCAACACCGTGCGGGCTTCGCGAATCACCAGTTGATGAATTTGCGTCAGGTCAGTGGTCGGCAGGCGGCTTTCTTCGCGACTGGCCTGTTCGTTGCTCCCGGCCATGCCCGCGAGGGTCGATTCGACGTAGAGCAAGGCACCCGCGACATCCATCAGCGCGCCGTCGCTGGGCTCGCGCTGCCCCTGCGCCAGCCCCAGAACGACAGAAAGCTGATCGATGATCACCTTGCGCGGCTGGCCGAAGCCAAGCACTGCAAGGGTATCGGCGATCTGCCGCAACGGCGGCGGCAGCGCGTTGAGTTCACTGACATGCTGGCGGTCACCGCGCACGAACACGTCAAGCCGTTCCTTGACCCGGACCAGCCCTTCGCACAGGGCTACGATTACCGAGCGCATGGCGTCGCGGTCCGGTCCGGCCATGCGTGCGCGTTCTTCGTTGACCACATCGTTGCCGGGCAAGGCATCGGCCAGCGCGTACTGGTCTTTGAGGTCGAGCATCTTCGGTGCCAGGCTGTCGGACTTGGCGATGTAGAACAGCAGGCTTTTCAGCAGCTCTTCGGGGGCCGGCTGATTGATGCCGGTCACGCCCTGCTCGGCCAGCCGCTTGAGTTCCTTGTCGGCATCCTTCAGCAGGCTGCGCAGGGCCGGGCTGTTGGTGAAGTTGCCGTTGAGCATGGTTTCGACCAGCGCCGAGGCGATTCGCCAGAGCGGACCGAGCGGCGCGTCCTCGCATAACTGCTCCAGCCGGGCAAACACCTTGGCCATGTAACCGAGCTGGGTCTGAACGCCCTGCTCGCGCATCAGGCCCGCCAGCGCCGCCTGCAAGGTCTGACGCAGCTTGCGCAGCAGGTTGGGCAATTCAGGGGTATTGCGCCGCGCCAGTTCCTGGTCATCGAGCGCAGGAACGACGACCAGTTGCGGGGCGAACAGGCTGGTTTCCGAGAGCAGACTTTCGCCCCGCGCACTGCGCAGGTCATTGAGCAACGGCAACACCACCAACGGCAGGTCGCGGCGCGCGGAGTGGATACGCTCCAGATAAACCGGCAACTGACTCATGGCCTGAATCAGCAGTTGCTCGGACTCCACCGGATGGCTGACACGGTTCTGCTGGACTGCCAGCGCCAGTTGCTCGATTTCCTCGGCCAGCAACGCCGCGCCGTAAAACTCGATCATCTGCAGGCTGCCATGAACCTGATGCACCAGGTTCAGACATTCGGCCATCGCCGCGCTGTTGGCCGGGTCTTCAATGAAGGCATCCAGCTCGTTGCGGGCCTGGCGCAGCGTTTCGGCGATTTCGCCCTTAAGCCATTCAAGGGCCACGTAATCATGACGATCAGCCATGACGAGTACCGCCTGTTACCCAATCAAGGTTGTTCATTGGTTGTACATCATCCGGCTTTCTTCGATGACGGCAGGGCAAAACCCGATACCGAACGACGCATTTCGCTGGCCATTTTTGCCAGATTGCCGATGCTTTCGGCCGTGGCCGAGGTGCCCGAGGTGGTCTGCGAGATGGTCTGCTGAATGACGGTCATGATCTGCGAAATCTGCCCGGCAGACTCGGCCTGTTGGTGGGCGGCATCGGTGATACTTTCGATCAGTTCGGCCAGCACTCGGGAAACCCCTTCGATTTCCCCCAGCGCCACCCCGGCGTCCTGCGCCAGTCGTGCGCCGCGTACCACCTCGCTGGTGGTCTGCTCCATGGAGATAACCGCCTCGTTGGTGTCGTTCTGAATGGCCCGCACCAGCGTTTCGATCTGCTTGGTGGCAGACGACGAGCGCTCGGCCAGCCGCTGTACTTCGTCAGCCACCACGGCAAAGCCACGTCCGGCATCACCGGCCATCGAAGCCTGAATGGCCGCGTTGAGGGCCAGAATATTAGTCTGATCGGCAATGTCGTCGATCAGACTGACAATATCGCCGATTTCCTGAGAAGACTCACCCAGGCGCTTAATACGCTTGGACGTGTCCTGAATCTGTTCGCGAATGTTGTCCATGCCGTGGATGGTGTTGTGTACGACCTCGTTGCCCTTGTTGGCAATCGCTACGGAGCGCTCTGCCACCGCCGAGGATTCCGATGCATTGGTCGACACCTGATTGATGGACGCTGCCATGTCGTTGATTGCCGTCGAAGCCGCGCTGATCTGCAGCGCCTGATGCTCGGAGGCGGCAGACAACTGCATGGCCGTGGCCTGAGTTTCGGTAACGGCAGCAGCAACCTGTTCGACCGTCAGGTTGATGGTCACCACCAGCTCGCGCAACTGGTCGATGGAATAATTGATGGAATCGGCAATCGCGCCAGTGAAATCTTCGGTCACCGAGGCCGTCACCGTCAGATCACCGTCAGCGAGGTTCTCGATCTCGTCCAGCAAGCGCATGATCGCCGTCTGGTTACGCTCGCTCTTCTGTGCGGTTTCGCGCAACTGGCGGTTGGTCTCGCGGACCATGACCAGACCGATAAGGATGATCGACATCAGCGCCAGCAAGCCCAGTACATAGCCACCGATGGTATTCACAGTACGGCGCTTGGCCATGTTTTCCAGGCTGTTGGTGAGTACCGAGGTTTCATCCAGCAGGGTCTGTGAGGTGTTGAAAATGTTTCCGGACGCCTCACGCACCTGATACAGCTCGGGCGAGGTTTCAAGAATCTCGTCCACCGAGCCGGACACAAACTCGAACAGCTCGGCAATTTCCGCCAACCGTGCACGGGCATCGCGGTCTTCAACCTGGGAGATTCGCAGCGTGGCGTTGCCCTCCAGCATGCCGTTGAGCACACGACCAAACTGGCTGGCGTCGCGGCCAAACGCATCGGCTGCCTGCACCGCTGTTTCGTCACCGGCCAGCACGGTATTGACCGAGCCGAGGATTCGTTCTGCGAGCAGCGCCTGACGTTGCGCAACCACCACCTGCGCAGCCGGCGCACGGCTTTGCAGAAGGCTTTCCACGACCTTTTCGTATTCGGCCTGCAATTGCGGGATGGTTTCGGCCAGTGTCGCAGCCACCTGATGCAGCGACAAAACCGTCTGTTCGCTGGCCAGAATCACATCGGTACTTTTGCGCAGCCCTTCCCAGTCGCGCTGAACGGTGCGCAATTCGTCGCGTATCAGATCAGGAGCCGCAGGCAGCCCGGTGGCCGGATCGCCTTTTCTCAGGTAGCCCCAGCGCACGTCGAAATCGTTGCGCGCATCGGCCAGCAGCTTGAACGCCTGGGTTTTACCGGCGGCCGCTTCGGTGGCGTTTTTCGCGATGCGCTGGGATAACACGCGTAGCTCACCAGCATGCCCGATGTACTGTTTGTCGTAGTTCGATTGAGTGTTGAGATAGGCGAAGTTGGCGAACAGCAACATGATGAAAACGATAAGCGCGACAAACAGCAGAATAATCTGCGTCCGGCTGCGCGCGCCTTCCCTTGATCTGCCTGTATTACTCATTAATCAGGCCCCCGCCTGGATCAATTGTGAAACAAAACAAACCAGAGCCTAAGATGCCAGGTCCATGAAGTCTGCAGACTGCACCAGCGCCCACGGACTGAATATCTGCCACGCCTGCTCGCGAATGAACTGCCCGCGCAAGAACGGCGCGATACCTTGATTGATGTCTTGTGATGTCTGGGGTATGAGGCTCAACTGACTGAAACGTTGCATGCCGAACACCTCATCGACCAGCAGACCGGCGAACACATCGTTGTGCTCGACAACCAGCACCCGGCGCTGTTTGCGCGCGGGGGTCAGTTCGTGGCCGAAAAACCCGCATAAATCCATGAGTGGCAACAGTCGGCCGCGCAGATTGGCGATACCCGCCACCCAGAACTTCACGCCCGGCATAACTGCATGATGAGGCTCGTGAAGGATTTCGGCGATTTCGCCGATAGGTGCCACGAAGCGCTGCTCACCCATCCGGAAACCGATGCCGACCCAATCCTGCTGATGAGCTTCCTGCAGCGGCAGGCCCGCCGCCAGCGAACGACAGCGTCGATCCATATCAAGAAGCAGTTCAAAGGCAGTACGTGGCTCGGCCATGGCGATTCCGGCAATCAGCCGGCCAGCACCGCATTCAGGGTTTTCATCAGGGTTTCTTCATCCACCGGTTTGGTCAGGTAATCCCGCGCGCCCTGGCGTTTGCCCCAGACCTTGTCGGTCTCCTGATCCTTGGTGGTGATCATGATCACCGGGATCATGTTGGTGTCGGCATCCTTGGTCAGCTGACGCGTGGCCTGAAAGCCGTTGAGCCCGGGCATAACGATGTCCATCAGCACTGCATCGGGTTTTTCCTGACGGGCCAAGGCCACGCCATCAGCGCCATTTTCGGCCTTGAGCACTTCATGACCGTGCTTTTCCAGCATGCCGGTGAGTTTGTACATTTCAGTCGGCGAGTCATCGACGATCAATATTCGAGCCATGGGTGTTCCCCGTCAGGTTACGAGCGTGCCACATCGGGCGCGGGCGTCATGATATGTGATGTTCTGCTGCAACGAAGCCCGGCACATGAGCCTTGATCGCGCTGAGCAGTTCTTCCTTGCTGAAAGGCTTTGTCAAAAACTGATCGGAACCGACAATCCGCCCCTTGGCCTTGTCGAACAGACCATCCTTGGAGGACAGCATGATGACCGGCGTGGACTTGAATGCGCGGTTGTTCTTGATCAGCGCACACGTCTGATAACCGTCCAGACGCGGCATCATGATATCTACGAATATGATTCGTGGGTGGTTATCGGCAATCTTGGCCAGCGCGTCGAAACCGTCTATCGCAGTGATGACTTCACAACCTGCGTTTTTAAGCAGTGTTTCGGCGGTGCGGCGAATGGTCTTCGAGTCATCGATGACCATGACTTTCAAGGCGGAGGCGTGTTGTTCCATAGCTGCTCTTCCATCGCCGCAGCGAATTTTTGCGCATTCTGCGAGGCACTGGGAGCCTGACGGTATCGCTTCATTGATCCCCAAGGATCGAAAACCGGATGCCGAGCCTTTTTAGCATACTCTCCAGACTCAATCCATAAAGCGCACCGTGGCGGGCCTGCCCCTTGACCCGGAGCAAACGGAACGCCACCCTGATGCCAATTTTACGGCCGTTGCGGCCCTTACCGATCAGAGGATATTGCCCATGAGCGTTCGCCTAGGGATTGTCATGGACCCCATTGAGCGCATTTCCTATAAAAAGGACAGCTCGCTGGCCATGCTCCTTGCCGCACAGGAACGCGGCTGGTCTCTGTTCTATATGGAACAGAAAGACCTGTATCAGGACGCTGGCCAGGCCCGCGCGCGCATGAAGCCGCTCAAGGTGTTTGCCGATCCGGCCAAATGGTTCGAGTTCGAAGCCGAAGTCGACGCAGGTCTCGACGACCTGGACGTGATCCTGATGCGCAAGGACCTGCCGTTCGACATGGAATTCGTCTACGCCACCTATTTGCTGGAACAGGCCGAGCGTGCAGGCGTGCTAGTCGTCAACAAGCCGCAGAGCCTGCGTGACTGCAACGAGAAGCTGTTCGCCACGCTGTTCCCCCAATGCACCCCGCCGACCCTGGTCAGTCGCCGCGCAGATATCATTCGCGAATTCGCCGAAAAGCACGGCGACGTCATCCTCAAGCCGTTGGACGGCATGGGCGGCGCGTCGATCTTCCGCCATCGGGCGGGCGATCCGAACCTGTCGGTGATCCTTGAAACCCTGACCGCTCATGGCACACAGCAAATCATGGCGCAGGGCTACCTGCCCGCCATCAAGGACGGCGACAAGCGCATCCTGATGGTCGATGGCGAACCAGTCCCGTATTGCCTAGCGCGCATCCCTGCCGCAGGTGAAACACGTGGCAACCTGGCCGCAGGCGGGCGTGGCGAAGCCCGTCCGCTGAGCGACAAGGACCGCTGGATCGCCGAGCAGATCGGCCCCACCCTGCGCGAAAAAGGCCTGTTGTTCGTCGGCCTCGACGTGATCGGTGAGCACCTGACCGAAATCAACGTCACCAGCCCGGGCGGCATCCGCGAAATCGACAATGCTTTCGGCACCAATATTGGTGGCCTTTTAATAGATGCGATCGATAAGAAGCTGCAGGCGCGCAGGGGCTGATCAACGACTGACCCCGCTGGCCACGGATCAAACCGTGCGCCGCGGCGTCCCTTCGTCTGATCCGCAACAGAGCTTCGCCGTACATTGCGTTATCATGCGCCACCTGTAACACGACACGGATTTTGACATGCAGGCTGACGAGATGCTGAACCGCCAATGACATCCATGGCCAGAAACGACCTTCCCCTCGAACTCGCCAATGTGGGTGTGCGTCCTGCCGATCGCCTGGGCTTTACCATGATGATCGCGGCGCTGATCCACCTCGCGGTGATCCTTGGCGTGGGTTTCACCTATGTAAAGCCGGAGCAGATCTCGCAGACCCTGGAAATCACCCTCGCTACGTTCAAAAGTGAAGAAAAGCCTAAACAGGCGGATTTCCTGGCACAGGACGATCAGCAGGGCAGTGGCACGCTGGACAAGGCCGAAACGCTCAAGACCACCGAACTGGCGCCGTATCAGGACACCAAGGTCAACAAGGTCACCCCGCCTCCGGCCAGCAAGCCGGTGGTCAAGCAGGAAGCGCCAAAGACTGCCGTCGCGACCACTGCGCCCAGCCAGCAGAAAACCGTCGCCAAGCGCGATGAAGTCAAGCCCGAGCCAACCACCAAGGCCGCACCGACCTTTGACAGCTTGGAGCTGAGCAATGAAATTGCCAGCCTGGAAGCCGAACTGTCGACCGAGCAGCAGCTTTATGCCAAGCGCCCGAAGATCCACCGCCTCAATGCGGCCTCGACCATGCGCGACAAAGGTGCCTGGTACAAGGACGACTGGCGCAAGAAGGTCGAGCGGGTCGGAAACCTGAACTATCCTGAAGAAGCACGACGCAAGCAGATCTACGGCAATTTGCGACTTCTTGTGTCAATCAATCGCGACGGCTCGTTGTATGAAGTGCTGGTGCTTGAATCATCAGGGCAACCTTTGCTGGATCAGGCAGCACAACGAATCGTGCGTCTGGCGGCACCTTTTGCGCCGTTCACCGGCGATCTGGCCGACATCGACAGGCTGGAGATCATCCGCACCTGGAAATTTGCACGCGGCGACAAGCTGTCGAGTAATTGAATTTTTTGCAAACTGACACTCGACACGTACAAGTGTCAGTTGTCAGGCGCGCAAGGCAACGCCAAACTAGGACTCATGAAAAAAGTCTCCCCGAGTTATCTAAAGCACCAGTTCCTGATCGCCATGCCGCACATGCACGACGAGAACTTTGCTCAGACCTTGACCTACGTTGTCGAGCACAACGCCAATGGCGCAATGGGGCTGGTGATCAACCGCCCGCAAAGCCTGACCCTGGCGGATGTACTCGAACAACTGCGACCGGAGCTTCCTGCGCCCAAACGCTGCCAGGAAATCGCCATACATTCGGGTGGCCCGGTGCAGACCGATCGCGGCTTTGTCCTGCATCCCAGTGGCCAGACGTTTCAGGCCACAGTCAATCTTCCCGGCGGGATTTCGCTGTCGACCTCACAGGACGTGCTGTTTTCCATCGCCGATGGCTACGGGCCTGATCAAAATGTGATCACCCTCGGCTACGCAGGGTGGGACGCAGGCCAACTGGATGCGGAAATGGCCGATAATGCCTGGCTGACCTGCTCGTTTGACCCGGCCATCCTGTTCGATGTCGACAGCGAGCAACGCCTGGATGCGGCAGCCAGACGCCTGGGCATCAATCTCAACCTCATATCGACCCAGGCAGGACACGCTTGATGGCCGCTTTACGGCTGCTGCTGGGGATTGATTACGGCACCAAACAGATCGGCGTTGCGGTCGGTCAGGCCATTACCGGTCAGGCACGTGAACTCTGTACGCTCAAGGCGCAGAATGGCGTGCCGGACTGGGACAAGGTTCAGGCACTGATCAACGAATGGAAACCTGACGCCATCGTGGTCGGCCTGCCGTTGAACATGGACGGCACGCCCAGCGACATGAGCGCGCGCGCGGAAAAGTTTTCGCGCAAGCTCAACGGCCGCTTTGGTGTAACCGTCTACACCCATGATGAACGCCTGACCACCTTCGAAGCCAAGGGCGAGCGCATGGCTCGCGGCGGCCAGAAAGGCAGCTACCGCAATAATCCGGTGGATGCCATTGCTGCTGCGCTTCTTCTGCAAGGCTGGCTGGACGAGCACCCCGAGCTGTTGAATGTGTGACTTTTTCTGCCTTTATCGCTTCGAGATACCCGGATTCCACGTTATCGCTTGAGCACTCCGCCACGGACCAGGCTGTGTAAAAACGTCACGAGCGAAGGCAAGACAAGGCAAAAACAGGCGAAAAAGCGGAGTTTAAGTGTTCTAAATGAGCATTTTTCGCCTGTTTTTAACGCAGTATTGCCAAGCGCAGTAGTTTTTACACAGTCTGGGAAGGACGCTGCCCGAGCCTCAAAGGAGCAAATATGAGCCTGCCCGATCCCGCCGAATTGATTCGTCAGATGGCCACTGACCTGAACGCTCACCTGAGCAAGCGCGGCATCAGCGACCCTCGTTTCATTGGTATCCGCACGGGCGGTGTATGGGTTGCCCAGGCGCTGCTCAAGGCACTGAACAACCCCGCTCCGCTCGGCACCCTGGACGTTTCGTTCTATCGCGATGACTTCAGCCAGAACGGCCTGCACCCTCAAGTGCGACCTTCGGACCTGCCGTTCGAAATAGAAGGGCAGCATCTGGTGCTGATCGACGACGTGCTGATGAGTGGTCGTACCGTCCGCGCCGCCCTCAATGAACTGTTCGACTACGGTCGCCCGGCCAGCGTTACGCTGGTCTGCCTGCTGGACCTGGACGCCGGTGAACTGCCGATCCGCCCGAATGTGGTTGGCGCGACTCTGTCGCTGGCACCCGATGAACGCATCAAGCTGTCCGGCCCAGAGCCGCTGGCGCTCGAACTTCAAGACCTCTCCACCGCCCTTTAAGAGTCCATTGCGATGACGCCTCTCGACGCCAAGCGCCCGCTGCAGCTCAACCACCAGGGCCAGCTGCGCCATTTTCTGTCTCTGGACGGCTTGCCCCGCGAGCTGCTTACCGAAATTCTCGACACCGCTGACTCGTTCCTTGAAGTCGGCGCGCGGGCGGTGAAAAAAGTCCCGCTGTTGCGCGGCAAGACGGTGTGCAACGTGTTCTTCGAGAACTCCACCCGTACCCGCACCACCTTTGAACTGGCTGCGCAGCGGCTGTCGGCCGACGTGATCACGCTGAACGTCTCGACCTCGTCCACCAGCAAGGGCGAAACGCTGTTCGATACCTTGCGCAACCTTGAGGCGATGGCCGCCGACATGTTCGTTGTGCGTCACGCAGATTCGGGCGCTGCGCACTTCATCGCCGAACACGTATGCCCGGATGTCGCGATCATCAACGGCGGCGATGGCCGCCACGCACACCCGACCCAGGGCATGCTCGACATGCTGACGATTCGTCGGCACAAGGGCGGCTTTGAAAACCTGTCGGTGGCCATCGTTGGAGACATCCTGCATTCACGGGTAGCGCGCTCCAACATGCTCGCGCTCCAGGCGCTCGGCTGCCCGGACATCCGCGTGATAGGGCCGAAAACCCTGCTGCCGGTCGGCGTCGAACAATATGGGGTGAAGGTCTACACCGACCTCAACGAAGGCTTGAAGGACGTGGACGTGGTCATCATGCTGCGCCTGCAACGCGAACGCATGACCGGTGGGCTGCTGCCCAGCGAAGGCGAGTTCTACCGCCTGTTCGGCCTGACCACCGCGCGCCTTGCGGCCGCGAAGCCGGATGCGATTGTCATGCACCCCGGCCCGATCAACCGCGGCGTGGAGATCGAATCGGCAGTGGCCGACGGCGCGCATTCGGTGATTCTCAATCAAGTGACCTACGGCATCGCAATCCGCATGGCGGTGCTGTCCATGGCCATGAGCGGGCAAAACGCACAACGTCAATTCGAACAGGAGAACGCCCAGTGAAGCTCAGCATCCTCGGCGCTCGCGTCATCGACCCGGTCAGCGGGATGGATCAGGTTACCGACCTGCATGTTGAAGCAGGCAAGCTCACCGCTATCGGTGCCGCCCCGGAGGGTTTCGAGCCCACCCAGACCATCGATGCTGCAGGACTGGTCGCAGCACCCGGTCTGGTCGACCTCAACGTGTCCCTGCGCGAGCCGGGCTACAGCCGCAAAGGCAGCATCGCCAGCGAAACCCGCGCGGCGGTGGCAGGCGGCGTGACCAGCCTGTGCTGCCCGCCGCAGACCAAACCGGTGCTCGACACCTCGGCGGTGGCCGAACTGATTCTGGACCGCGCCCGTGAAGCCGGTTTCAGCAAGGTGTTTCCTGTCGGCGCACTGAGCAAGGGCCTGGAAGGCGAACAACTGGCAGAGCTGATCGCCCTGCGCGACGCAGGCTGCGTGGCGTTCGGCAACGGTCTGAGCAGCTTCAGCAACACCCGTACGCTGTGCCGGGCGCTGGAATATGCGGCCACCTTCGACCTGACGGTGATTTTCAATTCGCAGGATCGTGATCTGGCCGAAGGTGGTCTGGCGCACGATGGCGCGACGGCGGCGTTTCTGGGTCTGGCGGGCATCCCCGAGACGGCCGAGACAGTGGCGCTGGCTCGCGACCTGTTGCTGGTCGAGCAAAGCGGTGTGCGCGCACATTTCAGCCAGTTAACCAGTGCGCGTGGTGCGGCGCTGATTGCCCAGGCGCAGGCACGTGGTCTGCCAGTGACAGCGGATGTGGCGTTGTATCAGTTGATTCTGACTGACGAGGCGCTGATCGACTTCTCCAGCCTCTATCACGTCCAGCCGCCACTGCGCACCCGCGCCGATCGCGATGGCCTGCGTGAGGCAGTGAAGTCGGGTGTCATTCAGGCGATTTCCAGCCATCACCAGCCACATGAGCGTGACGCCAAGCTGGCGCCGTTTGGCGCTACGGAACCGGGCATCAGCAGCGTGGAGTTGCTGTTGCCGCTGGCCATGACGCTGGTGGATGACGGCCTGCTCGACCTGCCGACCCTGATCGCCCGCCTGAGCAGCGGCCCTGCCGCCGCCTTGCGCCTGCCAGCCGGCAAGCTCAGCGCAGGAGCGCCAGCGGATATCGTGCTGTTCGACCCTGCCGCCTCGACGGTTGCGGGCGAGACCTGGCTGTCAAAAGGCGAGAACTGCCCCTTCATCGGCCACTGCCTGCCCGGCTCGGTACGCTATACGCTGGTGGATGGACGGATCAGCTACAGCCGTTGAGGCACTACGCTCAGACCAACGAAGGAGAGCGAGACCCCTGTAGGAGCGGACCGGGCGACGCTTCGCTCGTCCGCGAAGACAGTGTGTCAGTCGATGTATTCTCGACGATCATAAAGACCCCTTCGCGAACAAGTTCGCTCCCACGCCCTGCGGGCAGAAGCTTTAATGATTGGGCTTCTGTAGGAGCGGACTTGTCCGCGAAGACTGTATAATTCAATCGATGAACTTTCGGTGAATGTAACGGCCCTTTCGCGAACAAGTTTGCTCCCACGCCCTTCGGCCAGAGGCTTCAATGATGGGGCTTCTGTAGGAGCGGACTTGTCCGCGAAGACTGTAATTCAATCGATGAACTTTCGGTGAATGTAACGGCCCTTTCGCGAACAAGTTCGCTCCCACGCCTTTCGGCCAGAGGCTTTAATGAGGGGGCTTCTGTAGGAGCGGACTTGTCCGCGAAGACTGTAATTCAATCGATGAACTTTCGGCGAATGTAACGGCCCTTTCGCGAACAAGTTCGCTCCCACGCCCTTCGGCCAGAGGCTTTAATGATGGGGCTTCTGTAGGAGCGGACTTGTCCGCGAAGACTGTAATTCAATCGATGAACTTTCGGTGAATGTAACGGCCCCTTCGCGAACACGTTCGCTCCCACGCCCTTCGGCC
Organism: Pseudomonas sp. KBS0707; assembly: GCF_005937945.2. Lineage (NCBI taxonomy): Bacteria > Pseudomonadati > Pseudomonadota > Gammaproteobacteria > Pseudomonadales > Pseudomonadaceae > Pseudomonas > Pseudomonas sp. KBS0707. The sequence goes on along the minus strand of NZ_CP041754.1, from coordinate 449,749 downwards.
AGAGGCTTTAATGATGGGGCTTCTGTAGGAGCGGACTTGTCCGCGAAGACTGTAATTCAATCGATGAACTTTCGGTGAATGTAACGGCCCTTTCGCGAACAAGTTCGCTCCCACGCCCTTCGGCCAGAGGCTTTAATGATGGGACTTCTGTAGGAGCGGACTTGTCCGCGAAGACTGTAATTCAATCAATGAACTTTCGGTGAATGTAACGACCCTTTCGCGAACAAGTTCGCTCCCACGCCCTTCGACCAGAGGCTTTAATGATGGGCCTTCTGTAGGAGCGGACTTGTCCGCGAAGACTGTAATTCAATCGATTAACTTTCGGTGAATGTAACGGCCCTTTCGCGAACAAGTTCGCTCCCACACCCTGCGGGCAGAAGCCCTGACGCTCTGCGTCCGCCGCTGAGCAAGCCTCACCCGCGCTGGGCGTTCTTCATCGAGATCTGGTCATTCAGGGTCCAGAAGTCATACAGAATCCCCAAGAGAAACAACCCGCCCGTGCACAGGTAGATAATGCCGGTGATCCACTTGCCCTGATACATGCGGTGTACACCAAACAGGCCCAGGAAGGTCAGCAGGATCCACGCCAGGCTGTAATCGGTGGAACCCGAGGTAAAGCGCAGGTCGGCTTCGCGGTCCATCGAAGGGATCAGAAACAGGTCAATCAGCCAGCCGATACCAAACAGACCGAAGGTGAAGAACCAGAGGGTCCCGGTCACCGGCTTGCCGTAGTAAAAGCGATGCGCCCCCAGGAACCCGAAAATCCACATCAGGTAGCCCATGACCTTGCTGTGCGTGTCCGAACGATAGGCGTTCATTTTTACCCTCTTTGCGCTGATAGAAAAAAATACATAACAAATTTGTGACTTGGTTTCCCTCTTCCGACGTATGGCACACGAGGCGGTTTTATGCCGCCAAGCCCTTGTCGTTAAAGGGATTAGCAAGAAAAAAGAAAGAGTCTGTCGCATAAAACGCAATGATACCAGTGTGATGCGCTCGACAAATGGGGTCAGATTTTCCGAAAAAGCTGTTATAAAGTTGCGCGCTGACCACTACGAGCCCTGCCGAATGCGTCCTTTTTTCAAGACATGGCTAACCATTTGCCTTTTTATGCCACTGGCCGCCCACGCCACCAATCGTGAGCAACAACTTCCTGCGAGCTTCACGGGCTACACCGCCAAAAGTCACTCTTCACCGGCACTCGCGACTCGCAATGCACCTCAGGAAGCCACACCAGTACCCGTTCACCCCAAAAACGCCCGCGCCTCCAAGCCTGTTTCACGCAAGAACGCCAGCAAGGCCACCTTGCAGGCGTCGGCTGCTGTCCCTGCCAAACAGGGCAATGCCGTCGTAAAACGCGCCCTGCAGGCTGTCGGTACGCCTTACCGCTGGGGCGGCACCACGCCCGGCAAGGGCCTGGACTGCAGCGGGCTGGTCAAATATGCCTACACGGATGTCCGTGAGGTCGACCTGCCACGCACCTCCAATGCAATGGCCCAGGGTCATGGTCAGACGGTGGATCGCAAGGATCTGAAACCCGGTGACCTGCTGTTCTTCAATATCAAGAGCCGCAACATCAACCACGTCGCCATTTACCTGGGCGACAACAAGTTCGTTCATGCGCCGCGCCGTGGCAAGGCGGTAACTGTCGATACGCTGAACAAACCGTATTGGAACAGTCACTACAAGATCGCCAAGCGCGTTCTGCCAAAACAGCCCGGCCAGATGCGCGTGGTTCAGCGCTGATACTGACGTGAATCCGCAGTCCGCAAGCTGCATCTGAAAAAGGGGTCTTGAACGCGTTCAAGACCCCTTTTTCGTTCCTGCAGCCTCCCTGCGATCAGAAGTTATCCGGCACCTTGGCACGTTCGCGCGCGCTTTCGCGGGTGATCAGCCCCTTCTTCACCAGATCGGCCAGGCACATGTCCAGCGTCTGCATGCCCATCGAACCGCCGGTCTGGATAGACGAATACATCTGCGCCACCTTGTCCTCGCGAATCAGGTTACGGATGGCCGGGGTGCCCATCATGATTTCATGCGCTGCCACGCGTCCGCCGCCGACCTTCTTGAGCAGCGCCTACGAAACCACGGCGTGCAGCGATTCGGAGAGCATCGAGCGAATCATCGATTTTTCCTGAGCCGGAAATACATCGACGATCCGGTCGATGGTCTTGGCTGCTGACGTGGTGTGCAGCGTGCCGAACACCAGGTGACCGGTTTCAGCCGCGGTGAGCGCCAGGCGAATGGTCTCCAGGTCACGCATCTCGCCGACCAGAATCACGTCAGGGTCTTCACGCAACGCCGAGCGCAGCGCCTCCGAGAAACCCAGTGTGTCGCGGTGCACCTCGCGCTGGTTGACCAGGCACTTCTTCGATTCATGAACGAATTCGATCGGGTCCTCGATGGTCAGGATGTGGTGATGCTTGTTGCAATTGAGGTAGTCGATCATCGCCGCCAGCGTCGTCGACTTGCCTGAGCCGGTCGGCCCGGTGACCAGAATCAGGCCGCGTGCCACGTCGGTAATCTTCCGAAACACACTGCCCATCCCCAAGTCTTCCATGCTCAGGATTTTCGAGGGAATGGTACGAAACACCGCGCCTGCGCCGCGATTCTGGTTGAATGCGTTGACCCGAAAACGCGCAACGCCCGGCACTTCAAAGGAAAAGTCGGTTTCCAGACGCTCCTCGAAATCCTGCCGCTGCTTGTCGTTCATGATGTCGTAGATCAGCGCCTTGACCTCTTTGGCGTCCAGCGGGGGCAGGTTGATACGCCGCACATCGCCGTCGACGCGGATCATCGGTGGCAGACCTGCAGAGAGGTGCAAGTCCGACGCGCCCTGTTTGGCACTGAAGGCCAGCAGCTCGGTAATATCCATACAGCTCCTCAATCACATAGAATGCCGCAGACTTTAGCCCTGCTGGCGCAAATCAATGTCCACGATAGCAGCGAACATTTCAACGCTCGAACAACGAATTCGCGACGCAGCCCTCGCCGCCAACCGCGAACCGGCGTCCGTCGGCCTGCTGGCGGTGAGCAAAACCAAGCCCGCCGGCGACTTGCGTGAAGCTTACACCGCAGGCTTGCGCAACTTTGGCGAAAATTATTTACAGGAAGCATTGGGCAAACAGCTCGAACTGAGCGACCTGCCCTTGTGCTGGCACTTCATCGGCCCCATTCAATCGAACAAGACGCGCGCTATCGCCGAGAACTTCGCCTGGGTACATTCCGTGGACCGCCTGAAAATCGCCCAACGCCTGTCCGAGCAACGCCCCGAGGCGCTTGAACCACTGAACATCTGCATTCAGGTGAACGTCAGTGGCGAAGCCAGCAAGTCGGGCTGCACGCCTCAGGACCTGCCGACACTGGCCGCCGCCATCATCGCCCTGCCGCGACTGAAATTGCGTGGCCTCATGGCGATCCCCGAGCCCACAGACGACCCTGCGGCTCAGCATGCCTCGTTCGCCGCTGTGCGCACGTTGCAGGAGCAATTGAACCTGGCGCTCGACACACTTTCCATGGGCATGAGCCACGACCTGGAAGCCGCCATTGCACAAGGCGCAACCTGGGTGCGTATCGGCACAGCTCTCTTTGGCGCCCGCGACTATGGTCAGCCATAACCTTCCCCATAAGGACCCCTTCATGAGCAAGACTCGTATTGCCTTCGTCGGTGCCGGAAACATGGCTGCCAGCCTGATCGGCGGCATGCGCGCCCAAGGCGTGGACGCGGCACTGATCTGTGCCAGCGCGCCGGGTGCCGAAACCCGCGAACGCATCGCCAACGATCATGGCATCCAGGTATTTGCCGACAACGCCGAGGCGATCAAGGGCGCAGATGTCGTGGTGCTGGCGGTCAAGCCGCAGATGATGAAAAACGTCTGCCAGGCGTTGAAGTCCAGCCTTGAAGCCAATCAGTTGATTGTTTCGGTCGCAGCCGGCATTACCTGCGCCAGCCTGACTCAATGGCTTGGCGATCAGCCGGTGGTGCGCTGCATGCCCAATACCCCATCACTGCTGCGTCAGGGTGCCAGCGGGCTGTATGCGACCGACAAGGTCACTGCCGAACAACGCGAGCAGGCCGAGCAACTGCTGTCGGCCGTGGGTGTGGCAGTCTGGGTCGAGCAGGAAAAACACATGGACGCTGTAACAGCGGTGTCCGGCAGTGGCCCTGCGTACTTCTTTTTGATGATGGAAGCGATGACCGCGGCAGGTGTAAAACTGGGCCTGCCGGAAGACATCGCGAAAAAGCTGACCCTGCAAACCGCACTGGGCTCGGCACTGATCGCGACCGGCAGTGATGTGGGTGCGGGCGAGCTGCGTCGTCGTGTCACCTCGCCGGGCGGGACCACCGAGGCGGCCATCAAGGCATTTCAGGCAGGCGGCTTCGAAGCACTGGTGGAAACGGCACTGACTGCCGCAGATCACCGTGCAGCCGAGCTGGCTGAGCAACTGGGCAAATAATTTTCGGGTTTTCTGGAGCAGATCGATGATCGGATTGAACACCGCTGCAATTTACGTCCTGCAAACGCTTGGCAGTCTTTACCTGCTGATCGTGCTGTTGCGCTTTGTGCTGCAACTGGTGCGGGCCAATTTCTACAACCCGCTGTGCCAGTTCATCGTGCGCGCCACCCAGCCGCTGCTCAAGCCGCTGCGGCGCATTATCCCAAGCCTGGGCGGGCTGGACATGTCTTCGCTGGTACTGGCGATCATCGTGCAGATGATCCTGATGGCCCTGACCCTGCTGCTGATGTTCGGCACCACGGGCGATCCGCTGCACCTGCTGCTCTGGTCGATCATCGGCGTCACCGCACTGTTCCTGAAGATATTCTTCTTTGCCCTGATCATCAGCGTGATTCTGTCGTGGGTAGCACCGGGTAGCAGCAACCCCGGCGCAGAGCTGGTCAACCAGATCTGTGAGCCTGCCCTGGCACCGTTTCGCAAGATCGTCCCTAACCTGGGCGGGCTGGATATCTCGCCGATCCTGGCGTTTCTGGTACTCAAGTTGCTGGACATGCTGGTCATCAACAACCTCGCCGCCATGAGCGGCATGCCGGATGTGCTGCGGCTGTTGATGTAAGCACTCTTGTTCCACGCTGGAGCGTGAGGAACGATAACCTCAACTATCGTGCGACGCTCCGCGTCGCATGCCGTTCTGGACGCTCTGCGTCCTGTCCCGAGGTGCAGCTGATTTGTGCCTCACAACATCGCTTATTGCCGCTGCACCCCGCGGTCTTTAGACTTACGCCTCATTTATGCGAGAGCAGGGTCGATGCCCACGGTATTCCCTCACGATTCTGTCGGACTGGTCACACCACAGACGGCGCACTTCAGCGAGCCTCTGGCGCTGGCGTGCGGTCGTTCGTTGCCGGCCTATGACCTGATTTACGAAACTTACGGTCAGCTCAACGCCGCACGCAGCAATGCCGTGCTGATCTGCCACGCGCTGTCCGGGCATCACCATGCCGCAGGCTTCCACAGCGCCGATGACCGCAAACCGGGCTGGTGGGACAGTTGCATCGGCCCTGGCAAGCCTATCGACACCAACACGTTCTTCGTCGTCAGCCTCAACAACCTGGGCGGCTGCAACGGCTCTACCGGCCCGAGCAGTATCGACCCGGACACCGGCAAGCCGTTGGGCGCCAACTTCCCGGTGGTGACCGTGGAAGACTGGGTCAACAGCCAGGCCCGGCTGGCGGATCTGCTCGGCATCGACACCTGGGCAGCGGTCATTGGCGGCAGCCTGGGTGGCATGCAGGCACTGCAATGGACCATCAGCTACCCGGATCGCGTGCGCCATTGCCTGGCAATCGCCTCGGCCCCCAAGCTGTCGGCACAGAACATCGCGTTCAACGAGGTGGCACGTCAGGCCATTCTCACCGACCCTGAATTCCACGGTGGCTCGTTTCAGGAGCGCGGAGTGATCCCCAAACGCGGCCTGATGCTGGCACGGATGGTCGGGCACATCACCTACCTGTCGGATGACTCGATGGGCGAGAAATTCGGCCGTGGTCTGAAGAGCGAAAAACTCAACTACGACTTCCACAGCGTCGAGTTTCAGGTCGAAAGCTATCTGCGCTATCAGGGTGAGGAGTTTTCCGGGCGTTTCGACGCCAATACCTACCTGTTGATGACCAAAGCGCTGGATTACTTCGACCCTGCCGCCAACTTCAACGACGATCTGGCCAAGACCTTCGCCAATGCCACCGCCAAATTCTGCGTGATGTCGTTTACTACCGACTGGCGCTTCTCGCCGGCCCGCTCGCGGGAACTGGTTGACGCACTGATGGCCGCACGCAAGGACGTCTGTTACCTGGAAATCGACGCACCTCAAGGCCACGACGCCTTTTTGATCCCGATTCCGCGCTACTTGCAGGCTTTCGGTAATTACATGAACCGAATTTCGTTGTGAGGACGCCATGAGAGCCGATCTGGAAATCATTCAGGAATGGATTCCCGCGGGCAGCCGCGTGCTCGACCTGGGCTGCGGTGACGGCGAATTGCTGACCTGGCTGCGTGACCACAAGCAGGTCACCGGCTACGGACTGGAAAACGACGCTGCCAACATTGCCGAGTGTGTCGCCAAGGGCATCAACGTCATCGAGCAGGACCTCGACAAAGGGCTGGGCAACTTTGCCAGCAACAGCTTCGATGTCGTGGTCATGACCCAGGCCCTGCAAGCTGTGCATTACCCGGACCGAATCCTCGACGAGATGCTGCGCGTCGGGCGTCAGTGCATCATCACCTTTCCGAACTTCGGTCACTGGCGCTGCCGCTGGTATCTGGCGAGCAAGGGCCGCATGCCGGTGTCCGAATTCCTGCCGTATACCTGGTACAACACGCCGAACATCCACTTCTGCACCTTCGGCGACTTCGAAGAACTATGCCGTGAACGCGATGCAAAGGTGCTCGACAGGCTGGCCGTCGATCAACAGCATCGTCACGGCTGGGCCAGTAAACTCTGGCCCAACCTTCTGGGTGAAATCGGCATCTACCGGGTCACCAGCCCTGGGCTGACAGACCACAAGATTGCCGTTTAACCGACCGTTTTCAAGCACCACGACAGGCCAACCATGAACCTCACACAACTCGTACTGGCCAGCCACAATGGCGGCAAACTCAAGGAACTCCAGGCCATGCTCGGCGGCAGCGTAACGCTGCGCTCGGTCAGTGAGTTCAGCCTGGTAGAGCCGGAAGAAACCGGCCTGTCCTTCGTCGAAAACGCGATCCTCAAGGCACGCAATGCCTCGCGCCTGTCCGGGCTGCCGGCGCTGGCCGACGACTCGGGGTTGGCGGTGGATTTCCTCGGCGGTGCGCCGGGTATCTATTCCGCTCGCTATGCCGAGGGCAAGGGCGATGCCGCCAACAACGCCAAGCTGCTGGAGGCGCTCAAAGACGTGCCGGACGAGCAGCGTGGCGCACAATTTGTCTGCGTATTGGCACTGGTGCGTCACGCCGACGACCCGCTGCCGATTCTGTGTGAAGGCCTGTGGCATGGGCGCATCCTGCACGCAGCCAGCGGCGAACACGGTTTTGGCTACGATCCGCTGTTTTGGGTGCCGGAGCGCAATTGCTCCAGCGCCGAACTCGGCCCGAGCGAGAAGAACCAGCTCAGCCACCGCGCCCGCGCCATGGTCCTGTTGCGGCAACGCCTGGGTCTGCAATGACCCACGATTCGCCTGCGCAGCCGCTGTTTCTCGGCGAGAGCGGTTTCTCGTCAGAAAGCCCACGCCCTGCGCTGCCGCACCTGCCACCGCTGTCGCTGTACATCCATATTCCGTGGTGCGTGCGCAAATGCCCGTACTGCGACTTCAATTCGCACACTGCCAGCCCGGTATTGCCGGAACAGGAATACGTCGACGCCCTGCTCGCCGACCTGGACCTTGACCTGCCGCACGTCTATGGCCGCGAACTGCAATCGATCTTCTTTGGCGGCGGTACGCCAAGCCTGTTCAGCGCAGACGCACTGGGCCGCCTGCTCAAGGGCGTGGAACAACGCATCCGCTTTGCCAGCGACATCGAAATTACCCTGGAAGCCAACCCCGGCACCTTTGAACAGGTCAAATTCAGCGCCTATCGCGGTCTGGGCATCAATCGACTGTCGATCGGCATTCAGAGCTTTCAGGAGTCCAAACTCAAGGCGCTGGGCCGCATCCACAATGGCGACGAAGCGATTCGGGCTGCCGATATGGCGCGTCAGGCCGGTTTCGACAACTTCAACCTGGACCTGATGCACGGTCTGCCGGACCAGTCCCAGGACGAAGCGCTGGCCGATCTGCGCCAGGCCATTGCCCTCGCGCCGACTCATCTGTCCTGGTATCAACTGACCCTGGAGCCCAACACGGTGTTCTGGAATCAGCCACCGGTGCTGCCCGAAGACGACATTCTTTGGGATATTCAGGAAACCGGACAGCAGTTGCTGGCCACTCATGGCTACGCGCAATACGAAGTGTCGGCTTATGCACAGCCCGGAAAACCGGCCAGGCATAACCTCAACTATTGGGCATTCGGAGATTTCATCGGTATCGGCGCAGGCGCACATAGCAAGTTGAGCCATCCGGACGGACGCATCATGCGTACCTGGAAGACCCGGCTGCCCAAGGATTACCTGAACCCGGACAAGCCGTTTCAGGCCGGGGCAAAGCTGTTGCCGCTCGATGAATTGCCGTTTGAATTCTTGATGAATGCATTGCGACTGACAAATGGAGTGGACGCTGCGTTATTTCGTAAAAGAACCGGTCTAAGCCTCGATTCGCTGACCGAGGCGCGTCGACAGGCTGAACAAAAGGGGTTGCTGCACCAGGACCCGACACGCCTGATCGCCACGCCGCAAGGCCAGCTGTTCCTCAACGACCTGCTGCAATACTTTCTGATCTAAGGACCCTGCATGGATTTCGTACTCGATTTGCTCGCCACCGTCTCGCGCTGGAGCCGCAGCAATCTCTCGGAAATCGCGCTCGCGCTGGTGGGCTGCCTGCTGGTGCTGTTCGGCTCGGACATCAAAGGCTGGCTGGAACAGCGAATCAGCGGCATCACAGGCGCTCTGCGCATCCCGCTCATCGCCCTGCTGTGCGCCGTGGGCAGCGGCGCGGCGCTGATCTATGCCACGCCTTGGGTAGTGCGTGGCCTGAGCCAGTTCAACAACTACAGCCTGGCGCCGGTGCTGTTGGTGGTGCTGGTGCTGATCGGGGTAATTGCGGACCGCAAGTAAGCGCTGCTCTTTCAAACGCAGCAAAAAGCCCGGCATCTCTGCCGGGCTTTTTAGTGTTGCCGATGCAGATCAAGGCACCAGTTTGTCCAGCAACGCCTTGTCACGCACCGCGCCCTTGTCAGCGCTGGTCGCCAGCAGGGCGTAGGCCTTGAGGGCGGTGGTCACTTTGCGTGGACGCGACTCGACAGGTTTCCAGCCTTTCTTGTCCTGTTCGGTGCGACGCTCGGCCATCTCGGCATCGTCGATCAGCAGGTTGATCGAGCGATTGGGGATGTCGATCAGCACCTTGTCACCGTCGCGCACCAGACCGATCGCTCCGCCTGCCGCCGCTTCCGGTGAGGCGTGGCCGATGGACAGGCCGGACGTACCGCCCGAGAAGCGGCCATCAGTCAGCAGTGCGCAATCCTTGCCCAGCCCCTTGGACTTCAGGTAGGACGTCGGGTAGAGCATTTCCTGCATGCCCGGGCCGCCTTTCGGGCCTTCGTAGCGGATGATGACAATGTCGCCCGCTTTGACTTCGTCAGCGAGAATCCCGCGCACCGCGCTGTCCTGGCTTTCGAAGATCTTCGCGTTGCCTTCGAAGACGTGAATCGACTCGTCGACGCCAGCGGTTTTCACCACGCAGCCGTCCAGTGCGATGTTGCCGTACAACACGGCCAGGCCGCCTTCTTGCGAATAGGCGTGCTCTACGCTGCGGATGCAGCCGTTTTCACGGTCATCATCCAGACTGTCCCAACGGGTCGACTGGCTGAACGCGGTCTGCGTCGGGATGCCCGCCGGGCCTGCCTTGAAGAAGGTGTGCACGGCCTCGTCGTCAGTCTGGGTGATGTCCCATTTGGCGATGCCTTCGGCCAGGGTCTTGCTGTGCACGGTCGGCAGGTCGGTGTGCAGCAGGCCGCCACGGGCCAGCTCGCCAAGGATGCTGAAGATCCCGCCAGCGCGGTGCACGTCTTCCATGTGGTACTTCTGGATGTTCGGCGCGACCTTGCACAGCTGCGGCACCTTGCGCGACAGACGGTCGATGTGGCGCAGGTCGAAATCGATCTCGGCTTCCTGAGCGGCGGCCAGCAAGTGCAGGATGGTGTTGGTCGAGCCGCCCATGGCGATGTCCAGCGTCATGGCGTTTTCGAACGCCTTGAAGTTGGCGATGTTGCGCGGCAACACCGAATCGTCGTTTTCCTTGTAGTACTGACGGCACAGGTCAACGATGGTGCGGCCAGCCTGCAGGAACAGTTGCTCGCGGTCGCTGTGGGTGGCGAGAGCCGAGCCATTGCCCGGCAACGCCAGGCCCAGTGCTTCGGTCAGGCAGTTCATCGAGTTGGCGGTGAACATGCCGGAACACGACCCGCAGGTCGGACAGGCGCTGCGCTCGTACTCGGCGACTTTTTCGTCACTGGCTGTCGAGTCGGCGGCGATGACCATCGCATCGACCAGATCGAGGCCGTGGCTGGCCAGTTTGGTCTTGCCCGCTTCCATTGGCCCGCCGGAAACGAAGATCACCGGAATGTTCAGGCGCAACGACGCCATCAGCATGCCCGGGGTGATCTTGTCGCAGTTGGAAATGCACACGATGGCGTCGGCGCAATGCGCATTGACCATGTACTCGACGGAGTCGGCAATGATCTCGCGGCTCGGCAGCGAATAGAGCATCCCGTCGTGGCCCATGGCGATGCCATCGTCGACCGCAATGGTGTTGAATTCCTTGGCCACGCCACCGGCGCGCTCGACTTCACGCGCGACCAACTGGCCCATGTCCTTGAGGTGGACGTGGCCGGGTACGAACTGGGTGAAGGAGTTGGCGATGGCAATGATCGGTTTCTTGAAGTCTTCGTCCTTCATGCCCGTGGCGCGCCACAGGGCACGGGCGCCGGCCATGTTGCGGCCGTGGGTGGACGTTTTCGAGCGGTAATCAGGCATTGAAACACTCCGGCAAAAATAAGGCTGATCAGGAAGGGAGTGAGCTTCTATTGACGTCGCGAACGAGCGGCAGTGACCGCAGGCAGCGAAGAAACCGAACACCACGGGATCACCGTGTATTCGGCCTGAGCTCATAAACCCGCCGGGGATGACTGGCGATGAATAGCGCCGATTCTACAACGCCGGGTGGTTTGGTGGGGTCCGAATATCGGTCTTGGCACGGCGTTGCAAATCCCGATGGACAAAATGCTATCAGGGCATTTATCTTCCTCGGCAGGCCGCCTCATGTGGCCACGTCGCTCGGACGGTTCCGGGCGCTTACGTTTGCGAGATACTCATGGCTGACCAAGGTTCGCCGCGCCGCTTTGCGCGCATCGATCGACTCCCCCCTTATGTGTTCAACATCACCGCCGAGCTGAAAATGGCTGCTCGTCGTCGTGGTGAGGACATTATCGACCTGAGCATGGGCAACCCCGACGGGGCCACACCGCCGCACATTGTCGAAAAACTGATCACCGTCGCCCAGCGCGAAGACACCCACGGTTACTCCACCTCGCGGGGCATTCCGCGCCTGCGCCGGGCCATTTCCAACTGGTACAAGAAGCGCTACGAGGTCGACATCGACCCTGAAAGCGAAGCGATCGTGACCATTGGTTCCAAGGAAGGCCTGGCCCACCTGATGCTCGCCACGCTGGATCAGGGCGACACGGTGCTGGTGCCCAACCCCAGTTACCCGATCCACATCTACGGTGCCGTGATTGCCGGCGCCCAGGTGCGATCGGTGCCGCTGGTGCCAGGCGTGGACTTCTTCGACGAGCTGGAAAAAGCCATTCGCGGCTCGATTCCCAAGCCGAAGATGATGATTCTGGGCTTCCCGTCCAACCCGACGGCGCAATGTGTGGAGCTGGATTTCTTCGAGCGCGTGGTGGCGCTGGCCAAGCAGTATGACGTGCTGGTGGTTCACGATCTGGCGTACGCCGATATTGTCTACGATGGCTGGAAAGCCCCGTCGATCATGCAGGTGCCGGGTGCCAAGGACATTGCCGTCGAGTTCTTCACCCTGTCCAAAAGCTACAACATGGCGGGCTGGCGGATTGGCTTCATGGTCGGCAACCCGGAGCTGGTGAACGCTCTTGCGCGGATCAAGAGTTACCACGACTACGGCACCTTCACGCCACTGCAGGTGGCGGCGATTGCCGCGCTGGAAGGCGATCAGCAGTGCGTGCTCGACATTGCCGAGCAGTATCGCCAGCGCCGCAACGTACTGGTCAAAGGCCTGCACGAACTGGGCTGGATGGTCGAAAACCCCAAGGCGTCGATGTACGTCTGGGCGAAGATTCCCGAAGCCTACGCGCATCTGGGCTCGCTGGAGTTCGCCAAGAAGCTGCTGGCCGAAGCCAAGGTGTGTGTCTCGCCGGGCATCGGTTTCGGTGAGTACGGCGACGATCACGTGCGCTTCGCGCTGATCGAGAATCAGGACCGCATCCGTCAGGCCGTGCGCGGCATCCGGAGCATGTTCAGGGCTGACGACAAGCTCAAGTCCTGAGGCTAACCTGAACGCCATGCCTGCTGACCGAATGCGCTCGGCAGGCATGGACCTCGATACCGATGATGCCCTTCCCTGACTGACCGACAGTCGCCTCGACAATTTTTACTTACTGCAAATGGCCGCGGCCCGGTATGATCGCGCGCCCCGATACACCCGGAATTCTGAAATAAAATGAAACCCACCTTGATCGCCGCCGCAGAACTCGATCGCATCGACACCTGGGCCAAATACTCCAGCCACATGTGCGGGGGCTGCGTGTCCAGTTGCTGCACGTTGCCGGTAGAAGTGAAGATCAAGGACCTGATACGCATCGGCATCGTCGATGAGTTCGAGCGCGGCGACCCGGCGAAGAACATCGCCAAGCGTCTGCAGAAAGAAGGCATCGTCGAGCGTTACAACCAGAAGTCGGAAATCTTCACGTTGCAGCGCATGAGCAACAACGACTGCCTGTATCTGGACCGTAAAAGCCGCCTGTGCACCATCTATGACAAGCGCCCGGACACCTGCCGCAACCACCCGAAAATCGGGCCGCGCCCAGGTTATTGCGCGTACAAACCCAAAGAAGTCGTGCGTCAGGAAAGCGGCTCACTGAGAAACGCCACCAGCGCGCCAGTGCCGAAGTTCTGACCCCTTGAAGGGCTGCGCAACGCGCAGAATATCGGTTCATATCAATCAAGCCCCGCACAGGGGCTTTTTTGTGGGCGATGGAAAAAGCCTATCGATGTTAATTTTTGTGAAAAATAAAAATACTTCACATTATTTACTCATTGATTCACTATCCGATTCACAGATCAGAACAATAACGCTCGAATGCCAGCAACACAGGCATCGGCACTGACTTTGAGGATTACTGCATGACCAACAAAAACGTTGGCGTTATCGGCCTCGGTGCGATGGGTCTGGGCATTGCCCGCTCGTTGCTGCGTAGCGGCTTCACTGTGCATGCCTGCGATGTGCGCAGCAGCGTGACCGAAGCGTTTGCCCAGGAAGGCGGCGTTGCCTGCCAATCCCCAGCCAGCATGGCCGCTGCCTGCGATGTGATCATCACAGTCGTAGTCAACGCCGAGCAGACCGAAACCGTGCTGTTTGGCGAAAACGGCGCCATTGCCGCCCTGCGCCCAGGCTGCCTGGTCATCGGTTGCGCCACCGTCGCGCCCACCTTCGCCGTCGAACTGGGCGAGCGTCTGGCCGCACAGAACCTGCTGTACCTCGATGCGCCTATCTCCGGCGGTGCCGCCAAGGCTGCCGCAGGTCAGATGACCATGATGACGTCCGGCCCTGCCGAGTCCTACGCCAAGGCAGAAGCCATCCTCAACGGCATGGCCGGCAAGGTCTATCGCCTGGGCGACGTCCACGGGCTGGGCTCGAAAGTCAAAATCATCAATCAGTTGCTCGCTGGCGTACACATCGCAGCCAGCGCCGAAGCCATGGCCCTCGGCCTGCGTGAAGGCGTCGATGCTGATGCGCTGTATGAAGTGATCACCAACAGTGCCGGTAACTCGTGGATGTTCGAAAACCGCGTGCCGCACATCCTCAATGCCGATTACACGCCGCTGTCGGCTGTGGATATCTTCGTCAAAGACCTCGGCCTGGTACTGGATACCGCACGCAGCAGCAAATTCCCGCTGCCGCTGTCGGCCACCGCACACCAGATGTTCATGCAGGCCTCCAGCACCGGTTTCGGCCGCGAGGATGACTCGGCGGTGATCAAGATTTTCCCGGGCATCGAATTGCCGAAAGCCAAGCCAGAAAAAGCCTGAGGAGCGACTGATGAGCCTGAACAACGCTCGCCCGCTGCTGGGCTGCATTGCCGATGACTTCACCGGCGCGACCGACCTTGCCAACATGCTGGTGCGCGGCGGTATGCGCACCGTGCAGAGCATCGGCATCCCCAGCGCCGAAATGGCTGCCGGCCTGGACGCCGACGCGATTGTCATCGCCCTGAAATCGCGTACCACACCAAGCGCCGACGCGGTGGCTGAATCCCTCGCTGCGCTGGAATGGCTGCGCGAGCGCGGCTGCGAGCAGATCTTCTTCAAATACTGCTCGACCTTCGATTCCACCGCCGCTGGCAATATCGGTCAGGTGAGTGAAGCACTGCTGGAGCAGCTGGACAGCGACTTCACCCTCGCCTGCCCGGCCTTCCCGGAAAATGGCCGCACGATTTTCCGTGGCCATCTGTTCGTACAGGACCAGTTACTCAGCGAATCGGGCATGCAGAACCACCCGCTGACGCCCATGACCGACGCCAATCTGGTGCGTGTGCTGCAAGCGCAGACCCGCCACAAGGTCGGCCTATTGCGCTATGACAGTATTGCCCAGGGCGTCGAAGGCGTGCGCAACAGAATTGCCGAGCTACGCGCCGAAGGTGTGAGCATGGCGATCGCCGATGCCCTGTCGGATGCCGATTTGTACACCCTTGGCGAAGCCTGCGCCGACTTGCCGCTGCTGACCGGTGGCTCGGGTCTGGCGCTGGGCCTGCCGGGTAACTTCCGCAAGGCAGGCAAGCTGCGCGATATCGATGCCGCCAAACAGGTCGCCATCAGTGGCGGCGAAGTGGTGTTGGCGGGCAGCGCTTCGGTTGCCACCAATGGCCAGGTCGCGGCCTGGCTGGAAGACAATCGCCCTGCACTGCGCATCAATCCGCTGGATCTGGCCGCAGGCAAGCCGGTGGTCGAGCAGGCGCTGACCTTTGCCAGAGACGCCGGGCAAACCGTGTTGATCTACGCCACCAGTACGCCGGATGAAGTCAAAGCCGTGCAGAAAGAGCTGGGTGTTGAACGCTCCGGTGCAATGGTCGAAGCCGCGTTGGGCGAGATCGCCAAAGGGCTGCTTAACGCTGGTGTGCGCCGCTTTGTGGTCGCCGGTGGCGAAACTTCCGGTGCGGTGGTTCAGGCGCTGGGCGTGCAACTGTTACAGATCGGCGCACAGATCGATCCGGGCGTTCCGGCCACGGTGAGCAGCGGCGCACAACCGCTGGCTCTGGCCCTCAAATCCGGCAATTTCGGTGCACGCGACTTCTTCGCCAAGGCGCTCAAGCAACTGGCGGGTGCGGCCTGATGATCGACGAAAACGCACTGCGTCAGGAAATCTGCGACGTCGGCCGTCTGCTGTATGGCCGTGGCTATACGGTGGGCAGCGCCGGCAACATCAGCGCACGACTCGACGACGGCTGGCTGATTACCCCGACCGACGCCTGCCTGGGCCGCATGGACCCGGCCGATATCGCCAAGGTCAATCTGGCCGGTGAATGGGTATCCGGTAGCAAGCCGTCCAAGACCCTGGCCCTGCACCGCGAAGTCTACGACCGCAACCCTGAGGTCGGCGGCGTGGTGCACACCCACTCGACGCATCTGGTGGCGCTGACCCTGGCGGGCGTATGGCGCGAAGACGACATTCTGCCGCCGCTGACGCCGTATCAGGTCATGAAGGTCGGGCATATCCCGCTGATCCCTTACGAGCGTCCGGGCTCGCCGAAAGTCGCCGAGCGCGTGGCGGAGCTGGCCAACAGCGTGCGCGGCGTGATGCTCGAGCGGCTCGGCCCGGTGGTCTGGGAAAGTTCGGTGGCCAAGGCCTGCTACGCCCTGGAAGAGCTGGAGGAAACAGCGCGTCTGTGGCTGATGAGCAATCCCAAACCTGCGCCGCTGGACCCGGCGGCGCTTGAAGAACTGCGTCAGGTGTTCGGCGCGAAGTGGTAACGGACACACATTGATCGGGGGGCGCGCTGCGCCTCCCGGACGAAAAACAATAACAACAGGAATCGAGAGCATGACTCACCCCTATCCCGCTGTTTCGTTGTTCCTCTTTACCACCATCGACCGGAGTGCACGGGCATGACGCCGCTCATGTTGATGATCGTCGCCGGTGCGGGCATCGCACTGCTGTTGTTCCTGGTGCTCAAGTACAAATTCCAGCCCTTTGTCGCCCTGATGCTGGTCAGCATTATCGTGGCGCTGGTCGCCGGTGTTAAACCGGCCGATCTGGTTACCACCATTGAAGGCGGCATGGGCAAGACCCTTGGCCACATCGCGATCATCATCGCTTTGGGCGCGATGATCGGACGTATCATCGATCTGTCGGGCGGGGCCGAGGCGCTGGCCAAAACCCTGATCAACCGCTTCGGTAACAAACGCACGCCACTGGCGCTGACCGTTGCAGGCTTCATGGTCGGTATTCCGGTGTTCTTCGAGGTCGGCGTGATCATCCTCATGCCGCTGGCTTACGGTGTGGCGCGTGCGGCACGCAAGCCGCTGCTGATTTTCGCACTACCGATGTGCGCCGCACTGCTCGCCGTGCATGCGTTTCTGCCGCCGCACCCTGGCGCTGTTGCCGCCGCCAGCCAGTTGGGCGCGGACCTGGGCCGGGTGCTGATGCTGGGTATTCCGATCGTTGCCGTGCTGTGCATGATCGGCTACTTCGTCGCGGGGCGCATGACCCGTAAGACCTACCCGATGACCGATGATATTCGCGCCGAAGTCTACGGCCCGCACGTTACCAACGAAGACCTGGAAGCCTGGGCGCGCAACGATTATTCCGCTGTGCGTGAAGCCACTGAAACCAGAGCAATGGGCATCGAAGAAAGCGCCAGCAGCCTGGCGAGCAAACTGCCGCCAGCACCTGCACCGGGTTTCGGGCTGATCATCGCGCTCATTCTGTTGCCGATCGTGCTGATTCTGATGGGCACCCTGGCCACCACCATGCTGCCAGCCACGTCCACGTTGCGTGCAGTGCTGACCGTTCTCGGTGCGCCGCTTGTGGCATTGCTGATCGATACCCTGCTGTGCGCATGGCTGTTGGGCTCGCGTCGTGGCTGGAGTCGCACTCAGGTGTCCGACGTGATCGGCTCGGCCTTGCCCGGTGTGGCCATGGTGATTCTGATTGCCGGTGCCGGTGGCGTGTTTGGCAAGGTGCTGGTCGACACCGGCATTGGTGCGGTGGTCTCCGAGGCGCTGCGTAACACCGGTCTGCCGGTACTCGCGCTGGGCTTCCTGCTGACCCTGCTGCTGCGCGCTGTTCAGGGTTCGACCACCGTTGCACTGGTGACCACTGCAGGCATTCTCAGCCCGCTGATCGCCACGCTGGACCTGAGCGCCAACCACCTGGCTCTATTGTGCCTGGCGATGGGCGGTGGCGGTCTGGCCATGTCGCACATCAATGATGCCGGTTACTGGATGTTCACCAAGCTGGCAGGCCTCAACGTCGCCGACGGCTTGCGCACCTGGACCGTACTGGTCACGCTGCTCGGCACACTGGGCTTCGTGATCACCCTGCTGCTTTGGCCATTCGTCTGACCCTTTGAAGACTGGAGTTAACATGCCTCGTTTTGCCGCCAACCTCAGCATGCTGTACCCGCAGCATGATTTTCTTGAGCGCTTTGCCGCAGCCGCAGCCGATGGTTTCGGCGCGGTCGAGTACCTGTTCCCCTACGCCTATAGCCCTCAGGAACTCAAGCAGCGCCTGAGCGACAACGGTCTGGTGCAGGCGCTGTTCAATGCTCCACCGGGCGACTGGGAGGCAGGCGAGCGAGGGATTGCCACGCTGCCGGGCCGTGAAGCAGAGTTTCGCAGCGGTATTGAGCGGGCTCTGGAGTACGCACAGGTGCTGGGCAATGACCGAGTGCATCTCATGGCTGGCTTGCTGGCCGATGAAAGCTTGCGTGAGCGTCATCAGGCGGTCTATCTGGAAAACCTCGCGTTCGCGGCTGAGCAAGCCAAGGGCGCAGGCGTCACGATTCTGATCGAGCCGATCAACACCCGCGACATGCCGGGCTTCTTCCTCAACCGTCAGGATCAGGCACAGGAAATCTGCAAGCTGGTGGGTGCCGACAACCTGAAGGTGCAGTTCGACTGCTATCACTGCCAGATCGTCGAAGGCGACCTGACCAGCAAACTGCGCCGGGACTTTGCGGGCATTGGCCATATTCAGATTGCAGGCGTCCCGGACCGCCATGAGCCGAACCTTGGCGAGCTGAACTACGAACACCTCTTCAATGTGATCGACGAGTTGGGCTACAGCGGCTGGATCGGCTGCGAATACCGCCCCAAAGGCGACACCAGCGTTGGTCTGGCGTGGTTGCGCAAGCTACAAGCCAAGAGCTGAAAAACGCGGTATAGACGACGCGGAGCGTGAGGAACGATCACTCTGTAACTGTCGTGCCCGGGCACGCCAGGCTTGCGCAAGAACACTATCGCGCGACGCTCCGCGTCGCATGCCGTTCTGGACGCTCTGCGTCCGCTCTTCAGCGACCCGAGCCTCAATCCTCTACGTCGAACTGGTCCTTTATATAGCGGATTTCAGTCCGGCCATGCGGCGCTGGCTGGCCGTCTTCGTCGAGGTTGACGAAGACGATCTTGTCGACAGTCAAAATGCTTTTGCGGGTGATCTTGTTGCGCACCTGGCACTTGAGGGTGATCGAGGTGCGGCCGAATTCTGTGGCGGTGATGCCTAGCTCAATGATGTCGCCCTGACGCGAGGCGCTGACAAAGTTGATTTCAGAGATGTACTTGGTCACCACCCGCTGATTACCCAGTTGAACAATCGCGTAGATCGCCGCTTCTTCATCGATCCAGCGCAGCAGGCTACCGCCGAACAACGTGCCGTTGGGGTTGAGGTCTTCGGGCTTGACCCACTTGCGGGTGTGGAAATTCATGTTCACTCCTGAGCGTCTGGCCGGTAGAGACGTGCATGATGGCAGAGCCGACGGCCCGCGCCCATGCCTGTGTCATAGCGAATGTGCATCGACTCGATTACAGACAGATGGCAATTGTATGGCCTTTAAACCGACAGAAAGCCTTGGGAAGAATCGCGAGCGCAGCTATACTGCCCAACGTTTCAAAACGGTCATCCACGCTTGATACCGTTCCCGCCACCTGTCCGAGGGGCGCTGCAGCAGGTTTTCCCTGTCAGGCTCGGATGGGGCGTTGTTTGCCAGGACGATCCTCGACCGGCAAACCTTAAACGCACAACGGCGCCCATTCGCATTTTTATGGAATGGAGACTCTCAATGAGTGCTGTAATCACGCCCGCAGAATTTAATGACTACAAGGTTGCCGACATTTCCCTGGCCGCCTGGGGTCGTCGCGAAACCATCATTGCCGAATCCGAAATGCCTGCCCTGATGGGTCTGCGCCGCAAATACGCCGGTGACCAGCCGCTCAAGGGCGCGAAAATTCTCGGCTGCATCCACATGACCATTCAGACCGCCGTGCTGATCGAAACCCTGGTTGCCCTGGGTGCCGAAGTTCGCTGGTCGTCGTGCAACATTTTCTCCACTCAGGACCAGGCCGCCGCTGCCATTGCCGCTGCCGGCATTCCTGTGTTCGCCTGGAAGGGCGAAACCGAAGAAGAATACGAGTGGTGCATCGAGCAGACCATCCTCAAGGATGGCCAGCCATGGGACGCCAACATGATTCTCGACGACGGCGGCGACCTGACCGTGATCATCCACAAGAAATACCCGGCGATGCTGGACAAGATCCACGGCGTTACCGAAGAAACCACCACGGGTGTTCACCGCCTGCTGGACATGCTGGCCAAGGGCGAGCTGAAAATCCCGGCCATCAACGTCAACGACTCGGTGACCAAGAGCAAGAACGACAACAAGTACGGCTGCCGTCACAGCCTGAACGACGCCATCAAGCGCGGCACCGACCACTTGCTGTCCGGCAAGCAGGCACTGGTGATCGGCTACGGTGACGTGGGCAAGGGCTCGGCTCAGTCGCTGCGCCAGGAAGGCATGATCGTCAAAGTGACCGAAGTCGACCCGATCTGCGCCATGCAGGCCTGCATGGACGGTTTCGAGCTGGTCTCCCCGTTCATCGACGGCGAAAACGACGGCACTGAAGCAAGCATCGACAAAGCGCTGCTGGGTAAGATCGACCTGATCGTGACCACCACCGGTAACGTCAACGTTTGTGATTCGAACATGCTCAAAGCGCTGAAAAAACGCGCTGTGGTGTGCAACATCGGTCACTTCGACAACGAAATCGACACCGCTTTCATGCGCAAGAACTGGGCATGGGAAGAAGTGAAGCCACAGGTTCACAAGATCCATCGCACTGGCCCAGGCTCGTTCGACGCACAGAACGACGACTACCTGATCCTGCTGGCCGAAGGCCGTCTGGTAAACCTGGGTAACGCCACTGGCCACCCAAGCCGCATCATGGATGGCTCGTTCGCCAACCAGGTTCTGGCGCAGATCTTCCTCTTCGAGCAGAAGTACGCTGACCTGGCACCGGCCAAAAAGGCCGAGCGTCTGACCGTTGAAGTGCTGCCGAAGAAACTCGACGAAGAAGTGGCCCTGGAAATGGTCCGCGGCTTCGGCGGCGTTGTGACCAAGCTGACCAAGACTCAGGCCGATTACATCGGCGTGACCGTCGAAGGTCCGTTCAAGCCGCACGCTTATCGCTACTGATTGATCTTCTGTGAAGAGTGCGCGGCGTTCCTGACGCCTCTCACTCTCTCAGTTGGCAATTATCTGTGGGAGCGGACTTGTCCGCGAAGGGGCCTGTGCATTCAATCAAGATGCAGCGTCTGAAATAAAGCCTTCGCGGACAAGTCCGCTCCTACAAAGTATGTGTTCGTTTCTATATCGAGATCGGCCTCCATGAGCCAAGAACGCCGCTTCAGCTTCGAGTTCTTTCCTACTAAGACCGACGCTGGACATGAAAAACTGCTGACCGTTGCTCGTCAGCTCGCTACGTACAACCCCGATTTTTTCTCCTGCACCTATGGTGCCGGTGGCTCGACCCGCGACCGCACGCTCAATACCGTGCTGCAGCTGGAAAACGAGATCAAAGTCCCTGCTGCGCCGCATTTGTCCTGCGTGGGCGACAGCAAGGACGACCTGCGCAACCTGTTGGCGCAGTACAAGGATGCGGGCATCAAACGCATCGTGGCACTGCGCGGCGACCTGCCTTCCGGCATGGGCATGGCCAGCGGTGAGTTGCGTCACGCCAATGACCTGGTGAGCTTCATTCGCCAGGAAAGCGGCAGCCATTTCCACATCGAAGTCGCCGCCTACCCGGAAATGCATCCGCAGGCGCGCAATTTCGAGGACGACCTCAAGCACTTCGTCAACAAGGCCAACGCCGGCGCCGACAGTGCAATCACGCAGTACTTCTTCAACGCCGACAGCTATTTCAACTTCGTCGAGCGGGTCGAGAAAATGGGCGTCAGCATTCCGATCGTGCCGGGCATCATGCCGATCACCAACTACAGCAAGCTGGCGCGTTTCTCGGATGCCTGCGGTGCGGAAATCCCGCGCTGGATCCGCAAACAGCTGGAAGCCTACGGCGATGACGTGCAAAGCATCCAGGCGTTTGGCGAAGAAGTCATCACGCAGATGTGCGAACGACTGCTGCAAGGCGGCACCCCCGGCCTGCATTTCTACACGCTGAACCAGGCAGAACCGAGCCTGGCGGTGTGGAACAACCTGCAACTGCCACGCTGAAAACGGCTGCGGCACCGCGGTCCGACCGGTAATTTCCGGGGGATCGCGGCCTCATACACCGTTGGGCAGCAGGAAAGCGGCGTATTGCGCTCGCTCTGTTATACTTCAGCCTTCCCGCCAGGCTTACGCCCGGACGCCCGGTCTTGCAATCGTCATCCGTTCACGCCAACAGCGCAATTTTCATCAAGCGCAGACGTCACGGAATGCACTGAAGACCCGGCAGGACCGGACGGGATCGCGTTGTCTTTACACGCCATTCGCGCCAGGCAAGACATCCCTTGAGCTTAAGCTCCAACAGAACAGGATTACTCATGTCCTTTGCTTCCCTCGGTCTCTCCGAGGCTTTAGTCCGCGCCATCGAGGCAGCGGGCTATACCCAGCCTACCCCCGTGCAACAGCGGGCCATTCCCGCCGTGTTGCAAGGTCGCGACCTGATGGTTGCGGCGCAGACCGGTACTGGTAAAACCGGTGGTTTCGCCCTCCCTATTCTGGAGCGGCTGTTTCCCAATGGTGTTCCGGACAAATCCCAGCGTCACGGCCCGCGTCAACCACGCGTTCTGGTCCTGACCCCGACCCGCGAACTGGCCGCACAGGTGCACGAGAGCTTCAAGCTCTATGCCCGCGACCTGAAATTCGTCAGCGCCTGCATCTTCGGTGGCGTCGGCATGAACCCGCAGGTTCAGGCCATGTCCCGTGGTGTAGACGTCCTGGTGGCCTGCCCTGGCCGCCTGCTCGACCTGGCCGGTCAAGGCAGTGTCGACCTGTCCCACGTCGAAATCCTGGTGCTCGATGAAGCAGACCGGATGCTCGACATGGGCTTCGTCCATGACGTGAAAAAGGTCCTCGCGCGGCTGCCGGCCAAGCGCCAGAACCTGCTGTTCTCGGCTACCTTCTCCAATGACATCACGTCGTTGGCCGGCAAGCTGCTGCACAACCCAGAGCGCATCGAAGTCACGCCGCCGAACACCACGGTCGAGCGTATCGAGCAACGGGTTTTCCGCCTTGCCGCCAACCACAAGCGTTCACTGCTGGCGCACCTGATTACCGTCGGTGCCTGGGAACAGGTGCTGGTCTTCACCCGCACCAAGCACGGCGCCAACCGTCTGGCCGAGTACCTGGACAAGCACGGCCTTGCGGCGGTCGCGATCCACGGCAACAAGAGCCAGAACGCCCGTACCAAGGCACTGGCCGACTTCAAGGCAGGTGATGTACGCATCATGGTTGCGACCGATATCGCCGCACGCGGCCTGGATATCGACCAGCTGCCGCATGTCGTCAACTTCGAGCTGCCAAACGTCGATGAAGACTACGTTCACCGTATCGGTCGTACCGGCCGGGCCGGTCGTTCGGGCGAAGCCATTTCCCTGGTTGCGCCGGACGAAGAGAAGCTGCTCAAAAGCATTGAGCGCATGACTAAACAGAAGATCGCCGATGGCGACCTGATGGGCTTCGACATCACCGCAGTCGAGGCTGAAAAACCGGAAGTGCGTGAGCGTCCGGATGTTCGCAACTCTCGTGGTGCACGTCCTGCCGGCGACAAGAACAACGGCGGTCGTCGCGACAAGGGCAAGGACAAAGGCAAGGAAAAACCTGCCGCTGCAGCCGCCACTGGCGAACGCCCTGCAAGGCAGCCACGCGAAAAAAAACCTCGTGAGGGCACGCCTCGCAGCGAACAGCGTGCATCGCAGCCATCCATACCGCGCCCGGCAGCCGATCGTGCGCCGGACGAGTTCCGCGATGATGAAGTAGACAACTTCGGCAATCGTGCTGACTACGTCAGTCCTTATCAGGGCAAAGGCCAGAACCGTGGTCGTCGTCCTGCTGCTGCGCCCGGTGCAGCACCGGCTGCTGGCGGCGCAGCTCGCCCAGCCAATTCGGGTCGACCTGCGGGCGGCGCTCGTAACGGTTCCGGTACTGGCGCGCCAAAGCGCAACGGTTCGGGTTCGTCGGCTCCGCGTTCGCGTGATGGCCAGCCGCGCGGTCGTCGCCCGGCACGTGAAGATCAGCCCTTGCCGCGTGAAGGTCAGGAGCCAGCCGTGCGTGCCCCGCGCGACGGTCAGCCTCAGCCGAAGATCGTGCACAAGGAATCCAAGATCGACCGTTTCCCGTCTGCCGAGCAACTGGACCAGTTGCCAACACGCCCACGCGGTGAAAAACCGGCCCTGCTGACCCGCAATCGCGACAGCTGATAGCCACGCAACACTAAAAACGCCCCGACCTGCTCGGGGCGTTTTTGTTTGTGGCCCTGGAGGATGTTGATCATCGCTCCCACGCTCCGCGTGGTAGCGCAGCCCTGGACGCTCCGCGTCCGATCTTAAGCGGGTGGCGCAGCGCCGATCTGTGACGCAGAGCGTCACGAAATGCATGCCAACGCGGAGCATTGGCACGATAGTCATCCCAAGACGTTTCATCGCACCCACAAAAACGCCGCCCCAAGGGTCGGCGTTCTGTCGATCAAGCGTGCAATTACTTCTTCTGTACGCCTTCGAAGCTGATGTCCAGATCCAGCGTCTGCGACGTCGGGCCTGGGCCCTTGATGCCGAAGTCGTTCAGGTTCAGCGTCGAAGTACCGTTGAAGCCGGCACGGTAGCCGCCCCACGGATCCTTGCCTTCGCCGTTGAAGGTTGCCTTGATGACGATTGGCTTGGTCACGCCGTGCAGGGTCAGGTCGCCAGTGACGTCAGCCGTTTTCTCGCCAGTCGATTTGACTGCGGTGGAAACGAATTTGGCTTCCGGGTATTTGGCAACGTCCAGGAAATCCTTGCTGGAGATGTGTTTGTCGCGCTCGGCGTGGTTGGTGAACAGGCTGGCGGTTTTCAGCTCGACATTGATTTTGCTGGCTTCAGGCTTGGCAGCGTCGAAGCTGAACGTGCCGTCCCAGTCCTTGAAGGTACCGTGAATGAAGCTGTAGCCCAGGTGGCTGATCTTGAAGTCAACGAATGCGTGTTGACCTTCCTTGTCGATAACGTAGTCGGCGGCCATGGCCTGGCCAGCAGACAACAGTGCGGTACCCAGAGCCAGAGCGGCGAGAGACTTCTTCAACATGCTTTTATTCCCGTTTTGGTTGAACAATCAATTACGACCCAGCATGCGCTTGAGGGTCACATCGCGATCGATGAAGTGGTGCTTCAATGCAGCAAGACCATGGAGCCCCGCGAATATCACGATGACCCAGGCCAGATACAGGTGAATCCAGCCCGCCGTTTCTGCCTGATCAGGAAGGCCCGAAACCAGCGCGGGCACATCGAACAGGCCGAATACCGGAATCCCCACGCCGTCGGCGGTGGAAATGAGATACCCGGCGAACATCACGGCAAACAGTGCGACGTACAAAAACAGATGGCCGAATGCAGCACCGATGCGCGTCAACTTACTGTAGCTGGTCAACGGCGGCGGTGGCGGACTGAGCAGACGCCAGACCACGCGGATCAGCATGATCGCAAACAGCGTGATGCCGATGCTCTTGTGCAGATCAGGGCCCGCCTTGCGCCACGTATCGTAGTAATCCAGCCCGACCATCCACAGCCCCAGCGCAAACATTCCAAACACGACAGCAGCCACACCCCAGTGCAGCACCATGCTGACCAGACCGTAGCGAGAGGATGAATTACGTAGCTGCATTACCAGTACCTTGTCAGAAGTGTTACCAGACTAGCTTTTTATCTATCGAATGAAAGCGCAAAATTTCGCTCGGACGTATCGAACAATACGATAGGTCTGTTTGACCTTTCGTACGCCGGTTCTGCTGGTTACACCAACACCTGACAGGCTTTACAGCATCTCAGGCTGTCCTCGCTGCGGCAGCATCTCGATAATTTGCCGTCAGTAATACTTTGCAATGACCATCGGCCGTTCGATACCGATGAACGGCATGATCCGCTCAGATATCCCCAGCCCACACAGACAGAACGAATTCA
The DNA here is from genome assembly GCF_005937945.2 of Pseudomonas sp. KBS0707. Classification (NCBI taxonomy): domain Bacteria; kingdom Pseudomonadati; phylum Pseudomonadota; class Gammaproteobacteria; order Pseudomonadales; family Pseudomonadaceae; genus Pseudomonas; species Pseudomonas sp. KBS0707. The sequence goes on along the minus strand of NZ_CP041754.1, from coordinate 423,710 downwards.
GCGCGCATAAAAAAAGGACGCGGCATACACCGCGTCCTCTTTCGCTCAGCTATTGCCCGGTCAGTTGTTAACGTCTGCGGGCGCTGTTTCAGCAGGGGTTTTGGCAGGAGCCGGTTTGCTCTGAGCCTTTTTCGCAGCTTCCTTTTTTGCTGCTTCTTTCTTCGCCGCTTCTTTTTTGGCGGCTTCCTTGCTCTGCGGCTTTTTCGCAGGCTCAGCCTTGGTCGCCGGTTTCTTCGCAGGCTCGGCTTTTACCGGCGGCTTGGCAGGCTGGACAACCGGCGCAACCACGGGTGCCGGAGCGGCAGCCGGTGCAGGCGCTGGAGCAGGCTCTACAGCCTTCTCTACCGGAGCAGGGGCCGGGGCCGGAGCTTCATCACTACCGAACAGGCGCGAGAAGAAGCCTGGCTTGTCAGCCTGCGGCTTGGCGGGTTCGGCCGGCTTGTCGGAGGAACCACCGAACAGATTGCTGAAGAAATTGCCTTCGGACTTCTGCGAAGCCGGGGCTGGTGCTTTCGGCGGTGCAACCTTGACCGGTTCGAACGACTTGCCAGCGGCCAGATCCTGCACCTGACCGGCTGCACGCTGACCACTGCGCAGGGCGCCTTCCAGAGTGCCGGGGTACAAGGTGTCGGTGTGCTCGCCAGCAAAGGCTACACGCAGAATCGGCCGTTCCCACAGACGCCAGTATTTGCTGATCTGACCGGGGCCGAACGCCAGGTAAGAACCGCCAGTGGACGGATCGACGCTGTAGCGGCGGATTTCATAGCCGGTGTACGCACCGCGTGCTTCAGGGTAGAACGCATGCAGACGGATCAGCACCTGATCGACCATCTGCTTGTCGCCGAAGGCCTGCATGATGCGCGCGTTGTCGCCCGACAGGTTGATCACCACGTTGGCGCCGCCCTTGAGCGCGGGCTCTACCCACAACATGCCCAGACCGGTGTTACTGAACACTTCACCGGACATGCGTGCCTTGCTGTCCCAGACCGGGGTCTTGAACTTGAGCATGATCTGGTCGCGCCAGCCGTAGTTGGTGCTCTTGATCGCGCCCATGTGCTGAGCGTCCAGCGCAGGCGTCATCTGGATCTTGCCCAGCGAGCGCAGCGGTACGGCCATGACCACGTAATCTGCGGTGTAGCTGGTTGCGCCAGCCTTGACGGTGACCTTGTCCTTCTCCTGAACGACTGCCGTCACCGGCGAATTGGTCTTGACGGTCTTGAGCTGCTTGACGAACGCCTGGGTCAGCACCGCACTGCCACCGGGCAGGCGCGCAGCACGCAAGTCACGCTCGTCGACCGAGCGATAAACCCGCGATTGCTGGGCGAGGTACAGCAACGACAGGCGCGAAGGCTCATCGTAGCGGGTGCGGATCTGCTGGTTGATCAACTGACGCGCCGTGGCAGGCAGGTTCAGGCGGTCCAGCCAGTTGGCGACGTTGATTTGGTCCAGCGCGAACAAGGTGCTGTTGGACGCCGGGTTTTCCGGGTCGTCAACCGAGCGCGCGAGGTTGTCCAGCGTGTCGTTGTAGCGCTTGATGGCTTCGGCGGTCGCAGGCTGTTTGACGGCCAGGTCAGCCTGGGTGAAGTACACACCGTCGATCAGGTAGCTGGGCGTGCGAACAAATTCAGGCGCAGGCACGGTAGGCAGCTTGAAGCTGTCCAGGTAGCGGTTCAGCACTGGCTGAGCCTTGGTGTTGCCGATCCACTCGCTGGTCGCCAGACCGGAACGTCCGCCCAGGCTGGGCTTGGCTTCCAGTAGCGTCACCTGCCAGCCTTTGGCCTGCAGTTCATAGGCAGCGGTCAAGCCTGCCAGACCACCACCGACGACAATGGCGGTTCGTTGTTTTTCATCGGCGAGCGTAGAAACGCTGACCAACCCTGCCACTATCAGCGCACAGGCGCGCAGCCACCCAGAAAGCATTCGGCGAACTCCAGAAAACATAGGGAAGATTGGGCAAGTCAGCCCGGCACATCGACTTGCTGCGCAGGATACGCGAGCCATCAAATAGCCGCCAGCAATGTCCATCAGCTGTTAAAACTGCATCAAAGGTTGTTCCGCAGCCGGGCATTGCATAGGCTTGCGCGATTGTTCGTCCTCGCATCAGGCGAGTCGCTACCCGGAGATTGAAAATGGGCCTCAATGACCAGTGGATGCAGCGTGACCTGAAGGTCCTGTGGCACCCCTGCACCCAGATGAAAGACCACGAAAATCTGCCGTTGATACCGATCAAGCGTGGTGAAGGCGTATGGCTTGAAGACTTCGAGGGCAAGCGTTATCTGGACGCTGTCAGTTCCTGGTGGGTCAACGTTTTCGGACACGCCAACCCGCGCATCAACCAGCGCATCAAGGATCAGGTCGACCAACTGGAACACGTGATTCTTGCCGGTTTCAGTCATCAGCCGGTCATCGAGCTGTCCGAACGGCTGGTCAAACTGACCCCTGAAGGCCTCAACCGCTGCTTCTACGCCGACAATGGCTCATCGTGCATTGAAGTCGCGCTGAAGATGAGCTTTCACTACTGGCTCAATCGCGGCCAGCCGGACAAGAAACGCTTCGTCACCCTGACCAACAGCTACCACGGCGAGACCATGGCGGCGATGTCGGTGGGCGACGTGCCGCTGTTTACCGAAACCTACAAGGCGCTGCTGCTCGACACCATCAAGGTGCCGAGCCCCGACTGCTATCACCGCCCGGAAGGCATGAGCTGGGAAGAGCATTCGCGCAACATGTTCGCCGCCATGGAGCAGACCCTTGCCGAACACCACGCCAGCGTTGCGGCGGTGATCGTCGAACCGCTGATCCAGGGCGCGGGCGGCATGCGCATGTATCACCCGGTCTACCTCAAGCTGCTGCGCGACGCCTGCGACCGCTATGGCGTGCACCTGATCCACGATGAAATCGCTGTCGGTTTCGGCCGTACCGGGACCATGTTCGCCTGCGAACAGGCCGGCATCCGTCCGGATTTCCTGTGCCTGTCCAAGGCGCTGACCGGTGGCTACCTGCCGCTGGCGGCCTGCCTGACCACCGATGATGTGTACGACGCGTTCTACGACGACTACCCAACGCTGCGCGCGTTTCTGCACTCACACAGTTACACCGGCAACCCGCTGGCCTGTGCGGCGGCGCTGGCGACACTGGATATCTTCGAGCAGGACAACGTCATCGAAAACAACAAGGCCCTGGCGCAGCGTATGGCGACAGCCACGGCGCATCTGGTGGACCATCCACATGTGGCGGAAGTGCGTCAGACCGGCATGGCCATCGCTATCGAAATGGTTCAGGACAAAGCCACCAAGACCGCCTACCCGTGGCAGGAACGGCGTGGCATGAAGGTCTTTCAGCATGCGCTGGAGCGCGGTGCATTGCTGCGACCACTGGGCAGTGTGGTGTATTTTCTGCCGCCGTACGTGATTACCCCGGAGCAGATCGACTTTCTGGCCGAGGTGGCCACCGAGGGCATTGATATCGCTACGCGCAGCAGTGTCAGTGTTGCCGTGCGCGAGAACTTTCATCCGGATTTCAGAGATCCGGGCTAGTGCTGGAATTTGCGGCGCCGCGACTGACGCCTTCGCGGACAAGTCCGCTCCCACGAGCGGACCGGGCAACACCGCATTAATGTGGGAGCGGACTTGTCCGCGAAAGGGCCATAACAAAACAACACCGGAACCGAGACACACCATGAGACTCTCCCGCTTTTTTACTGAAGCGCCGCTTAGCCTGGGCGAGCACGAACTGCCTGAGGCCCAGACGCATTACATCAGCCGCGTGCTGCGCATGACCGAAGGTGACGCGCTGCAACTGTTCGACGGATCGGGCCAGGAGTTTCGCGGCACCTTGCTGGAAGTCGGCAAGAAGCGCGTGCATGTGCAACTGACCGAAAGCTTTGCCGGGCAAGTCGAGTCAGGGCTGCGCATTCATCTGGGCCAGGGCCTGTCGCGTGGTGAACGCATGGACTGGGCTATTCAGAAGGCCACCGAGCTGGGCGTCAGCGAAATTACCCCGATTGTCAGCGAGCGCTGTGAGGTGCGTCTCAAGGACGAGCGCGCCGAGAAGCGCCAGGCGCATTGGCAACAGATCGCAATCAGCGCCTGCGAGCAGTGCGGTCGCTCGGTGGTGCCGGTGATTCATGCGCCGATGCCGCTGGCCGAGTGGATCAAGCACACCGAGGCCGACCTGAAACTGGTCCTGCACCCGGTGGCCGAGCCGCTGACCAGCCATGACAAGCCAGCCAGCCTGGCCTTCCTGATTGGTCCGGAAGGCGGCTTGAACGACGCAGAAGTCGATCAGGCGCAAGACGCCGGCTTCCACGCCGCACGCCTCGGCCCACGCGTTCTGCGCACGGAAACCGCTCCCGTGGTCGCGCTCAGCGTGGCGCAACAGCTGTGGGGCGATTTCTGACTACTGATGCTCGTCCCCTCCTCACAGCACATAAAAACAAATCGCCACGAAGTGCATCAAACTGCCGCCGATGACGAACAGGTGCCAGATGCCGTGAAAGTGGCGGATCTGGTCGTAGGCGAAGAACAGAATGCCGACGGTGTACAGCACGCCGCCGCCGGCCAGCCAGATGAAGCCCGTCAGGCCGAGCGCAGCAATCAGTGGTTTGACCGCCACGAGGACGATCCAGCCCATCACGGCGTAGATCACGATGGACATGATTCGCGCTTCAGAGCGGGGTTTTATCTCCTGCACAATGCCGATCAGCGCCAGCCCCCAGACGATACCGAACAGGGTCCAGCCCCACGCGCCGCGCAATGTCGCAAGACAGAACGGCGTGTAGCTGCCCGCAATCATCAGGTAGATCGAAAAGTGATCGACCTTCTGCATGATCGATTTCGAACGGCCCTTGACGCTGTGGTAAATCGTCGAAACGCTGTACAGCGTGACCAGACAGGCGCCATAGATCGCAATACTGACCACCTTCCAGACATCGCCGTGCAGACTCGCCATCACCAATAGCCAGATTGCGCCGACACCGGCCAGTACTGCGCCCACCAAGTGGGACCAGGCGTTGAATTTTTCTCCGTAATACATCCGCTCAATACCCTCTTGTGGCAAAACACTGGGAGCAGAGGCTCGCGGTTATTGAAACAAATCGCAACACCCTGTTTCAGTGACGGATATTTTAAGCAGCTATCGGCGCACGACTTGTGCACAATCAGCGCACATCAATAACCAGCGCCACGACATGCAGATCGATGACGAACTGACGCTCAAGAAACTGGAAATATTCCTGGCCTTCATGCGCACCGGCAATCTGGCGCGGGCGGCGGAGGAGTTGCAGACCAGCAACGTCAGCGTGCACCGCGCCATTCACTCGTTGGAAAGCGCCCTGCGTTGCCCGCTGTTCAAACACGAAGGCCGTAACCTTACGCCGCTGGAAAGCGCGTATGTGCTGGAAAAGCGTGCGCAGAAGCTGGTGCAGGATGTGCTCGCCACCGTAGAGCTGACCCGTCAGGCGGCAGGCTTTTCGGCGGCACGCTTCCGCCTTGGGGCTTTGTATTCACTGACCGTCAAGACGGTGCCGCAGCTGATCATGGGCCTGAAAATCCGCCGCAGCGAGCTGAATATCGATCTGATTCTGGGTTCGAACATGGACCTGCTGTACAAGCTCAAGAACATGGAAGTCGACGCCATGCTGGTGTCGCTGGATGAAAGCACCCATGACCCGGACTGCGAGCAGCTGGCGTTGTTTTCCGACGATATCTTCCTGGCTGTGCCCACCGACTCGCCGTTTGCCGAGCACAGCGAGGTGGATCTCAGCGACCTGCGTGAAGCGACATTTATCACCCTCACCCAAGGCTTTGCCACTCATCGCGATGGCATACGGGTGTTTCAGCAGGCCGGGTTCGAGCCCAAAGTGGCGATGCAGGTCAATGACATCTTCACCCTGCTGAGCATGGTCAGTTCCGGCGTCGGCTATGCGCTGCTGCCGGGGCGCATAGCCGCAGTGTATGAAAACCGCGTGCGGCTGATTCCATTGCAGAGCCGCTACCGGATGCAGCAACACATCGGCATGGTCTTTCTCAAGTCCAGAGAGCGAGACCCTAACCTGCTGGCGCTGCTGGCTGAGTGTCGGATGTATGCGAATCGCCTGCTGGAGCAGGCGACCTGATCGAAGGGATCTAACCGACGATTGCGCGCACGATGAAATACAGCACAGACGGCCCCAGCAGACAGCCCAGTCCGGTATGAAAAGTGGCGGTCAGCGCGCCATAAGGCACCAGACGCCGATCCGTTGCCGCCAGCCCTGCGGTAACGCCGCTGACAGTACCCGCCAGACCACCGAAAACCATCGCCGAACGCGGGTTGTCCAGCCCCATCCAGCGCGCCGCCATGGGCGTACCGACCATCACCAGAATCGCCTTGATCAGGCCGGTGGCAATCGACAGGGCCATCACGTCGGAGGTCGCACCCAACGCAGCACCGGTCACCGGGCCGACGATGTAGGTCACAGCACCCGCGCCAATGGTGGTCATGCTGATTGCATCGCGGTAGCCAAACACCCAGGCAATGCTCGCGCCCACGATAAACGGCAGAATCGTGCCCAACAGCAAGGCAATTGCTCCGATCAGCCCGGCCTTGCGTGCCTCGGTTGCCTGCACTTCAAAGGCAGTCGCCACGATGGCGAAGTCACGCAACATCGCCCCGCCCATCAGGCCGATGCCTGAGAACAGCGCCATATCGGCAAGCCCCTTCTGGCCGCCGGTCAACGTGCCGCCGATCCAGGCCAGAATCAGCCCGATGACAATCGCGATGGCCGAGCCATGCACCCGGCCGAAGGTCAGGCGCTTTGAAAGCACCACCGAGACCCACATGATGATACCGACGAAGGCAAATGCGGTGATCAGCCCGTTGTGTTCAAGTCCTTTCTCGATGAGGTCCCACATATCAGCGACCTCCAACCGGGGCTATTTCAGGCTTGATCACAGGCGTCAGCAGCGGCTCTTCCTTGGGTAAAGGCTCGCCGCGATTGGTGCGGCTGATCACTGCGATGGTGCAGGCGCAGAGCACCACAGAACCGACAGCGGCCAATACCGCCACCGGCCCGCCCTTGAGTGCGGTCACAACGTTTTGTTGCGCGGCCATCGCCACCACGACCGGTATGTACAGCGCGCCCCAGAAACCCACGCCCATTTCGCAGTCCTTGGTCATGCCGCCGTGTTTCTGCATCCACAGACGTGCGCAGATCAACAGGATCATGGCGATCCCGACCCCGCCCACATTGGATTTCACGCCCAGCAGAACGCCGAGCATGTCACCGAGAATCACGCCCGCGAGCGTGCAGATAGCCAGTAGTGCAACACCATAGATAATCATTTTTGTTAGTCCTCTGTTTGCATTGCTGAAGTTGTTGTTTTTGTCCTTCGTAGCAGCTGCACGGCGGCTCTATGGAGTGCGGCGACCCTCCTCGCGCGACAGCGCGATCAGGCTGTCCAGACGCGCAGCCTGAAAGGCCAGCGCTGTTCCTTGCTGGAAGACTTTGCGCGCCAGCCCGGTCAACACGGCACCGGGCGGCAATTCGATGTGCAGGCGCACGCCTCGCTCCCAGGCAGTTTCCACGGTGCTGCGCCAATCGATGACCCGGCACATGTTGAAGGCCAGGTCGTCACGCAGCTTCTCGGCATTGCGCACAGGTCGCGCCGTGCTACCGCTCAGGTAACGTATCCTGGGTGCCGTTAGCGCGACCCTTGAAAAGGCCTCGGCCAGTTGTTGCGCGGGAGCGTCCAGCAAGGCGCAATGTGACGGCACGCTGACCGCAAGACGCTTGACCGCTGCCGCTCCAGCAGCCTTGGCCAGTTGACCGACCTGATGCATCGCCTCGGCACTGCCGGAGATCACCATCTGGTTGTCGGCGTTGATATTGGCGAGAAATACCGGTGTCTTCGCGCTGTGTACCTGCGCGATCAGCGCTTCTACCTGCATCTGGTCCAGACCGACGAGCGCGGTCATGCCGTAACCCTGCGGCCAGGCGCCTTGCATCAGCTCGCCACGCAACGCCACCAGGCGCACGGCATCGTCAAAGGCCAGCGCCCCGGAGATCACCGCTGCCGGATAAGCGCCGATGGACAACCCTGCAACGTAATCCGGCACACAGTCACGCGCCTGCAACAGACGGGCGCAGGCGACACCGGCGATCAACAGGCAAAGCTGGACGGCGCGGGTCGCTTGCAGCGCCTGAGTGCTGTCCAGCGCCAGTACGTCTTCGCCCAGAGCATCGGCAGCGTCCTGCAGGCAATCGTGGACGACAGGGTCGTCGGGTAATTGATGCAGCATGCCGGCCTGCTGCGCGCCCTGACCGGGAAACACCCACAGGCTACTCATGCGCACGCCCCGATCAGATGCCACGGATCTGCAACCAGCCGCGCCCCTGCTGCGGTCTTGAGCAACACCCGCCCCGCTGGGCGCGCCCATTCACGCAATGCCACAGCGCCATGATCGAGTTGCAGCTGGACATCGACCCGGCAGACCGATATTTCCAGCGCCTCGACCAATTCGGCTGCGCAACTGCGACTTAACGGCTCAGGCGTACGCAAAATCAGGTCCAGATCGCTGTCCTGATTCAACGCCGCGATACCACTGGCCAATTCGAACCCGGCGCTGCCACCGACGCCCCAGACCAGTTCCAGCGCATCCATCACCGGGCGGACCTGACGCAAGGCACGCAACGCGGGCCAGTCCTGAATATTCTCGACCGGGCACAAGACCAGTTGTTCGGGGGTTACCCGCCGATAGACATCCGTCAACAGCATGCTCGCGGCATAGCGCTGCTCACGACCGTAGCCGCGCAACCCTACGGCCACTTGACCGACTGGCATGGCCTGCCGACGCACCACAACCGGCTGCCCGGCCAGCACCGTTTCGACCGCCCATTTGGGCGCATCGTCCGGCAAGGCAGACAGTGGCATGCCCCACAGCAAATCATGGGGCAATACTGCGCAAGCGCTGTCGATCACCATTGCGCCCGCAGCAACTGGCGCACGGTAGCCGATGCCGCACGATTGCTCGCGCCCAGACGGCTACTCAGGTCGACCCCGCTGGCCTGCACGTCGTTGATCGCACTGCTTAGAACATTGCGGACCTGAGTCAGGTCGTTCGCAGTGGGCTGCTCGATCTGGCTGACCGAGAGGGTTTCCCACAGCAGACCAAGGCTAGCATAGCTGTCAATGTCGTAGGCCATTGGCGGGATGCTGGCGGCGAGCTTTTCCAGGTCTTCGACACTGCGCAGCGTTACCCGAGCGGCGGAAGCCTTGCCCATCGCATGCACCATCACGCCGGGATCACGCAGTGCAATCAGCCGATTGGCCTGATACCCGTGGGCCAGAAACGCGCCGGACATAGCCTTGCCAACCAGCAGACCAATCACCGCATGCCCGGCAAGACGCGCCCGTGCATAGCTGTCCACCGCCCCAGCCAGCGCCTGATGAATGCCCAGCGCTTCTTCGCGGCGGCCATAGGCCTGGCTCGGCACATCGACAATCGCAATCAATGCACGCTTTTCGGCGCGGTCGCGGTCCTGCTCGATGGCATCATCCACAGCTTTGGCCAGGCCCCAGCCTTCCAGCAGACCGACCTCGCCCTGACGCGCCCGAGGAAAACGATTGCCGGTATCGGCAACCACCGCCACAAATCGTACCGGCTGGTCGCCCAGCAAGCCATCGGCGACCTTGAGCGAGGCAGGCAGACCGTCAACTTGCGTAGCACCTGCGCTCAACGCGTTGAACCAGTGCAAACCCCTTTGTGAATAGCTCATGACCGGGCTCCTTGATAAAGGGTACGTACACTCTGCGGATCGATTTGCGCTTCGGTGTGGAGGCTGGTGAGGCGCTGCAAAAACAGTTCGTACTGGCTGCTGCGATACGCTGCCGGTACGCCCTGCTTGAGCCAGCCGCTGACCTGCTGCCGGATATCGGCCACATCGTCTGCGGCAAAACCGTCCACCAGATCACTGGCAAACCGCTGCTGGCCACCGGTCAGGCTCCAGATAAACGGGCGGTCACGGGAATCGTATTCTTCGATGCCGGCTTCCTGCTCGATCACCTGCGGGCCGTTCAGGCCCAAGCGGGCCTCCTGGGTCACCAGCAAATAGCTGCACAAGCCTGCAGCAATGGACATCCCGCCAAAACAGCCAACACTGCCCGCCACCACACCAATCACCGGCTGGTACTGACGCAAGTCGACCATTGCGGCATGAATCTCGGCAATCGCCGCCAGGCCCAGATTGGCTTCCTGCAAACGCACACCGCCGGTTTCCAGCAGCACGATGGCAGCGGTGGGAATACCGTTGCGGTTGTCTTCGGCAGCCAGCTCCAACGCGCCTGCCATTTTTGCACCGCCGACTTCGCCCATGCTGCCGCCCTGAAACGAGCCTTCAATGGCCGCAATGACTACCGGCCGCCCGTCAACAGTGCCCTTGGCAACCACCACGCCATCGTCGGCTTGAGGGACAACGCCTTGTCTGGCAAGCCAGGGCGACATGACGCGATCAAACGGGCCAAGCAATTCGCGGAAGCTGTCGGCATCCAGCAGAGCGCGGGCGCGCTGCCGGGCACCGAGCTCGATGAAACTGTGCTGGCTCAGCAAACGTGCGTTATCAGTCATGACCGATCTCCTCGAAGCCCTGCTCCAGACGCAAGCGCACCACGCCGGGCGTGGCCCCGAAGTCGTGGATGTCGATGCTCAGCGCAGGCGGGGTCTGGCCGTCGAACATGCGCTCGAAAAGATGTTTCCAACGCAGCGAGGCACCGTTGACCGAGGTCACCACCTGAATTGATAGCTTGCCTGGCGAACCGGGCTCCAGCAGCACTTCCAGATCGCCCGAGCCAACCACACCTACCAGCGCGCGGCCTTTGGGCGGCTGTCCGGCAGGGAATTCAAAAGACAGGGTTTCCATTTCAGACACTCCTCGAAACACGGCCGAGCGCAGGCTCCAGGCCGTCGATAAACAGGCAGGCAGCCAGCAGATCAGCCGCGCCGCCAGGCGAAGCATTCAGCGCCAGCAGTTGCTGATCCAGTTGGTTCAGTGCGCGGCGCCCGGCAAGGCTGGCACTGCCGCCAACGTCCAGCACGTGCTGAGCGCCGCGCTGCATGGTGTGCAAGCCTTCGATACCGGCACGATGCAGCACGCAGGTGTCGGACAGGGTGGTCATGATCGCCAGCAGCGCATCCAGCCGGGCGTTCTGCTCGCCACTGCCCGCCGCGCGACTGCGTTGCAGTTGCGGCAAGGCGAAATCCCTGACTGCCGGGAAGCCTTGCTGCGCCTGTTCCCGGGCACCCATTACACCGTAACGGCGAACCACTTCATTACCGTGACTGCCTTGCACGAGCACTTGGCGGTCCTTGATCTGCGCCAGGCTGGCAGCCCGCGCGAGAACGGCTTCGGGTGCGCAGTTGCGGGCGTCCAGCGCGGCAGCCGTCACCAGCAGGCCCAGCGCCCAGATCGCACCTCGATGAGTATTCACACCCTGGGTGGTGCGCAGCATCGTGGCTTCACCATCGCGACCGAGACGACCGAGCGCCTCACGTAATGGCTGGCCCACTGTGTTGAATTGCCCGGCGGCATCAGCCATTAACTTGAAGGTCGGCCACAGTGACAGCGCCGAGGAATGCATCAGGCCCAGATGCAGGTCGGTGTGTGCGCCGCTGCCACGTCGGTCCACCAGTGCAGGTTTGGGCGACAGGTCGGCTTCGGCGATCAGGGCATCGACGGCCAGATCGGCCAGTCGCTCGGCAAGCGAAGCAGCTTGCGGTGTCAATTGAAGTGCGCTCATCACCAACTCCTGAATTTGGCAGGCGGGCTGTACAGACCACCGGACCACTGAACCAGATCGGCAATGCTCTTGGCCGCAAGCAGTTCACGGCTGGCATCGGTGCGCCGGATGCCGAGGTCTTCCGGCAGCGCGATCAGCCCTTCACGACGCATACGTGCAGTGTCTTTCGGGTTATGGCGCAAGCCGATCACGGTCACGCCCGCCACGGCGGCGATCATCGCCTGACGCTCTTCCAGGCTGCGCGCCTTGTAGAGGTAGGCGATGCCTTCTTCGGTCAACAAATGGGTGACGTCGTCGCCGTAGATCATAATCGGTGCCAGCGGCATGCCGCTTTTCTTCGCCACTTCTACAGCGTCCAGCGTTTCAACGAAGGTCGGCTTGCCGCCCTCCTGAAACGTCTCGACCATCTGCACCACGAGCTTTTTGCCGCGCTCCAGATAGGCATCCGGGCCGCTCTCGTTCTGTTGGCGCATGTCCAGCCATGCCGGGGTGGCATGACGTCTGCCGCGCGGATCATGGCCCATGTTCGGTGCGCCGCCAAAACCTGCCAGCCTGCCACGGGTGACGGTCGAGGAATGCCCGTCTCCATCCACCTGCAGGGTCGCGCCGATAAACAGGTCAACGGCATATTGGCCAGCAAGCTGACAGAGTTGGCGATTGGAACGCAGCGAGCCATCGCGCCCGGTGAAGAACACATCCGGGCGCGCAGCAATGTAGTTTTCCATGCCCAGTTCGGTGCCGAAGCAATGCACGCTCTCGACCCAGCCGCTTTCGATGGCCGGGATCAGCGTCGGATGCGGGTTAAGTGTCCAGTTACGGCAGATCTTGCCCTTGAGGCCCAGCGACTCGCCGTAAGTCGGCAGAATCAGTTCAATGGCTGCGGTATTGAAGCCAATGCCGTGGTTCAGCGACTGAACGTTGTGTTTTTCGTAGATGCCGCGAATCGCCATCATCGCCATCAATACGTGCACCGGCTTGATGTGGCGTGGGTCGCGGGTGAACAGCGGCTCGATGTAGAACGGCTTGTCGGCTACCACCACAAAATCGACCCACGAGGCCGGAATGTCCACGCGAGGCAGTTCGCTGACGTCATCCACCAATTGATTGACCTGAACGATGACGATGCCATCGCTGAACGCAGCCGGCTCGATCAACGCGGGGGTGTCTTCGGTGCTCGGGCCGGTGTAGATGTTGCCTGCCCGGTCGGCCATGAAGCCTGCGGCCAGCACCACGTTGGGGATCAGGTCCACCACCAGCCGCGAATACAGTTCGATGTAGGTGTGGATCGCACCGATTTCCAGCAGGCCGTCTTCCAGCAACTGGCTGATGCGCAGGCTCTGCGTGCCAGCAAACGAGAAGTCCAGTTTGCGTGCGATGCCTTGCTCGAAAAGGTCGAGGTGCTCGGCGCGGCCAACGCTTGGCATGATCATGTGCAGGTCATGGACCTTGCCCGGATCGACTTTGGCCAGCGCGCGGGACAGGAAGTCCGCCTGTTTCTGGTTATTGCCCTCAAGCACCACCCGATCACCGGAAACCAGCAAGGCCTCCAGCGCCGCGACAATCTTGTCGGTCGGCAGCACTACGCCATCGGCCAGCGTCCGCACCTGCTCCAGACGCCGCTGCTTCTCGGTGCGACGACGTGTCCAGCGTGCGTCGGGGGAAGTTGTTGTTGTCATGATCGCTCCACGATTTTGCTGTCGTGGGCCACCTTAGGAGCGATAGGGGCAAGCATCAATCAAGCAGCGAGGTGAATCGTTACGGCTGGAGTAACGATAGTAGAAGTGATCATTTTTTGATCACCTTTATTGATGCCCGTAACATCCGCGAAACGCTCTGCTGATCTTTGCGTAGGACCGGTCTTTAACAGGGCTTCTGCGCAATCAGGCAGCCGATTTGCGCCTAGCCTTGAGGCTTCCAACACCCACAGGAAGCACTGCCATGTCGTTCATAGTCAGGGAAGGCGATCCAACCACCACCGGCGGGTTTGTGCTGAGCGGCTCGTCAAGCGAAGTCATCGACCAGCGCCGCGTTGCCCGCATGGGCGACCCCGTGTGGTGCCCGGCGTGCACCCGCATCGGTTTCATTGCTCAGGGCAACCCGACGTATGTCGACGATCTGGTGGCGGTTGCCACGCAGGGACATGCAGTGGAGTGCGGCTGCAAACCCGGCAGCAACCGCCTGAGCGCCTCGCAGGAACACGTTCAGGCCGACATGGACGCTGCTGTCACCATCTCCACCGAACTGGCCTCGGCCGCGCGGCTGCATTCAGAGCACCTGGCCTGCTCATTGAGAGACGGCAGCTATACGCCCGAGGTGCTCAGGCCACGATGATTTCTGTGTCTGAGCGTTATGCATAAGTCTTTAGATGCTCACAGATTGGCTTCTGCCCGCAGGGCGTGGGAGCGAACTTGTTCGCGAATACGGTAGTTCAGACGATACATTTTCTGTGACTATACCGGCCCTTTCGTGAACAAGTTCACTCCCACGGCCTTCGGCCAGAATCAAAAGCGGACTTGTTTGCGAAGCTGAGTGCTAAGCGTGGTGCATACCCATCACGGATGGGCATTGGTCTCCAGCAAGTGATGCAGGTCCACGAACTGCTGCGTCAGCTTGTGACGGGGGTCCAGGTGGATCAGCGGCAGGCTGGCCTGATGCGACTCACGCATTTTCACCGATGCGCCCAGGTAGACCGGCAACACCGGCAGCCCCTCGGCTATCAGCTCGTCGAGCATCTGCTGCGGCAGGCTGGCTCGGGGCTGGAACTGGTTGACGATGATGCCTTCAACCTGAAGATCTTCGTTGTGATCCTCTTTCAGCTCCTCGATCTCGCGCATCAGTCCGTACAGCGCCTGTCGGGAAAAGCTGTCGCAGTCGAACGGAATCAATACACGATCAGACGCAATAAGCGCCGAAACCGCATAAAAGTTCAGTGCTGGCGGCGTATCCAGATAAATCCGCTCGTAATCCTCACTCAGTTCGTCGAGCAGTTTGCGCAGCTTATTGATCTTGTGCTTTGCCTCAAGTTTGGGCTGCAAGTCGGCAAGCTCGGCAGTGGCCGTGACCACATGCAGGTTATCGAAAGGTGTTTCATAGATATCAACGTGGTTTTTCTTGGCGAACGGTGCTGCTGACAGTGTGTTCTTGAAGAACTCGGCAATACCCATCGGAATATCCTGACCGGTAAGGCCGGTGAGGTACTGAGTCGAGTTGGCCTGGGCATCGAGATCGATCAACAACGTCCGATAGCCTTCGTGAGCGCTGACTGCAGCCAGATTGCAGGCGATGCTCGATTTGCCTACACCGCCCTTCTGATTGAATACCACGCGACGCATGCTTTGGGTTCCTTGAAAGATGAAGAAACAGCAGGTGTGGCCGATAACGACCTTAAGAGGTGTAGAGTCTAGGCAGTACATATGACAACAGCGAGCTTATCGCAAAACGGCACGTACCTGACTGTCATCCTAAAGCCAGACTTGAACTTTAAAATACACGTATGTAAACGATTTTTATGTAACAAATTTGCTAGTAATGACCCCCATCGGGATAATGCGCGCACTCGGTAAAATTACCGCACCCAGGCTGATATCTACCTGATATCGATGTAGCGAGAAACAAGCCCGCAGGGGCGGGAAGAGAAGTATTGATCACCTTCAACATTGCACGATGGCATGCCTGGGCTCCGGGCCTGGCGAGCGCGGACGACTGGCTGCAATGGAGCCGCAATCCGACGCTACTGGAAACCAGTGATGCCGCGCCAGACGTGTCTTTCCTGCCTGCCATGCAACGTCGCCGCCTGGGCCGCATGGCCAGAATGGCATTTGCCGTCGGCTGGCCATTGACTGAAGGTTTGGGGCGCGTACCGCTGGTGTTTGTCTCGCGCCACGGAGAAACCCCGAGAACGTTTGAAATTCTGCGCGATCTGGCTGCGAACGAGCCGGTTTCACCGACCCAGTTCAGCCTTTCAGTGCATAACGCAGTGATTGGCCTGTGGTCGATCATGCGCGGTGAAACAAGTGAGATGACAGCCCTGGCCGCCGCAGGCGACGGGCTGGAGTATGGAGCGTTCGAGGCCGCAGCGTTGCTGGCCGAGGGTGCAGAAGCAGTATTGCTTGTGGTGACTGAAGAGCAGCCACCACACGCTTATGCACAATGGATTGATGACGTGCCCTTTCCCTACGCGGTCGGCTTGCTGCTGACGCCCGGCAACCAGTGGGAATTGTCTTTGCACAGCGACACACAAGGGAACCCGCAGACTCGATGGCCCCACGCATTGAATCTGCTGCAAGCCTTGCACACTGATCAATCCGTCTGCCTGCACCCCTGGAATAACCGGTTATGGAACTGGCAACGCAAGAACTGAAAAAACGTCAGGATGCTTATTACTGGCGTTTGCTGGCAACCGCCTTCAGCTTTGCCCTCTTCGGGCTCAGCGGCCTGTGCCTGCGCTTGTTCGTTTTTCCGATACTGAGTTGCCTGCCCGGCAGTGTAGCCAGTCATCAGCGCCGCGCCAGGCAGACCATCAGCCGCCTGTTCTGGCTGTTCATCCGCATCATGGCGCGCATGGGCGTGTTGACCTACGAGGTACAGGGTGCCGAAAAGCTTGGCCGCCCCGGGCAGATGATCATTGCCAACCACCCGTCACTGATCGACGTGGTGTTCCTGATCGGGCTGGTGCGTGACGCCAATTGCGTGGTCAAGCGCAGCCTGTGGGAAAACCCGTTCACCCGTGGCCCGGTGCGCTCCACAGGTTACATCAGCAACGACGGCAGCATGGACATGCTCGATGCCGCCGTGGAGCGCCTGCAAAGCGGCCAGACACTGATTATTTTCCCCGAAGGCACCCGCACCCAGCCGGGTCAGCCGCCGGTCTTTCACCGGGGCGCGGCCGCCATTGCACTGCGTGGCGCGAGCATGATCACTCCGGTGACCATCAAGGTCCAGCCGACCACTCTGACCAAGGCCGAGCCCTGGTATCGCATTGCACAACGCCGCGTGCACTTCAGTTTGCGCGTCGGTGCCGATATAGACCCCACCGCCTTCAGTTCGCTGGGTCCGCCGCCCGTGGCGTCCCGCAAGCTCAACGATTACCTGCATGACTATTTCACCAAGGAGCTCGCCTCAGATGAGCGATCTGCACCAGGACATTAAATTGTTGATCATCGATGCCCTGGGCCTCGAAGACATCACCCCGGAAGATATCGGCAACGATATGACGCTGTTCGGCGAAGGACTGGGACTGGACTCGGTGGATGCGCTCGAACTGGGCCTGGCCATCCAGAAGCGCTATGGCATCAAGATCGATGCCGATGCAAAGGACACCCGTAACCATTTCGCCAGCGTCGACAGCCTTGCGGCCTTCGTCAGCGCCAGACAACCGGCCTGAGAATTGAACATGCAAACCCGTGAAGACATCTTCGAAATCCTGCGCGCCGCAATGGTGGAACTGTTCGAACTGGAGCCTGAGAGGGTCACACTTGAAGCCAACCTGTATCAGGACCTGGAAATCGACAGCATCGATGCCGTGGACCTGATAGACCACATCAAACGCAAGACCGGCAAGAAGATTGCCGCTGAAGAGTTCAAGTCAGTCAGAACCGTGAACGACGTGGTAGAGGCCGTCTACAAACTGGTCAACGCGGCCGAATGAAGCGGCTGATTGGCCTGATTCTGGTGCTGGCCGGTGTGCTGTATCCGTTTGCCGTCTACTGGGGAACCGAACACTTCGCCCCGTGGCAGTTCGCGCTGCTGCTGGGCAGCCTGTGGCTGGCGCGCGCACTGACCGGCGAGCGCAAGCCCGGCAGCCTGGCGATGGCGCTCGTCGCCCTGGTTTTTTGCGTGGCGCTGGGCGTAATCGACAGCCACCTGATGCTGCGCTGGTATCCGGTACTGGTCAGCGCGTTCATGCTCGGCCTGTTCGGTTCAAGCCTGATCTACGGCCCGCCTATCGTAGAAAGAATGGCGCGCATAAACCGCCCTGAACTGCCCGAGTCCGGCATCCGCTACACCCGTAAAGTCACGCAGATCTGGTGCCTGTTCTTCCTCGCCAATGGCCTCACGGCAGCCATACTGACGCTCTGGGCACCGTTGTCCTGGTGGACGCTGTACACCGGCCTGGTTTCCTACGGATTGATGGGCCTGTTGTTCGCTGTTGAATGGATCGTCCGCCCACCCTCTGCGGGCGGCAAATGAAATGGATCGCATGAACTGGTTGAACCTTGAACACCTGCTGCTCGACGCCCTGCCCGACCGGCCGCTGACACTGGCCCCGACCCTGGACCACGCGCAATTTCGTGATCAGGCACTGAGTGTGGCCGCAGGACTGCAAGCCCGCGGTATCAAAAACCTCGCGGTACACCTTGAAGATGCCGCTGACCTGGCCGTCGCCTTGTTCGGTGCCTGGCGCGCCGGTGTGCATGTATTGCTGCCCGCGGACTTGCAAGGCCAGACCCGCGAGCGCTGGGCCAATCGGGTCGACCTGTGGCTGACCGACCTGGCGCACGACACGCATTTAAGCGATCTGCACGCCGCGCAGTTGGCTCCGGCAGCGCTTGACCTTGACCAGTGCCGGTTGAGCCTGTGCACCTCGGGTTCCAGCGGCGAGCCCAAACTGATTGAAAAACGCCTGCGCCAGCTGGCCAACGAAGTCTGCGGGCTGGAACAGCTGTGGGGCGCGCAGCTTGGTTCGGCATGCATGATCGGCAGCGTTGCGACGCAACATATTTATGGGCTGCTGTTCCGTTTGCTATGGCCGCTGTGCGCCGCGCGCCCGTTCGTGCGCCGCCAGTTGCCGTTTGCCGAAGACCTGCAACGCGCCAGCCGCGAATACCCGTCCTTTGCCTGGGTCGCCAGCCCGGCACTGCTCAAGCGCATGGGCGACAACCTCGACTGGAGCAGCCTCAGTGCCGTGAGCCGGGTGTTTTCATCCGGCGGCGCATTGCCAGCCGAAGCGGCGCAAAGCCTGCTACAACGTCTTGGCCAGTGGCCGACGGAAATTCTCGGCAGTTCGGAAACCGGTGGCATCGCCTGGCGGCAGGGCGAACAGCAATGGCAAGCCTTCGACGGCGTAGAGCTGAGTCAGAACAACGAAGGGGCGCTGCGCATCAGCTCGCCCTATCTGCCGCCCGGTCACGTAGAGCAGACCGCCGATGCCGTGCAGATTGGCAATGATGGGCGATTCGAACTGCTGGGCAGGCTGGACCGCATCGTCAAGCTTGAAGAAAAGCGCGTGTCGTTGCCGCTGATCGAGCAGGCCCTTACGACTCACGAATGGGTAAATGAAGCGCGCCTTGGCGTGGTTCAGGAAAACCGTGCGTCGCTTGGCGCGCTGCTGGTGCTGAGCGATGCGGGCTTGCTGGCCCTGCGCAATCAGGGCCGTCGAGCGCTTACCGAAGCCTTGCGCCAGTATCTGCGACCGCACTGCGAAACCATCGCCCTGCCGCGGCGCTGGCGTCTGCTGCGGCAAATGCCCTTCAATGCTCAGGGCAAACTGGCGCAGATGGTCGTGCAGAACCTGCTCATGGCCTCACGCCCCAGGCAACCGCAAGTGCTTGACCAACAGACGGTCGACGGCGAATTGCACCTGCAACTGATGGTCCCGCCAGATCTGGCATTTTTCAGCGGCCACTTTCCCAAGGCACCGGTCTTGCCCGGCGTGGTTCAGGTCGAATGGGCGATCAGTCTGGGCCAGCGCCTGTTGAATCTGCCAACCGACTTTGCTGGCATGGAAGTGCTCAAGTTTCAGCAACTGGTGCGCCCCGGCGACCGCCTGAAACTGACCCTGCGCTTCGATGCCGCTCGCTCAAAGCTGCATTTCGCCTTTCACAACAGCGAAAACGCACCCTGCTCCAGCGGCCGGATTGTGCTGGAGGGAGATCATGCATAAGCCTTGCGTGATCATTCCGGTGTTCGACCACGAACTGGCCGTGCCCAGCGTGGTCAAGGCCGTCCGCAACGCAGGCTTGCCCTGCATACTGGTGGACGATGCCAGCAGCCCGGCTTGCGCCGCAGTGTTACAGCAGCTGGCGCAGGGTGAGGGTATTTACCTGTTGCGCCTGCCGGTCAATCAAGGCAAGGGCGGCGCGGTCATGGCCGGGTTCCGCGAGGCGGCACGCCTGGGTTTCAGCCATGCGTTGCAGGTCGATGCCGATGGTCAGCATGACCTGAACGATATTCCGGTGTTTCTGGAGCAGTCACGCCAGTACCCGCAAGCGTTGATCTGTGGCTATCCGCAGTACGACGAAAGCGTGCCCAAAGGCCGCCTGTACGCCCGTTATCTCACTCACGTCTGGGTATGGATCAACACCCTGTCACTGCATATTCGCGATTCCATGTGCGGCTTTCGGCTCTACCCGCTGGCCCCGGTTCTGGCGCTGATCGACAGCGTGCAGATCGGCAGGCGCATGGACTTCGACTCGGAAATTCTCGTGCGCCTGTCATGGCGTGGCCAGGCGATGCGCTGGCTGCCGACCCGCGTTCACTATCCGCAGGACGGCCTGTCGCATTTCCGCCTGTTTCACGACAACGCCCTGATCTCGAAAATGCACGCCAAGCTGTTCTTCGGCATGCTGATGCGTCTGCCGGTGATCCTCTGGCGGCGGTGGCGCTCATGACCATTGAAAAATCGCCCAAGGAACATTGGGCCAGTCACGAAGAGCGTGGCAGCTTCCTGCTCATGAAGCTTACCGCCTGGGGCATGCGCGTGCTCGGTCGTCGCCTGCTCAGCCCGGTGCTGTATGGCATCGTTCTATATTTCTTCGCCTTCGGCCGCCGTGCCCGACACAGCATCTGGGAATACCAGCAGCGCCTGGCGGACTGGAGCGCCAGACCCGAACTGCGCCCCAGCCAGCGGAGCGTGTTTGGCCAGTTCATGGCCTTCGCCGAAGCACTGCTCGACAAGCTTGACGTATGGAACGGCAAGCTGGGCATCGAACAGATCGAGATCATCGACCCTGCCCTGCTGCGCCACAACCTGCGCGGCGAGCGCGGGCAGATGCTGGTCGGGGCGCATCTGGGCAACCTTGAGGTGTGCCGCGCACTGGCCGAGCTCGGCGAAAAAGTCACCATGAACGTGCTGGTACACACCAAGCACGCCGAACGCTTCAATCGCCTGCTCGGTGAAGCCGGAGCGACTAACCTGCGGCTGATTCAGGTCAGCGAACTGGACCCGGCGATCATGCTGCAACTCAGCCAGCGTCTGGACGAAGGCGAGTGGCTGGCCATCGCCGGTGACCGCGTTGCCCTGCACGGCGGGCGCAATGTGCGGGTCGACTTTCTGGGCAAGCCCGCGACGTTTCCGCAAGGCCCGTGGCTGCTGGCCGGTCTGCTCAAGTGCCCGGTCAATCTGTTTTTCTGCCTTAAAGGCCCGAGGGGCTATCGGGTGATTCTCGAACCGTTCTCCGACGCCATCGAATGGCGACGCAGCGACCGAGCCCAGGTCATCGCCCACTGGGCCACGCGTTATGCCGAGCGTCTTGGGCACTACTGCCTGGAAGCCCCGCAGCAGTGGTTCAATTTCTACCCATTCTGGAAGTCCGATGATGATTCAAGCTCCTGACCCGATCATTTTCGGCGAGCGCGCTCTGTGTATCGAAGACGTGCTGGCCCTGGCCAATCGTCAAGCGCCGAGTGCGTTGCAAGGCGACGCTGAATTTCGCGCACGCATTGCCAGGGGCGCGCAGTTTCTCGATTCGTTACTGAACAAGGAAGGCGTGATCTACGGCGTCACCACCGGCTACGGCGACTCCTGCGTGGTGGCCGTGCCATTGGAGCATGTCGAGGCGCTGCCGCAGCATTTGTACACGTTTCACGGCTGCGGGCTGGGCAAGCTGCTGGACGCCCAAGCCACCCGCGCAGTGCTGGCGGCACGTTTGCAGTCACTATGTCAGGGCGTTTCCGGGGTGCGCGTCGAACTGCTTGAGCGTTTGCAGGCGTTTATCGATCAGGACGTGCTGCCGCTGATCCCGGAAGAGGGCTCGGTGGGTGCCAGCGGTGATCTGACCCCACTGTCTTACGTGGCCGCGACCCTGTCCGGCGAGCGCGACGTGATGTTCCGTGGCGAGCGCCGTCCGGCCAGCGACGTGCACCGCGAACTGGGCTGGACGCCGCTGGTGCTGCGCCCCAAGGAAGCGCTGGCGCTGATGAACGGCACCGCCGTCATGACCGGCATCGCGTGCCTGGCGTTCGCCCGCGCCGATTACCTGTTGCAACTGGCGACCCGTATCACCGCCATGAACGTGGTGGCGCTGCAAGGCAACCCGGAGCACTTCGACGAGCGCCTGTTCGCCGCCAAGCCGCATCCGGGCCAGATGCAGGTAGCCACGTGGTTGCGTCAGGACCTGGCCATCGACGCGCCAACCGCCCCACTGCATCGTTTGCAGGACCGCTATTCGCTGCGCTGCGCACCGCATGTGCTGGGCGTGCTGGCCGACAGCCTGAACTGGCTGCGCTCGTTCATCGAGATCGAGCTGAACAGCGCCAACGACAACCCGATCATCGATGCCGAAGCAGAGCGCGTGTTGCACGGCGGGCATTTCTACGGCGGGCACATTGCTTTTGCCATGGACAGCCTGAAAACGCTGGTGGCCAATGTCGCAGACCTGCTCGACCGGCAATTGGCGCTGCTGGTCGACGAACGTTACAACCACGGCTTGCCGAGCAATCTGTCGGGTGCCAGCGCCGAGCGGGCCATGCTCAATCACGGTTTCAAGGCGGTGCAGATAGGCACCAGCGCATGGACCGCCGAAGCACTGAAAAATACCATGCCGGCCAGCGTATTCTCGCGCTCCACCGAATGCCACAATCAGGACAAGGTGAGCATGGGCACCATCGCTGCGCGTGACGCCATTCGGGTGCTGGAGCTGACCGAGCAGGTTGCCGCCGCCACGCTGATCGCCGCCAACCAAGGTATATGGCTGCGCAGCAAGGCCGCCGATGCGCGCCCGCTGCCACCGGCACTGGCGGCCATGCACCAACAACTGGGCGAGGACTTTGCCCCTGTCATCGAAGACCGAGCGCTGGAGAATGAACTGCGCCTGTGCCTGAAACATATTGCCAACCGCCGCTGGAGCTTGCATGCGCAGTAAGGGTTTTCTGCACGTCGACACCGAAATCGTGGTGCCGTTTTTCGACGTCGACATGATGAACATCGTCTGGCACGGGCATTACGTCAAATACCTGGAAGTCGCACGTTGCGCATTGCTCGACCACATTGGTCATAACTACATGCAGATGCTCGAATCCGGTTATGGTTGGCCGGTGATCGACCTGCAACTGCGCTACGTGCGCAGCGCGGTGTTCGGCCAGACACTGAACGTACGCGCCAGTCTGGTGGAGTGGGAGAACCGTCTGAAGATCAACTACCTGATCACCGACGCACACACCGGCGAACGCTTGACCCGCGCCAGCACCGTGCAGGTTGCGGTCGACAGCCAGAGCCGGGAAATGCAACTGGCATCGCCCCAGGTCTTTATCGATGCCGTGAAGAGAGCTTTGCCATGAACCGTCCGTTTCGCGCCTTGCTGCTACTGGGGTTGCTGTGCCTGTCTTCACTGGCGCAGGCTTTCGATCTACAACAACTGAGTGATCAGCTCGCTAAACCTGCGGTGGTGCAAGGGAGCTTCATTCAGGAAAAACACCTGCGCGCCCTGCCGCAACCACTGCTCAGCAAAGGCCGCTTCGTGCTCGCCAGGGATTTCGGGCTGCTCTGGCTGCTGGAAACACCGCTGAAACAGGATTACCGCATCAATGCCAGCGGCATTTCCCGCCGCGAAAGCGTAGGCGACGTCAGCACCTGGAAGCCCGTACCAAACAAAAATGCCGGGGCCGAGCAGAACCGCTTGTTCCTTGCTGTACTGCAGGGCGACAGCAGCGGCCTGCAACGGGATTTCGACTTGCAGCTCAACGGCGACGCGAACGCCTGGCAACTCACGCTCACGCCGCGCTCGATGCTGCTGCAACAAGTGTTCAAACAGATCAACATCGATGGCGGCGGACTGGTCCAGCGTATCGAGTTGCTGGAAACCCAAGGCGACAGTACCGTCCTGAAAATGATCGACAGCAGCAGTGCTTCCTCCCTGACCGATGCGCAGCGCAATGACTTCAACGACTGAGCGGCTATTGCCGCGACTGTTCCTGCTGATTCTGGCAAGCGTGCTGGCGCTGGCCGGCTGGCAGTGGCACGACCGCTCGCCGCTGTCGGCCAACCTCATGGAACTGGTGCCAGGCACTGACAACGACGAACTGGTGGTGAGCGCCGAAAAGCGCATGCAGGAACCGCTCAATCGCGAAATGCTTGTGCTGGTGGGTCATACCGACCGCCAGCAGGCTGTGGAACTGGCTCGCACGCTGGCGGAGCAATGGCAAGCGAGCGGCCTGTTCGAGAAGGTTCAGTGGTCGCTGCAAGCCGATCTGCCCGCGTTGCGCACCCAGTTGCTGCAAGGGCGAATCGCGATGTTGCCGGCAGCGGATCGCGCTCTGTTGATCGATGAGCCGAAGACTTTCATTGAGCAGCGCGTACAAACTCTCTTCGACCCGTTTGCCGGGTTCAGCCTGGTGCCAAGTCAGGATGACTGGCTGGGGCTGACCGGACGTATCCAGAACGGCTTGCCGAAACAGGGCTCGGTCGAGGCGGATCTGGCCAGCGGCGCGCTGATCGCCAGCGCCGAGGGCAAAAGCTGGGTACTGCTGCGTTCGCGAACCCGAACCGATGCTTTCGATCTGCACCTGCCCGGTCAGGTCGCCGACCTGCTGGCGAAAGCGCGGGGGCAGGCGCAGCAGGCCGGTGGGCAATTGCTCGCCGCCAGCGGCCTGCTGTACGCCGCCGACGGGCAGAAGCAGGCCAGCCGGGAAATCACCTGGGTCGGCGGGGGCGCCACGCTCGGTATTCTGTTGCTGCTGTTGCTGGCATTCCGACGCTGGAGCGTGCTGCTGGCGTTTGTACCGGTGGTAGTCGGCATGCTCTTCGGTGCAGTGGCTTGCGTGGCGCTGTTTGGCAGCATGCACGTCATGACGCTGGTGCTGGGTTCCAGCCTGATTGGTGTGGCGGTGGATTACCCACTGCATTACCTGTCCAAGAGCTGGAGCCTGAAACCCTGGCGCAGTTGGCCCGCCTTGCGCCTGACCCTGCCGGGCCTGACGCTGAGCCTGATCACCAGTTGTATCGGCTATCTCGCCCTGGCCTGGACGCCGTTCCCGGCACTGACACAAATTGCCGTGTTCTCCGCCGCGGGCCTGATCGGCGCTTACCTGACTGCAGTGTGTCTGCTGCCTGCGCTGCTTGCAAAGGTCGAGATCAGCCCCGCGCAATGGCCGCTGAAACTGGCGCAACTGATGCTTGATTGCCGCGCTGCGCTGTTGCAGCGCATCAGCACGCCGATTCTGCTGGCGCTACTGTTGGCCTTCTGCGGCGGCGGGCTCTGGCACCTGACCACCAAGAACGATATTCGCCAATGGGTCTCGGCACCTCAGGCATTGACCGACGAAGCCCAGGCTATCGCACGGATCACCGGTTATCAGCCCACCAGCCAGTTCTTCCTGGTGCGCGGCAAGGATCAACAGCAGTTGCTGGATCGGCAGTCGGCGCTGACTCAGCGGCTCGATCAACTGATCAGCATGGACAAGCTGCAGGGTTTCATGGCCCTCAACCAGTTGCTGGATTCGCCTGCCGAGCAGCAACTGACCCGTGATGCGCTGGGCAAATTGCCGCAACACTGGGCACCACTGGTGCAGCTTGGCGTCCCGGCCAACGCGCTGAAGACCGAACTCTCTCAATTGCAGGCACTGCCAACGCAAGACATTGATCAGGCGCTTCAAGGCCCGCTCAGCGAACCGTGGCGCACGCTCTGGCTAGGCGCCAGCGAAGATGCCGAAGGCGACGCTCAGGTAGCCAGCATCGTCAGCCTGCGTGGCATGAACAGCATGGCGTTGCTGCGCGTGCAGGCCATCGGCCTGGAGGGCGTGCAACTGGTCGACCGCCTGGGTGAGCTCAACGAGGTGTTTGCCCACACGCAGATCAGCGCTGCAGAATTGAAGCTGGCATCGTGCGTACTGATCGTCCTGCTGCTGATCGCTCCGTTTGGCTTCGGCGGTGCGTTGCGCATCGTCGCCCTGCCCCTGCTGGCGGCCCTGTGCAGCCTCGCCAGCCTGGGCTGGCGAGGTCAGCCGCTGACTCTGTTCAGCCTGTTCGGCCTGTTGCTGGTCACGGCGATCAGCGTCGATTACGCCATCCTGATGCGCGAGCAGATAGGCGGCGCGGCAGTCAGCCTGCTGGGCACGCTGCTGGCAGCGGTCACCACCTGGCTGTCGTTCGGGCTGCTGGCTGTTTCCGGCACCCCGGCGATCAGCAATTTCGGCCTGTCGGTCAGCCTGGGGCTGGCCTTCAGCTTTCTTTTGGCACCGTGGGCCAGCCCGCGTAAAGCGCTTCATTCGCCAGCCAATGCTGAAGGGCCACACGCATGAGTCTTGCAGCGTTGTCGTCACTCCCTGCCACCGCCCAATCGGAAAGGAATACCTGTGCCCATCACTGATAGGGAAATTCGTCAGGTCGTCGTCATCGGTGCCGGCCCGGCCGGTTCCATTGCGGCAGCCCTGCTCAAACGCCAGGGCCACGACGTGCTGATTATCGAGCGTCAGCTGTTCCCGCGCTTCTCCATCGGCGAAAGTCTGCTGTGCCATTGCCTGGACTTCGTCGAAGAAGCCGGGATGCTCGACGCCGTGCAGGCGGCCGGTTTCCAGCTCAAGAACGGTGCTGCCTTTGCGCGCGGCGAGCAATACAGCGATTTCGACTTCAGCGATACGTTCAGCAACGGCAAGCCGACGACCTTTCAGGTGCAGCGCAGCGAGTTCGACAAACTGCTCGCCGATCAGGCTGCGCTGCAAGGCGTGGACATCCGCTATCAGGAAGAGATCGTCAGCGCCGACTTCGATGGCCCGCAGCCGGTATTGCGGGTAAAACGCGAGGACGGCAGCGAATACAGCGTACAGGCGACCTTCGTACTCGACGCCAGCGGCTATGGCCGCGTGTTGCCGCGCCTGCTGGATCTGGAAGCGCCGTCGGGCTTTCCGGTGCGTCAGGCGGTGTTTACCCATATCGAAGACCATATCGAAAGCCCGCCCTTCGACCGTCAGAAGATCCTGGTCAGCATCCATCCGCAGCACAGCGATGTGTGGTTCTGGTCGATCCCGTTCAGCGAAGGTCGCTGTTCGATAGGCGTCGTGGCCTCGGCCGAGCGCTTCAAAGACAAGCCCGATGACCTGGACGCCTGCCTGCGCGCCTTTATCGATGAAACACCGCAACTGGCCAGCGTGCTGAAAAATGCGGTCTGGGATACACCCGCAAGGACCATCGGCGGCTACTCGGTGAACGTCACAACGCTGCATGGGAAGGGCTTTGCGCTGCTGGGCAATGCGGCGGAATTCCTCGATCCGGTGTTTTCATCTGGCGTGACCATCGCCATGCGTTCGGCGAGCATGGCCGCTGGCGTGCTGAATCGACAATTGCAGGGTGAGAGCGTGGACTGGGAAACCGAGTTCGCCGTTCCGCTGAAGCGTGGCGTCGATACCTTCCGGGCCTATGTCGAAGGCTGGTACGACGGCTCGTTCCAGAGCGTCATTTTCTACCCGGGAAGCGCGCCGGATATCCGCCGCATGATCAGCGCCATTCTGGCTGGCTATGCCTGGGACGAGCGTAATCCGTTTGTCAGCGAGCCCAAACGCCGCTTGCGCACGCTTTCGGAAATCTGCGCGGACGGTGGTTCATGAGTCGACCGTTCCTGAGTGACAGTTATGTCGAGGAAACCCGCTTCGGCCTGTGGTTTCTGCGCAGCAACATCTGGCAGTACCGCGTGCTGCGCGTGGCGATAGACGACTTGCGCAGCCTGTTCGCCAGCCCGCCGCCGGTTGCGCCGGTGTTGCTCGACGCAGGGTGCGGGCAAGGCCGCTCGTTCCAGCATCTGAACAAGGTTTTTCAGCCGTCCAGGCTCATCGGTGTCGACGCCGATCCGCACAGCCTCGAGATGAGTCGCGAAGAGGCGCGGGCCAGAGGCGTAGAGGTCGAGCTGATCGGCAGCGACTGCGCAGCTCTACCAGTACCCGACGCCAGCGTCGATTTGCTGTTCTGCCACCAGACTTTCCATCATCTGGTGGAGCAGGAACAAGCGCTGGCCGAGTTTTACCGGGTACTCAAACCGGGCGGCTACCTGCTGTTCGCCGAGTCGACCGAAGCGTACATCGACACTTGGGTGATTCGCTGGCTGTTCCGCCATCCGATGCACGTTCAGAAAAGCGCTGCGCAGTATCTGCAGATGATCCGCGACCAGGGTTTCGAGTTCGGCGCACAGCATGTTTCGTACCCTTACCTTTGGTGGAGCCGCGCCAGGGATTTCGGCCTGCTCGAAGCCTTGAAACTGCAAAAACCCAAGCCGTTCGGGCAACGGGAAGAAACGCTGGTCAATGTCGTGGCCTGCAAACCGCTACAAGGTGGCGCATCATGATCCGGGTATTATTTCTGGCCTTTCTGCTGCTGGGCGGCTGCGCTGCACAGGCACCGCTGCCGACTACCGCACCGACGATGCAATTGCCGATGCAACTGCACATCGAACGCCGACAGGCTGATCAGCGGCAAGACTGGATGCTGGTCATCCAGCGCGAAAACGCCGGGTTGCGCTGGTCGATGATGGACCCGCTGGGTATCCCCCAGGCTCGCCAGTTGCTGATCAACGGACAATGGCAAGCCGACGGTCTGCTGCCCCCCAACCCCGAAGCACGCGAGCTGTTTGCGGCAATAATGTTTGCCATGACCTCGGATCTGGAAATGCATGGCCGCTACCCCACGGCGTACCGCCAGGGCATGCAGCGGCGTCTGGATGATCGCTGGCTGGTCGAATATCAGTCAGCCAACGCCTACACCATCCGTCTCAAGGACGGGTTGAGCTACAGGGTTACACCGCTGAACGACGAGAGCATGCCATGACTGCCTATCTCAATGCGCTGGGCCTGATCTGCTCGCTGGGCGACAGCCGTGAAGAGGTGTCGCGCAGACTGTTCGCAGGCGACAGCTCGGGCATGGTGTTCGAAAGCGGCTGGGTGCCGGAACGCGCATTGCCGGTCGGCGCGGTAAAATCCGCATTGCCGCCCATTCCGCCCGCCATGCAATCGCAGCGCAGCCGCAACAACCAGTTGCTGCTGGCCGCGGCCTTGCAGATCGAAGATGACATTCGTCAGGCTATCGCGCGCTACGGAGCCGGGCGGATTGGCGTGATCGTCGGCACCAGCACCTCGGGTATCGATGAAGCAAGCGAGAGCATGGCAAGCTGGCTGCGTGATAAGACCTTCCCCGACGATTACGATTATCGCCAACAGGAACTGGGCGCACCGGCGAACTTCCTGGCCGGCTGGCTGCAATTGAGCGGCCCGGCCTATGTGATTTCCACAGCCTGCACGTCCAGCGCGCGGGCGCTGCTCAGCGCACGACGGGCGCTGGACATGGGCCTGTGCGATGCGGTGCTGTGCGGCGGCGTCGACAGCCTGTGCAGGTTGACCCTCAATGGGTTCTCGGCGCTTGAAGCCATGTCGCCACAACTGTGCAATCCGTTTTCAAGTCACCGCAACGGGATAAACATCGGCGAGGCGGCAGCGCTGTTTCTGATGACCCGCGAAGCTGGCAACAGCCACTCGATTGCCCTGTTGGGCGCGGGTGCCAGTTGCGACGCCCACCACATCTCGGCCCCCGAACCTACCGGCCGGGGTGCGCAGGATGCCATGCTGCAAGCGTTGACCAACGCCCGGCTCGATGCCGCACAGATCGGTTACCTGAACCTGCATGGCACCGCTACGCCGCATAACGATGCGATGGAAAGCCTGGCCGTGCAGGCGGTATTCCCGAACGGTGTGCCTTGCTCGTCGACAAAGCCGCTCAGCGGCCACACGCTGGGTGCCGCGGGAGCGCTGGAAGTGGCGTTTTGCTGGTTGAGCCTGGCACCGGACAACAGCGAACAGGCCCTGCCCCCGCACCTGTGGGACGGCGAAGCTGACCCGCTATTGCCTGCACTGCAATGGACACTGCCAGGTTCGCGCCTGGCACCTGCAAATGCTCGTTACATGATGAGCAATTCGTTTGCCTTCGGTGGCAACAACATCAGCCTGATTATCGGAGATGCCCCATGACCGAGTGGTCGCTCGCCGAACTCATACCCCATGCTGGCGACATGATTCTCATCGATCAGGTGCTGAGTTTTGACCAAGAGCAGATTCAAACCCGCCTGACCGTGCGCGCCGATGGTCTGTTCAACCAGCCGGACGGCAGCCTGCCCGCCTGGCTTGGCATAGAGCTGATGGCCCAGAGCGTCGCGGCC
Source organism: Pseudomonas sp. KBS0707 (assembly GCF_005937945.2). Taxonomy (NCBI): domain Bacteria; kingdom Pseudomonadati; phylum Pseudomonadota; class Gammaproteobacteria; order Pseudomonadales; family Pseudomonadaceae; genus Pseudomonas; species Pseudomonas sp. KBS0707. The sequence continues at coordinate 393,592 of NZ_CP041754.1, read as the reverse complement.
TATGCCGGTTGCCAGGCGCGCACCAAGGGTGAAGCGGTCAAGCTGGGGTTTCTGCTCGGCAGCCGCAAGTTCGAATGCAACGTAGCGCGCATCCCGCTGGGCAGCGAACTGCATATCCATGCCGTGCGCTCCTTGCAGGACGACAGCGGCATGGGCGTGTTCGAATGCACCCTGACCGGACCGGATATCAAGGCTTTTGCCCGACTCAATGTATATTGCCCGCCCAACACTGCTGACTATCTGGCTGAAGGAGCCCCGGCATGACTGAATCGATACTGGTCACCGGCTCCAGCCGTGGCATCGGCCGCGCCATCGCTCTGCGTCTGGCCCAGGCCGGATACGACCTGATCCTGCATTGCCGCACCGGCCGCAGCGAAGCCGAAGCCGTGCAGGCCGAAGTCGTTGCGCTGGGCCGTCAGGCGCGCGTTCTGCAATTCGATGTCTCGGACCGTGCCGCCTGCAAGGCAATTCTGGAACAGGATGTGGAGACGCACGGCGCCTATTACGGCGTGGTACTCAACGCCGGGCTGACCCGCGACGGCGCGTTTCCGGCACTCAGCGATGATGACTGGGATCAGGTGCTGCGCACCAACCTGGACGGTTTTTATAACGTTCTGCACCCGCTGACCATGCCGATGATTCGTCGTCGTGCGGCGGGCCGTATTGTCTGCATCACCTCGGTTTCCGGCCTTATCGGCAACCGTGGCCAGGTCAATTACAGCGCCTCCAAGGCAGGCCTGATCGGTGCCGCCAAGGCCTTGGCCATCGAACTGGGCAAACGCAAAATCACTGTCAACTGCGTCGCACCAGGTTTGATCGACACCGCAATGCTCGACGAGAACGTGCCAGTCGACGAACTGCTGAAAATGATCCCGGCGCAACGCATGGGCACGCCCGAGGAAGTGGCGGGTGCCGTGAATTTCCTGATGTCGGCCGAAGCAAGCTACATCACTCGTCAGGTGCTGGCCGTCAACGGAGGGCTGTGTTGATGAAGCGTGTGGTCGTCACCGGGATGTCCGGCATTACCTCGGTGGGCAGCGACTGGCCGACTATCGATGCAAGCTTCATCGCCAATCGCAGCGGCATTCGCCGAATGGACGAGTGGAACCGTTTCGCCGAACTGAATACCCGACTGGCTGGCCCCATCGACGATTTCGCCGTGCCCGCACACTGGACACGCAAGCAACTGCGCAGCATGGGCCGCGTATCGCGACTGGCAGTGGCTGCTGCGGAACAGGCGCTGATCGACGCCGGGCTGCTGAATGATCCGCTCATTCGCGATGGGCGCATGGGCACCGCCTGCGGCTCGTCAACCGGCAGCACCGACGAGATCAAGGCCTTCGGCAACATGCTGATCAACTCGGTGGCAGTAGGCCTGAACGCCAACTCCTACGTGCGGATGATGCCGCACACCACCGCCGCCAACATCAGCATTTTCTTCGGCCTGACCGGACGCCTGATTCCGACTTCCAGCGCCTGTACCAGTGGCAGCCAAGGCATTGGCTATGCCTACGAGTCGATCAAGTTTGGCCGTCTGCCGCTGATGCTGGCCGGCGGGGCCGAAGAGCTGTGCCCGACCGAGGCCATGGTGTTCGACGCGCTGTACGCCACCAGCCTCAAGAATGACGCGCCACACACCACGCCACGCCCCTACGACAGCGGGCGAGACGGACTGGTGATCGGTGAAGGCGGCGGCATGCTGGTGCTCGAAGAACTTGAGCACGCTCAGGCACGTGGTGCACACATCTACGCCGAAATCGTCGGCTTCGGCAGCAATGCCGACGGCGCCCACAGCACTCGTCCCGAGCAGGCCACCATGCGTCGCGCCATGGAACTGGCCCTGGAAGATGCCAACCTGCCTCCCGACGCCATCGGTTACGTCAACGGTCACGGCACCGCCACCGAACAGGGCGACATCGCCGAAACCCTGGCCACCAGCAGCCTGTTCGGCCCGCGCATGCCACTGAGCTCGCAGAAAAGCTTCCTCGGCCACACGCTGGGAGCCTGCGGCGCACTGGAGTCTTGGTTCAGTATCGAAATGCTCAATAGCGACCGCTACATTCATACGCTGAATCTGGTCGACATCGACTCACAGTGCGGCGAACTGGACTACATCGTCGGCGAACCCCGGCGGATGAGTAACGAATATGTGATGAACAACAACTTTGCCTTTGGCGGTGTCAATACGTCATTGATATTCAAGCGCTGGGGGTGAGGCCACGCACGTCTCAACTCTCGTACGTCGCTCCACGTCGCATGCCGTTCTGGAAGCTCTGCGTCCGGTCTTGAGTCTGCGGCGCGGCGCAGATTTGTGACGCAGAGCGTCACGACAGGCATTTCCACGCGGAGCGTGCGAAACGATAACCTCAACTATCGTGCGACATTGCGCGTTAAAAGCTCGGTAAACGCCTTGGCCATCGGTGACTGTTCGTCCTTGCGCTGTACCAGCCACACCGCGCTTGTCGCGCCGGGGTCGAGGACATTGCGATAGACCACGCCGTCGATGCGCATTCGGCGGTAGGACGCTGGCAGCACGGTGACGCCCAGTCCAGCCGCCACCAGGCCGATGATGGTCATCACTTCACCCGCTTCCTGAGTGATCAGCGGGCTGAAACCCGCGGCGCGCGCCAGACTCAGAACCTGCGCGTAAATGCCGCTGCCATAAGTGCGCGGGAAGAACACGAACGGCTCGGCGGCCAGGGCAGACATATAGATCCCGTTCTCGCTTTCTGCCGCCAGTGGATGGTCAGCACGCATGATCGCCACCAGCGGCTCGTTCAGCAGCTCAAACACCACCAATGAGTCGGGTAACGCCAACGGGCGCATGATGCCGACCTGAATGGTCTTGTCCTCAAGCCCTGCTGCCACTTCCTGGCTGGTGATTTCGGTCAGGGTCAGGTGCACATCCGGATAAGCCTGACGGAAGGCAAAAATTGCCTGTGGAATGCTGGAAGTGAACGGTGCCGACGAAGTAAAGCCAATCTTCAGCTCGCCGATTTCCCCCAGTTGCGCACGCCGGGCAACATCAGTGGCTTTATCGACCTGCGCCAGCACCAGCCGCGCCTCATCGAGAAACAACCTGCCGGATTCACTCAGATCGACACGCCGGTTGGTGCGATCAAACAGACGCGTGCCCAGCTCCTGCTCCAGCGTCTGGATCTGCTGACTCAGCGGCGGCTGGGAGATACCTAGCGCCTGTGCCGCACGACCGAAATGCAACTCTTCGGCAACCGCGATGAAGTAACGCAGATGGCGCAATTCCATGCGGCCTCCATTAAGTCGTTTTACCTATCAAACAGGTCGAACAATATATTGGATGGAATGATTGGCGGGCTATATGATTTTTTCATTGCCTGCCCAATCGTGCTCCGAGGTCTCCCTTGAATCCTGCCGTCGCCCCGCCCACCACAGACTTGAATGCCTCCGCTAAACCGTCTGGCGACACTTACATCGAGAAAAATACGCCGCTTTTCAAACGCACCGCACTGGCGCTGTTCGCTGGCGGGTTCTCGACATTCACCCTGCTGTATTGCGTCCAGCCGATGATGCCAACGCTGTCCGGCGAGTTCTCCCTTTCGGCAGCCCAGAGCAGCCTGATTCTGTCCGTCGCCACGGCGATGCTCGCCATCGGCCTACTGATCACCGGACCGATATCCGACCGGCTGGGGCGCAAATCGGTGATGGTCATGGCGCTATTCTGTGCATCGCTGTTCACCATCGCCAGCGCGCTGATGCCCAGCTGGGAAGGCGTACTTATCACACGGGCAATGGTGGGCCTGTCGCTGAGCGGTCTGGCGGCAGTGGCGATGACTTACCTGAGCGAGGAAATCCACCCCACGCATCTGGGCCTGGCAATGGGGCTGTATATCGGCGGCAGCGCGGTCGGCGGGATGAGCGGGCGGCTGATCGTCGGGGTCATGATCGATTACGTAAGCTGGCACGCGGCGATGCTGGTGGTCGGTGGGCTGGCCCTGATCGCAGCCGTGGTGTTCTGGAAGATCCTCCCGGAATCGCGCAACTTCCGCCCTCGCTCACTGCACCCTCGCAGCCTGCTGGACGGCTTTGTGGTGCAGTTCAAAGACGCCGGGTTGCCGCTGCTGTTTCTGGTCGGGTTTCTGCTGATGGGCGCATTCGTCACGCTGTTCAACTACATCGCCTACCGCTTTTTGAGCGCACCCTACAACCTGAGCCAGGCCGTGGTCGGGGTGTTTTCCGTGGTGTATCTGTCGGGTATTTACAGCTCGGCAAAGATCGGCTCATTGGCCGACCGCCTTGGCCGCCGACGGGTGCTATGGGCCGTGATCGTGATGATGCTGGCCGGCCTGCTGCTGACCCTGTTCACACCGCTGCCACTGGTTATCGCAGGTGTGCTGATATTCACCTTCGGCTTCTTCGGTGCGCATTCGGTAGCCAGCAGCTGGGTGGGACGCAGAGCGACAACGGCCAGAGGTCAGGCTGCTTCGCTTTACCTGTTCTGCTATTACGCGGGCTCAAGCGTAGCCGGAACCGGTGGCGGAGTGTTCTGGCATTACGCGGGCTGGAACGGCATCGGGCTGTTTATCGGGGTGTTGCTGTTGATTGCCCTCGGGGTAGCGTTGCGGCTGGCGAGGTTGCAGCCGCTGGGGGCGAAGGTTTAGTCACAGATAGGGCGATGGCGGATAGAGTGAGCCAAGGTACACTGGCGCATCCGCCAGTTCTGGTAAAGGAAACCGACATGCGCCTCGACCACCTCCATCTGCAGAATTTTCGTTGTTACGAAGATGCTCATTTTGATTTCCAGCCGGGGTTCAATCTGGTGGTGGGGGTTAATGGCAGTGGGAAGACGTCGCTGTTGCTGGGTGTCGCGGGATGCGTCGGGAATTTACTTGGAAGCATTGGCGTCCATCAGCCATCGATAGCTGAGTCCGATGTTCGGTTCGCGTTAGTAAAGTTCGAAGACAGGATTCGTTTCGAACGCAGCTATCCTCTTGTATTGACTGCCCAAGGTGGCGCGTTTGAGCGTCAGGAATGGCACGTATCGCTAGAACGCAGCAGTCTTCAGACAAATTTCAGCGCGCTGAACAGTCTCGTATTTTCGGAAAATCTGATTAGCATCGATGTAAGTACCCACGGGGATTTGCCTGTATTCGCCGTCTATCAAGCTAATCGACGCTGGCTGACGATGAGTGTAACCGCTGAGCTTGCTGCACAGAGCAAACCATCAAGACTGGATGCGTACACCTCTTGGTTCGATGCCGCCTCCAATTTGAAAAACTTCGAGACCTGGTTCATCGGCAAAACACTGGAGCGCTTTCAAAGGCTATCCCGAGTAGGTTCTTCCAGCGTTTTCAACGACGAACTGACCTGGATAAACTCAGCCATCCAATGCGCACTACCCGACGCCAAGGGAATAGAGTACGACATGGAGCTACGTGCGTTGGTAGTCGATATGGATGACCGAAAAATCCCGTTCAACGACCTGAGCGACGGACAACGCGGAATGGTCGCACTCTTCGCCGATATCGCTCGCCGTATCTGCCTGCTCAACCCGCACATGGGGAAGGATGTTCTAAGCAAGACAAACGGCATCATCGTCATCGATGAACTCGATATCCATCTTCACCCCGGCTGGCAACGCACCATTGCTCCAGCACTGAAAAAAGCATTTCCCAACATCCAGTTCATCGCCGCCAGCCACTCGCCACAGGTCATCGGCAGCCTGCAACCGGGCGAGGTCATCCTGCTGAATAACCATGACGGCTCTCACCCAAGAGCAACCTACGGCCTGGACTCCAGCAGTATTCTGGAAGAAGTCATGGGTGTACCGCAGCGCGAGCCTGAAATTGAAGCACTGCTCGACGAGCTATTCAGCACACTGGAAAACAACGAACTTGAAAAAGCCAGACTGCAGCTTGATGCGTTAAAGCAGAAAGCGCCCGATCTGCCCGAGTTCGCAGGTGCCGAAGCGTTGCTCAAACGCAAGGAGCTCATTGGCCGATGAAACGCGTAATCACAGGAGCTGAGCCTGCGTCATTCATCGGATGGAAAGCCCGCGCAAACGAAGACTGGACGCCCACCTATCCAACCCTGCAGAACCCGCAAAAACGCGACTTGCATAATTGCTTGCTGCAAGAGCAGAACTTCTCATGCTGCTATTGCGGCAGGGAAATAGAGCTTGATAGCAGCCACATCGAACATTTCAGACCGCAGGATCATTATCTGCCATTGGCACTGGAATACAGCAATCTTCATGCGTCTTGCCTGCGCGAGACCACACCAGGAAACCCGTTGCACTGCGGTCACTATAAAAGCAACTGGTTCGATGAGGACCTGCACATTTCCCCGACAGAGGACGATTGCGAACAGCGCTTCCGTTATTTGCTCACAGGGAAAATCCAAAGCACGTCCCACACAGATCTTCCCGCCACGACGATGATCGAAAAGCTCGCACTCGATATCGCGTATCTGACAAAAAGACGCCAAGAGGCAATCATGCGTGTGTTTGATGAGCAAATCTTAGCCGGCATCAGTGATACAGAGCTGAACATTTTGGTGCAAGGCCTGCGCTCTGGGGATGCCAACAAACAGCTCGCCTTTGGCCACGTTGTTGCCCGCTATGCGGAGCAATTGCTGGCATCTTGAGGCCCCCCCCCCGAAAAAGCTCGGTCGGGAATACGCGACACGCGTCGTCCTGCGCACGTATGCGGAAAGAAAATTACTTTCATATATTCGTTTATATTTCATTTTCGTGTAATTTATTTTCATCACGAAAACAGAGATAAAAATAATGAATACCTGTGATCGCCTCGAAACCTGCTTCACTCCTTTTCCTGCGTCATCCATGCCGAGTACTCCCGAGTCGCCTTCCGGCTGACGGCTTCAGCCGTCGGTATTGCGCCCTCGCCTACCCATTCTGCAAGGAACCGCCGCTATGTCGCCGTCACCCGGTATTTCGCTGTTGGTCTACGCCGCTGTCGCAATCATTGCCTTGATCGTGCTGATTGCGCGCTATCGTCTCAATCCGTTTATTGTCATTACGCTGGTGTCGGTCGGTCTGGCGCTGGTTGCCGGGATGCCGGCCAGTGGCGTGGTCGCCTCTTACGAAGCGGGAGTGGGCAAAACGCTGGGGCATATCGCGCTGGTCGTCGCGCTGGGCACCATGCTCGGCAAAATGATGGCCGAGTCCGGTGGTGCCGAGCAGGTGGCGCGCACTTTGATTGACCGCTTTGGCGAACGTAACGCGCACTGGGCCATGGTCTGCATTGCGTTTCTGGTGGGTTTGCCGCTGTTTTTCGAAGTGGGTTTCGTTCTGCTGGTGCCGATTGCCTTTACTGTGGCCCGACGTGTCGGGGTGTCGATCCTGATGGTAGGCCTGCCGATGGTCGCCGGTCTGTCGGTGGTGCACGCGCTGGTGCCGCCACACCCTGCGGCAATGCTCGCCGTTCAGGCTTATCAGGCGTCGGTAGGGCAAACGCTGTTCTATGCCATTCTGATCGGTATACCCACGGCCATCATCGCCGGTCCGGTATATGCCAAATTCATCGTGCCGCATATCCATCTACCGGCTGAAAACCCGTTGGCGAAGCAGTTTCTCGACCGCGAACCAAGAGCAAAACTGCCCAGTTTTGGCCTGACCATGGCGACAATTCTGCTGCCGGTGGTGCTGATGTTGCTGGGTGGCTGGGCCAACCTGATCAGTACGCCGGGCAGTGCGTTCAATGGCTTTTTGCTGTTTATCGGCAACTCGGTGATCGCCCTGCTGCTGGCCACCCTGCTGAGTTTCTGGACGCTGGGCATCGCTCAGGGTTTCAATCGCGACTCGATCCTGAAATTCACCAATGAGTGCCTGGCACCGACCGCCAGCATCACGTTGCTGGTCGGTGCCGGTGGCGGTTTGAACCGTATTCTGGTCGACAGCGGCGTCACCAACCAGATCGTTGGTCTGGCGCAGGACTTTCATCTCTCGCCTTTGCTGATGGGCTGGCTGTTCGCGGCGCTGATGCGTGTTGCGACAGGCTCGGCAACGGTGGCTATGACCACCGCATCGGGGATCGTTGCACCAGTGGCGATGGGCCTGGGTTACCCGCACCCCGAGTTGCTGGTGCTGGCGACAGGCGCAGGCTCGGTGATCTTTTCCCACGTCAACGACGGCGGTTTCTGGCTTATCAAGGAATATTTCAACATGACTGTAACGCAAACCTTCAAGACCTGGACGGTACTGGAGACACTGATTTCCATCGTCGCTTTCGCCTTGACGCTGGGCCTGGCGCAGGTGCTCTGAGTGGACATTCTGTACCAGATACGTGCCCGTCAGGATTCACTCAGCGCGGGAGAAGGCCGGATCGCCAGGCTGGTGCTCAGCGATATCGCCTTTGCCGCAAGTGCCAGTCTGGACGAGCTGGCCAGCCGCGCCGGGGTCAGCAGCGCGACGCTGTCACGCTTCGCTCGCAGCATCGGTTGTCGGGACCTGCGCGACTTGCGCCTGCAACTGGCTCAGGCGAGCGGCGTGGGCAGTCGTTTTCTCAACCCTGAGCCGGCCCCGGAGCAGTCGGCCTTTTTCACCCGGATTGTCGGTGACATAGAGGCCACTCTGCATCAGCACCTGGCCGGGTTTGATGAGTCGCGCTTTGCCGCAGCCGTAGCGTGCCTCAGCGATGCACGCATGATTCATGCGTTCGGCATGGGCGGTTGCTCCAGCCTGTGCAGCGAGGAGCTGCAAACCCGGTTGGTGCGTCTGGGCTACCCGGTGGCGGCCTGCCACGACCCGGTGATGATGCGCATGATTGCGGCCACGCTTGGTCCGCAACACAGCCTGATTGTCTGCTCGCTCAGCGGGCGCACGCCGGAGCTGCTCGACGCAGTAACCCTGGCGCGCAGCTATGGCGCGCGCGTGCTGGCCATTACCTTGCCTGACTCCCCTCTGGCGCAACTGGCCGAGGTGGTGTTGCCGTTGCAAATTGCTGAGACCAATTTCATTTATAAACCCACCGCCGCGCGCTACGGCATGCTGCTGACCATTGATGTGCTGGCCACTGAACTGGCGCTGCTGAGCCCTGAAGACAATCAGGAACGGCTGCGTCGGATCAAGCTTGCACTGGATGAATACCGTGGTGGCGAAGACGGCCTGCCGTTGGGAGACTGAAGCATGATTTACGACCTGATCATCCGCGATGCGCTGGTCATCGATGGCAGCGATACGCCCGGAGTGCGCGCCGATGTAGCGATTAGCGACGGGCGCATCCAGCGCATCGGCAACCTGATCGATGCCACTGCGCAGGAAGAGGTCAACGCTGCCGGTCGTGTGCTGGCCCCCGGCTTTATCGACGTCCACACCCATGACGACACGGTAGTGATTCGTAAGCCCGACATGCTGCCCAAGATCAGCCAGGGCGTAACCACAGTTATCGTCGGCAATTGCGGGATCAGCGCATCACCGGTCTCGCTGCGCGGCAATCCGCCAGACCCCATGAACCTGCTGGGCGACGCGGCAGCGTTTGTCTATCCGCGCTTCGCCGACTATCGCGCAGCCGTAGATAACGCCCGGCCCGCCGTGAACGTGGCCGCTTTGATTGGCCATACGGCGCTGCGCAGCAATCACATGGATGATTTGTTTCGCAGCGCCAGCCCGGAAGAGATTGACGCGATGCGCGAGCAGTTGCGCGACAGCCTCGAAGCCGGCGCGCTGGGTTTGTCGACCGGCCTTGCTTACGCTTCGGCCTTCTCGGCCGAGACCAGCGAAGTCAAGCAGCTGGCTGAAGTGCTCAGCGCTTTTGGCGCGATCTACACCACCCACTTGCGCAGCGAATTCGAGCCGGTGCTGGAGGCGATGGCGGAGGCCTTCGACATAGGCCGCCATGCGCGCTCGCCAGTGGTGATTTCCCACATGAAATGCGCTGGCGCGGGTAACTGGGGCCGCAGCCCGCAACTGCTGGCGGCCTTGGAAAAAGCTGCGCAGGACCATCCGGTCGGTTGCGATTGTTACCCTTATGCAGCCAGCTCTTCGACGCTGGACCTGAAGCAGGTCACCGATGCATTCCGTATCACCATCACCTGGTCAACGCCGCACCCGGATCAGGGCGGCCGGGATCTACAGGACATTGCCGCCGACTGGGGGTTGTCATTGCTGGACGCCGCACGCAAGTTGCAGCCTGCGGGTGCGGTGTACTACGGCATGGATGAGGGCGACGTCGAGCGCATCATGTCTCATCCGCTGTCGATGATCGGCTCCGATGGCCTTCCGGAGGATCCGTTCCCCCATCCCCGCTTATGGGGCGCATTCCCCAGAGTGCTTGGCCATTTCAGCCGCGACAAAGGGCTGTTTGCATTGCACACCGCCGTACACAAAATGACCGGGCTGTCGGCAGCGCGCTTTGCCTTGCACGAGCGCGGCTTTATTCGCGAGGGCTATTGGGCAGACCTGGTGCTGTTCAATCCCCAAACCGTGCACGATGTGGCGGATTTTAAAGACCCTCAGCGAGCGGCGCAGGGCATTGACGGCGTCTGGGTAAACGGCCGATTGAGCTATGCCGAAGGCAAGCCGCAAGGCGAGCGCCAGGGCAGGTTCCTGCCTCGCAGCGGTTCGCTGCTGGAGGGTTTTACAGATGGAAAAGCGCCAACGTAAGCGTCGGCGCTGAAAAGAGCCGATGCGCCCTGATGTATCGACGCATCGTCAGCAGGACAATTACTGGTGATACTGCGCCGACAACTCATGTATTGCGTTGATGAACGCACCAGCATTGGCCGGGTCGACTTCAGGGGTGATGCCGTGGCCGAGGTTGAAGACGTGGCCGGTGCCGCTGCCGTAGCTGGCGAGGATGCGTGCGACTTCCTGGCGGATGGCTTCCGGGCGGGCGTAAAGCACGGTCGGGTCCATGTTGCCCTGCAACGAAACCTTGCTGCCGACGCGCTGACGCGCTTCGCCGATGTCGCAGGTCCAGTCCAGGCCCAGAGTATCGGCGCCGATGTCGGCGATGCTTTCCAGCCACAGACCGCCGCCTTTGGTGAACACGATGACCGGCACTTTGCGCCCATCGTGCTCGCGAATCAGGCCGTTGACGATCTTGCGCATGTAAGCCAGCGAGAATTCCTGATACGCCGCCGAAGACAGGCTACCGCCCCAGCTGTCGAAGATCTGCACCGCCTGGGCGCCCGCGAGAATCTGGCCATTCAGGTAGGCCGTGACTGACTGCGCCAGCTTGTCGAGCAGCAGGTGCATGGCTTGCGGGTTGTCGTAGAGCATGGCCTTGGATTTGCGGAAGTCCTTCGAGGAGCCGCCTTCGACCATATAGGTCGCCAGGGTCCAAGGGCTGCCGGCAAAGCCGATCAGCGGCACACGGCCGTTGAGTTCGCGACGGATGGTGCTGACCGCGTCCATCACATAGCCCAGGTCTTTCTGTGCATCCGGGATGGGCAGTGCTTCGATGTCAGCCAGCGTGCTGACGGTTTTCTTGAAGCGCGGGCCTTCGCCGGTCTCGAAGTACAGGCCCAGGCCCATTGCGTCGGGAATGGTCAGGATGTCGGAGAACAGAATCGCCGCATCCAGCGGGTAGCGATCCAGCGGCTGCAGCGTGACTTCACAGGCGAACTGCGGGTTCTTGCACAAGCTCATGAAGTCCCCGGCACTGGCGCGGCTGGCGCGGTATTCAGGCAGGTAACGGCCTGCCTGGCGCATCATCCATACCGGCGTGACGTCTACGGGTTGCTTAAGCAAAGCGCGAAGGAAACGGTCGTTCTTCAGGGCAGTCATGTCGGCATCCGCAATAAAAGTGCCGGCATTTTCTCAGAGCGCGACGCAAAAGGCACGGCAAGAGCCGTGCCTTTTGTCTATCGTGCCGATTTGCCGTGCTAATACAGCTCCGCGCCCGGCGTAAGACTGGGGCGGACCTGCGCTATTTGTGGGGATCTATGACGTCAAACGCCTTGATAACGCTTTTTTCAGCCCGGGCAAGTATCAGGCGCCAGGCACCTCTGCCGGTGCTCCTGCCAATACCGGGAAGGTCCAGCGAGAACTGGCTTTTACCATACTTGTGCAGACTGCCATTGCCATCCAGCACATATCTATCAACTGCTTTTTTGACAGCAGCTTCAAGGTCATCGTTAGGGAGGTCATTTTCCGCATGCCTGAAACGCCGACTTTCAAAAAAGCCATCGATGTCCACTTTGTATCTTTTTATCCGATTGCTATCCGAGGAATCGCCATCACTCCCCGAGCCGTTCGATGATCTGCCTTTTAATCGTTTGTTGCCGCCGCGCAACCCTGCGGACGCATGTACCCAGACGCCTTGCCTATCAAGTTGAATCGGCAATTGATAATGCGCATCTGGCCGCCGGGGATCGATCACCCTCCATGCTGCGAAATCGGCATCGTATCTGACGGCATAGGTCTTACCTTGTTGCACAGCATAAAAGCGGCTTGGCGCACCTTCCTGAGTCTTTTCATAAACGCCGTTGTCGAGCTGTTTCAATCCACCGGGTGTTTTTGCCACTGCTGTTTTCGGATCAAGGACAGAACGGCCGATTGATGTGGTCGACGATGTCTGAACCCTTCGTGCTCTGGGCAGCGTCAAACCATCAGCCAGCAGCAACGCCACCTGGACAAAATACAAGGGGGCACCTTGCTCTTCACCGCCAGCTTTTGCGACGCCCTGCCAGATGGCATAGAAGCTGCGCAATGCTGCAATCGGCAGCCTTACCTTGAAAGGCGCGAAGGTGAGCACGATGTCGCCAACGACTTTGGTGATTTCCCAGGCACTTTCCCAATAGCTTTCCCAGTTGGTTTTGGTCTGTTCATCGACAGCAGAAATCACCCTCCCGACTTCAGAGTCATAGACTGCCTCAAGAAAACTTCCAGTGCAGGGCTGCAGTTCCATGAACAGCGTTTCACGGCGGACGGTCAGAATATGCCTGACATCGTCCTGGGAGGCCAAAGGCGCCCTGTCCACCAGATAGTCCAGTAAATCCGGTTCAAGCAGTATCCGCTGCTGAAACTCCTGCGGATCGCTCATTTCCCGGAAGCATATTCCGTCAGGAGCCTGCGGGGTAAAAACCACAAAAGCGGCGACGCTGGAGCGCGACTCTGCGCCGATCACCAGTACGCCGCTCAATGACACGTCATTGATGGATAACTGGCTGACCTGAATGCGATGCCCCTCCACCGTTGCACGGTCATCACTGTCAATTGGGTGATCAAGCACGGCAGCAACCCATTTGTAGCCCCTGCTCGCCAGCTCGGGAGGAAGTCCGCCATCGCCCAGAAAGTCACCCGCCATCTTCGCCTCTATCACATCGAGGCGCATTTGCGCGCGCATGACGCGCGCATAACGTTCACGGTGCCATTGCCCTGCCGCCGACGTGGACAGTACTGTGCGGAGGTATCTTGAATAATCTTCGCCAATATTCAGATCACGAATCAGGCCGAACAGATAACCGGCGTTGAGGAAACTGACCAGTTGCCCCTGATCGTCAAACGCGCGGCTGGTGAGCAGAAAGTTGATATTGGTGAGTGCAATGTTTTCCAGCGACAGATCTGTAAGGCTGCGCTTATGCGTTTCATAATGCGGCTCCAGTTCTGAAGGGCCGATATATTCGTAATCGGTATCAATAATAATGCCTGGATCAATCTCGATGCTGACGGTATGCACGCTGATATGGTCAGGATCCACTGCAATACCGTGGTCGAGCAAAATCCGTTCCTGCAGCTTTTGCCGCGCATATTTGCGCAATTGGTGGGCTGTCCGTAGCCGGAAGGATCCAGCAGGTCAGGTGCCTGAGCTTCGAGCAAGGCTTGGCTGTAGTCCTGCACCGCCATTTTCCAGCTTTGTTTTTCGGCAGCCGTCGCGTTCGCGAACCAATCAGGCAGAAACCCGCTTTCGATTTCGGTTGGTTTGCCGGGGTCGAACCAGCCGCGATTTTCCTCGATCGCGTGCTGGGTCAGAACATCGCGAAAGCCCTGTACGTCCTGCTCGAATTGCATACCCAGCGATGACCGCTCGTCAGCCTTCAATTGCGAACTGATTGCCAGATAGAAGCTGTCCGTGCCCTGTTTGAATGAAGTTATCTCACCGTTGCCGGTGTCCTTTGCGCTGTAATTTCCGTAGTTGTCATGCAGCAGAATAATACGGTTATCGTCAGTATCTGCCGGGGCGTAATTGCTCGCGCCAGCGTCGAAGATCAACACGTCCCGGCCCGATTCGGCCGCCAGTAATTTGCGGACGATACTGCGGGCCAGCTCATCCGTGTACGAATTGAAGCTTCGCGTTCGCGACAGCCCGTCGATAGCCAGACTGTTGCTCCACTCATCCAGCGAAATGTTCATTGCTTCGCCAAATGCGTCCGGCAGAACAAGATTATTCAGGAAATCGGCCTCTTCCTGTTCTGTCAGCGGCATCTGCTGCAACAGCTCTTCGAGACGTCCTGCCGGAACCTCGGGGCATAAGGCGCACAGCGCGCTAAGGGCCGGAGACAGCGGCGTCTGCTGACGAACCCACAGAGGCAGGAAAGGATTGCGCGCGCGGGTATCCAGTTGGCCCTTTGAGGTGCCTTCATCAACTGCCACCAGCGCATCGAACAACAGCGGTCTCTGGTCTTTTGCCAGCCCCGCTATTTGCTCACGCAGGGTAACGATTCGCCCGGCATCACTGCTACTGCCCGGAAAGTTACCCCCCATTCCAACGCTGGAACCTGCCGGCAACTGACTGAACACCCAGCGCAGTAACGGCTCGTCATCGGCGACCTGAACATTGTCCGGGACGATGTAAGCGTCGACATTTTGCGTCAGGACAATGCTGTCCTGAACGACGCTTTCATCACTGCCTTTCAGAAAGACCGCGAGTACTTCATCGTTTTCGTTGTGAATCCTGATGGACAGGTCTGCTGGCCAGTCTGGCAACTGAACCAGCAAGGAGAACAGCGCGTCTTCACCGTCTTCAGGAAAAAAATCCTTTTCTGTAAAGCGCTCGACGAACTGGTCGATTATCCGGTCCGCGCGTTCTCGGGTCCGGTGTTCGCGCACGGCAACCGTGCTTGGCGTGAACCTGTCCGGCCCGAGAGATTTCTGCTCATTGGATCGAGCAAGTTTGCCCATGGGTGCTGCTTTCAACATGGCTATTTCCTTATAGCGACATGGATGGCGGGAGTATCTAAGGCGATGAACTCCCCAAAAGGATCAGGAGCCTAAACCTTTTTAAGAGCAGGTACAGAGGGCGGAAAACAGCTGTAAACAATCGCTTGTCGCAGACGCCGGAACAGGCCTTGATCGGGACCTGGACAAGAGGGTTGAAACCTTGATGCGCCGCCTCTGGCGGGGCGACGCAACTTAATGAAAGGCGGTTGTAATTCCGGGACCGGATTATTTCAAAACGTCACAAAACCGTTTTCCGACGCCCGTCCCTGACATCCAGGCCTGGCCTGGCCTGCACCAGACAGGGGTAGGGAATCAATCAGCCTGGCTGATACCCGAATGAACCGAAGCTGCCGATGTTGCAAGCGCCTGTTCAAGTGCGTAGGCATAGCTCAGCAAATTAGCTTCATCCCAGGCCTTGGAAAGAAAATACAGCCCTTCTGGCATGCCATCATCATGGCGCATGAAAGGCACGGTTATTCCCGGATAACCCGCGACAGCACCAACCCCTTTGAAGGAGACGTACGACAAGTCAACGAGTGCATCAAGCGAGTGTTGTTGCACAAGCCCATCTATCAGCTGTTGATTAGCATTGCGCAAATCAGTTGCCTTGGACAAATAATCCGGATCGACAGGCGTGTTAGAAGACTGAATCAATAGGTTCTGGTCATAGACTTGCGTCGAAGGAGATGCGGTGTTGAACGCGATGATGTCATCCAGCGTGCTCACCTCAAGCCCAGGGCGCGTGTTCAAGTAAGCGTTAAGCTCACGCTTGAAATCCTGCAGCATCACGCCAAACTCTGGACTGTTATCAATATCCGGAACGTCGATGGGGACCAGTATCGCCCCGGCAGACTGCAAACTGATCTTTGCCTTTTGGAAATCAGGATCATCGTCCATTGACTTGTCGTCCCACGTCAACCTCGGATAGCCCAGTCGTTTGCCTCTTAACGCGTCCGTGCTGAGGTGATCGAAGTAGTTCACGGTGTCGGTGGAGGCTTGGCCGGTGGCGTCGTCGAGAGGGTCTGTGCCGCTCATGGCCGTCAGCATGATGGCGGTATCAGTGACGGATCGCGCCATGGGACCGGGGGTGTCCTGACGACGGGTGAGCGGAATCAGACCGGTGCGGCTGAGCAGACCCAGCGTAGGCCTTAGCCCTACGACACCATTCGTTTGCGCAGGTTGAATGATCGAACCGTTAGTCTCGGTGCCCAATGCCAGAGGCGAAAAACCAGCGGCAAGACCCACTGCCGAACCGGTACTGGAGCCACGCGGATCAACGCTTAGGTTATAGGGATGAAGCGTCTGCCCGTCTCGGCCGCTCCAACCGCTCGGTGGATTCTCCCCACGAAAAAAAGCCCATTCGCTGAGATTGGCCTTGCCGATAATGATCGCGCCGGCCTCGCGAAGCCGCTTCACCACAAAAGCATCGTGCGGAGCAGGCGACCCGACCATCGCGAGAGCGCCCGCAGTCGTCTGCATCTTGTCGCCCGTATTGATATTGTCTTTCACCAGCACGGGGATACCGTGCAGCGGCCCACGTTTTTCGCCGCGGGAACGCTCCCCGTCCATTTGCGCGGCGATCTGCAGAGCGTCGGGGTTGACTTCAATGACAGCGTTAAGCTGTGGGCCATTGTTGTTCAGCGCTTCAATACGCTGGAGCAAGTCTTGAACCAGCTCGGCAGAGGTCAGGCTGCCCGCGCTCATGCGTTGCTGAAGCTCAACACTGGATTCAAAGTAAACGGCCTTGTTTTCGATGATCGAACCGAAAACGGGTCCATCGAAGTTGGCGGGTGTCTGGCTGGCAAATGCAAAGGGCGCTATCGAGAGCGCGAGGCAGAAACCAAACTGATTTTTCATGATGTCCTTCCCTGGTTGATAAAACGCTCGTCTTGAGCGAGTTACACCCAGCTTAGGAAGGAGGGGGCAGAAGGTATGTCAGAAAAGTCGGCAAATCACTCGTGATGGGTAGACGCCTGTTGTCAGAGCGCGCCTCAGTAACGGCGCGCTCTGGCTACACAAGGCTTAGACGCCCAGATAATCCAGAATCCCTTCAGCCGCATTACGGCCTTCGAAGATAGCGGTCACCACCAGGTCAGAGCCGCGCACCATGTCGCCACCGGCGAAGATCTTCGGGTTGCTGGTCTGGTGCTTGTACTGTGCTTGTTCCGGGGCCACCACACGGCCCTGGCTGTCAGTGCTGATGGTGAACTGCTCGAACCAGGGTGCCGGGCTTGGGCGGAAGCCGAAGGCGATGACCACGGCTTCTGCCGGGATGATCTCTTCGGAACCCGGAATCGGCTCCGGGCTGCGACGGCCACGAGCATCAGGCTCGCCGAGACGCGTCTCGACCACCTTCACGCCTTCGACCTTGCCATCGCCCACGATGGCGATAGGCTGACGGTTGTAGAGAAACTTCACGCCTTCTTCCTTGGCGTTTTTCACTTCCTTACGCGAGCCAGGCATGTTTTCTTCGTCGCGACGATAAGCGCACGTCACCGACTTGGCACCCTGACGGATCGAGGTGCGGTTGCAGTCCATCGCGGTGTCGCCACCGCCCAGAACCACGACCCGCTTGCCCTTCATGTCGACGAAGTCTTCCGGGGCCTTTTCAAAGCCCAGGTTGCGGTTGACGTTGGCGATCAGGAAGTCGAGCGCATCGTGCACGCCCGGCAGATCCTCACCGGGGAAGCCGCCTTTCATGTAGGTGTAGGTGCCCATGCCCATGAACACGGCATCGTATTCTTCGAGCAGTTGATCGATGGTGACGTCCTTGCCGACTTCGGTGTTGAGCCGAAACTCGATGCCCATGCCGGTGAACACTTCGCGACGATGGCTGAGCACGGATTTTTCCAGCTTGAACTCGGGGATGCCGAAGGTCAGCAGACCACCGATTTCCGGATTCTTGTCGAACACCACCGGCGTCACGCCGCCACGCACCAACACGTCGGCACAGCCCAGGCCTGCAGGCCCTGCACCAATGATGGCGACGCGTTTGCCGGTCGGTACGACTCTGGACATGTCCGGACGCCAGCCCATGGCAAACGCGGTGTCGGTGATGTACTTCTCGACCGAGCCGATGGTGACCGCGCCGAAACCGTCGTTCAGCGTGCAGGCACCTTCACACAGGCGATCCTGCGGGCACACGCGGCCGCAGACTTCCGGCAGAGTGTTGGTCTGATGAGACAACTCCGCCGCCGCGAGGATGTTGCCCTCGGCGACCAGCTTGAGCCAGTTGGGAATGAAGTTGTGCACCGGGCACTTCCACTCGCAATACGGGTTGCCGCAACCCAGGCAGCGATGCGCCTGATCGGCGGACTGCTGGGGCTTGAACGGTTCGTAGATTTCCACGAACTCCTTCTTGCGTTGACGCAGCAGTTTCTTCTTCGGGTCTTTACGTCCGACGTCGATGAACTGGAAGTCGTTACTGAGACGTTCAGCCATTCTCTGGAGCCTCTTTACGGCAGCTTCAGGTTACAAGCCTGAAGCTGCAAAAAATCGTGATCGCAGGCAATTAGCGCACTGCCGTTGGCTTGCGGTTTGAAGCTCACCGCTAGCAGCTGCTTTTATTGCGGATTCGCCCGAGTGCTGGAGAGCAGCGATTTCAGGTTGGCAGCCTTGGGCTTGACCAGCCAGAAACGACGCAGGTAGTCGTCCAGGTTTTCCGCAAGATTGCGGCCCCATTCGCTGTCGGTTTCAGCCACGTACTCGTTGAGAACGCTCTGCAAGTGTGTGCGATAGGCTTCCATCGACTCGCCGCTGATGCGCTGGATCTCGACCAGCTCATGGTTGACCAGGTCAACGAAGGTGTTGTCCTGGTCGAGCACATAGGCGAAACCGCCCGTCATACCGGAACCGAAGTTGTAGCCGGTCTTGCCCAGTACGCAGACGAAACCACCGGTCATGTATTCGCAGCAGTGATCACCAGTGCCTTCCACAACGGTGTGGGCACCCGAGTTACGCACCGCGAAACGCTCGCCCGCCGTGCCCGCCGCAAACAGCTTGCCGCCGGTTGCGCCGTACAGGCAGGTGTTGCCGATGATCGCGCTCTCGTTGGTCTTGAACGGGCTGCCCTTGGGCGGCACGATCACCAGCTTGCCAGCGGTCATGCCCTTGCCGACGTAGTCGTTGGCATCGCCTTCCAGATACATGTTCAGGCCACCGGCGTTCCACACTCCGAAGCTCTGACCGGCAGTGCCTTTGAAGCGGAAAGTGATCGGTGCCTTGTTCATGCCCTGGTTGCCGTGCAATCGGGCGATTTCGCCGGAAATCCGTGCGCCAATGGAACGGTCGCAGTTACAGATGTCCAGTTCATACTCGCCACCGCTGAGGGATTCAATGGCCGGCTTGGCCATCTCCACCATCTGCTCGGCCAACAGACCCTTGTCGAACGGCGGGTTGCGATCTACCAGGCTGAACTGAGGCTTGTCAGCCGGAATGTGGTCGCTGCCCAGCAATGGTGTCAGGTCCAGATGCTGCTGCTTCTCGGTTTCGCCCGGCAGGATATCCAGCAGGTCGGTACGACCGATCAGCTCTTCCAGCGTGCGAACGCCAAGCTTGGCCAACCACTCACGGGTTTCTTCAGCCACGTAGGTGAAGAAGTTGATCACCATATCGACGGTGCCGATGTAGTGGTCCTTGCGCAGCTTTTCGTTCTGCGTCGCAACGCCGGTAGCGCAGTTGTTCAGGTGGCAGATACGCAGGTATTTGCAGCCCAGCGCGATCATCGGCGCGGTGCCGAAACCGAAGCTTTCAGCACCGAGAATGGCCGCCTTGATCACGTCCAGTCCGGTTTTCAGGCCACCGTCGGTCTGCACCCGGACCTTGCCGCGCAGGTCGTTGCCGCGCAGGGTCTGGTGAGTTTCGGCCAGACCCAGCTCCCAAGGCGCGCCAGCGTACTTGATCGAGGTCAGCGGCGATGCACCGGTGCCGCCGTCGTAACCAGAAATGGTGATCAGGTCGGCATAGGCCTTGGCCACGCCAGCGGCAATGGTGCCAACGCCTGCTTCTGCCACCAGCTTGACCGAAACCAGCGCTGCCGGGTTGACCTGTTTCAAGTCAAAAATCAGCTGCGACAAATCTTCGATGGAATAGATGTCGTGGTGCGGCGGCGGCGAAATCAGCGTCACGCCCGGTACGGCATAGCGCAGCTTGGCGATCAGGCCATTGACCTTGCCACCCGGCAGCTGCCCGCCCTCGCCCGGCTTGGCACCCTGTGCAACCTTGATTTGCAGCACATCGGCATTGACCAGGTATTCGGGCGTTACACCAAAGCGGCCCGTGGCGATCTGCTTGATCTTGGAGCTGCGGATGGTGCCGTAACGCGCCGGATCTTCGCCGCCTTCACCGGAGTTGGAACGCGCGCCCAGGCGGTTCATTGCCTCAGCCAGCGCTTCGTGAGCCTCCGGCGACAAGGCACCCAGAGAAATACCGGCCGAATCGAAGCGCTTGAGGATTTCGCTCAGCGGCTCGATTTCGTCGATGTTCAGCGGCTGGTCAAGCGTTTTGACCTGCAGCAGGTCGCGAATCATCGACACCGGACGCTGGTCTACCAGCGAGGTGTATTCCTTGAACTTGCTGTAGTCGCCCTGCTGCACGGCGGCTTGCAGGGTGCTGACCACGTCCGGGTTGTAGGCATGGTATTCGCCACCAAACACGAACTTGAGCAGACCGCCTTGCTGGATCGGCTTGCGCGTGCTCCAGGCTTCGGCTGCCAGCGCTTTCTGTTCGGCTTCAATATCGACGAAACGCGCGCCTTTCAGGCGGCTCGGCACACCGCGGAAACTGGTGTCGCAAACTTCCTCGGACAGACCGATGGCTTCAAACAACTGCGC
Organism: Pseudomonas sp. KBS0707; assembly: GCF_005937945.2. Classification (NCBI taxonomy): domain Bacteria; kingdom Pseudomonadati; phylum Pseudomonadota; class Gammaproteobacteria; order Pseudomonadales; family Pseudomonadaceae; genus Pseudomonas; species Pseudomonas sp. KBS0707. The sequence continues at coordinate 372,661 of NZ_CP041754.1, read as the reverse complement.
GCCACGGTAGGACGCAACGGTCGAGATACCCATCTTCGACAGGATCTTGAGCAGGCCCTTGGTGATGCCTTTGCGGTAGTTCTTGAAGACTTCGTACAGATCGCCCAGCACTTCGCCAGTACGGATCAGATCGCCCAGCACTTCATAGGCCAGGAACGGATAGACCGCCGACGCGCCGAAGCCGATCAACACCGCGAAATGGTGCGGGTCACGCGCGGTTGCGGTTTCGACCAGGATGTTGCTGTCGCAGCGCAGGCCCTGTTCGGTCAGACGGTGGTGAACCGCGCCGACCGCCAGCGAAGCATGCACCGGCAGTTTGCCCGGTGCGATGTGTCGGTCGCTCAGCACGATCAGGGTACGACCGGCACGCACGGCCTCTTCGGCCTGATCGGCAACGCTGCGCACAGCGGCTTCAAGACCCAGGCTTTCATCGTAGTTCAGGTCAATGATGTGGCGTTCGAAGCCCGGACGCTCCAGGTTCATCAGCGAACGCCATTTGGCTGGCGAAATGACCGGCGAACTAAGGATTACGCGTGAGGCGTGCTCTGGCGATTCCTGGAAGATATTGCGCTCGGCACCGAGGCAGATTTCCAGCGACATGACGATGGCTTCACGCAGCGGGTCGATCGGCGGGTTGGTGACCTGCGCGAACTGCTGGCGGAAGTAATCGTAGGGCGAACGCACACGACGCGACAACACCGCCATCGGTGTGTCGTCACCCATCGAGCCCACAGCTTCCTGGCCCTGTTCACCCAGCGGGCGCAGCACCTGATCGCGTTCTTCGAACGTGACCTGATACATCTTCATGTACTGCTTGAGCTGCTCGCTGTCGTAAAAAGCCGAGCCGTGGTCGTTGTCTTCCATGGTGGCCTGAATGCGCAGGGCATTCTTGCGCAGCCATTGCTTGTACGGATGACGCGACTTGAGACGGTTGTCGATGGCGTCGGTGTCGAGGATCTGACCGGTTTCAGTGTCCACGGCAAAGATCTGCCCAGGACCAACGCGGCCCTTGGCGATAACGTCTTCAGGCTTGTAGTCCCACACGCCGATTTCCGACGCCAGGGTGATGTAGCCGTTCTTGGTCGTGACCCAGCGCGCCGGGCGCAGGCCATTGCGGTCGAGCAGGCAGACGGCATGACGACCTTCGGTCATCACGATGCCGGCCGGGCCGTCCCACGGCTCCATGTGCATGGAGTTGTATTCATAGAAGGCGCGTAGATCCGGGTCCATGGTCTCGACGTTCTGCCACGCAGGCGGAATGATCATGCGCACGCCACGGAACAGGTCGATGCCGCCGGTCACCATCAGCTCAAGCATGTTGTCCATGCTCGATGAGTCCGAACCCACGCGGTTGACCAGCGGGCCCAGCTCGTCCAGATCCATCAGGTCGTTGGTGAACTTGGTGCGGCGCGCCTGTGCCCAGTTGCGGTTGCCGGTGATGGTGTTGATCTCGCCGTTGTGGGCAAGAAAGCGGAACGGCTGCGCCAGCGGCCATTTCGGCAGGGTATTGGTGGAAAAGCGCTGGTGGAACACGCAAATGGCAGTCTGCAGACGCTCGTCGCTCAGGTCCGGGAAGAAGGCCGTGAGATCGGCCGGCATCATCAGGCCTTTATAAATGATGGTCTTGTGCGAAAAGCTGCAGATGTAATGATCGGTATCTGCGGCGTTGGACACTGACGAACGGCGGCGCGCGCTGAACAGTTTGATGGCGAATTCCTGATCGCTCAGGCCTTCACCACCAATGTACACCTGCTCGATTTTCGGCAGGCGCTCCAGTGCCAGACGGCCCAGGACGCTGGTATCGATCGGCACCTGACGCCAGCCGACCAGTTCCAGGCCCTCGGCGAGGATCTCGCGGTTCATGTTTTCGCGTGCGGCGTCCGCCTTGGCGTCGTCCTGATTAAGGAACACCATGCCCACAGCATATTGGCGGGGCAGATCGGCACCGAAGTGCTCTTTGGCCATCGCACGCAAGAAGCCATCGGGCTTCTGAATCAACAGACCGCAACCGTCACCGGTCTTGCCGTCGGCGTTGATACCGCCACGGTGGGTCATGCAGGTCAGGGCCTGAACGGCCGTCTGCAACAGGTGATGACTGGGCTCGCCCTGCATATGAGCGATCAGGCCGAAGCCGCAGTTATCCTTGAATTCATCTGGTTGGTACAGACCTGCTTTCATAGACACTTTCTCACCAGGCTGCCTCTATACGAGGCAAATTTCCTTTTAATTCAACCAATTACCTGTCACGCCGAACGTACGCCAGCTTCGGACAGGCAAAACGGAGGTCATTGTACACAGCGACACAAGGGCTAACAAATTTAACGACGACTGGTTGATAATCAATGTCGCAATTATGAAAGTTTTAAAACGGGTCGCTGTGCTAGTCAAAGCATTTCTTCAAGTATCTGACTGACGCGACGGGAGACTGTAAAGCGCTTGTAACGCAGACGCCGCAAGGCGCGCACCAATCAGGTGGCGCGCTTTGCGGGTTAAGTCAGGCTGGCTGGGTGAAGCGGCCCGGATAAGGCCGCTGCGACTTCAGCGACTGGCACCAAGCTCTTGTTGGACGCTGGCGACAGTACGGGGCCAAGGTTTACCAGCCTGAACCTTGGCTGGCAATACTTTGATGGCTGCCAGGGCGGCAGCACGGTCAGGAAAGTTGCCATACGTGATGACGTACAGCGGCTTGCCCTGCAGGGTTTTCTTGAAATAACGGTACTCGCCACCTTGCTCTGCGATGTAGGCCTGAGCGGTCGCTTCGGAGCTGGTGCCCAGAATCTGTACCACATAATGGCCTGGCGCCTGACTGCTGTACCAATTGCTACCGGCAGCCGGTTTGGCGGCTGCTGGCGCAGGTTTTTCCGCAGGCTTGGCAGCCGGGGCCGGAGCGGGCTTGGCTGTGGCGACCTGAGCAGGCGCAGGTGCAGGCGCTGGCGCTGGCTTGGCGGCTGGGGCAGGAATAGACGAGCGTGGCGTCTGGGCAGCAGCCTGACCGGCAGGCACGCCCGCAGGCGGCGCAGTGGTGGTCACGGTCGGCGGCTGGGCAGGCGAACCTGTCGGTACCGCGTCTTCGTCGGAATCACTCGACCCGGCTGCTTCAGCCAGCGGGCCGCGCATCACCGGTTGCGAGTTGCCATTCATCGGCAGCGGCATCGGCTGGGAATTGCCCGCGAACTCGATGGCCGGGCTACCGTTGTTCGATTGCTGAGCAGTTGGCTTGCCCTCGCCCAGCGGCAATTGCGCCTGAGCAGAAGCAGGGGCATTGGCTGGCGTGCCCGTTTTGTCACCGCGACCCGGGATCAGCACTGCTGCTGCCACGGCCACTATGACGACGGCACCCAAGGCCAATACGTGTTTTTTCGGCATGTTGAACCCCACACTTGGACGCTTGACCACGGAACGACTCGCGATCATCGCCTCGATCATTGAATCGCGGGCTACCTGGTTGATTGCCCCAGGCCAGCCATCGGACTGTTCATGAATATCGGTGATCTGGTCGGCAGTGAACAACGCGATTCCTTGCCCTGCACCCTCCAGACGCTGAGCCAGATACTCTCGGGTTTCCTCTTCCGTATAGGGTTGCAGCTCGATGACGTGAAAGCGTTCGCCTTCGACATCGCCCTGCAGGTCGGCACACATCTGATCGAGACGATCGAGCAGCGATGGCTCTCCGAACAGGAATACATGCGGACGCCCTTCAGGCGTTCCCGCAGCAAGACCCAGCAACGCTTCGAGCGCCGAATCGCCCAGTTGTTCCGCGTCGTCAACCAGCAAGTAGACTTCCTGGCCGGTCAGCCCGAGCTGCACGACCTGCGACAGGATCGCCTGCATTTCAGCCTGGGCAACGCTCAGCGCCTGGGCAACCTGCTGCAGCACACCTGCCGCATCGCCAGCGCCGCGTGCAGAAACCACAACGCTTTGCACCGACTGCTTGTTGGTGCTTGCTACCAGCGCCTGACGCAGCAGGGTCTTGCCGCTGCCCTGCGGCCCGGTCACTGCCAGCAACAACTGGCTGTAACGCGCCAGATGATGAAGCTGACCCAGTACAGGCTTGCGCTGGGCAGGAAAGAATTTGAAGCCAGGTACCCGCGCTGCAAAGGGGTCATGACTCAACTGATAATGGCCGAGGAAGGCCTCGTCGGCATGCAAACTAGTCATGGGTTTTCCGTTAACCTCTAAGCTGATCCACCAGGGCGCGATAGTCCGCAACCAGAGTGGCCTGTAATACTTCTTTTGGATAATCGTCCGTGATAACCGCTTCACCCATCTGGCGCAACAGCACCAGACGCAAGCGACCGTCGATGACTTTCTTGTCGATCGCCATGTGTTCGAGGAAATTGTCTTCCGTCATGTCCTGTGGTGGCACCACAGGCAGCCCGGCGCGCTGAAACAGGCGAATACCGCGATCCCGATCCTGCGTGCTGATCCAGCCCAGACGCGAGGACATTTCCAGCGCCATGACCGTACCAGCAGCTACCGCCTCGCCATGCAGCCAGACACCATAGCCCATATGCGTCTCGATGGCGTGACCGAATGTGTGACCCAGGTTCAATGTGGCGCGAACACCGGACTCACGCTCGTCGGCGCCGACCACCAGCGCCTTGGCTGCACAGGAGCGTTCGATGGCCACGGTCAGCGCCGCCTGATCCAGTCCGCGCAGCGCGTCGACGTGCTCTTCAAGCCAGGTCAGAAACGGCTCGTCGCAGATCAGGCCGTACTTGATGACCTCTGCCAGCCCGGCGGACAGCTCACGCTCGGGCAGGGTATTGAGCGAGGTGGTATCGATCAGCACGACGCTTGGCTGATAGAAGGCCCCCACCATGTTCTTGCCCAACGGGTGATTGATGCCGGTCTTGCCGCCGACCGAGGAGTCCACCTGGGACAGCAACGTGGTGGGGATCTGGATGAAATTCACGCCGCGCTGATAACAGGCGGCAGCAAACCCGGCCATGTCGCCAATCACACCGCCGCCCAGGGCGATGACCGTGGTGCGGCGATCATGACGAGCGGTCAGCAGGCCATCGAAAATGGTCTGCAGGGTTTCCCAGTTCTTGAACGCCTCGCCATCGGGCAGAACAATCGGAAGAACGTTGTAACCGGCCAGGGTCTGCGTCAGACGCTCCAGATACAGCGGTGCCACTGTCGTGTTGGAAACGATAGCCACCTGACGCCCGACGATATGCGGGGTCAGGAGCTCTGGCTGATCCAGCAGGCCTTCGCCAATATGGATCGGGTAGCTACGCTCACCAAGCTCGACCTTAAGTGTCTGCATGTGTCCCCACATTGATTACCGGTTGGACGGTTTGTGCTTCAGCAGGTGATGACGCAAGGCCATGCACCGTCGCTGTTTTGCTGGTCGACGAGAATAGCGCATTTTCGCCTGCGCTTTAACGGGGAGGAAGCTCTGCAAGGCGCGCCAATATCTCGAGAACCACCATTCGGGGTGGCCGCTCATCGGTTTCAATCACCACGTCGGCGATTTCCCGATAAAGCGGGTCGCGGATAGCCAGCAATTCGCTCAGCACCCGGGCCGGATCAGCGGTACGCAACAAAGGACGATTTCGGTCACGCGCGGTGCGCCCGACCTGCTGTTCTATGGAAGCATGCAGATACACCACGCGCCCACCGGCACGCAACGCCTGACGGTTTTCACCGCGCATGACGGCACCGCCACCGGTGGCCAGAACCAGGCCATCGGCTTCGCACAGCTCGGCAATCATGGCCTGCTCGCGCTCACGGAAACCCGGCTCGCCTTCCTTGTCGAAGATCCACGGGATATTGGCGCCCGTGCGCAACTCGATTTCCTTGTCGGAATCCTTGAACGGCAGTCGCAACTCTTTGGCAAGCAAACGGCCGATGGTGCTTTTGCCAGCACCCATCGGCCCCACAAGTATTAAATTTCGCACAAAATCAACGACTCACAGAAATCGCCTGGTTGTTCATGATACGCGGAGTCAAAAATACCAACAGCTCGGATTTGGACTCGGATACCACATCGCGCCTGAAAAGCCGGCCAAGATACGGTACATCGCCAAGAAATGGCACTTTATCGACAACTTTACTTTGCGTATTTGAGAACACACCACCAATGACGATGGTTTCGCCATCGGAAATCAGCACTTTGGCGTTGACCTCGTTTTTCTTGATCGGTGGTACGCCAAGCACCGCATTCAGGTAGTCCGGCTCATCCTTGGTGACCTTGACCTCCATGATGATGCGGTTATCCGGCGTGATCTGTGGCGTTACCTCAAGCGACAGCGAGGCCTCCTTGAAGCTCACCGTGGTTGCACCGCTGGAGCTGGATTCCTGATACGGAATCTCGGTGCCCTTGAGGATCTTGGCGGTTTCCTTGTCGGAAGTGACTACCTTGGGCTGGGAGACGATTTCACCGTTGCCGGTCTTCTCCATCGCGCTCAGTTCAAGGTCCAGCAACGTATTGTTGGTGACGAAGCCCAGGCCAATGCCGGAGGTTGCGCCAGATGCGCCCATATCGACAAACGGCACGTTGGAGGTCACGTTACTGCCAGTGTTACCTGCCTCATCGCCATTATTATCAAGGCCATAGGTTGTCCATTTTCCATTGCCGCTGGTGTTGGTCGAGCCGCCCCAGCGCACACCCAGTTGCTTGTTGTAATCGACATTGGCCTCGACGATGCGCGCCTCGATCATCACCTGACGCACCGGAATGTCCAGTTGCGAGACGATGCGACGCAGTTCGTCGAGCCGGTCCTGGGTTTGATAGGCAATGATGTTGTTGGTCCGGTCGTCCACAGTGATCGAGCCACGCTCGTCGGTCTTGGACTCGGCGCTGGTCACCGACTGGAACAGCTTGGCGATATCGGCAGCCTTGGCGTAATTAACCTGCAACAATTCACGACGCAGGGGCGCCAGCTCGGCGATCTGCTTGAGCGATTCAAGCTCCTGACGCTCGCGGGCAGCAATTTCATCGGCGGGCGCGACCAGCAGAACGCTGCCGACCTTGCGCTTGTCCAGGCCCTTGGTTTTCAGCACCAGGTCCAGCGCCTGATCCCATGGCACGTTCTGCAGACGCAGAGTAATACCGCCCTGAACCGTGTCGCTGGCCACCAGATTGAGGTTGGTGAAGTCGGCAATCAGTTGCAGCACCGAGCGTACATCGATGTCCTGGAAGTTCAGCGATAGCTTTTCACCGGTGTACACCGGTTTGTCAGCGGCGCGGCGGTCAAGATCCTCATTGGTCAACGGCCGCACACTGATGGTCAGCTTGTTTTCGGTCTGAAACGCCGAGTAGTCGAAGGCACCCGACGGTTCGATCAGAATACTGGCCTTGTCACCCGTAGCCGACGCACTGACAAACTGCACCGGCGTGGCGAAGTCCTTGACGTCCAGCCGCACGCGCAGCGGTTCGGGCAGTTGGGTCTTGGCGAAGTCGACACGGATCTTGCCGCCCTGCTCCTGAATATCCGGGGCGATACCGGGGTTGCTCAGGTCTATGATCACATTGCCTTCACCCAGCTCGCCGCGCTGGAAATCGACATTCCTGATAGCCTTGACGCCCGCAGGGATAAACGGTCTGGCAGATGCCGGAGTGGGTGGCGGCACCGCTACCCGTTGCGCGCCCATCGCGGTGGTTGGCTGGGAAGCCTGCGCAGCGGCTGCGCCCTGACCGATAACCACGTAAAGGTTGTTGCCGTCGACGCGGGAGCTGTAGGGCGAAAGCATGGTCAGGTTGATGATTACCCGCGTGCGGTCCTGAGCCTGTACAACGACCACGCTGCGTGCGTTACCGTTACCGAGCTCACGGCTTTTGGTCGCCAACTGACTGGTCACGCCCGGCAGGTCCAGCGCAATACGCGCAGGTTGCGCCGTGGTGTAACCGCGCGGCGCAGGCACCGGCGAGTCGAATGCCAGCTTGAGCTCGATGCGATCACCCGGCAGGGCGGCGACATCCAGGGTCTTGAGGTTGGCAGCCTGGAGAACCGGCGAAAGCATCGCGATGCATAACGACACGCCGATAATCGAGAGAATCCGGGTCATGATCAATTTCCGTTGAGCGCTACTGTGCATACTTGGCCTTGCCCACTTCATGAGCGTTCTTTGAGGGCGATAGTGCGCGGCCTTTCCAGCCAGGCCCCCTCTCCATCAGGAACAATTTCAATGACATCTACCTGCGCATCACCGATTGACACTACCCGGCCGTTGTTACGGCCCAGGTAATCTCCCACCTTGACGCGATGAACGCCTCCCGCACCGCGCAGCAGGGCAAATGTCCCTGACTCGTTGCCAATCGTGCCGACCATCTCGAACGACTCGATATTGAACCCTTCCAGGAACTGCCTGACCCGGTGCTCGTCCGGTGCTACCAGCCGCGAGCCCTTCTGGCGGTTGAGCAGGTCGATCTTGACCGGAGGCTGAAAAGGACTGCGCAGCGTAGAGGCGTTGTAGGTGAACGCTTCATACGGACGAAACTTCGGCAGGGCCTCGATAGTGCCGCTCGGGCGCGCTCTGGCCTGATCCATGAACGCCGACAGGTCGGCAAAATCATTGTCATTACCGCAACCGGCCAACCCTGTCATAACCACACTGACGCACAGCAATCGCGCCGCCCTCATTTCTTCAGCCCTTCATCGTTGTAGCGGTAGGTCTTGGCCAGAATGCTCATGCGCAACTTGGTCGGCACCTTCGGATCGACCGGTTTGATCTCGAAATCATGCAGCGTGACGATGCGCGGCAGGCTGGCGACACCGCTGACGAAGGTTGCCAGGTCGTGATAACCACCGACTACCGTGATCTGTATCGGCAGCTCGATGTAGAACTGCTGGACCGCCTCGGGCAGCAGCTTGATTTCCTCGAACTCAAGCCCGCTTCCCAGTCCGGTCCGGGTTATATCCTCAAGCAAGCCAGGCACTTCGGTGTCGCTGGGCAATTGCCGCAGCAGGGCCCCGAAGGTGTTTTCCATTTCTTCCATCTGCTTCTTGTAAGGCTCAAGGTTGGCAGCCTGGAAGGCCTTGTTGGAAAACTGCTCCTTGAGCGTCACTTCACTGTTCTGTGCGCTTTCCAGCTGGGTTTCCAGGTCCTGAATAAAGAAGAAGTAGCCCAGTGCGAAAATCAGTACCGCGACCAGCACGCCGGCAATGGCCTTGACCGCTGCTGGCCAGGAACCCAGGTTGTTCAGGTCCAGCTCGCTCAGGTCAACCTTGCGAAGCCCTTCCAGCCATTCAGACATATTCATGGCTTGGCTCCTGTAGCAGGCGTAGTTGCAGCGGGTGCAGCCGCGGCAACCGGCGGCTGGGTCTGACGCACTGTCAACTGAAAGACGTTGGCCTGATCCACGGCCCCTGCAGTCGTGGCCTTCACTTCGGTCAGGCTCGGCGCTTCCAGCCAGTCAGAGGCTTCAAGGTTGCGCATCAGGTCGGAAACCCGGTTGTTCGATTCGGCAGCGCCACTGATGGCAATCAGCTTGTCGGTCATTTTGACCTGCGAGAAATAAACGCCATCCGGAAGAGTGCGCGCCAGTTGATCGAATACACGCCCCGTGATCGGGCGGTTGCCTTGCAGGTCCTGAATGATCTTCATGCGCTCAAGTAACTGTTTGCGACGCGCCTTCAGGTCGCTGATCTCCTTGATGCGTATATCGAGCTGAGCGATCTGCGTCTGCACAAACGCGTTGCGCGCCATCTGATGCTCAATGGCGTTGCTGACGTAACGATCAATCAGAAACAGAATACCGACTGACACCACCAACACGCCGACCAGCGCGGTCAGGAAGCGCTTTTTACGTTCTTCGCGAAGCTCTTCGCGCCACGGTAATAAGTTGATCCGCGCCATCAGTCGAAGCTCCTCAACGCCAGACCGCACGCGATCATCAACGCGGGAGCGTCACTGGCCAGCGCCCCGGCATTGACCTTGGAGCTCAGGGCCATGTCGGCAAACGGGTTAGCGACCATCGTCGGGGTGCCAATGCGTCGTTGAATCAAATGCTCCAGCCCTGAAATCGAAGCCGTGCCGCCTGCCAGCATGATGTGATCCACGGAGTTGTATTGACCGGCCGCAAAGAAGAACTGCAAAGAACGGGAGACCTGCTGCACCAACGCATCCTTGAAGGGGTCCAGCACCTCGCTGACATAGTCGTCGGGCAACCCGCCCTGCTTCTTGGCAAGCCCGGCCTCCTCCATGGAAAGGCCATAGCGGCGCTGGATTTCGTCAGTCAGCTGGCGGCCGCCGAACAGTTGCTCGCGGGTATAGATGATCCGGCCATGATGCAGCACGCTGAGGGTGGTCATGGTGGCGCCGATATCGACCACCGCCACGGTAAGCTCGTCATGACCGTTACCCAGTTGCGCAGCCAGCAGGCCGAACGAGCGCTCCAGGGCATAGGCCTCGACGTCCACCACGCGCGCGGTCAGCCCGGCCAGAGCCAGCGCCGCCTCACGCACTTCGACGTTCTCTTTGCGGCAGGCAGCCAGCAATACTTCGACGCGTTCGGGATTGCGCACCGAGTAGCCCTGCACTTCGAAATCGATGGCGACTTCTTCCAGCGGATAAGGGATGTACTGGTCAGCCTCAAGCTTGAGCTGGTTTTCCATGTCGTCGTCGGAAAGACCGGCGTCCATTTCAATCGTCTTGGTGATCACGGCGGAACCGGCTACGGCGACCGCCACGATCTTGACGCTGGTCTTGGCCTTGGCGAGCACGCGAGACAGCGCCTGACCAACTCCTTCGAGCTCGGCAATATTCTTTTCGACGACAGCGTTGGCCGGCAACGGCTCGACTGCGTAAGACTCGACCTTGTAACGAGTGCCGGAACGACTCAATTCCAGGAGTTTTACCGAGGTGGAGCTAATATCGATCCCTAGAAGGGTGTTGGCCTTCTTACTGAAGAGTTCGAACACAACCTGATTCCTATGAGTTTCCGCCACTTACGGAGTTATTTCGGGCCAACGTCACTGTCGACAGCCTTGACAGTAGCGCAAATCACGCTCGTGGACGAAAAATGCTTATAATGCCCAGCGATTTTTTCATTTAAGAAAGCTTCAAGGCGTGTTCATTTGTAAATGCCTGCGCTTAACCCATTATTTTTTCTGGAAATCCAAAAGCCTTGATACGCCTGCTGAAGTTTTTCTGGTGGTCCCTCGTCGCGGTATTCTGCTCGCTGTTGCTTGGCCTGAGTGGCGCGTTTCTCTACCTGAGCCCGACCCTGCCATCGGTTGAAGCGCTGCGAAGCATTCAACTGCAAATTCCCCTGCGCGTATTCAGCAGCGACGGCAAGCTGATTGCCGAGTTTGGCGAGATGCGCCGCACGCCGATTCGCTTCGCGGAAATTCCGCCCAACTTCATCAACGCCCTGCTATCGGCCGAAGACGACAACTTTGCCAACCACTATGGCGTCGACCCGAGCAGCCTGATGCGCGCTGCCACACAACTGGTAAAAAGCGGCCATATTCAGTCAGGCGGCAGTACCATCACCATGCAGGTCGCGAAAAACTTCTTCCTGACCAGCGAAAGAAGCTTTTCACGCAAAACCACCGAGATTCTGTTGGCCTTGCAAATCGAGCGCCAACTTACCAAAGACGAGATTCTCGAGCTGTACGTCAACAAGATTTATCTGGGTAACCGCGCCTACGGAATCGAAGCCGCGGCGCAAGTCTACTATGGCAAATCGATTCGCGATGTAAGCCTTGCGCAAATGGCCATGATTGCCGGTCTGCCCAAGGCGCCGTCACGCTTCAACCCGCTGGCCAACCCGACCCGCGCCAAGGAACGCCGCGACTGGATCCTCGGCCGCATGTATCGCCTGGGCAAGATTGACCAGACCGCTTACCAGACAGCCTTGAACGAACCGCTCAACGCCAGCTATCACGTGCCGACGCCGGAAGTGAACGCGCCGTACATTGCTGAAATGGCGCGCGCCGAAATGGTCGGCCGTTACGGCAGCGAGGCCTATACAGAGGGCTTCCGCGTCACTACCACGGTGCCGAGCGACCTTCAGGAACACGCCAACAAGTCCATCCAGCAGGGCCTGATTGATTACGACCAGCGCCACGGCTATCGCGGCCCGGAAAGCCGCTTCCCGGGCATGACGCGCGCCAACTGGGTACAGGAACTGACCAAACAACGCATGATCAATGGCCTCGAGCCCGGCATCGTGACCCAGGTCGACAAGACCGGCTTGCGCGTGCTGACCCGCAACGGCGAGAAGGAAGAAACCGTCGATTGGGCCACCATGAAGTGGGCGCGGCCTTATCTGAATACCAACAGCCTGGGCGCGAATCCGAAGCAGCCAGGCGATGTTGCGAAGGTGGGCGATCTTGTTCGGCTGTTGCGCCAGGACGACGGTTCGCTGAAATTCAGTCAAATTCCCGTCGCGCAGAGCGCCCTGGTCTCGCTTGACCCGCAAAACGGCGCCATTCGTGCACTGGTCGGCGGCTTCGCTTTCGAGCAGAGCAACTACAACCGCGCCATGCAGGCCAAGCGTCAGCCGGGCTCCAGCTTCAAACCGTTCATCTACAGCGCTGCACTGGATAATGGCTACACCGCCTCCAGTCTGGTGAACGACGCACCCATCGTGTTTGTCGACGAGTATCTGGACAAGGTATGGCGTCCGAAAAATGACACCAACACCTTCCTTGGGCCGATCCGCCTGCGCGAGGCGCTGTACAAGTCTCGCAACCTGGTATCGATCCGCCTGCTCCAGGCCCTCGGTATCGACAGCACCATCGACTACATCACCCGCTTTGGCTTCTCCAAGCAAGACTTGCCGCGCAACCTGTCGCTGGCATTGGGCACGGCTACATTGACCCCCATGGAAATCGCCACCGGCTGGGCCACCTTTGCCAATGGCGGTTACAAGGTCAGTCCTTATCTGATCCAGACCATCGAGAACCGTGACGGGCAGACCCTGTTTGTGGCCAATCCGCCAAGCGTTCCGGCCAACGACGTCAATACTGCGCCCAACACATCGACCTTTGCCGTGCATGATAGCCCGAGCGTGATCGCAGGCCCACTAGGGACACCGGCCCAGCCGCAAGCGCCCGCCGTTGCAGAGCGCGTTGTGGATGGCCGCACGACCTACATTCTGAACAGCATGTTGCAGGACGTAATCAAGCGCGGCACCGGACGGCGCGCTCTGTCGATGAACAGGCCGGATATCGCCGGCAAGACCGGTACGACCAACGATTCCAAGGATGCGTGGTTCTCCGGTTACAACGCGGACTATGTGACAACTGTCTGGAGCGGCTTCGATCAGCCTGAAAGCCTTGGTCGTCATGAATTTGGCGGTACGGTCTCCCTGCCGATCTGGATGGACTACATGAGCGCTGCACTCAAGGACAAGCCACCGCATCAGCAGGCAGAACCGCCGGGCATCCTCAGCCTGCGCGTAGACCCACTGAGCGGCCGCGCTGCCACGCCCAGCACGCCGAACGCGTTCTTCGAACTGTTCAAAAGCGAAGACACACCGCCAAGCGTCAACGAACTGGGCGGCAGCAGCGCACCGGGCAGCCCGTTGCCAGCGGATGAGTCAGCACCGATCGATTTGTTCTGATAGCACTGCGCAGGCAGGTGACGCAGAGCGTCACCCAAGGCATTCCCACGCGGGAGCGTGAGGAAAGATGATCCCAACTATCCTGTTAATCCCAACTATCGTGCGACGCTCTGCGTCGCATGCCGTTCTGGACGCTCCGCGTCCTCTTTTGATTCAGCGGCGCTGCGCAGATTTGTGACGCGGAGCGTCACCCAAGGCATTCCCACGCTGGAGCGTGAGGAACGATGATCCCCACTATCCCGTTAATCCCAACTATCGTGCGATGCTCCGCGTCGCATGCCGTTCTGGACGCTCCGCGTCCTCTTTTGATTCAGCGGCGCTGCGCAGATTTGTGACGCGGAGCGTCACCCAAGGCATTCCCACGCTGGAGCGTGAGGAACGATGATCCCAACTATCCTGTTAATCCCAACTATCGTGCGACGCTCTGCGTCGCATGCCGTTCCGGACGCTCCGCGTCCTCTTTTGATTCAGCGGCGCGGCGCAGATTTGTGACGCAGAGCGTCACCCAGGGCATTCACACGCTGGAGCGTGAGGAACGATAATCTCAATTCCAGGCATAAAAAAACCCCTGCATCGCTGCAGGGGTTTTTTATTGGGTCAGGGATCAGCCCTTGAACACATCGTCCACGCTGGTCAGCGGGTAGTGCTTCGGATACGGCAGGGTGGCAACACCGCTCTCGATGGCTGCCTTGGCAACTGCATCGGCGATCAAGCCCAGCAGGCGGGTGTCCATTGGTTTCGGGATGATGTACTCACGACCGAATTCCAGTTTGATACCGCCGTAGGCATCGCTGACTTCCTGAGGAACAGGCAGTTTGGCCAGTTCACGCAGGGCGTTGGCTGCAGCGATCTTCATTTCTTCGTTGATACGCTTGGCGCGAACGTCCAGAGCACCGCGGAAGATGAACGGGAAGCCCAGAACGTTGTTGACCTGGTTCGGGTAATCCGAACGGCCGGTCGCCATGATCACATCGCTACGGGTGGCGTGAGCCAGCTCCGGGGAGATCTCCGGGTCCGGGTTCGAGCAGGCGAACACGATCGGGTCCTTGGCCATCAGCTTGAGGTTTTCAGCGCTCAGCAGATTAGGACCTGACAGGCCCACGAATACGTCAGCGCCATCCAGCGCATCGGTCAGCGAGCGTTTCTCGGTCGCGTGAGCGAACACAGCCTTGTACTGGTTCAGGTCGGTACGGCCGGAGTGAATGACGCCGGTACGATCGACCATGAAGATGTTTTCGATCTTCGCGCCCATGCTCACCAGCAGCTTCATGCAGGAGATGGCTGCAGCGCCAGCGCCCAGGCAGACGATCTTCGCGGTATCGAGGGTTTTACCGACAATTTCCAGTGCGTTGATCATGCCGGCAGCAGTCACGATAGCGGTGCCGTGCTGGTCATCGTGGAAAACCGGGATGTCGCACTGTTCGATCAGCGCTTTCTCGATTTCAAAGCACTCAGGTGCCTTGATGTCTTCCAGGTTGATGCCACCGAAGGTGATGGAGATACGTTTTACGGTGTCGATGAAGGCCTGTGGGCTTTCGGAATCGACTTCGATATCGAAAACGTCGATACCGGCGAAACGCTTGAACAGAACCCCTTTACCTTCCATGACCGGCTTGGAGGCCAATGGGCCCAGATCGCCGAGGCCGAGAATAGCGGTGCCATCGGAAATAACTGCTACCAGGTTGCCTTTGCCGGTGTACTTGTAAGCCAGCTCGGGGTCACGGGCAATTTCACGCACGGGTTCAGCAACGCCAGGGCTGTAGGCCAGAGCCAGGTCACGAGCGGTTGCAGTCGGCTTGGTGAGTTCGACGCTCAGCTTCCCCGGACGAGGATTGGCATGGTATTCGAGCGCGGCAGTTTTCAAATCTGACATGTATTGGATTCCGCTTTTTTTACTGTGGGACAGACGGACCGCCGAGGATACGCAAGATGCATAGTCCTAACAAGACTGGCCAGCCACTGCTGTCAATAGGCACAGGATTAGACTTTACGCTTAGATGCCTGAAACGTGAACAACCGGCCACCCATCGCCAGACAACTGGCCAAAAGGCAGTATCTATCGACCTGACGGGCTCAGCATCGCGGGGTGGTTGCACGCTCTTGACCTGACCGGACACAATCGCAAAGCCGCTTTTGCTCAGCCTGGTCGAGGGCTGAACCGGCGGGTCGCGCCACACACCCAATTGCGCCTGCCGCGCCGCACGTTCGGCAACTTGCTGGCAATCGACCAGCGCAACGTTGGGCGCAACGGCCACCAGATACCCCAGCCCTTCGCTGAGCAACTGCACCTCAAGGTTTGCACCCTTGCGATCATAGACGTTGGCCAGAGTACGACCGTAATGGTCCTTGCCCTGCTGGCCGACACGCAAACCGATCTGACCGCCGCTTTCATCCACCAGTGCCTGCAAACGTCTTTTCGCAGCCTCGGCAAACGGCTCGGCAGACTGGCCTTTCTTGCCGGTCTCAGGCGTGTTGAGCCCAATCATCCGCACGCTGCGACCATCACTCAGACGCAGCGTGTCGCCATCGACCACGCGCTGCACCTGTGCAACCGGCAACGAAGCAGGCGCAGGACAGAAGGCCTGCGCGCCGGACACCCAAATCGCGGGCATAAAAAAGACGCCCACAAGGAGCGCCTTTTCAAGCAGTCTGGAGATGCCCATGGGGCAGCCAGTCTTACTTCGCTTTGGTAGCGCCGAACGCACCGAAACGGGATTTGAACTTGTCGACACGGCCGCCAACGTCAAGCGTCTTCTGCTTGCCGGTGTAGAACGGGTGGCACTCGTTGCACACGTCCAGGCTCAGCGGAGCGGCCAGGGTGGAACGGGTCTTGATGACATTGCCGCAGCTGCAGGTAGCGTCAATGGCTTCGTAAACTGGATGGATATCAGCTTTCATCGGTACTTCCTCGGTCTAACGCGCCGCCATCCAACACTATTGTTGAATACCGCACGGAAATAGGCTGCGGATAGTACCAGACAATTGCAACGACGCAAGCGAACCTTCACACCGGTCGTCTGCTAAGATCGCGCCTCCGTCATCACTTATCACCACAGGGAAACAACGCGTGCCCGACGCCATCCTGCGCCTTGCCCTGCCCTCGCCGCTTCGCCGCCTGTTCGACTACCGCGCTCCTGCGGGCGTGTCGCGTAGCGCCCTGCAGCCTGGCATGCGTCTGCGGGTGCCATTCGGGCGACGGGAAATGATCGGCATTCTGGTGGAAGTGGTCGATCACAGCGAAGTGCCTGCCGACAAGCTCAAACCGGCCATCGCCCTGCTCGACAGCGAAGCGCCATTGCCGCCCGCGCTGTTCAAGCTGTGCCTGTGGACCTCGCAGTATTATCAGCACAGCCTGGGCGACACGCTGAGCTGGGCCTTGCCGGTGCTGTTGCGTCAGGGCGAACTGGCCGAAAGTCGCCAGGAACGCTTCTGGCACGTTGCACCGGGTGCCAGCGTCGGCGACCCGCGCATCGCGCGAGCGCCCAAGCAACGCGAAGCGCTGACCACCCTCGCCCAGCACCCGCATGGCGTGGCGCATCAGTTGCTGAGCAAGCTGATGCTTAATAAAGACAGCCTCAACCTGCTGCTGGCCAAGGAGCTGGTATATGTCGAGGTTCGCAGCCACGCACCCAGTGCACGCCATGAACACTGGCTGGCCCAGCCTGAATTGCCGCTCAACACCGAGCAACGCGCTGCTTACGAAGCTATCCGTGCCGGGTTCGACAGCTTTCATGCGTTTTTGCTGGCTGGCGTCACTGGCAGTGGCAAGACTGAAGTCTATCTGCAACTGATCCGCGAAACGCTTGAGGCCGGCAAACAGGCGCTGGTGCTGATTCCGGAAATCAACCTGGGGCCACAAACCCTGGCGCGTTTCGAACAGCGCTTCAATGCCCGCATCGCGCTGCTGCATTCGGCAGTCAACGACCGCGAACGACTGGATGCCTGGCTGGCAGCCCGCGATGGCGAGGCCGACATTATTATCGGCACGCGCTCGGCGCTGTTCACGCCGATGAAAAACCCCGGGCTGATCATCATCGACGAAGAACACGATGGCTCCTATAAACAGCAGGAAGGTCTGCGCTATCACGCCCGTGATCTGGCCCTGGTGCGGGCCCGTCAGGAAAACATTCCGATTGTCCTGGGCTCGGCCACCCCGTCCCTGGAAAGCCTGCACAACGCCTACACCGGCCGCTACGGCCTGTTACGCCTGAACCAGCGTGCAGGCGGTGCGCAACAGCCGCGCTTCATGCGCCTGGACGTCAAAAGCAGGCCACTGGACAGCGGCATTTCCGGGCCGATGCAGCAGGCTATCGGCCAGACGCTTGCGGCAGGTCAGCAGGTGCTGGTCTTCCTCAACCGTCGCGGCTTCGCACCCACCTTGTTGTGCCACGACTGCGGCTGGATGTCTGGCTGCCAGCGCTGCGATGCGCGCATGACCGTGCACCAGCGCTCGGGCGAGCTGCGCTGCCATCACTGCGGGTATGTCGAACGTGTACCGCGCCAGTGCCCGTCCTGCGGCAAAGTGGATTTGCGCCCGGTAGGCGCGGGCACCGAGCGCGCCGAAGAGCGCCTGGCGATCCTGTTTCCGGACTTTCCCGTGCTGCGCGTGGATCGCGACAGCACCTCGCGCAAGGACGCCATGAATCAGTTATTCGCGACCATCCAGCGCGGCCAGCCGTGCATTCTGGTGGGCACGCAAATGCTCGCCAAAGGGCATCACTTCCCACGGGTAACGCTGGTGTCGATTCTGGATGCCGACGGCGGGCTGTTTTCCGGTGACTTCCGGGCCAGCGAGCGCATGGCGCAGTTGATCGTGCAGGTTGCAGGTCGTGCAGGCCGCGCGGAAGAGCCGGGCAAGGTGATCATCCAGACTCATCTGGCCGATCACCCACTGCTGATCCAACTGACCGAGCAGGGTTATTTCGCCTTCGCCGAGCAGGCCTTGAGCGAGCGTCGTTCGGCTGGCTTGCCGCCGTTTTCACACCTCGCCCTGCTGCGCGCCGAAGCGCACAAGCCGGGGCAGGCCGAAGCCTTTCTCGATCAGGCTTGCAGTGACGCCGAGCAACTGGTTGCGCAAATGGGCCTGGGCGGCATCGAGCTGCTGGGGCCGGTTCCGGCACCTATGGAACGCCGCGCCGGGCGTTACCGGGCACAGCTGCTGATACAGTCCAGCGCACGCGCGCCACTGCACAAATTGCTTGCCACCTGGCTGCTCGCGCTGGAGCAGATGCCCAGCGGACGACAGGTCAGATGGTCGCTGGATGTGGACCCGGTGGATCTTTATTAAGTCACGCCGTTGGCAAGCACGCTTGAGCAACGGATAATGCGGAGTTTTTCCACCCGCGCATCGAAGCGCCACCGCGCTTGCGGTCGAAGAGAGCACAATGAAAGACACCATTCGCCAGCTGATTCAACAAGCCCTGACCCGTCTCGTCACCGAGGGCGTCTTGCCAGAAGGGCTGACGCCGGCGATTCAGGTGGAAAACGCCCGCGACAAGACGCACGGCGATTTCGCCAGCAATATCGCGATGATGCTCGCCAAGCCTGCCGGCATGAAACCGCGCGATCTGGCTGAAAAGCTGATCGCCGCCCTGCCTTCCGACGAGCAGGTCAGCAAGGTCGAAATTGCCGGTCCGGGCTTTCTGAACTTCTTCCAGAACACTGCGGCGCTGGCCGCACGCCTCGACGCTGCACTGGCCGACGCGCACCTGTCAGTCCGCAAGGCGGGCGCTGTACAGCGCGTGGTCGTCGATCTGTCGGCACCGAATCTGGCCAAGGAAATGCACGTTGGCCATTTGCGCTCGACCATTATTGGCGACGGCGTGGCGAACGTTCTGACGTTTTTGGGCGACACAGTCATTCGCCAGAACCATGTGGGCGACTGGGGCACCCAGTTCGGCATGCTGCTGGCCTATCTGCAGGAAAAACCGGCGACCAGCGACGAGCTGTCCGACCTGGAAAACTTCTACCGCGCCGCCAAGCAGCGCTTTGACGAATCCGAAGAGTTCGCCGAGCGGGCGCGAGGCCTGGTGGTCAAGTTGCAGGCAGGCGATGCCGAGTGTCTGGCCCTGTGGACACGCTTCAAGGACATCTCGCTGTCGCACTGCCAGGAAACCTACGAGCGCCTCAACGTCAAGCTGACCCCGGCAGACGTGATGGGCGAAAGTGCCTACAACGATGACCTGGCCAACGTGGTCAACGATCTGAAAGCCACTGGCCTGCTGGTCGAGAGCAACGGTGCGCAATGTGTGTTCCTCGAAGAATTCCGCACCGCCGATGACACGCCTCTGCCGGTGATCGTGCAGAAGGCCGGTGGCGGCTACCTGTACGCCACCACCGATCTGGCCGCCATCCGCTACCGCAGTAAGGTGCTCAAGGCCGACCGCGTGCTGTATTTCGTCGACCAGCGTCAGGCCCTGCACTTCCAGCAAGTGTTCGAAGTCGCTCGCCGCGCCGGTTTCGTCCACGACGGCATGCAGCTGGAACACATGGGTTTTGGCACCATGAACGGCGCCGATGGCCGTCCGTTCAAGACCCGCGACGGCGGCACGGTCAAACTCATCGACCTGCTCGATGAAGCCGAAGAACGTGCCTACACGCTGGTGAAGGAAAAGAACCCGGAAGTCGCCGAGGCCGAGCTGCGCAGCATCGCCAAAGCCGTGGGCATCAGCGCGGTGAAATACGCTGACCTGTCCAAGCACCGCGCCAGTGATTACAGCTTCAACTTCGATCAGATGCTGAGCTTCGAAGGCAATACCGCGCCTTATCTGCTGTACGCCTACACCCGTGTGGCCGGTGTATTCCGCAAGCTGGGCACGCCGTTCGACGCCAGCAAGGGGCAGATTGTCCTGGCAGCACCGCAAGAGCAGGAACTGGCTGCACGTCTGGCGCAGTTCACTGAAACATTGAATAACGTCGCAGAAAAAGGCACACCGCACGTACTTTGTGCTTACCTGTATGACCTTGCGGGTCTGTTTTCGAGCTTTTACGAAAACTGCCCGATCCTTGGTGCGGAAAATCCCGATCAGCAGCAAAGCCGTCTGCGTCTGGCTGCCCTGACCGGCCGCACCCTCAAGCAAGGCCTGGACCTGTTGGGTCTGGAAACTCTGGAGCGTATGTAAGTTGGCAGTTGCGAAGAAGAAACCGGCACCCAAGCGGGGCGCCAGCCGTTATCAGGCACCCGCGAAGAAGCCGATTCCAGGATGGTTGTGGCTGGCGATTGGCTTGACCGTGGGTGCGTTCGTGGTCTTTCTGATGAAGCTTGAACCGGGCGGCGAAGACGTCAAGCGGGTCAAGGCGGACGCCAAGGCCGCGAAGATCGCCGAGGCGAATAAAACACCACCGAGCCCGACGGCTCCGGTCAAGCCGAAGTACGACTTCTACACATTGCTGCCGGAATCGGAAGTGATCGTGCCGAACGAAGCCGTGCCGGAGAAGACCCCGCCGCCTGTGGCACCGACAGCACCGGTCTCGCCGGAGCAGGCAGCCAAGATCGACACGGCACGTGCCCAGGCAGCCCTCAGCGGCCTGACGCCTCCGCCGGCGCCACCGGTTGCCACGACCAAGCCGGCAGCAGTCACGACGTTCTTCCTGCAGGCGGGCTCGTTCCGCAAACAGGCTGACGCCGAGAAAGTCCGCGCGCAGATCATCCTGCTGGGCCAGACGTCTACCGTCGAGTCAGGTACTGTGAAAGATGAAACCTGGTACCGCGTACTGGTCGGCCCGTTCAGCAACCGCGAACAACTGACCACCGCCCAGAAACAACTGGCAAGCGGTGGATTTAGTAACCTGTTGTTGCAACAGCGTCAGAGCCGTTAGTCAAAGCACCTCTGTTTCCATGCTCATCGCGATGTTTCGATGAGTACGAAAAACGGAGCTTCTGCCGGGTCGTCGTAGGAGCGGACTTGTCCGCGATCTGCCGGGAACCGGCAGCAAAACCAGCCGCATCGGTTTATCAGGCGCAGCCGAGGCAGCCTATTCTGGGGCCGCTTCTCAGCCCATCGCGGACAAGTCCGCTCCCATAAAAGCAGGGAGATCGCGGACAAAAGAAGCGTCGTCCGGTCCGCTTAAAGGGTTGGGACAAGAATCGTACGATCATTTCCCCCCGATTTACCCCCAAGGTTGAAATACTCACCCACACCCCCATATGAGTTTGCATCAGGGCATTTTCGCCCCGCAGTGTGGAGACTCTCCCTTGACCACCATCGTTTCAGTGCGCCGCCACGGTAAAGTCGTCATGGCTGGCGACGGCCAGGTTTCTCTGGGCAACACCGTCATGAAAGGCAACGCCAAGAAGGTGCGCCGTCTTTATCACGGTGAAGTAATCGCCGGGTTCGCTGGCGCAACCGCCGATGCATTCACGCTGTTCGAACGCTTTGAAGCCCAGCTGGAAAAACACCAGGGGCATCTGGTTCGTGCAGCTGTCGAGCTGGCCAAGGACTGGCGTACCGATCGCTCGCTGAGCCGTCTTGAAGCAATGCTGGCCGTCGCCAACAAGGACGCCTCGCTGATCATCACCGGCAACGGCGATGTGGTCGAGCCCGAGGACGGCCTGATCGCCATGGGCTCCGGCGGCGCATTTGCTCAGGCCGCCGCACGCGCCCTGCTGCTCAAGACCGACCTGTCGGCACGCGAAATCGCCGAGACCTCGTTGCATATCGCTGGCGACATTTGCGTGTTCACCAACCACAACATCACCATTGAGGAGCAGGACCTCGTCGGCTAAGCCCTTGCCGGGCCGCACAGTCTGCGGCCCCTTCGGCTTGACCGTACCAGAGGACCGTGAATTACCATGTCCATGACTCCCCGCGAAATCGTCCACGAACTTAACCGCCATATCATCGGCCAGGACGATGCCAAGCGCGCCGTCGCCATTGCCCTGCGCAATCGCTGGCGCCGCATGCAGCTGCATGAAGAGCTGCGCGTTGAAGTGACGCCCAAGAACATTCTGATGATCGGCCCGACCGGTGTCGGCAAGACCGAAATCGCCCGTCGCCTGGCCAAGCTCGCCAATGCGCCGTTCATCAAGGTTGAAGCGACCAAGTTCACCGAAGTGGGCTATGTAGGACGCGATGTCGAGTCGATCATCCGCGACCTGGCCGATGCGGCTATCAAGCTTCTGCGTGAACAGGAGATCATCAAGGTCCGTCATCGCGCCGAAGACGCGGCCGAAGACCGTATTCTCGATGCCCTGTTGCCGCCTGCGCGTGTCGGTTTCAATGAAGACCCTGCTCAAAGCAACGATTCCAACACCCGTCAGCTGTTCCGCAAGCGTTTGCGCGAAGGCCAGCTGGACGACAAGGAAATCGAGATCGAGATCAACGAAGCCGTAGGTGTGGATATCTCCGCGCCACCCGGCATGGAAGAAATGACCAATCAGCTGCAGAGCCTGTTTGCCAACATGG
The DNA here is from genome assembly GCF_005937945.2 of Pseudomonas sp. KBS0707. Taxonomy (NCBI): domain Bacteria; kingdom Pseudomonadati; phylum Pseudomonadota; class Gammaproteobacteria; order Pseudomonadales; family Pseudomonadaceae; genus Pseudomonas; species Pseudomonas sp. KBS0707. The sequence continues at coordinate 349,735 of NZ_CP041754.1, read as the reverse complement.
GCAAAGGCAAGACCAAGAGCCGCAAACTCAAGGTCAAGGACGCGCTCAAGCTAGTACGCGAAGAAGAAGCGGGCCGTCTGGTCAATGACGAAGAGTTGAAGGCCAAGGCGCTGGAAGCGGTCGAGCAACACGGCATCGTGTTCATCGACGAAATCGACAAGGTTGCCAAGCGCGGTAATTCGGGCGGTGTCGATGTGTCCCGGGAAGGCGTACAGCGCGACCTGCTGCCGCTGATCGAAGGCTGCACCGTGAATACCAAACTGGGCATGGTCAAGACTGACCACATCCTGTTCATTGCATCTGGCGCGTTCCATTTGAGCAAGCCAAGTGATCTGGTCCCCGAGCTGCAAGGTCGTCTGCCGATCCGCGTTGAACTCAAGGCGCTATCGCCGCAGGACTTCGAACGCATTCTCAGCGAGCCACATGCGTCGTTGACCGAACAGTATCGCGAGCTGCTCAAGACCGAAGGCCTGAAGATCGAGTTCAAGCCTGAAGGCATCAAGCGTCTTGCCGAGATTGCCTGGCAGGTCAACGAGAAAACCGAGAACATCGGTGCCCGTCGCCTGCACACGCTGCTTGAGCGTCTGCTTGAGGAAGTCTCGTTCAGCGCTGGCGATCTGGCTATCAGCCCTGACGCAGCACCGATTGAAATCGATGCAGAATACGTCAACAGCCACTTGGGCGATCTGGCCGAAAACGAAGACCTCTCGCGGTATATCCTTTAAAGCTGCAAGCGGTTAGCTACAAGCTGCAAGAGGTTCTCCTCTTGCAGCTTTTTTGCTTCTGCCTGTAGCTTGTAGCTGCTATTCCTTGAGGCTGCTTTCAATGCTCCCCACCGCCATCCAGCTGCACAAAGCTTCCAAAACCCTGACGCTGAAGTACGCGCCGGATGAGGAATATCATCTGCCCGCCGAATTTCTGCGGGTGCATTCCCCTTCTGCCGAGGTTCAGGGCCATGGCAGGCCGATCCTGCAATTCGGCAAACTGGGCGTCGGTCTGAGCAAGGTCGAGCCGGCAGGGCAATATGCACTGAAATTGACCTTTGATGATGGTCACGACTCAGGACTGTTCACCTGGGAGTACCTGTACGAGCTGGCAAGACGCCAGGAGTCCCTGTGGGAGGACTATCTGCAAGAGCTGAAAAAAGCCGGCAAATCCCGCGATCCCTCCGAGCAAGTCATCAAGCTGATGCTCTGATCCCGCCCGCCCGCGCGATCCTCACAGAACATTCAAACCCGTGCAGCCTCACCGCTCGCCGTTTTAGGACGCGCTTTCTAATCGTTTTTGTTTCAATGTTCCGCACAGCGGCCAATGAGTGGCTGACGCTGCTTGCGATTTTTTGAAATCTCGCGTAACCAATAACCTTGGCAAGTTCCCTGCATCGAAGTCGATGCGAGAAACAGCCTGCAAGGCATGAGTTACACGAGCAGTAGTGCTGGCTAACCGCCTGTGTCACTGGTTCACGGGCAAGGAATGTCAGTGTTCGCATCAAGACAATGGAGCGTCGTAGATGAGTAACGCGAAAGACGATGACCTGCAGCGCCAGGCTTCCGAGCACACCTTGGGCCTCAACCCAGTCGTTGGCCTGCGGCGCAAGGATTTACTGAGCACTGCCCGGATGGTTTTGCGTCAGGCTTTCAAACAACCGATCCACAGCATCAAGCACGTCGCACACCTGAGCGTCGAACTCGGCAATGTAATTTTCGGTAAATCTGCCTTGCAGCCAACACCGGAAGACCGCCGCTTCGCTGATCCGGCCTGGAGCCAGAACCCGCTGTATCGCCGTTACTTGCAGACTTACCTCGCCTGGCGCAAGGAACTGCATGACTGGATCGGTGGCAGCGATCTCACCCCGCAAGACATCAGTCGCGCGCACTTTGTGATCAACCTCATGACCGAGGCCATGTCACCGACCAACTCTGCCGCTAACCCGGCCGCCGTGAAACGGTTCTTTGAAACCGGCGGTAAAAGCCTGCTCGATGGTCTGTCGCACTTGGCCAAGGACCTGGTGAACAACGGCGGAATGCCGAGCCAGGTCAACATGGACGCGTTTGAGGTTGGCAAAAACCTGGGCACCACCGAGGGGGCCGTGGTGTTTCGCAATGACGTACTGGAACTGATCCAGTACAAGCCGATTACCGAGCAGGTTCACGAGCGACCGCTGCTGGTGATCCCGCCGCAGATCAACAAATTCTATGTCTTCGACCTGAGCCCGGAAAAAAGCCTGGCGCGCTTCTGCCTGCGCAGTAACGTGCAGACCTTCATCATCAGTTGGCGCAACCCGACCAAGGCGCAACGCGAATGGGGGCTGTCGACCTATATCGAGGCGCTCAAGGAAGCGGTCGATGTGGTGCTGGCGATCACCGGCAGCAAAGACCTCAACATGCTGGGTGCCTGCTCCGGCGGCATTACCTGCACGGCGCTGCTGGGCCACTACGCAGCCTTGGGCGAAAAGAAAGTCAACGCCATGACCCTGCTGGTCAGCGTGCTCGATACAACGCTGGATACCGAGGTCGCGCTGTTCGTCGACGAGCAGACTTTGGAAACCGCCAAGCGCCATTCCTATCAGGCGGGCGTGCTGGAAGGTCGTGACATGGCCAAGGTGTTTGCCTGGATGCGCCCTAACGACCTGATCTGGAATTACTGGGTCAACAATTACCTGCTGGGCAACGAGCCGCCCGTCTTCGACATTCTGTTCTGGAACAACGACACCACACGCCTGCCCGCCGCCTTTCACGGCGACCTGATCGAAATGTTCAAGAACAACCCGCTGACCCGCGCCAACGCGCTGGAAGTCTGCGGCACGCCGATCGACCTCAAGCAGGTAACGGCCGACGTGTTCTGCCTGGCTGGCACCAATGACCACATCACGCCGTGGGCCTCATGCTACAAATCAGCACGGCTGTTTGGTGGCAAGACCGAGTTTGTACTGTCCAGCAGCGGCCATATCCAGAGCATCCTCAACCCGCCGGGCAACCCCAAGTCGCGTTACATGACTCACGACGAGCTGCCAGCAGACCCGGCGGCCTGGCAGGAAAACGCGACCAAGCACACCGATTCCTGGTGGCTACACTGGCAAGAATGGCTGGCCACGCGCTCGGGCAAGTTGAAAAAGGCGCCTGCCGGGCTCGGCAACAAAGCCTATCCGGCAGCCGAGGCAGCGCCTGGAACCTATGTTCACGAGCGTTAGACCCGTCAGTCTTGAAAAAAACCGGGGTGCGTTCCCGGCGGTTAAATCAACAGGGCTTAGCGCATGCCGCAACCGTTTGTTTTTCGCTCCATCGACCTGAACGGACACACAATTCGTACGGCCGTGCGCCCAGGCAAGAGCCATCTGACACCACTGCTGATATTCAACGGCATCGGGGCCAACCTGGAGCTGGTGTTCCCGTTTGTCGAAGCACTGGATCCGGACCTGGAAGTCATCGCGTTCGATGTGCCGGGGGTCGGTGGTTCGTCGACACCCAATCGGCCTTATCGCTTTCCGGGGCTGGCCAAGCTCGCAGCGCGCATGCTCGATTACCTCAACTACGGGCAGGTCAATGCGATCGGTGTTTCGTGGGGCGGGGCGCTGGCCCAGCAGTTCGCTCATGACTACCCGGAGCGCTGCAAGAAACTGGTGCTGGCCGCCACGTCGGCAGGCATGGCGATGGTGCCGGGCAAGCCTCGGGTGCTGTGGTTGATGGCCAGCCCGCGTCGCTACATTCAGCCGTCGCATGTGATCCGTATCGCGCCGGAGATCTATGGCGGGGCGTTTCGACGTGACCCCAATCTGGCGGCCAATCATGCTGCCAAGGTGCGCTCGTCCGGCAAGCTGGGCTATTACTGGCAATTGTTCGCGGGCATGGGCTGGACCAGCATTCACTGGCTGCACAAGGTTCACCAGCCGACCCTGGTTCTGGCCGGTGATGACGACCCGCTGATTCCGCTGGTGAATATGCGCCTGTTGGCCTGGCGGATACCCAATGCCCAGCTACACATCATCGATGACGGGCATTTGTTCCTGATCACGCGTGCCGAAGCCGTGGCACCGATCATCATGGGTTTTCTGCAACAGGAACGGCAGCGCGCAGTCATGCACCCGCAGCCAACGCCGCCCAGAACGCGCTGATAGCGCCAGCACGCCCGTTAATGTGAACAGCCCGAGAGAAACAGCGTCACCCACTGCGCAACACACTGGAGTTTCGACCGCGCAGAACGAAGCCAGCCCCTTCGCAAGCGGACTGGTGCCAACCCATGAGTTGCCTGACGAAGGAGTGTTGCCCTCATGCAAGAAAAATCGGCGAAGGTTGCCAGCGCTGCACCCACAAACTTCATCAACGCGCAGAGCGCCATCACCGGCCTGCGCGGGCGAGACCTGTTTTCTACCTTGCGTAACGTCGCAGCCCAGGGTTTACGGCACCCGGTTCGCAGCGCTCGCCACGCGCTGGCGCTGGGCAAGCAGTTGGGACGAGTGGTGGTGCTGGGCGAAACACCCTATCCGCACAACCCCAAAGACCCCCGCTTCGCCGACCCGACCTGGAGCCTCAACCCGCTTTATCGCCGGGGCCTGCAGGTGTATCTCAGTTGCCAGCATCAGGTCAGACAGTGGATCGATGACAGCGATATGTCCACAGAAGACCGGGCGCGCGCGCACTTTCTGTTCACACTGATCAACGATGCGCTGGCCCCTTCCAATACGCTGCTCAACCCGCAGGCCGTCAAAGAGCTGTTCAACTCGGGTGGTACCAGCCTGATCAAGGGCCTGAGCCACATGGCCGATGATCTGTTGCACAACAGCGGGCTACCCAGCCAGACCACCAAAGACGCTTTTGAGGTAGGCCGAACCGTAGCGACCACGCCCGGTGCGGTGGTGTTTCGCAACGAAATGTTCGAGCTGATCCAGTATCGGCCGATGAGCGAAAAGCAGTTCAGCCGACCGGTCCTGATCGTGCCGCCGCAGATCAACAAGTTCTACATCTTCGACCTCAGCCCAACCAACAGCTTTGTGCAATATGCCCTCAAGAACGGCCTGCAGACCTTTGTCATCAGCTGGCGCAACCCGGATATCCGCCATCGGGAGTGGGGGCTGTCCAGTTATGTCGAAGCGACCGAGCAGGCGATGAATATCTGCCGGGCGATTACCGCAGCACGCGAGGTCAATCTGGTGGGCGCTTGCGCGGGTGGTCTGACCGTTGCCGCGTTGCTGGGTCACTTGCAGGCCAAGCGACAGACACGCCGCGTGGCCAGCGCAACCTATATGGTCAGCCTGCTGGACAGCCAGATCGAAAGCCCCGCCACGCTGTTTATCGACGAGCAAACGCTTGAAGCTGCAAAGCGCCGCTCCTATCAGCGCGGCGTACTGGAGGGCAGCGAGATGAATCGGGTGTTTTCCTGGATGCGCCCCAATGATCTGATCTGGACTTACTGGATCAACAATTACCTGCTGGGCAAATCGCCACCTCCGTTCGACATTCTTTACTGGAACAACGACACCACACGCTTACCCGCTGCGTTGCACGGTGATCTGCTGGACTTCTTCAAGCACAACCCGCTCAGCCATCCGGGTGGCCTGGAGGTCTGCGGGACACCCATCGACCTGCAGAAAGTCACGGTGGACAGTTTCAGCATCGCTGGCATCAACGACCACATCACGCCATGGGACGCGGTGTACCGCTCTACGCTGCTATTGGGCGGTGAGCGGCGCTTCGTGCTGTCCAACAGCGGCCATGTGCAGAGCATTCTCAACCCGCCGGGCAACCCGAAAGCCAACTATGTCGAGAACAGCAAGCTGAGCAGCGACCCGCGCGCCTGGTACTACGACGCGCAGCATCATGACGGCAGCTGGTGGCCGAACTGGCTGAAGTGGGTTCAGGAGCATTCCGGGGCCGAGCACAACACCAGGATGGAGTTGGGCAACGCTACTTATCCACCAATGGAGGCCGCGCCCGGGACCTATGTGCATGTGCGATGAAACGCTGGATTGCGCCCTGCCCGATCAGGCAAAGCCGGCCCTTTGACTCTTGAACAAGAAGACTGGATGAAAACCCGCGACCGTATCCTTGAATGTGCCTTGACGCTGTTCAACCAGCAGGGCGAGCCGAACGTTTCTACGCTGGAAATTGCCAATGAAATGGGTATCAGCCCCGGCAATCTGTATTACCACTTTCATGGCAAGGAGCCATTGATTCTGAGTCTTTTCGAGCGGTTCCAGGCAGAGCTGGCACCCCTGCTCGATCCGCCTTCGGATGCCAGGCTTGAGGCCGAAGACTACTGGATGTTTCTGCACCTGATTGTCGAGCGGTTATCGCACTATCGTTTCCTGTTTCAAGACCTGTCCAACCTCGCCGGAAGGTTGCCAAAGCTGGCCCGCGGCATTCGCAACCTGCTCAACTCGATCAAGAAAACCCTCGCGTCACTGCTGGCCCGTTTGAAATCGCGGGGGCAACTGGTCAGCGAAACCCAAGCGCTGGGGCAGCTGGTGGAGCAGATCACCATGAACCTGCTGTTTTCGCTGGATTACCAACGCATTCTGGGCCGCGAGGGTAATGTGCGGGTGGTGGTCTACCAGATCATGATGCTCGTGACCCCACACCTGCTGCCCACATCGAGGCAGGCTGCCGAACAGTTGGCGATGGAGTATCTGGGTAGGTAAACCTGGGCACGATAAGAAAACGCATCGGCAGGCTGAACGCAACCCCTTGTGGGAGCGAGCTTGTTCGCGAAGTCGGTGGTTCAGGCGATACATATTCGCGGAATGTGCCGGCCCCTTCGCGAACAAGTTCGCTCCCACGGCCTTCGGCCAGAAGCATTGGCACAGGCGGTGTTCGGGGATATCAAAAAAGCCCGGCCTGCTTGGCAGACCGGGCTTCGATGTTGCAGCCGGTTGTCAGGACTGGCTGGCGGGTGTTGCCGGTGCTGCGCTCGGGGCTGATGCAGCGGGTGCCGCACCGGTTGCCGGAGTCGCCGATGCAGCAGGCTTGGCGGCAGGCTTGGCAGCCGGTTTTCTGGCTGCTGGTTTCTTCGCCGCGGCCGGTTTGGCAACCGTTTTGGCCTTGCTGGCGGTGGCAGTAGCGGCCTTGCTGGCTGCATCGACCGGTTTGGCCGCAGCTTTCTTGACTGCTGGTTTGGCCGCTGCGGTTTTCTGCGCCGTTTTATCCGCTGTTTTGGCGACGGTTTTAGCCGCAGCCTTGACCAAAGGTTTTGCCGCAGTTTTCGGTGCAGGTTTAGCCGCAGCAGCACGCGAAGCGACCGGTTTGGCTTTCTCACCCGTCAACAGCTCGATCTGCCGGGTCAGTTGGTCGACCTTGCTGTGCAGCGCCTGAACTTCATTGCGGCTCGGCACGCCCAGACGCGAAATGGCACTGTTCAGGCGCTTGTCGAAGGCCCCTTCCAGCTCATTCCATTTACCCACCGCGAGGTCTTTCACATCACCGACCCGCGATTTGGCGGTCTTGGCGGTGTCCTTGACCTCATCGAGCTGCTTCTGCGCCTCGACCTTGGTCTGCTTCTCGGCCTTCTCGCCGTCTTTGACCAGCGTCTCGAAAAGCTTGCTGCCGTCATTGCTTATCTTGGAATAAGCGCCCAGGCCCGCCAGCCAGATCTGGCGAGAGTATTTCTCGACCTCACCAATCCATGAGCTGCCGTCTTTGTCGGTTTTTTTCTTGCCAGCCATCCTGCTCTCCTTATTGTCCAGACTCTGAACGTTCGAATCGTTTCGACCCGGAGCGTTCAAGCTTTTTAGGCACGACACGTTCAAGCAATGCCGTCAGCTCGTCGAGCTTGGCAGAGAGCGTGTCAACATCATGTTTAGACGGGATTGCGATGCGGTTCAAGGCTTTGGCGACACGACGGTCGAAAGCACTCTCGATTCTGCCGAGTTGCGCCTCGACACGACCTTTGGCGTAAGGCACTTCGCCCTTGATCGAGTCGATTTCGCTGTTGGCCGCAAGACGCTTTTCATCGACCGTTTTGACGACTTCCTTTTCGGCCTGCTCGCCAGTCCTGATCAAGTCCCTGACGTACTGTGTGCCTTCCTCGTTGACCCTGGAATAGGCCCCCAGACCGGCCAGCCAGATCTTGCGGGCATACAGCCTGACGTCGGAAAGCGTGGAGGATTGCTGGTCTTCGATGTTTTTCTTCGTATTCGCTCTGGCCATGGTGCACCTCATGCTCGAAAGTTGAAGGAACCGCCCAGCTATGGGCATAAGCACAACGTTACGGAGAAAAATTAGAATGCTCACCCTAGGGCGAATGCTCAGGCGGCCAGTGCTTTATCCAGGACGCGCTCGACTTCAGTCTTGATGGAGCCGCTCATGGCCGACAGGATGAAGTTCAGCTCGATGTTGATACGGATCAACGCGTCTTCGACTTCAACCTTGCCCTTGGCCCCCTTGCCTTCCAGTTTTACGGTATCGCCTGCCCATTCGTGGGCCAGTCCGTATTTGTCGGAAAGCTTCTCGACCAGTTGCTCGGCCCTCTCGCGAGCCTTTTCCCGGCCCAGTGCGTGCGGGCGTTCAACGGTTATCTTGGCCATGCAGGCTTCCTTGATGATCAGATGAAATGCGGCGCAACTATATACAGCCGTCTGCATCCAAGAAAGCGTTGCCGGTGAGCCTTGTCAAGACAAAGCCGGCCCTGGCGATTAGAATGACCCGCACTCTATTCCGGTGAAGCGATATGAACGATCAGCGCAAAGGCAGCGATGCCGAACCTACGACTCACTTCGGTTACAAAAATGTACCGGAAAGCCAGAAGGCAGAAAAAGTCGCTGAGGTTTTCCATTCGGTTGCAGCCAAATACGACCTGATGAACGACCTGCTGTCCGGTGGCATGCATCGTCTGTGGAAGCGTTTTGCAATCGAGCTTTCGGGCGTCCGTACCGGCAATCGTGTGCTCGACATTGCGGGCGGCACGGGCGATCTGACTCGCAAGTTCTCTAATCTGGTCGGCCCGACCGGGCAGGTCGTGCTGGCAGACATCAACGCCTCCATGCTCAAGGTCGGCCGTGACCGCCTGCTGGACCTTGGCGTGTCGGGCAACGTCGAGTTTGTCCAGGCCGACGCCGAGAAACTGCCCTTCCCGGACAACCATTTCGACTGCGTGACCATCGCCTTCGGTCTGCGCAACGTGACGCACAAGGAAGACGCTCTGCGTTCCATGCTGCGCGTGCTCAAGCCCGGTGGACGCCTGCTGGTGCTGGAGTTTTCCAAGCCGACCAACAAGCTCATGTCCAAGGCCTATGACGCCTATTCGTTCGCGTTCATGCCGTTGATGGGCAAACTGGTCACCAATGACTCGGAAAGCTATCGCTATCTGGCCGAATCGATCCGCATGCACCCCAACCAGGAAACCCTCAAGTCGATGATGGTGGAAGCCGGTTTTGACCGCGTGACCTACCACAACATGACGGCGGGCGTCGTGGCCTTGCATCGCGGTATCAAACCCTGATGTTGCTTCGGGGGCTGCTCGCCAGTATCGAGCACGGCATCAATCGCGTGTTGCGCCTGGACAGCACCGCGCTACCGCGTATGGCGCGCTTGTCCGGGCATGTCATTGCCGTAGACTGTCGCGATCCGTCCCTGAAAATCTTCATCCTGCCCAGTGACGAAGGCCTGCTGCTGGCAGCAGACTGGGCTGCTGACGCCGACTGCACCTTGCGTGCGCCAGCCTCCAGCCTGCTGCGTCTGGCCCTGAGCAAGGACAAGACCGCTGTGCTGCATGGCCCCGACGTCGAGCTGGACGGTGACAGTGGCGTACTGCTGGAACTGGTCGGCATTCTTCAGGATCTGGAACTGGACTGGGAACACGAACTGTCCAACTGGGTCGGCCCGGTGGCCAGTCAGTTGTTCAGCAGCCGACTGCGCAACAGTGGACGCTGGACACGTGAAAGTTTCACCAGCCTCAGCCAGAACGTTGCCGACTACCTCAGCGAAGAATCGCGTACGCTGGTGGGTAAGCACGAAGCTGAAGCACGATTCGCCGAACTCGATCAGATCAAACTCGATCTGGACCGTCTCGAGGCGCGCTTTGCCCGCCTCGCCCACTCCCTCAATACCAGCGATAACGCATGAAGCTGCTTGCCGTCCGCCGTTTGTTTCGCATTCAACGTGTCGTTATCCGCTATCGCCTTGATGACCTGTTGTTCGCCCTGCCCCTGCCCTGGTGGATGCTCGCGGTGCGGTTCGTGCTGCCCTGGCGCTGGCTGCCACGGCGTAAATCCGAGCTGAGCCGTGGTGTACGCTTTCGTCTGGCATTGCAGGACCTGGGGCCGATTTTCATCAAGTTCGGGCAACTGCTGTCTACCCGGCGCGACCTGCTGCCCGAAGACATCGCCGACGAACTGATGCTGCTGCAGGACCGCGTGCCGCCGTTCGACCAGCAGGTGGCCATCAATCTCATCGAAGAACAACTGGGCGCACGTATCTGCGACGTCTTCAGTCGCTTTGACGAAACCCCGCTGGCATCTGCTTCGGTCGCCCAGGTGCATGCCGCCTGTTTGAAGACCGGCGAAGAAGTCGTGGTGAAAGTGGTACGCCCAGGCCTCAAGCCGGTTATTGGCCAGGACCTCGCGTGGCTGTTCATCCTTGCCCGCATGGCCGAGCGCGTGTCAGCCGATGCACGCCTGCTGCACCCGGTGCAGGTGGTGATGGATTACGAAAAAACCATCTACGACGAGCTGGACCTGCTGCGTGAAGCCGCCAACTCCAGCCAGTTGCGTCGCAACTTCGAAGGCTCGGACCTGCTCTACGTGCCACAAGTCTACTGGGACTGGTGCCGCCCCAAAGTGCTGGTCATGGAGCGTATCTACGGCCTGCAGGTCACCGATATGGCCGGGCTGGCCGACCAGCGTACCGACATGAAACTGCTGGCCGAGCGCGGTGTGGAAATCTTCTTCACCCAGATATTTCGCGACAGTTTCTTCCACGCCGACATGCACCCCGGCAATATTTTCGTCAGCACGGTCAACCCGTGGAGCCCGAAATACATTGCCATCGACTGCGGCATCGTCGGCAGCCTGACGCCGGAAGATCAGGATTATCTGGCCCGTAACCTGTTTGCCTTCTTCAAGCGTGATTATCGTCGGGTTGCTCAGCTGCACATTGATTCGGGCTGGGTGCCGGCAGAAACCAAGCTCAATGAATTCGAAGCTGCAATCCGCACGGTCTGCGAGCCGATTTTCGAGAAGCCGCTCAAGGATATTTCCTTTGGTCAGGTGCTGATGCGCCTGTTTCAAACCGCGCGCCGCTTCAATATGGAAGTCCAGCCGCAATTGGTTCTGCTGCAAAAGACCCTGCTCAATATCGAGGGGCTGGGTCGTCAGTTGTACCCTGATCTGGACCTGTGGAGCACCGCGCAGCCTTATCTGGAGCGCTGGATGCGTGAACGGGTAAGCCCGAAAACCCTGTTTGGCAATCTGCAGTCACAGGTCGAGCAGCTGCCGCATATAGCGGGCATGACCCGCGACTTGCTGGAGCGCATGTCTCGCCCGCATGCTTCGGATCCGCCACGTCCCTGGCACGAGCGCAAGGACGAGCCGGTCCTGCGGCTTATCGGTGCAGCGTTGCTGGTAGGTGGCGCGATACAGGGCTGGGTGATGAGCGAGGCAGCTACGCAGCTACTGACGCTCACCGCCTGGCCAGCGGCGATCATGCTGATTGCCGGGCTGTATCTGATCGTTCGCCGATAGCCAGCAGCGTATGGCGCTGGCACACTGTTCAATCCGCCGGGCATGAAAGCCGGCTGCCGGAGTAGATATGAAAGACTGGCTGGACGAGATTCACTGGAACAGCGACGGTCTGGTGCCTGCAATCGCTCAGGATCACAAGACCGGTCGAGTATTGATGATGGCCTGGATGAACCGCGAAGCCCTGAGCCTGACGGCGTCGGAGAATCGTGCCATCTATTGGTCGCGTTCGCGTGGCAAACTCTGGCGTAAAGGTGAAGAATCAGGTCACGTGCAAAAGCTGCACGAACTGCGCCTGGACTGCGATGCCGATGTCATTATCCTGATGGTCGAGCAGATCGGCGGTATCGCGTGCCACACCGGCCGCGAAAGTTGCTTTTACCGAGTGTACGAAAACTCAGGCTGGAAGACCGTCGACCCGGTTTTGAAAGATCCTGACGCTATTTACTCAGCAGGCCACTGAACATGACTGATACGTTGTCCCGTCTGGCCGAGGTGCTGGAATCACGCAAGGACGCCGCTGCCGACAGTTCCTACGTCGCCAGCCTGTATCACAAGGGCCTGAACAAGATTCTGGAAAAGCTCGGTGAAGAATCGATCGAGACCATCATCGCTGCCAAGGACGCTGCAGTCAGCGGAGATTGCAGCGACGTGATCTATGAAACCGCTGACCTGTGGTTTCATAGCATGGTGATGCTCGCAGCGCTGGGTCAGCACCCACAAGCCGTGCTCGATGAACTGGACCGCCGATTCGGCCTGTCCGGCCACGCGGAAAAAGCCGCTCGCACGGCAGAATAACGCTCACCCCTTTCAAGCTTGAAATCTTTTACGAGGACTGTTTCATGGGTATTTTTGACTGGAAACACTGGATCGTCATCCTGATCGTCGTGGTACTGGTTTTCGGGACCAAGAAACTCAAGGGTCTGGGCAGCGACGTCGGCGAATCGATCAAGGGCTTTCGCAAGGCGATGAATGACGATGACAAGCCAGCAGAACAGCCTGCACCTCAGCCACAGCAGGCACAGGCTGCCCCTCAGGGTTCGCCATTGAATCAGCCGCATACCATCGACGCGCAGGCGCACAAAGTCGACGAGCCGATCCGCAAAGACCAGGTTTAAGCCCATGTTCGGTATCAGCTTCTCTGAACTGCTGCTTGTCGGCCTGGTTGCCTTGCTGGTACTGGGCCCAGAGCGCCTGCCGGGTGCGGCACGCACCGCAGGCTTATGGATCGGCCGGTTGAAGCGCAGCTTCAATGCGATCAAACAGGAAGTTGAACGTGAAATCGGGGCCGACGAAATTCGTCGGCAGCTGCACAACGAGCACATTATTTCGCTGGAAGACGAGGCGCGCAAAATGTTCGCGCAGAATCAGCACCCCGAGACCACCTACGAGCCGGTTAGCCCGCAGCCGGCCTCGGTGCAGCCCGACGCCGCCAACACCGGTCACAACACCCTCGGCCCAGCGGAGCCTGCGGCACCAAAACCCGCGCTATCGCTGGAGAAAACCGCGAAGCCAGTCGATGCCGATACACCGGTCCCGACGCCTCCCGTCCACGATTCGTCATTGCCACCGCGAGCCCCATGAGCGCTGATACCCCGGAAAACGATCAGCAAATGCCGCTGATCTCGCACCTCACCGAGTTGCGTACACGTCTGTTGCGTTGTGTTGCGGCAGTGTTCCTGATTTTTGCCGGCCTGTTCTACTTCACGCAGAAGATCTACACACTGGTCTCGGCGCCGCTGCGCGTCTATCTGCCTGAAGGCGCGACAATGATCGCCACCGACGTGGCCTCGCCGTTCATCACGCCGTTCAAGCTGACCATGATGGTCGCGCTGTTTCTGTCCATGCCGGTCATCCTGCACCAGATCTGGGGCTTTATCGCGCCGGGCTTGTATAAGCACGAGAAGCGCGTTGCAGTGCCACTGCTGGTGTCGAGCATCATCCTGTTCTACGCAGGCATGGCCTTCGCGTACTTTTTGGTCTTCCCGCTGATTTTCCACTTCTTCGCCAGCGTTACACCGGAAGGCGTGTCGATGATGACCGACATCGCCAGTTATCTGGACTTCGTGATGACGTTGTTCTTCGCCTTTGGCGTGGCCTTCGAAATCCCGGTGGCCGTGGTGCTGCTGGTGTGGATCGGTATTGTCGACGTCAAGTACCTGAAGAAGATCCGTCCCTACGTGATCATCGGCTGCTTCGTGGTCGGCATGATCCTGACGCCGCCGGACATCTTCTCGCAGACGCTGCTGGCAGTACCGATGTGGCTGCTGTTCGAGCTGGGCGTGCTGTGCAGTTCGATGATCAAGAAGCGTGGTGAACATCCGGACGATCAGGCCGAGGACGCTGACAAGCAGGATCAGCCGCCCGCGACCGCACCGTGAACCTACTGTTGCTTGAGGAAGCCGATTTCATTGCGGCTGACCGGGTGGTCCTGCGTGACCGCCGTCTGAAGCACATGCAGGAGGTGCATCGTGCAGAGGTCGGCGACAGTCTGCGCGTCGGCCGCATTAATGGCCTGCTGGGCAGCGCCGAACTGCTACGCCTTGAACCTCATGAAGCAGAGCTGCGTGTTTCGCTGGATAGCGCCCCGCCGGAAAAACTGCCCATCACCCTGTTGCTGGCACTGCCACGCCCCAAGATGCTCCGCCGGGTGTTCCAGACCATCGCGACCATGGGGGTGCCGAAAGTCATCCTACTGAACAGCTACCGGGTAGAAAAAAGCTTCTGGCAGACGCCATTTCTGGAGCCCGAGGCCATTCGCGAGCAATTGATTCTGGGGCTGGAGCAAGCGCGCGATTCTGTGCTGCCGGAAGTCATCATCGAAAAGCGCTTCAAGCCGTTCGTTGAAGACCGTTTGCCGCACATGGCTGCAGGCACCCTGGGCCTGGTCGGCCACCCCGGTGACTTGCCTGCCTGCCCGCGCGCGGTTACCCAGCCTGTCACGCTGGCTATCGGCCCCGAAGGCGGCTGGATCCCTTATGAAGTCGACTTGTTGCGACAATCCGGCTTGCAGCCTGTGCAACTTGGCGAGCGCATTCTGCGCGTCGAAACCGCTGTAACTGCCCTTCTCGCTCGTCTGTTCTAGACTCTGTTACATCAACTAGGCCGCTTCAGTTAGTTGATGCGCTGCCGATGTAAGTGCATTCATAAAAGAACAGACAGCTAAGGAGTGGTCATGTCTCGTGGGTTATCTCAACGTCTCGCCAATGCGAGTGTCAGCCTGAAATTGGGAATAGGCTTTGGTCTGGTCATGCTAATGACCCTGATGATCTCGGCCACAGGCTGGTTCAGCAACCAGGCACTGATCGATCGTGGAGATCGTGTCACAGCGATTGCAAAAATCAACGAGCTGACGCTCCAGCTACGCATCGACCGCACCCGTTACGAAGACCTGTTCAACGCAGAAAGCGCGGCCGAAGTCAGAAAGACCCTGGATCAACTTGATGCCGCACTGGTGCACGCGCGAAATCTGCTGCGCTCGCCCGAAAATATCCAGTCACTCGACGGTCAGATTCAGTCCGCTCGCGAATACCGCCAGTCTTTCGCTGACGTGACCAAAGCTATCGATGCTCGCGAGATCAGCCGCAGCCAGATGGGCGACAATGCTGACAAGGCGGTGGATCAGGCAAACAAGGTTGAAGCCGAGCTGCTCAAGGCAGACAACATCCTCGCCTTTAACGGCATCGTCGGCGTCAGCAAGCTGATTCAGCAGGCGCGCTTCCAGGTTCGCGGTTACACCTACAGCGGCCGTCCGGATTTCGAAAAGAACGCCAACCAGGCCATTGATGAAGCCATTACCGGGATCAATACCTTGGCCGGTGACATTTCCTCCGAGTACCTGCCGTTGCTGCAGCAGGCCGTTGTCGGGCTCAACGGCTACCGCGCTGCAGTAGGCCAGTATCGGGACACGCAAGCCGCCAGCAAGGCCGCGCTGGAGAAAATGACGGCACTGGGCACCAAGATGCTGACCACCAGCGATGACATGATCGCCAGGCAGAACAAAAGCCGCGACGCAGACAGCGAAAAATCTGTTTTTATGATCGCGGTGGCCACCGCTCTGGCCTTGGTGATCAGCATTCTGGCAGCCTGGGTAATCACTCGTCAGATTACAACGCCCCTGCAGGAAACCCTTGAAGTGGTGGAGCGGGTTGCTTCCGGCGACCTGAGTCGCAACCTGCGGGTCGACCGCAAGGACGAGTTGGGCAAGCTGCAAAGCACGATCCAGCGCATGACCGTCAGCCTGCGCGAGCTGGTGGGCGGAATTCGCGATGGCGTGACCCAGATCGCCAGCGCAGCGGAAGAACTCTCGGCAGTGACCGAACAGACCAGTGCCGGGGTCAACAGCCAGAAGGTCGAGACCGATCAGGTCGCCACCGCCATGCATGAAATGACTGCGACCGTTCAGGAAGTCGCGCGCAACGCCGAAGAAGCCTCTGAAGCAGCCGTCGCCGCCGACCAGCAGGCCCGTGATGGTGAGCGAGTGGTCAACGAAGCCATTGCGCAAATCGAGCGCCTGGCTTCTGCAGTGGGCAATTCCAGCGAAGCCATGGGCGCTCTGAAACAGGAAAGCGACAAGATCGGCAGCGTGCTGGACGTCATCAAGTCGGTCGCGGAACAGACCAACCTGCTGGCGCTGAACGCCGCCATCGAGGCCGCCCGCGCCGGTGAAGCGGGTCGGGGCTTTGCCGTGGTCGCCGATGAAGTGCGCAGCCTGGCGCAGCGCACGCAAAAGTCTACCGAAGAGATCGAAGCGCTGATCGCCCGTCTGCAAAGCGGCACACAGCAGGCCGCAACCGTCATGGACAGCAGCCGGGAACTGAGCACCAGTAGCGTTGAGCTGACACGTCGGGCCGGTGGCTCATTGGAAAACATCACCAAAACCGTCTCGGCTATCCAGGCAATGAACCAGCAGATTGCAGCGGCCGCCGAGGAACAGAGCGCGACCGCCGAAGAGATCAACCGCAGCATCATCAATGTCCGCGATGTGTCCGAACAGACGTCTGCGGCCAGCGAAGAGACCGCGGCGTCCAGTGTCGAACTGGCAAGACTTGGCAACCATCTTCAGTTGCTGGTGAGTCGCTTTACTGTCTGACCTGGCAGCATTCAGCCCGCGCCAGCACTGAGCGCGGGCTTCTTTTCCCGTAAAAACGTGACACCGTTCACCCCTCCTTCGTGCTCGGAAATATCCTACGACCTTCTCAGGTCACGCAATGAATCACCACGCCGATGCGCTCACAACGCATGTTCTGACTCGCCCGGAACATGCTTTTGTTCGCTCATTGCAGGAGATTCCTATGTTCCGACTGATCAATCACGCGCTCGGCAACATGAACGTCAGATTCAAACTGTCACTGGGTTTTGGCCTGGTGCTGTTATTGACGCTGATCATCACACTGACCGGCTGGCATGGTCTGTACACCATGATCGACCGCTCCGAGTCGCTCTCGGACATTGCCCAGCTCAACAGCCTCACCAAAGACCTGCGTGCCGAACGTATCACCGATCGCGTGGAAAAGACGCCAGAAAGCACGGCATTGGTGACAGACAAGCTCAACGAAATGAAAGCCCAGCTCACAACGCTGCACCGACAGAGCCTGGAGACGGAAACCATTACGCTGCTCAACGGACAGTTTGAGACGGTAAGCAGACTCGAGAAAACCTTCGCCGACGTCCGGGCCAACCGTCAGACTCGTAACCAGGTACGCACGCGCCTGGAGCAGACGTCAGAGCAGGCCTTGCAGGCCATCGCACTGGTTGAGAGCGAGGTACTCAAGAGCGTAAGCCAGGAACAGGACAGCACTGAGCGGATGGAGGAATTCACCAACATTTCCCAGCTCAGGCAGGAGGTACAGATCGCTCGCTATCAGGTACAGGCCTACACCTTCACCACTCGCGATGCCGATGAAGCCGCAGCCATTGTCGCCATCGACGAAGCGCTCAAGGAAATCGGGCAGATCGGGCAGGACGAGGACAGTGAAAGCCTTCGGGGCCTGGGAGCCGCCACTACAGCCCTGCAAGGCTATCGGGAAAGGCTCAACGAGTTCAAACAGATACAAACCAAAGCCGAGGCGGACCAGGAACTTATGAGAAGTCTCGGCGATCAGTTGCTGGACTCCGTAGCCGCGTTGAACCGTCTGCAAACCGCTCAGCGCGACAGTGAAGCAGTCAATTCCAGCACCACACTGAGCAGCGTTGCGGGCCTGGCGCTGCTGGTCGGGTTGCTGGCCGCCTGGGTCATGACCCGGCAGATCACCGTACCTTTACAGCAGACGCTGCTTGTCGCAGCACGCATCGCTCAGGGTGATCTGAGTCGGGACATGTCAGTGACCCGTCGTGACGAAATGGGTCAGTTACAAGGCAGTATGCAGACCATGACGGTCAGCCTGCGCGAGCTGGTCGGCGGTATCAGCGAGGGCGTATCGCAGATCGCCAGCGCGGCCGAGCAGTTGTCAGCGGTGACCAAGCAGACTTGCATCGGGGTCACCAGTCAGAAAGACGAGACCGACCAGGTGGCCACGGCCATGAATGAAATGGCCGCGACGGTGCAGGAAGTCGCGCGTAATGCTCAGGAGGCTTCCCAGGCTGCGGCTCAGGCGGATCAACAGGCCCGCAGCGGTGACGAGGTTGTCGGGCGGGCAATCAGTCAGATCGAGCAACTGGCTCGCGAGGTAGTGAACTCTACGCAGTCGATGAGCGAACTCAAGCTGGAAAGCAACAAGATCGTCGGCGTTCTCGACGTAATCAAGTCGGTTTCGCAGCAAACCAACCTGCTGGCCCTGAATGCGGCCATCGAAGCAGCTCGCGCTGGTGAAGCCGGGCGCGGCTTCGCGGTGGTCGCCGATGAGGTACGCGGCCTGGCGCAACGCACGCAAAAGTCCACAGAAGAGATCGAGGAATTGATCGCCGCACTGCAAACCGGCACTCAGCAGGTCGCAACCACGCTGGACAACAGCCGCACCCTGACCGACAACACCGTTGAACTGAGCCGCCGCGCGGGAAGCGCGCTGGAGCAGATCACCCGTACGGTGGCGACCATCCAGCACATGAACGAACAGATCGCCACCGCCAGCGAAGAACAAAGCGTGGTTGCCGAACAGATCAACCGTAACGTCATCAGCGTACGCGACATCTCCGAACAGAACGCCGCCGCCAGCGAGCAAACCGCAGCCTCCAGCGTCGAACTCGCCAGACTGGGAACTCACTTGCAGACACTGGTGGGGAAATTCAGAGTGAGTTGAACCACCATTGCACCAGCAGGCGGCCCGGCTAACACTATCGTGCCCATGCTCCGCGTAGGCATACCGGTCCGGACGCTCCGCCTCCTCTGACGACGCAGAGCGTCGTAAACTGCATTCCCACGCTGGAGCGTGAGGAACGAGCGTCGACAGGGATAACACCATCGTGCCCATGCTCCGCGTAGGCATGCCGGTCTGGACGCTCCGCGTCCTCTGACGACGTAGAGCGTCGTAAACTGCATTCCCACGCTGGAGCGTGAGGAACGAGCGTCGTCAGGGATAACACTATCGTGCCCATGCTCCGCGTAGGCATGCCGGTCTGGACGCTCTGCGTCCTCTTGCGACGCTCCGCGTCGTGAACTGCATTCCCACGCTGGAGCGCGAGGAACGAGCGTCGTCAGGGATAACACTATCGTGCCCATGCTCCGCGTGGGCATGCCGGTCTGGACGCTCCGCCTCCTCTGACGACGCAGAGCGTCGTAAACTGCATTCCCACGCTGGAGCGTGAGGAACGAGCGTCGACAGGGATAACACCATCGTGCCCATGCTCCGCGTAGGCATGCCGGTCTGGACGCTCCGCGTCCTCTGACGACGTAGAGCGTCGTGAACTGCATTCCCACGCTGGAGCGTGAGGAACGAGCGTCGTCAGGGATAACACTATCGTGCCCGTGCTCCGCGTGGGCATGCCGGTCTGGACGCTCCGCGTCCTCTTGCGACGCAGAGCGTCGTGAACTGCATTCCCACGCTGGAGCGTGAGGAACGAGCGTCGTCAGGGATAACACTATCGTGCCCATGCTCCGCGTAGGCATGCCGGTCTGGACGCTCCGCGTCCTCTTGCGACGCAGAGCGTCGAGAACTGCATTCCCACGCTGGAGCGTGAGGAACGATCGGGGTTCTGGAGAACCCGTCTTGACCATGTCCTCTGCATGTATGTGCCACAAAGCCCAATAAAAAAGCCCCCGACGCGCTAAGCGGCAGGGGCTTTTTTCGTAGCCGGGCGGTCTTAGACCGGGACCGGCTCCGACGCTTTACCTACAGGCTGCAAAGGCAGCAAGGGCGCATGTGGATCAGCTTCGATGGAAGCTCTCCAGGCGGCCAGCCACTCTTCGTGACCTTCGCTCCAAACACGCTCATGCAGGCGCCCAAGGGCGACTGGGTCGCTCAGCAGCATCAGACGTTCCTGATTGCCGAGTTTGGCCGGACCTACCTTCAGAGCCTGATCAACACGCTCCATACGCACCACTTCGATCGGCTGTGCCTGACGGTGACGCGAGGTTGCCAGGGCGCAGGCCAGAGCATTCTGCCGAGGATCCACCACAGCCCGAATGAAGCCTTGTTTCAGCGCATGCCAGCGGTTCTCGTAGGTGTACTGATCCGTCGAGATCAACTCTTGCGGCGGTTCGAACTCTTCAGGAATCAGGAAGAACTTCTCGTCACGCGCCTTGACGCCCAGATTGGTACGGCTGGAAATCACCGACACAGGAATCGACAGCATCAACGAGACCACAATCGGCGCAAGCCACCACAGGAAGCTCGGGTTCAACCAGAACACCAGCAAGGCCCAGCATGCGCCCAGCAGTGTCTGTGGACCATGACGCTTAACGGCTTCGATCCACGGCGTGGAGTCGTCGTCGCGTTGCGGAGAGTTCCAGGTTGCGGCCCAGCCCAGGAAAGCGGCCAGTACGAAGCGGGTGTGGAACAGCATGCGCACCGGTGCCAGCAGCACCGAAAAGAGCATTTCCAGCAGCATCGAAACGGTGACCTTGAACTTGCCACCGAAGCCTTTCGCGCCCTTGGCCCAGATCAGAATGACGCTGAGCAGTTTAGGCAGGAACAGCAGGACGATGGTCGTCGAGAACAACGCAACAGCTTTTTCCGGGTGCCATTGTGGCCACAGCGGATACAGCTGACGCGGTTCAAGGAAGTAAGTCGGCTCCATCAGTGTGTTCACCGCCAGCAAGGCCGTGGACAGAACGAGGAAGAAGAACCACAACGGTGCCGACAGATACGACATCACACCGGTCAGGAACACCGCACGGTGAACCGGGTGCATGCCCTTGACCAGGAACAGCCTGAAGTTCATCAGGTTGCCGTGGCACCAACGGCGGTCACGCTTGAGTTCGTCCAGCAGGTTGGGCGGCAATTCTTCATAACTGCCCGGCAGGTCGTAAGCAATCCACACGCCCCAGCCGGCACGGCGCATCAGCGCAGCTTCGACGAAGTCGTGAGACAGGATCGCACCGGCAAAGGCACCTTTACCCGGCAGCGGCGCCAGGGCGCAATGCTCGATAAACGGCTTCATGCGGATGATCGCGTTGTGACCCCAATAGTGGGATTCACCCAACTGCCAGAAGTGCAGACCGGCCGTGAACAGCGGACCGTAGACCCGCGTAGCGAACTGCTGCATGCGTGCATACAGCGTGTCCATACCCGACGCACGTGGCGCGGTCTGGATGATACCGGCGTCCGGCGTGGCTTCCATCAGGCGAACCAGACTGGTCAGACACTCTCCGCTCATGACGCTATCGGCATCGAGCACGACCATGTAGCGGTATTCACCACCCCAACGACGGCAGAAGTCGTCCAGGTTGCCGCTTTTGCGTTTTACGCGACGACGACGACGGCGATAGAAGATCTTGCCGAAACCTTTGGTCTCGCGGCATACGTCCAGCCAGGCCTGTTGCTCGGCAACGGCAATGTCAGTCTCGTTGGTGTCGCTGAGTACGAAGAAATCGAAACGATCCAGATCACCCGTAGCCGCGACCGACTCGAACGTAGCGCGCAGGCCGGCGAAAACCCGTGGCACGTCTTCGTTGCAGATCGGCATGACCAGCGCAGTACGTGCGCCCTTTTCGATCGGCTCGTTGCCAGCACTGGCACCCGAGATACGGTATTTGTCGCGACCGGTGAGCAGCTCAAGGAAGCCCATCAGTGCGGTCCAGAAACCGGCCGACACCCAGCAGAAGAGAATCCCGAACAGCAACAGAATGCTGGTCTGCAAGGCATAAGGCATGACCTGCAAAGCAGTCTGCACGAAGGTCTGACGGGTGATTTCGTCGAGCGAAACCAGCGACCAGCCCTGATACGGCAGAATGCCCTTCATGTACCAGCCAGCCACGATCGTTTGACCCAGCATCAGGATCAGCAGGATGTAACGACGGATCGAACCGACGGTGCGCCAGCGCGCCTTGGGCAGATCACGAGGCAGATCGTCGTGCTCTGGCTTGGGCGGGTTGGTCTTGCCGGTCAGGCGACGCCAGCCGCGTACCAGAATGTTGGTGCGCCATGGCTCTGGCACGACCTTGGTCCGGCGAATCGGCGGTGTGGCCTTGAGGCACAGGCGACCGCTGGCATCGACGCCGAGCATCTCGGCGTCCTCCAGCTGGTCTGCGGTGGTCAGCGTAAGGCGGCGACCCACCGAAGCCTGAGCGGCCTCGGCAGGGTCATTGACCGGCTGCGCAGAAAGACGCTCATGCAACTCGGCGAAGGTCTTGCAGCCGGCAAGTTCTGCCCGCTGCTCGTCGCTCATCGGTAAATGCGCCAGGTACTCGTTCAGAGACACTGGCACCGGTAGAGAATTACTCATCGCTCGGCAACTGATAGCTCCAGGTCTCGGTCATGACTTGCAACGTCTTGGCCGGTTCCGGATGGGTGGGTGCTGCCTCGGTTTCAGGCTGCTGAATCTCTTTACCGTCCTTGTCCTTGGCTACGTCAGCCTTGGCTGCGTCGGCTTTGGCTGCATCGGCTTTGGCAACTTCGCCTTTACCTTTCGCAGCGTCGGCCTTGCCAGCTTCAGGCTTGGCGGTCTCGGGTTTGGCGGCTTCAGGCTTCGGCGCGTCGGCCTTGGCGATTTCTACCTGGTCGTTGGCAGATTCCTTGGCAACTGCCGGTTTGGCAGCTTCCTTGGCAGCAGCCTTCTTCTCTTCAGCTTTGTCTGCAACGAGCAGCGCAGGTTCCTTGCCCGGTTCGGCAGGGATCTCACGCAGCAGGTAAGCGAGCATTTCGGTTGGCTTGCCGGAATCCTTGACCTTCACACGCAGGGTCAGGCGGTAGCCTTTGGTGACAGGGTTGTAGCGCAGGTTGTTTTCCACCAGTTCGACGTTGTCGTCAGTGGTCACCTGGCTGCGAATGGTCTTGTCTTCCGGCAATGCGGCCAGTACCGGGCCCACGAAATCGACCAGGAAGGCAAGGCTGCCATCCGGCTGACGGATCAGGTTGGACTGACGCACATCACCGATGGAGCGTTGGGTCTGCTTGACCCAGCCCAGATCCGGCGAGTGGATCGAGTTTTCCTGCATGGTCCAGTGCAGACGGTAATCGAATGCCATTTCCTTGCCCGGCTCTGCGAGAGTCTCAGGCTTCCAGTAGGCCACGATGTTGTCGTTGGTCTCGTCGGCAGTCGGAATTTCGACCAGCTCGACGGTGCCCTTGCCCCAGTCACCCTTCGGCTCGATCCAGGCGCTTGGACGCTTGTCATAGCGGTCATCCAAGTCTTCGTACTGACTGAAGTCACGGCCACGTTGCAGCAGACCGAAACCACGCGGGTTTTCGACCGAGAAGCTGCTGATGGACAGATGTTTAGGGTTGTTCAGCGGACGCCACAACCACTCACCGTTGGCAGCCTGAATCGACAGACCGCTGGAGTCGTGCAGCTCGCGACGGTAGTTAGGTACACGCGAAGGCTGGTTGGCACCGAACAGGAACATGCTGGTCAATGGGGCAACACCGAGCTTGTTGACCTTGTCACGCAGGAACATGCGCGATTTGACGTCAACCAGAGTGTTGGTGCCAGGACGCAGGGTCAACTGATAAGCACCGGTAGCGCGCGGCGAGTCGAGCAGCGCGAAGATCACCAGATGATTGTCATCCGGGCCCGGCTTCTCGATCCAGAATTCCTTGAAGCGCGGGAACTCCTCACCAGACGGCGATGCAGTGTCGATTGCCATGCCGCGTGCGGACAGTCCATAGACCTGACCCTTGCCGATCACGCGGAAGTAGCTCGCGCCCAGCATGGTCATGATTTCGTCCTGCTTGTCATCCTTGTTGATCGGATACAGGACACGGAAACCGGCATAACCCAGTTTCTCGGTGGATTTGGGGTCGATCTTCAGATCGCCGAAATCGAAACGACTGGAGTCGTACTTGATTTCGTCGACGCTGGTAGCGGTCACTTCGTTGATCTTGACCGGCGTGTCGAAGTGCATGCCCTGGTGGTAGAAAGACACTTTGAACGGAGTCTTCTCGCCCGCCCATTCGGCCTTGTCATCGCGGAAGCGAATCTTCTGATAGTCGGCAAACTTCATATCGCGAAGCTCGTTCGGCAGATTGCTCCTTGGAGCCTCGAACTTCTGCCCGGCCAGTTCTTTGGCTTTTGCCGTTACATCATCAAGATTGAACGCCCACAGCTGACCTGCACTGAACAGGCATACAAGGGCCGAGCTTGCCAGAAGTGCACTACGCAACCGCTTGACAGGTGTCTTTGGAGCATCACAGGGACTAACAATCACGAGCAACCCTCGCCGAAAAACAGATGAAAAAACCAACGGCCAGCTATCAATGCCGGGTTGGCGAGCATTGTTCCGACTCCGAATGGGCTTAATGATTCCCCAACCCGGTGTCAGAACCGCTTTTGTCATACCAAATGGACCAACAGTGTCGATCCCCGTAACGCGCGATTATCCAGCAGCGCGCGCCACAACGCATCAGGTATGACAAAGAAATTTATTTCCCGTGCGACCGGAAAATTCAGGGGAGAAACGATGAAATCGTATCTTATGTATCGAACAAAAATGTCACTGGGCCATCATTTATCAAATGCACTTGCATGTCCGCACCAAATTGGCCCGCAGCCACAGCGGTATGCGCGATTCTGGCCTGACTCAATAGATAGTCGAACAGCTCGGCGCCCAGCGCTGGAGCAGCGGCTTTCGAGAACCCCGCACGCAACCCGCTTTTGGTATCCGCGGCCAGCGTGAACTGCGAAACCAGCAACAACCCGCCACCTACCTCGCGCAAGGATAAATTCATCTTGCCGTCGGCATCGCTGAACACTCGATAATTAAGCAGCTTGTGCAGCAACTTATCGGCACTGGCGCGGGTGTCTTGAGGCTCTATGCCCACCAGCACCAATATGCCCTGATCGATAGCACCGACAACTTCGCCGCCCACCTCCACGCGTGCGTTTCGCACGCGCTGCAACAAACCTTTCATAAATGCCTTTCCAGACTCAAAACCAATACCAGGCTGCTGTCATGCTTCTTCGGGCGGGAGGTCGAGCAGGTTGCGCGCAATTTCTGCAGCGGCACGCACCAACGCATCGGCGATACCGGATTCCGACGCCGAATGGCCAGCCTCACGAATGACCTGCAGTTCGCTGCCGGGCCAGTTCTGATGCAACTCCCAGGCATTATCCAGCGGGCAGATGACGTCGTAACGACCGTGAACGATGATTGCCGGCAGGTGCGCGATCTTTGGCATGTCGCGAATCAACTGGTTTTCCTCAAGGAACGCCTTGTTCATGAAGTAATGGCATTCGATGCGCGCAATGGACAGCGCACGGTGCGGTTCGGCGAAGCGATCGACCACTTGCGGGTTGGGGCGCAAGGTTGCACAACGCCCTTCCCAGGTCGACCAGGCTTTGGCAGCGTGCATCTGGGCGATCTGGTCCGGCCCGGTGAGGCGCTTGTGGAAGGCAGCCAGTATGTTGTCGCGCTCATCCAGCGGGATCGGTGCTACATAATCCTGCCAGTAATCCGGGAACAGACGGCTGGCACCCGCTTGATAGAACCAGTCGATTTCCTGCTGACGGGCCAGGAATATGCCTCGCAAAATCAGCGCGTGTACGCGGTCTGGATGGGTCTGCGCATAAGCCAGGGCCAGAGTCGAGCCCCACGAGCCGCCGAACAGCACCCATTTGTCGATTCCGAGGTGCTCGCGAATCCGCTCCAGGTCCTCCACCAGTTTCCAGGTGGTATTGTTCTCAAGGCTGGCATGCGGTGTGGAGCGACCGCAGCCACGCTGATCGAACGTTACGATACGGTACAGGTTAGGATCGAAATAGCAGCGACTGTGCGCATCGCATCCGGAACCAGGGCCGCCATGAATGAATACCACTGGCAACCCTTCTGGCGAGCCACTTTCATCGACGTAAAGCACATGCGGTTGTTCCACGGCCAGATCGTGCCGGGCGTAGGGTTTGATCTGCGGGTACAAAGTCTGCATAAGTGCTCCATAAGTCCAGTTCAGAGGCTTCTATTATTCTGCCGTTGGGCATCATAAACCCGAAACGAAGAATCAGCATGCTGCACGTCATTGATCGGGATGGAACGATCGATGCAAGCGTTTTGCCAATTTGGTCAGCGCGCGAACCAGAGCCGTTGCCTTGGGTCGAAGCGAGGGCGCTGCCTTCAATTATTTCTACTATTTTCAGGAAATAACTGACGACACGCCTACAGTCTAAGAATCCCGTTTTCCATTCGTCAGACTACTTGAGGTTGTACCGATGTCTCAGGAACCACTTGTTCGTGACGCTGATGTGGCTGCTTTCCGCGCCGCTGTGCTCGCCAAACTCACCTATTCGGTGGGCAAGGACCCCGACCATGCGTTTGAGCATGACTGGTTTGAAGCTGTTGCCCTTGCCGCCCGCGACCACATGGTCGAACACTGGATGGACCACACGCGGCAGATTTATCGCAAGGTCCAGAAGCGCGTTTACTACCTGTCTCTGGAATTCCTCATTGGCCGACTGCTCTACGACAGCCTGAGCAACCTCGGCCTGCTGGAAGTGGCTCGCGAAGTATTGACCGAGCTGGGTGTGGATATCGAACGTATCCGCTTGCTTGAACCGGATGCTGCGCTGGGCAACGGCGGCCTGGGTCGTCTGGCAGCGTGCTTCATGGAAAGCATGTCGACCCTGGGCATTGCCGGGCACGGTTATGGGATTCGTTACGAGCACGGGCTGTTTCGTCAGGGCATCGTCGACGGCTGGCAGCAGGAACAGACCGAAAACTGGCTGGACTTCGGCAACCCGTGGGAATTCGAGCGTCCTGAGGTGGTTTACTCCATCGGTTTCA
Organism: Pseudomonas sp. KBS0707; assembly: GCF_005937945.2. NCBI lineage: Bacteria > Pseudomonadati > Pseudomonadota > Gammaproteobacteria > Pseudomonadales > Pseudomonadaceae > Pseudomonas > Pseudomonas sp. KBS0707. Next base: position 322,763 of record NZ_CP041754.1, on the reverse strand, counting down.
GTGGCAGCGTCGACACTGTGGTGACCGAAGCGGGCGACTCGCGTCAGGTCTGGCGTCCGGGCGAAACCGTTCGGGCCATTGCTTACGACACCCCTGTGGTCGGCTGGCGCGGGAAAAGCGTCAACACCCTGCGTTTGTGGCGCGCCCGTGCGGTGGAAGACCTGCATCTGGAACGTTTCAACGCGGGCGACCACTTTGGCGCCGTCGCCGAAGTAGTGCGCGCCGAAAGTATTTCCCGCGTGCTGTACCCGAACGATGCAACCGAAGCGGGCCAGGAACTGCGCCTGCGCCAGGAATACTTCTTTGTTTCCGCATCGCTGCAGGATTTGCTGCGCCGCCATCTGAACCAGCACGCCACGCTGACCGATCTGCCAGACCATGCAGCGATTCAGATGAACGACACGCACCCGTCCATTGCAGTGGCCGAGCTGATGCGTCAGTTGATCGACAACCACAACATCCCGTGGGACACCGCCTGGAAAATCACCGTCGGCACCCTTGGCTACACCAACCATACGCTGCTGCCGGAAGCGCTGGAGACCTGGTCGGTCGGCCTGATGGAGCGGATGCTGCCGCGCCACATGCAGATCATCTACCTGATCAACGCACAACACATCGACACACTGCGCGCCAAAGGCGTCGACGACGTCAACGTGCTGCGTGCGGTATCGCTGATCGAAGAAGACAATGGTCGTCGGGTACGCATGGGCAACCTGGCGTTCCTCGGCTCGCACAGCGTCAACGGCGTTTCGGCGCTGCATACCCAACTGATGCGCAAGACCGTGTTTGCCGAGCTGCACAAGATCTATCCGGAGCGGATCAACAACAAGACCAACGGCATCACCTTCCGCCGCTGGCTGTTCCAAGCCAACCCGAAGCTGACCGAAATGCTCATCGAAGCGCTGGGTGAGGACGTTCTGGATAATGCCGAGACTCGCCTCAAAGAGCTTGAGCCGTTCGCCGATAAGTCTTCGTTCCGCAAGCAGATGGCCGACCAACGCCTGCACAGCAAGCGCGCACTGGCAGCGATCATTCATGAACGCTTGGGTATTGCCGTCAATCCTGCTGCGATGTTCGACGTCCAGGTCAAACGGATTCACGAATACAAACGCCAGTTGCTGAACCTGTTCCACACCGTCGCGCTGTATCAGGCGATTCGTGCCGAGCCAGGCACAGACTGGGTTCCGCGGGTGAAGATCTTCGCTGGCAAGGCCGCGGCCAGTTATAACTCGGCCAAGCTGATTATCAAGCTGACCAACGATATCGCGCGGACCGTGAACAACGACCCGACGGTGCGTGGCCTGCTGAAAGTGGTGTTCATGCCCAACTACAACGTCAGTCTGGCGGAGAGCATCATCCCGGCAGCCGACCTGTCCGAGCAGATTTCCACGGCAGGCCTGGAAGCTTCAGGGACCAGTAACATGAAGTTCGGCCTCAACGGCGCACTGACCATCGGCACGCTGGACGGTGCCAACGTGGAAATGAGCGAGCAGGTCGGGCTGGAGCACATGTTCATCTTCGGCATGTCCTCGCAACAGGTCGAAGCCCGCAAGCGCGCAGGCGAATTCAACGCACATGGAGACGTGGCGGCATCGGGGCGTTTGAACGATGTACTGCAAGCGATTCGTGGTGGCGTGTTCTCGCCGGATGATCCGAACCGTTACGTGGGACTGATCGATCAGCTGCTGGATTATGACCGCTTCCTGGTCTGTGCCGACTTCGATTCGTACTGGGCAGCACAGGCCAAAGTCGAGGAACGCTGGCACGATTCCAAGGAATGGTGGCGCTCGGCGGTGCTCAACACCGCACGCATGGGCTGGTTCTCTTCGGACCGGACTATTCGCGAGTACGCCGGCGACATCTGGAAGGCGCTGGACTAACGTCAAAACCTGAAAAAACTCACAACCCCAGTGGGAGCGAGCTTGCTCGCGAAGAGGCCATTAAGGTCTCCGCAAAGAAGGCGCTCGAAACGACGCCTTCGTGAGCAAGCTCACTCCCACAAGCGCCACAAGGATCTGTCTCAGTCCTGCAGAGACTCTGGTGCCCCCGGTATAAAACATTACAAACGATGTCCGCCCGCCCCTATATACTGCGCTCGATGAACCTTCACACATCGAAAAGGATGTCGTCGCGTGCTTTGGATTTGTCTGGTGGTGGGCGGTGCAGCGCTGGGCTACGCGCTGAGCTATGACGAGTGGGCAGGTGCGCTGATCGGCGCAGTCATGGGCTGGGCCGTCTGGGCAGGCATTCGCATGCGCCTGCTTGGCAGGCAATCTGCCGACCAACTGCAACAACTGCTCGCAACCCGCCAATCCCTCGACGCCGTTCAACAGCGCCTGAACGCGCTCGAGCGTCAGTCCGCACCCGGCGTGCCACCTGCGCAGGACGCCGCACCGCTCCCAGTGGATGCGGTCATTATCGAGACACCCATTGGCGGCCCCGAGCTGATCTGGGACCTCCCGGACGAAGAGCCGCAGGCAGCAAGACCTGTCGAACCCGCCACCGAGATCCGCCAGCCTTCAAAGGCCGCTCAGCCCAATCTGCTGGACAGCGCCATCAATCGCGCAAAAGACTGGCTGCTGGGCGGCAATACGGTACTGCGCGTGGGCGTAGTGGTGCTGTTTCTCGGGCTGGCCTTTCTGTTGCGCTACGCCACCGAAGGCATGGTCGTACCAATTGAAGCGCGCTACGCCGGTGTTGCAGCCAGTGCGCTGGCCCTGCTAGGTCTGGGTTGGTGGCTGCGTTTGCGCAACGGTCCTTACGCGCTGATGTTGCAAGGCGCAGGCGTAGGCGTGCTGTACCTGACCGTCTTTGCGGCGATGAAATTGCACACCCTGCTCGATCCGGCAGCGGGCTTTGTGCTGCTGGTAGCAATCACCGCTTTCTCGGCCATTCTGGCGCTGACACAGAATGCTCTGGCCCTGGCCTGCGCCGGTGCGCTGGGTGGATTCGCAGCACCACTGCTTGCTTCCACCGGGCAAGGCAGCCACATCTCGCTGTTCAGTTACTTTGCCCTGCTCAACGCGGGCATCATTGCCATCGCCTGGTTCAAGGCCTGGCGCATTCTCAACCTGATCGGCTTCTTCGGCACGTTCGGCATCGGTTTCGCCTGGGGCATACGGGCTTACACCCCAGAGCTGTTCTGGAGCACCGAGCCCTTTCTGATTCTGTTCTTTGTGATGTACCTGGCCATCGGTCTGCTGTATGCGCGTCGCAAGCTGCTGGAACTCACTGACGCGCCACCGGAGGCCAGTCGCGAAGCGCTGCTGCGCTGGTCGGCACGTCAGGGTGATTACGTCGACGGCACACTGCTGTTTGGCACGCCGATCGTCGGGTTCGGCCTGCAATACGCGCTGGTCGAACACCTTGAGTTCGGTGCCGCGTTCAGCGCGCTCGCGCTGGGCCTGATCTATATGGGGCTCGCACGCTGGCTGGCGGCACGTGCGAACGGCCGAACCGTTTTGTTGATGGAAACCTGCCTGGCGCTGGGCGTGGTGTTTGCCACCCTGGCCATCCCGTTGGGCCTCGGTTCGCAATGGACGACCTGCGCGTGGGCCGTGGAAGGCGCAGCGGTTTTCTGGCTGGGCCTGCGCCAGCACCGCAAGCTGGCACAGGTTTTCGGCCTGGTGTTGCAGGTGTGTGCCAGCGCAATGCTGATCAGTGATTCAGACAATTCCAGCTGGGCTGGCGACTACTGGACACCGATGATTCTGGCCATCGCGGCCCTGATCAGCGCCTGGAGCGTGTTCCGCCTCAACACCCTGATGATCATCGATCAGAAAATCGCCAGAACGGTACTGACGATATGGGGCGCGATCTGGTGGGCGGCTTCATTGATCAGCGTCGTGCAACTGTACGCACCGAAGAGCGTGCAGACGCCACTGCTGTTGATCGCGGCTGCGCTCAGCGTAGCTATCTGGGCAGTGCTGGCCCTGCGTTTGCACTGGCCAGACCTCGCCGTATTGTGCAGCGTACTCACCCCAGTCAGCGCCCTTCTGTTACTGGGCTCGCTGAGTGAGCATTACCACCCGGCCGCGAACTGGGGCTGGCTGGCCTGGGCAGCCGTGTTCGCCGTGCATCTGCTGACCTTGCACTATCTGGCAGACACGCTGCCGATCCTCGCGCAACGTATCGCTCACACCACAGGCTGCCTGCTGATCATCAGCGTACTGGCACTGGAATTGCGTTTCGGCCTGCTGCAGCTGTCCGAGTCTTACAACGCCTGGCGCTGGCTGGGCTGGGCGATTCTGCCCAGCCTGTTCCTGCTGGCGATGAGCTCAGAGCGTCAGTGGCCATGGCCGGTGAAGGCTTGCCCCGAGGCCTACCATGTCGGGGCCGCGGCACCACTGGCGGCATTGATGCTGGCGTGGTTCTGGCTGGCGAACACGTTCAGCGACGGTGCGGCGGAACCGCTGCCCTATATCCCGCTGCTCAACCCGCTGGAAATCGGCCTGCTGCTCGCTCTGGCCGGGGTATGCCTGTGGATACGCAAGTACCTCACACGCCCTCGCAATGTTGCCTTGCTGGTGGCAGGCGCTTCACTGTTTGCACTCGTCACGGCAATGGTCATGCGCACGGCCCATCATTGGGCTCAAGTGCCGTGGCACACCGAGGCGCTGCTTGAGTCGATGCGCGTTCAGGCCGGGTTATCGATAGTCTGGACGCTGATGGCACTGGCCCTGATGATCGGCGGTCATATGCGCAGCAACCGCGAGCTCTGGCTGGGCGGCGCAGCATTGATCGGCGTGGTGGTGATCAAGCTGTTCTTCGTCGAGCTGAGCAACCGTGGCGGCATGGAGCGAATCGTCTCGTTCATCGGTGTTGGCATTCTGCTACTGGTGGTGGGATATTTCGCACCATTGCCGCCGAAACACTCTGCCAGAGAGGTCGGCGAAGAACCCGGCCCAGGCCCGACCGCCGCGCCGGATAAGCTATGAGGAAAACGTTCTTGAGTCATCCCGCCATGAAGATCGCCGTGCTTGGCCTGGCCTTGTGCACGGCGGTAACCGCCGTCGCCCAGGACAAGCCGACGGACTTTGCCAGCCAGCCCCCACTGAGCCTTAGCGGCGACGGGCCTTGGTATCGCATCGAGTTACCGCTTGCCGTCCAGTTGAATGCCCGGCAGGGCGACCTGGGTGATGTGCGCGTGTTCAATGCCGAAGGCCAGCCGCAGGCTTATTCGATCACGCCGCGACAGCCTGCACGCGAGCAGGAACCCACGCCGATCCCGGTCAAATGGTTTGCTCTGTACAGCACGCAGGAAGCAGGCGATGCCGCGCCGGTCATCCGTATCGAGCGCTCAAGCAACGGCAGCGTGATCGAGGTCCAGCCGCAAAGCGATATCGAGGCTGGTGAAGAAGTGCTGCGCGGCTGGTTGCTGGACACCAGCGCGATCAAGGCGCCACTGGAGCAGCTGGTGATCGACTGGAGCACCGAGCGTGAAGGTTTCCAGAATTTCAGCATCGAAGCCAGCGATGACCTGCAGCACTGGCGCAACTGGGGCGAAGGGCAGGTTGCCCGGCTGTCATTTGCCGACGAAGTGATTGAGCAACGTGAAGTCGGCCTGCCCGGCCAGAGCGCCCGCTACCTGCGTCTGTTGTGGCGCGCCCCGCACAGCGCCCCCCTGTTGATCTCCGCCCACCTGCTCAGCGCCAGCACTGAAAGCCCGACCCCGCCGCTGACCTGGTCGCCACCGGTCAAGGGCGTCGTCGAAAGCCCCAACGAATATGTCTGGCAACTGCCGAGCGGCTTGCCGGTTGGGCGCGTCAAGGTCGACATTGCCCAGCCAAACAGCCTCGCACCGGCGACGCTTTACGGTCGGATGGACGCGAAACAGCCTTGGCAGCCGATCAGCAGTGGCCTGTTGTACCGGTTATCGCAGAACAACAGCGATATCTTGCAGGACCAGCTGCAATTGTCCGGACGCATCGTTCAACAGCTAAAACTGGTGGTGGATGATCGCGGCGGCGGGCTGGGCAGTGAAGCGCCGCAGTTGAGCGTGGCCGTGCCTGCCACGGAAATCGTATTCCTGGCACGCGGTGAAGGGCCCTTCACGCTGGCCATCGGCAACCCGAACGTCAAGGCGGCGAACCTGTCGCTGGCCACCCTGATCCCCGACTTGAGTCCGGAAAAACTGGCCTCGCTCGGGACAGCGGAACCCGCTACGGCATCTGTTGCCAACATGGCAGCTGCGCCGATAGCGGTGCCGCAGAGCATGGACTTCAAACGCCTCGGGCTTTGGGCTGTTCTGCTGCTCGGGGTGCTGTTTCTGGGCTGGATGGCGTTCAGCACCCTGCGCGCATCAAAACGCTGAAACACACAGGCTGTCGGGTGCGCTTTGCCCGACATCTGAACTGAAACAGTCATAAGCCAGTCTGATAGCAGTATTACGTCGCCACTCGCGTTAAACTGCGCGGGTTTTCATACCCCCTATTTTCGGAGCTATCCATGTCCCGCGTTACACTAAGTCGTTACTTGATTGAGCAGACTCGCAGCAACAACACCCCTGCCGATCTGCGCTTCCTGATCGAAGTTGTGGCGCGCGCATGCAAGGAAATCAGCCACGCCGTCTCCAAAGGCGCGCTGGGCGGCGTACTTGGCAGCATGGGCACCGAAAACGTTCAGGGCGAAGTGCAGAAAAAGCTCGATGTGATCTCCAACGAGATCCTGCTTGAGGCAAACGAATGGGGCGGTCACCTGGCCGGCATGGCGTCCGAAGAAATGGACAACGCCTACCAGATCCCGGGCAAATACCCGAAGGGCGCGTACCTGCTGGTTTTCGACCCGCTGGATGGCTCGTCGAACATCGACATCAACGCTCCGGTCGGCACCATCTTTTCGGTACTGCGTTGCCCGAACGAATACCTCAGCCAGAACGAAGCGCTGAATGAAAAGGCCTTCCTGCAGCCGGGCACCGAACAGGTCGCCGCCGGTTACGCCATCTACGGCCCGCAGACCATGCTGGTGCTGACCCTGGGTGACGGCGTGAAAGGCTTCACCTTGGACCGCGAAATGGGCAGCTTCGTGCTCACTCACGAAGACATCAAAATCCCGGAGTCCACCCAGGAATTCGCGATCAACATGTCCAACCAGCGCCACTGGGAAGCCCCGGTACAGCGCTACGTGAACGAGTTGCTGGCCGGCGAAGAAGGCCCGTTGAAAAAGAACTACAACATGCGCTGGGTCGCTGCGATGGTGGCCGACGTGCACCGTATCCTCACCCGTGGCGGTCTGTTCATGTACCCGCGCGACAGCCGCGAGCCTTCCAAACCGGGCAAACTGCGTCTGATGTATGAAGCCAACCCGATGTCCTTCCTGGTCGAGCAGGCTGGCGGCGCGTCCACCGACGGTCATCAGCGCATTCTCGACATTCAGCCGGAAGGCCTGCACCAGCGCGTAGCGGTTTACCTGGGTTCGAAAGAAGAAGTCGAGCGCGCTACTGCGTATCACAAAGAGTAAGAAGGCTTGCTGTGCGCCAGTGGTGATTCGGCCCGTCTGAATCACCACTTGGCGACAGGCAAACGAACATTCAATGCTGCGTTCGGCACAGGCCTGCGGGCCAACCATCTGATCTACGGCATAAATCCTTGCGCCGTCCGGGAACCAGATTCCCTTTTTCTCTTCTAAGCTTGCGGTACTGCGCCAGCCTGCCTCCGCTTGCACTGCGACGCGACCCCCTTCCGTTCAGGAGCTACACCCATGTCCTTGCGCACTGTCGCTTTACTCTCGTTCTGCGTATTTCTGGCTGCCTGCAGCAAGATCACCCAGGAAAACTACTCGAAAATTTCAGCTGGCATGCCCAAGGCACAGGTCGAATCCTTGCTGGGCAGCCCGACGGAATGCTCCGGCGCACTGGGCATGTCCAGTTGCACATGGGGTGACCAGAACACCTTTATCAGCGTGCAGTATGCGGCAGACAAGGTTGTGCTGTTCTCGGGTCAGGGTCTGAAATAAAACATGATCAAGGTACTGGTACGTTTCGGAATTTTTGTCATGGCCAGCTTTCTGGCCATCGGTTTTGCCCACTCGGCTGACAACCTCGAGCCAAGGACAGTCGACAGCGTCGACCTCAAGCAATATCAGGGCACCTGGTACGAGATCGCCCGCCTGCCAATGTTTTTCCAGCGCAAATGCGCCCAGTCCGAGGCGCTTTACGCGCTCAAGGACGACGGCAACATCGCTGTGACCAACCGCTGCCGCACTATCGAGGGCAAGTGGGAAGAAGCCAAAGGCACCGCTTCGCCGCAAGTGCCGGGCAAGACCGACAAGCTGTGGGTGGTGTTCGATAACTGGTTCTCACGCCTGCTGCCGGGCGTTGCCAAAGGTGACTACTGGATTCTGGACGTCAGCGAAGGCTACCGGACCGCCGTGGTCGCCAACCCGGACCGCAAATACCTGTGGCTGCTGTCGCGCACGCCGACAGTGTCTGCATCGGTCAAGGAAAACATGCTGAGCAAGGCTCGCCAACAAGGCTACGACACCTCCCGCCTGATCTGGCGCGAAGATGATTCGAAGATCGGCAAGGGCGAGAAGTAAGCGGACTCCACTTATTGTGCTCACGCTTGATCATCGTGCGACGCTCTGCGTCGCATGCCTTTCTGGACGCTCCGCGTCCGATTTTCGATGGGCGGCGCGGCGCAGATTTGTGACGCGGAGCGTCACCCACAGCATTCCCACGCTGGAGCGTGAGGAACGATAAGCGTCGTGCCTGGAAAGTGAGGAACGCCAAGCGTCCGCAAGAACACTATCGTGCCCATGCTCCGCGTCGGAATGCCTTTCTGGACGCTCCGCGTCCGATTTTCGATGGGCGGCGCGGCGTAGATTTGTGACGCGGAGCGTCACCCACGGCATTTCCACGCTGGAGCGTGAGGAACGATAAGCGTGGCTGGAAAGTGAAGAACGCTAGGCGTCCGTAAGAACACTATCGTGCCCATGCTCTGCGTGGGCATGCCGTTCTGGACGCTGTGCGTCCTCTCTTGCATCAGCCGAGCAATTCCCTCAACACCTGCGCGAACTCGCGGTTGCTTTGTTCTTCTGCGGCGTGTCGCCCTTCGCGTATGACCCAGCGTCCATTCACTGCCACGTCGCGAATCTGTCGGTCGCTGCCAGCGAACAACCAGCGGTTGAGGATGGCGTCGCCCGAGGCCGTGGCGATGTACGGGTCGTTGCCATCCAGCACCAGCCAGTCAGCGCGTTGTCCCACTTGCAGTGCACCAACCTGCTGCCCCAACGCCTGCGCGCCACCCGCGAGCGCGGCGTCGTACAAGGTGCGACCAACCATCGGCTGATCACTGCGATACAGCCGGTTACGGCGCTGATCGCGCAGACGCTGGCCATACTCCAGCCAGCGCAATTCCTCAACCACGCTGAGCGAAACGTGACTGTCCGAGCCAATTCCCCACCGGCCACCCTGGGCAATGTAGTCCACCGCCGGAAAGATACCGTCGCCCAGATTGGCCTCGGTGGTCAGGCATAACCCGGCCACCGCGCCACTCTGCGCCATCAGTTGCACCTCATCTGCCTCGGCGAGGGTCGCATGCACCAAGCACCAGCGGTTATCCACAGGGGCATTTTCATACAGCCATTGCAGCGGACGCCGACCGCTCCAGCTCAGGCAGTCATCGACTTCCTTCTGCTGTTCGGCAATATGAATATGCACAGGGCACTGCTGGTCGCTGGCCGTAAGCACTTCACTGATTTGCTGTGGCGTCACCGCACGCAGCGAGTGGAAGCACAGCCCCAACTGCTGCGTGGGCTGAGCCGCAAGAAGCGGGCGTAGACGAGCCTGCAAATCCAGATAGCTGTCAGTGCTGTGGATAAACCGCCGCTGCCCTTCGTTGGGTGCCTGCCCGCCAAACCCCGAGTGGCTGTAAAGCACCGGCAGCAGGGTCAGGCCGATGCCGACCGAACTTGCCGCCTGACTGATCTGCACGGCCAGTTCGGCAGGATCTGCATAGGGTTTGCCGTCCAGGTCCTGATGCACGTAATGAAATTCGGCAACCGAGGTGTAACCGCCCTTGAGCATTTCGATGTACAGCTGGCGAGCGATAACGCTCAGTTGCTGCGGACTGATGCGCCCTACCAGGCGATACATGAGGTCGCGCCAGGTCCAGAAACTATCGTTGGGGTTGCCCGCCACTTCCGCCAGCCCGGCCATCGCCCGCTGAAACGCATGAGAGTGCAGGTTCGGCATGCCAGGCAGCAACGGGCCACTGACGATTTCGGCACCCTGCCGATCCGCATTGGCCTCGATGCGGGTCAAAACGCCTTCCTGGCTGACCTCCAGACGCACATTGTTGGCCCAGCCGTCGGGGAGTAACGCGCGCTCGGCAAAGAAGGCTGACATTGACTTCACACCTCATCACTGTAATTTGTATATACATATACAGACGTTTAAGCGACCGGTAAACCTTCGGCACGCTTGCCGAGCAGCAGGTTAATGGTTAGCGTGGCGCTCTCAGGCGTCTGAATCATCGTCAAAACGTCATTTTGAAAACAAGGACTCACACGTGTCGACTCCGCCCGCCTCTTCTTCCCTGGCAGCCCAGATGGGCGAAAGTCCCGCACCCTTGTACGCCCGCGTCAAACACATGATCGCCCTGCAGATCCAGAATGGCACCTGGCCGCCGCACCATCGCGTACCGTCGGAAAGCGAGCTGGTGACGCAACTGGGTTTCAGCCGAATGACCATCAACCGCGCCCTGCGTGAGCTGACCGTTGAAGGTTTGCTGGTGCGCATGCAGGGTGTTGGCACTTTTGTCGCCGAACCCAAAAGCCAGTCGGCGCTGTTCGAAGTGCATAACATTGCGGACGAGATCGCCGCGCGCGGCCATCGCCATACCTGCAAGGTCATGGTGCTAAAGGAAGAAGCCGCAGGCTCGGAGCGCGCGCTGGCGCTGGACATGCGCGAAGGCCAGCGGGTGTTCCATTCACTGATCGTGCACTACGAGAACGACATTCCGGTGCAGATCGAAGACCGCTTCGTGAACGCCCAGGTCGCCCCGGACTACCTCAGGCAGGACTTCACCCTACAGACGCCTTATGCCTATCTGTCGCAGGTTGCACCGCTCACCGAAGGCGAGCATGTGGTCGAGGCGATCCTCGCCGAAGCCGATGAATGCACGTTGTTGCAGATCGATGCCGGAGAGCCCTGCCTGCTGATTCGTCGCCGTACCTGGTCAGGCCGCCAGCCCGTCACCGCTGCGCGCCTGATCCACCCCGGCTCCCGCCATCGCCTGGAAGGACGCTTTACCAAATGAGCCAGACTCACCTCCTGCGTGCCGTCGACTACCCGCGCATGCCGTGGAAAAACGGCGGTGGCAGCACTGAAGAAATCGCTCGCGATGCAGGCCAGGACCTCGACGGTTTCGGCTGGCGGCTGTCGATCGCCGACATTGAAACCTCGGGCGGCTTCTCGGTGTTCGCCGGTTATCAACGCATCATCACCGTCTTGCAGGGCGCGGGCATGACGCTGGACGTGGACGGTGTGTCCAGCCGCCCGTTGCTACCATCGGACCCGTTTGCGTTCAGCGGCGACAGTGAAGTCAGTTGCACACTGCTGGACGGGCCGATTCGCGACTTCAATCTGATCTATGCTCCTCATCGTTACACGGCACGCCTGCACTGGATAGACGTGCGTCATCCGCAACGGCTGTTCAGTTCAGCTGGCACCTTTGTGCTGTTCAGCATGGCCGAGCAAGTAGCGATAAGCGTGAACGGCCAGCCGTGGGAAATTCTCGGTAAACTTGATTGCGCTCAAGTGGATAATTCTGGCGGTTTGCTGGAAATCGAACTGCAATCACCTCGCGCCAGTCGTTGCTGCCTGATCGAACTCACCGCCTCGGGCCTGTAGACGCATTCCTGGCACCTCATAACAAAAATAGCCTTGCACTCAAGGATGACCATGACTCAAGTTTCCAACCGGGAAACGCCCAGAGGCGTTGCCGTCCTCAGCCGTTTCCTCGCCTCCGAATCAGCAGGCGGCATCGTCTTGATGGCGGCGGCGCTGGCCGCCCTTATCGTCGCCAACTCTTCTCTCTCAGCGAGCTACTTCTCGATTCTGCACAGCGTCTGGCTGGGCCTGTCGGTGGAGCTGTGGATCAACGACGGGCTGATGGCCATCTTTTTTCTGATGGTCGGCCTGGAGATCAAGCGCGAAGTGCTGGCCGGCGGCCTGGCAACCTGGGGACAACGCGCCCTGCCCGGCTTTGCAGCGGCGGGCGGCATGCTGGTGCCTGCGCTGATCTACATCGCGATTAACTGGGGCAACCCGCAAACCCTCAGCGGCTGGGCGATTCCAGCGGCCACCGACATCGCCTTCGCCCTCGGCGTGCTGTCGCTGCTGGGCAATCGGGTGCCGACCTCGCTGAAAGTCTTTCTGGCCGCGCTGGCGATTCTCGATGACTTGGGTGCTGTAACCATCATCGCGTTTTTCTACAGCTCGGGGCTTAACCTGCCGATGCTGGCCGCCGCATTCGCGACCCTCGCCGTACTGATCGCGCTGAATCGCCTGAACGTCCGCCGCCTGCTGCCCTATTTGCTGCTCGGCGCACTGCTATGGTTCTTCGTCCTGCAATCGGGCGTACACGCCACGCTGGCCGGCGTGGCGCTGGCGCTGTGCATCCCGATGGGCAAGCCCGAGGAGGAAGCACGCTCGCCGCTGCTGTTTCTTGAAGAAAAAATGCATTACTGGGTGGCGTTCGCTGTGGTGCCGATCTTCGGCTTTGCCAATGCGGGTGTATCGCTTTCCGGCATCACCCTGGCAAACCTGATCGACCCGGTGCCTATGGGTGTCGCATTGGGCCTGTTCGTCGGCAAGCAGATCGGAGTGTTCCTTGCCGCAGTGCTGGCGATTCGTGCCGGGCTGGCGACATTGCCGGAAAACAGCAATTGGGTGCAGTTATACGGCGTCGCTATTCTGTGCGGCATCGGTTTTACCATGAGCCTGTTCATCGGCAACCTGGCGTTTCCTGGTTCGCAGCACCTGATCGATGAAGTAAAAGTCGGCGTGCTGATCGGCTCGGGCCTCGCGGCAATTGCCGGTATTTTGCTGCTGCGCACCCGTTTCAGCCGGCACTGAAAAAATATTTTCAAATCACTGCATCCGGATGGGTTTCTCGCGGGTAGTACATTCAGCAGCCACTTCGAGTTGCTGAGCGCGGTTAAACAATCTGGAGATTTCTGCATGAACGCAAAACGCTTGCTCTGCCTTGCTGGTAGCACCCTGGCTTTCACTTGCCTGTCATCCATTGCCATGGCTCAGACTGACCTGCCCGAAAGCGTCAGGGTACCGGCCGGCAACAAAGTCAGAATGACCACCACCGGGGTCGGCGAGATCACTTACGAGTGCCGCGCCAAAGCCAACATGCCCAACGAGATGGAGTGGGCATTCGTCGGTCCCAAGGCCGTGCTCAATGACAAGAGCGGCAAACAGGTCGGCACCTACTACGGCCCACCGGCCACCTGGGAAGCCAAAGACGGCTCGAAACTGACCGGTACTCAGGTTGCTGTGGCCCCGTCGAGCGCAGGCAACCTGCCGTACCAACTGGTCAAGGCCAACCCGGCTGAAGGCAAGGGCGCAATGACGGGCGTCACTTACATTCAGCGCGTGGCCTTGAAAGGCGGCGTAGCCCCGGCCAAAGCCTGTGCAGAGAGCAACAAGGGCGCGAAGGAAGTGGTCAAGTATCAGGCCGATTACCTGTTCTGGACCGCCAGCTGATCAATGCGCTTAATCAGGTGACCGTGCAACAGTAGGCTATGCTGCTGCACGGGAGCCTCGTGATGTCAGCGAGGCAGTAGTCTTCCTTCGATGGCGGATCATCTTGTCCTCGCACGAATCTCTCTTTGATTACGAAGCAACGTTGCAGGCCTGCGCGCGCGGTGACAAGCAGGCCTTGCAGCGTCTTTATCAACAGGAAAGCGCGCGGCTGCTCGGCGTCGCTCAGCGGCTGGTGCGTGACCAGGCGCTGGCTGAAGACATCGTGCATGACGCATTCCTGAAAATCTGGAGCCACGCGGCCAGCTTCGACGCGGCGCGCGGTTCGGCGCGTGGCTGGATATTCAGCGTGACCCGGCATCTTGCGCTGAACACGCTGCGCAACACGGCGCGCGAGGTACGTGTCGAGGATGACGGCAGCGACGATCATCACGAACAGGCAACCCTGGAAGGCTGGCAGGAAACCGGGGATGCTTTCGATTGGCGGGTCAATCCAGGACGGATTGACTTCATGCATGGAGCAACTCGAGCCGGTACGCCGAAACTGTATCTTTCACGCTTACGTAGACGGCTATTCGTATCAGGAAATCGCGCAGAAGATTGGCGCGCCATTGGGTACGGTCAAAGCCTGGATCAAGCGCAGCCTGACGGCTTTGCGGGAGTGCATGGGATGAACCGGCCTTTAGACGACAACATTCATGACCTGGCGGGCGAGTATGTGCTCGGCACCCTGTCGGCACAGGAAAGGCTCGACGTACAGCGTCGCCTGCCCCACGAGCCTGATCTGCAGGCGGCCATCGATGCCTGGGAACAGCGCCTGCTGCCCCTGACAGAGTTGGCCGAACCGGTTACGCCATCGCCCGGCCTGTGGGATCGCATCGAACGTAACTTGCTGGAGCTGGCAGCACCCGCCAAAGCGCTGCACAGACAGCGAGTGCGCTGGTGGGACAACCTGTCGGTCTGGCGGGGGCTGGCGGGTGCCGGATTAGCGGCGTCGCTGGTGCTGGGCATGACGTTGCTGACCCGCGCGCCGGCGCAACCGTCCTACCTCGTGGTATTGGTCGGGCAGCAGGACAAGGCTCCCGGCTGGGTTGTGCAAGCCAGCAACTCGCAGGAAATCCAGCTTATTCCGCTTGGCGTGTTCGAGGTTCCGAACGACAAGGCGCTGGAGTTCTGGACCAAGGGTGACGACTGGCAAGGCCCGGTCTCACTCGGGCTGGTCAAGCCGGGTCAGAGCCTGCATGTTCCGCTGGACAAACTGCCGCCTCTGCAACCCAATCAGCTGTTCGAACTGACCCTGGAGAAATCCACCGGTTCGCCAATAGGCAAGCCTACCGGGCCGATCCAGTTCATCGGCCGGGCAGTGAAGGTGATCTGATAACGGAGCGATCTCACTTCTTGCTGCAATCATCCTGTTGCAGCAAATTGGCCTGGGTCAGGTTGCAGCCCGCCGGTACGCTGCGGGTCAGCCAGACATTGCCGCCGATGGTCGAGCCCTTACCAATGGTGATGCGCCCCAGAATGGTCGCACCCGCGTAGATCACCACGTCGTCTTCAACGATTGGATGCCGTGCATGGCCTTTCTGCAACTGGCCGTCCTCGTCCGACGGGAAGCGCTTGGCGCCCAGGGTCACGGCCTGATAGATCCGCACCCGCTCGCCGATGATCGCGGTTTCGCCAATTACTACGCCTGTTCCATGGTCGATAAAGAAGCTCGGGCCGATCTGCGCGCCCGGATGAATGTCGATACCGGTCGCCGAATGGGCGATCTCCGAGCTGATGCGCGCCAGCAATGGCAAACCGGCGCGATACAAATGGTGCGCCAGACGATGGTGGATCACCGCCAGAATGCCGGGGTAGCACAGCAGCACTTCATCGACGCTGCGTGCGGCCGGGTCGCCGTGGTAGGCGGCCAGCACGTCAGTGTCCAGTAACAGACGAATACCCGGCAGGGCCATGGCGAAACCCTGAATCAGCTCGAGCGCTCGTGCATCGATGCTCTTCAGGTCACCGCCCTGCTGATGGGCGACGTAGCGCAGCTCCAGGCGGGCCTGGGCCAGCAGCGCATTGAGTGCCACATCCAGCGTATGCCCCACGTAAAAATCTTCGCTTTCTTCACGCAGGTCCACCGGGCCAAGCCGCATCGGGAACAACGCCCCGCTCAGCGCTTCAAGAATTTCGCCCATGGCTGCACGCGAAGGCAGTTCGCGCCCGCCGTGCTCGCCGCTTACCCGACGGTTGCGCGCCCGCCAGTCTTCACGCGCGCCGCGCAACTGGCTGACGATCCGCTGCAACTGCCAGTGGCTGGAACTGCCGTCGGCGGATGCTTCTGGAATATCGCTCACGCTTGACTCTCCTTGATGTGAAGGGTGGCGACCGACAGTGCTGGCCGCTGCTGTTGCCACTCTACGGCAAACATTCAGACGAAAAAAACAACAATTTCTGTAGGAATACGCCAACAGAGCAGTGAGCACAGATAAGTTGCCGTGCGGGAAACGTCTGCCTATAGTCCGGTGACTCTCTACGCGGCTTACCGACCACCATGATCAAAAATCAGCTTGCCCGTTTCAATCGCCTGGACTTGATCAGCGCGCCGACGGCTCTGGAAAAGCTTGAGCGCCTGTCGATCTGGGCAGATCGCGATATCTACATCAAGCGTGATGACACCACCACCCTGGCGCTGGGCGGCAACAAGGTTCGCAAACTTGAATACCTCGCCGCAGACGCGCTGGCCCAAGGTGCCGACACGCTGATCACTGCGGGCGCTATCCAGTCCAACCATGTTCGCCAGACTGCTGCCCTGGCGGCGCGCCTGGGCTTTGGCTGCGTGGCGCTGCTGGAAAACCCCATCGGCACTGAAGACCCGAGTTACCTGAAAAACGGCAATCGCCTGCTGCTGGAGCTGTTCGATGCCAAGGTCGAGCTGGTCGAAAACCTCGACAACGCCGACGAACAACTGCACGCGCTGGCTGCGCGTCTGCGCTCCAGCGGCAAGAAGCCTTATCTGGTACCCATCGGTGGCTCAAGCCCGGTCGGTGCGCTGGGTTATGTTCGCGCCGGGCTGGAACTGGCTGAGCAGATCAAGCAGACCGGCATCGACTTTGCGGCGGTTGTTCTGGCCTCCGGCAGCGCGGGCACCCACAGCGGCCTGGCGTTGGCACTGGCTCACGAGTTGCCGCAATTGCCGGTTATCGGCGTGACCGTTTCGCGCAGTGAAGAAGCACAACTGCCCAAAGTGCAGGGCTTGGCCGAGCGTACGGCAGAATTACTGGATATCGCCCTGCCGGAGCACTTCAAGGTTGAACTGTGGGACGAATATTTCGCTCCGCGTTATGGCGAACCGAACGCCGGTACGCTGGCGGCGATCAAGCTGGTGGCCAGCCACGAAGGGCTGTTGCTGGACCCGGTTTATACCGGCAAGGCCATGTCCGGCTTGCTGGATGGCATTGGCCGTCAACGCTTCAACGACGGCCCGCTGATCTTTCTGCACACTGGCGGTGCTCCGGCGCTGTTTGCCTACCCGGATGCGTTTGATCAGTAACTTTTCAGCCGGCGCAGCTTTTATGCCTTTTGATAGGAAAAATAACTTTTTTTGTTATTTTTCCTCATAAGCAGATGGCTATATAGTCGCGCCCGGCAGGCAACAACTCTGACGCAACACCTGACGTAACTGCCTGAAAAAAAGCTGAATAATCAGCACGATGTTGCTTGAGTCGGGTCAGAAAATGGCCAGACACTTCCATACCAACAAGGGGCTCGCATGAACATTTCCGCTATTCGTCGCACGTTTCTTTTCTCGGCACTGGGCTTGATGCTCGGTACCGGTATCGCCGGGCAAGCCATGGCTGGCGAGCAACTGCAGAAAATCAAGGATAGCGGCACGCTTAATGTGGGCCTGGAAGGCACTTACCCGCCGTTCAGCTTCGTCGATGAAAACGGCAAGCTCACCGGCTTCGAAGTAGAGTTTTCCGAAGCGCTGGCCAAGGAACTGGGTGTGAAAGCCAAGATCCAGCCATCGAAATGGGACGGCATTCTGGCCGCTCTGGATTCCAAGCGTCTGGATGTGGTGATCAATCAGGTGACCATCTCCGAGGAGCGCAAGAAGAAGTACGACTTCTCCGAGCCCTACACCGTGTCCGGCATTCAGGCGCTGGTTCTGAAGAAGAACGCAGACACCATCAAGACAGCCAAGGACCTGACCGGCAAGAAGGTTGGCGTGGGGCTGGGCACCAACTACGAACAATGGTTGAAGGAAAACGTCCCGGGCGCAATCGTCAAAACCTATGACGATGACCCGAGCAAGATTCAGGACCTGAGTGTAGGCCGTATCGACGCGATTCTCGTTGATCGCCTGGCAGCCCTGGAAATGGCCACCAAGACCAAAAACAAACTGGTGCCCGCAGGTGACGCGTTTTCCCGTCAGGAGTCCGGCATTGCCCTGCGCAAAGGCGAACCCGAGTTGCAGGCAGCTATCGACAAGGCCATCGACAAACTGCGTGCCAACGGCACCCTGGAAAAACTGTCGAAGAAATACTTCAACGCTGACGTCACCAAATGATCGAAGAGAGCCTTCAGCTCGCGCTGGACTCCGCGCCCTTTCTGCTCAAGGGCGCGTATTACACCGTCTTCCTCAGCCTGGGCGGGATGTTTTTCGGATTGCTGCTGGGCTTCGGCCTGGCATTGATGCGCCTGTCGCGCCTCAAACTGGTGAACTGGATTGCACGCATCTACGTGTCGTTCTTTCGCGGTACGCCCTTGCTGGTTCAGCTGTTCGTGATTTATTACGGCCTGCCGGAAATGGGTATCCAGCTTGAACCCCTGAGCGCGGCACTGATCGGCTTTTCGTTGAACATGGCCGCTTATGCTTGTGAAATTCTGCGTGCGGCCATCAGCTCTGTGGAACGCGGTCAGTGGGAGGCTGCCGCAA
Organism: Pseudomonas sp. KBS0707; assembly: GCF_005937945.2. Taxonomy (NCBI): domain Bacteria; kingdom Pseudomonadati; phylum Pseudomonadota; class Gammaproteobacteria; order Pseudomonadales; family Pseudomonadaceae; genus Pseudomonas; species Pseudomonas sp. KBS0707. The sequence continues at coordinate 304,122 of NZ_CP041754.1, read as the reverse complement.
GCATCGGCATGACCCGCTGGCAGACCATGCGCCGGGCCATACTGCCGCAAGCAGCACGCACGGCCTTGCCGCCGCTGGGCAACAGCTTCATTTCGCTGGTCAAGGACACCGCGCTGGCCGCCACCATTCAGGTGCCGGAGCTGTTCCGCCAGGCGCAGTTGATCACCGCACGCACCTTTGAAATTTTCACCATGTACCTGGCCGCCGCACTGATCTACTGGATCCTTGCCACGGCGCTCTCGCACCTGCAAAACAAGCTGGAAGCCAGGGTCAACCGGCATGATCTGGAGACCTGACGCATGATAGTCGTTGAAAAACTCACCAAGAAATTCAAGGGCAATCAGGTGCTCAAGGGCATAGATCTGCGTATCGAAGCCGGGGAAGTCGTCGCCATCATCGGTCCCAGTGGCTCGGGCAAGACCACCCTGCTGCGCTGCCTGAACCTGCTGGAGACACCGGATAGCGGCAGGATCAAGGTGGGCGACATCGAGATCGATGGCACACGTTCCATGAACCAGCAACAGAGGTTGATTCGCCAGTTGCGCCAGCAGGTAGGGTTCGTGTTTCAGAACTTCAATCTGTTTCCGCATCGCACAGCGCTGGAAAACGTCATTGAAGGCCCGGTAGTGGTCAAGAAGGTCGCGCGGGAAGCCGCCGAGGCGCTGGGCAGGAAACTGCTCGCCAAGGTCGGTCTGACCGGCAAGGAAGACGCCTACCCGCGTCGTCTCTCGGGCGGGCAGCAGCAGCGCGTGGCGATTGCACGGGCGCTGGCGATGGAGCCGCAAGTGATTCTGTTCGACGAGCCAACCTCGGCACTGGACCCGGAACTGGTTGGCGAGGTGCTGACCACTATTCGCGCCCTGGCCGAAGAAAAGCGCACGATGGTGATCGTCACCCACGAGATGAGCTTTGCACGGGAGGTCGCCAACCGGGTGATCTTCATCGACAAGGGGGTGATCGTGGAGCAAGGCGAAGCCAAAGCACTGTTCGCCGACCCTAAGGAAGAGCGCACACGGCAGTTTCTGGGAGTATCAGTTTTTTTGTGTTCGGGCTGGTTAGGGCCTGCCGTCAGGCAGGCCCTTGTTTTACCAGCTCGGTCTGGTAAATCGGTCTCCGTACAGGATCGCAAATTGATTCATTGCCACTTTCCAGTCGTGTGCCGCATGACCCCAGTTGGCGGTGATGTTGCGCAACCCAAGCCATATCAGTTTCGTCGCAGCCTCATCGGTCGGGAAGTGCCCTCGAGTCTTGATGATCTTGCGTAACTGGGCATTGATGCTCTCGATGGCATTGGTCGTGTAAACCACTTTGCGAATGCCCGCCGGAAAAACAAAAAACGGTATAACCCGATCCCAGGCGCGACGCCATGCAGCAACTACAGTCGGATACTGCTTGCCCCAGGGGCCCGCTTCAAAGGCGTTAAGCTCTTGCTCAGCCACATCGGCATTGATCGCCTGGTAGATCGGCTTGAGTGCTTTGGCCAGTGCCCGACGTTTATCCCAAGCGGCATAGTCCAAGCTGTTGCGGATCAGATGCACGATGCAGGTTTGCAGCGTCGTGGCAGGAAAAACCGCCCCCAACGCCTCCGGTATTCCTTTGAGGCCATCCGTGACGGCGATCAGAACATCTTCAACGCCACGAGTCTTGAGGTCGTTGAACACCTTCATCCAAAACTTGGCACCCTCGGTGCTCTCGATCCATATACCCAGAATGTCGCGCGTGCCATCAGGTAATACCCCCAGCGCCAGATAAATAGCCTTGTTGCACACTAACCCCTCGTCCCGGATTTTGACCCGTAACGCATCGAAGAAGATCACCGGATACATCGGTTCCAAGGGTCGTTGCTGCCAAGCGCCCACCTCTTCCATGACCGCATCGGTGACTGAGCTGATGAAGTCATGGGACACGTCAGTTCCATACTGCTCAGATAGAAAAGCGCGGATCTCACGCACCGTCATGCCCCGGGCGTACATGGCAATTATCTTGTCGTCGAAGCCTGTAAAACGTCGTTCGTGCTTGGGAATCAGGATCGGGGCGAAGCTACCATCGCGGTCTCTGGGGATATCCAGGCGAAGCGGCCCGTCGTCGGTCAGAACCGTCTTGCTGCTTTTGCCATTGCGCTGATTGGTCGACTCCTCAGGGCGCTCCGCGCCCTGAGGATAACCAAGGTGGTGACCCAGCTCGGCGCCTAGCGCACGCTCGATCAGAGCCTTCTTGAACGCCATGGACGCGTCTTGAATGGCTTCGGCGCTCATCGGGCCTTTAACAAACTGCTCGATCAGCTCTTGGGGAATCGAGGGCAACTCCCTCGCTGTTGCATTGGCGGACTTCTTTTTGGTCGGCATACATGCACCTCTAGCTACATGTTATGCCCGAACACAAAATTTCTGACAGTCTCCAGTTTCTTGAGCGCACTCGTCACTGATCATGCCGGTAGGTCCCCAAAAAAGCAGCGTCCATCAACGGCGCTGCTTTTTTCTTACATTTCAGAAGGCGTTAATCGTTCAAGATCCTTGCTCAATTCCCGCGTAATTTTCCGAAAAATCATCGAAATAATAAAATCGGCCTACGTCAGCTCTCATACCTGATTCGTAGTCGGCTGGCCTGAGACACACACCCCTTGCCGAACACCCTCTTCGGAGCCCTCCTCCGTCGGTTACTGCCTGTTGCTATTGGTACTTTGTGGTAGGACGGTTGTTTATCGCGAAGTAAACAGTTCCAAATAAACCGTGTAGGAAGTCTCCGGTTTTCAAGTAAAACACTAACAAACGCCACCCACATATTGACAAGTGCCTGCAAAGCCCATTAGCTCATATACATCACTCAGTTAGTGAGACACTAAAGTTTCAAGCCCTCTTTTCATACCATTTGTAATGTTTGCCATAAGTTGGATACTTAAGGTACTTATCCCACCGCCTTAAGCGCACCTCTTATTACTTCAACATGACAATTTATGACGAATCGTTACTTGAACTATTGATTATCAGGAGCACCCGTACATGAGCCAAATCATTTGCAAACCGACCCCTATGGGCCTGTCAGCCCCTTCCATACCGCTGGCCAGCCGACATGGCATAGGCGTGAGAGGTGCCTCTCAACTGCTTGTTCATGTGGCCCCCTATGACAGCATGGACGAGGGAGACCTGATCGAACTGTTCTGGGACGGCTGTTACGTCGCGTCAAAAATATTGAAGGCATCTGACGTCGGCAAACCCGTTGTCCTACGCGTGCCGGAAAGCTTTCTACAGAACGGCAAAGCAAGAACTTACTACCGGGTCATGAAAATAGGCGGTTTGCCCGTAACCTCGCCCTGCCGCAAGCTGTGGGTGAAGCTGAACGCACCAGGCGGGCAATTGGTCAGCACCAACACGGAAGAAAACCAGGGGCTGGCACCGCTGTATGTTGTGCCATCGGTAATACGTCGAGGACTGTCGCGCAGGCACCTGGAAGGCGGTTTACCGATGACCATCGAACCGTACCTGAACATGGCTGTTCACGACGAGATCACTGTGCGCTGGGGCGATTTGCGTATGGACCTGCCGCCGCTTGTTGCCGAAGACGTCGGTGAGCCTGTCGATCTGGTCGTGCCGCCCGCGCTGATACTGGAAGGCGGAGAGGAACAACAACTGGAAGTGACTTACTGTGTTATAGACCGAGTGGGTAACAACTCGCTCTGGGCTCCGCCACGGGTAATACGGGTTCAGCCACTGGGCCATTCAACTGATTGAATACGACGAATCGAATAATCGAGGCTCCTGAAAAAATCACCTGCAAAATAGCCGGCACGGTGATAGCAGTCATCCATAAAATAAACATTGGCAACTTATGTCCGCTACTTTTTAAACCTATGCCGCGCATGCAATAAACGGCGAAATCGCGCAGGCGTCAGCGGTGTTCATTTCGCATTTGATTCTGCACCTCGGTCTGGCACCTCGGGTGACGTCGGTTGAGGCGCTGAACGGACGCAGACGACTGACAATTACTGTCTATGCTTATTCCAAAAAGCACGTTTTAAAAAATTTTATACACGCTTAGGGTATATATACCGGACCACCGGACATCGTGATGTTTTTCCAGCCGCACTTGATGCGGTCTACTGCTACGAGGTTCCGATGGTCCCTTTCACAACTACCCCTGTGGATAAACCCAGGGCTGTACCTACTGACGGTGAGCGACGCGAGTCTGATCCGGCGGCGGTAGCAGCCCACCACGTCGAGGCTTCACAAGAGCCTGACGTAGCTCCCCGACTGCTTGCGGCCAAGGTGTTGCAAAACGACGCCGAGGCCATTGCAGCCGCTCATGAACTGGCAGCGGCAGCCAGGATCAACGCTGCAAACCGCGATCGGCAACGCGCTTTGCCGTGGGCTGAAATCGAACAATTCACCCGTAGCGGACTGGGCAGCATATCCATCCCGCGCGCGTACGGCGGGCCGCAAGTATCGTTCGTCACGGTGGCCGAGGTGTTCAGGATTATTTCTGCTGCCGACCCCGCATTGGGACAAATTCCGCAAAATCAGTTTGGCATCCTGCACCTGTTGCAGGGCAGCGCCACCGAACAGCAGAAAAAAACACTGTTTCAGAGCGTCCTGGACGGCTGGCGCATCGGCAACGCCGGGCCGGAGCGTGGCACCAAAAACACGCTGGAACTCAAGGCACGGATCACCGCCAATGGCGACCGCCTGACTATCACCGGACAAAAATTCTATTCCACCGGCGCGTTGTTTGCGCATTGGGTCGCGGTCAAGGCGCTGGATGATCAGGGCCGGCAGATCATGGCCTTCGTCAAACGCGGCACACCGGGGCTGCGCATCGTCGATGACTGGTCGGGCTTTGGCCAGCGCACCACCGCAAGCGGTACCGTGCTGCTCGACAATGTTGCGGTCGACGCCGGGCAGGTGGTCGACAACTGGCGTCTGGCCCTGACGCCCAATATTCAGGGTGCGGTATCGCAGTTGATCCAGGCCGCGATAGACGCGGGCATTGCTCGCGGTGCAATTGATGATGCGATTGCGTTCGTTCGCGAGAAATCCCGTCCGTGGATCGACGCCAACGTCGAGCGTGCCAGCGACGATCTCTACGTGATTGCCGACATCGGCAAGCTGAAACTTGAGCTACACGCCGCCGGAGCGTTACTGCGCAAGGCGGGTCAGGAACTCGACGAAATCAACGCTGCGCCCATAGACGAGCACTCGGCAGCGCGCGCTTCCATTGCCGTGGCGCGTGCCAAGGTGCTGACCACCGAAATCTCCTTGTTGGCCAGCGAAAAGCTGTTCGAACTGGCGGGCAGCCGCGCGACCCTGGCCGAGTTCAATCTCGACCGCCACTGGCGTAACGCACGCGTCCATACCCTCCACGACCCGGTGCGCTGGAAATACCACGCAGTCGGCACTTGGCATTTGAACGGCACCCTGCCTGCTCGCCATTCCTGGATCTGAACCAGACCACTGGAGAACACCTTTGATGAGTTCCAACCTTCAGGCGCGCGACAACGCAGCGCTGATTACCAGTGACGCTCAGGCCCTGCAAACAGCGCGCGAACTGGCCCTGCACTTCAAGACCGACAGCGCACAACGCGACCGCGAGCGTCGTTTGCCTCATGCCGAACTCGACCTGTTCAGTCAGTCCGGTCTGTGGGGCATCAGTGTCCCGAAGGCCTTTGACGGCGCGGGTGTTTCAAACGTTACGCTGGCCAAGGTGATACAGCTGATTTCCGAAGCTGATGGCTCGCTGGGCCAGATTCCGCAAAACCATTTCTATGCCCTCGAAGTGTTGCGCGTGAACGGCAACCCGCAGCAACAGGCGCAACTGTATGCCGAGGCGCTGGCTGGCGTGCGGTTCGGCAACGCGCTGGCCGAACTGGGGACCAAAACGGCACATGACCGCACCACTCGCCTGACCCGTGACGGCGACGGTTATCGCATCAATGGCCGCAAGTTCTACGCGACCGGCGCGCTGTACGCGCAACGTATTCCCACCTCGGTGATCGACGACGAGGGTGTGCAGCAACTGGTTTTCGTCGCGCATGACAGCGAGGGCCTGACCGTCATCGACGACTGGAGCGGTTTCGGGCAGCGCACCACGGGCAGCGGCTCGGTGCTGTTCGACAACGTGTACGTCCGCGCTAACGACGTCGTGCCGTTCCAGAGCGCTTTCCAGCGCCCCACTACGGTCGGGCCGCTTGCGCAGATTCTTCATGCGGCGATCGACACCGGCATCGCCCGCGCAGCCTTTGAGGACGCCCTGACCTTCGTGCAGACGCGCACCCGGCCGTGGATCGACTCGGGTATCGAAAAGGCCGTGGACGACCCACTGACGCTGCACAGCTTCGGCAAGCTGGGTATTCGCCTGCACGCCGCCGAAGCACTGCTCGAGCGCGCCGGGGAGTTTCTCGACGTTGCCCAGGCAGACAGCAATGCCGAAACCGTGGCCGCCGCCTCGATAGCCGTGGCCGAAGCCCGCGCCATCAGCACAGAGATTTCCCTGGCGGCCGGCAGCACGTTGTTCGAACTGGCTGGCAGTCAATCGACACTGGCTGAACACGGCCTGGATCGCCACTGGCGCAATGCGCGCGTTCATACGCTGCACGATCCGGTGCGCTGGAAGTTTCACGCCATCGGCAATTACTACCTCAACGACACTAATCCTCCCCTGCGGGGGACGATCTGATGGCGCGTAAAAAGATCCTCCTCAACGCGTTCAACATGAACTGCATCGGCCATATCAACCATGGCCTGTGGACCCATCCACGGGACACCTCGACGCAATTCAACAGCCTGGAGTACTGGACTGACCTGGCGAAACTGCTCGAACGCGGGTTGCTCGACGGCCTGTTCATCGCCGACATCGTGGGCGTGTATGACGTGTATCAGAACTCGGTGGACGTTACCCTCAAGGAGGCGATCCAGTTGCCGGTCAACGACCCACTGCTGCTGGTCTCGGCGATGGCAGGGGTCACGAAACACCTGGGCTTCGGCCTGACCGCCAACCTGACCTACGACGCGCCCTATCTGTTCGCCAGGCGCATGTCGACGCTGGATCACCTGAGCCGTGGCCGGGTGGGCTGGAACATCGTGACCGGCTACCTCGACAGCGCGGCGCGCGCGATGGGTCTCACCGAGCAGAACGAGCACGACCGCCGTTACGATCAGGCCGATGAATACCTGGAGGTGCTCTACAAACTCTGGGAAGGCAGTTGGGAAGACGATGCCGTCATCAATGACCGCGAGCAGCGCGTCTATGCCCAGCCGGGCAAGGTGCACAAGGTACGGCACCAGGGCGAGTTCTATCAGGTCGAGGGCTACCACCTGTGCGAGCCGTCACCGCAACGCACGCCAGTGCTGTTTCAGGCCGGCAGTTCGGAGCGCGGCCTGCAATTTGCCGGGCAAAACGCAGAATGCGTGTTCATCAGCGGCCAGAACAAGACCGCGACCCGCGAGCAGGTAGACAAGGTGCGCGCCAGCGCAGTGAAGGCCGGGCGCAACCCGGAGGACATCAAGGTGTTCATGGGCCTTAACGTCATTGTCGCCGCGACCGAGGCGCTGGCTCGGGAGAAACACGCCGAGTACCGCCACCATGCCAGCGCCGAAGCAGGCGTGGCGCACTTTGCGGCGTCGACCGGTATCGATTTTGCCGACTACGAACTGGACGAACCCATTCAATACGTGAAGAGCAACGCCATTCAGTCCGCGACCAGAAACCTGAAAAACAACGACTGGACCCGCCAGAAACTACTAGATCAGCACGCGCTGGGCGGCCGTTATATCACCCTGGTCGGCTCGCCTGAACAGGTCGCTGATGAGCTGGAATCGTGGATTGCAGAAACCGGCCTGGATGGTTTCAACCTGACCCGCATCGTCACGCCAGAGAGCTACGAGGACTTCATCGATCTGGTGATCCCGGAGCTGCAACGCCGCGGGTCCTACAAGACCGCTTACGAAGACGGCAGCCTGCGCAAAAAACTGTTTCCGGAAGGTACGGATCGATTGCCGGAACGGCACGCGGGAGCGGCACACCGGCGTATTTGATTTTCAAACGGACGCAGAGCGTCCAGAACGGCATTACCACGCAGAATGCTCGGCGTTATACATAAGTCTGCTCTTGATTCTGGCCGAAGGTCGTGGGAGCGGACTTGTCCGCGAAAGGGCCGGTATATTCTCTGAAAATGCATCTACTGAGATACCGTCTTCGCGGACAAGTCCGCTCCCACGAAGCTCCATATTCAAGGAATCTCAGGACTTTGTGCAGAACGCAGGAGCAATAATTTCTTAAAGGACCGCACCATGAGCAAAACCCTCGCTGCACTGGCCCTCGGGCTGTTGACCCTGACCGCTTACGCTGACGACAAGCCCTTGAAAGTCGGCACCACGGCAGCCTTCGCCATACCGCTTGAAGCCGCTGTCGAAGAAGCTGGCAAGCAGGGCCTGAAAGTCGAGCTGGTCGAATTCACCGACTGGATCGCCCCCAACGTCACCCTCGCCGCAGGCGATATAGACGTGAACTACTTCCAGCACATCCCTTTCCTGACCAACGCCAATGAAGCCGCCGGTTTCGGCCTGGTGCCCTACGCGCCGGGAATCATCAACAACGTGGGTCTGTACTCGAAAAAGTACAAAAGCTTCGATGAGCTGCCGACCGGCGCCACCGTGGCCATTGCCAATGACCCGATCAACAGTGGACGCGGCCTGCAACTGCTGGCCAAGGCCGGGCTGATCACGCTCAAGCAAGGTGTCGGCTACAAGGCGACCGAGGAAGACATCACCGCCAACCCGAAAAAGCTCAAGATCATTCAGGTTGAAGCCGTACAGCTGGTGCGCGCCTACGATGACGCCGATCTGGTGCAGGGCTACCCTGCCTATATCCGTCTGGCCAAAACCTTTCCCGCCGACTCGGCCATCCTGTTCGATGGCCTGGACCACCCGGAATACGTCATTCAGTTCGTGATCAAACCTGACCACAAGGACGACCCGCGTCTGGCTAAATTCGTCGATATCTATCAGCACTCGCCCGTCGTCCGCGCTTCGCTGGACAAGGTCAACGGCAAGCTTTACCAGGCGGGATGGAAAGAATGACCGCAACCGCGCAACGCCAACTGCCACTCGACACCCCGAGCGCAAGCACACTGGCGCAACAGGCCGAGCTGCACCCAGAGCTGAATCGCGCCCATGTGCGGTTCATCAACCTGGGCAAGACCTATCACGGCAAGCAAGGCCCTGTTGAAGCGCTGGGCAATATCGACCTGGCTGTCCAGCGCGGCGAGATCTTCGGCATTATCGGCCGCAGCGGCGCAGGCAAGTCCTCGCTGATCCGCACCATCAATCGCCTGGAACAACCCAGCAGCGGCCGGGTGCTGATCGATCAGGTGGACATCGGCGAGTTCGACGAAGACAAACTGGTGGAGCTGCGCCGACGCATCGGCATGATCTTCCAGCACTTCAACCTGATGTCGGCCAAAACCGTCTGGCAGAACGTCGAGCTGCCGCTCAAGGTCGCAGGCGTGCCCAGGGAGCAACGCGCGCGCAAGGTCGCGCAGTTGCTGGAACTGGTGGGTTTGCAGGACAAACACAACGCATACCCCGCGCAACTGTCCGGCGGGCAGAAACAGCGCGTCGGCATTGCCCGCGCACTGGTGCATGATCCCGCAATCCTGTTGTGCGACGAGGCCACTTCAGCACTGGACCCGGAAACCACTCAGTCGATCTTGGGCCTGTTGCGCGAAATCAATCAGCGCCTGGGCCTGACCATCGTGCTGATCACCCATGAAATGGCGGTTATTCGTGATATCTGCCACCGCGTTGTGGTGCTGGAGCAAGGCCGGATAGTCGAGCAAGGGCCGGTCTGGCAAGTGTTTGGCGACCCGCAGCACGACGTCAGCAAAACCCTGCTGGCACCGCTGCAAACCGGGCTGCCGAAGGAATGGGCCGAGCGTCTGAGCGATCAGCCGCAACGGCCTGATGCAGCTCTGTTACTGGATGTGCATTTTACCGGTGCCAGTGACCAGGGGCCTGATCTGGCCGCGCTGTTTGCCGCGCTGGGCGGCAAGGTGCAATTGCTGCAGGGCGGGGTCGAGCGCATTCAGGAGCGGGCCATCGGCCACTTGATTCTGTCGGTCGCCGGCTCAGTACATACACGCGACGAGTTGCTGGCACGCGCCCGTCAACTGGCGCCACGCGCGGAGGTATTGGGTTATGTGGGTTGATCGTTTGCTGCAAGGCACCCTCGACACGTTTTTGATGGTCGGTGTGTCGTCATTGATCGCACTGCTGCTGGGCATCCCGCTGGCGGTGATTCTGGTCACCAGTTCCAAAGGCGGCATCTATGAGGCACCGGGGATCAACCGCGTGCTGGGTGCCTTCGTGAACCTGTTTCGCTCTATTCCCTTCCTGATTCTGATGGTCGCGCTGATCCCGTTCACGCGGATGATCGTCGGCACCACGTATGGTGTCTGGGCAGCCGTTGTGCCGCTGACCATTGCTGCCACGCCGTTCTTTGCACGGATCGCCGAAGTGAGCCTGCGCGAGGTCGATCACGGCCTGGTCGAAGCGGCGCAAGCGATGGGCTGTCGGCGCTGGCACATCATCTGGCACGTATTGCTGCCAGAAGCGCGCCCCGGCATCGTCGGCGGCTTTACCATCACGCTGGTGACCATGATCAACTCATCGGCCATGGCCGGTGCCATCGGCGCAGGCGGGCTGGGCGACATTGCCTATCGCTACGGCTATCAGCGCTTCGATACGCAGGTGATGCTGACCGTGATCGTCTTGCTGGTGGCGGTCGTAGCGCTGGTGCAACTGGGCGGTGACCGGCTGGCGCGCAGCTTCGACAGGCGCTGAGCAGCCGCAACGCAGCGAGGGTATATTGGCGGTCTTCCTTTACCGGACCGCCCCTGATGAAACTCGACCCTCAGACGCTTGCGCAGATTACCTCGACCACCGTCAGCCATTACAACAGCGTGGCCGACGAATTTCGCGAAGGCACACGCGACCACGACGTCAGCCAGAATATCGGTGCCCTGTTGCGGCATATCGAAGGCCCGGCACCGTTGCAGATTCTCGACTTCGGCTGCGGGCCGGGGCGTGATTTGAAGACGTTCACAGCGATGGGCCATGTGGCGGTCGGGCTAGACGGCTCCGAACGTTTCGCCGAAATGGCACGCGCCGAGACCGGTTGCGAAGTGCTACAGCAGAACTTCCTCGAACTCGACCTGCCGCAAGGCCGCTTCGATGGCCTCTTCGCCAACGCAGTGCTGTTCCACATCCCCAGACAGGAACTGCCACGCGTGCTGCGCGAACTGTATGCCACACTCAAACCGGGCGGCGTGCTGTTCAGCTCCAACCCGCGTGGTGAGAATCAGGAAGGCTGGAACGGCGAGCGTTACGGCGCGTACCACGACCTCGAAACATGGCGCGAACTGCTGACCGAAGCCGGGTTTAGCGAGCTGGAACACTACTACCGCCCCGCCGGGTTGCCGAGAGAGCAGCAGCCTTGGTTGGCGAGTGTCTGGCGGCGTCAGTGATGTGCGGCGCTGTGCAGTTCGTGTGCTGGTACTTCTGACAGTATCGTTCAGCAACCTGTGCGTCTTAGGATAGATTCAGCCACTTAAACAGGCGGCTTGCATCCATCCGAATCGATCAAAGGAACTGATCATGGCGAACGAATATCTGGAAAATGGCGATTTCAGCGACAATCTTACTCACTGGACAGCCCCAGTGGACTTTGAGCCAGACTTCAAGCCCAAAGGCGAAGGTCAAAGCATCAAGCTGAATACAGGAGTGACCGTAAGCCAGTCTATTATTGAACTGCCCGCCCAGCGTCTGCATCTCGAGTTCGACGTTCTTAACGCAGAGGATGTAGACGAGGTGTTCTTCGTCGTGGTCGTGGGTGGCTACACCATTAAGGATGAGATTAATCTGACGCAGGTCGTAAACTTCGCAACTCAGGAATGGGTGCATTATTCTGGCGACTTCGATTTTCAGGTGCAGCTCAAGAAATGCTTCTTGAATATATCTGCCCCGGCGGAGACCTCCAGCTTTTCGCCTTCAGGCCTGACAAAGGCCTCGCCGTTCGGCCCGGTACGGTTCGCCAACCTCACCCTGTCCACGATCGACGTCAAGGACGCAGGCGAGACCGACTGATTGCCGGGTCGTCAGCCCTGCCCCGCGTTACAGGCGGCAGGGCACGCCGACCTCAATGCGCTGGCTGCGCGTGCTCGCCGTCACCCTTGTCAGCCGCTTCGCGACGCTGTTCGTCGGTTGGTTCCTTGATGCGGTACCAGGCCACGTACAACGCAGGCAGGAATAGCAGGGTCAGCAACGTGGCGATGATGATGCCACCGATCATGGCGTAGGCCATCGGGCCCCAGAACACTTCCCGCGCAATAGGGATCATGCCCAGGCTCGCCGCGGCCGCGGTCAGCAAAATCGGACGACGGCGATGCTCGGTGGCTTCGACCACAGCGTCCCAAGGCAGATACCCACTGCGCTCATAGGCATCGATCTGTGTCACCAGAATCACCGAGTTGCGGATGATGATGCCGATCAGCGCCAGCACCCCGAGAATCGCCACGAACCCCAGTGGCGTCCCCGTCGGGATCAGCGCCAGCACCACACCGATTAGCCCCAGAGGCGCGACACTGGCCACCAGAAACATCTTCTGAATGCTGTGCAACTGAATCATCAGGAACGTCGCCATGAGGAACAGCATCAGCGGCGCAACGCTGGCAATCGGCCCCTGCGCCTTGCTGCTTTCTTCGACCGTGCCGCCCGTTGCAACCTTGTAGCCGACCGGCAGACCAGCGGCGAACTTGTCGATTTCAGGTTGCAGCTGTTTGACCAGATCGGTTGGCTGAATCGCGTCCCGTACCGCGCCCTTGACGGTGATGGTCGGCATGCGATCGCGGCGCCAGACCAACGGCTGCTCCAGCTCGTAACCAACGGTGGCGAACGCCAGCAGCGGAATGGATGTTCCAGTTTGGGTCACGATTTGCAGGTTCTGCAGGGTTTCCGGCGTGCCGCGTTCTGCGTCTTCAGCACGTCCGATCACATTGATCAGATAGATATCATCACGCACCTGGGTCACGGTTGAACCGCTGACCACGCTGTTCATCAGCTTGGCGACGTCTTCCGACGACAGGCCCAACTGCCGGGCCTTGTCCTGATTGATATCGATGCGCAGCACCTTGCCCGGCTCGTTCCAGTCGTAGATCACTTCGCCCACATGCGAGTTGTGATCGAGCAGTTTGGCCAGCTCGATGGCGTGCTGGCGCACCTTGTCGATGTTCTCGCCGCTGACGCGATACTGCAACGGACGACCCACCGGAGGGCCCATCTCCAGCGCCTGCACATACGAACCGATGCCGACGAAGTCATCACGCAAGCGTTTTTGCAGACGGGCAGTCAACGCGCTCCGCTCCTCCAGGCCTTTGCTGACAATCACCAGCTGGGCGTAGAACGGATTTTCCAGCTGCTGATCGAGTGGCAGGTAGAAACGCAACGCGCCCTGGCCGATGTAGGTGCTCCAGCGCTCGATGTCCGGATCGTCCTTGAGGCTCGCTTCAAAACGATCCACCACCTTGCGCGTTTCGTTGATTGAGGCGTTCTGTGGCAGGTTCAGGTCGACCAGAATTTCCGGGCGGTCCGAAGACGGGAAGAACTGGTTCTGCACGAACTGCATGGAGAACAGCGACGCGGCGAACAACCCTACCGTGATGGCAATCGCCAGCCAGCGATGGCGCATGGCCCAGAGCATGCTGCCGTTGAATGCCCGGCCGATGCGGCCCGGCTCTTCGGATTTCGGTTTGATGTTGGCGCTCAGAATGTGCACGCCGATCACCGGTGCGAACAGAACGGCGACCAGCCACGACACCAGCATCGCCACGGCTATCACGGCAAACAGCGTGAATGTGTATTCCCCCGCAGAGCTGTTGTTCAGGCCGATCGGCACAAAGCCGGCCACGGTCACCAGCGTACCGGTGAGCATCGGGAACGCTGTCGAGGTATAGGCGTACGTCGCGGCCTGCTCCTTGGATTCACCCATTTCCAAACGTGTGACCATCATTTCCACGGTAATCATGGCGTCATCCACCAGCAGGCCGAGGGCGATGATCAGCGCGCCGAGGGAAATCCGTTGCATGGTGATGCCGCTGTATTCCATGAACACGAACACCATCGCCAACACCAGCGGAATCGAACACGCGACCACCAACCCTGCGCGAAACCCGAGGCTGACGAAGCTGACCAACAGCACGATAATCACTGCCTCGAACAACGCGCTGGTGAAGCCGCCCACAGCCTTGTTGACCACCTCGGCCTGATCCGACACCTTGTGCACGCCAATGCCGACTGGCAGCTCCGCTGTTGTAGCGTCCATACGTTCGTGCAGCGCCTTGCCGAACGACTGGATATTGCCGCCCTTCTGCATCGCGATGGCCAGGCCTATCGCCGGTTTGCCGTCGAAGCGGAACAGCGGCTTGGGCGGATCGGTGTAGCCACGGGTTATGTCAGCAATGTCGCTCAGACGATAAAAACGGTCATTGATGCGCAGATTGACTGCAGCCAGATCCTTCTCGGACGCGAACTGGCCGGAGGTACGCACCGAGATCCGCTCCGGCCCGGCTTCTATCACCCCGGCAGGCGTCACCGCGTTCTGCGATTGCAGGCTTTGCACCACCTGGCTCTGGTCGATGCCCAATGCTGCGAGCTTGCGTGTCGAGAAGTTCAGGTACACCACTTCGTCCTGCTGACCGATCATCTCGACCTTGCCCAGCCCGGGCACGTCGCGGATGTCGGCGCGGACCTTCTCGACGTAGTCACGCAACTGACGCATCGAGAAACCGTCTGCGGTAAACGCATAGATCGAGCCGTATACATCGCCGAACTCGTCGTTGAACGACGGGCCTTGCAGGCCCTGCGGGAACTGGCCACGGATGTCATCGACCTTCTTGCGCACCTGATACCAGATTTCCGGTATCGCCTTGGCACTGGTGGTGTCACGCAGGTAGACGAAGACTGTGGACTCGCCCGGTCGTGTGTAGCTCTTCACGTAGTCCAGCGAGTCCAGTTCTTCGAGCTTCTTCTCGATGCGGTCGGTGACCTGCTTGAGGGTCTCATCCACCGTCGCGCCCGGCCAGCGGGTCTGGATAATCATGGTCTTGATGGTGAAGGACGGGTCTTCCTCGCGCCCAAGCTTCATGTAGGAAAACACGCCCATCAGCAGCGCGACAAACATCAGGTACCAGACGAACGATTGATGCTTGATGGCCCACTCGGACAGATTGAAATTCCCTTTCATCGCGGGCTTTCCTCATCGACTTTGACTTTCTGGCCCGGCTTGAGGCTGTTGACGCCCGCGCTTACCACTTTTTCACCTGCCTTGACGCCATTGGCCAGCACGAAGCTGTTGCTGTCACGGCTGATAATGTTCACAGCCCTCGGGTTGACCGTCTGGTTTTGCGGGTCGACGATCCATATCTGGCTTTTGCCATCGGCCTGCTGCAAGGCATTGATCGGCAAACGCATGCGCGGCGTGATGGTCGAGCTGAGCGTCACGCTGATGGCCGTGCCCAGCCGGAACGCCGCTGGCGTTTGCGCCAGCGTCAGACGTGCACGGCGGGTACGTGTGGTACGGTCGGCCTGAGGTTCGATTTCACGAATGGTGGCGGTGGTGTTCACTTCCGGGTTCAACTGACTGGCGACGGTGAATACCACGTCGGACGGCAGCTGGTCGGCCAGTGTGTCAGGGAGGTCGATCACCGCTTCCTTGATGTCCGGCCGCGCCAGGGTCACGACTTCCTGCCCGGCCGTAACAACCTGACCGGCTTCAACTTTCCATTCGGTGACCACAGCATCGTGATCACTGCGCAGCTCGCTGTAGCTCAATTGATCGCGGGCCTGTTGTGCAGCGGCTTTGGCCTGTTCCTGCGACGAGCTGGCGGTCTTCAGATCGGTCAGGGCGATGTCCAGTTGCGCCTGGGCACCCACACCGCGATCAAACAGTTCCTGCTGGCGGCGAGCATTGGCCTGAGCATTGATCAACTGCGCCTGCACATTGGCCAGGTCGCCCTGCCGGGCACGCACTGTATTCTGCTGATCGGTCGGATCAAGGGTGGCGAGCAAATCGCCTTTCTTCACTTCAGCGCCTACGTCGACGTTGCGCCGGACAATACGTCCCGCCACACGAAAACCCAACACGCTCTGATAACGCGCCTGAATATTGCCGGCAAAACGCCCGAAATCCTGATTTGACTCAGGCCTGGCTTCGACGAACACCACAGGACGCACCGGCTCCGGAGGGGCCTCGTCCTTGCCGCAGCCACTCAACAGAAAGCCACTGGACAGAAGGCCGCCCAGCAACAGGCATGACGACAGACGCTTCATGGCTGCACCTGCGCGTTCTGCTGTTTGGGCTGTTCGGCAATCTCGACCTGCATGTCCGGGTGTAACAACTGTCCGCCTGCCACCACGACTTTCTCTCCACTTTTAAGCCCGTCGCCGATGATGACTTTGGCAGTCAGATAACGAGTAACGGTGACCCTGCGCAAATTGACTTTGCCCTGCTCGTCCACCACCCACACGGCAGGCTTGCCCAACTGCTCGCCAAGGTCCTTGGTCAGCGCCGCCCAAGGCAGCTCGACACTGGCATTGGCCGGTGCGCTCAGCGCCACGCTGACTACCGAGCCCAGGTCCATGCCTTCAGGCAGCGGATCGAGTGCGATCTTGACCTGTAAAGTGCCGGTTTGCGCCGAGACTGCCGGGGTCACTTCGCGTACTTTGCCGCTGACCTTGATGTCCGGGTTGTCGAGCAGCGTGACCTGCACAGGCTGATTGGTCGGCGGCTGAACGAACAGGGACTCGTAGACATTGAACACCGCATCCCGATCACCGTCGCGTGCCAGATCGAAAATCGGCATCGTGGCCTGCACCACCTGCCCGACTTCAGCCTGACGCGCGGTGATCACACCCGGCGCATCCGCGACCAGTGCGGTATACCCCAATTGTTCACGGGCATTGGCCAGTTGCGCTTGCGCAGCCTTCAACGAGCTTTCGCTGCCGCGCAAGGCGGCCTGGGCCGAGTCATATTCACTGCGGCTGGTATAGCCTTTGGGCAACAGCTTTTGTTGCCGGACAAAAGCGGCGCGGGTCTGATTCACGCGGGCCTGCTCGGCGGCCACAGAGGCTGCGGCCGAATCGACATTGATCTGCAAATCCTTCGGATCAAGCCGGGCCAGCACCTGCCGGGCCGTTACCCGGTCGCCCACATCGACATTACGCTGAATGATCTTGCCATTGACCCGGAATGAAAGCCGGGTCTGCACCCGCGCCTGAACATCACCGATCAGGGCGACACTGGCGGCGAAGTCGGCACTTTTTACCGTTTGCACATAAACCCTGGGCAGTTCGGGCGCCGCCGGTTTTTCCTCGCCACACCCCGTTAACATCGCCAAGGCAGCAGCGAGACCGAATGTAACCAGTCTGGAAGGAAGAACGGGCATGCAGACTCCTTGTGCGGCTGCCGGATGTGGGCGCGATAGGGCGAGAGAATAGCGTGACTATGCGACTGTGCGCGAGAGGGAGGGTTCATTAACTGGGCAGAGGTTGCGCGGGAGGGGCCCGCAGCAGCTTTCTTTTGAATGTGGTCAGTTCAAACTCCTGCAGAGACACTGTCTTGAATGTCTCTGCCGAACTTGAACATAGTGTATATATCAAACCACCGATTCATGCCCCCCACGGATTGAATGCGAGGGTTGTTCAGGTATAGTTGGCATCCTATCTACTTCATAAAAATACTTTTGAAAAACAGGCCTTCTTATATTTCGGTATTTAGGATAGCCCGTTCTGCGAATAGTAGCCGACCGTGCCGGCGCGACGCTTGATGGTAATAGCCGTGGTCGTGGTAATGCAAAGGATGCGGCCGGTAAATCAGCACTGGATTGCGGAGGGCGTTGATTTGGAAATATTAGCGAATTTCTGCCTGCCGGACGCTGGTTCTTTCTAGCAAGCCCGAAACTCTCCAGCCTGGAGGTTGAACGCCCCACTCCAGCAGCCTTCTTTACAATTGAACTCAGAGCAAAACCAACGCCCGCAACAGCTAACACACTGCCCACGCCCATAAGCACCCCACTGAGCGTTGGATTCGATTCTTTTACGTGCGTAGACACATAAATTGACCCACCTCCAGTGAGCAATAACCCAGCCGCCAAAACCCCACTTAAGAAAGACGAAAAATGCCCGGTCGGGTCTATGTATTTGATCGGATTGTTTAGCCCATACGCATACGCATTCAACCCACCCTCACCAAACGGGCTAAAACTGTCCGGGCTGTTAAAGCGCATCAGCACCGGGTTGTAGGCGCGATAGCCATTGCCGAGCAGGTAATGGCCGGTTACCAGGTCAGGCTGCTCGCCGTTGAAACCGGGTAGTGCTGCGACTGTCTGCTCGGCTTGACGATGCCCGAACGGCGTATACGCGATATCAACCTGCCTCCCGTCTTCGCTCGCGTGCAGAACGCTGTTGTGCAGGTCACTGGCGACCATCGTCGTCACGACCTCTTCGCCCTCGCGACTCTGCTGCGCCAGTAACTGGCCGCCTGCGCGGATACAGGTTCGTTGCCTGTCGCCCAGTAACTCGGTCATCAGTTGCTCGCTGTTATAGAACCGACTGGAGAGGACCTGAGCCAGCGGGTTCAATGTGGAGACACGGTCCAGCGGGTCGTAGGTGTACGTGCAGAGGAGAGCCATGATCGATCCTTGATGATGGAGTAAGCGTTCAGGTGAATCAGGCTGGAGAAATCATGTACAGATAAACGTATCAGTACATCATGCGACTCAATTCGTCTGCCGGATCACCCCAAGGGCGTGTTTCTCGAATGGCGCTAGCGGTATCAGCGAACTCACTTTTTAAACTTGAACGCCTATCATTGAGCAGTATTATATCTGCCCCTGCATCCTCCCAACGCTTGATGCGCGGGTTGAATGTCCGAACGGCCAGCACTGGAATCACCATGCCTATTGCAGTCGCGAGCAAAACATCCTTGGCAGGGCCGTCAGGGTCGACCGCGTTGATTACACGGCTTACGGTAAACACGGTGCTCGCTGCGATCTGGCCGAGTGCGGAGGAAGCTGTCAGTTTCGTCGATAGCGAAGCATTGCCCTTGGCGACAGCCTTTATCGCAGGAACAGCCGCTTTTACACCCAGGTAAGCACCGAACAAACCGAGCCCTATCCAAACAAATGAAAGTATCTGACTCTCATCTATCTTATGCCCGGTCGGATCAGACCGATTAACCGGATCACCCGCGCAGTACGCATAGGCATTCATACCGCCCTTGCCAAACGGGCTCAGGCTGTCCGGGCTGTTGAAGCGCATCAGAACGGGGTTGTAGGCGCGATAACCATTGCCCAACAGATAATGACCGGTCAATGGGTCGGGGCGCTCACCGTTGAAACCTGGCAGTTGGTTCAACGCTTGCCTATGCCCATAGGGGGTGTAAGCGATAGGGTCAGACAAGCTGGCCGATACGGTGTGGAGCACGCTGTGCTGTTGATCCGAGCCGATCAACAGCGTAGCGAGCGCTGACTGCGTGGCCAGCAACTGACGGTCGCGATGCAGGAACCGAACGTGTTCTGCCCCCTGAATCTCGCTGACCAGGGTGTCGGACTGATAGAACGAGCGGGCAATGGTCCCTGCCACAGGCGTGCGAGCCGCAAGCCGGTCAAGCGCGTCGTAGCGGTAACGGCACAGGGTAGTTTGCTGGCGCATGGTGAGTAACCGGAGTGGTCTTGATCGGCGAGGCAGGCCTCTTCAGGCACACAATGCATTGCGGGGACCGCAGCGGCTACTCGTAGAACTGCTAGGTTCGTCAGGGGCTGTCAGTGGCTCTGAACACATTCCAGCGAGCGCTCCAGCTCGGCCTTGGCCATGTTGATCAGATGCACCACCGAGAACGCAAGATCACGTTTCAGGCCCTCAAGGTTGTCACCGGTTTCAGAAGCGGTGGCAGAGGCACAGCGCAGTATTTCGCTGACCTGTATCAGGGAATCTTCAAGAGAGTTGGGGAGCGGTGGAGACGGGGTCGAGTTGATCATCGCTTATTCCTTTAGCTGACAAGACCACCAGATGCCTGCGGCTAAACAAACAAGGGTGGCGACTTTGACGCGGGTTAGCAGACCGGTGTGGAACAAGCGCAAGCAACCGGCGCACCCGAAGGTGCCCCACGCAAAGCCGCCATAAACGGCACTTGCGCCACTTGTAATCCACAAACAGGCTGCTAAACCCGACCGCTGAAAAATCAGCGACCGACGCAGCCTAGTGCGCAGAGTTGGCAGGCACAAGGGCCCGGGATTTTCTAGCAAAGGTCATGCGCAGGAAAGAGAAAAGACTGAAAGAAATGTCCCGCAGGACAGGTTTTTCGTGAGCGGAAGTAACCTGATTTGTTCAGAAGAGGACGCAGAGCGTCCAGAACGGCATTCCCACGCTGGAGCGTGAGGAACGATAGGCGCCCGGGAGATCTTCTATCGTTCCTCACGCTCCGCGTGGGAATGCCCTTCGTGACGCTCCGCGTCGTCCTCAAACCGCCCGGATTAACTGCCCTCTGTGCCGTGCGCCTCTTCGAAGAAGTAGTCCTTCCAGCTCGCCGCCTTGTTTTTCAACACGCCCAGTTCATGCAGTTTTTCGGCGTAGATGAAGGTGCGCTGCGGGGTGACGGTGAAGTCGATTTCCGGGTCAGCGACGATTTTCTCTACCAGCGGCAACGGCAGTTTCGATTGCTCGACACGGATGTAGGTCTGCGCGGCAGCGGGCTTGTCGGCCTTTATGATCTTCTCGGCTTCGGCCAGCGCGTCGTAGAACGCCTTGTAGGTCTTGGGGTTCTCGTCGTGGAATTTCTCGGTGGTGTAGAGCACGTTGAACGTCGCCTGACCGCCCAGCACGTCATAGGAACTGAGCACTTTGTGGACGTTGGGGTTTTCCAGCGCCTGGTACTGGAACGGCGGGCTGGAGAAGTGCGAGTTGATTTCCGAGCCGCCCGCCAGCAGCGCTGCGGTGGCATCCGGGTGCGCCAGGCTCACCGAGATGTTGTCGAATTTCTTGTAGTTGTCGTTACCGAATACCTTGGCGGTCTCGATCTGCAAAGTACGCGACTGAAAGCCCACACCGGCAGCCGGTACAGCGATGCGGTCCTTGTCGGTGAAGTCCTTGATGGTTTTCACGTTGGGGTTGTTGGTCAGCAGGTAGTTGGGCATGGAACCCAACGAAGCAATGGCTTTGACGTTCTGTTTGCCCTTGGTGCGATCCCAGACGGTCAGCATCGGTGGCACACCTGCCGACACCACGTCCAGCGCACCGGCCAGCAGCGCTTCGTTCATCGCGGTGGCACCGGAGATGCTGTTCCAGTCGACCTTGATATCCAGACCCTGCTCCTTGCCGTGTTTCTCGATCAGCTTCTGATCGCGCACCACGTCGAGGATCAGGTAGCCGATGCCGAATTGCTGAGCGATGCTGATCTTGCCTTCCGCCTGCACGCCGCTGCTGAGCAGGGCACCGAACAGGCCAAGTGTCGCCGCCAATACAGTCAGCGCCGGACGATGAAATGTTGTTGTCATGTGGTTCCCACCCTGATTATTCAAAAAAAGACGGTGCTTCAACGCTGCATGCCCCAGCGCTTGACGGTCAGGCGCTCGATATTGGCGAACAGCAGGTTCTCGACCAACAGGCCGATGAGAATGACTGCCGCCAGACCTGCAAAAACCTTGTCGGTATACAGCTCGTTACGATTCTGGAAGATGTACCAGCCCAACCCGCCCTTGCCGGACGACGCACCAAACACCAGCTCGGCGGCGATCAGCGTGCGCCAGGCGAAAGCCCAGCCGATTTTCAAGCCGGCGAGGATCGATGGCAGCGCAGCGGGAATCAGGATGTGCCAGACAAAGCGCAAGCCCTTAAGGCCATAGTTGCGCCCGGCCATACGCTGGGTTTCCGAAACGCCGAGAAAACCTGCGTAGGTATTGAGCGCCAGCGCCCACAGTACCGAATGCACCAGCACGAAGATCAGGCTGTTCTGGCCCAGCCCGAACCACAGCAGCGCCAGCGGCAACAGGGCAATGGCCGGCAGCGGATTGAACATCGCAGTCAGCGTGCCGAGCAGGTCGCGGCCCAGTTGGGTGGACACTGCCAGGGTGGTCAGGGCGAACGCCAGCACGATGCCGATCAGGTAGCCCTGAATCAGTACGGTCAGGGAAATCCACACCTTGCCTGGAAGCTCGCCGGAGATCAGCCCGTCATAAAAGGCGGCCGCCGTTTGCAGAAAGCTCGGCAACAGCAGGTCGTTGTTCTGCAGACGTGCAGCCAGTTCCCAGATCACCGCCAGAGCGATCATGATGACGCATTTGCGCACCCAGCCCAGTTGCCAGATGCGCTGTGCCAAGGGCAGATCGCGGGCCAGGTCTTCCTGAGTGAAAGGCTCCAGCGTGATTTCATATTCTTCGCGAGCGGGAGGTGCGAGGCTCATGGTTCGGGTTTCCCGGTAATCGTGTAGATAGGACGCGGAGCGTCCTGAAAGGCATTACCACGCGGAGCGTGGGAACGATCAAGGCAGTCGTCTAGTAAGCAATCCGGATGTCCTGAAAATTCAGATCCTGCTCCACCGGCCCGGCATCGCCCTCATCGAACAACAGGCGATGAATACGCTGCGCGGTTTGCTGGAAACCAACGCCGCCGAGGCTTTTCAGGTCGTATTGATGGCTGTTGATTTCCGCTCGCACACGGCCCGGATGCGGTGACAGCAGCAGGATGCGGTTGCCCACCACCAGCGCTTCTTCAATGGAATGGGTAACGAACAGCAGCGTGAAACGCACCTCGTCCCACAGCTCCAGCAGTTCTTCCTGCATCTTGCGCCGGGTCAGTGCATCGAGCGCGGCGAACGGCTCGTCCATCAGGAGAATTTTCGGCTGCATGGCCAGGGCTCGGGCAATCGCCACGCGGGCTTTCATGCCACCGGACAAGGTATGCGGATAGGCATCGGCAAACGCGCTGAGGCCGACTTTTTCCAGGTAATAACGAGCGCGCTCCAGCGCCTCGGGACGCTTCAGGGTGCGTGACGCCAGCAGCGGAAACATGACGTTCTCGATCACGGTTTTCCATGGCGGTAACTGGTCGAATTCCTGAAACACCACGATGCGGTCCGGGCCAGGTTCGGTGACCTGATGACCTGCCAGACGAATCTCGCCCTCGCTGGGCCGGATGAACCCGGCTACGGCTTTGAGCAATGTGGACTTGCCGCAACCGGATGGGCCGAGCAGCACAAAACGATCGGCCGGGTCGACCTCGAAACTGACCTGATGCGTCGCCCGGACCACGCGCTCTGGCGTGCGGTATTCAAGGCTTACACCGCGAACTTGCAACAAGGCTTCAGTGGTGTGCTGAACAGTCGGTTGCGGTTGGGCGCTCGTGCTGGCCGTGTGGCCTTGCGCGACAGCATTCATGAACGGCTATCCTGAATCAAAATGGCGCGGTGCCTTGAATGGTCGTGCGATGCAGTTTGCGTCGCAGATGGGCCGGGCAGCCGGCAGCCAGGTGAATCAGGGAACGGTTGTCCCAGAACACCATGTCGTTGGCTTGCCATTGGTGCCGGTAAATATGCTCGGGCTTCACGCTGTGGGCGTAGATCTCGTTGAGAATCTGGCGGCTCTCGTCTTCCGGCAGGTCAAGAATCCGGGTGGTGAAACCTTCGCTGACAAACAACGCCTTGCGACCGGTTTCAGGATGCGAGCGAACAATCGGGTGGCTGACTTCGACCACTTGGGCCAGTTGCTCGGCGGTCAGGGTCGGACGCCAGTTGGCGGCGTTATGGCCCTCGGCGTAGCGCGCAGTGTAGCTGTGAACCGCCGAGCGCCCTTCGACGGCATCACGCAGGTGTTGCGGCAAGGTGTCCCACGCTTGATGCATGTCGGCGAACAGCGTGTCGCCACCTTCGCTCGGCAACTCTTGTGCGTAAAGCATCGAACCCAGGCTTGGCAGCTCTTTATAAGACAGGTCCGAATGCCAGTATTTACCGGCATCGCCCAGCCCCACAGGCTTCTCGTTCTCGACAATGTTGGAGACGATCAGGATTTCCGGATGGTTAGCCAGCAGAAACTGCTTGAGCACATGGATCTGCAACACACCAAAACGACGGCTGAAATCGACCTGCTGCTGCGGCGTGATCTGCTGATCGCGGAACACCACGACGTGGTGATCCAGATGCGCCTGATGCACTCGCGCAAAATCTGCGTCATTCAACGGCCTGGACAGATCCAGCCCGACGATTTCCGCGCCCACCTTTCCGGTGAATGGACGCACGTCGAACGATTGCGAAGCAGATTGAGCGGACGATGAAGCGAGGGAGGCTGCTGGCATGAGAACTCCGACTCCAGAACAGTGTGACTGAAAGGCGGAACTGTATAGATATAAGAAAGAGAATTTAAATACCGTTAAGGAATATCCATAGTGCTGAATTTTTCGCAGGCTCACTGTGTAGCTTCAGCCAGCATAAATGTGTC
Organism: Pseudomonas sp. KBS0707; assembly: GCF_005937945.2. Taxonomy (NCBI): domain Bacteria; kingdom Pseudomonadati; phylum Pseudomonadota; class Gammaproteobacteria; order Pseudomonadales; family Pseudomonadaceae; genus Pseudomonas; species Pseudomonas sp. KBS0707. Next base: position 279,596 of record NZ_CP041754.1, on the reverse strand, counting down.
ATGGCAGATACATCCAAGTGTAAGACCGCCTTGCTAGGGTCGGCGCCTTATCCAGATTGAGTACAGGCGCTCGCCATGCGATGTAATAAACCGGTTGCCCACGTAATGATGTCGTCGTTGATACTTTCACTGCTTGCGGTATCGGTACAGGCAGCGAGCCGTGCAAATGACGACCGGATCAACGGGGTCGATCTGCTTTCCGGGTTCAACACGCTGTGGACGACCGGCGCGACCTGGGATACCGGCACACCTACTGCGCTGGGGCAGAGCCTGCTCCGACGCAACCTGCAAATTGTCGTCGACCGTGCCAACTCGCGCACGCTGGCGCAGGAAACCGCCGCCTACTTCGATGATCGCCGCGATCAGAGCTACAGCGCCATCAGCGGTCTGGGCTCGTTGAGTGATGCCTATAAAGCAGGAGCGGGTGCCTTCACCACCATCACGCAATTTGACGACAGCAACAAAACCGTCAAGTACGACGACAAGGGCAATGGCGCAGGCAGTTCGTCTTCAGCGCTGGGCAAAGTGGTCGATCTGGTCGGCGCCGTGCGCAATGACGCCTCCACGACCCCGGCCAAGTCCCACTATCTGTATCCACGGCCATGGCGGCAGAGCCTGGACGGACAAAACCTGGCATTCGTCGTCGCGCCGTCTTTGCGCCCGGCCGAAAGCACCACGCCGGCCAGTGACTCGGGCTTCCCCAGCGGGCACACCAACGCTGCCTACCTGTCAGCCTACGCCTTGGCCTACGCGATCCCCGAGCGGTTCAGCGAGTTGATGCTGCGTGCCTCGGAGATCGGCGACAACCGCATCGAAGCGGGCATGCACTCGCCCTTCGACGTGATGGGCGGGCGAATCACCGCGACCTATTTCGCCATCGACAACCTGTCCAATTCAGCCAACGCACAGTTGCGCGCCGACGCCCGCGCCCAGGCACTGACTTACTTCACGGCGCAATGCGGTGGCAACATCAACAACTGCATAGCCAGCATTGACCCGGCCACTGACCGCACTTCCCAGCATGCCCAGGACAAAGCGCTGTATACCTCACGCATGACCTACGGTTTCGATCCGGTCGGCCCCACCAACCTGGCTCCGGTAGTGCCGACCAACGCAGAAGTGCTGCTGGAAACCCGCTTTCCGTACCTGGACGCCAGCCAAAGACGCGAGGTTCTGGGGACCACTGAAATGTCTTCGGGCTACGCGGTAATCGACCAGTCGGGTGGCTACGGTCGCTTGAACCTGTATGCCGCAGGCGATGGCTACGGCGCGTTCAATTCCAACGTCACCGTCAACATGAACGCCAGCCTCGGCGGCTATAACGCCATCGACGCCTGGCGCAACGACATCAGCGGCAGTGGAGCACTGATCAAAAACGGCACCGGCAACCTGATACTGACAGGCAACAACACCTACTCGGGCGGCACCGTGATCAACGGCGGCACCCTGACCGGCCATGCTCAGGCCTTCGGCAGCGGAACGATCACCGACAACGCAACGCTGGTGCTCGATCAGTCCACCAACAACACCCTCGCCAACACGCTGACGGGCAGCGGCGCGTTGATCAAGCGCGGTGCCGGTTCGCTTAACCTGACCGGCAACAGCAGCCTGTCCGGCGCGACGACCGTGCAGGCCGGTCGCCTGGCAGTGAATGGCAACCTCGGCAACTCCATCGTCAGCGTGCAGCAAGGCGCGACGCTGGGTGGCAACGGTACCGTTGGCGGCATCAACGTCGCTCAGGGCGGCGTGGTCGCACCGGGTAATTCGGTCGGGCAGCTGAACGTCAACGGTGACGTCAACCTGGCTCAGGGCTCGGTTTACCAAGTGGAGTCGGACGCCAATGGCAATGCCGACCGCATCGTCGCCAGCGGCCGTGCGACCCTCAATAACAGCACGCTGTCATTGGTTGAAGGCGGTAACTGGGTAGCAGCAAGCCGTTACTCGATTATCTCCGCAGCCGGTGGCGTAAGCGGTGCATTTGCCGCCGTGCAAACCAACTTCGCGTTCCTTACCCCGACGCTGAACTACACCGCGACCGACGTAGGGCTGACGCTGGATCGCAACGCACAAACCTTCGCCAGCCTGGCGACCACGCGCAATGCCAGCGCCGTCGCTCAGGGGCTCGACAGCGCGGGCGCAGGCAATGCGCTATGGCGTCAGGTGGTGCAGGACGACGCAGCAACCGCACAGGCGACCTTCAAGGCGCTGTCCAACGAGCTGCACGCATCGACTCAATCTGCGCTGATCGAAGACAGCCGTCTGGTGCGCAACGCCATGAACGATCGCATGCAACAAGCGCAATCCGCACAGTCATTCGGCAGCACAACACAAACCCTGGCCGGCGATGCCTCGCGTGGCGTGGTGTGGACTCAAGCCATCGGCGCGACCGGGCAGACCGACAGCAGCCGCGACGCCTCGGGCCTGGAAACCCGCACCAGCGGCCTGTTGTTCGGCACCGACGTACCGCTCGACGACACCTGGCGTGTGGGTGCATTGGCAGGCTTCAGCAACAGCAGCTTCGACCTGCGCCATGCGTCCGGCTCTACCGACAGCGACAACTACCACCTGGGCGTTTATGGCGGCGCGAAATGGGGCCAACTGGGCCTGCGTCTCGGCGCAGTGCACACCTGGCATGAACTGACCGCCAAGCGCACGCTGGACCTGCCGGGCTCGTCCGAGCACTTCAAGGAAGACTACAAGGCAGCGACCAATCAGGTCTTCGGCGAACTGGGCTACACCTTGGAAATGGGCAACGCACAGCTTGAACCCTTCGCCAACCTGGCGCACGTACGCCTCGACACCGACGCCTTCGACGAGAACAGCAACGCCATCAGCCTGCAGAACAAATCCCAGGACAACCACATCACCTTCAGCACCCTGGGCCTGCGCGCTGCCACTCGCTTGAACGCCGGCAGCGTGACGATCAAACCCAACGCCACACTGGGCTGGCGTCGCGCCTACGGTGACGTCACCCCGGAAAGCCGCTCGGCCTTCAGCGGCGGCAGCACCTTCGAACTCTCCGGCGCACCGATTGCCCGCAGCGCCGCAGTGCTCGGCGCAGGTGTCGACCTGGGGTTGAGCGATACGCTGAGCGTGGGCCTGAGTTACGACGGTCAGGTGAGCAACGACGCATCGGATCAATCACTGAATGCCCGGGTGACATTGGCGTTTTAAAGGCAGGTAATGGTGCTGCTCTCTGTAGGTTCAGAGGGCAGCATGCGGGACTTCCCGCTCCAACGTGTAGGACCAATCAGAAAACCTCTGGCCACTTTGACTTCATTATCGGCCTTCTCTATGGTGCATCTACCAGCCGGGGCAGTCAGGGAGACACCGAATGCCGCTATGGAGCATTGTGCCGTCGTGGCTCGATATAGAACGACGCTTTAGCCGAAGCATGGGCTACCAGCCTGGAGCCAGCTTCCAGCGCAGCCTCAACAATGAGCCGGTTTCAACACTACAGCTCAACCTCAGACGCGTCGGCAATATCAGAAGCGCGTTCAACCGCGGCGAATTGGAAGCGGCCCGTCGGCTTGGGCGGCGTTTCGCAGATATCGACATCTCCAGCATCATCAACGACCTGATAGACGTGGTTAGCCAAATGGCTATGATCGTCGCGGGCAGTACGCTCGCCGGTGGCGCAATAGGTGCGGGAGTCGGCAGCTTTTTCTTTGGTGCAGGCGCCGTGCCTATGGGCATGGCGGGTGCCGCAATCGGCCTGGAACTTAGCACCTGGATCCTTGGCATTCTCGGCTTGGCATCCATTGCCGAATTCTTCGTCGACGGCCTTCCTCGTATTGTCGACAACTACACGCGTGGCATCGCCATCGCCTGGCAAGGCACCCGTGGCGAGCCTGGCCTCAACCCCTTCGGCGGCGACGATCCGCAGGTTGTAAGCCGTGCAGCGCACCACATCGCCCAAGGCCATGAAGAAGTTGTGATACTGCTACTGGGCGCCATCGTCGCCTACCTGACGCGCGGCCGAGGTAACGCAAGCGTGCTTGCCAATGAAATGCAAGCCAGTAAAAAAGGTGCGAAGCTGGGCCAATGGATGCTCCAGCACGAAGACGCCCTGACAAGACACCCCGACCTGCAAAACGCCAGCCCTCGTAAAAGTGCACTGGACAAACAGGAACCGCCACCGCCACCGCCCAATCGACGTGCGGACGAGCCCGAGCCGAAAAGAGCGTCGGGCATGCCTGAGCATAAGGTGCCATGCTTTAACGTGAGCGATAAGCACCTCGACCGGATCCCTGAGTTTGATCGTCAACTGGCGGGCCAAGAGAAGGGATTGAATGATTTGACGGTGGAAGAGTATTTGAAGGGGCGGGAAGCGTTTAAGAGCGGGGAAGCGTTGAGGGATCCGAAAGTGGCAGCGGATGCGCGTAAACTACTCGGTCGAAAAATGGAATTGAACATTTTCCGCGAGCTAAGATTAGGCGGTATGAGCCCAGAGGTAGCAGAGGCGACTGCCAAGAAAGAAGTATTAGAAAAAATGACGACACTAGCCGCGTTGCACAATCCTGACATTATCGCCGGAGGCAAAGATGTCATTAATGATCTTGGTGATCGACGTATTAACTCAAGTATAGGACCGCAATGGCCCAGTCGCATCGGGGAGCTAGATAGAGCAGCCAACTTAGTCCCTAACGAATTACGTAACGCCACAAAAATCAATGCTAAACTTGAAAGATGCAAATAGGAGGCTAGTAATGGATGAAGATTATGCTTTTTTCCTAAAAAAATTCGGACCAGCAATTGAACAGCAAGCAGTTCCAACGTCTAGCATTGAGCGATATAAAAAAAGGCTCCCTGAACAACTACTTAAATACTGGGAGGATTTTGGCTGGTGCGGATACGCTAAAGGCCTATTTTGGACTGTAAATCCGCAGGATTATGAGGATCTGCTCACTGATTGGCTTGTAGGTAAAGAAGCCTTCAAAAATGATAACTACCACGTTATTGCTCGTAGCGCGTTTGGAGAGCTGTATCTATGGGGCGAGAAAAGCGCAGACAGTTTATCGATAACCAGCTATATGTCACGTTACTCTACTAACAATTCGATATTTGCGGATGGAGAAAAGGATTTCGGCATCAGAGTATTTTTCTCGTCGATGCAGCTCGAGCACAACGACTTAGATAGTTTTTTTGAACCAGCACTAAAAAATCTCGGGCAGCTCCAATCGGACGAAATGTACGGTTTCGTACCTGCCCTCGCGCTCGGCGGTCCTGTGGAACTAAAAAATTTACAAAAGGTGAAAACCACCGAACACCTAATGTTTCTGTCTCAGCTCTCGCCACTACAGGACTGGGGATTTCCTGATGTCTAAATTCGGAAATCAGAAGCTTAATTTCTTTATGACGCTGTCAGTTCGGACTGCATGATGGACGAAGATTTTGCTTTCTTTCTAGAAAAATTCGGCCCTGCAATTGAACATCATGCAGTTCCAGAGGCAAGCATCGCAAAGTACAAAAACAAACTTCCGGAGCAACTGCTTCAATATTGGTCTTTATATGGCTGGTGCGGCTATGCTAGCGGACTTTTTTGGAGCGTAAACCCCCAAGACTATGACCAACTACTTAATCGTTGGCTAGCCACAACACCGCTGCATCAGCGAGATAACTATCGTGTAATAGCACGTAGTGCATTCGGCATCCTTTACGTTTGGGGAGAAAACAGCGGTTATTGCTTGACGCTGAATTCATATATATCGCGATACTCAGGTCGCACTTCAATATTTACTGGTGAAAAACTAAACTTCGGGGTTAGGGCATTCTTTTCATCAATGATTGCCGAGTACAACGATTTGGATGACTTGTTCAAACCAGCGTTGAAAAGTCTCGGACCGCTCAAATCCGACGAGATGTACGGCTTCGTCCCTGCCTTGGCACTCGGCGGACAGATGGAACTGAAAAACCTGCAAAAAGTAAAAACCATCGAGCACCTAACATTTCTGTCTCAGCTCTCCCCCCTTCAGGATTGGGGATTTCCCGATCTTTGACTACAGCAATGAAATCAATTCTTCACCGCGCTCTTGGCGTTGCATCGTGGACAAGCACAATGCTTTTGCTCAAAAGCCCTGACTCCATCCAGATTCAGCGAAACGGATTCAGCCCCATTTTCATTTCCCGGCCTCCCGATTCGCCTCAACAATCGAGGCAGAGAACGGGCCGCGCGCTTTTGCAAACCACCACATCGCACCTGCCCCGAGAAGGGAAGTCAGCACGGCCAGCATCAGGATGACCTGCCGGGTGCCCAAGGGTGCGGCCAGCAAAGCCACAAGCAAACCTGCCAAGGGCTGGGACATGTTATTAAGCAGCGTGATCACGCCCACCGTCTTGCCGAAGTCCTGGGGCGGTATCACCCGCTGCCGGAGGGTGCGCATGTAGACGTTGAACATCTTGTCGAAGCCGACGATCAACAAAAAACCCAATACATAGCCCATCAGGTTCGGGCTCAGGGCGCTGATAAATGCCCCGATCGCGATCATTGAATACCCGACACCGCCCAGCACCCGCAAAGGCAGCACCACACGGGCCAGGAAGAACAGGATCACGATAGTGGTCACCGCACCCGCCGCCTGCAGCCCTGCGTAGTTATCTTTGCCTGCGCTGTACTGGCCGATGACCATGGCTGCCGAGGTCGCCAGCGTGACGCCGACGATCAGGTTGACCCCTACTGCCAGCGTGATGATCTTTTTCAATTCGGCCAGGCCACGGATATGCCCGAACGCAATCCGCAAGGGCTGCAGCCAGATGTCTTGATGCTGCTCGAACACTTCCAGCTTAAAACGGCCAAGACGTTGCCACGCCAACATGCAGAGGTCTGCCAGCAGGAATAGTCCGGCGATCCAGAGCACTACCCAGTGCCAGGCCCACACTTCAAGCATCAGTGCCGCCACCAGCGGCCCGAGGACCAGCCCTGACTGGTCGGCGATCTGGGAATAGGACAACGTTTTGGTGTAGCTGTAGTGCTGAAAGATATGCGGCATGAGCACTTCGCGCGCCATGATGCCTTGCGTGGTCAGCACCCCGCACAATGCCGACAGCACCACCAGCCACCCAATGCCACCAAAGAGTGCGTAGAGCACCATCGCCAGCACGCAGAGCGATGCCCGGTAGACCTGGCTGATATGCAGAATTCTGATAGGCGAATACTTGTCGCACAGCGCGCCGCATAACGGAAACGCGAGAAACCTCGGTAACGATTCGACGAAAAACGCCAGCCCGGCCCATGAGGCGCTGTTGGTGGTCTGGAACACCACCAGCGGCACTATGAACAACAGGATCTGATCCGCCAGCCTGGACAGGAAAAGCGAGATGAAGAAAGCGAGGTAATCCTTGCGCATGAAGAACTCCGTTCAGCACTGGCAGCGCGTGCGTCAGTTATCATCGCTCAGGTCATAATCGGCTTGATACATCGATGCTGATGCGTTCTCTCCTGTCAGCTTGTGGAGAAATACCGATGAACTCATCGCCAAGGTATTCGGCCGTTCTGGCCACCCTGTTGATGGTCCTGCTCGCAGCTTGCAGCGCAGTGCCAGGCACTTCCATGAAAACAGTCGCCGTTGCCCAGTCAGACCCGGGCGAAGGTGGTGTTCCCGCATTTTACAAATGGCCGGATAAAATGCCGTCGACACCGGGCCAACTGCTGCGCTCGGAACCGCTGACGGCCAAACAGAGCCTTGAGAATGCCGGACAGAATGTCCGCATCCTGTACACCTCGACAGACGGGCTCAACAACCAGCCAGTCGCAGTGTCAGGAGCCTTGTTCATGCCCAAGGGTGAGCCGCCAAAGGGCGGATGGCCGCTGATGGCGTGGGCGCATGGCACGGTTGGCAGCGCGGACATCTGTGCGCCTTCCTTTGCCGGGCGCAGTGATCGCGACACGCGCTATCTGAATGAATGGCTCGGGCGGGGCTACGCGATTGTGGCTACTGATTACCAGGGTTTGGGCACGCCGGGGCTGCACCCGTTCGGGCTGAGCAGTCCGCTGGCGTATGGTGTGCTCGACAGCATTCGTGCGGTTCAGAAGGCGGACTTCAATCTGTCTTCGCGGGTAGTTGTGTTCGGGCAGTCGCAAGGTGGCCGTGCCGCTTTCGCAACGGCCGTCTACCAGAAGACTTATGCGCCCGAATTGAACATTGTCGGTGTGGTTGCGACAGGGACGCCGTATCCGATGGCTCAATCGCGTGAGAAACATGCCGAACCGGACACCTTCCGCGATCAGGTCACGCCGTCGCTGGCCTATAACCTGTTGCGACTGAGCACTGCCGCACTGATCGACCCGTCGCTGCATCCTGCCGACTACCTGAGCGACCGCGCAAAGCCTGCGTTCGAAACCAGTCAGCGTGAATGCCTGCAAGCCATCGAGCGCAAGGTGGTCGCGGATGGACTGACATTCAACAACAGTTTCAAACGCTCACCCGATAAGGCGCTCGATCAGGTAAATCGCCATTCGGACTACCCGACGTTAAAGTCGGACATTCCGGTTTTTATCGGCACGGGGGGCAAGGATGTCATTTCACCTGTTCGCAGCCAGATCGCGCTGGTGAAAGATGCGTGCAAGGTCGGCGACCGCATCGAGTGGCATTACTACCCGCAGCTGGATCACTCCGGCGCAGTGAATGGCTCTCTGCCGAACTCGACACGCTTTGTCGAGAAAGCGTTTTCAGGGGCCTTTATGGCGGGTAATTGTGGGGCGATGCGGAGCGACGCACGATAGACGAGATTATCGTTCGGTACGCTCCAGCGTCGGAGTGCCTTGGGTGACGCTCTGCGTCACAGATCCGTGCCGCGCCACATGCTCGAAAGAGGACGCAGAGCGTCAAGAACGGCATGCGACGCGGAGCGTCGCACGATAGTTGGATTACGCACGACACTCAGTGGGTCAGAACGCAGGCAGTACCACGCCCTCGTACTTCTTGTTGATGAAGTCTTTGACTTCCTGACTGGTCAACGCTTTCGACAGCTTTTCGATGGCGTCGGCGTGAGCGTTGTCTTCGCGGGTGACGAGGAAGTTCACGTACGGCGAATCGGCACCTTCGATGATCAGCGCGTCTTTCTTCGGATTGAGCTTGGCTTCCAGCGCGTAATTGGTGTTGATCAGGGCAAGGTCGACCTGGCTCAACGCACGTGGCAGTACAGCTGATTCGAGTTCGCGGAATTTGAATCTCTTCGGGTTGCTCGCGATGTCTTTCGGCGTGGACAGGGCGTTGGTCGGATCCTTCAGGGTGATCAGGCCACCTTTTTGCAACAGCAGCAGTGCGCGGCCTGCGTTGCTGCCTTCATTTGGAATGGCGATGGTTGCACCTTCAGGCAGATCAGCCAGTTTCTTGTACTTGCTGGAATAGCCGCCGAACGGTTCAACGTGTACGCCCACGCCAGTCACCAGATTGGTGCCTTTGCCCTTGTTGAAGCCATCCAGATAAGGCTTGGTTTGAAAATAGTTGGCATCCAGACGCTTTTCGCTCAATTGAACGTTTGGCTGTACGTAGTCAGTGAAGACCTTGATTTCCAGGTCCACGCCTTCCTTGGCCAGGGTCGGCTGGATCAGCTTCAGGATTTCCGCATGCGGCACGGGCGTTGCACCGACCACCAGTTTTTCGCCTGCGTGAGCCAGGCCAATCGAGAACGCAGCCGCCAGAGCGGTCATCAGAAACGTCTTTTTCATGCAATGTCCTTAGCGAAATCCGGGAGCGTCATCAGAAAATGACGCTTTATTACTCAATGGTTTGCCGTCGCGCGATCCAAACCCTGCGACATCATGCTGACATTACCGAGATTTTATATTCCGATAAAAGACTTTTTAATCGAGTACTTATATCTTTTTGTCTCACGCCTTCACGCAGGGTTCTGCTCAAGCTGCGATGTCACCGTTTCGAGCAATCGCCGCAGCGCGCGAAGCTGCTCGCGATCCCCGCTGCTGACCAACAACCTGGCCTGACGCTCGATCAGCGTCAGTGGCGCGGCAATATCCGGCAGATTGATATCTTCAGCCCGAATTTCGTCGCCACTGCTGACCAGCAAGGCAAAGTGAATGACGTTCTCCAGCTCACGGGTGTTGCCGGGCCAGCTGTGGGCTTCAAGCGTGCGCTGCGCGTCTTCGCTGATCAGTTGCACAGGCAGGCTGAGGCGCTGGCTGTAGATACCGACAAAATATTCGGCCAGCGGCAGGATATTGCCCGGTTGCTCGCGCAACGCCGGCAGGTCAAGACGCCCCTCGCTCAGGTAGTGATAAAGCCGCTCGTGAAATTTTCCGGCAGCCACCGCCTGTGCCAGATCGATGCTGGTGGCGGCTACCAGACGCACATCGACCGGGCTCGGCTGGTGCGCGCCCACTCGTGTGACTTCGTGGTTTTCCAGGGCGGCGAGCAGCTTGACCTGAATGGGCAGCGGCAAGTCGCCGATCTCATCCAGATACAAAGTGCCGCCGTTGGCCGAGCCAAACCAGCCGGCCCGACTGCTGACCGAACCGCTGTGCGCTCCGGCGGCATAACCGAACAACTCCGCATCGGCGTAAGTCGGGCTGATGGCACCGCAGTTGACTGAAACGAACAAGCCCGAGCGATCACTGCCGCGATGAATATGCCGCGCCAGTAATTCCTTACCAGTCCCGGACTCACCACGGATCAAGACCGGCAGCGAACGAGGCGCCAGCTGCTCCATTTCTTCGCGTAAACGGCGCGAGCGCGGGTCGATGAATACCAGCGCCTTGGCGCGAATGCTCAGCGGGCTTTTTTCTGCATCGGGGAAAGTCAGCAGCGGCTGACCGAAATTTTCGTGAAGGCTCATGACACACTCCCGCCTGAGCCCTTGCGACGGCTCAAGCGTTTAAAAGACAGGACCCGTTGGGTCGATAAACAAGCTGCCGCTCATGCGCGGCGACGCGCATGCTGCTCCAGACGGTTTTGCAGCCGGTACAGGTAGGCGAACCCCTGCTCCCAGCGCTGATGACCGGACTTGACGTTGATATGCCCGGCCTGACTCAGAAACCCGACTTCCGCCCCCCAGTGACGGGCCATTTCCATAGCGCGCTGAGAGCTGACCGCAGGGTCGTTGTCAGAATTGACAATTTGTGTCGGAAACGGCAGCAGATCATTAGGGATCGGCGCAAAATTACGCAATGCAGGCGGGCAATTCGGACGTTCGACGTCGGCAGGTGCTACCAGCAACGCACCTTGCACCTGACGCAGAGTCTCCAGCGGTGCGAGTTGTGCCCAATGCGCGACTGTCACACAACCCAGGCTGTGAGCGATCAGGATCACCGGCGTGCTGTGCGCTGCAATCGTGCGTTGCAACTCGCCCACCCAATCCTCACGGCGTGGTTTGAGCCAGTCGGCCTGTTCCACGCGCGTGCTGTTGGGCAGGCTGTTTTGCCAGTGGGTCTGCCAATGATCATCAGGAGACCCTTGCCAGCCTGGCACGATCAGATACCGGATCGACTCGTTATGCATGGATTCGCCTCCTGCATGTATGCGTTCATGAGACGAGTATAGGGATTGAAGTTATATTCGCTAAGGAATAAGAAGCTATTTATTAATTCCTAAAACGAATATCAGATATCAGGCGAAAAAAGAAGCCGCCCCCTGCCTTCGAGGAACGGCCTCCAATAAAAAATCACTTTCAGAGCAGAGAATATCCGCACTTCGTTACAGGATTACGACGGCCTCACGTTGCGGGAACAGTTCGAGAACCTGATTCATCAACGCTCAGCGCCACGGCCTCGTCGTTCTGCGGCACTTCGCGGGCGACGGTCCACACCACAATGGCGGCGACGATATCGAAAATCGCCAGCACCACGAACAGCGGGCTGTAGCCGATTTTGGTGACCAGCACGCCGAACACCATGGTGAACGCCGCCGCCCCGAAAAAGCCGAACATTCCGCCCATCCCGGTCGCTGTGGCCACCTCGTTTTTGCCGAACGAATCGGAGGTGATCGAGTACAGTGCGCCAGACAGGGTCTGGTGCGCGAAACCACCGATGCACAGCAATGCGATAGCGGTGTAAGGGCTTTCGACCAGCCCGATACAGGCCGGGCCGATCATGCATGAACAGCCGAACAGCATGACCATCTTGCGAGATGTGAACAGCGACACCTTGCAGTATTTGTGAAACAGCGGGCTCAGATAGCCGCCCAGTACACAGCCAATGTCAGCCGCCAGAAACGGCAGCCAGGCGAACATCGCGACTTCCTTGATGTTCATGTGGCGTTCGGTCATCAGGTACAGCGGGATCCACGCGTTGAAGGTTTGCCAAGCAGGCTCGGACAGGATGCGCGCCGAAGCGATAGCGTAGAAATTGCGGTTCTTGAACAGGCGTTTCCAACTGCCTTTCTGGGCAGGTGCATCCTTGAGGCGCGATTCCTGGCCGCTGAGAATATAGTCACGCTCGGCATCGCCCAGACGCTTCTGGTCACGCGGGTGCTTGTACAACAGCAGCCATAGCCCGCTCCACACAATACCCAGACCACCGACAATCAGAAACGCCAGCTCCCAGCCACTTTGCAGGATGGCCCAGACCACCAGCGGGGGCGCAAGCAATGCGCCGAACGACGAGCCAATGTTGAACCAGCCGATGGCAACCGAACGCTCCTTGGCCGGAAACCATTCGGTCGTGGCCTTGACGCCTGCCGGCAGGCCCGCTGCTTCGGTCAGCCCGAGCATGCCACGGAAGATGGCCAGGCTCTGCCAGCCGGTTGCGAACGCTGCGGCAGCGCAGGCAGCCGACCAGGCAATGGCAAAAATCGCAAAACCCATTTTGGTGCCGATGGCGTCGATAATGTAGCCCGCCACCGGCTGCATGATGGCGTAGCACAGCTGCCAGGCGACGACGATGTGCGCGTACTGCTCGGTGGAAATGCTCAGTTCGCTCATGAGCGTCGGCGCTGCGACGGACAGCGTGTTGCGTGCAAGGTAGTTGACGACCAGGCCAGCTGCTACCAGCCCCACCATCCACCACCGAATGCCTTTTATTTTCATCTCTTCACCCTGTTTATTTTTAGATTGGCGATGAGCGTCCCGCGGCCATGACCGTGAGGCGGCTGGTTTTATGTAACTTCAGATTACGGGCGTTTTAGGCAGGGTTATCGAGGTAATTCGCCGACAATCGTGCGAAAAAGTTGAAAAAACGGGGAATATAAACTTTTTTATTGCCTGAGAAATCAGACTGGTCATGGACTTGTTACTCTTTGAATTATTTTTGTGGTTGTAATTTTCTGCAAGTCTTAGGTTGTCGTACAACATGGCGCATTTATAGTCATTTGCCATGCCAGTGTCAAATGACATCAACGCTCGGCTTCCTCAGGAAAAGGGCCCGCGGAGGTTTACTGAAAAGGCTCGGTTTTTTTGTTATACGACAACTGCTTGGTCGAAGCGTATTCATAGGCCGCTTTGACCTATTCAGCGCTGCCCGACGCCCCTGACACGTGACGATTGCCGCCCGATGGCAAGAAACGTGTCTAAAGACTTGTACAACTGTCACAAAAGCTTTCATTCTTGGTCACGGCGTCAGGCAACGGAAATTCCCCGCGAAACCATGTCGGCACAGCCCGACGCTGAATCACCTCATGTCAGGGAGAGGCGTCCACATGCCTGAGCCAAGCAGTCTCGCCAGCTGGACCCCTGCATTGCGCAAGCAGCTCGATGCCTTGGGCGTGGATAGCAACGCGTTGTGCCAGAGCGCTGGCATAGACTCGAGTATGCTGGGTGATCCCGGCGCACAGTTTCCCTCAGACATCACCGCCGACCTCTGGCAGCGAGCGGTACAGGCCTGCCTCGATCCAACCCTGGGTTTGCGTGTCTAGCGCTTTGTCAGCCCCACGTCGTTCCACGCGCTGGGCTATACGCTGGTGGCCAGCGGTTCACTGCGCGAGGTTTTCGAACGCATCGTACGTTACCGCTCAATGGCTGAGGACTCTCTGGAGCTGGACTTCAGAACGGTGGGCGAGCGCTATGAATTCCGCTTCGGCACGCCGAAATCGTGTCAGCTACCCGCTCATGAGTTGCTGGATGCATTCGCCGCCATTTATGTGCGCACCTGCCGCAACCGGTTAGGCAGGGGCTACGCGCCGCTGGCGGTGCATCTGCAACGTCCCGCACCTGATAATCCGCAGCCCTGGCAGGATCTGTTCCGCTCACCGGTAATCTTCGCGGCGCAAGAGAACTTGCTGGAATTTGGCGGTGATCAGTTCGACAGCCACCTGGATGACGGCCCGGTACAGGTAAACAGGCAGGAATCCAAGGGCGATCCGTTACCTTCGCTGATCTGGGAGCAGCGCGTGCGCTCGGCCATCGAAACCCTTCTGCCGGATGGCGAACCCACCGTCAGAACCATCGCCGAAGCCCTGCACCTGAGCACGCGCAGTTTGCAACGTCATCTGGCCGACGAGGGTTGCTGTTACGACCTGCTGCTCAATCAATGCCGCCAGAACCTGGCATTGCTGCACATGAACGACCCGCAAAGCTCGCTGAGCGAAATCGCCTACCTGCTGGGCTTTACCGACACCACCAGCCTGAGCCGCGCCTTTAAACGCTGGACCGGACTGACACCAGGGCAGTATCGCAACGGGTTGGTGCGCTGAGTATGAGGAACGATAATCTGACTATCGTGCGACGCTCCGCGTCGCATGCCGTTCTGGACGCTCTGCGTCCTCTCTTGATTAAGCGGCGCGGCGCACACGCAAGGCATTCCTACGCTGGAGCATGAGGAACGATCTTCAACTATCGTGCGACGCTCCGCGTCCGACCCTATAGAGTAGTGGCGGGCTCAATCCGCGCCAGCTCAGGCAAATCTCCCGACAACCCTAACGCTTCGCGCACGAACAGAGCCTTGGCTTCGGGCATCCGGTTGACCATTTTCAAACCGGTATTACGCAACCAGCGCAGTGGCAATTGGTTGGCCTGAAACAGCCGTTCGAAGCCTTCCATTGCGGCCATCAATGCCAGGTTGTGCGGCATGCGACGACGCTCGTAGCGGCCCAGCACGCGCAGGTCAGACCAACGTTCGCCACGCCCGGCAGCGTGGGTCAGGACTTGCGCCAGCACGGCGGCGTCGAGAAAGCCCAGGTTCACGCCCTGCCCGGCCAGCGGGTGAATGGTATGTGCCGCATCGCCAATCAGCGCCAACCCCCTGGCAACGTAACGCTTGGCGTGACGCTGACGCAGTGGCACACAAACGCGCTCATCGGCAGACACTACCTGACCCAGACGCCCCTCGAATGCCTGCTCCAGTTCACGACAGAACAGGTCATCTTCCAGCACCATCAGGCGCTCGGCTTCAGCCGGTGTGACTGACCAGACAATAGAGCACCAGTGCTCGCCCTCGCGCTCCAGTGGCAGAAAAGCCAAGGGACCGTCGTCGGTAAAACGCTGCCAGGCAGTTTTCCTGTGGGAATCAGCGGTGCGCACACTGGTGACGATAGCGTGATGCAGGTAATCCCACTCACGGGTCGGCGTTTCGGTCAGGCGGCGCACCGCCGAATTCGCACCATCGGCTGCAACCACCAGCGGTGCGCGTAACTGGCGACCGTCGGCCAGGGTCAGCAGCCAGTCATCTCCGGAGTGGCGCATCTGCTCCAGCCGCGCATTGGCCAGCAAGCTGATGTCGCTTTCATGCAGGCGATCGAGCAACGCATCCTGCACCACGCGGTTCTCGACGATATGGCCCAGCACATCAGCGTGCACGCTGGAGGCAGAGAAGTGAATCTGCCCGGTGCCGCTGCCATCCCAGACCTGCATGTGCGCGTACGGGCTGATGCGACGGGCCGCGATGCCTTCCCATACGCCCAGCCGCTGAAGAATTCGCTGACTGGCTGTCGACAAGGCACTGACCCGTGGCTCGAAAGCCGAGTGTTGGTCAAAGGGTTTGACGCTCAGCGGCCCACCGTCGACCACCAGCACATCAAGACCGCTGCCCTGCAACGCCAGAGCAAGGGCGCTGCCGACCATTCCGGCTCCGACAATCAGCACATCTGCGCGCGTTTCCATGGTCAAACCGTTCTCGCTTGCGGCCGAAGCCGTGTGTTTAAAGTGTGTGATTCACACATCGGATCGAGTCCCCAGGCCCATCGCCTGACGGGCAAACCAGCGCTTGGCGGCTGGCAACAGATCGAGGCCAAGCAACCCGACGTTACGCCCGGTGGCAACCGCCGACCGGGAGCTGCCGAACAGGCGTGTCACCTTGTCGGAGAAGCCCACGGTCAATTGCTGATCATGACGCTGACGCTCACGGTAGAGCTGCAGAGTAGACAACTCACCGGGCGGCGCGGCGCTGTCCAGCAGCGTCCCGGCCAGTGCATCGGCGTCACGCAAGGACAGATTGAACCCCTGCCCGGCAACCGGATGCAGGCTGTGCGCCGCATTACCCAGAATCACCAGATGCGAACGCACCTGCTCTTCGGCCTCGATCAGCGCCAGGGGGTAGACATGCCGTGCACCGACCTGACGCAGCGTGCCCAGACGATAGCCAAACACGCCCTGCAGCTCTTCCAGAAAACTGCGGTCGTCCAGCTCGGCCAGGCGCTGGGTATCGTTGCCCGGACGCGTCCAGACCAGCGCACAGCGGTTTTCCGGCAATGGCAGCAGCGCCATCGGCCCGTCCTCGGTAAAACGTTCGAACGCCTGCCCACAGTGAGCTTCGCTCGGCGTGATATTGGCAATCAGCGCATGCTGGTCGTAGGGCCGTTGCCGCACTCCAATACCCAGCTGCTCGCGCAGGCTGGAGCGACCGCCATCGGCCAGCACGGCCAGATCACAATCCAGCTCGGTTTCGTCACTGAGGCTCAGGCGATAACCATCGGCCAGCGGCTGCATGTGCCTGACCTCGGCCGGCACACGCCAACTGACGACATCCCGATCCAGCGCCGCCCACAGTGCCTGACCGAGCCAGGCGTTCTCGACCACGTAGCCGAGCGCCGGAACACCCTCTTCAATCGCAGACAAACGGGTCGCGCCGAAGCGGCCACGGTCCGAGACCTGAATTTGCAGAATCGGCTCGGCGCGGCGGGATATCTGCTGCCAGAGGCCAAGCCGCTCATAGATGCGTCGCGAGCCGAACGACAGTGCCGAAGAACGCGCATCGTAGCTGGGCTGCCAGGCTTCACCCGGCGCAAAGGGTTCGATGAGCACGATCTTCCAGCCACGTGCCCTGGCACCGGCCTGAAGTGAAAGCGCGAGACTTGCCCCCACCAATCCGCCGCCGACGATGGCGATATTAAAGCGGCTCATGCGACCTGTGCCTTTGCAGCCGCCATCAGCGCCTCGATCTCGGCGACGGTCTTGGGCACGCCACCGGACAGAATTTCACAGCCCTGCCTGGTTACAACCACGTCGTCTTCGATTCGCACACCAATACCTCGCCATTTCTTCGCGACGTCCAGATTGTCGGGGGATATGTAGATCCCGGGTTCAACAGTCAGCGTCATGCCGACCTCCAGTACACGCCACTCGCCGCCGACCTTGTATTCGCCGACGTCGTGTACATCCATGCCCAGCCAATGCCCGGCACGGTGCATGTAAAACATCTTGTAGGCCTCGCTCTCGATCAACTGATCGACGTCGCCTCGCAGCAAACCCAGCTCGACCAGCCCTGCGGTAATCACCTTGACCGTCGCTTCGTGCGCCTGGTTCCAGTGCTTGTCGGGGCCGATGGCCTCGAAAGCCGCATACTGAGACTTGAGCACCAGCTCGTAGATCGCTTTTTGCTCGGGAGAAAACTTGCCGCTCACCGGAAACGTCCGGGTGATGTCACTGGCATAGCAGTCGATTTCGCAGCCCGCATCGATCAACACCAGATCGCCATCCTTGAGAACGGCATCGTTCTGCTGGTAATGCAGGATGCAACCGTTGCGCCCCGAGGCGACGATTGAGCCGTAGGCAGGCATCTTCGAACCGCCCTTGCGAAACTCATAATCCAGCTCGGCTTCCAGGCTGAACTCGTGCAGGCCTGCGCGACAGGCCTGCATCGCACGCACATGAGCCCGCGCAGAGATGTCCGCCGCGCTACGCATGACTTTGATTTCGGCCGCCGATTTGTACAGGCGCATGTCGTGCAACAGATGATCCAGCGCGACAAATTCCTTGGGCGGCTGGGCACCGAGGTGCGCCTTGGAGCGGATCACGTTGATCCAGTCCATCAGATGCCGGTCGAATTCAGGGTTGCTGCCCATCGCCGAATACACCCGGTCACGGCCCTCGATGAGGCCCGGCAGAATTTCGTCGATGTCGTTGATCGGGAATGCATCGTCCGCACCGAAATCGCGGATCGCGCCTTCCTGTCCGGCGCGCAGACCTTCCCACAATTCGCGCTCGGGGTTGCGTTCACGGCAGAACAAAACGTACTCGCCATATTCGCGTCCGGGAATCAGCACCACCACCGCTTCCGGCTCGGGAAAGCCGCTCAGGTACTGAAAGTCACTGTCCTGCCGGTAGACATGTTCGACATCACGATTGCGAATGGCAACCGCCGCAGCAGGCAGGATGGCAATGCTGTCCGGCTCCATCTGAGCCATCAGAGCCTTGCGGCGGCGGGCGTATTCGGACTTCGGGATCTGAATCATGGGCAGCAGGAGTCCTGATGGAGTCTACCGGGCCGCACTGTCGTCAGCGCGGGCCGGTGTCGCAGTGATGGGCAATCAGTGCAGAGAAGGCTTGGGTTGCGGCGCAGCAGGCTCATTGAATTCGGTGAAGAGCAACAATGGCGCTACGCGCATGTATTCCATGACTTCCATATAGTCGGTCTCGCCGTCTTCGGACTCGTCCAGTGCATCCTGCACCTGGGCAATGGCCGCCAGATCCTCAAGAACATCCTTGGCTTCAGTGCCGAGCGTCTTGTCGCCAATGGCCAGACCGAAGCCTGCCAGAAACCCCTGACACCATTGGCCCAGCGCGGCAGCACGCTCGGTCAGAGGCTCATCGTCGCCCGGCAGCAACAGCACGACGGTCATGTCGTCACCGGTGAGTTCGCCCTTGACCATCTCTTGCAAGCCGATGAGCGCCTGGCGGATATTGTCTTGCGGCTCGGTTTCCAGCAGCACCGAAGCATCGGCAAACCAGCCTTCGTTGTCGAAACCGGCACCTGCGCAACTACGCCCCAGCAGCAGGCCATGCAGCTCGGCAGGGGATACCTGGTGACCGCCACTGTTAAGCAGAGTGGCGAACGCTTTGTACGGAGAATTCTGAATGGGCATGGGTAGCTAGTCGCCAAACGGCGCAATGTCTAGAATGAAGGCCTTGTATCCTAGACTATCCGCGCGACAAGATCACCCGGACGGCGGTTCGAGCTTGAGCACAAGCATCGCCTCCCCTGCCATTCATCAGAAAGTATTCAGTGGAAAACAATGGAAGACACCGACCTGCAAGCGCTGATGAAACGTGTGGAGCTGCTCCTGAAGTATGCCGAGCAACTTAAAGGCCAAAATGCAATCCTATTAGCTCAGGAAAAGACCTGGCGCGAGGAACGCGCCCAACTCATTGAAAAAAACGAAATCGCCCGGCAGAAGGTCGAGTCAATGATTTCGCGCCTCAAAGCCCTGGAGCAAGACTCATGAGCAATGGCAACAGCGTTACCGTTCAGATCCTCGACAAGGAATACTCGATCATCTGCCCTCAGGAAGAGCGCACCAACCTGGTCAGTGCCGCCCGTTATCTGGACGGCAAGATGCGTGAAATCCGCAGCAGCGGCAAAGTCATCGGCGCCGATCGCATCGCCGTGATGGCCGCGCTCAACATCACTCACGACCTGCTGCATAAAGAACATTTGCCTGACGTACAGACCAGCGGTTCGACTCGCGAACAGGTCCGCGATCTGCTCGACAAGGTCGATCTGGTGCTGGCCACAGACACGCCCGGCACACCGGATTCAACTCGGGGCTGATTATTGCGAGGCATTTCTGTATACTCGCGCTGCTCCCTGGAGTGCTTGCCAGTCGGTCATGTCCCTGAGCCGATACGCACAACCACGGGGGTTGCACGTTGGGGTTGGTGTGCATGTCCGCTCGACGGAAAGCCTTAAAACCTCCTGCAATCTCCACCTTGAACTTTCGGGTTCAAGGGCTAAACCGACAGCGGTTCGTCGGGGAGTCCACATTCAGTTCGTTGCCAGCCCTGCTGTCTGGCAACGACGATTCTGCTCTGGTTTCAACTCCCTTCCCGGATCAGCCTGCATGACCTTCTGCTCATGATCAGCGCCCAATCGCTCACACGTCCGCAACTGCGCCGCCAGCTACGCAAGGCACGCAGGGCGCTGACTCGCAGCCAGCAACGCGAAGCCGCCCGCGATGTTTACCGACAATTGGCGCAGCACCCGCTGTTTCGACGTGCCCGGCATGTTTCGCTATACCTGCCGATGGATGGCGAGATCGACCCGCGGCTGCTGCTGCGTGAAGCACAACGACGCGGCAAGGCCACTTACCTGCCAGTGCTCAATGCATGGCCGCGAACGCGCATGGTTTTTCAGCGCGTGCGTCCAGGCGAGAAATTCATCCCCAATCGCTTCCGCATTCCCGAGCCTCTCATCAACCGTGCGAAACAACGCCATGTGTGGGCACTCGATCTGGTGCTTATGCCATTGGTAGGGTTCGATAACGAAGGCGGTCGCCTGGGCATGGGCGGAGGGTTTTATGACCGAAGCCTGGCGTATCTGGCGCGCAGGAAGGCCTGGCGCAAACCGGTTCTGCTCGGGCTGGCTCACGAATGTCAGAAAGTGGATCGACTGGCGCAGGCCAGTTGGGATGTACCGCTACAAGGCACGGTATCTGATAAAGGCTGGTATCTGACACAGATACTCTGATCGTTCAGCCAACAGGGCAATCAACGATCAGAGCAGAAGCAGGGCTTAATGCCTGCCGGGGACTTTTTGCTGTTGTTGAGTGATCTCGACTGGAGCGTCATCCTTGCTGGTCCACAAGCTTTGCGCATAACCGGTTGTCACGACACCCAAGCCAAACAGAATAACCAGAATCCAGAGTAAATCAGGCTTGCGTTTCATTGACTGCCCTCCTTAGGCAAATCAATACGATGTCAGCATCGGTTTTTGTATAGGCCGTGCAACAGCGTGGAGCTTTAAAGGGCGGCATTTTGCGGTAACGTGAACCAGTACGCAAATAGTGGCGCAAGCCGACTGTCGGTTTGTGATCAAACTGTCGGTAATACCGTGAACTTTTGTCTCTGGAGAGAGAGCAATGGCCTATTGGCTGATGAAGTCCGAGCCTGACGAATTCTCGATCAGCGACCTGCAAAAACGGGGTAACGCTCGCTGGGACGGGGTGCACAACTATCAGGCACGTAATTTTTTGAGAACCATGGCAGAGGGTGACGAATTCTTTTTCTACCACTCCAGTTGCCCGGAGCCGGGAATCGCCGGCATCGGCAAAATCGCCAAAGCCGCTTATCCGGACCCCACTGCGCTGGACCCCGACAGCCACTATCACGACGCCAAGGCCACCGCGGATAAAAACCCGTGGAGTGCCATAGACGTCGAGTTTGTGGATATCTTCAAGAGCGTGCTGGGGCTCGGTTATCTGAAACAACAAAGCCAGCTGGAGCAACTGCCTCTGGTGCAAAAAGGCAGTCGGCTTTCAGTGATGCCCGTCACCGCCGAACAGTGGGCGGCGATCCTGGCACTGCGCTGACACGCGTTATTGAACGATGAAGTTATTGAACAGCAAGTCTTCGACAATCGGCTTGCCTTCTTCATCGGTCATGACGCGCTGCACCTGCTTGAGCGCTTCCTGACGAATGTTTTCCTTCGCTTCGGCACTGCTCATGGAATCAACCGTCTGCTGAGTGAACAACGACACCAGTTGATTACGGATCAAGGCGTCATTGCGCTTCACCGCCGCCTCGGCATCGGCACCCGTTACACGCAACGCGATGTCAGCCTTGTAGACGCGCAGCTTGGGGCCGCCATCCAGCGCGTAGTTGCCCACGAACGGCGGCGTCAGCGAGACATAGGCCGCTTTGGGCGGGCCGCCTTCTTCCTTGGCTTCCTCTTGCGCCATGACAGGCAATGACAAGGCCAGCAATACCAGAATCCACGCTTTCACAGTCCACTCCTTAATACGGTTTGCCACGTAGCTTACAGCTTATGTGTGCTTATCAGGCCGGGCCATGCTTGTTGACCCGAGAACCCACTTAACTCACTTTATCGGCCATTACCGAAAAAGGAATAGCCTAATGAAAGCCCTGTTATGCAAAGCCTTCGGTCCGGCCAGCACGCTGGTGCTTGAAGACGTGCCTGGCCCCGAGATCAAAAAGAACGAAATCCTCCTCGACGTACACGCCGCCGGGGTCAACTTTCCCGACACGTTGATCATTGAGGGCAAATACCAGTTCAAGCCACCCTTCCCTTTCTCGCCGGGTGGCGAGGCAGCAGGCGTGATATCAGCCGTCGGGGAAAAGGTAACCCATCTCAAGCCCGGCGACCGCGTGATGGCCCTCACCGGCTGGGGCAGTTTTGCCGAGCAGGTCGCTGTACCCGGTTACAACGTACTGCCGATACCGACGAGCATGGACTTCACCACCGCTGCGGCGTTCAGCATGACCTACGGCACCTCCATGCATGCGCTCAAACAACGCGCCAACCTGCAAGCCGGCGAAACCCTGCTGGTGCTCGGCGCATCCGGCGGCGTGGGCCTGGCCGCCGTGGAAATTGGTAAAGCCCTCGGCGCACGCGTCATCGCCGCCGCCAGTAGCGCGGAAAAACTTGAAGTCGCCAAAAACGCAGGCGCAGACGAACTGATCAATTACAGCGAAACCAGCCTCAAGGACGAAGTAAAACGTCTCACCAACGACAACGGCGCCGACGTGATCTACGACCCGGTCGGCGGCGACCTTTTCGACCAGGCCATCCGCGCCATCGCCTGGAACGGCCGCCTGCTGGTCGTCGGCTTCGCAAGCGGCCGCATCCCGGACCTGCCCGTCAACCTGACCCTGCTTAAGGGCGCATCGGTGGTCGGCGTGTTCTGGGGCTCGTTTGCGCAGCGGCAACCGCAGGACAATGCGGCGAACTTCAAGCAGCTGTTTGCGTGGTTTGAAGAGGGGAAGTTGAAGCCGCTGGTGTCGACGGTTTATCCGCTGGAAAAGGCTGGGGAGGCGATTGATTTGTTGGGTGAGCGCAGGGCTGTGGGGAAGGTGGTGGTTTTGGTGAATTGATACCTTGAGCCTGTACTATTAAGTAAATCGTTAGTATCAAGTCGAAACTGTTAAGAAAAATATATATCTACACCACCTAACCACTCTTGAGGAAATACTGTATCGCCATACACAAACAAGGACTTAATGTATGGCAGACCAAAACCCTAATGAACAAGAACAAAAGCATCTATACGTAGTACCTAACATGGGAGGTAACAAAAGCGTAAATACCAGTATTACTGGACCTGAAAGTAACACGGGCGGCGGAATTGAAGTAAAGGTCAGCCCTCAGCATACCGGCGCCCCTGATGCTACTCACGGATCCAGAACACGCCAGGGTGGCGATTGGTCGTTCGGCTTCAACAGTGGAACTGGTGGTGGCTTCAATGGAGGACTCAGCGGCGGCTTTGGTGGCTCAAGTAGTAAAAGAGCCAAAAAACGCGCCCGCGCTCGCGCTCAAGCCAGATCAGAAGCTCAGGCTTCGGCCCAGCGGCAAGCGGAAGAACACGCGGCCCACCTCGCAAGAGTAGACGCTGAGGCACATGCCCAGGCAATGGCATAAGCCGCCGAGCGAGAACGTATTGAAGCGCAAGTACGTGCACAGGCCGAAAAGGATCAGGCTCATCGACTGGCTCTTGAAGCGCTGACGAATGCCTACCCGTCGTTACAATCTGGATTTGCACAAAACTATTTACTGGCTTCTGCGTCGCTGCCGAATACTCTTCAAAAAGAAATAGCGCCGGGTCATGACCTGAATGTTGATTACCCAGGCGACAAGCAGGCTCTTGAGCTGATACTTCAGAAAAAAACCAGCGTTAACTACTTACTCGCAACCAAACAGCCTTTACTGGAAGAGCATCGCGCTCAGGCTCTGAGTCTCACCGGTCAAGAACTTGACCATGCCACACAAAAGGACCACCTGAACTATCTGGTGCACTACAGCCAGGGTGATCCTCTACGTGTGCAGCAGGCCCATGAAGCGTGGGTAAACGCGTTATCTCAAACCTACGAAGCAAAGCTTCTTGCCGAGTCGGTCACGCTGCTCAATGAACAATCAGCAGCACTTTCCATGCGCCATGCTGAACTGTCGCTAGCCGATAAAACGGCGAGTCAGGATGCAGATCGGACATCATCCCGACAGGCCGCTGGCATCAACAAGCTGTGGTCAGTTATTGCCCCCGCGTCAACCACCACCGCAGCACCGGGCATCAGGACCGTTGCGACCAACATCGCGAAAGACCAGCTCATCAGGATCGCGACCAGAACGCTTGGCAGCAATCTGGTCACCTTGCTGGCGATGTATCCACAACCGTTGGGCGACTCAGAGCTGCCGCCTGCTGTGATCGCCACACCTCTGTCGCAGCTCAACCTGCCACCGCATATCGATCTGCAATACCTTGCCAGCGTCAAAGGCACGCTGGATGTGCCTCATCGACTTACATCCGATGGAGCTAGCGCAAGCGGCGGTGCACGCTGGGTAGCTACGGACGGTGTGAAAGTTGGTACCAAGGTTCGCGTAAGAACTTTCACCTATAACGCACTGAACAAGTCCTACGAGTTTATCCGTGACGGGGAATCGACACCGGCCCTTATATGGACGCCAATAGCACAACCGGCGGACAGTTCGACAAGCTAACCGCTGGGCCACCCGCGTTGCCGAAAGATACAGGCAACGTGGTGACACCTTTTGTACCCGAGCTTGAAGCTTACCCGGCGATTGATCGAGATGATCCTGATGATTACATTCTCATATCGCCGATTGATTCAGGGCTGCCGAATAGCTACCTGCTGTTCAAGGACCCGAGGTCGATCCCGGGGGTTGCGAGTGGGTATGGTGAAGCGGTGACTGGAGTTTGGCTAGGAGACAGAACGCGTGCAGAAGGCGCATCGATTCCGACGCATATTGCAGATCAACTGCGCGGACGACGATTTGGTGATTTTGCTTCACTGAGGAAAGCAACCTGGATAGCCGTAGCCGATGATCCCGAGCTAGGGAAACAGTTTACTCAGAATAACCTTGAAATAATGCGAGGTGGTGGTGCGCCCCACCCTAGACTCAGCGACCAAGCCGGAGGCCGTACGAGATTTGAAATCCATCATGAAAATTATATTTCAAAAGGCGGCGCGGTTTATGACATCGACAACTTGGTTATTATGACACCAAGGCAACATATTGATCATCACAGGAGCCAAAAAAAATGATCTTTAAAGAAAAGCTAGAAGATTACACCGAAGAAGAATTCCTGGAATTTTTGAGGGGACTCTCTTCTCAACACATTCAACTTCATGGTGATGAGTTTGTTAAGCACATGGATCGTTTAGTTAAGCACTTTGTAAAGGTGACAGAGCATCCAGCGCAAACAGACGTAATCTTTTATCCCGAGGAAGGTCAGGAGGACACCCCGGAGGGTATTTTAAAAACAATCAAAGAATGGCGAGCTAAAAATGGCAAGCCGGGATTCAAAAACTAAACACCCCTTATACCATCAGCTCAACTACTGTAAAAAGGAAGACACTCATGGAAGAACTAAATTATCACCTTCGGCAATTACCTGACCATATACATACCGAGCTTGCAGCTTACGTCGGCGACTGGAGCGGGATGAACTATATAGAAATAGCCGACAAATACATACATGCCGCAAACCATCTGATCAGCAGTAAACGAGCACATCTGCAGCCGGGATATATCGAGCTTGCCAATACGCCCAAGGAAAACATACGAATTGCGCCCGGGAACGGCGGCCTTGCGGATTTGGTAGCCGAAGCGAGATCTTTCTTAGACAGCATTCTTGGCTTGGAGAACTTCAAGCGCAGCATCGAAGACTTATTTGCCAGGCTATCAGAACTTGGTCGCCAACACGCTGAGCGCCTTGCCCAGGAAGCCCAAGTCGAAGAAGCTGCGCGCGCAAGAGCCGAGGCTGAAGCGGCAGTTCGACGACTCGCGGAGGAACAAGCAGCGCAGCAGCGGGCCATAGAGGCCGCGTTACAACTTGCACAGCGTCAGGTCGAAGAAGCCAAGCACGCTTTGGCCTTACGCAACGCCGAGGAAGCTCGCGCTAAAGAGGCCGAATCCCGCCATGCGGTCGAGGTGACATTTGGACCTGAAGCGTCGCGAGAAATCGATAATGCAATCAAGGTACTGAAAGGCACTATCGAAATCGCGATCACAGACTTCTCGAACGCGTTCAACGCTCACGGCGCGCTCGGACTGAGCCGACTTGAAACGATTCAGAATATGAGCGCCACTCACTAATCTTTCGCGACAAGGCCGGGACCAAGGCGATGACGCTTTGGCCCCGGCACTGTGCATCAAGTGGAACTGACGCAAGCCATCAAAACAGACCCGACCGCTACAAAGCACTCCTCACATTCTCCGGCAAATAATCCACATACTTACGCATCGGATTCTTTTGACATTGGGCGATAATGTCCGGCACCGCCTCCAGCAGTTCAAGAACCAATGCCTGACGTTCGTCCAGGGTGAGAAATTGCGCTATGACCGGACCGCTCGACAGGTACAGCTCTGTCCGCATTAGCGCATCCGGCTTGACGTCCTTGCGCCATTTGCGACCCTCGAACATTTCCCTGTTCAACTGCCAGCACAACTCCTGCTTCAGCTCGGCATTGGCTGTCAGCGGCGGGTTGCTGTGTGGTCGCCCTGTGAAGGTAAACGTGACTGTGACTGCTTCGCCCTCGGGATGAGAGGCCGGTGGGTCCCAGGGTTCAAAGGTCCATAGTTCAACAGCACTTCGGGTCAGGCTGATGAACCTCGGATCAGTTGCCCCCTGCACTTCAAGAAAGCGCACGCCGCCATCGGCCTGAATGAAAATCCTGACGGTGACACTGTTTTTTACCAAGGCATAACGCATCGACGCCGGATAGTCCGGCTCCGGCATATACAACGGCACCGGATACGACGGCAACGCCTGTGCTGTCCCCGCCGAGAGTAACCCCGCCAACACGATCACACTCAGCACGCGGCTCATTCGCTGCCCTCCGCTTGCTCGGCCAACCCGACCATCAATACCTTGACCGGCCCAGGCAGGTAATCCCCATACAGATGATCCGGATTGCTTCTGCAGTTGCTCACTACCGCAGGTATCGACGCTCCGAGCAATTCAAGCAACGCCTTGCGCTGGGGCTCGCTGCGCTGGTGGGCAACATGACTGCCGAACAGCGCCTGCCCGGTGTACCAGAACACGTCGACTTTACTCAGCGGCTCTTTGGGATAGTCCTGGCGGGCGGATTTCACTTCGTGGTTGAGGTAACCGCAACGGATGTTGCCCAGGCCGACGGTGACTTCGGTATTGAAACGCCTATAGCCATGGGAGCCGAAAATCACCGGCACGGTGATCGTGGTCATGGGCGGCGCGCCGACTGTTCCGACCCAGGGTTTGTAACGCCACTGGCGGAGCGCCTGCTCCACCGCTTCGGCGAGTTGCGGGTGGCCGCTCTCGACGGCTCTGACTTCGCGGACCTGACCGTCGGACTTTATCCACAGCTGTGCCCGGACCTTTCCTGCGTAGCGGGTCTTGACCAGTTCAGGAGGAAACACCGGTGCTGGCGTGTACACCGGCACCAGAAATGACTCCGTCGCGCCAACGTGCGGGGCCAGTGCGACGGCAATCATGAAGGCGGAAATTCTCATTGTTGTAAGGGCTCATCGTCGTGGTGCGCCGCTGCGGCGCAATGACGACGATGGTAAAAGCCTGCCGAAAGGCCAGTAAGCACGCGTCTTCCGATACGCCTGTAGGACCCATCCCAAACTTTTGAAACACATACAAACGCTCGCCAAATGTTCATAAAAGAACAGAAAAACGTCCGTATCTCCTACAAAAAATCAGTCCAAAGGCACTGCTTTTTTCTGTAATGAAAATGTAATATTCGCATTCGCAAAAAAAACAACAATCAGGAGCTTCTCCATGTTTGGGTTCTTCCGCCCCGCCAGGCATCAGGCACCCCTTCCCGAAGAAAAGGTCGATAGCACCTATCGGCGTCTGCGCTGGCAGATCTTCGCAGGCATCTTTATCGGTTATGCCGGTTACTACCTGCTGCGCAAGAATTTCTCGCTGGCGATGCCGTATCTGATCGACGAAGGCTATACGCGTGGCCAGCTGGGCGTGGCGATGTCGGCCATCGCGATTGCCTATGGCCTGTCGAAATTCCTCATGGGGATCGTTTCAGACCGCTCCAATCCGCGGTACTTCCTGCCGTTCGGCCTGCTGGTGTCTGCCGGGATCATGTTCATCTTCGGCTTCGCGCCGTGGGCGACGTCCAGTGTCACGATCATGTTCGTGCTGCTGTTCATCAATGGCTGGGCACAGGGCATGGGCTGGCCGCCGAGCGGGCGGACGATGGTCCACTGGTGGTCGCAGAAAGAGCGCGGCGGCGTGGTGTCGGTGTGGAACGTGGCGCACAACGTTGGCGGCGGCCTGATTGGCCCGCTGTTCCTGCTTGGCATGGGCTGGACCAACGACTGGCACGCAGCATTCTATGTGCCGGCGGCCGTTGCGCTGCTGGTGGCGGTCTTTGCTTTCGCCACCATGCGCGACACCCCGCAATCGGTGGGCCTGCCGCCTATCGAGCACTACAAGAACGATTACCCGGAAGGCTACGATGCCAGCCACGAAGAGGAATTCAGCGCCCGGGAAATCTTCGTCAAATACGTGCTGCGCAACAAGTTCCTGTGGTACATCGCGATGGCCAACGTGTTCGTTTATCTGCTGCGCTACGACGTGCTGGACTGGGCCCCGACCTACCTGAAAGAAGCCAAGCATTTCACGGTCGACAAGACCTCATGGGCCTATTTTCTTTACGAGTGGGCAGGTATTCCGGGCACGCTGCTGTGCGGCTGGATGTCGGACAGGATCTTCAAGGGTAATCGCGGCCTGACCGGCATGGTGTTCATGTTTCTGGTGACCATTGCCACGCTGGTGTATTGGCTGAACCCTGAAGGCAACCCGACCGTCGACATGATCGCGCTGGTGTCTATCGGTTTCCTGATCTACGGCCCGGTCATGCTGATCGGCCTGCAGGCGCTGGAACTGGCACCGAAGAAGGCAGCGGGTACGGCAGCCGGCTTTACCGGGCTGTTCGGCTACCTGGGCGGGTCGGTCGCGGCGAGTGCTGCGATGGGCTACACGGTCGACCACTTCGGCTGGGACGGCGGCTTTGTGCTGCTGATCGGCGCGTGCATTCTGGCGATGGCATTCCTTGCGCCGACGCTGCGGCACAAACAGGTCGCCAGCACCTCGCGCGATACCAAGGACTGACCCAAAGGCCGGTCAGGCGGTCTCTGACTTGCAGCGCTTGAGCCGCGCCTCCAGATTCAGGTCTGGCATGGCGTGGCTACGCAGGGCCTTGGCCGTCTGTTCCACGTACTCGCGAGTGGTTCCATAGCGCCCGCTGGCGCTGGCCAGCACCTGGCTCAGCACGCTGTCGGGCAGGTTGCCAGCGTAGCTGGGCAAATGCCGTTCCAGCACGAAGCCCAGCGCCTGTACTTTCCTGCCGTCTTCGAGGCGGCAATTGAGCCAGTGCGGGCGATACGAGGGATATCGCATCTCACGCTCCCACAAGGCCAGCAGCGATTTCTCCAGGCATTCATCCGGCAGGCGATAGGCAAAGCCGGTGCATGAACCGCCGCGATCCAGCCCGAATACCAGGCCTGGCACCTCAGGCGTACCGCGATGTTCGTGCGACCACAGGTAAAGCCCACGGTGATAACCGTGCACTCGACCGCGCTGGCTCTCTACCGCAGTGCACTCGGGACGCCAGATTAGCGAGCCGTAGGCAAACAGCCAGACCGGGCCGCCTTTATGAAGACGCATGGTGGCGTCCATGGATGCGAGCAGTTGCTCGCGGGTAAGCTGCGGACCCAGATCGATAACGGGCGGGTACGTCAGCCCAAGGCCGTCATGCACTGCAGCGGCCAACTCGTTGATTGGATTCTCCATTTGCCCCCCTGACAGTCTGGCTGTCAGTTTTTACCGAGCCCCGCTGACTCGCTCGTGGGTGAGCGGCATCAGGGTGTCGTGGTTCGGTTGTTGCCACAGACCAAAGGCCTGCCTCTACAAAAAGTTGTCTGGCGGCGAATTGGCATCGCCGTAAGCTATAAGCAGCTGAAGCAATTTACACTCCAGTTATGCAGCCGTCAGTCCGGCGTTACGGACGCGGTGCGTAGGCGAATACGTCTGCGCGCATCTGGTGAGCGTCCATTCCGGCACTGACAAGAGCGTCCAGCGTTCCGTAAACCATGGCAGGCGAGCCGCTGGCGTAGACGTAAACCGCCGACAGGTCCTTGATGTCTTCGCAAACTGCCTCGTGCAGCAGACCACAGCGCCCTTCCCAGCCACACAGGTCACTGACGACCTTGTGCAGGAACAGGTTCGGCAGTGCCGTCCACTCATCCCAGTGGCTGACCTGGTAAAAATCCTCGGGCCGACGCACGCCCCAGTACAAATGCACCGGATGACTGAAGCCTGCTGAGCGACAGTGCTCAAGCAAACTGTTCATTTGCGCCATACCTGTACCGGCAGCGATCAGTACCAACGGCCCGTCCGGCAGCTCGGCAAGGTGGGTATCGCCAAACGGCAGCTCGACCCGCGCCATTTTGTTGCGTTGCAGTTGCTCGATCAGGCTGCGCGCACTGTCTTCACGAGCCAGTACATGCAGCTCAAGATCACGGCCACTGTGCGGTGCCGATGCGATGGAGAATGCCGACTTCTCGCCATTCTCCCGCTCGATCATCAGGTACTGTCCAGCGTGGTAACGCGGTGGTTTGCCTGCCGGGGCGCGCAAGCCTACCCGCCAGACATCGCCACCGATTTCGACACACTCGCTCAACTGGCAGGCAAAGCTGCGCACCGGCAGTTCACCCTTGGCCAGCACGCCATCCCAGAGCACAACACAATCTTCAAGCGGCTCTGCTACACACGTATGAATCTCGCCGTGATCAAGCTCCTGACCCGACTGCATCACTCGCCCCTCGACCAGCAAGGCCGAGCAGATATGACAGTTACCGTTACGACAGCTCTGCGGGCATTCATAGCCCAGACGCTGCGCAGCATCGAGAATCCGCTCGCCCGGCAGGGTGTCCAGCACCGCACCTGACGGCTGCAAGGTTACGCGCATCAGTCTATTCCCAACTGAGTCCAGATCTCGTCCACGCGGCGTGTGGTGGCTTCGTCCTTGACGATAGCCCTGCCCCATTCACGCGTGGTTTCGCCTGGCCATTTGTTAGTGACGTCCAGGCCCATTTTCGATCCCAACCCGGACACCGGAGAGGCAAAATCGAGGTAATCGATAGGCGTGTTGTCGATCATGACCGTGTCGCGCTTGGGGTCCATGCGGGTGGTGATGGCCCAGATCACGTCATTCCAGTCACGAGCATTGATGTCGTCGTCGGTGACGATCACGAACTTGGTGTACATGAACTGGCGCAGGAACGACCAGACCCCCAGCATCACGCGCTTGGCATGACCGGGGTACTGTTTCTTGATGGTCACCACCGCCATGCGATACGAGCAACCTTCGGGCGGCAGGTAAAAATCGACGATCTCCGGAAACTGCTTTTGCAGAATCGGCACGAACACTTCGTTCAGCGCGACGCCCAGAATGGCGGGCTCATCCGGTGGACGGCCGGTGTAGGTGCTGTGGTAGATCGGCTTGATACGGTGCGTGATGCGCTCGACGGTCAACACTGGAAAGCTGTCGACTTCGTTGTAATAGCCGGTGTGGTCGCCATAAGGCCCTTCGTCGGCCATCTCGCCCGGATGAATCACACCCTCCAGCACGATCTCGGCGCTGGCCGGCACCTGCAGGTTGCTGCCACGGCATTTGATCAGCTCGGTGCGCGAGCCACGCAACAGCCCGGCGAAGGCATATTCGGACAGGCTGTCCGGTACTGGCGTCACGGCACCGAGAATGGTCGCCGGGTCAGCGCCCAGCGCGACGGCAACCGGATAAGGTTCGCCGGGATGCTTGGCGCACCAGTCGCGAAAATCCAGCGCGCCGCCACGATGACTGAGCCAACGCATGATGATCTTGTTGCGGCCAATGACCTGCTGACGGTAAATGCCGAGGTTCTGCCGCTCTTTGTTCGGGCCCTTGGTGACCGTCAGGCCCCAGGTAATCAGCGGTGCGACGTCGCCCGGCCAGCAGGTTTGAACGGGCAGCATGCCGAGATCGACGTCATCGCCTTCGATGACAATCTCCTGGCAGGGTGCATCCTTGACCACCTTGGGGGCCATGGCGATGACTTTGCGGAAGATGGGCAGCTTGGACCAGGCATCTTTCAGACCCTTGGGCGGCTCGGGTTCTTTCAGAAACGCCAGCAGCTTGCCGATTTCACGCAACTCACTGACCGCTTCGGCGCCCATGCCCATGGCTACGCGCTCTGGCGTGCCGAACAGATTGCCCAGCACCGGGATATCAAAACCGACCGGTTTTTCGAACAGCAGGGCCGGGCCCTTGGCACGCAAGGTACGGTCACAGATTTCAGTCATTTCCAGCACAGGCGAGATCGGCATCTGGATGCGTTTCAACTCTCCGCGCTGCTCAAGCTGCTGCACGAAATCCCTAAGATCTTTGAATTTCATTAACCCGGCCATTTATCCAAATAGACGCACATCGTACCTGCTCCAGCCCTTCAAGGCAGCTAATCGGCGGCGCGCGGGCAAAAAAAATGGTGCCCCGAAGGACACCATTCTTTGTTTCAGCCTGCCAGTTACTTGCGTTTCATGGACAGGAAGAACTCATCGTTGGTCTTGGTCTGCTTCAGCTTGTCGATCAGGAACTCGATAGCCGCGACTTCGTCCATCGGGTGCAGCAGCTTGCGCAGGATCCACATGCGCTGCAACTCGTCATCAGCGGTCAACAGCTCTTCGCGGCGTGTGCCGGAGCGGTTGATGTTGATGGCCGGGAACACACGCTTCTCTGCGATCTTGCGATCCAGAGGCAGCTCCATGTTGCCAGTACCCTTGAACTCTTCGTAGATGACTTCATCCATCTTCGAACCGGTTTCAACCAGTGCGGTGGCGATGATAGTCAACGAGCCGCCTTCTTCGATGTTTCGCGCAGCACCGAAGAAGCGCTTTGGCTTCTCGAGCGCATGAGCATCGACACCACCGGTCAGTACCTTGCCGGAGCTCGGGATGACGGTGTTGTAGGCGCGAGCCAGGCGGGTGATGGAGTCAAGCAGGATGACGACGTCTTTCTTGTGCTCGACCAGGCGCTTGGCCTTCTCGATCACCATTTCGGCAACCTGTACGTGACGGGTTGGCGGTTCGTCGAATGTCGAGGCAACCACTTCGCCGCGCACGGTGCGCTGCATTTCGGTTACTTCTTCCGGACGCTCATCGATCAGCAGAACGATCAGGTGCACTTCCGGGTTGTTACGCGTGATGTTCGACGCGATGTTCTGCAGCATGATGGTCTTGCCCGCTTTCGGCGGAGCAACGATCAGACCACGCTGACCTTTACCGATCGGTGCGCACAGATCAATCACACGACCGGTCAGGTCTTCGGTGGAACCGTTACCGGCTTCCATCTTCATGCGAATAGTCGGGAACAACGGCGTCAGGTTTTCGAACAGAATCTTGTTCTTGGCGTTTTCCGGACGGTCGTAGTTGATCGTGTCGACCTTGAGCAGAGCGAAATAACGCTCACCTTCCTTTGGTGGACGGATCTTGCCAACGATGGTGTCGCCGGTACGCAGGTTGAAGCGGCGGATCTGGCTAGGAGAGACATAGATGTCATCCGGGCCGGCCAGGTAGGAAGCGTCTGCAGAGCGCAGGAAACCGAAGCCGTCCTGGAGAATCTCCAGCACGCCATCACCGGATATTTCCTCGCCACTTTTGGCGTGCCGTTTGAGCAGGGAAAAAATGACGTCCTGCTTGCGCGAACGGGCCATATTTTCTATGCCAGCCTGTTCGGCCATTTCGAGCAATTCGGTAATCGGCTTTTGCTTGAGTTCAGTCAGGTTCATATGGGGAATGACGTAATCATGTATGGAGGGGGAAATTAAGCTTTTGGCTTAATGAGGCCGCGCCGCAGAAAAGGCGACAGGATCGCGTACTAAATCGAAAGGAGAGCGTCGGCGACGGCTAGCAGGGGGCAACGGAGAAGCCGTTGCGGGGCCGAATGTACCACCTGATTTTCCAGGCGTCTAGTACGACACCCGAAAAAAACCCCGCTATTTGCGGGGCTTTGAAGTGCTTCAGATGTTGGCGTCGAGAAACGCGGCCAACTGCGACTTCGACAGAGCGCCCACTTTGGTAGCTTCGACGTTGCCATTCTTGAACAGCATCAACGTCGGGATACCGCGCACGCCATGCTTGGCAGGGGTTTCCTGATTCTCGTCAATATTCAGCTTGGCAATTGTCAGCTTGCCGGCATAGGTGTCGGCGATTTCGTCCAGCACCGGGGCAATCATCTTGCACGGACCGCACCACTCAGCCCAGTAATCTACAAGCACAGCACCCTCAGCCTTGAGTACTTCGGCTTCGAAGTTAGCGTCGGTGACGTGTTTGATCTTTTCGTTGCTCATGGAAGTCTCCGAGGTCATAGGCGAAAAACGACGCTCATCATAGCGGGCCGCAAGTCATTCAGGAAGCGAAGGTTCATTGAGTCTGGCTATGGTGGTGCATGACTGGAGTTATGGCAGAGGCTCAGCTGGAAGGCGAAACGAACACAATGCCAGTACGAAGCGCTGCGCCACGGATGTGATCCTGCATGGCCTTTTGCGCGGGCCCCGACGCATGCCGGGCCAGCGCGCGAAGGATCTTGCGGTGCTCCTGCCAGGTTTCCATGACCCTTGCCGCACGTATGAACGGCATTTTCTGGCTCTCAAGGAAGATGTCGGCACCTGCGGTCACGATCCCCAGCATGGCCTGATTGCCACTGGCGACCAGAATATGCCGGTGAAACTCGAAATCCAGCCGGGCTGCGGCCTCGAAGTCACCGGCACGCAATTCCATACGCATGGCTTCGACATTGTCTTCAAGCACATCTCGTTCATCAGCGGTGAGGGTGACGGCTGCCAGGCCCGCGGCGAAGCCTTCCAGCGCGTAACGCAGTTGAAACGTGTCGGCCGGAGAAACCTGTGCCTCAAAAGGCCAGGAAAAACCACTCGTGCGCTGTTCTGGTTCAGAAATGGACTGCACGAACACGCCTTTACCCGGCTGGACGCTGACCACTCCCAATGCGCTGAGCGATGACAAGGCCTCACGCAATGAAGCACGACTGACTCCCAGCAAAACAGCCAGATCGCGCTGCGATGGCAGGCTTTCGCCGGGCTTGTAGCCTTGCTCGGCAATCAACTTGCGAATGGCCCGGAGGGCTGATTCGGGTACTGCGAGTGAGGTGTGGGGCATCACTGTTCAGGCCAGTCAGTCCAGTAAAAATCCCTTTTATCGCCATCCCGAAGATTCGGCAAGCGACGCCCAGTGCTGGGGCGGCAGCGCTTTTCAACGCGCCAAAGCAGGGCGAGCCACACCTTTACTGGTCAGACCAGTAAGACCATAAACACGCTGCAAAGCTTGAGTTATGGCACGTCATCGCCTGATGGCATGCGCTGTGCACTGGAGACGGACCAACATCCTACGTTTCGCCCGGAGATTTCTATGACCAAGCGTTACAGCGCCCTGCTTGCTGCACTGTTTGCTAGCCTGATGCTGAGCCAGACACCCGCCCACGCCAACGGCCTGGACGACGTTGTAGCGCGTGGCACCTTGAAGGTGGCCGTTCCGCAGGACTTCCCGCCATTCGGTTCGGTCGGTCCGGACATGAAGCCTCGCGGCCTGGACATCGACACCGCGCAACTGCTGGCCGACCAATTGAAGGTCAAGCTGGAACTGACGCCGGTCAACAGCACCAACCGCATCCCGTTCCTGACCACCGGCAAGGTTGATCTGGTGATCTCCAGCCTGGGCAAGAACCCGGATCGCGAGAAAGTCATCGATTTCTCCCGCGCGTACGCGCCATTCTACCTGGCGGTATTCGGCCCACCTGATTCTCCGGTCAAGGACATCGCTGACCTGAAAGGCAAGACCATCAGTGTTACCCGTGGCGCTATCGAAGACATCGAGCTGTCGAAAGTTGCACCGGAAGGCGCAACCATCAAGCGCTTTGAAGATAACAACTCGACCATCGCCGC
Organism: Pseudomonas sp. KBS0707; assembly: GCF_005937945.2. Lineage (NCBI taxonomy): Bacteria > Pseudomonadati > Pseudomonadota > Gammaproteobacteria > Pseudomonadales > Pseudomonadaceae > Pseudomonas > Pseudomonas sp. KBS0707. The sequence goes on along the minus strand of NZ_CP041754.1, from coordinate 243,310 downwards.
CTACCTGGCTGGCCAGACCGACCTGATCGCCAGCGGCAACGTGGTGATGGTCGCTATCAGCGAGCGCAACCCCAAGCGCATTCCAGCGCTGAAAGTGAAACTCAAGGATTCGCCTGTTTATGTCGGCGTAAACAAAGGCCAGCCGGAACTGCTGGGCAAGGTCGACGAGATCCTCAACGCCGCCAAGGCTGACGGCGCGCTGGAAAAAGCGTCGCAGAAATGGCTGAAGCAACCGCTGCCTGCCGATCTCTGATCACTGCTTTCCGGTAACAGGATTCACCAATGGCTTATCATTTCGACTTTACACCGGTCCTGCAGAACATTGATGTGCTGTTGCGCGGGGCTTTGTTCACGCTGGAACTGACGGCCATTGGCACCCTGCTGGGCGTCAGCCTCGGCATTGTCGGTGCCGTCGTGAGGGCCTGGAAGATCCAGCCCTTTGCGACGATCTTTGCGATCTATGTCGAGCTGATCCGCAACACACCGTTTCTGGTCCAGCTGTTCTTCATTTTCTTCGGCCTGCCGTCGCTGGGCGTGCAGATCTCGGAATGGCAGGCAGCGGTACTGGCGATGGTGATCAACCTGGGCGCCTACTCGACAGAAATCATTCGGGCAGGCATCCAGGCGATTCCCAAGGGACAGCTTGAAGCGTCGGCAGCGCTGGCGATGAATCGTTATGAAGCGTTTCGCTACGTGGTGCTGGTTCCGGCGCTGGGCAAGGTCTGGCCGGCACTGAGCAGCCAGATCATCATTGTGATGCTGGGCTCGGCGGTCTGCTCGCAGATTGCCACTGAAGAACTGAGCTTCTTTGCCAACTTCATTCAGTCGCGCAACTTCCGCTCGTTCGAAACCTACATTGTGACCACGCTGATTTACCTGGCCATGGCGCTGCTGATCCGGCAACTGCTGGCCTGGATCGGGCGTCGCTACATATCGAGGAACAGCTGATGGATTTCACCCTCTGGGACATCCTGCGCAATCTGCTGATCGGCCTGCAATGGACCGTTGCCCTGTCGCTGATGGCCTTCATTGGCGGTGGCTTGATCGGCTTGCTGGTGATGGGCATGCGTACCTCGGAAAAAACCGGCCCGCGTGTGACCGCCAAGCTCTATATAGAATTGTTTCAAGGCACACCATTGCTGATGCAACTGTTTCTGGTGTTCTTCGGTGTTGCCCTGATGGGCATGAACATTTCGCCCTGGGCAGCGGCAGCGCTGGCCTTGACGCTGTTTACCAGCGCCTACCTCGCCGAGATCTGGCGCGGCTGCGTGGAGTCGATCTCCAAGGGCCAGTGGGAAGCGTCTGCCAGCCTGGCGATGACTCCGTTCGAGCAAATGCGCTACGTGATATTGCCTCAGGCGCTGCGTATCGCAGTTGCGCCAACGGTCGGCTTTTCCGTGCAGGTGGTCAAAGGCACCGCGGTGACGTCGATCATCGGTTTCACCGAATTGACCAAGACCGGCAGTATGCTGGCCAACGCTACGTTCGAACCTTTCATGGTCTATGGCTTCGTTGCTCTGGGCTACTTCATCCTGTGCTACCCCTTGTCGCTGTGCGCGCGCCATCTGGAAAGGAGACTGCATGCCTCTGCTTAGAATTTCCGCCCTGCATAAATACTATGGCGATCATCACGTACTCAAAGGCATCGATCTGTCGGTCGAAGAGGGCCAGGTCGTGGCAATCATTGGTCGCAGCGGCTCGGGCAAAAGCACCCTGTTGCGCACGCTCAACGGCCTGGAGTCGATCAACGATGGTGTGATCGAGGTCGATGGCGAATATCTGGACGCCGCACGCGCCGATCTGCGCACCCTGCGTCAGAAGGTCGGCATGGTGTTTCAGCAGTTCAACCTGTTCCCGCATCTGAGCGTGGGCGAGAACGTGATGCTCGCCCCGCAGGTCGTGCAGAAGGTGCCCAAGGCCGAAGCGGCAAAGCTGGCGAGAAAGATGCTGGAGCGCGTCGGGCTGGGCGAGAAGTTCGACGCCTTCCCGGATCGCCTGTCCGGTGGCCAGCAGCAACGCGTGGCGATTGCCCGCGCACTGGCGATGTCGCCCAAGGTGTTGCTGTGCGACGAAATCACCTCGGCGCTGGACCCGGAGCTGGTCAACGAAGTGCTCAGCGTGGTGCGCCAGCTGGCTGCCGACGGCATGACCCTGATCATGGTGACCCACGAAATGCGCTTCGCCCGTGAAGTGGGCGACAAGCTGGTGTTCATGCACCAGGGCAAGGTGCATGAAGTGGGCGACCCGAAAGTACTCTTCGCCAACCCGAAAACCCCGGAACTGGCGAACTTCATCGGCACCGTGGAGCACGCCTGGCAAGAGCCGACGCAGAGCGTCGCACGATAGGTGGGGTCATCGTTCCTCCAGTGTAGGAACGCAGTAGTGGACGCCCCTGTGGGAGCGAACTTGTTCGCGAAAGGGCCGGTACATCCACCGAAGATGCGTCGCCTGGCACACCGCCTTCGCGAACAAGTTCGCTCCCACGGCCTTCGGCCAGAAGCCTGTAAGCTCAATTGTCCGGACTGTGTATAACGCCGAGCACTCCAACGTGGGAACGCAAAGCATCGGCACGACAATGACATAACTATCACATTGATTAGCTAGCCATCCGCCATCTCACAAGAGTAATACCGGGTATTTCCGCTGCCTGGACAGCTTCGCGTTGGCGGCAGGCATGGATCGTGGCACGATGGTCCGGTTATCGAACTGGATTTCCTGACCATGCCGCACTCAACACCCAAGAATTTTTCACTGATCGCCGCCATCGACCTGGGCTCCAACAGCTTTCATATGGTTGTGGCAAAAGCCAATCAGGGCGAAATTCGCATTCTTGAGCGCCTGGGCGAGAAGGTGCAGTTGGCCGCTGGCATCGACGAAGAACGCCAGTTGACTGAAGAGTCCATGCAGCGCGGTCTCGACTGCCTGAAACGTTTTGCCCAGCTGATCAATGGCCTGCCGCCCGGTGCCGTACGCATCGTGGGGACCAACGCGCTGCGCGAAGCCCGCAACCGCAACGACTTCATTCATCGCGCCGAAGAGATTCTCGGCCATCCGGTGGAAGTGATCTCCGGCCGCGAAGAAGCGCGCCTCATTTATCTGGGCGTTTCGCACACGCTGGCCGACACCCCCGGCAAGCGACTGGTCGCCGACATCGGCGGCGGCAGTACCGAATTCATCATCGGCCAGCGCTTTGAGCCGCTGCTGCGTGAAAGCCTGCAGATGGGCTGCGTGAGTTTTACTCAGCGCTACTTCCGCGACGGCAAGGTGACACCCGCGCGTTACGCACAGGCCTACACCGCTGCCCGCCTGGAAATCATGAGCATCGAACATGCGCTGCATCGCCTGAAGTGGGATGAAGCCATCGGTTCGTCAGGCACCATCCGCGCTATCGGCCTTGCACTCAAAGCCAACGGTTACGGCGCTGGCGAGGTCAATGCCGAAGGGCTGGCCTGGCTCAAGCGCAAGCTGTTCAAGCTGGGTGACGTCGAAAAGATCGACTTCGACGGCATCAAGCCCGACCGCCGCGCGATTTTCCCCGCAGGCCTGGCGATTCTGGAAGCGATCTTCGATGCGCTTGAGCTCAAGCGCATGGATCACTGCGAAGGTGCCCTGCGTGAAGGCGTGCTGTACGACCTGATGGGCCGCCACCATCACGAAGACGTGCGTGAGCGCACGCTCAGCTCGCTGATGGAGCGCTACCATGTTGATCTGGAACAGGCCGCACGCGTCGAAGCCAAGGCGCTGCATGCGCTGGAGCAGGTTGCCGAAAGCTGGGAATTGCAACACGAGAGCTACGCCGAACTGCTGAGCTGGGCCGCCAAGGTGCATGAGATCGGCCTGGACATTGCTCACTATCACTACCACAAGCACGGCGCGTACCTGATCGAGCACTCTGACCTTGCCGGTTTCTCCCGCGAAGACCAGCAAATGCTCGCTCTGCTGGTGCGCGGTCATCGCCGTAATATTCCCAAGGACAAGTTCGCCGATTTCGGCGCAGAAGGCATCAAGCTGATTCGCCTGTGCGTGTTGTTGCGCTTTGCGATTCTGTTTCACCACATTCGTGGCACACAGGAGATGCCGCGTGTGATCTTGCGTGCCGACGGCCCGAATCTGGACGCCGAGTTCCCCACAGGCTGGCTGGAAAACAACCAGCTGACTCAGGCCGACTTCGCGCTGGAAGCGGAGTGGCTGACCCGAGTCGGCATCGTCTTCAGCGTACGCTGAGAACCGGGTTGCTCAGGCGCTCCAGCAGGGTCGCCTGGGCGCTTCGGGCGTTCTGATTGCCTGTCGGCATGCTACGCACGTAACGCCCGTCTGGCTGCAGCAGCCAGCTGTGAGTGTTGTCGGTCAGGTAGCTTTCCAGCTCCTTCTTCACACGCAGAATCAATTTCTTGCCTTCCACCGGGAAGCAGGTCTCGACACGCTTGTCGAGGTTGCGCTCCATCCAGTCGGCACTCGACAGGAACATTTGCTCGTCGCCGCCGTTGAGGAAGTAGAACACCCGCGTGTGCTCCAGGAATCGGCCGATGATCGAGCGCACATGGATGTTGTGCGAAACCCCGGCGATGCCCGGACGCAAACAGCACATGCCGCGCACCACCAGATCGATGCGCACACCGGACTGACTGGCCTTGTACAACGCGCGAATGATCTTCGGATCGGTCAGCGAGTTGAACTTGGCGATGATGTGCGCTGGCTTGCCGTCGAGCGCAAACTGCGTCTCGCGGGCAATCATGTCGAGCATGCCTTTCTTGAGCGTGAACGGCGCATGCAGTAGTTTCTTCATGCGCAGCGTTTTGCCCATGCCGATCAGCTGACTGAACAGTTTGCCGACGTCTTCGCACAATGCGTCGTCAGAGGTCAGCAGGCTGTAGTCGGTGTAAAGACGCGCATTACCAGCGTGATAGTTACCGGTCCCGAGGTGTGCATAACGTACGATCTCGCCGGCTTCGCGACGCAGGATCAGCATCATCTTGGCGTGGGTCTTGAAGCCGACCACACCATAGATCACCACCGCACCGGCAGCCTGAAGACGGCTGGCCAGTTGCAGGTTGGACTCTTCGTCGAAGCGGGCACGCAATTCGATCACCGCGGTGACCTCTTTGCCGTTACGCGCCGCATCAACCAGCGCATCGACGATTTCCGAGTTTGCACCGCTGCGGTACAGCGTCTGGCGCACAGCCAGAACATGTGGATCCTTTGCCGCCTGACGCAGCAGGTCGACGACCGGGGTGAACGACTCGAAAGGGTGCAGCAGCAGAATGTCCTGCTTGCTGATCACGCTGAAAATGTTTTCGCTGTTCTGCAGCAGTTTGGGGATCGCTGGCGTGAACGGCGGGTATTGCAATTCAGGGTGGCTGTCCAGGCCAGTAATACTGAACAGGCGCGTCAGGTTGACCGGCCCGTTGACCTGATACAGCTCGGACTCGTTCAGGTTGAACTGCTTGAGCAGGTAGTCCGACAGGTCTTTGGGGCAGGTATCCGCTACCTCCAGACGTACCGCATCGCCGTAGCGACGCGAGAACAGCTCGCCGCGCAGGGCACGTGCCAAGTCTTCCACGTCTTCCGAGTCCAGCGCCAGATCGGCGTTTCGGGTCAGGCGGAACTGGTAGCAGCCCTTGACCTTCATGCCCTGAAACAGATCGTCGGCGTGAGCGTGGATCATCGACGACAGGAAAACGAAGTTGTCGCCAGGGCCACAGACCTCTTCCGGCACCTTGATGACACGCGGCAGCAAACGCGGTGCCGGAATGATCGCAAGGCCCGAGTCGCGACCGAAGGCGTCGATACCTTCAAGCTCGACAATGAAGTTCAGGCTCTTGTTGACCAGCAACGGGAACGGATGGGTTGGGTCCAGACCGATCGGGGTGATGATCGGCGCGATCTCGTCACGGAAGTAACGACGTACCCAGGCCTTGAGCTTGGCCGTCCAGTGACGACGACGAATGAAGCGGACCTGATGCTTTTCCAGCTCAGGGAGCAGAATGTCGTTGAGGATCGCGTACTGACGATCAACATGACCATGCACCAGCTCGCTGATTCTGGCCAACGCCTGATGCGGCTGCAAACCGTCGGCCCCGGCCTGTTCACGGGCAAAGGTGATCTGTTTCTTCAGACCTGCGACACGAATCTCGAAGAACTCATCGAGGTTGCTGGAGAAGATCAGCAGGAACTTCAGCCGCTCCAGCAACGGGTAGGACTCATCGAGCGCCTGTTCCAGTACCCGGATGTTGAACTGCAATTGCGACAGTTCACGGTGGATATACAGGCTGCTGTCGTCCAGGTTCGGAGCGACGATAGCGGGCACTGTAGCGGCAGGTGCCTCAATGGCCGGGATTACTTCGATGTCAGGTTCAACCGCGGGCGTCGCCTGCGGAACATCGACTTCAACAGCGGCTTCGATGAGTGCTTCGGTATTCATGAATGATCCTGTGAGGCTATTGCCCCTTCAACAGTTGAGCGGCGCGAACAGCGAAGTAGGTAAGGATGCCGTCGGCACCGGCGCGTTTGAAGGCTGTGAGGGACTCGAGAATAACCCCTTCACTCAGCCAACCATTCTGGATTGCTGCCATGTGCATCGCGTATTCACCACTGACCTGATAGACAAAGGTCGGCACTTTGAACTCATCCTTGACCCTGTGCAGGATGTCCAGATAAGGCATGCCCGGCTTGACCATCACCATGTCGGCACCTTCAGCCAAGTCAGCTGCGACTTCGTGCAGTGCCTCGTTGCTGTTGGCCGGGTCCATCTGATAGGACGCCTTGTTGGCCTTGCCCAGATTCAGCGAAGAACCCACCGCATCACGGAACGGGCCGTAATAGGCACTGGCGTATTTGGCCGAGTAGGCCATGATCCGCACATTGACGTGCCCGGCCAGCTCCAGCGACTCACGGATGGCCTGGATACGACCGTCCATCATGTCCGAAGGCGCGATCACCTGAGCGCCTGCATCGGCGTGCGACAAGGCCTGCTTCACCAGTGCATCGACAGTGATGTCGTTCTGCACATAGCCCTCTTCGTCGAGGATGCCGTCCTGACCATGGGTGGTAAACGGGTCCAGCGCCACATCAGTGATGACGCCCAGCTCCGGGAAGCGGTCACGCAACGCGCGGGTGGCGCGTTGCGCAATGCCATCCGGGTTCCAGGCTTCAGCGCCGTCCAGAGATTTTTTCTCGGCCGGCGTTACCGGGAACAAGGCCAGCGCTGGAATGCCCAGTGCGACCCAGTGCTCGGCTTCCTCAAGCAACAGATCGACACTGAGACGCTCGACGCCAGGCATCGAGGCAATGGATTCACGACGGTTTTCACCATCGAGGACGAATACGGGGAGAATCAGATCATCAACGGTGACAACGTTTTCACGCACCAGCCTACGGGAAAAGTCGTCGCGGCGATTACGGCGCAGACGAGTGAGAGGAAACAGGCGGTTTGCGGGGGTAAAGCTCACGGCGAGACTCCTGAGCCCGCTTACGCGGGCAAGCGCGACAGTTATAAGCCGCCATTATGACCAATGTGTGACAGTCATGGTTCGACCTGCGACTGCACGTCGCGGTCATAGGCCTTATGAGGATCCAACCATTGTGGTTGTAAGAATCTTTAACGTCGAGACACATATCGACACTTTCATCATTGTCTTGGGCGCGTTAGGCTGCGCGTTCATTTCGCCAGCATCCAGACAATGCTCCAGAATTTCTTGAACGAATTCGGCTACTTTGCCCTGTTCCTCGGCACCTTTTTTGAAGGCGAGACCATTCTCGTTCTCGCCGGCTTTCTGGCGTTTCGCGGATACATGGACCTCAATATCGTCATACTCGTTGCCTTCTGCGGCAGCTATGCGGGTGACCAGTTGTGGTATTTCATGGGGCGCAAACACGGCCGCAAGCTCCTGGCGCGCAAGCCCCGCTGGCAACTCATGGGCGACAAGGCCCTGCGGCTGGTGCGCAAGCACCCGGATATATGGGTACTGAGCTTCCGCTTCGTGTATGGCCTGCGAACGGTCATGCCGGTGGCCATCGGCCTGTCAGGCTACCCACCGGGGCGTTACCTGCTGCTTAACGGTATCGGCGCGGCTGTCTGGGCGGCTGCACTGGGTTCGGGGGCCTACCATTTCGGCGCGGTTCTCGAGGGCTTGCTGGGCAACGTCAAGAAATACGAACTCTGGGTGCTGGGTGCGCTGATATTGCTCGGCCTTGGTCTGTGGCTGCGCCGACGCATCAAGAATGCGCGTATTGCCCGTGAAGAGCGTGAAGAAAAGAGCCGCTTCTGTGCATCTGCAGCGGCGTCCGATCTGGATACACCTGTCCCCGTGCCCGTCGACCTGACGAAAAAATCAGACGAGTAATTTCTCCGTTTCCTTCCCCGAGTGCAGGCTGACAGGCCTCACTCGGCGGCAGTGCGCCGCCGCTGCCTGACCTTGCGAGCATCACCCTTCCCCACGCATTTTTGCGTAGTCTGTAACGCGTCAACTGAACACTCGGCCCATAAAGCGATCAATCAATGGACGAATTAAAAGAAGCCTTAGATTGCTCAAGTACAAGGAGCCGAATCGATGCAGAAAAAAGTGGCTGTAATCCTGTCCGGTTGTGGCGTCTATGACGGTGCCGAAATCCATGAAAGCGTCCTCACCCTGCTTCGTCTGGATCAACGTGGTGCGCAGGTCCAGTGCTTTGCGCCGAACATCGCCCAGCATCACGTCATCAACCACCTGACTGGCGAGGAAATGCCCGAGTCGCGCAATGTGCTGATCGAATCTGCGCGCATTGCACGGGGTGACGTGAAGGACATCCGCGATGCAAACGCAGAGGACTTTGACGCCCTGATCATCCCGGGCGGTTTCGGCTCGGCGAAGAACCTTTCCGACCTTGCCCTGCAAGGCCCTGCCTGCCAGGTGGAAGCCGGGCTGCTGGAACTCGCAGAGGCGTTCGCAGAAGCAGGCAAACCGGTCGGGCTGATCTGCATCACCCCGGCACTTGCAGCGAAGATCTACGGTCCCGGCGTTACCTGCACCATCGGCAACGACCCTGATACCGCTGCGGCCATTACCAAAATGGGCGGCAGCCACGCGCCATGCGCTGTCGATGACATCGTCGAAGACGAAGCACGAAAACTGGTCTGCACGCCCGCCTACATGGTTGCCAAAAGCATCAGTGAGGCTGCATCGGGCATTAACAAGCTGGTTGACCGCGTGCTGGAGCTGACGCACGAGGGCGATGCCTGACCTGCCGCGGGACAAATCCAATGCACCGCCCGTCAGACGAGCGGTGTTTTACAAGCCAGCCATAGTGATATATCACGGCCTTATGCTTTACTGTATGCATAAACAGCATTTGAGTATTGCCAGATGTCCAGCCCCTATCCGGTTCGTGGCCGCGGTACTGCCAGCAACCCGCATAATCGCTTCGCACCCAGCCAGTCCGTGGCCGAGGACGACGGCTGGTATCAGGAAGTGCCACTTACCCAAGGCACTCAGGTTACCAGCGAGACCGCCAAAAGCATCATTACCCGCAACAGCTCGCCGGATATTCCCTTTGATCGCTCGATCAACCCTTACTGGGGCTGCGAACATGGCTGCATCTATTGTTTCGCCAGGCCCAGCCATGCCTACTGGGACATGTCGCCGGGGCTTGATTTCGAAACAAAGCTGATCGCCAAGACCAACGCAGCGGCGCTGTTGGAGCAACAGCTCTCCAAACCAGGCTACCGCTGTGCGCCCATTACGTTAGGGGCCAATACCGACCCGTATCAGCCTATCGAACGTGAATACCGCATTACTCGCGCCACGCTTGAGGTGTTGTTGCGCTATCGGCACCCGGTCAGCATCATTACCAAGGGCTCGCTGATCCTGCGAGACCTGGACCTGCTCGCAGAGATGGCCAGACTTCGGCTGGTGTCAGTATTCATCAGCCTGACTACACTGGATGACGAGCTCAAATGCATCCTCGAACCCAGGGCGGCAGCGCCCAAGGCTCGCTTACGGGCCATTCGGGTGTTGCGTCAGGCGGGCGTTCCCGTCGGGGTGCTGTGCGCGCCCATGATTCCGATGATCAATGACAGCGAACTGGAGGCGCTGCTGAGCGAGGCGAAAGCGGCAGGCGCGCTAAGCGCAAGTTACGTGATGCTGCGCCTGCCGCTGGAGGTCGCCCCGTTGTTCGACGAATGGCTGAAGACACATTACCCGCAACGCGCCGAACATGTTATGAGCCTGATTCGTCAAAGCCGCGGCGGAGCGCTGTACGACAGTCAGTTTGGCTCGCGGATGCGCGGCGAAGGACCGTTTGCTGATCTACTGGCTCAACGCTATGCCTTGGCAATCAAACGGCTTGGATTGAACAAACGTGGTGGCTTCACACTCGATTGCGATGCGTTTTGTCCGCCAGGAGGACAAATGTCACTGCTGTGACGAACTTGGTACTATCGTGCAAACCCGCGTCCCAGAGCCATCGCATTCAGTTTCGCTTAAGCTTGGGCGATTAGTCTGTAATTCGGAGTGTCACCAGCGATAGTGCTCAAGGGATTTGTTCGTGATGCCACTTACAGGGATCACATCCGGCTCTGGTCAAACAGGCATGAAGAATCCACATCAATCCGTCAGAGAGGATGAAGACATGACAGACATCGGTAAACAGCATTCGGCTACGTCGTCCAGCACATCAAGCCATTCAGACAGCGCCGACGTAGCGTTGAAACATATTGTCGATGGCTTTGTACATTTTCGTAACGAGGTCTTCCCCCAGCAGGAAGAACTGTTCAAGAAGCTGGCTACCGCCCAGTCGCCACGGGCCATGTTCATCACCTGCGCCGACTCGCGCATCGTGCCTGAACTGATTACCCAAAGCTCGCCAGGCGACCTGTTCGTGACGCGTAACGTCGGTAACGTTGTGCCTCCGTATGGCCAGATGAACGGTGGTGTGTCCACAGCTCTGGAGTACGCAGTTGTCGCGCTGGGTGTGCAACACATCATTGTCTGCGGACATTCCGACTGCGGCGCCATGCGTGCAGTGCTCAACCCTGACAGCCTGGACAAGATGCCTACGGTAAAGGCCTGGTTGCGGCATGCCGAGGTCGCCCGCACAGTGGTCGAGCAGAACTGCAGTTGCAGCGGCGAGCTGGAAACCATGCAGGTCCTGACTCAGGAAAACGTGATTTCCCAGTTGCATCACCTGCGTACCCACCCTTCGGTCGCAGCGAAAATGGCCAGCGGCCAATTGTTCATTCATGGCTGGGTCTACAGCATCGAAACCAGCGAAATCCTGGCTTATGACGCCGAGCTCGATCGTTTCATACCGCTCGACGGTTCGGGACCGACGCCGATGGCTTCACCGAAAGCACGCTTTTCAGCCGACTGATCACCAGTCCGACTGACGGCAAGCCCTTCTATATCAGCTGATGGCGGCTGCGCAGGATGCGCGTCGCCCGTCTTGCCTCGTCTGAAGAATCCCGGAGAAGCGTCATGGGTATTACAGCATTGAAAACCGCTTTACCACGGGAGCTGCTCGCTTCCGTGGTCGTGTTTCTGGTCGCCCTGCCGCTGTGCATGGGGATCGCCATTGCATCCGGCATGCCTCCGGCCAAAGGTCTGATCACCGGCATCGTGGGCGGGCTGATAGTCGGCTGGATAGCGGGTTCGCCGTTGCAGGTCAGCGGTCCCGCAGCCGGTCTGGCAGTACTGGTTTTTGAAGTGGTACGCGAGCACGGCATGGCCATGCTGGGTCCTATTCTGGTACTCGCCGGGTTGCTTCAGCTGCTGGCAGGTCGATTCAAGCTTGGCTGCTGGTTCCGGGTCACGGCACCTGCGGTGGTCTATGGCATGCTCGCCGGTATCGGGGTGTTGATCGTACTGTCACAGGCACACGTGATGTTCGACAGCAGTCCCAAACCTTCCGGGCTGGACAATCTGATCGCCTTCCCTTCCACACTAATCCAGGCCTTCGGACCAGGCACCGGCATGCAGGCCGGTATGCTCGGTCTGGGCACCATGCTGATCATGTGGGGCTGGGAAAAACTTCGTCCGCAGTCTTTGCGCTTCGTACCCGGCGCGCTGCTGGGCGTGGGTATCGCAACCGGCATCAGCCTGTTCATGGCCCTGCAGGTGAAGCGTGTCGAAGTGCCTGACAACCTGGCCGACGCCATTGACTGGCTGCGTCCGACCGACCTGATGAATCTGGCCGACCCGGCCATTCTGGTTGCCGCTATCGTCGTAGCATTCATTGCCAGTGCCGAAACCCTGCTTTCCGCCTCGGCGGTTGACCGCATGCACAGTGGCCAGCGTTCGGACTTCGACAAGGAACTCAGCGCGCAAGGCGTGGGCAATATGCTCTGCGGCGTGCTCGGTGCGTTGCCGATGACCGGCGTTATCGTGCGCAGCTCGGCCAATGTCCAGGCCGGTGCCACCACGCGCTTCTCGACGATCTTCCACGGCCTGTGGCTGCTGGCGTTCGTGTTGCTGCTGTCGAGCGTACTGCAGAGTATTCCGGTCGCGAGCCTGGCTGGCGTGCTGGTTTATACCGGTCTGAAGCTGGTCGATCTGAAGGCATTTCGTGGTCTGGGCCGCTATGGCCGGATGCCGATGTTCACGTATGCGGCGACTGCCGTGGCGATCATCTTCACCGACCTGCTGACCGGTGTACTGGTCGGGTTCGGTCTGACCCTGGTGAAGCTGGCGTTCAAGGCTTCGCGCCTGAAGATCAACGTGGTCGAACTGGCGGGCGAGAAGGAATTCGAGCTGCGTCTGGTCGGTGCCGCGACGTTCCTCAAGGTGCCTGCGCTGACTCAGGCTCTGGGCACCATCCCGCAGGGCAGTACCGTGCATGTGCCGCTGGGCAATCTTTCCTACATAGACCACTCGTGCCTGGAACTGCTGGAAGAGTGGGGACGTTCCAATGCCGCTCATGGCACCCGACTGCTCATTGAGCCGCATGGGTTGAAGCGTCGTCTTGAAGGGCGGATCTACACAACAACGGGTATAGGCTCGGGCGCCGCCTGATAGTCAAAGCGTTGGGGCTGAAGCCTGGGATGACGATAGGAGCCGGATGGGTCTTCGCGTAGCAGCGGAGCGATATCCGGCTCCTTCCATTGCGGGCGAAGACATTGATTCGGGCCTCTGAATCAGATGACGGAGCGTTCCAGCTCCAGGCCGATACCCAATTGCCGTGACAGGCTTGGCCAGCGCTTCCACGCTGCACCTGTATCAGGACTGGTCAGTTTTTCGCGGTAGGCCTCGACAGAGTCCAGCGCGAAACTTTCATCATCAAGCAGCTTGTCGACGGCATGGTGAACCGCCTCGTCCAGCTGGTTGGCAAATTGCTCGCCGATCAACTGGTGGGCAATCACGCTGGCAACCGTGGTATTTGACGGTATCAGCGGCTGACCAAAATGCTTGATGTACAGATCGTTCACCTCCTCGACCAGTCTGTGTGCCAGATAGGCCTCGTCCAGCAGGCTTTCCAGCCCTTCATGTCCGTCCATGATGGAAGGGGGTGCTGCGAAAAAATGCTCTGCGATTTTCAGTACCGGTTTAATCTGCCCTTCGATACCGGCTTCTACGGCGACCTCGTGAGCAGCGTCCAGCAGGTCGGGGACCAAGTCGATGTAAGCAGTGACGAAACGCGTCAACACGTCCTTCGCGTCGACATCCGGGAGGTGAATGGCGGGATGAAGATGTGGGAGCTTTTGTTCCAACTGTTGCAGCAAGTGGCCGGTCTCGGCTTCATGTTGATGGGCTAGTTGTATCTGCTCGCGCAATGCGGCGGTGTTCATGGCAGTGGGGACTCCTGAGGGCGTTAAACCCCGTGGTTCGGTTATGGAGAGTCATACGTTAGCTCGGTTAACTAAATGCCTAAGACATTTTTGCTATAACCGAAACGCATTTATATGCATTGGCTATATCAAAGCGTTTTTTGCTCAGTTTCTGACCATTTGCCTACATTGGCGCATAAATACGGCACCTTGCGCTGATGTAAGCAGGCTACTCTGAAGCCGCCCGCAGCCCTTTCGACACGCTGTCTGACATAAAAAGTGAGCCCGGCATGACTCAGCCTCTTTTATCCAAGCGGCTTGCTCTGCGTTTAATCTGTTTGCTGGTGATCATGTTCATCTGCGGATTTGCATTGCCGTCGCTCTATGCTTTGCTGACCGGGCATGACAGAAACGGCGACCAGGACGCTTCGCGGCAGAACGAGGTGCAGTTCACCGCGACAAACTCTGCCGGAATGGTCTGGGCGTTCTACCCGCGCGCCAGCCAGATGCAAATCAACCCTGGTGCGGTCAACGAGATGATTTTCGTGGCGCAGAACCCTACTGACAAACCGATGAAAGCCCAGGCTGTACCGGGCATTTCGCCGGGGAAGGCGGCAGAGTGGTTTCACAAGACCGAATGTTTCTGCTTCACCCAACAGACCTTACAGCCGGGTGAGCGTATCGAGATGCCCGTGCGCTTCATCGTTGATCGCGACCTGCCCGCAGAGGTGAAACGCCTGACGCTGGCCTATACGCTGTTCGATGTCACTGCGCCCTAGGCGCTCGAAGCCATATAGGCCATCATCCCTGGCCGCATGCCGATCACTACTCGCGTTGATGCCATGACCCGTACCCAGAAAACAGTTTTTATCGCTGCCGCCATTGTTGCCCTCGTTCTGGGCCTGATCCTCAGCCAGTTGCTGCCGGGCAGCGGGTCTGAGGATCAGGCGGCACTTAACGATGCAGGTATTGTGCTGCTACCGAAAAGTCGCCAGTTGCCAGCCTTGAGCATGTCGGACCAGAACGGCGCAGCGGTGGCCCTTGATGACTTGAAAGGCAAATGGACGCTGATGTTCTTCGGCTACACCTTCTGCCCGGACATCTGCCCCACTACCCTGGCGCAGATAAAGCAGATCAGGACCGAGCTGCCTGAAAAGGTGGTCGAGCGCATGCGTGTGGTGCTGGTCAGCGTCGACCCTGACCGCGACACGCCGCAGCAGCTCAAGCAATATCTGGGTTATTTCGACAAGCAGTACATCGGCCTCACGTCACCTGTCGCTGATATCCAGAAGCTGGCCAACGCAGTGAGCATCCCGTTCATTCCGGCCGATACCAGCAAACCGAACTACTTTGTCGACCACAGCGGCAACCTGGCTTTGATCGGGCCGGACGGCACCCAGCGAGGCTTTATCCGCGCGCCGCTGAACAACCAGAAGCTGGTGAAGCAATTGCCTGGGTTGCTGGAGAGGGATTAGTCAGTGCACTGACACGAAGTCGCCGAGGACGCGGAGCGTACTGAAGGGCGCTACCACGCGATAGGGTTGTGTCTGGCGCGGGAATGCAGCCCCCAATGCTCTGCGTCGCAAGGGACACAGAGCATAGGCTCGAGAACCACAAGGTGCGATCAGATCAGAACGCCGGAACCACAGCGCCTTTGTATTTCTCGGCCAGGAAGGTTTTCACTTCAGGACTCTGCAGGGCCGCTACCAGCTTTTTCATTGCGTCTGAATCCTTGTTGTCCGGGCGGGCAACCAGAATGTTCGCGTAGGGCGAATCGGCACCTTCGATGATCAGTGCGTCCTTGGTCGGCTCAAGCTTGGCGCTCAAGGCATAATTGGTATTGATCAGCGCCAGATCGACCTGAGTCAGTACGCGCGGCAACGTAGCTGCTTCCAGCTCACGGAACTTGAGGTCTTTCGGGTTATTCACGACATCCGAAGGCTTGGACAGGATATTGGTCGGATCCTTCAAGGTAATCAGACCTGCCTTGGCCAGCAGCAGCAAGGCACGGCCTTCATTGGTGGCGTCGTTTGGCAGGGCAACGTTGGCACCATTGGGCAGTTCTTCCAGCTTCTTGAACTTGTCCGAGTACGCACCGAACGGTTCTACGTGAACTTTGGCTACGGCCACCAGATCTGTGCCCTTGCCCTTGTTGAACTCATCCAGATACGGCTGGTGCTGGAAGAAGTTCGCGTCCATACGGTTCTGCGACACCTGCACGTTAGGCTGAATGTAGTCATTGAACACCTTGATGTTCAAATCCACGCCTTCTTTGGCCAGGGTCGGTTTGACGAACTCGAGGATCTCGGCGTGCGGCACGGCAGAGGCCGCGACGGTCAGGGTTTCGTTGGCTTGCGCGGACAAGGCGGTGACAGCGGCGAATATGGCCAATAGCTTCTTCATGCAACAACTCCTTCGGGCCCGCACAGGCGGGCCAATACCAACGGATTCGATCAACGATGTGTGAAATGCGCGACCAGTCTGTCGCCGATGGTCTGCAGAATCTGCACCAGCACCAGCAACAATACGACCGTCACGAACATCACATCGTTCTGGAAGCGTTGATAACCATAACGAATCGCCAGGTCGCCCAGCCCGCCAGCGCCTACCGCACCGGCCATGGCCGTGAACGATACCAGCGCAATGGCGGTCACCGTGATCGCCGCCAGAATGCCGGGGCGCGCCTCAGGCAGCAGCGCCTTGACGATGATCTGCCGGGTCGTCGCGCCCATGGCCTGCGTGGCTTCGATGATGCCGCGATCCACTTCGCGCAATGCTGTCTCTACCAGACGCGCAAAGAACGGCGTGGCGCCAGCGATCAGCGGCGGCAACGTGCCGAGAATGCCCAGTGACGTGCCGGTAATGATTTCTGTGAGCGGCATCATCACGATCAGCAGGATGATGAACGGCAACGCACGCAGCATGTTCACAATCAACCCGACCGTGGCGTACAGCTGCTTGTGTTCCAGCAACTGCCGCGGCGAAGTGAGGAACATCAGCACACCCAGCGGCAGGCCAAGCAGGATGGTGAAGCCCAGCGAAACACCGAGCATGATCAACGTGTCGCCGGTGGCGACCCAGATCTCGTACCAGTCGACATTGGAAAACAGGTTCAGAAAAGCGTCCATCAGCGCAGCACCTCCATATGAACGTCGGCGGCGGTGAAGCGCGCAAAAGCAGCGTCCATATCGCCGCCCGTGATGGCCAGCGTCAACTGCCCGTAAGGGGTGTCCTTGATGCGGTCGATGCGTCCGGCAAGGATGCTGTAGTCGACGCCGGTTTCGCGGGCCACGGTGCCCAGCAGAGGCGCATACGTCGCATCGCCCTGAAAGGTCAGGCGCACGATACGGCCTTGAACATGAGCGAAATCGTCACGCTGTTCATTTTCATCGATCTGGTCATCTTCCTGCACAAAACGCCTGGTCGTCGGGTGCTGCGGATGCAGAAACACATCGGCGACCTTGCCTTGCTCGACAATCACGCCAGCGTCCATGACCGCCACCTGGTCACAGACGCGACGAATCACGTCCATTTCATGGGTGATGAGCACGATGGTCAGCTTCAGTTCGCGATTGATCTCGGCCAACAATTGCAAAACCGACGCAGTGGTCTGCGGGTCCAGCGCGCTGGTGGCTTCATCGCACAGCAGGATTTTCGGCTTGGTGGCCAGGGCGCGGGCGATGCCGACGCGCTGCTTTTGGCCGCCGGACAATTGCGCCGGGTATTTTTTCGCATGATCGGACAATCCAACCCGCTTCAGCAGCTCAGCCACGCGCTGGTCGATCTGCTTGCGGGACATGTCACCCGCCAGCGTCAGCGGCATCGCAACATTGTCGGCCACGGTTTTGGAGGCCAGCAGATTGAAGTGCTGGAAGATCATCCCGACTTGTTGGCGGAAGCGGCGCAGGCCATTGGCATCAAGCGCCGTGACGTCTTCACCGTCAACCACGATCTGTCCACCGCTCGGGGTCTCCAGACGGTTGATCAGGCGCAGCAAGGTACTTTTGCCAGCGCCGGAATGGCCGATGATGCCGAACACCTGGCCGCCGTCGACGCGCAGGCTGGTAGGGTGCAGGGCCGGTATTTCCTTGCCTGCCACCCGATAGGTTTTGTGGACGTTATGAAACTCGATCACGGAGCGAACCTTGTGGGGCGCGTTAAAAAATCAGCGCAGTGGCAGGACGCCACCTGCTTCGTTACCTCGGCCGGGTAAAGCCGGGCGCGCATTTTAGCCTGTCCGGCCCGCTGTGCTTAGCATTTATTTGCAGGCTGCCCTGCGCAACAGGCATAACGCGACCGTTGGTAAAGATGTGCGACAAATAAAGGGAACGGCTGTTTTAGGCCTCGGTCACTTCTTGGATACCGTGATTTCCCGCTTACGCCAGGGAAGTCGTATTCAGCGAACCCAACTCAATGATTGGGGCGAGATAAGGAGTCTCTGATGGCTAGCAAGAACGCACCACCTGTAACCGCAACGCCCAAGAGCGAATTGGCAGGTACCGACACCCTGGACCGTGGCAATACCAACGACAAGCTGGAAAGCCTTGAGCAGTTCCGCTCGGACGCGACCCAGCAGGCCCTGCGCACCAATCACGGTGTCAAGATTTCCGATAACCAGAACACACTGAAAGTCGGCAGCCGCGGCCCATCGCTGCTCGAAGACTTCATCATGCGTGAAAAGATCACGCACTTTGACCATGAGCGTATTCCGGAGCGTATCGTTCACGCCCGCGGCACCGCGGCACATGGTTATTTCCAGACTTATGAAGACCATGGCGCGCTGAGTAAAGCGGGTTTCCTGCGTGATCCTGGCAAGAAGACCCCGGTGTTCGTGCGCTTCTCTACCGTTCAGGGCCCGCGCGGCTCGGGCGATACCGTGCGCGACGTGCGTGGCTTTGCGGTCAAGCTCTACACCGAAGAAGGCAACTTCGATCTGGTCGGCAACAACATGCCGATCTTTTTCATTCAGGACGCCATCAAGTTTCCTGACTTCGTGCACGCGGTAAAACCAGAGCCACATAACGAAATCCCGACCGGGGGCTCGGCTCACGACACCTTCTGGGACTTCGTTTCGCTGGTGCCGGAATCTGCACACATGGTGCTGTGGACCATGTCCGACCGTGCCATTCCGAAAAGCCTGCGCACCATGCAGGGCTTTGGTATCCACACCTTCCGCTTTATCAACACCGAAGGTAAGTCCAGCTTCGTGAAGTTTCACTGGAAGCCCAAGTTCGGCGTGTGCTCGCTGGTCTGGGACGAAGCGCAGAAGCTCGCTGGCAAGGACACCGATTTCCACCGCCGCGACCTGTGGGAATCCATCGAGATGGGCGACTACCCGGAATGGGAACTGGGCGTGCAGATCGTTGCCGAGGAAGACGAGCACAAGTTCGACTTCGACCTGCTCGATCCGACCAAGATCATTCCCGAAGAACTGGTACCGGTCACTCCGCTGGGCAAGATGGTCTTGAACCGTAACCCGGACAACTATTTCGCCGAGACTGAGCAGGTTGCCTTCTGCCCGGGCCACATCGTGCCAGGTATCGACTTCTCCAATGACCCGCTGCTGCAAGGTCGCCTGTTCTCCTACACCGACACGCAGATCAGCCGTCTGGGTGGGCCGAACTTCCACGAAATCCCGATCAACCGTCCGATTGCGCCGAACCACAACGGTCAGCGTGACGCACAGCATCGCACCACTATCGACAAGGGCCGCGCTTCTTACGAGCCGAACTCGATCGATGGCGGCTGGCCGAAAGAAACCCCTGCCGGCCCTGTAGATGGCGGCTTCGAGACCTACCCTGAGCGCGTTGAAGCGCACAAGGTTCGTGAGCGCAGCGAATCGTTTGGCGACCACTTCTCGCAGGCCACCCTGTTCTTCCAGAGCATGAGCCATCACGAGAAAGAGCACATCATCGCGGCCTATAGCTTCGAGTTGGGCAAGGTCGAGCGCGAGTACATTCGTGCCCGTCAGGTCAACGAGATTCTGGCCAATATCGACCTGGAACTGGCCAGCCGCGTAGCCGCCAATCTGGGCTTGCCAGCACCGACTGCCGGGACCGTGCCAGTGCGTCAGACTTCGGTAAAAGAGTCGCCGGCGCTGAGCCAGGTCAACCTGCTTTCTGGCGATATCGTTTCACGCAAGGTTGCCATTCTTGTGGCAGACGGCGTGGACGGCAAAGCGGTCGAAGCCATGAAAGCTGCACTGACTGCCGAAGGCGCACACGCCAAGGTATTGGGCCCGACCTCCGCACCGGTCAAGACCGCTGACGGCCAGAGCCTGCCAGTGGACGCATCGGCTGAAGGCCTGCCTTCGGTAGCGTTCGACGCAGTCTTCGTGCCGGGTGGCAAGGCTTCGATCGAAGCGCTGAAAGGCGACGGCGTGGCACTGCACTTCATCCTGGAAGCCTACAAGCACCTCAAGGCCATCTCCTTTGCCGGGGAGGCCAAAGAGCTGTTGAGCCTGCTACGCCTGGAAGAAGATGCGGGCCTGCTGGAGGTATCCGATAGCAAATCGTTCAAAGCGTTCTTCAACGCGATTGCTCAGCACCGTGTATGGGATCGTGAAGTGAAAGCCAAGGCTGTTCCGGCTTGATCTGACGTGCTAGATCGCTCCCACGCTCCGGCGTGGGAGCGCCTTTCTGAACCTTCTCGCCCCCCACATAGACTCCCCGACACTTCTCGTTCCTCACGCTCCGCGTGGGAATGCAGTTCTGTACGATCTGCGTCCGCTTTGAAGGATCGACTCAGGACTTCGCTGGCGTCAGGATGATCTGCGCTTTTTCATTGCGCTCGATCTCGCGACGCAATTGCAGCTCGAAATCCGGATTGGCCTTGACCACCCGTTTGGTCAGCAACGTGGCCAGCCACGGATAGTCTTCGGTGCGCGGCACTACCATCAGCACTTCACAGTTGAACGCTACGGTATCCGCTGCGATATCGTCCAGTTGACGACGCAATGCACGCATATCGCCGATCTTGAGTTCAATTGTCGTGCTTTCTGCCGACGGATCGATGAGCTTGGCAACCCTTCTGGCTTCGGCCGCCTTCAAATCAGCTTCGGCTTTCTCCAGCTCGGCCTTGCGCGCATGAGCGATAGCGCCGTTGACGCCACTGGTCAGTGCCGGTGCCTTGGGCATCAGCGCGCGCGCACGAGTGAGTGCGTTGGCCGCCGCATTCATATCACCCTTCTGCAGGCTGATCTGGCTGCGACTCAGATAGGCTTCGGCCAGACGACGCTGAAAAGGCTCGAGGCGGATATCGGCAGGATTGGCGGCCTGCAACGCGGCCAGTTGATCCTCGGCCGTCGCCAGCTCATTGCTGACGATGTTCTGCTCAAGCTGAGCGAACGCGTCAGGCTGAACGTCGGAGGCAGGCGTCTCGGCAGTGGGCGCACTTTGGCAGGCACCCAGCAGGATGGAAAATGCGACAAGCAGCAGATAGCGTGGGGCGAACGGCTTCATTCCTGCGATTCTCTAGTTTGCGCAAAAAACGAGCAAGTCTACACCGCTCGCCTGGGTAGAACAAAGCTGAGCAAAAACAACGCTGCAGCGGATACCACTATAGACGGTCCTGCCGGGGTGTCCTTGAACCATGACAATGATAGCCCGACACACACGGCTATCACGCCTAACAGGCTTGCACCCAGCGCCATCTGCTCCGGCGAGCGGGCGTGACGCTGCGCCGCAGCGGCGGGAATGATCAGCAGCGACGTGATCAGCAGAACGCCGACGATCTTCATCGCCACAGCGATCACCACGGCGATCAGCAGCATCAGCGCCATGCGCAATGCCGCGACGGGCAGGCCTTCGACCCGCGCCAGCTCTTCATGCACGGTGATTGCCAGCAGCGGGCGCCACAGCGCAACAATCAATACCAGCACCAGCGCGCTGCCGCCCAGGATCCAGGTCAGATCAGCCGGGCTGATGGCAAGCAGGTCGCCAAACAGATAAGCCATCAGGTCGATACGCACTTCATGCATGAAGCTGAGCACCACCAGGCCGAGCGACAGCGTGCTCGGTGCGAGGATCCCCAGTAGCGTGTCCGAGGCCAGCGGCTGGCGCTGTTGCAGCGTGACCAGCAGCACCGCCAGCAGCAGGCAGCCGACCGTCACTGCAATGGTCGGGCTGATATCCAGCAGGAAGCCAAGCGCCACACCGAGCAATGCTGCGTGGGAAAGCGTATCGCCAAAGTACGCCATGCGCCGCCAGACCACGAACGACCCGAGCGGGCCTGCGACGACAGCCAGAGCAACGCCTGCGAGCAAGGCATACAGTAAAAAATCAGCCATGCTTGCAGTGGTCTCCGTGAACATGAGTGTGAGTATGTGAGGAAGTCGCCGGTGCATCATTCACCACAGCGCCATGCAGATCGTGGGCGTGGTCGTGATGGTGGTGATAGATCGCCAGGCTTTGCGCGTTTTTGCCGAACAGCTCGACAAACGCCGGATCATGGCTGACGTGCTCGGGATGCCCGGAGCAGCAAACATGGCGGTTCAGACAGACCACCTGATCGGTCGTGCTCATGACCAGATGCAAATCATGAGACACCATCAGCACGCCGCACTGGTGGCGGTCGCGCAACCGGGTAATAAGGCCGTACAGCTCGGCCTGACCTGCCACGTCGACACCCTGCACCGGCTCATCGAGCACCAGCAATTCAGGCTTGCGCAACAAGGCTCGGGCCAGCAGAACGCGCTGCATCTCGCCACCGGAAATACCTTGAATCGGGCTATCGATGACCTTCTCGGCCCCGACTTCTTCCAGGGCAGACTCTGCAGCCATGCGGTCCACACCGGGCACCAGACGCAAAAAGCGCAGCACCGACAGCGGCAGCGTCTGATCCACATGCAGTTTTTGCGGCATGTAACCGACACGCAGCTTCGGCTTGCGCCAGACGGTTCCGGAGTCGGGCTTGAGCAGCCCCAGCACTGCACGCACCAGCGTGGTCTTGCCAGCGCCGTTAGGGCCGATCAGCGTAACGATTTCGCCCGGCTTTACGCTCAACTGGATGTTGTCCAGAACGCTTTGCCCGGACAGCGTTACAGCGACCTGCTCCAGACGTATCAATGCATCCGTCATCAAGCCGCCTTGCAGCCGGCGCATACACCAACGATCTCGACCGTCTGGCCTTCGACCGCGAAGCCAACGCCTGCAGCGGCATCGATGATGGCATTGCTGATGGCTGGGTGCTGCAGCTCGATCGCCGCGTGACACAGGCGGCAAATCAGAAACTGCCCCTGATGCGCATGAGTGGGGTGATTGCAGCCGGTGAACGCGTTAAGTGAGGCGATGCGGTGCACCAGACCGTTTTCCAGCAGGAAATCCAGTGCACGATAAACGGTTGGCGGCGCAGCGCGACGACCGTCTTCATCACTCAGCACCGCGAGGATGTCGTAGGCACCCAGCGGTTTGTGGCTTTGCCAGACCAGTTCCAGCACGCGACGGCGCAAGTTGGTCAGGCGCAGACCCTGTTTGGCGCACAGCGCATCGGCTTCAGCGAGGGCCGAATGCACGCAGTGAGAGTGGTCATGGGGGCGACTGGCCAGGGGAGTATTGGGCATGAGCAGCGACGATATTGGCTAGAGACGTTATTATGTTACCTGTTCCTGGCTTATATGAGTGATTCGAGTGCGCCGTCTTTTAAATCTTGTTGCTGTTTTGTGGGTCAGTCTGCTGGTCATTTCCCCTGTTCAGGCCGAGGTCCGGGTGCTGACCAGTATCAAGCCATTGCAGCTGATTGCAGCGGCTGTGCAGGATGGCGTCGGTACACCGGAAGTGCTTCTGCCACCGGGTGCCTCACCGCATAACTACGCGCTGCGTCCATCCGACGTACGGCGCGTGCAGGAAGTAGAGTTGCTCTACTGGATCGGCCCGGACATGGAAGCTTTCCTGCCACGCGTCATTCAGGGCCGCAAACTGCCTGCGGTTGCCGTGCAGTCGCTGCCGGGCATGCACTTGCGTCACTTTGGCGAAGACAATGCCTCGCATGATGACCACGAGCATGATCACGACAACGACGCAGACGAACATGACCACGACCACCGGCCCGGCAGCCTGGATTCACACCTGTGGCTGTCGACCGTCAACGCGCGGGTGATTGCCGCGAAAATGGCCACAGACCTGAGCGCTGCCGACCCTGCCAATGCAGCTCGTTATGCGAGTAACGCTGCCGCATTCAGCAAACGCCTTGACGCGCTGGATGCTCGTATCAAGGGTCGGGTCAGTGCAGTGGCAGGCAAGCCTTACTTCGTCTTCCACGAGGCCTTCGATTATTTCGAAGAGGCCTATGGGCTCAAACACGCCGGGGTATTCGCCATCGCCGCCGAGATCCAGCCCGGTGCGCAGCATGTCGCCGCCATGCGTGAACGCCTGAAGGCTGCGGGCAAAACCTGTGTATTCAGTGAACCACCACTGCGCCCGCGTCTGGCTGAAACCTTGAGCGCAGGCCTGCCGGTCAAGCTGGCGGAGCTGGATGGACTGGGCGGCTACACCCCGGCCACCGCGCAGGGTTACGAGCAGGTATTGCAGAAGCTGGCTGATGACCTGGCAGGTTGCCTGAGCAGTCTCTGACTGCCACCGCCCACATCGCAGCACTGCTGTGTGACGCTGAGCGTCACGAACTGCATTCCCACGCTGGAGCGTGAGGAACGATAGTCGTCAGGGATAACACTATCGTGCCCATGCTCCGCGTGGGCATGCCGGTCTGGACGCTTCGCGTCCTCTTGCGACGCGGAGCGTCACGCACTGCATTCCCACGCGGAGCATGGGAACGAGAGTCAACCGTCCGACTGGTTCAGACGCGCGGAGACAGGTCTGGTCTCAGAGCGCAAACGGCAAGGCTATGTGCGCTTCCTGGCGCTCAGCCAGACGGCGTTCGAACTCCGCGGGATCATGAATCAGCACGTCCTGACCGGCGAAGGTTTCGGCGGCGATCAGGCGAGACAGCCAGAAACGCACGCAGGCGATGCGCAACATGGTCGTCCAGAGCTTCGACTCCGCCGCAGTGAATGGTCGCAAACCTGCATAAGCCCCCAGCAGCGCACGAGCACGGACGGCATCGAGCTGGCCGTTTTCACGTGAGCACCAGTCATTGAGGGCAATCGCCAGGTCGTAGAGCATCGGCCCGGAACAGGCGTTATAGAAGTCGATCAGCCCGGTCAGGTGCGTGCCTTCAAACAACACGTTGTCACGAAACAGGTCCGCGTGCAGGTTGGCGCGCGGCAACGCCATGATCTGTGGCTTGAAGTCTTCGATCTCTTGAAGGCTCTTTTCCAGCAAGGCTCGCTGGGTTTCGCCCAGATGCGACAGAAAATTGCGCCCCTCACTCAGCATCCAGTCCAGACCTCGATCGGTCTTGCGCTCAAGCACCTGCTCACGGGTCGCCAGATGCAGGTTGGCCAATAGCTCGCCAATCTGCACGCAGTGCTGGGTATTGGGCTCGCTGATGTGCTTGCCTGGCAAACGTGGCTGCAGAAGCGCCGGTTTGTCCGCCAATTGCCGCAGGGCCTCACCGTCGGTGGTGCGCAATGCGTACGGCACCGGCAAATCGGCATCGTGCAGCACGTCGAGCAGCTCGATGAAGAATGGCATCTCCTGCACCGGGCCGCGTTCGACCAGCGTCAGAACGAATTCGCCCTGCTCCAGACTGATGAAGTAGTTGGTGTTTTCGCTACCGGCGGCAATGCCCTGATAGTCAAGCAAACGGCCGAGCCCATAAGGGGCGAGAAATGCTTCCAGCTCGGGCCGGGCCAACGGGGTAAAAACGGACATGTCAGAACTGCCAGCAATTAAAGTGAATGTAGGTGGCTACCATTCGAATATTTTCCACTCCGGGATCAGCATGTCCGGTTGGTCCGAACGGATAAAATTGGGACTTGTACCATCGGATCGCACCAGAAAATAGGGCTTGCCGTGTTTGGGGGTAATCTTCACAGCATACAGAAAGCCGTTCTGGCGGTATTCCTGAATGGTTTTGTCCCCGTCGGTGCGGATAGTAACGTCCGGTGCAGCCGAAGGTGGGTCCTCTGCTGAAACTGCGAGCAAAGGACAAAATGCCAACAGGCCGGTCAATATCAGTCGATTTACCTTGCACATGATAACCTTGTCCCTTTGTCGTCAATGGTCCGCGCATTCTAGCGCCGGCCCCGCCGAAAAGGTTGATTCTGCTCATGACCCAAGCGCCGCTCGTCCTGATAGACGGTTCCTCTTACCTCTATCGCGCCTTCCACGCACTGCCACCACTGACCACGTCCAAAGGATTGCCGACGGGTGCCGTCAAGGGCGTGCTCAACATGCTCAAAAGCCTGCGTCGCCAGTACCCGGACAGCCCGTTTGCGGTGGTCTTCGATGCCAAGGGCGGGACTTTCCGCGACGCGCTGTATACCGATTACAAAGCCAATCGGCCCAGCATGCCGGATGACCTGCGCGTGCAGGTCGATCTGCTGCATGCTTGCGTCAAGGGCATGGGCTATCCGCTGCTATGCGTGGAAGGCGTTGAAGCAGACGACGTGATCGGCACCCTGGCGCGCAGCAGCGCAGCGGCGGACCGTCCGGTGATCATCTCCACCGGTGACAAGGACATGGCGCAACTGGTCGACGGACACATCACCCTGGTCAACACCATGACCGGCAGCGCCCTGGACGTGGCTGGCGTGAAAGAGAAGTTCGGCGTCGGTCCGGAGCACATCATCGACTACCTCGCACTGATGGGCGACAAGGTCGACAACATACCTGGCGTCCCCGGCGTCGGCGAAAAGACTGCCGTCGGCTTGCTGGTTGGCGTGGGCGGCGGGATCAAGGAGCTTTACGAGCGCCTCGAAACGGTCGCGACCCTGCCTATTCGTGGGGCCAAGACCCTGGCGGCGAAGCTTGAAGAGCATCGTGCGATGGCCTTCCTGTCCTATGAACTGGCAACTATCAAGATCGACGTGCCACTGGACATCGAACTGGACCAGTTGCATTGCGGCGAGCCGGACCGCGACAAATTGATGGAGCTGTACGCCGAGCTGGAATTCAAAAGCTGGATCGAAGACCTGCAACGTGATGCCAAACGCGCCGGGCAGGAGCTGGCCGTCGAAGAGCCAACCGTCGAGGCAAAAGAAGCCGCCTATGAAGTCATTCTCGAGCAGAGCCAGTTCGACGCGTGGCTGAAGAAGCTCAACGCCGCGCCGCTGTTCGCCTTTGTGATCCAGAGCAACGGCACCGACGCCCAGCGCGCGCAACTGGTAGGTTTGTCTTTTGCCATTCAAACCCATGAAGCCGCCTACATTCCGCTGACCCACTCCTACATGGGGGTGCCGCAGCAACTGGACCGAGACACAGTACTCAAGGCGCTCAAGCCGCTGCTTGAAGACCCGGATAAAACCAAGGTCGGTCAACACGCCAAGTTCGCTATCAACCTGCTTGCCAACTGCGCGCTCGACGGCGATCAGACACAAGGCATCGACCTGCAGGGCGTCAGGTTCGACACCATTCTGGAATCCTACGTTCTGGATTCCACTGCCACCCGCCACGACCGTGACAGCCTGGTGGCCAAGTACCTGACGCACACGCCGATCAACTTCCAGGAGATCGCCGGCAAAGGTGCCAAGCAGCTGACCTTCGACCAGATCGCCATCGAGCAGGCTGGTGATTATGCTGCCGAAGAAGCCGACCTGACCCTGCGCCTGCATGAAGTCTTCGAAGCGCGTCTGGCCGCAATTCCAACCTTGCAGCCGGTCTTGAACGACATCGAGATGCCGCTGGTGCCCGTCCTTGCAGGCATCGAACGCCAGGGCGCACTGGTCGATGCCAACCTGCTGGGCATCCAGAGCGTCGAACTGGGCGACAAGATGACCGCGCTGGAGCGCGAAGCCTTTGCTATTGCCGGTGAAGAGTTCAACCTGGGCTCGCCCAAGCAGCTCGGCGTGATTCTCTACGAAAAGCTCGGTATGCCGATCCTCAGCAAGACCGCTACCGGCCAGGCATCGACTGCCGAGGCCGTGCTGGCCGAACTCGCCGAGCAGGACTTCCCGCTGCCCAAGGTACTGATGCAATACCGCTCGATGAGCAAGCTCAAGAGCACTTACACCGACCGCCTGCCGGAGCAGATCAACCCGCGCACCGGACGCATTCACACCTCCTATCACCAGGCAGTGGCGGTGACCGGGCGCTTGTCATCCAGCGATCCGAACCTGCAGAACATCCCGATCCGTACTGCTGAAGGCCGACGCATCCGTCAGGCGTTCGTGGCCCCCAAGGGCTACAAGCTGCTGGCGGCAGACTATTCGCAGATCGAACTGCGCATCATGGCGCATCTGGCACAGGACGAAGGCTTGCTGCATGCCTTCCGCAACGACCTGGACGTTCACCGCGCGACGGCAGCGGAAGTCTTCGGCGTCGAGCTGGAAAACGTCACCACGGACATGCGCCGCAGCGCCAAGGCGATCAACTTCGGCCTGATCTACGGCATGAGCGCGTTTGGCCTGGCCAAACAGATTGGCGTGGACCGCAAGCAGTCACAGGCTTATGTCGACCGTTACTTCGCCCGCTACCCCGGCGTGCTGGATTACATGGAGCGCACACGTGCGCAGGCCGCCGAGCAGGGTTTTGTCGAGACCATTTTCGGCCGTCGCCTGTACTTGCCGGACATCAACGCCAAGAACCAGTCCCTGCGCAAAGGTGCCGAACGCATGGCGATCAACGCGCCGATGCAAGGCACTGCGGCGGACATCATCAAGAAAGCCATGGTGGCCGTGAATGGCTGGCTGGAAGAATCCGGTCTGGATGCGCGGGTCATTCTGCAGGTGCATGACGAACTGGTGCTGGAGGTGCGCGAAGACCTGGTCGATCAGATCAGTGAACAGATCCGCCCACACATGAGTGGCGCAGCAGAATTGGCAGTGCCGCTGCTGGTGGAAGTCGGGGTCGGCAACAACTGGGACGAGGCGCACTGACTCTGAAAGGGCGAACCTGTCAGCAGGTTCGTCAAACATTGTAGGAAATGTGAACTTTTCTTCATTGCTGGAACTTAACCGTTTGGATAGGAGTCAGAGGTCTCGATTGGTTGAAAAATCGATCGTGCTCCTAGTTGTGTTAAGTGTTGGCAGTTATCCAGATCCCACCCTAAGGTCTGGACCTTAAGCCCCGGAACTTCCCCCTCCCCATGCGAAGTCCGGGGTCTTTTTTGCCTGCGATTTACTCCGCAGGCGCCTTGTCTTCCAGTTCCATCCAGTCGGCCAGCACGGTGTAAGCCTCCTCCAGCCCCATGCGCTTGGGAGCCGAGAACAACTGGATGCTCACTGCATCGCCCCAGCCTTTGCGAATTTCGGTCTGAACCTTGAGCAGCGTGTTCTTCGCAGCGCCATAGGTCAGCTTGTCGGCCTTGGTCAGCAGAATGTGCATCGGCATGTTGCTGGCGATGGCCCAGTCCAGCATCAACAGGTCGAAATCGGTCATTGGATGACGGATATCCATCATCAGGATCAGACCCTTCAGGCTTTCGCGGCTGCCCAGATAGGCTTCAAGGTGGCGCTGCCAGTGCAGTTTGAGCGGGATAGGCACTTTGGCGTAGCCGTAGCCTGGCAAGTCGACCAGACGTCGATCTTCATCAAGCCCGAAGAAGTTCAGCAGTTGAGTGCGCCCCGGTGTCTTGGAGGTGCGCGCCAGGCTGGCATGGGTCAGCGTGTTCAGCGCGCTCGATTTGCCTGCATTGGAACGACCGGCAAAAGCGACTTCAAACCCTTCGTCGTCGGGGCATTGGTCGACCTTGGCGGCGCTGAGCATGAACGTGGCCTGTTGGCACAGACCGAGGATGGGGTTTTTGAGTTGCATGTGATTTCCGGTGAAGGCCCTGCCTGCAAAGGGAGCGGCAAGAGGTGTCGGTTTCGTTTGAATGCGTAGGCATATAATGACACACCTGTCCCCCGGCCCACACTGGCACTGTATCGGGCCGCTCTGGCTGGCGGCTGGAACATTCAGACATGACCTGCTTCACTACTTATGCAAAAAGGCCGTCCGTGGTCACCCATTTTTACAACCTCAGCGTTACACTAACGAACTCAGGCTTTCGCGTTCGGTCGAAACCACCGTCGCTTGAAGGCGATTCAATCTGCTTAGGAGTAAAGCATGCGTAATCTGATCATCAGCGCCGCTCTGGTTGCCGCCAGTCTGTTCGGTATGTCCGCCCAGGCTGCCACGCCCATCGAGGCAGGCAAGCAATACGTCGAGCTGGCGAGCGCTGTGCCTGTTGCCGAGCCAGGCAAGATCGAAGTCGTCGAGCTGTTCTGGTATGGCTGCCCGCACTGCTACGCGTTCGAGCCAACGATCAATCCGTGGATTGAAAAACTGCCGTCCGACGTCAAGTTCGTACGCATCCCTGCCATGTTCGGCGGCCCGTGGGATGCACACGGCCAGCTGTTCATCACCCTCGACACCATGGGCGTCGAGCACAAGGTTCACGCGGCCGTATTCGAAGCCATCCAGAAAGGCGGCAAGCGTCTGACCGACAAGAATGACATGGCTGACTTCGTCGCCACACAGGGCGTGAACAAGGAAGACTTCCTGAAAACGTTCGACTCTTTCGCAGTCAAGGGCAAGATCGCCCAGTACAAGGAACTGGCCAAGAAGTATGAGGTGACTGGCGTTCCGACCATGATCGTCAATGGCAAGTACCGCTTTGACCTGGGCTCTGCCGGCGGTCCGGAAAAGACTCTGGAAGTTGCCGATCAATTGATTGCCAAAGAGCGAGCGGCTGCTACAGCCGCCAAGTAAGCGCCCGCCATGCGCCGCTGGGGCAAGGGCAGCACCCGTATCGTTGGCCTGCATGATCCGCAGGTCAACGAACATCATCTGACGCAAAACGGCCTGCCGGAAGACGGCAGGCTGCGTTTGCTCAGTTTCAATATCCAGGTGGGTATCAGTACCCAACGCTACCACCACTACCTGACGCGCAGCTGGCAGCATCTGCTGCCACATGGCGGCAGGGCAGGCAACCTGCAGAAAATCGGCGATCTGATCAACGATTTCGATCTGGTGGCGTTGCAGGAAGTCGATGGCGGCAGCATGCGCTCCGGCTTCGTCAATCAGGTCGAGCACCTTGCTCAACTGGGTGGCTTTCCGTACTGGTATCAACAGCTCAATCGCAATCTCGGTCGCCTCGCCCAGCACAGCAATGGTGTGCTAAGTCGCTTGCGCCCGACCAAGATCGAGGATCATCCGCTGCCGGGTCCGGCCGGGCGCGGGGCAATTCTTGTCCGCTTCGGCGAAGGCGAAGATGCGCTTGTGGTGGTCATGATGCACCTGGCTCTGGGCACTCGTACCAGAACCCGGCAACTGGCTTACATTCGCGACCTGATCGGCGGTTATCGCCATCAGGTGCTGATGGGCGACATGAATACCCACGCCAATGACCTGCTGGAGCACTCGCCGCTACGCGATCTGGGCCTTTTGGCACCGCAAATCGAAGCGACCTTTCCAAGCTGGCGACCACAACGCTGCCTTGACCACATTCTGCTCAGCCCGACCCTCACACTTGAACGCGTACAGGTACTGGCGCAGCCCATTTCCGATCACCTGCCGGTTGCTGTCGAGATTCGCCTGCCAGACTCACTGCGTGGGGACTCACTGCCTGTGCCCTCTGGTGGAAGCCTTGCATGAGCGACGACGCGGAGCGTTGGAAAGAGAAGTACCTCAAGGGAATCGAGCAACAGGATAAGCTCGAAAAGCGCTGGGATGCGCGGCTCGACTTGCTGCGCCGCGGTCTGGTGCGCAGCAGCCTGGCAGCAGAAGGCTCTGACCGCGCCGTCGATGAATGCATGAAGGAAATGCGCGAAATTGTCCGCAAGGACGATATGGACGCCGGTCTGGCAGCCTTGATTCCGCGCCTCGAAAAAGCCGTACTGGACTCCGAGCATCGCCGTGAAGTACGGGTCGGGCAAATTGGCTCGGCACTGACCGCACTGGTTGCACAACTGCAAGCGCTACCGTTGCCACGAGAGGTACGCAAGCCACTCAAGCGCTTTGCCAAGGACCTTGAAGAACGTGCATCGCAGGCGCGCGAGCTGCCTTTGCTGCTCAGCGAGTTGAGTGGTTTGCAGGGCCAGGCCCTGACCCTGCTCGAAAAGCACGAAGAGGGCCCACGCCAAGGGCTTCTGCAGCGTTTGTTCGGTTCGCGGGACGAACATGGCAATGAGCGCCCTCCCGAGGCTGCCCACCCCGAAAACGCCCCTTCTGCTCAGGAAACGCATGAGACGCACGTGCAACCTGAGGCCGCGAACGCTCAAGCGCCGATAGACGTTGCCGCAGCGGAAGTAGAAGCTGCCATTGCCCCCGACATCGTCAACCAGAAGACAAAGGACGCACACACACTGCCGCCACAGGTTTCAGAAGCCGAAACCGCTATCGTTACGGCACCTGAAACACCTGTGCCATCGCCAGCCGCAGCAGCCCTTGCTCCAGCCCTGGCCGAAACAGTCACCGAACCTGCGGTTGTCCCTGTCGAGCCTATCGATTTCACTGACCTGCTGGGCCCCGTTCCTTCAGTGCCCTACCAGCAACGGCCTGCTCCAATCATCCAGGCACTGGAACAGCCGCAAGAGGATGCCGAATCAGAAACCGAAACGGTGGAAGGCGAAGAGGGTTATTCGCTGCCCTCCTCGCCAGAACCCAGCTACAGCTCGGTGGCGGCACACATTGAGGAAACCCTGCTGGGCCTGCTCGATGACCTGACCTTGTCGGAGCACTTCCGCCCGCAGGTCGAGGACATGCAGTTACGCTTGAAACATGGGCTCAACTGGTACGAACTGCTACCGATCCTCGACGATCTGGCAGTTCTGATGCTGGCAATCAACAACGGCGGCCAACAGGAATTCAGCACCTACCTCAAACAACTCAATGAGCGGCTCGAATCGTTTCAGAGCCATTTGCAGGCTGCCAGTGAAGATCATGCCGAGGATCAGTCCACAGCCCGCGACCTGAACGAGCAGTTGCGCGAACAGGTGGGCGGCCTGCAGATCAGCGTTCAGGACGCTTCCGACCTGACCAGTCTCAAGCAGGTGCTCGACAACCGCTTTGAAGGCTTGCTCAGCACCATGGACCACTACCAGCTCAAGCGTGACGCACGCGAGCGGGAAGTTGCCTCGCGGCTGCAAGGCCTTTCGGCCCGCGTTGCGAGCATGGAGCAGGAAGCGCTGGGTTTCAGGACTCACCTGGAAGAACAGCGCCAAAAGGCCTTGATCGACCCGCTCACCGGCCTGCCCAATCGCGCAGCCTGGGGCGAGCGCCTCGAACAGGAGATGAGCAAGTGGCAACACGAGAAAAACAGCCTGCTGGTGTGCATTCTGGACTTGGACCACTTCAAGCGCATCAATGACGGATATGGCCACCTGGCAGGCGATAAAGTGCTGAAGATCGTCGCCAACGTTTTCAGGAAACGCCTGCGCAGCGACGATTTTCTCGCCCGGTTTGGCGGTGAGGAATTTGTCATGCTGTTGCCTGCTACGCCTCCCGGCACCGGGCTGACGTTGCTCGACGAACTTCGAGCTGCGGTGGAGTCATGCCCGTTTCACTTCAAGGGCGAGCGCGTGACGATCACCGTATCTATTGGAGTGACGGCTTTTCGAACGGCTGAACGCAGTGACACTGCGATCAAGCGCGCCGATCAGGCGCTGTACAGGGCCAAGGAAAATGGCCGAAACAGGGTCGAACAAGGCTGACTGAAATATTTTGACCTGAACGAGCACGTCAATGCCGAAGCTATTTGTACGCATGTTGTTATGATATTGCATTTCCCGCTGACGCTGCCGATCCCATGAAACTGTATTTCTCTGCCTTTCTGCTGCTCATCCTCACTGCCTGCGCCAGTGGCCCCAGGCTGGACACCAGCCATCCATCGGTGAATTTCGATGGCCGGGTTCAGTACGTGATCATGCATTACACCTCCACCTCGATGGAGAAATCCCTCCAGCTTCTGACCCATGGCGAGGTCAGCAGCCACTATCTGATTGGCGATGACAGCAAG
Source organism: Pseudomonas sp. KBS0707 (assembly GCF_005937945.2). Lineage (NCBI taxonomy): Bacteria > Pseudomonadati > Pseudomonadota > Gammaproteobacteria > Pseudomonadales > Pseudomonadaceae > Pseudomonas > Pseudomonas sp. KBS0707. The sequence continues at coordinate 209,580 of NZ_CP041754.1, read as the reverse complement.
GCCACTATCTACAAGCTGGTCGATGAAAGCGCCCGCGCCTGGCATGCTGGCGAAAGCGAATGGGAAGGCCGTACCTGGCTTAATTCCAGCTCGATCGGCATCGAGATCGTCAACCCCGGCTTCAAGGACACACCGGCAGGCCGGTTGTGGTACCCCTACACCGAAGCACAGATCCAGTCGATCACAGTACTGCTCAAAGACATTGTCAAACGCAACAAAATCGATCCAAAACACATCATCGGCCACAGCGACATAGCGCCGACGCGCAAACAGGACCCTGGCCCGCTGTTCCCCTGGAAGCGCCTTGCTGCCGAAGGGCTCGGCATCTGGCCTGACGAACGTCTCGTTGCCCAGCATCAGGCATTGCTGGCAACCAACCTGCCAAGTATTAGCTGGTTCCAGCAACAACTGGCACGTCTGGGTTACAGCACCCCGCAGACCGGAGAGCTCGACACCGCCACGCGTCAGGTGCTGGCGGCATTCCAGATGCACTACCGCCCCGCGCGCTTCGACGGCGAACCCGATGCACAGAGCGCAGCCATCTTGCAGGTGCTTAACCGCGTCAATTAATCAGGGCACAACCTGATATTTGATGCTCTTATGAAGGGTATACAGGCAGCACTTTCAAGGCAGTGCCGTCAAAGCGGCAACGCCATATAGAACTGCGTGCCCTGCCCCGGCCTTGAATAGACCCCCATGCGCCCGCCGTGCAGCTGGACGATCTCCTTGCACAGCGCCAGCCCGAGTCCGGCACCGCCTTTTTTGCGACCGACCTGCACGAAGGGTTCGAAGATTCGTCCCTGCTGCCCGTAGGCAATGCCCTCACCGTTGTCTTCAACGCTGATGATCGCCCGCTCGCCATGACGCCTGGCCTGCAGACGAATCAGACCGTTCTGCGGCGTGTGCCGCAGCGCATTGTCCAGCAGGTTGTCCAGCACCCGCTCCAGCTGGGACTGATCGGCATGCAGGCGCGGCATGGGTTCCTGCATATCCAGCATCAGTACGATGTCCTGCTCAAGGGCCTTGTCCTCGAATCGCGCTCTGGCTTCTTCGAGCAAGGTTTCGATGGAGCACGGTGCCAGTTTGAGTTTCTGCAGACCGTTCTGGTAACGCGAGAAATTCAGCAGGTCATTGATGAGCTGCATAAGGCGCTGCATTTCTTCGGTGACCGTATTGAGCAGATCGGCCTCACGGGTTTCGGGGGCGAAATGCAGGCGCTCCTGGAGAAGACCGAATGCCATGTGCATACCCGTGACAGGCGTACGCAGCTCATGCGACGCGCGCAGGACGAACTCACTGCGCACCCTCTCGAAAGCACGCTGTTCGGTGACGTCATGCAGCACCATCACCGCGCCGAGGATATGGCCTTTGGTATGACTGACCGGCGTCATGCTGTAGGTCAGCAGGCGCGATTCACCGTCGATTTCGATGGCCAGGTCTTCCGGCGCACGCTCCAGCGTCCCGCCACGCAGTACCAGATGCAATTGCTCATCCAGCTCAGGTCGGCCCAACGCATCTCCAAGGCTCTGCCCGAGGCGACTCTCGTCCCAGCCGAGTTGACGCTGGGCCACCGGGTTCAAGTGCTCCAGATGCCCTTGGCGATCAATCATCAGCAGGCCATCGTCGATACTGTCGAGAACCGCTTGCAGACGCTGCTGGCCAGCCAGTAATTCATCAATATTGGTCGCCTGATGCTGACGCAGGGCTTCGGCCATGATGCCGAATCGCCGGGTCAGCAGGTTCATCTCGGCGGCCGACGAAATAGGCAGCGTGACTTCGTAGTCCCCTTCTCCGATGCGATCGGCAGCCTTGGCCAGCGCCTCGATCGGCGCACCGAAACGCCGGGCGATACCGTGCGCAGTCACAAAGCCGATACATAGCACCGCCAGCCCGACCAGCCCCAGCAAACCCGCGATCCATAGTGCACGATCACGGGAGTTGATTTCGGCGCTGCTGATGTTCTCCAGCGCCTTGCGATGTACAGCCAGCAAGCCATTACGCAGGTTGTCGAAGCTGTCACTCAGCTGCGGTACGCCGCGTATGCCTCGCGCATCGTTGCCGTATTGCTTCCAGGTATCGATGAATTGCCGGTAATCGCCCTTGGTCTTTTCGAAACCATTGCGTACGTTTTGCTGGGTATCCTGTACCGAGCCCTCCTCCAGCAGCTCTTCAAACTGACTCTGGATTCTTTCCAGCTCAGCCTGATCGCGCTTGGCACCTGTCATCAACACCAGTTGATCACCCAGGTTCTGGCGCAGCTTCAAGCCCAGATCCAGAATGGCGAAGTTATGCTGGATCAGTGATTCCTGGGTCCGGGCCATTTGCATGACGCTGACGAGCCCCAGCAGCAGTCCGAGCAAAGCAACGGTGATCAGTGCCGAGATACTCAGAAAGAGGCGGGTGCGCAGTTTCATGGCCAGCTTCATTTGAGGCCTTTCACAGGTTGTACTGTTTACGTTTGCGGTAAAGCGTCGACGCATCGATACCCAGCGTCTTGGCGGCCTGGTCAAGTGTTTCGCTGGTCGCCAGCACGGCTCCGATGTGTGCTTTTTCAAGCTCGTCCAGGCTCAAGGCGGCGCCGACACGCGGCGCATTGTTCGTCGGCTGCTCGGCCATACCCAAGTGGCTGATCTCCACACGTTCCTGCGGACAAATGATGCTGGCACGCTCGATGACGTTGCGCAGTTCACGAATGTTGCCAGGCCAGCGGTAGTTGAGCAGCGCTGCACGGGCCTCTTCACTGAACCCTCGAGCCGGGCGAGCGTACTCCTTGACGAAGCGCGCCAAAAACCGGTCCGCCAGGGTCAGGATGTCTTCGCTGCGCTCACGCAGGGCTGGCAGGTGCAGAGTGATCACGTTCAGGCGGTACAGCAAATCCTCACGGAAGCGCCCGCTGCGCACCATGTCTTCCAGATTCAGGTTGGTGGCGGCCAGGATACGTACATCGGCACGTCGGGTAACCGGGTCACCCACACGCTCGTATTCCTTGTCCTGAATGAAGCGCAGCAGCTTGGGTTGCAGCGTCAGCGGGAAATCGCCGATCTCGTCGAGGAACAGTGTGCCGCCGTCCGCCTGATTCACACGGCCCAGAGTGCTCTCACTGGCACCCGTGAAGGCCCCGCGACTGTGGCCGAACAGTTCGCTTTCCATCAGTTCTGCGGTGAGCGATGGGCAGTTGATCGTGACGCAGGACTTCTTTGCCCGCTTGCTCCAGCCGTGAATCGCCCGTGCCAGCTCGCCTTTACCGGTCCCCGATTCACCCAGAATCAGAATGTTGGCATCGGTCACGGCAACCTGGCGGGCAGTTTCCAGAATGGCCATCATCGAAGGACTGTGGGAATCCAGTCCGTCTTTGGGCTTGCGAACCTCGCCTTCCAGTGCCTCAAGGCGAGCAGACAGTTGGCGCACTTCAAGCTGTTTGGCGGTAGCAAGACGCAGCTGATCGGGGCTGCACGGCTTTACCAGATAGTCGGCTGCGCCCGCCTGAATGGCATCAACAGCCGTATCGACCGCAGAGTGTGCAGTCACGATGACCACACGCATCCACGGTGCCTGAATACGCATCTGCGCCAGTACATCCAGGCCGTTATCTTCACCCAGACGCAAATCGAGAAAGCACAGGTCGAAAACCTGGCGCTGCATGAGCGTGTCAGCCTGGGCTGCGCTGTTGGCAGTGGCGACACTGTAACCTTCGTCTTCCAGACAGTACCGGAAAGTGCGGAGGATGGCGGACTCATCGTCCACAAGCAGAATACGGCCCTGATTCTCAGTGGCTGCTTCCATTTTTCCTACGCTCCTTAATGAATTGTCTCAGTTAGTCTCGGAATCATCGGGCAAGTTGCATGGTCAATTCTGATTGATTCTTCGGCATGCATGGTAGCTTTCTGAACGCCCAATGGCGAACAGCCTGATTAATCCGCGTTTATGTCGTTAAAGCCGTCCACTCGGAGACGAAATCCCATCGCAAAAGGAACGCTCATATGTTTTCACTGAAAAAGATTGCTCTGATCACCGCCGCCGCTGCGCTGCTTGGCAGCGGCCCGGTACTCGCCCAACCTGATTTGCCCACCCAACTCGCCGAGGCGCGTCAGGAAGGTTCGATCTGGACAGCTTTCGCGCTGAACAAACATCTGAGCCCGTTCAAGATCGATGTAAACGTCGACCAGGGCACTGCGACTCTAAAGGGCAAGGTTGAAAACGAGGTTGATCGTGAGCTGGCCGAACGCATTGCGCTGGATACCAAAGGCATCGAAAAGGTCGACAACCAGCTGGAGGTAGACCCTGCCGTTGCCAGCGAGCCTGGTACGCGAACCAACATGGCCCAGCGTTTCGAAGATGCCACGCTGGTCGCGACGGTGAAATCCAAATTGCTGTGGAGCAGCGTGACTGAAGCGCTGACCATCGATGTTGATAGCAAAGATGGCGTGGTCACCCTCAAAGGCCGCGCGCAAAGCCCCGAGGCCAAAGAGCTGGCTGGCAGCCTGGCAAGCAATACTGACGGGGTGATCAGCGTCAACAACCTGATCAGCCTGAGCGCAGCCGACTCGATCGCTGCCAAGACCCAGCCCCAGACATTGACCCCAACCGAGGAAATGAGCGACGCCTGGATCACCAGCAAGGTGAAGGCGAGCCTGATTTACAGCCGGACGCTGGACGGACTCAACATCAAAGTGGATACCAAAGCCGGTGTGGTAAGCCTGAACGGCGTGGTTGCCAACTTTGCAGAGAAGGAACTGGCTGTGGAAATCGCGCGCAACATTCGTGGCGTCAAGGGAGTGAATGGCGACGCTCTGAAGGTCATGGCGCGTAGCGCAGGCTGATCGCCCAGGCGCACAACGCTGAACGCTTCGTGCAGAACGCACGATTACAAAGGTGTAATCGTGCAGCTTGCTGGTAGGACGTCTCTGCAAAACTCCGCAGGCCATTGATTTTAAAGGATTTAAATTACATCAACAAACTGGCATGCAGTCTGCAATAACCCATTCAACAAGGTCGATATACAACGACCCATCAGATTGAATGCCCACTCAGGCCAGGGGAGTTTGCAGATGAACAGCCAGCGTATTGCACAATTGCGTATCTCCCCTCTGCACATTCAGCAAGGTCTTTTTCTACTCCTTGCGCTGCTTGTCACTCTGATCGCCATTCAGCAGTTCCAGCGTTGGAATCAAGCCAACGAAGCAACTCAAGCCAGACAGCAATTCATCCAGACCAGCAGCATTTCTTACCGCGGCGTAAGCGCCCCAGCGGTCAAGGATGCCTCCTCGAGCCTTCGCCCTGTCGATGGCCTGGTGTCTGTAGATGAAGTCGCACCGCAGCAAAAATGGGTTTTCTGACCCGACCTGAAAAATCGCAGTATTCACATTAAAACGGCACCAAAAAGGAGTATCACCATGTTGAGTTGGGCAATCACGTTTCTGATCATCGCCATTGTCGCTGCAGTACTGGGCTTCGGTGGTATCGCGGGCACGGCTACCGGTATCGCCAAGATCCTGTTCGTCGTCTTCCTCGTGATGTTCGTTGTGTCGTTCTTCTTCGGTCGTCGCGGTCGAGGCTGATAATGCACACGTCATTTCGCACACTGGCCGCCGCCCTGTTGATGGGCGGCAGCGCCATGGTCATGGCAGCCAATGATAGACAGTCTCGGGTCAACGAGCTTTTAAGCTCCGCTCCCGAGTACCGCACAACCTGGGCGAAGGTCGTCAAGAAGGAAGAGCGGTTGCCGGATTGGGTGATTAACCTGTCCGGGGCTTCCGAGCAGCAGATGACAGCGGCCACCGAAGACGGTGACAAGTATCTTGTCGGGCCGCTTTGCGAAACTGCCGATACGTGCAAAAGCAAACGCCTGATCGTGGCTTTCAGCCTCGACATGGAAGATGCTTACGCCATGTTGGTTGAAGTACCTGCGGGCTTGCCTGCAGATAAATCACCAACTCGTCACGCGACTTACCGCTACCTGGGTAAGCCTGACGAGGGTATGCAAAAGCTCTTGAATGAAGAGCTGCGCAAAGACCCGAACTGGTATTGATTCAGAAGAAGGTATCGGCTTCAGAAGCCGATACCTCTCTTCTTGTTTGTGCGGCCTGAGGAAGGTGCGCGCATGACCAAGGGGCCGGGATGCGTTGATCGAATGGATCGGCGTGACCTAGGGGTACAGGGAGTACCTCCGCCAAGGGCCGGGTCAGGCAAGCTGCCGTGCAAGTCCTCAAGAATGCGTCGACCTGTCGAACATCCTCCATGACCCGCACGGCGCTTTATGACCTTTACGATTCTTTCTAGATAGCGTCCCTCGGCAGCATCAGCCCTAAAGGCAAACGCACTCGCGCCTCCAGGCCTCCCCCCGAACGATTTCTCAACTCGACGTTGCCGCCGTGCATGGCAGCGATGCGCTTGACGATAGCCAGCCCCAGGCCGGTCCCCTTGCCACTGCGGGCGCGATCACCGCGAATGAACGGGTTGAAGATGGTATCAAGCTCGGATGGATCGATGCCTGCGCCTCTGTCCAGTACGCTCAACACTACGTACGGCGCATTTCTGTCACCGGATACATAAGCGGCCACTTCGATACCGTTACCGGCATGATGCCTGGCGTTGCCGATAAGGTTGGTCAGCAGACGCTTCATCGATACGCGCCTCAGCGGGAAGGGCGGGATCGGTTCCAGACACAGACGGATACTGTCTTCATCGTTATTGAAGGGTGCAACCACGTCGCGCACCAGATGCCCCAGATCGACTTCTTCAATCTCTTCGTCACGCCCATCGCGAATGAACGCCAGGAACTGGTCAAGAATGGCATCCATGTCCTCGATATCCCGCACCATGCCTTCGGAGAACTCATTGTCGTTCATCAGCTCCAGAGACAGGCGCAGACGCGTCAGTGGTGTACGCAAGTCATGGGAGACGCCGGCCAGCATCAGTTCGCGCTCCTGCCCTGCCTGCTCGACGTCTTCGGCCATCTGATTGAAGGCCCGATAGACTTCGGTCATCTCACTGGGTGTGTCACTGACCGGCAAGCGTACGCTGCGCCCCTGCCCCAGCTGTCGAGCCGCAAAGACCAGACGCTTGAGCGGCTGATTCAATTGACGCACAAAAATCCACGCCGACGCCGTGGAGAGCAACCCGATGGCCAGGAACCAGCCCAGCACACTCCAGATTTTCTGGCCGCGTAACGGGTGCGGATAAAGCGGTACTTTCAGCCAGCCATCCCCAAGGCTCGGCGCCCTGACCCAGAGCGCGGGCGGTGCGTGCACACGCAGACGCACTTCCGTATCGGCACCCAGCTCGGCCTGCATCTGCCGCTGGTAGATCTCACTGTACGGCCAGTGCTGCTCACCTTCCGGCACGCCACCGCCTACGACCCGAATCAGACCGGCCGCTTCGGCAATCGCCTCACGATCGTTTTCATCGGCAGCCCAATACGCGCGCAGCGTCAGCGCAACGCCGTGGCTGTACTGCCTGTCGACCAGCACGTCTTCGTTCATCAGCAGATAAACCAGCGTCAGGGCCTTGGAAAACAGCACGACGATGAGCACCAGCCAGAGCGTGCGAGAGAAAAAGCTTTGCGGAAACCAGAGCGGAGTCTTCATAACTGCAGCCATACACTTTGCAAGGCGAGCGAGGCTCGCAGGTTTGCCGAACGCGGGCCGGACCCGATGGACGAACGCAAAAAACCAGTACGCCGATAACCTTGAAAGAGATTATCGACGTAACTGGCGGGAACGACGGACTTCTGTGCTGACAACCGGCTTATCAGCGATTACCAGCACCATCCGGAACGAATACATAGCCTACGCCCCAGACGGTCTGGATATAGCGGGGCTTGGAAGGATCCGGCTCGATCAGGCGACGCAGACGGGAGATCTGTACGTCGATGGATCGCTCCAGCGCATCCCACTCCCGGCCGCGGGCCAGGTTCATCAGCTTGTCACGGGTCAGCGGCTCGCGAGCGTGCATGACCAGAGCCTTGAGTACCGCGAATTCACCCGTGGTCAGCATGTGCACCACGTCGCCACGCTTGAGTTCGCGGGTTGCCAGGGACAGCTCGTAGTCGCCGAAACTGACCGACTCGTCTTCACTGCCGGGCGCGCCGGGTACAGGCGCAGCCTGACGACGCAGAACAGCCTTGACCCGCGCCATCAACTCGTCCGGGTTGAACGGCTTGGCCAGGTAATCGTCAGCACCCAGTTCGAGCCCCTTGATGCGGCTCAGCTCATCGCCCTTGGCGGTCAGCATGATGATCGGCACCTGATTGTTCGCGGCTCGCAGACGACGGCAGGCTGAAAGGCCGTCTTCTCCGGGCAGCATCAAGTCCAGCACCACAAGGTTGAACACCTCGCGGGCCAATAGTCGGTCCATTTGCTCCACGTTTGCCACGGCGCGGGCCCGGTAGCCCTTGCTGGTGAAAAAACGTTCCAGGAGACTGCTCAGCCCCGGATCGTCATCGACAATAAGGATTTTTTCGCCTTCAGCATTTTGTGCGGTGCTGCTCATCGGATGCTCCTCTGATCTCGGGGCGCATTATGGCGTAGCTGCGGTGATGCGCACCTTGTGCATTGTTAGCAGATTTTACTGAAGGCGGCACTTGTGCAGGCTTTTTCGCCGAAAAAAGACCACATTTGTCGGCCGATCCCCTAATCCGCCTTCGCCGGGTATAATGCGCCGCCCTCAAAGTCAGGCAACGCTGGCCTTGTGGCGGTTCGCCAGCGCTGAAAATAAATGCTGGCGGATGATATTCAGGCAAGGCAATTCGTACATAGCCCAGTTTTTTGCTCACAACTCCAGGTGGTTTTATGGACAGCATCAACAGCCGCATCGCCGAAGAACTCGGCGTACGCCCACAACAGGTCGCAGCGGCCGTAGCACTACTGGATGAAGGCTCGACCGTGCCCTTCATTTCCCGCTACCGCAAGGAAGTGACCGGCAGTCTTGATGACACGCAATTGCGCCATCTGGAAGAACGCCTGCGCTATCTGCGTGAGCTGGATGACCGGCGTGTCAGCATTCTTGCCAGCATTGAAGAGCAAGGCAAGCTGACCCCGGAGCTGGCTCGCGACATCAAGCTGGCCGACACCAAGACCCGCCTTGAAGATTTGTACCTGCCTTATAAGCAGAAACGTCGCACCAAGGGCCAGATCGCCCTTGAAGCCGGTCTGGGCGAGCTGGCTGACGGCCTGTTCAACGACCCGAGCCTCGCTCCTGAAACCGAAGCAGCCCGTTTTGTCGACGCCGAGAAAGGCGTGGCCGATGTCAAGGCTGCGCTGGAAGGCGCCAAGTGCATCCTGATGGAACGCTTCGCCGAAGACGCATCGTTGCTCGACAAGTTGCGCAGCTTCCTCAAACAGGAAGCAGTAATCAGCGCACGCGTGGTGCCGGGCAAGGAAGAGGAGGGTGCCAAGTTCCGCGATTATTTCGAACACGACGAGCCACTCAAGAGCATGCCTTCGCACCGTGCACTGGCGATTTTCCGCGGCCGCAACGAAGGTTTTCTCAGCTCCGCACTGAAAGTCGGTGAAGAACTGCCGGGTGCCATGCACCCTTGCGAACTGATGATCGGTGAACGCTTCGGCATCCAGAACCAGAACCGCCCCGCAGACAAATGGCTGGCAGAGGTGGTGCGCTGGACCTGGAAGGTCAAGTTGTACAGCCACCTGGAAACCGACCTGCTGGGCGAGCTGCGCGACGGCGCGGAGACCGAAGCCATCAACGTTTTCGCCCACAACCTGCACGACCTGCTGCTCGCCGCCCCGGCTGGCCAGCGCGCCACACTGGGTCTGGACCCGGGCCTGCGCACCGGCTGCAAGGTCGCTGTGGTGGACGCAACCGGCAAGCTGCTCGACTACGCGACCGTTTACCCGCATGTGCCGAAGAACCAGTGGGATCAGACCATTGCTGTGCTGGCTGCCCTGTGTGCCAAGCACTCGGTCGACCTGATCGCTATCGGCAACGGCACCGCCAGCCGCGAAACCGACAAGCTCGCCGCTGACCTGATCAAAAAATACCCAGGTCTGAAAATGACCAAGGTCATGGTTTCCGAAGCAGGCGCATCGGTTTATTCCGCGTCGGAACTGGCCGCCAAGGAATTCCCGGACCTCGACGTATCGATCCGTGGCGCGGTCTCGATTGCCCGTCGCTTGCAGGACCCGCTCGCCGAACTGGTGAAAATCGATCCCAAGTCCATCGGTGTCGGTCAGTATCAGCATGACGTCTCGCAGCTGAAACTGGCGCGCGGCCTGGACGCGGTGGTTGAAGACTGCGTGAACGCTGTGGGCGTGGACGTGAACACCGCTTCGGTGGCGTTGCTGGCGCGGATTTCCGGGCTTAACACCACACTGGCGCAGAACATCGTTGCGCATCGCGATGAAAACGGCGCGTTCAAGACGCGTGCAGCGCTGAAGAAAGTCAGCCGTCTGGGCGAAAAGACCTTTGAACAGGCAGCAGGCTTCCTGCGCGTGATGACCGGTGACAACCCGCTGGACTCTTCTGCCGTTCACCCGGAAGCCTATCCACTGGTGCAGCGTATTGCGGCAGAAACCGACCGCGATATTCGCTCGTTGATTGGCGATGCGAGCTTTCTCAAACGCCTGGACCCGAAGAAATTCACCGACGAGACCTTTGGTCTGCCAACTGTGACCGACATTCTGCAGGAACTCGAAAAACCGGGTCGCGACCCGCGTCCGGAGTTCAAGACGGCAGAGTTTCAGGACGGTGTCGAAGAACTCAAGGACCTGCAACCGGGCATGATTCTCGAAGGCGTGGTCACCAACGTCACCAATTTCGGTGCGTTCGTCGATATCGGCGTGCATCAGGACGGTCTGGTACACATCTCGGCATTGTCCGAGAAGTTCATCAAGGACCCGCGTGAGGCGGTCAAGGCCGGTGATGTGGTGAAAGTGAAGGTCATGGAAGTCGACATTCCGCGCAAACGCGTCGGCCTGTCGATGCGCATGAGCGACACGCCCGGCGAGAAGGTCGACGGTGCACGCGGTGCACGCCCAGGTTCCTCGCCTCGCCAGCAGAACAGCGCTCCACGCAAGGAAACCACAGCACCCGCGCCCATCAACAACGCAATGGCTTCGCTGTTTGCCAATGCCAAGCAGTTGAAGAAGCGCTGATGGATATTCCTGAAGATCTGACCCAAAGTGCCTACTTCAAGATGCTCGGCTGCGAACTGCGGCGTCTGGACGAGGGCGTGGCGGAGGTTGCGTTGCCGCTGGAGGCGCATCTGCGCAATCGCGGCAACGTGATGCACGGCGGGGCAATCTTCAGTCTGGTCGATATCGCCATGGGGCTGGCCTGCTCCAGCTCCCACGGTTTCGACCAGCGCAGTGTCACCATCGAGTGCAAGATCAACTATGTGCGCGGCGTCTCCGATGGCGAGGTGTTATGCATCGCCAAGGTGCTGCACGCGGGCCGCAGGACGCTGGTCGTCGAGGCGGAAGTCGTTCAGGGCGATAAACTCGTCGCCAAAGCCCAGGGCACATTCGCAGTCATCTAGACTGCAATAAAGGCTGATGAAAGCAATCACTGTGAACAGAACCTAGCCGTATCGACATCATTTAGGTTAATTTCGGCACCATTAGCGTGGTGCCGAGTCCATTTGGGTGGTACGACATAGAGCAGTGATTGTGAACAGGCGCTACAGACCAACCAGGCGACTACGCCAGTTCCTTTCTTCACCCTTGTAGACCGTCAAGTCCACCCCCATATCGGGGCGACCGATGCGTGAAGGATTACACCTTGAGCGAACTTTTAAACCGTCGTCTTGCATTGCTCGGCGAGCGCAACAACCTCTCTCTGCTGGAGCAGTGCCTGCACGGTATCGAGCGCGAGTGCCTGCGCGTTACCGCAACCGCAGAACTGGCACAGACGCCTCACCCGCAAGCTCTGGGTGCTGCACTGACCAACGGTCAGGTCACGACCGACTATTCCGAATCGCTGCTGGAGTTCATCACGCCTGCGCTGAAGAACCCGGCCGAGACCATCGATAGCCTGGACAAGATCCATCGCTTCGCCTACAGCAAGCTGGGCGACGAGTTGCTCTGGAGCCCGTCGATGCCATGCCCGCTGCCCGATGAAGAGCACACACCGATTGCCTATTACGGCACGTCGAACATCGGCAAGCTCAAATACGTGTACCGCAAGGGCCTGGCGCTGCGTTACGGCAAGACCATGCAGTGCATCGCTGGCATTCATTACAATTTCTCGTTGCCGGAAGACGCCTGGGCGCTGCTCAAGCAGACCGAAGACTTCGCTGGCGACGCGCGCGACTACCAATCGCATTCCTACATCGCGCTGATCCGCAACTTCCGCCGCTACAGCTGGCTGCTGATGTACCTGTTCGGTGCTTCACCAGCGCTGGATGCGGGTTTCCTGCGCGGCCGCAAACATCAGTTGGAACAACATTTCGACGCCGACACCCTGTATCTGCCGTACGCCACCAGCCTGCGTATGAGCGATCTGGGCTATCAAAGCGACGCCCAGGCCGACCTGACCCCTTGCTACAACGACTTGGTCAGCTACACCGACAGCCTGCGCAAGGCCGTGGCCACGCCTTATAAGCCTTACGTCGATGTCGGCACTCATGACCAGAACGGCGAGTGGGTTCAGCTGAACACCAACGTTTTGCAGATCGAGAACGAGTACTACTCCAACATTCGCCCCAAGCGTGCGACCTATAGCGGCGAGCGCCCTATTCAGGCGCTTGTGGCCCGTGGTGTGCAGTACGTTGAAGTGCGCTGCCTGGACATCAACCCGTTCCTGCCTACCGGCATCAGCCTGGAGCAATCACGCTTCATCGATGCGTTCGTGCTGTACTGCGCGCTTGAGGAAAGCCAGCAACTGGCAAGCCATGAGTGTTCCAATGCAAGCTCGAACTTCCTGGCAGTGGTAAAGGAAGGTCGCCGTCCGGGCCTGAGCCTGCAGCGCAACAACAGCCCTGTTGATCTCAAGACCTGGGCAACCGAGCTGCTGGAAAAAATCACACCGATTGCCCGACTGCTGGATCAGGCCCAGGGCATCGATGAGCACATCAAGTCGATTGCCGTGCAACAGGCAAAGATCGACGATGCGTCGCTTACACCTTCCGCCCAGGTGCTGGCCAGCATGAAAGCGCATAACGAGGGCTTTACCGCTTTCTCTTTGCGCCAGAGTCAGGCACACGCCGAATACTTCCGCACTCACCCGCTGAGCGCTCAGGAACAGGCAGACTTCGAAGCCCAGGCCAAAACCTCGATCGAAGAACAGGCCGAGCTGGAAGCAACCGAGGAAGTGGTGGATTTCGACACATTCGTGGGGTCGTATCAGGCGAGCATTCTGTCGATCAGCAATTGATACGCGCAATTACTGTGTGAGCAAGCAAGCTCACTCCCACAAAATACTTATCGTGCGACGCTCCGCGCCGCATGCCGTTCTGGATGCTCTGCGTCCACCCTCAGGCTTAAATCGCCTTTTCGAAGATCTTCGAATTACGCTGGTAGTTGTACAGCGACGCGCGGGCGCTTGGCAGGCGGTCGACGCTGCTGGGCTCGAAGCCACGCTCACGGAACCAGTGCGCGGTACGGGTGGTGAGGACGAACAGGGTCTTGATACCCAGCGCTCTGGCGCGGTTTTCAATGCGTTCCAGCAACTCGTCCCCGCGCCCACCGTGGCGATATTCCGGATTGACGGCCAGACATGCCAATTCGCCTGACTCCGAGTCCGCAATCGGGTACAGCGCCGCGCAGGCAATGATCAGCCCTTCCCGCTCGACCACGCTGAACTGAGTGATCTCGCGCTCCAGCACTTCGCGGGAACGACGTACCAGAATGCCCTGCTCTTCCAGCGGCGTGATCAGGTCCATCAAGCCGCCGACGTCCTCAATGACCGCTTCGCGCACCAGTTCGAACTGCTCCTGCGCAACCAGCGTACCGCCACCGTCGCGGGTAAACAGCTCGGTCAGCAGTGCGCCATTCTCGGCATAGCTGACAATATGGCTGCGCGCCACGCCACCGCGGCAGGCCTCGGCCGCTGCATCGAGCAATTCAGCCTGATAGTTGGTGCCCAGACGCTGCAAGTGCGCAGGCACCTGTTGCGGACGCAGCTCGCGCACCAGTCGGCCCTGCTCGTCCAGCAACCCGGTTTCGGCACCGAACAGCAGCAGTTTGTCGGCAGCCAGATCGATGGCGGCACGCGTGGCGACGTCTTCACAGGCCAGATTGAAAATCTCGCCGGTCGGTGAATAGCCCAGCGGCGACAGCAGCACAATATGACGCTCATCCAGCAGGCGATTGATGCCCTTGCGGTCAACCCGACGCACTTCGCCGGTGTGCTGATAATCGACCCCTTCCAGCACGCCGATAGGCCGTGCAGTTACCACGTTGCCACTGGTCACCCGCAGCCGCGAGCCCTGCATCGGTGAAGCAGCCATGTCCATCGACAGGCGCGCCTCGATCGAAATGCGTAGTTGACCCACAGCATCGATCACGCACTCCAGCGTCTCGGTATCGGTGATGCGCATGTCGCGATGGTAACGCGGCGTAATGCCGCACTGGGCCAGGCGGCTTTCGATCTGTGGACGCGAGCCGTGCACCAGCACCAGACGCACGCCCAGGCTGTGCAGCAGCACCAGGTCGTGGACGATATTGCCGAAGTTAGGGTGCGCAACGCCGTCGCCGGGCAGCATGACGACGAAGGTGCAATCACGGTGAGCATTGATGTACGGAGACGCGTGGCGAAGCCAGTTGACGTATTCGGGCATGACAACAAGAGCCTGTAGAGAAAATGGACGAAGAGAAAAAGCACGCACAACGGTGTGGTGGTTATCGTCGGAACAGGCTTGGCAACACGCGCAATCTCCTTTTATTCAACGTTGGTAGTACCGGGCTCACTGGGGAGTCAGGCAGTAATGTTCGATCAATTGACGTAACAGACGCACTGTAGGGTCCAGACGTGACATTTCGAGGTATTCCCCCGGCTGATGCGCACAGGCGATATCGCCCGGGCCGAGCACCAGCGTTTCACAGCCAAGGCGCTGAAGATAAGGCGCTTCGGTGCCGAATGCTACTGCTGCAGCCGTATGACCGGTCAGTCGTTCAGCAACGCGCACAAGTTCAGCGTCAGCAGCCTGTTCGAAGGGTGCACACTCGGGGAACAGCGGAGCATAGTCGATCTTTACCTGGTGCAGCTCGGCCAGCGGCTCAAGCTTGTGGCGAATGGCTGCCCGCAGCACCTCAGGGTCCATGCCCGGCAGTGGGCGCAGGTCAAATTCCAGCGAGCACTGGCCACAAATCCGGTTCGGGTTATCGCCACCATGAATGCAGCCCAGATTCAGCGTCGGTTGCGGCACAGTGAACTGCGGGTTGCGGTATTGCGCCTGCCATTGCGTACGCAGGCCCTTGAGTTCGCTGATCGCGTCGTGCATGGCCTCCAGCGCGCTGTGGCCCAGGCTCGGGTCGGACGAATGGCCGCTGCGCCCGAGGATGTGGATGCGCTCCATCATTACGCCTTTGTGCAGGCGAATCGGCTTGAGCCCGGTCGGCTCTCCGATAACTGCTGCGCGGCCCAGCGGACGTCCGGCCTCTGCCAGTGCGCGAGCCCCGGCCATCGAGCTTTCTTCATCGCAGGTGGCGAGGATCAGCAGCGGCTGTTTGAAGGGTTGACCAATAAGCCCACGCACCGCCTCGATGATCAGCGCAAAGAAGCCCTTCATGTCGCAGCTGCCCAGCCCGACCCAGCGGCCATCGACTTCGGTGAGTTTCAACGGGTCGGTTTTCCACAGCGCCTCGTCGAACGGTACGGTGTCGCTGTGGCCCGCCAGCACCAGGCCGCCCGGGCCTGTGCCATAAGTTGCCAACAGATTGAACTTGCCGGGGGAAACCTGCTGGATGTCGCAGGCAAAACCCAGATCCCCGAGCCATCCGGCGAGCAGATCGATGACAGGCCGGTTGGTCTGGTCCAGAGAAGGCTGCGTGCAGCTCACCGATGGCGCAGCGATCAAGGCGGCGAACTGGTCTTTCATGGACGGCAACGGCATGGGCGCTTCCTGTAATCAAGACGAAACACGGCCCATCATAGGGCCATAGCAACCCAGGAATAAACCGTTTCGGGCCATGTCCTGTACACTGACGGCCTTAGCAGCCGTTCAGTCATGGGCTGCGCTCCCGTTTATCAGTATCAGCGTTTGGATTCCCCCGGCCATGCAAAAAGAAACAGAAATCAAACTCCGCGTCAGCCGCGAGACCCTCGCTGCACTGCGCGAACATCCGTTGCTCAAGAAGCGCAACAAGAGTGGCTGGGAGCGCCTTGAACTGTCGAATCAGTATTTCGATACCCCAGAGGGCGAGCTGGCACAGGCCAAAGTCGCCCTGCGCATCCGTCGCGATGGCGATCAGATCATCCAGACCATGAAGACGCGCGGGCAAAGTGTTGCCGGCCTGTCCGAGCGCAATGAATACAACTGGGACCTGAGCAAAGCCAAGCTCGACCTGAAAAAGCTCGAAGGCGATTGCTGGCCCGAGCAACTGGCCGGGCTGGACAAGAAAACCATCAAGCCGTTGTTCACCACCGATTTCATCCGTGAAAAGGCCGAAATTGCCTGGGGTCGTGGCAAGACCAAAGTGGTGATCGAAGCCGCGCTGGACCTGGGCCAAGTGGTTGCAGGCAAGCAAAAGGAAGAAATCTGCGAGCTGGAGCTTGAGCTGCGCGAAGGCGAACCTGCCGCGCTGCTGGAACTGGCCGCCGAGCTGGCTGCAACGCTGCCGTTGATGCCGTGCGATATCAGCAAGGCAGAGCGCGGTTATCGCCTGCTTGATGCCGGCAGCTACTCGCTGAGCCTGCCAGCACCCGCACTGAATGCAGAAACTCCGCTCGACGAAGCCTACTCCGCGCTGGCCTGGCACCTGCTGGGCAGCAGCCAGCGTCTGGCCGAGCAATACCGTTTCAACGGTCACTGGCGTCTGCTGCAGGACTGGGTCGAGATGCTCGCCGAGTTGCGTGCCCTGACCAGCAGCCTTGGCCAGGCCGCCCCACGGGCCTCGACCGCGCAACTGCGTACCTCGCTGGACGCCTTGCTGGAAGACTGGCGACCGCTGGTTCAGGCCGGGCAGGAAGATGCCGATGTACGCGGTGCCGCCCACGAGCAGTTTCTGGAAGAATTGCAGGACACCCGTTGGGGCGAGTTCTCGCTGAACACTTCGCGTTGGTTGCTGGCGCGCAGCTGGACCACAGAGCGCAACACCCGTGGCAATCGTCAGGGCGCTGCGCTGTTGAGCAGCTGGCTGCCACGCCTGCTGGGTGAAGAAGCGACGTCGCTGCAACTGAGCCGCTATCAGCAGCAGCCAGAAGACCTGGCCGAACAACTACCGCGCATCGAGCGCATCCAGGCCTGGCTGCACTGGGCACGCGGCGCACTGGACCTGCCGGAGCTGGACCGCCTGTACGGCGAACTACGCAAGCTGGAAGAACTGGCCAATCTGGACATCAGCGATGAAGTCCTTGATGCACGCGTGCAACAGGCAATCACTGTATTCCAGAGCCGCGCGTGGAAAACCCTGTTGCGTTTGTAACGGCTGGATTTCGTGGCGTTGATTATCGTCCCCACGCTCCGCGTCCGATCTTGAACGTGTGGTGCGGCGCAAATTTGTGACGCAGAGCGTCACGAACTGCATGCCAACGCGGAGCATTGGCACGATAGTCATCTTGATGCGTAGGTTAACTATCGTCCCCACGCTCCGCGTGGGGACGCCGTTCTGGACGCTCTGCGTCCGATCTTGGGTATTCGGTGCGGCACAAACTTGTGACGCAGAGCGTCACGAACTGCATGCCAACGCGGAGCATTGGCACGATAGTCATCTTGATGCGTAGGTTAACTATCGTTCCCACGCTCCGCGTGGAGACGCCGTTCTGGACGCTCCGCGTTCGATCTTGAGTATTCGGTGCGGCGCAAACTTGTGACGCAGAGCGTCACGAACTGCATGCCAACGCGGAGCATTGGCACGATAGTCATCTTGATGCGTAGGTTAACTATCGTCCCCACGCTCCGCGTGGGGACGCCGTTCTGGACGCTCTGCGTCCGATCTTGGGTATTCGGTGCGGCGCAAACTTGTGACGCAGAGCGTCACGAACTGCATGCCAACGCGGAGCATTGGCACGATAGTCATCTTGATGCGTAGATTAACTATCGTCCCCACGCTCCGCGTGGGGACGCCGTTCTGGACGCTCTGCGTCCGATCTTGGGTATTCGGTGCGGCGCAAACTTGTGACGCAGAGCGTCATGAACTGCATGCCAACGCGGAGCATTGGCACGATAGTCATCTTGATGCGTAGGTTAACTATCGTTCCCACGCTCCGCGTGGAGACGCCGTTCTGGACGCTCCGCGTTCGATCTTGAGTATTCGGTGCGGCGCAAACTTGTGACGCAGAGCGTCACGAACTGCATGCCAACGCGGAGCATTGGCACGATAGTCATCTTGATGCGTAGGTTAACTATCGTTCCCACGCTCCGCGTGGAGACGCCGTTCTGGACGCTCTGCGTCCGATCTTGAGTATTCGGTGCGGCGCAAACTTGTGACGCAGAGCGTCACGAACTGCATGCCAACGCGGAGCATTGGCACGATAGTCATCTTGATGCGTAGGTTAACTATCGTTCCCACGCTCCGCGTGGGGACGCCGTTCTGGACGCTCTGCGTCCGATCTTGAGCATGCGGGATGGTCAAAAGCGCACGTTCAGCCACCCTGGCGCAGCAGCGGCAGGCTGGTGGTGGATTTGATCTCGGACAGCGCCACTGTCGAGTTCACTTCCTGAATGCCGGGCACCAGCGACAGCTTTTCGAAGAAGAACCGCTCGTATGCCTCGATATCCGGCGTCACGATACGCAGCAGAAAATCCACCGACCCCATCAGCACATAGCACTCCAGCACTTCCGGGAAGCCACGAATCGAGTCGGTGAACTCGGTGAGGTTGGAGCGCCCGTGGGCGTTGAGTTTCACCTCGGCGAAAATCTGTGTGTTCAGGCCGATTTTCTTGCGATCCAGCAACGCAACCTGACGACGAATGACCCCTTCATCCTTGAGCCGCTGAATGCGCCGCCAACAAGGCGATTGCGAGAGGCCGACCTGCTCGGCAATCTGCGCGCTGGAGAGCGACGCGTCCTCTTGTAGCAGCGCCAGAATCTTGCGGTCGTAAACGTCCAGCTCGGTTTGCATAATTAATTTTCCGCATTGGCTTTTTACGCATTAACAAGTCCAATCAAGCCTAATCCAGATGATGATGGACCAGAAATTTCTTTTTTGGCATGTAAAGATTCTCCCACTGTTCTGGAGTATCCACATGCCTGACCTGGAAGCCGTTACCGCCACCTTGCAGCGTCCCGACAACTGGTCATCCAGCAATGCGGCATGCTGTGCGCGCTACCAAATTGTTGCTGCAGCCGAGCCTGCATTGCTTTGTCAGGTGCTGAACCTGTTTGCAATGCAGTACCTGATTCCCGACCAGCTCAGTGTGGCGCGACAAGAGAAGACGCTGCTCATCGGCCTGCAAGTTGCCAGCCTGAGCTGGCACAGAGCGCAGGTGATCGGCGAAAAAATGCGTAACCTGATCGATGTATGCTCCGTGGAAGTCGAACAGATCGACGCGCAGAACAGCCCACAAACGCACGTGGTCCTGGCGACCGGCTGAATCAATTTAGCCGCTTCGGCAATTCCCGGTCGCATAGAACGAGTAACGCTGTCACGCTTGGCGTCTACTCTTGTTCATCGCCCAATGACGAATTGCCTCAAGGAGCGCACATGGCAGCCCTGGCCCCCTCTTCACAGGATCGCTGGCTTGACCTGAATGATGTGCTGCGAGATCTGGTTGCCGAAGGCTATCTCGGCCAGGACGACGCAGAAACGGCACTCACACAGCGTCGCAGTGCGGTGAACATCCAGCTGCATCCTCTCGAATTTCTCGCTTCGCTTCAGTTTGACGACTTGAAGCGGCCTGGCAAGAAGCTGGACCTGGAAACCCTGACCGCTTGGCTGGCCAAAGCCTGTGGCCAGCCCTACATGCGCATCGACCCGCTGAAAATCAACGTGGCAGCCGTCACGCCATTGATGTCCTACGCCTTTGCCCAGCGCCACAAGATTCTGGCTGTGGCGGTTGACCGCGAGTCGGTGACCATCGCCAGCGCCCAACCCTACGTGCGCTCCTGGGAAGGCGATCTTGCGCATGTGCTCAAGCTGCAGATCAAGCGTGTGGTCGCCAACCCGACAGACATTCAACGCATGGCGATGGAGTTTTTCAGGCTGGCCAAGTCGGTCAGCGGTGCCAGCGCCTCTGAGCAAAAAATGAGCAACATGGGCAATTTCGAACAGTTGCTCAAGCTAGGCGCCAGTGATCAGGAGCCGGACGCCAACGACGCGCACATCGTCAATATCGTCGACTGGCTGTTCCAGTACGCATTTCAGCAGCGCGCCAGCGATATTCATATCGAGCCACGCCGCGAACAGGGCACCGTGCGGTTTCGCATCGACGGCGTGCTGCATAACGTTTACCAGTTTCCGGCGCAGGTGATCATGGCAATTGTCAGCCGCCTGAAAAGCCTCGGCCGGATGAACGTCGCCGAAAAACGCAAACCACAGGACGGGCGGGTCAAGACCACCACACCCGAGAATCGCGAAGTGGAGTTGCGCCTGTCGACGCTGCCGACGGCGTTCGGCGAAAAAATGGTGATGCGGATCTTCGACCCCGAGGTGCTGCTCAAGGACTTCGACCAGCTGGGTTTTTCCAGTGATGACCTGCGTCGCTGGCAGGAAATGACCCGCCAGCCCAACGGCATCATTCTGGTCACCGGCCCGACCGGTTCGGGTAAAACCACCACGCTGTACACCACCCTCAAGAAACTGGCGACCTCCGAGGTCAACCTGTGCACCATCGAAGACCCCATCGAGATGGTCGAGCCGGCCTTCAACCAGATGCAGGTGCAGCACAACATCGAACTGAGCTTTGCCGCCGGCGTGCGCGCGCTGATGCGACAGGACCCGGATATCATCATGATCGGCGAGATTCGCGACCTGGAGACCGCTGAAATGGCCATTCAGGCGGCACTCACCGGGCATTTGGTGCTGTCGACGCTGCACACCAACGACGCACCCAGCGCCATCAGCCGTATGCTCGAGCTGGGTGTGCCGCATTACCTGCTCAAGGCGACCATCCTTGGCGTCATGGCCCAGCGTCTGGTGCGGACCCTGTGTCCGCACTGCAAGGCACCGATCAATCTGAACGAAACCGACTGGCAAACCCTGACCCGCCCGTGGCAGGCACCCGTACCGCCCGGCGCGCATCAGGCGGTCGGTTGTGTGGAATGTCGCGATACCGGCTATAGGGGACGGGCCGGGGTTTACGAGATCATGGTCATGTCCGACAACATCAAGGCATTGATTTCTGCGGACCTGGACCTGACCGCCATGCGTCGCCAGGCCTTCAAGGAAGGGACGCGCAGTTTGCGTCTGTCCGGTGCTCAGAAAGTCTCGGCAGGGCTGACTACACTTGAGGAAGTGCTGCGAGTGACACCGCAGAGCGAACAACGTTGATCAGGGTGAAAGCGTTGTTCCAGAAGGCCGCGCGGCATGGCGAGCCAGCTAAAGTGAACTACGCGGTACACCTTGATTGAACTAGTTCGTGGCTTTGGCTATCCAACCCCTCAGAACAACCACAGCTGGAGTAATTCATCATGCGTCTCAAGTTCGCTGTCGCCACCGTAGCCTTGCTTTCCATCCCAATGGGTTCAGCGATGGCTGACACCTTCTGGCGTAATGTGCTGTCTTCCGGTGCAACCACCGGCTCGACTTACCTGACCTTCAAGGATCACAAGCTGATCGTTGCCGCCCAAGACGACGCAGGCAGCTTCGTCGCCAGCGACGGTGGCATTCGCGGTCCGTTTCTGGAAGCGGCCATCGAGCAAGTGCGCAAAGACAATCCAGGCCTGAAAGCCACCGACATGGAACTGGCCAACGCGATCCTGGATAAGAATCTGGTCGCTGAAAACCAGTAAGTCTTGCCGATTAGCTTCGCGCATAAAAAATGCCGCCCATGAGCGGCATTTTTGTGAGCGGAAATCGGTTATTCGCCGATAGCGCTCTTGTACCCGGCTGCATCCAGCAGCTTGGCCAGATGACCGCTGGCGTCGCTTGGCTTGAGCTTGAAGATCCATGCACTACCGTACGGATCCCTGTTGAGCGACTCGGGCGAATCGCCCAGTGCTTCATTGACCTCGACCACCTCGCCAGCAACCGGCGAGTAGATATCCGAAGCAGCCTTTACCGACTCGACGACACCGGCGGGGTCACGGGCAGCGAACACTTTGCCGATTTCCGGCAGCTCGACGAAGACCACATCGCCCAGTGCTTCCTGTGCATGGTCCGAGATGCCGACGGTCACGGTGCCATCTGCTTCAAGACGTGCCCATTCATGACTTTCGGCGAAACGCAGCTCGGCGGGAATATTGCTCATTTAGTCATCCTCAACATCGGGTCAGCGGAAAACCCGCCATAGGTTAAATCAGGGTCTTGCCGTGGCGCACAAACGCTGGCTGCACCACCCGCACCGGATACCACTTGCCGCGGATTTCCACCTCGGCCCGGTCAGCGGTTGCCATCGGAACGCGCGCCAGAGCAATGGATTTGCTCAGCGTAGGAGAGAAACTACCACTGGTGATCTCTCCTTCGCCAATTTCTGCGACACGTACCACCTGATGCGCCCGTAAAACGCCGCGCTCTTCGAGCACCAATCCCACGAGCTTGAAGGCGGTTCCTTCAGCCCGTTCGCTCTCCAGCGCCTCGCGACCGATAAAATCACGGTCGGCAGGTTCCCAGGCAATGCTCCAGGCCATATTCGACGCCAGCGGTGAAACATGCTCGCCGATGTCCTGACCATACAGGTTCATGCCTGCTTCCAGACGCAACGTATCGCGAGCGCCCAGACCGATCGGTGAGATACCCGCGCCGACCAGTTCATTGAAAAAACGCTGGGCCTCTTCGGCAGGCAGCATGATTTCCAGGCCGTCTTCACCGGTATAACCGGTGCGCGCGATGAACCAGTCGCCATCATCAAGACCTTCAAACGGCTTGAGCTGGTGGATCAGTTCGGCGCGGGCGCTTGAAACCAGCTCGGCGATACGGGTTCTGGCCTTTGGCCCTTGAATCGCGAGCATCGCCATTTCGCTGCGCGCGATCAGTTGTACATCGAAGTCGCCCAGCTGCGACTGCATCCAGGCAAGATCCTTGACCCCGGTCGCGGCATTGACCACCAGCCGATAACCTTCGGGCGTGAGGTAGACGATCATGTCATCGATGACCCCGCCTCTTTCGTCCAGCATGGCGCTGTACAAGGCTCGACCTGGGGTCTTCAGTTTTTCCACATCGTTGGCCAGCAGGTAACGCAGCCAGGTTCTGGCTTGACGGCCAACCACATCAATCACGTTCATGTGTGAGACATCGAAGACCCCACAGTCGCGACGCACCTGATGGTGTTCCTCGACCTGCGATCCGTAATGCAACGGCATGTCCCAGCCACCAAAATCGACCATTTTCGCGCCAAGGGCGAGGTGCAGGTCGAACAGGGGGGTACGCTGTCCCATGGGTTTCTCCTTCCGGGCGTGGCGAAGGTGCGGGCAGAAAGGATCGGCAAGCCCCCAATAAACCGGAGTTTGCAGCACTTACAGCTGGCCGAATTTTCTGACAGACCGCACCAATTGCGGCGCATTGTAGCGGCAAGGTGAAGGGCCCGCACCTAGCCAATCTGACGGGCAGAGCGACGAATCAACCCGATGACGGGTAATAATCCTACAAGCACCAGCGACAAAGCTGGCAATGCCGCTCGTGCCCACTCACCCTCGCTGGTCATTTCAAACACGCGTACCGCCAGCGTATCCCAGCCAAACGGGCGCATCAGCAGGGTCGCAGGCATCTCTTTGAGTACATCGACGAACACCAGCAACGCAGCGCTCAAGGCTCCCGGAACCAAAAGCGGCAGATACACGTTGAGAAACAACTTTGGTCCGCTGACCCCCAGACTGCGTGCGGCTTCAGGCAATGAGGGACGGATACGCGACAGGCTGTGCTCCAGCGGGCCGAAGGCGACCGCGATGAAACGTACAAGGTAAGCCAGCAGCAGCGCCGAAAGGCTGCCCAGCAACAACGGCTTGCCTGCACCGCCCAGCCAGCCGGAAAGCGGAACGACCAGCTCACGGTCCAGATAACTGAACGCCAGCATGATTGAAACGGCCAGTACCGAACCCGGCAGCGCGTAACCGAGGTTGGCAAGGCTGACGCCAGAGCGGATCGCAGGTGTGGGTGCCATGCGCCGCGCGAAGGCCAGAATCAGTGCCACGCTGACAGTGATCAACGCCGCCATACCGCCCAGATAAAGCGTGTGCAGAATCAGGCCTGTATAGCGCTCGTCGAGGTCGAATCGGCCGCGCTGCCAGACCCAGACAATCAATTGCAGCACCGGCACGACGAAGGCACAGAGAAAAACCAGCCCGCACCATAAACTGGCTCCCCAGGCCTTGATACCGCTAAGCGGATAAAGCGCAGCGCCACGCGGCCGTTCATTGGTCGGTCGGCTTGCACCGCGGGCACGACGTTCGCCATACAGCAGCACCAGCACTGCCAACAGCAGCAGGCTGGCCAGTTGCGCGGCGCTGGACAGGCTGAAGAAGCCGTACCAGGTCTTGTAGATTGCGGTGGTGAACGTGTCGAAATTGAACACCGATACCGCACCGAAATCGGCCAGGGTCTCCATCAGCGCCAAAGCTACGCCCGCACCGATGGCTGGACGCGCCATTGGCAGCGCCACACGCCAGAACGCCTGCAAGGGCGTGTTGCCCAACACTCGTGCAGCTTCCATCAGCCCCTTGCCCTGCGCCAGAAACGCCGTGCGCGCCAACAGGTAGACATAGGGATAGAAGACCAGCACCAGCACGATGATCACCCCACCGGTGGAGCGCACCCGAGGCAGGCGCAGGCCGGAGCCGAACCATTCACGCATCAGGGTTTGCACCGGGCCGGAAAAATCCAGCAGCCCGACAAATACAAACGCCAGCACATAGGCGGGGATAGCGAAAGGCAGCATCAGCGCCCAGTCCAGCCAGCGCCGACCAGGGAATTCACACAGGCTGGTCAGCCACGCCAGACTCACCCCCAGCAGCGTTACACCCAAACCGACACCCAGCACCAGAATCAACGTGTTGCCCAGCAGACGGGACATCTGGGTTTCCAGCAGGTGTGACCATATCTGTTGGTCAATGGTCTCCCACGACAGCAGCAGCACGCTCAGCGGCAATAACACCAGCGCAGCGATGGCGAAGACCAGTGGGTACCAGCGGCGTTGGACAGGATGGGCCAAGGAGGTTCTCGAAATGAGGGGGTTCAAGAGGGTAAGCAGAGCGTGCGCACAGGTCTGCCTCTGATTCTGGCTGAAAGCCGTAGGAGCGGACTTGTCCGCGAAGCCGTCAGTTCAGATAGTGCATTTTCTGAGAATGTACCGGCCCTTTCGCGGACAAGTCCGCTCCTACGCCCTGCGGGCAGAAGCCTGAAAGCCACGCTTTTCGGGCTATTCAAGATTTGTGTAATGAGCGCGAAGCGTATCAACGAGAGTCAGGCGGTGCGTATTAAATCAATTCCAGCCCGCGCGATCCATCATGCGGATCGCTTCTGCCTGACGCTTGCCTGCCACTTCGACCGGAATGGTGTCGGCCTTGAACTGGCCCCAGCTCGCCACTTCTTCTGACGGCGCCACGTTCGGGTTGGCCGGGAACTCCTGATTGACGCTGGAGAAGATCTTCTGTGCATCGGGACCGGTCATCCACTCGACCAGCGCCTTGGCAGCCTCAGGGTGCGGTGCGTACTTGGTCAGGCCGATACCCGACAGGTTTACGTGTACACCCCGGTCCGCCTGATTCGGCCAGAACAGCTTCACCGCCAGGTCAGGTTTTTCCTTGTGCAGGCGACCGTAATAGTAGGAATTGACGATGCCCACATCGCACTGCCCGGCGTTGATCGCCTCAAGCACTGCGATGTCGTCGGAAAAAACATCGGTGGAAAGGTTGTTCACCCATCCCTTGAGGATTTTCTCGGACGCTTCGGTGCCATGGGTTTCGATCAATGTGGCGGTCAGCGACTGGTTGTAGACCTTCTTCGCGGTGCGCAGGCACAGGCGCCCTTCCCAGTTCTTGTCGGCCAGCGCTTCATACGTGGTCAGCTCGACAGGTTTCACCCGGTCAGTGGAGTAGGCGATGGTTCGTGCGCGAAGGCTCAGGCCGGTCCACCCGTGAGTGGATGAGCGGTATTGCGGCGGAATGTTGGCTTCTATCACCGGTGAGGTGAATGGCTGCAGAATGCCCATCTGTTCGGCTTGCCAGAGGTTACCGGCATCGACCGTCAGCAACAGGTCGGCAGTGGCATTCTCGCCCTCGGCCTTGATGCGCTGCATCAATGGCGCTTCCTTGTCGGTGATGAACTTTATCTTCACCCCGGTCTTGGCCGTATATGCATCGAACACCGGCTTGATCAACTCGTCGATCCGGGACGAATACACCACCACTTCATCGGTAGCCTGAACGGTACTGCCCAGTAAAGTCAGTGTCAGAGCAGCCAGAAGACGCTTGCTTGCCTGCATCGGGGTATCTCGCGTTCGCAAATGAGGCGAAATGGTAGTGAATCCCATTTGCTATCTCAATCGAAGAGGCAGCGGAGCCGTTACCGGATGTTTCTGGCTGACAGCCTGATCAGCAAACGGCCCTGGCTTTGGAAAAGTTCGCAACCCTGCGCAGCTTGTCCACATCGAACACTTCCAGCTGCCCTTCTCCCAGGCGCACGATCTTGCGCTCATGCAGATCCTGAAGCACTTCCAGCAAGGCCGGCGGGGAAAGCGCGAGGCACTCCACGGCCTGAATGTCCTCCAGCACAATCAGGCGGCGTGCATGGCTCAACGGGCCATAACCCTCACTGAGCATCAACAGACGCCATGCGACCCTCGCTCTGGGAGGCAGTCGGCGCATTTTCTCGGGGTTCTGCAGCGGCAAACCGATTTTCTGGCTGAGTAACGCGGCAAACCAGCGCCAATATTCCGGGTGCCTGTCGAGCAACTCGAGCAGAAATTGCTGAGGGACATGCAGAAAGATACTTTGCTCCAGTGAGCAGACCTCGAAACGGCGCGGCAACCCGTCGAACAGCGACACTTCGCCAAACCACATAGGCGCACGCATCGGCTCCACACCCGAAAGCCGCTGCTCATGGGCAGCGCCGATACGCACACAGCCCTCCAGCAACACATAAAGACCGCAAGGCAGATCGCCTTTCTCGAACAGCGTCCTGCCAGGCGTCCTGCGCTGCTGGCGAGCAGCGTCCAGCAGGCTATCCTGCAAACCGGCAGGTAAATGAGAAAACCAGTAATCGGATAGCAGTCGTGACCGCCACGACACTCCATTTGTCATTTTTGCTCCCTTTTATTTCAGGCATGCGTGTTGTACAACAATCCTGGCTCAAGCCGATCATCGTCTCAGGCAGGAATAATAATGAAAACCCTTGTCGATCATCTCAGCCAATACGCTGCGTATCACCGTGATTCACGCAATATCGTGACGCACTTCGTGGGCATTCCATTGATTGTACTGGCCGTGGCGGTACTTCTGTCGCGTCCGGGCTGGGCTGTAAGCGGCTTGTGGGTTTCGCCCGCGGCCCTGCTTGCTCTGGGTTCGACGATTTTCTATCTGCGGCTGGATCGTGCACTGGGCGTGGTCATGGCAGTGCTGCTGGCACTGTGCATCTGGGCCGGGGCCAACCTTGCGCAACAGGCGACCATGGTCTGGCTGAGCGCGGGCGTCGGGCTCTTTGTGATCGGCTGGATCATCCAGTTCATCGGCCATTACTACGAAGGGCGCAAACCGGCGTTTATCGATGACGTGACCGGCCTGATCATCGGCCCGCTGTTCGTGATCGCGGAGCTGGCGTTCCTGATGGGCCTGCGCAAACCGCTGCAACACGCCATCGAAGAACGCTCCGGCCCGGAGGGGCGCAATACCCGCAAGGCTGCGATTTAGCGACCGTTAACGATCAGTCTCCGCGCCTTAGCTCGTCAGTCCGCTGGTCCCGCTGGTGTTGTGCAGCCCGGCCAGCAGCAGCCGCTGATACAACTCTTCGCGCAAGCCCTGAGGCTGGTCGAGTTGCATTCGTTGCAAGTGCTCCGGGAAGGCTTCGGGGTCGGGAGCGTCCAAAGTGGCCTTGCCCAACTCGAGGATTTCGGTGAGTTTGAGCTTGCTCTTCAGCCAGTTCAGCGCACGCATCAGGTCGCGCTCTTCACCTGTAAAATCGCATCCCAGTGGGTATTCAGTAAACAGCGACGGATAGCGCGATGCCGTGTCCTTGAGGCGTTTCGGGGTGTTTTCTGTGAAGCGTGGATCAAGGCGGAATTCCTTGGGCAGCTTTCCGGCCTTTTGCGCCTGCTCGATCAAGCCGGGCTGAAAGCGCGAGTCAGTGATGTTGAGGATGCGCTCGATCACCGTGGCGTCGGTCTGACCACGCAGATCGGCGATGCCGTATTCGGTCACGACAATATCGCGCAGGTGCCGGGGGATCGTGGTGTGGCCGTACTGCCAGACGATATTGGAGCTGACCTCGCCACCTGACTCACGCCAGCTGCGCAGCATCAGGATCGAACGAGCGCCCTCCAGGGCGTGAGCCTGCGCCACAAAGTTGTATTGGCCACCCACACCGCTGAGCACTCGGCCATCTTCCAATTGATCGGCCACGGCTGCGCCCATCAGGGTGACGGTGAACGCACTGTTGATGAAGCGCGCATCGCGGCGTTGCAGGCGTTTGAGTTCTTCCTGACCGTAAAGCTCGTTGATATAGCTGATGGCAGTCATGTTGAACTGCGCCAGTCGCTCGGCGGGCAGCTCGCGCAATCGCTCGTAGAAACTGCTCGGACCGAGGAAAAAACCGCCGTGCACCACCACGCCATCAGGATGGGCGTCTTCATCCAGAGTGCCCAGGTTGGCCAGCCGTTGCAGCTCTGCGTCGGCATACACCTTGCGTCGCACGATCCCGGCATCGGCCAGTACCAAAAGACCGTTGACGAACATTTCGCTGCAACCGTAAAGGCCGCTGGCGAACGGCTGAACGCCGCCTTCGCGGTCGATCAGGGTCTGCCAGTTACTCATGTTCAACTCAGCCAGCAGACTGCGCCAGGTTTCATTGTCGGCTTGCCTGGCCAGCAGTGCGCCGGTCAGCGCATCGCCCATCGAGCCGATGCCGATCTGTAGCGTGCCGCCGTCGCGCACCAGTGTACTGGCATGCAGACCAATCAAATGGTCTTGATAACCCACCGGCATGTTCGGGGTGGAAAACAGCGTACTGCGCTCATCTTCGTTGATCAGCAGGTCAAACGCTTCGACATCCAGCTCCGAGTCGCCCGGCATGTAAGGAAGGTCGGCGTGGACCTGACCCAGCATGAGGATGGTTTCTCCGGCGGCGCGGCGTTTGGCGATCATGGGCAGCAGGTCGAGGGTCACATCCGGGTTGCAACTCAGGCTCAGCTTGCCAAGGTGCTGATCGTCACGGGCCACCAGTTGCGCGACCAGATTCAGGCCGTTGGCATTGATATCGCGGGCGGCATGACTGTAATTGCTGCTGACGTAGTCTTGCTGGGCTGACTCGCTGTTCAGCAGGCTGCCCGGCTGCATGAAGAATTGCTGCACGCGAATGTTGTGTGGAAGTTTGTCGCGACGCAGCGCAGCTAGAAACTCCAGCTCCGGATAGTCACCGAAGACCCGCTCCAGAAACGGTTCCAGAAACCGCGCCTGCAAACCCTCTCCCGGCGTTGGCCGCCCGAGTGTCAGCGCGGTGTAGATCGTCAGCCGTCGCTCGGGCAACTGGCTGATGCGCTGGTACAGCGCATTGACGAACCGATTGGGCTTACCCAGCCCGAGCGGCATGCCGAGGTGAATATGCTCGGGCAACTGCGCCAGAACGTGATCGACAGCGTGCTCGATGGAACAGGAATACGGCATCCCAGCTCTCCTGAATTGTTATTGGTGCAGCTTGGACCGGTGGCAATCTGAAATTGCTGCATGCTCGCTGCGCAACTATCGTTCCCACGCGCCAGCGTGAGAACGGAGTGCACCTCACTTCAGCCCGGATATGCTCTGAATGGCGCTCTTCAGTTCGTCGTCAGTGCAATCGCCGCAGGTGCCTTTCGGCGGCATGATGCCAATGCCTTTGATGGTGCTGGCCAGCAGGCCGTCAAGGCCGCCTTTTTGTCTGGCCCGTTCTTCCCAGGCGGCCGTGTCACCAGTTTTCGGCGCATTGAGCAGACCGACGCTGTGACACGCGACGCAATGGGCGGCGATGATGTCGTCAGGGGCTCGGGCGGTATCGGCGGCTTGCACATTGAACACCCACAACGTCAGAACGCCTGCGGTGCTCAGAATCTTCCGGGTCAGCTTCACGCGTCACTCACTGAAAGGGGCGGGTCAGAAATTGGCTGGCGTTGCCGCACTGATCAATCGTGCCGGTACGTCGAACGGGTTGCGGAAGCGATGCGGCCGGGTGCTTTCAAAATAATAGCTGTCACCGGCCTCCAGCACGTAGGTGTCGAGACCCACTACCAGCTCCAGTCGCCCCTCGACGAGAATTCCGGTTTCTTCACCGTCGTGGACGAGCATTTCTTCACCGGTATCGGCACCCGGCGGGTAGGTTTCGGTAAGAAAGGCGATGGCACGGCCCTGGTGCGACTTGCCGACCAGCTTCATGGTCACGGCACCGTCCGAGATATCAATCAACTCGCTGGCCTTGTACACCACCTGCGCTGCGTTTTCCGGAACGGTTTCTTCCGAGAAAAACTCGACCATGGACATGGGAATGCCGCCGAGCACTTTGCGCAGCGAGCTGATCGAAGGGCTTACGCTGTTTTTTTCGATCATGGAGATGGTGCTGTTGGTCACGCCTGCGCGCTTGGCGAGTTCACGCTGGGACAGGCCCTTGAGCTTGCGGATCGATTGCAGTCGTTCACCCACGTCCAATGCGATATTCCCCCAGGTTTTGTCAGGTCCAGTCGAGATGAACGCCATCATGGCAACAGCGTTCAATATTTACAACGCTTCGACAGACACCAGGCATACAGCGGCCTGACGGACAAGGGCTCGATCAGTCTTGGGAATAGATACGCGGAACGCGACGCAGATTGCAGAAGATTTCGTAGGGAATCGTTTCTGCCCGTGTGGCCACTTCACTGGCGAGCACGTGCTTGCCCCATAACTCGACCCGGCTGCCAAGCCCGGCCTGCGGTACGCCGGTCAAGTCTACGCAAAGCATGTCCATGGACACTCGCCCGAGCAGCCGGGAGGGCTGACCGTCGATCTGCACAGGCGTGCCGGTCGGCGCATGACGCGGATAGCCGTCGGCGTACCCCATCGCCACCACGCCAATACGCAATGGCCGATCACAGACAAACGTCGCGCCAT
This sequence comes from Pseudomonas sp. KBS0707, assembly GCF_005937945.2. Classification (NCBI taxonomy): domain Bacteria; kingdom Pseudomonadati; phylum Pseudomonadota; class Gammaproteobacteria; order Pseudomonadales; family Pseudomonadaceae; genus Pseudomonas; species Pseudomonas sp. KBS0707. The sequence continues at coordinate 178,105 of NZ_CP041754.1, read as the reverse complement.
AGCCCACGGCTTCACCGGCAGGCAGTTCACGCACGCTGATGATCTTCGATTCCAGGGTCATGACCGGTTGCAGGCGGTCAGCCAGCGGGTGCGCCTGACCAAACGGCGTAGCGCCGTAGAGCATGATGCCGGGGCGCGACCAGTCGCTTGGAATATGCGGCCAGCCCAGAACGGCCGGGGAGTTTTTCAGGCTGATTTCTGCGGCCAGGCCTTTGCGAAAGCTCTCGAATACAGCGAACTGTTCATCACTGCATCCACTGTTCAGTTCATCGGCGCGGGCGAAGTGGCTCATCAGGACGATTCTGGCCACTTTGCCGGTTACCAGCAGGCGTTGATAGGCGGCCTGATATTCATGCGGGTACAGGCCGACGCGGTGCATGCCCGTGTCAATCTTGAGCCAGACCGTTAAAGGTTTGGCAAGCTGCGCCTGCTCGATGGCCTCCAGCTGCCAGGTCGAATGCACGACCGTCCAGAAGTTGTGCTCGACAATCAGCGCCAGTTCATCGGCTTCGAAAAAACCTTCAAGCAGCAGAACAGGTGCGCGGATGCCTGCCGCGCGTAGCTCGAGCGCTTCTTCGATGCAGGCCACTGCGAAACCGTCGGCCTGGGCTTCCAGTGCCTGGGCGACGCGTACCGCACCGTGACCATAGGCATCGGCCTTGATCACCGCGAGCGCTTTGCCGCCGCGGTGTTCACGAGCCAGTTGGTAGTTGTGACGCAGTGCCTGAAGATCAATTAAGGCGCGGGCTGGACGCATGATGACGTTTCTTGCCTGAAGGGTGAAAAGGGTCAGAAAAACCCCGACGCAGAGATGCGTCGGGCACAACAGTATGAAGACAGCAGACTCAAGGCAGCGCGGCGACAACCGACAGTTCGACGAGGATTTCCGGCTCGCACAGCTTGGCCTCGACGGTTGCACGCGCAGGCGCGACACCCTTGGGCAGCCATTTGTCCCAGACGCTGTTCATGCCGGCAAAATGAGCATCGATGTCTTTCAGATAGATCGTGACCGACAGAATGCGAGTCTTGTCAGTGCCGGCCAGGTCGAGCAGGCGCTCGATACTGTTCAAAACCTCGCGGGTCTGTTGCTCGACACCTGCAGTCATGTCATCGCCGACCTGGCCCGACAGATAGACGGTGCCGTTGTGGACAACGACCTGACTCATGCGCTCATTGGTGAGCTGGCGCTGGATTGACATGCTGTGCATTCTCCTGAGTGTTGCCGTAACGAGAGATATCGAGGCCTTCGGCACTGATACGGGGTGTCTTGCGGGCAATGAGGTCTGCCAGCAAGCGACCGGAACCACACGCCATCGTCCAGCCCAATGTGCCATGGCCGGTATTGAGGAACAGGTTGCGGAACGGTGTTGCACCCACAATCGGTGTGCCATCGGGAGTGGTCGGACGCAACCCGGTCCAGAAACTGGCCTGGGTCAGGTCGCCACCCTGAGGATAGAGGTCACCGACGATCATCTCCAGTGTTTCGCGTCGACGAGGATTGAGCGACAGGTCGAAACCGGCGATTTCCGCCATGCCGCCGACCCGGATGCGGTTGTCGAAGCGGGTGATGGCGACCTTGTAGGTTTCATCGAGAATGGTCGAGGTCGGAGCCATGGCCGGGTTAGTGATCGGCACCGTCAGCGAATAACCCTTCAGCGGGTAAACCGGAGCCTTGATACCCAGCGGTTTGAGCAGTTGCGGAGAATAGCTGCCCAGCGCCAGCACGTAGCGGTCGGCTGTTTCCAGCTTACCGTCGATCCACACACCATTGATGCGGTCGCCAGCGTGGTCGAGGCGCTCGATGTTCTGTCCGTAGCGGAACTCGACACCCAGCTCTACGGCCATTTCTGCAAGGCGCGTGGTGAACAACTGGCAATCGCCGGTCTGGTCATTCGGCAAGCGCAGTGCACCGCTGAGAATGCCGGTCACACCGGCCAGTGCGGGCTCGACACGGGCGATGCCGTCGCGATCGAGCAGCTCGTACGGAACACCGGACTGCTCGAGCACGGCAATATCCTTGGCAGCGTTGTCCAGTTGCGCCTGAGTGCGGAACAGCTGAGTAGTACCCAGGCTGCGCCCTTCGTAGGCAATACCTGTTTCCAGGCGCAGTTCATCGAGACAATCGCGGCTGTATTCGGACAGGCGCACCATGCGCTCTTTATTCACGGTATAGCGGCTGGCGGTGCAGTTGCGCAGCATTTGCGCCATCCACAGGTATTGATCGATATCTGCCGTGGCCTTGATCGCCAATGGCGCGTGGCGCTGCAGCAACCACTTGATCGCCTTCAGCGGAACACCCGGCGCGGCCCATGGCGAGGCATAGCCTGGCGAGACCTGGCCGGCATTGGCAAAGCTGGTCTCCATGGCGGCGGCTGGCTGGCGGTCTACCACGGTCACCTGAAAACCGGCACGCGCCAGATAATAAGCACTGGTTGTACCGATTACACCACTTCCAAGGACCAGAACGCGCATGTAGATGACCTCATCGCGGATATCCGCTGACGTTTTGAAGTTTTAAGCAAGAATGTGCGCAGTATATTGAGCAATGGGCAGTGCTTCTCACTGTATAAACATCTATATTTGGCGTTTATTCCCGGCGATAAACGCTTTGGTAGAGGGGAAATAACCCATGCGCACTCAACACCAGTCAAATCGTGAACTGGACAAGATCGACCGCAATATCCTGCGCATCCTCCAGGCAGATGGGCGTATCTCGTTTACCGAACTGGGCGAGCGCGTCGGCCTCTCGACCACTCCGTGTACCGAGCGGGTTCGCAGGCTGGAACGCGAGGGCATCATCATGGGCTACAACGCCCGCCTGAACCCGCAAAGCCTGAAGGCCAGCCTGCTGGTGTTTGTGGAAATCAGTCTGGACTACAAGTCTGGCGACACCTTCGAGGAGTTCCGCCGTGCCGTGTTGAAGCTTCCGCATGTGCTGGAGTGCCACTTGGTATCAGGCGACTTTGACTATCTGGTCAAGGCGCGCATTTCCGAGATGGCGTCCTACCGCAAACTGCTGGGCGATATCCTGCTCAAGCTGCCGCACGTGCGTGAGTCCAAGAGCTATATCGTGATGGAAGAAGTGAAAGAGAGCCTGAACCTGCCGATTGCCGACTGATTGCGCTAGACCAGCACTTGTCGGGTGGAAGCCATATATTCGTGTATCTGCTTCTCTACCCGCGGGTGAATCAGTTCGACCGGGCGACGGCCATTCGGGCATGGCAGGCTGTCGGTGGTGCCAAACAGGCGGCAGATCAACGGGCGTTCGTCATACACGGTGCAGCCCTGCGGGCCAAGGTGCACGCAATTGAGCTCATCGAGCGCGGCGTCCTGTTCGGCGGCAGTCTTGCGCGGCAGGCGCGACATTTCTTCGGGCGACGTGGTAACCGGGCCGCAGCAGTCGTGGCAGCCAGGTACACACTCGAACGAGGGAATCTGGCGGCGCAGATCACTTATTTTCTGACGGTTGCAGCTCATTGAATCAACCATTCCTACACAATGCGCTGAGTTTGCCCCAGTTGGCAGGCTCATGACAGCGGCTTATCCTCCCCACACGCAAACCGCCACCGACAGGACCCGCTCATGAACGCCCGCGTTCAGCACCCGACTCTTCACGACGACCAGCATGTTGCCTCCTACTACGCCGCCAGCAGCCATCCGCAACCGGATTACCCTGCGCTGCAAGGCGAGGTGAAGGTTGATGTGTGCGTGGTGGGCGGCGGATTTTCCGGCCTCAACACCGCCATCGAACTGGCCGAGCGCGGGCTGAGTGTCGCGTTGCTTGAGGCACGCAGGATTGGCTGGGGTGCCAGCGGACGCAATGGCGGCCAGCTGATTCGCGGGGTCGGCCACGGTGTCGAGCAGTTCGCCAATGTCATCGGCAGCGAGGGTGTGCGGCAGCTGAAGCTGCTGGGCATTGAGGCGGTCAATATCGTGCGTCAGCGCATCGAGCGGCACGCTATCGATTGCGACCTGAAATGGGGTTATTGCGACCTGGCCAACAAGCCGCGCGACCTGCACAGCCTTGCCGAAGATGCCGATGAACTGCGCAGCCTGGGTTACCGTCATGAGCTTAAGTTGCTGCAAGCCGATCAGATGCGCAGTGTCGTAGGCTCCGACCGTTACGTCGGCGGTTTGATCGACATGGGTTCCGGACATCTGCACCCGTTGAATCTGGCTTTGGGAGAAGCTGCCGTAGCGCAGTCATTGGGCGTTCGGTTGTTCGAACATTCTGCAGTGACGAGAATCGACTACGGCCCGCAGGTCAAAGTGCATACGGCTCAGGGGGCGGTGCTGGCGAAAACGCTGGTGCTGGGCTGCAACGCTTACCTCAACGATCTGAATCCGGAAATAAGCGGCAAGGTATTGCCCGCGGGCAGTTACATCATCGCGACCGAACCCTTGAGCGAGGCTCAGGCCCGGGAAGTGTTGCCGCAGGACATGGCGGTCTGTGATCAGCGCGTGACTGTAGATTACTACCGGCTGTCAGCGGATCGGCGTTTGCTGTTCGGGGGCGCCTGTCACTATTCGGGCCGCGACCCACGGGACATCGCCGCTTACATGCGGCCGAAGATGCTCGATGTGTTTGCGCAACTGGCTTCAGTGAAGATCGATTACCAGTGGGGTGGGATGATCGGCATCGGTGCCAATCGCCTGCCGCAAATTGGCCAGCTCAAGCAGCACCCCAACGTGTTTTATGCTCAGGCTTACTCGGGGCATGGTCTGAACGCGACACATCTTGCAGGTCGCTTGCTGGCCGAAGCCATCGCCGGGCAACACAGCGATGGCTTCGAGTTATTCGCCAAAGTGCCACACATGACCTTTCCGGGCGGTAAACACTTGCGCTCGCCGTTACTGGCATTGGGCATGCTCTGGCACCGGCTCAAAGAGCTGCGCTGAAAGGCTCAGGGCCTCCAGAACGGTTTCATCGCTTCGACCCGCGCCTGCTGGAAATCCAGCCCGATGTCGCGCAACTGATCGTCCGTCAGCTCCAGCAAGGTGCGGCGAGAGGCCCAGCGGTGACGATACAGCGCCCAGCGACCCATGCCCGCCAACAGATCGGCCTTGTTTGAGCGGACCGTTCTGACCGCAGTTGGCCGATAGTCATTCAATTCCTGGCTGTGAAGCGCAAGGCGTACATCGCTGAACCCGTTCATTTCCGTTTCCCTCATCCTGGGTGGGTGTGGGTCTATGATGAAACGAACGGCCAAACCATTACAGATTCAAAAACAGGTTATATTTTCCATACAGATGAGGCGAAAACAGCACTGAATGCTATATTTTTGCCCAATCTGTATTGCTATACCACGCTCACCATCCTGAGAGTACGTCATGACGCTTTACGTCAACCTCGCCGAACTGCTCGGCTCGCGGATCGAAAACGGCTTCTACCGCCCTGGCGACCGCCTGCCATCGGTGCGCGCGTTAAGTGTCGAACATGGCGTCAGCCTGAGCACCGTGCAGCAAGCGTATCGGGTGCTGGAGGACAACGGCCTGGCAGCGCCGAAACCCAAATCCGGCTATTTCGTATCGGTCAGTCGAGCGGCACCTGCACTGCCTGCTGTCGGGCGACCCGTCCAGCGGCCTGTGGATATCTCTCAATGGGATCAGGTGCTGGACCTGATTCGGGTGGCACCTCTCGAAGCGGTCACGCAACTGGGGCGCGGCATGCCCGATGCCACCAGCCCTACCCTGAAACCGTTGATGCGTGCGCTGAGTCAGTTGAGTCGCCACCAAGACATGCCGGGACTGTATTACGACAACATCTACGGCGTGCGCAGGCTGCGTGAGCAAATCGCCCGGCTGATGCTCGACTCGGGCTGCAACCTGACCGCCAATGACCAGATCGTCACCAATGGCTGCCATGAAGCGCTGTCAGCGAGCGTCCGTGCCATTTGCTCGCCGGGTGACATCGTTGCGGTGGACTCGCCCAGTTTCTTCGGCGCCATGCAGACGCTCAAGGGTGTGGGCATGAAGGCCCTCGAAATCCCCACCGACCCATTGACCGGCATTAGCCTCGAGGCGCTGGAACTGGCCCTTGAGCAATGGCCGATCAAGGTCATTCAGCTGACGCCCAATTGCAACAACCCGCTGGGTTACGTCATGCCCGAAGCCCGCAAACGTGCGTTGCTGACGCTGGCGCAACGTTTCGATGTGGCGATCATCGAGGACGATGTGTATGGCGATCTTGCTTACAACTACCCTCGCCCGCGCACCATCAAATCCTTCGATGAAGACGGTCGTGTCCTGCTGTGCAGCTCGTTTTCCAAGACCCTGGCACCCGGCCTGCGGATTGGCTGGGTAGCGCCGGGGCGGTATCTGGAGCAGGTGCTGCACATGAAATACATCGGCACCGGCTCGACTGCACCGCAGCCCCAGTTGGCCATCGCCGACTTCATCGAAGGCGGCCATTACGAGCCGCATGTACGGCGCATGAGAACCCAATACCAGCGCAGTCGCGACCAGATGATCGACTGGGTGATGCGCTACTTTCCCGAAGGCACCCGCGCCAGCCGCCCGCAAGGCGGTTTCATGCTGTGGGTGGAACTGGCCGAAGGCTTCGACACGCTGCGCCTGAACCGCGCGCTGTTGGACAAGGGTGTACAGATCGCGGTGGGCAGTATTTTTTCCGCCTCGGGCAAGTACCGTAACTGCATGCGCATGAACTTCGCGGCCAAACCGAGCCGCGAAATCGAGAACGCTGTGCGTATCGTGGGCGAGACAATTGCACTACTGAATGCGCAAACTGACTGACGCTGGCAAATCTTTCCCGGTTTTTCGGGTCATAACGCCAAGTCGAGCCATGTACAGACGCGGAAGATCAATTTGAATAACTCATGGGCCTTGCCCTTTTGCCTGCTGGTTGCACTGTGCGTCAGCGGTTGCGCACATCAGCAACTTGCCAGCGAGCCAAGCCAGGCCATGCCGCCCTCGAGTTCTGCTTTCGGCCGCTCTATTCAAGCCATGGCGATGCCCCACGACGGGCGTTCCGGCTTTCGCCTGCTGCCCGACAGCAGCGATGCATTCAAGGCGCGCGCCGAGCTGATCCGTAACGCCAAAAGCAGCCTCGACCTGCAGTATTACATCGTCCATGACGGCCTGAGCACGCGCGCTCTGATCGACGAACTGCTCAAAGCGGCAGACCGTGGCGTGCGGGTGCGCATCCTGCTGGACGACACCACCAGCGACGGGCTGGATCAGGCCATCGCCACCCTCGCCGCGCACCCGAACATTCAGATTCGCCTGTTCAACCCGCAAAATCTGGGGCGCGAGACCGGCATCACGCGCAGCCTGGGGCGTTTGATGAACCTGTCGCGTCAGCACCGGCGCATGCACAACAAACTGTGGCTGGCCGACGGCAGTGTGGCCATCGTTGGCGGGCGCAATCTGGGCGATGAATACTTCGACGCCGAGCCGAACCTGAACTTCACCGATATCGACATGCTAAGCGTGGGACCGGTCGCCGAACAGCTCGGCCACAGCTTCGATCAATACTGGAACAGCACGCTCAGCAAGCCCATTGATGCGTTCATGTACTTCCTGCCCGACGGTGAGGATCTGGCCCAGGCGCGGCAGCGACTGGACGATTCACTGGAGCAGGCGCATCAGCAACACAAGGCTCTGTATGAGCGATTGATGGCCTACAAGACTCAGCCACGCATGAAGACCTGGCTCAACGAGCTGGTCTGGGCGCACAACCAGGCATTGTGGGACGCGCCGACCAAGGTACTGGCGCAGGGAGACCCGGATCCGCACCTGCTACTGACCACGCAACTGGCCCCCGAGCTGCTGAACACTCGCAAGGAACTGATGCTGATTTCGGCGTACTTTGTACCGGGTCAGGAAGGTTTGCTGTACCTGACCGGCCGTGCCGATGCCGGCGTCAACGTCAGCCTGCTGACCAATTCACTGGAAGCCACCGACGTTCCTGCCGTGCATGGCGGCTACGCGCCTTACCGCAAGGCGCTGCTGGAGCATGGCGTGAAGCTGTTCGAACTGCGCCGCCAGCCTGGCGATACCGAAACCATGCGCGGCAGCGGCCCGCATTTGTTCAAGAAAAGCAGCTCATTGGCCAGTTCGGAATCAAGCCTGCACAGCAAGGCGATGATCTTCGATCGGCAGAAAGTCTTTGTCGGCTCATTCAATTTTGACCCGCGTTCTGTGCTATGGAACACTGAAGTCGGCGTGCTGGTCGACAGTCCGCAACTGGCCGAAGAGCTGCGCGAACTGACGCTTCAGGGTATGGCTCCCTCGCTCACTTACCAGGCAAAGCTGGAGGATGGCAAAGTGGTGTGGGTGACCGAAGACAATGGCCAGATCCACACGCTGCATACCGAACCCGGTGACTGGTGGCGGCGTTTCAACGCGTGGATGAGCCGTGCCATCGGCCTGGAAAGAATGCTTTAGGCGGGCGCAGCCTGGGCAACCCCGAACGCTCCACGTCGCCTGATCAGAATCAGCAGGCCAAAGGCACCTGCCGCCATCAGCAACGGCAAGGCCTCACCGCTGACCCACTGACTGCCCGCGCCCGCTATCAGGGGCCCGATCAGACAACCGATGCCCCACAGTTGAGCGACATGCGCATTGGCGCGGACCAGTGAATCATCTCGGTAACGCTCGCCGATCAGGATCAGCGACAGGGTAAACAGCCCGCCAGCACTGGCGCCGAACACTGTCCAGAGCGGCCAGATCAGAACGGTATCGATCAGTAACGGCACCAGCAGACTGGACGCCAGCAACAAAACGGCGCATCCGGTAAACATTGCGCGGCGCGAAACGCGATCAGCGAGCATGCCGATCGGCAGCTGCAGTAACGCGTCACCTATCACCACCACACTGACCATGATCAGGGCGACTTCCGGGGTGAACCCGTGGCGTATGCAGTAGAGCGGCAGCAGCGTGAGGATCAAGGCTTCGAATGCAGCGAATAGCGCCACTGCCCAGGCGATAGCGGGCATGCCGCGACAGAAGCCCGCCAGATCAGTGAAGGTCACGTTGCAGGATTCAGTCGATGGCGCACCCGTGCGACCCAGCAGCAGGAACGGAGAGCCGACCAGTAGCAGCACGCCAATCCAGAAGCCGTAGTCGGCCTGAGTGCCGATAACGCCCAGTAACAGCGGGCCAGCCAGTTGGCTCAAGGCGTAAGTGCTGCCATACAGCGCTACCAGCCGTCCGCGCAGACGCTCGATCACCAGTTGGTTGATCCAGCTTTCACCCAGCACGAAGACGATGGTCAGAATCACCCCGAGCGCCAAGCGCAAGACCAGCCAGACTCCGTAATACGGCAGCAGCGCCAGTGCGCCGACCGAAACGGCGCCGCCCCACAGGCACAGGCGCATCAGCTTGGCGGTACCGAAGCGCGCGGCGAGACGACTGGCCAGCGCCGCACCCACCAGCACACCCACCGCAGGCATCGCCGCCATGATGCCAATGGCAAACGAGCCGTAGCCCCAGTCTGCCAGACGCAATGAAACCAGCGGCATGCTGACGCCCATTGCCAGCCCGACGCCCAACACGGACGCCAGCACGGCAAAATAAGTACCCCAACGCATTATCAAGCTCCTGCTGCCCTAACGGCGCAATCAAGACCGGACGCAGAGCGTCCAGAACGGCATGCGACGCGGAGCGTCGCACGATAGTTGAGGTTATCGCTCCTCACGCTCCAGCGTGGGAATGCCGTGCGTGACGCTCCGCGTCACAAATCTGCGCCACGCCGCTAACGCAAGCCAGGACGCGGAGCGTCGCACGATAGTTAAGGTTATCGTTCCTCACGCTCCAGCGTGGGAATGCCTTGCGTGACGCTCTGCGTCACAAATCTGCGCCACGCCGCAAACGCAAGCCAGGACACGGAGCGTCGCACGATAGTTAAGGTTATCGTTCCTCACGCTTCAGCGTGGGAATGCCTTGCGTGACGCTCCGCGTCACAAATCTGCGCCACGCCGCAAACGCAAGCCAGGACGCGGAGCGTCGCACGATAGTTAAGGTTATCGTTCCTCACGCTCCAGCGTGGGAATGCCTTGCGTGACGCTCCGCGTCACAAATCTACGCCGCGCCGCAAACGCAAGACCGGACGCCGAACGTCCAGAACGGCGTACCGACGCTGGAGCGTCGGCACGATAGGTGTCGCGCTCCTGACTTACAGCTTGATCCAGGTGGATTTCAGCTCGGTGTATTTGTCGAAGGCATGCAGCGATTTATCACGACCGTTGCCTGACTGCTTGAAGCCACCGAACGGGGCAGTCATATCGCCGCCGTCGTATTGGTTGACCCATACGCTGCCCGCGCGCAGTGCCTTGGCGGTCAGGTGTGCTCTGGAGATATTGGCGGTCCACACGGCAGCAGCCAGGCCATAAGGCGTGTCGTTGGCTATCTGTATCGCCTCTTCGTCGCTGTCGAACGTCAGCACTGAAAGTACCGGGCCGAAGATCTCCTCTTGGGCGATCTTCATGGCGTTGTTCACGCCGTCGAAAATGGTCGGTTCGACGTACGTGCCGCCGGTCTCCTGCAGAATGCGCTTGCCGCCTGCAACCAGTCTGGCACCCTCGGCGTGACCGGCTTCGATGTAAGACAGCACTGTGTTCATCTGCTGGGTGTCGACCAGCGCGCCCACGTTGGTCGCAGGGTCCAGCGGATTGCCGGGCTTCCAGGTGGCCAATGCCTCAAGCACCATCGGCAGGAAGCGTTCCTTGATAGAGCGCTCGACCAGCAGCCGAGAACCGGCAGTGCAGACTTCGCCCTGATTGAAAGCAATTGCGCTGGCGGCTGCTTCGGCGGCGGCCTGCAAATCCGGCGCGTCGGCAAAGACGATATTCGGGCTTTTGCCACCGGCTTCCAGCCAGACGCGTTTCATGTTCGACTCGCCTGCGTAAATCATCAGTTGTTTGGCGATTTTGCTCGAACCGGTAAACACCACGGTATCCACGTCCATATGCAGCGCCAGCGCCTTGCCGACGGTATGACCGTAACCCGGCAATACGTTGAGCACGCCCGCAGGTATGCCTGCCTCGATGGCCAGTTGCGCAATACGAATGGCGGTCAGCGGAGACTTCTCCGACGGCTTCAGGATCACGGAATTGCCGGTGGACAGTGCAGGACCAAGCTTCCAGCAAGCCATCATCAACGGGAAGTTCCACGGCACGATGGCGGCGACGACGCCGACCGGCTCTCGGGTAACCAGGCCCAATTGGTCATGAGGCGTTGCGGCGACCTCGTCATACAGCTTGTCGATGGCTTCGCCGCTCCAGCTCAGGGCTCTGGCAGCACCGGGGATGTCGACACCGAACGAGTCGCCAATCGGTTTGCCCATGTCCAGAGTCTCAAGCAGGGCCAGCTCTTCGGCATTTTGCTTGAGCAGCCCGGCGAAACGGATCATGGTTTCCTTGCGTTTGGCCGGAGCCAGTCGCGACCAGGCACCCGAGTTGAAGGCGCTGCGCGCACTGTCGACAGCGCGTTGCGCGTCAGCGGTGTCGCAACTGGCGACCTTGGCAAGCATCCGGCCATCGACCGGGCTGATGCAATCAAACGTCTCGCCGGAGGAGGCTGCGGTGTATTCACCTTGAATGAAGGCACGGCCTTCGATCTTCAAATGCTGGGCGCGTTGCTCCCAGTCAGCACGAGTCAGGGTGGTCATTTGCATGTCCTCCTCTTGTTGAATGTGGGTGTGTCATGGTTGATTAAAGACACAATCTGAAATTTTTCAGGAAGGCCGTTACCCTAAACCAGCGGCCCGACAAAACCAATATATTTGACATAAATAGCCGCTACGGTGCTTTTATGTTGATTTTATTAAACAGCTCCGCACGCGCGCCGAGGCACTAACGCACAGCACGCACGTCAAACCCTCAACGCATTCAGGACAAGGGGCCCATCATGAGCATCGAAAGCATCGTCGACTTCAGTGAAGCGAGCACCGCCGCCGAGCACTATCGCCCTGCACCGGAAAAGGTCTTTAAGGGCGATCCGGCACAAACCCTCTACAACCACTACAACAGCCCCTGCGGACAGATGAGCGCGGGGGTCTGGAATGGCGAGCCCGGGCAGTGGCAGGTGAATTACTCGGAGCATGAGTATTGCGAGATTGTGCAGGGTGTTTCAGTCCTGCGCGACGAGCAGGGCAACGCGAAAACCCTGCGCGCAGGCGACCGTTTCGTGATTCCAGCCGGCTTCAAGGGCACTTGGGAGGTGCTGGAAACATGCCGCAAGATTTATGTGGTGTTTGAAGCCGCTGCGGATAAATAAGTACTGCTCTTGCAGCTATGCCAGGAGCGCAGACACAAAAAAACCCGCCGAGGCGGGTTTTTTTGTAGCTGACAGAATCAATTACTTGATTTTGCCTTCTTTGTAGATCACGTGCTTGCGTACAACCGGATCGAATTTTTTGATTTCGATTTTATCCGGGGTAGTACGTTTGTTCTTGTCGGTGGTGTAGAAATGGCCTGTACCAGCGCTCGACACCAAACGGATCAATTCACGCATGATTCTCTCCCTTAAATTTTGCCGTCGCGACGCAGTTCAGCGAGCACAACTTCAATGCCACGCTTGTCGATGATACGCATGCCTTTAGCAGATACGCGCAGACGAACAAAACGCTTCTCGCCTTCAACCCAGAAGCGGTGATGCTGCAGGTTTGGCAGGAAACGACGACGGGTTTTGTTGTTTGCGTGGGAAATGTTATTCCCAGTCACCGGACCCTTACCGGTAACTTGACATACTCTCGACATGCCTCAGCCCTCTAAAACCACATGCCCAACCCGGCATGGGTTGGCCGCTTAATCTCTCAGTCATTTGGCGCCAGGCGCCGCGTTTCTTTAAGGGTCTTACCGGCTACACCTACAGTGAAGGAACCGGGCCCCTAGAAAAGAGCGCTGTTTTATACCAGAAACCCTTGGACGCAACAACAGGCAAAGCACTTTGACCCGAATGAATCCGCTCTGCGCGGCGGTATGCTCAAGCAATGCGGGGGCACAGGCAAATCGACCGCTCGTCGCGCCGAGACGATTGTTCTACGCCAGTACATGGTCTAGGGTTAGTCCCTCACCAGACTGCGCCGGCAGATGGGGCCCTTTCTGAACAGGAAATAACGCCATGCGCCTAGCTGCACTCCCTTTTTTGCTTGTTCCGTTGCTGCTTCCGATTGCCGCCCAGGCGTCGAGCCTTGTGGTCTGTACCGAAGCCAGTCCCGAAGGCTTCGACGTTGTGCAGTACAACTCCCTGACCACCACCAACGCATCGGCCGACGTGCTGATGAACCGTCTGGTGGACTTCGATGCCCAGAGCGGCAAGCTGGTACCGAGCCTGGCAGAAAGCTGGACCGTATCCAAAGACGGCCTGACTTACGACTTCAAGCTGCGCTCCGGAGTGAAATTTCATACCACAGACTATTTCAAGCCGAGCCGCGAGCTGAGCGCCGATGACGTGCTGTTCAGCTTCCAGCGCATGCTCGACCCGCAGAACCCGTGGCACAAGATTGCCCAGAGCGGCTTCCCGCATGCGCAATCCATGCAGTTGCCCGCGCTGATCAAGAGCATCGAAGCGCCTGACGCGCACTCCGTCCGCTTTACACTCAATCGGGCGGACTCGACCTTCCTGGCCACGCTGAGCATGGGTTTTGCGTCGATCTACTCGGCCGAATATACCGCGCAACTCCTGAAAGCCGGCACGCCGGAAAAACTCAACAGCCAGCCGATCGGCACCGGGCCGTTCGTGTTCAAGCGCTTCCAGAAAGATGCCGTGGTGCGTTATGAGGCGTTCAAGGATTACTTCGCCGGCAAGTCTGATGTCGACACCTTGGTGTATGCCATCACAGCGGACGCCAATGTGCGCCTGCAGAAAGTCCGTCAGAACGAGTGCCAGATAGCGCTTTCGCCAAAGCCTCTGGATATTCAGGCGGCCAGCGAGGATGACTCGCTCAAGGTCGAGAAGACTGAAGCATTCATGACCGCGTTTGTCGCGATCAACAGTCAGCACCCACCATTCGACAAGCCTGAAGTTCGTCAGGCCATCAACCTGGCGTTCGACAAGGCCAATTACCTGAAGGCCGTGTTCGAAGGTACCGCCGAGGCGGCCAATGGCCCTTATCCGCCCAACACCTGGAGCTACGCCAAAGACCTGCCCGGCTATCATCACGATGTCGCCAAGGCCAAGACTTTGCTGGCCAAAGCCGGTCTGAAGGATGGTTTCAAGACCACTATCTGGACCCGGCCTTCCGGCAGCCTGCTGAACCCGAATCCGAGTCTGGGCGCTCAACTGCTGCAGTCTGACTTGAAACAGATAGGTATTGATGCCGAGATCAAGATCATTGAATGGGGCGAGCTGATTCGACGCGCCAAGGCCGGTGAACATGACCTGCTGTTCATGGGCTGGGCGGGCGACAACGGCGACCCGGATAACTTCCTGACGCCGCAGTTTTCCTGCGCTGCCGTGCAGTCAGGCACCAACTTTGCCCGCTATTGCGACAAGACGCTGGACAAGCTCATCACCGACGGTAAGTCCGTCAGCGATCAGGGCGAACGCAGCAAGCTGTACCATTCGGCGCAACAACAGATCCAACAGCAGGCACTGTGGATACCCCTCGCCCACCCGACCGCAGCAGCCTTGGTACGCAAGGACGTCACGGGTTATCAGGTCAGCCCGTTTGGCAGGCAGGATTTCTACAAGGTGCAGGTCAAGTAAATCGCCAGACCTAGGCCCGTCTGCGTAACTGGCGTGCCAATGCCCTGCATTGGCACGCCCCACCACAAGACCGGACGCAGAGCGTCCAGAACGGCATTACCACGCAGAGAGCGGGAACGATAAGCCGAATCCCGCCCTATCGTTCCCGCGTGAGCGCTACATCAACCCGCGCTCGACCATCGACAGTGGCTCGCCGTCGCCCACGATCACGTGGTCCAGCACATGAACATCCACCAGCATCAGTGCTTCCTTGAGGCGCTTGGTCAGGTCTATGTCGGAACGGCTGGGCGTGGTGATGCCGGAAGGATGGTTGTGGCAGAGGATCAGGCTGGCGGCGTTGTGAGCCATCGCTCGCTTCACCACCTGGCGCGGATGCACATAGGAGGCGTTGATCGTCCCGCGAAACAGTATCTCGAAGGTCATGACCCGGTGTTTGTTGTCCAGAAACAGGCAGGCGAAAACTTCATGCTGTTCATGTCTGAGCTGAGCCTTCAGGTAGTTGCGCACCTGAGTGGGGTTTTCCAGCGCTGAGTCACGGCGCAAGGACTCGGCCATGTGCCGGCGCGCCATCTCCATGACAGCCTGCAACTGAGCAAATTTGGCAGGCCCCAGCCCGAGTTGGGAGGTAAACGTGGACAGGTCAGCATCCAGTAACGATCTGAGCCCGTCGAATTGATTCAGAAGATGACGGGCAAGGTCTACGGCGCTTTTTCCGGCCACCCCAGTGCGTAAAAAGATAGCCAGCAACTCGGCGTCGGAAAGGCTCCCCGCTCCCAACTCCAACAAGCGTTCCCGCGGGCGTTCGGCCGCGGGCCAACTGCGAATACTCATAGCACCTCCATGTGATTGGGCACCGCTGTTGCGGTGCAGTCGCTGTGCTATCTTAGCCCATCTTTTTTGCGCGACGGCCTGGCCTGGGGAGGCGTCATGGGCGTCGCGTATTCACTCGACCAAAAAGGCAGGTCTATGCAGCGGCTGTATCGAAAACGCATCGTTCTTGGCGTCGGCGGCGGCATCGCGGCCTACAAGAGCGCCGAGCTGGTCCGCCGCCTGCGCGATCAGGGCGCTGAAGTGCGTGTCGTCATGACCAAAGGCGGAGCAGAGTTCATTACGCCGCTGACCATGCAGGCCCTGTCCGGGCACCCTGTGCACCTGGACCTTCTCGACCCGGCCGCAGAGGCCGCGATGGGCCATATCGAACTGGCCAAATGGGCCGACCTGATCCTGATCGCTCCGGCCACCGCCGACCTGATCGCGCGCCTGGCGCAAGGCATCGCCAACGACTTGCTGACCACCATCGTGCTGGCAACCGATGCCACCGTCGCCATCGCACCGGCGATGAATCAGGCAATGTGGCGTGACGCCTCAGTGCAAGCCAATACCCGGCAGCTTGAAGAGCGTGACTTTCGTGTGTTTGGGCCAGCGTCCGGCAGTCAGGCCTGCGGCGATGTCGGCTTCGGTCGCATGCTGGAGGCCGACGATCTGACCCAGTGCGCAGCGGACTGTTTCCAGCGCCTGAGCCTGACCGGCAAGCATGTGCTGATCACCGCTGGCCCGACCCAGGAAAACATCGATCCGGTGCGTTACATCACCAACCACAGCTCCGGAAAAATGGGCTTTGCCCTGGCCGAAGCGGCTGTGGAAGCCGGTGCGCGCGTCACGCTGATCACCGGGCCAGTCAATCTGCCGACGCCGGATCGCGTCTCGCGCATCGACGTGGTCAGCGCCCGCGACATGCTGGCGGCGTGCGAGGCTGCCATCCCCTGTGACCTGTTCGTCGCCTCGGCAGCGGTGGCTGACTACCGTCCGGAAGTTGTCGCCCCGCACAAATTGAAGAAAGATCCCTCAAACGGTGACGGCTTGCTGCTGCAGATGGTCCGCAATCCGGATATTCTGGCGACCATCGCAACCCGCCCGGATCGCCCTTTCAGCGTCGGCTTCGCCGCCGAGACCGAACACCTGCTCGACTATGCTGCCCGCAAGCTCAAGGACAAGAACCTGGACCTGATTGTCGCCAACGATGTCGCCAACCCCAGCATCGGCTTCAACAGTGAAGAGAACGCTTGCAGCGTGATTGACCGGGCGTTGCACGCAACGCTTTTTGCCCAGACCAGCAAGGCCAAGATTGCCCGCCAGCTGATCACTTTTATCGCCGACCGCATGAATCAGGTTTAACTACGAATGCACGCTCTACAAGCCAAGATCCTCGACCCTCGCATTGGCAACGAATTTCCACTCCCGGCCTACGCCACTGTTGGCTCGGCAGGCCTGGACCTGCGTGCCATGCTCAAGGAGGATACCGTCCTCGAGCCCGGCCAGACCCTGCTGATCCCTACCGGCCTGTCGATTTACATCGGCGATCCGGGCCTTGCCGCGTTGATCCTGCCGCGCTCCGGCCTGGGTCACAAACATGGCATCGTGCTGGGTAACCTGGTGGGTCTGATCGACTCCGATTATCAGGGAGAATTGATGGTGTCGTGCTGGAACCGTGGCCAGACTGCATTCAACATCGCGGTGGGCGAGCGTATTGCGCAACTGGTGCTGGTGCCTGTGGTGCAGGCGCACTTCGAGCTGGTTGAAGCATTCGACGAA
This sequence comes from Pseudomonas sp. KBS0707, assembly GCF_005937945.2. Lineage (NCBI taxonomy): Bacteria > Pseudomonadati > Pseudomonadota > Gammaproteobacteria > Pseudomonadales > Pseudomonadaceae > Pseudomonas > Pseudomonas sp. KBS0707. The sequence goes on along the minus strand of NZ_CP041754.1, from coordinate 160,843 downwards.
AGTCAGCGTGGCGCAGGCGGCTTCGGCCACTCCGGCAGCCATTAATCGTCATTCGGCAAATAATCCGGGTTTGGAAAAAGGCTCAGGGAGAGGTCGGTGAAAGGCAGTCAGCACAGCGCTCCAAAACATGCTATTGCGGCCGATAACTCTCCCCCTGCAGCGGGCCTGAAAGGGCTTGCTCCAGGCCTTGTGCCTGCGACAATCGGCCTGATAATCGCCGCGGCGCTGGTCTGGGTTGCGCTGATATCCAGCCCCCAGCAGCAGGATCAGCTTGTTCAGGCATGGGGCGGCAGTCAGGCGGCAGCCATTGGCCTGGCGCTGCGGCAGATCAATGCCGACACTCAATCGGCCGCCTCCGGCGCAACACTTGTACAGACGCTTCAGAGCAATGATGCCTACGCATTGCTGGCAGCACAGGATCGCTTCACTCGCTGGGACGGCCTGGCAGGCGCGCGGCTTTACCCCAAAGGCCTGGCTGACGTCGATACGCAGGGCGCGTTGCCGGTAAGTTTTGCCACGCTGGATATGCTCAACAAGGCTGCACAAGGCGAGGTCGTCGCCCCGGAGGCTCGCAAGGTGGGCGAGCGCTGGTTGATCTACAGTGCTGCGCCGGTACGTGCCGCGCCAACTCAGCCGGTGGTGGGCACATTGCTGCTGGCCTTTGACCTGCAGCGCTTGCTCAATGCCTTGCCGGCACTGCCTGCCGAGGCCGGGCAGGTGGTGCTCAGCCAGCAGTTTGGCAACGGACCTGCACAGGTTTTCCTGCAGCGCGGTCAGGCCGACGGCGGCAAACAGCAGGTGTTCGATACCGGCTATTCAGGCTGGAAACTCGAATTCACGCCCGGCCCCGGCCTGAAAACTTCGCCTTCCGTCGTACTTTTGCTGCTGGCGCTGGTTATCGCTGCAGCGGGCGTGCTGCTTGGCTTGCATCGCAGCGAGAGAGCTCTGCAACGGCGTATTTGCGCCGACGCACGACAACTGGATCAGTTGCTCCAAGAACTCTCACGCGGAAAAGCCGTCAAACCCTTCGGTTTGAGCCTCCCGGCCCTGAGTGGTCTGGCGCAGGCCCTTGCTCGTGTCTCGCTTCGCAGTCAACCCCAGGCAGTGCCTGCGTTGGTTGCAGGTGAGCAGCGCGATGCAGATATTGTCAAAGGCAGTGCTCCGTCCACAGTGGCTGCATCACGCACCGACTGGACCGATCCACTGTTTCAAGATACCGATATCCTTGATATCGACCTTCTCGATGAAAACCAGGACTTCCTGAGATCGGAGCATCCCCTCGCTATGAACAGCCCAGCATCCGTGGCACCCAACCTTCCCGAGACTATTTTCCGCGCCTACGACATCCGTGGCGTGGTCGGGGACACTCTCAACGCTGAAACGGCTTACTGGATCGGCCGCGCCATCGGCTCCGAAAGCCTGGCGCAGAACGAACCCAACGTCAGCGTCGGTCGCGATGGTCGCCTTTCCGGCCCGGAACTGGTGCAGCAACTGATTCAAGGCCTGCACGACAGCGGCTGCCATGTCAGCGATGTGGGCCTGGTGCCGACGCCTGCACTGTATTACGCCGCTAACGTGCTGGCAGGCAAGACCGGTGTGATGCTGACCGGCAGCCACAACCCCAAGGACTACAACGGCTTCAAGATCGTCATCGCCGGCGACACCCTCGCCAACGAGCAGATCCAGGCGCTGCACGAGCGTATCAAGACCAACAACCTGACTTCGCAGAAAGGCAGCATCACTAAAGTCGACATCCTCGATCGCTACTTCAAGCAGATCAAGGACGACATCGTCATGGCCCGCAAGCTGAAGGTCGTGGTCGACTGCGGCAACGGCGCGGCAGGCGTGATCGCCCCGCAGCTGATCGAAGCGCTGGGTTGTGAAGTGATCTCGCTGTTCGCGGAAGTGGACGGCAACTTCCCCAACCACCACCCGGACCCGGGCAAGCTGGAAAACCTGCAGGATCTGATCGCCAAGGTCAAGGAAACCGGTGCCGATCTGGGCCTGGCGTTCGACGGTGACGGCGACCGTGTCGGTGTCGTGACCAACAAGGGTAATGTGGTTTACCCGGATCGCCTGTTGATGCTGTTCGCGCTGGACGTGCTCAAGCGCAACCCGGGTGCCGACATCATTTTCGACGTCAAATGCACACGTCGCCTGACTCCGCTGATCAGCGAACATGGCGGTCGTCCGGTGATGTGGAAAACCGGCCACTCGCTGATCAAGAAAGAAATGAAAAAGAGTGGCGCGCTGCTCGCAGGTGAAATGAGCGGCCACATCTTCTTCAAGGAGCGCTGGTTCGGTTTTGACGACGGCATCTACAGTGCGGCACGTCTGCTGGAGATCCTCAGCCAGGAGTCAGCCAATGCCGAAGACCTGTTCGAAACCTTCCCGAACGATATTTCGACGCCTGAAATCAACGTCAAGGTGACGGATGTCACCAAGTTCAGCATCATCAAGGCCCTTGAAACCGACGCGCAGTGGGGCGACGCCAAACTGACCACCATCGACGGTGTCCGCGTGGACTATCCGAAGGGTTGGGGTCTGGTCCGTGCGTCCAATACCACGCCGGTACTGGTGCTGCGTTTCGAGGCCGAAACCGAGGCTGAGTTGCAGCGCATCAAGGACGTGTTCCACGCTGAGCTGAAAAAAGTTGCACCGGATCTCGACCTGCCATTTTGATTGTTTTTCCTTTTGACTGGAGCCCTGAATGACCCTCGAACGTGATGCCGCCTCTAATGTAGCCAAGGTCCTTTCCGAAGCGCTGCCTTACATTCGCCGCTTTGTCGGCAAGACGCTGGTTATCAAGTACGGCGGCAACGCCATGGAGAGCGAAGAGCTGAAAACCGGCTTTGCGCGCGACATCGTGTTGATGAAAGCGGTGGGTATCAACCCGGTGGTGGTTCACGGCGGCGGGCCGCAGATCGGTGATCTGCTCAAGCGCCTGTCCATCGAGAGCCACTTCATCGATGGCATGCGCGTGACCGATGCGCAGACTATGGATGTGGTGGAGATGGTGCTGGGTGGCCAGGTCAACAAGGACATCGTCAACCTGATCAACCGTCACGGCGGCAGCGCGATCGGCCTGACCGGCAAGGACGCTGAGCTGATTCGTGCGAAGAAACTCACCGTCACGCGCCAGACGCCGGAAATGACCAAGCCCGAAATCATCGACATCGGTCAGGTCGGTGAAGTGGTCGGGGTCAACACCGGGCTGCTCAACATGCTGGTCAAAGGGGATTTCATTCCGGTCATAGCGCCTATCGGCGTGGGCCCGGACGGCGAGTCGTACAACATCAACGCCGACCTGGTCGCAGGCAAGGTTGCCGAAGCCCTCAAGGCCGAGAAGCTGATTCTGCTGACCAACATCGCCGGCCTGATGAACAAGCAGGGCGAAGTCCTGACTGGGCTGACCACCGAGCAGGTCGACGGCCTGATCGCCGACGGCACGATCTACGGCGGCATGCTGCCGAAGATCCGTTGCGCGCTGGAAGCGGTTCAGGGTGGGGTCAATAGCTCGCACATCATCGATGGACGAGTGCCCAATGCGGTCCTGCTGGAAATCTTCACCGACAGCGGTGTCGGCACCCAGATCACCAACCGCAAGCGGCATTGATTCAGGCGTAACACCCAAAGGCCCCGTGAGCTGACGCTGACGGGGCCTTTTTGTTGGCTGATGATGATCGCTGATTATCGTTCCCACGCTGGAGCGTGAGGAACGACAGGTGTCTGGCTTCGACCCCTTTCGCGAACAAGTTCGCTCCTACGGCCTTCGGCCAGAATCAAAAACAGGCGTGGGCATGCGCTTCTGGACGCTCTGCGTCCGGTCATTGAGTCAGCCGCTGTACGCGCAGGCGATCTTCGGCGAAACCGGCTTCGGCTTTCACCCGTGCGGCCTGATACCCGGCGATATCGGTTTGCAGCTTCTGCTGCTGATCGCGCAAGTCATTCAACTGATCGACCAGCCCCTGCTGAACAGGACGCCCCGCACGCTCCAGGTCGGCTGCCTGGCCTTGCAGATTGCGCTGCTGAGCCGCCAGCCCCTGAATATTGCCCTGAGCAACGCCAATCAGCGCATCCAGCTCGGCCAGTTTACGGACCTTGACGCGGTCCACCTCATCGACACTGCTGTAAAGGCTTAACAGCTGTGCATCCGCAGCGGCCTGGCGCTTGTCTGCTTCGGACTGGCGAATCTGCTCGGCAGTCGGCGCGGGCGGTACGACCTGTATCACCCGGCCACGACCATTGAGCACTTCATAGCCTTTGGCAACGTAGTCGGGCGGCACGCCTTGCGTATCGATCACGGTCACGCCACGGCTGTCGACGTAGCGATAAAGTCGAGCTTCAGGCGCATCAGCCGCTTGAGCGAGCAAGGGCGCAAGCATGCCAAGAGCCAGCCAGAACCCCAAAACGCTCAGTACGCCTGAAACCGAAGCCCGCTCCGTGCCGCTGACTGCCATAGGCTCGTCCTCAGATTCCGTATTGCATGCGATAGGCTTCGACGGCAGGCAGATGCTGCTTGAGCTGCGGATCGTCGGCCAGGAACTCAAGCACCTGATTCAGCGACACGATACTCACCACCGGAATTCCGAAGTCACGCTCGACTTCCTGAATCGCCGACAGCTCGCCATTGCCGCGCTCCTGGCGATTGAGGGCAATCAGGACACCTGCCGCAGTCGCGCTCTGGTCCTTGATGATCTGCATAACCTCGCGAATCGCCGTGCCCGCAGTAATGACGTCGTCGATAATCAGCACGTTGCCCGCCAGCGGGGAGCCCACCAGGCTGCCACCTTCGCCGTGCGCTTTGGCTTCCTTGCGGTTGAAACACCACGGCAGATCACGGTCATGATGCTCGGCCAGCGCCACGGCAGTTGCCGAGGCGAGCGGAATACCCTTGTAGGCGGGCCCGAACAGAACGTCGAAGGCAATACCGCTTTCAACCACGGCTGCTGCGTAGAAACGCCCCAGTTGTGCCAGTGCGGAACCGGTGTTGAACAGCCCCGCATTGAAGAAGTACGGGCTGGTGCGCCCGGACTTGAGAGTGAACTCACCGAAGCGCAGAACACCGCGATCGATGGCAAAACGAATGAAATCGCGCTGATACGCTTGCATGGAAAAAGCTCCGGATACCACGGATTTAGCTAATTAGGTAGAGCTCGGGTATCATACACGCACGTGATTTTTGGGGCCATTTATGCGGATCATCAGTGTGAACGTAAATGGCATTCAGGCTGCGGTCGAGCGTGGTTTGCTCAGCTGGCTGCAAGCTCAGAATGCCGACGTCATCTGCTTACAGGACACCCGCGCCTCCACCTTTGAACTGGATGATCCAGCCTTTCAGCTGGACGGTTACTTCCTCTATGCCTGCGAAGCCGAGGTTCCCGCTCAGGGTGGTGTGGCGCTTTATTCGCGGTTGCAACCGAAGGCGGTAATCAGCGGTCTCGGTTTCGAGACAGCCGACCGCTACGGGCGCTACCTGCAAGCAGATTTCGACAAGGTCAGTATCGCTACCCTGCTCTTTCCGTCAGGGATGAATGGCGATGAAGACCTGAATCAGAAATTCAAGCTCATGGACGATTTCGGCAAGTACATGGACAAGCAACGCCGCAAGCGTCGCGAATACATCTATTGCGGATCGCTCTATGTCGCGCAGCAGAAGCTCGACATCAAAAACTGGCGTGACAGCCAGCAGTCTCCTGGCTTCCTGGCGCCTGAACGCGCCTGGATGGACGAGATTGTCGGCACCATGGGCTATGTCGATGCCCTGCGTGAAGTCAGCCGCGAAGGTGATCAGTACAGCTGGTGGCCGGATAACGAACAGGCCGAGATGCTGAATCTGGGCTGGCGCTTCGATTATCAGATACTGACCCCAGGCTTGCGCCGCTTCGTACGCAGCGCTCGCCTGCCGCGTCAGCCGCGCTTCTCGCAGCACGCGCCATTGATCGTGGACTACGACTGGACCCTGACTATCTGATCGTCAGGCGAACAGTGCACACGAAAAAGCCGACTTCAAGTCGGCTTTTTGCGTTGCCCGAAGTGATGCTACTTGATCAGGCGCAAAGTGAACGGATAGCGATAATCGACGCCGTCATTGGCTTTTATCCCGGCAATGATCGCAAGCACTGCGGCTCCGATCCCCACCAGCGTCAGTAATGCAAAGCCGATGATCAGCAGCACCAGCAGCATGCTGACGGTGGCCGCAATGGCGACTGTGATCTGAAAGTTCAGCGCCTCCTTGCCTTGCGCGTCGATAAACGGATCGGAGTCTTTCTTCAACTGCCAGATAATCAGTGGGCCCAGCAGATTGCCGAACGGAAACATCAGTCCGGCAAACGCCGACAAGTGACAGAACATCGCCCACTGGCGAGCGCTTTGGGGCGGTTTGCTGAACGGTTGCAAGCTGTCACTCATTATCGGACCCCTTCTGGATATCAGTCGGCCAACGCGGCGCGCTGCAATTCAAACAGCTCGGTCATGCCTTTCTGCGCCAGGGCGAGCATCGCGTTCAGCTCTTCAGGCTGGAACGGTGCGCCTTCGGCTGTGCCCTGTACTTCAATGAAGCCGCCTGCACTGGTCATGACCACGTTCAGGTCGGTTTCGGCAGCCGAGTCTTCGGGGTAGTCCAGGTCGAGCACTGGCTCACCCTGGTACATGCCGACCGAAACGGCCGCGATCATCTGCTTGAGCGGGTCGCCGCCTTTCAGGCCGCCGCGCTTCTTGATCACCTTCAGCGCATCTGCCAGAGCAACCATTGCGCCGGTGATGGACGCGGTGCGAGTGCCGCCGTCCGCTTGAATGACATCGCAATCGACGTACAGGGTCACGTCGCCCAGCTTGGACATGTCCAGCGCAGCGCGCAGCGAACGACCGATCAGGCGCTGGATTTCGAGTGTACGACCACCCTGCTTGCCGCGACTGGCTTCACGCTGGTTACGCTCGCCGGTCGCGCGCGGCAGCATGCCGTACTCGGCAGTCAGCCAACCCTGGCCCTGCCCCTTGAGGAAGCGTGGTACGCCGTTTTCGACGCTGACGGTGCAGATCACCTTGGTATCACCAAACTCGACCAGTACAGAACCCTCGGCGTGTTTGGTGTAGTTGCGGGTGATGCGGATCGAGCGGAGCTGATCGGCGGCGCGACCACTTGGACGTTTCATCTGGGATACCTGTACTGAGACGGAAAACTGCTGGGCATTATAGAGGTCACAGCTGCCGCTGGGCATCTCTAAAAGCCGCCAATGCCGATTTGCTACGAACAGCAGGCTCTGGATCAATGCTTTCGACGCTCTGGCGTGATCGCAAGGAACGCCTTGCGTCACTTGTAACGCTGCCGGATTGGGAGCCTGCGCCGCACTGCGCTACAATCCTGCGCCTCTGCAGCCAGTCGGCTTTCACAACACCCATGAACGCCGATCCTGTGCACTCATGGGTTGAATCACGCTCCTGAATCGATAAGAGGTACTTCCCATGGTGCACAGCATGACTGCCTTTGCCCGCGTAGAGCGAGCCGGTGCCCAAGGCACACTGAGCTGGGAACTGCGCTCGGTCAATCACCGCTATCTGGAGCCGCACCTGCGCCTGCCTGAGTCATTCCGTGATCTGGAAGGTGCGATTCGCGAAGCGCTACGCCAGGGGCTGTCGCGTGGCAAAGTTGAATGCACACTGCGTTTTGTCGAGGAAACCGCCGGCAAACCGCTGCAAGTGGATCTTGAGCGTGCAGGCCAGTTGATCGCTGCAGCCGAATCGGTTGCCGGCCTGATCAAACAGCCTGCCGCCCTGAATCCCCTGGAAGTTCTGGCATGGCCCGGCGTACTGGTGGCCGACGCCAGCGATCCACAGGTATTGAACACCGAGGCGCTGAAGCTGTTCAATGATGCGCTGACTGAATTGAAGAGCGGGCGCGGACGCGAAGGTGCAGACCTGGCCAGACTGCTTGATGACCGGTTGTCTTCCATCGTCGAGGAGGTTGCCACCCTGCGCACCCTGGTGCCGCAGATGCTGGCAACTCAGCGCCAGAAAGTACTGGATCGCTTTGCCGACATGAAAGCCGAACTGGATCCGCAGCGCCTTGAGCAGGAAATGGTTCTGTTGGCACAGAAAAGCGATGTTGCCGAAGAGCTGGACCGCCTCAGCACACACGTCACCGAGGTCCGTCGCGTGCTCAAGGCTGGCGGTCAGGCAGGCCGGCGCCTTGATTTCCTGATGCAAGAGCTTAACCGTGAAGCGAATACACTGGGCTCCAAGGCCTTTGACCCACGCAGCACGCAGGCTGCCGTCAACCTTAAAGTGTTGATCGAGCAAATGCGCGAGCAAGTGCAGAATATTGAGTAAGGCTGAACCTGACATGACCCATATCACTGGCACCCTGTATATCATTTCCGCCCCGTCCGGCGCGGGCAAGACCAGTCTGGTCAAGGCCCTGATGGACGCCCAGCAAGAGCCTCAGCACGGCGCGCAGGCGAAGATTCGCGTCTCGGTCTCGCACACCACCCGGGCCATGCGCCCCGGCGAAGTGAACGGCGTGAACTACAACTTCGTCGATCGTGCCGAGTTCGTGCGCATGATCGAGCACGGTGACTTTCTTGAGCAGGCCGAAGTCTTCGGCAATCTGTACGGCACCTCGCAGAGCCACCTGCAGCAGACCCTGGACGAAGGCCACGACCTGATTCTGGAAATCGACTGGCAGGGTGCCCGGCAGGTTCGTGCACAAATGCCGCAGGCCCGGTCGATTTTCATTCTGCCGCCTACCCAGCAGGCATTGCGTCAGCGTCTGACCAATCGTGGCCAGGACAGTGACGAGATCATTGAAGCGCGAATGCGTGAGGCGGTCAGCGAAATGAGCCACTACAACGAGTACGAATACGTTGTGGTCAATGACGATTTTGCCGGTGCACTGGAAGACCTCAAGGCAATATTCCGCGCCAATCGCCTGACTCAGCAGCATCAGCAAGAGCAATACAGCGAGCTTTTTCAGGAGTTGCTGGCTTGATCGAGTCGTTTCCAGACATCAGGCAACAGGTTAAAAGCATGCCGTTGGTGGCTTGCCGCTTGATGCCTGGTGCTGTCCGCTTGTAAACTATCGAGTCCGCTCGCCCATCCGGGCATCGCGTATCCGCATTTGCTACGAGGAATACCCATGGCCCGCGTAACCGTTGAAGACTGCCTAGAACACGTGGATAACCGCTTTGAGCTGGTCATGCTCTCTACCAAGCGTGCCCGTCAACTGGCAACCGGCGGCAAAGAACCAAAGCTGGCCTGGGAAAATGACAAGCCTACCGTTATGGCACTGCGTGAAATCGCGGCTGGCCTGATGGATTACGCTGTAATCGCAGAAGCCGAAATCGTTGAAGATGAACCATTGTTCGCAGCGTTCGAGGACGAGTCCAACGAGGCCGTCTAAGCCTATGCCAGGTCGACGTAGTACGGCGCAGGGTAAAAGCCATTGGCAAGGGGTAGCGCCTTGCCGAGCATAGACGCCCTCGCCGAAAGACTGTCGGCCTACCTCGGCAAGGACCAGGTCAACCTGGTGCGCCGAGCGTATTTCTATGCCGAACAAGCCCACGATGGCCAACGCCGTCGCAGTGGTGAAGCCTACGTCACGCATCCTCTTGCGGTGGCGAACATTCTTGCCGACATGCACATGGACCATCAGAGCCTGATGGCTGCGATGCTGCATGACGTCATCGAAGACACCGGGATTGCCAAGGAAGCGCTCAGCGCGCAGTTTGGCGAGACTGTCGCGGAACTGGTCGACGGGGTCAGCAAACTGACCCAGATGAACTTCGAGACCAAGGCCGAAGCACAGGCGGAGAACTTCCAGAAAATGGCCATGGCCATGGCGCGCGACATTCGCGTGATCCTGGTCAAACTCGCCGATCGCCTGCACAACATGCGCACGCTGGAAGTGCTGTCGGGCGAAAAGCGTCGGCGCATCGCCAAGGAAACCCTCGAAATCTATGCACCCATCGCCAATCGATTGGGTATGCACAGTGTGCGCATCGAATTCGAAGACCTCGGTTTCAAGGCGATGTACCCGATGCGCTCCTCGCGCATCAACCAGGCGGTCAAGCGCGCCAGGGGCAATCGCAAGGAACTGGTCAACAAGATCGAAGAATCCCTCAGTCATTGCCTGGCCGTTGACGGCATCGAAGGCGACGTGAGCGGGCGGCAAAAGCATCTTTATGGCATCTACAAGAAGATGCGCGGCAAGCGTCGCGCCTTCAACGAGATCATGGATGTCTACGCATTCCGCATCATCGTCGACAAGGTCGATACCTGTTATCGCGTACTGGGCGCTGTACATAATTTGTACAAGCCGCTGCCCGGCCGCTTCAAGGACTACATCGCGATCCCCAAGGCCAACGGCTACCAGTCCCTGCATACGACCTTGTTCGGTATGCATGGCGTGCCGATCGAAATCCAGATTCGCACCCGCGAAATGGAAGAGATGGCCAACAACGGCATCGCTGCACACTGGCTGTACAAATCCAGCGACGACGAGCAGCCAAAAGGCACTCATGCCCGTGCCCGGCAGTGGGTCAAGGGTGTGCTGGAAATGCAGCAGCGTGCGGGCAACTCTCTGGAGTTCATTGAAAGCGTCAAGATCGACCTGTTCCCGGACGAAGTCTACGTTTTCACCCCCAAAGGCCGGATCATGGAGCTGCCCAAAGGCTCCACGGCGGTGGATTTCGCCTATGCGGTACACACCGACGTCGGCAACAGCTGCATTGCCTGCCGGATCAACCGCCGCTTGGCACCGCTTTCCGAACCGCTGCAAAGTGGCTCGACGGTCGAGATTGTCAGTGCGCCCGGCGCACGTCCGAACCCGGCATGGCTGAACTTCGTAGTCACCGGCAAGGCGCGTACGCATATTCGTCACGCGCTCAAGCTGCAACGCCGCTCCGAGTCGATCAACCTCGGCGAGCGCCTGCTGAACAAGGTGCTCAACGGCTTTGAATGCAGCCTCGACAAGATCACCCAGGAACGCATTCAACTGGTGCTCAACGAATACCGGGTTGAAGTACTGGAAGACCTGCTCGAAGACATCGGGCTGGGCAATCGCATGGCCTATGTCGTCGCTCGCCGCCTGCTGGGCGAGGGCGAGCAGTTGCCAAGCCCTGAAGGTCCGCTGGCGATTCGTGGTACCGAAGGCCTGGTGCTCAGCTACGCCAAATGCTGCACGCCAATCCCTGGCGACCCTATTGTCGGCCACCTGTCTGCAGGCAAGGGCATGGTTGTGCATCTGGATAACTGTCGCAACATCAGTGAAATCCGTCACAACCCGGAAAAATGCATCCAGTTGTCCTGGGCCAAGGATGTCACCGGCGAATTCAACGTCGAATTGCGTGTCGAACTCGAACATCAGCGCGGCCTGATCGCCCTGCTGGCCAGCAGCGTCAACGCGGCCGACGGCAATATCGAAAAAATCAGCATGGACGAACGCGATGGTCGCATCAGCGTGGTCCAACTGGTGGTCAGCGTGCACGACCGTGTGCATCTGGCTCGTGTGATCAAGAAACTGCGCGCCCTGACCGGTGTCACACGCATCACCCGGATGCGCGCGTAGTCCATCCCATCATCAGGAGTTCTCATGACCAAGACTGTCATCACCAGCGATAAAGCCCCTGCGGCCATCGGCCCGTACTCTCAGGCCATTAAAGCTGGCAATACCGTCTACATGTCCGGACAGATCCCGCTGGACCCGAGCAGCATGGAGCTGGTCGAAGGCATCGAAGCACAGATTACCCAAGTCTTCGAAAACCTGAAGTCTGTTGCCGAAGCGGCGGGCGGATCCTTCAAGGACATCGTCAAACTGAACATCTTTCTGACCGATCTGGGCCACTTCGCCAAGGTCAACGAGATCATGGGTACCTATTTCACCCAGCCTTATCCGGCTCGCGCAGCCATCGGCGTTGCGGCATTGCCGCGCGGCGCTCAGGTTGAAATGGACGCGATTCTCGTCATCGAATAATCCCCCGACGGAGCGTGCCTTGCGCTCCGTTCTCCCTGAAGGAAGGAATCCGTTATGCGCTCCGCGCTCGCCATCTCGCTGCTCGCCGTCATTCTGGGCGGCTGCGCCAGCCACGCCGACCGCAATCCGGACGGCACCTGGATCAACCAGACCGCCATCGACGCCGCCGTCAAACAAGGCAACCTGCGTCAGGCACTGCTCGCCAACAGCCCCAATCTGGAGTGGAAAATCAACTCCAAAGCCAATCAGGCCATCTATTCCAACGGTTTCGAGCTGGGTGAAGGCAAGATTGTCAGCGCCGCTGAAGGCAAGCTGCACATCGACTTCTACGGCAACTTCTTCGAAGACCTGAGCGTGAAAGGTGATGAGCTGGTTCAAGCTGCCAGCGAGTCAGGTCCTGAGCAGCATTTCCAGAAGCCCGAGAACCCTGCACCGGAAGGCGCTCAGCCTGGCACCAGTTTCGAGAAAGCCTTGTATGGTGCCTACATGGGCGGCAAATGGACCATCGTAGAAGGCGACGGCCAAGGCAGCACCGTGCAATTCATGCCTGACGGCAGTGTGCAGGGGCTTCCCGAAAACGATCGCTACGCACTATGCCTGGCGGGCGATTGCGCAGCCATGAGCGGCGAATACGACAGCATGTGGCTGGAGAAAGCCGAAAAAGGCAACCCGTGGATCTTTGCTCGCAAAGGCAAGCAGCTGGAGATATTCCAGGCTATGAACAATGCCGGTGCTGACCAGATGCCCGAGCTGCGTCCAGGCCCACGTCGCTGGTTGCTCGAACAGCAGTAAGCAACTCAAGCCTCGGGAGCGCCCTTCAAGGCGCTCCTGACTGCGACGTTTCTACCCCAACAAAGCCGCATAGCCAGCCCGATAATCCGGGTACATTGGCGTCCATCCCAGTGCGCGCGCCCTGGCATTGCTGCAACGCTTGCTGCCCACGCGCTGCACGCTGACCTCCTCCGACCATTCGGTCACCCCCAGATATTCACGTATCCACGCCACCACATCGGCCAGCGCGGCCGGATCGTCGTCAACGCCCAGATAGCAACTCTCCAGTGCCACACCTCGTTGATCCGCCTGCAGCAGATGCTCCAGCAAACTGGCGGCATCGTCGGCATGAATGCGATTGGCATAGACCGGCGGATCAATTCTGACACTGTGCCCCTGACGCACACGGTTCGACAGGTCACTGCGTCCGGGTCCGTAGATACCGGTCAGCCTCACCGCCGTGGCTGGCAGTCCGCTGTTCAGCGCGAGCTGCTCGGCTTCCAGCATCACAGTACCGGTGTAGTTGGCCGGTTCGGTGATGGAGTCTTCATCAACCCACTCCCCGTTCTGCTGACCGTACACACCGCTGCTTGAGACAAAGATCAACCGCTTTGGACGCTGCCCGGTCTGCTCAAGCCAACTCAATACATTGCGCAAGCCCTCGACATAGGCCATCCGGTAACCCGCCTCGTCACGTTTCGAAGGAGTTGCGCAATACACCACATAGTCCAGTGCCGCAGCGGGCCACAGGGCAGGCTTGCGGGTATCGAACAAATCGCCCGCCACACCGTGAACACCGGCAGGCAGCTCGGAAACAGTGCGCCGTAGCCCATGCACGGTCCAGCCGTGAGGCAGCAGGCGGGTAGCGAGTCGCGAACCGATGTCGCCACAGCCGGCGATTAGAAGCGAAGGGGCAGTCATTCGGTATCTCCATAACAGGTGGTGTCAGCGCCGTACAAAATGATCATCGGCAGGCGAAATTTCGGGCGAATATGTAAAAAAGATACTGTATTACTTTTGTTAACAAGAACGATTTGCAATAATGGCAGCCCATTTGTTCCCTGTGAGCGTCGAAAGCACTGAACGACGCACTGGAACCATCCCCTATTTTTCTCTCAGGTCCGGCCAGCATGACACGCATTCAATCAATCGCTTCGCCTACCCGGATGCCTCGCCTGCCTCGTGCATGGCGCGGTGTCGCAGCCCTCGTCTTGAGCCTGATGTTCGTACCTATGGCCCTTGCAGATCAATCGGCACCGACTGCAGCCTCTGCCGCACCTGCGGCGACAGCTCCTGTCGTGCCTGATGCCGCTGCCCCGGTGCAGGCCATGGAGCCTGCAGCCGAAGACAACAGCCTGGGCATGGCCCATGACCTGTCGCCATGGGGCATGTACCAGAACGCCGAAGTCGTGGTCAAAGCGGTCATGATCGGTCTGGCCATCGCATCGATCATTACGTGGACCATCTGGATCTCCAAGGGTTTCGAACTGCTGGGTGCCAAGCGCCGGTTGCGTGGTGAAATCGTCAACCTGAAAAAAGCCCGCTCCCTGAACGAAGCGAGCTCGACCGCCAGCAAGGAAGGCACCCTCGCCCACCTGCTGGTGCATGACGCTCTTGAAGAGATGCGCCTGTCGGCCAACAGCCGTGAGCGCGAAGGGATCAAGGAGCGTGTCAGCTTCCGCCTTGAGCGCCTGGTCGCAGCCTGCGGCCGCAACATGAGCATGGGAACCGGCGTACTGGCGACCATCGGCTCTACCGCACCGTTCGTGGGTTTGTTCGGTACGGTATGGGGCATCATGAACAGCTTCATCGGCATCGCCAAGACCCAGACCACCAACCTCGCTGTCGTGGCACCGGGTATCGCCGAGGCCCTGCTGGCCACGGCACTGGGTCTGGTTGCCGCAATTCCTGCGGTAGTGATCTACAACGTGTTCGCCCGCTCCATCGCCGGTTACAAGGCTCAGGTTTCAGATGCTTCGGCCCACGTTCTGCTGCTGGTCAGCCGCGACCTGGATCATCTGCCAGAACCGACCGAGCGCAATCAACAACAACCGCACATGGTCAAGGTGGGCTAACACGTGGGCCTGCATCTTAACGAAGGCGGCGATGATCTCGCCGAGAACCATGAAATCAACGTGACGCCGTTCATCGACGTCATGCTGGTGCTGCTGATCATCTTCATGGTGGCTGCACCGTTGGCGACCGTGGACATCAAGGTCGACCTGCCGGCATCCACTGCCACGCCACAGCCCAGGCCCGAGAAGCCGATCTTCCTCAGCGTCAAGACCGACAAGAGCCTGTATCTGGGTGAAGAGAAGGTTGCCCGCGAGCAGATCGGTCAGGTGCTGGACGCCCGGACCAAAGGCAAGAAGGACACCACGATCTTCTTCCAGGCCGACAAGGGCGTGGATTACGGCGATCTGATGGAAGTCATGAACACGCTTCGGGGTGCGGGTTACCTCAAGGTTGGTCTGGTGGGTCTTCAGACGGCTGGTAAGAAATGATCAGTACGCGCCAAAAACTGACGCGCTATAGCGGTAGTCTGTTGTTGGTGCTGGCCGTGCACGCTATCGCGATTATCATCGCCGTTCGCTGGCCCGCCTCTCAGGCGATTGAGCTACCGCCAGCGGCCATGATGGTCGAGCTTGCGCCTCTGCCTGAGCCCGCACCGCCGCCACCACCAAAAGTCGTTCAGCCACCTCCGCCGCCAGCCCCTGAAGAACCAGAGCCCATGCCGGAAGTCGCGCAAGCGCCGAAGCCGGAAATCGTGGTGCCCAAAAAGGTTGAAAAGCCCAAGCCAAAACCGCAGCCGCCAAAGCCGCAGAAGAAGCCTGAGCCACCTCAGGAAAAACCTGCTGACGAAAAACCGGTCGACACGCCGCCTACGACTGCCAAACCGGAAAAAGCAGCTGCTCCGAAGCCCGCTCCTGCGCCTGCGCCGCCCAGCAATGCGCTGCCAAGCTGGCAGGGTGACCTGTTAAGTCATCTGAGCAAGTACAAGAAGTATCCCGAGGATGCGCGTCGTCGTGGCATGCAGGGTGTTGCACGCCTGCGCTTCGTTGTCGATGCTGACGGCAACGTGCTGTCTTACTCGATTGCCAACAGTTCAGGCAGCCCGGCGCTGGATCGAGCGACCATGGAAATGATCCGTCGCGCTCAGCCACTGCCCAAGCCGCCCAAGGAAATCCTCAACAACGGCACCATTGAAATCCTCGCACCGTTCGTTTATTCACTGGATAAACGCTGAATTGTACTTTTGTTACTTGTGAGTGCTTCTGATAACGTGCGTCTATCGATCGCACCCGCTATGCTGGGGTCGCAACTTCATGGACGCACGTTATGACTCTTACAGAATTACGCTACATCGTCACGCTTGCCCAAGAGCAGCACTTTGGCCATGCGGCTGAGCGCTGCCACGTCAGCCAGCCAACGCTGTCGGTGGGCGTCAAGAAACTAGAAGACGAACTCGGTGTGCTCATTTTCGAGCGCAGCAAGAGCGCCGTGCGCCTGACACCGGTCGGTGAAGGCATCGTTGCGCAAGCGCAGAAAGTGCTGGAGCAGGCTCAAGGTATTCGTGAGCTGGCCCAGGCAGGCAAGAATCAGCTGACCGCGCCGCTGAAAGTCGGCGCTATTTATACCGTCGGCCCTTACCTGTTCCCTCACCTGATTCCACAACTGCACCGGGTTGCGCCGCAGATGCCGTTGTACATCGAAGAAAACTTCACGCATGTGCTGCGCGACAAGCTGCGCAACGGTGAGCTGGATGCCGTCATCATTGCCTTGCCGTTCAATGAAGCCGACGTGCTGACCCTGCCACTTTACGACGAGCCGTTCTCCGTCCTGATGCCGGCCGATCACCCATGGACTCAGAAAGAGACCATCGACGCCTCGGCACTCAACGACAAGAGCCTGTTACTGCTGGGCGAAGGTCACTGCTTCCGTGATCAGGTTCTGGAAGCCTGCCCTACCCTGGGCAAAGGCAATGAAGGCGCCAAGCACACGACAGTAGAATCCAGCTCGCTGGAAACCATTCGGCACATGGTCGCTTCCGGGCTGGGTATTTCGATCCTGCCGCTTTCGGCCGTTGACAGCCACCACTACGCGCCCGGCGTGATCGAAGTCCGCCCGCTGACGCCGCCTGTGCCTTTCCGCACGGTCGCCATCGCCTGGCGCGCAAGCTTCCCGAGACCCAAAGCCATCGAAATTCTCGCTGACTCTGCTCGCCTGTGCTCGGTGGCACGTCCGAAAACAGTCGCAAGTTAGGCAGAAAAGAAATGAGCGAGCTTTCCAGGGTCTCGGTCACGGCGCTCAAGGGCGTCGGTGAAGCGATGGCAGAAAAGCTGGCCAGGGTCGGGCTGGAAACCCTGCAGGACGTGCTGTTCCATCTGCCGTTGCGTTACCAGGACCGGACCCGCGTCGTACCGATTGGTGCATTGCGTCCCGGCCAGGATGCCGTGATCGAAGGCGTGGTCAGCGGTGCCGATGTGGTAATGGGCAAGCGTCGCAGCTTGCTGATAAGGCTTGGCGACGGCACAGGTGTCGTCAGCCTGCGCTTCTACCACTTCAGCAACGCGCAGAAAGAAAGCATGAAGCGTGGCACGCACCTGCGTTGCTTCGGCGAAGCGCGTCCCGGTGCTTCCGGCCTGGAAATCTATCACCCGGAATATCGGGCGATCACCGGTGATGAGCCCGCGCCCGTTGAACAGACCCTCACGCCGATCTATCCCACGACTGAAGGCCTTACCCAGCAGCGCCTGCGTCAGCTATGTCAGCAAAGCCTGGCGATGCTCGGCCCCAAAAGCCTGCCGGACTGGCTGCCGGATGAGCTGGCCCGCGACTATCAGCTGGCCCCTCTGGATGATGCGATCCGCTATCTGCATCACCCGCCCGCCGATGCCGATGTGGAGGAACTGGCCCTCGGGCATCACTGGGCGCAGCACCGGCTGGCTTTCGAGGAATTGCTTACCCACCAGCTTTACCAGCAGCGCCTGCGCGAAAGTCTGCGCTCACAGCGCGCACCGGCGTTGCCTGTTGCGAAAAAACTGCCGAAACAATTTCTCGCCAACCTCGGCTTCGCGCCCACGGGTGCCCAGCAGCGGGTCGGCAAGGAAGTCGCCTACGACCTGAGCCAGCCTGAGCCGATGCTGCGGTTGATCCAGGGTGACGTTGGTTCGGGCAAGACCGTGGTCGCCGCTCTGGCTGCCTTGCAAGCGCTGGAAGCAGGTTATCAAGTGGCGCTGATGGCCCCCACCGAGATTCTCGCCGAGCAGCACTACATCAACTTCCAGCGCTGGTTAGAGCCGCTGGGCGTTGGCGTGGCCTGGCTGGCGGGCAAGCTCAAGGGCAAGGCGCGCGCGACGTCCCTGGAGCAGATCGCCAGTGGCACCCCTATGGTAGTGGGCACCCATGCGCTGTTTCAGGACGAAGTGCAGTTCAAGAACCTCGCGCTGGTGATCATCGACGAGCAGCACCGGTTCGGTGTTCAGCAACGTTTGGCGCTGCGTAAAAAGGGCGTCGGCGGCCTGATGTGTCCGCATCAATTGATCATGACCGCCACACCGATTCCACGCACGCTGGCGATGAGCGCCTACGCCGATCTGGACACGTCGATTCTGGACGAACTACCGCCCGGAAGGACACCGGTCAATACCGTGCTGGTTGCCGACAGTCGCCGTCTGGAAGTCGTGGAGCGTGTGCGCGCAGCTTGCGCCGAAGGTCGCCAGGCCTATTGGGTGTGCACGCTGATCGAAGAATCCGAAGAGCTGACCTGCAAAGCGGCTGAAACCACCTACGAAGAACTGAGCAGTGCCCTGGGTGAGGTTCGCGTCGGGTTGATACACGGGCGCATGAAGCCCGCAGAAAAGGCCGCGATCATGGCCGAATTCAAGCAGGGTGCGCTGCAATTGCTGGTGGCAACTACAGTGATCGAAGTTGGGGTCGACGTGCCGAACTCCAGCCTGATGATCATCGAAAACCCCGAGCGCCTCGGTCTGGCTCAATTGCACCAGTTGCGCGGGCGCGTCGGTCGCGGCAGTGCGGTCAGCCATTGTGTGCTGCTCTACCACCCGCCGCTTTCACAGATCGGACGGCAGCGGCTGGGCATCATGCGCGAAACCAACGACGGCTTTGTCATCGCCGAAAAGGACCTTGAACTGCGTGGTCCCGGTGAAATGCTGGGAACCCGACAAACGGGCCTTCTGCAATTCAAGGTCGCCGACCTTATGCGTGACGCAGACCTGCTACCGGCCGTACGCGACGCGGCTCAGGCCCTGTTGGAGCGCTGGCCCCAACATGTCAGCCCACTGCTCGACAGATGGCTGCGTCATGGCCAGCAGTATGGCCAGGTGTGATGCACGCTACGCTTTGAACACCACGTGCGACCGAAAACGAATAACGTGATTATACTTCAAAAAATGTAGGAATTTGGACATAGCTCATGACAGAAGTCGCCCACGTCAATGATCCGCAGCATGCGCCGTCGGTAATCCGGCAGTTGCTTGAAAAATTGGCTATCAGCTACAACGAAGTCATGGACAACAAAAGCTTGCCCCCGGCGCGCAAGGTTCAGGCTGTGCTGGTCGAGGACGCTGTCGGTGCGCTGCTTATCCTGTTCCCGCAGAGCCAGTTGCTCGACCTCAGCCGAATCACCGAGCTGACCGGGCGCCAGTTGACCGCTGTGCCGCATGATCGCTTGCAACGCATGCTCACCAAGCACAACCTGCAAGTGCTGCCGGGGCTCCCAGCACTGACCAGCTCACCGTGCCTTTACGATGATCGCCTGCTGCAAGAGCCGACACTGCTGGTGGGCTCGGGCGAAAAGGGCCTGTTGCTGGAAATCAGCAGTGACGACTTCAAAGGCATGCTGAGCAAGGCCAGTGCCGCGCACTTCGGCCAGTCGGTCGCAGCCATTCGTCCGAACCTGGATCGTCCTGACGACGATCCGGCAGAAATCACCCAGGCCATGCATGTTTTCACGGCGCGTCGCATCCAGCAGCGTCTGGAAGCGACCCTGGAAATACCACCACTGGCCGGAACTGCACAGAAAATCATCAAGCTGCGGGTCGACCCCGATGCGACCATCGATGACATCACCGGCGTAGTCGAAACCGACCCTGCGCTGGCGGCACAGGTCGTGAGCTGGGCGGCATCGCCCTATTACGCGTCGACCGGCAAGATCCGCTCGGTAGAAGATGCAATCGTCCGCGTGCTGGGCTTTGATCTGGTGATCAATCTGGCGCTGGGCCTCGCGCTGGGAAAAACCCTGAGTCTGCCCAAGGACCAGCCGCAACAGACCACGCCGTATTGGCAGCAATCGATCTACACCGCTGCAGTGATCGAAGGCCTGACCCGCGCCATTCCCCGCGCCAGTCGCCCGGAAGCTGGCTTGAGCTACCTCGCCGGTTTGCTGCACAACTTCGGCTACCTGCTGCTGGCCCATGTATTTCCGCCACACTTCACCCTGATTTGCCGCCAGCTGGAAGTTAACCCGCACCTGCACCACAGCTTTATTGAGCAGCATTTGCTGGGTATCAGCCGCGAGCAGATCGGTGCCTGGCTGATGCGCTATTGGGACATGCCGGATGAACTCGCCATCGCGCTGCGCTTCCAGCACGACCCGCACTACAAGGGCGAACATCACGTCTACGCCAACCTGGTTTATCTGGCCGTACGTCTGTTGCGGGTGAACGGCATTGGTGCCGGGCCAGAGCAGGAGATTCCTGACGAGTTGTTCGAACGCTTGGGCCTGTCCCGCGAAAAAGCCAACGAGTCAGTGAAAAAAGTGCTGGAGGCCGAGGTACTTCTGCGCGAACTGGCTTCGCAGTTCAGCAAGTAATGCGCTGATGTAATGTGCGAACAGTGCCTAAGGCTCTGACTCAGGCACTATTTACCTCCTCAAAGCTCAGAAAGGCTCGCCCTCTACCCCTGGCAGGTGCTCATCCAGGCGTAGCCAGGGAAGCCGGTTCTCTATCCAGATGTGTCGTGAGGGCGTTGCCAGCTCCGGTTGGTCAAGTGTCGCAATGGTGACGTCGATCTCGTCCGGGCTGTTGCGCGTGAACAACGCCAGGTGAGCGCCGCACTTGCCGCAGAAATAGCGTACGCAGCTGGGTGAGGAGTCATACGCACAGGGGCTGCCTGTCAGCCACGTGAACGAAGCCAGCGGCACACTTATCCAGGTTACAACCGTTGCACCCGAGGTGCGTCGACAGATGGAGCAATGACAGTGAGCGATGTCCCGCAACGGCGCATCGAACTGGTAACGCAGCCCGCCGCAATGGCAGCCACCCGAGTGTATCTCGCTCATCCATGCTTCTCCTTCATGCCCATAATCCGTGTGACAATAAAATTTCCACAATAGCTGATTGAAAGGGCGGTGAAAGCTTGGCCAATTAGCATCGCCTCACTTCCGGCAAAAAGACCGGCTAGCCAGGAACGGATTCCAACGTGTTTCAGGCCCAATTAACAACAATAATGGTGATTCCGATGCTTGCTGACTTCTCGTTCCACACCCTCCTTGCGCCTCCACTCCACGTACCGATCTGCTGAGCTGACTCGTTCATTTCACGTTCTGTAGCCGTATTACGTCTGGAGTATTCCCATGCTGACTTTCCTTGGCTTTGCCATGGTTATTGCGTTCATGTACCTGATCATGAGCAAGCGCCTGACTGCGCTGATCGCCCTGATTCTGGTTCCAATCATCTTCGCCCTGTTCGGTGGCTTCGCGGCCCAGATCGGCCCGATGATGCTGGCAGGTATCACCAAGCTGGCGCCAACCGGCGTGATGCTGATGTTCGCCATCCTTTATTTTGCGCTGATGATCGACTCCGGCCTGTTCGACCCGGCCGTGCGCAAGATCCTGAAAATGGTC
Organism: Pseudomonas sp. KBS0707; assembly: GCF_005937945.2. Taxonomy (NCBI): domain Bacteria; kingdom Pseudomonadati; phylum Pseudomonadota; class Gammaproteobacteria; order Pseudomonadales; family Pseudomonadaceae; genus Pseudomonas; species Pseudomonas sp. KBS0707. The sequence goes on along the minus strand of NZ_CP041754.1, from coordinate 139,238 downwards.
AAGGGCGACCCGATGCGCATTTCGGTCGGCACCGCCGTGCTGGCGCTGGTGGTGTCCCTCGACGGTGACGGCGCGACCACCTACATGATCTGCGTCGCCGCCATGCTGCCGCTGTACAGCCGCGTCGGCATGAGCCCGCGCATCATGGCCGGCCTGATCATTCTGGCGGGTGGCGTGATGAACATGACTCCGTGGGGTGGCCCGACCGCTCGTGCGGCCAGTGCCCTGCATGTCGATGCATCCGACATTTTCGTACCGATGATCCCGGCAATGCTGGCTGGCGTGGTTGCGATCCTGGCAATTGCCTACTTCTACGGCAAACGCGAACGCGCTCGTCTGGGTGAACTGCACCTTAAGGGTGATGAAGTCGATCACAGCGAAATCAGCGTCTCGCAATTCCCGGATGCACGTCGTCCAAAGCTGATCTGGTTCAACGGCGCGCTGACCTTCGCACTGATGGTTGCCCTGATCATGGGCCTGCTGCCGCTGCCGGTACTGTTCATGATCGCGTTCAGTATCGCGATGATCATCAACTACCCGAACCTGCAGGACCAGAAGGACCGCGTATCAGCCCACGCCGGTAGCGTTCTGGCAGTGGTCGGCCTGATCTTCGCCGCAGGTATCTTCACCGGTATTCTGTCCGGCACCGGCATGGTCGACGCCATGTCGAAAAGCCTGCTGGCAGTGATCCCGGATGCGCTCGGCCCGTACCTCGCCGTGATCACCGCGCTGGTGAGCATGCCGTTCACCTTCTTCATGTCCAACGACGCGTTCTACTACGGCGTACTGCCGGTGCTGTCCGAAGCCGCTGCCCACTACGGCATCAGCCCGGTTGAAATGGCCCGCGCCTCGATCGTCGGTCAGCCGGTCCACTTGCTCAGCCCGCTGGTGCCATCGACCTACCTGCTGGTTGCCTTGGCCGGTATCGAGTTCGGCGACCACCAGCGCTTCACCCTGAAATGGGCGATTCTGGTGTGCATGTGCATCCTGGTTGCCGCGCTGCTGATGGGGATCTTCCCGTTCTATAGCAGCATGTAAAACGCAGTACCTGTCACAAAGGCTCGCCGTCGACTTGATCGTTGACGGCGAGTTTTTGCGTTTGGGCGGTCAATTGGTCGAAGGCCGATACTGCAACGCCTCGGCCAGATGGCTACGAGCGATCGCGTCCACTTGCTCCAGATCCGCCAGCGTCCGTGCCACTTTCAGCAGTCGATGCGCCGAACGTAATGAGAGAGTCAGGCGCTCGCAGGCCGTCTCCAGCCAGCGTTCATCGACACTGGACAGCGCGCAGTGCTCGCGCAGCCCCGGTAGGTCGAGAAAGGCATTGGCACAGCCCTGACGACGTTGCTGCCGTTCTCTGGCCTGCGCAACCACCGCTGCCGCGCTTGCAGTGTTCTCACTGGTGGTCGGGTCGGGGTTGAGGGCGGTGGCTTCGCGGGCAACGGTCAGGTGCAGATCAATCCGGTCCAGCAGCGGGCCGGACAACTTGTTGCGATAGCGCTGCACCTGCTCGGTGGAACAACGGCAGCGCCCGGTCGGCTCACCCAGATATCCACAGGGGCATGGGTTCATCGCCGCCACCAGTTGGAACCGCGCCGGAAAGCGCACGCGATCCCGCGCCCGGGAAATCACGATATGCCCGGACTCCAGCGGCTCACGCAAAACCTCCAGCACGCGGCGGTCGAACTCCGGCAACTCATCAAGGAATAGAACGCCGTGATGCGCCAACGTGATCTCGCCAGGTTGCGGACGACTGCCACTGTCGGCTTCCGAAATAGCTGCAAACCCGCTACGCTCAGAGCCTTAAAGCTTCGTTCTGAGTTTCTTAAATAATTGCGAAATATTTTTGAATTAGATGCTACGGGATCGAAAATGAGCGGAAATAGCTGCAACCAGATTCAGCAGGTTCGACGCATCAAACCAACTCGACGTAGCGTCTCGGGAGTCATGCCCTTTCGCGGGGCCGGAGGGGTGCCCTTCGAGTCGTTGCTAGAGCGTGATTTCCTGAAGCGAATGAGGTTTTCCCACCGTGTTTTCTCGGTGGTGGCCCAGCCTTGTCAGATCGACTTCATTGACACATCCGGTCGTGACCAGATCTACACCCCGGATTACCTTGTTTACTTCCATCAACGTAACGTGAGTGCCAGCCAATTCATCCGGCCAATGTTGGTGGAAGTGAAGCCTGCCTAAATCCAGAGTTGAAGAGCGCGCTAAAGAGATCGGTGTGGATTACACCACGCTATACCGGTGGATCGAACGGTACCGCGATTGGAATGAGGTGTTGGCCTTGGTACCTCGTAAGCGCGGGTGGAGCTCGGGCAACAGCCGGATTTCATACGAGGCGGAACAGCTCGTTCGAGAGGTTATCGATCAGCATTACCTGACTATCCAGCGCCCCTCGATTCAATCAACAATCCGAGAAATCGAGCGGCGAGCGAGAACCAAAGGCATTACTCCTCCTGGTGCGTCTGCGATCCGTGCTCGTATCAAGCGAATTCCCGAAAAGCACGTGCTCCGCCAACGCGGTTAAGCATGCGGCGCTAACGATGGAAGATTTTGAGGAGTGGTTGGTGCGCTCAATCCTGCGTTACCACCAACAGCTCCATACCGGCCTCTACATGAGTCCCGCACGTAAGTGGCAATTGGGCTTTTTTGGAAATCGTGAGCTTAATCCGTTGGTTAGCATTCCTCCTAGGCCTGCAGATCCCCTCACTGTTCAGCTGGACTTCATGCCTTCCTTCCGCAGGACCATACAGGCGTACGGTGTCCAGATTGACGTCTTCTACTACTCGGAGGCGTTGAGGCACTGGATAAACACTAAAGACCCCGAGACCGGGCTGGCGCGAAAGTTCGTTTTCAGGCGTGATCCTCGCGACATCAGTGTCGTTTGGTTCTACGACCCAGTGTTGAAACAGTATTTTCGGGTTCCTGTGGCGTACCAGGCCTTTCCTGCTGCAACGCTATGGGAGTTCAAGGCGGCCAAGCGCAAAGCTGTTAGCGACGGTCGAGCCAATGTGGATGATGCGTTGATAGCAAAACTGATTCTTGAGAACCGTGAGCTGGTGGAGCGTGCGGCAGTGAATACCAAGACCGCACGCAGAGCTGCTCAACGAGCCAAGGTACACTCCAAAAACTCCACGCCGGCGGCGCCCCAAAAAGTCGCCACTGTTGCCTTAGTGTCTGCACCATCTGAAGACGGCTTGTTGCTTGATGACATTGATCTGATCGGGGATATTCAATGACTGATTACTCGCACCTGCATGTCGATTTCAAGCCTGTCCTTATGCTGTCTGACAAGGAACGCATCCGGTTCATGGGCGAGCCCAGATGGATTGGTTATCAGGCCGCACACAACATCCTAGATACTCTGGAATCCCTTCTCGACGCACCTAAGCGCCCACGAATGCCTAACCTGTTGATCGTCGGTGACTCCAACAATGGTAAAACCACAATCGTCCGTCATTTTGTGAAAAATCACGGTGAGGGCTACATCGATGAGCATTCCGAAGCGGTCAGGCCTGTCATTTTGGCGCAGGCTCCCCCCTCGGCAGACGAGAAAGATCTTTATGCTGCGATTCTTGAAACGTTCTGGATGCCTTATCGACGTACGGACTCGAAGCTGGTTCTGCGATACCAAGTTATTCATACCATGCGTGAATTAAAGGTGCGGATGCTGATCATCGACGAGATTCACTCGATGCTCACCGGTGCTGTCGCAAAGCAACGGGAAGTCATGAATGCTCTCAAGATGCTGTGTAATGAACTGGCCATTCCTATCGTCGGCGTAGGCACTCCGGATGCTGTTCAGGTCCTGCACCATACCGTTACCGTAAAGCACGAGGCGCTGTGTTCCACCGAGGTCAGCCATGAGTGAATCCTTCCAGGAATCGCGCATTGCCCGAGCAGTAACCTCTGCCTGACGCTCAGATTCCAATTGGGTTTGGCGCTCCGAAGGTTTGAGCTCAGGGAGCATCTTCATGGCCTGTAGTCCGTCGAGATACTGCTTCAACTGGCTAACTGCTGCATTTGCAGTCCAGTTCGCTGGATCGGTTGGGTCTGCTGCGATCGCATCAAAATTGCTTTCTGCAAGACTTGGATAGTTTAAAAGCACTGGGTCGAAAATCAGTGCGGCGAGCTCACTGCTACGCTGCCCGGCAGTAGAGCGTGCCAATGACGCCAGGAAGCTTGCCAAGGTGCCGGGCTGATAAAAGAAGGTGGCCACCGCCTTACGTGCGACGAATCCCGTTTCCCAATCATCGAGGGCTGCTGGGCTGAAATCAGTGGAGAAGGCATGATCCACGCCGAGACTGTCAGAAATTTTGTGTTCGGGCATAACATGTAGCTAGAGGTGCATGTATGCCGACCAAAAAGAAGTCCGCCAATGCAACAGCGAGGGAGTTGCCCTCGATTCCCCAAGAGCTGATCGAGCAGTTTGTTAAAGGCCCGATGAGCGCCGAAGCCATTCAAGACGCGTCCATGGCGTTCAAGAAGGCTCTGATCGAGCGTGCGCTAGGCGCCGAGCTGGGTCACCACCTTGGTTATCCTCAGGGCGCGGAGCGCCCTGAGGAGTCGACCAATCAGCGCAATGGCAAAAGCAGCAAGACGGTTCTGACCGACGACGGGCCGCTTCGCCTGGATATCCCCAGAGACCGCGATGGTAGCTTCGCCCCGATCCTGATTCCCAAGCACGAACGACGTTTTACAGGCTTCGACGACAAGATAATTGCCATGTACGCCCGGGGCATGACGGTGCGTGAGATCCGCGCTTTTCTATCTGAGCAGTATGGAACTGACGTGTCCCATGACTTCATCAGCTCAGTCACCGATGCGGTCATGGAAGAGGTGGGCGCTTGGCAGCAACGACCCTTGGAACCGATGTATCCGGTGATCTTCTTCGATGCGTTACGGGTCAAAATCCGGGACGAGGGGTTAGTGTGCAACAAGGCTATTTATCTGGCGCTGGGGGTATTACCTGATGGCACGCGCGACATTCTGGGTATATGGATCGAGAGCACCGAGGGTGCCAAGTTTTGGATGAAGGTGTTCAACGACCTCAAGACTCGTGGCGTTGAAGATGTTCTGATCGCCGTCACGGATGGCCTCAAAGGAATACCGGAGGCGTTGGGGGCGGTTTTTCCTGCCACGACGCTGCAAACCTGCATCGTGCATCTGATCCGCAACAGCTTGGACTATGCCGCTTGGGATAAACGTCGGGCACTGGCCAAAGCACTCAAGCCGATCTACCAGGCGATCAATGCCGATGTGGCTGAGCAAGAGCTTAACGCCTTTGAAGCGGGCCCCTGGGGCAAGCAGTATCCGACTGTAGTTGCTGCATGGCGTCGCGCCTGGGATCGGGTTATACCGTTTTTTGTTTTTCCGGCGGGCATTCGCAAAGTGGTTTACACGACCAATGCCATCGAGAGCATCAATGCCCAGTTACGCAAGATCATCAAGACTCGAGGGCACTTCCCGACCGATGAGGCTGCGACGAAACTGATATGGCTTGGGTTGCGCAACATCACCGCCAACTGGGGTCATGCGGCACACGACTGGAAAGTGGCAATGAATCAATTTGCGATCCTGTACGGAGACCGATTTACCAGCCCGAACACAAAAAAACTGATACTCCCTCCACGCCCGCTTCAAACAGACTCTCTTTGAGCTCATGACACAGTCGGGAATCTCCCCTGCGCAACCATGAGATCACCCACTGGTCCAGCACCTCCTGCGGAGCTTTTCTCAATGACTGAACCAACATTTGAAAGTGCCCTAACTGCTGTGGTTCTGTAGGCCTGAGTATCAAGGCCTCCAGGATCGGACGGGCTCTTTCTCCCCCGCAACGTTTCACGCTATTGCCCAACGCAATGTCCAGCAGCCCGATCGTTTCAGGCGTCAAAGGCGCTTTCAGGATGCAGCCATAAAGATGATCAACGATGTGCAGGCCCTGCGCTGGTAAATCGAACGCAAGCGCATAGGCAGCGGTGTACGCGATCTGAGCGGAGACAGGGGCGCAAGCCGATTTGATCAGTTGCTCGACTTCTGACTGAGGCCTGTCGCTGCTGGCCAGCCACGACAAGCCAGTTTTCAGTATAGCCGAGCGTAAGCCCTCGGCATCAGTCCCCAGCAACGCCTCATTCATGGCGTCGACAACGGCAGGCCAAAGCTCTCCATTCTTGAATGAGCAATCGCAGAGCGCCTGTATTGCCGCTATCCGCTGCGTTTCGTTATCGCCCTCAAGGTACCCTAGCGCACATTGGGTGAACCGAGCTTCGTCAACGGCAAGCCCGCATCGAATAGCAATAGCAAGCGTCTGGTATCTGTCTGCATGTCCGGGATTCTGGTGAGTCAGGGCAAGCAGTTCGACAGGCCTGGAAGCTGAGGCACGGCACCACTCAGTCAGAGCGGTGGATGCAGCGCAAGAATTCAGTGTATCGCCGTAAATGGCATCGAACGCTTTCAGGACGTGTAGCGCTGGGACGTTGAGTTTGCCCAGAACCCGCTCAAAAATTTGCACACCATGGATGCCGCGATACCCGGGGTATTTCTGCACGAGAGCCTCATCAAGAGGCGCCAGCAAGTCGACCAAGCCATCGTTATGCATCTGCGCCAGCAGCCGAGCGAACGTTTCTTGCTCGCTAAAATCGCAAGGAAAGCGGGCCGAGAAGATGATGTCTGGCAGCGTCTCGGTCTGGCCCAATCTGGCGATTTCATCGATTGTCGGTAAAGCCATCTCGGCACTCCCTGGCGTTGTCAGTCCTAGCGTGTGAATGTGTAAATACTAATCACGAAACCTTATTCTACGATCCTCTACCGCCCCATCAAGGCTACCGCCCTCTGACTGTCTTAACCATGCTTCTGGACACCCAGCCTTCAATGTCAATTCCCTCGTGCTTGTAGTACACATGCAACCACGTCCGATCATCATAAGCGCCCGGTTAAGTCGCCTTGACGAGGAGCTGGGAGGTAGCTACGAGATCGCAAGCTTGAGCATTGGCCAAGCCTTCAGCCAGCCTTTGGACTTGAAGCAGTCTTGATAGATAGCAGTTTTCTCCGAGCCAAATCTCCCGGCTGGCCGGATAACCAAGTCGAAAAGATCTTCAAGCCCCAGCGGCGCAGCAATTTCGCATGTGTCGTCTTCTCGCAGTCTTACCGCTACCGCTGTTGCGGTTTCCGGCCAGTAGCACATCGCATCAGTCGAAGATATCGCTCGTGGATTGAGTAGACATGATCGCCGACAAACCTGAATATTATGATGTCTCCAGACCAGACGTTGCCTTTGGCGTCTAGTACACCCAGGCTTGCGTTGTTCTGCCCGTAAACCTCGAGCGTGGTTGTGGTGCATTCCATGACCGCTAATCTCCTTTACGCTGCTTAGTTTTTTCTGGTTAAGCGAACCATAGCCGATTACGGGCATGCGACCAGTCGTATTTTTTTCGGAAACTTCCCATTAATTTCAAGAGCCTACACAAGCCTCGTTCTGCTATTCAGTCACTCGGGTTGGGGCGGGCTAGCGGGAATATCACGAAAAACGGTATGGCCATCTTCGCCCTCATATCGTTGTAAGCGCAGCGCACACTCCATCAGAGCGATTCGTGCCAACTCAGCACCGACTGAGCGCATCTCTGTAAAAGATTGCAGTCGGTCAAAGACGTTGCCGTGCAGGATTTTGGAGCGGCAGTGGTCGTACAGTTCTTTCACCAGTGATCGGAGTGTGCGAGGGTAGGGACCGACCTGGAATTCTTTCTCCTCACTCCAGCCAGTCAGATGGGTCAGCATGTCCAGAATCTTTCCAAATTTCCCACCCTCTGTTAGGACATCTAGGCTGGTGCCGATTTTCGCGAGGGCGATAGCTTCGTTTACCTCGCGCGTTCCTTCAGCTAGCCAATCTAGGGCTGTTGCCCAACGCATTGCCAGTAGGGGATGGCGGTGCGAGTCGGGCGTAACCAGACCATGCAGGATGTTGGCAAGCGCGTCTTGAGGGGCGCGGTATCGATCTTTCTCGAGCTCTTTCTTCACTCGAGGACCATTCCAGATGGGAATTTGTGGAGTTAAACCAAAGCCTGGCGAGAGGAGGAAGCCATTTTCTTCAATGATCGTGTGGTGCGAGACTGGCGCCATTCGCTCATCGGCCAGGGTCTGTATGTGAAAGTTGGAGTTACCACCCAAGATCAATGACAGCCCATCCAGCGCCGTTTTGCAGATATGTCTGGCTGCCTTTGATGACAGAGATCTTTCATAGCCAGTCAGGGTGACCCGCACCATAGAGCGGCCGCTTTTGAGAGGACCGTACATTGATGCGGCCAGCGACGGCATTGGCTCAGCGTCTGTTGATGCAGGGCTTTTTCTTGGCGATAGCTCTTGAAGCACAGCCTCTTTCCAGCCTCGATTTGCCTCTTCGCCGTCGATGGTGTACTGCTTGGTTCCACTACTGAAATCTACTGTATCGAGCCATTGCTCTCGGGTCATGATAGTGACCGGTCCAATGACGAACGGCTCGATGTACTCCATCTCGGCTGTACGCGCCGGGAACGAGTGAGCGAAATTGGTTGTTGTCTGCTTGAGGATCTGCTGGACGTACTCATCGATTGCTAGCAAATTTTGCTTAGCATCCTCGCCTAGTTTGCCGGCGGCATGAAAGTCAGCCACCGTTTGACGCAGTAAAGTCACCAACTCTTTGGTTTCCACCTTTATTGCAAGTCGAGGTACCTCTTTCTGCCAAGCTTGCGCTAGTGCCAACAGAGCCCGATTGGCAGCAGAGTTAAAGTGCCTTTGGTGTCCATCCCGAACGGTCACGAAGTCGAAGGGCCCAGTTTTTTCAATATTGGTCTCGGCCCCTGGAGAGGGTGGCAGGTGAAGCCGGTCCAATTCCTCAACCAGCTTCGCAAGGGCGTTTTTTCTGTTCAATTCATTCATGATTTTGGCTATTTAAACGTGATGCGAAAAAGCTGCCTATGGTGTAGTTGGTGGTCAAATGGGCGCACTCACCAAGCCGTGACCAAAGTCGCTGGCATCAAACCCAGGACTGAAACAGTCCCTACGATCAGTGCCAGTGTCGAGCACCGCCACTCTGACGCCGGAGCCGGTGTATGTTGAGAGATGGGCATTAACCGCTGCAACGCCCCATGCATCACCAGCGTGTTCAGGTTCTGCAGCCGAAATCAGCGGCCTGATCAGCTTGATTTTCATGGGTCTAGAGATCGCGAGAATTCCAGGATCTCTACTCAGTTCAGCAGCTTCGTGACGCTGCAAGCGCTCGATAACCAGTGACGGTCTCTCCCTACCTGCCTCCACAATGTTTCGTTTCATCGAACTAGCTGAAGAGAGCGGCTTTTTCAGGATGATGTACTTATCCATTTGCTTTCCTTGCAAACTATATTGGGCACATTAAGCGTTGGTGGAGCATGAAGTCCTGTGATGAGCGCTTATACCCTGACAGGGAGCGCGACCTGTGGCTGTATTTCAACCAAGGCCGAGTAGGCTTCTAGAATTTCATTAAACAGGTTGGGGTGCTTGGGTGCTTCCAAGGTGATAATCATGGCATACCTGATCTTATCCGCCTTATCTGCCGTGCGGCCATTGTGTCGTGCGTTGTAATGGATGTCGAAGGTTGCATCCTTGAGGCTTGAGCCATACATCGACTTGGAGTCGTGAAGTACGGTCTCCCATTTCCCAGCATCTGAGCGCAGCTCTTCCTCCGTCGCAAACGTCCTTTTCAGAAAGAACGACTTAGACTTGGCATTGGCTGCACCGTCTTCGATCTTGCCCTTGTGGGGGCGGAAGGTCACTTCAAGCCCTGCTCGCGTATACGAGGCGGAGTCTTGAGGATCCGTTGTCGAAGCGAATGAGAAGGTGGCTTTGACTTTTACTTTGCCTGTGAGCGCTTCCGGAGGAAGGGGGATTGGGGCCCGGATGTATTTACCAGGCTTCAGCTCTCCTTGATACACGATGCGGGCCACACCTGATGGGCAAGTGATCACCTGCATGAGGTCTTCGGGGATTTTTCCCCAGCCAACATCGATCGTATCGTGGCCATTGCGATCAGCTGCATGGATCAGCAATGCCTTGATCGCGAGCGGCGACAAGTCCGGCCCCAAAATAGCCCGTACACCCACCGCTGCACGAAGTACGTAAGGCGCTGCGAAGCTGGTCCCTAGCAGCGGCACTAGGTTATGTTTAATGCCTGGAGCAAGCGCGTGGAAGTATTGTTTCCCGCCTCCGAAAGCCATGAGGTCTGGCTTAATGACGCCGGGGCTACGCCCCGGACCGCGTGCGCTGTAGGAAGCCCGTGCCCAAGCACTACTAGTGCAGTTTGCGGCGCCTACGGTGACCGCGTTAACGCAGTCTGAGGGTACCTGCACCCTATCCAATTGGACTATTGAGTCACGAGTGCCGTTGTTCCCTGCGGCGATGGTCATGAATGTGCTGCCATCGCTTAGCAGGTGGTCAATCACCGAGGTCCACGCGTGAACATCATCATCTTCGATGGCGACATCGGGGCCAATGCTCAGATTGATGAACTCGTACTGTCGAGATAGTAGAACTTCCTCGACATGACCCAACGTGCGATACAGCTCCAGTGGATTTTCGAGACTGGCTCCCTCATCTAGGACGCGCAGATGATCCACAAATGAGTAGGGCCGATTTGCGCTACCTTCGGGTTCGATTGGACCAAAGAGAAACGCTGACGTTGCCGCCAGGCCATGCTCCGGTCCTTCTGGATCGTCACCGGCTTTTTCATCAAGGACTCGATAGTTGTTCAGCCATCTGCCGATGGAGTGTTCCTGTGGAAGCCCCGCATCGAGAATCGCAACTCGTGGATCAGAAGACAAAGGTCCTTGTGTTGGAAGCATGCACCCAACAGACGGCCCGCTACGTTTTGTGGTCGGCAACAATCCTCGCATCTTGGGAACTGGCCTAATCACTCGTAGGAAGACAAATTCCGCTAGCAAAAGTGTGCTTGTTTGCTTCCCTTGCACCGGAACGAACCACAGATTCCCGACTTCGAATCCCAAATCGCTATGAACGGTCACACCTCGCTCAGTAGCGAACGCTACGAATGCCTGCTGAATAAAGGTGCTGTCTTGGGCGGGCAGCATGTGGAGGCCGCATTCAAAATACGTGTCTTGGGCTGAACCAGGGTTCACGATCCGGCCTTCAGGCTCGAATGCGAGGATGCTTTCGATCCTAGTCAGCTCGAGGGCTTCATCTGACTCGCGCTCGACGGTTTCCATCCACTGACTGAAGGCCCTAAAGGCTCTACGCTTACCAGCAACAAAAATCTCGGTGGTCGTCGTTTCTCTTGGTGCTGTCTTCCTCGTCCAGCTTTCAGGAGTGACCTTGACCTTCCGGCTTCCGATAGATTCAAGGCCCACCGCCCGCAACATGTTTGCCGGGTAGAGCGACTTAGCGATATAGCTCGGGTTCAGGACTAGCCTAGCAACACCGAAATCCTGAGGGCATGCGGCCGGAGAAAGATTGTCGAGCGAGGCTGCTGCTTCGTTCGCTTGCTCAGAAAGTCGTTCCTTCGCTCGCTTGAAGGTGTACGCATCGGCCTTATCAATTTTCCTTCCAACACCCTTAATGCTTTGGGTAAGGAGCTCACCCCGTCCAATGAGGAAGTTCGTTTGGCTCATACAGTGGTACTCGTCCGTGATGATCGTTTAACAGGAGTTGAGGTAACAGAGCGGTGCTTGCGAATTGTGTCCCGGCTCACGCCAGTTATTTCGTGGATAGCGCGTTGCGAGAGAGATGTTTCGTTATCAAGTAGCAGGGCAAACTCAATCTGTTCTGCGCGCTCTAGATGCGGCGTCTTCAGGCGTACGATGTCTTCCACCAGCTTCTCCGCATTACTGCTGCCTAGCGCTAGGGACCGACGAAAGCGCTGCATATCACGCTCAATATCACTGAAAGAGTGTTTCTGGTAGGCATACGAAAGTACCCCTATCCATTTTTCAAAGCGTGGAAGGTCCGTCCCTAGGAAGCGCTTGATCGCTACTGCCACCGCCTCGGCATCTGGCGTTTTGAACTCAATCACTAGGTCAAATCGGCGCCATAGGGCAGGGTCAATAAGCTCAGGGTGATTCGTCGCTGCGAGCAGCAGGCTCGAAGAAGGCCAGTCATCAACTTCTTGAAGGATGACGGTGACCAGGCGCTTTAATTCGCCGATGTCGCTGTCGTCGCTACGCCGCTTCGCAATCGCATCAATTTCATCAAGGAACAAAACCGATGGCGTTCGCTTGGCATAATCAAGGGCGGCTCTAATATTCGCACCGCTTTTGCCAAGGAGGCTGCTCATCACCGCAGTCAGATCAAGCACGAATAGCGGCACGCCAAGTTGCGCTGCTATCCAGCGCGCCGTGATGGTTTTTCCTACGCCTGGAGCGCCCACAAACACCGATGATCTGGTGGGCTGCAGGCCAAGAGAAAGCAGTTTACTGGTCTGTTTTCTCTCCTTAATCAGCTGCGCTAGGCTGGCTTGCACAACGTTGTCCAGCATGGGCGCCGGAAACTCGGGTCCATCATTGAAGACCTTGAGGAGCGATAGCTTCGACTCATTGTCTACCGGCAACACTCCCCCTTCGATTTTCGATGGGGCTTCTCGGCGCATGAAGTGCCCATTACCGCTGGGAGCGATGGTGCGAAGGAAGGTTTCCAACTGCTCAGCTAGCTCTGGCTCCATTCCGCGATACTGCCTGACAAGACGTGCAACAAAGAGTCGTACATCCTCGTTTTTTTCGCTAAGGGCTAGCCTGGCCACCTGGACTAAATCCGATTTTACTTTGTTCAACTCGTCCGCTTTCATCTGAATGGTCTGATTTTAGGGGCCTTTAGGCCGCGCATTGAGTGGACTACATGGTAGCAGGTTGCGCGACATTCGTCCTGTTGGCAAGAGCTGGTTAAGCCCCTGAGCTACAGGGAGCCGACGACCGGCAGAGGGGGCTAGTATTGAAGTTGGCGAAATACGCAAAATCAGTCAGTCGCAGCTATTTCGATTTTTTTGCATTTAATTCGATAACCTACAGCCACCGCCCACCAATGCCGGCCCGGACGCCGAGTGATGCGGCTGTCGAAACGGCCGCTGCGGCCAACTGGTCAGCGGCACTTGGCTGGCAACCGACTGAATCGCCGCCACCTCCAGCGCTTCGTGCTCGTCCAGCGGCGGCAACAAACCCGGTAGGCGGCTGGCGAGCAGCGTCTTGCCGGTGCCAGGCGGCCCACTGAACAACAGGTTGTGCGCCCCGGCAGCGGCAATCACCAACGCACGCTTTGCGGCAGTCTGCCCCTGCACTTCGCTGAGGTCCGGATACGGCTTGGGCTGATGCAGCAAGCCGCTGGACTGATACGGCGCAATCACCGTGCGCCCGTTGAAATGCGCAACCAGCTCCAGCAAGTGATTCACCGCAATCACCCGCAGCCCCGACGCCAAACACGCTTCCTCGGCGTTCACCGCAGGAATGATCAGCGTCCTCTCCGCAGCACGTGCCGCGAGCGCAGCAGGCAGCACCCCCTGAATCGGCCGAATCGCCCCCGACAGCGCCAACTCGCCCAGGCATTCAACATCCTGCAACGCAACCAGCGGCACCTGCCCGCTGGCGGCCAGCAAACCCAGCGCAATCGCCAGATCAAACCGCCCGCCATCCTTGGGCAAATCAGCCGGCGCAAGGTTGAGCGTGATCCGCCGCGCCGGAAAATCCAGCCCGGAGTTGAGAATGGCACTGCGCACCCGGTCCTTGCTCTCCTTGACCGCCCCTTCCGGCAGCCCCACCAGCGTCAGGGCCGGCAGGCCGTTGGCCAGATGCGCTTCAACAGTAACCGCCGGGGCTTCCACCCCGACCTGGGCACGACTATGGACGATAGCCAGCGACATGGATCATTCCTTGATATGAGCGATGGGCGGGTATCGTGCTTTATTTAAGTGATGGGGGTGAGTGGGGAATGGATACAGGGTGTGAGTGGGGAATTGCCCCTTATAAGGGACCGCCTCTGCCTGGAACAGAAACATCGTTTTTCCTTCGAACAACACCTTTCCAAGGCGCTTTTTCGCACCACAGGCGCATCTCTGCCTCATCAGGCGTCTCGACAGTTGAGATCAGCTATAGCGCCAAATTTAGAGGTCTTTTCAGAGTTTTCTTAAGTAAAATAGTCAGCATTCCGCGACTGAATTAGCAATACGAAGTGCAGCTAAGGAAATTATATAGCCCACACCTTGGTATCAGCTAAATTCGTCCATGAGAAATCCGATAAATGCTTTCAACTTGAAAGGCATAAGGGAGTTCTTACGATACACCAGGCTCATCGGCCGGGATGGAATCTGGTAATCCGGAAGCAGTTCAATCAATCGACCTTCTGTCAGGTGGGCGCTTACGATTATCTCTGGAAGCAAGGCGATGCCTTGCCCACTCAACACCATGATGCAGACCCCTTGCGCATCATTGACTTGCATTCTTGCAGGGACTGAAACCTTAATGAATTCGCCATCGGCGCATAAAAACTCCCACGTGTTCTGCAACGTATTCCAAGCCGTCCTGTACTCATCAAAATACGTCGCGATACAATCATGCACGATCAGATCCTTGGGGGTGGCTGGCCGACCTTTTCTAGCCAAATATGCCGGGGAGGCACACAAAACCAGTTTGTAAGGCCTGAGAGGGCGTGCCACGAGAGAGGAGTCGGACAGTACGCCCAAACGCACAGCTGCATCGAAACGGTTCTCGGAAAAGTCCACCAGTGAGTCGCTGATCGACACGTCTACTCTTATTTTCGGGTGGATCCGATAAAATTTTTCGAGTGTTGGCAGGAAGCCAAAGATACCAAACGAGCGCGGCATGGAAATATTCAGAACCCCCTCAGGATTATGAATAACATTCGACGCTACCTCTGCACTTTCATGTAGCAGATCGAAAATGCTGCGGCAGGTCTTGTAATAATAAACCCCATAGTCCGTAATGGATATCTTCCGTGTGGTACGCATAAGCAATACCGCGCCTAACTCTCCCTCTAGGAGGGTGTAGACAAAATCATGTAGTGAGTCGGCGCGCGAGTATTCGAGCCTCGGCCAACCAAACCCATGCCTCGCTTACCGCAAAAAGGCGATCATGATGCATGATCAGTCGCCGAGCTCTCTCATTCCAGGCATGAGTTCGCTCCACTACCCATCGCTTGGGCATGACCACAAATCCAGTCTGAACAGGCTCCACGGAAAATAGATCGCCTTGTTCAGAGTGCCATTGCCCTGTTCTTCTGTTATTCGGGCCACGGATCACTTGAACATCGATAGCGTGCAGTTGATGGGTGCGCTGTGCCCATTTTCCTGCGTACGCACTATCAACAAAAAGCGTGCTCAGTGACGGATATTTTTCCTTCGA
Organism: Pseudomonas sp. KBS0707; assembly: GCF_005937945.2. Lineage (NCBI taxonomy): Bacteria > Pseudomonadati > Pseudomonadota > Gammaproteobacteria > Pseudomonadales > Pseudomonadaceae > Pseudomonas > Pseudomonas sp. KBS0707. Next base: position 123,873 of record NZ_CP041754.1, on the reverse strand, counting down.
GTACGCCACCGCATCATCCGCCGCGTCACGATCCTGCACGCTTGCAGCACTGATACTGACAGCCAGCAGCAGGCCCAATGTATCGACAATCAGACTTCGTTTACGCCCCTTCACTTTTTTGCCTGCGTCGTAGCCGCTGTCACCGCCTTGAGGAGAACTGCGGGTCGACTGTGAATCCAGGATCGCTGCTGACGGGCTGTCAGCGCGTTCTTCCCGCTCACGCCATTGAGCTCGCAAGCGATCATGCATTTGCTCGAACTTGCCTTGAGCGCTCCACCGGCGGAACGTTTTGTAGACATTGTCCCAATGAGGAAAATCGCGGGGTAGCATTCGCCATGAGCACCCCGTGCGTACGACATAGCAACAGGCTTCCAGCAACGTGCGCCGAGAGTGAAGCGGTGGCACTCCTCGTCCGCCCTGGCTTTCAAACAGGTCGGCGACCAGTGCCCACTCGGTATCTGTCAAGCAACTCGGATATAGCTGCTCCGGCAGTTGGCGGCGGTGGGTTTCATTGTAGCCATAGGCTTTATTAGGTTCAGGTGACTGAAAACTTCCCTTGGCCCGCTGCTTTACACGCGTAATCCCTGCCATTTTCAACGCTTTTGCAAAGGTGTCGGGATGCGCAGTGATACCGGTTTCGGCGAAGAATACGAGCGCCAATTCGGCCTGGCTGGAATAGGGCTGTGCATGAGCGAGTTTCACCAGCACGGGATAGTGCTCGGCGGCAATCGAGCGAGGACGTCCGGTTTTAGGCATGGCTTGAGGGCTATTCAGACAAGGGAGTGAAAGTTTAATTTATTTTGTCTACACCCTCTAGGGAAGGTCTGAAGTAGCCGGATGTTTTCCGGCTACCGAGTCCTCAGCACTTTTCAAAAAACGATGCATGTCGAAATTTGCTCAATTATCTTCGCTTTTTAGCTCTTTCGGCCGCTGCAAAGCCTTTTGCGGTAACCATTTCCTGCATTACACGCGCACCTCTCCTGCGCTCGCCAACAAATGTCGGCCGGCCATCCACAGGTTTGACAGGGCGAACAACGTCACCATCTGCGCGGTGTTCTTGGCCAAGCCCCGAAAGCGCACTTTTTCATAGCCAAACTGGCGTTTGATGACCCCAAACGGATGCTCGACCTTGGCGCGAACCTGGGCCTTGGCCTTCTCGATTTTGCGGATCGCCTTGTACAAAATACTGCGTTTTCCGTGCTTTTTGTAAGTGCTGTGGCGGGCGGCAATCTGCCAAATGACCTTGCGCCCAGCGTGTTCTTCGCGCTTCTCGACCCCGGTGTAACCTGCGTCGGCGCAGACTACGTTTTCCTCGCCGTGCAGCAGTTTGGCAACCCGCCTATTGCATACCATTGGATAAGGAAGGATTGAAGATTGCCTTGGCCGCAGCACAACGGCAGTGTGAGTTACCCCAAGGATCGTGGCGCCACTGACTCGCGCACAGTTGCATTGGCAGAGGTCTTGTGAGCGAAGGCAATTCTGCTAGATGACTTGGTCGAACGGTTACGAGCATTCAGGCACGTAACCTATTCATCACGGGTGTGGCTTTATTTGAAGGCAAGTGAGAGTGAAAAGCTCAGATTTGATCTGACAGTTACCGGATTTGCGGTCGTGGCTGTCAGGTCTATCTGCAATCAGCGTCCGGGCACTACCAACCGCGCATACTGGTCCTGACCAATCCACCCGAAAAAGGAGCGATCATCCGCATTGATGAACTAGACCTGAGCCGCGCCATCCTTGAATGCCAGAACCCCGACAACATCACCTTTGACGATGTAAGCGCCACGAGTGGCCTTGGCATTTGGCGTCTTCTGTAGCCACGCCTTGTCGGCTTTGACTTTCACCAGACTTATCCACTGTTTGCTGGCCGTTTGGGTCAGGTCCAGGCCGGTGGCGATGTCGGGCATCAGCACATTCAGGCAGCCAGAGTGTTGCTGGCCTTGTTCGATGGTCAGCGTTACGCCGTCAGTCGAGGGCTTTAGTGTTCCCGGATAGGCTCCGTCGGACCATGAGGATACCGCCACGTCTTTGCCAGCCTCGACATTGCCTTTTAGATAGAACGCGCAACTGAAGGGCGGATCTTCGCCTCGTTCTTCCGCGTAGTAGCCTTCGACTTGATGATCAGGCGTCACGGCCAGCATCAACTGCTCGTATTTGCCGGAATGCAGTGCCGAGTCCTGAGCGAACGCCGACGTGCCAACACACAGCAATAGAGTTGCGGCCAGGGACCAGCGAGTAAGGGGACGTTTGTCAGTCATGCTTCCATCCATAGAACGTTCGAATAGCCGGGAAGAGTGGCCAGTCCATGACTGGCGCGCCGAGACGTTAGCGTATTTCGGCGCGCAACTGTATCACTGAAATCCGCGGCGATTCATGGCCGCGACGCGAACGCCAGTACACGTTTGAGCATCTCGTCACAGGCGTCAAGTTGCGCGACGCTGATGAACTCGTCCGGCTTGTGCCCCTGCTCCATGCTACCCGGCCCGCAGACCACTGCCGGGATGCCTGACTGGTCGAACAACCCGCCTTCGGTTCCGAACGCCACCGTGCCAAACGCTCGGGAGCCGCAAAAACCGGCAATCAATTCCGCCGCCTGGCTGTGCAGGGGAATATCCAGCCCCGGATAGCTCGACAGTTCAGTGAACCGGATCTCGCTCCGGGCACTGACCGCCTGCATGGCCGGCAACAGTTTTTGCGCGGCGTAGGCGTGCATGGCAGTGACGATCTGCTGCGGGTCCAGGGTGGGGAGCGCACGCACTTCGAAATCGAAACGGCACTGTTCGGGCACGATGTTCAACGCCGTGCCGCCGCTGATCACGCCGGTCTGAATGGTCGAAAACGGCGGATCAAAGCGCTCGTCAAGGGCATCAGCCACCCGTAACGCCTCGCCCAGGCGACCCAGCTCGCCGATCAACTGCGCCGCATATTCAATGGCGTTAACGCCAATGGGCGCGTGGGCCGAGTGGCAGGCGGCACCCTGTACATCGCAGCGCATCGCGACCTTGCCTTTGTGGCCCAGCACCGGCTGCAACTCCGTCGGCTCGCCGATCACACACAGCATCGGTTTCACCGGCCGCGACTGAAGCGATGCCAGTAACGAGCGTACGCCCAGGCAACCCACTTCCTCGTCGTAGGACAGCGCGATATGCACCGGCATGTGCAGCGATGCCTGGGTAAACGCCGGAACCAGCGCCAGCACGCAGGCAATGTAGCCTTTCATGTCCGCAGTGCCACGGCCGTAGAGTTTGCCATCCGCTTCGCTCAGTTCGATGGAGGAATTTTAGTCGCATTAATTTCGAAAACCTACAAAAAGCGCCGCAACTGAAGACCGGCGATCTGTAGGAGCGACGTGGCATCAAGCACCTGCGGGTGCATGGCAAAGGCAGCAAGACCCGCTTTCTGCACCTTTATCCATTGGCAGCTGAGCGCATTTATGCGTACCTGGAAAGGATGTTGAACGTGCTGCCGTGCCAGGTCCGCTTTTTCGCTCGATGCGTGGCACAACCACCGGCACCGGTGCCACTGCGAATGGTCTTTACACCATTGTTGCGCAGTGGGCACGCGTGGCAGGCATCGAGGTCGAGCGGTTGGGTGTGCATGGTTTGCGAGCAACGGCGGCGACCAATGCTCTGGAGCATGACGCCGATATCGAAGGTGCAGATGTGGCTAGGGTACGCGAACATCAGTACCACCCGCCTCTACGACCGGCGCGGCCAGCGGCCTGAGGATTCAACGACCGTCAAAGTAAAAGACTGACTCACTGCCTGTATAAATTAACAGATTTAATTGGCGGGCTTGACCGATACCAGCTCCACGTACCTGTATTTCTTGCGTGCAATCTTCATTGCATCTACTTCAGCCTGAAGGCGGCTGAGCGTGTCGGCTTCGTGTGTGATCAACTCCGTCGTGCCTTCATACTCGTTACCTACACGTAACATTACCACGAGCTTTGGTACGAAATTCCTGGCCATCTTTCGCTTGGCGGCGGCTTTCGCAGATTGGTTGTTGCCTGTATTTGGATGAGCTTGTGGAGCGGCTAAGCGCACTGTTGGCCCGCCCGAGCCAAACAATGCTTGACGCATTTCTTCTTCGGTCATGGTCATTCTTTTCCTGGCGGCAGTTGGTGTCGGTCATTTAGCCATAGGTCGTGGACGTAAAGTTCGTCTGTTTAGGCATCTGGTAGACCTTCTGAGGCTGCTGGATGGTTTGTTAAGCATTTAGCTCCTCCCGCGGGGACTCATTTTCCACCAAAAAACGATGCTGTGATCACTGCGCCGATTAAGGTTGCAGGTACGACAATGAAGAGTCCAATGATGCCAAGGCCAAAGTCATCTGCCAGCTTAGCTCTTGATTTCGCTCCCATGCTTGCCATTTTAAACATCACTGCCGCTTCGCCGAGCAACCAGTAGATTGGATGGGAATGCGATGAAAAAGACCAACATTTTAATCGCAGCGCGCTTAATTATTCCTCTTTTCCTACCTAGTGTCGGTCACACCAGATGCGACCAGTAAGTTCGCGTCCGTGGTACCGCGTGGTAACTGAAGTAACCGCTTACCGTACTTTTGAGCCATTGCCCTTGAACCCGGATAACCCCAGCAAGCCTCCACCGTGATATAGACTGCATACCGCCAGTGTTTCTTGGACATCGAGATGCAACTCACTCAGCGACACCTGATTGAAGATTTTACTCGTTGCAATGGAACTGAAAAAGAGCGGCGAACCACCTACTCTTCTATAGGCAAACTTAATAACCCGTATCAACGGACTGTCCTGCTCTGCTTTATCTACGTTTTGAGGCACTATGAATATCAATAACTTTACCAAGGTAATTAAATCGTTGGCCGAAGACCTGCGGTTACCCGCTCCGACCCAGACAGGTACTCAGTTTGAGTTAATCACGGCCTCGGGATTAAACTTGGTACTTGATTTGGTTGTTCCTGACACGCTACTGATCTCTTTCTCGCAAAACTGTTTGCAAAAAGGCACTACGGAATTTTTATGGAATATCCTGCAAGGAAATTTAATCGACGACCAACATCCTGCAATAATTAATTCAGACTCATATACGAATAATTTAATTATTTCTTGGATGGCAATTGGACTGTCAGATAACGATCGCCACGCTGTCTTGTCCCATGCAGAGAGATTTGTTGGCTACGTCGAGTATCTGTATCGTTGGGTAAGAAACTTCATAAGTAATCCAGTAGTCAGCACTCGTGAAGACCTCGTTAAGATAATTGCATCTGAAGGGGTGTCTCGTATAAATAAGATGGTGTAAACAAAATAAATTAAGCTTTCACTCCCTTGTCTGAATAGCCTTCAAGCCATACCTAAAGGCCATCACTGCGGGCACTGCTTGCCTAACACTGTCCATAGTGGTGATGACCACGCTGGTGTGTTCGTACAGCTTGGACAGCAGGTGAAATAGCAGTGCGCCACCGCTTTGGCATAAAGGCAAATACCCCAGTTCATCAAGTATTACCAGATATGTGCGAAGCAGTCCTTGGGCGATTCGCCCTGCCTTGCCAAAGAGAACACGCCGGAGTGGTGGTCAGGCCAGACTCGTTGTGACATTTTGATGACGGTCGTGGGAACCGATCTGGCTGCACAGCCACTCAGTTACTGTCGTTTATTACCGCAACGAAGAAGACTCTAATCGGTAGAGCCCATAGTATTCCAGTCACGAGCTTGTAATGGAGATGTAGACCACCTCCTATTCGGCATGATGCCGTTGGTTCTTCGTGGGAAATAAACAGGACATATATTTTATATACAGGAGTTTAATAATAACGATGGTAAAGGTTACCTCTTCCGGATTTACTGCCAACCCTCTCCCTCATCATGCAGACAGTGTCTCGCCTGCTAACAGCCCGCCTCAGCTACCTGAACCATTGCCCTTGGTTGATGAAAGCCCGTCGTCTCACAAGGGCGGCATGCGAAATCGGGCTCATGCAAGTTTGAATAGTCAGGTGCTCGGACTGCAAGCGGTGCCGTTGCAACGCGGAAGGCATGTTCGTATCAGAAGTCATACAGATGGGGTGAGCGTCATTAATGACTGGCTGGCAAAGCGACCGTCGGTTCAAAGCGAAACCAGCCTTGATAACAATGGCAAGCTAGTGCGCTATACCGCCATGCATCACGAGCCGCTAGCGCCGCGTAATGAGGCGTTTTTCACCTCCGTACCAGGCATGTTGATGGCCGTTTTGACGGTCCACCCTGACATTGAATACGGCATCAGCGGAGAAATAACTGCCGATGCTGTGGCTGCCCGGCTTGCCGAACCGCCGATAGGATTATTAACAGGAGTCTGGCAGTCCTCCCATGATCGAGCATACATAGAGCGCGGCGGTGTGGTTCATACCGCAAATATGGAAGAGCGCTGGACGTCATTGACGCTGCCTGGCGCGGATCCCCGAGAGCCCCTGCGGATGATTGGTTTGCAGGCCGATGGCGATGTCTATCTACACAACGGCAGGCAACTCTGGCGCGCAACCGACACGTCTGCCGAGTCCGTGCCGACCGAACGGCTTCCCGAAGGCGCGGCGGTGCGCATTGGCGCCGGTCGCGAGGTGCAATGGCTACATGAGGGCGCGGTTCATTCAAATGGCATTTCCCGTCCTGTCGAGCTTTTGCGGCCAGAAGCCAGCGGCCTGGGGGTCGAGCAGAGTCCGGCCCGCCCCGTTGATTTACTGCCATTGCCGCGCGGCAACGCTGCGCTGATCCTCGATGATAAAGGACGTATTTATCAGGCCGATCTGAAAGGCATCGGGCCTGTTGAAGCCCACCGGCTGAAATTACCTGGCGATTTTGCGCAGGGCAAAGGTTGGGCCGTGACCACCATGGGGTTGTCCAGGGACAACACTGTTCATCTCATGTTGCAGGATCAAAACGGGCGGCGCATGAGCTTGCAGCGAGCGCAGAACGAGGTGCTGTTTCGGCCGGCGTATCTGCTGGATCGCCCGTTGCTGCTGCTCTACACCGAGGGGCTGCATGTTCCGTCGGAGACGGCTGTGCAGTCGCACGTTCAGCTTGATGGTCATGCTCAGGTGGGGCATATCGACGGCGTGCTGCATTATCAACCGGCTCCTGACCAGCCATGGGAGCGGTTAAGACAGCCGGGCGGCGAACCGCTGACGGGTGTGACCGCTCTCTATTCCTCTGCGTTGGGATTTATCGACAGGAAACCGGTTTTTGCTTTATTGGGGGATGCACGGCAGGTCGTCGAACTGAAACTGGAGGGCCGTACCTCTTGGTTGCCGACTGATGCCGAACTGCCGCGTCATCCTGCGGGGGGACCTTTGGCGGTTATCCCGGATACAGTGGAGTTACGCGCCAGGCTTATCGCGCAGTTTGACGAGCCAGTGCAGGCGCTGGCAGTTCACAACAATCGCCAGAGCGTCGCGCTGATGGAATCAGGTCTGCTGATCGCCGCCGACGCGGATGGCAAAGTCCGCCGACTTCCCCTGTTGCAGCGCCCCATCGCCCTCGCCATAGGGCTCAACGATCAGTTGCTCGTGTTGCATCATCCTCGTAACCAGCGACCTCAGTTGAAACGTTTGAGCGCGAAAGATGACTGGGAGCCGGTGCCGATAATTCTGCCGGGGATTGATCACCCTTCGAATCTTCGCGCCACTCGAACTGGGCAAATACAATTGCAGTTGGGTGATAACTGGCACACGTTGCTGCCTGCAATGACGTCGCACGACAATCGTCCCTTGCCAGCACGCGTAAAGCCCGAACCGGAGGCAGACGAACTGCCGTCGGAGAACTTCCTTGCAGGCACCAACGCCCGCGTCAACCAGCAGCAAGCCAGTCGTATCAGCACACCGCATCATGATGCATCTGCGGTTACGACGCTGATGGGGACAGCAGCGAACAACCCGTTGACGATGACGTCGAGCGTACAGGCAGTGGTTGATACGACGCGCGCTCAGGTTGGCGCATTGGCGAGAGATGTGTTGGGCGGAGTGACGAAAAACACGATGCGGGCAATGGCGCACAAGCTTGGCGTCGTACTGCCGCCGACAACCCAGGAGAGGCGTCTGGCCAGTTTCCATTATGAGGCGAAGCAGGCGTATACGTCAGGTAAAACGCTGTTCGAACAGTTGCCGACGCTCGCGCAAGTACGCGTCGCTTCAGCCGTAGGACCGTCCGACGGAGAAAAGTTCGGGCTGTCACATCAGCAAACGCAACGCTTGTTGAACCTGCGGGAAGAGAAGCTGGAAGCGCTGTTACGCGACTTGCGCAAGATAGGCTTCCATGAAGGCGTGATCATGGGCGATATGGGGGACGGCGAGAGTGCTGGCGATCTGACGTCTACCACCTCTACGCCAACGTTCCGGCTGGCCGAGCTATGGCGGCGGCAGCATTCGCAAGTGAATAAAGCGCTGTCTTCGGTCGGCTTGTCCAGATCAGAAGATATTTTGCCGAACCTGAACCAGAGTATTAAAGCCTTGGCGGGTGGCGCGGCGCTGCACGCTGATCGTATGGGCGAACGTGAGGCTGAGCTGTTGAGCGTCTTGTGCGAGGTCAGCGAAAAAATCATGCGTGCTGGCGTACGCTTGCCGGCGGATGATGGAAGCGCTGACAGTGCCAGCAGCCATGCGCCACACGGCTTGCGAACATCAGGGTTGATGGCGGGTTTGGTGGACTATGATGCGCTGTTGACCAGCACCGATACGCAGGCGCTGGAAATGGCGGAGAGGCTTCAGCAAGATGCCAGGCTTCCGGGGTTGTGCAAACTCGGTCTGTCTTCTTGGGTTCAATTAGCGGCCTTCGATGATGTGGTGACGACGTTTCGCGAACAGATATCGTTGCCGGGCTCGGCACGCCGCACCCAGTTGCTCAAAAATCTTGGCTTGCCGCCCGATGCCGCGCCGGACGAAATGGCCGCGCGTATGTCCGATTTATTCCTGGATCTGTTCAACAGGAGTACCTTTTTCTCGACGCAGTCGCGCGGTCTGGAAATTCGCGGGTCGTTGGGGGGCGCCGACTGGAAACATCTTAATGCGTTTAGCGTCGGCATAACTGGCGAGGCGCTTCAGGTACTCGGCGTGGAGCGCATCGGTGACGGCAAGGACGGCGATGCCGGGTTGGTCGCGTTTTTTGTGCGCCACGCCAAGGCCTCCGTATCAGCGACGTCAGGGGTCGGAATCGACTTCAAGCCAGGCCTTGGCACTGGTGGCCGTGTTCTTGATTCGCGGCCGGGTCGCTCGATGAACTCAACGTGGGGAGGCTCCGCCAACCTGGGTATTTCCGGGACATACCAGCATGGTCAAGGCGCCGCCGTGATTATCGCGCCTTCGACGATCTCTGATTTCGTGCGGCTGTTATTCGACGTCAATCACCCCGATAGCACTCAGATCCTGCGCACTGGCGTGAACGGTGGTTCGATTGGTCTGGATCTGTTCGAAACCAATTTGAATGGCTCGGTGGGGGCAAACGTCAGCGTATCGCCGTTTAGCCTGAGCCAGAAATATGGACCACAGAAACCGTCGGCAGATGCTGCTGCATCCGGCGCCGACAACCGACGCAGTACCGCGTCGGGGGCGCTGTCGGTAGGCGCGACGGCGCAGGCTGGCGCGCACTGGGGACAAATGGAGTTGCACCTGGATCACGCCTGGGCAGAGATTATCGGCCTGGAATTTCAGGGGCGCACGGATTTCAATCTGGAATTCAACAGCAACTTGAATCTGGGAGGCGCGCTCTCTTCAGCGCTCGGCGATCGCCCTCAAAAGTTGATAAATGCGTCTACTGGAAACGGTAACCTGCAGCTCGCCGGCATCCGCGTTGCGTCAAGCGATGTGCAACTGCCGACCGATAGCGTGGTGGACGATAAGCGCCGCGGCCCCTTCCTGTCGACGGCCAGCTATAAACGCACCTTCGATACGCAAGTCGCCAAGCCCATTACGGCCGACGAGTGGAGCCAGATGCGTCAGCGCCTGGCCAGCGCCTTTCCTGACAATATCGGGGAGTTGGGTGCGCTCGCTTATTCGACCAGCCCCAGCGAGCGTATCGCGACAATCAATCAGATGATTGACCGTATACAAAGTTCGAAGGCGCGTAACGTTGAAGCCGGTGGTGCCCTGGATGGAAATGCATTGCGCCGTCAGCGCCTTGATGCGGCCCGAGAGATGTCGAACGCAGGCAACAGTGTGTGGCAGGCGAGCTCCGAAATTGATCGCGCCTCGGTAGTGGAGATGCTGCATCAATTGCGTCAGCAGGAACAAAGCGCCGTCCAGCATCATGCCCGCGCAATTCCCGGAGCGCGGGTGGAGTTCAACCTGTTCGGGCGTGAATCGCTAGAAACCGTAGTCTTTCACGCCATCGGCCATATAGGGCTTGGCAGCAAACTGAACGACATGGCGGAACTGCGTCGCAAAACACCTGGCCTCGATCAGGTCATGCGCTGTTTCCAGTCGTTGCCCAACATCAATCAGGTGCGATACGTGTTCGAGATGCGTCCGCAGGCGAGGTTCGCCATCAATGACGCGCTACTGGCGCGCGAGCAGCAGGCGTCGGCACGTGCGCTGGGTTTGCCGGGCTCCTCAGCAAGCGAACTGAATTGGCGCGGCGTTCTGGACAAGATCAAAAACACACCTGACCTGTACCGTCTGGCGGCGATCGCCGTACATAACACCGATGAAAACCCCGTGACTTCAAGAATAGGGCTGCCGCTGCTGAACGTTTCGGCCACTGGCGCGACATCGCATCAGTTGTTCGAAGCGGAAATCCAGTTCCGATACGGTCTTTATGACGGTTTGCAAGGTATTGAGGTGCTGGAAGCCGGAAGCAGAGCGCTGCAGTCGCCGTTACGGGTATTACAGCAATCCGGTATTCAGGCTCTGGGGCAGAGAACCCAGGCCGGGGATGTTCCGTATGGCCCTCCGTCGCCGCGTAAAGAGGCGACGATGCGCACCGCAGGGGAGGCTGCTGCCCTGACAACGAATGACGTATGGCGACAACTTGACGGCAAAATTCAGCGTATGAATTCGGCGCATGAACGTGAGGCGAATGCTATCGGTTCGTTCCAGCATGCTTATGGGACGGCGTCCGCGCATGTAGACAGACTGCTTTTGCGCATTCCTGAATTGCCAGCGCCTGAAATTGATGACCGCAACGCCGATGGAGAAAGTGTGCGGGGTGCATTTGCGTCGCTCAAACGAAATCATCAGGCCCTGGATGAAGATGTAAAGGCCATGCGCCAGGCTAGCGAAATGGTGTACTCGATACCCGGCGAGCGGACCAGGCAGACGGAAACTTCGGCTTTGGCCCATGTGCTCAGTGTTGAAAAAAGTCGGCGTTCGCTCGGACATGCCATGGAAATATTGGCTGGCAAAGGGGTGGAAGCTGGCACGGCAACAGGACTTGAACTTAACAGGGTCTCATCGCAAGTGAACGCCCTGGTCGTTCGCCGCGACGAGTTGCTGACGCAACTTGAACGAGGAGCTCAGGAGGGCGGTTCGAACAGCGAAGAGATGGCGATGGAGCTTCAACAGACAACATCATTACTGCAGCGGCTGCGCGCCGACTTGCTCGGCGAGCGGCAAGCGATGGACGCTACTGCCAAGCGCCTGGATCAGGCAAACCGTGTTGCCCTCGAAGGTGAGCGCAGCTTCAGCGATGCCGTTCGTGATATGACGTGGGGTGAACTCGATAAGATGCCGCAGTAATTCCGTTACTCACTGAAACAACAAAGGAAGCGACCTGAGGGGCGCTTTTTTTGTTGTGGTTCGTCGTTCGTCTGGTTGAATCTCAACGACCGCTATACAAGCAGTAAGTGCTCAGCGTTGATGCGTGATCTATCCCTTGCAAGTCGCTCATAACGATTCCCTGACCACCAGCGGACAATCCACTGGCTGGACTCGGCTGGGCTCCCGAGACTTCGAGGCTTTCTATCAAGTGCCGGGCAGCATTACGACCGATCTCGTAGTACGGCAACTGCACCGTGGTTAGGCACTGCTTCGCACAGACTTGGTGATACTGGATGAACTCAGATATTTGCCCTTCAGTCAAAACGGTGGCACCTCCGCCCTTTTCGGTCGTGGGTTTGGAATATCGCGGTGGTGAGCGTTTCTTGTCAGTCGCCCCGCCTGGCAGCACTCAACTGAGCCCACTGAACCTCATACGCCCCGGCGATATGGTCGCAGCAACTGGCAGCTCAACAGCCTGGATGACTCCCGCGCACTGTTCAGTATCAACGGCTCCACCCGCATTCTGCCCCTGCGTCCTTAGAGATTCATATGTCCATCTACAACCTGAGAATGCTCACACTGGTGGGGATATCAGGGGGTCGATGCGTGCGTAATGACTACCTGTAACGGGTCGCAATCAGCACGCTTTTTGGCTCAGATTATCTACGACTGAAGGATCACTCGGGCTCACATTAACTGTAGCAGGCTTGTCTTCGGCGTTATCGTCCAACACCCTATAGTTTGTTGGACGATAAACGTGCTTTCAATAGGCTACCAGCTGCGATGCAGTTAATGTCATTAGCGCTTAGCCCAATTACAAAATCACTGGATCAAATACGGACCCAGTTAAGATCTACATCAACCTCAATGCCGTCGATGCGACCTTTATTACTGTGCTGCCAAATTGACCAGCTTTTACCTGCTGCCTTCCATGTAGCGGGAATCCTAGATTCACTAACATTCCAATTAGCGATCCACAGAGGGTATTCACTAAGAGGGTGTAGACAAAATCATGTAGTGAGTCGGCGCGCGAGTATTCGAGCCTCGGCCAACCAAACCCATGCCTCGCTTACCGCAAAAAGGCGATCATGATGCATGATCAGTCGCCGAGCTCTCTCATTCCAGGCATGAGTTCGCTCCACTACCCATCGCTTGGGCATGACCACAAATCCAGTCTGAACAGGCTCCACGGAAAATAGATCGCCTTGTTCAGAGTGCCATTGCCCTGTTCTTCTGTTATTCGGGCCACGGATCACTTGAACATCGATAGCGTGCAGTTGATGGGTGCGCTGTGCCCATTTTCCTGCGTACGCACTATCAACAAAAAGCGTGCTCAGTGACGGATATTTTTCCTTCGAGTACGCCACCGCATCATCCGCCGCGTCACGATCCTGCACGCTTGCAGCACTGATACTGACAGCCAGCAGCAGGCCCAATGTATCGACAATCAGACTTCGTTTACGCCCCTTCACTTTTTTGCCTGCGTCGTAGCCGCTGTCACCGCCTTGAGGAGAACTGCGGGTCGACTGTGAATCCAGGATCGCTGCTGACGGGCTGTCAGCGCGTTCTTCCCGCTCACGCCATTGAGCTCGCAAGCGATCATGCATTTGCTCGAACTTGCCTTGAGCGCTCCACCGGCGGAACGTTTTGTAGACATTGTCCCAATGAGGAAAATCGCGGGGTAGCATTCGCCATGAGCACCCCGTGCGTACGACATAGCAACAGGCTTCCAGCAACGTGCGCCGAGAGTGAAGCGGTGGCACTCCTCGTCCGCCCTGGCTTTCAAACAGGTCGGCGACCAGTGCCCACTCGGTATCTGTCAAGCAACTCGGATATAGCTGCTCCGGCAGTTGGCGGCGGTGGGTTTCATTGTAGCCATAGGCTTTATTAGGTTCAGGTGACTGAAAACTTCCCTTGGCCCGCTGCTTTACACGCGTAATCCCTGCCATTTTCAACGCTTTTGCAAAGGTGTCGGGATGCGCAGTGATACCGGTTTCGGCGAAGAATACGAGCGCCAATTCGGCCTGGCTGGAATAGGGCTGTGCATGAGCGAGTTTCACCAGCACGGGATAGTGCTCGGCGGCAATCGAGCGAGGACGTCCGGTTTTAGGCATGGCTTGAGGGCTATTCAGACAAGGGAGTGAAAGTTTAATTTATTTTGTCTACACCTTCTAAGGAAACTCTGAAAAAGACTTCCTAATTTGGCAAAATCTCCGGACACCAGTCGCCGAGCTTTTCGATGATGAAACAGATGACCTTCGCCGACGCCGAGTATGCCGGCAAGCGCAAGCAGACCCGTAAGGAATTGTTCCTGATCGAGATGGATCAGGTGGTGCCCTGGAAAGGTTTGATTGCCCTGATTGAGCCCTATTATCCAAAAGGAGAAGGTGGCCGGCCCGCCTACCCACTGATGGCGATGCTGCGTGTTCATCTGATGCAGAACTGGTTCGGCTACAGCGATCCGGCGATGGAAGAAGCGCTGTATGAGACGACCATCCTGCGTCAGTTTTCAGGCCTGAGCCTGGAGCGCATTCCAGACGAAACCACGATTCTCAACTTCCGTCATCTGCTGGAAAAGCACGAGTTGGCGACCGGGATTCTCGGCGTAATTAATGGTTATCTGGGCGACCGTGGCTTGTCGTTGCGTCAAGGCACCATCGTCGATGCCACGCTGATCCACGCGCCCAGTTCGACCAAGAACAAGGATGGCAAACGCGATCCTGAGATGCATCAAACCAAGAAAGGTAACCAGTACTATTTCGGCGCCAAGGCTCACATCGGCGCCGACGACGAGTCAGGCCTGGTGCACAGCGTGGTAGTAACAGCGGCCAATGTGGCAGACGTCACGCAGGTTGCCAAACTGCTGCACGGCGAGGAAAACGTAGTCTGCGCCGACGCAGGTTACACCGGGGTCGAGAAGCGCGAAGAACACGCTGGGCGCAAGGTCATTTGGCAGATTGCCGCCCGCCACAGCACTTACAAAAAGCACGGAAAACGCAGTATTTTGTACAAGGCGATCCGCAAAATCGAGAAGGCCAAGGCCCAGGTTCGCGCCAAGGTCGAGCATCCGTTTGGGGTCATCAAACGCCAGTTTGGCTATGAAAAAGTGCGCTTTCGGGGCTTGGCCAAGAACACCGCGCAGATGGTGACGTTGTTCGCCCTGTCAAACCTGTGGATGGCCGGCCGACATTTGTTGGCGAGCGCAGGAGAGGTGCGCGTGTAATGCAGGAAATGGTTACCGCAAAAGGCTTTGCAGCGGCCGAAAGAGCTAAAAAGCGAAGATAATTGAGCAAATTTCGACATGCATCGTTTTTTGAAAAGTGCTGAGGACTCGGTAGCCGGAAAACATCCGGCTACTTCAGACCTTCCCTAGCAGGGGTTACTTGACTCTGTGCCTGCTAGCTTTTGCCTCTAGCACAAGGCTTTTGGCAAAAATTTGAGAGGGGCGACCCCATCCGAATATACCGGGTATCGCCCCCACAAAATCGGCTCCACTTATAGCCTTTCAATTCTCTACGCTTAGTTCCCGACCAATCAGTTGATCAAAACGTGTTATCGCGATTTCGAATCGTTTAAATAGACCAAAAAACTCTTCAAGACCTATTTCAAATCTAACCTCCCTAACAAGAACTGGGGTCGTCCCATCAATAGCATTCCTAACCTCATCAAAGCCGGGACTATTTATGAGATAAACAGTCACGTCGACAGGTTTGTTTTGTATGTGGCCATGAACTTCACCTGACCATAGCTTAACCCCAACAATTTGATCACCCTTCCCCATTAATCCTTGCTTTATCATGTAGTCATTAATCGTCGAGCTATCGTGGGCGTCTGCAGCAGCCGTCCCTTTATAATCACCATACTGAACGCTAGCCTTGAAAGTTTCCATGCTCATCACGCGACTCCTTACAAAGTAATTTAGGCACGAGCAGCATCTGCCACCTCTTGAATTAAGGCAAGTAAATCTATGAATAGTACGTAACCATGCTCCTCAATACTGCAGTTCTCCCACGCTTTTACATGGTAACGGCTCTAAGTTGTCCAGCCAGAGTTGCCGCTTTGACTCCATCTGCGGTGAAGGCTGTGGTGTTACCAGGCACGGGTGATGGACCATGAGTGTGTGCCGCAAGCTGGGTATTCATATCCTGAACGAGGTCGAGCAGGTCACAAACCACCTGAAAGATGTTGACTGTTCCGGACCCAATCCAGCTTTTAGGCGCTTGCAGCCGTTGGCTCTTACTGGCGACGCTCTCACGCAAGCCGTGAATCCGTTCATGCATGTCGCCACCCACCGTGGCGTTATGCTCCTGGCCGACCACCAGGTTCAGGTCACGACCTGTTGCCTGGTGCAGGTCGTCCACTGCCGCCAAGCTCGCGGATCCGCCTGACAGCAGCTTGAGCGCGCCCAGAGCCTCGATCTTCTTCACACCACCCACTGACTCAGTCGAATGGTCGTCCACCGTCCTGGTGTGGCTCTGGAAGCTCTCTGTGTTCGTCATGGCGTCGACTTCGCGCTCGATCGCCTGGTCCTGGATCTTGCCGTCAGTCTTGCGCAACCAGTTACCGTCCGCGTCGACGCGCTGCTGCACGGCGTCACTGTGCTGCCAAACCTGGTCGCCCTTGGGGACCTTTGGCAGTGTGAGGCCGTGCGGCAGGATGGTCTGGATGTAGGGCTTGTGTGGCAGGCCATAGGCAAAACATACCACGACCTGAGTGCCTTCTTCCGGAAAGGCAAAGAAACCCATCTCATCGCCACCCACTGGCATGGGCAGCGGCACGCCGGACAGCACCGGCAACGTCGTGTCGATCTCGCCGTCTGGCCCCATCACCTGCAGGTCGACCGAGAAGCGCGGGCGGAAGTCGTCACAAAGCCCAGCGCTGGCCGGCGCATCCGCCACGGCCACTACTTTGGCAAAGCGCGGCAAGTGATAGCCGCCAGTGAGTTCAGGGAATTGCCGCTCTACGCTGCGCTTGATTGCGTCGTCCATTTGATAGCCATCTGCGTGCCGGCCAGCGTCACGTTCGTGATCCGCTCGCCCTGGTTGATTGATACGCCTGGTCGCAGGCCCGGTAAGGCCGCGATCATTGCGCTCTGGCTGCCCTGGTAACCGTCGAAAAGGTTCACCGGCAACTGCAACGGCGACCGAGCGCCGAAGAAACTGTCAGCCCAGGCACCGACGTAGATCTCGCCGTCGCCCTGTTGCTGCCAGATAAAGTCCTTGATGCCAAACACCCGCGCCATGCTGTCCAGTGCCTGGTAACCAGCGGCCAGGTTGTAGAAAAACGGCGTCTCGGTGCGTGTATAAGCCTGATCCGGTACCTGAAAGCGCAGCCCGGTCTTGCCGCCGATATCGGCCAGCACAGCGCGCAGATCCACGTGGCGTAGGTTCATGGGCAACGGGTTGGCCAGCACCGCGGCTAACTCGCTGCAAAGCACCACCTGCTCGATGCCATTGGTGGCGGTGCAGCGTTCGACGTAGCCAATGAAATGACGCTGCAGAACGGCTTCGTTGTAGCCGATATCGAACGTGACCAAACCTTTGACGGTAACGCCCGCCTTGATCGTGAACGTGGCGCGGCCCGGACTCTTGAGGTCAAGGCGGACATCGTCGTTGACCAGCGGCATGACCGTGCCGCCGATCGACAGCACCTTGTGCAGTTTCATGCTCATGACGCGCCACCCAGGTAGGTGAGCGCCAACGACATGCGCGTTCTGGCCAGCATTCTCGCCATCCCCTCCCCCAGTAATTGAGCCGTCAGGTTCTGGCTTTGAGCATCAGGGCGGGACGTTACACTGCCCTGATTGCTGCTTGATATAGAGAGCAATCATGAACTCCCAAACAAGCAATGTTCTCACTTTTGAGGACCTGCAGCGCATCACCGGCTACCAACGCCGCTCCGACGTCGAACGCTCGCTGATCACTCAGGGGATACGCATGTTCCGGGGGCGCACTGGTCCGTGGACGACGCTGGATCTTATTCACCACGCTGCGGGCATCGAGTCTGTAACCTCAGAGAGTTATGACACCAATATCCTATGAGGAAAGCGCGTAAGCGGAAGCACAATCCGCACATCCCCCCACACATCGACCAGGCCGCTCTTCCAGCGGCCATCTATTTTGATCATCGCAACGCCGGCGTCTGGTACACGCTGCATTACGACGAGACCGGCACACAACGCCGGCGCAATGTCGCACCGGCTGACGTGACACTCGCCGAGCTGCACCAAATCATGGAGCACACCTCGGGCGTCGACCAAGGCACCTTGCGTTACGTCTGCGCGCAGTTTCACCTGAGCGATCGTTACAAGAAACTCAGCTTTAAGACTCACGACGATTATTGCTATTCGCGGGACGTCCTGCTGGGTATCCCGACACGGCTGGGCAAACCGCTGGGGGATCTGCTGGTGAAGAAACTCACGGCGGCATTGATCCAGCGGATTGTTGATCGCCTGGCTGACGAGGGCACGCCGTCCAAAGCAGCGCACGTCCTACGCTACCTGCGCCGGGTACTGCGGTGGGGCCGCAACCGGGGCTACCTGGACAACAATCCCGCACAGGGCATTGAAGCGCCTGTTGAGCGCAAACGCCGACGTTTACCGGAGCACCAGGTCATGGAAACGTTGGTCGACCGCGCCTTGGCATTTGGCCGCCTGGCCAGGAACGAAAAAGGCGGCTGTCCGGAATACCTGAGCTACGTGATGGAGATCGGTTACCTGTGCCGATTGCGGGGCATTGAGACCATCACGCTAACAGATGCCCATGAACTGGCTGAAGGGATTATGACCAACCGGCGCAAGGGCAGCCGGGACAACATTGTCCGCTGGACGCCACGTCTGCGCGCCGCCTGGGAGGGAGCGAAGGCCTACCGGGCCAAGGTGTGGGCAAGCAAATCAACGGTCGTTCCGATCCGTCCTGATCGACGCTACATCATCGTGGCCAGCCACGGTGGTGCTTTACGTAAATCCAATCTGGATACGGCCTGGCAACGATTCATCACCTCGGCCATTGAGGACGGCACCATCATAGCCGAACAACGCTTTGGCCTGCATGACCTCAAGCGGCGGGGTATCACCGACACGGTGGGCAATAGGGCGGACAAACAGGAAGCTAGCGGTCACCGGGACGGGGCGATGATGGATGTCTACGATCTAAGCGTTCCTCTGGTGAACCCCTCTCGGACATGAGAGCCCTCGTGGGACAACCTATGTGCTGGGTATAAAAAAGCCGCTAGTTAGCGGCTTATTAAAGAACAAACTCAGGAAAACTAATCAATTGTCCGCCACAGCACTTATGGACGTCAGCTAAGTTTTCGTCCGAGAGATTTCTGCCTTTAGTTTTGAAAGCAACCAACACGCCAGGACAACAAAAATGAAAGATGCAGTTATTACCATATCAATTACAATTCCTTCTCCACTCTCGCCTCCAGCTACGCCAAAAAGATTTTTCATCAAGATGTATATAGAATTACCCACGGGGGTATCAAGCCCGGCTTGAGCCAGCCCGCTATCAATCATGAAACGAGCTAAAAATATGCTCAACAAGATAACAACGAATACTGACAAGATAACTTTAATGATGCGCATTATTTATTATCCCTAGAACTTACCACATCCAACACTCCATAATAATTCAGCCTGGCAAATCGCCACACTGCTGTCAAGCTTAATCAAGCGCGCAGCATCGACCTCATCCAGATCTTATCTGTAGGAATTTAGATATAATCACTTAAACCCTAACCAGCCAAAGTATTTAATAAAAAAAAACTTCCTCTTCTCTTCCATATGAAAATTTATTGATTTTAGCACATCACTAAAAAAAACATGCTCATCAACTCCAAACCTTTCAGGAATGAAACAAAGGTCATACCACGACAGTATCTCGTCAACTGAAAAATCGCCAGATTTTTGAAGACTTATATATGTCTCTATATCTTTTCTCAGCGAGAGGCTGGAGCAGTAAGACTTACTTGACATCCATTTCTCGATTACCTCTTCAACGGTAAGCTGCCCTACCCTTTGCTCTTCAGGTAGATGATCGAGTATTCCATCACTCAATTCTTTCATAAAGCTTATCAATTCCATATATCCGCGCATTACAAAAACCTCAAGGAATCGGGAAGGCAGTAAGGATGTACCTGGGCATGTGATTAAATTCTACAAACTCTATAATCACCCTCACCTTTGTCATGGCTACTGGGATATCTGGCGCTGAACGGTATATGCCCCAACCCACCTCCTGCTTAGCATCAAAGTCCAAGACTAGTCGATTGCTCTTACGAATAAATTGAGTTTTGGAATACATTAGAATTCTGAGACGATTTGCTTTTAATGTTTGGCTTACTGCCCATTCTGCAATATCCATCTTTTCAAATGTAGACATTACAGTCGCCGACCTTACCTTCTTAAAGCGTTGCTGTAATCCGGAAATATCTTTTTGAAAATGTTCCCGCCGTGTATGACCACCTGGATCTTTTCTGGGCAAGTTTTTGGGCTTTTCACTAACTTCAATCGTCATTCTGCCAGCGCGTATCGAGGAAACTCGAAATGCGTTGTACATGGAAGCAGTAGTCAGGGGAACCACAAACTCAGTAGCTAGCCCAATAACCTGACCAGTTTCTCGAGAAGCCCCCAATGCCTCTGCCGCAGTCATCCCGGCTTTGAATGCAAAAGAATCGGTTTGTTTTCCTGTTACAATCTGCGTTGATGCGGCTGACAGCTGGTCAGAAGCATGAACTCCCATTGCCACACAGCCGACTTTTGAAATCATCGTAGGCTCAGGTAATGCACACAAGACGCCCGAACCGGCAAGTTCAATGATGCCGCCGACGAGTCGAAGACTGCCAAATATACGGTTAGACATAATTTCAGCAGGCGTAAGGGACTCATGAGCGAGTATCGCCGCCATTTGGGCAAAATTGAGGATGACGCGAAAGCTTCCATCATCAGACATAAATACGTTTCCTTACGCAAATGGCTTGTTAGCGGTCCTGTCCCAGCCACCGGAAACGATACCCGCACTCCCACCATCAGCACGTCGCTGTTGTGAGTACTCAAACTTTATTCGACCGTAATTTAAAGTCACAACTTCGACAGGAAAGCCAGATTGTTCTGCACCTTGCCCACTCACCAACGCAATCAGCACCTCTTCAAGCACTATATCCAGGTACTTGAATTTTTCAGTTCCCGCTCGATGGATTCGGATGGTCACATTTTTGATGTGGGAGCCCTTGCAGCAAAGCTCAAATAGCTTCGGTGTGGCTCTGTCTACATATTTGCTGATCTGAAAATCCCCAAGGGATACGCCTCCAGCGGTCGCCCCACCACTGGAGCTGGCAGTCTGACTGATCGACTGCATAGCGTCGTAGTGATAAGAAAGCAGCTCGATCCAACCTCTGTGACCATCGTCAAGAGACTCGCCCTCAACACCATCAACTTTCATAAAAGCATCAAAAGACATAATCGCAGCTCCTTGCTTTTCAAAATTTCGAAGGCAAATATTAGCTATGTTTCTTCTTCTTTTACCAGCCTAGAGTGTGCTTGGTCTGATTGCACGATGAGAGCTGCCCCCGTGCCTAGCTGATACGCCCCCTAATCCCGTATACGCCATTTAGACGCCTTAGGACGCAACCACCCCTCGACTGGTAGCCCTAGTCATCAGCGCTCTTCGTGCCACGTAATAACGCGCCACGACCTCACGTAGGTCATCGCCTCCACGTCATGGGCACGTAATAAAAAAAGCTGCAAGTCATTGATCTGTAAGTTAAAAGCACCTTCCTTGTAATCAGTAGGTCCCGGGTTCGACTCCTGGTGCCGGCACCATATAAAAGAAGGGCTTGCAGCGATGCAGGCCCTTGTTTTTTCCCCCAGACGTAATAAGCCACGTAACAAGTCCACCGATCGGGCCTGTCTTACGCGCTCCACGTCGAGCTCCAACCGCAGCTACAGACGCTCATGAGCAGTAGCGCGAGACCCTGCCGACGGCCTTTGATGGCTACGTGGAACGCACCGTCCGTGTCTCTAGCACCTGCCTGATCAGCGTGGCGCGCAATCGTTATTCGGTGCCTTGCGAGCGTGTGGGTCAATGGGTCAGCAGCCGTTTGTACCCTTCGCGAATCGTGGTCATTGCCGACGAAACGGTGATCGCCAGTCACGAGCGCCTCTTTGATCGAGATCAGGTCGGTTTTGACTGGCAGCACTACATCCCACTCATCGAACGCAAGCCTGGTGCACTGCGCAATGGCGCTCCATTTGCTGATCTGCCAAAACCGTTACAGCTTCTTAAACGCGGACTGAGGCGTCACACCAACGGTGATCGAATCATGATGCAGGTACTGGCTGCTGTGCCCATCGCCGGTCTCGAACCAGTGCTGGTGGCGGTGGAGCTGGTACTTGAATCGGGAAGTCTGAGCGCCGATCACATCCTCAATGTCGTTGCCCGCCTGACCTCCACCGCACCACCTCCCTGTGTAGAAACCAGCCTGCAACTCAAAGTGGCGCCGGTTGCCAATACAGCACGCTACGACCGGCTCCGTACGACCGATGAGGAGAATCGCAATGCGTGACCTAATGACTGAACTCAAAGAACTGCGCCTGCACGGCATGGCCAGTGCTTGGGAAGAACTGGTCTCTCAAGGAACAGCGTCGACGGCTTCATCGAAATGGCTGCTGGAACATCTGCTTCAGCAGGAACATGCGGATCGCGCGGTGCGCTCGGTGAATCATCAGATGAACATGGCAAAACTCCCCATGCACCGTGACTTAGCTGGCTTTGACTTCAGCGCTTCCAGCGCTGATGCCCGGCTGGTCAGCGATCTATCCAGCTTGGCGTTCACTGAAACCGCGCAGAATGTCGTGTTCATCGGCGGCCCTGGCACCGGGAAAACACACCTGGCCAGTGCCTTGGCTGTATCCGGAATCACGGCCTACAACAAACGCGTGCGCTTCTTTTCCACGGTGGATCTGGTGAATCTGCTGGAGCGTGAGAAGTACGATGGCAAGGCAGGGCGAATCGCCCAGGCACTGCTGCGCACAGACCTGGTGATACTGAATGAACTCGGATATTTGCCCTTCAGCCAAAGCGGTGGCGCCCTGTTATTTCACCTGCTGTCCAAACTGTACGAACACACCAGCGTGGTCATCACCACCAACCTGAGCTTCTCGGAATGGTCGAGTGTGTTTGGCGACGCCAAGATGACCACCGCGTTGCTGGATCGGCTGACACACCACTGCCACATCGTCGAAACGGGCAACGAGTCCTACCGCCTACAACACAGCACATTGGCTGCCCAGACAAAGATCAAAACACGCGAACGAAAGCGAAAGGACGGAAATGATATCGAGGACGATGAGCCATTTTGATCCGCACCATAAATGCCCTGCTGCATGCGGTGGGGCTTGATGCGTCTTGAATCGGCACACTGCTGCTAAGCTTATTCACAATTGCTGGGGCAAAAATCAGCAATCCATCCTGGGTCAATTTTCAATCGGCAGGGTGGGTCAGTTTTCAATCCGCGCCAACATACATGGCAATTATCTTGTCGTCGAAGCCTGTAAAACGTCGTTCGTGCTTGGGAATCAGGATCGGGGCGAAGCTACCATCGCGGTCTCTGGGGATATCCAGGCGAAGCGGCCCGTCGTCGGTCAGAACCGTCTTGCTGCTTTTGCCATTGCGCTGATTGGTCGACTCCTCAGGGCGCTCCGCGCCCTGAGGATAACCAAGGTGGTGACCCAGCTCGGCGCCTAGCGCACGCTCGATCAGAGCCTTCTTGAACGCCATGGACGCGTCTTGAATGGCTTCGGCGCTCATCGGGCCTTTAACAAACTGCTCGATCAGCTCTTGGGGAATCGAGGGCAACTCCCTCGCTGTTGCATTGGCGGACTTCTTTTTGGTCGGCATACATGCACCTCTAGCTACATGTTATGCCCGAACACAAAATTTCTGACAGTCTCGATGTAGGGACTATCCAGCGACAGGCGGCATGCTCAGTCAGGACGCAATAACGCGGCCCTGATTTACCTACCCAGCCGGTCCGTCGCCTTGCGATAAACCTCTTCCCGTTCACGCTTGTCTACCGCAACCACGAAGACCACAACCTCTTGGTCAATAACCTGATAAACCAGCCGATAGCCGCTACTGCGCAGTTTGATTTTGTAGCAGTCAGGCAATGCATGCAGACGATTGGCTTCAACACGCGGAGCAACCAGAATCGTAGCCAGCTTTTTCTTGAGCTGCTGACGCACGGTATCTCCTAATTTGTGCCATTCCTTTAGAGCCCGCGCATCGAATTCGAGGTTATAGGTCATCCAGTGAAACCTTGACCCGCTGCGGAGCTGCAAGGCGCTCGCGCACAGTTGCCAACAGCGCTTCGTCTTCCTCTGTCATCAGAACCGTCTTGAAGGGTAGCTGACCACGCTCAGCTACGTACTGCAGGGTTTGGCGCAGCAACTCCGAGGGGGTGACGCCAAGCTTTTCCAGCTCGAGGTAAGCACGCGCTTTGAGATCGTCGTCGATACGAACGTTGATAGACGCCATGTGGGCATCCTCCAGTGTAATGACATTTGTATTTACAGTGAGGCAAAGTGGCCATTTTTGCAAGCAGCTGTAAAGATCATTTAGTCCCTACGCTCTCGCTGGTCAGCTCGAGCTGCGCGTACAGCCAAAAACGTGACAACTGCGGATTAATATCCCAACCCGTCAGCACATCGGCAGACGTTGCGGGCGGACATAGTAGTTGTCGAACTCGCCGCTCTCAACGAGCTGAAAACCGTGGCGAATGTAGAAGCGGTTTGAGTCGCTTTCTTTCAGGGCGCCTACCCGTACTGTCGAGGCGGTTGCGTCTGCTTGCGCGAACACCTGCCGAAGCACTGCAGAACCAATGCCCTGCCCTTGAAAGGCGGGCTTGATGTATAGGTGATCCAGCAACAGGCCATCGCTGGTCGGTTTGACGACCATAAAGCCGACCTTACTGCCGTCTACCTGGATGTAGTGTGTGCATGGCGCAGAAAACCCTTCACGAAAACGCTCTCGGGCGCGCACCGGGTCGAACCGGCCAACGCGCTCGAGGCTTTCGCGCATGGCTTCGATACGTATGGCCACCAAGGTTTCGAAGTCTTCGGGTTGGACCATTACCAAGGTAATGTCGGGCTCGGTCTTGCGGGTCAACGGCATTCGGGTCGCCCTCTGTTTATCGGGAATATCACTGGGCTCGTGGTTTTGGCAACAGATTAGTGCCCGGTCGGCCTCTACGTCAGATGTTCGAAGTGGCTGTTTACAGCCCCCGCGCCGACCACTCCTCCCGCGTCATCTCCCAGACTTCCACTTCGAACCGCCCGCTGACGAACTCACCCTCGTGCGTGCTCACTATGCGCATGCCTTCGTTGATCGAAATACGCCGCGAGGCTTCATTCGGGACGGCTTTGGGTACCTGCATCACGGGCATACCCATTACTTCGAACCACTGTCGATTGACCACACGGCAGGCCTCTTTCATGTAGCCGTTACCTTGCCAGTCCGGGTGTAGCCAGAAGCCGCGGTTGTTGCCGCGGTGGGTCATGAGGGTAATGCTGCCGATGATCTCCTGGGGCGCGCTGTGCAGGCGGATCATCCAGTGCCACTCGGTGCCGCTTGCGATGGCTGGCAGCGCAACGTCCTGAATGTAGTGCAGCGCACCGTCCTCAGGGTAAGGCCAGGGGACGCGGTTGTTCAGGTACTGCACGATTTCCCATAGCGGGAAACGCTGCTGGATAGCTGGCGCATCCTCTAGCTTGAGGGGCGTCAGCAGTAGGCGGTCTGTGTACAGCGTGGGGATGTTAGTCATGACTATGTCCCTCTCCGTCGAACAGTGCTCACAGGATGAACGGTCCCGTATGCCGGGGATTTAAGTCGAACTGCTCGATGCACAAGGGAGTCTATCCAGCATCTTTTACAAATCGGTAACGCCAGTGCCCAGAATCATTACGGATCAGACACCCCAAAGCGTGGTGGATGAGCAGCAAGTCAAATTGTTTGGCTCGCCCAAGGAACGGCTGGATTTCTATCGACGCGAAATTCATTACGAAACCACCAATCTGTCCAACCGCACCAACGCCTATTTATCAGCACAGTCGTTTCTGGTGATTGCTTACGCGTCGTCCATGGCGAACATGAACACTGAATGGGGCGCGATGTTCACGCTTGTGGTGCCGCCGATGCTGGCCTTGCTGGGGCTGCTCAGCACGCTGTTCGCCTGGCCGGGTATTCGGGCGGCTTGCGACATCATCCAGCACTGGCATCACAAACAGTCTCAGTTGCTGCTCAGCGAGCCCGTCATCGGGCTGACCTATGACGACTCACCGCTGTTCAGCGACTGGGAATCCAGCGAAACAGGGCCGAAAAAGTCGTTGCTGTTCTCCAAGCGGAGCCCTTGGCTGTTCAGCTTTTTCTGGATATTCCTCGGCGGCTTCGCGGTGTTTGTGCAGTTGATTGCGGATTGAGGCGGCCTTTTTTGCCAGGCCGCCTCCCTCACATCAAAAAACGTTGATCGGGTAGTCGACGAAGATACGCGTCTCGTTGCCTTCGCTGTTGTATGCCAACGCATCATCCGAGACACGCAGGAACGAGTTGCGCAGGCGGATCGAGAGGTCCTTGGCCGGGCCGCTCTGAACCACGTAGGTCAGCTGACTGAAGATCTCGCGTTCGGTGCCATCGCCGCTTCCAGGCGTGCCGTCGTCGATATTGTCGCCGCGTACATAAGCCGCTTTGTAGCTCAGACCGGGCAGGACCAGGCCGGACAGGTCGACGCCGTAGGCAGCCTGCCAGGAGCGCTCGTCCTTGCCGTTGAAGTCGGACCAGTAGGAGTTGGCGAGGTAGATGGTGTTGCCGCCATCACCAAAGCCGCCATCATTGCGATAGCCACCGTAGGCGTAGCCCATGTCGCCGGTGCTGCGCTGGTGTGCGAGGGTGAAGGAGTGGATGCCCACAGCCCAGGTCGCGGCCAGGCTCCAGATTTTGTTGTCACGCGCATCGCTGGTGGTGAAGTCTTTGTCCAGCTTGGTCTTGTAGCCGTTGAAGTCGAAGGTCAGCGACTGATCTTGCGGCAGAGCAAAGACGTAGTTCAGGTTGACGTACTGCTTCTTGAGCACGTCTTCGTTGTCGGAGGCGTAGAAAGCTGCACTGAATGCATCTGTGAACTTGTAGCTGGCACCGTAGACGTTGATGCTTTTCAGATCACCGCTGTCGCGACCCTCAGCACTTTTACGCGCCTCCTGGGTGAAACGCCCGGCAACCACTTCAAGCCCGTCGATCTCTTTAGAGGTGATCATGGTGCCGGTGTAGCTTTCCGGCAGCAGACGGGAATTGTCATAACTGAGCACCGGCAACTGAGGCATCTGGTCGCCGTACTTGATAACAGTATTGGAGATACGGGCCTTTACCGCCGCACCTGCACGGGACAGGTCATCGGCAGCAGCGCCGCTGTCACCTTGCTTGAAAAAGTCGATGCCGCCATTGCCGCTGCGACCCTTGCCGCCATCCAGACGGATGCCGTACAGGGCAAAGGCATCAACGCCGACGCCCACAGTGCCCTGAGTGAAACCGGACGCGAAGTTGCCCATGAAGGCCTGGCCCCATTCGGACTTGTCTTCACGGTCGTTCTTGTAGTCGCGATTGATGTAGGCGTTACGCAGATTGACGATCAGCCTGCTGTCTTCGACGAAACCCTTTGAGTCTGCCTGCCCTTCGGCCATGGCCTGACTGGCGCTGATGATGCCCAAAGCGAGCATGCCCATACGTTTGTTAAGCATTTTGTCTTCCTTTTCTGCGAATTGACACGCGCTGCAGCGACAGCCAATGGCTATCGGGGCCTCCAGCCTCTGAACAAGCAGTATAGAAGGCGACACGAATTCATCGCAGTGGACTGCTGATGCACGTACAGGATTGAGCCACAGACGGTGGGACGCGAATCCTAGTCCCGACGCATGGGGGTGTCAAACACGCAGATGGCCGGCCTAGAGCGGCTCAGCCAAGTTTGCCGGAGCAATCAACACGCTCGGTCAACACGCGGAGCAACGCTTCGAGCTCGGCCTCGTTGAACAGGCCTGCCGGGTAACGCTGTAACAACATTGCGCGAACATCCGGTCTGGATTTCGCGGGCCTGGTCGTCCTTAACCAATCCGCCACTAGCTGGCGGGCCTCGTTACTGAGAGAAGCAGAAAAACCACGAGCACGCTGCTGGTTCGTACCTGCGTTCATAACGAAAACCTCTTGATTTCATGAGGGGCTAAATCTACTCACGCCATATGACAGTCAAGCTAAGAAAACGAACGTTTACCAACCTGCTTCAGAGGTAGCGCTCTGCGCATCTGTTACAGGATGTTACTCGACAGGTAAAAACAAAAAGCCCATCGGGTGATGGGCTTGATACAGCAAGAACGGGACCAGTTGCCCCTTATCGGATGTTACTAGTTATTTCTAACTAGGCCTTGTGAGGGGCCGGTTGCTGCTGCGTCAGGCAGTGAATATTGCCGCCACCGAGCAGTAATTCGCGGCCAGGTGCCATCACCACTTCGTGCTCTGGAAACAGTGTTTGCAGGAGCTCACGGGCCTTTTCGTCCATCGGATCGTCGAAACTCGGCGCAATGATGCCGCCATTGACGATCAGGAAGTTCACATAGGACCCGGCCAAACGCACTGAAGGGTTGCGTTCCTGACTGCCGTGCACCTGATCGACGCCTGCACATTCTTCTTCTGTGGCGAACAATGGTCCGGGAATCGGCATTTTATGAACGATAAACGCGCGCCCCTTTGCATCCAGTGTGTTTTCCAAAATACCCAGCGCCGCATGGCAACGTGAATAGTTGGGGTCTTCGGGATCATCGGTCCAGGCCAGTAACACCTCACCCGGACGAATGTAGCAACAGAAGTTATCCACATGCCCATCGGTTTCATCGTTGAACAGACCATCTGGCAGCCAGACAACTTTATCCACAGCCAGATAATCACCGAGGATTGCTTCGATCTGTTCGCGGGTCAGGTGCGGGTTGCGGTTGCGATTGAGCAGGCACTCTTCGGTGGTAATCAGCGTGCCTTCGCCGTCGACATGAATCGAGCCGCCTTCCAGCACGAAGCCTTTGGTGACGTAACGCGGGCAGCGCTCGATTTCCAGTACCTTGCTGCCCAGCTGAGAGTCCAGGTTCCACGGCGCATACAACCCGCCGTCGAAGCCACCCCAGGCATTGAATTCCCAGTTCACACCGCGCACTTCGCCGCGCTCGTTGATGACGAACGTCGGGCCGCTATCGCGCACCCAGGCGTCGTTGCTGCTCATTTCCACAACCCGGATGTTCGGCACGTCCAACCGCGCACGAGCGTTGTCGTACTGCGCGGCAGACACGGCCACGGTAACCGGCTCAAAGCGGGCGATGGCCTTGGCGATCGCAACGTGGGCGGCCTGGGCGGGCTTGCCGCCCAGGCGCCAGTTGTCCGGGCGCTCGGGCCAGACCATCCAGACCTGGGTTTGCGGTGCCCATTCGGCCGGCATGTGGAAACCGTCGGCGCGTGGTGTGCTATTGAGCGTGGTCATGGCGATCAGGACTCCAGCGAACCGTCGAGGGTCTTCACCGCGCCGTACAGGTTAGGGCGGCGATCACGGAACGTACCCCACGCGCTACGGATGTGCTCCAGCTCGTCCAGGTCGAAGCTATGGACCAGCACGCCTTCTTCGGTTTCGTTGAGCTCGGCGACTTTCTCACCGAACTGGTTGGCAATGAACGACGAGCCGTAGAAGGTGATGTCGTAGCCATCCTGCTCTTCGTTGCCGATACGGTTGCTGGCGATCAGCGGCATCAGGTTCGCGCCGGCATGGCCTTGCTGCACGCGCTGCCAGTGATCGCGCGAGCTGATGGTTTTGTCGTGTGGCTCGCTGCCGATGGCGGTCGGGTAGAACAGAATTTCTGCGCCCTGCAACGCCATGCTGCGTGCGCACTCCGGGAACCACTGGTCCCAGCAGATGCCAACGCCGATTTTCGCGTAGCGGGTCTGCCAGACCTTAAAGCCGGTGTCGCCCGGGTTGAAGTAGTACTTTTCGTGGTAGCCGGGGCCGTCCGGGATGTGGCTCTTGCGGTAGATGCCCAGGTTGGTACCGTCTGCGTCGATGATCGCAATGGTATTGAAACGTGCACGCCCTGCCAGCTCGAAGAAGCTGATCGGCAGTACAACTTGCAGCTCTTTGGCGAGCTTCTGGAAATGCTTGATTGCGACGTTGGATTCGATAGTAGTCGCCAACTGCAGATAGTCCGGGTTCGGCTTCTGGCAGAAGTACGGGGTTTCAAACAGTTCCTGAATCAGGATGATCTGTGCGCCCTTGGCGGCAGCTTCACGCACCAGCTTTTCAGCGGTCTCGATGTTGGCTTCCAGATCCCAGGAACAGGCCATCTGGGTAGCAGCGACAGAAACGATACGGCTCATGAAAATATCTCCAGGGGCGGATGCAAGGACTTATCACCATAGCAGACAGGCGATGACGATTATGAATGCCTTTATAGCGGATATAAATCGGTATTAAAAGCTAAAATTTTGTTACTTTCACTATATTTTGTTATTTTTGCCGATATTAATCGACTTAAAATCCATCACAGTGCCCATTCCCCAAGCTGGGTGTGACGCGGAGCGTCACAAACGGCATTCCCACGCTGGAGCGTGCGGAACGATGGGCGCCCAGGCGCCACCTATCGTGCCCATTCCCTCGCTGGTGCATGCGGAACGATGGGTGCCCGGGCACCCCTATCGTGGCCATTCCCCCGCTGGAGCGTGCGGAACGATGGGCCCCCAGGCACCACCTATCGTGCCCATGCTCCGCGTGGGTATGCCGCTCTGGACGCTCTGCGTCCTCTATTCCAGTTCGTGGAGCACCTTCGATACGTTATCGACGAAAAAATCCACGCTTTGCCGGGTGGTGCACATCGGAGGTTTGATTTTCAGGATGTTCAGGTAGTCGCCGGTCGGCTGCATGAAGATGCCCAGTTCACGCAGGCGCTTGCAAAGCTGCGCGGTTTCTTCTGTGGCAGGTTCCAGGGTCTGGCGGTCGCGGACCAGTTCCATGCCCAGATAAAAACCCATGCCATGCACCGCGCCTACCAGCGGATGTTTATCGGCCAGAGCCTGCAGGCGCGCCTTGAAGTGATCGCCCACGAGCCGGGCATTGTCCCAGAGCCTTTCCTCCTCCATGACGTCCAGCACTGCCATGCCGATCCGGCAACTGACCGGGCTGCCACCGGATGAGGAGAAGAAATAGCCCTCGGCCTCCAGCGCCTCGGCGATCTCACGACGGGTGATGACCGCGCCCAACGGATGGCCGTTGCCCATGCCCTTGGCCATGCTGATGATATCCGGCACCACGCCCTGCTCTTCGAAGCCCCAAAAGTAATGACCCAGACGGCCATAACCCACCTACACCTCATCGGCAATGCATACACCACCCGCAGCGCGAATCTTCTGATACACCTGCTGCAGATAGCCGGCAGGCAAGGAAATCCCGCCCGCATTGCCATACACCGGCTCGCAGATGAAGCCCGCCACCTGCCGTTGCTGCTCTGCCAGCGTGACGAGTACCTGATCGATACTGCGCACATACTCCGGCGCACTGTCGGTGCCACGAAACGGCCCGCGATAGGTATTGGGTGCGGTGACCGGATGCACCCAATCCGGGCGGGTACTGAGTGCCTGCGGGTTGTCGGCAATCGAGGTGGAAATGGCGTCGGTCGCCACCGACCAGCCGTGATATGCCTCCAGCACACTCAGCATGTCGCGTCCGCCGCTGTAGGCCCAGGCCAGCCTGATTGCCAGGTCGTTGGCCTCGGTGCCGCTGTTGACCAGAAACACGCGGTCCATGCCCTCGGGTGCAAGCTCGAGCAAGCGCTCGGAGAACTCGGCAATCGCCGCGTAATGAAAGCGCGAGTTGGTGTTGAGCAGCGACCACTGACGAGCCGCTTCATGGGCCATGCGCGGGTGGCCGTGGCCGAGGACCGCGACGTTATTGAGCATGTCCAGATAGGAACGGCCCTGCATGTCGATCAGGTGATTGCGCCAGCCACGCTCGATCTGCGGCGGAGCCTGATAGTAGTGTTTTTGCGAGCGGGCGAAGCTGGCATCACGCCGCGCCAGCAATTGCGCGGCGTCTGCGAGCGCTGGAGCGTCACAATCAAAACCGAGCAAGGTCGACGGCGACGGGCACACGGTGCGCCAGGCTGCCGCCCAGGCAGGTGTGGTGAACAGCGGCGGGCTGAGGTCTGCCGTGGTGCACAGTTGCAGCAACAGCGAACCACCGCCCTGCCCGATCAGCGCGCCTACTGACACTTGATCAGCCAGTGATGCATCCGGCAGCACGCCCCACAGCTTCAAACTTATGCCCTCGCCGACCAGCAGCAATGCCGCATCCGCGGTCAGCCGCAGAGTGCCGTTGAACGGTGCATGCAGCGCCGTTTCGGCGGGCACATGCAATTCAACGTGCAGGGCGAAAGTTTCGGGCTCCTTAGCACTGTCAGGCAAGGTGCGCGACAGACGGTATTCCCCAAAGCGGCTGGCCGCCAGGCCATCGTCACCCGCAGCCTGGGAGAGCAGGTATTCATCAATGCCACTTTGCTCCCAGTTGCCTGCCACAAAGTGCTCACTGAGCACACCCAGATCCACCACTGTCGGCTTGAGCCCTTGTAGAGCGGGCAGCATCGGCTGGTAAGCGGGCTGTCCGGCAGGCGGAAACTCCACACCCACGGCCTGCAGAATCGCCGCTTCCATCAGCGCCATCGGCACCGAAGTGGCGACGTCGAAGATGTTCCATTCCCCGGCAAGGTTGGCCTGGATGTACGCGTTGTCCGGCTCGATGCTGGCCTGCTGTTCGCTGCTGAGCACCAGCACTGCGGATCGAGCGACAATCAGCGGCCAGAGCGCCTGCAATTCTTCAGTCTTCAGCGGATTGAGGGCGTGGTAGGCGCGAATGGCTGGCAGGATGTACAGCGGGTCGCCGTCGGCATGGTGCAGCAGCGCCGCGCAGGTCACCGACAGGTCGGCCACTCGCCAGGTGCTGACCAGATCGCCGAAGTCGATCAACCCCTGCAATTGCCATTGGCGCTGTGCATCACGCAGCCAGACCACGTTGTGCTCGGTGATGTCCAGATGCACCGCCTGTATCGGCAGCGCTGCTATCAATGGCAACAAACGACGATGAGCCTGTTCACCAGCCTCGATGACACAGGCGCGAGCGTCGGCGTCCTTGATCACCGGCAGCAGGTGCTTGATCAGCGCATGAGCGTGGCGCGGATCCCATTGCAGAATGCGCTCCAGGCCAGGATGATCGAAGCCTGCCAGTGCCAGGTCTACACGGGCACACAGTTCGCCCAACCCGACCACCACCTCATGGCCCAGATGCCCGGCGTGCCCCAGTGACTGCCCATCAATGAATTCAAGCAAGCGCACGTGCACCGCCTGCCCGTCGATCCTGATGGATAACAATTACCCGCCGTCATTGGCGCCAACCACGCCGGGCACGCCAACGGCGCTGTGGCTGCTCAGGTGTTGCAGCGCCGCGTGCTGGGCGTTCAGTTCGGTGCTCGAATAGGCCCCGTGGCAGATTTTCAGCACATAACGCCGCGTGTCGGTTTCAAGCAGAAAGTTGCGATCCTGTTGGCTGCCCAGCGCTTTCAGCGTGCCGCTCAAGCCGTAATGCTGCGCGAGCAATTGCAGCGCCTGATCCACGCTCACCTCGGGACAAGGCAGACTGGACCGGCGGATGAGCGTGGCAAGCGGCATGGAGAACCTCGATCTTGTTGGAAGGCCCGGGCTCGACGAGCAAGGCGTCATGGGCAGTCGCGCAACTATAAGGGCATTGACGGGGGATTGCTCTGCACTCCCCATCAGCACGAGTACTTCAGTGTTGGAAGCCCGCCAGAGTTTTATTCAACCGCCTGCTCGGGTTTAATGGCCTTATCTCGCCATATGCGCTCAAGCGCTATGCTGCTATTACGTCAAAACACACAAGAAGGTCAGTTAATGCGAATACTCGTTACCGGGGGCGCAGGTTTCATTGGTTCTGCACTGATCCGCCACCTGATAAACAACACCGAACACGAAGTGCTGAACTTCGACAAACTGACCTACGCGGGCAATCTTGAATCGCTGCAGTCAATTGCGACCAACACGCGCTATGAGTTCGTTCAGGCCGATATCTGCGATCAGGCCAGCGTCAGCGCGGTGCTGGAACGGTTTGCACCACAGGCGATCATGCACCTGGCGGCCGAGTCCCACGTCGACCGTTCCATTGATGGCCCGGCCGAGTTCATTCAGACCAACATCGTCGGCACCTACAGCCTGCTGGAAGCCACGCGCGATTACTGGCTGAAACTGCCGGAAGCTGAACGTCAGGCGTTCCGTTTTCACCATATCTCTACCGATGAGGTGTATGGCGACCTGCACGGCGTCGATGATCTGTTTACCGAAACCACGCCGTATGCGCCCAGCTCGCCCTACTCGGCGAGCAAGGCGGCGTCGGATCATCTGGTGCGCGCCTGGCATCGCACCTACGGCCTGCCTGTCGTGGTAACCAACTGTTCCAACAACTACGGGCCGTTCCACTTTCCCGAAAAGCTCATCCCGCTGGTGATTCTCAACGCACTGGCGGGCAAGCCGCTGCCGGTGTACGGCAATGGCCTGCAAGTGCGCGACTGGCTGTATGTCGAGGATCACGCACGAGCACTGCTCAAGGTCGTGACCGAAGGCAAAGTTGGCGAGACGTACAACATCGGCGGTCATAACGAGCAGAAAAACATCGACGTCGTCCGCGGTATCTGTGCGCTGCTCGATGAGCTGGCACCGCAGCATCCGGCGGGCATCGCGCAATACAACTACCTGATCACCTACGTGGTTGACCGTCCGGGCCACGACCAGCGCTATGCCATCGATGCCAGCAAAATCGACAACGACCTGGGCTGGACGCCCGAAGAGACCTTCGAGTCCGGGCTGCGCAAGACGGTGCAGTGGTATCTGGACAACCTGGACTGGTGCCGCAGGGTTCAGGACGGCAGTTATCAGGGCGAACGACTGGGTTTCACCGACCCAAAGGACCTGATTGCCTGATCACCCTACTTTTCGGCAGACGCGCGTGAGTGCAGACTGCCGAGCTGCCACCATTTATTGAAGATTGCAGGGGAAGCCACGTGAACGTAGTAGCGACAAAATTGCCGGAAGTCCTGATTCTGGAACCCAAGGTATTCGGTGATGAACGAGGCTTCTTCTATGAAAGCTTCAACGCCAGGGCTTTTCAGGCTGCTACTGGCCTGACCCGTGAGTTCGTGCAGGACAACCACTCGCGTTCGCAGCAAGGCGTGCTGCGCGGCCTGCATTACCAGATCGAAAACGCCCAGGGCAAACTGGTGCGCGTCACCGTTGGCAAGGTGCTGGATGTGGCCGTAGACATTCGCCGCAGTTCGCCGAACTTCGGTCAGTGGGTCGGCGTCGAGCTGTCCGCTGAAAACGCCAGGCAGCTGTGGGTGCCGGAAGGTTTTGCGCATGGCTTCGTAGTACTCAGCGAGCATGCCGAGTTTCTCTACAAGACCACCGACTACTACACGCCGTCAGCTGAGCGTTGCATCGCCTGGAACGACCCGGACCTGGCCATCGACTGGCAATTCGACGGCCAGCCCAATCTGTCGGCCAAAGACCAGCAAGGCAAACGCCTGAAAGAAGCCGATCTGTTTCCCTGAACACATGATCACAGGCCACCCGGCGCAATGTCCGGGTGCCTGACGAGTCGGCGGCGTGCATAATACGCGCCTGATGCCCACGTCAGGATCGACCGGGTGTTTCTGTTGCCTGTACCGGCCTTGTCGTCGGCAGGCATCGCCAACCCTTCGGCGACGGCCAATCGATGACCATGACTTCTGCTGCTCTGCCGCCCCGCCCTCGCTGGCGCAGCCTTGCCCTTCTGGCACTGTGCCTGGCACCGTTGCTGTGGCCGCTGGAGCATCTGGCCGAACGTTATTACCGCAACGTGCTGGCCAACCAGAACCGCCAGACCCTGGACCTGTACGTCGCCAACCTGCTCGGCACTCTGCACCGTTATGAAACCCTGCCGCAGATTCTCGGCGACCTGCCCGCCTTGCGCGGCGCACTGGCCGCACCGAGCGACGTCACCACCCTGAAAAACGCCAATCGTCTGCTCAGCGAGATAACGCGCCAGACCGGTGCCGACGTCATGTACCTGATGGACGCCAACGGCCTGACCCTGGCCGCTTCGAACTCGGAGCAGAAGGACAGCTTCATCGGCCGAAACTTTTCCTTCAGACCCTATTTCATCGATGCGCTGGCAGGCAGAACCGGCCGCTTCTTCGGCCTTGGCACCACGTCGGCCAAGCGTGGCTACTTCTTCGCAGGCCCGGTGCGCGACGGTGATCGGGTGATCGGCGTGCTGGTGATCAAAGTCGACCTGGACCACACCGAAACACTGTGGGGCAAGACGCCCGAGCAACTGCTGCTGACCGATCAGAACGGCGTGGTAATCCTGACCTCCAACCCGGAGTGGCGCTTTCGAGCGACCCGCGACCTGACCGATGACGAGAAAAAAGCCATCGTCGCGATTCAGTCCTACCCGACCCGCGACCCGCGGCCTCTGAGGATTGATGAGCACGCCTGGCTGACCCAGACCCAGGCCATCGAAGAAACCGGCTGGAACGTGAACATTCTCGCGCCTCGCGCCCTTGTCAACCGCCAGGTACGCACGGTGGTGGCGATTGGCGGCGCAGCGCTTCTGGTGCTGATGTTGTTGCTGGGGCTGATGATGCAGCGTCGCCGTCATTATCTGGACCGCATCGCCTTCGAAGCCAAGGCACGTCGCGAGCTGGAAATGCGAGTTATCGAGCGCACCAGCGATCTGGAAGGGCTCAACAGTCGTCTGCGCCAGGAAGTGCTGGAGCGCGAACAGGCGCAGCAGGAACTGGTGCAGGCGCAGGACGAACTGGTGCAGACCAGCAAGCTGACCGCGCTGGGCACCATGTCGGCGAGCATCAGCCACGAATTGAATCAGCCCTTGGCCGCCATTCGCAGTTACGCCGAAAACGCCGAAGTGCTGCTTGATCATCAGCGTACCGAAGACGCGCGCGGCAACCTCAAGCTGATCAGCGAGCTGACCGGGCGCATGGCCTCGATCATTGCTCACTTGCGCGCTTTCGCCCGCCGAGACCGGCACGCCCCTGAAAGCGTGGCGCTACAACCGGCGCTGGACGATGCGCTGGCGTTGCTGGCCAAGCGGCGGCGCGCCATGGAAGTCGAGCTGATCCGAGACCTGCCGGACGCAACGCTGTGGGTACAGGCCGGTGAAACCCGTCTGCGTCAGGTGCTCGGCAATCTGATCGCCAACGCGCTGGACGCCCTCACCGAAAAAGGCCCGCCGCGCAGGCTGTGGATAAGTGCCGAGCAAACTGCCGAGGGCGTCAATCTGTACATTCGTGACAACGGCCCCGGATTTTCTCAGGAAGCACTGGCGCGGGCCCGCGAGCCATTCTTCACGACCAAGACCCGCACCCAGGGTCTTGGCCTGGGTCTGGCCATCTGCGATACGCTGATGCGCGCGCTGGGCGGCGAATTGCTGTTCGCCAACCATCCGAGCGGCGGCGCAGTGCTTACCCTGCGCCTGCGTGCCGGCGCTTCCGGGGCCAATCTTCAACCGCCAGAGGACCTTTCCGCATGAGTTCGGACACAGCCATCGACAGCCAGATTCAGGTGGTGCTGATCGACGACGACTCGCACCTGCGTCAGGCACTTCGCCAGACCCTGGACCTGGCTGGACTGAACGTTCTGTCGCTGTCCGAGGCAACCGGGCTGGCCGAACGCATCGGCCGCGACTGGCCAGGCGTGGTGGTCAGCGATATCCGTATGCAGGGCATGGATGGCCTGGAACTGCTCGACCAGCTTCACGCGCAGGACCCCGACCTTCCAGTGCTGCTGATCACCGGTCACGGCGATGTGCCGCTGGCGGTCAAAGCCATGCGCGCCGGAGCCTACGATTTTCTGGAAAAGCCCTTCGCCAGCGATGCCATGCTCGACAGCGTGCGCCGGGCTCTGGCGCTGCGCCGTCTGGTACTGGATAACCGCAGCCTGCGCCTGGCCCTGAGCGATCGCCAGCAATTGAGCACACGGCTGATCGGTCAGTCACCGTCGATCCTGCGTCTGCGTGAACAGATCGGAGCCTTGGCCGGGACTCGCGCTGATGTGTTGATCCTCGGCGAAACCGGTGCGGGCAAAGAAGTGGTGGCGCGCGCCCTGCACGATCTGTCCAACCGTCGCAGCGGCCCGTTCGTGGCGATCAACGCCGGCGCGCTGGCTGAATCGGTGGTGGAAAGCGAGTTGTTCGGCCATGAACCCGGTGCCTTTACCGGCGCGCAGAAGCGACGTATCGGCAAGTTCGAGTTTGCCAGCGGCGGCACGCTGTTCCTCGATGAAATTGAAAGCATGAGCCTGGACGTGCAGGTCAAGCTGCTGCGCCTGCTGCAGGAACGCGTGGTCGAGCGAATGGGCAGCAATCAGCAGATCCCGCTGGACATCCGCATCATTGCGGCGACCAAGGAGGACCTGCGGCAGGCGGCTGATCAGGGCCGCTTCCGGGCGGACTTGTATTACCGGTTGAACGTGGCCTCGCTGCGTATCCCGCCGTTGCGCGAACGTGGCGAAGACGCGCTGATGCTGTTCGAGCATTATGCCGATGCCGCGAGCATGCGCCACGGCATTCCCAAGCACGAACTCAAGCCCGGCCAGCGCGCGCTGTTGCTGCGTCATAACTGGCCGGGCAATGTCCGGGAACTGCAAAACGCCGCCGAACGCTTTGCGCTGGGTCTCGAGCTGGAGCTGGAGGGCGGCGATGCAGAGCAGGCGCCACCGCCGGGCGGCGGCTTGAGTGATCAGGTGGAAAGCTTCGAACGGGCCTTGATCGCCGCCGAGCTGGCTCGCCCGCACAGCTCGGTTCGCAGCCTGGCGGAAGCGCTGGGTGTGCCGCGCAAAACCCTGCACGACAAACTGCGTAAACACGGCCTGACGTTTGGCGACAGCAGCGGAGCTTCCGATGACAACGATTGAGCCTGAACATGACGCAGCCCGCGAACTTGAGCAGGTGCTGCACCACGACATTCCGCTGACCCGCGAAATGGGCATGCGCGTGATTGACTGGCACAACCAGACACTGCGCCTGCACCTGCCACTGGCACCCAACGTCAATCACAAGAACACGCTGTTCGGCGGCAGCCTGTATTGCGGCGCAGTGCTGGCGGGCTGGGGCTGGCTGCACCTGCGGCTACGCGAGGCCGGGATCAGCGATGGGCATATTGTGATTCAGGACGGGCAGATCAGTTATCCACTGCCGGTACGCACCGACGCCATCGCCCGCTGTGAGGCGCCAGAGCTGGCGCTGTGGGACAAGTTCATCACCACCTACCAACGCAGAGGCCGCGCCCGCATGACCCTGCACACCAGCATTACCGCGCAGGACAGCGAAGAACAGGCTGTTCGTTTTGTCGGGCAGTTTGTATTGCACCGGTGAAGCTGCGCGCAGTGGATGCACTGGACGCAGACCTGTGGGAGCGAACTTGTTCGCGAAGGCGTCGTTTCAAGCACTGGATTTGCTGTGGATTCACCGGCCCTTTCGCGAGCAAGCGAAGCGTCGCCCGGTTCGCCCCTACGCTCGACGGGCAGAGGCCTTGAAGTCGGCCTCAGGACTGCGCAAGCACCAGCAGTTTGTCGCGCCATTCGGCGTTGGCAGGCAACGCCAGGAAGAACGGGTTGAGCAGCGATTCGCGTGCCGGGTAGCTGAACGGTTTGCCGTCCAGTTGCAGCACTTCGCCGCCAGCGCCTTCAAGCACGCCTTGCGCCGCAGCAGTGTCCCATTGCGAAGTCGGGGCCAGTCGCGGGTAGCAATCGGCAGCACCTTCGGCCAGCAGGCAGAATTTCAATGAACTGCCGATATTGGTCAGCTGCAAATGCCCAAGCCCGCTCGACAGGCCAGCCAGCAAATGCTCCTGCTCCGGACTGGAATGACGGCGGCTGGCGACTACGGTAAAGGTCTGCCCTTCGCCCGGCTGAGTGCGCACGGCAATCGGCTGGAGGTGGTCGATGTCATCACTGCGCCAGGCACCCAGCCCTGCACCGCCGAAGTAACAACGGTTGTTGGTGGGCATCGACACCACACCGAACACCACACGACCGCGCTCAATCAGCGCGACGTTGACGGTGAACTCCTCACTGCCGGAGATAAACTCCTTGGTACCATCCAGCGGATCGACCAGCCACCAGCGCTCCCATTTCGCTCGCTCGCTGAACGGGATGTCGGCGTCTTCTTCAGAGAGCACATGAATGCTCCGATCAAGCGCCTGCAAGCCCTCGACCAAAACCTGGTGGGCTGCCAGGTCGGCGGCGGTCACTGGCGAGTCGTCGGTCTTGGTGGTGACGGTGACATTGGCTCGCCAGAACGGCAGGATCACCTCGCCCGCCAGGCGGACCAGTTCAATCACCGGGGCGAGCAGCGGATGTGGCAGGTTTTGTAACGAATCGGTCATGGCTGGAACAATCCACGCTGGGTTAGCAGGTCACGGGTCAGGTACAGCGCCGCAAGCGCCCTGCCTTCACTGAACTGGGCATTCTGCGCAAGGCTCGACAGCTCGCGCAGGTTGATCCGGTCGACCCGGATTGGCTCGGGCTCGTCGCCTTCCAGCCGCTCTTCATAAAGGTCAGTGGCGAGGACCACCTGAATTTTCTGGCTCATGTAACCGGGGGACAGCGACAGTTCAGTCAACAATTCCAGTTGCCGGGCACCGAAACCGGCTTCTTCCTTGAGTTCGCGGTTGGCGGCCGCCAGCACGTCTTCGCCGGGCTCGATCAGCCCCTTGGGCAGGGACAGC
Source organism: Pseudomonas sp. KBS0707 (assembly GCF_005937945.2). Taxonomy (NCBI): domain Bacteria; kingdom Pseudomonadati; phylum Pseudomonadota; class Gammaproteobacteria; order Pseudomonadales; family Pseudomonadaceae; genus Pseudomonas; species Pseudomonas sp. KBS0707. The sequence goes on along the minus strand of NZ_CP041754.1, from coordinate 83,273 downwards.
TCGTAGGCATCGGTACCACCGCAATATTCTTCGATCAACACCGCGTGGTCGGCATCGAGCATGGCCACGATCATCACCGCGCCGGGCCCCGTCCCCCGGCTGGCCAGACGCTCGTAGGTCCGCTCGACGCCATTGGCAAAGCGCAGTTGCAGCTCTTCAACGCGGAACAGACGACTACTGGCGACAATTGCACGGGCAAGTACGGTAGGTTTCTGACGCATGACAGGCTCCTTTACATGAACGAGGTACTATACCGAGCTTTTCCCGATGTCTGTGTCGGATATGCTTACCCGCTCTCAACCCCTGACGAGGCCTGAATGCTTTCCATGCCCTGGAGCGAAATCGATACCGTCCTGCTGGATATGGACGGCACGTTGCTCGACCTGCATTACGACGAACACTTCTGGATGCAACACCTGCCGCAGCGTTATGCCGAGCTACACGGCGTCAGTTTCGCCATGGCCTGGCTGGAGTTAAAGCCGCTGTTCGAAAACAACGCGGGCACGCTCAATTGGTACTGCCTGGATTTCTGGAGTGCCGAGCTTAAACTGTCGGTTCGCGACCTGAAACGCGAAATTGCGCACATGATTGCACTGCGCCCGGACGCCGAGACCTTTCTCGCCGCCATCAAGCAAGCAGGCAAACGGGTGATCATGATCACCAACGCGCACCGCGATTCGTTGTCGCTGAAGATGGAGCGAATCGAACTGGCACCTTATTTTGAGCGCCTGATCAGCTCTCACGATTACGGCTTCCCCAAAGAGAGCCAGCATTTTTGGGACGCCTTGAAGGCCGACACCGCGTTTGACCCGGCACGCAGCCTGTTTATCGACGACACCTTGCCGATCCTGCGCAGCGCCCGCCACTTTGGTGTAGCCCATTTGCTGGCCGTCAGCCAGCCCAACAGCCAGAAAGGCCCGAAAGACACCGAAGAGTTCGCTGCGGTGGACGATTATCGGGAGCTGATCAAGGGCGTGCTCCATCCTTCAGCCTGAACGCGTAGAATCGGCTGTCTGGACGGCCCAGCGGAGTGAATATGGACATCAAGCAACTTAAGTTTCTGATCGCCCTCGATGAAACGAGGCACTTCGGCCATGCGGCTGCGCGTTGCAATATCACCCAGCCCACCTTGTCGATGCGTCTGCGCAATCTGGAAGAAGAACTCGGTTTGCCCCTGGTCAATCGGGGCCAGCGTTTTGAAGGCTTCACTGCGCCAGGCGAACGCGTGTTGGCGTGGGCACGCACGGTACTGGCAGCCTACGACGGCCTGCAGGCTGAAGCGGCTGCCTGCCGGGGGCACTTGGTCGGCACACTGCGCTTGGGTGTAGTGCCGCTGTCGAGCTTCGATCCGCTGCCATTGCTGCACCGGCTGCACCAGATGCACCCCAACCTGCGCTTCGAGCTGTCGTCACTGAGTTCCGAGCAGGTGCTGGAACAACTGGCGAGCAATCGTATCGATCTGGGCGTTTCGTACCTGGAACGGCTGGACACCGAACGCTTCGACTCGCTGACCCTGGACGACACGCGCATGGGGCTGCTGTATGACCGTCGGCACTTTACCTTTGGTGACGAACCGTTGAGCTGGGCCGATCTGGTCGAATTGCCGCTGGGCACTCTGACCAGCGGCATGCATTTTCGCCAATCGATCGATCACAACTTCCACAGCCGTGGCCTTCAGCCCAATCCGTTGATCCAGACCGATGCCGTTCATCAGTTGCTGCAGGCCGTCCATGGCGGTTTTTGCTGCGCGATCATGCCGCTGGATGGCGGCCTGGAAACGCTCACCGAGCATTTGCGCCTGCACCCGATCGCCGACGCCCGTACGCTGGCCCGGCTGGGGTTGATCATGCGCCGCAGTGCACCGCGCTCGGCACTGGCTGAAGCCTGTTTTGCACTGGTAGCAGAAATGCCGCGCTAGAGCGTTGATCGACGTCATCTATCGGCACATCAGCACTAGCGATTAGACGATTTACCAGAACGGGCCTAGTCTTGCAGATGTCATTCTGCCGGTATTTCAGCCCATGCCCGTTACGCGCAAGGTCAGCTCGGCGTCCTTTGCTACGCCAGCCCCCGAAGCAAGCCAGTCTTACAGCTACTCGAACCTCGAGGGCACGGACTCTGCACGTAACGAACTTGCCGAAGAAGTGGCACTGGCGATTGCCTACAACGGCATCAGCCAGGCAGTCATGCTGGTCAGCCCCACCGATCTGGAAGACTTTATCGTCGGCTTCAGCCTGGGCAGCGGCATCATTGCCTCGCACGACGAAATCTACGACTTCAAAATCAGCGGTTGCGGCTCGGCGATGCAGGCCGAGGTCGAGATCGCCAGCCGCGCGTTCTGGGAACTCAAGCAGCAGCGTCGGCAACTGGCTGGCACCAGCGGTTGCGGACTGTGTGGCGTTGAAGCCGTCGAGCAGGCACTGCCTGACCTGAAGGCGCTGCCCGGCGCGCCCCTGCCCCCGATCGAATGGCTGGAAGGCCTGCGTCAGCGCATCGGTGAGTTCCAGCCGCTCGGCCGCCATTGCGGCGCCGTACATGCGGCGGTGTTCATGGACGGTAACGGCCAGCTGTTGCTGGGACGTGAAGACATCGGCCGTCACAACGCGCTGGACAAGCTGATCGGCGCATTGATCCGTCAGGACATCCCCTTGGCAGGCGGCGTCGCCATCGTGACCAGCCGCTGCAGCCTGGAACTGATTCAGAAAGTATTGCGCGCCGGCATCCAGACCCTGGTCAGCCTGTCGTCGCCCACCGGCCTGGCCCTGCAATGGGCCCGCCGCCACAACCTCAATTTAATTCACCTGCCGCAGCACAGTGCGCCGCGGGTCTATAGCCCTGCGATGGAGATTCAAGCGTGAGCACTCATCATCAAGCCGACAAGACACCTATCCCCCGCTACAAGCCATACAAAGGTGCGGCAGGCGGCTGGGGCGCACTGATCAGCGTGACGCAACACTGGCTGGGCAGTGACAACGCGCTGAAGAACCTGCGCATGATGCTCAAGACCAACCAGAATGGCGGCTTCGACTGCCCTGGCTGCGCGTGGGGCGATTCGCCGGAAAGCGGCATGGTCAAGTTCTGCGAGAACGGCGCCAAGGCGGTCAACTGGGAAGCCACCAAACGCCGTGTCGATCCGGCCTTCTTCGCCCGCTACAGCGTCAGTGCATTGCTGGAGCAGAGCGACTACTGGCTTGAGTATCAGGGCCGCCTGACCGAGCCTCTGGCCTACGATGCCGAAACCGACCGTTACAAGCCGATCAGCTGGGACAACGCATTCGCGCTGATCGCCAAGCACCTGAAGAACCTGCCCAGCCCGAACATGGCCGAGTTCTACACCTCGGGTCGCGCCAGCAACGAAGCGGCGTACCTGTATCAGTTGTTCGTGCGCGCCTATGGCACCAACAACTTCCCGGACTGCTCGAACATGTGCCACGAAGCCAGTGGTGTAGCGCTGTCGCAAAGCGTCGGCGTGGGCAAGGGCACCGTGACGTTCGAAGACTTCGAACACGCCGACGCCATCTTCGTCCTCGGCCAGAACCCCGGCACCAACCACCCGCGCATGCTGGAACCCCTGCGTGAAGCGGTACAACGCGGCGCGCAGGTGGTGTGCGTCAACCCGTTGAAAGAGCGTGGTCTGGAGCGTTTCCAGCACCCTCAGCACCCGGTCGAAATGCTCACCAACGGTGACCGTCCGACCAACACCGCCTACTTCCGCCCTGCCCTGGGCGGCGACATGGCGCTGTTGCGCGGCATGGCCAAGTTCCTGCTGCAATGGGAGCGTGATGCACAGCTGGCGAATGAGCCGTCGGTCTTTGATCACGCGTTCCTCAACGAACACACCGAAGGCGTGCTTGAATACCTGGCCGCCATCGATGACACGTCCTGGGACGAGATTGTCGAGCAGTCCGGCCTGCCGCTGACTGACATCGAACAGTCGGCACGCATGTACGCCAAGGGCAAGAACGTCATCATGTGCTGGGCAATGGGTATCACCCAGCACCGCCATTCGGTTGCGACCATTCAGGAAATCGCCAACCTGATGCTGCTGCGCGGCAACATTGGCCGTCCAGGCGCAGGCCTGTGCCCGGTGCGCGGTCACAGTAACGTGCAGGGTGACCGCACCATGGGCATCAACGAGCGCCCACCGGTGTTCCTGCTCGATGCTCTGGAAAAACGCTTCCAGTTCAAAGTGCCCCGCGAAAATGGCCACAACGTGGTCGAAGCCATTCACGCCATGGCCGAAGGTCGCGCCAAGGTGTTCATCGCGCTGGGCGGCAACTTCGCCCAGGCAACACCGGACAGCCATCGCACTGCAGAAGCCCTCAGCAACTGCGACCTGACCGTGCAGATCAGCACCAAACTGAACCGCAGCCACCTGTTCCATGGTAAGGACGCGCTGATCCTGCCGTGCTTCGGCCGTACCGACATCGACATCCAGGCCAACGGCCCACAAGCCGTGACCGTGGAAGATTCGTTCAGCATGGTCCACGCGTCCAACGGACAGTTGAAGCCGTCGTCGAAGCAGATGCGTTCCGAGCCTGCGATCATCGCCGGTATCGCCAACGCAACACTGGGCAAGACACCTGTGGACTGGTTGTGGCTGGTCGAAGACTACGACCGCATTCGCGACCTGATCGCCGACACCATCCCCGGCTTCAAAGACTTCAACGAGCGCGTAAAACATCCGGGTGGCTTCTACCTGGGCAACGCCGCCGGTGCCCGCCGCTGGAACACAGCCTCGACGCGCGCCAACTTCAAATCCAACGCGTTGCCGCTGAGCCTGATCCATGAAGACATCAGCTCGACCGGGCAGATTCCGGACCTGATCATGCAATCGATGCGCTCGCACGATCAGTACAACACCACTATCTATGGCCTGGACGACCGTTATCGCGGTGTCAAAGGCCAGCGTGATGTGCTGTTCGTCAACGAAGCCGACATCATTCGTCTGGGCTTTCAGCCGGGTCAGAAAGCTGACGTGATCTCAATCTGGAGCGACAACCGCGAGCGCCGCGTCAAAGGCTTCACCCTGCTGGCGTTCGACATTCCGGCCGGTCAGGCTGCGGCCTACTACCCAGAGGTCAACCCGCTGGTACCGCTGGAAAGCGTTGGCGATGGCAGCAGCACGCCGACGTCGAAGTTCGTGGCCATTCGTCTTGAGCGATCGGCAGAGTCGGCCCGCATCATCTGACGTTCATAAAAGACGCCCACAAAAAAGGCCCGTTTCGCTGGAAACGGGCCTTTCACAAGTAACCTCAGACTCTCTTTTCCGACTTAAGTTCCTTAGCCAAAACAATAACTTAGCAGCTTGTGTGGCAATCGTGTTACTCGTCGGAATTGCATTGCTACATTCTTCACTTGACACCAAGATCGCGCCGTCATCCCTATGAGATTCCATACATGAAGTATTCCTCGATACTGTTGTTGTCTCTTGCCTTGATCAGCGGTGCAGCCTCTGCAGGCAACCTCGAATCAGGCGCAGGCGGAGCATTGGGTGGGGTACTCGGCTCGGTCGTCGGTCAACAGCTCGGCGGCAGCACCGGTTCAGCGATTGGCGCTGGCCTGGGTGGCGCAGCCGGCGGTGCGGTCGGTGCAGACCGTCGCAACCGTACAGAAGCAGCCATTGGCGGCGGTCTGGGCGCAGCAGGCGGTAACGTTGTAGGCCGCAGCGTTGGCGGCAGCACCGGCAGCCTGATCGGCTCGGCGGTAGGCGGCGGCGGTGGTGCCGCACTCGGCAACTACATGGGCAACGAAAGCCGCAGCGATGATCGTCGTTATCGCGGTGGCCGTGATGATCGCCGCTACTATCGCGATCATGACCGTCGTCCGAAGCACCACGGCCATCGTCGTCATCGCGACTGATACAGCCGTTATTTACTGATGAATCAAAACCGGCCGCTCCTGAGCGGCCGGTTTTGTTTTAGAGCATCGCCTGCACCCATGCCCTCACCTGCGCATACGGATAATCCTCCAGCAAGGCAAAACCGCTGGTGGCGCGAGCCTTGAGCCTAGTGAACAAGGGCACGCTGATACCGCACAAAAAGCGCGTCAGGCATTCGGCGCTGGGCGGCTGACCAGTGAAGTCCTGGTGCTTGTGGATAAAATCACCGCACACCTGCTGAAAGTCCCGGTTATCCAGAGGTTCCAGCGCAGGTGGCTGTGGAAGATGGGCGATCTGGCCGTGGCAGACCGAGCAATGGCCGCATTGCTCGGGCGCATTGTAATCGCCGAAGTAGCGTGCCAACCGATGAGTCAGGCACTGATCACTGGAGAACACCTCAAGCATTGCATGAATGCGCGCAACTTCAGTAGCCTCGTGATGGCGAAATAATCGTGCAGCTCGACGCTCAGGGCCTGCGGGTCAAAGTCACTGCGCAACACGCTGTAGACCTCGGTCATCTGCTTGCTTTCCAGCTCGATCCAGCCCTTTTCCTGAAAGTAATCCAGCGCCTTGACCACCCGCCCACGCTCGGCACCGTATTGCTGGTACATCGCGTCAAAGTTGACCGTGGCCCAGGTCCGCGCCCGGCTGGACGTATCGATCAACGCCTGAACGAATTCGCGCCGCTCACCCTCGAAACGCGTCATCAGGTCGTGCGGCTGAAGCAGAAACTTGAAGCGGTACTCGGCGAAGTAAGCGTAACGCGGTGCGATGATTCCGCGCAGTTCCAGCTGCACCAGCAGGGTCTTCAACGGCAATTGACGGATATTGCTGAGATCAGCCAGCGGCCCGAGCAGAAACTCCCACTGCCCGTCATGGCGTGCATCGAGCAAATCCTCCAGCACACGGGCAATCCCCTCGCGCTCCGGCGTGTCGCCATACACAAAACTTTCCAGCACATTGAGGCTGTCGCGGTTGGCCAGCACCAGACAATCCGAGGCACCACCATCGCGCCCTGCCCGGCCGATTTCCTGGCTGTAGTTCTCGATGGATTTGGGCAGGTCGAAATGCACCACATTACGGATGTCGCTTTTGTCGATGCCCATTCCGAACGCAATGGTCGCCACGATGCAGTTCAGGCTGCCGCCCATGAAACGCTTCTGAATCGACTCGCGCTGATCGTTGGGCAGCCCGGCATGGTAAGCACTGGCAGGCAGACCATTCTGTTCAAGGTGCCCCGCGACATGCTCGGCGGTCTTTTGCAGCGTCACGTAAACGATTGTCGGTTGGCCGCGCCGCTCATTGAGCCACTCGACCAGCAGCCGCCTTTTGTCACGCCCGCTGACCGGCTTGACCCACAGGTGCAGGTTGGCGCGGTAGAAGCCGGTGGTGATGACATCCTCGGGGGCAATGGCGAATTTGTCCTGCATGTCGGTAATGACCTGCGGTGTCGCGGTCGCCGTCAGCAGCAGTGCCTGAGGGATGTTGAATTCGCGCTGGTAGTCCGGCAGCTTCAGATAATCAGGCCGGAAGTTATGCCCCCACTCCGAAATACAGTGCGCCTCGTCGACCACCAGCAAGGAAATCGGCACCTGGGCGATGAAGTTGCGGAAACGTTCGTTCTTGAGGCGCTCGACCGAGATCATCAGGATCTTCAGCTCTCCGGAACGCGCGCGAGCCATGACGTCGGCGACATCATCGCGGCTTTGCGCCGAATCAATGCTTGCTGCGGCAATGCCGTGGCGGTGCAAAAAGGCAAGCTGATCCTGGATCAGCGCCAGCAACGGCGAAACCACCAGCGTCAGATTGGGCAGCAGTAGCGCAGGCAATTGGTAACATAGCGACTTGCCTGAGCCCGTCGGGAAAATTGCCGCAGCCGAGCGTCCGGCCAGCACGGCGCTGATCGCTGCCTCCTGGCCTGGCCGGAACTGCGTGTAACCAAAAACCTGCTCAAGACGCTGGTGCATTCGCGGTTCATCCATCAGTCAAACAAAACGGTCCCAACCTTAGCGCGACAGGCCAAATGCATACACTACCAAAGCGTTACAGAAACACGGCGCGTGGCCGATAACGTTGAGATTTCATGCCTGCTGCGTCAGCAGGCGCGGCGCTCACCTTCATACCGCTTGATCTGGAGCAGGAATGGATTCCACACAGCAACCCGAAGACGACGGGATCATCCGCATTCAGCGCCTTGTGCCGGGCCAGGTCGATGTCGTTCTGGGCGCGCATCCAAGCCGTAAACTTAGCGCTCGACCGGGCAAGTCGCGGCCCTACTGGCTATGGCTGGCAGGCCTTATCGTTGCGGGTTGCCTGGCCGGGCTGGTCGTGTCTCATGGGCGAAGCCCGAAGGTGGTACTGGCACCACCTGTCGAGCGACCTGCACCCGAACCAGAGACCACCGTGATCGACAGCGAACCGACAATGGTGGCAAGCCCCGCACCCGCACCGTCGATCCATGCGCCTGACCTGATACCTGTCGCCGCAACCCGGGAACAGCCAGCCGCCGTGCAGCCGCTGGATAACTGCATGAAAAGCGGCAATGTCATCGATGAGAGCGTATTGAACTGTCGCTTTGGCCAGGTTCCTCGACCCGCTCAGGCAGAACCGGCGAAAGGCATGGTGTCCGCAGACTACATGGCTGACTTCAAAGCCAACGCTGCTCGCAACCCTGCTCGCTCGGCCCGTCCCTACAGCGTTGCGACGGCCTCCATCCGTGAATGGGACGGCAGAAACCGCTATCGGGCGCAGTGGCGGGTTTACGGCAACACCATCGACGGCGACAGCGTCTGCGAAAACTTCGCCATTCGCTCATTCGAACGGCGCGAGTGTCGCAAGGCTGCGCAGGTCAACTTCAAGGAGGAATGCCGGGAGTGGACCAAACGTGCTGCCCGAAATCGCGACGAGGACAGTAAAAATGCCGAGCAGCGTTATTGTGAAGTGGCGGCGACTTTCTCGCCTTAGCAACACATTGAACCCCTCTGGAGCAACTGTTTCGCCGCTGAAACCGGTTTTTTGATGCGTACGTTCACGGCCATCCACATACAAAACCTTACACATGTATAGCCAAAGGCTTACACGCAATAGGGAAGGTTGGCTATTTTTCACCTGCTATCAGCGCCGTAAGATTGGATCCAACAACTGGCGAACAAGGAGTTCGCCAGGATCAGGGACGATCGACCATCGCCGGGAAGGCAGCCGACAGGGAGTTGGAATGGTCTTGGTACAAACCCGCTTCGGCGGGTTTTTTATTGCCTGCGATTTTTGCTGTCGGCGAACCTGCAGATGCAAAATCTTTCCTGACGCCAGAATTCCTGCCCCTCACCCCGCTGTTCGAGCATGAACACGTGAGGTATAGCGAAAGGCTTACACGCGGCGGGGGAACTTGGCTATTCCCGAACCTGAACGCGGCGCATAAGATTGGATCCATCAAGTGCTGAACAGGGACTTCACCAGGATCAAGGATGATCGACCATCGCCTGGGAGGCGTCCGACAGGAAGTCGGGATGGTCTTGGAAAAACCCGCTTCGGCGGGTTTTTTATTTGCTGCAAGAAAATCCGGGGACGTTTATCAGCAAGCACCTTCCTCCTTGCGCTCGGCAAGAATCGGTGTGCGCTTCACTCACTCTCCTGTTGCCACCTGAACCACTCGTGGTGCCATCATCCCTCATCCGAGAAATATCCGCTCACAAGACGGCATCGTGATTTTATCGTCTTGAAGACGCAAACAGCGGGCAAATAAGTTCATCTTTTTAAGCTTAATTGCGTTCGAAATCGGATCCAGATAACGCTCCAAAGCCCTTATAAATCAAGGCTTACGGCTATATTACTGCTGCAATATTAACCATTAGTGGCTCATAGCAATCATTGCTTACTGTAACAAAACCGAGAAAATATCCACCGTCTGTAGGAACTTTCCTACTGAAAATAGTGCCATAGACCACACTGCTGGCTAGACGACATCTATATGCCAGCACCAAATCCTTCCTCATAGTGGCGGTGCGTTTTGCTTTACGCACATGGCAAAACCACTTCATGAGCAGGTGTGCAGTCGAGAAATTCGCAACTCTTCCCCGTCCCCGGTCTGATCCGGGAAGCGGTCGTGAAGGGTTCAAGGACGATGTACCGATGACTCAGACGTTCGATATAGAAGCATTGATCAAGCTGCGCAAGCAGACGCGCGCTATTTCCGACGCGCTCAAGGTGCAGGCGTCCGACTATCTGTCGACCCTCGCGTTGCTGATACGCCCGCAGACATTCTTCGGTGAATACCTGCAGGGCGCGCAACGCAGCAGCGGTCGAGAAACTCAGCACCATTTCAAGGAGCTTAAAGAGCTCTATGACCGCATTGCATCGGCAGAGCCGTTCAAGCTGGTCAATGAACTGGAAGTGCCGCTCAACCTGATCAGTACGACGCCCGAGCTGTTCCCGCTCGAATACGACATGGTGCTGTCACAAAGCGGGCAGACCATACGCATCACCAGCCCGGTGCGCTGGGTGGTGGGCTTCAACTCCTTCGATCTGGCGCAGTTTCGCAAGGTAATCAAGGACCCGAATCGCAGTAGCGCCGAGCTGTATCGCTACGTTGTGCATTATCTGGTCCTGTTCTATTGCCTGAGCAAGTCACCCGGCATGAGCCGCCTGTTCGAAGGGTTGCGCTTCCCGGTCAGTTTCGAGCGCTTGAAAGACTTCGGCGATCTGCCGTTCTGCGTGATCAGCTCACCGGTGCGCTCCGAGCTGCCGGACGAGTCGGTCATTCGCAACAGCACGCAGATCGCAGGCAATACAAGCTTCGAAGAGTTGGTCGGGCACGAAAACATTCTGGAAATGAACGATGAAATCCGTCAGCGCCTTTTGCTGACGATTGAAGGACTCTAATCGCGCCCGGCCTGTCCAGGCCCGGTACGCAAACGACTTGCAGCGAGTTGCTCGCACAGGAGATGACGATGGCGAAGAAGGAAAGTACCCAGCACAAACTTGACCGCGTTCGCGCGCCTCGGGTCCATATCACTTACGACGTTGATATCGGCGACGCTCAGGAAAAGAAAGAGCTGCCATTCGTTGTAGGCGTTCTCGGCGATTTCTCCGGCAACCCCCTGGAGCCGCTGCCCAAGCTCAAGGATCGCAAGTTCATCTTCATCGATCGCGACAACTTCAACGGCGTCCTTAAAGGCATCAAGCCGCGCCTGGCGTATCGCGTCGACAACACCCTGGCCAAGAACGGTACTCAGCTTGGCGTCGAATTGAACTTCAATGCACTGGAAGACTTCGAGCCGCAGAACGTCGTGCGTCAGGTCGAGCCGCTGCGCAAGCTGCTGGAAGTGCGCAACAAGCTGGCTGACCTGCGTAACAAGATGGGTGGCAACGACAAGCTTGAAGAACTGCTGATGGACGTGTTGCAGAACACTGAAAAGCTGAAAACCCTGGGCAAGGAGTTCGGCCGTGAAGCCGCCGTTCCTGCCACCGACAGCAAAGAGTAAGGAGGAGCCTGACGATGACCGATAAGCAACCCGTGACTCAGCAGGACAGCGCTCTGGTTGAAGTTGAAAACTTCGCCCCGCAATCCTCCCTGCTCGACAGCATCATTTCCGAAAGCCGCGTTGCACGCTCCGAAACCGAGCGCACTCGTACCCGCGATCTGATCGGCGAACTCGTGGCCCAGGTGCTGGAAGGCGAGATGACGCCGAGCAAAGACCTGATTGCCGTGCTCGACGCGCGCATCGCCGAGATCGATTCGATGCTCTCCGAGCAGATGAACGAAATCATGCACGCCCGTGAATTCCAGCAACTGGAAGCGTCCTGGCGCGGCCTGAAATATCAGGTTGACCAGACCGAGACCAGCACCACGCTGAAGATTCACCTGCTCAATGCGTCGAAAAAAGACCTCGTGCGTGACCTCAAGGCCTCGTCCGAATTCGACCAGAGCGCACTGTTCAAGAAGATCTACGAAGAAGAGTACGGCACCTTCGGTGGTGCACCGTTCGGTATGTTGCTGGGGGACTACGAGTTCAACCGCAGCCCGGAAGACATGTACCTGCTCGAGGAGATCTCCCACGTTGCAGCCGCCGCCCACGCGCCGTTCATTTCCGCGGCATCGGCTGAGTTGTTCGGTTGGGACTCGTTCACCGACATGGCCGGCCCTCGCGATCTGGCGAAAATCTTCGATACCGTCGAATACGCCAAATGGAAGTCGTTCCGCGCCTCTGAAGACTCCCGCTATGTCGGCCTGACCCTGCCGCACGTGCTGGGTCGCCTGCCATATGGTCCGGATACCACGCCCGTCGAAGAATTCAACTTCGTCGAAAGCGTCGATGGCCGTGACCACAACAAATACCTGTGGATGAACGCTGCCTACGCACTGGGCACTCGCGTGACCGATGCATTCTCCCGCTACGGCTGGTGTGTGGCGATCCGCGGCGTGGAAGGCGGCGGTCTGGTCGAAGGCCTGCCGACCCACACCTTCAAGACCGATGACGGCGAAATCGCGCTGAAATGCCCGACTGAAATTGCCATCACCGACCGTCGCGAAAAAGAGCTGTCGGACCTGGGGTTCATTCCTCTGGTGCACTGCAAAGGCACCGACTACGCCGCATTCTTCGGCACTCAGTCGACCCAGAAGCAGAAGCAGTACAACACCGACATTGCCAACGCCAACGCGCGTCTTTCGGCGCAACTGCAATACATCTTCGCGACCTCGCGTATCGCTCACTACATGAAAGCGATCATGCGCGACAAGATCGGCAGTTTCGCATCGCGCAAGGATGTCGAGTTGTTCCTCAACAAGTGGCTGTCCAGCTACGTGTTGCTGGATGACACCGCCAGTCAGGAAGCCAAGGCCAAGTTCCCGTTGCGCGAAGCGCGTGCCGAAGTGTTTGAAGTTCCCGGCAAGCCTGGCGTCTACAAGGCCGTGACCTACCTGCGTCCGCATTACCAACTGGATGAACTGACAGCATCGTTGCGTCTGGTCGCCGAATTGCCGCAATCGACTCGCGGCTGATCCATCACTTAGCCAGGGAGGCAACATGAGTAGTCAACACAAGCTGTTGCCTTCATTGCTGGATCGGTTGCTCGACGATCGTCCGCATCAGTCCGTGGAATCGTCATCGCAACGGTTGAGTTCGCTGGCCGATTACAAGGCCAGCATCGTTCGTGACCTGGAGATTCTGGTGAACACTCGCCAGTCTCTGGTCGCTAACGAGCTGGAGGGTTTCGCCAATCTGAGCGGCACCATCCTCGATTACGGTATGCCCGACTTCACCAGTAGAAGCGTGCTCGACCCACAGGACCGTCTTTTGATTCAGCGCCAGCTGGAGAAGGCAATTTCTGTCGGTGACCGACGTTTCCGCAGCGTGAAAGTCCAGTTGCTTGCACAACAGACCGGCCAGCGCATGCTGACTTTTCGTGTGGACGCAGTACTGCGTCTGCAGGACATTTCGCGTCAGGTTTCCTTTGACGCCGTGCTGCAGGTCAACACTCAGGAATACAAAGTGCAGAACCTCAACTGATGCTCGACGATCTGCTGCCCTATTACGAGAAGGAACTCTCGCACCTGCGCTTTCTGGGCCAGGAATTTGCCGCTCAATATCCGAAGATCGCTTCGCGATTACTGATTGAGGGCGACAACTGCGAAGACCCGCACACCGAGCGCCTTATCGAGGCGTTCTCGTTCCTGTCGGCGCGCGTACACAAGAAACTCGACGATGAGTTTCCTGAAATCGTCGAGTCGTTTCTGGAGGTGCTGTACCCGCACTACCTGCGCCCTACCCCTTCGATGTCCATCGTCGAGTTCAACATGGGCAAGCAGGAAAAGGTCACCGAATCCTATCGCGTAGCCCGGCACACCGAGCTGCATGCCACACCGATAGACGGAATAGTGTGCAAGTTTCGTACGTGCTACCCGGTCGAACTGTGGCCAGTGGCAGTGCAAAGTGCTTCGTTCATTGAAATGGAGCGTTCGGCGTTCAACGGCCACAGTGCAGACCTGATTGCGCGCTTGCGCATCGGCCTGGGTGCGACCTCCGACGTCCTGTTCGGCAAGATGGAACTGGACCGACTGCGCTTTTTCCTTGATGGCGAAAGCACGCTGATGCATCAACTGTATGAGCTGCTGTTCAACAACCTGGCCAAAGCGACCCTGTCGTTCGAAGACGAAGGGCGCATTCGTGAAGTGGTGCTGCCCGCCGACGCCCTGAAGTCTGTCGGTTATGGTCTGGATGAAGGGCTGGTGGATTACTCGGAGCGTTCGTTTCTGGGTTATCGACTGCTGCACGAATACTTCACCTTCCCTGACAAGTTCATGTTCTTCGACCTGTCAGGCTTTGCCCGTATTCTGGCTGGCAAAGAGATCGCCAAAGTGGAAATCAATTTCTACTTTTCCGACTACGACCTGACGGATCGTCTGGCACGCCTGACCCAGAACATCGGCCGTAACAATTTCAAGCTCAACTGCACGCCCATCATCAACCTGTTCCGCCAGCAGGCCGAGCCGATCAAGCTGACCCACGTCCAGCATGAATACGCGGTGACACCGGATGTTCGCCTGCAAAGCTCTGCCGAAGTGGTCTCTATCGATCGCGTGCGGCGGGTGAAGAAGATCAATGGCAACGATCAGGTCGGCACCTGCCATCCGTTCTTTGAACCACGCGGTGATCAAGGCCCCGGTCAGAGCTTCTGGATCGCCCGGCGACGTCCGACGCAGAGCCGACAAAGCGATGGCTCGAACATGTTCATCCGCGTCGTGGATCGGGATCTGGAACTGATTGATTCCAACAACGACACACTCAGTATCCGCCTGACGTGCAGCAACCGCGATTTGCCACTGATGCTGCCTTTTGGCGGCGAGCGCGGGGACTTCAACATTCCCTCCAACTCGGTGATCAAGGACATCCGCTGCCTGCGCAAACCGACGGCGACGGTGCGCGTGCCGCTGGGCAACGGCGTGATCTGGCGGCTCATCTCGCACCTGTCGCTGAACCACATGTCGCTGGTTTCGAAGGGGCGCGAAGTGCTGTTGGAACTGCTGTCGCTTTACAACTACCGCAACGTGTCGGCGATTCGCAAACAGATCAACGGGATCGTTTCGGTGAGCAGCGAGCCGGTCGTGGCACGCATCGGCCATCCGCGGCCGAACTTTGTGCGCGGCGTCGGTATTACGCTGAAGTTCGATGAAAGCCAGTACACCGGCAGCGGCGTGTTCCTGTTCGGCATGGTCCTTGACCACTTCTTTGGTCAGTACTGCTCGATGAACAGCTTTACCCAATTAACCCTTCGCACCGTGCAGCGCGAAAAGAGAGTGGTCCAATGGCCCCCGCGAACAGGCGATCAACCCCTGGTCTGATTGACCAGGCAAGGGCTGAGCCGCACCGATTCGAATTTTTTCAGTTGGTGCGTTTGCTTCGCCTGCATTACAGCAGGAATGGGCGCATGGACCTGGAAACCAGGCCGCATGAGGACCCTCTGCGCTTTCGTTCGCAGCTGTCGCTGAACTTTCCGGCCAGTGAAGTCAGCGACCTGCAGTTCGAACGCGAAGGCAAGCTCTCGGCGGCCGGTTTGCCGCTGTCCGAGGTGCAGGTCACGTTCATGGGCCTGGTCGGCCCATCAGGCGTGCTGCCGCGGCCGTACACCGAGCTACTCATCGATAGGCATATTCAGTACCGAGACGACGCTGCGCATGCGTTTCTGGATATTTTTTCGCATCGCATGACCACGCTGTTTTACGAGGCCTGGCAGAAGTACAAGTTTTACATCGAGTACGAGCGTAACGGCACGTCGAACTTTGATCGTTATTTGCTCAACCTGGTGGGTTTCGGCCCCGAAGCCTTGAAGCAAAAGTTCGACAAGGGCGAGTCGCCATTGCGTCGCGAACTGTTCAGCTACTTCTCGGGGATGTTCGCCCAGAAGCCGCGCAACGCCCTGAACCTTGAAGTCATGCTGAGTTTTTATTTCTCGCTGCCGTTCAAGATCCAGCAGTTCGCCGGGCGCTGGCTGAAGCTCGACAGCAGCCAGTGCACGCAGTTGGGCCGCAAGAACGCCGTGCTAGGGCAGAGCGCCGTGGCTGGCAATCGCGTCTGGGATTACCAGTCGTGCGTACGTATCGAAATGGGGCCTCTGGAACTGGCTGACTACCAGCGCTTTCAGCCGGGCACCGAGGATTACCAGAAGCTTGTTGAGCTGGTGCGTTTTTACATCGGCGCCGAACTGGACTTCCAGATTGCGCCGAAGCTCAAGCGCGAAGCTGTACCCGTGGCCCGCTTGGGCCGCCAAGGCAATGTATCGCTGGGCTGGCTTGGCTGGCTCAAACGCCCCGGTGTCGACGTGGAGCCCTCCCGTTGCGCTGTTTTCCATATTCCTTTTGATGGGGTCTCCCTGTGAACCTGAAGTCCCTGTTCGCCAAGCTGAACGAAACGAGCCGCACTGCCACTGAAAGCGCTGCTGCGCTGTGCCTGTCGGAGAACCACTACGACGTTGAAGTCGAGCACTTGCTGCTGCAATTGCTCGACAACAACGATAACGACCTGCCGGTGATCCTGCGCCACTACGACGTAGTGCCTGATCGCCTGCAAGCACAGCTGGTCACCGCGCTGGGGACGTTCAAGAAAGGCAACACACGGACGCCTGCGCTCTCGCCGCACATCACGCGCATGATCGAGCAGGCCTGGGTACTGGCGTCGATCGAATTCGGTCAGTCGCAGATCCGCACCGGCCACCTGATTCAGGCCTTGCTGGATGACGATGCCCTGCGCCGCGTGGTCATCGGTTCGGCGCCGGAACTGGAGAAAATCAACGCTGACGACCTGCGCCTGAATATGAGCGCGCTGGTCGAAGGCAGCCCGGAGACCAAACTGAGCAAGCCTCTGGCCAACGCCGACGCAAGCACGGGCGCAACCACCAAGGGCAACGGCAAGACCCCTGCCCTGGACCAGTACACCGTCAACCTGACCCAGAGCGCCCGCGATGGTCGTATCGATCCGGTACTGGGACGCGAGTTCGAAGTGCGGCAGATGGTCGACATCCTGACCCGCCGCCGTCAGAACAACCCGATCCTGACTGGTGAAGCGGGTGTGGGTAAAACAGCCGTGGTGGAAGGTCTGGCGCTGCGCATCGTGCAGGGCGACGTGCCTTCGGTGCTCAAGGGCGTCGCCATTCACACCCTGGATCTGGGCCTGTTGCAGGCCGGTGCAGGGGTCAAAGGCGAGTTCGAAAACCGCCTCAAGTCGGTCATCGAAGAAACCAAGCGCAGCCTGCACCCGATCATTCTGTTCATCGACGAAGCCCACACGTTGATCGGCTCGGGTGGCCAGGCCGGGCAGAACGACGCAGCGAACCTGCTCAAGCCTGCCTTGGCGCGTGGCGAGCTGCGCACCATCGCCGCCACTACATGGGCAGAATACAAAAAGTATTTCGAAAAAGACGCCGCATTGGCTCGACGCTTCCAGGTCGTGAAAGTCGAAGAGCCTGACGAAGACAAGGCCATCCACATGCTTCGTGGGCTGCTGGCGAAGATGCAGGAGCATCACAAGGTCACCGTGATGGACGAAGCGCTGGTGCAGGCCGTACGCCTTTCCAATCGCTACATCACCGGCCGCCAATTGCCGGACAAAGCCGTCAGCGTGCTGGACACCGCTTGCGCACGCGTCGCGCTGGGCCAATCGGCGCAGCCAGGCGCGCTGGAAGACTGCAAGCGCCACATCGACAACCTGAATGCAGAAATCACCGTGCTGGAGCAGGAAACCGCCAAGGGCAGCGACCACGCTCGCCGTTTGACGGCCCTGCACGAAGAGCTGAAAGCCGAACAGGAAACCCGCGAGTCGCTGGAGCAACAGTGGAAGCGCGAGCTGGAACTGGTCGAAAAGCTTGGCGCACTCAGCGTTCCGGAAGACGGCGCGCCTGATGCTGAGCAGATCGCTGCAGTGCGTGCCGAACTGGCCAGTGTGCAGGGCGAGCAACCGCTGGTCCACGCGCTGGTAGACGGCGGCACCATCGGTGAAGTGATTTCCGGCTGGACCGGTATCCCGCTGGGCAAGATGCTGCGCGACGAGATCGATACCGTACAAAGCCTGCCGGCGCTGTTGGGTGAACGCGTACTGGGGCAGGATCATGCGCTTGAAGAGATCGGCAAGCGCATCAAGATTTCCCGCGCGCGCATGGAAGACCCGAACAAGCCGATCGGTGTGTTCCTGCTGCTCGGCCCGAGCGGTGTCGGCAAGACCGAAACTGCGCTGGCGCTGGCTGACACACTGTATGGCGGCGAGCGTAACGTCATCACCATCAACATGTCCGAATACCAGGAAGCCCACACAGTCTCCAGCCTCAAAGGCTCCCCGCCGGGCTACGTCGGTTATGGCGAAGGTGGCGTGCTGACCGAAGCCGTGCGCCGCAAGCCTTACAGCGTGGTGCTGCTCGACGAGGTGGAGAAAGCCCACCCGGACGTGCTCGAGCTGTTTTTCCAGGTCTTCGACAAAGGCGTGCTGGACGATGGCGAAGGTCGCGAGATCAACTTCCGCAATACCGTGATCATTCTCACCTCCAACACCGGTACTGATCGCATCATGCAGTGGTGCCTGAACACCGAGCAGAAGCCAACCCCCGATGACATCGTGGAAGGCCTGCGCGACGAGCTGAATCAGGTGTTCAAACCTGCGTTCCTCGGTCGCTTGACCATCGTGCCGTACTACCCGGTTCAAGACGCGATTCTGGAACGCATTGTCGGCCTGAAACTTGAGCGCATCCGCAAGCGTTTCGAGCGCAATCACCAGGCAGTGCTGCGTTACGACGAGGCGCTGATCAAGGCCATCGCATCGCGTTGCACGGAAGTCGACAGCGGCGCACGCAACATCGACAACATCCTGTCCAAAACCCTCATGCCGGAACTCGCCCAGCGAGTGCTGGAGCGGATGGCGCAGGACAAGCCGATTCAGAGCCTGACCATCGATCTGGGCAGCGATGGCGACTTCGCTTACACACTGACCTGATCGATCACCCCATAGGTAAGACGTGATGAATAAAAGACTTCAAGGCAATTGTTCCTCGAAGCCAGCCTTGGCAAGGTGCCTGGCTGTTCTGGCAATGATGCTGGCTCTGTCCGCCTGTGGCGTGACGGACCGTGTCGCCAAGCGCATGGATGACACCTGGGCTGGCGACATGATGTTTGGTGACAACGAAAAGGTCATCCTGACGACTGACGGCGGTAATCAGCTCAACCCTGACGAGTACGGCAAACCGCTCTCGGTGGTGGTGCGCGTTTATCAACTGTCCTCTCTGGAGCGCTTCGAGTCAATCAACGCCGACACCCTCTGGGATGATCCGCAAAAGGCTCTGGGCAACACACTGGTCGAAAGCAGAGAGCTGATTCTGTTGCCTGGCATAGGCGAGACCGATCAATGGCCGCTGAACCCGAATGCCTCGTATGTGGGCATCGCGGCGTTCTTCCGCACCGACGTCGACAGCCGCTGGAAGGTCGCGTTCGACGCCAACACGCTGCGCAAGGACGGTATCTGGTTCTCGTCCGACGGTGTGCGCGTGCTGGTGGACAACAACTACATCCTCGCCGTTCGTGGCGTGGATGTGCTGAACAGGCTCAAGACTGAAGAGCAGTTCACTAAATCCAATTCGATGCCCGAACAACCCGCCGGCAAAGGTATTACCGAGCGTGTGCAGGACGCCGCTGTCCAGCAGGTTCAGGACTCGGCCGGCAGTGCTGCGAAAAAGGCAGCGGACTCACAATTCAATTCTCTGTTGGAAGGCGCCAAATGAGTAAACAAAGCCGCGTGATGTGGTCGGAAGGCATGTTCCTTTTGCCACAACATTTCCAATATCAGGATGAGTTTCACCAGCATCAGCTTGCTGAGTCGACACTGCGTTCCACGCCTTTCCATTGGGGCGTGCAAACGCTGGAAGTCGACGTCGAGGCATTGGCCACAGGCTCGTTGCAACTGAAGCGCCTGAAGCTGGTGTTCCCTGACGGCAGCCTTTACGACGCGCCGCAGCACGACCCGCTGCCCGCCGCCCGCGACCTGAAAAATCTGATCAAGGGTGGAGAAATCAAGGTCTATGCGGCGCTCAAGCTGCCCGAGCCCTTTGGCCTGAACTACGTTGAAGATGGCCAGGAACAGAAGAGCGCCCGGCGCTTTCGCAAACAGTTCGACACCCTGCCTGACCTCAACGAAGGCGATCTGGAAAACGAGATCACCAGCCTGCGTCTGAACGTCGTGATGCTGGTCGATGGCGACACTCTGGATGGCTACAGTTATTGCCCGATTGCCCGACTGGCACGCAATAGCATCGGCGGTTTCAACCTTGACGCGCATTTTGTGCATCCTACGTTGCACGTGGGCACCCACGAGACGCTGGTTGGCCTTGGCAGACGCCTGATCAGCGTGCTGCAAGCCAAGAGCAAGGCACTTTCTGGCCGCCGCCGCGAGCGTGCCGACCAGATCGCCGAGTTCGGTTCCAGCGACGTTACGTTGTTCTGGCTGCTGAATACGGTCAACCGCGCCTACCCGCAACTGGCCCACCTGCTGGCGCACCCACGCCTGCATCCAGAGCGGCTGTATCTGTTTCTCGCGGAACTGGCGGGCGGTTTGCTGACGTTCTCGCTGGACACCCAGCTCACTGACATCCCCGATTACGATCATCAGGACCCGGCGGCCTCGCTGGTGAAGCTCGACGAACTGGTTCGTCTGCTGCTTGAGAACGTGATTCCGAACCAGTGCATCGTCATCAATCTGAGCCAGGTCCGGCCTTCGTACTGGCAGGGCCAATTGCTCGACCCACGCCTTACCGAAGCGGATTTCTATATTTCAGTGCATGCCGACATGCCCGGCTCCAGCCTGCTGGAACTGGTGCCGCGTGCGTTCAAGGTCGGCTCGCCGGAAGACATCGAGGTGGTCGTCAACAGCGCCATGCCGGGCGTCACCCTGAACCACTCGACACGCCTGCCAAACGCCATTCCGGTGCGCCTGGACAACCATTACTTCTCCATCGAGCCACATGGCCGGGTGTACGAACGCATGATGGAAGCCCAGGCCATTTCCTTCTACGCGCCCAGCGCGTTTACCAATCTCAAGCTTGAACTGTTGGCGGTGCTTAAATGACTGAAGCCGTGATGCAAGGTGCCGCTGCGGCCGCAACCGAAAAACCTACGCTCAAAGACCTGGTACGTGACTTCATCACCATGGCGCTGATTGTCCGTCGCGGCCGCCAGGCGATCTCGGTCACCGCGTTCGAAGCCAGCGTCGATACTTTCTTCGCCAACCTGGAGCGTCAGGCGCGCAGCGCCAATTACAGCGTCGAACAGGTAAAAGACGCGCAGTACGCACTGTGCGCATTCCTTGATGAGAGCGTGCTGCGTTCGGGCGACAACGATATGCGTCGCCACTTCGAAATGGAGCCGCTGCAGTTCCGTTATTTCGGCGTCCACCTGGCGGGCGAAGGCTTCTTCGAGAAAATCGAACTGCTGCGCGCCGACGTGAAAAAGAACCTGGATGTGCTTGAGGTGTACCACCTGTGCCTGGCGCTGGGTTTCGAAGGCAAGTTCGGCCTCGGTCAGAAAGACCAATTGCGCTATCTGGCCAACACGCTGGGCCAGGACATCGCACGCTACCGCAAGACGCCAAAGGCGCTGTCGCCTGACTGGGCATTGCCTGACCAAGTGTCGCAGATGCTTCGCCATGAAGTTCCGGTATGGCTTTACCTGGTGCTCATCGCCCTCGTGTGCCTGGGTGTCTATCTGACGCTTGACTGGTTGCTGGGCAAAGACGTGGCCGCATTGGCCGAACAAATCAGCCAACTGTTCAATGCTTGAGTCCCGATCAGGTAACCGAGTCAGGAAGACATGAAGACATTACTGCGCCTGTTAAAAAGTTTCTGGTTCCTGGTACCGATACTGTGGCTGATCAGCCTGGCTGTCTGCTGGTTTTTCGCCCCCAGGATCAGTTGGCTGCAAGGCTATACGCTTGAAGCGATGGCGATCATCAGCGCCTTCTATCTGCTGTTGATCGTACTGCGCCAATACCGACGGATTCGTACAGAACACAACCTCGAAAATCTGGTTCAGATCGAAGTTGACCGCTCGCTGAAATCCACCGGTGAGTTCCGTGATCAGCAAGTGCTGCGCGACCGCCTCAAGCATGCCATTGCCATGCTGCGCACCGATCGCTCGGCAGGCGGTGGCGGCTCCTCGGCGCTCTACGATCTGCCCTGGTATCTGGTCATCGGCATGTCGGCGGCAGGCAAGACCTCCTTGCTGACCCGCTCCGGCCTGTCGGCCAGCATTGCCAGTAGCGCCAATGACACGGAAAGCGGCACCCAGCATTGCGACTGGTACTTCAGCCCTGAAGCAGTGATGATCGACACCGCGGGTCGCTACCTGCGTGACGATCAGTCTGCCAGCGAATTCGCTGCGTTCCTGCGTATGCTCAAAAAGCAGCGCAGCAAGGCCGCCGTTAATGGTCTGGTGCTGGTGGTCAGCCTGCCAGAGCTATTGGCCGCCTCTGCCGCCGAGCGCAACGAGATGGGGGCGCGCTTGGTAACGCGCATCGAGGAATATACCGATTGCCTGGACGCCAACCCGCCTATTTATCTGATGCTGACCAAGACCGACCAACTGCCCGGCTTCAACCAGGCTTTCGACGGTATGGACCTGCATGAGCGCCAGCAGCCGCTGGGCATGACGTTCGGTCTGACAGAGATCACCACAGAAAGCCTGCGTTCGGTGCTCGATCGCAAACTGGCGAACCTGCAAGCGCATGTCAGTCGCCACGTCGATGCACAGATGATCGCGCTGGGTGCCGACGCCAACAGCGCCCTGCTCAACTTCCCCAACTACTTTGCCGAGCTGTCGGCGATACTCGAACAGTTCCTGCAGCATTTCGCGCGCAGTAACGTCAACGGTACCCAGTTGTTGCTGCGCGGCCTGTATTTCACCAGTGCCCTGCAAACCGACAAGCAGCTGACACCGGTGTATGAAGACGAGCTTTCAGAGTCGTTCGTCTTGCGGCCAGCGACCGCACCCGATGCGCTGGAAGAGGACGAACAACGGAAAATCAGTGATCGCAGTTACTTCATCACCGATACCTTCCGCCGCGTCATTTTCCCTGACCGTGACCTGACCCTGTACCAGTCACGTCATGGCCGCGACAAATCACTGGGGCCGATTGTCATCGCTCTGGCGCTGTTCGCCGGGCTGTCCTTCATCGGCTGGCAGGCCCTGTCGTTCCAGAAAAACCGCGAGTGGCTGGCCGCGATCAGCCAACAGTTGACCGAACTGGAACAGTCCCCGGACCGTGCCCAGCGCCTCGCCTCCGGCCAAGGCCTGGAATTGCTGCGCAACCAGCTGGCTGCCATCGAGAAATACCGCACCAAGGGCGTGCCTCTTCAGCTCAGTGGCGGCCTGTACCGTGGCGACGATATCTACTTCGCCACCCAGACTGCCTACCTGCAGCAACTGCGTACCCAGGCGCTGGAACCGATCACGCTGAAACTGCAATTGCAGATGCGTGAATTCAACGAGTTCGCCAAAACCATGGACCCGCAGTATGGCTTCGGGGCTACACCCGCAGGGTCGGAAACCAAAACGGGCAAGGTACGCGCTCAAGGTCAGAAACTGCTGGACCGCGGCGCGCGCAACGTCGCTGCGGGCCGTCCGACCAGCCTGAGCAGCATCCCGCGCAGCACCGGCGAGGTTGCCAATCGACTGACCGGCGCAGCAAGAGGCACAGCCAGCCAGACGCGCAGCGAAGCGATTGCCGCGCTACGCAACCCGGCCACTGCCAACGATGCTGCCGAGCTTTCAGCCACAACAGGCGGCTTGTCGTTGTCGGAAGAGATGCTCGGGCGACTCGATGAACGGCAAGTGGCGTCCATCATCGAGTCATACAACGCCCTCAAGCTCTATCTGATTCTGACTCAGCCGACCACGCACCCGGAAACCGAGTTCGTCAACGCGGCGTTGCCGGTGGCCTGGGCGGGCATTTCCAGCGAGACCAATCCGATCAGCGACGACGTCATCGAGGACAACTCGCCGGTCTACGTACAGCTGCTCAAGAATGGTGACGCGCCGGCCATGCCACGCAATGAGCAACTGATCGACGAGACCCGCAAGAGCCTGAAGTTTTTCATGATCTCCAGTTCGCTGGTGGACCGTGAATACCTGCGCCTGCAACTGGAATCCAGCCGTCAGTTCCCGGCAATCGGCCTGAATGATCTGGTACCTATGCCGGGTCGCCAGTTGCTCTACGGTTCGGAGGCTGTACCTGCGATTTTCACCCGCCAGGGCTGGGAAGAGTTCGTGAAACCCGAGCTGATCAAGCTGGTGTCCGGCAACCTGCGTAACGAGTCGGACTGGGTTCTGGATGGCGAAGGCGGCGACAGCGTGGTGCAGAAAGCCAACTTCGTCCGTGAATTCATGGCCCGCTACAAGCGCGACTACACGCAGGTCTGGTACACCATGATCGACAGCGTCGGTGTGCGCCGCTTCAGCGACATGGCCAACGCCACGCAGCAGTTGTCATTGCTCAGCGACGTACGCAATTCGCCGGTCAAACTGCTGCTGTCTGCCGTCAACGACAACACGCAATGGGACGTGCCTGCGCCTCGCGAAGCGCAACAGACCGGAGTCAAACGCGACGATGGCTTCTGGGGCAAGGTCAGCGGTATCTTCGACAACAAGGAAGCTGCGGCCAGCGTACTGATCTCGCCATTGCCTGCCGTGGATGACGGCAGTCTGGCCAAACGCTTCGAACCTGTATCAAGGGTTTTCGCAGCGCAGAATGCCGAAGGCGCTGACAGCACCATCATGGATCGCTACCTGGCAGCGCTGCGTAAACTCAAAGTGCGGATGAACAACATCCAGCGCTCGCAGGATGTCGGCAAGAGCAGCAAGCAGTTGATCAGCGAAACCCTTGAAGGGCAGCCGAGCGAAGTCACCAACGTGCGTAACTACGTTGAAACCACGGTCGATACCAGTCAGGGCGGGCTTTCCACCTCGCTGCAAAGCCTGTTCAGCCTGCCGATCCAGTTCGCCTGGGAAACGCTACGCGATCCGGCCGGCGAACAGATCGCCAAAGCCTGGGCCAAACAGGTCGCCAAACCTTGGGAACAGGTCATGGCGCATCGTTACCCGATTGCTGCGGACAGCCGCAACGAGGCATCGGTGAAAGACCTGCAACGCTTCGTCGACCCGGAATCCGGCCTGCTACCGAACTTCAAGCGCAACGAAATCGGCAACCTGTCCGATGGCGAAGGCCTGGGTATGGGCAGCGGGTCCAAGGCTGCGCCGCTGGTCAATCCGAAAATGGTCAGCAACATCGACAAGGCCAGTTCGTTGGGCGAGGTCATCGCCAGCCTCTCGGATCGCGACAATGGTTTCGAGATCATGCTGGAGCCGTCGGCCTACTTCACTGACATCATCTTCACGCTGGATGGCCAGGAGCAGCATTACCGCAACGGCAAAACCAGCTGGAGCCGCTTCTCATGGCCGGGCACCACGACAGCACCGGGCGCACGCCTGGATGTGGTCACGCTGACCGGCGAGCGCATCACCGTGTTCGACTACACCGGGCGCTGGGGACTGCTGCGCATGAACGACAGCGCACGGGTCGCCGACCTGGACGGCATTCAGCAGCGTTTCAGTTGGAACACGGCCAAGGGGCCGGTCAGTCTGGTGGTGCGCAACTATGGTGGCGTGAAGCTGACCGACCTGGCGAACGTCAAGGCGCTGAGCGCGCTTAACGCAACAGATGGGCGGACCAAGTGAGGATGCACATGCTCGATCTGGAGGGCGGTCGATGATTGGCTGCTTCGGAAAAGTGCCCGCGAGCGCAGATTTCGTCAGCCTGCATGGCGCCAGCGACGATGTCTGCGAGTTCGATGCCTGGCTGCAAGGCGCACTCGCCGACATGCAGCAGCGCGACGACTGGCGCACGTTGTTCGACCAGTTGCCCGTGTGTTTTTTCAGCTATCGGGCACGCAGCGGCAACTGGCTGGTAGGCGGTTTGATCAGCTCGCGGGACTCGAGTGCACGGCGTTATCCGTTCTTCATCTTTCAAACGGTGAAGTCCAGCGACGCCGGTGTGTTCGTGAACCCGTTTACCCTGAGCGAACTGTTCGCCGGGCAGATCAAACCGCTGCTGCACATGGCCGCACAGGGCGAAGGCACCTCAGTGCTGTTCGAGCGCATCAGGGCCCTGCGCCCGCTGCAAGGACAGGACTTCGAACTGTTCCGGCGTGTGCATGAGAAGTTTCTGGTGAACTTCACCCTGCGTGACATTGCGACTTCGCTGGAGAGCTCATACCCCGAGTTCATCAGCAATGCCGTGCTCACCCGACTGCAAGCGCTGGGTCGCCCGTCGTACAGGGCACCGATCGGTATTTCGCTGCCACTGCCTGCCGAGCGAGGCTTGAAGAACCCGACAGCAGATCTGTGGGTCAATTGGCTGACACGCATTGACCCGAACAAGGCAGTGCCGCAAATCAGCATTCTGGCGGACGACTTCATGCGCCCCCGACTGTTCTGCTTCCCGTCGCGCAACACCTCAGGCGTGTACCGCGTGGTGACGGGCGTGGGCGAGCATTCGGAGAACTATGACGTGCTGGCACCCTTTGACGCGTTCGACGAACACCACCGAGGCCATGTGTTTCCAGACATTGACCGCCCTCTTTATGACGTTATCGACCGCTTTGTCGATGTGCTGGATTTGAAGTCCGTATGAACAAGATCAAATACTACTTTTTGCGCTACCAGCCCTATGTTCTCGGGGTCTGCTTTTTTCTGTCTATCTTCATCATCTGGAGCATCGGCCGTGCCCTGGGCTTCAGTTCGATGAACAGCCTGCTGACGGGGATAGGCCTGTTCCTGCTGCTGTCGGCGGCGTATGTGCTGTTGCTGTATCGGGGCGTATCACAGCATCAGAACCTGGAGGGTCTGCTGCGTGATGACGCCGATCAGGCCGTGCTCAATGCCAGCCCGGCGGATCGCGAAGAGGTCAGCCTGCTGCGTGAGCGCTTGCTGCAAAGCATCGAACGGTTGCAGAGCAACAAGCCGAACGGCAGCAACGCCAAGGACGCGCTTTACGCCCTGCCCTGGTATCTGGTGGTGGGTCAGCCCGCAGCGGGCAAAAGCACCATGCTGTATCAGTCGGGCCTCAACTTCCCCTACGCCGAGCGCGAAGGCGCACGCGTTGCCGGGCTGGGCGGCACGCGCAATTGCGACTGGTTCTTCAGCTCGGAAGCCGTGCTGCTGGATACCGCTGGCCGCTACATGAATGATCAGCAGGAAGCCGGCAAATGGCGCGCCTTTCTGCAATTACTGCGTCAGCACCGCCAGCGCAGACCGCTAAACGGCCTGATTGTCACGGTCAGCATTCATGACATCCTGCAATCCTCGGTGGAGGATCAGGAGCGCATCGCCAAGCGTCTACGTGAGCGAATCCAGGAAACCCACGCGCTGCTGGAAGTGCGTCTGCCGGTGTATCTGGTGTTCACCAAGTGCGACCTGGTACCGGGCTTTGTCCCCTTCTATCGCCAGCTGGATGATGTGGCGCGTGGCGAAGTGATGGGCAAGACCTTCCCGCACAAGGGCTTCGAGCAAGCTGACTGGGGCCAGCGCTTCGGTGTGGCGATGGACGAGCTGATCAATTATTGGAAAGAGATCGCCAACCAACAGCTGGTGCTTCAGGACATCCAGATCACGCGTCAGGACACAGCGGTGTATCGCTTCCCGCTGGAGCTGGAAGCCTTGAAACCGCGCCTGCTGATGTTCGTCGATGCCCTGCTGCGCGCCAACCCGTATCAGAGCGCCGAGATGCTGCGCGGTTTCTACTTCACCAGCGCACTGGACGCCGACCAGCCCGAGATGGGCGGACACACCCGTCAGGTGACCGAGCGCTTCCAGCTGGAAAGCGAGCAGGACCTGGTCGACGGCAATGCGCAGCCGCACCCGCTGTTCATCAACAGCCTGTTCCGCAAGGTGATCATTCCCGACCAGCATCTGGTGGCGCTGTACACCACCAACCATCGCGAGCGTCGCCGCAAGGCCGCGTGGATTGGCGGTGCCAGTCTTGTTGCTCTGTTGATCTGCAGCCTGTGGGGCTGGTCGTACTGGAACAACAAGGACAACATCCAGTCCATTTCCACCGAACTCGCCCAGGCTGCAGCCGATGACAGCAAAGCCACCGGTCAGTACACCGAGTGGCAAACGCTGGATCGCATGCGCTTTTGGACTTCGCTTTACTACGATCGTCATCACGACGAAGGCGTACCGCTGCGCTTGCGCCTGGGTCTTTACCGGGGCTATGACGTCGAGCCGTTGCTGCGCACGCGCTACTTCAACCGTCTGGAAACGGTGATGCTCAAGCCGACCGCAGACAACCTGACGCGCTCGCTTTACCTGCTGACCACTATCAAGGTCTACCAGCGCAATGCCAAGGACCTGATGCCGGTCACCGGCGTCGACAGCGTCGAACCCAAGGCATTGCCGCCGGATAACCGCGCGCAGTCCATCGCGGCCTTCGGCAAGGCGACGCTGGATACTTACGTCATGTTGTCGCGAGCGCAGCGCGAGAAGGCTGACCCGGCCTTCCTGAAAGCGAAGATGCCTGATTACTGGTACCCGGCCATCGCGCGCCAGACCGGCAAGACCATCACTGCGAACGCCGAGGCAGGCTCCAATCAGGATTACGAGTACGCCAGCCGCCAGATCAACTTCTACAGCGATCAGATTCACGAACTGGACGTGCCACGGATTCTCGACAACGCATTTCTGACATCCAGTTCGCGTAATTACATCAACAGCCTGCTGACGCAGTCGTTGAAGGCTATCGAAACCATCACGCTGGAATCGGACACCCTGTTTGCCTTTGGTCGTGCCGACTTCCAGAGCCTGAAAACCGAAGGTCAAAACCAGTTGAGTGCGATCGCCGGCAAGCTGTTGAGCACACCGAACATCGGCAAGATCGTGATTGCAGGCCACGCCGACCAACTGGGCGACCCGCAAAGCAACATGCAGGTGTCCAAGCAGCGTGCACAGACCATCAAGACTTATCTGGTCGGCAAGGGCGTGCCCGCCGAGCTGGTGGATGCGGTCGGCGAAGGCAGCGAGAAACCCTTGGTCAACTGCGATATGCAGCAGCCGAGGGCTCAGTTGATTCAGTGCCTTGAGCCGAATCGACGCGTAGAGATCGAAGTGCGCGCGCTCAATTGATCGCGCAGTGCAAGCAAACCGAAGCCCGGGTTGTCCACATGAGACCAGGGCCGTGGCAAGAGAACCTTTCTTGATCGTTTCAGGAAGGTTAATCAAAGGGGTCGTGTTCTGTCTTTAGACACCACAACCTTAAATGAAGAAAGGAGACGCAGAAAATGGCATTTGACGCATACATCCAAATCGACGGCATCCCGGGCGAAGTTCTGGACGACAAGCACAAAGACTGGATCGAAGTGCTCGGCTACGAGTTCGGCGCTACCCAGGCCACCTCCGCCACCGCCAGCTCGTCGGGCGGTGCTTCGTCCGAGCGCGTTGCACTGAGCGACTTCAGCATCCGCAAATCTGTGGACAAGGCTTCTGCCAAGCTGTTCGAAGCGTGCTGCAAAGGCACTCACATCGCCAAGATCCAGCTGAACGTCAACCGTGCTGGCGGCGACAAGCTGACCTACCTGACCATCAACCTGGAAGAAGTCGTTGTGTCTTCCGTGAAGGCTGTAGCAGGCGGCAACCAGAAAGGCGAAGACAACGCCGTCAGCGATCTGCCGATTGAAGAAATCAGCTTCAACTTCGCTCGCATCAAGACTACCTACACCCAACAGAGCCGTTCCGATGGCCAGGGTGGCGGTAACGTCACTGGCGGCTGGGACCGCACTGCGAACAAAGTATTCGCATAAGTCTGTGACACCTCGGGTCGCGCAAGCGGCCCGTCTTCAGCACCGTGTCTGCCCAGGCACGGTGCTCTTTTATCCTCTGATCAGAGTTGACTATGTCTGAATTTCTCAACGACCTTTCGCTTGCCGATCTGACGGCGCCCATCAACGGGGGCAGCGGCGAAGACCTGAGCTTTTCCACCCTGTTCGATCAGGTCAAGGAAGCTCGTCGAGCAGACCCCGATTACCTCACCCAAGGTGACTGGCAAACCGATCTGAAGTCCTCGGACTGGGATCAGACCATCACGTTGGCCGCACAGGGCCTTGCTGAACAAAGCAAGGACCTGATGCTCGTCGCCTGGCTCAGTGAAGCCCTGGCGCACAAATACCACTTTGTCGGCATTACCTTCGGCCTGACCGTGGCCGAGCGGATCCTGCAAAATTTCTGGGACGATCTGTACCCGTCGCTGGAAGACGGCGTAGAAGAACGCGCCGCCCGCCTGGCCTGGCTGAAAACCACGCTGACCGAAGTCGTCGGCGGGCTGCCGATCACCCAGGGGCAGAACTTTGGCCTGTTGCGCTACGACGAGTCGCGCCACGTGGAAAACCTCGCCCTGCAAAACCCCAAGGCCATGCAGGCTGCTGTTGACGAAGGCAAGATCAACGCCGAAATCTTCCAGCGCTCCGTGGTACTGACCGACTCGGACCACCTGCGCCTCAAGGCCAGCGAAATCGCTGCCAGCCTGTACGCCTGCCAGCAGCTCCAGGCCACTGCCGATACCCTGTTCGGCAGCGACGCGCCCAGCCTCGTCACCCTGAGCGACATCCTGCAACGTGCCGGGCAACTGACCGAAAAGCTGCTCAAGGACCGAGGAATAGAACTGAGCCCTGCCCCCGCAGCCGCCGCTCAGACCGCACCCGAAATCGCCATCGACCAACCCGCAGGTGCCGCGATGACCCAGCCCACCCAGGACAGCGCATCCGCACCACTGCGCACCACCCCGGCCACTCGCGACGAAGCCTTCACCATGCTCGCCGGCATCGCACAGTTCTTCAAAAACACCGAGCCGCAAAGCCCCGTCCCGTACCTCATTGAGCGCGCCATCAAGTGGGGCAACATGCCGCTGGAAGGCTGGCTGAACGACGTCATCAAGGACAGCAACGTCGTGGACAGCATTCGCGATGTGCTGGGTACGAAAGAGCCTAAGCAGTAAGGGCAATTCGTAGGATCGGTCTGTATGAACGTGCGTACAGACCATCAGGAAATGCACCACAGGGCGAGTCTGTCTGTACGACTGACGCGCCCTCGATTTACCCGTATTTTGCGTCGTACCCAGCGCTGCAACAGGGAACGACCATTCACGTGATTCACACACATCAGGGATTAGAGAATGAACACGTCAGACCCGGTAAACGCATCAGGCCACTACAGCGACAAATGGAAAGAGCGCTTCGCCTTTTTTGAAGCGCACGGCGGCCCAAGCGCACCAGGGTTCAGACCTGCGCTCAAGCAACTGCCCTTTCTGAAAAAAGTGAAAATCAACTTCAACTTCTTCGCGTTCTTTTTCGGGCCGGTTTACCTGTTCATTCTGGGGCTATGGAAGAAGAACCTGTCCTTTATCGCAATGATAGTAGTGGTCTCTATCGTGCTGGACATGGTGTGGAAATGTTTGAGTTCCGCTAAGCCAAGGAGGCGAGTTCTGCGCTGGGTTTTGTGTTTAATGCGTTGTATGGGCAACTGACCAACTATGCGTATTACCTGAAGGAAGTGAAAGGCGAGCAGGGCTGGAATCCGTTTGAGGGGTTGCGTTGGTAATGCGAAATTATTGAGCTCTATTTTCAGGGAGGTATACATGTTTGAGCCTGTGGTTACTACGGTGGTACTGCTATTTTTTTCAGTGGTGGCATTTTTTACTTTTTATGCGCCGGTCAGCACGGCAGTGTTACTGATCCGTAAGAAAAACCCTCTTGACAGGGTGTCTCGACTTTCCTATGGAGCATCCGAGACTGTCAGAAATTTTGTGTTCGGGCATAACATGTAGCTAGAGGTGCATGTATGCCGACCAAAAAGAAGTCCGCCAATGCAACAGCGAGGGAGTTGCCCTCGATTCCCCAAGAGCTGATCGAGCAGTTTGTTAAAGGCCCGATGAGCGCCGAAGCCATTCAAGACGCGTCCATGGCGTTCAAGAAGGCTCTGATCGAGCGTGCGCTAGGCGCCGAGCTGGGTCACCACCTTGGTTATCCTCAGGGCGCGGAGCGCCCTGAGGAGTCGACCAATCAGCGCAATGGCAAAAGCAGCAAGACGGTTCTGACCGACGACGGGCCGCTTCGCCTGGATATCCCCAGAGACCGCGATGG
Organism: Pseudomonas sp. KBS0707; assembly: GCF_005937945.2. Classification (NCBI taxonomy): domain Bacteria; kingdom Pseudomonadati; phylum Pseudomonadota; class Gammaproteobacteria; order Pseudomonadales; family Pseudomonadaceae; genus Pseudomonas; species Pseudomonas sp. KBS0707. Next base: position 51,187 of record NZ_CP041754.1, on the reverse strand, counting down.
TAGCTTCGCCCCGATCCTGATTCCCAAGCACGAACGACGTTTTACAGGCTTCGACGACAAGATAATTGCCATGTACGCCCGGGGCATGACGGTGCGTGAGATCCGCGCTTTTCTATCTGAGCAGTATGGAACTGACGTGTCCCATGACTTCATCAGCTCAGTCACCGATGCGGTCATGGAAGAGGTGGGCGCTTGGCAGCAACGACCCTTGGAACCGATGTATCCGGTGATCTTCTTCGATGCGTTACGGGTCAAAATCCGGGACGAGGGGTTAGTGTGCAACAAGGCTATTTATCTGGCGCTGGGGGTATTACCTGATGGCACGCGCGACATTCTGGGTATATGGATCGAGAGCACCGAGGGTGCCAAGTTTTGGATGAAGGTGTTCAACGACCTCAAGACTCGTGGCGTTGAAGATGTTCTGATCGCCGTCACGGATGGCCTCAAAGGAATACCGGAGGCGTTGGGGGCGGTTTTTCCTGCCACGACGCTGCAAACCTGCATCGTGCATCTGATCCGCAACAGCTTGGACTATGCCGCTTGGGATAAACGTCGGGCACTGGCCAAAGCACTCAAGCCGATCTACCAGGCGATCAATGCCGATGTGGCTGAGCAAGAGCTTAACGCCTTTGAAGCGGGCCCCTGGGGCAAGCAGTATCCGACTGTAGTTGCTGCATGGCGTCGCGCCTGGGATCGGGTTATACCGTTTTTTGTTTTTCCGGCGGGCATTCGCAAAGTGGTTTACACGACCAATGCCATCGAGAGCATCAATGCCCAGTTACGCAAGATCATCAAGACTCGAGGGCACTTCCCGACCGATGAGGCTGCGACGAAACTGATATGGCTTGGGTTGCGCAACATCACCGCCAACTGGGGTCATGCGGCACACGACTGGAAAGTGGCAATGAATCAATTTGCGATCCTGTACGGAGACCGATTTACCAGACCGAGCTGGTAAAACAAGGGCCTGCCTGACGGCAGGCCCTAACCAGCCCGAACACAAAAAAACTGATACTCCCGAGCATCCATGCTCTTATCGTTTCCTGCGTCAGGTTTTGCTCTTATAGTCAATGTTGTCCCGAACTCCAGGTATAGCGATTACACGAATTTATTCCTCTCGATCTCCGCCTATTTCTTTGTTCAGGCAGTGACGATGGCGGTACTAATGAGTAAAACCAGAGTACATTGAGGTCAAGGAATAGTCTGTAGAAGTTTGTATTAGCCAAGAAGGTTAATTTTACCGTTAGTACTCCTCACTGCCTATCTAAGCAGAAATGGAGTCATCACTTACAGGGAAGCCCGTATGCGCCCAATTATCGTTATCAACGATCCTACCTCCGATGCAGGTCAGGTCCTTGAAGGATCGCCCAGCACGTTCATAAACGGTTTGGCCGTGGCAAGGGTCGGAGACCGAGTGTCCTGCCCGCATGGCATCGGGACCATCGTAAGCGGAGATGAAACCCTGCTGGTGGATGGTCGCCCGGTTGCTCGGGAAGGTGATTTTATCTCCTGTGGTGCGCGGCTGATGGCAACGCAGCAGGATACCGTGGACCTCTAAGGAACAGAGATGAATACAACACTCAGCATCAATGCGCCGGGAGCTTGACCATGACCACACCTTTAATCACCACCCCGGTCGCTACCAGCAAGAACATGTCGTGCAACATCAACCTCCCTTGGTTTGTGCAGGGCACCGAATATTGCCCGACAGAGGCTACTTTTGAGCCTTTGGTCAACGGCGAGCGTGCGTTTGGTGCTGTGTACGATGCGATAATGAAAGCCGAGCAAAGTGTTGAAATCATCTGCTGGGGGTTTCAGCCCTCGATGTATTTCAAGCGTGGCGACACCAGTTCTCTGTGTATTGGTCAACTTCTTGCTATGAAGGCTGACAAGGGCGTTAAAGTGCGTATTTTGTGCTGGTCTGACAGCGCGCATGTAACAGCCGCGTTTTCAGAAAACATGACTCCTGGACGTAATTTAGCATCGGTCATGGATGATCTACGGAACGAAACCCAGCACGCCATTGACTGGGAATGGTATCGAAGAGCTACAAAATCCACGCTTGGGAACCGCTCTTTACTTTTAGATCGTAATGGTACGGCCCTTGCTGGCGCATTCAGCTTCGGCAAAGAACCCTTCAAAAACATCGAGTTTGTTGTACGAGACATGAGCTTGTCAGACCGAGTTGAAATTGCATGGCAGGTGGCCATGAGGAGTACAGACAAAGATCGGCCTACTTGGAACAAGATTATGACAACCGTGGGAATGACTTCCATTCCGACACATCACCAGAAAATGGTTCTGGTCGACTATGAGACTCCAAATAAAGCAGTAGGCTTTGTGATGGGTCATAACTCGTTGGACGCCTACTGGGATAACGACGACCACAGCGCTGCTAGAATGCATGCACAATTCGGCCGTAATGGAGCTACACCACGTCAGGATATTTCCAGCCGTGTCACAGGCCCGATACTTGAATACCTGAACCACAATTTTACCCAGGCATGGCAGCACGAAACCGGTGTGGACCTGTTGCCCGCCAGAAGGCATGTCGCAGACCAGCTCAAACCCCGTAAAGGGCATGGCCCCAGATTGATTGCTCAGGTCCTGAGGACTCAGCCTCAGGAAAACAAGCGTGATATCAAAGAGATGTATCTCAAGGCAGCAGGCAATGCAAACAGCTTCATGTACCTGGAGAACCAGTATTTTCGCTGGCCGCCCTTGGCGGAAAAAATTAAAGAAAATGTCCTTCGTCAGTTTGCAGAAGGGCGGAGCCTGATTGAGCATGGCCCGCTCTATCTTTTTGTTGTGACCAACTCAACGAAAGAAGGAATGGGCGATGGAACAATCAATACCTATCGAATGCTCAGGCAGTTAGGTCGCCCCGAACTCATGCCGGAGGTTACGAGATATGAACGCGATAAAGAACTGGAAGCCCAAGTCGCTCAGGCCAAGGAGCGCTATGATACAGCAAAAGGCAAAATCACCATTATTGAAGGTACCTATGGGCGCTCATTTAATCCAGCAATGAGCAAACTGTGGGAGCCTCAGCGAAAAGCGGCCGAAGCAGCTGAGGCCGAATATCGAGCACTAAAAGCTAAACTGCCCGCCGATAAAGCAAAGCCATTAACGGTACCAGGGACTGAAGGCCTAAAAGTTTTGATTTGTACATTGGTCGCCTCTGACTCGCCCCCGGAAAAGTGGATGGATATTTACATTCATAGCAAACTAATGATTATCGATGATGTTTTCACAACATTAGGATCGAGCAATATCAACACACGCAGCATGGAAGTCGACAGCGAACTGAATATCTGCGTTGAAGATCCGGCAGTGACCAAGCCTTTGCGCAAGCACTTGTGGAGTATCCACACGGATAGCGAAGGGTCAGGTGATGATATTGAAACTGCTTTTAGCACTTGGTCGAGAATAGCCAGCTTTAACGCTGCCAATAGAAAAAACAAAGAAAATACGAACCGTCCGACTCACTCTCTGACAGAGTTTTACAGGGACAGCAAAAAGCGTTCCAACCTGGATTAATATGCCTACTAGAATCATACTAATAATATTAATAGCTGCAGCACTATGCGCTTGCAAAAAGGAAGACGCTATGCACATAACAAAAGACCAGATGACACATGCTCTTGACAGGCTTTCCTTTACCTGTGTCAAAGAAGCGGACAGCCTACCTAAAATTTCTGAAAACTCACAGCAACTGTATCGCTACGCATTATTTTTGCGTTTACGAGAGGGGGCTAAAGACTTCGTTAAAATTGCCAGATATTATCGTTTAGCGTACGCAGCAGGAAGCTACAAAGCAGCTACCAACCTGCACGCTTTGATCTCAGAGGGTCTTATCGAAAGTACCGATCCAGAGAATGAAGTTATTGATATCGTGGAAAGTTTGATCGCTCGGGAAATTCCCGGAGGCTACTACGACATGGGGCATTATTTAGAAACAGGATATGGAGTCAAACAAGACACGAGTCGTGCTAATGCTTACTTCCGGAGAGCTGCCGACTTGGGAAATGCTTACGCTCAATACTACGTGTCTAATTTGCTTGAGAACATCGAAGACGCCAAGCAGGTAGTGCTTGATATGCGTCGTTGCGCTATGGATCAGGGTCATGCCGAGGCAGCCTACAGCTACGGTATTTTTCAGAAAGCACGGGATATTTATCCTGAAGCGGTACAAGGTTTCCAAGCAGGTGTCCGGAACGGTAGTTCCAATAGCGCCGGTTTTTTGAGCGGTGGGTTTAAAACCACGGAGGCCAAAAACCGCCTCTATTATTTTGCCCTTGAGGCTGATTCTGAGCGTTCTGTGCGATATAAAAAAATTGAGAAGTTTTTGAGTCGCTATGAACATCTCGGACCAAAAGTTCCAGATATCGACCAGATCGTTCCCCTGCCCCCAGCCAAGCTTCCGGAATGGGACGGTACATTCGAATGGCTGAAAAAACGCGAGTCCACGCCCCCTGCCGAAAAGCCATCGGAAGACATGATCCGGGCGCTAAGCCAGGAGAAAGGCCTCGACCCGGAAACAGGTCTGCCGCTACCGAAATGACGTGATAACGATGGGTATACGTTAAGCCATACCCGCTACGCCCCAAAGGAACGGACTCCGGAATCGGGGAATCTGACCTCGACACAAAGGAATGGAAATGTTCACAAGGCTGGTTTTTCTGGCAATTCTCACGACAAGCCTCTGCGCTTGCGAGAAGAAAGGTCACGACAGCGTTACTGATGAAGACATGGCTAAAGCCATGGAGAGGCTTTCGTTTACCTGCACTCACGAAGCCGACAATCTGCCTGCTATAAGCGAGGATGCTCAGGCACTGTATCGCTATGCGCTATTTCTAGAATCGAAAAAAGGCACCAAAGACTATCAGCAAATAGGCAGATACTACCGTTTGGCCTATGCAACAGGGAACTATAAAGCAGCGACCAACCTGCACATCCTGATTTCTCAAGGTGCTGTTGATAGTAACAATCGCAGCAAAGAGGCGATTGACATTGTGGAGCATCTGATCGCGCAGGGTATTCCGGGCGGTTATTACGATATGGCGCACTACCTTGAGAAAGGTTACGGAGTAAAGCAAGATTTACCCGCATCAAAGGCATATTTTCGGCAAGCTGCTGATCTCGGGGATTTAGGGAAGGTCTGAAGTAGCCGGATGTTTTCCGGCTACCGAGTCCTCAGCACTTTTCAAAAAACGATGCATGTCGAAATTTGCTCAATTATCTTCGCTTTTTAGCTCTTTCGGCCGCTGCAAAGCCTTTTGCGGTAACCATTTCCTGCATTACACGCGCACCTCTCCTGCGCTCGCCAACAAATGTCGGCCGGCCATCCACAGGTTTGACAGGGCGAACAACGTCACCATCTGCGCGGTGTTCTTGGCCAAGCCCCGAAAGCGCACTTTTTCATAGCCAAACTGGCGTTTGATGACCCCAAACGGATGCTCGACCTTGGCGCGAACCTGGGCCTTGGCCTTCTCGATTTTGCGGATCGCCTTGTACAAAATACTGCGTTTTCCGTGCTTTTTGTAAGTGCTGTGGCGGGCGGCAATCTGCCAAATGACCTTGCGCCCAGCGTGTTCTTCGCGCTTCTCGACCCCGGTGTAACCTGCGTCGGCGCAGACTACGTTTTCCTCGCCGTGCAGCAGTTTGGCAACCTGCGTGACGTCTGCCACATTGGCCGCTGTTACTACCACGCTGTGCACCAGGCCTGACTCGTCGTCGGCGCCGATGTGAGCCTTGGCGCCGAAATAGTACTGGTTACCTTTCTTGGTTTGATGCATCTCAGGATCGCGTTTGCCATCCTTGTTCTTGGTCGAACTGGGCGCGTGGATCAGCGTGGCATCGACGATGGTGCCTTGACGCAACGACAAGCCACGGTCGCCCAGATAACCATTAATTACGCCGAGAATCCCGGTCGCCAACTCGTGCTTTTCCAGCAGATGACGGAAGTTGAGAATCGTGGTTTCGTCTGGAATGCGCTCCAGGCTCAGGCCTGAAAACTGACGCAGGATGGTCGTCTCATACAGCGCTTCTTCCATCGCCGGATCGCTGTAGCCGAACCAGTTCTGCATCAGATGAACACGCAGCATCGCCATCAGTGGGTAGGCGGGCCGGCCACCTTCTCCTTTTGGATAATAGGGCTCAATCAGGGCAATCAAACCTTTCCAGGGCACCACCTGATCCATCTCGATCAGGAACAATTCCTTACGGGTCTGCTTGCGCTTGCCGGCATACTCGGCGTCGGCGAAGGTCATCTGTTTCATCATCGAAAAGCTCGGCGACTGGTGTCCGGAGATTTTGCCAAATTAGGAAGTCTTTTTCAGAGTTTCCTTAGAAGGTGTAGACAAAATAAATTAAACTTTCACTCCCTTGTCTGAATAGCCCTCAAGCCATGCCTAAAACCGGACGTCCTCGCTCGATTGCCGCCGAGCACTATCCCGTGCTGGTGAAACTCGCTCATGCACAGCCCTATTCCAGCCAGGCCGAATTGGCGCTCGTATTCTTCGCCGAAACCGGTATCACTGCGCATCCCGACACCTTTGCAAAAGCGTTGAAAATGGCAGGGATTACGCGTGTAAAGCAGCGGGCCAAGGGAAGTTTTCAGTCACCTGAACCTAATAAAGCCTATGGCTACAATGAAACCCACCGCCGCCAACTGCCGGAGCAGCTATATCCGAGTTGCTTGACAGATACCGAGTGGGCACTGGTCGCCGACCTGTTTGAAAGCCAGGGCGGACGAGGAGTGCCACCGCTTCACTCTCGGCGCACGTTGCTGGAAGCCTGTTGCTATGTCGTACGCACGGGGTGCTCATGGCGAATGCTACCCCGCGATTTTCCTCATTGGGACAATGTCTACAAAACGTTCCGCCGGTGGAGCGCTCAAGGCAAGTTCGAGCAAATGCATGATCGCTTGCGAGCTCAATGGCGTGAGCGGGAAGAACGCGCTGACAGCCCGTCAGCAGCGATCCTGGATTCACAGTCGACCCGCAGTTCTCCTCAAGGCGGTGACAGCGGCTACGACGCAGGCAAAAAAGTGAAGGGGCGTAAACGAAGTCTGATTGTCGATACATTGGGCCTGCTGCTGGCTGTCAGTATCAGTGCTGCAAGCGTGCAGGATCGTGACGCGGCGGATGATGCGGTGGCGTACTCGAAGGAAAAATATCCGTCACTGAGCACGCTTTTTGTTGATAGTGCGTACGCAGGAAAATGGGCACAGCGCACCCATCAACTGCACGCTATCGATGTTCAAGTGATCCGTGGCCCGAATAACAGAAGAACAGGGCAATGGCACTCTGAACAAGGCGATCTATTTTCCGTGGAGCCTGTTCAGACTGGATTTGTGGTCATGCCCAAGCGATGGGTAGTGGAGCGAACTCATGCCTGGAATGAGAGAGCTCGGCGACTGATCATGCATCATGATCGCCTTTTTGCGGTAAGCGAGGCATGGGTTTGGTTGGCCGAGGCTCGAATACTCGCGCGCCGACTCACTACATGATTTTGTCTACACCCTCCTAGCTACATGTTATGCCCGAACACAAAATTTCTGACAGTCTCGTCGAAACCTACCGTTTGCTGCAGCTGCTTTCGACACATTCGGTTCATGCGTCCAGCTCATTTATTAATTCGCGCCAGCCATCCTTTGCCTCCTGCTCCGAGGTAAAGACGTGTACTTTTGGATGCCAGAACGGCCCCTCAATGACGATGCATTCCAAGGTAGAGTCCTGAAACGTGAAGACATAATGGACAGCATCTTTTATGAACAGCCGTTTATCGTGTCGTGGATGGATGGCGTTTCTCTGCTCAAGCTCTGCTAGCCAAGGCGAATTATCTATCCGATGAATTTGGTAATGCTTGAGGCCAAGCCCAATAAGCGGATGGCCGCCCAACGCTTCATCGTTTGGTGAGCCAAACTGAAATTTTTTTACCAGAGGAAAATGGATTACAGCTATCTCTTCCCCATCGGTGCAATACCGTAAACATAGCTGAGTGTCCGTGGCGAACACGACGGGGTCGGGCGACGTGCTTGGCTGTGGCCAAGCGTCGATCAGTACTACGGTCGCGGATGACATACAGAAGCCTAGTAAATAAATAGGGGAAAAACAGCGTGCGCGAGTGACGCGTTGTCGTCAAAGGCTTCTGTTCGCGGAGGGTTGCTTCTGGTCGATAACGATCTGCCACGAATGACAGGCCGGGTATGCGCCCAGCTGTCAATTGGGCCGAAATTCGACTGTTGCACCTAACTCCTTCAATTGGTCGCACAATTGGCGCAGTTGACGTTTTGAGCCGCTTCCGGCCTTGAATTCAGACGCGTCGGCAAGTGCCAGAGCTTCCTTCAGTGACAATTCGCGCTCTTTGCTGACTAACTGAACGACCTTGAGCTTATGAAGACCCAAGGCAATAACAATCAAGTCGCCACTTTCAAAATCAGCCGGATCACAGGCACTGATTTCGGGTGTCGATTGCTCCAGGAGCTCTGCTTCCTGACGCGCCTCGATTACTTCACGCCAGTACTGATTCGCAGAGCCGATCTCGGCCATGATCAAGCGATTGAATTCGACGACGTCATCATTCACTTCTACCAATGCTTCCAGCAAACGGCGAAAAACCATAAGGCTCGGCGCTATCTGTATTGCGTCCCATCGACCTGCTCCGTGGGCGGCTATGTAGACGGGATAGCCGCTTGGAGCTTCGGTCGCTGCAATAAAAACCGGGTCATCCAGCCCGGTCATTGCAAGGACATGCCAATCGGGATTCCATTCGCCTTCAGTATCGGATACCAGGCTTTCGCCGGTATTCCCGTGGGTCCGGAAGCCCGCCTGAAAATCATCAAGACGATCCAGTTTGGCATAGTGCGTGGGTAAAAGAAGATCGCCCACAACGACGCCATTGATAAGAAAATCTCGAATTTCTTCGCGGGCCAAATTCATACTTCGGTAGGTCTCTCTATGGAGCTCAAGCACATGGCGTGAGTGGCATCGTCATGATCTATTCGCATAAAGCCACACTTCAGATAAAACGCGTCGCCTGCGGAAGTATCGGTGGCGAGGCGCACGCTTTGAAAGCGCAGAGCTGCATGCGCAACAAGCGCCTTTACCAGTGTCCGCCCTACGTGGCACCCTCTTGACGAAGCGCTGACGTAAACGCGTCGTAGCCTTGCCGTGTTCGTTTTGACGTATGGATCAACTGAAAGGCCTCCGATGCCTATTAGTTGCTGGTTCAAATACGCTGCCATAAAACATTCGCCGGGGGCATCGAAGCGATTTGCCCCGGAGTGCCACTCGGCAATCAGGCGGGTGATAAATCTGAAACCCTCTCCAATCGCCTCTTTTTCTAACGCGAGAATTTGCGCGGGGAGATGGGTGATGTGTCGAATTTCCACTTGGCTCATGCGTTGCCCTGGATCTGGTGAGTGAGATAAGTCACCAAACAATAGGCTTATCATCCCAAGCCCAGAAGGTCCCGCTGTCGGCCGGTCCATGTGCGCCTACCACCTCAATGATGCGATCCGCCGAGAACGCCGGTTCGAACAGTTGGCCTTCGGGTACGTTCGCCTGGAAGGGCTGAGACAGCTCCGTGTCAGTCGTGCCTGGGTGTATTGCCAGGACAGTAGAGGCCGGGTTAAGGCGTTTCAACTCGATACTGGCCGTGTGCAGCAACTGGTTGAGCGCCGCTTTGCTGGCTCTGTAGCTGTACCAGCCACCCAGTCGGTTATCGCCAATGGAGCCAACCCTCGCGGAGAGCGCCGCGAAGGTAGAAGGTTGTTTGCGCAATAACGGGAGTAGGTGTTTGAGCAGCTGGATCGGTGCAAAGGTGTTGGTCGCGAAACTCGCCTGCAGGCTCGCAAGTGTCAGTTGTGCCAGGCCCTTTTCTGCTTTTGCGCCGTCCTGATGAAGAATGCCTAGCGTACTGATGACGAGGTGCAGATGCTCACATCCCTCAAGCGTCTCGCTCACGAGTGCTTCAAGGGATTGTTCATCACGCGCGTCGCAGTCGACTCGTTTGATGCGTTGGCCATATTGCTCTGCGAGCTTTTCCAGCTCTGTAGAGCTGCTGGCTTGTCGCGCGACCGCCCATACCTGAGCCACATCATCGCGAGCAAGCAACGCTGCGCACATTGCCAAGCCGATACCTCGGCTGGCTCCGCATATCAGCACGCTCGCCTCGCTGTTCAGTTCGGGTATCAAATTCATAGGGCACCTTGAGGAGCATGGCTGGAGTGTTTTTTAACGTCTGTGAGAGAACTATAAGCCCTACCGCTTCGCCAACAACCGCGCCAACCCAGCCGTCACCACAACAGCCAGCAAAACGGCAGCCGTGATAGACACAAGCGCGCCCCATTGCAGTATGGAATACCTGAGGGTCAGGTAGAAACTCACCACCCCGACCGCGCCAATGGCATTGCCCCGGACTATTGCCGCCAGTTCATAACGCCCGCCTTGCACATGGACAAACACTGCAAGCGGCCAGGCGATCACCGGGATCGGTGCCAGCAGCCCACTGACCACCGGCCCGAGCCAGGTAGCGCTTGCGGTAATCGCCAGCAGCAGAAGGGTGGCCGTCAGCATTCGCATTGGAATGACACAGCGCGGCATTGCAACGTATGACGCTACATCCGGTGGTGCCTGTTTCGAGGTGGCAACAACGATCAACGCAACCATCAGCAGCGTGAAGATGATCGACAGCGCCAGTGAGCCCGACAGGTTCATCGCAAAGGCCGTTACGCCATACACAGCCAAGGCCAAGGTGCATCCCGTCACCGCTGAAACGCGTCGAGTAACCAGAAAGTAAAACAGATAAGTCGCCTGAATCGCCGCCAGCCCGGCCAATGCGCCGGGCACCGCCATCGAGACGAATGCAGTGCCTTGCTCAAGACTGAGAAACAGCATGACCAGCGCCGAGGTCATCGGCAGGCCGGAAAGCAACCCTGCCACGCCGGTACCCCAGCGCTTTGCCGCCAATGAAATAGCCAGCATCAGCGCGGGGGTGATGAGTAACTTGAGGTAGAAGGCCGTCATGCAGAAAACTTCACATCCGAAAGTGGGCTGAATGCTAAACCTTTTGGCAGTGGGTAACGATGGATGTCAGCGCTTGCTCCATCGCTCGGCAGCGCATCCGCCAATCGCCAGAAACAGAAAAGCCCGGCGAACCGGGCTTTCTGAAAACGGGCAGTGCTTATTTAGCGGTTTTCAGCTTGATCACGTCACCAGAAACGGTAGTGGTGTAGCCGTTCAGAACCCAAGCCCAGAACCACTTCTCCTGCACTTGGGTATTGATCAGCGCATCGCCACCCTTGGCCTGGATGGCGCCGTTCTGCGCACGAACGAAACGGTCGTTCTGACGAATCGGGATCAAACCGAACAGCATCAGGCCGGTGGCGCTTGCTTCACTGTGACCTACGACGGTGTACTGGTTGCTATCGTATTGCGGGGTTTTCATAGGGGTGCCGGTGCAACCCGCCAGAACCAGACCACATACTGCTGCGGCGACGACTTTGCTAAATGACTTCAAGATGAAACTCCATGGGAAAACCCGGATCCACGTCTCGGGCGGCGGTACTTTACTCGTCGGGGTCGTGGTTTAGGTATTTTTTATAGTGGTAACAAGGCGTTCTCACATGCCCAGGCGGGATTCGAACCCACGACCCCTGCCTTCGGAGTCCTAAAAGTCGACGTTTAGAATCAATACGTTAGCGGGGATTAGCTGGTAAATCAATGGGTTGTGTTAGCTGGGGTTAGCGAGTTTTCGCCCCAGTTAGCGGGGCGAGTGTGGCAAATTTGTGGCATTTTAAGGCCCCACTAGTGATGTAAAAGGGGGGTATTTTAAAACCACGACAACAGCCCAAAGTAGCCCGCTCCTATGCATTCTAGCTGTCCGTTGCAGCTGCCGGTCCCGTATAGGGAAGGCCCCGTTGCTTATCTCAACTGCCAAAAGCGTGGTTGCATTGGTTAAGATGCGTTCCTTAGCTTGCACATGGCCGCGTTAAAGCGTCCTGGCAGCGCTGCCAGCCAGCGCTTTGATTTGGAGTATTTGCAGTTGAACCACGCGGTCCACAACAAACTGGTTTCGTTTATCTGGTCAATTGCCGACGACTGCCTGCGTGACGTCTATGTGCGCGGCAAGTACCGCGACGTCATCCTGCCCATGGTCGTACTGCGCCGGCTGGATGCCCTTCTGGAGCCGAGCAAAGCCAAGGTTATGGAAGAGCTGGCCTTTCAGCAGGGGGAAATGAGCCAGACCGAGCTGGATGACAGCGCCCTGCGCTCCGCTTCCGGCTACGTCTTCTACAATACCAGCAAGTGGACGCTGAGCCAGCTGCAGAAGACAGCCACCAACAACCAGCAGATCCTCCTGAACAACGTTGAGGAATACCTCGACGGTTTCAGCGATAACGTTAAGGACATCGTCCGGCGCTTCAACCTCAAGTCGCAGATGCGCCACATGGCCAGCAAGGACGTGCTGCTGGACGTGCTGGAAAAATTCACCTCGCCCTACGTCAACTTGACCCCGACGGATATCGAGGATCCAGAAGGCAACCGTCTGCCTGCCCTGAGCAATCTAGGAATGGGCTATGTTTTTGAAGAGTTGATCCGCAAGTTCAACGAAGAGAACAATGAAGAAGCCGGCGAGCACTTCACCCCGCGTGAGGTGATCGAGCTGATGACTCACCTGGTATTCGACCCGATCAAGGATAGCCTGCCCCCGGTCATGACCATCTACGACCCTGCCTGCGGCAGCGGCGGCATGCTTACCGAGTCGCAGAACTTTATCGAAGAGAAATACCCGGATCCTACCACCCAGCGTGACATCCACCTGTACGGCAAGGAAATCAACGACGAGACCTACGCCATCTGCAAGTCGGACATGATGATCAAAGGCAATAACCCCGCCCACATCCGTCCCGGCTCCACCTTGTCGGTGGACGAGTTCGCCGGCAGCCGTTTCGACTTTATGCTGTCCAACCCCCCCTACGGCAAGAGCTGGGCCAGCGAGCAGAAGTTCATTAAAGACTGCGGCGAGGTGATTGACCCTCGCTTCAAGGTCAGCCTCAGGGACTACTGGGACAACCCAGAGATGCAGGACGCCACCCCGCGCTCCAGCGACGGCCAGCTGCTGTTTCTGATGGAAATGGTCAACAAGATGAAGGCCTCGGGCGAGGGTAGCCTAGGCTCGCGCATCGCCTCGGTGCACAACGGCTCCAGCCTGTTTACCGGCGACGCCGGGAGTGGCGAGAGCAATATCCGCCGCCACCTGATCGAAAACGACCTGCTCGACGCCATCATCCAGTTGCCCAACAACCTGTTCTACAACACTGGCATCACCACCTATATCTGGCTGCTCTCCAGCAACAAGCCGGTGCAGCGCCGTGGCAAGGTGCAACTGATCGACGCCAGCCTGCTGTACCGCAAACTGCGTAAGAACCTCGGTAACAAGAACTGCGAATTTGCCCCCGAACATATCGAGCTGATTACCCAAACCTACCTCGACCTCGCCAGCCTTGACCGCCCGGCCGGTGGCGACGGCATTGCCGCCCAAGTGTTCGACAACCGCGACTTCGGCTACCACAAGGTCAGCATCGAACGGCCAGACCGGCGCAAGGCGCAGTTCAGCGCCGAGCGCATTGAAACCCTGCGCTTCGACAAAGCCCTGCGCGAACCCATGCAATGGATCTACCAGCAGTGGGGCGAAGCGCTGTACCAGGATGAAGCCCTGGCCACGCACGAAAAAGCCATCCTCGCCTGGTGCGAAGAACAAGGCTTGGAGCTCAACATCAAACAACGCAAGAAGTTGCTGAACCTGGAAACCTGGGCCAAGCAAGCGCTGCTGGTGACCGTGGCCAACTACTTGATGCAGGCCATCGGCAGCGACGAATACGACGACTTCAACCTGTTCGCCAAGCTGGTGGACAAGGTGCTCAAACAACTAAACAAAGAGGTCGGCATCAAGCTCGGTGCCAGCGAGCGCAACCAAGTGCTCAACGCCGTCAGCTGGTACGACGAAAACGCCGTCAAGGTGCTGCGCAAGGTAGAGAAATTCGACCGCGCCGAGTTGGCCGCCCTGCTTGAGCGGCTGGATTGCATCGAGGCCGACCTAGCCGATTTCGGTTACTACCCGAGCGACAAGGCCGGCGAATGGATTACCTACGAGTCCAATAGCGACCTGCGCGACAGCGAAAGCATCCCCCTGGCCGACTCCATCCACCATTTCTTCAAAGCCGAGGTGCAGCCTCATGTTGAGGAAGCTTGGATCAATCTGGAGTCGGTGAAGATCGGCTACGAGATCAGCTTCAACAAATACTTCTACAAGCACCAGCCGCTGCGCAGCACGGACGAGGTGGCGCGGGAGATAATTGCGCTGGAGCAGCAGGCCGAGGGATTGATAGCGGAGATTCTTGGCATTTCTGTAGATACCGTTTCAGGGGCGCAGTATGGCCGCGCCTGAAATTCTGCAGTTACAGGTTGCTGAAGGCACCTGTTCGAGCTCAGACACTGCGAAGAAATGGCGGATATGCCGGTTAAAGCATGTTGCCCTCATAAATCCTTATCTGTCCTTGTCCAGAGTTAGATGGGGAGAGCCTGCGTCCTTTCTTCCTATGGAGGCTGTAAGCGCTGACGGCCAAGTAGACTATTCAGAACCTAAGGATTCCAAAAATCTGGTTTCGGGATTTACTAACTTCGAGGCTGGGGATGTGATCCTGGCCAAAATAACGCCTTGCTTTGAAAATGGGAAAGGAGCTGTTTTAAGTGATATGCCAACCAGGGTAGGGTTCGGCTCCACAGAGTTTCATGTTCTTCGAGCAAATAAAAAAGCCATACCTAATTTTATTTACTACATAACCAAGAGCGATCTCTTTATGCGGCAAGGAGAGGCGCTAATGATTGGTTCTGCAGGACAGAAGCGTGTTTCGACTTCATATGTTGAAAATTTCCAGTTGGCGCTACCCTCGCTGCATGAGCAGCGAAAAATAGTTGATTTTCTGGAAGAAAAAACATCACTAATCGCCCAGGCTATTTCTAAAAAAGAACACCAGATCGAGTTGCTTGAAGAGCGCAAGCAGATACTGGTCCAGCAGGCCGTGACCCGTGGCCTCGATCCTGCTTCGCCCATGCGTAATGCCGGCATCGAATGGATTGGCGAAATCCCTAAACATTGGGAGGTTAGAAGAAGTAAATTCACGTTTGCTCAGCGAAAAGAACTTGCAAGAAAAAATGACATCCAATTGTCTGCAACTCAGTCCTATGGCGTCATACCGCAGGATGAATATGAAGAAAAGGTTGGCAGAAAGGTTGTAAAAATCCTATTTAATCTAGAAAAAAGGAAGCATGTAGAAGTTGATGATTTCGTAATAAGCATGCGTAGTTTTCAGGGCGGATTAGAGCGCGCCTGGGCGAGCGGATGCATCCGATCCTCTTATGTGATTCTCAAACCATTGCCCGGTATTGATCCTGACTACTATAGCTACCTGTTGAAGTCCAAGCGATATATTGCTGCATTACAAGCAACAGCAAATTTTATTCGGGATGGGCAAGATCTAAATTTCGAAAATTTTGCTCTTGTTGACTTGCCAATCCCTCCTCTGGATGAGCAAAAAGAGATTGCTAGATATTTAGCTAGCTGGCTGTCAAAAGCAGATCGGAGTCTATATTTGCTGGAACAACAAATCACCAAACTTAAAGAATACAAAGCCACCCTGATCAATAGTGCCGTGACCGGCAAGATTAAGGTGCCGGGGGTGGTGGAGCCTGCCGAAATCAAGGAACGGGAGTTCGCCTGATGAGCGTTGAGCGCGACGTTGGCTATCTGCAATCACTGCTGCGGGAGCTGCGTGCGCTGCCGCAGGAAACCGAATGGGTAGAGTTCAAGCAGAGCAACGATGACGCGCCACTGATTGGTGAATATATCTCGGCGCTGGCCAATGCCGCCGCCCTGCTCGGCAAGCAATATGGCTATTTGCTGTGGGGTATCGACGATGCCAGCCATGCGGTGATCGGCACGGCCTTCAAGCCCTCGGCCACCCGCTACAAGCAGCAGGAGCTGGAAAGTTGGCTGCTGCAGAAAACTGCGCCAAAGATCCACTTCCGCTTCTTCGAATTTGCCGCCGCCGACGGCCAGTCGGTAGTGATTTTAGAGGTTCAGGCAGCCAGCCATACCCCAGTGCAGTTCGATGGCGTCGAATATATCCGCGTCGGTTCCTACAAAAAGAAGCTGCGCGAGTTCCCGGAAAAGGAGCGGGCGCTCTGGCGCGTGTTCGACCGAGTGCCCTTCGAGCAACAACTGGCCGCGCAGAACCTCGGCGTCGATCAGGTGCTCAAGCTGCTCGACTATTCCGCCTACTTTGACCTGACTCACCAGCCCCTACCGGAAGGACGCGAGGCGATTCTCGCCGCGCTGGCGTCAGACCGCATGATCCAGCGCAGCGACAGTGGGCAATGGCATATCAGCAACTTGGGCGCGATTCTGTTCGCCAAGCGCCTGCAGGACTTTCCCGCCCTGGGGCGCAAGGCCGTGCGGTTGATCCATTACAAGGGTAACGGCAAGCTAGAGACGGTACGCGAACTGACCGGCAACAAGGGTTATGCCCTGGGCTTCGAGGGGCTGATCGATACCCTGAAAACCCTGCTGCCGGCCAACGAGGAAATTGGTAAGGCCTTCCGCCAGGAAGTGCCGATGTACCCGGAGCTGGCCCTGCGTGAGCTGGTGGCCAACGCCATCATCCATCAGGACTTCAACCTGAGCGGCACCGGGCCGATGATCGAGCTGTTCGAGCGGCGCATGGAGATCACCAACCCCGGCGTGCCGCTGGTCGACCCGCAGCGTTTTCTCGATAGCCCGCCGCGCAGCCGCAACGAGGTGCTGGCCTCCTTTATGCGCCGCATCGGCATTTGTGAAGAGCGCGGCAGCGGTATCGACAAGGTGATCGCCCAGACCGAGCTGTACCAACTGCCGGCCCCGATCTTCGAGCGGACCGACGAACATACCCGTGTGGTGCTGTTCGCCCACAAGGACTACCGGGATATGGAACAAGAAGACCGCGTGCGCGCCTGTTACCAGCACTGCTGTCTGAAATACGTAAACCGCGAGCCGATGAACAACACCTCGCTGCGCGAGCGTTTCCATATTGAGGAAGGTAATAGCGCCATGGCCAGCCGGATCATCAAGCATACCATCGAGGCAGGTCTGATCCGCCTTTATGACCCCAAGGCCAATCGCAAGACCTATCGCTATGTACCGAGCTGGGCCTGATCTCATTTGACGGTCATTTGACTGGCCCGCCCTTAGCCGCGGGCAGATTAGGCTAAAGGCCCGGTTTTAGGCGCTTGTCGGCGCGCCGCTCATTTGCCGGCCATTTGACAGAGACGGCCAGCGGCGCTAGAAAACCGCTAAAACCCGGTAGATTCAAGGTGTTGGAAATAACGCTCATTTGACTGAGCAGATAGATCTAGACGAATAGGCCGAGGCATTAGACATTCGGCAGGTTCTCAGCCAGCCCTGCTCATGGCTGTGATGCCAGGGAAACAAAGGGTTAGTGGTAGCTCAGGTGGGTGACGACGAATGTCTACGCCCCGTTGGCTGGATAGTTTTAGACATTTCTACACATTCGCACAGCGCGCCGGGCTAGCCTGGCAGCGACACGAAGGATCAGGCACAAGGAAGCCGGCATGGTAAGCAAGACCAACGAACAGGCGCTGGAAGCCAGCATCGAAAAATACCTGACCGGCAACTGCCTGGAAGAGCAGGCGACGATTCGCGATGGCGTGAAGGAGTTGCCCTTCGACCCCAACCACGGATACCAACTGGGCCGCGTCCAGGACTTCAATGCCCGCTACGCCGTGGATACCCGCTGCTTGTGGCGGTTCCTGCATGACAGCCAGGGCGATGAATTGGAGCGCCTCAAGCAGCGCTATGATGATTGGGATCTGCGCATCCTTGAGCGCTTTGACCGGCTGGCGAAGAAGTACGGAGTGCTACACCTGTTCAAACGCGGCCTGGCCATCGACGATGTGCACCTCAACCTGATGTACCCCGCGCCGTTGGCCAGCAGTTCGGGGCGGGTCAAACGCCAGTTCGCGGCGAATATCTTCAGCAGCACCCGCCAGGTGCGTTACTCCCTAAGTAATCCCCTAGAAGAGATCGATCTGGTGCTGTTTGTCAATGGATTGCCCGTTGCCACGCTGGAGCTGAAGAACCCCTGGACCGGCCAAACTGCCCGTTATCACGGGCAGAAGCAGTATCGTCAGGGTCGCGATAGCAGCCAACCGCTGCTGCAATTCGGCCGCTGCCTAGTGCATATGACGGTAGACACCGACGAGGTCTATATGACCACCAAGCTGGCCGGTACTGCGACCTTCTTCCTGCCGTTCAACAAGGGCCACAACTACGGTGCAGGCAACCCGCCCAACCTGGCCGGGCATAAGAGCGCCTACCTCTGGCGGGAGATTTTCAGCCGCGAAAGCGTGGCCAACATTATCCAGCACTTCGTGCGCCTGGACGGCAGCAGCAAGACGCCGCTGGCCAAGCGCACGCTGTTCTTCCCGCGTTATCACCAACTGGATGTGGTGCGCCGCCTGGTGGCGCATGCCAGCCAGCAGGGCGTGGGCCAGCGCTACCTGATCCAGCATTCGGCCGGCTCGGGCAAGTCGAACTCCATAACCTGGGCGGCCTATCAACTGATCGAAACATACCCGGCCTCGCTGAACGTTGCCGGGGCACGCGGCCTGGATGTGCCGCTGTTCGACTCGGTAATTGTGGTGACTGACCGGCGTCTGCTGGACAAGCAATTACGTGAGAACCTGCGCGAATTCTCCGAGGTAAAGAACATCATCGCCCCAGCGCTGAAATCATCCGACCTCAAGCAGGCGCTGGAGCAAGGTAAGAAAATCATCATCACCACCATCCAGAAATTCCCCTGGATCGTCGATGGCATCGACGACATGGCCGGCAAGCGCTTCGCCGTGATCATCGACGAGGCGCACAGCTCGCAGGACGGTAGCAGCCACGGGACGATGAACTCGGTGATGGGAGGCGACGATCAAGACGACACTCAAGAGAAAATCCTCAGCGCGATCAAGAACAGCAAGATGCGCGGCAACGCCTCCTACTTCGCCTTCACCGCCACGCCGAAGAACAGCACGCTGGAGAAGTTCGGCGAGCAGCAAGCCGATGGCCGCTTCGAGCCTTTCCATCTGTATTCGATGAAACAGGCAATCGAGGAAGGCTTTATCCTCGATGTGCTGGCCAACTACACCACTTACCGCAGCTACTACGAGATTCAGAAGTCCATTGAGGACGACCCACTGTTCGACAAGCTGAAGGCGCAGAAAAAACTGCGCGCCTATGTCGAGCGTGACCAGCAGACCATCGACGTAAAGGCAGAGGTGATGCTGGACCACTTCATCGATCAGGTGGTTACGCCGAAAAAGCTCAAGGGCCAGGGCAAGGGCATGGTCATCACGCAGAACATCGAGTCAGCCATCCGTTATCACAAGGCCATCAGTCGGCTATTGGCTGCACGCGGCAACCCGTTCAAGGCGCTAATCGCCTTCTCTGGCGACAAGCTAGTTGATGGCATTGAGTACAGCGAGGCGGGAATCAACGGCTCCGCCGAAGCTGATACGCGGGACAAATTCGACACCGACGAGTACCGCCTGTTGGTGGTGGCCAACAAGTACCTTACCGGCTTCGACCAGCCCAAGCTGTGTGCCATGTATGTGGACAAGAAACTGCAGTACGTACTCGCCGTGCAGGCTCTGTCACGCCTTAACCGCGCTGCGCCGAAGTGGGGTAAGAAGACCGAGGACCTGTTCGTCCTCGACTTCTTCAACCTTGTAGAGGATATCAAGGCCTCCTTCGACCCGTTTTACACGGCCACTAGTCTGTCGCGCGCGACGGACATCAACGTGCTGCATGAGCTCAAGGATCAGTTGGACGAGCTCGGCGTCTACGAGTGGCCAGAGGTCGAAGCGTTTGCTGCGCAGTACTTCGACAATGTCGATGCCGAGCAACTGGCTGTGCTGATCGATATTGCCGTCGAGCGTTTTGAGGTAGAGCTGGAGTTGGAGGACGAGGCGAAGGTCGATTTCAAGATCAAGGCCAAGCAGTTCGTGAAGATCTACGGCCAGATGGCCTCGATCATGCCGTACGAAATCGTGGCGTGGGAAAAGCTGTTCTGGTTCCTCAAGTTTCTGATTCCGAAACTTAAGGTCCAAGACAAAGACGCTGACGAGATCGACGCCTTGCTCAACTCGGTAGACCTTTCGTCCTATGGGCTAGAGCGGGTCAAACTGAACCACAGCATTGCCCTGGATGACGCTGACACTGAGCTGGACCCGGCCAACCCTAACCCGCGCGGGGTACATGGTGGCGAACAGGAGAAAGACCCGCTGGATCAGATCATCCAAAGCTTCAACGAGCGCTGGTTCCAGGGCTGGGGTGTGACCACTGAGGAAAAGCGCGTGAAGTTTCTGAGCATTCTGCAGGGTATTCAGGAACATCCGGACTTCGAGCCCAAGTATCAGAAAAGTCAGGACGAAGACCACCGCGCCCTTGCATTCGAGAAAATGTTTGAGGAGGTCATGCTGATGCGGCGACGTCAAGATCTGGAGCTCTACCGCCTAGTGGCCAGCGATGCAGTGCTTAAGTCGTCATTGCAGCAGAGCATGCGGGGCATGCTGGACTAAGACATTAGCAAGCTAGGCGCGTTTCAGCATGATGCGGCTAGTATTCAATAAAACGCTTGGGACCTACGTCGTGCGTAAAGGTACGGCGCGGTTCCGACGCAGCCCAGTTGCCGCTGATAATGAAACGAGCCGCTACTGATATACAGTTGACACAAGCTCGTGGTGCATAAAATTCCACTTTTGCTGGCTCTCAGTTGACTGCTGATGAGTAGCTGCATGCCAACTCCAGGTAAAAACTAAGTCGTCCGTAAACCTCATATTCACTGTCACGGCCCATAGCAAGGTCATTAGTCGTCTTTACCGAATTTCAGCTTGCCGAGCTTTTGCAAGCGCTCGCGCATATATGCACCATCCCGCTTCATTTCAACACGCAAGTCCTCTATTTCCTCGGGAGAAAGGAAAAATAAGGTACGGGTCGGTGGCTCTTTACTAGTTCTTTGATCATCGACCTTTTCAGGATCGAACTGCCCTCTATCGAATTTCATTCCATGCACCTCTACAAAGTTGAAGTCGGCGTGGCACTCACGGCCCCACGGGTCATGCACCCACAAATCTCCATATCCGTCCCTGATGACGTAGTATTCACCGGGATCATTTCTAACTAACAGGGTAGGCACGCTGTGAAATTCTTGTGCCTCTGGATTGAAGCACCACGCATACTGCATTAGTTCTAGCAAGGTACCTCCTTACTGATAGCGGTTTCCGAAGCGGCTCGGAAGAATGAGGTATGAGCACCCATGCACATGAATGCAGCATGGGGGCCGGTGATCATAGATAAAAGCAGTAAATTATCCATCTGATCTAGAGGCATCTCAGCGACCATGAGGGTTTTTCACGGCAGTTCTCTGCCATTCAGCCCTCTCACCTTTAGCCATTGAAAAGTATATTGCATCGGGTACACCACTCTTGTGCTGCGCGCTGAGTCATTGGAAAGCGTAGGGTCGGTTGACTTGCATCAGCAACCGTCAAAATCAGTGCGAAGTCTTTGAATCGACGTGTGCGCTGGAATGTTGGAACGCTCATGCCTGTCGCGTTAACGACCCGAGCACTGCCTCCCATCTCCATAGTCTCGACCTCCCGCCATTCGCAATGCCAGCCTATGACCCACGAGAAGTCTCGGATTTGATAATCGCCAGTCGCACTTTGACATTGAGCGAGTTTCCGCCGGGCTTGGTCAAAGACTATGAAGACCGGGCTTGGATAGCCGAGCAACTGGGTACCGTCGAGGCCCAAGCATTCCTGATGGTTGACAGAGGCGACGAGTGATTTCGCTCGTTTTTGCTGCTGTACCAAATACCACATTGCGAGGCAGAGAATTGAAACGGCCACTAGGAAAAATTGAAATACGTCGGTTGTCCGGTTCTCACTCGAAAGGGCCATGGTCAGTGATGACCCTATTGTCGCGAGTCCTGATAGGCCCGCTGCCTCAAGTCCCCGAGTCTCCATCTCAGGCGTGAAAGACCTGGAACAGGATCAAGATCCGTTGACGCACTGTCAGCAAGCTGAAGCCGGTCAGTGCTGCTACCTCTGCTACGCCAACGAGAACATCGTCGCCAAGCTTTTGGATTTTTAGAATGGTTTCGTAGTCTACTGTCATCTCGGTTCCGCTCGATTGCTCTGAAGTGACTCCAGTTTTCGCCAATCAAGCGCTCCATTTCTAGGACAGCTTTTTGGCAGGGGGTATCGGCCTCATGAGCGCAAGCATTCAGTCGCAGCTGCTTTTACCTGACGTCCCAGATGAAGACGTTTCGAATTTCATAGTGCTTGAAATGACAAGGCATCGAGAATCGGGACGAAAGAAATTCTTGGTTCGAGTGCCCGTGGACAGAGTCACGCATCTGTACGCGCTCATGTTGCGAGCATCAAAAAAGACAAAGAGCTCGCTAGAAAATCAGCTGACAAGTATCACAGGGCTGGAAAATGGCAGGACCCTGCGGCGCTACGTTAGCGGTGAGGCGCACATGGCTTGGCCCACATATCGAAGGATGTTGACGTGGGCGCTGGCCGAAGGCTGGATCAAGGATTACGTTTTTGGATTTTTGGTCATGGAGTCGTTCCATAGCGAAGCCGCGCAGCTCGCATTGCGGGGGGTTATGGAAAAGACTAGGAGACAAGCTACAGAGATAATTTTAACGAAAGAAGAAATTATCAGTGCGTTCAACAAAGCTTACAGAGCCGTGGAGCTCGAACGTAATGCCATCGTCGTTCGTCGAGCCGAACTCAATAGCCAGTTTAAGGAATTGGCTATCGAGTTCGATTTCCAGTTCGACTGATCAGGCTAATGTCGGTTGCAAACGTAGCAATTCTAAATATCCCTCGCCCGTCCAACGGACGTATGCATGTGTGTTGGGGGCGATTGAACACTGGCCACGGGCATACAAGAGTATCTAAAGCCGCGATTATTGATCGGGAGTGGGCTTTGGTACAGGACCCGCCTCGTCATTCCCCCACGGCAGTTCAGTCAGCTCGGCAATGGATTGAAATTCTTTTAAATACTCTGGTTGGTGTCTGGCTAACCATCGCACAACGGAGGCGTTGGCGAGGAGCTTGGTTAGGTAACCTTTGATGACCGTGAGATGAAGAACGTCAGGCCCGTAGTCATCCTCGATTGTTTTGATCTGCATCTGCAGGGCGGCTAGCTCACGCTCTAAGCGTGCAATGGACTCTGGAGATATCGGCTGGTCAGGTAGGGGTTTTCTCGTGAAGACCAGTTGGTCGGATGGCGTGGCTGCCAACAGGGCTTTGGCAAGAAGAACGGATAAATTTCGGTTTCCAATCATTAGCTCAGCTGCTTCGATTTGTCTCAATGGTTTCATCTGTCGTAGAAGATTGAACACATTGGCAGGGCAATCAGTGTCACCCAGGAGCGAAATGACCTCGGCACAAATCCCGTTAAGCAGACGAAACCGTTGCTTGATCGTCTGTTGTGACAAGCCAAGAGCCTTGCCGAGCCGCTCGGCAGAGACCCCTCGCTCCATTGCTCGCACGATCATCTTGTTGCTGTGCACTGCAGAAAGTCGGTTGGTACGTTTATTATACGAGTACGTGTCATCGTCAGTTGCCACTAGGCAATCGACTTCGAGCTCGTCCAAATCCTTAAGTGCCTCAATACGTAGATGACCATCCAACAAAAAGTAATGTCCGGTTTGGCCAGGCACTGGTATCACAACTGGTGGCTCGACCAGCCCAACGTCTTGAATCGAGGCGAGGATTTGCTGGTATTTGAGACTTTCTTTAACAGCAGGTCGTGATATTTTGAGCGGCATAATATTGATGATTTCGACTCGAACGCACTCATCCAAAAAGGCATTTTTCGGTACGTGAGTCGGCTGAGTGTTAGAAGAAGCATATCGTCGACTAGACATTACAAACCTCCTCCATTCCAAAGCCGAGCTTGTATCAACTTCGGCAACGAATCCAGATGCTCATCAAAAAGGAGCTTTTCGAAATCACTGACGGATAAGAGTTCTTTGATAGCCTGAATGGAAAAAACAACCCGATCATGTGTAAAAGCTGCCTTTTTAACCATTAAGCGCTGTCGTTCGGCCTCTCGCTCGAACAGCCGCCTTAAGTCAGCTGGGGTCAGTCTTTTCTTTTTGTTATTCTGGCTAATTCCGAGTGCGCTTCCTCGCACGAGCTTGTCCTTTTTGGCGCGGAGTTCCAGAAGGTGCCTAAGTTTGGTTATTTTCTTTCCCTTGAATCCGCGTTCGTAGGCGTCAGTCAGTAAATTTTGAATGTCACTTTCGCTACTGCGTGCGATATCCGTCGCCATACTCAGCGGAATCAAACCAGTCTCAACCGCCGATAGGAGTTTTTCTTCACCTCTCTCGATCAACACAACAATCATGCTGACCCATGAAGCAGTGCTTCCAATTATTTTTGCGATATCGGCATCCGTCTTACCCCGCTCTTTCAGGCGTCCAACCTCATTCATCAGGTCTATCGGACGGTGCTGCCTTCGAGCAACATTCTCAACCAAGCTCATCACAAGGCATTCTTCTTCATCAGCGTCAATTACAAACGCTGGAATTTCTAATGCTTCCAGAGCGAGAAATGCTTCAAGACGGCCTTGCCCACACACCAAATCGTATTTGATCGGCCCTTGGGGAGATGCTTTTCGACTTACGGTAATGGGTCGTTTGAGGCCCGCCGTTCTAATATTTTCGATGAGCTCGCTGTGGACCTTCTTGTTCCTGGTCCGAGGGTTCAGGATATGGATTTGTGCTATCGGTATTAGTGTTACACGGTCTCGTATAGTTGATGGGCCGGTCATTGGCAAGCCTCTTTCAGGGAGCAACGAGCAGCTAGCCCGTTAAGAACATCCAGAGTTGCGAAGCAGTAGCTGTCGATCAAAGGGCTGTTTTCTTCGGCCATTTTCTGTGGCCAAGCGCCCATGTCTATAAGTGGAACAAGGTAATAGTCCCTGACTTTTTGGTTTGCTTGCTCCATGCGCACAGCAATGGTGATATCAGGGGCCAAGCTATTGTCAAATCTCAGTTTCCATCGAAGAGTGCCTGCCGGAGTGGATTGGCAGCGGGCGATAACTACGGATGCGGTCCATTCATCGTTAACTGTCAATACATCATTTTGAGCACTGATTTCCACACTCGCCCCAGCAAGTTTCAAGTGCTTTATTACGTTTTCAAAAACCTGCGGATGCAGTTGTCGCAGCGACCGATTTATATCCAAATATCGGTAGTCCCGATCCGGTGCATAACCTACAAGGGTATATGCACGTAAAAGCCCGCCAAAACGACTTATATAAGCGGCGCTAGAGGGCATATTATCCTGCTCGTCGATGAGCATCCCGGACAACGATCCCGCCTGTTGAAGTAAGGCTCCGAGCAGCTCTAGCATTTGTACGTCATCTAGGCGATATGAGCGCTGCAAGATTATTTCGCGAGCGCAGGTAAACACCTCCAGCGAAACAACTCCTTGAAATGCGCCGTCGCAGCGAACCCACTTGTCGGGTGGATTGCGACTGATACGTTTGCGCAGCTTGGAGGATGTTTTGTTGTAGACATTGTTGCCAATATATTTCTCGTTGGTCAGCACTTGGTGGACGCTGCCCCTGCTCCAAGGACGGTCGAAGTCGGTGAGCAGGCCATCTGCATTTAGTACGTTGGCAATCTCACGCTCGTTCAGTCCGCTGTGGATGAATTGGTGATAGATGTGCTGTACCACCTCAATTTCAGCCTCGGGCCCAGGAACTAGGATGACCCTGTCTGTCTGGATGCTTTTTTGCTGGCCTCTCGATAGTTCTGCCTTGAATTCATTTTTCTCATCAATCAGCGCCCGGCGTAGTCCATAACCAGCCGGGCCACCCTGATGAAAGCCTTTCTCCACAAGACGGCATTGACCGGCGAAAACTTTTTGAGAGAGCTCGCGGCTGTACTCTCCAGCCATTGAACGCTTGATGCCCTTATAAATCGTTGCTAAAGGTGAACCGTCGTTCTCGAAGGGCTCTGCGCAATACACCACCTGGATGCCGGAACTGGTGCATAGGTATTCATAATGAGCACTTTCGTCAGTGTTTTGAAAACGTCCCCAGCGACTCACGTCATAAACCAGAATGACTTGGAACTGGATATTCCCCGCCTGGACGTCATCAATCAATCTGCGCAAAGCATCGCGACCACCGATATCTAGGCCGCTTTTGCCTTCATCGCGATAGGTTCTAACGATCTCCATACCATGGCTCGTGGCGTAAGCATGGATAGCCGCAGACTGATTTTCGGTGGAATAGCGTTGGTGATCAGTAGACATGCGGACGTATTCCGCAGCTTGGATCAAACTGGCAGAGCTGTCTTCCGATTTTTTTCGCTTGGGTGGAGAGGGCAAGGTGGGCCTCCTCTAGACCAGAAAGTCTGGCCCATCTATTCAGCGTAGCGATGCTTTGTGACGTGGTTGTGACGAGGCATTACCACAAACTGGCTCATAGCGACAACCAGCCAACCATCGCGCCAGAAACGATAGCTGTAAGCTGAACCGAAACCAATTTCGTACAAGCTGCGCCCGGCTAAAATGGGTCGGTTTCTGCCGTTGGCCAATGATCGCAATGGGTCTACTTTTTGAGGGTCGAGTTCTTCAACTTTACTGGTCAATTTCGGTGCAAACGACTGGCCAAGTCGAATGCAAGTGTGCCCCGTCTGAGCGATAGCCACAGACGGGTGTGGTCTGATCAAGCCAGCTTTGCTGCCAGCTCCTCCGCAGTAATGTTGTAATACCGCTTCAGCATGTTCACCTCTCGATGCCCCGTCACGCTCGCAAGCTCAATCAAATTGGGCAGCTTAGTCGCAAGCCGACAGGTCGCCTCATGCCGCAAGTCGTGAAAGCGCAGATTAATCAGAAAGTCTTCCTGAGGCGTTACCTGCGCCGCCCCGCAATCCCCTAAGTATTTTAGCCTGGCTCGCTCTAGGCCTCGCACAAAGGCCTTCTTGAGCGCATCAGCGGTGGTGGGGAAAACTCGCCCGCACAGCGAGCGCGGCAAATCTTTCAGCAACTGGATAGCCTTCGGCGAAAGCGGGACGGTCCGGGGCAGGCCGTTCTTGGTTGCAGGAAGGTGCGCGGTTCTACGATCCAGGTTCACATGCTTCCAGCGCAGCTCGAAAATCTCACCACGGCGCATCGCTGTCTCAATCGCCAGTTGGACTATGGGCCGTATCCAGGGATTGTGTGATGCATCGGCGTAGGTGCCGTCGGTACGTCGCTCACGAAGCTCTAACGCGCCGAGCATGTATTGTTCTTCAATTGGGTCGAGCCGTCGCGAGCGCTCGTCGTTATAGCTTGGACGACTGACCATCCTGACCGGATTTTCAGCGAGATGAATTCCCCACTCGCGGCGAGCGACCTCGATCACGCACTGAAACAAAGCCAGCTCACGTTTCACCGTATTGCCTTTGCGGATCTTCAAGCGCTCGTCACGGTAGCGGGCAAAATCTGAGGAGGTAAGGGTCGCAACGATGCGTGTCGCCAGCGGATGACGCTTGAGTGCTTCCAGGCGTTTGATTTCCGAATACGCGCCTTTGTGCTTCGGAGCAATTTCGGAAATGTAGCGATCGATGAGTTGATGAAAGGCAGTGCGTTCAGCCTCGACGCGAGAGACAAAGATGCCCCTGTCAATTTCGCTTTCGATCATGCGCGCCCAGGCTTGAGCATCGGATTTGGTTTCGAAGGTTTTGCGCTGGGCTGGATAGCCCTTACGGCGAATTTGCGCTTCCCACTGATACTCACCGCGATTCCTGATTGTTGCCATTTCGACCATTCCCGCCACACTTGAGTGTGGCAAATTTGTGGCAAAAACGACTTTCAGGACTAGGACAGGTTTCTGGCAGTGAAGCTAACCCCTTGTTATACAAGGGATAGGAGGTGGTGCACCAGGCGGGATTCGAACCCACGACCCCTGCCTTCGGAGGGCAGTACTCTATCCAGCTGAGCTACTGGTGCGACGCGGGCGACATGATACTCACATGGGTACGGGGCGTCCAGTTACAGGCGGCCTGCAACGCAACTCATCCCGCGCCCCGTGCCGACTAACGCCAGCGAGCCTTTCATCACCCCACACCCACTGCCACCCACAAAGGAACAACCCACCGCTACCGGCACAACCGCCAGCTGGTGCATGATGCTCCCCATACCACTCAGCCAGATCGTTCTCACCGAGGGCCTCTTATCAATCAGTTCAAAAGCATCGAGCGCAGCCCGTGCCGCGTTCTTATTACCGGGGCCAGTATCGCGGGGTGTGCCGCGGCCTGGTGGCTGGCGCAGCGTGACTGTGATGTCACGGTTGTCGAGCAGGCGTCTGCCTTTCGCGATGGCGGGCAGAATGTGGATGTGCGGGGCGCGGCTCGGCAGGTTCTGCGCTTGATGGGGCTTGAGCAGGCGGTGAAGGGCCTCAATACCGGCGAGACCGGGCTTGCGTGGGTCGATGAGGACAACCGCACGGCGGCGCAAATTGATCTGTCCGGTCTGGAGGGCGATGGCCCGACGGCTGAGCTTGAGGTGTTGCGCGGGGATCTTGCGCGCCTGCTGTATGAGGCGTCGTCTGCTGATGCGTTCTATCGCTTTGGAGATCGTATTGTCTCGGTCGAGCATGATGATGAGGGCGTATCTGTCACGTTCGAGAGCGGTGGCGAGGAGCGTTTTGATCTGCTGATTATTGCTGAAGGTGTCGGCTCGCGTACGCGGGAGCTGGTGTTTCCCGGCGAGAATCAGCCGCGCCGGATGGACCTGGCCAGCGCGTTCTTTACCGTGCCTCGGGCACCGACCGATAGCCAGACGGCGCGTTGGTATAACGCGGTGGGAGGTCGCAGTGCGGGTGTTCGTCCGGACAATCGCGGTACGACGCGTGCGTTCTTTAATGTGCACGGCCGTAGCCATCTGACGGTCGGCAACAGCATTGCCGAGCAGAAGGCGTTTCTCCGGGCGTCGTTTGCAGGCGCGGGATGGGAGGTGCCTCGTCTGCTGGAGGGGATGGAGGCGGCGGAGGACTTCTGGTTTGATGATCTGCGCCAGGTGAAGATGGATCGCTGGTCGAATGGCCCTGTGGTGTTGCTGGGCGATGCGGCCTGGTGTGTCACGCCGCTGGGCGGGGTCGGTGCTTCGCTGGCGCTGATTGGTGCGTATGTGCTGGCGGGCGAACTCACCAGAACCGACACGATTGCAGGGGCCCTTGCTGCGCACGAATATTTGCTGCGGCCTGTGGTGAAAAAGTCGCAGAATGTGCCGAAGCTTGTGCCGCGTCTGGTTCATCCTCGCAGTCGCACGGGGGTGAAGGTCCTTCGCGCCGTGCAGCGTTTGGTCGCAACACCCTTCATCAGCAAGCGTGCTGCCAAGGCGCTGACCCCGGCGATTCAGTCCTTCACGCTTCCGGATTATCGATAGCGCTACAGGCGTGAGTTAAAAGCTGCGCTGGGCCCTGCGGTGGTCATGGCGCTGTCGAACTCGATCAGCCACGGCCCGGCCAGGACGATGACCGGGTCGTTCGGCAATGCCTTGAGGTTGATCGTGACCTTCGCCGGTTGCTCCGTGGTCGCTCACGGCTTTTATGCGCTGCCTGATCACGCTGCGGCTGCCTTGCGGTCAGGTTCGGCGCTGATCAGAAAACCACCCACCTCCGTACGTCCGTTCTTTTTTTCGAACGGGCTATTGTCCTTTGCCCCCGCAATGCCTAGGATTCGTTTGAGATTTCAAACGCTCTTGTTCGGTCTTCCTGCCTTCCTGCGTTGCGCAGCGCTGGAACCCGATGGAATGTTTTCCTGACGATGGCTTCCAAATGGGGTGCATCGATATTCAATTGTTCGCGTCGCCTCTCGGGCGATGCTGTTTAGGAGGCCGACATGCAGCTCAAAGATTCCACACTGTTCCGCCAGCAAGCCTACATCAACGGCCAGTGGCTGGATGCGGACGGTGGTCAGTCGATCAAGGTCAACAACCCTGCCAATAACGAAATCCTCGGCACTGTGCCCAAAATGGGCGCAGCCGAGACGCGTCGGGCGATTGAGGCGGCTGACAAGGCGCTGCCGGCCTGGCGTGCGCTGACCGCCAAAGAGCGCGGCAACAAGCTGCGCCGCTGGTTCGAGCTGATGATCGAGAACCAGGACGACCTGGGCCTGTTGATGACCCTGGAGCAGGGCAAGCCGCTGGCCGAAGCCAAGGGCGAGATCACCTACGCCGCGTCGTTTATCGAGTGGTTCGCTGAAGAAGCCAAGCGCGTCTATGGCGATGTGATCCCCGGTCACCAGCCGGACAAGCGCCTGATCGTGCTCAAGCAGCCGATTGGTGTGACGGCGGCGATCACCCCGTGGAACTTCCCGGCGGCAATGATCACCCGCAAGGCCGGTCCGGCACTGGCGGCGGGCTGCACCATGGTGCTCAAGCCTGCGTCGCAAACGCCGTTCTCGGCACTGGCCCTGGCTGAACTGGCCGAGCGTGCGGGTATCCCGGCTGGTGTGTTCAGCGTGGTGACCGGCAGCGCAGGCGATATCGGTGCCGAGCTGACCGGTAATCCGATTGTGAGCAAACTGTCCTTCACCGGCTCGACCGACATTGGTCGCCAGTTGATGGCCGAGTGCGCCAAGGACATCAAGAAGGTGTCCCTGGAGCTGGGCGGTAACGCGCCTTTCATCGTGTTCGACGACGCCGACCTCGACAAGGCGGTCGAAGGCGCGATGATTTCCAAGTACCGCAACAATGGTCAGACCTGCGTGTGCGCCAACCGTATCTATGTGCAGGACGCGGTGTATGACGCGTTCGCCGAGAAGCTCAAGGCGGCGGTCGGCAAGTTGAAGATCGGTAACGGTCTGGAAGACGGCGTCACCACCGGCCCGTTGATCGACGACAAGGCCGTGGCCAAGGTCAAGGAACACATCGCCGACGCGGTCAGCAAAGGCGCAACCGTGCTGACTGGCGGCAACAGCCTGGAAGGCTCGTTCTTCGAGCCGACTATTCTGGTCAACGTATCGAAAGATGCCGCCGTGGCCAGGGAAGAAACCTTTGGTCCGCTGGCCCCGCTGTTCCGCTTCAAGGACGAGGCTGAAGTGATTGCGATGGCCAACGACACCGAGTTCGGTCTGGCGTCGTACTTCTATGCGCAGAACATGAGCCGTGTGTTCCGTGTTGCCGAAGCGCTGGAATATGGCATGGTAGGCATCAACACCGGCCTTATCTCCAACGAACTGGCACCGTTTGGTGGTATCAAGTCGTCCGGTCTGGGCCGTGAAGGCTCCAAGTACGGCATCGAAGATTATCTGGAAATCAAATACCTCTGCCTGTCGGTCTGACTGACCCGGTTTGATTGACTCGGTCTGACTGACGTTGAGGTATTGCATCCGATGATGCGCGAGAGCGACGTGTCATCGGCTTTTGTTGCACCGTAATTTCCTGGTGGCCTGAAGGCTGCAGCAGTCGATCATCGTATGCTGCCGCAGTTGATCCGGTCCGCTTGATCCTTGACCCACGCCGACCGATGAGCGGCGAATGAGGAATACATGAGCAAGACTAACGAATCCCTGATGCAACGCCGCCATGCTGCCGTCCCGCGTGGCGTTGGTCAGATCCACCCGATCTTCGCTGCTTCGGCGAAGAACGCGACCGTTACCGACGTGGAAGGTCGTGAGTTCATCGACTTCGCGGGCGGTATTGCCGTTCTGAACACCGGTCACCTGCACCCGAAGATCATTGCCGCTGTGCAAGAGCAACTTACCAAGCTGAGCCATACCTGCTTCCAGGTGCTGGCCTACGAGCCTTACGTCGAGCTGTGCGAGAAGATCAACGCCAAAGTGCCGGGTGATTTCGACAAGAAAACCCTGCTGGTGACCACCGGTTCCGAAGCGGTTGAAAACGCCGTGAAGATCGCGCGTGCTGCCACTGGCCGTGCGGGCGTGATCGCCTTCACCGGCGCTTACCACGGTCGCACTATGATGACCCTGGGCCTGACCGGTAAGGTTGTGCCTTACTCGGCGGGCATGGGCCTGATGCCGGGCGGTATCTTCCGCGCGCTGTACCCTTGCGAGCTGCATGGTGTGAGCGTTGACGATTCCATCGCCAGCATCGAGCGCATCTTCAAGAACGACGCCGAACCCAAGGACATCGCTGCGATCATCATCGAGCCGGTTCAGGGCGAAGGTGGTTTCTACGTGGCACCGAAGGCGTTCATGCTGCGTCTGCGCGAGCTGTGCGACAAGCACGGCATTTTGCTGATCGCTGACGAAGTGCAGACCGGCGCTGGCCGTACCGGCACGTTCTTCGCGATGGAGCAGATGGGCGTTGCGGCCGACCTGACCACCTTCGCCAAGTCCATCGCCGGTGGCTTCCCGCTGGCGGGCGTGTGCGGCAAGGCTGAATACATGGATGCCATCGCACCGGGCGGTCTGGGCGGCACTTATGCTGGTAGCCCGGTTGCTTGCGCTGCGGCGCTGGCGGTGCTGGATATCTTCGAAGAAGAGCACCTGCTGGACCGTTGCAAGGCGGTGGGCGAGCGTCTGGTGACTGCGCTCAAGGGCATTCAGGCCAAGTACCCGGTCATTGGCGAAGTGCGTGCGCTGGGCGCGATGATTGCCGTCGAGCTGTTCGAAGATGGCGATTCGCACAAGCCTAACGCCGCAGCAGTGGTGCAGGTAGTTGCCAAGGCGCGTGACAAGGGTCTGATCCTGCTGTCCTGCGGTACTTACGGCAACGTGTTGCGCGTACTGGTACCGTTGACCGCTGAAGACGAATTGCTGACCCGTGGGCTGGCCATTCTGGAAGAATGCTTCGCTGAAATCGCGTAAAAAGTGTGAAGTCGTAAATTGATTAATTTATGACCAAACAGACAAAAAAAGCCCGTTTCGACGGGTTTTTTTGTTCTGGAGCAGGGTATTTCGCTCTTTTTGCTATATCCGGACGATGGCTTTGGCTAAGGTGAACGCATCGATGTCGGAGAGTCATGATGACTGCTGTAGATTTGCCCGCGGTACCTCGCGTATTGATTGCTGAGTCTGATCCGTGGGTTCGCGAAACACTCAGCGATCTGGTGTTGGGTGTGCGAGCGGACGTCGACCTGGAAATGTGTACCGATGGCAAGCAGGCCGTCGAATGGATGAAGAAACAACTGCCTGACCTGATCATCGCCGCACGCGAGCTGCCGGGGATCGACGGGTTGAGCCTGTTGCGTGGCGTACGCAACCTGCGTCGTCAGCCCGCCATCCCTTTCATTCTGATCAGCAATCGCAACGACAGCGCCAGCGTGCGTGAGGTCTTGCCACTGGCGCCGACTGCTTATCTGACCAAACCCCTGAATACCGAAGGGCTACGCCAGCGCCTGGAAAGCCTGCTGCTGGAACGTCAGGCCCCGGTTGCGGGCGCAGTGCCCGCGCTGACGCCGGGTTTGACGCTGACCAAGTTTCTCGACAAGCGCCGTGACGTGGCTGACGGCGCACCGCTGTTCGTCGATGTCGCGACGGCGATAAAACTCAGCCAGACCGCCAACGGCCTCGACGCTGCCTTGCTGGAGCAGGAGCTGCGCAACGATCCGCACATCACTGCCGTGTTGATCGCGGCCGCCAACAGTGCCGCGCAACATTTGGGCAAGCCGGTGCAGACCATGGGCGGGGCGCTGGCCATTCTCGGGCCGGTGCAGGGCGCAAATATCGCGTCAGGCCTGGCCAAGAAACGTATGGCCGTGCTGACCAGCGACGCGTTGCTGGCCCGGGCCAGTGAGCTTTGGACCATGTCGCAGCGAACGGCTGATTACGCGCGCATTCTGGGCGGCATGCTGGAGCTGGATGTAGAGCGTTGCTTCTGTGCCGGTCTGCTGCAGTCGCTGGGCGATCTTGCTGTGCTGGGTTGTTTGCAGGAATGGCTGCTGGCTGGCGGCGAGTTGAATGAAGACGTGATCAAGCAATCGCTGGAGCAGTATTCCGCTGCCTTCGGTTCCGCTCTGCGCACCCGCTGGCGTTTGCCGCTGGAACTGCGTGAGCTGATCGCTGCGGTGTATCAGTACAACACCGGTATCTTCACTCGCGAAGTGCTGGCAATGAACCTGGCGGGGCAGATGGCACGTCTGGGCGAGGAAGAGAGTGTCAACACGCTGATCAAGACCAAGTCGGCCAAGTTGTTGAAGCTGAGCGTCGGTGACTTGCAGCGTTTGCGCAAGAAACTGACCGGCGTGACTGACCCTAGCCTGTTGAAACCCTTGCCGACCGAACCTGAAGTGGCTGCCGAGACGGTCGAGGGGGAGGACGAGCCTGATTTGCTGGACCTGACACCTGAACCACCTGCCGAAGAGGCTGCTGTAATCGAGGACCCGGCCAGCGCCATTCAGGGCCCGCTCGAGAAGTAGAACCTGACTGAGGCCTTCGCGAGCAAGACGGATCGCCGCCCCGGTCGCGCCCACAGGGTGTGATGCCGTGTGCGCACTTGCTCGCGAAGGCTATATTCCAAACACAGCCAATGCATTGACTGTACCGCCCTCTTCGCGGACAAGTCCGCTCCTACAGGGCACCGCAGACCCCCACAGGACTTGATGCCGTGAGTTTGTGGGAGCGGACCGGGCGGCGATCCGCCTTGCTCGCGAAGGGGCCAGTCGTGCCCTCTACAGTCGAGAGGGCATGTCAGACCAGCACGATCTGATTCTTGCCCTGGCGCTTGGCCTGATACATGGCGGCGTCGGCGCGGCCGTAGAGGGTTTCCAGGCTTGAGTCTTCCGGGCCCAGATTAGTCAGGCCCTGGCTGGCGGTGATGCTGAAGGTGGTGCCGCCTGACTGAAAGTTCTGGCGCTGGATCTCGCGTTGCAGGCGCTCGGCGATCTGCATGGCCATATCCGGCGCGCAGCCAGGGAATACCGCGGCGAACTCTTCGCCACCGATACGCCCGAACAAATCACCACGTCTCAGTGCCGAGCGGCCACTTTCAGCGATGCGTTGCAACACGGTATCGCCTTCCTGATGGCCGTAGGTGTCGTTGACCAGCTTGAAGTCATCGATATCCAGCAGCAGAAAGGCCAGCGGAGTGCCGTTGAGGCGAGCCAGTTCGAACTCGCGCTGGGCGCATTCGAAAAAGTGCCGACGGTTGCTGCTCTGGGTCAGTACGTCGGTGGTTGCCAGGCGCTGCAGCTCATCCTCGAGGTGCTTCTTGTCGGTGATGTCTTCGGCGATGCCCACCACGATCAGGCGCTGGCTGGCGTCGGCGCGATGGCTGACGAAGCATTTGTCGCTGAGCCAGCGTACTTCGCCATCCGCACGGATGATTCGGTACTCGCGGTCCTCGATGGAGCCTTTCTCGATCACCTCGTTGAGGCTGCGCTCGGCGTAGTTCAGGTCATCCGGGTAGATACTGTCGCGCCACTCGCTGTAATCGGCCAGCAGCAAGCCCGCCGAGCGGCCGAAGATACGCTCGTACGCCGGGCTGACGTAAATCATGTGCTGGGTTTCCCAGTCAAACGCCCACAGAACAGCATTCACGCTCACCAACAATGAGCTGAACAGTTGTTCACGCTCGCTCAAGCGGGCAACTTCTGCCTGGGCGTGCATCAGGGCTAACAGGGTTTCTGCGGCTGCGGGCATATCAGTGATCGGCGTGCCGGGTAGGGAGGTAGGAGGCTGCTTTTCCATAAGATCCATCTCAAGCGTTACGGCCAGTGCCGTGCCCTATCCCGTTTGGCGGGAAAGTTGATGAGATAGATTGGCAGGGGATAAGTTCCGGGACCGGCGCACCTGCGGGAGGCGCGCCGATCAACGGTATCAGGCGTGGGCGGGGCGTAGCGAGTAGGTTTTCAGCTGGTCGGCGAACTCACGCAGCGAGTGAATACCACTGGCTTCGGCCTCGTGAATCCACTCTTTGATGGCTGAAAGCATGTCATGGCCATTGCTGCTGGTCTTGACCCAGATCTGCTGCAACGCCAGACGCTTTTCGTAGATCACTTTCAGCGCATGGCTATGTTCCAGCATGGTCTGGATGCGCAAGTGGTGCTTGTCATCGAGCAGACTGGTCTCACGTGACAGCAGCCGTTTGGCGCGACTGAACTGATGACGCACCGATTCGTCGGCCTTGGCCAGTTCCTGGGCAACCAGCGGCGCAATTACCAGCTTGCGATACTGCCCCATGATCTGGAAACGGTTGTTGAGGATCGCCATGGCGGTGTCCATGTCCATGTGGCCCTTGCCTTCGACCCGATGGGCGATGGGCGCGACCCGCTGGACTTTGGCCAGCCCCAGGAAACTGAACAGTTTGATCCACGCCCAGCCCATGTCGAATTCCCAGGGCTTGACCGACAGCTTGGCCGAGTTGGGATAGGTGTGGTGGTTGTTGTGCAGCTCTTCACCACCGATCACGATGCCCCACGGCACCAGATTGGTGGCCGCGTCACGGCATTCGAAGTTGCGATAGCCGACGGCATGGCCCAGACCGTTGACCACGCCAGCAGCCCAGAAGGGAATCCACATCATCTGGACGGCCCACACGGTGATACCGAGCGCACCGAACAGTGCCACGTCGATGACTGCCATCAGGGCGATACCCAGCAGCTTGTAGCGCGAATACAGGTTGCGCTCGATCCAGTCTTCCGGGCAGTTCTTGCCGTAGATACGCAGGGTGTCCTGGTTCTGAGCTTCTTCGCGGTACAGCTCGGCGCCTTTGCGCAGCACGGTGGACAGGCCTTTGACGACCGGGCTGTGCGGGTCGTCGACGGTTTCGCATTTTGCGTGGTGTTTGCGGTGGATGGCTGTCCACTCGCGGGTGTTCTGGGCAGTGGTCAGCCACAGCCAGAAACGGAAGAAGTGTTTCAGCCCCGCATTGAGCTCAAGCGAGCGGTGGGCTGAGTAGCGGTGCAGATAGACCGTGACGCCGACAATAGTCACATGGGTCATCGCCAGCGTGACTGCTATTACCTGCCAGACGGAAAGGTCGAGCAAACCGTTGTAACACATAGGCTGTTTGGCCCTCGTAAAGATACTCATGAAGAAAAAAGTTACGCGTGCATTATCACTGACATTCCACAGAAAACCAGTCACCCTTTCAGATAAGAGTCGCAGGATGTTTCTTGCTTTATAATTCCGGCTTTATCTGAGGTTCTTCGTTTCCGATGTCAGATTACTCCCTTGGCGCGCTGCGAACGGCCGTCCTGTATGGGCTGCTGTCCATTTTGTGGTTTGTGACGTGCGACCTGTTGCTGCCCTTTTTCATAAAAGAACCTGCTCGATTGGCGTTCTGGCAACTGATGGCCGGTTACAGCTGGGTGTTGCTCAGCGCGGTCATGATCTTCATCGCACGTGACAGATTGAGAAGCCTGATCGGCGGCGATGCGCTTTTTCAGCGCCAACAAGCCGATTACGACCGGCTGCGGCTGGCGGAAGCGGTGTTCGACAGCACTCGCGAAGGGGTGCTGGTCAGCGATGCGCAGGGCCACATCGTTCACGTCAACCGCGCTTTCGTCGATATCACTGGTTATCAGGCCGAAGAAGTACTGGGCCTCAACCCCAGCAAGTTCAAGTCCGGCCGACACGGCCCGAAGTTCTACAAACAGATGTATCACTCGATCATCAGCGAGGGCCAGTGGAGCGGCGAGATCTGGAATCGGCGTAAAAGCGGCGAGATCTATCCGCAATGGCAGACCATTCGCAGCGTTATGGGCGATGACGGCCAACCCAGGCACTTTGTAGCGGTGTTTTCCGACATTACAGCTATCAAACGCTCCGAGCAGGAGCTGGCCCAGTTGATCCACTTCGATGGGCTGACCGATTTGCCCAATCGCCTGCTGCTGACTGATCGCATCAGCCAGACGCTGACTTCGGCGCGCGCCAGCAAACGCGGCTGCGCACTGTTGCTGATCGACCTGGACCACTTCAAGAACATCAATGACAGCCTTGGCCACAACGTGGGCGACGATGTGCTCAGGGCCGTCGCCGAGCGGCTCAAAAGCGTGTCCGGCAATGAAATGACTCTGGCGCGTCCGGGCGGCGACGAGTTCGCCCTGTTGATCAAGAATTGCTCGCAGCTGGTTCAGGCTGCCGCGCTGGCACAGCAGGTGATCAATGCGCTCAAGGCACCGTTCGCGATTGCCGCGCATCAGCTGTTTGTCACTGCCAGCATTGGCATCAGCCTGTTCCCCGGCGATGCGCTGACCGCCGAGCAACTGTTGCGCAATGCAGACTCGGCGCTGTTCAAGGCCAAGGGCGACGGTCGTGAGTGTTATGCGTTGTACACCGAGGAATTGACCGCCCACGCCCAACAGCGCGTGCAACTGGCCTATGAACTGCGTCAGGCCGTCGAACTGGAACAACTGCGGGTCTTCTATCAGCCGGTTCATGACCTTGTCACCCGCCGTATTCGCGGTGTCGAGGCGCTGGTGCGCTGGCAGCACCCCGAGCGCGGGATGGTTTCGCCGGGGGAATTCATTCCGATTGCCGAGCAAAGCGGGCTGATCGCTGATATTGATGCCTGGGTCTTGAAAACCGCCTGTCTGCAGATGAAGGCCTGGCTGGCGGAAGGCGTGCCGGTCGAGTTCGTCGCGGTAAACGTCTCCAGCCGCCTGTTCAATCATGGCGACCTCGACCGTCGGGTAGCACAGGCACTGCATGAGACCGGGCTTGAGCCTGCCTTTCTGGAGCTGGAAGTGACTGAAAGCGCAGTCATGGAAGACCCCGAACAGGCCATCGAACAATTGCATCGCCTGCGCGAACTGGGCCTGAGCCTGGCCATCGATGACTTCGGTACGGGTTATTCTTCGCTGCTGCGGCTCAAGCGCATGCCGGTTCAGAAGCTGAAGATCGACCAGGGTTTTGTGGCCGGACTGCCGGGCGACGATGACGACATCGCGATTGTCAGAGCGGTCATCGCGCTGGCGGGCAGCCTGGGCATGCGGGTTCTGGCTGAAGGCATCGAGCATGCGAATCAGGCTGCGTTCCTGCTGGGCAACAGTTGCCAGTTGGGACAGGGCTACTGGTTTGCCCGGCCAATGGTCGCGCAAGCGATAGACTGGACGCATGCACCGGTCTTCGAGCAGCCCGGCTGAAGCCGCAAGAGCAAGGCTTGCCAGGGTGTGCAACGCATCCTGGCAAAATCTCTAACCGCTAAATTTCTTTTGGTTATATCTGCATTCTTAAATAGTCTTTTTAAGAATATCCGCACCTCATTATTATTGCCTCACCGCCATACGCCATCGCCCCCAGTCGCGACGGCCGGCTTCTCATCTTTCAAGGAATAAGACAATGAGCGCATCTCTACGTAGTGTTGACGGTCAGGACGAAGCAGCAATTCTGCGTGAGATTCAGAGTGCGTTGCGTGACCTGCGTTTTGGCGCCGTCGAAATCACTGTGCATAACGCGCAAGTGGTGCAGATCGAGCGCAAGGAAAAGTTTCGTTTGCAGAACCCCGCCGCCAAGCAGAGCTGAAGCGGCATTACCCGACTGGTCAACCGGAGGGCTTCATCCTGACTCCTGATACCTCCCCTGAAAAAAGCAGCGCGCCCGTGCGGATGCCGTTCTGACGCGCCAAGAAGAAATTAAAAAAGCCAACACACCGCATTTCCAGGAGCTTCATCTATGTCCATTCGCCGTTTTGCTCTGGCCGCTCTCGCCAGTGCTGTTTTCGCAGGTTCGGCTGTTGCCAAGGATTACGAACTGCTCAACGTGTCTTACGATCCGACCCGCGAGCTGTATCAGGATTACAACGCAGAATTCGTCAACTTCTGGAAAAAATCCCATCCGGACGACAAGGTCGAGATCAAGCAGTCCCACGGTGGTTCGGGCAAGCAGGCCCGTGGCGTGATCGACGGTCTGCGTGCAGACGTGGTGACCCTGGCACTGGCCGGTGACATCGACGAAATCGCCAAGCTGGGCAAGACCCTGCCCGAAAACTGGCAGACCCGTCTGCCGGATGCGAGCACGCCTTACACCTCGACCATCGTGTTTCTGGTGCGCAAGGGCAACCCCAAAGGCATCAAGGACTGGGGCGACCTGATCAAGAAAGACGTCTCGGTGATCACGCCGAACCCGAAAACCTCAGGTGGTGCACGCTGGAACTTCCTGGCGGCCTGGGCCTACGGCCTGAAGGCGGGCGGCGGCGACGAAGCCAAAGCCAAGGAATATGTGCAGACGCTGTTCAAGCACGTGCCGATTCTGGACACCGGTGCGCGTGGTTCGACCATCACCTTCGTCAACAACGGTCAGGGTGACGTGCTGCTGGCGTGGGAAAACGAAGCATTCCTGGCGCTGAAAGAAGACGGTGGCAAAGACAAGTTCGACATCGTCGTGCCGTCGCTGTCGATTCTCGCCGAACCTCCGGTAGCCGTAGTCGACAAGAACGCCGAGAAGAAAGGCAACACTGAAATCGCGACTGAATACCTGAAGCACCTTTACAGCAAGGAAGGTCAGGAAATTGCTGCGAAAAACTTCTATCGTCCACGTGATGCCGAAGTAGCCGCCAAGTACGAGAAGCAATTCCCGAAACTTGATCTGGTGACTATCGACAAAGACTTTGGCGGCTGGAAAACTGCGCAGCCGAAGTTTTTCAATGACGGCGGCGTGTTCGACCAGATTTATCAGGCGCAATAAGCCGAATCAGGATGCCGTGCGAGTGGCATTGCAGGTTGGGTCAAGCAGCCCGGATTAACGTCCGGGCTTCGTGCAAGTGAAACCAGGGACTTTTATGTCGCGTCGTATCTCCCCCGTCATACCCGGCTTCGGGCTGACGCTGGGCTACACCTTGGTGTACCTCAGTCTGATTGTGCTAATACCGCTGGCCGCCATGTTCGTGCATGCCGCGCAGCTGACCTGGGATCAGTTCTGGACCATCATCACGGCACCACGCGTGATCGCGGCACTCAAGCTGAGTTTCGGCACTGCTTTCTACGCGGCCCTCATCAATGGCGTGATCGGCACGCTGCTGGCCTGGGTGCTGGTGCGTTACACCTTCCCCGGTCGCAAGATCATCGATGCAATGATCGATCTGCCGTTCGCCCTGCCGACTGCTGTGGCCGGTATCGCCCTGACAGCGCTGTACGCGCCCAACGGCTGGGTCGGGCAGTTCGCCGCCGACCTGGGCTTCAAGATCGCCTACACGCCGTTGGGTATTACCCTGGCGCTGACGTTCGTCGCCCTGCCATTCGTGGTGCGCACCGTGCAGCCTGTGCTGGCCGACATCCCCAAGGAAGTCGAAGAAGCCGCTGCCTGCCTGGGCGCGCGTCCGCTGCAGGTGTTTCGCCACATCCTCGTTCCGGCCTTGTTGCCTGCCTGGCTGACCGGCTTCGCTCTGGCGTTTGCCAGAGGCGTGGGCGAGTACGGTTCGGTGATTTTCATTGCCGGCAACATGCCGATGAAAACCGAGATCCTGCCGCTGCTGATCATGGTCAAGCTCGACCAGTACGACTACACCGGCGCGACCGCTATCGGCGTGATGATGCTGGTGGTTTCC
The DNA here is from genome assembly GCF_005937945.2 of Pseudomonas sp. KBS0707. Lineage (NCBI taxonomy): Bacteria > Pseudomonadati > Pseudomonadota > Gammaproteobacteria > Pseudomonadales > Pseudomonadaceae > Pseudomonas > Pseudomonas sp. KBS0707. Next base: position 9,608 of record NZ_CP041754.1, on the reverse strand, counting down.
TTCATTCTGCTGCTGCTGATCAACCTGCTGCAGCGGCGCATTGAAACCCCATCCTGAGGAGGCGCAGAACATGTCTTATTCATCTGTTTCAGCCGCCGCCTCTGCCAACGCCGCCCGTCGTGGCAGCGCGGTGTCGCGACGTATTCTGATCGGCCTGTGCTGGCTGGTGTTCTTTCTGTTTCTGGGCCTGCCGCTGTTCATCGTGGTGTCTCAGGGGCTGAAAAACGGTCTGGGCGCGTTCTTTACCGCAATCCTTGAACCGGATGCCTTGTCAGCGCTGAAGCTGACGGTCATTGCGGTCCTGATCTCGGTGCCGCTCAATCTGGTATTCGGCGTCAGCGCCGCATGGTGCGTGAGCAAATATTCGTTCCGCGGCAAGAGCATTCTGGTCACGCTGATCGATTTGCCGTTCTCGGTATCGCCGGTCATTGCCGGTCTTGTCTACGTATTGATGTTCGGTGCGCAGGGCCTGTTCGGGCCGTGGTTACAGGACCACGATATCCAGATCGTCTTTGCCCTGCCGGGCATCGTGCTGGCGACCATTTTCGTCACTGTGCCGTTCGTTGCGCGCGAACTGATCCCGCTGATGCAGGAGCAGGGTACTCAGGAAGAAGAGGCGGCGCGGCTGCTGGGTGCCAATGGCTGGCAGATGTTCTGGCACGTCACGGTGCCGAACATCAAATGGGGCCTGATCTACGGCGTGGTGCTGTGTACTGCGCGGGCGATGGGTGAGTTTGGCGCGGTGTCGGTGGTTTCCGGGCACATTCGCGGCGTCACCAATACCCTGCCGCTGCACGTCGAAATTCTCTACAACGAGTACAACCACGTTGCAGCCTTTGCCGTGGCGAGCCTGTTGCTGATCCTGGCGCTGTTCATCCTGCTGCTCAAGCAGTGGAGCGAATCCCGCATTAACCGTCTGCGCCATAACGCGGCGGAGGAATAATCATGTCGATCGAAGTCCGTAACGTCAGCAAGAATTTCAACGCCTTCAAGGCCCTGAACAACATCAGTCTGGACATCCAGAGTGGCGAGCTGGTGGCTTTGCTCGGCCCGTCAGGCTGCGGCAAGACCACCCTGTTGCGCATTATTGCCGGCCTGGAAACCCCGGATGACGGCAGTATCGTGTTCCATGGCGAAGATGTTTCCGGCCATGACGTGCGTGATCGCAACGTCGGCTTTGTGTTCCAGCATTACGCGCTGTTCCGCCACATGACGGTGTTCGACAACGTCGCGTTCGGCCTGCGCATGAAGCCCAAACGCGAGCGCCCGAACGAGACACGGATTGCCGAGAAGGTCCATGAGCTGCTGAACATGGTGCAGCTGGACTGGCTGGCCGACCGTTATCCGGAGCAACTGTCGGGTGGACAGCGCCAGCGCATCGCCCTGGCCCGCGCCCTGGCGGTCGAGCCAAAAGTGCTGCTGCTGGACGAGCCGTTCGGGGCGCTGGACGCCAAGGTGCGCAAGGAACTGCGTCGCTGGCTGGCGCGCCTGCACGAAGACATTAACCTGACCTCGGTATTCGTGACCCACGATCAGGAAGAGGCCATGGAAGTGGCTGATCGCATCGTGGTGATGAACAAGGGTGTGATCGAACAGATCGGCTCGCCGGGCGAGGTCTACGAGAACCCGTCCAACGACTTCGTCTACCACTTCCTGGGTGACTCCAACCGCCTGAGCCTGGGCGAGGAAGGGCACCTGTTGTTCCGTCCGCATGAAGTGTCGTTGTCGCATCAGGAAATCGAAGACCACCACGCCGCTGAAGTCCGCGACATCCGCCCGCTGGGCGCGACAACGCGGGTCACGCTGAAAGTGGAAGGGCAAAGCGAACTGATCGAGGCCGAAGTGGTAAAAGACCACGACAGCCTGGTAGGCCTGGCCAAGGGCGAGACGCTGTTCTTCAAACCGAAGGTCTGGCAGAAGCTTTAAGCCCACCCCCCCGACTATCGTTCCCATGCTCCGCATTGGCACGATAGTGATCTCGGGATTTTCATCGTTCCCATGCTCCGCGTGGGAATGCCTTTCCGGACGCTCTGCGTCCGATCTTGAGTGCGCGGCGTCAGCACGAGCATGTGACGCGGAGCATTGGCACGATAGTGATCTCAAGATTTTCATCGTTCCCATGCTCCGCGTGGGAATGCCTTTCTGGACGCTCTGCGTCCTCGGGCGGTTAGCGCACTGACAACGCGAGCATGAACGCGGCAACAATGCCGCACAGCGCGAACAGCTGTTGCAGGCGCGGGCCGACGAGGTAGCGGGCGACTTGTCTGCCAGCTATCAAGCCGATGACTGCACCCAGTGCAAAAGGCGCACCCACCGTCCAGTGCATCACGCCGCTCAAGGAGGCGGTGATGACGCTGCCCGTCGAGACCAGCGCAATCACCGCCAGTGACGTCGCTACAACGCTTTTCATGCTCAGATCGCTGTAGCGGGTCAGCGCCGGAATGATCACGAAACCGCCGCCCACACCTAATAGCCCGGACAATAACCCTGAACCCACGCCCGTCAGCGTCAAAGCGCGCAGGCACGGCATGGTCCAGTGCAAACGGCCTTGCAGCGGGTTGAGCACGCAGGGCAGCATTTCTGCGCGCGGCGGCGGTTGGCCGTGGCGCAATTCGCGGCTGGCCCTGATGAACATACGTGTGCATGCGTACAGCAGCACGACCGAAAAGACCAATGCCAGCGGTGTATTGGGCAGCCGATGGGCGAGCCACAGGCCAAGAGGTGCCATCAGCACACCAATGGATGCGATGTACCCGGCAGCGCGATAGCGGACGATACCCTGACGCAGTCCCAGTACCGCACCGATTCCCGCCGCCAGCCCGACGGCCAGCAGGCCGACAGGTGCCGCTTCGACAATCGACAGGCCAAGACCAAAAACCAGCAGCGGGACCGCGAGAATGCCACCGCCCGCGCCTGTCAGCGCCAGTACCACGCCAATGATCGCCCCCAGGCCAACGCCCAGCAGTTGATGCTCATCCATGCCTGGCGTCAGCCTTTTCCGGTTTGGCCAACCATTCACGTCCCTTGAGCATGCCATGCCAGTAAAGTACGGGCAGCACGCGTTCTTTCAGCCACCAGGCCAGCCGGGTCGGTTGACGGCCATCCAGCAGCCAGCGCGGGAAGCTCGGCGCAACCTTGCCGCCATAGGTGAATTCAGCCAATACGATCCGGCCTTTCTCGACGGTCAGCGGGCACGAGCCATAACCGTCGTAGACGGCAGACTCACTCAGACGACCCAGCGCGACCAGCACATTATTGGCCACCACCGGTGCCTGCTTGCGGGCGGCGGCTGCGGTTTTGGCGTTGCTGGTATTGGTGGCATCACCCAGAGCATGAACATTGGCGAACTGTCGATGCCGGAGCGTGGCAGGGTCCACGTCCACCCAGCCTGCGGGATCGGCCAGCGGGCTGCTGCGAATGAAGTCGGGGGCAATCTGCGGGGGCACCACGTGCAGCATTTCAAAGCTGTGCTCGACGGTTTCGCTGCTGCCATCGGCCTGCGTGCAAACAAACGTAGCACGCTTGCCCGGCCCGTCGACTGCCACCAGCCGATGGCTGAACTTGAGGTCGATGGCGTACCGCTCGATGTAATTCATCAGCGCCGGTACATAGTCCGCCACACCAAACAGCACGCCACCGGCGTTGAAGAACTGCGTATTGATCTGCGCCAGACGGCCGGTTTTCAGCCAGTGGTCACAAGACAGGTACATGGCCTTCTGTGGCGCACCGGCGCATTTGATCGGCATGGGCGGTTGAGTAAACAGCGCGCGCCCTTGCTTCAAGCCCTGCACCAGCTTCCAGGTATAGGGTGCCAGGTCATAGCGATAGTTGGAGGTCACGCCGTTGGCACCCAGCGTCTCGACCAACCCGTCGATGGCCGCCCAGTCCAGCTTCAGGCCGGGGCAGGCCACCAGTTGCTGATAGCCAAGCGTACGCCCGTCGGCGAGCGTCAGGGTATTGTGCTGCGGTTCGAAGGTCGCCACCGCAGCCTTGATCCACTGCACACCTTTGGGAATCAGCGACGCCATGCTGCGTGCCGTCGACTGCGGCGTGAAAATGCCCGCGCCGACCATGGTCCAGCCCGGCTGGTAATAGTGGGTATCGGCAGGGTCGACCAGGGTGATCTGCAGGGCAGCATCACGGGCGAGCAGGCTTGCGGCGGTGGCGATACCGGCAGCACCACCACCAACGATCAGGATCTGACAGGTAGTTATCGAAGCATTCATCACAGAGTTTCCCAAGGCGGGCAGCGGTCAAAAAGCATTGAGCGGGATCTTCAGGTAGACGACGCCGTTGTCTTCCGGCTCGGGAAAGTGCCCGCAGCGCATGTTGACCTGCACCGAAGGCAGCATCAGCACAGGCATATCCAGCGTCATGTCACGGGCTTCACGCATGCTGACGAACGCGTCTTCATCTACACCGTCATGAACATGGATGTTGCTGGCGCGCTGTTCGGCGACGGTGGTCATGTATTTCAGCTCACGACCGTTGGGCAGGTAGTCGTGGCACATGAACAGCAGGGTGTCAGGCGGCAACGCCAGCAGTTTGTGAATGGAGCGGTACAGGGTGCGCGCATCGGCTCCGGGAAAGTCGCAACGGGCGGTGCCGTAATCGGGCATGAACAGCGTGTCGCCCACAAACGCGACCGTGGCGTCACCAACCTGCACCAGGTAACTCATGCACGCCGGTGTATGCCCGGGCGTATGCATGGCCTTGACCTGAAGTGTTCCAAGGGCAAACGAGGCGTTGTCTTCCAGCAGCACATCGAACTGGCTGCCATTGCGGGCAAAGTCAGACGGCGCGTTGAACAGCGCGCCAAAGGTTTCCTGCACGGCGGTGATGTGGCTGCCGATGACGATTTGTCCGCCAAGCTGCTGTTTCAGGTACGGCGCAGCCGTGAGGTGATCAGCATGCACATGGGTTTCGAAAATCCACTGCACCGAAGCCCCCAGCGCCTGTACCCGGCCGATCATCCGGTCGGCAGACTCGGTCCGGGTGCGGCCCGACTTGGGGTCGTAATCGAGCACGCTGTCGATCAGCGCGCACTGCTTGCTAGCCAGGTCCATCACCAGGTAGCTGATGGTCCAGGTATGGCTGTCGAAGAGGGCTTCGACATAAAGTTTTTCACCGATGATCATGTGCAATTCCCATGGCTGTAAATCGCCTCGAGGTTCGTTTGGTCAGGCCGGACGGTTGGCAGTCGTTGCTATGACTTCTCAATAACCATGCCAACGGCCGGAAAACCCATTGAGCATAGTAAATACAAGGCGTTGAGGGATTCTGCGGAAAACCCGCGTGATGGTTGCCAAGGCGCTGACTGCCACATTCTGGCAGTCGCTTGGCAGACGGTGGCATAAGCTGGCAGCGAGATGGGTTAAGCTGCGGCCAATCCACAGGAGCAAGCATGACCCTCATCGCCACTGATTTACCCGGCAGTCGCATGCAGTCGCTGGTGTCATACCTCGAACATGACCTGCGACCGACCATCGTTCTGGACACCGACTACAACATTATCGCGGCCAACACCGCCTATCAGCGTCAGTTCGGCGTTGAAGGCACGCCACATGTGGGCGAGAAGTGTTATCGGGTGTCGCATCAGTTCGCGGTGCCGTGCGATCAGGCCGGTGAACATTGCCCGATGCGCAAGGCCCACGACACGCGGCTTCCGGAGCGTTTGCTGCATATTCACCATACGCCTCGCGGCCCTGAGCATGTGGATGTGGAGCTGCGGCCGATTCTCGATGACGGGGGTGAAGTCATCGCCTACGTCGAGCGACTGAGCTCGGTGGCCGTGGCGTCGGTCCAGCCGCAGCAGCACGGGCTGGTCGGTCGTTCAGCAGCATTCAAAGAGGTCCTGAGTGCCTTGCAACGCGCTGCACCCGCGCAGATTCCGGTGCTGCTGCAGGGTGAGTCGGGTACCGGCAAGGAATTGTTCGCTCGCGCACTGCACGCCAGCAGCGCCAGGTCCGCCGGACCGTTGGTGGTGGTCGATTGCACCGGGCTTACGGAAACCCTGCTGGAGAGCGAGCTGTTCGGCTATGAAAAGGGCGCATTCACCGGGGCGTTACAGCGCAAGACCGGTCTGGCCGAAGCCGCTCATGGCGGCACGTTGTTCCTTGATGAAATCGGCGAAGTGCCGCTGGCTATGCAGGTCAAGCTGTTGCGGCTGATCGAATCAGGCAGCTTCCGCCCGGTGGGCAGCCTGCGAACGGTGCATTCGGATTTTCGGCTGGTGATGGCCACACACAAACCGCTCAAGGAGATGGTCACCAACGGCAGTTTTCGCCAGGATTTGTTTTACCGCATCAGCGCCTTCCCGATCCGTCTGCCCGCCCTGCGCGAACGCAGCGAGGACTTGCCGTTGCTGATCGACAGCCTGCTGCAACGCATCGCGCCAGGTGCTGCTCCGCGTGTCGACGCCGAGGCCATGAAGCTGCTGAGTCTGTACAGCTACCCCGGCAACATCCGCGAACTGCGCAACATACTTGAGCGCGCCCGCCTGTTTACCGATGACGGCGTTATTCGCGTACAGGATTTACCCGCTGAAGTGCGCGGTCAGGGCGAAGAAGCGGGTGGCGTGACTTACCGCCAGCAGGACGACGGCCTGGAGAAACTCGCCCATGCACTGCGAGTGTTCAACGGCTCGCGCAGTGAGCTGGCCAGAGAGCTGGGGCTGAGCGAACGCACCCTGTATCGACGTTTGCGTGCACTCGGCATTCCGCGCTGAAGCACGCACACGGCGACGCAGAGCGTCGAGAACTGCATTCCCACGCTGGAGCGTGCGGAACGATAATCGTAACTATCGTGCGGCGCTCCGCGTCGCATGCCTTTCTGGACGCTCCGCGTCCTCTTGGCGACGCAGAGCGTCGAGAACTGCATTACCGCGCTGGAGCGTACGGAACGATAATCGCAACTATCGTGCGGCGCTCCGCGTCGCATGCCTTTCCGGACGCTCTGCGTCCTCCCTTGAACACGTTACTTGAACGTCACAACCCCACCGGCCAGGGATTCAACCCGCGCCAGCGATTCCACTCTATAGCCCTGTGCATCCAGTTCGGCACGGCCGCCCTGGAAGGACTTCTCGATCACGATCCCCAGCCCGGCCACGGTCGCACCGGCCTGTTTGATGATCGAGATCAGCGCCTGCGAGGCTTTGCCGTTGGCGAGGAAGTCATCGATGATCAGCACGTGATCGTCGCTGCTCAGATGACGCGGCGAGATCGCCACGGTGCTCTCCACCTGTTTGGTGAATGAGTACACGGTCGCCGACAGCAGGTTTTCGGTCAGGGTCAGGGACTGGTGCTTGCGGGCGAAAATCACCGGCACGCCCATGTTCAGACCCGCCATGACGGCCGGCGCAATGCCGGAAGCTTCGATGGTCACGATTTTGGTCACGCCAGCGTCGGCGAACAGACGGGCGAATTCGTCACCAATTTCCTTCATCAAGGCCGGATCGATCTGATGGTTGAGAAACGCATCGACTTTCAGCACCTGGTCGGACAATACGATGCCTTCTTCGCGAATCTTCTTGTGCAGTGCTTCCACTTCAATTCCTAGACTGCGCCATTGCGCAATAAATGATCAATTTCGTTTGTCGACTAGCGTTTCAGCATGGCGCGAATATCGGCAAGCGCGGTATTGCCGCGAACCGCTTTGACTTCCGTCGGAGTGTCGTCATTGCCTTCCCAGGCCAGATCATCCGGGGGCAGCTCATCCAGAAAGCGGCTTGGCGCGCAGTCGATGATTTCACCGTACTGCTTGCGCTTGGCGGCGAACGTGAAGGCCAGAGTCTGCCGCGCGCGCGTAATGCCGACATAGGCAAGACGGCGTTCTTCTTCGATGGTGTCGGCTTCGATGCTGGAGCGGTGCGGCAGGATCTCTTCTTCCATGCCCATGATGAACACGTAAGGAAACTCCAGCCCCTTGGAGGCGTGCAAGGTCATCATCTGCACGCCTTCGGCACCATCTTCCTCTTCCTGCTGACGTTCAAGCATGTCGCGCAGGACCAGCTTGCCGATGGCTTCCTCAATGGTCATACCGCCTTCTTCGTCCTTTTCCAGCGTGTTTTTCAACGCCTCGATCAGGAACCAGACGTTACTCATCCGGTAATCAGCGGCCTTTTCGCTGGAGCTGTTCTGCCGCAGCCAGTTCTCGTAATCGATATCCATGACCATGCTGCGTAGCGCGGCAATGGGGTCGTTCTGCGCGCATTGCTGGCGCACGCCGTCCATCCAGCGCTTGAAGCGCTGCAAACGGTCGGTGTAACGGCTGTCCAGGTGCTCGCCCAGGCCGATTTCTTCGGTGGCGGCGTACATCGAGACCTTGCGTTCGGTGGCGTAGTTACCGAGTTTTTCGAGCGTGGTCGAGCCGATTTCACGACGCGGCACGTTGATGACCCGCAGGAAGGCGTTGTCGTCGTCCGGGTTCACCAGCAAACGGAAATACGCCATCAGGTCTTTCACTTCCTGGCGACCGAAGAAGCTGTTGCCGCCCGAAAGTCGATACGGCACCTGGTGGTGCTGCAATTTGAGTTCGATCAGCTTGGCCTGGTAGTTGCCGCGATACAGGATGGCGAAGTCGCTGTAGGGTCGGTCGGTGCGCAGGTGCAGGGTGAGGATTTCCATCGCCACGCGCTCGGCTTCGGCATCTTCGTTACGGCAACGGATGACACGGATTTCGTCGCCGTGGCCCATCTCGGACCACAGTTGCTTTTCGAAGGCGTGCGGGTTGTTGGAGATGAGCACGTTGGCACAGCGCAGGATGCGGCTGGTGGAACGGTAGTTCTGCTCCAGCATGACGACTTTCAACGACGGGTAGTCGTCCTTGAGCAGCATCAGGTTTTCCGGTCGCGCACCACGCCAGGCGTAGATCGACTGGTCGTCGTCGCCCACCACGGTGAACTGATGGCGCGAACCGATCAGCAGTTTAACCAGCAGGTACTGGCTGGCGTTGGTGTCCTGATATTCGTCCACCAGCAGGTAGCGCACCTTGTTCTGCCATTTCTCCAGAATGTCGGCGTGTTCCTGGAACAGCTTGACCGGCAGCAGAATGAGGTCGTCGAAGTCCACCGCGTTATACGCCTTGAGCGTGCGCTGGTAGTGGGTGTAGACGATGGCGGCGGTCTGTTCCTTGGGGTTGCGGGCGTTTTCCAGCGCGTCGGCAGGCAGAATGAGGTCGTTTTTCCACGAACCGATCATGTTCTTGATTTCGTCGACACCGTCATCGCCCGAATACTCTTTCTGCATGATGTCGGTCATCAGGGCCTTGACGTCGGTCTCGTCGAAGATCGAGAAGCCCGGTTTGTAGCCCAGCCGCGTGTGTTCCTTGCGGATGATGTTCAGACCCAGGTTGTGGAAGGTCGAGACCGTCAGGCCGCGTCCTTCGCCGCCTCGGAGCAGCGTACCGACGCGCTCCTTCATCTCGCGCGCGGCCTTGTTGGTAAAGGTCATGGCGACAATGTACTGGGCGCGGATGCCGCAGTTCTGGATCAGGTGCGCAATCTTGCGGGTGATCACACTGGTCTTGCCGGAACCGGCACCGGCGAGCACCAAAAGAGGGCCGCCGACGTAGTTCACGGCTTCCTGCTGCCGGGGATTGAGTCGGGACAT